>CBDBCG010000006.1:0-462930 GCA_965202925.1 Alphaproteobacteria bacterium | reverse complement strand
CCGACGACGAACGCGCCGCGCCCCTCGATCTCAAGATCCATGAGTGATCCGCCGTTCCCTACCCTGTGGTCCGCCTGTCTGCCTATTGTCCCGGTTTCGCGTCGAATTCGATGTGCAGTTCCTTCAGGGCGCGAAGGAACATGTGGGGCGCATAGCTGAGTTCGCCCTGCTCGGGAGCCAGCCGAAAGTCGTCGACCCGGTCGATGAACGCGCGGAACCCGCAATACAGCTCCCGCCGCGCGAGAGACGCCCCGAGGCAGTAATGCGTTCCCGAACCGAACGCCAGGTGACTCGCTGCGTTGGCCCGCTCCAGATCGAGGCTTTCGGGTTGCGGAAAGTGACGATCGTCGCGGTTGGCCGCGCCGTAGCCCGCCATGACCCGGCTTCCCTTCGGAATGCGGACGCCGCAAAGCTCGACATCCCGCGTTGCGAACCGGAACAGGAACTGGACCGGGCTTTCCAGCCGGAGCACCTCCTCGACGAACGTGCGCAGGTATTTGTCGGGGTCGGCCTTGAGTTGGCGCCAGGCCTCAGGGTTCTGAAGCAGGAGGAGGATGCCGCCCGACAGTGCGTTGGTCGTGGTCTCGGCGCCGCCGACGAAGGTGTCGGTCATCATTTCGGCGTGCAGTTCGTTGTCGTTCAGCGTGCGGCCCCATTCCGGAATCTCGGTGTTCACGAGATGGCTGAGCAGCGTGTCGTCGGGCTCTTTGCGCAGCCGCTCGAAGATGGGCTGGAAATAGTGCTGCATCTCGATTTCCATCTCCGTCGCCCACAAGTCCTTTTCGTCGCCATACATGAGGCTCAGTCTTTGGACGTAGGCGTCGGTCCACGCCTTGATGCGCCACATATCCTCCTCGCGCGCGCCGACCTGATGGATGATGACGATGAGCGGCAGCGGAACCGCAAGCTCCCGCACCCATTCGCACCGGCCCCGATCGATGAAGGCGCCGACGAGCCGCTCGCTGACCTCGCGCACGAACGGCTCCATCTGCTTGATCCGGCTCGCCCGGTAGGCCTGCTCGAACAGCTTGCGCATCTGCCTGTGGTTCGGGTCGTCGCGCTTTGCCAGGTTGGGCGCGGGATACCATCCCTTCCGTTCGTAGAGATTCCGGAGAAGCTCGGTGCGTTCCTGCGTGACGAACATCCGCTCCGGATCCGGAACGTTGCTGAATCGCTCCGTATCGAGAAGGACCTCTTTCAGGACGTCGTAGCGCGTGATTACGAAGAAATCCGTTTTCGGATCGTGCCAGACCGGCGCTTCCTCGCGCAGCGTATCGTAGGCAGCGTACGGACAGGTCTGGGTCTCGGCCCGGCGCAGGTCGACATCGATCGCGGGCGCCGCCTTTCCAACTCGATCCGCTGCCGTCATGGAGCCTCCGCCGCTCAGAGGGTGTCTTCGGTGCCGAGAATGTTCGTCGCCTGGCTCGACAGGACACCGCCATTGCCGTGGCACAGGGCGAGCTTTGCGCCGTCCACCTGCCGTTCCCCGGCCGATTCCCTCAGTTGCACGACGGCTTCGACGAGGGTGAACAGGCCGTACATTCCGGGATGAACGCAGGAGAGGCCGCCGCCGTTGGTGTTGACCGGCAACGGCCCGCCCGGCGCGATCCGCGACTCCCCGACGAAACGGCCGCCCTCGCCCTTGGGGCAGAAGCCGAGATCCTCCAGGAACAGGATCGTGTTTATCGTGAACGCGTCGTAGAGCTGCACGATATCGATTTCGGACGGCGTTACGCCCGCCGCCTCATAGGCCCGCTTGCCCGAATCGACCGCCCCGGTAACCGTCAGGTCGGGCATCTGCGCGATTTCCTTGTGGGTCACCGCCGAACCGGCGCCCAGCAGGAACACCGGCGGTTGCTTCAGGTCGCGGGCCCGGTCTGCGCGGGTCATGACGATGGCGGCGGCGCCGTCGGTGACGAGGCAGCAATCCCGCACCGTGAGCGGGTCGGCGACCATCCGCGCGTTCAGGCAATCGTCGACGGTCAGCGGATCGCGCTTGTAGGCGTCCGGGTTGCGCTGCGCCCAGCGGCGGGCGGATACCGCGACCTCCGCCAGCTGCTTCCGCGTCGTGCCGTATTCGTGCATGTGCCGCGCCGCGGCCAGCGCGTAGCCGGCGAGCGGCATGGCCGGCCGGTACGCCTCCTCGAACGGGGAGCCGCTCCAGGACGAGACCAGGCGGCCGGCGCCGGTTCGCTGGTTGCTGCCGTAGGCGACGAGGGCCACGTCGCACATGCCCGCCGCGAGCGCGAGGGCGGCCCAGACCGTATGGGTGAGAAAGCTGGAACCGCCGGTCCTGTTGTTGTCGGTGAGTGTCGGCCGAACGCCGAGATATTCCGCAAGGGTCAGACCCGACAGGTAATCCTGCGGAAGTCCGACGAACACGGCATCCACGTCGCCGACGGCAAGGCCGGCATCGCGCAATGCGGCGAGCGACGCCTGCGCGGCCATGTCGATCGGCTCGAAGCCGGGGCTCTCCCCCATGCCGAAGGTCGCCGCCCCGGCAATCGCGGTTTGCCCGCGCGGAAATCCGTGGTGGGCGTTCACGATGGCGCGGCCTCGTCGCCCGCGGGCGCGAAGACGATGAGCGGCGCCGTTTCCTCGCCGCCGATGCGCGCCTGCACCCGCATGCCGATGCGCACCCGGTCCGGGGCCAGATCCTCGATCCGGCTCAGCAGGCGCGGACCTTCGTCCAGGTCGATCAGGGCGATGTTCCGGTCCGGCTCCGGCGGCCGGCGGCGGATGACCGTGGTCGAGTAGACGCGGCCCAGGCCGGAGACCTCGACCCATTCCAGATCCGTTTCGCCGGTCCCGGGCTCTGCGACGCGCGGATAAAAGAAAAACCGGCCGGTCGCTTTCGAGCGTTGCAGGAGGATCCGGCCGTCGCGCAGAAATCTCACGAACTGGGGACCCGGCGTCAGGGTTGCCGATTCATCCATGCGATGTCCGGTGTCGTCGTGTCCGGGCCCTGTCTGCGGCGGGCCCTGGGAGCCGGGAAGGCTGCTTGGTTTGTTATCCGCTGTATACTAGCATTGCCTGTGAGGGAGCAACGCGCCGGTATCTGCCGCGGCGAGGGGAGCCTGAATGGACCTTGGATTGCAGGGCGGCAAGGCGATCGTTACCGGCGGGACACGGGGCATCGGGCGGCGGATTGCCGAACTGCTCGCGGAAGAAGGCTGCGATATCGCGCTGTGCGCCCGTGCGGACGGCGGGGTGGCTGCGGCCGTCGCCTCGCTTGAGAAGCGCGGCGTCCGCGCGATCGGATCCGCCCTCAACGCACGGGACGGCGACCGCTATGGCCAGTGGCTGTCGGACGCGTCCGAGGCCCTGGGCGGCGTGGATATTTTCGTCGCCAATGTCAGCGCCGGCGGCGGCATGGACGGCAAGGACAGCGAGCGGGACTGGTATCGCAATTTCGAGATCGATGTGCTGGCGGCGGTTCGCGGATGCGAACGACTCGCGGACGCGATGAAGGACTCGGACCGCGCGGCCATCGTGATCGTCGGCGAGGTTCTCTCCGGAGAAGCGTTCGGGCCGCCGCTGGCCTACAATGCGCTGAAATCCACCCTGTCGACCTATGCCAAGCAGCTCTCGCACGCGCTGGCGCCGTCCGGAATCCGGGTCAATGCCGTGGCGCCGGGGCCGGCCCTGTCCGGGGGAGGCCGGTGGGACGTGCTGGAACACGCCGATCCGGGGCTCTACGGGGCGGCCCTGCGGCAGCATCCGTTACGGCGCCTCTCCACGGCCGATGAAATCGCCCGGTATGCGGTATTCCTCGCCAGTCCCGCCGCAAGCTGGGTCACCGGCACGCAGATCCCGGTCGACGGCGGCTTTTCCCAGCGGATCAGTTTCTGAACCGCGGGGCGGCTTTGACGGCACAGCGACCCGGACCCGGCGCAACAGAGTTTCCGGCGGTGGAAACCTCCGGGTCCGATTTCGGTACGGCGGTCATTCCGAAGGAATACTACACCAGCCCGGAATTCAGGGAACGGGAATGGGCCGCGCTGTGGACGAAAGTCTGGCTCATGGCCTGTCGCGAAGATGCGATCCCGGAGGCGGGCGACCATTACGTTCACGACGTCGGCCGGGAATCAATTCTGGTCGTGCGCCAGCGGGACGGCTCGGTCCGCGCCTTCTTCAATGTCTGTCAACACCGGGGCAACCGGGTCGCCCCGCCGGGCATCGGCCATACGGACGACACGCTGAAGTGTGGCTACCATCATTGGGAATACGACCTGAACGGCCGAATTCGCCGGATTCCGGATATCGAGACCTTTCCGCAGGGCGCGCCTTGTCACGGGCTGGTCGAGTTGCCGTGCGACAGCTGGGGCAGTTTCGTCTGGTTCACCATGAACCCCGAGCCGGAACCGCTTCTGGAGTTTCTCGATCCGCTTCCGGGCCAGCTCGACCCCTACCATTTCGAGCGGATGGTCATGACCCGCGACTGGACCGTCGAGTGGGACTGCAACTGGAAGACGTCGGTCGACGCCTTTAACGAGAGCTACCACGTCCAGGGCATCCATCCCCAGCTGCTTTACTATCTGGACGATTTCAACGTCCGGATCGACTGTTTCGACCGTCACAGCCGCTACATCGTGCCGTTCGCCACGGTCAGCCACCGGGTCGGCGACACCACCGAAATTCCGCCGCTGATCAAGCTGATCATGCGGGAAGCCGACATGGAGCCCGCGGATTTCGACGGCCGGGTGGAGGACGTGCGCCGCGCGGTTCAGCAATGGAAGCGCGAACACGGTCCGGAGGCCGGACTCGACTACACGGAGCTGAGCGACGATCAGCTCACCGACGACTACAATTACCTGATCTTCCCGAATGTGACGCTGAACACCCATGCCGACGACCTGATGCTGTTTCGCCACCGCCCGCATCCGACCGATCCGGACCGGATGTTTTTCGACCTGCAGAATTTCAGGCTGCTGAAATCGGACGAGGAGCCGCCGCTGCGCCGGCCGAGGCATCTCCAGTTCAGACACGGCGAAAAATCGCTCGGGCGCGTTCTCGATCAGGACGCCGCCAACCTGCCCCGGGTGCAGGCGGGCATGCATTCCGCGGCGTTCGAGGGTCTCTGGCTCGGCAGACAGGAAACGCGCATCCGCCATTTCCACAAGGTGATCGCCGACTATTTCGGGCGCCACGCGCGGGACAGCCGCGGCGAAGGGGCGTGAGCCCGATGCGCAACCGGATCGGCCTCATACGCCGCAGGGCGGAGGGCTAGAAACGATGGCCGGACCGATCGAGGCGTATCTCGTTGCCGGAGGGAAGTATCACGACATCGATTTCGCTCGCATCGAGCTGCTGAAGCTGCTCGCCGAGCACGAGCGGATTCGCGTGACCGTCGGGTCCGACTACAGCGACGCCCGGGCGATCGGCGACGCGGACATGCTGATCACCTACACCTGCGACGTCGTTCCGCGCGGCGACGAAATCGCGGCGCTTGCGCGCTTCCTCGGCCGCGGGCGGCGCTGGCTCGCGCTGCACGGCACGAACTCGGTGCTGTCTTTCCGGGAAGACAATCTTGTCGAATGCCCGCCGCTCGACCCGGATTTTCTCGCGATGATCGGCAGCCAGTTTCAGGCCCATCCCGCGCCGATCGGGCGCTATAAGGTGGTCAACACGGCCACGGATCACCCGCTGGTCGCGGGCATCGCAAACTTCGTCGTCGAGGACGAGCAGTATCTGCAGGACTGCCTTCCCGGCAACAGGCCGCTCCTGGTCACCCGGTTCGGCGGCAAGACCGAGCTCTTCGTCCGCGACACCTGGCCGGAAGACGACCATGCGGTGATGTATCTGCGCGAGCATGGCGGCGGCGAGGTTCTGTATCTCACCCTCGGGCACGCCCGCGGCCGATACGACCTGCGGCCGCTGGCCGATTTCTATCCCTATGTCGAGCGCGGCGCCTGGCAGCTGCCGGTCTTCTACGATCTGCTGCGCCGCAGCATCCGCTGGGCGGCGGAACGCTGAAAAATGCGTGTATACGGTTTTCGCCAATTTCTCTAGACATACCGGGCCGCGTCGATAGCCTGCGCCCGGACACGCCCGGACGCGCCGGCGCCGCCCAGGAAGGACCTCACCGCCGTGCAAATCAGCCGCCAGGACATGCTTCGCGCCTACCGCCGGATGTCGATGATCCGGGCGTTCGAAGAGCGTCTCCACGTCGAGAACCGCACGGGGGAGATCGCCGGCTTCATTCACCTCTATGCCGGGCAGGAGGCGATCGCCGTCGGGGTCTGCGAGACTCTGACCGATCGCGACTACATCATCAGCACCCACCGCGGCCACGGCCATTCGATCGCCAAGGGCTGCGACGTGACGGCGATGATGCTCGAAATCTACGGCCGCCGCGACGGCATGTGCAAGGGCCGCAGCGGCTCGATGCATATCGCCGATCTCGAGAAGGGCATGCTCGGCGCGAATGCCATCGTCGGCGGCGGCCCGCCGATTGCCGTCGGCGCGGCGATCGCGTCGAAGGTGAAGAAGGACGGCAGCGTGGCGGTCTCGTTCAGCGGCGACGGCGCGTCCAACCAGGGCACGGTCTTCGAGGCCATGAACATGGCCGTGGTGCTGAAGGTTCCCAAGGTCTTCGTGTTCGAGAACAACGGCTACAGCGAACACACCGGCGCGTCATACGGCGTCGGCGCGGACGATCCGGTGAAGCGGATCGCCGGGTTCGGCATCCCGGTCTGGCAGGCTGACGGGACGGATTTCTTTTCTGTTCACGAAGCCGCCCGGCAGGCGACCGAACACGCCCGGAGCGGCAACGGGCCGAGCGCGATCTACGCCGAGGCGATGCGGTATTTCGGCCATTTCGAGGGCGATCCGCAACTCTACCGCGCGAAGGGGGAGGTCGAAGCCCTGCGCAGCGGCAACGATTGCCTGCTCAATTTCCGCCGCAGGACCGTCGAGGGCGCGTTGCTCGAAGCGGCCGAACTCGACGAGATCGACCGCGAGACGGCGGACACCGTCGAGGAGGCCGTCGCCGCGGCCAGGGCGGCCCCGCCGCCGCCGCCCGAAGCGGTGCTCGAAGACGTTTACGCAACCTATTGAGCGCGAGCCAGCCCATGCCGACGATGACAATGCGCGACGCGCTGAACGAAACGCTGTTCGCCGAAATGCGCAGGGACCCGAACGTGATCGTGCTCGGCGAGGACGTCTCCGGCGGCGCCGGCGGATCGTCGGGAATCCGCGATGCCGCCGGCGGCATATTCGGCGTCACGAAGGGCCTGATTCACGAGTTCGGCGAAGACCGGGTCATCGACACGCCGATCAGCGAATCCTCCATCGTCGGCGCCGCCAACGGGGCCGCGCTGGCCGGTCTCCGGCCGGTGGCCGAGATCATGTTCGCCGATTTCGTCGGCGTCTGTTTCGACCAGATCTACAACCAGGCGGCCAAGTTCCGCTACATGTTCGGCGGCAGGGCGCGGACCCCGATGGTGATCCGCATGTCCATGGGCGCCGGCATGAACGCCGGGCCGCAGCATTCCCAGACCGTCTACCCGATGCTGACCGCGGTGCCCGGGCTGAAGGTGGCCGTGCCGGCGACGCCGGCGGATGCGAAAGGCCTTCTGACGACGGCGATCCGGGACGACGATCCGGTCGTCTTCCTCGAACACAAGGCGCTCTATGCGCGGAAGGGCGAGGTGCCCGAGGGCGAGTACGCCATCCCGTTCGGGGAGGCGGCGCTCGTCCGCGAGGGTACGGATGCGACCGTCGTTGCGCTGGCGCGCATGCGCGCGTTCGCCGAACGGGCGCTCGACAGCCTCGCCGAGGACGGGATCTCCTGCGACCTGATCGACCCCCGGACGACCTCGCCGCTCGACGACGAACTGATTCTCGAGAGCGTCGCGAATACCGGACGGCTCGTGATCGTCGACGAATCGCCGCCCAGATGCAGCGTCGCCGCCGACATCGCCGGCCAGGTCGCGCAAAAGGGGTTCCACGACCTCAAGGCGCCGATCGTCCAGATCACCGCGCCGCACACGCCGCCGCCGTTCGCCCGGGAGCTGGAACGCGCCTACGTGCCCGGCCCCAAGCGAATCGAAACGGAAATCCGCGCGCTGCTCGCCGACGGCTGATGGCGCAGGACCGCATCAATGCCGTGACCCTGCCCAAATGGGGCCTGGAAATGACGGAGGGCACGGTCGCCGCCTGGCATGTCGAGCAGGGCGCCGCCGTCGCCCGGGGCGACGATCTTGTCGATATCGAAACGGACAAGATCGTCAACACGCTCGAATCGGAAGCCGACGGGCTGCTGCGGCATGCCGCGCCGGCCGGCGGGACACATCCCGTCGGCGCCCTGATCGCCGTGATCGCCGACCGGGCCGTCTCGCCTGCCGAGATCGATGCCTTCGTTGCCGGCTTCCGGCCCGTGGCCCTGTCCGGAACGGAGAGCGGGACCGGGCCGGATGCAATCGCGGGTTGGAGCGAGACCGCCGCTGCCGCGGCGCCGGCCGCGGCCGGACCGGACGGCGGCGGCCGGGAAATCAACGCAAGCCCGTTTGCGCGCCGCAGAGCGGAGGAGCTCGGCGTCGATCTTTCGACCGTGACCGGGACCGGGCGCGGCGGGCGGATATCCGAACGCGACGTCGAGGCGGCGGCGGAAGCGCAGGCCGATCCGGCACGGGCCGATCCGGGCGAAAGCGCGGCTGAGTCGGGCAGTGCCGGGACGGGCGAACCGGCCCGCGAAACCGTCGCCATGTCGCCGATGCGACGCACGATCGCCGGGCGGCTGGTGCAGTCCCAACGGACGATTCCGCGGTATTCCGTCGTCGCGGACCTGCCGGTCGACGACCTGGTCCGGCTGCACGGCGATCTGAAGGCCGAAGGGAGCACGCCCCCGCCGACCCTCAACGACCTCTTCATCAAGGCGGCCGCCCTTGCGCTGGCCGACGAACCGGACCTCAACGTGCATGTCCACGATTCGGAGATTGCGCGGTTTCCCGCCGCCAATGTCTGCTTTGCGGTGGCGACGGAGGAGGGCCTGGTGGCGCCGGTCGTGCGGGATGCCGCCAATATCCCGGTTGCCGAGATCGCGCGCGAAACGGCGCGCCTGGCCGCGGCCGCGCATGCGCGCACGCTGACCGGCGCCGACCTGGAGGGCGGCACCTTCACCGTCTCCAACCTCGGCATGTTCGGCGTCCGCCAGTTCGACGCCATCATCACGCCGCCGCAGGCCGCCGTGCTCGCGATCGGCGCAATCCGGCGGGAACCGCACGAAGACGGCGCGGGCAAGGTCGCCTTCCGGTCGATGGTCGCCGTAACGCTGTCATGCGATCACCGAGCCATCGACGGTGCCCTGGCGGCGCGGTTCCTGCAAAGCCTGCGCCGGCACGTCGAGACGCCTGCGCCGCTTGCCGGCCGATAGCCGGAGGCCGGCTGCCGAAAAACAGACAGACCGGTCTTTATTTTGATGTTTTTTTGCGTTTTGAAGGCCCTCGAATCTCCCGAACCCCGCAGAAACGCTGGAAAACCGCGATTCGGGGGTGCCGCAAATTTCTTTGAGTTAGGAAATTTTCCAGCCTCCCGGCCGAGCGGGAGCGCCGCTCAACACCGGGGGCGGCATCGCCGGGCAGCATGACGGGCAGCGGGGCCCGGCGGAAGCGGAGGGTCGAACCGGACGGGGTCCGGCCGTCAAGCCCCCGCGGCGCATTGGATGGCGGATCGGATGGCCGATCGGATAGACGATCGGCGGGGCGGGCCGGAAAGCGGGAAGGTTCCCGCCTGTTTCTTCGTTCGCTTCTTTTGGGGGCGTCGGCGGGCCGCTGCGGGCGCACTTCGGGCGTTGACGGGGCCGATATAGGGTGTGCGACTGGCCGTGTCAAGGAAATTAATTGTAAAAAAGGAATTTTTTGGGGAACGCCCGGTGGGCCCGGCCGCATGGAGGGTGCGGGCGGCGCCTTCGCTCCTTTGCAGGGGAACCCGTAGGGATTCCTCTGCGAAAGTGGCGTGGCTGTGCCGGTGGCCCCCTGTACCTCTCACAGCGCTTCAGCCGTTTGGGGGTGCAGACGTTGCTTAGCCATTTCTTCGACCTTGATCGCAGCAGTGCTGGCTGGCCATTGGTTTCGCCGGAGCGCGTAGCGCGGAGGCGAAGCCAATGGCCGGGTGCCGCTCACCTGGACTCCCTGCCATCGTGGAAGTCCTGTCCATCGCGGATGGGACGGGCCAAGGGATCGAGAGCAACCGAGCGCCCCCTGCGCCATGAGCACTTGGGGAGGACCTGTGCCTCGGTCCCTGGCCGCGATGGACGCCCGGTGGGGAGTTTGCGCCTTGAGCGCCAGTACAGGGACAGGCAGGCATCGTGGCGGTCCGTTGACACAAGGACGCGAAGGGAATGCCATGGACATGTTTGAGTATTTTGCGGGGATCGACTGGGGTTCGGAGACCCACCAGGTCTGCGTTGTCGACAGCGCTGGCGAGGTGTCGGCCGAGCGGGCCTTCAGTCACGGCGGAGCCGGCCTGGCGGAGATGGCGGCCTGGATCCTTGCCAGGACAAACGCCGAACCGCACGCGGTCGGGGTCGCCATCGAGATCCCGCACGGTCCCGTCGTCGAGACCATGATGGAACGCGGCTTCACGGTCCATTCCGTCAATCCGAAGCAGCTCGACCGTTTCCGCGACCGCTTCTCGCCGGCCGGCGCCAAGGACGACCGCCGCGACGCCCGCGTGCTCGCCGATGCCCTGCGGACCGATGGCCATGCGTTCCGGCGCCTGGACCCGGCGGCGCCGGAGATCGTCGAGTTGCGTGAGTGGTCGCGGATCGCCAGCGACCTGACCTGCGACAGGACCCGGCTCGTGAACCGGGCCCGCCAGCAGCTCTGGCGCTACTATCCGCAGCTCCTCAAGGTCGAAAGCGATCTTACCAAGGCCTGGATCCGCGAACTCTGGTGTCTTGCGCCGACGCCCGCAAAGGCGCAGCGCGTCCGCGCCGTCACCCTCGCCAAGCTCCTGAAGCGCCATCGGGTGCGCCGGATCGATGGCGAAACCGCGCTCCGGATCCTGCGCGAGCCTGCGGTGTCCGTCGCGCCCGGCACGACCGAGGCCGCAGTCGCCCATATCGAGGTCGTCTTCTCGCAGCTTGCCGTCGTCGCACAGCAGATCGCGAAGGCCTATGGCGAACTCGACCGTCTGAGCGCAACGCTGTCCCGATCGGCGGCCTCTCCGGAGGACGAGCCGGGAATAGATGCGCAGCGTGACGTGGAAATCCTGAGCTCGCTTCCCGGCGTCGGCAGGATCGTCCTCGCCACGCTGCTCGCAGAAGCACACGATCCTCTGCGCCGGCGAGACTATCAGGCCCTGCGATGCCTGTCCGGCGTCGCTCCCGTGACCAAACGGTCCGGCAAGTCGCTGATCGTCATCCGCCGGCTCGCGGCTCACAACCGGCTCCAGGACGCCGTCTACCACTGGGCCGGGGTGGCCATACAGCGCGACCCCGTCAGCAAAGCGAAATACGCCGCGCTGCGCGCCCGCGGGCATGGTCATGCCCGTGCGCTTCGAGGCGTCGCCGACCGTCTGCTCGGCGTCGCCTGCGCGATGCTCGAAAACCAGACTGTCTTCAATCCCGCCCGCGCGAGACAAGCCCATGCAGCGTGACGCACGAGCCACGCAAGGTGCCCGGCACGCATACTCGCGCGTGCCAGAACTCTCTTTACAAATGGTGGGGAGTCCTCCCCCTAACCCCCTGGAGGGGAGGGGGAACTTTGTTTCGGAGATGTTGTGCGAAAGCCAAAAAACCGTTGCAATTCCACCGCGTTACTCCCCTCCCCTTGGGGGAGAGCCTGCCCTGAGCTTGTCGAAGGGGGGCAGGGGGAGGGGTATCGCGGGGAAGGCTGCGCCCACGCCCGTTTTCGTTCTGTCCGACTTTCGCAGAGGAATCCATGAAAAGGGGGACAACCTCACGGGCCCATTCGGGCGGCGCGACCGCCCCGCCGCCGAACCTTGCGCGTGTCTGCCCGGTGTGGCCTAATTGCCGGGCCGGGCGAGGACGCATCCCTGTCCAAAGGCGTCTGTTGCCGCCCTTTCCCGGGTCCTTTCCGGGCCCTTCCCGAGACGGTGCAGAGATGGATCTTGGCCTGAGAGGCCGCAAGGCAATCATTACCGGCGCGACCCGCGGGATCGGCCGCCGCATCGCCGATCTGCTTGCATCCGAGGGCTGCGACATCGCGTTTTGCGCGCGCAAGGCCGAACAGGTCGCCGAGACCGCCAAAGATATGGAACGGCACAGGGTCCAGATTCACGGCTCGGTCGTGCATGTCAGGGACGCCGACGCCTACAAGGCGTGGCTCGAAGGCGCCGCGGAGACGCTGGGCGGGTGCGATATCTTCATCCCGAACGTCAGCGCCGGCGGCGGGATGGAGGGGGAGAAGAGCTGGTACCGGAACTTCGAGATCGACCTGATGGGCACGGTGCGCGGCTGCGAGGCCCTGATGCCGGCGCTGGAAGAGTCCGACGGCGGCGCCATCGTCTTCATCTCGACGACCGCGGCGGTGGAGACCTTCCTAGCGCCGATGGCCTACAACGCGATCAAGGCGGCGCTGATCACCTACGCCAAGCAGCTGTCGCAGACGACGTTCCGCAACAATGTCCGCGTGAATACCGTTTCTCCGGGACCGATCTATTTCGAAGGCGGTTCGTGGGAGCAGATCAGGGCCGACAATGAGCGGCTGTACACCAGCACGGTTGCGCAGCAGCCGAGCGGACGGATGGGCACCCCGGAAGAAGTCGCGCGATGCGTCGCCTTCCTGGCGAGCCCCGCGGCAAGCTGGGTGAACGGGGTCAACCTGATCGTCGATGGCGGTTTCACGAAACGTGTCCAGTTCTGAGCGCGCCCCCGAACGGACGCTTCGGGCCGCCCGGTCCGGAGCGGCCGGCCCGGCCGTGCGATAGCGCCTGTCGGGGAAATCCGATCATGGCCGCAGGAAGAGCATCCGGATGAACCCCGAAGAGGCACAGCGGATCGGCGCCGGGATCGAGTACGAAGCGGGCCGCACGGAGCCGCCGGGCGATTTCCCCCAACTCCGGGACATTCCCGGCGGGCGCTATGTCGACCCCGGCTTCCACGCGCTCGAACGCGACCGTCTCTGGCGCAGGACCTGGCTTTACGCCATCCACGACGACGAGGTGCCCGAGGTCGGCAGCTTCATCCGCTGGGACCGGGCGGGCGATCCGCTGTTCTTCGTCCGCGGCGCCGACCGCAAGGTGCGCTGTTTCTACAACACCTGCCGCCATCGCGGCGCGCCGGTGATGATCGAAGAGCGGGGCAAGGTGCGGCGCGCCTTTTCGTGCACGTATCACGGCTGGACCTACGACACCGAGGGGCATCTGGTCGGCGTGCGCGACCGGCGCGACTTCGTCGGCCTCGACGAATCCTGCCGCTCGCTGATCGAGGTGCGCTGCGAAGCGCTCGGCGGCTGGTATTTCGTCAATCTCGATCCCGGGGCCGGGCCGCTTGCCGACGGCCTGGGGCCGAATTGGGATCATCTCCTGGAGTTCCGGCCCGGAGAGCTGCGCCTCATCGACAAAGAGGCCTTCACCCTCAAATGCAACGTGAAGGTTCTGCTCGACGCCTTCCTCGAGGTCTATCACCTGAATTCGATTCACAGGAAGACGGTCGACCGTTTCCTGGATCATCGCGGCACGTTCATCTCGTTATGGCCGGGCGGGCATTCGCGCATGGTGACGCCGAACCGGCGCGAAGGCTGGACCGATCCCGGCGTGGCCGGGCTGCCGGAGATTCCCGGCGTCGATCCGATCTATGCGACGACCAACGTCTCGCTCAATCTCTACCCCAATCTGGTCACGCCGGTGTCGCCGGCCGGCATGCCGTTCCTCTGCTTCTGGCCGGTCGATCTCGCGACGATGGTCATCGAGGTTCACTGGTTCGCGCCGGCATGGGGCGACGGCGCGCGTCCCGACATCTGGGAAACGCGCCTCGCCAACTTCCGCCATATCCTCGAGGAGGATCTCCAGTTCGCCGAAGAGATCCAGAAATCGGTGGAATCGTCCGGGTTCCGCGGCATGCCGCTGAACTATCAGGAGCGCCGCATCTACCATTGGCACGCCGAACTCGACCGGCGGATCGGGCCGGACCGGATCGCAGCCGAATTGCAGGTCCCCGACGTGCTCCAGGCCCAGGTGGAGGCCTGGAACGGTGCGCCGGATTCAGTGCGTCCGGCGGACCGGCAGCGCGCGGGCTAGCGGCTCCGTTGCCCGATCCGGACCCGCGCCCAGACGCACACCGGGCATGACCGTCCTTCGCACCTTCGCCCTGCCGGAATCGATCGCCGGGCTCGGCGATATCGTCCAGCTTGCGTTCCTGGCGCGCGATTTCGAGGCCGCGCTCCGCTTCTGGAGCGAAACGATGGGCGCCGGCCCGTTCTTCGTCGTCGACCATGTCCGGTTCGGCGAGGTGCGCTGCCAGGGCGCGCCGGCGCAGCTCGACCTCTCGGTCGCGATCGGATACTGGGGCGACCTTCAGATCGAATTCGTGCATCAGCACAACGACGCCCCCTCGATCTTCCATGACTGGCAGAAGGACGGGCGCGAGGGGCTGCATCATGTCGGCATCCTCGTCGGCGACATCGCCATGGCCGAACGGGTCTGTGCCGATGCCGGCGCCGCGGTCGTGCTGGACGGCACGATGCACGGCGGACGCGGGCGTTTCTTCTATGCCCGGACGGCCGGACCGGCCCCGTTTCTGGAGGTCATCGAGCCGGCCGGCAAGCTGCTGGCCGCCTTCGGGCATATGCGCGAGGCCGCACGGAACTGGAACGGCCGCGACCCGGTCCGCCGGGTTTCCTCGCGGGATGCCGCCCGCTAACCCGGCGTCCGGCCCTCGGCGAGCCCGAGTTCTTCGATCAGCCGGTCACGGAGCTTGAATTTCTGGATCTTGGTCGCGCCCATCGGCCATTCCGAAACGAAGCGGACGTGGCGCGGCACCTTGAAGCCCGCCACCTTGCCCGTGCAGAAGGCGACGATGTCGCTTTCGCTGACCGCATCCGGGACCTTCAGTTCGACGAAGGCGGCCGGCACCTCGACGAGGCGTTCGTCCGGGCAGCCGACCACCTGACACAGCTTGACGTCGGGATGGCTGCCGACGAGCGCCTCGATTTCGAGGGCTGCAACATTTTCGCCCCCGACCTTCAGCATGTCCTTGGTGCGGCCGTGGAACATGACGTGGCCGGCTTCGTCGACCGAGCCGATATCGCCCGTGTAGAGCCAGCTGTCCTTCAGGGCTTCCGCCGTCTTTTCGCGATCCTTGTAGTAGCCGTCGATGATGCCGTAGCCGCGGATCGCGATCTCGCCGTGTTCGCCCGGCCGCACCTCCCCGCCGTCCGAATCGACGATCCTGACTTCGAGGCCCTCAAGCGGCGCTCCTAGGCGGGCGATGCGCACGTCGTAGGAATCGTCCAGCCGGCTCGTCGAGACGGTCCCCGCGGCTTCCGTCAGGCCGTAGGTGCTGACCTGAAACGCATTCGGCATCGCCCGGGCCAAAATCCTGCGCGCCGGTTCCGGCTGCATGGCAAGGCTGCTGTTCATCAGGCGGATGGCCGACAGGTCCCTCGTCGCGAAGTCCGGATGGTCGATCAGGTCGGCGATGATCGGCCAGAAGGCGGCATAGTTGATCGTGACACCCTCCGCCTCGAGCAGGCCCAGCGCGAGGCCGGCGTCGAACCGGGGCATCGTCACATAGCGGCAGCCGACCCAGAAGGAGGCGGCGATCGGCATGATCCCGCCGATGTGATACATCGCCAGCGGCGACCAGAACCGGTCCTGGCCCGACATCCCGTAGCGGCGGGCCAGCTCGATGCCGTTGCGCACGACGGCTTCGTGGCTCAGCAGGCAGCCCTTGGGGTTGGAAGTGGTGCCCGAGGTATAGAGGACGATCCCGGTATCCCGCAGGCGCGCCCGCAGGCGCCGGTCGTGAACTTCGGCAACCGGAACGTCGCCCGCGAGGCCGGCAAAGGCGCGCGGACCGATGACGCCCGGCGCATCGCCGCGCAGCGACACGATGGAGCGCAGCGTTTCCATCCCCGCGATGCCCCTGTCGCCCAGCGCCTCCGACAGGCGTTCGAGCAGGTTGACGCCTTCCGCGACGTCCGTCGTGGTGATGACGGCGACCGAGTCCGAATTGTCGACCAGGTAGCGCAGCTCGTTGCCGCGGTAGCGCGCGTTGATCGGTACGGGAATCGCGCCGGCCAGCGCGATGCCGAACAGAATCTCGACGAATTCGACCGATGTCGGCAGCAGCATCGCCACATGATCGCCCGGCCGGACCCCGAGTGCGATCAGGGCGCGGGCGCGGTCGACGCTCCGCTGCGCCAGGTCGCCGAAGGTGTGGCGGGACGTCGGCAGGACCAGCGCGTCCGCGTCCGGCCAGCGCCGTTCCGCGCGGATGAGCAGGTCGCCGATCGTCGTCGCTTCGATTGTGCTCGCCATCTTCAAACGCCCCCGGTCCGGCAGTTTGAACCGTCACCCTGACTTGCGCGGAAGCGCCTTTGCAAGCGCGCGGCTCAGTCGGGTCAGTCGGGACTCATCCAACCGGGCGCAAAATAGTCGACACGATCAAGTGTCAGGCGCCGTTCGCGGAACAGCCATCTGTCGCCGCGGCGCACCACGATATCGTCAAAAAACCCCAATCCATGGGCCTTGACGTGTTCTCCGCTGGCGCGGCCGACGACGAACACGACGATGGTGGTGCGAACCTTCGCTTCGTCCGGGGTCAGCGACTCGACGACCACGTTCAGCATGGCGTGGCGGCGCTGCTCCCGGTCGGCGAAGGTTCGCCATCGCCGCTCTATGGTCTGCCGGATGCCGGCGTTGCCGCGGAGCGGCGAGTCGACGCCCGGATCCGGGCCGACGTGGAATTCGGCATCGTCGGTAAAGAGGGCCTGGAGACCGTCGAAATCCCCGCGGTCCAGGCAATTGCCGTAATGGCCGATCAGCTGGGTGATTTCCGTCGTCGCGACAGCGCGTTCGGCGCGGTCCATCGTCAGGTCCCCAGCGCGTCGAGCACCAGCCGGCGCTCCGCGATGAGCCAGGAGCCGTCGATACGCCGCAGGCGGTCGTGGTAGACGCCGGTGCCCCGGAGCTCGACGCTGCCGCCGCTCTTCGGAACCGAGAGGACGGTGAGAAAGCACCGGGTGACCGCTTCATCCTCGCCGAGTTCGTCGATGACGAGGTTGGTGATCAGGTGGCGGCGCTGATCGACCTTCGATACGACGTCGTAGCGCCCTTCGAGGACTTCGCGGATCCTGCGCCGTCCTTCGGCCGGCAGCGGGATGATTTTCGGATCCGGCGATATGTCGAACGTCGCGTCGCCGGCGAACAGCGTTTCGAGGCGGTCGAATTCTCCGTCGTCGACATAGACCGCATAGCGGCAGAGGACCTCCGATATCTCCTGCCGCGCGGCGGCGGCGTCTCGTGCGCTCAGCATATATCTGCTCCCGGTCGCCCAGCGTTGGTTCGGTGACTATCCGGCGCCCGCCAGGCCGGCCGCGATCTGCGCCAGCAGCCTGTCGGCGTTGCCGTACAGCACCCTGTCGGCAACGTCGTCGTCGAACGGCAGGGTCCGGAATTTCCTGAGCGTTTCGCCCAGGGGCGCAAAGGGATAGGCCGACGCGTACAGCATCTTGTGGCCGATCATGGTGTTTGCGGCCTCGACCAGAACCCCGGCGCCGGGGGCGAAGTGGTAGAAGGAATTTTCGAAATAGACATTCTCGCAGCGCCAGGCGACGGCGATCATTTCAAGGGGAAACGGCCAGCCGCCATGCGATGCGATGATGACCAGGTCCGGGAAGCGTTTCGCGACGATGTCGAGCGCGAGCGGGCTGGAATTCCGCAGCGGCGTCGGAATGCCCGGTATCCCGCCCAGGGTGACGACCGCCGGCACGCCGAGGTCGCTGCACGCCCGGTAGATGACATCGAACCTCTCGTCGTCCGGCGCGGCCTTCAGCAGAAACGGATCGAAACAGGCGCCGAGGAGGCCGAGCTCGCACACGGCGCGCCTGACCGCATCGGCGGCGGCCTCCGGCCTGCTGCCGTCGACGCCGGCGAAGCCGACGATCCGGCCGGGGGCGGCGCGCACGCATTCGGCGACGAAATCGTTGGTCAGCGTCCAGTCCGGATCGATGCCGGACCGGTCCCGCGCCGCAAAGACGGCGCGCTCGATGCCCGCATCGTCAAGCTGCTTCAGAAAGCCGTCGAGCGACTCCTCATCGGCGGTGTACGCGCCGTATTTCATGCCGCCGGCTTCGGTGCGGATGCTTTTGGTGCGGCGCGCCAGGTAGCGCGCCCACTCCGGGGTGTTCGGGCGCGCTCGGAAATCGATGACGCCGCTCATGTGCGCCCTTCATCCTCCGCCATGGGCACGATCTCGTCGCGCAGGACGGACCAGATCGCGTCGCGCAATTCGCTGACCCGGTCGCCATGGGCGCGCAGATCGTCGGTCACGTCGAAGGCGGAGACGATCCGGCCCGGCCGCGTCCCCATCACCAGGATCCTGTCGGACAGGCGAATCGCCTCGTCGACGCTGTGGGTCACGAAGATGATCGTCTGGCGGGTCGCCCTGCGAAGCTTCGCCAGAAGGTCCTGCAGCAGTTCGCGGGTGATGGCGTCCGCGCCGCTGAACGGCTCGTCCATGAGCATGACCTTGGGCGCGCACGCAATTCCGCGCGCCAGGGCGGTACGCTGCTGCATGCCGCCCGACAGCTGCCAGATGTGGTGGTCCGCGAAGCCGTCCAGCCCGACCATCTTCAGATATTCGAGTGCCCGCTCCCGTCTTTCGCCGCGCCCGACACCCGCCACCTCCATCGGGAATTCGACATTTGCGGCGACCGTGCGCCACGGAAACAGCGCATATTGCTGGAAAATGACCACATGGTCGGGGCCCGGCCCCTCGATCTCCTCCCCGTCCATGAGAACCCGGCCGCGGGTCGGCGTCTGCAATCCGGCGACGATCTCCAGCAACGTCGTCTTGCCGCAGCCGCTCGGCCCGACCAGGCTGACGAACTCGCGATCCGCGACGGCGCAGTTCACCTCCGTCAGCGCGAGGAACGTATCGCCGGTTTCCGTGGCGAATTCCTTCGTCACGCCCTCGATCGCGATCTTCGCCTGCACGATCTCTGTTCGCTCCGGCACGACGTTCACTGCGGGTCGATCGGCGGACGCAACGACCGAAGTCACCCGCGGCCTTTCCAGGGAATGAGCACTTTCTCGAGCCAGAGAAGGCTGTAGTTGAGCACAATGCCGAACCCGGCCAGGATCAGGATTGCCGCGTACATCTCGGGGATTTTGAATATGTACTGGTTATTCAGGATGAGATAGCCGATGCCGGAATCGGCGCCGATCATCTCCGCCGCAACAAGGACCAGGAACGCATAGGACGCGCCGAGCCTGATGCCCGTCATGGTCGTCGGCAGGGCCGAAGGCAGGGCGACCTTGAAAAACAGGTGGCGCCGCCCCGCACCCAGCGTGCGGGCGGCCTTGACCAGCCTGACATCGACATTCTGCGCGCCGCTGATCGTATTCAGCAGGATCGGCCAGAGCGCAGCCCAGAGCACGATCGCGACCTGGGACCGGATACCCAGGCCCAGGAAGAGCAGAAACACGGGCAGCATGGCGAGCGGCGGCAATTGCCGCAAAAACTCGATCACCGGACTGAGGGCGCGCGAGAACGACTTGACGAAACCGATGATCAGCCCGAGCGGGATGCCGACCGCGATGGCGAGCGCAAGGCCGATACCGCCCCGCTCGAGGCTCGATCCGAGATGGGGAAATATCTCGCCGCTGGTAAAGTAGGTAACGGCGACCGCCAGCGCCTTCGACGGCGGTGCGAGCAGCGAAACGCTGACCCAGCCGAGCTGCGCCACCACCTCCCACATCAGGAACACCGAAAAAATGGGCAGGCTGGAGACCAGGACCACGCCCAGCATTCCCGGCGGCCTCTTCCAGCCGGAGAACGGCGGCCGCCAGGCGCGCGGACGCGCTTCGTCGAGCGTCTGCCCGACATGCACTCCGGTCGCCTGACGGCCGTCGGCCTGTAACATCGTCCGCGGGGTGCGGTCGCGGTCTCCTATTGCGGAACCGGTGTCAGCAGCCCGGGTTGAAGCGGTTGGTAAACCATCCGGCGGGCTTGACGCTTCCGGCCTTGATTGCGCCCAGATCGGTGAGAATCTTGATCCATTCGGCCGCCGCCCCGGCATCGATACAGCCGCCCTTGGCGAACTTGGGAATCAGCAGCAGATTCTCGGGCAGGCCGGTCCGCTTCGCGATGATTTTCTTGGCCGCCTCCGGGTTCTTGTCGATGAACGCCATCGCGTCCTTCATCCCGGCGACGAACGCCCGCACGATGGCGGGATTCTTCTCGGTGTACTCGGTGGTGAAGGTGTAAGCCGAATACAACCTGGCCGACGGCGGCAAGGCGTCGTTGTCCTTGGCGAGCAGGTGCAGCTTGCCGGGGTTCTTCCGGGTGCAGGCGATGTAGAACAGGCTGTACAATGCAACGGCATCGACCTGCTTGGTGAGCAGCGCCTCGCACATCGACGGGAGCGGAACCGTCAGGCGCCGCACTTTGGAAAGATCTTGCCCGGCGCCTTTGACGAACCCGGCCAGGATATAGTCGGCGTAGGACCCGGCATTGTGGATCCCCACCGTCTTGCCGATCAGGTCCTTGGCGGAGGTGACCCCGCTCCCGGCGAGGGAATAGAGCCGGAAATCGCCGTCGGTGGAAATGATACCGGCCAGCACCGTCGTTATCTTTGCGCCGCCGGCCAGCGCCTGGATCGTCGGCGGTGCGCCCCATCCCTGGCCCGTCGGCACATGGCCGGCGATCATCGCCTGCATGCCGCGCACCCCGTGGCCGACCTGCTTCACCAGTTCGACGTCCAGGTTGTATTTCTGGAAGAACCCTTGATCCTTCGCGATCTGCTCGGGCGAGAAATACGGCACCATGAGCATCTTGAACGGCGTCAGCTTCTTCAGCTTGGCGTCCTGCGCAACGGCCGGACTTCCGGCCAGCAGAAGCGCGCCGGCCAGGCCCAGCAGAGCGGATTTCACGACGCCCCGGCGCCGTGACGGCGCGTGGTTCCAATTCGCAGTCATAGGGTCCCTCCCTTTCGGATCATTCTACCGAACCCCCCGGAAATCATGGAGAGGGTCCGGATCGAATTCCATAATATACATTATACACTATCCCGTCTCCCGCGACGCGGCACGAAAAAAATCGGCCCCGTCCATTACCCGTCCATGACACATCCATGACACTTCGATTGCGCACCGCGCATGCGTGCGTGCGCAGGCAACCGGCATTCCGCGGACAGCCGCCGCCCCGGTTACGGACAGTTGCCCGATCGTTGTCTTGCCCAATCGCCTTGCGGCGCAGGATCGTGCTACTCGTCATTCGGCGGACCGGCGCTATGACGGCCCGGTACGAGCGCGCCCGCGACGACATTGGAACTGGACCGAAAAATGTCAGATGCACAGACGGAAACGGCGGGCGGGCAGTGGCGCCTCGAAGGCGATGTCCTGGCGGGGCGGCCGACCGTTTTCCGGGATGACCTGCTGGACGGCCAGGTGTTCCTCGTCACGGGCGGCGGGACGGGCCTGGGCCGCGTGATGACGTTCCTGCTCGCGCGGCTCGGCGCCCGGGTCGTGATCTGCGGCCGGCGCGAAACGGTTTTGCAGACGGTCCGGGACGAGGTCGCCGGGACGGTCGGCGACAGGGTGCATCCGGTGCCGATGTCGATCAGGGAGCCCGATGCCGTCGAGCGGCTCATGGACGAGACCTTCTCGAACTTCGGCCGCCTCGATGCGCTGGTCAACAATGCGGGCGGCCAGTTCTTCCAGGATGCGATCGACTACAGCCACAAGGGCTGGCAGACGGTCATCGATCTCAACCTGAACGGCACCTGGTACATGATGCAGGCTGCCGCACGGCAGTGGCGCGAACGGGAGACGCCGGGCAGCATCGTCAGCATCGTCGCCGTGGTCTCGCGCGGCCTGCCCCAGATCGCCCATACCTGCGCCGCGCGGGCCGGCGTGATCGGGCTGACGCGGAGCCTGGCCGTGGAATGGGCGCCCCTCAACATCCGGGTCAACTGCATCGCGCCGGGGTCGATTTCGACCGAAGGGCTCGCGGTTTATCCGCCGGAGGCGAGCGCCCGTTTCCGCGACGCCAATCCGCTGCGCCGCCTCGGCGATCCGTGGGACATCGCCGAGGGCGTCGTCTACCTTTCCGCCTCAAGCGGAAACTTCATCACCGGAGAGCTGCTGGCGATCGACGGCGGATTTCAGATGTGGGGCAATCCCTGGCCGGGCGGCGTCCCGGACCATTTCAACGTCGTCTGATCGCCGCCGGGGGGTCGCGCCGCCTCAGTCGTCGCCGAAGAAGCTGCCGGCTTTCGGCGGCGCGGCGGTGCGCGGGGCCGGCGAAGCGCGATCCTTCTTGGCGCTGCGGCGTACGGCGGGACGCGGCGGCGCTGCCGGCCGGACCGGGCCGTCGAAGAAAGCGCCGGGCCGCACGGCGCCCCCGGCATCCTTGTCCGGCGAACCGGCCACCGACTTGTTCCGGGCAGCCGGTTTACGCTCGGCCGGTTTACGCTCGGCTGATTTGCGTTCGGCCTGCTTGCGTTCGGCCTGCTTGCGTTCGGCCGGTTTGCGTTCGGCCGGTTTGCGTTCGGCCGGTTTGCGTTCGGCCTGCTTGCGCTCGGCGCGTTTGCCTTCGGAAGCCGCCGGTTTCTTGGACCCGTTGCCGGCCTTGCCGCGGGCCGGTCCCGACCTCGCCGCCTTCTTTTTCTTCTTCTTCCCCGATTTCGCGGACCGCCGGGCCGGTTTTCCGGCGGCGGCGGCCGGTTTCTCTTCTTCCGCGCGGCCGGGACCGAGGTCGACCGGTGACGGGCGGATAATCCAAGCGTCCGGATCGGCCGGTTCGTCTGCCGGCGCAGGTGCAGCGGTTCGAGCCGGCGCCTCGCGCCCGGAAGCGCCGGAGGGCGCCAGGTCGATCGGCTGCGGCCGCGCAATCCAGGCATCGGGATCGTCCGCGGCAACCGGTTGCCGCGGCGCTTCCCGGGTATGGCGCGGTCCGAGGTCGACCGGCGCCGGGCGCACGATCCAGGCGTCGGCATCGGCAGCCGAAGCGACGGCCCCGGCTGCGCCGGCCGCACCGGACGCGCCGACCGGTGAGAGGTCGACGGGCTGCGGCCGGGCGATCCAGGCGTCGGGGTCGTCTGCGGCAGCGGCATGACCGGCGGCGACGGAGCGGACCGGGGTCAGATCGACGGGCGCGGGCCGGGCGATCCAGGCGTCGGGATCGTCCGCGGCAAGGGCAGGCCTGCCGCCGCTGCCCGCCCGGACCCCCGCGTGAACCGGGGTCAGGTCGATCGGCTGCGGCCGGGCGAGCGCCGATTCGAGGGCTTCGGCCTCGGCGCGGGACGCGCCGGCCTGCTGCGCCTGCCGCTGCTGCGGGGCTGCGCGGCGAACGATATCCGGTTGCACCATCTCCACGGTCTCCAGAGACATGGGTTTGTAGGTCGCCCGCTCATAGGCCCAGCTGGGCGGATAGGGCTTGGTGGCGTCGAAACCGACCTTGGGGCCGAGATAGTCCGGGAAGGACGGGTTCAGCCCGTGGCCGAAGGATTCGTCGATGGTGACGATGCCCTTCGTCGGATCCAGCCGGGTCGCCATCGCCCATTCGACGTCCTGGGCGCTGCGCAGGTCGACATCGTCGTCGACGATCGTCACCATCTTGAGCGGCGGGAAGGCGGAAAACGCGGCGAGAATCGCCTGTTTCGACCAGCCCTGGCGCTTCTGGGCGAGCTGGACGATGCAATGATAGAAACCGCCGCCGCCGTGGCTCATATAAACGTCGGTGACGCCGGGCACCTGCTTTTGCAGCAGCTGCAATATGTTGGCCTCGCCGAGCAGGCCGACCGAGTTCCACACCTCGACGCCGGACAGGATGGTCTGGAACACCGGCCGGGCGCGGCGGTGGATCTTGCGGACATGGACGACCGGGCGCGGTGCGACAGTGGCGTAGTAGCCGGTCACCTCGGCGAACGGCCCCTCATCGGCAACCTCGCCGGGCACGATCTCGCATTCGAGCGCCCACATGGCGTGGGCGACCATGTCGTCATGGCCGTTCGAGGCCTTGACCAGTTCGAGCGGCGCGCCGTGGAAGGCGCTGGCGATGCCGAGCTCGTCGGCGTCCGCCGGCGCGGCCTCGGCCGGCGCGGCGGCGGCGAAATGCAGGCCGGGGCCGACGCCGCAGTTGAGCGTGAAGGTGAGCGTCTCGCCTCGCGCCTCCGCCTTCTCCAGATAGAGTTCCAGATGGCGGCCGGCGTCGATATTGACGTGCATCCGGTCCTTGGCGACGACCTGGAAACGCTGGATCGAGGCGTTGCGCACACCGGTTTCGGGATCCTTCGCGATCACCACGGCGGCGTCGAAATAGGGGCCGCCGTCCTTTTCGGCATGGATCGGGATCGGCATCCCGGCGAGATCGACATCCGGCTCCGTCACATCCAGCACCGGGCCGGACGGCACGACCACCGGATCGACGGGCGACTGCTGCCATTGCCGGATACAGTCGGAAACATATTGCGGCAGCGTGCGTTCTTCGCGCCGCAGCAGATCGGCCAGCAGCTCGCGCGACCAGTAGAGGCCGGTCAGCACCGGCCATTCGTGGCCGGCGACCTTTTCGAACAGGACAGCGCGCGGGCCGCTTTCCAGTTCGGCGGCGAGGCCGGCCAGATCGTGCGTGAGATCGACGCTGCCGGTGACGCGGGCAAGCCGGCCGCTGCGCTCCAGATCCTCGATTATCAGCGCGAGGTCGTGAATATGGGTTGCCGCCATCGCCCCGTCGTTTCGCTCGCCGCCCGTTCTTCTTCAGACTGGTTTCCGGGCGGCTCTGTCAGACGCCGTGCCGCGCATCCCTCGATCAGCGGTTCCTCTTCCGACGAAATGCCGCACCGGTCAAGGCGGGAAAGGGCGCAGCCGCCGGGCGGGCGGTCAGGAGCTGCCGGATTTCCGGGCCGGTTTGCCGACGCCGCCGGCCTCCGCCGCTTCGCCCCAGCGCCTGACCATGCCGAGTTCGAAGCCGAACAGGTCGAGCGCCCGGCCGACCGTCTGGTTGACGATATCGTCGACGGTCTCCGGCCGCTGGTAGAAGGCCGGCACCGGCGGCGCGACGATCGCGCCCATCTCGGAAAGGCGGGTCATGGTGCGCAAATGGCCGGTGTGAAGCGGCGTCTCGCGCACCAGCAAAACGAGCCGTCGCCGTTCCTTGAGCACGACATCGGCGGCCCGGGTCATCAGGCTGGCCGTGGTGCCGGCGGCGATCTCCGACATGGTGCGCACCGAACAGGGCGCGATGATCATGCCCTCGGTGCGGAACGAGCCGGAGGAGATCGCCGCGCCGATATCGTGGACCGGATGGACGACATCGGCGAGCGCGTGGATATCCGCCACCTTGGCCGTCATCTCGTAGGCCAGCGTCACCTCGGCGGATTTCGTCATCACCAGATGGGTTTCGACATCGGTGCCGCGCAGCGCCTCCAGCACCCGCACGCCGTAGACGATGCCCGACGCGCCGCTGAGGCCGACGATCAGCCGTTTCGCGGAGCCGTTTCCCGAATCGCTCATGGCCGCGACCATAGCGACGGCCCGCACCGGCGGCAACGCACCTCGCTACAGCGGTGTCGCCGCCTCATGCCGCGCTTCCCCCGCGTAGCCTCGCCCGCTATATCTTCCGTCATCCCAGCTTCCCCATTTCCGGATCCCGCCCCATGACCGACGCCTATATCTTCGACGCCGTCCGGACGCCGCGCGGCCGCGGCAAGGCCGACGGCGCCCTGCACGAGATCACGCCGGTCGATCTGGCCGCGCAGACCCTCGGCGCGCTGCGCGACCGCAGCGACCTGGACACGTCGAAAATCGATGACATCGTGCTCGGCTGCGTCATGCCGGTCGGTGAACAGGGCGCCGATATCGCCCGGCTCGCCGCGCTCAAGGCGGGCTACGACGAAAAAGCGACGGGCATCCAGATCAACCGCTTCTGCTCCTCCGGCCTCGACGCCTGCAACCTGGCGGCGGCGCAGGTCATGTCCGGCCAGGCCGATCTCACGGTCGGCGGCGGCGTGGAGAGTATGAGCCGGGTGCCGATGGGCTCGGACGGCGGCGCCTACGCCATGGACCCGGCGGTCGCCATGCCGATCTATTTCGTGCCCCAGGGCATCGGCGCCGACCTGATCGCGACCCGCGAAGGCTTCTCGCGCGACGATGTCGATTCCTACGCGGTCGAATCCCAGAAGCGCGCCGCGGCGGCGTGGGAGAACGGCCGGTTCGAGAAAACGGTCGTTCCGGTGAAGGATGTCAACGACCGGGTCGTCCTGGCGAAGGACGAGCATATGCGGCCGGAGACCGACATGCAGTCGCTCGGCGCGCTCAACGCCTCTTTCGAGGGCATCGGCGCCCAGTTCGGCTTCGATGCGGTCGCGATCCAGCGCTATCCCGATGTCGAGCGCCTCGTCCATGTCCATACGCCGGGCAACTCGTCGGGCATCGTGGACGGCGCCGCCGCCATGCTGATCGGCACGAAGGAGATGGGCGAGGAACTCGGCCTCAAGCCCCGCGCGCGCATCCGCGCCTTCGCCTCCAACGGCTCCGAGCCGACCATCATGCTGACCGGCCCGGTCGACGTGACCCGCAAGGCGCTGAAGCGGGCCGGCATGGAGACCGGCGACATCGACCTGTACGAGCTCAACGAGGCCTTCGCCTCGGTCGTGCTCTACTACATGAAGCAACTCGGCATCGACCACGACCGGATCAACGTCAACGGCGGCGCGATCGCCATGGGCCATCCGCTCGGCGCGACCGGCGCGATGATCCTGGGCACATTGCTCGACGAGATGGAGCGGCGCGGGGCGGAGACCGGCCTCGCCACGCTGTGCGTCGGCGCCGGCATGGGCGCGGCGACGATCGTCGAGCGGGTGCACTAGAACCTGCTTCCGCCCTTCGATACGCCCAACAAGGAACCACTCCATGAGCCTTGCCGCCGTCACGTCCGCGATGCAGGAGCGCATCGGCGATGCCTCCGGCCTCGACGCCACGGTGAAATTCGATTTCGGCGACGACGGCTGCCTTTATCTCGACGGCACGAGCGAGCCCTATGCCGTCTCTAATGAGGACGCGGACGCCGACTGCATCGTTTCCATGTCGCTGGACGATTTCAAGGAAATGGCGACCGGCGAGCTGGACCCGACGACCGCCTTCATGATGGGCAAGCTCAAGGTGACCGGCGACATGGGCGTCGCCATGAAGCTGGCGGCGGTGTTGGGGTGATGCGGAACGGTGAGCCTTCCGTGTGGCTGATTCCAGCGTTTATTTCGAACTGACAGCGTCCATCCGCACTTCCCGGAGTATCGCACCCTCCGGAAGGCAGGGCATGACCTGCCGTACCGTCGCGGCAACGACCGCTTCGGCTTCTCGACCGGCCCGCTTGAAGCCCAGCCCGACCACGCCCGGCACGCCGAGACCAACGACAGCATCGTCGCAGCCTGTTTCATAGAGGCCATCGAGAATTGCCGCCTCGTCGGCCGCATGCTCGGGCAGCGCGAAAGTCAGATCGAACGTGAATTCGGTGTCTGCCGCCACGGCCCTTACCATTCCCGCTTGTCACACCGGGCCTGACCCGGTGTCCAGAGCCAGCCCGAAAGTCTTGTGCCCCGTAGCTCTGGACCCCGGACTTCCGCTTCGCTCCATCCGGGGTGACACAGATTGGGTTGGAATAGAAGGAAGCAAGAGGGGTCGAAGCCTATCGCCCCCTCACGCCCCCACCCCCTACCCCGCCGGGGTCATCCACGGGCGGTCGCGGGCGGCGGCGGCTTCGAAGCTGTCGATGCCGGCGGCCTTCTGCAGGGTGAGGCCGATATCGTCGAGGCCGTTGAGCAGGCAGTGCTTGCGGAACGGCTCGACCTCGAAGGCGACGGTCTTGCCGTTCGGCCTTGTAATGGTCTGGTCCTCCAGGTCGACCGTCACGGTCGCGTTGGCGCCCATCTGCGCGTCCGCCATCAGGGCGTCGACGTCCGCCTGCGGCAGCGTGACCGGCAGGATGCCGTTCTTGAAGCAGTTGTTGAAGAAGATGTCGGCGAAGCTGGTCGAGATCACGCAGCGGATGCCGGCGTCGAGCAGGGCCCAGGGCGCGTGCTCGCGCGACGAGCCGCAGCCGAAATTGTCGCCCGCGACGAGGACCTTCGCGTCCCTGTAGGCCGGCTTGTCGAGCACGAAATCGCCGGTCACGACGCCGTCGCTGTCGGTGCGCAGCTCATAGAACAGGCCGCTCGACAGGCCGGTGCGCTTGATCGTCTTGAGGAACTGCTTGGGGATGATCGCATCGGTATCGACGTTGACCATCGGCAGCGGCGCCGCAACGCCGGTGAGCGTGGTGAACTTTTCCATCGGTCTTTCTCCCGTCTGTTCCCGCCCGGGCCGGCCTACAGCGCCCGCACGTCGGCGAGGCGCCCGCTGACCGCCGCCGCCGCCGCCATCGCCGGGCTCACCAGATGGGTCCGCGCGCCGCGGCCCTGGCGGCCCTCGAAGTTGCGGTTCGAGGTCGAGGCGCAGCGCGCGCCCATCGGCACCTTGTCGGCATTCATCGCCAGGCACATGGAACAGCCCGGCTCGCGCCATTCGAAGCCGGCCTCGGACAGGACGCGGTCCAGCCCTTCCTCCTCCGCCTGCTCCTTGACCAGGCCGGAGCCGGGCACGACCAGCGCGCGCACGCCCTCGGCGACCCGGCGGCCCTTCGCGACCTCGGCGACGGCGCGCATGTCCTCGATCCGGCCGTTGGTGCAGGAGCCGATAAAGACATACTCGACCGCCAGGTCGGTCATCCGCTCGCCGCCCTCCAGGCCCATATAGTCGTACATGCGGGTCCAGGCGGCGCGCTGGGCGTCGTTCTCCGCCTGGTCGAGGGTCGGGACGCTGCCGGTGATCGGCGAGACCTCCTGCGGGCTGGTGCCCCAGGTGACGATCGGCGGGATGTCCGACGCATCGAGCGACACCTCGGTCTCGTATTGTGCCTCCTCGTCCGACGGCAGGGTCTTCCAGTAATTGAGCGCGGCTTCCCATTGCGCGCCCTTGGGCGTCTTGGGCCGGCCCTTGAGATAGTCGAAGGTCGTCTCGTCGGGCGCGACCAGGCCGGCGCGCGCGCCCGCCTCGATCGACATGTTGCAGACCGTCATGCGGCCTTCCATGCTGAGGCCGCGCACCGCCGCTCCGGCATATTCGATGACGTGGCCGGTGCCGCCGGCGGTGCCGATCTTCCCGATGATGGCGAGGATCAGGTCCTTCGCGGTCACGCCGAGCGGCAGGGCGCCGTCCACGGTAATGCGCATGTTCTTGAGCGGGCGCTGAATCAGCGTCTGGGTCGCCAGCACATGCTCGACCTCCGAGGTGCCGATGCCGAAGGCGAGCGCCCCGAAGGCGCCGTGGGTCGCCGTGTGGCTGTCGCCGCACACGATGGTCGAGCCCGGCAGGGTGAGGCCCTGTTCCGGGCCGATGATGTGCACGATGCCCTGGCGGACATCGTCCATATCGAAGAATTCGATGCCGAATTCCTCGGCGTTGGAGCGCAGCAGGTCGATCTGGATCTGCGCCTCTTCGTCGTCGACCGTCATGCCCCGGCCCGGCGTGGTCGGGACGTTGTGATCGGCGACGGTCAGGGTCAGGTCTGGCCGGCGCACCGTCCGGCCGGTCTCGCGCAGGCCCTCGAAGGCCTGGGCGCTGGTGATCTCATGCACCAGATGCCGGTCGATATAGATCAGGCAGGTGCCGTCGTCCTGCTCGTGCACCAGATGGCTTTGCCAGATCTTGTCGAAGAGCGTCCTGGGTCGGGTCATCGTTTCCCCTCCGTGCCGGTTTCCGTCCCGCTGTCCGCGGAGATGACTCAGTCTTCCTTCTCTGCCGTTCCGGCGCCGTCCTGCGCCGTTCCGGCTTCGTTTTCCGGCGCTTCGGCCTCTGCCGGTGTCGCTTCGGTTTCCACCGGCGGTGCTTCGGACTCTGCCGCAACCGCTTCGGCGGCGGCGTCCGGTTCGGTGACGGCTTCAGCGGGAACTGCCGCTGCCGCTGCCGCGGCTGCCTTTTCGGCAGCCTCCTCGAGGTCCGCCTTCTTCACGCCGCGGCCGGTCGTGCGCTCGGCGATGCGGGCGCGTTTGCCGGTCCGGCCGCGCAGATAGTAGAGCTTGGCCCGGCGCACCTTGCCGCGGCGGATGATCTCGATCGATTCGACCCGCGGGCTGTACAGCGGAAAGACGCGCTCGACGCCCTCGCCGTAGGACAGCTTGCGCACCGTGAAGGATGAGTTCAGGCCGGCGTTGCGGCGGCCGATGCACACGCCCTCGAAGGCCTGGACCCGTTCGCGGCTGCCCTCGACGACCCGGACGTTCACCCGCAGCGTGTCGCCGGGGCTGAAATCCGGGATCTCCTTGTCTCCGGCAATCTCCGCGAGATGCTCCTGCTCGATTTCCTGGATAATGTTCATGGGCCTACACGCCTTTCCCCGATTGCTGCCCGGCGTATCGGGCCCAAAGGTCGGGCCGGCGCAACCGGGTGATTTCCTCAGCCTGCGCCAGCCGCCATTCGGCGACCCGCGCGTGATGTCCGGACAGCAGCACCTCCGGCACTCTCATGCCGTTCCAGGTCTGCGGCCGTGTGTAGTGGGGATGCTCGAGCAGTCCCCGTTCGAAACTTTCCTCCGCCAGCGATCCTGCGTCGCCGACCACGCCGGGCAGCAGCCGCACGCAGGCGTCGATCAGCACAGCCGCCGCCGGCTCGCCGCCGGACAGGACATAGTCGCCGATGCTCATTTCCTCCAGGCCGTGGGCCTCGATCGCGCGCTGGTCGACGCCCTCGTAGCGGCCGCACAGGACGACCGCGCCGGGCCCGGCCGCCAGTTCGCGCGCCCGCCGCTGGGTCAGCGCCGCGCCGCGCGGCGACAGGAAGATGCGCGGCCGGCCGTCCGCCCGCCCGGCATCCAGGGAACGCAGCGCCGCATCGACGATATCGGCGCGCATCACCATGCCCGGCCCGCCACCGAAGGGCGTGTCGTCCACCGTGGCGTGCCTGTCGTGCGCGAAACCCCGGATGTCCACGGCCTCCAGCGACCACAGGCCTTCGTCCAATGCCCGGCCCGCCAGCGAATGGCCGAGGCAGCCGGGAAACATCTCCGGGAACAGGGTCAGCACGGTGGCCGACCAGGAGGCGGCGCGCCCGCTCACCGGTCGTCCTCCCCTCCTCCGCCCGGCGCCTTGGCTTCCGCGAGGTGGGCGGCGTCCACGGTCACCTCGCCCGCCGCCAGATCGATGCCGGGCACGGCCGTCCGCGTGAACGGCAGCAGAATCAGCCGGCGCGACGGAAGGCGAATCTCGATCAGGTCGCCGGCGCCGAAATCGTGCAGCGCATGGACGGTCCCGGCGGCGCGGCCCGCCGAATCGACGACGCGCAGGCCGATCAGGTCGGCGTGGTAGAATTCCTCCTCCGCCGGCGCCGGAAGGCGTTCGCGCGGGACATGGAGCCTGAGGCCCTTGAGCGCCTCGGCCGCGTCGCGGTCCTCGATGCCGCTCAGGCGCGCAATCACCGTGCCGCCGGCCGCGCCGACCAGCGTCAGGTCAAAGCTGCACGCGCCCTCGGCGTCGGTCACCGGCCCGTAGGCGGCGACGTCTTCCGGCGCATCCGTAAACGGCTTGATCCTGACGTTGCCGCGCACGCCGTGCGCCCCGGCAACCGCTCCTATACAGACCATCCTTCGCTCCGACATGACCGGCCGGACCGGGCAGCGATGCCGCCCGTTCAGCCTTCGGTCCCGGCCTCCGCTGCGGTTTCCGCTCCAGCCCCGGTTTCGGCCGCCGGTCCAGCCTCGGTTGCGGCCTCGGTTTTGGCCTCGGTTGCGGTCTCGGCGGCAGGTGCCGCCTTCCGTTTCTCCGCGCGCTCCTGCCGCCGCTGCAACGTTTTCTCGCCGGGCAGATGTTTCCGCGTCTGCTCGGGCACCGCGCGCGCGGCCGCCAGGCCGGCTGTGCCGAGAAAACGCGATACGCGGTCCGACGGCAGGGCGCCGACGCCGAGCCAGTGCCTGACCCGCTCCTCCTTCAGGACGACCCGGTCCGGATGGTCCTTCGGCAGCATCGGATTGTAGGACCCGATGCGCTCGATGAAACGGCCGTCGCGCGGCATCCGCGAATCGGCCACGACGATCCGGTAGAAGGGGCGCTTTTTCGCCCCGCCCCGGGCCAGTCTGATGCGTAGTGACATGCGTGTGTTCTCTTCGGTTCCGTTCAGAGGTTTTCGTGGGTTTCCGCTATTTCACGCGGCGCTTGCCGAAACCGGGCGGCAGGTTGGCGAGGCCGCCGGGAAGGCCGGTGCCGCCGCCCAGAGGCCCGCCGCCCAGGGGCCCGCCGCCGAGCCCGGGCAATTGCATATCGCCGGGCAGGGCGCCGTCCTGAAGCTGGGAGAGATCGGGCAGCTTGCCCTTCCTGCCCATCTTCTTCATGCGCTTCATGACCTTGTTCATCTCCTGCCACTGTTTCAGCAGCCTGTTGACGTCCTGCACCGTGACGCCGGAGCCGGCGGCGATGCGCTTCTTGCGCGAGGCGTGGATGATCTGCGGGCTGCGCCGCTCCTTGACCGTCATCGACAGGATGATCGCCTCCTGCCGGCCGATCGTCTTCTCGTCGACGTTGGCGGCGGCCATCTGCTTCTTCGCCCGGGCGACGCCGGGCAGCAGGTTCATCAGGGAGCCGAGCCCGCCCATATTCTTGAGCTGGCGAAGCTGGCCGAGCATGTCTTCCAGATCCAGGCTACCCTTCTGAATCTTCCGGGCGAGCCTTTCGGCCTCTTCCTGCTCGATGGTGTCGGCCGCCTTCTCGACCAGGCTGACGACGTCGCCCATGCCGAGGATGCGGCCGGCGATCCGGTCGGGGTGGAAGGGCTCGAGCCCGTCCAGCTTCTCGCCGGTGCCCATCAGCTTGATCGGCTTGCCGGTGACGGCGCGCATCGATAGCGCCGCGCCGCCGCGCGCGTCGCCGTCGATCCGGGTCAGCACGATGCCGGTGATGCCGACCTGCTCGTCGAAGGCTTTCGCGATGGTCACGGCGTCCTGGCCGGTCATTGCATCGGCGACCAGCAGCGTCTCCACCGGGCTCGTCGCCTTGCCGACCGCGGCGACCTCCTGCATCAGCTCGTCGTCGATATGCAGCCGGCCGGCGGTGTCGAGGATCACGACATCCCAGGCTTCCAGCTTGCCGGTCTGGAGTGCGCGCCGGGCGATCGCTTCCGGCGGCTCGCCCATGACGACCGGCAGCGTCGCCACCTGCGCCTGCTCGCCGAGCACGCGCAGCTGTTCCTGCGCCGCCGGCCGCCGCGTATCGAGCGAGGCCATCAGCACGCGCTTGCGCTCTTTCTCAGTGAGATATTTGCCGATCTTGGCGGCGGTCGTCGTCTTGCCCGAGCCCTGCAGGCCGACCAGCAGCAGAACGGCCGGCGGCTGCGCCCGCAGGTCGATCTCCTCGACCTCGCGGCCCAGGGTCTCGACCAGTTCGTCGTTGACAATCTTGACGACCTGCTGGCCCGGCGTGACGCTCCGGAGCACTTCGGCGCCGACCGCGCGGTACTTCACCCGGTCGATGAAATCCCGGACGACCGGCAGCGCGACATCGGCTTCCAGCAATGCCACCCGGACCTCGCGCAGCGCCGCCGTGACATCGGATTCGCCCAGCGACCCGCGGCGGGTCAGCGTGTCGAAAACGTCGCCCAGTCTGTTCGTCAGGCTGTCGAACATGCGCGTCCGGTGTCCGCTGTCCCTGCGCCGTCCTGCCCAATGCAAAACGCGCCCGTGTGCGAACCTTCGCAGACGGGCGGGCCCCCTCGGGAGCGCCATGGGCGTTTCGGCGCTGAATTCCGGGCGCGATGTAAGCGGGCGCCGGCAGCCGGTCAAGCCGGCAAACGCCGCAGCGGGCGCCGTTCTCCTCAACCACTCTGCCGCGTGGACAGGGGCGGCGGAAACACCATATCTCCCCGGCCATGAGCGAGACCGACCAGACCGGGCCCGCCTTCCGGCCCGCCGGCTTTCCCTTCGTCAAGATGCACGGCGCGGGCAACGACTTCGTGATGCTCGACCTGCGGGACGGCACGGCGGCGCCCTGCGCCCGGACCGCGGCGCGGATCGCCGACCGGCACCGGGGCGTCGGCTGCGACCAGCTCATCCTGATTACGCCGCCGCCGACCGATCTCGCGGATTACGGATTGCTCTTCCTGAACAGCGACGGTTCGGATTCCGGCGCCTGCGGCAACGGCACCCGCTGCGCCGCCGCCCTGCTGATGGACGAGACCGGCAGCACCGAAATGTCCTTCGAAAGCGTCGCCGGCGTGCTCGACTGCCTGCGCAACGGCGACGGCACGGTTTCGGTGGACATGGGCCGCCCGGCGCTCGACTGGCGCGGCATTCCGCTGTCGGAGGACCGGGACACGCTGCATCTCGGCATTGCGGAAGGCCCGCTCAGCGATCCGGTCGGCGTCGGCATGGGCAACCCGCACGCCGTCTTTTTCGTTGAAGACGTTGCCGCAGTGCCCATGGAGCGGATCGGTCCCCGGTTGGAACATCACCGACTGTTTCCCGAGCGGGCCAATATCGGCGTCGCCCAGGTGAAGGGCCGCGACCAGATCCGCCTGCGCGTGTGGGAGCGCGGCGCGGGGCTGACCCAGGCCTGCGGCTCCGGCGCCTGCGCGGCGGCCGTCGCCGGGGCGCGAAGAGGTCTGACGGATCGCAGGGCGACGATCGAGGTCGATGGCGGCGAACTGTTCATCGACTGGGCCGGGGACGACCATGTCCTGATGTCCGGCCCGACCCACCTCAGCTTCCGCGGCGTCCTGGCATGATTTCGCTCGTACCGCCAATTCCGATGAGAAACTCCCCCCTCCCCTTGGGGGAGGGGGTTAGGGGGAGGGGTCCGCGGACATTGCCGCAGCACCGAAATCGGGTTTCGGCGCGCGGGCAGCCGACCCCTCATCCAAGGGATGCCTCTGCGAAGAGCCGTGAATCGGGCCCGACAGGTAAAGCGACGCGTCCCCCCTCCCCTTGGGGGACGGGGTCAGGGGGAGGGGTCCGCGGACATTACTGCAGAGCGGAATTCGGGTGTCGGTACGGCGCCAAACAACCCCTCCCCCAAGGGGAGGGGGGTAATTCCGGGCGTGGGTCATGACCGGGCGGGCAGAGCCCCAGGTGGTGACCTTCGGCTGCCGGCTGAACGCCGCAGAATCGTCCGTCATCGCCGCGCACGCGGCCGGGCTGGACGATACGGTGATCGTGAATACCTGCGCGGTGACCGGCGAGGCCGAGCGGCAGGCGCGCCAGGCGGTGCGCCGGGCGCGGCGGCAACGGCCGGACGCCCGCATCATCGTGACCGGCTGCGCGGCGCAGATCGACCCCGGCGCCTGGGCGGCGATGCCGGAGGTCGATCGCGTCGTCGGCAACGCCGAGAAGATGGACCCGGCCAGCTTCCTGCCGGCGAACGATGCGCCCGTGCAGGTCAACGACATCATGGCGGTGCGCGAGACGGCGGGCCACTTGGCCGGCGGCTTCGACGGCCGCGCCCGGGCCTATGTCCAGGTCCAGAACGGCTGCGACCACCGCTGCACCTTCTGCATCATCCCCTACGGCCGCGGCAACAGCCGCTCGGCCGCGCTCGGCCCGATCGTGGAACAGGTCCGCACGCTGGTCGAAAACGGCTATCGCGAGATCGTGCTGACCGGCGTCGATATCACGGCCTACGGCGCCGACCTGCCGGGTTCGCCATCGCTGGGGCAGATGTTAGAGCGGCTGCTCGCCGCCGTGCCGGACCTGCCGCGCCTGCGCCTGACCTCGCTGGATTGCGCCGAGGTCGACGATACGCTGCTCCGCCTGATCGCTGAAGAGGAGCGGCTGATGCCGCACCTGCATCTCAGCCTGCAGGCCGGCGACGACCTGATCCTCAAGCGCATGAAGCGGCGGCACAGCCGGCGGCAGGCCATCGACCTCTGCCGGCGGGTGCGCGCGCTCCGCCCCGGTATCGCGCTCGGCGCCGACCTGATCGCCGGGTTCCCGACCGAGACGGAAGACAGGTTCCGGCGGACGCTGGACCTAGTCGGGGATTGCGGCCTCGTCTTCCTGCACGTCTTTCCCTATTCCGAACGGCCGGGCACGCCGGCGGCGAAGATGCCGGCAGTGCCCGGAGCGGTGCGCAAGGACCGTGCGGCCCGGCTGCGCGCGCGGGGCGCTGCGGCCCTGCACGCGTGGCTCGCCGGGCAGACCGGCCGGGAGATTGCCGTTCTGATCGAAGGCGCGGGCAGGGGCCGGAGCGAGCATTACGCGGCCGTGCGCTTCGACAATGCCGAATTCGCGGGCATCTGTCCGGCCGGCAGCATCGTGCCGATGCGGGTCACAGGCGCCGATGCGGATGCACTGCACGCCGTACCGGTCGCGGCGGCCAGGGGACTGACCGCCTGATGGCCTGGTTCCGCCGCGGCCGGGATGCACCCGCACCCCCGGCGGAGCAGGAGGCCGCCGAAACGGCCGGCAGCGCCGGATCCGCGCCGAAACGCGGCTGGCTGACCCGCCTGCGCGACGGGCTGGGCAAATCGTCGTCGCGGCTGGCCGAAGGCATCGGCGGCCTGTTCGGCGGCGGCCGGCGGCGGCTCGACGACGATACGCTGGAGGCGCTGGAAGACATCCTGATTACCGCCGACCTAGGGCCCTCCACCGCGGCCCGGCTGGTCGCGGAACTGGGCAGCAGGCGCTTCGACCAGGAACTGTCGGAAGCGGAAATCCGCGCCGAGTTCGCCGGCGATATCGGCGCCATCCTCGAGCCGGTCGCCCGGCCGCTCGCGGTCGATCCGGCCAACCGGCCCCATGTCGTGCTGGTCGTCGGCGTCAACGGCAGCGGCAAGACGACGACCATCGGCAAGCTCGCGCGCAGCCATCGCGACGCCGGAATGACCGTGATGATGGCGGCCGGCGACACCTTCCGGGCGGCGGCGATCGACCAGCTCAGGATCTGGGCCGAGCGCACCGACAGCGCGATCGTGGCGCGCGATCCCGGCGCCGACGCCGCGGGCCTCGCCTTCGACGCGCTGAAGCAGGCGCAGGACGGCGGGCTCGACCTGTTGCTGATCGACACCGCCGGCCGCCTGCAGAACAAGAAGGAACTGATGGACGAACTGGCGAAGATCGTGCGCGTGCTGCGGAAGATCGACGAGCGCGCGCCCCACGACGTGCTGCTCGTGCTCGACGCCACGGTCGGCCAGAACGCCCACAGCCAGGTCGAGGCGTTCCGCGACATGGCGGACGTCACCGGCCTGATCGTCACCAAGCTGGACGGCACGGCGCGCGGCGGCGTGGTGGTCTCGCTGGCCGAGACATTCGGCCTGCCGGTCCATGCCGTGGGTGTCGGCGAGAGCGCCGAGGACATGCGCCCCTTCGCGGCGCAGGACTATGCGCGCAGCCTGATGGGGCTGGATCCCGCCGGGGACCCGGCCGTAACGAGCAAACCGGAAATGCCGGCATGAAACTGAAATTCGCCGCCGATCCGTCGGAGAAATCGACGGTCAGCCCGCTGGCCCGGACGTTCATCGAGTTCGGGCCGCTCGGCGCCTTTTTCGTCTGCTATTTCGTCTGGGACCTGATGGTGGCGACCGCCGCCTTCATCCCGGCGATGCTGGTGTCGCTCGCCTTCTCGATCCGGCTGGAGCGGCGCGTACCGCTGATGCCGCTGGTCACCACCGTGGTCGTCGTCATCTTCGGCGGCCTCACGCTGATCCTGCAGGACGACACCTTCATCAAGATGAAGCCGACCATCGTGAACGGCCTGTTCGCCTTCACCCTGTTCGCCGGCCTGCCGTTCCGCCGCGCCTTCCTGAAATACCTGTTCGGCCCGGTTTTTCAGCTGACCGACGAGGGCTGGTTCAAGCTGTCCTTCCGCTGGGCCTGCTTCTTCGTTTTCATGGCGGTGCTGAACGAGATCGTCTGGCGGACCCAGACCGAGAGCTTCTGGGTCTCCTTCAAGGTGTTCGGCAACATGCCGATCACCATCGTTTTCGCCCTGTCGCAGCTGCCGCTGATCCAGCGCTATTCCACCGACGGCGGGCCGTTCGGCGATCTGAAACGGGAGAAGGCGGAGGGGGAGTAGGCGCTGCGCGCTATTCCGCCGCGATCGCCGGGGCCGGCTCGAGCACCCGGACCTCGCCCGCCACATTGTCGGTGACGCAGAACACGGAGAAGAACTCGATTTCCGGCTCCATGCCGTAGCGCTCGACGATGCCGTCGCGCCACGGCCCGGAATAGAAGGCCTCGGCGGCTTCGCGGCTTTCCCACTGATAGACGCCGCCGGCGATGCCGGTGTCGGCGCAGATGAAATGCTTGCTGAACAGGCCCGGCACCTCGCGGAAGCCGGGCGCGATCTTCTCGTGATGGTCGCGGCAGGCCGCCCGGTCGATGGACGGCGGCAGCCGGTAGCGGACGACGGCGCAGATCATGGCGTTCTCCCCGTTCCGGTTCAGGCGGCTTCGCCGGCGCGCACCGCGTTGACCGGAACCCGATGCCGGTATAGGATTTCCATAGCATATTCCGGAACGCCGTTGGGGGAGGTTTCCCATGCGCAACATCAAGACTGTCGCCCTCGGGCTCTCGATCGCCGGTTTCGTGCTCGGCACCGCTGGCGCGGCCTTCGCCTGCCCGATGGCCGGCATGGCCCAGAGCGAGAAACCGAAGGTCGAGCAGACGGTCGTGACCAACACGACGAAGGCCGAGCAGGAATAGGCCCGGTCCGCGCCCGACCCGCGGACACGCGCCGCGGGACGAGCGCCGAAAGTCAACAGGCGGCCTCCTGCGGTGAGAACCGCGGGAGGCCGCTTTGCGTTCGGGAAGGCGGAAATAGCGGGCGGGGGGCCGGCCGGCCTGACAGGGCCTATTGCGGAATGCCGTGGCGCTCGTAATCGCCGGCCAGGCGGCCGGTCGCCCAGCGCCACAGCATCCGGAAATCGCTGAACAGGGACCAGACCGGGTAGGTGAAGGTCGCCGGCCGGTTCTTCTCGACGAAGAAATGGCCGATCCAGGCGAAGAAATAGCCGCAGAACACGGCGGCGGCGAGCAGCCACCAGGTCTGGCTCGCCAGTGCGACGATCACGGCGGCGATGGCGAGCGAGGTGCCGAAATAGTGCAGATGGCGGGTCCGCGGCTTGCGGTGTTCGCCCAGGTAGAAGGGCCAGAACTCCCTGTAGGTGGCGATCTTCTCGCCTGAAGTTGCCGTATCGGGCGTATCGGCCATCGCCTTCGCCTCCCGGTTCGCGACAGCAGCCATCCATCCTGCTGCACGCGGCATGAGGTTATCTTGAAGTGCGGCGGACGGTTCGCCAATTCAAGCGCCGACCCGCCCTGAAGGGACCTGAGGGAACGGAGCAAAGAGAATGGGCTATCGCGTAGCCGTGGTCGGCGCGACCGGCAATGTCGGCCGGGAAATGCTCGACCTGCTGGCCGAACGGAAGTTCCCGGCCGACGAGGTGATCCCGCTCGCCTCGCCGCGTTCGGAAGGCGAGCCGATCGATGTCAACGGCCGGACGCTGGAGGTGAAGAATCTCGCGACCTTCGATTTCGCCGGCGTCGACATCGCCTTTTCGTCGCCCGGCGCGAAGGTTTCGAAGGAATATGCGCCCCGGGCCGGGGCCGCCGGCTGCCTGGTGATCGACAACACCAGCCAGTTCCGCATGGACGACGACGTGCCGCTGATCGTGCCGGAGGTGAACGGCGACGCGCTCGCGGCCTATGCCATGCAAGACGACCGGCGCAATATCGTCGCCAACCCGAACTGCTCGACCATCCAGCTCGTCGTCGCGCTCAAGCCGCTGCACGACGCGGCGCGGATCAAGCGGGTTTCGGTGGCGACCTACCAGTCGGTTTCCGGCGCCGGCAAGGCGGGCATGGACGAGCTGTTCGAGCAGACGCGCAACATCTATGCCGGCGGCGGCGCGGACAGGGCGAAATTCACCAAGCAGATCGCCTTCAACGTCATTCCCCATATCGACGTCTTCATGGAGGACGGCTCGACCAAGGAGGAATGGAAGATGGTCAACGAGACGAGGAAGATTCTCGACCCGGCCATCGACATGATCGCGACCTGCGTGCGGGTGCCCGTGTTCATCGGCCATGCCGAAGCGGTGCATCTGGAGTTCGGGAGCGCGCTCGGCGAGGACGAAGCCCGCGAGGCCCTGGAAGCGGCGCCCGGCGTCTCGGTGATCGATTACCGGGCCGACGAGGGCTATGTCACGCCGGTCGAATGCGCCGGCGAGGACAAGGTCTATGTCAGTCGCATCCGCAAGGACCCGTCCGTGCCGCACGGCCTTGCGCTATGGGTCGTCTCCGACAACCTGCGCAAGGGCGCGGCGCTCAACACCATCCAGATCGCCGAGGCCATGATCGAGCAGGGCGGTCTGGCGACTGCGGCCTGAGCCGGGATTTCAGCGACGGTCCAGGTCTGCGCGGCGCTGCCGAACTGACGCAAGAGAGTTCGCGTCACACCCCTTCGACGACCCGGAAATCCCGCTCGACGGCGCCTTCGAGCCGGTCGAGCGCGGCGGCGTAGGCCTCGCTCTCGCGGGCGGTGAGCGCCTGCTTGTAGCTTTCGAACTCGACCACCACCGTGCGGTTGGCGCGGCCGGCTTCATAGGCCGTCACCTGGCCGCCGCGCACCAGCATGCGGCCGCCATGCTGCGCGACCGCCTGCCCGGCCAGCTCGGCATAGGCCGCCAGCGCGTCCGGATCCTTCACCTCGCGATAGCAGGAGATCCAATATCCCTTTGCCATTTTCTCCCCCTTCAATTTATTCGGTTCGCTCAAGACGACCGGCCGGAACGCCGCCCGGCCGGGTCATTGAGCGCATATACCCGGTCTTACCCCATCAGGCCCGGCAGCCAAAGCACGATTCCGGGGAAGGCCAGCAGCACGCCGACGGTCGCCACGTCGGCGACGAAGAACGGCCCGATGCCGCGGAACACGTCCTGCAGCGGCACTTCGAGGGAGCGTCCCTCGGCGTCGCGCAGGTCGCGGCTGACCCCGGCGACCACGAAACAGTTGAGGCCGATCGGCGGCGTGATCAGGCAGATCTCCGCCATCTTGACCACGATGATGCCGAACCAGACCGGGTGGTAGCCGAGCGCCTCGACCGCCGGGAAGACGACCGGCAGGGTGAGGATCAGCATGCCGATCGCGTCCATGAACATGCCCAGGACGGCGTAGGCGAGCAGGATGCAGATCATGATGACGATGGGCGGCAGATCGAGCGTCGTCACCCAGCCGGCGAAGGAGGCCGGCAGCCCGGCGAAGCCGAGGAAGCGCACGAACAGGAACACACCCCAGATCAGCGTGAAGATCATCGCCGTTAGCTTGGCGGTCTCGAGCAGCGCCTCCTTGAGCCGGCCGCCCATTTCGCCGACGGCCTTCTGCCGGAACGCCTCGAACACATAGATGGCGAACACGATCATCGCGCCGAGCGCGGCGGCCTCGGTCGGCGTCGCCTTGCCGGTGTAGATCGCGCCGAAAATCACCAGGACGACGGCGAAGATGGGCAGGATGCCGGGCACCGTCGCCAGCTTCTCGCGCAGGGTGAAGCCGGAGATCGGCCGGCCGAGCTGCGGCTTCAACAGGCACATGCCGACGATCAGGCCGGCGTAGATCAGCGCCGAGACCGCTCCGGGCAGGAAGCCGCCGAGCAGCAGCTTGCCGACCGATTCCTCGACGATGATCGCGTAGATCACCAGGATGGCCGAAGGCGGGATCAGCGAGGCGAGCGTGCCGCCCGCCGCAACGACGCCGGCGGCCAGCCTGCGGTCGTAGCCGTTCTTCAGCATGTCCGGAATCGCGACCCGGGAGAACACGGCGGCGGTCGCGGTCGAGGCGCCGGACACCGCCGCGAAACCGGCGGTTGCGAACACGGTGGCGACCGCGAGGCCGCCGGGCACCCAGCCGGCCCAGCGCCGGGCCGCCTCGAACAGCTTGCCGGTCATCCCGGCATAGAAGGCGAGAAAGCCGATCAGGATGAACAGCGGCAGGACGGAGAGCGGATAGGTGATGGTCTTGGAGTGCGGGATGGTGCCGGACAGCGCCGCGGCCACGTTCCAGCCGCGCAGCTCGAGCAGGCCGAGGAAGCCGGTCAGCGCCGCGGCGACGAACACCCGGACGCCCAGCACGACCAGGACGATCAGAAAGACGACCGCGACGATCCCCGTGTTGAACGGATCGAGGCCGAGCATCAGGCCGTACCCTCGATCTCGTCCTTGGCCAGCTCCTCGACCGTCTTGATGTGCGGCGCGCCGACCGGCGCCAGCGCCGGGTTCAGGAGCAGGCGCAGATAGGCGAAAAGCTGGACCCCGAAGCGCAGGAACAGGAAGCCGAGGAAAATCGGCACCGCCAGCTTGCCCGGCCAGGTCACCAGTTCGATGTCGATCGTGCTGTCGCCCAGTTCCCACGCCCGGCCGAAATGCTGGTAGGAATAGGGAATCAGGATCGCGACGATGATCATGCCGAGAAGCACGCCGAGTGTCTCGGCAAGCCACATGGCCCGGCCCCTCAGCCGGCCGAGGATCAACTCCATCCGGACATGGCCGCCCATGCGCTGGAGCCAGGCGATGCCGAAGATGGCAAAGCCGATCATGCCGAACTCGACCATGTCGATGTAGCCGAAGATCGGCGCGCTGAAGAGGTTGCGCAGGACGATCTGGATCATGCCCAGGATCATCAGGCCGAACACCATGACGCCGCCGACCAGCGTGCAGACGAATTCGACCGGGGCGAGCAGGCGGTCCGCCCGCCAGACCGCCCGGCCGAGCAGGTCGTCCGGCGGCGTCGGGCCGTATTCCGGCGCGTCCCCGGTCATGGGTTCAATTCAGGAAGGGAAAACGGCGCAGCCCGCCGCCCGGCAAGGGCGCGGACGGCGGGCTGCGAGCCTGCGATGGAGACTATTCGTAGGTCTTGCCGACGGCGGCGAACATGGACTTCACCAGGCCGCGGGCGTCGAACTTGCCCTGGTTCTCCTTGATCCAGGCTTCAATCACCGGCCGGCCGGCCGCCTTGCGGAACGCCGCGATCTGGGCGTCGGTATAGCGGACCTCCTTCAGCTTCTGCTTCAGCATGGGCAGGTTCTTCTTGTCCATGCGCTGATAGGCGGCGATCTGGGCCGCGATGACCTCCTCCTTCACGTCATCCAGCAGCTTCTTGTACTGCGCCGGAAGTTTCTTGTAGGCGCTGATCGAGAAGGTCAGCGGACAGTCCGACGTGCCGGGCGCCAGGTTGGCGGTGTACCACTCGGCCACCTCGTGGATCTTGTAGGCGACATGGGCATAGGTGAAGGGGAAGGAGACCGCCTGCATCGTGCCCTGCTGGATGCCGGTATAGACCTCGGTCGCCGTCGACGTGGTCGGGGTCGCGCCCAGCACCTTCATCGCCCGGCCGAGGCCGCCGCCGGCGCGGACCGTCATGCCCTTCCAGTCGGCGAGCGCCACCGGCGGCTTGCCTTTGCCGAGCAGCTCGTATTGCGGCAGGAAGGACGAGGTGTAGATCATCGCGTTCCAGCGCGCGAGCTGCTCGTTGACCGCCGGGTGGGCGTAGACCGCCTCGCGCACCTTGCGGTTGTCCTCCCAGGTCGCCATCGGCAGGAAGGGCAGGGTCAGCGCCATCAGCGCCGGGTTCTTCTTCGGATGGTAGAAGTTGCAGAACATCGCCCCCTCAAAGGCGCCGATCTTGAGGCCGTCGAGATTTTCGCGCGATTTCGAGAGCGCGGCGCCGTAGTAGATCTTGAGCGTCCAGTTGCCGCCGGTCTTCTCGGCGAGCAGCGCGGATAGCTTCTCGATGCCGGCGGTAAAGGCGCGCTTCTTGCCCCAGACCGAATAATTCCAGGTCAGTTTCGGGCCGTTGACCTCGGCGGCCTGCGCCGGCGCCCAAAGGGACGCGAGGCCGAACGCCAGCGCCGTCGCCGCGCCGGCAGCGCCGAGCGCGATGCTGCGGGTGTATTGTGTCATGGACATTCCTCCTTGAGAGTTGCCGGGAGAGTTGCGGGCCGGTTTCCGGCCGCGCACATTACGCCTCCCGTGAACCGACTGACGGTCCGATCCGCGTGCCGGATCGAGTCTAGCGGTTATCGTCCGATTGCGGCAAGCGCCGCGCCATCTTGCCGACGAGGTTGTCGGCCACGCCCGGCCGGCTCCACGGACACACGGCCAGGCAGATGCCGCAGGTCTCGTTCTCGACGAAATAGGGCAGGCATTTGTCGAAATCGACGTACCATTTCTCCGTCCCGCGCACCGTCTGCTTCTCCGGCGCGATGGCGTCCGGCGGGCAGGCCCGGGTGCAGACCTGGCAGCTCTGGCAGAACAGGTCGGCGCCGAAAATGTCCGGCGCATCCGGCGTCACCGGCAGGTCGGTCGTGACCATGGAGAGCCGGAAATTGGCGCCGAAGCGGCGGTGGATCATCGAGCCGTGCTTGCCCAGTTCGCCCAGCCCGGCCTGGATCGCCGCCGGGATCATCAGCACGTCCTCGGTCATCGGGCCGGTCTTGGCCTCGGCGGGAAAACCGCGCTCGCGAATCCAGTTGGCCAGCCGCTTGGCGGCCACGCCGGCGCGGCCGTACTGCGCCATGACCTCGATATAGGCGTCCTCGTGCGGCGCGCTGTTGAGCCGCCCGTATTCGTGGGCAAAGGCCATGACGACGACCCAGCGGCCGGCGGGCCGCGGCCGGTCGGTGTAGGTCCACGAGTCGCGGTATTCGCAGATGCCGGCGTCGTCCGCGCCGGCGTCCAGGGCAGCCCGCCTGACGGCGGCGCTCCAGCCGTCCTCCGGTTCGGGCGCCCGTGCCGGCGCGACCGGGCTGTCGGCATATTCCGCGGCGCGCTGGCGGTATTTCCGCGCTTCGCGGATATTCTCGTTGTTGCGGTACCGGTCGTAGAAGAAGCGCAGGACGCCGGTATGCTCGATCGAATGGCCGTCGTCGCGCCAGAACACCGGGCGCGGCGGACCGAACGCCGCCTCGCCCAGCCCGTTGATGCTGTTGCCGGAGGTTTCCGGCCACACCGCCGCCTGCTCCGGCGACGGCGCCCATTTCGCTGCGGCCGACAATGTTCCCGCCATGGTCCGGTTCCGAAATTCCGTTCATCCGCTGTGTCGCCAGATTACTCCCGTAACCGGACCGGGCGAAAGGGGACAGGGCGCTTCGATACGGCCCGTCCTTCGATACGCCCCGGCCGGGGGCCGGGGCTACTCCGGGTGAGGAGGAGGGGGTGTTCAGGCCTTTGGACCCCCACCCCTCATCCCGAGTAGGCGCGCCAGCAGCCTGTCCTGAGCCTGTCGAAGGGCCGTATCGAGGGGGCCGTATCGTGGCGGCAACGGGCAGCGGCATGCGGCCTGTCTGTTAGCCTCCGGCGGAGGCCGCAGGCAATGCGCCCCAGGCCTGTTTCCGGTGCTTTGCCGGTTCAGCTTCGCCGGTCGTCTCGGCTGGCCGGGGCGTCCACGCGGACGGTCACGAACTCGGTGTCGTGATACTGCTCGTGGCGGACCGAGGATGCGAGGTGCCGCAGCAGCCTGAGCGAGATTTCCCGCTCCGCCGGAGTCTCGGCCGCGTCCTCGCCGAGCAGTGCGATGCGGTCCTCGAGGTTGCCGTCGCCGGGTGCGGCGACGAACTCCAGCACCGCGCGGCCGTCTTCCTTGCGCGCCGTGAGCAGCAGGCGTTGCAGCCCGCGCTCCGTACCCTCCTCGTGACGCTCCAGCAGGGTCAGCACCGTCTCCTCCACAACCGCATCGAGGCGGTACGCCATGGCCTCGCCCCAGCCGTTGCGGGAGACGAACGCGGCCAGAAACGCCCGGATCTCCGGCAGCGCCTCAACCTCGCACGCCGTCCTGAGCCGGCGCGGGCGCCGCTTCGTCACTTCCGTGAACAGCGTCAGCAGAATGGCGACGAGCCCGCCCGCCGTGACCCCGCTGTTCAGAAGGCCGCCGGCGAAGTCCTGCGTGAACTCGGGGAAGATCGCGCCGTTCTGGAAGCCGACGCCGGCCCAGAACGCGACGCCCGCGATCAGGCCCTTGCGGTAGTCGATCCCGTCCCGGACGACCATCTTCATGCCGATCACGAAGAGCGTCGCCATCAAGACCACGAGATAGGCCGAGACCACCGGCCCCGGTATCGCAAGCACCGCCGCCCGCACCTTGGGCAGGAAGGCCATGGCGATGAACACCGCGCCGGCCGCGATGCCGACGCGCCGCGCCGCGGCCCCGGTGAGATCGGTCACCGCCACACTGGTCGACAGCAGCGTGTTCGGCACCGTGCCCGCGACGCCGCACACCAGGTTGCCGAGGCCGGCGGTCGCCACCGTCCCCTGCACAGCCCGATAGTCCACCGCGCGCGGCCGGCGCCAGGAGACGCGCTGAACCGCGACGGCGTTACTGATGGTCTGCACGCTCTCGATCAGCGCCACGAGCACGAAGGCCGGAAGGAGCGCCCAGAACACCGGCCCGAACTCCAGATCGAGGCCGGGCCAGGCGGCGGCCGGCAAGCCGATCCAAGAGGCCTCCACCACGGCATCCACGTCGTAGAGACCAAACCAGAGCGCGACCAGGCAGCCCGCCACCACGCCGATCACCGGCGACCAGAGGCGTATTCCGGCGGTTCCCTTCAGCGTGGCGACGGCGATGACGACCAGGGCCACGACGGCGCAGAGCGGTGCCGCCAGCGTCGGCGTGCCGGCCGGCACGTCGGCGAGCAGCCCGAAGGCGGACGGCATCAGCGTGGCCGGGATCAGCATGATGACCGTGCCCGAGACGGTGGGCGTCAGGATCTTGCGGAACAGCGTGAGCCGGAAGGAGAGCGCCAGCGGGACCACAGACGCGATGAGCACCAGGGTGGCGAGCAGCGACAGTCCGCCCTCGGCCACCGCCGTGACCCCCACGCCGACGACCGCGAGCGAGGTGCCCATCACGGCGACGTAGCCGGAGCCGAAGCGACCGATCCGGAGCGCCTGCATCATCGTGGTGAGCCCGCAGATCGCGATCGCGGCGAACAGGATCCACGAGAGGTCGACGTCGCTGCCGCCGGCCGCCCGCACCACGACCACCGGGACCACCACGATCCTCGCGATGATGAGAAGGGCGTATTGAAAGCCGAGACCGGCCGCGACCGGGACCGACGGGCTGTCGTCGGGCTGGTAGCGAACGCTCTCGCGCTCACCGGCGCCGGGAGGGCTCATGATCCGACTCTGTCATGCAGCAAGAGTGGCCGAAGGCAAGCACGCGTGCCGTGGACTGGGCGTCGCCGGTGCATCTGCGGAAGCGCATGTACCACTACCACCGTGGCGCCGATGGTCTCCGCCACGATTTGCCGCTTCTGCGTATCGCTCCACCGACAGCGACAGCCACGACGCGGCACCCTGCCGCTCCCCGCGCCTGGATTCTCCTCGCCAATTAACATCAGCAAAGTGCCCACCGGAATCGAGGTGGACACCTGTGAAGCGCCCACTTCCCGATCGCTCGGTCTGCCGAAGATCCTGCCACCGGAACCGGCGGCCTACGCCGGATGGTCACGCCTGTCTTCGGTCTGTTCCCTCAGATCATGCCGATGGCGCGGCGGTAGATGTCGAGCAGTTCCTCCTCTTCCCGGCGGTCGGCCTGGTCCATGCGGCGCAGCGCGACCAGCTTGCGCATGACCTTGGGGTCGTAGCCGTTGCCCTTGGCTTCGGCATAGACCTCGCGGATGTCGGCGGCGAGCGCCTTCTTCTCCTCCTCGAGACGCTCGATCCGCTCGACATAGGCGCGCAGGATGTCGCCCGCGACGCCGCCGGCCCGTACGCTATCGATGCCGGGGCTCGCCGGAATTTCGGGGGCGGCGGTTTCGCTCGAGCCGGCGTTCAGAGCGGCGTTATCGGCAGGGTTCATCGTCGGGAATCCATTCGGTGGGAGAGGAAAGGGCGCGTCCTTGGGGGCCGGCCGTTGCACCGGCGGGCGGCCGTCACATGCGGAAATGCTTGCTCAGGCGCAGCCCCTGGGCCTGGTAGTTGGAGCCCATATCCTTGCCGTAGAGCCGGTCCGGAACCGCGCGCAGCCGCTCGTAGACCAGCCGGCCGACGACCTGTCCGTCCTCGACGAAGAACGGCACTTCGTGGGGCCGGACTTCCAGCACCGCCTTGCTGCCCGCCCCGCCGGCTTCCGGGCTGCCGAAGCCGGGGTCGAAGAAGCCGGCATAGTGGACCCGGAATTCGCCGACCAGTGTATCGTAGGGGATCATCTCCGCGGCATGGTCGGGCGGCACGGAGACCGCTTCCTTCGACGCCAGGATGTAGAAATCGTCGACATTGAGGACGAAGCCGCCGTCCGCCGGCGCGCGGATCGGCTCCCAGAAATCCGCCGCCGGGTAATGGGCGACCTTTTCGACATCGACGACATCGCAGTTCTTTTTCGCCTTGTAGCCGACGATCGCGTCCGGCCCGCTGCCGCCGAGGTCCAGGGAGATGTTCAGCTTGTCGCCTTCCAGCTTGATCTCCGAATCGTCGGTGGAGAGCTTGCGCTCCGTCTGCAGCGCGCGCATCGCCGTCTTGCTCAGGGTCGGCGCGCCGCGGCGCAGCCGGAGCTGGTTGAGCCGGGTGCCGGTCTGCACCCGCACGCTGAAGGTGCGCGGCGAGATTTCCGCGTAGAGCGCGCCGGAATAGCCCGCGGCGATCCGGTCGAACGCCGTCGAACGATCGGTAATCACCCGGGTGAAGATGTCGAGCCGGCCCGCCGAACTCTTCGGATTGGCGTAGGCGCTCAACGGCTTGGGCAGATTGAGCTGCTCCAGCAGCGGCACGATATAGACATGCCCCTGTTCGAGGACGCCGCCTTCGGCAAGGTCGATCTCGTATTGTGCGAACGCGTCGATACGCTGCCTGACGCTATGGCCGGGCCCCGGCAGAAAGCTGGCGTTTACCCGGTACGCCGTTGCGCCGAGCCGCAGATCGAGGCTGGCCGGCTGGATCTGCCGGTCGACGACCGGCACCGAGGCCAGAATTTTCCGGCCGTGGATCAGCGCCTCGATTTCCTGCGACGGATAGATCCCGGTATTCTGGCGCGACCTGTCTCCGTCGCCGGCGGCCTCGGGATTATCGGAACGAAAGAGGTCTTTGTCGTCCACGAGCGTCAGTTGGGTTTCCATTGCACGCAATTCGATTTCCGGTTGTGCGCGCATGATACAGCAAAAATTCAATAATTACAGTATGTTACGAGAATCGGGCTTTCCGGGTTTTCCCCGGAAATCCACGCGATTGTCCCCTGCTTTTCCGCCGGAAAATTCCGGAAAAATCAGTTCTAAGCAGGCGTTTGCGGCCGATTCGCGCGTGATTCACATGATTCACACAGCGTACCGCCGGCCCGGCCGCCACTGGCGGTCGGGCGCGCGCCCGACCCCCGGAGAACCCGGCCGCCTACCCCTCCTTCTTCGCCTTGTTGAGCGCAGCGCCGAGGATGTCGCCCAGCGAGGCGCCGGAATCGGACGAGCCGAACTGCTCCATCGCTTCCTTGTCTTCGGCAATCTCCCGCGCCTTGACCGACAGGGAAAGCTTGCGGGCGCTCTTGTCGAAGTTGGTGACCTTGGCGTCGATCTTCTCGCCCACGGCGAAACGGTCCGGCCGCTGCTCAGCGCGCTCGCGCGACAGGTCGGCCTTGCGGATGAAGCCCTGGATGCCGTGCACCTCGACCTCGAGGCCGCCGGCCGTCACGCCGGTAATCGTCGAGGTGACGAGGTCGCCCTTCCGGATGGAGCCGGCCGGACCGGCCAGCGGATCTTCCGCCAGCTGCTTGATGCCGAGGCTGATCCGTTCCTTCGCGGTATCGACCTCCAGCAGCTTCACTTTCACCATGTCGCCTTTCTTGTAATCGGCGACGGCCTCCTCGCCCGACATGTTCCAGGAGAGGTCGGACAGATGCACCATGCCGTCGATATCGCCCGGCAGGCCGACGAACAGGCCGAATTCGGTGATGTTGCGGATTTCGCCCTCGATTTCCGTGCCGGGCGGATACTGTTCGGCGAAGGTCGCCCAGGGATTGTCGCGGGTCTGTTTCAGGCCCAGGCTGATCCGGCGGCGCTGGGAATCGACGTCCAGCACCATCACCTCGACCTCCTGGCTGGTCGAGACGATCTTGCCGGGATGCACGTTCTTCTTGGTCCACGACATTTCCGAGACGTGGACCAGCCCCTCGATGCCCGCCTCCAGCTCCACGAAGGCGCCGTAATCGGTGATGTTGGTGACCCGGCCGGTGAAGCGTGCGTTCTCCGGGTACTTCGCTTCCACGCCGTCCCAGGGATCGGCCTCGAGCTGCTTCATGCCGAGGCTGATGCGCTGGGTGTCCGGGTTGAAGCGGATCACCTGCACGTCGACCGTCTCGCCGATGTTGAGCGCTTCCGAAGGATGGTTGACGCGCTTCCAGGATATGTCGGTGACGTGAAGCAGGCCGTCGATGCCGCCCAGATCGACGAAGGCGCCGTAATCGGTGATGTTCTTCACCACGCCCTTGAGCACCTGGCCTTCCTTCAGGTTGGCGATCAGTTCGGCGCGGGCTTCGGCGCGGGTCTCTTCCAGAACGGCGCGGCGCGACACGACGATGTTGCCGCGCTGCCGGTCCATCTTGAGAATCTGGAACGGCTGCGGCGTGTTCATGATCGGCGTCACGTCGCGCACCGGCCGGATATCGACCTGGCTGCCCGGCAGGAAGGCGACCGCGCCGTTGAGATCGACCGTGAAGCCGCCCTTGACCCGGCCGAAGATGTGGCCGGTGACGCGCTGGCCGTCGTTGAAGGCGCTTTCGAGCTGGACCCAGGCTTCCTCGCGCCGGGCCTTGTCGCGCGACAGCACGGCCTCGCCGTTGGCGTTCTCCAGCCGCTCGACATAGACCTCCACCTCGTCGCCCGGCTTGATTTCCGGAGCCGCGCCCGGCGGGGCGAACTCCTTGATCGGCACGCGGCCTTCGGCCTTGAGGCCGACGTCGATCACGGCGAAATCGTTTTCGATCGCCACGATCCGGCCGGCCACCACCTTGCCTTCGAACTGGTCGTGGTCTTTCAGGGATGCATCGAGCAGCGCGGCGAAGTCCTCGCCGGACGCCGCCGCGGTTTCTGTCGCAGTCGTCATGGGGTTCCGGATGTCCTCTCGTCTTCCGGCCGGCTATCTGGCTGCAATCCCGACGGAGCGCTTCCTGACGGGCCGGATCCCTTTCGGTCAGCCGGTCAGGCCGGGTCGGAAAGCAGCGCCGATGCGTTGCCGTTACCGGACGTCCTGCACAAGCCTTCGCCATCCGGGCGCACGCTGCGCCACGATATCCAGCGCCGCGCGGAACGCGGCTTCGGCGTCAAGCTCACTGGTATCGAGAATCGCCGCGTCGTCGGCGGGCTTCAGCGGCGCTACGGCGCGGCTGGTGTCGCGACCGTCGCGCGCCTCAAGCTCGCTCAGGACAGCCGGGTATATAACGTCCGCCCCGGCGGCCTGCAACTCCGCAAAACGGCGGCGCGCCCTTTCGTCCGGGCTGGCGGTCACGAAGATTTTCACCGTCGCGTCCGGGCAGACGACCGTCCCGATGTCCCGGCCGTCGAGCACGGCGCCGCTCCGGCCGGCCGGCGGATCCCGTGCGAACCAGCGCTGGAAATCCAGCAGCGCCTCGCGAACCGGGGGGAATGCCGCGACCTTGGAGGCGGCGTCGCCCGCTTCCGGCGTGCGCAGCTCCGGGTCCGAGAGGCGGCCGGCGGCGGGGTCTCCGAGACCGAACTGCCGGGCCGCGGCGGTGGCCGCCGTCTCGTCCGCCGGATCGCCGCCCGCGCGCAGGACGGCCAGCCCGACCGCCCGGTAGAGCGCGCCGGAATCCAGATGCGCGAGGTTCAGCGCCCCGGCGAGGCGCCGGGCCAGCGTCCCCTTGCCGGCCGCGGCCGGGCCGTCGACGGCGATCGTGAGCCGGGGCGGGAATGGCGGATCGGACATGCGGGTTCCGGGCGTAATCCTGTCGTGCCGAAGCTAGAGCATTTTCCGCCCGTGCGGAATTGGCGCCGCCGGCCCCCTCCATCAACCGGCCGCACGAAGATGCCGCCTCGACAGCAGCGGGATATTGCCTACATACCCGGCGTCAACCTGAGCAGCCATATTTCGGACGATGTATTCGGAAAAGACGGCCGGCATCCTCGTTTCGGTCAAGCCGATCTATCTGGACGAGCAGTCGGAACCGGACGAGAACCGCTATGTCTGGGCCTATACCGTGACCATCAGCAACGAGGGCGGTGACCGGGTCCAGCTGCTCAACCGGCACTGGCGGATCACCGATTCGGCGGGTCAGCAGCAGGAGGTGCGCGGCCCCGGCGTGGTCGGCGAGCAGCCGGTGCTGGAGCCGGGCCAGAGTTTCGAATACACCAGCGGCTGCCCGCTCACGACGCCGTCCGGCTTCATGGTCGGCGCCTACGAGATGACGCGCGACGACGGCAGCCGGTTCCAGGTGCGCATTCCGATGTTTTCGCTGGACAGCCCCTTCGTCCGGAACATGGTGCACTAGGCGCCGATTGGCCTGAGGGAGAATTCGTTTCATGCTGCTCCGTCTGGTGCCGCCCGGCACGACCATCCCCTTTGTCCGGTTCCGCAGCGTCTATCTCGCGCTTTCGGTCGCCCTGCTGGTCTTCAGCGGCGCCATGTTTTTCGGCCAGGGCCTCAACTTCGGCATCGATTTCAAGGGCGGCATCCTGCTCCAGGTGACCGCGCTGGACGACAGGGGCAGCGAGAAGCCGGCCGATGTCGCCGGGTTGAGAAGCCAGCTCAATGCGCTCGGGCTGGGCGAGGTCTCGATCCAGAATTTCGGCAAGGAGTCCGAAGTTCTGATTCGGGTCGAGAAGCAGCCCGGCGACAACAAGCGCCAGATGCAGGCGATCGAAACGATCACCGCGGCCCTGGGCAAGGATTTCCGGGTCGGCCGCGAGGAATTCGTCGGGCCCAAGGTCGGCGCCGAGCTGATCCAGGCGGGGATCATCGCGACCGTGCTCGCGCTCCTCGCGATCATGGCCTACGTCTGGTTCCGCTTCGAATGGCAGTTCGCCATCGCGGCCGTGGCAGCGCTGACCCACGACGTGCTGCTGACCATCGGCTTGTTCAGCCTGTTCCAGTTCGAATTCAACCTGTCCACCGTCGCGGCGGTGCTGACCATCGCCGGCTATTCGATCAACGACACCGTGGTGGTGTTCGACCGGGTGCGCGAGAACATGCGCAAATACAAGAAACTCGCGATGCCCGACCTGATGAACCTGTCGCTGAACGAGACGCTGTCGCGCACGGTGCTGACCAGCGTCACCACCATGCTGGCCCTGCTCGCCCTGTTCTTCCTGGGCGGCGAGGTGATCCGCGGCTTTTCCATCGCCCTTATCTGGGGCGTCGTCATCGGCACCTATTCCTCGATCTGCCTGGCGGTGCCGCTGCTGCTGGTCCTGCGCATCAAGCGGCTCGGCCGATCAAGCGATGGGTCGAGCGACGCCGGCGACGCCGCCGAGGCGGCCGCCGGATAGTCCACACCGGCCGACCGTCGATGGAACTGACCGAGGCGGCACGCGGCGACCGGCCTTATGTCGAGAGGTACGGCCCCGGCGGCTTCCGTATCGGCGGCGAACGATGGACCGGATCGGTTCTGATCCTGACCGAGCGGGTCGTCGCTTGGGAGTGCAGCGATGCTGCGTCCCTGGATGCGGCGGCGCTCGCCGCTGCATTTGTCGGCGAACGGATCGAACTGCTGATCCTCGGCGCCGGCGCAGCGGCGGTAACGCCGGCCGGCCGTGCGGCACTCAAGGAAGCCGGCCTCGCCGTTGAGGCCATGGACACCGGAGCCGCCTGCCGGACCTACAACCTTCTGGCCGGCGAGGGCCGGGCCGTCGGCGCCGCGCTCATCGCCCTGCCGCCCGGCTGACCGGGAAGAGCAGGCCCCAACCGGTCGTTCTACCCGGTGACGGTAGGGGAGGGTTTGAAACCCTCCCCTACGATCTTTCCGCCCGGTACGGAGTCCGGGACCGGCGCTCGCGCCGCCGCGTCCGGCAAAAAAACGGGCTCCGCCGATGACGGAGCCCGCTTCGTTTGCGTGCCGGCGCCCCCTGCCGGAGGATGCCGGCGGGTATGGGCCTCAGCCGCCGAAGCCGACGAAGCCGCCATTCTGCTGCGCCACCATGCAGAACAGCATTGGGACCGACAGCAGCGTGTTGGTCCGCGAGAACAGCATGGCCGTGCGCGCCGACTTGGCTTTCGAATCGGCGTCCGCCTCGACGATGCCGAGCGCCCGCTTCTGGTTCGGCCAGATGACGAACCAGACGTTGAACCACATGATCGTACCGAGCCACATGCCGATGCCGATCGGCGTGCTGTTGCCCTCGTCCATGAAGCCGATCGCGATGGCCTCGACGAGATAGCCGTTCATCAGGGCGAGGATCAGGCCGGTGACGATAGTCGCCATTGCGGCCCAGCGGAACCAGAACAGCGCCGCCGGCGCGATCACCTTGCCGATCGCCGGCTTTTGCTCGTCCGGGATGTTCGGCATGTTGGGGATCTGGACGAAGTTGAAATAATACAACAGGCCGATCCACATGACGCCCGACAGGACGTGCAGATAGCGGAACAGGAAGCTCCACCAGGTATGATCGAAAGCGCCGCCGCCGGCCGTCGCGCCGACGATGACGAACATAACGATCAGCGCGACGATGCCGGCAATCACCGTGTTGCCGAGCTTTGTCAGAATTGCTGCCATGATGTCTGCCCCGGAAAAGTTCCACCCCAGCAGAGCCCGGCCGCGCGCCGCGCCCCGTTGCCGCGTATAATCTGCACCTATGGCGGCAAAAAGCAACCGAATCGCAACCCACAACGCCGCCGAATCCTGCCGCCGGCTGGCCCGCCGGTTCGATTTCGAGCGCTATCTCGCCACCCTGTTCGCGCCGCGCCGGCACCGCGCCGTCCTTTGGATTCTGCTTGCTTTCAACGCCGAGATCGCGCGGGTGCGGGAGATCGTCAACGAACCGGCGATCGGGCAGATCCGCCTGCAATGGTGGCGGGAGGTGATCGACGCCGCGGCGATGGACGGGCCGGCACGGCAGCACGAGGTGGCCGCGCCGCTGGCCGCAGCCCTGCGCGCCGGAGCGCTCGATCCGGCGCTGCTGCACGATCTGATCAACGGGCGGGAACGGGATCTGGACGGCGCGCCGATGGCCGACGAGGCGGCGCTCACCGATTATGCCGGAAAGACCGGCGGCTTGCTGGCTGAAGCGATGGCGCTGGCCGCGGGCGCCGGGCAGGCACACCCGGAATCGCAGCGGGCGGCGCAGGAGGCGGCGCAGGCGCTGGGCACCGGATGGGCGCTCGCCGGCATTCTGCGCGCCGCCGGCTTCCACGCCGCACAGGGCCGGCAGTTGCTGCCCCAATCCGCGCTAGCGGCCGGCGGCGCAGGTTCACGCGACCTGGCGGAGCGGCGGGGGACGCCGGGCGTGCGGGCGGCGGCCGAAGCAGTCGCGGCGATGGCCCGCGATCATCTGGCTGCGGCCGGCAGGACAGGCGGGCCGGCGGACCGGCTGCTGGTTCTCAAGCCCGTTGCGCTGGCCTGGCTGAACCGTCTGGAGCGCGCCGGTTTCGACCCGTTCGCCGTGCCGGACCGCCTGGCGCCGGCGCACACCCTCGCCCTGATGCTCGCTGCCCGCCGGCTCGGCCGGGGGGTATAGCTGACGACGTTGCGCGCTCAGGCCCGGGCGCGGGCGGCCTGTGCCGCGCCCTCGAAGGCCATTTCCATGCCCCGGCTCATGCTGCTCGACCCTGTCAGCACCGTGCCGCCGTCGACCGGGATGTTGCCGCCGGTGATGTAGGCGGCCATGGGCGAGGCGAGGAACAGGGCCGCGTCGCCGACCTCGGATTTCAGGCCGAAGCGCTTCATGGGCGTCATTTCCGCCGCCGCCCGCTTGGCCGCGTCGGACGGCGCCAGCCGCTCCATGCCCTCGGTGCCCTCGATCGGGCCGGGGATGATGGTGTTGACCCGCACGCCCATCGGCGCCCATTCCAGGGCGAGGCCGCGGCACAGCATGTCCAGCCCCGCCTTTGCGGCGCAGACATGGGTCTGGAAGCTGTAGGCGTGGATCGCCTGGGGCGCCGAGATGGCGATGCAGGCGGCGCCCGGCCTGACCAGATGGTCGAAGCCGGCGCGGAAGACGTTGTAGCTGCCGTTGAGATCGATATCGACCACCGTCCTGAAGCCGTTGGCCGACATGCCGAGCGCCGGGGCGACGAAATTGCCGGCCTGCCCGGCGATCAGCGTATGGATCGGCCCGTGCCTGGCGGCGGCGTCCTTCAGCGCGCCGTCGATCTGCGCATAGTCGCGCACGTCGGCGCTCGTGCCGAACACATCGCCGCCATGCGCCTTCAGTTCGTCGACCGCGCCTTCGACCCGCTCGGCCGAGCGGCTGCAGATCGACAGCTTCGCGCCGAATTCGGCGAAGCGGTGGGCGATGCCCAGATTGATGCCGCTCGATCCGCCGGCGATGAAAACATGGGTGTCGCGGAAATCGGCGTCGGAAAGCAGGACAGGCATGGCGGGGAAAACTCCTTCGGGATTGGGGAACCAGCTTAGCGCCTTCCGGCGGGCGGGGACCAGATGGCGGCACCTTCCCGTCACGTCCGTTGGAGCGGCCCGATACTTCATTCCGTCATATCGACCGGAGCCGTCCGAAGGACGGCGGAGTGGAGATATCTTTCCTGCGCTGTGCAAGGGACGGATTTCCGTATCGAAAAGATTTCTCCGCTTCGCGGCTGCGCCGCTTCGGTCGAAATGACGGAAGGCTATCGGCCCTGACGACGGGCGGACCTGAACGCCCGCGCGGCAGGATTTCGCTTTCTCCCGGCGCCGTTTGCCGCCATCAGGGGTGCCATGTCCGAAACCCCCGGCCGATCCCTGCTGCCCATTCTGCGCCCGGAGTCCGTCGCGGTGATCGGGGCGTCGGATACGCCGTCGCGCATCGGCGGCCGGCCGATCCATTCGATGAAGACGATGGGGTATGCCGGCCGGATCTATCCGGTGAACCCGCGGCGCGGGACCGTGCAGGGCCTGACCGCCTACCCGACGATTCGCGACGTGCCGGAGCCGGTCGATTGCGCGCTGATCGCGGTGCCTGCGGCGATCGCCGTCGATGCCATCCGCGATTGCGCGGACCGGGGTGTGAAATCCGCCGTCGTCTTCACCTCCGGCTTCGCCGAGCAGGGCGAAGACGGCGCCCGCACGCAGCGGGAAATCGCGCAGATCGCGCGGGACAGCGGCATGCGCATCGTCGGGCCCAACTGCCTCGGCGTCTTCGCCATGGACAGCGGCTGGTACGGCACCTTCACCAACGCGCCGGCCATGCTCGAACTGCCGCCGGGGCCGGTCGGCATCGTCAGCCAGAGCGGCGCCTACGGCTCCCATGTCCTGCTCGTGGCCCAGAAGCGCGGCGTCGGTTCCAACTTCTGGGTGACGACCGGCAACGAATGCGATGTCGATGTCGGCGAAGTCATCGATTTTTTCGCCGAGGCGCCGGAGGTCGGGATCATCGTCGTCTATGCCGAAGGGGTCCGGGACGCCGACCGGCTGCGGCGCGCGCTGGGCAAGGCGCGGGACGCCCGCAAGCCGGTCATCGTCATGAAGGTCGGCAAGACCGAAGAGGGCGCCCGGGCCGCGGCCAGCCACACCGCCAGCCTGGCCGGCAGCGACGCCATCTACGACGCCCTGTTCCGGCAATACGGCGTCTACCGGGCCGGCACGACGGAAGAGTTGGTCGATGTCGCCTATGCCTGCCAGTTCGGCAGCTATCCCAAGGGACGGCGGGTCAGCCTGCAGACCATCTCCGGCGGCGGCGGGGTGCAGATGGCGGACGATGCGGTACGCTACGGGCTCGAGGTTCCGCCCCTGCCGCAGCCGGTGCAGGACAAGCTGAAGGCGCTGATCCCCTTCGCCGGCACCAACAACCCGGTCGATTTCACCGCCCAGGCCCTGAACGAGCCGGACCTGATGGTGAAGAATATCGGCCTGACGATCGACGAGGCGGACTACGACAGCCACATCGTCTTCATGACCTCGGTGCCGGCCACCCCGTTCATGAAGGAGCCCTGCGCGAACCTCTTCCGCACGGTCCGCGAACGCTATCCCCGGGAACCGATGATCATGAGCCTGGTCGGCGGCCGGGACGTGGTCGAGGTCTACGAGAAACTGGGGTATCCGGTTTTCGAAGATCCGTCGCTCGCGGTCCGCGCGCTGGCGGCGCTGACCCGGTTCGGCGAGACGTTCGGCCGGGGCGGCGACCGTCCGCCGCCGGACGCGCCTGCCGGGATGCTGCCGGCGCCCGCCGAACCCGTGGGCGAGCATGAGGCCAAGGCGATCCTCGCGAGCGCCGGCATCCCGGTTGTGCGCGAAAGCCTGGCGGCAACGCCGGAGGCGGCGGCCGCGGCCGCCGCCGCGATCGGCGGGCCGTGCGCGCTCAAGATCGTCTCGCCCGACATTGCACACAAGACGGAGATCGGCGGCGTCCTCCTGAATGTCGAAGGCGACGCTGCCGTCGCCGACGGCGCCCGGACCCTGCTGCGCCGCGCCGCCGGACGCGCGCCGCATGCGCGGATCGACGGCGTGCTGGTCAGCGAGATGATAAACGGCGGCGTCGAGACGGTGCTCGGCACGGTGCACGATCCGGTCTTCGGGCCGGCGGTCATGTTCGGCCTGGGCGGCCTGTTCGTCGAGGTGCTGGAGGATGTCAGTTTCCGGCTGGCGCCCTTCGGCGTCGACGAAGCGCACCGCATGATCGACGACATCCGCGGCCGGGCGGCGCTCGACGGCGTGCGCGGCGCGCCGGCGGCGGACCTCGACGCGCTGGCCGATGCGCTTGCCCGCCTTTCCGTGTTCGCCGCCGCCAATACCGGGCGGGTCGCAAGCATCGACGTCAATCCGTTCATCGCCCTGCCCGAAGGCGGCGTGGCGGTCGATGCGTTGATCGTACCGCTGGCGAGCCGGGCGAAAGCGGACCCCGGGCTCCGGCTGCCGGGATGAAGCGGAGACTTCTCCGATCGATTCCGGGCAGGGAGCCGGAAGACCATCCTCTCGGCGCCATCCGCCGGGCGGGAATGGCAGGCATTGCGACCGCGCGGCTGCGGCTGCGCCCGCCGGCCAGGGCGGACATCCCGCATGTGCAGCGGTATGCGATGCGCGAAGACTTCTACCGCTACATGGATATGGAGCGGCCGACGCCAGAAGGGATCGTGAAATACCTCAAGGACGCCATTGCGGCATGGAAACGGCCGGCAGCGGACGAACTTGTCCTTGCCATCGAGCCGGAAGCCGGCGGCCGCATTGCCGGGCTCGTCCGGATCAGGATCGAGGCGGACGAGGAAAACTGCGCGAGCGTCGGCTTCCATCTCGACAGGGATTTCCAGGGACGCGGCTACGCAAGCGAAGCGCTGCGGGAAACGGTGCGCATCGGCTTCGACGAGGCCGGCCTCCACCGGATCCGCGCCGAGGTCGATACCCGCAATCGGAAATCGTGCCGGGTGCTCGAACGGGCCGGCTTCCGGCTGGAACGGCGGATGGAGGGCTTCCGGAGCGTCCGGGGAACGGTGACGGACTGGTATCTGTACGCCGTTATGACCGATTCGCCGGATCGCCGGTAACGCCGATCCCGAAGGAAAGGCGGCCTTCGGCACGGCAGGTATCCGGCGAAGGCTGCGCCGTTCCGCCCGCCGCCGCCCGCCGGGCTACCCCCGCAGGGCGCGGATCAGGATCTCGACATCCTCGTTGATCGACGGATCGATGGCGCGAAGCTCCTCGATCTTCCGGACCGCGTGCATCACCGTCGTGTGGTCGCGGTTGCCGAACTTGCGGCCGATCTCCGGCAGGGAGCGGCTGGTCATCATTTTCGCCAGATACATGGCGATCTGGCGCGGTCGCGCGACCGCCCGGGCCCGGCGCGCCGAGGACATGTCGGTCATCTTGATGTTGAAATGGGCGCAGACGTTGCGCTGGATTTCCTCGATCGTGATGTGGCGCTCGTTGGCGCGCAGCACGTCCTTCAGCACGTCGGTGGCCATCTCGATGGTGAGCGTGCGGCCGACCAGGCTGGCATGGGCCGCCATCCGGTTCAGCGCACCTTCCAGTTCGCGCACGTTGGACTGGATCTTGTGGGCGATGAATTCGAGCACCTTGGCCGGGAAGGCGCACTCCATCCGCGCGGCCTTGGCCTGGAGGATGCTGAGGCGCAATTCGTAGGTCGTCGGGTGCACATCGGCGACCAGGCCCCAGTTGAAGCGGGAGATCAGCCGTTCCTCGATGCCCGAAAGTTCGCTGGGCGACTTGTCGGCCGAGACGACGACCTGGCGGCGCTCGTCCATCAGCGCGTTGAAGGTGTGGAAGAACTCCTCCTGGGTCGCGCCCTTGTCGGCCATGAACTGGACATCGTCGATCATCAGCACGTCGACCGAGCGGAACTGTTCCTTGAAGGCCAGGGTATCCTTGAAGCGCAGCGCCCGGATGAACTGGTACATGAATTTCTCGGCCGAGATGTAGGCCACCCGCCGCCAGGGCGCGCGCGCGCGGATCCGCCAGGCCATGGCGTGCATCAGATGGGTCTTGCCGAGGCCGACGCCGCCGTGAATGAACAGCGGGTTGAAGGGGATATCTTCCGAATCGGCGACCCGCTGGGCCGCGGCATAGGCCAGTTCGTTCGGCTTGCCGACGACGAAACTGTCGAAGGTGTAGCGCGGCTCCAGCGGCAGGCTGGGCGTGCTGTCGGCCTCTTCCTCCTGTGCCGCGCCATCGGTCCGGGCCTCGCCCTGGGCCTGGGGGCCGGCATCCGGCGGCGCGCCGGTCTCGGGCGCGCTGACCTTGGCCACCAGGTCGACCGCCGTGATCGCCGGCAATTCGGCGTGGAAATGGTTGACGATCTGCTCGAGATAGTTGGTCGACACCCAGTCGCGCAGAAAGCGCGACTTGATCGACAGGATGGCCGTGGATCCGCGCACGGCCTCGAGCGTCAGCGGGCCGATCCAACTCCGGAAGGCCTCGTCGCCGAACTCGCTGCGCAATCCTGCGCGGGCACGCGCCCAGGCTTTCGACACCGACTGATCGACCGGCGCCGCTTTGCCCGGCGGCCCTGCGGCGGCACCGGTGGAACGCATGCCGCCCGTTTCCTTCTCCATCCGCTACGTCCTCATTCCATCGCGGCAGCCGGCTCCCGCCGGCTCCGGATTCAGCGTTTCTTCCTCCGGCGGCCTGTGGCCCGCCGCCGCCTTCTTTGGACACCGACCGGTGCCGTCCGGCGCCCCGGTTCCGTCCGGCGTCAGCCCTGCCGCCAGGGCAGACCGTCGGCCTTCCAGCCGCCGAGCGTTCCCCGGTGGCCCGCCGCGTCGCGGTCGCCTTCGAAGCCGGTGGCGACGTTGAAGCAGGGACCGAATCCCAGCGCCGTCATGGCGATCGCCGCATCGCGCGACCGCACGCCGGACCGGCACAGGAAATACAGGGCCGCGCCGCGCTTCACGCCCGACGCCGCCACCGCCTCGGCAAAGCCGGGATTGACCGCCATCGACGGAAAGAGCTTCCACTCCACCGTGACCGGCGTCTTGCCAAGCGCGCCGAGATCGGGCAGGCCGACATAGGCCCATTCCGCAGTCGTCCGGACATCGACAAGCCGAGCATCGGCATCCGAAGCCAAAGCAGTCCACGCTGCTTCCGGCGATACATCGCCGGCATAACCGTCAATTCGTGACATGCGGCAGAAGCGGAAAAATAGTCGACGGTAAGAGCGGCAGTCTTGGCGACGGACTAGTTACTGCCAATTCAGGCCTTTCGGGGCGGTTCCGTACGGTTGGGCATGCATGTCAAATAAAAAGCAACCATTACACCCCACCCCTGTATTTTTATTTAATTTCAGCAGTCTTTTACTTGAATTCCGCCGAAATTTGAAAAAACTGTAATACAGATTCGGGAGGTGCGCAACGTCAAAGATGGCGAATCGGACCGAAATTTTGCTCCGGACGGCCCCCGCGGCCGGACTCCGCCGCGGCTCTGTCCCGGACCGCCCGGACCTGTGCTAATCTGCCTGCCGTGCCCGGGAAAGACATTCGGGAAAATGCACGATGTTTTCAAAAATTTCAGAAATTAATGGATAAAACGAAACGCCCTGAAAGAGCTTCTCCTGCCGGAGCCGGCGCCCGCCTGCTGATGGTCGGCCGCGGCTATGTTGCCCGGCGGCTGACGAGGCTAGCGGGCGGGCATCCGGATGCCGGGAGGCGCGGCGTTGCGGCGCCGGACATCGCCGTTGTCGGCGCGACGCACCGGCCGGGCGGCGCACCGCGGCAGCCGGGCGATATCCGGTTCGGCGATACCGGCGCCGTCGAGCCGTTGCTGGAGCGGGCGACGCATCTGCTGATATCGGCGCCGCCCGACGAGGCGGGCGACCCCGCGCTGCGCTGGCTGGATGCCGGCCGGCTGGCGGCCCTGCCGGCGCTGCGCTGGATCGGCTATCTCTCCTCAACCGGCGTCTACGGCGACCATGGCGGCGCCTGGATCGACGAAACGGCGCCGCTCCGCCCCCGGGGGCCGACCGCAGAGCGCCGGGCGCAGGCCGAGACCGAGTGGCTCGACGCGCGCAGCCGGGGCCTGCCGCTCACCGTTTTCCGCCTGTCGGGCATCTACGGGCCGGGCCGCAGCGCCTTCGACGCGCTGGCGGCCGGGACCGCGCGGCGCATCGACAAGCCGGGCCAGGTGTTCTGCCGCTGCCATGTCGACGACATCTGCGCGGTGCTCCGGGAGTCGATGGCCGGCGCCGGCACCGCACCGGTCTACAATGTCGCCGACGACCTTCCGGCGCCGCAGCACGCGGTCGTGGCGTTCGCCGCCGGCCTGACCGGCGCCGCACCGCCGCCGCTCGTGCCCTACGACCCGGCGGCGATGGCGCCCGGACTGCGCCGCTTCTACGAAGCCTGCCGGCGCGTCCGCAACGACCGGATCAAGGACGAACTCGGGATCGAACTGCGCTATCCGACGTACCGCGACGGGCTGCGCGCCATCGCGGAGGAGGAAGGGCGGATCTAGCCGCCCTTCGATACGCCCTACCCTTCGATATGCCGCGCCCTTCGATACGCCCCGGCCTGACGGCCGGGGCTACTCAGGGTGAGGGAGAGTGGTGGTGAAGCTGAAGAAAATGCAAAATCCCTCATCCCGAGTAGGCACGCTTGCGCGCCGTATCGAGGGGCTGCCCTGAGCCTGCCGAAGGGAACGCGCCGACCAGCCGGCACACCTCTCCGGTCGTCCGGATCATCCGGTCCAGATCGTGCGGTTCGGACAGGCGATGGTCGCCGGCCCTGACGAGGGCGATCTCGACGTCGGCGCCGGCGAAGGCTTCGGCAACCTTCACCGCGTGGCGCCACGGCACGTCGGGGTCCGCCATCCCCTGGATGATCCGCACCGGCCCGGCAAACGGGAAGGGCGCGCGCAGGACGAGCCGCTCGCGGCCGTCCTCGATCAGCCGGCGGGTGATCGGCGTCGGCTCGTCGCTGTAGTCCGACGGCTCGTAATGGACGCCGTCGCGTTCCAGATCCCGGCGCAGGGCGGGCGAGGCGTTCGCCATGATCAGGTCTTCGGTAAAGTCCGGCGCCGGCGCGACGCCGACCAGGCCGGCGACCCGGTTCGGCAGGGCGCGCGCGACCAGCATCATAATCCAGCCGCCCATGCTGGAGCCGACCAGCACCAGCGGGCCGGACGTCAGCGCTTCGATGGCGAAGACGGCGTCGTCCGCCCACCGGCCGATCGTTCCCTCTTCGAAGGATCCGGAGGACAGGCCGTGGCCGGTGTAGTCGAAGCGGAGGAAGCCCCGGCCCTCGGCCCGGCACCAGGCCTCGAGGGCGAGCGCCTTGCCGCCCTCCATATCGGAGCGGAAACCGGGCAGGAAGACCACCGCGGGAGAGGCCTTTGCGCCGCGGCCCTCTGTCCGCCGATAGGCGATTGTCGCGCCGTCGCCGGCGCGCGATAAAAAGCCGGGTGCGTCCACCGAATATCCCTTCGTTCCCGGATGTTTGGCGACCGCGGGCGACAGCGCCGCACGGCAGCAGCCGGGAACGACGAACGAAAGCATGACGGACGGGGATGGACAAGCCGGTCTCGATCTCATCCGCGCCGGGCGAAAGTTTCGGCCTCACCGTGCTTCAGGTCCTGCCCCGGCTGGAGGCCGGCGGCGTCGAGCGCGGCACGGTGGACGTCGCCGCGGCCGTCGTCGCGGCCGGCGGCCGGGCGCTCGTCGTCTCGGCCGGCGGGCGGATGGAGATCGAGCTGAAACGCGCCGGCGCGGAACATGTGGCGATGCCGCTGGACCGCAAGTCGCCCGGCCGCATCCTGCGCAATGCCGGCCGGCTGGCGGCGCTGATCCGCCGGGAGGGGGTCGATATCGTGCATGCCCGGTCGCGGGCGCCGGCCTGGAGCGCGCGCATGGCGGCGCGGCGCACCGGCATCCCGTTCGTCACGACCTTCCACGGCATCTACGGGACCGGGTTGCCGCTGAAAAAAGCCTGGAACCGGATCATGACCGCCGGCGACCGGACGATCGCGATCTCCCGCCATGTCGCCGACCATGTAACCCGGCGCTACCGGACGCCCCCGGAACGCGTCGTCCTGATTCATCGCGGCGTCGATCTGGACCTGTTCGACCTCGGGGCCGTTAGCGACGCCCGGATCGTCCAGCTGGCGGAGGCGTGGCGATTGCCCGACGGCGTACAGGTGGTGATGCTGCCCGGCCGCCTCACCCGGCTGAAGGGCCATGCCGTCCTGATCGACGCCCTCGCACTGATGCAGCGCCGGGATACGGTGGCGCTGCTGGTCGGTGCCGATGCCGGCCGGGAAGGCTATCGCGACGAACTGCTGAAGCAGGCCCGGCGCCGGAACCTCGAGGGCACAATCCGCATCGTCGGCCACTGCAACGACATGCCGGCCGCCTACATGCTGGCCGACGTCGTGGTCAGCGCGTCGACTCAGCCGGAGGCGTTCGGCCGGACCGTTGCAGAAGCCCAGGCGATGGGCCGGCCGGTGATCGCAACCGACCACGGCGGCGCGCGCGAGATCGTGACTCCCGGCGAGACCGGCTGGCTGACGCCGCCCGGCGATGCGCGCGCGCTGGCCCAGGCGCTCGATGCGGCGCTGTCGATGGCCGCGCCCGACCGGAGCCGCCTGGCAACGTCTGCCGTCGCGAACATCCGGCGCAATTTCTCGAAAGAATCGATGACGTCCCGGACGCTGGACCTGTATGCCGAACTCGCGCGGGAGCGCGGCGGGCCGGCGCGGGCATTGCGGAAATAATGGCGCGCGCAGGGCGGTGTGCGGCGCTCTCGACGCCCGAACGGACTATGGAACGCTAGGCTGAAGCGCGGGCGGCGGCGCCCCGGGAGAAAACGATTTCCGAATTGACACCGTCACGGACGGGCGGCGAGCGGCCGCCGGTGTCCTGCTACATCCGGACCCTCAACGAGGAAAGGCGGATCGCAGCGGCCGTGTGCGCCGCGTTCCTTGTCGCCCGGGAAGTCGTCGTGGTGGACTCGGGATCGACCGACGGCACGGTCGCCCTGGCCGAGGCGGAGGGCGCGCGGGTCGTCGAACAGGCCTGGCTGGGCGGCGGCCGCCAGAAGCGCGTCGGAGAAGACGCCTGCCGGCACGACTGGCTGCTCAGCCTGGACGCCGATGAAATCGTCACCGAGGAACTCGCGCAGGAAATAGGTGGCCCGTTCGCCGATGGCGAGCCGGACGCGGACGTCTACTGGCTTCGCCTGTTTTTTGTCGACCCGGCCGGACGGGTCTGGCGAAAGGCGCGCGCGGCCCGCCGTGCACGGCTCTACGACCGGCGCAAGGTCCGCATGCCGGACCACGGCGCCTGGGACCAGCTCGACATTCCCGGCGGGCTCCGGGTGCGCCACCACAACGGCGTTCTGCTGCATCACACGTTCGACCATATCGCGCACCTGTCGCGCAAGCAGACCAGCGCAATGGTCCGCCGGGTCCGGTTTCTGGAAAACAAGCGGCCGGCTGCGACCACCCTGAAGGTGTATTTCGGCCTGCCCTGGTTCTTTTTCCGGAACTACGTCCTCCGGCGCCACTGGCGGGAAGGCGGCTATGGGTTCCTTTTGTCCCTGACCACGGCCTACACCCACTGGCTGCGCTACGCGATGCTCCACGAACGAAGGCTCAAGGGGCGGGAACCCGGCGAGGGCGAGTCCTGAACCCCATTCCTGGATGCCGCCTGCCGGCCTGTGCCGCCGGCACGGCGGATCGCGCATTCCGGCGGCCGCGGATACGGGCGGCCTTGACATACCGGTCCGCCGCTTCGATATTCCGGCCCATGACGGTCCGGACGACCATGACGACCACGACGACCACGACCCGCTGCGGGGGGCCGTGACGTCCGGTATGGCAAATGTCCGGACCAGCGACCCTCCCGGCCGAAGCCCGGAGGGTTTTTTGATGCCTTGCGGCCGGGGGCGTGGCTGAAAGCAGCAGCGCCCCGGCCGGAAACGAAAAACGAGAAACGAAGAACGAGACGATGGCGGACCAAGCTTCACACCTCGCGGTCGACCCGGCAGCCCGGCAGGCCCCCATTAGTGTACCGGGGGCAAACGGGCGGTCTGCGGACCGGCCGGTCGCGATCTCCCTGCCCGACGGCAGCGTCCGGCATTTTCCGGCGCCCGTGACGGGCGCGGCGGTGGCCGCGTCGATCGGGCCGGGCCTGGCGAAGGCGGCGCTGGCGATCCGGGTCGACGGCCAGTTGCGCGATCTCGCCCGCCCGATCGAGGCGGACGCGGCGGTCGAAATCGTCACGCTCAAGGACAAGGCGGCGCTCGACCTGATCCGGCACGACGCCGCCCATGTGCTGGCCGAGGCCGTACAGGAGCTCTATCCCGGCACGCAGATCACCTTCGGTCCGGCGACCGAAGACGGCTTCTATTACGACTTCCACCGGGAAGAGCATTTCACGCCGGCGGATTTCGAGGCCATCGAGGCGCGCATGCGCGAGATCGTCGACCGCGACGAGCAGATCGTGCGCGAGGTCTGGGACCGCGACGACGCTGCGGGCCATTTCCGGCAGGCCGGCGAACGCTTCAAGGCCGAATGGGTCGGCGAACTGCCGCCGGACGAAGAGTTGACCATGTACCGCCAGGGCGGCTGGATCGACCTGTGCCGCGGCCCCCACCTGCCGTCGACCGGGAAGCTGCCCAAGGCCTTCAAGCTGATGAAGGTGGCCGGCGCCTACTGGCGCGGCGACGCCGCCAATCCGCAGCTTCAGCGCATCTACGGCACGGCCTGGCGCAGCGAGAAGGAGCTGAAGGCCTATCTGCATCTGCTGGAGGAGGCCGAACGGCGCGACCACCGCCGCCTCGGCCGCGAGATGGCCCTGTTCCACATCCAGGAGGAGGCCGTCGGCAGCGTGTTCTGGCATCCCAGCGGCTGGACCCTCTACCGCCTGTGCGAAGACTATATGCGGGCGCGGCTGGAAGGGGCCGGCTATGTCGAGGTCAGAACGCCCCAGTTGATCGACCGGGTGCTGTGGGAGCGCTCCGGCCATTGGGAGAAGTTCCGCGAGCACATGTTCACGGCGGACGACGAACGCGAGCGCGTCCTGGCGCTCAAGCCGATGAGCTGCCCGGCCCATGTCCAGATTTTCCGCCATCTCGGCATCGTCAGCTATCGCGACCTGCCGCTGCGCATGGCGGAATTCGGCACCTGCCACCGCAACGAGCCTTCTGGCGCGCTGCACGGGCTCATGCGCGTGCGCGCCTTCACCCAGGACGACGCCCACATTTTCTGCACGCCGGAGCAGATCAACAGCGAGGCCGAGGCCTTCTGCGACCTGCTGGCCTCGGTCTACCGCGACTTCGGCTTCGAGGACGTGACGATCAAATTCGCCGACCGGCCGCCGGTGCGCACCGGCGACGACGCGACCTGGGACCGCGCCGAGGCGGCGCTGATGCAGGCGGTCGAGGCGGCGGGAATCCCCTTCGAGATGAACCCGGGCGAAGGCGCCTTCTACGGCCCCAAGCTGGAATTCGTGCTGCGCGACGCGATCGGGCGGGACTGGCAGTGCGGCACGCTGCAGGTCGATTTCGTCCTGCCGGAGCGGCTGGACTCGTCCTATGTCGGCGAGGACGGCGAAAAGCACCGGCCGGTGATGCTGCACCGCGCCATCCTCGGCTCGTTCGAGCGCTTCATCGGCATCCTGATCGAGAACAGTGCCGGCCGCCTGCCGCTCTGGCTCGCGCCGGTCCAGGTCATGGTCGCGACGGTCGTCGGCGACGCCGACGCCTATGCCGGACGGGTGGCCGAACGGTTATCGGCGGCCGGCCTGCGGGTCGAGACGGACCTGCGCAACGAGAAGATCGCCTACAAGGTCCGCGAGCACTCGACCGCCAAAATCCCGGTCATTGCCGTCGTCGGCCGGTCGGAAGCGGAAGAAAATACGGTTTCCCTGCGCCGATTGGGCGGAAAAACGCAGGAAGTGCTTGCCTTGGAAGCTGCTGTCGATACACTGGTAAACGACGCTGCGTCGCCGATCCACAAATAGCCGAGGTTTTCAGTATCGACAGTGCTCCGGATCGTGCGGGGCACTGGTATCGCTGTGCGCCCGGCCTGTGGCCGGCCTGGCATGAACGAAGACGAAAGGAAGCCAGCCCATACGACGCCCAATCGGTCCCATTGCGCCGGTCCACGAAGGCCCGCGCATCAACGACATGATCCGTGTTCCCCTGGTTCGCCTGATCGACGAACAGGGCATTCAGGTCGGCATTGTGCCCACGGAGGATGCGCGCCTGCGCGCTTCGGATGTCGGCCTCGATCTGGTCGAGGTTTCGCCCAACGCCGAGCCGCCGGTCTGCAAGATCATCGACTACGGCAAGCTCAAATACGAGAAGCAGAAAAAGAAGAACGAGGCCCGCAAGAAGCAGAAGACCATCGACGTCAAGGAAATCAAGATGCGGCCGAACATCGACACGCACGACTATGACGTGAAGATGCGCGCCATCAACAAGTTCCTCGACGAAGGCGACAAGGTCAAGGTCACCCTGCGCTTCCGCGGCCGCGAGCTGGCCCATCAGGAGCTCGGCCTGAAACTGCTGGAAAAGGTCCGCGACGCGCTGGACGAGCAGGCCAAGGTCGAGCAGTTCCCGAAGCTGGAAGGCCGCCAGATCACCATGGTGATGGCGCCGCGCTGAGCGGCCGGTTGGCGTCGCGCCCTAAAGACAAGAGGCTGCGGCGTCACCATAGGGGAAACCGGGATCGAGCCATGTCTCCCGTTGCATACAAGGCCACCGAGGCGCGTGCCCGCTTCTCCGAGTTGCTGGCGCGCGCCAGAGCCGGCGAGGAATTCCTGATTACCAGGGGCGGCAAACCGCAGGCCAGAATCGTGCCGCCCGCCGAATCCACGAAGCGTGAGAGCGCGCCGCTGCGGCACCTCGACCTGCCGGACGACCTTTTCGACTGCGTCGGGGTCGACGGGCGACGGTGAACTCCGTCCGCCAGGGCGGAACAAGAGCCGGCACAGCGCCGGGCGGGCGGATTCGCCGATTCGCGCCGTCGTCGTCCCGAAAACGGACTACAGCCTTGCCAGAGCGCCCCGCGGCCGCCACTGTCGAGGCTGACCGCCCCGCAACAAGGCTGCCGTTATCGTGCGCGTCGTCTCGCTGATCTGCAGCGCCACCGAAATCGTCTGCGCCCTGGGCCGCGGCGGCGACTTGGTCGGCCGGTCTCACGAATGCGACTTTCCGCCGGAGGTTTCGGCGCTGCCCGCACTGACCGCGCCGCAATTCGAACTCGGCGGCAGCAGCGGCGCGATCGATACCCGGGTCAAGGACCTGCTGCGCGACGGCCTGGCGATCTACCGCATCGACGCCGACCTGCTGCGCGACCTCAGGCCCGATGTCATCGTCACCCAGGACCAGTGCGAGGTCTGCGGCGCGAGCCTCGCCGACGTCGAGGCGGCGGTATGCGACTGGACCGGCGCCGATGTCAGGATCATCTCCTGCAGGCCGCTCGGCCTTGAGGACGTATGGACCGATATCCGCAATGTCGGCGAGGCGCTCGGCGCCGGCGAGGCGGCGGAGCGGACGGTTGCGGACCTGCAGGCGCGGATGAACGCCATCGCGGCGACCGCTGCGGACCTGCCGGAGAAGCCGACGGTCGCGACGGTCGAGTGGATCGATCCGCTGATGGCCGCCGGCAACTGGATGCCGGAACTGGTGGCAATGGCCGGCGGCCGAAACCTGTTCGGCGAGGCCGGCGGCCACGCCCCCTGGATGTCGTGGGAAGACCTGCGCGCGGGCGATCCGGACGCCATCCTCGTCCTGCCGTGCGGTTTCGGCATGGACCGCAGCGTCGCGGAAATGCCGGCGCTGACGGCGCAGCCCGGCTGGTCCGGCCTGCGCGCCGTGCAGAACGGCCGGGTCTTCGTGACCGACGGCAACCAGTATTTCAACCGGCCCGGCCCGCGCCTCGCCGAGTCGCTTGAGATCCTCGCCGAAATCCTGCACCCGGCGCAGTTCGGCTTCGGCTGGGAAGGGAAAGGCTGGCGGCGCTATCCGGGATAGCCGCTACACCGCGCGCCGGGCCTTCATGGCGGCGCTGAGCGTGCCGTCGTCGAGATAGTCGAGTTCGCCGCCCACCGGCACGCCGTGGGCCAGCGCCGTCACCCGGACGCCGGCGTCGGCCAGCCGGTCGGCGATATAGTGGCCGGTCGTCTGGCCCTCGACCGTGGCGTTGGTCGCCAGGATGACCTCGCCGACCGCCGGCTCCGACGCCCGCCGGATGAGGGCCGGAATGCGCAACTCGTCCGGCCCGACGCCATCGAGCGCGGAGAGGGCGCCGCCCAGCACATGATAGCGGCCGCGGAAGATGCCGGCGCGCTCCATCGCCCAGAGGTCGCCGACCTCCTCGACCACGCACAGCACGGCCGGATCGCGGCGCGGGTCGGTGCAGATTCCGCAGGGATCGGCGGTATCGACATTGCCGCACAGGCTGCAGGCGACGACCTTGTCGACCGCCTCCGTCATGGCGCTGGCGAGCGGCGCCATCAGCTGGTCCTTGCGTTTGACCATCTGGAGCGCAGCCCGGCGTGCGCTGCGCGGGCCGAGCCCCGGCAGCTTCGCCAGGAGCTGGATCAGCCGTTCGATCTCGGCGCCGGCCACCGGTCCGGGCCGTCAGAACGGCAGCTTCAGGCCGCCGGGCAGGCCCAGTCCGCCGGTCAGCTTCGACATTTCTTCCTGCTGATGCGCTTCGACCTTCGCTCTGGCGTCGGCGAAGGCGGCGACGATCAGGTCCTCCAGCACCTCCACCTCCGAGGCGACCGCGGCGGACGGATCGATCCGGACCGCCGTCACCTCGTTCCGGCCGTTCATCGTGACCGTCACGAGGCCGGCACCGGCGCGGCCTTCATGCTGCGTGTCCGCCAGTTGCTGTTGCATCTCTTCCAGTCGGGCCTGCATCTGCCCGGCCTGTTTCATCAGGTCGCCGAAATTCTTCATGCCGCATCTCCTCCCGGACCCGAGCGGTCGCCGGGCGCCGGGTCGGACCCGGGGCTCGGCACCGGGCCCGTAACATTCGTCAGTGTGCTGCCCTCGAACCGGTCAAGCACGGCGCGCACCAGCGGATCCTGCGCCGCGTCCTCCATCAGCCGCTGACGGGCCGCCTCGTCCTGCTGTTTCAGGGTCGGCGCGCCCGCCTCGTCCGACACGGCGACGATCCAGCGCTCGCCGGTCCAGTCCTGCAGCAGGGCGGCAACCCGGCCGGCCAGGTCGGGGCCGGCCCCCGCCGCCAACCTGATTTCCAGCCTGCCGACATCGAACGACACCGGATGAACCGAATTGTAGAGCTGGCCGTAGAGGACCATCTCCTTGCGATCGCGGAACAGGTCGACCAGCGCCCGGAAATCCGCTGGCGGCGCGGCGGCGGCCTGCGCCGGCGTATCCGGGGGCGTGTCCGGGGCCGGCTCGGACAGTCCGGCCGGCGGCACCGGCGTGTCAGCGGGCAGGGCAGCTCCGGCCGGGATGGTTCCGGCCGGGGGCGGCGACGCGTGCGCCGGCAACGGCGGTTCCGGCGGCCGGCTCCCGGTCCCGGCCGGCGGCGGCGCGGCCGGCGCAGATCGGGCGGCGGCCTGCGTTTTCGTTCCGTCGCGGCTTTCGAGCCGCGCCACCAGATCGGCCGGCGTCGGCAGTTCGGCGGCATAACACAGCCGGACGATCAGCATTTCCAGCGCCGTCATCGGCTGCGGCGCCAGCTGAACTTCGCCGGCGCCTTTCAGCAGCATCTGCCAGGCCCGGCTCAGAGCGCCCATCTGCAGCCGTCCGGCCAGGCCGGCGGCGCGCTGCGCATCGGTCGCCGAAGCGCCGGCCCCCGACGCCGCGGCATCCGGCGTCAGTTTCAGCCGGGTCAGCCAGTGGGCGATGTCCATCAGATCCTGGATCACGAGCAGCGGCGCGGCGCCGTCGCGATACATGCCGCCGGCATGATCGATCGCTCCGGCAGCATCGCCCGCGACGATCGTCTCGAACAGATCGAGGGACCGGGACCGGTCCGCGAGGCCGAGCAGGGCGCGGACGCGGTCGGCCGTGACCGGGCCAACGCCGCCGTCAGACCCGTCATCCGGCCCGCCGCCGGCCTGGGCGATCACCCGGTCGAGCAGGGAAAGGCCGTCGCGCACCGAGCCGTCGGCGGCCCGGGCGAGCAGGGCGATGGCCCCGTCCGAGACGGCGGCCCCCTCCCGGCCCGCGATATTCGCCAGATGCGCCGCCAGTTCGGCCTCGTCGAGCCGGCGCAGGTCGAAGCGCTGGCAACGGGAAAGGATCGTCACCGGAACCTTGCGGATTTCCGTCGTCGCGAAGACGAATTTCACATGCTCCGGCGGCTCCTCCAGCGTCTTCAGCAGGGCGTTGAAGGCGTTCCTGCTGAGCATGTGGACTTCGTCGATGATGAATATCCGGTAGCGCGCCGCGTTCGGCCGGTAGCGCGCGCTGTCGATGATCTCGCGGACATCGTCCACGCCGGTGTTGGAGGCGGCGTCCATTTCCAGCACGTCGACGTCGCGGTCTTCGGCGATCGCCACGCAGTGGGCGCAGACGCCGCAGGGCTCGATGGTCGGCCCGCCCTTGCCGTCCGGGCCGACGCAGTTGAGCGCGCGGGCGATCAGCCGGGCGGTCGTCGTCTTGCCGATGCCGCGCACGCCGGTGAGGATGAAGGCGTGGTGAACCCGGTTCAGCCGGATGGCGTTGGTGAGCGTCCGGACCAGAACGTCCTGGCCGATCAGCTCGTCGAAGGTCGCGGGCCGGTATTTGCGCGCGAGAACGCGATATTCCGGATTGGCCTGCTGCGAAGCCGTCTCTGCTGTTCCGGGACTGTCGGCCATCGATATCCGGCGGGCGCCGCCACGCTGCCGCGCCGCGCCGGCCAGGTTGCTCGTCATGCGGACGCGAGGGGAAAGGGTGGAAGACTGGACGGCGACCCGGGCAAAACTCGTTACGGCTGCTTCCTTCCGGACCTGACCGGGTTGGCGAGGCGCCCGTCCGCGCCAGTCTTCCGAGGCGAGTATATCAGGATTCCGGAGCGAAGGCGCAAGCGGAGACTGTGCAGCCTGCCGGCGCATCGTCCGGCCGGCGGCCCGGCCCGTCATGCCCGACATGCGCGGGGCCGGACCGATTTCCCATTCAATTCCTGCCGGGACGGGCCATATAACAGGCGATAGCAGGTTCCGCCGAGCGCCGCGCCCCGGGAACGGGACCGCCACGAGCGTTGTTGAACGCTGTTGGACAGATCCGCCGGATGGCGCCGGCGACCCTGAAGGACCATCATGAAGACTCCCGTAACGCTACCGGCCGGGGCGCCATCCGGGCCAAGTGCCTTGCCGGCCGGCCCGGCATCGCCGACAGCCGCATGATCCTGCTTGCCGCGGAGGCGGTCCTCGGCCTCGCCTTGCTCTATCTGGGCGGCGAATGGCTGGTCCGGGGCGCGGTTTCACTGGCCGGCCGGCTGGGCGTGACGCCACTGATCGTGGGCCTGTCCGTCGTCGCAGCCGGCACCAGTGCGCCGGAGTTGTTCGTCAGCCTGGTCTCCGTTCTGGAAGACAAGCCGGCCATCGCCATCGGCAACGTCGTCGGAAGCAATATCGCGAACATTCTCCTGGCGCTCGGCGCGGCGGCGCTGATCTGGCCGATCATCGTCCGGCGCGGCGTGATCCGGTGGGACGGCCTGGTCCTGATCGCGGCCACCGTCGTCTTCTGCGCTCTGGCGAGCCTGGGCGAAATCAGACCGGTTTTCGGGGCCCTCATGGTATTGGGGCTGGCCGCCTACCTTCATCGATCCTACCGCCTCGACCGGAAAGACATGCAGGCCCGCCTCGAAATCGAGGAGGAGGTTGCCGAACTGGGCGGCGACTACAGCGCCTGGCGGATCACCGGGTTTCTGCTCTTCGGATTCGCCGGCGTTATCGGCGGCGCCGAACTGCTGGTCATCGGAGCGGCGGGAATCGCCGCCGACGCAGGCATTTCCGAGACCGTGATCGGCGTCACCCTGGTCGCTGTCGGCACATCCCTGCCCGAGCTGGCGACCGCCGTCGCGGCGGCGCGCAACCGGCACACCGAGCTTGCGCTCGGCAACGTGATCGGCAGCTGCATTTTCAACATCCTGGCGATCATCGGTATCGTTTCCATCGTCCGGCCGCTCGCCGTGCCGGAGGAGGTTCTGGCCTTCGATCTGTGGGTCATGGGCGGCGTGACCCTGGGCTTCATCGCGCTGGCCGCGGCGATGCCCCGGCTGGGCCGGACAATCGGCGCGATTATGCTGCTGTGCTATGCCGCCTATATCGTCTCCCAGTTTACCGGGCTGTCGGCCATGCCGGCGATGTACCGCCCCGCCTGACGGAGCAGCCCGGCGCCATACCCCGACACCGCGCCCGCCGCCATTGCCGATCCCGCCATGACAGAAGACCGCCCGGCAATCGTCCCCGCGACCGCCCTCGTCACCGGCGCGGCCACCCGGATCGGCCGGGCGATCGCGCTCGGCTTGGCCGGGGACGGGTGGACCGTCGCGGTGCACTACCGCCGGTCCGAGAGCGACGCGCTTAAGGTCGTCGAGCGCATCCGGGGGGGCGGCGGCCGGGCGGCGCCGGTCCGGGCGGACCTTGCGGTCGAATCGGAAGTGGCAGCGCTGGTGCCGCAGGTTCACGCGGAGGTCGGGCCGGTCGCATGCCTGGTCAACAACGCCAGCGAGTTCGAACGCGACGAAATCGGCGACATGACCCGGACGGGCTGGGACCTGCATCTCGAGACCAACCTGCGCGCGCCGGCGCTGCTGATGCAGGACATGGCCCGGCTGCTGCCGGCCGGCCGGCAGGGCGCCATCGTCAATCTGCTCGACCAGCGCGTGCTGAACCTGACGCCGCACTTCGTCAGCTACACGGTGAGCAAGGCCGCGCTGTGGACCCTGACGCGGACCATGGCTATGGCGCTGGCGCCGCGCATCCGGGTCAACGCCATCGGTCCGGGGCCGACGCTGCCGAGCAAACGGCAGAGCCAGGCCGACTTCGAGCGCCAGATCGGCTCGCTGCCGCTGCGCTGCGCCGGCACTCCACAGGACATTGCCGCGGCGATCCGGTTTATACTCGCCATGCCGTCGATGACCGGCCAGATGATCGCGCTGGACGGCGGCCAGCATCTGGGTTGGGCGCAGCCGCGCGAGGCCGGCGGAGACACGGAATGACGGAGACACGGAATGACGGAGACGGGGAATGATCCGCGTCCGCGCCGGCTGATGCGATTTATTTCATAGAATGGACGGAATCCAATGACCCGACCGCTGGAAGTGATGGTTCCGCATCTGGCTGCCGGCTCCGATTCGCCGCGGCTCGCCGACACGCTCGGCGGGCAGCGCCACATCTTCGTGCGCGACCTGGTTCTGAGTTGCAACATCGGCGTCTATCGCCACGAGCGCGATGCGCCCCAGCGGGTTCGGCTGAACCTCGACCTGGCCATCGCCGACGATGCGGCCGGCGTGACCGACCGGCTCGACGACACCGTGAGCTACGAGCACATCGTCGATCGGGCGCGCGCCATCGTCGACGCCCGGCACTACAATCTCGTCGAGACGCTGGCCGAAGCGCTGGCGGCCATGTGTCTGGACGATCCGCGCGTGCGGGCCACCCGCATCCGGGTCGAGAAGCTCGATGTCTTCGCCAACGCCGGCGCCGTCGGCGTCGAAATCGAAAGGCCGCGCAAAATCCGGCCGGAAAAGTGAAATGGCGTCGTGGGTTACGCCGATTGTTCACACGCTTTTCGAAGCGGCGACCGGACCCGGTTTTGTGCCGGCCGGCCGGCCCCGTTACGGAACGATGACATCGGAATGGCACAAAAAATTTTTATTATCAAAATGTTAGGTGAATGTGCACAATAAACAGGCATTTGTTTCCGTGAGGCGGAATTCTGCGGAATCTCCGGCCCGCCGAAGGTTGTCCCACAGACTTATCCACAGAATTCGTGGACAAGCGCCGAACCCTCCTGCGGCGCTGAAAAATCGTAGCCGATTCAAGCGGCTAGCCCGGTTCGACTCCATCTCGGTCGATTGACCCCGCCCGTTTCGGGCGCAACATTAGCGCCATGGCGTCGAAGACCAGACCGAAGGCGGCGCGGGAGGAGCGCGCGCCGGCGATCCCCATGGAGGCGCCGGACCGGACCGGCGCCGGCGCCGTGCCGCCGTCCCTTGCCGGCGGCGCCGCCTATCTGAAGAGCACGCTGCCCCGGCTCACCGGCGGACCCGGCGTCTACCGCATGATCGACCGGCGCGGCGAGCCGCTCTACGTCGGCAAGGCGCGCAACCTGCGCCGCCGGGTTGCCAGCTACGCGACGCCGTCCAAGCTGCCGGAACGCCTGCGCCGCATGGTCGCGGAAACGACGCTGCTCGAGATCGTCGAGACCCATACGGAGGTCGAGGCGCTGCTGCTCGAATCGAACCTGATCAAGCGGCTTCGTCCCAGGTATAATATCCTGCTGAGAGACGATAAATCCTTTCCCTACATCCGGATCGGCAAAAAGGACCTGCGCGCCGCGCCGGAGAAGCCGGGGCGCTGGCCGCGCATTACCAAATACCGCGGCAGCCGGCGCGAGCCGGGCTCCTATTACGGCCCCTTCGCCTCGGCCGGCGCCGTCAACCGCACGCTGAACGCGCTCGAACGGGCGTTTCTGCTGCGCTCGTGCAGCGATTCGATGTTCTCGTCGCGCACGCGGCCCTGCCTGCTGTACCAGATCAAGCGGTGCAGCGCGCCCTGCGTCGGCCGGATCGGCGAGGCGGACTACGGCGCGCTGGTCGCCCAGGCCGAAGCGTTCCTGTCCGGCCGCGACAGCGCGATCCAGCGCGAACTCGCCGCGCGGATGGAGGCCGCCGCCGAAGCCCTGGAATTCGAGACCGCCGCCTATCTGCGCGACCGCATCCAGGCGCTCGCCCAGATCCAGGCGCGGCAGGACATCAACCTCCCGGTGCCGGACGATGCCGACGTCGTCGCCGCGTGGCGCGAGGGCGAGCACAGCTGCATCCAGGTCTTCTTCTTCCGCGCCGGGCGCAACTACGGCAACCGGGCCTATTATCCGCGGCACGACAAATCGGCCGCCGACGCCGACATCCTCGCGGCCTTCCTGGGCCAGTTCTACGACAACAAGCCGCCGCCGCGCCTGATCCTGACCAGCCAGCCGGTCGCCGGCGAGGCGCTGCTCGCCGAAGCGCTCGGCGCCCGGGCCGGGCGGAAGGTCGAGCTTGCGGTGCCCCGGCGCGGCGACAAGCGGAAACTGATCGAGCACGCGCTGGCCAACGCCAGGGCGGCGCTCACCCGCCGGTTGTCGGAAAACGCATCGCAGCGGCGGCTGCTCGAAGGGGTCGCCGACGTCTTCGGCCTGGACGCGCCGCCCGAGCGGATCGAGGTCTACGACAACAGCCACGTCTCCGGGACCGATGCCGTCGGCGGCATGATCGTCGCCGGCGCCGAGGGCCCGATCAGGAACGCCTACCGCAAGTTCAACATCCGCTCGGCGAAGCTGGCGCCCGGCGACGATTACGCCATGATGCGCGAAGTTCTGACCCGGCGTTTCAGCCGCGCCGTCAGGGAAGACCCGGCGCGCGAGTCCGGAACCTGGCCCGATCTCGTGCTGGTCGACGGCGGCCGCGGGCAGCTCGGCTGTGCGCTCACCGCGTTGGCCGAACTGGGGGTTGACGATCTGCCCGTGGTCGGAGTGTCCAAGGGGCCGGACCGCAACGCCGGCCGCGAGATCTTCCATACCGCCGACGGGCGCAGCTTCGGCCTGCCGCCGAACGATCCGGTGCTGTATTTTCTGCAGCGGCTGCGCGACGAGGCGCACCGCTACGCCATCGGCGCCCACCGCACCCGGCGCGCCAACGCCCGGACCCGCTCGGCGCTGGACGACATTCCCGGCGTCGGCGCACGGCGCAAGCGGGCGCTGCTTAATCATTTCGGCTCGGTGCGCAATATCGAGCGCGCCGGGCTGAGCGATCTCGAAACTGTCGACGGGATCAGCCGCACGGTCGCCCGGACCGTGTTCGACTGGTTCCACGCCGAAACCTGAGCCGGCCCGATGAAACGCCGGCGCGCGCGACGATCCACCGTGCAAATCCGAAGGGATTGCTCCGGGAAAATGCGAAGCTGGAATTTCCTTTCCTTTGAGGCATTGCTGCCAGGGAAAATCGACGTCCGGATTCCCCATTTCCTGGGGATTTATCTGCCCAAATTCGCCGTGGGAATCCCCCTCCCCTTGGGGGAGGGGTCGTTTGCCGCCGCCCTCACGCCGGCTTCGAGGCCCGAGGCAGCCTTCCGCAGACCCCTCCCCCCGACCCCCTCCCCCAAGGGGAGGGGGAGGTTTGGTACCGCCTCGGTCGCAGAACCCGGATTGCAGCGGTTCACCGGGGAATGCTGAAGGAGCGTGCGTCCTTGCCCGTATCCCGATCGACCCTGTTGCAGGCTCCGAATCTGCTGACGATCGGCCGGATTGCCCTCGTGCCGTTTTTCGTCGCCGCCTTCTGGCTGCCGGCGCCGGCGCTCCATTGGGCGACCTTCGGCCTGTTCGCAGCCGCGGGCGTCACCGACTGGCTCGACGGAAGGCTGGCCCGGAGCCGCGGGCAGGTCACCGATTTCGGCCGCTTCCTCGATCCGGTCGCCGACAAGATCCTGGTCGCGGCGGCGCTGGTCATGCTGGCGGCGACGGACCGGCTATCCGACGCCGGAGTCGTCGCCGCGCTGATTATTCTGGTGCGCGAACTGGCCGTCGCCGGCCTGCGGGAATTCCTCGCCGGAACCGTTACCGTGCCGGTATCGCGGCTCGCCAAGTGGAAGACCGCCGCGCAGTTCGTCGCCATCGCCGTGCTGCTGGTCGCAGGCGCGCTTCCGGCGCTGCCGCTGCCGCCGATCGGCGAGGCGCTGCTCTGGCTGGCGGCGCTGCTCGCCGCGATCGCCGGCGCCGCCTATCTGCGCGAAGGCCTGCGCCGGATGGACGGGTGACACGCGCCGGCCGACGCGACTACAGGTTGCAGCCGGGCCTGGACGGGAAGCGGCGCGGCGCGCGTTGACTCCGTTTCGTAACATCCAATATGGTGCAGTGCGAAAAACGGGGGCCGTTCCGGGTGCCGGAAGCGGCCTCCTGCCATACCGGTTAGGATCAACGGACGCCGCCGGGCGCGCCTGCCAAGCGCCACACCGGCCGCCCCCTTTCAGATAAGCCGCCGATGAAAGTCCTCGTCGCTGTCAAGCGCGTGATCGACTACAACGTGAAGGTCCGCGTGAAATCCGACGGCTCGGGCGTCGAGCTCGCGAACGTCAAGATGTCCATGAACCCGTTCGACGAGATCGGGGTCGAGGAGGCGGTGCGGATGAAGGAGGCCGGCACGGCGAGCGAGATCGTCGCCATCAGCCTCGGCATCCAGCAGTGTCAGGAGACCATCCGCACGGCCCTTGCCATGGGCGCCGACCGCGGCATCCACGTCGTGACCGACGATCCGCTGGAGCCGCTCGCCGTCGCCAAGCTGATCGCAGCGGCGGTCGCAAAGGAAAATCCGGATATCGTGATCCTGGGCAAGCAGGCGATCGACGACGATTCGAATCAGACCGGCCAGATGCTCGCCGCCCTGCTCGGCTGGCCGCAGGCGACATTCGCCTCAGAGGTGAAGGCCGAAAACGGCGGCCTGACGGTGACCCGCGAAGTCGACGGCGGGCTGGAAACCATCCGGACGAGCCTGCCGGCGGTGGTCACCACCGACCTGCGCCTCAACGAGCCGCGCTACGCCTCGCTGCCCAACATCATGAAGGCGAAGAAGAAGCCGATCGACCGGCTGACGCCGGACGAGCTGGGCGTCGACACCGCGCCGCGGCTGGAAGTGCTGAGCGTCGTCGAGCCGGAAAAGCGCGCCGGCGGCGTGAAGGTCGAGACCGTCGCCGAACTGGTCGGCAAGCTGCAGAACGAGGCGAAGGTCATCTGACCGGCCGGCCGGAACGGCCGGATCCGGCGGAGAACGGGGAACGGACACAAGGGGAGACGGCGGGACATGACGGTTCTCGTCCTGGCGGAACACGATAACGCAAGCCTGAATGTCGCGACGCTCAGCGCGGTCGCGGCGGCGCGGGATATGGGCGACGAGATCCATATGCTGGTCGCCGGCGAGAGCTGCGGCGCCGTGGCCACGGAGTGCGCGCAGGTGAGCGGCGTCGCCAAGGTGCTGCATGCCGACGGCGCGCACCTGGCGCATGGACTGGCCGAGGATCTGGCGGCCCTGATCGCCGGACTGGCCGATGGCTATACCCACCTGGTGGCGACGGCGACGACCCATGGCAAGAATGTCATGCCGCGGGTCGCGGCGCTGCTGGACGTTCAACAGGTTTCCGACATCACCGGCGTCGAGGGCGCGGACACCTTTGTCCGGCCGATCTATGCCGGCAACGCGATGGCGACCGTTCGGTCGACCGACGGCGTGAAGGTCGTGACCGTGCGCCAGACGGCGTTCGACGCCGTCGCGGCCGAAGGCGGCAGCGGGACGGTGGAGGCGATCGGCGCCGGCGCCGATATCGAAGGCAGCGAATTCGTCGGTCAGGAGCTGTCGCGCTCCGACCGGCCGGAGCTGACCTCGGCCCGGGTCGTGATTTCCGGCGGGCGCGGCATGCAGTCGGGCGAGAATTTCCCGATGCTGGAGGAGGTCGCTGACAAGCTTGGCGCCGCGGTCGGCGCCTCTCGCGCGGCGGTCGACGCCGGCTTTGTGCCCAACGACTACCAGGTCGGCCAGACCGGCAAGGTGGTCGCGCCGGACCTCTATATCGCGGTCGGCATCTCCGGCGCGATCCAGCATCTGGCCGGGATGAAGGATTCGAAGGTCATCGTGGCGATCAACAAGGACGAGGAAGCGCCGATTTTCCAGGTTGCGGACTACGGCCTGGTCGCCGACCTGTTCAAGGCGGTGCCCGAACTGTCCGCCGAACTGGACACTGTCGAGGTGCGCAGGTAACGCACCGGTACGCGGCGACGGCCCCGGACGGGCCGGGGGCCGCGGTGTTGAAAGGACCAGGACGCTGACAATCGAGAAAGTGGGTGTCATCGGCGCCGGCCAGATGGGCAACGGCATCGCGCACGTTTCGGCGCTGAACGGCTACGACGTCATTCTGAACGACATCGACGAGGCCGCGCTCGAGCGGGCGATGGCGACCATCCGCGGCAATCTGGAACGCCAGTTGCGCCGCGGGGTGATCGCGGACCGCGATATCGACGATGCGCTCAAGCGCATCACGCCGTCCCTCGGCCTCGAGCCGATGCAGGAGTGCGACATCGTCATCGAGGCGGCGACCGAGGACGAGGCGACCAAGCGCGCCATCCTCAAGCAGCTGTCCGGCAACCTGAAGCAGGATGCGATCATCGCGTCCAACACGTCGTCGATCTCGATTACCCGGCTGGCCGCGGTCACCGACCGGCCGGAACGCTTCATCGGCATGCATTTCATGAATCCGGTGCCGATGATGCAGCTGATCGAGCTGATCCGCGGCCTGGGGACGAACGAGGAAACCTACAGCACGGTCGCCGCGCTGGCGCGCAGCCTGGGCAAGACGGTCGCCCAGTCCGAGGATTTTCCGGCCTTTATCGTCAACCGCATCCTGCTGCCGATGATCAACGAGGCGATCTACACCCTCTATGAGGGCGTCGGCACGGTCGAAGCCATAGACACGGCGATGAAGCTGGGCGCCAACCATCCGATGGGGCCGCTCGAGCTGGCCGACTTCATCGGCCTCGATACCGCGCTCGCCGTCATGCAGGTGCTGTACGACGGCCTCGCCGATTCGAAATACCGGCCGTGTCCGCTGCTCGTGAAATATGTCGAGGCCGGCTGGCTCGGCCGCAAGGTCGGGCGCGGCTTCTACGACTATTCCGGCGATACGCCGGTGCCGACGCGGTAGGAGACCGGCCCTCCCGCCCTTCGATACGCCCCGCCCTTCGATACGCCCCGGCCTGACGGCCGGGGCTACTCAGGGTGAGGGAGAGGCGTGCCGGATGGGGCAAAGCGCCACCAAATTCCCTCATCCCGAGTAGGCGCGCTTGCGCGCCGTATCGAGGGGCCGCATCGAAGAGCCGGGATCAAAAATCCGTGCAGCGGCCGCCGACCTCCCAGTCGCCGTAGCGGGTTGGCTCCGGGCCGGCAGGTCCGCCGATCTCCCCGGCATCGGATCCGGCGGCGCGTTCTTCGATCTTCGTGCCGTCCGACGTGTCGGCGGCCCTATCGTCCGTCGATCCAGCCGGCTTCGCCGCCGGTGACGACGGTCTGCCGGTTTGCTGTTTTTCCTGCGCCATTTCCGTTTCTCCCGTCGCCCCGCCCTGCCGTCTTGCGGGGTCCGTCTTGCGGGGTCCGTCTTGCGCGGGGCCGTCTTGCCGTATCTTGCACCGGGCCGACGCACCATCCAAGTTGGGGAAGGATATCGCCATATACGGCAAGGAGAACCGTCCCGATATGGCCGTTTTCCGACAGACCGGCGTCCCGCCACAGGTCCGGGCGTGAGTCCGGGCCACGATCCGGCGCGGCTCTGCGCCCATGCAGCGCTGGTCGACATTCTCCATCGGCGGTTGCCGCTCGATACGGTCCTGCCGCGGCGCCTTGACGGGCTTGCCGACGAACGGGACCGGCGCTTCGCCCACCGGCTCGTGCTCACGGTGCTGCGTTACCGCGGCGTCCTGCTGGCGGCGGTCGACAGCCTGCTCGACCGGCCCCTGCCGGCCGGGCGGCTGCGCGTCCGCCTGCTGCTCGAGGCCGGGCTCGCCCAGCTGCTGCTGCTCGATGTCCCGGACCATGCCGCCGTCGACAGCAGCGTCGCACTGGCCGGCCCGCTGCGCCTCGGCCGGTACCGCGCGCTGGTCAACGCCGTGCTGCGCCGGGCGCAGCGTGAACGCAGCCGCCTCGAGACGATGCCGGACGCCCCGTTCGCCGCATTGCCCGAATGGCTCACCGGGCGCTGGATCGACCGCTTCGGGCGCGACACCGCGGCCGCCATCGCCTCCGCCCTGCGCGCCGAACCGCCGCTCGACATCAGCGTCGCCCGCGATCCCGAAGGCTGGGCGGCGCGGCTGGACGGCGCGGTTCTGTGGGGCAACACCGTGCGGCGCGCGGCCGGGCCGGTCGCCGGCCTCGACGGCTACGAGGGAGGAGAAGGCCGCGACGGGGGCCGTAGCGGCGGCGGCTGGTGGGTCCAGGACGCCGGCGCAGCCCTGCCGGCGCAACTGCTTCCGATGCCCGAAGGCGGCCTCGTGCTCGATCTGTGCGCCGCGCCCGGGGGCAAGACCGCCCAGCTGGCGGCGACGGGCGCGCGGGTCGTCGCCGTCGACCGGTCGGCGGGGCGGCTGAAGCGCCTGCGCGACAACTTGCGCCGGCTCCGGCTGCAGGCCGACATCGTCGAGGCCGATGCCGCAAGCTGGCGGCATCCGGAGCCGGCGGGCGCCATCCTGCTGGATGCGCCGTGCAGCGCCACCGGCACGCTGCGGCGGCGGCCCGATATCGCCTGGACAAAGACGGAGGCCGACATTGCCGCGCTCGCCCGGGTGCAGGCGGCGTTGCTCGCCAACGCCGCGGCGCAGCTGCGGCCCGGCGGAGTCCTGGTCTATGCCGTCTGCTCGCTCGAGGCGGAGGAAGGGCCCGGCCCGATTGCCCGCTTTCTGGCGCAGGCTCCGGCGTTCGAGCGCGCGCCGGTCGACGCGGCGGAACTCGGGCCCGTGGCCGACGCCCTGACGCCCGAGGGCGATGTGCAGACCCTGCCCTGCCATCTGGCGGCGCTGGGCGGGATGGACGGCTTCTTCATCGCCCGAATCCGGCGGCGCGCCTGACCGGAATCCGCCCGGACGAGATGGCGTCTTGCGGCCTGCGGCCAAACCTCTTCCAATGCGCCGCCACATACCGCAAATAGACAAAGGTTCCGGTCCCGCTCCGCCGGCTCGCCCGGAAAAGCTTCCGTCATGGCTCAGCCTGTCCTGATCGCCCCGTCGATGCTCTCGGCCGACTTCGCCCGGCTGGGCGAGGAGGCGCGCGCCGTCGACGCAGCCGGCGCGGACTATATCCATATCGACGTCATGGACGGCCATTTCGTGCCGAACCTGACCATCGGGCCGGGTGTGGTGAAAGCGCTGCGCCCGCATTCTGCGAAGACCTTCGACGTCCATCTGATGGTCGCGCCGGTCGATCCGTTCATCGACGCCTTCGCAGACGCCGGCGCCGACATCGTCACGGTCCACGCCGAGGCCGGACCGCATCTCCACCGGACCCTGCAAAAAATCAAGGGTCTGGGCCGGAAGGCCGGCGTTTCCCTCAATCCCGGCACCCCGGCGGCGGCGGTGGAGCCGGTACTGGACATGGTCGATCTGATCCTGGTCATGTCGGTCAACCCGGGTTTCGGCGGCCAGAGCTTCATCGCCTCGCAACTCGACAAGCTGCGCGCGCTGCGCCGGCTGATCGATGGGCAGGACCGGCCGATCGATCTGGAGGTGGACGGCGGGATCAATGCCGAAACGGCGGCGCAGGCGGTCGCCGCCGGCGCCAACGTGCTGGTTGCCGGCACCGCCGTCTTCGCCGGCGGGCCGGACCGCTACGCGGCGAATATCCGCAGTCTGCGCGGCGTCTGAAGACCGGCAGCGGTTCGTGGTCAGGGGCTATTCGATATCGGTATCGCGCGGGATCGAGAGCCTGCGCATGCGCCTGGCCGGCGCCTGGTACCGCAGCGCGATCTACCAGTGGCGGCTGGGCGGCACGCGGGCGACGCAGGTGCTGCTGGTTCCGCACGATCCCTGGCCCGGCGATTCCGAGACCGGCAAGGCGATCCTGCGCGGCGCCTTCAACTTCAGGAACGACAAGCTCTGGCGCGGCGAGGAGCTGGCGCTCGAACCCCACGACTTCGCCTGGCTGCGCGACCTGCGGGCAACCGGCTCCGACGCCGGCCGGCGGCTGGGCCGCGAAATGATCAGCGACTGGATCGACCGGTTCGGCCGGTATCACCGCCATGGCTGGCGCGCCGAAATTACCGCCGAGCGGCTGATCAACTGGCTGAACCAATACGACTATTTCTGCCGCGGCGCCGAGGACCGGTTTCGCGACCGGGTTCTCCAGAGCATCGCGCGCCAGTCGAAGCATCTGGCGACCGTAACCCGGAAAACGACCCGGGGCGCGCGGCGGGTGCGGGCCGCCAAGGGCCTGATCTATGTCGGCGCCTGCCTGCCCAGCGCCCAGCCGCGGCTGTACCGGGGACTGACGCTGCTGGAGCATGAAATCGAGCACCGGATCCATGCCGACGGCGGCGCGGCCGAGCGCTGCCCGACCCTGCAGCATGCGATTCTGCGCGACCTGATCGACGTGCGCAACGTGCTGGCGTCGAGCCATCAGGATTCGTCGCCCGTGGTCCAGGGCGCCATCGACCGGGCGGCGCCGATGCTGCGCGGCATGCGCCTCGGCGACGGCGGGCTGGCCGTGTTCAACGGCGGCTTCGAGGAGCAGGACTGGCAGATCGACATGACGCTGAACCAGTCGGGCTCGACCGGAAATCCGCCGGAACATTCGGCGCATACCGGCTTCCAGCGGGTCATGGCGGGGCGCACGACGGTCATCATGGACAGCGGCATGCCGCCGCCGCCGGGGCATGACGACCTGGCCCATGCCGGCCTGCTGAGCCTCGAGATGAGCGCCGGCCGGTCGCGGCTGATCGTCAACTGCGGCAGCTACTGGAAGCCGAACAGCGAGTGGGCCTTCGCCGGCCGGATCTCGGCGGCCCATTCGACGCTGGTCGTCGAGGACCGGAATTCGTCGCAGCTGCACCGCAACGGCGGCCTCGGCCGGCGGCCGGCCGAAGTGAGCGCCAAGCGCCGCAATCTCGACGGCGCCCTGCTGATCGAGGGCTCGCACGACGGCTATGTGCCGTCCTTCGATGTCAAGCACACAAGACGCATCTACGTGTCGTCCAACGGCGAGGACGTCCGCGGGCAGGATATCCTCGCCCGTCCCGAGCAATCCCGGCGCAATCCGGATGTCGAGTTCGCCGTCCGGTTCCATCTGCATCCGGACGTTTCCATCGATTCGATGTCGATCTGGGAAAAGGGCGGCCGGATCATCGACTTCAGCCGCCAGGGCGCGGGCAACTGGCAGTTTCACACCGAAAGCGGCGTGACGATCCGCGTCGAAGACAGCTTTTACCAGGGCGCGCGCAACGGACGGGAGCGCACCCGCCAGATCGTCCTGTCCGGGGAATATCGCGGCGCGGAGCCCCGCGCCGTGCGCTGGGCGATCCGGCGCCGCTGAGGGCCCGTTTCGGCGGGCGGGCCGGACCCGCCGCCCGGCGGTTCAGAGCGACCAGCGGCGGACGGCGTCCGGCAGCGCGAGCCCGCGCCACATCCCCTTGACATCGGCGAGCAGGCCGCCGTCGCGCAGCAGCCGGCGGAAATCGGCCTCGTCCAGGCTGAGATACGGGTCGTGCATGACCGCGCCGACAACGGCGTCATACGGCCCGCCCGCCAGATCCGGCACCAGACCGATGCCGTATTCGCGCCGCGCCTCCCCGGGATCGGCGAAGGCGTCGTGGACCCGGACGGTGTGGCCGGCGGCGGCCAGCGTGCGGACGATATCGACGACCCTGGTGTTGCGCAGGTCCGGCACATTTTCCTTGAAGGCGAGGCCGAGGACCAGGATCTCCGACGGCCGGCCGAGCGCCGCGTCGATCGCCTGCGCCACATAGCGGCCCATCTCGTCGTTGATCCGGCGGCCGGCCAGGATGATCTCCGGGTCGTGGCCGACCTCGGCCGCCCGGTGCGCCAGATAGTAGGGATCGATGCCGATACAGTGGCCGCCGACCAGGCCGGGCGTGAAGGGCAGGAAATTCCATTTCGTGCGCGCGGCATCGAGCACGTCGTAGGCGGACAGGCCCAGCTTGTTGAAGATCATCGCGACTTCGTTGACGAAGGCGATGTTGATGTCCCGCTGGGCGTTCTCGATCACCTTGGCCGCCTCGGCGGTCCTTATGTCCCGGGCGACGAACACGTTGCCGCCGGTCACCGTGCCGTAGACGGCGGCCAGCATGTCGGCGACCTCGGCCGTTTCGCCGGCCACGACCTTGGTGAGTTCGGCGAGCCCGTGCTGCCGGTCGCCGGGGTTCATGCGCTCCGGCGAATATCCGAGGAAGAAGTCCGCGGCGGCGAGGCCGGACTCCCGCTCGAGGATCGGCCGGCACACCTCTTCGGTCGCGCCCGGATAGACGGTGCTTTCCAGAACGACGGTCGTCCCGGGGCGCAGATGGACGCCGACGCTTGCCATGGCGGACCGGACGGCGGCCAGGTCCGGCGCGTTGCCGGCATCGACCGGCGTCGGCACCGCCACGATGAACAGGTCGGCGCCGGCCATCGCCGCGGGGTCGGCGGAAAAGCGCGCCGCGGTCGACCCGAGCGCGTCGTCCGGCACCTCGCGCGTGACGTCCCGTCCGGCGCGCAGGGCGGCGATCCGGTCCGGGTCCCGGTCGATTCCGGTGACGTCGAACCGCCGGTCCAGCGCCACGGCGAGCGGCAGGCCGACATAGCCCAGCCCGATAACGGCGATCCGTTCGGGAAGTTTCATGCCGACGAAACGCCTCCTGTTCCGGGGCTGCCGCCGTCAGGCGACGGTGCAACGGTCCGGGTCGTTATGCGCCGCCGGCGGCGGACCGCATGTGCGGCATTTTCATCGCGCCTTCCGATTCGGCTCCGCTGCTTCGCCGGGGGATTGCCCTGCGAAAGGGCGGCACAACTGCCCGAATCCTTCTCTCTGAGAATTCCTTTGCAAATAGAGCACGAAACGAATCCCCCTCCCCTTGGGGGAGGGGGGACCGTTGCCTTGTCTGGCGAAACCGACTCCGGGCGTGGCCGCAGCGGGCGATCCGGGTTAGTGTTCGCGTCCCTTGCCGGCCGGCCTTACAACAGCCTGGCGCCCGGCCGGCCGCCTTGCCGCTGTCCGGACCAGCGCATCTCGCACCTTATGACCGACCCCGTTCCCATCGCCCGCGCGCTGATCTCGGTTTCCGACAAGACCGGGCTGGCCGGCCTTGCCGAAGCGCTGGCCGCGCGGGGCGTCGAGATCCTGTCGACCGGCGGCACGGCGCAGGCCCTGCGCAACGCCGGCATCGCCGTGACCGACGTGTCGGACTGCACCGGCCATCCGGAGATTCTCGACGGGCGGGTCAAGACGCTCCATCCGGCGATTCACGGCGGCATCCTCGCCCGGCGCGACGACGACGGGCACCGGGCGGCGATGGCGGCCCACGGCATCGCCACGATCGATCTGGTCGCCGTCAATCTCTATCCGTTCGAGGACACCGTCGCCGGCGGCGGGGATTTCGCGGACTGCGTCGAAAATATCGATATCGGCGGACCGGCGCTGATCCGGGCGGCAGCGAAAAACCACCAGTTTGTTGCGGTTCTGACAGACCCGGCGGACTATCCGACATTTTTGAATGATTACAAAACAAACAACGGCACGGTGTCGGCCGACCTGCGCCAAAGCCTGGCGGCGCGGGCCTTTGCCCGGACGGCGGCCTACGATTCGGCGATCTCGCGCTGGTTCGCCGGGCAGGACGGCGAGCCGTTCCCGGAACGGCTGACCTTCGCCGGCCGGCGGCGGCAGATCCTGCGCTACGGGGAAAATCCGCACCAGACGGCGGCCTTCTATGCCGACGGCAGCGCGCCTTACGGCATTGCGGATGCGGTGCAGGTCCAGGGCAAGGCGCTGAGCTACAACAACATCAACGACGCCGACGCGGCCTGGGAGCTGGCGGCGGAATTCGACCGCCCGGCGGTCGCCATTATCAAGCACGCCAACCCGTGCGGCGTCGCCAGCGCGGATTCGGTCGCCGACGCCTGGCCGCTCGCGCTGGCCTGCGATCCGGTCAGCGCCTTCGGCGGGGTCATCGCCTGCAACCGCCCGCTTGACGGCGCGGCGGCCGGGCGGATCGCGGACATCTTTTCCGAGGTCATCGTCGCGCCCGACGCCAACACCGACGCCCGCCGCATTCTGGCCGAAAAGCAAAATCTTCGCCTGCTGCTGACCGAGCACATGCCCGACCGGGCGGCGGACCGCATGGCCGTGCGCAGCGTCGCCGGCGGTTTCCTCGTCCAGTCGCGCGACGCCCGGGTGACCGCGGGCGATCTCGCCGTGAAGACGAAACGGATGCCGACCAAGAACGAGGTCGCGGACATGCTATTCGCCTTCACGGTGTGCAAGCATGTCAAATCCAACGCCATCGTCTATGCGCGGGACCGGCGGACCGTGGGCATCGGCGCGGGACAGATGAGCCGGGTCGACGCCGCCCGGATCGCAGCGCGCAAGGCCGAGGACGCGGCGCGCGGCGCCGGGCTGAATGAGTCGCCGGTCGTCGGCTCCGTCGTCGCGTCCGACGCCTTCTTCCCCTTCGCCGACGGGCTGGTGGCGGCAGCGGAAGCCGGCGCGACGGCGGTCATTCAGCCGGGCGGGTCGGTGCGCGACGACGAGGTGATCGCGGCGGCCGACGAGCGCGGCCTCGCCATGGTGTTCACCGGCATGCGGCACTTCCGGCACTGACGGAGCGGATTACGTCGCGGGCGGCGCCGCCCGCGCAGCCTTGCCGGTGTCGACCTTCAGCAGGATCAGCGCGCCGACGATCAGGAACGGCACGACCGTCGCCATGCCCCAGCGCGGGCCGGCGGCCAGGGTGACGATGCCGAAAATCCAGGGGCCGAGAAAGGCCGTACATTTCCCGGCAAAGGCGTAGAGGCCGAACATTTCGGCCTCCTGCCCCCGGGGCGCAAGATGGCTCATCAGCGAACGGCTCGCCGCCTGGGCCGGACCGAAAAACAGGCCCATGATCCCGCCGAGGACGTAGAACCACGTCTTGTCGCCGACAAACAGCATCGGAATGCCGCAAACCGTTACGCCGGCGACGCCCAGCAGCACGGTCGATTTGGCGCCCAGCCGGTCGTCCAGCCAGGCGAAGGCGAAGGCGCCGAGGCCGGCCGTGACGTTCACGACGATGCCGAAGACCAGGACCTCCGCGGTATCCATGCCGAAGACCGCAGCGGCGTAGATCGCCCCGACGGCGAAGATCGTGTTCAGCCCGTCGACATAGAAGATCCGGGCGATGAGGAAGCGCGCGATATTCCGGTGCCGCCGGATGTTGGCGAGGGTGTTGCCCAGCGTGCGCAGACCGGCGCCGACCGCCCGGCCAATGGGCAGCCCGGCCCCCGGTGTATCCGCCGTGAAAAAAAACAGCGGCAGGCTGAAGACCAACGCCCACAGGGCGACCACGGGGCCGGCGATCCGGACATGCTCGGCCGCCGTCTTGTCGAGGCCGAAGGGTGCGACCGCCGGCTGGACGAACAGGAACAGCAGCAGGATCAGGCAGGCCAGGCCGCCGATATAGCCCAGCCCCCAGGACCAGCCGGAGAGCCGGCCGATATGGCTGGCCGGGGCGAGGCCGGGCAGCATGGCGTTGTAGAAGACGAGGCCCATCTCGAAGCCGATCACGCCGATAAAGGCCGCGGTGAGCACGAGGGCCGTCGAATCGACGCCCGGCGCGCCCCACCACAGGGCGGCCGACGCGGCGATCATGACCAGGGTCCAGAAGACGATCCAGGCCTTGCGGCCCCTGCCGTGGTCGGCGATCGCGCCGAGGACCGGGCTGAGGAATGCCATGACGAAGGCGGCCGCGCCCTGGGTGAACGCCCACTGGGAGGCGCCGGTCGTCTTGTCCGGCGCGATGGCGCCGGCGAAATAGGCGGCGAAGATGAAGGTCGTGACGACGGTGGTGAAGGGCGAGTTCGCCCAGTCGTAGAGCGCCCAGCCGAAGGCCGATTTGCGCCCGCCGGTCCAGATCGGGCGGGCCGTCATTTCACCCGCTCCCAGATCTGGGACTGGCAGAAGATCCACACACAGCCGCTGACCTTAAGGGTGTCCCGGTCGTTCATTTCAAGTTCCGAACTGTAGGTCTTGCCGTCCTCGGGATTGTAGATATCGCCGTCGTCCCACACGCCGTCCTCCGGTTCCTGCGGAAACCCGGTCAGCAGCGGCAGGCCCAGGATCGGCCGGGAGCGCAGCGACTCGTCCGCGTTTTCGGCGTCCCGCTTCGGTTGGCCCTGTTCATTGTTCGGTTCAGCGAGCCAGACGATCTTGCCGCACAGCTTCTCGCCGCATGGCGCGATCTCGACATGCGACTTGCCGCCCGGCGTCAGCCAGACCCCTCTGGGATCGGCCCTGGAATCTGCGGGGGCGACGCCGCCGAGCGTGAGGCAGAAAACGGCGGCAAATGCAGACAGGCAAGGTATCCGGATCATGGCTCATTTCTCCTCAGTCCGCGGCTGCCCGCCCGAGCGGCAGGCTCCGCTCTTCGAGGATACGGAGCGCCCGCCGGTCCAGATCGGGCGGGCCGTCACCTGACCCGTTTCCAGATCTGGGTCCGGCAACCGAGCCATGTGCAGGCGCGGACCTTCAGGGTGTCCGGGCCGTCGAGTTCCAGTTCCGCACGGTAGGCCTTGCCCTTCCTGGGACTGTAGACATTGCCGTCCTCCCACTTGCCGTCCGCCGCCTCGATCGGAAGCCCGGTCAGCAGCGGCAGGCCCAGGATCGGCCGGGAGCGCAGCGACTCGTCTTCGTTCCTGGCGTCCCGCAGCGGCCGGCCCTGCGCGTCGTTCGGCTCCTTGAGCCAGACGATCTTGCCGCACAACCTGCTGCCGCACCGCGCGATCTCGACACGCGACGCGCCGCCGGGGGTGAGCCAGACCCCTCTGGGATCCGCCTTGGAATCTGCCCTGAGATCTGTGGGGACGCTCCCGCCCAAAACGAAGCAGAAAGCGGCGGCAAGCGCAGACAGGCAACGTACCCGTATCACGAATTATGTCTCCTCAGCCCGCAGCCGCCCGCCCGACGGCAGCCTCCGCCCCTTGAAGATACCGCACTCTGGCGGTCGGCGGAACGGAAATCCGGCGCACGGCCTCCACGGCCGGGGCGGCGATTCCGGGTCGCTTCGTTTTTATACGGGTACTCATTTTTTATCGCCGAGCAGCGCAAGCGCCTGTTCCGGATCGATTTTTCCGTCATAGAGCGCCCGGCCGCATATGACGCCCTCGATTCCGCTGCCCGCCTCCCGTTTCAGCGCCCGGAGGTCGTCCAGCCCGGCGACCCCGCCGGACGCGATGACCGGCGCGCCGACGGCCCGGGCGAGCCCGGCCGTTGCCGCGACGTTGACGCCCCGGAGCGCGCCGTCGCGCTCGATGTCGGTATAGACGATCGCGGCGACGCCGGCATCCTCGAACGACCGGGCGAGATCGACGGCGTCCACGTCCGAGGTCTCGAGCCAGCCCTGGGTGGCGACCCGGCCGCCGCGCGCGTCGATGCCGACGGCGACCCGGCCGGGAAAGGCCTGCGCCGCCTGTCGCACCAGGCCGGGCTCGGTGAGCGCGACCGTGCCGAGGATTACGCGCGCCAGGCCGCGCTCCAGCCACGTCTCGATCCCCGCCATGTCGCGGATGCCGCCGCCCAGCTGGACCGGGATCGTCACGGCGCCGAGGATCGCCTCGACGCCCGCCCGGTTGACCGCCCGCCCCTCGACGGCGCCATTGAGATCGACGACATGCAGCCACTCGAACCCCTGGGACTGGAATTGCGCGGCCTGGTCGGCCGGATCGTCGTTGAAGACGGTCTCGCGCCCGAAATCGCCCTTCAGCAGGCGCACGCACCGGCCGTCCTTGAGGTCGATCGCCGGATACAGGATCATCCCGGCCCGCCCGTTCCCGTGCCCGGTGCCGCGTTGGGCGCCGCGTCGGGCGCCGCGCCCAGGTTCTTCCAGTAATACAGGCCGGCGACCGGCTTGCCGTCGACCCGGGCATAGAAGGGGTTGCGGCCCCAGCGGACATAGCCCATCGATTCGTACAGGCGGATCGCGCGTTTCTGCGTCGCGCGGACATCGAGCGTGATGACGTCGAACCCTTCGTTGCGGGCCAGCACCTCGGCCCTTTCCATCAGCATGCGGGCCAGGCCGTGGCCGCGCGCCCAGGGCGCGATGAAAGCGTGTTCGAGCTGGACGGCGAAGGCCCGCGCCTCGTTGTTCGGCGCCGGCCGGACCAGTTGCGCCGCGCCGCAGACCGTGCGGTCGATCCGGGCGACGATCAGGATGCGTTCGGGGACGACCAGCACGCCCTTCCAGTAGCTTTCCAGCACCGTCCGGTCCGGCGCCCGGAGCCAGCCGAAGCCGCCGCCGGCGTTGATCGCGTCTTCGGCCGCGTCGCAGATGTCGTTGAGGTCGCCATGCTCGAAACGGGTGACGGCCTCGACGCCGAGGATCGATTCGGGCGCCTTGCGGGCCAATGGCAGATCGGGCGGCGGGTTGGGTGGCGGATCGGGCGGCGGCGGGGCGCCCCTGCGGCCGCCGGACCGCGTTCGCGATCGGCTTTGCCGCGGCCGGCCCTGCCGGGAAGGGCCGGTCATGGCCGCCACGCCAGGAAGTTGGCGATCAGGCGCAGGCCGGCCTGCTGGCTCTTTTCCGGATGGAACTGGGTGCCGATGAGGTTGTCCCGCCCGACGATCGCCGCGACCGGCCCGCCATAATCGCAGGTCGCCAGCAGATCCGCCTCCCCGGCGCAGCGATAGCCGTAGGAATGGACGAAATAGGCATGGTCCCCGTCCGCCAGGCCGGCCAGCACCGGATGGCGCCCGTTGGCGCCGGTTGCGCTGCGGCCGGTGTCGTGAAATTTCAGGTCGTTCCAGCCCATATGGGGGATTTTGAGGCCGGGATCGTCGGGCTCGAGGGCCGCGACCTCGCCGGGCACCCAGCCGAAACCCGGCGTCTCGCCATGCTCCAGGCCGCGGTCGGCGAGCAGCTGCATGCCGACGCAGATGCCGAGAAACGGCGCGCCGCGCACCGTCACCGCTTCCGTCAGCGCTTCAACCATACCGTCCACTGCATACAGCCCGCAACGGCAGTCGGCGAAGGCGCCCTGCCCCGGCAGCACGATATGGCTCGCTCGGGCGACCCGGTCGGCGTCGCCGGTCGCCACGACCGGCAGCCCGCCGCCGGCCTCGCCGGCCATGCGGATGAACGCCTTCTCCGCCGAACGCAGATTGCCGGCGCCATAGTCGACGATGGCGACGCCGTCAGCCACCGCCTCCCCCCGGCAGGCCCGAAAGCCGGCCCAGGAAGAGGCGCAGGAACCGGTAAAGACCGGCGGCGCGGCTACAGGGAACCACCCAGCACCCCCTTGGTCGAGGGCACGGCGTCCGCCTTGCGCGGATCGGGCTCGATGGCGCTGCGCAGCGAGCGGGCCAGCCCCTTGAAGCAGCTCTCGACGATATGGTGGTTGTTCTCGCCGTAGAGGTTCTCGACATGGAGCGTGATTCCGGCGGCCTGGGCGAAGGCCTGGAACCATTCCTTGAACAGCTCCGTATCCATCTCGCCGAGCTTGGGCTTCGAGAAGCCGACCTTCCAGATCAGGTAGGGCCGGTTCGAGCAGTCCAGCGCGACCCGTGTCAGCGTCTCGTCCATCGGGATCAGCGCGTCGCCGTAGCGCCGGATGCCCCGGCGGTCGCCGAGCGCCCGGCTGACCGCCTCGCCGATGGCGATGCCGGTATCCTCCGTCGTGTGGTGGAAATCGATATGCAGGTCGCCGACCGCCTTCAGGTCGAGGTCGATCAGCGAATGGCGCGACAATTGCTCCATCATGTGGTCGAGGAAGCCGATGCCGGTATCGACCGCATAGTCGCCGCTACCGTCGAGGTTGAGCGACACGTCGATCTGCGTTTCCTTGGTCCGCCGCGCCACGCTTGCGGTGCGCGCGGCCGGCGCGTCGACGGTGGTATCGGGGCCTGTGGCCTGGTTCATCGGGAGCCTCCGGCGTCTTTCGCCCGTTCTTAACCCGGAATTCCTGCCGTTGCATCCGAATGTAGGTCGGGACGGCGCGTGCGCCGAGACCCCGACCGAGACCCCGTCTGAAACCGGGACCGCATCCGCCCCGTGTTGACCCGCGCCGCCGCCGCGCCACATACAGGGCGGAATGAGCGATCCCGACACCCTCCTGTTCCACGGCACGACCATCCTTTCGGTCCGGCGCGGCGGCGACGTCGTCGTGGCCGGCGACGGCCAGGTCACCTTCGGCGCCACCGTGCTCAAGGGCGGCGCGCGCAAGGTGCGCCGGCTCGCCGACGGCAAGGTGGTGGTCGGCTTCGCCGGCGCGACCGCCGACGCCTTCGCCCTGTTCGAGCGGCTGGAGGGCAAGCTGGAGCAGCATCCCGGCCAGCTCACCCGGGCCTGCGTGGAAATGGCCAAGGACTGGCGCACCGACCGCTATCTGCGCCGGCTGGAGGCCATGATGGCGGTGGCCGACAGGGACGTTTCGCTGGTGCTGACCGGCAACGGCGACGTGCTGGAGCCGGAGGACGGCCTGATCGGCATCGGCAGCGGCGGGCCCTTTGCCCTGGCGGCGGCCAAGGCGCTGATGGCGGAGACCGAGCTTCCGGCCGAGGAGGTCGCGCGCCGCGCCATGGCGATCGCCGCCGACATCTGCATCTATACCAACGACCAGATCGTGATCGAGCGCGTATGACCGGCTACACCCCGACCGCCTTCAGCCCGCGCGAGATCGTCTCGGAACTCGACCGCTTCATCGTCGGCCAGAAGGACGCCAAGAAGGCGGTGGCCGTGGCGTTGCGCAACCGCTGGCGGCGCCAGCAGCTCGACGACGCGATGAAGGAAGAGGTGCTGCCCAAGAACATCCTGATGATCGGGCCGACCGGCTGCGGCAAGACCGAGATCGCCCGCCGCCTCGCCCGCCTCGCCAACGCGCCCTTCCTCAAGGTCGAGGCGACCAAGTTCACCGAGGTCGGCTATGTCGGCCGGGATGTCGAGCAGATCGTGCGCGACCTGGTCGAAATCGCCATCGGCATGACCCGGGAGCGGCTGCGCAAGTCGGTCACCGCCCGGGCCGAGATGGCGGCCGAGGAGCGGGTGCTCGACGCCCTGGTCGGCGAGAACGCGCGCAAGGACACCCGCGAGAGCTTCCGCAAGCGGCTGCGCGCCGGCGAGCTGGACGGCAAGGAGATCGAGCTGGAGGTGCGCGACAGCCGCGGCGGCGGCCTGCCGACCTTCGACATCCCCGGCATGCCGGGCGCCCAGATGGGCATGATCAACCTCAACGACATGCTCGGCAAGGCGCTGGGCGGCGCGACCAAGACCAAGCGCCTCTCCGTCGGCGAGAGCTACGAACTGCTGATGGCCGAGGAGAGCGACAACCTGCTCGACGAGGACCAGGTGGTCGCCGAGGCCATCGACCTGGTCGAGCAGAACGGCATCGTCTTCCTCGACGAGATCGACAAGATCACCGGCCGCTCGGAGCGCATCGGCGGCGCCGACGTGAGCCGGGAGGGCGTGCAGCGCGACCTGTTGCCGCTGATCGAGGGCACGACGGTGGCGACCAAGCACGGGCCGGTGCGCAGCGACCATATCCTGTTCATCGCCTCGGGCGCCTTCCACCTCGCCAAGCCGTCGGACATGCTGCCCGAGTTGCAGGGCCGGCTGCCGATCCGAGTCGAGCTGAAGGCGCTCGACGTCGAGGATTTCGTGCGCATCCTGAGCGAGACCGAGAACAGCCTGCCCCTGCAATACCGCGCGCTGATGCAGACCGAGGACGTGACCCTGGAATTCAGCGACGAGGCGATTGCCGAGATCGCGCGCTATTCCGCCGAGGTCAACAGCAGCGTCGAGAATATCGGCGCGCGCCGGCTGCACACGGTGATGGAGCGGCTGCTCGAGGAGATCAGCTTCTCGGCCACCGAACGCAGCGGCGAAACCATCGCCATCGACGCCGCCTACGTCCGCGACCAGGTCGCCGACCTGGCGAAGGACGCGGATCTGAGCCGGTTTATTTTGTAGCGGCTGCCTGGCGCGCTGCCGCCGGCGCCCCCTCTCCCGTCATATCGGCCGGAACGAACCGGCGGTTCGCGGCGCGGAGATATCTTTACCGCGTATCAGCCGGGACCAAAGCGCTGTGGTGGAAGGGTTTCTCCCCTTCGGCTTCGCTCAGAGCCCGCCCTGAGCGAAGCCGAAGGGGCAGGCCGCTGCGCGGCTGCGCCGCCCCGGTCGAAACGACGGCCCGGGGGTCGAGCGGGAGGCCGTTTCAAGAGCCTGCCCCGAGCCTGTCGAAGGGGAACGGAGGGATCCCGGCCCGGTCCAACCGACAGCGCCCCGAGTCCTGCAACCTCTTTTTGATCGAAGGCTCAAGTATTTTTCGCCGCCGTCGCCGCATTTTTCGCAGTTTTCCGCCGTTTTCCCGCGCCGGGCACCGATTTGGACAGACCGGTCTACCCACAGCGTTTTTTTGCACCCCGAAGGCCCTCGAAACGCCCCAACCCCGCAGAAACGCTGGAAAACCGCGATTCGGAAGAGTCGCAAAAATAATCCTGTTAGGAAATATTTCTACATCCTGTCCCGGGGCAGGCAAACGCCGGGCGGGTGGCAGTGCTTTGAGGGTTTTGGACAAGGTGACCGGACATTTCAGGCCCTGGTAAAGTACATATAGAGAACAAAATTGGCGATGTCAAGAGAAAATACCGCCTGGCCGCCCAAGAGCCGTGTCGCGGTCAGCAGGATATACACCGCACCACTGCCGCCGTGGTGGGGCTGGGCGTGGCTCAGGCCGCTTTCGGTCGCGCCGATGCGGCGGGCCGGCGCCATCTGTTGAATTCGTCCGGGAGCATCTCGATGATGGCGTCGTCCGACATGCATTCGGGATCGTAGGTCAGATCGAACTGCCTCAGTACAAGCCCCAATCTTCGCGCACTACCCCTACCGCTGGCAGCAACGCCCGTTTTCGGTCGACCCTTCTCTTGATCGAAGTAAAGTTTACTCGCCGCGTTGATGATTGGCTTGCTTCTTAATATCCGTTGACGGCCGCCAATTTGCTCAAGAATTTCCCCGTGAACACTAAGTGGATGCAGCCGCTTTATCGGCGAAATAAGAAGGAATTGAGATGCTGACCCATAATCTTTGACCAACTGCCACGGCGATCGGACCAAGTGGCGATAGTAATGCCGATAATCGGAACTTAGTATATAATAATAATACTCCTTAACAGAGCGTCTTCCCTGAGTATCTCTTGGACAGAGATGTTCAAACCAAATTAACGCCAAGGCTGTCCATAACCCCTTATCGGCGCTAATCTGTGCCGGATTGAATGGCTGCAACAAGTTATTGAGGTAGCGTCCAAACGAATACCGATTTTCAAATGGCCGAGTCCCGATCGGTTTCTTGTGCTTTAGCGATTCAGATGTGCCGTTATCTTCTAGGAGGTGAAGCGGCGGCGGCCCCTTCCCGCCTTCTCGGATATACTCCTCAAATTTCGAAATGCCCGTTTCGTTAAGTTTTCGTAGTATCATAGTCACTGAACGCCCTCTAGCGACGCTTTGATTCTGGCGCAAAAAGAGTGATCTTTACAAAAGACAGACATCACATCTTCAATCCAGTCTTTTGCTGCAGCTTCATCTAGCTTTCTCGGATCACTGTGGAATCCAAGCTCATTTCGGCAGTAGTCAAACCACTCTTCCTTCCACCCTGGCTCGTCCTCATCCTCGTTCGTCTCCCCGCTACCCACAAGTTCTTGGAGAACGAACCTAAGTGCCGCAGGTATTAGTAGACCCTGTATCACCGGGTCATTTCGCACCTTGAATTTGAACCCCGGCAGTCTGCTATTTATCATCAATACCGGATGAGCATCAGGTACGATTTCCACCCGCCAAACTTCATTTTTCAAATCTCGATAGCGAACCGGAAATATACTGCGGCGATCTTCACTGTCCTCCTCGTCGCGCGGCTTAAGGCGCTCCGCCGAACCAAGCAATTTACCCGGTTCCCATTTTTCATCTATAACCACCAACCTAAACAAAACCACGGCGCTATTTTCAATCTCGCTTAGGACAAGCTCCTTGTGATTTTGCAGCGCCCCCACCCTGCCGAAATCGAACCGCATACTCGACGACCTATGGTACGCCTCAATCGCAACACGGGCTTCGTCGGGGAATTTGCTTCCATCCAAATTCAGCGACACTTTAGCCCTTAAGGGCTCGTCAGGAAGGCTCTTGAGCATTCTTACTTCGACGCATTCTCGCCGAATGCGCTTCCTTCCTGTAGAATTAATTCGTCTCCTAGCAGAACTCAAGGCAGCGCCCTCGCATCAACAACAAGATCCCTACGAATATCAAAGCCATCTACGCTTAGACTAAACGCTGGTCCATCTACGTCGAAATATAGCGCGTTAGCTCTTACAATTCGTTTTCGCCCGTTGTCGACCTTAAAGTTCTTCTCGTGAAATTTGTTCAGATCGAAATCGAAGCGGCTAAATCTCCTGTAAGGATCAGCGCCAATTGTATCGTAAGCAATTCGTATGCGAATTCTCCTAGGAAATTTCCAATGTTCTGCATCCGGGCCAGCGACTAATTGGAAGCCGCCCTTTCGCGGATTTATACGAATTGCCTTTGGTCGCGGCGGAATATCAATGTCTTGATCGGACGCCCGCTTTTTCTTCTTTCTGCTGTTTTTCGCTTGAGATTTCTCTGCTAGAGAGAAAAAGTCGATCAGCGCGTCGTCATCTTGAGTTTCTTCTTGATCCGCTATCATTCCGTAAAGATCGCGAAGCGAGTGCCTGATCGCGGCAAGTGTCCTTTGGGGATTTCTCCAGCCTAGCCTTAGTTTTTCGGCTCTAGGATTCAAACCAGTATGTGCCGGATTTTCCGCGTCGCCTAAGAATGCCGCCACCGCACCATCTGACGCGATGATCGCGCCCCTTGCCGCAACTCCCGTAAAATAGCGTCTTTCGTCAACAAGAACATTTTGCCCTCTAGCAAACAGAGCAAACGGATTCTCCCGCTCTGCCGGCATCTCAATGAACAAGTCAAATCGGTCCACTTTGTCCAAGCTACTCCTAGGCTTCAAATTTACTGTGACTTCAAGATGTACAAGCTCTCCGGTTGAAAATACGTTTTTCATTTTTTCTATTTTATCATCCGAAAAGCAATCGCCAATTAATCTTGAATCGCCAATTGGCGCGTCCGTCCGAAATGAAGGGTCGGCGCCAATTTTTCTACTGATTTTCTTAACAAAGGAGAAGGGGACTTGATGGTTTTGGTGGCTTATTGAATTCACCACGTCGTCGAATGAACCAGCGTCAATGATTTTATCCCCGACTTCAACCTCGAGGTCGCCGGCCAAAATAGGAAAATAGAAATGATTTACAATCCCAGATAGAATGTCTTCCTCATCAATCTCTTCGATTAAATACGGTACGATCACGCTCAAACCAGGCTGCGTGGTCCGCTGAACACCGAAGAGGCTGGACAGCGCTTCAATTTCTGCGAGATCGGTAACCGGTAAGTGAAGGCGGAGATGGTCTGGTGAGCGCCTATCGAACCAAAAACCATGCGCTGTATAAAATTTCTCGCCAATGATATGGCTGGATAATACTGCTTGGCCCATTATAGAGGGGCCAGCGTCATCATCACGCACAGTAAGTCCAAAGAAGGATCTAATTTGCGAAGCAGACGAATATACCAGTTTCCCGAGCCCCCAGCGCCCGCCCATTTTACCAGATTTCTCGGATTCTCCTACGGCTCTCCAGAATTTGTCGAAATGGCCGCTGCCGCGCGCTTCGAAACTCCCGGTCAGCCCACTTGTGCCAAAATCTTCAATACACAAAACCTTTATGCCTTTGTCCGAATATTTCGGATGGTGAAGTCCACAAACAGCGAGGTGAGGCGTCAGAGCGGTAAAATTTCGCTCCAGCTCCTCGGATTCGTTTCTATTCAGAACCTTTATTCCAAATTTAACCCTAACCGGTCCGTTTCCTGATCTCGCATCGGTGGAATTCTGTATTGCTTCCCTGACTAGCGCCTCCGCCAAGCCCACATCGTCATTGTTGAACTGATCCCGTTGCGTCACTTCTACGCGAACGCTCGATGGATCGGCTTTGTTGAATTCCCACTGACCAGGCACGGCTATCCTCCCAGCTTGAATTCGGTGTCCTTTCCGCCGGAGTCGCCGAGGAGCCGGGACTTGGCCGCATCAATCTCCTTCTGGAGAGCCCGCACAATCTGCTTGGCATCGTCCTCGGAATATTCGTAAGCGCCCTTGTTGGCGAGGTTGCCGATCAGCCGGATATCCTTGATCGCACGATTGACCCGCGATTCCGCAAGGTCGACGAACTTTTGCCGTTTGTCACGCATATGCACCTCCATTTCGGACATATACTTGGAGTGGGCGGCCTTATGTGTCAAGATATAGGTGGAATATTTCTGAAATATGCAAGGTTAATCTATATAACTAATTGATTTTCAATAGATTTTATGACGTTCTCAGCGTTATTTTCAAGCTCGCATTCCCACACTGTTATCACTCGCCAGCCCATTTCCTCCATTTGCCGCTGCTTGCGGCGGTCCCGCTCGACCGTGGCTTCGAACTTGGCGAGCCAGAAATCCCTGCGGGTCGATGGCACTGTGGCGCCCGCGCATCCTTCGTGGCGGTGCCAGAAGCAGCCGTGAACGAAAATCGCTGTCCGGTACTTACTGAGAACGATGTCGGGCTTGCCGGGCAGGTCCGGTCGATGGAGCCGGAAGCGGTATCCGGCTCTGTGGAGCAGCTTCCGCAACGTCAGTTCCGGGCCTGTGTTCTTGCCCCTGATCCGGGACATATTCCAACTGCGGCGCTCTTTCGAAATTCTGTCAGTCACGCGCCGGCCCCATCCATCCGATCAAGAATATCCGCGACGATTTCGGCGATCTGTCTCGCGAGGTATGGGGGAACCGCGTTCCCGACCTGGTGATACTGCGCCGTCCTCGGCCCCTCGAAGCGATAGTTGTCCGGGAAGGTCTGGAGTCGCGCCGCCTCCCGGACGGTCAGGCTCCGGCACTGTGCCGGGTCGTAATGAATGAAATAGTGCCCGTCCTTGGAAATATGCGATGTGACGGTCGTCGAAGGGCGATCCGGCAACTGTACCCGGAAGCGATCCGAGAACATCTTGCCCTGCCGGCCGAGAGCGACATTGCTGTGGGTCGGAAGGAAGTCATTGGGGAAATCGGCCAGCTTGGGGCTTTTTCCCGTTATGGCGGCGAAGCTGGCTGCGAAAGCGTAGCGCCGGAGATCGGAACGCATATGGCTGCGCGCTTCGTGTCCTTCGAGAAAATCCAGGTCCGGATCGCGGATGCCCCCGAACACATCGTGCTCCGGCTCCGGCTCATCGGGATACCGGGTTGACTTTCTTTCGAGTGTCGGGGGCGGCTCATCAAGCCGGATCTCCGCCGGGTTGCCGAGACTGCCGGCATATTCCGTTCCGTTCAGCTCACGGCGCACGAACTCCGTATCGATTCCTGAAATGGCGTTTTGCCAATCCGAAAGGGAATCCCGGCCTTTGGACAGTCCGCTCCTGATCGCCGGAAGGTTGCCGATCGTCTCCCTTACCGATGGCGGCTCATGGCGCCTGAGCGTGCGGGGGCGCACGTCGATATCGCTGCGCACGCCAACGATGAAGACCCGATGCCGCGCCTGCGGAACCCCGAACTCTTCCGCGCGGACAAGAAACCGCTTCGGGTCGGTTTCCAGTCCCGGAAGCCCGCCCTCCGACAGAGAGCGCAGCTCGTAACGAAGGTCGTTCGACTCCCGCTCCAGCGCCGAGGCCGGTTCGGCAAGGTCTTCCAGCATCCGGTCGATGACCGATTCGCCTTTGACCTTGGCCGAAAGCAGGCCCCTGACGTTCTCCATAACGAAAACCGGAGGCGCATGGTCGGCAATGATTTCCAGATACTCGCGATACAGGAAATGCCGGATATCCTCTTCGAACTCCGGGTCGCCCATCATCCTTGACCGGCCCACCAGGGAATAGGCTTGGCAGGGCGGTCCGCCGACAAGCGCCCATCGCGGGCGATTGTTCAGTTCTTCTGTAATCAGACTCCGCACGGTTTCGTGGTTGTCGGGGCCCAGTGAAATCCGGTGGGCGGTCTTGTCGGCCTTTGCTTTCTGGTCGGGGAATTCGTTGTACAGGTCGTCTATGGTGATCGTTCCGCTAAGGTACTGGTAATATTTGTCCGGAAACCCGTTCCCGGAAAAGCACCGCAAAAAGTGTCTTAGGTGAAGCGTCCTGTATGAGTGGCGTTCATCTTCGATGGATACTGCGCTTTCGAAGCGCGGATCCCCATTCTCGGTACGCAGAGATGCGAAGCCCTCGCCCAATCCGCCGGGTCCGGCGAACAGGTCAACAACGGGGAATGCATCTTCAGCCGTCATCGCCCCTCCCCCGCTCCCGTTTCAGCAGGATATACACCGCGCCGCTGCCGCCGTGATGGGGCTGGGCGTGGCAGTAGGCGAGGATGAGGCGGCGCAGGTCCGGGGCGTTGAGCCAGCCGGGCAGGGCCTGGCGCAGGGCGCCGACGGACCAGTCGTCCTTCAGCCCCTTGCCGGTGACGACCAGGACGCAGCGCCGCCCGGCCGCCCGGTGCGCCCTGAGAAATCCGGCGAGCGCCGCGCGAGCGCTGTTCTGCGTGTGGCCGTGCAGGTCCAGGGTCGCGTCGATCGGCATCAGGCCGCGGCGGAAGCGGGTCGCGGTGCGCTTGTCGACGCCCGGCGCGTCGCCATGGGACAGGCCGCCGGGGCGGGATGCGGCGGGCGCCGGCGGGCGCTCCCGCGCGCCGATGCGCAGGCCGGAAATGTCGACGGGCTCGCGGTTTTCGCTCTGCCGGCCGGCCTTCGATTTGCGCTTTGCATCGGCGGGCGCCGGCGGCGTCTCCGGCAACGGCGGTGCGGGCGCGGCGACCTCCGGCAGGCGGCCCGAGCGCGCGATGGGTTTCACCGAGCGGGCGACGCTCTCCCACAGCCGGGCGTCGTCATCCGCGCCCGCGGCGTCGCCGGGGCCATCCGCGCCGGGATCGTTCGCGCCGGAACCGGTCGCGCCCGGCCGGCGGCCCCGGCTATCCTTCCGGCCGCTCATCGACGACCACGATATGGAGCCGGCGCGGCCCGTGGGCGCCGAGCTGGATGGTCTGCTCGATATCGGCGCTGCGCGACGGCCCGGTGACCAGGTTGACCGTGCGCGGCAGCGCGCCCTCGCCGTAGCGTTCGCGCAGGGCCGCCCACTGGGCCTCGTAATCGCCGCTGATCCGGTCGGCCCACAGCACCACGATGTGGTTCTCGGGCAGGAAATTCAGCGTCGTCGGCCTGTCCTCGCCCGAGACCAGGACGAGGGTGCCGGTCTCCGCCACCCCGCCGAACGCCGCCGTGACCGAGACCGTATCCGGCTCCTCGGCCCGGCGCGCCTCCAGGGTCAGGGTCGGCTGGCTGTCCCACGGGATCGCGTCGAGATCGGCATCCGGCGCGCGGACCAGGTTCGCCGGCAGGTTGTGCCGCTTGAGAAAATCCGCGACCGCGGCCGGCACGTCGCCCGCCGCAGCGACCCGCGCCACCGTGGCGTCGGCCCCGGCGGCGTAGTCCTCGAACAGGTCGATCCGGCCGGCCCGGTCCAGCTGGCCGCGCTGCGGAATCAGGTTCCGCCCGTGGGTGGACAGGCGCTCGGCAACGGCTTTCGCGCCGGCGCCGCCATCGGCGTCGCGCTTCAGCCGCTGGCGCAGGGCGCCGAGAATCGCCTCCCGGCTGCTCATCGGCCGGCTCTTCGTTTTTTGCGCCAAAGATCGTGGAACGTGCCGCCCTGGGGCGCGGGCAGGTTGCGGTGCGCGGTCCAGCCGCCGGCCAGCGGCAGCGATCTCAGATGGCCGCGCCTGCGCCCGAGGAAGGCCATGCCGGCAATCGCGAAGCGCGCGCCGAAGCGGTAGAGCGCCGGCCGCCGCACCGCCCAGGCCCAGAGACCCAGGCCCCAGCGCACCGGGGCCGGGTTGAGCCTTTGCCCGAATTCCTGCTCCCGCCAGTGGCGCATCAGCTTCGGCAGCGGGATCCGCATCGGGCAGACCTCCTCGCAGCGGCCGCAGAAGCTCGACGCGTTGGGCAGCTTGCCGGCGGCGCCGATGCCCATGAGCGCCGGCGACAGCACCTTGCCGATCGGGCCGGGATAGACGGTGCCGTAGGCGTGGCCGCCGATCGCGCCGTAGACCGGGCAGTGGTTGAGGCAGGCGCCGCAGCGGATGCAGCGGAAGACCTCCTGGAACTCGGTGCCGTAAAGGTCGCTGCGACCGTTATCGAGCAGGATGACGTGGTATTCCGCCGGCCCGTCCGGGTCGCCTTTGCGGCGCGGGCCGGTCGAGACGGTGGTGTAGACCGACATTTCCTGGCCGGTCGCCGAGCGGGCGAGCAGACGCATCAGGGTCGTCGCATCCTCCAGCGTCGGCACGATCTTTTCCAGGCTGGCGAGCACGATATGGACCCGGGGCAGGGTCTGAGTCAGGTCACCGTTGCCCTCGTTGGTGACGATGATCGAGGAGCCGGTCTCGGCGACCAGGAAATTAGCGCCGGTGATGCCGACATCGGCGGCGAGGAAGCGCTCGCGCAGTTGGGTGCGCGCCTCGGCCAGCAGGTCCGGCCCCTCTTCGAGCGCGCGGTCCGGCGGAAGGCCGGCGTGATGTTCGCGGAAGGCGTCGGCGATCTGGTCCCGGTTGACGTGGATCGCCGGCGCGATGATGTGGCTCGGCGTCTCGTGGCGCAGCTGGATGATGTATTCGCCGAGATCGGTCTCGACCGGCTCGATGCCGCCGGCTTCGAGGAACGGGTTGAGGTGCATCTCCTCGCCGATCATCGACTTGCCCTTGGTCACCGTGCGCGCACCGGCGTCGCGGCAGATCTGCAGGACGGTCTGCCGGGCCTCTTCGGCGTCGCGCGCCCAGTGGACGTGGCCGCCGCCCTCGACGACCTTCTTCTCCCAGGCCTCCAGATAGAGGTCGAGATGGGCCAGGGTGTGGTTTTTGATCGCCACGCCCCGGTCGCGCAACTCCTCGAATTCCGGCAGCTTTTCGGCCGCCTTGCGGCGCTTCTCGATAAAGCCGACGCGCATGTTGCCGAGGGCGCGCTGGAGCGGCGCATCCTTCAGCGCCGCGGCGGCCTGTTCGCTGAACCGGGCGGGCGACAGCTCGGTCATCGCGCGGCTTCGGGAATTTCGGCCTGCGCGATCGGCGGGGCCTCGACGCCGGCCAGCACCTCGGCGACGTGCCAGGCGCGGATCTTCGAGCCGTCGCGGCTCAGCTTGCCGGCGATGTTCATCAGGCAGCCCAGGTCGCCGGCCAGCACCGTATCGGCGCCGGTCTGCGCGATGTCCGCCGTCTTGTCGGCGACCATGGCGTTGGAAATGTCCGGATATTTTACGCAGAAGGCGCCGCCGAAGCCGCAGCAGACCTCCGGCGTGTCCAGCTCGCGCAGGGCGAGGCCGTCGACCGATTGCAGCAGCAGGCGCGGCTGGGCCTGCACCTTCATCTCGCGCAGGCTGGAGCAGGAATCGTGATAGGTGCAGACCGAGACGAGCCGGCTCTCCACCGCCGTCATGCCGCGGACGTCGACCAGGAAGGAGATCAGCTCGTGGGTCTTCGCCGCGAGGGCCTCGGCGCGCGGCTGCCAGGCCGGGTCGCCGGCGAACAGTTCCGGATAATGTTTCGCGATCATGCCGCCGCAGGAGCCCGACGGCACGACGACATGGTCATAGCCCTCGAAGGCGGCGATGACGCCCTTTGCGATGGCCTGCGCCGACGTGCGGTCGCCGCTGTTATAGCCCGGCTGGCCGCAGCAGGCCTGGGCGGACGGGACCTCGACCGTGCATCCCGCCTGCTCCAGCAGCCTGACCGCGGCGAAGCCGACCGAGGGGCGGAACAGGTCGACCAGGCAGGTGACGAACAGGGCGACCGTGGGAGAATTGGGGGGAGACTTGGGGGGAGACTCGGGCATGGCGGGGCTGTGCGCGTCGGTCCCGCCGATTTACGCCAAACCGGCCCCCCGGCCAAGGGCAGGCGTCGGCCCTGCGCCGCTGCCGGGCGGCGGCGGCCCTGTGCGAAATTCAGCGTGCGATGTTCGGCGGGCGCCGGGCGCGGCCTCAGCCGCCGTCGGTCTCGACGAGGTGCCAGTTGGGATCGCGCGAGCGGGTATCGCGCGCGAAGGTCCAAATATCCGTGATCTTCTCGACCGAAGCGGGGTCGCCGTCCACCAGGTTGCCGTCGGCATCCCTGACGGTGTTGGACTGTTCGGACACGAAGGTCACGGTGACGCGGGCGATCCGGCCCTGCATTCCGGCGGCGGTCAGCTCGGCCGAATTGAGCGCGACGATGGTCGTCTCCAGCGTCTCGCCGGCCTTTTCGCGTTCGGCGATCGCGCTTTCGAAATTGGCGTAGACGTTCGGCGCCAGCAGGGGCTCGAGCGCGTCGCGGTCGCCCCGGGCGAAGGCCTCGACGATCATGTCGAACGCCGCCCTGGCGCCCTCCAGGAACCCGTCGGGATCGAAGTGGCGGTCGGCGGCCCGGACATCCCGGATGCCGGCGGCGGCCGGCGACTCCGGTTCGGCATCCGCCGCCTCGCGGCCGGCCGGGCCCGGCGCCGGCAGGGCGGCGTCGCCCGCCGCACCGTCCTTGGCCGCGCTGTCCTTGCCGGCGCTGTCGTTGGCCGCGTTGCGCTCGGCCTCGGCAAAGAAATCCGGCGGCCGCTGTTCGTGGCCTTCCCGCCGACCCAGCACGGAGCGCAGCTTGAACAGCACGAAGGCTGCAACCGCCGCGAAGATCAGGGTCAGGATCAGATCGTTGTTCATCGGACCGGCGCTTCTATCCGGACATAGCCCGCAGTACCGTCCGGGGCCATCCGGCGCCCCGCTGCCTCTGGTTTCCGGTTATACACCCGAATTCTTCCGGTTGTGGCCCGGTTTCCGCACTTTTTCGCCGCATTGGCCGGTGGATTTGGCCGGTGGGGGCTGCACAGGCGCGCGGCCGCGCTGGCGGCCGGCGCCGGCCCTTCCTACATAGGCAGGCGGGGCCGCGATAACAAGCGCGCGCCTCAGGGTCGGGTCGGGCCGCCGGATCGGCCCGGCGCTCCGGCGGGCGGGCGGCGCGGAACAACCGGAACATGGTCATGGGCTGGATACTGTTTGCCCTGCTGATCGGCGTGCCGCTGATCGAAATCTACCTGTTCGTCGAGATCGGCGGGTGGATCGGCACCTGGCCGACCATCGGCCTGGTCGTGCTGACGGCGGTGGCCGGCTCGGTCATGCTGCGCGCCCAGGGAAGGCAGGTGCTGGCGCGGGCGCAGGAGAAAATCCGCCGCGGTGAGCCGCCGGTGGCCGACCTGCTGGACGGAATCGGGCTGCTGCTGGCCGGCGCGCTGCTGCTGACGCCCGGATTCCTCACCGATGCGGTCGGCTTCGCCCTGCTGCTGCCGGGTGCGCGCCGGTGGCTGGCGGTGCGGCTATGGGCCGCCATGCAGGCGCGCGGTTCGGTTCACGTCGCGGGCTTCGGGCCGGGCCGCGGCGGGGGTCCCGGCCGCGGCCCCGGGGGACGGGACGGGGACGGGACCGTGATCGACGGCGAATTCGAAACCGTCGAGCCGGACGCCGAAGCGCCGGATGCGCCCGGCGACAACCCCCGGATCGGCCCGCGCTGAACCCTTCGGGCCCGCCCCGGCACGGTTGCCGGGGCGCGGCGCTTGCCGTACATCCCTATCGCCCGTTGCCGGCCCCGCGCCCGGCTGCGGGGCCTGCCTCCCCTCTTTCAGGAGCAGCCGCGATGGCGCCAGACGACAACGGATCCGGCATCGATATGGACGATGCGCCGCCGCTGATCGTGAAGGCGCAGTATATCAAGGACCTGTCGTTCGAGATTCCCGGCGCCCCGGCGATCTTCGGCAGGATAACGAGCGAGCCGGAAATCGAGGTCCAGATCAACGTCCAGCCGGACGATCTCGGCGACGGCGAGTTCGAGGTCGTCCTGGTCATCGAGGCGCGCGCCACGGTCGACGACGAAACCGCCTTTGTCGCGGAACTGGAATATGCCGGCCTGTTCGAGCTGAACAGCAGCATCCCCGAGGAATATATCGGCTCCATCCTGCTGGTCGAATGCCCGCGGATCCTGTTCCCGTTCGCGCGCAACATCATCGCCTCGGCAACGTCGGAGAGCGGCATGCCGCCGCTCATGCTGCAGCCGATCGATTTCAACGCCATCGTACAGGCGCAGATGACCCAGGGCGCCGGCAACGCCTGAGCGCCCCCTCGATACACCCCGCCCTTCGATACGCCCCGGCCTGGCGGCCGGGGCTACTCAGGGTGAGGGAGAGGTTTCTTGAGTCTGTGAGGCGAAATCCCCAAACCCCTCATCCCGAGTAGGCGCGCCAGCGCCGTATCGAGGGGCGTATCGAGGGGGCGGCCTATTCGGCGAGCCAGATCGGGGTGTCGATTTTTTTCAGGAATTCCCGGTGGGCGGCGCGCTCGGCCTCGGTCGGCGCAGCGCCGGGCAGGTGCCGGCGCGGCTCGCGCCGATGGCGTTCCCCGGCCTCCAGGGCCGCCGCCCGCCCGGTTTCGGCGGCAAGATCGAAGCCCGGCTGGCGGCCGCCGACCAGCTCCAGATAGACCGCGGCGAGCAGGTGCGAATCGATCAGCGCGCCGTGCTTGTCGCGCGCGGCGAGGTCGATCTCGAAGCGCTGGCACAGGGCGTCGAGGCTGGCCCGGGCGCCGGGGAATTTCTGGCGCGCGATCAGCACGGTATCGACGGCGCGGGCCTCGTCGATCGGGTCGCGGCCGGTGCGCGCCAGCTCGGCGTTGAGGAACCTGAGATCGAACTCCGCATTATGGATGACCAGCGGCGCATCGCCGATGAAATCGAGGAAGGCGTCGGCGATATCGACGAACCTGTCCTTGCCGGCGAGGAAATCGTCGGACAGGCCGTGGACGGCGTAGGCGTCCTCCGGCATCTCCCGCTCCGGGTCGAGATAGGTGTGGTATTCCCGGCCGGTCGGCAGGTGATGCTGCAGTTCGACGGCGCCGATCTCGACGATCCGGTGGCCGGCGCCGGGATCGAGGCCGGTGGTTTCGGTATCGAGCACGATTTCACGCATGGCGTCTTCCAGTCGGACACGTTCCAGTCGGACGGGGCGGAGCCATCCGCGGGTTGGGCGGCCAGTGCCGCGCCGGCCGTTCGAGGGTGCGGCCGACCGCCCGGCGCAGGCTGCCGAGCATCGTCCGCCAGCCGCGATGGGACGGGATGACGAAATCCGCGCGCGCGCATTTTTCCGCATCCGGCATCTGCCGCGCCAGAATAAGCGCGAGCTTGTCCGCTGTCATCTCCGGCCGCGCCAGCACCCGGGCGCGCTGAACGAAAGCCGGCGCCGAGACGACCAGGACGGCGTCGCAGCGCCCTTCGCCGCCGGTCTCGAACAGCAGCGGGATATCCAGCGCGATCAGCGGCGCGCGGCGCTGCGCGGCCGCCATGAGGAAGCGCTCCTGCCGCCGCCGGACGATGGGGTGCACGATGCCCTCGAGCCGCGGCAGGACCGAGGGGTCGGCGGCGATCAGGGCGCTGAGCGCCGACCGGTCGATCGCGCCGTCGCAAACCGCCGCCGGCCAGGCTGCGCCGACCGGAGCGACCGCCGCACCGCCGCGGGCATAGACCGCGTGGACCGCCGCGTCGGCATCGTAGACCGGCACGCCGAGAAAGCGCAGATAGTCGGCCGCCGCCGACTTGCCCATGCCGATCGAGCCGGTCAGCCCGACGATGCGCATCAGCCGTCCGCCAGAAGATCGCCGGCGACGGCGCGGCGCAGGTCGTCGTCGACCGCCGGATCGACGCCGAACCAGGCGTGGAAGCCGGGCCGGCCCTGATGCAGCAGCATGCCGAGGCCGTCGACCGCCCGGCAGCCGCACCGCCGGGCCGCGGCGAGCAACGGCGTTTCGAGCGGCGCATAGACGATGTCGGTGACCGCCGCGCCGGGCGGCAGGTCGTCGAGCGCCAGGTCGAGGGCGGGCTGGCCCGCCATGCCGAGCGACGTCGCGTTGACCAGCAGGGCGGCATCGGCCAGCGCATCGGGCCGCCCGGCCCACGGCACCAACTCGATTCCGGGTCCGAGCGAAGCGGCGAGCGCTTCGGCGCGCGCTGCGGTGCGGTTTGTCAGGCGGATCGGGCCGTAGCCCAGGGATTGCAGCGCCAGCACGACCGCCCGGGCCGCACCGCCGGCGCCGAGGACGACGGCGATCCCGCCGCCGTCCGCGATCCCGCTCTCCCGGAGATTCTCGGCGAAGCCGAAGGTGTCGGTGTTGCGGCCCTCGATATCGCCGCCTGGCCCGAAGATCAGGGTGTTGGCGGCGCCCAGGCGTTGCGCCGTGTCGTCCAGCCGGTCGCTCAGGGCGCAGGCCGCCGCCTTGTGCGGCACGGTGACGTTTAGCCCGGCGAGGCCCGCGGCGGCGAGCCCGCGCACCGCAGCCTCGAAATCCTCCGGCGCGATCGGGAAGGGCGCATACAGTCCGTCGATCCCGTAGCGCCGCAGCCAGTGGCCGTGCAGGCGCGGCGACCGGGAGTGGCCGACGGGCCAGCCGGCGACACCGGCGACGATCGCCCGACCCGATGGGCCCGATGGCAGGTCCGTCATGGTTCGAGCACCCGGTAGCCGCGCAGGAAGTCGAGCAGGGGCAGCAGGGGCAGGCCGAGAATTGTGAAGTAATCGCCTTCGACCGACGCGAACAGGTGGGCGCCGAGGCCTTCGAGCCTGTAGGCGCCGACCGAGTCCAGGGCGTCGTCGCCGACGGCGTCGAGATAGGCGGCTATGAACCGGTCCGTCAGCGGCCGGACGGCCAGGCCGGCGCAATCGCTGCAGCCCCAGATCCTCCGTCCGTCCTGCAACAGGACCGCTGCCGAGACGAGCCGGTGGCGCCTGCCGGACAGCCGCCGCAGATGGTCTGACGCCGCCGCCCTGTCCGCCGGCTTGTCGAGAATCGCACCGTCGAGATCGAGCACCTGGTCGGCCCCCAGAACCAGCGCGCCGGGCCGGCGCCGGGCGATTTTCCCGGAAATCTGCGCTGCTTTCATTTCGGCAAGCGTATCGGCAACCCGGCCGGGCGGCGCATCCTCTGCCGCCAGCCGCCGCTTGACGGCCGCCTCGTCGACCCCTGCCGGCTCGATGTCGAACGCCAGGCCGGCGTTTTTCAGCATGGTTGCGCGGGTCCGGCTGCCGGATGCCAGAATCAGCGCCGGCGCGTCCGGCCGGGCCAGCGGGGCCGTCTCAGCCACCGCCGCCCCCTGGCACGCTGCGGTCGGGTCGGGTCGGGTTGAGCATATTGGGGCTGAGCAGGTCGGCGTCGGCGCCTTCCTCGACGCGGCGGTCCCGGTCGCGCACCAGCCGCATGATGGCCGCCGCCGTTTCCTCGATCGACCGGCGGGTTACATCGATGACCGGCCAGCCATAGCGCCCGAACAGCCGGCGCGCGTCGGCGACCTCCTTCCGCACGGCATCGATATCGGTATAGGCGGTTTCGGTGCCGCCCAGGGACTGGCGCATGCGCGAATGCCGGAGATCGACCAGCCGGCGCGGATCCTCGGTCAGTCCGACGACCAGCGGGTGGTTCAGGTTGAACAGGATTTCGGGCAGCGGCTGATCCGGCACGATCGGCACGTTGGCGGCCTTGATGCCGCGGTTCGCCAGATAGATCGAGGTCGGTGTCTTGGAGGTGCGCGACACGCCGACCAGCACGACATCGGCCTCCTCCAGGTTGCCGGTCTGCTGGCCGTCGTCATGCTGCATCACATAGGTGATGGCGTCGATGCGCTGGAAATACTCGTCGTCGAGCTCGTGCTGCCGGCCCGGCATGTCGCGGCTCTTTTCGCCGAAATAGGTCGCCATCACCTCGATGAAGGGATCGATCACCGAAACGCAGGTCAGCGACCGGCGCTTGCAATAGTCCTCCAGGGTTTCGGCGAGCCCCCGGTCGAGCAGGGTGTAGAGCACCAGCCCGGGCTCCTCCTCCAGCTCCTCGATGACGATCTCAAGCGCCCGCGGGCTGCGCACCATCGGCCAGAGATGCTCGACGATCTCGACCTGCTCGAACTGTACCGTGCAGGCGCGGCCGATGCTCTGGACCGTTTCGCCGGTCGAATCGGAGATCAGATACAGGTGGTGACGGCTCATGGGCGGGCGCTGGAGAACCGGGGGCGAAACAAGTCTGTGGAAAAGCGGCGCCGTGCGACGCTGGATTCGCGTTTGTTATACGCGGCAGCGGCGGCCGGCTGCGACTGCAAAATCTTCTCCCCGCAACCTGCGGCGTCCGGAACAGGGATACCCCGCTGGGGATTGACAATACCCGCGTGGACGCCCGGCGCGCCGCAAAGCCTTTTCCCGGCGCCGGCATGGCTGCAGCCCCGACGATATACCCGGCTGATCGGCCGGTTTATCGCCGATTTTCAAGCGGTTAACCGAATTCTGCATCCTTTCCACAGGCGTCCGGGCAGATTCCGGAGTGTCAGGCCGGTTTGCCGGGCGTCCTGTGATCAACCGGTAATCCCCGCGACTCCCCTTCCCAACAAAAACAACTACAACCTTTCTATATTAAGGACTCTTTAAGAGTCTTACCGACCGGCCGCACGGCGACACTGTCCGAAGGCGGCCCGGTTCCCGACCGGAACTATCAGCCGACGGACCCGATGGCCGATCAGCCAATCATGCGTGTGCTTGCGGGCGAAACTGCGAAGATGCCGCCTGTCTGGCTCATGCGGCAGGCCGGCCGCTACCTGCCGGAATACCGGAGGCTCCGGCAGTCCGCTGGGTCTTTTCTCGACCTGTGCTACACACCGGACCTGGCGCTAGAAATCACGCTGCAGCCCGTCCGGCGCTTCGATTTCGACGCGGCGATCCTGTTTTCCGATATCCTGGTGGTGCCGGACGGCATGGGCGTCGCGGTGCGGTTCGAAGACGGCCACGGCCCGGTCGTCGATCCCGTGCGCCGTGCGGAGGACCTTCGAGGCCTCGACCCGGCCCGGGTGATCGAGCATTGCGCGCCGGTCTACGAGGCGGTTTCGGCGATCCGGGTGGCCCTGGCGCCGGAGAAGGCGCTGATCGGGTTTGCCGGCGGCCCCTGGACCGTGGCGACCTACATGGTCGAGGGCGGCAGCACCCGGACCTTCGAGACCGTCAAGCAGTGGATGTGGCGCGACCCGCCGGGTTTCGGGCGGCTCATCGATATGCTGACGGCGGCGACGGCCGATCACCTGTCGCGCCAGATCGACGCCGGCGCGGATTGCGTGCAGCTGTTCGAGAGCTGGGCCGGCGTCCTGGCGGAGCCGGAATTCCGGCGTTATGTCGTTGGGCCGACACGGCGGATCGTCGAGGCCTTGCGCGTGCGGCATCCGACAACGCCGGTCATCGGCTTTCCGCGCGGCGCGGGCAGCCTGATCGGAGATTATGTTGCCGATACCGGTATAACGGCGGTCGGCCTGGACACCGGCGTACCGCTGGAACAGGCCGCCGCAATCCAGAAGGCCGTGCCGGTTCAGGGCAATCTCGATCCGCTGCTGCTGGCGGTCGGCGGCCCGGCGCTGATCAAACGGATCGGCGAGATCCGGTCCGGGCTGGCCGGCGGCCCGCATATCTTCAATCTCGGCCACGGGATCGTACCGCACACGCCGCCCAACCATGTCGCCGAGCTGGTGGCGGCCGTGCGGGGCGTTGCATGAGCGATACGGCGGTCATTCTGTTCAATCTGGGCGGCCCGACCGCGCCGGACACGGTGAAGCCGTTCCTGTTCAACCTGTTCAACGACAGGGCGATTATCGGGGCGCCGCAACCGATGCGCTGGTTGCTCGCGACGCTGATCGCCGGGCGCCGGGCGCCGGTTGCGCGGGATATCTACGCCCATCTCGGCGGCAAGTCGCCGATCCACGAGGAAACCGACGCCCAGGCCGCGGCCCTCGAGGCGGCGCTGACCGAACGCCTCGGCGCGGCGGACGCGCCGTCGGTCCATGTCGTCATGCGCTATTGGGGCCGGCGGGCGGAGGCCGTGGCGCGCGATCTGTCGCAGCGCGGCATCCGGCGGACGATCCTGCTGCCGCTCTATCCCCAGTTCTCGACGACGACATCGGCCTCGTCGGTGCGGGAATGGAGCGGACGGGCCGCCGCGACCGGCCTCGGCCCGGCCCATGGCGGCATCTGCTGCTATCCGGCGAACCGGGGGTTTGTCGCGGCGATGGCGGACAGGATCGCGGAAACCCTGGCCGGGCATGACGGAGATCCGCCGCGCATCCTGTTTTCGGCCCACGGATTGCCCGAAAAGGTGATCGCCCGCGGCGATCCCTATCGCTGGCAGGTCGAGCGCACGGTCGAAGCGCTTGCCGCTGTCCTCGGCGACACCGCATCGGATCATGTCGTCTGCTACCAGAGCCGGGTCGGGCCGTTGAAATGGATCGGGCCGTCGACCGACGATGAAATCCGCCGGGCGGGCGCGGAGAAGAGGCCGGTGCTCGTCGCGCCGATCGCTTTCGTCTCGGAACATTCCGAAACCCTGGTCGAACTCGATATCGAATACCGCCGGGTGGCGGAGGAAGCCGGCGTGCCTGCCTATCTGCGCGCACCGGCCGTCGGCACCCATCCGGCCTTCATCGGCGGACTGGCCGACATGGTGCAAACCATCCTCGCGCGCGGCGGGCTGGCGTCGGAACAGGGCGGCCGGCTGTGCCCGGCGGATCGGACCGCCTGTCCGGTCGCCGCCGCGGCATGACCCCGAACATGACTGGCGACGGGTAGGCGCGGACGATGGACTGGCTGCCCTGGGTCAAGGCGCTGCATGTGCTGTCGGTCATCGCCTGGATGGCGGCGCTGCTCTACCTGCCGCGACTGTTCGTCTATCACGCCGGCGCCGCGCCGGGCTCCGACACGTCCGAAACCTTCAAGGTCATGGAGCGCCGCCTCCTGCGCGGCATCGCGAACCCGTCGATGGTCGTCGTCTGGGCGACCGGCATCGCCATGTATGTCGAACTGGAATACTGGACCGAGGGCTGGATGCACGCGAAATGGTTGTGCGTGATCGCGCTCACCGTGCTGCATCATGTCTACGCCCGCTGGCGCAAGAATTTCGAGCAGGACCGGAATACCAGGGCGGCGACATTCTACCGGATCTGGAACGAGGTGCCGGTGCTGTTCCTGATCCCGCTGGTGGTTCTGGTGGTCGTCAGGCCGTTCTAAGGCCTCTGCGAAAGCCGGACAAAACCGTGCGATCGGCTCCCGCCACCCTCGCCGTCATTCCGACCGGCGCGCCCCGGATTTAATCCGGGGCGCGCAGCGGAGGAATCTCAACGCAGGACCAGGGGTTTCTGGTGGGTGAGACCGAGTCGAGATTCCTCCGCTACGCCCCGGCCCTGCGGGCCGGGGCTCCGGTCGGAATGACGGCGGGGGGTTTCGCAGAGAAATCATCCGAAGGGAATGAAGCTCCCGGAACGCGCCGCGGGCGCGGCAATCGCGCCGGCTTTCAATCCGGCCGATCCTTGCTATATTGCGAATCCTTCCTTCCGACGAAGCGGCACGGCGCCTGAAACGGCGTCTTACGGAACACCGGCCGCCTCCTTTCGGCGCGAGCGCTGCCAGCGCCGCCGGCGTCCCTCTCCGTCCCGCCGTTCCGCGTCAGACGCCGCTTCCCGATTCCCTGCCTGCGCGTCATCGCCGCGCCGTTTTCGCATCGAACCCTCCATTTCTATTTTTCAGGTCAAGCGCCCATGTCATCCGTCGATCTCCAGGATCTGAAAGCCAAAACGCCCGGCGCCCTGCTGGCCTATGCCGAGGAGCTGGAAATCGAGGCGGCGAGCGCCCTGCGCAAGCAGGAGCTGATGTTCGCCATCCTCAAGGAGCTGTCCGTCCAGGAAACGTCGATCATCGGCCAGGGCACGCTGGAAGTGCTGCCCGACGGGTTCGGCTTCCTGCGCTCGGTCGAGGCCAACTACCTGCCCGGCCCGGACGATATCTACGTCTCGCCCGGCCAAGTGCGGAAATTCTCGCTGCGCTCCGGCGACACGGTGCAGGGCCCGATCCGCGGCCCAAAGGACGGCGAGCGCTATTTCGCCCTGCTGCAGGTCGACCAGGTCAATTTCGAGGGGCCGGAAAAGGTCCGCCACCGGATCAATTTCGACAATCTGACCCCGCTCTACCCGGACCAGCGGCTGACCATGGAGCCGCGCGACCCGACGGGCAAGGACCTGACCAGCCGGGTGATCGATATCGTCACGCCGATCGGCAAGGGCCAGCGGGCTCTCATCGTCGCCCCGCCGCGCACCGGCAAGACGATGATGCTGCAGAATATCGCCCACGCCATCTCGTCGAACCATCCGGAGGTCTATCTGCTCGTCCTGCTGATCGACGAGCGGCCGGAAGAGGTTACCGACATGCAGCGCACGGTGAACGGCGAGGTCATCAGCTCGACCTTCGACGAGCCGGCGGGCCGCCACGTCCAGGTTGCCGAGATGGTGATCGAAAAGGCCAAGCGGCTGGTCGAGCACAAGCATGACGTGGTCATCCTGCTCGATTCGGTCACGCGGCTGGCGCGCGCCTACAACACGGTCGTGCCGTCCTCCGGCAAGGTGCTGACCGGCGGCGTCGACGCCAACGCCCTGCAAAGGCCCAAGCGCTTCTTCGGCGCGGCGCGCAACATCGAGGAGGGCGGCTCGCTCTCCATCATCGCGACGGCGCTGATCGACACCGGCAGCCGCATGGACGAGGTGATCTTCGAGGAGTTCAAGGGCACCGGCAACAGCGAGATCAACCTGGACCGCAAGCTGTCCGACAAGCGGGTCTGGCCGGCCATCGACATCGGCAAGTCCGGCACCCGCAAGGAGGAGCTGCTGGCCGACCAGGCGACGCTCGCCAAGATGTGGGTGCTGCGGCGGATCCTGCTGCCGATGGGCGTCACCGACGCCATGGAATTCCTGATCGGCAAGCTCAAGGACACCAAGTCCAACGACGAATTCTACGACAGCATGAATACGTGAGGGGTGCTGCTGACCCCTCGATAAGGCCCCTGCAGGGCCTAATTGGTATGAGGGATCAAATAAATTCAAGGTCGTCCGAGCGCCCCACCCCTCATCCTGAGCAGCCCCGGATGCAATCCGGGGCGTATCGAAGGACCGCCCCCTAAACCGTATACACCGTGCTCCCCGTCGTCTTCCGGCCCTCCAGGTCGGCGTGGGCCTGAGCGGCGTCTTTCAGCGCGTAGGTCTGGTTGACCTCGATCTTCACCGCGCCGTTCAGCACGACCTCGAACAGGTTGCCGGCCATCTCCTCGAGCCGGGCGCGGTTCGAGGCGTGGCTGAACAGGGTCGGCCGGGTGACGTAGACCGAGCCCTTGGGACCGAGGATCGCCGGGTTGAACGGCGCGACCGGGCCCGACGAATTGCCGAAGGTCGCCAGCGTGCCGAACGTCGCGAGGCAATCCAGCGAGCCCATGAAGGTGTCGTTGCCGACCGAATCGTAAACGTAAGGCACGCCCTTGCCATCGGTGATCGCCTGCACCCGTTCGACGAAATCCTCGGTGCGGTAGTTGATCGTGTGAGCCGCGCCGTGGGCCCTGGCCAGCGCGGCCTTCTCGTCGCTGCCGACCGTGCCGATCACCTCGACGCCGAGATGGTTGAGCCACTGGCAGGCGATCAGGCCGACGCCGCCGGCCGCGGCGTGGAACAGCACGGTCTGGCCGGCCTGCACCGGGCAGGTGTGCATGATGAGATATTCCACCGTCATGCCCTGGAGCATCATCGCCGCCGCGGTCCGGTCGTCGAGGCCGTCGGGCATCTTCACCAGATGCGAGACCGGCATGAGCCGGCGCTCGGCATAGGCGCCGGGCGGGCTGGAGCCGTAGCAGACCCGGTCGCCCTCCGCGAAACCGGTAACGCCCGGGCCGACCGCCTCGACGACGCCGGCGCCCTCGAAGCCCGGCGTGAAGGGCAGGCCCGCCGCCGGATAGAGGCCGGTGCGGAAATAGACGTCGATATAGTTGAGGCCGACGGCGGTATGCCGGATGCGCACCTCGCCCTCGCCGGGATCGCCGACGCTGACGGCCTCCCATTGCAGGACTTCGGGGCCGCCGGTTTCGTGCACGACGATGGCATGGGTCATGAAAGCTGTCCCCTGGATTCGGTGTTCGGTACACCGCCGCGGGGCGAGGCCTCCGCGGCGGCGGGAATGGAGGCGCGGGCTAGCGCAGATGGGCGTTGAAGAAGGCGGCCGAGCGGTCGTTGGCGGTCTGCGCCGCGCCGGCGTCGTAATGCTCGCCGCCGGCCCGGGCGAAGGCGTGGTCCATGCCGGCATAGTCGTGGATCGTCACCTTGTCGTGGCCGTCCAGCGCATCGTGGATCTGCGCCTGCTCCTCCTTCGGGCAGTAGCCGTCCTCCTCGGCGATGTGCAGCATGGCCGGCGCCTTGATGTTGCCCGCCTCGTCCAGATTGTTGCCGATGCCGACGCCGTAATAGCCGACGCTGGCGTCGGAATCCGTCCGGGTCGCGCACAGATAGGCCAACTTGCCGCCCAGGCAGAAGCCGACGGCGCCGACCTTGCCGCTGCACGCCGCATCGCCGCGGATCGCGTCGATCGTCGCCTGGATGTCCTCGACGCCCTTGGCCTCGTCGAAGCCCTGATAGAGCTCGAAGCCGCGCGCCCAGCCCTCCTCGGTCTGGTCAGTCAGCTGGACGCCGGGCTCCTGGCGCCAGAAAATGTCCGGGCAGACCGCGATGAAGCCCTGGCCGGCCCACCAGTCGCAGATATCCCGCATCACCTGGTTAACGCCGAAAATCTCCTGGATGACGACGATGGCCGGTCCGGACCCGCCGGCCGGGTCGGCGCGGTAGGCCATGAACTGCCCGTCCGGGGCGTTGATCGTGATGTCCGGCATGCTTTCCTCCCTGAAAATGCCGGGCCGCTGCCGCCGCAGGGCGGGACGCGCGGCCGGAGTGTCGAAACTGCAAGAAACGCGCGGAAGATGTCCTAGAAAACCGGCGCGGCTATTGCAAGCCGAGGCTGGGCTGGGCCTCCGGCGCCGACGCATCGAACAGGGTGCGCGCTTTGCCGTCGGACCAACCTTCGAGCTCCAGCAGCCATTGCTTGGTGTCGATCCCGCCGTCGCCGGAATAGCCGCCCAGGCCGCCGGACGCGACGACCCGGTGGCACGGAATGACGATCGGGATCGGGTTGCGGCCGCACGCCCGCCCGACCGCGCGCGGCGCGCTGCGCAGCCAGCGGGCCAGCTCGCCGTAGGTCCGCGTATCGCCGTAGGGGATGGCCTGCATCTGCTGCCACACCGCGCGCTGGAAAGCCGTGCCGTGCGGCGAAAGCGGCAGGTCGAAATGGTGCAGGCCGCAGAAGAAATAGGCGTTCAGCTGATGCACGGCCCGGTTGAGCAGCGGCGTTTCGTCGTTCGGCGGTTCGGACTCGGGCAGCAGTTCCGTCTCCGGGGCCGGCGCCCAGTCAAGATGGGTCAGGCGGCCGCCGGATTCGCGGAGGCGCAGGGGCCCGAGCGGGCTGTGATAGGTCGTTTCCGCCATCGGCTCCGGTTTCGTTCGCTTCCCGGCCGAAAGATCAGGCGGCCGGCGCCGTCACGCCGGGCTGCGCTCCCTCAGCCGCTCCATGAGCGCCGCCGGCTCGGTGATCGGCAGGCTGCACGTCATGCCCTGGCAGACATAGGCTGCCGGCCTGCCGTCGGCGAGGCCCCGCTGCTCAACCGGGCCCTGCGCCGGATGGCCGTCGGGCAGCCGGTCCTGCGGGTCGATCCGGCGGAAGACCCGCGCCGGCGCCGGCGCCTGCCAGGCCGCCCGGACCAGCGCCTGCGTCTCCGGCGCATCGGCCGGCCCGACGACCACGGTCTGCAGGGCGGCCTCCAGCAGCCGCGCGCCGCTGCCGAGCAGCGGGGCGGCCAGCGCGTTGCGGTTGAGCTCGCCGGAAAAGGCCTTCACCAGCGCGTCCGCGCGGTCGAGCAGCGCGGTATCACCGGTGAGGAAGCCGAGCCGGGCCAGGTTGTGCACCATCAACCCGTTGGACGACGGCGTTGCGTTGTCGTGCACGGACTTGGGACGCACCAGCAGGCCGGACACGTCGTCGGCCGCAAGGAAATAGCCGCCATCCGCCGCATCGAGGAAATGCCGGTCGACCGTTTCCGTCCAGCGCCGGGCCTGCGCCAGATACCGGGCCTCGCCCGTCGCTTCGAACAGGGTGAGCGCGGCGCGGATCAGGCTGGCATAGTCCTCGGCGGTCGCGGGATGGGCCGCCCTGCCGTCGCGCCAGCTGTGGATCAGACGGTCGCCTCCCGAATCGTTGTTCAGGGTCATTTCGTCGAGCACGAAATCGAAGGCGTCCGCCGCCAGGCCGATCCATTCCGGCCGGTCCATGATCGCGCCGGCCAGCGCCAGGGCGTGGATCATGTAGCCGTTCCAGTCGGCCAGCACCTTGTCGTCCAGGCCGGGCCGCGGGCGGGCCGCGCGGGCGTCGAGCAGAACCGCCCGGCACCGCTCCAGCATCGCCTCGTGTTCGGCGTCGCCCAGCATCGGCCGCTGGGAGCGGTTTAGGATGACCTTGCCTTCCCAGTTGCCGTCGGCCGTTACGTCGTAGGACTCGCAGAAGGCCGCGGCGTCGCCGCCCAGCAAGCCTTCGATTTCGCCGCGCGACCAGACGTAGAATTTGCCCTCCTCGCCCTCGCTGTCGGCGTCGAGCGCGCTGGCGAAGGCGCGGCCCTCGATGAGCATTTCCCGGGTCAGCCAGGCCACAGTCTCGTCGGCGCGGATGCGGTAGAGGTCGGCGCCCGTATCGGCCCAGGCATGGGCCAGAAGCTCGAGAATCTGCGCATTGTCGTAGAGCATTTTCTCGAAATGCGGCGCGAGCCAGAACATGTCGGTGGAATAGCGCGCATAGCCGCCGCCGAGATGGTCGTAGATCCCGCCCTGGGACATGCGGTCGAGCACGAGCAGGACGGCGTTGCGGTATTGCGGGTTGCCGGTCTCGGCGTAAGCACGCCAGATCAGGTCGAACAGGGCGCATTGGGGGAATTTCGGCGCGCCGCTGAGGCCGCCATGGGTGTTGTCCATCCGGCTGAGCAGGAAATCGGCGATCTGCAGGAAGGTCTGGCGCGCGATCGCGCCGCCCGGCTGGTTGACGCCGAGGCCGGCGAGCGCGGATTTCAGCGTGTCGGCGTTGGCGCGGACCTTGTCGCCCTCGTCGCGGTAGATCGCCGCGATGCGGTCGAGCACCCGGGGGAAGCCGGGCCGGCCCCAGCGGTCTTCCGGCGGGAAATAGGTGCCGCCCCAGAAGGGCTCGCGCTCCGGCGTCAGGAACATGGTGAGCGGCCAGCCGCCCTGTTCGCCGAGCAGCGCCAGGGCATGCTGGTAGATCTGGTCAACGTCGGGCCGCTCCTCCCGGTCGACCTTGATGTTGACGAAATCGCGGTTCATTGCCGCAGCGATGCCGTCGTCCTCGAAGCTCTCATGGGCCATGACATGGCACCAGTGGCAGGCCGAATAGCCGATGGAGAGCAGGACCGGCCTGTTGTCCCGCTTCGCCTCCGCAAAGGCCGCGTCCGACCAGGGCTGCCAGTGCACCGGGTTGTCCTTGTGCTGCAGCAGATAGGGGCTGGTCTCGCCGCCGAGGGCGTTGGCGGCGAGGGAATCCAGGTCGGGTACGGGGTCGGTCATGGCGGGGCCGGGCAGCGGAGGCGGGCGCAGGATGCGTCGGGCCTATATGGTGTAGCGCAACCGGCCGCGGCAATGTCGGGGGCGGCGATGCGGCGGCGCAGTTTCGTCGTACCGATATTGACGTGCCCGATTTCCGACCGTCATTTCGACCGAAGCGGCGTCAGCCGCGTAGCGGAGAAATCTTTCACATGCTGCGCGTTGGGTTTTGCGCCTGCGTGTGAAAAATTTCTCCGCTCCGCCACCCTCCGGGCGGCTCCGGTCGAAATGACGGGAAGGGCCGGAAGGAGAAGAGCATGACGGAATCCGGCAGTCCGGCATCGGCCGCCGGCGGCTCCTTTCCGCCCGGGGGATCGTCGCCATGACCGCGCAGGACACCATCGTCGCCCTGTCGTCGGGTGCGGGGAAGGCCGGGATCGCGGTGATCCGCGCGAGCGGTCCGCAGGCCGCCGCCTGCATCCGGCATCTCGCCGGCGGCGACGTGCCGCCGCGCCGGGCGGCGCTAAGGGCGCTGCGCGACGGGCCGGGCGGCGCAACGGTCGACAGCGGGCTCGTGCTGTGGCTGCCGGGGCCCGGCTCGGTCACCGGCGAGGATGTCGCGGAATTCCAGGTTCACGGCAGCCCGGCGGTCGTCGGCAAACTGCTCCCGGTCCTGTGCGGGCTTGACGGCGTCCGGCCCGCGGAGCCCGGCGAGTTCACCCGGCGGGCCTTCGAGAACGGCAGGATGGACCTGTCGGAAGCCGAGGGCCTTGCCGACCTGATCGACGCCGAGACCGAGGCCCAGCGCGTCCAGGCGCAACGCCAGATGGAGGGCGCCTTCGCCGAACGCTGCGCGGACTGGGGTGCGCAGCTGCGCCGCAGCCTGGCCTGGCTCGAGGCGGCCATCGACTTTCCGGACGAGGCGCTGCCGGACGACCTGGCGGCGCAGGTCCGCCCGGCGGTCGAGGCGGTCGCCGCCGGGCTGGCGGACTGGCTCGCCGCGCCGGACCGGGGCCGCATGGTGCGCGAGGGCTACCGGGTCGCCATCGTCGGCGCGCCCAATGTCGGCAAATCGTCGCTGCTCAACCGGATCGCCCGGCGCGACGCCGCCATCGTCGCCGAAACCGCGGGCACGACGCGGGACGTGATCGAGGTGCGGGCCGATCTCGCCGGCTATGCGGTCGTCCTTGCCGATACCGCGGGGCTGCGGAGCGACGGGGCGGCCGGCGATATCGAGCGGGAGGGTATGGCGCGCGCCCGCTTCCAGGCCGGCAATGCCGATCTGGTGCTGCATGTCGTCGATGCGTCCGCCCCCGCCCCCGATCTCGCCGCCGATCTCGCCGCCGGCCCGGCAGCCGGTGTCGGGGCGGATCCCGGCCGCGTGCTGACCGTGGCCAACAAGACCGATCTCGCCCCGCCGCCGCCCGGCGCCGATCTCGGCGTCAGCGCCCGCACGGGGGCCGGCATCGACGGGCTGCTGGCGGCGATCGAGGCCCGGACAGCCGCGGCCATGGGCGCCGGGGAGCATCCGGCGCTGACCCGGCTGCGCCACCGGCAATGCCTGGAAGACGCCGCCGCGGCGCTGGAGCGCGCGCTGGCCGCCACCGAGGCGGAGCTGACGGCCGAGGACCTGCGCCTTGCCCTGCGCGCCATGGACCGGCTGATCGGCCGCACCGACGTCGAGGACCTGCTCGACCTGATCTTCCGGGATTTCTGCATCGGAAAGTAGGACCTGACCCCGCCGCAGGGCTCCTCTGCGAAAGCCGAACAAACTGCGTGATCGGCCCCCGCCGCCCTCTCCCGTCATTCCGACCGGAGCGCCCCGGATTTAATCCGGGGCGCGCAGCGGAGGAATCTCGACGCAGGACCAAGGGTTTCTTGCGGGTGGGGCCGAGCCGGGATTCCTCCGCTACGCCCCGGCCCTGCGGGCCGCGGCTCCGGTCGGAATGACGGCGAGGGTTTCGCAGGGGAATCCTCGGGGTCGCGGCCTTCTTTTCCCTCCCCCTCTTCAGAGGGGGAGGCCCGAAAAACAATGGGTGGGGGTGCGGCGGCAGACGTGCGGTGCGGAACAGGCGCAGGCGGGACGGACGCCCCCATCGACCCCGGATAAATCCGGGGCCACTTCCCCCGCTGAAGCGGGGGAAGAATATTCTGGCGCGGCCCTGCCGTTTGGAAGAAAGATCCCGTGGGTTCCAGAATCTGTTCGGCGTTCTTTTCTCAAAACCCATATCAGGATATTATACTTGCATATTCAGTGTAAATTCCTACATTGGCGATGAGAGCATACAGAGAATATCGAAGGTTTCTCGCGATGCATCCCGATCCAGTGCTGGAGACGACTCTGGAGACGGAGCGCCGGAAAGACGAATCATGACATTTCCTAACACAGCCGAAACCCCTCCCTCGTCACCCCGGACGGAGCGGAGCGGAAATCCGGGGTCCAGAGCCACAGGCGAAAGCCGCGCCGGGCAGGCTCTGGGCCCCGGCTCGGGGGCCGGGGCGACACGGTGGTGTGGTCAGGGCGAAGACGGGAGCGCCATGACGGATCATGACATTTCCTGACATTTTCGATGGGGCCGAAGGGTGCCGCCGGGCCGTGTTTCACGTGAAACAGCGCCGGCCCCGCCGGCAGCGGGTCGGCGGACTGGGCCGCCTTCCTTGACTCCGCGGTTGGCCATGCAATCTCTGCGCTCATGAAGGATTCGGGCACCCTGAATGCCGATGTCGTCGTCATCGGCGGCGGACACGCTGGCTGCGAAGCGGCCGCTGCCGCGGCGCGCGCCGGCGCGCGCACCGTGCTGCTGACCCACAGCCGCGACACCATCGGCGTCATGTCGTGCAACCCGGCGATCGGCGGTCTCGCCAAGGGGCATCTGGTGCGCGAGATCGACGCGCTGGACGGCGTCATGGGCCGGGCGATCGACCGGGCCGGCATCCAGTTCCGGATTCTCAACCGCAGCAAGGGTCCGGCGGTGCGCGGCCCGCGCGCCCAGGCCGACCGGAAGCTGTATCGCCAGGCGATGCAGGCGATCCTGGCGGAACAGCCGGGCCTCGGGATCGTCGAGGGCGCGGCCGGCGACCTCGTCGTCGACGATTCCGGTCGGTGCGCCGGCGTCGTTATGGAAGACGGCCGGACGATCCGCGCCGGCGCCGTCGTCATCACGACCGGCACCTTCCTGCGCGGCGTCATCCATCTCGGCGAGAGGACCTGGCCGGCCGGCCGGATCGACGCGCCGCCCTCGACCCGGCTGGCGGCGACGCTCAACCGGTTCGGCCTGCCGCTCGGCCGGCTCAAGACGGGGACGCCGCCGCGGCTCGACGGCCGGACGATCGATTGGGCGGCCCTGGAGGTGCAGGACGGCGACGATCCGCCGACGCCCTTTTCCTTCCTGACCGACCGGATCGACGTGCCGCAGACGGCCTGCCACATCACCCACACCAACGAGGCGGCCCATGCGGAGATCCAGGCCAATATCGGCCGCGCGCCGCTGTTTTCCGGCCAGATCGAAGGCGTCGGCCCGCGCTATTGCCCGTCGATCGAGGACAAGGTCGTGCGGTTTCCGGACCGCGGCAGCCACCAGATCTTCCTCGAACCGGAAGGGCTGGACGACGACACGGTCTATCCGAACGGCATCTCGACCTCGCTGCCGGAAGACGTGCAGCTTCGCATGGTCCGCGCGATCCGCGGGCTGGAAAAGGCGTCGGTCCTGCAGCCCGGCTACGCGATCGAATACGATTTCGTCGATCCGCGGGCCCTGTCGCCGACCCTGGAATGCCGGGCGCTGCCCGGGCTGTACCTGGCCGGGCAGATCAACGGCACGACGGGGTATGAGGAGGCCGCCGGGCAGGGCCTGATCGCCGGGCTCAACGCCGCCTTTGCGGCATCCGGCTCGGGCGCATTCCTGCTCGACCGGGCCGACGCCTATATCGGCGTCATGATCGACGACCTGGTGACCCTGGGCACCCGGGAGCCCTATCGCATGTTCACCTCGCGCGCAGAATACCGCTTGCTGCTGCGCGCCGACAACGCGGATCTGCGGCTGACGCAGAAGGGCGTCGACCGGGGCTTCGTATCGTCCGGGCGCGCGCGGCGCTTCGCGGACAAGACCGCCCGGCTCGACCGGGCCCGGTCGCTGGCGCAGCGGCTGACGATGACGCCGAATGCCCTGGCGGCGCAGGGGTTTGCGGTCAATCGCGACGGCGTGCGCCGCTCCGCCCTCGACCTGTTGCGCTATCCGGGCGTCGACATGGCGCGGCTGGCCGCGGTCTGGCCGGAACTGCGCACGCTCGACCGGGACGTTGCGGAGCAGATCGAGATCGAGGGGCGCTACGCCGGCTATCTCGACCGCCAGGTGGCGGATATCCGGGTCTTCCGCAACGACGAGGCGCTGAAACTGCCGCCCGGCCTGGATTATTCGACGATCGGCGGCCTGTCCAACGAGGTCCGGCAGAAGCTCGGCGAGGCCCGGCCGGCGACGCTGGCCGCCGCGGCGCGGATTTCCGGCGTCACGCCCGCCGCGTTGACCGCATTGCTGCAGGTCGTCGAGCGCCGGAGGGCCGCGTGAGGCAGGATTTCGGCCGGGCGGCGCCATGACCCGGCCCGAAAACGGCTACGGACCCGCCGAATTTGCCGCCGAGTTCGGTGTTTCACGTGAAACATGCGCGCAATTCGCCCGCTACGAAACCGAACTGCGCCGGTGGCAGCGCCGGATCAACCTGGTCGGGCCGTCGACGCTGAACGACGTCTGGCGCCGCCATTTCGCCGACAGCGCGCAGCTCGCGGCGCATCTGCGGGACGACGCGCAATCCGTCGTCGATCTCGGCAGCGGCGCGGGGTTTCCCGGCCTCGTGCTGAAACTGCTGCGCCCGGATCTCGATGTGCATCTGATCGAGGCCGACGCGCGCAAGGCGGCGTTTCTCACCGCAACGGCGGCGGCGCTGTCGGTCGACGCCACCGTGATCGCCGCCCGAATCGAAGATGTCGCCCGCGGCCCGTCGCGGCCGCGCGCCGATGTCGTGACCGCCCGGGCGCTGGCGCCCCTGTCCGACCTGCTCGGGCTCGCCAGCGGCTGGACTGTGGATAACCCGCAATTTTTGCTCCTGAAGGGACAAAATGTTGATATTGAATTGATCTCAACCGCTAAATGTTGGAATATGTCGCTGAAACAGAGCGGCAGCGCCACTCATCCGGACGGGCGCGTGCTGAGCATTGAAAGGATCGCCCGTGTTAAAATCTGACGCCATACGGGAAAATGGATCGCAAGCTCAAAAAACGCCGGGCCGGCGCTTCGGCGGCGCATCGGGCGGCCCGGCCCGGATTCTGGCGGTCGCCAACCAGAAGGGCGGCGTCGGCAAGACGACCACCGCGATCAATCTCGGCACGGCGCTCGCCGCCTGCGGCCTGCGGGTGCTGCTCCTGGATCTCGACCCGCAGGCCAACGCGACGACCGGGCTGGGCCTCGCGCCGGGCGCGCACGAGCCGGACAGCTACGACCTGATCATCGGCGAGGCCGGGCTGGCGGAGGTCGTCGTCGAGACCGAGGTGCCGGAGCTCTTTCTCGCGCCGACCTCGATGCACCTGTCCGGCGCCGAGATCGAGCTGGTCCAGGCGTCGCGCCGGGAATACCGGCTCGCCGACGCGATCCGCGGGCAGACATCGGCCTACGATCATGTGCTGATCGATTGCCCGCCGGCGCTCGGCCTGCTCACCCTGAACGCCCTCGTCGCCGCTGATGGCGTCGTCGTGCCGCTGCAGTGCGAATATTATGCCCTGGAAGGCATCAGCCATCTTGTTCGGACGGTCAATCGGGTTAAGGCCTCATTCAATAAAAATCTGGACATCCAGGGCATCGTTCTGACCATGCACGACAAGCGCAACAGACTAAGCGGTATGGTGGCCGAAGATGTGCGGAATTGCTTTGGTTCCAAGGTTTATCAAACGATCATCCCCCGCAACGTCCGGGTCTCGGAAGCGCCGTCCCACGGCAAGCCCGTGCTGCTTTACGACCTGCACTGCGCCGGCGCCATGGCCTATGCGCACCTCGCCCGGGAGGTCATTCTCCGCGAGAGCGATATTATAAAAATGAGCGTCCATCAATGAACGAAGGCGGCAACCGCCGCAAGGGCCTGGGGCGCGGCCTCGACGCATTGCTCGGCGGCGACGGAGTCGCCGGAGAGCCGGAGCGGACGCCGCGGCAGGCGCAGGAACCGGCAGCCGCTGCCGGGCCGGGCGGCGGCGGCATTCGTCAGCTGCCGATCGGGGATCTCCGGCCGGGCAGATTCCAGCCGCGCCGCACCTTCGACGAAGCGGAATTGCAGGCGCTGGCGGCGTCGATCGGCGAAAAGGGCGTGCTCCAGCCGATTCTGGTCCGGCGCCATCCCGACGAAGCGGATTGCTGGGAACTGGTCGCCGGCGAGCGGCGCTGGCTCGCCGCCCAGCGTGCCGGTTTGCGCGAAATTCCCGCCATTGTTCACGATCTGTCCGACCGGGAAGCGCTCGAAGCCGCGATCGTCGAGAACGTCCAGCGCCAGGACCTGACGCCGCTCGAGGAAGCCGGAGGCTACAGCCGGCTGATCGACGAATTCGGCTATACCCAGGAGGCGCTGTCGAACATCGTCGGCAAGAGCCGCAGCCATGTCGCCAACAGCCTGCGGCTGCTCAACCTGAGTGGCGGCGCGAAGGCGCTGCTCGATGCCGGCGCCCTGACCGCAGGCCATGCCCGCACCCTGCTGTCTGCCGTGGATCCGGATGCCCTTGCCCGGAAAATCGTCGACGACGGCCTGTCGGTGCGCGCGGCCGAGAAACTTGCGCGGGCCGGCGCCGGGCGTTCGACGACAAGATCCGCCGGCCGCGGCGCTGCGCCCGCGGAAAAGGATGCCGATACGCTGGCCCTGGAACGGGCGCTGGAGGACCGGCTGGGCCTGAAGGTCGCGATCGAGCACAAGGGCCCCGGCGGCCGGGTCGCGATCCGCTACGCGTCGCTCGAACAGCTCGACGACCTGCTCACCCGCCTCCTGCCGAAGGTCTGAGCCGCCGCGGCGGCGAAATCGGGCTTATCGGCGGCGCACTGCCGCCGCTATGCCGCTCAGGGCGCGATCGCAAACCGTCGTGTCCGGCACCTCGGTCCGCCGGGTCAGCCGTTCCGCTTCGGCGAGCCGGTCCATGATCGCCGAGAGGACATGCGGCGCCATCCGCGACTGCCGCTCGAGACTCCGCTGCCGGGTAAAGTGCACCGGCGGCTTGAACCGGCGGGCCGCCGACTTCGGATCGAGGCCGGAGCGCACCAGGCCGCGATAGCGAGCCAGCCGGGCCGCGTGACCCGCCATGGCCCGGAGGATCGACCCGGAGGCGACGCCCTCCTGGCGAACCCGCAGCAGCATCCGCTCGATATCGGCCATTCGCCCCTCGAAGGCCGCATCGACCAGCGAATCGAGGGTCAGCAGAGCGGTATCCCCGATCACGGCCTGCGCCTGGGCCAGATCGATCGGCTTCGGCCCGGTGTTCGGGTCGGCGTTCGGATCGGCGTTCGGGCCCTCATCCGGAACGGCGCCGACGAACAGCGCCAGCTTTTCGATTTCGCGGCGCGTCAACGCGCGGTCGCTGCCGGTGCGGTCCGCGATATAGTCGACGACGCCGGGACCGGGCCGCAGACCGGCCTTTTCCACGGTTTCGCTTACCAGATCGCGCAAGGTCCGGCTTTCGTCGCGGTAGCAGGGCACCGCCGCTGCAGCAGCGCTTCCGATGGCGGCCGCAACGATCGCGCTCTTCCTGGCGGCGCCCGGCGCTTCGAGAACGACCCGCGCCTCGCCGACCGGTTCGCGGATAAAGTCGATCACCGCATCGGCGATCCGGCCGGTCAGCCGCCGGACCCTGACCGCGCGCTGACCGCCGCCGAAAGCAAGCGCCGTCGCTTCGTCGTACAGCAGGGCGGCATCGGCGTTGACCGCGTCGCCATCCAGATCGGCGAGCCGGAACGGATCGGCGGCGTCCGGCACGACCTGTTTCACCAGTATGTCGCCCCGCTCCCGGATCAGCCCGTCATCGGGCCCGAACAACAGGAATACGCGAACTTCCGGCGGCGGTTTCGCCACGAATCCTTTCGCCCCGGCCGACTTGATTTCCATATCCGGAGATCCGCCTCGGGCTACTGGCGCCGCAGCGACCGCAGCCGGTTGAAATAGGCTGCGAGACGCAAGGTAATGCTGTCAGCAATCAGAATCAGGCCGCGCCGCCGGGCCGCGCGCGCCGCCGCGATCGTGGCGTATTCGCTGTCGACGATATTGTAGGACGCCACGGCCGACGCCCGGCTGGAATAGACAATGGCGCCCGAGCCGCTGTCCCGCAGCCGAAATGTCGACCGGAAACGCAGGCTCGTGCGGGTCGCCGTTTCGTCCCTGCGGATGCCGAGCTCCAGTTTGGCCACGGCGACGCGGGCTTCCAGGGAATAGCGCGGATCCGCCGGCTCACCTGCAGGATTGAGCCGGTCGATCAATTCGTTGCGCAGAATCTGGCCGATCCGGTCCGGAATCGGGGCGATGCGGACCGACGCGACGGCGCTGGAAACGCTGTTCCCCCCCGACCTGTCCGCGTAAAGCGGCTGAAAACCGCATCCTGCCAGGCCCGCCGCCAGGATCACCAGCAGGACCGGCCCGGCAGCGCCGGCGCGGCAACGCATCATCCTCAATTTCGCTCTGCCCACATTGTTCGCGCGCCGGGAGACGGGCCCGGCGCCGCGGTGTCAGACCACGATATTCACAATTCTGTCGGGCACAACGACGATCTTGCGAATGTCGCGGCCCGCAATCTGCCGGGCGACCGCCGGCAGCGCCATTGCCGCGGCTTCGACCGCCACCCGGTCCGCCCCGGCCGGCTGGTCGATCGTACCGCGCAGCTTGCCCTTGACCTGAACGGCGATCGTGACCGTGTCGTCGACCGTGAGCGACGGATCGCATTCCGGCCAGGGGCGGGTCGCCAGCAGGGTTTCGTGCCCCAGACTCCGCCACAACTCCTCGCCGACATGCGGCGTCATCGGCGCGAGCAGCCGAACCGCCGTTTCCAGTCCCTCGCGCATCGCCCAGGCCTGGCCGGTCTCATCGGCCGCCGCCGTGTCGGCAAGGGTGTTGGTCAGCTCGCGGATCCTTGCAACGGCCCGGTTGAAATGAAACCGTTCGAAGTCCTCCGTAACGCCGGCGATGGTCTTGTGCGTGGCGCGGCGGAGCGCCAGCGCGGCATCGGTCCACGCGGAAGGCGCCGGCGCCCCGGGCGGCGGCAGCGCGACGGGCGGATCGACGACCATCCGGTAAAGCCGGTTCACATAGCGCCAGGCGCCGTCGATGCCGGCCTCTGTCCAGTCCATGTCCCGGTCCGGCGGCGTGTCGGACAGCATGAACAGCCGGGCGGTATCGGCGCCGTAGGTTTCGATGATGGCTTCCGGGTCGACGGTGTTCCGCTTCGACTTGCTCATCGATTCCGACCGGCCGATGGTGACCGGCTCGCCGGTATCGCCGAGGCGCGCCGTGTCGCCGTCCTTGACGACCTGTTCCGGGTACAGCCAGTTGCCCGCCTTGTCGCGGTAGGTTTCGTGGCAGACCATGCCCTGGGTGTAGAGCCCGGAAAAAGGCTCTTCGAGCCCGTTCAGCGATCCGGTCTCCGACATGGCGCGGACATAGAAACGCGAATAGAGCAGATGCAGGATCGCGTGCTCGACCCCGCCGATATACTGGTCGACCGGCAGCCAGTAATCCGTCGCCGCCTTGTCGACCGGGGCGTCTTCGTGGCGCGGCGAGCAATAGCGCGCGAAATACCAGGACGAATCCACGAAGGTGTCCATCGTATCGGTATCGCGCTGCGCCGGCCGGCCGCATTGCGGGCAATCGACATGTTTCCAGGTCGGATGGCGGTCTAGCGGATTGCCGGGCTTGTCGAAGGTTACGTCTTCGGGCAGCGTCACCGGCAGCTGATCGCGCGGGACCGGCACGATCCCGCACGCCTCGCAATGTATGGTCGGGATCGGACAACCCCAGTAGCGCTGGCGGGAAATCAGCCAGTCGCGCAGGCGGTACTGGATCGTGCCCGTGCCGCTGCCATCGGCCTCCAGCCGGTCGGTGGCGCCGCGGATGGCGGCCGGCACGTCGAGTCCGTTCAGAAAGTCCGAATTGACGATGACCGTGCCGGCGTCTTTCGCGAGATAGGCTTCGTTCCCGATCTCGATCGGCTGCGCTTCGCCGTTCTCCAGCGGCGCGACCACCGGCAACACCGGCAGATCGTATTTGCGGGCAAATTCCAGGTCGCGCTGGTCGTGGGCGGGGCAGCCGAAGATTGCGCCCGAGCCGTATTCCATCAGCACGAAATTTGCGACATAGACCGGCAACGTCATACCCGCAACGAAAGGATGCTCGACCTCGACTTCGGTGCGATATCCGGTCTTTTCGGCCGCTTCGATGGCGGCTTCGCTGGTGCCGATGCGCTGGCAGTCGGCAATGAACGCCTGCAACGCGGGGTCGTTCCGGGCGAGCGCCTCACTCAGCGGATGGTTCGGCGCCAGGGCGCAGAAAGAGGCGCCGAACAGGGTGTCGGGCCGGGTCGTGAAGACCTCCAGCGCGTCGCCGTCCCGGCCGACAATCGGGAACCGGACCCGGGCGCCTTCCGATCGGCCGATCCAGTTCTCCTGCATCGTCCGGACCTTTTCCGGCCAGCGCTCCATCGATTTCAGCGCATCGAGCAGCTCGTCTGCGTAGCGGGTGATGCGGAAGAACCATTGGGACAGTCTGCGCCGCTCGACAACCGCGCCGGAACGCCAGCCCTTGCCGTCGATCACCTGTTCGTTGGCCAGCACCGTCCCGTCTTTCGGATCCCAGTTGACCCAGAATTCCTTGCGGTAGGCCAAGTCCTTTTCCAGAAAATCCAGGAAGATGCTTTGCTGGTGGACGTAGTATCCGGGATGGCAGGATGCGATTTCGCGGTCCCAGTTCAGCGACAGGCCCATCCGCTTCAGCTGGCGCCGCATTGTGGCGATATTGTCGTAGGTCCAGTCGCGCGGGTGGACGCCACGCTCGATTGCGGCGTTTTCCGCCGGCAGGCCGAAGGCGTCCCAGCCCATGGGATGGATCACATTGTAGCCGCGGGCCCGGCGATAGCGGGCCACGGCGTCCCCCAGCGTGTAGTTGCGGACATGACCCATGTGGATCTTGCCCGACGGATAGGGGAACATTTCCATCACGTAGTATTTTGGCCGGCCGGGATCGGCCTCGGCCGCAAAGCAGCCGGCCTCGTCCCAGGCCTTCTGCCATTTCGGCTCCGCCTCTCGGAAACTGTAACGCGCCATCGTCGGCGAAACTCCGCTTTTCGGCCTTCCGGCGGGCCCGAATTCGGGCCGCCGCCGCGAAAGCTGTCAGATCAGGCGCCTCTTGCGGCGGCGCGGAGGCGCGCGGCCCGCATGATACTCGTATGCATGGTGGCGACAGTGGACGCGCTGACCGGCTCGTTACGCCAGACCCCGCCGCGTCGCACCTGCCTGATGATGGCGATCCGCAAACTCCTCGCCTCGAGCGCCGGACCCAGAATGTTGATCGTCACGCGCAGCCGCTCGCCCGGCGCATTCTCCGGCCTGTACCAGTCGGTCGCCAGCACGCCCGCGAACGGGTCGGACATTTTCTTGCGGACAAAATCGAGCCGGCTGCCGGCTGCGATCCACAAGTCCGGGTTGGGCCGGAGCGCCCGCGCGTGTGCATACCGCTCCAAAATATTCACGGCGGTGCCGGACCGTTTTTCCTCGCCGCCGCATCCCCCGAGAACCAGGGCAATTCCCAGCGTGGCGATTGTCGCAGCCCGGCGAAGGCTGGACAGAGAGAAAAAGTCCGGTTCTCTCGAGACTGCCGGTCTGATCATGGCTCTCTCATTCAGACGGAAACGGTCACCGCGCCGCCGGCCGGAAAACGGAGCAGCGACAAAATCGGTATATCCGATATCCCGACCCGCGGCAAAGAGCGGCGCGCCGGTCTCGCCGGATCGCTCGTTTCGGATGCTTGACTATGGAAACGGCCGCTTCAAGCTTTCCGGAGGATGAACGTTCGCGACAATCTCAACGGCGTTCTGGACGCGATTCGCGCCGCGTGCCGGCAGGCCGAGCGGCAGGCGGATGCGGTGTCACTGGTCGCCGTGACAAAATCCTGGCGCCCGGAGGCTATCCGGCCGGCCCTGGATGCCGGTCACCGGCTGTTCGGCGAGAACCGGGTCCAGGAAGCGCAGGGTAAATGGCCCGGACTGAAGGCTGCGTTTCCGGACGTCCGCCTCCACATGATCGGGCATCTGCAATCCAACAAGGCCGCCGACGCCGTCGCGCTGTTCGACGCTATTGAAACGCTCGACCGGCCGAAACTGGCGTCCGCGATCGCCCGGGAACAGGCGCGGCAGGACCGCCGGATCGACTGTTTCGTTCAGGTCAACACCGGAGAGGAGCCGCAAAAGAGCGGCATCGCACCGGCCGACACCGCGTCGTTTGTCCGGCATTGCCGGAGCCTGGGCCTGACCGTCACCGGCCTGATGTGCCTTCCTCCCCTTGAACAGGAGCCCGCGCCCCATTTCGCGCTTCTGGCCAAACTGGCCCGGGAGCAGGCGCTGCCCTGTCTCAGCATGGGCATGAGCGCGGATTTCGCCGCCGCGATCGAACAGGGCGCGACTCATGTTCGCATCGGCACGGCCATTTTCGGCCCCAGAACGGCCGGGCGTTCGGCAACGCCCGTGTAGCGCCGTCCAAAAGATACCGTTCGATAATGGCGTTGGAGCATCGCCGGAAATTATTGTGCCGGAGAGGATTCCGCGACTATCCTGTTAACCGATATTCGCTGGCGCGGCTGCGGTCGACCGCCGTCCATCTCCAATCCTGGTTTGCAGGCTTTATCCGTGAACAAGCGCCAGTCAGGACCCGGAAAGCAACTCCTCCTGGTCGACGACGACACCGATTTCAGGGAATCGCTGGTCGAACAGTTCCGGCTTCACGAGGAATTTGCCACCGACGTCGCCATCAGCGCGGAGGAAGCGCTGAACAAGGTCAAGGAAGCGCGCTACGATGCCGTGCTGCTCGACGTCCGCCTGCCCGATATGGACGGCCGGGAATTGTGCCGTCTGTTGCGCCGGAACGGGGTCAAGGCGCCCATTATCATGCTGACAGGTGCCGACAGCGACGCCGACGCAATCCTGGGCCTCGACGCCGGCGCCAACGACTACGTCACCAAGCCGTTCCGGCTCGGCGTGCTGCTCGCGCGGCTCCGGGCCCATGTCCGGCAGCACGAGGCGAGCGAGGACGCGGTCTTCACGATCGGCCACTATACCTTCAGGCCCGCAATGAAGCTGCTGGTCGCGGACGAGACGGGACAGAAGGTGAGGCTCACCGAAAAGGAAACGGCGATCCTCAAATTCCTTTATCGGGCCAATGGTGAGACAGTATCCCGCGAGACCCTGCTCACCGATGTGTGGGGATACAACGCCAACGTCACCACCCACACGCTGGAGACCCATGTGTACCGGCTGCGCCAGAAGATTGAAAAGAATCCGGGGCAGGCCGAGATTCTGGTGACCGAGCCGGGCGGATACCGGCTGGCCCCCTGAACGGCCGCGCGCCGGTTTGCCGATTCCGGCGCGGGCCAAGAGAACTTCTCTACCGCGATGAACGCCGCCAACGGGACAAACGCCGATGACTTTTTCGTCCGCTTCCGCGGCGTCCGGGGCACCATAGCCTGTCCGGGGGGCGAATACGCCCGCTATGGCGGCAACACCTCGTGCCTCGAGGTCCGCTGCGCGGGCCATCTGTTTATTCTGGACGCCGGCACCGGCCTGCGCACGCTGGGGGCGGAGCTGGACGCCGCTGGTCCCGTCGATACCGACATACTGCTGACCCACACCCATATCGACCACATCGCCGGGATGCCCTTCTTCATCCCGCTGTTCAAGCCGGGAAACAGGCTGCGCATCCACGCCGGCCACCTGTGGGATAACGACGTGCGGCTGCGCGACGTGTTTCTGCGCCTGATTGAAGCGCCGATCTTCCCGGTGCCGCTGGAAGCCGTCGGCGCGGAGATCAGTTTCGAGGAATTCCGCGCCGGCGACCGGCTCGACCTGCAGCAGGACATTGCCATCCGTACCGCGCCGCTGAACCATCCCAACGGCGCGACCGGCTACCGGATCGAGTGGCGCGGCCGGTCGATCTGCTATGTGACGGATACCGAGCATGTCGAGGGCGAGATCGACGCCAACATTCTCGGCCTGATCGAAGGCACCGACATTTTCATCTACGACGCAACCTACACGGCTGCGGAATATCCGGCCTTCAGGGGATGGGGCCATTCAACCTGGGAGGCCGGCGCCGCGCTGGCCGAGCGCGGCCATGTCGGTCGCTACGTCATCTTCCATCATGCGCCGGAACACACCGACGACGATATGGACCGGATTGCCGACGCGGCGCAGAGCGTCTTCGCATCGACGATCGTCGCCCGCGAAGGGCTGGTTCTGCGCCCGTAGCGCGGCGGCGGTGCGGGGGAGGGGGGCTGCGGGATCGGGATCGCGCCTGAACACATGAAACAACTGCGGGAATCGATGCCGGCCAACGATCCGCCCCGCCCGAATTCGGGTTGTATCCCCCATCCAGCCCAAGAAGCATACTGGATACAAAGTGTATGCAGCATACATCAAAACAGCAGGATGCGCCCGAGCCTCCGGTTTTGCGGGCGATAACCGCGGCCAAGTCAGCGGTCGAACGGCTGCGCGGCCGCGATGAGGCCGATGTCGCGCCGCGAATCAGGGAAGCGATCGACCGCCAGCGCGACGCCAGCGAGCGCCTGATCGGCTGGATACAGCTCTCCCTGATCGTGGGCCTCGGCGTTCTGTTCCTTTTGTCGCCCAAAACCCATGAAACGGCGGTGTATGCGCGGCCGATCGGCTGGGCGCTGCTGGCTTATTTCCTCTTCACCCTGTTGCGGCTCGCCCTGTCCTACCGGACCAGGCTCCCCGCCTGGTTCCTCGCCCTCTCCGTCGTGGCGGATATCCTGTTGCTGCTGGGCATCATCTGGTCGTTTCACATCGACTATAACCAGCCGCCGGCCTTTTATCTGAAAGCGCCGACGCTGCTCTACGTGTTCCTGTTCATCTCGATCCGCGCACTCCGTTTCGATTCGCGATATGTTCTGCTCGCCGGATGCGCCGCCGCCGCAGGCTGGCTGTTCATGATCGGTTACGCGATCTTCCATACCGGCGGCATGTCGGCGGTGACGCGGGATTATGTCGAATATCTGACCGCTAACCGGATTCTGCTCGGCGCCGAGTTCGACAAGATCATCACCATCGTGCTGGTCACGGCGATTCTGGCGATTGCCATCATGCGCGCGCGCCGGACCCTCGTGCGCGGCGCGGAAGAACATGCGGCAGCCGTTGCATTGTCGCGGTTTTTCAGCCCCGAAATCGCCGACCGGATCGCCCACGCGAAGGAGGAGATCCACGCGGGCGAGGGCCAGCAGCGCGATGCCGCCATCCTGACGACCGACATTCGTGGCTTCACCCGGATTGCCGCAGCCATGCCGGCCAACGAAGTGATTGAAATCCTTACAGAATATCAGGCCCGGCTGGTGCCCGCGATCCAGGACAATGGCGGGTCGATCGACAAGTTCATGGGCGACGGAATCCTGGCGACGTTCGGCGCGGCCGTGCCGTCGGAATCCTATGCGGCCGACGCGTTGCGCGCGGCCGAGGCCGTCGCCGTCGCCGCCCGCGCGTGGGGCGAGGCCCGGCAGGCGGCGGGGAAGCCGGTTCTGCGGGTCGCCGTCGCCGTGACCGCGGGCCCGGTCGTCTTCGGCGCGATCGGCGACGAGAGCCGGCTCGAATATACCGTCATCGGAGACCCGGTGAATCTCGCCGCCAAGCTCGACAAGCACGGCAAGAGCCTCAATGCCGGCATCGTCACCACCGCAGACGCTCTGGCCCTTGCCGTCGGTCAGAATTTTAAATTATCGCTAAATTATAAACGCGCTCCGGCGGCCGGAGTCGCCGGCGTTTCGGAGACGGTGGATCTGGCTTTCGTCGCAGCCGACTGAAGGGCGGCGCTGAAAATCACTTGTAGGGGTCGGCGGCGTCGCGCAGGCCGTCGCCGAGGAAATTGAAGGTCAGCACGGTTACGATCACCGGGACCACCGGCAGCATCAGCCAGGGATAAAGCGCGACGGCATTGATGTTCTGCGCCTCGGACAGCAGTACGCCCCAGCTTACGATCGGCGGTTTCAGGCCGAGGCCCAGAAAGCTCAGCGCCGTCTCGCCGAGGATCATCGCCGGGATGGAAAGGGTCGCTGACGCGATCAGATGGCTGGCGAAACTGGGCAGCAGATGGCGGCCGATAATCCGGCCGGGGCTGGCGCCCATCAGTTGCGCCGCCGTCGCGAAATCCTCTTCCCGCAGGGCGAACAGCTTTGACCGCACGGCCCGGGCCAGCCCGGTCCAGTCCAGCAGACCCAGAATCAGGGTGATGCCGAAATAGATCCACAGGGGCGACCAGGTGACCGGCAGGGCGGCGGACAGCGCCATCCAGAGCGGCAGCACCGGAAAGGAGCGCAGGACCTCGATGATGCGCTGCACGATCGAGTCGACCCAGCCGCCGTAATATCCGGCCAACCCGCCGATCACGACGCCGAGCAGGAAACTGATCGCGACGCCGATAAAGCCGATGGTGAGTGAAATCCGCGACCCCAGGGCCAGGCGGGAGAACATGTCCCGCCCCATCCGGTCGGTGCCGAGCAGGAACAGCGTGCCGTCCCTTGCGGGACAGAACAGGCGGACATCCATCTCGATCAAGCCCCAGAACCGGTGGGAATCGCCCCGGCACAGGAAGCGGATGCGATGGATTTTGGAACGATCGGCCGTATAAGTTCGCTGGAGCGTGTCCCGATCCAGCTTGTAGTTCAGGCCATAGACGAACGGCCCGACGAATCGCCCGTCGTGGAACAGCCGTACCGCCTGCGGCGGCGCATAGATGAAGCCGGTATGCCGCGTCGCCATGTTGTAGGGGACCAGGAGTTCGGCAACCATGGCGCAGACATACATGAACAGCAGAAGGCCGCCGCAGAACACCGCGATCTTGTGGCGGCGCAGCTTCCACCACATCAGCTTCCACTGGCCGGCCAGGTAATAGCGCTCCTGTTCCGGGGTCAGGGCCTCGATGGAATGGGGGTCGAACGGCGCTTCGGAAACGAACCGTTCGTTGGCCGGCCCACCCGGCGGCGATGCGGCGCGCCCGCTCATTTGTCCGCCCCGCCCTGAAGCCGGATCCGCGGATCGAGCAGGGCCAGGGCCAGATCGGACACCAGCACGCCAAGCACGGTCAGCAGGGCAAGGAACATCAGGAAGGAGCCGGCCAGGTACATGTCCTGGCTGAGCAGCGCCTCATAGAGCATCTTGCCGGTCGTCGGCAGGTTGAGCACCACCGACACGATGACTGCGCCGGAAATCACCTGCGGCAGCAGATCGCCGATATCCGAGATGAACGGGTTGAGCGACATGCGCAGCGGGTATTTGACCAGCAGCCGGAACGGCGGCAGGCCCTTGGCGCGCCCGGTCACGACATACTGCTTCTGCAACTCGTCCAGCAGGTTGGCGCGCAGGCGGCGGATCATGCCGGCGGTGCCCGAAGTGCCGATCACGATGACCGGAATCCACAGATGCTCGAGCACCGAGACGATTTTCCCCCAGCTCCACGGCTGGCCGATATACCGCTCGTCCATCAGGCCGCCGATCTCGGTGCCGAACCAGACGTTGGCGAAATAGACCATGACCAGCGCGAGCAGGAAGTTCGGCGTCGCCAGCCCGAGAAAGCCGATGAAGGTGAGGGAATTGTCCGCCCAGCTGTATTGATGCGTCGCCGAATAGACGCCGATCGGGAAGGCGACGATCCAGGTGAAGATGATCGTCGCGACGGAAACGATGAAGGAGAGCCACAGCCGGTCGCCCACGACGTCCGCCACCGGCTGCTCGTATTCGAAGGAATAGCCGAGGTCGCCCTGGACCAGCCCGGCCACCCATTCGACATACTGGATCAGGAAAGGCTGATCGAGACCGTACTCCTCGCGCAGCGCCTCGATCTGTTTCAGGTCGGCCGGCTCTCCCAGCTCGCGGAGCTCTTCGATCAGCGTTGTCAGATAATCGCCGGGCGGCAGCTGGATGACGACGAACACGATGAAGCTGATCGCGATCAGCGTCGGCACCATGATCAGCAGGCGATGGGCGATGTAGCGGAGCATCGGTCGTGCCGGTCAGCGCGGGTGGCCGGCGTCGTGACGGTCGCGGCGGTGCGGCATCGTCAATGCGCCGCCCCGGACGGCTCCGCGAACCAGAACGTATCGGGCCGGTAGATGCCCAGATGGGCGCCCGGATTCCACGCCCAGACCCCGGTTTTCGGCACGTTGCGCAGCCTGACATTGACGACGATCGGCTGAATGACGCCGCCGACCAGGCCGATCGAGTAGACCCGGTCGGCGGAGATTTTCAGCATCCGGCGCCAGATCTTGCGGCGTTGCCCGGTCGTTTCGGCCGTCTCCCACCGGCCCAGCAATTCGATCAGCCGTATGGCGCCGGGGTCGGTAGGCGCCTCGCCGGACCGGCCCTTGCTCCCGTAGAAGAGGCCCCATTGCGACCATTGGAGCTGGACCTGATCGGTCGGCGCGAGGGCCAGCGGCGGGGTGTCCTCCCGCACGTTGGCATAGTCCAGTCCCGTCCACATCGCGATTTGGGTCAGGCCGGCGTAGACGCGGCGGCGGAACATCTCGCGCCTGGTGTTTTTCTGGAAAAGGCGGACGCCGATTCTCCGCCACGAATCCTGAATCAGGCGCATCGCATCGGTATATTCGCTGCCTTCCGAGGCCGCCTCGACGATGATCTCCAGCGGCCGTCCGTCGGGCAGAAGCCGGTAGCCTTCGCTGTCGCGATGCGTCAGGCCGATCTCGTCCAGCAGGGCATTCGCCCGTTCCGGATCGAAGCGCGCCCAGGCACTGCGGTATTCAGGCCGGAACAGCGGGCTGCTTGGAAGCACCGTGTTGCCGCCTTCCGTGGCCAGCCCGTAATACATGACCTGGTTGATCTCCCGGCGGTCGATGCCAAGGGAAAGAGCGCGCCGGAATCGAACGTCGCCGAACAGTTTTCGCCATACCGGGTCCTTGTGATTCAGGTTCGGGTAAAGCGCAATCTGCGCGCCGACCGCGGTCTGCCACTGATAGACCCTGTGCCTGCCGCGCGCCTCGCCGCGCTTGAGAAAGGTGAAATCGGTAAAGCGCAGATAGCGGCCCTGGAGGTCGGTCTCGCCGACTCCGGCCTTGGCGGCGACGATCTTGCTGTCGGCGATAATGAAGACCAGCCGGTCGATATAGGGCAGCTGGCGTCCGTTCCGGTCGACCCGGTGGAAATACGGGTTGCGGACAAAGACATAGCGGTCCGCCGGCGGTTCGGTGGTCGGGATCCAGGGCTGCAACGTCGGCAGCGCCGGGTTCTGGAACCGGTACATCCGGCCGAGCTTGCGGTGAAACTTGGCCCAGCCGTCCGGCTTCAGCCCGCCCTTCGTCATTTTCCGGAGAAACTTCTTCTTCGCGTAGTCGATGTGGAGCTGCCGCATATAGTGGCGCGGCATATACAGGTAGAGCGGCCGCGGCCCGGCCAGCGCGGGCAGGAAATAGGGATTCGGTTTCTGCCAGCTGTAGCGCACGGTATGCCGGTCGAGAAACTCGACCTTCGGTTTCCGGCCGTCGACCAGCAGGGCCTGGGGCACGCCGAAGCGCGACAACACCTTGTTGTGGACGACGTCTTCCCACCAGTATCGGAAATCGTCTGTGGTGAAGGGCGCGCCGTCGGACCAGCGATGGCCCTTGCGCAGGGTGAAGGTGAAAATCCGGCCGTCCTTTACGTCGAACCGCTCCAGGATATCGGGCGTCAGCCGGTAATCGGTGTCGTAGGCCACCAGACGGGCATAACCATACACCACCGCCATCCGCGTATCCTTGGCGCGCGCCATCAGCATGGTCAGCGAGCCGCCGTATCTCCCCGGTTTCTTTTCGGTGCCGGCAAAGGAAACGACGGACGGCGCCTCGGGCAGCCGCAACGCAATCGGCGGCAGTACACCGGTTGCAACCTTCGGATTGAACCAGGGCGGCTCGATATAGGGCGCAGCCTGTGCCGGCTCGCCGGCGACCGCGCGATACGCGGCAACCGCCGAGATTGCGACAACGAACAGCGTGCGGGCGTTCACCGCCCTGCTCCCTCAGGGCTGCGGGTACCGTCGAGCACGGCGTCCTCCCAGGCGCGAACAAGATGTCCGCCGCCGACATCGTGGAAAATTTCCGCCTGTCCGGGGCCGCGTAGCGCGAAGGGCGGCGGCCATGCTTCGGGCAGGGAGGCCTTGCCTTCCATCAAGGCGGTAAAGTCCAGCTTGTGTTTCAGGTCCGGCTCCGGAACGGCGGCGACCAGCGCTTTGGTATAGGGATGCACCGGATTGCGGAACAGCGTCTCGCCCCGGGCGACTTCGACAATGCGGCCGGCGCACATCACGGCGATCCGGTCGGCGACATAGTTCACGACCGCCAGATTGTGCGAAATGAACAGGTAGGTGAGGCCCAGATCCTGCTGCAGGTCGCGCAGCAGGTTCAGGATCTGCGCCTGGATCGAGACATCCAGGGCCGAGACCGGCTCGTCGCAGATCAGCAGGTCCGGTTTGAGCGCCAGGGCCCGGGCGATTCCGATACGCTGGCGCTGGCCGCCGGAGAAGGAATGGGGATAACGGTTCAGGAAACGGGGATCGAGGCCAACCCGGCGCAACAGCTCGGCGGTCATTTCGCGCCGGTGTCCGGCATCGCCGATCCCGTGGATTTTCAGCGGCTCGCTGACGATATCGAACACCGTCATGCGCGGGTTGAGCGAACTGAACGGGTCCTGGAAGATGAACTGCACGTCGCGGCGGTAATCGTTGAGCGTCTCGCCCTTCAGGCTCAGCACATCCCGCGGTTCGCCGCGCCTGTTGTAGACGATGCGGCCCGAATCCGGAGTCAGGGCGCGCATGATCGTCTTGCTCAGCGTGGTCTTGCCGCAGCCGCTCTCGCCGACAAGGCCGAGGCATTCGCCGCGCCGGACCTCAAAGCTGACATTGTCGACCGCGCGCAACGTGGCGTCGCCGCCGCCCTTTCGGATGCGGTAGGTCTTGACCAGGTTTTCGACCATCAACAACGGTCCCGCCCGGTCGGCATCGTCCGGCCAGGGCGCCCGTTCGGCCATGAGATGCCCGGAATCGGCCTCGATTTCGCGCAGCGGGGTCAGGCGTTCGCCACGGTCCATATCGAAGCGCGGCACCGCCTTCATCAGGGCCCTGAGATAGGGGTGGCGGGGATCGCCGTAGATCTGCTCGGTCGTGCCGATTTCCATGACCTCGCCGTGGTACATCACGACGACTTCCTCGGCGACGTTGGCGACCACGCCCAGATCGTGGGTAATCATCAGGACCGCCATATGGAACTCGGCCTGCAGGCTGTGGATCAGCTGCAGGATCTGTGCCTGGATGGTCACGTCGAGCGCCGTCGTCGGTTCGTCGGCGACCAGCAGCGCGGGCCGGCACACCAGGGCCATGGCGATCATGGCGCGCTGGCGCAGGCCTCCGGACAGCTCGAACGGATAGGTTCTGAGCGCGCGGACCGGATCGGGAAATCCGACATGGCGGAGCATGTCGGCCACCGCTTCGTCCCGTTCCCTCCTGCCGACCGCGCGGTGCAGGCTCAAGGCTTCGCCGATCTGGTCGCCGATCGTGTGCAACGGCGACAGCGACGTCATGGGCTCCTGGAAGATAATCGAAATCCGGCCGCCCCGGATCGACTGCATGCGGTCGCCGTCGGGGTCTTCCGCCGCCAGATCGATCGCCGCGCCGCCGCCTTCGGGATCGCGGAACAGAATCTCGCCCCGTTCGATGACCGCATTGTTCGGAAGAATGCCCATCAGGGTCTGGGAAACGACGGTCTTGCCACTGCCGCTTTCGCCGACAAGCGCCACCGTGCCGCCGGCCGGTATCTTGAAAGAGGCGCCGCGGACCGCCGGCACTCTGCCGCCGTGTACGGCAAAGGAAACGTGCAGGTCGCGGATTTCGATGAGCGGCGCAGTCACGTTCTTTCCGCCCGCCGTTCAGTCGGCGTCCGCCGATTTCTCGGGCGAGAAGCCCAGAGCACGGAAATTCGCCATCGTTGTCTGGGTCATCGGCAGATCGTTGCGCAATCCGGCAGCCAGTGCCGCCTCGGCGATGGCGTCGAAATTCTCGAGCGTCGAATCGACGGACAGTCGAGCGCCGCCCGCCCGCACGGTCAGTTGCATCCATCCGTCCGACCTGTCGCGGCGCAGGGGATAGAAGCGCAGCGTCAGGCCGGACAGATCGGACCAGGTAATCCCGGTCGCGGTTTTTCCTCTGAACGCGGTATTTGTGCGCAGGAGTCCGGCTTCGGTCAATCTGTATTCGGTTTGCGCGCGCAGCCAGGTCCGGCCGGCGAAGGCGGCGAACAGCGCGGTCAGGGCGACGAACATCCAGAACCCGAACGAACTCCCCCAGGAAACCGCGGCCAAAGGCACGCACAGGGCCACGCCGACCGCGGCGCGGATATAGTCGTTGCGCAGGGTTCGGCGCGGATAGCGCTGCACGGTCATGGGCCGAACCTAGCCCGGTTTTCGCGCCCGGGTCACGGCCTCATCAAGGCGCGCCCCGCCGGTTTCGGTCTGCCGCCCGTGGGGGAGAGGGCTGGAACAATGACGCTGCGCTGCGCCATTCGGCAGCGCCGTTCCCGGCCGTTACCGCGAACAACTCTTCGAGGAAATCCCAGCAGCCCGAGTCATGCACCCGGTGATGCGTCAGCAGGCCGGTCGCCTCCGCCGGGTCGGCCGTGCCCCCGCGGCGCGCCTGCAGATGGCCGATCGCCTGCCAGAGCGCAGCTTCGACGCCGACGAAACCGCGAGCGCCTTTCCAGTCGATGATGTCGACATGTGTGTTGACGATCCGCATGGCGCCGATCGCCGGGCGGTCGCGCGCGCCGAACCGGCTGAGGCCGGCATAACCCAGTTCCGGCAGCAGGGGCGGCAGGTGGGCGCCGAGCCGGTTCCACGGCGGCACGAGGACCGGCCGGAAAGTGCTGCCGAAAGCCTTTTCCAGCACATCCCGCCCGGTCATCAGCTCGGCAATGACATGATCGGCGCGGCGCTCCGCACCCAGCTCGCTCTTCCTGGCGCCGGGGCCGGCATGGTTGCGGTGGGCATAGCCGTGCTGGACCGGCGTGACCGCGCCGGCCAGGTCTACCGCGGTCAGCCGGTTTTCCGCGGGTATGACCGCCAACGCGAGCGGGACGGCGGCGGCCTCGGCAAGCGCCATCGCCCGGTCCAGATCCGCAGAGGGCTCGGCCGCGTCATCGTCGCGCCACCACAGGGTCGGCGTCTCGCCGCGCGCGGCCCACAGGTCGAGCTCGCGTCGAAGATCGCTCCAGCCGGTCATGCCGGTGCACCGATCAGGGAGGGCAGGGCGCGGACAAACGCGTCGGCGCCGTCCAGCCGCACCGGGACGGTCCGGCGCGGCAGCGCCTGGGCAGCGATGATCGCTTCCTTGAGCCGTTGAGGCGTCAAATCCGCCTCGGGCAGGACCACCGACCGCCCTATGGCTTCCAGCCGGCGCGCCCGGTGCAGCTGTTCGGTCTCGCCCGCCGCGTCGAACGGGACGAGGACCGACGGTGCGCCGGACTTCAGGATATCGACGACGGTGTTGTAGCCCGCTTGGGACACCGAGCAGGCGCAGCCGGCCAGATGCGCGCGGAAGTCGGGCCGATTGCGCTCCACCGTAACGAACGGTCCGGCCGCAGCCTTCAGGGTATCGAGGTCCGGCGCCGGAAGCTCATGCCCGACACGGATTCGGATCGGCTCGCCGTTCGGCCCCGCGCCCAGGGCCAGGGCCGCCGCCCGCAAGGCCGTTCCCACCCGGCCGCCGCCGCTGCTCACCAGAATTTCCGGCGGCGCCTGAACGGGCGCTTCGGTTTCCGCCGGGAGCGGGTCGACATACCCGGTATAGTGGAGTTTCGGCGCGATCCGGTCGGCCAGAGGGAATGTCTCGTCGAACGCGACAAGGGCCGGATCGCCGTGGACGAACACACGGTCGACATGCCGCTCGACAAACCCGGCCGCCTCGATCCATCGTTCGGTCTTCCGGCCGACCAGAATATCCCGTACGGAAACGGCAACATTGATCGCGCCCAGCGCCCGCGCCCTGTCCAGCAGGGCCGCGATTTCCTGCTGGAATGCACGGCGTCCGAACGGATAGTGCTCAAGCACGACGAGCCGCGGCCGGATATTGCAGAGCATGGAATCGAGCTGTGCGCGGCGCTGCTGCCAGTCTTTCCCGCCGGCGGGCAGGCCCCGTTCGTTGACCAGGCCGCCGAACGATTCGTCGGCCGCGCGCAGCACGGGAAGCGCGTGGAGCGTAGCGTCGCCCGTCTGCGCCTCCGGGACGCGCGTGCCGCCGCTGGCGATATGCGCCGCATAGCCGTTGGCGGCAGCGCGTCTGGCAAGCGCGGCGGTCCGTGCGAAATGGCCGATGCCGAGCAGATGCTGCACCCAGAACAGAATTGCAGGCGAGGTTTCAGCTGTCATAGCCGGAGGCCGGTTCGCTGTCGGCGAGGCGAATATTGAGCGTTTCGGGCGTCAGCGAGCCGTCCGGCCCCAGGCCGTAGAGATGCGCCCAGGCGTGACCCCTTTCGAGCGGCGCAGCCCGGCGCATGTCCCAGCCGGTGGCCAGTGTATACGCGCCGCGCAGGACGCCGGCGTGACTGACGACGCAGATATCCCGTTTGCGGGCCGCAACGTCCGCAAGCCAGACGGCCAGCCGTTCGGTCAGCTGGCGGGGCGATTCGCCGTTGGGCGGCGCCATGTCAAGGCCGCGCGCCTCGGCCCGGCGCATGGCTTCGCCCCGCTCGGCTCTCAGTTCTTTGAGAATCGCTCCTTCCCACTCGCCCCAGTCGATTTCCTTCAGTCGTTCGTCGAGATGCAGGCGCGCCGGATCGGCGCCGAGGAGCGTTGCCGTTTCGACAGCGCGGCGCAGCGGGCTGGCATGCCACTCCCAGTCCGCCGCGTAAGGCGGCAATCGCCAGCCCCGGATCGCGTGCCGCCCGGCGTCGTTCAGGGGCACGTCGGTCTGACCCTGAACCCGTCCTTCGGCGTTCCAGTCGGTCGGTCCGTGCCGGAGGAACAGAATTCCCGTCACTTGCTGCGGCCTGCCACGTCGTCGAACGCCGCGGTCAAGGCCTGCGCGGCTGCCGGGAGGCTGTTCCGGCGGAGAGTGTGCGCCCGCGCCGCCGCGCCCAGCTTCTTGCGCAGATCCGGGTCGGCGATCAGGCGGCGTATTGCCCGGCCGAACTCGCCGTCGGTCCGGGCCACAAGTCCCGTAACCTCCGGCTCGATCTCCTGCGCCACCGACCCCCACGGCCCGGCCGCCACCGGCAGTCCCGCAGCCATCGCTTCCAGCGTCGCCATGCCGACGGCCTCGTTCACACCCGGCCAAATGAACAGATCGGCCGACCTGTATACAGAATCCAAATCATCCTGCTGGAGCATTCCCAGAAAGCTGACCTTCGTTTCACAAGGCGCAAAAAGGCGCCGGACTTCGGACTCCGCAGGGCCGTCGCCGAGGATCAGAAGGTGCGCCCCCGTGTCGGACTGGCTCCTCCAGGCATGCGCCAGGCGCCTGTAGGAAGCCAGTTTGTCGCCCCGTCGCATCATGCCGACCGCTACGGCCCAGACCGCTTCCGGCGGCAACCGCCTTTCGGCGGCCAGCCGGCGGCGCATTTCGCAGCGCCGGTCCGGGCCCCCGATATTCTGTATACAAACCGTTGGCGGCAGGCGGGAATGGGTTGCATGGGGTTTCAGGAGGGGCAGGACGCAGGTTTCGTCGGCCGGATTGAGAAAAAACACATGGTCGGCCAGTTCGAGAGCGTCACGCACCCGGTCGTTCCGATCGGCCCAGGGGCCCGCCGATCGTTTCGGCGCGAAGCTGGCCTCGGCGACGAGATAAGGCAGGTCGAGCGCCCGGCAGACCGGCGGCCCGACAAGGTCCGGTGCCTTGTGGAACAGGTGATAGGTGAACCAGAGATCGGGCCGGCAAAACCGCAGATTCACAAGCAAACGGCCGGATTCCGCGGCGGCCTCCCGCTCGATGCGCTCCAGGCGATCCCGGTCGGTCGGCTCCGCCACATAGCTGCGCACCCTGGAGACGACCGTTGCGTCGTGGCCCGCCTCCGCCATCGCCCGCAGCAGCATGCGGGCGATCGTGCGGTCGCCGGAAGGGCGCGCTGCGTCGGGCGGCTTCATCGGCGCGTAGAAGGCGATCTTCACGGGCCCGCCTTCGCCGCCGGCACGCTGCATCCGATGAACCGGTCGTGGAGTGCCCGGACGGTGACGGCGGCATCGAAACCGGCACGAACCCGTTCTTTGCCGGCCGCGCCATAATTCCGGCGCTGGTCCGGATTACGAATCAGGTTCGACAGGGCCGCGCGCAATGCATCGACATTGCCCGGTTCGACGAGAAATCCCGTTTTTAAATGGTCGATCAATTCACAAATTCCCGACTGGCTTGTGGACAGGCAGCACAGGCCCTGGCTCTGCGCTTCCATCAACACGTTGGGCAGCCCGTCCCGGTCGCCGTCCCTGCCGATCAGGCTGGGGAGCACGAACAGGTCCGCTGCCCGGTAGGCCGCCAGCACCGTTGTCTGGTCTTGGGCGCCGCGCCAGTCGATCCGGTCGGCGATGCCGCGCCGCGCCGCCAGCGTCCGGAGCTCGGCCAGCGATGGCCCGTCGCCGATCAGCGTCCAGCGCCAGTGCAACGCCGCGGGCAGCGCCGCCAACGCTTCGATCAGGACGGGAAACCCCTTCTTTTCGACGGCCCGCCCGACCGACAGGAGCCGGACCGGATCGTCCGGGTCCGAGCCGTCCCGGTTCGACGGCGCCGCATCGGCCGAAGAAAACCGCTGCAGATCGAGACCGTGATAGACAAGACCCACCTTGTCGGGACAGGGCGCGAGGGCGCGCAGATGCGCACAACCGTGCCGGGTGCAGCTGACCATCCAGTCGAGATCGGCCAGCTTCTCGCGCTTCTCCCAGTCCGGGGTGGTCCAGATATCCTTGGCGTGCGCCGAGGCGCTCCAGGGCAGACCGGTCATGATCGCCGCGTAGCGGGCAACGGACGCCGGCGTGTGGAGAAAATGGGCGTGGAGCCGCGTAACGCCGGCCGGCAGATTCGCCGCCAACACCATGGCCTGGCCGAACCGGCGCACCCGGTTGCGCGTCAGGTCGCGCCGAATGTCGCGCCGCCATGCCCGTAGAGCCGCGGCATAGCCGGGCAGGCGCCGCACCCGGCGCCACGCAGCCGCAACCCGGCGCGGCTCCCGATGCAGATATTCCGGCAGGTAGGCGACCGGTGCGGCGATCTCGTCATGGATCGGGTGGCGCCGGCTGTCCGTCGGATGGCGCAGCGAAAACAGGCGGATATCGAGCCCGAGCTTTTCCAGCGCCAGGATTTCCTGGGCGATAAAGGTTTCGGACAGGCGCGGGTAGCCCTTCAGGACGAAGACGATCGGCCCGGGCGGCCCGGGTGTGCCCGGCGGTCTCGTCGATGCTTTCAACGCCTCAGGCGGCCTTTATTCTGCCCGGCATGACCCGGCCGGGTCCGGTCCGCATGATTCGCCCGACCAGCCGGTTGACATTGTCCAGACCGTCCAGCAGCCCCGGCACGATCACATCCGACGGGCGGTTCTGCTGCGGCAGTTGCCGCAATGCCGTCGCCATGCGGTTGACGTCGCGGACACCGTCGTCTTCCAGCACGGTCAGCAGGCCGGCTTCCTGGGCCCGGCAGGCCCGAATGAACTGCTCGCGGCGCGGCACCGTCCGGGGCACCAGCAGGGCGCGTTTGTCGAACGACAGGACCTCGCAGAAGGTGTTGTAGCCGCCCATGGCAACGACCGCCTCGGCGCCCGCGATAAGGTGTTCGAACGCCGCGTCGAACGTCGTGACGCTGACATCGTGCAGAGCGGCGGCGCGCTGCTGGAATTCGGCCTGCTTGTCCGCCTGCATGAACGGGCCGGTCACGATTACGGCGCGGAGCGGCATGGTGCGGCGTTGCTCGTAGACGCGCAGCACCCAGTCGACCAGCGCCTCGCCGTCGCCGCCGCCGCCGGGGGTGACCAGGATGTACGGGTCTTCGAGTTGCGACGGGTCGGCCGGCCCGCCGGTCGGCAGGTCCCGGTGCAGGTAGCCGGTGTAGACCATCTTGCGCCGGACCGATTTCGGCACCCGCAACCCGGCGAGGGGGTCGCAGATCTGCGGCAGGCCGTAGACCCAGATCGAATCGTAGTATTTCGAAAGCGCCGGCACGGCGTTCTTGCGCTCCCATTCCGGCTGCAGCAGCTCGGGCTCGTCGATGACGTCGCGCAGCCCGAGGACTAGGGGCGTCCGGCGTTCCTTGAGAAGGGCCAGCGTTTCTTCGATCTCGCCGCGCAGGCCCAGCGGCTCCTTGTCGACCAGAAACAGATGCGGCGCGAACACCTCGGCGGTGTGCCGGATGATCGACGCGCGGATGGCCAGGGTCTGCTGCAGGCCGATATGAAGATTCAGCGCGGTGTATTCGCCGTTGCGCAGCTTGATGACGCCGGGAACGCGCACGAAATCGACGCGCGAACGGAAATCGAAGCTGCCGATGATCGGCGATCCGGAAAGGATCAGCACCGAAAGGTTGCTGCGATGCTCGACCAGCGCGTGGGCGATGGCGCGGCAGCGCCGCAGATGCCCCAGCCCGAAACTGTCATGGCTGTAGATCAGGATGCGGAAACCGTCGCCGAGCGCTTCGGCCGACAGGGCTTCCGCAACGCCGGCGTTCGGAAAGGCCGTACCGGTTTCGGCTCGCGCTGCCTTGTCTGTCGTCATCGTTACTCCGGTCGGGCTTGCCGCGAGCCGTGGAGGATGCAATCCCGCCGCTTGCTCCGGCGCGCTGAATTCCGTATCGCCAGTCTGCAACGCCTTGAATTAAGGTGGCAGAACCGGACCCAAGGTTCAATGTCGGCATCCATGCACAATTTTGCCAGCCCTGCGGCGGCATTTGCCGCCGGTAACGCAGCCTGATGGCAGATTCGCCGGCGGAAGGCAGCGGCCCCGGCCGCGTCCCGGGGCGCGATACCCCCGGCTACCAGCCGAACGTGCCGCTGGAGCGGAGCATCTTCCGTTTCATCATGAAGTACAGCAAGCGGCAGCAGCTGGTTGTGCTCGCCCTCACCATCGTTTCCTGGCCGGTCATCTATCTGACGCTGGAGTTGCCGAAGGCGATTATCGACCAGGCGATCGGCGCGAAGGGCGGCTGGGCGCGCGACGTTCTGGGCGCCGAAATGGAGCAGATCACCTTCCTGATGGCGCTCAGCTTCGGTTTCCTCTTTTTCGTCATCCTCAGCGGCGGGGTGAAATATGTGCTGAACGTCTATGCCGGCCGGCTGGGTGAGCAGATGCTCCGGCGGCTGCGCTACATGCTCTATTCGCGCATCCTTCGCTTCCCGCTGCCGCATTTCAAGAAAGTCTCCCAGGGCGAGATCATTCCGATGATCACGGCCGAGGTGGAGCCGGTCGGCGGCTATATCGGCACAGCAACGTCGACACCGCTGTATTTCGGCGGCCTGCTGCTGGTCTATCTGGGGTTCATTTTCGCCCAGGATGTCTTTCTGGGCCTGGCCGCGACAGCGCTTTATCCGCTGCAGATCTATATCGTCCCGAAGCTGCAGAAGCGGGTCATCGCGCTCGGCAGGGCCCGGGTGCGGGAAGTGCGCGGCCTTGCCGACAACATCGGGGAATCGATTGCCGGCATTGCCGAAATCCATGCCAACGACGCCTCGCTTTACGAGCGCGCCGGGATCGCCCGCCGCCTCGACCGCATCTACACCATTCGTTATGAAATCTTCCGCCGCAAGTTCGCCATTAAGTTCCTGAACAGCTTCATGGCGCAGCTCACGCCGTTCTTCTTCTACGCGATCGGCGGCTATCTGGTGATTGCCGGCGACATGACCATCGGCGCGCTGACCGCCGTGCTGGCGGCCTACAAGGATCTCAGCTCGCCGTGGAAAGAGCTGCTGAACTATTATCAGCTCCAGGCCGACATCAAGGTGAAGTACGAGGCGGTGGTCGAGCAGTTCGATCCGCCCGGCCTGTTCGACGAATCCCTGCAGCTGACCGACGAGACCGGCCCGGAATCGATGGGCCGGACTCTCGAGGCCGCCAGCCTCGCCTATTCCGAGGACGGCCAGAACAGAACCGTCGACGGCGTTACCTTCTCGGTCGATCTCGACAGGCACACGGCGATCGTCGGCAGCGGCAGCAGCGGCCGGGACGAGCTGGCGCTGTTGCTCGCCCGGCTGGTGAAAGGCACGGGCGGCCGGGCCGACCTCGCCGGCCAGCGCCTGGACGATCTGCCCGAACCTTTCACCGGCCGGCGGATGTCGTTCGCAGGGCCGGTGCCCTACCTGTTCTCGACCGACCTGCGCGCAAATCTGGACTATGGCCTGCGCCACCGGCCGCTCCGGCCGCCGGCCGGAGCGGATGACGGCGCAGCGCAGCGCAACCGCTACGTTCGCGACGCCCACGCATCGGCGAATATCGATGCCGACCCGATGGCGGATTGGGTGGATTACGATGCCGCCGGCGTCCCGGACCGCGAGGCGCTGGACCGGAAATGCGTCGACATGCTGCGGCTGGTCGATCTGGGCGACGACCTGTACCAGTTCGGCCTGCACGGGACGATCGATCCTGACGACCGGCCCGATCTGGCCGAAGCGATGCTGGCGGCCCGGGCGGCCCTGCGCAGCAGGCTGGACGAGTCGGACCGGTCCAGCCTCGTCGAACCGTTCGACCGGGCGCGTTACAACACCAATGCGACCCTCGCCGAGAATCTGCTGTTCGGCACGCCGGCCGGCGCGGCTTTCGATATCGACCGACTGGCCGAGCATCCCTTCGTCCGGCAGGTGATCCGTGAGGCCGGTCTTGCCGACACGCTGCTCGAGGTCGGGCGGCAGCTCACCGAAACCATGGTCGAGATTTTTGCCGACCTGCCGCCGGGCCACGCCTTTTTCGACCAGTTCAGCTTCTTCGGCTCGGAAGAGATGCCGGACTATCAGCAGCTCCTGGCCAGGACCGCAGGCCAGCCTGCCGGGGACATGCGCGAGGAAGACCGGTTCCGCCTGCGCTCGCTGCCGTTCAAGCTGATCCCGGCCCGCCACCGTCTGGGTTTGCTGGACGAGGACATCCAGGCCCGGGCGCTGAAGGCGCGGGAAATCTTCGCCGCGACGTTGCCGGACGAGCTACGCAGCGAGGTCGAGCTCTTCGATCCCGACCGCTACAACCGGGCGGCGACGCTGCAGGACAATATCCTGTTCGGCAAGGTGTCGTACGGCGAGGCCAACGCCGCCGGCAAGCTGAGCGCATTGATCGGCGAGGTGCTCGATTCCCTGTCGTTGCGCGATGCCGTGATGGTGGCGGGCCTTGCGCATTCGGTCGGCGTCGGCGGCGCGCGTCTGTCGGCGGCGCAGCGGCAGAAGGTCAACATGGCCCGCGGCCTGATCAAGCGGCCCGACCTGTTCGTCGTCAACGAAGGCATCAGCAATCTCGACGGGTCCGCCCAGCGCCGGGTGCTGGACGCCGTCCTGGGCGAGATGAAGGGCCGCGGCGTGATCTGGTCCCTGCACCGGCCCGGCTTCGCGCAAAACTTCGACCATGTCATCGTGCTGAAGAGCGGCCGGCTTGCCGAACAGGGCAGCTTCGCCGAACTCGACAAGGAAGGAACGGCGCTGCGGGAGCTTCTGGAATCCGAGTAGAATGAAATAAACGCCGGCCGGCCGCCGGCTGCGGAAGGGTGCCCGCCAGAGGGACCGGAGGACGTAACGTGAGCCTGAACGAAGAAGTTGAGATTCTGCGCAACATCCCGATGTTCGCGAATATCGAAGCGTCGAAGCTGAAGCTCCTGGCTTTCACAAGCCAGCGTCTCGCCTACAATGAAGGCGAATACCTGTTCCGCCAGGGCGACGAAGGCGACAGCGCCTACATCATCGTCGACGGCGAGGCCGACGTGATCATCGAGACCGACGACGGCCCGCTGACCGTGGCGCATTTCCGCAAGAACACGCTGATCGGAGAAATCGCCATCCTGACCGACGTGCCGCGCACGGCAACGGTAAAGGCCACGACCCGGCTCGACACGATGGTGATCTCGAAAGAGCTGTTCTTCCGCCTGGTCATGGAGTTCCCGCAGATCGCGGTGGAGATCATGCGCGAACTGGCCAAGCGCCTCGAGGCGACCAACGCCCGGATCCGGGAACTGAGCGCCGCCTGACGAAAGGCAGCGCCCGCCGATGACGCAAGCGGCGACGGAAAGCCGGCTCGAGCGCATGATCGCCCGGCTGGTCACGCAGCGGGCGCTGCTTGACCGGGCTGCGGCATGCGTTGCCGGCATCGACGGCCCCGTTCTCGAAGTCGGTCTCGGCAAGGGCCGGACCTATTCCCACTTGCGGCGCCTGTTTCCCGACCGGGAAATCTGGGCGTTCGATTACGAAATTCACGCGCCGGCGCACAGCCGGCCCGGCCCGGAGAGGATCCTGCTCGGCGATTTTCGCGAGACGCTGCTGACCTGCTGGGCCGAAATCGGGAAGCCGCCGGCGCTCGTCCACGCCGATATCGGCACCGAGAGTCGCCGGGCCGATGCTGCGCTCGCCCGGTTTGTCGGCAGCGTGATAGCGCAACGGCTGGCGCCCGGCGGCCTTCTGCTGGGCGACCGGGATATGGGCTGCGCCGGCCTTACCTGCCTGGAAACTCCGGCGCTTTCGCTGCCCGACCGAATCGCCGCATGGCCCTATTTCGTCTATCGGCGGCGTTGAGCCCGGCCGGATTCAGGCGTCCAGCTCGACGAGCACCGGCGCGTGGTCCGACGCCTTTTCCCAGTCCCGGGCATCCGTCACCACCCGGGCCGCCCGGATTTTCGGCGCCAGCCGCGGCGTGACCCAGATATGGTCCAGGCGCCGGCCCCGGTTCGAGGCGCGCCAGTCCCGGGCCCGGTAGCTCCACCAGCTGTACAGCTTCTCCGATGGATCGATCTTGGCGCGCACCGCGTCGACCCACCGATGGGCCGCCTGCATCCGCCCGAAATGCTCGACCTCGACGGGCGTGTGGCTCACCACCTTCAGAAGCTGCCTGTGGGACCAGACATCGGTTTCCAGCGGCGCGACGTTCAGATCGCCGACTAGGATGCGCGGCTTCGACGGGTCCTGCGCCGCCCACCAGTCGGCCTGTTCGTTCATGAAACGCAGTTTGTGCGCGAACTTCGGATTGATCTCCGGGTCGGGCTCGTCTCCGCCCGACGGCAGATAGACATTGTGCAGCTCGATCCCGCCGGGCAGCGTCACCGACTGGTGGCGCGCATCGTCGATGTCGCACCAGTTGTGCCGGGCATGGCCGGCAAGCGGCACGCGCGAAAGAATCGCCACGCCGTGATAGGCCTTCATGCCGAAAATTTCGATATGCGCGAAGCCGAACGCGCGCAGGGGCGCGAGCGGGAACTTGCCGTCCTCGACCTTGGTTTCCTGCAGGCAGATCACGTCGGGGTCTTCCGTCGCGACCATCCGCTCGATCAGATGAAGGCGCGGACGGATGGAATTGATATTCCAGGTGACGAGTTTCATGCCCGTAACGTCGACCGAAGACCGGTGCAGCGCCTATTCGGCGGCGGTCAGCAGGCCGCCGGCTGCGTCCGTGCCGGCATAGGCCCTGACCGCGGCGCCGAACGCTTCGAACAGGGCGCGGCTGTTGTCGTCGGAGTCGTGGGTGATTTCGGGATGCCACTGCACGCCGAGCACGAAGCCGGGGCTTTCCGGAAAGTCGATCGCCTCGACGACCCCGTCGTCCGTTACCGCATTGATCCGCGCGCCCGGCGCCGGCTCCCTGATGCCCTGCGCGTGCAGTGTATTCACAACGATCCGGTCGGCGTCGAGAATCCGGCGCAGCGAACCCTGCCCGGCGATGGAAATCGGGTGCTCGCGCGCCGATCGCACGCCCTTCGGCCGGGTCTTGTCCGACCTGTGATCCCGGTGGCCCGGCACCTCGTGCAGCTTGCCGTGCAGGCTGCCGCCCATGGCGACATTCAGTTCCTGGATGCCGCGGCAGATCGCGAGGACCGGAATGCCCCGGCGGACCGCACCGCGGATCAGCGGCAGCGTCGTGGCGTCCCGGTCCGGATCGTTGAGATCGCCCTCGAAGGGCTCGGCGCCGTAATGATGGGGCTCGACATTCGACGGGCTGCCGGTCAGCAAAAGGCCGTCCAGGCGGTCCAGGATGCTGTCGATCGCGCCGTCCGGGAAATGCCGCGCCATGGCGGGCACGGCCAGGGGCACGCAGCCGGACGCCTCGAGGACGGCTTCGAGATTGCGCTGCATCACCCAGTGGACGACAAAAACATCCTCGTAGGTGCGCCGGCAGGCGGAGACGCCGACGATCGGAACGGGCGCAGACGAAGGAACGGAGACGGTCATGGCGCGCACTATAGGCATACGCGCCGCCGCGTAAAACGGTTCTTCGATCCGTGCTACCGATCGATGCCGGGTCCGGCCGGCCGGCGCCCCGCGGGCAGCTGGAACAGCGACGGCGCCAGCGGGACGTCCAGCTGCGTTTCGGACAGGGACACCTGCGTCAGTTGCCCCTGGGCGTCGATAACGGTCCAGCCGGCCAGGTCGAGCGTTTCGCGGTTGAAGGCCAGGGTCATCTGGCCCTGGCGCGCCGATTCGGGCCGGACGACGGTGACCAGGATCCGCCCGCCGGTCCGGTGAATCCGGGTTACGCGAACGTCGCGGCCGAACCTGATTTCGCTGCGCACCAGAATGCCGGCAGGCGTCGAATTCAGCGGAAAGTGCTGCGGTTCGCCGTGTTTGCCCTGAAGCACGATGAGCCACAGGCGGGAGGTGAGGAGCACCAGATTCCGCCGATCGAACTGGATCCGCATCTGGCCCGGCCGTTCGATGAAGATGTCGCCCTCGTCGATCCGGCCGCCCGGCGAAAGCTGCCGGAACCGGGTGCGCAACGTGCGGAAACCGTTGACCTTCGCTTCGATACGCCTGAGATCGGCGCGGTCACGTGCGCTCAGCCGGTCCGGCTCTGGCGATTGCGCACCCGCTCCCGCCGCGAGGAAGATCGCGGCGAAGCCGGCACCGGCAACCCCCGGAAACGCGTGCAGCAGATTCATCACGACCTCAAAAGCGGCCCGGAAGGGAGGCAGGATTTCCGACGGCGGAACGCCTCAAGCGCCGATCAGGATTTCCCGCTTGCCGGCGTGGTTGGCCGGGCTCACGATGCCGCGCTGCTCCATCTGTTCGACGAGCCGCGCCGCCCGGTTATAGCCGATCTGCAGGCGGCGCTGAACGTAGGAGGTCGAGCATTTGCCCTCCGCCATGACGATGTCCACCGCCTTGTTGTAGAGATCGTCGCCGCCGCTCTCCCCGCCGGCCGCGCCGGGAAGGCCCTCGTCTTCCTCTTCCTCGGTAATCTGGTCGAGATAGACCGGCTCGCCCTGGGTGCGCAGGTAGGCCACCACATCCTCGACCTCTTCGTCGCTGACGAAGGGGCCGTGCACGCGGGTAATGCGCCCGCCGCCCGCCATGTAAAGCATGTCGCCCTGGCCGAGCAGCTGCTCGGCACCCTGTTCGCCCAGTATCGTGCGGCTGTCGATCTTGGTGGTGACCTGGAAGGAGACGCGGGTCGGGAAATTGGCCTTGATCGTGCCGGTGATGACGTCGACCGAGGGGCGCTGCGTCGCCATGATGAGGTGGATGCCGGCGGCGCGCGCCATCTGGGCGAGGCGCTGGACTGCGCCCTCGATATCCTTGCCCGCGACGAGCATGAGGTCGGCCATCTCGTCGACGATCACGACGATATAGGGCAGCGGATCGAGGGGCATCGCCCGCTCTTCCATAACCGGCTGGCCGGTATCGTCGGTGCCGGTGCGGACCTTTTCGGTAATCGTTTCCCCGTTCCTGAGCGCGTCGGCCAGCCGCTGGTTGTAGCTGTCGATGTTGCGCACACCCATCTTGGACATGGCGCGATAGCGGCTTTCCATTTCCCGGACCGCCCAACGCAGGGCGACGACCGCTTTCTTGGGATCGGTCACCACCGGCGTCAGCAGCTGGGGAATGTCGTCGTAGATCGACAGCTCCAGCATCTTGGGGTCGATCATGATGAACTTGCACCGGTCCGGCGGCAGCCGGTAGAGCAGCGACAGGATCATGGTGTTGACCGCCACCGACTTGCCCGAACCGGTTGTGCCGGCGATCAGCAGGTGGGGCATCTTGGCCAGATCGGCCAGAACCGGCGCGCCGCCGATATCCTTGCCCAGCGCCAGCGCCAGCTTGTGCGCCGACCGCTCGAAGCTGCGCGCCGCCATCATCTCGCGCAGATAGACCGTTTCCCGGTTCTGGTTCGGCAGTTCGATGCCGATCACATTGCGTCCGGGCACGACGGCGACCCGGACCGATAGGGCGCTCATCGACCGGGCGATGTCGTCGGCCAGATTGATCACCCGTGACGATTTCACACCCGGGGCAGGCTCCAGTTCGTAGAGGGTGACGACCGGTCCCGGCCGGACCTTGACGATCCGTCCCTTCACGCCGAAGTCGGCCAGGACGGTTTCCAGATAGCGCGCATTCTGCTCCAGGGCGGTCGAGTCCAGATTGCCGCCCGCTCCCGGCGGCGGTTCCTGCAACAGGCTGAGCGCCGGAGTTTTGTACCGGCCCGGATCCAGGTCCAGTTTCGGTTCCCGGGCCTCGCGCGCCCGATCCCCCTGGGCCGGCGGCTTGGCCTTGTCCGCGATGAGCTTGGCGCGTTTCTTGAGGAACGGCTTCGCGCGCGCTCCAGCCCGTTTTGCGGCGCGCACGGCTGCGGCGGCCTTCTTTTCTCCTGCTCCGGGCGCCTGTTCCGGCTCGCGCCTGCCCCGGCCTTTCTTTTCGCGGCCCTTCTTTTCGCGGCGTTGCCTGTCGCCCTCCCTGGCCTGTTCGCGCTTGACCTTGGACGGGAGCGGCCGCGACGCGATCTCGGCTGCGGGGCTGACGTCACGCTCCTCGGACTGCGCAAAATCGGGTTCCGCCCGCACCGGGCGTTCGATCCGGGATTCGGTGCGGCGCCGGAACATCAGGCGGAAAGGCCAGAACAGCGCTGCGCCGATCCAGCGCCATTCGCGCAGCGTCAGCCCCAGGACCGGCAGAAGGAAAACGATTCCCAGTCCCAGGACGACCAAGATCGCCGTCCACCCCTGCGCCGCACCGCCGAACATGTCGCGTGCGGCAATCGATAACGCACGCCCGACTGCGCCGCCCGGCCCGGCATGAACCGGCCAGCCCAGCGCGCCCGGCATGCCGGCAAAGGCCGTCACCAGAAGCAGCAGGGCAACGGGCAGCAGCAGCAGGCGCCAGCCGAAGGCGTCGAGGGGTACGCCGCCGGCGAGCCGGCCGGCCCAGGCCGCCAGCGCCAGCGCAAGAACGTAACCGCCCAGGCCGATCGCCTGCAGCACCGCATCGGCAACCCAGGCGCCGCCGATCCCGAGGAGATTCCTGACCGGCGCGCCGGACTGCGTGTTCCAGGACGAATCGGACGGCGCATAGGACAGGAGCGCCAGCACGAACGCGCCGGCAACCAGCGCCAGCGCGATTCCGCAAACCCGGCGCCAACTGCGCTTCAGCAGAACCTTCATTTCCGGCGGCAGGAAGGCTGGTCTGGCGCCGCGCCGGGCCCGGGCGTCTCTCGGCGCACCCGCGGGCTGCTTCTTCAGCCGCCGGGACGAGGCTTTGCCTTTGCCGGACATGGTGGCGGCGCGCGCCATGGCTTCTCCCGATAGCGCCGCCCGCGCGGGTTGCGCGCCGAACGGCAATCCGTTGCGCCGTATTCGCGCGGGCGGCTTGGCCCATGTCGAATCGAGACGCTGTAAACGGCGTAAGTATACATCAAAATATGCAAAATAAAAAAGGGGCGCTAGAAGCGCCCCTGAATTTTCGCAAAGTCGAAGCCTATCGCTTTATGAATTCTTCTTCCGGATATGCACCGATATTGTGTATTGCGAGGTCGGCGCCTCTTTCTTCCTCTTCTTCCGTCAGGCGAATGCCTATCGTAAATTTGACTACGCCATAGGCAATGGCGCCTGCTGCGAGCGCAAAGCCGGCGCCGGCCAGCGAGCCGACCAGCTGCGACAGGAAGGAGACGCCGCCCAGCCCGTCCAGAGCGGTCAGCCCGAAGATGCCGCAGGCGATGCCGCCCCACAGGCCGCACAGGCCGTGCAGCGGCCAGACGCCGAGAACGTCGTCGATCTTCCAGCGGTTCTGGCAGAGCATGAAGGTCACGACGAACAGCACGCCGGCCACGGCGCCGGTCGCGAGCGCGCCGATCGGGTGCATCAGGTTCGATCCGGCGCAGACCGCCACCAGCCCGGCCAGCGCCCCGTTATGGACGAACCCAGGATCGCGCTTGCCGACGACGGTTGCCGCGAGCAGGCCGCCGGCCATCGCCATGACCGAGTTGAGGGCGACCAGCCCGGTCACGTCGGCGAGCTTCTGGGCGCTCATGACGTTGAAGCCGAACCAGCCGACCGACAGGATCCAGCTGCCCAGCGCTAGGAACGGGATGTTGGACGGCGGAATGGGGTTTGCGCCGCCGTCTTTGCGGTAGCGGCCCCGGCGCGCGCCGAGCAGAAGAACCGCCGAGAGCGCCATCCAGCCGCCGACGGCGTGAACGACGATCGATCCCGCGAAATCGTTGAACGGGGCGCCGAAGCTGCTTTCCAGCCAGCCCTGAATGCCGAAATTGCCGTTCCAGACGATGCCCTCGAATAGCGGATAGAACAGGCCGACCAGGATCGCCGAGGCCAGCACCTGCGGCCAGAAGCGCGCCCGCTCGGCGATGCCGCCGGAGATGATCGCCGGAATGGCGGCCGCAAAGGTGAGCAGGAAGAAGAACTTCACCAGATCGTAGCCGCTCTTGGCGAAGGGGCTGCCTTCGGCGGCGCCGGTCAGCATCGCGGCGTCGGCGAGGAAGTTCACGCCGTAGGCGACCATGTAGCCGATGAAGAAATACACGACCGTCGACACGCAGAAATCGGCGAACAGCTTGACCAGCGCGTTGACCTGGTTCTTGCGCCGGACCGTGCCGACCTCGAGAAACGCGAAGCCCGCATGCATGGCGAGCACCATGACCGCGCCCATCAGGACGAACAGCACGTCGCCCCCGGACCTGAAAGCCTCCATGGGAGAACCCCCCTTTGCCTGTATTGTCGGTTTGATTGCCTCCGCGGGCGTCGGGGACGCCCGCTATGTGCGCGTGCAGCCTAGAGCGCGCCTGTGCCGGCTTCGCCCGTGCGGATGCGGATTGCCTGTTCCAGATCGAAGGCAAAGATTTTGCCGTCGCCGATCCGGCCGTCGCCGGCGGTGTTGCCGATCGCCTCTATGGCACGGTCGGCCATGTCGGCGCCGACCGCGATTTCGATCCGGATCTTCGGCACGAAGCTCACATCGTATTCGGCGCCGCGGTAGATCTCCTTGTGGCCGCCCTGTCGCCCGAATCCGCGCACTTCGGTGACCGTCATGCCGCTGACGCCCAGCTCCTGGAGCGCTTCGCGCACCGCATCCAGCCTGGACGGCCTGATAATCGCGATGATGAATTTCAACGGGCCACCTCTCCAACTGCGCGCCGCGCCACTCCTGCGACGCGGCTGACAGAGCATATCCCGCACAGGGTTGACAAGCGGCGCCCTCCCGCAGGGGAGGGCGCCGCCCGGCCGGGGCCGGTCCGGAGCGCGGTCAGGACGTAACCTGGCCGAACTCCGGATAAGCCTCCATGCCGACCTCGGCGATATCGAGGCCGGTAAACTCCGCCTCTTCTTCCGCCCGGATGCCTATTGCGGCCTTCAGGATGTACCAGGCGATGAAGCTGGCGACGAAAACGAAGGCGCCGATCGCCGCCACGCCGACCAGCTGCGCGATGAAACTGCCGCCGCCGAAAATGCCGACCGCCAGCGTGCCCCAGATGCCCGCCACGAGATGCGCGGAAAGCGCGCCGACCACGTCGTCTATCTTGAATCTGTCGAACATCGGTACGGCGAAGACCACCAGCGCGCCGCCGATGCCGCCGACGAGGATGGCTTTCCAGTGAGCGTCCACGTCCGGTCCGGCCGTGATCGCCACCAGGCCGCCGATCGCACCGTTCAGCGCCATCGTGAGATCGATCTTGCCGTAGCGAAGCTGGGTGATCAGCATCGCGATCACCACCCCGGCCGCGGCGGCAACGTTGGTGTTGACGTAGACGATCGACATGGCGGCCGCGTCTGCCGCGCTGCCCAGCGCGAGCTGCGAGCCGCCATTGAAGCCGAACCAGCCGAACCACAGGATGAAGGTGCCGAGGGTCGCGAGCGGCAGGTTGGCGCCCGGCATCGGATTCACCTTGCCGTCCGCAGCGTATTTGCCCTTGCGCGAGCCGAGCAGGATCGCCCCGGCAAGCGCGGCCCAGCCGCCGGTCGAATGGACGAGCGTGGAGCCGGCGAAATCGCTGAAGCCCATCGCGTCGAGCCATCCGCCGCCCCAGACCCAGGAGGCCTGGATCGGATAGATCACCGCGGTCAGGACGACAACGAAGATCAGGAAGGGCCAGACGCGGATCCGCTCGGCGAGCGTGCCCGAGACGATCGACGCAGCGGTCGCCACGAAGACCATCTGGAAGAACCAGTCGGACGGCACGGAATAGCCACTGTCGACGACCGCCTTGAGCTGTTCCGGCGTCGCCTTGTCGCCGACGGCGATCAACACGGTTTCCGCCGCCGCCGGATCGTAGAACAGCGCCAGGCTGCCGAAGACCTGGTCGATGATCCAGGCGTCGCCGGGATACATGATCGTGTAGCCGATGAGGTAGAACATCAGCCCGGCAAGCGAATACAGCGCGATATTCTTCAGGCAGATCGCCGCCGTGTTCTTCTTCCTGACCAGGCCGGATTCGAGCATGGCAAAGCCGGCCGCCATGAACATCACCAGCACGCCGTGAATCAGGAAGGAAAAGGTGTTGAAGATATACTGCGATTCTGCCGAAACCTCGGCGAGCGCCGGCGATGCAAACGCAGCGACGGGCGCGGCGATACCGAGCGCCAGCGCCGTCCGGCGCCGGCTCGTTGTGAATGCGAACATAGCTCCCCCGCTTCTCTACAGCGCTTCCGCACCGGTTTCCCCGGTGCGGATGCGGACGGCCGACTGCACGTCCATGACGAACACCTTGCCGTCGCCGATGCTGCCGGTCTGGGCGGTTTCCATGATGGATTCCACCGTCCGCTCGGCGAGCGCGTCGTCCACGACCGCTTCGATTTTGATTTTCGGCAGAAAGCTGATCGCGTACTCGGCGCCGCGATAGATTTCCGTGTGTCCCTTCTGCCGGCCGAAGCCCTTAACCTCCGAGACGGTCAGCCCGGTCACGCCTACGGCGGACAGCGCTTCGCGCACCTCATCCAGTTTGAAGGGCTTGATGATCGCCATGACCAGTTTCACAACGATTCCCCCTGTTGTGGCTGGAGGCGCTTTCGCAACTGCGAAAGCGCAAGATGCTTCTCCCTAAGCAAGTAACGTGCCAATTTCCGGTACGGGCCGGAATCGAGTGGAAATTAGCGCGCCAGCGCCGGACGGGCCGATTTTGCGCTGCAAAAAGAATCGACAGAACGCCCAAGAAATAGGCATAAGGATTTCTGCATAATCGATAGGCAAATCGGATTGCGGACGATTTGGCCGTGGACCGGCGACCGCCGAATCGCCACATCTCGCCCGATGGCGGCGCACGGCTCAAACGGACGGTCGCAGCCTGCCGATGCGATCGTGGTCGGCGGGGGCATGGTCGGCGGCTCGGTGGCGCTGGCGCTGGCGGCCGGCGGGCTCGCCGTTACCCTGGTCGACCGGACGCCGCTGCCGGCGATGGCGGCCGCGCCCTATGACGGCCGGGCTTCGGCGGTCGCTTATGCGTCGCAGCGGCTGCTGGCGCAGATCGGCCTGTGGCGGGAGGTCGAGCATGCCGCGGAGCCGATTCTCGATATCCGCGTTTCCGACGGCGCCTCCTCGCTGTTCCTGCATTACGATCACCGGGATCTCGGTCCGGCGCTGGACGGCGCGCCGTTCGGCTGGATCGTCGAGAACGGCGCCATCCGCCGGGGTCTGGCGGCCTTGCTCGAGGCGGCGCCGAATGTGCGCGTCATGGCGCCCGCCCGGGCGCAGCGCCTTTCGCTCGGCGAAACGCGCGCCGAACTGGCGCTCGAGGACGAATCGGCGCTGGCCGCGCCGCTGATCGTCGCTGCGGACGGCACCGGGTCGTCCCTGCGCGCCCAGGCTCGCATCGCCGCGGTGCAGTGGCGCTATCCCCAGGACGGCATCGTCTGCACCATGGGCCACGAACAGCCCCATGACGGGATCGCCCACGAGCGCTTCCTGCCGGCCGGGCCGTTCGCCGTCCTGCCGATGACCGACGCGCCGGACGGGACGCACCGCTCGTCGATCGTCTGGACGGAGCGGGACGAGCGGGCGCCCGGCATCATGCGCCTGTCCGACGCGGCGTTCGGCGCGGAGATGCAGCGCCGCTTCGGCGACTGGTACGGCGCGGTGCGCATCCTGGGCGGCCGCTGGCGCTATCCGCTGCGGCTGCTCCACGCCGAACGCTATGTCGGCCCGCGCTTCGCCCTGATCGGCGATGCGGCCCACACGATCCATCCCATCGCGGGCCAGGGCCTCAATCTGGGCCTGCGCGATGCCGCGGCGCTGGCCGAGGTCGTGGTCGACGACCGGCGTCTCGGCCTCGATCATGGCGGGCTGACGACCCTGCAGCGCTACGAACGCTGGCGGCGGCCCGACAATGTCGCGCTGATGGCGGTGACCGACGGGCTGAACCGGCTGTTCTCCAACGATATCGGGCCGGTCCGGCTCGCGCGCGATATCGGCCTGGCGGCGGTCGACCGCATGCCGGGGCTGAAGCGGCTGTTCATGCAGCACGCCATGGGAACGGTCGGCACGCTGCCCCGCCTGCTGCGCGGCGAGGCGCTGTAGCCGCCAGCCGAAGGATTACGGGTCCCGGCTGAGGCCCTTTTCTTCGAGCGCGGCCAGATAGCGCCGCCAGATCGCGTCCCTGTTGCGGCCGAGGCCGTAGAGATAGGTCCAGCTGTAGATGCCCGTATCGTGCAGGTCGTCGAATTCGATCCGGATCGCGTAGTTGCCGACCGGCTCGATGTTGAGAATGCCGACATGCCGGCGGCCGGCGACGATTTTCTTCTCGTCGGCGCCATGGCCCCGGACCTCGGCGGACGGGCTCTCGACCCTGAGCAGTTCGGCCGGATAGGTAAAGGTTTCGCCGTCCTCGAAGCTGACGGTCAGCCGCTTTTCGGCCCGGTCGAGATCGATCTCGGTCGGCCAGACCCGCGTGCCGTGAGTCGGGGCGCCGGGAGCCGGAGCCCCGGTCATTCGTCGACCGACAGGGCGCGCGCCTCGTCCTGCAGCATGATCGGGATGCCGTCGCGGATCGGGTAGGCGAGGCCGGCCGCTTCCGAGATCAGCTCCTGCGCTTCGGCGTCGTATGTCAGCGGCTGGCGGGTGACCGGGCAGACCAAGATTTCGAGCAGTTTCGGATCCACTGTCGGAACCTCTCCGGCGGCCGGTCCGGTCATTCCGTCGCTCTCCCCGGGGCGCTAGTTGATCCTGTCCGGCGCCGGCGCGCCGGCGCTGTCCATGGTCAGCATGGAAATGATCAGTTCGGCCCGCTCGGTCAATGTGCGGCACTGCAGCAGCGCCTGTTTCTCCAGCGGCGAGAACGGGCAGACCATCGCGACGATCGAGATCAATTCCTGTGTCGGCGTCTTTTCGATGGCGTCCCAGTCGGCGCCCAGCTGCCGGGCCGCGAGATAGGCCTTGAGGGCCTTGGCCAGGGTCTCCCGGTCGATGTCGGCGGGCTCCAGCGGCGAAAAATCCCCGGACCACGCGCCGTAGTCGGGCCGGACCCGCCGGTATCCGTTATGCAGCGGCAGTTCTTCGGCGATCTCGAAGCGGCACAGGCCGCGCAAGCCGATCAGATACCGCCCGTCGCCCGTTTCCTCGAACGAAACGATCCGGCCGGCGCAGCCCAGGCCGTAGAGCGGCGGACGATCGTCCGGTTCCGTCTGTTCCGGCACCTTCGGCTGAATCATGCCGATAGTGCGATGGCTCGCCAGAGCGTTGTCGACCATCGCCAGGTAGCGCGGCTCGAAAATGTTGAGCGGCAGCCGCGCGCCGGGCAGCAGCAGGGCGCCCTGCAGCGGAAAGACCGGGATCGGCGCGGGCATGTCGGCGATGGTCGAGGGTCGGGGCATCTGCTGTCCGGTCGTCCCTACATTGGCCCGGCCGGCCGGGGATGCAAGTCCCGCCGCATTTTTGGACAGACCGGTATACCCAACGCGAAAAAAAATTCGACCCGGCCGGAGAAATGGCGGAAAACGGCCATTTTTATAGGCCCGGGGGAACAAAAATATGTTCTATAGGATTTATTCCTTATTTCTGACTGCCCGGCCGCGCCGCCGAAGGCCCTGCCCCGGTTCCGCTCAGGACGAATTCGCGCCGCTGCCCGATGGGCGGAGAGGCGTCCCGGCCCGGCAGTCCGCCCGCGCCGCGGACGCATCTGTGGTGTCGATAAAAGGAACATAGGCACGAAAATCCATGAAATCAAGAAAAAATATCAAAACAACGCATTTTTTCTGATAACCTCGCCGTTCCATACAGATAGCTTTGCGAAACGGCCGGCGCCTGCCCGCCCGCCGCTCGATTCCGCTGCGAAAGTCGGGCCGAGCCGGAATGGGCGGCGGCGGACCCTTTCCCACGATACCCCTCCCCCAAAACCGCCCTGAGCTTGTCGAAGGGGGGTTTAGGGGGACGGGGCCACAGGCACATCCACTCCACTTTCGCAGGGGATCCACCGAAGAGGGGAAAAAGACTGGGGTTGCGGCCTTCTTTTTCCTCCCCCTCTTCAGAGGGGGAGGCCAGGTGGGGGTGTGGCGGCGGCAGACGTGCGGTGCGGAACAGGCGCAAGCGCAGGAAGGACGGACACCCCCATCGACCCCGGATAAATCCGGGGCCACTTCCCCCGCTGAAGCGGGGGAAGGATACATCGTCGGCGGCATGGCGGTTTTCCAGAGGAGTCTCTTGGGGAGGGGGGCGGTGGGGTGCAAACCGGATACATGGGTAACAGTCCAGACCGGTTACATGGGTAACAGTTTTCTCCGTTCGTTCGGCTTCCGCGACGCCCGGCCGCCGCCGCGCCCGGCTTCCGCGACGCCCGGTCCCGGTTATCTGGCCTGCTTCGCCTGCCAGCGGCGCACCGTCCGGACCACGGCGGCCATGTGGTAGGCCGCCGGCTCGCGGTCGTAGGCCCAGGGGCGGCCGACCGGGCAGGCGCGGCGCGCCAGGCAGCCGACGGTGCGGCAGCCGCGCCCGGCCGGGCTTTCGACATGGTCGACGCAGGCCGGCGAATCGAAATCGGCAAACCGGATGCCCTCCGGCCCAATCTCCGGCCCGTTCTCCGGCAGAACGAAAGCGTCCGCCGGGCAGGTCGTCAGGCAGGGCCTGCCGGCGCAGGTCTCGCAGGGATTGTCCAGCGCCGGTGCGTCGGGCAGCGGCAGTGTTTCTGCCGTCAGCAGGGCGCCGCGGAAGGTGTGCCACAGGCCGAATTCCGGATGGATCACCAGATTGATCGGCGAGCGGTGGCCGGCGCCGGCCCGCACCGCCCATTGCTGGATCGGCGGCCAGGGCGGGCGCATGGCGTCGACGAACTCGGCGTCCAGCGCGTCGGCCGCGGCGCGCAGATAGCCGGCGACCCAGCCGTCCAGCGGATGGCGCGCCGCCATGTCCGGCCCGCCGGCCCGGAACGCGCGCCACAGGTCGTTGCCGGCATTGCCGATCAGCACGACCGTGCCGGCCGCTTGGCCGTCGGCGAGCGCCGGTACGCCGTCTTCCGGAACAGGATGGAACGCGCCGCGCAGGAACAGGCCGCTGCCGGCGAGCGGCTCTTCGATCCGTCTGGTCCAGTCCGGTTGCGCCATCGCAGCGCTCCCCTGCCCTGCGGCCGTCTGGCCGCCCACTTCAAGCCACCCGTTTCAGGCTACCGGAGCGGCGCTTTTCAGCGCGTCCTCGATCGCCGCCAGCGCGGCGTCCGCCGCCTCCGGGTTGGGCCCGCCGGCCTGGGCCATGTCGGGCCGGCCGCCTCCCCCCTTGCCGCCCAGCGCCGCCGAGCCGATGCGCACCAGGTCGACCGCGCTGATCCGGCCGGTCAGGTCGTCAGTCACGCCGACGACGATGGACGCCTTGCCGCCGCTGCCGGTGACCAGGGCGACGACGCCGGAGCCGATCTGTGCCTTCAGGTCGTCGGCCATGGGTTTGAGCTCTTTCGGCGATGCGCCGTCGAGGGTGCGCGGCGCGAAGGTCACGCCACCCACCTGGCGGGTCGCCGGGCCGGCTGCGGCCGCGCCGCCGGCCGATCCCCCGGCGCTCAACAGGGCGCGCCGGGCGTCGGCGAGATCGCGTTCCAGCTTCTTGCGCTCCTCGAGCAGCGCGGCCACCCGCGCCGGCAGGTCGGCGGCGCCGGTCTTCAGCGCGGTAGCGGCAGCGGCCAATGCCTGCGTTTCGCTGCGGGCCTGCCGCTCCGCCGCTTCGCCGGTCACGACTTCGATGCGCCGCACGCCGGCTGCGACCGCGCTTTCCGAAAGGATGCGGAACAGGCCGATATCGCCGGTCCGGCGGACATGGGTGCCGCCGCACAGTTCGGTCGAATAGAAATCGCCGGTTTCGCCCGGAGCGGGCGGCCCCATCGAGACGACCCGCACCTCCTCGCCATATTTCTCGCCGAACAGGGCGAGCGCGCCGGCCTCGACGGCGGCCTCCGGCGTCATCAGGCGAGTCGCCACGTCGCCGTTGGCGCGGATGCGGCGGTTCACATCGTCCTCGACGGCGGCGATCTCGTCGGGCGTCAGGGCCTTCGGATGGCTGAAATCGAAGCGCATCCTCTCCGGGCCGACCAGCGAACCCTTCTGGGTGACATGATCGCCGAGCACGCGGCGCAGGGCCTCGTGCGCCAGATGGGTGACCGAATGGTTGGCGCGCACCCGGGTCCGGCGTTCGCCGTCCACGATCAGGCGCACCGCGTCGCCGACGCTGACCGCCCCCTCGGCAACCGTGCCGATATGGACGTGCAGGCCCTCGGCGCGCTGGACCGTGTCGGTAATCCCGATTCGCCCGCCCTCGGCCTCGAGCGTTCCGGTATCGCCGATCTGGCCGCCGGATTCGGCGTAGAAGGGCGTCTGGTTGGCGATGGCCGAGACCGCGTCGCCGGCTTCGGCGCGCTCGGCTTCGGCGCCGCCGCGCACCAGGGCGAGGACCTGGCCTTCGGCGGTTTCGGTTTCATAGCCGAGAAACTCGGTGGCGCCGTGGCGGTCGCGCAGGCCGAACCAGATTCTGTCGTCGGCCCGGTCGCCGGAGCCCGCCCAGGCCTTGCGCGCCTCGGCCCGCTGGCGCTCCATGGCGGCGTTGAAGCCGTCCAGATCGACCGCCCGGCCCTGGCCGCGCAGCACATCCTGGGTGAGATCGAGGGGAAAGCCGTAGGTGTCGTACAGCCGGAAGGCGACGTCGCCGGCCAGCGTTTCGCGCTCGCCGAGCCGGCCGGTCTCCTCGGCCAGCAGCTTGAGGCCGCGGTCCAGGGTCTGCCGGAAGCGGGTTTCCTCCAGCTTCAGCGTCTCGGCGATCAGGGCCTCGGCGCGCAACAGTTCCGGGAAGGCGTGGCCCATGATGTCGTTCAGGGCCGGGACCAGCCGGTGCATCAGGGGGTCGCGCGCGCCCACCATATGGGCATGGCGCATCGCCCGGCGCATGATCCGGCGCAGGACATAGCCGCGGCCCTCGTTGGACGGCAGCACGCCGTCGGCGATCAGGAAGGCCGATGCGCGCAGATGGTCGGCGATCGCCTTGTAGCTGGCCCGCTGGCCGCCGTCCGGGTCGCCGTCCGTGGCGTGGGCCGCGGCGTCCATGATCGGGCGGATCAGGTCGGTGTCGTAGTTATCGTGCCGGCCCTGGAGGATCGCGGTGACCCGTTCCAGGCCGATGCCGGTATCGATCGACGGCCGGGGCAGCGGCTCGCGGCTGCCGTCCTCGAACTGCTCGAACTGCATGAAGACGAGGTTCCAGACCTCGACGAAGCGGTCGCCGTCCTCGTCCGGGCTGCCGGGCGGCCCGCCGGGGATATGGTCGCCGTGATCGTAGAAGATCTCGGAGCACGGCCCGCACGGCCCGGTGTCGCCCATCGACCAGAAATTGTCCGAGGTGGCGATGCGGATGATCCGGCTCTCCGGCAGCCCGGCGATCCGGCGCCACAGGTCGAAAGCCTCGTCGTCCTCGGCATAGACCGTCGTCAGCAGCCGCCCGGCGGGCAGGCCGTATTCCTTCGTGACCAGGTTCCAGGCCAGCTCGATCGCGACATCCTTGAAATAGTCGCCGAACGAAAAATTGCCGAGCATCTCGAAGAAGGTGTGATGCCGCGCGGTGTAGCCGACATTTTCGAGATCGTTGTGCTTGCCGCCGGCGCGCACGCATTTCTGCGAGGTCACCGCCCGGCTGTAGTCCCGCTGCTCCAGGCCGGTGAAGACGTTCTTGAACTGCACCATGCCGGCGTTGACGAACATGAGCGTCGGATCGTTGCGCGGCACCAGCGGGCTCGACGCGACCGCCGTGTGGCCGTGGCGCGCAAAGTAATCGACGAAGGTCGACCGGATTTCGTTGCCTGTGGACATGGCGACAATCTATGGCTGGGGGCGCTGACAAGAAAGCGGCAAGAAAGCGGCAACGGAGCCGGCGCAACGCCCGATCGCCGCACAGCGTCCCCCGCACGAATGGGGCACGGATCGGGGCGCGGACAGCGGCACGGATGGGAGCATGACATAGATGAGCAACCGCAACCGGAACGCAAGCCCGTCGCGCTGGTTCGAGGATTTCAGCCTGGGCGAAACCTATACCCTGCCGTCGCGGACGCAGACCGGCGGCCTGTTCGCCATGTTCCAGGCGGCCTCCGGCGACAACGACCCGATCCACTACGACGTTGCCTATTGCCGGGCGCGCGGCCATCGCGACATGCTCGCCCACGGCATGCAGGTGATGATCCAGTCGGCGGCAGGCGCCGGCACCTTCGCGTCGGAGGTGGCCGATTCGCTGATCGCCATGCTCGACGTGAGCGGCTCCTTCCTCAAGCCGGTCTACCGCGAGGATACGCTCTATCCCCGGCTGGAAATCGTCGGCCTCGAGCCGCAGAACACCACCGGGGTCATCGAGATGCGCGCCACGATCCACAACCAGGACGATGTCCTGGTGTTCGAAGGCCGGCACCGCTACCTGATCCGCAAGCGCCCGGCGGACTGAGCGCGAACCGGCTGGGTCGGGCGGCAGGTACCGTATACAAACGGTTGGCGGTTTTGTTCGGTCACGCGGTGACGAAGAAGGATGATGTCACCGGTTGAGAGTTTGGCACCGGTCTCTTCGGAGGAGCCGGATCTTTCTGTGCGCCCTCTATCCCGTTCAGCCGGCGCATGCTGCCCGCGGCAACCGGAATCGGCACAGGGCCGGGCCCGGATCGACCGGAGCGCCATGGCCTTGTCCCTTAGCGCTCGGATGGTTTGGAGGGTCCCTGCGCGGGATCAGGGATCGGGCATGGCAGGACGACACGCATGTTCAGAACTCCCCCTCAAGGCGCTTGTATCCCTGAACGAGAGAATTGTTGGTACGCACGACATCCTCCGAGAACGCAGAGGCATCGGCCGTGACCTTCGGGATGGCGGCGAGATCGGTGCGGGGTCCGATGCGCTGTGTCGAGGAGACGCAGGAACCGGGCGGCAGGTCACAGCCATCGACCACCGCGTTGTGCTCCACAACACAGCCTTCGCCCACAGCACAGTTGAAGAGCACGCTGTTGAAGCCGATGAAAACACCGTCGCCTACCGTGCAGGGGCCGTGGACAATCGCGCGATGCGCGATCGAAGTCCGCTCGCCGATGGTGACTGCCGCGCCGGACTTGGAGTGGATGACCACGCCATCCTGAATGTTCGAATGCGCGCCGATGACGATGGCCTCCATATGGCCTTCTGCATCGACCTCGTCGGCACGGATCACCGCATAGGGTCCGATGAAGACATTCCCGTTTACGATCACGCGACCGCAGAGAATGGCAGTGGGGTCGACGAACGCGCTCTCATGGACGATTGGCATGTCGCCGCGCGGATTTCTGCGGATCATCGGAACGCCGCTCCCGTTCGCCGCGCCTTCGCAGGCGGTATCGGGTCCAAGCCGCCCGGATGCCAGGAGTGACAGCGCGACAGGCGGCCGACCGCCGACCTGCCCGAAGCTGACCGCGGCAGATCGCTGCCGCCTGGGGCCATCTAACCGGTCCTCCGCCAGGCCGAACCGTCGGCGCGATCCTCGACGGTAATGCCAAGCGAAGCGAGCTCGGCGCGAATTCGATCCGCAGTGGCGTAGTCTCGTGCCGATCGGGCGGCCGACCGTGCCTCAACCAGGCGCTGGATCGGTGCCGTGCCTTCGTCTTCTGCCGCGGTTTGTCCGAACCAGGCTGCCGGCTCCTCCTGCAACAGGCCCAGCAGACCGCCAGCGGTGCGCAAGGCCGCCTTGTGGGTGGCACGGTCCGCCGCGGTCGTCGCCCGCCGCGCCGCCTTCGCCATTCGGAAGAGTTCGGAGATTGCGCCCGGGAAGTTCAGATCGTCCTCAAGGGCCGCCTCGAACGCATCGAGCAGGCCGGGCGGACAGGCAACATCGGGGGCGTCGCCGAGATTGCGAAGCGCGCCATAGAGACGATCAAGACCGCGCTTCGCCTGAGCGAGTCCGTCCGCACTCCAGCCGAGCGGCTGGCGATAGTGTGCGCCCAGAAGCGCGAAGCGGATGGCCTCGCCCGGCGCTTCCCCAAGGAGATCGCGGACGAGAAGCACGTTGCCGAGCGACTTCGACATTTTCCGCCCCTCGACGTTGACGAAGCCGTTGTGGACCCAATAGCGGCAGTAGAGCTCTCCGTCATGGGCGCAGGTGCCCTGGGCGATCTCGTTCTCATGGTGCGGAAAGATCAGGTCCTGGCCGCCGCCATGGATATCGATCGTTGCACCGAGGCGCCGCTCGATCATGGCCGAGCATTCGATATGCCAGCCGGGTCGCCCGCGGCCCCACGGGCTCTCCCAGCCCGGCAGGTCCGGTGTCGAGGGCTTCCAGAGGACGAAGTCCGCCGGGTCCCGCTTGTAGGGCGCGACCTCAATCCTGGCGCCGGCGATCATCTCATCACGATTGCGGCCGGACAGAGTTCCGTAAGCAGAATACGAGGGCACGTGGAACAGGACATGCCCGTCGACCGCATAGGCATGACCCCGCGCGATCAGCCGTTCCGCCATGCCGATGATCTCGGGAATGTGCTCCGTCACGCGCGGTTCGAGATCCGGCGTCAGGACTCCGAGCGCGGCCATATCGGCCTGGTAGGCCTCGATATAGCGTTCCGTGACGGTAGCGATCGGCTGGCCGGCTTCCTTCGCAGCGGCGTTGATCTTGTCGTCGACATCCGTGAAGTTGCGCGCGTAGACGACACCCCCGAAGCGCCGCTTCAACAGGCGATAGAGAACGTCGAACACGACCGCCGGGCGGGCATTGCCGATATGGGCGAAGTTGTAGACGGTCGGCCCGCAGACATACATCGTGACGCGATCGGGGCTCGCGGGAAAGAAGGGTTCTTTCTCCCGGGTGAGTGTGTTGACGAGGTGCAACGTCATTCCCGCACCCCGAACATGGCGATGTCGCTGTCACCGGTGTCTGCCGGAAGGGGACCCGGCGGCCGGGCCTCGGCGATGTTGAACATCCTCAGCGTGTCGCGCAGGACGGACTCGTCGATGTCGCGGGTGATGAAGACGATCCGGGAGCGACGGTCGTCGCTCGGCCACTCCTTGAGCATCACCGCCGGATGGAAGATGTGCTGGACGCCGTGAATGACGACCGGTCCGTCGAGATCGGCCACATTGATGATTCCTTTGGTGCGCAGAAGGTCCGCGCCCCGGAGCAGGAGCAGCGATTCGAGCCAGTGATCGAGCGCATCGCAGCGGATCGGCTCATGGATTGTGAGGCAGACCGCCTTGATGTGAGCGTCATGGCGATTGACGTCGTTGCGTTCGCAGGCGTGGCCGTGACCGGCCGTTCCGTGTTCATGATCGTGCGGCTCGGCATAGGCTTCCGCCTTGAGCCAGTTCTGCACGTCGAGGCTCTTGGTCTTCGGGTTGTAAAGACCGGCATCGAACAGCAATGTCGGATCGACAGCACCGTTCTCTGCGATGATTTGCGGGGCGGCGGGATTCAGGACCCGCAGACGGTCCTGCAATCTGCGCAGGGCGTCGAGGTCGACGAGATCGGCCTTTGTGATCAGCAGGAGATCGGCCATCGCCGCCTGCTTGACCGGCTCGATCTGGCGATCGAGCGTGCCGCCGCCGTTGACCGCATCGACTGTGGAGATGACCCCGTCCAGGCGGTAACGCCGCGCTACGGCCGGTTCGGTCATCAAGGTATGAAGGATCGGGGCCGGATCCGCGAGCCCGGTGGTCTCGATAACCACCCGGTCGAACCATAGCTCGCCCGCGCTCGCAAAGCGTCCGGGGGCCTCGCGCAACGTCTTGGCAAGGTCGCCCCGGATGGTGCAGCAGAGGCAGCCGCTCGACATCTCGATGACGACGTCATCTTTGCTGTGCGTCACGAGGTCGTGGTCGAGGCCGATTTCGCCGAACTCGTTGATGAGCACGAGTGTCCGGCTCAATGCGGGTTGCTGGATCAGATGGTTGAGCACGGTTGTCTTGCCGCTGCCGAGGAAGCCGGTCAGCACCGAGACCGGCAGACGCTGCGACGGTCCATCGAGATTCCAGCTTTCCACGGTGCGCCCCTCTTTCCCGTTCAGGCCGCGCCGGCCGCGATGCAGCTCGCGCAGGTGCCCTCCACCTCGACCACGCGTCGCGTCACGCGGTACCCGAGGACGGCGGCATCCTCGGCAAGCAGCTGCTCGACCCGCAGATCCTCCAGTTCGGTCGCCGCCCCGCAGTCGCTGCAAATGAAGAACAGGCAACCGTGCCGGCGCTCCGGATGCGCGCAGGGGACGAACGCGTTCCGGCTTTCGATCTTCGAGACGAGCCCCTGGGACATCAGGAACTCAAGCGCCCGGTAGACGGTAGGCGGCCCGACCGGGCGGGAGTCCCGAAGCTTGAGGGCTTCGATCAGGTCATAGGCGCCCGTCGGGCGGCCGCTCTCCCAGAGCAGCTCCAGTATCCGGCGCCGCAGCTCCGTAAGCTGCACCCCGCGCGCGCTGCAGAGGGACATCGCCAGCGCAACCCGTTCAGCCGGCGCATGCTGCCCGTGGCAGTCGGAATCGGCACAGGGCCGGGGCCGGATCGACCGGAGCGCCATGGCCTTGTCCCTTCTTGCGCCCAAGATATGCAATGTTATATCGTTGCGTTTCTTGATTACAATATCCAAGTGCTCCTGAACGCCGGGCGTGGCCGCGGGAGAGGATTCGACAATGGCGTCTGACAGGTCCGTTCCGGCAGCCGCCGCCCCCTTCGCTCCCCGTACGACGGTCGAGCAGGTCGAGGAAGGCCTCGCCCTGGCGCCCAGATTCGACGCCGACGGACTGGTCCCCTGCATCACGACCGACGCGAACTCGGGCGACGTGTTGATGCTGGGCTACATGAATGGCGAGGCGCTACAGCGAACGATCGCGACCGGCGAGGCGCACTACTGGAGCCGAAGCCGCCAGTGCCTCTGGCGCAAGGGCGCGACCAGCGGCCTCGTCCAGGAGGTTGTCGAGATGCGCATCGACGACGACCAGGACGCCGTCTGGCTGCGCGTCCGGGTCGTCGGTTCGGGCGCCAGTTGTCACGTCGGATACCGGTCCTGCTTCTATCGATCGGTCGAGCTTGGCGGGCCTCCCGGTGGACCCGCCCGGCTCGTATTCACGGAATCCCGGAAATCCTTCGATCCCAAGGCCGTCTATGGCGACGCGCCGAACCCGACGCAGCTTTGAGGGACGGTGAGACACCTCCCATGCTTCCAGCGCAAGGCCGGCTGCTTTCCCCGGCTCTACGCGGCACTCGCACCCAACGCCCCGACTTCGTAACCGCGCTCTGAACACCTGCCATGATCCAGACCCTGGAACGGCCGAATCTGCCCGTCACCGTACTTTCCGGCTATCTCGGCGCCGGCAAGACCACGCTGATGAACCACATCCTCAACAACCGCGAAGGCAGGCGCGTCGCGGTCATTGTCAACGACATGAGCGAGGTCAATATCGACGCCGATCTCATTCGGGACGGCGGGGCCGATCTGAGCCGCACGGAAGAAACGCTTGTCGAGATGACCAACGGCTGCATCTGCTGCACCTTGCGCGACGACCTTCTCAAGGAGGTGCGGCGGCTCGACGCCTGCCTCGTCGGCGACGCCAATGCCAAAGCCATGCAGCCCGCCGCCTGGAAAAAGCTGAAGGACCCGTTCCCGATCTGGAAGCGGGATGAGCCGTCATGACCGGTCCGCTGGCATCCCTGGACGGTGAGGTCGTCGGCGCGCCGGCCATGTTCGGCGCGGGCATTGAGGCGTGCGACGCGGCGGAGGGCCTCGCCGCCACCGGCAACCCCGGCACGGAACTCGTGATCTGGCGCCGCGCGCTGCCCCTGTGCCTGCAGACCTGGCTCGAACGAATGGACGCGTCGTGCCTTCCCGACTTACGGGTTCTTGTCCGGCCGGGCGACCTTCGACGGGCGGTGGAGCCGCATTTCGATGACTGTGGCATGCCTCCGGGAGACGCGCGGGACCTGCTGCTTGGGGATGTCGACGATCTCGTCTCGGCGTTTGCCGGGATCACCCGAAGCGATCTCGTCGATGTCCGGCTGGAGCGCATCAGCCACGATGCCTGCTGGAAGTTCCACCGCGACTGTGTGGAGGCCCGCCTCCTGACGACCTATCGCGGTCCCGCGACCGAATGGGTCCAGCCGATCCACGCCGAGCGGGCATTGCGTGAGCAGAAATCCTACACAGGACCGTTGGAGCGGCTCCGGGTCCACGACGTGGCGCTTTTCAAGGGAAGCTGCGCCGGACCGGGCAGCGGAATCGTGCACCGCTCGCCGCCGATCGCGGGCACCGGCTGCACGCGATTGCTGCTTTGCCTCAACAGGCTGTCGGCCGCGTCTCCGGCGCCGTGGCCGGGACGCGCTGAACACGAGACGCCGCACTCATGATCGTCAAGGGGAAAGGGCCCTAGCCTTTCCGCGGCGGCAGGGGCGCGCGGTTGTCGGACTCCGCCGGAAAATGCAGCCGGTCGGGCAGGTCGTAATAGTCACCCTTGTCGTCGGCGTAGATGCCGAAGGCGGTTTCGAGCCCGGTCTTGCCGTCCAGGGTGCCGGCGGCGATCGAAATCTTGCCGGAGCCGGTGAACTCGAAGAACAGCGTCGCGCCGCAGCGCTCGCAGAAGCCGCGCCGGCTGTGCGGCCCGGAGGCGTACCAGCGCAGGCTTTCGGCCCGCTCCAGCTCGAAATCGTCCGTCCACGCCTGGGTCGCCGCCAGATAGTGGCCCGTCGTCTTGCGGCAGGCGGTGCAATGGCACTCGATCACCGCGCGCATCGGGCCGCGAATCCGGTAGACCACGCCGCCGCACAGGCAGGAGCCGCGCTGCCCGGCGCCGGCCGCCGCGGTTTCAACCGCGCCGCCGGCTCCGGCCGTCATGCCGCCGTCGCGCCGCGCGGCCGGCTCATCCCGCCAGCTCCTCGGCCGGCGCGGCATCGGTGGCGGCGCTGATCTCAAGTTTCGAGGCCAGCAGGCCGGCGCTCTCCAGGATGCGGTCCTTGATCCGGTCGGCGATGTCCGGGTTGTCGCGCAGGAAGGTCTTGGCGTTCTCGCGGCCCTGGCCGATGCGCTGGTCGCCGAAGGAGAACCAGGTGCCCGATTTCTCGACGATGCCGGCGGCGACGCCCATGTCGATCAGTTCGCCGGTCTTGGAAATGCCCTCGCCATACATGATGTCGAATTCGACGACCCGGAACGGCGGCGCCATCTTGTTCTTGACCACCTTCACCTTGGTCTGGTTGCCGACCACCGTATCGCGGTTCTTGATCTGGCCGATGCGCCGGATGTCGAGCCGCACCGAGGAATAGAATTTCAGCGCGTTGCCGCCGGTCGTGGTTTCCGGGCTGCCGAACATCACGCCGATCTTCATGCGGATCTGGTTGATGAAGACGACCAGGCAGTTCGACCGGGAGATCGAACTGGTCAGCTTGCGCAGCGCCTGGCTCATCAGGCGCGCCTGCAGGCCGACATGGGTATCGCCCATCTCGCCCTCCAGTTCCGCCCGCGGCACCAGCGCGGCCACCGAATCGACCACCAGCACGTCGATGGCGCCGGAGCGCACCAGCGTGTCGGCGATCTCCAGCGCCTGTTCGCCGGCATCCGGCTGGGAAATCAGCAGTTCGTCCAGGTCGACGCCGAGCTTCTCCGCATAGGTCGGGTCCAGCGCGTGTTCGGCGTCGACGAAGGCGCAGGTGCCGCCCGCCTTCTGCGCCTCGGCGATCAGATGCAGGGCGAGCGTCGTCTTGCCCGAGCTTTCCGGGCCGTAGATCTCGACGACCCGGCCCTTGGGCAGGCCGCCGATGCCGAGCGCGATATCGAGGGAGAGCGACCCGGTGGATACGGTCTCGACCTCCACCTGCCGGTCGGTCTCGCCCATTTTCATGATCGAACCCTTGCCGAAGGCGCGTTCGATCTGGCTGAGGGCGGATTCGAGGGCTTTCTGACGGTCCATATCGTTCGATTCGACAATCCGGAGGGCAACCTGAGACATTGAACGCTCCTTTATTTCATATCCGCCGCGGCCTGACGAGGGGGTCGCGGCAGGCGCGAAACCGTGTGGAGCCGTAACGTATCCTATTTGTTCCAGTTCCGCAAGTGTTCATGTTGTGTCTGATTTTGTTCTTTCCGCAATATCCGGGAACGAAGGTAAAAAAGCGTCAGGCGTCGCGGCGCCGGAACACCAGGCTGCAGTTGGTGCCGCCGAAGCCGAAACTGTTGCTCATCACCTGGCGGAGGCCGGCGTCGTCGATCCGTTCGGTCACCAGCGACAGGCCGTCCGCCGCCGGGTCCGGCTCGTCCAGGTTGGCCGACGCGGCGACGAAGTCCTCGTCCAGCATGATCAGCGAATAGATCGCCTCGTGCACGCCGGCGGCGCCCAGCGCATGGCCGGTCAGCGACTTGGTCGATGCGATATGCGGCTGCTGGTTGCCCTTGCCGTTGGTGAAAACGGCGCGGATCGCTTCCAGTTCCGTGGCATCGCCGACCGGCGTGGAGGTGCCGTGGGTGTTGATATAGTCGACCGGCGCGTCGAGCCCGTCCATCGCCATGCGCATGCAGCGGACCGCGCCGTCGCCCGACGGCTGGACCATGTCGTAGCCGTCCGACGTCGCGCCGTAGCCGACGATCTCGCCGTAGATTTTCGCGCCGCGCGCCTTCGCATGCTCCAGTTCCTCGACGACGACGCAGCCGCCGCCGCCGGAAATCACGAAGCCGTCGCGGTTGACGTCGAACGGCCGCGAGGCTTTCTCCGGCGTGTCGTTATAGCCGGAGGACAGCGCCGGCATGGCGTCGAACAGCATAGACAGCGACCAGTGCAGCTCCTCGCCGCCGCCGGCGAATACGATGTCCTGCTTGCCGAGCTGGATCTGCTCCAGCGCGTTGCCGATGCAATGGGCGCTGGTCGAGCAGGCCGAGGTGATCGAATAGTTGACGCCCTTGATGCCGAACGGCGTCGCCAGGGTCGCCGAATTGGTGCTCGACATGGTGCGCGGCACCATGAAGGGGCCGATCTTGCGGGTCGTGCCCCTGTCGCGCAGCAGGTCGGCGGCCAGCACCTGGTTGCGGGTCGACGGCCCGCCCGAGCCCATGATCAGGCCGGTCCGCTCGTTCGAAACGTCGCCGGTTTCCAGTCCGGCATCGGCGATGGCCTCTTCCATCGCGACATAGTTGTAGACCGCGCCGTCGCCCATGAAGCGGCGCAGCCGCCGGTCGACCGCCTTGTCCGGGTCCATGCGGATTGCGCCATGGACATGGCTGCGGAAGCCCATATCGCGGTAGGTCTCGCAGAAGCGGATGCCCGAGGCGCCGTCGCGCAGGGACCCCGTCACCTCGCGCCGGTTGTTGCCGATCGCGGAGACGATTCCGATGCCGGTGACGACGGCGCGCCGCATCCTGCCGCTCCGTCAGCCGGTGAACAGGCCGACCCGGAGATCCCGGGCCTCGTAGATGACGTTGCCGTCGGCCAGAAGCTGGCCGTCGGCCTGGCCGAGCACGAGCTTGCGGGCGATCACCCGGCGGAAATCGACCTGGTACGTCACCATGTTGACCGACGGCAGCACCTGGTCGGCGAATTTGACCTCGCCGACACCGAGCGCCCGGCCGCGTCCGGGATGGCCCAGCCAGCCCAGATGGAAGCCGGCGAGCTGCCACAGCGCATCGACGCCCAGGCAGCCGGGCATCACCGGATCGTTCTCGAAATGGCAGCCGAAGAACCACAGGTCCGGCCGGATATCGAGCTCCGCGGTGACCGCGCCCTTGCCATGGGCGCCGCCGTCCCGGGCGATGTCGGTGATCCGGTCGAACATCAGCATCGGCGGCAGCGGCAGCTGCGCATTGCCGGGGCCGAACAGGTCGCCGTGGCCGCAGGCGATCAGGTCGTCGTAATCGAAGGCGTTGCGGTCGCGGAAATCCGTCATCGGGCCGTCGGCGGGCTCTGGCGTCATCGGTATCGGCAGGCACGCCAAAACCCTACGCACCCGCCGGCCGCCGCTACGCAGACCGCAGGTCCGCAGGGGGCGTTGACGCACCCGGAACTGTCAACCTGTCCTTGGGGAAACGCATATAGGAAGCGGTCCCGGAAAACGCCAAGAAATTTTACAGCGCCGCGGCAATCGCGCCGGGACGGTCGGTGAATACCGCGGCGACGCCCCAGGACAGCAGCTCCTTCGCCCGCGCTGCATCGTTGACCGTATAGACGCCGATCTCGATCCCCCCGGCGACGAGCGGGACCACCGCCTCCCGCGTGAGGCCGCGCTCGCCGACATGCAGGCTCGCCGCGCCGAGCGACACGAAGGCCTCGCGCCAGTTATCCGAGAGGGTCGGCGTGACGACGGCGACCGGCAGGTCGGCCCGCACTGCGGCAAGCGCGGCATGGTCGAAGCTGGAAATCAGCGGCGGTGCGTCCCCCTGCCAGTCCTTTTCGATCTCGCGGACCAGCGCGGCGCCTGCGGCCGCGGCCTCGCCCGGCTCGCATTTGAGCTCGATGTCGAGCTGCAGACCTAGGCGGTGCGCCAGGCCGAGAGCATCGGCAAGCGCAGGGACGGGTTCGCCGGCAAAGGCCGCATCGAAACGGGCGCCGGCATCCATCCCGGCGATTTCGGCCAGCGGAAGGTCGCGGACCCGGCCGGATGCCGTCGTCGTCCGGTCGACGGTCGGGTCGTGCATCAGCACCATCCCGCCGTCCGCGGTCAGCCGCACGTCGATCTCGACCCAGCGGCAGCCCTGCCGGGCCGCTTCGCGCAACCCGGCCAGCGTGTTTTCCGGCGCGTGCATCGCCGCGCCGCGATGGCCGACGATGCGGGGCAGCATCGGCCGACGGCGCGACCGGGTTTACGACGTCCGCCGGTCAGTCCCGCCGGCGCGGCCCCCGATCCCGGTCGCGATCCCGGTCTCGCCGGGGGCCGCGGCGCGGTTCGGCCACTTCGACGTCCATGCGCTCTTCGCCGGATTCCTGGTCGACCTTGCGCATGGAGAGCTTGACCTTGCCGCGGTCGTCGAAGCCGATGCAGTAGACCTTCACCTCGTCGCCCTCGTTGACGACGTCGGTTACCTTGCCGACGCGGCCGTCGGTCAGCTCGCTGATATGGACCAGGCCGTCCTTCGCGCCCAGGAAGTTCACGAAGGCGCCGAAATCCATCACCTTGACGACCTTGCCGGTATAGATCTTGCCGGCTTCCGGCTCGGCGACGATGCCCTCGATCCACTCGATGGCGGCCTGGGTCGCCGCCTCGTCGGTCGCGGCGATCTTCACCGTGCCGTCGTCGTCGATGTCGATCTTGGTGCCGGTCTGCTCGGTGATCTCGCGGATCACCTTGCCGCCGGTGCCGATGATGTCGCGGATCTTGTCCTTGTTGATCTGGATCGTGGTGATCCGCGGGGCGTGGGCGCTGACGGTCTCGCGCGAGCCCGCAATCGCCTTGTTCATCTCGCCCAGGATGTGCAGGCGGCCGTCGCGCGCCTGGTCCAGCGCGACCTGCATGATCTCGCTGGTGATCGAGGTGATCTTGATGTCCATCTGGAGCGAGGTGATGCCGTCGGCGGTGCCGGCGACCTTGAAGTCCATGTCGCCGAGATGGTCCTCGTCGCCCAGGATGTCGGACAGCACGGCGAACCGGTCATCTTCCTTGATCAGCCCCATGGCGATGCCGGCGATGGGCCGCCGGATCGGCACGCCGGCGTCCATCATGGCGAGCGAGGCGCCGCAGACCGTCGCCATCGACGACGAGCCGTTCGATTCCGTGATCTCGGAGACCACCCGGACGGTGTAGGGGAAATCCTCTTCGCCCGGCATCATCGGGCGGACGGCGCGCCAGGCCAGCTTGCCGTGGCCGACCTCGCGCCGGCCGGTGAAGCCGACGCGGCCCGTCTCGCCGACGGAGAAGGGCGGGAAATTGTAGTGCAGCAGGAAATTCTCCCGGTACTCGCCCTCCATCGCGTCGATGATCTGCTCGTCCTGGCCGGTGCCCAGCGTGGCGGTCACCAGCGCCTGGGTTTCGCCGCGGGTGAACAGGGCCGAGCCGTGGGTGCGCGGCAGCATGCCGACTTCGGCCACGATCTGGCGCACCGTGCTCGTGTCCCGGCCGTCGATCCGGTTGCCGGTGTCCAGGATGTCGCCTCGGACGATTTCCTTCTCCAGCTTTTTGAAGGCATCGGCCGCGACGGCCTGCCGGTCCTCGTCGTCGGCGACGGCGGCGAACGCCTTGTCGCGGACGGCGCCGATCTTCGAGTGGCGCTCCTGCTTCACCGTTTCGGCGTAGGCCTTGCGCAGGTCGCCGTCGATGCCGGCCTCGCGCCAGACGCCGTCGACTTCGGCGAGCGCCGCCGGCGGCTCCGGCAGTTCCCAGGGTTCCTTTGCCGAGGCTTCGGCGATGTCGACGATCATGTCGATCACCGGCTGGATGCTGTCGTGGCCGAAGCTTACGGCGCCGAGCATGGTTTCCTCGCTCAGCTCCTGGGCTTCGGATTCGACCATCAGCACGCCGTCGCGCGTGCCGGCGACGACCAGCTCCAGCTCCGAATCGTCCAGCTGGTCGAATGTCGGGTTGAGGATGTATGCGCCGTCGATATAGCCGACCTTGGCGCCGCCGATCGGGCCCATGAAGGGGATCCCGGAGATCGTCAGGGCCGCCGACGCGGCGATCATCGCCGGAATGTCGGAGTCGTTTTCCATGTCATAGCTCATGACCTGGATCATCACCTGGGTTTCGTTGCGGAAACCGCCGGCGAACAGCGGCCGGATCGGCCGGTCGATCAGGCGCGAGACCAGCGTTTCCTTTTCGCTCGGCCGGCCTTCGCGCTTGAAAAAGCCGCCGGGAATCTTTCCGGCGGCGTAGGTCTTTTCCATGTAGTGAACGGAGAGCGGAAAGAAATCGATGCCCTCCCGCGGGCTCCTCTCGGCGACGACCGTTGCCAGAACCGTGGTTTCGCCATAGCTGGCGAGCACGGCGCCGTCCGCCTGGCGGGCGATGCGGCCGGTTTCGAGCGTCAGTGTGCGGCCGCCCCATTCGATGGAGCGTTTGCAGATGTCGAACATGTAGGGGTGTGTCCTGTATACCTTGCGTTACCCGCCGGCCGGATTGCCGGTGGGGCCTTCCAGGGCCCGCCCCACGGGACGGGCCGCACGATATCGCCGATGGGCCGGGCCGGGCGGTACGCCTCGAACCGGGGCCGGCGGAAATCCTATCGCCGGATTCCGAGGCTCTTGATCAGCGATGCATACCGGCTCTCGTCCTTGCCTTTCAGATAGTCGAGCAGCCGGCGGCGCTGGCCCACCATGATCAGCAGGCCGCGGCGCGAATGGTGATCCTTGCGATGATCGCCCAGATGGTCCGTCAGGTTGCGGATGCGTTCGGTGAGGATGGCGACCTGGACTTCAGGCGATCCCGTATCGCCCTTCTGTCGGGCGTATTCCTCGATGAGTTCCTGCTTCCGCGCGGCGGTTATCGACATCGGACGCCTCCTTCGGGGCTAAAGATTGAAAACCCGCACCGGCTGTGCCGAACGGCCGTTCAGTCGCATCAGCGCGATCGCCTCGCCGTTCAGCAACGCACACAGGGCGGCGTTGTCGGGAAGGCCGTCGATCCGCCGGCGGTTGCCGGTCCGAAGAACCGGCACCGGTTGCCCGTCGCGGATGCGGGCGGCCTCACTTTCGGTCACGTCAAGGGCCGGGATGTCGTCCAGCGCCCTGGCGACCGGTTGCAGCAGGGCTGCACATTCGATGGCGGGCAAACCTGCGCCGCCGTCTTGCGCGCCCATATGGCGCGGCTGCGCAAGCTTTTCCAGAGGAATCGCGTCGCAGTCGCGGAACGGGCCGTTGCGGGTCCGCCGCAGGCCGCTGACATGCCCGACGGTGGAGAGCGCGAGCGCCAGATCGCGGGCCACGCTGCGGACATAGGCGCCTTTGCGGCAGTCCATTTCGAAGACGGCATGATCGGCGTCGACGATGTCGACCAGCGCCAGCCGGTCGATCACGACCGGCCGGGCCGGCAGGTCGACCGATGCGCCGGACCGTGCCAGCCGGTAAGCGCGTTCGCCCTTTACCTTGACGGCGGAGAATTGCGGCGGCGTCTGCGCGATTTCGCCGAGAAAGGATGGCAGGACGCGCTGGATTTCGCTTTCGGCGGGCCGCCGGTCGCAGGTCTCGACGACGGTTCCGTCGCTGTCGTCGGTATTCCGCGCCTCGCCCCAGCGGACGGTAAAGCGATAGGATTTCCGCCCGTCGACGACGAAGGGAACGGTCTTCGTCGCCTCGCCCAGCGCGATCGGCAGGACTCCCGAAGCCAGCGGGTCCAGGGTTCCGGCATGGCCGGCCTTCCGGGCGTCGAACGCGCGCCGCACGAGTCCGACCGCCCGGGTGGAGCCGATGCCGACCGGCTTGTCGAGGTTGATCCAGCCGTGGACCGGCCGTCCGCGCCGCCTACGCGCCATCGTCCGCGCCGCCTTCCGGCAGGTCCGGTCTGTCCGGCAGGTCCTTCGCCACCCGGTCGTCGGCCAGCAGGGTCTCGATCGCGCTGGCGCGGTCGTATGACCGGTCGGCGTGGAAGACGAGCTGCGGCGTGAATTTCAGGCGAACGATCCGGCCCAGCCGGCCGCGCAGATATGCCGCCGCCCGGTTCAGCGCCGCCGCGACCTCGTCCGCCGACCCGCCGCCCAGGGGATAGACGAAGGCCGTGGCCGATTTCAGATCGCGGCCCGGCCGCACCTCGCTGACGGTGATCGACACGTCCTGAAGGGCCGGGTCGCGAAAATTCTCCTCGGCCAGGAGGCGGACCAGCGCATGGCGGATTTCCTCGCCGACGCGCAATTGCCGCTGGGTCGGGAGCTTTCCCGAAGACATCGATCGGTACACTCGAACCGTGAGGGCGAACGGAGAGGGCGGGCCGCGCCCGGCTACAGCGCGCGCTGCACCTCCTCCACCTCGAAACACTCGATCTGGTCGCCGACGCGGATGTCCTGGTACCGGTCAAAGGACATGCCGCACTCCATGCCGCCGTGAACCTCGCGCACTTCGTCCTTGAAGCGCTTCAGGGTCGCCAGCTTGCCGTCGTGGATCACCACCCCGTCGCGCAGCAGCCGCACGCCGGAGCCGCGCCGGACAACCCCTTCGGTTACCCGGCAGCCGGCGACGTTGCCGACCTTCGACACCTTGAAGACCTCGAGGATCTCGGCATAGCCCAGGAAGCTCTCGCGGATTTCCGGGGCCAGCATGCCCGACAGCATCGCTTTGATGTCGTCGTTGATGTCGTAGATGATCGAATAATAGCGGATATCGATGCCGTCCCGCGCCGCGAGTTCGCGCGCCTGGCTGTTGGCCCGCACGTTGAACGCGATGATCATCGCGCTGGACGCCTTGGCGAGCGTGATGTCCGACTCGCTGATGGCGCCCACGCCGCTGTGCAGGATGCGCACCTTGACCTCGTCGGTCGACAGCCGGTCGAGCATGCCGGCAATGGCTTCGGCCGACCCGTGAACGTCGGTCTTGATCAGGACGGGCAGCTCCTGGGCCTCGCCGGCCTTGATCATCGAGAACATCTGTTCGATCGAACTGCGCGGGACGCCGGCGCTCTTCTTGGCGACTCGCTGCCGGTATTCGGAGATTTCCCGCGCCCTGCCCTCGTCGTCGACAACCAGGAAATCGTCGCCTGCGTCCGGCGTGCCGTTCAGCCCCAGCACCTCGACCGGCGCCGACGGACCGGCGGTCTCGACCGTCTCGCCCCGGTCGTCGACCAGCGCCCGCACCCGGCCCCATTCCTGGCCGACCACGAAGATATCGCCGACCGAGAGCGCGCCGCGCTGCACCAGCACCGTGGCGACGGCGCCGCGCCCGCGCTCCAGCTTGGCCTCCACGACGACGCCCTGGGCCTCGCGGTCCGGGTTGGCCCGCAGGTCCATCAGTTCGGCCTGGAGCAGGATGGCTTCCTCCAGCTTGTCCAGATTGGTCTTTTTCGTGGCCGAAACCTCCACGCACAGCACATCGCCGCCCATCGGCTCGACCTGAATGTCGTGCTGCAGCAATTCGGTCATCACGCGGTTCGATTCGGCGCCCCTGGCGTCGATCTTGTTGATGGCGACGATGATCGGCACCTCCGCCGCCTTGGCATGGGCGATGGCCTCGACGGTCTGCGGCTGCACGCCGTCGTCGGCCGCCACGACCAGGATCACGATGTCGGTGACCGTCGCGCCGCGCGAGCGCATTTCGGTGAAGGCCGCATGGCCGGGCGTGTCGAGAAACGTGATTCGGCCGCCGGCCGCCAGCGTTATCCGGTAAGCGCCGATATGCTGGGTGATTCCGCCGGCTTCGCGTCCGGCGACGTCGGTTTCGCGCAGCGCGTCGAGCAGCGACGTCTTGCCGTGGTCGACATGACCCATGACGGTCACGACCGGCGCCCGGGGCTTCAGCGTCTCTTCCGGATCCGGCGCTCCCTCCAGGCCGATTTCCACATCGGCTTCCGAGACGCGGCGGATTTTGTGGCCGAATTCCTCGACGATCAGTTCCGCCGTATCGGCGTCGATCGACTGGGTGAGGGTCGCCATGACGCCCATCTTCATCAGCGACTTGACCAGGTCGGCGCCTTTCTCCGCCATCCGGTTGGCCAGCTCCTGCACCGTAATGGTCTCCGGGACGACCACTTCGCGGCTCTGCTTGCGGTGCTCGATCGGGCCTTTCTGGGCGCGTTGCTTTTCCTTTTCCCGTCGCCGGCGCGCTGCCGCTTCCGAACGCTTGCGCTCCATGCCGGCGTCGCCGATTTCCAGCGCCTGGGTGATGGTCAGGCGGCCCGTCCGGCGGCGCGGCTCGCCCCGCTTGCCGGTCGCCGGCCGCTTGGGCTCGGCGCGCCGCCTTCGGTCGTCGCGGTCCTCCTCCCGGCCGGGTTCGGCCGGTCCGGCGCCCCGGTCCGGCTGCGGCGTGGCAGCCCTCGCCGCCGGTTTCGGCGCCACCTTCGTGCTCGGCGTGAAGCCGACGCCCAGTTCTTTCGACGCCAGCCGGCGCGCGAGGTCGTCGGCTTTCGCGCGCTCTTCGGCGAAGCGGCGCGTCTTTTCCGGATCCGCCGCATCGGGCTGCTCGTCTTCCGGCTGCACCACAGGCGGTCCCACCTCGGCCTCATCCGCCGGCTGCGCTGCGGCAGGCGATGCCCCCCCCGGCGCGGCGGCATCGATGTCGGGCTGGGGCGCCTCGCCGGGATCGACCGATTCGGGTGCCTCGCCGGCGGCGTCCGGCGCGGCTTCGAATTCCGGTGGAGCGATGGCGGGCTGTTCCTCTTCGGCTTGGCCCGGACGGTCCTGAAGCCCATGGGTGGCATCGGCCTGTTTCAGGGCGCGCATCCGGGCTTCGCGCTCGGCCTGGCTCAGCATCGGGCCGGCGCTGCTCTTCTTTTCGACGAAAGCGCCTTCCGCGCTTTGCGCCGCCTCTTCCTTGACCTCGGCCATCCGGCCGCTCTCGCCGCGCCGGAAGGTGCGCTTCTTTTTCACCTCCACGGCAACGGTCTTGGACCGGCCGTGGGAGAAGCTCTGCTTCACCACGCCGGATTCGACCGTCTTCTTGAGTTCGAGGCGGCCGGGCCTTGTCAGCGTCAGCGGCTTCTTTTCTTCGTCCTGCTTGGTCTCAGCCATGCCGTTTCCGTCCCCGCGCCGCGTCGTGCGCCGTTTCCCCATTCTTCCCGGAAGCGGGACCGGCCGTTCCCGCCGTCCCGTCCGGAACGTCCGTGCATCTTACACCGGCCAGCCGCTGCAAATCGCGATACAGCCGGTCGGCGAGCGAACCGTCTGCCAGCGCGACATGAACCAGCCGTTCGCGGCCGAAGGCGGCGCCGAGTTCGCCCGAATCCAGAACCGCGCCGATCCGGACACGCCGGCGGCCGGCCGTCGCGCGCCGGGCAAGCTCCCGGCTGTCCCTGCCCGCACTGTCCCGCGCCGTCAACAGCAGTGTCGCCCTGTCTTCGGCAATCGCCGCCCTGACCTTTTCGAAACCGGCTTCGACCAGCCCTGCCCGGCGCGCCAGGCCCAGGGTCGCCCGACAGCGTTGCGCCAGCAGCCGTTCGACCGTATCGGGCAGCCCGTCCGGAACCGATACCCGTTTGCGAACCGACCGCGCCGCCGCTTTCGCCAGGCCCGGCGCGGCCAGCGCGTCGCGGGATGCGGTGACCCACAGGCCGCGGCCGGGCAGCGTTTCCGCCAGGTCCGGCGTCAGCGTTCCGTCCGGCGCAACGACGAACCGGATCAGGCCGGCGCGCGGGCCGGTCCGGCGGGTGACCGCGCAGCGGCGCCGGTTGCCGTTGTCAATACAGCGGGCATCGTCGCCAGGCCCGGAAATGTCCGGCTCTGAAGCGCAGGTCTGCGATGGCATCGCGGCGTCTATCGGTCGGTCTCCCCGCTGTCCGCGCCGGCTACGCCGCCGGCGCCGGTTCGCCTTCGGCGGCGGCGTCCGCTTCGGCTTCGGCTTCCGCCGCGAGGGCGGCCAGGTCTTCGTCGGTCACCCACCCGGCGGCCTTGCGGGCGTCCATGACGATGGCCTCCGCTTCCTCCGGGTTCAGCGGGCTCGGCTGCACCATGGCGGCGAGCTTGTAGGGCTTGAGGAAGTTCAGCATATCGAGCGTCAGGTCGATCTTGTTGTCCTCGTCCGGGGTCTGGCCGGCCATGAGCCGGGCCCGGCGGTTTTCCTTCACATGGCCGAGGTCGTCCACCGAAATGCGCGCGTCCTTCGTCAGCACGATGAAGCGCAATTCCTCGGAGCTGAGATCCGCCAGGTCGTCGATTTCCTTGACCCCGGCCTCGCCGAACTGCACCAGCATGGCGGGCGTGAGGCCGTCGATTTCCGCCAGCACATCGGTGACGCCGAGCGCCCGGCGCCGTTCGGTCAGTTCGGCGTCGCGGCGCTCGAGGAAATCGCGGGCGCGTTCGCGCAGGGCCTCGGCGATATCCTCGTCGAAGGCCTCGATCGCCATCAGGTCTTCGAGCGGCACGAAGGCGACTTCCTCGATGGTCGAGAAGCCTTCGGTCACCAGCAGGTGGGCGATGACGTCGTCGACGTCCAGCGCCTCGATGAACATGGCGCTGCGGGTAAGGAACTCTTCCTGCCGGCGCTCCGATTCGGCCTGTTCGGTCAGGATGTCGATGTGCCAGCCGGTCAGTTGCGAGGCGAGGCGGACATTCTGGCCGCGCCGGCCGATGGCGAGGCTCTGCTGCTCGTCCGGGACGACGACCTCGATGGTGCCGGTGTCCTCGTCCAGCACGACCTTGGCGACCTCGGCCGGGGCCAGGGCGTTGACGACGAAGGTGGCGTGGTCGCGCGACCACGGTATGATATCGATCTTTTCGCCCTGCAGTTCCTGCACCACCGCCTGCACGCGGCTGCCGCGCATGCCGACGCAGGCGCCGACCGGATCGATCGAACTGTCGTTGGAGATCACGGCGATCTTCGCCCGCGAACCGGGGTCGCGCGCCACCGCGCGGATCTCGATGATGCCGTCGTAGATTTCCGGCACCTCCTGGGAGAACAGCTTGGCCATGAACTGCGGATGGGTGCGCGAGAGGAAGATCTGCGGCCCGCGCTGTTCCTGGCGCACGTCGTAGATATAGGCGCGGATGCGGTCGCCCTGGCGGAAATTCTCGCGCGGGATCAGCTCGTCCCTCCGGACGATGGCTTCGGCCCGGCCCAGATCGACCATGACATGGCCGAACTCGACCCGCTTGACGACGCCGTGGACGACTTCGGTCACCCGATCCTTGTATTCCTCATATTGCCGGCCGCGCTCGGCCTCGCGCACCTTCTGGACGATGACCTGCTTGGCGGTCTGGGCCGCGATGCGGCCGAAATCGATCGGCGGCAGCGGATCGACGATGAAATCGCCGACCTTCTTCTCCGGATCGATCCGGGCGGCGTGCTCGGGCGTGATCTGGGCGCCCTCGTCCTCGATCTCCTCGGCGACCTCCCGGTAGCGCGCCAGCAGGATCTCGCCGTTGTTGCGGTTGATGGTGGCGCGAATGTCCAGGTCGTGGCCGTATTTCGAGCGGCCGGCCTTCTGGATGGCCTGCTCCATCGCGTCGAGGACCTCGTCGCGTTCGATGCCCTTCTCGCGGGCCACGGTGTCGGCGACCTGGATCAGCTCAGGCCGGTGCAATGTCGTTGCCACGTTCATGGCGCGGTACCGTGCGAAATCATGTCATGGTTCCTCATGCGTTTGATCGGGCCTTCTGGCCCTGCGCCGGTTTCGGCATGCCGGCCGGGACCAGCCGGGCCTTTTCTATGTCTGCGAGGGCGAGGCGGCGTTCGCCGTCGCCGGTGTCCAGGATGACCGCACCGTCGTCCAGGCCGCGCAGGACGCCCCTGAAACGCTTCCGGCCGGCGACCGGAAGGTTCAGCTCGAGCCGCGCCTCGGCGCCGGCGAACCGTTCGAAATCCTTCGGCCGGGTGAGCGGCCGGTCGAGCCCGGGCGAGCTGACTTCCAGCGTGTATTCCCCGGCGATCGGGTCCTCGACGTCCAGCACCGCAGAGGCCAGCCGGCTGATGCCGGCGCAATCGTCCAGTGTCACCGGCCGGCCGTCTTCCCGGTCGCACATGATCTGCAGCGTCGCGCTGCGCCGGCCGCCGCCGAGCTGCACGCGCACGATCTCATAGCCCATGGCCGCCAGGGCGGGCTCGATCATCGCGGCAATCCGGTCGGTTAGCTGCATGGCGCTCCGTGGCGGCTGGCCGCCGGGGAAACAGGGTGCCGAGCGGGATCGGGAAACGCAGCGCTGCCGGCGGGCCCGCTGCGCGCGGTTTCGCCAACAAAAAAGAGCGGGCCGCCAGGCCCACCCTTTGCACCGGGCCCCTCAGGGACCCATCGGGTTTTTGTTCTACCGCGCAATATACGGACTTGCTGCAATCTGGCAAGGCTCTTGACACCGGCTTTCCTTTGAACGCGGCGGAGTCTTCGGGCAAGAATGCCGGCGATACCCGGCATGACGGGCAAGGACACGCGAACAGGGCGAAGCGGGATGACCGAGGGGCGGCTGAAATTCTGGGGCTGGGGCCGGGAAGGCGAGGGCGCGACGGAAGCGGAGATTGGGCACCTCAAGCGCACCTACGGCGCGGCGCTGGGCATCGACGGTTTTCCGGGCGATTCGCCGCCGCATGAGGATGAGTTCGATCTGCCCGCGCCCCGGCTCCGGCCGCCGCCGGCCCTCGAAGCGATCTGCGCAAGCGATCCGCACACCCGGCTGGTCCACGCCATGGGCAAGTCGCTGCCCGATGCGGTGCGCATGTTCGACCGGCAGGCGCCCCACGTTCCCGACATCGTCGTTTTCCCGGAGACGGAAGACCAGGTGCTCGCGGTCATGGACTGGGCCGCCGGGGCCGGGGCGGCGCTGATCCCGTTCGGCGGTGGCAGTTCGGTGGTCGGCGGTGTCGAGCCGAAGATCGGCGACGATTACAGGGGCGCAATCACCCTTTCGACCGTGCGCATGGCCGGCGTGGCCGAGGTGGACCGGACGTCCCGCGCAGCGCGGATTCGCGGCGGCACCCGGGTGCCGGACCTGGAGGCGGGGCTGAAGCCCCACGGGCTCACCCTGCGCCACTTTCCGCAGAGTTTCCCGATGGCGACGGTCGGCGGCATGATCGCGACCCGCTCCGGCGGCCACTTCGCCATGCTGTATACCCATATCGACGATTTCGTCGAATCGCTGCGCACGGTCACGCCGGCGGGCGCGATGGAGAGCCGCCGCCTGCCCGGCAGCGGCGCCGGGCCGAGCCCGGACCGTTTCGTCATCGGCTCCGAAGGCTCGGTCGGCGTCATCACCGAGGCCTGGCTGCGGTTGCAGGACAAGCCGGCCTTCCGCGCCAACGCGGCGGCGACCTTCGACGATTTCCACCGGGCGGCCGAAGCCGTGCGGGCGGTTGCGCAATCCGGTCTGAACCCGGCCAACTGCCGCCTGGTCGACGCCGAGGAATGCCGGATCAACGGCGTGAGCGACGACGGCCGGCACCTGCTGGTGCTCGGCTTCGAATCCGCCCATGCCGATGTCGCGCCGGCGATGGCGCGGGCCAGCGAGCTGGTGCAGGACCATGGCGGCTTGGTCGACGACAGCGGCCATGCCGAGGGCGCGGTCGGCCGCTGGCGCACCGCCTTCATCCGCATGCCCTATTTCCGCGAGGTCATCACGCCCTGGGGGGTGCTGAACGACACCTTCGAGACCAGCATCACCTGGGACCGCTTCCCCGACTTCCACCGCAACGTGATGACCGCGACGCGGGCGGCGATCCGCGAGGCGACCGGGGGCGACGGCATCGTCACCTGCCGTTTCACCCATGTCTATCCCGACGGGCCGGCGCCCTATTTCACCCTGCACTGCAAGGCCGACCGGGCGCGCATGATGGAGCAGTGGACCGCAATCAAGCGGGCGGCGTCGGACGCGGTGATCGACAATGGCGGCACGATCACCCACCACCACGCCGTCGGCCGCGACCACCAGCCTTGGTACGAACGCCAGCGGCCGGCGTTGTTCGGCAGCGCTTACGGCGCGGCCAAGCGGGCGCTCGATCCGGCCGGCATCATGAATCCCGGCGTGATCGTGGGGGATGCGCTTACAGCGTCTCCGACGTAGAGAAACTGCAATCCCCCGCGTATCCGCGAAATCCGCAAGAAAACGCCCGAAATCGCCAACCCGGCAGCCGAACCATCGTCGGAACACCGCGCCTTTCGGCAACCGCGTCCCTTCATGAAATGTCCGGGCTGGCCTGCTAGGAAAGCCCCGTCTCGATGACGATCTTGCCGGTCGATTTGCGCGCCAGCAACATGGCCATCGCGGCGCTTGTCTGCTCCAGGTCGAAGGTGGCCGAGATGTGCGGCACGAGCAGGCCGTCGGCGTACCAGCCGAGCAGTTCCTCGAAACCGCCCAGGACGACCGCCGGATCGTTCTTCATATAGGCGCCCCAGAACACGCCGACCGCGGCGGCGTTCTTGAGCAGCAGGTAATTCGCCGGCGCCTGCGGGATGCGGCCGGCGGCGAAGCCGATCACGAGCAGCCGGCCCTCCCAGGCGATGCAGCGCAGCGAGGCGTCGAAGACGTCGCCGCCCACCGGATCGTAGATGACGTTCGCGCCCTTGCCATCCGTCAGCTCCAGCACCCGGCTGCGGACATCCTCCTCCGAATAGTCGATCGTCGCCTCGGCGCCGTTGGCCTCGGCGATGGCGCGTTTCTCCGCGCCCCGGGCCGTGCCGATCACGCGCGCGCCCAGCACCTTGCCGATCTGCACGGCGGTGAGTCCGACACCGCCGGCCGCGCCGTGGACCAGCAGGGTTTCGCCCGGCTGGAGGCGCCCGCGATGGCGCAGCCCGAGATGCGAGGTGCCGTAGGCAACCGGGAAGGCGGCCGCGTCGGCAAAGCCCATGCTGTCGGGAATTTTCAGCACCCGTTTCGCGTCGGTAACGCACCGTTCCGCAAATCCGCCATGGCCGGTCAGCGCCATGACCCGGTCGCCTTCCCTGAGCCCGCTCACCCCGGCGCCGACCGCTTCGACCTCGCCGGCCGCCTCCATACCCGGGCTGAACGGGAAAGGCGGCTTTTCCTGGTATTTGCCGGCAACGATCAGAGTGTCGGCAAAATTCAGGCCGGCGGCGTGGACGGCGATCCGCACCTCGCCCGCGCCCGGGTCGGGCACCGGCAAGGCATCCACCGTCAGATCCTCCGGATCGGTCCATTCCCGAACAACGACTGCCCGCATGGCGCTATCGCTCCCGCTCAATTTTCCCCCCGTTCAATCATCAAAGCCTGCCCAGCCAGCCGGGCGCGATGTCAAAACTGCCGACGATATCGCCGGCGGCATTCCGGATCGGCGGCTCCACAAACCGGTGAAGCGCGGTCCAGTCCGAATCGTCCAGCACTTCGAGATAGCGCAGGATTGCGGCCATCGCCACCTCCGCCGCCCGGCGCGCGCCGTCGTCGATCTTCAACGCCACGCCGAGTCCGAAATGGGGCAGCGCTGCCGCATAGACGCCTTCCGCCCCGGTCTTGACAATGAGGCCGTGGCCTTTCCGCCGGATCAGCGCCGTATCGAACCGGTCGCTTCCGGCGACATGTTCGGGGTAGCTGGCGATGGCGACCTTGAGCCGCCGAATGGCGGACTGGCGCGCTACCGGCATGCCGTGCGACTCGGCAAAGCGGGCGTAGCCCCGGGCGATCGCGTGCAGCGGAATGGCCCAGCAGGGCGCACCGCAACCGTCAACGGTCACCGCCGCATCGGTCAGATTTGCCTCGGTCATTTCGCTCAGCGTTTCCCGGATGCGCTGTTGCACGGGATGGTCCGGCCTTGTGTATCCCTCCACGGGCTGGCCGTTATTGAGCGCTTCCGAGATCATCGCAAGATGCTTGCCGCTGCAGTTGTTATGAAGCCGCGAGGGCGTTTCGCTGTTCGCCTCCATGCATACCGCCGACATATGGCCCAGCGGCAGATGCGGTCCGCAGGCCAGGACCGATTCCGGCAAGCCCATCCGGTCGAGCCAGCCGCGCGCGGTGCGGAGATGAATCGGCTCCCCGCTGTGCGAGGCGCAGGCCAGGGCGATTTCGTCGCCGGTGGACTTCCAGACATCCGCGGCGCCGTCTTCGATATACGGGATTGCCTGAAGCGGCTTGATCGCCGAGCGCGGCAGGATGGGCCGGCCGACGGCACCCGCCGCGAGCACCGTTTCCCCGTCCGCATCGATCACGCACACCGCGCCGCGATGGACGCTTTCCGGAAATCCCGAGCGGGTTACGTTGATCAGCACGGGATTGGGCGACGGATCGACGGTCATGGACTGGGGACGACCAGAAACGGAGGACGGGGGCGATATACCGGGGGCCGATTTGCGAAAAATAATCTTGTCCGCTTCATAGAGTCAGGCCACATCACTGTCCATGCGCGGATATTTCGGCATCGGTGCAGAAGGCCTTTCGAAGGCGATGAATGCGGGTGCGTTGTTTCGCACCGCCCATGCCTTCGGCGCCAGTTTTCTGTTCACCGTCAACGCGGCGTGCAGCCGGAGCGAACTCGGAAAATCCGACACGTCGAAAAGCTGGGCGCACGTTCCGCTGCATAATTTCGAGTCCTGGCGGGACATTCGCCTGCCTGCGGGCTGCAACCTCGTCGGCATCGAATTGACGGACGGCGCGATCGAGCTGCCCAGTTTCACGCATCCGCCCCAGGCGGCCTATATCCTCGGTCCGGAGCGCGGCAGCCTTTCGCCGGAGGTTGTCGCGCTGTGCGGACATGTCGTCAAAATTCCCACCAAATTCTCCGTGAACGTGGCTTTGGCCGGCGCAATCGTCATGTATGATCGGCTGCTGTCGATGGGTCGTTTCGCGCGCCGGCCGGAGACGCCGGGCGGACCGGCAGAGCCGCTGCCCCCGCCGGAGTTCGGCCCGCCATTGTGGGTACGAAAGCAGCGAAACCGGGAAAAGCAGGGTGAATCGGGATAATTCCGCCGCAACGCCGGCCAGGATCCGCCGGCTTTCCTGCGTGGCTGCCTGCATTGCCGCCGGAGCGGTCGCGTTCTCGCAGACGCCGTCGACGCTGGCGCAGTCCGGGCCGAAGAGTTTCCTCGCGAAATACAAGGACTGGGAGGTTCACAAGGCTCAGGTCGATAGCGGCACCGTCTGTTATGCGGCCGCCATTCCGAAACGGAGCCGGGGAAAATACAAGCGCCGGGACGAGACCAGCCTGCTGGTGTCTTTCTGGCCGAAGCACAAAATACGCGGGCAGGTCGAGGTTCGCGCCGGCTACCGGTACAAGGCCGGCACCGTCGCTACGCTGAAATTCAACAATGGTGCGACGTTCAAACTCCGCACCAGCGCCGACAGCGCGTGGGCCGACGACGCGGCCGGAGACCGGAAGATCGTGCGGAACCTGTCCGACCGGGCACGGCTCACGGTAAGCGGCCGGTCGTCGCGCGGCACCCTGACGGTCGATACCTATTCGCTCAACGGCTTCCGGGCTGCCTTCGCCCGGGCGAAATCCTCCTGCGGCATGTAGCGGCGTGCCGAAGCCGCGATAAGGCTCATATTTCCGGCGCAGCATCCCAAACAGGGCGCTTCGCCTCGCGCCCGCATTCGCGAAGACCGTTCATGATCCGCAGCAATCCCGTGAAAGCCCGGCTTGCGGCCGGCAGGAAATGCCTCGGCCTCTGGCTTGTGGCCAACAGCAGCATGACCGCGGAGATCGTCGCCCGTGCCGGCGTCGATTTCGTCATCATCGACCACGAACACGGGCCGGGCGACCTGATGGGGGCGGCGGCGCAGATGCAGGCCCTGCGTTCGGGCGGCATCGGCGCCGCCAACGACGACGGGCGCGAACCCGGCGGGCCGGCGGCGTTCATCCGCGTTCCGTGGAACGATACGCCCTATATCAAGCGGGCGCTGGATACCGGCGCCGAAGGCATCATGGTGCCCTATGTCGAGACCGCGGCGGAGGCCGAAGCCGCGGTCCGCGCCTGCAAATACCCGCCGGCCGGCAACCGGGGCTGCGCCGTCAGCGCGATCCGCGCGACCGGGTTCGGGCACGACGCAGCCGAATACTGGAACCGGATCGACGCCGAAGTCTGCACCATCCTGCAGATCGAAACGCAGAAGGGCGTTGCCAACATTCCGGAGATCGCACAGGTCGATGGCGTCGATATCCTGTTCATCGGCCCGACCGACCTGACCGCGACCAGCGGCTACAACCCGACCGAGCCGCCTGCCGAGGCCCGCGCAATCATCGAGAGCGCGGAAGCTGCGGTAAAGGCGTCCGGCAAGCCGATGGCCGCCGTGCCCCATTCCGGCCATTCTCCCGCACAGATGTTCGATCGCGGGTACGACATGGTCGCCGGAGGCAGCGATCTCTCGCTCATCCGGACCGGCGCCCGCGCGGCCATGGACGCCCATCGGGAACGATGGGGCTGATTTCCCGGCGGGAATATCTCCGACTGCACAGAAACGGAATTTGCGCTCATGACAACCGTTAACCGTCAGTGGCTGCTGGCCGAACGGCCGGCCGGAATGTTCGACGAATCCAACTTCCGGATGGTGGAAACGCCTGTCCCGGAACCGGGCGAGGGCGAAATCCTGGTCCGCAATATCTGGCTGTCGGTCGATCCCTATATGCGCGGCCGGATGAACGCGGGGAAAAGCTACGCCAAACCGGTCGAGGTCGGGGCCGTCATGGAGGGCGGTACGGTCGGTGAGGTCATTGCGTCGAACCACCCGGATTTCCGGGTCGGCGATATCGTCGAGGAGCGGCTCGGCTGGCAGGAATACGGGGTGACCGGCGGCCGGCTTACCCGCCGGATCGATCCGGCACTGGCGCCGGTCTCGACGGCGGTCGGTGTGCTCGGCATGCCCGGCATGACGGCCTATTTCGGCGCCAGGGAGGTGATGGGCGTCAAGGAAGGCGGCACGATCGTCGTTTCGGCTGCGTCCGGCGCGGTCGGCGGGCTGGTCGGCCAGATCGCCCGGATCGAAGGCGCCGCCCGGGTCGTCGGCATTGCCGGCGGCGACGCCAAGTGCCGCTATTGCATCGACGAGCTGGGCTACGACGCCTGCCTCGACTATCGCGGGTTCGGCAAGGATAGCGCGGCGCTCGGAAATGCCCTGGCGGAGGCCTGTCCGGACGGCATCGACGGCTATTTCGACAATGTCGGCGGCTGGATTTCGGATGCGATCTATCCGCTGGCCAACCCGTTCGGACGAATCGCCATCTGCGGCATGATCAGCGAATACAATCTGACCGAGCCGGAACGGGTGCCCCGCTATACCCGCCAGATCCTGACCAACCGGCTGCGCGTGACGGGCTTCATCGTCACCGATTTCTGGAGCCGCTGGCGCGAGGGGCAGGAAGCGATGGCCGGCTGGATCGCCGAAGGCCGGATCAAGTATCGCGAGGATGTCGAGGTCGGCATAGAAAACGCCCCCAATGCGCTGCTGAAACTGTTCCGCAACGAGAACTTCGGCAAACAGCTGGTAAGGCTGCGCGACGATCCGACGGCGTGAACCGGACTTTGCCTGACCTTGGCGGCGTGTCCGATCCGGGTCAGCCGGCGTGCGGAGGTGCGGCTGGCGCCGCCGCAGGAAAGACCGCGGTGAAGCTGCTGCCGACGCCGAGTTCGCTGGCAATTTCCAGCCGGCCGCCATGGCGCGCGACGATGTGTTTGACGATCGCGAGCCCGAGCCCCGCTCCGCCGGAATCCGGGGCCTGGGCGGTAACGCCTGCGGCCTTCCCGCCGGAGGCTTCCGCCGCTTCTGCCGTGACTTTGCGCGCCCGGGCGATATCGACGCGGTAGAACCGCTCGGTCAGGCGCGGCAGATGTTCCTCCGGAATGCCGTCGCCGCTGTCGCTCACGGATATCGCCACTTCGCCGGTGTCCGCTCCGTACCCGCCCGGGGAAAAGATCCGGATTTCGATCGCCGTGCCGTGCCGGCCGTACTTGATCGCATTTTCGAGCAGGTTGCGGGCGACACGCGATATCTGATCTTCGTCTCCGGCAATATCCGCCGGCTCGAGATCGTGCATGACGACGATCGAGCTCCCAAGCCGTTCGGCAACGATTTTCATCGCATCGACGACGCGCCGCACCGTGGCGTTGAGTTCGACCCGGCCGGTCGGCGGCCGGTGCTCTTCCATCTCGATGTTCGACAGCGACAACAGCGAATCGACCAGCCGCGTCATGCGCGCCGTCTGCTCGTCCATGATGCGGAGGAAGCGTTCCTGGGCCTCCGCATCGTTCGCGGCCGGCCCCCGCAGGGTTTCGAGAAAGCCGGCCAGCGAGGCGAGCGGTGTGCGCAATTCGTGGGAGACGTTGGCGACCAGATCGACCCGCATCCGGTCGGCTTGGATCTGGGGGGTCATGTCGCGCATGAGAATCAGCGCCCCCTGGACGCCGTCCTGCGGTTCGCGGGCCGCTTCCCGGAGGTCGGGAGAGCCGTCTTGCGCCGGCTGGCCCGATGGCCGACCCAATGGCTGGCCCAGCGGCGCGACCAGCGCATGGAGGTGACGGTCCTGCGGCACGGATTCCCGGATTGTCACCTCCCGCTCGAAACCGTCCTCGACGGATGACTGGACGGCCGCCAACAATTCCGGATGGCGGATCGAATCCGGCAGGGGCCGCCCCACGGCCACCCGGCGCAACAACTCTTCCGCCGGTCGGCTGACCGCGACGACCTCGCGGCGCCCGTCGACCAGAATGGCGGGCGCCGGCAGGCAGCGCACCAGTTCCATCGCCGCTCGCAGCAGCATCTCTTCGGGAATCCGGTTGCCGGCGGTTTCGGCGCCGGCCGGTCCGTCGCCCACGAACCCGGCCTGGGGCTCGTGCCGCAGCCGTCCGGGCGCGATCGCACGGAAGATCAGCACAGCCGCGATGCCGGCTACCGCGCCGGCGAGAATGCCCGGAATGGCGCCGGCGCCCGTATTGACAATGCCGGCCACCGCCCCCGCAGCCGCCCCCGCGGCAAGGGGTGTCGCGAGGTCGCGGCTGGATCTGCCCGGCGCAGCAGAAGCGCTGCGGCGCGTTGCGTCGGGCCCGCCGCGGCCCGCCGCTTCGGGCGCTCCCGGCCGGGAAACGCGAACCGTCTCCGGGGTATCGGTGGGCGTATCGGCCACGTCCGGTCTCCTGTTCCCGCATCCTGCAGGCGCCCGCGCCGGTGCGGTCCAGGCGCCGGCACAGCCTGCCCCGGCGGGCACTCTATGCGCCGGACATGACATCACGGTGAACGCGCCGGGGCAATGCCGCGCCGGATTGCCGCTCCGGCGATCGGCCGGTTCAGGCGGCGTCGGCGGCCGCAAAGGCGGCCAGGTTCAGCAGGTCGTTGACCGTCGAGCCCATCTGGGCGATCTGCACCGGCTTGTCGAGCCCGAGGATGATCGGTCCGATGGCCGTGCCGCCGCCGATTTTCTGCATCAGTTTGGCGGAGATGTTGGCGGCGTCGAGGTCCGGCATCACCAGCACATTGGCCGGGCCCGACAGCCGGCAGAACGGATAGAGCGCCATCAGGGCCGGATCGAGCGCGACATCGGCCGACAGGTCGCCATCGTATTCGAAATCGGTCCGGCGCGAATCGAGCAGCGCCACGGCATCGCGAATCCGGTTGCCCCGGTCGGTCAGCGGGTTGCCGAAGTTCGAATGGGACAGGAAGGCGACCCGCGGTTCGTGGCCCAGGTCGCGCGCCTTGGCGGCAGCCTGCTCCGCGATGTCGGCGAGCATCACCGAAGTCGGCTCCTCGTTGACGCTGGAATCGGCGATGAACACGGTCCGGCCGCGCGCGACGATCATCGTCATGCCGAAAACCCGTGCGCCCTGCCGGTTGTCGATGACATAGCGGATCTGTTCGTAGCTGACGGCAAAGCGTCGGGTCAGCCCGGTCAGCATCGCATCCGCTTCGCCGCTGGCGACCAGGCAGGCCGCATAGACGTTGCGGTCCTGGTTCACGATGCGCTGGCAGTCGCGGAACAGCCAGCCCTCGCGCTGCTTGCGCTGGTACAGCAGGTCGGCGAACTGCTCGTGCGATGTCGATTTGCGCGCGTTGTGCACGTCGATTCCGGCGGGCAATTCGAGGCCGGCTTCCTCCAGCGCCGCCTGGATCAGCTGCTCGCGGCCGACCAGCACAGCTGTGCCGTAGCCCGAGGTGACATAGGCGATCGCTGCCCGGATGGCCCGTTCCTCCTCGCCCTCGGCGAAGACCATCTTCCTGGGGTTGGCGCGCGCCTGATCCAGCACCCGTTGCAGCGAAGAGGCGGCCGGGTCCAGCCGGCTGCGCAGTTCCTGGCGGTAGCCGTCCTCGTCGACGATGAATTTGCGCGCGACGCCGCTCTCCATGGCGGCGGTTGCGACGGCATAGGGCACCGCCTCGATCAGGCGCGGATCGAACGGCACCGGGATGACATAGTCCGGGCCGTAGCGCAGGCGGCGGCCGGCATAGGCGGCGTCGACCTCGTCCGGCACGTCCTCGCGCGCCAGCTTGGCCAGCGCCTCGGCCGCGGCGATCTTCATCGTGTCGTTGATCGTCGACGCCCGGACATCGAGCGCGCCCCGGAAGATGTAGGGAAACCCCAGCACGTTGTTGACCTGGTTCTGGTAGTCCGACCGGCCGGTCGCGACGATGGCGTCGGCGCGGACCGCCTGAACCTCCTCGGGCGTGATTTCCGGATCCGGGTTGGCGAGCGCGAAGACGATCGGTTTCGCATTCATCCGCTTGATCATCTCTCCGGTGAACGCGCCCTTGACCGAAAGGCCGACGGCCACGTCGGCGCCGCTCAGTGCTTCGTCCAGGGTCCGCGTCTCGGTTGCCGCGGCATGGGCCGATTTCCACTGGTTCATGCCCTGCTCGCGGCCCTGGTAGATGACGCCGCGGGTATCGCACATGACGACGTGATCCTCCGGCACACCCATTGCCTTGATCAGCTCGGCGCAGGCGATGCCCGACGCGCCGGCGCCGTTGATCACGACCCTGGCCTTGCGGATCGAACGGCCGGTCAGGTCGAGCGCGTTGATCAGGCCGGCCGCCATGATGATGGCGGTGCCGTGCTGGTCGTCGTGGAAGACCGGAATGTCGAGAAGTTCGCGCAGCTGCTGTTCGATGATGAAACAGTCCGGCGCCTTGATGTCTTCGAGATTTATGCCGCCGAAGCTCGGCCCGAGATAGCGGACGCAGTTGATGAAGGCGTCGACATCGTCCGTGCTGACCTCCAGGTCGATCGCATCGACATCGGCAAAGCGTTTGAACAGGACGGCCTTGCCCTCCATCACCGGCTTGGAGGCCAGCGCGCCCAGGTCGCCGAGGCCGAGAATCGCCGTCCCGTTGGAGATGACGCCCACCAGATTGCCGCGCGCCGTGTAGTCGTAGGCCGTGCCCTCGTCTTCCGAGATGCGCAGGACCGGCGCGGCGACGCCGGGAGAATAGGCCAGCGCCAGGTCCCGCTGGGTCGTCAACGGCTTGGTCGGCGATATCTCGATCTTGCCGGGCCGCCCGGAGGCGTGCATCAGCAGGGCTTCCCGGTCGGTAACGTGTTCGGATTCGGACATGGCGGCAGCGCTGGCAGGCTCGGTGTCGGTTGCCGCCGTTATAGGCCGCGCCGCCGCTCCTGCCCATCGCCGCCACCGTCACACCCTCGAAGGCGCATGCCCGGCGGCGGATATTTTACCGACGACCGATATCGACAAGGGGCGCAAGCTTGGCGAGGATAGCGGCGATGCCCACTGGACCGCACCGCGAAGGCCCCGCTGCTTTCCGCCCATGAACGTACCCGTCCAACCGCCCGGAAAACCGGGCCTGACGCCGATGCTGGCGCACTACCGGGAGGTCAAGGCGGCGCATCCCGACTGTCTGGTTTTCTACCGGATGGGCGATTTCTACGAACTGTTCTTCGACGATGCCGTCGCGGCGGCCGGCGCGCTGGACATCACGCTGACCAAACGCGGCAAACAGGCCGGCCAGGACGTGCCGATGTGCGGCGTGCCGGTTCACGCGGCGGAGACCTATCTCGCGCGCCTGATCCGCGCCGGTTTCAAGGTTGCGGTGTGCGAACAGATGGAAGACCCGGCCGCGGCAAAGAAACGCGGCGGATCGAAGGCTCTGGTCAGGCGCGACGTCATCCGGGTCGTCACGCCCGGCACGCTGACCGAAGATACGTTGCTCGACGCCCGGTCCCACAGCTATCTCGCGGCGCTGGCCGAAGCGGGCGGCGAGCTGGGTCTGGCGTGGCTCGACATGACGACCGGCGATTTCGCCGCCCAGCCGGTCGCGCCGGGCGACCTGGGCGCGGCGCTGTCGCGGCTTGAGCCGTCGGAAATTCTCGTCTCCGACACGCTGATCGAGCAGCCGGCGCTGTACGAGGCCTTCGCCGAATGGCGCAACAGGCTGACCGTCCAGCCGTCCAGCCGGTTCGACAGCCTGAACGCCGCGGCCCGTCTCACGGCGCATTTCGCCGTCGCGTCGCTCGATGCGTTCGGGGCCTTCACCCGGTCGGAAACGGCCGCGGCCGGCGCGTTGCTCGATTATGTCGATCTTACCCAGCGGGGCCGGGCGCCGCATCTGTGCCGCCCGGTGCGCCATGGCGGCGGCGGGACGATGGAAATCGACGCGCCGACCCGGCGCAATCTGGAACTGACCCGAACCCTGTCGGGCGAACGCAAGGGCAGCCTGCTTTCGGTTGTCGACCGCACCGTCACCGGCCCCGGCGCCCGGCTGCTGGCCGAACGGCTCGCTGCACCGCTGACCGATGTCGCCGCCATCGGGTCGCGGCTTCGACTGGTCGGTTTTTTCAGCGACGATTCCGGCGTTCGCGGCCGGGTGCGCGACCTGTTGAAGCAAACGCCGGATGCCGAGCGCGCCCTGTCCCGACTGACCCTCGGCCGGGGAGGGCCGCGCGACCTCGCGGCAATTCGCGACGCGCTGGCGGCGGCCGGCCCGCTGGGCGAAGCCCTCGGCGCCACGGGCCTTGCCGGTCTCGAGGAATTGACCGGCCTGGTCCGCCGTCTCGGCCGTCACGATCCTCTGGTCGACCGGCTGAATCGCGCCCTGGCGGACGATCTTCCGCTGCAAAGCCGCGACGGCGGCTTCATCGCGCCGGGCTATTCCGACGCGCTCGACAAGCAGACGGCGCTCAAGAAAGACGGCCGTGGCCTGGTCGTGCAGATGGAAGCGGAATTGCGCCGGGATACCGGCATTCCCTCGCTCAAGATCCGGCACAACAACGTGCTCGGCTACTTCATCGAGGTCTCGACGGCGCAGTCGGGCAAGATGCCGGCGGATGCCGGCAGCCCCTTTATCCACCGGCAGACCATGGCGAGCGCGACGCGCTATACGACAGTCGCCCTTTCCGAACTGGAATCGGACATCGTCCGCGCGGCCGACCGGTCATTGGCGATCGAACTGGCGCTGTTCGACGACCTGCTTGCCGAAACGCTGGGCCAGACGGAACCGATCGCCCGCGCGGCCCAGGCCATGGCGGAGCTCGATGTCAGCGCGGCGCTGGCCGACTTGGCTGCCGAAGGCGATTGGTGCCGGCCCACGGTGACGCCCGATACATCCTTCGCCGTGTCGGGCGGCCGTCATCCGGTGGTCGAGGCGATGCAGCCCGATACCCCCTTCGTGCCGAACGACTGCGACCTGGGCCCGGACCGGAATCTGTGGCTCCTGACCGGGCCGAACATGGCCGGCAAGAGCACGTTCCTGCGCCAGAACGCGTTGATCGCTATTCTCGCGCAGGCCGGCAGCTTCGTGCCGGCGCAAAATGCGACGATCGGCATTGTCGACCGGCTGTTTTCGCGGGTCGGCGCAGCCGACGATCTGGCCCGCGGCCGCTCGACCTTCATGGTCGAGATGGTCGAGACCGCGGCGATCCTGAACCAGGCCTCGCCGCGCTCGCTGGTCATACTCGACGAGATCGGCCGGGGCACCGCGACGTTCGACGGGCTGTCGATCGCCTGGGCGGCGGTCGAGCATTTGCACGACACGCTTCAATGCCGCGCCCTGTTCGCCACGCACTATCATGAACTGACCGCGCTCTCGGCCCGGCTCGACCGGCTCTCCCGGCACACCATGCGGGTCAGGGAATGGCAGGACGAGATCGTCTTTCTGCACGAGGTGGCGCCCGGCGACGCCGAGGCCAGCTACGGCATTCATGTCGCCCGCCTCGCCGGCCTGCCCGCCGCCGTTGTCGCGCGGGCCGAGGAGGTGCTGGCGACCCTGGAAGCCGGCGACCAGGGCGCGAATGTCAACCGCCTGGCCGACGATCTGCCCCTGTTCAACGCCGGCGCGGCAGAGCCCTCCCGTCCCGCCGGCCCGTCTGAAGCCGAAAGGCTGCTGGAAGATCTCAATCCGGACGAGCTGACGCCGCGCGCGGCCCTGGAATTGCTCTACCGGCTGAAAGCGGCCGCGCGGGACTGAATCGCCGCGCCGCGGCACCTATCGCACTTCGACGGAAAGTCCCAATTCCCGCGCCAGCCGGTCGAGGCCGGCCGGGCTGGACCTGCCGGTCAGCGCCAGGCGCAGCAGCGGGACGGGTGTCTTCGGCGCCGCCTTAAGGACGATGGTGCCCCTCTTCTTCACGAATACAATCAGGGCGTCGAACGCCTGCCGGACGATTCCGGAGGGTTGGTTGGCCTTCTCCACCGCCAGTCCCGCGAGGGCCCGATCAATGACCTCGTTCTTGTCCCGGCCCGTCTCCTCGGCCCGCATTGCGGCCAGCCTGTCGATCGCGCCGCGGTCCGTAAAGGCCATTTCAAATCTGCCGATTTTCGCACCCGCCATGAGGCCGGCGGCATAGGCGGGATCGATTTCGCCGCCTTTTTGCATCTCCTGCAACGCCGCGAGATCCAGCCCGTGAAGCAGCATCTGCGCGCTGAGCGCCCCCCATTCCCGGATGGTAAGATCCAGGGCCTGGAGGTCCGCGATCCTTGTATCGGGCTTGTAGTCCCAGCGCGCCTTCAGATCGGCCACGAACGCCGTGACGCCGGTCGCCGCCGCAAAAGCTGCGACTTTGCTGTTGGTGCTCGTCAAGCCGCGGATCTCGACATCGCCGTAGGGCGATAGCGCGATATTTTTCCAGTCGATCCGCCGGATGCGCACTTCGTCGGCCGCGACCGCCGTTGGCCGGCCGTCCCAGTCCTTTCCCCTGATGCTGATCTTGCGGATCAGAACGCCCTCGCCGTCCAGCGCCTCGGCGCTCTCCCAAGTGACGGAGCCGCCCGAGGCCTTGAACCGCTCAGAATTCCTCAGCCCGGCGAAGAGCGCTTCGGCGCGGGCCTGTCCGGTGACAGCGGCGCTGTTGTCCGCGGGTCTGCCAAAGTCGCCCGAAAGCACGGCCAGATAGATGACGGCGGCGGCAACGGCGGCGAGAACGCCGACAACTCCAGCACGGGACAGGCTTGTCATGATCTGCTCGTCGATGTCCGGTGGCTTGTAAAGGATATGGCGGCGCAGGGGCGGTTCCGGGCATGTTCCCGCCTGTGCCGCAACGTCGCGCCGGCGCCGGTTCGGCGGCTGGCCTGTTTTCCGGACCGTAATAGATTATACGAGGCGTGTGCGCCTGCCCGGCGGCGTGCCACCGGCGTTATCGCGGATCGACCGGGCGAATTCATCGGACCGATCGAGCTATGGATTTTTCGAGCGCGGCGCCGATCGCCAACCAACGCCGGATCGTCGACAGGCGCGAACTTGTCGAGCAGCTCGATGCCGTTGCGGAAGACGTCGGCGATCCGTCGGCGCTGCGCGCGCCCGTTCTCGGCGTTCTCAAGGCTGCGCTGGAGGCCGGGCGGCTGGAAATCCGGCGGCGTTTCGACCGGGAAGGCGATACGGCCCTGCGCGGCCATCAGTGCGTCCAGGCCCACTGCTTCCTCATCGACCAGATCGTCCGCGTGATTTACGACTTCGCCTACGAACGCGTCTATCCCGTGGCGAACCCGACGGAAGGCGAAAAACAGGCGATCGTCGCCGTCGGCGGTTACGGCCGGGGCGAACTGGCGCCCCAGTCCGATATCGATCTGCTGTTCCTGTCGAACTGGAAGCTGACGCCCCATGCGGAGCAGATCGTCGAGTTCCTGCTCTATACCCTGTGGGATCTCGGTCTGAAGGTCGGGCACGCCACCCGGTCGATCGACGAGTGTATCCGGCTGGTACGGTCCGACCTGACGATCCGGACCTCCCTGCTCGAAGCCCGTTACCTGTGGGGCGACGCCGGACTCTACCGCAGCCTGCGCCAGAAATTCCGCGATTTCACTGCCGCAGAGGGCGCCAACGGCTTTGTCACACAGAAGCTTGCCGAGCGGGACGTGCGGCACGAGAAGATGGGCGACAGCCGCTATGTCCTGGAGCCGAACATCAAGGACGGCAAGGGCGGTTTGCGCGATCTTCACACGCTGTTCTGGATCGCCAAGAATCTCTATCGGGTCGACGCGATCGGCGATCTGGTCGAACGCAACGTCTTCTCGGATTACGAATCGGCCCTGTTCCGAAAGTCCCACGCCTTCCTGACCACGGTCCGCTGCCACATGCACTACCTGACGGGCCGGCCCGAAGAGCGTCTCACCTTCGACGTTCAGCCCGAGATCGCCCGGCTTATGGGCTACGGCGACCGGAAGACCCAACGTGGCGTTGAGCGCTTCATGCGGCACTATTATCTGGTCGCCAAGGATGTCGGCGACCTTACGCGGATCTTTTGCGCCGCGCTGGAAGACGAGTCCAAGCGGCGCCCCTGGGTGCGTCTGCCCGGACGATTGGGCGGCGAGCGGGAATTCGGCGATTTCGTGGCCCGGTCCGGCCGCCTGAACGCAAAGACCGACAAGGCGTTCCGGCAGGATCCGGTGAACATGCTGCGGCTGTTCGAAACGGCCCAGGAGCAACGGCTCGATATTCACCCGTCGGCGCTGCGGCAGGTCACACAGTCGTTGAAGCTGATCGACAACGCTATCCGCGAGAATCCGGCGGCCAACGCCAGCTTCCTCGCCATGCTGACGTCGAAGAACGATCCGGCCGGGACATTGAAGCGGTTGAACGAGTCCGGGGTCCTGGGCCGCTTTATCCCGGATTTCGGCCGGGTCGTCGCCCAGATGCAGCACGACATGTACCATGTCTACACGGTCGACGAGCATACCATCCGGGCGATCGGCCTGTTGCACCGGATCGAGACCGGCGACCTCGCCGAGGATCATCCGCTGGCGACCGAGATCGTCCACAAGGTTGCCTCGCGCCGGGCGCTCTATGTGGCCGTTCTGATGCACGATATCGCCAAGGGACGCGGCGGAGACCATTCCGTGATCGGCGCCGGGCTGGCGGTCGACCTGTGCCCGAGGCTCGGGCTGGACGGTCAGGAGACGGAGACGGTGTCCTGGCTGGTCCGGCATCATCTCGCGATGAGCAACACGGCCCAGAAACGGGACATCGACGACCCGAAGACGATCCGGGATTTCGCCGACCACTGCCAGTCGCCGGAGCGGCTGCGCCTCCTGCTGGTCCTGACCGTTGCCGACATGCGGGCAACCGGCCCGGCGGTGTGGAACGGCTGGAAGGCGGCGCTCCTGCGCGAACTTTATTACCGGACCGAAGAACTGCTCAGCGGCAGTATCGAGGCCGATGCCGTGACGGCGCGCGTCGCGCGGGCCAAAGACACAGTGGCCGCACGCCTGGCGGATTGGCCGTCCGAAGATATCGAGGCCTTTCTCGAACTCGGCTACACCGCCTACTGGCTGTCGCTCGACAGCGCGACCCAGGCCCGCCACGCCGCGCTCACCCGCAAGGCGCATCGGGACAAGGCGGAAATTTCCATCGATACCGGGATCGACGAAAAACGTTCGGTCACCGAGGTTACGGTCTACACGCCCGACCATCCCGGCCTGTTTTCCCAGATCGCGGGCGCGATGGCGTTGTTCGGCGCGTCGATCGTCGAGGCGCGCATCTTTACCCTGGCTAACGGCCATGCGCTGGACATTTTCACGATCCAGAACGGCGCCGGCAACGCGGTTTCCGACCCGCGCGACCTGGAGCGCCTGAAGAACCGGATCGCCAACAGCCTTACCGGCGAATTGCGGCCCTGGCGCGAACTGGTCGGCAGGGAATCGCTGCCGCGGCGTGCGCGCGACGTGTTCGAAGTGCCGCCGCGTGTGCTGATCGACAATACCGCGAGCAACTTCTTCACGGTCATCGAGGTCAACGGCCGCGACCGGCCCGGCCTGCTTCACGACGTGACCCGCGCGCTGACCGAATGCGGCATGCAGATCGGCACTGCCAAGATTTCGACCTACGGCGAACGCGTTGTCGACGTTTTCTACGTCAAGGATGTTTTCGGCATGAAGATCGTCAATGCCCAAAAGCAGGAAGAGGTGCGCCGTGCCGTGCTTGCGTCCCTCAGCGCCGCGCCGGAATCGGCAGCAGCATAAATTGTTTGACAACAGAATAAAAATGTGTAACAAAAGCCTCCGAAAGAGAGGTCGTCATGGCTGAAACGATCACGATGACAATGGCCCAGCTGCGCGAATTGCTGGCCGCGGTCGGCGTGCCGGTTTCCGACGATGCCGCGCCCGGCGCCGCTTACGGGCCCGGCTTCGGCGACGAAGGCGCGGCCTACGGCGCGGCTGGGTCGAAGGATCGCCGGATTGCGGCACGGATCGACGACGCTCTTTATGAACGGGCGCGCGGGGCCAGCGGCATCGCCCGGGATTCGGATCTGGTCCGCGCCGGGCTGGAGGCGCTGGCCGACCCGGACGAATTCGGTTCCTGGCTGGCTGCCCGGCGCGGATCGTTGCCGCGGGACTTCACGATCGATCTGTGACGCCGGCGGCTGAACTGGCGCGCTGGCAGCGCCGCATCCGGCCGGAGAAGCGCCGGACGCCCCTCGGTTACCGGGATCGTTCGGCGCTTCCGTTTTTTCCGGCCGCCTCCCTGTCCGGGCCGGTCATGCTGGACACCTGCGCCTACATCGATGCCTTGTCCGGGCGGATGCCGCTTGCCTTGCAGGCCCTGCTGCCGGGCCGCCGCCATCTCCACTCGACCGTTTGCCTCGCCGAACTGGCCTTCGGGCTGGGCGCGGCGCCGCCGGACGGATCTCATGCTGCGCAATCCCGGGCGGCGCTCGGGGACCTGTTCGACCGGATCGAGATCAGGCGAACCGTTTCGCTCCCGGCGTCGGGCTGGATGGCGGCGGGGCTGATCGCCGGGGTGCTGGCGCGGCTGCAGGGCGGCGACCGGGCCGCGCGCCGGCGCTTTCTTGCCGACGCCGCCATCTATCTTTCCGCCCGGACGTCCGGAACGACGCTGCTCACGGCGAATTGGCGCGATTTCGACCTGATCGACCAGCTCGCGGCCGACGGACAGGCCGGCGCCCGGCTGCTCTGTTACACGCCCGAGACATCGCAGGCCGGCAGCTCGTGAAACTGCTTCGCTCCTCCGCCATCGTGGCGTTCTGGACCCTGGCCAGCCGCATTCTCGGCTTGGTGCGCGATATCCTGATGGCGCACTATCTGGGCGCGGTCGGGGTCGTCGAGGCGTTCATCGTCGCGTTCCGCTTCCCCAACATGTTCCGCCGCCTGGCCGCCGAAGGCGCCTTCGCGGCCGCCTTCGTGCCGCTGTTTTCGAAACGGCTGGAGCGAGACGGCCGGCGCGAGGCGATGCTGTTCGCCGACGGCGTCTTTTCCGTTCTGGTGCTGATCCTCGCGGTCTTTACCGTCGTCGTCGAAATCTTCATGCCCCAGGTGCTGGTGGTCGTTGCGCCCGGCTTCCACGCCTCGCGGCCGGACCTGTTCGATACCGCCGTCCTCCTGACGCGGCTGACGCTGCCCTACCTGCTCTGCATGGCGATCGTCGCGATGATGAGCGGGATGCTCAATTCGTCCTATCGTTTCGCCGCCGCCGCGGCGGCGCCGATCCTGCTGAATGTCGTGCTGATCCTCGGCCTGCTGTTCGCCCGCGACCGGTTCGAGACGCCGGCCCATATGCTGGCCTGGGGCGTCGCCGTCGCGGGGATCGGCCAGTATGTCTGGCTCGCCTGGGCCTGCCGGAGGGCCGGCCTCGGCCTGCGCCTGCGCCGGCCGCGCATGACGCCGGCGGTCAAACGGCTGCTGAAACTGATGGTGCCCGGCCTGATCAGCGGCGGCATGACCCAGATCAACATCCTGGTCGGTACGATTATCGGCACCTTCCTGACCGGCGTCGTCTCCTACATCCACTATGCCGACCGGGTGTATCAGTTCCCGCTCGGCCTGGTCGGCATCGCGATCGGCACGGCGCTGCTGCCTGAGTTGTCGCGCACGCTGCAGGCCGACGAACGCAGCGCCAACGCCGTGCAGAACCGGGCCATCGAGCTGTCGATGCTGCTCACGCTGCCGGCGACCGCTGCGCTCATCGTCATCGCCCTGCCGCTCGTCACCGTGATGTTCCAGTATGGCAAGTTCTCGCCGGACGCCGCCGAAGCCACCGCCTGGGCGCTCGCCGTCTTCGCGACCGGCCTGCCCGCCTTCGTGCTGATCAAGGTGCTGTCGCCCGGATTCTTCGCCCGGCAGAACACGCGCAGCCCGATGATCTACGCGGTGATTTCCATGATCGCGAACATGGTGCTGTCGCCCCTGCTGGTCTGGCCGCTGGGGGTCGGCTATCTCGGCATTGCGATCGCCACCTCCGTCGCGGCGTGGATCAACACCGGGCTGCTCGCCTGGTTCCTCGTCCGGCGCGGCCATCTCGCCGTCGACGGGCGGCTCCGCGCGCGCCTGCCCCGCTTCGCCCTGGCTGCGCTGGTCATGGCCGGCCTGCTCTGGCCGGCGGCCGAAATGCTGTGGCCGTGGCTGTCCGGCGCCGTATGGCAGCGGGTTGTGTCGCTGCTGGTCGTGGTGCTCGGCGGCGCAGCGGTTTACGCGGCGGCCTGCCTCCTGCTGCGCGCCGCCACGATCGGCGAGTTGCGGGCGGCGCTGCGCCGCTCCGATCGGGCGGAGCGGACGGCCGGGACCATTCCGCCGCCTTGACCGGGCCGGCGCGGATAGGCTTAGTCCTGCCCCGGTCTTCCCCTCCCGCGCCATCCGCATTTTGCCATGAAACGCATCTTTTCCGGAATCCAGCCCTCCGGCGGGGTCACGCTGGGCAACTATCTCGGCGCGATCCGCAACTGGGCGCGGCTGCAGCATGAGGGCTTTCACTGCATCTATTGCATGGTCGACCTGCACGCGGTGACCGTCTGGCAGGACCCGGCGCAGCTCGCCGACCAGACCCGCCAGGTCACCGCGGCACTGGTCGCTTCGGGCATCGATCCGAAGCTCTCGGTCGTGTTCCACCAGTCGGCCGTGCCGGCCCATGCCCAGCTCGCCTGGATCTTCAACTGCGTCGTCCGGCTCGGCTGGATGAACCGGATGATCCAGTTCAAGGAGAAGGCCGGCAAGGATCGGGAGAACGCCTCCCTCGGCCTCTACGCCTATCCCGCGCTCCAGGCCGCCGACGTGCTGCTCTACCACGCAACCCATGTGCCGGTCGGCGAGGACCAGAAGCAGCATGTCGAGCTGATGCGCGACATCGCCCAGAAGTTCAATCACGACTTCACCGTCGAGTTCTTCCCGCCGCCCGAAGCGATGATCTTCGGCGGCGCCACCCGGGTGATGAGCCTGCGCGACGCGACGAAGAAGATGTCGAAGTCCGACCCGTCGGACATGAGCCGCATCAACATGACCGACGACGCCGACGCCATCGCGCTCAAGATCCGCAAGGCGAAGACCGATCCGGAGCCGCTGCCGGGGCCGGAGGTCGTCGGCGCGGACGGCCAGGTGACGCAGGAGGCCGAGGACGCGCGGCCCGAAGCCTTCAATCTCGTGCGCATCTTCGCGACGCTGGCCGACCGGCCGGTCGCCGACGTGCTCGGCGAGTTCGAGGGCCAGGGCTTCGGCCGCTTCAAGCCGGCGCTCGCCGACCTTGCCGTCGACCGGCTCGGCGCGATCAACGCCGAAATGCGCCGGCTGCTCAGCGATCCGGCGGAAATCGACCGGGTGCTCGCCGGCGGCGCGGACAAGGCCCGCGCCATCGCCGACCCGATCCTCGCGGAAACCTACCGGATCGTCGGCTTCCTGAAGGCCTGACCGGCCGGAACCCGGGCGCGGCCGAAGAGCCCGCGGGCCGGCGGCCCTTGTTGCCGCGGCCGTCATTCCCCATCTCTTGGCGATGGCCCGCAGAGCAGATCCGCTGTTCGACGACATGCCCGACCGGCCGCGCCGCGGCGCGATTGACGCCGAGGCCGGCCGGAAGCCGGGCCGGCTCGCCCGGCTGTTCCGCCGCCGGCCCCGGCAGCGCCGGTCGGCAGCATCGGTTGCATCGGCCGCGCCGCCGCGCCGCCTGCGCTGGCGCATCGCCCGCTGGGCGCTCTGGGGCCTGCTCGCGCTCGTCCTGCTCTACTACCCGGCCGGCATGGCGGTGATGCACCGCATCGGCGACGACACAACGATGACGGCCCCGGCGGAAAAGGGCGCCAGCCGGGCGGTCGCCATGGCGGCGGCGCTGATCCGGCGCGAGACCGTCGACCACGCCTGGACGCCGAACGATCCCTTCATCTATCCCTCCTGGGCGCTCGACAACCTGCCCAATTTCCAGGTCGGCATCCGCGACGCGCTCGGCCGCTTCGCCATCGAGATGGCCGACAAGATCGGCCGCACCCGCGGCTCCAGCGCGGTCGACAAGGACCTCGAGGACGCCATGGGCAAGCTGCGCTACTCGCCCTACACCTGGGTCTGGGACATCAGCGTCAGCCTGCTGCCGACTTCCTCGACCGAGGCGCAGTACCGCGCCGCCATGCGCTCCCTGCTGCGCTACAACGCGCGCCTTGCCGCCGGCGCGGCGACCTTCGAGCGGCGGGCCGACAATCTCCAGACCCTGATCGACCGGGTGAACGCGGACATCGGCTCGGATTCCGCACGCATCGCCGACCGGGTCGAGGAATTCGGCGGCATCGTCTTCGACACCCGCTCCGACGACCTGTTCTACCGCACCAAGGGCCGGGTCTACGGCTACTACATGATCCTGCGCGAACTCGGCGCCGACTTCGCCGGCATCCTGGCCGAGAAGCAGGCGCAGAAGGTGTGGGCCAACATGATGGGAAGCCTGCGCCGCGCCGCCGAACTGCAGCCGCTCATCGTGCGCAACGGCGCGCCGGACGGCATGATCCAGCCCAACCACCTGGCCGCCCAGGGCTTCTTCCTGCTGCGCGCCCGCACCCAGCTGAAGGAAGTCAGCGACATCCTCCAGCGGTAGGGCCTCCGGGGCGGCCCTTCGATACGCCCCGCCCTTCGATACGCCCCGGCCCGGCGGCCGGGGCTACTCAGGGTGAGGGTGAAGGGGGAGGGGAATGTGGTGACATTCCGTCACCACACCCTCATCCCGAGTAGGCGCGCCAGCGCCGTATCGAGGGACGTGCCGGAAACGCCTCATCCGGCCGCGCGCCGGGCCTCGATCGCGTCCCAGATCTGCGCCTCGATCTTGGTGCCGGACAGGCGGTTGGTTTCCTGGATGCCGGTCGGCGAGGTGACGTTGATCTCGGTCAGCCAGTCGCCGATCACGTCGATGCCGACGAAGACCAGCCCGCGCGCCTTGAGGTCCGGGCCGATGCGGGCGCAGATGTCCCGCTCGCGGTCGGTCAGCTCGGCCCGCTTCGGCTGCCCGCCGGCGTGGAAATTGGCGCGCGCCTCGCCCTCGTTGGGCATCCGCGAGACCGCGCCCGCCGGTTCGCCGTCGACAAGAATGATCCGTTTGTCGCCCCGGCGGATTTCCGGCAGATAGCGCTGGGCGATGATCGGCTCGCGGAACTGTTCGGCATACATTTCCAGCAGCGAGCCCAGATTGTCGTCGCCGGGCCTCAGATGGAACACGCCGGCGCCGCCGTTGCCGTAGAGCGGCTTGACGACGATTTCGCCATGCTCGTCGCGGAATTCCCGCACCGCCTCTGGGTCGCTCGAAATCAGGGTCGGCGGCATCAGATCCGGATAGCGGTTGACGTAGATTTTCTCCGGCGCGTTGCGCACCTCGGCCGGGTCGTTCACCACCAGCGTCGCCGGGTGAAGCTGCTCGAGGAAATGGGTCGTCGTGATGTAGGCGAGGTCGAAGGGCGGGTCCTGGCGCAGCAGGATCACGTCCATCTCCGACAGGTCGGTGAGCCGCGCTTCGCCGAGGTCGGCATGGTTGCCCTGTTCGGCCCGCACCGTGAGGTTCTGCACCGGCGCGCTCAGCACGCCGTCGCGGAAGCGCAGCCGGTCCGGCGTGTAGTAATGCAGCGCATGGCCGCGCGCCTGCGCCTCCATGGCCAGCACGAAGGTGCTGTCCGCCAGGATGTCGATGGTGTGGATGGGATCCATCTGGATCGCCACGCTCAGCGCCATGTCATGCCTCGTGCAAATCTGTCCGGCCCGCCCGCCGCCGTCGCCGGTTCACCTAAGGCAACTCCGCCGCCAAGGGAAGCCGGCCGGTCCGGCGCCCCTCCTCCCGCTTCGTCCGGCCGGAACGACGACCCGGGAATGTGTCAGGAAATGTCATGATCCGTCATGATTTGTTGTCCGGCTTGCCCTGACCCGTCATTCCGACCGGAGCCGCCCAGGGGGCGGCGCAGCGGAGGAATCCCGTCGCAGGACCCGGGTTCTCTCCGGATGGATCGAGCCGGGATCCCTCCGCTCCCTCCGGTCGGTCGGGATGACGATCCGGGATGTGTCAGGATGTGTCATGAAATGTCATGATCCGTCATGGCCGGCTGGCGCGCTGCGCCGCCTCGGCGGCGTTGCGGGGTCGGGGTCCCGCGGGCTTTCGGGTTTGTGGGGAGAGGCGGGCATGGCGAGGGTTTCATTTTCATGAAATGTTCCTGAAAGGTAATCTAGGAAATATTACAGAAATTGCAACCATTTTTTCCGGAATTGCGCAGGAATCCGGCCGCGCGTCCTATTCGAACAGGCCGGACGACAGCAGTTCCGTATAGGATTCGATCAGGTCGTCGATCGTCACCGGCTTGCGCGGGTCGTACCAGCGGGCCAGCCAGTTGCACGCGCCGAGCACCGCGAAGGCGAGCATCTTCGGCTCGCCGATGCGGCGGAAGTCGCCGCGCTCCTGGCCTTCGGCGATCAGCCGGGCCCAGTGCGCCTCGTACTCCTTCCAGATCCGCACCATGGTGTCGCGCACTTCGGGCTCGCCGTCGAACCGGCCGTCGCGCAGGCTGACCGTCATCTCCAGGCAGTAGCGGTCGAAGCGCACCAGATGGTTGCGGATGGCGGCGCGGAATTTCTCGCGCGGGGCGAGCGCCTCGTCGTTCACGATGGCGGCGATGCCTTCGACCAGCTCCAGGCTCTGCGGTTCGATGATTTCCAGCAGGATCTGCGCCCGGTTGCGGAAGTAATAGTAGATCCCCTCGCGCTTGATGCCGACTGCGCGCGCGATGTCGTCGAGCGTCGTGTTGGCATAGCCGAGCCGGTCGAAGCATTCGGTCGCGCGCTGCAGGATCTCGGCGCGCCGCGCGCCGGATTTCGCCGCCCGGCGCGGCTCCTTCGGCGGGGCGCCCTGCCGGGCCTCGGCCGTCCGGCTCACGATCCGATCCACCGTTTCTGGGAGGGATAGGCCGGGCCGCGGTCGCCCGACGCCTCGGCGGCCTGCATGTCAGCCAGCCGCGCCCGCTTGTCCGCCGAATCCTCCGGGATCGCATCCAGGGCGTCCTTCAGCAGGGTCTCGTAGTCCGCGCCGACCGGGCAGACGTCCTGGCAGCGCCGGCATCCCGTCACCGCGCCGGCGCCGCGCAGGATGCTGGCCCAGATGTAGAAGCTCTTTTCGTTGCGCAGCATCCGCTTCTGCATTTCCGGGTCGGTCTCGTCGATCACCTCGTCGAGAAATTCGGCGACCTGCCGGAAGCCGTGGGGCTGGCGATGGATGTTGCAGGCCGGCCAGTCGCGGCTCCAGTGGCCGACGGCGTCACCCGGGCAGGCGCTGAGGCAGCGGCCGCAGTCCGGCCCCAGGCACAGCGGTTCCTCCATCCGGCGGTCGGGTTCGACCGGGATCGAGCTCAGCACCGCGGTCAGGATCACGCGCGGTCCGTATTCCGGCGTCAGCAGTTGCAGGTTCAGCCCGAGGGTGCCGAGGCCGGCCTCGACCGCAGCATGGTCGAGGGAGAGCGGCAGTTTCTGGTGCAGGCGCGGGTCGCCGTCGTAGCGCCAGGGATCGACATGGGTCGGCGGCACGATGAGCGCCGGGTAGCCGCTCTGCTCCAGCCAGCGCACGAGGTCGAGGGCGACCTCCTCCAGCCCGGCGACGGTCAGTTCGTCATTGACGTATTTGTGCCGGTCCGACCAGGCCGGGATGCGGGTCGCGCCCAGGCTGGCGCGCTGGCCGATCACGATCACCCGGTCGGCGTCGTAGTCCGTGATGTCGCTCGGCCGGCGCGGATCGTCCGGGTCCGGCGGGTTCTCGTTCATCGCCGCGCCGTCGGCGATGCCGACGATGTCGGCGCCGAATTCCCTCGCCTTGTCCTTGACCAGTTCGGCGGTCAGCGGCGCGCGGTAGACCTCGACCATGCCGGCTACTCCCCGCTCTCCGCTGCCCCCGCGGCCTGAATCTTGGCTGCTTCGCGCTTCTTGAAGGCCTGCAATTCCCGCGCCACGATGCCTTTGTAGCCCTCCGGGCCGACCCAGCGGATGTTCCAGTCGTCGAGGCCCGGCGCGTCGCCGCCCTCGCGCCGGATGCGGCGGTATTCCCGGCCCCGCTCGACCTTTTCGTCGGTCCGCTCCGGGATGCGCTTCTGCGGATCGGCGAGGAAGGCGTGATAGTCGTTGCCGGCCGGGCAGACCGCCATGCAGCGCGGGCAGTCGCCGAACGAGCCGGCGACCCGCAGCAGGCCCTGCCACAGGCCGAAGATGTTGCGGTCGCGGATCATCCGCTTGCGGCCCTCGGCGTCGGCTTCGAAATAGTCCCGCATGAAGGCGGTCGAGACGCCGTAGCCGAACTCCTGGGCCGCCTGGGCGCAGTCGCGCTTGTCCAGGCCGTAGTGGAGGACAGCGTCGGTCGGGCAGGAATGCAGGCAGCGCGAGCAGCTTTCGCCGATGCAGACCTGTTCGGTCATCGGCCGGTCGGCCTCCAGCTCCAGCTCGGTCAGGATGCCGGTGAGGTAGACCCGCGGGCCGTATTCCGGCGTCAGGATGTTGACGTCCAGCCCCAGCGTGCCCATGCCGGCCTCGACGCCGAGATGGCGGGTCGACAGCCGCCCGTAGCTGCCGTTCTTCATGCTGAGGTCGGTTTCCTGCCCCATGGTGATGAAGCTCGGCCAGCCATGCTGCTCCAGCCTGCGGGCGAGGCGGTGGCAGACCTTGTCGAGCCGGCGCAGGATGGCCTGGTCCATATACTGGACGGTGATCGACAGCTTGGTCCGGAACACGGCGACCGGAATGGCGAGCGCAATGACGATGACGCTGCGGCAATAGGGGGTAATGCGCTCCGGCGTCTGGGGCCAGCGCGGGTCGGGCGGAAAGGCGTTAAGCGTGTCGGCCGACGCGATGCCGACCAGGTCGGCGCCGAGATCGAGCGCCATCTGCTTGACTTCGGCGGCGTCGAGGGGGGTGCGTGTCATGGCGGGCTCAGGCCTCCGCGCGCAGCTTGTAGCGCTGGATCTTGCCGGTCGTGGTCTTCGGCAGTTCGTCCACGAAGTCGATCCAGCGCGGGCATTTGTAATGGGCCAGCCGGTCGCGGACATGGCTGCGCAGCGCGTCGGCCATGCCGTCCGCCGCAACGCCGTCCTTCAGGATGACATAGGCGTGGGGCTTGATGAGCTGCTCGTCGTCCGGCCGGCCGATCACGGCGGATTCGAGCACGCCGTCATGCTCGGCGAGCGCCGCCTCGATCTCGGTCGGCGAGACCCAGATGCCGCCGACGCGCAGCATGTCGTCGGACCGGCCGACGATGAAGAAGTTGCCGTCCGCATCGACACGGAACTTGTCGCCGGTCAGCACGCCGCCGCCGCCGAACGTCGCCGCCGTGCGCTCCGGCTTGTTCCAGTATTCCGTGGCCGCCGACGGCCCGAAGGCGCGCAGATTGCCGACCTCGCCCTGCGGCACGGGATTGCCCTCGTCGTCGACGATTTCCGCCCCGAAGCCGTCGACCAGCCGGCCGCAGCTGTAGGGCACGACTCCGCCCGGCCGGTTGAGCAGGAACATGTGGGTCATCTCGGTGGTGCCGACGCCGTCGAGGATTTCGACGCCGGTGAAGTCCTTCCAGCGGTCGAACAGCGAGGGCGGCAGCAGTTCGCCGCCGCTCACCGAGAAGCGCATGCGTGCGCAGGCCTCGCGCACCGCCTCGCGGCCGATCTCCTGCTCCGCCGTCTGGAGCATCGCGGCGTAGAGGGTCGGCACGCTCATGACGATGGTCGGCCGGTGCTCCAGCCACAGGCCCCAGCATGTGCCGGGCAGGATCGGGCCGCTGCCCACGACATTGGCCGCGCCGGCCCGGATCGGAAAATAGACCTGGTTGCCCAGCCCGTAGGCGAAGAACATTTTCGGCGGGCAGAAGACGGTGTCGTCGGCCGAGATTTTCTGGATGGCGATGCCGAACAGCTCGGTCGCCCAGTAGATATGCTCATGGGTGTGGACGACGCCCTTGGGGTCGCCGGTCGATCCGGAACTGTAGAGCCAGAAGGCCGTGTCGTCCGGTTCCTGCGGCACGGTCTCCAGTGTTTCGGGGAACCGGTCGAGTTCCTCTCCGAGGAACGGATAGCCCTCGACCGGCGCGCCGCAGACCACGATATGCTCAACGCTGTCCAGTTCGCCGCGGATCTGCTCGAAGACCGGCACCAGGGAATGGTCGACGGCGACGGCGCGGCAGCCGCTGTCGTTGACGTAGTAGGCGTAGTCCTGCGGCTTCAGCCAGGTGTTGATCGGCAGGGTCACCGCGCCGATCTTGATGCCGCCGAGGAACAGGGCCTCGAAATCCAGCCCGTCCATCACGCTGAACATGACCCGGTCGCCCTCGCCGATGCCGAGCGAGCGCAGATAGTGGCCGGCCTGGCAGACCCGGGCCTGCAGCGCGCCGTAGGTCACGACCGTCCGGTCGGCATCGTCGAGCAGCAGGGCCGGCCGGCCGGCATGGCCCGGCGCGCCGGATTTCTCGAAGAGATAATCGACGACATTCCCGATCGGGGCTTTCCCGGCAATGGGCGAACCCAGCATTGCGGCGCTCCGGCAAACCGGCCCGGTCGTATCCGGTCTTGTCCTGTCCGGTCGGCGCAGAGCGTGGGTATATTTTACGTTTACGTCAACATCAAATCCGGCGCCGGATTTCCGGGCAGGGGTGTTGCCCGGCGGGGCCGATTGGGCTTGTATCGCATAGCAAGCCGGCCGGTCATCCGTCCGCGCCGGCGACAGGGGGGCCGGGATGATTGCAAACAGCCTGATACTGAACGCCTGGTATGCGGCCGGGCTGGCCGGGCAGTTTCCGGCCGGCGAACTGCAGGGCCGCGTCATCGGCGGCAAGCCGGTCGTCATGTGGCGCGCTGCGGACGGGCGGGTCGTCGCCTTCGACGACCGCTGCGTGCACAAGCGCATGCCGCTGTCCGCCGGCCGGCTGCTGGATAACGGCCTGCTCGAATGCGCCTATCACGGCCTGTGCTACGATACCAAAGGCGCGTGCGTGAAAATTCCGTCCCAGCCCGAAGGGCCGATCCCGGCGCGGGCGAAACTGCGCCCCTATTCCGTGATCGAGCAGGACGGGCTGGTCTGGATCTGGCCGGGCAATCCGGAAAAGATCGGCAACTGCCAGCCGCCGCGGACGCCGGAGATCGTCAGCGACGCGTGGGATACCGTCTGTTCGGATACCCTCCGGGTGAAGGCGAACTACCGCCTGGTCGTCGAAAACCTCCTGGACATCACGCACTTCTACCCGTTGCACGACGGCAATATCGGCGACGAGGCGAACAGTCGGCTGCCGGTCAAATTCGAAGAGAAGATCATCGACGGCAACCACACGATCAAATCGATCCGGCACGCGGAGAACTATACGCAGCCGCCGATGATGGTCGACTGGTTCGGCCTCGAAACCGTCGACCGCGACCACACCCACCACATGATGAATCCGGGGCTGACGCGAGTCGAAATCCGCGTCGCGCCGCCGGGCAGGCTGGGCGCCGGCGAGGACCGCGGCTACGTCCTCTACCACACCCACATGCCGATCGACCGGCAGCATGTCGAGTGGCACTGGATCGTCAACACGCCGGCCTGGTACCGGCATGAAGGCGGGTCGCGATCCGTTGCCGAGCGCTTCTCGGAGACCTTCCCCTCGGTGGTGGAGGAGGATCGCTGGGCGCTCGAAAGGCAGCAGGCGATGTTCGAATACGACGACGACGGCTATTCGGAAGTCCCGCTCAAGGCCGACAAGGCGGTCATGGGCATCCGCAAGCTGTTCGCCGCGATGGAGGCCGAAGAATCCGGCGCGGCGGCCGGGCGGTAGACCGCGGTTCGGTTTCCGGACGTCCGGCCTGTCAAGCCGATATGCCGGGCGCACCATCCACGGCGCCTGCGGCCCACCTCGCAGCGCGCCGGATGATTGCCGCATGATTGTCCTGTTCGATCGACGCCCGGTTGTGGCCGAGCGCGTCGAAAACGGCCCGGCCCTCGCCATAGCGGTGCGCCCATAGAACGGGTTCGGGCCGTTCCATCGTTGCGGCCCTGGCTTCGAGCAGCGGGCGAACGCCATTCGCCAGGCCGAGGCCGCTATAGACCTCGTCGACGATGTCGAACCCGCCGAGGTCGTCGGTGAGCGGGTGCGATTCGGCCGTCTTCGTAACGCAGGCCGGCCCGAGCGGCGGATGCCAGGAGCGGCCCCAGACCCAGATGCCGCCGAGGATGTCCCGCCATTCGTCCCAGCCGTCGAAGCAGAGGCAGGCCGTGTGAAAGCCGAGCAGGCCGCCGCCGCTGCCGACAAAGCCGCCGAGCCGGGCCCGCCCCTCCTGCGAGAGGCTGAAGGCCCATTCCGCCCGGTAGGGCGCATATTTTGCGTCGCCCTCCATGCGCCAGCGCAGCGCCATCACTGTCAGCAGCGCATAGCGGCCGTCCTCGAGACGCGCCAGCCCGGCCTCGATATCCGTCTCGATTTCCGGGTCGAACCCGGCGGCGGCGAGCTGTCCGGCCAGCGCCGCGGCGTTGTCCGCGAAATCGTGCCGGATCCCGCCGGAAAGGATCAAGGTGCGCATACCGCTATTTCTCGGCGTCTTTCGGCGCCTTGCGGGGCAGCTGGCGCTTCAGGCTGAAGGAAACCCCGCCGTCCACCATCAGATGCTGGCCGTGGATATAGCCGGCCTCGTCCGACGCCAGGAAGGCGACGGCGACGGCGACGTCCTCCGCCGTGCCGATCCGCCCGGCCGGCACGGCCGCGCCGCGCACCGCGCGCACCGCCGGATCGCGGTAGATCGGTTCCGACATGCCGGCGTCGATGAAGCCCGGCCCGACGGCATTGACCCGGACGCCCCTGGGGCCGAGCGCCAGTGCGAACTGCTCGGTCAGCTTCGCGACCGCCGCCTTGGCCGCCGGATAGGCGCCGGCATCCGGGCTGGTCTGCACGGCGTTGAGCGACGTGATGTTGACGATGGCGCCGCTGCCGCGCGCCGCCATGCGCGCGCCGGCCTCGCGCGACATCAGGAACACGCCGACCAGGTTCACGTCCGTTACCTTCCGGAAGTCCTCGACCGAATGGTCCAGCAGATCGCCGAAGCGCACGATGCCGGCATTGTTGACCAGAATGTCCGGCGGCCCGCCGAAGGCCGCCTCGAACCGTCCGAGCGTCTCGGCAACCGAATCCTCCGAAGTCACGTCGCAGCGAAAGCCCGCGGCGCCGTCCAGGTCCGCGGCCGCGCGGAGGGCGCCGTCGCCGTCAATATCGGCCGGCGCCACGCGGCAGCCGTCGGCGGCAAGGCGCCGGGCGATCGCAAGGCCCAGCCCGCCGGCCGCTCCGGTCACCAGCGCCGATTTCCCGCCGCTGTCGCTCATGCAGGCCGGTCTTCCGCCGCCGGCCTAGCGCAGGTTGGTTGCGCGCCTGACGACATAGCTGTTCGCGTCCGGATCGTAGTAGTGGCGGTCCGGCTTGTAGGCGCCGGAGACGACGGTCAGCCCCATGGCGCCGCCGTCCAGCGCCGCGAAGCCGTGGATATCGGCCGGCGGCGCGACGATGGCCGATTCGCCGGCTCCCATCACCCGGTCGTCGGTCGCTTCCAGCGTGGCGTATCCCGCGACCGAGCCGTCGTCGGTGCGGCGGTAGACGGTGTGGCGCATGCGCCCGCGATAGACGGCGAACAATTCCCAGACGCCGTGGTCGTGGGGCGGGATCCGGCCGCCCTCCGGCACCTCGAACAGCAGGAAGGACAGATCGCCGTCGAAATAGAGATATTGCGACCAGTCGACATTGTTACCCTGCCGCGGAATGCCCATCCCGCGCAGATCGTCCCGCTCCAGCAGGGCGGCGATCGGCTGCCTTATGGCGGCAAGGAAGGCCGCCGGTCCGGCATCGTGGCCGCGCTGCGCCGCGATCACGGCTTCGGCGCATTCCCTGACGGTCATCGGCGTCGGGGCGGCTGCGGGCATGTGGATTTCCTGCGGTGCGAACGGTCGGCCGCGATGCTGGCACAGTTGGATATGACGCGCAAATTTCCCGGTATCCGGCTGCGCGCCGGCGGATTTGACCCTCCCGCGGCGCTGGCCATAATGCCCGGCACCTTTCGGGTGTGTTGAAGGCGGAGCGCGATGACGGGAATCGGGACGGCGTCGATCATCGATGTGCATGCCCATGTCCGGCTCAATTCGACGACCGGGGCGGCCGGGCGGCACGGGCCGGAGTTCGGCGAGGACGCGGACGGCACGCCCTGGTACCGGGTCGGCAACTACAAGCTGGTCGGCGTCCGGCACAAGGCGAGCCCGTTCACCGACCCGGAACTGCGCCTGGCGCGGATGGACCGGGACGGCACGGATTTCCAGGTTCTGTCGCCGAGCCCGCTGACCTATTTCCACCATATCGAAACCGCGGAAGCGGTCGCCTTCTGCCGCAAGCATAACGACGCCTGCGCGGAGCTCGTGCGCCGCTATCCCGACCGGCTCGGCGGCCTCGCCTCTCTGCCGATGCAGGATGCCGGCGCGGCGGCCGAGGAGCTGCACCGGGCGGTCGGCGAGCTCGGCCTCTGGGGCGCGGCGACGGGCACCGAGTTCGGCGAGCCTCTGCACAGCCCGGCGCTCGACCCGCTTTACGATGCCTTCGTGAAGCTGGACGTGCCGCTGTTCCTTCACCCCGCGCCGTCGGGCATCGACGGCCCGCCCGGCGATCCGAACCTGAAGCGGTTCGACCTCGACGTCGTCATCGGCTTCGCGGCGCAGGAATCCATCGCCGTCGCCACCCTGATCTTCGGCGGCGTGCTCGACCGCCATCCCGATCTCGACATCTGGATCAGCCATGGCGGCGGCGGCCTGCCGATGCTGGCCGGCCGGCTCGCCCAGGCGGCGCGCAAGCGGCCCTGGGCCGGCGAGGACATCCGCAAGAACGGCGCGTTCGAGGAGGCCGTGACCCGCCTCTGGTACGACGCCCATGTCACCGACCCCTCGGCGCTCAGCCTGCTCCGGCAGTGGGTTGGCAACGACCGCATCGTCTACGGCACGAACTTCGCCGGCTGGGACCAGCCCGCGGAGGGCGAGCACGGCGAGATCGATCCGGCCTGGGCCGACAATGCGCGCCGCCTGCTGCGGCAGGGCTAGGGCGCAGCGGCCGCATCCGCCTCAGAATTTGCGCACGCCGCCGAACTGGGCCCAGGTCGCGGCGACCTCCCAGCCGGCGTCGACGACCAGGTTTTGCCCGGTGATCGCCGAAGCGCGGTCTGACGCCAGGAATTCCACCGCCTCGGCGACCTCGTCCGGCTCGACCATCCGTCCGAGGGCGGTGAATTCGCCGGGATGGGCGGCGTAGCGCCCGGAATCCAGCCGCGCCTCGACCCGCGGAACCAGCGTTGAGCCCGGCGAGACGGCGTTGACCCGGACGCTGGCGCGGCCCCATTCGCCGGCCAGATTGCGGGTGAGATGGACAACGCCGGCCTTGCTCGCGCCGTAGGCCTGGGCGGGCATCGAACTGAACGCGGCGATCGAGGCGATGTTGACGATGCTGCCCCGGCCGCGCCCGACCATGCGCCGGCCGAACGCCTTGTTCGCGATCAATGTGCCGGTGAGGTTGATCCGCAGGATCCGCTCCCACTCTTCGACCGGCAGGTCCTCGGCCGGTACGATGTCCTGGAATACTGCCGCCGCCACGACCAGCGCGGCGACGGGGCCGGCCTCGCGCTCGATCCGCTCCGCCGCGTCTTCGGCCGCCGCCTCGTCGGCGATGTCGAGCGTCACGGCAGGGCCGCCGGCCTCGCCGGCCACGCGGCTTGCGGCCTCACCGTCGATATCCGCAACGGCGACCCGCCAGCCGCGCGCGTGCATGAGGCGGCAGATCGCTTCGCCGATGCCATTGCCGCCGCCGATGACCGCCGCGGCCGGCCGGCTTCCGTTCTCACCCATCGGCTGTCGCCGGCATCGTCGGCATCCTGGTTTCCCCTTCGGGAGTCGCGGCATTGCCCGGCCAAGGGGCCGATGCTTATCTGGCCGCACCGCAATTCCGCAGCCGCGCGCCCATGACCCGACCGCTCTCCCTCTCCTATTACACGGTGCCGGAATTGTCGCCGCTTGAGACGGTCGCAGTCGCGGCGCAGGCCGGCTGCAGCCATGTCGGCCTGCGCCTGCTCGGCGGCCAGCCCGGCGGCAGCGAGACGCCGCTGCTGCTCGACCGCAACCTGCAAGCGGAGATGCTGCGCGCGATGGCCGACGCGGGCATCGCGGCGCTCGACGCCAACACGGCGCGGATCGTCCCTGAAACGCGGGTGGCCGATTATGTTCCCTTCCTCGATGCCGCCGCACGGCTCGGCGCCCGGAATGTCATGGCGTCCGCCGACGATGCCGACAGAGGCCGGTCGTTCGACAATGTTACGGGTCTCTGCGATCTGGCGGCCGAGCGCGGCCTGACGGTCGATCTGGAATTCGTGCCCTGGATGGCGCTCAACGGTCTTGCGGCGGCAGTGGACATGGTCCAGGCCTGCAACCGCGACGTCCTCGGCATTGCCGTCGATACCCTCCACTTCCATCGCTCGGGCAGTTCCATCGAAGCGCTGGCCCTCCTGCCGCGGCGCTGGTTCCGCTACGCCCAGATCTGCGATGCCCCGGCGGCCGGAACACCGCCATCGCGAGACCGGCTCATCCACGAAGCGACGAAGGAACGGCTCCTGCCCGGCGCAGGCGATATCGATCTTGCCGGCATCCTGCGCGCCTTGCCCGGCAACATTCCGCTGGCGCTGGAGATTCCGCAGACGGCGCTGGCGACGCGTATGGATGCGGCCGGGCGCGTCACCCGCGCCGTTGCGGCAACGCGCCGGCTATTGGACCGTATCTGAAGCAGGCCCGGCGGGATCCTGCACACAGACCCGCTTCATGACCCGGCGCTCGCGGGCCATCTCGTAGTTCGCCACGCCCCGGTGCATCAGGCAGCGGTTGTCCCAGATCATCACGTCGCCGGGCTGCCAGCGGTGGGAATAGACGAAGGGCGGCTGGGTCGACTGTTCCTGGAGGCGGGCCAGGATCGTGCGGCCCTCGGCGACCGGGCGGCCTTCGAGATGGGATGCGTACATGCCGATATAGAGGCAGGGCTGGCCGGTCTCCGGGTGCGGCCGGACGACCGGGTGGCTGACCGGCGGCGCATTGCGCTTCTGGTCCTCGGTCGGCGGCGGATTGTCGAGACTCTCGCGCATGAATTCCAGGCTGTGAACCGCCCGGCGGCCGGCAATTTTCTCTTTCGTCACGTCCGGCAGCGCCGCGTAGGCCAGGCCCATATGGGCAAGCTGCGTATCGCCGCCGGCCGGCGGCAGTTCGACCGGATGCAGCATGGTCGCCAGCGACGGCACGGCGAGATACGACTTGTCGGTGTGCCAGAAGTAATTCGTGTTGATGTAGGGCCGGGCGGAAGGCCGGCCTTCGGAATCGAAGTTTGTGATGCAGTGGACGGCGCTCATGATCCGGCCGTCGCTGTTCTCGATCAGATGCGTCTCGAGCGGTCCGAACAATGCACCGAGCGCGGCGAGATGGGCGTCTTCGGGCCGCTGGTTGCGGAAGACGAGCGCGGCATGCCCGAGAAACGCCGCACGAATGGCCGAAACGGCGGCCGGCTCCAGGGGCCGGGCCAGATCGATCGACCGGGTTTCCGCGCCGAATGGGGCGTTCAGCCTCTCGAACATGCTCTCTTCGTCCCGTTTGGTTGCTATGCACATTCGGCATACCGCCTCGCTGCTGCCGGACCGTCCGGAGGCGGAATTCCGGCAGGAATCCGCGATATTTCCCGTATTTCGCGGTACCCGCCGCCGGTGCCGTTCCGTTGACAGCAAGGGGACGCCACTTATACTGGCGCCGGATTTGGAGTGCAAAATCCGACTTCCGCCTTTGTCGTCGTAGCAAACGACGGTCAGGACCGCCGGTCTTGTTTCGTGCGCTCCGGCTGTCGGAGGCGGGTCAGGCGGGAGGGTGGCGAACTGGACGGGGCAGAAGGTATTCCGCCCCTTTCGTATGAAATTTCCGAAGCCATCCTCAGGAAAACCGCCCGTCGAAGGCAAACGGGCAATCGAGAGGAGACGTTCATGTTAAAGACCTGGCGCATTCACAGCGTTGCCGTGACGGCATTCGCAGTCGCCGCAGCGGCTGTCCCGGCCCGGGCCGAGACCATCGTCGCGTCGCACTACGGCTTCCTGTTCAACACCGCACCGATCGCCGTTGCCATCGAGCGGGGCGAATTCAAGAAGCGCGGGATCGACATCACCCAGGTGATTTCGTCTTCGGGCGGCGGCACCACGATGCGCAACCAGATCGCTTCGGGCGCCGGCTACGGCGTGGTCGGCACGGCGGCCGTGCTGGCGGCGTTCCGGGAAGGCCACGACGTCAGGATCGTCAGCGCCAATGTCATGACGCTTGCGGACCTGTTCTGGGTCTCCATGCCGGGCAGCGGGATCAAGTCGATCCACGACCTCAAGGGCAAGAAAGTCTCCTACACAAGGCCCCGTTCGACCAGCCAGACGCTGGCCAAGATGGCGGTCGCCGCGGCCGGCATCAAGCCGAACGAAATCGAGCTGGTTTCGCTCGGCAAGGTGGGCGCAGGGCTGGCAGCGCTGGAGCGCGGCGATGTTCAGGCCGCCCTGATCCTGGAGCCGATCTGGAGCGGCCGGAAGGGCAAGTACCAGATCGCTTTCGATCTCAGCAACCTGCCGCGCATGACCCAGACCGTCGGCGTGACGACCAAGGAATTCGCCGCAAAACAGCCCGAAAAGCTGCGCAACATCATCGCGGCGCGCCGGGCGGCGGTCGACTATCTCTACGGCGAGCCGGTCAAGGCGGCGAAGCTGGTCGCCAAGGCCTATGGCAAGAAGGTCTCGGAAGAAGTCGCGATCAGCGCCGTAAAGAACATGGTCAAGATCAACTACTGGGGCCGCGGAAAGTTCGACCTTCCGGCGCTCAACGCGATGCTCGACGGACTGCGCGACCAGGGCGCCTGGAAAGGCCCGATCAACTGGAAGGACATTCTGGACGATTCCTTCCTGCCGGAAGACCAGAAGGGCATGTAACCCGGCTTTCGAAACCGGATAGAGAAAGGCGGCGCCGTACCTCCGGCGCCGCCTTTCAGCTTATCGGCTTCCAATGCCACCCGAATCGCACGCCGAAACGAATTCCGCGGAGCCCGCTGCGGCGGTTGAAACGGCCGTAATGCTCGAAGCGGTGGAGCATGTTTACGGCGGCACTGTACACGCGCTCGGCCCGATCGACCTGACGCTGCGGCAGGGCGAGTTCTTCGCCACGATCGGCCCGTCGGGCTGCGGCAAGACCACCATGATGGATATCGTCGCCGGCTTGACCGAGCCGACCGGCGGCGGCGTGGTGTTCGAGGGCAAGCCGGTCCGCGGCGCGGTTCCGGAGGGCGTCGGCATCGTGTTTCAGGACGATGCCTCTTTCCCCTGGCTCACCGTATTCGACAATATCGCCTTCGGCCTGCGCCGCCTGGGCATGGCCGGCGCCGAAGTCCGGGACCGGGTCGATTACGCCATCGACTTCATGGGGCTTCAGGGCTTCGCCAAAGCGCGGCCGTCGGAACTGTCCGGCGGCATGCGCCAGCGCGTCTGCATCGCGCGCACCTTCGTCATGGAACCGCGGCTGATCCTGCTCGATGAGCCGTTCGGATCGCTGGACCAGCAGACCCGCATCCTGATGGGCGACGAGCTGCTGCGCCTGTGGCGCGAGACCGGCGCGACCGTGCTGCTGATCACCCATTCGCTCGACGAGGCGGCGCTGCTGTCGGACCGGATCGGCGTCATGTCGGCGCGGCCCGGTGTATTCATCGACATCGTCGAGACCGGCTGGCCGGTCGACCGCGACAGCCGCATGGCCTCGAAGGACGAGTTCGGCCTGGTCACGACCCGTCTGTGGGAGATGCTGCGCGGCGAGTCGATGAAAGCGATGGGAGACGAAGGCGCGTGAGGCGGAGTTCGACCAATATCCGGATCGCGCTGCTCGTCTCGGCGGTCCTTCTGCTGGAAATTCTGTGCCAGGCCGGGGTTATCAGCCCGCTGCAGCTCACCGCGCCGTCGCGCATGGTAACGACGCTGGCGGGCCTGATGGGCGAGGCCGGGTTCTGGCAGCAGACCACCAAGACCATCCGCAACATCTTTATCGCGATCATCCTCGCGACCGTCCTGGGATTCCTTATCGGCCTGCTTCTCTACCGGCTGCCGCGCCTGCGCCGGGCGATGGAGCCGGTCATTGCCAGCTATTACGCGCTGCCCTTCTTCGTGCTCTATCCGCTCGCCATCGTCGTCGTCGGGATGAACGACTTCTCGATCATCCTGATGGGCTTTGCCTATGCGCTGGTCGCCATGATCACCAATACCCTGAGCGGGCTGGACCGGATTCCGCCGGTGCTCGCCAAGACCGGACGGAGCTTCCGGATGGGCCGGGTGGAGACGGCGGTGCGGATTCAGCTGCCGGCGGCGGCGCCCTACATTTTCACCGGCATCAAGCTGGTCCTTGGCTACGGCATGGCCGGGGTGATCGGATCGGAGTTCATCCTGTCCAATTCCGGCCTCGGCTTTTCCATCGCCTTCGCCTATGACGGCTTCGAAAGCGAGAAGATGTACGGGCTGCTGCTCTTCGTCATTCTTCTCGTCACCTGTCTTCTGACCGGCGTGCATATCTTCGAGCGCCGCTCGCAATTCACCGCCGGATCGGCCTGGACGGTTTCGACCGCGAAAAAGATCTCGATCGAAGGCGGGACGCTGAGCAAGACGTTCGACGCCGTCATCGTGATTGTCGCCCTGCTCGCGCTCTGGCAGTTCCTGCACTATCTGGTCGGCAGCGAGGCCCTGACGTCGCCGCTTGAAACTCTCGAACGCGCCGAGATCATGTTCCCGACCGCCCGCTTCTGGGCTCACGCGGAGGAGACGCTGCGGGCGCTCGGCGTCGCGCTGGTGATCGCCATCTTCGGCGGCGCGCTGATCGGCATGATTCTCGGCCTGAACCGGCGCGCCGGCGAGATTTTCGCGCCCATGTTCGTGGCGCTCCAGGCGACGCCCAAGGTGACGCTCTATCCGGTCATGCTGCTGTTCTTCGGCCTCGGCTTCGCGGCCAAGGTCGCCTTCGGCGCGATCCACGGCATCATCCCGATGACGCTGATCACCTACAACGCCGTGCGCTCGATCAACCCGGCGCTGATCCGCACGGCCAAGAGCATGCGGATGAGCCCGTGGCAGACCTTCCCGCTGATCTACGCGCCGGCGACGATCCCGGAACTGGTCACCGCGACGCGGCTCAGCTTCTCGATCACCTTCCTCGGCGTCATGATCGGCGAGATGTTCGCCTCGGTGCGCGGGCTCGGCCACCTGATCATGGGCGGGATCGAGGTCAACGACGTCTCGATGATGATTGCGATCACCGTGCTGATCGGCGTCTTCGCGGTCTCGATCAACGGCTTCCTGCTGGTGCTCGACAACCGCCTGCACCGGCGCTGAACCCCGGGCCGGCGACCCCGTCGCGGTGAGCGGTCGGCCCAAGCTGATCTATTTCGCCGAGCGCCGGCCTGATATGGACCGTGACGCCTTCCGGGCGCGCTGGCGCGAGCACGCCCGGCTCGGCATGTCGATGCCGCGCTGGCGCAATGTCGGCCGCTACGTCCATTGCGACGCCGTCGAGCTGCCGGGCCTGCGTATGCCGGTCATCCGTTGCGACGGCGTGGCGGCGGTCTGGTACAGGAGCGAAGCGAGCCGCCTGAGGCACATCGCCGACCGGAGCGCCGGCCCGGTCCTCAAACGCGACGAGCGGGAAACCTTCGCCCGGCCGGTGCGCGAGGTCGCCGTGCTGACCGGGGAACACCCAATTATCCCGTTCGGCGGAGAACGGCGGAAACTGTTTCTCCGGGTCCGGCGCAACCCGCGGGTCGGCCCGGCAAAATTCAAGGCCTGGTGGCTCGGCAAGGTGGCTCCGCAGGTTGCGAAGCTCCTGTCGGAAACGGGCCCGGGCTGCGGCTACGCCCAGAACCACGCCCGGCCGGCCGATGCGGGCGAACAGGAACCGCTGTGCGATTGCGTCGACGAGATTGCCGCTGCGGACGCCGCGCGCGTCGACGCGTTCCTCGCCGGCCCGATCCGGAAACTTGCCGGATTTTCCGATCATGTCCGCGATCTGGCGGGCATATGGACGGAGGAAACCGTCCTCCACCCGGCGACGCCGTGATCCGGCGATCACCGATAGGCCGTCAGGTCCGCGCGCTCGAAGGGCCGGATATCGGCGATCCGGCCGGTGCGGACCTTCTCCGGCCATTCCGGGTCGGCGAGGATCGCGCGGCCGACCGCGGCGAGGTCGAAATCGCGCCGCGCCAGGGCTTCGACGACCGGCCCGAGGTCGGCGACGTTCGCATCGATCTTCACCTTGTCGCGGAAGAACTTGGACTGGTGGGGCCGGTCGAGGCCGATGCTGCCGACCGCGATCGCCGGCTTGCCCGACAGGTGGCGGGTCCAGGCGACGAGGCTGCGCGGATCGCCGTCGAAGGCGGGTTCCCAGAAGCGCCGGGCGCTGACGTCGAACCAGTCGACGCCGGCGCGGACAAGGAGCGTGAGCAGGGTCTCCAGCTCCTCCGGCGATTCGGCGATCTGCGCGTCGTAGTCGGTCATCTTCCATTGCGAGAAGCGGAAGACGACCGGAAATCCGGGGCCGACGGCATCGCCGATCCGTTCGACGACAAGGCAGGCGAAACGGCTGCGATTCTCCATCCCGCCGCCGTAGCGGTCGGTCCGGCGGTTGGATTCGGGCCAGAAGAACTGGTCCATCAGGTAGCCGTGCGCCCCGTGCAGCGCCACGCCGGCGCAGCCCATCTCGCGCGCCGTCCGGGCGCATCGGGCGTAGGATTCCGCGATCTCCTCGCAGTCCCGCGCCGACATCGCCTTGACCACGACCTCGCCGTCCTCGACGATTTCGCGCGGCCCGAATCCGGGCACGGCCGGATCGTCGGGCATGCCGAGGCGCCGGACCTCGCCGACATGCCAGAGTTGGGGTACGAAGATGGCGCCGGTTTCGTGGACCGCCTTCAGCACCCGCTCCCAGCCGCGCAGCGCCTCCCGGCCGAAGAAGTGCGGGATGTTGTCGTAGGAGTTGCCCTCATGGGCCTGGGCGGACGGATGGTCGATGAAGGCGCCTTCGCTGAAGATCAGGCCGGCGCCGCCCGCGCCGCGCCGCCGGTAATAGGCCGCGACCTCCGCGCCCGGTACGCCGCCGGGCGAACGCTTGCGCGTCATCGGCGCCATGACGATCCGGTTGCGCAGGGTCGCCGCGCCGAAGGCCTGCGGCTCGAACAGGATACCGGCGGACGCGGTCACGGAGCCCGCCCCGGCGCGGTGGCGCTCAGACAGGAGAGCAGCCCATGAAGATCGGATTTGTCGGGCTCGGCCTGATGGGCCGTCCCATGGCCGCACGCCTGATCGATGCGGGTCACGAGGTCCATGTCTTCAGCGGTAGTCCCGCATCGGTCGAGGCGTTGGCGGGCCGGGGCGCCGTAGCGGGGGAATCGGTCGCCGATGTGGCCGGCCGCGTCGACATTTTCTGTTCCTGCCGCGTCACGCCGGACCAGTCGCGCGCGGTCTTTACCGGCCCCGGCGGCGTGCTCTCGGCAGACCCCGTCCCGCCGCTGTGCATCGATTTTGCGACCATCGACCCGATGGCGTCGCGGGAGATCGGCCGGGCGCTCGACGCCGCCGGGGCCGGTTATATCGACGCGCCGGTCAGCGGCGGGCCGCACGCGGCGGCGGCAGGCACGCTCACCGTCATCGCAGGCGGGGAAGCGGCGGCGGTCGCGCGCGCCGGGCCGCTGTTCGACGCTCTCGGCAAGCGGACGTTCCATATGGGCGGAACCGGCGCCGGCGTGGCGGCCAAGCTGTGCAACAACCTGATCACGATAACCAGCCACGCCCTGATCGCCGAGGCCATGGTGCTCGGCGCCAGGGCCGGCATCGACGGGCACGCCCTCTACGAGGTGCTGTCGCAAAGTTCGGCCTGGAGCCGCACGCTGGAACGGGTCGTGCCCGGCCACTTCCTGCCGCGAAACTTCGAGGCTGCGGCATCCATGAAAACCATAATGAAAGACCTTCAGGGCGCGCTCGACCTCGCGGCGGCCGAGGGCATCCGGTCGGCGCTGGGCGAAACCGCCATGACGCTGTTCGCCGAAGCCGCGGCCCGCGGCCATGCCGGCGACGACATTGCCGCGGTCATCCTGCCCATGGAGGAAGCCGCCGGCGTCCGGGTGGGATCGGACGGTTAGCGGCGATACATCGGTTTGGCAGGAGGGCATAGGCCAATGCAACGGCAAATCCTTTCAAACAGGCGTGAGGCGAATTGCAAAATCGTCCGTGGACACGACGTTATTTCTGCCATGAGGCGAACGCTCAGTCAGCAACAAGGAAGCCGGGATGTTCCGAACCCGTATTGCAACGCGCCTTCTTCCGGTATTTCTGCTTCTCTTCCATGCCGGTACGAGTTCGGCCGACACCGGGACGGCCCGACCGTCGCCCTATGCCGGCCAGCATGACCGGCAGATCAAGAGCCTTTCGAAGAAAGACCTCTCCGAACTTAGGCGCGGCGGCGGCTGGGGCCTTGCCAAGGCCGCAGAACTGAACGGAATTCCAGGCCCGGCCCACCTGTTGGAACTGAAGAACCATATCGCGCTCACCGCGGCCCAGATTTCGGCCATTACCGACATTCTGGACCGGATGCGCACCGCCGCCGTCGCTGCGGGAGAGCGCCTCATCGCCCGGGAACGCGCACTGGAATCGGCGTTTCGGAGCCGGACCCTGACCGGGGAAAGCCTGCGCGACATGCTGGCGGATATCGGGCAGGCCCGGTCGGCGTTGCGCTACATCCATCTGTCGGCGCATCTGGAGGCGTATCCGTTGCTCAGGCACCATCAGATTGCCCGCTACAACGAACTTCGCGGATACGGTGCGGATCCCTGTGCGCGCGTGCCCGAGGGACACGATCCGCAGCAATGGCGCAAACACAACGGTTGCGATTGAACGCTCCGCCCGACCGACGGTCCGGACGACGCGGAGGTGTAGCCACGCACCGCGGTAAGGACGCTTTGCCGCCGGGCTTCACAAGTCCTGCGGCGGTGCATAGCATGCGCGCCGGAGAAACGGATATTCCGGGCGGATACCGCGTCCCGACGCTCTCCGGCCGGCACCCTGAAGTGCCGGAACACGCGACCATCAGCGGGAGGCGTTGCCATGCCGGACGACGGGGGATGCCCTTTCTCCGATAGCGATACGCCGCCCGGTTTTCCGTTCCGGCGCGACCGGCAGTTCGACCTGCCGGACGAATACGCCGTTGCGCGGGAGACTTGCCCGGTTGCGCCGGTCACTCTGTGGAACGGCCAGCGCGCCTGGCTGCTGACGCGTTACGAGCAGTATCAGAAGGTCTTGCTGGACGAGCGTTTCAGCGGCGCTTTCGCGCGCCCGGATTTCCCGACCGTTACCGAAGCGCGCCGCGCCATCGACAAGCTGGAGCGCGCTTTCGTCGGCATGGACAACCCGCGCCACGACCATTTCCGGCGCATGTTCACCCGCGAATTCACGACCAGGCGGATGCTGGCGCTCAAGCCGCAGATCGAACGGCTGACCGGCGACCTGCTCGACGCCATGGCGGAAAAGGGGCCGCCCTGCGACCTCGTGGCGGATCTTGCCGTCGAGCTGCCGGCGCTGGTGATGTGCGAATTGTTCGGCTCGCCCTACGAGGACCACACCTACATCCTGCAATGCGCCGCCGGCCGGCACGGCCTGTCCCAGTCGGCGGACGAGGCGGCGCAATCGGCCAACGACCTGGTCGAATACTGCCGGCAGCTGATCGCCGCGAAGGAGCGGGAGCCCGCCGACGACATGCTGGGCCGGGTGATCCGGGACTATGTCGTCCCCGGAGATCTGAGCCGCGAGGACCTGGCGAACATCTGCTCGATGATCCTGCGCGCCGGGCACGACACGACGACCAACATGATCGCGCTGGGCGTCGTCCTGCTGCTCGAGCATCCCGACCAGCTCGCCGCCTTCAAGGCCGATCCGTCGCTCACCGATTCGGCGGTCGAGGAATTGCTGCGCTATCTCTCTCCGGTCCAGTTCGCGCCGCGGCGCGTCGCGCTGGAGGATGTCGAGGTCGGCGGCATGACGATCCGCAGGGGCGACGGCGTGTTCGCCCTGTCGCCCTCGGTCAACCGCGATCCGGACCAGTTCCCGGACCCGGACCGGTTCGACATAACCCGCCGGGCGACGCACCACATGTCGTTCGGCTACGGCATCCACCGCTGCCTCGGCCAGGGGCTGGCGCGGGTCGAGCTCCAGGTCGTCTTCCGCAAGCTGTTCGAAAGGTTCCCGGACCTGCGGACGGCCGAGCCGCTCAACCGGCTGGCTTTCAAATACGATTCGCAGATCTACGGCCTCTACGAATTGCCGGTGGTCTGGCAGGCGGACCCGCCGCCGGTTTGACACGGCGCGCCGCCGGGCCATAATCCCGCGCCGGACGGACGGCACGGGCCGCCGGCGCAAAAGGGGGAGACGCAAGGCGATGAGTTTGCATGGAGCGACCGGAGTCCGCGAGGCGGATCTGCCCTGGGTCGATATCGGCGTCAGGCCGGGCTACAACCAGCGCTATCAGGGCTTCTTCGACAAGGACCGCCGGATCGCGGCCCGGATCGGCAGCCTCTATGCCGAGCCCTACTACCATTCGCCGCGCCATCGGCACACCTTCCAGCAGGTGCGCTACGTGCTGTCGGGCAAGATGAAATACGGCAGCGAGGTCTACGAGAAGGGCGACTGCCTCTATATCCCCGAAGGCGCGTATTACGGCCCGGTCAAGCCGGTCGGCAACCGCGAGCAACTGCATTTCGCCGATATCCAGTTCGAAGGCCCGTCCGGCATTCCCTATCCGGAGCCCGAGGAGGTCGTGGACGCGCAACGCCGCCTTGCCGAGAGCGGCACCTTCGAGGAAGGCGTCTACACCTTCCCCAACGGCCGCAAGCGCGACGCCTACGAGGCGATCCTGGAAGAGCTGACCGGCGAGCGGATCGAGTATCCGAAGCCGCGGCTCAACAGCTATGTCGTGCTGCGCTCGTCCGGCATGCCCTGGCGGGCGCACGCGCATCTGCCCGGCGTCGAGGCCAAGGACCTGGCCTATTTCTTCGAATGCGGGCCGAACATCAAGATGGCGAAGATCGCGGCGGGGGCCACCCTGCCCGGCGCGACGCCCGAGGGCCATCGCGCCGTCTTCCTGCTGGAGGGCGACCTTTCCTTCGGCGACCGGGCGTTCGACACGCTCTCCTATTTCATCCTGCCGAGCGGCGAGGACCATCCGGCCCTCGAAGCGGCGACGGACGCCACCCTGTTCATGATCGGCTGGAGCCCCCAGGGCGAGAAGGTTCCCTTCGACCTGTTCTGAGCCGGAGCCCCCGCCCCTTGCGTATCGCGAACCTCGTCCACCGGCAGAGCGGCCGCCGGACCCTCGCTTTCGTCGATAGCGAAGGAACCGCCTTTCCGGTTCCCGAGGCGGCCGAAGCCGTTGGCGCGGCGCTGCCCGCGGCGCTGACCGATCCCCTCGGATTTCGCTGGCTCGGCGCCGACAGCCTGGCGCGCCTGGCCGGGGTGGCGCAGAGGCTGGGCGAAACCGCCGCCGCAACGGCCGACCCGGCGGCCTGGCGCTTCGGCCCGCCGGTGCCGCGGCCGGGCAAGATCATCGCCGCCGGGCGCAACTATATGGACCATGTCCGCGAAGGGCAGGAAATCTGGGCGAAGCGCGGGCACACGGTGGAAATTCCGCAATTCCCCACCGCCTTCGCGAAATTCCCGTCCAGCCTGACCGGCCCGTTCGATCCGCTTCCGGTCCCGGACGGGATCGACGACCTGGACTACGAAATCGAACTGGCCGTCGTCATCGGCACGCCGGCGCTGAACGTGACCGCCGAGCGGGCGCTCGACCATGTCGCCGGCTATGCGATCTGCAACGACGCCGGCGCGCGCGGCATCCAGCGGCGCGAGATGGAAGCCCAGATCGGCATCGTGCTGGCCAAGAATTTCCCCGGCTTCGCGCCGATGGGGCCGTGGCTGACGACGGCCGACGCGGTCGGCGACCCGCAGGCGCTCCGGCTGACGCTGGAGGTCGACGGGGACGTGCGGCAGGACGCAAACACGGCGGACATGATGTTCCCGGTCGCCGAGCTGATCGCCTACTGGTCGCGCACCGGGCTGGAGGCCGGCGACATCCTGATCACCGGCACGCCGTCGGGCGTCGCCCTGGCGCGGGACGAGCCGGCGCGCTTCTATCTGCGACCCGGCCAGACCGTCGTCGCGCGCATCGAGAAGCTGGGGGAACTGAGGAACCCGGTCGTGCAGGCAGGCGCCTGAAGCCGCCCTTCGATACGTCCTACCCCTCTTCCACCCGGATGGCGTTGGCGGGGCATTGGCGCGCGGCCTGGCGCGCGGCGTCCCACAGCGCCTCTTCGGGCGTGTCCGTCAGCAGCATGACGATACCGTCCGCCTCGTCCTGGTCGAAGATTTCGGGCGCGGTGAAGACGCATTCGCCGGAGCCGACGCATTTTTGCCGGTCGACGATGACCTTCAGCCGGTTCGCCATCGCCCCTTGCCCCGGCCTACCAGGCGCCGTTCGCCAGGACCCCGCCGTCGACCGCCAGGGTCTGGCCGGTAACGTAGCTCGCCCGGTCGGACAGGAGGAAGGCGGCGGCTTCGGCGATTTCCGCCGGTTCGGCGAACCGGCCCAGCGGAATGTTCCGGCGCAGGCTATCGGGATCGACAAGCCCGCGCTCGATATTCTCCCGGATCATGCGCGTGTCGACGATGCCCGGCGCGACCGCGTTGACCCGGATTCCGTCGGCCGCCCATTCGATCGCCAGCGTCCGGGTAAAGGCCTCGATACCGGCCTTGGCGGCGCCGTAGGGCGCGCGCCGGGGCCGGCCGATTCGCGCGCCGATCGAGGAAAAGTTGACGACCGCGCCGCGCGATTTCCTGAGTATCGGATGGAAGGCGCGGCACGCCCGGATGACGCCGCCCACATGGATGTCGAGCAGGCCCTGCCAAGTCGCATCGTCGATGCCGCTCACCGCCCGGTGGCGGTTGTAGCCGGCGGCGTTCACCAGGCCGCGCACCGGGCCGCCCATCGTCTCCACTTCCGCCGCCAACCGGTCCACCGAGGCGCTATCGGCAATATCCGTGCGGACGTAGTGCAGGGCGCTCGCGGCGTTGCCCGGCATTTCTGCACCGCCCGGCTTCCCGATTTCCGGCGGATCGAGGTCGGCCACGATGACCTGCCATCCGTCGCGCAGCAAACACCGTCCGACGGCCAGGCCGATTCCCCTCGCCCCGCCGATGACGACACCCAGGTTTCGATCCGCTTCCCCTGGCGCCATAGGAAATTACCTTCGACTTCCGCCTGCCGCCCGAAGCAGCACTGCGATTCCCTTAACCCGGACGCCGGGCCGGTCCGAACGGGGCCGGGTTCGCACCGGCCGGTTCGAGGTTTGGCCGGATGCAAACGCCGGGGCGCTCATTGAACAGGCGGGAGCATCGAGTCGTCGGTTTGCCGACATAGTCCTGACACAGGAAACTGCGCCATTCTCCGGATTTGTAACACTCCCTGTAATCTGTTGTTTTCATTATCTTTATTGGCGCGCCCGGGAAGATTCGAACTCCCAACCTCCTGATCCGTAGTCAGGTGCTCTATCCAGTTGAGCTACGGGCGCTGCCGGCGCGGGCGTCGGCGCCGCGCGGGGGTGACCGGCCTGGGGGGCAACGGCGCCGCCGCGCTCGCCCCGTCCGCTTTATCGGTCAGGCTATGGTTTGTAAGCACTGGCCGGCGCGTTGGAAAGGGGCGCGACATTGCGGCCCCGATGCGGCCGGCCGCTTCGCCGCCCGCCCGCCGCAGCACCCACCGCAGCGCCTGCAGCGGCGAAATCGGGCTGGCCCGCCCGGCCGATTGCGGGCAAGGTGCCGGGGATGTCGAACCGGGCCGAAACCGCTGCCGCAAACCGGGCGCGCCCCGCCCGCGTTCCCGCCTTCATCCTCGCCCTCATTCTCGCAGGCGCGGCGCTGGCCGGCTGCACGGAGGGCGAGCGCACCCTGTTCCTGACCTTCGCCGGCGAGACGCCCGGCGCCCGCACGCCGTTCGTCGAGATCGCCGGCGCGCCGCCCCTGGGCCGGCCCCCGCCGGAAGCGCCGAAGGCGCCCGCCCGCCGGTTCCGCCCGGCGGTCCCGTCCGGGGCGGCATCCGGCGCAGCGCAGGAGGCGGATACCGGCCGCGATGCGGTCGTCGCGAACGCCCATCGCCGGGTGCAGCGGGCGCTCGCCGACCGGGACGAGGAATTCGCGCTGCGGATACGCTCGCTCGCGCTTTTCGCGGAGGGCTACCTGGCGGCGGCCGGCGCGCTCACGCTCCAGGCCGGCGATCCGCTGCCGGCGGACGACGCCCGCCACCGGTCGCGGATGAGGGCGGCGCACGATGCGCTGGACGCGATTGCCGGCGATATCGTCAAGCTCAACGCGCTGATCCTGCGGATCGAGCGGGACCGGATCGCGGCGCGCAGGGTCGCGGCTGCGGCGCAGGGCCGGCGCGGCGCGCCCGCGAACGAAAACATGGCGCAAGCGGCCAGGGAGACGCTCGCAGCGGCGAACGGGATGCTGGCGGCGGTGCGCGCCTATGCCGGTGCCTGGCTGGTCTATGCCGGCGGCCAGCGTGCGACGCTGAACCGGCTGGCCGCGCAGGTCGCCGCCGCGACCGGCCCCGATACCGTCGAGACGGTCCCGGTCCGGCAGACGCTGATCGAGTAAGCGGGGATCGGGCCGGTTCGGCGGCGGCCGGATCAGGCCAGCTCGGCGCGCAGCTTCTCGCGGAACCGGTCGATCGGCACTGCCTCGCCGTCGCGCTCGACATGCCAGAAAACCCAGCCGTTGCACGACGGCGCGCCCTGGACATGGGCGCCCACCTTGTGGATCGAGCCGGTCATGTCGGCGTGGATCAGGCTGCCGTCTGCGCGCACCCGGGCGCGGTGCCGCCGCCGCCGGTCGAACAACACATCGCCCGGTGCGACCAGGCCGCGTTCGACGACCCAGCCGAACGGAATCCGCGGCTGGTCCCGCTTCGACGGGCTTGCCGCGAGTTCGGCGTCGGGCAGCGGCGCCACATCGTCGATCCGCCGCCGGGCGGCCGCGATATAACCGGCATCGCGCTCGATGCCGAGCCAGCGGCGGTGCAGGCGTTTGGCAACCGCGCCGGTCGTACCGCTGCCGAAGAACGGGTCCAGCACCACGTCGCCGGGTTTTGTCGTCGCCAGCAGGATCCGGCTGAGCAGGGCTTCCGGTTTCTGCGTCGGGTGCAGTTTCCGGCCGTCGGCGCCCTTCAATCGCTCCCCGCCGATGCAGATGGGCAGCAGCCAGTCGCTGCGCATCTGCAAATCGTCGTTGGCAATTTTCATGGCGTCGTAGTTGAAGCGGTAGCGCGCCGCCTCGCTGCGCGCCGCCCAGATCAGGGTTTCGTGGGCGTTGGCGAATCGGGTGCCGCGGAAATTCGGCATCGGGTTGGTCTTGCGCCAGATGACGTCGTTGACGATCCAGAAACCGAGGTCCTGCATCGCTGCACCGACCCGGAAGATGTTGTGGTAGGTGCCGATGACCCACAGCGCGCCGTCCGGCTTCAGGACGCGCCGGGCCGCCGCCAGCCACGCCCGGGTAAAGCCGTCATAGGCGGCGAAGCTGTCGAACCGGTCCCAGGCGTCGTCCACGCCGTCCACCCGGCTGTTGTCCGGCCGGTGAAGCTCGCCGCCGAGCTGGAGATTGTAGGGCGGGTCGGCGAACACCAGGTCGACCGAGCCGGCGGGCAGGGACGCCATGACCGGAATGCAATCGCCGTGAACGATCCGGCCGGTCTGAAGAACTGTCATAGAAAACTCTTAATCGAGCGTCCGGAAAACGCGCCTGTCGAGAAGAAGTTCTAGCGATTATCCCGGATTCTATTCGTAATTTCTTGACAGTCAATCTCGAAGGATTTGCAGGGTCTTCGGTTTTACTTGATGTTCGCCAGAACCTCCCGCACGGGGGCGAAGGTTCGCCTGTGGTGCGGCGTCGGGCCGAGGGCGGCGAGCGCGGCCCGGTGCGCGGCGACGCCGTAGCCGGCATTCCGTTCCCAGCCATAGCCGGGATAATCGGCGGCGAGCCGGGCCATGATGCGGTCGCGCGTCACCTTGGCGACGATGGAGGCCGCGGCGATGGACAGCGACCGGCCGTCGCCGCCGACCATCGGATAGGCCGGCTGCGGCAACGCCGGCGCCCGGTTGCCGTCGACCAGCACCACCGACGGCGGCCGGGCGAGGGCGGCGACGGCGCGCTGCATGGCGATCATCGTCGCCTGCAGGATGTTGAGCCGGTCGATCTCCGCGACGCTGGCCTCGCCGGTGCCGACCATGCCGGCTTCGAGGATCGCCTCGAAGGCGGCCGCGCGGCGCGCCGGCGAGAGTTTCTTCGAATCGTCGATCAGGGCGTGCGCCGCCGGCGGCAGCGCCAGGCCCGGAAAACAGACGGCCGCGGCGACGACCGGGCCGGCGAGCGGCCCGCGCCCGGCTTCGTCGACACCGGCGACCGGGCCGCGCGACGGGTCGCCCGGCCGGCCGGCCAGCGCCCGCTCGGCGGCGAAATCAGGCATTGTCCCTGCCGGCGCGGTTGCCGGGGTGGTTATCGGCGCGACCCGAGGCTTCGGGGGCGGGGTCGGCAGCGGCGCTCCGGTCGGTCAGCAGTGCCGGCGGGGCCGCTTCGTCCACCGCCGCCGGCTCGGGCGCCCGGCGCCGCCGCAACCTGCCGGCGAAGGCGGCGAGGCGCGAGCCCCGCCAGGCGCGCAGCACGGCTGCCCACAGTGCGAGCAGGGTGCGGACGAGCGCGGCGGTTCTGCGGGTCTCGACCGCCTGCAGGGTGCCTTGCAGGGAGGTCACGCCCAGAACGATGACCCGGATCAGCCGCCGCGCGATGGCGATCCACAGGGGCGACATCAGCAGCGAGAAGGCGATGACGGCGACGATGAGCTGCCCGGATTCGCTCGCGATGATGGCGCGTTCCTGCGCCACCTCGCTGACGACGAGCGAGAATTCGCCGATCTGGGCGAGCAGCACGCCGGCGACGAAGGCGTTGGGCCAAGGCTCGCGCAGCAGCCGGAGGATGCCGACATTAACCGCCGTCTTGACCACGGTGACGGTGACCAGCAGCAGCATCACCGTGCCCAGATTGTCCCAGATGAACTGCAGGTCGATCAGCAGGCCGATCGACAGGAAGAACACGACCATCAGCACGCTCTGGATCGGCCGGGTCGTGCGGACCATCGTCGCGCGCGCCGTGCTGTTGCCGACCACGAGGCCGGCGAGGAAGGCGCCGAGCACCGGCGACAGGCCGAGGATGCCGGTCAGCGCCGCGGCGCCGAAGCAGAAGCACAGGGCGGCGAGCGGCAGGATTTCCGGCGCCGCCCCGGCCTCGGTGGTGAACGGCAGCACGAGGCGCCGGCGCCGGCTGAGATACAGGATGAACGCGACCAGCAGGCCGATCGACAGCAGGATCTTGGCGAGATCGAGCAGGCCGGGCTCCGTATCGCCGAACAGGCCGATGGTCAGCAGCATCGGCACGACGGCGAGATCCTGGGCGATCAGGATGCCGATGGTGAGCTGGCCGACCGGCTGGCGCAGCAGGTCGAGCTGCTCGAGCATCTTGACGACGACCGCGGTGCTCGACAGCGCCACAACGAAGCCGAGCACGACGGCGACCGGCGCGGGAAAGCCGAACACCCAGCCGATCAGCAGCATGGTGCCCGCCGCGATGGCGATCTGGAGCAGCGTCGCGCCGACCGCGACCTTCCAGATCGCCTTGAAGCCGCGCAGGCTGAGCTCCATGCCGACCAGGAACAGCAGCATCAGGACGCCGAGTTCGGCGAGCACCGCCACGCTCAAACGGTCCTCGACCAGCTGGAAGCCGGACGGGCCGAGGACGACGCCGGCCACGATGTAGCCGACGATCACCGGTTGGCGCATCCGCACCATCAGCAGACCGCCCGCGAGCGCGATCAGCCCGACAAGGGCGAGGCCGGTCAGTTCGACGCCGTCGTGCATGGCGCCATTTTACCATCGCGGCAACGCCTTGAGAATCCGCCGATCCGGCGTATTTTCGGGCAATTTCGGCAGGCCGCTGGAGGCGGCCCAATCCGCGCTTGGCCTAGAACAGGCTCATCTGCCGCCCGTCGCGGGCCGGTTTGGCGAACAGGTCGGTGCGCAGGGCCCGGCCTTCGCGTTTCAGGCCGAGGCGGCGGATGGCCATGGCGAAGCGGATATCCAGCGCCTTGCCGAACGCGCCCTTGCCGACCATGCGCTCGCCCCACTCGGCGGTGTTGAGCTTGCCTTCGCGCAGCGAGCGGACGGTGTTCAGCACCTTGTTGCGCCGGGCCGGGTAGTGGGCGTCGAGCCAGTCGCAGAACAGCTCCTTCACTTCGCCGGGCAGGCGCAGCAGGATATAGGAGGCGACGGACGCGCCGGCGTCGCGCGCCGCTTCCAGGATCGCTTCCATCTCATGGTCCGTGATGCCCGGCACGACCGGCGCGACCATGACCCGGACCGGGATGCCGGCCTCGGCGAGCGAGCGGATCGCCGCCAGCCGCCGCGCCGGGGCCGAGGCCCGCGGCTCCATCGCCCGCGCCACCGGCCGCTCCAGGGTCGTCACCGAAAGGGCGGCGGCGGCGAGGCCCTTCTCCGCCATCGGCGCCAGGATATCGATGTCCCGCTCGATCAGGGCCGACTTGGTGACGATGGTGACCGGATGGTTGCAGTCCGACAGCACCTTCAGGATATTGCGCGTGATCCGCCGTTCCCGCTCGACCGGCTGATACGGGTCCGTGTTCGTGCCCATCGCGATGGGTTCGCAGCGGTAGGACGGCCGGGCCAGCTCCTGCCGCAGCAGGGCGGCGGCGTCCGGCTTGGCGAACAGGCGGGTCTCGAAATCGACGCCCGGCGACAGGCCGAGCCAGGCGTGGGACGGCCTTGCATAGCAATAGACGCAGCCATGCTCGCAGCCGCGATAGGGGTTGATCGAGCGGTCGAAGCCGACATCGGGCGACTCGTTGCGCGCGATCACGGTGCGCGTGGCGTCGACGGTCACCGTCGTCGGCACGGTTGCGGGCTGCTGGCCTCCGCCCCCCATATCCGGCAGCGCCTCCGGCTCCCAGCCGTCGAAGAAGGGATCCAGGCGGATCGTCTCGTACCGGTTCGGCGGGTTGAAGCCGGCGCCCCGGCCGCGGAAGGCCGGCCCCTTCGGGCGCTCCGGCGATCGCTCCGGCCGGGGCGACCGGGGATCGAAGGGCGTGCTCGCCGGAATCGGTGCGCCGGGTTCCATGCCGGTCATCATGGGGTTCCGGTCCGTCGGAGTCAAGAACAAAAAAGGAACAATTTGCCGTCGAGGCGTCCCGGTCGGAGGGTGGTGAGTCAGTCTGACTTTCGGTACCGGACAAAGTCCGGGATTCTCTCCGAATCCCCTCCCTTGTCACCCCGGATGGAGCGAAGCGGAAGTCCGGGGTCCAGAGTCGATCCGACGGGTCTTTGCATGTGGCCCTGGACCCCGGATCGCTGCTGCGCAGCGTCCCCCGGACATTATCGGGGTGACAAGGCAGGGGCGTTGGACAGCAGGACGTTTCCAGGCCGCTGCGCGCTCGATAATGTCAAACTGACTCATTACCGGTCAGCGCTGCCGCTTGAACGAGGCGGTCGGCTGGGCGAGACAGGCGAACATGACCTCTACCGGGCTGAGCATCGTGATCCCGACACTGAACGAGATGTCCCGCCTGCCGGCGACGCTCGCAGCGCTGGGTGCTGCGGGCGTGCCGGACGGCGGCGGCGGGGCTGCGACGGACATCGTGGTCAGCGACGGCGGCTCGCGGGACGCAACGGCGGCGATGGCGCGGGAGGCCGGCGCGCGGGTCGTGGCCGGCGCATCGGGCCGCGGCGCGCAACTGGCGGCCGGCGCGGACGCCGCCCGGAGCGGCTGGCTGCTTTTCCTGCACGCCGATACGCGCCTCGGCCCCGGCTGGCGCGCCGCTGCCGACGTCTTCATGGCCGATCCCGCCAACCGGCAATGCGCCGGCTACGGCCGGTTCCGGCTCGACGATCCGCACCCGCGGGCCCGGCGGCTGGAGGCGCGGGTCGCCTGGCGCTGCCGCCGCTTCGGCCTGCCTTACGGCGACCAGGGCCTGCTGATCGGCCGCGATTTCTACCGGGCGCTCGGCGGCTACCGGCCGATGCCGCTGTTCGAGGATGTCGACCTGGTCCGGCGCATCGGCCGGAACCGGCTCGTCCCGCTGGAATTCGACGCGGTGACCGGGGCGGAGCGGTTCGTCCGGGCCGGCTACCGCCGCCGTTCGGCGCGCAATCTCGCCCTGCTCTCGCTCTATTTCATGGGCGCGCCGCCGGCCTGGCTGGCGCGGCTGTATTGACCCGATGGTTGCGATGACCGCGCGCCGCCCCGTCGCGATCCTGTTCCTGAAGGCGCCGCTCGTCGGCGCGGTCAAGACGCGGCTGGCGGCGGATATCGGGCCGCTGCCCGCCTGGCGCTTCTATTGCGGTACCGCGCAGCGGATCGGCGCGCGGCTGGCCCGCCATCCGGAATGGGATCTTGTCGTTGCGGTAGCGCCCCGCCGTTCGTCCCGGCATCTCCGGCGCGCCCTGCCGGCGCTCGCCGGCCTGCCCTGCATCGACCAGGGCGGGGGCGATCTCGGCGCCCGCATGGCGCGCTGCCTCGACCGGTTCGCCCCGCGCCCGCGCCTGCTCTTCGGCGCAGACATTCCCGGGATCGACGCCGTCGTTATCGGGCGCGCGTTCGGTCTGCTGCGCCAGGCCGACCTGCTGTTCGGCCCGGCCGAGGACGGCGGTTTCTGGCTGGTCGGCCAGCGCGGCCCCGTGCGGTGCGGCGGCCTGTTCGACGAGGTTCCCTGGTCGCGCCCGGAAACCCTCGCCGCCACGCTGCGCACCGTGCCGCGCCACCGGCGCATCGCCTTCGCCGAAACACTGGCGGACATCGACGACGGCGCGGCCTTCCGGGCGTGGAAAGGGATACAGCGGGAACTGTCGCAGGCTCCAGGCCGGGGACCGGCGCCCTGAATGGCGGAAGCCCTCAGGAGAGATCGAAAATCGCGGCGATTTCGACGGCGATATTGGCAGGGAGCGCGTGCGAGCCGATCGCGTATCGCGCATGGCGGCCGGCTTCGCCGAACACCGCGACGATCGCATCCGATCCGCCGTTAATCACCGTCGGCGTTTGCGTGAAGCCCGGATCGCAATTCACGAAGCCCATCAGCTGAATACAGCCGGCGACGCGATCCAGATCGCCGCCGCACGCGTCTTTCAGCTGAGCGAGCACATTGAGCGCCGTCAGCCGCGCCGCCGCCTGGCCGTTTTCTATCGAAAGATCGCTGCCGACCCGGCCGCAGAATTTTTCCTCGATTCTGCCGTCGACCAACGGACCCTGACCGGAGATGTAAACCGTATTGCCGGAAATTTTCCAGGGAAGGTAGCTCGCAAAAGCCGGGGCCGGAGCCGGCAGGACAATCCCGAGCTCGCGCAGGCGGCGGTCGATTCGATCTGGCATGACTGTTCCGCTCAGCCGCGGTTCGGGTCGTTCGGATAGGCCGCGACGTTGTTCTCCAGCCGACCGATTCCTTCGATGTCGACGGCAATGGTGTCGCCCGGCGCCAGCAGGCGGCTCCTGCCCGCATACATATGTTCGAACACCTTATGGATTTCGCCGTGCTCGACCGAAATCCCGTGCGCCATTCCGGCCCCGGCGCCGGTTCCCGTCGCGATGACGTCGCCGGGCGAAAGGGTTGTGACCGCCGACGCACTGGCGATCAGTTCGTGTATCGGAAAGACGATATTGTCGGTGCTGAAATCCTGGACCTTGTCGCCGTTGTGAAAACACCTGATGCGGATATCTGAAATATCCCCGACGAACCTGGCCGGTACGATGAACGGGCCCATCGGGGCGAAACTGTCGTTCCCCTTGTTGGCGAACCAGTCGTAATCGAACGTCTCGCCGTGGCGGATCATGCGGTCGCGCGCCGAGATGTCGTTGTAGCAGGTGAAACCGGCGACATAGTCCATTGCCTCGTCGACCGGCACATTCTTGGCCGTGCGGCCGATGACGACCGCGAGCTCCGCTTCCCAGTCGATATAGTCGGCGCGCGGCGTCAGATAGACCGTCCCGCCGTGGCCGACCGCGTTGTGCCTTGAGCCCTTGTAGAAGAAATAGGGCTCGTGCTTGTCCCGGTCCGGGGCCGCCGCGCCCATTTCCAGCGCGTGATCGTAATAGTTTGAGCCCGCATTCAGGATCTTGTTCGGGTACAGGACGGGCGGCAGGAAGGTCACCTCGCCGGTCCGGTAGGCATAGTCCGGCAGGGCACCCTTGACCCGGGATGCGGCGTGCTCTGCGAAGCCATCCAGAGCGGCTTCGAACAACGCCCACTCTTCGAGAATGTCGAGCATGGTGTAGCCATGCTTCGCCTTGAAGAAATCGCGCGTGCCGGTATCCCGCTTGTAGGCCTCGTAACCGGTGCCGAAGTCGATCAGCACTCCCTCGACCTCGACAACGGGGAAGATTCGGCCCCGGTGTTCCACCGTGGCCAGGCGATAGGTTTGCATGCTGTTCCGTTCCATCCCGGTTTACGGGCACACAGGGATGCATGCGCCCTGCAATCCGGCCGCGTGCACGGCGGCAACGCCGGTCGACGCTCAACCGGATATAGCCTACACTAAAAACAGACCCTCGCTGCGTCCAGCCGCAAGGGAGCAGGCCGAGGCCCCCGATTCGGAATTAGCAGAGGGTCTGCCGCCGGCCGAAGGAATAAGCCCTTGCGGGACGGGCTGGACGGCACGGCGCTGTCTGGGCGCGCCGCAAAGGGGAGAAATCGATGTTCGCAAAATCGGGAATTGGAATTGCCGGCGCCGTTATTCTCGGCGCGCAACTGGCGGGCGCGGCAGCCGTCGCCGACACGATCACATTGAAAGCGGGCACCTTTCTGCCGTCGGTGGACCGCATCTGGTATCCGCATATCCGGACATGGATAAAGCGCGCCAACGAAGCCGGCGGCGCCCATGGATTGAAGGTCAAGATGGTGGCCGCGGGCTTCAAGGCGATGAACCCGTTCCAGATGGGCAACGCAGTGAAGTCCGGCGTCCTCGATCTCGTCCATTTGTCCGGTACGTTCTACAACAAGCTGCTGCCGATCGCCGACGCGCAGAAAATGTCGACCGTGCCGGTCCAGCAGCAGCGCACCAACGGGGCCTTCGCGCTGCTGCGCCCGCTCCACGCCGAAAAGATGAACGTCCACTATCTCGGGCGTTGGGGCGACGGGGTGAATTTCCATTTCTACCTGACCAAGCCGATCGAGGGCGCAAGCCTGAAGGGGTTCAAGATCCGCGGCACGTCGGTCTACCAATCCTTCATTGAGGCACTGGGCGGTGTGATGATCACCACGCCGCCGAGCCAGGCCTATACCGGCCTCGAACGCGGCGTGTTCGACGGGCTCGGCTGGCCGCTTTGGGGAATTCATGCCTGGGGCTGGCAGAAGGTGCTCAAATACCGGGTCGAGCCCGGCTTCTTCACCGCCGAGGTCAGCGTGCTGGTCAACCTCGACACCTGGAAGAAGCTGACGCCGGCGCAACAAAAGGTGCTGCACGACGTGCAGATACGCCTGGAGAACGAGTTCGGCACCAAGCGCGAGGAAACGAACGAGAGCGAGCGGTCCAAGCAGGCGCGCGACGGCGTCAAGGCGATCGTGCTCAAAGGCGCCGAACGCAAGAGGTTCCTTGAAACGGCGACCCGGGCCGGCTGGGCCGATGTGATGAAAAAGGATCCGGTGAACGGCCCCAAAATCCGCGAGCTGACGGAACTGAAATAGACCTTCGTGGTTGCGCGTCGGCGGCGATTGCCGCCGGCCGCTGCCGCCGGGGCTCCGCCCGCCGATGGCGCGGATTTCGAAAGTATACGATGCGCTTCTGGAAGCGCTGGGGATGGTCGCGGCGCTCCTGCTGGCGCTCGTCACACTGGGCATAACCGCGGAAATCGTCATTCGGGGGACCGGCTTGGGGTCGCTTCCCTGGATGATCGAGATCGTCGAATACAGCCTGCTCGCCGTAACTTTTCTCGCCGCGCCGTGGGTTCTGAAGCACTCGGCGCATGTGAGCGTCGATCTGCTGGTCGAAATCGTCGGACCGCGCGGGCGCCGCATCTTGGCGCTGGTTGGCAATTCCGCCGGCCTGATCGTGTGCGCCGTGATTTTCTATTATGGGCTGCGCTCGACCATTGAGCTCTACGCGGCCGACACGAAAATCTTCAAGATCATGACGATCCGGGAGTGGTGGCTGTTCGCTCTTGTGCCGGTGTCCGGCGCGCTGATGGCAATCGAATTCGGCTGCAGGCTCTATCGGCGGGCCGCCGCCTCCGGCGGAGGGCCTGCCGCCAGGCCGGCCGACGCCGGCCTCTGACCGATGGAATGGTATTTCGCGCTTGGTCTGCTGCTCGGCATGCTGATCCTCTTCATGGCGACCGGCTTGCCGGTCGCCTTTTCCTTCTTTGCGGTCAACTTGGTCGGCGCAGTGGTTTTCCTGGGCGGCGAGGCGGGCCTCATGCAGCTGGTGCGCAATGCCGTCTGGTCGGTCACGACCTTTTCCCTCGCACCCATCCCGCTGTTTATCCTGATGGGCGAGATCATGTTTCACACCGGCATGGCGTTTCGCGCCATCGATGCCGTGGACCGGCTGATCGCCCGCGTACCGGGGCGCCTGTCGCTGGTTGCGGTCACCGGTGGCACGATATTCTCGACCCTCTCCGGCTCGACGATGGCCAATGTCGCCATGCTCGGCAGTTCCCTGCTCCCGGAAATGCAGCGCCGCGGCTATCACCCGTCGATGGCGATGGGTCCGATCCTCGGGACCGGCGGCATAGCGATGCTCATTCCGCCTTCGGCGCTGGCGGTGCTTCTGGCCAGCCTGGCGCAGATACCGGTGGCCGAACTGCTGGTTGCCGGCATCGTGCCCGGCCTTCTCATCGCCCTGCTCTTCTTCGCCTATATCGTCGTGCGCTGCCGCCTCAACCCCGGTCTGGCGCCGGCCTATGTGCAGGAGGGCCTGGCGCCGGGCGACCGGGTCAGACCGTTCCTGATCTACGTCGTCCCGCTGATGACGCTGTTCGTCCTGGTCGTCGGCAGCATCCTCGCAGGCTGGGCGACGCCGACGGAATCGGCTGCGCTGGGCGCAGTCGGCGCGGTCATCGCGGCGGTCGCCTATCGATGCCTGACGCGGCACGCCCTGCGCACAGCCCTCATCGAAGCGGCCAAGGTAACCGGCATGGCGTTGTTCATTATCTGCGCTTCGGTCACCTTCGCCCAGATTCTCGCCTTCTCCGGCGCTGTCGACGGCCTGCTGGAAGTCACCATCGAACTCGATTTCAGCCCGATTACCCTGCTCGTCCTGATGCTGCTGATCCTGCTTGCGCTCGGCGCGTTCATTGATCAGTTGTCCATGATGCTGATCACCCTGCCTTTCTTCATGCCGCTGGCCCAGCACGCCGGATTCGACCTGGTCTGGTATGGTGTCCTGCTCCTGGTTGTGCTCGAAGTAAGCCTGACCACGCCGCCGTTCGGACTGCTTCTGTTCGTCATGAAAGGCGTGGCGCCGCCGCAGATTACCCTGCGCCAGATCTATGTCGCCGCAGGGCCGTTCATCGCCCTTGAATTGCTGGTGCTGATCCTTGTCGTCGTCTACCCCGCGCTGGCTACCTGGTTGCCAAACCTGATCATTCGGCCATGACCGCAAGATCGGGAACAATGCAGATATTCGCCGACCGGCTGCTCGCGGACCCCGACCGGGCTGCAGTCGCGTACAACCGCCGGATCGAGATACGGGGCGGCACGGTTTCCGATGTGCAGGAATGCCCGGCGCAAGAAGGCTCCTCGCCGCTCTTCGTCATGCCGGCGCTGGCAAACGCCCACGATCATGGGCGGGGATTGAGCCGTCTTGCATACGGCGCGCTGGACGATGCGCTGGAGATCTGGCTGGCTGGCGCTTCCGCCCTCCATCCGCCGGTCGATCCCTATCTGCTTGCAGCGGCGGCGTTCGCTCGCATGGCGCGCTCCGGCGTAGCGGCTGCCGTGCATTGCCACATGCCGCAGCGCTTCGATCGGCTCATCGATGAGGCCAAGGCCGTGTGCCGGGCGGCCGGCGATATCGGTTTGCCCATCGCTTTCGTCGTTCCCATGGTCGATCGCCATCGCCTGGGCTATGGAGAAGACGAAACCATTCTCGGCCTCCTGGACGAGGCGGACCGCGATGCCTTGCGGGCGCGCTGGGCCCGGCCGCTGCCGTCGGTGCAGGAGCAGGTCGCGATGGTCGGCGAAATTGCGCGGCACTGCGAATCCGCGACCGTGAACGTCCAGTTCGGCCCCTATGGCCTGGAATGGGCGTCGGACGATCTGCTCTCAAGCGTTGCGGAAGCCTCGGCCCGGACCGGCCGGCGCGTCCACATGCATTGTCAGGAAACGCGGCGTCAGCGGGCCTGGGCGGATACCCGCTTTCCGGGCGGTTTCGTTGCGCATCTGGAGGCGCTCGGCCTGCTGTCCCCGCGCCTGACCCTGGCCCATTGCGTCTGGCTGCGGCCGGAGGAGTGCGAACTCCTGGCGGAACGCGGCGTGACGATCGCGCTCAACGCCAGTTCGAACCTGCGTCTCGGTTCGGGCGTGGCGCCGGTCGCGGAATTTGTCCGACGCGGCGTGCGGCTCGCGATCGGGATCGACGCCCTGTCTCTGGACGACGATGACGACGCGCTGCGGGAGCTGCGCCTGCTCTATCGCCTGCACCGGGGCAGTTCGCTCGATCCGGGCCTTTCGGCGGCAGACCTTTTGCGTGCGGCGACGGTCAACGGTTTCGGCGTGGTCGACGGCAGCGAACGCGACGGCGCGCTGGCCCCGGGGGCGCCGGCCGACCTGATCGTATTCGACTGGGACCGGCTGGGCGGCGACGTCGTCAGTTCCAGAACGTCCGAGGTCGATATTCTTCTCGGCCGGGCCACCGGCGGCCATGTCGCGTCCGTGTGGTCCCGGGGGCGCGAAATCGTCCGGGACGGGCGCGTCACGGGGGTGGACGAGGCGGCGGTAGTCGCCGAACTGCACGATCAGGCTGTTGCAGGCGCGGACGCTGCCAACGCCTTCGTTCCGGCACTGGAACGCTATCAGGCGGCGCTGCGCCGCTACTACGGACAGGAACGCCATCTGCAGTAGACCGCTGCACCCGCGGCCCCGCAGCCCGGCTTTCCTGTCCCGCCGGTTCCAAAAGGGCCGTTCCGCCCGTGGCCGCGGGAAGAAATCCGGCTAACGCCCGGTATGCTCCTGCAGGCGCGGCATGAGTTCGACGAAGTTGCAGGGCCGGTAGCGGTTGTCGAGCTGGTATTGCAGGATCTCGTCCCAGCCGTCCTTGCACGCGCCGGGCGAGCCCGGCAGGGCGAACAGGTAGGTCCCGCCGGCGACGCCGCCGACCGCGCGCGACTGGACGGTCGACGTCCGGATCTTCTGGAAGCTGATCCAGCGGAACAGTTCGCCGAAGCCCTCGATCTTCTTCTCGAACACCCGCTCGAAGGCCTCCGGCGTCACGTCGCGGCCGGTCACGCCGGTGCCGCCGGTCGAAATGACGACGTCGATGTCCGGATCGGCGATCCAGCCGTCGAGCGCGGCGACGATCTCCGCCATCTCGTCGGGCACGATCCTGCGGTCGGCGACGACATGGCCGGCATCCTCGATCCGCCCGGCCAGCGTGTCGCCGGACCGGTCGTCGGCCGCGCTGCGCGTGTCGGAGACGGTCATCACCACGATGTTGACCGGCAGGAAGGGCCGGCTCTCGTCGATCTTCGTCATGCGGTTTCTCCGGCGGCGGCGTTGCCCGGCCTCACGAATCCGGCTCCCCGCCCAGGGCGTCCAGCTTTTCCCGGATCGCCAGCAGGTCGCGCCAGGCCTCCCGCTTGTTGAGCGGGCTGCGCAGCAGATAGGCCGGATGGAACAGCGGCATGGCCGGGACCGGGTCGGCGCCGGCCTCGATCATGTCCGGCGTGCGGAATTCGAACCAGCGTCCGCGCAGCCGGGTGATGCCCTCCTTGCGGCCCAGCAGCGTCTTGGCCGAGGGCCCGCCGAGAAAGACCAGGATGTCCGGCTTCTTCAGCTCGATGTGGCGCTCCAGGAAGGGGCGGCAGACCGCGGTTTCGGCGGCCGAAGGTTCGCGGTTTCCGGGCGGGCGCCAGAACACGATGTTGGTGATGTAGGCGTCGCTTTCGCGGCTCAGGTCGATGGCGGCGAGCATCTTGTCGAGCAGCTGGCCGCTGGCGCCGACGAAGGGCTTGCCCTGGCGGTCCTCCTCCGCGCCCGGCGCTTCGCCGATCAGCATGAGCCGGCCGCCCGGCGCGCCGTCGGCGAACACGGTGTTCATGGCGGTCTTCTTCAGCCCGCAGCCGTCGAAGGCGGCGACGGCGTCGCGCAGCGCGTCCAGCGTCCCGGCCCGGCGCGCTCTCTCCCGGGCGGACGCCACGGTTTCGCCGGTCGATTCCAGGCGCATCGGCGCAGCGGGCGGCGCCCGCAGGGGCGCCGGCCCCGGCCCTTGCCGCGGCGGCATCGGCGCCTGATTCGGCCCCGGCGTCTGGCCGTCCGGGGGCGGCGGCTCCTGCCCCGCTGCGGCGGCGCGGGGCGCCCAGTCCCGCCGGTCGACCGGATGTTCGCCGATCGCTTCGTCCGCACCGGCTTCGACCTGCCAGGCGAGCGCGTGCCGCAGCGCGTCCGCCGCCGTCGGGGGCTGCCGCTGTGTGCGATCGGGCATGGCGCGAAACGGCCCTCTGCGCTAAGTGTCCTGTATCGCGCACCCAAGGCCCTTGCGCTTGCGCGCGCTCTCACGACTTTCGTGGAAAGCCGCTGGCGTTACAAGCCCTTAGGGCGCCGTCGCGGGAGTCGCCGGAACGCCGGCACAGGACGGGATCGGACGGGATGACGGAAGAGCAATCGGCCCGCGAAGCGATGGAATACGATGTCGTGATCGTCGGCGCCGGCCCGTCCGGCCTGGCTGCCGCGATTCGCCTGAAACAGCTTGCCGCGGAAACGGGCGGCGATATCGAGGTCTGCGTTCTCGAAAAGGGCTCGGAGGTCGGCGCGCATATCCTGTCCGGCGCGGTGCTTGATCCGCGCGCGCTCAACGAACTGCTGCCCGATTGGCAGGAGCGCGGCGCGCCGCTCGATACGCCGGTCAGCGAGGACCGCTTCTTCTTCCTCTCCGAAAAGGGCGGGTTCAAGGTGCCGAACCTGTTCCTGCCGGCCTGCTTCGGCAATCACGGCAACTACATCATCAGCCTGGGCAATTTGTGCCGCTGGCTGGCCGAGCAGGCCGAGGCGCTGGGCGTGGAAATCTATCCCGGCTTCGCCGCCGCCGAAGTGCTTTACGACGACGAAGGCCGGGTGCGCGGCGTCGCGACCGGCGACATGGGCATCGGCGCCGACGGCGAGAAGACGGCGAACTACACGCCGGGCATGGAGCTGCTGGCGAAATACACCCTCTTCGCCGAAGGCTGCCGCGGCTCGCTCGGCAAGCAGCTCGACGCCCGCTTCGGACTGCGCGACGCGGCCGATCCGCCGTCCTACGGCATCGGCATCAAGGAACTGTGGGAAATCGAGCCGGCGCGCCACGAGCCGGGCCTGGTCATGCATACCGCCGGCTGGCCGCTCGACCGGGAGACCTATGGCGGCTCCTTCCTCTACCATTTCGACGAAAACCTGGTGTCGCTCGGCTTCGTCGTCGGGCTGGACTACAGGAACCCCTGGCTCAGCCCCTACGAGGAGTTCCAGCGCTACAAGCACCATCCGAAGGTGCGCGCCTTCCTGGAAGGCGGCAAGCGGATCGCCTACGGCGCGCGGGCCATCTATGCCGGCGGATTGCAGTCCCTGCCGAAGCTGACCTTCCCCGGCGGCTGCCTGATCGGCGACAATGCCGGATTTCTCAATGCGCCGCGCATCAAGGGCAGCCATACGGCGATGAAGACCGGCATGATGGCCGCCGAAGCGGCGTTCGAGGCCGTGGCGGCCGGCCGCGCGCTGGACGAGCTGGAAGCCTATCCGGCGGCGTTCGAAAAGAGCTGGGTGAAGGACGAACTGCACCGGGCGCGCAACTTCAAGCCGCTGATGAAGAAGGGCCTTCTCGCCGGCACCCTGCTGTTCGGCATCGACCAGCAGCTGTTCCGCGGCCGGGCGCCCTGGACCCTGCGGGCGACCAGGCCGGACCACGAAGCCACCGAGCCAAAGGAAAAGCACCGGCCGATCGACTATCCGAAGCCCGACGGCGTGCTGTCGTTCGACCGGCTGACCAACGTGTCCTTCTCGGCGACCAACCACGAGGAGAACCAGCCGGTCCATCTCGTGCTGAAAGACGGCGCCGTGGCCGTCGATCACAATCTGGCGCTCTACGACGCGCCGGAGCAGCGCTATTGCCCGGCCGGCGTCTACGAGATCCTGCGCGACGACGACGGCGCCAATCCGCGGCTCCAGATCAACGCCCAGAATTGCGTGCATTGCAAAACCTGTGACATCAAGGACCCGACCCAGAACATCGACTGGGCGGTGCCGGAAGGCGGCGGTGGCCCGAACTATCCGAACATGTAGGCGGCGCGCGCGCCGCAGCGCCGCGATCCGGGCGGCATTGCCGGTCCTGCTGGCAACGGTCTTGCTGGCGCCGGCCTTTCCGGCGTCGGCCGCTCCGGTTTCGGGCGCCGGCGAATCCGCGCTGGCGGCGGAGCTGCGGCCCCTGACCTCCTGGGGCGCTTATCTGTCGGCGCTGCACGCGTCCCGGCAAAAGGATTCGAACCGCGCCTCGGAATATTTCACGTCGGTCACACCGAAGGCCGCCGGCCGCGCCTTCCTGCTGGTCAAGGCGCTGCAGTCCCACATTCTTGCCGGCCGCATGGAGCGCGCAACCGGCCTCGCCGGGCAGATCGTGTCCCTGGTGCCCCGGCAGCCGATGTCCCGCCTCGTGCTCGCCCTGCATGCGGCGCGGAACGGGCGGTATGCCGAAGCGCAGAAGCATATCGACCGGATGCCGCACAACAATTTCAACCGGCTGCTGCTGCCCCTGATCCACGCCTGGCTGGCGCTGGGTCGCCACGGCGATCCGGATCTGGCGCTGGACGAGCATCGGGATCTCGTCGGCGAGCAGCAGTTCCAGCTGTTCCGGCTCATGCACGAGGCGTATCTGCTCGATGTCGCCGGCCAGACTGAACGCGCGGCGCAGGCCTTTCGGGCGATTTCGCGCGTGCCGTCCTTCCTGTCGCTCAGGATGACCGAAACCCTGTCCAACTTCCTGGCCCGGTCCGACGGCAAGGCGGCGGCGCTGGAGTCCGTCGACCGGCATCTGGCGACCATCCCGGATTCGATGACCATGCGGTCCCTGCGGGCGGCCTATCTGGGCGACGGGCCCGTGACGCCGGTCATCGGCTCGCCGGCCGACGGGCTGGCCGAGGTGTTGCTCAACGTGGCCAGCGCGTTCGACGAGGGGGACCGGGCCGAGCAGGCGCTGCCGCTCGCGCGCCTAGCGGTGTGGATGCGGCCGCGCGATGCGGCATCGGTCTTCCTGCTCGGCAGCGTGCTGGAGCATGACAGCCGCTATCGCGACGCGGTCGCGGTATTCCGCAGGCTGCAGTCCGGATCCGTCTACAGCTGGGAAGCGCGCAAGTCTGCCGCGGCGACGATGGTCGAACTCGATCGGCACGCCGCTGCCTCGGCCGCTCTCGAAAAGATGGCGGACGAACGGCCGGGCCGGTTCGACGCCCTGTGGCTCCTGGGCAACGTGCATCGCAGCCGCTCGGCGTTCGGCGACGCGGTCAAGGCCTACGACCGGGCGATCGGGCGCATCCCGAAGATCGCGCGGCGCCACTGGAATCTCCTGTACGCCCGGGGCATCGCGCTAGAGCGGTCGGGACAATGGCCGCGCGCCGAGGCGGATTTCCTTCATGCCCTCAGGCTCAATCCCGATCAGCCCTACGTGCTGAACTATCTCGCCTATTCCTGGGTCGACCGCGGAGAGAAGCTCGCGCGTGCGCGCGGCATGCTCAAGCAGGCCGTCAAGAAGCGGCCGAACGACGGCTATATCGTCGATTCCGTCGGCTGGGTGGAATACCGCCTGGGCAATTTCGGGGCGGCGGTCCGGCATCTGGAGCGGGCGGCGGAGCTGCGGCCCCACGATCCGATCATCAACCAGCATCTTGGCGACGCCTACTGGCGGGCGGGCCGGCGCAACGAAGCGCGCTTCCAGTGGAACCGGGCCCTGTGGCTCGGACCGGAAGACGCCGACCGCAAGAAGATCGAAACGCGGCTCAGGAACGGGATGCCGCCCTTCAAGCCCGTTATGCGGCACTAGGGCGCCGGCCTGACGCCGGGGGACGCGCCGGGGAGCCGTCATGCCGCCGCTCGCTTCGCAGCCCGAATCCGCGTTGCAGGCGCGGGCGCCGGCCAAGATCAACCTGTGGCTCCACGTCACCGGCCGCCGGCCGGACGGTTACCGCGAGCTCGACAGCCTGGTCGCCTTCGCCGATATCGGCGACCGGCTGACCGCCGCCCCGGCCGCCGGCCTGAGCCTGTCGGTGACCGGCCCGTTTGCCGATGCGCTCGGAGATGGAGCGGGTAATCTCGTTCTGAAGGCGGCGCGGGCGCTGGCGGAGCATTGCGGCATCCCGGCGAATGCTGCGCTTCATCTGGAAAAGATCCTGCCGGTCGCCGCGGGCATCGGCGGCGGTTCGGCCGATGCCGCTGCCGCGCTGCGCCTGTGCGCCCGGCTGTGGCAGGCCGATATCGGCGCGGACGAACTGGCGCGGCTGGCGCTCGGCCTGGGCGCGGACGTGCCGGCCTGCCTTGCGGGCCGGACCGTCAGGATGCGCGGGATCGGCGAGAGGCTGGCGCCGCTGGATCCGGCGCCGCCGGCCGCTCCGGCGGTCCTGGTCAATCCGGGCGTTCCGGTGTCGACCGGGCGTGTCTTCGACGCGCTGGCGGGGCCGTTTTCGCCGCCGGCCCGGGATCGCGGCGGCGAACTCGCGGCGCGCGCAGCCGCCAACCGCAACGATCTCGAAGCGCCGGCCATCGCGCTCGCGCCGGAAATTGCGCAGGTTCTGGCGGCGCTGCGGGCTGCACCGGGCCTCCGGCTGGCGCGCATGTCGGGCAGCGGCGCGACCTGCTTCGGCCTGTTCGGCAGCGATGCCGAAGCGGCGGCCGCGGCCCGCGCCATCGCCGCGGCCCACCCCGCCTGGTGGGCCGCCGCCTGTCAAATCGGGGGCCGTACCGGCGGACCCGGCTGATGCGCGCCGCACATGGAAAGGGCACTATCCGCAATGATCGACGGGCCGGCAGAACCCGGTGATCGCGTCCGCCCGCGCCGGCGAATGAATGTGATTTTAGCGTCATTTGTATGTTTCGGCCGTAGGGGAGGGTTTCAAACCCTCCCCTACAAAATCGGGGGAATTTCGATAAACCGTTCCCCCTATAATATCGATTTCTCTGCGAAAGGAGGATTCGGCCGCCGCCCCGCGACCTCCATGCGGCAGGGTTCGCCGGGACGGTCTGCAAAATATTTCCATTTTTTTGATAATAGTCCTTGACACCGCTAATTTTGTTCCCTATATGTGCTCTGCCAACGCCCGAAGTGCGCCCGCCGCGGCAGCCGACGCCCCCCGGACCATGCTGAAAGCCGGGGAGGGGACCGGCAGGCTTCCCCCTGTCCGCCCCGCCGCGCAATCCGCCGCCCAATCCGTCGAGGGGCGTTGCGGCCGGATCGCACCCCCCGCCCGTCATTTCGACCGAAGCGAAGCGAGCGGAGAAATCCGGCCGGCGACGGAGGCCGGCCAAGCGCCGGAGCCTGCGGCGACGATGGAGCGCGAGCCGGATTTCTCCCGTCCGACTTCGCTCAGAGCCCGCCCTGAGCGAAGCCGAAGGGGCAGGCTACTCCGCCCCGGCCGGGGGCCGGGGCTCCGGTCGAAATGACGGGGAGGGGAGGGGTTGGGAAAGTGGCGCTGTCGTCCGCCATCCTGCCCCGGCGATCCCGCTCGGGCAGGATGTAGAAATATTTCCTAAGTGGATTGTTTTTGCGGCACTCCCGAAGCGCGTTTCCCAGCGATTCCGCGGGGTTGGGCGTTTCGAGGTGCAAAAAAACAGTAAAAAAACAGACCGGTATGTCTAATTCGGCATATGGCCCCGAAAACGTCGGAAAACTGCGGAAAAAACGGCGTTTGCGGAGAGAAAATACTGGAACGGCCGTTCCAAAAAGAAGGAGGCAATCCCGCGGCCGGCGCGCCTGTTTCGCAGAGCGATCCAAGGGGAGGGGGAACCGTTGCTTGGCCCATCGGAACCGACTCGCGGTCTTTCGCCCGTCGGCGCCTGCCTTTTGGGATAAGCTCCTAAAGAAACAGCACCAGCGTCGAGACGACGATCATCGCGCCGAGCGACAGGCGCCGGAACAGGGCCTCGTCGACCCGGCCGAAGAAGCGCGTTCCGGCCCAGGTGCCGAAGACGAACAATGGCGCCAGCATCAGGATCAGCCAGAAAACCCGGGGCACGAAAGCGCCGGCGACCGCCATCGCGATCAGAGTGACGACCGGGGTGATCGAGCTGGAGAGCGCGATCGTGCCGCGCTGGACATGGGCCGGCGCCGTGCCGGACATGACGTAGAGGAACATCGGCGGTCCACCCATGCCGACCGCGCCGCTGATCAGGCCGCTCAGACCGCCCGCGAGGGTGGCCATGGCGGGCCCGCGCGGCCCGGAATGGCGCCAGCCGGTAAGCAGGATCGCGGCGAACAGGATGGCGATCACCGCGACGGCCCGGCGCATCAGGTCTTCGTCCAGGGTGAACAGCAGCCAGGCGCCGGCCGGTATCAGCAGGGCGCAGGCGGCACTCAGGATCAGCGCCTCGCGGAGGTCGGCGTCGCGGATCGCCCTGGGGCCGAGCTGGATGCCGGTCAGCAGCATCAGGCTGACACCGACCGGCACCGCCTCCCGCGCGCCGACGAAGGCGCTCAGCACCGGCATGACGACCACGACCGCCCCGGCGCCGCCGGTGAAGCCGCGCAGGACACCGCCGAGCAGCGTCGCCAGAACGATGGCGGCGAGGCCGTAGAGCGGAACGTCGAGATAGGCTGCGCTCACGGCCGTCCGGCGCCCCGCTGCGCCGCCCGCCCGCCCGGTCGGTGGCCTCAGGCCTTGCCGGTGAACGCCGCTCTGCGCTTCTCGACGAAGGCGGAGACGCCCTCGGCAAAGTCCGGCTCGACGGCGCAGGCCGAGAAATTCTCCGCCTCCAGCTGCAGCTGCCGCTCCAGCGGATTGTCCAGCGAGCGTTGCAGCAGCGCCTTGGTGCGCCCGTAGGCGACGGTCGGGCCGGCGGCCAGACGGGCTGCCAGCTTTTCCGTCTCGGCCGCCAAGTCGGCTGCCGGCACGACCCAGTTGACCAGGCCGTAGTCCTTGGCCGTCGCGGCGTCGAACCGGTCGCCCAGCAGGGCCAGTTCGGTGGCCTTCTTCAGCCCGACCAGCCGCGGCAGGGCATAGGTCGAGCCGCCGTCCGGGCTGGTGCCGATCAGGGTGTAGGCGAGCGTGTAGTAGCTGTCGTCCGCGGCGATGGCGAGGTCGGCGGCGCACATGAAGCTGAGCCCGAAGCCGGCGCAGGCGCCGCTGACCGACGCGACCACCGGCTTGGGCATGCGTCGGATCGCGATGATCAGGCTGTGGACCTCGTGAACGAAGGCTTCGATCGCCACGAGATTGTCCCCGCGCGGCCTGTCGAGCATGGCGTGGAAGGTCTTGAGGTCGCCACCGGCCATGAAATGATCGCCGCCGCGGATGACGACGCAGCGCACGTCCGGGTCGTGCTCCAGCGGATTGATCGTCTCGACCAGGGCGCGGGTCATGTCCCGGTTGAGCGCGTTCAGCGCCTTCGGCCGGTTCATGGTCACCAGGGCGACGCCGCCGGCAATCTCCAGTTCGACCAGTGTCTCGCTCATCGCTGCGCCTCCTCAGCCGTCATGTCGGGAAAAGAAATCGGTGCACGCCGCGCCGATCTCGGCCGGCGAATCCTCCTGCACGAAATGCAGCCCCTTGACCGTCACCTCCTCCTGGTTGGCCCAGGTCCGGCAATAGTCCCGCGCGGGCCCGGTCAGGATGCTGCCCGGTTCGGCGTTGACGAACAGCTTTGGGATCGCGCTCGCCTTCAGCGCCGCCCCGTAGGCTTCGACGATGGCGACGACCTCCGGCGGTTCGCCGTCGATCGGGATCTGGCGCGGCCATGTCAGCATCGGCCGGCGGACCTCGCCGCCTTCGGCAAAGGGCCTGCGGTAGGCGTCCATCTCCGCGTCCGACAGGTCGCGCATCACCGAATGGGGCAGCACCCCTTCGATGAACAGGTTGCGGTTCAACACCAGGTCCTCGCCTTTGGGCGAGCGGAAGCCCTGGAAGATGCCGCGCGCCTGCTCCGGCCAGTCGGCCCAGCGCACCGGGCAGACGACGGTTTCCATATAGGCGATGCCGGCGACCCGCTCCGGGTGCCGTGCCGCCCAGTGGAAGCCGAGGGCGCCACCCCAGTCGTGGACGACGAAGCGCAGCCTGCCGTCCGGCAGCACGGCGTCGAGCCAGGCGTCGACGAATTTGCTGTGTTCGGCGAAGGTGTACGCGCCGGAGGGGTTCCTGCCCGATTCGCCCATGCCGATCAGGTCCGGCGCCAGGCAGCGGAAAGTGCCGGCGAGTTCCGGGATCACGTTGCGCCACAGGTAGGACGACGTCGGGTTGCCGTGGATCAGCACGACCGGTTCGCCCGAGCCGGTATCGACCCCGGTATCGACATAGCGCATGGTCGAGCCCAGAAGGTCGACGGATTTGCGGGGGTGCGGATCGGCGGCGGAAACGGCTTCGGTCATGGCTGGTCGTCCGGTCGTTCGGCAGTTGCGCAAGGGCTGGTCTGGCGGGCCGGGCGCACTATAACCGGGCGCGACGCCATGAAAACCGCAGGATTGAGGCAGGTCGCCGATGCCGCAGGATCATGCCGCCGGTTCGCCGGTCATCGTCTGGTTCCGGCAGGATCTGCGCCTGTCGGACAATCCGGCGCTGCACGCCGCGGCGGCGACCGGCCGGCCGGTCGTTCCGGTCTACATCCTGGACCGCGACAGCGCCGGCCCCTGGGCGCCGGGCGGCGCATCCCGCTGGTGGCTGCACCACAGTCTGGACTCGCTGGCGCGGAGTCTGGCCGCCCACGGCCTGGAACTCGTCCTGCGCCGCGGCGCGGCCGGTCCGGTTCTTGAGCGGCTGGCCGCCGAAACCGGCGCCCGCGGCGTCTGCTGGAACCGCCTTTACGAACCCGGGGCGATCCGGCGCGACGGCGCGATACGGGCGGCCCTGCAGGCGGCGGGTGTGGCGGTCGAGAGCTTCAACGCCGCGCTGCTGTTCGAGCCGGGGACCGTCCTGTCCGGGAGCGGCGCACCCTATCGCGTGTTCACGCCCTTCTGGCGCGCCTGCCTGGCTGCGGACCCGCCGGTACCGCCCCGGCCCGAACCGGCGTTCGGCGAACCGGCCGCCGCCGCCCGCCCGGTGCGCGGCGAACCGCTCGACTCCTGGGGCCTGCTGCCGACGGCGCCGGACTGGGCCGGCGGCCTGCGCGCCGCGTGGCAGCCCGGCGAAGCGACGGCGCAACGGCTGTTGCAGGCGTTCCTGGCGAATGGCCTGCACGGCTACGCGGCGCAACGCGACCGGCCGGACCTGTCTGCGGTCTCGCGCCTGTCGCCGCACCTGCATTTCGGCGAGATCGGGCCGCGCCAGGTCTGGCACGCCGTCCATGCCTGCTCCGCGCCCCGCGACGGCACGACCGGCGTCCTGGCCGACGTCCCGGCCGATGACGGCCCGCGGAAGTTCCTCGCCGAAATCGGCTGGCGGGAATTCTGCTGCAACCTGCTCGCCGACTTCCCGGACCTGCCGGACAAACCCCTGCAGCCGCGCTTCGCCGGATTTCCCTGGGAGGATAAACCCGATGCCTTGCGCGCCTGGCAGCGGGGGCGGACCGGCTATCCCTTCGTCGACGCCGGCATGCGCCAGCTCTGGCAGACCGGCTGGATGCACAACCGGCTGCGCATGGTCACGGCCTCCTTCCTGGTCAAGCATCTGCTGATCCCGTGGCAGGCCGGCGCGGCTTGGTTCTGGGACACGCTGGTCGATGCCGACCTCGCCAACAACAGCGCCAACTGGCAATGGGTCGCCGGCTGCGGCGCCGACGCCGCGCCCTATTTCCGCATCTTCAATCCCGTAACCCAGGGCCGGAAGTTCGATCCGCACGGCGACTATGTCCGCCGCTTCGTCCCCGAACTGGCCGGCCTGCCGGACCGCTGGATCCACCGGCCGTGGGACGCGCCGCCCGACGCGCTCCATGCGGCGGGCGTCCACCTGGGCGAAACCTATCCGCGCCCGATCGTCGACCACGCCGAGGCGCGACGCGAGGCGCTGGAGGCTTTTGAGGCCGTGAAAGCAGCGTGACACTGCGTCTTGCGGCGGCAGCGCCGCCCGCGCCGCCGGATATTTTCGCCGGCCGCGCCGGCAGGGCGGTTTACCCCGGTTCGAAGGAACGTCTATTGTTCGGCGATCAGCGCCGGCGAGCCGCGAACCGAGTCCCGAAGACGAGCCGGCTCCGCCGCCGGGCGAAGGCTTCCCGCAGCGGGATCGAAAGAAAGTACCGGCCATGCCTGCAACCGAACCGACCGCGTCTCCCGTCGCCGTTACCCTGTATCGCTGGGCCGGCGCATGGGGGCCGTTCAGGGTGAAGATTCCGTGCGGCGAGTGTTCGCTGACCCTCGATGTGATCCAGGATACGATGGCCCACGAACTCGACGGCATTCCGGTCGCCGTCGACATTCACGACTGGCTGAGCGAATGGTGGCGCCCCCTGCCCAAGGGCGGCTGGCACGCCCCCATCGTCATCGTCGAGGGGCGGCTGGTCAGCCAGGGCCACGCGCTCAACCGCGGCGTTCTGACCGAAGCCGTGATCGACGCATGGGCCCGGCGCAGCGCGCCGGCCGGCAACCATCTGTTCGGCAAGGAAACCTGCCCGCACTGCGTCCGCGCCAAGTCCTACCTCGCCGAAGGGGGCATCGACTATGCCTATCACGACGTGGTGCGGGACCCCCGCGCGCTTTACGAGATGCTGGCGCGGGTCAAGCCGATCGTCGGGCCGAAAACCCCGATCACGGTGCCGCAGATCTGGCTGGACGGCGCCTATGTCGGCGGCGCCGACAGGCTCGGCGAACTGCTCGATCGCGAAGTCGAGCCCAACCCCGACCGCGGCCGCTGTTCGCTGTCGCCGGGCAGTGCGTAGAGCCGTCCGGACGGAAACCGCCTCTTGGCGCGGGCGCGGCTGCCGATACCGGCCGGCGGCCGCTCAGGCCGGGCGGACGATGTAGCCGAAGCGCGGGAAGTGGTTGTGGACCGTGCCGACGCGCGCGTCTTCGCGCCGGATGACGATTTCGTTGCGCCGCACGGCGACGACCTCGCCGATCACCGCTTCCGGCACCCGGTCCGCCGCCAGTACCGAGACGGTCTGCCCGAGCGCGGGGCCGGCGTCGTCCGGCTCGCTTTCGCCCGGATCGGCCGGCTCCGCGGCCTTCGCGGCGTCCAGCGCTTCGTTTGCGTCCATGTCGGCCGGTGAGCCCGTGCCCATGGCTTCGATCCGTCCGAGCCAGCCGCGAATGTTCGGGCAGGGCTCCAGCAATGCCGCGTTCTTCCGTCCGCCCCTGTTCAGCATCCAGAAGGGATGGAAGATCGAGAAGTCGGCCAGTCCGGCGGCGTCGCCGAGCAGGAAGGGCCGGCCGTCGGCCAGCCAGCCCTCGACCAGGTTCAGCGTGCGATTCAGCTCCGCGACCAGCCGCGGCGCGGCGGCCATGATCTTCTCCGGCGGCGCCGGCTCCTGCCCGCGCATGGCGGCCCGGTCGGCGAAGAAATCCGGCGGCATCCGGTCGGCGATATGGGCGAAGGCCGCCCCGGTCACGGTGCCGAACAGCGCGCCGTCGGCCCAGAAGGTGAGCGCATGGGCCAGGCCCTCGCCGCCCTGCGGATACAGAGTCGGCGCCGGGCGCCGCCGCTCCAGCTCGGCGGCGATCAGCTGGGTGTCGTGCCAGATGTCGGCGCCGGTCTGCATCACCGGGGTGCGCCGGTAGCCGCCGGAAAGCGGCATCAGGTCCGGTTTCGGCATGATCATCGGGATCTGGACCGACCGCCAGGCCAGGCCCTTGAAGCCGAGGATCGCGCGGATCTTGTGGGCGAACGGCGAGCCGTCATAGTGATGCAGGATGAGGTCGGTCATCGGCACAGTTTCCCTGGTGCGGCGGCGCCGTCGGGAGCCGGGCGCCGCCCGACGGATCAGCGGTTCCGGAATTTCGGTTCGCGCTTTTCGATGAACGCCGCCATGCCCTCCGCCCGGTCGTCGGTCGCGAAGGCGGCGTGGAACATCCGGCGCTCGAACAATACGCCTTCGCGCAGCGGCGTTTCATAGGCGCGGTCGATCGACTCGATGGTCATGTAGACCGCCGGGCGCGACTGCTTCGCGATGGCTTCGGCGGTCCGGACCGCTTCGTCCACCAGGTCGTCCAGAGGCACGATGCGGCTGACCAGCCCGGCGCGCTCGGCCTCCTCGGCGTCCATCATCCGGCCGGTCAGCGACATTTCCATCGCCTTCGACTTGCCGACGAACTTGGTCAGCCGCTGGGTGCCGCCGGCGCCGGGCAGGATGCCCAGGTTGATCTCCGGCTGGCCGAAGCGCGCATTCTCCGCCGCCAGGATGAAATCGCACATCATGGCGACCTCGCAGCCGCCGCCCAGCGCATAGCCGGCGACCGCGGCGATCACCGGCTTGCGGATCGTCGTGACGACTTCCCAGCCGTTGGTGATGAAATCCTCCAGATAGACGTCCTGGAACGACTTCGCCTGCATTTCCTTGATGTCCGCGCCGGCGGCGAAGGCCTTCTCGTTGCCGGTCAGCACGATGGCGCCGATCGCGTCGTCGTCCTGCGCCCTGTTCAGCGCGTCGCCCAGCTCGGCGACCAGTTCCGAGTTCAGGGCGTTCAGGGCTCTCGGCCGGTTGAGCCTGATCAGCCCGACCGGGCCGCGGGTTTCGTAGATGATGTTCTCATAGGCCATTCTGCTGCTCCGCTGCTCTTTCGACAGGCGAAGGGGACTGCACCGCCATGTCCCGCTTGGGTACTGACGTTCGGTCGCCGCCGGACAGGAGCCGGTCTTCGCACTCAGGGAAGATACTTTATGGCCGCAACCGCCAAGCCGGCGAGACCGACCATGCCGGCAAAGTGCCAGACAAACCAGCGCGCCATGCGGTCCATCATACGGATTTCCTGCGCGGCGAGACCGGCTTCCAGATCAGCCTTCGCGGTCTCCAGATCGGCTTTCGTCGCCAGATGGTCCCGACCGGATTCTGCGGTATCCTGCGCGGCTTTCAGGTCGGCTTTCGTAGCGAGATCGGCCCTCAGAGCCTGCATCTGCCGAGCATGTTCCTCGGCCTGGTCCGGCGCCACGCCGGCGGCCTCGAGCGCCTTGGCGGCGGAAAGGGTATCGAAGGCTACAGCCATGCAATCAATGTAGACTGCCCGGGGCCTGCCGGCAATCGCCCGCGCCGCCGCGCAAAGCGCGCTATCGCTGGCGGTGCGGACAGTAGAAAGTCGAGCGGTTGGACTGCACGATCCGCCGGATGCCGCCGGTTTCCCCGGCATCGCAGTCGCAGCCCGGACAGGCCTCGCCCTCCCGGCCGTAGACCGCCCACTGGTGCTGGAAATAGCCCAGCTCGCCCGACGGCTGAACATAGTCGCGCAGGCTGGAGCCGCCGGCCGCGATCGCCTTGTTCAGCACGTCCTTGATCGCCCCGGCCAGCGCCTCGGCCTGCCGCGCCGAGACGGTGCGTGCCAGCCGCTTCGGCGACAGGCCGGCGAGGAACAGCGCCTCGCAGACATAGATATTGCCCAGCCCGGCCACCGTCTTCTGATCAAGCAATGCCGCCTTGAGCGGCGTGCGCCGGCCCTTCAGCTTCGCGGCGAGCGCCGGGCCGTTGAAGGCGTTGCCGAGCGGCTCCGGGCCGGTCCCGGCGAACAGGCGGTGCCGGTCGACGGTCTCGACCCGGTCGAGCGCGACCAGGCCGAAGCGGCGCGGATCGTTGAGCCGGACGGTGTCGCCCCGGTCGGTCTTGAGCACGATATGGTCGTGGGGCTGCAATTCGGGATCGCCGCGGTCGATATGGAGCCGGCCGGACATGCCGAGATGGACGATCGCCAGATCGCCGCCGGCCAGTTCGATCAGGATATATTTCGCCCGCCGCCGCACCGACCGCACGGCCTTGCCGGTGAGCCGGGCCGAGAAATCCGGCGGAATCGGAATCCGCAAATCCGGCCGCCGCGCCTCGGCCCGGACCAGCACCGCCCCCTCCAGCACAGGCCGCAACCCGCGCACAACGGTCTCGACTTCGGGAAGCTCGGGCATTGGGGCAATCCTAACCGGCAAAACCGCGGCCCGCAGGGCTGCAGCATGTTGCCCGCCAGCCGGTCGGCTTTCCGATCACGTTCAATCCGCCGATGCTGCGCACCGGCATTCTCTCGGAACTGTGAACCGCGTTGCATAGCACGGCCCGCTGAATCGTTGCCGGCAATCGCCATATCGATTCGAGAAACGGACTTTCAGACGAGGACAGACTCATGCACGCCTCTTCAACCCGAAACGACCGCGATCCGGCGCGCCGGCATGTGCCGCCGGGTCGATTCGCAGCCGTCGCTCTGGCGGCACTCCTGCTGGCGGCCTGCCAGGGCAACGTGCTGGACGGTAGCGAGCGGATCAGCGGGACCGCCTCCGCCGACAGTGCGGCGCGCGCCGCGCCGGGCGTCGGCGACCGGTTCGGCAGGACGGTCTCCACTGCCGAGAGCAGGAAGCGCGCGATTTACGGCGGCCTGGGCAACCAGAGGTAGCTACGCCCGCCGGCATATCTGCGACAGGCCACGTTGCTCACCCATCGGGCGTCCCGCCGGCCGGCGCGCCGATTATCCGGCCCTCCTCCACCGCGTGGCAGGCGACGGCCGCATCGCCGGCTGCGCGCAGTTCGGGGCGCTCGGTGCGGCAGCGCTCGTCGGCGTGCGGGCAGCGCGGGTGGAAGGCGCAGCCGCTCGGCGGGTCGATCGGGCTCGGCACCTCGCCGGCCACCGCCTCGCGGTCGCGCCCGGTCATGCCGAGGTCGGGGATCGTCTCGAGCAGCAGTTGCGTATAGGGATGCTGTGGCGCGGCGAACAGGCCGGCGGCGTCCGCGACCTCGACGAAGCGGCCGAGATACATCACGGCGATCCGGTCCGACATGTGATGCACGACCGCGAGATCGTGGCTGATGAACAGGTAGGTCAGGCCGAGATCGTCCTGCAGGTCGCGCATCAGGTTGAGGATCTGGGCCTGGACCGACACGTCGAGCGCCGAGGTCGGCTCGTCGCACAGGATCAGGTCCGGCTTGCTGGCGAGCGCCCGGGCGATCGAGATGCGCTGGCGCTGGCCGCCGGAGAATTCGTGCGGATATTTTTCGCCGTCGGCGCCGGCGAGGCCGACCTGTTCGAGCAGCCCGTCGACCTGCCGCCCGGTTTCGCGCGCATCGTCGGCGATGCCGAACGCCCGGATCGGCTCGGCGATGATGTCCCGCACCCGCCAGCGCGGGTTGAGCGAGGCCTGCGGGTCCTGAAAGATCATGGTGAGCCGGCGGCGGATCGCCCGCGTCCGGTCTTTCGCCGCCGTCACGTCATGGCCGTCGATGGCGACCCGGCCCCGTGTCGGCCGGTAGAGGCCCGCGATCAGCCGGGCTACGGTGGACTTGCCGCAGCCCGATTCGCCGACCACCGACAGGGTGACGCCCTTGCCGATGGCGAAGCTCACGCCGTCCACCGCCTTCAGCACCTTCGGCCTGCGGCCCATCGCCCGCTCGGCGACCGGCAGCGGCAGGCGGAAATGGACCGCCAGGTCCTCGACTTCCAGGAGCGCCGTCTCAGCCATCGGCCGCCGCGCCTTCCGCCCCGGCCGTCCCGGTGCCGGATTCCGGTCCTGCCGATACCCAGCGCGGGGAATACTGCCAACAGGCGGCGCTCGTCGTCCGGCCGTCCATCATCGCCGGCCGTTCGGCCCGGCACAGGTCGCGGACTTCCGGGCAGCGCGGCGCGAAGGCGCAGCCCCTCGGCACCGCGCCGACCCGCGGCATCGCGCCCCTGATCTGGGGCAGCCGGCCGGCGCGCTCGCCGATGGTCGGGATCGAGCCCATCAGGCCGTGGGAATAGGGGTGGGAGGCGTTGCGCACGACTTCGGCGACCGTGCCGTCCTCGATCACCCGCCCGGCATACATGACCGCGACCCGGTCCGCCGTCTCGGCGATCACGCCCATATCGTGGGTGATCAGCATGACCGCCGTGCCGTGCTCCCGGCACAGTCGCTTGAGCACGCCGATGATCTGGGCCTGGATCGAGACGTCGAGCGCCGTCGTCGGCTCGTCGGCAATGATGAGCCGCGGGTTGGCGCACAGCGCCAGCGCGATCACGACCCGCTGGCGCATGCCGCCGCTGAATTCGTGGGGATAGGCGCCGAGCCGCGACGCCGCCGCGGGAATGCCGACCTCGTCGAGCAGCTCGACCGCCCGCTTCTCCGCCGCGTCCGCGCCGAGGTCCATATGGGTGCGGATGGTCTCGGTGAGCTGGAAGCCGATGGTGTAGAGCGGGTTCAGGCTGGACAGCGGGTCCTGGAAGATGACGCCGATGCGCGCGCCGCGGATCCGGCGCAGCGCGTCGCCGGAGAGGCCGTCGATCCGCGCGCCGTCGAACCAGACCTCGCCATCGTCGATCCGCGCCGGCGGCTCGAGCAGCCCGATCACGGCGAGGCCGGTGATCGACTTACCGGCCCCGGATTCGCCGACCACGCCGAGCACCTCGCCCTCCTTCACATGCAGGTCGACGCCGTTCAGGATCGAAAGATGGCCGCGCCGGGTCGGCAGGCCGACCTTGAGGTCGCGCACGTCGAGCAGAGGCACGGTCGCGGCGTCGTTCATCAGCGCAGCTTCGGGTTGAGGGCGTCGCGCAGCCAGTCGCCCAGCAGGTTGACGGCGAGCACGAGCAGCACGAGGGCGAGCGCCGGGAACAGGGTGATCCACCACTGGCCGGAGAACAGGAACTCCTGGCCGACCCGGATCAGCGTGCCGAGCGAGGGCTGGGTCGGCGGGATGCCGACGCCGAGGAAGGAGAGCGTCGCCTCGGTGATGACGGCGAGCGCGAGATCGATGGTGCCGATCACCAGCACCGGCCCCATCGTGTTGGGCAGAACGTGGCGCAGCATGATGCGCCACGGCGGGATGCCGATCACCCGCGCCGCCGCGACATAGTCCTTCGATTTCTCCACCAGCGTCGCCGACCGCACGACCCTGGCGTATTGCGGCCAGGCCGAAATGCCGATGGCGAAGATCAGGACGTAGATCGCGAAGGTCGCGTCGGTCTTGATATCGGTGCCGGCGAAGATCGCCCGGGCGACGCCGTCGACCATCAGCGCGACCAGGATCGAGGGCAGGGTGAGCTGCACGTCGGCGGCGCGCATCACCGTGCTCTCGTACCAGCCGCCGAAATAGCCCGAAGTCACGCCGAGGCCGACGCCGAGCACGACCGAGAAGATGACGGCGCTGAAGCCGACGATGAGCGAGAGCCGGCTGCCGTAGAGGATGGTCGAGAAGATGTCCCGGCCCTGGTTGTCGGTGCCGAGGATGTAGCTCCAGTCGCCGCCCTCGATCCAGGCCGGCGGCTTCTCGGCATCGCCCAGGCTCAGGGTCGAGGGGTCGAACGGGGTGTGCGGCGCGAGCCAGTCGGCGAAGGCGGCGCCGAAGAAATAGAGCAGGGTCACGATCGCCGCGGTGACGACGACGGGATTGCGCCGGAAGCTGTAGGCGAGGTCGCTGTCGGCGCCGCGATAGAATGCGCCGAGCAAGCGGCCGGCGGCGCCGGATGCGGCGCCGGCGGCGGGCCGGGCGGCGGGACGGGCGGTCATGCCGTGCCCCGGCCGCGCTGGGCCGAGACGCGCAGGCGCGGATCGACGGCGGCGTAGAGCAGGTCCACGATCAGGTTGATGGCGACGAAGGCGATGGCGGCGAGCAGCAGATAGGCGCCCATGATCGGCACGTCGGCGAACTCGACGCCCTGGATGAACAGCAGCCCCATGCCGGGCCACTGGAAGACGGTCTCGGTGATGATCGAGAAGGCGATCAGCGTGCCGATCTGCAGCCCGGCGATGGTGATGACCGGCACCATCGTGTTCTTCAGCGCATGGCCGAAATTGACCGCGCGGCGCGACAGGCCGCGGGCGCGGGCGAACTTGATGTAGTCGGTGCGCAGCACCTCCAGCATCTCGGCCCGCACCAGGCGCAGGATGATGGTAAGCTGGAACAGGCCGAGGGTGATCGACGGCAGGATGATGGCGAGCCAGCCCGAGCCGGTCAGCAGGCCGCTGTCCCAGTTTCCGATGCGCACCGTGTCGCCGCGGCCGAAGGAGGGCAGCCATTCCAGGCCGACCGAGAAGATGTAGATGAGCAGGATGCCGATGACGAAGGTCGGCAGCGATACCCCGACCAGCGAGACGGTGAGCACGAAACGGCTGAGCCAGCTGTCGCGCCGCAGGCCGGTATAGACTCCGAGCGCGATTCCCGCCGCGAGCGCAATGACCGCCGAGACGAAGACCAGCTCCAGCGTCGCCGGCATGCGCTCCAGGATCAGGTCGGAGACCTTGCGCTGGAACTGGTAGGAGATGCCGAACTCGCCCTCCGCCGCGTTGCCGACGAAGCGCAGGAACTGCACGATCACCGAATCGTTCAGGCCGAGCCGTTCGCGCAGTTCCTCGCGATCCTCGAGCGTCGCCTCTTGCCCGACCATGTTGTTGATCGGGTCGCCGACGTAATTGAAGATCACGAAGGACAGCAGGGCGACCACCAGCAGAACGCCGATGGCCTGGAACACGCGGTTGACGAGATAGCTGAACATGGCCGGTCAGGTTTCCGGCAGGCGGCTGCCGGAAAAACGGGCCGCCGGCCCCCGATCCCGCGCCGTGCGGAGCCGGAGGCCGGCGGACATAACGCCGGGTGCGGTTTCCCGCGCGCTCGTTACTTGCTCATCTTCGCCCAGCGGAAGTGCGGGGAATCGTCGGCCCGGATCGGCAGATCGAGCTTCTTCGACATGCCCCACACGATCACCTGATGGTGCAGCGGCAGATAGGCATTGGCGCCTTTCACATGCTTCCACGCCTCGGCGATCATCGCGTCGCGCTTCTTGAGATCGACCGTGACCGGCATGGCGTCGGTCAGTTCGTCGACCCGCGGATTGCCGTAGCCCGTTGCGTTCCACGGCCCCTTCGAGTGGTAGAGGTAGGTGAACACATAGTGGCTATCCAGCGTCGGCACGCCCCAGCCCAGCATGTAGAAGTCGGTCACCCGCTTCTGGATCTTGGGGAAATGCTTGGACTTCGGAATGGCGTCCAGATTGACCTTGATACCGACCTTGCCGAGCATGCCGACGACCGCGATGCAGATCTTCTCGTCGTTGTTGTAGCGGTTGTTCGGGCAGTCCAGCCGGACGGTGAAGCCGTTCGGATAGCCCGCCTCGGCGAGCAGGGCCTTGGCCTTGGCCGGATCGTAGGACGGCCGCTCGTTCAGGGCCTTCGTATAACCGTGGACGCCCGGCGAGGTGATGATGCCGGCCGGCACGGCGAGGCCGCGCATCACGACCTTGCGGATCGCCGCGATGTCGATCGCCCGGTACATCGCTTCGCGCACCTTGGCGTCGGCGAACGGGTTCTTGCCCTTGACGTCGGAGGTCCGCAATTCCTTCACGCCGGTGTCCAGGCCGAGGAAGATGGTCCGGATCTGCGGCGTCTGGACGACCTTCAGCTTGGCGCTGCGGCCGATGCGGTTGAGGTCCTGGAACGGCGGATCGAGCACGAAATCGACCTGGCCGGAGAGCAGCGCGGCGACGCGCGTCGCGGCGTTCTTGATCGGCGTGTAGACGATCTCGTCGACATTGCCGCCGGCGTCCTTCCAGCCCCACCAGGCGGGGTTGCGCACCAGGATGGTGCGGACGCCCGGCTCGCGCAGCTTCAGCATGTAGGGGCCGGTGCCGTTGGCGTGGCGCGCGGCGTAGCTCTCTTCGTTATTCTTGAAGTCGAGGGGCTTCTCGACCTTGTGTTTTTTGGCCCAGGCGGCCGACATGATGCCGATCTGGGTCAGCTGGTTGGGCAGGATCGGGTTCGGACCCTTGGTGATGAGCTGCACCGTGTGGCTGTCGACCTTCTTCACGTCGACGACGCTCTTGACATAGTTCTTGAAGTCCGAGGTCGGCAGCTTGATGCGCTGCATGGTGAAGACGACGTCGTCGGCGTTGAACGCCGAGCCGTCGTGGAATTTCACGCCCCTGCGCAGCTTGAACTCCCACACGTTCGGCTTGCCGGCGACGGTCGACCAGTTCGTCGCCAGCGCCGGGATCAGCTTCATGGCCGGATCGCGGAACACCAGCGATTCATAAATCTGCAGGGTCGCCGCGTTGGTCGGGCCCTCGTTCTGCGAATGGGGGTCGGCGGTCAGGGCGTCGCCCTGGCTCGCCCATTTCAGGACATTCTTGGCCGACGCCGGCCCGGCGGCGACCGCGACGGCTGCGACAACCGCCGCCGCTGTCATCAATCGTTTCATCGTCACACCTCCCGGATTTCTGATGTTGACGGGTTCGTTTCGCTCATCGGCCCGGCGCCGGCCGGAAAGGCCGGCAACCGCGCCGTGCGCAGGGCGGCAGTCATAGTCGAACCTACGGCGCACGTCACGATGGAATCGGCGCGCGCGCGATGCGTCCGGTCGAGGCAACGGGCACCGCGTCACTTGCGGATTGTCTCGTCTTTGCTTCGCTAAGCTATCGCCTGCCGAGGGGTCACACGTTCGGCGATTTCGCTGCCCGCTTCGATCTCTGCCCGGCGAAGCTCCCAGGTCTTCTGCAGGTTCAGCCACAGTTGAGGCGTCGTTCCGAAATAGCGCGCCAGCCTCAGCGCCGTGTCTGCGGTCACGCCCCGCTGGCCGTTGAGAATCGCCGTGATCCGGTTGACCGGAACGCCCAGCGCCTTTGCCAGCGCGTTGGCCGAAAGCCCTGCCGCTTCGAGTTCCTCTCGAAGGATCTCGCCCGGATGCACCGGTCTCATCCCGTTATTCGTGTTCATATCGCCGTCTCGTCAATGATAGTCCACGATTTCCACGTCGGCAGGCCCGTCGCCCGTCCAGCGGAAGCAGATGCGCCACTGGGCGTTGATCCGAATGCTATATTGACCGGACCGGTCGCCCCGCAACGCTTCCAACCGGTTGCTCCGCAGCCCTGCCAGGTCGCGGAGCGACTCGGCGTTGTCCAGCAAAGTCATGCGCCGCGCGCCTGGTCGGCAAACCCCTGGAATGCTGCAATTCGATGGCCCTCGAAAAAACGCCGCGTGCGCCGGTCCTTGAAGCCTCGGATCATGAATCGGAGATATTATTGGGCTTTACGTTATGCGTAAAGGATCGCAGACGCACCGGATGTCCTTCGACCTTCGACGATTGCGCCCGTTCTTATCCGAGCGCCCCGGCGAAGGCGCGGATGTCGGCCAGCAGCAGGTCCGGCGCCTCCATGGCGGCGAAGTGGCCGCCGCGCGGCATGTCGGTCCAGTGGACGACGTCGAACGCCTTCTCGACATAGGGCCGCGGCGGGAAGGGGATGATCTCGCGCGGGAAATTCGCGATGCCGGTCGGCACGGCGACGCGGCTGCCCGGCGGCAGCAGCGAATCGCCGTCCTGCCCATAGCCGTAGTAGGTCCAGGAGGCGCTGCCGAAGGCGTCGTTCACGATATAGAGCATCAGGTTGGTGAGCAGCCGTTCGCGGCCGATGACCCGGTCCAGGCTCTCCTCGCGGCCGTCGATCCAGGTACGGAATTTCTCGCCGATCCAGGCGGCGACGCCGACGGGGCTGTCGAGCATGGCGTAGGCGAGCGCCTCCGGCTTGGTCGCCTGGACGTGGAAATAGCCGCCCTCCTTCAGGCGCCAGCGCTCGCCCTTGCGCCGCCATGCCTTTTCCTCCGGCGTCTGCGGCGGCACCGGCTCGATCCGGCCGCCGTCCCGTTCCTGCGACGGGCGCACGCCGAACATGTTGAGATGGACCGCGCCGCACCGGCCTCCGTCGTCCCGGCCCATTCCTCCCGGGCCCGCATGGTCGTGGCCGATCCAGCCGCAGATCACGCTGCCCCAGTCGCCGCCCTGGGCGATGTAGCCGTCATAGCCCAGGACATCGCCCATCAGCGCCGCGATATGCCCGGCCATGCGGCGCGGGCCGATCGGCGCCGGCGGCTTGTCCGAGAAGGCGTAGCCCGGCAGCGACGGCGCCACGACGTGGAAGGCCGGGGCATCCGGCGCGCCGTGGGCGGCGGGATCGGTCAGCGGCCCGAACAGGCCCTCGAACTCGATGAAGGAGCCGGGCCAGCCATGGACCAGCAGCAGCGGCCTGGCGTCCGGCCGCGGCGAGCGGCAATGGACGAAATGCAGGTCCAGCCCGCCGGCCCCGGCGCGGAAATGCGGCAGCGCGTTGAGCCGGGTCTCCACTGCGCGCCAGTCGTAGTCCTCCAGCCAGTAGCGGCAGAAATCGCGCAGCCAGTCCGGGTCCGGCCCCAGCGCCCAGCCGCTGTCGACCGTCGCTTCCGGCCACGGAAAGTCCCGGACCCGCCGCAGAATGCGGTCGAGCTTGTCCTGGGGAACGTCGATGGAAAACGGCGTCGGGCTCATGGGCCGGCCTCGCTGGCGGAAAGGGACGTATGCGGCGACCGAACCTATCGCGCCGCGGCCGGCGGCGCTAAGGTCCATTCCGCCCGGCCCGTTCGCCGGGCGCATTGCCGTCCGGAGCCGACCGATCCTCTATCTCTATCTGGCGCTCGTCTTCTGCCTCGCCGGCACGGTCAAGGGCCTGCTCGGCATGGGGCTGCCGCTGGTGGCGATCGCGCTCATGTCGATCCTGATCGAGCCCAAGGCCGCGGTGCCGCTCGTCCTGGTGTCCGGGCTGGTGCTGAACCTGGTGCTGTTCCTCCAGATGGGCGGCCTGCGCGAAATCGCCCGGCGCTACACGCTGCTGGCGCTCGCCGGGGCGGTCAGCGTCTGGGGCGGCACGGAACTGCTGTTCGCCGTCGACCAGCGGATCATCGAGGTGCTGCTCGGCGTCATCGTGTGCAGCTATGTCGCCATCAACGTCACGCGCATCCCGCCCGCCCTGCCGCGGGTGTGGGAGGCGCGGCTCGCGATTCCCGTCGGCCTTCTGCTCGGCGTGCTCCAGGGCGCGACCGGTTCGCTCGCTGCGCCGCTGGCGGCCTGGTGGCAGGTGCTCGGCCTGAAAAAGGACGAGTTCGTCCAGGCGTCCGGCTATGTGCTGTTCATCATCGTCGTGCCCTGGGCGGCGTCGCTGGTCGCCAAGGGGGCGGTGACCTGGGAGGTCGGCGCGATCTCCGCCGGCCTGCTGGCCCCGGCGGGCCTCGGCATGTTCGTGGGCAGCCGCATCCGCGCCCGGGTGCCGGAGGAGCGCTACCGCAACCTGATCCTGGCGCTGCTGTTCTGCGCCGGGATCGGTTTGTTCGTGAAAGGGCTGGCGACGTGACGCCTGCCGGGCCGGTCAGCCGCCCATTCCGTCGGCGGCAAATTCCGCCCGGATCGCGGGGCCGTGCTCGTCCAGGGCGGGGACGGCGCCGAGCTCCGGCTCGCCCAGTTCGCGGACCAGCGCGCCGGGCGGGACCATCTGGGCCGGGCCGTTCGGCGTCTCGACCGGCACGCGCCGCAGTTCGGGATGGGCCGAGAGGTCTGCGACTTCGTTGACCCGCCCCCAGGCGATCTGCGCCGCCTCCAGCCGGCGGATCGCCTCTTCGCGCGATAACGCGCCGAACACGGCGCCCATCTCGGCCTCCAGCGCCGGCCGGTTGGCGACCCGGGCGGTATTGTCGGAGAAGCGCGGATCGTCCGCCATGTCCGGCCGTTCCAGCACCGTTTCGCACAGGCGCACCCATTCGCGCGCATTCTGGATGGCGATCACGAGGGGTTCCCCGCCGGCGCACCGGAACAGGCCGTAGGGCGCGATCGTCGGATGGCGCAGGCCGACCCGCGCGAAGCCCGCGTCCGCCAGATCGTTGTGGAACAGCGGCACGTTCATCCAGTCGGCGAGCGTGTGGAACAGGGAGACCGAGATCGCCCGCCCCGCGCCGGTCTTCTCGCGCGCGAACAGGGCCTCCATGATCGCGCCGTAGGCGTGCACCCCGGCGGAGAAGTCGGCGATCGAGACGCCGACCCGGGCCGGTTCGTCCGGGCTGCCGGTGATCGCCGCGACGCCGGATTCCGCCTGCACCAGCAGGTCGTAGGCCTTCATCGCCTCGTAGGGGCCGCCCTCGCCGTAGCCGGAGATGTCGCAGGTGATGAGCCGCGGGTGCCGCTCGCGCAGGGCCCCGAAGCCGAAACCGAGCTTCGCCGCCGCGCCGGGCGCGAGATTTTGCAGGAACACGTCGGCCCGCGCGATCATCCGGTGCAGCAGGGCGGCGTCCGCCGCATCCTTCAGGTCGAGGACGATGGATTGCTTGCCCCGGTTGAGCCAGACGAAATAGGACGACAGGCCGTTGACCGCCGTATCGTAGTAGCGCGCGAAATCGCCGCCCGGTCGCTCGACCTTGACGACCCGCGCCCCGGCGTCCGCCAGCTTCGCCGCGCACAGGGGCGCCGCAGCCGCCTGGTCGATGGAAATGACGAGAATGTCGGCGAAGGGGTTCATGGGAGCGCGATCCGGGTCAGCGGCGGTGCCGCACCCTCAAAACGACCTTGGCAGGCCCAGCACATGCTCGGCGATGTAGCTCAGGATCAGGTTGGTCGAGATCGGCGCGGTCCGGTAGAGCCGGGTTTCGCGGAACTTGCGCTCGATATCGTATTCCTCGGCGAAGGCGAAGCCGCCATGGGCCTGCATGCACATGTCGGCGGCCTCCCAGGCGGCGTCGGCGGCGAGCATCTTGGCCATGTTGGCCTCGGCGCCGGGTTTCTCGCCGGCGTCGAACAGGCAGGCCGCCTTCTGCACCATCAGGTCGGCGGCCTCGGTCGCGGCATAGGCCTTGGCGATCGGGAACTGGATGCCCTGGTTCTGGCCGATCGGCCGGCCGAACACCTGGCGCTCGCCGGCATAGCTCCGCGCTTTATCGATGAACCAGCGGGCGTCGCCGATGCATTCGGCGCCGATCAGCACCCGCTCGGCGTTCATGCCGTCGAGGATGTAGCGGAACCCCTGGCCCTCCGTGCCGACCAAGTTCTCCGCCGGCACTTCCAAATCGTCGAAGAAGACCTCGGTAGTGGCGTGGTTGATCATGGTGCGGATCGGCCGGATGGTCAGGCCGTTGCCCCGCGCCGCGCGCATGTCGACGACGAAGACGGACAGGCCCTCCGTCCGCTTCTTCGCCTCCTCCTTCGGCGTCGTCCGGGCGAGCAGCAGCATCAGGTCGGAATGTTCGGCGCGCGAGGTCCAGACCTTCTGGCCGTTCACGACATAGCGGTCGTTGCCCTTCTTCTCGGCGACCGTGCGCAGGGAGAGGGTGTCGATCCCGCTGCCCGGCTCGGTGACGCCGAAGGCCTGCAGCCGCAGGTCTCCGGAGGCGATGCCCGGCAGCCAGCGTTCCTTCTGGTCCGCCGAGCCGTGGCGCAGGATCGTGCCCATGATGTACATCTGGGCGTGGCAGGCCGCGCCGTTGCCGCCGCTCTTGTGGATCTCCTCCAGGATCGCCGTCGCGGCGCGCAGGCCGAGGCCGCTGCCGCCATAGGCCTCCGGGATCAGCACGGCGAGGAAGCCGGCCTCGGTCAACGCCTGCACGAATTCCGTCGGATAGGCGCGCTCCCGGTCCTTCCCGCGCCAGTATTCGCCCGGAAAGCCGGCGCACAGCGCGCGCACGGATTGCCGGATCGCCTCGAGCTCCGGGTCCGGGGCATAGGGGTTGGCGGCAATATTGTCGGTGGGCGGGATGGTCTCGATAGCGGTCATGATTCGCACTCTCCGGCGGCAGCCCCGGCCTACGGTAAGTCCGCCGCCAAGAAAAGCGGACACGCCCGCGCGGCGGTATCCCGATCCGCCTAGGGTCAGGATTGTACTGCGAAAGCACCGCACATCGCCCGAATCCCGCTTGGGGTTCTCCTTCGAAAAGGCAGAGCCGCCGCACCGTATCCTTCCCCCTCTTCAGAGGATTTCTCTGCGAAAGTCTGGAACCGGGTTTCTTGCGGTTGTTTTCGGTCGGTGACGGTGCGCTGTCCGACTTTGCCGCTGTGGGATTTGGGCGCAGGCGCGGCGGTCGGCCCTGCCAGGTCTGGCACAACAGGGGCGTCTGCCGACGGTTCGGGGTCTTCGGGCGTGTTTTCCGGCTCAGGGTCCGGCGATCAGGCTGGCCCGTCTGAGGTTGTAGGCGGTGACCGCGGCCATCAGGCGGGCGGTGTTTCTTTCGAGGGTGAGGCCCTTGGCGCGGCTCTGGCCGTAGAGGCGCTTGAGGGCGGAGAAGACCGCCTCGACCGGCGCCCGGTGCCGGGAGATCAGCCGGTTGCGGCGCTGCTGCCAATGAGGCAGCGCCGCCATATGCCTGTGCCGGCGGTGCATGATGCGGTCCTTGATGCCGGCGGCCTTCAGGCGCGCGCGACGCTCCTTGTGCTCATAGGCCCGGTCGCCGTAGACCGCCTTCTCGTCGCCGCAGATCAGCCGGTCGGCGACCGTGCTCTCGTAGACCTTGGCCGAGGTCAGGACCGCGCGCCGGACCAGGCCCGAGCCCCGGTCGACGCCGACATGCGCCTTGTAGCCGAAAAAGGCTTTGCCGTTCTGCTTGGTCCAGTCGGCGCCGGGCTCTTGCCGATGGCCGGCGCCGGCGCCCGCCGAGCGCCGCGGCGGACGCCGGGCCGAGGCCACAAGGGTGGCGTCCATCAGCGTGCCCTGACGCACCACCAGCCCTGCCTTGTCGATCTGGCGGCCGATCTCCTCGAAGGCCGCCTTCAGAAGCGGACCCGCCTGCTCCCGGAAGCGCCAGATCGTCGTCTCGTCCGGCGTCGGGGCGTCCAGCGCAAAGCCGCAGAAGCGCCGAAACGACAGCCGGTCCATCAGGGCCTCCTCCAGCCCCGGATCCGACAGGTCGTAGAGCGCCTGCAGATACAGCGCCTTCAACATCGACAACGGGTCGTAGGGCGGACGGCCGGTCTGCGCCCGGCGCATATCGGCCGCCAGACGGCCGACCGGCGACCAGTCGATCAGGCCGTCCAGACGCTCCAGCTTCGGATTCCTGCCCAGACCCGCAGACACAAACGCTTCGGCAAACCCCAACTGACCCCGATCGCTCATCACAGCCCCCAACCTGTTCCGCAGCGCAAAGAATCACACTACGCGCAGCTTGAGAATCCCCCTTTTGCAGAGAAATCCTCTTCAGAGGGGGAAGTGGCCGAGCGCAGCGAGGTCGATGGGGGTGCCTTGAGTCGCCGCAGGATTCGCCCTTTTTTTGTATACCGGGCGGCGAAGCGCGTCTGTCGACGCGCCACCCCCACCTGGCCTCCCCCTCTGAAGAGGGGGAGGTATGCCGTGGCGCATCCGCTTGCGAACCGCATCCGGGCTTTCGCAGATGAATCCAGGGTCAGGGGGTAACCGGATGTCATTGTTGTAAGGCAGTGCTTGGCATTTTCGCGGCCGGCCCCAACGCAGTCTGTCCGACGACCGATCCGAACATCACCTTCGGATGGGACGGCGACCGCGCAGCGGACGTGGACATTGAGGACTATCACCGATGATCGAGCGGCATCCTTCCATCGACCCGGTGCATCCGGGGGAAATTCTGCGCGAGGACATCCTGCCCGCCCTGTCGATGAGCAGGACGGCGGCGGCGGCCGCGCTCGGCATCTCCCGCCAGACGCTCTACGCCATCCTGAACGAGAAGCAGCCGGTCACAGCCGAGATGGCGGTCCGGTTCGGCAAACTGTTCGGCAACGGCGCCGGCTTCTGGATCACCCTGCAACGGCTGCACGACATGGCGCGTGCGGAACGCGAGGCTGACGTGTCCGGAATACCGACGCTCGAGGCGCGGGCCGGCTGATTTCGGCGCATGGCGCGGCCGGATGCGCCGGACAACGCGATGAGGTTCGGCTTGCCAAGCGCCCGCGCCGCCGCTTCAATCCGGGCATGGACGGGGCAACGACCGCGAGCGATCTAAAGGTCGTGCCGATCGCGCCGGCGATCGGCGCGGAAATTCACGGCGTCGATCTGGCGGCCGACCTCCCTGATGCCACGGTCGCCGCGATCCGGCGGGCGTTGCTCGACCATCTGGTGATCTTCTTCCGCGACCAGGACATTACCCCGGCGCAGCAGTTGGCCTTCGCGCGCCGTTTCGGCCGGCCGGTGCCCTATCCCATGGTCGAGGGCATCGACGGCTTTCCGGAAGTCGCGCCGGTCCTCAAGCTGGAGCACGAACGGGTCAATTTCGGCGGCGTCTGGCATTCCGACACCACCTACACCCCAGAGCCGCCGATGGGCGCGATGCTGGCGGCGCGGGAACTGCCGCCGGCCGGCGGCGATACCCTGTTCGCCAACCAGTATCTCGCCTGGGAGACCCTGTCCGACGGGTTGAAGGCGATGCTCCGGCCGCTGCGCGCGGTCAACAGTTCGGCCAAGGCCTCGGCCCAGATCACCCGCAACCGGGGCGATGCCGGCGGGCCGGGCGCGGACGCGAAGACGTTGAAGGAGGCCGTCCACCCGGTCATGCGCACCCATCCGGAAACCGGCCGGCCGGCGCTCTACGTCAATGCCGGGCACACGACGCGCTTCGAGGGCATGACGGAGGCGGAAAGCGCGCCGATCCTGGATTACCTGTTCCGGCACCAGATCCAGGCCGAGTTCACCTGCCGCTTCGTCTGGACGCCTGGCGCGCTGGCCTTCTGGGACAACCGGGCCTCCCAGCACTATCCGCTCAACGACTATCACGGCCACCGGCGCCTCATGCACCGCATTTCCATCGCCGGCGACCGGCCGGCCTGACCGGCACGCCGCGGCGCAAGGCGGCCGATTTGCCGATGGCCTTATTCGAAGCCGTTACGGCGCGACCCGGGCGCGCGCTCGTAGCGCTGTGCGCGGCCCAGGCGCTTCTCTGGACCCTGGCGCCTGCGCTGACCCACAGCGCGCCGCCGCTCGATGTCGTCGAGATGCTGGTCTGGGGCCGGGAAGGCGTCGTCGCGACCTACAAGCATCCCAACCTGCCCGGTTTGCTGCTCGAAGCGGTCCGCCGGGCCTCCTTCGGCGCGCTCTGGCCGGTCTACCTGTTCGGCCAGGGCTGCGTCGCCGCGAGCTTCGTCGCCGTCTACCTGCTGGGCCGGGACCTGCTGGGACCCGGCCGGGCGCTCGCCGGCACGCTCCTGCTGACCGGCATCTTCTATTATTCCTGGCCGACTCCGGAGGTGAACCACAATCTCGTGCAAATGCCGCTCTGGGCCTGGACCGGCCTGGCACTGTGGCGCGCGGTGCAGGGCGGGCGCCTGGTCTGGTGGATCCTGCTCGGAGCGTTCGCCGGCCTGTCGCTCTGGGCGAAATACTCGTCCGGCCTGCTGCTCGCGGTTGCAGCCGTCTGGATGCTGGCGGATGCGCCGGCCCGCGCCCGCCTGGTCCGGCCCGGCCCCTGGATCGCGCTGGCCGCATGCGCCCTGGTCGCGGCGCCGCAGGCCGCTTTCCTGATCGAAAGCGGCTTCCTGCCGCTCGACTATGCGGCCACGCGGGCGGCCTCGGGCCGGGCCGGTGACCCCGTGTCGTTCCTGCTGGCCCAGTTGGCGGACCATGGCGTGTTCGCGCTGATGGCGCTGGCCGCCGGGCTGTTCGGCACCGGCGCCGCGCGCCGTCCGGCGGCGGAGGCCCGGGCGCGGCGTTTCCTCCTTTTCATGGGCCTCGGGCCGCTCGTCCTGACGCTGCTGCTGGCCGTCGCCGGCGACCTCGGGCTCAAGGACATGTGGGGGATGCCGATGTTCAACTGGTCCGGCCTGCTGCTGATCGCGCTGTTGCCCGGCCGCGTCGACGGGCGGCGGCTCGCCCGGCTCGGCGCGATGGCCGCCGGGCTGCTCGTGCTGGTCCCGGCGGCCTACGCCGCCGCGGTGCTGTCCGGCGCGGCGATCTCCGACAAGCCGGTGCGGGTCGCCTGGCCGCAGGACGAGATCGCCGGCCGGCTGCTGCGCGGCTATGCCGAAGAAACCGGCGCGCCGCCGCGGATCGTTGCCGGCCATTACTGGGTCGCCGGGCTGGTTGCGCTGAAGGCGCCCGGAACCCCCTCCGTGTCGATCAATGCCGACGCACGGAAGTCGCCCTGGGCCACGGCGCGGGATATCGCCGAACGGGGCGCGCTGGCGGTGTGGCGGACCGGCAGGAAACTCCCGCCGGGGCTGGCGGCGCTCGCCGCCGGGCAGCCGCTGCGGCGCGAAACCTTCCGCTGGAGCGACTCGCCGACGGCGCGCCCGATCCGGATTACCTGGACGGTAATTCCGCCCGGGGCTCCCGGAACACGAAAAACCGGTTCAGAAGATAGGTGAGAACCGCCGCCGCCCCGGTGAACAGCACGAAGCCGATCCGGTAGTCCAGACCGCCGAGATCCGCCCAGAGCGCCATCGCCCCGCCATGGAGCGCGACGACGGCGGCATAGCCGGCGAGAAACCGGGGCCCCGCCCGGCGGTGGGGCGCGCGGCTTCTCAGCACGAAGCTGCGGTTGCCGACATAGGACACCGCGATTCCGCACACGGCCGCCAGCGTGTTGGCGATCGCTGCCGAAGCCATGCCGGCGCCTTCCACCAGACCGGCGAGGACGGCGTAGTGCACCGCGGTCGCGAACAGGCCGTTCAGCACGAAGCGCAGGATCCGGCCGGATTCCTCACGCATCGGAACGATTGCGGGGGGCGGAATCGCCGCCGCCCGCTCCAGTCACTTCATTTGGGGCGATCTCATCCGCGGCCGTTTCGGTCTCCAGGATCAACGACGCCGCAGCCGCTTCGAGGTCCGCCGGCGAGCGGTAGCCGAGCGCGTTCATGATCAGCGCGACCAGGCTGAGGATCGCGGTCTGGAGAAAGACCAGGACCAGGAAGCCGGTCACGAAGGTCAGCCAGCCGGGCGTCGTCTGGCCGGACAGCTTCAGCGCCAGACCGATCAGGAATATCGCCACGCCCGATGCCGCCGCCCCGGCGCAGATCGCACCCATCCGGGTCAGCACGGCGTCGTCGAACACGGCGACCGCGCGCAGGCCGTGGAGCGCCAGGTCGGTGAAGTTCATCCGCGACCGGCCCTGATAGCGCGCGCCGCGGTCGCAGGGGATTTCCGCCCGCCGCAGCCGCGACTTGATCAGCGCCGCGGCCAGGTGGATCCGGGTTTCCTGCATGGCGGCCAAGCGCAGCATGGCGCGCCGGCCAAGGGCGCAGAAATTACCAAACCGGATCACGCGGCCCGTCATAAGGCCGAAGAAAACCCGATAGATCCGGTAGAACAGCCGGAACGACAGCGATTCCCGCCGCCGTCCGCGGCGCGCGGCTGCGGCGTCGCAGTCCGGCCCGACGGCCGCGATCAGGCGCGCGATATCCTCCGGCCTGTCCTCGCCGTCGCTGTCCATGACGACGGCGCCCGCATAGCGCGGCTCCGCAGCCGCCAGTGTCAGGCCGACCCAGACGGCGGTCTGGTGCCCGCAATTGCGCTTCAGGCGGACGATCCGGCCGGCCAGCCCGGCCGCGCGGATCGCGTCGGCCGCGGGTGGCGCCACGATCGTGCCGTCGTCGACCGCGAGGATTTCCAGCGCGACGCCGGCGTCGATGCGCGCCAGGTTCCGGCACAGCGCGGCAAAGGAGTCGCCGTCCTCGAAGACGGGGGTGACGACGGCCCAGACCGTCTCACGCCGGCCCGCCTCATGGCCGGGCGACATCGATCCGGTCTTCCGGCACGGTGCGCAGCAACTCGCGAAACCAGGTGATGGTCTCTCCGAGGCCCGCTTCCAGTCCGGTGTCGGGGGACCAGCCGAGCAACCGGGCGGCGCGCGAAATATCCGGGCGCCGCCGCGCGGGATCGTCTTCCTGCAGCGGAACGAACTCCGTCGACGAGCCGCTGTCGCAGAGCCGCACGATCGTTTCGGCGAGCTGCGCGATGGCGGTCTCCTGCGGGTTGCCGAAATTGACCGGCCCCGGCGGCGCATCGTCGAGCGCCATATAGCCCAGCAGGCCGTCGACCAGATCGTCGACATAGCAGAAGGACCGGGTCTGGCTGCCGTCGCCGGCGATGGTCAGCGGCCGGCCGAGCAGGGCCTGGACGATGAAATTGGAGACCACGCGCCCGTCGGACGCGTGCATGTGCGGGCCGTAGGTGTTGAAGATGCGCGCGACCCGGATATCGACCCCGTACTGGCGGTAATAGTCGAAGAACAGGGTCTCGGCGCAGCGTTTGCCTTCGTCGTAGCAGGCGCGCGGGCCGATCGGGTTGACATTGCCCCAATCGTCTTCCGCCTGGGGATGGGTGAGCGGATCGCCGTACACCTCGCTGGTCGAGGCCTGCAGGATGCGTGCGCCGCAGCGCCGGGCGAGATCCAGCATGTTGATGGCCCCGTGTACCGAGGTTTTCACGGTCTGCACAGGATCGTGCTTGTAGTGCACCGGGCTCGCCGGGCAGGCGAGGTTGAAGATGCGGTCCACCTCAAGGCGCAGCGGCTCCGTTACGTCGTGGCGGATGAATTCGAAGTTCGGCGCGCCGAGAAGAGGGGCGATGTTCGCCTTGGCGCCGGTGAACAGATTGTCGAGGCAGATGACGTCGCAGCCCTCGCGAATCAGCCGCGCGCAGAGATGCGAGCCGATGAAACCGGCTCCCCCGGTAACGAGTGTGCGTTCGGTGTAATGCTTCATCTGCACGCCGGCGCCGGGTGATACGACCGCGGGATGCCGGCCTCGCCCCGTCCCGACCGTTTCCGGGCGTGAGCCGGCGTTGCGGCCGGATTTCCGGCGGCCGGTTATATCACCCGAGACCGCCGCAAGTCTGCGGCTATACGTCAGTCGGCGAAGGCGGCGTCGAAGGAGAAGGCGACAAGGGCCGGGCGATATGGCCGCTTTCCCGGCGGCCCGGCTTCTGGCACCTGTCTTCCCGCCAGTCCTTCCGTTCCGAACCCTCCGCCGTCATGTCCGACGCCCCGCCCGCCGCCGATTCGTCAGAAGCCCGACCAGAGGCCCCGTCGGAAGAAATCCCGCGCGATTTCATCCGCGAGATCGTCCGCGCCGATCTGGAGAGCGGCAGGGAAAGCGAAGTCGTCACCCGCTTCCCGCCCGAGCCGAACGGCTATCTCCATATCGGCCACGCCAAGTCGATCTGCCTGAATTTCGGCGTCGCTGCGGAGTTCGGCGGGCGCTGCCATCTGCGCTTCGACGACACCAACCCGCTGAAGGAGGAACAGCTCTATATCGACGCCATCAAGGCCGACGTGCGCTGGCTCGGCTTCGACTGGGGCGATCATCTCTACCACGCCTCGGACCATTTCGACCGGCTTTACGATTGGGCGGAACACCTGGTCGGACGGGGCCTCGCCTATGTCGACGACCAGACGGCGGAAGAGGTGCGCGCCGGCCGCGGCACCCTGACCGAGCCGGGGACGGACAGCCCCTTCCGCGACCGCCCGCCGGCCGAGAGCCTCGACCTGCTGCGCCGCATGAAAGCCGGCGAATTCCCCGAGGGCGCCAGGGTGCTGCGCGCGAAGATCGACATGGCGAGCGGCAACATCAACCTGCGCGATCCCGTGCTCTACCGTATCCTGCACGCCGCCCATCCGCGCACCGGCGAGCGCTGGAAAATCTACCCGACCTACGATTTCGCCCACGGCCAGTCCGACGCCATCGAGCATGTCACCCACTCGATCTGCACCATGGAGTTCGAGGATCACCGGCCGCTCTACGACTGGCTTGTCGAGCATCTGCCGGTGCCTGCGCGGCCGTACCAGTATGAGTTCGCGCGCCTCAATCTCGGCCATACGGTGCTCTCGAAGCGCCGGCTGATCCGGCTGGTCGAAGACGGCCATGTCGCCGGCTGGGACGATCCGCGCATGCCGACGCTGGCCGGCCTGCGCCGGCGCGGCGTGCCGGCCGCCGGCATCCGGGAGTTCGTCCGGCGCATCGGCGTCGCCAAGGCCGACAATCTGGTCGAGGCGGCCCAGTTGGACGCCGCGGTGCGCGACGTGCTGAACGAGCGCGCGCCGCGCCGCATGGCGGTGCTCGATCCGCTGAAGGTCGTCATCGAGAACTGGCCGGAGGGCAAGGTGGACCGGCTGCCCGCCGCCAACCACCCGGCCGATCCGGGCCGCGGCACCCGCGACATCCCGTTCGGCCGCGAACTGTGGATCGAGCGCGCCGATTTCATGGAAGACCCGCCGCGAAAATTCTTCCGCCTCGCGCCGGGCCGCGAGGTCCGGCTGCGCTTCGCCTACCTGATGACCTGCACCGGCGTCGCGCGCGGCGCGGACGGCCAGATCGCCGAGCTGCGCTGCGCGATCGATCCGGACTCGCGCGGCGGTACCGCACCCGACGGCCGCAAGGTGCGCGGCACGATCCACTGGGTCTCCGCGGCCCACGCGATCGACGCCGAGGTGCGGCTCTACGACCGGCTGTTCGACGCCGAAATCCCCGGCACCGGCGGCCGCGACTGGCCCGACGACCTCAACCGGGAGTCGCTGACGGTGGTGTACAATGCGAAGCTGGAACCGGCCCTCGCCGACGCCGAACCCGGCGAAACCCTGCAGTTCGAGCGCACCGGCTATTTCGCCCCGGACCCGGACGGTTTTTCGGGCGGCACACCCGCCCGCCCGGTCTTCAACCGCACCGTCACCCTGCGCGACAGCTGGGCGAAGCAGGCGGGGCGGTAGGGGCGTCTGCCGGCCGCCGCCTCGACAAGATTCCGAAAAGACCCCCTACCCCCGCTTCACCAGGGACCAGGCGAGGGTCCTGGCTTCTTCCTCGGTTTCGACGATGCGGTCCTTCGGGATGCGGTCGAGGACGCCGAAGGCGTAGAGGGTCCGGGAGATACGGCTCGTGTCGCCGCAGACGACGACTTCGGTCCCCGTCTGCTTCGCCCGGTCGACGAGCACGGCGATCACGTTCGCTGCGCTGTCGTCGACATGCGTCGTGCCGGAAAAGTCGAAAATCACGACCTCATGGTCGCGGATATCGTCGCCGGCCTGGCGGATCAGCTTGCGCGACGAGGACACCGTGAACGTGCCGCGAAACGCGAGAAGGCCGACATGGGCATCGAAGGTTCCGGCCGCGGGGTCGAAGGTGGAATCGAGGATCGGGACGGAGACCACGCTGTCCAGCTCGAGGGCTTCGATCCGCGAGGCGTTGACGATGTTCGCCGCGATGACGCCGAGAACGATGGCGAAAAACGGATCGACGAAGATGGTTGCGCCCATGGTTAGCAACATGACCGACGAGTATTTCGCATCCATCCGGCGGATCTTCCGCAGGAAGGAAAAGTCGATCATCTTCCAGCCGACGAGAATGACGATGGCGATGAGCGCCGCGATCGGAAGCGGCGCAACATAGGGCCCCAGGCTGAGGATCAGCGCCGCGATGATGAGCAGGCAGACGACCCCTGCGATCACGGTTTTCCCGCCGAACCGGCGCGCCGACATGGTGGCGATGGTCCCGCCGCCGGGAAGGACGCCGACGGCGCCCGCGACCAGATTGCCGAGGCCCTGGGCAACCAGTTCGCGGTTCGGGTTGTGCTGCGAGTTGGTGAAGGTATCGGCGATCAGCGACCACATCAGGGTATAGACCGAGCTGATGAGGGCGACGAGGGCCGCCGGGCCGACCGCTTCGGGCAGGAATTCGAGGGATGGCATCTCGATGACCGGGACCGGCAGTCCGACGGGAACCGGCCCCAGCCGTTCGGCGCCGGGCAGGAACCATGTCGCGAGCCAGCCGATCGCGACGACGGCAAGCGCCGAGGGCAGGAACCTGCCCGCCCTTGCCGGCCAGACGGCCATCAGGACCAGGCCGCCGGCGGCGATCGCGAGGTCGGCCGTCCCGAGGTGGAACAGCTTGTAGGTCTGCTTCCAGAGCAGCAGCACGCCGATGCCCGACATGAACCCGGTCAGCACGATGTGCGGCATGTAGGAGACGAAGCGGCCGATTCCGGCGAGCCCGAGGCCGATCTGCATGGCGCCGGCCATGACGATGATGACGGCGATTTCGGACAGGCTGAACTGGATTCCGGTGACCAGGGTGGCGGTGACGACCGCGAGCACGGCGCTGGGGCCGCTCACCAGGGCGCGTGTGCCGCCGCACAGCGCCGCGACGAGCCCGACCAGCACGCCGCACCAGAGCCCCGCGAGCGGGCCCAGGCCGGAGATGACGCCGAGCGCCATCGCCGTCGGGACGTAGCTTGCCGTCAGGGTTATGCCGGCCTTGAGGTCCGCCGAGAAGATCGTGGCCGCATAGGGCGGCCGTTTCTCGTTCCGCAGATTTTCGAACATTTCGATCCTCCGTCGGTCTCAAGGCACTACAGGAGGATGGCGCGGTTATCAATTTTGTCGGGTTCCGCCGGGACCCCGAATCGTGCATCTTGTCGGTGTGTCTGACCCGCGGGATCGAGCGGACCGCCGGACGGGGGAAGATCGGGATGATCTACGAAATGAGAACGATCACGATAAAGCCGGGCGCGATGCCCGAGGTCCTGTCCCTCAGTCAACAGACCCACGAAATCCTGAGCCCGCAATACGGGGAGACGATCGGGCTTTGGACGGCCGAAATCGGCGCGCTCAACCGCCTCTGGCGGCTTTCCGTCTACGACGGCTACGAGGATTACCGGGAGAAGCGGGAAGGCCTGGCGCAAGACGCCCGCTGGCAGAGCGAATTCCTGTCGAAGGTGTCGCCGCATCTCCTGCAGCGCGAGACGCGGATCCTGAAGCCGGTCATGCCGGTGCGGATCGAGGAGGCCGCCGACAACATCTACGAATACCGCTATTACAGGACGGCGCCGGGGCAGGTCTCCCGGTATGCGTCGCACATGGCGCGCGCGGCGGCGATCCGCAAGAATCATGTGTGCGATGTCGGCATGTGGATCACGGAAGCGGGACTGCCGGACGAGTTCTCGCACATGGTTGCCCATCCCTCCATGGATATCCGGACAGCGCAGCGCGCGGCCATGATGGCGGATGCGGAGTGGGCGGAAATCCAGCGTGAGATCGCATCGCTGGTCTTCGACGCCCGGTCCGAAATCCTGGTTCCGCTTGCCTGGTCCAAAATGCGCTAGAATTCGTCGGTTCTTGATGGAAGCGCCGACGCAGCCGAGGCGCATCCTTCGATACGCCCCGGGTAAAATCCGGGGCCGCTCAGGGTGAGGGAGTTGTTATGGCCGGCAGATTTTCTCCCTCGTCCCGGGCAGGCCCGAAGGGCCGTATCGAGGGGCGCCACACCGGAACGATTCCGGCCGAGACGGACAGGCTCTAGGTGTCGTTGCGGCGGGGGCCGCGCCGCGCTCCGGCCTTGACCCACGAACAGGATCAGGGGACCGCCATGCCCGCCCCGAACCTCTATCTGATCGACGGCTCCGCCTATATCTTCCGGGCGTTTCACGCCATTCCGGTCGATTCGTTCAGGCGCTCCGACGGCGTCCACACCAACGCCGTCAACGGCTTCTGCAACATGATCGTGAAGCTGATCGAGCAGGTGCGCTCGGATCAGGCGGAGGATTATGTGGCGGTGATCTTCGACGCCTCCTCCAAGACCTTCCGCAACGATCTCTATCCCGAATACAAGGCCAACCGCGACGAGCCGCCGGAGGAATTGCGCCCGCAGTTCGCCCTGGTGCGCGAGGCGACCCGCGCCTTCAACCTGCCCTGCATCGAACTGGAGGGCTACGAGGCCGACGACCTGATCGCCACCTTCGCCAGGGAGGCCACGGCCAAGGGGTTCCGGACGGTCATCGTCTCGTCCGACAAGGACCTGATGCAGCTGGTGAACGACAGCGTCACCATGTTCGATCCGATGAAGGACAAGCGGATCGCCGCCCCGGAGGTGGCCGAAAAGTTCGGCGTGGCGCCGGACAAGGTGGTCGACGTCCAGGCGCTGATGGGCGACAGCACCGACAATGTGCCCGGCGTGCCCGGCATCGGCCAGAAGACGGCGGCGCTGCTGATCGGCGAATTCGGTGACCTCGATACGCTGCTCGCCCGCGCCTCGGAGATCAAGCAGAACAAGCGGCGCGAAAACCTGATCGAATTCGCCGATCAGGCGCGGCTGTCGCGCGATCTGGTCGTGCTGAAAGACGATGTGCCGACCGATGCGGCGGTCGAGGATTTCCGCCTGGAGCCGCCGGAGCCGGAAACCCTGCTCGGCTTCCTGCGCGAACAGGAGTTCCGCACCATCACCCGCCGGCTCGAGGCCGGCTTCGTCGAAGCCGGGCTGATCGAGGCGCCGGCGGACGAGGCGGCCGGGGCGCTCGGCGGGGCGCCGGCCCCGGAGGCCGCGGTCTACGAGGCGGTGCAGGACGAGGCGCGGCTCGCCGAATGGATCGCGCTGGCGCGCGAGCGCGGCACCGTCGCCTTCGATACCGAGACGACGTCCTTGAACGAGATGCGCGCCGAGCTGGTCGGATTTTCGCTGGCCGTCGAGCCGGGCCGGGCCTGCTATGTGCCGCTCGCCCATGTCGCGCCGGGAACGGACGGCGGCGCGGCCCTGGCGCTCGACGGCGCGGCGGCGCCGGCGCAGATCCCCTTCGGGCGGGCGCTCGCCCTGCTCAAGGACCTGCTGGAAGACCCGGCGACCCTGAAGATCGGCCACAACATCAAATACGACGCGGTGGTGATGGCCGGCTACGGCATCGGCATCGCGCCGGTCGACGACACCATGCTGCTCAGCTACGCCTGCGACGCCGGCCGCCACAAGCACGGCCTGGACGATCTGGCCATGCGCCATTTCGAGCACAGCACGATCAAGTACGCCGACGTCTGCGGCAAGGGCAAAGCGCAGATCGCTTTCGCCGAGGTGGACCTGGACAAGGCGACCGACTATGCCGCCGAGGACGCCGAGATAACCTTGCGGCTGCACCGATTGCTCAAGCCGCGCCTGGTCGCCGAGCGGGTGACCACCGTCTACGAGACGCTGGAGCGGCCGCTCATCCCCGTGCTGGCGCAGATGGAGCGCACCGGGATCAAGGTCGACGCCGGCCACCTGAAGCGCCTGTCCGGCGATTTCGAGCAGCGCATGGCCGGCTACGAGGAGGCGGTCTACGACCTCGCCGGCGAACAATTCGCCATCGGCTCGCCCAAGCAGCTCGGCGAGATCCTGTTCGACCGGATGGGCCTGGAGGGCGGCCGCAAGACCAAGACCGGCGCCTGGGGCACCGGGGCGGACGTGCTGGAGAGCCTCGCCGCCCAGGGCCACGACCTGCCGGCGCGGGTGCTCGACTGGCGGCAGCTCGCCAAGCTCAAGAACACCTACACCGATGCCCTGGTCGGCGAGATCCACCCGCGAACCGGCCGGGTCCACACGTCCTACGCCATGGCGGTCGCCTCGACCGGCCGGCTCTCGTCCAACGATCCGAACCTGCAGAATATCCCGGTGCGCACCGAGGAGGGCCGGCGCATCCGCGAGGCCTTCGTTCCGGCGGACGGGCACAAGCTGGTCTCGCTCGATTATTCCCAGATCGAATTGCGCCTGCTGGCCCATGTCGCCGACATGGACGTGCTGAAGGATGCGTTCCGCAACGGCGTCGATATCCACGCCATGACGGCCTCGGAGGTGTTCGGCGTGCCGGTCGACGGCATGGACCCGATGGTCCGGCGCCGGGCCAAGGCGATCAATTTCGGCATCATCTACGGCATCTCGGCCTTTGGCCTTGCCAACCAACTGCGCATCGACCGTGGCGAGGCCCGCGCCTTCATCGACGCCTATTTCGAGAAGTTCCCGGGCATCCGCGATTATATGGAAACGACCAAGGACTTCGCCCGGCGCAACGGCCATGTCGTGACGCCGTTCGGCCGCAAAATCCACGTCACCGGCATCGGCGACAAGAGCCCGTCGCACCGCGCCTTCGCCGAGCGCCAGGCGATCAACGCGCCCTTGCAGGGCGGGGCGGCCGACATCATCAAGCGCGCCATGATCCGCGTGCCGGCCGTGCTGGCGGCCGAAGGGCTGGGCGCGCGGATGCTGCTCCAGGTCCATGACGAACTGCTGTTCGAGGTCCCGGACGACGAGGTCGACCGGACGGTCGCGGCGCTCAAGCCGATGATGGAGCGCGCCGCCCTGCCGGCGGTCGATCTCTCCGTCCCCCTTGTTGTCGACGCCGGCAGCGCCGGCAACTGGGCCGCGGCGCACTGAGGGGTTGCCGGATCGCTCCGCGAAAGGCCGTGAATTGAGCCCGACAGACAAAGCAACGCGTCCCCTCCTCCTGGGGAGGGGGCCGCAGATGTCGCCTTGCTCCTCTTGCAGAGCAATCCGCTGAAGCGGGGGAAGGATGGAAACGCGCGATTCGGGAGCGTTTCCTACCTGATTGCGAAGCCCTCGTTGCCTGCCGTGGCCAGCGGCTTGCACAATTCGGCCAGCGCCAGCGTATCGCGGGCGCAGTAGGCGCGCAGGTCGTCGAAAATGCGCCGGCGCTCTTGCGGATCGCCGGTCGCCAGCGCCCGGACATAGCCCAGGGCCGCCATCTGCCCGTCGGCGATCGGCAAGTCGGCGTAGCTCATGCCCGGCGCGAGCGCCGGCAGCACGGTCTTGATCGAGAAGGAGCCGCGGAACCCGGGATGGTAGACGCTGTCGCGCACCAGCGGCAGCAGGTCGAACAGCCGCGCTTCGACAGTCCTCAGCGCATCGGCCCGGTCCGGCAGCGCCGCCGCAAGGCCGCGCAGGACGCGGCGCTCATAGCCCGACCAGGTGCATACGCTTCCGCTGCGGCCCAGAGCCTCGATCAGCCGTTCGGCGAGCGCCGGGCGCGGATCGTCACCGGTCTCGTGCAGATAGTCGGCATGGTCCGGCGGCGCGCCCTCGCGTTCGGTATGCACCGAGAAGAGAAAGGGGATCGCGTCGTAGGGGCGCGTGCCGGCAAAGCGTGGAATCGCCGGCGAGAAGGTCTCGAAATCGAGATAGCGGATCGGTTGCGTCCGCCGGGCCAGCGCGCCGGCGATGTCGCCGTGCCGCACGGGGCGGCCCTCGATGACGGCGCGGCGGACGATGCGTTGCAGCGGCGCGAGCGGAAAGTCCTCCGGGATGTCGCGGATTTCCCGGATGCCGGCGGCGTCGAGCCGGCCGCGGTCCTGCGTCCTCAGCCCCAGCAGTTCGTCGATGCCGTGGTCCGGCGGCGCGATGTGGCGCGTGCAATGCGCATGGTACGGGCAGGGGTAGGGGTCGAGGCAGTGGCCGCCGGGCGCGATGTCCGGCGCGGCGGGTGCGGCGAGCATCGCCTGCATGTCGCGCACCCCGGCCCCGACGGTTGCGAGCAGGGCTTCCGCCCGGTCCGTCACCGGATGCAGCCGGAACAGCGCGTTCAGGTCGTGCCGGCGACCGTCATAGACATACTCGCGGTCGAGGGTGAGCACGCAGGCCTCGCGCACGTCGAGGCCGGCGCCGCGCAAGGTCCAGAGCTGGACCGCGGCGTCGAGCACGAAAAGCTCCTTGAGCCGCGTCGTCGACTTGACCTCGGTCAGGCGCCAGCCGCCGCCGGGCAGCCGCTCGATCATGTCGGCGCGGACCAGGACCCCGCGATGCCGGAACGCCGCCTCGAACAGGGCCGGTGCGCGTCCCGCCTCGATCACCCGGCGGGTTTCCTCCAGCGCTTCCGGAATATGGCGGTGGTCGTGGGCTACCAGATGGCCGCCGGGGATGCGCCGGCACGCCAGTTCGCCGACCTCGTGCCCGGTGTCGAACACCGCCCGGAGCGCCTCGTCCGGCGGCGTCGCAAGATGGCGCTCGTAAGCGTCGTACCAGAGCCGCAAATGGCACTGCGCCCCGGAAATGTAGCGGGATTTGGAGAGGGCGGGTTCGCCGGTCACGGCGCGGCGTGGAGTTTCCGGGGATCGGTCTTTCCGGCTGGCTCGATCCATTCCTTAAGGTAGCAGGCAAGCATGTTGCCAAGTTCATTGCGCTTCTCAATTACCCGAACGATCTGGCAAAAACTGATTTCTTTCAGAATTTTTTCGCTCAGATTCTTGTTCTTGCATTTTTCTAGAGCCCTCCCATCAGGCGTTATATAAATGATTTCAATATCCGTGGGGATTGACTCCTTTATATCAATTTCTTTGCAAACAAAATTTTTCCAACCTATTCTGGATTCCGAATATACCAAATTATATAGATTCTCCTCATGAAAATTAACGAATCCAAGCTTGTTGAGGTAGTAAAGTAGGTGGGTATATTTTGGTATATGGATTCCCTTTGTTTCTCTGCATATAGACTTGACCCCTTTCAGAATACGATGAAAGCCCTTCTCTTTTGCCTAATCAGATTTTTCATCTGCTCGCAGTCGAACGATAGAGTGTCCGTCTTTAGTTCAACAAAAAATGCATTTTTGGAATCACTAGAAAATGCGACGTAGTCGACTTTGATAGATTGATTGGGCCGTTTCTTATTGGAATGTAATGTACCTATGCGTAGAGGAAATTCAGGAATAACCGTGGGATGTGTTTTGATTTCTATGATCTCATGCAAAATATCGCGCAGAAACAGTCCCAAGAACGGCGCGACTGCGGGCTCTAGCCGGTAAGCGGGAAGATGGCGCCAGTGGTCCAGAGTACGGAAGAGGTCCTCAAGGGCCGGAGGGTTTCGATCGGTCATGCCATTTCCTTCCGCGGCCACCGCGGCGCACGGACGGTCCCGCGCGCTGCGGATCGGTGCGCATTCTGGATCGCATCTGCCGGCCCGGCAATGCGCTGCCGCCTTCCCCGTCTCCGGGATTCCCCTGCGAAGCCCGGAAACCGCGAAAACGGGGGCGCCGGCCCGGTCCTTCCGCTTCCGAAGAGGCTCCCCGGGCCGGTGCACGGACGGAGACGCCCGAAAAAAGCCTTGACATCCGCAACAAGAACATTATATGAACAAATAAGTGGTGGCGGCGGCCGGGCCGGATGCAAAAAAAGACTGTATATAGACCGGTCTGTTTTATTTTCCGTCTAGCTGGAAAACGGCGCAATTCCAAAGGGTTAGGCAACATAAAATTATTGATCGATCGATAAAAAATAGAATAAAATCCTATTGAACGCCGCCCAGGGCGGCAGTGCGGGAAGGGGCGAACGGAGCCGACCGGCGGACCATGACAAATCATGACATTTCCTGACATCCGCGGCCCGCCGCCGCCCGCTCAGCCGGAAAGCGCCGCTCGTCTCACCCCACCGCCCGGTCGAGCACCGCCTTGAGCAGCACGTCGGCGCCGGCGGCGCAGTCTTCCGGGGTGGCGTTCTCGATCTCGTTGTGGCTGATGCCGTCCTCGCACGGGATGAAGATCATGCCGGTCGGTGCGATCCGCGCGATATAGACCGCGTCGTGGCCGGCGCCGGAGACGATGTCGCGCCAGCTGTGGCCGCCCCGCTCGGCGGCGGTGCGCACGGCGGCGACGCAGTCTTCGTCGAACGGCTGCGCCGGAAACTCCCAGAAATCGACGATGTCGACGGTGCAGCCCGCGGCTTCGGCGATCCCGGCAAACTCCGCACGCAGCCGGTCGTTCATCGCCGCCAGCGTATCGTCGTCCGGGTGCCGCATGTCGACGGTGAAGAAAACCTTGCCGGGGATCGTGTTGCGCGAGTTCGGGCTGGCGTCGACGAAGCCGACGGTGGCGCAGGCGTAGGGCGGGAAGGCGTGGCCGAGCCGGTTGATCGCGTCGATCATCCGGGAGGCGGCGACCAGCGCGTCCTTGCGCAGGGGCATCGGCGTCGGGCCGGCATGGGCCTCCTGCCCGGTCACGGTGATCTCGTACCAGTGCTGGCCCTGCGCCCCGGTGACGACGCCGATGGTCTTCTCCTCGTTCTCGAGGATCGGGCCCTGCTCGATATGGGCCTCGAAATAGGCGCCGACCTCGCGGCCGCCGACCGGGGCCGGCCCGTCATAGCCGATGCGTTTGAGCTCGTCGCCCAGCAGGTCGCCGGTGACATTGTCCGGCCGGGTGAGCATCTCTTTCTCGCTGAACACGCCGGCGAAGGCGCCGGAGCCCATCATCGGCGGCGAGAAGCGGCTGCCCTCTTCGTTGGTCCAGGCGACGACCTCGACCGGCGCGTCGGTCTCGATCTCCAGGTCGTTGAGGGTGCGGACGACCTCCAGCCCGGCGAGCACGCCGTAGGCGCCGTCGAACTTGCCGCCGGTCGGCTGGGAATCGAGATGGCTGCCGGTCATCACCGGCGGGCGGGTTTCGTCCTTGCCGGCCCGGCGGGCGAAGATGTTGCCGACCCGGTCGACGCGCACCGTGCAGCCGGCCTGTTCGCACCAGCGGATGAACAGGTCGCGGCCCTCCCGGTCGAGGTCGGTGAGCGCGAGCCGGCACACGCCGCCCTTCTCGGTTGCGCCGATCCGCGCCAGCTCCATCAGCGAGTCCCACAGCCGGTCGCCGTTTATCGTCAGGTTCTGCATGGCCGAAATCCCCGCAATGCCGCCGTACCCCGCCATTGCAATAGCGCCGGCGCGCACCCGGCCGCAACCGGCATCTTACGCCCGGCGCTTCGGCCCGTCATCCCGTGCAAGCCCGGCGGTCGTAGGGGATGGTTTCAAGACAGTCGCTCCCCTACAAATCGGCCGGCTCCGGCGCTCCCTTCGGGCGACCGCCTTGCCTTCGGCCGTGCGGGGCGGATAGTAACGGGCGCCATGAACCTTGCCGCCTTCCTGCACCGCACCGCCCTGCTGAACCCGGACGCCACCGCGCTCGGCCGCGGCCATGCGCGCGTGGCGACCTATCGCGAGTTCGCCCGGCAGGTCGCGGTGCTCGCCGGGCAGATGGCCGGGCGGCTCGGCCTCAGGCCCGGCGACCGGGCGGCGATCGTGATGGCCAACGTGCCGGACTATATGGCGGTCAAATATGCCTGCTGGCATGCCGGGATCTGCGCCGTGCCGGTCAACGCCAAGCTGCACCGCAAGGAATTCGCCTTCATCCTGGAGAACAGCGGAGCCCGGGTCTGCTTCACCAACGGCGGGAAAGAGGGCGCGATCGCCGGGCTCGACGGCGAGATCGCGACGCTGGAGCGCATCGTCTCGACCGACGGCGAAGACTGGCCCGCCCTGACGGACGGCGCGCCCGCGCCGATGGCCGAGGTCGAAGCCGACGATCCGGCCTGGCTGTTCTACACCTCGGGCACCACCGGGCGGCCCAAGGGCGCGATCCTCAGCCACCGCAACCTGGTCAGCCAGACCATGAACTATTTCGCCGATGTCGGCGATATCGCGCCCGGCGACTGTATCATCCATTGCGCGCCGGCGTCCCACGGCTCGGGCTGCTACGGCATCCCCCATGTCGCGCGCGGCGCGGCGCAGGTGTTCCCGGAGTCCGGCGGCTTCGATCCGGCGGAGATGCTCGGCCTGCTGCAAAGCTGGCCGGGCTCCACCTTCTTCTTCGCGCCGACCATGGTGGTCCGCCTGCTCAACCATCCCGGCCTCGCGGAGGCCGACACGTCGAACCTCAAACTCATCGTCTATGGCGGCGGGCCGATGTATGTCGCGGACCTGCTGCGCGGCATCGAAACCCTCGGCCCGAAATTCGTCCAGATCTACGGCCAGGGCGAGGCGCCGATGACGATCACCGGCCTGACCCGCGCGATGCACAAGGACAGCGGCCATCCGCGCTACCGGGAACGGCTCGGCTCCACCGGCGTGGCGCGCACCGACGTCGAGGTCCGGGTCGTAGATGCCGACGACACTCCCCTGCCGGCGGGCGAGATCGGCGAGGTCGTGTGCCGCGGCGACGTCATCATGCGCGGCTACTGGAACAATCCGGAGGCCACCGCCGCAACGCTCAAGGGCGGCTGGCTCCACACCGGCGACATGGGCGCGTTCGACGAAGACGGGTTTCTCACTCTCAAGGACCGCTCGAAGGACATGATCATCTCCGGCGGCACCAACATCTATCCGCGCGAGATCGAGGAGGTGCTGCTGAAGCATCCCGGCGTGCGCGAGGCTTCGGTCGTCGGCCGCCCGCACGAGGACTGGGGCGAGGAGGTCGTGGCCTTCGTCGTGCCGGGGTCAGCGGACGGCGACGGCGGCCCGACGCGCGAGGCGCTCGACCGGCTGTGTCTCGAGAACATCGCCCGCTTCAAGCGCCCGAAGGACTACCGCTTCGTCGACGGCCTGCCGAAGAACAATTACGGCAAGGTGCTGAAGACCGAACTGCGCGCCCTGCTCGAAGCGGAAACCGGCTGAGCGCTGCGGCGAACGCGCGAAACCTAAATGTCGATCTCGACGAAGCGCATGGCCTGGCGGGCCGTGCGGCGCACCATCTTGCGGCGCACCGGCGATTGCAGCAGCCGGTTGAGCGCGGCGAGCGTCAGTTTGCCCGACCGGCCGGTTTCCGGTGCGGCCGCCAGGGTGCGCACCGCCGCCGCCGTTTTCAGCAGATGGACGGAGACGATGTAACGGTCCTGGCCGTGGTCCAGGAGCGTCCGCTCGACCCCGGCGAAGAAGGCGTCAGGATCGGCGACGGTCCAGTCGTCCGGATCCACATTTCCGTCCTGATGCCCGATGTTGCGGCCGGAAAAGCAGGCCATCTGCAACAGCCCGGCCGGCCACAGGTCCGGGTATTTCGAGCAGAGGCCGAGCACCGCCTCGGCGAAGGTGAGGCCGTGGGTCAGGTCGAGCCAGCCGAAATTGCCGCCATAGGGTTTGTCGAGATCTTCGAGGTGGCGGAGGTCGAAGCGCACCATGTTGAGCGCGTTCGCGCCGAGCAGGCTGCGGAACAGGCCGAGCGGCGGCGCGCCGCCGTGTTCGGCGGTGAGGGCGAGCGCCTTGTCGGCGGTCAACCCGGCATAGTCCGCCGCGGCCGGCGCCGATCCGTTGGCCTGCGTTCCGAAATTCGCCAGCGCCCCGGCGTAGCCGCGGAACTCGGGGATCAGGTCCTCGCGAAAGGCCGATACCAGCCCGCGCACCAGCGACAGCAGGACCGGTTCGGCAACCTCCGCGCCGAGCCGGCTGATCAGCGCGCCGGCCTTCGCGACATAGATCGCCGCGTGGCCGAAATCGGCATAATGGGCGAGCGCGGCGCGGGCCAGGCCGCGCTCCATGAGGCCCCAGGCGTCGCCGGCGGCGAGCGCGCCGCGGGTCAGGCGGATGGCATGGGTTTCGTCCTCGTCCTCGACGGCCCGGACGAACGCCTCCTCATCCCAGTCCTCGACGCCTTCGGCATAGGGGTAGCGCGGCTCGCGCAGCGTGTCCTCGGCCATGTGGCCGACCGCTTCCAGCAAACAGATGAGCCGGCTTTCCGGTTCGTCCGCATACCGGTCGTAGAGCGCAAGCCAGTCGGCCGCGCCGGCATAGGCGTGGGCCCAGCCGAATTCCAGCCGGTCGTGCGACCAGCGGATCGCTTCCCTGACGGCGATCGCCGGATCGACGCCGAGCCGCGCGATCCGGGCGATCTCCCGGGCCAGCCGCTCGTAGCCGTGGCGGTCGAAACCCTGTTTGAGATCCGCAAGCGATTTCGCCAGCCGCTCTTCGACCGGCGGGTCGACGATCTCGATCCAGACGTCGCCGTCGCGGATGTCGACCGGATAGACGCGCAGCCGGTCGCCTTCGCGCTGGTTCTCGCCGGTTTCCAGGTCGAACTTCCAGTTGTGCCAGTTGCAGGTCAGCAGGCAGTTGCCGTCGAGGGTGCCCTCGCGCAGGGGATAGCCCTCGTGCGGGCAGCGGTTGTTGCAGGCGTAGACGCCCTTCGCGGTATCGAACAGCGCGATCTGCCGGCCGTCGAGGCGGAAGACGATACGGCCCTTCCGCCGCAGTTCATCGACGCCGGCGGCCCTCACCCAGCCCTGGTTCATCGTCGCGCCCCGTCTCCCTCGCTTGCCGGCACCGTTGCACAAAAGAACAGCGTTCGTTAACAGCCTCAAGGGTGCGGTCTGCCGCCCGCTTCCGCCACCGACACAATAACACCGGCGGCAGCTCCGTAAGATACAAGGGTTTCAAATCCTCCCCTGCAATACCGGACCGATGCCGGCCATGCCGCCGAGCTCGGCGACGACGGCCTCGCGTCCGCACGATGCGATGAAGGCTACGAGCTCGGCCGGTTCGAGGCCGATGCTTTCGGTGTTGACCAGCGGATGGAAGTTCAGCTGGTCCGCGTCCATCAGGCCGGCTTCGATTGCGACGGTCACCAGGCCGCCATCGTCGTTCAGCACGGCGAGCGGCGTCAGTGCGCCGGGCGCGACGCCGAGCACGCGCTCCACCAGGCAGGCCGGCGCGAACCCGAGGCGCCCGCTGGCGCCGATGCGCTTGTGCAGCGACTTAAGGTCCAGGGACTGGTCTTCATGGGCGACGATCAGGAACAGGCGGCCTTTCTTGTCTTTCAGCAGCAGGTTCTTCGTGAAGGTTCCCGCCATGTCGCCGCGCAGCGCCTTGCCCTCTTCGACGGTCCGGTGCGCCGGATAGGGCACCGCGGCGGTGCCGATGCCGAGCTCTTCGAAGCGGCGGAAGAGGCAATCGCGCGGATCGGTCATATCTTCCATCCCGGTTGCCAGGCGCTTCCATCGACCGAACAGCCGGCGCCCCGCCATTCCGGGCAGCGGGCCCGGGCCCGGAATCGGGCGCAATCGTCAAGCCCTGGAACGGCCGTGTGCCGGATGCGGTACAACCGTGCGCCGGAACTTTATGACCCGCAAGGCGAAGTTTCCCCGGACGCGCCTCGTATCGTAATGTTTCGCGGGCAAGGCGCATGCGGGATGCGGGCCGGACGGCAAACCGGCATTCCATCGAACCCGAGGAGGTCGAGCAATGCAGATGATCAAGCGTGGCGAAGTGACCAAGTACGCATTCGATGCGCGGGACGAGCCCGTGCTTCACGTCAGGCAGGGGGAATCGTTCCAGGTGGAGACGGACGATGCGCTGTCGGGCCTCATCGAGGACGACAGCGACAACCCCAAGGTGCACCAGTTCGTGGGCGATGCCCATGTCGATGCGCTGAACGCGGCCTGGCCGCCCAAGTACAACCCCGTCGTCGGCCCGATCCATGTCGAGGGCTGCGAAGCCGGCGATGTCCTCGCCGTGAACCTCGAGTTCATCGACCCGTGGCGCTACGGCTTCTCGGGCATCCTCCCCGGCATCGGGCCCTATGGCGAATCGACCCGCTGGGGCGGACAGTGCGCCGAGCCGCGGGTGCAGGTCATCGAGCACCTGCCCGGCCCGAGCGGCAAGACGCGGGACGGCAAGGGTAAATACTCGGACAAGCTGACCTGGGACCTGGAGCCCTTCTGCGGCACCCTGGCGACCGCGCCCGAACGGGAGGTCTTCACTTCGTTGCTGGGCCAGGGTCCGTTCGGTGGCAACATCGACTGCCGGGACGTGGCTCCCGGGCATACGATCCTGCTCAATTCCTACCACGAGGGCGGGTTGCTCTATATCGGCGACATCCACGGCGGACAGGGCGATACGGAGTTCACCGGCATCGCCGACGAGACGCGCGCCACCGTGCAACTCAACTGCACCGTCATCAAGAACAAGCGCCAGCCGACCGTCCGGATCGTCAAGCCGGAGAGCATCGTCGCGGTCGGCATCAACCTGCCGATGGAGCACGCCGTCTACGACGCCTGCGCCAACATGATCGACTGGCTGAGCGAGGACTACGGCGTCAAGCCGCAGGACACCTACATCCGCATGTCCTGCGATCCCGCCTTCCGCATCCGGACCTACCAGATGGTGCGCGCCATCACCATTCAGCACGTCGTCGGGGCGGAATATCCCAAGCATCGGCTGAGCCCCGCCTTCTAGGGCCGGCGGGCGCTTCAGGCGCCTCCCGGCGCTTCCGCCGGCAGGAACCCACAGACATCATCAGGAAAGGGAACGGACAATGGAACTCGGATTGAAGGACAAGGTGGCCGCCGTGACGGCCTCGAGCCTCGGCCTCGGCCAGGCGATCGCGATGGAGTTCGCGCAGGAGGGCGCCAGGGTTTCGATCTGCGCGCGCCGTCAGGGGCCGCTCGACGAGACCAGGGCCGCGATCGAGGCGGCCGGCGGCGCGGTCTTCTCCTGCGTCGCCGACATGAGCAGGCGCGAGGATGTGGAACGCTTCGTCAACGACACCGCCGCGCATTTCGGACATCTGGACATTCTGGTGAACAACGCCGGCGACGCCGCGGTGGGCCGGACCGTCGAGGACCCGGACGAGGTCTGGGAGCAGACTTACGACATCAATCTCTGGAGCGCGGTCCGGGCGACGCGCGCCGCGGTGCCCCTGATCCGCAAGCAGGGCGGCGGCTCAGTCATCAACGTCGCGTCGGTGAGCGGGCACAGCGGGCTCGGCGGCATGGCGGACTACAACTCGGCCAAGGCGGCGATGCTCGCGATGACTAAGACCCTGGCCCAGGATCTCGCCGGCGACGGCATCCGGGTGAATGCGGTCAACCCGGCCCTCATCCACACACCGCTGTGGGAACGCATCGCGGAGGAGGCCTTCGTCGGCGAGGCCGGGGAGACCGTCGACGAGGTGTTCACCAACCTCGCCGGACAGCTCCTCCTGACCGGGCGCTACGGCCGGCCCGACGAGGTCTCCGGCGTCGTCGCATTCCTCGCGTCGGAGCGCGCGAGTTTCGTAACCGGCGCCTGCTGGAACGTCGACGGCGGCTTCACGAAGTTCCTGACCTGACCGGCGCCGGGCGGCCTGTCCGCGTGGATCACCCTGCTGACTCTCGTGCTGATCGTCTGGCAGCGCATGAAGGGCAAGGACAGCCTGCCGATCGCCGGAGACGGGTGGAGGAATCTATCCGACGTCAGCGGCCGGACGCGACCGGCGGCCGACCGGCCTGCGCTGCGTCCCGATCCGCGGCTTCGCCGGCTCCGGCGGACAGCAGCAGGACGGTCACGTTGTCCTGGCTAGGACCGGCGGCGGCGCGCACGGCGCGATCCAGCGCGTCGGCCGCAGCGTCCGCGCTGCCGTCCGCGGCGCGGATCTCCCGCGCGATCTCCGCTTCGGAGAGGGTCTCGATCCCGTCGCTGGCGATCAGCAGGCAGTCGCCCGGCTGAAGGCGGCAAGGGCGAGAGACGCAATCGACCAGGTCCGGCGGACTGGCGGTGACGACGGAGCGCAGCATATGGCGCCGCCAGTCCGTGCGCGCGGCCTCCGGCGACAGCTCGCCCGCCAGGACGAGCCGTTCGAGGAACGGCGCCATCGAGTGGTCCGCGTTCAGCCGCTCGAGCGCGCCGGAGGCATACAGCCACATCGGCGAATCGCCGACGCTCAGCCAGTCCAGACTGCGGCCGTCATAGAGCGCGGCGACAACGGTGGTCCCCATTCCGTTGAGCCGCGGGTCCGCGATCTCCCGCGCGCGCAGGTCGGCCGTTGCGGCTTCCAGGCAGGTGCGGAACCGGGTGTCCGGCGTTCCGCTCAGCGCAGGGAACTCGCGGGCGAAGACCTCGACCACCGCACGGCTCGCCACTGCGCCGCCTGCCGCGCCGCCCATGCCGTCGGCCAGGATCATCAGCAGCGCCGCGGCTCCCCCGTCCGCCATGTCGACGTCCAGGGTTGCGAAGGAATCCTCCTGGTAGGCGCGGGCGCCCTGCCATTGCCGGCCCGCCAACGGCCAGCGGGCGCTTGGGGAAGGCCCTGTCGTCATTTGACCCGACACAACGCCGCTCGACTTTCCGCGCGCTCCCGGGACCGGCATTGCGGGGGCTCGAATGAAACGAATCCGGTACCGTCTCGCCGATGCGCGGCTCGCTGCAAGGATATGCGAAGGTCCGATTTGCCGCCACCGGCAGGTCCGGTGGAAGTGTCAGGATATTGACGGCTTCTCCTGCAGGCCTGCCGTTCGGCGGAACGAAGCGGCGCCGGGCCGTCAGTAGCCGGCGGCACGGTCGACCTCCTGGAGCAGCGGCCGTCCGGCCTCGCTGCGCCTGATGTTGGCGACGATCTGCGGCGCCAGTTGCGCGATGTTGGGGCGCCGCGCGACATGCGGCATGACGGTCACCCCGGGATGATCCCAGAGCGGGCTCTCCGGCGGCAGCGGTTCGGGGGAATGCGCATCGAGCGCGGCGTGGGAGAGATGGCCCGCATCGAGCGCCGCGATCAGGTCGTCGGTCACAACATGCTCGCCGCGGCCGATATTGATGACCATGCCGCCTGCGGGCATTTTCGCGAATGCCGCGGCATTCAGGATGCCGCGTGTCTCCCCGGTCAGGGGCAGCAGGCAGACGACGATGTCCGAGCGTTCGAGGATCGTCCCGAGCCCGCGGGCGCCGGCATGGACGGGGATTTCGGCGCCGGGCTTCGGCGTCCGCGTCCAGGCGGCGACGTCGAACCCCATGTCGCGCAGGATACGCGCCGGCCTGCGCGCCATCGTCCCGTAGCCGAGAAAGCCGACGGTGCGCTCCTCCGGCCGCTTCTGCCGTACCTCCCGCCATTCCCTGCGCGCCTGGCGCGCCCGGTAGGCCGGCATGTTGCGATGCAGCCGGAGCACATGCATGACGACATATTCGGTCATCATCGGATCGCCGTCTTCCGGCTCCAGCTTGGAAAGCGGAACGTCCGGCAGCCGGGGATGCCCGATAAAGCCGTCGACGCCCGCCTGGCGGGTCAGCATCGCCTTGAGGTTCGGAAATTCCGGCCATTCGTCCGGCCTCGGGCGGGTGAAGGCGAGATATTCGATATCGGCAGGGTCGCCGGCGTCGGGCCAGAAGCGCACCTCCAGGTCCGGCAGTTCGGCATTGATCGCGGCGCGCCAGTCCGCGTCCGTTCCCATCCTGAGGTCGATGATCAGAAGTGCCATGGTCTTTCGCTCCGGGCGGATCGAAGGAAAGTCTCGATCGTATGCCTGCGGGCATCAAACGAAAACCGGCGCGCGAAGCGGTGCCGCCGCAACGGCGTGGCCGTTGGACGCGGATCGGCGCGCCAACCCATGGCAGTGTTACAACCCCGGTGGCCGAAGGGCCGGGCCGGATAACCCGCGGGGAGCGCACGATGTCCGAAGTCCATTTCAAGTCGGCGACCGGGTTGATGTCGCTGCTCGATGCGCGGGAAATCGGCGCGCGGGAGCTGCTCGACCATTTTCTCGACCGCGTCGAACGGCACAATCCGGCGATCAACGCGATCGTCTGGCAGGACGCCGGGAGCGCGCGGGCGCAAGCCGACGCTTCGGACCGGCGCCGCGCGGCCGGAGAGGATACCGGCCCCCTGGACGGCCTGCCCGTCACGGTGAAGGAAAGCTACGACCTGACGGGCTCGCCCACCACCTGGGGCGTTCCGGAATACCGCGACAACATCGCGGACACGGACTCGGCCGTGGTCGAAAGGTATCGCGGCGCCGGCGCCGTGGTGTTCGGCAAGACGAATGTCCCGTTCATGCTGGCGGACTGGCAAAGCTTCAACGCGATCTACGGCACCTGCAGCAATCCCTGGGACCTGGCCCGCACGCCCGGCGGCTCCTCGGGCGGATCGGCGGCGGCGCTCGCTGCAGGGCTGACCGGACTGGACGCCGGCTCGGATATCGGCGCCTCGATCCGCAATCCGGCGCACTATTGCGGGGTCTTCGGCCACAAGCCGACCTGGGAGATCGTCCCGGACCGCGGCCAGGCGCTGCCGGGGAACCGGGCGCCCACCGACATCGCGGTCGTCGGCCCTCTGGCCCGGTCGGCGGCGGACCTGAAGCTCGCCTTCGGCCTTCTGGCCGGCGCCGACGGCCCGGCCGCGCGGGGCTGGCGGCTGGAACTGCCCGGTCCACGCAAGCAGGAACTGCGGGACTACCGCGTCGGCGTCCTGCTGAGCGATCCGCAGGCCGAGGTCGAGCAGTCCTACCAGGACGCCATCGCCGCGCTTGCCCGCTGGATGGAGGGCGAAGGCGCGACGGTCGAGATCGGCGCCAGGCCGGACTTTTCCACCGCGGAGGCGATGGAGGTCTACACGCTGCTGCTGCGCGCCGAGACGTCCAAGCCGCTGAGCGACGAGATGCTCACGCAGGCGCACGAGGATCTGCGCCGCCTGCCGGCCGACGCGATCCCCTATCGCCGCCGGATGCTGGAAGCCCAGACCATGCTGCACCGGGACTGGCTCAGGTGGAACGAGCGCCGCTACGCGCTGATGGAAGGCTGGGAAGCGTGGTTCGAGACCTGGGACCTGCTGTTCTGCCCCGCCGCGTCGTCGCCCGCTTTCCCGCACGACCAGACGGGCGAGCGCCACGACCGGACGATCACCGTCAACGGCAAGACCCAGCCGGTCGTCGACCAGTTGTTCTGGGCCGGCTATCCCTGCGGCTACTATCTGCCATCGACCGTCGCGCCGATCGGGCTGGCGGACGGCCTGCCCGTCGGCATCCAGATCGTCGGGCGTCGGTATGACGATCTGACCTGCCTGCACATGGCGGGGCTGATCGAGGAAGGCTACCGCCGCTTCGCGCCGCCGCCGGGGTATTGAAACCGCTAGCAGCGCCGCCGCGTCGCGAAAGGCCCGGCGTCAGGATGCATCCGGGCGGGACGGAAGGACCGGCGTCACCTTTTCGGGCCAGGCGATCGGTTCGCTGCACCGTTCGAGCGCTTCGGCCGGCGCCAGCGACTCGTCCCAATCCATCGCGCTGATGCGGCGCCCGGTGGCCCAGTGGGCATCGGCGCTCAACAACCAGCGGACCGGCACCACCATGACCGCAGGCGGCAACAGGGTCGAACGGTCGAGGCCGATATCGTCGGGCACCAGGCCGGTGTCCGCAGGCAGGCCGGGAAGGATCGTATTCACCGTTACGCCGGTTCCTTCAAGTTCCCCGGTCATGGCGCAGGACAGCGCTTCGATAGCGGCCTTGGACGGCCCGTAGGCGGCAAGACCCGGCCGCAGCATCGTTTCCCATGTGGTCGACAGGTTCACGATGCGGCCATCGCCCTGCGCGAGCATGTGGGGTACTGCCGCATGGGACATCAGGAATGTGCCATAGGCGTTGACCTCGAGAATCCGGCGCCATTGTTCCGGCGGACAAGCCCAGAACCGGAGCGGCTCGGAAATGAAATTCGAGCGTATGCTGACCGGCCCGAGGCCCGCATTGTTGACGAGAGCGTGCAGAGCGCCGAAGCGGTCCAGACAGGCCGCCACGGCCTCCGCCGCTGCCGCCGGCGATGCGACATCGGCCGCCACGCAGGAAATTCTCGAATCGCCGAAATTCTCCCCGAGCGCTGCGGCGGCGGCCTCAAGCGCCTCGGCCGCTATGTCGACCAGCATCACGCGTGCGCCGGCGGCGGCCAGCCCGGCGGCCATGGCGTTGCCGAGGCCGGTCGCCGCCCCGGTGACAATTGCCGTCCGCCCCTCCAGGGATACCGGGTTCATGCTGGCTCCTGTTTGCTGCGCGCGTCGAACGCCCGGATACGACGCGATGCCGGGAGGCGACTCCGGACGGCCCGGCTGCCCCAGGGCCGGACGAAACGCAACCCGCTCAGCCGCGGAATCTGACGTCGGCCGTCATGGCGAGCGCGCCTTCGCCGGTCATCGCCCACAGCGTGCATCGTCCCGGCTCGTCGCCGGGCGCGCCGTGGACCGAGAAATCCATCGTGTCGTAGACCGGCGCCACAGCGCGCAGATCGAACGATTCGATCTGCGCGTCCGGCATTTCGCGCCGGAACAGATCGAGCATCAGCGTCATCGTCAGCGGGCCGTGCACCAGCAGCCCCGGACAGCCTTCGACCTCGCGCGCATAATCCTTGTCGTAATGGATGCGGTGGCAGTTCATGGTCAGCGCCGAATAGCGGAACAGCAGGACCGCGGAGGGATGCACCGTCCGGCTCCACACCGGATCGGCCGGCGCGGGCCGCGGCGGCGGCTTCGGTGCATCGGGGTCCGCCACTTCGCAATAGACCTGGGTGCGCTCTTCCCTTGTCGTCAGCCGGTCGTCGGCGCCGAAAACGTCCTGGGTCATGGTCACGAAGCCCATCGGCCCGGACCGGCCTTCCTTGACCGAAATATCCGAGATGGTGTTGACCTTGCGCACCCGCTCGCCGATCCGGATCGGCGATGCGAAGGTCATTCGGGACCCGGCCCACAGACGGCGCGGAAACGGCAGCGGCGGCATGAACAGGCCCTTGGCCAGGTGCCCGTCCGGGCCGGTCGCGGCCAGAGGCACGATCTCGTGAAAATAGAAATAGTGCCAGGCCGGCGGCAGCGGGTCGCCGTCCCGGAACGGCGGATCGTCGCGATCCAGCGTCGCCGTGAAATAGTCCGCCGCATAGGCCGATGCGACGCCGTGTTCGGTCTCCGACTTTCCGATCCATGCGCTGTAGTCCACTTCGCCGCTCATGCCGCACAATTCCCTTATTATTCAGGTCCGTATCCTCGCATGCCGGACCGTTCGCGCCAATCGGCCGGTTACAAGGACACCGAGGCGGCCAGGGCATATCGGAGAGCGGGTCGAGATGTCCAATTCCGCGAAAGGAGGGATCGGCAGCTTCCCGCCCGATCGAATTCCTGTTCGGCTTGCGGGGAGAGGCCGTGCCGGCCACGCACGGTAACCGGCGCGACATCGCATTTGGCCATCGGGCGCCGTTTCGGTATAGAGGAGCCGCCGCCGCCCCGGCCGGGGCCGCATTTTGCAGCCCGAGGAGCCGGGAGCCTGTGCCGAGGCGAAGGAACTGTTCCTCGCCCGCCACGGGCTTGCCGCCTGACATTCCGGGGAACCGCGATGGGCGATTTGCCGACCGCCGACTGGATGGAGTGCTACCGGGAACGGGTCAACGGGGACCCCGAGATGGCCGTGATCGGCGACTGGTTCTCGCTCGACTTCAAGCTCGCCTTCGGGGGCGATGCCTGGCTGCTCTCGGTGCGCGAGGGGCGTATCGAGGATATCGTGCACCGCCCGCGCTTCGACCGGCCGGCGCGGTTCACGATCTCCGCGCCGATGCGGGTCTGGGCGAAGTTCATCCGGCCGGATCCGGAACCGCTGTATCACGATTTCTTCGCCATGCTGATGCGGGTGCCGGATTTCGAGCTCGACGGCGATTCCCTCGCCGCGATGCAGAACGCGCGCGCGCTGCACCGCATGATGAACATTCTCAAGACGATGGAGCCGCTCGATGGCCGATCTTGAGCCGGTGGTCGGCCGCTATCTCAACCTGTTGAGCGGCGGGCGCCGCTACCGGATCTATTACGAGGAGGCGGGGGAAGGCAGGCCGTTGATCTGCCTGCATACGGCAGGCGCCGACAGCCGCCAGTTCCGCCACGTCCTCAACGATACGGACATCACCGGCCGGTTTCGCGTGCTCGCTTTCGACCTTCCGTTCCACGGGCGTTCGAACCCGCCCGACGAATGGTGGCTGGAGAAATACCGCCTCACCACGGAGGTCTATCTCGGCCTGATCCGCGATTTCTGGCGCGCGCTCGGCCTCGTCCGCCCGGTGGTGATGGGCTGTTCGATGGGCGGCGCGATCGTGCTCAAGGTCGCCGCCGACCACCAGGACGAGATTACCGGCATCGTCGGACTCGAAAGCACCGCCTTCGCCGAGGGGCGCGACAACGACTTCCTGCACCATCCGGCGATCCACGGCGGCGAGCTCGCGGCGTGCTACACCTACGGGCTCAACGGCCCGGACTCGCCGGAGGAGGGCTGCCGCGAGAACTGGTGGTACTACAGCCAGTCGGGCCCGGGCGTCTACAAGGGCGACGTCTGGTATTACTGCGAGGACTGGGACGCGCGCGAGGACATCAGGCGGATCGACACCAGCCGCTGCAAGGTCTCGCTGCTGACCGGCGAATACGATTACTCGGCGACGCCGGAGATGACGCGCGAGGTGGCCGACTCGATCCCCGGCTGCCGCTTCACCGTCATGAAGGGGATCGGGCACTTTCCGATGGTCGAGAACTACGCGCTGTTCCGCGGCTACCTGCTCGAAGAGCTGGCATCGATGGCCTAGGCCGGAAATTCAGGGACCGGACTCTGACGCCGAACGACAGTGCGCCGGCGCCAGGCCGGCCGGTTCGTCATTCGATGCCGGGATAGAGCGCGGCGCGGACCTCCCGCTTGAGAATCTTGCCGTAGCTGCTCTTCGGCAGCGCGTCGACGAAACGGATGTCGGCGGGAAGCTTGAACGCGGCGACGGATTCGCGGCACCACGCGATCAGCGCTGCGGTATCGGCCTGCGCACCGTCGCGGAGCACGACGGCCGCTGCCACCGCCTCGCCCCACTCCTCGTCCGGGACGCCGAAGACCGCCGCTTCGGCGACGTCCCGGTGGCGATGCAGCGCCTCCTCGATCTCACGGGGATAGATGTTGGTTCCGCCCTTGATCACCATGTCCTTGATGCGGTCGGTGATATACAGGTAGCCGTCCTCGTCCTTCCAGCCGACGTCGCCGGTGTGAAGCCAGCCGCCGCGCAGGGCCTCTGCGCTTGGCTCCGGCGCGTTCCAGTAGCGCTGCATGACGACGTCGCCGCGAACGACGATCTCGCCGCGTGAACCCGGTCCGACGGGATTGTCGTCCGGGTCGAAGACCTCGACCTCGGTGCCGTAACATTCGCGCCCGACCGACGCCAGCCGCTGCGCTGAATTCTCGAGGGCCGCCCGATGCTCCGCCTTCGAGAGGAAGGTGCAGGCGAGCGGTGCTTCGCCCTGTGCGTAGACGTTGACGAAAATCGGCCCGAACCGGTCGATCGCCCGGCGCAGCGGCTCAAGATGCAAAGGTGCGCCGCCATATTGCACCGTCGACAGGCTGGAAATGTCGTGGCGGACCGGCCACGGTCCGTCGAGCAGCCGGTGGATCATCGTGGGCACCAGCGAAGCCTTGGTCACCCGGTGGCGTTCGACCATCCGGTAGAAATCTTCGGCCTGGAAGCGCTGGAACTCTGGGAAAACGTGGGCGCCGGCGCCGGCGATCTGGTGGAAGACCAGAAGCCCGGCCGCATGGCTCATCGGCGTGACATGGGCCAGCCGTTCGTTGACGCCGCTGGGCCAGATATCGATGAGCTGGGCATCGACCATGGCGCCGAGCGAGCGATGGGTATGAACGGCGCCTTTCGGGCGCCCGGTGGTGCCCGACGTGTAGAAGATCCACGACACCGTATCCCGGCCGACCGGGGCATCGGGGATCGGCGCCGCCCCCGATACCAGTTCCTCATATTCAATGATCCCCGGATCGGCCGGCCCCGCGCCCCAGATAACGATAAAATGCTCCAGCGCCGGCATCCGGTCCCTCACACCCAGCAGCCCCGCCGCCCGCGAGGCGCTGCACAGGACGGCCCGCGCCCCGCAGTCGCCGAGCATGTGGGCGTGCTCGGCCGGATGCAGACGGCTGTTGACCGGGACAATCGCGAGCCCGGCGCGCAACGGCCCCAGCAGGCATTCGATCGAACGCGGTTCCGTATCCACGACGATGCCGACCCGGTCGCCATCGGCGAGGCCGAGCTGCCGCAATCCGCCGGCCAGCCGCCCGACCCGGTTGTCCAGCCAGGCGTAGCTGCGCTCCCGTTCCCCATGCAGGATTGCCGGCGCATCGGGATGGCGCCGCGCCGTCCGTGTCAGATGGCAGGCCAGGTTGATGGGCATACCGGCGTCCGGGAACCCGCCGGTTCAGCGTCCGTAGCGTCCGGGCCAGTCCGCCTCGCGCTTCCCGAGGAAGGCGGAGACGCCTTCCCTGGCGTCGGCCGCATGGGCGTTGCGCGCAGCGACCTCGCCGGCAAAGTCGTAGGCGGCGTCGATATCCAGTTCGAGTTGCCGGTAGAAGCTGCGCTTGCCCAGCGCAATGGCGTAGGGCGATTTGGATGCGATCTCGTCCGCCAGTTCGTCCACAGCGGCATCGAGCCTGTCGGCGGGCACCACCTCGTTGACCAGGCCCATGCGGAAGGCGTCGTCCGCATCGTAGAGCCGGCCGGTCAGCAGCATCTGCATGGCATGCTTGCGCCCGATGGTGCGGCTGAGCGCGACCGATGGCGTCGAACACCATGTGCCGATGTTGACGCCCGGCGTTGCAAAGCGCGCGTCTGCGGAAGCGATGGCGAGGTCGCAGGTGGCCACGAGCTGGCAGCCGGCGGCTGTTGCTATCCCGTGAACCTTGGCGATGACGGGCTGCGGAAGGCGGTTGATCGACAGCATCATACGGTTGCAGGCGTCGGCAAGGCGGCGGGCGAATTCCCCGCCGTCTTCGTTGCTGTCGAGAATTTCCTTCAGGTCATGGCCGGTGCAGAAATAGCGCCCGGCGCCTTCGAGAACGACGACCCGAACCGACGTATCGCTCTCCATCCGCTGCCAGAGATCCTGCAGCGAACCGAGCAGTTCGAGCGACAGCGCGTTACCCGATTCGGGCCGATTGAGCGTGGCGTAGAGAACTGCGTCACGCTGGCGGGTGTGCAACGCCCCGGATGTTCGAGTCGACGATTCCATGCTCGATACTTCCTGCTGTCCGGACAATCCGGAAATGTGCCGGCCGGCCAAAGACCGCTGCACTCAGGGTAACACCGGTTGCCCGCTGCCGGCCACCGTAGCCGCTATTCCGGCAGACGCGCGGCACCCGTTTCATTTCCGGGCGCCGGTCGAGGCGGTCTTCCGCCGCCTGACGCGATCGTCAGCATGTCCGGTCGACCGAGTCGAATCCTGCAGAATCGATGTGTGGCAGACCTGCCGGTAACGAATTTGCATGCCGAACGACGCCCGGCGGGCGCGGCGGTCGGATTGTGGAGCGCGGCTATTTCCCCTTGAACACGGGAGCCCGCTTTTCCGCAAAGGCTGCCTCGGCCTCGCGATGGTCTTCGGTGAACCAGAGATCGACATATCTTTCGATCGCCAGGGTCTCGGCCTCTTCGGGCGGCCCCTTCGCCGATCTGTGGATCACGGCCTTTGCCACGGCAAGCGCGAGAGGCCCGGCCTTTTCGATCTCGGCGACGAATTTCATGGCGGCGCCCACGACGTCGCCATCCTCCGCGATGGCATTGATGATGCCGAGCCGCAACGCCTCTTCGGCGCTGTAGCGTTCGCCGGTGGTGGCGACCTGCATGGCGCGCGTGAAGCCGATGTCGCGAACCATGCGCTCATACCCTTCCCAGCCGCTGATGATGCCGAGGCGCACCTGGGGCATGCTGATCTTCGCGGTCGGCGCGGCAACCCGGAGATCGGTCGCCACCAACATTTCGAAACCGCCGCCGATGGCATAGCCGTTGATCGCCGCGATGATCGGGGCGGGAAAGGATTCGAAGCGCCTGAACGCCCTGCGCGCCAGGCTCATGACTTCGCGCAGTTCGTCCGGGGTCTCCAGCAGGGCGTAGCGTTTCACGTCGCCACCGGTGCAGAAGAACCGGTCCCCCGCACCCGTGATGATGACCGCCCTGAGGCTGGTGTCGCCTTCGGCCCCATCGAGAATTTCGATAAAGGATTCGAAGACATCGGCGCTCAGCGAGTTGCCGGCCTCCGGCCGGTCAATCGTGAGAATCAGCGCGCTGCCGCGGCGCTCCTGTTTGACAACCTCAGCCATATTTCTTCTCGTAACCGCCGTCGGCCTGAGGCTCGACGAAATGCATCAGCAGACCCCCTCCGAAATTGGAGGGGTGGACGAACCCGATCAGGGAGCCGCGCCCGCCGGGCCGGCCTTCCAGGTCGATCATGCGCCAGCCGTCGTCGGCGAGCTTCGGCAGCATGGCATCGATATCCCTGGTCGCAAAGGCGACATGGGCGAGGCCGGGGCCCCGGCGCGCGACGAACTTGGCGATCGCGCTCTGGTCGCCCTTGGTGTTGCCCTTGTCTTCGCCGAGCCGCTTCTGGGGTACATGCGACGAATCGTAATCCATCAGGAATTCCAGCGCGCAGTCGCCGATGTCGATGAAGACGTCGCGCAGGCCCCCCAGAATCTCCGGCGGGCGCGAATGGTAGACCAGGTCGTATTTGTCGGAGATGAAGCTCTCCGTGACGACGCGGACCTCCACATCGGTCTGGGTGCTGTCGAGGGGACAGCCGAGATTGTCGATGAACACCCGGACGCCGGCGTCGTTGTCGTCGCTGGCGATGCCCAGATGGTCGATCTTGTAGGTGGATCCGTCGGCCGACGGGATGTCCAGCGGCTCGATGAACCGCGTTCGGATTCCGACGGTTTCCCCGGGTTCGACGGCAACGAAACGCTTGCCGCCGACGCCGACCCCTTCCGCCGCGACGCTGAGGCCGTGCCTGGCGGCGGTGGCCGCCGGATCGTCGGCTCGGAGCGCCATGTGGTGGACGCCCGGAAAGCACGGCTCCTCGAGATAGGGGTCGTCCAGTTCGAAGACGGCGACCGCAGCCCGCCCGACCCCGAAAAACGGAATCGTGCGCGTTCCGAGAGCCACGTCCGTCCGCTCGAGCGCCACCGAGTCGCCGAGAAACCGGCAGGCCGCCCCCACGTCCCGGGCAACGACGGCGACATAGTTGAGCGTGTATCCGGCCACGGTCAAATCTCCTCGCGTTCCACAAATTGCATCAATACGCCGCCGATCGCCGCCGGATGCACGAACGCGACCTGGGATCGGCGCGAACCGGGCCGGCCGACCGGGTCGATCGTCCGGTGGCCCGCCGCGCGGAGCATCGCGAGCGAAGCGGCGATGTCCGGTGTCTTGAAAGCGATGTGATGCAGACCGGCGCCGCGGGCCGCGATGTAACGGGCGATTGTACTGCGGTCGCCCCGCGTGGTTCCGGGCGCGTCGGCGCGGGCCTCGTCGGCTGTCGCATCCGCGGTCAGGTCCTGGAGAAACTCCAGCTCGGTGTCGCCGACGGTGACGAAGGTCACCATCAGGCGCGCGAGGAGTTGCGACGGCCGGGTGTAGTAGATGTAATTGTAGGTATCCGAGGTGAAGTTCTCGGAGATCGTCTCCACCTCGCTGTCTATCTGCTGGCTCTCGTAGACGCAGCCGAGCCGATCGACAAACACATCCCTGGCCGCCCGATTATCGGCGCTGGCGATACCGAGATGGTCGATCCGCTCGACAAGCGCGGACGAAGCCGGGGCAGGATCGAGCGCTTCCGTGAACCGGACCCGGACTCCGCAGGTGCTGTCCGGCGCAAGCTCGACCTGCGTGCGGCCGCCGAGGCCTTCCGAGGCGCCGTCGACCGTGGCGAGACCCGAATTCCCGGCCGCGGCTTCCGGGTCCGGCGCCGCGACCGCGATATGATGAACCCCTTTCCCGGCGTCCGGCCCCAGGAACGGATCCCCCGGCCGAAACAAGGCCATCGCCGTGGCCCCGACGGAAATCGCGGGCACCGCCCGGCCGCCCGAAGAGAGCTCCCGGCGCGGCAGGCCGAAATCCCTTTCGAAGATCGCGGCGCTTGCCGCCGGCTCGTCGACGACAAGCGCGACATAAGCGAGATCGGGGGCGGTCATGCGTCCTCCACGGCTCGCCCCGGTCAGCATATCCTGCGGATCCTGCGAGCAATTCTTATGTCTCTTCAAATAATATTCCTTGGAAACAGCAGGTTACAAGCAATTTGAATTTCTGAAAATATAAGGCCACCTTATGTTGTGCGGGTCGTTGAGCGCTGACTGTCGCTTCGACGGCCTCGAGCGCAGCAGTGGAATGTGCTCGTCGGCAATCGCGTTGCACCGGGATGGTCGCGTCCGACCTGGTCCGTCCGGCCGGGTTTTCCGGGCGCTCGAATGTCTAAGAACTCGGACCCATCAACAGGTCGGGCAGCCACAGGGCGATCCCGGGGAATATTGCCAGAAGGACGATCGATCCGATCATCAGAAGAACAAACGGTGCGGTTCCGCGAAGAATCGTCATAAGGGAGATTTCCGGTGCGACGCCGCGAATCACATACAGATTCATGCCGACCGGGGGTGTGATCAGGCCGATTTCCATGTTGATCGTCATGATCACGGCAAACCAGATCATGTTGAAATCCTGCGCCTCCAGGATCGGCTGCAGGATTGGCATGACCATAAGGATGATCGCGACCGGCGGCAGGAAACAGCCCAGCAGCAGCAGGAAACCGTTCACCACTACCAGGAAAAGCCAGGGCGCCAGCCCGGTGCCGATGATCCATTCGGCCAGGCTCTGCGTCACATACAGCTTCGACATCGTGTAGGAGAAAAACCCGGCGGCGCCGACGATCAGCAGGATCATGCAGGATTCCCGGGTCGCCGCGGCAACGGTGTTGCGCCACGCCTGGAAGGAAAACTGCCGGTACATGACGATGACCAGAAGGGCCGAAAGCAAGGCGACGATGGCGGCGATTTCCGATGGTGTCGCGATGCCGCCGTAGAGCGCGTACAGGACGAACAGGATCAGGCCCAGAAACGGCAGCACCCGGGGCAGGATGACGATCTTTTCCGCCAGGGTGTAGGTCTCGGGCTCCACGCTGTCCTGGCGGCGCTGACGACTCGCGGACAGAACCGCGTAAACCGCGAATATCGCGACAATCATTGCGCCGGGAACCACGCCCGCCAGAAACAGGCGCCCGATCGATTGCTCGGTGGCGATGCCGTAAACGATCAGGATGATCGAGGGCGGAATCAGGATGCCGAGTGTGCCGCCGGCAGCGATCGCGCCGGAGGCCAGCCCCTCCGACACGCCGCGCCGCCGCATCTCGGGGATGCCGACCTTGCCGATGGCCGCCGCCGTCGCCGGACTGGATCCGCACAGGGCCGAAAATATCCCGCAGGCCAGAATGCTGGCGACGACCATTCCACCCGGTATTCTGGCCAGCCAGCGGTGGAGCGCTTCGTAGATGTCCCGGCTTGCCCCCGACGATCCGATCACCGCCCCGAAGAGGATGAACATCGGAATCGTCAGGAGCGCGAAGTGATTGATCTCGTCGAAGAAATGAACGGCGACCGTGCCGAGCCCGGACGCCCCTTCGAAGATCAGGAGAAACAGGACGGCCACCGCGGTCAGGCCGAAGGCGATGGGTACGCCCGTCAGGAGCACCACCGTGGTGACGACCAGGACCCAGAAACCGATCTCGAGTTCGCTCATCGGGCCTGGGCCCGGCGGCCGGAAACGTCCGGTTCGCGGCTTCTAACCGTCAATGACCGGCCTCCGCAGACACGATCGGCCCGCCTTCCCAAATCAACACGATGTATTGCATGGCCGTCAGGAAGAGGCCGAGGGCCATGGTCGCTTTGATCGGCCACAGCAGCGGCGCCCAGATCGTTTCCGCCGCTTCGCCGATCGTGTAGGCCTCGAAGGCAAAGTCGGCGCCCTGCCAGGCGAGGAATATGCAGACGACCAGCCCCAGCAACGCAGCGGCGGAACGAAGGATTTTGGACCAGCGCCCGCGCAGGACCGTCGGCAGAAAATCGATGCCGATATGCCCGGCGTGTTTCAATGTGAACGGCGAACCGAGGAACGTTGCCGCGACAAGGAGATAGACGCTGAACTCGATTTCCCAGTAGGCCGACAACCCGAATGTCCGCCTGACGATCATGTAGTTGAGCACGAGCACGGCAAGGACCAGCATGACGCCCGCAGCAATACCGACGATTTCGGAGAGCCGATTGACGATTTTGGCGAGCCGGTCCACGAAATTTATTCTGTTATCGGGAATTCAGGAGGGATCGCCCGACCCGGTCCCGCAAAGGAGATAAGGCAATCGTCGGCGCGAAGGGCGCCGCCGGCGAAATCTCTTGCCGGCGGCGCCTGCACCTCAATCAGGTTATTTGACGGCGAGAATGGAATCGATCAGTTCCTGACCGCGTTTCGCTTTCTTGGCGAACGCCACCCAGGAGGTCTTCTTCCCGAGTTGCGCCCAGGCGTCGAATTCGGACTGCGACAGAATATGGACCTTGCTTCCCGCCTTCTTGAACCTGGCGATCATCCGATCGCAGGCCTTGTTCTGCGATTCGTGGAAGAACTTGTTGCTGGCCTCCGCAACCTCGGTGAAGATTTTCCGTTGAGCGTCGGTCAATCCATCCCAGTGCTGCTTGGAAATGACCAGCGGCACAATGGTGATGAAAAGGGCGAAATCGCCCGGCGCGGTAACATGCTTCGTCTGTTCGTAGAGACGGAAGCTGAGGAGCGATTCGCAGGTCGTCAGCAGGCCGTCCAGAACACCGGTCTGGAGAGCCGAATAGACCTCGCTGGACGGCATTGACTGGACCGAAGCGCCGGCTGCCTTGAGCAGCAGCTCGAAATACGAACCGGCGCCGCGCATCTTCAGGTCTTTCACGTCGCCCGGGGAGCCGATCGCCCTGTCCTTGGTTGCGAAGCCGCCCGGCATCCACCACCATGTCAGGACATGGACGCCGTTTGCGTGGGCGACTTCCTGCAGGATTTCATGAAAACGGGTGTTCTTCAGCCGCCACGCGTGGTCCAGGCCCGCCACCGCCGCCGGCATGAGGGTCACGCCGAATTCGGGAATTTTCCCCGCAGCGTAGACCAGCGGGTAGACCGACATTTCCAGCGAACCCTTCTGCATCTCGACGATCTGGCTTCTCGGATTCTTGACCAGCGACTTGCCCGGATAGACGCGGAACTTGAGGCTCGGGTCGCGCTTCGAGACTTCCTTGGCGAACCACCGTGTGGCCACGTCGCGGCCGTCCTTGTGCGCCTTGAACTGGTGCGAGATGTTGAGGTTCTTCGCGTTGGCCTGAAAACCCCAGACCAATGCCGCAGCGACCGCGAAGATACCCAGCGTATGTGCCTTCATGATTTTCCTCCTCTGATATTATGGTCCGGACCGGCGGCCGCGCCGGCGGCATGACGGACGCCATTCCCGGCGTCCCGCCCATGGCAGGGGTCGGCCGGGCGAAACAGCCCGGGTGCCGGGCGCCCGCCAAAGAGCATCTGGATTTTGGAATCGCCGCAGGCAAAGGCCCGACGCGGCAGGCCGGATCCCTTCCCGAAGATCGCGGCGCGTGCCGCCGGCTTGTCGGCGACGAGTGCGACATAAGCGAGATCGGGCGCGGTCATGCGTCCTCCAATGCTCGGCCTCGGCCAACATGTGCCACTGGCTTTACGAACAATTCTTATGTCTCTTTCCGAGAATATTCACAAAAATAGGGCCTCACAAGCAATTTGAATTGCCGCAATTATAAGATCATCTTATGTTTCGGGAATGGTCGACCACCGCCCGTCGCTGACATCCATCCGCGCGTTCGAGGCCGTCGCCCGCCACAAGAGCATCAGCAGCGCAGCGGAAGAACTGTGCGTCAGCCAGCCGGCCGTCAGTCAGCAGCTTCGCCATCTGGAAGACAATCTGGGCTGCTCCCTGACCATACGGCGATCCCGAGGCATAGAATTGACCCGCGAAGGCGAAGTGCTCGCCGCCCGGCTGACCCGTGCCTTTGCCGAACTCTGGGCCGGAATCGAAATTGCCCGCCGTTTCGACGGACGCGAGCGAAGCATCAGCGTGTGTCTGCTGGCCGCTTTCGCACAGCGCTGGCTTATTCGCCGGCTGGTTCACTTTCACGAACGGTTTCCGGACATCGGCGTCCGGCTCATTTCCGCGGCGTCGGCCGAAGAGCTCGATCGGACCGATGTCGATGTCGTCATCCGGTGCGGCCGGCCGCACGCCGGCGGCGTCCGGGCCGACCGGCTTATGGCCAATCGTTTCTTTCCCGTCGCAAGTCCGGAACTGGTCGCGCGGCGGCCGATCGATGCGCCTGCGGACCTGAGCAATCACACCCTGATCCGCGTCGAGGCGGAACCCCGCCACCTCGATTGGCCCAGATGGTACCAGGAAGCCGGCTCCGCCGACATCCTGCCCCGCCACAGGATGACGGTATCCAGCTCCAACCACGCCATCGAAGCGGCGATCGCCGGCCTCGGCATCACGATCGCGCACTTGCCGTTCGTGATCGATGCGCTGGAGGCCGGAGCGCTGGTCGCCCCTCTCCAGCCCCATGTCGAGAGCGACGAGGGCGACTATTTCGTGGTGACGGACAAACAGGCGGCGCCGCATGTCGACGATTTCCGGCGGTGGCTGATCGCGCAGGCCGACGGTGCGGGCACGGCGCTACCGGAGGGCTGTCATACGTCCGCCGGCGCTTCGCCGACAACGGCGCCGGCGGATTCCAGCCTGGCGATATCGTCGGCGGAGAATCCGTAGTCCCTCAGGACGTCACGGTTGTGTTCGCCGAGCAACGGCGGCGGCCTGCGTACGGTACTGCCCCCGAAAGCATCCATGCGCATCGGGTTCGAAAGCATCTTCAGCGCGCCGATGACGGGATGCTCGATCTCCTCGACCATGCCCTGCTGCCGGACCTGGGGATCGGCGAATACCCGGTCGAGCGTATAGACCGGGCCCGCCGGGATGCCGCCTTCGGTCAGGTCCCTGGTCCACGCGATGGCATCGCGGGTGCGGAACCGGGCGTTCAAAAGGTCGCGGAGTTCGTCCCGATGCGCCCGGCGAAGATCGTTCGTCGCGAATTTCTCTTCCGTCAGCAATTCCTCGCACCCCAGGATCCTGCACAGCCGTTGCCAGTGATCCTCGCTGAGCGCGGCCGCGTTGATCGGCCCGTCCTTCGCTTCGAAGAGACCATAGGGATAGATGGTCGGATGGTCGTTGCCGACCTGGCCCGGCACCTCGCCGTTGGAAAGATAACGCTGGCCCTGCACGCTGAGCAGGCCGACCAGAGCCGCCAGCAGCGACGTCTCGACCCGCTGGCCTTCGCCCGTGACGTGCCGCTGGGCGATCGCCGCCGTGATGGCGATCGCGCACCACATGCCGGCCGTGAAATCGCCGATGGGCACGCCATAGCGGGTCGGCTCGCCGCCCGGATGGCCGGTAACGCTCATCATGCCCGACATGCCCTGCGCGATCTGGTCGAGGCCGGGCCAGCTGCCGTAAGGACCGGTCCGGCCCATGCCTGAGATGCTGCCATAGATGACCTTCGGGTTCGCCGCCCTGATGTCGTCGTAGCCGAGGCCCATCGCCTCGGCTGTCCCCGGCTTGAAATTCTCGACCACGACATCGGCCTGTGCCGCGATCCGGCGCACCGCCTCAAGGCCCGCCGCGTTGCGAAAATCGACTCCGAGGCCGCGCTTGTTGCGATTGATGCTGAGGAAATAGACCGAGATGTCGTGGTCGTAGGGGCCCGAGCTCCGCAGGAAATCGCCCTTCGGCCAGGCTTCGACCTTGACCACGTCGGCGCCGAGATCGCCCAGGATCATCGTGCAGAAAGGGCCGGCAGCGGCGCGGGTCAGATCGAGCACGCGAATGTTTTCCAGCGGCAAGGGCATGGAGAGCCTCCGATGCGGTCATACCAGCGACACCCGGTCGGGCCGCGCGTTCGACCGCGCGAGGGTCGGGGGTTCGCCGCCGGTATCCTGAAGCTGCGTCAATATCCGGACAATTATTCGGACTGAAACGGGCCCGGTCATCGAAACCGGCCCCAACGCACTCCATGTCCGGGAGCCTGCGTCCCCCGGTCCGTTGGACCGGCAAGCCTGTCCCGCAAGTTCAACGAAGAATTCTTATATCCTTCCGTATCCTATTCGTTACGCATGAACGGGTACAAACAATTTAAATTACTTAAAATATAAGGCATACTTATGTAATCAACATCGCTGGTCCAGGAACGGCGGATAGAAACCGGTCCTTTTGTTCCGGGCGATTCCCGGTCGCCGGTCGCCGGTCAGCGTGCCGCCCATCGATTTTGGGCCCGTCAGAGAGGACAGGATGGAGCCCGCAGAGATAAAGGCGCTCACTTACGACGTTTTCGGCACCGTCGTGGACTGGCGGGGCGGAATCGCGCGCGACGCCAGAGCGCTGCTCGGCTGCGAAAAGGGCCTCTCGCTCGACTGGAACGCCTTTGCGATCGCCTTCAAGGAGCGCAGCAAGATGGCGGGCTCGCCGGAAGAGGCGGCGGCGCGCGCCGAACGCTCGATCCGCGCCGACGATCTCAACCGCGACAACCTGCGGGAGACGCTGAACGAGTTCGGCGTCGCCTCCGGTACGCTCACCCGGGCGGAATTCGGCTGGCTCGCGAAGGCCTGGCACCGGCTCGATCCCTGGCCCGATTCCGTGCCGGGCATGACCCGGCTGCGCACGCGCTACATCCTGGCGGCTGTCTCGAGCGGCAATGTCGCGCTGCTGGTCGCCATGGCAAGGCGCGGCGGCCTGCCCTGGGATGCCATTCTGTCGGCCGAGGTCACCGGCTACTACAAGCCGCGGCCCGAGGCCTATTTTGCCGCCGTGGACATGCTCGGGCTCGAACCGGCGCAATGCCTGATGGTCGCGTCGCATAACGACGATCTGCGCGCCGCCGCAGCCTGCGGCCTGCGCACTGCCTTCGTCCGCCGCCCGGCCGAAGACGCCGAGGACCGGATCGAGGACGCCCGGGCCGCGCCCGGCGTGGACCTGGCCGTCGAAAACTTGGTCGAACTTGCAGAACGGCTCGGGTGCTGACGAACAGTCCGGCCTGCCGTCGCAAACTGCAGACGGCGGACGATTGCTGTCAGCCAGCATCCTGGTGTGTCCGGCAATAGCAGGACGCCCGTATGGGAACGTCCGTTCTTGCCAGGGCCACCGTCAGCTTCTGCTGGAGCAGCCGCGCTTCGTTCGAGTCGCCGTTTCTCCTCACGCACTCCAGCAGCCCGTGCAGCGCCCATACATTGTCGGGATGCTGGCTGCATCGGGCAACGTCGCCGGTGTAGCCGAGATCCGCCCGGTAGACGGCCTCGGCTTCTTCGAACCGGCCCTGTTGCACCAGCAGCGCGCCCAGCGCGTGGCGCGGCGGATGCATCCAGGCCCAGGGCTCGGTGAAATTGAGATTGTCGTCGCGCTCGACCGCCAGCCGCAGCGCATCGAACGCCGCCGCGTGGTTCCGCTTGCGGTATTCCAGTTCGCCTTCCAGCATCGCCGTGCCGACGCGCAGGATGTCCCGGACGGTGTTGCTGAGAAAAATGGCGTCTTCGGGAACGGTCTCACAATAGTCCTCGAAACGTCTTTTCTCCGCTTCCGAGCGCTCGATCTCGCCAAGGGCGGCGTATGCCACGCCTTTGCCATACAGATGCATCGCGACGCGCATCGGGGCTTGCCTGGCGGAGTCCGGAAGCCGGTCGTCGATCAGTTCGCGCCATTTGCCGAAGCGGACGTATACGTGGGTCCGCATGGCCGAATAGCCGTCCAGGATGCTGGCCATGAAGGGAGGGCTGGAGGCGACCAGATCCGGCGTCGCCGTTGCGCATATCCGGTCTGCGGCGGCGATCGCCGTCTCGTACTGTCCGAGGAACATCGCGGCATACATGAGCAGATGCAGGTTGTGGCACCGCGCCGTCGTATAAAAATTGAACGGACCGGCATGGCGCAGATATTTGTCGTCGGCCCGGACGGCGCGCCGGTTCTGCCCGACAGCCTGCGCATAGTCGCCGCACAGAATGTCGATATGCGCCGACATATGCTCGATATGGCCGGCGTCCGCCACGAGCCCGCGCAGCATGTCGGCGGCGCGCAGGGCCCGTTCCGGGAACGGCGACATCTCCATGAGGTGGATATAGATGTGAAGGATGCCCGGGTGCCGCACGCCGGAGCTCTCGATCTCTTCGAGGGCGGTCTCCAGCACGCACGCCGCTTCCCCGGTCAGGGCGTCCGGCTTCGGTCTGCCGGTTTTGAGATCCCATAACTGCCGGGGCGTGCAGGTTATCGCCGCTTCCGCAAAGAGCGCGGCGATATCCGGGTCGCGCGGGAAAGCGGCGTGGACCTTCCGCATTTCGTCGGTGAACGCCCGGTGCCACCGGTCCAGAACGCGATGGTCCGACTCGCCGGGCGATCGATACCGGGCCGATACCGCCTCGATGAGCGCGCGTTCGTCGGGCCTGGCGTTGCCCGACCGATCGAACGCGCGGCGCGCCTCGTTCGCCGCGTTGTGGCACAGGGGCAGCGTCTCGGCGATTTCCCGCGCGCTGTAGCGGAGCCACGGCCGGTTGTAGAAAGGGCCGGCGGCATAGGCGATGCCCCACCAGGCCATCGCGCAATCGGGGTCGTGTTCGAGCGCCGCGCGAAAGCAGGCAACAGCCTCTTCATGGTTGTAGGCATAGGTCCAGTTCAGGCCGAGATCGAACCAGGCCTGGGCTTCGGGCGACCCGGTCGCGATCTCTCTCGTCCAGGCGCCGAGGGCAAAATTATATTCCCGGGGGTTTTTCGGAAGCCCGGTTCCGGAACGGTCTTCAATCATGGATCGATACTCACCGTCTCGGCAGTTCTGCCGGAGACGATAATCCGGCAGGAAATGCCCGGCAAAGAAAGTCGATTACCGGACGGGATGCTGTCGTAGTCGACTGTGGCGCCATCGGACTCCTCAACATCGGCCACCCCTGAGGCTCGTTATCTTCCCGGCGTCAGTCGACTTGCGTAATCGGCCGTAAACCGCGCGTAACCGTCGCTGGTCGTCTTCAGATGATCCCTGACGAGCCGGTGCAGTTCCGGAAGCCGGAAGAACGGCACCATGGGCAGGGTATGGTGCTCGATGTGATAGGGCATGTTCCAGGTCACGAAGCGCACGATACGGTTGGTGAAGACCGTGCGCGAATGCTCGAACATGTCTTCGACCGCCGGACAAAGACCGTGTTCGGCAAGATGATAGAGTCTGAGAAACGGGAATCCGACAACCAGCGGCACAAGCCAGACCCAGACCAGTACGGGCGACACCCCGACCGAAAACACCAGGGCTGCCGTGTACATCCCGATCGAAATTCGCGCTTCCGCCTTGAGTTGCCCAAAGGCGTTTTCCGGTACGAATTCGTCGAAGGCTGTGCCGCGCGCATTCGAAAACAGCAGAATCACCTTGTTTTTCCAGTAGAGCGGCGCCAGCGCGAAGACGATGTATTGCCGGACGGTCTTCGGCTTCGGTTTGCCGACCAGTTCCGGGTCGCGTTCCGGGTCGTTGGTGAACCGGTGATGGGAGAAGTGAAAGTATCTGAACCACTGAAAGGGTTGCAGGATCAGCAATCCCGAGATCCGGCCGCACCATTCGTTGATCCATTTCGTCCTGAACGGGGTCGTGTGCACGCATTCGTGCTCGAGATTGAACAGGAAGGCCAGCAGGATGCCGAGCGGAACCATCAGCACCGGCCATCCCGGCACGCGAAGGGCGATCGGGACGGCAAAGGCGAGCATCAGCGCGATGTAGACGGCCAGGTGGCGCAGCCCCGGTCCGTCCTTCTGTTCGGCGAGCGCCTTGCGGTCCGCTCTGGACAGGGATCTGAGGAATGCCCTGTGGTCCATTTTTCGCGCGTCTCACATGGTCCGCGGCAGCCAGAGGGCTATGGCCGGAAACAGGATGACGAGCGTAAGCCGGACGAAATCGGCGCACAGGAACGAAACGATTCCCCGAAATATCGTGCCGAGCGGGATATCGCGCCGGACGCCGTGCATGACGAAGACGTTGATACCGATCGGCGGCGTGATCATGCCGATCTCGATCACCATGATCATGACGATCCCCCACCAGATCGGGTCGTAGCCCAGCCCGTCCGTAACCAGCGGAAAAACGAAGGGGAGCGTGATGACCATGGCGGCGACGGAATCGAAAATGGCGCCGAGCGCGATGTAGATCCCGGCCAGCACGAAGATGATGGCGAGAGCCGGCAGGCCGAGACCGACGACCCAGTCCACCAGGGCGGCCGGCATTCTGGTGACCGTAATCAGGTTGGAGAAAATGTGGGCCCCGATGATGATCGTGTACAGCAGGCCGACATTGCCGGCCGTTTCGCCGATGGTCCGGAAGAAGGAATCGCGGTTCAACGTGCCGCGCGCGACGGCGAACAGGAAGGCGATGAGCGTCCCCGCCGCCGCCGCCTCGATGACCGTGAACACCCCGCCATAAAGCCCGACGGTCATGATGAGGATGATCGTGACGATGCCCCAGCTGTTGGCCGCCGTTCTGGCGGTCTGGGCCCAGGTTTGCCTGGGGCCGGCTGGCGCGAGCGACGGATTGCGCCTGACGACGACCTGGATGGCGAGGAAATAGATCGCGATCGTCAGGAGGCCGGGGATGACGCCGGCGATGAAGAGCGTGACGACGAACTGCTCGGTGAGGAAGGCGTAGATCAGCATGATCGACGAGGGCGGGATCAGGGATCCCAGAGTGCCGCCGGCGGCGATCGATCCCGCGCCCAGGCTTTGGGCATAGCCCCGCCGCTCCATTTCCGGCAGCGCGATCCGCGCCATCGTCGCCGTCGTCGCGATCGACGAGCCGCAGGCGGCGCCGAAGCCGCCGCAGCCGGCGACCGTCGCCATCGCCAGCCCGCCGCGGCGATGCCCGAACAGCGAATTGGCGAGGTGGTACAGGTCGCTCGCGAGCCCCGACACTCCCGCAAAAGAGCCCATGAGAAGAAACATCGGAATGATGATCAGCGCCGGACTGGAGATCGCGCTCGCCGTTTCCGATCCGAACATCGAAATGGCGGCGAGCGGATCTCCCGTCATGATCGCAAAGCCGATAACGCCGGCGACCGCCATCGCGATTCCGACCGGCACATGCACCGCGATCAGCGTCAGCATTCCCAGGAACGACAGCAGACCGATGGTGATGGGATCCACTATCGCCGGGTTTCCTCGACCGTATCCCGGATTTCGGATTCCGAGCCCGCCAGGGGCCGGCCGCGCCTGAAGTCCCTGAACACGCCGGCGACGACCAGCGCCTGGACCGGCAGGCAGAAGGCCAGCAATGCGGTCGAAACGACCCAGCTCGGCCAGACCGGAATTCTGAGAAGCCAGGTATACTGCCCGTGCTCGACCAGACTCCCGGTATAGCGCCCGACTTCCCAGACGATTCCGGCCATGACGAGCAGGGCGGCGAACTGGCCGAACAGTTCCACCAGCTGCCCGGCACGGGGCTTCAGCCACCGCCCCAGGAAGCGGATGGAGATGTTCTGCATGGTTGCGAGCGTCACCGGAAAACAGGACGCAACGATGACCGGCGTCAGGATTTCCAGAAGATCGTTCAGACCGTAAATCGGCGCATTGAAGACCGTTCGCGTAAGCGCGTCGGCCAGAATGGCGGCGGACATCGACAGCAGGCAGACCAGCCCGAGGACCGCCGAATAGTTTCCGGCGGTCCCGATCAGTCGGATCATTCGTCGACTCCCGGACGCCTCAAGAGGAAGTCAGGGCGCCAGACAGCGTGTGGCAGGGATCATTTCGCGCTTCGCACTTGCTTGATCGCGGCCAGCACCTCCCGGTAGAGATTGACGCCCTTGGCATTGGCCTTGTCATGCTTCGCAACGATGGGCGCGAGCAGTTTCCGGGCCTTGGCGACGGCCGCCGCATCCCATTTGTGAATCGTATGGCCGCCGCCGGACCGGAGTTTCTTCACCGCACCGTCGCGCTGCCGGTCGAGACCCTCGCCGAGAATGCGGGTCAGCCACGCGCCGGAATACTTGTCGAAGGCGGCTTTCGCCTTCGGCGGCAGTTTCTTGTAGGTGTCGCGGCGCATCGGGTAGATCACCGCAACCGACCCGAGCTTCAGGTCGAAATTGTGATGTTTCGCGGCGTCGGCAATGCGGAATGTGTATACGTTGCTTGCCGACATCAACGTTCCGTCGATCACGCCGCGGCTGATGTTCGGGGCGATCCCGGGCGCGGGAATGTTCCCGACGGGAACGGCCCCGAGGCGCGTCACGATCTCGTTCTGGATCGGACCCGCCGCCCGCAGACGCAGTCCGGCCAGATCCGCGATCGACGTGATCGGTTTGGTGGCCGAAACGCCGTAGGGTCCGGAAATGATGATCCCGACGAGCATCAGGTCGTCGAAATCCGAGAGCAGGCCCTTCTCGTAGAGCTTCCAGGCCGCCAGGCCGGCCTCGACATTGCTCTTCACCAGGAACGGAAGCTCGAAGATCGACAGTTCGGGAAAGCGGCCCGGCGAATAGGCGACCACCACCTCCGCAACGTCGGCAACCTTGTTCTCGACCATCGACAACTGCTGGACCGGACCCTTGCCCAACGTGCCGCCGGCGTAGAGTTCGATCTTGAGCGTGCCTTCCGACGCTTTCTCGATCGCCTTGGCGAACGCCGGAACGGCCACTGCGTTGTTGGTACTTTTCGGCGAGACGAAGCTCGCCCACCGCAATGTCGTTACCTTGTCCTGGGCAAGCGCAGCGGGCATCGCCGCGACACTCGCCATCGCTGCGGCGCCGAACGCCAACGCCGCGAATTTTACCGTTCTCATTTTTCCTTCCTTTCGGTTGGACCGATGCTGATTTCAAAATGAAAGGTCTTCCGGGCTATCCCCTGTACGCCTTCCCAAATAACCTTCGCTTACGATCCCACCGGCATCCTGCCGCAAGAGGGCCGGGAATTGAGCGCCGCCCGCTTCACGCTTACGCCGGTTCAGCGTAACCATTGGCAACGGCTTCCCGGCTCCACTTCTCGGTCGCTTCATAAAATCCATCCTCCGGCAGGACGAATCTCCTGATCGCCAGATCGGCCATGATCGCTCCGGCAGACGTCTCCAGATGGGCTTCCGCCGCGGAATGCCGTAACTTCGTCAGGTCATCGGTCGAAATTCCGCTGGAAGCGACAAAGGGCGGCATCGGCGCAAGATCCGTTACCGCAATCGTGCGCAGCTCTGCTGCAAGTTCGGGCCGATAGAGTTCCAGAAGAAGACGGAAGTATCCGTCAACCGGGCCGACATCGATTTCGTCGCCGAGCAGCGCATTTATAATTCCCATCGGTGACTTGTATGGACCGAGACTTTGGGAAAACAGGGGCTCGCCGGATTTCCGAAAGTACGGCAGCAGCATCCATCTCGGCGCGTTGTACCCCGAGTGGGAATGCTCGGTCGTCCAGCCGATTCGGCGATCGAACATGTCTTCGAGACTCTCGGCCTCTTCATCGCGCCGCACGACCATGTCGGTCCAGTAAAGCGGCCGATCCTGGCAATAGGCATGATCGAGAACCGGAACTGCGACCAGGTTGGGCCGCGGGTCCGATTGCCAGAACGGCCAGCCGCACATCTGTACGAGCCCCATGTCGGGACGGTTCCACAGCTCCGTCATCGGCGCTGGCGCTGCGTGTTCGAGAATGTGCAGGGAAACCCCCGAACTCTGCGAAATATGCGCAACCAACTCATTCCAGCGCCGGCGGCACTGCTCTCCCACGCCATACATCCTGGTATTGGCAATCAGCTGCATCTCACCGCCGTCGTCGCCAAGAAATTCCCGGGAAGCGTCCGGTCAACCTGAACCGAACACCGGGATGGATCGGTTCCGCGCGGGTGACGGCAGTCTTCGCCCGTCCAAGCCGTCCCCTCATGTATCTGTGCACGGCTACGGAACTTGATGCCATACACAGATTGCCAAGTCGCTCCGGTGCCTAGCCGGCAATCTTGTCGAACACGGCCATCAGCGCTTTCGGCTGGGCGAAGAAGGGCGAATGACCGCCCGACATCCGGTGTACCGTCGTCTTGCCACCGATATCCGACGCATCGACTAGTTGAACCATCTTGTCCTGCGCGGCGGCCGGGACGGCGTTGTCGCCGGCGCAACGAATATAGTGTCTCGCGATCTTGCCGTATCTTGCGGCAGAAATCGCTATCGGCACGCCGCCTGTAGAAGCGACCTCGTCGCAATGCAGCAGGTTGGCGATGGCTGCGAAATGAGCGTCTGAGATATCTTGGTAAAATGCCTGCTTAGCCTTGGCCACGTAAACCGGATCCGATGATCGCGGGTCCAGTCGGATTGCGCCGACCTTGGCCGGGTCAGCCATGAAGAGTGGCGGTACGTGCTGGGTCTGGAATGTCGGATCGCCAAGTATGGCGCCTGCCGGCATGCCATTGGGTAAGAAGAAGGCCGCCAGATAGACCAAGGCCTTGATCTTTTCCGGCACGGCTTCAGCAACGTGCGAGATCGTCAGCCCGCCCCATGAATGGCCGACCAATATAACCTTACCGTTGCCCAGACCGGCCGCTGCATTGACCGCCGCCACTGCCGCCGCGGTCCGGTCTGCTTGCGCGATGCCGGCGACTGGCGACTTCTCGGTTGCGAATGCCGCCTTGTCGAGCGGCCGCTTCAGAAAAGATTTGGGAAATCGGGTTCGTGTGCCTGCGCCCGGCAAATCGATTGCCAGCGAAGCATAGCCTGCCTCGGCTAATAGCGGAGTCATCTCATTCCAGGTCCAGGCGCCGTGCCAGGAACCGTGAATCAGTACGAAGGCCGGGCGGTCGCTTCCGGCGGCCGAGACGGTGCGGGACGAGGATGCCAGCACCGCAGTGGCGGCCGAGCCGAGCGCGGCGGTTTTCAGGATATCGCGGCGTTGCATAACTCTCCACCTCCGAACTCAGCTTCTGTTTCTTCGGCTCTATCGGTAGCAATGCAGGGGGTCAACGCTCCAACAGCTTGTGCGAAATTTCTTATGATCGACTTCCGTTAATGGAATTTTGATCTCGTCGCGGCACTGCGTCGTCACGCCGAAATCTGCGCTCTGTAAGAAATCGTTATTCTCAACGGTTTCGGCCTGCTGTCCGATCCGCAACCAGTCCATTGCGATATCCACGCTCGGAAATTACCGGCAGATATTGCCGGTCACCTTGAGCCTGTGAATAGGGGATGGCGAGGGGTGTCGCCCGGGAAAACGCACATGTCTCGCGATGCGCTCCGACAGCTGCGATTGTCGATCCTTGCTGGGACTACCTCTGTCATCACCCGGACGAGTTGCCACCTCTGGCCGATCTGGACGGCCGATTCCGCGGTTCTCTCGGAGGCCAGGAACTTTCATTACCGCGGGCGTCAGGGTCAGTCAGCGGTCTCAGCACTTTATCATGTCGTCCAGGCGATCCCGCAGAATACGGATAAACGTCCGTTCCGGGTCGCTGAGGCTGCGTTCCGGCGAAAAGATCACGGACAGCCGCCGGCACACGCGCGGTTCGACGATCTCGTGGCAAACGAACGTGCCGTCGGCGACGGTATCCGCAACCGCCGAGCCCGGCAGCAGGGTCGCATAGGGCTGCCGCGCGAGAAGCTTGAGACACAATTGCAGCGAGTTGATCTCAACCACCGGATTGAGCTTGCGCCCCAGGACCATCAGCTCGCCGTCGATCAGCGAGCGCAATCCGAACAACTGGGTCGGTACGGCCAGATCCAGCTTCGCAACATCGGTCAGACGAACGGGGCCCTCGGGCAACAGGTCGAATTGCGCGGCATGAACCACGCATAGCGGTTCCTCGTCGGCGAGCGGCAATCGCGGTGCATTCCTGGGCGGCGCCTCGACAAGCGCGAAACCGATCTTTGATGTATGAACCCATTCCTGCAGCTGCAGGTTGCCGCCTTCGAGGATGCTCAGACGCATCCTGGGGAAGGCGCCGAGCCAGAATTCCACCGTATCGGCAAGCGCGTCGAGCAGCAGGCTTCCCGATCCCGCGGTCGGCATAACGCCGATCGTCAGGTGATGGCCGCGCATGATGACAATGTCGGTGCGCTGCAGGTTCATCGATACGACGGCATTCTCGATGGCGCGGCTGATCGCATGGAGGCGAATGCCGTGAGAGGTCAGGCGATGGCCGCTCCGGTTTCGCAGCACAAGCTGCACGCCGATCGACTTTTCGAGCTTTTGCAGCTGTTTGGTCAAAGCCGGCTGGGCCAGATTGAGGCGCCGCGCCGCGCCCGTCATGCTCGTCGTGTTGCCGAGAGCGCTGAAATAGCGAAACTGGCGGAACGTCAGGTCCGGCCGGTAGCGGACGCCCTGATCGTCGCGGCGCAGATGGCCGCGCAGGGCGTCCAGGTAGCAAGACACCGCCTCGTGCTCTCCGCTGATCCGGGCGACGAGCGCACTGGTGAGCGGAACCCCCAGCGGCCGGATCGCAATTCGCAGATTCTCGAACCGTTCCGACAGCAGGCTCCTGGGCAGCAGGTAACAGAAATCGGAACGCTCGGCGGACAGCCGCGGGAGCGCGCCGGGATCCTCCCTGTCGGTGAACAGCCGTTTGACGCCGATCCGCCGGCAATATTCCGTCGCCTGGCTGACAAGCTCCGCCGGCAGGTCGAGGATGCTGATCGGCAGCCGTGCGAGCTGGTCCGGCGCAACCGGCATACCGTCGGGAAAGCGCGGGGACGCTTCGGCGTCTCCATGGGTTACCGCCACCCAGTCGTCCAGCTGGATCAGCTGCCTGCAGGGCCGGTTCGAATGCCGGTCGGCATCGCCGTCCTGCTGCGGAAGCGAACCCTCGTAGCCGAGCTCGATAACCGCGTCGCAACGGTCGACCAGCATCGAAGCGAAACTGTCGCTTCCGGTCAGCGGCTGCTTCTCTCCGCCCGCATCCGAACGCAGATCGAAATGCGGCTCCACATAGAGATCGGGAAATTTCGCGGCGATCGAACCGCAGGCCAGGCTGACGGCGCGGCTCACCCGCCCCAGGGTAAACCGCAGGCGGATCTTGACCAGAATCGCCGACAGGGGCGTGTCGGAGCACGACCGGCCGAGACGCATCGCGAGGCGCTCGGCAAGCAGCAGCGGTTCGATCTGCTGACACAGCCAGCGCGCTTCGGCGGTCGGGTGGAGGCCGTGGTAGGAACGCCGGAACAACGGCATATCGAGCGTGCGCTCAAGCTCGCTCAAGGCCGAGGAAAGCGTGGACTGCCCGATTTCGAGACTGTTGGCGGCCGCCGACAGATTCTGTTTCTGGCAGGCGGCGAGAAAGTAGGAAAGCGGCTTCAGTTCCATCGGTGATCGTCCACGCCAGCACCGCCGAAGGAGAGCGCCGATTCCCGCCGGCCAACGCGCCCCGGGCGTCTCTGCGTCAGCCTCGATATTGTTCGGTCCTGCCGTTCGAAGCCTATCAGCATCCCGGCCTCCTGGCATCGCGATATTCGGAGGAGGTCAAGGCGGGGGCGGAATCCGCCCGGCACAAAAGTTCGCCCGGCGCTTGCCGGGCTTCAGCGGTCATGATTCCGCGCCGGCGCACCTGTGTCGACCATGTGTTGACCATCCAAAATCAGCCGGAATCCGGAATCGAAAAGCCCCCGAAAACTCAATGTTTTCGGGGGCTTGATTGGTTGCGGGGGCTCGCAACCACCGAGACCGACATTCTCTGATTGTCTCGATCTGATACGTTGTAACCTTCTGATTCCACAAACGAATTTACGAACTGGCGTCGTGTTGTTCGCCAAGGTCAATTGGGAATCAAGAAGCAATACCGCGGACGCGGCATTAGAATCCATATGACAATTCCGTTTGCCCTTCGCCGGCGCTTCGCCGGGCCAGGGGCGGATATCGCCATCGGCGTGCGCCTTGAACCGCTCGACCACGTATTTCTCGCCGGCCAGACCGGTTCCGAAGAGGTGGACCAGGAACGGCGCCGCCATGTTGCCGGGAACCGCCGTTGCTGATCGACCGTGGGTTATCTGCTACCAATAATTTCCCTGAGATATCTATGCGACCTTCTCCGCCAACTGCGCCCGCATATCGTTTCCGTCTTTGCTCTTCTGCACGACAATGAAGAGGCCATTGCCGCCGCTGTGCCGCTCCCAGAGTTCGCCGATTGTCCCTTTCTCGCGCGTGTCGTCGCTCTTGATGTCGCGCGCGCCTTTGTATTCGGCGACGAGCAGGCGTCCGTCTTCCAGTAGCGCGACGAAATCCGGATAGAACCTGCCCGCTGCGGTCGGCAGCCAGAACGAGGCCGGGTCGCGCGCGACGTTGCGGAGCCAAAACCTGACTTCTGGCAGGCTGTCGAGCGCCCTTGCGCATTGCGTTTCCTCGCCGTCTTCCGCGCCGTCGAAGGCCGGAACGTATTCCAGAAAATGCTTCTGCGGCCGCCACCGTCCGCGGTAGCGGGGTCGGTCCCGGTATATCCCCTGTTGGAACCGGAAGGCGGCGTCGAATGATATTTCCGGCTTGGCTTCCGGACCGAACAGGTACTGCCGGTAGACCGACTTGCGCTCCTGCCGGCGGATCGCCGCGATCCTGTCGCGGACTTTGCGGGCGAGGAGGAATTTGCCGCGCATCAGCGCTGCGATATGCAGGCCCCGGATATCGACCAGATGGCCGGCCAAGTCGCTCAGCCAGCGCAGCAGTTCCTGCTGGCCGATATCCGCCGCGCGCACCTGCGGGTCGAGCCAGAGCACGAGAGCCTGCGGCGTCCAGCCCTCGACATCGACATCGAGCGCCAGTTGCTCTTCTTTCCCCGCGAAGCGGAAAGCCACTGTCCTGCCGTCGAGGTCGATCTCGAAAATGTCCGCCTCCTCGCGGAGCGCGAACTCGTCCTCGCTCAGGCGCGCCGGATGGTCGAGCAGCGACCAGTCGTGACTCTCCATGAACGTATCGGTCTCGGCGAGCTCCAGTTCGCCCTGCACGTCCGCCATCAGCGCCGGGATAACGAAGGTCTCGCCCCGCTGGGCGGGCGAAAGCCGGTCTTTCGCCTCCGCGCGATGCGCTGCAACGGCGTCGGAGAAGCTCCGCCGCTCGGCCTCCGGCAGGGCAGCGGCGATTTCGTATTCCAGATCCTCGGGGACATAGCCGGTTACGGAGATTTCCGCCCTGCCGTCCCCGGTCCGGGCGACGGTCACGCCCTCCCTGCCCGCAAGGGCGGTCAGCGCCTCCGGCGGCGCGGAGACGGTATGCCGGAAGACCGCCTCCGGCCTGTCGCGCGAGTTGAACAGGCCGTCTCCGGTATCGAGTTCGCGCTGCGCCTCGATGCTGTCGCGGGCCTCATCTTCCTCGAAGCCCATCGCGACCAGTTTGTCGACCAGCGCCTTCGCCGCCGCGCCGAAGGACGGCTCGGAGACGAACGCATAGGCGCGGTTCAGGTCGCCGGCCGTGCGCCGCTTCGCGTAGGGCATCCGCAGCACGCGCCCGAGCAGCTGTTCGACATCCTTGGCACTCTGGATGCGCGCAACGGAACAGAAAATGTAGGCGAAGGAACAGTCCCAGCCTTCTTTCAGTGCCTCGACGGTAATGACGTGTTCGACCGGGCAGACCGGATCGAACAGGTCGATCCCGTCGAGTCCGCGCTGGTTGCCGGTCGCGACCGCGATCCGCTCTTCGGGGATCTGCTCGACGTCTACCAGATGCCGCTTCAGCGCCGCGACCGTCACCTCGCGGTCCTTCGGCTGCGCCTGGAACAGCACAATCGGGCGGAGATAATCCCGGTCGTCGGCCGCGGTTCCCGCCAGCCGGGCGCGGGCGGCCACCGCATCGCTCACGGCGTTCTGCCAGTTGGCGTGTTCCGAGAGGACGACCGGCAGCTTTATCATTTCCTCGGCCTTCAACTCCCGGGCCGAAACGCTGTGCAGGATGTTGGAGTCGAGTCGCGGCGTTGCCGTGAATTCGACAATCGCGCACGGATTCACCCGCCCCTGCATCTTGCGCGCCAGTTCCGTCACGGCGTTGTGCGCCTCGTCTACGATCATCAGCGGCCGGTGGATGTGCATCAGGTTGGCGAAGGAGAACTTCGGCCCGCCGCTGTTCAGCGTCTCCAGCCCCGGCGGAAGCCGCCGCAGCCGACTGAAATGTGGCTCCAGATCCTCGTGGTGGGCGTAGACCTTGCGGCCCTCGGTGTCCTTAACCCGCAGGGCCTGGATCGTGCCGACGACGACGCAGCAGCGGTCGCGGATATCCTGCGGCCGGAGTTGCGTGAAATCCGCGATATCGAGCACCCGCACTCGGCCGCTGAACGCCTCGTCCAGCGCCTGCCGGTAGGGGTGGCGCGCATCCTTCAGCGCCTCGGCGGTTTGCCGGCGGATCGTCTTGGTCGGCGTCAGCCACAGGATAAGCGGCCAGTCCTTCTCCACCCAGGCGTCGCGCGCGACCGCGGCGGCGTGTGCGCCGAGCAGCGTCTTGCCGCCGCCGGTCGGCAGGCGCAGGCAGACGTAGGGCGCGTCCGGCAGGCCGTCCAAAGGCCTGTAGTCCCCGGCGTAGCCGCCGAGCCGCCCGGCCTGTTCCGGCTCCGTGGTTATAGCCTCGTAAGCCGCCTTCGGCCCGGCGATGCGCGCCTCCTCGAAGAAACGGCGCAGGACGGCGAGGGTGTCCTTCTGGTAGGTTTTCAGGTCCATCGCCGTCACCGCCGCGCCTTCACGTCGTAGGGCGTCTGCTTGAAGGCGACCCCTTCGCGCTCCAGCGTCGCCGCCGGCAGGCGGGACCGTTCGCCGTAGACCGTCAGCGGCCCGCGGAAGCCCGGCCCATCGAAGCCCGGCGCCACGCGGGCCAGCGCGGCACGGACCGCCGCCAGCGTTTTGCGCGTCAGCACGTTGCCGCCGCCCGGCCGCCGGTCGCCGAGCACGCCGTTATAGAGCAGCGCCAGGGCGCGGCCCTCATGGATGCCGAGCAGGGGCGACGGCCCGGAATCGTCCTCCTGTCCATCCCCCCATCCGTCCCAGGGCCGGCCGGTCTCCGCGAACCAAATATGCGCGGCGAGGACGGGGAAGCGGATGTCCGGGCAGATGCGCCCGTCCGCGTCAAAGGCCGGCGGACCGAGCCGATAGAAGCGGAAGCCGCCGCCGCCCTGCCAGCTGGCGGATTCCGATATGCCGCCCTGCTCGCCCTCGATCACCTTGTTCAGCCGCGGCGCGCAATGGCTGACGGCATGATCGCCCATTTCGACACCGATCCAGCGCCGCCCCATCTTGTGCGCGACGGCAGCCGTAGTGCCGGAGCCCAATACGGAATCCAATATTAGTTCCCCAGGATTACTTGCAATGTGGATTATTCTCTGAAGTAACCGCTCCGGCTTCGGAGTAGCAAACGACGAAGTCGCACCAAATAACTCATTTACCTCACGCTTTGCCTCACCAGTATGTCCTACTTCGTCATGCGGAAGCCACGACCAAGGGACAAGCCCTTCAACTTCGGAAAGATAACGAATCACGCGAGGGACACCATTACCGTCCTTCCCGAACCAAATACGGCCTTCCGCCTTAAGTCGCAGAAATTCCGATTCTAATGCTGCCCAATGTCTACCTTCAGGCGGGTAATGTGACTGACCGTTCGGACCCTCTATTTCGTACATCATATTGGTTCGATATTCTGCGCCCGTAAATGAAATTGATTGCCACGGCCCTTTCGGATCGTTGTTAGGGTTTGAATACGCTTTTCTAACCCGTTGATCTGGCTCAACCCGATTGCGAGCGTTCTTAAACTTCTCAGGTTCTATAGCGTAGACCAAAATATGCTCATGAACGTCACCAATTGCAGCATTGTTGTCGCGTGAGTATCTCTTTTGCCAAGCCAGATTGGCAATAAACCGTGATCGCCCAAACACCTCATCCATAACGACTTTGAGATAGTGTGCTTCATGATCGTCGATGGACACCCAGATCGAGCCGTCTTCGGTCAGCAGGTCGCGGAGCAATTCCAGGCGAGGCCACATCATGGCGAGCCAGCGCGTATGCTCAAGATTGTCGTCGTAATGCTCGAAGGCCGAGCGCGTGTTGTAAGGCGGATCGATATAGATGCACTTCACCCGCCCGGCATAGAAGGGCAGAAGCGCCTTCAGTGCCTCCAGATTGTCCCCCTGTATGAGCATGTTGCCGGCGCCCCGGTCTCCGGCTGACAGTTCGGGAACCTCTTCCAGCAGCCGGTAGGGAATGCGCCCAGCCGCGCCGATATCGTTTTCCCGCGTCAGCCAGTTCAGCGTGGGCATGGGCTAGAGCCTGCAATCGTTGCAATCATGCTTGAGCGATGGCCAATGGCTCCCGTGTCCTCGAACCGGGATCTTTGCCGAAGTAGTTCCAGAAATCCGTCTCGAACCGGGAAACGGTCTTGCCGATTTCGGTGGAAGTCTCCAAAGGATACAAAGGGAAATCGGTATCGTCCCGTTCGATTGACCCGACAATGAATTTGTAGTCGTTGCCTCCGACATTGACGCTGTCAGCCGTAACTTTGAACTGCGGTTGAACGGCATACTCCGCTCCCGGAACCGACGCCTGTTGCCGCACGCGGTCCGCCCATACGAGAAGGCCGACCAGCGTCGAGACCGGCGTTTCTGTGTCGAAAATCGATTCGCGCGGACTTTCAGGGGCTGCAAAAGGATGACGGACGAGACGATTCGAGACAAATCCCCATTCCAATAGGCCGTCGGCGTGGATTTCGGCGTAAGCGTACCTTGCCGCCCTTCGATCCCCGTCGTGACTATCCTCTGCGCGCGCTGCCCGAAGCATCGGTCGCCAGTCACGGAAGTCCATGCCATACATGCTTGGGACGGTGCGCAGTCGGGAGACCGGATTGTTTGATCCACGCCTGATCTCGATTTCGGGCGGAAGCAATCCGTCGACCAGGTTACCGCGGGAATAGACCGAGTCGAAGCGAACCTCGTCGGCGATGGGGACAGCCGTCATGCGAAATCCGAAGGCATCGTCGGGGGTTTCGAGACGTTTGAATTCCTCTTCGAATTTCCTGGAACGCTCTCGCAGCCGCCGTTCCAGCCGTTCCGTGCCGCGCGCCAGATTGAGGGTCATGTCCTGAATCTCCCGCATACTCAGGGATTCGCAGCGATCGTCCCGTCGGACAGGGCATTTGAGGGTCAGGGTGACGCGATGCGGCCCGCGGCGCGACCGGCTGGTTCGGAACATTATGACCCCTGCGTCGCCGTCCGTCGGAACCGGGACGATTTCGAGCGTCGGGAGTTGCGGCTCGACGCAATCGCGGAACACCAGCCTGAAACGGTCTGCCAGATTGGCGCAGCTCGGCAGCGACGTTACCGCCGCTGCGACCGCCGGTTTGGCTCCGTCTTCTGCAATGCCGAGCACCATAGCGCCGCCGTAAGCATTGGCGAATGCCACCACCTCCTCCAGAATTTCGTTTCTGGCCCGGTCGCCGATCCTGCCATTGCCCTGCATCCAGGGATCGGGATCGCCAGAGCCCCTTGCCGGCAGGCTTTCCTTGAACTCGATCTGCGCCCCTTCCGGCACGCCTTCGTCGATCAGTGCCTGAATATCGCCTAGATCGATCCGGTCGGCCGGTTTGGAGAGGATAGCGGTCATGAGAATTTCATTCCGATGGACAGCGTCCAAGTTATTCGGAGAAACCGGATTTGCAAACCGCATCCATCGAACGGCTCGTGTATTCCTGCTGGCCCGCGATCCAGCGACGGTGCTTCTGGCCAGCGCCGCCGTCGTGCCGAGGCGCAGGATATCCACGCTCAGCCGGCGCTTCACGCGGACGAGCAAGGTCCGGGAGCGCGCGCGAGGGAAGACCGTGGTATCGACACGCAACGGCGATAGGAGCGGAGTGCCCGGTCGCGGTGTGCGTCACCATCGTCGTCGCATTCGGTACGGCGTGTTACAAACCACGCGTCAGAGTCACTCAAGGAGAAACGATGGTGCCGAGTTGGCAATCGCGGCTCCGGAAAGAACTGGCGGAGAGAGCCGAACGCTTCGCGATCGCCAACGGTCTCACTCGTTACCCGAGTCTTGCTCGGCGGGACCCGACGATCTTGTTCCCGGCCGAGCCCACAAGGTTGAGGCACGGCAACTTCAACGACAAGAGCTACGAGGCGATCTTGGCGAACGCGTCGTGGGCCAAGCGGCTGGAGAAGCCGCACCCTACACCGAACGCGTTGCCGAAGGACCAGCGCAGTGATGCCAAGGAACTGGATTCAAGCAACAGCTCGGACGCGTTGCTGATGAACTGTTTCTGCTATCCAGAGGCGGCTGAACGGATACTGCGAGATACACTACGAATGACGCCAAGCGGATCGGTGGAATTCGGTGTTCGCGGGAAGGTGCCCCGACGCAGCGGAAAACCTGACAGCACCGAGTTGGACATGCGCGTCGGCAACATCGTCTGCGAAGCCAAGCTCACCGAGTCAAACTTCACGAGCAAATGCGCCGAGGTTGTGGAAACGTACCGCGACCTCCACGACGTGTTTGATTCAGGCCTGCTCCTTCCAGTCGAAGGCAAGTACGAAAACTACCAGCTGATTCGTAACGTCTTGGCGGCTGCTGCTCACGCGTACCACTTCGTGCTTCTCTGCGATGGTCGTCGACCCGATCTGCTGCAGCAGTGGTGGACGGTACATGCAGCCATTCGGTGTCCCGACCTTAGGGCCCGGACCCACTTCCTGCTCTGGCAGGAGGTGGCGGAAGCCTGCCCCGCCCCGCTTCGAGAATACCTCCGCGAGAAATACGGGATTTGAGCAAGTTTCCGAGCGCGAGTTTGTACAGAATTGCATCACGCCGAAGTACGGAAGATGTCGTTTTGGCGATCTCGTTGCGGGCTTGATCGAGAATGCGGCGGCGGCGCACTGGGTGTTTCCGGCGGCGGAGTGGCGGGTCGAGATGACGGGAGAGTACTTAGAGTTAAGCGATTTAATGGGACACCGAACCTTTGTTACCGAACTCGCTGGTCACATCGCTTCTGAAGGTGTGCGTTAACTTTGCCAACAACACTCTAAGGAAGTTGCGGGGGGGGGGGACACCAACCGCCATGTTTGATGAGAATGGTTGCGGTTGGCCCTCGATCACCAGACCGCTAAACTTATTTCGGGGACCATCACGACAACCTTTTCGTTGCGGTTGGCCCTCGATCACCAGACCGCTAAACTGCGCCACCATCGCTGTAATCGGTTCCCATGGTTGCGGTTGGCCCTCGATCACCAGACCGCTAAACTGTTTGCCGGGTGCTGCTCTCGGACGCTCTGGTTGCGGTTGGCCCTCGATCACCAGACCGCTAAACTCACCTGAACCGAGGAGTGCTTTGACATGTCGTTGCGGTTGGCCCTCGATCACCAGACCGCTAAACTGCCGCCAGCGAGCACCACACGGCCCCCAACGTTGCGGTTGGCCCTCGATCACCAGACCGCTAAACTATGGCGCTGATCGACGTGGCGCTTGAGGTCGTTGCGGTTGGCCCTCGATCACCAGACCGCTAAACTGGGACAGCCGCCGCTGCGATCGCGACGGCGTTGCGGTTGGCCCTCGATCACCAGACCGCTAAACTTATCGCGCATGGCTCGGCCGGACGGACTGGGTTGCGGTTGGCCCTCGATCACCAGACCGCTAAACTTCCTTCGCGCGCCGCACCGCCGCGTACTTGGTTGCGGTTGGCCCTCGATCACCAGACCGCTAAACTATTGACCGGGTGAACCACTGGAATAACTTGGTTGCGGTTGGCCCTCGATCACCAGACCGCTAAACTGGCCCCGCGCAATTCCCCTTCAAGTTCGCCGTTGCGGTTGGCCCTCGATCACCAGACCGCTAAACTCGTGGCGCACGCGATCGCCGCGGCCAAGCCGTTGCGGTTGGCCCTCGATCACCAGACCGCTAAACTCTGATGGGGCGCATCGTCACCATGCACCGGGTTGCGGTTGGCCCTCGATCACCAGACCGCTAAACTCGCACGATAAGCCACTTTACCGTCCGATGGGTTGCGGTTGGCCCTCGATCACCAGACCGCTAAACTTGGGCCATGGCGGTGAGCGAGACCCCGGCGTTGCGGTTGGCCCTCGATCACCAGACCGCTAAACTCCCATTTGATCGAACCAAATTCGGCCATGTGTTGCGGTTGGCCCTCGATCACCAGACCGCTAAACTCGGCATCCCGGACGACTCGATCACCTTCGCGTTGCGGTTGGCCCTCGATCACCAGACCGCTAAACTCAGGAGCTCGCGCCAGAGCTTCAGCCGCATGTTGCGGTTGGCCCTCGATCACCAGACCGCTAAACTGTTCCGCCCTGGGCGATCCGCGAGGCGCGCGTTGCGGTTGGCCCTCGATCACCAGACCGCTAAACTCCAATTCCTACTAAGGCCCTGGAATCAGGGCCTTTTTTCTTGTTCAAAGCACGTGGAATCGGCTGCTGGCACATCAGAACATGACCAGCTGGTCGGGGTTTCTGGGGCTTGGTTCGCGATTTCTTCCCCGGAAGGTCCGGATGTTCTCGTATTGCTTGTCGGTGATCTGGATCATGTGAACCTTGCCCTCCTTCGGCATGACCAGTTCGATCCGGCGAGCCAGAGCGTCGGCCTGTTCCTTGCCGGCGCAGTGTCGAATGTACACCGAATACTGGCTCATCTCGAAGCCCTCATCCAGCAGATCGTGGCGAAACCGGGTGGCGGCGCTACGCTGCGGCTTTGTGGCAACCGGCAGGTCGAACAGGACGATCAGCCACACGATGCGGTACCCACTGAGCGCGGGGCGGCTTTCCCGACGCGGGGTCCTCTCTCGGGCGGCCATCTCATCCTCCCAGCGGCAGCCTGGGCAGCGGAAGATCGAGCGGGTCGCCCTCGCCCGCGTAGGCGCGCGCGAGGGACTGCGCCAGGCGTTGCGCGCAGACCGTCACTGGCGACATGCCCGCGGCAGTCGGCAGGTCCAGGATCATCACGCGGGCCAGAGCCGCCTTGGCATCGCGGTCGACTTCTTCAATTCCGTCGCGCACAAGGCGCCACACCTCCAGGTCCACGACGGGCCGAAACGGCTCCATCAGGTCGTCCACAAGCACCATGGCGTTGCCCCGGTTGGCGTGCATCAGTCCCAGACTAGGATGCAGCCCCGCAGACATCACGGCGCGCGAAACACCGGCCCGCAGCACGGCATAGCCGTAATTTAGGAGGCCGTTCGTGCCGCCCGCGTCTCGGTCGCGCCGGAAGTCCCTGCCCATCAAGAGCGGCCAGTATCGGCGAGCGGCCTCGGCCTCAACGTTGTCGGGATCGCCTGAGCGAACCTTGCGGGACAGAAGCTGGAAACCGCCATGTGGTGCGCCGACGGCCGCAAGCGTCGCGCCCTGGGCCAGGATTTTCGCGCGCACGACCTGCGCCCACAGGCGCTTCTTCAGCGGCGCTCCGGCCCGCGCCTGGTCGGCCATGCGACCGGCTTGGGCATGGTGGCCATCCACGGGCCACACGATGGCCGCGGGTCGATAATTGGAACCGCACAAAACGGTCGCGATGCCGCGCTCCGCCAGGGTTACCAGCGCGTGGTTGCTGTAGGTCAGCCCGTGGGCGTTGGCGACCACCGCCGCGATGCCGTCGAGCCCGATGCGGCCGACTTCTTCGCCTCCTTCGTTCACAACCAGAAACCCCCGGTGGAGCGACAAGTGCCGACCATCGGTCTCCAGGTCCACCACGCGCCCCACCATCCCTATTCCTCCCTCCATTTAGATCGATCGCGAAGCCTCCGCCGGCGAGACACGCCAGACCCGCCCCAGCTCGTCGACCCGAACGCGCTCCGCACGCCGCTCCTTGAGCGTACCGTAGGAGGCCATGAGCCAGCGGAACGGATCGGTGTCGTTGGGCTCGGCGTGTCGCTTGTCCAGGTTGCCGGTCTCGTTGTGCGCCGCGAGCTTGAAGCGGCTTGCCGAGGCGTCGAGGCGGTGCACGACCATGACCTGACTGGCACCGTCATGGTCCAGTGCAATCAAATCCCCCTTCCTGACCCTCATGACGAAGGCGGCGTCCCGGCTGCGCCAGCGCGGCCGATGGCTGGGTTCGTTGGCCTGAAACACGGTCGTTGCCTCGCCGCGCCATTTTCCGTCTGGAGTCTCGAAGATATCGATGAAGGCGTTCTCGCCGGAGCTGTAGGCCTTCTTATGAGGGCGTTCGCCATGACTGACGGCGACGAGATAATCCGGCTTTTCCGGCTTCAGGATACGAACCCGACGGAGGCCCTCCTTGACGTGGGGATCCCCTTCGTGGGCAGTGTTGAAACTTTCCAAGGCCTCCTTCAGGTTCTTGCCCTTCGCTGACTCCACCGCGACGTGGGCTTCGACCATGTTGCGCAGCCTGAGATCCCGAATGCGTCCGATTTCGGGTTTGGTGAGCACCGTCAAATTCTTGCGATAGACCAGGTTCGCGCCTTCCCGGTCAGGATGCTTGACCGTTCCGTAGGCAGTCGCTTCGTGGAGCTTGCCGCTGGCGGCATGATCGGGCCGGTGAGAAACCGTCATGTCGCCCAGTGCTCTGCCCAGTTCCTTACGAAGCGTCTCCCAGGGTTCCGGAACGGAGATCCGATCCCGCTCATCGTCATAGGCGCTCGCTACGGCCTGCAGCAGCGAGCGGTCGGTCAACCCGGCGACAAGCGCGTCTATGGCGTGGTGGCGGTGGTCGGCCCGGTTCTTGCGGTCCGTGAAGTTGTGATCGGGCAACAGGCTGTTCAGGCCCCACTTGGACCTGATCATCTCGGTCAGCCGGCCTGGCACGACCCAGACATTGTAGGGACCGGTGAGCCCTTCCATGTAGTCCTTGGCCAGCCGCGCGAACCAACCGGTCTCGTTCAATTGGCGGTTCAGAAAACCGTTCTCGTCGCCAAAGCGATCCATGGCGTCGGGAGCGAAGCGCCAGCTCTTGTTTTTCGGCAGGTTTGCAGCCCGTTGGGCGATGGCTTCCCAGTCGTAGTGGCGGCCGCCGATCGCCGGACTGCGACCGAAGGCATCGAAGGGCGTGTTCTGACCCTTGTCCCTGTTGGCGTAGCGCATGGCGACCACCTTGTTGGCGGCGCTGTCGTCCCATGATTTGGAGAACGGAATCAGGTGCTCGATCTCGACTTCTTCGGAGAAGAGGCGCCGACACGAGATTTTCTCGCCAGTGAAGGGACAGCTGCGGTCCATTGGGTCGTGCGGGTCGAGTTCCTCCCACAGACGCATTTTCAGGCGATTTCGCGCGTTGGGCACATGGCCGAGTTCGGCGATCTCTCGGTCTCGCTTCTCGTTCTTTTCCTGATTCGCGGCCTGTTCGCGTTCCAGTTCGCGCACCCTGTTCGGCGACAACTTGAAGCTGCGGGTCATTTCCACGACCGCTTCCGTGGGCGGCCCCAACTCCTTCGCGATCGCGTTGACGACGCGGCGAAGCTGGCCCAACCCGATATGGACGGTGGGGTTGGGCAGACGGCCCCAACGTTTCTGGTTGCCGTCGCGCTGATCGCCGGTACCTGTCACCGCATTAGGCACCCATGCACCGTAGTAGGGAAGGCGCTCCACGACTTCGCCGGTGCGCTTCTCGGAATGGCTATGGTACTCCAACGTTGCCGCCTCGTCGTAACGCAAGCCCACCTCCATGTGCGGCAATAGCCGCCCGATGGCGCGTCGTCCGAGGCGCACGTGGCCGTCAGGCAGAGCGGCATTGGAGACGCGCCGGGCTGCCGCCTTGTCCAGCCCGGTCTCGTCCATGAGCCAGTCGACCATGGCGTTGTCGTCCTGTGTGGCGAGCAGCTTTTCCACGATCGTGCATTGCCGCACCCTGTCCTGGGCGCGCCATTGCTTGCCGAACAGGTCCTTGTGGCTCAGCTTCGCGGCGGTCTCGTCCCCTTTCAGTTCCTTGCGCTTGTCGCTCTCCAGGTTGAAACGCGCACCCTGCGGCAGCTTCAGCAGCGCGCGCATCCGATCGAAGGACAGCTTGTTCTTCCCGCTCAGGGCGAGGACCAGCCTCTTGCGCTGCTCGTCCGACAGCCTGGTCGATCCCCGCCCGATTTCGCCGTACTCCAGGTTGTTGACCTCTTGAAGGATGCGGAAACGCTGCGCGAGAGGATGGGCGCGGGACAGACGGAAACCGTCGGCGTCGCCCGGCTCCCTGGCGGGGTCGAGCCCGCACTTGCCGGCCGGCTGCTCGTGCAAGGGCCGCTGATGAAAGACGGTCTCGCGCAGTGCTCCGCGCGCTTCGTCCGTCATCTCGGGATGATGGGGAGCCTGCGCCTTCCAGATCGCGTCGAACTCGTCTTCCAGCATCGCGCGCGAGGGGTAGTGGTCGTAGGCAGTCCTGGTCGCCGTGCCGCTATTGCGCACGCGCACGCCCCGGCGCTCCCGGTGACGGCGCCACAGGAATTCGCCCAGGGTGCGGGCGCTCTCCGCCTCAAGAGCCTTCTCCAACTTGCCGACGGCTTCCTTGATCGGGCCGGTCTCGTTGTCGCCGCCATCGGTCTTGCGGTTCGACCTGAATCCGCGGCGCTGGTTCAGGTGGAACAGGGCGCGGCCGACGTGATAGAGCGGCAGCCGGTGATCCAGTGCATTGGCCCGGAGCTCGTAGGGATCGCACTCTTCAAGCTTCTTTCTTTCGGCCTCGTCGGCGGGCATCAGGCCGAACCCGACGAGTTGTTCCATCAGCCGGTCGCGTCGTTTCAGGTATCGGTCGCGCCGGCGTCGCATGCCACGGGCCACGCGACGCGAGGCGGCATTGGACGCTTTTGACTGCGGGTCGCGTCCATCGGGGAAGATGCGTACGCCGCCGGGGCCCAATCCACAGGGCTTTCCGTTGTCGTCCAGCCAGATGACGAACCAGCCAATGGAGTTCGATCCCAGGTCCAGACCCAGACGATAGGGACGGTTCCTTGACGGCATTCGACGCTCCCGACACTTGGAAACCAAATTGGTACGCGCAAACTAAACCTCTTGACTCGGCACGCAAGTTCTCGACGATGGCGGGTGGTGCAAGCGGACGCGAAAGTTTCGCCAACTTAGCGGTCTGGTGATCGAGGGCTTTCCGTTAACAAGCTGAAATATGCACCACATGAGGCGGCCCGCGGGCCGCCTCTTTCCGTCTGGGTTGATCATCTTCCAGGAGCCGGCGAGTCTGGAGACCGTTCTGCATGCCCCTATTCTGCACGCACGTCGTACAATCCGGCCGGCCGTTCGCTGCCGCCTATATCTGGTATGGCTGGCTGTGCGACCGCTCTGGCGGGCAGACCCATTCGGGGCGCTCAGGCACCGGGCAAAACTTTTTTTCACCTCTCTGAGGGGGCATGCGGTGCCTGGCGGGGCCTGACGTATGATTCGCAGGATTTGCCATACCGAAAGCGGTTTTGCGATTCTCCTGCCGCCCCTATCTATGCCGGATGGGCATACCGAATTCAGATCCCGGCGGCGTCCTCGATGCCCGGTTTCTGCGGGCGATCAAGGTCTGGTGCGACCGCAACGGGATGAGCGCCGGAGCGTTCGGCGCCGCCGTGTACTGCGACCGCGACTTCGTCGCCTCGCTGCGCGACGGACGCCGTCCGTGCCTCAGGACGGTGGACCGGGCGCTCGCCGTCATGGGAGAGCCGCAAGCCGGCCCCGCCTTCCTCGGGGAAGTCGATGCCTTTCTCGCGGTGACGGGGGTCAAGCGCTCGCTGCTCGGACAGGAAGCGACCGGCAACCCCTCCTTCGTCGCGCAGCTGCTCGGAGGCGTGTCGCCGAAACTGGCGACGGTGGAAGCGGTGCGCGCGTCGATGAAGTCGCACGCGAGCCCTGCCGAGTGGCGTGAAATCCGCGCCCGCGCCGGCGCGATGCCGGCGATCCTGACCGGCGCCCCGCTGCCGTCGCCGGGGCCGCCTGCCCGGTGCGAGGATCGCGACCCCGGACCGGAACAGCCGGTCGGCCGCCGCGAGGACCAGCCCTTCATGGACACCCGCGAGGCGGCGGCACTGCTCGGGCTGTCGCCGAGCACGCTGGCCCGCTACCGGATTACCGGGGAAGGACCCTGGTATTGCAAACTCGGCGGCTGCGTGCGTTACCGGGGCAACGATGTGGAGGCCTGGGCCGCCGAACGACGGGTAGGCCGGAACGAGGGCGTCCGCGCCGGGGACGAGGCCACGCGGCCGGCATCGCCGTGAACTCGGGCGTCTCCAGACGCTGGGGCGGCTGACATGTCGGGCGCGCGATGGCCGCGCCGCATGGTCCGGCTGGGGCTGCTCGGCGTCGCCGCAATGACCCTGGCGGTGCCGGTCATCCTGCTGGCGCGCGGGACCACCGGTCATGACTGGTACTCGGCCGCGAAGCTCACGGCGGTCGAGATCGCGCTCGCCGTCGGCTTCAGCAAATACACGCCGGTGGCGTACCGCGATGAGCGTGGCGACGGCTGGAACATCAGCCGCATAGGGTTCGTCGAGTTCGGACCACCGGTGTGGGCCCAGCGGCGCATCCTGGCGGCGATCGGCGACGGCGTCATGCTGGGCGCCGGCGTCGGCGGGACGGTGTTCTGCCTGATGCTGCTCGGGGCCGCAGGCCATTGGCGGCGCAGCCGGCCCGGGACCGCGTTGGAACCGGTGGAATATCTCCATCGGTATCCGCCGGCGTCGGGCCCGGTGGGGCGCATCGCGGAGTGGGTCCGGCCGGGCCTGCGCGCGCGGATCACGCTGCTGGTGGTATCTCCAGCGGAGCTTGAGCGCCTGCTGGCTCTGCTCGGCCAGAGGCGGCGTCCAGGATTCATCGACCTCCCGGAGCCGGATGGCGCGAAGCCTATGGAGACCGACAGCGAGCCGTTGGAACGGACGGAAACGCCATCCCTTCCGCCGACAGGGAGCCGCAACCAGGGTGCCGAAGCCGCGGTCCCGACCAAACCGGCCCTCGCCGATCCCGGAAGCCGCCAGGACACTGCGAGGGCAGACCAGCCGGCCGAAGGCAAGCCGGTCGTGCCCAAGCGCGAGCTGGGCGAGCAATTCTTCTGATGGTCGCCTCGATCGGCGCCATCGCCGCGCCATCCCAGGGCGTGAGCTACTACGAACGTGATGGCTATTACGCCAAGGACGATCCCGATCATCGCGCCGCCAGCGCCTGGGCCGGCAAGGGCGCCGACGCGCTGGGGCTATCCGGTCCGGTGGACCCGGACGTCTTCACCGCGATTCTCGAGGGCCGGGTGCCGGACGGGCCGCAACTGGGCCGTCCCGGCAAGGACGGCGAAATCGTCCACCGTCCCGGCCGCGATCTCACCCTCTCGGCCCCGAAGTCCGTCTCCCTCGCCGCGCTGGTCGGCGGCGACGCCCGTGTCGCGGAGGCCCACGGCCGGGCGGTGAAGCGGACCCTCGCCTGGGTCGAGGAACGGGTGATCGAGACCCGGATGAAGCACCCCGACGGTGGACGGATGATCCGCGCCGGCGGACAGAAGGCGGTGATCGCCACCTTCACCCACGAGACCTCGCGCAATCTCGACCCGCAGCTCCACACACACGCGGTGATCGCCAACATGGTGCAGGGCGAAGACGGCAAGTGGCGCACCATGGCCAACGAGAAGCTCTACTCCTCCAAGATGCTGATCGGCGCGCTATACCGGGGAGAGCTCGCGCGGGAACTGACATCGCTCGGCTACGGCATCGAGAAGACCCATGCCGACGGGCGGTTCGAAATCGCGGGCGTGTCGCGGGAGATCATCGAATCCTTCTCGACCCGGCGGTCCGAGATCGAGGCGGCGATGGACGGGCGCGGCCTCGGGACGCCGGCGGAGAACCAGCGCGCCGCCCAGCGCGCGGCGCTGATGACCCGGGCGGCGAAGCGCGACGTCGATCGAGCGGAGCTGCGGGAGATGTGGCAGCGCCAGGCGGACGGGCTCGGGTTCGACGCCACGGCGCTCACGGCCGAGGCGGTGGAGCGGGGCCGAGGTGCGGGCAACACTAATGAGGCCGGGCGGGGAGTTGAACCGGACGCCGCGACGGTTCGCCAAGCGGACCTCTTTGACCCCCCGCCGCAATCCCCGGCGGATGCCGCCATGGCCTGGGCGGTGGAGCACCTCTCCGAGCGCGAGGCGGTGTTCGCCAAGACCGAGCTGCTCGCCGCCGCGCTGGCGTGGAAACCGGGATCGGTGACCATCGGAGAGGCCGAGGCCGCTGTCGCGCGGTTGGAGAAGGACGGCACGCTGCACGCCTGCGGCCTTCCGCAATGGGGAGAATCGCTCACCACCGACAAGGCCGTCGCCGACGAGAAGGAAACCATTGCGCTCATGGAACGCGGCCAGGGCGCCGCGCGCCCGGTCATGCGGAGCTGGATCGCTGGGCCGCTGCTTCACAACGGTCGCCTCACCGTGGGCCAGAAGGAGGCGGTGAAGACGATCCTGTCCTCCAAGGACCGGGTGGTCGGCGTGCAGGGCTATGCCGGCACCGGCAAGACCACCATGCTCGACCGCGCCCGGCAGCTTGCTGCCAAGAGCGGCTACCGCACCATTGGCGTCGCGCCGTCGGCCTCGGCGGCGCGCACCCTTGCATCGGAAGCCGGGATCGAAACCGAAACCCTGCAACGATTTCTCGCCCGCAACGCCGGCATCGCCGAGGGGCGGCTGACCCGAAAGGGCGCCAGGGAAATGCGCGCCGCGTTCCGCAAGACCGTGCTGGTGGTCGACGAGGGCTCTCTCGCCTCGACGGTGCAGGCGCGCGACCTGCTCCGGATCGCCGCCGCGATCCGCATTCCCCGCGTGGTGCTGGTCGGCGACCGGAAGCAGCTCGACGCAGTCGATGCGGGCAAGCCCTTCGCCCAGCTCCAGGCCGCCGGCATGCAGACGGCGGTGATGGACGAGATCCTGCGCCAGAAGGACGCCGAGCTGAAGGAGGCGGTGCGGGCGAGCCTCGCCGGCGAAATCGGCAGGGCCTTCGGGAAGCTCGGCGGCCGGGTGGCCGAGGTCAATCCCGACAATCTCGCCGGCGCGGCTGCGGCGCGCTGGCTGAAGCTCTCGCCCCGGGAGCGTGAGAAAACCGGGCTGATGGCGCCGAGCCATGCGCTGCGTACCGAAATCAACGGCCACATCCGCGAGCGGCTTGCCCGCGACGGCGCCATCCGCGGCACCGCCTTCGAGGCCAAGCGGCTGGTCAGCCACGGCTATACCAGTGCGGAGAAGACGGTCGCGGGGAACTATTCCCCCGGCGACGTCGTTGCCTTCCACCGCGACTACAAGAGCCTCGGGGTCGAGAAGGGCGACGAACGCCGCGTCGCCGGCGTCGATCATCGCACGGGCACGGTGACGCTGGAAGGCTCGGACGGACAATCCGTCCCCTGGCGGCCGCGCGCGGTCGGCGCGAAGCGCGGCGCGGTCGAGGTCTACCGGACGGAATCGATGGAGCTGCGCGCCGGCGACCGCATCCGCTGGACCCGCAACGACACCGGCCTCGGGCTGGTCAACAGCGACACGGCGGAGGTCGCTTCGGTCCTGGGCGGCCGCGTCGCCTTCCGGCTCGGCGACGGACGCATGCTGGAACTCGGCAAGAACGATCCGCAACTCCGCCATCTCGACCATGCCTGGGCCTCGACCGTGCATGCATTTCAGGGGCGGACCGTCGACAACGTGATCGCGGTGATGGAGGCGAAACACCCGAAACTGTCGACGCAGAAGAGCTTCTACGTCGAGATCAGCCGCGCTCGGCACAGTGCCGAGCTGGTCACCGACGATGCGAAGATGCTGCGCGAGACCCTGGAAGCGGCGACCGGCGAGCGGGTCTCCGCGCTCGAAGGGATCGGCGCGGCGGAGAAGACGCTCGCCGAAGAGAAGCTGCGCGGACGCGAGAAGGAACGCGGACGCGGACTGGAGGGGATACTGGACCGTCCTGCCGGAACCCGTGACGAGTCGGCGAATAGAGGTCGCGAGCCGGGGTGGGTGAAAGTGCCAGATCAAGAACGCACTGCCGAATTGGACAAGTCCCGGGGATCGCGCGGCATCGAGATGGAGATGTAGAGCCAGTTCACACTATTGGGTGAGGATATCCAGCGCCCGGGTCCGGTCGAGATAGGCATGTGCGAATTGATTTCGGTAGCTGCGGAGGCACCCGTAGCAACTCGAGTCGCAGCCGCAATTGCCCTGCACGCGTTCCGTGGCGGCGCCAAGTATGTCGCCGAAGATCTGTTCGTTTTCCAGCTGCGCCACCAAGCCGGCGCCGCCTGGCACGTTGTCGTACAGCACGACCGCGGACTCACCTGGGCGGTCTCCCCCGGTAATGGTGACGTTGAGGTCGGTGTCCGGGACTTCGAGCGTGTCGGCTGCGCCGAGCAGGACCGCGTAGGCGACCGAATACGCATCCCACTCGCCATGGACCATTGCAAACTGTAGTCGCACGACATCGGTGGCCAGTTCGTGGCCGAGGGAGAACCGCTCCAGCGTACCGAGGCACTCCGAGTCTGAGGGCGATTTGTGGCTGGCCTGCGGTCCCACCATGTGAGCGCCGCAGGAACGACAGATGTAGAAGCCCTCCTTGTTTCGGCCTTCGCACAGGACAACCAGGACTCCGGGAACCGCCCTCGTCACCTGAACGCCCAAAAGGTTCGTGCTTTCGGGTTGCGTGTCGAAACCGCGGAAGAACGGCCGCGTCGTGTAGAGGCGTCGTGCGCGTCCCTGCGGCTCGGAGGGTTTCTTGAACAGGGGAGTCACAAAGCCGAATTCTGGAATGAGGTACTTCCGTTCGCCCGCGGGTGCGTCGGGGTCGCCCTCGTTCCATTGTCTGAAGTTGCGCGCATCGTCATACCGGTAATGGCGCACGGGCCATGCCTTCCCGGTGATCGCCTTGACGCCGCAGGATTCCCATTCGAGCTTGTTGGCGACCACCTTGCCGCCCGGAGCGTACTCGGCGATCGCCTGGGACAGGTCCCGCTGAAGCGCGACACCGGTCGTTCGGCCGTCCGTGGACCGGACATCGAGCTCGACGACATCCACCGGAAACCCGTACTTCGGAATGACGGCCTTTCGGGAAAGAAAGTTGAGCGACCTTTCCTCTGCGATGGTCTTCATGCGCCTGCCGATGCGCCCGACCCAACTGTCCTTGCCCTGCTCGAAATATTCCCTTCTAAGGGCCTCCATCGCGGTGAAGTCCCCGCTCACTTCCGCCTCCGCGAGAGCAAGGCGGCTGCCCTCGCCGGCTATGTTCACAACCCAGGCATCGTCGTCGAGACCGACCCGGCCATGCATGTTCTCCGGAACGATGCTGCGCATCGTTTCCTTCAGTTCTCCGTTATCTTCGCAGAAGCCGAACAGGTCGCTCGTCGCGCGAGGCGCATGCCAGCCGCCCACAAACGTTTCGACGTTCCGGAACCGGACCGGGTCCTGCTTGAAGAACTCGGACAGGGCGACGGCAACCATGTGGCGCAGAACGATCTTCTCGTTCGTCATATGCAGGCGCGGCGGATGGATAGCGCCGGCGATCACCCGGTCGACGGGCTCTTCGTAGTGATAGAGGTCGTGCGGATTGCGGCGGCAGTAGGTCAACACCAGGCCAGGAGTGTCTCGGCGGCCCGCGCGTCCGGCGCGTTGAGCATAGTTGAACGATTCCGGCGGAACGTTGCGGAGAAATACCGAGTCCAGGTCGCCGAGATCGACGCCGACTTCGAACGTGGTGGACGAGCTGAGAAGGTGGATGGTGCCGTTCTTGAACGCATCCTGCCTTCGGCGCGCTTCCTCCGCGTCGATCTGCGCGGTGTGTTCCTCCGCACGCAGTTCCGCCGGCAAGACGGTACTCTTGTAGAGTATTCGGTAGTGGTTCTCTTCGAGGCGTTCCGGCTGGGCCGGTGAGAGAGTGCCGGGGCAGCGATTCCGCGGGCAGACGCCTCGAACATTGTGGCTGCTCACTGTCGCGCAGGTGCCGCATTCCCAGATTTCGGCGGCATTGGCCGGCTTGATCCGGAGCCAACGTGAGTCGAGCCGGAACGTGCCGTTGTCCTTCGCGGGCAGTAGCACGGGATCGCGGCCAGGCTCCCGGAGGGCGCGCCAGATACCGTTCATGAGTTTGCCCGACGCCGACCGCTTGTCGTCCCCGGACAGGCCGCTGTCCGCGAGTAACCGGCTAAGAAAATGACTCACGATGGCCGATTGCGGGCCGCCCCATTGCTGGACATTGCGCCGCCGGCCCGGCGGCGCGCTGCTGAAGGCCTGCTGCGGCCACGGGGAGAGGTCGTTCCATACCGGCGTTCCGGCGCCTTCGGGAAGGTCGATGGCGCGGCGCGGGCGCATCTCGTCCAGCAGATAGCCGGTCAGGAGGCGCGCCTCGACTTCGGTGAGGTTCCATGGCGGTCGCAGCATCGCGTCCGGCAAACGCAAGTCCCGGGGCAGAGCAACGAACCACCTGACCAGCCCGACGCCGGCTAGGGACAGTCTATTCTCGTCGGTTATCGCCTCGCGCAGGATGGAGGTGAGCACCCGTCGGGTTCGCTGCTCACGCGTGTCCGCTTCGCTGAACAGCCCGGCTGCTTCCCACTCCCGGAGCAAACGGTTACGGAGGTCGTCGATCGACAAGCCCTCGTCGGCTACCGGTTCGGACATGATGGCTCGAAGAATGAGGTTCCGGTCGCGCAGCTTCACGTAGGAATCCTCGGCGTACCAGGCGAAGAAGGCGGCCTCCTGCCGGCTGTCGGCAAAGGCGAGAACCTTGCGCCGGCTCTCCGGAAGCAGTTCGTGGAGGGCAGTGGCAATGACGGAGTTGGGTCCGTCGGATCCGTGCACGATTTCCTGGACGGGATCGCCGACGCCGCCGCGCCGATAGCCGCAGACTGCGCACTGTTTCAGTTGGTCGGGGTACTGATCGTGCGATTCGCACTTGCTCACGCGTATCGCCGCGCCGCAGTCGCAGCCAGGCGTGGACCGGGATAACGCGCCGCAGAGCCTGCACAGCAATTCGTTCCCGTCTTCCGTCGGCAGGTAATAGTCGACGCCAAAGCCAGGATGGCTCGGGTCGCGGTCGGCTTCCCTTAGCCGCCCTCCGTGCTCGCGGCCCACATAGTAGTGCTGGCCGCACTCGCGACAGAGGGCAATCTCGATCGGTTCGCCGCTCTCGCTCTTTCGATTGAGCACTACGGCATCGGCACCTTCCCGATGCACGAGGAAGGCGCCTTCGAGCGCGCGAAGAAAGGCGTGGTAGCGCCGGGGAGATCCGTCGCGGTCGGTTCGAAGCGATTCTCCGAACACTATGGAGGGCGTCGAGAAGGGTTCTCCGAACAGTTCCGTCGCGAACTCGGCAACCGCTCGCTTGTCTTCGCCGCCCTGGCCGGAGGTAATGGTCGCGCTGGTGGCGATGCATCGGAACGGACCGCCCCGTCCTCCGTCACGCAGGCGTTGCTTGAGGCGCCGGATCAGCATCCCCATTTCCATGCCCTTGGCGCCTCGATATTGATGCGCCTCATCGAGGACGACGAACTGCCAATGCACACCTCGTCCGGCGTCGAACAGTGGACTGTCGTCGGGGCGGATCAGCAGATACTCAAGCATGGAGTAGTTGGTCAGCAGAATGTGCGGTGGCGAACGTCGCATCTCGTCGCGAAAAACGAGCTCGCCGGGCAAGCGATCCTCCGCGCGCGCGGCGGCGTTTCTCCATCGATCCCCGGCGTTTTCCGGCGTCTGGCCGATATATTGCCCGAAGGTCGGCTCAAAATCGGACCCCGCGTCCTGCAAGCTGCCGCAGATTGCCCCGAGCCGCTCGCGCTGGTCGTTCGCCAGCGCGTTCATGGGGTACAGGATCATTGCCCGCGCGCCCGGCTCTTCGAGCTCTCCGGCTAGATGCTGACGATAGAGTTCGAACAGGATCGGGTAGAGGAAGCTCTCGGTCTTGCCGCTCGCGGTGCCGGTCGCAACGACGACGTTCACGCCGTCGACATGCGTGGCGCGGACGGCGCGTTCCTGATGCGTATACAAGCGGCCATCGATCAATGCGGGCAACAAGCTCTCGGCGCCGCCGGGGAAACACTCGGCGGCCAGATTGTGTGCATGCAATCCATCGGCGAACCTGCGATGGGGTTCCTGGAAGGGTCCCTTCAGTAGGCTTCCCTCTTCGCGCAGGGCTTCCTGGAAGGACGCTCGAAGGAGGGGTTCCCTGAAGAAGAACGACGTCTTCAGGTAGTTCTCATAGCGTTGCCGAATTCGCTCCGGCCAATCCCGAATGTGTGTTGCACCGGACATCGATGGCGTCACGGCATGCGATTGACTTGGAGAACGCGGGCATTCTCAATGCAATTCTGCGTAATCGCATTGGATGTGCGCACTGCGAAATATGTGTGGTTTCCGGATTTTATGCGTCCTTGTACTAATGCAATGATTCCTTCCCCTTCCCAATACTGTGTCGCCCTGCGCAATCGGTTGGCCTCCTCGGTGGTATCTGCGCCAAGGAAGCCGCGATAGTACTCGAGAAAGGCGCCGTGCTGCATCTCGACTACCCTCTCCAACAGTTGCATCGGGGTCATCAAGTGTCGGCTATCCGGACGCGTGAGAACGGTAACGGCAACGTCTTTCGTCACATCGTCGATGTCGGAGGCCGTCAAGCGGAGCGTGAAATGCATGGATGCGGCGGGTTCGACGCGAACGCTGCCCGTCGACTCCACGAAACCGATTGCAGGGTCGATGCGTGCCCGAACGCTCTGCGCATTGCGAGTAGCCCACTTCAAGACGGCTTCCTGCCCTGGGACGATCGTAGGCGGGTCTGACGTGAAGGTAAGAATTTCCGGCACAGGATCGGCGGGAACCCGGATGATCGGCAGATTCTCTCCGGCCCATTCAACGCAGAAATGCGCTTCTTCTGTCAGTCTCCGATCGATCTGGGCGTGGTCGACGAAGTGAGCCAGGGGGATTGCGATACGATTGTCCTCGATCGTCCGGCTGTATGGCTGCTCCACTCGATCATCAAAGCCCGCGCGAACCGAAGATTGCCGTTTTGACAAGATCGACAGCGTCGCGTCGGTGTAAGCATGATTCCTGAATTCCTCGCGTGTCATGACGAACGGGGTGTCGCGCCACGCGCCAGCGTCAGGGCGACCGTCCTCCAGCCGCCACCAGATTCGGGGAAGGTCGAGGACAATATTCACGCCACGCGCATCGGGTCCGAGGCTGCATGTTATGCTATCCGCGTCCGGGAGCGGCGGGACCTCGACCGCACCCGATGGCGCTATCGCCTGCTGTGCTTGGGGTGGCAGTATCGGCGTGAGCGTCGAGCCGTCGGCTCCGACCAGGGATATCTCGGTGCGCGGGTATCCCGTTTCCCCAGGCATGAGCATCGTGCCTTGCGCATATTCGGTCCCGTTGACCTTGATCCGGCTCAAGTCGCGGACGTATCGGAACGCCACGCTGTCGAGCAAGTGCACTTCCGGGTCGTACACCCGGAGAAAAAAGCGGCCTTCCCTGCCACCCAGAACTTCCGCGAGCGATTGCAGGCCGGGCTGGAAGTTCTGTCCCCAGCCCTGTTCGATCTCCTCACCGACACGCGCCCACTCAATTCCGGGTGAGGGTTTGAGATCGGGCGGATCCCCTACGAACAGCATTCCGTGGTCCGAATCGTCGTAGATGTTCCGCCCGATGAGCTCGATTCCGGTGGCGACTGGCGACCCGGCCCACTCGTGGAAGCCGCCGGCAGTCTCATCCGGTACGTTAGCGTCGCGGTGGAAATAGTGCGCCCGGAACGCCGGATCAGTGCAATTGTCGGCTTCGACCGGCGCGCGACCCGTCCGTTGCCACTTGAATGGGGCGATGACGATGAAGTGTCCGCTTGTGATCCCGGAGGTTCTGCGCCCCTCGCCGGCCCAGTTCTTCGGCAGCTTGAAGATGAGAGGTTCGCCTTCGAACAGCGGAAGGATGTGTTCCTGCCCATCCTGAAAGAAAACGGTCAGGCGGCCTGTCAGCGACGGGATGCTGCATCGTCCGTCGGTGAAGTCCAGAGGCGCACCTTCGAGATGTGCGGTCGCGAGCGGCGCTTCCTCGTCTGCGGTCAGGATGACCTCCCAGCACGCAGATGCGGGAATTCTCCGGCAAACCAGTTCCGGGCGGGAAGACGGAGAATGCTGCCGTTCCGGCTCTGGATAACCGGATTGTCGGCCTCGCCGCCCTCCAAATTGGCGCGGCCCGCCCTCCGTATCCCGTTCATTTGCTGCGCCCGTGTTGCCCTCTGCAATTCCGCCGGATTCAACGATTTCCGGTTCATCGACGGTCTCGGGATCATGCTGCCCATCTTCAGTCATCGGTGAAGCGGCCGTAGGCGACTCGTCGGGCTCGGAATCTGCTGAAGGAGGGAGAAGCTGATCTTCGCCGTCTGAAACCGAAAGTGCGGACTCGTGTCCGGGTGGAGCGGGATCGCATAGGGTCTCGGCAGAAGCGGCGCTCGGCTCAATAGGCGGAGCGCCATTGTCGGGTAGCCCGCCCTCTGGTTGATTGCCGGATGGCCCATATTGTTCGCCCGAGGCATCAGGAGGAGTATCTCCTGCCGGTGGTAATTTCGGGCCCATGACTCCATCGCCCGGTGTCACCGGCAAAGGTTCGGACCTTGGATGCGGAGTATTCGGCCTTGCATGGCTGGCAGGCGATGCAGGAGTCCTTGCGAAAGGCCAGAGAGATTTCACCAACGACCGCAGCGCCGCGATTACTGTCGTCATCCGCATCGATCATTCCAGATTCATGTGAGGCGCCCTCGGTCGGTCCAACAAACTTACGCCGGTCCGTCAGGTGCGGGAAGGAAATGGTCAGGGGTTGTTCCCGAGTAGCCGGTTCGCGATCGACACGGTGGACAAAGAAAGGCCTCTCGACAGCATCCGACGCTCAACTCTTTGCAGACTCTTCGTCCGTCCCGAGCGTCTTGATCTGGACGGCGCGAGCGTCTTCGGCAGCCCTGTCGAAGAGCGCTCCCCTCTCCGATCCGGCGAGCTCCTCCCGCTTCAGGTAGGTGAGCAGGTGGACGCCACGGTGGGTCCGCTGGATCAGCTCGGCCAATTCGGGTGTCAGGCCGCCGCCATAAAGATAAAGATGGTCGGCAGCGGCTCGCGCAGCGGCCTTGCGCACGAACGAGCCGGGCGTGATTCCAGCCTTCTCGGCGGCTTCGACCACGGCATCCCACTCGTTCTTCGTGAACCGGATCGAGCGCTGGAAGCTCCTGACGGCCATCGTTTCCTCCCCTGTTCGAGCCTTCCACCGGCCCCTCTGCGAGCGAAATGCCAGCCGGTTTCGGATGGCCATGGGGTCATTTACTGGTCCATTGGCCTACCTGCCCGCAGGCGGTAACACCGTGTTTTTTTCGTCCCCGGTCGCATTGCGCCCGCATTGCGCGCGCAATGCCCGCGGTGCTCTGGAGCATACATCGCAAACACGGAACAAACACCGCCAGTGATTCCATAGGGTTGGCCGTAACACAATGCGCAACACGGGTTCCCATCATCCGGCAGGCTCCGTCTGGCGCCGTGAGGCACCGGGAGGGCCCCCTCAGGATACGAATGCGCCCCATTCACCAGCGGTGAGTCGGGTGTGACGAGACAGCCGCTCTGCGGTCCAAAAGGCCAAAATCGTGCAGCGATGTTCATGGGGGAATCGTCGCCGGCGAGAGCGGCGGATCGGAGCCGCCACGGCGATTGAGTGGCCGCTGGTGCGGACACTGCCATTCGATGCAGTGTCGGGCACGATGACGGCGGGCTCGTCGGAAGCGCCGTCACGAAGATCGGCGGCAGTGTCGGCAGCGGTGCGGCCGGAACGCGCGACGGTGGCGGCAGCCGCGACGGTGCGCTGCACCGGCATGCGATGGCGTCGGCGATCGGCAATGCCGATGGCGAGCGCAGCGCGTAGCGCCGGCGCGAGGAGAGCGCGGCGATGCCAAGCACATTGCAGCCGGACCTGTCCTCGGCCGCAGCGAGCCGCCGGGCAAGCGTCAGCGCGCAGCGCCCGAAGGGCGCGGAGGCGCGAGGGATCGGAGCGGTATCGACGCACAGCGGCGATAGGAGGAGCGGAGAGCCCGGTCGCGAAGCGACGCGCCCAGACTCATCGTCTCGTTCGGAACACTGGCCAAGATTGCCTGCACGAGCGACTTCGCCAGCATGGGCGTCGGCGCCAGCGGCGGACGGCGGGTCCAGCGGTCGAGCAACCGCGACAGCGCGATCCGATGCGGAGGAAGGGCGGCGGAGCCGCCGCGGAGCGCGTCGCCGCAGGCGACGGGCGACGCGAAGGCGAGCCGTGCGAGCGGTGGTGTCGGATCGTCGGCCGGATGGCGCCACGCACCGGCGAACGGCGAGCGATAGCGAGCCGGAGCCTGAGCGGCGCGCGAAGCGCGCGCGAGGACGGGCGTTGCCGCGACCCCGATGTGCGCACACGGAAACCGGCCGCGCCGCCGCCGGAGCGACGACGCGGCCCGCGATGCGCTGCGGCCTACGCGCGGCACTGGTGGACCGGGATGCCGAGCTGCCGGGCGCGGTCCACCAGGTTGTCCGTGATGCCCGAACCGGGGAAGGCGATGACGCCCTTCGGCAGGAGGTTCAGCAGCTCCTCGTTGCGGCGGAACGGGGCGGCGCGGCCGTGGGCGTTCCAGTCGGGCTTGCACACCACCTGGTCGACGCCGTTGCGCTCGGCCCAGCGCGCCGCGATCCGCTCGACGCCGGGGCCGCCGCCGTGCGCGAGTACGATGTCGGCGCACTTGGCCTTCGCCTGGTCGAGGCGCGCGATCACCGCCGCCGGATCCTGCACGTCCTTGCCGCCCGCGATGGCAACCAGCGTCCCCTCCGGCAGATGCGCCTGGGTCTCGCGGTCCTTCCGGGCGCGCATGAAGTCGCGGGCGTCGATGGCGGCGCTGGTCAGCTTGCCGGTCTGCGAGACGTTCGAGCCGTGCCTCGGGCGCCAGGTGTCGCCGGTCTCGCTGCGGTACTGCTCCGCCGCCGCGTCGCGCATGATCTCGAAGGCGTCGCGCCGGTCGCCGAGGTGCCGGGCGCGGTCGGTGACCAACTCCAGCTCGCGCGACTTGATCTCGGTGCCGTCCTGGGCCGACTGGAGGTCGCGCAGCTCGGGGCTGAGCCGGTCGACGGCGCGGTCGAGGCGGCGGACCTGGGCGTCGAGGCAGTTAACGAAGCCCCACAGCAGGCTCTCGCGCTCGTCGGCGAGCTGGAACCCGTCCGGCGCGACGCCCTGGGCCATGATGCGGAAGGCTTCGCTCACCGCGCCGGTGGCGTCGTCCGCGTCCCAGACGTCGCGGCTGTCGAACTCGCCGCGCTCGGGCGTCGCGCCGAACAGCGCCGCGTTCTCGCAGACGGTTGCGGTGGCGGACTGCCCCTCGCTCTCGATGGTCTCGGTGATGTCGATATCGAAGCTCATGTCGCTCTCCTTCGCGATCGGTTGCACGCTCGGGGCCGATCCCCGATGTGATGGTTCTTTGGGACACGCGCGCGCAACGGAGCCACGCGGGGTTGGTGGAGCTTGGCGTCGGGGTGGGGCGATGGTGCGGGCGCAGGGCCCTATCGGAGCTTTGGTCCGCGCTTGCGCGGGCCTTAGCGGAGGTTGGGCCCGAGCCACGGTCGCCCCACCCCGGCGCCTAGCGAACCTCCCCGCGCCGAAGCGCAGCGGAGGACCCCGCCGGAGGCGGGGTTGGCGCAGAGAGCACGTGTGGCACGATGAACCAGCACGTCGGGGTGGCGTATTACTCCCCCCACAAGCGGCGTCAACCGCTTCGCGGCCGAGGACGGGAGCGGAGACCGCGAGCGCGCCGGAGCGGAGGGCCGGGAAGTGGTGCGGCCCGCAGGGAGCGCAGCGAGCGCGCCGGCCCGGAGCGGACAGCGCGTTGCCGAAGGCCGAGCGGTCGAGTACCCGCCCGCAAGGCCGCGACCGCCGCAGGCGGTGGCCAAGCGCAGCGCGGAGCGGGCGAAGCACGCGGAGGCGCGAGGGATTGTAGCGGTTATCGGAGCGACCGCAGGGAGCGGAGATTTGAGCGGAAAGCCCGGTCGCGAAGCGACGCGCCCAAACGCCTCCGTGCTCACCTGTAGAACGGATGGGTGTCCACCCATCGCTCCGTCTCGGTGCGGAGCTGGCTGCGCTCGGTGACGCGCTTCCACCCCCGCCAGTCCTCGGCGAGCCAGATCAGGTAGTGGAACCGTCCCGGCTGGAGGACGTCCTCGTCCTTGTAGATGTCGCCGATATATTCGCCGGAACGGTAGATGCGGACCTCGTCCGGCGCCGTGCGCTGAAAGGTCAGGTCGGTGCGATAGCGTCCCATCGGAGTGCTCCTCGATCAGCGGTTGCAGGCGCCGGAATCGACGCCCCGGCCGAAACGACCGGGCGGCGGCGCGAGCCCGCGCGCAGCGCCGGGCGAAGCATTCGCCAGCCCGGGAGCGGGCTCGGAGCCGCCAGCAAAAGAAATGGGCGACCGCCGAGACGGCCGCCCGAGTTGGGAGGGAGGAAGGGAACCGGCTTAGAAGGGAATCTCGATGCCGGAATCGTCGACCTGCGCCGGGGCGCCGCCGGCCGGCATCGCCTCGCCGTTCGCCGGGGCGGCCTCAGCCTGGGCGCCGTTGCCGTTGGCGCGGTTCGGCTTGTCGTAGAATTGCACCCGGTTGCCCGGCACGACCAGGATCTCGGTCGAGTAGCGCCACGAGTCCTCGCCGTCCTTCTTCCAGCGCCGCGTCCGCAGCTTGCCCTCGACGCTGATGAGCCGGCCCTTCGTCGCGTGCCGCTCCAGCATGTCGATCAGTCCGTCCTGGAACGTGACGACGCGATGCCACTCGGTCTGGTCGACCTTCTCGCCGGACTTGTTGAAATACGACTCGTCGGTCGCCACCGACAGGTTCGCGACGCGCCCGCCCGAGGCGAGATGGTTGACGATGACGTCGCCGCCGAGGTGGCCGACGATTTCCGCGTAGTTCTTTCCGAACGCCATGACGATCTCCTTATGGCTCTGGGTTCTGACGATGGTTTTCGAACGACGGGAGACCGGGACGATCGCTCCCCCCGGCCCCCCGCCGCTCACCTTCTCCAAGCCCCCCTCTAACTCCGGTCCGCCGGGGCCTCGCGGTCGGGACAGCGGCGGGACCGGTCGTCGGCCAGGGCGTCCCTGACCGAGCGGGCGTCGAGGCCGATCTCGGCGAGGAAGGCGTCGGCGGCGGGGCCGACGGGGTCGTAATCGGTGTCGAAAGCGAACATGGGGATCTCCCGTGCCGCGCCCGGCCGCGACGGAAACCCTCCCTCGCTCCAACCGGACGCTTGCCCGGCGAAAGCCCCTCTCCACCTCCCGGCCGAACCCCCTACCGACGCGAGCGCGGGTCAACCGCAGCCGCTACTGACCGGCCCTCTGTCGGCCCCCCCCGGTCGCAGCGGGCGGGACGTGCCGCGACGGCATCGGGCGCGGATCAGTGCAGGGTGCTGCCGTTCATGCCGCCGGCGCTAGCGCGCAGGCAGCGCGCGGCGAGCGCGGTCCAGGCGGCTCGGTCCAGCCCGAGCGCCCGGTTGAGGGAATCGCACACGGCAAAACCGTCGGCGCGATCCAGGGCGACCAGCGCGGTGGGGATGCCGAAGCCGAAGCCCTCCACCAAAATGCGAATCTGTGGAGGCTCGCCGTCCTCATCGACAGCCGGATAGAAGCAATAGGTGGGATCGTCGGGCAGGCAGGCGGGCATGGCCATCTCCTTCGTTGGGTGCGGACCGGCGGACGCCCGGCCGGCAATACGCATGTCGGAACGGCCGGCGCGTCGACTGCCGGCGGACGGCGGGCCGGCAGCGCAGCAGGCAAGCCCCGCCGCGCCGCCGTCGACTCACCACGGCGGCGCCGTATACGAACTCATCGGGCTGGCGTCGCACATCACCTCTACCTGATCCCGCTTCAGCTTCTCGAAGACGAGGCAGAGCGCGACATCGGCCTCGCTGTCATAGGGGCCGTGCTCCCGGCCGGTGGCGATTTCGATCACCGTCCAGCTCGGGTCCCAGATCGGAATGCCGCGAAACGCCCCCGAGCTCTCGCGGTGCTTGCGCGAACAGGGCTCGCAGCGCGCCACGCCGGGAGACGGCGCCTCGCACTCGACGCAGCGGCCCCTGGCCCGCCTGTCGGCATACCGGGCGCGCCGGGCGGCGTATTCCGCCTCGCGGTCGCGCTGCTCGGCCTTGGCGACGGCGCAGGGCGCGCAGTAGGCCGTCCCGCCGTAGGTGGGGGTCTGGCACTTGACGCAGACCCCGGCGGCCCGGCGGGCGTCGTAGCGGGCGCGGGCGGCATCGCAGCAGGTCTGGCACTCGGCCGCGCCGTTGGCCGGCTTGCCGCAGCTGGTGCAATCGCCCCGGGCCCGCCTCTCGGCATACCGCCGGCGGTCGGTCTCCCGCTTCGCTTCGAGGTTCCGGCGCCGGGAGCGGGCCTTGGTGCAGGGGTCGCAATAGGCCTTGCCGCCGGGCGCCGGCGTCGCGCAGTTGACGCACAACCCGGCGGCGCGGCGCTCGGCATGGCGCGCGCGTTTCGCGGCCCGCCTGTCCTCACGGCAAGGCTCGCACATCGACCGGCCCTCCTCGGGCGGGACGTTGCCGCAGCGGATGCACAGGCCGGCGGCCTTGCGAGCCTCGCTCCGGCGGCGGCTGCGCTTCCGGCCGGCGCGGCGCCGGGCCTCGGGATCGCGCCCGCCATACGGAATGCCCTCGGCCTTCGCCTTGGCGTGACGGGCGCGGTCGCGCGCGCGATGCCGCTCGGCGCAGGGCTCGCAGGTCGTGCGTTCGGGGCGCGCGGGTGCCCGTCCGCACTTCGTACAGATGCCGGCGGCCCTCCGCTCGGCGTGCTGCCGGCGGTTCCTCTCGCGTTCGTAACGCTTCGCGCGCTCCGGGTCGCGCCGCGGTTTTTCCTTGGCGCGCAGCCGGGCGTCGCGGGCACGGCTCAGCGCGTTCCGTTTGTCATTGCAGGGCGCACACAATCTGCGCTCCGGCAGGGGTTCGGTCCTGCCGCACCTGGTGCACAGGCCGGCTGCGATGCGCGCGGCCGTGCGCTTGGCAACACGCTCGCGGTCGCGCTGACGGCGAATCGCCGGATCGGCGTAGGCCATACCGACCTCCTCAAATTGTGTGGAAAAGAAAAGGCGGACGCCCCGCCGCTGGCCCGGCCCCCGAGCCGGGGGCGGGACGGCAGGACGTCCGGGAAGGGGGCCGTCAGCCCTTCTGCTTGCGGTCGCAGAGAAGGCCCGCCGCGATCGAACCCCACAGCTGCCAGCCGCCGCGGGTCTTGAGACCGGTGCAGATGATGATTTCGGTGGTGGCGGGCCGCAGCTCCTTCACCGCCTTCAGCGTGACCGTGGTGCGCTTGATCTTGCGGCGGCTCTTCGCCGCGAGCGCCTCGGCCGGGGCGGGAACGATGTCGCCGTCCGCGCGGGCCCGGTAGCGCTCGACCACATAGCGGTCGTCGGCCAGGCCGGTGCCGAAGAAATGAACCAGAAACGTCTCCGCCGTGTTGCCGGGCATCGCCATGGCTGCCGTCATGGTGCCGTCTCCTTCGTGCCGATGAGGGAAAACGGCGGCCGAACGCCCTCCCCCGGACGCCCGGCCACCGCCCCGCTCACGGCCGGCACTCCCCTCTCGATGGAGAACGGCGCGCGGACGGAGATGGCGGCGGGACGGCGGCGCAGCATGCGAACTGGGGCGGGGCCGGCGACGGCAAAAGGACGGTCGAGCGGCTACCCCGCCGCCTCGACGTGGCGGTGACCCTGGGCTGCGATGTGGGCCACCTATTGTGCTCCCGGAGAAATTGGCGGGAATGCTCACGGTATCAGACGCCGATCTCGCTGGTTTCATTGACCGCGTGGAATTCGTATATCCTCTTCGGATGTGCCCTTGCCGCCGACAAATCAGGTAGGAGACAGCCATGGCAGGCGATTTCGGCATTTGGCAGGTTGATGAGGCGACGAACGCCAGTCATCGGCTGGAACAAGCCGAGCGCGCCGTTGCCGAAGCCATGCTGGAAGATGTCTTTGTCCGAAATCCGGCCATCCTGATGCCGGGCCTTGAACTGGTCGGTCGGCAGCTGCCGACCGCCAACGGCTATCTGGATCTGCTGGGCGTTGACTCGGAAGGTCGGCTCACGTTGTTCGAATTGAAGCGCGAAGACGTGACACGCAAGGCCGTGACGCAGGGGATCGATTACGCTTCCTGGCTCGACTCCTTAGATGAGGTCGATCTCTGGAAGCGCATCGCAGAGAATTCGGGCCGACACGGAGTCGGCAAAATCGAGAGTTTCGAGGCATGGTACGAGAACCACGACGATTGGGATTCGCTGGAAGCGCTCCGACCCGTCAGGATCGTTCTGGTCGGCCTCGGAGCCGATGAATCGGCGCAACGCATGGTCAACTGGCTGGTGGAGAATGGCGTCGAAATCGATCTGCTAACCTTTGTGGGATACCGCTGCGGGGATCGCATGCTGCTCGCAAGGCAGCTTGAAGGCCGCGATGCGGAGCGGAAACAGGCAAAGCAGGACCAGGAAGTGAGTCGGCGCGCGGAGATCCGATTGAATCGCCGCAACGCCATCGACAGCAAGGTCGACGAGTACGGGATGCGTGATTGGTGGGGGGATGCCGTCGCCACGCTCGAGCGCAATTTCCGGGCTTCCTACAGTGCTAATTTGGGTATCACGTTTTACAGACACAAGGCGCGCACCTTGTCGACAGGCGTTAGAGCAAAGGGCTCACACAAAATCGAAATTGCCGAACGGGGCGTCATACGCATCGTCTTCCTGCCGGCGGCGGTCGATTTAGGCATGGACGAATTCGAAGAACTGAAACAAGTAATTCCGTTCGAATTGGAGCCGCCACCCAATGCACCGACCACGGAACAGGTGGCCGAGCAATGGTTCTGCCGTTTGGACGACGGCCGGTGGCATGAGCACAAGAGCAGCGTCGAGAGGCTTGTCCGTTTGGTGGACGAGCGATGGCGCGAAGCCGCGGAATAGTCGCCCCGTACAGAGAACAAGGATTTGGCGGCGTTTCTGAGCTAGATCCGCGACCTCGGCACCATTGACGAGATCGCCGCGCTGGTGCGGGGCATAATCTGCAAGCGGCTGCGCCACAAGGAACTGACGACATGACCGGCGCTGAGGAGATCGCGGAGATCGTTCGGCGTAGCCTGGAAAATCTCACCACTCCCATGGTGGCGAGCCGCCGGGAATGGACGTGCGATGTCAAGACCGCGCTGGGTGCAGCCGGACGGGAGCACGGATACTGGGTGTGCGCGGGCGGCCTCCCACGGGATTCCGCTGCTGCTGATAGCGGGGAATGGCTCTACGATCTGTGCTGGCTCAGCTATCAGCCGGGCGGCGACGAGTTCCTAGTGGATGCGCATCTTGTCGTGGAGAGCGAGTGGACTGGCGGCGAGTACCTCGACGAGGACTTCCAGAAACTGCTGCTCGCCCGCGCCACGGTCCGACTGATGATTTTCGACGGCGGAAACCCCGCCGGCGCCGACCAAACCGCCTCGCGTCTGGCCCGGCAGGTGGCGGCGTTCAGATGCACCCGCGACGACGATACCTGGCTGTTTGCGGCATGGGTGACGAGCGACAGCGAGCGAGGCTGGTCATTCCGCTGGTACACGATCCGGCAGGGTGAGGCCGTTCTGCAGGGGGCTAGTGGCGGCTGAGGGCACGGGGACGATCGACAACAGCGATCCGCTGCAGAAGATGTGGCTCTTGCGCTTCGGGCGCACGGTGGCGGACCATGTGACGGCGGCGGTCTCCGACCGGCTGGCGAACCCGCTCTCGGGCGCGCAGGTGATGGTGGGCGGGCACGTTCCGGCAAGTTCCAGTCGCTGTGATTGCCGCAGTTTCTACCGGTTTGGTTGGATTGTTCCTGCAGCCTCGTGCAAGGTACTTTCGAGGCCCGCACGTGCACAGTTTCTGGGCGTTCCGCTTTCGGGTGTCAGGAATGAGACGCGATACCGGTCCCGAGAGGTCGCTCTTGCGGCCGTATCAGGCAGACGACGAAGTTTATCCTCGAGATGGGAGCAATCAAGTGGACCGTATCATGCTGTTCAGCCAGAGGTACATTCGGGCTATTGAACAAGGACAGTTAACTGTTGAGTTGCCTACCAAGGTTCGGAAGAAATTCTGGATGTGGTTGGAGGAATATGATCACTCTGTCATCGTTAGGCCGGACCCCAATGACAACTGGACTGATAATTCGACGATGCTGGCCGAAGTAGAAAACGATCTCAAGAGAGAAAACGGATGGGACGAGATTCCCGATTGTCCGCCCAGCAAGTACGACAATGATACGTCTGCGTTGTACCGCCTTATAAGAGACGGTATGGGGTACTTCGTTCTTGACACCGTCGAATTGGCATACAGAGGCATGGTGAGCGATAACGCAGAAGCATTCCAGCAAGAGATAAACAAGGTACTAGATTTACACGAATGTCCGTGGCGCCTTGCCGATGGTGAATTTTTCAAGTTGGACGGGGATTTCGTGGGCGCGCGTCTAGCATCAATAGCGCATGATGCCCTTGTTGCCAATAACTTTACTGGGGCGGCGGATGAGTATGCAAAATCTCGACAGGAACTCTGTTCTGGCGAGGTGAAAGACGCGATCCTTCACGCTGGCAAGAGCTTTGAGAGCGTTCTGAAAGTCCTTACAGGGTTGGACCACGCCAACGCTAACCAGCTCATTCAGGAAATGCTGAGCCAGGGATTTCTTGATGACCTTCCCGATAACATCCGTTCAGGCTTTACCGAGCAGGTAATGAAGACCCTTCCTTCTCTTCGTAACAAGCTCGGTGGACATGGCCAGGGTGCCGATGTCGTGGAAATTCCCGAGATCTACGGCGAGCTTGCGATCCAACTTGCCGCCGCTTTTCATAATTTCCTCATTGCAAAATATCTCCAACGATCGGGCAAATCCCACCAGTCTGATGATGTAGATACTTCTTTGCTGGACGACGATCTTCCGTTCTGAGTGATTGGAGATCTGTTCGGTTTTTGCAGGTGAAAGTTCCGCCGCAGCAATTGGTGACGCGATGGGTACCAACAGCTCCGAGTTGCTCTTAAGAGTGCATTGATTGCGGAAATTGCCCGTGAAGACCTGACCCTTACCGATCGTCTATCCCGTGATCCTTTGTGACGAATACTCGAATCAAGGGAGGACGCTCGTGAATGTATATGGGCGGCCCAGGTCTCCGTCTTGTTGCCGCTCGTGGAGCAGGAGCGGCAACGATTGCTCCGCATCCACGAGGCGCTTTGGCGCATACCGCATATCCGTAAGGACGGCACCGAGATCAAAAGCCTTCACGATCTGGAAATTGGAGATATGGCAGTTCAATCACAATCCGAAGGACTGCTGGAACGTGAGCGGCATCGCTTAGGTTGGCTTCGTAGAGTAAGAAACGCCCTCGCCCACAATGAAGTTGTACCGTGGGCTACGCTCACATCGCCAATCGCCGTCCAAATCATGGATTTCCGATAGTTGAGAAGCGGCATTGTGCCAACGGAGGATGATCGCCCGGACCGATCCCGCGCGACGGCCAATTCCATCATCGGAGATGGCCGGCGTTCCTCAGTCGCCATTGGGCAGCTTCGACGACATTCTTTCTGAACAAATCCTTATGGCGGACAATTAGTGCCTCGAATGTGGAGTCGAGTTGATCGCGGTCTCGCAGGATCCTGAAACCACTTTGCAAGTCCGCGCTGACAACGAGTTTGGACAGCGCCTCGATCGCCCCGTGTCGTTCGATCATCTGACGCGTTCGCGCCGCGGGAACGCCGATCTCCCTCTCGTATAGGGTTATCACGACATCTATTTCCCGCGACAGGGCTGACAGTGACATGGTGGATTCCCTCGACGAAATGCGGCGGCCGTGAGATTCCGGCAAATCGAATTCGCGCGCAAGCTGGATGAGGGGAGAATGGAGGCCGTCCGTGCGATTCATCGATCATCTGCCCCGGGCGAGGCGGATGCCTGGGCCGTTCGAGGTCCAGTGGAAGCGATTGCGTCACCGGTTGACGAAGTAGGGAGAGGTAGCTACTTTCGGCGCATGAGGTCGGTCGGGATCAAGGCGCTGAATAACCGGCTGAGCGAGTATGTCCGGCTCGCGGCCTCGGGCGAGACCATTCTGGTGACCGACCGCGACCGCGTCGTGGCGGAGCTCGGCCCGCTGCGGGAGAGCCGGAGTCCGGTTCTCGCCGATGCCTTCCTTGCCGCGGCGGTGCGGTCCGGCGTGCTCGCGCCGCCGGCGCTGGCCGGCTCGGGACCGCCACCCAGGCCCGCCCCGGTCGCCAGTCTGGACGAGGTCCTGGCCGAACTCGACGAGAGCCGGCGCGACCGGTGATCTATCTCGACACGTCCGTCGCGCTGGCCTGGCTGCTGACCGAGGACCGCCGGCCCCCGGCTTCACTCTGGGACGGGACGCTGGTATCCAGCCGGCTCCTCGAATACGAGACATGGACGGCGCTGCACGCGCGCGGGCTTGCGGACTCGCACGGCGAGGCGGCGCGCGGACTGGTCGGACGGGTCGCGCTGCTGGAGCTGAGCCCGCAGGTTCTGGCGCGGGCACTCGACGCCTTTCCGGGTTCGGGACCGCTGCGGACCCTCGATGCGCTGCATCTGGCGTCGTGCGCGTATCTGGCCGATCAGGGTCAGGACGTGGAACTCGCGAGCTACGACCGGCGGATGAACGATGTCGCCCGGGCCATGGATATTCCGCTCTTCGATCGGGAAGGGTCATGAGTCGCGCGTCCGGCGATTTTTTTTCGATCATACTCCAGGCGCCGCATGAGCCCACTAGCGCCCCCTGTGCTACTCAAGTGTATGATTCCATGCAGGAAATCCCCTACCGCAAGCGTTTGACATGGCCGAATCGCGGGGCCAAATCGACTCCCGGGAGCGTAGTGTTGCGGGAGGCGCGAAGGGATGCCGGAGAGCGAGGATCGCGGGATTGTCGCCATGCGCGGCTTGGCGGCGAACGACAATGGCGGGGCGGAGACGCGGATCGATACCGCCGTGATGACGCTGGCCCGGATCATCGGCCGGCGCATCGCGCGCGAGGAGCTGGACAGGCTCGACGCCTCCAACGGCAACGCGCCGGGAAAGGATGCCGGCGAAAGATAGGAGACCGGAAGACATGACCGTGCGCTGCGCGCTCTACGCCCGCTATTCGTCCGACCAGCAGCGGGCAGCCTCGATCGAGGACCAGTTCCGGGTCTGCCGCGAGCGTGTGGCGCGCGAGGGCTGGAACGTGGTGGGCGCGTACAAGGATTCGGCGATCTCCGGCGACAGCACGATCCTGCGTCCGGGCATCCAGGCGCTGCTGGAGGACGCGCGGCGGGGGATGTTCGAGATCCTGGTCGCCGAGGCGCTCGACCGGGTGAGCCGCGACCAGGCCGACGTGGCGACGCTCTACAAGCACCTGCGCTTTGCCGGGGTCACGGTGGTGACGCTGGCGGAGGGCGAGATCAGCGAGCTGCATGTCGGGCTCAAGGGGACGATGAACGCGCTGTTCCTGAAGGACCTCGCTGCCAAAACCCACCGGGGGCTCAGGGGCCGCGTGGAGGCCGGCAAGTCGGGCGGCGGTCTCTGCTACGGTTACGACGTGGTGAAGTCGTTCGACGGCTCGGGCGATCCGGTGCGCGGCGGACGCACGGTCAATGAAACCGAGGCCGAGATTGTGCGCCGGGTGTTCCGGGAGTTCGCCGACGGCGCGAGCCCGCGCGCGATCGCGCGGCGGCTGAACGGGGAGGGCGTCTCCGGTCCCTCGGGCAAGCTCTGGATGGATACCACCATCCGGGGCCACGCGAAGCGGGGCACGGGGCTGATCAACAACGAGCTCTACATCGGCCGGCTCGTCTGGAACCGCCTGCGCTACGTCAAGAACCCGGAGACGGGAAAGCGGGTGTCCCGGATCAACCCGCCGGAGGAGTGGATCGTCGCGGAGGTCCCCGAGCTCCGCATCGTCGACGACGATCTCTGGAAAGCGGTGAAGCAGCGCCAGGGCGAGATCACGGTGCAATACGCCAGTGTCATCGAGGCCACGCAAAGCGCGCGGACCAACCGGCTGAACGGCGCCCACCGGCCCCGCCACCTGCTCTCGGGCCTGCTCGAATGCGGCGTCTGCGGCGGCCCCTATTCCATGCGCGGCCAGGACCGCTACGGCTGTTCCAACCACATCATGACCGGCACGTGCTCGAACGGCCGGGGCATCCGCCGCCCGATCATCGAGGAGCGGGTGCTGTCGGGGCTGAAGGACCGGCTGATGGCGCCGGAGGCGGCCGCAGAGGCGATGCGGGCCTGGGCCGAGGAAACCAACCGGATCAACCGCGAGCGCCGCGCCTCGGGCGCCAGCGACCGCAAGGAATTGGCCGACGTCGAGAAGAAGATCGCCGCCATGATCGCGGTCATCGAGGACGGCGGCTACGTCCGTGGGATGGTGGACCGGCTGCGCGAGCTGGAAGCGCGCCAGGATGAGCTCAACGAACGGCTCGCCGCCGTGCCCGTCGATCTCCCGGACATCCACCCAAACATCGCCGCCGTCTACCGGCGCAAGGTGGCGCGGCTCGCCGAGGCGCTGGACCATCCGGAGGACCGCGACGCGGCGGCGGCGGCCATCCGGGGGCTGATCGAGCGCATCGTGCTCACCCCGAGCGAGAAATGGGCCGAGATGGACGCCGTGCTGCACGGCGATCTCGGCGCGATCCTCGAATGGGCCGGAAACGGGCGCGAAAACACGAAGACCGACATCCCCATGCCGGAGATGTCGGTCTCGGTGGTTGCGGGGGTAGGATTTGAACCTACGACCTTCAGGTTATGAGTGTGACCACAAACTGCGTCTCCGATGCACTGACAACGACTGAGTGTTGACAAACGGTTGATATATTGGAGTTTCTTGGTTTCCTGCGGACGCATGCGCCGCCTCCCCTGCGCTGCGAAACCATCCAAAGTGTTTGCCAATAGTTTGCCAGCTTGCTAGACTGCCCTTCCGACGTCAAGAATTCTGTCCCATGCCAAACCGCATCCCCAAGCTCACCCGGCGCGCCGTCGAGGCCATCAAGCCGAACGGCGCCGATACTATCTACTGGGACGGCGAGCTGACCGGCTTCGCCCTCCGCATCCGGAAGTCGGGCCGGAAGAACTACGTCCTCCAGACCCGCGTCCGCGGCAAGCTGCGCTGGTTCACCATCGGCCAGCACGGCCGCATCACCGCCGACGAGGCGAGGGCCGCGGCGCTGGAGATCCTGGCCCAGGCGAAGAAGGGCATCGATCCGCGCGATGCCGATGCGAAGCAGAAGGCCGAGCCGGTCATGGCCGATCTGGGCCGGCGCTTCCTCGAGGAGTATGTCCCCGTCCATTGCAAGCCCAGCACCCAGGGGGAATACCGGCGCTCGGTCGAACTCTTCATCGACCCCGCGATCGGCGAGATGCGGATCGCCGAGGTGGAGCGCAAGGACATCGCCAAGCTGCATTTCGACCTGCGCGACAAGCCCTACCAGGCGAACCGGACGCTGGGCGTGCTCTCAAAGATGTTCTCGCTCGCCGAGATTTGGGGCCTGCGGCCGGATGGGTCCAATCCCTGCCGGCATGTCAAGCGCTACAAGGAGAGCAAGCGCGAGCGGTTCCTGTCGCCCGAGGAGACCGAGCGCCTGGGGGAGGTCCTCGCAGAGGCCGCGAGCGAGATGCCCTCGGCGGTCGCCGCCTTCCGCCTGCTGCTGCTGACCGGCTGCCGGCTGTCGGAAATCCAGTTCCTCCGCTGGGAATACGTCAGGGACGACTGCATCGAGCTGCCCGATGCGAAGACCGGGGGGCGGGTCGTACCGCTCGGACCCGAGGCCCGCGCCGTGCTGGCCAACCTGCCCCGCGAGGAGGACAACCCCTGGGTCATCCGCGGCAGGCTGCCGGGCTCACACATCACCGATCTCCAACGCCCCTGGCGGCGCATCCGGGCGCGCGCCGGGCTGGAGGACGTGCGAATTCATGACCTCAGACACAGCTATGCTTCGAGGGCGCTGGCCTTGGGCGAGAGCCTGACGATGATCGGGAAGCTGCTCGGTCACACGCAGGTGCAGACAACCGCGCGGTACGCGCATCTGGCGCGGGACTCGATTCAGACCGCTGCCGCGCGGATCACCGGGAGCATCGGCGGGAGCCTGTCACCCGTTGCCGATACTGACAAGACGACCGGGCACTGAGCGCACATAGTCACCTTCCAGCGCGTGTCGCCGACCCCGTCGCCGGCGATGCGCTGTACGGCCGCGACCAGCTCATGGTCGTAGATGCGACCGTAGTCCGGGCCTGTGACGGCGCGAAGTTCAGTGCGGCCATTTGCGACCTCCAGCGTCTTGACCTGCTCGGCGCGATGGTTGGTGAGGCCGTACAGCAGGTTGATGCCAGCAAGCGGCGCCGGGAGCTGGCGCAGATAGGCCGCAGGCGCACCGACGAGGCTCGCAAGCTGCCCGAAGCTCCAATGGGTCGGCGCGACCGGTGCCTCGGCATCCGAAAGGATGAGCGCGAGCTTCTCCGGATCGTCGCGATGAGCCTCGACGCGGATGGCGGCCCTGCCTTGCATCGCCTTGATGATACAAGACCTCACACTCAGGGCTCTGACGTATGAGGATACATATCAGTCGCCCAAGTTCTGTCCGAAATTTGCATACAGATTTCGGACGGCGCACTTGCGGGCTGTCCGAAATATCACTACATATTCCGGACATGACCGGCACTGCATCACATTTGAAAACCGCGATCCTGAAGCGCATCGAAAAGGGTGCGACAAGAGGGGTCTGGACGCCGCGAGACTTCCTCGATCTTGGCGCGCGCGACGCCGTGGACAAGACACTGCAGCGGCTGACACGCGCTGGAAGTTTGCGGCGGGTGGATCGGGGGCTTTACGACAAGCCGTCATTCAACAGTCTGACACAGAAAAGCAATCCTCCCGACCCAAGACAGGTTATCGAGGCCATCGCTCGGCGGGACCAGATCCGCGTACTCGTCGATGGCATGACTGCCGCCAATGATCTCGGACTTACGAATGCGGTTCCTGCAAAAATCGTCGTGCACACGGATGCGCGGCTCAAATCGGTCTCGCTTGGCCAACTCGGAATCACGTTCAAACCGACCGCGGCGAGCAAGCTGTACTGGGCCGGCCGGCCGGCCATGCGCATCGTCCAGGCATTGCATTGGCTACGTGACACCATGGGCCAGGTCGATGACGACGCAATTCTTAAGCGTCGTCTGAACGCAATTCTTCAGAACCCAGAAGATGGACAGGCGCTCCGGGCGGACCTGATGTCGGGCTTGTCGACGCTGCCGAGCTGGATGCAGAGCCTGTTGCGGCCGATGTTGAAAGAACAGGCTGGCACATGATGAACCCCGCATTCGGTCAGGTCATCACAGCAGACGATGAGACAAGGTTGGGTCTTTATACGACGACGGCCCAGCGCCTCGGCACGACGCCCCAGAATGTCGAAAAAGACTTCTGGGTCTGTTGGACCCTTGATGCGCTCTTCAATGGATTGGCAGACCGGCCACGCTTGCTGTTCAAGGGCGGCACATCGCTCTCCAAAGGGTTTGGCCTGATCAAGCGCTTCTCGGAAGATATCGATGTCACTGTCTTCCGTGACGACCTGGGAGAAGCAGCCTCTATCACGGAACTGGAAGCTCTCAGCGGTAAGAAACGCGGCAAAGCTCTCGATGCGATCAAAGCGGCGTGTGAGGCTTACATCAATGGCCCGTGCCTAGCGGGGCTATCCGCGATCATAGGTGAAACGGCCAAATGCAATGGGTTGAGCACGGAACAACTCCGCGTTGAGCCTGACCCCGAAGACAGTCAGGCGCTCTATGTGCGCTATCCGACGGCAACACCTGAAGATGCCTATGTCGGCAAGGCTGTAAAGATCGAGTCCGGCGCGAAGTCGGCTCTCGATCCCAATTCGGATCGCGTCATCCGGCCGTATCTGGAAAGCGATATCCCAGATATCGATTTGGGTGTCGGTAACGTCACAACGGTCGATCCGGAACGGACCTTTTGGGACAAGGTTGTGATCCTGCATGGACTTCGGCGCTGGTTCGATAACCGTGGGGAACTCAAAGGAAACGGTCAGCGGGTCTCGCGCCACTACTACGATCTACACCAACTGCTGGCTTCAGATGCCGGACAAAGGGCGTTGAAAGATCGCGAACTGGGCACCGACTGCGTGGCCCATGCCCGCATGTTCTTCAATCGTCCAGCCTTCGATCTCGCTACGGCAACGCCCCCTACATTCTCTCTTCGCCCCGAGAGCAAGATGCTCGACGACCTTAGCCGCGACTATCGCGCCACGTCGGGCATGATTTTCGGAGAAGCTCCGGTCTTTGAAGAGATTATCGACGATATCATTGAACTTGAGACGGCTCTGAATGGTGCGGCGGAAAGAGCTGAAGAAAGCGACGGCCAAGAACATGGCTAAAAAGACAAAAAGCCCAAAGCCGCGCCGTAATCCTAAGCCATCGTCCAAACCGGCCAATGCTGCATCCAGGGCCGGATCCAATGCAGGCCGGGGTTTTCGTTACCAGGATGCCGTGTCCGCTTGGATAGCGGTAGAAATATGGGCTGGTCAGCGAGCGCCTGCCATCGTGCTCCCGGAAGGTGGCGACGATATTGAGCTGCGTGGCGAAGCAACGAGCTTTGTCCAGGTCAAGAGCCGGCGGGAACACCTTGGGGACCATACGGTAGGCGAGACGGCCGGACACATAGAAGATCTGTGGAATCGGTCGCTTGGCTCCGCACCGCAGCCGCAGCGACTGGAACTCGTTCTTGAGCGGGAGGTGGCGGGCCTCAACCCCCTCGACGACCACCCCGCAGTCCGCCCAATCGAAGGTCCGATCAGCACAAGACTTTCAAAGTTCAGTGGGGCTTCTGATCTTCTCCCACAAACATCAATCGTCGTGGCGACCTCACCGCAGGAATGGGCGATCAGCCTGATCGTAGATCGGCTGAACTGCGCCCCGATCGCAGCCCAGATGTGCTTTGCCGAACTGCTTGTTCGCGTGGGCTGCATGGCAGACGCCAATGGCCGGTTGGCGTCAGAGAACTATCGTGGCGTTTCGATCTCTGACACGGAAACGGCAATCCGAGATGTCTTGGCCGCTATCGACGTTGACACGATCGAACGCGCCCTGAGGGATGGCGTCTGTGAGCCGGTCGATTTCCTTACACCTCTCGACGATCCAAACTTCTATCTCGGAGTAGATGTAGAACCCGGTCACATCGCGGCAAGTTTGGTGGCCGAACGCCCCCGAAGCAGATCGGCGTTGGTGGAAGGTATTGAACAACGCCGGGCCGCGTTGATCGTCGGACCGTCAGGGGCCGGAAAATCCGCTTTGATGTGGGAGGCCGCCAACACGTTGCGCCACACGGTGCGGTGGTTTCGTATCCGTCGTCTGAGTACGGCGGATATTCCATCTCTGCGCCAGTTGGCCCGGACGTTTCGCGCTTCAGAAGACAGTCCCCTGGGCTTTGTTATGGATGACGTAGGCCGGAATGGGCCAGAAAGCTGGGGCGCCTTGCTCAAAGAAGCGATGTCTGTGCCTGGCGTCGTCCTGCTCGGCTCGGTCCGGGAGGAAGATGTCACGCTGATTGCCGAACGTGCGCGTGCAGTAGAAATACGTGCCGAACCTGATGATGAACTCGCAGAACGACTCTGGCGAGAACTGCGCGAAGCTGAAAAGACGAATTGGGCGGGTTGGCGCGAGCCGTGGAAGATGAGCGACGGCCTTCTTCTAGAATATGTCCATATCCTGACGCGCGGACAGAGGATGCACGAACTCCTCGCCGACCAGGTTGCGGCCAGGATTTCAGATCCGAAGCGTTCCCTCGAACTTGATATTTTGCGATCTGGCGCCTGGGCAGGCGCAGCGAATGCTGAAGTTGATGCATCGCGATTGGCGCGCGCGCTCTCAGTCAATGAGGCCGATCTGTCACGCGCCCTACAGCGCCTCATCCAGGAACATCTGATCCGCTCGCCTGCTCCTGGCGCGGTCACCGGCCTACACAAGCTTCGATCCGAAGAATTGTTGCAGCTCACACACCAGACAACATTGCCGACCCTCGAAACGAGTTTCGAGCGGACGGTTGCAAGTGTGCCCGCCACCGATCTCGCGCCCTTGGTCGCGGACACGCTATCTGAGCGGCGCTTACCTTTTCCGGCGGTGCTCAATGGCTTAATTGCCCGCTTGGAGGGTGAACAGGATGCGCGGGCGTTGGCTTCAGCGCTCCGGGGTCTGGGTTCGGGCCGCGTTTCTTCGGGTGTCGACGAATGGCTGGACACGCCTGAAGCGCGTGCGCTGCCGCGAACGCAAGTCGGCAGTGCGGCAATGTTCGGGATTGCGGATATTGATCTGAGTAGTCTCAGCATCATCCCGGAGGTCCAGGCCGCGGCGGATCGACTTTCGCAGATCAAAGGTTCGCCGGAAGATGACCCTCGCCGCCTGTTGATGGAGCGTATGTCACCCTCTGTCTTGTCTGTCCTGATCGAGACAGCGGATTTGGCGAGCTTAGATGAGATTCTCGCAGCGTTGGTCGGAATGCCATTGCCAGCCGAGGTGCGGACCAGTCTCATGCACGCTCCAGAAGGCCTCTTGAATGCCAATCTCGATCTCTTGGGGTCTCTAATGGGCACCTTGTCCGCCCTGGATCGTGAGATCGCCAGTGATTGGGTCGCCGAGGTCGAGCAAGAGGCGCTGTTCGCACGGGTTCAGGCAGAGACAGCTTGGGCCGGGCCTGTAACAATTGAAGATGCCCATGATGGAGTGATCGTCCGTTGCGATCTTTGGTACGTTGCCGGCTCTGTACAGAAAGATCCCCACGACGCGGTTGTAACTTTGTGTGAGCGGATATTGGCACTGTGTCCGTCGGCCGATATTGCGGTGTCCAACGCAATTACTGCAAGTGGCGAATTGGCTGGTCTTGACCAGTTGCCGCTCGCAACAAAGCGGATTCCCCGAGAAAATCTTCCCCCACCATCAGTTCCTCAGTGGAATCGGCGGTGGGGTGATCTGATTTCCCGCCGCGTCGCCGCTCCGAGCTATAGCGACTATCTTGCCAGAGGCGTAGTAATTCTCGATGCCCTTGTGCCGACGTTGGAGAAGGTCTTCGACACACATTTTCGAGGAAAGGATGCACTCGGCAACCTCGCCGACAAGCTGAATTCACTCAATGCGGATACTGAAGCACTGACGCCTCCCGCTGTTTCATCATTGGAAGCGTCAGGCGCGGGGCGCGGAGAGGCTAACACCGCCGTCACCAGGTTCCAGAACCTCCTGCACAGCGCTAGCGTCAATCTCGTCAAGAGGTTCGCAATACTGCCCGACCAAGCTGGTGCATACATTGCCTGGTTGAGCGATCTCATCGCAGATGTCGACACTGCAATTGCCGAAGAGCCTTGGCATCTCGTCGCCGACGGTCCTCCACCGATGCTTACCCGACTTAAGACGCTATTGGAGACGTTGCGAGTTCTGGCCGGAGAGGCCCATGAAAGGAGGGAAGCGCCAGCGGTAACTTGGGCAGCACGAGGCAAAGGCGCGCGAGTAGGCAACTCCGTTCGGCTCGTATCCCTCTCTGCCAAAGCTGCCGGGGAAACACGACTAGCTCAGCGAAAGGCAGAAATTGAGCGCCTGGCAGAGGAAGCCGGGGTCGCCGCACAGTTCCATCTTCGCGTTAACGCCAAGGGTATTGTACCGTGGCCGCCAGCAGATGTTCTCGCGCTGTTACCCGCGCCCGACATTGCAGATGCGGTGGTCACGCTCGCCGAACAAGCCGAACTTGTGCGGTCGTTGGTGGACTCATCTATCCACCTGACGATCATGCCTAACATTGAGGGTGTCGCGTTCCCGGCGCTCGCAAAGTCTGGTTACCAGACCCTCCTTCCTGACAGGGAAGGCGCTGCCTTGTGGGCTGAGCAACTCGGATTGCCACGAGCCCCATCTGTTGTGGCAAGCAAGTTTGGGGAGGTGCTGAGCCTTGCCAGCGAACTTGGAGCAATGGATCAAAAACGGCTCGGAAATGAGACTCGTCCCGAAGTAGAGGTTGCTGTCCGCCGGAGCTTGGAGGCCACTTTCGCAAGAAGGCACGAGCAACTGACCCGACGGCTCAATGCTTTCGACCAAGCCCTGCAATCGGATGTGTCCGAATTGATCGAGCATCTGCGAACTGGGGACGTCGATTTCGCCGCAGAAGCGCGGGCTGCGATCGGCGGACATCCAGGCAATTTCGCCGAGGCAGCGGGCTATCTGTCACTACTTTTGATTTCAGCCGAGACCGGCGGGCAAAATATAGAACGTGTACACACGACCGAACTTGAGCAACCCACCGATGGCCAAGAGTAAAAACAGGGACGACTTCTCTCAGGCGACCAAGAATCGCCTAGCAAAGCAAGCTCGCTATCATTGTAGCAATCCTAGTTGCAGGAAGCTGACGTCAGCGCCGACCAGCAATGGCTCAAAGGAAGTGAATATCGGAGTTGCAGCTCATATCTGTGCTGCGGCGCCCGGAGTTAGCGCGCGCCGCTATCGCGCCGATATGACCCCAGAGCAACGAAAATCGCATGAGAATGGGATTTGGCTTTGCCAGGACTGTGCAAAGGCGGTTGATTCAGATGATCCCATTTTTACCGAGGCGTTTCTGCATACCTGGAAGCAGAACCACTCTGAGGACATGTGGCACACTTGTGCGGCACACCTATCTAAACCACTGTATCTATTGACATTATTTTTCCAGCGCAAAATCCGGAAGCAAATAGTGACCGGAGTCGACCGTATTCCCGGCGCCGCATGCAGCGCCTCCCGCGCTACCCCCACTATTCTCCGGAATCGTGCGATTCCGGCTATCGCGAGTTTCGATGCCGGTCTCCGCTACCCCGGTGGCTCCGTCAGTACGATATCGTAGTCGTCGAGGGCATCCAGAAATCCCGCGTGTCGGACAAGCTCGTCGACGCCAAGCGCCCTCAGCCTTCCGAAGGCCCGGTCGAACACAGCAACGCACGCATCGCCCGTGAACCGCGACGCGAACACAAGTCCGTCCGCCTCCGGCACGCCGGCATGGACGGCCGCCGACAGGGCGCGGCCGGCGGCATGATTGCCGTCGTGCGCCACGGCGCTCGGCGCGCCGATGCGTACCGGCCCGTCGGCGCGCAGGTCGATCAGGGCAAGCGGTCCGGTGGAGCCGATCGACACCACCAGCCGGGCCTCGACTTCGCTTCGCGGCAGTTCGCGCCGCCGACGGCGGGCGAAGCGGTTGCGCGCCAGGGTTTCCCAGAATGCGCAACGTACCGTGACCGACGCTTACAGCACAGCATAGCGCTCCTGCGGATCGCTGAACCGGCTCGGTGCGGGCGCCGCCCCTCAACGGGGTTTCGCGCCGGTCGCGGTGGATCACACGGAAGACGCGGACGAGACGCACGCTGCGCAGTCGCGAACTCAGGCGGTCCGGGTCGTAACCCCCCGGTCACGCAAAGTCGCCCTGCCGGGCTCCCTCGGCGGCCTTAGCCACGCGGTCGATCTCGCCCCCGGCCGGCGGCGTCACCCGTTTCGCTCCGTCGAGCGAAGACAGTTCTGTCGTGAGCCAGACCCAGGCGGCATGGCCGTCGTCGAACAGCTCCGTCAACCGCTCGAGCCCATCGAACGGGCGGCCCCATTCGTCGAGCTGCCCTGCCGGGAAGACGTGACCGCGCCGCGCGCCCCGCCAGCCTACGATCCGCCTTTTCCTCAGCCAGTAGTGGACCGACTGGCGCGTCTTGAGCCCGACCCGTTCGGACAGCTCGTCCGAGGTCAGCAGCGTCTCGGGCGCGTCCGTGCGGATCCGCTCCGCCGTCCGGCCGCCTCTTCGGGGTCGACGCGCAGAGGCTCACCGCCCGCGATAACCTCGACCCCGGACCCCGCCTCCTTATCCAACGTCAGCACGTCGGCCGCCACCACCAGCGCCGAGCGCACGGCATCGGGATGAGCGACCAGCGTCGCCACATGCGCCGGGCTTAAGCGACCTGCCGCCTCATGCAGCACGCCCTCCAGGTCGCGTACCTTCTCTCCGCCGGCCCGGGCCATTGCAGTCCTCCAAGGAAAAGGAACCTGCACCGATATTGGTCTATACCGCCTGTTCCGTCGATTAGCTGCCGCGAACCGCCTCCGTTGACAGTTTAGACCTATACCCGCACTTCAACGCCTCCAACTCCAACACTACTCTGCGCGCTGATTTGATTTCGCCCCTTACCCCTCTTCATCAATTGAACTCCTCATCTCACGAGCCGCGTCCATCCTCGCTCTCCACTGTTCTACCCCTCGCAGTTCTGCAAGCTCCTTCTGCCATCCGCGTACTATTGTTCGATATTCGGCTGCGGAAAACTCTCGTCCGCACAACGTACACGTCAATTCTCCCGTCAGAGGAAATACTAACGCTAACTCTATAACAGTTGTTGTTGTACCAGCCACATCACCCAATTGAACATGTGGGCACATGTTTTCTAGCTCCGATTGTCTCCGTTGGCGCCGCCTCTTTGTTTCTTTCCTGAACCAGGCAAATCCGTACCACCCCAACGTGCCGACGGTAGCTATCAGCCCAATTACGCCGACTGCGTCCCAAAAATCCACAGCACAACCCAGCTCTAGGAGTCTTTACTCTCTGACACAATCGTTTGCCGAAATATTTCGATGGCAAATCGTTGCAATTCAGTCAACTTGTTGAAATCAATTCTGTCGGTCTCCCAGTGCACTATTTCATTGCGATGCTCTAATAGCGACTCGATTTTCGGTTCCTTTTCCTCACCAACGCATTCTATTCCCTTACTTTGACAGTACTCTTCCAATAGATTCTGTAGCGCCTCCCACAAACGCAAGTACCACAATCGGAAATATTCATCCTCCTGAGACTCACCAAGCAGTATAGCTTCGGTAACTTCAGCAATGCTGGCATCTATAGACGCCCTTTCAATCATCATCGTCAAATCCGTGACGCGATTTGCCCATTCCCCTATTCCCTTGCCCTCCAAACGCCGTACGACATGTGGTGCCCCATACGCAATATGTAGTTGGGCCTCCATTCCGTATACGGTCTCGTTATCAGTAGTTCGATAACACAGAGAGCGCGTTCCTCGTCTCAAACTGTGTGTCGCCTGCGTTTCAACCTTTATTGCAGCCAATACCCTTGTTGTGGTTTCTGTATCCTCAATGCCACCCGGCCAATTCCCATCCGTAGTTCTAAACAACCAAATATCTCCAGGAACTTCCGGGTTCGTATTGCGCCAGCATTCGCCAAGCGAAAAATCCTGATTCTCCGTTTCCCCTTGTTCTTCAATAACCAAAAATACAGGATTTTCTCCACTCCTTTGCGTCAGTTTGTCTATTTCCAATCTAAGCTGGCCATCGAACCTATACTGTCCAAACGCGCTTTCTTTATCACAATACTGCTCAACGGAAGTCGTTACAACAGCTCTATACCGCTCATTGCTATAAATTACTTTTGTTCTTCTTTCGACTTCCGTTCCCTCCCAATACACAGGAATAGAGTAAACTTGGGTTACTAAAAACTTTTCTATTCTACACTTGACAATTCGAGCCTTTCCTGCCCCTCCTGCTATTCCATCTGCCATGGCCTTTACACCCGCAAGCGTAAATCCACCTTCTCTTGGCTTGGAGCGAAGGGCCAGTAATTTTTCGCGTTTTCTGATAGCGTTAGAAGATTTCGACATGATCGGCCTCAACTGTCTCCGTACTTGAACAAGTCATTTATGGCCATGCTACTCGCGATCATCAGAACTTACAGGGATCGTTGTTGGGTATGCTACGCATTGTGTTGGATAAAGTGCGGCGCGAGCTGCTTCGACGATTTTCTTGCCACATACGCGATGCACCATCCAGACCGGTAGCAGTCCAGCCGTCAACCCACCGGCTCTCTTCGGTTTTCTTGGTGCCGCCCCGACAGAGCGCAGAGTTACCGTCATCGTATAGCAATCGGGCGGGTTCCATATTCGGTCTGCTTGAGGCGCCTCCAGTCGCGGCCTTCTCCGGTCGCACCGTCACGATCCCCGACCTCCATTCACGGTGTCCTTCAGCGTCTTCCCCGCCTTGAAGGTCGGCGAAGTGGACGCCGGTATCGAAACGGCCTCGCCGGTCCTCGGGTTGCGTCCGGTACGGGCCGGCCGGCTTCTGGTGCCGAAGGTCCCGAATCCCGGCAGCCGGACTTCCTCGCCATCGGCAAGCGCTTCGCCGATGATGGCGAACACGCCGTCCACAGCATCCCTTGCAGCGCCTTTGCTCAGCCCCGTGTGGGCAGCCAAGCGGTCGGCCATCTCCGTCTTGTTCATGTGCTCACCTCCCGCAGTGACGCAGTGCCCTTCCGTCATCCCCGAATGGCACATCGCCCGTTTCCAGACATCGCCCGTTTCCAGACACCGACTACCACGAATGCCTTCCCGCGGCGACGCCCGGCTACACCGGTGCGCGACCATTCCATCGTAGCCGATCCGCCGGTCAGCGCGGACCGCAGGCTACGCTGCCGGCCCCGTGTCATGTTTCCCGTCCGGCCGGGATTTCCTCCACGCGTGCAGGTTGCACACGAGATCGGGGATCAGCTCCGGCGCCATCCCTCTGAGCTCCGCTTCCCCCTCTTTCGTCAGGTCCGACCGGCTGCGGCAGGAGTCGCTCAGGGCAATCATCATGTTGAGCGACGTCGCCGCCTCCCTGTCGCTGCTTCGCGCAATCTGCCTCCACGCGCCGCGACGCAGCCGCATGCCCCGTTCGAAGCCGCCGATCCATGGCTGCCAAAAGACCTCGCCGCTGTCGGGGTCCATTCCCACGACCGGCGCATAGTCCTCCGGGCTTTCCGCCAGCCCCCGCTCGATCCGGCTGTAATGCTCCATCACGGCCGCGATCGCCTCCTCCGTCCCGTCAAGATCCTCGAAGCCAATGTCCGATCCCCAGACCCCTGGAAGCCACTCGGACGGCGGGATCGTATGCGGGCACACGATCAGGGCCGCGACGTAGCCGTCCAGTTCCACGACATTCATGCCCTTCCACTCGGGCGGGATGGTGGCCAGCAGCTCCTGCAGGCGATCGAGTTCCGGATCGGTATCGCTCATGCCGGGCAGTTATCCTTACGGCGCCGCGCCGGTCAACGACGTCCCCTGAAGCGGCCTCGATCGGGGACCGTCCTTCACCCCAGCCAGCGATTCCTCCAGCTTCGACCGGAGCCGGCGTCCCAACGCATTGCGCCCCGCGATCGCGACAGCCTTCTCCTGCCCCACCAGCCGCTTGTTCAGCAGGCGCCTCCAAGCGAGCCCCGAAGACGCTCAATGTCTTCGCGAAAGGGATCGCGGCTTTCCGGGTCGAAGTCCTCGGGATGCGCATCCATCCAGGCGATCGTGCGCTCGAAGTATTCGATCGCCCGTTCGGTTTCGCCGCGCGCTTCGCAGACCTTCGCCTTGCGCATGAGCCAATCGTGCACCTCGGGATAGCGGGTCCTCAGCTGCTCGCACACGGCGTCCGCTTCATCGAGGCGGCCTTCATCGATCAGGCTGACGACGCTGTTCGAAAGCCGGTCCAGGTCGGTCTCGGCCCAGTGGTATCCATGTGGCGATACCGCCGGCGTGGTAGGCAAGTGAGCGGCGCGATCACGGTCCCAGCAGCAGCGCTTGTACTTCCTGCCGCTGCCACAAGGGCAAGGTTGGTTCCTGCCGATCTTCACCATTAACGCCCCGTCATCGGCAATTCCGGCTCCCGGACCCCCGATCACATCTAGCCCGCTCTGCGGTCACCAGCAACATTCCCGCCCCTGCGCGGCCCGCCGGCAGGAGGCAGCGGCCGGCCTCTTCCGGGCGAATTCGGGGGTCAGAGAGCGGCCCTCGCGCCACCGCCGGGGAGGCCGACTCATGTCCAGCCGCATCGCCGAAGTTCCCATGCCGCCCCCGTGCCGCGAGCTGATCCGGGCCGGTGCTCTCGTCGCGATCTCGACCAGCGGTGGCAAGGACAGCCAAGCCATGACCATCCTGCTGTCGCAGATCGTTCCCCGCGACCAGATCGTGGCGGTGCACGCCCCGCTCGGCGAGGTCGAGTGGCCCGGCACAGTGGAGCATATCGAGGCAACGCTACCCGCTGGCGTGCCGCTCGTCATGGCGCCGGTTTCGTCCGGCAAGTCGCTGCTCGACCGCGTCGAGGAGCGCGGCATGTTTCCGGGAGCCCGCCAGAGATGGTGTACGGCCGAGCATAAACGGGGACCCATCGAGCGCGAACTGCGCCGCTATCTGAAGGCCCACCCCCGCTTCGGCGGCCGGCTCGTCAACGCCATGGGCATGCGCGCGGAGGAAAGTCCGGCGCGTGCCAGGAAGGAGCCATGGCGGCGCAACGACCGGATGAGCGTGGCGGGCCGCGAGGTCTTCGATTGGCTACCCGTGTTCGATCTTTCGACGGAAAAGGTATTCCGCGTCATCCGCGAGGCCGGCCAGTCGCCGCACTGGGCCTATGCCGCCGGCATGTCGAGGCTGAGTTGCAGCTTCTGCATCCTGGCGTCCCGCGCCGATCTGCGCCGCGCGGCCGAGCTCCGCCCGGCGCTCTACCGCACCTATGTGGAGCTTGAGCGGCGCATCGGCCACACCCTGTCGCCTTCCCGCATCCCCCTGCCGGAACTGACCGGCGTCTCCCCGGCAACCGTCCGCCACGACGACCCGCCCGACCTGAACAGCATCTGATTCCGGCGCCCCGGGCCGCACCGTCGCCCGGCAGCAGGCTTCCGCCCCATGCCTTCGGACACGACGAGTGGAGCGGCGCTGCCGGCTGGGCGAAGGCCGGGCGCCCGGAGGGCGTGGCCCGCGCCGTCCATCCGCCATCCGGAGCATGCCCATGACCTTGCCTGAGACCATCTCCGCCGACTACACGCTGCGCCCGAGCGAGCTTGTCGAAGTCCTCATCACCCTGGTCAAGGCCCGCCAGCCGACCATGGTCTGGGGTGGCCCCGGATCCGGCAAGAGCCAGCTCTCCAACCAGACCGCCGACTGCCTCGCCTACCACTACCTGGACGTCCGCGGCCCGCTCCTCGATCCCGTCGACCTGCGCGGCATCCCGTGGCGCGACGAGTTCGGCCGCACCCGATGGGCGCCGCCCGCCTTCCTTCCGCCCACCGACAGCACCGAACAGTTCCTCATCAATCTGGAGGAGCTCCCGTCTTCCGTCCCCATGGTGCAGGTCGCCCTGTTTCAGCTCTGCCTGGAGCGCAGGATCGGCGAATACGAGCTGCCACCCGGCGCCGCGATCATCGCCTGCGGCAACCGCGAGCAGGACCGCTCGATCGTGCACCGCATGCCGGCGCCGCTCGCCAACCGCTTCGTGCATCTGGAGATCAAGGTCGACGCCAGGGACTGGCTTGCTTGGGGCGCGGCGAACGGGATCGCGCCGGAGGTGCTGTTCTTCATCGAGCTCGAACCGGACCTGCTGAGCCAGTTCGATGGAAAGTCGAAGGAGCACGCTTTCCCGAGCCCCCGGAGCTGGGAGTTCGCCAGCAACATCGTCAAGAACCGCAACGGGCTCGATGCCGGGGTCGAGCGGGCGCTGTTCCGGGGCACGGTGGGCGAGGCCGCGGCGGTGGAGTTCACCGCGTTCCTGAAGGTGTGGCGCGAGCTGCCCCACCCGCGGGCCGTCCTCGACGATCCGGCGAACGCCGACATCCCGGAGAACGCCAGCACGCTGATGGCGCTCTGCGGCTCGCTCTACCGCATGGCCTCCGACGTCAACCTGGACGCCATCGTGACCTACGCCACCCGGCTGCGGCGCGAGGTGGGCGAGTCGCTCGTCGGCGCCTGCGTGCGCCGCGAGCCCGCGCTCCAGCGCTCGCCCGCCTTCATCCGCTGGGCGGCGGCGAAAACCCAGTGAAGGAGGGCGCCATGCATTGGTGGGTTACGCACCGTCCGGCGGGGGATGCCCCGTCGCGCAGGTACGCCGTGCGGGCAGCCACCCACGAGGCGGCGAAGCGGAAGCTCGCCGCCTTCCTCGACGTCCCCGTGTGGACGCTCCGCTAATCCGAGAGGAGGATTTCATGGACCTCAACCGCGACGCCATGCTGGTCGGGCTGCACATCGCCGCCTGGTCCGGCCGGCTCTACGACCGCCAGGCGAGCGACCATGTCGCCGTCGCCCACGAAGCGAACACCAGCGCCGGGCGCTACAACAAGCGCCTCTTGCCCAAGGCCGCCTTCGCCGCGCTCACCGCCACCATCAGCGAGGCGAGGACGAAGCACTACTCGAATTCCTTGCCCTGGGACGACAAGGGCGCGCGACTGCTCACCGTCGCCAACTACGAGCACTACACGGAGCTGATGGACGGCTTCCGCGAGCGGGTGGTGCGCCAGCGCGCCCGCTTCATCGAGGACTATGACGACTACATCGACCAGGCGCGGCTCGACCTCGGCAAGCTCTTCCGCATTGAGGACTATCCCTCGAAGGAAGCCCTCCAGGGCAAGTTCGCCATCCGCTACCGCATTACGCCGGTGCCGGACGCCGACCACTTCATCGCCCAGCTCGCCTCCGACGACACCGAGCGGGTGAAGCGCGACATCGAGCGCCACGTCGAGGAACAGCTCCACGGTGCCGTGGGCGATCTCTACCGCCGCTTCGGCGAGGCCGTCGAGCGCGTCTCGGAGCGGCTGCGCGTGGACGACGACGGCAAGCCGCTGGTGTTCCGCGACACCATGATTTCGAACATCCGGGATCTGGTGGACGTGGTGCCGCGCCTCAACATCTTCGGCGACGACGAGCTCGCCCGCCTCTGCGAGCAGGTGAAGGAGAAGATCGCGAGCGTCGAGCCGGACGCGCTGCGCCCGTCCAGGACCTTCGACCCGGCGGCCCGCGCGCAGGTGAAGCGTGACGCGGACGCGCTCGCGGAGAAGTTCGCGGGGTATTTCGGGGGGCGTGCCGAAGAGCCCGCTGACGAGCCGGTGCGGGAGGCCGCCTGATGGCCGCCCGCGTGCTCAGCGAGTCGGCGATCCGTGTCAGCGACTGCGTTACGGAGCTGCTGCGCAAGCAGCCCTTCTTCGGGAGCCTGGTACTGAGGCTGCCGCTCCGGCCCGATCCCACCCGCGAGACGCTGGCGACCGACGGGCACGAGATCCGCTACTCGCCCCGCTGGATCGCGGAGACCGAGGCGCACCTGATCGAGACCGCGATGGCGCGGGTGGTGATGGCGTGTTCGCTCAAGCACCACACGCGGCGGGGCGAGCGTGACCCCGAGCGCTGGCAGATGGCCTCGCAGTTGGTCACCCACGCGCTCATCCGCGATGCCGGGTTCACGCTGCCGCCCGATGCCGAAGCCTGGGACGACCTGAGCGTCGAGCAGGCCTACGACCGCCTGCCGGAGCCCGGGGACGACGATTCCGGGGACGACGGCGACGCATCCTCCGACGCTGGTAGTAGCGGCGCGTCCGCTGACGCCCAATCCTCGCCGGACGGCGATGACGATGACACCGGCGACCCGTCCGATACCACCGATGACGGGGACGGGCAGGACCAGGACGGCGCCGATGGCGACCCGGACCAAGGGGACGGGGACGGTCAGGGCCAGGACAGCAACGGGCAGGGCGAGGATGCCGCGTCCGATGCGCCGCCGAGCCACGATCCTTCCGGCACCGGAGAGGTCATGGACGCCGGCACGCGAGCCGGCGAGGACGGCGATGAGTCAGGTGGGACGCCATTGGACGTCGCCGCCGAGGAGCAGGCCTGGGACGAGGCCATGCACCAGGCGCTCAACATCGCCCGCGCAGAGGGCAAGGCGCCGGGCCGGGTCGACCAGGCTGGGCGTCGCCGCGATGCCGAACCGCGCCGCGAGCGTCCCGCCTGCGTCGAAGAAGAAGGGCCGGCCGTGCCGGCGCATCAGGTCGAGCGGGCGGCCGGCGAGCAGCACGATCTTCGCGGGGCGGACATGCGCCAGCGCCCAGGCGATCTCGGCGTCCCGCCTTCCGTCGACGAACAGCAGGTCGCGCGTGAGCGGCATGCGCTCCAGCGGGCTGCCGCCGGGACAGGTCTCGCGCATCCTCAAGGCGATGGCGCGTGCGGCCGGCCTGCCGGAGACGGTGGTGGACGGCCTCTCCGGCCACAGCGCGCGGGTCGGCGCGGCCCAGGACATGATCGCGGCCGGCATCGAGCTGCCCGCCATCCTCCATGCCGGGCGCTGGAAGTCCACGGCCATGGTCAACCGCTACGGCGAGCGGCTTCTGGCCAGGCGCAGCGGCGCGGCGCAGCTCGCCCGCATCCAGGAGAGGACGTAACCCGGCGGGGGAGGCATCCGGAGAGGCGCGCGGCGGGCTGGATTCATGCCGGCCGGGACTGTATAGGACAAGGCAATCGGCGCACCTTCCCGGTGCGCGCGCCCGGAGAAGTCCGGATTCCAAAAACAGTTATCGTGCGCAATAACGCGTGGCGTCCGGGCGGGCGGCGCAAGGCCGCCGCGCCGCGCCAGCTCCTGCTCTTCTCCCGCAAACCCTTGTAATTGCTGGATTTAGGGGGTCGAAGCACGCCCGCGCGCGGGCGCGCCGGCCAAGCCGGTGCGGCGTGCGTGCAATGCAGGATTGACAAGATTGCGCCCGATAACGATAGTTATCGTGCGCAAAATGGCGCGGCCGAAGCCGGCCCTGCGCCGCCCCCGAGACGGCGCAAGCGATTGTCTTTCCACGCTTTTTCGGTCCTCGACGCCAGCCCGAACGCCTGATCGGCGTGATCCGCGCCCGACAGGCTGATATCAAGCCGGAAATGGCGGCCGCCGCGGCGCTCCGGAGAGAAGAACGCCGCGCACGGCTGTCCGTGCGCGGCGCTGTCATCGGGGCCGGAGCCGTCTCCCGGAACCCGCTGCCGGGGTCCGGCGGCGGCGGGCCGCGGAACCGGGCGCGGCGTTCCGTTTTCCGGCTGCCTGGGCTTCGTGCGCACATCTCCCGACTATTCCGTGTCTCCGCAGGCGCGCGTCCGCGGGGGATGCCCTTCAGGAGTCAGGTGGGAGCGCGGCCGCCCGGGGCCAGTTGGATTTTGCAATGGCGGCCATTGGAAACCCTTATCCGGCGCCGCAGGCCGCCACCGGACCGAGGACCCCTCCGGACCGCGTTCCGCCTTCTCCGCTCCTCCTTGTTGGCGAACCTGGTAATGCCCGCTTGCCCGAACATTCATGCGCAGCCGGCATGCCGCGTGCGCGGAGTGTATGGCGCCGCCACGGATCGCGCGTCCCCAACTTGGGGGGAATCGGGAAGAATTCGTGGCGGTTTCGGCGAATGGCGCGAAGACGGAAGCCTTCAGTATCCAGCTTGCCGAGGGGCCGCCAGGAACGGCCCCGGCCCCGCACGGCCCGGCGGGAGGGCGCTCCCCGACGGCGCTATCCACGACACCGACGGCTGCACATTCCCCGGCGTGACCGTCAGGCCGGTACCCGCCAACGCCCGGGCTTTCGAACGGCAGCGCTCTTTTGGTAACGCGGCCTGGCGGTGCCAGCCGACGATAGCCTGCCCCGTGCGCCCTTCGTCGCCGACAAGACGTTCACCCCAGGCCGCGTGGCGGCGGGGACTGGGTGCGCACCTTCGTCAAGCAACTGCGGCGCGCGCTCGGTGACGACCCGGCCCGGCCGCGTTGAATCCTCAACGGGCGCGGCGTCGGCTACCGTGCGCCGCCCCCCGAGGAGTCGCGCGGGTTCCGCGATCGGGCGGCTGCTACGAGTGCGACAAGCACAACGGCATGCCCCGAAAGAACGTCCGCGCTCTCACTGGCCCTTGGGACCCGAACGCTCACCGGTGAAGAGAAGCAAGTCGGTACTTCCGCCTGACATCACTCGAGAATTCAGTGAAGATCACCAGCGCGACCTGCGGTCGAGCCACCCGAGCATGACCTGAGGCGACGGATGGCTGTCGGACGCCGGCGCGCGGGGAAGCGTGATAAAGACGTATCCTCGACCCCCATGAGGCGAATCTGAGGTCGCCGTAATGTATGAACCCCACTCCCAACTCGACGTTCCATCAGACGACACCGTTCTGTGGCGTTACATGGACTTCACGAAATTCGTGTCCTTGCTGGAAAAGAGGGCGCTGTTCTTCTGCAGGACTGACCTTCTCGGAGACCCATTCGAGGGGTCGATATCATCTGCCACGCCCCCCGTGACTCCCGGGGACGAACCCATAGAAGGACCGGTTGAGGTACACCAGTTTGACCTGCGTCGGGTTACGCGTGCGATGTACGTGAGTTGCTGGCACGCGGGCGACTTCGAGTCCGAAGCCATGTGGCGTCTTTACGCGAGGGAGCGGGACGGGATCGCTATCAAGACGGTATTCGGTTCCTTCAAGGAAGCGTTGGTCTGCGACCAAAGCGTTCATGCGTCGAGGATTCGGTACATAGACTACGGCGCCTCCCGAATTCCGTTCGGCAACTTCTTGTACCCTCTCCTCCACAAGAGGATCAGTTTCCAACACGAAAATGAGGTCAGAGCGCTGTTGCTGAATTCTCTGGACGATCCGGACGCGCCAGAGGGTGTTTACTGCGAGGTGGACTTGGGGGCGCTCGTGCATGAGATCATCACCGCACCGTTCGCGCAGGACTGGTTCGTCGATCTGGTACGCTCTCTGGCGAGGCGGTACGGGATTGGGGACCGCGCTCGCACGTCCTCCCTGTCGGATGCCCCCTCGTTCACGGTTCACCTTCTAGCCCCCCAAAAGACTGACCGACCCGCGTGACCGACGAGAAGAGCCTAACCGAACGCCTAACCAGACGTCCGCAACTCGGGGGCAGCCGTGAACCGCGGGCCATCCAGCGGCTGCGGTGCAAACTCGGAGAAGACGCGGCCCGGCCGCGTTGAATCCTCAACGACCGCGACGTCGGCTACCGCGTGCCGAGCCCGGAAGAAATCTCCCTCGCGCGGCCCGGCGCACCGCAGCCAAGCCGTTCCGCATCGGCAGCCTGGAGATCGATCGGGCCAAGCGCCGGGTAATGCTGGCCAGACGCCCAGTGCGGCTCACCGCGACCGAATTCCGGCTGCTGCACGCGCTCCCGCTCGACGCCGGCGGCGCGACCACCTGCGAGGTTTGCCAGCACCCGGTCTGGGGGCCGGGCGGCCGTTTCAGGGGCTGTCTGCCCAGCTTCGGATCGCTGTGAATAATTCCTCTTCCACCCGAAGAATGGTCCTCACCGCTGCACAAACATTCCCAGCCGCCTGTGGTGTTTCCGCATAGTAATTGGCGTGAGCGATGTCGTCGCGCAGCGCGACGATCGCGCCGAAATCGCGTTTCAGACTCGTCTTGGTTCCGGGGATCAGCTGCTTCTTTCGGATGATCGTGGCCTTGTCGGCAAGCTGGCTGAACGAAATCTCGCTGACGAAGCCGTCTTCCTTCTTGGCCCTGCGGACCGCTGTCTGAATGGACGCCCCTCGTTTCTCGCTAAGCAGTTCGAGCCAACCCGTGGCGTCATCACCGCCCCACTCTTGCGCGATCCGGTCGGCCATCGTCATTTCGAGGCGGGTGATCAGCGTAAACAGGGCGGCACGAACCGGAAGTTGCTGCAAGTCCGACAGGCTGACGAGACCCGCGACTCCATCTCCGGACACCACAAGCCGTGTCGGCCGTGTGTCGGCGGTCTTCACGAAGTCGATGATGCTGGCATCGGCACCGATCACGACATCTTCGGAGAACGGTTCGAAATCATCGCCGATCGGCTGTGACGGCGCCGTCTCCCGGAACCACCGCGCCGCCCAGTAGAGACCAAGGAAACGCTCTCCCCCGTCCACTACCGGCAGAAAGCTGAACATCTTCGTGTTCCGGGCCATGACTTCGCTGGCGGTCTCGTCGCGTCGGCATGTTTGCAGGTTCGCACGCGGCGTCATGACCATGTCCACCGTGAGGCTGCGCTGCACCCGTTCGAGCGCGCCCGGTCCGGTGTCGCCAGGATTCGCCCAGCGGGCGTTCATGCTTGCCATCCCCTCGCCGCAGTCCGTCAGGCCCTTGCCGCTTTCGTAACATCCTGCCGTCTTTGCGGACACTGCGTAAGCATCCGCCAAGGACCGCGGGACATCCCGGGCTGAGATTGGCGGCGCGGTGATGCCGGCGATGAAGTTCCGGGCGGGATCCGGCCCCCGCCTTCGCGGGGCAGGCTCTATGCGGCGCGATCGAGCTTCCGCTCGGGGGCCCAGCTCCAGGGGAGGAGTTGGTGGAGCCGGCTCTGCGGCGTGTCCGCGATGCGGCCGAGGACATCGGCGAGCCAGGCCTGCGGATCGACGTCGTTGAGCTTGGCGGTGCCGATCAGGGTGTACATCGCCGCCGCGCGCACGCCGCCGCGGTCCGAGCCGGCGAAGAGCCATGACTTGCGTCCCAGAGCAATACCCCTGAGCGCCCTCTCGGCGGCATTGTTCGTCAGGCAGATGCGGCCGTCGTCGAGGAAGCGGGCGAACAGCTCCCAGCGCCTGAGCATGTAGTCCATCGCCTTGGCCACCGGGGAATGCTTCGACAGCTTCACCCGCTCGGCCCGCATCCACTCCTTGAGCTCGGCCAGCACCGGCGCGCTGAGTTCCCGGCGCACGGCGCGGCGATGTTGGGCGGATTCGCCGACGATCCCGCGCTCGATGTCGAACAGCATGTCGATCCGCCTCACCGCCTCCAGCGCCAGCGGCGAGACCGGCGGCGGGTCCTTGCGCCACTGCCTGGCCGCGATGTCGGCGAGATCGAAGAACTTCCTCCGACTATGCGCCCAACATGCAGCCTCCGTGACAGGCCCGGGCGATCTCCCGGCCGCATAGAGGGGGTTGTAGCCGGCGTAGATGTCGGCCTGGAGGATGCCGGTGAAGCGCTCCAGATGCTCGACCGGGTGATCGCCGGACCGGTCGCGCGAGTAGCGGAACAGAACCGCCGGCGGGTCCGGCCCGCCGAACGGCCTGTCGTTGCGCACATAGACCCAGGCCCGGCCGGTCGCGCACCTGCCTTTGGCCAGCACCGGCACCGGCGTGTCGTCGCCATGTAGCCGCTCCGCCGCCAGCACATGGTCCGCGATCAGGTCGTGCAGCGGCCGGAGCGCCACCGTGCAGGCGCCCACCTGGTCGGCCAGCGTCGACAGGCTGAGATCGACGCCCTCGCGCGCGTAGCGGTCGCGCTGGCGGTTGAGCGGCTGGTGCTGGCCGTACTTCTCGAACAGGATCATCGCCAGCAGGTTGGGACCGGCCCAGCCCCGCGGCGTCGCATGAAACGGCGCCGGCGGCTGCGAGATCTTCTCGCAATCCCGGCAGGTGAACTTCTCGCGCACCGTCTGGATCACCTTCCACCGGCGCGGGATCACCTCCAGCGTCTCGGTGATGTCCTCGCCGATCTTCGACAGCTTCTCCGAGCCGCAGCACGCGCAGGCGGTCGGCGCGGGCACCACCACCCGCTCGCGCGGCAGGTGCGCAGGGAACGGCTTGCGGGAAGGCCGGCGGCGGGTGAAGCCCTGGACCTCGGTGGTCTCCGCCGCCGCCTTCTCGGCCGCCAGCTCGTCCTCGGTCGCGCTCGCCTCGAGCTCGTCGAGCTGGAGTTCCAGCTGATCGAGAAGACGCTGCTTGCGCTCCGAGCGCTGACCGTGGATCTCGCGCTGGAGCTTCTTGATCGTCAGCTTCAGAAACGCGATCTCCGCCTCGGCGTCGGAAACCTTCGCCACCGCCACCGCGGCCCGCGCCTCGGCCTCCGTCGCCTTCGCCTCGGCCCTGGAGGCCTCGGCTTCGGCCCGGGAAGCCTTGGCCTCGGCCGCCGCGAGCGCCGTCTTCAGGGCTGCGATGTTGGTCCCGTCGGGCATCGACGGAATCGAATCACAGCGCCCGATTCGGCGCCACAACAATCCTCGCGATCGCGCCGCTCGGCCGCCGATCAGCCCGCGCGCGCCGGTCGCCAGCTGCGAACCGGGTTCCGCCAATCGATCCCTTCAAGCAAATAGCCAAGCTGCGCCGCGCTGATCGACACCGCCCCGCCCGACGTCACCGGCCACTGGAACCGGCCCCGCTCAAGACGCTTCGCATAGAGCGAAATGCCAACCCCGTCATGCCACAAAATCTTGACCAGGTCGCCCCGGCGTCCCCGGAACACGTAGAGATCGCCCGCATGAGGGTCGCGCCCGAGACCCTCCTGGACCTGCAGCGCCAGCGTGTTCATGCCGCGCCGCATGTCCGTCACCCCGCTCGCCAGCCAGACCCGAACCCCGCCCGGAACAGGGATCATCGCCGCGCCAGAGCCGAAAGAACCCGCCCCAGCGCCGCGCCATCCACCTCCCGGTCGACGATCACCCGCGAGCCGTCCGCCAGTGCGATCTCCATCCGCCCCGTCGTCGGCGCGTCCGCACCGTCGTCCTTCGGAGGCGGCAGCATCCCGGCCGGCTCGACGACCACCGGCACGAAACCGCCCTGATCGCGAAACCGGCGCCGCCAGGCGAACACCAGGTTGGCGTTCACGTCGTTGCGCCGCGCCACCACCGAAACCGATACCCCGGGCTGGTAGCTCTCGGCGACGATCCGCCGCCTCTCGGACTCGCTCCAGCGGCGGCGGGGCGAAACCGGGCGCGCCTGCCCGGACCCCAACTTCTCCAATCCATCCGACATGTGTGATCGTGTCCACTCGGTCCCTGGTGGACACCTCCATGGTGTCCACTTCCCAATCGGACAGCTTCACGCGATCACACTACCCGGGGAAGGCGGCCCACCCCGGAGGCTTACGACACTGCAACACTGATACCGTCAGCAACCCAAGGTTCGTCATTCTGCCCTGGATCCCGATCCCCACCGCCCGCAATTTCACGGCCAGGGCGGCGCATGCGTCGCCTCCCGTTCGAATCAAAATGTTTGCCAATAGTTTGCCAGTTTGCCAAATGGGCAATCTCACGAAATGAAAAAGCCCTCGAAAACTCAATGTTTTCAAGGGCTTTTTTGGTTGCGGGGGTAGGATTTGAACCTACGACCTTCAGGTTATGAGACTCGTCTTGATGTTGCGGCCAAACGCGGCCAGAGCGGACAGTATCGCGGCCTAAATGGCCATATTTCAATAGATTATCATGCCCCCGCTCAGCGCTGAAAGAGTCCAGACGCGGCCAAGCGCGGCCACCGTGTTCTTTTCTGGTGTTGACCCATGTGTTGACGGATTTTCGGGCGATCCTATAATGGCGGCATGCCAGAAAGACCCGGAAAACGCGTCGCCAGGGTGCGCACGACGATTACCAAGCGGGCCGTCGAGGCGTTCCGGCCGGGCGACAAGCCCTGGATCGCCTGGGACGACAAGCTGACCGGTTTCGGCGTTCGCATCCAGCCAACGGGGACCAAGGTCTTCCTCGTCAACTACCGCGCCGGCGACGGTGGGCGGAAGGCCCCCAACAAGCGGGTCGCGATCGGTCACTACGGCAAGGTAACCGTCGAGCAGGCCCGGAAGCTGGCGCAGAACCTGCTCGGCCAGGTCGCCGGCGGCGGCGACCCCGCCTATGAACGCGCCAAGGCGCGCGCGATGCCCACCCTCGGCGAGGCCTTCGAAGAGTACATGGCGGTCAATCCAAACCGTTCGAAGCGGACCGACGAGCTCTACCGCTACGAGGCGAACCGCTACCTGGGCGACTGGCTCACGCGCACTCTCGACTCCATTGCCCGCCGGGATGTCGAGATGCGGTTCAACAGCATCACCGCGGACCATGGATGGTCGCCGGCCAACCGGGCGATCTCATTGCTGCGCTCCGTCTATCGCCGGCCCTGCGTCGACTACGAAGGGCTGCGTAATCCGGTGGATCTCTGGCTTGCCGGCGGCGGCAAGTTCCACCGCAAGACGCGGCGCAAGATATCGACCCCGGCGGAGGTGCTGCCGTGCTGGCGCGCCGGGATCGAGGCGGAGGTCAACAATCCTGCGATCCGGGACGCCCTGTGGTTCGGGCTCTACACCGGCATGCGCCGGGAGGAGGTGCTGACCCTGCGCTGGGAGCGCGTCGACATGGACGGGCTGACGTTCCGGGTTGAGGACACCAAGACCGGCGTCCCCCTGGAGCTTCCGATCACCCGGCAGCTCGCGGCCATTCTGGAGCGCCGGCAGGCCTCGGCCGGCAACTACCCGGCCGAGGCCCGCGACTGGGTGTTCCCCTCGCGCACCGCCGCCACCGGCCATGTCCAGGACCCGCATCACCTCTACGCCCGCATCGGCAAGGCCGGCGGCGCCAAGTTCTGGTTCCACGGGCTGCGGAACAGTTTCATCACCGTGGCCGAGCGCGAGTTGATGCTGCCGCCCTCGCTGACCAAGCGGCTGGTCAACCACGCCCGGCCCAACGATGTCACCGAAGGCTATGCGGCCGACTGGACCATCGCCCAGCTTCGGGAGCCCGCCCAGAAGATCGCCGACCGGATCGAGATCTTGACCCGAGAGCCGCAAGCTCCCTAGCCAGCGCCCAAGGCATCTCGGCTGAGCCTGTCGGAACTCCCGAATTCGCGCTCCACCGGTTTCGCCCGGCCGCTCGTCACGCAGCGCGATCGGAAGCCGTTAAGCCGCAGACTGGCCTATCGATAACACTCGTCTGCACACTAACACTGCTTGCGCGGCACCTCCGGGGCCGCATCCGCCTCCAGGATCGCATCGATGATCCCGGTGAACCCGTCCAGCTTCGGCCGCCGCACCGGCTTCGTCCGCCGATACCCCGGACCTGCCGGAGCGCTACGGCCCCTGCACCACCTGCTACAACCGCTTCAATCGCTGGCGGAAGAACGGGGTCCCCGACCGCAGCACTGCCAAGACGCCCCACGCCTTCAGCCATGTGCTCTACCGCATGCGCAACCGGATCGAGCGCTTCTTCAACAAACTCAAACAGTTCCGACGAATCGCAACACGCTACGAAAAACTCGCCGCCAACTACCTCGCCATGATCAAAATCGGCATGATCCGCATCTGGCTGCGAGTTAATGAGTCCACGGCCTAGCCTTCCAAAAAGCTAAGGTTTAGGCAGTCAGAAGAAACGATGAAGTCCTTAATTCCATTTTGTTGGAGGTAAGGAACGATAGCTGCCGCATGATGAGCTCTACCAAATTCAACAATTCGGCTTATGGTCTCCTTGTATTCTATTGTCTTATCGCTGTATTCTAGCACTTCGCTTGCCAAAATTCTGGACTGAACATTTCCATAGCACATTCCAACCACCTTGGGTCCATTGTGATAGGTAAGGACGGGACTCCCGGACAGGCCTTCCACAACAGCATAAGACAATGAAATGGCCATTGAAGAGGGTGTCTTGGGTGAGCTTGAAAAGTTTACAATGTTGCCCTTGAAGAGGCCTTGATTGATTGAAGAAGAGTCGCCTGTATGCAGTTCTGTACTTGAGGACAAGAAATATCCGTAACTGTAAACATCTTCTCCCGTAATGATTTGGGAAGGGGTCAATATGGGAAAGAATTCTGCCTTTGGCTTGTTCAGTGCATTCGGGATAAATGCCAAATCGTGTTCGGGATCGTTAGGCACAATACAGGCATTAATATCTATGGGCACTAGGTGGTTTGTTTCATTATCGTATATGGCGACAAATTCTTGGTCCGTCACGTTGGCATCAACAACGTGACGGCAAGTAATGAAACCACCGTTGGGTGTGACCGGAAACGTAGTGCCGAGAAGACGGCTGCTATTGTCGCGCCTATTGACTTTCAGCACTCGGTAGAAGAAAGGTGCAATGTCCATTGAGCCTACATTCCTATCCGTGCCGGGCACCCTCACGATCGCACTGGTACTTGTCCATCAGCACCAGATTGATCGCCAACTCCGCCGGTAATGCATCGAGCTCCACGTACCGCATGCGTTTCACCCACTCCGCGTAAGTACGCGCCAGCTCAGCGTCTGACCGATCGAGTAGCTCTCCGACACATACGCGCCCTCGCGAATGCCCATCGACCAAGGCCTTAACACCGCCCCGCGTCCCCGCCGCCCGAACGAATACGCGAATGAGTCTCGCACACCCTTCCTCCGGTCCGCCCCGCCATTCCCCCTCGAAACGGCCGTACCCGCATTGCCCCCGCAAGTCCGCTCCGCTCACCCCGACGTTCATGGTCCCCGCCCGGTACAGGTCCCAGACTGCGGAAGCACCTTGTTGAACCACCAATATGGCGCACACCCCCACCACAGCTGTGCAGACGACCCTCACCATGACCACCACTCGCGGTGCAACTTGTATCTCCTACCAGCGTATCCCCCGGGCGAACTCTCAGCCATCGCCCGCGTGGAGTTTGGTATTTCCCGACGCAGCCAGCACTTGCTTATAGAACCTCTCGTAATCCATGACCAGTTCCTCGTCCTTCCCGTTCACCTGCATCTTGATGCGTATCTGCTTTTGGTTCAAATCCGGTTCCAGGCCAAATCTTGGAGTGCTGAATACAACAGATTCCACAAGCCGCTTAGATTTCCGCAATTTTGGATTTTCCGCAAACCTCTTTTTCAAATGCTCATCAGCCACTCGATCCAAAATTGTCTTCAAGGGACCTGTATCAACAGGAATATTGGTGCCAACTACAAAGCCGCCCAACGTATAGAGATTTTGGGTCAAGAACATAATGTCCTTTACACTTGACGACGAAGACAAGCTCGTTGTCCATTGCCATAGCACTGTCACCAGGTCCTTTACTGTGATGCCAAAGACGGCTCTATATACTTCCTGTCTATACTCCAAGAAATTGATCTTTAACCCCGTTTGTGGATGTTGCGTCATGAACTTTTGATCCGAAATGAGATCCACGACAAATTCATCTTTGATTACCAGATATCTGCTGTGAACAAGTAGGTTTGCAATCTCGCTCAATCCAATTGAGTCGACAACATTGTCGTCGTAGTCATACACCTGTACCTTATGGGATCGTAGCTTTTTCGGAAAAATCTCAGACAGAATGCGTACATGAACAGATACACTAACTAGCACATCCTCTATGAGATCCTCTTGCTCATCCAATATCTGGTCCGTAACGTCCCCGTCAGGTAACAATCCCCTCTGCCCGTCAACAGGAGCGATACCATGTGCTTCGAGCTTGGCTTGCACGTCAGATTGGAATCTCTTTATCCGGTCGAGCTGAGAGGTGATACGCTGTAGTGTCCGCTTCACGGTTCCGTAAAAAATCTCTTTGCCGCTGGCAGAGGCTTTTGACACTATGAACGGCTTTTCCCATCGCTGGTTTTGTTCGCTGCCGTCAACGATATGGATCGCTCCATATAGATAAGGTTTGTGTTGAGCGTTGAATACTACCTGTACTCTATTGTGGTTGGCGGTGGACATTGAAATTAATCTCTCTTTCTTTGGTGGCCCAACAACTGTCGGACGCAGGATTTGTACCATGAGCACTCTGTGGCCTACTTTTTGCGATTCCCGGCAAGGTGATCTCGCTGACCGTCCGCGCCTGCCGACGCTGCCTGTCCCGACCACCCCGGCACTACGGTCAGCGTCACCGGTCACCGCCGCTCATTTCGAAGCCCCTGCCAGCAGATTGACGATCAGCCGGATCATGAGGTCCTTGCCGGTCGGCGCGCTTTCGGCGACCAGCAGGGTGAGCGCCGTCAACGCCTGGGGATTGAGCCCGTGTTCGATCCCCTCCTGCTTCAGGTAGAGCAGGAACAGCAGCGACCCGATGCGCTTGTTGGGGAACCTGCCGCAGCCGACGATGGAAACGTCCTCGCCCCGGGCGAGCGCCTCCGCGATGCCTGCCCGCTGCGGGCCGTCTGAACACGCGCAATTTCCTTTCACCGGCTTCATCGCGACGTTATTCGCGCCGCGGCTCGGCAGGGCATTGCGTGGTGAACCGACAAGTCAGTAACGACATCCTTGCAGACTAACATTGATAGTGTTAGCATGCACCATGTCGTTAGTAAAAAACCGCGAATCGCTGGCAACGCCTATCGCCGCCGCGCTCCAGCGCTATCTCGAAGATACCCTTCACGAACCCGCAAGGGTAGCCGCGCTCGAACGCGCGCCCAGCCTCCCCTCGTTTCTTTCCCGGATGTACAGCCTTCTTGAAGGGCACATAGCTGGAAGGCGATGCATCTTCCTCGCCACCGCCGACAACACCGCCACGCCGTCCGACGTCGCAAAGCATGTCGCCCTGGTCCGCCCCGCCGTTGACGCGATCGTCATCTTCGTCGCTCCTTCACTGAGCGCACACAACCGCTCGCGCCTCATCGAACGACGAATCCCGTTCGTCGTGCCCGGCAAGCAGCTCTACATACCTGACCTGGCGATGGACTTGCGCGAACGCTTCCGCACGCCGAAGCCGCGCCGCGCACCCGGCCTCTCGCCGGCGGCTCAAGCGGTGTTATTTCATCGCCTCCTGCGGCTCGACGAGACCGCGACAGCCCCATCCCTCGTAGCGGCACAGTTGCACTACTCGGCCATGTCGATCGGCCGCGCGTTCGACGATCTAGTCGGTGCCGGGCTGGCCCATACCGAAAGACGCGGCAGGGAACGGCATATCCGGTTCCAGGCCGAGGGCAGGCAACTGTTCGATGCCGCGCACGGCCTGCTCCGCAGCCCGGTGCGCACCGAGAAGTTCATTCGGGACGCTCACGCCCCTTTGCCGTTGAAACACGCAGGCGAGAGCGCGCTCTGCGAACTCACAGACCTGTCCCTGCCGCCGCTGCCGGCTTTCGCGGTCGCAGCCAGCGATTGGAAGATTGTCGCCCAGACCCATGAGCTCGTCGAAACCGACCGGGATCGAGCTTCCCATATCGTGGAAACCTGGTCATATGACCCCGCTGCCTTGTCCACCGCGCACATCGTGGATCCGCTGTCGCTCTACGCGCAGTTCCGCGATCACCGCGATGAGCGCGTTTCCATGGCGGCGGAACAACTGTTGGACGGAATGCCGTGGTAACCGGAATCGACAAGTTTCGCGAACACTTCGCGGCCCACGAGGGCCAATACGCCATCATCGGCGGCACCGCTTGCGATTTACTATTCAATGCAGCAGGCCTTGATTTCAGGGCGACCAGGGACATCGACATGGTGCTCTGCGTCGAGGCGGTCGACGCCGAATTCGGAAAGGCCTTCCAAACGTTCCTCAATGCGGGCGGATATCGAGCCCGCGAACGGAGCGACGGGCGAAGGGAATTCTACCGATTTCACCGTCCGACCGACCGGAGCTTCCCTTTCATGATTGAACTCTTTGCGCGGCGCCCGGTGAACCTCGACCTGCCCGAAGGCGCGATCTACGCGCGGGTACCGGTAGACCAGGACATCGTCAGCCTTTCGGCAATCCTGCTGGACGATGCCTATTTCGAGGCGCTTCAGGCGGCAAAGCGCCAACTCGAAGGCGTCACGATCGTCGACGAGACCCTGCTCATACCGTTCAAGGCCCGCGCAGTCCTCGACCTCACCGCTCGGTCCGAGGAAGGCGCGAACGTCGACCGAAGGGACATCAGGAAGCATCGCAACGATGTCTTCCGGCTCGCGCAACTCCTGCCCGAGGACACACGGGTCGCACTGCCCGAATCCGTCCGCCAAGACCTTAGCGCTTTCGTCGACCAGGCTCACGCCGACCAGACTCTCGATCCCGGGGCATTTGACGTTCCCTTCACCCGGGATGAGGCAGCCGATCTTCTTCGCACCGTGTATCAACTAACGTAGAAAGACTTGGCCCGCTCGCCTACTCCGATCCCATCTTCATTGTCTCCCGGAGCCTCGTCGGCCCGGAATTGTCCGCCAACACTCGGGGCACGCCCTGCATGGGCAACTATCTCATCTACAAGGTCGCATTCGCCCGGCGGCCGCACTGCCGGACAGCCTGCCCGCAGGCCGAGGGGTGCGGCTCTCCGGGCAGTATCGGCGAGCCGTCTTCGTCCCGCGCGGGGTGAGTCCGAAAAGGGTAACGTGCCGTCCCGAAATCGGAGCGGCCTGAGCTATTCCTCTGCGGAGAACCTTGATGAACCGTGTTTGCGACGCATGCACCGATACCGAGCTGATCGCCACGCCCAAGGCGTTCGGGTTCGGACTTCGGCTCCTCGGGAATCTGGTCAAGAAGGAGACAGAGTATCTCTGCCCCGCATGCGGTCGGCGGACTACGGACGATCCCCTGGCGCACGAAACGCCGGTGGAATGCGCCGCGGACGGCGACACCCGAACCGGCGATGTGCGCCGCCGGCAGGTGATGCTCCACAACCTGCCCGCGGACAGGCGAGACTTCGTGTCCGTCCAGTTCCCCGCCGCCTATCGGGCCGGCCGGAACGCGCTGTGGCCCACATTCGAGGGCAACGTGCAGGACGGCACGGTCATCGACCGCCACGGCGACCCCGATCTCATGCTCGAGTTCGCGGAGCAGTATTTCAGGCTCTACAACGCTGCTGTGCCGGCCGGACGACTGCCGGCCAGTCTGGTCGAGATCATGCCTGCGCTGCACCTCCTCGTCACGGCCGCCGAACTGGGGTTCAAGGCCTGCCTGACGAGGGACGACAAGGACGCGTCCGGGCATTCCCTCCTACGACTGTACAAGGCGCTCCATCCCGCTCATCGTGACCGGATCGACGCCGTGTTTTCCAAGTCATACCTGAACACCAACCTGACGGCCCTCGGCATCAAGCCCCCAACCGTGGAAGCCATTCTGGGGAGGTATGACAGCACCTACGGTTCGAGCAGCGGGGTCTACACAGACTCTCGTTACTATGCGGAGCCGACGACGCGGTTCAGGCGTGGCGACAGCGTTCACGGAGCCAACCTGGTCAAGGGCAACACGCCGTACCCGACGTTTCTTCCGGAGATCGTGTCCGCGCAGATCGAGGCCTATCGGTATTTCTCCGGACACGAGCGGCTCCGCCGACGCGGCGGCAACGTGCAGCACGGCGCTCGGGAACCCGGCAACGACAATCACGGCGACTGGGGCGTGATGCCGTCTTCCCTCGGCCTGTGCGTCGTGAGCGTGCCCCAGCCGGCCGGAATAAGCGCCGAGGGCGAGGAGCTGGCTTCCTTCGAGAAGCTGCTGTCCGAGCATCCTCCGGCCTTCCGTGCGGACTGGATGTACGGGGGAAATACACTTCTCTTCTATGGGGCAGGGGAACAAAGCCCGACGGATGGCCACGGAACGCTGAACGGCGTGCAGTGCCTGGTGTGGCGGCACAGGAGACTCGGGATGCACGCCCGGGATCTCTACCTGCTGGCCAACCGGCTCGAAAATGCGGATCCGCTTGGCTCTCTCTCGGCTATCCTCGTTGTCCGCGACTAGCCGCTTCCGGTCCGGCTCATGCTGTTTCACGGATTCGGTGGAAGAAGCGTACGCCCCGGACATTTAAAGAGCGCCCAGAACCAATGCGGAGCTGGAGCTGGAGGAGGCGCGAGCTGAACGGTACGCGGCGGTGGCGATGTTTACCGGTGCTTTCGGGGCGCACTATCCTGCTCCCTCGCCGGCATGTGCGGACGGATCTACGAAACGGGGACAAGTTGGCGCACGCTTCATCCCACGACGAGGAAGCCGCCCTCATACACGAGCGGCTTGCGCGCCTTGAGGCCGAGAAAGCGGCCCTTGAGGCCCGTCTCGCTGAAATTGGGAATCTGGGCACCGCGTTGAAGGACGTCCTGCCGTCCGCGGGACCGATCACCAACCGTTCGCCGGCGCGCGACAAGATCGCGCTGTTCAGATCCCTGTTTCGCGGCCGCGAGGACGTCTATCCGAAGCGCTGGGACAACGCCAAGACGGGCAAGGCGGGATACGCGCCGGTCTGCGCCAACGAGTGGGCGCCCCGCATCTGCGGCAAGCCGCGCGTCAAGTGCGGCGCCTGTCCCAACCAGGCGTTCCGGGAGGTGACGGACGAGGCGATCGACGGGCATCTGCGCGGCCGCCACACGATCGGCGTCTATCCCATGCTTCCGGACGACACCTGCCGGTTTCTCGCGGCCGACTTCGACAAGGCGAGCTGGCGGCGGGACGCAGGCGCCTTTCTCGAAGCCTGCCGTTCGAAGGGCGTGCCGGCGGCTCTCGAACGCTCGCGTTCAGGCAATGGCGGCCATGTCTGGATCTTCTTCGCCGAGCCGGTGCCCGCCGCCCTCGCGCGCCGTCTCGGCGCCCATCTGGTCACCGAGGCGATGGAGCGCAACCCGGATATCGGGTTCGAGTCCTACGACCGATTCTTCCCGAGCCAGGACACCGTGCCGGCCGGCGGCTTCGGCAATCTCATCGCGTTGCCCCTGCAGGGCGGTCCGCGCGAGGACGGCAACAGCGTCTTTCTGGACGACAGTTTCGAGCCCCACGCCGACCAGTGGGCATTTCTCTCGTCCATGCGCCGCCTCTCCCTAGCCGAGGCAACAGCCATCGTCGACGAGGCGGGCCGGCAGGGCCGGGTTGTCGGGCTGCGTCTGCCGCTCGATGAGGAGGACGACGAGCCCTGGAGCGCGCCGCCGTCGCGGCGCCGGCCGTTGCCCGAGATTCCCGGACCGCTGCCGGAGCGGATCGACGCGGTTCTGGGCGATCAGATCTACATCCCGCGTGCCGGCCTGCCGCCCGGTCTGGTCAACCGGCTCATCCGTCTCGCGGCCTTCCAGAACCCGGCCTTCTACAGCGCCCAGGCGATGCGGCGCTCCACCTTCGGCATCCCGCGCATCGTCGCCTGCGCCGAGCTGCTTTCTCACCACATCGCCCTGCCTCGCGGCTGCGGCGAGGCGATGGAGGGGTTGCTGGAAAAACTGGGCATCCCCTTGGGCATGCGCGACGAGCGCGATCCCGGCCGTCCGGTTGAAACGACTTTTCTCGGAAACCTGACTCCGGAGCAGCAATCCGCCGCCGATGCGCTGTTGCCGCACGACATCGGCGTGCTCGCGGCGGCGACCGGGTTCGGCAAGACGGTCATCGCCGCGTCCGTCATCGCCACCCGCGGGACCAATACGCTGGTTCTCGTCCATCGGCGCCAGCTTATGGAACAATGGATCGCGCGGCTCGCGGCGTTTCTCGATCTCCCGGTCGCCGCGATCGGGCAAATCGGCGGCGGCAAGCGCAAGCCGGGCGGCATCGTCGATGTCGGCGTCATCCAGAGCCTGGTGCGCAAGGGCGAGGTCGACGACATCGTTGCCGATTACGGACATCTCGTGGTCGACGAGTGCCACCATATCTCAGCGGTCAGCTTCGAGGCGGTCGCGCGCCGGGCGAAGGCGAAATACGTCCTCGGCCTGTCCGCGACGGTTACGCGCCGGGACGGTCACCATCCGATCGTCTTCATGCAGTGCGGTCCTGTCCGATTCCGGACCAGCGCGAAGGCGCAGGCCCGGCAACGACCCTTCGGACACCGGGCGATCCTGCGCCCGACGGAATTCAGGCTGCCGGCCGGCATGGACACGGAACGCCCGCCTATCCAGCATGTCTACGCCGCGCTGGCCTCGGACGAGGATCGCAACGACATGATCTTCGACGACGTGTTGCAGGCGCTGGAGGCGGGCCGCTCGCCGATCCTGCTCACCGAACGCAAGGACCATGCCCACCGCCTTGCAGAGCGGCTCGCCCGCTTCGCCCGGAACGTGCTCGTTCTCCTTGGAGGCATGGGGACCAGGCAACGCCGCGAGATCATGCAGCGTCTCGAAGACATCCCCGGGACGGAGGAGCGGGTGCTGATCGCGACGGGACGCTATGTCGGCGAGGGCTTCGACGACGCCCGCCTCGACACCCTGTTCCTGACGATGCCGATTTCGTGGAAGGGCACGCTCGCGCAATATGTCGGCCGTCTCCACCGGCTGCACGCGGCGAAGCACGAAGTGCTGGTCCACGACTATGTCGATCGCGCCGTGCCGACGCTCATGCGTATGAGCGAGAAGCGCGTCCGAGGGTATGAAGGTCTCGGCTATAGCGTCGAGAGGCCGGGCGCCGCTTCGTCAGAGATCGCCGGCAATGACCTGCTGAGCCGCCCAAACCCGTCTGGGATCTGATGATGCGTTTCGTTCCGATCCCTGTGTAGAGCGGTTCTTGAGGTGCTTGTCCGCACGATCCTCGACGGCTTGACCTCAGAGGCGGCCGCCGTCGGATCGGAATTCTGGAAGACGGGCGGGTTCTACGGTTCGGGTTGTATGCCCGTTTCGACCCGGTGAGCCCTCCTCCCAAGCTGTTGACAGCAGCCCGCTCACACCATATCCGTGTGCTGCCGAGTGTCGTATTTTTGCAAGCTGGCAACCATGACATCTCCACGACCCCAGCCATTGGAGAAGCGGATCGCCCGGCGCATTGCGCGCAAGAAGACCAATGTCTTCCTGCGCCGTGACTTTGAGGATCTTGGCGGTTACGACCAGGTCGGTCGCGCGCTGAAATGCCTTACCGCCAAGGGCCGCCTCGTCAAGATCGGTTATGGCCTGTATGCCCGAACCGCCATTTCGCCCATATCGGGCCGGACGGTCGTCGCCAAGCCCCTACCCTCGCTTGCGCTTGAAGCTCTGGAGCGGCTCGACGTGCAAGCCATACCATCCACATTCGCCCAGGCCAACAGCGCAGGCGCCAGCACCCAGGTCCCCACCGGACGCGTGATCGCCGTCCGGAGCCGCATCTCCCGCAAGATCGGCTACGACGGAAAATACGTCTCCTTTGAGCGCCTCTCCCAGTCAAGAGCTTCTTGAGGCGGTCGCCACGGAGCTCGCCGTCGACCCGTGCTTCATCGAGAAGGATTGGCACGCCACCCAAGTTATCGCCGACATAACCAAACGGGGTTCCACAGAACCGGCGCCCGTCTCCGCTACGCGGACCGTCGCCCGTGCAGTGTGCTGACAATCCACTAGCTTCGACAGGCAGGGCTATGGTCAAAGGCGTGGTCATCCGACGGCCGAGACCTGTATGTTCCTGCCGCGATGGGCAGTCTGCTGCCTAGGTGAAAGGAACCGCGAGATGTCCAACGGCCCCGGGAATGCGAACGAGACCGACGAAAATGTCCTGCGCGTGCTCGCTTTGATTCGCAGACAAAAACAAGAAAAAGAAAAGCGGAACCAGGCGAAAGTGACCGCACGAAAGAGATATCCCCATTTCAAGAAAATCAGAGAACGGGCTACCAAGGCTATTGCGCCGCTCAAGCCGGCCCATGATCAAAGTATTGCTCCCAAGGACATGCTATTCACAGCCAAGAAAATGGAAGCAAGTCGACACCTACCCGAACCTTATCTTGTATACTTCTTGCTTGTAGATCTTTTGGACTACAAAGACCTGGGGCGCTGGGAAAAACTAGCCTACTCAATACCTGTTGACTTCAATGGCACCGCCTATCTCGTCGAACACAGAAAATTCGGCCTGGGCCTATTTGCCGCTGATCCAGAAGCGCAACATAATGATGTAACAACAATTGTTAATCTTATTCGCAGGGCGGTGAAAGCCGCTCAGCCCTACTTCGAACACCTGGCAAATGAGGCTGCCGAAGGATCAAAGTTAAATCTCAAGAATCATTCGCGAGGCCTCTATGATCGGTATGTGTTTTTTCGAACCATATCTCGCGAGAAACACGAAGAAGCGGAAAAGAGAAAGGACGAACGTATAATAGAACAGGGAGTAAGTGAAGATGGGCTCGTAAAGTGGCAATCAAGCCGAATGCCTGTTTATGAATTGAGACGCGAAGCTGGATGGCTTGGTCTGGCTGCGGTGGAGGCCTTCTTTTCCTGGACTGAGCATGTATTCATACACATTGCTGTTCTCGGGGGAGCGTGCACCACCGGTAAGGAGGTGACAAGATTGGTCAGTGCCGATTGGTCAGAGAAATTAAGGACTGTACTCGACATCGATCAACCTGAAACAAAGGGCCTTTATGATGAGCTCACAGTTATTCGCCGACAACTTAGAAACTATGTGAGTCACGGAGCGTTCGGCAAAGATGGTGAAGCCTTTAGCTTTCACTCAAGTGCTGGCGCGGTCCCACTACGCCTACCTCACAGAAGAAAACAGCAATCCTTTCGTTTTGGTTCGGGAGTGGACCTAGATCCAACTCAGGCGTTCGACGCAATTGAGCGTTTCCAATCCCATCTCTGGAACGGCTGGAGAGCCGGAGCGAAACTCTACATTCAAGACTATGAACTCCCAGCAATTCTCAGTATGGCCACAGACGGAACCTATGAAGCAGCGAGAGCAAGCGAGCAGAAGATGGTTGACTTCACCGAGCAATTGGCAAGACGGTTTGATGATGCTGCAAACATGGACTGGTGAGAATCCTTGAATCAGTAGCGCGCCATGTTAGTGACGATGCGCGACCGTTGTCGCCGCCGCGTGGCTGGCACCTGATCCCATCGGGAAGGCTCAATTCGCCTGCCCGCTGGCCGGCAGTTTGAGTTGAGCACCATAGCCACTCCTCAGCTATCGGGGTTTCCTCTCGCTCATTCCTTGACGTCCCGGTTGCCGCGACGAAGGCGTCGATTCCACCCGGGAAGTTCCTCACGGAGTAGTAGATGTCGTAGGCATCCCTGCGTTTCAGACGGTTCGCGGCGGCGTAGCCCTGAACCAACACCTATATCTTGCTCTACGGTGAGCAGTGCCAGGGGGCAAGTCCGCCACAAGTAGGCACGTCCGAAGATTGCGGCATTTCTCGGACGCCCTTTGTCCCTGTCGGAAACATGTATCATATTTCGGACATGCCAGCTCTAGCCCAAGATACCGATCTTCGCTCCCGTCTTCTCGCCCGGGTGACCGACAGCCCGGACGAGGTCTGGACACCCGGCGACTTTGCCGACCTCGGCGGTCGCGCCGCCGTCGACAAAACCTTGCAGCGTCTCACAGCCGCCGGCCATCTGCGTCGCATCGATCGGGGCCTCTATGACCGGCCAAGCAAGAACGATCTAACCGGACGCCAGACCGTACCCGACTATCGCGCCGTCATCAGCGCCGTCACCCGCCGAGACCAGGCGCGCGCCGTAATCGACGGCATGACCGCCGCGAACGAGCTCGGTTTTACCACCGCCGTGCCGGCGCGCATCGAGGTACTGGTCGATGCGCGGCTGAAGCCGATCAGGCTCGGCAGCCAGGAAATCCACTTCAGGTTCGCAGCGCCCAGCCGCCTCTACTGGGCCGGCCGGCCGGCCATGCGGGTCGTTCAGGCGCTGCACTGGATGCAGGACATACTGTCCCAGGACAGCGAATGTCAGCGCGTTCGGGAAATGTTGAGCCGACTGTTCGCCGATCCCCGGCACGGGCAGACGATCCGTGATGATCTACGGGCTGGATTCTCCGCCCTGCCAATCTGGATGCAGGAATTTCTGCGCGACCTGCTCGGAACCACCCACGCGGATCAGGCGCCGCGATGACGGCCGTCGCATACGGCCGTCTCATCGCCGCGCCAAGGCGTGACCGCCTCGCTCGTCACGCAGCGCGATCGGAAGCCGTTAAGCCGCAGACTGGCCTATTGGTAACACTCGTCTGCACACTAACACTGCCGATGTTAGCGCCTCATGTGTTCGGCGCGGCGGTTCGACTCCGAACACCGTCCCTCATCAATGTGTCGTCGATCGAGAACATTTTCGTCTTGTCGTCGCTCGACGACATGTGGGCATTGTTGCTGTCCAGCGACATCGGACCATCATACAGATCCGAACGCCCCTGGGCCTCGATCCGGCCATCTGCGACAGGCGCCCCAGCCTCAAGCTGAGCCAGACCGAGCTCGCCCGCAAGGCGGGGGTCGGACGGCAATGGGTCGTGGCCATCGAGCACGGCAAGTCCCGTGCCGAGCTCGGCCTGGTTCTCCGTACCCTTTCCGCCCTGGACCTCCCGCTGACGATCGATCCAGGCGACCGCCGCCCACCTTCGAGCGACGACATATCACCTGTCGATATCGACGCGGTCGTGAATGCCGCCAAGGAAGATCGGCCACGACTGAGCCAGCGACGTCACCCCGGGATGCGCCGCCGACCGGACCATCGTCCGGCTTCGCGAGCCCGCACAGAGGATCGCCGATCGGATCGAGGCGCTGATGCGCTCGGCGGCATCATCCGTGGATTCTGGTGCATGGGTTTACCAACCGAGACACGTCGCCAGCGCCGCGGTGCTCACGAGCCAGGACGATTTCCGACATCGCCCCACCAATCGCGGGGAACTTCCCCTCGCCTGGTTATTTCGCTTCCACGGATTGTATATTGAAGTAGGCACCTGTTACCTGGAGAGGCTGCCATGCCCACCGTGAGCGCCTCCGAGTTCCAGCGGAAGTTCGGTCGGTTCCGACACGAAGCGCGGCGCGAGCCGGTCGAGATAACCCGGCATGGGCGCCGTGAGTTCGTGTTCATGTCCGCCGAGCACTATGACTGGCTTCGAGCTTCGGCGCAGCGCAGCCATCGTACGGACGACGCCGCGGATGTGACGATCGACGCCGTGGAGCGCGCTGAGATGGACTCGGAGCACACGCCGCTCGACGACCTGCTGACGTAACAACGAAACGGTGGCGTTTCAGGGTCTATCGGCTTTTTGAGCAATGTGAGGCGTGTGTGCCGTCGCTGGCCGAATGAGCGATTACGCCATTCCTATAGCTCACTTCTCCTGGCGCCACATTTCTTGAAGTTCGGCGACCTTCGGCACGGCTCGCCTGTCGATACATGTCATGAACGCTCGACGACCAATCGTGAAACTTGACAGGAGTTGCTGAGCCTCTGGCGAGCGCGACGCATGAGCAGAGCCACCTCTAGCCTCGTACAACGATTTCACGTGCCCAAATAGACGATTTCTTCCAGGTCCCGGCGGCTCCAACAGTGTGGCAAGCGAAGACGACAATCTCTTCGTGATCTGGCTTTGACCTGGCCGGATCAACGTCTCCATCGCTGCCCAAATCGTCACGAGGGCACTGCCTGCGGAATGCGCCCAAATTGCTCCATCAAACGTCTGAAACGCTCGTCCGAATGCGTGATCGTTCATCAGGTCCGCTCCTTGACTGAACGCTTCGCGCATCCATACCAAGTGCTCATTCTCAATGACCTGTGGGGGATCCGGCACAGTACGATATTGCCTCGATAGTGTTTCGATTGGCCAGAGCCTTGCCTCGTTAGAGCCTTGTGCGATGACCGAAAATGAAACATCGGCAACTATAGGCAGCTTCAATGGTGCCCCAGAAGACAACCGCAGGAGCGAAAGAATCCACCACAGGGTATTAAGCCGGTCGAAGCCGGTCGGACGAACTCCCTCGTGCAACGCAATTTCAATCTCGACATCCATCCCTGACCCACCTTGGCCCGACTTCCACGGGCCCGGATGATGCTGGCCAGCGCGCTCGGGTCGGTGGCATGCCAGAATATACGGTGACATGACGTGGGCATACGTCTTGCGAAGCACCAGCCCGTCGCAAATCTCGAATTCGTCCACTGGGAGTGCTGCCCCAGAAATTCCTCCAAACAACGACGCGTTCTCGAAATCCATTAGAATCGCGGCGCCGGGAGGCATCTTTGCAAAGCGTCAACTATCACGAAACTTCTCCATTTGGATGGATTAACGTTTGTGCTCAGTCATTCGTCTCTTGATGTACCAAAGTCGAGATGTGCAGTGGCTCTGGCGAATGCGTCCGCTATATGAGACGGGGTAACAAGTAGAAAAGTGCAGGCCAGTGTGGTGAAAGATTCTATTAATGTGATTGCCTCGACGTTCTGCGTTTCTCGACCAAAAATCTGCATAACCCACGTCATCGAATCAAGTTCTTCAGCTGAAACAATCGAATTTAGGTTGTGCGCAAACCTGTTTCGAATTGTATGGAGTTTCAGCAATCCCGGTTTGACCATCATCGGAGGATGGCCGCGGTCCGGAAGCAACATCGCTTTCTGATAGTAAGATAGTCGAGCATCGGAGATGTTTTCTATATTCAACTTCTTTCTCAGGTACTCCTCGATATACTTTTTCGAAATCATATGGCATCTCAAAATTCGTCCCATACCAACGTAGTCGGATCCAAAAAGCGTCTTAAATTTATGGTTTTCGCTCTCGAAGTGTTCGCTAAATTCTCGCCAGTACGGCTGCAATATCTCAACAGCCTCTTGTACATCGCGAATTTCTACCATTGTGATCTCCGTTGATCCCACCGAACCGACGCTCGAGTTCCAGTGCGGGCATCCTATCGGCTAGCTTGGATGGCCGTCGCCAGCAGCACGCAACAGCAAGAGGCACATCGAGATATCTCGTTTGGCCTTATCAGTTGATCCCGCCAAAGATCGCCCTCACTGCCATTCCGCCTCCGAAGCGATCCGAGCCAGAAGTTGCTCCATCACGCTGTTGACCTCCCGTTGCCGCCGGAATCGGGCTTCGCGTTGATCGGCCTCGTCACCCTCGCCCAGTTCGAACAGGGCCACCGCGACCGGACCGTCCTTGCGATACCCCTCGACCTCGTCGTCTTCTGCGAATCGATTGCGAAGAATCGACAAGCAGTCCCGAATTATGTCGCGGTGACCGCCGGCCAGGGCCTCACGGAACATCTGCGCAGCGCCGTCGAGACCCTCCTCCGCGTGCTCAATGCAGTAGATCAGGTCATGGGCGTCCTTCCGCTCGAAGCGTTGATCGAAGGCGAAAGCCTTCAAGCAAGTGAAACTCACCAGATCGGCGTGCCTCACCACTTCGACGGCGATGCCCGCGTCACCGAGGAGCTCTGCCCGAATCTCTGCGACCTGGTGCATTTCGAAGACGATGGACGAATGCGGGATGTTGAGCGCGGAAATATTTCCGTCCGTGGGCAGCGGTTCAACCCTGCCACCGGCGATCTCCGGCGCGTCGGCGAGCAGCTCGACCACCATCAGCGCGCCGTTCTCGGTGCGTGTCTGCCACCGCCATGACAGTCTCTCGCCTCTTTCGTTCGTCGACCGCTCGAACCTCATTGCTTGCAGGTTCTGCTCAAGCGTGCGATAGCCCGCGGTGTCGGCCAGGATCTGCAGGTCGATGACGATATCCACGTCGAGCGTGCCGGCGTGCGCTGGCACGTCCGGCGGTCGAGCCGCCACCAGGTATCTCGGAGTCAGCCCGCCTACCAGAAACACCGACTCCTTCCACGGTCCAAGGCCGCGCAGCAGGGTTACGAGAACGCGCTCGCAGTCGACCGTGTACCGATCGCTGTAGCCGTCGAACGTCGCGGGCTTCGCCATCAGAATCCGATCCTCTCACGACGCAGGTGCTTCGCCATTTCCGTGGCGCGGCCCTCGCTGCGCATCAGATCGATGTAGACCTGCACGGCACTTGCCAGCCAGATCCCGTTCACTAATTCGCGAAACAGCAATTCGCCCGGCGACTTGACCTCGATGACCGCAAGGTTCGCGCCCTGGTCGACGAGTCGAGCATCCAGTGCGCCAAGAGCCCGATCCGCTGCCCGGCCGTCCAGCAGCCGACAACGCACCTGGGACACGGTGGACAGAAACGGCGCGTACCGTTGCCCTGCCGCCTCGTGGGTGATCGCATACTCGGCCTCGCTCTCGGCGCAGACCTCGGCAAACTTCTCCACCAACCCCTCCGCGCGCGCCGACGGCACGAAGTAACGCCGCATGGACAAGGGTCGGATCACCGTCAGCTGATTCACCCATGCATCGAGCAACGCACCGGGCTCTTGCAGATGGCGCTCCTTTCCTGGCCCCTGCCCACGCGACACTACCCAGTCAAATCTCTCCAGCTCCGCCAGCACCTGCGAAGCCGTCGCGGGCGATACCCGGGCCTGGCTGGCGATCTCCTTCACTCCGAACCACTCGCGATTTCGCATCAGGACCGCGTGCAGCACCTGCGCGCGACGGCCCGAAAACACGGAACGGATGGCTCTTGACAAGCTCTTCGGGGGCGGCTTGTCCACGTAGGCGTAGATGTTGCCGGCAGGAACAAACAGGCTGCCACCGCTGTCGTAGTAGCCAACCCGCTCATTCCTCAGCAATTCCTTGGCTCCAGGTGAAATCGACTGGGCGACCAGGAAGAACACCGCCTGCCGTCCTTCCGCAGCCCCAAGCCATCTGCGTGCGGATTCCCGGAGCTGCCAGAGCACTTGGCGCACGTCACGGGGATACACCTCTCTCTTCACCTGTATCAGCAAGGTGGCCGTCTTCCCGCCCGCCCGGAGGTCCACTTGTGCGTCATGTCCTCGATCGGGGCTCCCCGGCCGTTCAATCTCGCTCAGCTCCGCCTGCACCTCGGGCACTTCCCGCAGGGCTTCCAGGAACCCGTCAAGCAGCTGTCGAACCATGATGTCCGAGCCAAGCATCAGCATTCTTGCCTGTTTCGCAGTTCAGCAAATATGTGCATTCTAGTATACATTCAAGAAAATAGCAATATTCACTGTACAGCGAATATTGTAGGTGGGCGCGCAGAGTCTCGTGGCTGGCCGTGTGGCAAATGAGTACCGGGATGCGTCATGCCGGTCGCGGCAGCAATCACGATCATGCTGACCGGCCGCCGGCCTTCCGAGATCCATAAGCTACGCTGAGAGCACGTCGACTTGAAAGCCGGAGAGTTGATCATGAGTCTTCGTAGGCCATGCTCATGCCTTGCTAACCTACCAAGTCGTCGAAAAGCCCCGGTCCGCCGTCGTCGATACGAGGAAGAATGACCCGGGCCCCGTGGCGAATGGGTCGGACCAACTTATGCTGCTCGACTCCCGCTAAAATGGCGTCGGACTCGATCCGCTTCCCCAACCATCGCTCAGCCCACCAGCGACCGATCTCCCTGGTGCTACGTTCCGGTTCATCCAAGTCGAAGATGTATTCGGGCTCGTCGTCCATCCCGAGAAGGAACTCACGAACATTTCTGGCGACCGGAACGCCATACACTATGCGCTGCCGACCGTGCTTTAGTAGTACGTCCGCCGGCAGATTGAGCGCATCGAGGCCATCTCTGATCTTGCGGAGTTTCGGGCTCACGCCCTCCCCGAAAATGCTGTTGACACGTTGGCCGTTCCTTGACTGCTGGACCAGCGAGACGAGGGCTCTGACTGTTTCCGAGCCGAAATGCGATGTGCCGTAAGCCTCGGACTTGCCAAGTTCGAGGAACGCAAGTTGTTCGCCCTGATTGGCACCGATGCGCTCGGCCTTCATTCGCAGCCTGTTATATTGGCTGGACCCTACGCCATAGAGCGAGGTTGTACCCAAGAACACGAGTTCCGACCTACGGACGATGGGACGACCTGCCATAGAGGAAGCAATCTCGCTTTCTTGCGCGGCGTATTTTTCGCGATAGGCAGAAACGACTTCCGGGCTCACTGCAAGCATCGAGACGAGTTTCCCACCGAGCACCAGATTGTACGGAGCCACGGCGCCGCAGACTGTGATGTCTGCCATCGCGACTCCGACATGGTCTGCCTTAGCCTTCCGCAGAATCTTCTTCACGATCCTGCGCCCTGCTCCGGCGTCGAGAAGCGTACGCACTTCTTCCCGAGTTGGCGGCATTGACAAGTGCTGCTGGAGGACGATGCGCGACCGGAGCATATCCGCCAGAGAGAGCGCGCGTTTACTCCGATAGAGGTGAGTCCGTGCGCGCGCTTGCCAGTGCGCCTCGGTACTAGCTGTATTGCCAGCTCTCAACGAGCGCTTCAGATCTTTCGAACTTGCAAGCCGATGGTGCAGCACCCGCTGTCTCTCTCCGTGGACGACGAGACGCTGCAGAACCTCCGGCGTTGGAGCACGGAGTTCGATCGGGGACAGAAGTTCCTCCTCAAAGAAGTCGTCCAGATAGATCTCCCCAATCGCCGTCTCCACTATTTTGTGGAGCCAAGTCCCCAGTTCTGCTGACGGTGACTCGGTAGCAAACTCAATAAACGCCTCTGGTTGCCAGCCAATCCAAGAATCCCGCTCGCGAATTTGCACGATTGGGCTACCAAGAGACCCGATCCCGATCACAGGGTGGTGCTCCCGTGCGCGGTCCCGGACTATGAAGGCCATTGAGCGCCCAGGAGTAGCCGTGTACTGATTCGTCCATGTGTGGCGAAAGTATCGCCAGACGTCTTGCAGGCGAAGCCCTGTGTGCTCGCAGTGCTCAGCCTCATTGACAAACTGAAGGTAAGGATCGATCGTATCCCTTAACGCGCGGATACGTTCATCACCCTGCAACGAGCGAGCGGCACGGAGCGCCCCTGCAAGCTCTCGCCCCTCCCGAATAACCGAATAGATTGACACCAGATGCCCATTGTGGACGGACTTCCTCTCCATCCCTCGGATAAATCGCCTCGCCGCCGGTTCTCGGAGTTGTTCATCGCGCTTGACGAGTTCTTGTTCTCGAATACGCGCCTTCTTGCTCAGGGGACTGAGCCAGTCCTCCTGAGGTCGCCTCACCTCAAGGTCGCCGTCCTCGTTGACCCGTATAGACCAGCGCTGCCGAGCGAGGTCTGTCAGGACGTATAGCGCCGCACGCAAGGCTGTATCGCGCTCGTGCGCGCCTACTACGCAGCGCAGTGATTCCTGGATTGCCTCGTTGAACTCTTCTCCGTCTTTATCCTCGTTCAACAGTTCCGACAGTCTAGTCCCGTGGGCCCGGAAGACCTGCTTCGCGACGCTCCCCTCTGAGAATGGTGGAGAAAGGATCACCCAGTTCGTTTGTGCCTGACGACCCATCCTTCACCCATTCAGGAATGCGGCGAGTGTATCACTCCAGCCGGCTCTCAATTGCTCCGCAACCTTGAGCGCCTCCTTGTCGTCGAGCAATGCCTCCGCCCGCGCCATCGCGAGCAACAATAGATCGATCTGCGACCGTATGGTTTCGTCGCTGAAGTTGTCGCCCTCAAGTAACGGCTTGTACACAACCCTGAAGAAAGGATGATCGGGGTTAAGTACGAGAATAAGCCTGCCTTCATCTCTTGCATAGTTGAAGAACGTCGTCTCGCTGAGTGCCGTTGGAAGAATGCGGTACTCTGTTGAACTCTCACTTTCGTCTCCTCTTCCTCCGGCGGTGTTCAACTTAGTGCCGAGTGCCCTAAGGATCATGCTATCTCGCGGCCGTGGATGCGGTGGCAGCGGCACAAGCATGTTGTCCTTCTCGCTTGCATGAACCTCAGACCTGGTGAAACGCTCCACGATCTTTGCGTTCAGGTGGCCCTTTCTCGCCCGACTGTTAAGCGCGCGGGCCGCCACTTCCACATCTGCGCTCAGCGCCTCGACAAGGTGAGCCTGTGGCCGGATTTGTTGCTTTGTATGCGTGATCCCGAACGCCTCATCCAGGACTGGATCGAAACTGATCTCACACCGCCACCAGTCATCGTAATTCTCGCGGCGCTTCTCTCCCAGAAAGAACCAACCGTAATCCACCTCTCGACCTGCGCGGACTACTGACACCCCCGCACACTTCGTAATCCCGCGGGCTCGCTTTTCCTCGTTGCTGAGCCTCGACCACTGGGCCACCGGCAGTTCCGAGAACCGTATCCTGACGATCCCAGTCACAGTGGGGTCGTCGGGTTTGGCGGCAACTTCATAGACCATCTCCTCCGCGAACTCAGTCGCGCCGTTGTAAAGAGCGGAGTCGTTGAGGAAGAGCGGGTCGATCGGCTGGACCGTGTCACCATTCACCCTCATGGATACGCCGTTCCATAGGAAGTGTCGGAACTGCCTCCCCAGCGCTCCCAGAAGTTTCCGCGTGATGGTAGAAATGCGCTTGTTGTCGAGCCGATCGCATCGTGACCATGTCACCGCGGTACCGGAGTCGAATCCGTTAACGAACTCTGGCCGCTTGACCATAGTCGGCTTCGGCACCTCGGTGAGGTGCCCCGCCGCGATCTCCTCCAGGTCAAGATAGGAGGTCAATACCCTACCGCGCTTCGAACTCCAGGTGTAGACGGTCACCCGTTTCGCCTGGCTCAGAGAACTGTTCGGGAGCCCCATGCCATAGCGCCCGAGACCCTTTCGGTCATCGAAGCGAGTACTGCCGCCGAACCGGAGTGCTGTCCGCAAGGTCTTGGCGTCCATGCCAGACCCGTTGTCAACGACGGCGAGGACGATAGGGCGCTCTTCGTCTTCCTCGTCCACCGTCAGTGACACTGTAATGGAGGTCGCCCCCGCCTGTAGCGCGTTGTCGATGAGTTCGGCAACGGCGCTCGACGTTCCCTTGTAGCCGGAGTCTCGGGTCGCCTGGATAAACTTGTCGACCGCTACAATCGAGAATTCCTGATCGTCTGTCTTACTCATTCCTCTGACCCCGGGTCCGGTGCTGCCGTCTTCTCGATCTCTACTCGCTGTGCTTCCAAATACCGTTCAATCTCCCCTTCCTTGACGCGCAGCTGACCACGCTCACCCACCCTGTAGGCAGCGATAGCACCGCGTTTGATCAATCGTCGGACCGTCTTCTCGGAGACCTTCATCGTCTCCGCGACCTCCTGAACCGACAGAAGCTTCATTTTTCTCGTCCTACAGTACGGTGGCCTCTGGTGCCTCCTTGTGTCCATCATTGACCACTTTTGGTCCCAGCTGTCAACTTGTGTCTATCTGTGACCTACCTCTTTGATAGACACCTAGCGCCGAACGGTTTCCGCAGCCGCGTTAAGCGCATTGCAGGGCCAGCTCTCCCTCAAGCGGTTGACGATCGTCGTCTTGCCGACGCCCGGCCCACCGGTGATCACCGAGACCTTCGAAGCGAGCGCCGTCCCGGGCGCCATCGGCCTAGCCGGGCACCAGGGCAAGTGCGGTCCTCCGTTCCACCCAGCGCAGCGCCTTGTCACGATCGATCCTAGGCTATGAAGGCTCGCCAGCGGCAATATGGAGAATCCGCCCGGCGATCGTGCGCTCTTGACGAACTCGAAGCGGCGCCCCTCGGCTTCTGAGGCAGCGAGATCGTCCAACTCCGGATCGTAGACGTCCATCGCGTCCATGACCCCCTGTTTACATCGCAGCTGTGACTCTCAAATCAGAACCTCAGCTGGAAGGTGGGGCGTCCGCATCGCTTATATCCTGGTGAGACCGATCAGCCATGGGGGGAGGGTTCCGCTGCCCGTCCAACCGTCGGACCAGATCGCCCTCTATGACGATCTGGAGGGTAGTGCCTCGCTATGCAGGCAGTACAAATGCTTCGCTGGCGACGCCCATTGATGCCACGGCGAGGGGGCGTCCGCTCGCATCGAAGTCCGGGTCCGGGACGGAAATATGGACGTTCAGCACGCGGAGACGCGTTCCCGGGTCCAAGCCGAAGGGTAGGTTGACGGTTCGAAGAAGGATCTCCGTTTGAGGAGTCAGCTCGGGGCAAGACTCGACGACCCCGACAAAACTGTTTGGCGCGTGTGGCTCAGTCACTTTGACCTGGAGGTCCACGAATGAGGCGCCATCCGCCTGAGACCGGTCGGATTGCTGCCAATACGCGTCACAAAGATGGCGCACCCCGCAGTACATGCAGGTGTCCACGCTTGGACGGGCCTCAGGGGGCACAGAAACAAGAGTCTGAGTGGCCGCCGCCCGCCGTGAACGGAGTTCCTCCATGAACTCTTCAAGCGCGCTCTCGTCAGGTGCGGGAATGCTGGTATCACCCGATGGATACGAGATCACCAATCGGTCGGCCAATCGACCGCTGGGATTGCGAATCTGGTCCTTCCACCAAAGGAGCGCATAGACGTAGAGTTGAAACTGGTGATCGTCCTTGGGCTCACCTGTCTTGAAGTCCCGGATCTCGCAGGTTGAGTCCGATATGGTGAGCATGTCCACGGCACCCCGCCACCCCAGGTTCTCGTTGCTGAGTCGCACTTCACAATAGGATCCTTGACGCAGTTCGCCGGATGACCTTTGGTTCCGAACAGTCTGATCGCGACTGCCTGGTTGCAACAACTTCGGCTTGAGTTGCACCCGCGCAAGTATTTGCTGGACCCGTTGACGTAGGTCGGCGCTGCGAGCAGCAAGACGCTGCTGAAGCCGTTCCAGGTCCGAAATCACACGCGGATTGTTTTCATGGCGTCGAAGCATGTATTGGGCAGCTTCGTTGACAATGGCTGTGAAGCCACCCAATTTCTTCAGCACTTGGACAGCGCTTGGATGTTGCACTGACGGGCAGCCGCTCTCTGACAGAGCCCGGCCGATCTTCTCAAGCGCAAGGTGTGCAACCGAGCCTTCCAAGGCAGCTGGATGAAGCACTCGGGGATACCCGTGATGTTCCCATATCTCTGGATACGCTGCATTGAGCAACGCCCATCGGCGCGGACAAGCCTCCAAGTCGGCCAACGCTGAGACCGACACGTAGTGCGGTGCCGACGGCCAGATGTCCGGCGGAACAGCTCTCCACACCGCCGCACAGCTCTGAGTCATCGTTGAGCCCGGACCAGGTCGATCAGTCGACTCGTGGCACTCGGAAGATTCCTTCGAACCAAGATCTCGTCGAAAAGGAGGACGGGAACGGAAGGGCAGAACTCCTTGAGTGCGCGCAACGCGTCGTCCGGGGGATCATCCGGGGTCAACGGAGAATGGAGGCCAGCGACGAACTCAACCCCGTCGGACCGCCGGATGTGAATTGGAGCCTTCACAGGTTCAAGCCCTGGAGGTTCAAGTCGATGATTTCGGCTAACCTTCAGGCCATCAATATCTTGACGTGCAACATCCTCGAACAACAAATCGGTCGAGGCCGCCAGCCTTGCAGGGTCCAGGACGGCGGATGAGCCCGTGAGGGCATAGCGCAACAGGCTGGCGCCCACCTGACGGTCCAGGAGGTCGTGTTCAAACTTGTTCTTGTACGATCGAAGGCACCGATAGCACGAACGATCGCAACCCTCGGGGCACCCCTCCAGGATCGCCAGGGCCCTCTTGAAAACCGAGGGCGCCAGGTCTCCCGCCTGACGGGCAAACCCGGCGCCGCCAGGGAGCGTGTCGTAAAGGTAGATCTCGGCCTCCTGCCCGAGGCGCCCGGCTTCGGTCAACGCTGGCCGGTATTCGGCCTGGAATTCTTGCGGCTCGATGCCGAGCCGCTCGCACGCCGCCTTGGACAGGGCTTCACACAGGGTCCGGAGCGCAATGTCCGTCGCCAGCAGCCCGGGCTCGAGGGAAATCGGTGGCTCCACACGGATGGAGACCAACAACACGTCCGAGAGGAAATCGGTACCAAGGACCAGGCCCTTTGCTGTTCGTCCGCCTTCGCACTGCGGTTCGCGATCATCGGGGAAGGGCTTGAGGTGAGGCCCCCGCAACGTTCGCGAGGGCACGGCACCCGGTTCGATACGGCCGCACCTGGTGCAGTAGTTGTACCCGTCGTTGCGCGGACCACGGTTCGTGACCAGCAGGTGGTCGCGCATGTGGTGGACGCGCAACCGCTCATTGACCGTCTGCCACTGCGTGTCGTCGCCCGGAGTCGGAGCCGTGAGCTTTGCACGGGTCGCGTAACTCTTCGCAGGTTGATCGTCGGGCGACGTGCCTTCCCGGCGGTCGACGGGATGGGCGAAGCCGGGCGGGCGGAGCCAATGTCTCGCCGGCCCGAACGTGCCTTCGCTGCCGCAGGCCTCGCAGTCCCGGGTTTCTCCCCGGGTACCGTCGGCAAGCGGGATCGTGTCGGCGTACCGGCAGTTGCTGCATTCGAAATAGAGCCGTCTCGTGGCCCACGCACTGGAGCGTTCACCGGGGATCGGTGAATAGACTGCCCCCGACGTCCACAACTTGCCGCCGGCCCAGACCTCCTTGCCCGGCGCATACTGGGAAAGCGCTACCGGAAGGCCCTGGGACGGGGTGAGATGGAAGGCAGGTCGATAGCGCGTCGACTCTTCCACCTTGAACACATGGAAGGTCGCAACGTCGGTCGGAAAGGCGTACCTGGGAAGCACGCCCTTGTAGAGGAGCCGGCCAAGCAGGTTTTCGGGCGCCCGGCCCACCGTGGAATGCTCGTCCCCGACCTCGGCGGGGGTCTCCAATGCCGATCCACCGTCGGCGGCACCGGCACGGGCCGCATCTGGGCCGTCCTCGTCACCTCGGGCACCCTCCGGCTCGTCGTCAAGCGCCTCGTCGATGTCGCGGACGGTGTCGTCAATCAGGTTCGACAGCAGCGATCTCCGGTCATCGGCCGAAAGCTGGTCGGGAAGCCACCCGGATACTTCCGCCCTGAGCGCCGCGGCGTCGGCCGTGAGCCAACTCGCGAAATCGTCCCGGTTCAGAATCGTGTCCGTTTTCTTGAAAGCGGAAACCGTCCCCAGGACTGCGAACAGTTGGGGCTGGTCTTCGGGCTCAATGTCCGGGAGCCGCGTCTGGTGATAGCGCTGGAGCAGGTAGGCGGTCATGTGCCTGCGGGCAATGACGGCGTTGTCCAGTGCGAGCGTGGGGTCATCGACGGATCCCCGGATCATTTCATGCGGATGCGTGAAGTAGTGCTCGTCATGGCTGTCGGCGCTGCCGAATGCGGTGACCGTCGCGACTGCATTACCGCGACGGCCCGCGCGGCCCGCGCGCTGCTGGTAGTTGGCGCGCGCCGGCGGCATGTTCCGGAGAGCGACACCACTCAGCGTCCCGATGTCGATTCCGACTTCCATCGTCGTGGTGGACGACAGCACGTCGATCGCCGGCCGCTCGCGATCCTGGTCGTCGGGGCCGAGATCCACGTCCTGGAAGAGCAGTTCGTTCTCTTCAGCCGCTGAGAACACCTCGTCGGACAGAGCTCCAGTCAGCTGGCCGGTGTGCTCAGCGGCAATGAGTGCCATCGGGGGTTTCGGCGGGGTCGCGAGCGCGCCGATCGTGCCCGCGCGGTAATAGCCCTTGCGGGCGACGAAAGTCGGGTCAGCATCGGGATCGATGGAGGCAACCGTTTCCGTGCCGCAGTTTCCGCAACGGTCGCTTCCGGGAAATGGCCGCTGAGTCGAGCGACATGCCTGACAGTACGCCCACTCGCCGCCGATCTGAAGCGTCAGCGCTCCACCGCTCAGGAGGTGCCGGTTTGGCGCAACTCGCTCGGTGAAGAGTTGGAGCAGAGTCGGTAGCCATTGCTGCTTGAACAGACGGCGCGCCGCACGATCCCGGATTCTGCGATCCATCTGTCGAAAATTCCCGGAACGCCATTTGACGTCTGTTCCCCTCCAGCCATGCGGCATCCTTGGGAGCCAGAAACCCGGGGACTGCCAGCACTTCAGCCAGGCCCGAACCAGGGCGATTTTCTGTTCCGGGGTTGTGGCGACTCCATCCAGATCGGCCAGCGCGTGAATGCCTGGTGCCTGTTCGCTTGTCTCAACAATGGATGCGAACGCGAGTGATTCGAGGCCGTAGAACCGATCGTTCAGGCACATCGCAAGGCCTCGCAGCAGGGCCTCCGGCGGTTGCTGGCCGCGGACCGTCGTCAACAGGCGCAACAGCCCCGCGTCGCTTTTGTGTGCACCCGCTTCCATCCGCTGGCTGACGATCGTCTCTGCGTGGAAACTCTCTCCAGCCGTAAGTTGGGGTCGCAACCTGACCCCTAACTGCTTCGCCGCAATGAGCACAGCGAGGTAGAGATCTTCTAAGGAGACAAGGTCCGCAAGCGAAGGGAACTTCTGAAGGTGAGCGAACCCCGTGACGACAAGCGGTCGAAGGGCATCCTGCGTCGAGTACGTCTGGAGGTTGGGCGCGAGCCGGGCCGCGGTTTGTCGGGAATCGGAGAACACGAGCACCTTCCGGCCCCGCAGCGGGGCCAGGCTTGTGGCATCGTCGGAACTCGGCGGCTGCACCTCCAGTTGCCTAGCGATCAGGGTCTGAAACGGCTGGTCTCCCTTCGTCTGGTGGTCCTGCACGGAGGAGCGACCATAGGCAGCCGTCTGTCCGCAAGCACCGCAGGGGGCGAACTCGCCTGGGCGACTGGACCCTCCCTCCCCATTGTCACCGTTCGCATCGGCAGGCACGCGATCCCTTCGCAGATACACACGCCGTACCCGGTTGCCCTGCGCCGGCGGATTCAATCTTCCCGTCACCAGGTCGTAGTCGGCGGGTTCGACAGCGTCCTCCACCGGCTCCTCAAGCAGGAGGTCCAGCGGCTCCAGTTCCTCGTACCGACCCATGTGTGTCCGGAACTCGCCGCCGGGTTCGGCCCAGAGGAAGTCAGGCTCCTCCAGATTGTCGGTGTAGGCCCGTCCGTACGCGGTCCCGCAGTTGCGGCAGGTGTAGAGTTCCAGCACGCGCGCACCGCACTCGCAAGCGTCGCGCGGCTGGCTGTACATCTTCCCGCACGGCCCGCCGCGCGCTGCGGGTTCAAGGGCCGAACAATCCGAGTCCATGCAAACCCACAGTCCCGCGAGACCGCGGTAGAACGAGTGTACCCGACAGGGAAGGAGACCCGGGGCAGACGGGTCCGTTCGTGCGAGCGTTCCCAGCGCAAGGAGCGTGGTAACGGCGCGCGCTGCGGCAGGGGGATCGACCCCCTCGAAGATCCGGCTAGCCAGCGTGTCCACGGGCAGCGCGTCCGTCATCGTCAGGTTGACCAGGCGCGCCATTGGCGGAAAACCTGCGAGCGCCGCGTGCAGCGAAGGCCCCAGTTCCTGCGGGGAATTGACGGAGCGGTACCCGAGGAACGAAGCAACTTCGCGGACGCGCCCGTCGTCGGTTTCCGCAGCGTAGAACGCATCGAGATTGACGGTGTTGAGCGCAGCAGCGTCGTCCTGAGAGCCTGCTGCCGCCGGGGCACGGAAGTCCAAGTCCCCTGCAATCGTCGTGAAGCAGGCGTTGTTCTTGCCCGTGAGTTCCGCACCGAACCTGGACGCAGAAACCGGATCCTTGAAACTGGCACTGGTACAGATGACCTGCACGCGTTCCGGCGAGATCGCAAGCCGCGCCCGCAGCCGGCGAATCAGCAGCCCCACCTCGGCGCCGGCCGCTCCGCGGTACAGGTGCGCCTCGTCCAGCACGAGCAGAAGTCGCTCGTCGGGATTGCTCTCCAGCCACGCCCGGGTCTGGTCGAAGATGGGACGCTCAAGCGGACGCATGAGCATGTATTCGAGCATCGAGTAGTTCGTGACCAGAATATCAGGCGCGGCTTCCTGTACTTCGTGCCGCGTAAACAGTTCAGGGTCTTCGGGCAGCGTCACGGCGCGACGGAACGCGCCGGTTGCGGGGTCGCGCCAGCGCGATCGCCTCTCCCCGTACCAACGAAGCAGATCGGGCTTCGCAGGCCATTTCCCGCGCTTCTTGAACTCCTGCACCAGGCGCTGGGCTTTTTCCTGCTCCTCGGATGGCGGCCCGGCGGCCGTCTCAAGGTGCCGAACGTAGTAGTCACCGATCGCCTTGAGGCGCACCGTGTCATTGTTCCGGACCCCGGGATAGAGCGTCCGGCTGGTGTAGCGGGCAAATCTGGCCGGCCGGCCCGACCACTGGGTGAACTTGCCGACGATTCGCGGGTCGCCAAACAGCAGCCGCAAACGGCTGAGCTGATCGTTGACGAGCGCATTCATCGGGTAGAGCACAAGCGCCCGCACCGCAGGCGCCGATCGGAAGCTTGCAGGGCTGTCGTGAGCTTCGCGCGCCAGCTTGCCGAGAATGGGAAGGAGAAAGGACTCCGTCTTGCCCGATCCGGTGCCGGTCATCACGACCAAGTCACGGCCCTCGACCAGCGAATCCCTGACCGCTGCAGCCTGGTGTTCGTACGGGGGGTCGTGAATCAGCACCGGCGCGGTCGTCACCGCTCCGAACATCTCGAGCACGGAAGCCGGCAGACCGAGTTGGGCGAAGGCAAGATCCGTCTTGTACTTGGGCGTGCTCTCGAGGTACGGCCGCTGGTGGATGACACCGGGTTCATCGAGCAATGCCCGGCGCTGGCGGATAAGCCCTGGGTCACTGATGTGGTACGTGGCTTCGATGTATTCACGTAGAACCGCGTGAAGCTGCTCAACGGTTTCTCCCAGGGTCAACGGCATCGCGATCCCTCACATCTCGGACTTCGTGTTTTCACTGACCGGTTTCCTCCTGCCACAGCCGATCCCGCGCAAACGCGATCTCCTTGCCCAGGTCCGGTGCAGCGAACCTGAACGAGAACAGGCAGCCCTGCGCCGGTACCGGCTCCCCGAAGGTCGCCCATCGCCGCTGCGCCCACATGGGCACCGGCGAGAAGAAGTCCACCAGTTCATTCCCGCTGGGTCCTCGGCGCACGCGATACACCTGCGGCGCTCCGCGTTCATGGTCGATCGCGGCCTGAAGATGCCAGGCTTCATCGCAGCCGCGGCCGGTGCCCTGGCGCGTCGGCAGGTCCACCAGCCTGACGGCCTGCCCATCTTCGACCTCTACGAAACACCAGAGGTCTGCGCCGTAGGCCTGCGGCCTCCGGGCAACGAATTGCCCGGTGTGGCGGGAAGGCTCGGTCCAGCGCCTGCGGTAGTAACGGACCGGCGTATCCGGATCCAACAACCGCAGGCCGGGAACCTCACCACACCTTGGGGACCCATCGACCCTGGCCCGCATGCTCTCGATGAGATCCCCGGCCCGCTGATGCTGGGGCGCCTTCAACCAGGCGGACTGGCTGATGCTGATAAGTCCAAGTTCGGCGAGATGGGCTCGGAGGTCAGCGTCCCCGTCCCGGATGATCCGGACATGGTTCACGTGCTCAACGGCCTGCTCGATATCTTCAGTAACGAAAGGCATGCCATCGGGTGCGACCCCAAGCAACATGACCCAATCACCGTCACACTCGACAAAACCCGGTGGGGCAGCGTAGAGGAAGCCCCCGGTCGCGTCGTCCTGAGTAACGTCATGCAGTTCGAGAAGATCGCCATGCGCGACCAACGCTTCGAGCGTATCCTCGATTACCGTTACAAGGCCTTCTTCCGTGTGAACCCCGCGCAGCGGTTCCATCACCGCCCGTACGAGCGTGCGGCCCGAACAAGGACACAGCAGGCCTGCGGCGCGGCGGAGAGCGGACGCAATGGCCTCGTTGGTGGTGAGATCCAGGAGTTCGCCGTCCAGGCGCAGCGCCTCGACCGCGCTGGCGCTGACTTCGGCCGGGGTGAGCACCTTCATTGCCACTCCCAGTTGCTGTAGAGAATCTTTGGCGCGATGGCCTGCGATGCGGCTGCGCCGGCGACCGAAAGGACCATGAACCGCGCTGCCCTGGCCAGTGCCGGCGTTTCAAGCAATGAGGTGACGGCGTCCGGCGCCCGATCGCCCGCCCATCCCAACAGCCCCACGGGGGAACCTGCCAGCCGCAACGAGAATTCCGCCAGCCACTCAGATTGCCCCCGAAGATGTGTCTGGCTGTTCTCTGGAGCGGTGCGGGCCCGGCCCGGGTTGCCTACGGCAATGTGATCAGGATGGCCCGCCGGCTTCGGAAGTCCGAGGTATCGATGCCCAAGCGAGGCAAGGCGGTAAACTCGCTCCTTCACAGCCACCTTCGCCAGTTCCTCGGCATCGCGCTCCAAGACCACCCCAAGGGCTTCCTCGTGACGCTGGTGAGAAATTTCGCGCCTTGCCTCGCGAAGTGCCTCCGTCCTGCCGTCCTTCATCAAACCGTTGAAAGCCTGCTCCACGTTCCCCCAACGGCCCCCGCCAATGACTGCGAAGATCTGTCGAATCAGCGCCTCCAATACTTTCCTACACTTGAAACCCGAATCGATGCTTCCCGTGAGGCGCGCGTCTCCCCAAAGTTCGATCAGTTGAAGCAGCGCAAGTATGTCGGCGGGTGTTCTGCGGCCTTGCTGGATTCGTGGCTCAACGTTCAGATCCTGCAACGTCTTCACTTGCGACGGGATCACCACCGAACGCCGGTGGCTACCCCTGGAGGCCACGTACAAGCCAGCCTGCGCGCCGGCGCCGGCGTCGATGTGGAACGGTGCCGCATCAAGTACGGAACCAATGTCAGGAGTATCGAACTTGTGGTGGTGCACCATCAGGGGATCTTGCCCACCGGTATCGTCGATGATTCGAAGCTGGAACGCCTGCTTGTTGCGGGAGACGGCCCAACGGAGCGGCGCAAATTCGCGCTCCGCGATGATCTTGTGCGAACCGATGCCTTCTACACGGAGATCGACTTCGGCATGGTACGCCGCGTCATAGACGGTCTGAAGCTCGCGGTTGGACTGTACGTGCGTCCTGGTCGCAGCGTGCCAAGCCTCTTGACTCACCGGGATCTTCAGCGCCGGTAACGCGACTTGGGCCAGGGGCGCGACATCTCCCTTTTGATAGAGCGAGATCGTGCCCTGCACCCGTTGGTCACGAGGCCCATGAATTTCCACATCCAGGTTGCCTTCCCAGAGTTGCTCCAAGGTCGGCTCAGTCGGCTCAATGATCACTAGCAACGCGCTCTGGCTGGAGAATTAAGCCGGACGCAGCCCGGTCCCCTTGGAAAAGCAGGGCGGTTGCGATCTGCCCGATTAACGCGGGTTCCTGAACCAACAGCTGGAAGCGGGACGACGTCCCCACACACTGGCTTGCTATGAGTTCACCCACTCGCTGCGGACTGTCGAGGACGTGGGACGTTATGTCGTGCCGAACGGCATAGAGGATTCTTGCCAGGTGCTGCTGCAGATCACACGGAAGGATTGCGTGCGTGATGGGCCAACAGATCCTGCGGAAATGGCTTGCCCAGGGTCCAGTTGGCTTCGCGCCCCCGTACGTCTTCGCGAAATCGTTAAAGCACTGCCGGATCCAGTCCTTGGACCTTCGATCGCCCGCGGGCCAGCCTGGAGTCATCGACGCAAACGTCTGCCAATACTCGAAACCTGAGTACAGGTAGCCGAGTTCCGCCGCGTAGACCGTCCAGGGAAGCCGGTGTTCCCAACGCAGTGCACCGACGGAGAGTTCGGAGCACACCGCTGTCTTCAGCCTGTCGATGTCCTGCTCCGAGAGCCCATGCTCAAGGGCAAAGACCGGCCAATCACCGAGTCCAGTGGAGCGGTCTGTGCGGAGCCGCGCGAAGTGCTCCTCCAAGCGGTTCTGAAAGGCAGTGAGGTTCATGTGGCAGAGTCGGTTTTGTACCTGATCCTGTTTCCGTCAGATTTCAGACATCATTGATGCAGCACGCGGCAGTCCCAAACCGCAGAGTTTCTTTCGGAGTTGACGGCGTTCTAGCACGCGCAGCTCGACGGCGGCAGGTCAGCATCGACTGGCACAGGGCAGCCAGCTACCTAGACCAGATCGCCTCCCGGACATTGTCGCGACGCTTTGCCTGGCTGGAGGATCATGCCGGCGCCACGATCCCCGACGACGTGTATGCGCATCTCCGCGACTTCGCAAAGGGAAGCGGGAAGTCATTCTTCGGTCCGAGGATCCCGAAGCCTGGCGCCCTCGGCGACCAGGACAGCTGGCAGCTCATCGTCAACATCCCCAACGATGAAGTGACCGAGAGCGCCGATCTGGCGCGGCGCCACATGGCGAACTGGACAATCTGAGCCATTCGATAAGAAACCGGAGCCCGACAACTGCCTCCAGTAGGCCCTTCGCCGGATGCTCACCTAGCGTCGACGGCAGTCACACGCCGAGCTTCCGCCGATGCATGGTCGTTGCAACATGCCGCGCAGGCATCGATTTGGCCACGCCGGGCATTTTCGTCCTTGCTCTCGGTGTGTTAGCCGTGTCGGACGCATGCGTACCTGAGCGGCTTCGGCAACCGACAACTGAACGAATTCCATGCCGACCACCGGAAAACGCACGGCCAAGCTGCGCACCACGCTCACTAGGCAGGTCATCGATGCGCTCGAGCCGGCAGCCGACAAGTCCTGGATCGCCTGGGACGACAAGCTGACCGGGTTCGGCGTGTGCATCCGTCCCAGTGGCACCAAGTCCTTCATCGTCAACTACCGCACCGGCGACGGCGGCCGGAAGGTGCCCAACAAGCGGGCCGTGATCGGCCGGTACGGAAAGACCACGCCGGACCAGGCGAGGCGCCTGGCGCGCATTATCCTCGGCCAGGCCGCCAGCGGCGCCGATCCCATCTTCGAGCGCGTCGCAGCTCGTGTCATGTCCTCGTCCGGAGGCGAGAGCGATAGCGGAGCGTCGGAAAAGGGCTCTTCGGAGGGCGCGACGTCAACTACTCGTACCAAGTACCTGAACGCCCACGAGGCGGCCGAGTATCTGCGCCTCTCGGTGCGCACGATGAACCGCTATCGCGTCACGGGTAATGGCCCGCCCTACTACCGCATCGGCGGTCGCGTGCGCTATGTACGCGCCGAACTCGACGAGTGGGTAACAGGATCGAGAAGGACCTCGACCTCGGACACCGATCCAGAGTAACGCCCGACTTTCAGGGGCTCGCAAAGAACTCGGCGCGGATCTGCAGTTTGGTGAATGCCCCCGCGCAAAGCGCGGGCATTTCTAAACGGTATCCCACCTGTTGCCGCTGCGAGCTGCAGCTTCACGCAGATCCAGCCAAAGACGATCGCACCGAATGGGCCCCGACCGATCAGCTCCCAATTCATGCGACCAGACAGTTTCGCCCTTTAGGTTTCTCCCCTGACGGTGTTGATCCGTGCGAGGCGCTTCACGCGTGGCAGTTTGCTCGGGAAGCGGAGCGGCCATACTCTGCCAACCATGGTCAAACGTATGAAAATGCAACGATAATTCAACACGGTACGATATTTCCACCTGTGCCCGCTCCTCTGCTGAAGCGTTCCCGGGCGGAGCCAGGCGCGGCCATTTGTGGACCAAAGATGTATCCCGTGAGATGCCCAATGTGTTGACACAAAGCCGCTTCTCGACGGATCAACACATAAGAAACCCCCGAAAACATAAATGTTTTCAGGGGCTTGAGTGGTTGCGGGGGCAGGATTTGAACCTGCGACCTTCAGGTTATGAGACTCGTGTTGATGTAGCGGCCACACGCGGCCAGAGCGGACAGTAACGCGGCCTAAACGGCCATATTTCAACAGGTTATCATAGGTTCTCCCGGCCTTCAAAAGGGCCAAACGCGTCCACGCGCGGCCACCGAGTTCTTTTCTGGTGTTGACCATGGTGTTGACTGTAAAGCTGACGGTCGGTAGAGTCCTTCCATGGACACCAGCACCGGAAAACGCACCGCGAGGGTGCGCGCGAACCTCACCAAGCGGACCGTCGACGCCCTCAAGCCGGGCGAGAAGTCGTGGATCGCATGGGACGCAAAGCTCACGGGTTTCGGCGTCCGCATCCATCCCTCCGGGACCAAGGCCTTCATCGTCAACTACCGGAGCGGCGACGGCGGCAGGAAGGCGCCCAACAAGCGGGTCGTGATCGGCCGCTACGGGCCGGTCACGGCCGACCAGGCGCGGCGCAAGGCGCAGGAGCTCCTCGGCAAGGTCGCCGGCGGCGACGATCCCGCCGGAGAGCGCGCCGAGGCCCGGGGGATGCCGACGCTCGGCGACGTGTTCGAGCAGTACATGGCGGCGAACCCCAACCGCTCGAAGCGGACGAACGAGCTCTATCGCTACGAGGCCAACCGCTATCTGGGCGACTGGCTTCCGCGTCCGCTCGACGCTATCGCCCGCGCGGACGTCGAGGCCCGGTTCAACGGCATCACCGCCGATCATGGCTGGTCGGCCGCCAACCGGGCGATGTCGCTGCTGCGCTCGATCTACCGCCGGCCCTGCGTCGACCATGACGGGCTGCGCAACCCGGTCGATCTCTGGCTCGCGGGCGGCGGCAAGTTCCACCGCAAGGCGCGGCGCAAGATTTCGGCGCCGTCCGAGGTGCTGCCGCGCTGGCGCGCGGGCATCGAGGCCGAGGTCAACAACCCGGCGATCCGCGACGCTCTCTGGTTCGGTCTCTACACCGGCATGCGCCGGGACGAGGTGCTGACGCTCCGCTGGGAGCGGGTCGACATGGACGCGCTCACCTTCCGGGTCGAGGAGACCAAGACCGGCGTGCCCCTGGAGCTTCCCATCACCGATCAGCTCGCGGCCATCCTCGAACGCCGCCGGGCCGCCGCCGCGGCTCTGCCCGAAGGCGCCCGCGAGTGGGTGTTCCCGTCGCCGACCAGCGCGACCGGTCACGTCCAGGACCCGCATCATCTCTACGCCCGCATCGGCAAGGCCGGCGGGGCCAAGTTCTGGTTCCACGGCCTGCGCAACAGCTTCATCACCGTCGCCGAGCGCGAGCTGATGCTGCCCCCCTCGCTCACCAAGCGGCTGGTCAACCACGCCCGGCCCAACGACGTCACACAGGGGTACGCCGCCGACTGGACCATCGCCCAGCTTCGCGAACCCGCACAGAAGATCGCGGATCGGATCGAGGCATTGATGCGTTCCGAGGCATCACGGGTAGATGCGGGCTAGGTCTGCCAACCGAAACACGTCACGGAAATCGCGGGATGCACAAAGCAGGACGATTTCCGACATCGGCGCACCCAACGCGCAAGACTGCCTTTCGCCGGCCCCTTCCATTTCCACGGATACTGTGTGTATTGAGACGGACACCTGTCACTTGAGGAGCGTGCCGTGCCCAACGTGAGCGCCCCTGAGTTCCGCCGCGAGTTCGGTCGGTTCCAGCATCAGGCGCAGCTCGAACCGGTGGAGATAACCCGGCATGGCGCCGCGAGTTCGTGCTCATGTAAGCGGAGCACTATGACTGGCTTCGCGCCTCGGCACAGCGCAGCCATCGCACGGACGCCGCCGCCGACATGGTGATCCACGCCGTGGAGCATGCCGATATGGATGTGCGCACAAACCGCTCGACGACTGCTGACGTAGCGACGAAGCGGTGGAGCTTCCCGATCCGAAGCCCAGCTTGGTCATTCGCTACGATTAATCTGGACGCACGAGGACGCCGCCGACCACGACCAGAGCAAGACCTGTCCGACCTGTCTTATAGACCCGACTGATGCGGCGGTTCGCCCGAGCTACGTCGTTCTGCCACGACATACCGACTTTGATGATCGTGTCGGGACGCACTATCGATGAATGACCCCATGCTGAGCTGTCTGGAGTGCCCGGCCAACCCGACACCTACGACACCGTCTCATCCCTCAGGGATTGTTCTCGAATGTCAAAATCCGCTTCCTCGAATTGGCTCTCTCGATGAAGGGTCGCGCCGTGCACCGCTTGCCACTAAGTTGAGGATTCTGGATCGCCTCCGATAATCCTTATGTCCTCTTTTCCGGTGCTCAGCCAGTGGGTGTAGGCCCAACGCCGTCCGACGACATACAGCCGCGGAAAATGGACGCGGTACGCCAGACAACCGAACAGCCGTATCTGTATCTCGGAGTACTCGGAATTGTCTTCGTTGCAAATTCCATGAAACGGCCGGGCGTCGCCGGCATGCAGTCGTTCGACACGCAGGATGCTGTCGTCCCAGTGAGTCCCAGTCCTCAGGATCCTGCGAACCTCGGGCAGCGGCCAGTCATGCGTGCAGACTGCTTCGCCCCCACATAGCGCGAGGAACTCGAACGCAATCTTGGCAGGCATCAGAGGGTCGATCAGGTTGCTCTGGCTCAGGTCGAGGTCGATGCCCTCTACTGACCACTTAACCACGTCCAGCCCAGGTGCAATCGACGTTCGTCGGTTCTCCGCCATTCTCTCGAATGTTTCAACAGCGCGCCTGATCGGCGCTTCGCCGAAGCCATCCCGCCTCAGAATTGTCGTTATCGCCTCGCGCGCTTCGTCAGTCGGCAGGATTAACGATCCGTCGTTCTCTACGTGCGAACTGACGCGGTAACTTCCGTCCCGTATGTACCCCGAGCTACCTGGGCCTGCGCCGCTCGCCAAGTGCGGGTGGTCCTCAATCAGCCTCCGAGACAGCTCCGGAATATGACCTTGGAGTTGGCGGACAGCGAGGAGAACCGAAGGATCAGACTTTGCGAGGGCCTCTACGTCGCTTCCGAAGCGAGAGTTGCAGGTGCGGCACAGGAAACGGCAAGTCAGGATGCCCCCGAGCGCGCGTGGTATGAGGTGTTCCTCGCACAATCCGCATTTTTCGAGGCAAAGGACGCATCGCTCTCCTGGCCAATCGACTTTCATCACGCATACTTGCTGGATACGTTCCTGACCTAAAGGTCCGCGGCGACAGTAACCACTGCCAAGTTCCAAGATTCCGCCATCGAGCCATTCGCGCGTCTATATAACCTAAGCGTTAAGAACGCGTTATCCACTTTCAGGATCGACTAAGAGGCCAATACCCGCAAGGAGGAGAAGCCACCTCGTACGAGATAATCGTTTGTAGCAGAAAGCAAATTTGCTATCCGCAGGGATAAACGATCCCGCGCTATTCCAGGTTGGACAACAACCATTTCAAACTTAAACTCCGCTCGACTATGCGATTGCATTAGTTGCCGAAACGCACCTATGTCTCCCTTGACGAAGATACTCCCACCTGCGCGCCTTTGGTATCGTCCATCTATTCGATTACACAGACCTATTGGATCAGTGTAGATAACAGACTTTACTGCTTGACTGCACACCTCATACGCATCCTCTACGCGATCCCCGGGCGCATCTCCACCCGATCCCTTGCAATGATACAGTGCAACTACAACTCTACCCGCGTCTTCGGTGATCGCAACAAAATCTGCCACTTCTCCACTACCGTGATCGTAGTAAACAACGTTAGCGTTACTATTCTCTAATAGCGCATGAACATAATCATGTATTGACCGCTGATCATTCCGCCCCACACCAAACTCCCGACGTATATCCACCTCCTCACCTGTCCAATCGACGACTTCCATCTGTTCCCGTGAAAAAGGATCGCCACCTCCTTCCGGCGGCTTGTGAAAGTCAAATCCTCTCAGCAAGCTGAGATCTTCCGTGTAAAAGCACAAAGGATGCTCATTCAGAAACTCTACCATATTGCTACTTTTTCTTGCGGAAATCACGTTTATCTCGATCTCATTGCCGTTTGCCGGTTCGAAAAGCCGATCTGTCTCAAACGAAAACAATGCTCGATAAGAAACTTCGCCATACCGAAAGGCCAGCGCTATCCTAGAATCCGTGCACTGATCATGTTCCACGACAACTTCAAGATCGAGCAGCTGTGCCTTCTTGTTGCCGCCTGGTTCCAGAATTTCAACCATTCTCGGATGCTTGTACAACTCGTAATCCCAATCCGCTCGGAAGATACCTGGCGGAAGACTATCCACCTCTTCGCCTGGTGAAAGGCGGTCAAGCCCTCCACCGGTGACAGGAATCCGATCTGCTTCGATACGCCGCGCGAGCTCTTTACACCATTCAATGAGATCTGGCAGCTGAGACGTTTTGTTACTCCACACCTTTGAAGCGCTGCTCAACCCAATAGTCACCGGTCCGTCCCCGGTCTCACCCCGACCAAAGCAGTGACCCCGGTGAAACAGTCGAGCGTCGCTGGGCAGTATCGCTTCTCCAGCACTTGGTCCAGTTATGATTCGATAGGATTCTGTCTGGTTGCCCAGCACACGGTTTCGCATACCTACGTTGAAGAACTCTAGGTCCGAGACATTGTTGAGAGCACGGTTAATGCGAGCGAGGGGAAGAATGTGAGGTTCCCCTTCCATCAACTGCTGCCCCAGCGATTCGTACACCCCTTGTGAACGAATTGTAGAGCAAATGAACAACAATCGACTTGCTTCATCGTAATGAACAACAAACAACTCGTGATTTACGTCTACAATTCTCCCGTCTCGTGACCAACGCGCTGCGGAGCGTTCGCGAGTTATCCAAATGGCCGTCGCGTGGTCTTGACTCACTGCCCGATAGGCCACCACCGTATCTGGTGGAAATTCCAACTCAACACTTAAATCAACTAATCCATTGGCACGAAATATCTTTACGTGGTGGTAGGGTTCCAAAGAATAGAGCGACAAGTCTCCAAGATCAGGCACTGGTAGTTGTTGAAGGTCAAAGCTCTCGAGTACTTCTCGGAGCTGCACTTCTCTCTCCAACTGCTCCGCGTTCAGATTCTCCACCAAGTCTTGCCAGGCGGCACCGACTTTGAAGAGCCGTCGCCGCTCGATTTCAATGTCATCAGGAATGGCGAGGAAAGTCGCTGTGCCAAGTCGCTCCTCCGCAGTACGTGCAAAACGTCCAATGAACTGGAGAGTAGCGGCCAAGGATTTGTGTGGCGCGTGTACCGCTGCGATCTTGAGTCTTGGTAGGTCAAACCCCTCGCCCAACATGTTGACGGTGATTATTCCGTCTAGACCACCGTCCCGTAGTTTCCGTATCACGCTCTTGGCGTGCCGTAGAGAATGGTCACTGTTGAGCATGGCCAAACGGAGATCTGTGTGGTCGGCGTAAATTTCTGCCAACTCCCGAGCTCGAGTCTTTTGATCCGTGCGCACCATGACGAGATGAGAGAGGCCCTCGCCTTGGTCGGCACGCAATCTCTCTTCCGCTGCTACGGCGACAGCGATATCGCGTCTTCGTTCGTCTCCCCGTTCTTGGATGGCTTGAAACTGGATCGGTCCGAACACACCATCCTTGCGGGCCTGCTGCAGATCGTATGTGAACACGAACCGTCCTTGAATTTCGCGACGATCACGGCGAAACGGAGTAGCCGTAAACAATATCCGCCGTGACTCAGGAAAGCAGTCCAATAGTGCTTGCCAAGTTCGCGCACTGCTGTGGTGAGCCTCATCAACGAGTACTAGGTCGAATTGGTCTGCTTCGGGCTGAGCAACATCCTCCAGTGCAGGACTGATGCTCTGTACGGTACCTACGACAACATCATACCTGCGCAACTCGCGCCAGTGTTCAAGAGTAGTTAGTCTTTCCCCCACGGTCCCCACAGCGGGAAGATCGATGTTGTCTGATAACGCAGTAAGTCGCACCAATAGAGACAGCTCAGAAACTTCTTCAGCAATTTGTTCGCGAACCAAACGGCTTGGTGTCACGATCAACACTCGCCGTGCTCGTAGTACGAAGGCGCACGCAATCATAACGCCGGTCTTTCCTGAACCGGTCGGCATCGTGACAATCGCAGGGTCCGCTCTTTGAGCAAAATGACCCGCCACGGCATGGATCGCTCCCAGTTGAGCGGATCTGAATCCTGGGTGCCCGTCAACCTCTAGGGGATAGCGGAAGTGTTCGTAATGATCCTCGAAATACGTCATTTTGAACTTGTCCGATGGTTGGGCAATTTATGTAGTTGGCCGTAGCGCGTAGGCACCTTGGCTTTCCAAGGCTGTGGAACGATCTTCTATCAGGATCGCAAGCTGCCTCATCACAGCAGTCCAAGCAACCAACGGCTGCACGCCAACACGAACATGGTCGACGGTCAGGTGTAAGGCGAGTCGACCGGTCGCCCTCAAGGCCCGGTGTCCCTTGAAGATCGTCACCTTACGCCAATGCCATGACCGCCGCGGGGGCCGCCTTTACCGCCTCCGGGATCCTGCAACAGAAGGACCAATCCGGGGCACGCGGATCGCCAGCTCGCGCCGGAATTCCCGGCGCCTGTCCGCAGCTCTGCCCCTTGGCAGCCGAGTTCGTCTCGTTCTCGGTCTCCTGACCCCCCTCACCGAACTTCTACCCGAACGGTTCTCTCTCATGTATTCGACGCCCAGGCGTTCCCTTGGCGCGTCCACGAGTTCCTGCGGATCGCGAGTGTCCATTTCCACTACTTCCCGAAACCCATGGACGTCGGCATCGAACCGCGAGCGCTCCTTTCCGTCAGCGCTGCCTCGATGCCCTTGACCATCGTCGAGCGCTCCCTTTCGTCGAGTTGTGCGAGCTTCCCCATGCGCCACGCCACCGCGGGAAGGCTGCTGACATTGGGCACTTCGAGCAGCGACCATTGCGGTTCCGCGCTCGCAATGGACCGCAGAAACTCCCTGTGGGCATCGGGCATACGGCCGACAATCTCGCCCACCAGCTCCTCGCGAGTCCGCACCAGAACGTCCAATGCGACGGGAACCTCCATCATCCCCGCGAGCCCGCGCTCGAACTCTTCGCGCATGTCCCGACGCGTCGGCGCCAACAACCTCTCGATGGGTCGATGATGGCTCACCACATAGACGACGAAGGCAGTGCGGAGCCCGTCGTCGATCCCTTCGTTCGTCAGCAGGTCATGGACGTCGAACAGGTCGCGCGGATGTTGGCGATCGAGCGCCGCCACCACCTTGCCGGCGAACAGGTCCTGGAACGACACCACCTGAATGGCGGCAAAGCCGAACTGCTCCTCGACCGCATTCGAGACCGCCTTCTCCTCCGGCGCGAACACGCAGCCGCGCAGCACCGGCGTGACCTCGACCTTGATCTGTGTGTCGCGTTCGCGGACGAAGAGCTTGTTGACCGTGCCTTCCTCTCTCAACACTCCGGTCTGAACGCGGGCGACAGGAAGGGCGTCCTTGATACGCTCACCGATGCGACGCAGCGCAGCCTCGATGTCCGCCAGCGACCGTTGTCGGTCCGCAACCGGTAGATAGGTGAGGTCGATGTCGACCGACAGCCGGGGGAGGTTTCGGACGAACAAGTTGATCGCCGTCCCGCCCTTCAGCGCGAAGCATCTCTCCTGGGCAACGTGAGGCAGGGTGCGGACCAGCAGCTCGACCTGCCGCCGGTATCGCTCATCCACCGCCATCGAGGTCCTCCGGAACCGTGATCTGGTACTTCGGGTCGAGCTTCCCGCCCCGCACCAGCATCCGCTTTCCCTTGCCCAGGTCGATCCCGTCGCGGTCGAGGCGTTCGAGCCACGGATGCCCGTGGCGTTCGGCGAACCACAGAAACAGGCGCTTGACCTTGACGCTTCGGCATTCCCCGAGAATACGGCTCGTGCGCTTCGGGCTGAGACCGACCAGACCTTCCATCAGCATGTCGACCTGGTGGAACGTTTCCCCGCCGGGAAGCTCGTCCAGCAGCTCCAGCACCGCCCGTTCCGGCGTCGACAGTACGATCGGCCAGTCCCCGTCGCCGAAATACCGCCAAGTCAGGCTGCCGTGGATCTGAGCCTGGTTCGACGGCCCGTCGACGGCCATCGTCGACTTGAGCCCTTCGAGACCGTCCGCAATCGGCTCGGCGCGAAACAGCTTGCGGGCATTGTGAAAGACGAAGGGCGTGACGATGGGAAGCTTCCCGAGCCACCCCGGCGCCTGTTCGTCCCCGTACAGGTGAACCTCCCTCGGTCCCTCGCTCGACAGGTAGTGCGCGAAGCCGTGCAGCTCCAACGCCGTGCGCCCTCCCACCGCGACCGGTTGCTCCAGCACCATCTGCAGCGAGACCACGATATGTTGCCAGCGCAGCGGCGCTGCCGTCTCCTCAATCCCCGGCTTGTGCAGCGGGCGCCGAAACACCCCCCGCGCCACGGGTTCCAGCCAACCGCTGGCGAGATAGCGGCTGCGTAGAGAGCTCGGGTAGCCCATGCGGGTGAACCAGGCGGCGTCCGCGACCAGCCCTTCCGGCAGCAGCCGCTGGAGGCGGTTTAGCATTGGGCGCTTTTGATATCTCATGATGACGAAATTAATGTTCTTTCAAACTGGTTTCAAGTTCGACATGCTCCGAATTTCGTCACTTCCAGGACGCATAATGGGGTATCTTCAAACTCACAAGGCCTCACCGCGCTACGCCTAAACCACACGGAAACACATCGTCCCGCCAACCAGCCCATCACCATCATGAACTATCGCTACGAGTTCGACGACACGCGTGACGGCGATCTCCGCCTCCGTCGCACCAATTACGAAATCCTGCAGGACGCCTACCGCGGGCTCCGCGACGAGCTCGTAGCCTGGAACCGCCGCGCCCTCGATCACGGCGGCTCAACGCCACCCTACGAACAGGAGGTCGACGACCTCAACCGCATGCTTGCATGGGGCGAAGAACAGCTCGCCCACGCCGGGGCCAGCGAAATCACGGTCAGGGGGATCTCCATCGCAAGCTCTCGATATGCCAAGGCCGCGCTGACCCTCGCGATCCATCGCCGGCAGGAGGACCGCGAATCAAAATCGCGGCAGGGCTGGCCCGATGCCGCTCTCCGCTCTCTCGACGAGGGCATCAATCGCATCGGTGGAATCTCGGACATCTTCGAACACGAACCGAGCGACGTCCTCTGGCAGCTCATCCCGAAGCACGAAACACGTGAGCGAACCGCGTCATCGCCCTCGACCGCGCACTGGGACGTCTTCATCAGCCACGCTGGCGAGGACAAGGAAGATTTCGTCCGCCCGCTCGCAGAAGCGCTTCGCGCGCGGGGCTTCTCGGTCTGGTTCGACGAGCTCACGCTCACCGTCGGCGACAGCCTGCGCCGGTCCATCGACCACGGTCTTGCACGCTCCCGGTTCGGCATCGTCGTGATCAGCCCTCACTTTCTGGACAAGGAGTGGCCCCAGCGGGAACTGGACGGCCTCGCCGCCCGCGAAGTCGACGGCACCAAAGTGATCCTTCCCGTCTGGCACAACATCACCGCCCAACAACTGCGCGCCTGCTCGCCGATGCTTGCGGACCGCATCGCTACACTGTCGAGCAACGGGATCGACAGGGTCGTCGACGATCTCGCCCGGGCGATCGCGGCCGGAACTACGATTACGGCAACCGGTTGATCGACCACCGAAGCGCATTCCGTATCTCCGCCCAAACCCCCTGTCGACCTTCCTCGAACTCTCCAAAAGAGCCGAAGCCATGCCCCTCGTCGTAGACCGCGCTCGCCTGCCGGAACACTGGCCCACGAACAGAGGCTTAAGCGTGTTCTGGGAACAGCTCGGGAGAACCGTCGCCACTTTCTCCCACCTTGAAGACATGATGGTGCGGGCCTGGTTCGGACTGACCGCGACCCGAGAATTCGAGAACATGGAACAAGCGGAAGCGGCATTCCCGGAATGGGAGAAGGCACTCAAGCAGTCTCTGACCGACTCCCTGTATTCCCTCACCAAGAAACTCAAGACGGCCTTCAACGACGACGATCGCGTGCCCGATGAGGTCGCACGCACTTACCTCGCTCGCCTGGACGAGCTCCGGGTCTGGCGCAATGCGTTGTGTCACGGTGCCTGGCAGGGAACCGTTTCAAGGTTTCTGACGATGAACGGATACAGCGTATTCCGCCAGCGCCTGCGGTAGCGCGCCACCGCAGTCCTCGTGGTGGTCTCGCGGTCGAGCATCTCGTTGATATAGTCGCGCTGCCGCTGGTTCATGGCGACGATGGCAAGGCTTAGGTCCCGGTTCGCGGGGTCTTCCATGAACGCGCAGGCCGCACTGACGACACGATCGGCCTCGATCCGGTTGAGCCCTCCCTTGGCAAGGCCATCGGCGACATGGTGATAGCGAATCCCACTGCCCTCCCGGCTCTCGTCCGGCCCGGGAAACACGATCAGCCTGTTTTCGTAGAACCGCGCATTGGAGAACTGGATCAGGCTGCTGTGCCTCGAACGGTAGTGCCACTGCAAGTATCTCGGCGGATGCCACGCCGAAAGCGACAGATCCAGAATGGACTCGACCATCGGGGCCAGCATCTGTTGGTCATCGTCATCGTCCATGGGAGCCGCGGATCCGCCTTGAAAATAGGTCGAAGGCGGCAACTGCTTGGGATCGCCCACGATCACGGCCTGTCGACCACGCGCGATAGCGCCCAATGCGTCGCAGGGAAGCATCTGCGAAGCCTCGTCGATAACGACGATGTCGAAGAGTTCCGAATCGCGCGGCAGCAATTCCGCCACCGTCGTCGGCGACATCATGAAACAGGGTTTCATCTGAAGCAGTGCCGTACCCGCGCGACGAAGCAGGTTCCGCAAGGTCACACTACTTCTTTGCAGCGAAAGCTGGTGCTGGATTAGCGCCTTCTCCGTGAAGGCGCTCGGTCCACCGAAGCTGACGCCATTGTCGACGGTTCGGGAAAAGAGCTCGTAAGCAATGCGCGCCCGCTCGAGGTCCTGCAGGCGCGCCTCCAGCTCCTTGAATGCATCGCGGTAGTTGCCCAACTGCCAACTGCTGAGCTCATTGAGTTCCGGGTGTCGACGGTAGACCCTCGCCGCGAGCGAACGATACAACGCCCACTCGTAGGCCTCGCGCAGCTTCCTCGCCGACATGCCATGCTCGTCCAGAGCGGCCAGAACCGGTGCGGCATGGCTTTTCTGGGCACCTTTACGCGCGCGCCGATAGCTGCACCACGACAACAGCGTATCCTGAGCATCCCAGGCTTCCCGGGCGCGCTTGCGGAGCACTCCGAGTCCGGTGGTCTCGTGCTGGCCGCCATCCAGAAACACCGTCGCATCCAGCTCCAGAGATTCCACGCATTCCCGCCACGCGTCGGCCGCCGCGAAAAACGCCTGCCTCAGCGCCGAAGCGCTTTTCTCCACATCCGCGGATTGTTTCAGGAATGTCGCCGCCTGTTCCCAGGACGCATCGGACAGCCCGAGCCCGGACATCGCATCGGCCAGCATGCGCACCATGTCCAGCGTCTCGATTTCCGGCGCCTGGGAGGGGAACACCAGGGCAATGTTGCCGTCGTTTTCAGCCTCCGCCGTAAGCGATCGGTACTCTTCCACCAAAGCCGCCAGGTCGACCGCGCTGGCACACGGCTCGCCGGCATCCAGTCCGGCGGCTTCCAGACCGTCCGCCACTACGTCCAGCCGTGCAGCCCTCTCCCGTGCCTCAGCAGGCTCCGGTTCCTTGTCCGACCTTTGCCAGTCCACAGGCAAGGCTTCGGCGATCCGACGTATTTCGTCCAAGCGCTGAACATCACCATGCAGCAGGATCCGACGCGCCTCCGAACGACCGTCTCCTTCTCCCGCCAGTCTCTCGAAGACTTCGGCCGTCCATCCGGCAACACTCCTGGCGGGCGCCAAGTCCGAGTCCACGCCGCGCCAATCCGCGCCCAGACAGCGCTCGAACTCCTCGTCCTCTGCCAGCCGCACTGACTTGTCGCGATACTCGATCAGCTCGCGAATGCCACCGGCCGCTTCTTCCGTCGAGGTCTTGGAGCGAACCAGGGAAATCTCCCGAAACAACCGCATGGCCCGTTTCGCCGACCCGTCCAACAGCAAAGGTCGGCGTGCCGCATTCAAGGACCTTGCAGCCTGCTGCAATTCATCCCTGTCCGGCAGAGACGCGAGATCGAAGCGCTCCACGAGCTCGTCCCGGAGTTGCTTCACTTCGCGGCATTCCTTTTCCGCCCGTTCGAGTATTCGACCGGCATCGTGCGTCGTCAGCGCGTCCGTGCGGGACGACAAGAGACCTGCGTCCACTCCTCGCAACAGCTCGACGCCTCGCTCCATCGTCATGCAGATTTCCGGAGTGGCTGCCTCGTAGCCGAAGCAGCTCGCCAGCCGTCCCAGAACCTCCTCGATACGGTCACGCCTATCCGCCATCTCTCGCAATGACCGTGCCTCCGACCTCGCCTCCCTTGCAGATTGAGCGGAAATCCCGAGCGAGACAGCGGCACTCCCCAGCCCACGCAAGTCTTTGGCATCCGGCAGTTCGTGGGCGCCGATCCCGAACCTGTCGTTTATTTCGTCGCCGATTTTCCGGACACGAAGCGCGCGGTCTGCCGCCCTGCACATTCCGTCGCGAGTATCCTGTCGACTGAGCGAACCGAAATCGCAGCGCCCCAGAGCATCTGGCATCCTCTGAACCGCCTCGGCTCCAAGGTGAACGAAGCCCGCCTCCCGGATCGTCATGCCATCGCCGTCTAGACCGCTCTCGGACAGCAACTCTTCCAGATCGGCCAGTCTCCGCTCCCATACAGCCAGCAGTTGAACTGTTGCACCGACCTCGACAGGAGAAAGATCGACTCTTTCCGCGCCGCGCCATGGCAATCGGCTGCTGCTTTCGACAAGCTCCCTGAATCCGCTTTCGGCATGCGCCAGGCGATCGATACAATCGCGCGCCGTATCCACTTTCGCTGGTGTAACCTCCTCTACATTCGCAAGCTGCGCCCCCGAGACCGCCGCGGGCAATCCTGCGTCCGAACTCTTTCGCTCGATCGTGCGCCAGAGCACGTCATGGACGGTCTCGTCGATCTTTCCGACCTTCGTGCCCATGATGCGCGCATAGGTCCGCAGGCCGTCTCTCTGCCTCGTCCACGCTTGCCTTTGCTGTTCGTACCGCGACGGGTCGAAGTCCGGACGCGGCATCGAGACCCTCTCATCAAGAGACCGCCTGACCGCGCTCGACTTCAATCCCTGTGCGTGCAGATTGAAACAGAATGGACCGAGCCCCGCTTTCTCGAGCCGGTCCTCGACCACTTCGAGCGCAGTGAGTTTCTCGGCAACGAACAACACCCTCTTGCCCGCCATGATCGCAGCCGCAATCGTGTTCGCGATCGTCTGGGACTTGCCAGTGCCCGGTGGACCGAAGATCGTGAGGTTCTTGCCTGACAACACATCCGCTATGGCGCTGTGCTGGGAAGAATCCGCGTCGTAGATGAGGACCGGCACCTCCGCAGCCCATTCGTCCGCATCGATCTCCCGGTTTTCCGCATACGGAACATCGGATACTCCCGATTGCGCCAGCAACGTCCGGATGTTGCCATGCGCAACCAAGCCATGGCCTTCGGGCCAACCGTTCCGATCCAGGTCCTGGTAGATCGCCAGCTTCGAGTAGGCGAACAAGTCGATCGTCAGGAAGCGCCGAACCCGCCACCGCCCGCGATGCGCGCAGATCTCGTCCTTTACCTTCTCGAAATAGCTTTCCGGAGAATCGTCAGTGTCGAATGCCGGAAGCTCCAAACCGAAATTCTGCCGAAGAAAGACGGTCAGGGTGACGTTTGCGGTCGCCGGCTCTCCCGTGCCCTGAAACCTGTACACATACCGCCCGCGCACCAGTTGACGGTCGAGTTCCCCCGGGACCAGAACCAGCGGCGCAAGATGGGCCTGCTCCGAGTCATCGCTGTCGAACCACTCCAGAAAGCCGAACGCGGCGAAGAGCGTTGCCACGCCTGTCTGTCGTATGCTGGAGCGCGCACGATCCCGCAGACGCGCCAGACTGGCGGAAAGGACCTCGTCGGGGAGCCGGTGGCCGGCGGCGCCAGCCAGAGCGCGGCAACGGGACCGAGGCCCGGCAGGCTCCCGATGGTCCCGGCGAGGCCCGCAGGCCCGCCCGCATCCTCGCCTGCCCCGGACCACGATCCGGGGGATGCCGGACGCGCGGCCTCGAAGACGAGCGCCGCAAGGCGCGGGCCCCGCCAGGTCTCGATGAGCGTCAGGCCGGGCTGCAACGCCTCCCCGCCCGCATGGACGGCGTAGCCCGGCAGCAAATCGCGGCGGGCGACGGCGCGCACCAGCCGCACCAGCGCCGCGACGTGGGGATCGGACTTCGTCGCTTGAGCGGCGGCGGCAGTTTCGCCGCCCCCCGGCAAAGCCTCGGCGTTGCGGATCAGGATCTGCGCCGAGTCGCGGTCCGACGGGGTGAGCGTCAGCCGGTAGGTGAAGCCCCTCTCGGTGCCGACGAACAGCGTGACGGGATCGTGCCTGCCCATTTCGGCGGACGCAGAGGGGTGCGCGGGCCGCAGATAGAGGTCGCCCGAGGCGGCATCGTGTTCGACTGCGAACCGGTCCGGCGTGCGCACCACCTTCGCGATCCGATCGCCCGCGAGCGCGATGCGGTTGATGCCGGTTGCGGAGATTTCGGCGGCGAGCTCGGCATGGTCCGCCGCGTCGAGGACCTGCATCGCCAAGGCCGGGGCGGGCGCCGCCAGGGCTCCCATGCAGGCAAGGGCGATGGCCAAGAGCGGCGCGAACCGCCGCCGGAGAGAGAAGCGTGTCATTTGCCGTCCTCCAGTTGCTCGAATCTCAGGAGCCCGATCCGCCCGCCATCGATGCGGAACACGAGCCGGTAGCGTCGGTCTTCCCGCGAAGCCTCCTCGCGGCCGATCCAGGTCACGAGCTCGCCCGCGATCTCGACCGTGAGCCGCGCGGGATCGGCCTCGATCTCGTCGGGATAGAAAGCGCTCGCCAGGTCGCGCCCGGCCATGCGGGCGGCCTCGGCCTCGACCCAGGCCCCGATCGCGCCCCGCGCCGAGGCGTGGCTCAGCCGCGCCGCCGCGCGGCGGACATGGGCCACGTTCTCCGGCGTCAGTGTGAGCAGCGTCACCGCCACCGTGCGCGCCATGTCTTCGAGATACCGCGCGCCCGCTGCCCGGCTGCCGACCTCCCAGGACGGGCCCGCCGTCGCCGGCACCAGCACGGTGACCGTCTCGCGCCCGGCGAAGCTCATGGTGAGCGCCAGGTTGGCGGTCATCGACAGCACCAGAAGACCCGCCAGCGCGAGCCTGATGTCCCGCACCCGGCGCAAGGCGGTATCCATGTCGCCGCGCCGCATCAGCCGACATACCGGCGCAGATGGCTCGGCGGCGTCGCCTTCAGCCGCAGCACGAAGTCCGGCAGGAACCAGTAGAGGGCGTAGCGCGCGATGTTGGCCCCGCCGCCGCGCTTGACGCGCCTCAGCAGCAGCCAGCCGCCGACGCCGGCGATGAGCCCCGGCACGAATTGGTTCGCGGCGAGCCCCAGCAGGGCGGGACCCATCAGCGCGGCGGCCTCGTCGACGGTCCAGAACAGCCAGCGCTCCGGGTCGTCGAGCCGGCGCGGGATGGTGTGGCGCGCGGTGTCGTTCATCACACGATCGCCGTGCCGACCAGGCCGGTGACGATGCCGGTGCCCGCGCCCGCCGCGATGCCGACGCCGACCGCGCCCATCAGCTGCATCGCGTTGAACCGCAGCACCGAGCCGACCAGGGCGGCGCCCACGGCCAAGGCCGCGGCAAGCTGGCCGCCCGTGCCGCCGACGATGTCCTGCACCGTGTCGAGCGGATCGCCGAAGGTGGTGTCGCTGGTCGCCAGCGCCGCGTCGGTTCCGCCCAGCACCGCCGCCACGGCGAGGCCCGCCGCAGCAACCAGCCGAAGCGCGGGACGGGGGCCTTCCCCCCTGCCGCCGCCTGCCCCGGACCCCGATCCGGGGTCGGACGTCGAGGCCTCCTGGCGCTTCGCCGCCCAGTCGTCGAGATCGTCGCGCCGGTAGCGCACCCGTCCGCCGAAGCGGTAGTACAACGGGCCCTCGCCCGTCACCCGGTAGCGTCTCAGGGTGCGGTGCGACAGCCCCAGGTAGCGGCCCGCCTCGACCGTATTGAGATACATGCGTTCGTCCGTCACCGTCGTCCTCCTTCGTTCGCTCCGGCCCTGGTCCACGGCACGGTCCGCAATTGAATCCGCGCCGCCGGTTCGCCGTAAGGGCCGATCTTCGGTGCACGACCCCGACCTCCCCGGAAGCGGCCATACGGGGCCATGCGGGGCCAGGAGGATGATCCGCCCGCGTGCCGGCCGACCCCTCGGGAGAGCAATCGGGCGCGCCGCACGCCGCGGCAGGCGCCCGGATTCGGGTGCGTTGGTGAGAATCGGCTGGCCGCGCCGGTTCGGCGCCCGTCCTATCCGGGGAGTGTTGCCGGGCTGGGCGCTACGCCGGGTCCGGGACCTTCCTGCGCCGCCGGCGGCCCGGCTGGAGGAACTTCCGGTAGCCGCCGTCCCGCAGCGCCTCGGCCTTGTCGATGCGCCGCCGCGCCTTCGACCGGTCCCCGCCGTTGGGGTCCCAGGCCTCCGTCGAGTCGGCGTTCAGAACGTCCAGAGCCACCCTCTGCACCGACTTCTTCACGCCGCGCGCGTCGAGGACCTTCAGTAGTTCTTCGTGTTCCTCGCCCGGGCCCGGCGGCTCCGAGGAGGGGGCGGACGCCCCGTCACCCTCCACAGGTCCACGATCCGCGCCACCGGCGCCTCCAACGGCAGATCCAGCCCGAGCTTCGCCATGATCCCGTCGCCGGGTCCGAACGCCCGCCCCGATGGCACCAGTATCTGCAGCAGCGCGTTGCCGAGCTCCGCCTTGAGGACGAACCGGCCGTCCACAAGCCTCAACCCCTCGACCCGCGCGCCCGCCTGGGCCAGCAGCCCGAGCAGCGACGGCGCGCCAAGGGGATCCGGATCGGGCTCGCCGATCAGCATGGGTAGGCCGGACCAGAAGGGCGAGCGCCACCCTTCCGTCCCGGGATCCTCCCAGGCGAGCAGCGCCCACTGGCCTTCCGCCAGCAGGTCCGCCTCGGTCTGGACCCTGAGCGGAAGGTCCCAATCCTCGAAGACGGGAGCGACGGCCTGCGCCGCCCAATCCCTGCAATAGTCGGGATTGCGCCGCATGTATGCCCAGGCATGGGCTCCCAGGACCGCATCCCGGTCCGCCGCCTTGCCGCGACTCATTTCCTCGGCGACCGCAGGACGCCTACCGACGAACCGTGCTGCGCGGCATCGCCCCGTGCCTGCTCGACGACCGCAACCGCGCCCTGCTTGCCGTCGCCTACGACGCGATGCTACGCCGTGCGGAGCTTGTGTCATTGCAAGTCCCTGACTTGCTTGGGGAAGTGCGGGGCGACGGCAGCCTGCTGGTGCGCCGCTCCAAGACCGATTGCGAGGGACGCGGCGAGATCGTCTGGGTCGGGCGGGACACCGTCCGGCTGGTGCGGGTGTGGCTCGGCCGCGCCGGAATCGCGGAGGGAATGCTGTTCCGCTCGGTCACCAAGGGCGGGCGGATCGGCGAGCGGCTGCATCCCTGCCAGGTGCCGCGCATCTTCAAGGCGATGGCGCGCGAGGCGGGCCTGCCGGAGGGGGTGGTCGGGGGCCTGTCGGGGCACAGCGCCCGGGTCGGCGCGGCCCAGGACATGGTCGCCGCCGGCATCGAGCTGCCGGCGATCCTACACGCCGGCCGGTGGAAGTCGACGGCGATGGTCAACCGTTACGGCGAGCGGCTGCTCGCGAAGCGCAGCGGGGCGGCACAGCTCGCCCGGATGCAGGGGCGGGGCTGAGACGCGCCGGGGGGTGTACGGCTGTGGCCGCTGGGCTATGATGCTCCGGCGGCCGGAACGGGCCGCAATGGCGGATCGGCGGGCAGAATCGCGTCCGCGCGCCTCGGACGGGCGCAGATTCAGAAAATGCTATCGAGCGCAAAAATCGGCGGGTCCGGCGCTCCCGGCAGTCTGCCGGCATGTCCCGGACAAGGCCGGCAGATCCCCGAAAAATCGCTGTAATTCAACGGGTTGATTTCCGCCGGAGGCGAAGTGTCGTGCCCCATCGCGGGTCCGGCGAAGCGCCGGGCACAGAAGCCTATTGACATTATTACGCTCGATAGCGACAGCTATCGAGCGTAAAACGGCGCGGCGGGATCCGTCCTTGCGCCGCGCCCGTGACGGCCCAAGCCATTGTCTTCCCGACCTTTTTGGGTCCCGGACGCCCTCTCCAGCGCCCCATCGCCGTCGTCCACGCCCGACAGGCTGATATCAAGCCGGGAATAGGGGTGCCCGGGGCGCTCCGGAAACGAGAACGCCGCGCACGTCTGTCCGTGCGCGGCGCTGTCATCGGGGCCGAAGCCGTGTCCCGGAACCCGCAGCCGGGGGCCGGCCGCGGCGGATCGCGAAACCTCGCCCGGCGCGTCCCGCGGCCGGGGTTGCGTGCCGTCTTCCGGCTCCCTGTGTTTCGTGCGCACATCTCCCGATGATTCTCTATCTCCGCAGGGGATGCCCTTCAGGACTCAGGTGGGAACGCGGCCGCCCGGGGCCAGTTGGATTTTTTGATGCCGTCCATTGGCGATGCTTATCGGCAGGCGCCGCGGCGAAGCTGGCCCGGCCACTGCGTTCTCCCTTCTCCGCTCCTCCTTGTTAACGAACCGGAACCCGCATGGATAATGCCGCTTACCGGAACATTCATGCGCAGCCGGCATGCCATGAGGCCGGAGTGTATGGCGCCGCAACGGATTGCGCGTCCCCAACCTGGGGGAGAATCGGGAAGAATTCGTGGCGCGTCTCGGCGAATGGCGCGAAGACGGATGCCTTCAGTATCCAGCTTGCGGCGGGCCCGCCAGGGACGGCCCCGGCCCCACACGGCCCGGCGGGAGGGCGCTCCCCGACGGTGCCATCCATGACACCGACAGCTGCGCATTCCCCGGCGTGATCGTCAGGCCGGTAGGGGCCGAGGCGGCGGAGGGGGCGGTCTGTGCCGTAGAGCCGTTGACGCGGATGGCAATTCTGGCAGTGGAGTCGGTAGTCCATGTCATCCCCGCACCCGGCGTATCCTGATTGGCCCATTGGGTGGCGTTCGCAATGGTCCAGCCGGTGGCGCTGCCCGATTCCTCGTTATCGCTGGCCATTCCGGCTATCCGCCCGCCACGCGCCGCACCGCCTTGCCGTCGAGCGCGCCCTTCTCCCGCAGCCATTCCAGCACCTGCCAGGTGATCGCCTCGCCCTCGCGGTCGGGGTCGGTGGCGAACACCAGCGTCCCGGCGTCCGCGAGCGCCGCCGCGATCGCGCCGAGCGCCCGCATGGCGCCGCGCTTTGTCGCATACACCATGGCGAAGCCATGCGCGGGGCGGGTCGCCGCCGGAGCCTGCGCCGTCCGGCTCACGGGAAGCCCCGGGCGCGGGCGCCCGGCGGGCGGCGTCCATGCGCGGTGGGTGGTGGGGCGGTCCATGCCTCGTCCAACCGCAGCGTTGCCGCGTACTGGACCGGACCCATTAACGCCCCCGTCGCGCTGGATAAAATGCCGAGTAAACGAAATTGCATGTCCCGCCGGCATGGACGCCGGCGCGCGGCGGGACCGGGCGCGGAGCTTCAGCTGGTCCTCGTTCCGCCTGCCGGAGGGAACGGTCGCTCACTCGCCGCCATAGTCGCGGTCCAGGTCCCGGTAGACCGTGTGCACGTGGTCGACGGGATTGCCGGCGTCGGCGCCGCCCCGCGCGTCGTTGGCATACTCGATGACGACGGACGGCCCCTGCACGGACCAGGAAACGTCGCTCCCGGCCGCCAGCGGACCGCTCCAGGCGAACCGGGTTTCCGCGAGCCCGTCGAGAAACCGCGCCTTGTGCGCCCGCGCGGGGTCCGGCGGCATGAGATCGAACCACTGCGAGGCGAGCGCGAGGAGCGTCTCCTTCTGCGCTTCGTTCAGCAAACTTCCGGGGATGCCAACGGGCTCCGGCACGACGCCGTCCCAACGGGCCCCGACCCGCAGGGCGCCGCGCCTCTCGCCGATCACCGCCAGCGCGCGCTGCTCCGGCGTCAGGCTGGTCGCCAGATCGTGCGCGAGATCCGTCTCCGCGGCCAGCGGCCGCAGTTCCGCGCCTGCCACGACGAACGCCTGCGGGTAGGTGCCGATGAAGCTGGGCGACAGGGAATAGGCCTCGCCGTCGAGCGTGACGTTGAGCGCGACATGGTGCCCGTCCAGCTGCACCGCCCAGCGGGACGCGGGCGAGGGATCGCCGAACACGGCGAAGCGGAAGGCCTCGATCCCCACCCCCTCGTTCGGCTCGCCGTCGACGGTGGCGCGCAGATCGTCGCCCAGCATGACGTCGCGCACCTTGGCGTAGCCCTTCGCGCTCAGCAGCGCCGCGAGAAGGTCCGAGAAGGCCCGGAGCTGGCCGTCGCCCAGGTCGCCCAGCGCGACGCCGCCGGCCGGCCCGCGCACCGGCGCGTTGGTCCACTGGCGTCTCTCGGGGCTCGCCAGGTCGTATCGCGCCGACCGCCTCTGTGCTTCGTCCAGCGTATCCAGGAACCGGGCCGCCGCGCGCGCCATGGTTGCCGGCGAGCGGTCCGGCGGCGCCGGACGGTACGTCCCGAGAACGGCCCCAGCGCCGGATGCGTAGCCCGCGGCGATCCTCGCTTCCCCATCCCCGGCCGAAGCGACCCCCGGCCCCGATACGGCGGCCAGTGCGCAAAACGCGCAGAGAAAAACCGATGCCAACGACCATCTCATCGCCACCTCCAACACCGGCCCGCGCGGCCGAAGTTCGCCGGCGCGTACAGCCCGGGAGCGCTTGTAGCCCAATGACCGGCACCGGTCACCGCTCGAACGGATTCGCGTGTCAATTCCGACTGAAAATTTCTCATTTGTGCCGATTGAAAATTTCTCACTTTGGGCTTGCGGTGGTTCCGCTGGGCTTGGTGCTGGGGGCGTAGGGCTCTGTTGAGCTGTGGGTAACCGGGTTGGCGCAGCGACCGGCGACGAGTCTGGCAAGACAACCCGGTTATCCACAGCGGGCGGGCAGCACTATTGCGGTTCCGGCGGGGGCTCACGCGCCGTCAGACATCACCGCCTGTGCGCATCGGGTTGCAGCGCGCGGACGTGCTGGCCGCCGTGCCTGCGTGCCTGCGCAGAAGGGTTGACATGCAGCGCGGACATCGCGGTGTTGACTATGTGTTGACAGCGATGATTCCTTCCGGATCTCCAGAATCAAAAAGCCCCCGAAAACGCAATGTTTTCAAGGGCTTCTTTGGTTGCGGGGGCTCGCAACCACCGAGACCGACATTTGATCGAAGTCCCGGTCTGATTTCCCGTAACCATCTGAAACAACGGAAAATCTTCCTCAGAGACAGTCTACTGCTCGCCGAGTTCCCGGAACCACACAGGGAGCGCCCATGCCGGTCCAGCGCCGCATATTCGACAGCATGCCACCGGACAGCAGCCATCTCTACCAGGCCTTGGCCCCATGCCGGGCGACGAGGTCGCGGTGCTCCCTCGCCGCTCGGTCCTCGTCCTCGCAGTCTCCGCAACATAACCGGCTGCGCATCATCTTGGATGCACGGCATCGACCGGGCCGACACCGCCGGTGAAACGGTGACGCGCCGCTCAGCCACCTGCCCTCGGATCGGACCCCGGGGCAGGCGCCGGATCGGGCCGCGGCCCCGAGCCGTCATCCGAGGTCGACCGTCGTCGCCGCGTCTTCACCCAGGCGTCGAGGTCCTCGACCAGATAGCGCACCCGGCCGCCGAACTTGAGGAACACCGGCCCGTCGCCCGACACCCGGTAGCGGTCGAGCGTGCGCGTCGACAGGCCCAGACGGGCCGCCGCCTCGCGCGTGTTGAGATAGATCGTCCCGTTCATCGCCGTCTCCGTTGCTGCCGCCGACGGGCCCTGTTCCGCTCGGTCGCCAAGGGGGGGATGGTCGGAGGGCCCCGAACGCCGCGTTCTACCTTCTCCGCCTGTCCTCATTAGCGAACCGGGACGCGCATGGATAATGCCGGTCGCCGAAACATTCATGCACTGGCGGCATGCGGTGAAACCGGCATGGATTGCCAGGCGCCGTCGCCGGACGCGGTCGCTTCACCAGCCCTTCCACGGTCTGGCCTGTCCAATGGGTTGTCCTGACGGGTTGACAGGCGGGCCCGCAACCACCGAGACCGACATTCGATTGAGATTCCGGTGTAAACCGTCTCAACCTATTGATCTGACGCATCGAATCGCATTGCCGCTCCGTTGCAGGTGCCAACGGCAGGTGACCGATGCGCAGGTATCTGCCTCCGCGAGGCCGGAATTGCTCCACTCTGGAGTTGCATTGCGATAATCTTGCTACTAGATTTCTGACAAATTGAGTTGGAGCCAAGACCATGCGCGGCCTTTCCCGTCGCATCATGGAGCACGCCGCAACGGCCCCGGAAGCCACGCCGCTGTGTCCGGCAGCCCTACTTCACCTCGGCAATCGGGCGGCCGTCGACCAAGCGTTGTCACGCCTCGCTCGCTCGGGCCACCTCATGCGGATCTGCCAAGGTGTCTACATGCGCCCGGTCGAGACCCGCTTCGGCCTTCGGGCGCCCCGTGTCGCCAAGGCTCTCGCCGCACTGTCGAAGATGTGGGGCGAAACGATCGTGCCGTGCGGCGGCTCGGCGGCAAATTGCTTGGGCTTGACCACTCAAAACCCGGTGCGTGTCGTCTACCTCACCTCTGGTCCCAACCGCCGGCTACACTTCGGCTCGTCCATCGTTGAGTTGCGTCACGCCCCCCGCTGGCAACTGGCCGCACCGTATTGTAAGGCGGGAGATGTCATCCGCGCCTTGGCGTGGCTCGGTCCCGCTGAGGTCGAGGACGGCCTCGAAGCGATTCTGCCGACGCTCTCGGAGGCCGACTGGGACGAGCTTGTGGCCGCACGCGCCGTGATGCCCATCTGGATGGCGGAACCGGTGAGCGCGCGCCTCGCGCATGGCTGAGACACGATTCCAGGACCTCTCGGCCAGCGACAGGCGCGATGCTCTGGAGGTGGCGGAGCGAAACAGTAGCCACAAGGCGCATCTTCTGGAGAAGGACGTCTGGGTCGTTGCGACCCTCGGTGTGCTGTTCGACGCGCCGTTCGCCGGGAATCTGATCTTCAAGGGCGGCACGTCGCTGTCGAAGGTGTGGCACGCGATACGCCGCTTCTCGGAAGACATCGACATCACTTACGACATTCGTGCCTTTGCATCGGACCTCGTTTCTGGCGCCGGCGAAGAGGCTCTTCCGCCCACGCGCAGTCAGGAGAAGCGCTGGACGCGAGCCATCCGTACTCGTCTTGACGAATGGGTCCGGGACCAAGCCCTCGGGATTGTCGAAGAAGGGCTCTCCCGCGCCGGTTTCGTGGCACGGATTCGGGCGGAAGGGGATCGGCTCTACATCGGTTACGAGCCGCTGTTCGAGGAGACCGGTTTCGTGCGCCCGGAAGTCATGGTCGAGTTTGGCGCACGGTCGACAGGCGAACCGCACAAATTCATGCCGGTCCTGTGCGACGCGGCGCCGTATCTGCCCCAACTGGCGTTTCCGCAGACACGTCCGACCGTCATGCTGGCTGAACGGACGTTCTGGGAGAAGGCGACGGCCATCCACGTCTTCTGCCGTCAAGAACGGAGCCGAGGCCAGCGTCTCTCGAGGCATTGGCACGATCTCGCTCGCCTCGACGAGGCGGGAATCTCGGCGAACGCCCTGAACGATCGCGCGCTTGCGCGCTCGGTCGCTCGCCACAAAGCCATGTTCTTCGTCGAGAACGATACCCACGGCAACCGGATCGACTATGAAGCAGCGGTTTCAGGTGGCCTCCAACTCGTTCCCTGCGGCGCCGCGCATGCGGTGCTCGCCGACGACTACGCGAGGATGCTGGCAGATGGCATGCTTCTCGACGAGAACGAGCCGTTCGATGCACTTATGGAGCGATGCGCCGCCATCGAAGCAAGAGCCAACGCTCGGCCGCCGGGGAACAGTTGATGGAGGTGTTCGCCTTTCATGAAGAACTCGTCTCTGAGTGCGAGCGGTCTTCGCGAAGCTTTGCCAACATTCGCACCGACGACGTCTCCCGCGAGGTCGATGCCGCCCTTGACACCGATTCCGGCGCACGACGCGCTCAGAATCAACAGATCGACTTGCCGAACGCCGCCGAACTGATTGCACGGACGCCGTCCACGGGCTCCGCTTCGAGGGTGGAAGGCTGAGGCATGATCGAAAGGCTTGAGAATTTGGTCGACGACATCACGAGCCTGAATAGCAAGCTGGTATTGTTGATCGGTCCACCACGATCCGGAAAGAGTAGGCCTTCTCGCTCAGTTGTCCGAACGCAGAGATACGCCCGTTCTGAATGTGGCCGCTACGCTCGGACGACAGCTGCTCGCAATACCGAGCACGCGTCGCCACCTCCAGGCCGCGGACCTGCTGAGTGACCTGGCCGACGAGACTGCCCGGCAGGGACTGCTGCTCTTGGACAACATCGAGCTGCTCTTCGACCGTACTCTGCACCTCAATCCACTTGATTTGTTGAAGCGACACGCTCACGCCGGTCGTGTCGTTGCGGTGTGGCCAGGCGAGCTTCGAGAGAACCGGCTTTACTACGCCGCGACAGGACATCCAGAACATCAGGACTACGGCATCGATGGCCTGGTCCCGTTCGAAATTCATTGAAGGGAGCAAGCGCGATGTCGATGCGCTATTGCGATCTTATTCAGTTCGAGCCGATCGAATCGGTCATTCAGCTTCTGGACGCCAACCGCCCGGATGAAGCGAAGAAGCTGGTTTCGACCTACGTCATTTCCGACGACATGGCCGAGCGAATCGCAAAGCTCATGATCCCCCAGCTCTCGTTTGACGAGGCGGTGGACCACAAAGGCGTTCTCGTTGTCGGCAACTACGGGACCGGTAAATCGCACCTGATGTCGATGCTCTCGCTAGTGGCCGAGGACGCAGCATACGTGCCATTGATCCACCACCCCAAAGTGACCGAAGCGGCAGAAGCGATTGCCGGAAAATTCAAGGTCCATCGTATCGAGATCTCCAGCCGGATGTCTCTCCGGGACATTATCACGCAACAACTCGATCTCTTTCTTGAAGAACAAGGCGTCAGCTATACCTTCCCGCCCGCCGACAAGGGTCACCAACAACAAAGGAGGCCTTCGAGGAAATGATGGCGGCGTTCGCCGAAGTTCACCCGAACCATGGCGTTCTTCTCGTCGTCGACGAATTTCTCGACTATCTCCGGTCCCGCAGGGATCACGATCTCGTCCTCGACCTGACATTCCTCCGCGAGATCGGTGAAGTCGCGAAGCACCTGCGGTTCCGTTTTGTGGCCGGCGTCCAGGAAGCGATCTTCGACAGCAGCCGATTCCAGCACGTTGCCGACAGCCTGCGCCGGGTGCAGGACCGTTTCACGCAAATTCTGCTCGCGCGGCAGGACGTGAGCTTCGTGGTGTCGGAGCGCCTGCTGAAAAAGTCGGCCGATCAGCAGAGTAAGATTCGAGCCTATCTCACTCCGTTCGCCAAGTTCTATGGCTCCATGAATGAGCGAATGGACGAGTACGTCCGGCTGTTCCCTGTCCATCCCGACTATATCGGCACGTTCGAACGGTTGGTTTTCACGGAAAAGCGCGGTGCCCTCGTCACGCTCCGCGACCAGATCCAGGCAATTCTGGACGATGAAGTGCCGGAGCATCGGCCGGGCCTGATCGGGTACGACAAGTTCTGGGAGACAGTGAAGTCCAACCAGGTCCTGCGCGCCGACCCAAACATCGGCCCGGTGCTCAAGGTTTCGGAGGTGTTGACGGAGCGTGTCGCCAAGGCATTCACCCGCCCGGCCTATCAGCCGATGGCGCTGCGGATCATTGACGGGCTTTCGGTCCACCGCCTGACGACAGGCGGAGACATATATGTGCCCGTCGGTCCGACCGCGGGGGAGCTTCGCGATACCTTGTGCCTTTTCCAACCCGGCATCGAGGATATGGGCGGCGAGCCGGAGGCGGACCTCCTTTCTCAGGTCCAAACGGTGCTGCGGGAGACGCTGAAAACCGTCAACGGGCAGTTTATCTCCAAGGCGCCGGACACCGAGCAATACTATCTCGATCTAAAGAAGGACGTCGATTACGACGCTCAAATCGAGAAGCGAGCCGAAACCCTCTCTGACGACGCGCTCGACCGCGCCTATTACAGCGCCATCCGCCAACTTATGGAGCGCACCGACGAGGCAACGTACGTTACCGGCCACCAGATCTGGCAGTACCAGGTCGAATGGCAGGACCGTCGGGTCGAGCGGGACGGCTACCTCTTCTTCGGCGCGCCGAACGACCGCCCGACCGCGCAGCCCGAGCGCGACTTCTACATCTATTTTATCCAGCCGTTCGAGCCGACGCGCTTCCACGACGACCACAAGCCCGACGAGGTGTTCTTCCGGCTGAAGGGCCTCGACGATGCGATCCGGCGTCACCTCTCTTTCTATGCAGCCGCGCAAGACTTGGCGTCGACCGCCAGCGGCGGCGCGAAATCCATCTACCTGGACAAGGTCAAAGACGCCCTGCGTGACATGAGCAAGTGGCTACAAGAAAAGCAGATGACAGCCTACGAGGTCATCTATCAGGGCAAGGCCAAGGTCCTGCGGGAGTGGACCAAGGGGTTCTCGCTCCGCGACAAGGCCCGGCTCGGTCCCGACGAACGCATCAACTTCCGGGATGTGGTGAACATCATCTCCGGCCTGGCGCTGAACAACCAGTTCGCCGACGTGGCTCCCGAGTATCCAACCTTCTCGGCGCTGGTGACGGAATTCAATCGGAAACAGCTTGTGGGGAACGCCCTGCGCGCGCTAGCCGGCGGACCCCGCACCAAGGACGCCGTGATCATCCTCGACGGCCTGGAGATGCTCGACGGCGACCGCATCGACCCGATCCGATCGCGCTATGCGCAAGAGGCGCTCTCCCGGCTGAAGGCGAAGGGGCACGGCCAGGTGCTGAACCGCGCGGAGCTGCTCAGCGGAGACACGGACGTCGAGCACTTCGCCCCGCTCAAATTCCGCCTCGAGCCGGACCTGCTCGTCACCGTGCTGGGTGGACTGGTCTATGCTGGCGACATCGTTCTGGCCATCACCGGCGACAAGATCGACCCCGGCAAGCTCACCCAGCTGGCCGAACGGTCGCTGGATGAACTAAAGCACTTCAAGCACGTCGAGGCGCCGAAGGAAATCAACGTCGCGGTCCTTCGCGCGTTGTTCGAAATACTCGACCTGCCACCCGGACTTGCCCAGCAGACGACCCAAGGGTCCGACGAGCCGGTCAAGAGGCTGCAGGAGGAAGTGAGCAAGCTGACGCGCCGGGTGCTGAGCGCCACGACGGACATGCAGGACAAACTGAGCTTCTGGGGCCAGCCGCTTCTACGCGAGGAAGAGATCGCCGATTGGCGCACCAAGCTCGACGAGCTGAAGAGCTTCTCCGAGAGCCTCGCGCCCTACAACACCGTCGGCAAGTTGAAGAACCTGCGCATCGGATCCGACGATATTGGGGCGCAGAAGAAGAATCTGGAAGTCCTGGGCGTGGTCGAGCGGATGCTGGAGCTGGTCGGCGAACTCGGAAGCACGGCGAGTTACCTGTCACAAGCCGAAATGGTGCTATCACCCGACCATGACTGGGTGAAGAAGGCGC
>CBDBCG010000005.1:0-567317 GCA_965202925.1 Alphaproteobacteria bacterium | reverse complement strand
GGCGGCATTGCGGATCAGGATCTGCGCCGAGCCGCGGTCCGAAGGGGTGAGCGTCAGCCGGTAGGTGAAGCCCCTCTCGGTGCCGACGAACAGCGTGACGGGATCGCGCTCCGCAGCCTCCGCCGCAACCGGCCTGAGATAAAGGTCGCCCGAGGCGGGGTCGTGCTCGACCACGAAGCCGTCCGGCGAGCGCACCACCCTGGCGATCCGGTCGCCGGCCAGGGCGATGCGGTTGATGCCGGTTGCGGAAATTTCGGCGGCGAGCTCGGCATGGTCCGCCGCGTCGAGGATCTGCATGGCCGGCGCGGGGGCCGGCGCCGCGAGGGCGGCCATGCAGCCAAGCGCGATGGCGAAGAGCGGCGCGAGCCGCCGGTATTTCCGTGTCATCGTTCGTCCTCCAACTGTTCGAAGCGCAGGAGCCCGATCCGCCCCGGCGTCGATGCGGAAGACCAGCCGGTAGCGCCGGTTCTCGCGCGAAGCCTCCTCGCGGCCGATCCAGGTCACGAGCTCGCCCGCGATCTTCGCCCGCGAGCCGTGCGGGATCGGCCGCGATCTTCGTGGGATAGAAGGCGCTCGCCAGGTCGCGCCCGGCCATGCGGGCGGCCTCGGCCTCGACCCAGGCGCCGATCGCGCCCCGCGCCGAGGCATGGCTCATCCGCGCCGCCGCGCGGCGGACATGGGCCGTGTTCTCCGGCGTCAGCGTGAGCAGCGTCACCGCCACCGTGCGCGCCATGTCTTCCAGGTAGCGGGCGCCGGCCATGCCGGAGCCGACCCCGCCGCCGCCGACCTCCCAGGCCGGGCCTGCCGTCGCCGGCACCAGCACGGTGACGGTCTCCCGCCCTGCGAAGCTCATGGTGAGCGCCAGGTTGGCCGCCATCGACAGGACCAGCAGCAGCCCGAGCGCGAGCCTGATGTCCCGCACCCGGCGCAAGGCGGTATCCATGTCGCCGCGCCGCATCAGCCGACATACCGGCGGAGATGGCTCGGCGGCGTCGCCTTCAGGCGCAGCACGAAGTCCGGCAGGAACCAGTAGAGCGCGTAGCGCGCGATGTTGGCCCCGCCGCCGCGCTTGACCCGGCGCAGCAGCAGCCAGCCGCCGACGCCGGCGACCAACCCCGGCACGAACTGGTTGGCCGCCAGCCCGAGGAGCGCCGGACCCATCAGCGCGGCGGCCTCGTCGACGGTCCAGAACAGCCAGCGCTCCGGGTCGTCGAGCCGGCGCGGGATGGTGTGGCGGGCGGTGTCGTTCATCAGATAATCGCCGTGCCGACCAGGCCGGTGACGATGCCGGTGCCGGCGCCCGCTGCGACGCCGACGCCGACCGCGCCCATGAGCTGCATGGCGTTGAAGCGCAGCACCGAGCCGACCAGGGCGGCGCCGACGGCGAGCGCCGCGGCGAGCTGGCCGCCGGTGCCGCTGACGATGTTCGTCACCGTCGTCAGCGGCCCGCCGAAGGTCGTGTCCGAAGTCGCCAGCGCCGCCTCCGGGCCGGCCAGCACGGCCGCAGCCGCGAGCGCCGCCATGGCGCAGGTCGCCCGCATGCGCTCCCGCTCCGGGCCGCTCACCGGTCCGCCCTCGCGAGCCCGGGCCGCGGGCCCGAGCCGTCGCCTGCCCCGGACCCCGATCCGGGGTCCGAGGTCGAGCGCCGCCGGCGGGACGTGGCCCATTCCTCCAGGTCCTCGCGCAGATAGCGCACCCGGCCGCCGAACTTCAGGAACACCGGCCCGTCGCCCGACACCCGGTAGCGGTCCAGCGTGCGCGTCGACAGGCCCAGATGGGCCGCCGCCTCGCGCGTGTTCAGATACTTGCACCCCTGGGTCATGCCGTTCTCCTCCTGCCCGGCCCGGAGCGGTCCGGGCGCATGGGGGCAATCGAAGCGCAGGAAACCGGCCGGCGGGAGGGACAAGTTGCGGGCCGCCAAAACGTCCCCCCAAAACGCCGCCCCGGGCCGCCCCGGGCCGCCCCGCGGCGACGCGTCCATGAGACGGCGCCCCGGCGGGCGGCGGGACAGACTCAGGGAATCAGGACCGGAACGGGCGCGATGCGCGACCGACGGGGCCGCGCGCCGGCGCGGACCGGCGCGGCGGCCGGTCCCCGGAGAGCCGGGAGCCGGATCGCGGCGGACCGTCGTGCGGAAGAGGGGAGACGGAGGGGAAGGCCGCTCAGCGGCCGGCGGCGATCTCGCGGTAGCGCTTCATGGTCTGGCGCGCCCGGCGCAGCCGGCGCTTGAGCCGGGCGTGCATCCAGCCGCCGGACTCCCACTCCGCCTCGACCAGGGACCCGCGCCAGAACAGGCGCGCGATCTCGGGCATCTCCAGGCCGTCGGCCTTGGCCCGGAGCACCGTCAGAAGCTCGTCGTCGCCGTACCCTCTCGATCCCGCCCCCCGATCCCGCTTCGGGGGGAGGGGCCGCCGGACACGCTCCAGAGGTCGGTCAGCCGGGCGATGTTCACCGGCAGGCGCAGGCCCCAGTCGTGCCACACGCGCACCCCGGCGCCGGCCAGCAGCGGGCCGGGCGCCGTCACCCGCACCTGCACGGCCAGGCCCGTCTTCTCCACCTTGAGGATCAGGACGCCGTCGGCGAGCCGCAGGCCCTCGAGCCGCGCCCCGGCTTCGGCCAGCTGCGGCAGGAGCGGCGGCGCCGACGCCGAGCCCGCGCCGTCGAGCATCGGGACGCCGGCGAAGAACGCCGAGAGCGGGCCGGTGTCCTCGAACGGGTTCTGCCAGGCCAGCAGGCTCCAGCGCGCGAGCGCCGCGCGGTCGGCCCGCGACTGGATGCGCACGGGAAACGGCGCGCCGGGCTCGTATCGGGGCGGTGCGGCCCGCGCCCGCCACGCCGCCCTGTAGTCCGGGTCGCAGCGCAGATACGACCACGCCCGCGGCGGATCGGGATCCTCGACCAAGGCCCCGGCCCGTCTCCGCTGTCCGCCGGTCCCCTACCAGCGGATCGTGCTTCTCAGCATCACCCCGTGCTCGGCCTTGCCTGCCCCGGACCCCGATCCGGGGTCGTTCGCGGCCTCGCGCCGGGTCGCGTCGAGACTGACCTCGAAGCCGGGATCGCCCTCGACCGCCGAGGTCAGCCGCCAGCCCATGCGGTACTCGCGCGCCGTCTCCGACAGCCCGAAGCCGACGTTCGGTGTGCCCGTGAAGCGGTCGCCGAACAGCGCCAGGCCGTAGCCGACCTCGGCGTCGAACCGGCCCGACGGCTCCGCCGCGCCGTTCGCCTGCGCCGCCAGCCCCGACGAGGCGGGCAGCGCCCACAGCCGCTGCGAGCCGGCCGGGTCCACGCCCCAGGACGGCGTGAGCGACATCGACAGGCCGCGGCCGGCGCCGCCCGGCACCAGCCGGAGCTGCCCCGACACGCCCCATTCCTCGTAGCCGCGCTCGGCATGCACCGCCAGGCCGTGCACCTTCAGCGCCATGTCCAGGCCCCGCGACGGGTCCGCGTAGCCGAGGCCGGCCCCGACCTCCAGGCCCGTCCCGGTCTCCGCGTCGCCCGAATCGTGGCGCACCCCGAGCTCGAGCGACGGCGTCAGCGCCGCGCCGCTGGCGAACGAGAAGGTGCGCGAGCCGTCGAGCACCGCCCGCACCCGGCTCGACTCGCCCCGCGCGCCGGCAAGGCTGCCGAACGCCGAGGCCTTCACCCGGTCGGACTTCGTGCCCACCCAGAACGCGTCGGCCTTGAGCGCCAGCGCGAAGCCGCCGGCCTGTTCGGGCGTCAGCAGATCGCCGCGCCCGCCCATCGCGACCAGGGACATCGACAGGTCCGTGCGGTACTTCTGCGCCACGGCGCCGTCGATGTCGAGGGTGAGCCGTCCCTTGCCCGCGCCCGCGAGGCCCCACACCGACACCCGCTCGGTGAGCCTGAGCCGCGCATAGGGCAGAGCCATCGTCGCCGTGCTGCCCAGGGCGTAGCGCCAGCCGGCATCGCGCGCCGCGCCCTCGCCGACGCTGTGGGTCATCGCGAAGCCCAGCAGCAGCCGGCCCTGCTCCCAGTCCATGCCCATCGACCCGGTCGCCGACTCGCCGGTGAGGCCGAGGCCCGTCCCCGCGGCCGAGAAGCGCGACACCGACGCGCCCTGGCCCCAGCCCGTCCACTGCGCGCCGGCGCTGCGGTCGAGCACCATGCGGAACGACGTGCCCAGCAGCAGCTCGCGCCCCGTCACCGAGCGCGGGGCCGCGCTGGCGGCGCGGTCGTTCCAGCCGCTGGACAGGCCGTTCCGCGCGAACGGGTCGTCGTCGTCCGGCGCCGGCGCCCTGCGCGCCCCGAACGCCCGGGCGAGCCCCGTCAGCACGTCGGTCAGCGCCTTGCCTGCCCCGGACCCCGATCCGGGGCCTTCGGCGTGCTCGGCCTCGCCGAAGTTCACGCGCTGCCCCGCGAAGGTCACGTGCGAGCCGGCGTCGCGCGGCGTCTCCAGCCGCGCCGTCACCGCCCCGACCGCGTCCGAGGCCACCATGCGCCCGAAGCGCGCGAGCCACGCCTGCTGCAGCAGGTCGTCGTTGCGGATCACCCCCTTCGCCTGGCGGTGCACGTTCCTGAGATACGCCCCCTTCGGGTTCGAGAGCTTCAGGCGCATCGTCTCCCTGCCCTCGTCGTGGGCGTCGTCGAGCACCGGCACGCTCACGGTCTTCGCCGTCTCGCCCGCGGCGAAGGTCAATGTGCCGGAGACCGCCGTGTAGTCCGCCCCCGCCTTCGCCGTGCCGTCCTCGGTCGCATAGTCCACCGAGACTGCCTGCGCCGCGGCGCGGTTGAGCGTCACCGCGAAGTCCAGGCTCGCGTCCTTGCCTTCCCGCGCCCGCGCGTTCTCGACCCGGATGCGCACCGGGCCGCCGACGGTCATCGTCGACGTGTTCGACACCGACCTGCCGTCGGGCGTGCAGATCGCGCCCTCTTCGCTGCAGGCGCGACCGCCCGCCAGCGTCACCGTCACCTCCTTCCACGACTTCGGCTTGACGTGGACCTGGTAACGGTACGGCCGGAACCGCCGCACGCTCTCCACGCTGCCGCCCTTCACCTTGAACGACGCCGCCGACGGCCACCGGCTCCCCGAATCGAGCGATTCGCTCAGCACCAGCTCGAGCATGAACGGCGTCGCCCCGTCATGCTCCTGGACCGCGCCCCGGAGCCGCGCCGTCAGCGGATCCCGCGCCTGCTGCTGCGCCTCCGGCTGCTGCGCCTCCGGTTGCTGCTGCGCCGCCTGCCGCGTCACCGTCACCCGGTAGGTCTGCCGCTTGCCGGTCGCCGCCCGCGTCTGCACCAGCAGGACGTTCTCGCCGACCGCGAGCGCCACCGTGCTCCCCGCCTGGCCGCTCCGCACCGACGCGAGCCCCGTGCCGCTGCCCGCCCAGAGCAGCAGGTCCTCGTCCGCCGTCTCCGGCGTTACCCGCGCGTGCGTCGTCCCGTGCGGCACCGTCACCGCGTACGCCGCCGTCTCCGGCGCGAACGCGCCGATGTCCAGCTTCGCCCACGGCCCGCCCGCGCCCGGCGCGCCCTCGACCGACAGCCCGTCGATCTGCGCCTCGTCGTTCAGGATGACCATCGTCGCACGGCCGTAGCCCTGCTCCAGGGTCGCGCCCTGCACGTTCGACAGCACGAAGCGGAAGCGCTCCCCCGAATCCTCGACGTTGTCGTCGAGGATCGGGACCTGCACCGTCTTCCGCGTCTGGCCCGGCTGGAAGACGAGCGTGCCGGAGACGTGCGTGTAGTCCGAGCCCGCCGTCGCCCGCTTGTCCGACGGCGCGTCGGGGTCGGGCGCCGTCGCGTAGGTCACCCGCACCTGAGAGGTCGACGCGCGGTTGAGCCACACCGTCACGGGCGCATTCGTGGCCGAGCCGTCGCCGGACTCGCGCGCCGCGCCGCGCGAGAGCCCCACCTTCACCGCGCCCGCGCCGTCGGTCACGGTGACGAACAGCGCCTCGTGCCCGTCCTGAAGCGCGTAGTTCGCGTCCGCGCTCGACGACGCGGCCATGATGTACAGGTGCTCGTGGCGGGCGTTGCCGTCCGGCACCCCGGTGACGGTCACCGTCTGCGCCGTGCCGTAGTTGGCCGGCGTGAAGGTCAGCGTCTTCGGGCTGAAGGTGACGGCGTTCGCGTTCCCGTGAATCGCAGCGGGAGCGAACTTGTACAGCCGGATGGTCACGTTCGCCGTGGGCGCATGGGTCAGCTTGACCCCGAAGGTGGCCGAGCCGTCCTCGGCGACCAGCAGCTCCTGGCCCCCGGTCGGGCCGGGCAGCAGCCCGCCGCCCTCGTAGGCCACGCCGCTCCAGCGCGGCCCGAGCGTCACGCGCAGCGGCACCGACTGGCTCGCCGACCAGGTCAGGCCGGTGCTGCTCCAGGTCACCTGGCCCCGCGAAGGGTTAAAGGTGCCTTCTGCAAGCGGTAACTCGCGGTCGCCGACATGCAGCGTCAGCCGCCTTGCCGCCTGCGTTGAAGTTGACTGGTCGAAGGTAACTACCAGCGTGCCGGCGTTCAGCTGGATGCTCCTGACGCTATACGTCTTACCGAAGAGGCTGAAGTCGTCGTCCGTGAGCACGCTCGTCAATGCGCACCTCGTGGCCCCGACCGTCGAACAGCCCAGCAGGGGCGCGCCCAGATTCTGCACCGTCAGCGTGGCGGACCAGACGGTCTCCCCCCGCCCGGTCGGGACCACGGGGGCGGGGGCCTGGGTCTGCGCCTGCCGGCGCGTCACCGTCACGGTGTAGGTCCGCGTGGTGCCGTCCTGGGCGGTGACCTCGACCTTGAGGGCGTTCTGGCCCACCGAGAGCGGGATGGCGGCGCTCGGCTGACCGCTGGTGACCGTGGTCAGGCTCGACCCCTTGCCCACCTTCACCGTGGCGTTGGAATCGTTGACCGTCGGGGTCAGCTTGACGTGGGTGATGGAATTGGCGACCGACGCCGCGTAGGACGTGGTGCCCGAGGCGAAGTTGCCGATGCTCAGCGCCGAGAACGGGCCCGAGGCGCTCGTGGCCTGGGTCGCCGTCAGGCCGGACAGGGTCGCGTCGGAGGACTGCGTCGGCGTCGTGGTCTGCTGCGAGCAGGACGAGCCGATGCTGAGCTCGACCGGGGTACCGGCGGTCCAGCCGGGGTCGGTGGTCGAAGCCAATCGCACAAGGTCTTGGCTAATGTCGGCAATCGCAAATTCTAATGACCCGACGCAGAGCTTGAGAGCCCGAAATGCAGCAGTGGTATCCGCATTCAATTGCACAAATAGCTTATTCGCGCCCGTGCCCGTATTTGCGTCCGAGAAGCCCACAAAGTGATAGTTCGTGCCGCCGAACGAGAAGCTGTTGTCACTCAGCTGCGTATCGCATTCGGCCTTGCTTGTGCAGCCGACTCCCCCCACGCCGGTAGTGAATGCCTGCGGCGTCAACGTCGCATGCCAGATGGTACTGGCGGCGTGTCGCCTCACCGTCACGGTGTAGGTCTTCTTCGTGGTGTTGTCCTGGGCGGTGACCTCGACCGTGATGGCGTTCGAGCCCACCGAGAGCGGGATGGCGGCGCTCGCCGAGCCGCTGGTGACCGTGGCGAGGCTCGTCCCCTTGCCCACCTTCACCGTGGCGCCGGTGGCGGCCACCGTCGGGGTGAGCTTCAGGTGCGTCCGCGCGTTCCCCACCGTCGCCGTGTAGGACGTGGTGGTCGCCGCGAAGGTCGAGGGCGTGAGCGTCAGCGACGTGAACGTGCCCGTCGAACTCGTGTGGGTCGCCGCCGTCAGGGCGGACAGGTTGGCGTTGGTGGTGTCCTGCTTGGCCGAGCCCTTCACGCGTATCAGGGCGATGGCACCCTGACTATCGGTGGCCCAACTCGCTCCACTTGGCGTATCGCTACGTGCTTGAAAGCGTAGCGCGTCCGCGATCGTCCAGCCGGATTGACCGCCACTGTCCTCGGCGTGGGCGCTCGTACCTTCCAGAGCCAAGTCGAACGCACCGACCGTATAAATGACGAAGTAATAGGTCGTGTTCGCCGTCAACGTGGTGCCCGAGGGCGCTCCGAAGGACATCGTGGTGTTTGCCGCCACCGCACCCGTCGGGATTGTCAGATCCGCTATCTTGGAGTCCGGCGCTCCACCCGTGGTGGCCGACCACAGCTCCGCCCGGACGGTCGCGGCCTGGACGGCGGTCCCGCCTCCGCGCGATATCGCCTCGATGCTCGTCAGCGTGTAACCCCCGGAATTGCTCCCCGTCCTGAAGCCCTGGGCTAACGAATTGTCGCCGGTGAACCGGGTCCCTGTCAGCTTGGTCTGCCCGAAGTTGGTCACCAGTGTGACGGTCTGCGCCTCGGCGGGCGCGGGGGCGAACGGGCCGAGCGCGCCGAGCAGCAGCGCGAGGACGGGGAGGAGGAGGGAGAGGCGGCGGGCGCGGGCGCGCCCGGAGCGCGGGCCGGGTCTGGACGGGGGGCGCGCCGGGGTCGATGGCGCCGCTCCGCGCGCGCCGGGCTCCCCGCCGTGGAGGTCTTTCCCGGGCGCCGCCCCGGGTTTCGTTCCGATGCTCTCGGACCGCCGCTCCCGCGGCCATGTCATCGCGTTTGAAGCCATTGCTCCACCCTCATGTTCGTGCCGGACGGCGTGCTGGACCGGGGGGCCGTTTCGGCGTGCCCGGCCGGGCGCCAGGACCCGGGCGGCAGGACCGCGGCGTCATGACGCCGGACACGGGCCTGCCGACCCATTCGGTACGTTCGGACACACGCGCCTCCACCTTCCGCTTTTGTGCGCGATAACTATCGCTATCGCGCGTAATCCGGGGGCCTGTGTGCGGACGGTGCGGAGGCCCCCGAATGTTCCTTGAACCCCCGTTCAACGCCTGCGAGGAGCCCGCGGCGGTCCGGGAACCCGCGCTGGAGGAGCAGCTCGGACAGTTCGTTCGGGCCGCCCGCGGCGCGTTCAGCGACAGCACCGAGCGGGCGCTGAGGTCCGATCTCGCCATCTACGCCGAGTGGTGCGCGGAGCGCGGGGAAAGGCCGCTGCCGGCCACGCCCGAGACCATCGCCGCCTTCGTCGACGCCAAGGCGGAGACGCGGGCTCCGGCGACGGTGCGCCGCTACGTCACCAGCATCGGCATCGCCCACCGGGCGCTCGGGCTGGAGAAGACGGTGAAGAGCCCGCCGGTGCAGCTCGCGCTCAAGCGCATGCACCGGAAGAAGGGGCGGCGCCAGGACCAGGCGAGGGGGCTGACCTGGCCGCTGCGCCGGCGTCTGCTGGAGGCGGCGGGCGACAGACTGCTGGACGACCGTAACCGCGCCCTGCTCGCCGTCGCCTACGACGCGATGCTGCGCCGGGCGGAGCTGGTGTCATTGCAAGTCGTTGACCTGCTTGAGGAATTGCCCGGAGACGGCAGCCTGCTGGTGCGCCGCTCCAAGACCGATTGCGAGGGCCGGGGCGAGGTCGTCTGGGTCGGCCGGGACACCGTCCGGCTGGTCCGGGCGTGGCTCGACCGCGCCGGGATCGCGGACGGCATGCTGTTTCGCGCGGTCCGCAAGGGCGGTCGGGTCGGCGAGCGGCTGAACCCCTGCGAGGTGCCGCGCATCTTCAAGGCGATGGCGCGCGAGGCCGGCCTGCCGGAGACGGTTGTGGCGGACCTGTCGGGCCACAGCACCCGGGTCGGCGCGGCCCAGGACATGGTGGCCGCCGGCATCGAGCTGCCGGCGATCCTGCATGCCGGGCGGTGGAAGTCGACGGCGATGGTCAACCGCTACGGCGAGCGGCTGCTCGCCAGGCGCAGCGGGGCGGCGCAGCTCGCCCGGATGCAGGGACGGGGCTGAGACGCGCCGGGGGTGTACGGAAACGGCCGCCGGGCTATGATGTCCGGTGGCCGGAACAGACCGCAATGGCGGATCGGCGGGCAGAATCGGGTCCGCGCGCCCCGAACGGGGGCAGATTCAAAAAATGCTATCGCGCATAAAAATCGGCGGGTCCGGCGGCCCCGGCGGTCTGCCAACATGTCCCGGACAGGGCCGGCGGATTCCCGAATAATCGCTTTAATTCAACGGGTTGCCGTCCGAGAGAGGCGAAGTGTCGTGCCCTGTCGCGGGTCGGGGGAGCCGCCGGGTACGAAAGCAAATTGACAATTTTATGCGCGATAGCGATAGCTATCGCGCATAAAACGGCGCGGCTGAAGCCTGCCCTGCGCCGCCGCCGTGACGGCGCAAGCCATTGTCTTTCCACTCCTTTTCGCTTCCGGACGCCCTCTCCGGCGCCCGATCGGCGTCGTCTGCGCCCGACGGCTCGATATCAAGCCGGGAATGGGGGCGCCTGCGGCATTCCGGAAACAAGAACGCCGACCACGGCTGTCCGTGCGCGGCGCTGTCATCGGGGCCGGAGCCGCGTCCCGGAACCCGCGGAACCGGGCCCGGCGCGTCCCGCGGCCGGGGTAGCGTGCCGTCTTCCGGCTGCCTGGGTTTCGTGCGCGCATCTCCCGATGGTTCCGTATCCGTGCAGGGGCGCGTCCGCAGGGGATGCCCTTCGGGAGTCAGGTGGGAGCGCGGCCGCCCGGGGCCAGTTGGATTTTGCAATGGCGGCTATCGGAAACCCTTATCCGGCACCGCAGGCCGCCACGGATCGCGCGTCCCCAATCTGGGGAGGACCGGGAAGAAGTCGTGGCGCGTCTCGGCGAATTGCACGAAGACGGGTGCCTGCGGTGCCGCCGTGCGGCCTTCCTTTCGACGACGTCCGGCCCGTTCGGTTCATCGATCGCGCGCCGGGCGGCACGACAGGGAGTCGGTCTCTCATGTAATCCGGTCTGCATTGCAACACTCGACAGCGGACAAAGAGCGCGAGGCAGGCAGGCAGGCATCGGATCGGCAATGCGCGATTCCGGACGGCGCTCCTGACTCTTGTCGTGGTGGCGTGGCCCTGATTCGCTCGCGGGACACCCGTTTCGCCTGGGTGCTGACCGCCGGGATCGCGATCGCGGTCGGCGGCCGTATCCACCTCGATCTGAGCCGATGCGGGAGACATCCGGAGCGATGTCGGCGACATCGCCATCGTGCGCTACCGCGGGGGCGGCGCCCGGCGGGATATCCCGGTCCGGATCGACAGCCCGGATCGACAGCCCGGATCGACAGCCCGGATCGACGAGACCACCGCCGACTACCGGACCCACGCACTGCTCGCGGCACTCCGGTTCGAGTTCCAACTCCCGGGGGGCTCCGAAACGGTGCTTCAGCGCCACGCGCCGCCGGCCCGGGTCACGGTATTGAAAATCTGCGCGTTCGATTTGATGACCCGGTCCGCGTTCATCGCTCAGGAGCCCGCGGACCGGAGCAATCCGCAAACCGTCGAGAGGCCCGATGCACCGGGACATTCGTCGGTCTGCTGCGATCTGCCGTGGCACCCCGGAGGACAGTTCCTCCGGCTTTGTGGCCGGGACACAAGGTGGGGAGGGGCCCGGCATCACGGCCGGCCATCGCCGGGCTCGGAATCAGGCCTGCTCGGCATTATGGTTTCGCATCCGCATATAGACCACTTCGGACTGGCGGAACAAATCCGTTCGAACGTCCCCGTCCGGATCGGCGAGGGTGCGTACAACATTCTGACTGCAGCGAATCGCTACGTCCCCAAAGCGTACGCCTTCGCCGATTCTCGATTCATCCGGTACGGCAACCCGCTGGGCGAAGCACCATGCCTAGGCCCCGCGACGGGTCCGCGTAAGCCATGCTGCCGGGTTGGTGATCAGTTGGGTAGCTTTCAACCTGCGTGTTGTCTATTGCTACATGATCGAATTCTTGGAAAAATGCTGCGCACGGTTGCGCTGAGTTTAAAACTCAAACGGCATTTACACAATGACGGAAGACTGAGGTATCGGAAAGCTATCAAGATATTCGGACTTTAATTCCTGGAAAGACGTTGATAATTCTTAGAAAGATGTTGATTTACAGAATGTCATTCTGGCAAGGTAGAGCTATCGTGCGAAGGAGAAATTCTTTCCACGACCACCGCTTGTTTCAAATCGAATGCACCTATTCTGTGATTGTTCGGTTATGTCGAATTTCCTTCACTTCAACGCGAGAGACTGCGTCCGTGCCACTTGGTTCGGTCGCCATTACCTATGCCATTCCCGAGCTTCTGGAACATCTTTAAACAGTTCGCCGATATCAGTAATATCGTCAGCTTGGCACTTCATCTCTTCCCAAACAGTCGGATGCGGATTTGACAGTAAATCCGAACGCAGAATCCAAAGCTCCGCCTCCGTGGCGCCAGATTCACGCTTTGTATGGTATTCAGATAGCCTCGCGCGATAGCCACTAAAGGCGTTCTTCCGTGCCTCAAGCAAAAGGTCGCGGTTTAAACCCAGCGTCTCGATCGTGAAATCAGCGCGGCTCGTCTGGTCGGCTTCGAGGCCGTCTCGCGGTAGCACAAAAAATGTTCCGAGCAGGTCCATTGTAATTAGAACTCGGGGATTCTCGATGCGGGGGTTGATAAAGGCAGGTTCGCCTGGTTCTGGAGGAGTGATAGGTTTGCCGCGCCTTCGGGTCACCACCACGCATCCTGCATCAGTGATAACTGCGAACTTGTTGTTCTTGCGACTATTGCAAGGCCCGCAGGCATATACGTAGTTTGGCCAACGAAATACTTCCTCCGGATACAGGTCCTTGGGCTTGATGTGTTCAACTTCGTCTCCGACCGAATCCTCGCAATATACACAGCGCTGCGCGCCGGCACACATTTGTGCGAGGCGTTCCCGAACCGTGCGGAATGCAGCATCGGATTTTCGAGAGCCAAAAAGGCGCTTACCTTCCGCTACCTGTGTGGGATAGTCGCCTGAGTTGTTGACTTCAGCCTGATATACATTGAGCTTCTTTGCCACAGCCGTAGGCAGACCCGGATCATGAAGGCGCTGCATGCCAATTTCACTCTTTCAAATCGCTGGCTGTGGTCGGCAAGCGGTGTTGAAGGTCCAAGCGTTTGTTTTTCTCCTGCTCAGTCAGCTCTCCCGTCAGGCTCTTGCGGTTGAGCTGGGCAAGTTCACGTAACATCTCTTTTGAAGTTGGAGAACGAGTTACATCTGTGCCGAAAAATTCCGTTGAAAATGCTTCGAGAACGTTGCCGTACAGCAGCCGATCGAGATCCGAGTCCTTGACCCGTCCCGAGGTTACATCTGATCCGGGATTCACAAGCCGCCAAATAGATCCCCGCTCGGCCGCTTGGCAGATGATCGGACTGTGTGTGGTGACAAAGAACTGTGCCCTCGGGAATCGCTCAATGAACCAAGTGCCTATTCGCTTTTGCCAAGCAGGGTGAAGGTGGGCATCGATCTCGTCGATGAGGATTACTCCCGGCAAGTTCACACTGCCTGTATCCGCTTTGAGTGAATCGAGAAGAGTATCAGTGCCGTATGCGGTCTCCATTGCGCGGAGTATCTCAAAAGTCATCGCCAATACAGAGCGGTACCCGTCCGACATTTCTTCGACAGGTACCACCGTACCAGCACCGTTGTCCAGCATCACGCCAGATGAGGTGACTTCAGCAATCTTGGCACCATGTGGAAGTAGTTCGGATGAATTAATAAAATTCACCAACCCCTGTGTGAGAGCAGTTGCTTTCGGGTCTTTTTCAAGCGCACGAAACTGGGAACTCTTGATCCATTCCAACGCCTCAGAGAGCGCTACAGCCTCGCCGAACGCAGAAAGGTGAGCAGCCAAACGCGGGTGGCTGTAATACAGCTTTTCGTAGTCTCGATCTCCACCTCTGAAACGACGGAAAGGGCCGAACGCGGCAGAGAACCAGCCTCTACCTCCTCCCCATACAGTGCGTTTGGTATAGTCACCGCTGAATTCTGTAGACACAGATTCCTGGGACTCCGTGAGCGAAAATGCAACCCGGGGCCTTATGGGCTTTTTCGATAGTTTCCCCTTTTCCACCCATCCATCCAAATCTTCGTCTGCCCTTACGGTGAGAGATATGGTTCCCGACGACTCACCTTCTTCAAGCCACGATGACCAATTCTGTCGTAAAGCTGCGGCATTTTCACGTCCTACGAGGGCGATGGCGAGGGCTCGGATTAACGTCGACTTGCCGGAGCCGTTATCACCAAGTATGACGTGCCAGCCAGCTGGCTGATCTTTCGTAAGGTCGATATCAAAACTGGAGATGATCCGTATATTTTCTATTCTCGCACGCAATATATACATTATGGAGTCTCCGTGGTTGTGCTTTTTGCGTCTCAGCGAAGCCGGACTCAAGATCTCCTAGGGTGGCTCATCCCCGACCGTCCCACTCTCACAACAGGATGTCACAGTCTTGATAGCGGTCAGTTTCAAGTTGCGCAAGATGATCGAGCATAACTTGATCGGGCATAACTTTCCAAGCACCGGTGTTGGTGTCATATCATCAGGCTGGAGAGGTTCGCGCTCTCCCCGTCGGTTCGCGGCAAGCATCCCAGCGGCACCAGACCGTGCCTCGCGGACATCCATTGATCCGGTATCACCGTGCATCTTCCAAGCGCGTTTCCCTTTGTTCTGACACTGGACGAATAAGCGTTTGCGGCCGGAGGGCAGTACCACCACGAACACTTCGAGCGCATCGCGAAGCGGGCGCTTCAATCCACGCCCCCGCACGGAGGGGGCGACGAGTACGAGTCTGCGCTCGCACGTGCGCGCGAGAGTTTCGATCCGCGCCCCCGCATGGAGGGCGACCCGCCCTACGTCGATCCGAACAGGAAAAACCCGCGGATCCGCAATGTCCGGGAAGAGGTATTCCTGCAATGAGAAAGGCTGCGTCGGCTTTGCGGTTCGAGCCAAACTACCCGCGCAAGCCGGACCGGGAGCCGTTCGAACGGAGCCTGCCTTGATTGAGCCCGCCCCGATCGACGCGCTGCGCGGCATCTCGATCGCGACGCTCACGGCGCGGCTTGTCAAGCGCGGCATCCGGCGGGCTGTGAGTCAGTTTGACTTTCGGGACCTGTCACGCCAGCATTGAACGGCAAGTTTATCGTTGACGAGAAACACCGCCACGTTGAGCGCTTCCAGTGCGGGGCCGATGTCCTCAACCAACTTGCGGTGCCTCTCGCTTGAGGGTAACGCGATTCCGGCTCGGTATTGACCGGCGCTGATGACGGACGCTGCCTTGTACAGTGCCTTAGCTACGTGGCTGTGCTTCTGGCTTGAGGTGAATGGCTCGCCGTACCTCTTGGTGCCAGGTTTGCTCGAAGTCTCGCCCTTGGCCTCGACTGCGAGGGTCGCTCCGCTCTTCGTCGCCAAGATATCGTGACCATGCTCTCTGGCGCTGCTTGTGCTAATAATACGCCAGCCGTCCTCCTGAAGGTACCTTGCTACAGCACGGACAACGTCATTCTCGGTCAACATCGACTGTCCGCTCGTTTCTCCCTATTCAGTAAGGTGCAGACGGCCGCGGCAACTTGTCAATTATCTTCGCTCTCGGCGCAGCAGTCATCGGCCGCCCGATCGCATGATCTGCCACTGTCGTCACCCCGCCGGCGCAGCAGCGCCGGGAAGACCGGAGCGAGGGAGAGCTGGCCGCCCGGGAAACCACCGGAATACGCCTCGTCAGCCGCCCCAGACTTTCTCACCGGCTTTCTCGATGAACTGCCCGGACTTGGAGTTTTCAGCTCGCCGTTCCGTCCCGCGACCTACCCCGCGACCTCCGCGATCCGGCTGGCGATGCGGTTGGCAGCGGACTTGAGCGGGTCGTCGGCGAGATGAGCGTATCGGGCGGTCATGTGCACGGTGGTGTGGCCCAGCAGCTTGCCGATCATCGGCAATCCCTCGCCGACCAGCAGGCCGCCGCTGGCGTAGCTGTGTCGCAGGTCGTGAATCCGCACCCCTTCCAGACCGGCCCGCCGGCAGATGCGCTCCCAGTAGTAGTGCAGATTCTTCATCGGACTGCCGGGCCGGCTGCCGGCGACGACCAGGGGATCGCCCGCGCGCTTCGGGATCGCGCGCAGCACGGCGATGGCCGGCTCGCCCAGATGCACCGTCTTGGCCCCGGTTTTCGAATCGGGCAGGCGCAATTCGCCGGCCTCCAGGTCGACATGCTCCCAGCGCAGCATCAGGATCTCCGAGCGCCGGCAGCCGGTCAGCATCAGCAGGCGGATCGCCGCCACGACCTCGGGCGGCTCCAGCCCCCGGTCCTCGCCCTCCTTCAGGGCCGCGCCGAGGCGTGCGTATTCCGCGTCGGACAGGAAGCGCTCGCGCTTCTCCTCGCGGTACCGCCTGACGTGCCGGCACGGATTGGAGCCGTCCGGGCGCAGGCCCCAGACCTCGGACAGGGTGAAGAGGCGCGACAGGATCTGGACGGTCCGGTTGGCCTGGTAGGGCGTCGCCCGCAGCGCATGGTGCAGCGCGACGATGTCGGCCCGCTCGATGTCGGCGACCCGGCGGTTGCCGAGCCTCGGGATGACATGGTTCACCAGTGCGCTGCGGTAGACCTTACGGGTGCCGGGCTTGCAATGGGCGGCGGCATACTCCTCCAGGAACCGCTGCGCCAGTTCGGCCATGGACGGCCCCCGGGCGCCGCGTCCGCCGGCCGCCGCGGGATCCCGGCCGGTACGGGCGGCGGTGATGATCTCGGCCGCCCGCGCCCGCGCCTCGGCCGGGGCGATCGGGCCGTGCGGCCCGATCGTGGTCTTTACGACACGCCCCCTGTGGCGGTACTTGACGATGTAGACCCGCTTGCCGGTCGGATGGACGCGCACGCCGAAGCCCTTGATTTCGTCGTCCCAGACGACGCGCTCGCGTTCGTGGGGCCGGAGGGAGTCGACTAGGCGCTTGGTGATTTTCGGCATGGAGGGTCTTCCCGGCGGTGTAATCCGGTACCCGATAGGTACCCGGAGACTGCGCAACAGGGCGCAATGTAGTGTGCCGGTGTCGGAAGGAAAACCCCTGAAGCCAAGGAAAACAGCCAGAATTCATGCCTCTGTCCATCCTTGGCATCATTATGTATTAGATTTCTCCACTACGCGGCTTTGCCGCTTCGGTCGAAATGACGGGAAGGGGAAGTGATAGGCCGTATGCGCTTGGTCCCGGCGCGGGTTTCTGTCGCCGAACCCTTTGACGCCGCCCGCCCCGTCCCCACATGACCGGGGATGATCGCGCCGTCCACATCGCCGCCGCCCGGAGCGCCCCAACAGGCCACGCCCGTCGCCGGTACGGAGATCGCGCTGCCGCTGCTGGACCGGCAGGAGGTCGAGGCGATCTTCGGCGACGCCGTGCGCCGCTATGTCGCCGGGCGGCGCGCCCGGATACCGGAATTCGTCGACCGGAATTTCGGGCTGCGCGGAACGCTCGGGCTGCATCGCCACGCTTTCGGCCTGGATCTCGTGCGCGCGCCCTGGAATGTCGCGGCCGGCGCGGCGACGGCGCTGGGCGGCCTCGGCGCAGCGGGGTTGCGCGCTGCCGGCGCGCGCAAGGCGGCCGCCCGGCTGACCGGGCGCAACCTGTTCTGGAAGACGCAGGTTGCGCGCGAGCTGGAATGGCGCCTCCACGCCGATCTGCTCGAACTGCCGCTGGACCAGGGCGACCGCCGGATCGACCGGGACCGGCTGGTCGAGGAGGCGCTCGCCGATCCGCGAATGGCGGCGCATTTCGACCGCTTGCTGAAGATTGTCGGCGACCGGGCCGACGACCGGGAATTCCGCGACAGGGTCCGCGCCGCGATGCAGGATTATCTTGGCAGCCGCGCGGCGGCGGCTGATATCACCGCCTCCCTGTTCGCGGCCGGCGCCGGCTTTGTCGCCAGCCAGAAATTCACGCCCGGGGCGGCGGCGCTCTCCGGCGTCGTCGCCGGCTCCATCGCCCACTCGGCCGCGGTCGCCGGCTTCTGGGCCGGGCCGTGGGCGGGCGGACTGTATTACAGCCTGGTTTCGGTCAAGGCCTCGCCGCTGCTCTACGCCGGCGTCTTTGCCGGAATGCTGGTGCCGCTCGCCATGCTGACCGCCTTCGCCGGCGTGGTCGCCGATCCGGTTCAGCGGGCGCTCGGCCTCCATGCGCGGCGGCTGAACCGTCTGCTGGACGTGTTCGAAGCCAACCTGACCGGCGAAACGGACGCCACGTTCGGCGCCCGCGACCACTATGTGGCGCGTCTCATGGACCTGCTCGACTGGTCCGCCTCGATCGTGCGGCTGGCGGGAGCGCGGTAGGGCCGCCGGACTCCTAGTCCTTCGGCTGCTCGAAGCTGATCATCCAGGCGATGCCGAACCGGTCGGTCCAGTTGCCGAAATAGGCGCCCCAGAAGGTTTCCTGCATCGGCATCCTGACCGAGCCGCCCGCCGAGAGCGCGGCGAAAACCGCATCGCAATGCTCCCGGCTCTCGCCGGTCAGGGACATGGCGAAATTGTCGCCGGCGGCGGGCGGCGGCCCGAATGCCGAACAGCTGTCGCTGCCCATCAGGACGGCCGATCCGATCGGCAGCGAAACGTGCATGATCCGGTCCCTTTCCGCCTCCGGGACGCCCATATCGGGCGGTCCGTCGCCGAACGTCTGGATCACCGAGAAGTCTCCGCCGAAGACCGAGCGGTAGAACTCGAAGGCCTCGCGGCAGTTGCCGTCGAAAAACAGATAGGGGTTGAGCGACACTCGATCGTTCCCGGGAAGCAGGCGGCCGGACGGGTCAATCCGCGATATCGAGACGGCGCTCGATGCGGTCGAGCCGGGCCTGGATTGCCGCGATCGCTCCGTCCTGCGCCACTTCTGCTTGCAGGAAGCTGGCCATATGGCCCTTCACGCTGCGCATGTCGGTTTCGAGGTTCCGGAGACGGTCGTCCATCGTCGAAAGCCTGGATTGAATGGCCTTCAGGTGCTCGAAGAGCAGCTCGTTCGTGACGTTCTCTGCCATCGTCTTTCCCGTCCCGCCGGCGTTGCCCGGACGCCGCGACCCGTCCCCGATCCCGTCCCCGGCGGCCCTGTTTTGTGCCAACCGAGCCTGCGCGACAGCCGCCTGTGAGTCAACGCGCGATGGTTGCGATTTGTTCGAATGTCGGGTCGGGCTGGGAACCGCCGCCGGCGTGAGACACCTGCGCGGCTGACTTGCCGGCCGGCGCGCCTTACATTCGCGCCGATCCACTGTCGATCCACTGTCGATCCACCGTCGGAACCCGCCATGCCCGAAGGCGCTGCCGCCCTGCAATGCCATTCCGTCCGCGTCGGCGATATCGAGATCGCCAACGACCGGCCCTTTGTGCTGATCGCCGGGCCGTGCGCGCTCGAATCGCGCGATCACGCACTGGAGATGGCGGCGGCGGTGAAAGAGGCCGCCGAGAGCGCGGGGATGCGGGCGATCTACAAGACCAGCTTCGACAAGGCCAACCGGACCAGCCTGGGCAGTCCGCGCGGCATCGGCCTCGACAAGGCGCTGGCTATTTTCGACGATGTCCGCGCGGCGACCGGCCTGCCGGTGCTGACCGATGTGCACACCGAGGAACAGTGCGCGGCCGCCGCCCCGGCGGTCGACGTGCTGCAGATCCCGGCCTTCCTGTGCCGCCAGACCGACATGCTGCTCGCCGCCGGGCGCACGGGCCGGGCGGTCAACGTCAAGAAGGGCCAGTTCCTGGCGCCCTGGGACATGAAGAACGTCCTTGCCAAGGTCGCCAGCACCGGCAACCGGAATATCCTCCAGACCGAGCGCGGCGTGAGCTTCGGCTATAACACGCTGGTTTCCGACATGCGCGCGCTGCCGATCCTGGCGCGGAACGGCTATCCGGTGGTGTTCGACGCGACCCATTCGGTGCAGCAGCCGGGCGGGCAGGGCGCGTCCTCCGGCGGCCAACGCGAATTCGTGCCAGTGCTGGCGCGGGCCGCCGCCGCAATCGGCGTCGCTGCGGTGTTCATGGAAACCCACCAGGACCCGGACAGCGCGCCCAGCGACGGCCCGAACATGGTGCCGGTGCGCGAACTGCCCGAGCTTCTGCGGACCCTTGCCGAGATCGACTACCTGGCGAAAGCGAACCCGGTCCGCCTCGCCTGAGCGCCGCCGCGCCGACCCTCCCCGATAGAATTGCGATCCGAGCCGCCATGACCGACATCGTCGATATCGTCGCCCGCGAAATCCTGGATTCCCGCGGCAACCCGACCGTCGAGGTCGATGTCCATCTGGACAGCGGCGGCTTCGGGCGGGCGGCGGTGCCGTCCGGCGCGTCGACCGGCGCGCACGAGGCCGTCGAGAAGCGCGACGGCGACAGCGGCCGTTATGGCGGCAAGGGCGTGCTGGCGGCCGTCGACGCGGTCAACGGCGAAATCTTCGACACGCTCTCCGGCTTCGACGCGCTGGAGCAGGTCCATATCGATACGATCCTGCGCGAACTGGACGGCACGGAAAACAAGGGACGCCTCGGCGCCAACGCCATTCTGGGCGTCAGTCTCGCCGTCGCCCGGGCCGCGGCGGACGGAATCGGCATGCCGCTCTACCGCTATCTGGGCGGGCCGGGCGCGCGGGTCCTGCCCACGCCGATGATGAACATCGTCAACGGCGGGGCCCATGCCGACAATCCGGTCGACATCCAAGAGTTCATGATTCTGCCGGTCGGCGGGGAGACCTTTGCCGAGGGCCTGCGCATGGGCGCCGAGGTCTTCCACGCCCTGCGCGCCGGTCTGAAGAAAGCCGGCCACAACACTAATGTCGGCGACGAGGGCGGGTTCGCACCGGCGCTGCGCGGCGCCGAAGAGGCGCTCGATTTCGTGGCGGAGGCCGTCGCCGCCGCCGGCTATACGCTCGGCGGCGACGTCGTCCTGGCGCTCGATGCGGCGTCGACGGAGTTCTACCACGACGGCGCCTACCATCTCGACGGCGAGGGCAAACGCCTGTCGCCCGACGGGATGGCCGCATACTGGCAGGACCTGGCCGACCGCTATCCGATCGTCTCAATCGAAGACGGCATGGCGGAAGACGACTGGGACGGCTGGGCGGCGCTCACCGAGGCATTGGGCGACCGGGTCCAGCTCGTCGGCGACGACCTGTTCGTCACCAATCCGGCGCGGCTCTCCGAGGGCATCGGACGCGGCGTCGCCAACGCGATCCTGGTCAAGGTCAACCAGATCGGCACGCTCACCGAAACGCTGGAAACCGTCGAAATGGCGCACCGGGCGGGGTACGCCGCCGTCCTGTCGCACCGGTCCGGAGAAACCGAGGATTCGACCATCGCCGACCTCGCCGTCGCCACCAACTGCGGCCAGATCAAGACCGGCTCGCTCTCGCGCTCCGACCGCACGGCGAAATACAACCGGCTCCTGCGCATCGAGGAACGGCTCGGCCCGGCGGCAACCTACGCCGGACGCACGGCGCTCCGCCGCAATTCCCGAGCCGGCAGCGCTCCGGTTGGGAATTCATCCTGAAATTCGTTGCGCCGCCGTTTCTGCGGCAACTGCCGCATCGCCGGGTTATTCCTCGCCCTCTTCAGAGGGGGAGGTCAGGTGGGGGTGACCCGTCGCCGGACGTGCATTGCGGAACAGGCGCAGGTTCCGGCAGGTAGGGCACCCCCATCGACCTCGCTGCGCTCGGCCACTTCCCCCTCTGAAGAGGGGGAAGGACAGGGGTATCGCGGCGGGTCGAGACGATCGAACCCGCCCGCTGCCCTTAAGTCGTTTTGAAGGATTCGTTCTCAAGTATTGTCGAAGCGAACCAAAGTAACTTGCCGGAAATCAATGAATATTTATGTTGACTTGCGCTTCGCAAAGTGATTCCGTCGCGCCATGTTCATCCTGCGCATCTTGCAGAAGAAGCTGCGGGCACTGGTTCTGCCGTGCATCGCGCTGCTGTGTCTGGGCTATCTCGGCTACCACACGGTCCACGGCGACCGCGGTCTGCAGGCCTGGATCGGCCTGTCGGACCGGCTGAACGCGCTGAAGCGCGAAAAGGCGGCGCTCCGGGCGCAGCACAGCTGGCTGTTGCACAAGGCAAGCCTGCTTCAGCAGGGCAGGACCGACGCCGACATGCTGGACGAGGCGCTGCGCCGCCGGCTCTATCTCGGCCGGCCGGACGAGATCGTCATCCGTTACCGCGAGCCGCTTCCGTCCGAGTGATTTGATTCCGGTCAATGCGTTATCGGACCGGACGATCGTAGATCTCCGGTAGCCCGATGCCGCGCCCGAAAACGGGCGTGCCGATTTTTGCCTTGTGGCGCGGCGGCGTTCGATCCATCTAATGCGGCGTGGCCCGCTTCCGGGTGCTTCGTACAACCAGTCCGTAGAGGTGAACCGTGCCCAGCGACGCCGCCGCGGATACCGGGTCCGCAACCCGCGACGAGCTGCTGTCCTACTATCGCGACATGCTGCTGATCCGGCGCTTCGAGGAGAAGGCCGGCCAGCTATACGGCATGGGCCTGATTGGCGGATTCTGCCATCTCTATATCGGCCAGGAAGCGGTCGTGACCGGCATGCAGGCAGCGATCCGGGAGGGCGATTCGGTCATCACCGCCTATCGCGACCACGGCCATATGCTGGCCTGCGGGATGGACCCGAAAGGCGTGATGGCGGAGCTGACCGGCCGGATCGGCGGCTATTCCAAGGGCAAGGGCGGCTCGATGCACATGTTCAGCCTGGAGGAGCGCTTCTACGGCGGCCACGGCATCGTCGGCGCTCAGGTGCCGCTCGGAACCGGCGTCGCCTTCGCCCACAAATATTCCGGCGACGGCGGCGTCTGCCTGACCTATTTCGGCGACGGCGCGACCAACCAGGGGCAGGTTTACGAGAGTTTCAACATGGCCGAGTTGTGGCGCCTGCCGGTGGTCTACGTGATCGAGAACAACAAATACGGCATGGGCACCTCGGTCGAGCGGGCGTCGTCGACCATCGACCTGCATCAACGCGGCGCGGCCCACGGCATACCGGGCGAAGCGGTCGACGGCATGGACGTGCTGGCGGTGAGGGCTGCAGGCGAGAAGGCGGTCGCCCATGCCCGCAACGGCGACGGCCCCGTCATCCTGGAGATGGTGACCTACCGCTACCGCGGCCATTCCATGTCCGACCCGGCGAAATACCGCTCGCGCGAGGAAGTCCAGAGGATGCGCGAGGAACGCGATCCGATCGAGCGGGTCAAGGCGCTGCTGGCGGCCGACGGCGCGGCGGAAGACGATCTCAAGGAGATCGACCGGAACATCCGCGCCGTCGTCAACAATGCGGCGGAGTATGCGCAGAACAGCCCGGAGCCGGACCCCGCGGAACTCTATACCGATGTGCTGGCGGCCTGATGCGCGACTGTCCGCAAGATTTCAACGTTCCGGGGAACGTCCATGCCGATTGAAGTGCTGATGCCGGCCCTGTCGCCGACCATGGAGGAGGGCACGCTGGCGCGCTGGCTGGTCGAGGAGGGCGACAGCGTCTCCCCCGGTGACGTGATCGCCGAAATCGAGACCGACAAGGCGACCATGGAGGTCGAGGCGGTTGAGGAGGGGATCGTCGGCAGGCTGGCGGTCGCCGAAGGCACGGAAGGCGTGAAAGTCAATGCGGTGATCGCCTGGCTGCTCGAAGAGGGCGAAGACGCTGACGCCCTGCCGGCCGAAGGCGGCGAAAACCGCGCCGCGCCGGCGGAATCCGCGCCCGCGCCTGCCGCCGCGCCCGAGCCGGCTGCGGCGCCTGCGTCCGTCGCACCGGCGGCACCGGTCGCCGAAATTGCCGAGGCAGACTATGCCGGCGAGACGAAGGAGGTCACCGTCCGCGAGGCGCTGCGCGACGCCATGGCGGAGGAAATGCGCCGCGACGAGCGGGTATTCCTGATGGGCGAAGAGGTCGCCGAATACCAAGGCGCCTACAAGGTGAGCCAGGGCCTGCTCGACGAATTCGGCGCCAATCGGGTCATCGACACGCCGATCACCGAGCACGGCTTTACCGGCCTCGGCACCGGCGCGGCCTTTGCCGGGCTGCGCCCGATCGTCGAGTTCATGACGTTCAACTTCGCCATGCAGGCGGTCGACCACATCATCAATTCGGCGGCCAAGACGCGCTACATGTCGGGCGGGCAGGTTTCGGCGCCCATCGTGTTCCGGGGCCCCAACGGCGCCGCCGCCCGGGTTGCCGCCCAGCACAGCCAGGAGTTTTCCAGCTGGTACGCCCATTGCCCGGGCCTCAAGGTGGTCGCGCCGTGGACGGCAGCGGACGCCAAGGGCCTGCTCAAGGCGGCGATCCGCGACGACGACCCGGTCGTCTTCCTGGAGAATGAGATCCTCTACGGCCGCAGCGGCGAGGCGCCGACCGACCCGGAGCATATCGTGCCGATCGGCAAGGCGAATGTGGTCCGGGAGGGCGCGGACGTGACCATCGTCAGCTTCTCCCTGATGATGGAGACGGTGCTGGAGGCGGCGGAAATCCTGGCCAAGGACGGCATTGCGGCCGAAGTCATCGACCTGCGCACCATCCGGCCGCTCGATGCCGCGACCGTCGTTGCGTCGGTGAAGAAGACCAACCGGCTGGTCTCGGTCGAGGAGGGCTGGCCCTTCGCCGGCATCGGCGCGGAGCTGTGCGCCGTGGCGATGGAGCAGGCGTTCGACGATCTGGACGCGCCGGTGGCACGGGTGTGCGGCGCCGACGTGCCGATGCCCTACGCCGCCAATCTCGAGAAACTTGCGTTGCCGGACGCCGGGCGGGTCGTGCAGGCGGCCCGCGCCGTCTGCTACGCCGACTGAGCCGGCCCGGGAAGCCGAACGGGGAGCGCCAGACATGCCGATCGCGGTCACGATGCCGGCCCTGTCGCCGACCATGGAGGAGGGCACGCTGGCCCGCTGGGCCAAGCGGGAGGGCGATGCCGTCGGCCCTGGCGACGTGATCGCCGAGATCGAGACCGACAAGGCGACCATGGAGGTCGAGGCGGTCGACGAGGGCGTGCTCGGCCGGATCGTCGTGCCGGAAGGCACCGAGGGCGTGAAGGTCAACGCCGTCATCGCCTGGCTGCTCGAGGAAGGCGAGGATGCGAGCGCCCTGCCGGCGGACGGCGACGCGGCGGCCGAACCCGCAGCTGCGGCGCCTGAGCCGGAACCCGAAGCTGCGCAGGAACCGGAAAGTCCGCCGCCCGCCGCGCCCGGGCCGGAACCTGAAGCCACGCCGGAATCACCGGCAGCTGAAGTACCCGCCGCGCCGCCTGCCCCGGCTGCCGCGGAAGACGAGCGCATCGCGGCCAGCCCGCTGGCCCGCCGCATGGCGAAGCAGGCCGGGCTGGACCTCGCCGCCATCGCCGGCAGCGGGCCGCACGGCCGGATCGTCAAGCGGGACATCGAGCAGGCCCTGGCAGCCGGCGCGCCCGCTGCGGAAGCGCCCGTGCCGAAAACCGCAGCTCCGGCGCCAGCGCCGGCCGCTGCAGCGCCGGCCCGGCCGGCGGTTGCCGCTGCGGGCCCGGAAGACCGCGAAATTCCGCACAGCAACGTGCGCAAGGTGATCGCCCGCCGGCTCACCGAGGCCGACCGCGACGTGCCGCAGATCTACCTGTCGGTCGATATGGAGATCGACGGGCTGCTCGCCGCCCGCAAGGAGATCAACGAAACGCTGGACGGCCGGGCGAAAGTTTCGGTCAACGACATGGTCATCAAGGCGGCGGCGTTGGCCCTGCGCCAGGCGCCGGGGGTCAACGCGCAATGGACCGAGACGGCGACGGTGCAGCTTGGCACGGTCGATGTTTCGGTTGCGGTCGCCTATGAGGGCGGCTTGATCACACCCATCGTGTTCGACGCCGACCGCAAGGGGCTGGCGCAGATCGCCAACGAGATGAAGGAACTGGCCGGCCGCGCCCGCGAGGGCCGGCTCAAGCCCGAGGAATACCAGGGCGGCAGCTTCACGGTCTCCAATCTCGGCATGTACGGCATCGGCCAATTCACGTCGATTATCAATCCGCCCCAGGCGGCGATCCTGGCGGTCGGCGCGGGCGCGCAGAAGGTCGTCGTGCGCGACGGCGAGATGCAGGTCGCCACCGTGATGACCTGCACCCTGACCTGCGATCACCGGGTCATCGACGGCGCGCTCGGCGCGCAATGGCTCCAGGCCTTCAAGGGCTTCGTCGAGCGGCCGCTCAGCATGCTGGCCTAGCGGGCGGGGCCGCCCCCCGACGCGCCGCAGGCGATAACGGCGGTAAGGAAAACTATGGCCGAAAAATCCGATACCAGCTTCGATCTCATCGTCGTCGGCGGCGGGCCGGGCGGCTATGTGGCGGCGATCCGGGCGGCCCAGCTCGGCCTGAACGCCGCCCTGGTCGAGCGCGAGCATCTCGGCGGCATCTGCCTCAACTGGGGCTGCATTCCGACCAAGGCGCTGCTGCGCACATCGGAGGTCTACCACCTGATGCAGCATGCCGGCGATTTCGGCCTGTCGGCGGACAATGTCGCCTTCGATATCGCCAGGGTGGTCAAGCGCTCGCGCAGGGTCGCCGGCCGGCTCAACGCCGGCGTGAAGCACCTGATGAAGAAGAACAAGGTCGCGGTGTTCGACGGCCACGGCCGGCTCGCCGGCAAGGGAAAACTGGCCGTTCTGAAGGACGGCAAGGAAACGACGACCTTGTCGTCGCCGCACATCGTCCTCGCCACCGGCGCAAGGGCGCGCACCCTGCCGGGCCTGGAGCCGGACGGCAGCGACATCTGGACCTACAAGGAAGCCATGGTGCCGGAGGCCTTCCCGAAATCGCTGCTGGTCGTCGGCAGCGGCGCCATCGGCATCGAGTTCGCCAGCTTCTACCGCACGCTCGGCGCCGAGGTGACGGTGGTCGAGATGCTCGACCGCATCCTGCCGGTCGAGGACGCGGAAATCTCCGCCTTCGTGCGCAAGGCGGTCGAAAAGCAGGGCATGACGATCCTGACCGGCGCGACGGTCGCCGGATTGACCAAGGGTGAGGACGGCATCGCGGCGACCGTCGAGAGCGGCGGGAGCACGCAGACCGTCACGGTCGAGAAGGTCATCCTCGCCATCGGCATTGCCGGCAATGTCGAGGAGCTGGGCCTGGAGGACACCGCCGTTACGGTCGACCGCGGCCATATCGCCATCGGCCCGTGGGGCGAGACCGGCGAGCCGGGCGTCTGGGCCATCGGCGACGTCGCCGGCCCGCCCTGGCTGGCCCACAAGGCGAGCCACGAGGGCATCATCTGCGTCGAGAAGATCGCCGGCGTCGCCGACGTGCATCCGCTCGATACGAGCCTGATCCCCGGCTGCACCTATTGCCATCCCCAGGTCGCCAGCGTCGGGCTGACCGAGGCGGCGGCGGTCGAGGCGGGGCACGAGGTCCGGGTCGGGCGCTTCCCGTTCGCCGGCAACGGCAAGGCGATCGCGCTGGGCGACGACCAGGGGCTGGTCAAGACCGTGTTCGACGCCGGGACCGGCGAACTGCTCGGCGCCCACATGGCCGGGCCGGAGGTCACCGAGCTGATCCAGGGCTACGGCATCGCGAAGACGCTGGAGACGACGGAGGCCGACCTGATGCACACCGTCTTCCCGCACCCGACGCTCTCCGAGATGATGCACGAAGCCGTCCTCGACGCCTACGGCCGGGTCGTGCATTTCTGAAGGCCGGGTCGAAGGCGGCCGCGAACAGTGCGGGCCGGCCGGGCGAAACTGCCTGCATGGGACCGATTGTCGGTTTGAGGCGCGGCGGCGCGGCCTTTATATGCCGGGGCGCGGCGCCGCATCCGACCTCCCGCCTGCGCCTGCTGCGACAATGACAGGGGATCCATCCGCATGGCGATGACGATCGGGATTCCGAAGGAAATCCACAAGGGCGAGATGCGCTGCGCCGCCACGCCGGACACGGTGGCGCAGATCGCCAAGCTGGGCTTCGCGGTGACGGTGGAGAGCGGCGCCGGCAAGGCCGCCAAGTTCCCGGACGCCGAGTACCGCGAAGCCGGCGCGGCGATCGGCAAGTCCGCGAAGGACATCTGGCAGTCCGACATCGTCATGAAGGTGCGGCCGCCGGCGGAGCATCCGAAGGAAGGCGTACACGAGGCCGACCTGCTCAAGGAGGGCGGCACGCTGATCGGCTTCGTCTGGCCGGCGCAGAACGAGGCGCTGATGGCGCGGCTGGCGGCGCGCAACGCGACGGTGCTGGCGATGGATTCGGTGCCGCGCATCTCGCGCGCCCAGAAGCTGGATGCGCTCAGCTCCATGGCGAATATCGGCGGCTACCGGGCGATCGTGGAGGCGGCGAGCCATTTCGGCCGCTTCTTCACCGGCCAGATCACCGCCGCCGGCAAGGTGCCGCCCGCCAGGGTCATGGTGATCGGCGCCGGCGTCGCCGGCCTTGCCGCCGTCGGTGCGGCGGTCAGCCTGGGCGCCATCGTGCGCGCCTTCGACACCCGGCCCGAGGTCAAGCAGCAGGTCGAGAGCATGGGCGCCGAATTCCTCGAACTGGACTTCGAGGAGGAGGGCAGCGGCGCGGGCGGTTACGCCAAGGTCATGTCGAAGGAATTCATCGAGGCGGAGATGGCGCTGTTCGCCGAGCAGGCGAAGGAGGTCGACATCATCGTCACCACGGCGCTCATTCCCGGCAAGCCGGCGCCGAAGCTGATCACGGCCGACATGGTGAAATCCATGAAGGAAGGCAGCGTGATCGTCGACCTGGCGGCCGAGCAGGGCGGCAACTGCGAACTGACCGAGCCGGACAGGGTGGTGACGAAGCACGGCGTCACCCTGATCGGCCATACCGACCTGCCGAGCCGGCTGCCGACCCAGTCGAGCCAGCTCTACGGCACCAACCTGCGCCATTTGCTGAGCGATCTGACGCCGGAGAAGGACGGCGTCATTAACGTCGACATGGACGACGAGGTGATCCGCGGCACCACGGTGATCAAGGACGGCGCGGTCACTTGGCCGCCGCCGGCGCCCAAGCTGTCCGCCGCGCCGCCCGCCGCGAAACCGAAGGCGGCGCCGGCCAAGATCGGGCCCAGGCAGCTGACGGTGCGCGAGAAGGCGATCCGCGCCGCCGTGCTGCTGGTGATCAGCGGCATTGCGCTCGCCGCGGTCGGGGCCTTCGCGCCGCCGTCCTTCCTGAACCATTTCACGGTGTTCGTGCTGGCCGTCTTCGTCGGCTTCCAGGTGATCTGGAACGTGACGCCGGCGCTCCATACGCCGCTGATGAGCGTTACCAACGCGATCAGCGGCATCATCGTGGTCGGCGCGCTGGTCCAGCTCGGCAGCGGTTCGACCCTCGTCCTCGCGCTGGCGGCAGTCGCCTGCCTGATCGCCACCATCAACATTTTCGGCGGCTTCCTGGTCACCCAGCGGATGCTGCAGATGTTCCGGAAGAGCTGACGCCATGGCGACCGGTCTGATTGCCGTTTCCTATATCGGCGCCGCCGTCCTGTTCATCCTCAGCCTCGGCGGGCTGAGCAACCAGGAAACCTCGCGCCGCGGCAATGTCTACGGCATCGTGGGCATGGCGATCGCCATGATCGCGACCATCGTGGCGGTGTTCCTCGACGTTGCCGATTTCGAGATACCGCTGATGATCCTCGTCCCGACCATGATCGTCGGGGCGGTGATCGGCGTCTCGGTGGCGCTGAAGGTCGAGATGACCCAGATGCCGCAGCTGGTCGCCATCCTGCACAGCTTCGTGGGTCTGGCGGCCGTGCTCATCGGCGTCGGCAGCTATGTCGATCCGGCGACGGCCGAGCACTACAAGGGCGTCGAGAAGACGATCCACGACGTCGAGATCTATCTCGGCGTCTTCATCGGCGCGATCACCTTCACCGGCTCGGTGATCGCCTTCGGCAAGCTGCAGGGCTCGATCTCCGGCAAGCCGCTGATGCTGCCGGGCCGGCACCTGCTCAACCTCGCCGGGATTGTCGTCTCGCTGGTCCTGATGGGGGTGTTCCTGGACGCGGACACCGTCCCGGACGGCCTGTGGCCCCTGCTGGTCATGACCGCCATCGCCTTCGTCATCGGCGCCCATCTGGTCATGGCGATCGGCGGCGCGGACATGCCGGTCGTCGTCTCGATGCTGAACAGCTATTCCGGCTGGGCCGCCGCGGCGACCGGCTTCATGCTGTCGAACGACCTGCTGATCGTCACCGGCGCGCTGGTCGGCTCCTCGGGCGCGATCCTCAGCTACATCATGTGCCGGGCGATGAACCGCCATTTCGTCGCCGTGATCCTGGGCGGCTTCGGCACGTCCGGTGGCGCGGCGGCGGCGGACGAGGCCGGCGAGGTGGTGCCGACCTCGGTCGAGGAGACCGCCGGAATGCTGGGCGATGCAAAAGAGGTCATCATCGTGCCGGGCTACGGCATGGCGGTCGCCCAGGCCCAGGTCACGATCAGCGAGATCACCAACCGGCTGCGCGACCGGAACATCAACGTCCGCTTCGGCATCCATCCCGTCGCCGGCCGCCTGCCGGGGCACATGAACGTCCTGCTCGCGGAGGCCAGGGTGCCCTACGACATCGTCCTCGAAATGGACGAGATCAACGAGGATTTCCCGGAGACCGACGTGGTGCTCGTGATCGGCGCCAACGACATCGTCAACCCGGCCGCCCAGGAGGATCCGAACAGCCCGATCGCCGGCATGCCGGTGCTCGAGGTCTGGCAGGCGAAAACCGTCGTGGTCTCCAAGCGCAGCATGGCGACGGGCTATGCCGGCGTCGACAACCCGCTGTTCTACAAGGAAAACACGCGGATGCTGTTCGGCGACGCCAAGGACAGTTTCGACGAGGTCCTGAAGAGCCTGTAGCTCAGCCGGCGCGCCCGCTCTCCCTGAGGCAGGCATAATCGGCCGGCCGGGCGTCCTCGATCCCGTTCAGGCGCAGGGCGTCCCGGACCGGGCCGGGCAGATCGGCGACAGCGCGGCGCAGCGCCGTGCCGATGCGCGCGATGTCGTCGGCGCTGCGGCGGTTCGCGGCGATGAAGGGCAGGCTCGGATAGTCCGGCGACCGGCCGACGACCTTCAGGTCGCCGGCCGCCGGCTCATGCCGCTGCGCCAGCGCCCAGGCGACGCAGTCGATGGCGGCGATATCCGCCTTGCCGCCGGCGACCGCCCGGATCGATCCGCGATGGCTGCCGGTGAAGCGGACTGCGCGGAAGAAGCCGTTGAGGGTTTCGCCGCCCGGCAGCGAATCGATCAGCGCGGCCCAGCCGGATTGGGATGTCTCGCCGTTGCAACCGGCGACGGCGCCGCGGAAATCGCCCGGGCAGTTCCGGCCGTCCGTTTCCCGCGCGACCAGCATACTGCAATAGCGCCCCGGCCCGGCGCCCTCGGCGTCATAGGTCGGGCGGCCGAGCAGCGCCACCCGGCCAGCGAGGCCGTTGACATAGGGCCGGCCGCAGGTCTGGCCGACCAGCAGGTCCGGCGAGGTCCAGGCCTCGGCGGCGGGTGTCGTCCGGTCGAGTTCCGCCGGCGCCGGAATGCCGGCATCCGCCAGCTGCCCGGCTATCGCAGACCACAGGGCGTCGGTCTCGGCCCGGACCTCGGGCCAGTCGTACATCGGGAGCTGGGTAAGACCCGGCATGGCGGCGTTCAACCGGATCGAGGGGAAGACGGTTCCAGGAGCGCTGCAGGATAGACCGCCGGCTCCTTGGGCGCCAACAGGTAGCGCCGGATGACAGCGGCGTAGTCGGGATAGGCGTATCCGCCGTTGCGCCGCAGGATCCGGCCGCGCTCCTGCCGGTACAGGGCCGGCAACCGGTACCACGGCACGTCCGGCTTCGCGTGATGCAGGGCGTGCAAATGGTTGTTGAGAAACAGGAAACCGAGAATGCCGCCCCGCTCGATGATGACGCTGCGTTCTTCGAACGGGCCGATGGCGCGGTGTTCGAGGAAGGTGCGGATCGAGAGAACCGACAGGGCGGCATAGCAGCTGAGGAGATACATCCAGACCGGAATGGCGCCGACAAGGACCACAAGGGCGAGCACGGCGGGGACAGTTGCGAGGTGGATCAGCCAGGCCCGCAGGATCGGGCCGTCGCCCCGGCCGATGGCGCGCAGGTCGTGGCGTATCAGACCGAGTGAGAAGAACAGCGGCGCGATCAGCATCCGGCCGGCCAGGCACCGGTTGATCTGCAGGATGCCGCGCCGCACCGGCCCGAAGCGTTGCCAGGCTTCCGGCCGGACATAGTAGCTTTCCGGATCGGCGAGCGGTTCGGTCAGGTCGGGCGTATCGTGGTGCGCCAGATGGGTATCGGCGAATCGGCCGTAAGGCAGGTACAGCCCCAGCCCCGGCGTTGCCAGCAGATCGTTCAGCCGCCGGTCGCCGAAGGGGTGGCCGTGCATGATCTCGTGCTGCAGCGACGAATGCAGCACCAGCACCGGGATCATCAGCAGCGCCGCGACCGCCGGCCCGGTCCAGGGCGCAGCGGCCAGCAGGCCGGCCCAGGCGCCGTAGACGCCTACCGCCACTGCCACCGTCGGCCATTCCGCCCGGCGTGCCAAGAAACCGCTCCCGCTCGATTCAGGTGCGTGCACAATAAAATTGATGCCCGGAACGGTGCAATTTGCGTTTACCGATGGAATTATGGATAGTTGTAACGCGAACGCAATAATTGTTATTTTTCACAACAATTCGAAAATTGCGAAACCGCGTCATGATCGACAAACGCGATCTCTCCCAGATTTTCCAGGACCGCGTCTCGCTGCTGATCGAACGGTCGGGGGGCAACCTCAGCCGGTTCGCCGGAAACGCCGGCGTGGACCGTTCGGCGCTGACCCAGTTCCTGTCCGCCGGTTCGACCCGGCTGCCGCGGGCGGAGACCCTGGCGCGGCTCGCCGAGGCCAACGGCGTGACGATCGATTGGCTGCTCGGCCTGAGCCAGGACGAAGCGACGGTCGCCGAGGTGGCGCCGGCACTCACCGTCGAACAGGCCGAGGGCCCGGCCGACGAGGAACGCTTCTGGACCTGGTATCGCGAAGCGCTCGGCTACAAGATCCGCTACGTCCCGTCGACCGTGCCGGACCTGCTGCGCCATGAGGCGGTGACCGGATTCGAATTCCGCTATGGCGGCCGTTCGCAGATCGAGGCGCGCCGGTCGCTGAGCCAGCGCCAACTCGATTATTCGCGGCGGCCGGAGACCGATATCGAGGTCTGCATGCCGTGGCAGACACTGGACCATATCGCGCGGGGCGAGGGCGTCTGGGCCGAGCTCGATCCGGCGATTCGCGCCGAACAGATCGCCCTCGTCGCCGACCGGCTGGAGGAGCTTTACCCGACCTTCCGCCTGTTCCTGTTCGACGGCCGCCGGGAATTCGCCGTGCCGCAGACCATCTACGGCCCGCTGCGCGCCGCCGTCTTCCTCGGCCGGGCCTATCTGGTGATCAGCCGGACGGAGCAGGTCCGGGCACTGACCGCCCAGTTCGACACCCTGATCCGCCATGCCGATATCGGCCCCGACCGCGCCGCCCGCTGGGTCCGGGAGCGCTGGGGACGCTGACGGCGCGGCAACCGAGCGACAACGCTGCCATTGACCCGCCGGGCGGCGCGCGGATATTGCGCCGCACAACACCAGAACCGGCGGCGCAGCGCATCATGTTGGACAAGACCTACCGGCCCGAAACGGTGGAGGGCCGGCAATACGAACGCTGGGAAGCGGCGGGCGCGTTCCGCGCCGATCCGGCGGCAGGCGGCGAGCCCTATGCCATCATGATCCCGCCGCCGAACGTCACCGGCAGCCTGCATCTCGGCCACGCCTTCAACAACACGATCCAGGACATCCTGATCCGGTTTTACCGGATGCAGGGTCGCAACGTGCTCTGGCAGCCCGGCACCGACCATGCCGGCATCGCGACCCAGATGGTCGTCGAGCGGATGCTGGCGGAGCAGGGCGTCGCGCTCGACCGCGGCGTCCCGCCGAAAGATAGCAACACCGAAACGATCGGCCGCGACGCCTTCATCGACAAGGTCTGGGCCTGGCGCGAGGAATCCGGCGGCACGATCCTCAAGCAGCTGCGCCGGCTCGGCGCGACCTGCGACTGGGCCCGCGAGCGCTTCACCATGGACGAGGGCCTGTCCCGGGCCGTGCTGCGCGTCTTCGTGCAGCTCTACAAGGACGGCCTGATCTACCGCGACAAGCGGCTGGTCAACTGGGATCCGAAATTCCACACCGCGATCTCCGACCTCGAGGTCGAACAGCGCGAGGTCGACGGCCATCTCTGGCATCTGCGCTATCCGGTCGAGGGCGAAGAAGGCCGGTATATCGTCGTGGCGACGACGCGGCCGGAGACCATGCTGGGCGACACCGCCGTCGCCGTGCATCCGGACGACGAGCGCTACAGCGACCTGGTCGGCCGGCACGCGATCCTGCCGCTGGTCGGCCGGCGCCTGCCGATCGTGGCCGACGACTATGCCGATCCGGAGCAGGGCAGCGGCGCGGTCAAGATCACCCCGGCCCACGATTTCAACGATTTCGAGGTCGGCCAGCGCCACGGTCTGGCGATGGTCAACATTCTCGATGCCGACGCCCGGATCGCCGGCGATGCGCCGGAGGCCTATCGCGGCCTCGACCGGTTCGAGGCGCGCCGCCGGATCGTGGACGATCTCGAAGCCCAGGGCCTGGTCGAGCGGATCGAGGAGCATCGGCACAGCGTGCCCCACGGCGACCGCTCCGGCGTGCCGCTGGAGCCTTATCTCACCGACCAGTGGTTCGCCGACGCCGCGACCCTTGCGAAGCCCTGCATCGAAGCGGTCGAGGACGGCCGGACCCGGTTCGTCCCGGAACAGTTTTCCCGGGTCTATTTCCAGTGGATGCGCAACATCCAGCCCTGGTGCATCTCGCGCCAGCTCTGGTGGGGCCATCAGGTGCCGGTGTGGTACGGCCCGGACGGCGAAATCTTCGTCGAGGAGACCGAGGCGGAGGCACAGGCCGCCGCCGATGCCCATTACGGCGAACCGACGCCGCTGACCCGCGATACCGACGTGCTCGACACCTGGTTTTCGTCCGCGCTCTGGCCGTTCTCAACGCTCGGCTGGCCCGACGAGACGCCGGAACTGGCGCGCTACTATCCCGGCAGCGTGCTGGTCACCGGCGAGGACATCATCTTCTTCTGGGTCGCCCGGATGATGATGATGGGCATGCACTTCATGCGCGACGAGGCCGGCGGGGGCCGGGTGCCCTTCGCCGACGTCTACATCCACGGGCTGGTGCGCGACGCCAGGGGGCAGAAATACTCCAAGTCCAAGGGCAACGTGGTCGATCCGGTCGACCTGATGGACAAGTACGGCGCCGACGCCCTGCGCTTCACCCTGGCGTCGCTGGCGGTGCAGGGGCGGGACATCAAGCTCGCCGAGAGCCGGATCGCCGGCTATCGCAACTTCGCCACCAAAATCTGGAACGCCGCGCGCTTCTGCGAGATGAACGACGCATCCTATGCGGCGGATTTCGACCCGGCGGCCAACGAAAGCCGGGTCAACCGCTGGATCGTCAGCCAGCTCGCCCAGCTCGAACCGCGGGTGAAAGCCGCCATCGAAGGCTACCGCTTCAACGAGGCGGCCCACGAACTCTACCAGTTCGTCTGGCACAGCTACTGCGACTGGTATCTGGAATTCGCCAAGCCGCTGCTGCAGTCGGACGATCCCGCAGTGCTCGCCGAGACCCGCGCAACTGCCCTGTGGACGCTCCACAAGGCGCTGACGATGCTGCACCCCTTCATGCCCTTCCTGACCGAGGAACTGTGGGAGCAGATCGGGCAGGGTGGCAGCCTGCTGATCGCCGCCGACTGGCCGGCCATGGACGCCGCGCTGATCGACGATGCCGCCGATGCGGAACTCGGCTGGCTGGTCGAGATTATTTCGCGCATCCGCGCGGTCCGCGGCGAGATGAACGTGCCGCCCGGCGCGAAGATTCCGCTGATCCTGAAAGATGCATCGGCCGCAACGCAGGAGCGGGTCGCAGCGCACCGCGCGCTGATCGACCGGCTGGCGCGCCTGTCGGACATCCGCTTCGGCGGCGACGTGCCCGCCGGCTCGATCCAGGACGTCGTCGGCGAGGCGACCGTCGTCCTGCCGCTCGCCGACGTTATCGACCTCGATCAGGAGAAGGCGCGGCTGCGCAAGGAAATCGGCCGGGCCGACGGCGAAATTGCGAAGATCGACAAGAAGCTGTCGAACCGCGGCTTTCTCGCCAAGGCGCCGCCGGACGTGGTCGAGGAGAACCGCGAGCGCCGGGACGAGGCCGACCGGGCCCGGGCGAAGCTGGCCGAGGCGCTGAAACGCCTGGAAGCGGCCTGACCGCCGGGGCGCAGGTTCCGGGAGCCCGACAGTTCAGGGAATCGATCGAGCGACCGGCCGTCCGATGAGCATCCGGGATTCCGTCATTGCCGCCCTGCGCGACGCCGCCGATCCGGTGAGGGCGCCGCAGCAGCAGGCCTACATGAAATCCGACATGCCCTATTTCGGCGTGAGCGTCCCGGACTGCCGGCGCATCGCCGCTGCCGTTTTCCGGGCGCACCCGCTGCCGGACGCCCGCGCCTGGGAGGCGGCGATTCTCGACCTGTGGCGCCGGGCCGGCCACCGCGAGGAACGCTACGCGGCGATCGGGCTTTTGCACTTCAAGCGCTATGCCGCCTGGCTGGAGCCGGCGCGGCTTCCCATGGTCGAGGAGATGGTGGTTACCGGCGCCTGGTGGGATTATGTGGACGCCATCGCCGGCCGGGGCATGGGGACCATGCTTGCCGCCCACCCCCGCCCGGTGAAGGCCGCGTTGCGCGAATGGGCGAAGGACGACGACATCTGGAAACGGCGCACCGCGATCCTCGCCCAGCTTAAGGCCAAGGGAGAGACGGATACGGCGCTGCTGGCCGACGCCATCCGGCCGTCCATCGGCGACCCGGAATTCTTCCTGCGCAAGGGCATCGGCTGGGCGCTGCGCGAGTATTCCAAGACCGATCCGGCCTGGGTATCGGCGTTCGTCGAAGCCCATCCGGGGCTCTCCGTACTGAGCCGGCGCGAAGCGCTCAAGCATCTGGAGCGCAAGAACCGGGGCTCCCGCCGATCCGGCTCCGCCGCCCCGGCCTGAAGCCGCGGCGGAACCCCCGAACTCTCCGGAGCAGCGACGAACGGGCGGCGACATGACTTCGACAATTCCTTCGCGCATGGCCGCGGTTCAGCTCGTCGGCCATGGCGGCCTCGACAGGCTGCACTACCGCACCGACGTTCCCGTGCCGGCGGCGGGTCCCGGCGAAGTGCTGATCGAAGTCGCGGCCGCGGGCGTCAACAATACCGACATCAACACGCGGATCGGCTGGTATTCGAAAGCGGTCGGCGACGCGACGGATTCGGGCGGCGCCGCGGGCTTCGACGAAATCGACGCTGCCGACGCCGGCTGGTCGGGCGCCGCGCTGGAATTTCCCCGCATCCAGGGCGCGGACTGCTGCGGCCGGATCGTCGACGCCGGTGCGGGCGTGGAGCGGGGCCGGATCGGCGAGCGCGTCATCGTCCGCAGCATGATGCGCAGCCCGGTCGGCCACCGCCCGTTCGAATGCTGGACCTTCGGCTCGGAGTGCGACGGCGCATTCGCCCGGTACGCCACGGCGCCGGCGGACGAAACCTACAGGGTCGATTGCGACTGGACCGACGCGGAACTGGCGTCGATTCCGTGCGCGTATTCGACCGCCGAGAACCTGCTGCACCGGGCGTCGGTCGGGGCGGAGCGCGTGCTCGTGACCGGCGCCTCGGGCGGCGTCGGGTCGGCGGCGATGCAGCTCGCGAAGCGGCGCGGCGCCCATGTCACCGCTATCGCCGGAGCGGCGAAAGCCGGGACGCTGCGGGACATCGGCGCCGACGCGGTTATCGACCGCCGGGCCGATCTCGCGGCCGCGGTCGGGCGGGACAGCATCGACGCGGTCGTCGATCTGGTCGCCGGGCCGTCCTGGCCGGGGCTGCTCGATGTTCTCCGGCGCGGCGGCCGCTATGCGACGGCCGGCGCGATCGCCGGGCCGCTGGTGGAGCTCGACGTGCGGACGCTCTACCTCAAGGACCTGACGCTGCTCGGCTGCACCTTTCAGGAGGATGCGGTGTTCGAGAATCTGGTCTCCTACATCGAGCGCGGCGAAATCCGGCCGCTGGTCGCGAAAACCTTCCCCCTGTCGGAAATCCGCCGGGCGCAGGAGGAATTCCTGGCCAAGTCCTTCGTCGGCAAGCTGGTTCTCATCCCGCCGGGCTGATTGCACGGCGAAATGGCCGCAGGCTCGCTCCTTTCTTGAGCGAACATTCCAGTATTTTTCTCTGCAAATCCCGTATTTTCCGCAGTTTTCCGCCATTTTTCGGGATACAGACCGAATTAGACAGACCGGTCTACCTACATGCTTTTTTTTGCAATTTGGCAGCCCTCGAAGCGCCTGAACCCCGCAGAAACGCTGGAAAACCGCGATTCGGGTGAGTCGCAAATTTCTTTGAGTTAGGAAATTTTCCAGCCTCCCGGCCGAGCGGGAGCGCGCTCGACACCGGTGGCGGCATCGCCGGGCAGCACGGCCCGGCGGAAGCGGAGGGTCGAACCGGACGGGGTCCGGCCGTCAAGCCCCGGCGGCGCAAAGGGCGGCGTACACAGCCGCGCACAGGGTGGCGCATTGGATGGGGGATCGGATAGTCGATCGGCGGCGGCGGGCCGGAAAGCGGGAAGGATCCCGCCTGTTTCTTCGTTCGCTTCTTCCGGGGGCGTCGGCGGGCCGCTGCGGGCGCACTTCGGGCGTTGACCGGGCCGATATAGGGCGCGGAAACCGCCGTGTCAAGGAAATTAATTGTAAAAAAGGAAATAATTGTTAGCGTCCGCTCCCGGCGAGCCCGCCGCAGGGAGGGTGCAGGGCGGCGCCTTCGCTCCTTTGCAGGGGAACTCTCCCCTTGGGGATTCCTCTGCGAAAGCCGAGCAAAACCGTGCGATCGGCTCCCGCCACCCCCGCCGTCATTCCGGGCCGTCATTCCGACCGGAGCGCCCCGGATTTAATCCGGGGCGCGTAGCGGAGGAATCTCAACGCAGGACCAGGGGTTTCTGGTGGGTGAGGCCGAGCCGGGATTCCTCCGCTACGCCCCGGCCCTTCGGGCCGCGGCTCCGGTCGGAATGACGGTGAGGGGTTTCGCAGAGGAATCCCAATGGGAGGGGGATTCCGGTGGCGCCTTTACCCTTTTGCCGAACAATCCCCGAATAGGGAGCGGACGCGCCTTCGTTCAGTTCCGTTCCGCTGTTTTGCGCACGGCGATGACCCAGCCGGTCACGCCGGTGCCCCGGATATGCTCGCCATGCTCCTCGGCGAGCCGGGCGATCCGGCCCGAAGCGCCGAGCGCCGCCAGCTTCGCGGTCAGCGAGCCTTCGTCGTAGAAGTGTTCGTTCAGGCCGATGACGAGCGGCGCGCCGGGCGTAATCACCCGCAGGATTTCGTCCAGAGAATCCGGTTGGACGTGGCCGAAGCCGAAGACCCCCACGGCGACCGCAGCGTCGTAGGCGCCGTCGGCCGCATCCAGGGGCGGCGCATTCAGGTCCGCGCGGAACAGCCGGCGGTAGAGGCCGGTCCCGCGCGCCTTCTCCAGCATCCCGGCGGAAAAATCGCAGCCGTCGATGACGCCGTAGCCGGCTTCGGCCAGGGCGCCGCCGGACAGGCCGGTGCCGCAGCCGATATCGAGGATTTCGGCCGTTCGGTCCGGCAGATGGCGCGACAGCATGTCCGCACAGCGGCGCGGCTGGGCGTAGCCGTTCTCCTCGATCAGTTCGGTGTCGTAGGACCCCGCCCAGCGATCGTACATATCGCGGACTTCGGCGGGATCGCGCACCTGGTAGACGGTCTTGAGAAAGCGGTCGTTCTGCGACGGGCCGGCCATGCGGTACTCTCCCCCGTTTCGAAAGGTCTATCCCGGTAACGCCCCCGGATAATGCCTATACCTTGCGCACGGCGACGGTCCAACCTGTCATGCCGGCGCTGCCGATATGCTCGCCATGTTCCTGGGTGAGCCGCTCAATCAGGCCGGCGTCATCGAGCGCAGTCAGTTTCTGCGCCAGCGTGCCTTCGCTGTAGAAGGTCGCATTCACGCCAATGACCAGCGGCGCGCCGGGCGCGAGCAGCCGCAGGATTTCGTCCATAGCGTCGGGATGGATGAGGCTGAAGCTGAAGACGCCAACGGCGACCGCCGCGCCGTAGGCGCCGTCGGGCACTTCAGGCAGCGGCCGGTTCAGGTCGGCCTCGAACAGCCGGCGATAGACGCCGCGCTCCCCGGCCTTGGCGAGCATACCGGGCGTCAGGTCGCAGCCGTCGACGGCGTGGAAACCCGCTTCCGCCAAGGCGGCGCCGGCCAGCCCGGTGCCGCAGCCGATATCGAGAATTTCGGCGCCGCGGTCGGGCAGGAACCGCGCCAGCATTTCCGCGCATCGCCAAGGCTGGACATAGTCGTTCTCCACGGTCAGGTCGCTGTCGTAGGTCTCCGCCCAGTCCGCGTAGAAGTCGCGGGATTCGGCGGTCGTGCGGCGATCGTGGGCGCGCTTCAGGAAGCTGTCGTCCGGCGCGATGTAGGACATGTGGATTTCTCCCCCGTTCCGGCTATCCTAGCGCGTTGCCGCCGGTTTGTTATCGCGCGAATCGGTGCGTTTTCTCCGGACCCCGGCCAGGGAGACGAAGGGTGGACCAGGAAACCCGCGACCGGCTTGCGCTGCGCGACCTGATCGAGAACTGGGCGATCTGGCGCGACGCCGGGGACTGGGAGCGCTTCCGCACCGTCTGGCATCCGGACGGCATGATGATGGCGACCTGGACCCAGGGCACCGGCGACGAGTTCATCGCCATGAACAAGGCGGGCTGGGAGCGCGGCGTCAGCATCCTGCATTTTCTCGGCGGCACGTCGATCGATCTGAACGGCGACCGCGCCGTCTGCCAGACGAAGATGACGATCTCCCAGCGCGCCGAGGTCCACGGCGTCCTCGTCGACGTCGTCTGCACCGGCCGCTTCTGCGACTTCATCGAGCGGCGCGACGGGCGCTGGGGCTTTGTCCTGCGCCAGCCGATCTACGAAAAGGACCGGATGGACCCGGTCGATCCGGCGGCGACCGTTGAACTCGATCCGGAAATCCTGGCGCGGTTTCCGGCGGGCTACCGCCATCTCGCCTATCTGCAGACGCAGATCGGCTATGAGGTCAAACGCGACATGCCCGGCCTGAAGGGGCCGGAGGTCGAACGGCTCTACGCCTGCGGCGCGGCATGGCTCGAAGGCGGGCCGCTCGACTGGCTGCACTGAGCCGGCCCGGCTGGCCCGACAGCGCCGCGCAGGTCACGACTGTGCTGAGAAATCCGGGCTAGGGGAACAGCGGCGCCTGTTCGAGCCCGGCCGTCTCCGGCAGGCCGAACATCAGGTTGATGTTCTGGACGGCCTGGCCGGAGGATCCCTTCACCAGATTGTCGAGCGTCGAGACCAGGATCGCCCGGCCCGCCAGCCGGTCGGCATAGACCTGCAACAGGACGTGATTGGAGCCGCGGACGTGGCGCGTCGCCGGCGCCATGCCCTCCGGCGCGACATGGACGAAGGGCTCGTCCGCGTAGCGCGCTTCGAGGGAGGCCCTGAGGTCCGCAGCGGTCGCGCCGGCGCTGAGCCGGACATAGGTCGTCAGCAGCTCGCCCCGGTTCATCGGCATGAGATGCGGCGTGAAATTGACCAGCACGTCCCGCCCGGCGGCGCGCGACACCTCCTGCTCGATCTCCGGCGCGTGCCGGTGGCTGGCGACGCCGTAGGGATGGATGCCCTCGGCGACCTCGCAGAACAGCGTGCCTTCCTTGAGGCCGCGGCCGGCGCCCGACGTGCCGGACTTGGCGTCGATCACGATATCCGCCGGGTCGATCAGGCCGGCGCCGACGACCGGCAGCAGCAGCAGGAGGGCCGCGGTCGGGTAGCAGCCGGGGCAGGCGACCAGCCGGGCTGCGGCGATCGCGTCGCGGTAATACTCGGTGAGGCCGTAGACCGCCTCCGGCTGCAGGTGCGGCGCCCGGTGTTCGTGGCCGTACCATTCGGCGTAGGTCCCGGTATCGCGCAGCCGGAAATCGGCCGACATGTCGGCGATCTTCAGATGGCGGGGCAGGCCGGCGACGATCTCCTGGGTCGTGCCGTGGGGCAGACCGCAGACGGCGACGTCGCACTCGCTCCAGTCGGCCTCCGCGACGGTCACGAGGTCCGGCAGGTTGGTCATGCCGAGATGGGGAAACACCGCCTGCATCGGCTTTCCGGCATGGCGGTCGGCCGTCATCAGCGCGATTTCCAGGTTCGGATGCGTCATGGCGAGGCGCACCAGATCGGCGCCGGTATAGCCGCTGGCGCCGAGAACGCCGACCCTGATCCGGTCTGTGCTCATGACATCGATCCGTTTTCCGTGCAGCACCGGGGTTTCCGCCCATTTCCGCCGGCGCCAAAGTCCTGTAGGTGAAGGCGGAACTAGTCAGACTGCCGCCCCAGGTCCAGAACGCTTAATGGCCCGTATCACCGAAACCCTGACGATCGCCCGGTCGGCGAACGACCTGTCCGTCTTCATGCGGGCGCTGTTCTACCAGCCGCATTTCCGCATCCTGAACGATTCCGGCTGGGCCTTTCACGTCAAGGAACAGGTCGGCCTGCTCGGGCGCCTGTTCCGCAATCCTTCGGAATTCGCGGTCTTCCTGCGCGAGAGCGAGGACGATCCGGAGAACGAGACATTCGTCGAGCTCCACGCCTACATGTTCGGCTTCGGGCCGATCCCGAACCACACGCTGCGCAAGCGGATCGCGACGCTGCGCGACTATGTCGAACATGTCGCGACCCAGCCCCTGCCGGAAGAGGCGGAGGAGGAGGGCGAGGAGGATTGAGCTCGCGGACGCCGTTTTGTACCTCCCCCTCTTCGGGGGATTCCTCTGCGAAAGCCCGACAATACCGTACGATTGGCTCCCGCCACCCTCGCCGTCATTCCGACCGGAGCGCCCCGGATTTGATCCGGGGCGCGTAGCGGAGGAATCTCAACGCAGGACCAAGGGTTTCCTGTGGGTGAGACCGAGTCGAGATTCCTCCGCTACGCCCCGGCCCTGCGGGCCGGGGCTCCGGTCGGAATGACGGCGAGGGGTTTCGCAGGGGAATCCTCTGAAGAGGGGGAAGGATACGGGATCGGACCTGTGGCGCGTTACTCCTGCCGCTCCGGGACCGCCTCCGGGACTTGCCCGGCGCGCTTAGCGCTTCGAGAACTGGAAGCTGCGGCGGGCCTTGGCCTTGCCGTATTTCTTGCGCTCGACGACGCGGCTGTCGCGGGTAAGAAAACCGCCCTTCTTCAGGACCGGCCGCAGGCCCGGTTCGAAATTCGCCAGCGCCTTGGAGATGCCGTGGCGCACCGCGCCGGCCTGGCCGCTGAGGCCGCCGCCCGAGACCGTGGCCTTGACATCGAACTGGTCGCGCCGGTCCGCCGCCTCGAAGGGCTGGCTCATCACCATGCGCAGGGTGGCGCGGGCGAAATAGGTTTCGGCGTCGCGGCCGTTGACGGTGACGCGCCCGGCGCCGGGCTTGATCCAGACCCGGGCGACCGCGTCCTTGCGCTTGCCGGTTGCGTAGGCGCGGCCCTGGGCATCCAGCTTCGGTTCGGTCGGCCTGGCCGCGTCTTCCGCCGCCGCAGCCGCCCCGGTCGGCAGCAGCGAGGCGAGGGTTGCCGCCGCCTTGTCCAGGTCGCTCAGCTGTTCGCCGCCTGCCGGGCCTTCAGCGCCGGACGATTCAGCGGCGGTTTCTTCCGCAGCGGTTTCTTCGGCGGCGGTGTCGACGTTTTCGGGTGCGCTCATCGGGTCGCAACCTTCCTGTTCTTGCGGTTGCGCGCGCCGAGGTCCAGCGCCTCGGGCTGCTGCGCTTCATGGGGGTGCTCCGCGCCGGCATAGACGCGCAGGTGGGAAAACTGCTGGCGGCCCAGCGGCCCGCGCGGCAGCATGCGCTGCACCGCCTTCTGGATCGCCCGCTCGGGATGCTTGCCTTCCAGGATCTGCTCCATCGTGCGGCTCTTGATGCCGCCGGGATAGCCGGTGTGCCAGTAGGTGCGCTTGGCGGCCCGCTTGTTGCCGGTCAGGTGCACCTTCTCGGCGTTGACGACGACGACATGGTCGCCGCAATCCATGTGCGGGGTGTAGGTCGTCTTGTGCTTGCCGCGCAGCAGGTCGGCCACTTCGACGGCGAGCCGGCCGAGCACCAGGTCCCGGGCGTCGATCAGCCACCATTTTTTCTCGATGTCCGACGGCGTTGCGGAGTAGGTTTTCATCGGGCGGGTTCCGGCGTAACTGGAAATCGGCGTTCCCGGCGGCGGACTGCGATACCGGTCGGTGAACGCGGCGCCAGATAAGCGCCGATAAACGCAGCGTCAAGGGGCAATTCGTCAATAGTTCCAATAATTTATGAATGTGGTAATAATTTACCTTATCCGCTCGCGGGTCAGTGCCGCCGGAGCGGCGGGAAGCCGGGATATTCCGAAGAATGGTCGCCGGCATGGTTCGCCATGCCCGGTCTGGTCAGGCATCCCCTGGGCTGCGCGAAGCTGTCGATGCGGCGGTTCGGCTTCTCGTGCCAGCGCAGATTGAAGGCGGCGTATTTCGCGAAGAACGCCATGTCGGAATAATTCAGATGGTCGTGGATCCACCAGGCGAGGGCCTGCCACGGCGTTCCCGCTTCGTAGCGCGGAACGAACCAGGGAATGACGATGCAGGCGGTGGCGCCCATGAGGCCGTCGGCGTCCCGCCGGTCCCAGACGTGGCGCGCGTGATTCCAGGTCGTTTCCCCGCAATTGTATCCCCTGTTCCGCCGCGCATGGCCGAAGCCGTTCACCTCGACGGACCGGAACGCGGAGCGGATCGATACATGGCCGAAGGTGGCGTGCAGCGGCTCGAGCAATTCCTCGCAGAGCCGGGTTCCCGCTGCGATGGCGAGGTCGGGATCGTCCGGCATGTTCGGGATCCCGTGAAAGTTCGCGATCTCGCTGTAAAGCATCTCGCGCATGAAGAAATGCTCCGACAACCGAACCCGGCCGAGCGTTTCGAGGGCTTTCATGGACGCAGGCTTGCGCATCGGATGCTCCTTTCCGGCCTGGTTCGAGCGTGCCCCGGGGCCGATCGGGCCCAACGCCCGGACAACAGCCCGTACAGCAGGTTCGTTCGGATTGCGCGGGCTCACGGCAGGGCGTAGCTGCCGGTTATGTGGGCGACCATCCGCGGATCGTCGTCCATCCTCAGTTCGATCCGCCCCGTGGCGAGCCGGCGGCCGGTCTTGACCAGTTCCGCCCGGGCCCGGAGCAGGTCCCCTGACGGCCGGCGCAGGAAATGCATGGTCATATCGGATGTTACGGACTTGCGGCCGTCCGGATAGGCGGACATCACGGCGGCGTACAAGGCGATGTCCCCGGCGCCCATAAGGACCGGCCCGGCCACCGTGCCGCCCGTGCGCAGGAACTCGTCCCGGATCGGCAGTTCGAATTCGGACGTGCCCCAGCCCAGCGCGGTCACCCGTCCGCCCAGCCAGGTGCCGAACCAGCGGCGGTTGCCGGTCTCGGCGTGGAAGTCGTCCGGCGTGATAAGCGGGGTCCGGTCCATCGGCGGCATTTCCGGGCTTGTGCGGGCGCGCAGGACCGGCGATTGACCCGTTGCGTCCGACTTCGTAGCGTGGTTCGGCGCGCCCTCCATAGCAGGGGAGGCCGGCCCGGCGCCACGACTTCCGCGCCGGCAATTTCGTCAAATCCTCCTGGTCGAACGGGGAGCTTCGAAGGCAATGGGCGAACTGGCGAACAAGGTGGCGTGGGTCACGGGCGGCGGCACGGGGATCGGCGCGGCAGGCGCGGAAGCGCTGGCGGCGGACGGCGCGGCCGTCGTCCTGTCCGGCCGGCGCAGGGACGTGCTCGACGAAACGGCGGCGCGGATAACCGGTGAGGGCGGCGAGGCGGAGGTAAGGCCGGTCGACGTCGCCGACGGCGCCGCGATGGCCGCCGTTGCCGAGGAAATTCGCGGCGCGCACGGCCGGATCGACATTCTGGTCCATTCCGCCGGCACCAACATCACCGACCGGTCCTGGAGCCGGCTCGAGCCGGAGGGCTGGAAGCTGATCGTGGATGTCAACCTCAACGGCTCCTACAACGCGGTTCAGGCGGTGCTGCCCGCCATGCGCGAGGCCGGCGGCGGCCTGCTGATCCTGATTTCCTCCTGGGCCGGGCGCTACGATACGCTGCTGACCGGCCCCGGCTACAACGCCACCAAGCACGGCATGCGCGCCATGGCGGCCCATTTGAACCTGGAGGAAGGCAAGAACGGCATCCGCTGCTGCACGGTCATGCCCGGCGAAGTGAATACGCCGATCCTCGACAAGCGCCCGATCCCGGTGCCGGAGGAGGAACGGGTGCGCATGATGCAGCCCGAGGACATGGGCGAGACCATCCGCTACGTCGCCCGCCTGCACCCGCGGGTCTGCGTCAACGAAATCCTGATCTCGCCGACCTGGAACCGGCTGAACGTCCAGCCCGCGGGGTAATATCCGCAAGGTAAAATAGGCGCAGTTGGCATTGCCATCGGCGCGCATTAGCTTTTTTCGCCACGGCCGGAATGGCCTCCGAAACTGCGCCCCTAACGAAATACCCCTAACGAAATACAGGTGCGAGATGTCCGCCGAAATGTGGTCGCCGGATTCCTGGCGAAGCAAGCCGGCTCTCCAGATGCCGGTCTATGACGACGAAGCCGAACTCCGGGCGGTCGAGCAGACGCTGTCCGGCTATCCGCCGCTGGTCTTCGCCGGCGAAGCCCGGGAACTGACGCGCCAGCTCGGCATGGCGGCGGAAGGCAAGGCCTTCCTGCTCCAGGGCGGCGATTGCGCCGAGAGTTTCGCTGAATTCACGCCGAACAACATCCGCGACACCTTCAAGGTGCTGCTGCAGATGACGGTTGTGCTCATGTACGGCGGGTCGCTGCCGGTGGTGAAGGTGGCGCGCCTGGCCGGCCAGTTCGCCAAGCCGCGCTCGTCGGACGTCGAGCGGCAGGGCGGCTGCGAACTGCCGTCCTACCGCGGCGATATCGTCAACGGTATCGAATTCGAGGCGGACGCCCGCGTGCCCGATCCGGCGCGCATGATCCAGGCCTACAACCAGTCCGCCGCGACCATGAACCTCGTTCGCGCCTTCGCGCTCGGCGGTTTCGCCGACCTGCACCAGGTCAACCGCTGGACCCAGGATTTCATCCGGGACGACGTTTTCGGTCGGCGCTATCTGGAACTGGCGGACCGGATTACCGAAGCGCTGGATTTCATGGCGGCCTGCGGCGTCGATGCCTCGACCTCGCCCCATGTCCGCGAAGCCAGCGTGTTCACCTCGCACGAAGGGCTGCTCCTGCCCTACGAACAGGCGCTCACGCGGCAGGACAGCCTGACCGGCGGCTGGTACGACTGTTCGGCGCATATGCTGTGGATCGGCGACCGGACGCGCCAGCCCGGCGGCGCCCATGTCGAGTTCCTGCGCGGCGTCGGCAATCCGATCGGCATGAAGTGCGGGCCGAGCCTCGATCCGGACGAGCTGATCCGCCTGACGGAGATTCTCAACCCAGAGAACGTGCCCGGCCGCCTTACCCTGATCGCGCGCATGGGCGCCGGCAAGGTCCGCGCCGGCCTGCCGCCGCTGATCCGGGCGGTCGAGCGCGAGGGCCGCAAGGTTGTCTGGTCCTGCGATCCCATGCACGGCAACACGATCAAGGCGGCCAACGGTTACAAGACCCGCCAGTTCGACCGGATTCTCGAGGAGGTGCGCGGCTTCTTCGAAGTGCACGAGGCCGAGGGCACCTATGCCGGCGGCGTGCATTTCGAAATGACCGGCCAGGACGTCACCGAATGCACCGGCGGCGCGCAGGAAATCACCGAAGAGCGCCTCGGCGACCGCTACCACACCCATTGCGATCCGCGCCTGAACGCCAACCAGGTGCTGGAACTGGCTTTCCTGATTGCGGAAATGCTGAAATCCGGCCGCCGGCGGGCCGGCCTGCAGGTGGCGGCGGAATAGCGCGCCTGCGGAACGACGTGTGCTGCTGAAGGGGCCGGCGGTGACCAAGACCCGTCCTGCAGAGGCCGATGTCGCGGCCTGGACCGACGCGTATTTCAACCGGTCGAAGGGCATCGTGCGCAAGTTCGGCGACGTGACCGTCACCTATGCGATCTTCATGCGCCGGCCCGTCGTCTCGGCGCCCCGGCTGATGATCGACTGGCTGGAGGCGATGGCGGCGGCGCGCGGCATCGCCCTCGGGATCGACCTGCGATACGCGGAGGGCAAATGGGTCGGCGCCGGCGAGCCGATCGTCTATCTCACCGGGCCGTTCGAGCATCTGGTCGACCTCGAGACCCTGTTCCTGCAGAAGCTCGGCGCGGCCTGCGTGGCGGCCTACAACGCCGATGTCATGTGCACCGAGCTGCCGAAGGTCGCCTTTCTCGGCTTCGACGCGCGCCACTGCGCCGGCACGGACATGGCCGAGATGATGGCCTATGCCGCCAGCGTCGGTTCCGGCCGGGCGCGCCGCAAGGTCGATGCCATCGGCTTCGTCGGCAACGCGACGACCGCCACGTCGCATTATTTCGGCCGGGACGGGGGCATCGGCACCATGCCCCACGCCATTATCGGCTACGCCGGTTCGACGTTGCGCGCGGCCGAAATGTTTCACCAGGCCTATCCGGAGGACGATCTGACCATCCTGGTCGACTATTTCGGCCGCGAGGTGACGGATTCGCTCGAGGTCTGCCGCGCCTTCAAGGATCTGGCCGGCGCCGGCCGGCTGGCCGTCCGGCTCGATACGCCGGGCAGCCGCTACATGGAAGGGCTCGATCCCTCGATCGCCTATTCGGTGCTTGACCGCAAAGCGCCGGAATCGATCCGCGGCTACCGCAGCGAGGCGGAACTGCGCCACCTGATCGGCCCCGGCGTTTCGGCTGCGGCGATCTGGATGATGCGGGAACAGCTCGACGAAGCGGGCTTCGATGCCGTGCGGATCGTCGCCTCTTCCGGATTCGGCCCGGCCAAATGCCGGGTCATGGCGATCGCAAACGCACCCGTCGACGCGATCGGCACCGGCAGCTTCCTGCCCGACGACTGGCACGAGACCTACGCCACCGCCGACGTCGTCGAATACGACGGCCGGCCCCAGGTCAAGATCGGCCGGGAGTTCCTGCTCCGGAAATAGCGCCCCCGCCGGCCTGTCGGTTACGAACCGGTCAGTTAAGGGCGACGACGACCTTGAAGGGGACTTCGGCGACGACGCGCGGGCCGTCGAGCACCGCCATCGTCCAGCGGCCCTGCGCCATTTCCCACATATGGTCGAAGCGGAAGAGCTGCCGCCGCACGATGCCTATGGCCAAAAACCGGTCTATCAGGACGCTTCCGGACTTGCCGGTCGCCGGGTTGGTCATCTTCGGGAACCGTATGACGAGGGCGAGGGTCCTGCCGATCAGGCGTTCGTCGTTCACCTGAAAGCGCATGCCGAAGGTCAGGCCGGATTGCGCGAGGATCGTCTGCGTCCGCTGCAGGAGCCGGACGTTGGCCGCCATGAAGCGCCGGCCCGAAATGTCCTCCGGCGTCTCGACATAGCCGAGATCGTTGTGCGCATAGATACCGTAGTCGAAGATCCGGACGCCGTTTTCGCGGATTTTCCAGGAGGTCCGGTCTTGTGCCTGCGCCGCCCCGGCGAAAACGCCGGTCGCCGCAATCAACGCCAGCGCCGCGAGCGCGGACCTAGTTGATCGGCACCACGACACGCAGCACTTCCTCGTGCAGCAGCTTTTCGCCGTCCAGCAACTGGAAGCGCCAGAGCCCCTCGGCCAGTTCCCACATGTAATCGAAACGGTAGCCGTCGTAGTAGACGCCGCTCGACAGCGGCATGAACGGGCGCGACTGCGACGTGCCGGTGCGCCCGGTCTGCGGATCGTGGAGCGGCGGGAAGGCGGTGCGCAGCGTGAGCTGCCGGCCGAGCAGGGTGGGGTCGGCAATCCTGAACCGGTAGCCGAAGCTCCGGCCCAGCTGGGCGAAAACGGTGCGGGTGCGCCGGAAGATGCGGATGTTGGAGACGACGTTGCGCTCGCCGCTGATGGCCCGCTGCGCTGCGGCCCGGTGATCGACACTGAGCTTGTATACGCCGTAGTCGACCACCGAGATTGAGGTGCCGCTCCGCGCTGCGCCGGAATAGGCGGCGAGCGGCAGGACGATCAGCAGGGCGGCGAGCGTGCGCATCGGGCGGCCCGGGTCAATTCAGCGGGATGACGACCCGGAAGCGCTGCTGCGCCAGCAATCGTCCCCGGTAGAAGAACTGCCTGACCCATTCGCCTTCCGCCAGCTCCCAAAGGTGGGTGAAGGTAAAGCCGAAAAAGACGTTCCGGCGCCTCGTGACATCCTGGTCGTATTCGCTGATCCGGGTCGTCCTGCCGGTCTCGGGATTGGTGAGGGGCGGGTGAACGGTGCGGATCGTAAGGCTCACCGGCCCCTCATCGAATCCATGGAGGTCGATTTCGACCCCGAAATGGCGGCCCAGCTGACCGAATATGACATTCGTGCGCTTTACAAGACGAGGCCGGGATACAACAACGGTCCGGCCAGCGGCGGTCCGCGGTGTGGGGAACGCTTCGCCGGTCTTTATCGCCCGGTACTGGCCGAAGTTGGATATCGCGATTGTCGGTTGCGTCTCGACGGAAGTCGCGCCCGCCGCCGGGATTGTCACCGGAAAACCGGCGGCGAGGACAAGGGCGAAGACGCGTAATTTCATACCCGGTTCTGCCCGGCGGCGGGATGATTGCCAACGCCGGACACCGTTAGTTTGCCTGTGCCGATGAATATAGAGGCCGCCCTGTCTGCGACAAGCGCTCAAAGGGGATCGGCTCCGCGCCGTTGCGGCAACGGTTTCCGCCGGGGCCGGCCGCATTGCGGTATTCCGCCGCCTTCCAGCGGGCTGCGGCCCGGCAATATTTCGGGGCAATATCTTCGCTAGAGCGAGCCCGGACCGGAGCGCGCCGCCGGCAATCCGGGCCGGGACCGCCGGGATACAGGACGACAATGACCGATTCGCTTTGCATCGCTGTAGCCCAGGTCAATCCGACCGTCGGCAAAATCGACGGCAACGCTGAAATAATCCGGCAGCATTGGCGCGCGGCGGCCGAAAAGGGCGCGGATCTGGTGGCATTTCCCGAACTCTTCCTGTCCGGCTACCCGCCGGAGGACCTTGTCGAAAAACCGTTTTTCCTCGACGCCGTGCACAAGGAAATCGACCTGTTCGTCGAGCTTTCCCGCGAGGTTTCCGCCGGGTTGCTGTTCGGTGCGCCCTGGCGCGAGGACGGCCGGGTCTACAACGCCGCAGTCCTGATCGACCGCGGTGCGATCGGCGTGCGCCGCAAGCACGACCTGCCGAACTACGACGTGTTCGACGAGAAGCGGGTGTTCGCCGCCGGCGATCTTCCCGGGCCGGTCGATTTCCGCGGGCTGAGGATCGGCATTCCGGTGTGCGAGGATGTCTGGACGCCCGACGTGCTGGAATGCCTGGCCGAAACCGGGGCGGAACTCGCCATCGTGCTCAACGGGTCGCCCTACGAGGCCGGGCGCTACGACACCCGCCTCCAGGTCGTGCTCGACCGGGTGCGCGAATCCGGCCTGCCGGTCCTCTACGTCAACCAGGTCGGCGGCCAGGACGAACTGGTCTTCGACGGCGCCTCCTTCGCCATCAACCCGGACTATTCGCTGGCTGTCCAGCTGCCCGGCTTCGAGGAGACCGTGGCGATGACGCACTGGCGGCGCGACGGCGAAAGCTGGATTTGCGAAGAAGGGGAGCGCACGCCACCGCCGGACGGCCTGGAATCCGTCTATCGGGCCATGGTGCTGGGGCTGCGCGACTATGTGCGGAAGAACGGCTTTCCCGGCGTGATCCTAGGCCTTTCCGGCGGTGTCGATTCGGCGCTTTCCGCTGCGGTGGCCGTCGACGCCCTGGGCCCGGACAAGGTCTGGACCGTGATGATGCCGTCGCCCTACACGTCGGCGGAAAGCCTGGAAGATGCGGCGGCGGCGGCCAGGCTGCTGGGCGTCCGGCTCGACAGGATCGATATCGGCCCGGCGATGGCGGCTTTCGAGGCGATGCTGGCGCCGCAGTTCGACGGCCGCGACGCCGACGAGACGGAGGAGAATATCCAGGCGCGGTCGCGCGGCCTGGCGCTCATGGCGATCTCCAACAAGTACGGCCACATGGTGCTGTCGACCGGCAACAAGTCGGAAATGTCGGTCGGCTACGCGACGCTCTACGGCGACATGTGCGGCGGCTATTCGGTGCTGAAGGATGTCTACAAGACCGACGTGTTCCGGCTGTGCCGCTGGCGCAATCAACAACGGCCGCCCGGCGCGCTGGGTCCGGCCGGCCGGGTCGTGCCCGAGCGGGTGATTACGAAGCCGCCCTCGGCGGAGTTGCGGCCGGACCAGAAGGACGAGGATTCCCTACCGCCCTACGCCGACCTGGACGACATCCTGCATTGCCTGATCGAGGAGAATATGGGCACGGCGGAGATCGTCGCCCGCGGCCACGACCTGGAAACGGTGCGCCGGGTCTGGAAAATGCTCGATACCGCCGAATACAAGCGCCGGCAGGCGCCGCCCGGTGTCAAGGTCGGCACGCGGGCGTTCGGCAAGGAGCGCCGCTACCCCATTACAAACGCCTTCCGCGGCCAGATCTGAGCTTGTCTGAGCGCAGCCGGGCGCGGCCCGCCATTCATTTTGACCGGGGCGCCGGAGCGTAACGCACTCCGTTCAGCAGACGGTCGCGTTGCGCTCTGCGCATTCCTTTCGGGTGCGTGCGAGTTCGGCCGGGTATTGCCTGGCGCGCAACATGCCGGGGAACATCTTGCTGCCGATGACAAAGGCCGGGGTGCCGCGGATGCCGAGGCGTTCCGCCAGTTCGAGGTTGGCATTGATCGCCGCTTCGATCTCGCGCGCCGCCATGTCGGCCCTGAGCTTCGGAATGTCGAGGCCGGTCCGTTCCGCGACCGCCATGATCTTCGCCTCGTCCAGCGCGCCCCGGTGGCGCATCAGCCGGTCGTGCATCTCCCGGTATTTGCCCTGCCTGGCAGCGGCCAGTGCCGCGCGCGCCGCCAAACGGGACGACGGGGCGAGGATCGGATATTCCTTGAAGACGATCCGGACCTTGCCGTCCGCCTTGGCGGCGGCGAGCAGATGCGGATAGGCCCTTTTGCACCATCCGCAATTGTAGTCGAAGAATTCGACCACCGTAGCGGTGCCCTGCCGGTTGCCGCCGACCGGGTCGGCCGCATTGCGCAGCAGCGCGTTCCGGTTCCCGGCGATGGCTTTGGTCGTTGCGGCAAGTCTCGCGGCCTCGTCGCGCCGGCGCATTTCCTGTATCGCTTCGACGATCACTTCCGGGTTTTGCATCAGATAGTCCCGGACGACTTTTCGAATCTCCCGCTTCTGGACGTCGTCGAAGCGGGTATCGGCCTGAACCGGAACGGCGGCGCCGCCGAGGGGCAGGGCGAGCGCAACAGCCAACGATACGATGCGGTTGACCATAATGTGCCTCTCTCTCGGTTCGGACTTCCGCCGATCCGGCGGCTTTCCGGCGGTTTAGCGGCGGCCGGGAACGGTGTCGAGCCAGCTGCCCTTGATATCCTGGATCCGGCGCCAGCTCGGCGAACCGCGCTTCAGCAGGCGCTCGGCGCGGCGGACCTGCCGCCGCACGCCGGCCCGGTCCCCGAGCAGCAGATAGTATTCGGCGAGCGCCGCGGCACTCTCGCCGAACTGCTTGAGCCGGCCATGCGCCACGGCCCGAAACCGCCACGCCGTTGCGTAGGTCCTGTCGCCGGACGTGGCCTCGACCAGATGGCGCAGCGCTGCCGGCACCCGGTCTTGCTCGCCGGTCTGCAGCAGGGCGTGGGCGTACGCGGCGCGGATCAACGCTTCCTTCGGCGCCAGGCGGACGGCGGTGGCATAGGTCCGGGCCGCGCGGGCCGCCAGCCCCCGTTCCAGCAGGATCTGGCCCTTGAGTTCGTGAAAGAAGGCATCGCGCGGCGCCTCGCGGATCAGGCCGTCGATCGTCAGGAGGGCATTGTCGAGCCGGCCGGCGCGATGATAGGCGACCGCGAGCGCGTAGCGCGCCTCCGGCGCCCGGTCCTTGCCCGCATACCGCGCAATGACGGTGCCGGGCGGAGAAAGGAATCCCTGCAATTTCGCCCGCAGGCGGGCATGCATAGCGGCGAACCGGGCCGGAGTCGGCTTCGCGGTATGGGGCGAGCGCCGCATGTGGCGCCGTATCCGGTCCAGGCGTTCCCGGGTCAACGGATGGGTGCGCAGATACGGGTCCTGCAGCGACCCCAGAAGCGCTTCCTGCGCCATCAGCCGTTCCATCATCATTGCCAGGCCGCGCGCGGAAACGCCCATCCTGTCCAGCGTCGCCAGCGCAAACGCGTCGGCCTCGTTTTCCATGCTGCGCGTATAGCGGTAGAGCGTGCCGCTGACGATCGAATTGCCGAGGCTCGCCACCGCGCCGGCCGTCTGCCCGTCGCCGGAGGCGACGCCGGCGCCGGCTGCGATAATGAAGGTGAGGATCTGCTGTATCTGGGCCTCGCGGAGCGCACCGCGCAGCTGGGTCAGGTGCTGGCCGACGATATGCCCCGCCTCGTGCGCCAGGACGCCGATCACCATGCCGGCGTCTTCGGCCTTCATCAACAGGCCGGTGTTGATGAAGATGTGCCGGCCGCCGGCGACGAAGGCGTTAAGCCGCCGGTCGTTGACGATATGGACCCGCACATCGCCGCCGGCGACGCCGATCGCCGAAAATATCGGTACGCTGTAGGCGCGGATCGCGCGCTCGATCTCGGCATCGCGGATCAGCGGCAGGCTGCGCGCCGAAACGGTGGCCGGAAACGCCGTTCCGGCGACGAAGGCCAGCAGGATTGCAATGGAGCGGATCATCGAGTAGGGCGCGGGGGTCGGGGTCCTTAATGGTATCTACGGTCGAGGCAGACATTCTTGGCCTGCGGCCGATTCGCCGTCGGTCCCTCAGCGCAGGAGGCGTCGCCACAGTGCTTAAAGTCGCGGATCGCGGCCGGATTTCGCCATTTATCGTAATGGATGTGATGCGAGCCGCCAACGAACGCGAATCGGTTCGCGGAGATGTGATTCATCTCGAAGTCGGCCAGCCGTCCACCGGCGCGCCCCGCGGCGTGGTCGAAGCGGCGAAGGCGGCGGTCGGCCGCGATACGCTCGGCTATACCGACAGTCTCGGCATACCGGCGCTGCGCGAGGCCGTCGCCGCGCACTATCGGGACTGGTACGGCGTCGACGTTCCGGTCGGCCGGATCGCGGTGACGACGGGGTCGTCCGGCGGCTTCGTTCTGAGCTTTCTCTCGGCGTTCAATCCCGGCGACCGGGTCGCGACCGTCGCGCCGGGATATCCCTGCTACCGGAACATCCTCGGTGCGTTCGGCATCGAGCCGGTCATTCTCGAGGGCTCGGCGGCAGACCGGTACCAGCCGACGCCGGCGCTGCTGGACGCGGCGCACCGCGAAGCGCCGCTCGACGGCCTGATCGTCGCCAGCCCGTCCAATCCGACCGGTACGGTCCTGGAGGGCGAGGCGTTCCGCGCGATTTCGGATTGGTGCGCCGCCCGGCAGGTGCGCTTCATTTCCGACGAAATCTACCACGGCATCGTCTATGGCGGCCCGGCGCCGACGGCGGCCGGCGTCGCCCCGGACGCCGTCGTCATCAACAGCTTCTCGAAGTATTTCTCGATGACCGGCTGGCGGCTCGGCTGGATGATCGTGCCGCCGGACCTCGTTCGCGCGGTCGAATGCCTGGCGCAGAACCTGTTCATCTCGCCGCCCACGCTCAGCCAGTGCGCCGCCGTCGCCGCCTTCGAGTGCCACGACGAATGCGAAGCCAACGTCGACGTTTACCGCCGCAACAGGGCGCTGCTGCTCGACGGGTTGCCGGCGGTCGGCTTCGACCGCCTGGCGCCGGCCGACGGCGCCTTCTATCTCTACGCCGACATTGCCGGCCTGACCAACGACAGCCGGGACTTCTGCGCCCGCATGCTGAACGAAACCGGCATCGCCACCACGCCGGGCGTCGACTTCGATGCGGCGCGGGGCCATGCCCAGATGCGCTTCAGCTACTGCGCGTCGACCGCCGCCATAGAAACCGCTCTGGAACGGCTGGCGCGCTGGCGAAAATAGGCGGCCCGTCCGCCTGGCCGGCAAAGGTCCGGCTGTGCCCGGGGCGGCGGCCGCTCAGATGGCGGTTTCAACCGAAACGGATACGCTCTAACCCCCGACGTTCCACCAGCCCCGCCGTTTCCTGACCGGCGAGTCGCCCGCTTCTCCCGTTTCCGCACCGGTCGGGGCTTCGGATGCTTCCGCCGCATCGGCCGCGTCGGGCGCGCGGGCGTCCCGGTCCGCTCCGGAGCCGTTCGCGCCGGATCCGTTCGTGCCGGATCCGTTCGTGCCGCCCGGGGCCGGGGTCACGGGCTCGGCATCCTCCGATCCGGCGTCTGCCGGCGCGGAAGCGGATGCGTCGGCCGGCGCCTCGTCCTCGACCGTTTCGGCCTTGGCGGCCGCTTTTCTGGCGCGCGGACGGCGCGCCCGTTTCGGCTTCGGCGGCTCTGCCGGGGCGGTTTCGTCCGCATCGGCGGCCGATGCCGCATCCTGTTTCGCCGCCGCAGCGGTTTCCCCGGGCTTTTCCGCTTCGGCGCCGTCTTCCGCCCCGGCGGTCTTGGCCCGCGCCGCCGCCCGTTTCCGGCCGGTCCGCCGGCGCCCGTTCAACGGTTTTGCCGGCTCATCTTCGCTGGGCCTATCTTCGCTGGGCGCATCTTCGCCGGGCGCGGCTTCGGCCGGTGCCGGACCGTCGTCCGCCGCAGCCGCCGGTTCCGGTTCGTTCGGCGCCGCATCCTCGTCCGGCGCCCCGGCGGCTTCGGCCCCGGTGTCGGCGGCTTCGGCCCCGGTGTCGGCGCCGTCGCCGCCTGCGTCATCGGTCGCTTCGCCGCTGCGCCGCCGCCGTCCCCCGCGCCGGCCGCGGCGGCGGCGTCTGGGTTCGTCGCCATCGTCCGTCCCGGCCTCTGCAGTTTCGCCGGCCTCCCGGGCGTCTTCGGCGTCGCCGGTTGCGGTCTCCGCCGGGGCCTCGCTGTCGTCGCTGCGGGCCTCGTCGCCGCGCCGCTTGCGGCCGCCGCGTCGCCGCCTGCGCTTCCCGTTGGCTTCTTCGGCCGCTTCCGCTTCTTCTTCGTCGGCCACGCCGGGCCTGGAGACGGTCTTTTCGATCCGGTGATCCGGCGGAACCAGCGAGTGGTCGGCTTCGATCAGCACCCGGAAATCGTAGCGTTCCTCGATGGTCGTCAATTCGGTGCGCTTCTGATTCAGAATGTAGAAGGCGACCTGCGGCGGCACGCAGACCGTAATCTCTTCGGCGCGCTGCCTGGTTCCCTCCTCCTCGATGGCGCGGAGCACCGTGAGCGCGGTCGATTCGGTCGAGCGGATCATCCCGGTGCCCCCGCAGGTCGGGCAGGTGGTGCTCGAAATTTCCAAAACGCTCGGCCGCAGCCGCTGCCGCGACATCTCCAGCAGGCCGAATGCGCTGATCCGGCCGATCTGGATGCGGGCACGGTCGGTCGCCATGGCGTTCTTGAGGCGCCGTTCGACAGCATGCCGGTTGCGGCCGTCCTCCATGTCGATGAAATCGATGACGATCAGGCCGGCCAGGTCGCGCAGCTTCAGCTGCCGGGCGATTTCGTCGGATGCTTCGAGGTTCGTCTTGAGCGCGGTCTCCTCGATATTGCGCTCGCGCGTCGCGCGGCCGGAATTCACGTCGATCGCCACCAGCGCCTCGGTGGAGTTCAGCACGATCGACCCGCCGGATTTGAGCTGAACGGTGGGGCTCTGGATGTTGTCGATCTGCGCCTCGACCTGATAGCGCTGGAACAACGGAATCTTCGGCTCCTTGTAGGCCCTGACCCGCTTGGCATGGCTGGGGATCAGCAGCTTCATGAAGTTCTTTGCCGTGCGGTAGCCGGTGTCGCCTTCGACGAGCACCTCGTCGATTTCCTTGCTGTAGAGGTCGCGGATCGAGCGCTTGATGAGGTTGCCCTCTTCGTGAATCAGGGCCGGCGCCGTCGATTGCAGGGTCCGCTCGCGAATCTCGTCCCACAATTTGAGCAGGTATTCGTAGTCGCGCCGGATTTCCGCCTTGGTGCGCCGCGCCCCGGCGGTGCGCACGATCACGGCCATGCCGTCTGGAATCTCGAAATCGTCGAGGATTTTCTTCAGGCGCTTGCGGTCGGCCATATTCGAGATTTTCCGCGAGATGCCGCCGCCGCGCGGCGTGTTCGGCATCAGCACGCAATAGCGCCCCGCCAGCGAAATATAGCTGGTGATCGCGGCGCCCTTGTTGCCGCGCTCCTCCTTGGCGACCTGGACCAGGATGATCTGCCGGCGGGAGATGACCTCCTGGATGCGATAGCGGCGCTGCGGGCGGCGGCGGCGCTCGCCGATATCCTCGATCTCGTCGCCGCCCACCGTATCGACGCTCCGGTCCGCCCGGGCGGCGCGGGATCCGCGGCCCCGGCTGCGGCGCGGCGCTTCGTCGCCGTCCGCGGATTTGTCCTCCGCGGGTTCGCCGGCGGGATCGGCCTGCCCGGCTTCGTCGGCTCCGGCGTCCGCGCCGGCCGAATCCCCGGTCGAATCCCCGGTCGAATCTCCAGCCGCCTTGTCGTCCGGGGGCCCGTCGTCCGGGTCGTCATCGCCGGCCGCTTCGGCCGCTTCGGATGAATCGCCGGGCTCGTCATCCAGCGTCTCGACCGGCTCCGGTTCGGAATCGCCGGATTCGTCCGACTCGGCGTCGTCGGCGGACTCGATATCCTCCTCTTCGGCTTCGGCCTCCGCCGCTTCCTGCTGGAGCAGTTCTTTGCGGTCCGAAATCGGGATACGGTAGTAGTCGGGATGGATTTCGTTGAAGGCGAGGAAGCCGTGCCGGTTTCCGCCATAGTCGACGAACGCCGCCTGCAGCGACGGTTCGACCCTGGTGACCTTTGCGAGGTAGATGTTTCCCTTCAGTTGCGATTTCTGGCTGGTTTCGTAGTCGAAATCGTCCAGCCGGTTGCCGCTGACAACGACCACCCGGGTTTCCTCGGGATGAGTCGCGTCGATCAACATGCGTGTCGTCATTGATGTCTCCGTACGGCTGCACCCCGGAGGGGCGCCAGCCGGATAATTCAAAACCGCCGTACGGACACGAGGGCGCAGAACGGACGTTCCGCGGAACCGCTACTGCAAACGGCCCGACAATAGCCCGGGCCTATAATGTGGCGCCTGCGTCCTCGCCAAAACCAAGTCGTTCGAAGGGGGCTCTTACGTCTGCGCCCGTTCTGCCCGACTCTGGCGTCCTGCGGCGCCGGAGATCCTGTCCGGCGGTTTCGCCATTGCATTTCGTTGCCCTGGCCCCGACGCGTACTTCCGGCGGCGCTTCGCACCCCGATTGTCGGTTCCGATGCGAATGACGCCGCCGGCTCCGCGTTGCCGGAAAATGCGCTCCCGGAGGGAGCACGCCGTTTTCCAGCGCGGGCCGCAACGGCGAGAAAATAGTCACTATTGGGCGGCGCGACAATCCGGATTATGTTTGTCAATAGAATTTGAATAAAGATTGCGGGGAAAATCATCAGCGTCTTCGCTGAATCTCTGTTCGTAAATGAACGGGAAGTAACGGTGCGATGCCGGGTCGAAGCGTGATGAAATTCATCAAGAACCGCGCGCAGTTTCAGCTTGGCGGCGCCTTGGCGGCGGCGTGCGTCCTGTCTGTGGCGACACAGGCAATGTCGCAGGAAGCCGCCGGAATTTCGCCGGTCGCGAATTTGCCGCAGCACGAACTGTGGACGGTGGTGCTCGATCCGGGTCACGGCGGCGCCGACAGGGGAGCGGTCGGTTCCGGCGGCCTCGAGGAAAAGGCGCTGGTTCTGTCGACCGCCCGGATCGTTCGGCGGTTCCTGGAGCGGGACCCCCGCTTCCGGATTCTGCTGACCCGCAACGACGACCGGTACGTTCCGCTGCGCGCGCGTTACGAGTTCGCCCGCCGTCGCCGGGCCGATCTGTTCGTCTCGATCCATGCCGACGCCAATCCCCTGGTCGAGCAACGCGGCCTGTCGGTCTACACGCTTTCGGCGCGCGCGTCCGACCGGCTGGCGGCGCGGCTGGCGGAGCGGCACAACCGCTCGGACGCGATTGCCGGCATCAACCTGCGCGGGGCCGGCAAATCGGTTTCCTCGATCCTTCTGGACCTTGTGAAACGCGAGACGCGGGCCGGTTCCGCAAGGATCTCCTCCCTGATCGTCCGCTCGGCGCGCAATCGTGTCCAACTGCTGCGCAAACCGCAGCGTTCGGCCAATTTTGCGGTGCTGCGGGCGCCGGACGTCCCGTCCGTGCTCGTCGAGCTCGGTTTCCTCACCAATGCGCGGGACGAGGAACTGCTGCGCACGATGAAATACAGGAAGCGCCTGGCGGCCGTGCTGGCACGGGCGATCGCTCAGTATTTCAGCCGGCTGCCGCAGGCGGACCGGGCCGGCTATCGCGCTGACGGCACCGGGAATTTGCCCCGGTGAGTGGCGACGCCGCCTTGGTTCAACCATATAGATGTGACAGAAGGAACCTGTTCGCTGCTGCCGGCAATTGCGATCGATCGCCGATGCGCCGGCGGGGCGGACGGGAATCGTTCGTATCCCGCGCCGTCGGCGGGTCCTGTGGGGGCAGGGCGTAAGGCCATATGAGCGACATCAGAATCACGCCGGAAGACCGGATCGCCGCTGACGAGACGCCGCCGTCGAATGGCCGGAAGCCGGATTCCGGACCGAAGCGCCGCAAAACCGGCAAGCGACCGGCGTTGCTCACCCGCTGGTTCGTCGGTCTGCTCAACCTCGGCTTCGCCTTTGCCATCCTCGGCTTCGCCGTCGTGTTGTTCGCCTTCTGGTTTTATGGCCGGGATCTGCCGGGCCTCGCCCGGCTCGCGGACTACGAACCGCCGATCGTAAGCCGCGTATACGCCGGAAACGGCCACCTGATCGGCGAGTTTGCGACCGAAAAACGTATTTTCGTGCCCTACAAGATGATCCCGAAGACGGTCGTCCATGCCTTCATTTCGGCCGAGGACCAGCGTTTCTTCACGCATCGGGGCGTCGACCTGCTCGGAACGCTGCGCGCCGCCATCACCACGGCGGGCTCCTATCTCGCGGGCGGCAGCCGGGTGGTCGGCGGTTCGACGATCACGCAGCAGGTTGCCAAGAATTTCTTCTTCACCAGCGAGAAGACGCTGACGCGAAAGATTCGCGAAATAATCCTGGCCATGCGCATCGAAGCGGCGCTGTCCAAGGACCGGATACTCGAGCTGTATCTGAACGAGATCTTTCTCGGCAACCGCGCCTACGGGGTGGCGGCTGCCGCCCAGACCTATTTCAACAAGCCGCTGCGGGACCTGTCGATCGCCGAGGCGGCCGTGCTCGCCGGCATGCCGCAGGCGCCGAGCCGGTACAATCCCTTCAGGAACCCCAGGGCCGCTACGGCGAGGCGCGCTTACGTCGTCCAGCGGATGCGTACGGACGGCTTTATCACCGCCGATGAGGCCCGCCTCGCCCTGAAGGCGCCGCTGGGCCTGGTCAGGCAGGAGACGCGAACCAGCGTCGGCGCGGAATATTTCGTCGAGGAACTGCGCCGGGAACTCATCGCCAAATATGGCGAAGAGAAAATGAAAAAGGGCGGCTATTCGGTCCGCTCCACGCTGGATCCGGAACTGCAGCAATATGCCGACGAGGCGCTGCGCAACGGCCTCGTCGCCTACGACCGGCGCCACGGCTATCGCGGGCCGGTGGCGCGGCTGCCGGAAACCCACGGCGCGCGCTGGGCCGAAGGCTGGCGGAAAAAACTGTCGCGGGTGGGACGGCCGGCCGGCGCCGGAGCATGGCCGCTGGCGCTCGTCCTGAAAACCGGAAGGAAACGGGCCGTCATCGGATTTGCCGACGGCAGCAAGGGCGCGATTCCGCTCGGGGAAATTTCCTGGGCGCGCAAACAGGGCCTGAAGGTCCGCGAGAGCGGAAAGAAAACGTACGCCGCCGTGGGGCGGCGCATCCGCAAGACCGGCGACGTCCTGCGCGCGGGCGACGTGATTCTGGTCGAGCCGGTTCGCCGGACGCGCAAGGGCAAGGCCTACCCGGACGGCACCTACACGTTGCGCCAGGTTCCGATGGCCACGGCCGCGATCGTCGCCATGGACCCGCACACCGGGCGCATCCTCGCCATGAGCGGCGGGTACAATTTCCGAATCAGCCAGTTCAACACGGCGACGCAGGCGCAGCGGCAGCCCGGTTCCGCCTTCAAGCCGGTCGTGTTTCTCGCGGCGCTCGAAAACGGATTCACGCCGACCACCAAGGTGCTCGACGCGCCGGTCGTGGTGCGCCAGCCGGACGGCGAGTATTACAAGCCGCTCAACGACTCCGGCAAATTCTACGGCCCGACGACCCTGCGCCGCGGGCTCGAACTGTCCCGCAATGTGATGACGATCCGCCTGGCCCAGCGGGTCGGGTTGGCGAAGGTGTCGGAAATGGCGGGCCGGCTGGGCATCGCGAAGAATCTGCCGACCACCATGTCCGCCGCGCTCGGCGCCTACGAGACGACGCCGCTCAAGATGGCGGTGGGCTATTCGATGATAGTGAACGGCGGCCGCAGGGTGACGCCGACGCTCGTCGACCGGATTCAGGACCGCCGGGGCCGGACGATCTTCCGCCACGATGCGGTCGAATGCGCCGCATGCCGGGCGGCGGAATGGCAAGACCAGGAGATGCCGGACCTGCCCGACGAGCGCGAGCAGGTCATCGGCAGGCAAAGCGCATTCCAGATCGTCTCGATCCTGCAGGGCGTGGTCCAGCGCGGCACCGGCCGCCAGGTATCGGCAGTCGGCCGGCCGCTCGCCGGCAAGACCGGCACGACCAACGATGTCGTGGACGCCTGGTTCGTCGGCATGTCGCCCAATCTCGTTGCGGCGACCTGGGTCGGTTTCGACAATTCCTATTCGCTGGGCAAATTCGAGGAAGGCGGGCGGACCGCCACTCCCATCTTCCGCGATTTCATGAAAAAGGCGCTCAAGGGCCCGGAGGAGGATTTCCGCCCGCCCAGGGGGCTGGTGGCGATCCGGATCGAGGCGGCCCAGGAAAGCGAAAAAAAGAGAGGCGCGAAATCCTATCTCGAATTTTTCAAGATCGGCGTGAAGCAGGGTTCGGCGCCCGACGGACTGGCGCCCGGCGACGGCGGCTCGGACTTCAGTGAGACGGCAAGCGAAGAGTATTGAACGCAGATCCGCCGGCCGGTCTTTGTTCCGTGCCGGCGGACGTGATAGACGGGCCCGCCGGACACCGACGCTCCCGACCCGGGCGGCGTTGCGGCGCCCGCCCATTGCCGAAGGTTGAAATGAAAGCGGAATCCCAAGCGGTTGCCGACGAGATCAAGCAGTCGATCGGGCTGCTGAGGAGGCATCTTTGACCCCGGAGCCCTGGAACGGCGCCTTGATGCGCTGAACGCGCAGGCCGAAGACCCCGACCTCTGGAGCGACGCCGAGCGCGCCCAGGCGGTCATGCGGGAGCGCACCGCGACCGAAAAACGCATCGCCGGGTTCCGGGCGCTGGAACAGGAATTCGAGGACACGCTCGAACTGATCGCCCTCGCCGAGGAAGAGAGCGACGACGAGACCCTCGCGGAGGCGGAAAACGCGCTGACGGCGCTCCATGCCGTGGCGGCCAAGCGGCAGCTGGAGAGCCTGCTGTCCGGCGAGGCGGACGCCAACGACTGCTTTCTCGAGATTCATGCCGGCGCCGGCGGCACCGAAAGCCAGGACTGGGCGGAGATGCTGGTGCGCATGTACACCCGCTGGGCCGACGCCCATGGCTACGGGATCGAATGGCTGGAAGAAAGCCCCGGCGAAGAGGCGGGCATCAAGTCGACGACCCTGCGGATCAACGGCGACAACGCCTATGGCTGGCTGAAGACGGAAAGCGGCGTGCATCGCCTCGTGCGCATCTCGCCCTACGATTCGAGCGCGCGGCGCCATACCAGCTTCGCCTCGGCCTGGGTCTATCCGGTGGTCGACGACGACATCGAGGTCGAGATCGACGAATCGCAGGTCCGGGTCGATACCTACCGGGCCTCCGGCGCCGGCGGCCAGCATGTCAACAAGACCGACAGCGCGGTCCGCCTGACCCATTTGCCGACGGGTATCGTCGTGCAGTGCCAGAACGACCGTTCCCAGCACCGCAACCGGGCGGAAGCCTGGAAGCTGCTTCGTGCCCGTCTGTACGAACTGGAGCTTCAGAAACGCGAGGCGGAGGTCCAGGAAGCGCACGAGGCGAAGAGCGAGATCGGCTGGGGCCACCAGATCCGCTCCTATGTGCTCCACCCCTACCAGATGGTGAAGGATCTGCGCACCAACGTCGAGAAAGGCAACGCGCAGGGCGTCCTCGACGGCGACCTCGACGGCTTCCTCGAAGCGGCGCTTGCCGCGAAGATCGGCGTAAAGCACGAGTCGTAGCGGGGCGGGGGACCGGCCCGGCCGGTCCGTCCGCCGCCCGGTGATCCCGGCGATCCCGGCGTCACCTTGTCCACCCCGCGTCGCGCCCGGCTGCGCTACCTATCGCCCGACGGACAGACCGGGGGAACAGGCATGACCGAGACCAGAGAATCCGCCCTTATCGTCGGCACGGGCCCGGGGCTCAGCGCGTCGCTCGCCCGGCTGTGCGCCGCGCAGGGCATGGCCGTGACGGTGGCGGCGCGCGATACCGGCAAGCTGGCCGGGCTGATCGCGGAGACCGGCGCGAGCGCGCATCCGTGCGACGCAGCCGACGGCGCTTCCGTGGACGCGCTGTTCGATGCGGCGGTCGCCGAACACGGCGTGCCGGACCTGGTGGTCTTCAATCCGAGTTACCGCGAACGCGGCCCGCTGGCCGGTCTCGACCGGGAGGAAGTGCGCAAGGCGCTGCTCATTTCCTGCTACGGCGGATTCCTGGTCGGCCAGAAGGCGGCGCAGCTCATGGCGCCGCGCGGCAGCGGCTCGATCCATTTCACCGGCGCGTCGGCGAGCGTGAAGGGCTATCCCCAGTCGGCGTCCTTCGCGATGGGCAAGTTCGGCCTGCGCGGCCTCGCCCAGAGCATGGCCCGGGAACTGCAGCCGAAGGGCATTCACGTCGCGCATTTCGTGATCGACGGCGGCATCAGCGCCGGGCCCGGCGATCCGCGCAACGACCGGGGCGAGGACGGGCTGCTGCTGCCCGACGCCATCGCCGAGACCTATCTCCACGTTCACCGCCAGCACCGCAGCGCCTGGACCTGGGAAGTCGAACTGCGGCCCTGGGTGGAGAAATTCTGACCGCTCAGGGGCCGGCGGCTTCGCCCGCGGCCTCAAGCACCGCTTCGGCGTGGCCGGGCACCTTCACTCTGCGCCAGATCCGTTTCACCCGGCCGTCGGCGCCGATCAGGAAGGTCGCGCGCTCGATGCCCATATATTCGCGCCCGTAGAGCTTCTTCTTCACCCAGACGCCATAGGCCTCGCACACGCTCCCGTCCGCGTCGGAGGCAAGGGTGAAGGGCAGATCGTACTTCGCCTTGAACCGGTCGTGCTTCGCGGCGGAGTCCTTCGACACGCCGACGATTCTGACGTTGACGGCGGAAAAGTCCGGCTCGGCGTCGCGGAAGGCGCAGGCTTCCTTTGTGCAGCCAGGCGTATCGTCCTTCGGATAGAAATACAGCACGACCTGCCCGCCCTTCAGCCCGGCGAGCGAGATTGTTCCGCCGCCGTCCGTCGGCATGGTGAAATCGGGGGCTGCGTCGCCTTCGGCAAGCGGCATGGCGTCAATCCTCTCCGGCACTGTCCAGAACATGGGACGGCAGCGGCCCGGCCTCGGCCGGCGTGGCGCCGGCCGCCGGCTCCGCCACCGTGCGCTCGTAGATGCCGCGAACGGCGCCGGCCAGGTCCGACATCTCGGCTTCCAGGACCCGGATATCCGGCCGGTCGGTCGCGCGGCACAGCAGGGGATGGAGCGAGGCCGGCGGCCGGCCGTCTGCATCCGGTGCGGCGCCGGTCAGCCGCAGGATAGCCTGAATCGTCTGCCAGAGCCCGGCGGCCGTGAGCAGCGTATCGGCATCGTCGGGGTCGAGGCAGCCGGTCTTCCGAAGCGCCTTCAACGCCGTCGCGGTGTTTCCGTGCCGCAGCTCCGGGTAGGCGCTGCTGTGCAGCAGAATCAGGAATTGCGCGACGAATTCGATGTCGAGGATGCCGCCGGTCATGTTCTTGACATGCCAGATCGAGGGCGCCGCCCGGTTTTCGGCGAGCCGGCGCCGCATGTCAGCGACATCGGCCGCCAGCGCCGCCGCCGTCCGGGGCCGCTCGACCGTCCGTGCCGCAACGGCCATAACGTCGCTCGCCAGGCTTCCGGACCCGGCGACGACCCGCGCCCGGGTGATCGCCATCTGCTCCCAGGTCCAGGCATGGTTCGCCTGATAGTCCTCGAACGCCGAGTAGCTGGAGGCCAGCGGACCCTTGTCGCCGAACGGCCGCAGCCGCAGGTCGACCTCGAAGAGGCCGCCTTCGGCCGTCGGCGCCGTCAGCGCGCTGAACAGGCGCTGGGCGAAGCGCGCATAGTAGAGGCTGAGCGCCAGGGGCTTCGCGCCGTCCGATTGGGCCTCGGCGGTCCTGTCGTCGTATACGAAGACAAGATCGAGGTCGGAGGTCGCCGTGAGCTCTCCGCCGCCCAGCTTGCCCAGGGCCACGATGCAGAATCCGCCTTCGGCGAAGCGCCCGTGCTTCTCGGCAAACGCCGCTTCGACACGCGGCAGGATCGCCGATACCGCGGCATCGGCGACATCGGCGTAGACGGCGCCGGCCTGCGCGGCCGAAATCGTGCCGCGCAGAAAGCGCACGCCGATGCCGAAGCGCGCCTCGGCGCACCAGCGGCGCACGGCATCCAGGCTCTCCTCGAAGCTGCAATCCACCGGGAGCGAAGCCGCAAGCTCGTCGGTCAGCGCCTGCCTGTCCGGCGCCCGGTCGAAAAACCCGCGGTCGAGCAGCGCGTCGAACAGGGTCGGCCGCCGGCCCAGCGTTTCCGCCAGTTCGGGCGCCGTGCCCATGATTTCGGCGATCATGTCCAGCAGGTTGGGATTGGCGTGCAACAACGAGAACAGCGGCACGCCCGCCGGCAGGCTGCGAATGAACGCGTCGAGCCGGCGAAAGGCCTCGTCCGGCGCCGGCGAACTGCCGATCGCCTGAAGCAGGGCGGGTGTCAGCTCCGTCAGCAACTGGCGCGCCCGGTCGCTGTGGGTGGCCCGGTAGCGGCCGTGGTGCCAGCCGCGTATCACGGAGGAGACTGTCTCCGGTTCCGAAAATCCGAGGGATGCCAGGGTCTTGAGCGTGTCCGGGTCGTGATCGCCGCCGGTAAACACGAGGCTGCTCGGCCCGCCCAGGGCGGGCGCTTCCTCGAACAGGCCGGCATAGCGGTTCTCGACCCGTTGCAGATGGTGGAACAGCGCGGCCAGAAAAGCGTCGGTCGAGGGATATCCCATGAAGGTCGCGAAGGCGTCGAACTCGGCGGCGCTTTCCGGCAGCGTCTGGGTCTGCCGGTCCTCGACCATCTGGATGCGATGCTCGACGGTGCGCAGGAATTCGTAGGCCTCGTCCAGATCGCCGGCCGCCCGCGGCTCGACCCGGCCGGCCGCCACCAGCGCGTCGATCGCCCGGACCGTCGAGCGTTCGCGCAGGCTGGCGTCGCGTCCGCCGAAGATGAGCTGTTGCGTCTGGGCGAAGAACTCGATCTCGCGGATGCCGCCCCTGCCCAGCTTGACATCGTGGCCCGGCAGGCCACGCGGCGAGCGGATGGCGCCGCCGCCGCCGCGCTTGGCGTTGATCTGGCGCTTGATGGAATGCACGTCCTGAATGGTCGCGAAATCCAGGTTGCGGCGCCAGATGAACGGCCGCAGCCGGTCCAGGAAGGCCGTGCCCGCGGCCACGTCTCCGGCCACGATACGCGCCTTGATCATCGCGGCGCGCTCCCAGTTCTGGCCCATGCTTTCGTAATAGACTTCGGCGGCGTCGACCGAGAGGGCGACAGGCGTGGAGGCCGGGTCCGGCCGCAGGCGCAGGTCGGTGCGGAAGACATAGCCGTCCGCGGTGCGCTTGTGCAGCAGGTCGACCAGGCCCTGGGTCAGCCGCACCATCTCTCGCTGGAGCCGCTCGGGCCGGGCGATCGGCACGATCTCCGGATCGAACAGGACGATCAGGTCGATGTCGCTCGAATAGTTGAGTTCGAGGGCGCCCAGCTTTCCCATGCCGATGACGAAAACGCCGCAGCCGCGGGCCGGCGACCGTTCCCGCGGATCCAGCGTCAGGGCATTCCGGCCGGCCGCCTCGCGCAACAGGGCTTCCAGAGCCGAACCGATGGCCCAGTCGGCAAAGTCGCTGAGCGTCGCCGTGATCGCCGGGATCGCCCAGGCGCCGGACAGGTCCGCGAGCGCGATGCCCAGCGCGACCTGGCGGCGCGCGACCCGCAGGATGCGGGAGACGGACGCGATATCTCCGGACGCGGCGAGCGCCTTGCGGGCGTCCTCCAGAGCGATCCGGATCGCCGCATCGTAACCGGCCGTAAAACACGTCAACGCGAAGCCCGGATGCTTCAATAGACAATCGGAAAGAAAGGGACTATTGCCGAAGCATGCGCGCAGGAGCTGCCCGTTGCGACCGTCGAGCAAGCGCGTTGCAGCCTGCCGCGCGTCGCCCTCCAGTTCCTCCTCGACGGCTGCCGACCAGCGCTCCAGATTGCGCATCAGCATGTCCGGATCGGCCGGGGATGGCGGCGCGCTCATGCGGTGGAACGGACTTTCGGTCACCGGTTGTCCATTTGGTATGCCGCTTCCTGGTCCGGCACGATCCGCGCCGCCGGTCGGCTCCCCGAACCGGCGGCGAAATGCCGGAACGGCCGGCGCCCCTGCTTTCGTCTCCCCCTGATTAGGACGCCGGTACGGTGATTCGCAAGCCGGTCCGCATCGTCCTCAAGGTTCTGGCGGTTGCGGTCGCCCTGGTCGCCATTGCGGCGGGGGCGGTTGCGTGGCGTCTGTATCTGGGCCCGATCGAAGCCGATTTCGCCGCCCGCCACGTTCGGGCCGAACTGGCGCGTTCGTTCCCGGACCTGACGATCGGGCTGGGCACGACCGAGGCGCTCTGGCCCGGCGAAATGTCGGGATTGCCGTTGCGCAGCAGGGATTTGCGGCTGACCGGCAAGGACGGCGGCGAGGTTGCGCATTTCCCCGAGGTCGTCGTGGCGATCGCGCCGCGCGCCTTGCTGGCCGGGCAGCTGCGCCTGGAGTCGATCCGCTTCGTACGGCCCGAGATCGCCCTTGAGCGCGATGACCGGGGCGCCATTGCGCTGCGGGCCGGCGGTTCCGGGCCGGGCGGGCAGGACCGGGTCCTTGCGATGCTGTTCGACCGCCTCGCCGGCGAATCCGAGCGTTCCGAGCCGTTGGGCAATCTCCGATCGATCGAGATCGTCGAAGGCCGCGTCACGCTCGCGGATCGGACGAGCCGCCGGGTGTGGCAGGGCGGTTCGCTGCAATCCGCCCTGCGGCGCGGGCCTGACGGCCTCTCCGGCGACCTGTCCTTCACCCTGCACGCCGGCAAAACCGCGGCGCGGATCGGCGGCAGCGCGGTCTATCGCAGGAACGATGGAAGAATAACCGGACTCCTGACATTCGACGGCCTGGATCCCGCCGCGCTGCCGGCCATCCCGGGAACTTCCGGTATCCTCGAAAACCTGCAACTGCCGCTGTCCGGCAAGATTTCCTTTACGGGTTCGGACGACGGGCGCCTGCAAAGCGGCGCGCTCGTCGTCACGGGCGGCGCCGGAAGAATACGGCTGCCGGGCGTCTATCGCGGACCGGTCCGGATCGAGGCGCTGCATATTGCAGGCGCGCTCAGGGAAGGCGCGCGGGCTGCCGATATCACCCGGTTTCAGGCCGATCTCGGGGATACAAAGCTCGATTTTACAGGCGCGGTCCGGCGCACCGGGGACGGAATGGCCGTCGACGGAAACGGTTCGCTCACGGGGTTCGGCGTCACGGCGCTGAGCCGGCTCTGGCCGGGCAGGGTCGGCCCGGGCGCGAGACGGTGGGTCCTCGGCAATGTCGGCGCGGGACGGGTGAAGAAAATCGACACGGAGTTTCGCCTTGCGCTACGCCGGGGCGCGAACCGCCCTGTGCAGGTGCATCGCCTTGCGGGCCGGTTCGGCTTCGAGGGTTTGACTATCCGATTGCCGGGATCGCTGCCGCCGTTGCAGGGGGCGGGAGGCGACGCCCGTTTCGATTCCGCGAAGATCGGCTTCCGCTTCCGGGGGGGCCGGCTCGGGCGAAGCAGGCTGAGCGAGGGATCGGTCCGGATCGGCGGCATCGGCGGCAAGGCCGCGACGATCGCCATCGACGCCACGGCCGATGGGGCGGTGAAGGATTTCCTGCGCCTGATCGACCGCAAGACGCTGGCATCGGCGAAGACACTGGCCGCCGACACCGCCAATATCGCAGGCCGGACCCGCGTCCGGTTCAAGACGGACTTTCCGCTAAGCGACCGCCTGTCCTTCGGGACCGTTCCGTTCACCGCCGAAGCGCAACTCCGCGAGGTGTCGTGGCCGAAGGCGCTGTTCGGCCTCGATCTCGCCGGGGGTGAATTCGACCTTACCGCCGACAGGACCGGATTCACGCTGGAAGGCGGGAGCACGGTCGCGGGCGTCGCTTCCAGGCTCGGCTGGCGGGAGAAATTCGGTCCGGTGTCGAAATCCTGGCGCCGCCGGATTTCGATCCGGGGCGTTGCGACGCCGAAACTGCTGCGCGCCGCAGGCGTCGAGCTCCGCGGGTTCCTGTCCGGCCCGTTCGGCGCCGACGTTACGGTCCGCGCCTTCGACGACGGCCGGACGGTCGTCGACGGTGCCTACGATTTCCGCCGCACCCGGCTTGCGGTTCCCGGTCTCGACATCGTCAAACCGGCCAAACTGCCGGCGAAGGGGTCATCCACAATCGTCTTCAGGAACGGCCGGCTTGCCGCGGTTTCCCGCTTTTCGCTGCAATCGAAGCCGATTGCATTCCGGGGCAGGGCGACGATGGAAAAGAACGGCCGTACGCTGCGCCGCCTGACCCTCGGCAGGTTGGCGGCAGGGCGTACGCGGCTGTCCGCGACGCTGGAAGCGCGGGGCAAGGCGGGACGGCGGCTTCGATTGACCGGCAGCGCGCTCGACCTCGCGCCCTATCTCAAGAAGCGTCCGGCGCAATCGAGGCGCGCCGGCGCGCGCGTCTCGCCTATCGTCGAACCGCTGGACATCGATTTCCGGGTCGAACGGCTGTTCGTTTCCAAGACCCTCCCCTTGTGGTCGGCGGCCGGTTCCGCGCGCTACGACGGCCGGGATCTTCAGCGGCTGCAACTGGCCGCGGGCCTGCCGTCCGGCAAATCGCTGAGCCTTCGGCTGACGCCGGCCGGCGGCGGCCAGACGGTCAGGCTTACGTCCGACGACGGCGGCGGCGTCCTGCGCGCCCTCGGCATCGTCGACAATCTGCGCGGCGGCGCGCTGTCCGTCCGCGCGCAGCGCCGTACCTCGCTCAAGGGCAAGCCGATGTCCGGAACCCTGAGCCTCAAGAAGTTCCAGGTCGAGCGGGCGCCGGCAATCGCCCGCTTCTTCTCAGTCGCGGAACGGCGGCGCATCGACGGCAGCATCAAGATGCAGCGGCTCGACATGAAATTCGACCTTCGGGGCGACCGGCTGGCGATCCGCGAAGGCCGCGCCTACAGCAGCCTGATCGGCGTGACCGCGGCCGGCGAGATCGACCGCACGAAGCGGGATGTCCGGCTGCGCGGCACGCTGGTGCCGCTTTACGAGCTGAACAGCGTATTCGCCCGGGTGCCGGTTATCGGCGACCTGCTGGTCGGCGAAAAGGGCAGCGGCCTGCTGGCCGCCAATTTCACGGTCAAGGGCTCCCTGGACAAGCCGAAATTCCAGGTCAATCCGATTTCCCTGCTCACGCCGGGGGCATTGCGCCGGCTTTTCGATTTCGGCGGCAGCCGCAAGCGCCGCTAGGGCGAGCGGAACCAGGTCGACTAGACTGGCAGCACCAAAACGTGCCGCTTTTTTCCAGCAGAGAGTTTGATTTCGCCATTCTCGTTTGCTGTTTGGACGTAGATCATTTGCATCTCGTTCTCGACCCTTTTTCCGTTGATCCGCGCCCCGCCGCCTCTGATCAGCCGGCGCGCTTCGGCGCCGCTCGTGGCAAGCTTCGCACGCAGAAAAAGGTCGAAAGCAGGGATGCCGAGATCCAACTCGTCGAACGGTACAGCTATCGTCGGCAAGCCACCGGCCGCTAGCCCGCGCTCAAAAACAACACGCGCCGTTTCCTCAGCTAAGTTAGCAAGTTTTTGGCCGTGCAGCATGGCCGTCGCCGCCGTCGCCAGCACCTTCTTGGCTTCGTTGATCCCGGCGCCGTCCAAGGCTTCGAGGCGGGCGATCTCATCGAGCGGCAGGTCGGTGAACAGGCGCAGGAAACGGCCGACGTCGGCGTCTTCCGTATTGCGCCAGAACTGCCAGTAGTCGTAGGCGCTGAGCTTGTCGGCGTTGAGCCAGACTGCGCCCTGCGCCGTCTTGCCCATCTTGGCGCCCGACGCCGTGGTGATGAGCGGCGAGGTCAGGCCGAACAGCTCGCGCCGGTCGACGCGCCGGCCGAGCTCGACGCCGTTGACGATGTTGCCCCACTGGTCGGAGCCGCCGAGCTGGAGCGTACACTCGTAGCGCCGGGCCAGTTCGACGAAGTCGTAGGCCTGGAGGATCATGTAGTTGAACTCCAGGAAGGTCAGCGGCTGTTCCCGGTCGAGCCGCAGCCTCACGCTGTCGAAGGTCAGCATCCGGTTGATCGTGAAATGCCGGCCGTATTCGCGCAGGAAATCGACATAGGCGAGACCGTTCAGCCAGTCGGCATTGTTGGCCATGACGGCGTCCGCCGGCCCGCTGCCGAAGGTCAGGAATTTCTCGAAGACGCTGCGGATGCCGGCCATGTTGGCCGCGATCTGTTCGTCGCTCAGCAGCTGGCGCGACGAATCCTTGCCCGAGGGATCGCCGACCCGCGTCGTACCGCCGCCCATCAGGACGATCGGCCTGTGGCCGGTCTGCTGCAACCGGCGCAGCAGCATGATCTGGAGCAGGCTGCCGACATGGAGGCTGTCGGCCGTGCAGTCGAAGCCGATATAGGCGGTCACGACCCCGTTTGCCGCCTTCGCGTCGAGCGCGTCGGCGTCGGTGCACTGGTGCATGTAGCCGCGCTCGTGCAGCACGTTCATGAAATCGGATTTGAAGCCGGACATGGGCCGCGCTATCTCCCCCGTGGCCCCGGTTTCAGCCGGGGCGCGAACCGCGCCCGATTTCGACCGGGGCCTGATGGACCGGCGATCTATCACAGCCCGCCCGGCCGGACAAACTGCGATGCCTCCCTCGGTTTTCCCCATCCGCTCATGACGCTGCGCACCGCCATCGGGATGATGAGCGGCACGTCGCTCGACGGGGTCGATGTCGCGCTGATCCGCTCCGACGGCGCCCGGCGGATCGAGGCCGGGCCGGCGCGGACCTTTGGGTATTCCGAGGCGCAGCGCGCCGCGATCCGGGCCTGCCTGGGACGGGAACAGGCGTCCGAAGCGGCGATAGATGCGGTCACCGACGCGCACCGGACGGCGCTTCAGGATTTTCTTGCAGGGGAAGACCTGCGTCCCGCGGATGTCGACTGGATCGGCTTTCACGGCCAGACGATCTTTCACGATCCGACAAACGGCGTGACCGTCCAGATCGGCGATGCCGAGGCGCTGGCGCAGGCCGCCGGCATTCCGGTCGTCAGCGACTTTCGCAGCGCCGACATGCGAAGCGGCGGGCAGGGCGCGCCGCTGGCGCCGCTCTATCATGCCGCCCTGTCGGCCGATCTCGAACAGCCGCTCGCTGTGCTCAATCTCGGCGGCGTCGCCAACGTGACCTGGATCGGCGCGGTCCGGCGGGACGCCGTCGTCGAGGATACCCCGCTGCTCGCGTTCGATACCGGGCCGGCAAACGCGCTGCTGGACGACTGGATGGAGCGGAAGGCCGGGGCGCCCTTCGACCGGGACGGGCAGACTGCGGCGCGCGGCACGGCGGATGCAGAGCGGGTCGCGGCCTGGCTCGACCATCCCTATTTCGGCGCCGAACCGCCCAAGAGCCTGGACAGAAACGATTTCGACGCCGCGGTGGACGATCTCGGCGTCGCCGACGGCGCGGCGACCCTGACGGAATTCACCGTCCGGTCCGTCGCGGCAGCCACCGCCTGGATGCCGGAACGACCGCGGCGCTGGCTGGTTACCGGCGGCGGCCGCAAAAACGGAGTCCTGATGGACGGTTTGCGGAGCGCGCTGGAAGCGCCGGTGGAACCGGTCGAGGCGGCCGGCTGGAACGGCGATGCGCTGGAGGCCCAGGCCTTCGCCTGGCTGGCGCTCAGGGTCGCCGACGGCCTGCCGACCAGCCTGCCGGCGACGACCGGCGTCCCCGTGCCGACGAGCGGCGGCGTTATCGACAGGCCCTAGCGTCGCCCGCCCTACCGCCGGCCGCCGATGGCGCGCTTGCGCGGGGTGGCGAGGGCGACGTCGAGATACTGCTCGACATGCGCCTGCATCTCGTCGAGATGGTCGCTGAAGAAGTGGTCGCAATTCTCGACCACCCGGAGATCGATGACGACGCCCTTCTGGGTCATCAGCTTCTCGGCCAGCTTCTCCACCGATTCCAGCGAGACCAGCGTATCCTCCCGGCCGTGCACCATGAGGCCGGAGGAGGGGCAGGGCGCCAGGAAGGAGAAATCGTACATGTTGGCGGGCGGCGAGACGGTGATGAACCCGTCCAGTTCCGGGCGGCGCATCAGAAGCTGCATGCCGATCCAGGCGCCGAAGGAAAATCCGGCGACCCAGCAGCCCGATGCGTTTTCGTTGTGCTGCTGCATCCAGTCGAGCGCCGCCGCGGAGTCCGAAAGCTCGCCCTCGCCGCGGTCGTAAACGCCCTGCGAACGGCCGACGCCGCGGAAATTGAAGCGCAATGTGGAAAATCCGCGCCGGGCGAAGACGTGGTACAGGCGGTAGACGATCTTGTTGTTCATCGTCCCGCCGTGCTGCGGATGCGGATGCAGGATCAGCGCGAGCGGCGCATTCGGCCTTTTGCTGTGATGGTAGCGGCCTTCCAGCCGGCCGTCCGGGCCCGGAAGAATCACATCAGGCATCCGCGCGATCCCTTCGTTCGACCGTGGCGCCCCCGGGCGGCCGCCGGCCCGCGGAAATCCGCAAAAACGGCGGGCATTTCGCGTGTCTTGACCGCTCTGGAGCAAGCATTATCTGGTAAAATGGCGCGTGAGGCGGGGGCGGTGCGAGCCGGCGCCGATACGAATCGAGCGCGGGTCCATATGCTGCCGCACCGCCGGGGTTTCAAGCGCCAGATTGTAGCGGTGAGGCCGCGGCAGGCGCCGTTCGGGCTCCGCCGGGGAGGAGCGAGGACGTTATGTTTCGCACCTTGCGTGACGAAATCGACGGGATCATGGCCCGCGACCCGGCGGCGCGCAGCCGCCTCGAGGTCGCCCTCAACTATCCCAGCTTCCATGCCCTGCTGTTCCACCGGACGGCGCGGTGGTTCTGGCGGCGCCGGATGTTCCTGCTCGGCCGCTGGATTTCCCAATGGGGCCGCTTCTGGACCGGCATCGAAATTCATCCGGGGGCGCAGATCGGCAAGCGCCTGTTCATCGACCACGGCATGGGCGTGGTGATCGGCGAGACCGCCGAGATCGGCGACGACGTCACCCTGTATCACGACGTCACCCTGGGCGGGACGTCGCCGAGCGTCGATTCCGACGCCCAGCGCAACGTCAAGCGCCATCCGACCCTCGAAGACGGGGTGATCGTGGGCTCGGGCGCCCAGGTCCTCGGGCCGATCACCGTCGGCGCCAATGCAAGGGTCGGCGCCAATGCCGTCGTGGTGCGCGATGTCCAGCCGAACGTCACCGTAACCGGCATTCCGGCCAAGACCGTCATGCCGAAGGACAAGCGGACGGTAAAGAAATTCGTCGCCTACGGCACGACCGGCGATCTGAGCGATCCGATGGTGCCGGCGATCGAAGCGCTGCGCAGCCAGGTCAACGCCCTGACCGAGCGGATCGAGGAACTGGAGGCCGAGCGCGAGCGGCACGAGGAACCGCCGGCCGCCAAATCCGCCTGAACCGCCGGCTCCAAACCTCAAATTCACACCGTAAACGGGCGCTCCGCCGATGACGCGCGTCTATCTCGATCACAACGCCAGCGCCCCGCTCAGGCCGGAAGCGGCGGCGGCGATGACGGCGGCCATGGCGCTGCGCGGCAACCCGTCGTCGGTCCATGGCGAGGGCCGGGCGATGCGCGCCGTGGTCGAGCGGGCCCGGGCGGATGTCGCCGCGCTGGCCGGCTGCGATCCCGCCTCGGTCGTGTTCACGAGCGGCGCGACCGAAGCTAATGCCCTGGCGATGAAAGCGTCTCCGGGGCCGGTCGCCGCCGCCGGGATCGAGCATCCGTCGGTTCTGGAGAATATCGGCGATTTGCGGGCGATCGTCTGCCTTCCGGAAGGCCGCATCGACCTTGCGGCGCTGGAAGCGCTGCTGGATGAACGCCCGGAGGTCGCCACCGTCGCCCTGATGGCGGCGAACAACGAAACCGGCGTGGTGCAGCCGGTGGCCGAGGCCGCGGAACTGTGCCGGGCTGCCGGCGTTCGCCTGCATGTCGACGCGGTCCAGCAGGCGGGCAAGGCCGGGCTGGCGGACATCTGGGCCCATTGCGACAGCATGAGCGTGACCGCCCACAAGATCGGCGGTCCGACCGGCGCCGGCGCCCTGATCGTGCGGGATCCGGGCGCCTGGCCCGCCCTGATCGCCGGCGGCGGGCAGGAACAGCGCGTCAGGGCCGGCACCGAAAATGTCCCCGGCATCGCCGGCTTCGGCGCGGCGGCGCAGGCGGCGGCCGGGGAGGCCGACGGCTGGGCCGAAGTGCGCGACCGGCGCGACCGGCTCGAGGCGGCGATGCGCGAGCGCGTTCCCGGACTCCGCATAATCGGCAGCGGCGCGCCGCGGCTGCCGAATACCCTTTGCGCGGCGGTGCCCGGCATACCGTCCAGCCTGATGACGATGCGCCTCGACCTTGCCGGTGTCGCAGTCTCGGCGGGATCGGCCTGTTCGTCGGGCAAGGTGGCGGCCTCGCCGGTCCTCTCCGCGATGGGGGTCGAAGCCGAAATCGCGCAATCGGCCATCCGGGTGAGCCAGGGGCTGTATACGACCGAGCGGGATATCGAGCGGTTCCTCGCCGCCTGGAGCGAAACGGTCACCGCAAAACGCCGCGCCGCCTGAACCGCCGGCGTGCCGATCGGCCCGCTGCGGCAATACCGCACCGGATCGGTCTTGAATTCGCGGTGACGGGCCTACCTTAATCCAGACAAATCCGGTCCGGTTTGGCGGCGCGCCGCGCGATCGCGCCATATCGGGTCGAGCCGCAGGAGGGCCGCCTATGCTGCGCCTCAACAGGATTACCGATTATGCCGTCGTCGTGCTGACCCAGATGGTGCGCGAGCCGGACAGGCAGGTGACCGCACCGCAACTGTCGGAGGACTCCAACGTACCGGCGCCGACCGTCGCCAAGGTGCTGAAGGCGCTGGCGAAGGAAGGCGTGCTGGCCTCGCAGCGCGGGGTTCACGGCGGCTACCGGCTTGCGCGGCCGGCCGGCGACATCTCCATGCTGGAGGTCATCCGCGCGCTCGAAGGGCCGGTCAGCCTGACCGCCTGCGTCGACGGCGCCGAGGGCGATTGCGACGTCGAACAGCTGTGCCCGGTGCGCGGCAACTGGGACCGGGTCAACACGGCGATCCGGGGCGCGCTGTCCGAGGTTACCCTGGAGGATATGGCAATCCCGGCGATGTTCGGCGTTCCCTTTCATGCTGCGGAGAGCGCCCCGGCCTCCCGCATCGCGGGGGAGGCGCGCTAGTCATGGCGGCAACCGCACAGACCGTCGCCCAGGTCCGCGATCTCGGCAAGTACAAGCATGGCTGGGAAACCGAGATCGAGATGGAGACGGCCCCCAAGGGGCTGAACGAGGACATCGTCCGCTTCATCTCGGCCCGGAAGGACGAGCCGGAGTGGATGCTCGACTGGCGGCTCAAGGCCTATCGCCACTGGCTGACCATGACGGAGCCGACTTGGGCGATGGTCGACTATCCGGCGATCGACTTCCAGGACATCCACTACTACGCCGCGCCCAAGAGCACGGAAGGGCCGAAGAGCCTCGACGAGGTCGATCCGGAGCTGCTGCGGACCTACGAGAAGCTCGGCATTCCGCTCAAGGAGCAGGAAGTGCTCGCCGGCGTGCAGGGCGCGCCCAAGGTTGCGGTCGACGCCGTGTTCGATTCGGTCTCGGTCGCCACCACCTTCAAGAAGGAGCTGGAGAGCCACGGCGTCATCTTCTGCTCGATCTCGGAAGCGTTGCAGAACCACCCGGAGCTGGTCCGGAAGTATCTCGGCACCGTCGTGCCCTATACGGACAATTTCTACGCCACGCTGAACTCGGCGGTCTTCTCCGACGGCTCTTTCGTCTACATCCCGCCGGGTGTTCACTGCCCGATGGAATTGTCGACCTATTTCCGCATCAACGCGAAGGATACCGGCCAGTTCGAGCGGACGCTGATCGTTGCCGACGAGGGCAGCTACGTCTCCTATCTCGAAGGCTGCACCGCGCCTATGCGCGACGAGAACCAGCTTCACGCCGCCGTCGTCGAACTGGTCACGCTGAAGGACGCCGAGATCAAGTATTCGACGGTCCAGAACTGGTATCCCGGCGACGAGACCGGCAAGGGCGGCATCTACAATTTCGTCACCAAGCGCGGCGCCTGCCGGGGCGACGATTCGAAGATCCGCTGGACCCAGGTCGAAACCGGCTCGGCGATCACCTGGAAATATCCGTCCTGCATCCTGCAGGGCGACAATTCCGTGGGCGAGTTCTATTCCGTCGCCATCGCGAACAATGCGCAGCAGGCCGATACCGGCACCAAGATGATCCATCTGGGGCGCAACACGCGCTCGCGCATCATCTCGAAGGGTATTTCGGCCGGCCGGGCGCGCAATACCTACCGCGGCTTGGTAAGAATGGGGCCCAAGGCGCTGAACGGGCGTAATTTTACCCAGTGCGATTCGCTGTTGATCGGCGATCGTTGCGGCGCCCATACCGTGCCCTATATCGAAAGCCGGAACCGCACGGCCAAGGTGGAGCACGAGGCGACCACCTCGCGGATCGGCGAGGACCAGCTGTTCTACTGCCGGCAGCGGGGCATCGGCGAGGAGGACGCGGTGGCGCTGATCGTCAACGGCTTCTGCAAGGAAGTGCTGCAGGAACTGCCGATGGAATTCGCCGTCGAGGCCCAGAAGCTCGTCGGCATCAGTCTCGAAGGCAGCGTCGGCTGACTGGCGCTCCGGGCGGCGGCGCAGCCCGCCGGAAAACGGGGCCGCGAAACAGGACAGACAGGTTCGGGAAACCATGCTCGAAATCGAGAATTTGCACGCCACCGTCGACGGCAGGGCGATCCTGAACGGCCTGACCCTGGCAGTCGCGCCGGGGGAGGTCCATGCCGTCATGGGGCCGAACGGCTCCGGCAAAAGCACGCTCAGCTATGTGCTCTCCGGCCGCGACGGCTATGAGGTTACCGCGGGCAGCGTCCGGTTCAGGGGCGAGGACCTGCTGGCGCTCGATCCCGAAGAGCGCGCGGCGGCCGGCCTGTTCCTCGCCTTCCAGTATCCGGTCGAAATCCCCGGCGTCACCAACATGACCTTCCTGAAGCATGCCGTGAATGGGCTCAAGGTGCAGCGCGGCGAGGAGGAACTGGACGCCATGCAGTTCCTCAAGCTCGTGCGGCAGAAGGCCAAGGCGCTCGGCATGGGCGACGACATGCTGAAGCGTGCCGTCAATGTCGGCTTTTCCGGCGGCGAGAAGAAGCGCAACGAAATCCTCCAGATGGCGGTGCTGGAGCCGGCCTTCGCGGTACTCGACGAAACCGACAGCGGCCTCGACATCGACGCGCTGAAGATCGTCGCCGACGGGGTCAACGCCCTGCGCGGGCCGGACCGGTCGTTGCTGGTGATTACCCATTACCAGCGGCTGCTCGACTACATCGTGCCGGACCGGATTCATGTGCTGGCCAGCGGCCGGATCGCGCAATCCGGCGGCAAGGAACTGGCCCTGCGGCTCGAGGACGAAGGCTACGCCGCTTTCGCGGAAAAGGCGGCGGCCTAGGCGATGGCGCGCCTCGTATCCATCGGCGATCCGGCAGGGGCGGGCGACTGGCTGCACGGCTGGCGCAGCGGCCCGGCGGACGGTTCCGATGCTGCGCCGGATTGGCTCGGCCCGGCGCGGGCCGGCGCGGCCGACCGGTTCGCCGCGCACGGCCTGCCCGACCGGCGGGTCGAGGACTGGCGCTACACCAGTCTTGCGCATCTGACGGATCAGGAACTGGACTGGGCGCCTGCGCCCGCCGACGTGGCGAAGGAGAGCCTGCCGGCCCTCGTCTTCGGCCGCGAGGCGGACTGCCGGCTGGTGCTGGTCAACGGACAGGTCCGGCCGGCCCTGTCGTCGGTGCCGGCCCTGCCCGGCGGCACGGTGCTGACGTCCCTCGCCGATGCGCTCGCGTCGGGCCGTGCGGACGTAGCGGATCTGCTGAAGCGGCGGGTGGCGGCGGACGGCGGCGCGCTCAAGGCGCTCAACGACAGCTGGCTCGAGGACGGCTACGTCCTGATCGTCCCCGACGGCGTGACGGTCGACATGCCGATCGAAATCCTGTCCGTCGGCACCGGCGGCGCCCTGCCGCCCGCCTACCAGCCGCGCAATCTCATCGTTGCCGGGGCGGGCAGCCGGGTCACGGTGGTCGAGCACCATGTCGGCCTGTGCATCGGCGGCTATTTCGCCAATCTGGTGACCGATGTCGCCGCCGGCCCCGAAGCCATCGTGCGCCATTGCAAGGTGCAGGACGAATCCCGCGAGGCCATCCATATCGCCCTGTTCGATGCCGCGCTGGACCGCGGCGCCATGTTCGACAGCTTCTGCTTCACCCTCGGCGGCCGGATTTCGCGCAACGAATTGCGGGTCTCGCTCGATGCGCCGGGCGCCCATTGCCGCCTCAACGGCGCCTATCTCGCCGGCGGGCGGCAGCATTGCGACCACACCACATCGGTCGACCATGTTGCGCCGGAAACCCACAGCGACCAGCTCTACAAGGGCGTGCTGGACGGCAGGGCGCGCGCCGTGTTCCAGGGCAAGGTCACGGTGCGGCAGGACGCCCAGAAGGTCGAAGGCCACCAGATGAGCCGGGCGCTGCTGCTGTCGGAGACCGCGGAAGTCAACACCAAGCCCGAACTGTTCATCCATGCCGACGACGTGCAGTGCAGTCACGGCGCGACCGCCGGGGACCTGGACGCCGAGGCGCTGTTCTACCTGCGCTCGCGCGGCGTGCCGGAAGGGCAGGCCCGGCAGCTGCTGGTCGAGGCCTTCCTGAACGAGGCGATCGACGCGGTGGCGCTCGCCGGCATGCGCCTGCCGCTTGAGCGGAACGTGGCGCGCTGGATGGCGGAGCGGCCCCGGTCATGACCATGGGCGCTATGACCGCGGCCCCCGCCGTTCGCGAGATGCCGGTCCACGGCCGTAACACCTACGATCCGGCCGCCGTGCGCGCGGATTTCCCGATCCTGTCGCGCACCGTCTACAACAAGCCGCTGCGTTTCCTCGACAACGGCGCGAGCGCGCAGAAGCCGCAATCCGTCCTCGATGCGATACAGCACAGCTATGCCAGCGAATACGCCAACGTCCATCGCGGCGCCCATTTTCTCAGCGGCGCGGCGACCGAGGCCTATGAAGGCGTGCGCGAGAAGGTGGCCGCGCTGCTCAACGCGCCGGAGCCGGAGACCGTCGTTTTCACGAAGAGCGTGACCGAAGCGATCAACCTGGTCGCCTGCTCCTGGGCCGAGGCGAATCTGTCGGCCGGCGACGAGATCGTCATCACCCAGATGGAGCACCATGCCAATATCGTGCCCTGGCAACTGTTGCGCGACCGCAAGGGGATCGTGCTCAAGGTCGCTCCGGTGGAGGACGACGGCCGCTTCGACCTGGAAAGGTTCGCCGAGCTGCTGACCGGCCGGACCAGGCTGGTCTCCGTCACCCATGTCTCGAACGTTCTCGGCACGGTCGTTCCTGTCGCCGAGGTGACGCGGCTGGCCAGGGCGGTCGGCGCCTGCGTGCTGATCGACGGTGCTCAGGGCGTCGTCCACCAGCCGGTCGACGTGCAGGCCATCGGCTGCGATTTCTACGCCTTCACCGGCCACAAGCTCTACGGGCCGACCGGGATCGGCGTCCTGTACGGCACGGCGGAGCGGCTGGCGTCCATGCCGCCCTGGCAGGGCGGCGGCGACATGATCGAGACCGTGTCGTTCGAGAAGACGGTCTACGCCGATCCGCCCCTGCGCTTCGAGGCCGGGACACCGCCTTTCGTGCAGGCGATCGGCCTGGGCGCGGCGATCGACTATGTCCGGGCGCTCGGCATGGAGGCCATCGGCGCCCACGAGCATGCGCTGTGCCATCATGCAATGGGCGCGCTGCGCGAAATTCCCGGCGTGCGCCCGATCGGCGAGGCGCCGGACAAGGCGGCGATCGTGTCCTTCGTCGTCGACGGGCTGCATTCCATGGATGTCGGCGCGATTCTCGACCGGCAGGGCATCGCCGTGCGCGTGGGCCATCATTGCGCCCAGCCCCTGATGGCGCGGATGGGTATCGAATCGACGGTCCGGGCCTCGATGGCGCTCTACAACACGACGGAAGAGATCGATGCGCTGGCCGCCGCTATCCGCCACGCGCAGAAGCTGCTGGCCTAGGCGCGATGGACCTTTCGGCCTACGAGGATTATGCAGAAACGCTCGAGGCGCTCGACGACGAGATGCGCTTCGAATACCTGCTCGATATCGCCAAGAAGAAGCGGGGCGAGCCGTTCCCGGAAGAGGCGATGGACGACGCCCATCTGATGCATGGCTGCATGTCGCGGGTGTGGATCCTTCACGACATTGACGTGGACCGGCACTATTTCCGCGGCCATTCCGACGCCGCCATCGTCAAGGGCCTGGTGACGATGATGACCGACAGCTTCAGCGGCCTGACGACGGCGGAGTTGGCGCAGATCACGCTGGATCACGTCCGGCGGCTCAATCTCGGCGCGCTGACCACCCAGCGCCAGGTCGGCATGATGGCGATGCTGAAACATCTCCAGAAGCTGGCCGGCGCGCGGCCCGGCTTCCCGTCCGGTCTGGGGGCGGCCTGACGATGGCCGGCGAACCCGGCGGCGGGGAATTTGCCGGCGGCCTGGCCGATTTCATGGCGGCGCCGGCGGAGGAGGGGCTGACGGCGGTCGCCGGCGCTGCGCTCGAACATCCGCAGGGACGCGCCGACCGGGACGCGGTGGTCGAGGCGCTGAAGACCGTCCACGACCCGGAAATCCCGGTTAACATCTACGATCTGGGCCTGATCTACGAGGCTAACCGCCGGTTGAACGGCGATGTCGAAATCACCATGACGCTCACCGCGCCGCATTGCCCGGTCGCCGGCGAGATGCCGCAGCAGGTCGCCGACGCCGTCGCCGCCGTCGACGGGGTCGGGCGGGTCGCGGTCACGCTGACCTGGACGCCGCCCTGGACCCCGGAGCAGATGAGCGACGACGCGAAACTCGTCCTCGACATGTATTGAACGGTCGCCGCGGCAGGACCGGTGAACGGACTACTGGAAAAAACGATGACGCCGCGCTACATCACCGGCAGGAGACGATGCCCATGATGCCCCAGGTAATCACGCTGACCGACCGCGCCGCCGACCGGGCGAAGGCCCTGATGGACAAGGCGGAGGACGAGGTGCTCGGCCTGCGCGTCGGCGTGAAGTCCACCGGCTGCTCCGGCATGAGCTACTATGTCGAATACGCCCGGGAGCAGAAGAAGTTCGAGGACGTGGTGGAGGACAAGGGCGTGCGGATCTTCATCGAGCCCTCGGCGACCATGTTCCTGTTCGGCAGCGAGATGGACTGGGTGGAAGACCGGTTCAACGCCCGGTTCGATTTCGTCAATCCCAACGAAAAGGGCCGGTGCGGCTGCGGCGAATCCTTTACCGTCTGAAATTCGATTCCCGACAAATCCTTACATTTCCTGACAGCTTTCACCCGCTGACGCCCGACACGGCGCACGTTGCCGGAATCGCCATGCCGAAAGTCACCTTCGTCGAGCGCAACGGCAATCCGCGGGAAATCGAGGCCCGGGCCGGCCAGACCCTGCTGGAGATCGCCTGGGACAACAGCCTCGATGTCGAGGGGGCGTGCGAAGGCTCGATGGCCTGCGCCACCTGCCATGTCATCGTCGACCCTGCCTGGTTCGACAGGCTGCCCGATCCTTCCGAGGATGAGGAAGATATGCTCGACCTGGCCTACGACATTCAGAAAACGTCGCGTCTCGGTTGCCAGATTACGCTGACCGACGCCCTGGACGGGCTTGTCGTGCGCCTGCCGAAGGATGTCCGCAACATGTTGCTCTGACATGGCCGGCGGGAACGGCGTTCGGGCCGTCGTCGAGCACCGGAATTGCGCACAAAAATGTACGCAAAACACTTGACCGCACCGATGCGGTTCCTCACTATCGCGGCGTGAACGGGCGGCAGTTCATTGCGAAGGTTCGCAAGTGGGCAAGGAGCCGGAATCTGGATGTGCGCTTCGTGGCTTCCGAAGGCGCCGGTTCGCACGGAACGCTCTACGCCGGCGGTCGCAAAACGACGGTGAAGGATCGAAAGAAAGAAATCGGCAAGGGTCTGCTCAACAAGATGCTCGCCGACCTCGGAATTGACAGGGACGATTTCTAGGAGACGGAACAACGGACGTTGCTCCGGGGGACTGAAAACATGCCAGATACGTTTGATTATCCCGCCGAGATCGAGCGCGACGAGGACGGACGGTATGTCGTCGCGTTCCCGGATTTCGGGTGGGGCGCTACGGACGGTACGAGCAGGGAAGAGGCGCTGGCCGAAGCCAGGGACCTGCTGCGCGAGCTCATTGCGACCACGATACGGGAAGGCGGAACCCTGCCCGAGCCGTCGCGCGCCGGCAGGGAGCGGCCCCTGGTCGTTCCGCCGGTGCAGATCGCGCTGAAAGCGGCCCTATACGAGGCCTGGCGCCAGGCCGGGATATCGCAACGCCGGCTTGCCCGCGATCTCGATGTCGCTGAAAGCGAGGTGCGGCGCATGTTGAATCCGGAGCACAGCACCAAGGCCGCAACGATGGACCGCGCCTTGCGCCAACTGGGAAAGCGCGTGACGGTGGCGGTCGGCGAGGCAGCCTGAGTCGTTCTTTTTGAGACACCGGAAACTCTGTTCCGGCGACAAATGCGCCTGCATTCTTTTGGCGATCTGGTTTGACGCTATAACGGCACGCAATTCTGGAGAGGCAGGACAGTCGCCTGTAGGGCCGGTCGTGCGCCGGCCCAGGGATGTTGGAGACGTGCTGGTTCGATATGGCCGGATCCCCGACAGAACCGGTTTACGAGGGCGTGCTGTTCAACCGGCTGCGGGCCGGCGCCGGGGCGCACTGGAGCGCCTATGTCGATCACGAATTCGTTCGGCAGCTTGCGTCGGGCGGACTGCCGGAAGCGGCGTTCCGGCACTATCTAATCCAGGACTACCTGTTCCTCATCCATTTCTCCCGGGCCTGGGCGCTTGCCGCCTACAAGGCCGAAACCCTGGCGGACATCCGGTCGGCCGCAGAAGTGCTGGCCGGCATATCCGATACCGAAATGCGCCTGCACGTCGAGTTCTGCGCCTCCTGGGGCCTGACGGAGGCCGACATGGAAGCGGCGCCGGAAGCGCCGGGCTGCCTCGCCTACACGCGGTATGTGCTGGAGACCGGGTTGCGCGGCGACCTGCTCGACCTGCATGTCGCACTCGCCCCCTGCGTCGTCGGCTACGGTGAGATCGGCCGGACGCTCGGCAATCTCGAAACGGTGGCGAACAACCCCTACCGGGCCTGGATCGAGATGTATTCGGGCGATGAATATCAGGCGGTCGCGCGGGGCGCCGCAGCCGCGCTCGACGATCTCTGGGCCCGGCGCGGCAGCGAGGCCCGGCTGGCCGGCGCGCAGAAAATCTTCGACGAAGCGACCCGGCTCGAGGCCGGCTTCTGGCAGATGGGACTGGACGCGTCATGAACGCGCCTGCAACGAATCGCAAGATCCGCGACCGGGCGGATATCAAGGCCCTGGAGGCGGCCACGGGCGACAGATATCTGCCCGTCGCCTCGACCTGGGAACTGCTCGCCCGCGGCCGCGACCTCTACGGCGACCGGCCGGCCTTCCGTTTCCTCGAATCCGGCGTGCCAGGCCGGCCGGCGGTCGACATCTCCCATGCCGACCTGTTCGCCCGGGTGACCCAGGCGGCCAACCTGTTCGCCGATCTCGGCGTCGGGCCGGACGACGCGGTCGCCATGCTGGCGCCGAACATCCCGGAAGCGCATTTCGCCCTGTGGGGCGGGTCGGCGGCAGGCAGGGCCTGCCTCGTCAACAATCAGCTCAATACCGACCATATCGTGGAACTGGTCGAAGCGGCCGGTGCGAAGGTGCTGGTGGCGCTGGGGCCGGATCCGGCGCTCGATATCTGGCGCAAGGCTCTGGAGGTCCACGACCGGGCGCCGGGCCTCAACGCCGTACTGTCGATCGGCGGCGCGCAGGACGGGGCTGACGATTTCGCCTCGGCGATCGCCGGCTATCCCGCCGACCGCCTGACTTCGGGCCGCGCGATCGGGCGGGACGATATCGCGTCCTGCTTCCATACAGGCGGCACGACCGGCGCGCCGAAACTGGCGCTGCACAGTCACGGAAATCAGGTGCATGTCGCGTGGTCCGCGAGCCAGATGTTCCATATCCGGCCGGACGATATGGCGATCAACGGCTTTCCACTGTTCCATGTCGCGGGTTCGATGGTGTTCGGCCTCTCGCTCCTGGCCGGCGGCGCCGGTCTCTTGCTGCCGACCCGGCTGGGCGTCCGCCATCCCGACGTGATCGCTCGCTACTGGGAGCATGTCGCGAAGCATCGCGTGAGTTTTCTGTCGGCAGTCCCGACGCTGCTGGCGGCGCTGCTCAGCCAGCCCTACCCGGAGGCCGATATTTCGTGCGTACGCCGCATGGTGATCGGCGGGTCGCCGCTGCCGACCGAAATGGCCGACGCCTTCGAGGAAACGTACGGCATTCCGGTGCGCAACGCGTTCGGCATGACTGAGAGTGCGGGCATCATTACCATAGAACCCTACCTGGCGCCGGCGCGGGTACGGGGATCCTGCGGCCTGCCTTTGCTCCATACCGAAGTTATCGCCGCTGCGCTCGGCCCGGATGGCCCCGACGTCTCGAAGCCGATGCCGCCCGGCGAAACCGGCGTGATCGCGGTGCGCGGCCCCAACGTGAGCCCCGGCTACACCGATCGCAAGCGCAATGCCGGCACCTTCACCGACGACGGCTGGCTGATCAGCGGCGATCTCGGCCATCTCGACGAGAACGGCTATGTCTACGTCACCGGCCGTTCCAAGGATGTCATCATCCGCGGCGCCCACAATATCGATCCCGCCATGGTCGAGGAGATTGTGAACCGGCATCCCGCCGTCGAGATGAGTGCGGCTGTCGGGCAGCCGGATGCCTATGCCGGCGAACTGCCGGTCGTTTACGTCGCCCTCAAAGCGGGCGTTGCGGCGACCGAAGAGGAAATCCTCGCCTTCGTCGCGCCGCTGATCGCCGAGCGGCCGGCCGTGCCCAAGCGGGTTCACATCTTGGGAGAGCTGCCGCAGACGGCGCTCGGCAAGGTCTTCAAGCCCGCCCTGCGGCTGCAATCGATCGAGCGGGTCTTCGGCGAAGCCTTGGCGCCGCTGCGGAAGGAGGGCGTCAGCGTATCGGTGACCGGGCGGCAAACGGCTGGAGGCCTGTCGGCACAAATCGCGCTGGCCGGCGCGCCCGACGATGCGAACGAACGGGTCAGGGCGCTCCTTCGCGGCTTTCCGGTGGATTACGAAGTCGAGATTTCCGCGTGACCGGCGGCCCGCCACGGTTCCGGGCCGTTGCGGCGCAACGTCTTGATTCCCCGGCAGAGCTTGAACGATGGCGGGGGCGGGCTTATAGGCTCCCCGCGCGCCGGCGGCGGGCCCCGGCCCGTTCGAGTACTCTTGGGCTGCGCGGGCGTGGCGGAATTGGTAGACGCGCTGGCTTTAGGTGCCAGTGACGAAAGTCGTGGGGGTTCAAGTCCCTCCGCCCGCACCATCCGGCCAACCGGAACGAACGGATACGAACCAATCGGGCGCCCGCGCCGCCCGTATCTCAAGATTGGATTTGCCGAACCATGCAGGTGACGGAAACGACGGCCGAAGGCCTGAAACGTGAATACCGGGTATCGATCCCGGCGAAGGATATCGACGGCAAGGTCACCAGCAAGCTGACCGAAGTCGGCAGGGATATCCAGCTTCCGGGATTCCGCCGGGGCAAGGCGCCTCTCCCCGTCCTGAAAATGCGGCTGGGCAAGTCGGTGCTGGGCGAAGTGCTGGAGGAGACGCTCCAGGAAAGCGTCGCGAAGACGCTGGAGGACAAGGAACTCAAACCGGCGATGCAGCCGAAAATCGAGATCGGCGACTACGAGGACGGCGGCGACCTCGAATACACCATGTCACTCGAAATCCTGCCCGACTTCACCGTCATGGACCTGGAATCGATCGAGCTGGAGCGGCTCAGGATTCCGGTGGCGGACGACATCGTCGACCGGGCGGTCGCCTCCTTTGCCGAGAACCGCAAGGAGACCGAACAGGCGCCCGGCGGCCACGAGGCGGCGGCCGGCGATGTCGCGGTCATAGACTTCCGCGGCACCGTGGACGGCGAGGCTTTCGACGGCGGCGCGGCCGAGGACTATCCTCTCAATCTTGGCGCCGGCGCCTTCATTCCGGGCTTCGAGGACCAGGTGATCGGCGCGAAGGCCGGTGACCGGAAGGACGTGGAGGTTACCTTCCCGAAGGACTATCCGGCCGAACACCTGGCCGGAAAGGACGCGGTGTTCGACGTTACGGTGAAGGAACTGCGCACGGCGAAGTTGCCGGAGATCGACGACGAGTTCGCCAAATCCCTCGGCGCGGAAGACCTGAACGCGCTGAGGGATGCCGTAAAGGCCGACATCGGGCAGGACTATAACGGCGTAAGCCGGACCCGCCTTAAACGCGACCTGCTCGACATTCTCGCCGACGGCCACGACTTCGACCTGCCGCCCGGCATGGTCGAGGTCGAATTCGAGGCGATCTGGAAACACTATGAGGAGCGCAAGGCGCAGGACCGGCTCGACGAGGACGAAAAGGATAAATCGGAGGACGCGCTGAAGGCAGAATATCGCGACATTGCCGCCCGGCGGGTCCGCCTCGGCATCGTGCTCAGCGCAATCGGCGCCGGGCAGAATATCGAGGTGACGAACGACGAGCTGAACCGGGCGATCCTGCGCGAGGCGCAGAACTATCCCGGACGCCAGCGCGAGGTGATGGAGGCCTATCAGAAGAGCGCCGAAATGCGCGACGGCCTCAAGGCGCCGATCTACGAGGACAAGGTGATCGACTATATCGTCGAACTCGCACAGGTAACCGAGCGGGAAGCGACGCTGGAAGAGGTCGTTGCGGAAGCCGAAACGGACGCTGCGCCGGACGCCGGGGCGGCCGGATAGAAAATATGAGCCCCGACGCGGCTTGCCGCTGCAATCCGGCAGTCGTCGCAGCCGGGCTGGCAGTGCCCGCGGGGGCTGCCTATGTACTGGCGGCGGACCGGCCCCCCGGCCGCCGTTGAAGCCGAACCCTGATCGAGAGAGCCGTATGCCCGATCCCGCCGATCACTATCTGAACACCCTCGTTCCCATGGTCGTGGAGCAGACCAACCGGGGCGAGCGGGCCTACGACATCTATTCGCGCCTGCTGAAGGAGCGGATCGTCTTCATCACCGGCGCCGTCGAGGATCAGATGTCGTCGCTGATCTGCGCGCAGCTGCTTTTTCTGGAAGCCGAAAATCCGACCAAGGACATCTCGATCTACATCAACTCGCCGGGCGGGATCGTGACGTCCGGCCTGTCGGTCTACGACACGATGCAATATATCCGGCCGGAAGTGTCGACCGTCTGCGTCGGGCAGGCGGCTTCGATGGGCTCCCTGCTGCTCGCTGCGGGCGCGCCGGGCAAGCGGTATGCGCTGCCGAACGCCCGCATCATGATCCATCAGCCCTCCGGCGGCTTCCAGGGCCAGGCGACGGACATCGAAATTCACGCCCGGGAGATTCTCGCCGTGCGCGCGCGGCTGAACGACATCTATGTCCGGCATACCGGCCAGAAGCTGGCGGCGATCGAGGATGCGATGGACCGCGACCGCTTCCTGACTCCGGAAGAGTCGAAGGATTTCGGCATTATCGACGAGGTCGTGACCAGCCGGCCGCCGGAAAGCGACAACGACAACGGGAACGGCGATTAGCCCGGATTTCTCACCACAGTCATGGTCTGCGCGGCGCTGTCGGGCCGGCAGCGTGCGTCAAGCCGCTTGCCGCAGTCCTGATTCAATCTGGTCACGGTGCGGGCCTGTCGCTATCATGCGCCCCATCGCAACGTCCCGGACGGCGGCGTCGCGGGAAACTGGGCCAGACCGGCCGATGCGGGTCTTCGATCTGCAATCCGACCCTGACGGGGCCGACTATCGATGAGCAAATCCGGCAACGGCGATTCCAAGAATACGCTCTATTGCTCGTTCTGCGGCAAGAGCCAGCACGAGGTGCGCAAGCTGATTGCCGGCCCGACGGTGTTCATCTGCGACGAGTGCGTCGAACTCTGCATGGACATCATCCGGGAGGAAAACAAGACCAACGTCGTCAAGAGCCGCGACGGCGTGCCGACGCCGATGGAGATCAACGAGGTCCTCGACGATTACGTGATCGGTCAGCATCACGCCAAGCGGGTGCTGTCCGTCGCGGTCCACAATCACTACAAGCGCCTGGCGCATGGCGCCAAGTCCAACGGCGTCGAGCTCGCCAAGTCCAACATCCTGCTGGTCGGGCCGACCGGCTGCGGCAAGACCCTGCTGGCCCAGACGCTGGCGCGGATCATCGACGTGCCCTTCACCATGGCCGATGCCACGACGCTGACCGAAGCGGGCTATGTCGGCGAGGATGTCGAAAACATCATCCTGAAACTGCTCCAGGCCGCCGATTACAATGTCGAACGGGCGCAGCGCGGCATCGTCTATATTGACGAGGTCGACAAGATCAGCCGGAAGGCGGACAACCCGTCGATCACCCGCGACGTTTCCGGCGAGGGCGTGCAGCAGGCGCTGCTCAAGATCATGGAGGGAACGGTCGCTTCCGTGCCGCCCCAGGGCGGGCGCAAGCATCCGCAGCAGGAATTCCTCCAGGTCGATACGACCAATATCCTGTTCATCTGCGGCGGCGCCTTCTCCGGTCTGGAAAAGATCATCTCCTCGCGCGGCCAGAACAAGTCGATCGGCTTCGGCGCCGACGTCCGCGCGCCGGACGAGCGCAAGACCGGCAAGGTGCTGCGCGATCTGGAGCCGGAAGACCTGCTGAAATTCGGGCTGATCCCGGAGTTCGTCGGCCGCCTGCCTGTCATCGCGACGCTCGAGGACCTGGACGAACACACGCTGGTCCGGATCCTGACCGAGCCGAAGAATGCGCTGGTCAAGCAATATCAGCGCCTGTTCGATATGGAAGGCGCCAAGCTCAGCTTCACGGACGATGCCCTGGCGGCGATCGCCCGCAAGGCGATTGCGCGGAAGACCGGTGCGCGCGGCCTGCGCTCGATCATGGAAAATATCCTGCTCGATTCGATGTTCGACCTGCCGGGCGACGACGGAATCGAAGAGGTCGCGATCAGCCAGGAGGTCGTCGAGGGCGGAGCGCAGCCGCTGCTGCTCTATGCCGACCGCAAGGCGGAGATGGGGGGCGTCAGCGCCTGAAGCGCCGCGCCGGCGCCGCACATTTCCGCGCGGCCCTTGATCCGGCGGCGAACGAACCGATTTATCGGCATACAGGCGCACGGTCCGGCCGTCGCATCGCGACAGGCGGACATCTGGCGCGAGTCCTGGGGCCGCAGTTGCGGCGCCGGTCGGCAGGCCATTATCTTTCCTGCGGTCGATGCCCGGACGGGTCGACCGTCAACAATTCGGGTGAACCATATGTTCGAACTTCAGGGCGGCGTGCTGCTGCCCGTGCTCCCGCTCCGGGATATCGTCGTCTTTCCGCATATGATCGTGCCGCTCTTCGTCGGCCGGGAAAAATCCGTCCGGGCGCTCGAAGACGTCATGAGGGACGACAAGCAGATCCTGCTGGTCGCCCAGAAGAACGCCGCGCAGGACGATCCATCGACCTCCGACATCTATACCGTCGGCACGATCGGCACGGTGCTGCAGTTGCTCAAACTGCCCGATGGCACCGTGAAGGTTCTGGTCGAAGGCGGCCAGCGCGCCAAGATCCTGCGCTATGCCGATAACGATACGTTCTTCCAGGCCTGGGCCGAGGTCATGGACGAGGAGGGCGAGGACGACAAGGAAGTCGAAGCGCTGATGCGCACCGCCGTTTCGCAGTTCGAGCAGTATATCAAGCTGAACCGCAAGATTCCGCCGGAGGTTCTGGTGTCGATCAACCAGATCGACGAGCCGGGCAAGCTGGCCGACACGGTGGCTTCGCACCTGAATCTCAAGATTCCGGAAAAGCAGGAACTGCTCGAGATCGCGCCCATCGGCGCGCGGCTGGAAAAGATCTACTCCTACATGGAGGGCGAGATCGGCGTGATGCAGGTCGAGAAACGCATCCGCACCCGCGTCAAGCGCCAGATGGAGAAGACCCAGCGCGAGTATTACCTGAACGAGCAGATGAAGGCGATCCAGAAGGAGCTGGGCGAAGGCGAGGACGGCAAGGACGAACTGGCCGAAATCGAGGAGAAGATCAAGAAGACCAAGCTATCGAAGGAAGCCCGCGAAAAGGCCGAGGCGGAGCTCAAGAAGCTGCGCTCGATGAGCCCGATGTCCGCCGAATCGACGGTGGTGCGCAACTATCTGGACTGGCTGCTCGGCATTCCGTGGAAGAAGAGAACCAAGATCAAGCGCGATATCGGGCGCGCCGAACGCATCCTCGACGAGGACCATTACGGTCTGGAAAAGGTCAAGGAGCGGATCATCGAGTATCTCGCCGTCCAGCAGCGAATGAAGAAGATCAAGGGGCCGATCCTGTGCCTGGTCGGCCCGCCCGGCGTCGGCAAGACTTCGCTGGGCAAGTCGGTTGCCCGCGCGACCGGCCGCAATTTCGTCCGCCTGTCCCTGGGCGGCGTGCGCGACGAGGCGGAAATCCGCGGACACCGGCGCACCTATATCGGCTCGATGCCGGGCAAGGTGGTCCAGTCGATGAAGAAGGCGAAATCGTCGAATCCGCTGTTCCTGCTCGACGAGGTCGACAAGCTGGGGGCGGACTGGCGCGGCGATCCCTCTTCGGCTCTCCTCGAAGTCCTCGACCCGGAGCAGAACGGGACCTTCAACGACCACTATCTCGAAGTCGACTACGATCTGTCCGACGTACTGTTCATCACGACGGCCAACACGCTGCGCATGCCGCAGCCCCTGATGGACCGCATGGAGATCATCCGCCTGCCCGGTTACACCGAGGATGAGAAAGTCGAAATCGCCAAACGGCACCTGATTCCCAAACAGGTCGAGGCCCACGGCCTGAAGGACCACGAGTGGTCGGTGTCGGATTCGGCGCTTCGCTCGCTGATCCGCTACTACACCCGCGAAGCCGGCGTCAGGAATCTGGAGCGCGAAATCGCCAATCTGGCCCGCAAGGCGGTCAAGCAGATCGTCGGCGGCACTTCGGACAAAGTCTCCGTCACCACCCGGAATGTCGAAAAATTCGCCGGTGTCCGCAAATTCCGCTTCGGCCTTGCCGAGGACGAAGACGCGGTCGGCGTTGTCACGGGTCTCGCCTGGACCGAGGTCGGCGGGGAGCTGCTGTCGGTCGAAGCCGTCACCCTTCCAGGCAAGGGCAAGGTTACCGCGACCGGCAAACTGGGGGACGTCATGAAGGAATCGGTCCAGGCGGCCGAGAGCTTCGTGAAGTCCCGCGCGGTCAGCTTCGGCATAAAACCGACCATTTTCGAGAAGCGCGACATCCATGTCCATGTGCCCGAAGGGGCGACGCCAAAGGACGGACCGTCAGCCGGCGTTGCCATGATTGCCGCGATCGTTTCCGTCCTCACCGGCATTCCGGTGCGCAAGGATGTGGCGATGACCGGCGAAATCACGCTTCGCGGCCGGGTGCTGCCGATCGGCGGCCTCAAGGAAAAGCTGCTTGCCGCGTTGCGCGGCGGCCTGAAAATCGTGCTGATTCCGGACGAGAACGAGAAAGATCTCGCCGAGATTCCCGACAATGTGAAGCGCGGCCTGGAGGTCATTCCGGTCAGCGCCGTCGACAACATTCTGGAACACGCCTTGACGGCGCCCCTGACGCCGATCGAATGGGCGGAGCCCGCCGAAGGCGTCGCGGCGGTACCCGGCGACAGGACCGACGACAGGACCGGCGGCGAGGTCGGCGTGGTCACCCACTAGCCGCAAACGGCCCGGCATGCATCGTGCGAAAATAAAATCCTTGCGATTTACATGCTTTGCTGCTGTTTCGGTGATTGACCGGATTGCCGCGATAGACTTACACTTTCGGCGTTCCGGTAGACCGGGCCCGAAATCCGGATGGAGGCAGCCGACCCCGAAATGCGTCGGTGTTCGGTGCTGGTCCGGCGGATAGATAACTGATTCCCAAGAACACGAGGAACCTTAATGAACAAGAACGACCTTATTGCCGCTGTTGCCGCCAGCACGGGCTTGAGCAAATCGGATGTCGCATCCGCTATCGATGCGACGCTCGCTTCGATCACAGAAACCCTGAAGTCCGGCGGCGAGGTGAAACTTGTCGGGTTTGGCTCCTTCCATGTGACCCAGCGGGCGGCTTCGACAGGACGAAATCCGCGCACTGGAGAAACGATCCAGATTGCCGCCTCCCGTCAGCCTAAATTCAAGGCCGGCAAGGGCCTGAAGGACGCGCTGAACTAGGCATATCCTGTCCTGACCATAACGCGTTACGGGGAATGGCCGTCCGTTTCAGGATGGCCATTTTCCGTTCGGTCACAGAATCGTATCGACACGAATGACAGCCCGGAAATTCGGAACGGACGTCGGCGGCGGCGCTTCTGCGGTATCGCGGGCGGTTAGCTCAGATGGGAGAGCGACTGGTTTACACCCAGTAGGTCGGCGGTTCGAATCCGTCACCGCCCACCAGAATTGAGCAAATCCCGGGCCGGAAACGCGCCCGGGCGGTGCGGATCGCCGTTCCGGGCTATAGAGTGGAATCGGCCCCTTCGTGCTGCAAGGCAAAGAAATGCAAGACAGCGCCGGTGTAATCGCGCGACAAAGGCAAGTCCGCTTAAAATCCCCTCTGTAAAATGAAGGATATCTCCCGGTAATTAAATGAAAATCGGTTGATCTGTAGAACCACTCAAGTTATCTTGGCGGTACCTGGTGGAACTCATCGGATCGGCTGAAAAAGGCAGGAATGCAAAGGCGGGAGTCGTGAGACACCGGTCGTCACACGCAGGTTTCGGAGCGGACATTCTGCGTTATGGTCTCGCGCCTCCGGTCGGCCCATAATGGACCGCACGAACGCACCGACATCGCGGGCCGCCGCCCGCGTCCTCAATTGAAATCGAACACGGCAGGCAAATATGTTTTCGAGAGACAAGTCAAAGGACAGCGCTGGTTCGAGCCCCGCACCGGCAGTCTCCCGTCCGGAGCCGGTAGCCCAGCCGGAACCGGTGGCCGAAAGCAGGCCGGCGCCGCCGCCGCAGCGCCCGGTTGTCAAGCCGTCGGTCATTACCGAGGGCCTTAATGTCACCGGCAACCTTGCGTCCGGCGGCGAACTTCTCGTCGATGGCTCGGTGACCGGCGACATTCATGTACGCGGATTGACGATCGGCGCTTCGGGCAAGGTGGAAGGCAAGATTGTCGCTGAAGAGATTACGGTGTCGGGCGCGGTCGATGGCCAGATAAGCGCCAAGACGGTGACCATCGGCCGGACGGCGCGCGTCACCGGCGATGTGCTCCACGATGTGCTGTCCATCGAGAGCGGCGCCGAATTCCAGGGCCGGTGCCAGCGGCGGCCGGCGGGCGAACTCGAAGCGCCCAAAACGGCGGCCCAGCTGGCGGCGCAGGGACAAAAGCCGGCGCAGGCGGCGCCGCAGAAAGCCGCGAAGGCGGCGGCTCCGGCCAATGTGCGGCCGGTTACGCCGCCCAAGGCGGCCGGCGCTTCGGCGACGCCGGCAAGCTAGTCCGGATTTCCCGGCACGGTCACGGCCGGCGCATCGCAGCTTATTGCGTATCCGACCCGCCCAACGCCCGGGCAAATAACCCAGCATCGACATTGCCGCCGGACACCACCGCCACGATGGTGCGGCCGCGGCATGGCATTTCGCCTGACGTGAGTGCGGCCAGTCCGGCCGCGCCGCCGGGCTCGAGAACGAGCTTGCAATCCTCGAACGCCACCCGCATGGCGTAGAGCACGTCCGTATCCGACACGGCGAAGCCCTGCGCCAGCATGCGCCGGTTGATCTCGAAGGTCAGTTCGCCCGGCGTTTCGGCGAGCAGGGCATCGCAGACCGAGTGGACCGGGCCGGGCAGGGCGATCCGCCGGCCGGCCTCCAGGGATTGTATGGTGTCGTCGCCGGCGGCGGGCTCGCACGGATGGACCGGCACGCCCGGCATCGCCGTCTCGAGCGCCGTCGCGATACCGGCAATCAGGCCACCACCGCCGCAGGGTACGACGACGGCGTCGGGAACGATCCCGAGCGCGCGGCACTGGCTCGCGATTTCGAGGCCCACCGTGCCCTGTCCGGCGATCGTATCGGGATGGTCGTATGGCGGCACGATCGGGCGGCCGAGATCTTCGGCCAGCGCCTCGGCAAAGCCGACGCGGTCGACGGCATTGCGATCGAACGGCCGGACGTCGGCGCCCCAGCTTTCCGTCCGGGCGCGCTTGATGGCCGGGGCGTCCATCGGCATGGCTATGGTCGCGGGAATATTCTTCAGCCTCGCGGCCGCAGCGACCGCCTGGGCGTGATTGCCGGACGAATAGGCGATGACGCCGCGGCCGCGGCGATCTTCCGGCAGGCGGGAGACGTTCGTCCAGGCGCCGCGGAACTTGAACGATCCCGTTCGCTGCAGGCATTCCGCCTTGATCCAGACGGCGGCGCCCAGCCGGTCGTCCAGAGCATCGGAGCGCAGGAGCGGGGTGACGACGGCGACATCGCGCAGCAGCCGCGCCGCATCGACGATGCTGTCGAAATCCGGCGGACTGAGTTCAGCCGTGCCGGCCATGCCGCCGGTCGACCGATTTCAGGAAAGCGTCAATCGCTTCGGCCGCGGCCGGTTCGTGCAGGCGCGGCGCGTGGCCTACGCCGGGGACGGTGACTCCGCCGATGTCCGGATGATCGTCCAGCATGGCCTGGAGGCCGGCGTCGGTGAGAAGATCGGAATTGCCGCCGCGGACCGCCAGAACCGGCACATGATGGAGCGACCGGAACATCGCCCAGGAATCGTGCCGGGCCCCGGCGCCGTGCCGGATCGGTTTCACCAGATTGACGTCCCAGTTGTAGTGGAGCCGGCCGTCGCCGCCTTCGCGATAGTTCGACCGCGCGGCGGCTTCGAAAGTCGCGTCGTCCCACGCGTCGAATTCCGGGAAGCGCTCCCTGACCGCGGCGACCGCCGCGGCCCAGTCGGACACCGGCCGGTCGGTGCCGGCATAATCGACGATTTCGGATGTCGCCGAAGCCTCGATCTCCGGGCCAACGTCGTTCAGGATGGCGCCGGCGATCGCCGAGGGAACGACGGCGCCGAGCCCCATCGACAGAAATCCGCCCAGGGAGGTGCCGACCAGAACGAAATGGTGGAGGCCGGCGGCAACGATCAGATGCCGGATATCGTTGACATAGGTTTCCGGCGTGTAGGTCCGCCAGTCTTCGGCGCGATCGGAGGCGCCCCGGCCGCGATAGTCCGGGCAAACGACGCGGCGTTCCGCTGCGTGGGCCTCGGCGAGAGCAGCGAAATCCGCCGAATTGCGCGTCAGGCCGGCCAGGCAGAGCAGGGGAGCGCCGGCGCCCGACCCGCCGTCATAATCGCGATAGTACAGGCTCAGCCCGTCCTGCGTGCGAAACCGGCGCTCCTTATAGGCGTGTGCGGTCATTCTCACCGTCCGGCCGCCGCCGTTTGTGCCGGAAGATCACTGGCACCGGACGAATCTCCCGGCGAGGCCGAGCGGGCGTCTGCTTTGCCGCGAATTCCGGAAGCGTCGTTCGACCAGCCCGCCTTTCTGCAGCTCTGGCCGCCGCAGGCGAACTTCGACCCCGGACGGCGCCAGGCTGCAGCGGGCGTCGGCGCAAGCCCGTTCTGGCCGAGGCGCGCCCGGTAAACCGTAACATTCGCCAGCACGCGGCGGACGAAATTCCGCGTCTCGCCGAAGGGAATCGATTCGATCCAGTCGACGGGATCGACGTCGCGGCCGGGAATGCCGTAGCGCTTGACCCAGCGCGCCACCCGCGCCGGGCCGGCGTTATACGCCGCCGCCGCCAGCAGGTAGGAACCGTCGTACCGGTCCAGCAAATGGGCGAGATAGGTGGACCCGAGCCGGATGTTGTAGGCCGCGTCGCGAATCAGTCGCCGGCGACTCCATTTCAGCCGGGCGCGCCGGGCGGCGAATCTTGCGGTTGACGGCATGAGCTGCATCGGGCCCCGCGCATTGGCCCGGCTGCGCGCTTTGGTGTTGAACTCGCTCTCCTGGCGGATTACGGCCAGGACCAGGGCCGGTTCGGCCGGCAGCCGTTTGGGCAGAGCGATGACCGGGTAGGCTAATCGGCTGCGCACGAAACCCCGCGAAATCGCGTGGCGCGCAGCCCGGACCGCAATGTGGCGCTCGCCCAGCTCCGCGGCCAGCTCGGCAATCAACGCCAGGCGCAGGCCGGCTCGTTGAATGTCGTCGGCGGACCGGCCGGTGTTGCGGCGGATAAGCCACCAGAGCAGCAGGCGGCTCTCGGATTCTGCCCGATTGCGGCTGTAGAAACGAACCAGCCGCACGGCCGTTTCCCGGTCGAACGCAGCCCGCGTTTCGGGCGGGACCGCCGTGTCGGGAGGCAAGGCGAAGCTCTGAGCCTTGAGCCGCATCCGCGACAACTGACCGTGCAGGACAAAGGCTGCCGTAGCGGCTTTCCGGTACCAGGTTTCCGCTTCGTCGGGCCTGAGCTTGTCGCGCCAGGCCTCGCCGATCCACCAGGCTGCCATCGCGCGAAGGTCGTGGCGCTGCGATCCGGCTTGGATTCGCCGGAAATGGGTCACTGCCGCCTCGGATCGGCCGAGTTTTCGCAGGGCGATCCAGCCCGCGAGGCTTTCGGCGCCGGCGAACCGGAAGCCGGAGGCATGACGATGGCCCGCCGCCGCCGTGTAGGCGCGGACAGGGTGCCGCTCCTTCAGCAGTTCGCGCACCAGAATCGTGCGTTCCTGCCAATGCCGGCCCGCGACGGCTGGCGCCGGGGCCGGCAGTGCGGTCAGGCCCGCACTTGCGGCCTCGAGTTCGCCCCGCCTCCGGTTCCAGCGCGCGAGATCGAACTGGAATCCGGCTTCCGCCCGCGCTTTCGCCGGCACCTTCGGAAGCCGTTTCAGCATTTTGGGGACCGTCCAGGGGCGCGGCCGGCGTTGAAGGTCGATCCGCACCCTGAGCGGGACGGCATGGCTGGCGGCAAGCCTGTGAAAGAGAATCAGCCTGTACGCGCTGCGGTAGCGCCCGCGGTCCAGATGCATGCGGAGCCTGGCCGCCCTGTCCGCGTGGGTGATCCTGCGCCCGTACCGCCGGAAGAACCTTTTCTCCCCCGCGGTCCGCATCGACAGGGTGCGCCAACAGCGGGAGATTTCGCGTCTGGACGCCTGCCGGTCGCCATGTCTGCGCAGCAGGTCGATATGGCGAATGCAGCCGATCGGCGTGGCCGGCGGATGCTGTGCAAACCAGCCCAGCATTCGCGCGTCGGAGATCCGGCCGGGCAGGGCCCCATCCACCCGCCGTTCGAGGGCCGACTGTAACGGCCAGTCCGGGTGTTTCTCGAAAAATTCGACGATTTCCCCGGACTTCGCCGGGTTGCCTTCGCGGCGATAGTACGCAAACAGCACCGCATCGCGCGCAAACGGATCGCCGATCCGCCGGATGGCCCGCCACGCCCGGACAAACTGTCGCCGCTTGATCGCGGCCAGCGCCTGTTTCGCGTGGCCGGCCTGCCGTTTCGCAGCCTGCGCGGCACCTGCCGACGGCGCTGCCGCCATCGGGCCGAGCAAGGCGCAGAGAAGAGCGGCCGGGACAAGACGGGCCCAGCCGGGAGGGAGCAGGCGGCGGTTCACCGCGTCCGGTCCGGGATGGTTCTGGCCCCGTTTCCGCCTGCCGGCCTTCGCTTGATGGCGGCGGATCGCCGGTATACCTTATTGCGACGCTTCATGGACTGCAGATCCCGGAGAATTTCCCATGTTCAAGGGTTCGATGGTTGCCCTGATCACGCCGTTCGACAATGGCGCCGTGGACGAAGACAGTTTTTCCCGGCTGGTCGACTGGCAGATCGACGAAGGAACGGAAGGCCTGATCCCGGTCGGGACCACCGGCGAATCGCCGACGCTGAGCCACGGGGAACACATGCGCGTGGTTGAGCTGTGCGTCAAGCGGGCATCCGGCCGGGTGCCGGTGATTGCCGGAACGGGCTCCAATTCCACCCGGGAGGCCATCGAGTTCGCCAAACACGCGCACTCGGTCGGCGCCGACGCCCAGCTCGTCGTGACGCCCTACTACAACAAGCCGACCCAGGCCGGCCTGATCGATCACTATACGGCGCTGCACGACGCGACCGACCTGCCGATCGTCATCTACAACATTCCGCCGCGCTCGGTGATCGACATGACTGTCGAGACGATGGCGACACTGGCGAAGCTGCCCCACATCGCCGGGGTCAAGGACGCGACGGCGAAACTGGACCGCCCGCTGGCGACGCGTCTGGCCTGCGGTCCCGATTTCGCGATTCTGTCCGGCGAGGACGCGACGGCGCTCGCCCTGCTGGCGCAATCCGGCGACGGCTGCATCTCGGTCACGGCCAACGTCGCGCCGCGCCTCCTGGCCTCGATGCACAAGGCCTGGCGCGCCGGCAATCTCGACGAAGCGATCCGGATCAACGAACTGCTGATGCCGCTGCACGAGGCCCTGTTCTGCGAATCCAGCCCCGGGCCGGTGAAATACGCCGCGAGCCTGATGGGCCTGGCCTCGCCGGAAACCCGGTTGCCGCTGACCGAAATCGCCGAGAGTTCGAAACGCCAGGTCGAGGCTGCGCTGGCGCATGTCGGCCTGTGGAACGCGGCCCGGGCGGCAGCGGAATAAGCGGTTTCGTGCTCCGGCCGGCAAAATTCGCCCGGCCGGCCGGGCAAGGCCATCACGCAGCGGCGGACGCGGCCTCGCCCCGGCGCTGCTCTTCCCAGCGTTCGATATAGCCTCGGGTCAGCGGTACGGCGTCCTTGCGCCGGGCGATCTGGATCTGGAACACGAGCTGGTCCATCCGCCGGAACGACAGCTCGCAGCCGGTCAGGTAGAACTCCCACATCCGGCAGAACCGTTCGTCGTACAATCCGCGGATTTCGTCGCGGCTTGCCGCGAACCGCTCGCGCCAGTGCCGCAGGGTGCCGGCATAGTGCAGGCGCAGCGCCTCGATATCCGTAACCCACAGATTTTCCTTCTCGATCGCGGCCATCACCTCCGACAGGGCCGGGGTATAGCCGCCGGGGAAGATGTATTTGGCGAGCCACGGGTTGGTCGAGCCCGGCGGGCCGGCCCGGCCGATGGTGTGGAGCAGGGCGACGCCATCCTCCTTCAACAGGGTCCGCAGCTTGCCGAAGAACTCGCGGTAATGGGTCGCGCCGACATGCTCGAACATGCCCACCGAGACGATCCGGTCGTAGGTCTCGCGCTCCTCGCGATAGTCCTGGAGGCGGAAGCGGACCTGGTTGTGGAGGCCGGCTTCGCGGGCGCGGTCCTCGGCGACGCCGTGCTGCTCCCGTGACAGCGTAAGCCCGGTGACCTCGACCGCGGCCTCGCGGGCCAGATAGAGCGCCAGGCCGCCCCAGCCGCAGCCGATATCGAGAATTTTCTGCCCGGGTTCGAGCAGCAGCTTGGCCGCGATGTGGCGTTTCTTGTTGTGCTGCGCTTCGTCCAGGCTGTCGTTTTCGTCCTCGAAATAGGCGCAGGAATACTGCTTGTCCTTGTCGAGGAACAGGTCGTAGAGCCGGCCTGACAGATCGTAGTGATGCGCCACGTTGCGTTGCGCCTTGCCGACCGGATTGTATTGCTTGAGCCGGCGGGTCATCTGGCCGTAGACGCCGCTGACGCGCCCGATCAAGGTGTCCGTCTCGAAAGCGTCGACAGCGCTGCACAACAGATCGAGAAAGTCGTAGAGCGAGCCGTCCTCGACCGTCAGGCGGCCGTCCATGTAGAGTTCGCCGAAGGCGAGTTTCGGATTGAGCAGCAGCTGGCGCTGCGCGGCACGGTCGTGGATCCGGACCGTGACGTCGGCCTCGCCTTCGCGCTTCCGGCCGGCCACATGGCGGGTCCCGGCCGCGTCGACAATCGTCAGCCGGCCGGAGGACAGGCATTTGTCCATCAGTTGCGCCAGCAGCATCGCTGATCTTCCTCCCGGACGGGAAATTAGCGTGCCGTGCGCCGGATTTGCAACAGAGCGCACGAGCCCTTGCCGGAACGCCGGGAAGCCGGTCGCGGCCGGCTTCAGGCCGCTTTGCCCGGCTGCGCGAGCCAGGCAGGGCGGGCCAGCCGCACCGCATTGCGGACGATGGCGAGGCCGGCGTCGCCGCCGAGGCTCAGAATCGATTCGGGATGGAACTGGACGGCGCGCCACGGCCGGCGCCCGTGCTCGATCGCCATGACGACTCCGTCAGCCTCCGCCGTGGCGGAAAGCTCCGGCGGCAGCGCATCGACCCGGGTATACAACGAGTGGTAGCGCCCGACGGTGAGGCGCCGGGGCAGGCCCTCGAACAGGCCGGTTCCGCTGCATCGGATGGCAGACGCCTTGCCGTGGCAGGGTTCCGGCAACAGGCCGAGGCGCCCGCCGCAGAATTCGACGATCGCCTGGAGACCGAGGCAGACGCCGAACACGGGCACCCCCATTTCCGCAAGCAGCGCCAGCGTTTCGCCGGTCCGGAAATCCGCCGGCGTTCCCGGACCGGGCGACATGACGACGAAGTCGGGGTCCAACTCCCGCAGGGCGGCCCCGCCGCCGAAGCCGCCACCGGCCTCGGCGCGAAGGGTCGCGACGCGGGCGCCGGTCTGCCGGAAGTAATCGGCGATCGTATGAACGAAGGAATCCCGGTGATCGATCATGGCGACCGTCATGCCCGCGCCCGGCGCCTCGGCATCGGCCGCCCGCAGCGCGACCGGCGCACCGGGCCTTTCACCCGTAGTCGCCGCGACCAGAGCGGATGCCTTGAGATGGATTTCCGCCTCTTCCTCCGCGGGGACGGAATCGTGCAGCAGCGTGGCGCCGGCGCGGATCTCGGCCCGTCCGCCGGCGATCCGGATCGTCCGGAGCGTGAGCCCGGTATTGACATTGCCGTTGAATCCGAGGGCGCCGACCGCGCCGCCATACCAGCGTCGGGGCGACTTTTCGTTGTCCTCGATGAACTGCATGGCCGCCAGCTTCGGCGCGCCGGTGACGGTGACCGCCCACATATGGGTGAGAAAGGCGTCCAGTCCGTCGAAGCCCGGGCGCAGCTTTCCCTCGACATGGTCGACCGTATGAATCAGCCGGGAATAGATTTCGATCTGCCGCCGCCCGATGACCCTGACGCTGCCCGGCACGCAGATGCGCGACTTGTCGTTGCGGTCGACATCGGTGCACATCGTCAATTCGGTTTCGTCCTTGGAAGAGTTGAGCAGCTTGCGGATCTGCTCATGGTCCTCCATCGGAGTCGCGCCGCGCTTTATGGTGCCGGAGATCGGACAGGTTTCGACCCGGTCGCCGGTGACCCGCACGAACATTTCCGGCGAAGCGCCGACCAGATATTCGCTCCCGCCCAGATTGAGAAAGAAACCGTAGGGCGAGGGATTGGCCGCGCACAGGCGGCGGAAGATTGCAGAGGGCGATTCCGGCGCCGGCCGGGATTGCAGCATGCCGGGTACGGCTTCGAACAGGTTGCCCTTGCGAAACTCCCGCTGCGCCTTGTGCACCAGGTCGGCATACGCGCCCGGCCGTCGGTCCGCCCGGTGTCCGCCGGTCCGGTCCGCCCGGTAGGATACCGAAACTCCGTCGCGCGGAAGGCCGCTCGTGCTGACGCCGTTGAATTCGAAATCATAGAGATGGCGGCGGGCGGTGCCGGCGCGGCGGTCCACGACGACCAGGTCGTCGGGCAGGTAGAGCACCAGATCGCGCTGGTCTTCCGACCGCTTGAGATTGAGGCGGATCGGATCGAAGGCGAAGGCGAGATCGTAGCCGAACGCACCGTATAGCCCGAGATGATTGTCCCTGTCGGTCCTGAATGCCGCGAGCACCGCGCGCAGCGCCGTAAACACGCCGGGCTGCCTGCTGCGGTCTTCCTCGAAGAACGCGCCGCCCGCCGGCCGGGGCGATACTTCGATCCGTGTCTGCGACGCGACGCCGACCTCGAGTCCTTCGCGGCCTTTCAGCGCCTCGCGGATCACCGTCAGGAGGACGGCGCCCCGGTCGTTCAGCGCGTCGAAGCCGATCCGGTTGCGCCGCACCGCGATGGCGACCGGCGGATCGACAAATCCCGTGTCCCAGCGGGAATAGCGGCCCGGATATTCGAAGCCGCTGGTAAAGACCGCGCCACGGGCCCGGTCGAGGCCGTCGATCAGCGCGGCGATTGCCGCTTCGCCGTCAATTTCGGTCGACCTGCGCGTGACTGCGATTCCCGGCACCGGGCCGTCGATAACGAATGTCTCGGGCGGCCGGGCGGGAACGGCGAGGCTGGAATTGCGACGTCCGGTTTCGAGCATGGTCTCTTCCTGGAGTGAAGGGGCGCCGGGAAGAGAACTGCTGGAACCAAAAAGGCCGCTCTCCATCCGGGGCGGCCCTGGCGTGCGTTCGGCAATGAAGCGCAATCAATCCGGCACGGCCGCCTTTCCGGCGCGCCGCCACCACTGGATCGCTGTGCAGTTTCTCATCATAGGCGCGGCGTCTACTGCGTTCCGGCAGCGGCGTCAACCGGTTCTCCAGCCACTGCGGACAGGCGCCGGCCGGTGCGGCAAACAGCCGGTCCGTTACCCGGATTGCGCCTTCGGTTCCGGTTTCGATTCGGGCTTCGGCGGCGAGGTTTCCGCCGGCTGCTTCTGCGGTCTCGCTTCGTTGCCCTCCTGGACGCAGGTGTCGAGGCGTTTCAGCGCCACCTTGGTCCCGGTGAGCCGGAACGCGTAGTCGCGTTTGCCCTGCAGCAGCCGGAGCTTGTATCCCAGGCGCAGCCGCTCCCGCGTCTTCCGGTCTTTGCCCAGTGCCAGCCACAGCCTTTTCGTATCGTACCGGAGCACGGTACCCGGCGCAGAACGGATCGTCTCGCCGTCGATCGCCAGGGTCATCGTGTAAGGGCTGTGCGGGCTGAGCGACCAGTCCGGTGCAGACACACCGATGAACAGGTCGTGATTGCGGAACAGGAGGAAATAGAGCGTGATGCCGCTGTTGTACTTTGCCGACATGATGCAATGGCTGAATGCGCCGGCGCGGTCGACGTAGGAGTTCCCGACCCAGTCGCCGACCGACCATTGCGCAGCCGCCTGCGGCGCCCCGCCGGCCAGACCGCCGAGAGACAGGGCAGCAATCAGGATGGAAATGCGGCGGACGTGCCGGGGCATTCGGTCGGGTCCATCCCGGTTTGCGGTTTGGCGGCGGTTGTCGAACTGTCGAGTCGGACTGCGGGATTATCGCCGTCGTTGCCGCTGCGTTCAACCGGCTCAGCCGGATTCGGCGTGCGTCCCTGTCGCGGTTTATCTTGCACCGGCAAAGCCCTAACTATAGGCGCGTTCATTGGAAGAGGGGCAGAAGGGCGCTGCCCTCCGCGATCGATTTGCGGAGCCGCAAGCTCAGGTCGGACAAGCTGCCAGCGGAGATGGCGCGCGGGATTGCCCGGCGACGCCCTTCAGGAGCGATAATCCTTGGCACGCAAGCGCAAACGGGACGCCGGCGACGCGCCGGAAAGGGAGATCGACCGCGAGGAAGAGCTTTTCATTCAGGAAGTGAATGAAGAGCTCAAGCAGGAGCGGTATCTCGAGACCTGGAAGAAATACGGTCAGTATATCGTCGGCGGCGTGCTCCTCGCGGTCGGCAGCGTGGCGGGCTGGCAGTGGTATAAGGACAGCATCCGCAGCGAGCATGAGGCGCACAGCGTGGATTTCGCTTCTGCTGCTGCGCTCGCCGCGGGCGGCAAGAACGGCGAAGCCGGAAAGGTTCTCGACAAGCTGGCCCGGGAGACCGACGGCGGATACGCGGCGCTCGCCCGGTTGAGGCAGGCCGCGCTCGTGGGAAAATCCGGCGATTCGAAAGGCGCTGCCGCGCTCTATCTCCAGCTTGCCGACGACGATAGATTATCGCCGGTGTTTCGCGACCTCGGCACGGTATTGTGGGGCCTGCACGCCCTGGACAGCACCGGGCCGGACCAGGCGATCGCGCGGCTGAGGCCGCTCGCCGCCGCCGATGGGACATGGCGCTACACCGCGCTGGAACTGATTGCCCACTATCATCGCAAGGCGGGCCGGAAAGCCGATGCCGCGCGTATATTCAAGCAACTGGCGGACGATGACGCGGCGCCGGCCACGCTGAAAAGACGTGCGGGCGAAATGTTGTCCATGCTGGGAGAATCCTGAACCTTCGCAGGGTGGCGGACGGGCAGGCCGACGGGTGAACGAAATGAGGAAGCTCAAACTTGTGCTGGCGATAGCGGCCGGATTGACCGCGGCGGGCTGCGACTCGATCAAGAATCTCGTGGGTTCGGACGATCCGCCGCTGCAAGGCCGGCGCTTCGCCGTATTGCCGACGCCCGACGTTCTCAGGGCCGATACGAGGATTTCGGACGTTCGGATCGTTCTGCCCCGTCCGGCTCAAAACGCCGACTGGCCGCAACATGCCGGCTATCCCGACCATGCGATGCATCATCTGGCGCTGGGCAAGGATCCGCGCGAAGCCTGGTCGGTCCGGATCGGGTCCGGCTCGGCGGGCTCGGGCCTGTTGTCCCTGTCCACGAGCCGGCGTTTGCTGGCGCAGCCGGTGGTCGGCGACGGCCGCGTCTTTACCATGGATTCGAATGGCAGTGTCCGGGCCTTCGAGCTCAAGACCGGGCGGAGGCTCTGGACCCGGGAAACCCTGCCGCGGCACGAGCGCGACGGCGATATCGGCGGCGGGATCGCCTATCACGCCGGGCAGATTGTCGCCGCGACCGGGGCGGCCGAGGTTCTTGCAATCGACGCGGGGAACGGACGGGTGTTATGGCGCCGCGATACCGGTGCGCCCCTGCGCTCGCCTCCCGCGGTGAGCGACGGCCGGTTGTTCGTTGTTACCGCGGAAAACGCCGTCATCGCGTTCGATACCAAGGACGGCAAGAAGCTGTGGACCCACGACGGCGTCGCCGCCCGGACCGGCCTTCTGGGCGGCGGTTCCCCGGCGGTCGGTGACGGCATCGTCGTTGCGCCCCAATCCACCGGTGAGGTGGTCGCGCTGCGCGCCCGGACCGGCCGGCCGATCTGGGCGGAGAATGTCGGCGCTGCCCAGCGCGGCAATCCGGCGGGCGGCCTCAGTGCCATCATCGCCAGTCCGGTGATCGATCGCGGCATCGTCTATGCCGTGAGCAACGCGGGACGGATGGCGGCGATCGAGCTGGGCTCGGGCCGGCGCCTGTGGGATGTCGAATTGAGCGGCGTACAAACGCCGTGGGCAGCCGGCGACTATGTGTTCGTGCTGACGGGCCGCGCGGCATTGGCGGCGATCCGGCGCAGCGACGGCCGCGTGCGGTGGGTGGTCCGGCTCGACCGGTTCACCGACGACGACGACCTGGTTGAGGGCCGGCCTTTCTGGACCGGGCCCGTGCTGGCCGGCGATCGCCTCGTGGTCGCCGGATCGCATGGCGAAGCCCTGGCGGTCTCGCCCTACACCGGCGAGGTGATCGGCTGGATTCCGCTCGAAACCGGCGTTTTCATTCCGCCGGCGATCGCGCAGCGCACGGTCCTGTTTCTCGGCGACAGCGGTCGATTGACCGCCTTGCGGTAATGGGCCGCGCCGCGGCCAGGGTCGCCATCGTCGGCCGGCCGAACGTCGGAAAATCCACCCTGTTCAACCGGCTGGTGGGCCGGCGCGCCGCGCTTGTGCACGATACGCCGGGCGTGACCCGCGACCGCAAGGAAGCGCAGGCCCGGTTGCAGGACCTGGAATTCCTGGTTGTCGACACGGCCGGGCTCGAAGAGGCGGCGGCCGGCGCAATCGAGGGCCGGATGGCGGCGCAGGCGCTTCGCGCGCTCGAAGGCGCGGCGGTCGTCCTGTTCCTGATCGACGCCCGCGCCGGCGTTACGCCGGACGACCGGCATTTCGCCGGCCTGCTGCGCCGCTCCGGCACCCCCGTCCTGCTGCTCGCCAACAAATGCGAGGGCCGGGAAGCGGAGCCGGGCCGGCTCGACGCCTTCGGCCTCGGCCTCGGGGAGCCGCTGGCGGTTTCCGCCGAGCACGGTCTGGGGATGGGCGACCTTCGGCTCGCGCTGAGGCCGTATCTGGATGGGCCGCCCGAATTCGCGGATGAAACAGCGGCCGACACGGCGGACCGGCCGATGTCTCTCGCCATCGTCGGGCGTCCGAACGCCGGAAAGTCCACATTGTTCAACCGCCTGATCGGCGAGGAGAGGGTGCTGACCGGGCCGGAACCCGGCATCACCCGCGATGCAATCTCTTTCGACTGGCGATGGCCGGACACGGCGGACGGGCGGCCGATTCGCCTGATCGATACGGCCGGCGTCCGCCGCCGGGCAAAGGTGGACGGCTCCCTGGAAAAACTGTCGGTGATGGATACCTGGCGCGCGATTCGTTTCGCCGACATCGTCGTCCTGATGGTCGACGCACAGACGATCCAGGGGTTCGGGCACGGCATCGAAAAGCAGGACCTGACGATCGCCCGGCAGGTGGAAGAGGAGGGACGCGGCCTCGCCATAGCCGCCAACAAGTGGGATCTGGTCTCCGAGCCGCAGACAGTCCGCCGCCGGATCGCCGGGAGCCTGGACACGTCGCTGAGCCAGCTGCGCGGCGTTCCGCTCGCCTGCATCTCCGCCCTGAACGCACAGGGCATCGACCGGCTGATGGGCGCGGTGCTGAAAATCGAAACGGCATGGAACAGCCGGGTCGGCACCGGCGCGCTCAACCGCTGGATCGAGGCGATGCAGGAGGCGCACCAGCCGCCGCTGGTCAACGGCCGGCGGATCAGGATCCGCTACGCCACCCAGGTCAAGGCGCGGCCGCCGACCTTTGCGCTATTCGCCAACAAGCCGGCGGACCTGCCGGACAGCTACCTGCGCTACCTCGCCAACGGCCTGCGCGAATCCTTCGGTCTCGACGGGGTGCCGCTGCGACTGCATCTGCGGAAAGGCAGGAATCCGTACGCGGGCACCGCCTGACGGCCGCTCAGGCGAATACGGTTTCCCCATGCCGGCCGCAGTCCGCCGAGGCAAGCTCGACAAACAAACCTGCAGTGCTTTCCGGCGGCGGCAGGGTCATCGGATCCTCGCCGGGCATGGCCTCCGCGCGCATGCGGGTCCGGACGACGCCGGGGCTGAGGATGTTGACGCGGATGCCGGTTTTTTCGAGCTCGGCCGCCCAGGTCCGCACCAGCGCTTCGAGTGCCGCTTTGCTCGCGGCGTAGGGGCCCCAATAGGGAACGGCGCCGCGGGCGGCCCCGCTGGTCACGAAGATCGCCCGGCCGGCGCCGGATTTCCGGAGCAAGGGTTCGAACGCCCGGATCAGGCGCCAGTTGGCGGTCAGGTTGACGTTCATGGCCTCGGCCCAGCGTTCCGGCTCGACATGGGCCAGCGGCGCCAGCCCGCCGAGCACGGCAGCGTTGCCGACCAGGATGTCGAGCCGGCCGAACCGTTCGGCGATCGCCCCGGCCATCTCGTCGATCCGGTCGTGGTCGGCGAGGTCGACGGGGACCAGGGTCGCGCCGGCGCGGCCGCTTGCCGCCACCAGGTCGTCGACTTCTTCCAGCGCCCCGGCGGTCCGGGCCGCCAGGATCAGGCGGGCGCCTTCCGCCGCAAAGCGCTCCGCCACCGCCGCGCCGATGCCGCGCGACGCGCCGGTGATCAGCGCGATCCGGCCCTCCAGGGCGCCCACGGCGTCACACGTCCTCTTCGAGCAGCGACAGCTCGTTGCCGATCGAACCGTCCTCGAAGTCGGTCAGGCCCGTCGGATAGTCGCCGGTGAAGCAGGCGTCGCAGAATTGCGGCGCAGTTCCGTTGCGCCCGGCCGCCTCGCCCATGGCCTTGTGCAACCCGTCGATCGACAGGAAGGCCAGCGATTCGACGCCGATCAACTCTGCCATCTCGTTGACGTTGTGCCGGGCGGCCAGCAGCTTTTCGCGCTCGGGGGTGTCGATTCCGTAGAAGCAGGAATAGCCGGTCGGCGGGCTCGAAATGCGCAAGTGGACCTCGCGCGCGCCGGCATTGCGGATCATCTCGACGATCTTGGTCGACGTCGTGCCGCGGACGATGCTGTCGTCGACCAGGACCACCCGTTTGCCGGCCAGCGCATCGCGGTTCGGGCTGTGTTTCAGCCTGACGCCGAGATGGCGGATCTGGTCCGCCGGCTCGATGAAGGTCCGGCCGACATAATGGTTCCGGACGATGCCGAGCTCGAAGGGCAGGCGCGCCGCTTCGGCATAGCCCATCGCCGCCGGAACGCCGGAATCCGGAACAGGCACCACGACGTCGGCCGCCACGCCGGCTTCCCGGGCAAGTTCGGCGCCGATGGCCTTGCGCGTGCTGTAAACGCCGCGGCCTTCGACCCGGCTGTCGGGCCGGGCGAAATAGATATATTCGAAAATGCAGAAGCGGCTCTGCCGGCCCGGGAACGGCCGCAGGCTCTCGATGCCGTCGTCATCCAGCACCAGCATTTCGCCGGGCTCGACGTCGCGCAGGAATTCGGCGCCGATGATATCCAGAGCGCAGGTTTCCGACGCGAGCACATAGCTCTCGTCGAGCCTGCCCAGCACCAGCGGCCGGACGCCGAGCGGATCGCGCACCCCGATCACCTTTTTGCGGCTGACCAGCACCATGGAATAGGCGCCCTCGAGCTGGCGGAGGGCATCGGTCACGCGTTCGACCAGTGTATCGCTGCCGCTCTTGGCCACAAGGTGGATGATCACTTCGGTATCGGTGGTCGACTGGAACAGCCGGCCTTCGCGGACCATCGCGGCGCGCAACGCCCGGGCGTTGGTGAGATTGCCGTTCTGCGCGACCGCAAGGCCGCCGAATGCGAAGTCGGCGAACAGCGGCTGAACGTTGCGCATGATGCTGTCGCCGCTGGTCGAATAGCGGACATGGCCGATCGCCATATGCCCGGGCAGCCGCGCAATCACGTCGGGTGCGTTCAGGGTGTCGCCGACATGGCCTTTGGCGCGGTGCATGTGAAAATGGTCGCCGTCGTAGGCGACGATACCGGCAGCTTCCTGGCCGCGGTGTTGCAGCGCGTGCAATCCCAGGGTCGTCAGCGCGGCGGAATCTTCGTGGCCGAAAACGCCGAAGACGCCGCATTCCTCGCGCAGCTTGTCGTCGTCGAACGGGTTCGCCGTCATTGCGGCACCGGATCTGCCTGCGGCCCGGTCCGGCAAGCGTCTACTGGGCGGCATCGGGTTTCTCGCCGCTGCTGCCCGATCCGCGGGCCTTGTCGATACTTTTCTTGATCTCGGCGCCGGTGCGCAGGTCCTGCGCCGTCCGGCGGCTGCTCTGGATCACGCCTTCCGGCAACAGGCCTTCGGCAACGCGCAGCCCCTGTTCCAGGTAGCGCTTCGACATCGCATCGCGCATCCAGGGAATCTGACTGTCCGTGGGATAGAACGACACCAGGACGAGATAGCCCAGGACGAGCAGGACGGCGCCCCGGACCACGCCGAATATGCCGCCGAACACCCGGTCCATCGAGCTGAACTGACTGTCCCGGATACGGCCGGCGATCGGAGCGCCGATAAACGTGATGGCGAACAGCACCACGATGAACACGGCGACCGACGCGATTATCCGCGCCGCCAGCACATCGTTGACGATCTTGCGCGCGTAGGGTTCCGTATAGGGCAGAAGGAACCAGGCCGCCGCCGCGGCGCCCACCCAGCCGAGCAGGCTGAACATCTCGCGCGTGAAGCCGCGGATATACGCCAGAATCGCAGACAGCAGCAAAACGCCGATAACGACAAAATCCAGGAGGGTCGGGCTCACCTGCGGCCTCTGCTTCCGGCCCGGATTCCGGCCTGGATTCCGGATTGCCCGCCCGGCGCTTCGAACAGCGCCATCAACTCGCCGAGATGACCGATCGATTTCTGCTGCAAGCCGGCCTGCGCACCGTTGCCTTCCCCGGTGCGGGCCCGGCGCTTGGGCACGACGGCCCGTTCGAAGCCGAGTTTGGCGGCTTCCTTCAGCCGGTTGTCCATCTGACTGACCGCTCTGATTTCACCCGACAGGCCGATTTCACCGAAAACCACCGCGCGGCCGGGCACCGGACAATCCGTCAGCGACGATACCAGCGCTGCGGCGACGGCAAGATCGGCGGCCGGTTCGGCAATCCGCAATCCACCGGTCACGTTGAGATATACGTCGCGTCCGGCCAGTGCAAGTCCGCACCGGGCCTCAAGCACGGCGAGCACCATATGCAGGCGCGCGGTATCCCAGCCGAGCACCGCGCGCCGCGGCGCCGCAAACGTCGCCGGCGCAACCAGCGCCTGAATTTCGACCAGCAGCGGCCGGCTGCCTTCCATGCTCGCCAGGACGGCCGCGCCGCTCGCCCGCTCGCCGCCTTCCTCCGCCTCGCCAAGGAAAAGGGCGGACGGGTTGGGCACTTCGGCAAGGCCGCGGTCGGTCATCTCGAACACGCCGATCTCGTCGGTCGGGCCGAACCGGTTCTTGACGCCGCGCAGGATGCGGAACTGGTGGCTGCGCTCGCCTTCGAAATAGAGCACGGTATCGACCATATGCTCCAGCACGCGCGGGCCGGCGATGGCGCCTTCCTTGGTGACATGGCCGACGAGCAGCAATACGGCGCCGCGCTTCTTGGCCGCCCGGATCAGCTCCTGGGCCGAAGCCCGGACCTGGGAGACCGTACCCGGCGCCGCCTCCAGCGTATCGACATACATGGTCTGGATCGAATCGATGACGACAAGGTCGGGGCCGTCGGCAGCGTCCATGCTGGCGACGATGTCCCGCACGCTCGTCGCGGCGGCCAGGTCGAGCGGCGCGTCGGCGACGCCGAGGCGGGCGGCGCGCATCCGGATCTGGCCGACGGCTTCCTCGCCGGACACGTAGACGGCGGCGCCGTCCGCCGCCGCCCGCGCCGCGACCGCGAGCAACAGGGTCGATTTGCCGATGCCGGGATCGCCGCCGATCAGGACGGCGCTGCCGGGCACCAGGCCGCCGCCCAGGACCCGGTCGAATTCGGCGATGCCGCTGGGCCGGCGCGGCGGTTCGCCCGACGCGCCGGCGAGGCCGGCGAGCGCCAGTTTGCGGCCTTTCGATCCCGCACTGCCGCCGATGCCGCCCGGCGCCGCGGCCTCGACCTCCTCGACGATGCTGTTCCACGCGCCGCAAGCGTCGCATTTTCCGGCCCAGCGGCGATGGACCGCGCCGCAGGACTGGCAGACGTAGCGGGTGACCGTCTTTGCCAAGCTTACCTCCTGACCGCCATTCCGATCGGCCCTTCGGCGCGGCCGTGGATGAACTGGTCGACGAAGGCGTTACCGCTCGAATCGATGTCGGCGGCCGGCCCGTCCCAGACGATCCTGCCCTCGTGCAGCATGGCGATCCGGTCGGCGATCTTGCGGGCGCTGGCCATATCGTGGGTGATCGAAACCGCGGTCGCCCCGAGCTGCCGGACGCAGTCGACGATCAGACGGTTGATAATGTCGCCCAGGATCGGATCGAGGCCGGTGGTCGGCTCGTCGAAGAAGACGATTTCCGGATCCGTCGCGATCGCGCGTGCCAACGCCACCCGCTTCTGCATACCGCCTGACAGTTCCGACGGCGACAGTTCGGCGACATCGGCGGCCAGCCCGACCTGCGCCAGCTTCGCCAGGGCCACGTCGCGAGCTTGCCGCTTCGGCATGGCCGACCGGCTGCGTAGCGCGAAGGCGACGTTTTCCCAGACCTTCAGGGAATCGAACAGGGCGCCGCTCTGGAAGAGCATGCCTATTTTGGCGGTGTGGGCCCGGCGCATCCGGCCGGTCAGTGCGGTCACGTCGGCGCCGTCGATATGGATCGATCCTCCGTCCGGCCATAGCAGCCCCAGAATGCATTTCAGCATGACCGACTTGCCGGTGCCCGAACCCCCGATCACGACGACCGATTCTCCCGTGCCGACCTCAAGGTCGACTCCGTCGAGCACCGTCTTGGCGCCGAAGGATTTCTTCAGGCCGCGCAGCTCGATCTTCGGTTCGTTCGCCTTTGCGCTCATCCGTCAGGCCCCGAAGAACGCCGTCGTAATCATGTAATTGGCGGCCAGGATCAGCACGGAAGCGGAAACAACCGCGTTGGTCGCGGCGGCGCCGACGCCCTGGGCGCCGCCCCTGGAATGAAAGCCGTGATAGCAGCCCATCAGCGTCACCAGGAAACCGAAGACCGCCGCCTTGACCAGGCCGGTGATCACGTCCAGCGGTTCGAGGAACTGCCAGGTCAGTTTCAGATAGTTGGCGGCGTTGAAATCGAGCGAATGAACGCTCACGACGTAGCCGCCGAACACGCCGATGATGTCGGCGATCAGCACCAGGATCGGCAGCGTCGTCACGCCGGCGATCAGGCGCGGCACGATCAGGTATTTGTAGGGGTCGGTCGACAGGGTCGCGAGGGCGTCGATCTGCTCGGTCACCCGCATGGTGCCGATCTCGGCGGCGATGGCGGCGCCGACCCGGCCGGCGACCATCAGCCCGGCGAGCACCGGGCCGAGTTCCCGCGTCATCGTGAGGACGACGACGGTGGCGATGGCGGATTCGGCGTTCAGCCGCGCGAAGCCGGTGTAGGACTGCAGCGCGAGGACCATGCCGGTGAAGATCGCAGTCAGCCCGACCACGGGCAGGGAGAAATAGCCGATCTGGACCATCTGCCGGCCGATCGACCGGCCGTAGAGCGGCGGCCGCACACAATGGCTGACCGAGATGGCTGCAAACGCGACCAGGCGCCCGGTCGCGACCAGAAAGCCGATGAAGACCCGGCCGATCGGCGCGAGGAAATTCATGCGCTGCCCTGCGCGGGCGGGCCCGCTTCGATTTCGCCCAGGTAGCGGCGGCGGTAGCGGCTGCCGAGGCTTGTCAGGATTTCGTAGCCGATGGTCCCGGCGTCGGCGGCGGCATGATCGACCGTGTGCCGGGCGTCGATCAGGTCGGCCAGAGTGCCCGGACGGATTTCGCTGCCGGCCCGCACGGCCTCGGTGACGTCGACGGTCAGCAGATCCATGGAAACCCGTCCCGTGACCGGGCACGCGTGGCCGTCGACGAAAACGGCGCTCCGGTTGCTCATGGCGCGGAGATAGCCGTCGGCATAGCCGGCCGCAAGCGTCGCGATCCATGCGGGCGGCGCGGTGCCCGCGGTTGCGCCATATCCGACCGTGCGGGATTTCCGGATTTTGCGAACCTGCAGCACGGGCGCCTGCAGCCGCACGACCGGTTGCATCGGGTTAATTCCGGCCGACGGCGTCGGGTTGCCGCCATAGAGGGCGTAGCCTGGCCGGCCGAGATCGAACCGGAAGTTGCCGCCCAGGAACAGGCCGGAGGAATTGGCGAGGCTGGCGCGCGCCGCCGGAAAACGCGGCCGGATTTCGGCAAAGGCGGCCTGCTGCCGGCGGTTCAGCGGATGGTCCGGTTCGTCGGCGCAGGCGAGATGGCTCATCACGACCAGGCCGGGCAGGGCGTTGACGGTCTCGATATCGAGCGCGTCCAGGTCTTCGGAATCGAGGCCGAGCCGTGTCATGCCCGTATCGAAATGCAGGGCCGCCGGCATCGGGCCCGTTTCGGCACAAAATTCGAGCCACGCGGCCACCTGCCCGGGATCGTTGAGGCACGGGGCCAGCCGGTAGTGTGCGAGCAGGGCCTCCGATCCCGGCAGCAATCCGTTCAGCACGAAAATTTCCGCCCCGGGAACCGCCTCGCGCAGCGCTACGCCTTCTTCGGCATAGGCAACGAAGAAGATCGCGCAGCTTTCGGCGGCAAGGCGCCGGGCGACCGGGATGGCGCCGAGGCCGTAGCCGTCGGCCTTGACCACGGCCGCGCAGGCGCCTTCCGCCTCAGGGCCGCCCATCCGCGCCCAAAGGAGATGCCAGTTGGCGGCGAGCGCATTCAGGTCGACGGTCAGCAGCCCCGCAGTCTCGCCGGCCCGCACGGCGGATGCCGGTTCAACGCGCCTCGTCATGATAAGATTGTGCAAGGTCGCTGAAACGGGTCAATTCCGGCTCGAAATGCATCTTGACGCCGCCGATCGGACCGTGGCGCTGCTTGGCGACGATAATGTCCGCCTTGTTATAGGCGCGCTCCATATTCTCCGACCATTTGGTCCATTTGTCGGTGTTCGGCGGCGGTTCCTGGCGCTCCAGGTAATACTGTTCGCGATAGAGGAACATGACGACGTCGGAATCCTGCTCGATCGAGCCGGATTCGCGCAGATCGGCCAGTTGCGGCCGCTTGTCCTCGCGCTCCTCGACTTTGCGCGAGAGTTGCGCCAGCGCCAGGACCGGCAGGTTCAGGTCCTTCGCCAGCGCTTTCAGCGACCGGGTGATTTCCGACAGTTCCTGCACCCGGTTTTCCGGCCGCTGCCCCGGCGCCGGCCTCAGCAGCTGAACATAGTCGACGATGATCAGCGACAGGCCGTGCTGGCGATGCAGACGGCGGGACCGGCTGCGCAGGGCCGCGATGTTCAGGTCCGCACTGTCGTCGATATACAGCGGCAGATAGTTCAGGGCCTGCGAGACCTGAACGAAGCGGGTGAAATCGTCCCCGGAAACCTCGCCGCGCCTGATCCGGTGGGAGGAGACGCCGGACTGCTCGGCGAGGATCCGGGTAGCCAGCTCTTCGGCTGACATCTCGAGGGAAAAGTAACCGACCACGGCGCCGTCCGTGCGCACGGGCCGGCCGTCTTCGCCGCGTTCTTCGCGGTAGGCGCTGGCCGCGTTGAACGCGATATTGGTGCCCAGCGCGGTCTTGCCCATGGATGGGCGGGACGCCAGGATCACCAGTTCGGACGGCTGGAGGCCGCCCAGTTTGCTGTCGAGGTCGCGCAGGCCCGTGGCGATGCCGGTAATCCGGCCGTCCTGTTTGAAAGCGGCCTCGGCCCGGCCGATTGCGCTGCCGAGCGCGGCGGTGAAGGCGGTAAAGTCGCGCCGCGTCTCGCCGGCGGTCGCGAGATTGTGGAGCTGCTCTTCGGCCTGTTCGATCTGGGCGGTGGCGTCCAGGTCGAGATCGACATTGTAGGCTTCGTTGACGATTTCCGAACCGATCTCGATCAGCGCCCGGCGCAGATGCCGGTCGAAGACGGTCCGCCCGTAGTCGCCGGCATTGATGATCGTGACGACGGAGGCGGCGAGGCGGGCCAGGTAGTCGACTCCGCCGACCTCGTCGAGCGATCCGTCGCTCTCGAACAGGTTCTTGAGCGTGATCGGATCGGCAACCTGGCCCATCTCGACCAGCTTGCGAATGGCGCTGAAAATGCGGCCGTGGCGCGCATCGGCGAAATGCTCGGACTGAAGAAAGTCGCCGACCCTGTCGAAGGCCCGGTTGTTGGCGAGCAGGGCGCCGAGCAGCGCCATCTCCGCCTCGTAATTGTGCGGCGGCACGCGGAAGGCGGCGCCCTCGTGCAGGCCGTCCACGGCTGGACCGCCTCCGTCGAGACCGCGGGCCGCAACCGGACCCGAACCTTCCATACAACGCTCCCTTCAATATGCGTGCCGGCGAAGCAAGGACGGTACAGTATTGCGAAAGAAAAAACGGGCGAAATCGAATCGAAAACCGATCGATCCCAAACAAAGTTATGCACAGATTGTGGAAAGTGTAGGAAGAGGCCGAAACAGCCCGATGTGCAGCTTCGGCCGGTTTCGAAAAAGCGCGGCGATTTCAGGGCGCTGTACCTGTCGGTTGAGTCCGCAAGGCAGAGCCGGAAGCACGGTGCCGGGCCTGTTGACGGCGCTTACGGCCGTCCGGCACGCCGGGCGGCGCCGGGAACAGAGCCGTGCCGGTCTACCTGGTGCCGTATATCCGGTCGCCCGCGTCGCCGATGCCGGGGACGATATAGCCGTGATCGTTGAGGCGCTCGTCGATTGCGGCCGTGACGACCGGCACGTCCGGGTGCGCGGCGTGGAACGCGGCAATGCCTTCCGGCGCCGCCAGGAGGCACAGGAACTTGAGCTGCCGCGCGCCGGCCGCCTTGATCCTGTCGACCGCGGCGACCGCCGAGTTGCCGGTTGCCAGCATCGGATCGAGCATGATGACCGGGCGGTCGCCCAGGTCCCCGGGCACCTTGAAATAATACTCGACCGCCTCCAGCGTCTCCGGATCCCGGTACAGGCCGACATGGCCGACCGGCGCCGTGGGCACCAGGTCCAGCATGCCTTCCAGAAGACCGTTTCCCGCCCGCAGGATCGAAATCAGAACGAGCTTCCCGCCGCTCAGGAACGGCGCGTCCATCGCCGCGAGCGGCGTCTCGATCGTTCGGTCCTCGGTCCGGAGATCGCGGGTCACTTCATAGCCAAGCAGCAGTGAAATTTCGCGCAGCAGCAGGCGAAACCGCGCCGCATCGGTTTCCTTGCGCCGCAGGTGGGACAGCTTGTGCCGAACCAGCGGGTGATCCACGACCGTGACGTTCCCCATAGACACTATACTCCGGAATGAAGCCTTTCCTGCCGTCGCCGCCGTTCGTCGGCGGTCGGTTCCGTGGCGATTCGCCGTCCGGAACGGCCGCGAGCGACCGCTCTCTATCATTGAGCCGGAGCGTCCGCCGCACAAGGGGTGCGAAGCGGTCGGGCCCATGCGCCGGCGCGAACCGCGCACGAATACGGTCTTGCCGGCGGGGCACGGGCGGACCCCCGGCGCCCGCCGGGAGGAGCCTCCGTCAGGCTTCGGACGATCTGTCCTGTGCGTTGCAAAAAAAGCAACGAGGGAAGCGGGAATTTGCGCTTCAGATTAACACCTGACAGAATTACGGTTTATCGAATTCCTGGGATCGGGACAGCGGTCGCCATGCCGAGTTACCCGCCAGTGTCGTTGCGATGAGCGATAGGCCGACCAGGCCGGTGGGGCCCGGGGTTTCTGCCGGACGGAAATCCGTCCGGCCGGGCGCAGATCGCCGGCATCGAACGCGACCGATCCGCAAATCGAAATCCGGAACCCGTTGCCGGCACGGTGCGACGGCCGGCATAGTTCCGCCGACAGACCCCGTCGGCGCTGTTTGACCGGATGCACGAACTATCACTGTAGGGGAGAAACACCATGGACCTTATTGAAAACAGGAAAGATTCGGTTAGCCGCCGGAAAGTTCTCGAATACGGCGCCGCACTTGGCGGCGCCGCCGCCATGTCGTCGCTGATCAGCGTGGAGGCCCTTTCCGCCGGCCATGCCAAGGTCAACATGCAGCTCGGCTGGTTGGCCAGCAACGGCATCCTCGGCGAAGTCGTTGCCAAGCGCATGGGCTACTACAAGGAACTGGGCATCGAGCTGAACGTCACGCCGGGCGGCCCCGGGGTCGACGGCGTCGCCTCGGTCGCCGCCGGCCGGGCGCAGGTCGGCCATCTGTCTTCCAGCCCGTCCCTGATGCTGGCGCGCTCGGCGGGGATTCCGGTCAAGGCGTTCGCTGCCGGCTACCAGAAGCACCCGTTCACCTATTTCTCGCTGAAGAAGAACCCGATCCGCACGCCGAAGGACATGGTCGGCAAGACCATCGCCACCCAGCCGACGGCGGTGATCCTGCTGCGCGCGCTGCTGGCGAAGAACGGCATCGCCGAAGATCAAGTCAAGGTCGTCAAGATGGGCAGCGACATGGCCCAGCTCACGACCGGGCGGGTCGCGGCGGTGACCGGCTGGATGACCAACACCAACGCGCTCAAGATCCTAGGCAAGGACCGGGTCGACATGATGCTGTGGGACGCCGGCATCCAGCTCTATGCCAACGTCTACTATGCGACCGACGACATGCTCGCGAAGCACAGCGACGTGCTAACCCGCTTCCTCACCGGCTCGGCCCGCGGCTGGGGCTATGCGCGCAAGAACCCGAAGGCTGCGGTCGATCACCTGGTCGCCGAGTACGGGAACCTGAACAAGGCCAGCGAGATGGAGGCGGTCGGTGGCGTGCTCGGCTTCTCCTTCGACAAGGTGACGGCCAAAGACGGCTGGGCGGCCATGAACAAGGCGAACTGGCAGGCCCAGATCGACGTTTACGCGAAGCTCAAGCAGTTCAAGGGCGCGACGCCGGGCGTGGACGACGTCATGACCGGCAAAATCCTGGCGGCGACCGAGAAGCTGAGAAAACAGATCGGATGACATGAACGTCGGCGCGGCGGAGGTTGCGCCCCTGGCCGGCGCGGTGACGGCGATATCCGTCGAGCGCCTCGCCGTCCGGTTCGAGGGGAACGACGGCGGCATCACCGCCTTGAGCGATGTCGATTTCGAGGTGCCCGAGGGTGGTTTCGTCACCATGCTCGGGCCCTCGGGATGCGGCAAGTCCACCCTTCTGCGGGCCATCGCCGACCTGGTTCCGGTCAGCGAAGGCGGGATCCGGGTGTTCGGCCGCACGCCCGAGCAATCCCGGCTGGCCAGGGACTTCGCCTTCGTATTTCAGGACTCGACGCTGTTGCCGTGGCGCAGCGCGATCGACAATGTGCGGCTGCCGCTGGAGGTCGGCCGGCGCGGTGGGGTCGAACTTGAGCGGCACGCGGAACCGGAAGAGTTGCTCGCGCTGGTCGGGCTCGAAGGACGTGAGGATGCCCTGCCGCACGAACTGTCCGGCGGCATGAAGCAGCGGGTCTCGATCGCCCGGGCGCTGGTGCAGAAGCCCCGCGTCCTCCTGATGGACGAGCCGTTCGGCGCCCTCGACGAAATCACACGGGACAAGCTGAACGAGGAACTGCTGCGGATCTGGCGGGAAACGGGAACGACAATCATGTTCGTCACCCATTCGGTGCCCGAAGCTGCGTTTCTCGGGCGCAAATGTCTGGTGCTGTCGGCCCAGCCGGGCCGGGTCCGCGGCTATGTCGATATCGGCCTGACGGAGCCGCGGCAGCTCAGCGTGCGCGATACCCTGGAATTCGTGCAGATCACCTCGCATCTGCGCAGCCTGCTCGAGGTCGGGGAATGAAGGCGGCCGGCTACGGCAACGGAGGGGCGCTCGCGGCAACCGCCGGCGGTTCGGCCAGGCGGATGGAGAAATGGCGCCAGCGCGCGCCGGCCATCGTCGCGGCGACCGGATTGCTGCTGCTGTGGCAGCTCATCGTCGACGGTTTCGGCGTCCCGACCTACATCGCGCCCAGTCCGCTGCAGATCGTCGGGGTATTCGCCGAAGAAGGCCACATCCTGTGGAACAATTTCTGGCCGACATTGCTGGAGGCCGCGGCCGGTTTCGCACTCGGCAATACCATCGCTGTCGCGCTCGCCGTCTGGTTTCGTGCACAGCCAGCTCGCCGAACGGGCCTTCTATCCGATCGCGGTCTTCGTCAACACGATCCCGATCATTGCCATCGCGCCCATCTTGGTGCTGATGCTGGGCAACGGCTATGAACCGAAAGTCGTCATCGCCGCGCTGATCTGCTTCTTCCCGACCCTGGTGAACATGGTCCGGGGCCTCAAATCGGGTCAGCCCCGAGATGCTCGACCTGATGCGCGTCCTGTCGGCCAACCAGGCCGAAGTGCTCTGGAAGATCCGGCTCCAGAGTTCGCTGCCCTTCCTGTTCGCCGCTCTCAAGATTGCCTCCACCACATCCGTGATCGGCGCCATCGTCGGCGAGTGGATCGGTTCGAACTACGGCCTCGGATCGATCATTCTCGAAGCGATGTACAATTACCGCGCGCCCCTGCTCTACGCCGCGGTGATCCTGGGCGCGGGCATGGCGGTTGCCGCCTTCACGATCACCACGATCGTCGAGCGGCGCGTCCCTCAAATGGAAACCGGGCAATGTCATCTGACCCAATAACGGAGATAGCGCCGTGACTCTTTCCGACAGCGTTAGGCGGCCCGAGGCCGCAGTGCCGGTCGTCGCGACCTCCGACGTGGTTGTCGTCGGCGGCGGACCCGCCGGCGTTTCCGGCGGCGGTTTCGGCTGCGCGCAACGGCGTTTCCGTCACCCTGGTGGAGCGCTATCCCTATCTCGGCGGGCTGGCGTCGGGCGGCATGGTTCTGGTGCTCGACGACATGCACAACGACACGGAAATCTCCGTGCGCGGCCAGGCCATGGAAATCATCGACCGGATGCACGCCAAGGGGCTGTGCGTGTATCCGCCCGAAGCGGACCGCGATCCCGCCGTCCGCGCGACCGAGGAGATGTGGCGCAAGTGGTCGCGCTGGGGCGTGTTCGATTTCCACACCCATACCAAGCCGCACCCCGTCATCTTCGCCGCCGCCTTCGATCCGGAAGGCTTCAAGCAGGCTTCGCTGGACATGGTGCGCGAAGCCGGGGTCAACCTGCGCCTGCATAGCTGGTTCCAGTCCGCCATCGTCGAGGACGGCCGCGCCGCCGGCGTCATCGTCGAGACCAAGGAGGGCGCCCAGGCGATCCGGGGTTCGGTGGTGGTCGACGCGACGGGCGATCTGGATGTTGCGGCCAGCGCCAGCGCCCCATTCGCCGAAGGCGCGTATATCGTAACCACCGTATCGCGCATCGGCGGCGTCGATACCGACGAGGCCGAGCGGTTCCAGTACGGCGAGCCGGAGCGCTTCGCCGAACTCGACCGGCAGGCCAAGCGCATCATCGGCGGCTGCTGGCAATACTGGTGGCTCAAGACGCCGCTGCCCGGCATCGTGTGGTGCAACTGCCCGCACATGGTCGGCTTCGACGGCATGAAGGTCGGGGACCTGACCGGCGCCGAAATCGAGGGCCGGCGCCGGATGAAGGCGCTGCTGGAATTCGCGCGCGAGAACATCCCCGGTTTCGCCAATGCCTATTTCGTGGATTTCGCGCCCCAGACCGGCGTGCGCCAGACCCGCCTTCTGGACGGCGAATATGTCGTCACCAAGCGCGACGTGATGGACCGGGTGCATTTCCACGACAGCATCTGCCGGGGCCGCGACTACTACACGCCGTACCGTGCGATGCTTCCCAAAGGGGTGGATCAGCTGCTGGTCGCCGGCCGCCACTATTCGGCGACGCCCCAGGCCCAGAAGCTGAGCCGGGAGATTCCGCCCTGCATGGCGATGGGCGAGGCCGCGGGCATCGCCGCGGCCCAGGCGCTCGGCGGCGGCATCACCGTTCGCGAGGTGGACGTGCGGGCCATCCAGAGACAGATGCGCGCCCAGGGCGCCGATCCCGGAGACCGGCCGGCGGCCAACGCCCGGGTCCCGGAGGCCGCCTGATGCCGGCGCAGGACAGTCGCGGCGCGGCCCGGCCCCTTCCCCTGGACGGCGTGCGGGTGCTCGATTTCAGCCAGGTGATGATGGGCCCGTGCTGTACCCAGATGCTCGGCGACTACGGCGCCGACGTCATCAAGATCGAGCGCGCCGAAGGCGGCGACCTGTCGCGCTGGAGCGTCGGCGACGATCCGGACGGCGGCAACAATCCGGTGTTCGCCAGCCTGAACCGGAACAAGCGGAGCGTCGCGCTGAACCTGAAGCGGGCGGAAGACCGCGAGATCGTGCTGCGTCTGGCGGAAACCGCCGACGTCGTGGTCAACAATTTCCGCCCCGGCGTTATGGACCGCATGGGGTTCGGCTATGAAGCCCTGCGCGCGGTCAACCCGCGGATCGTCTACGCGGTCGGGACGGGCTACGGGCTGGACGGCCCCTATGTCCACAAGGGCGGCCAGGATGTGCTGGCCCAGGCGATGAGCGGCGTCATGCACCGTCGCGCCGATCCGTCCCTGCCGCTCTCCGTCTACCCGACCGCGCTCGCCGACTATGCCGCCGGGATGCATCTGGTGCAGGGCATCCTGCTGGCCCTGCTGCAGCGCGAGAAGACCGGCGAGGGCCAGCAGATCGCGGTGTCGCTGTTCAATTCCATGCTCGCCATGCAGATGCAGGAAGCGGCGGCCTGGATGATGCGCGGCCAGGATCTGAACTGGGCCGCCATGCCGCTGTGCGGCGTGTTCGAGACGACCGACGGCGCCATCGTCATGGTCGGCGCGTTCAAGAAAAACCCGTTGCAGGATATCTGCCGAGCGCTCGACCTCGAGGACCTGTCCGCCGACGAGCGATATGCCGATCTGGAACGGCAAAAGCAGAACCGGCCGGAACTGCAAGAGATTTTCCCGCGACCGCTTCGGCAGCGACAGCACCGGACACTGGCTGGAGCGGCTGGGCGCGGTCGACATCCTGTGTGCGCCGGTCAAGTCGCTGCCGGAGGCGCTGGACGACCCGCAGACCGCCTGCAACGAGATGATCGTCGAACTTGCGCCGTCCGCCGGCGGGCCGGTCCGCCTCGTCGCGTCGCCCATCGACATGTCGGAGGCGCCGTTCCGGGTCCGCCACGCGCCGCCGAAGCTTGGCGAACATACGGAAGAGGTGACGGCGGCGCTGCGTCGGGGAGAGGCGGCGTGAGCATCGACTTCGATGTGTCGGGCGGCGTCGCCCGGATTACCCTGAACCGGCCGGACCGCAGGAATGCCATCGACCGGGCGGCGGAAGCGGCGCTCGGCGAAATCTGGGACCGGATCGAAGCCGACCCGGACATTCGCTGCGCCGTCCTGACCGGCGCGGGCCAGACATTCTGCGCCGGGGCGGACATGAAGGAAGAGGGCGTCGAGGGCCTCGAATACTGGGCCGATGCCGATCCCTGGGGCTTCGGCGGCATCGCGCTGGGCGGCCGGCTGTCGGTTCCGCTGATCGCCCGGGTCAACGGCCCCGCGCTCGGCGGCGGGTTCGAGATGGTGCTGGGCTGCGACCTTGTCGTTGCGTCCGAGAACGCCGTGTTCGGCCTGCCGGAGCCGCGGGTCGGCCGGGTGCCGCTCGACGCACGGGTGGCGCTGCCGCGCCTGATTCCGCGGGCGCTGGCGCTCGGCGTGCTGCTGACCGGCCGGCGCATCGGCGCGGCGGAGGCGCTGGGCCACGGGCTGATCAACGAGGTTGTGCCGCCGGATGGGCTGGACGCCGCCGTCGAATCCTGGGTTGCCGACATCCTGGCCTGTGCGCCGCTCAGCCTGAAGGCGATCAAGCGCTCGGTTTACGACACGGCCCATATGGGCCTCGCCGAAGCCCGCAACGCCCGGCTGCCGGCCCTGGTCGCCGCCTTGCGCAGCCGGGATGTGGACGAGGGCGTGCTGGCCTTCCGGGAAAAACGCGCGCCGGTCTGGACCGGCAGCTGATCCGGCGTCCGGAGCACCGCCATGGCCTTCGTGATCGCCGAAACCTGCATCGACGTGAAGGACGGCGTCTGCACCCAGGTCTGTCCGGTCGACTGCATCTACGAGGGCGGCCGGATGTATTACATCCAGCCCGACGAATGCGTCGATTGCGCCCTGTGCGTCTCGGTCTGCCCGGTCGAGGCGATCTGGGCGGATGACGAACTCCCCGCGAAATCGGCCGGGTTCGCCGCCGTCAATGCCGAATTCTTCGGCGAGGCGGTCACGGGCTGGGGCAAGCCCGGCGGCCTGGAGCCGGAGTTCCGCACCGACAAGGATCACCCGGTCGTCGCCGCCTGGGATGCGGGCGGCGGGTGAGCGCGACGCCATGCACGCCGCGGTGCTGCGCTATTTCGAGGCCGTCGCGGAAGAGGGGTCGATCCGCCGCGCCTCGGAACGGCTGAACATCTCCGCCTCCGCGGTCAACCGCCAGATCCTCAAGATTGAGGACTATTTCGGCACGCCCCTGTTCGAGCGCCATCCGGACGGCATGCGGCTGACCGAGGCGGGACAGCTCATGCTGCGCCATTCGCGCGAAACCCTGCACGATTTCAGGCGGTTACATGGCGAAATCAACAATTTGCGCAGCGTCGTCAGCGGCGAGGTCGCGATCGCCACCCTGGACAGCCTGACCCAGCATTTCCTGCCCGATACCCTCACCCGCTTCATCGAGACCCATCCGGCGGTGCAGATCCGCGTCACCGCCGGCGACCCCAACGAAATCCTCCATTCGGTGGCGCGGGGCAATGCCGATCTCGGCCTGACCTTCGATCCGGTCTGGCGCAGCGGTATCCACGAACTGCAGAATATTCCCTGCCCGTTGCTCGCCATCATGCGGCCGGATCACGACCTGGCCGGGCGCCGCTCGGTCACGCTCGACGAATGCGGCGCCTATCCGCTGATCTACCAGGACAATACCGGCTCGATCCGCGGCTTTCTCGGCGACAGCCTGGACACCTTCAAGCGGGCTCACAAGCCCGTGCTGAGTTCCAACACGCTGGCGCTGCTCAAACGTCTGCTGCTGCGCGGTGTCGGGATCGCCTTCTATACCCGGCTGGGATTCGTCGAGGAGCTGGCCGACGGGCGGCTGGTCGCCGTGCCGCTCGAGAACGAGCGGCTGTCGGAGCTGCGCCTGTGCCTGCTCGCGCCGTCGGAGCGCAGCCCGACCGTGGCTGCGCGGATCATGGCGGAGCATCTGGGGCGCGACCTGGCCGGCCTGGCCGGCGATTCCGCGCCCGACGGCCGATCACCGGACGGCCGATGACCGGACGACCCATGACCGGGCGCCTTTCGGTCGGCCGCCTGCTGGCGGAGCCGGGCAGGGCGCCGGCGCTGCGCAACGCCGAACTGACGATCGCGGACGGCCGGGTCGCGGACCTCGCCTGTTCGGACGACGCGCCGCGCGATGGCCGGATCGCGTTGCCCGCCATGGTCAATGCGCACGACCACGGCTACGGCATCCTGCCCCTTTCCCTGGGCGGCGCCGACGACGCCCTGGAATGCTGGATCGCCTCCTTCCTGCGCCTGCCGCTCGATCCGCGCCTCGAAGCCGCCGTCGCCTTCGGCCGCATGGCGCTCTCCGGCATCGGCGCGACCGTGCACTGCCACAATTCGCTCGCCGTCGACCGTCTGGATAGCGAGGCCGACGGCGTCGCCCGCGCCGCCGCCGAAGTCGGCATCCGGGTCGCCTTTTCCTGCCCGGTGCGCGACCGCAATCCGTGGATCTACGGCGACCAGCGCAACCTGCTGCCGTATCTGGACGCCGCCGACCGGCCGGCGATGGAGGCCGCGCTCGCCGCGGCGGCGCCGGCGCATCGCCAGGTCGAGCAGGTCGAGGAGATCGCCGCGGCCCACGAAAGCGAACTCTTCCAGGTCCAGTACGGGCCGGTCGGCCCCCAATGGTGTCAGGACGCAACGCTGGAGCGGATCGCCGAAGCGTCGGCCCTGCACAACCGCCGTGTCCACATGCATCTGCTCGAATCGCCGCGCCAGCGCCAGTGGCTCGATGCGACCTACAGGCAGGGCGTCCTGCGCTTTTTCGACGATATCGGCCTGCTCTCGCCGCGACTAACCGTGGCGCACGGCGTCCATCTGACCGACGACGAATGCGCCCTGCTGGCCGAGCGCGGCGTCACCGTTGCGGTCAACACCTCGTCCAACCTGCGGATGCGCTCGGGACTGGCGCCGGTCGCCCGATTTGTGCGGCACGGGCTGCGCTTCGGTTTCGGGCTGGACGGCGCCGGCCATGACGACGACCAGGACTATTTCCGCGACCTGCGGCTGGCCCGGCGGGTCCATAACGGCACCGGGCTTGAGCCGGCGCTGCCGCCGGCCCGGCTGTTCCAGGCCGCCCTGCGCGACGGCTTCCGCGCCATCGACGGCAGCGGCGACTACGGCGCCCTGGCGGCGGGCGCGCGGGCCGATATTGCGATTCTGGACTATGCCGGCATGGCCGAGAACATCCTGGCCGAAGATGTGGACGAGGCGGAGGTCCTGCTCACCTGGGCGACCGCCCGGCACGTCCGCGAACTGCTCGTCGCCGGCCGGATCGTCGTCAGCGACGGCGCGCTTGCCGGTTTCGACCTGGCGGAAGCGGAAGCCGAACTCATGGCGCGCGCCCGCCGGGCGGCGGCGGACGATCCCGGCCGGTTCGCACGCGGACAGCGCCGGCGCGAGGCCGTGCGCGCCTACTATGCCGACGGGCGGCACCTGATCTGACGCCCGGCGCCGGCGGCTTTGCCCGACTGACGATTCCTCTGCGAAAGCGCCGCTGCGCCGCTGGTACGGTCTTTCCCGGCATGCGCCTTTCCCCGCCGCACCCCCATCGGCCCCGGATAATTCCGGGGCCACTTCCCCCGCTGAAGCGGGGGAAGGAAAGAAGGATCAACCTATTGTCCTACATTGATTTTACCTCCCCCTCTTCAGAGGGGGAGGTCAGGTGGGGGTGAGTGGCGCACGCCGCACGCCGCCGGCCCGATCTGCAATGGCGGGGCGCTTCATGCGATTGCGCCCCTTTCGCGGAGGAATCAACCGGGCTGGAAGGCGCGGCGCGGCCGCCGCTCAGTAATCGCCGCTGGAGATCACGCCGTAGGTCTCGGGCCGGCGGTCGCGGAAGAACTGCCAGAGGTTGCGCACCTCGCGCACCTTCTCCATGTCCATGTCGGCGTAAATCAGCTCGTTCCCGTCCTCGCTGGCCTCGCACAGAAACTCGCCGCGCGGATCGACGATATAGGACGATCCGTAGAAGCGCCCGATATTCCACGGCCCTTCGGTGCCGACCCGGTTGCAGGCGCCGATATAGACGCCGTTGGCGACGGCGGAGGCCGGTTGCTCCAGCTTCCAGAGATACTGGCTGAGCCCCGCGACGGTGGCCGACGGGTTGACGATATATTCCGCGCCGTTCAAGGCCAGCGCGCGCCAGCCTTCCGGGAAATGCCGGTCGTAGCAGATATAGACGCCGAGCCTGCAATAGGCGGTCTCGAAGACCGGCCAGCCGGACGTGCCGGGCTTGAAGAAGAATTTCTCGTAGAAACCGGCGACCTGAGGGATGTGGGTCTTGCGGTACTTGCCGAGATAGCTGCCGTCGGCATCGATCACGGCGGCGGTGTTGTAATACCCTGATCGGCGATCAGAAAGATTTGGTCACCCGGTTGGGCCATTGATTACAATGGGTTGCGCAGACAACCCGCCCCGAGGGGCGTCACCAACCGGGTGAAGATCATGGTCCCTTGTTATCGCTCTCCGATCAAGCTCGAAGTGACGGGTGATGGTACGGCCGCGACGGCGCGCGGCGGTCTGGTGCTGCTGTTCGAGGTTCTGGCGTCGCGGCGCATCCTGGCCGGGCTGCCGCGCTGCGGCGGCAGCCCGTCGCAGGGCTGGAGCGACGGCCAGATGATGCTGGCGGTGCTGGTTCTCAACGTTGCCGGCTTCGACCGGGTGTCGGACATCGAGCATCTGGAGGCCGATACGGGTCTTTGCGCTCTGGTCAGGCGGTTCGAGCCGAAGCTGTTGGGTCTGTCGAGGGGCGCGGTCGCGCGGCGGTTCCGGGGCGGTCGCGAGCGCTGCTTTCCCTCGGCGCGTTCGCTGCGCGACTGGCTCGACCGTTTCCATGTCGCTGGGGTGCACGATGTCGAGAGGGAGAAGGGCACGGCGTTCATCCCGCCGCACACGGAACGCCACGAGTTGTTCCGGGCGGTCGCCCGCCGCCTTGTGGCCGAAGGGGTACGGGAGGCCGTCGCGGCGTCGGTGACCATCGACCTCGACGCGACGATCATCGCGTCCGGCAAGCGCGAGTGTCTGTATACCTACCGTGCCGCGGAGAGGCTGGTTCCGGGCGAGCGGGGCTACCAGCCGCTGGTCGCGTTCTGCCCCGAGATCGGGATGGCGCCGTGGCTGGAGAGCCGCGACGGCAACGTGCCGGCGGCGCTGGACAACCGGCGGGCGCTCGAGGAGGCGCTGTTGCAGCTTCCCGGCGCCGTGCGCCAGGTCACCCTCCGCACCGATGGGGCGGGCTACCAGGAGGATGTGATCCGCGCCTGCAACGACCCCGCCTTCCGCCGGGCGGAGACGCGGCGCTTCGGCACGGTGGGGCTGATCTGCGGCGCCACCCGTTCGGAGCCGCTGATGGCGGAGGTGGCGCGGCTCGCCGACGACGCCTGGCGCCCGGCGAAGGGGCCGGTGGAGACGCCGGACGCCGGGCCGGCGTCGGACAGTGTGGCGCTTGAATGCGCCGAACTGCCCTACGTCCCCGCGACAACCAACGGACTGAAGCCGCGCCATGTGATCCGCTACGTCGTCACCCGGCGCGCCCTTCCCGGGGCGCTGGGCCTGGACGAGGGCGACCTCCCGGCCGCCGATGGCAGGCCCGCCTACAGGATCAGGGCCTACATGACCAACTTCCCGGCCCCCGACGCGATCCGGGCGGAAAAGGCGAACGGCCTGAGGGTGCTGGACGCCGCCGAGGTCGTGGCCGCGGCCCACGAGCGCTGCGGACGCGGCGAGGAGGTGCACGCGGTGCTCAAGTCCGACCTCGCCGCCGGGACGATGCCGTCGGGGCGGTTCGGGGCCAACGCCGCCTGGCTGTGGCTCGCGGCGCTGGCGCTGAATGCGATGGCGCTGGTGCGCCGCGCCGCCTACGGCCCCGAGTGGCGCTGGGTGCGGATGAAGCGCATCCGCGCGATATGGATCCACCTCGTCGCCCGCGTCGCGCGTCACGGGCGCCGGGTCACCCTCGTGCTCGGCGGCGCCGGCGCCCATCTCCTGGCGGCGCGCCGGCGGATCCACCTCGCCATGCCGCCGCCGGCATCCGCGCCCGGCTGACCCCGGCGCGACAGTTCGACGCGACAAGGCGGACCCGGCACGGCACCGGAGGGCGTTGCGCGCGCCCAACGCGCCGGTGAAGACCCAACCATCACGAAGAGGCCGCCGGCCCCGCTCCGTTGCCGCGTCAAGCTCTCGCCGGCAGCCCAAATCGACGACCCGGCATGACCGGACGGCCCTGCCGATGGCCGAAATCGCGCCGCCAGAAAACCAGCTCGCCGATCAGGGTAATAGACGCCGGTCTGCTCTTCCTCGTAAATCGGCACGACGATGACCATGGCGTGCTTCTTCGCATACTCCTGCATCAGCCGGGTCGTCGGCCCGTCCGGGATCGGTTCGACTGCGGCATACCACTTCACGTCCTGGCTCGGGCAGAAATAGGGCTGGTTGAACACCTCCTGGAGGCACAGGATCTGGACCCCGTTTTCGCCGGCCTCGTCGATCAGCGGCAGATGCGCCTCGATCATGTTGTCCTTGATCGTCTCCGGGCTTTCCTCGGTGCTGGTATTGAGCGCGAACTGGATCAGACCGGCCCTGACAGTGGTCATGTCCTGCCTCCTTCGGGATGCAACGGCCTTCGCCGCTTCCGGGCGAGGCGCGAAAACGCCGATATTATCCCGGCAGACCGTCTTGCCGCCAGCGAATCCACCGCGACACGGCGCACCCGGACTGGCGCCGAGACGCGGTTTGTCGTAAAATCCGGGCTTGATTCCCGTCGCCGGCGCCGCTTCCGGCCGCGCCGGCGGTATCGTTGGGAGAGACCGAGATGGCTATTCTGATCCGGGGCGGAACCGTCGTGAACGCCGACCGCAGCTTCCGGGCCGACGTGCTGCTGGACGGCGACAGGATCGCCGCCGTCGGCGAGAATCTGGAAGCGCCCGCCGGCGCCGAGACGGTCGACGCCGGCGGCTGCTACGTCATGCCGGGCGGCATCGATCCGCACACCCACATGCAGTTGCCCTTCATGGGCACGGTGGCGTCCGAGGATTTCGAGACCGGGACGACCGCCGGCTGCGTCGGCGGCACCACGATGATCATCGATTTCGTGATCCCCAATCCGCAGCAGAACATTCTGGACGCTTACAAACAGTGGCGCGAATGGGCGGAGAAATCGGTCAGCGACTACAGCTTCCACGTTGCCATCACCTGGTGGGACGACACGGTCCACGCCGATATGGGCACGCTGGTGCGCGATCACGGCGTCAACTCGTTCAAGCATTTCATGGCCTACAAGAACGCGATCATGGCCGAGGACGAGACGCTGGTGAACAGCTTCTGCCGGGCCCGCGAACTCGGCGCCATCTGCACCGTCCATGCCGAGAACGGCGAATTGGTCTTCCATCTCCAGCAGGAATTGTACGACCAGGGCGTGACCGGGCCCGAGGGCCATCCGCTGTCGCGCCCGCCGGAGGTTGAGGGCGAGGCCGCGAACCGCGCCATCCGCATCGCCGAGGTGCTCGACGTGCCGCTCTACGTCGTCCACACCTCCTGCATCGACGCGCTGGAGGCGATCGTGCGGGCGCGCAACGAGGGCCAGCGCGTGTTCGGCGAGGTGCTGGCGGGACATCTGTTGATCGACGACAGCGTCTACCGCCATCCGGATTTCGCGACCGCCGCGGCCTATGTCATGAGCCCGCCCTTCCGCTCGCCGGAGCATCAGGCGGCGCTGTGGCGCGGCCTGCAGGCCGGCAACCTGCAGACCACGGCGACCGACCACTGCTGCTTCTGCGCGCCGCAGAAGGCGGCCGGCCGGCAGGATTTCCGGCTGATCCCGAACGGCACCGGCGGCATCGAGGACCGGATGCATGTGCTGTGGGAGCACGGCGTCAACACCGGCCGGCTGACCATGAACGAGTTCGTTGCCGTGACCTCGACCAACGCGGCGAAGATTTTCAACATCTATCCGCGCAAGGGCGTGGTCGCCGCGGGCGCCGACGCCGATCTGGCGGTGTGGGACCCGACGCGGAGCCGGTCGATCTCGGTCGAGACCCACCACCAGCGGATCGACTTCAACATCTTCGAGGGCATGGAGGTCACCGGCATCAACGTCAAGACCTTCAGCCGCGGAAAGCTGGTCTGGGACGACGGCGATGTCCGCGCGATCCGCGGCGCCGGCCGCTATGTCGACCGGCCGCCCTTCGCGCCCTACTACGAGGCGCTGAAGATCAAGCACGAACGGGCCCGCCCCGTCGCGGTCATCCGCGAGGCGGCGGAGTAGGGCGCGGGCGCCCTGGCCAGCGGCGGCAAACCCGCGCCCGGAAGCGGGGAATTCACGCCGCGTCGCCCAGCTCGCGCGCCAGCAATCGGAACTCTTCCGCTCTCAGCGACGTCCGGCGCCATGCCAGTCCGATCTGCCGAGACGCGGGCGCGGCAAGCCGCGAGAGCGAGATGCCCGTTCCCTGGGCGATATGCGCGTCGGCCGCGAGCCGCGGGATAAGCGTGACGCCGATGCCCGCCGCGACCATCTGCACCAGGGTGTGCAGGCTGCTGGCCTCGAACTGCGCCCGCGCCCGGCTGTCGCCCATCCGGCACACGTCCAGCGCGTGGCCGCGCAGACAGTGACCCTCCTCGAGCAGCAGAACGCGTTCGCCCGCAAGCGCTTCGAGCGACACCACGCGGGCGCCGGCAAGCGCGTGAGTGCGATCGCAGGCGAACAGGAACTCGTCCTCGCCGATAACCTCGGTGGCGAGGTCTCCGGTATCGCAGGGCAGCGCGATCAGCGCGGCATCCACCTCTCCGTCCTCCAGCCGGGCCAGCAGCGGGTCCGTCTGCTCCTCTCGCAGGTAGACCGTAAGCTCCGGAAACCTCTCCCGCAGCGCCGGCAGGACGCGGGGCAGCAGGAACGGCCCGATGGTCGGGATCACCCCGAGGCGAATTTCCCCCGTCATCGGAGAGTGGCCGGCCCGGGCCAGCTCCATGACCTCTTCGGCGTCGCGCAGCAGCGCCTTTGCTCTTTCGGCGATCTGCATGCCGACGCCGGTCATCAGCACATGGCGGTTCGAGCGCTCCGCGACGGCGGTGCCGAGCACCGATTCGAGGTCGCGGATGCCAGCGCTCAGCGTCGACTGGGTGACGTGGCAGCGCTCGGATGCGCGGCCGAAATGCTGCGTGTCGGCCAGCGCCGTCAGGTATTCGAGCTGCTTCATGGTGGGCAGGCGCTTCATTGAGTGTTTCCCGGAGCGAATATTCGTATTATACGATTACCATAACAAATAATCATCGTTGTACACGAAGAATCGCACTGTCTACGCTCGCCCTGCGGTCGAACGGTCTGCTGCCGGAGCGGTCTCCGGAAACGTTCGGAACCGACGCAGGACATGCCAAGGAGAGAGTCATGAACGAAAGCACATGCCCGGTCATGCACGGGGCTCGCGGCGCCGCCGGCGGCGGCACGTCGAACCGGGACTGGTGGCCGAACCAGTTGAAGCTCGACGTTCTCCATCAGCAATCCGCCTTGTCCAATCCGATGGGCGAGGCGTTCGATTACGCCGAGGCGTTCAACAGCCTCGACCTCGATGCGGTGAAGAAGGATATCTTCGACCTGATGACCACGTCGCAGGACTGGTGGCCCGCCGACTTCGGGCACTATGGGCCGCTTTTCATCCGGATGGCGTGGCACAGCGCCGGCACCTACCGGATCGGCGACGGCCGCGGCGGCGGGAGAACCGGCACGCAGCGCTTTGCGCCGCTCAACAGCTGGCCCGACAACGGCAATCTCGACAAGGCCCGCATGCTGCTCTGGCCGGTCAAGCGGAAGTACGGCAGCAGGATCTCGTGGGCCGACCTGATGATCCTGGCGGGCAACTGCGCTCTGGAATCCATGGGGTTCAAGACGTTCGGTTTCGCCGGCGGTCGCGAGGACGTCTGGGAACCCGAAGGGGACATCGACTGGGGCTCCGAGGTCGAATGGCTCGGGGATGAGCGCTATACCGGCGACCGGGAGCTCGACGATCCTCTCGGCGCCGTCCAGATGGGCCTGATCTACGTCAATCCGGAAGGGCCGAACGGCAATCCCGACCCGGTCGCCTCGGGCCGGGACATCCGCGAGACCTTCGCCCGCATGGCGATGAACGACGAGGAAACCGTCGCGCTCACCGCCGGCGGCCATACCTTCGGCAAGGCCCACGGCGCCGGCGATACGGCCCATGTCGGTCCCGAGCCCGAGGGCGCGCCCATCGAGCAGCAGGGCCTCGGCTGGAAGAGCGGCTTCGGCTGCGGCAAGGCCGGCGACGCGATCACCAGCGGGATCGAAGGCGCATGGACCCCCACGCCGGTGACATGGGACAACAGCTACTTCGACACCCTGTTCGGCTATGAGTGGGAAGTGACGAAGAGCCCCGCCGGCGCGTGGCAGTGGGTGCCCAAGGACGGCGCCGGCGCGGACACCGTGCCGGACGCTCACGATCCGTCGAAACGCCATGCGCCCATGATGACCACGGCGGACATGGCCATGCGGATGGACCCGATCTACGAGCCGATCTCGCGGCGCTTCCACCAGAATCCGGACGAATTCGCCGACGCCTTCGCCCGGGCGTGGTTCAAGCTGACCCACCGCGACATGGGTCCGCGCTCGCGCTATCTCGGTCCGGAGGTCCCCGAAGAGGAGCTGATCTGGCAGGACCCCGTCCCCGCCGTCACCCATGAATTGATCGACGAGCGGGACGTCGCCGCGCTGAAGGCCAGCATTCTTGCCTCCGGGCTCTCCGTGTCCGAACTGGTCTCGACCGCCTGGGCTTCGGCGTCGACCTTCCGCGGCTCCGATATGCGCGGCGGCGCGAACGGCGCGCGCATCCGCCTCGCGCCGCAGAAGGACTGGGAGGTCAACCAGCCGGCACGGCTGGCGTCCGTGCTCGACACCCTCGAGGGCGTCCGGAAGGCGTTCAACGATGCGCACGCCAACGGCAAGGGCGTGTCGCTGGCCGATGTCATCGTTCTGGCCGGGTGTGCGGCCGTCGAGCAGGCGGCGAAGAATGCCGGGCACGATGTGACGGTTCCGTTCGCGCCGGGCCGCTCGGACGCATCGCAGGAGCAGACCGACGTCGAGTCCTTCGCGGTTCTGGAACCGGCGGCGGACGGGTTCCGGAACTACCTGAACGGCCGGTACAACGTGCCGGCGGAAGCGCTGCTGGTCGACCGGGCGCAGCTGCTGGGTCTGACGGCGCCCGAGATGACGGTGCTCGTCGGCGGCATGCGCGTCCTGGGCGCGAATTTCGGACAGTCCGGCCACGGGGTGTTCACCGGGCGGCCGGAGGCGCTCACCAACGACTTCTTCGTGAACCTGCTCGACATGGGCACGACGTGGGAAGCGGCTTCCGGGGACGTGTTCGAAGGGCGGGACAGTGCGACGGGCGATCTCCGATGGACCGGCACCCGTGTCGATCTCGTCTTCGGGTCGAACTCGCAACTCCGGGCGATCGCGGAGGTCTACGGGTCCGGAGACGCGGAGCGACAATTCGTGGACGATTTCGTCGCCGCCTGGGACAAGGTGATGAACCTCGACCGGTTCGATATTGCGTGATCTCGGCGGGAAGGTTCCCGACAGCTCGCGTCGGGAACCTTCCCCGCGCGCGCGGAAACGATCGTTTCGCGAAACATCCGCGCGGTTTCGGGCCGGCGCCGGAAGGACGGACCCGTCCGGTCGCGGTCATCTGCGAGGCAGCTGAGTAGGGTGCGGGACGTAGCCGCCGGGGCGGCTCGGCTGCGAATGCGGAACGCTGCGCCGAATGGGGTTGACATCGGCTTCAGGAACATTATATGAACATAGAAGCGGGCCGGGCGGACCGGGCCGATGCAAACGCGGCGGACAGGCCGGATGCAAAAAAAGTCGGTGGGTAGACCGGTCTGTCTTACTTTCGATTAGCCGGAAAACGGCGTAATTCCAAGAGGTTAGCCGAAAGGGGAAATTGAACGATCGATACAATATAAGAATAAAGACCTAAAAAGCGGCGCAGAGACCGCCGCCGCCGGCAAATCTACTCCGCGGCCTGCGGCCGGTTGGCCGGATTCCGCGGGTCGTCGGCCCAGACGACGTAGGGCTTGCCGTTATCGACCGGCTCCATGGTGATGCAGCCGTCGACCGGGCAGACATACATGCAGAGATTGCAGCCGACGCATTCCTCGTCGATCACCTCGTAGCGCCGTTCGCCATCGACCCGCAGGGCGGCGATCGACTGGTGCGAGGTGTCTTCGCAGGTGACGTGGCACAGGCCGCACTTGATGCACAGCTCCTGGTCGATGCGGGCGACGATCTCATAGTTCATGTCGAGTTCGCCCCATTCGACATAGTTGCGCACCGCGGCGCCCTGGAAATCCGACAGGGTGCGGTAGCCCTTCTCGTCCATCCAGTTGGACAGGCCGTCGATCATGTCCTCGACGATCTTGAAGCCGCGATGCATGGCCGCGGTGCAGACCTGGACGTTGTCGGCGCCGATCGCGAGAAACTCCGCCGCGTCGCGCCAGGTCGAGATGCCGCCGATGCCGGAAATCGGCATGCCCCGGCATTCCGGATCGCGCGCCAGGTCGCCGACCATGCGCAGCGCGACCGGCTTGACCGCCGGTCCGCAATAGCCGCCGTGGGTGCCTTTGCCGTTGACCAGCGGCAGCGGCGACATGGTATCGATATCGACGCCGATCACCGAAGCGATGGTATTGATCAGGGACACAGCGTCGGCATTGCCCTTGCGCGCCGCGCGGGCCGGGTAGCGGATGTCGGTGACGTTGGGCGTCAGCTTGACGATGACCGGCATCCGCGTGTGTTTCTTGCACCAGGCCGCGACCATCTCGACATAGTCGGGCACCTGGCCGACCGCCGAGCCCATGCCGCGCTCGGACATGCCGTGGGGGCAGCCGAAATTGAGCTCGATCCCGTCGGCTTCGGTGTCCTCGACATCGGCCAGGATGGTCTTCCAGCTTTCCTCGTCGCACGGCACCATGAGGGAGACGACCAGCGCCCGGTCCGGCCATTCCCGCTTGATCTGCTTGACCTCGCGCAGGTTGACGTCGATCGGCCGGTCCGAGATCAGTTCGATGTTGGTGAAGCCGGCCATCCGGGCGCCGTTGTGCTCGACCGCGCCGTAGCGCGACGTGACGTTGACGATCGGCTCGCCGACGGTCTTCCAGACGACGCCGCCCCAGCCGGCCCTGAAGGCGCGCTCGACGTTGTAGTATTTGTCCGTCGGCGGCGCCGAGGCCAGCCAGAAGGGGTTGGGCGATTTGATTCCGGCGAAGTCGGATCTCAGGTCGGCCATGGTCGTTGCCTCCCGCTCATCGGGTGAGGTAGCGGTCGATGGAACGCGCGGCGATCTTGCCGTCTTCGACCGCCTGCACGGTCAGATCGAGCCCTGCAATGCAGTCGCCGCCGGCGAACACGCCGGGGAGCGAGGTCTGACGTGCGTCGTCGACGACGATCCGGCCGTCGCGGACGTCCAGCGGCTCGCTCGAACCGTCGGCCAGCGGATCGGGGATCAGGATCTGGCCGATCGCAGTAAACACGGTGTCCGCAGGCAGGGTCGCGGTGTCGCCGGTGCCGGTCAGCCGGCCGCTGTCGTCGAGCCGGGTGTATTCCAGTTCGATGCCGGTGACATGGCCGTTCGCGCCGTGCAGCCGCGCCGGCCGGACCCAGTGCTTGATTTTGACGCCGCTGGTCTGGGCGACCTCCTGCTCGTGCCAGGTCGCGCCCATCTCCTCGGGGCCGCGGCGGTAGCAGATGGTCACGTCCTCGGCGCCGAGCCGCCTGGTCTGGACGGCGATATCGATCGCCGTGTTGCCGCCGCCGATCACGACGATCTTCCGCCCGACCGGCAGCGTTGCCAGATCGCCGGCCTGACGCAACTCGGCGATATAGTCGATCGCCGGCCGGACGCCTTCGAGCGCTTCTCCCTCGACCTCCAGCGCCTTCACGCCGGCCTGGCCGGTCGCGAGAAAGACTGCGTCGTGGTCGCGGCGGAGCCCGGCGAGAGAGAGGTCGGCGCCGAGCGCCCGGCCGAGCTCCAGGGTGATGCCGCCGACCGCAAGGATGAAATCCAGCTCCCGCTGGGCGAAATCGTCGATCACCTTGTAGGCCGCGATGCCGTATTCGTTGAGCCCGCCGGCCTTGGCGCGCGCGTCGTAGACCGTCACCTCGTGACCGAGCCGGGCCAGGCCGTGGGCGCAGCTCATGCCCGCTGGTCCGGCGCCGACGACGGCGACCCGCCTGCCGGTCGGCGCGGCGCGCTCGAAGGGCTGCTCGCCGCGCTCGAAGAACCGGTCCGTGGCATAGCGCTGGAGCAGGCCGATATTGACCGGCTTGCCCTCCTGCGCGGTGCGCACGCAGGCGTCCTCGCACAGTTCCTCGACCGGGCAGACCCGGGCGCAGGCGCCGCCGAAAATGTTGGCCTGCAGGATGTCCATCGCGGCGCCCCGGATATTGTCCGAGGCGATCTTGCGGATGAAGCTCGGAATGTCGATGCCCGTCGGGCAGGCCTCGATGCAGGGCGCGTCAAAGCAGAAGTAGCAGCGGCTCGCGTCGATCGGCGCCTGCTGCGCGGTCAGCGGCGGCTTGATGTCGTCGAAATTGCGCGCGTATTCCGCCTGCGAAAGCCGGCCCGCCGCAATATCAGGCCGCGCCGCCATCGTGCTTTCCCTGGTTCATGCCGCCCCCATTTTCGGCGTCGAAATGGCGTGTTTCGGCCATTTTCCTGCCGCTACGCAACGGCGCCCCGGCACCGCCGTTGCACCGAAAAAAAAGAGTGACCCTAATTGCGGCCCCGGAACCCGTCAAGCATCGTTGCGCAGGGAGCGTTCCCGGCCGCGGGGATCGCGGCGGCTGCCGGCTCCTGTGGCAGGAACCGGAACGGACGCTTGACGGCCTTCGGAACATGGGGCTAATGCTTGCCGGCTTGGCGCCCCGATCCGGAAGGGGAGGGGCTTAATAGGGAATCCGGTGCGATCCGCGGATCAAATCCGGAGCTGTCCCCGCAACTGTAGTCGGTAGGCCGCGCTCGAAAGCCACTGGATTGAGTTCTGGGAAGGCGGGCGCAGGAGGCCGGAAGCCGTGAGCCAGGAAACCTGCCAGGCACCGGGATAGTATCGTTGTCGGGTGATACGACGGAGAAGTGAATGACTGCCCAAACCCAGAGCCGGACCGCAGTATCGGCGAAGCTCGCCGCCATCCTGCTGTCAGCCTTCATCGGTCTGGCGATCGTCACGATCGCAGGCCATGTGCAGACGGCCGCCCTGCATGACGCTGCGCACGATTCGCGCCACGCCATGGGCTTCCCCTGCCACTAGGCCATGTTCTACCGCATATTGGTCAGCGCGCTGTTCGCTGGCTTCCTGACGGGGTTGATTGCCGCGCTGCTGCAGCTGGTTTTCGTTCAGCCGGTGCTGCTGCATGCCGAGCTGTATGAAGGCGGCACGCTGGAACACTTCGGCGACGGCGGGGCGGATGCGGCTGCGGTCGCCGTTCCGGGCGTCGACCTGGAGCGCGACGGCCTGAGCGTGCTGTTCACGACCCTGACCTATACCGGCTTCGCCTTCCTGCTGGTCGCCGCGATGGCGCTGGCCGAGGACCGCGGCGTCCGGATCACGGTCCGGCAGGGGCTGGTCTGGGGCGTGGCCGGGTTCCTGGCGTTCCAGCTTGGCCCGGCATTCGGAATCCCGCCGGAACTGCCCGGTTCCGCGGCGGCGGAGATCGGTCCGCGCCAGGTCTGGTGGTTCGGCGCCGTCGGCGCGACCGCGGCCGGACTGGCGCTGATCGCGTTCGGCCGCGGCTGGGCGCTCCGGGGCGTCGCCGCCCTGCTGCTGCTGGCGCCGCACGCGGTCGGGGCGCCGCATCCGGACGAATTTACCGGCCCGGTGCCGCCGGAGCTGGCGGGCCTGTTCGCCGCCCGGGCGCTCGGCGTCGGTCTTGTCTCGTGGAGCCTGCTCGGCCTGTTTGCCGCGTTTTTCTGGGTGCGCGAGGGCCGGCGCGCCGCGGGGATGCCGCTGACGGCCTGACTGCCCGCCGGCAATGGAACAGCCGGGCTACACCGGCATCTTGCCGAATTTCGGCTTGCGCTTCTCCTTGAGCGCGGCGAGGCCCTCCCTGGCTTCCGGGCCGTCCCAGGCCAGGAATTCGTAGCCCAGCGAGGCGTCGAAGCTCGGGCCGTTCATGCGGTACCAGTTGTTCAGGGCCATCTTGGTGTGGCTGATCGCGGTGCGCGCGCCGTTGGCGAGCCGCGTGGCGACGCGCAGCGCTTCCGCCTCCAGGGCGTCGTCCTCGACCGCCAGCGAGATCAGCCCGATCCGCTCGGCTTCCTCGCCCGTGAGCGTGTAGCAGGTCATCAGATAGTATTTCGCCTTGGCCATGCCGCACAGCAGGGGCCAGCTGATGACCGAATGATCGCCCGCCGCGACGCCGAGGGCGGTGTGGCCGTCGATGATGCGGCAGCTCTTCGTGGCGATGGTGATATCGCAGACCATGCCGGCCGCGAGGCCCGCGCCGACGGCGACACCGTGCATCGCCGCGATCGTCGGCCGGGAACAGTCGATAACATTGTAGACGATGTCGCGCGCCTCTTTCAGCCCGCGCATGCGGTAGTCGTGGTCGCCGATCAGCGCCTCGATCATGCCGAAGTCGCCGCCCGCCGAATAGGCCCGGTCGGCGCCGCGCAGGATAACCGCGCCGACATCCCGGTCGGCGTCGATATCGCGCCAGACCGCGACCAGTTCCTCGTGCATCTTTGCATCGACGGAATTCAGCGGGTTGTCCGGATTGTGCATCGTGATCCGCAGCACGCCATCGGCCGGCCAGTCGAATCTCAGGCGTTCGTAGGCGTCGTAGCGGTTTCCGGACATGAGTCTTTCCTTTCCGGCGGGTCTCGAAGGCTTCGCCTGTAGCACCGCGGCGCCGGGCCTGGAAAGCCGCCATTCGCCATGGCGATTGTCTTCCCGGCGGCAGCGACAGCGCGACGCACGAAATTGTCATTGCCGCATCGCCGATTTTGCGTGACGTGGCAGGCAGTTGTATGCATGTTCCCGCGCCGCTGCGCTTTGCGCTTGTTCCGGGCGCAGGCGCAGGCCGGTCGTCCAGCGCCGCCGCGCGCTCCGAGGGATGGTGCCGTCATGTCCGACGACGACGATCTCGTTCTCAGCGAACTGAACGACGAGGAACTGGTCGAGCAGATGCACGACGACCTCTACGACGGTCTCAAGGAAGAGATCGAAGAGGGCGTCAACATTCTGCTCGAACGAAAGTGGCAACCCTACAACATCCTGACCGAAGCGCTGGTCGAGGGCATGCGCATCGTCGGGATCGATTTCCGCGACGGAATCCTGTTCGTGCCCGAAGTGCTGCAATCGGCGAACGCAATGAAGGCCGGCATGGCGATCCTCCGGCCGCTGCTCGCCGAAACCGGCGCGCCGCGCGTCGGCAAGATGGTGATCGGCACCGTCAAGGGCGACATCCACGATATCGGCAAGAACCTGGTATCGATGATGATGGAGGGTGCGGGTTTCGAGGTGGTCGATATCGGGATCGACAACCCGGTCGAGAACTATCTCGCCGCCATCGAGGAGCATGAGCCCGACATTCTCGGCATGTCCGCTCTGCTCACGACGACGATGCCCTATATGAAGGTCGTGATCGAAACCCTGAAGGAACAGGGCATCCGCGACGACTATACCGTCCTTGTCGGCGGTGCGCCGCTGAACGAGGAATTCGCCCAGGCGGTGGGCGCCGACGCCTATTGCTCCGATGCCGCGGTTGCGGTGGAAATCGCCAAGGACTTCATGAAGCGCAAGCACAACCTGCTTGGCGGCACGACGATCAACTGACCCATGGAGGCTGCGCTGGCGCGTCGCCCGACCGCACGAACCGTCAGGAGCGGCCGGCCCCGCGGCACAGCGGTCCCGTCCGCTGCCGCCACGGCGCCGGGCAGGGCGCTGGACGTGCCGCCGGACGGCGCGCCTGTCCTCGCCGGGCGCCGCAGGGCCGGCACCATGGTCATCGCCTGCGGCGCGCTCGCGCGGGAAATCGTGCATTTCCGCGACATGAACGAAGTTCCCGCGTTCGATGTCGCCTGCCTTCCCGCCTGGTTCCACAATGCGCCGCAACTGATTCCCGACCGGGTCCGCGAGAAAATCCGCGAGCACCGCCCGGCCTACGACCGGATCCTGGTCGCCTATGCCGATTGCGGCACGGGCGGGCTGCTCGACGCGGTGCTCGACGAAGAGGGCGTCGAGCGGATCGGCGGTCCGCACTGCTATGCCTTCTACACCGGCCGGGCGGCGTTCGACGCGCTTGCCGAAGCGGAAACCGGCACATTCTATCTGACCGACTACATGGTCCGGCATTTCGACCGGCTGATCGTCCAGGGCCTCGGTCTCGACCGCCATCCCGAACTGCGGGACGACTATTTCCGCCATTACACGCGCTGCCTCTATATCGCCCAGACCCGCGATGCCGGGCTCCAGGTCAAGGCGCGGGCGGCGGCGGCAAGCCTGGGCCTGGGCTACGCCTACCGCTATGTCGGCTATGGCGAGTTGGAGGAGTTCCTGAACCGCGCCGCCGCTTCGGTGCCGGACGCCGGACCCTGAGGCATGGCGAAGCTCCAGATCATTTACTGGCGCGACATCCCGGCCCAGATTATCGTGTCGGCCGGCCGGAAGAAGGCGCGACGGCAGTTGGATGTGCGGTTCGAAAAGGCGATCGACCGGGCGGCCATCCGCGCAAAGCTGCACGGCACCGACGACTATCTCGAACAGTGGCGCCGCAGCGCGCCGGTCGATTGCGGCGACGATCTGGAAGCGGCGGCGGAACGGGCCGCCGGCCGCATCGAGCAGGACTATCCCGAAGACCGCGTCGAACGGATCGTCCGGTCGAACGGAATCGATGAAGCGACCGGTTAGACATGCTTACGAGAGAGTTTGCCTGACATGAGCCGAACCGTCGTCAGTTCCGCGACCCGGGAGGTCGTGATCGGTTTCGACCGGCCTTTCTGCATCATCGGCGAGCGCATCAACCCGACGGGGCGCAAGCGCCTGATGGAAGATCTGCGGGCCGGCGACTACAGCCGGGTGGAAGCCGACGCGGTCGCCCAGGTCGAGGCCGGGGCGCACATGCTGGACGTCAACGCCGGCGTGCCGCTGGCCGACGAGCCCAAGATCCTGGCCGATTGCATCAAGCTGGTGCAGTCGCTGGTCGACGTGCCGCTGTCGATCGATTCCTCCATCGTCGCGGCCCTCGAGGCGGGCCTGTCGGTTTACCAGGGCAAGCCGCTGCTCAATTCGGTGACCGGCGAGGAAGAGCGGCTGGAGGCCGTGCTTCCGCTGGTCAAGAAGTACGGCTGCGCCGTGGTCGCGATCTCCAACGACGAATCGGGCATATCCGAAGATCCGGACGTCCGCTTCCAGGTGGCGAAGAAGATCGTCCGGCGGGCCGCCGACTACGGCATCCCGAAAGAGGATATCGTGGTCGATCCGCTGGTCATGCCGATCGGCGCGATCAACCAGGCCGGCCGGCAGGTCTTCTACATCCTGAACCGGCTGCGCGACGAACTGGGCGTCAACAGCACCTGCGGCGCGTCCAATATCGGATTCGGCCTGCCGAACCGGCCCGGGCTCAATGGCGCGTTTCTGAGCATGGCCGCCTGTTCGGGCATGACTTCGGCGATCATGAATCCCTTGCATTCCCACGAGGTCGATGCCGTGATGGCGGCGGACGTGATGAACGGCAACGACCCGGACTGCCGGCGCTGGCTGAGGAAGTTCCGCGATCCCGCTGCGGAGAGCGAGAGCCGCCGCGGTCGGGAAGGCCGCCGACGCCGCCGTGCCTGAAGGCCCGCCGAACGCCGGGGACCTGGCCGCCCGCCGGGAGGCGAAGATCGTCTTTACGCCGTCGGGTCGGCGCGGCACTTTTCCGGTCGGCACCAACCTGTTGCAGGCGGCGCGCGACCTCGGGGTCGATCTGGATTCGGTGTGCGGCGGCCGCGGCATCTGCGGCCGCTGTCAGATCACGGTCGGCACCGGCCGCTTCGCCAAGTTCGGGCTCGAAAGTGCGGCAAGCCATCTGAGCGCCTTCAGCGCCAACGAGCAGCGCTACAAGGATCGCCGCGGCCTGGCCGAGGAGCGCCGCCTGGGTTGCCACGCCACCGTGCAGGGCGATCTGGTGATCGACGTGCCGCCGGACAGCCAGGTTCACAAGCAGGTCGTCCGCAAGCGCGCCGAAGTCCGCGATATCACCGTCAATCCCGCAGTCCGGTTGCACTATGTCGAGGTCGAGAAGCCCGACATGCACCGCCCGACGGGCGATTTCGAGAGGCTGGCCGCGGCGCTGCGCGATCAGTGGGGCCTCGGCGAGCTCGAGGGCGATATCCGGACCCTGCAGGGGTTGCAGAAAATCCTGCGCGACGGCGACTGGACGGCGACCGTCGCGATTCACCGGAGAGAGCGGATCATCGCGATCTGGCCGGGTTTTCGCGACAAGGCGTATGGCCTTGCCTACGATGTCGGATCGACGACCGTGGCCGCCCACCTGGCCGACCTTTCGACCGGAGAGGTTGTCGCCTCGGTCGGAGTCATGAATCCGCAGATCCGCTTCGGCGAAGACCTGATGAGCCGGGTTTCCTACGCCATGATGAATCCGGGCGGTGACGCCGAACTGACCGAAGCGGTGCGCGAGGCGGTCAACCGGCTGGTCGTCGATGCAACGGCCGAGGCGGGAATTTCGGCCGAGGATATCCTCAACGCGACCTTCGTCGGCAACCCGATCATGCATCATCTTCTGCTCGGCATCGACCCGGTCGAGCTCGGCGGCGCGCCCTTCGCGCTGGCGACCAACCGGGCACAGACGCTCTGGGCGTCCGAGATCGGGCTGGCGGTCAATCCGAATGCGCGGGTCTATTTCCTGCCGTGCATCGCCGGCCATGTCGGCGCTGACGCCGCCGGCGTGATCCTCTCCGAAACGCCGTATCTCTCGGACGAAACCGTGCTGATCGTCGATGTCGGCACCAACGCCGAGATCGTCCTCGGCAACCGGGAGCGCATTCTCGCCGCTTCGTCGCCGACCGGCCCGGCCTTCGAAGGCGCCCAGATAATCTGCGGCCAGCGCGCCGCGCCCGGCGCCATTGAGCGGGTGCGCATCGATTCCGAAACCCTGGAGGCGCGCATCAAGGTGATCGGCTGCGACCTGTGGTCCGACGAGCCCGGCTTCGAGGAGGCGGCGGGCGATACCGGGGTCACCGGCATCTGTGGCTCCGGCATCATCGAGGCGCTTGCAGAGATGTACCTCGCCGGCCTGATCAAGCCGGACGGAACGATCGACGGTGCCCTGAGCGGCAGGACCGACCGGCTCAAGGCCGAGGACAGGACGTTCAGCTATCGTCTGTTCAAGGCGGGCGCACGCGACATCCGGATCTACCAGGTCGACGTCCGCGCCATCCAGCTCGCCAAGGCGGCGCTTTATGCCGGCGCGCGCCTGCTGATGGACCGCAAGGGCATTACGGCGCCGGACCGGATCGTGCTGGCCGGCGCCTTCGGCACCCATATCGAGCCGAAATACGCCATGGTCCTGGGCATGATCCCGGATTGCGCGCTGGACAAGGTGACCTCGGCCGGCAACGCCGCCGGCACCGGGGCGCGCATCGCCCTGCTCGACCAGGCGGCGCGCGACGAGATCGAGCGGGTCGTGCGCGGCATCGAAAAGGTCGAGACCGCCGTTGAGCCCGAGTTCCAGCGCCACTTCGTCGACGCGATGGCGCTGCCCCACGCGACCGCCGACTACCCGCACCTCAGCCGGCACGTCACCCTGCCGGCCCGCCTGGCGGACGACGGTGGCGCTGCGGAAAACGCCGGCCGAAGAGGCCGCCGCCGGCGCAGGTAGGGCCATCGGGAAGCGATTGCCGTTATACCGATTCCGTAGCGGAGGGTTTGAAAACCCTCCCCTACAAATGGCGGTGTGCTGCCGGGTGCCTTCGAAATCCCCCTCACCCGATCCCGTCGGGCAGGCTTTCCTTCTTCTTTGCGATGAACGCGGTCAGCGCCTCGTCGATGCCTGGGTCGATCGGCGGCGCCTCGTAGCTTGCCAGCATGGCCTTCCAGCGTTCGTTGGCGCGCATGACGATGTCCTTGGAGCCGTCGCTCTGCCATTGCTCGAAACTGTTGTTGTCGGCGACCGCCGAGCGCCAGAAGGCGGTCTCGAAATTGTCCTGGGTGTGCTGGCAGCCGAGATAGTGGCTGCCGGGGCCGACCTCGCGCACCGCGCTCAGCGCCTGGCCGTTCTCCGACAGGTCGTAGCCGCCGGCGATCACCTGGTGCAGGGCGAGCTGGTCGGCATCCATGATCAGCTTCTCGTAGCTCGACGCCAGCCCGCCCTCCAGCCAGCCGGCGGCGTGGAGCACAAAATTCACCCCGGCCAGGACCGTGGGCATCAGCGTATTGGCGCTTTCGTAGGCCGCCTGGGCGTCCGGCAGCTTCGAGGCGCAGAGCGAACCGCCGTTGCGGAAGGGCAGGCCGAGCCGGCGCGCCAGCGCCGCCAGGCCGAACAGGGCGAGCGCCGGCTCCGGGGTGCCGAAGGTCGGCGCGCCGGACTGCATGGAGATTGAGCTGGAAAAGCTGCCGAACACCACCGGCGTGCCCGGCCGGCACAACTGGGTCACGGCGATGCCGGCCATCGCCTCGGCCAGCGTCTGGGCCATCACGCCGGCCACGGTCACCGGCGCCATGGCGCCGGCCAGGATGAAGGGGCTGACCACCGTCGCCTGGCCGGCCCTGGCGTAGGTCTTGAGCGCGCCCAGCATGGTGGCGTCGTAGACCATGGGCGAATTGGCGTTGATCAGGCTGGTGCAGACGCAGTTCTGATCCACGAAGTTGTCGCCGAACAGGATCTTCGCCATGGCGACGGTGTCGGCGGCGCGCTCCGGATGGGTGACCGAGCCCATGAAGGGTTTGTCCGAAAAGCGGATATGGGCGTAGACCATGTCGAGATGCCGCTTGGCGATCGGCACGTCGACCGGCTCGCACACTGTCCCGCCCGAATGGTGCAGGGCGGGCGACAGGTAGGCCAGCTTCACGAAATTGCGGAAATCCTCGATCGTGCCGTAGCGCCGGCCGCTGTCCAGGTCGCGCACGAAGGGCGGGCCGTAGACCGGCGCGAACACCGTATGGTCGCCGCCGATTTCCACCGAGCGTTCGGGATTACGGGCGTGCTGGGTGTACTGCGCCGGCGCGGTGGAGCACAGTTGCCGGGCAAGGCCGCGCGGGAAACGGACCCGCGTGTCCTGCACATCAGCGCCGGCGTCCCGGAACATCTCCAGGCATTCCGGATCGTCGTGGAACTCGATGCCGACCTCTTCCAGGATCGTGTCGGCATTGTGCTCGATCAGCTCCAGCCCTTCGTCGGAGAGCAGTTCGACTTTCGGGATTTTCCGTTGAATCGCGCGCAGCTGCTCGACCGGCCCGGCCGTCCGCGCCGCGCGCCGGCTCTCCCGCCCGCCGCCGGCCCTGCCGGCCCGCCGACCGGCCCGTCCGGCCCGCTCTCCGGGCTTCCTGCCGCGTTCTTCGCTCATGACTGGGTCTCCGCACGGTGCGCCGGGGTGTCAGGAAATGTCAGGAAATGTAAGCCGGGGCCGGCGCAGCCCCCGCGATACCTCTCCCTCTGAAGAGGATTGCCCTGCAAAACGGGCGCCGACTGTCCCCCTCCCCTCGGGGGAGGGGTTAGGCGAGGGGTCGCCTGCGCCGGTACGCCGGTGCCATTTCCTGTAAGACACAGCCGCCGCATACCCCTCCCCCCGGCCCCCTCGCCCAAGGGGAGGGGAAGCCGCGTTTTCCCCGCCGGATCGCACACACGCCCGTTTCGCAGAGGATTCCTCTGAAGAGGGGGAAGGATAATACGCATGAGATTGCCCGTGTCAGGAAATGTCATGTTTTGCAATCCTTCTCCCGTTCCACCGTCTTTGCCGCCCCGGACGGAGTGAAGCGGAGATCAGGGCCCGGAGCCGCGGGTACAGCCGTCGCAATCGGCCGCGGACCCCGGATCGGCCTGCGGCCGTCCGGGGTGACAGGAGCGGGGCAGGGCGCGGGGCGGAGAGCCAGATGTTCGCAGGTGTCAGGAAATGTCATGTTTTGTCATGGGCCCTTCGCCGGTTCGGCTTTCCGAAAAATCCTTTTCCAGGAGAAAATAGAGCATGTCTGGCGAAAATCAAGGAAATATCGCCTAGAATCGCGGCACGGCGTTCCCCGGATCGCCGGGGCTTTCGGCAGTGATCGCGCCGCGCAGCGGCGGGCGGGATCCCGGACCGAATCTGCCGCCGGCTGCTCGGCGGGCGCCGTCAATGCCAATGAAGTTGGCGGCGATTGACAGCCGGATCGCCTGCGCCCCAGACTCCCGGCGCAGGCTTTGCGCCGGGCGCTCGAACCGGCGTGCAATCGTCAGGTTCCGTCGCGCAAATACAACAGAGGCCCGTCCCATGGCGGTTATCGTTCCGGCCGACAGATCCGTGGAAAAATTTGAGGGAATTCACCTTTACCACGGCGATATCTCGAACTGTTCGATGCGGGTCCGCATGACGCTGATCGAGAAGGGGCTGCCCTGGACCAGCCATCACCTCGACCTGAAGCGGAAAGAGAACGTTTCGGACGCGTATTTCGGCATCAATCCGAACGGTCTGGTGCCGACCCTGATCGACAACGGCGTCGTCCATATCGAGTCCAACGACATCATCGACTATCTCGACCTGACCTACCCCGAACCCTCGCTGCGTGCGGCGGATGACGAAGACGGGATGCTGGAATGGCTTCGTCTTGCCGCGTCGATCCATGTGCCGGCGGTCAAGCCGTATGTCTACGCGACCAGGATGCAGACGAAGCTGAAGAAGACGGCCGAGGAGCAGGAAAAATACGACGAACTTCAGAAAAACGAGGAGCTGAAAGAGTTTCACGCGAAGCATGCCGGCGACAGCGCCTTCGGCGAGACGGACATCGCCAGGGCGCGCGGGATACTGGAGGCGTGTTTCGCCAAGCTCGAAAACGCCCTGGAGGACCGGACATGGATGATGGGCGATCGGTTCACCCTGGCCGATATTTCCTGGATCCCCCTGCACTTCGTGCTCGTCGGATGCGGCTACCCGTTCGAGGACTATCCGAACATTTCGCGCTGGGCGGCGGCCGTTCGGGACAGGCAGAGCTACAGGGACGGCATCCTGAAATGGTGCCCGGATTTCGCGAAAGTCTGAACCGCCGGCTGCGAAGCCGTGCAGCATCCCGGTTGCGCCTGCCTCCGGTGTCGTCGGGAGCAAACTCCCGGCTTTCGCCCCTGAGGATTCGTCTGCGAACCGGGTGCTGATCGAATCCTCCTCCCCCAAGGATTCCTCTGCAAAAAAGCCGTAAATCAAGCCCGACAGACAAAGCAACGCGTCCCCCCTCCCCCAAGGGGAGGGACTCCCCACCATTTGTAAAGAGAGTTCTGGCACGCGCGAGTATGCGTGCCGGGCACCTTGCGTGGCTCGTGCGTCACGCTGCATGGGCTTGTCTCGCGCGGGCGGGATTGAAGACAGTCTGGTTTTCGAGCATCGCGCAGGCGACGCCGAGCAGACGGTCGGCGACGCCTCGAAGCGCACGGGCATGACCATGCCCGCGGGCGCGCAGCGCGGCGTATTTCGCTTTGCTGACGGGGTCGCGCTGTATGGCCACCCCGGCCCAGTGGTAGACGGCGTCCTGGAGCCGGTTGTGAGCCGCGAGCCGGCGGATGACGATCAGCGACTTGCCGGACCGTTTGGTCACGGGAGCGACGCCGGACAGGCATCGCAGGGCCTGATAGTCTCGCCGGCGCAGAGGATCGTGTGCTTCTGCGAGCAGCGTGGCGAGGACGATCCTGCCGACGCCGGGAAGCGAGCTCAGGATTTCCACGTCACGCTGCGCATCTATTCCCGGCTCGTCCTCCGGAGAGGCCGCCGATCGGGACAGCGTTGCGCTCAGACGGTCGAGTTCGCCATAGGCCTTCGCGATCTGCTGTGCGACGACGGCAAGCTGCGAGAAGACGACCTCGATATGGGCGACTGCGGCCTCGGTCGTGCCGGGCGCGACGGACACCGCAGGCTCGCGCAGGATCCGGAGCGCGGTTTCGCCATCGATCCGGCGCACCCGATGGCGCTTCAGGAGCTTGGCGAGGGTGACGGCGCGGACGCGCTGCGCCTTTGCGGGCGTCGGCGCAAGACACCAGAGTTCGCGGATCCAGGCCTTGGTAAGATCGCTTTCGACCTTGAGGAGCTGCGGATAGTAGCGCCAGAGCTGCTGGCGGGCCCGGTTCACGAGCCGGGTCCTGTCGCAGGTCAGGTCGCTGGCGATCCGCGACCACTCACGCAACTCGACGATCTCCGGCGCCGCCGGGTCCAGGCGCCGGAACGCATGGCCATCGGTCCGCAGGGCATCGGCGAGCACGCGGGCGTCGCGGCGGTCGTCCTTGGCGCCGGCCGGCGAGAAGCGGTCGCGGAAACGGTCGAGCTGCTTCGGATTGACGGAATGGACCGTGAAGCCGCGTTCCATCATGGTCTCGACGACGGGACCGTGCGGGATCTCGATGGCGACCCCGACCGCGTGCGGTTCGGCGTTTGTCCTGGCAAGGATCCAGGCCGCCATCTCCGCCAGGCCGGCTCCGCCGTGACTGAAGGCCCGCTCGGCCGACACCTCGCCAGCGCTGTCGACAACGCAGACCTGGTGGGTCTCCGAACCCCAGTCGATCCCCGCAAAATACTCAAACATGTCCATGGCATTCCCTTCGCGTCCTTGTGTCAACGGACCGCCACGATGCCTGCCTGTCCCTGTACTGGCGCTCAAGGCGCAAACTCCCCACTGGGCGTCCATCGCGGCCAGGGACCGAGGCACAGGTCCTCCCCAAGTGCTCATGGCGCAGGGGGCGCTCGGTTGCTCTCGATCCCTTGGCCCGTCCCATCCGCGATGGACAGGACTTCCACGATGGCAGGGAGTCCAGGTGAGCGGCACCCGGCCATTGGCTTCGCCTCCGCGCCACGCGCTCCGGCGAAACCAATGGCCAGCCAGCACTGCTGCGATCAAGGTCGAAGAAATGGCTAAGCAACGTCTGCACCCCCAAACGGCTGAAGCGCTGTGAGAGGTACAGGGGGTCAGGGAGAGGGGTAAGCGGACATCTCTGCAGAGTGGGTTTCGGGTGTCGGTGCGGCGCCGAACGACCCCTCCCCTTGCCCCTCCCCCAAGGGGAGGGGGATTCCGTCGGCGCATTTTCGCCCAGGAATCCCAAGGAGAGGGGAACCGTTGCTTTGTCCGCTGGACCCGACTCGCGGTCTTGCGCCCGGCGGCGCCGACCTTTCCGGACAATTTTCTATCGAAGGATGAGCCTCGGCTGCGTCGGCGCTTCCATCGGGAACGAACGCGCTCTACGCCCGCAATGCCGCGTTGTCCGGGTCGTAGGGGCTTTCGGCGATGATCCGGGCCGGGCGGCGCTGGTCGAGCACCCGGACCTCGCAGGCCCGGCCGATCTCCGCCGCGTCGCTGCGGACATAGCCGAGCAGCAGGCTCTTGCCGACATGGTGGCCGTAGCCGCCGGCGGTGCCGCGGCCGGCCACCTCGCCGTCGATATAGACCGGCTCGTTGCCGAAGGGGTCGGCGTCGTCGGCGTCGATCTCGATGGTGCGGTAGGCGTTGGGCACGCCCTGTTCCTTCTGCGCCAGCAGCGCCGCGCGGCCGGTGAAGCCGGCGTTCTTGTCGAAGCGCACGAAACGGTCCAGCCCGGCCTCCAGGACGCTGTTCTCGGCGTTCAGGTCGGTGCCGAACAGGCGATAGCTCTTCTCCAGCCGCATCGAATCCATCGCGCGCATGCCGACCGGGCCGATGTCGAACTCGGCGCCGGCTGCCATCAGCGCGTCATAGAGATGGACCTGGTATTCGATGGGATGGTGCAGCTCCCAGCCCAGCGAGCCGACGAAATTGACCCGGAGCGCCCGCACATCCGGGCAGTAGCCGACCGGGATGTCCCGGCCTGTCAGCCACGGGAAGGCCTCGTTGGAAACGTCGGCGTCGGCCAGTTTCTCCAGCACCTTGCGGGCCTGCGGGCCGGCGAGCACGAACACGCCGTATTGCGTCGTCAGGTCCTGCAGGAAGACCGAGCCGTCGCGCGGCGCCCGGCGGGTGAGGATGTCCCAGTCCATGTCGTGGGCCGCGCCGGGGCCGACCAGGTAGAAGCGCTCGCCGTAGAGGCCGTCGGGCAGGCGCAGGATGGTGAACTCGCTGCGCACCGAGCCCGAGGGGTTGAGCGCGTGCGCCAGCGTCATGCGCGAGACTTTTCGCGGCACGGTGTTCGCCACCATGCCGTCGAGCCAGGCCCGCGCGCCCGGGCCTTCGACCAGGTATTTCGCGAAACTGCTGAGCTCCATCAGCCCGACCCGCTCGCGCATGGTGCGGACCTCGTTGCCGACATGCTCGAACCAGTTCGAGCGGCGGTAGGAGTAATCGTCCTTGCGTTCGACGCCCGCGGGCGCGAACCAGTTCGGCCGCTCCCAGCCGAAGCGCGCGCCCCAGACCGCGCCGGCCCGGTCCAGCCGCTCGTAGCAGGGCGGGGCCTTGGCCGGCCGGCCGAGCAGGCGTTCCTCCATCGGGTAATGGTTGATGAAGACGTGCTCGTAGGCCTCTTCGTTCTTGATCTTCGCGAAGTTTTTCGAGACGACGCCGAAGCGCCGCGGGTCGACGCCGATCATGTCGACCGTCGGTTCGCCGTCGACGATCCATTCGGCGAGCTGCCAGCCGGCGCCGCCGGCGGCGGTGATGCCGAAGCTGTGGCCTTCCGAAAGCCAGAAATTCTCCAGGCCGAAGGCCGGGCCGACCATCGGGTTGCCGTCGGGCGTATAGGCGATCGGGCCGTTGACGATGTCCTTGATGCCGGCGTTCTCGAAGCTCGGCACCCGGTTCATGGCGGCCTCGACATGGGGTACGAGCCGGTCGAGCTCGCCGGGGAACAGGTCCTTCTCGAAACTCTCCGGCACGCCGTCGACGAAGCAGGCCGGCGCGTGGCGCTCGTAGGGGCCGAGGATCCAGCCCATGCGCTCCTCGCGCAGATAATAGGAGGCGTCGGATTCCCGGAGCACGGCGAGTTCCGTATTGCCGGCCTCGCGGTACTCCTTCAGGACGGGATCGACGTCGGTGACGATATACTGGTGCTGGACCGGGATCGCGGGAATTTCCAGGCCGACCATCCGGGCGGTGGTGCGCGCATAGTTGCCGGTCGCGCTCACGACATGCTCGCAGCGGATGTCGCCCTTATCGGTCTTCACGATCCATTCGCTGTTGTCGCGCTCGATGCCCGTGACCGTCGTGTGCTGATGGATCTCCGCGCCGCGGTTGCGCGCGCCCTTTGCCAGCGCCATCGTGACGTCGACCGGCGCGATATGGCCGTCCGTCGGGTGCCACAGGGCGCCGACCAGGCCCTCGGCGTTGATCAGCGGCCAGAGCCTCCTGATCCGCTCGACGTCGATGATCTCGCATTCGACGCCGATGGTCTCCGCCGTGCACTGGTAGAGGCGGTATTCGTCCATGCGGTCGCGGTTGGTCGCGAGGCGCAGATTGCCGTTGACGTGGAAGCTGACGTCCTGGCCGGTCTCGGCTTCCAGCGTCTTGTAGAGGTTGACCGAATACTGGTGCAGCTGGCCGACCGAATAGCTCATGTTGAACAGCGGCAGCAGGCCGGCGGCATGCCAGGTCGAACCGGCCGTCAGTTCCGTCCGTTCCAGCAGGACGACATCGGTCCAGCCCTTTTTCGCCAGGTGATAGAGGGTCGAAACGCCGACCACACCGCCGCCGATGACGACAACGCGCGCCTGGTCCTTCATCCGCAGGGCCTCCCCATCTTCGCCGCCCGCCGAACCCGCCGTCTGCCGCGCGAGCGCGGCCGGCCGGTAAAGGCGCGGGATACTATGCCCGACCGGCGGAAATCCACGCTAAAATCGGCGTGATCGCCGCGCGACCCGCGGCGGCTGAATCCGGATGGTCTAGTTCCGGTCCGCGATGCGCGAAATCCGGACCCGGCCGCGGTCTGCCGCCTACTGCCCCCCGGTCTCGCGAACCCGGTTGCGGAGCCGGTCGAAATAATCCGCATTCGCCAAACCGGCCCGCGGCGAGGCCGCACCATCGAGAACAAGGGCCCGCAAGCGATGCCGGTCGCGGTCCTTGCGGATCAGATCGCAGACATAGTCGCCCGAACTGCTGTAGCCGCCGGCCTCGGCCCGCTCTTCCACGAAGGACTTAAGGGTTTCGGGCAGCGACAGGATCATTGTGCTCATGTGTCGAGACTAGCTGTATCGGTACAGATTGGCGAGGATTTGAGCGGTCCGCAGGGCAGCGGAAGGGCGGATTCAGGCTCTCGGAGTCGTCAAAAAAATCGGTTTGAACTATTCGTCCAAATAATGTACAGAAAATATGTACGCAATGCCGGATTGGAGAAGACGGTGAAAACGATAGCCGCGACCGAATTCAAGGCCAAATGCCTCCGCGTGATCGGACAGATGTGCGAGGACCGCGAGCCGGTAACGATCACCAAGCACGGCCGGCCGTTGGCGGTGCTGTCGCCGTATCCGGTGTCGGACGGGACCGTCTCGATCATCGGGATGATGCCGGGATCGGTGCTCGGTTACGACGACCCGTTCGGTCCTGCGGCAGATCCGGCCGACTGGACCGCCGCCAAGTGATCGTTCTGGACACTCACGTTCTGGTTTGGGCCATTGCCGGCGACCGGCGCCTCGGCGCGGCTGCGAGGGCCGCCATAAAGGAAACGATGCAGACGGACCGGATCGCGGTCTCGGCGATCACGCCGTGGGAAATCGCCATGCTCGCGGAGAAGGGCCGGCTCCGGCTGGGGCGCGAGGTGCAATCATGGATCGACGCGGCGCTGGCCCCGCCGGGCGTCTTCCTGGCGCCCATCGAACCTGCAATCGCGATCGACAGCGTGCGTCTCCCGGGCAAATTTCATGCCGACCCGGCCGACCGCTTTATCGTTTCGACCGCACGCTATCTCGATTCTCCGCTTCTGACAGCCGATAGCGCCATACTCTCTTACGCAGCGGCCGGGCACGTTCGGGCAATGAACGCCACCGCGTAGCGCGAAGACGAAACGCTCGCGGTGTAGCCCGGCGCCGGATTCACCCGCCGAACACCCGCTTGAAGATCGTTTCGACGTGCCGCGTATGGAACGCGGGGTCGAACAGGGCGTCGATGGCGTCGGCTGTCAGATGGGCTGCGATTTCGGCATCGCCCTTGAGCGCGACCGCGAAGTCGCCGCCGCCCCGCCAGACCGTCATGGCGTGGCGCTGGACGGCGCGGTAGGCGTCTTCCCGGCTCATCCCGGCCTGAGTGAGCGCCAGCAGGACCCGCTGCGAATTGTGCAGGCCGCCCAGGGCGTCGGCGTTGGCGGCCATGCGCTCGGGATAGACCACCAGTTTTTCGACGACGCCGGTCAGGCGGGCCAGCGAGAAATCCAGCGCCACCGTGGCGTCCGGGGCGATCTGCCGCTCGACCGAACTGTGCGAGATGTCGCGCTCGTGCCACAGGGCGGCGTTTTCCAGTGCCGGCAGGACCATGCCGCGGATGATCCGGGCCTGGCCGGTCAGGTTCTCGGTCAGCACCGGATTGCGCTTGTGCGGCATGGCCGAGGAGCCTTTCTGGCCCTCGGAGAAGAATTCCTCCGCCTCGCGCACCTCGGTGCGCTGCAGATGCCGGATCTCGACCGCCAGCCGCTCGACGGCGCCGGCGATGACGCCGAGGACGGCGAAAAACATGGCGTGGCGGTCGCGCGGAATGATCTGGGTGGACACCGGCTCCGGCGTCAGCCCCAGCTTCCCGGCGACATGGGCCTCGACGCGCGGATCGACCGTGGCGAAGGTGCCGACGGCGCCGGAGATGGCGCAGGTCGCGACTTCCGCCCGCGCCGCCTCCAGCCGGGCCCGGCAGCGGGCGAATTCCGCAAAATGGCCGGCCAGCTTGACGCCGAAGGTGGTCGGCTCGGCGTGAATGCCGTGGCTCCGGCCCATGGTTCGGGTGAATTTGTGCTCTTCGGCCCGGCGCCTGAGCGCGGCGAGCAGCCCGTCGAGGCCGGCCAGCAGCAGGTCGCTCGCCCGCGTGAGCTGCACCGCGAAGCCGGTATCCAGCACGTCCGACGAAGTGAGGCCCTGGTGGACGAAGCGGGCTTGCGGGCCGACCTGTTCGGCCAGTTCGGTCAGGAAGGCGACGACGTCGTGCTTGACCTCGGCCTCGATGGCGTCGATGCGCGCGATCCGCTCCGGCGTGTAGGGCTTGTCGCCCTTGCGCCGCACCGCCGACGCTGTGCCTTCGGGAATCGCGCCGAGTTCCTCCAACGCGTCGCAGGCATGGGCCTCGATCTCGAACCAGATGCGAAAGCGGCTGGCCGGTTCCCAGACGGCGGCCATGGCCGGGCGGGTGTAACGCGGAATCATCGGCGAGCTCCGTTCGGAGTCTGACGCCCGCTGCTACACCGGAAGGGCGCCCGCCGCCAGCAGACGGGTCGCCGCGCGGCCGACCCGGCGTGCGGCGGTGGCGTCGCTTCGGGGTCGATGCTATACCGCCGGCCGTACGCCCGCCCGATTCTCGCCGCTGCCGGGGAACCGCATGTCCCGTTGGAGCCGCCTGCTGCTCTTGCATCTCGTTGCCGCCGTTCTGGTCGTCGGCGCGGTGGCGATCGCCCATGCGCAGTCGACCTCAGAGCCCCGGTCCGGGACGGCGGACAATGCGGCGCCGACCCGCGGCGACAAGCTGGCCCGGGCGCTGCCGGAGCCCCTGGAGGGCCAGACCGCGCGGCAGCGGATCGAAGACAATACCGAGACCGGACAGGTCCGGGTCCAGCGGGTCTACCAAGATGCGGACGGCAAGCCCGTCATCGCGATCGTGGTGCGCAGCGAAACGCCCGAGACGCTGAAAAAGCGCAAGGCGACCTTCATGCACCCCGATCTGGTCCGGGCCAGGAACGGCGAGTTCCGGGAGATCTCCGGCCAGCGTTTCGCGATCATGAAGATCCAGGGCGAGTACACGGCCGCCACCTTCGTCGCCGGGCGCTATTCGGTGCTCTTCTTCGGCACGGCGGACCGGACGACCCTCCTGGCCCATATCATATCGACCGATTTCAGCCGGATCGGCGCCGTGCCGTAGCGGCCTGCCGCATCGCACGGAACGACTCCCGGTCCGGCGGTGCGCACATGCGATAGCGAGGAGCCGGCGATGCGCTTCGATCCCGCTTCCCAGGACGTCGGCAACATCGTCCTCTTCGAGCATGTCAACCTGACGATCCCGGACCAGGAAAAGGCAACGGACTTCTATGTCGCCGGGCTGGGGCTGACCCGCGACCCGTATATGATGGTCGGCACGAACAACATGTGGATCAACGCCGGCCGGCAGCAGTTTCATCTGCCGAAAGGCAGCCCGCAGCGTTTCCGCGGGATCATCGGCCTGGCGCTGCCGGACCTGGACGCGCTCGAGGACCGTCTGCGCCGCGTCTCCGCGCGGCTCGGCGGCACGCAATTCTCGTGGCGCCGGATGGACGGCCATGTCGCGCTGACCTGCCCGTGGGGCAACCGGTTCCGCGCGCACGCGGCCGGCGGCGGCCGTGTCGGGCCGCCGGGCATTCCCTACCTCGAAATGCCGGTCGCCAGGGGGGCGGCGGCGGGCATCGCGCACTTCTACCGCTCGGTCCTCGGCGCGCCGGCCGAGGTCGACGGCGCCGGCGTGCGCGTGACGGTCGGCCCGGGGCAGAGTTTCGTTTTCCGGGAGGCCGACAGGCCCGACGGCGACTATGACGGGCACCATGTGGCGGTCTACGCCGCCGATTTCTCCGGCCCGTACCGGGCGCTCGCCGACCGCGGCCTGGTTACGGCCGAGGACAATGCCAGCCAGTACCGCTTCGTGGACATCGTCGAACCGGACGCGGGGACGGCGCTGTTCGCCATCGAGCACGAGGTGCGCAGCCTCCACCATCCGCTCTACGCGCGCGCCCTGGTGAACCGGACCCCGTGAACCGGAACGGCGGGTAACGGGCCGCGCCTGCCAGGCCGGCAGGCTGTCGGGCGCGCGCTGCGCCGCTCTCTGCTGCCCGGCGAAAATTTCTTGGGGATAACTTTATCCACAGGCGGAACCGGCGGAAATCCGCCGGGCCGGCGCCGGACTGTGGAAAAAAATCAAGACATTTTTCAGCTAACTGCTTGGTTATCCACCGAAATTTCGAAGTCCCGGCACAATTTTTTGTTGCGTCGTCGCCGGGAGCGAAGCAGTATCCATTCACGCGATGGGGGACCGCAAGGAAGCCGGTCGCGGAAGCGGCGAAAGCCTTCGGGCGATCGACGCTTGAGCCGGAGAGACGGGCCCTCGGGACCGGATCGAAGGCGGAACGGCCAGGCGGCTTCGGCCGTCGAGGTCGGGAGCCGGGGAGCCTTCGGGCGAGCCGGCAGCCGGGAAGCGGACCTTCGGGGACGCGGAACGGCGGGGCAGCCCGCAAGGGCGAGCCCGCGGTCCGGGCCTTCGGGCAGGGACCATGTGGGAAGCCCTTCGGGGCACGCCCGCAGAGAAGGTGTCAGGGGGCTCTTCGGAGCCATGCTGGGACGTCCGCGTCGAAGCACCTGGCGCCTTCTTTGCGTTTGGGCTTTGGCAAATGCCGCCCCGGCACCCGGACATCCTGCCTACGGCAATCGCCGCGATACCGAAAAACAAAACCCGGCCGCACCGGAGTGCAGCCGGGTTTGTTGCGTCAGGGCCTGTCCGCGTCTTACGCACCTGTGCGGCGCTTCCTTATCCGCGACAGGAAAATTTGTCAACAAGATTTTGTGGTGCGACCAAAAAACCGTCAAGATTTTGTAATTGGCGCGCCACGGATCGGGAATCGGTCCCATCCGCCGATCGGCAGAAGCGCCGGCGGCAGGCGCCGCCGGAGCCTCGCCGGACCGGCCGGGCAGCTTCGCCCGCGGCGCGTCGGACGCTACGGCCGGATGTAGCTCCAGCCCTGCTCCTGCAGCTCCATCAGGCGCACGACGCCGGACGGCACCTTTTTCGCCTCGGCGACCAGCACCACCGACTTGCCGGCCTTCTTGCTCATCTTGCGGTGGGTGTTGCCGCAGGCCGAGAAGCGCAGATCGGGATCGGCGAGGCTCATCGCCGCGACCCGGGCCTTCACCGGCGAGGTATCGGCGCGCAGCATGTGCAGGCCGGGACCGTAGGCGACGATCTCGATCATCACTTTCTCGCCTTTGGCGGTATAGTATTTCCGGATGTTCTGCGCATTGTTCAGCGCCATGTTCATCCGCATGGTGTCCCGGTCGTCGACATGGATCGCCACCTTGTGCATCTTGGCCTGGGCCTGGGCCGGCGCCGGTGCGAGGGAAAGGGGCGTGACGGCCAGCATCAGGCACAGCGCCAGCGTGGAAGCGAGCAGTTTCATCGTTCTGTCTCCTCGGTAAATCGCTGCAAAAGGTAAAGGTGGCCCGACCAATCGCCGGACTCGGGCTAGAATTCAAGTATATCCTGGATCGACTCGATCCCTTCGACCGCGCAGTCGTGATCCAGCTTGCCGCCCGGCGCGCCGGACACGCCGACCCCGCCGACGATCGAACCGGCGGCCGTGACCTGCACGCCGCCGCCGACGAACAGCGCCTGGCCGATCTGGCGCACGCCGGGATTGACCGTGCCGTCCTTGATCAGCCCGTACATTTCCCAGGTGTCGGTGCGGAAGGACACCGCCGACCAGGCCTTGCGCCGCGCGGTCTCGACGGTGTGGGCGCCGGCCAGACGGTCGCGCAGCGCAACCTGCACCCCGCCGAACCGGTCGGTCACCACGACCGCAACCTGGTAGCCGCCCTTGCGGCAGGCTTCGAGCGTCGCCTGGGCCAGCGTCAGCGCCGTCTTCGGCGTCATCACCTTGAAGGTCGCCAGCGCATTTTCCTCCGCGCCGGAAGGGGCGGCGAACGAAGCGGACAGAACCAGCGCCGCCGCGCCGGCCGCCATCCTCACGAAACCTTTGCGCAAACCCATTGCAGTCATCCTTTCGTCTCCCGCGCCGGGTCGCCCTCCGCGGCCGGCAGCCTGTCCAGCAGCTGTTCCAGCAATGGCCAGAAGAAATCCTCGCCGGGATAGCCGACCAGCCGGCCGAGCTCCCGGCCCCGGTGCCACAGGACGAAGGTCGGCGTGTAGGCGATGCCGCGAACCGAGCGGTAGGCGTCAGGAATCCGCAGATCGATATCGATCCGGCGCAGCGGCGCGATGCGGCCGAAGCGCGTCTTGCCGTAGGCCGGGCCGATCTCCTCGTGCCAGCGCGCGCACCACTCGCAGGTCTCCGATTCGAACATCAGCAGCTCCGCCGCGCGCGCCGGCGCCGGCCCCGCAGCGAGCGGGCCGGCGGCAACGACAAGGACAAGCAGCAGGAAACGGATATGCGGCATCCGGCGTCCGTGGAAATCCGGCGGTTCCCAAAGGGCGAATCTCCGGGAAAACGCCACGAAACCCGCGCAAACCGGCGGTTTCGATTCGCGCTTGTTAAATTAGAAAGTTTGAATATGATACCGCATCCCCGGCTCGGGGGACACCGGAATTGCGCGGTTTGCGCCGATCCGCCCCGAGCCCCGGAAACACCGTCCCGCCGGCGAGAATTTTCGGCCGGGCTGCGCCTTGGAGGGTAAGGGTTTGAAGGTCCGCAGACTTGTCTTGTGTACGCTTTCCGCGGCCGCGATTGCGGCGCTTCCGTTCGCCGGGCAGCAGGCCGTCGGACAGGGCAAGATCCCGCTGGTCAAATACAAGGTCGTCGACGAAGAGAGCATCCCCAAATCGCTCACCGGCAAGCCGGGCGATCCGGCAAAAGGAAAGAAATGGGCGATCGCCGGCCGGCTCGGCCATTGCATCGCCTGCCATGTCATGCCGGTCGATCAACCCTATATGGGCGAGGTCGGGCCGTCCCTGGTCGGCGTCGCATCGCGCTACTCCGCCGGGGAGCTCCGGCTGCTCATCGTCAATCCCAAGGTGGTGAACGAGGATACGATGATGCCCGCCTTCTACAGGGCCGACGGGCTGCACCGGGTGCGCAAGAAATTCGTCGGCACGACCATGCTGAGCGCCGAGCAGGTTGAGGATATCGTCGCCTACCTCCTGACGCTCAAGGAAGAGGAAAAGGAATAGCCGTCTGCGCCGGCAGCCCGACGCAGGCCGGCCCAACGAGGTAACAGGACAGGAGCCATGTCACAGACAGAAATTTCCGGCGGCGTCCATCGCCGCAGTTTCCTGATCGCCGCCGGCGCCGGCAGCGCGGCCTTCGCCGCCGCCCAGCTGACGCCGGGAATCGCGCTGGCCGACAAGGCGTTGACCGCGGAGGCCATCAGGAAGGCGATCGGCGACCGCACGCCGATCGACGGCAGGGTAACCATCGACGGCCCGGAGATTGCCGAGAACGGCAACACCGTGCCGATCGGTTTCGAGGTCGAGAGCAAGATGTCCGGCGGCGACCAGGTCAAGGCCGTGCATATCTTCGCCGAGGGCAATCCGCGCCCCGAAGTTGCGAACTTCTGGTTTTCCGAGCAGAGCGGCGCAGCCCGCGGCGCGTTCCGGATGCGCATGGCGAAGACCCAGAACATCATCGCCCTCGCCGAAATGGCCGACGGCAAGGTCTACAAGGGCCAACGCCTGGTGAAGGTCACCATCGGCGGCTGCGGCGGCTGACCGGCCGCAGCCCCGGCACGACCAGGATCAACATCAGAATTCAGGGGAAACCGAACCATGTCACGACCCCGCGTACGCGTCCCGCGCAAGATCAAGAAGGGCGATACGGTCACCGTCAAGACGCTCATCGCCCACAAGATGGAAACCGGCGTGCGGCGCAACAAGAAGACCGGCAAGCTGATCCCGCGCAAGATCATCAACAGCTTCGAAGCGAAGATCGACGGCAAGACCGTGTTCAAGGCCGCCCTGCATCCGGCGGTCTCTTCCAACCCGTATATTTCGTTCGCGATCAGCCCGGAGAAGAGCGGCACGATCGATTTCGTCTGGACGGAAGACGGCGGCAAGACGTTCACCAAGAAGGCGAAGTTCACGGTCGCCTGACGGCGCTCCCGGCGGCCCGCCCGACAACGAAAACAGGCAGGACTACCAGATGTTGCGAATTTCGATCGCTGCAGCCGTTCTCGCGGCGTTCGCCGCCGGCGCCGTGTCCGGCGTCTCGGCCGACGACAAACCGGTAAAACCCTGGGAGCGAAAAGAGGTCCAGGTCAAACCGCCGAAGGACAGCCCGCTCGACTATCTGGTCTCCGGCTACTGGTTCCGGACCCCGAAAACCCGGGCGCTGCAGGACGACGATTTCGAGAATCCGGCCTTCCTGTGGGTCGAGCAGGCCGAAAGCGAATGGACGACGGTCGACGGCAAGGCGGGCAAGTCCTGCTCCAGCTGCCACGATGCGGTCGAAAAGAGCATGAAGGGTGTTTCGGCCCGCTATCCGGTCTATTCCGCCAAGAACAAGAAGATGATGGCGGTGACGCACCAGGTGAACTACTGCCGCGAAAACTACATGAAGGCCGGGAAGTGGAAGTGGGAATCCGACAAGATGCTCGGCATGACGTCCCTGATCGGCCTGCAGTCGCGCGGCATGCCGGTCAACGTGTCGATCGACGGGCCGGCGGAGAAGTTCTTCAAGGCGGGCGAGGCGTTCTACCATGAGCGCCGGGGCCAGTTCGACCTGGCCTGCGTGCATTGCCACCAGGGGAATTTCGGCCAGTATATCCGCGCCGACCTGCTGAGCCAGGGCCATTCCAACGGCTTCCCGACCTATCGCCTGAAATGGCAGAAGCTGGGCTCGCTGCACCGCCGGTTCCGCGGCTGCAATAACAATATCCGGGCCATTCCCTACAAGCGCGGCTCGCCGGAATACACCAACCTCGAATTGTATCTGGCGTGGCGCGGCCAGGGGCTGAAGGTCGAATCGCCGTCGGTCCGCCAGTAGGCTTTATCGAAACGCCGTTGAGGGGCGGTCGGGCCGGCAGGCCGGCCGCCCCTTTCGTTTGCGGCGTTCGGGGAGGGGAAACCTGATGATTACCCGCCGGGATTTCGCGACGGCCGGCGCCGCTGCGGCCCTGCTCGCCGGATCGGGCTTCCTCGGCCGGCTGGCGGCGCAACAGAAGCTGACGCAGGAGAAACTGCTGGCCTTCAAGCCGGTCGGGCAGGTGACCCTGCTGCATTTCACCGATATTCACGCCCAGCTCTCGCCGCTCTATTTCCGCGAGCCCTCGGTCAATCTCGGCGTCGGCGCGGTCAAGGGCCTGCCGCCGCATATCACCGGCGCGGCGCTGCTGAAGAAATACGGGCTGAAGCCCGGCTCGGCCGAAGCCTACGCCCTCTCCAACGTCGATTTCGCCAGCCTGGCCCGGTCCTACGGCCGGCTCGGCGGGCTCGACCGCATGGCGGCGGCGGTGAACGCCGTCCGCGCCGAGCGCCCGGGCCGGACGCTGCTGCTCGACGGCGGCGACACCTGGCAGGGCGACTATATTGCGCTCAAGTCCCGGGGCGGCAGCATGGTCTCGGCCATGAACGCGCTCGGCGTCGACGTCATGACCGCCCACTGGGAATTCACCTACGGGACCGACCGGGTGCAGGAAATCGTCGAAGACGAGCTGAAATTTCCGTTCCTGGCCGGCAATGTGCGCGATACCGAATGGAACGAGGGCGTCTTCGACAGCACGCACTATTTCGAGCGCGGCGGCCTCAACGTCGCCGTCATCGGCCAGGCCTTCCCCTTCACGCCGATCGCCAACCCGCGCCATCTGATGGAGACCTGGTCGTTCGGCATCCGCGAGAAGGATATCCGCAAGGCGGTCGCCGCGGCGCGCAAAAGGGCCGATCTGGTCGTGCTGCTCAGCCATAACGGCTTCGACGTCGACCGCAAGCTGGCCTCGCGCGTCGACGGCATCGACGTCATCCTGACCGGCCATACCCACGATGCGCTGCCCGAGGCGGTGCGGGTGCGCGATACGCTGCTGATCGCCTCCGGCTCCCACGGCAAGTTCCTGTCGCGGCTCGATCTGGAGGTGAAGAACCGCAAGGTCGCCGATTTCCGCTACCGGCTGATCCCGCTGTTCAGCGACGCCATCGCGCCGGACCCGAAGATGAAGGCGCTGCTCGACACATTGCGCGCGCCGCACCGGGCGGTGACGGAGAAGGTGATCGGCCGGACCGACACGCTGCTCTACCGCCGCGGCAACTTCAACGGCACCTTCGACGACCTGATCTGCAACGCCCTGCTGGAAGAGCGGGATGCCGAGATTTCGCTGTCGCCGGGCTTCCGCTGGGGCGCGACCCTGCTGCCGGGGCAGGACATTGCCATGAACGATGTCTACAACCAGACCGCGATCACCTATCCGGCGGTCTACCGGACGAACTTCACCGGCGCGTTCCTCAAGACCGTGCTGGAAGACGTGGCCGACAACATCTTCAATCCCGATCCCTACTACCAGCAGGGCGGGGACATGGTGCGCGTCGGCGGGCTGAACTACGACATCGATGTCGGCGGGAAGATCGGCCACCGCATTTCGAACATGACGCTGATGCGCAACGGCGCGCCGGTCGATCCGGCGAAGGAATACACGGTCGCCGGCTGGGCCTCGGTCAATCCCGATACGCAGGGCCCGCCGATCTGGGACGTCGTCGCCGGCTACATCGGGCGCAAGAAGACCATCACGCAGCCCGCACGCGGCAAGATCCGCGTCAGCGGCGCCTGAGCCGGCCCGCCGTGCTGGAGGATATCAGCTATCCCGGCGTCCTGCTGGCCGGCATCCTGACCTTCCTGTCGCCCTGCATCCTGCCGATCGTGCCGCCCTATCTCGCCTATCTCGGCGGCATCACCCTCGACCAGATCGACGTCGAGGGGCGGACCGACCGGGCCAAGGCGCTCAGGGTCTTCCGCGCCGCCGTCTTCTTCGTGCTCGGCTTCACGACCGTGTTCGTCGCCATGGGGCTGGCGGCCTCGGCCATCGGGCGCTTCGTCGGCGACAATATCGACATTCTGGCGACCGTTGCCGGTATCCTGATCATCGTTCTCGGCCTGCATTTCATCGGCGTTTTCCGCATCGGGTTCCTGTTCCGCGAGGCGCGCTTCCAGGTCGAGCGCAAGCCCGCCGGCGCGGCCGGCGGCTATGTCATCGGCCTCGCCTTCGCTTTCGGCTGGACGCCCTGCGTCGGCCCGGTGCTGACCGGCATCCTGATGCTGGCCGCAGGTAAGGAAACGGCGCTGGAAGGCGGCTTCCTGCTCGGCGTCTACGCGCTCGGGATCGGCGTGCCGTTCCTGATCGCCGCGCTGTTCGCCGGCGCCTTCCTGCGCTTCATGAAACGGTTCCGGCGCTTCATTCCGTGGGTCGAGCGCGCGCTCGGCGGCCTTCTCGTCCTCACCGGCATCCTGTTCATCACCGGCTCGCTGAACGAGATCGGCTTCTGGATCCAGGAGGCGTTTCCCGGCCTGGCGAAGCTGGCGGGGTAGGGGAAGCCGCCGGCCCTCGATACAACGCGCAGGCGCGCCTGTTCGGCCCCTCGATACGGCGCTGACGCGCCTACTCGGGATGAGGGTATTTCGGAGTGTTTCCGAGCGTCAATCACCTTCGCCCTCACCCTGAGTAGCCCCGGCCGCCAGTCCCGGGCGTATCGAAGGGCGGGTCATCCGCCCGGCATTGTAAGGGAGGGTTTGAAACCCTCCCCTACGGAGGTCAGGGAAGCGCAGGGTTCGGGCGTGTCATGCCCGGCAGACGGCTCGTGGCTTGACTTCGCGGCGGCAGGCCACGAACGGCGTCGGAGGGGACGCCCGCCCCTATCCCAGGTAGAGCCAGATCAGCCGGTCGAAGGAGCGCAGCTCACGCAGATTGTTGACGACGCGGAGCGCGCTCCTGTCCCTGGCCGCGCGCAGCAGGCGCGCGACGCTTTCCAGGCTGCCGGGGAACAGGCGCTTGAAGGCGGGGTTGGCGCGTTCGCGCGGCCCGGCCTCGCGGTAGCACCGCTTGTACCAGTGCTGCAGGGCCGCAAGGCGCTTGTCCATCTCGGCGACCTGTGCGGGGTCTCCGAAGTCCGGCGGCTTGCGGCGGTAGACCCAGGCGGCGTCCATCGCCCGGTTCATGGCCGCGATGCAGTCGCTGAAAATCCACAGGCCGTTGCGCTTGCGCAGTGCGGCGAGACGGCCCGCGACCGGCTTCAGCCGCGCGGCGGCCGCGTCCCGCTCGTCCGCGTCCACGGCGGCGAGGGCGGCGTCCAGCGCGCCGCCGATTGCCGTGAGATCGGCCCCGAAACCGTTGTCCCCGGCGAGTTTTCCGGGCGGCTTCGCGCCGAACGCCGCGGTGACGGCGGCCCAGTTTTCCGTCGCCTGGTCCAGCTCGGCCCCGGCGACCGCCAGATTGCCGGTGCGCAGGTAGAACTGCGCGAGGCGGACATGCTTCATCGCCGCGCCGACCTTGTCGTGAAACGCCTGCAGGCTGTCCGCCGCCGCCGGGCCGGCCGGCAGGATCAGAACCAGGCACAGAAGCAGAATGCGCATCAGAATTTATCCTCGAGGAATTCGGCCATCCGGTCGGCGACGTCCTCGGCGAAGAAGTCCAGGAACATATGGTCGGCATCGTCGATGACCGCGAAGGCGACGCGCGGGTTCTTCACCGCGGCCATTTTCGCGATCAGATCCGGCACGACCCGGTCTTCCCGGCCGGCGAGCACGAGCAGCGGCGCGCCCCGATAGTCCTTGAGCAGGCCGGGCGTATCCCGGCCCGGATCGTCCCGGTGATAGTCGACGAAGCTGCCCGCCGCCACGGTCGCATTCGGGCAGGACAGGAAGGGATGGTTCTTCAGCAGCGCATCGCCCCCTTCAGCGCCGACCAGGGCGGCGGCGGCCTTCACGTCGGCGCGGCGGTCGCGCTTGTGAAGCCGGCGGTAGGCAGCGTCGGCGCGCTCGGCGCTCCAGGTCGCCGGCGCCAGGGCGACCGCCGCAACAAGCGCCCCCGCTGGCGCCGTGCGGGCGTAGTGCACGATCTGGTTGCCGCCGCGCGAATGGCCGAACAGGGCGATTTTCCCCGCGCCTTTCCGGCTCAGCCAACCGCGCCACAGGCCGATCTCCCGGACCGCATTGCTGTGCTTGTGCCGGTGCACACGGTCGCACGGGAACATCCCGGTCCGGGCCGATTCGCCGAGCGACAGGGTGATGGCGAGCGACGGAATATCCCGCTCCGCGAGCGCCTGCTGGACCCCGGCGATGGTTTCCTGCGCCAGATGGGCCATGCTGCCATGGACCATGAGCACCGCCCCGCCGGCCGGTTTCGTCCCGTCCGGAACGACGAGCCTGCCGAGCAGGACGCGGTCGCCGTCCATGAGCCGGACCGGTTCGGCCGCGGCATCCGTCGCACCCGTCGCGGAAACCAGCAACGCCAGAATCGGGCCTGTGATCTTTCTCATCTGTCGCTTCGGAACTATCTCGGTCGGGCAGGCGACTCGGATATTACATTCACGCCTGCGAATATGATAGACTTCCGGCATCCGCGCAAAAGAGGGGAGTTGGCACGATGATCCAGCGGCGACAGTTCCTGATCGGCGGCGGTGCGGCGGCGGTTGCGCTGGGAACGGGCGGCCTGGCCGGCGCGGCGCGGGCGAACAACCCGGACTGGGTGCCCGGCTACCGGGCCTCCCTGGACGACGACGGCCTGCACAGCCAGCCCTGGTTCCATCAGGGTTTCCTGGACATGCGGGAAGACCTGGAAGAGGCCGCCGCGGCCGGCAAGCGCCTCGCGGTGATCTGGGAGCAGAAGGGCTGCCCCTATTGCCGGGAGATGCACGAGCGCAACCTCGCGCTCAGGGAGATCAACGACTATATCCGGAAACACTTCCTGGTCGTGCAGCTCAACATGTGGGGCTCGCGCGAAGCGACGGATTTCGACGGCAGGGAGATGGCGGAAAAGGCGCTGGCCCGGCGCTGGCGGGTGAATTTCACGCCGACGGTCAATTTCTTCCCGCCCACGGTCGCCGGAGTCGAAGGCAAGTCGGGCCTCGAGGCGGAGGTGGCGCGCATGCCGGGCTACCTGAAACCGGCGCATTTCCTCACCTATCTGGAATTCGTCCGGGACGAGGGCTACAAGAAAGAGAGCTTCCAGCGCTATCTGCTGGCCAAGTTCCGCGCCATCCACGACAAGGGCGGCGACCCGTTCCGCCTCGACAAGCTGACCCGGCCCCAGACCTAGGAGCGAACCCATGCGCAGGCTGATTTTCGTTCTCGCGGCGCTGTTCGCGCTGACCGCCGCCGCGAAGGCCGACGAAGTCAGGGTCGGCGGCGACGGCCTGTATCACCAGGACTGGTTCCTCCAGAGTTTCCTCGATCTCAGGGAGGACCTTCAGGAAACCGCCGATGCCGGCAAGCGCATGGTCATCCTGTGGGAGCAGAAGGGCTGCCCCTATTGCAAGGAACTGCACCAGGTCAATTTCGTCGATCCGGCGGTCCACAAGTATATCCGGGACAATTTCGTCGTCCTGCAGCTCGATATCTGGGGCGCGCGGCCGGTGACGGATTTCGACGGCAAGGAAATGTCGGAGAAGAAGCTCGCGCGCCGCTACGGCGTCCGCTTCACGCCGACGATCCAGTTCCTGCCCGCCACGGTCGCGGCGACCGAGGGCAAGACGGGCAAGACCCTCGAAGTGGCGCGGATGCCCGGCTATCTAGAGCCGGCGCCGTTTCTCATCATGTTCCGCTACGTCCGCGACAAGGCCTACGAGAACACCCCGTTCCGCAAATACCTGCGCGCTGCGCTGAAGCGGTCGGGGTAGGGTGCTCGCCCCGGTTTCGGGAAGAGCCGGCAGCCGGCTATCCGCCAAGTTTTGTAGGGGAGGGTTTCAAACGGGGCTTATCCGGAATGGTTGACGCCGGACGGGCGAGTGCTGAAAAGCAGACAGACCGGTCTACCCACAGGCTTTTTTTTTGCACTTTTCAGCCCGCGAAGCGCCCGAAACCCGCGGAAACGCTGGAAAACGCGATTCGGGAGCGCCGCAAAAACAATCCCGATAGGAAATTTTCCAGCCTCCCGGCCGAGCGGGAGCGCGCTCGACACCGGGGACGGCACCGCCGGGCAGCATGGCCCGGCGGAAGCGGAGGGTCGAACCGGACGGGGTCCGGCCGTCAAGCCCCGCCGGCGCAGAGGGCGGCGCACAGGATGGCGCATTGGACGGCGGATCGGATGGCCGATCGGCGGCGGCGGGCCGGAAAGCGGGAAGGTTCCCGCCTGTTTCTTCGTTCGCTTCTTGTGGGGGCGTCGGCTGGCCGCTGCGGGCGCAGATCGGGCGTTGACAGGGCCGATATAGGGTGCGGGACTCGCCGTGTCAAGGAATATTATCGAAAAAAAGGAATTATTTTATGACCGGGTCCGGCTTGCGGTCTTTCGCCGGGACATCCAGGGAGAGGGGGATTCGATCGGCGCCCGTTTGGCAGAGGAAGCCTCAGGGGCGAAAGCCGGGAGGTCGCTCCCGACGATACCGGAGGCAGCCGCACTCGGGATGCCGCACCGCCCGGCGGCGGCGGACGCAACCACCGGTTTCCGCCGGCCCGTCAACCATTCCGGATAAGGCCCTTTCAAACCCTCCCCTACGGCCGATCGTCCTTCACACGGCTCCAAATTCAACGCTCGTGTCGCCCCGGCCGACCGGAGGGAGAGCCGGGGCCCAGAGTCGACCCAAAAGGACTGAGCTCGTGGCCCTGGGCCCCGGATCTCCGATTCGCTCCGTCCGGGGCGACAATCGAGGAGACCCGAAGGGTATTCGATTGATCACAAAATTACTTTAATTTATTAAATTACTTGTATAATTGACTGTAAATAAACCATTTCAAACATTCCTGATCACAAACCGGTACACCCCGCTGTCCTCGCCGGATTCCATCAGCTCGCAGCCGGTCTGGCGGCAGAAGGCCTCGAAATCCGCCGTTGCGCCGGGATCGGTCGCGTGGACTTCCAGCAGCCCGCCAGACGCCATTTTCTTGAGCGCCTTCTTCGCCTTCAGGATCGGCAGGGGGCAGTTGAGCCCTTTCGTGTCGAGGAACTGGTCGGCCATCGGCGGGGGTCTTCCTTCTTGCGGTTCGGTCGTGGCGGGCCATGACCTAGGTCGCGCCGGCAGGACCGGCAAATTGGACCGGCAAATTGTCAGGGGGCGCGCGGCGGCGATTGCCATTTATTCAAATTATTGAATACAATGATGCGCAATCCGTCAACAGGACGGCCGGACCGCCGGAGGCCATGGTTCTCAAGCACCGCACGAACGCTCATGCACCGGCGGCCGATCCGGCCCGGCTCGCCCCGGTTTTCATCGGCCATGACATCTATCGCCGCGCCGCCTATGGCGGCAATCACCCGCTGGCGATCCCGCGGGTCGAGACGGCGGTGGACCTGTGCCGCGATCTCGGCTGGATCGATCCGGAAACCTGGATCGAAAGTCCGGCCGCCGACGCGGAGACGCTGGGGCGCTTCCACGATCCTGCCTATATCGAGGCCCTGCGCCGGGCCGACGAAGCCGGCGAGATCGGCCTGGAAACCCGCAAGCGCTTCAACCTCGGCACCTTGGAAAACCCAGTATTTCCGGGCGTGTTCCGGCGCGCTTCGACCTCTGTTGGCGGCTCCATAGAAGCGGCGCGCCAGGCGCTGGCGGGCCGGATCGCCTATCATCCGGCGGGCGGCACCCATCACGGTCGGCCGGATCGGGCGAGCGGCTTCTGCTATTTCAACGATCCGGTCTTCGCCATCCTGACGGCGCTCGACGCCGGCGCCCGCCGGCTGGTCCATGCCGATCTCGACGCCCATCACGGCGACGGCGTGCAGGACGCCTTCGCCGCCGCCCCCCGTGTCTGCACGATCTCGATCCACGAGCGCGACCGCTGGCCCCACACCGGCGCGCTGGACGATACCGGCGGCGGGCAGAGCTGCAACCTGCCCGTCGCGCCCGGTTTCGCCGACGCCGATCTGGAATTTCTGATGGCCGAGGTCGTCCTGCCGCTGGTCCGGCGGGCGGCGCCGGAGATTATCGTCGTCACCTGCGGCGCGGACGGTCTCGAAGCCGATCCGCTGTCCCGGATGGCCCTGTCCAACCGGGCGCTGTGGTCCGCCGTCTCGGCGCTGGCCGCCGAGGCGCCGGGCTGCGTCGTGCTGGGCGGCGGCGGCTACAATCCCTGGACGGTTGCGCGCTGCTGGGCCGGCCTGTGGGGCGTATTGAACGGCTTTACGCTGCCGGACACGCTGCCGCCTGCTGCCGTCCGGCGCCTCGAAGCGCTGGATTGCGACCTGGTCGACGAGGACGAGCGCGATCCGCGCTGGCTGACCACGCTGGCCGACGCGCCGCAGGACGGCGCCGCGCGGCCGGAAACGGCGGCTCTGGCGCAGCGCGCGCTTACCGTGCCGCGGCGCGGGCGCTGGAGCGCCGATGCGCAACGGGCGGCGGCGTAACGGAACGGCCGGGGAGGGGAGAAGCCTTGGAAACGCTAACCCTGATGGCGCTCGCCGGTCTGGTCATCGGCTTCGGCTTCGGCTTCGTCATCGAACGCACGAATTTCTGCACCATGGGCGCGATTTCGGACGCAGCGACCTTCGGCGACTTCCGCCGCTTCCGGGCCTGGATGCTGGCGATGGCCGTAGCCATAGTCGGCGCCCAGGCCCTGCACGGCGCGGAAATGATCGATCTCGGCGAGTCGATCTATCTCACCGCGAATTTCGGCTGGCTCGGCGCCATCATCGGCGGGCTGCTGTTCGGCTTCGGCATGACCATCGCCGGCGGCTGCGGCACCCGCAACCTGGTGCGCTTCGGCGCCGGCGACCTGCGCTCGCTGGTCGTCGTGCTGGTGCTCGGCATCGTCGCCTACATGACGCTGCGCGGGCTGACCGGGCTGGTGCGCGTCGAAATCGAGGGCGCGGCCAATGTCGATCTGGAGGCGGCCGGCCTCGAATCGCAGGGGATCGGTGTCCTGCTGGCCAGCGCTTTCGGCGCAACGGCGGAAACGATGAACCTGGCCGTCGCCGTCGTCGCCGTCGCCGGCCTGCTGGTCTGGTGCTTCATGGACGGCGCCTTCCGGCGCTCGCCGCGCAACATCGTCGCCGGCCTGGGCGTCGGCCTCGCCATCGTCGCCGGCTGGTACGCCACCGGCGTGCTCGGCTTCGACGATTTCGAGCCGGCGCCCCTGACCTCGCTGACCTATGTCGCGCCGACCGGCAACGCGCTGGTCTATCTGATGACCTTCACCGGCGCGACGATCAACTTCGGCATCGCCAGCGTCGGCGGCGTGATCCTCGGCGCATTCGTCTCCGCGATCCTGCGCGGCAATTTCCATCTCGCGACCTTCGCCGACGTCCAGGACATGCTGCGCAACATCTCCGGCGGGGCGCTGATGGGCTTCGGCGGCGTGATGGCGCTGGGCTGCACCATCGGCCAGGGGCTGACCGGCATTTCGACCCTTGCGCTCGGCTCCGTCATTGCCATTCTGGCGATTATCGCCGGCGGGATCGGCGGCCTGAAATATATCGAGTGGCGACTCTGATGGACGGTTCCATCCTCCCCGGCCGCACTTCCGACTGGTTCGATCGCCTCAGCGAAATCGAGCCGCTGGAGGATGCGGACTTCGACGCCGCGCTGGTCGGCGAAATGCAGCGCGCGGCGCCGGCCCTGCACGGCCGGCCGATCCGCTTTTCGACGCCGACCTTCAAGGACTTCCAGTCGGACGAACTGGCCGGCTGCGGCAAGAACAGCTTCCCGGCCTTTTCGATCACGGCCGGCGGCTGCGCCCTGATGTGCGACCACTGCCAGGCCAGCATCCTGGAGCCGATGATCCCGGCGACGAACGCGGAGATGCTCGACCGCAAGGTGCGCGACCTGGTGCTGCTGCAGGACTTGCAGGGATTCCTTTTGTCCGGCGGCTCCAACCGGCGCAACGAGATCGCCTATGAGCGCTATTACCCGGTCATCGAGGGACTCAAGCGCGATTTCCCGTATCTCAAGATCGCCATCCACTCCGCACTGCTCGACGAGCGCCGCGCCCGGATGATGGAAAGCGCCGGGGTCGACACGGCGATGATGGACGTGATCGGCGCGCAGGAGACCGTCGAGCAGGTCTACCATCTCGACCGGCCGGTGGAGGATTTCGAGGCCACGCTGGCCGCGCTGTGCGGCACGTCGATGGAGGTCGTGCCCCATATCGTCGCCGGGCTGCACTACGGGCGATTGCTGGGCGAGACCAACGCGCTGGACATATGCAGCCGCCACGGCATCCACGCCCTGGTGCTGGTCGTCATCATGCCCTTCTACGCGAAGGCCGGGACGTTCGGGACGCCGGACGCCGCCGCGGTCGGCCGCCTGTTCCTCGAAGCCCGGCGCCGGATCCCGGACCGGCAGGTGCTGCTCGGCTGCGCCCGGCCGGCCGGGATGCACAAGCGGACGACCGACGCCTACGCCGTGATGGCCGGGCTGGACGGCATCGCCTTTCCGGCCGACGGCGCGGTTGCGGTCGCCGAGGCCGTCGGCCGGCCGATGGAGCAGCAGCACGCCTGCTGTTCGATCAAGGTCGGCGGGGAGACGGTGACCGTGCCTGCGAGCTGCGCCGCGTGACCGGGCGCGTCGATATCCTCGTCGTCGGTCTCGGCCCGGCCGGGGCTTCGGCGGCGCGGGAGGCGGCGGGCGCCGGCGCGTCGGTGCTGGCGGTGGACCGCAAACGCGCGGCCGGCGAGCCGGTCCAGTGCGCCGAGTTCGTGCCGCGGCTGATCGGCCAGGATGTCGAGAGCATGGCGCCGGTCGCGGTCCAGCCCATCGAGGCGATGCGCACCTCTGTCGAGGCGGCGGATTTCGACAGCGCCGACGGCTTCACCGGCACGATGATCGACCGCGGCCGTTTCGACGCCCTGCTCGTGGAGCAGGCGCGCGACGCCGGGGCCGAATGCCGGTTCGATACGGTCTGGGGGCGCGATTTCTCCGTCGAAGCGAAGCTCGTGATCGGCGCCGACGGGCCGCGGTCGAAGGTCCGCGCCGCGGCAGGACTCCCGCAGCCGCGGCTGATCGAGACCCGGCAGATAACCGTGCCGCTGCGCGACCCGAACCGGGCGACCGATATCTTCCTCTCGGCGGAAATCGAGGGCGGCTACGCCTGGCTGTTTCCGAAAGGGAATGTCGCCAATCTCGGCGTCGGCGTGGCGCCGAAAGCGCGGCCGCAGCTCAAGCCGGTGCTTGAGCGGTTAAGGCAACGCCTGATCGCCGAAGGCCGGATCGGCGAAGAAATCCTGGGCCGGACCGGCGGCGCGATCCCGGTGGACGGCATCGTCGGGCCGGTTGCGGCGCTGCCGGACGATACGCCGGTGCTGCTCGCCGGCGACGCCGCCGGCCTGACCAACCCGGTGACCGGCGCGGGAATCCCGGCTGCCGTCATGTCCGGCGCCCTGGCCGGCGAGGCGGCGGCGGACCGGATCGCTGGCGCGGCCGGCGCGCTGGACGGCTACGCCGAAGAGATCGACGACCTGTTCGGCGCTTCGCTGCGCCGGGCCGCGGCGCGCCGGCGGGAGCTGGAGCGGGCCTGCGTCGGCACGGTCCCGCAGCCGGCCGACCTGCGGCGCGGCTGGATCGCCTATCCCGAATACTGGGCGGCCGGGCCGGCCGTTCCGACGCCCGGTCCGCAGCCCGATCCGCAGAACGCGATGGACGCGCGATGACCTGCCTGAAGCCCGAAGCCGCCATGCCCGCCGAGACCGGCCCGACCCGAATCGAGAACTGGAGCGCGGATTTCAACCCGTTCGCCGTCATGCAGCCACGCCGGCCCGACGCCATTCCGCGGGACTTCCGCAACGGCGGCCGGGTCAAGGCGGCCGACGTTGCGCCGGCCGGCGTTTACCTGCCCAACAACAACGTCATGACCCCGGCGATGCGCTCGCCGGACTATGTCCAGATGTCGACGGCGGCGGCGATCACCCTCGGGATCATGCCCGGCATGCTCTACCGCTGCGCCTGCACCCGCTGCCTGAACCTGCTGCTGACCTATCCCGAAGGCTGCCGGGCCAACTGCGCCTATTGCGGCCTCGCCCGGCACCGGGAAGCCGAGCGCGACTATGCCGACCGCAACTTCATCCGGGTCGACTGGCCGGCTGTGCCGATGGCGGAGATCGTGGAAAAGGTGGCGGCGGACGGCGAGAAGACGCCGTTCCACCGCATGTGCATCAGCATGATCACCCATCCGCGCTCGGACGACGACACGGTGACGGTGCTGAAACAATGGACAGACCGGGTCGATCCGGCGACCGTGCCGGTCTCGATCCTGTCCAACCCGACAACGATGCAGCGTTCGGACGTTGAGACGCTGAAGGGCCTGGGCGCCGACATTTTCACCGTGGCGCTCGACGCGGCGACGCCGGAGATTTTCGACCGGACGCGGGGCAAGGGAGTCGACAGCCCGCACAGCTGGAAGAAATACTGGGACATCCTGCTGGACGCTCGGGACATTTTCGGGCCGCAGAAGTTCGGCGCCCATATCATCGTCGGCATGGGCGAGACCGAGGCCGACGTGCTGCACCTGGTCCAGCGGCTGGTCGATCTGGGCGGCCACAGCCACATGTTCTGCTTCTTCCCGGAGAAGGGCTCGCTGATGGACCATCTGCCGGCGACGCCGCGCGACCAGTGGCGGCGGGTGCAGCTGGCGCGCTACCTGATCGACTATTGCGGCGTGCGCGTCGCACAGATGGCGTTTGACGCAGAGGGCAGGGTGACGGATTTCGGCCTGCCGCAGGCGGAGCTGGATGCGATCGTCGACACCGGGATCGCCTTCCGCACCTCCGGCTGCCCCGGCAAGTTCCGGGAGGATATCTCGGCCTGCGACCGGCCCTACGGCGATTCGCCGCCCAGCAACATCGCCAGCTATCCGTTCCAGCCCGCCGGCGCCGACATCCGCCGCATCCGGCACCAGCTGGACATGGAGAAGCCGGGCGAAGCCTACGAGCCGGGCGAAGAGTTCGACGATCCGGACCTTGGGCCGGAGGATGGGCCGGACGAAAGCGGGGCCGGGGAGGCCAGGGTCGCTTGAGCGCGGCGGCAGACCGGCCCGAATTCCGGGTCATCGATACCGGCGTCCGCGACGGCTGCCTTCAGATCGCTTTCGATCAGGCGCTGGTTGAGTTGCGCAAGGCCGGCGACGTGCCGGATACCGTGCGCTTCCTGCGCTTTCCGCCGACCGCCCTGATCGGCCGGCACCAGGATCTGAGCCGGGAGCTGAAGCTCGACCATTGCCGGGAGGCCGGCATCGGCATCGTGCGGCGCATCACCGGCGGCGGCGCGATCTATCTCGACGAGGGCCAGCTCGGCTGGGAACTCGTCTGCGACCGGCGGAAAATCGGCGTCGCCACGCTGGCGGACATGACCGCGCGGATCTGCACGGCGGCGGCGGCCGGCCTGTCGCGGATCGGCATCGCCGCCGAGTACCGCCCGCCGACCGATATCGTCGTGGACGGGCAGAAGATCTGCGGCACCGGCGGCTATTTCGATGGCGACGTCGTGATGTACCAGGGCACGACGCTGGTCGATCTCGACCTGCCGGCGATGATGGCGGCGATCAATGTCGCCGCGCCGAAGAAGGGCGCGCCGCCGCCGCGGGTGACGACCCTGCGCGCCCTGCTGCCGGACGCCGACCTTTCCATGGCGAGATTACAGGCGGCGCTGATTGCCGGATTCGAGGACGGGCTGGGGATTTCCTGCACCGCGTCGGAACCGGGCGCGGCGGAAGAGGCGCTGGCGCAGCGCATCTGCGACGGGGAGATCGGCACGGCGGCGTTCATCGAGGAGATTGACGACCCGGGCGCCGACGCTTCGGTGCGCCACGGCGGGAGCGGCGCGGTCAACGCCTGGCTGCGGGTCGAGGGCCGGCGCAACGACCGGGTGCGCGAACTGCTGTTCACCGGCGATTTCGTCATGGTGCCGCCGCGGCTGGTCATGGACCTGGAAGGCGGCCTGCGCGGTGCGCCCGCCGGCGAAATTGCGGAGCGGGTGTCGGCCTTTTTCGCCGAATCGCCGCCCCAGATCGCGACCGCGCCGCCGGAAGCGTTCGCCGGAGCCGTCGCCGCCGCTTTCGCCGCCGCATGAAGACCCTCACGGTCATCCAGCATACCTCGGCCGAATATCTCGGCCTGATGGAAGACCATTTCGAAGGCCGCCGCATCCGCTTCGCCTATATCCGCCCCTTCACCGAGGGCGTTGCGCCGCCCCATCCCGACTCGGTGGCCGACGGCCTCGTCTTGCTCGGCGGCGGGCCCTGGGGCTCGGCGGGAGATCGCGACCTGCCGACCCTGGAGCCGGAAATCGCCATCGCCCGGACCTGCCTGATGGTGGAGAAGCCGGTGATCGGCATCGGCCTCGGCGCGCAGATCCTGGCGCTGGCGGCCGGCGGATCGGTCGAGGCCGCGCCCCTGCGCTTTACCGTCGACACCGCGCGGCGCTGCATGGACGGCGCGCTGAACGGCTATCTGCCGGACTCCTGGCCGGTCGCCGTCTATGGCCGCGACCGGGCCGTGCCGCCGGATTATGCGCAAATCCTCGCACGCGACGGCGCCGGCCGTCCCGCGCTCTGGCAGGTCGGCGCCAACGCGTTCGGCTTCGCCGGCCATCCCGGCCTCAAGGTCGCGATGGTCGAGGACCTGATCATGGAGTTCGAGGAAGCGCCCGCCGATCCGGCGCCGGCCCTGCGCAAACTCCGGGCCGCCCAGCGCGCCATCGAGGATGCGCTGGTGCCGATCATGACCGGCCTCGTCCAGATGACCGGCCTGATGCAGCCGGCCCCGGCGTAACGGGCGCGCCCTTCGATACGCCCCGGATAAATCCGGGGCTACTCAGGGTGAGGGTGGGGTGTAACCCGAACTCTCCCCCCTCATCCCGAGTAGCGGCGAAGCCGCGTATCGAGGGGCGCAGCGGCATACTTCACCCCGTCGATTCGGCCGGGGGTGGCACGATTTATGCGAAGCCGGCCGTTCGGAAATGCGGCATGCGCCGCTCACCCCCACCCCATTGTATTTCGGGCCTCCCCCTCTGAAGAGGATTTCTCTGCGAAAGTCTGGAACCGGGTTTCTTGCGGTTGTTTTCGGTCGGTGACGGTGCGCTGTCCGACTTTGCCGCTGTGGGATTTGGGCGCAGGCGCGGCGGTCGGCCCTGCCAGGTCTGGCACAACAGGGGCGTCTGCCGACGGTTCGGGGTCTTCGGGCGTGTTTTCCGGCTCAGGGTCCGGCGATCAGGCTGGCCCGTCTGAGGTTGTAGGCGGTGACCGCGGCCATCAGGCGGGCGGTGTTTCTTTCGAGGGTGAGGCCCTTGGCGCGGCTCTGGCCGTAGAGGCGCTTGAGGGCGGAGAAGACCGCCTCGACCGGCGCCCGGTGCCGGGAGATCAGCCGGTTGCGGCGCTGCTGCCAATGAGGCAGCGCCGCCATATGCCTGTGCCGGCGGTGCATGATGCGGTCCTTGATGCCGGCGGCCTTCAGGCGCGCGCGGCGCTCCTTGTGCTCATAGGCCCGGTCGCCGTAGACCGCCTTCTCGTCGCCGCAGATCAGCCGGTCGGCGACCGTGCTCTCGTAGACCTTGGCCGAGGTCAGGACCGCGCGCCGGACCAGGCCCGAGCCCCGGTCGACGCCGACATGCGCCTTGTAGCCGAAAAAGGCTTTGCCGTTCTGCTTGGTCCAGTCGGCGCCGGGCTCTTGCCGATGGCCGGCGCCGGCGCCCGCCGAGCGCCGCGGCGGACGCCGGGCCGAGGCCACAAGGGTGGCGTCCATCAGCGTGCCCTGACGCACCACCAGCCCTGCCTTGTCGATCTGGCGGCCGATCTCCTCGAAGGCCGCCTTCAGAAGCGGACCCGCCTGCTCCCGGAAGCGCCAGATCGTCGTCTCGTCCGGCGTCGGGGCGTCCAGCGCAAAGCCGCAGAAGCGCCGAAACGACAGCCGGTCCATCAGGGCCTCCTCCAGCCCCGGATCCGACAGGTCGTAGAGCGCCTGCAGATACAGCGCCTTCAACATCGACAACGGGTCGTAGGGCGGCCGGCCGGTCTGCGCCCGGCGCATATCGGCCGCCAGACGGCCGACCGGCGACCAGTCGATCAGGCCGTCCAGACGCTCCAGCTTCGGATTCCTGCCCAGACCCGCAGACACAAACGCTTCGGCAAACCCCAACTGACCCCGATCGCTCATCACAGCCCCCAACCTGTTCCGCAGCGCAAAGAATCACACTACGCGCAGCTTGAGAATCCCCCTTTTGCAGAGAAATCCTCTGAAGAGGGGGAGGTAAAAAAAACAAGAAAGAACAGAAAGTTATCCCTCGTTATCCTTCCCCCGCTTCAGCGGGGGAAGTGCCGGAGCGAAGCGGAGGGGATGGGGGTGTCCATCCGCCCGCCCGGCATGTGCCCGCCTTCCGATCGCCCCCCGTATCGGCCGGGGCGGCAATGATGCGGTTTTTTCTTGACATCGCCAGTTTCGTTCCATATATGTTCCTTTCCACCGCCCGAACTGCGCCTGCTGCGGGCGGCCGGTGCTCCCGGAGAACATGTGCATTTCCCACTTCCAGATAGCCGCCGGGGCAGGATTTAGAAATATTTCCTAACAAGGATTATTTTGCGACTCTTCCGAATCGCGGTTTCCAGCGTTTCTGCCGGGTTGGGGCGTCTCGGGGCGCAAAAAAACATCGAAAAACAGACCGGTCCGTCTGTTTCGGCATACGGCACGGAAAAACGGCGGAAAACTGCGGAAAACCGGCGGCAGAGGCGGAGAAGTAACTTGAATGCCCGCTCAAAAACAGGAAGGCCGCAGACCAGCGGCCGGCGCGAAGGCGGAGCTATCGCCAAAGGCGTATACGAGCCGAGGCCGGGTAGGGGGTAGTTTCAAACCCTCCCCTACATCAGGCGCGCGCTGAGCTCCGCCGACCGGCGTGCGGAGAGCCGAAGCGAGGCTGGATTGCGCTGACTCTGTCCGGCCTGCTGCGGGGGTCGATTCGCGGGTCCGCTTGGGGGTCCGCTGCGGGGATTTGCCCGCGCTATCGACATATTCAAAAGTTGCTATCTGTCGGGCGTTTCAATACCCTGTACGGAAATCCGGCCAGTCAGCGGTGAGGGGGGCGCGTCGTGACGGACAAACTGGTGATCGTAATGGCGAACACGGACCCGCGGAACGGCGAAGAACTGGGCGCGCCGATCTTCCAGGCCACGGTCGCTGCGGCGATGGAATACGAGGTCGACGTCATCTGCACGGCGACGTCGGGCCGCCTGATGAAGCACGGCGTCGCGGAAAAGCTCGTGGTCAAGGAAGGCTCGCCGAAATCGGTCTACGATTTCATCAAGGACGCCCACGAGGCCGGCGTGAGATTCTACTGCTGCTCGCCCAACCTCGACCTGTTCGACATGACCAAGGACGACCTGATCCCCGAATGCGAAGGCATCGTCGGCGGCGCCCATCTGATCGAGGAGATCATGGAGGACGACGTCAGGGTGCTGACCTACTGACCGTCCGCCACCGGGAGCCGCCATGGACCACGGCGCCGCCACCCGCGTTCAGGAGCATATCGGCGATCCGGTTTCGGAATCGCCGCCGCTCGACCGCGACGACCTGGAAGAGATTTTCGCCGATATCCAGGGCGATCTGCGCTACGATCACGAACTCAACGGCTGCCTGAACTGCGGCATCTGCACGGCGACCTGCCCGGCGGCGCACTATTACGATTTCAGCCCGCGCGAGATCGTCCAGCTGCTCTGGACGGAGAATCTCGAGGGCATCTACGACGCGATGCAGGAAAAGATCTGGGCCTGCGCCCAGTGCTACACCTGCGCCGCGCGCTGCCCGTTCGGCAACAGCCCCGGCGGCCTCGTCATGCTGATGCGCGAAGTCGCGATCAAGCACGGCATGGAATCGGCCAAGAACGTGCTGCGGCCGTTCAGCCGGGTCATGCTCAAGCTGATCTCGACCGGCAACCAGCTGGCGCCCGACATGATCAATCCGGACCATTTCGCCGACTGGGGGCCGAACATCACCAAGGTCGATGCGCCGCTCAAGCTGCTGCGCAAGGCGATCCCCATGCCGACGCTCAACACCACGGCGACGGCCTGGGAGGTCAATCTGAAGACCTCGGTGGAACTCTACACGATCTGGGAAATGACCGGCGTGCTCGACCAGCTCGAAGGGATCGACGAGAATCTGTTCGACGTCATCACCGACATCATGGACGAGAAGCGCGAGGACTGGGACGACTTCCTCGACGAGCAGGAAGACGAGGACGACGACTGAGCCGCCCGCGGCGGCTCGCGCAGGAGAGCAAAGACATGACCGGGACCACAAACGATACCGGGACTGCTACCGGCGAAAGCGGCGAACGCTTTACCGGCCACGGCAGCGAATGGCGCGATTCGAACCTCTCGGCGCAGGATGCGCGCACCGCGACCGCCTGGGTCGAGGCGAAGGTCGACAAGCGCTCCATGCTGACGAACAAGGACCGCGTCGAGGATGTGCGCGATGTCATGTGGCAACTCGAGAAGGACGGCGAGATCGCGGTCCACCGGGTCGGCGACGGCCATGCGCCGGTCGAGGTCAAGACGCTGTACGGCTGGACCAAGCGGATTCCGACGACCCGGCTGTGGCACCATAAATCGTGCGGCCAGTGCGGCAACATTCCGGGCTATCCGGCCTCCCTGCTCTGGCTGATGAACGAACTCGGCATCGAATATCTCGACGAGACCGACCAGACCTCCTGCACCGCCTGGAACTATCACGGCTCGGGCATCGGCAACCTGGAGAGCCTGGCCGCCGTCTTCCTGCGCAATTTCCACCAGGCCTATGTCAGCGCCCGGGCCCAGGGCCTGCCCGACGCCTACTACTATCCGCTGGTCCATTGCGGCACGTCGTTCGGCAACTACAAGGAGGTGCGCCACTATCTGCTGCACTCCGCCGAACTGCGCGACCGGGTGAAGAAGATCCTCGCCAAGCTGGACCGGCTGGTCGACGGCAAGCTGCTGATCCCGGAAGAGATCGTGCATTATTCCGAATGGGTGCATGTCATGCGCGACCGGATCGCGGCGCGCCAGACCATCGATGCGAGCGCCATCCGCGCGACCATCCATCCGGCCTGCCACGTCTATAAAATGGTGCCGGAAGACGCGATCTACGACGACGACATCCTGGAGGGGAACCGGGTCGCCGTCTCGACCGGCGTGATCGGCGCGCTGGGCGCCCAGGTGATCGACTATTCGACCTGGTACGACTGCTGCGGCTTCGGCTTCCGCCACATCATCTCGGAGCGCGAATTCACCCGCTCCTTCGCCATCGACCGCAAGGTCAAGGTCGCGGTGGAGGAGGCGCAGGCCGACGTGATGATCGGCCACGACACCGGCTGCATCACGACGCTCGACAAGAACCAGTGGATCGGCAAGGCCGCCGGCAAGGACTACGACCTGCCGATCCTGGCGGACTGCCAGTTCGCCGCGCTGGTCTGCGGCGCCCATCCGTTCAAGATCGTCCAGTCCCACTGGCACGCCTCGTCGACCGAGACGCTGATGGAGAAGCTGGGCATCGACTGGCGCGCCGCGAAGGCGGAGTTCGAGGCCTATCTCAAGCAGGTCGAGGCCGGCGATCAGGAGAATCTCTACGATCCGCGCCTGATGATCACCTCGGGCCCCGGCTTCAAGCGGATCGAGTCCCGCACATGACCAAACCGGTCCTCGTGGTCGGCGGCGGCCCGGCCGGGCTCGCTGCGGCCGGGGCGCTGTCCGGCGTCGGCCGGAGTTCCGTCCTGGTCGAGAAGGAGGACCGGCTCGGCGGGGCGCCGATCCTGTCCGGCTACGCCAAGCTCGTGCCGACCGGGGAATGGGCGAAGGACGCCATCGGGGGCATGGTCGCGCGGGCGGAAGCCGACAGCGCGGTCGATATCCGCACCGGCTGCACCGTGAGCGAATTCGGCGGCGAACCCGGCGCCTTTACGGCCACGCTGTCCGACGGCGCGACGGTCGAGGCCTCGGCCGCCATCCTGTGCACCGGCTTCACCCATTTCGATTCGGTCAACAAGCCGGAATGGGGCTTCGGCAGCTTCCCCGACGTCGTGACCACGACCCAGATCGAGCAGATGATCTCGTCGGGCGAGGGGGTGCGGTGCCCGTCCGACGGGCGCACGCCGAAGCGGGTGGCGATCCTGCTCTGCGTCGGCTCGCGCGACCGGCAGATCGGCCGCGAATGGTGTTCCAAGATCTGCTGCACGGTGAGCGCCAACATCGCGATGGAAATCCGCGAGGAGCTGCCGGACTGCCACGTCTACATCTACTACATGGATATCCGCACCTTCGGCCTCTACGAGACGAGCTACTACTGGCGCAGCCAGGAGGAATTCAAGGTCAAGTATATCAAGGCGCGGATTGCCGAGGTGACCTCGGACGGCGAACGCCTGATCGTCAAGGGCGAGGACACGCTGGTCAAACGGCCGATCACGATTCCCTTCGACCTGGTCGTGCACGCCATCGGCATGGACCCGAATGTCGATAACCTGCTGCTGTCCAGTATTTTCGGGGTCGAGCTGGAGCCGCACGGCAACATCGCCCGCCTGAGCGCCTATGGCGGCATGGCGCGGACCAGCCGGCCCGGCGTGTTCGTCGCCGGCGCGGCGACCGGGCCGGAGACCATCGACGATTCCATCGCCCAGGCCAACGCCGCCGCCATCGCCGCGCTCGGCGCCGGCCCGGCGGCTACCGGCGAAGCGGCCTGAGCGGATGATGGTCCAGATGCTGCGCGGGACGGCGGGACGGGACGAGCCGGTCCCCGAGCGGCCGGAGCTGCATCTCTCCGGGCCGCGCCTGCGCCAGGCGCTGGAAGGCCTGATCGCCGGCAGCGAGGAGCAGGGCGGCGTCGAGCGCTATGTCGATGCGCTCAAGCTCAAGGCCGCCGCGTTCGGCGATGCCTTTGCCGGCGGCGCGGCCGGCCTGAAACCCGCGGTTTTCGCCGAACTCTGCGCTCTCATGCCTTCGGTGCGCCGCCGCATCGGGCCGTATCTCGACCGGAAGGGGTTTGCCTCCCTGCAGGCGGCGGTCGGCGCGCTGCTCGAAGGGCTGGCCGACACGGCGACGGCCGACGCCCGGCTCGCCGCCTTCGAAGGCGCCTTCCCGCGCGACCGGGAGCATCGCTGGGTCCGCGACCTGGCGGCGGAGCTGCTGCACAATCTCGACGCAGAGCGCTATCCCCTGATGCAGCGGTGGGTCTGGGACGCGAAGACGAACACCGGCGCGCTGCGCGAGATCTGGTGGGGCGACGATGTCGACCACATCATGATCGACGTGCCGGACGGCTACGGCGCCTTCCTCATGCTGCGCGAGGAACTGTCGCAATTCCTCACGGAAAACGGCGTGTTCCGGGATATCCTCCAGTATGTCGACCTGCTTCTGGCGCATGTCTACGCCGGCTATATCGGCGAGCAGGGCGGGCAGTATCTGCGCACCGATTTCGCGACGCCGGAAGACCCGATGCTGCACACGAGGCGGATGCTGGGGCTGGACGGCGTCGGGGCGAAAGGCCGGACGAAGACCGGGTCCGTCGACGGCGAAGCGCGCCGCATCGGCAGCCCGGGGCTGCTGAACTAGGCCCGGCCATGCCGATCCACGAACAGTCCCTGATCCGGCCGGAGAATATCCGGACCCACGAAGAGCTGGTGCTCGACGGCATCGACGTGTCGGGCCACTGGTCGACTTTCATCGAGCCCCGGGTCGTCACCGACTACAACGAGGCCCTGGAGGACGAGATCGCGGCGCTGCCCGGCGGCGAATTCATCCACCGCTGCTGGCAGTGCGGCTCCTGCACCAATTCCTGCACGGTCAACGCCGTCAACCCGGACTTCAACCCGCGCTACTGGATCTACCTGATCCGCATGGGCATGGAATCCGAGCTGCTGCGCGACCGGGACATCATCTGGCAGTGCGTTTCCTGCAACAAATGCACCTATGCCTGCCCGCGCGATGTCGAGCCGGAAGGCGTGATGAAGGCGACGGCGCACTGGCTGGAGAAGAAAGGCCATACGCCGAAATCGCCCTCGATCATCTTCGACGAGATCTTTGCCGAGCAGGTGATCGCCCGCGGCAAGATCGAGGAAACGTCGCTCATCCGGGGCTTTTTCAAGCGGACCGGTCAGCCGCTGATGCAGGACTGGCTGATCGGGATGGCGCGCGGCCTGCTGATGAAGCTGCCGGTCGGCCTGATGCGGCGCATGGGCCTCGCCGTCCTGTTCCGGCCGCGCACGTCCGGCTGGTCGAAGGCGCGGGCGGCGCTGGAAGAGTATGTCGAGGACTGCGAACGCGAGCAGCGCCGGGCGCTCGGCCTCGGCGACGGGAAGCCGGAATGAGCGAAGATCGCAAATATAGCCGCGTCGCCTACTATCCCGGCTGCGCACTGGAAGGCACCGGCCACGCCTACAACCGGTCGACCAAGGCGGTCGGCAAGGCGCTCGGCCTGAAGCTGGACGAGGTGAAAAACTGGAACTGCTGCGGGGCGATGGAGGTCAAGAATATCGACCCGAAGATCCAGACCTACCTGTCGTCCCGGGTCATGTCGATCGCGGCCAACGAGATGGGCCACGAGGTCGTCATGGCGCCGTGCAACGGCTGCTACCACAATCTCAAAAAGGCCGAATACGACCTGGAGCACGATGCGGCGTCGAAGGAGGTCGTCGGCCGCCTGTCGACCAAGGCGGGCCACGAGACCTACGAGGCCGGCCAGGTCGAGACCATCCATGCCCTCGACTGGATCAGGGACGGGATCGGCGAGGACGGCCTGAAAGCGAAAGTGAAAAACAGCCTGCAGGGCGTCAAGATCGCGAACTACTACGGCTGCATGTATACGAGGCCGCGCCATATCTTTCCGGAGAAGGACGCCGGGCCCGGCTCGGAATCGACCTCCGAGCCGCATTTCATGGACGACCTGCTGGCGGCGGCCGGCGCGGAGAATGTCGATTTTCCGCTCAAGACCGCCTGTTGCGGCGGCGCCCACACGCTCTCTGACAGCGATATCTCGACGAAGTTGGTGCTGAACATCCTCGAAGCGGCCGAAGCCGCGGGCGCCGATGTCATCGCCACCGAGTGCCCGACCTGCCATACCGGGCTGGAAATGCACCAGATCCGCGCCGAGAAACGGCTGGGGCGCAAGACGACGGTGAAAATCCTCTATTTCACCCAACTGCTCGGCATGGCGCTGGGCCTGAGCGCCCGCAAGGTCGGCGTGCAGGAGAATATCTCCGATTCGCGCGGCTTCCTGAAAGAGAAGGGGCTGGCATGACGCCGTTCGCCGACATCGAGGCGGCGCTCGACGGGTTCGATCCAGTGGCGGGCGATCCCGCCGGCAGGCTGCTGGGGCTGGCCGAGGCGGTGCTGGAAAACTGGGCCGAGGCGCGCGGCGAAACGCCGACCGTCGAAGAGCGCGAAGGCTTCCGCCTGCTCGGCCTGCACCGCCAGGGCGCGCGCGGCGAGCCGAGCTTCAACGCCTGCCGCGAGACCTGCCGCGAGATCGCCTACCACGCCAACCTGCTGCACCTGGAGCCGGACCATGAGGAGACCGCCCGGCGCGCCGCCATGATGGCCATGCTGGTGCGCCATCTGCTGCTGTTCGTCTCGGGCAAAATGCAGGTTGCGGGGCTCGGCGAGTTTTGCTGTTCATCGCGGACGCTGCGCGCGCTCGACCGGGATGGGGCCGACAGGCCCGCCCGTTTGCAGGAAAGCCCGCCCGAACGCCAGCCCGAACGCCAGAAGGTTGCCTGAGCCATGCCGACAGTCCGCGGATGCCATCTGCCCGACGACCTGCTCTACGACGTGGCGAACCATATCTGGTTCACCGAAACCGGCGACGGGAACCTGCGCCTGGGCATGACCAGCGTGGCGACGGCGATGGCCGGCAACCTGGTCGCCTTCACGCCGAAGAAGGTCGGGCGGTCCGTCCGGCCGGGCAAATCCTGCGCCACACTCGAATCCGGCAAATGGGTCGGCCCGGCCAAATCAGCGGCCGGCGGCGAGGTCATCGAGGTCAACGAGGCGCTGATCGAGGAGCCGAGCCTCGCCAACCGGGACCCGTATGCCGCCTGGATGGTCGTGCTCCGGCCGGACGACTGGGGCGGCGTGAAGCCGACCCTGACGCCGGGGACCGACGTTGCTACGCCCTACGAAGCCAAGATGGACGAGGACGGCTTCGCCGGCTGCGAGTGAACCGCCGCCTTACGGCCGCGCGACGCCCGCCAGCGGCCGGGTCGACAGGCAGCCTGCCAGGATATCGAGCCGGTTGACGTCGAATTCGCGCCACAGGCCGGGCAGGGCGCGGTCGTCACTGTCGGCGGCGGCGTACCAGGCGCGCAGGAACGGATCGAGCCATTGCCTGAGTTCGCCGGTGCGCAGGTCGCCGGGCGTCCAGCCGGCCATCCCCGCCGCCTTCAGGAACGCCGCTTCGTCCGCCGCGCCGGCCGCCAGTTCCAGCAGCCGGTTCAGCCGCTCCAGGTCCTCGCGCAGCAGGGCGGCCCGGAAATAGCTCGGGTCTCCGTCCAGTTCGGCCGTCACGGCATCGATCACGGCTTGTCGGCTCATGGCGATCCAGGATGCTTCTGCGGAACCGGGGATGGTCGGCCTCGTTGGAGGCAGGGGACGGATGCCGTTTGACCGAATCCGCCGTCGTTAACCGGGCGCTCGCTCAATTTACCTTGCAATTCTGGCATTCCATGGCGGATTTGCAAGGAAGAGGAACCGCGCATGTCCGGAGCTCTGGAGATTATGCATCGCCGGCGCTCGACAGCCCCAGGGCCCAATGGCAAGGTGCCGCCGCCAACCGAACCGAACGGAGCCTCCCCCTTGCGCATCGGCGTTTTCGACCATCTGGACCGGGGCGCCGGCGCGCCGGAGGACTTTTACGAGGACCGGCTGCGGCTGATCGAGCAGTACGACCGTGCCGGCCTCCACGCCTACCACCTGGCCGAGCATCACGGCACGCCCCTCGGCATGGCGCCGTCGCCGAGCGTGTTCCTGTCCGCCGTCGCACAACGCACGACGCGCCTGCGTTTCGGGCCGACGGTTTATTGCCTGCCGCTCTATCCGCCGCTGCGCCTGATCGAGGAGATATGCATGCTCGACCGGATGAGCCGCGGCCGGCTCGATCTCGGCGTCGGGCGCGGCATCTCGCCGATCGAGGTCGCCTTCTTCGACCTCGATCCGGCCGGGACCCCGGCGATGTACCGGGAGGCGCTCGACTTCGTGCTGCAGGGGCTGGCCGCCGCCTCGGCGGGCCGCGATTTCAGCTTCGCGGGCGACCACTACCGGGCCGCGGACGTGCCGATGGTCCTGTCGCCGGCGCAGCAGCCCCATCCGCCGCTCTGGTACGGCCTAAGCCGGCCGGAGTCCGTGGCCTGGCCCGCCGCCCACGGCGTCAACGTCATCAGCAACCAGCCGCCGCCGCTGACCCGGGCGATTACCGACGCCTACCGGGCCGAATGGCGCGAGGCGGGACGGGCGGACGCCGACCTGCCGGCGATGGGCATCAGTTTCCATCTCGTGATCGCGGAGACCGAGCGCGCGGCGCTGGAGACGGCGCGGCGCGGCTACCGCCTCTGGCGCGACAGTTTCTACATGCTGTGGGAGCGCGCCGGCAGCGCGCCGATCGGCATTTCCTTCCCCGATGAATTCGACGCGCTGATGGAGACGGGCGTCGCGATCGCCGGCACCCCGGCCCAGGCGCGCGCGAAGATGGCGGCGCTCGCCGCCGAGAGCGGCGTCAACTACCTGGTCTGCCGCATGGCCTTCGGCGACCTGAGCTACGAAGAAGCGGCCCGGACGGTCGACCTGCTGACGCGGGAGGTGTTGCCGGGGTTGAAGGAGGCGGCGTAACCGCGAGCAGTACGGGCTCCGAAAAGTGCTTGCTCGTCGGGACAGGTTTTCCGGTTGTCGCGCTAGAATTCGGCTCGCCGGAATAAACCAGCGCACAGGCGCTGGCCGAAGCAGGATCTAACTGAGAGCGCTACTTGTCCGTGATCGTCAAGTTGAACGGCTTCCCTTTGCCGGCCTTCCGAGTAATGGTCACCGTGTTACCCTTGATTGCGACCGTTCGGCAGTCAAACCCGAAATTCTTTTCATCCAAGAGCATAGTCCGGCAAAAAGTATTGCCGGTCCAATTCCAAATGCCGCCTATCTTCCTGCCCTTGTACGTTCCGGTGGTGTGATTGTCAGCTTGGAACAACATGTAGCCATCCCATTCGTGAGTCATCTTCTTGCCGACGATGAGCTTGCGGAATTCTGCCTCTGTCTTGATCTGCACCATTTCTGCGCCGAGCGTTGCACCGGCCGACAGCGCCAACGCTGCCCCGGCGAGGATGAGGATTCTAGTCATTTTCGCTACCTCCCTGCTTAGTCTGACTTAAGAATATAAATGAATAAATGTGCATGTTCCTCATTTCGCGCGCACGGTTAATGCATTTTTTGGCATGGACACCCGCCGCCTCGTTGCGGCCCGTGTCGGCACATTTTGCCCACATAATGCCGATATGGCGACGAAATTGAAAAATCGCCTTTCGGCGATTTCCCGTAAATTATTGATTCTAAAAATTTATTTGGTACGCCCAGCTGGATTCGAACCAGCGACCTACTGATTAAAAGTCAGTTGCTCTACCAACTGAGCTATGGGCGCCCACTGTGCCGCGGCGGGGCGGCAGGGCGGTCGCTCCGGCCGGCGAGTCGAGATGGCCGGCCGGGCCCGCATCGGCGGGGCGGAACATAGGAACCGGCCGATGGGGCGTCAAGCGACCCCGGCCCTGCGCGGCGGTAGAACTCGGCGGTGTAGGGGAGGGTTTGAAGCCGTCCCCTACGAAGGCCAGGGAAGCGCAGGCTCCGGGCGTGTCATGCCCGGCAGACAGCATCGCGGCTTGACTTCGCTGCGGCGGCGGGCCACCAGATTTGCGCCGTTGTCCCTTCGTCCGGAGCCGCCATGACCGGCTATATCGACCTGCCCGATTACGCGACCGCGCTGGCCGAAGGCGTCCGCCTGCCGGCGCCGGAATTCTACAATTTCGGCTTCGACCTGATCGACCGGCGCGCCGCCGAGCGGGACAAGACGGCCTTCGTCTACGCCGACGCCAACACCGGCGAGCAGGAAACTTGGCGGTTCTCCGATCTCTCGGCGGCGTCCAACCGCTTCGCCAACGTGCTGCGCGGCATCGGCGCGGCCAAAGGCGATTTCGCCTTCATGATGATCCCGCGCATTCCGGCCTGGTACGTCACCATGATCGGCTGCATCAAGCTCGGCGTGATCGCCATGCCGGGCACCAACCTGCTGCAGCCCAAGGATATCGAATACCGCATCAACAAGAGCCGGGCGCGCTTCGCCATTATCACCGCCGATCATGCCGCGAAGATCGAGGCGGTGCGCGAAAAATGCCCGACCCTGGAGCAGGTCGTCGTGGTCGGCGCGCCGCACGGCGACTGGGTCCATTGCGAGGCCGCCTGCGCGTTGGCGAGCGACCGGCTCGACCGCGGCGAGGTCGAGGCTACGCGCCGCGACGAGACCATGCTGGCCTATTTCACCTCCGGCACCACGGCCTTCCCCAAGCTGGTGCCGCGCAGCCACGAATACGCCATCGCCCACACGCTGACCGCCCGCTACTGGCACGATTTGCGCGAGGACGACCTGCACTGGACGATGAGCGACACCGGCTGGGCCAAGGCCGCCTGGGGCAAGCTGTTCGGCCAGTGGCAGATCGGTTCCGCCGTCATGCTCTACAATCCGGGCCCGGGCTTCGACGCCGACGCCCATCTGCGCCTCTTCGCCGAGCACGGCATCACCACCCTGTGTGCGCCGCCGACCGTGTTCCGCGCCTTCATGCAGACGGACATGTCGGCCTACGACCTGTCGTCGATCCGCCACACGGTGGGCGCCGGAGAGCCGCTCAATCCCGAGGCGATCCGCGCCTGGAAGGACGCGACCGGCACGGTCATTCACGACGGCTACGGCCAGACCGAGACCGTAAACCTGGTCGCCAACGTGCCTGGAGTCGCCGGCTTCGAGGTGCGGCCGGGCTCCATGGGCAGGCCGGTGCCGGGCATGGAGGTCGATATCGTCGACGATAGCGGCAACCGCCTGCCGGACGGCGAGGTCGGCCATATCGCGGTGCGCACCGACGGCGGGACCTGGCCGCCCGGCCTGTTCGACGGCTATTTCGAGGACGACGCGGCCAACGCGAAATGCTTCCGCCACGGCTGGTATTTCACCGGCGATACGGCGACGCGGGACGCCGACGGCTACATCTGGTTCGTCGGCCGGGCCGACGACCTGATCTCCTCGGCCGGCTACCGGATCAGCCCGTTCGAGGTTGAAAGCGCGCTGATCGAGCATGAGGCGGTCGCCGAATCCGCGGTCGTCGGCAAGCGGGACGAACTGCGCGGCGAGATCGTCAAGGCTTTCGTTGTGCTCGCCGATGGCTTCGAGGCCGGCGAGGCCATGGCCGAAACCCTGCAGGATTTCGTCAAGGCGACGACTGCGCCCTACAAGTATCCCCGCGAGATCGCCTTCGTTGAGGACCTGCCGAAGACCATCTCGGGCAAGATCCGCCGCGTCGAGCTGCGCGAACGGGCGAACGCGGAGTAGGGCGGGATGAGCGACGGCGACTACCGCCTCGAGGAGCAGATTGGCTTCCTGCTGCGCCGGGCGCAGCAGCGGGCGACCGCGATCTTTACCGCGCGCTTCGCCGGATACGGGCTGACGCCGACCCAATTCGCCGCGCTCGCCAAGATCGCCGACGAGGGCGAGGTCTCGCAGAACCGGCTGGGCCGGCTGACCGCGATGGATCCGGCGACTATGAAAGGGGTGATCGACCGCCTCTCGGAGCGCGGCCTGATCGCGCGCCGAGCGGACCAGGAGGACCGGCGGCGCACCCAGTGGCGCCTGAGCGAATCCGGAGCAGCCCTGCTGGCGACGGCCTACGGCGACGGTTTCGCGGTCACGGCGGAAATCCTGGACCCGCTCTCGCCGCGCGAACGCGGAACATTGTTGCGTTTGCTGGAGAAAATGGTTTGAGGCTTGCGCCGTGGCGGCGGGTTCGATATGATCGTGAAAAATCGTTCGTATACAAACAAGTTTAGCCGCCGATAAGAGCGGCGGATTCGAGCGGACGGAAACAGGGATGTCGGTGTATCTGCGGCCGGACAATCTGGACGAGGCGCTGGATGTATTGCAGCGCCGGCCGCTCGTCGTGCTCGCCGGCGGGACCGACTATTATCCCGGCCGGGTCGGCTTTCCGCTCGACGACGATCTTCTCGACCTGACCGGCATCGCCGCCCTGCGCGGCATCGCCGACGCGGGCGACCGCTGGCGTATCGGCGCGCTCACGACCTGGACGGACGTTGTCCGGGCCGATCTGCCGGCCTGTTTCGACGGCCTCAAGGATGCGGCCCGCGAGGTCGGCGGCGTGCAGATTCAGAATGCCGGGACGATCGCCGGCAACCTGTGCAACGCCTCGCCGGCGGCCGACGGCGCGCCCAACCTGGCGGCGCTTGAGGCCGAAGTCGAACTCTCCGCGGCCGGCGGCGTGCGAAGATTGCCGGTGACGGAGTTTCTCACCGGCAACCGGACGACGGCGCTGGCGGCGAACGAGATCGTCACCGCCGTGCTCGTGCCGAAGCTGCCCGACGCGGCGGCAAGCGCCTTCCTGAAGCTCGGCGCGCGGCGCTATCTCGTCATTTCCATCGTGATGATCGGCATCGTCATTGTGCCGGACGGCGGTGTTGTCGGCGATGTCCGGATCGCCGTCGGGGCCTGTTCGCCGGTCACGCGGCGTCTGCCGGCGCTCGAAGCCGCCCTGAACGGCCGGCCGCTGGACGCGGCGCTGGGCGAGGCCGTCTCGGGGGACGCAGTCGAAGCGGTCCTGTCGCCGATCGACGACGTGCGCGGCTCGGCCGATTATCGGATGGATGCGACCTTCACCATGCTGCGCCGCGGTCTGTCGGACATGGGCCGGCGTATGGGAGCGGGCGGATGAACATTGCGGCGGCGGCAACGAAGCTCACGATCAACGGCGCGGCGGCGGTGCTGCGCAGCCCGCCGGCGACCCGGCTGGCCGACGCCCTGCGCAGCGAACTCGGCTTGACCGGTACCAAGGTCGGCTGCGACGCCGGCGATTGCGGTGCCTGCACCGTGCTGCTGGACGGCAAGCAGATCTGTTCCTGCATGGTGGCAGTCGCCCAGGCCGCCGGGCGCGACGTGACGACGGTTGAGGGACTCGCGCGGGACGGCGCGCTCTCCGGTCTCCAGGCGGCCTTCCTGCGCCACGGCGCGGCGCAGTGCGGCATCTGCACGCCGGGCATGCTGATGGCGGCGCGCGACCTGCTCGACCGCAATCCGTCGCCGAGCGAACAGGAAGCGGCCGACGCGCTGGGCGGCGTGCTGTGCCGCTGCACCGGCTATCGAAAGATCGTCGAAGCCGTGCTCGATGTTGCCGGATCGCAACCCTGTGCGGCCCTGGAGGCCGGCGCGGCGGTCGGCGCCCGGATCGCCAGGCTGGACGGCACGCCCAAGCTGACCGGCGACGAGGTGTTCGGCGCCGATTTCGCGCCGCCGGATGCGCTCACCCTGCGCGTGATCCGCGCGCCGGTCGCGCGCGGCCGGTTCGAGATCGGCGACCTGGCGGCTTTCCGGCGGTCCCAGCCCGGCATCGCCGCGGTGCTGACCGCTGGCGACATTCCCGGCAGCAACGCGTTCGGCGTCTACCCCGTGGGTAAGGACCAGCCGGTGCTCGCTGACCGGATCGTGCGCTACCGGGGCGAGGCCGTGCTCGCCGTTGTCGGCAACGCCGGCGCCGTCGCCGCCCTGCGCGACGGGGACCTGCCGGTTTCCTGGCACGAGGAAGAGCCGGTCGTCGGCGTCGAAGGCGCGGCCGCCGCCGGCGCCGCCATCGTCCAGGCCGGCCGGGACGGCAACGTCCTGGCGCGCGGCCGGGTCGTCAAGGGCGACATCGAACGGGGTTTTGCCGAGGCCGATTTCGTTGCCGATGGCGAATGGCGGACCAGCTTCGTCGAGCATGCCTATATCGAGCCCGAGGCCGGCTGGGCGCGCCGGATCGGCGACCGGCTCGAAATCCACGTCTCTACCCAGTCGCCCTATATGGACCGGGACGAGACCGCCATGATCCTCGGCATCGGGGAGGAGCAGGTGCGGATTGTCCCGACGGCCTGCGGCGGCGGCTTCGGCGGCAAACTGGATATCTCCGTCCAGCCCCTGATCGCGCTCGCCGCATGGACGCTGGGCGTGCCGGTGCGCTGCACCTATACCCGGCCGGAGAGCATGGCGTCCTCGACCAAGCGCCACCCGGCAACCATCCGGGCGCGCGCCGGCTGCACGGCGGACGGCGCGCTGACCGCCTTCGAGTTCCACGGCGATTTCGACAGCGGCGCCTACGCCTCCTGGGGGCCGACGGTCGCCGACCGGGTGCCGGTCCACGCGACCGGACCCTATGTCGTCCCGCATGTGAAGAATACGAGCTGCGCCTGGCTGACCAACGCGCCGCCGTCGGGCGCCTTCCGCGGCTTCGGCGTGCCGCAGTCGGCGATCGCCAACGAGGCGTTGCTCGACGATCTCGCCGCGAAATGCGGCATCGATCCGCTCGCCTTCCGGCTGAAGAACGCGCTCCGCAGGGGCGACGAAACTTCGTCCGGCCAGGTTCTGGAGCACAGCGCCGGCCTCGCCGACTGTTTCGAAGCCTTGCAGGCCGACTGGGACCGGGAGCGGGCGGAGGCGGACCGGTTCAACCGGTCCGGCGGTCCGCTGCGCAGGGGCGTCGGCGTCGCAGGCATGTGGTACGGCTGCGGCAACACCTCCATGTCCAACCCGTCGACCATGAAGCTCGGCATTTCCGCCGACGGGCAGGTGACGCTCTACAACGGCGCGATGGACATGGGGCAGGGGCCGAACACGATCATGCCCCAGATCGCCGCCGACGCGCTCGGCGTGCCGGTCGACCTGATCGCCAATGTCGCCGGCGACACCGACCGGACGGCCGACGCCGGCAAGTCCTCGGCGTCGCGCCAGACGTTCGTGTCCGGCCGCGCGACCCAGATCGCGGGTGAAACGCTGCGCGCGGATATCCTGCGCCTCGCCAATGTGGGCCCCGCGGCGGCGCTGGACATCGGCGACGGTCGGATCGTGCTGCGCGACGGCGACGCCGAGCGGACGCTCGATCTGCGGGCGATGGCGCGCGACGCCGAGGGCGACGTGCTCGCCGCCGACGGCACCTTCGATCCGCCGACCGAGCCGCTCGACGCGAACGGGCAGGGCGTGCCCTACGCGACCTACGGTTTCGGCGCGCATCTTGCTGTCGTCGACATCGATATCAAGCTGGGAACGATCAAGGTCCGGCGCATCGTGGCGGCCCACGATGTTGGCCGCGCCGTCAACCCGACCCTGCTCGAAGGCCAGATCCACGGCGGCGTCGCCCAGGGCCTCGGCCTTGCGCTGATGGAAGAGTATGTCCCGGGCCGGACGGAAAACCTGCACGATTACTTGATCCCGACCTTCGGCGACGTGCCGCCCATCGATACGATCCTGATCGAAGACCCGGAGCCGCTCGGCCCCTACGGTGCCAAGGGCATCGGCGAACAGGCGCTGATCCCGACCGCGCCGGCGATCTTCAACGCGGTCCACCATGCGACCGGCGTGCGGCTGCGCCACGCGCCGGCGCTGCCGCACCGGGTCCGCGAAGCTCTTCTTGCTGCGCAGGAGGCCGGCCATGCCTGACGGAACGTCCGCTGCTGCGAAGGACAAGCCAGGCATCGTCACCTGTGACGCCTGCCCGGTGCTGTGCCGGATCCGCCAAGGGCGCACCGGCGCCTGCGACCGCTACGGCAATGTCGACGGCGTGCTGACCCGGATGGATCCGTTTGTCGTCACCCAGCGCGCCGGGGCAGATGGCGATCTCGTTCCCTTCCAGGGCCAGGACTGGGACGGTTCGCTGATTCCCAACGCCGAGACCTTCGTCACCGGCATCGGCTCCGGCACAACCTACCCGGACTACAAGCCCGCGCCCTTCATCGTCGCCAGCGAGCACGAGGGCGTCGACATGGTGACGGTCGTTTCCGAGGGGATCTTCAGCTATTGCGGCCTCAAGGTGAAGATCGACACCGACCGCTATATCGGCCCGGAAACCGCGCCGGTGCGCGTCGGGGGCGAGCAGGTCGGCCATGTCACCACGGCCGAATACGGCTCCCAGATGCTCTCGCTCGGCGGCGTGCGTCATCTCACCGGCGGCTCGAAGAAGGAGGGCGTCGTCACCTGCGATATGATGCTGCGCCTGTCGAACGGCGAGGCGATCGACTTCACCATCGACGGTGGCGAGGAGATGACCCTGCAGGCCGGCAAGGCCCCGGTGATCGGGGGCCGGCACGAAGAGCGGATGCGTGTCGGCTGCGGTTCGGCGACGATCGGCATCTTCGCGCAGCAATGGTTCGGCCATACCGACGAGGTGATCGTCGTCGACGACCATATCACCGGCGTGCTGACCGAGCACCAGGCCGGCCGGTTCCTCGATATGCAGCCCGCCGGCATCCGGGTGCGCGGCCGCAAATCGACGCCCGGGCGCTATTTCCAGGTCGCCGAACCGGGCAGCGGCTGGGGTGGCACCGACGTGACCGACCCGCTCTCCATCATCGACACGATCAACCCGAAGGTCGCCTGGCCGGGCCAGCGGCTGCTCATGGTCAGTACGACCGGCGAGGACGCCGAATTTTTCATTCTCGATGACGAGCTGAAGCCGCATAAGGCGCCGATGCCTGCGGAACTCTCGGTCGTGGTCGACCGGATCGGCGAGAATTGCGAGCCGGCGCTGGCCACGGTCGCCTTCATGGCCGGGGCCGGCGGATCGCTGCGCGCGGGCGTGACAGAGAATCCGGTGCGCCTCACCCGTTCGGTGCGCAGCGCGCTGACCCGGGTGACCGCAGGCGGCGCGCCGGTCTATGTCTGGCCCGGCGGCGGCATCACCATCATGGTCGACGTCACGACCATGCCGGAAAACAGCTTCGGCTATGTCCCGACGCCGGCCATTGTTGCGCCGATCGAGTTCACCCTCCGTCTGGACGACTATGCCGCGCTCGGCGGCCATATGGATGCCGTGCGGCAGGTCGGGGACATCGTCGAAGCCGACCGGCTGCGGGTCGAGAAATGGCATGAGCGTGCGCCCTGGCCGGGCGCGCCGCTGAACGGACCGGCGGCGGACCAATGAACGGGATGCGGCCCCCCGCGGGACCGAAGGCCATGCCCGGCCCGGTCCGGGCGATCCTGCCCGACGGCCGCCGCCGGCATTTTCAGCACGGCCCGATCGATCTTGTGCTCGAAGCCTTCGGCCCGGCCGGGGAGGTCGCGGGCTTCCACGAACAGGCCTGGGCGCGCTTCCGCACCATACTCGGCGAACTGGTCGGCGAACTGGGCGCGCTGCGCATGGACATCGCTGGTTTACCGGCCGTCCGGGGCAGCACGGCCCGGCGCATGGCGACGGCCTGCGCACCGTATCGCGACCGCTTTGTCACACCGATGGCTGCAGTCGCCGGCGCAGTCGCCGATGAAGTGCTGGCGGCGGGGATCGCCGGACGCGACCTGACCCGTGCCTATGTCAACAATGGCGGCGACATCGCGCTCCATCTGGCGCCGGAAGCGCGGTTCCGCACCGGCATGGTCGCACTCGGCAAAATGCCGGAAGCGGCCGGCGTTGCCGAAATCAGCTGCGAAGACGGGATCGGCGGGATCGCGACCAGCGGCTGGCGCGGGCGCAGCCTGTCGCTCGGCATCGCCGACTCGGTGACCGTTCTTGCCGACAACGCCGCCGCAGCGGATGTCGCGGCAACGCTGATTGCCAATGCCACCGACGTTGATTCCCCGGCTGTTGTCCGGACCCGGGCGTGCGAGCTGGATCCGGACAGCGACCTCGGCGATCGGCGGGTTACCGTCGATGTCGGCGACCTGACGGAAACCGAAATCGCGACGGCACTGACCGCCGGCCGCACGACGGCGCAGGCAATGATCGACCGGAGCCTCATTGCGGCGGTGTCGCTGGCGCTGTACGGGCGCAACGCCATCGTCGCAAAGACGCCGGCGCCGGTTTCCCGTAACCGGGCCGGCATTGGCCGCGGCGTCGAGGAGAGGGCCGAAGCGGCATGAGCGGATTCGTACGCAACTGCTGGTATCCGATCGCCTGGCTGGACGAACTGGACGACGGCCCGGTCGGACGGCTGCTGCTCGGCGAACCGGTGATGGTGTTCCGGACCGGCGACGGATCGGTCGGGGCGCTGGAAGACCGCTGCGCCCACAAGTTCCTGCCCCTGTCGAAGGGCCGGGTGCGCGGCGACTGCATCGAGTGCGGCTATCACGGGCTGCAGTACGATGCGACCGGCGCCTGCCGGAAAATCCCCGGCCAGACGCTCATACCGGGCAACATCCGCGTGCGGTCCTATCCGGTCGCCGGACGGCTCGGCCTGGCCTGGGTCTGGACCGGCGAGCAGGAAAGGGCCGACAAGGCGCGGCTGTTCGACCTGCCGCCCTACCGGAACCCTGACTGGGGTGTCAATCACGGCCCCTATACCCATGTCGCGGCGCACTATCAGCAGCTCACCGACAACCTGCTCGACCCGGCGCATGTCAGCTTCGTGCATCCGTCGTCGCTCGGCAGCGCCGAGATGGAGGACATTCCGGTCGAGACGCGGCAGATCGGCGACATCGTCGAAGTCAACCGCTGGACGCTGGACCGGCCGCCGGTACCGATCTTCGAGCAATTTATGAAGATCGGCGGAAATGTGGATCGTTGGCAGTATTATTTCTTCTATCCGCCGGCAATCAACGTTGTCGATTTCGGGATCGGCCCGGTCGGCATGGGCCATTCGGACAAGGACCGGGAAAGAGGCACGCGCATCTTCTCCTGCCACTATCTGGCGCCCGAGACCGAGAGCAGCACGCATTATTTCTGGATGCAGGTGCGCAACTTCGCGCCGGAGAGCCAGTCGGTGTCGGAGCGTATGACCGAGCAGTTCGTCATGGCGTTCGAGGAAGACCGCGAGATTCTCGAAGCGGTGCAGCGCTCGCAGGATGCGGCCGGGGTCAAGCCGACGGTCCGGCTTGCGATCGACAACGGCCCGAACCGCAGCCGGAGGATCGTCGACAAGATGCTTCGCAACGAACGGGCCGCAACGGCCGAGGCGGCGGAGTAACGGGTTTCAGATGGCGCATCGGAGCGGATGCCGGTCGAACCGCCGGCAGAATTCCGGATCGCCGAACCAGGGAGGAAGTCCTTATGACAATGAAATACGTTCTGACAGCGGGCGTTGCCCTAGGCGTCCTTTCCGGCGGCCTGGCGACAGGCGCGCCGGCGCTGGCGGCTGACGAGATCAGGATTGGCGACATCAACAGCTACACGCGGCTGCCGGCGCACACGATTCCCTACCGGCGCGGCGCCACACTGGCGATCGAGGAGATCAACAAGGCCGGCGGCGTTCTGGGCAAGAAGCTGGTCTTCGTTTCGCGCGACGACCAGGGCAAGCCGGGCGAAGCCGTCAAGGTCGCCGAGCAGTTGCGCTCGCGGGACAAGGTGGCGCTGATTTCCGGTTCTTTGTTCTCGCATATCGGCCTGGCGCTCGCCTCCTGGGCCAAGCAGCGTAAGACGCTCTACCTGGCGGCCGAGCCGCTGGCCGACGCGCTGGTCTGGGCCAAGGGTAACAACTACACCTTCCGCCTGCGTCCCTCGACTTACATGCAGGCGGCGATGCTCGCGGCCGAGGCGGCCAAGCGCAAGGGAGCCAAGCGCTGGGCGACGATCGCGCCGAACTACGCTTACGGCAAGGATGCCGTGGCGGCGTTCCAGAAGGTGCTGAAGAAAATCCGCCCCGATGTCACCTTCGTCGGCTCGCAATGGCCCGGCCTGTTCAAGATCGACGCCGGCGCCGAGGTCCAGGCGCTCGCCGCGCTGAAGCCCGACGCCATCTATAACGTCACCTTCGGCTCCGATCTGGCCAAGTTCGTCCGCGAAGGCCGGACCCGCGGCCTGTTCAAGGGCAAGCTGATTGTCGGCCTGCTGACCGGCGAGCCGGAATATATCGACCCGCTGAAGGGCGAAGCGCCGGTCGGCTGGCTGGTCACCGGCTATCCCTGGCAGGACATCGAGACGGCGGCCCACAAGAAGTTCCTCGCCGCCTACCAGGCGCGCTGGAACGACTATCCGCGGATCGGCTCGATCGTCGGCTACAACACGATGCTGGCAATCCAGGCCATGCTGAAGAAGGCCGGCTCGACCGATACCGACAAGATGGTCGCGGCCATGAAGGGGCTCAGCTTCGATGCGCCGACCGGGCCGATCACCTTCCGGGCCGTGGATCACCAGTCGACCATGGGCGCCTACGTCGGCTGGACCATCCTGAAGGACGGCAAGGGTACGATGGAGCGCTGGCAGTATCTCGACGGCGCGAAATACCTGCCCTCGGTCGAGGAGACCAAGAAGCTCCGCAAGCAGTGACCGCTCCGGCCGGGATGCCGGCGGCCCTCGGGCGGAGGGCTGCCGGCTCCCGATCGCCGGCTCGCAGAGCCGGCCCCTATCCCCTTTTTCGCTGAGCGCCGGGTGCCGCGATGGGTGAATTCGTCGTCACGCTGCTGACGGGCCTGTCGAGCGCGGCCGCCCTGTTCCTCGTGGCGTCCGGTCTTTCGATAATCTTCGGCGTCACGCGGATCGTGAATTTCGCCCACGGCTCCTTCTACATGCTGGGCGCCTATATCGGCGTGAGCGCGGTCCACGCAGTCGGCGGCGGCGCGCTCGGTTTCTGGGTCGCGATCCTGCTCGCTGCGGCAGCGGTCGGGCTGATCGGCGTGGTGATGGAGGTCCTGCTGCTGCGCCGCATCTACCGCGCGCCGGAACTGTTCCAGCTGATCGCGACCTTCGGCGTCATCCTGGTAATCCAGGACATAACCCTCTGGATCTGGGGCTCCGAGGATCTGGTCGGTCCGCGCGCGCCCGGTTTCACCGGTGCCGTCACCATCCTCGGCCAGAGACTGCCGGAATACGATCTCGTCCTGATCGCAGTCTCGCCGCTGGTGCTCGCCGGCCTGTGGCTGCTGTTCAACCGCACCCGCTGGGGCACCCTGGTGCGCGCCGCGACCCTCGACCGCCAGATGGTCTCCGCCCTCGGCGTCAACCAGCGCTGGCTGTTCACCGGCGTGCTGTTCCTCGGCTCTGCCCTGGCCGGGCTGGGCGGGGCGATCCAGCTGCCCAAGGGCGGCGCCGACCTGCTGATGGATTTCAACATCATCGCCGCGGCCTTCGTCGTCGTGGTGGTCGGCGGCATGGGCAGCATCGGCGGCGCCTTCCTGGCCGCCATGCTGATCGGCCTGCTCCAGACTTTCGGCATCCAGATATTCCCCGACAGCACGCTGATCCTGATGTTCCTGGTCATGGCCGCAGTTCTGATCTTCCGGCCCTGGGGGCTGCTCGGCCGGCCGGAGATTCCCGGCCACGGCGTCGTCGAGGCGCCGGAAGCGCCCCTGCGGCCGGCCGGTCGCGGCCTGCGAATTGCCGGCGCCGTCATACTCGCCTTCCTGTTGCTGCTGCCGGTTGCCCACCTGACCGTCCCGTCCGTCGTCGGCGATTTCTCGCTGGTGCTGGTCATCGAGATCGCGATCTTCGTGCTGTTCGCCGTCGCGCTGCACTTCATCATGGGGCCGGGCGGCATGGTCTCGTTCGGCCACGCCGCCTTCTTCGGCGGCGGCGCCTATGCCGCGGCCCTGCTGGTCAAGTTCGCCGATGCGCCAATGGAGATCGCATTCTGGGCGGCGCCGGCGGGCGCAGCCCTTCTGGCGATCCTGTTCGGCTGGTTCTGCGTGCGCCTGACCGGCGTGTACTTCGCCATGCTGACCTTGGCCTTCGCCCAGATCGCCTGGTCGATCGTCTTTCAGTGGGGCGAGGTCACCGGCGGCGACGACGGCATCCTCGGCACCTGGCCCTCGGACTGGGCGAGTTCCCGCGTTGCCTACTACTATCTGACGATCGGCTTCGTCGTCGCCGGCATCCTGGCATTGCGCCGAATCCTGTTTGCGCCCTTCGGCTACACCCTGCGCGCCGGCCGGGATTCGGCTTTGCGCGCCGCCGCCATCGGCATCGATCTCAAGCGCCACCAGTGGATCGCCTTCACCATTTCCGGCGCCTTCGCGGGCCTGGCCGGCGCCCTGTTCGTCTATTCGAAGGGCAGCGTCTTTCCCACGGCGATGGAGATCGCCCGCTCCTTCGACGCCCTGCTGATGGTGCTGCTCGGCGGGGTGCATTCGCTGACTGGCCCGATCCTCGGCGCGACGGCGCTGACCTGGCTCAACGACCTGTTCAGCGAGCTGAGCTACTGGCGTTTCCTGCTCGGCGCGACCATCATCGCGCTGGTGCTGCTGCTGCCGAACGGCCTGGTCGGGCTGGGGGAGACCGGGCTCGGCCGCCGGCTGGGCGCGGCGCCGGACCGTGAGGTTCCGGCATGACGCCCGCCGTCCTTGAGGTCGTTGACCTGTCCAAGGCATTCGGCGGCGTGCGCGCCGTCCAGAATGTCTCCTTCTCGGTCCGTCCGGGCGAGCTGCTGGCCATGATCGGCCCGAACGGCGCGGGCAAGACGACCTGTTTCAATATGCTGATGGGCCAGATACGGCCCGATGCGGGCGCCGTCCGGCTGAAGGGGCGCGACATCGCCGGCCTGCCGCCGCACCGCATCTGGCGGCTCGGTGTCGGCCGCACCTTCCAGATCACGGCGACCTTCTCTTCCATGACGGTGCGCGAGAACGTCCAGATGGCCCTGATCAGCCACAATGGAGCAAGCCGCAGACTGTGGCGGCCGGCGGCGGGGACCGATCTTGCGCAGGCCGACGCGTTGCTCGAGCGGGTCGGCATGGCGGAGCAGGGCGACCGCGCCTGTTCGGTCCTGGCCTACGGCGACCTCAAGCGCGTCGAGCTGGCGATCGCGCTGGCCAACGATCCGGACCTGCTCCTGATGGACGAGCCGACCGCCGGCATGGCGCCGCGCGAACGGATCGAGCTGATGCGCCTGGCCGACGAGATTGTCGCCGAACGCAATATCGGCGTGCTGTTCACCGAACACGATATGGACGTCGTGTTCGCCCACGCCCACCGGATCATGGTGCTGAACCGGGGCGAGCTGATCGCCGAGGGCGCGCCGGAGGCGGTGCGCGCCAACGAACAGGTGCGTGAAATTTATCTCGGCAGCTCGGTGCAGGCGGGCGGGGCGGGCGCGCCATGACGGCTTCCGCGCCCCGGCCCGTCCTCGAAGCCCGCGATCTGCACACCTATTACGGCGGCGCGCATATCCTGGCCGATCTTTCCTTCGTGCTGAACGACGGCGAGGTCGTCGTCCTGCTCGGCCGCAACGGCGCCGGCAAGACGACGACCATGAAATCCGTGATGGGGCTGGTCCGGATGCGGGCGGGCACCGTGCATCTCGAAGGCGCCGATATCACGGGCCGCGAACCCCACGTCATCGCCCGGGCCGGTATGGGTTATGTGCCGGAGGACCGGCGCATTTTCGGCGACCTCACGGTGATGGAGAATCTCGAAGTCGGCCGGCAGCCGGAACGGTCCGACGCGCCGGTCTGGACACCGGAACGCCTGTTCGGGATGTTTCCCAACCTGGCCGAGATGCGCACCCGGCCGGCCGGGCGGATGAGCGGCGGCGAACAGCAGATGCTGACCGTGGCGCGCACCCTGATGGGCAATCCGAAGGTCCTGCTGCTCGACGAGCCGTCCGAGGGGCTGGCGCCGGTGATCGTCGACCAGATGGCCGCGACCATCCAGGCGCTCAAGGCCGAGGGCCTGTCGATTCTGCTGTCGGAACAGAACCTTCATTTCGCGACCGCCGTAAGCGACCGCGCCTACATCGTCGAGAAGGGGCGCATCCGCTACGAGGGCACGATGGACGCGCTTGCCGCCGATACGGAAGTGCGCAACACCTATCTGACCGTGTGAACCCCGCGAAATGGGGAAGGGAGAAACCGCCATGAAGGCCGATATCCGCAAGACCATGGTGCTGGTGGAAGACACCCGCAAGGAGATGGGCCGGACCATCGACCCGCCGACCCGCCGCGCCGTCGCCATCGCCGTGATCGCCAACCCGTTCGCCGGCGAGTATGTCGAAGACCTCGAACCGCTGATGGAAATCGGCGCGGAGTTGGGCGGCTATCTCGGCGACAAGGCGGTCGCCGTCCTGGGCATCGAGCCGTCGGAAGCCGAGAGCTACGGCAAAGCGGCCGTGGTCGGCGAGCGCGGCGAGCTGGAGCATGCCGCGGCGATCCTGCATCCGCGGCTCGGCGCGCCGCTGCGCAAGGCCGTGGAGAAGGGCGCTGCGCTGGTGCCGTCGTCCAAGAAGCGGGGCGGGCCGGGCACGCCGCTCGACGTGCCGCTCGGCCACAAGGACGCCGCCTATGTCCGCAGCCATTTCGACGGCATCGAAGTGCGCATTCCCGATGCGCCGGCCGCCGACGAAATCCTCGTCGCCGTCGCCGTAACCGACAGCGGCCGCCCGCTGCCCCGCGTCGGTGGCCTGACCGTCGACCAGGCCGTGGGCGAGGACGGGCTCAGATAACGTGGGAATCCGCGGATCGGTTTTCGGGAGACCCGCCATGCGTTTCACAGTCGATCATCCGGCACTACACTCCCCCCTCCCCTTGGGGGAGGGGGTCAGGGGGAGGGGTCCGCGGAAGTTACCGCAGCACCCAATTCAGGCATCTGCGCGCCAACAAACGACCCCTCCCCTAACCCCTCCCCCAAGGGGAGGGGGATTCGGACATGAGCGTCGCGCAATAGCAGCGAAATCCGGAAAGGGAGGGGTGCGGCACGGCACTTCTCCCGTGCCGAAATACACCTTTCCCGCGGGCGTCGGGGCACCGATTGCAAACCGACGTGAAATTTGCGGCGGAAATCCCAAACGCGCCGACGGCGCGAGACTGGGGATTGAACGCAACGGAGTCCGCCCGGGACAGGGAGAAATGCCATGAGCCTTACCGTTTCCACCGCGCCGCCGAAGGGCAAGACGGTCGTCCGCAATATCGGCCTGATGCTGTCCGGCGATCTGGCCCAGCCGATCCTGGACGCCGATTGCATCGTCGCCGTGGACGGCCGGATCGACGGTTTCGGCAGTGAAGCCGATCTCAATACCGCCGGCGCAGACACCGTGATCGACGCGAAGGGCACCACGCTCGCGCCCGGCCTGATCGACAGCCATGTCCACCCGGTGTTCGGCGACTGGACGCCGCGCCAGAACCAGTTCAACTGGATCGACAGCTTCCTGAACGGCGGCGTCACCACGATGATCTCGGCCGGCGAGGTCCATCTGCCCGGCCGGCCCAAGGATATCGTCGGCCTCAAGGCGCTGGCGGTGACCGCGCAGCGCGCCTTCGACGCCATGCGCCCGGCCGGCATGAAGGTCCACGCCGGCGCGCCGGTGATCGAGAAGGGCATGGAGGAGGAGGATTTTGCCGAGATGGCGCGCAACGGCGTCAAGCTGCTCGGCGAGGTCGGGCTCGGCGGCGTCAAGCAGGGCGAGGAAGCCAAGCAGATGGTCGCCTGGGCGCGCAAATACGGCATCCAGAGCACGATCCACACCGGCGGTCCGTCGATTCCCGGCTCCGGCCTGATCGACAAGGATGTCGTGCTCGAAGCCGACGCCGACGTGATCGGCCATATCAACGGCGGCCACACCGCGCTTCCGCTCGAGCAGATCCGCTGCCTGTGCGAGCAGTGCAGCCGCGCCGTCGAGATCGTGCATAACGGCAACGAGCTGGCCGCCCTCTTCGCCATGCGCACGACCATGGAGCTGGGCCAGCCGGAGCGCATTATCCTCGGCACCGATTCGCCGGCGGGCTCCGGCGTGCAGCCGCTCGGCATCCTGCGCCTGATCGCCATGCTGTCGAGCGTCGGCGAGGTGCCGGCGGAGATCGTGTTCTGCTTCGCCACCGGCAACACGGCGCGGATGCGCGATCTCGATGTCGGCCTGATCGAGGAGGGCCGCGCCGCCGATTTCGTCATCATGGACAAGGCCCAGCACACGGCAGGGAACACGATCCTGGAATCGGTGCGCATGGGCGACGTGCCGGGCGTCGGCATGGTGATCGTCGACGGCGCCGTGCGCTGCGGCCGCTCGCGCAACACCCCGCCGGCCACGACGCTGCCGGAGGTCGTGGGGTAGGGGAGCGGGCGCGCCGCCGCGGGGCGGAGCCCGTTCACGGCAGGTCCGCCTTCCACGGGACGGGAAGGCCGAGCGCTTCCGCAACCGCGGTTTGCCGGGCGTCGAGCGTGGCGAACGCGAATTGGCCGGTATACGGAAAGACAAAGAGTGCCGTCGCGACATGCCACAGGCCGGCGGCCGGCAGGTCGCCCGTTTCGAGCACTGCCGCAACTTCGAGGGCAAGCGTCCTGTCGGGCGTGATCCATTCGATCCCCGCGATCGTGCTTTCCCGGAAATACAGCTTCTCGCGAGCGAACGCCGCGCGCATCTCGGCTTCGAGCAGGTTGGACGAGAGCAGGCGGGTAAAGCCGTCCAGCCGGCGCGCATGCTCCGCCGCGCCCGGCTCGTCGAAGGCGATGGCCGCCAGCACCGACGTGTCGACATAGGCGATGCTCATTCGCCGCGCCCGGCAAGAAACCGCGACAGGCCGCCGGGCCGCCGTTCGACCGGCCGGAACGTCTGCCTCGGAAATATCGGGCGGACCAGCGTGCCGTTGCGTTCGAGCTCGCTCAGCATTTCTTCGAGCGTCGGCATCTGGTGCCGCTCGATCGGGCGGATTTCCGCTGCCGGTTCCCCCCGGTAGGTGACGGTGACGATCCGGCCTTTGCGCACCTCCCGGATGACCTCGGAGAACTGCGCCTTCGCTTCGTAGGCCGAGTAGATGTAAGCCATGGCGCCGCCTTAACCGGTCAGACCGGTCAGGATGGCCGCGAGCGGCGGTTCGGCGGCGCAACGCAAGGCGCAGCAACGGTTTGAGCGGCGCGGGACCGCAGGGCATCGGGGTATACAGACCATTCTAGGTATGGCGTTTTTTTGCATTTCCGGTTCCTCCAGGCATTCCGTGTCTACGGTATTATGTGAGGAAATATAGCAACCTTATCAAAAAATGCAAGAACAAAAATAGAAAACGGTAAAAAATTCGTAATTTGTGCTTTCGAAAGGGACGGCGCTGCGTGTCCGGCCATACCGAAACGGCGCACCGGCCATGACTCGCCCCGCCGGCGCCGGGCCGCTATGTTCCCGGCGCAGCGGCGCTCGGGCGGGCGCCGTTCGTCTGTCGGGGAGGAACGGGGATCATGGACGGCGGCGGGGAACGGCATTACGGCATCGGCGACCGGGCGCCGCGCAAGGAAGACCGGCGGCTGCTGACCGGGCGCGGGCGTTATGCCGACGATGTCCGGATCGCGGGCGCGCTCGCCGGCTATGTCCTGCGCTCGCCGGAAGCCCATGGCGATATCCGCACTCTCGACACCGCCGCCGCCGCGGCCATGCCCGGCGTCCGTCTCGTCCTGCGCGCGCAGGATCTGATCGAGTTCGGCTGCCGGCCGATCCCGTGCCGCCTGCCGATCAAGGGCCGCAACGGCGAGGCCATCGCCGTGCCGGTCCGCCACGCCCTGGCGCACGGCCGGGTCCGCTTCGCCGGCGAGCCCGTCGCATTTGTCGTGGCCGACACGCTGGAGCAGGCGCGCGACGCTGCCGAGGCCATCGCGCTGGAGATCGAGTCGCTGCCCGTGCTGCTCGATCCGTGGCGGGCGCCGGAACCCGACGCGCCGCTCATCCACGACAGCGTCCCCGGCAATGTCGCGCTCGACTGGGTGGGCGGCGACGAAACGGCGACGGAAAGGGCTATCGCCGGCGCGGCCCACGTCACCCGCCTGCGCATCGCCAGCCAGCGGGTCGCGCCGACCCCGATCGAACCGCGCAGCGGCGTCGGCCTTTGGGATGCCGCGACCGGCCGTTACACGCTGCACACGGGGGGGCAGGGGGCGTTCGGCCTGTCCCGGACCCTGGCCCACCTGCTGGGCGGCGAAACCGGCGACGTCCGGGTTCTGATGGAGGATGTCGGCGGTTCCTTCGGCATGAAGGGCGGCGCCTATCCGGAACATGTGCTGTGCCTCGCGGCCGCCCGCCTGACCGGCCGTCCGGTGCGCTGGCGCGACGACCGCTCCGACAGCTTCCTCGGCGACGCCGCCGGGCGGGATATCCATGTCGACGGCGAACTGGCGCTCGACTCGGATGGCCGCATCCTTGCCATGCGCCTGACCGGTGTCGCGAATATGGGAGCTTTCGTCTCCGGCGTCGGGCCGTTGCCCGGTTCCACCAACATCCTGAAGAACGGCGCCTCGCTCTACCGGATTCCCGCGGCCTTCGTGAACATGCGCTGCGTGCTGACCAACCATAACCCGGTGGCCGCCTATCGCGGCGCCGGCCGGCCGGACGCCAACCTGTTCACCGACCGGCTGGTCGACCAGGCCGCGCGGGAAACCGGCCGGGACCCGGCGGAGATGCGCCGGATCAACCTGCTCCGGCCCGACGAACTGCCCTACACGGCGGTCTCGGGCCAGGTCTACGGCGAAGGCGAATTCGAGGCCGTGCTGGACAAGGCGCTGGCGGCAGCAGACACGGCCGGTCTCGCGGCGCGCAGGGCGGACAGCGAAGCGCGCGGCCTGGTCCGCGGCGTCGGCATTGCCAGCTACCTCGAAGCGACCGCGCCGCCCGGCAGGGAGATGGGCGGTATCCGGTTCGAGCCGGACGGCGGGATCACCTTCATAACCGGCACCAAGGATTACGGCCAGGGCCACGAAAGCGCCTATTCCCAAGTGCTCGGCTCCGCGCTCGGCGTGCCTTACGACCGAATCGGGCTGCTGCAGGGCGACAGCGACGCGCTGCTCCACGGCGGCGGTTCCGGCGGCTCCCGCTCGCTGATGGCGAGCGGTAAGGCGGCGGTCGAGGCGGCCGAAGCCGTCATCGGGAAGGGCCGCGCGGCGGCGGCGCATTACCTTGAGGCGGCGGCGGCCGATATCGAGTTCGGCGGCGGAGAGTTCCGCGTCGCCGGCACCGACCGTGCCATCGCGCTGCATGACCTCGCGGCACGCATGAAAGCCGATCCTCCGCCGGGCGAAGGGCTCGACAGCCTCGATGTCGGACTGGTCGTCGACACGCCGCCCTCGGCCTTTCCGAACGGCTGCCATATCTGCGAGATCGAACTGGACCCCGAAACCGGCGCGATAACGGTCGACCGCTACGTCGCGGTCGGCGACTTCGGGACGATCGTCAATCCCATGCTCGTCGAAGCGCAGATGCATGGCGGCGTGACCCAGGGGCTGGGCCAGGCGCTGATGGAAGAGGTGGTGCTGGATCGCGACGGCCAGTGCCTGAGCGGCTCGCTGATGGATTACCGGATCCCGCGGGCCTCGGACCTGCCGGACCTTTCGCAGATGATCGTCGGCGACCATCCGGTGCCGACGGCGGCCAATCCGCTCGGGGTCAAGGGTTGCGGAGAGGCGGGAACGACCGGCGCACTGCCGGCGGTCGCCAATGCCGTTGTCGACGCCCTGGAGCAGTGCGGCGTCGACGGTTTCGACATGCCGGCTACGCCGTATCGAATATGGCGTCTGCTGAACGGCGGCGCCCGTTAGCCCGGACCGCGCCAGCCTGCCGGGCGGGCCGGCGGCGTCACCCGATTGTGACGGGAAGTTAATGTCCAACCATCCCGGTTCGACGGATATTCCGGTATCGCGAACCGGGGACGGTCATGGCACGGCGCATCCTGCTCATCGATGATGACGAACTTCTGCGGGAAGCCATTGGCGATCTTCTGGAAAGCGACGGTTATGCCGTCGTCTCGGCCGGTGCAGGCGAGGCCGGCCTCGCGATGTTCCGGACCGCCCGGCCGGATCTGGTGATAACCGATCTGACCATGCCGGAACTCAACGGCCTCGATATCGTCCGGGCGCTGTCCAGGGAAGTGCCGCGGCCCCGGATTATCGTGATATCCGGCGGCGCCGAACGGCTCGATTCGCTATCCAGCCTGCGCCGCGCGCAGGCTCTCGGTGCCGATAGAATTCTGGAAAAACCTTTCCGGGCCAAAAGTTTGCTGGAAATGGTGAATGCAATTTTGAAAGAGGGCGAAATGGAAACGGGCGGCGCCGGCGCCGGCTGATCCGCCCGGCTTTCCCGATCGGCGCCGGGGCTCGCCGGATTCCGCTTGCCGGCACGCAAAAATAATGAGATGAACCGCGCCCTTTACCGCGGAGGCTGCCGATGAATCGACCCGCCTATCCCCGTCAGTCGGGTGCCGAAGCGAACGCCTTGTCGCTTGCCGAGCGCGATGCCCGGCAGATGGAAGAGGCGGGCAGGCTGAACCGCTACATCATCGGGTATGGCGAGGCGGTCGAGGCCGACTGGGCGGCGCGCGGCCTCGATGCGCCCGACCTGCCGGCCATCCAGCGCTACCGGGTCGAGCGGACGCGCGCCGAGATGCGCAAGGCGGATGTCGCCGGCATGGTGCTGTTCGATCCGCTCAACGTGCGTTACCTGACCGATTCGACCAACATGCAGGTCTGGATCACGCACAATGCCGCGCGCTACGCCTTCGTGGCGGCCGACGGGCCGGTGGTGCTGTTCGAGTTTCACAACTGCAGGCATCTGAGCGCCCACTCGGTCGTGATCGACGAGGTCCGCCCGGCCAACGGCCCCTACTTCTTCCATGGCGGGAGCCGCCTGCCCGAGATTTACCGCAAATGGTCGGCCGAGCTCGCGGACCTGATCGACACCCATGGCGGCGGTAACCGCCGTCTGGCGATCGATCACGGCCCGCCGGCCGGCATTCACGCCCTGGAAGGCCACAATCTCGAAGTGGTCGACGCCCAGCCGATCATCGAGACGGCCCGGAACATCAAATCCGCGGAAGAGATCAAGGCGATGCGGCGCGCCATGACGGCCTGCCTCGACGCGCTGGACGATACCCGCGCCGCGCTGAATCCCGGCATGACCGAACTTGAGCTCTGGGGCGCCTTCTGGAACGCCGCGGTCAGCCGTGGATCGGAATGGGTCGAGACCTGCCTGCTGGCGGCCGGGCCGCGCACCAATCCGTGGTTCCAGGAATGCGGCGGCTATGCCATCCAGGCCGGCGACATCGTCGGTTTCGACACCGATCTCGTCGGTCCCTACGGCTATTGCGCCGATATTTCCCGGACCTGGCTGTGCGGCGAAGACCGGGGCAGCGACGAGCAGCGCGCGCTCTACGAGATCGCGCAGGAGCAGGTTCAGTACAATACGGAACTGCTCAAGCCCGGCCTCGGCTTTCGCGAATTCGTCGAGAAAGCCCGGCTTCTGCCCGAGGATTGCCTGCCGCGCCGTTACGGCGTGCTGGTCCACGGCGTCGGCCTGTGCGACGAATGGCCGGCCATTCCTTATCCGCAGGATTTCGATGCAGCGGGCTACGACGGCGTCTTCGAACCCGGTATGGTCGTTTGCGTCGAGACTTACACCGGCCGGGTCGGCGGCAGGGAGGGCATCAAGCTGGAGGAGCAGGTCGTCATCACCGAGACCGGCTACGACCTGATCTCCGTCCCGAAACCGGATCCGCAGCTGTCCTGATCCCGCCGCGTGCGGGCCATTGCCGGCTGTTGCATCGGGCGGTAAGCCTGTCGCGTGGGGAACAATTCAGCGGCCAGGAGTCTCCATGAGCACGGAACCGGACTATATCGCCGAAGCCAACGCTTTCCGGGCGCGCTGCCCGGTCGCGTCGATCGGGGTCCGCGGATCGGTCTGGCGCGTCATCGACACCGGCGCCGTACCCGGCGGCGCCAGCCTGCTGCTCTGTCCCGGCACGCTGGGCAACGCCGACATCTTCCGTAAGGTCATCGAGGCCCTGGCGCCGGACATCAGGGTGATTTCGGTCACCTATCCGATGATCGGCGATTTCCTGCGGATTGCCGACGGCGCGGTTGCATTGCTCGACCGGCTGGATGCGGGCGGGGCCCATGTCTTGGGCTCGTCCCTCGGCGGAATGCTGACCCAGGCAATCGGCGCGCGCCATCCGGACCGGGTCGGTCACCTGTTCGTCGCCAACTCGATCGCCACGGCCGACGCGATCCGGGCCGCCGGATTTCCGTCGGAGGCCGAGGTGCTCGCCGCGTCCGGCGCGGCGCTCAAATCCGTCGTTACGCAAAACCTTGCACGGTGGCCTGAGCCGCGGCCGGAAATGGCTGCGATCAAGCGTTTTCTGGCCGACGAGCTGGCGAACAGCTTTTCCGGCCGCGCCTTCAAGGCCCGCCTGCTGGCTCTGTCGCGGGTGACGGAAATTCCGGCCGCGGCGGTGGCGCCGGATCGGCTGACGATCCTGCAATCCGACGACGACCAACTGGTCACGGCGCCGGTCCGCCGGGGCGTCGTCGACCGCTATCCGGGCGCCCACGTCCATACCTTCGACTGGGGCGGCCATTTCCCCTATGTGACCCGGCCGGACGACTATGTCGGCGCAATCCGCAGCCGGCTCGGGCTCTGACCCGGCGACCGCCGATTCTCAACACCGGAAGGACGACAAATGAGCGCCTGGTTTCTCCTGGCCTGCGCCATCGCGCTTGAGGTGGCGGGAACACTGTTGCTGAAACTGTCGAACGGTTTCGAAAAGTGGCATTGGGGCGTGCTCGCCATCGTCTGCTACAGCGCCTGCTTCTGGGTCATGGCGCCCGCCCTCAAGGTCATCCCGGTCGGAGTCGCCTACGCGATCTGGGCCGGGGTCGGCATTCTCGCCATAACGCTGATCGGGTTCGTTCTGTTCGACGAACATCTCGGGATCGTTCAACTGGCGTGCATCGCGCTGATCGTCGTCGGCGCCGTCGGCCTGCGCCTGACCACCGCAACGCCCGCGGCCTGATCCGAACCCCGCGGTTGCCGGGCAAGACGGCGCGGCCCGGCGGCGCCGTCAGCCCACCAGCTCCCAGTCCGTGCCGCCCGGCCGGTCCTTGATGGCGACGCCGCGGGCCCGCAGTTCGTCGCGCAGGGCGTCGGCGATGGCCCAGTCCTTGTCGGCGCGCGCCTTTTCGCGCCGGGCGATCAGCGCCATCAATTCTTCGGGCAACGACCGGCTCTCGGTCGCTGCGGCGAGATCGAGGCCGAAGACGGCGTCGAATTCGAGCATCAGGGCGAGCTTTTCCGCCGGCCCGAGCACCGTATCCCGCGCCACTTTCCAGGCAACGGCAAGGGCGTTCGGCACATGCAGGTCGTTGGCCAGCGTTTTCCTGAAGCGCGCGCGCCATTCAGCCGTCGCACCGTCGCGAACATTGCCGCCGTCCCGCGAAGCATAGCTCCAGTCGTGGGCCAGGTTGCGCAGCGTCTTCAGAGACTGGCGCGCGCCGTCCAGCGCCTCGAAGCTGAAGCTGAGCCTTGACCGGTAGTGGCCGGTCAGCAGCAGGTAGCGGTAGTCCATCGGGTCGTAGCCGGCCTCGACCAGCCGGTCGAGATGCAGGAAATCGCCGCTCGACTTCGCCATCTTCGCGTCGTCCACAATCAGGAACTCGCCGTGCAGCCAGGTGTTGACCCAGCGGTGGCCGAAACAGCCCTCGGACTGCGCGATCTCGTTGGTGTGGTGGACCGGCACATGGTCGATGCCGCCGCAATGCAGGTCGATGGTCTCGCCGAGATATTCGCTCGCCATCGCCGAGCATTCGATATGCCAACCGGGAAATCCGGCGCCCCAGGGCGAGTCCCATTTCATGATCTGGTTGGGGTATTTCGACTGGCTGAACCAGAGCACGAAATCCGCCGGGTTGCGCTTGCGTTCGTCCGCGTCGACCCGCTCGGTCGCTTCCTGGGCGTCTATCTGCAGGCGCGCGAAGTCCGGATAGGCCGGAAAGGTCGCCGTGTCGTAATAGACGTTGCCGCCGGCCTCGTAGGCATGGCCGCGCGCGACCAGCCGCTCGACCATGGCGATCATCTGGGAGATGTGCTCGGTCGCCCGGCAGACCGTGTCCGGCCGGCAGATGCGCATCATGTCGGTATGGCGGAAGAACTCGTCCTCGTAGAAGCGGGCGATGTCCCAGGGCGATTTGCGCTCGCGCGCCGCCGCCAGCATCATCTTGTCGTCGCCTTCGTCGGCGTCCGATTCCAGATGGCCGACATCGGTGATGTTCATCACATGGTGCAGGTCGTAGCCCGCCATGCGGAGCGTGCGCTGCAGCAGGTCTTCGAAAACATAGGTCCGCAGGTTGCCGATATGGGCGTAGTTGTAGACCGTCGGCCCGCAGCAATAGAGCGTCACCTTCGGCGGCGCGATCGGCTCGAACGGCTCGATCCGGCGGGTGCGCGTGTTGAAAAAGCGGAGCGGATGGGGCTCGGTCATCGGGGCGGCTGACGGCTGGGGAGGGCGTCGGCGGCAAAGTGGTCCCCGAAGAGGCGGTTCGGCAAGGGCGAGCCTTGACCCGCGGCAACTTTCGGGCTTGGTGGCGGAAATTTCCCAGCGGCGGAGCGGAACATGGCGGACAGGTCCGGCAGCAGATTCGAGGGAAGGGCGGCGGTCGTCACCGGCGGGGCGAGCGGTATCGGCCGGGCAGCGGTGCTGCGGTTTCTGGAGGAGGGCGCAAGCGTCACCTTCGCCGATCTGAACGACGCCAACGCCGAAGAGACGCTGGCGCTGGCCCGCGCCGCCGGCCATGGCGGGCGCATCGATTATGTCCGGGCCGACGTGGCCGACGAGGCGGCGGTCAGAGGCTGCTTCGAGGGCGCGGCCGCGCAATGGGGCCGGCTGGAGGTCGCCTTCCTGAACGCCGGCGTCGGCGGCGCCATCGGCCCGGTGACGGAGACGACGGTGGAGGAGTGGGACACCAGCTTCGCCTTCCTGGTGCGCAGCGTGTTCCTCGGCGCGAAACATGCGGTGCCGGCGATGCGCGCCAATCCGGGCGGTTCCGATGGCGCTCCGGCGGGCGGGGCCATCGTGGCGACCGGAAGCGTCGCCGGCCTTTCGGGCGGCGGCGGGCCGCATGCCTATTCGGCGGCCAAGGCGGCGGTGATGAACCTGGTGCGCAGCCTCGCCCTGGAACTGGCGTCCTACCGCATCCGGGTGAACGGCGTGGCGCCCGGCCTGATCGATACGCCGCTCGCCCACGGCGGCGATCCTTCGCGCCTGCCCGACATGAGCGAGCGCCAGCCCTGGCCGGACCGCGGCCGGCCGGAGGACATCGCCGCCGCCGCGGCTTTCCTCGCCTCCGACGACGCCCGCTTCATCACCGGCGAGACCATTACGGTCGACGGCGGCGTCATGGCCAACAGCAGCAACATCTGGGGCCTCGGCGAGAATTGCCGCTTTCTCCAGAAAGTCGGGCTGAACAGGGGCACGACCGGGCTGGAGAATGTCGTGCGCGAACTCGGCGAAGCGCCGTAGCGCCAGGATTCCGGCGCGCCACCGGGCTCCGGCCGGAAGCGCGTCCCGTTGGCGCAAGCGGGTATGAACTTTATGGATTTTTCGCCGGCGAGCGCCTATATGCCCGCCATCCGGCGCGACGCCCGCTGCCGGCAACCGACACACGGAACCGCCGCAGACCGAAAATGGAACTCGTTCTCCTGATCGTTCATCTGATTCTTGCGGTCGCGCTGATCGGCGTCGTGCTGCTGCAGCGCAGCGAGGGCGGCGCGCTCGGCATCGGCGGCGGCGGGGGCGGCGGCGGCATGAGCGGCTTCCTGACGGGCGCGGCGACGGCCAACCTGCTGACACGGGCGACTGCGGTGATCGCTGCGCTCTTCATCGCATCCAGCATGGCGCTTGCCATCATGTCGGGCAACAAGCGGGCGCCGACCAGCGTGGTGACCGGCTCGGGGAACGCGGCGCAGCAGGGCAGCACCCAGGTGCCGGCGGAACGAACGCCGGCCGCGCCGAAGCAATAGCGGTGGCCGCGGCGCTCCTCCCGAAGCGCCCGGCCCGATACCCCCACTGTCCCGCCGGTCCGCGCCGGCTGCGTTTCCGAGAGCTTTTCGGATCGGCCCGTCGATGATACGGTGCGGTCCCGTCATGGGCACGACGCGCTTCATCTTCATTACCGGCGGGGTGACGTCGTCGCTCGGCAAGGGGCTGGCCTCGGCGGCGCTGGGCGCGCTGCTCCAGGCCCGGGGCTACACCGTCCGCCTGCGCAAGCTCGATCCCTATCTCAACGTCGATCCGGGCACGATGAGCCCGTATCAGCACGGCGAGGTCTTCGTGACCGACGACGGCGCGGAGACCGATCTCGACCTCGGCCACTACGAGCGCTTCACCGGCGTGCCGGCGCGCCGGACCGACAGTTTCAGTGCCGGGCAGGTCTACCGCAACGTGCTTTCGAAGGAGCGCCGCGGCGACTATCTGGGCGCGACGGTGCAGGTCATCCCCCACGTCACCGACATGATCCGCGAGATGGTCCTGCGCGATACCGACGGCATGGATTTCGTGCTGTGCGAGATCGGCGGCACGGTCGGCGACATCGAGGGCCTGCCCTTCCTGGAGGCGATCCGGCAGCTTGGCAACGAGCTCGGCCGCGAGCGTTCCATGTTCTGCCACCTGACGCTGGTGCCCTGGATTCCTTCGGCCGGCGAGTTGAAGACCAAGCCGACCCAGCACAGCGTCAAGGAACTGCTCGGCCTCGGCATCCAGCCGGACATCCTGCTGTGCCGCTGCGACCGCGAGATACCGGAGGGCGCGCGGCGCAAGATCGCCCTGTTCTGCAACATCGCCCCCGACCGGGTGATCCAGGCGCTCGACGCCGAGACGATCTATGACGTGCCGCTGAGACTGCACGCCGAAGGCTTCGATACCGCGGTCTGCCGCTATTTCGGGCTCGACGAGGGGAAGCCGGAACTGCACCAGTGGGAGCGCATCGTCGAGCGGGTGATCCGGCCGGAAGGCCGGGTGGCCATCGCCATCGCCGGCAAGTACACCGGCCTGCAGGACGCCTACAAGTCGCTCCAGGAAGCGCTGACCCACGGCGGCATCGCCAACGACGCAAGGGTCGAGCTGCGCTGGATCGATTCGGAGATCTTCGAGCAGGAAGACCCGATCCCGCATCTGGGCGGCGTCAACGGCATCCTGGTGCCCGGCGGATTCGGCGAGCGCGGCGCCGAGGGCAAGATCCTGGCGGCCCGCTTCGCCCGCGAACACGCCGTGCCCTATTTCGGCATCTGCTTCGGCATGCAGATGGCGGTGATCGAGGCCGCGCGCGCGCTTGCCGGCATCGGGAAAGCCAACTCGACCGAGTTCGGCCCGACCGACGACCCGGTGGTCGGCACCATGACCGAATGGATGCGCGGCAACGAACGGGAGACCCGCGAGGCGGACGGCGATCTCGGCGGCACGATGCGTCTCGGCGCCTATCCGGCGAAGCTGGCGCGCGGCAGCAAGGTCCATCGCATCTACGGCGACACCACGATCAGCGAGCGCCACCGCCACCGCTACGAGGTCAACATCAACTATCGCGAGAAGCTGGAGGCGGCGGGGCTGCGCTTTTCCGGCCTGTCGCCGGACGGCGCGCTGCCGGAGATCGTCGAGCTGGAGGGCCATCCCTGGTTCGTCGGCGTCCAGTTCCACCCCGAACTGAAGAGCCGCCCCTTCGCGCCCCACCCGCTGTTCATGTCCTTCATCAAGGCTGCGATCAACCAGAGCCGGCTGGTGTAGGGCGGGCGGAGCCTCCGTCAGCTGAGGCCGTCACTGTGAAATCTCGGGTGCAATGCAAATTTCTCTGAGAAAGCTCCTGACGGCCTTCCGGACGGCAAAGCCGAATGAGGTTCCGGGCGTCGACGGGGGAACGGCGTTGCACGTTGCGGCTGCGCGCGCGAAGTCCGGCGCGGCGGTCCGCCGGATGATCCTGTCCGGCGCCGAGGTCGACGCACGCAATGTGTTCGGCCAGACGGCGCTCCATATCGCCGCCGAAACGCTGGGCGCGATCGACGCCCTCCGCGCCTTGGTCGCCGCGGGGGCCGATCTCCAGCCTGTCAGCAACGGCGGCGGCACGCCGCTGCACGAGGCGGTCTGGAAGTGGAATCAGCCGGCGGTCGAATGCCTGCTCGCCGCGGGCGCCGATCCCGACGTCCGCGACGGCTTTTCCGGCGAAACGCCCCTGCACAAAGCAATCTGGCAAGGGAACATGCCCGCGGTCCGGGCCCTGATCGCGGCCGGCGCCGATCTCAATGCGCTGGACGATCTTGGCGACGCGCCGCTGCACGAGGCCGTCAAGAGCAGGAACGGGCTGGAGTTCCTCAATGCCCTGCTCGCCGCCGGCGCCGATGTCGACAACCGCGATACCGGCGAATCGGACAAAGTCGGAAACCGGGGCTGGACGCCCCTGCATCTCGCAGTCCGGGAGCGCAACATTCCGGCGATCCGCGCCTTGCTTGCCGCGGGCGCTGCGCTCGACCTGCCCGACCGCTACGGCCACGCGCCGCTGCACGCCGCCGCCAAGGACGAGAACGCCTTTGGGATTTTCAGAATGCTGCTCGATGCCGGCGCCGACCCCGGCGCTGTCGAGGCGCCGGGCGATTCGCCGCTGCATTCGGCGGCGGGAAAGGAGAATGTTCCGGCGATGACGGCGCTGCTGGCCGCCGGCGCCGATGTCAATGCGTCCGGCGGGTTCTGGGGCGGTACGCCCCTGCACGGTGCGGCTGCGGGCGCGGAAGACACCGCCACGGTCGAATTCCTGCTCGAGGCGGGCGCCGATCCCGATGCGCGCGACGAGCATGGTTGCACGCCGCTTCACGTTGCGGCGGAAAGCGCAAAATCGCCGGAGGTTATCGCGTCGTTGGCCGCAGCCGGCGCTGACGTGCATGCGCGCAGCGAGATTGGCGAAACCCCGCTGCACCTGGCGGCGACCCTGTCCGAAGAGCCGGCGGTCGTCGCCGCCCTCGCCGCGGCCGGCGGATCGCCCGATGCGCGCCGCGACGATGGCGCTAGTGCCCTGCATGTCGCGGTGCAGAGTGCCCGGACGCCGGACATCGTCGCCGCAATGCTGGAAGCCGGCGCCGATCCGGACGCACGATGGGCGGACGGCGCAACGCCGCTGTTTATGGCGGCGGCGCACAGGCAGTTTCCGGCGATCGCCCGGTCGCTGCTTGCGGCCGGCGCCGATGCGCGGGCGCGCGACGCCTTCGGTCAGACGCCGCTGCACAGGGCGGCGGCGCTGGCAAACTCGGCATCCGGAATCGCTGCGCTGCTTGCAGCGGGCGCGGACCCCGGCGCCCGGGACGCGTTCGGCGCGACGCCGCTGCACAGCGCGGCGACGTGCTCGGACCTGCCCGAAGCGATTACCGCGTTGATCGAGGCCGGCGCCAGCATCGAAGCGCGCGACGATTTCGGCTGGACGCCGCTCCTTACCGCTGCGGCCTACGCTTGGTACCGCGGCATTCCGGACCGGCTGGTCGAAGCCGGCGCCGACGTCGGCGTCCGCGATCCGCACGGCCGGTTTCCGCTCGACCATGCCCGGCACAACCGCTTTCTCCGCCATACCGACGTCCTGGAACGGCTGAGGCCGCCGCCGCAGAATTGAAAATCGGCCACCGCCGGCCCGTCCTGCGTCAGCGTCGTCCCGCTGGCCAAAACTGCCGCGTTTGACGGTTCCGCCGTATCCGGCTGGCTACGGATAGTAGCGCCGCAGCGGTCGCAGGTCGGCCAGGATGCGGGCGCGGACGACCCTGGCTTCGGCCTTTGCCGACTCCTTCGGGCCGACCGTAATGCCGGTGTCGAGATCGAACGAGCCGTGGGCGCCCAGGCCCGGCGACTGCAGCCGGTTCCAGACCGGCCGCTTGCCGACGGTCCCGGTCAGGCTGACCGCGATGCTCGTAATGCGGTAGCCCGTCCGGTTCGACACGCGCACGAGGAGCCGCCGGAACCGGAACACCGGCCGGGCCGTGACGTAGCGCCCCGGATTGTCCGCGATATCGAGCATGGCGTGGCGCGCCCGCGCGGCTTCGCCGACATCGCCCTTGGCATTGCCGGCAGCCGCGAACAGGGTCTTGGCGCCGGCGCTGTCGCCGCTTGCGAGACGGAGGTTGCCCAGGGCGTATCCGGCCAGCGAGGTCGGCAGCAGGCTGTAGCTGTATCTGAGGTCGCTTTGCGATCCGGCGCGGTTGCCCAGCGCCGAATTGGCCAGGCCGCGGCCGAGGAAATGCTCGTAATAGCCGGAATCCCGGCGGATCGCGGCATTGTACGCTTCGACGGCGGCCGTATAGCGGCCCATGCGGGCGAGGATCTGGCCCTTCAAGCCGTGGAACTGCGCCTCGTCCGGCACCCGCGTGATCGCCCTTTCGATCAGGGGCAGGGCGCGTGCCGGCGCCGCCGTCATCGTCCTGCGCGCCTTGTCCGCCGCGGCATAGGCCGGCCGGCGCGTGCGCAGCCAGGCGAGCTGCCGGTCGTAGCGCTTGCGGCCGAGATCGCCGCCCGGCGGGAACTTCTTGAGCGCCTTGCGGTTGTTCTTGACCCGCTCCTTGGACGGCGGATGGGTTGCGAACAGGCCGGTCAGCCAGTTCTGCCGCCGCCCCTTGCTGAGCGCGACAAACTTCTGCTGGAGGCTGACGGCGGCGCGCGTGTCGTAGCCCGCCCGGTGCATGTATTTCATGCCGAAGAAATCGGCCTCGCGCTCGGCGTCCCGGCTGTAGCCCCGGTTGATGAGCTGGAAGGCGAGGCCGGAGCCGCCCAGGATGTAGTTGATATGCTGCGATTTCCGGCCGGTCAGCGCGATGGCGATCTGCGCGACGCCGAACAGCAGGTTGCGGGTCAGCGCCTGTCCGCCGTGGCGGGCGGCGGAGTGGACGACTTCGTGGGACAGCACGGCGGCGAGCTCGGCCTCGTTCTCCATTTCGAGCAGCAGGCCGCGGTTGATGCCGATCTTGCCGCCCGGCAGGGCCCAGGCGTTGGGCACGCTGTTGTTGATGACGACGAACTCGTAGGGCAGTTTCGTGCGGTCGCTGACCTTCGCGACCCGCCGGCCGACTTGCCGGACATAGGCGGCCAGCTTCGGGTCCGTCTTGAAGCGCCCGCCCTGGGCCTGCTGCAGCGGTCCGTAATGCTGCTTGCCGAGATTGATCTCGTCCCGCGTCGAATAGGGCGCGAACTCCTTCTCGCCGGTGACCGGATTCTTCGAGCAGCCGGCGAACAGGGCGCCCGCAAGGAGGAAAGCGAGCGGCGCGGCGGCGAAGGGGAGGGGGCGCCCGGTGCCCCGCAATACGGAATTCGGACGGAAGTTTGCGGCGGTCATGCGTCTTCCCGATGGTCGTACCGATTGGCCGCCGGTCGAAGCGCGAGCGGAAGCGCGGGCCGGCGGGGCATATCGGACAAAATTCCCATTATTCTTGTACGACCGTTCGCAAATTTTCGCTGAACGGCGCGGAAAAAGACTGGAAAAACAAAAGCTTGGCGAATCATGCAAAACAGACAGACCGGTCTTCCCAGCGACAAAACTCATTCGGTCGGTCCGGCAACGCCGGCGCAGCCGCAACGGCGGCGGAGCCCGCCCAGTCCACTGCCGGCCGAAGAATTATGTTCATATATTGTTCTTACCTGCGGTGTCAAGAGAAAAATCCGGGCAGGGCCGCGTCCGACGGAGCTCCGGGAAGCGCTGCAGCGGCGACGCGCCCGGCGGCGCTCTACAGACCGGCCGATGGCCGCAATCGCCATGACGGCAAACCGGCCGCGCGGTTGGCCCTACTGTTGGTCGTTCGGAGCCACGAGACCGTACGCGAACACCCATGTTTCCCCGGTTTTCCCGCCTTTGCGGCGGCCGGATGCAAGATCTGAAGCAAACCGCGGCCGGGCGGGGCGGCGTCAAAGCCCTAGGGCGCCGGCGATCGGGCGTCCTGCGGCGAATCCTTGCCGAAGAGCACGATCAGCGCGCCCACGACCGCCTGCACCGCGAACACGATCACCGAAGCGACGCCGAGAAGGAATGGCGCGGCGATGGCGCAGAGAATCACCGGGATCGCGACCAGCTTTCCTTTCGCCCTGGCGGCCACGGCGCCGAGCCCGGCGATCGCGGCAAAAAAAGCGACAGCCCCCCATCCGTACACCAGCACGTCGTTTGCATAACTCAATGCCATAAAGTCTTCATCGCGCATGAGCCTGACGATTTCGTATCCCGTAACGATTATTCCGGAAACGCCCGCCAGGGTGGCCACGATCCCGCCGGCTCTCTTCATGTGCGCCTCCCGGAATTCCGGATGACGCCGGCCTGCCCGATGACGCGGAAATAGCCGTGCGGACTGCCGTCCACGCGGCGGAAACGGCGGGAACCGTCGAAAATTCCGGTGTGCCGGCGATCAGGCATCGCGCGGCATTCCCCTGTCGAGCAGCACCATCGATGCGCCGATAACGACCTGCGCCATAAGGATTGCAAACACCAGGTCGAAGAGAAGCGCCGCTACCGCGAAGGCGCAGACGATCAGAAGGCCGCCGACCATCCTCCTGTTCTCTTTGGACGGCCTCTCCGCTTTGATCGCCGCTCTGCCCAGTAGGATGATCGCGATGCAAATCAGGACGGCAAAAGCCCCACGCAGCCCGATCGACTGGATTTTGCCGATATCGCTGGTGAAAACCGGCGCCAGCAGAAGACCGACAAACGTCATGACCCCGGAAAATATCAGCCCGACAGCGCCCGCTACGATGGCGACGATTCCACCGGTTTCCCGCATCCTGGCCTCTCGAAATCGCACCGGGACCGGACGGTGCGGACGGCTCGGTGTCAGTATGTTATCGGAAATATAGAACCGATACAGTGCAGCGCCACATAAATACCCGGACCGCTGGCCGCGTCACCCCACTTCGAATACGGCGTCGATCTCCACGGCGGCCGGAGCGGCGCCGGGCGATAGGCATAAGGTGGACACGGAAGGGTCGTCCGGGCTACATTGTAGCTCAAATGAGGAGATTCGGATCGTGAGCACCGTCGTCCGCGCCCGCATCGACGAGAAGGTCAAGGAAGAGGCGACCGCCGTGCTGGGGGCGATCGGCCTCACCGCGTCCGACGCATTCCGCCTGATGATGGTCAGAATCGCCGCCGAGAAGCGGCTGCCCTTCGATCCCCTGGTGCCCAACGAGGAGACGATCGAAGCCATGAAAGCGGCCCGGCGCGGCGATCTCGCGGCCGCCGGCGGAGTCGACGGTTTGATGGCCGACCTCAATGCGGACGATTAGACGGACCGTCCTACAACCGCATTTCGACTGCAGCCCCTTTCATCGTCATCCCGACCGACCGAAGGGAGCGGAGGGATCTCGGCGCGATCTGTCCGACAGGAACCCGAGTCTTGCGACGGGATTCCTCCACTCCGCGGACTGGCGTCCGCTCCGGTCGGAATGACGGTTGGGGCCGGGATGGCGGGCGGGAAGTAAACCGGCCGGGGCGGGCGAGGCTTCGGGCGGTGGTCGCCTCACCCCACCTCGAACACCGCGTCGATCTCCACGGCCGCGTCGAACGGCAGGGAGGGGGCGCTGACGGCGAAGCGGGCGTGCTTGCCGCGGTCGCCGAAGATGGCGACGATCAGGTCGCTGGCGCCGTTCACGACCTTGGGCTGGTCGGTGAAGTCCGGCGTCGAGTTGACGAAGCCGCCGAGCTTGACGCAGCGGGTCACCCGGTCGAGGTCGCCGCCGCACGCCGCCTTGAGCTGGGCGAGAATGTTGATCGCCACGATGCGCGCGCAGGCCTGGCCGTCCTCGATCGTGAAGGCGTCGCCCAGCTTGCCGACATGGCTCAGCTTGCCGCCCTGGAACGGCACCTGCCCGGCGATGAAGACCAGGTTGCCGGTCACGACCCAGGGGACGTAGTTGGCCGCCGGCAGGGGGGCTTCGGGGATCTCGATGCCGAGTTCGGCGAGGCGGGCGTCGATGGCGCCGGTCATGGCGGTCTTCCTTCGGTAAACGGTGCGGTTTCGAGGCGTTCACTAGCGGCGCGGCGCGGTGCGGGCAAGACTGGACGCCTGCGGCGGGACGCGGCATTCTCGCCCCGCCATGCTGACCGCGGAACAGAATACGTTGCTGACCCGGACCGGCGCGGGTACGCCCGGCGGCGCGCTGATGCGGCGCTACTGGCAGCCTGCGGCGCTTTCTGAGGAACTCGACAGCCCTCGGCCTGTCAAGGCCGTGCGCCTGCTCGGCCAGGACCTGGTGCTGTTCCGCGACGAGGCCGGGCGGCTCGGCCTGGTCGACCGCCATTGCTGCCACCGCGGCGCCGACCTCGCCTTCGGCCGGCTGGAAAACGGCGGCCTGCGCTGTCCGTTCCACGGCTGGCTCTACGACGTGACCGGCGCCTGCCTGGAGCAGCCGGCCGAGCCCGAAGGCTCCGACCTGCACACGCGGGTGCGCCAGCCGGCGTATCCGTGCGTCGAGCGCAACGGCATGATCTTCACATGGCTGGGGGAAGGCCCGGAAGAAACCGGTCCGCCGCCGCTGCCGGACCTCGACTGTTTCGCCGCGCCGGAGACCTACAGCTTCGCCTGGAAGGGCTGGTGGGAATGCAACTGGCTGCAGGCGCTCGAGGTCGGCATCGACCCGGCCCACGCCTCCTTCCTGCACCGCTTCTTCGAGGATGAGGGCGACCGTTACGGCCAGCAGTTCCGCGACCGCACCGGCGACCTCGCCCAGACCGAAGTATTCCGGAAACACGACCGGCCGGAAATCCATGTCGAGACAACGGGTTACGGACTGCGGCTCACGACGCTGCGCGACCTCGGCGACGGCCGCCGCCATGTCCGCATCACCAACCAGGTGTTCCCCCACGGCATCGTCATCCCGATCTCGGCGACCATGAACATCACCCAATGGCACGTCCCGATCGACGACGAGAACTGCTACTGGTACACGCTGTTCACCGACTATGCCGCACCGGTCGACAAGGCGCGGATGCGCGCCGACCGGATCGGCAGCTGCACCCTGCCGGACTACCGTTCGATCCATAGCCGGGCCGATAACTGGGGCTACGACCCGGCCGAGCAGCGGCTGCGCACCTATACCGGCATGGGCGAGGACATCAATTTCCACGACCAGTGGGCAGTCGAATCGCCCGGCCCGGTCCACGACCGGACCAGGGAAAATCTCGGCACGACCGACGCCGGCATCATGGCCTACCGCCGGCTGCTGCGCCGGGCGCTGAAAGCGGCGGAGGAGGGCGGCCCGGTGCCGTTCGAGAGCGGCGCGGCCGACGACGCGCCGCGCGCCATCGATACCATCGGGCCGGCGGCCGAGTGGCGGACAGTCTGGCGAACGGACGAGGCGGCGCGGCGCGCCCGCTCGCCCTGGGCCGGCCCGGCGGGAGCGACCGCGGCAGCCATGCCGGACGGGGCGGTGACGGGCGAGGCCGCCGAATGAATGGGACTTATCCGGAAAGGTTGGCGCCGACGGGAGAAAGACCGTGAGTCGGTTCCGACGGACGAAGCAGCAGTCCCCCCCTCCCCCAAGGGGAGGGAGATTCGATCGGCGCCCGTTTCGCAGAGCAAGCCTCAGGGGCGAAGGCCGGGAATTCGCTCCCGACAATACCGGAGGCAGGCGCAATCGGGATGCCGCACCGCCCTGCGGCAGCGGACGCAACCGCCGGTTCCCAACGGCCCGCCAACCTTTCCGGATAAGTCCCGAATGAATAAGCCCAAGGCGAATATAGGCCCGGGAGTCGGTCGAACGGGTTTCGTCGAACGCCACGGTCTCTGGACCGCCGAACAGGCGATGGCTGGCGCCGAACTCGCCGCGCGCATCGACAGCGGCGAGGTCGAGACTCTGCGCTTCTCCTTCGCCGACCAGCACGGCATCGCCCGCGGCAAGGCATTGATCGGCGAGGCGGCGCTGGCGGCGCTGGCGAGCGGCGTGTCGCTGCCCTCGACCCTGCTGACCAAGGACACCTCCCACGCCACCGTGTTCCCAGCTTTCTCGAAGGGCTCGGGGCTCGGCCTCGACGAGCTGACCGGCGCGTCCGACATTGTGCTGGTCGCCGATCCCGCGACCTTCGCCATGCTGCCCTGGGCGCCGCGCACCGGCTGGGTGCTGTGCGACGTCTATTTCACCAACGGACGGCCGGCGCCGTTTTCCGGGCGGCGCATCCTGAAGGAAGCCCTCGCGCCGCTGGCGGCGGACGGCCGGCGCTTCGTGACCGGGCTGGAGATCGAGTTCCACCTGTTCCGCCTGGAAGACCCGCACCTGGCGCCGGAAGACGCGACCCAGCCGGCGGCGCCGCCCGAGGTCAGCCTGCTGGCCCGCGGCTTCCATTATCTCACTGAGACACGGCTGGACGAGCTGGAGCAGGGCGTCGAACTGCTCCGCGACGGGCTGCTGGCGATGGGCCTGCCCCTGCGCTCGGCGGAATGCGAATTCGGGCCCAGCCAGGTCGAGTTCACCTTCGCGGCGGACGAAGCTGTCGCCTCCGCCGACCGCATGATCCTGTTCCGCACCGCCGCCAAGCAGATCTGCCGGCGCAACGGGCTGCACGTCACCTTCATGTGCAAGCCGGGCCTGCCCAATTTGTTCGCCAGCGGCTGGCACCTTCACCAGTCGGTCGCGGATGCCGGCGGAAACAACCTGTTCGCGCCGGACGGGGCGGGCGACCTGCTCTCGCCCTGCGGCCGGCACTGGGTTGCCGGGCTGATCGACCATGCCGCCGCCTCGGCCCTGCTGACCACGCCGACGATCAACGGCTACAAGCGCTACCGGCCGAACTCGCTGGCGCCGGACCGGGCGGCCTGGAGCAAGGACAATCGCGGCGTCATGCTGCGGGTGATCGGCGCCGGCGCGGCCGATCCGGCGACCCGGGTGGAGAACCGGATCGGCGATCCGGCGGCCAACCCCTATTTCTACATGGCTTCCCAGGCGCTTGCCGGACTGGACGGCCTCGCCCGCGGGCTGGAGCCGCCGCCGCCGACCGAGACGCCTTACGAGGAGGCCTCTGCACCGGCCCTGCCGCAGAGCCTGATGGAGGCGGTGCCGGCGTTCCGCGCCAGCGCGCTCTACCGGGAGAAGATCGGCGACCTGTTCGTCGACTACTGGGCCGACATGAAGCAGGCCGAGATCGCGCGCTTCCTGTCCTCGGTCACCGACTGGGAACAGCGCGAGTATTTCGAGATTTTCTGAGCGGCGCCCCGCTGCGCTTTGCGAACACCGGACTTGACACCGAAGGCAAGCGCGAACCCAGCGCCGTAGGGGAGGGTTTCAAACCCTCCCCTACAATGGATTGCTCTGCGAAAGGGGCAATGCCGCGCCGATGGCCCCCTCCCCTCCGACCTCCTCCCCCGGAGGGGAGGGGGAGCTTTGTTTTGGAGATGTTGTGCGAAAGCCGAAAAACCGGTGCAATTCCAATGCGTTACTCCCCTCCCCTTGGGGGAGAGCCTGCCCTGAGCTTGTCGAAGGGGGGCAGGGGGAGGGGTATCGCGGGGAAGGCTGCGCCGGCGCCTGTTTTCGCTCTGCCTGACTTTCGCAGAGGAATCCTACAATGGGGATGCGGCTCCCCCGCAATGGCGATGCGGCGCATTCCAGACCCGAAGCCGTTTTACGCCGCCTGCGGCGCGTGTCAGGCCGCCCTGGCGTCCGGATCGTCGCTGCCGGTCAGCTGGGCCTCCTCGGCCAGCGCCCTGATGATGGTGTCTTTCGGCAGGATGCCCTTGAGTTCGCCTTCGTCGTCGACGACGGCAACCGGAATATCCTCCCCCACCGTCATCGGCAGGACTTCCTCCAGGACCATGTCCTCCCGGGCGGCCGGCACCTCTTCGGCGAGCATGTCGACGGTTTCGATATTTTCCCGATCGCCCCGGCGCAGCGACGCGGCGGTGACGGCGCCGACCAGCCTGCCGTCGCCGTCGACGACATAGGTGACGCGCAGGCCGCCTTCGCCGAGCTGCCTGAGGGCTTCGTCCGGCGCGGTATCCTTCCGCACAATGGTGCATTCCAGCTTGACCGTGCCCGCGGTCAGCACGCGGCCGCGGTTCACGTCCTCCACGAACCGGCGGACATAGTCGGTTTGCGGATGCTGCAGGATGTCCTCGCCGGTGCCGATCTGTTCGATCGCGCCGTCCTTCATGATCGCAATCGTGTCGCCCAGGCGCAGTGCCTCGTCCAGATCGTGGGTGATGAAGACGATCGTCTTGTGCAGGGTGTCCTGCAACTCGATCAGCTGGTCCTGCATCTCCCGGCGGATCAGCGGGTCGAGGGCGCTGAAGGCCTCGTCCATCAGCAGGATGTCGGCGTCCGTCGCCAGCGCCCGGGCAAGACCGACGCGCTGTTGCATGCCGCCGGAAAGCTGGCTGGGAAACTGGTCCTCGTAGCCGGTCAGGCCGACCTGGCCGATCCAGTGCCGCGCCTTCTCGCGGTTGGCGCGCTTCTCGGCCCGGCTGCCGCCCTTGATGTCCAGGCCATAGGCGACGTTGTTGATGACGGTCTTGTGCGGGAACAGGCCGAAGCGCTGGAACACCATACTCATCTTCTGGCGCCGGAAATCCTCGAGATCCCGGCCCTTCAACGACAGAATATCCTGGCCCTCGATGATGATTTCGCCGGCCGTCGGCTCGATCAGCCGGTTGATATGGCGGATCAGGGTGGATTTGCCCGAGCCGGACAGGCCCATCACGACCGTGCACTGTCCCGGCTCGACCGTCAGCGTCACATCCTGCACGCCGATCGTGTGGCCGGTCTCGTTCAGCAGCTCGTCCTTCGACATGCCCCGGCACACGAGATCCATCACGCTGTGCGGCTTGGGGCCGAAGATCTTGAAAACGTTGCTGATCTGAATTTGACCCATCGGGCGATACGATCCGGTTGTTGTCCTGTGCGGCGAACGTCTCGCGCGACCGGCGCGCGGGCCTAGTGACCCACCGTCCGGTGGGTTTCCATGCGCCGGCCGTAGGACTGGGTGATCCGGTCCAGCACGATGGCGAGCAGGACGATGGACAGGCCCGCGATGAAGCCGGTGCCCGGCTCCTGCCGCTGCAGGCCGAACAGCACCTCCTGGCCCAGGCCGCGGACGCCGATCATCGAGGCGATCACGACCATGGCGAGCGCCATCATGATGGACTGGTTGAGACCTGCCATGATGTTGGGCAGGGCGAGCGGTATCTGCACGTTGAACAGCTTCTGCCGCCGGCTTGCGCCGAACGACGTCGCCGCCTCCATGACTTCCTTGTCGACCAGCCGGATGCCGAGATCGGTCAGGCGTATGAGCGGCGGCGCGGCGTAGATCATGGTCGCGATGACGCCGGCGAAATTGCCCAGCCCGAGCAGCATCACGACCGGGATCAGATAGACGAAGGACGGCATGGTCTGCATCATGTCCAGGATCGGCAGCATGACCGAGCGGGCGCGGTCGCTCTGGGACATCAGAATGCCGAGCGGCAGGCCGACCACCACCGTCACCAGGATCGAGACGCTCATCAGCGACAGCGTCTGCATGGTCGGCTTCCACAGCGCCATCGACCAGATCAGCAGGAAGGCGCACGCAACGCCGACCGTGACGACGAAATTGCGGCTGGCGTGCCAGGCGACTCCGGTGAACAGCAGGGTGAGCAACGGCCAGGCGATCGACTGGTGCAGGAAGCGCTCGAAGAAGCCGATCTTGTGCACCACCCAGCGGTTCAGCTGGTCCAGCGGTTCGCCGACCTTGAGCAGCAGCCAGTCGACCCCCTCGTCGACCCAGACGTCCAGCGGGATGATGGAGGTATCCAGTTCCAGTCCGGTCAGAAATCGCCAGAGCCCGGCGAAACCCGGAACGAGCACGATCAGGGCGGCGCCGGCGCCGATGGCGTGGGCCCGGTAACCTTCCGCGAGCGTCTCATGCCGTCGGGCGGCGGCCCAGGCGATCCACCCGACGATCGCCGCGCACAGGACGAGCGAAAAAATGCTGCCCGCATCCATGGCGTCGTCTCCCTAGGGCCGCGGTCGCGTTCGTCGCGCGAACCGTCGATTTTCAAAAGAAAAAGCCTGCCGGGCAAGCTCTGCCCGGCAGGCACCTTTTTGCACAGGTTCGGTCGATCGGACGACCCGAGGCCTAAAGCGCCGCCTTAACCTTGGCCGCTACGTCGGCCGGAACCCACTTCGTCCAGATTGCCTGGTTGTTCTTGAGGAAGTTCGCGGCCGCCTTCGCGCCCGTCTTGTCCTTGTTTTCGCGCATGAAGACGAGGGCCTTGTTCACCGTATCGGTGTCCAGATGGTATTTGGACAGCATCGCGGTGATCGGGCCGGCGGCATCGGCGAACTTCTTGTTCATGCCGACGATCACCTGGATCGTCGGATAGGCGGTCGCCATCATACCCTTGCCGGACTTGGCCTTGTCGAGCTTCTTCCAGATTTCCTCGTTGTAATCCGGCTCCTTCAGCATCACCAGGTCGTACTTGCCGAGCAGCCAGGTCGGGCCCCAGTAGTAGGCGACGATCGGCTTGCCCCGCTTGTAGGCCGACGCGATGGCCGCGGCCAGCGCCTCGCCGGTGCCCGGGCGGAAGTTGGTGAACGTCTTGTCCAGACCGTAGGACTGCATCTTCTTGGTGTTCACCCGCTCGCAGTTCCAGCCGATCTTGCAGTTGTAGAAGCGGCCCTTGGCCGGCTCTTCCGGATCCTCGAACAGCTTGGCGTATTTGCCGAGGTCTGCGACGCTCTTCAGGTCGGGCGCCGACGCCTTGATGCCGCGCTTCTTGTCACCTTCGATCATGAAGCGGGGAACGAAGAACCCCTGAATCGCGCCGGTGATCGACACGCCGCCCGGCTCCATGACCTTGCCGGTGGCCTTCATCTTGTCCCAGATTTCCCGGTTGTTGGCGTACCAGATCTCCATGTTGATATGGAGATCGCCCTTGGCGAGCGCGTTCAGGCTCGGTGCTGTGGTCGTCGGTATCGATTCGCTCGTGCAGCCCCAGCCCTTTTCGACCAGGACCTGGGCGACGGCGACATGGAAGTGGTTGGAGCCCCAGTCCAGGCCGGCGAACTTGATGGTATCCTTGACCGGGCAGCCGGCGGCGCCGGCCTGAGCCGCGGAAAAGGCAAGGCCGGCAATCGCGGCGAGCCCGCCTGCCGTCAGTTTCTTCAACATTTTCACCTCCCTAGAGATGTTTTTGAGATGCGATAGCCGGCGGACCGAAACCTTGATTCCGGCGTCGCCCGCAGCATCGCTTTGCGGCTTGGTCCTTGGGTTGATTCCGGAGAAAAAGCCCTTGATTTCGCGCCGTTACGAAACGACCGGAACGGAGCGCCGGACAAGCCGGCGGCTTCCCTTTCCAGTACGAAGATCAGCATAACCGGCTTCCGTCCCTTGTCAAATTTCCGATTTGGATATCGAGCGCAGTAACGAACCGGTCCAAACGCCTGTTCGGCGGTGTTTTTGCGCCGGAATCGGCCCGGTTTCCCCGGAATTTCGGACACTCGCCGATCAAATGCGCGTTATGCTCGCGGGAGACTGCCGCTGTGCCGTTCCCTGGCGCCGTGCCGGTTTGTACGGCGGCGTTTTCCCGATCTTTTGCCTCAGGAAATTCCGTCATGGCAAAGCGTCCGAACTTTCTTTTCGTCATGGCCGATCAACTCGCGGCTCAGGTCCTCCCGGCCTACGGAAAGAGCCCGGTACACGCGCCGCATCTCGACCGTCTGGCCGGTCAGGGCGTGGTGTTCGAGAACGCCTATTGCAGCTTTCCGCTCTGTGCGCCGGCGCGGTTTTCCCTGCTGAGCGGGCGCCTGCCGTCCCGGATCGGCGCATTCGACAACGCGGTCGAATTCCCGGCGTCGGTGCCGACGTTCCACCACTATCTGCGCGCCGCCGGCTACCGGACCTGCCTGTCCGGCAAGATGCATTTCGTCGGCCCCGATCAGCTTCACGGCTACGAGGACCGGGTCTCCACCGACGTCTATCCGGCCGACTTCGGCTGGGTGCCGGACTGGCGGCTCGACGACGAAGCCTGGCTCGAGTGGTACCACAGCATGCGTGCGGTACTCGACGCCGGGCCGCACCGGCGGAGCGTCAACGTCGCTTTCGATGATGAGGTCGAGTTCGAAGCGGTGCGCTGGCTGCACGACCATGCCGACAGCGGCGACGGCCGGCCTTTCGCGCTTACCGTGTCGTTCATGTCGCCGCACGATCCCTATCTCCCGCCGCACGCCTGGTGGGAGCGGTACCGCGACGTCGAGATCGATCCGCCGCGCGTCGGCGATATGCCGCTGGAGGACCGGGACCCGCACAGCCGGCGGCACTGGTTCCTGACCGGCCGCCACCGCAACCCGGTCGGCGAGATGGATGTCCTGCGCATGCGCCGCGCCTATTACGCGATGACGAGCTATATCGACGCCAAGGTCGGCCGGTTGCTGGATGCGCTCGGGGCGATCGGCGCCGCCGACGATACCGCGGTCGTCTTCACGTCCGATCATGGGGACTCGCTCGGCGAACGCGGCCTGTTCTTCAAGATGTCCTTTTTCGAATGGTCGGTCCGGGTGCCGTTGATCCTGCACGCGCCCTTCGCCTTCGCGCCGCGCCGGGTGGCGGAAAATGTCTCCCACCTCGACCTTTTTCCCACGCTGCTTGAAATGGCGGGAAACGGCGCTATTCCGGAACTTGCCGCCCCGGTCGACGGCCGGTCGCTCGTGGCGCTCGCGGGCGGCGCTGCAACGGACTGGCCGGATCTCATCTGCGCGGAATACACCGCCGAGGGCGTACGCGAACCCATGTTGATGGTCCGCAAGGGACGCCACAAACTCATCGCGAGCCGCACGGATCTTCCGCTGCTCTTCGATCTCGATGCCGACCCGGACGAGCGGGAAAATCTTGCCGAACGACCCGACCGGGCCGGTGTGCGCGCCGAACTTGAGTCGATCGTCGCCGAAGTCTGGGACGTCGAAGCGCTCGATCGGTCGGTTCGCGAGAGCCAGTCGGTCCGCCGCCTGTTGAGCACAGCGCTCGCCGACGGACGCCGCACTGCCTGGGACTACCAGCCGCTCCGCGATACCTCGCAGCTCTATTACCGGATGCCGGCGGACGTTCAGGACGCCTATTCCGGGTCGCTTCCGGCCCGGTCTCCGACGTGAAACCGGCCGCCCCGCGTCGGGGCACTCGTCCCGGACGGGCCCGGCCGTCCGGTCCCCGAACCGGTAACCCGCAGCGCTTCAGGCGGGCTGGCCGGCGCCCGCCACCGCCAGGGGAACGTCGCTCGATTTCAGGTGCAGGTCGCGCTGAGGGAAGGGGATTTCGATGCCGTGCTCGCGGAACCGGTCCCAGACGCGGAGCAGGACCTCGCTGATGACGTTGGAACGGCCCTCTGACGGATCGTCGATCCAGATCCGGATCTCGAGGTTGACCGAACTGTCGCCGAACCCCGTGAGAAGGCATTGCGTCGGCGGGTCGGCCAGAACCCGCTCGACCGTGGCGGGCGCCTCCCGGCACAGGTCCATCGCGAGACGGACATCCGATCTATAGGAAATGCCGACCGGGATGTTGAGGCGCACCGCCTTGTCGCTGTGCGACCAGTTCTCCACCCGCGTCGTGATCAGTTCCTCGTTCGGGATGAGATATTCGACCCCGTCTCGGGTCCGGACCGCCGTATATCGCGCGCCGAGCGAGGCGACCCAGCCATAGGTGCCGCCGACCGCGATGACGTCGTTCGGCTTGATCGACTTGTCCATGAGCAGCAGGAGACCGCTCACCAGGTTGGAGACGACCTTCTGCAGTCCGATACCGACCCCGATGCCGAGCGCCCCGCCGAAGACCGTCAGGGCCGTAAGGTCGATCCCCAGGCTGCCGATGGCGACGAGGACGGCGAAGGCCACAAGCGCGATCTTGACGATCTTGGAGATCAGCACCTGGACCGACGGCGTCAGGCTCTCGGACTGTCTGATGCGCCGTTCGAGCGCCTTGGACAGCGCCAGCACGATCCAGAGCAGAACGCCCAGCGCCACGGTGCCCTTCGCCAGGGAAAGCAGCGAAATCCGCACCTTGCCGAATGTCATTCCGACGCTGTCGAGCAGCGCGAGCGTGACATCGAAGAGTCCGAGGGCGACCAGCGCAGCCAGAATCCAGGCGATCCAGGCGATCGACCGGGCCAGCAGGTCGTTCCCGATGAAGCCGGAGGCCAGGCGGATGAGCACCCAGGCGCCGGCGAGGCTCGCCGCAATCTGCGTCAGACGATGCCCGAACAGGGCTGTCTGCGATCCCGCCTCGACGGCGATCCACAGGAACAGCAGGATGACGATCGGCGTCGACAGCGCGGCGAGACGGCCGAGAAAATCCTGAACGCCGACGCGCCGGGCCCCTCGCTCCGATGCTGCGGCGATCGCACGGCGCAGCCGCGGGCCCAGTAACCGGCCCAATGCCAGCGCCAGCAGGATCAGCGCCACCTGGAACGCATTGTCGACCGCCAGCACATGGGTGTCGAACCAGGTTTCGAGGCTTGCCCTGAGCCCGGGCAGGTTCAGTCTTTGGAAAAACTCGTTCATCGGATCCGTCCCGCCGGCACAATCCGCTTTAGACGTCTGAGGTTGACGATGTCGACAACCGCGACGACCGGAACGGCAAGTATACCCGTCCGGAATGCAATGTCGGACCCGAATTCACCAGGCAGGCCGAAACCTGTGCCGATCGGGCCGGCGGGCGGGAAGAGAGCAGGTTCGGCCGGGGCTGCAACCGCTGCCCGTGCGAACCGTAGGGGAGGGTTTCAAACCCTCCCCTACACCGATGGCAAACTCCGATTTGCGGGTCTGCCGGATATTCCGGTCATTGGGCCGCTTCCTCGCCGATCTTGTCTTGCGTTTTCGTCTCGAAATCGCCGGCGTCGTGGCGCTCGTGAAGCTGGTTCGCCGGGTCGCCGGAGGTGCGGTTGACCATCCGGCCGCGCTTGACCGCCGGGCGCGCGGCGATCCGGTCGCTCCAGCGGTTGACATGCTCGTATTCGTGCACTTGGAGAAACACGCCGGAATCGTAGGCCCTGCCCTTGGCGAGAGCGCCGTACCACGGCCAGATCGCCATGTCGGCAATGCTGTATTCGTCTCCGGCCATGTATTCGCTGTCCGCCAGGTGCCGGTCCAGCACGTCGAGCTGGCGCTTGACCTCCATGGCGAAGCGGTCGATGGCGTATTCGATCTTGACCGGCGCGTAGGCAAAGAAATGGCCGAAGCCGCCGCCGAGATAGGGCGCGCTGCCCATTTGCCAGAACAGCCAGTTCAGCGCTTCGGTCCGTTTGGCCGGATCCTCGGGCAGGAAGGCGTCGAACTTTGCGGAGAGGTAGAGCAGGATTGAGCCGCTCTCGAAGACCCGCCGCGGCGGCGAGCCCTTCGGTTCCGGATCGTGGTCGACAAGCGCCGGAATCTTCGAGTTCGGGTTGGCCCCGACAAAGCCGCTGCCGAATTGTTCGCCCTCGTGAATCTTGATGAGCCAGGCGTCGTACTCGGCGCCGCTGTGGCCGGCGGCCAGCAGCTCCTCCAGCATCACCGTGATCTTTATGCCGTTGGGCGTGCCGAGCGAGTAGAGCTGCAGCGGATGCTTGCCGACCGGCAGGTCCTTCTCGTGGGTCGCGCCGGCGACCGGCCGGTTGATGTTCTCGAAGCGGCCGCCGCTGGGTTTGTCCCAGGTCCAGATTTTCGGCGGAGTGTATTCGGCGGAAGCGTCTGAAGGCATGGTGCGAAGTCCGTCTGTGTCGATCTACGCGCCTTCATTGACCGGAGGGTGTGACGCTGTCCAGAGCGTAGGTCGCCGCGCTCCTGTCGGTTGCCGTTCCCGCCCGCGCCATGCCGCCCCCTATCCCTGTCGTCCGCGCTGTCCTACATTCGGCGGCGGTGCGGCTGCGCCGTTTGCGCGCCGCGTCGGCATTCTGTTCCGAAGGGGGCCGTTTCGCATGCCGGATGACAGCCGCCAGGCGCTGGCAACTGCCGACAAAAGCGCTGCGCTGAAGAATCCCGTCCGTTTCGTGACGGCGGCGTCGCTGTTCGACGGACACGACGCGTCGATCAACATCATGCGGCGCATCATGCAGGCGCAGGGCGCGGAGGTCATCCATCTGGGCCACAACCGCTCGGTCGACGAGATCGTCAAGGCGGCGGTCGAGGAGGACGCCCACGGCATCGCCGTGTCGTCCTACCAGGGCGGCCATGTCGAGTTCTTCAAGTATATGGTGGACCGGCTGAGCAAGCTGAGGGCCGGCCATATCAAGGTGTTCGGCGGCGGCGGCGGCACCATCGTGCCCGAGGAAATCCGCGAGCTGCACGATCACGGCGTCGCCCGCATCTACAGCCCCTATGACGGCCAGAATCTTGGGCTGCCGGGCATGATCGCCGATATGCTGGCGACCGCCGACATCGATCTCGCCGCTGCGCCGCCGCCCAATCTGAACGCGCTGGACGCCGCTCATACCGGCGTGGTCGCCCGGCTGATCTCCTGCCTGGAGAGCGGGACCCTGCCGCAGTCGATGGCCGCGGAAATTGCCGGGCGGTCGGCCCGGATCGGCGCGCCGGTCCTCGGCATCACCGGCACCGGCGGCGCCGGCAAGAGCTCGCTGACCGACGAGATTATCCAGCGCTTCCGGCAGGACCAGCCGGACCTGCGCGTCGCGCTGATCGCCATCGACCCGACCCGCCGACGCACCGGCGGCGCGCTGCTCGGCGACCGCATCCGCATGAATGCCATCGACAGCGGCGGCGTCTACATGCGCTCCATCGCCACCCGCGGCGCGGAGGGCGAGGTGCCGCCGGTCACGCCCCGGGCCATCGAGGTATGCAAGGCCGCCGGCTTCGACCTGGTGATCGTCGAGACGCCCGGCATCGGCCAGGGCGACGCCGGCATCGTGCCCTATGTCGATCTTTCCCTCTATGTGATGACGCCGGAATTCGGCGCCGCCAGCCAGCTCGAGAAGATCGACATGCTGGACTATGCCGACTTCGTCGCGATCAACAAGTTCGACCGCAAGGGCGGCAAGGATGCGCTGCGCGATGTCGCCAAGCAGGTCCAGCGCAACCGCGAGGCCTTCGGCGCGCGGCCGGAGGAGATGCCGGTCTACGGCACCATCGCCAGCCGCTTCAACGACGACGGCGTGACCGCCCTTTATCTCGGCCTGCTGTCGAGCCTGCGGGAGAAAGGCCTCACCGCAGGTGAAAGCAAATGGCCGGCGACGGATGGCCGTCATTCCTCCGACAACCGCGCCATCATCCCGCCCGACCGGACCCGCTACCTGTCGGAGATCGCCGCGACCGTGCGCGGCTACCACGACTGGGCAGGAGAGCAGGCGCAGATCGCGCGGGAGCGCCAGCAGTTGACCGCCACGCGCGCGATGCTGGGCAGGAAAGACAGTCCGAAAGCCCTGGACAAGCTGATTGCCGGGAAAGAGGCGGCGCTCGACCCGCGCGCCGGCAAGCTGCTCGACATCTGGCCGCAGGTGCAGGCCGACTATGCCGGCGACGCGTATAAGGTGAAGATCCGCGGCCGGGAGCTTTCCTACAGCCTGACGAGCAAGAGCCTGAGCGGTACGCCGGTACCGCGGGTCGCGCTGCCGAAATGGCAGGACGACGGCGAGATCCTGCGCTGGCTGCTGCGTGAGAATGTGCCGGGCAGCTACCCCTATACCGCCGGCGTCTTCGCCTTCAAGCGCGAGGGCGAGGACCCGACGCGCATGTTCGCCGGCGAGGGCGACGCCGCGCGCACCAACCGCCGCTTTCACTATCTTTCCGAAAATTCGGCGGCGAAGCGGCTATCGACGGCGTTCGACAGCGTGACCCTGTACGGCCAGGACCCGGCGCTGCGGCCGGATATCTACGGCAAGGTCGGCACGTCCGGCGTCTCGATCTCGACACTGGAGGACATGAAGGTCCTCTACAGCGGCTTCGACCTGTGCGCGCCGGCGACTTCGGTTTCCATGACGATCAACGGCCCGGCGCCGACCATTCTGGCGATGTTCCTGAATACCGCCATCGACCAGCAGGTCGGGAAATTCCGCGCCGACAACGGCCGCGCGCCGACCGACGAGGAAATCGCCAAGATCCGCGCCTGGACCCTCTCGACCGTGCGCGGCACCGTCCAGGCCGATATTCTGAAGGAGGACCAGGGCCAGAACACCTGCCTGTTCTCGACCGAGTTCAGCCTCAAGGTGATGGGCGACATCGCGCAGTATTTCGTCCAGCACGACGTGCAGAATTTCTACTCGGTCTCGATCAGCGGCTACCACATCGCCGAGGCCGGGGCGAACCCGATTACCCAGCTCGCGCTGACGCTCTCCAACGGCTTCACCTACGTGGAAAGCTATCTGGCGCGCGGCATGAACATCGACGATTTCGCGCCGAACCTGAGCTTCTTCTTCTCCTATGGCATGGATCCGGAATACAGCGTGATCGGCCGGGTGGCGCGGCGCATCTGGGCGACCGTCATGCGCGAGAAATACGGCGCGGGCGAGCGCAGCCAGAAGCTCAAATTCCACAGCCAGACCTCGGGCCGCTCGCTGCACGCCCAGGAATACAGCTTCAACGACATCCGCACGACGCTGCAGGCCCTGATCTCGACCTACGACAACACCAACAGCCTGCACACCAACGCCTATGACGAGGCGATCACCACGCCGACCGAGGAAAGCGTGCGCCGCGCCATGGCGATCCAGCTCATCATCAACAAGGAATGGGGTCTGGCGAAGAACGAGAACCCGAACCAGGGCAGCTACATCGTCGAGGAGCTGACCGACCTTGTCGAGGAGGCGGTGCTCGCCGAGTTCGACCGGATCGGCGAGCGCGGCGGCGTGCTGGGCGCGATGGAGCTGGGCTATCAGCGCGGCCTGATCCAGGAGGAAAGCCTCTACTACGAGACCCTGAAGCACGACGGCGACCTGCCGATCGTCGGCGTCAACACCTTCCGCAACCCGAATGCCGAGGAGTGGGAGGAGACGACCCTGGAGTTGATGCGCGGCACGGAAGAGGAGAAGCAGGGGGCGCTCGACGCGCTATCGAATTTCCACAAGACCCATGAAGCCGCGGCGCCGGCCATGCTGGAGCGCCTGCGCGAGGCCGTGCGCCGGGACGACAACGTCTTCGACGTGCTGATGGACGCAGTGCGCGTCTGCTCCCTCGGCCAGATCACCCAGGCCCTGTTCGAGGTCGGCGGAAAATACCGCCGGAATATGTGACGGCGACTCGGATCCGTCATACCGCCGGAATAGAGCATCGGACCGGCTGTCGATGGGCGGGTATTGACGGTGACCGTCCAGATTCATCCCCACGCGGCCGAAAGAATGGCAGAGCGAGGTGCTTCTCTTGAGGAGGTCACGGCGACGGTCGAATCCGGCGAACGCTTCCCGGCAAAATTCGGGAGAACCGGATTCCGAAAGGAATTTCCGTACGCCGGCATCAAGGGCGGCAAGCATTATCGAAGCAAACAAATCGAGGCATTCGCTGTATTTGAAGACGATGAGTGGCTGGTCATCACCGTTATCGTAAAGTACTATTGATGAACCGAACTGACCGGCTACCGCCGCCATGAAGCTCAGCTACGACGCCCGACGCAATATCGCCTATATCCGCCTGCGACCGGAGATTGCCGGCGTGGAGACGATTCGCGTGAGCGACGAGCTAGCTGTCGACATGACGTCGGACGGCAGCGTGTACGGCATCGAATTGCTGAATGCCAATGAACAGTTGCGTGCCACTGAAGATGGACGATTTGTTCTGGAACTGGCAGGCAAAACAGCAGGCACGCTGGACCTGAGTGCTGCCTGATCCTGACGGTGGCTTGGATTGCGACCGTCCCGTAAGGCGGGCCGGCCCGGCAAGACCCAGGTCACAGCGAAATTCGACGCCGATATGGTGGCCTGGTTCAAGGCGCAGGGCCGGGGCTATCAGGCGCGCATGAATGCCGTTCTGCGGTCATATTACGAGGCGGCGCGCAGGGCCGGAACGTAACGCCGCCTCTGCGGGAGGGCCTGCGGCGGCTACTCGGCAGCGACCGCCGGCGCCGGGCGTCTCCCGCTTGCCCGCCGCGCGAAGGCCGCCAGCGCCCGGTGGGCGCCGGAAACGCCGGTGTCGTGGTCGCGCAGGCGGAGCGGACGGTCCGGATCGCGCAGGATCGACCGCTGCTGCGCTTCCAGGACCACCTTGTCTTCCAGGAAGGTCGGGTGGATTTCGTCGTACAGGTCCTGCGCCGCTTGGGGATCGTCCTGGCGGTAGCCGTTCGCGACCGACCAGAAATAATGGCAGCTCGTATCCGTTTCCGGCGTCGCGTGATGGAACAGGCGGAAGCGGAACGTCCCCGGCTGGTCCGGGTTGTCGACGGCGCCGCGGCCGACATCCATCGCCGTCGTGAACTGGCGGACCGACGCCGGCGCGACATAGTCGAATTCCGCGATCCGGTCGATATTGCCCTTGAACGCCATGCCCTTGGTGAAGGTCGGCGGCGGCGGATGGTCGAGCACATGCCGGACGATCTTGACGCCGTTCTCCGTGCGGGTCGTGATCTGCCCGGCGGCGTTGTGGAATTCCGGCGTGCCGCCGATCGTCTTGGCGTGGACGTAGCCGAGATGGGTCTGGTCCATCAGGGCGTCCATGACCAGCATGAAGTTGCAGTCCAGATCGAACCGCTCGTAACGAAACGGCCATTCGCCGGCCAGGTCGTGCCACGGGTACTCGACGATTTCCGACGGATCGGCGCGCGCCGGATCGCCCGGCCAGAGCCACACCATCTGCTGCCGCTCGACCACCGGAAAGCTCCTGACCGCGTGGCCGGCCGGGTCTTCGCCCGGATTGACGGTGCAGGCGCCGTCGGCGCCGAAGGTCATGCCGTGATAGCCGCATTGCAAACCTTCGCTCACGACCTGCCCGAGGTGGAGGGGCGCCGCCCGGTGGCAGCAGCGGTCTTCCAGGGCCGCGGCGGTTCCTGCGGAATCGCGAAACAGCACCAGGGGCTGATTCAGGATCGTGCGGGCGATGGGCTGCCGTCCGGGCTGAAAATCCGGCAATTCGGCGGACCAGGCCGCCAGATACCAGGCGTTCGCCAACAGGGGTTCGATCGCGCGGTTCGCCATGCTGCACCTTCCGGTCAACGCCGGCGCAAGCGCGATGTGCTGCCGCCATCGCGCGCCGGTCGGACCTCTATACCCGCAAATGGCCGTGTCGGCGATTCCCGGCGGCCTGCGCGTGCGGAACCGCTCCCGTCCGGCTTCGCAGGACCGGCCGAAATCCGCCTTGCGTCGCCGCCGCCTTGGGTATAGGCACGCCCGGCAAAGTCGGCCTTGGAAATCAGAGGGCGAGGCTACGCTGCCGGCGGCCATGGCGGACCAGAATTTGTCGAGAGAACGGTCATCGCGGGATCGTCGCCGTCGCCGGGCGCGCAGCAACGGCGGTTCCGCGGCAGTCGCCGCCCGTCCTGCACGCAAGGTCGATTACCACCGGCTGGTCAATCCGTTCGAGCCGGTCCGGGTCTATTCCGACGACCAGATCGCCGCCATCCACAATATGGCGCTCAAGGTGCTGGAAGAGCTCGGCATGCGCCTGCTGCTGCCGGCGTCGCTCGATCTGCTGCGCGCGAAGGGGCGGGACGGCGTGTCGATCGACGACGACGCCCGGCACTGCCGGTTCGGCCGCGACCTGGTCGCCGAGGCGATCGCGACTGCCCCTTCCGGCTGGACCCTGCATGGCGGCACGCCGGAAGCCTCGACCGCGTGGGGCGGGCGGTATGTCGTCTGGTGTGCGGTCGGCGGGGCGCCGCATATTTCCGATCTCGACGGCGGAAAACGGCCGGGAACCATGGAAGACAGCCGCAACATCATGCGGCTGTGCGAGCATTACGACGTCATGCATGTCCAGGGCCCGAATGTCGAAGCGCAGGATATCGACACGGCGTTTCGCCACCTGGAAGTCACCCTTTCCCAGCTCACCCTGTCGACCAAGGCGCCGTTCGTCTACTGCCGCGGTAAAGGCCAGGTCGCCGACGGCATGGCGATGGTCCGGATCGCCCGCGGCCTGTCGGAAGAGGCCTTCCGGAACACGCCCTCGGTCTACACCGTCATCAACACGAACTCGCCGCTGGTGCTCGACCGGCCGATGCTGCAGGGCATCATGGATTACGCCGAGCATGGCCAGCCGATTCTCCTGACGCCCTTCACGCTCTCCGGCGCAATGGCGCCGGTCACCATTCCCGGCGCCCTGGTCCAGCAGCATGCCGAGTTTCTCGCCGGGCTGGTGATCAGCCAGTTGACCCGCCCCGGCGCGCCGGTCTGCTATGGCGGCTTTACCTCCAACGTCGCCATGCGCAGCGGGGCGCCGGCCTTCGGCACGCCGGAGAATGTCCGGGCGGCCTTCGCGAGCGGTCAGCTGGCACGGCTGGTCGGTGTGCCGTGGCGGTCCTCGGGGTCGTGCACGGCCAATTGCGTCGACGCCCAGGCGGTCTACGAGACCCAGATGGCGCTGTGGGGCGCAACGCTCGGCGGCGCGAATTTCGTCGCCCATGCCGCCGGCTGGATGGAAGGCGGGCTTACCGGCTCGATGGAGAAATTCATCGTCGATATCGAGATGCTGCAGCAGATGGCGGAGCTGATGCAGCCGGTGACCCTCGAAGAGGCGGATCTCGCATTCGATGCGATGCGCGATGTCGGCAGCGGCGGCCATTTCTTCGGCACGCCGCACACGATGGAGCGTTACGAGACGGCGTTCTACGAGCCGTTCCTCTCCGACTGGAGCAATTTCAACCAGTGGACCGAGAACGGCGCGGTGCAGACTCCGGAGCGGGCGAACGCCATCTGGAAACGGCTGCTGCGCGATTTCGAGCCGCCGCCAATGGACGAGGGTATCCGCGAGGCGCTGGACGATTTTGTCGCCCGGCGTACTGCCGAAGGCGGCGCACCGCCGCTCAGTTGATTGACTGACGAAAGATCGAGACCAGGGGAGCGTGCAAGAGACATGCCGGAAACCGCAGACGCCATTGTCATCGGCGCCGGAATCATCGGCGCGGCGACCGCATTCGAACTGGCCAAGGCCGGGTATCGGGTGGCGTCGGTCGACGCAAACGGCGATGCCGGCATGGGCTCCACAGCCGGGTCCTGCGCCATCATCCGCGTGCATTATTCGACGCTCGACGGCACGGCCTTCGCCTATGAAGGCTATTTCTACTGGCGCGACTGGGCAGACTATCTGGAGGCCGCCGACGAAGCGGGACTGGCGCGGTTCGTGCAGTGCGGCGCTCTCGTCATGGCTGTCGAAGCGAACGATTATCTCCAAAAACACAAGAAGTATTGCGATGAACTTGATATCCCCTATGAGGATTGGGATGCCGACGCAATCCTCCGCCGTCTGCCGCAATTCGACCTGTCCTGCCACGCACCGGCCAAACGCATGGACGATGACGGATTCGGCGAACCGACCGGCGGATCGGTCAAGGCAGCGGTCTTCTGGCCAACCGCCGGCTACATCACCGATCCTCAGCTCGCGTCGCACAACCTGCGCCGGGCGGCGGAAGCCAAGGGAGCGCGCTTCCGGTTCAACGCCCGCGTGGCGGAAATCCTGCAACGGGACGGGCGTGCTGCCGGCGTCCGGCTGGCGGACGGCAGCGAAATCCACGCGCCGGTGGTCGTCAATGTCGGCGGCCCGGCCTCTTACAAGCTCAACGAATTGGCGGGCGTGACCGACGACATGACGATCAAGACCCGGGCGCTGAAACAGGAAGTGGTCCACGTTCCCGCGCCGGACGGCATGGATTTCGAGGCGAACGGCTTCGTCATGTCCGACAGCGACATCAGCGTCTATTCGCGGCCCGAGCACGGCAACCACATCCTGATCGGCAGCGAGGACCCCGAGTGCGACCCGCGGGACTGGGTCGATCCGGACGACTACGATACGAATTTCACCGACCAGTGGACGCATCAGGCCTACCGCTACGCCCAGCGGCTGCCGACCCTCGGCATTCCGAGCCGGATGAGAGGTGTCGTCGACCTGTACGACGTGGCCGACGACTGGATACCGATCTACGATAAGTCGGCCCTGCCGGGCTTCTACATGGCGTGCGGATCGAGCGGGAACCAGTTCAAGAACGCGGCGATCGCCGGCAAGATGATGACGGCACTGATCGATTACTGCGAGGCCGGCAACGACCACGATGCCCGCCCGCTGCAATTCACCTTGCCCTATATCGACCGGACGATAGATGTGGGATTCTTCTCCCGCAGGCGTGAGATCAACCCCGAGAGCAGCTTCTCTGTGCTCGGCTAGGGAACGGGAACGGAATTCATGGCCGATCTGCCTTCAACGGCCCGCGTCGTCGTTATCGGCGGCGGCGCCGTCGGCGCCTCCAGCCTGTATCATCTGGCGCTCAAGGGCTGGACCGACTGCGTCCTGCTGGAAAAGAACGAGCTGACCTCGGGCTCGACATGGCACGCCGCCGGCAACGTGCCGACCTTCTCGGCAAGCTGGTCGGTCATGAACATGCAGCGCTATTCGACCGAGCTGTATCGCGACCTGGGCGAGCGGGTCGATTATCCGATGAACTACCACGTCACCGGCTCGCTGCGCCTGGCCCATTCGCGCAACCGGATGATGGAGTTCGAGCGGGTCGTCGGCATGGGCCGCTACCAGGGCATGGACGTTTCCATGGTCTCGGTCGGGGACCTGAAGGACCGCTATCCCTTCCTCGAAACCCACGATCTGGCCGGCGGCCTCTACGATCCCTACGACGGCGACATCGATCCGGCCCAGCTGACCCAGGCGCTCGCCAAGGGTGCGCGCGATCTCGGCGCGAAAATCGTCCGCTTCTGCCCGGCGACCGGGGTGCGCCGCGAGAGCGGCGAGTGGATCGTCGAGACGCCCCGGGGCGAAATCCGCTGCGAAACCGTCGTCAACGCCGCTGGCTACCGCGCCCAGGAGGTCGGGGCGATGTTCGGCCGGTTCGTGCCGATGGTCAGCATGTCCCACCAGTACATGCTGACCGACCCGATCCCCGAGCTCGAGGCCTGGAGCGGCGAACAGGGCCGCAAACTGCCGCTGCTGCGCGACGTCGACAGTTCCTACTACCTGCGCCAGGAGAAGTTCGGCCTCAATCTCGGTCCCTACGAGCGCAACTGCCGGGCCCACTGGACGACGCCGGACGATCCGATGCCGGAGGATTTCTCCTTCCAGCTCTATCCCGACGACCTCGACCGGCTGGAATGGTATATCGAGGACGCCATGGCCCGGGTGCCGGTCCTCGGTTCGGCCGGCGTCAACAAGGTGATCAACGGACCGATCCCCTACACGCCGGACGGCAACCCGCTGATCGGGCCGATGCCCGGCGTGCCCGACGCCTATGAAGCCTGCGTCTTCACTTTCGGCATCGCCCAGGCCGGCGGCGCCGGCAAGGTGCTGGCCGAATGGGTCGCCGACGGCGGCACGGAATGGGACATGTGGAGCTGCGACCCGCGCCGCTTCACGGCCTATGCCGACCAGGACCATACAAATCAGAAGGGCATGGAGGTCTACGGCCACGAATATGCGATACACTTCCCGCACCATGAATGGCCGGCCGGCCGCGACAAGCGCCTGTCGCCGATCCACGACCGGTTGAAGGCGCTCGGCGCCCGGTTCGGCGTCTATGGCGGCTGGGAGCGGGCCAACTGGTTCGCGCAGCCGGGCGACGATGTCTCGGAAGACGCAACCCAGACCTGGGAACGGGACGGGCCCTGGTTCCCGCGCATCCGCGAGGAATGCGAGGCGGTGCGCGACGCCGCCGGCATCCTCAACCTGTGCGGCTTCTCCCGCTATCTCGTGACCGGTGCAGACGCGGTCGCGTGGCTCGACGGCCTGATCGCCGGAAGGATGCCGTCGGTCGGGCGCATCGGGCTCGGCTATTTTCCGGACGAGCGGGGCCGGATTGTCACCGAGATGTCGCTGGTGCGGCAGGCTGAAGACAGGGTGCTCCTGATCACCGCCGCCGCCGCGGAATGGCACGATCTGGAGTGGCTCAGAAAGCACCTGCCCGAAGGCTCGGACATTTCCATCGAGAACCGGACCGAGGAATACGATTGCCAGATCCTGACCGGCCCGAAAACGAGGGACATCCTGTCAGGCCTGTGCGATGCGGACCTGGGCCTGCCCTGGCTGAGCCGGCAGATGACGGAAATCGCCGGCAGGCCGGTCCTGCTGCTGCGCGTGTCCTACGCCGGCGAACTGGGATGGGAGGTGCATACGAAGACTGAGGATTCCGGGCCGGTATTCGATGCGGTCATGGATGCCGGCCGGCCGTTGGGTCTGAAGCCGTTCGGCATGTACGCCCTGAACAGCCTGCGCCTGGAAAAGGGCTACCGGGCGTGGAAAGGCGATCTCTCGACCGATTACACCGTCCTCGAAGGCGGGCTCGACCGGTTCGTGCGCTGGAGCAAGGAGAGCTTCGTCGGCAAGGCGGCGATGGAGATCGAGCGCCAGGCCGGCCCGGCCAAACGCTTCGTCACGCTGGTGGTCGACGCCGGCGCCTGCGACGCGCCTTACATGTCGACCCTGTGGCACGGCGACGAGAAGGTCGGCGAAACCACCTCCGGCGGCTGGGGTCACCGGATCGGCAAGTCGATCGCGCTGGGCATGGCGCGCGCCGACCTGGCCGTCGAGGGCACGGAACTCGATGTCGAAATCTTCGGCGAGCGCCGCCGCGCCGCGGTTCAGGCCGACCGGCCGCTCTACGACCCGGACAACGAACGGATGAGGGCCTAGGCGATGGCGGCGCTGCCGAAACACGCCAAGGCCGTCATTATCGGCGGCGGCGTTTCCGGCTGTTCGGTCGCCTACCACCTGGCCCGGCTGGGCTGGACGGACGTCGTGCTGCTGGAGCGCAAGCAGCTCACCTGCGGCACGACCTGGCACGCCGCCGGCCTGATCGGCCAGCTGCGGGCCAGCCAGAACCTGACGCGGCTGGCGAAATATTCGGCGGATCTCTACGTCCGGCTCGAGGAGGAGACCGGCATCGCCACAGGGATGCGCCAGAACGGGTCGCTCACCGTCGCCCTGACCGAAGAGCGCCGGGAGGAAATCTACCGCCAGGCCTCGCTGGCGCGCGCCTTCGATGTCGATGTCGCCGAAATCACGCCGTCGGAGGCAAAGGCGCTCTATCCCCATCTGAACGTGGAGGATGTCACCGGCGCCGTGCATCTGCCGCTCGACGGCCAGTGCGATCCGGCGAATATCGCGCTGGCGCTCGCCAGGGGCGCCCGCCAGAATGGCGCCCTGCTGGCCGAAGGCGTCAAGGTCACGGGCGTTTCGCAGGCGAACGGCCGAGTCACCGGCGTGTCGTGGGAGCGCGCCGGCGATGGCGGAATCGAGAGCGGCGAGATCGCCAGCGACATCGTGATCAACTGCGCCGGCATGTGGGCGCGCGAACTCGGCGCGATGAACGGCGTGACGATCCCGCTGCATGCCTGCGAGCATTTCTACATCGTGACCGAACCGATTCCGGACCTTGGCGCCCTTCCGGTGCTGCGCGTGCCGGACGAATGCGCCTACTACAAGGAAGACGCCGGCAAGATGCTGCTCGGCGCCTTCGAGCCGGTCGCCAAGCCCTGGGGCATGGACGGCATTCCGGAAGACTTCTGCTTCGACCAGCTGCCCGAGGACTTCGACCATTTCGAACCGATCCTCGAACAGGCGGTCGCGCGTATGCCGCTGCTCGGCGAGGCCGGTATCCACACATTCTTCAACGGTCCGGAAAGCTTCACGCCGGACGACCGTTACTATCTCGGCGAGGCGCCGGAGCTGCGCGGCTACTGGATCGCCGCGGGCTACAATTCCATCGGCATCGTCTCGTCCGGCGGCGCCGGCATGGCGCTCGCCCAGTGGATCAACGACGGGGAAGCGCCGTTCGACCTGTGGGAAGTCGATATCCGCCGGGTCCAGCCGTTCCAGAAGAACCGCCATTATCTGCAACACCGGGTGAGCGAAACTCTCGGCCTGCTCTATGCCGACCATTTCCCCTACCGCCAGCCGGCCAGCGCCCGCGGCGTCCGCCGCTCGCCGGTCCACGAGCATCTGAAGGCGCGCGGCGCCTGTTTCGGCGAGACGGCGGGATGGGAGCGCGCCAACTGGTTCGCACCCGAAGGCGTTACGCCGGAATACCGCTACAGCTGGAAGCGCCAGAACTGGTTCGGCCATTCGCGCGACGAACATATGGCGGTCCGCGAGGGCGTCGGCCTGTTCGACATGACCTCCTTCGGCAAGCTCCGGGTCGAGGGCCGGGACGCCGAAGCCGTGCTCAACCGGATTTGCGGCAACGATATCGCGGTCGAGCCGGGCCGGCTGGTCTACACCCAGTGGCTCAACGCCCGCGGCGGCATCGAGGCGGACCTGACGGTTGCCCGCCTGTCGGAGATCGCCTTCCTGGTCGTCACGCCGGCGGCGACCGTGCAGCGCGACCTGGCCTGGCTGCGCCGCCACACGCCGGAGGATGCCCATATCGTCGTCACCGACGTGACGGCGGGCGAAGCGGTGCTGTGCATCATGGGGCCGAAATCCCGCGCCGTGCTGAACGCCTGTTCGCCGGCCGACCTGTCGAACGAGGCGTTTCCCTTCGCGGCGGTGCGGGAGATCGAGATCGGCATGGGCCTCGCCCGGGCGCACCGGGTCTCCTATGTCGGCGAACTGGGCTGGGAACTCTACGTTTCCGCAGACATGGCGGCCCATGTCTTCGAGACACTGGAAGAGGCGGGGGCGGCCCACGGCCTGAAACTGTGCGGCCTGCACATGATGGACAGCTGCCGGATCGAAAAGGCCTTCCGCCATTTCGGCCACGACATCACCGACGAGGATCATGTGCTGGAAGCCGGCCTCGGCTTCGCCGTGCGCACCCGCAAGCCGGCCTTCCTCGGCCGCGACGCCGTCCTGCGCAAGCGCGACGAGGGCCTTGCCCGTCGCCTGCTGCAATTCCGCCTGCGCGATCCGGAGCCGCTGCTGTTCCATAACGAGCCGATCGTGCGCGACGGCGAGATGGTCGGCTACCTGACCTCGGGCAATTACGGCCACGCCCTCGGCGGCGCGGTCGGCCTCGGCTATGTGCCGTGCCCGGACGGCGAGAGCGCCGAGGCGCAGCTCGCCTCCGGCTACGAGATCGAGATTGCCGGCACCCGCATCGCCGCTGACGTGTCGCTCAAACCGATGTACGATCCGGCGTCCGAACGGGTGCGGATGTAGGCGGCAGCGCCGCCGGCTATTCGGGGAGACGGGCCATGTCCGTTGAACTTGAAACGAAGGGGCGGGCGGGGCGCCGTGCCGGCGGTCGCGAAGCGAGGCGGGCCTTGCGCGCTGCGCCGCTGGCCGAAGATATCCGGCCGGTCCGGCCGGGTCTGGAGGGCGGGCGCTACAAGGCGCTGACCGACGCCGAGGTCGAACGTATCCACCGGGCGGCCCTGCTGATCCTTGAGGAAATCGGCCTCGCCGATGCGCCGGAGAGCGGCGTGGAGGTCATGACCGCCGCCGGCGCGGTCCAGGGCAGCGACGGGCGGCTGCGATTTTCGCCCGCCCTGGTTGAGGACATGCTGGCGAAGGCGGCGCGGGACATCACCCTGCACGGCCAGGATCCGAAGCACGATATCCGGCCCGGCGGCAGCCGCGTGCACTACGGCACCGCGGGCGCGGCGGTCCATGTCTACGACGTCGAAGCGCGCGTGAACCGCGATCCGACGGTGCAGGACCTTTACGACGCCGCCCGCATGGTCGAGGTGCTGGACAACATTCATTTCTTCCAGCGGCCGCTCACGACCCGCGACACCGAGGACCCGACCGACCTCGACGTCAACACGCTCTATGCCTCGGCCGCCGGGACGACCAAGCATATCGGCACGTCCTTCACCTCGCCGGAGCGGGTCTTGATGGGCCTGGACATGCTCCACATGGTCGCCGGCTCGGAGGCGGCCTGGCGGGCGCGGCCCTTCGTGTCCAACAGCAACTGCTTCGTCGTCCCGCCGCTCAAATTCGCCACCGAATCCTGCCGGGTCATGGAGGCCGCGATCGAGGGTGGCATGCCGGTCCTGCTGCTCTCCGCCGGGCAGGCCGGGGCGACGGCGCCGGCCGCGCTCGCCGGTGCGGTAACCCAGGCGACCGCCGAGTGCCTGGCCGGGCTGATTTACGTCAACGCCATGAAGCCCGGCTTTCCGGCAATCTTCGGCACCTGGCCCTTCGTTTCGGACCTGCGCACCGGCGCCATGTCGGGCGGCTCGGGGGAGCAGGCGCTGCTCACCGCCGCCTGCGGTCAGATGGCGCGCTTCTACGACCTGCCCGGCGGCTCGGCCTGCGCCATGTCCGACAGCAAGGCGCCGGACATGCAGGCCGGCTACGAGCGCGGCGTCGCCAACGCGATGGCCGGCCTGTCCGGCCTCAACCTGGTCTACGAGAGCGTCGGCATGCACGCCTCGCTGCTCAGCTTCTGCCACGAGAGCCTGCTGATCGACAACGACATGATCGGCCAGTGCCTGCGTTGCGTCCGCGGTATCGAGGTCACCGACGAATCGTTGTCGCTCGAGGCCATCCGCAGTGTCTGCCTCGACGGGCCGGGCCATTATCTCGGCCATCCGCAGACCCTGTCGCTCATGCAGTCCGAATATGTCTATCCCGAGGTCGGTGACCGCAGCAGCCCGAAGGAGTGGGTGGAGCAGGGCAAACCGGACCTCGTGGAGAAGGCGCTGGCCGAGAAGCGCCGCATCCTCGCTTCGGTCTTTCCGGACCACATCCCCGAGCCGGTCGACGCCGCCATCCGCAGCCGCTTCAACATCGTGCTGCCGCGCCGCAGCATGAAGGCGGCGGCCTGAAGTCAGGCGACCGGTTTCGCGCAGCGTTTCCAGACCTGTTCGACGGCTTTCGCCGAATCGAGGCCGGTCCTCAGGATCACCGTATATTCGTCGATCAGCTGCATGGTGACCCGCTTGCCGGCGCCCGGCTCGCCCGGGGGAATCACATAGACGAAGCCGTGCCGGTCGTAGTCGCCGGTCATCGCCGTGCCGCCGGGCGTGACGATGGCCGGCCCGTCGATCGTCATGCGCCGCCCGTCCTCATGGCACCAGTGGCCGTCGATGGCGTCGGCCAGCGCCGCTGACGGCACCAGCAGCGCAAGCGCCGCGCAGATCAAGGCAACCGAACGCGCCACGCTCCAGTCTCCCTTCGGTCGGTCCGGAATGCCGCGACACGCCCGAATTTCGTCCTGCACCCTCCGGAATCGCGCGGTTCTGTGCGGGCAGCTGTCAGGATGTGTCATGAAACGTCATGATTCGTCATGCTCCGGATACGCCGGCGCCGCCCGTTTCGAAGGGCAGAGCCGTATGTGTCATGAAATGTCATGATCTGCCAAAAAATAATGTTTTTCACGTAATTACAATAACTTAAATCAGAACCATTCCTGTCGGTCTTCAAAGCGCAAGCTGATTCAATCAAACTCCCGATCCCGCATGTCCACCGCAACCGCCCGGATTGCGGCCCCGTTTCCGATACGGCGCCGCCGCGCGCCGGCGACGGTAGCCCCGGGCGGCAGGCGCCGCAACGCGATTTTCCTCCTCCGGCCGGGCGGACGGCCGCTACGCGCCCGGCCCCGCGTTCGATCCCAAGGCCGGCGCGTCCCGCCACGGCTCCGGCACCTGGCGGGGCACGAGGTCGCGCCAGCCGCCTTCCGCCAGCGCCCTGGCCTTCGGGATCCAGCGCCGGACCTGCGCGCGCATCCAGCTTTCGGAACTCCACTCCGAGGCCACCCTGGCCTCGCCCCAGATGCGCTCGGCCATCCAGCGGTGCGACTTCTCCGCCCCGAGCCCGTCCATCACCGATACCAGCGCGCGATCCTCCCGTCCCGTACCCACCCCGTCCGAGGAGGGGGCGCGCGGCCGGAGACCCGCCACAGGTCCGCGATCCGGCCGACCGGGGCCTCCAGCGGCAGGCTCAGCCCCAGCTTCGCCACGATCCCGTCGCCGGGTCCGAACACCCGCCCGGACGGGACCAGGATCTGCAGCGCCGCGTCGCCCAGCTCCGCCTTGAGGACGAACCGCCCGTTCAACAGCCTGAGGCCCTCCAGCCGCGCGCCGGCCTTGCCGAGCAGCCCGAGCAGCGGCGTCGGGTCGGGCCATGGGGCCGGGTCGGGCTCCGCGACCAGCGCCGGCATGCCGGGCAGGAAGGGCGTGCGCCAGGCTTCGTCGTCCGGGTCCTCCCAGACCGCAAGCCCCCATTGTGCCGCCGCGAGGTCCGCGGCGGTCTGGACCCTGAGCGGAAACGGCGCCGCCTCGAAGCGCACCGGGCCGGCCTCTGCCGCCCAGGCCGCACGATAGCCGGGGTCGCGCCGCATGCACGCCCAGCCGCAGGCGCCCCGCATCGTCTGCCTGTCCGCCGCCCTGCCGCGACCCATCGCCGGACCTGCCGCTTACCCGCCCTGCCGGGCCGCCGCCCGGAAAGCCGCACCGGGCCGCCCGCCCGGCGGAAGCGGCGGCGGGAGGAGACCGGCGGCCGGTCTTCCAGGGGCCGGATCGGACAACGCCGCCACGCGCTCCGCTACCCGCGCCCCGGGTTCTCCACCGGGCCCCCGTCGTCGTTGGCCGCAAGCCCGGCAAGGATGCGCCTGCCGCGGAACGCGCCGGCGGCGGCGTGCCGGTCCCGGGCTTCCCGGTATTCGACGACCTGCCGGAGCACCGTCCAGGCAAGGACGCCGTCCCCGGTCTCCGTCCCGGACGCCTCCCCGTGCCGCCGCACCTTCGCCCGCATCCTGCCGTCGCCATGCCAGCCCGCCGCCACCCGGTCCGCGCCGCAGAGGTCGACGGCGATCTCGCGCATGGACTTCCCGGACCGGAGGCCGGCCGGCACGACCGCGCGCATCGCCGCGTCGTCTCCGACATGACCGGCCGTCATGGCGCCTTCCGAATTCAGGCGTTCGAGCGGGTTTCCGCTGTCCGCCGGGCGCTACCAGCGGATCGTGCTTCTCAGCATCACCCCGTGCTCGGCGCCGTTGTCGTTCGCGGCCTCGCGGCGGATCGCGTCGAGATTGACCTCGAAGCCGGGGTCGCCCTCGACCGCCGAGGTCAGCCGCCAGCCCATGCGGTACTCGCGCGCCGTCTCCGACAGCCCGAAGCCGACATTGGGCGTTCCCGTGAAGCGGTCGCCGAACAGCGCCAGGCCGTAGCCCACCTCGGCGTCGAACCGGCTCGACGGCTCCGCCGCGCCGTTCGCCGGCGCCGCCAGCCCCGCCGACGCGGGCAGCGCCCACAGCCGCTGCGAGCCGGACGGGTCCGCGCCCCAGGACGGCGTGAGCGACATCGACAGGCCGCGGCCCGCGCCGCCCGGCGCCAGCCGGAGCTGCCCCGACACGCCCCATTCGTCGTAGCCGCGCTCGGCATGCACCGCCAGGCCGTGCACCTTCAGCGCCATGTCCAGGCCCCGCGACGGGTCCGCGTAGCCGAGGCCGGCCCCGACCTCCAGGCCCGTCCCCGTCTCCGCGTCGCCCGCGTCGTGGCGCACCCCGAGCTCGAGCGACGGCGTCAGCGCCGCGCCGCTTGCGAACGAGAAGGTGCGCGAGCCGTCGAGCACCGCCCGCACCCGGCTCGACTCGCCCCGCGCGCCGGCAAGGCTGCCGAACGCCGAGGCCTTCACCCGGTCGGACTTCGTGCCCACCCAGAAGGCGTCGGCCTTGAGCGCCAGCGCGAAGCCGCCGGCCTCGGCGGGCGTCAGCAGATCGCCGCGCCCGCCCAGCGCGACCAGGGACATCGACAGGTCCGTGCGGTACGTCTGTGGCACGGCGCCGTCGATGTCGAGGCTCAGCCGTCCCTTGCCCGCGCCCGCGAGGCCCCACACCGACACCCGGTCGGTGAGCCTGAGCCGCGCATAGGGCAGCGCCATCGTCGCCGTGCTGCCCAGCGCGTAGCGCCACCCGGCATCGCGCGCCGTGCCTTCGCCGATGCTGTGGGTCATCGCGAAGCCCAGCAGCAGCCGGCCCTGCTCCCAGTCCATGCCCATCGACCCGGTCGCCGACTCGCCGGTGAGACCCAGCCCCGTCCCCGCGGCCGAGAAGCGCGACACCGACGCGCCCTGGCCCCAGCCCGTCCACTGCGCACCGGCGCTGCGGTCGAGCACCATGCGGAACGACGTGCCCAGCAGCAGCTCGCGCCCCGTCGGCTGCCGCGCCGGTGCGAAGGCGGCGCGGTCGTTCAAGCCGTTGGACAGGCCGTTGGACAGGCCGTGGGTCGGGCCGTTGGCGAGGCCGTGGCGGGCGAACGGATCGTCGTCGTTCGCCGGCGCCTCGCGCGCGCCGAACGCCCGCGCGAGCCCCGTCAGCACGTCGGTCAGCGCCTTGCCTGCCCCAGCCTGCCCCGGACCCGATCCGGGGGACCCCGATCCGGGGCCTTCGGCGCCCTCGGCCTCGCCGAAGTTCACGCGCTGCCCGGCGAAGGTCACGTGCGAGCCGGCGTCGCGCGGCGTCTCCAGCCGCGCCGTCACCGCCCCGACCGCGTCCGAGGCCACCATGCGCCCGAAGCGCGCCAGCCACGCCTGCTGCAGCAGGTCGTCGTTGCGGATCACCCCCTTCGCCTGGCGGTGCACGTTCCTGAGATACGCCCCCTTCGGGTTCGAGAGCTTCAGGCGCATCGTCTCCCTGCCCTCGTCGTGGGCGTCGTCGAGCACCGGGACGCTTACGGTCTTCGCCGTCTCGCCCGCGGCGAAGGTCAGTGTGCCGGAGACCGCCGTGTAGTCCGCCCCCGCCTTCGCCGTGCCGTCCTCGGTCGCATAGTCCACCGAGACCGCGTGCGAGGCCGCGCGGTTCAGCGTCACCGCGAAGTCCAGGCTCGCGTCCTTGCCTTCCTTCGCCCTGGCGCCCTCGACCCGGATGCGCACCGGGCCGCCGACGGTCGCGCTCGCCGTGTTCGACACCGACCTTCCGTCCGCCGTGCAGATCGCGCCCTCTTCGCCGCAGGCGCGCCCGCCCGCCAGCGTCACCGTCACGTCCTTCCACGATTTCGGCCGGAAGTGGACCTGGAACAGGTACGGCCGGAACCGCCGCACGCTCTCCACGCTCCCGCCCTGCACCTTGAACGACGCCGCCGAGGGCCACCGGCTCCCCGAATCGAGCGACTCGCTCAGCGCCAGCTCAAGCATGAACGGCGTCTCCCCGTCATGCTCCGTGACCGCGCCGCGCAACCGCGCCGTCAGCGGGTCCAGCGTCTGCTGCTGCTGTTGTTGCTGCGCTTGCTGTTGCTGCTGCGCCGCCTGCCGCGTCACCGTGACCGCGTAGGTCTTCTCCACGCCCGTCCCCGCCGTCGTCTTCACCACGAGAACGTTGGCGCCGACCGCGAGCGCGACCGCCGGGCCGGACTGGCCGCTCCTCACCCGGGTCAGCGCCGTTCCGCTGCCCGCCCTGAGCGTCAGGTCCTCGTCCGCCGCCACCGGCGCCAGCCGCGCATGCGTCGTCCCGTGCGGCACCGTCACCGCATACGCCGTCGTCTCCGCCGCGAACGCGCCGAGGTCCAGCTTCGCCCACGGCCCGCCGGCGCCCGGAGCGCCCTCGACCGACAGCCCGTCCAGATGCGCCTCGTCGTTGCGGATCGAAACCACCGCTCGGGTGTACTCCGGCTCCAGGCTCGCGCCCGTCGGGTTCGACAGCACCAAATAGAACCTTTCCCCGCTGTCCTCCACGTTGTCGTCGAGGATCCGAACGTTCACCGTCTTGCGCGTCTGGCCCGCCGCGAAGGTCACCGAGCCGGAAACCGCCGTGTAGTCCGATCCCGCCGTGGCCGTGCCGTCCGCCGTCGCGTAGTTCACCCTCACCGTCCCCGATGCCGCGCGGCTGAGCCACACCGTGACGGGCACATTGCTTGTCGAGCCGTTGCCCGCCTCGCGCCCGATGGCGGGCCAGGCGCCCACCTGCACCGCGCCGCCGTCGTCGCTCACGGTCACGAAGACGGCCTCGACCGCGTCCGGACCCGCGTAGTCGGTGTCCGTGCTCGAGGGCGAGACCATGATGATCAGGTGCTCGTGGTCGCTGTTGCCGTCCTGCACCCCGGTGACAGTCACCGTCTGGGCTTGGCTCCAGTTGCTCGACGTGAAGGTCAGCGTCTTCGGGCTCACCGTGGCGGCGTTCACGTCGCCGTGAATCGCAGCGGGAGCGAATTTCGACAGGTTGACGGTCACGTTTGCCGTGGGCGCCTTGGACAGCTTGACCCCGAAGGTGGCGGAGCCGCCCTCCGGGACTATCAAATCCTTTTGACCTTCGGAGCCGGGCACGAAGCTGGAACTCTCCAACACCACGCCGGTCCACGGCCTCGCGGTCAGGCGGACCTTGACCCGCTGGCCGGCGGTCCAGGTGAGACCTGTATTGGTCCACTCCGTTGCTTGAGCAGTGACGCGGTTCCCGTTCGCGAAAGGAAACGACTTCCCGTCGACATGCAGCGTCAGCCTTCGCCCGTTGGCCTCACTTATCGCTGTCCCATATGCCAGAAACAGTTTCACATTTGCGTCATTAGTATCAATGTAGAGCCGTATGGCCGTATTCGCAGTTCCCTCATGCGTAAAGCTGTTGGTCGTCAGCGCAGCACTGCAGTTGGCCAAAGGAGCGTACGTGTCATCGCAACCGCGGTAACGCCCGCTTCCGCTCACCGTGAGCGTGGCGGTCAGGAGGGTCTGTTCCTTGCTCGGCGCGAGCCCCGACGTCGGGTCGGTGTGCGTCCGCGTCGGTTTCTCCGGCGCGGGCTTCGTCCCCAATGTCGTGGCCCGTGCCGTGGGCACCCACGAGCCGACGGTGCTGCCGGTCGTGGCGCGCAGCCGAACGTCGTACGAGGTGCCGGGCTTCAGGCCCTTGGGCTTGTCACGCACATAGTCGCCCCTTATGACCGCGCTTTTCTTCCTGATGTCCACCACGTATCTGTCCGGAGCGAGTCGCTGCGCATGATTGATCCAGCCGCGCGCCGGGTCGGCGCCGGTCACCAGATCCTCCCGGTCGGGGGCGCCCGTTTCCTTGTACTGCAGCTGGTAGCTGTCGCCGGCCACCGTCCACGATGCCGTCAGACGTTTGTCGCCCGGCACCAGGGTGATGGGGGATACCTGCTCGCCCTTGACGGCGATGACGAGGGAAGTGGCTGAAAGAAAGTTCTGAAAGCCTGCACTGGGCGAAGTCCCAAGACTCTGATTCAAGCCGTCCGCGATGCTCCAGCCGGTTGCGGCGCCCGAATCCTGATTGTTGCCATTCGTGGCGGCCAAAGAAAAAAGGGTGCTGCTCGTCGTATACACGACGAGGGAATAGGCTGTGTTCGCCGCCAACCGGGTATTTGCCGGCGCGCCGAACGACACTGTCGTGCTCCCTGCGATACTGCCCGACGGAACCGTCAGGTCCGAGATTTTGGCGCTCGGAAAGCCGCCCGAGGTGGCCGACCACAGTTCCGCCCTGAGCTCGCCAGCGTTCGCGGAAACACCCGCCACCACGTCGATGCTTGACAAGACGGCGGGGAAGCTTCCCGTCGTGAAAGCCTGGCCCACGCCAAAATTATGAATTTGCCAAGCTGTAGTGCGACTCTGCGAGAAATTGCTCACGAGAGTGCCGTTCTGCGCCGCAGCCGGCGCGACGGCGAAGGGCAAGAGCGCGCCGAGCAGCAGCGCCAGGACGGGAAGAAGGGAGAGGCGGCGGGCGCGGGCGCGCCTGAGGCGCGACTCGGGTCTGGACGGGGCGCGCGCCGGGGTCGATGGCGCCGCTCCGCGCGCGCCGGGCTCCCCGCCGTGGAGATCTTTCCCGGGCGCTGCCCCGGGTTTCGTCTCGATGCTGCCGGACCGCCGCTCCCGCGGCCATGTCATCGCGTTCGAAGCCATTGCTCCACCTTCCGCTTTTGTGCGCGATAGCTATTACTATCGCGCGTAATCCGGGGCCCTGTGTGCGGATGGTGCGGAGGCCCCCGAATGTTGCTTGAACCCGCGTTCAACGCCTGCGAGGAGCCGGCAGCGGTCCGGGAAGCCGCGCTGGAGGAGCAACTCGGACAGTTTGTCCGGGCCGCCCGCGGCGCCTTCAGCGCCAGCACCGAGCGGGCGCTCAGGTCCGATCTCGCCATCTACGCCGGGTGGTGCGCGGAGCGCGGGGAGAGGGTGCTGCCGGCCAGGCCCGAGACGATCGCCGCCTTCGTCGACGCCAAGGCGGAGACGCGCGCGCCTGCCACGGTGCGCCGCTACGTCACCAGCCTCGCCATCGCCCACCGGGCGCTCGGTCTGGAGAAGACGGTGAAGAGCCCGCCGGTACAGCTTGCGCTCAAGCGCATGCACCGGAAGAAGGGGCGGCGCCAGGACCAGGCGAGGGGGCTGACCTGGCCGCTGCGCCGGCGCCTGCTGGAAGCGGCGGGCGACAGATTGCTGGACGACCGCAACCGCGCCCTGCTCGCCGTCGCCTACGACGCGATGCTCCGCCGGGCGGAGCTTGTGTCATTGCAAGTCATTGACCTGCTTGAGGAATTGCCCGGAGACGGCAGCCTGCTGGTGCGCCGCTCCAAGACCGATGGCGAGGGCCGGGGCGAGATCGTCTGGGTCGGCCGGGACACCGTCCGGCTGGTCCGGGCGTGGCTCGGCCGCGCCGGGATATCCGACGGCATGCTGTTCCGCTCGGTCGACAAGGGCGGGCGCATCGGCGCGCGGCTGCATCCCTGCCAGGTGCCGCGCATCTTCAAGGCGATGGCGCGCGAGGCCGGCCTGCCGGAGACGGTTGTGGCGGGCCTGTCGGGCCACAGCACCCGGGTCGGCGCGACCCAGGACATGGTCGCCGCCGGCATCGAGCTGCCGGCGATCCTGCATGCCGGCCGGTGGAAGTCCACGGCCATGGTGAACCGCTACGGCGAGCGGCTGCTCGCCAAGCGCAGCGGCGCGGCCCAGCTCGCCCGGATGCAGGGACGGGGCTGAGACGCGCCGGGGGTGTACGGAAACGGCCTTCGGGCTATGATGCCCCGGCGGCCGGAACGGGCCGCAATGGCGGATCGGCGGGCAGAATCGGGTCCGCGCGCCCCGGACGGGCGCAGATTCAAAAAATGCTATCGCGCATAAAAACCGGCGGGTCCGGCGGTCCCGGCGGTCTGCCGGCCTGTCCCGGACAGGGCCGGCGGATCCCCCAAAAGTCGCGGTAATTCAACGGGTTGATGCCCGCCGGAGGCGGGGTGTCGTGTCCTGCCGCGGATCGGGCGGGCCGCCGGGTACGAAAGCGGATTGACAATTTTACGCGCGATAGTAATAGCTATCGCGCGTAAAACGGCGCGGCGGAAGCCTGCCCTGCGCCGCCGCCGTGACGGCGCAAGCCATTGTCTTTCCACTCCTTTTCGCTTCCGGACGCCCTCTCCGGCGCCCGATCGGCGTTGTCTGCGCCGACGGCTCGATATCAAACCGGAAATGCGGGCGACTGCGGCGCTCCGGAGACGAGAACGCCGCCCACGGCTGTCCGTGCGCGGCGCTGTCATCGGGGCTGGAGCCGGCTCCCGGAACCGGCGGCCGGGGTCCGGCGGCGGACCGTGGAACCGGGCCCGGCGCGTCCTGCGGCCGGGGTAGCGTTCCGTCTTCCGGCTGCCTGGGTCCGGTGCCCGCATCTCCCGATGGTTCCGTGTCCGTGCAGGGGCGCGTCCGCAGGGGATGCCCTTCGGGAGTCAGGTGGGAACGCGGCCGCCCGGGGCCAGTTGGATTTTCCAATGGCGGCTATCGGAAACCCTTATCCGGCGCCGCAGGCCGCCACGGATCGCGCGTCCCCAACCTGGGGGAGACACGGCAAGAATTCGTGGCGCGTCTCGGCGAATGGCGCGAAGACGGGTGCCAGCGGCGCCGCCGTTCGGCCTCCCGGAGGGCGGTGCGATCCTTTCCGCCGGGATCGTCAGGGCGGAACTCGGATCGGCCGCCAGCCGCTCCGGCCGCTCCAGCACCGGCATGACGCGGTCGTCCCCGATCGGGACGATCCGCGCCGGTTGCCCGATAGCGGCAAAGACCCTGGCAATCCCGGCCGCCCGGGCCCTCTCTCCTTCAGTCTTCATGGCCGACCGCCGTCCGCTGGAGCGGGCGCAGGCCGGTCAGCGGTTGCACCAACCCGGCACGGCCCCGTTCGACAGGCTCATAGCGGGCTCTGCCGGAGCCTGCTCGCGGGATGACGCGGGGTTGCCCCGCCGCCCTCCCGGAAAACGACGAGGGACCGCGCCGGACACTCGCGCGGGATCCGCCCGCACCTGCCTCCGCACCGGCGCGAACGCTTCCGCCGAAGCAACCGTCCCCGCCGCTGCCCGCCGCGCCGCCGGAGCATGCGCGATGGCCCGTCCGTGTCGGACGCCGCACCGCGCCATGCGCGCGTTCCTCGTTCCGCCCCTCCGCGCTCACCGGCAGGATCTCGGTGGCGAAGCGGTCCGAGTCCTCGCCGTGCTCCTCCATGCGGCTGTTGGCTGACCGCAGGGAGTACCCCCTCCCGCCACTGACACATGACCTCGTACGTCAGCCACTCCGTTGGCACCGTTGCGCCGCCGCACCGGTGCCGCTAACGTTGCGACCGGAAAACGGACGAGCTGCCGGCACGGGAGGAATTCATGCTGCGAATCTGCACCGTGTCGCTTGCCGCGGTTCTGCTTCCGGCCATGCTGGTTCCGGCGGCCCTCGGCGCGGAACTCAAGCCGAAGTTCGGCGACATCGACGGGATCTACTACACCGACGTTTCGCAGGATCGCGACGCTTGCCGGCAGGCGATCGGCAGAAAGATCTACCTGTGCCGCCAGAACACGAGCTTCGAGAGCAACACGAAGGACCGGAAGTATTCGGGCTGCCTGCCGATCTTCAGGGACCAGTCGCGGGCTTGCGTTGCGCATTTCCGGCGCCAGACGAGCAAGTGCGACGGGTCGGGCGCGACGCGCATAACCGACTTCACCGGCTTCCGCTGCGAGGTGACGGCAACGGTCGTCGAGGAGGGCGGCGAACCGGAGGGCGGGCCGGACATCGCGCCGACGGACCGCCTCATGCAGGCCCGGACGCGAACCAATGTCCGCAGCGGGCCGGGCACCGACCGTGCCAGGATCGGAACGCTGGAAACCGGCCAGAAGGTCCGGGTGACCGGCGAAGTCGGGGAGTGGCTGCGTATCGAGGCGTCGGGCGGTGTCGCGGCATTCGTCCACGGTTCGCTGCTGGTCGAGGCGCGTCCGGAAGGAACGGAATCCGAAACGAGGAACCGAGCGCAGGAGAAGGACAGCACCGACGCAGCAGGCCGCGCCATCGAAGAAAAAAGGGAAATTGCCCGGCGTGCAATGGACGAAGCCGGAGCCCGATACTCCGCTGCCAGGGACCGATATTCTGCTGCGAGGAGAGAGCTCAAAAATTACAGAGCATCGTTGGCGGCACGACTACTGGGCCACGCCGATTTACGTCTCTCTCATACAGGAGGAAAATTTGCCGGATGCAGCGCGTTTCTGAGACTGAGCGACAGCGTCTGTGCCAACAGAGTGAACGAATACTATCGCAAATCGAAATCACGCCACGCCTCGATGCGAATGGAGAGTCTCAAGGCAAATGCAAGAAAGGCGCTATTGGCGTATCATAGCGCCCAGGATCGTTATTATTCTCTATTGAAGAAGCGGTAAAGGAAAGGAGAGCGGCAAGGAACGGTTCCGGGCACGAGTGCGCCGTTGTCCTTCACGGACAAGTGCGCTCCGTATCCCGGTCGAACTCGACCGGCATTTGCATCCAGCTTTTTGGTCTTTGTCATTCGACATGAATTGAACGAGCGACTCGAATGGCAATTCGTTGACCGGAACAAATGATCATAAAGTCCGGCGGACCATATCGATCTCCGGCACAGGCAAGGTCAGTCGCCCCGACCTGTTCGAGCTGTTCCTCCATCGGAACCGCACTGCCTTTCGAGCCCTCTTGGTGGCTACCGATGTCACACGGCGGACACCGCAACTGCGGCTCTGGCAGGGAACGCCCCAGCCGGAGACCTGGTATCGGCAGGCTACTGGCCTACGGTAGCGGCATGGAGTTCGAATGGGACGATGCCGGGAACAGCGTCAGTTTCGAGCGTCGCGGCTTCGCCTGAGCCGTCCGCGCGCTTCTCGATCCGCACCGGATCGTCGCGCAGGATCGTCGCACAGGATCGCCGGCGGGACCGTGGCGAGGACTCCGGGATCGCCCGTTTTCGTCGGTTCATCCCCGCGCGGGCGGGGAACGCGTCAACCGGCCGCTGACCAACATCTCCATCGCTGGTTCATCCCCGTGCGGGCGGGGACGGGCGGCATCGAGCTGATGGAGCAGGCGCCCCAGCTGACCGATCTTCCGGTCATCTTTATCTCCGCCTACGCCAGGGCGCGCCGCGGCGAGATCGCGCAATTTACCGGGATCGACTCGCCCTACGAGGCGCCGGAGAACCCGGACGTGCATCTCGACACGGCTGCGCCGACGCCCGACCGGACGGCGGACTCGGTCCTGCGCTCCCTCGACGAACCGTAGCCCGCGGTCGCCGGACGACCGCCCGCAACAACCCGGTCCCACGACCCGGTCGATGATGGAATTCCGCGATGCCCCACACCGACATGTTTTATGTTCTTCCGTCAGGATTGCGGCCGTTCTTGCAGGAGCGCGAAAAGCCGTTCTTGTTCAGCATGTTATGACTTTGCGCAAACCACCGGCCCATACCCGGTCTTCATCCCGGAAGGGGCGAAATTCAACTGCTGACCACGATTGGCCCTTCGTGACCTTTTAGGCGGAATTCTTGGCGCTGCCGACAGTGTCCGCTCCGTGGCTCGAAGATTAGTGATCAAGGCACTATTGTTGTGTTACTGTAGGTAGATGGATACAATTGCAAACTGTTTCGCAATCTACGCAGTCGCCGTGCTGGGCGCCAGCACGACGTGACCCGGTTCGACGGTACTCACGGAGGAGTAGCCCCTTATCGATCTTTCGCGTGCTGTGGGGTATTGAATAGGCCTAACGAACGCATTCGACGGCTAGGGAGAAACTCAAATGGCTGAACATACAAGTAACCAATCCCCTAAGGATAACGTGGACGATTCGAGTTCAGTGAATGAAGACATTAACTCGGGAGACAATCCGAACGACAAAGATGATGATCGAGATCTAGATAGATTCATCGACGTACTTCGAGAATGTAACGGGAAATCTGGCAATCAAACCCTTCGGCACAAATTAAACTGGGACAACACCGACAAAGATCGTGCAAGATATTGGGAGACACACGGCAGGGCACTTGACAAAGGCCTAATAAACAAAGGTAAAGGAAAAGGAGGTAGCGTTTACCTCAATGCAGAAAGTGATTCGGAACCTAGCCAGAGTGCCTCACTTCCTATCGAGCATGCGCCAATTGCCGCAGAACGAGATCTCTATCCAGGGGCGCTCTCTGTGATAAAAGATGATTGGGTTCAATCTGCAAATTATGACGAATACCTTGTGGAAAAAACCGCCGAAAAGGGAAAAGCCTCAACGGGTGGAAAATGGTCTCGCCCCGACATCTCAGTACTGGCGGCAAAGTCATTTCAGTATTTGCCTGGTCGTCAATTTGACATAATAACATTTGAAATAAAACCTGAAGGACAAACTAGCGTTGAAGGTGTCTTTGAAGCGTTGTCTCATCAGCAATTTGCGAGCAAATCTTATGTTATCTTTTATATGCCAAGAATAAGCGATACCGGTCAGTTCGTTGAGGAACAAATTCATGGTGAACGCATTATTGGAACCGCAAGAAAGCATGGTATAGGAATTATAATTGCGACCCAGATTGATGATTGGGAATCTTGGGACGAGCTTGTCCCGGCGGAACGACACACCCCGGATCCTGAGCAAGCCAACCGCTTTATTGCAACTTGTTTTTCTGATCTGACCAAAGAAAAAATCATTAAATGGCACAAATAAGCCACTGGTGCGGAAACAATCCTAGAGAGGATTGAAGTGCAATCCAAGACCTTCGGGTAAGCAAAGCCTTCGACAACAAAAAATATGGCAGGAGATATTCACTCAAAGCGCTAACCACGTCGCGTTGACGCAAGATTAAGCAAATGATATTTGCTAGAAACCTTCGATGTAGAGACTCTTGCTGATTAGGCGGGTCTCGTGGCGCGACAACACTATGCAAAATAGTGTCAATCGATCTTAGTGCTGCATACGCGATCACTTGCCCAGATTGTCGGCTGACAGTCGACAAGGAGCCAGTCGAGCGCGCTTCCCAGCTCAATAGAACGGCAGCGGCCGGTACGCTGGCTACTGTATCGAGACCCGTTGTAGACCAGGCCTGAAGCATCCTTGGCTGCCGACCTCGCGATGTAGGGCCAGTTGAGGCTCAACTGTGCCCGGGTGGTAATGCGCTGCCATATGTTCTCAGTCACGTTTTGCTCGTTATACCCCATGGCGTCCCGCGATGTCGGCGTTTCCGCACCGACCCCGTGTCCCGGGGTCATTTTTCTGCGATCGTCTAGCGACGGCCGGCGCGGCCCCGTCATCGAACCGCAACCGGGCGGGCTCATTCTCCCGGATGCCGCCGTACGGCTGTGTCGTGAATTCACCTATCGATCCGTCCTGCACCGGCTGCGCTGCGCGCCGGTGATAGCATGCTGGACCGCCCGGTCCGAAGCCCCGGCCGTCTTCGAGCGTCCTTTCTCGGCGCCGGAAGGTTCCGGGTGCCGGTTTGCTCCCGAGGAGCCCTCTGGCACGTCGCGTCCGCGCCGCCGCGCTTTCCCGATCGTTGCCTCGCCCACCTGGTCCAGGGCGCGCCATCTGTCATTCGGCAGGACGTGCGGCAACGCCTGTCGTGTAGCCAAGTCAGCAGGTGATGAAGCGGTGGGGTAGCCTCGAAATCGGTAAACTGAAATCCGCCAGTTGGAGCGCGCGAGCGGGTTCTTGACTGCCTCCAACTGCCGGATTTAGGATTAACTGGTGCCGGATGCTAGGATGTGTTTCCGTCGTGCATCGACATGATGCATCGGTTTGCGACCCTATCGGTTGCTGTTGGGAGAGCTGACGCTATGGGAATGAAGAAATTGACAGTTGTTTGCTCGACAATAGGAGTCTCACTTGCGCTCTCGGGATGTCTGAATACTGATCAAACCACCACGGTCCTCGAAGACGGACGGTTTATCCAACAGATAGTGCTGCAACCCAGATATTCTCTACTGACGTCCGTATCCGCAGCACATGCTTTGGTTGAACGAACTCGACGCGCGCCGTCGGCCTCTTCGAAGAAGCACAAGCTCTTGGACAAACTGCGCTCGATAGGAAATGCATGTCAGATGGCCGAGGCTTTTTTCGACCGCAAGACATATGAGCAGCAGAATATCCCCTATTCGTCGACATCGATTCCGCTTCAGTATGAATTCATGGGTATGAAGGCGAGCAAGTGTTCTATCCAAATTGGCCCCTACGACCCGAGAAAGCTGCCGACGGGCTTCCTCCGAGATGTATTGGGCATGCGCGTCGTTTCGTTGAACGGACTACACAACCCCTACCAGGTGACGACAACGGATATGGACGAGAAGATGCGTCGGAAGTTGTCAGATCCGGATGTGAAAATCTTGGTCTCCAAAATATGCGCGACAGAGGTCAAGCCCGAGCTCTGTGGAAGGGAATTGAGGATTTCCGTGAACCTGATCAATCAATTTCTAAATTCTCGTAAAGGAGAGGAGGAACTTGCAGGATTACCGGACACCGACTTCGAGGCGATGCTAAGGTCCAATGCCGGAATGTTGGTCGGAATGGCCGAACTGGTTCGAGCGGCGCTGAGCAGCGGTGTGGCGACCTCGCGGATTCCGGACAATGCGGCGGTGCGTATGGCTCGCGGCGCCGGAGACTTCACTTACGGTCAGGGATGGACCTGGCGCGGAAGCTTGATGGAAACAGTGCTCGCCGCGCCCGAGTTCTCCCTTCAGGTGCGGCCGACACGCTCGCCGACGTTCAATCCGTCCTCAAATTGAATTGTATGCCGAGGACGACATCTTGATCGGTCCCGCGGATCTGTGCTGGTTGTAACCCACAAGTTGACGAGGCGTAAAGTTCGGGTTGTCTCGCTGAGAGAACTCTTCCTTGGCCGGGCGCATACCCGAGGCAGGAGCCGGATGCGTTGGCGCGCGTCCAGATCTGTGCGCGGGGCGCTGGGAAACCAGCCTCCCTACCGCGACACCGCCGATTCAGCCAGGCTGGTAGCATCGAATGGGCTTCCGCCAACGTCACGATCCGGGTGTCAACCTTTCCCTATGGTGCCGGGGGTACCGGCCTCGGCTGCTTCCTTGCGATCCGGAACTCGCGGACCACGACCGGTTCGCTGGCTGGCCTTCCGTGCAGTGTGCGCCAACGCCCGATCGCCCTGCTTGCCGTCCTCCCGAGGACGTCCTGCCGGCCCGCCGCGGTCCGCTCCCGCTGCCGCCGCATGGGAAGGCGGACCGCCGGCCGCCTGTCCCGGACCCCGGTCCGGGAGGGCAGGCGGCGGGGCGTCCTTGTCCGTTTCCGGATTGGCAGGAAGGAGGCCGTCATGGCTTACCGCGATATCGAGAAGCGGCGCAGCAACGACCTTGCGCGCTTCCACCACCCCAACGCAGAACGCCGCGCGGCCGGACTGTGTTTGAAGTGCGGCAAGACCGAACCAGCGCCGGAGCGCACGCTGTGCGAGCCCTGCGCGGAGAACCGCCACCGGCGCGGCAGGGCACCCGCAACAGGGCGCGCGCCGCCCCGGTCGGGCAGCGCTTGCCCTGCTCCCAGTTGCGTATCGTCTCGCGCGGGACGTCGACGCACCGCGCGAGCTCGGTCTGGGACAGCCCGAGCCGCCGCCGGACCCGCCGGGCATACCGCGCCATGTCCTGCATGGCCTCTTCCTCGTCCTCCCGCTCCTGCGCCGCGATCTCCGCCTCGGTGGTGGCGTCCACCCTGGCTGGGTCGATCCGCCCCTCGGGCAGGGTGGACAGATCGTCGGGATCGATCCTGACGCGCGTTGTGCTCATGGTCCGCGACCTCCTTCCGGTTCGCCTTGCGGGCCGAAACGATGCGGACGGCCGAACCCCACACCGTGTAGACGACGACATAGGCCCGCCCGTCGACCGTACCGGGCAGCCGGTAGCGGTCCTCGCCATAGTCCCGCCGGCCATCCTGCGCGACGATCCGGTGCGGACCGAGGAAGGTCCGGACGGCATGGGCGAAATCGAAGCCGCGGCGCTTGAAACAGGTACTGTTCTCAGCCTCGTCCCATTCGAACTCCATCCCCGCACATACAGGCCAATGGCCTACGGCTATCAAGCCTGCCTTCCCACAGTAGGCGGCGCCGACTTGACCGTCATGTCCCAGGCGGGCACCGCGCTGACCACGGCGTCTCTCCGCTCATCCCTGATCGCTCGGCGCGCCGGGCCCGAAAGCCGCTGGTTGCAGGCCATTCATCGGAGAAACCCATGCGCCCAATCCCTCTGCGCCTGTTCGAGGTCGGTATTTCACGAACGCACTGGCCACGCGAGTGGGTCTCTACCATTATCGAGCGGAATCGTGGCTAGGTCTCAGCTGGGGGCCGCAGGCAGCGCCCACGAGCGCCGAAACTGAAGGGACAGCCAAGCGGAGAGGATGGGACGATGGCATATACATTCGATGAGGTCCTGGATGACGAACTCGTCACGGTCGTGGAGCGTAACGACGAAATGGGCGAGTTTGTTGTTCGGATCGGGAATCTCGGAACGCCCGTGTCGATGGAGCTCGGAAGGTTTATGACCACCGAGCGGACGAAGTTTCGGCTCAGCCATGTCATCAAAACGCCCATGCTTGCTGGTCCGTACCGCACGAGCCTTCCGTTCGGCGACGATCCGGGATACGCCCTACACAAAGCGATTGAAGGGCTTACGAGCTACTATCGGCAAGCGGTTGAAAAGGGACATGAACCAAGCGAGGACTGGCTCGTTCCTTACTAGGAAGCCGCAATCCGTCTGAAAGGCTTTGTCGCCGCAGGCTCGTGTGTCCTCCCTGGTAGCCGAATGCGCATGATAAAACAAGTTGATGTCCGGGAAGCAGTCCACCGCGTACGTCAGGAGGCAAGCGCGGCGCGTGCTTTCTTCCACACGTGGAACGAGCTCAACTTGGCGCGCGGCGACCCACGCCTGCGGGCGAGGATGAGCGATTACGAGTACGTGGACTTCTTCCATGTTTCGCTCGCCGGCAACTTCAATCTTATGTTTTTGTCTTTGAGCAGCCTATTCGACAAGAACAGCAAAGCGTTATCGCTTCGTGTGGTTGGCAAGACCCTCAAGAACAAAGGTTATGCCGAGGTGGCCTACAAAATTAATAAATTGTATAGAATCCACAAAGACACAATAGAAGGGATACGGCAGATCAGAAACAAGTCAATCGTTCACAACGATCCCGTATCGATAGAAAGCGTGTTTGGGGATGCATCGATCACACCGAATGCAATCAGAGAATTGATAGACGCCGTGTGCCTTGTACTAAATGAAGTGCTTCAGGAACTCGATTTTCCTGACCGAATTTCAGATGGAGAGCGAAATCGCCGAGCAGTCCATTCCCTGTTGGCGGCTTTGGAAGGTCATCACGCGAACAGGAATGATACAGTTTGAGTGGAGCGGGATCCGATCATCTTTTTGTCGGCAGGACACTGGGGTTGCTTCTGTCTCTATAGAAAGCGAGGTTATCATCCGATGAAATTGTCTCCGTTTAGCATGTCGTTATGTCGACACATCCAGGCAACCGGTAGTTGCAAGTCCGGGCGTATGTAGAGGAAGGCATGTTGAGTTGGACCTGGACGCAATCCAAGACGTCCATTTAATAAGCGAGAAGTTGTCATGACAACGCTCAAGGAACACATTGCTCAGCTACTGGCACATTCTCCGGGCCTTACCGACCGGGAAATTACGGATAGACTGCGGGGCCGCGACGCACGACAGCAGCCGATAAATGCCGTTTGTCGCGAACTGGCCAAAGGGCGCTTGTTGGACCGCCGCAGGCGAAACGATGGTCTACTCGGTAATTATCCCACCGGAGTGTCGTCCGTTGCTGGTTCCAGATCCCTTCGGAGCCGCTCTTCTGCGGTGGATACGCGTGCGAGGACGGAAGCCGGCAAGCTTGGTGAAGATGAAGTGAAGGAAGCTCTGGTTCAGTGGCTGGCTCGCGACGGTTGGACATCAAAGGTGGCCTGGGGGAGGCAACGGGGGATCGATATCGAAGCCACGCGCGGCGGTGAACGCTGGATCATCGAAGTCAAGGGCTGCGGCTCGCGCGACGCAATGCGTGTAAACTACTTTCTTGCGATACTAGGCGAGACGCTTCAGCGCATGGATCGCGAGGATGCATGCTATTCGATAGCGTTCCCCAACATGGGCCAGTATCGGCGCCTGTGGAGTCGGTTGCCCGCCTTGGCAAAAGCCAGGACGCGGATTTCTGCATTGTTCGTTGAGGACGCCAGCACCATCCATCATCAGTCAAACTGATCTGCATCAGAAGCGGCTCGATTTACTGTTGGTTGTGGATTGGACTACGAGGGAGCAGGAGTTATGGGGCGCTGTTACGTACCCAGTGGAGGACCCAACGCCTGGCAGGCCTTGCTGGCAAAACCGGACGAACATTGGAAAACCGGCTATTCGGCAAGAACATTGGCGTATTCTTGGGAGGATCATGACCGTCTTCCCGGGGAGATTGCGTCGCTTATCAAAACTATTCCGCGTTATGCAAATGAAGATCCTGAACTTCTCATGGCAATACCAGAATGGAAAGTGCCGTTGCCGGGAGGAAGCACGGCAAGTCAGAGCGACGTGTTTGCCTTGATTGGAGTTGGCGGCGACCTAATGATTGCGGCAGTGGAGGGCAAGGTTTCTGAACAGTTCGGAGATCAAACAATCGAAGAGTGGTTTGCCAATCCGAGCAGCGGAAAACGAAAACGCCTCAAGTTTCTGTGTGACTTGTTGGGGTTAGAGTTTCCGCCACCGGGACATCTTCGTTACCAGTTGCTTCATCGGACAGCTTCTGCCGTAATCGAACGCAAACGCTTTCGCGCGCATCTTTCGACGATGATTGTCCACTCATTTTCTCCGAAGGATGAGTGGTTTGAGGATTACGCAGCATTCGTTGAAGCCTTGGGCGGTTCGGCGGAGTTGGACCGGATGACTGAGGTAGATGTGCGTTCCGGGCGTCCGCTTTTTCTTGGATGGACCCGTGGCAATGTACGTTACTTGAACATGTAACGTTCTGGATGGACCTTGCGATCCGGGAGCATTTACTTGGCCAGTAGCGCCTTTAGGCGCTCCATAATGCGCTTCCGCCGCGCATCGTAGAAATCGCGAAAACCGCAAAGATCTTCGGGCAGAGCGCGCCAGTCGCCTAGGTCCTGCAAGTCCGCGTAGCTGTTCCGGGACCGATCGTCGGCGAAGGCGTCCGAGGATACAATCCACTGGCGCGGGAGCATCGCCGACTTGCTCGTGTTTTCCGGACCGTTGAGCAGCTGCAGATTGGGCAGCAGGTTTATGCGCTCCAAGATGTAATTGCGGTCGGTCTCGTTCAAACCGGCGCGGTCCATCTTCGCCCGCGTCGCCTGTGCGCGCGGGACGACATGATCTATGTGGAACACACTGTTCGCGGTATCGACATGCGGGAACAGAAGCGACAACAGAGAATATGCCGACCAGTCGCCATAGGATGTGTCGGCGAGATCCTCTATCTCCTCTTCGGTGAAGGCCATGCCGCCGGTGGTACGGGCCATCGCGGATGCGACGGCGTCACCGTCGAACCCGGCGCCGCAAGTTTCCCGTATGGCATTGCGGGCGCGACCGAGCAAGGCGTCGGTGCTCACCCAGAGGCCGCGTTTGACCAGCACCGTCATCAGCCATTTGCGGATGGCGCTGCGATCTTCACTGGACGCACCAAGGACGCGGCTTCGGTCGGAGCAGCGGCTCAGATAGTAGGCGATGATCATCACCGCGTTCTGGTTGCTGAAATTCATGCCCGAGAAACCGAACGAGGAGATCAACTGCACTGCCGTTGTCAGGGACTCCGTGATCAGGTCCCATTTCTGTTCGGCCTTCTCCATGTTGTCACGATTGAAGTTCGTGACCTTGAAGCGGATATCGGACAGATCGGAGATCAGCAACGCCGCCTTGAGCACCATGTCCTTGTTGAATTGGAATTGTCCGCCGATTTCGTTGAGGTCATCGACCAGGTCGTGGATTTCCTCTCGCGCATCCCGCTCCTTCCATGCGGCGACGGCAACGCTCATCAGCAGATCGGAGTAAGACAATTGCGTTCCACCGCTATTGGTGCGGATGAAGATATCGAGAACCTTATCGACGTTTTGGTCTTTTTCTTCGTAAAACGAAATGACCTTGTCAGAGTAAACCACTTCGCGAAGCCGGTCCAAATGGTCGAACGCCAACGGGTGATCGGCCAGCCCGAGAGATTGAAGGTATCTGTGTATTTCCCTCGTATTCTGGAATTTTCGAATATCTCTGACGCGGAACCACGAGGGATCACCTGCCCTTTCGCTTTCTGGCACCATCCTGGTGCCCTTCTTTGGCATCATCTTGAACAGGAACTCCGATCCTGACTCGTCGTCACCGGCCTTTTCGGTCAATTTCAGATATAGATATCGCTTCGGAAAGGCATGTGGATTGTTCCACCACAGCCGCGGGAGTTTTTCGGCGTAGCTTCCATAAATTCCGATATTGAGCGCCGTCAAACGCTGCTGCCCATCAAGAACCGCAGTGACGCCCCGCGAACGGTCCGCGATCGTCAGCTCATGGCAGTGTGGATCATCCTTCTGGTGGTAACGGGTGATGAATTCGTACCAGTTGTGCTTGCGTAGCGATTTCTTCTTGACCTCCCAGAACAGGAACGCGCCGATCGGATAGCCGCGCATGAGGCTGTCGAAGAGCGCGCAAATCTGTTCCTGGCTCCAGACGAACTCGCGCTGGATCGCCGGCAGGGCGTACTGTCGCTCGTGTATCCGCTCAAGCGCGTCCTTGATGGTGATAGGCGTCTGGAATGCCATCGCAATGATCTCCTGCCGTCCAAAGCTGCTTCAGTGTCCCGGATAGGGCCCGCGCGTGGAAACCGAGAATCCGCGCACACCGCAGAGAAATCGGCAATATGCCGTTAGGCATGAGGCCACATAGCAGGTGTGCGATGAGTACGTTACTTGCCCGCCCCCCTTAGTCGAGATCGCGAGGCGCATTCATGGCGGGCCTTCGATCATCGTTTCCTTCATCACCCTTCATGCCGCAGCACCAACGCCGTAGAGTTACTCGTCCCACCTGGTCGCGCGAATGTGGTTGGCGTTGAACCTGACATCGATGACGATCAGCGTCTGCTTGTTTCACCCCTGCGATCCGCAACACCCGGACATTCCAAACCATTCAGCAATCGCCGCCGCGTGCTACGGCACCATCGGGAAACCCGTCAAGGCTTGCCGCCGCCGACCATGAGCCAGTCCGGGTCATCGCCCTGTCGCACGGTCCAGAATTCATCGCTCACCGGCGCGCCGTCCGAGCCGTGCATCTCCGTACCCAGATTTCGGTAGAAGTCCATGTCCTCAGGCTTCCTCTCATTGTACATGAGGACGGCGGTTCCGCTGGGGTTGAGAAGCCACTGGACTTTCCCGCAGAGAAGGTCGGGCTCGTCGATATGGGAGGGCGTGCCGAACAGGGCCACGGCGAGGTCGAACTTCTGTCCTGGCTTCGGCCAGTAGTCCTCGAAGGGTGTCCGGATCAGACGGCTGCAGAATTCAGGATGCTTATCGCCGAAGACACCGAGCATCCCCCGACTGGGATCGATGCCGACATAGCGCGCCGGATCGATGTCCCTGAAGCGGAAGTCGACCAGAGTCCCGGTGCCGCAGCCGATATCGAGAATATCGGTGCCAGGCACGATCTTCAGCGCATCGTATACCCGCCTGCTCCGCTCGATGTCGGATTCCCGCACGTGGATCGCGAGGTCGTAGGAATCGCAAACGGCCGCATAGGGATCGAAAGAGGGCGCATGGATCGCCCGATTGATGAGGATGTGGTCCAGGCTCGCCCCCATCGTCCAATACTTGTAGCCGTTCGCGCTGAACCGGCGATACCAGTAGCCCCTGAAGAACTCCTCGATACGCTCTACCGCCCGCATCTTCCGGAGCCCAACAGCATGAGCCGGGTTGCCTCGTCGACCAGAAGGTCAAACAGCGGGTAGTAGGACGCCGATACCGAGCGGCGAAGGCTGGCCTGGGTCGGTTCCTTTGGTTCCTTCCGGGCGAGGAAACGGGCCCGTGTCAGCAGCTCGGAATGAAGGCTCACTGGTCCTGCTCCACCTCGGACGCGCCGCGAAAGCGGACATAGACGAGCGTGGAGGAGCCGACCTTATCGTGTACAAGATCGCGAATGATCGACCGCACCCGGGATCGCTTCGCGAATTCGCCTTCGTCGTCCTGCAACATCGCCCAGATCCAGACGACGGGGTCTTCGGTGGAATCGGAGCCGGTCTCGACATGCCAGCTGCCGACCGGAGTCGGAAGCTGGCGAAGCGCCGCTTCGATGGTGCTCGCGGAAATATCCATGTCCTTCGGGAATCCGTGCAGGGCAGACATGCCGCAGCGCCGGGCGTTCGCTTCGCCCGGCACGATCCCGCAGTTGCGGCCGCTGCCCGGAACGCGCCTCCGCGACGGAACGTCGGCACGGCCCGGAAAGCGCTTTCGTCGTCGATCCGGACTTCGGGTGGAACACGGCCGCCGCCGTTACCGCATCAGCGCCTCTGGGCGGTGCGGGTTTCCCGCAGACCGCACGCGCCGCGCGGCAAGCCTGCAAGGATGAGCCGCATCGCCATGTCGGGCTCATGATCGCCGGGGCGGCGTGTTCCACGAACCCGCCGACTGATTCGTCAAATCTGCGTCGCGGGATGGGCGAGAGAAAACTTCTTCCCTCGGTCGTCGGGATCGATTACGATTAGCAGAGAAATGGAAACTATGCAGGCAAGTTCGGTCATTAGGCCGAATGATCGAGGGAGCTGCTGTGGCGGAAAAAACGATTCACTCAGTAGTCGAATTTTTGAATCAAGAATTTTCGAATACTCTCAAGAGCAGCCATGTCATTGCCTTTCGGGGCCACGATAAATGTGGAGTTGAGCTAAAGGCAACGGTCTACAGAAGCAACAATTTGCGGCAAAATGAGGATAAGTTAATTAGCGAACTTATCATGCAATCACCAGATGAATTTCTGGAGGATGATCTCGCATTTGAACGGCTTGTTAGAGCGCGTCATTATGGCCTTCCTACTAGAATTCTCGATGTTACAATTAATCCGATGGCCGCGCTATTTTTTGCGACTGAACCCAAGTATGATGATAGTGGAAAGGAAATAGAAAATGACGCGGAGATGATTCGTTTTAATATTTCTCAATCAAGAGTTAAGATGTTTGATAGCGACACTGTGAGTCTGATATGTAACATGTCTAGATTGAGATATGGGGAAAAAAATCGCCTCTTAGAGCACTACAGAAATTTACGATCATCAGGCAAAAAAATTCAAGAACTCACCAAGGTGGAAATTGAAGAAATTCGCACTAGACCAGAAATTCGTCGTTTAATCCAGCTTGTTCGTATCGAAAAACCATACTTTGTGAACGAAATAATCCCACTAAGCCTTTTGCAGTTTCTTTTGGTTTACCCAAAGAAGAGCAACAAAAGACTTATTGCCCAATCGGGTGCCTTTATAGTTTCTGGACTTATTGAGAAACTAGGAGAAGATGCTTCAAAGGCATTTGTGATCGAACGATTTCTTATTCCTTTTGATCACAAGAAGAATATACGCGACCAACTGGATCGCTTGAATATTAATACGAGTACAATGTTCCCGGAACTGGAACCCGCCGCAACCTATATCAAGGAAAAGTACAAATAGAATCAAAAACCTGCACACCTGATTCTGCGCCCGCATCATTCTCAATTTTCTTGGGTCCGGATAAACCTCTGCAAGAGCGTATCTGTCTTGGAGGGGATCTTAAGGATTGCGTTGGCTCGGCAGAGCCCACTCAATCCGTTTGAAAGAAGGGGCGGCCCTGACGATCGAATGGCGCCTAAGGCTGTGTAGTGCGTAAGTCAAGCAGCTTTGCAGTCCAGGTCGAAGGCTTCTCTCCGGTGAAGCTTGTACCAGAGGACTGTGACGCGCCGGCGTACGAGGGCGATGAGGCCTAGGTATGGTGTCTTCCTTCCCGTCGCGCGGCTTCGAGATGGAGATGTAGTGCGCCCCGGCCTCCGCATCAGGCCGTGCCGGCGGGCCGGCTGAAGTCGATGAAGAAGATATCGATCGACGAGCGCCGAGCCTCCGGAAGTCGATCCTTCAGCATCCCTTTCAGCTCTCCGGGGGTCTTGGGCCGAGGCGGCCATCAGGATGCTTCGGCAGGTTCTTGCCGGAATTGTCGCCGAACCACAGCACGATATAGACGCCGCGGCCGTTTGCCTTCCAATCGGCGGTGTACAAGGCGTCGAGCTGGTCGTTGACGGCGTTCCACACATCCTCTTCCCTTTGAGGTCAACCGTGGGCGTGGCCACACTCCCCCTCCCGCTTCGCGCCCCTTCCGGCCAGGGCCGCATGGATGCGGTTCGACACCCGGTCGGCAGCGTCCGTAACGGACTGGTCGGAAAGATGGGTGTAGCGCTCGGTAGTCTCCACGAGTGCGTGACGGGTATCGGGTTCTGGGCTCGCCGGCCACCTCCCAGCCCCTCCGGCCGGCTCGGTGCGCACCGCAGCATCGCCTGCAGATGCGCCCGGACCCGCACGGGCAGGCTTGGTCGCGCCCCGCGCTGCGTCCCATGGATCGGATGGTTGCCGAATGCCATGTCCCGCAGGCCGGCCCGTTCCAGGGCCCGCGACGCAGCCGTCCATCTCCCCGATGGTCATGCCCCCGCATTCCGGGGGGACGGCGCCCGGCAGCGCGTCGAGCCGGTCGAGATCTTCAGGCGCGTCGCTCATGCGCGGCATGTATCCGCTTCGGCTCCGGCGGATCAGCGCCGACACCGGGCGTCAGCACCGCGCGCCGGCGACAAGCTGTCGGACGGCCGCCCGCGCGCATGACGTTCCGACCGGCATGGACCCTGAGCCCTGGACCGGGGCATCGACACCGGTGCTGCGTGACCCCCGCCGCCCGCGTCAGTGCAGCGTGGCCTTTCCGGTTCCGAACAGGTTGGGGTCGAACTGCACGAACCGGTCGAACAGCGGCGTCTTGCGCCACTCGCCGTGCCCCGTCCGCGTCGCATCCTCGCCGCGGCATTCGACCAGGCCGAACCAGCGCAGCGGCCGCAGCAGGCGCAGCACGAACAGCACCTGCGCCACCCAATCCGGATTGCGCAGCACGGCCTCGTCCGGCAGCACGCTGAGACGCATCAGCGTTTCCGTATCCTGCCACCAGTCCCCCGTCGTCGACAGCGACCATAGCGCCAGGCCGATCTGCGGCTGGGGCCAGTAGCCGCACTCGGTCCCGCCGAACAGGTCGAGGCTGACTTCCCAGAAACAGTTCCGGAAGAAGTTCCGCTGGACGCGCTCCCGCGCGCCCTTGAGCACGCGGCGCCCGGTCGCTCCGACCCGGAGCCTGCCGTGCTTCCGGATCAGCAGGCTGTCCATGGTCACCAGTTCGCGCAGCAGCCGCAACTCCTCGACGTGACCTTCCCTCAGCCGCTTGCCGGCGCGCCATTGCTCCTCGAACAGGCAGCCCGGCCAGTCCATCGCCTCGCGCATCGCCGACACCGTCTTGACGGTCAGGTTGCCGCGCGCGGTCAGTCCCAGCCCGTCCGCCGCCTCGGCGGCGCGCATCAGCACGAACGCGTTCTGCACCATCGGCGAGTGCGCGATCTCGTCGTCCGTCAGATCGAACGCCAGGCGGATCGCCCCGTCCTCCCAGGGCGGCATGCCGCGCAGCGCATCGATCCGGTCCGCCTTGAGACTGGCCCAGGTCGGCACCACGCCATTGAGCCACCGGTCGTAGACGGGCGGCATTCCCGCAATGTGCAGCATGTCGAACGCCACCTCCCGGTCTGCGCACCGTTCCTGCGGGCCGGAGGCGCGCGGTGCTCAATTCCCCGTGCCGGCATTCCTCCTCCGCCGGGCCGGCCGCGTCAATCCCGTCCGCCCCGGTACACTCCGGCCCGTCCGGCTGCGACCGTCGATCTCCGGTGTCATTTCCTGCCGGGAGCTCCGCCGCGAGGTCGAGGCGAAGCGAGGGTCCAGGCAAGCGGCGCGGATCGAGCCGGAGAAGCCGATCGCGCCGCGCCGATGCAACCCTTCACGGAGACTGGCATGAACGTCATCGCCCCCGGGGCCGCACCGCTCATCCGGGAGATCCCGCTGAGCCGGCTTTCGCTCGCCCCCGAGAATGTCCGCAAGACCCCGCCCGATCCCCGGGCCGACGCCGAGCTCAAGGCCTCGATCGCCGCCCTCGGGCTGCTGGAGAACCTGGTCGTCCGCACCGACGATCCGTCTGACGACGGCATTGACCGCTACGCCGTGGTCGCCGGCGGGCGCCGCCTCAAGGCCATGCAGGCGCTGGCCGGGGACGGCGCGCTCGATGCCGACCATCCCGTGCCATGCCTGGTCAAGGGCGAGGGCGTCGCGCCCGGCGAGATCTCCCTCGCCGAGAATGTCGTGCGCATCGCCATGCACCCCGCCGACCAGGTGGTCGCCTTCACGAAGCTGGCCGACGCCGGCCAGTCGGTCTCGTCCATCGCCGCGCGCTTCGGCCTGTCGGAGCGGCTGGTCGAGCAGCGGCTGCGCCTCGGCAACGCCGCCCCGGAGCTGCTCGACGCCTACCGGGCCGACGCGATCGACCTCGAAGTGCTGAAGGCCTTCGCCGTCACCAGCGACCGCGAGCGCCAGCTGGCGGTCTGGGACCAGGTCTCGGCCCAGGGCTACCGCCCGTCGGCCTGGCAGGTGAAGCGCCTGCTGACCGAGGAGCGGGTGCCGGGCGCGTCGGCGGTCGCCCGTTTCGTCGGCGTCGAGGCCTACGAGGCCGCCGGCGGCGCCGTCATGCGCGATCTGTTCGCCCGGGACGACGAGAGCGGCGTCTGGTTCGAGGACCCGGTGCTGCTGGAGACGCTCGCCATGGCGAAGCTCCAGGCGGCGGCCGACGAGCTGGCGACCCGCTGGAAGTGGGCCACGGCCATGGTGGAGGTCTCGTGGGACGACACCGCCCGCTGCGGCCGCATCGAGCCCGAGCCCGGCGTTGCCACCGAGGAGGAGCAGGCCGAGATCGCGCAGCTGGAAGCCCGGCAGGCCGAACTCGCCGAACTCGACGACGGGGAGTGGACCGAGGAACTGGTCGCGGAAGCCGAGGCCATCGAGGCCCGGCTCGACGGGATCGAGGGCGCCGTCGAGGCGCGCGCGGTGTTCCGCCGCGAGGACCTCGCCATGGCGGGCTGCCTCGTCACCGTCGGCCATGACGGCACCCTCCAGGTCATCCAGGGACTGGTGAAGCCGGAGGACATGCCGAAACCGGAAGAGGCCGGCGATGGCGGCGAGACGGCTGCCACCAACGGTCACGACCCCAACGCCGCCACCCATGGCGTCCACACCGCCGCCCATGCCGTCCACACCGCCGGCCCGTCCGTCAATCCGTCCGTTTCGGGGCCGATGGCGCCGCCGAAGGACCGCGAGGCCGAGGCGCGCAAGGAGGCCGGCGTCGGCATCGGCCTGGCCGACGATCTGCGCCATGTCCGGACCGCGCTGGTCAAGGCGCATCTCGCCGGCGACTTCGAGGCCGCCTTCGACCTCCTGCTGTTCCAGATGGCGCGCGCGGTGTTCACCTTCGGCTACAGGGCGCACGCCCTCGACATATCCGTGCGCGAGACCGCCGACCGGCCCAACATCCGCATGAACGACGCCGACTTCGCCGACTGGTCGCCGGGCGAGGCCATGCTGGCGGACCGCTCCGGCCTGTCGATGGACTGGCTGGAGATCGCGGACGACGGCGAGTCCTTCGCCGCGCTCCGGGCCTTGCCCGTGGCCGAGAAGCAGGCGCTGTTCGCGGCCTGCGTCGCGCGCACGGTGCAGCCCCAGCTCGCCTTCGAGCCCGACGCCCGGCCCGAGCTCGAAGCCACGGTGGCCCGGCTCGACATCGACTTCGCGCAGCATGTCCGTCCGACGGCGGCCATGCTGTGGTCGCGGGTCGCCAAGGCGCGCCTCCTCGACATCGCCCGCACGGTGTTCGGCATTTCCTGGGCGTCGGCGCGGGCCAAGACGAAGAAGGGTGCGCTGGCCGACGCCATGGAAGCCGCCTTCGCGCCGGGCGCGACGCCGGTCGGCCTGAGCGCGCCGATGCACGCCGCGGCGCTCGCCTGGACGCCGCCCGGCTTCGCCGCCTTCGACACCGGGCGCATCGGCGACGGGGCGGACGGCGCGGAAGCGCCGGAACCGGCCGCCGGGTCCGGGACCGTGGAGGCGGCGCCGGACGGGAACGGCCGCGCGACGGAGGCTGCGCCGGACACGGAACCGCCGGAGGGCGAGGATTCGGAGACCGGCAACGGCCATGCCGGGTCCGCGCCCGAACCGGAGGAGGCCGCCGCGGCCCCGGACACCGGCGCCAGCGGCGACGAGCCGGGTAATGGACAGCCGGAGCCGTCCGTTGCCGACGCCGTCGACGCGATCAACGCGGTGCCCACCGCCGACGGCGGGCCGCGCGCGATCGTGCACGGTGCCGGCGCCGCCAACGGCCACGACGCGCCGCCGGACCCGCTGGAGATCCCCGAGTTCCTGCGCCGCGTCCAGTAGCCGACCGCAGGCCCCGCCAGAACGCCCCGCCGGCGCACCATTGCCCCCGCCTCGGGGGGCGCCTGCCCCGGACCCCGATCCGGGGGGCAGGCTGGCGGGGCGTTTCCGTTTCCGCAATAGCATGGAGGTCCGTCCATGACCCGGACGATCCGCGCCCGCATCCACGAGACCGCCGTGAAGCGGGTCACCCGCATCTACGCCGCAACCCTCGCCGACATCTTCGCCGAGACCCTGCAGAACAGCCGCCGCGCCGGCGCCACGCGGGTGCGTATTTCGGTTTCCGCGCCCACCGCCCGGCCGGACGAAGTCGCTGCTGCGGCGGGCGAGGCGCCGCTCACCGTCACCGTCACCGACGACGGCGCGGGCATCGCCGATCCCGCCGTGCTGCTGAGCTTCGGCGAGAACGGCTGGAACGACGCGCTGGTGCGGCGCGAGGACGCCGCCGGCTTCGGCTTCGCCAGCCTGGCGCGCCGCAACTGCGCCGTCTCCTCTCGGCCGCGCTCGCCGGATGGGCAATTGTTGCCCGGTTGGCGCGTTGCGCTGGAACCGGCGCACTTTCTCGGCGAGGCCGAGGCCGAGGTGCAGGCCCACGACGAGGCGCTGTATCCCTGGGGGACGGCGATTTCGTTCGAGGCGGCCGAATCCGTCGAGGCCGTCCGCAGCGCAGCCGAGACCGCAGCGCGCCATTACCCGCTGCCTGTGATCTTCGAGGACCGCATCGAAGCCGCCGCCGAAGCGCTGCCCCGCCGCGCCTTCCTCGACGGCGCGGTCCATGCCGAGCCCTGGCGCGGCCTCGTCTTCGGGGTCTTCAAGAGCCGCCATGACGGCTACAACGACCCCGACCTCAATTTCTTCGGCCTGACCCTGCCGGTGCGCCTGCCCACGGTCGAGACCGTCCATGGCCCCGCCTGGAGCGTATTGGCGGACATCGACGACTGCCCCGATCTGGAGCTCGTCCTGCCGGCCCGCAAGGAAGCGGTCGAGAACGCCTTCATGGCGGAGATGCGCGCGGCGGCGCGCCTGGCGATCTACCGCGCCATAGCGGCCGATTCCGATCCGCGCCCCGCCTTCGAGGACCGGGAGAGGGCGCGCGCGGCCGGCATCGACATGGCAACGCCGCCGGCCGTGCTGCGGCCCTGGCGGCCCCCGGTCGCCGACTGCAACCACTGGCGCGAGCCGCCGAAGCTCGCCCACGCCGGGCACGACGCGCTGGTCGTCCTCTGCGACCCGGAGCCGCCCGAGGCGCAGGCGCTCTGGCGCGCCGCCGAGCGGGCGGGCCTCGCATCGCACCTGTTCGAGGCCGACCGCCGGCTGGAAGGTTACGGCTGGTACGACACCCTCGACCGGGTGACGGACATGACCGTCAGGGTCGCCGCCGAAGGCAAGTGGATGGCGCTCGACGCGTACCCGCTGCCGGAAGCCTCGGGTCCTCGGGCCGCGCCGCTGCCCTCGCGGCCCGCCGCCATCCGCTTCGAGCTTGCCGTCCGCCCGGCGTCGGGACCGCGCCGGACGCTCGACCTGCCGACGGATCTGGTCTTCGCCGGCGAAGCCCGGTCCTGGATCGAGGAGGCCATGCCGCTGGTGACGGAAGACAGCGCGCTTCAGCCCCACCAACTGGCCGAACTGCTCGGCGCCGCCTTCTTCTCGCCGTCCGACGACGCGGATTCGGACAGCTGGGAGACGCAGCGCGAGCGCTTCGAGGAGTCCGCACTGCACCTGGCGACCCGGCTGCTGCTGTCCGACGACGAGGCCTGCAAGAGCTCGATCGCCGAGGCGGTGCGGCGCGAGCTGGTCTGGCTCGCGCCCCGCGACCGCACCGTCGACATCCGCATCCGCCGGCCCGACGTGACCGTGACCCTCGGCGCCTGACCGCCTGCCGCCCCTCCGCCATCCCATCAAACCCGAAGCCGTCCCGGCGCCCCGCGCGCCGGGACGGCTCGCAATCACGGGAGACCGCAGCCATGAAGCTCTCCACCATGCCCGCCGCCAATACGGCACCCACCGCCTGTCCGCCCGGATCGCTGTCCGGGGTTCCCGCTCCGGAACCGCCCGGCGACGCGGCGCAGAAGCGCGCCATCGCCGACGCCGTCTGGACCGACCTGCTCTGGCTGATGCCGCCCGGCCGCACCGTCACGGTTACCGTCCGCGACGGCACTGTGGCGGTCGAGCTCGGCCCGCCCGGCCTGGCGCCGGAGACCGCGGCCCATTGATTCTGCCGGCCCCGCCCGGCCTCCGGCCCGGCGCCGCCGCCGTACCGTCCGGATCCATGCCCGGTCCCGCTTCGCGAAGAGCGGCGGCCGGCCTGTCGGGGGCGCCGGCGGGCCGGGTCGCGGGAGTTTCCCGGCCTGCCGGCGATCCGTTCAATCCGCCGGGAGAAAGGTCATGGAACTCGTTACGCCGGAGCTGCGCGAACAGCTCGTCGCCAACGGCAGGACCCCCGACAGGGATATCCCGCCGGCCTGCAAGTTCTTCTACCCGGCCGGGGCGGGCACCTGGCTCGTGACGGACGCCGATCCCGACGACCCCGACCGATTGCATTGCCTGGCCGATCTGGGCTTCGGCACGCCGGAGCTGGGCACGGTCCGCGTCAGCGAGCTCGAGGCCTTCCAGGGCCCGTTCGGCCTCGGCATCGAGCGCGACCTGTGGTTCCAGGCCCGCTGGCCCATCAGCGTCTACGCCGAAGCCGCGCGCAATGCGGGGCGCATCGTGGAGTTCGGGCCGGAGCTCGACGAGGCCGCCCGCAACTGCACCGGTCCCGCCGGCGCCTGAAACCATTCCACAGCGCCGTTGGGCGCCCCTGTCCCGGAGCCGATCCGGGGCGGGACGCCTTCGTTTCCCGACCCCATGCGAGGCCGCCCATGCCCGATACCGCGATTTCCGCCGCGCCCGGCGATCCGCCGCCGCCGATGCACCCGATGGACCCGCGCCGGGGCGAGAGCCTGTCGCCCATGTTCGGGGCGTTCCTGTGCTGGCTGCTCGATCTGGAGCCGATGACCGACCCGGCCATCACCGGGATCTCGGTTGCCGGCAGCTCCGTGCTCGCCGCCACCACCGACGATCCGTTCTTCAACGCCCATCTCGGCTCCGTCCGGGATTTCGAGCGCAACCTGCGCGGCTGGGGCGCGGCCTGCGGCGCCGACCCGGCCACGGTCGACGGCCTCGTCGACACGCTGCGGAGGTCGGGACGATGACCGCGTCCGATCTGCCCGCCGGCTACGACCGGCACCGCGCCGCGCTCGACATCGTCGATCCCGGCGCGTGCAACCCGTCCGGCATCGCGCTCGCCCTCCACCGGGCCTGCCGGCAGGCGATCGCGGAGGGGGCGTCCCAGCGCGACGACCCGGCGATCCGCCTGATCGGCCTCCAGCTGGCCTCCCTGCTGAATGTCGACCGCATCCGCGCCGAAGAGCGCGCTGCCATCCCGGAGACTGCTGCGTAATGAGTCCGCTCGATATCCCCGAACCCGGCCTCGACGACATGCCGCTCCCCGGCATGCCGGCCTTCGTCCGGGAGTCTGCGAATCGCCGCCGGCTCCGGAACCGCTTCCTGCGCGCCGGGCGCCACGCGGTCGACGACCGCGAGCTCCTGCAACTGCTGCTGTCCGGCGCCGGCGCGACTGCGGATGCCGGAGCGCTGGCCGCCGGCATCCTGGCGGTCTTCGGCACGGCGCCGCGCGCGCTCGCCGCCCGGCCCGACCGGCTGCGCGCGGTGCCCGGCCTCTCCGAGGACGCCATCGCCGCCCTCAAGACCGCCGAGGCCCTCGGCATCCGCATGGCGCGGGAGCATGTGCCGCAAACCGTGGGCCCGACCTTCGGCAAGTACGACAGGGTCGTCGAGTATTGCCGCACGCTCGCGGGCCACCGCGAGGTCGAGCAGTTCCACATGCTGTACCTCGACCGCAGGAATCGCCTTCTTGCCGACCGCCTGCACCAGCAGGGCACAGTCTCCCACACCCCGGTCTATCCCCGGGAGATCTGCATCCGCTGCTTGGAGCTCCAGGCCAGCGCCGTCATCGCGGTGCATGCGCATCCGTCCGGCGATCCCGAACCGTCCAGGGCGGACATCGACATGACGAACCGCCTCAAGAGCGCGCTGAAGACGATCGACGTCACGCTGCTCGACCATGTGATCGTTACCCCGACGGATTCTCTGAGCTTCCGGGCGCGCGGCCTGCTCTGACCGGCCGCACAGGCCGCAGCGACCGCCTCCGTCTCTCTCTCCAGCAAGGAAACCGACCATGCCCGAAGACGACTGAGCGCGGCCCGGTCTGGCCGCCGCCAGGACCGTTCCCCGTCCCGCCCCACCATGGACAGCCCGTCATGACACCGTTTCCCGACCCCTCCCGCCAGGGCGCCGATCGCCGGGCAGCCCCGGCCCTTGCCGAACGGCCGCCGACCGTGACGCCGGCGGACCTCTGCGACGACGCGATCGCGCTGCTGGAAGCCGGCTGGACCCGGGAGGGCGCGCTCGACGCCGAAGGCCGGTCCTGCAACGCGCTGTCGCCGCATGCCCGGCGCTTCTCCCTCGACGCCGCCATGCGCAGGGCGGCCTACGACCTCGGCGGGCGGCAGTACCGCGACCGGCTGGATCCCGGCGACACCGCCGGCGACGCGCTGCGCGCCCTGGCCGGCCATCTTCACGCCATGCTGCGCAAGGCGCGGCCGGCCGGTCCGCCGGCGCTCACCGTCTTCGACGAGGTCTGCGACTCGCGGGAGCTCGCGCTCGCCGTCCTGCAATCGGCCCGGCATTCCCTGCCGGAATATCCCGGCCTCCGGCCCCGGACGGCAACGAGGCGCCGGCGGCCGGGCGTCCATGCCTTCCTGGTCGAGGGCGAGGAGGCGGCCATCCTGCAGCGCGACGGGCGCTGGTGGCGCATCCACGGCTTCGGCGAGGCCGGGCGCTGCCATGCCGCCACAACCCTGTCGGGGGTCAGGCGTTATTGCGAGACGTTCGCCTTCGCCGAGGCCGAGCAGACCCGGAAATACCGCATCGAAAAGCGCCGGCGCATCGCCCGGCTGCTCGCCGCGGACCGCTCGCCCGGCGTCTGGCGCGAGGTCCGGCGCATCCTCGAAACCCCGCTCGATCCCGCCCCGCCGGCCGGCCCCGCATCTCTGGAGGCATGACGCGCCGCCGGGCCTTCCGCCTCGACCGGCCGTCCCCGTTTCCGTCCAGGCGCGGCCCGGACGGACCGCCCGCCGTTCCGGCGGCGCATGCCTTCCATCCCCGCATCTCCCTGCATCTTGCCGGCGTCAGGAGGCCAGCCGGCCGGTGGGCGGTCCGGCGGGTCGGCGCGAGAGCAAGCGTGCCCCGTGCCGGTCTCTTCCAGCACGGAGATTGCCAATGCTCGACGCCCATCCGGCGCCGGATCCGCTTGCGCGTCCGCCCCTTCCCCCCGCCGTCCCCATCGACCCGCCCCCATCGCCGGCGCACCCCATTGCGGGCGACGCCCTGTTCGCCGCGGCCCGGATCCTGCTGCCGGCGCTGGAGGCCGGCCGGCCCCTCGACGCCGCCACCCTGCGGGACGCCATGACGGACGCCTTCGGCGGATCGGACGCCGCCGGCGCCTGGGTCTGGAAGGACGCCTACGAAGCCGCCGAAGCGGCCGTCGTGATCTTCGTGCAGCGCTACGGCCGCGGCATGCGGCGGAACGCCGGCGCCGGGCCGGCCGGGCCGCGCCGCATGCTGGCGATGCTGGAGGCGCTAGCGGCGCTGGAGCCCTCGCACACCAGGCGCTCCGAGGAGCAGGTCCGGCTCCAGCAGTTCTCGACCCCGCTGCCGCTCGCCTATGCCGCCCTCCAGGCTGCCGCGATCCGGCCGGGCGACACCGTGCTGGAGCCCTCCGCCGGCACCGGCATGCTCGCGGTCATGGCGCAGTGCGCGCTGGGCAAGTCCGCCGCCGGCCATCTCCATCTCAACGAATACGCCCGCGTCAGGGCGCGTCTGCTGACGCAGCTGTTTCCGCAGGCCGTGGTCACCGCGTTCGACGCCGAGGCCATCGCCGATCGGCTGCGCGGCGTCCGCCCGACCGTGGTGCTGATGAACCCGCCGTTCTCGGTCTCGCCGGGGGTCGACCGCATCCGGCACGACGCCGACCTGCGCCACGTCCGCTCGGCCGTCTCGATGCTGCCGCCGGGCGGCCGGCTGGTCGCCGTCACCTCGGCCCGTTGCATTCCCGGCGACGCCGCCTGGACCGGCGCCTTCGCCCGCCTCGACGGGTACGGCCCGGGCGGCCCGGCGGCGCGCTGCGTCTTCACCATGGCGATCGACGGCCGGGCCTATGCACGGCGCGGCACCGGGTTCGACACCCGCCTCACCGTGCTGGAACGCAGTGCGGAGCCGGGCATTGCCGTCGATCGGGAAGCCCGCGCCGCGGACGCCGCCGCGCTGCTGGATGCGGTCATTGCGCGGGTTCCTCCCCGGCTGCCGGTCGAGACCGTGCCGGTTGCCGCGCCGTCGGCCGGTCCGGCGCGCGACCTGTTCGGCAAGGCGGTGGCGCCGGCGAAGCGGCGGGGTCAGAAGCCCGCATCGACCCCCGAGACCCGGCAGGCCCATGACTGGGGACCGGTCTCGGAGCTCGCGGTCGAGACCGGGCCGGTCGAGCCGGTTGCCGCCGATGCCGACTCGTCGGCCGCCAACGACGCCGGCTCCTACGCGCCCTGGCGGCCGGGCGCGGTGCGGGTGCCGGGGGCGGTCGCGCATCCGACGCCGCTGGTGCAGTCCGCCGCCATGGCCGCCGTGCCCCATCCGGCGCCGGCGTACCGGCCCATGCTGCCGGAGCGGGTCGTCACCGAGGGCCTGCTCTCCGACGCCCAGCTCGAGAGCGTCGTGCTGGCGGGGGAAGCCCATGACCGGCACCTGGCGGCGCAATACCGCATCGGCTCCGGCTGGGAGACGGTCCACCGCTGCAAGGAAGACGAAGAGGAAGAGATAGACACCGCCTTCGTCACATCGGATGGGGAAACGCTGTCCGAGCCGGTGCGCTTCCGCCGGGGCTGGATGCTGGGCGACGGCACCGGCTGCGGCAAGGGCCGGCAGGTCGCCGCCATCATCCTCGACCACCGCCTGCGCGGACGGAAGCGCGCCCTCTGGCTCTCGCAGTCCGACAAGCTGCTGGAGGACGCGCGCCGCGACTGGACGGCCCTGGGCGGGCTGGAGAGCGATGTCGTCCCGCTCGGCAACTTCCGTCAGGGCATGGATATCCCGCTCGACGCCGGCATCCTGTTCGCGACCTACGCCACGCTGCGCTCGCCGTCCCGCCAGGGCAAGCCCTCGCGCCTCGACCAGATCGTGCAGTGGTTGGCGGGCTCGCTCGACGAAGAGGACCGCCACGCCTTCGACGGAGTCGTGGTGTTCGACGAGGCGCATGCCATGGCGAACGCCGCCGGCTCGAAGTCCGAGCGCGGCGAGACCAAGCCGTCGCAGCAGGGAAGGGCCGGTCTGCGGTTGCAGAACGCGCTGCCGGACGCCCGCATCGCCTATGTCTCGGCAACCGGCGCCACCACCGTGCCGGGATTGGCCTATGCGGGCAGGCTCGGATTGTGGGCCGCCGGGGAGACGCCGTTCGAGACCCGGGTCGAGTTCGTCTCCGCCATGGAGGCGGGCGGGGTGGCCGCGATGGAGGTCGTCGCCCGCGATCTGAAGGCGCTCGGCCTCTACCAGGCGCGGGCCTTGGCCTATGACGGCGTCGAGGTCGACATCCTCGAACACCCGCTCACGCCCGAGCAACGGCGCATCTACGACGCCTATGCCGGCGCCTTCAAGGTGATCCACCAGAATATCGAGGAGGCATTGAAGGCGACCGGCATCGTCCAGGGCGAGGACACGCTGAACAGGAACGCCAAGTCGGCGGCATTGTCGGCCTTCGAGGGCACCAAGCAGCGCTTCTTCGGCCATCTGCTGACCGGCATGAAGTGCCCGAGCCTGATCCGCGCCGTCGAGGCCGACCTCGACGCCGGGCGCTCGGCCGTGGTCCAGCTGGTCTCGACCGGCGAGGCCCTGATGGAGCGCCGCATCGCCGAGATCCCCGCCTCGGAATGGGACGATCTCAACATCGACCTCACCCCGCGGGACGGCATCCTGTCCTTCCTGATGCACGCCTTCCCGGTGCAGTTGCAGGAGCCGTTCACCGACGACGACGGCAACCTGATGAGCCGGCCGGCCACGGACGAACAGGGCAACCCCGTGATCTGCCGGGAAGCGGAGCAGCAACGCGATGCGCTGATCGAGAAGCTCGCCGCCCTGCCGCCGGTGCCGACCGCCCTGGACCAGGTCGTGCAGACGTTCGGGCACGAGGCCGTCGCCGAGGTCACCGGCCGGTCGCGGCGCGTGCTCAGGATTACAGACGGGAGGGGCGAGCGTCTCTCGCTGCGCAGCCGGCCGGCGTCTGCGAACCTCGCCGAGACCGCCGCCTTCATGGACGGCGAGAAGCGCATCCTGGTGTTCAGCATGGCCGGTGGGACCGGCAGGAGCTACCACGCCGACCTGTCCTGCGCCAACACCGAGCGCCGCATCCACTATCTGCTGGAGCCGGGCTGGCGCGCCGACCAGGCGATCCAGGGGCTCGGCCGCACCCACCGCACGCACCAGGCCTCGGCGCCGCTGTTCCGGCCCGTCACCACGGACGTGAAGGGCGAGCGGCGGTTCATCGCCACCATCGCCAGAAGGCTGGACAGCCTGGGCGCCATCACGCGGGGGCAGCGCGACAGCCAGACCGCCATGGGCGGCAGCGATGCGGCGCTGTTCCGCGAGAGCGACAATCTGGAGAGCGCCTACGCGAAGTCGGCATTGCGGCAGTTCTACAGCGCGCTCTGGCGCGGGCGCATCGAAGGCTGGAACGCGGAACGGTTCCAGGACTCGACCGGCCTCAGGATCGTCCATGAAGGCGGGCTGAAGGAAGACCTGCCGCCCATGCCGAAGTTCCTCAACCGGCTGCTGGCGCTGCCCATCGCGGAACAGAACCAGTTGTTCGCCGAGCTGGAGGACCGCATCGCGGCCAATATCGAGCAGGCGATCGAGGCCGGCAGCTACGAGGTCGGGGTCGAGACCGTCACCGCCGACTCGCTCGTCGTCGCCGGACGGGAGACGCTCTACGAGCACCCCAGCACCGGGGCGGCGACCGAGCTGGTCGAGATCGTCCGCCGCGACCGGCTCGTGCCGCTCAAGGCCGATGCGGCGCTGGAGCTCGGCCTGCCCCCCCGGCTCGGTGGCCGGGACAGGCTCCCGGGATCCGGGGGCGGCCGCCACCCCGGTCCGGACAGCCTGCCCCCGAATGTATCCGGGGGCAAGCCGCGGCTGGTGGTCAACACCCGCTCCAGGCGCGCCGCCGTCCTGCTGCCCGCGCCGTCGCGCATGCTCGACGACGGCGGGGTCCAGGAGCGGGTGCGGCTGGTCCGTCCGACGACCGCCGAGACCATGGCGCAGGCCGAGTTCGTCGCCTCCAACTGGGGGCGCACGGACGAGGGCCACTGGCGCATGCTCTGGGACCATGAGATCGGCGAGCTGCCGTCCCACTGCGAATCCCGCTTCTGGCTCGCCTCCGGCCTGCTGCTGCCGGTCTGGGACCGCCTGCCGGCCGAGAACATGCGCGTGCGGCGGCTGACCGCGGATTGCGGCACGGCGCTCATCGGGCGCGTGCTCGACGCCGAGCAGGTGCAGTCGGTGCGCGCGGGCTTCGGCCTCGACGGCGGTCCCGCCATGACCGGCGCGGAAGCCTTCGCGGCGGTGATGGAGCGCGGCAACGCGCTTGCGCTCGCCAACGGCTGGCGGCTCGCCCGCCGCCGCCTCATGGGCGCCGACCGGGTCGAGATCGAGGGGCCGGCCGACACCGACCTGCCGGCGCTCCGGCGCATGGGCTGCACCGTCGAGATCGTCTCGTTCCGGGCGCGGATATTCGCGCCCGGGGCGGACGCAGTGGAACGCATCCTCGACCGCTGGCCGCTCGCCGCCTGAGCCGCGCCCGCGCTATCCGTATTGCCGGCCCGCCGTTCTCCGCGCAACCATGGGCGGGGGGTGTGCCAGCCGGGATTCCACCCAACGACAGGCTCGCGCCGCCGCCCGCCGGGACACATAGTGCTGGCCGGGCGGTGGCCGGAGCCGCCGCAACCGAAGGAGACCGCCCATGCCTCCGCAGACCATCCCGGACAATCCAAACTTCTGTTTCGCGCCCGCCTACGACGTCGAGACCGAGGTGCAGCAGATCCGCATCGTCATCGAAGGTCTCGCCGGGCATGTCCCCACCGCGCTCGTCACCCTCGACCTCGAAGATGCCCTCAGCCTTTGCGACAAACTGAATCGAAGACTCGGCTACAACCGGGAGGCCTGGACCGCCCTGGTGGCCGCTTCCATGCAGGCCGAAGACGACGATCCCGACAGCGGGGCCTGGCATTGAGGCCGGTCCCTCGCTGCCCAGCCGTCCCGGCCATCCCTGAACCGCGCCGCCGCGCCGGTAGATACGCAGCGGGGGTAAACTGGCGGACATGGCGGGGTGGCTGGGCGGGCCCGGCGCCATCGGGTATTCTCCGCCGACCGGCTTCCTCGGGAGCGTCACGGCCCCTGGACGCTTCCCGCACAGCGACAGGGAACCCCATGTCCGATCACGAGCCCGTCCCCGCAATCGCCGACGAGGTCCCCTGGTCGGACCGCCTGACCGAATACGACGACCGGCACGTCGAGACCTATGCTCGCCTGCTCGAGGCCGTCAACGAGGGCCTGCCGAAGGACGAGATCGCGCGGCGGATCCTCGGCATCGACCCCGACGCCGAGCCCGCGCGCGCCCGCAAGGCGGTGAAGAGCCACATGGCGCGGGCACGGTGGATGGGCGAGGTCGGGTACCTGCTGCTTGCCGCCGGGGATCGTCCGGGCGCCGAGCGCGACGGGCGCGACGAGGCCGAGCTCCTCGAATTCCTGGAGTCCATCGGCATCACGCTCGCGCCGCGCGGCGGCACGGGCGGTGAAGGGTCGTAGGCGTCGAGGCCTGCGGGCACGCGCGGTCGGCGTCCGTCGGATCGGCGCAGCATCACCCAGACCGGCGTGTCACGGCTGCTCCGGGGGGCTTCCGGGAGTATTCGCTGGAGAGTCCGGTGCGGCTGCTGACGGCGCTGGGCCGCAACGTCGACGTCGTCATCCGCCAGCCGCGCTCCGCTGGCGGTTGCAAACTGCGGATCGCCGACTCCGAGACGGATTTACCTGGCGCCTGACACGCGATTACGCCGTCTTCCCTGCTGCGCAGCCGGCCCGGCGCCGTCTTGCGACAGCTGCGGCCCTTCCGATTCAGCCGACCGCACTACTGCGTCGCCGGCCCCGCGGCGGCCTGCTCCCCGGACGGGCTCGCGCATGACAGCCGTGCTCCGCTGCCGGCCGGCCGCCGGCCGCGCTCATCCGCGCCTGCCCCGGACTCCGATCCGGGGCCGCACAAGCCACCGCCAGGCGAGCCAGACCGGCAGGCTGAGCAGGACGGCGCAGACCGCGATCCCGGCCGGCCCGAGCAGGCCCGCGAACAGCGTCGCCGCGATCGTCGCAGTGCCCAGCCCCATACCTGCCGCCCACGCCGCACGCCGGTAACCCAGGCGCCAGAGCCTCCGGCATCCGAGCGCCAGCGGCAGACCGCATGGTACGAACAGCGCCAGCGACAACCCTTCCATCGCCATCACTGCGTCCGGCCCGAACCGGGCCGCCGCCTGCGCCACGATCCCGGCCGGCAGCCAGAGCAGCGCCAGCGGCCAGAACCTGCGACGCCCGATCCATCCCCTCTCTTCCATGCCGTAGCGATGCATCAAACGCGGGCGGCGTTCAAGCGGGGCCCGACCGCATGCGCTACAGAGTTTGAGAACAGCGTTCCGGGAGTGAAGCCGCTGGACCGGAGGGAGTCGCGGCAATCGCAACCGGGGAGATCGGACATGACGACATTGCGATATGCGGGGATCGGGGCGCGGGCGACGCCGGCGGCCGTGCTGGCGGACATGGAGACGATGGCGGGATGGCTGGCCCGGACCGGCTGGCATCTGTCTTCCGGCGGGGCGGACGGGGCCGACAGCGCGTTTGCAGCAGGGGCGCCGGCGGAGCAGCGGACGATCTGGCTGCCGTGGCGGGGCTATAACGGGCACCGGGGGGCGGACTGCCGGGTGCTGTCGGCGGCGGCGCTGGCGGCGTGCATCGAGATCGCGGCGCCCCTGCATCCGGCGTGGCAGCGGTGTTCGCCGGCCGTCCGGAAGCTGCATGCCCGGAATGCGGCGGTACTGGGACTGACGCTGGACCGGCCGGTCGATGCGGTGGTGTGCTGGACGGCCGGCGGACGGGACCAGGGCGGTACGGGCATGGCCATCCGCATCGCCCAGGCCCGCGGCATCCCGGTGTTCAATCTGCGCTCCATGTCGCCGCGTGCCGTCTGCGAGCGCCTGGCCGCGATCCGCCGCGCCGTCCATCCGTCGTAGAGGAAGAGTGAAGCGCCTGCCGGGGGAATGTCCGGCAGGGCGGAGGAGGGGATTTCCTCGGCCGATGCCGGATCGGCGTCCGGCACAGGTTGCCGGGCAGGGCAACGGCAGAGGAGATCCCGCCCATGTTTCGTCCCCACCACGATTTCGGCGCCCCATGCGGCCCCGACCTGTTCGCCGAGCTGGGCATCGACCCGGCCGCCGTCCGCGAGACGATCGAGGACGACCGCGCGATCCGCTGTCCGGAGCGGGCCGCGTTCTATCCGGAATACGGCTTCGCGAGCCTTTCCCCGGAACCGGCGTTCGGACACGCGCTGCACGAGCCGGCGCCCCCGGATCGGTGTCCGGGGCAGGCGTCCGAGCCCTGGGACCCGGCGTCGTCGCTCCCTCCGGCGTAGGGGAGGCGGAGGAGGGCTTGAGGAGATTGAACGGTCGGGGGTTCGGGGGCGTGACCCCGGCCTCCGGTCGTTCGGAACCCATCGCCATCATCCAGACCATGAAGGAGAAGATCATGAGCTTCGGACTCAACCGCGCGGAAGTCATCGGCCGCCTCGGCGCCGACGTCACCGTCAACCATCTCGCCTCCGGGGGCCGCGTGGCCAGCCTGAGCGTGGCGACCGACGAGAGCTACATCGACCGCAAGTCTCGCGTTTCATGATGCACCTTGTTGGGACAGTGAGGTCGATCCGCCAGATCTAGTGATCCCTCCGTCCCGTTGCACTCCATGTGGTGCAGCCGAACTCCAGCCACATCGTTCCCGTTCCTCCGATACCGGGTCAGACGCCTGACCGGAGTTGGAGTGAAGCGCGGGAAGGGTGAACGGAGAAGGGGGCGGAGAGAGTCGTCCCCGCCGTTCGCATTCCATCGTCATCATCCAGACCTGAAGGAGAAGACCATGAGCTTCGGACTCAATCGCGCGGAGCTGATCGGCCGCCTCGGCGCCGACGTCACCGTCAACCACCTCGCCTCGGGGGGCCGCGTGGCCAACATGAGCATCGCGACCGACGAGGGGTTCATCGATCGCAACTCCGGCGACCGGGTGGACAAGACCGAGTGGCACCGGGTGGTGACCTTCCAGCCCGGCCTCATCGACATGCTGACCAAGCACGCGAAGAAGGGCCGGCTGGTCTACCTCGCGGGCAAGCTGCAGACCCGCAAGTGGCGCAAGGACGGCGAGGACTCGGACCGGTTCTCCACCGAGATCCTGCTGGTCCCCGGCGGGCGCGTCCAGTTCTTGGACAAGCCTGCCAATGGCAACGGCGCTCCGGCGGTCGACGCCGCCGAGGCCGGTTCCGCCGATCCGGATGACGGGACGATCCCGTTCTAGCGACCACTCCCCATCGTTCCTCCCTCCCAACTCAGGGGCCGGCGCTTCGGCGCTGGCCCCTTTTTTGGTGAGGGCTTCGAGCCTCCACCGGAGCCCGGGCCGGCCGGCCGCGGCGATGGTGTCGTTCCCTGGCATCATTTTCAGCCTCACGATGCGGGTTCCGGCAACGGCGCCGTTTCCCCGGCGCCGTTGGCTTTGTACATGCAGTACCGTCGCCGGCCTTCGGTCGGGACGATAACCCGCTCCACCCGCGCGTCCGTTGACGTCTTGCCCAGCCGGCGGACGACCCTCTCGTTGAAGCCGAGTTCAGCGGCCACTTCCGCGGCGGTCGAGAAGCCCTGGCCGCGAAGCCGTTCCGTCTCACGCTCGGTGTGATTGGGCAAGCCGTAAGCCCGCCGTATCCTGCCCACGCCTTTGACCGTGTAGGGCTCGCCCTTCCAGTTTCGGAACCCCATGGCGTTCAGCTCGCGCGCGGCCCCTTCGTCGCCGTGCGTTTCGAGCAGCCGGTCGACCGCGGCGACCGTTTCCGGAGGTGTCTTGCGGACCTGCGCCATCCGTCTCGGCAACCGAAGAGTCTCAAGGGTCAGGGAACGCCCCCCGCGCATGCGCAGACCGATCGTCACCTCGGAGCCGTCCCGGGTCAGCGTCGCATCTTCGATCAGAAGTCCGAGCAGCCGCTTGCGATCCGCGTTTCCGGTCTGGGCAGCGTTCCATACCTGCTCGAAGTCGCGCGCCAGTTCCCGAATGCGCTCGACCTGCCGCTCGGAGAGCTCGGTATCGCGCGCCGCGGCGCGCGCCTCGCGTTCCCGGCAGGCCTCTTCCAGCTCGCGCAGGCGCTCGTTCCAGTCGGCTTCGAGCGATGCCGCCACCAGCCGGTTAGCCGGGTCGACCTCGAAGAACCTGCGCCGCGCCACGTCCGCCTCGTAGCGCAAGCCCTCGATGCGCCCGGCGCGCTGGGCGTCTGCCTCGGCGAAGTCCGCCTCGACCTGCTCTTCGACCGCCAGGGCAAGATCGATGTTCTCGCGGTTCATCGCGTCGATCACAAAGCGCGATATCTCGGCGTCGACGAGATCGCCGCGCATGCTCTGGCAGGTCTTCCGTCCGTAGCGGACCACCTCTTCCTTGCAGACGTAGAAGTAGCGCGCCGGCCGGTTGCGATGCGGGAAAGCACGGTTGTAGTGCATGCCCATGCGCCGGCCACAGTGGCCGCAGATCACCCGCGACTGCAACAGCGCCGCCCCCTCGCGCGGCGCCGCGGTGCGCGAGTCCGATCCCAGGAACGCGTCGGCATTGCCTCTCAGGGTGGCTCTATTGCGAAGGTACTCCTCCCAATCGATGAAGCCCACATGGGCGTCCGGGATGCACACGTGCCAGTCCTCCATCGGCACGACCCGGAATCGTCTGGTCCCGTCCGCCCGCCGCTCGACGTGCGTCTGGCCATAGACGTACGCGCCGGCATAGCGCGGGTTCTTCAGAATGCGGGTGACCTGCGCCGCGCGAGGAAGATCCCAGCGCAGCTCGCCGTTGGCCGGGCCACCGTTTCGCGGACGCGCCGGCAGCTCGATGTTCTCGCGGTGCATCCATTTCACCACCGCCATCGCCGACCCCATTCGGCGGAAGCCGTCGAACACGAGACGGACGGCGTCGACGACGGACCGGTCGGGGTCGAACACCACCTCGTCCCTGTCGTTGTAGGCCAGCCCGAGCGGCAGCGGCAGCCTCAGCGCACCGCGCTCGGCGGCGTTGCGCTGGCCGCCGACCAACCGCGCCCTGATCCCCTGGAGCTCGAACTCGCTCAGGGTCCCTTTGACGCCCAGGAGGAGCCTATCGTTGCCGTCGTTGGGGTCGTAGATGCCAGTCTCGTCCAGAATCAGGGTATTGGTGATGCCGGCGATCCGCAGCAGCTGGTGCCAGTCGGCGTTGTCCCGCGCCAGGCGCGAGACTTCCAGGCCGAGAACGATACCCACCTCGCCGGCGGCGATGCTCCCCATCAGGTCGCGGAAGCCGCTGCGGTTTCCGCCGTAGGCCCCCGATTTGCCCTGGTCCTCGTCGATGACCCGGATACGCTCCGCCGCCCAGCCGAGCGCCGTCGCCCTTTGCCTCAAGCCGTACTGGCGCCGCGTGCTCTCGGTGTTTTCCATGACCTGGCGAAGCGAGGACTGACGCACGTACAGACAGGCCTCGCGTTCCAGATGATGCGCCGCGATCTTCCGCGCTTCCGCTTCAGGCATAACGGTTCCCCTCGTTTTCCCGCACGATGTTGGCGCCCGCGAATGGCAACGACACGCACAGCAGGCGCCGGACCTGGCTGGCGGCCTCGGCGATCACCGCATCGGCGATGGGCAGCTCCACCTTGATGGACGAAGGCGGCGCCGGCCGCCGGCCAGTGCTGCCGCACGCCACCCCGGCCACGGCCAGAGCGCCGCGCAGGCCGTGGAAGCGCAGCGCGCCGATGGCGTTGCTGTCGCCGCCCGACAGCCACAGCCCTCGCCAGCTCTCGTAGGTCTTCCAGGCGTCCTCGCGCATCACGGCCCAGGTTCCAGCAGTTTTTTTTGAAGCCGCTCGAGCGCCTTCTCGAGCCCGCGCGGATGGACCCTGACGCCGAACTCCGCCTCGATCAGCGGGGCCAGCCGGCGCGCGCCCACACGCCCATGCCGGGCCTTGTACTCCTCGACGAAGCGCACGATCTCCGGGCTGATCTTGTGCGGTCCCCGCGGGCCGCGCTGCGCCGGGATGAGCTCCTGAAGACCGCCCCCGTCAAACGCCTTGACCATGCGGAAGCAGGTCGGCCGCGAGACCCCGAACCGCGCCGCCGCCTGCGCAAGCGTGGCCTCGCCCAGCCGGACCACCCGGACCATCTCGTAGCGCACCTGGAGCAGGTCGCGGGCATCGAAGAAGTCGCCGGCGGCGAACATCGGGTCGCTGACCCTTTCCGGCGTCCGGTTGAGGGTGCCGGCCTTTCTGAGCCGGTCCTGCTTTTCGGTCTCGTCGTGGTGGTCTGCCATGGCCCTGCGGCTCCTCGAAGATGTTTCAACTATTATTACGCCACTGCCTGCACCCGAGTCAACCCTCAACCGCGACCGTCTCGCCATAGATGCGCATAATACAGCTATATTTCGGCACATCTTGCTAAACACGACCGCACCAAAGCGCCCTAATTTCTGATAATATAGCGCCATTATTTCTGATTACGCTCCACCGGCGGCGCAAGCAGCGTGTCCACAAGCTCGCGAAGCACAATCAGGTCGTCACCGCGGAACAGGCAGCGACCCGCGGCAACCCGCTCGAAGTCGTCGACCTTCCGCAGGGAAGTCCAGGAAACCGGCGCGCTCACAAGCGTCGCGCCGGGCGGGGCGTCCGCGAAGTAGCGGACGATCGCTCTCTTGTACCCGCCCACACGGTCGTAAACCCGGACCGCCTGACCCCTGAGCGGATGAAACGGGTGGGTGATTACAACATCCCGAAGATCAGCCTCTTCGGCGGAACAACCTGCATTTGGGATCGGTAGACAAGCAGACCGGCGAGCGGATCGACAAGACCGAGTGGCACAAGGTCGTCACCTTCCAGGACGGGCTGATCGACATGCTGGAGAAGCACGCGAAGAAGGGCCGGCTGGTCTATGTCGCGGGCAAGATGCAGACCCGGCGCTGGCGCAAGGACGGCGAGGACTCGGACCGGTTCTCCACCGAGATCCTGCTCGTCCCCGGCGGCCGCGTCCAGTTCCTCGACAAGCCGAACGGCGCCAACGGCAAGGGCGCGCCGGCGCAGCCCGGCCCGGACGCGGCGGGCGACGCCGGGGCCATGCCGGCCGGCGGCGATCCCGCGGACTCGGAAATCCCGTTCTAGGGCTCCGCGTTCATCGTTTCCTCCCTCCCCAACTGGGCCGGCGCCTCGCGCGTCGGCCCTTTCCTTTTGCGGCCGAACCGGAGGCGGACCGTCCGGGCTGCCCGCCCGCACTTCGCTCGGGCCGCTCGGCCTTCCGCCCCGACGGGAGGCGGAGGGCCGGCCGGTACCGGGCGTCCTGCACGAACCGGAAGGAGGGTCCGCATGCAGCGCGAACCGTCGCCCGCCGCCGCCGTCGCCGCCGCGCTCGCTGCGCGCGCCGAGGCGGTCTGCCGGCACTATCTGCCCCACGGCCGCCGACAGGGCCGCTACTGGGTTGCGGGCGACCTCGACGGTGCTCGCGGACGCTCGCTCTTCGTCCGGCTTGCCGGCTCCGGGAAGCCCGGTGGCTGGACGGATGCGGCAACGGGGCAGCACGGCGACCTGCTCGACCTCATCCGCTATCGCATCAACGCGCCGACGCTGCGCGCGGCGCTGGACGAGGCGCGGCGCTTCCTCGCCTTGCCGGTTTCACCGGCGACGGTCTCGGACGCGCCCTACGACGCGACCGAGGCGGCGCGCCGCCTGTGGCGGCGTTGCCGGCCCGTCGCCGGCAGTCACGCCGAGCGCTATCTGCACGCCCGGGGGCTTCTGCAATGCCGCTTCGCGGCACTGCGCTTCCATCCCGAGCTTCGCTATCGCGAAGGCGCCTCGGTGCGCCGCTTCCCGGCGCTGGTCGCCGCCGTCACCGGCGACGCCCCCGGTTCGGGAACCTGTCCTCCCGGCTCGGAGGCCGGGGCAGGCGGCCCGATCCTCGGGGTGCAGCGCACCTGGCTCGATCCCCGCTCGCCCGCCAAGGCGGGCGTTGCGGCGCCGCGCAAGGCGCTCGGCCGCATCCACGGCCTCGCGGTGCGCTTCGGCGCGCCTTCCGGCCTCGCTCCGCTCGTCGTCGGCGAGGGCATAGAGACGGTGCTGTCGCTGGTCACCGCCGTGCCGGAGATCACGGCCGCCGCCGCGCTCTCGGCCGGGAGCCTCGGCGCGTTCGCGCCGCCGCCCGGCCTCGCGCGGCTGGTGATTGCCAGGGACAACGACGAGGACGGCGCGCTCGCGGCCGAACGCCTCGCCATGCGCTGTGCGCGGCTCGGCATCGCCGCGACCGTGATCGTGCCTGTCGGCAACGACTTCAACGACGACCTGGTCGCGCTCGGCGCGGCGGCGCTCCGCGCGCGCTTCGCGCCGCTGTTTCGCAGCGGGGCGGACCTCGCCGGCAATGCCCGTCCGGCGGCCTGTCCCGGACCCGGATCCGGGGGAGGAAGAGGGAAGCGGAGGGTCGGGCAGGCCAACGAGGAGAGAGGAGGGAGGGGATGCGCGCGATCGTGAACCTGAAGCGCGAGCCAAGGCTGCGCGAAGCGTTCGAGCATGTGCAGGTCGTGGGCAACACCGTGCTGATCGACCGCCGCACGAAGTGGGGCAATCCGTTCAGGCTGGGAGCCGATGGCGACCGCGACCAGGTCATCGCACGTTACCGCGCGGATCTCTGGCGCCGCATCCGGGCGGGCGAGGTTTCGCTGGAGGATCTGGCTGAGCTCGATGGCTGCTGGCTGGCCTGCCATTGTGAGCCGCTGCCCTGTCACGGCGACGTGCTGGCGCGGGCGGCGGCATGGGCGGCTCAGAAGTTGACAGAGAGGGAAGGGGCATGAAGCAGGCAGGGTTGGGCGTCTGCCCGGTCGCGGGGCGACCGGGCACCGGGCTCTACTCCGCCGGGCGCGGCAGGCCGCGCCCGGCTCCGCGAAGCCCGCAAGCGGTCTTCGCCCTTCGGGTGACGATCCCTGACGCGAAGCCGTCGCAGGCGACGGCGTTGTCGCCGCCCTGGCGGGCGGCGGCGTGTTCCGTGTGGTTTCCCCCAGATCGGTGTGGGCGGCGCGCCATTCCAGGCCCGCAGCGGCGGCCCGCAACCCGCTGCGCGGGTCCTCCACTGCGTTCCGGCCCTTCGGGTGCAGGCCGCCTCAATCTGCGGACCTTCCAGGCTTGACTCGCCGCCCACCCCGCTCCGGGGGAAACGCGGTGTTTTTTTCAGAGGAGAGAGGAACGACCATGACCTACGACACCACCGACACCGACACCGACGAACACCACGGCGCATCGGCAACCGCCGTCGCCTGCGACAGCCTCGCCCTTCACGGCGCAACGCCCGGACGCGACGAGTTCGACAGCCGCGACGTGTGGGACCGCGACGACGCGCTCGCCGCCGTGACCGAAGCCTTCCGCATCATGGCGCAAGGCGTCGCCCCCGACGGCTTCCAGCTTGCCGACGAGCGCGAAGGCCTCCTGTGGGGCTTCGTCAACATGCTGGACGCCCAGACCCAGCGCCTCGACCGCGCCGCCGACCGGCTGTTGCCCGACCTGCGCGACCTGCGCCGCGCCCAGGACGGCACCGAGATCAGGTCCCGCGAGCTGGAGCTTGTCACCGACCGGGCGCAGAACCTGACCAACCGCCGCGACGCCTTCGAGATCATGCGCGACGAAGCCGCCGACGCCTACCGCGCCGAGACCGGCAGCCTGTGGCGGCCCCGGCGCGGCAGCCATGTCTCGCAGACCGGCAGGCTGACCTCCGCCGCCATCGACGCCCGCGACTTCATGCGCGCGAAGAAGGACCGCGAGACCATGGCGCACCTGCCCGAGGGAACCCTGATCGCCGTCGCCGGCGGCAAGGACGTGGCCGACCCGGCCGCCGTCATCGCGCGGCTGGACAAGGCGCGCGCGAAATACGCCGACATGGTGCTCGTGCATGGCGGCGGCCCCGGCGTCGAGAAGATCGCGGCGCGCTGGGCCGAGCGCAACGGCATCCAGCAGATCGTCTGCAAGCCCGACTGGAACAAGCACGGACGCGCCGCACCCTTCCGGCGCAACGACGACCTTCTGAATCTCCTGCCGAAAGGCGTGATCGCCTTCCCCGGCTCCGGCATCACCGACAACCTCGTGGACAAGGCGCGGCAACTCGGCATCCCGGTTCAGCGCATCGCCGCCTGACCCGGCACCATCGACACGGACCGCGCCGTGTCCGGCGGCGCGGTCCGTGCCTCGCGCCGATGCAGCCAATCGGGCGTCGCTGCATCGACGCCTGCACAGTACCCCCGGCATCGGTCCTCGCAAGAGTGCATCGCCGCCTGCGCCGCTCCGCGCGCAGACCGCTCCGCATAGCCTGCCCCGGACGACGATCCGGGGCCGCTCAATCGCCGCTGCGGCTCCGATCCGCCGGGTTCTCCGGCGTCGATCTCCCCGATCCCCCGTGCATCGTGAATCCGGCTCTTACCCGCCTGGGCGGGCCTTGGGGGTCACACCCCACGCATCGGCGATGCAGGCGTGCCATGGGACCCCACGGCGTGCCATTTCGGGGACTTTCGGGGTCAATAGGGGTCCCACGATTGTTGGAGCGAGCGCCATGCGCTCGCCATGCGCGGATCGTCATCGCCCCGACCCCTGGAGGCCCCACCTGTCCCCGGCGCCATGCGCAGCCCACCCCGCCGCATTGCGCTCGCCATGCGCGACATTCGCCGTGACATGGTTGCGTGTCCGCCGGCATGAACTGCGTTCGGAAGCGCTCAACGAAGGCCGGAGTCTGAACCCCGCCGACACTTGAAAACGCCCCGGTCCTTGTAGAGCCCGGTCACCAGCGCTCAACGAAGGCCGGAGTCTGAGCCCCGGCGACACCAGAACGTCGCCGCCTTCGACCGGCTCGGCCTGCATCGCTCAACGAAGGCCGGAGTCTGAACCCCGGCGACACACCGTATCGCCCATGCCGCGGGTTACGGAGATGATCGCTCAACGAAGGCCGGAGTCTGAACCCCAGCGACACCGTCGCGCCGGCGGATTTCGTCGACATGGGGGAAGGCCGCTCAACGAAGGCCGGAGTCTGAACCCCGGCGACACCCGATCTCGAGGTTGTTGATCTTGCCCGATCCCTTCACCGCTCAACGAAGGCCGGAGTCTGAACCCCGGCGACACCAGAACGTCGCCGCCTTCGATCGGCTCGGCCTGCATCGCTCAACGAAGGCCGGAGTCTGAACCCCGGCGACACCACAAGGTGACCGGGCGCCATGCCCGCGAAACCATCAACGCTCAACGAAGGCCGGAGTCTGAACCCCGGCGACACGGCGAAACGAAATGCGGATACCCTCTGCGCTATCGTACGCTCAACGAAGGCCGGAGTCTGAACCCCAGCGACACGTTCGCCGCCCGCCAGAAGCACGAGTCGGTCGTGGACGCTCAACGAAGGCCGGAGTCTGAACCCCGGCGACACTTCGGCACCCTGCTCGGCTGCTACGACTTGCTGATCGCTCAACGAAGGCCGGAGTCTGAACCCCGGCGACACGACTGCACCGGGTCGCCGGCATAGGCGTCGTCGATGCACGCTCAACGAAGGCCGGAGTCTGAACCCCGGCGACACCGCCGCGCGTGCTCCCGTGCGTATCCCGCAATGGCAGCGCTCAACGAAGGCCGGAGTCTGAACCCCGGCGACACGCGCCAGCTTGGCGACGTTCGAGGCCGTGAAGCAGACCGTTCAACGAAGGCCGGAGTCTGAACCCCGGCGACACTGCCGTGGGTTGCGCCAGGACAGGTTCACGAATCCCTTCGCTCAACGAAGGCCGGAGTCTGAACCCCGGCGACACCATCCCCCCGAAGCCGAAAGGAGAAACACGGCATGATGCGCTCAACGAAGGCCGGAGTCTGAACCCCGGCGACACGGCTCGGTCGAGGATGTCGACACGATCATCAAGGGCGACGCTCAACGAAGGCCGGAGTCTGAACCCCGGCGACACGCGGCGCCGGTGACCGCCTCGAGCGTCGCGCGCTTCAGCGCTCAACGAAGGCCGGAGTCTGAACCCCGGCGACACGCCGCGACCGAGAACCGGTAGGTGTGCGTGTCGAGGCCCGCTCAACGAAGGCCGGAGTCTGAACCCCGGCGACACCCCTAATTGTCCTAATGTGAGCACGACCCGCATGGCGGTACGGTCACGCGATGCAAAAGTCATGGATTTGGCGAAAGAAACGCCAATCCGAGCCACCATATGGGCGGAAGGCAAGACGATGCCGAGTCCGATTATCGCGAATTTCGTAGGCATGGTCTGCATATCCGAGGATTACCGGAGGTTCGCAGATGCACTCAGAGGACCCACGGCTTGCCAAGAGCGTGGTTCTCACCCCGACCCAAACGGACGGTTGCCGATTCAATTCCAGCATGAAACCGGTACACGAGCACGGAGTCTCGCTCACGGTCGATAATGTCCTCCACCTCTCCGACAAAGCGGGCAAGCTTCGCTTTGGAGAGTCGGCAGTGGAAGACCGAGAATTGCACTCGCTGCCCGTATTTCTCGCACACGTCGGCGATTCTTCTGAAGCGCGAGGCACCCGTAGTGTCCGTGTCAGCGATATCGTAGGTGACCAATATGTCCATGGTTCATGGGAGAACGAATGGCGGATACGTGCCGAGGTCCCCGCGCAAATGGCGCGCGAGCAGCGTCGCCTGGATAGAGGGGGTCACCCATCGGCCCACCGGGCGCCCGAGAATCCATGCACAATTTCGGATTCCTTGTGGTCCTCCCACGCCTTGATGAGCGCGGTTCTCGCGTCGTCGCTCAGGTAGATGCCGCCACCAGGGGTGTACCGGCCGGATCGCGTCGCCGTCGATCTCGACCACATCGGCGCGTCCGGACAGTCCCAGCGATTCCGACCAAAGAGGAATGCCGCGCAGAATTCGCCGACCCCGCTCCACGCGGTGCTGTCCACCATCGACGCGCCGATGAGCCCGCGTGCCCTTGACCGTGTGCACGTTGTCGGACCAGACGCCATCGCAGTGAATCAGCGCGCATTGGCGCGGACAGTAGACGAAGTGTTCGATCGCGGAGATCGGAATGACGGGTTCGGGCGTCACAGGCTCCGCGATCCGATGGCCCGGGTGTTGTCCGCCGATCCCCTGCGCTCATACCGCACGCTTTGCCACGCGGCGTGGACCCCGAGCGATGCCCAGCTGTTCCTGCGCCAAGGGTTCCAGACGTCGAGCAGCGCATCGACGCCGGCGGCGTCCAGAGGCTGACTCCATGCCGGCCAAACGAATTGTCGCGTTTGGTCGCGCCCGGGAACCTTCCGCCACCCACGCTGCCGCTCGTCCGGACGGCCGTGGCGACCGAGCCGGCGATCGACGCCGCGGCCACGTACCGGGAACGCCGCCAGGCCGAAGAACACCAGCAGTTCGACCACGGGATCGATCCACGGGTCGGACTCATCCGCCAGGGACCCGAGCCGCGTAGTGTCGAATCCCAAGCCGAAGTTCTTCACGCGGTTGGCCTTTCCCGTCAGAGATTCATGCAGTCTATCCGCGCTCATCGGCCCGGCGAGCTCGTGCACCTTTACCAGTCGATGATGCAACCATTTGGTGGGCCCTGGACCCGCGGGATCGAACGGCGCGTGAGCGACTTGCCCGTTCGCGTCGATGCTCAAGTCCGTCATCGTCGACGAAAGAGTCCAGGCGTACGGATGGCTCCGGGCCGCTTTCGCCCGCACGACGAACTGATCGGCCGACACCCTCCGTGTCAACTCACCCGCGCCATTCCAGTTTACCGCGATCGGCAGATCATGAAGCAACGCCGCGTTCGGCCAGGACTCGACCAGCGCCTCGACCGGGTCGGAAGCGAGCGAGGAGAGCACCGCCACCGGCGAATCGTCCGTTGTCCAGTGCAGTCGGATTCGGGGATCCAGCACCGTCGCACCGACAGCCGCGAGCCAGGCATTGACCCACGCAGCGGGCAGCCCCGGGCACGTGAATGCTTGCATCAGATATCGACCGCCGTCCCGTCCACGCCCGCGGAGACGGCATGGTCGGCCCGAATGACGATGGCCTCCAGCAGTGCCAGTCCCCACGGCCCCAGCTGGGTCTGCAACGTCCGGAAGCGGCTGGGCTGCTTCCAGTCGACGCTTGCGAGATTCGCGCTCGCGGTTACCGGCACTCCGTCCACGATACCGCTGACCGATCCCGCCGCGCCGCCGGCCGCCGGTGGAACCAGCGGCCGGCCCTTGCCGTGATGACTGACCACCAGATGGACCAGAAGTTCGCGTTGGAGCGGGTTGCCCCAATCGGGTTTCTTCTCAAGCCACGCGCGAACCAGCCTGGCGGAAAGCTCCTCGTGCCGGCCTCCCGAGGGCCAGCCCGATGACACGCGCAACGTCTCCCAGCGGTGGCGCGGCGCGTCCGACTTCGCGAGCAGAGGACCGGCCCCGGCCATTGGATTCAACCATCTCTGAAAGCGCGTATCGGACTTGCCGATGTCATGCCATCTCGCGGCGCGCTCGACCGCCTCGAGCAGTTCGTCGGGCAGACCGATACGCTCGGCGATAACCCGCACCCTTGTCTCCACGGCCTGACCGTGCCGGTCCAGTTCCACGGCGACGGGGCCAAGCGACAGCTCGTCGAATTCGTCGCTCAGGGCTTCGTCGTCGGGCACCTCGACGGGCAGCCGGGGTACTTCGTTGCGGGGCGCGAGAACGCGCGGGCGCAGCCGGCTGACGAATTCGGTCCACTCAGACCGGTCCCATCCCGCTGGCTGGGGCATGTCTCCAAGCGTCGCAAGAATGCTCGACATCGCCTCGGTCCGTTCCGTCTCGTCGATGTCCCGGTCATCGTTCGCGATCCCGAGCGCGGTGTCGATGAGCCCGTCGAGTGAAGCGCCGCAGAGTCGCCTGATCGCGACTGCATCCAGGGGCAGGCCCAGATTCGCGAGCGAGGCATCGGACACCGGATCCGAGGCTCCGGGGTTCCACCCGAACGAGTCCATATGCCCCGCATCGTTCCCCACGACGACGCGATCGCCGGGGCGCAGGTCATCCGCCGCCGCCGCCTCGACCGTGACGCCGTCGGACGTCAGCCGGCGTATTTCGTTGTCCTTGAGAGCCTCCCGCGCCTCCGCCAGCGGCACGTCGATGGCCTCGCGATCCGTGGCCCGCGGCCAGAGCCGCATGCCCGGAGCGGGGAGATGGGCGCGCCAGAGCAGGGCAACCGACAGCCTGGGTGCGGCGATGCCGCTGAAATACGGCTCCACCGGCGCCTCTCCCTCGGGGGGCGTCGTGGTCTTCGTCCACTCCCACAACAGGCCTGGGAGAACTTCGGGAGCGCGGCCCGGGTCGTCGAGCGGCTGCCCCAGGACCGAAGCCAAGGAACGCGGGGACAGGTCGACGGTTCCGTCCTTGCTTCCAGCAGCCGAATTCCGCAACCGCTCCAGCACCGTTGCCGGTTCCGGCCCGTACACGGGCCACGCCTCTTGCTTCGTACTGGAACTGCTTCCGCGACGACGAATCGGCGGAGGCACATGAACGTAAATCGCGCGAGCGTGGGAAAACCGGCCGAGTCGGTTGAGCCGGCCCAGCCGTTGAGTGAGCGCCCGCACGCCGCATCCCTCGGTCACGAGAAATTCCGCGTCGATGTCGGCCCCTACCTCCAGGGTCTGGGTGGCCACCACGATGAGGTTCCGTCGACGCGGCGTATCCGCAGGGCGCGCCGTCGCCATCCCATGCTCGGGGTCGAGAATCCGGGCGCGAATCCGCGCCGCTTCGCGTTCGCGCACGAGTCCCGTCAGGAGCAACACCTCGACTTCCGGCAATCCCGCAACCAGGTGCTCGAACGTCTCTCTTGCCGTCTTCGGCGTATTGGAAAAAACCAGGCATGCGGCGGGAGCGGACGCTTCAGCGATGAGGGCGACGGCCGCTTCCGCGAGCCGTTTCGCCGTGTCGCCCGTAACAGCCTTCACCTGTACAGGCTTCGTCGCGTCCAGCCGCTGACAGACCACCGGGTTCGCTTCGTCGTCGTCGTCCAGGTCGAACCGTTCGCCTTCCCCTGCGTCTCCGGTCGCGGTCAGCGAGACGACCGTCGGTCGCGATCGTTCGCCGCCAAGCGTGTCGCGGGCCTCGGGAGTGCAGGCGGCGAGGGCGGGAACCAGCGCCCGCAAATGACCCGCAAGGTGTGCTTCGTCGAGCAGCACAAGACTGTCCGTGCCGGCCATGGCGGCGTCGACGGACGGTCTTCTGGAACCGTAGCCCCGGAACAGCAGGCGCGAGCCGTACATCGGCAGCGTGCAAAGGATGACGGTGGGCCGCGCCGGGTCGGTCGGACTTCGCGAAGCGATGCCGCCCCGCAGGCTGATCACGTCCAGCGGGGGCGCTTCGGGATCGCTCCACAGCGAACGGAGCCGCTCGGCGATGCACCCGATCGCATCGCGCCCCGCAGCATCCGAACCCGCCGATACCGGGTCGCCCAACGCTCCCGCAATCGCCTTGCCGTGTTCGGCGGTGGAGTCCACCAGAAGGCGACGGTTGACGACCCACCAGATGCGCGTCGGTGCGGTGCGCAGGTCCGGCGGACGGTCCGATTGAGACGCAAGCCACCATACCGCGATGTCAAGACACGCCGTCTTGCCAAGTCCGGTAGGTACTCCGATCTCCCTCGGCCATCGTTCGTTCTTCGCGACGTATTCCGCCAGCCGGGCCTGCCAGGGGAATGGATCGCGTCCGTTGATGGCGCGATAGAACGCGGCGAACGCGGGCAATGGCGGATTCCGCGTTGGACCATGATTCGGTATCGAGGCACCGTGAGCCAAGGCGGCATCACTCATCGATGGGCACGCACAGGCCGAACCCGCGCTGGCGCCCGGCCCCGACGACGACCGGTCCCTCGACAGGCTCCGCGAAACGGAATTCGGCATGGGAGTAAGGAAGTGCGGGACGCCCGGGGCGATTCACTTCCGCCGGCGCCAGATCGACCGCGCCGGGAAGAAGGGGTGTGCGTTGCGACCGGAAGGAAACGGGCTCGGGCAGGCCGGCATGGCTGCACCAGCGGGCGGCTTCCGCAAGTCCGGCTACGCCGCGCCTCTCGTGGATCACGGGGAACGCCGTGACCCAATTCGTCGACGGACCTCGCCAGCGGCGCGGGTTTGCGGCCCAGGGACGTTCCTCGTCCCCGCGCGGCTCTGCCTGCACCTCGATGCCTCGACCGACGAGAGCGTCTATGGCGACCGCCGCATCGCTTGCCCCCTGCCGCTGCTCCGGGTTCGACCCCGCCGGCAACCACAGGGCCAGGCCGTGGATGCGGCCGCGCGAGCGCGGATGGCCGACGTCCGGCAGCGCCAGGTAGCGGGCCAAATCGTACCCCGAGCGCGAGAAGCCGTGACCGTGCAAAATGGCCGGCGGCTCGCCGTGCATGCGCTGATGACGGCTGAGCACCGCTTCCTTGAAGAGCGCGGTGAGCGCCGCAATCCGCCTGCCCGAAACGGCCGGGCGCAGACGCAGCCACGCCACGACTTCTCCGCGATCCGTCGGTTCCCGGTTGCCGGGAGACCGGTACGCCGCCCGGTTCAAGAGCGCCGGATACTGCGAGCGACTTACCGACGCCCCGCGTTCCGTCCAGGCGTCGTACATGCGGTCCAGAATATCGACATGCCCCGGACGCGGAACGCCGATGCGAATGTCGCCGTTCGGGTCCGGATCGTACACCTCCTCCGCCGCGCCGGACGGCATGGCGGTCGACACGCGCAGGCGCACGGGAGAATCGGAAGCGCCGAGATATCCTACCCGAGCGGCGCGACGTGCGATCGAATCCAAGGTCCTTTTGTCGGGCGCCTCCGCGTCCCACCTGTAAACCACCAAGGCGTTGCCCGTGGCAATCCGCACGCCCGACCTGTGGAGGGCGACCCGTCTGGCGGAATACTCCTGATGCATGCCCGGCTCCGCTTTACCGCGCTGCTCAACCACAAATCGAGACTGGAGCGTCTGATGCCAGGGCTCCGCTTGGGCGTGGATGGCCGGCGCCGGCAGGCCCTCCAGCCAGACGAGTTCGCGACCATCCGAAACGCATGAAGCCTGCCGGGTGCCGTCGGCGGCGACGAGGGCGGCGAACAGCCGCGCAGGAGAGGGCGGCCATTCGCCTCGGGTCAGTCCCCCCGTGACCGCGGTGCCGTCGGGATCGCCTCGGAAGGTCCCGTGCAGAAACTCGACGCTGATCGCGAACATCAGTCGAGATCGGGCCACGTCGACCGGATCGCCGCGCTGAGGTTTTCCTTCGGGGTCAACCGTGTCGCCGGCGCTCCCCAGCCATCGAGCGGCACGCCCTGCGATGCCGCATGCTCCCTTGCCGAGTCGAGAAGCGCGTGCGTTGTCTCAACCCCGCCAATGTCGATTTGCTCGTCGCCCTCCGCACCCAGCCACGTCACGGTGGTTGACAGAGGCCGAAGCTCGGCGCCCGAACGCAGCGCGAAACCCTTGGCGAAGGCAAGCTGGTGAGCATGCATTCCAAGCGCCACAAGCAACGCCCGTGCCGCCGCGTCCGCGTCGGGCGAGGCGTGGCCCAGGCGGACTCGGCGCAGCTGGGCGAACGACACCGTAGCGCGCTGCGTCACCCTGGCGAAAGAAATTGCCCCCGCCGGGGCTTCATTCCCCATGAACGGGACCTGCCCATGGCCGATCTCGGAGAGCTTGTCGCTTTTCGCGCCCTTTATCCCGGCGTCCTTGCCGATTTCCCAGGTCGTGCGGTCGTCCGGATTGCTCGTCACCGTGTCATCGGTGTTCAGGTTGAGGGCATCCCCTTTCAGTCCAAGAACCCTTGTTTCCGTGGAAGCGGGTTGCCAGCCGACGATCTCCGACACCCAGGCGCGCGCGTGCTTGGTGTTTTGCCGCTTCCTGCCCAGATGGGATTGCCAGAAACCGTACAGCAGTGCCTGCGGGAACCAAGCAATCAAGGGACCGCAGGTCTGCGCCGTGGCGGCAAATATCGCCCGTCCGATCTCCGTCTTGAGAAAATCCTCCCCGTTCAGTTGAGCGTCTCGAAGGTACGCGTCCGCATTGCGGTGCGGAAACTGGAGGCTCGACAGGGAACGGGGCAGGTGCGCGGGAAGATGCGGCAGTTCCGAGAAATCGAGAACGAATTCCGGTATCGAGATCGACTCGCGGTGCCGTCGCAACGCTTCCTCGAGGCGGTTCGCCTGCGACGGTACGTTGTCGATGACGATGACCTGCGTCGGTTCGGCATCGTCCGGCGAGGCCCACCGCCGGTCGTGCTGATACGTTCCGCCTTTGTACACAGCCGGCTTGACCACGCCGCCGGAGCCGGAGAGCGGCTCGAGGCGGCTGTCGATGCGGATGCCATCGTCGAAAGAGTCCTCGGCACACCCCTCCAGGAGCGCCGCCAATTCAAGCCGGTGGGTCATTCCGATTCCTCGCCGTCTTCCCCTTGCGATCCGAGGCGAGCATAACCGCGGCCAGCATTCGCCAAAAGAATCAAATAGTCTCGGTCTGCACGAATTGGCCCGACGTGGAATACGCCTCGTTCTGCGATCGTGTCCCGCTCCGTGGAGTAAGGGCATTGCGCTCCACGCGCTCTCCGACCGGTAGGCCAGATCCGCGAGCGCGCCGCGACCCGGCCGAAGACCGTCGCCGAGGCGCTGAGCGAGCTCGTCGGCGAAAACTCCGTCGAGCGTGCTTCCGAAGGGGGATACCGCCTCGCCGCCGACGGCCCGCAAGGCGCGGCGGCGACCGACGACGTCAACGGCAGGAGCCCCGGGCACCCGTTACCGAAAAGCGTTACCGCCCCGAACCCCTAGAGAGAGGGGTAGAGTCGAGGACTGGCGCGCCGCTCTTTAGGGTCCGGTGGCTTGTCCGTCGCTTTCGCTCCGGGCCTCAGTCCGGCTCCCATAGCCGCGTTTCCAGTCCCCGCTCATCAAACCGGACGTGCGGATTGCCCGCATCCGGCTTTCGGACGAGATCATGCCTTCGCGCTCGGAAGGCCCATAGTCGTCCGCGCAAGGCGCACAAGACCGTATTCGTCGTGTGGCCTTTCGTCCGGGAAGCGCACATACGTCCCGAACTTCACCTTGTGCTTTCGACAGAGCCACCGACGCAGCCGCTGTTCAGCGTGTCGGTTGACTGCGCTGTAGGCTGGGCTGACGTGCCCGAGGCTGAAGTAGTTCGCCCATCCGACTATTGTCTGGTTCAGGCGTTCCACGACCACCTCGGCTGGTTGCCAGCAGTGCCGTCGCCTCGTCATATCGCTGATCTTGCGGAAGATGCCCTGGACGCTTGCCTTGCTGGGCGGGGTTCCCGTGTAGGAACCTCCGCCAGTTGGGCGATAGATGCGTCCGATGCCGTATCCGAGGAACTCGAATGCCTCCTCCGGGCCCCGCAGGCACCGGGTTTTCCGTTTATTTACCGGTAGCCTCAGACCCGCCATGAGCCGCTCGACCGCCGCCAGCATTTCGTATGCGGTGCGGACGAGGCACCGGGATTTCAGCTTGACGGGGGCTTGAAGTTCCAGGGCAGGAGTTCGTCGATGCGGCTGTTGGGATGGCCAGCGGCGAATTTCTCCACCGTGGTCTTGAGCCAGGCGTAGGGCTCGACGCCGTTCATCTTGCAGGTCTCGATGAGCGAGCCGATACGGCCCCAGGAGCGAGCGCCTTCGTCGTGGCCCGCGAACAACGCGTTCTTGGCTGTGAGCTTCACCGGGCGGATGCGATTCTCCACGAAGTTGCTGTCCATCTCGACGCGCCCGTCGTAGAAGAACACCAGCATCCTGTCCCACTGGTTGGCGATGTAGGTGAGCTTCTCGCCGAGCCGCGAGCGCGGCGAGACGCGCGAGCGCTGCTCGTCGAGCCACACTCCGAAGGCGTTCACCAGCGACGCGGACTCGGTCCATCGCACGAACTGAGGCGTTGCCGGCGGCTCGCCCCGGATCCTGTCCTCGATCCTGTAGAGTTGCGCGATGCGCTCCAGTCCGGCCTTCGCGATCGGCAAGCCGCTGCTGTCGAACACCTCCTTGAGCCCGCGCCTCGCATGGATCCAACATCCAGCCAGCGTCAGGGCTCCGCCCGGCCGGTCCGGCCGGGCCAGCCCATTTGTGGCCGGAGTAGCCGTCGACCTGCACCGCTCTCTGGAAGCCCTCGAGAAGCTTCTCGCCGTACTTGCCGCTGCGCCCGGGCGCATACTCGTACACCACGCCCGGCGGGTCCGCCCAGCGACGCCGGCCCTTCACTGCGGGAAGCACCTCAACCTCACCGAGAAACTCTGCAGAGGGCTCCATTGAGATTCTCTCCTGCTGCACACATGGCAGCGGTGAAGCTCAAATCACAAGCTCAGCCGGAAGGGGTGGGGTGTACGTGACGCTTACGGTGCACGCCATGCTGAGCGGGGAGAAGCAGCACGGCAGCACGGTCCACGTCATCTTCGAGAGCCGCGGCAGGAAGGAGGATCGGGAACTCAAGCTGGAGTTTCGCCGGATCGCCGCCAACGACGGCGCCTCGGGCCCCGGCCGGCTGGACTTCGGCCTGTTCGATTTTCAGCCGGTGTTCGTGCCGAAGGCGGCCAACTCGGTCGGGCTGCAACTCGCGGACCTGACGGCGCGGCCCATCGCGCTGTCGCACCTGCGTCCGGATCAGCCCAACCGCGCCTTCGAGATCGTCAGACCCAAGATCGGGGGTTTGGCGCAACTTCTATGAACGGCCGGGGCGAAGAAAAACATAGACCGCCCGCTTGCTTTGACCAGCGCGGGCGGTTCTTTTTTGTAGGGCCTCCGGTTCTGCTCGTCAACCCCTGACTAGAACTTTTCCCGTGACAATGTTCTATTTTGGTGTTATCGCTATGCCGTAACGGTACTGGAGGATCCCCCCAATGACTGACAAAATTATTGACCTGATGCGCGCCGATCTTGAGAGGTCGGAGGAGGAGGTGAAGGAACTGCGGGCCCAGTTGGACTTGGGCGAGCACCACATCAGTCAACTGGCTATAGCGATCGAGACATACGAGGACTTCAAATCAAGGTATTCGGAGCCCGCCCCGGATGCCAATGGAGCGTCGATCGGCATACAGGAGGCTGTTCGCTCGGTGCTGAAGGAGTATGGCTCATACATGCGACGTAACGAAATTGTGGAGGCCGTCTCAAAGATGCGTGGTAAGGAGATGTCTCCCAAGTCGATCACGAATGCCTTGCACCTGCTTCAGCTAAAGGGGGAGGTCAAAAGGGGCGAAGAGTCCGGCTATTGGATGGTGTCCCCGGAGTCTGCGGCTGTTGACAGTCTGAATGGGTAACCCCTAGCCGCTACGGCATCCGGCTGCTACCAGAACGTGCCCCGCCCTTGGGTAAACTGGTATATAATTCCCAAACAAAAGGGCCCCGGAAGTTCCAGGACCCTTCTGTCGACCGGGAAATTCCCAATCCTTTGATTGATACATAGCGGTCGGACGTAACGCTCGCAAGCGAGTTCGGCGGGGCGGGTGGGCGGCGCGGATTGTGGCGGCCCGGACCGAACGCCGTGCACCGCGCGTGGTGTGCGTTGCCGGACACACCCGCCCGGTAGGCATCAACGCTTACGAATTGTCTATGCCGCTCGGAGCATCGCTTCGAACAGGACTGAAAAGTCCTCCCGATGCACGGTCAGGTTGGCATCGAGTTGGCCGCCGCCCTTCGACGGAATCCTGAACTCAAGCTCGATCGTATGTTCATCCTCGTCGGGCGTCACCGTTGGTTTGGCATCGGGTTCTTCCGTGTAATCTGCAACCGTCTTCCCCTTTCTCCAAACCGTCGAGTTTCGAAGTCGCATCGTCCTCTCCTTTTCCGGCCTCGTGCCGTCTGGTTGCGTCGGCGAACCCCCTCCAGTGAGGATCGGGTCAGCCGTGATGCTGAACATATAACTTTCTAATGATTAAATCAACTAGAATATTTGTATCTCTAATCGCAATCATGAGATGAGTACATTCACTCGTGAGGCGAGTGCGCTGTCGGGTGCACAGCAATCGAGCTGCGGAATTGGTATCCATCCGCTGAAGACCGCAGGGGTACGCAGGACGAGTTTGAGCGGCGAGGGCGTTTGGGGTGGATTGGTTTGGCGCGCGCCGGCCTATGCGGCTTGATCGAGCCTCTGCTCCGGAGCCCAGTTCCAGGGGAGGAGTTTGTCGAGCCGGCTCTGCGGCGTCTCCGCGATCCGGCCGAGCACGTCGGCGAGCCAGGCATGGGGATCGACATCGTTGAGCCTGGCGGTGCCGATCAGGGTGTACATGGCGGCCGCGCGCACGCCGCCGCGGTCGGAGCCGGCGAACAGCCATGACTTTCTGCCCAAAGCGATACCGCGAAGGCAGCGTTCCGCGGCATTGTTTGACAGGCAGATACGTCCGTCGTCGAGGAAACGGGCGAAGCTGTCCCAGCGCTTGAGCATATAGTCCATGGCCCTGGCCACGGGGGAATGGCGCGACAGCCCGGCACGCTCGGTGCGCATCCAGTCCTCGAGGTCGGCGAGGAACGGCGCGCTCCGCTCGCGGCGCACCGCGAGGCGGCGCTCGGCAGTCTCGCCGTTGATCTCACGCTCGATGTCGAACAGCGCATCGATCCGCTTCACGGCCTCCATCGCCAGCGGCGAGATCGGCGGCGCATGCCTGCCGCGCCCTTTGCCGGCCGCAATGTCGGCAAGCTCGTAGAACTTGCGCCTGGCATGGGCGAAGCAGGCAGCTTCGGTCACGGGTCCCGGCGATCGGGCGGGCTCGTAGAGCCGGTTATATCCGGCAAAGGCATCGGCCTGCAGAATGCCGGCGTAGCTCCGCAGATGTTCGACAGGATGATCGCCCGAGCGGTTCCGCGAGTAGCGGAACAGGGCCGCCGGCGGGTCCGGCCCGCCGAACGGCCTGTCGTCGCGGACATAGACCCAGGCCCGGCCGGTGGCGCACTTGCCCTTGGCCAGTACCGGCACCGGCGTGTCGTCGCCATGCAGACGCTCGGCCGCCAGCACATGGTCTGCGATCAGGTCGTGCAAGGGCTTCAACGCAACCGTGCAGGCGCCCACCTGGTCGGCCAGGGTCGACAGGCTGAGATCGACGCCTTCGCGCGCATAGCGGTCGCGCTGGCGGTTCAGCGGCTGATGCTGGCCGTACTTCTCGAACAGGATCATGGCCAGCAGGTTGGGGCCGGCCCATCCCCGCGGCGTCGGGTGGAACGGCGCCGGCGGCTGGCCGATCTTCTCGCACTCCCGGCAGGTGAACTTCTCGCGCACCGTCTGGATCACCTTCCACCGGCGCGGAATGACCTCCAGCGTCTCTGTGATGTCCTCGCCGATCTTCGAGAGCCGTGCCGAGCCGCAGCACTCACAGGCGCTTGGCGCCGGCACCACCACCCGCTCGCGCGGCAGGTGTTCGGGGAACGGCTTGCGCCCGGACCGCCGCCGCCGGGTGAACCCCTTGACCTGCGTGGTCTCCGCCGCCGCCTTCTCGGCCGCCAGCTCGTCCTCGGTCGCGCTCGCCTCGAGCTCGTCGAGCTGGAGCTCCAGCTGGTCGAGAAGCCGCTGCTTGCGCTCCGATCGCTGGCCGTAGATCTCGCGCCGGAGCTTCTCGATCGTCAGCTTCATGACGGCGATCTGCGCTTCGGCGTCGGACACCTTCGCCTCGGCGTTCGCGGCCCGCGCCTCCGCCGCCGCCAGCGCGGCTTTCAGCGCGTCGATGTCCGATCCGTCCGGCATGCCCGGCAGCGAATCACAACGTCCGCTCCGCCGCTACGCCAATCCTGTCGGATGAGTCCAATTGCCGCCGGTCAGCCGGCCCGCGAGGGGCGCCAGGTCCGCACCGGGTTCCTCCAATCGATCCCCTCCAGCAGGTAGCCGAGCTGCGCCGCGCTGATCGACACCGCTTCGCCCGATGCCGAAGGCCAGGGGAACCGGCCGCGCTCCAGCCGTTTGGCGTAGAGTGACGTCCCGAGCCCGTCATGCCAGAGAATCTTGACCAGGTCGCCCTTGCGTCCGCGGAATATGAAGAGGTCGCCCGCATGGGGATCGCGGCCCAGACCCTGCTGGACCTGCAGCGCCAGCGTGTTCATCCCGCGCCGCATGTCCGTCACGCCGGTCGCCAGCCAGACCCGCGCCCCGCTCGGAACCGGGATCATCGCCGCTCCAGAACCCCGAGCACCCGTGACAGCGCCGCCGCGTCCACATCCCGGTCGACCGTCACGCGCGAGCCGTCTGCCAAGGCAATCTCGATCCGCCCGGAGGGCTGCGGTTCGATATCCGGCGGAGCAGGAAGCAGCTTCGCCGGCTCCGCCCCGTCCGTCGAAGAGACAACCACCGGAACAAAGCCCCCGGCCGCCTGCGCCAGTTCCCGATACTGGCGGCGCCAGGTGAAGACCTGGTTCGCGTTCACGTCATGCCGGCGCGCCACGACCGACACCGAAATCCCGGGCTGGTAGCTCTCCGCCACGATCCGGCGCTTCCGCGCCTCGCTCCACCGGCGGCGACGGCGGCGAACCCGACCGTCGCTCCCGGCGCCCGACTGCTCCGCTTCGTCCGACATCCGCGCAAGTGTCCACTTATCCTTGGTGGACACTTACGACGCGCGCCCACCCCTGAGCGCGAAATCTCCCCGATCCCCCGAAAAAGCGACAGGCGGCCCACGCCGGAGGCTTACTGGAATTGTCGGCGGACGCCAGAAGGAATATCGGGCGGCTACACGAGCGCCTGGCGGATGCAGCGAGCGATGGCGGCGTGCTCGCCTGCGTTGGACCGGCGGGAGGCGTCCGGCCAGGCAGCGCGGTCGATCCGCGTGAGGTCGATGGTGTGGCCGGCGCGCGCGGCAAGCTGCTTCAGATACTGCAGATGCGTGCGGCTGTTGCCTGCGGAACGGGTAAACATGGTTGACTTGGCCCGGTACCGGACCCGCGAGAGACCGGATGCGGTAGGTCAGCCGGAAGAGGACGTCGCTTCGGCCGATAGGCCGTTCGCGGCAAGCAGAAAAAGAAGAACAAGGTGGAGGGCAAGGAAGACAAGGGGAATCCATCGTTCGATGCTAGTGACGGATTGGTAGGCACTACCCTGGCCGTGCGCCGCCAGCTCCCATTCGCGTGCGTAAAGGGCTGCCGGCAGGTGCTCTTCGAGTTGGTGGATGATCCCGAACTTGATCTTGTTGAGATCCCTATGGGACCGGATGATCCGGTGCCAAAGCAAGGAAACCGGGACTCCCAGGATCGGGAGGAGAAGGGTCAGCCAGACCGGGCCGGAACCCTGCGCCTGAAACCCGTAGAGCGCGACCAGCGCGGCGTTCACGGCCAGCAGGTAGCGGCCCGATGCAAGCCGCCGCGCGCTCACGTTCTCCGCCGACTGGACGTAGAGCTTGTATTGCTCCAGAAGATCGGTCTCGAAGGTGCCCTGATACGTTTCCTTCGTGTAGCGGAACAATAACCGATCGGGTGTGTCGGTCACGTCCGTCCTGCGTTCGCGAAGAGCTGCTCCAGTCGGGCCCATGTCCACGGGTGGATCGGTTCTTCCCGCAGTGCATTCTTCGGCCTGGTGCATGTCGTCCCGGATCGACCGCGCAGCAAGAAATATGGTTTTCGTTCATCACGCGCGATGGTTAGTTCGGCCTCGACGCCGGCGGCCTGATGGGTGTGCTGCCCGCAAATCACGACAACGAAGTCAGATTGTTGGATCAGCTTCCTGACCTCTTGCTTCCACTTGCTGTCGAACGGCTCCGTCACGGTGCGATCGACGAACGCAAAGGGCGAATCCGCTCTCCGCGCCTGGGCGACTAGATTCCCGGGCAGGTCCCTGTCGTTGTCGTAGTCGAAGCTGATGAAGACGCGTTTTCTGGCCAAGTCCCTGTCCTCTCTCCGCCGGGCGATGCGCTGCTGGGGACCGTACATCGCCCGCGGAAGCCATGCGAGGCAATATTCGGATATGCGCGGTCGGGATCGGCAATGCCGGGAAATACCGCCGCACGATCTTCGAGCTGACGGCTTAACATGCGAAATTGCTGTTGTGGCAAACGATTGCGGCATCGATTACCCGTCGACGGAAGCAGCGACCATCTCGGGAAACGATCCGATCCGGACCTGTCTGGAGAAACTGCGCGGAAACTGTGGCATCGGCGTCGCTCGGAGAATGGCGCCGGGGCGCGGAGTTGCGCTGCCAGGCGGAGAGAGAGCGTTGCCTTGAGGCTGGTCGCGGTCGCGGCGGACGGCGATGGCTGCGCCCGCGAGCACGGACCGGCCCTGTTCGGAGGGTGGACCGCAAAGTCGGAAAACGGATGAGGCAGTCGACGCCATGACGAAGCTGAAGGACCTGAAAGCGCGCTTGATGGAGGACCCGGAATTCCGGGAGGAATTCGCGCGCATCGACGGGGAGTATGCGCTGATCGAGGCGCTGGTGCGCGCCCGCACGGCGGCGAAGCTGACGCAGGCGGAGCTGGCCAGCCGGCTGGGCACGACCCAGTCGGCGGTCGCGCGGCTGGAAGGCGGGCGGGTATCGCCGTCGTTCGCCACGCTGCGGCGCTACGCCGAGGCGACGGGGACGCGGCTGACCGTGGACCTCGTGCCGGCCGGCGGCGGCTGAGACGCCGGCTTGCCGGCCTGCAATCTCTGTCTGTGAGTCCGGCAATCCTGCAACGGCCTGCCTTGTATTTGTCGGTGCTGCACCCAAATACAAGCATTCAGCCTCCTGACAATGGACGGCCTGGTTTGCGAAAACAATCGACCGCGAGGGAGCAGAAAATGGCAAAGGGAAGCAAAGGCGGCGGCAAGCCGGCGAATGCGCCTTCCACGACCGGCAACAAGTCGGGCGGTGGAAGGGGAAACAATCCTCCAAAGCCAAAGAAATAGCCGCCCGGTGGCGCCTATCGAGTCCCCGCCCAGGTCGCAATAAGGCCGGGCGGGGTCTTGCGGCGTTCGCAGTCGGGATGGCAAGGGTCATTCGGCGAGTTTGCGCCGGCGCGCCGGGACCCTTGCTCAGGACTTTGGAATTTTCGAAGATCTGATTGAGGTGTCGTTGCTCAATCTGATGCGTCTTGGTTGCAATGATCCGATGTTTTTCCCGACATTTCCGTCAACAATTTTCGACGGACGCGACGCTGCCGTGAAAAGAAGTTGGTCACCCTGGCGTCAGCAATGTGCCTGGCCCAATTCGGTTTGAATGGGCGCCCGCCGCTTCAGTTGCCGCAACCTCCTTGGGGGAAAGTAGAGGCCGGCATAGGATGAAACAGCGGGCGGACCCATGTGCCCCCTTTCAGGCTTGACGAACGGGCCGCCGGTAAAGATGCAAGTCAGGCAGGACGGGTGATTCGCTCCAGCGTCCTCAATGCGTAGCCCTGTGCAGCAACTTCCTGGCGGACTTCGTAGACATCTATCCCGTAGGCGATTTGTCCGCGAAGGGGGGAGGCGAAAGAGGCCCAGAAACGCCACCTTCCGCCATTTTCCGGTGGTGGCAATCTGCCGGCGTCCCGGCTGTCGGCGAAACACAGTTCACGGGCATTGCTTCCATTGCGGAAGACCTGAAGACGCTGCCAGTCCGGCCGTCCGTAGCGAGTGCCCTTGGAAAACAGGGCCGAACCGATAGTCACGTCACGCCTGTCGATACGGTACCCCCTGCTTTCCATAATCTGGCGGACCATGTGGCCGATCATCTGTTTGACGCGATCGTCGGCCACGACATTGCCGAACCGGTGCAAGAGCTGTTCCTCGATGCCGAACACGGCCGGTTTGGCGAGATCGGTGGCGGTCTCCAAGCGGGCGACGGTGATGTCATCGGTCAGGAACTGCCACAGGTCCCTGCCAAGATCCGTGTCGGCAAGCGACCGAAATGTGCCTGCGTCATACTCGTCGTTCGATAGGGTCATTCGAGCCTCCATGGAGTTCTGTTTTACACCGTGTATATATGCACTGTCTACACTTGGCTGTCAAGTGCCGAAATGGTGCTTTCTTGAATGCCTCGATATCTGACAACTCGTGCGTAGGGTGCCGGGCGGCGGACGCCCATTGACGAAACAGACGGTATAGACCAATATCGGGGCGAAGCTTGCTTGCCTTGGAGGAATGCCATGGCCCGGGTCGGTGGCGAGAAGATACGCGAGCTGGAAGGCGTGCTGCATGAGGCGGCAGGTCGGCTGAGCCCGGCGCATGTGGCGGCGCTGGTCGCTCACCCCGACGCCGTGCGCTCGGCGCTGGCGGTTGCGGCCGACGTGTTGACGCTGGACGACGAGGGGCGGCCGGCGCTCGAAACGATCGCGGGCGCCGAACCCCGGCGGGTTGACGCGGAAGAGGCTGCCGGACGACTGGCGGGGCGCACGTGCGAGAGCGCGCTCGAGACGCTGTTGACCTCGGACGAACTGGCGGCGCGGGTCGGGCTCAAGACGCGCCAGTCGGTGCATGACTGGCTGAAGAAGGGCCGGATCGTGGGCTGGCGGGGCGCGAGGCGCGGCCATGTCTTCCCGGCAGGGCAGCTTGACGAACGCGGCAGGCCGTTCGACGGTCTCGACCGGGTGGCGGGGCTGTTCGATGACGGCTATGCCGCCTGGATCTGGCTCACGACAGAACTGTCCTCGCTCGACGGGGCAACGCCATTGACGCTGCTGGCCGGCGGCGAGATCGACCGCGTGGCGAAGGCTGCGGAGGGAGACCGGCAGGGCGACTTTGCGTGAGCGGCGAGTACGACCCGGACCGCCTGCGTGCGCGACTGCACAGCGTCCGTCTCGGTCGCGTCTTCCGCGTGATCCACCGGGACCGCGGCGCGACCCCGCTGGGGGCTTCGCCGGCGCCAAGCCGGTTCAGCGATCCGCAAGAGCGCTATGCCGTGATGTATGCGTCGGACACGGTACGCTGCGCATTCTGGGAAACCCTGGCGCGCAACCGCTTCGCCCGGCGCCGCCGGCGCGAACTGCCGCGAAGCGAGGTCGAGGCCCGGCTGGTGGTGTCGATCGGCTCCACCGGAGCGCTCGCCCTGAATGACCTGCGCGGCGACGGGCCGGTGCGCATCGGCGCGCCGAGCGCGGTGGCGCACGACGGCAACCATGCGGCGGGCCGGGCCCTGTCGGCTTCTGTCCATGCCGACGTACCTGAGGCGGACGGATTTGTGTTCGCGTCGAGGTTCACGGGCGATGCCTGCGTGGCCGTGTTCGACCGGGCGTTCGGCAGGCTGGGGGTGCTCGGCGTCGACGAGCTGGTCCGACACGCGGGATTTCTGGACGCCCTCGACGACTACGATATCGTGCTGACGGAGGCGCCGGTATAGCGGAGACCGGCGAGGAAGCTGGCGATAGGCAGAATCGCGCGATTCCGGAGAATTGTGGGGGTAGCGTGGGAGGCGCTGCATGCGGCGCCGGGAATACGGTCGACTCCGGTTACTATTTGCTTCCGGATTTTGCGTCGGGGAAATAATGTCAATGAATACGGTGGGTTAGAGGAGTATGCCGCACAAGAGTGGCTCAAAACATCGGTTCGACGTCAATTTCGGACTGTGCAACCTTCATACCCAGGCCGTACTTACCGATGAGCGTCTCGATGGTCCGACGCTCCCAATCGGGGGTGCCGGGTCGTACCCGGATGGATTCAACAAGCTGTTCGAAATCGATGTTCACGGCGACATTGGAAATCGAACGAGATTCCCCTGCGGGAGACATCAGGAGTGCGCGCACTTCCTTTTCGTACTCGAACGCTGCCCGCTTGTGAATGTACAGCGACAGCATGTTGCTATTGAACGCAAAATCCTCATGCAAGCTGTGGTAGTTCTTGTATTGAACCATTCCCAAGTGGATGCTTGTTGCTCCCCAGGACTTGTCTTTGCCGACACAAGTGTGCGATGGAAGGGCATCCAGCAGCTTCTTGTAAGTGCTCTGGATCACGACTGAGCCGCCCGACGACCCATATTGCTTCCACATGGCAAGGCTCTCGTTTTCGCCGCTGTGCCAGCAGCTTATGAACACCCACTGTCTAACTCGGCGGAAGATATGTGCAAGATTTTCGAGCGCTTGGTCGCGTGTAGGAAGAACTGCGCTCGACTGGTTGTTTTCCTGATCCTTCAAAAGTTGTTCAATCATCTGCACGTTGGCTATGCGGTTGAGCAGGTGCAATGATCCTTCAAACGGGTCATCCAGCGTATCGGCGCGAGCAAAATGGAGGCTCCGTGATTGCATGAGAGCTACTAGCTTAGTGACATCCATATATCGCCACACCTTTATTCCGCTATCGGACGGCTGGCACGGTGCCACTACTGGATGAGTAATATCCGCGGACATTCCTGACCCTCCGGTTTATTCGGATGTTAGCTCAGGTATCCTCCATATAAGGGAACGGCTGACTCAACAAGGGTTGCAGTTCAACTACTTGAGCAGGATGCCCGAAAGGTAAAGAAGTTCCCACGGTGCCACCGTGGGCAATGACCGTTCTCGGCGGCGATGGCGGTGCTTCGTCTGTGTGGGGTAGTTGACGGGATACGAGTGCAACCCGAAGCACTGGACGGGGGAGGACGAATCTGGCGGCGCTGTCGCGCCAGCGCTCCTGCGTGAGGCGGTTGGACGATGGGCCGGAAGCTCCGCTTGCGGCCATGGCAGCACTGCGTCGGGCGGACAGCGGCGGATGACCCGAAGGGCCGCGGCGGAGCGGAGGAGGAGCCGCGCAGCGTCTTGACGCGCTGAGGGCCGCGCGTCAGCCTGCCAGTTCATCCCGGTGCTGGACACAGGGTCCACCGAATGCCGTGAAAACCGCAACAGCGATTTACGTGAACACATGCAGAGCGGAGGATGAGATAAACCGAAAATTCCCATGTATCGAGTTTGGGAATCCATCTTCAACCGACCGCAACGTTATTGCGGTGTTGACACAAGAGAGTCAGAACCGGGATTTATGGCCGCCAAAAAACAAATATTGTGGAACGGAGTCTGATCCATGAACAGTTTATCGTGGCACGGCAACGATCTTGTCGTAGAAGAGGACGGAGAATTACACGTCCTGGGACATATGGATTTCTGCGAAAACACTGGACGTGGTGATTTCACTTTGGAGGCTCCGCTATTTTCGTCCGAAGATGAAGGCATTGATAAATTCTCTTACGGAGAGATCATTCCTTTTGGTTCATGTGCCTCGCTGGTCGACGCACAAAATTATGTTCTGCGTTCCAAGGCAACGGAAGTTATGTTCGTGTTCTGGCTGATGACGGCCGGAGGCACAAAACCGCTTCGCTTGGCGCACGGTACTCCAGCAATGGAGACGATACTAAAGGCAATCAACACATCGGGAAGCGGGATTCGGGAAGCAGTTCAAACGGAGGGAAAGGCCGATCGAAAGCAATCAATTGTTATTGCCGAATGCTCTTTCGTGGCTGGTGCTGTTTTCTCCCTTCTCCTTGCCGGCATCTAGCCGACTTTGCTACGCGAAAACTGGAACAGATCATGTGCTAACGACATGAGGCAGTCGCGAGAGGTACAGGGGGTGCGGCCATTCAGTTGCTCCGTCTCGATCAGCGAAGCGATCCTTCCCCAGGCGGCGACACATTTTTCGTGACCGGCGAACAGCGCGCTTTGGCGATTTAGGGCAATGAGTAGGTTATTCGCCCGCGCCATGAGAGGCGCGCGCGATTGAGAGCTAGGTTTTCCCCGATACTCCCGGTAAGCCGCGCTGCCGCGTTCCGGATCGAATGCCGCGCAAGGTGCGCATATCGGGCGGTCGTCTGCACTTGCGTGTGACCGAGCAGCTTGCCGATCATCGACAGCGACTCGCCGACCGGCAAGGCCCGGGACGCAAAGGAGTGTCGGCAGTCGTGGATGCGCACGTCGCCGAGCCCGGCGAGCGCCCGCAATTTCCGCCAGCGGCGCCCGAAGTCGGTCATCGGCGCCGTGCCCCGCGCATTGGGGAAGACGAACCGGGATTTGCGCGGCAGGGAATGCAGGACCGCCCGCGCCGGTGGCGGAAGCTGGATCGTCTTCGGCCCGGTCTTCGAGTCCGGCAGGACCGCGCGGGTGTCGCGTATCCAGTCCCACCGGAGGCGGGTGATTTCGGAGGACCGCGCGCCGGTGAACAGCAGCAGCCGGATCGCGGCGGCGGCCTGCCGGTCTTCGGTATGGTCGAGCACGAAGCCGAGACGCTTCAGTTCGTCCAGCGACAGGAACCGCTCCCTCGGCCTGGTCCGGTAGCGGCGCATGTTGCGGCAAGGGTTGGAGCCCTGGGGCCGGAGGTCCCAGATCTCGGCCCGGGTCATCATCACCGAGAGCACCGGCAACGCCCGGTTGGCGCTGGCGGGGGCGCCGCTCATCGAGTCGAACCAGCGCTGCACATCAGCCCGCGCGATGTCCGCGACCCGCATGCCGCCGAAGAAGGGCAGGATGTGGTTCTGGAGTGCAGAACGGTTGCTCTCGCGCGTGGCGGGCTTCCAGCGCGGTCCCTGGCGGCGCATGAACTCGTCGGCGAAATAGCGGAACAAGGGGCCGGTCCTGCACTCGGACTCGGCGGCCTCGATTTCGCCTACTGCCATCGCGCGGGCCTCGTCGGCGGTCTGTTCCGCTGTCGTTCCGAGGTGCAGCGTGTCCACGTTCAGGTTGCGCTTCACGCGGACGAAGAAGGTCCGGGTATCGGCGGCCACGATTCTGAGACTGAAGCCCGCAAGGGTATGGTCGACGAGCGTCAGTGGCCGCTTGCGGTGCTTCGGCTCGGTGACTTTTGCGGCGTACGGTCCGTTCGTTGATGTTTGCGTAGATGCGCATGGAGCCATTTCCTTTCTGTTCCCTCGGGGCCGCCGCGTTCCGAGGGAACGGCGGCGGTTCGGGGAAGGAGATACGACCCGCGCGGGATTCCGCAGCAAGTGGCCAGGCCGGCCTAACGGGCTGTCACGATTGAGGAAATCGCCCGTTGCGCCAGGCCGGGGGGTCTCGCTCAATGCACCCAGGGTGCGTCGGGCGTGCCGGATCTCCGGTTCAGCCGAGGCCGCCCGTGCGCAGCCTGTCCTGCAGGGCACGAGCTTCAGCGACCAAAGCGTCGACCTCGTCCTCGCGCCCTTCGCGGACCATCGCGTCGCGCTTTTCGGTTGCCAGGAACCAGGTGTAGCGGAACATCCGCTCGATCAGGGGTGCCAGCGACGGCGCAACGGCGCCCAATGCCGCGCTGTCCGGGTTCCGCGCAAGCGCCAGAATCGTGTCGCGGACGAACTCGGCAGGGGGCGTCTCGTGCAAGAGGGCGGCGCGCCTGACCTCCTCCCATTCGGAATCCGAAAAGCGGATGGTCCTGTTCCTTCGCGCATCCTCCGGCCTTTCCGATGCCGTCCCGCCTTCCGACGCGTCCTTTCGCGTGCCCTTGCCCTCACAATCCAAGGTCCATGCCTCCCTTGCCGCGGTCGCGCACCGGCGTTTCCGGCTCCTTCGCGGGCGTGTTCGAGGGTGTTCCTTCCGTCCCGCGGTCCTTCGCCATTGCCGAACCGGCGCCCCGTTCGGATCGGCGCTCCGCGACCAGGGCGGTGTCCGCCGCCCTGTCCGGCGCCTCGCGCTTCATCTCGCCGATGCCTTCGAGCGCCGCGATGCGCTCGCCGGTGACGGCCTGGAGCCGGGCGCGGAGCTCGGCCGCGTCGTCGGTGACCAGCTCGGCCCGGTCGCGCGCCCGGCTGATCTCGACGTAGAAGCTCTTCTGCGTGGTGAGATGGGGGTGCCGCGCTTCCATCGCGGCGATCACGTTGTCCACCGTGCGGCCCTGGAAGGCGTGCACGGTCGACGCCCAGGCATGGTCGAGATGGCGCAGTTGCGGATCCCCCCGGCCCAGGTCCAGCGTCTTGCCGTCCTCCAGGCGGAACGTCACCCGGCCGTCCTTCACCGCGACCACGTCCGCCGTGCGGCTGTTGACCAGGCCGAGGCCGGTGTCGTTGCGGGTCCAGCGGATACGGTCGCCGGCCCGAAGCTCGATCTCCTCGACGCGGTAGACCTCGCTGCCGCCCCTTCGCCCGCCGATCTCCTCCGGCTTCCAGGCGACCTTGCCGCCCTTGCCGTCGTCGAGTATTACGGCGCCGGCCTTGTAGTCGACGCCCGCGACGCGGCGCTCGTCGCCCTTCTCGACGTCGATGCGCTTGTAGGGGCGGTGGAACGCCACCACGTCCCCGACGCCGTAATTGCCCGCCAGCGCCTTCTCGGCGTTGGTGTAGCCCTTCGAGACCAGCCGCTCGGCCTGCATCGCCGGGCCGTGGATGCGGCCCTCGCGGGCGAGCCGCTCGCGGATATGCCCGTTGATCGCCTGGCGCAGCTCGTGCGAGGGCGCCATGACGCCGGTATTCGCCCGCGCCTCCTCGTCGAGCCGGAGCCAGCGCGCGGCGACCGCGCCCGCGATGTTGTCCGGCTTCACCTCCGCGACGTTGGAGCCGAGCTTCTCGAACGCGCGTCCGATATCGCCCTTGAGGCTGGCTTCCACCGCCTCCTTCAGCACGGGATCGCGCTGGCGCATGATCTCGTCCATGGTCGCAGTCCGCATGCCGGCGGCCTGGAGCTGGGCGAAGGGCTTGCCGGCGTCCACCGCGTCGAGCTGCCTGGCGTCGCCCACCAGCACCACGCGGGGCATGCGCAGCGCGGTGGCGATGCGCAGCAGGTCGCGGGCCTGCACGGTCGAGGCGAGCGAACCCTCGTCGACCACCAGGATGGTCTTCGCGAAGGCCGCGCGCATCTCCCGGGCGCCCTTCCGCGTCAGCCTGCCTTCCGCCACGCCGGCATTGCGGGCGAGGAACATCTGGAGGGTCTCGGTGGGGATGCCGGCTTCCGACGCCAGGGTCCGGGCCGCCGAGGCCGAGGGCGCGAGGCCCGCCATGCGCCAGCCCTTCTTCTCCGCGAGTACCCGCGCCCGGTTCAGCATGGTGGTCTTGCCCGTGCCGGCGTAGCCCTGCACGCCGACCACCCGGTCCTTCGCCGACAGGATCAGCTTCACCGCGTCCTTCTGCCCGGCCGTGAGCGGCCCCTTGTTGAGGTGTTCCTGGACCTCCCAGCCGCGCATGAGCGCCCGGCCGCGGCCGGCGCCCTTGCGCATGAGGGCGACGGTCTCGCGCTCCTCGCCCACCGTGCGTTCCGTCGCGAGCGAGTCTTCCGCCCCCGGCATGTTCACGGCGTGCAGCGCGCCGTCGCGTTCGAGGGCCGCGACCGCGCGTTCGGCCTCCGTCATCGCGACCGCGCCCGGCGCATGGGCGAGCGCGGCCGCGAACAGGTCGGTGCGCGAGAACACCGCCGCGCGCTCGGAGAGATGCGCCATTGCCCAGGCCACCGCGCCGGCGGCCGGCGAGGCCGGCGTAGCGTCGGGGGCAGGTTCGCGTTCCGGTGAGCGTCCATCCTCCCGGACGGGCAGGCGCTCTTGCGAGGATGCGGCCACCGCAGCGGCAGTGCGTTCGTGCGCATCGCCGATTTCCGGCAGCTCCGGCGAGGCCGATCGTTCCACGGCCCCGGCGACCAGCGCGCCGGGATCGAGCCCGAGATCGGCGGCCTGGCGCTGCCACACGCCCCGCAGCTCGTCACGGTCGATGTCGCGCTTCTTCGCCCGCGTCATCAGCGCGGCGCGCTCGGCGATGCGCGGATTGTCGGCGGAAGCGCCGAGCCCGCGCGCTTCCATGGCCGCCTCGATCTCGGCGCGGCGGCTCGAGAACGCCTCGATGGCTTCCCTGGGAACCCCGGCGATCTCGAAGCGCCCGTCGGCATGGGTCTTCTCGATGCCGTAGCCGAGCCTGTCGAGACCCGCCGCGAGCTCGTTTCGGTAGAGCATGCCGATCAGCTTCTGCTGCGCATACAGCCCCTCATTGGCCATCGAGCGCCACTTGCCGTCCTCCCCCTGCACCATGTTGGCGATTACGGAGTGGGTGTGGAGCTGCGGGTCGAGGTTGCGCGAGGTATCGTGCCGGAAGGTGGCGGCGACGATCTTCTGGTTGCCCACCCGCGCCATGCGGCCGGTATCGGGATCCTTCATGCGGGTCTCGGCGGCGTTCTTCTCGACCCAGGCGAGCGTCGCCGCCGCCGCCCGGTCGTGCGCCTCGACGATGCGCCCGTCGCCGCCGATCAGCGCGGCGATGGAGACCGACTTGGGCGCCGAGAAGGTGAGGTCGCGGCCGGGGCGGTGCTCGATGCTCCCGTCCTTGCCGCGCCGCCCGAGCTGCCGCCCGGACCCGTCCGGCACCTTGCCTTCGAGCACCCCCCGGAACGTGTCCGCGTCGACCGGCCCCTTCAGGCCGAGCTCTTCGGCGCCTTTCCCCGCCCAGGCGCTGGCGTCGCGGTGCTCGGGATCGTCCTTCGCGTAGTAGCCGTCGCGCTCGTAGTAGGACGCGCCCTGGGCCGCCGAGGTGAGCGCGCCGATCGAGAGCATGTCAGGCCCAGTCGGAGGCGCGGCCGCTGGCGGCAGAAGCCTCCGGCGGGCCTGGCGGTGCGGAACCGGCGTCCGGCGCCTTGTCCCCGCTCTCCGGCGCCTTCCCGTCTGCCGTTTCGCTCACCGCCCCATTGGATTGCGGATCGCCAGCCTCTCCCGGCAGCGGCACAAGATCCAGCTCGCCCTGCCAGGCCGCGGGCTCGGGCGGCATGTCCGGCGGGCCGAAGGCGTCGGCAAGCCCGGCCTCGTCAGGGCCCGCCGGCTCCGGGATCGTAATTTCGGCACCGTCGGCGGAGGCAGCCTCTGCCGCCAATGCCCCCCGATCCGCTTCGCCATGGGCTTCCGCCCCCTCGTCCTTGCGCGGCACGAACCGCTCCGCCGCCTTCGGCCGGGCGACGTAGTTCAGGCGGATGGCGGCGACCGGGAAGGGGCCGGGAAACTTCAGATAGCCCTCCAGGTTGGCGAGCCGCATGATCTCCGACGGCAGCGCCAGCGCGCGCAATTCGCGCCGGGGCGTGAGACTCACCCCGTCCCGGATGGTGTTGGCGCCGTAGGAGAAGCCCTCGGCGACCTCCTCGATCTCGCTCCGCCCGAGGCTGTCGGCCGACCACTGCGCGGTGTCCCGGTCCGGCGCGGCCAGCACCACGCGGGTGCCGCAGAGGCCGGATACGGTCTCCGCGCCGTTCCTGCCATAGAGGTCGCGCAGCGCCGAGGCGACCTGGACGCCGAGCACGAAGCAGCCGCCGAACTGGCGCGACTCGGCAAGGCCGGGCTGGAGCGACGGCACCTGGTGCAGCGTCGGCAGCTCGTCGAGAATGACCCAAATGCGCCTTCCGTCGTCCTGGGCGAGCGACAGCATCGCGTTGACCGCGATCTCGAGCCAGGTGGATATGAGACCCCGCAGGCTGGCGTGCTGGTCGCCCCTCGACGTGAGGAACAGGAACCCGTCCCTGTCTTCCTGTCCGATCCACTCCCGGATCGAGAAGGGTTTGCCCTCGTCGGGCAGGAACTCCAGCGCCGAGAGGTTGGCCGTGAGCATGGCGCGCACCGAGAGCGCCGTCTTCGGGTTCTCGGGATCGACGATGGACTGCGCCACCGTGCCCTCCATCGCCTGGGCCAGCTCGGTCAGCTCGGTCTTGAGCAGGCGGTCGACCAGGACCTTGTTGTCCTTGACCCCCTTCTGGCGCAGCACGCCGGCGCCGTTGGCGAACAGCTGGCGCGCCGCCGTCACCCAGAACGGGTCGACCGTGTCCTTCTGCTGCGGGATCAGCGCCGCGGCCATCATGTCGAAGTCGCGCGGGTTCCTCGCCTCGTAGAACGGCGACCAGCGCGGCGCGCGGGCGTCGAGCGGGTTCATCAGCACGTCGCGGTCGCGATCGAAGAAGGACCGGGTGTAGGAGCCCATCTTGTCGTAGATCACGCAGCGCTCGCCCTTGGCGCGGATCTGCGCCACCAGGTCGGAGATCAGCACGGTCTTGCCGGAACCGGTGGTGCCCGAGACGATGGTGTGCTGGGTCTCGGTGCGCTCGGGCCAGGGGATGCCGGCGATGGCGTAGGGCCTGAGTCTTTTCCCGCCGGGCAGACGCACCAGCGTGCGCAGATGGCGCGCCTGCACCCGGCGGCGCAACTCCCCGGCGGTGACCATCTCGGCGCCCCTGATGCGCTTCTGCCGGCCGAGCCGGGCGCCGCGATACCAGAACGCGACCAGGAACAGCCCGATCAGCCCCGCCCCGGACGCCGCGCCGAGGGCGGCGCTGGCGAACATCTCGGCCCTGATCCGCTCCCGCGCCTCGCGGGCCGGCACCGAGGCGGCGATGTCGCGGATGCGCAGCACGCGGCGCGTGCCGTCGGCGAACTCGACCTCCTGACCCGAGTCCGGGTCGTAGCCGAGGACCAGCTTGACCTCCGCCAGCGTCACCATGCCGGCGGCGTACCACTCGGCGCCCGTGGTGGACCGCCACAGGTTCCAGGCCGGCACCGCCACGGTCATGAAGGCGGCGAACAGCAGGGCCGCCTGGAACAGCTGGCCCCACATGCGGATGCCGTGGAAGACGGTCTGGCCGCCCCTCAGCGTGCTGCCGCCGATACCGCGCATGGCGTTCTCCTCATCCCCGTCGGTCTCGCCGCCCGGAGCCGGAGGCCGGCCGGGGCCGGGCGAATCGACCGGGGCCGGTGAGAGACGCTTCAGCCTCTCTCCGGCCGCCGCACAAACCCCGGATCGGCGGGAGCCAGCCCCGGCCCCCGAGCCGGGGGGGCAGGCAGCCCCCGAACCGGGGTGGCAAACGGAGGACCTCGGCATGGCGCACACGACCAGGGACAACGCACGGCCACGGACGACGCGGGCCGAGCGCGCCTGCGTGCTCGGCGGTTTCGCGCTCGCGGCGCTCGCCACGGCGCCGGCCTTCCTGCTCGACGGCGGCCTGGAGGTCGTGGCCGCGATCTGGCTGGCGGCGGCCGCCTGGGCCTTCGTGTCCTCGCTGGCGCTGGCGCTGCGGCGCGGTTTCCGGGACGGCAACTGGTCCGCATTCGGCCGCTGCGAGCTGGCCGACGACAACGACACACTGGACTGGTCTCTGAAGAGCGGGGCCTATGCGTACATGGCGGTTGCCGAGGAGCACGAGCGGCTGATGCGCGGGGATTGAACCCGGGGTGTCCGCCCCGCCGGTCACGGCGAGGAGTCCCCCCAGCCCCTTTCGTCCTGCTGGCGCGGGGGTGCTTCCGCACCGCCGGGCGCGCCGTCGGGCACCGCGTTCTTCGCCGTGCCGAACAGCTTGCCGGCGAGCCAGTCGCCGACCACGGGCAGGTTCTCCGTCGCCTGTTGCTCGAACGGCTTGTCCGTCTCGGCCCCGACCCCGGCGCGGCCTTCCGCGGCCTCGCCTTTCGTAACCGTCTGCCGGGCCTCCCTGGCCGTCCCCTTCATGGCCATCTCGGTCTTCGTCTCCGCCCGCTCGGCCGCCGCCGCCGCGCCGGTCTCTCCGGGCCGTGGCGCGCCTGCCGAAGCGGCCCGGTCGCGCACCCCCGCCGACCAGCCGGCATGGGCGGCCGCGGTCTCGGCTGCGTAGGCGCCGCGCAGCTTGCCGGCGGCCGCCTCGTAGTCCGCCGCGCCGCCGACGGTGGACGGGTCCGGACCCGCCGGCGCCGGATACTTCTCGGCGATGAACCGGGCGGCGTATTCCCGGAGCTGCTCCGAATCCTCCGCCGTCTGCGGCGAGGCGAGGCGCATCGCCCCCGCCGCGCCGATAGGGCGGCCGTCCGTGCCCTGTTGTTCGGTGAGCCAGGCGAAGAAGGGCTGGCCGAGCTCGCGCTCGACCGCCTGGGCGTCCGAGCGCACCTGGGCCGCCTGCTCGGACCAGCTCTCGGAGTCCTGCCGCGCCAATGACGCGCGTTCCTGGAACGACCGCATGCGGGTGAGGTTGGCCGACAGGCTCTCGTCGAGCCCCGCCATCTCGCTGTCCCCGCTGGAGGTCGAGTAGCGCCGGGAGGCCTCCGAGACCTGCGACCAGGTCTCGGTCACGCCGTGCTGGCGGTCGTATTCCTTCATCCGGTTCCAGGCGTCGGACTCGATGGTCTGGCCGCGCCACATCACCGAGCCGTCCGCCTTCGCCTTGACGATGAAGTCCCAGCCGCCGCCGACGCTGGCCTGGCCGGTCAGCACCGCCGCCTGGTTCTTCGATATGCCTGCAATCTCGGAAAGCTTCTCGACATGGGAGTCCAGCGCCTGCGCCTGGCTCGATTCGCTCTCGGTGACGCCGCGCGCATGGGCCTCGCCGGTCGACACGTCGTGGCTGTAGCGCTCGACGAGCGCGGTGGCATCGGTGACGGCGGCGTTCCGCGCCATGCCGGCCTCGGCCGACCAGTGGCGCGACAGGGTCCGGGCCTCGGCAGCCCGGGTCTCGTGGCTGGTGGCGAGGGATTCCGAGAGGCGCACCCCGGCCGCCGGAATCCGGCTGGTGGCCGCCCCCGCATCCGCCACCACCGTCCCGTCGCCGGTCACCGTCATCCCGGCCCCGGCCGGCGCGTAGCCGGTGTAGCGGTCGCTGTCGACATGGGTCGAGGTGCGGATCTGGCGGCCCTCCAGGGTCGCGAAGCGGTGCGTGTCGTAGCCGGTGTTGGCGAGGCTCAGGTTGCCGGTGGTGCCCTCGTGCGCGGCGGAGCTTGCCGCGTCCTGCCCGACCGCCAGCACCGAAGTTGCGAGCACCGTCGCCTTGGAGAGGCCGTAGGCGAGCGCGGCGGCGAGGAACGGCACCGACATCGAGAGGTACCCCGACATCACGGCGACGTCCGACGCCACCGCCCGGATGCCCGCTTGGGCGACCAGCGAGATGCCGATGTCGCCGCCCGGCATGAGCGCCGCCGCCTGCATCCTTTCCGCCGCCTCGCCCATGGAGATGCGGTGCAGCACCGCGTAGAGCGGCCCCCACGATTGCAGCCAGACGAGGCCGGTGACGTAGGAGCGGAAGATCGGCAGCCCCGCGGGCGTCAGCATCAGCAGCACCGCCATCGGGAAGGCGCCCACATAGAGGCACTCGAAGACGATCCGGAGCAGCGGCACCCAGGTCTCGGCCTGCCGCCCGATCGCCCGGTAGGCCGAGACGGTCTGGGCCTCGGCCCTTGCTTCCGTGTAGGCCCGGAGCGCGGCGGCGTTGCCGGCCTCCGCCGCCCATTGCTCGCCGGCGTCGTGGACCGCGTTCAGCACCATCTGCTGGCGCATGATCTCCGCCGCCGAGCGCGCGGCGCCGATCAGGAAGGTGTGGGAGGCCGGCAGCGCCGCCAGCAACTCGGCGCGGGCGAGCGCGTCAGTGCGCGCGTCGGGGAATATCCTGCGCCCGAAGATCGTCCCCGCCCGCTGGATCTCGGCGGTCCACTGCGCATTGAGCCTGCCGGCGCCGTCGCGGCAGGTGACGACCTGGCGGTCCATGGTGGCGGCCCCGCCGGCGCCCGCCGCGCCGCGCGTCGCGAACTCGAACATGCGCGCCGGCGACGCCCCGGCCGACGGCGTGCCGGTGGCGGTGACCAGCCGCCAGAGGTCGGTCGACTCGCGCAGATCGTCGGCCGTGACGTGGCCGAGCAGCAGGGCGTGGAACACGCACTGCCGGGCGTAGTTGCGGACGTTGCGCGCGAACACCGCGTCGGTGATCTCCATCCGCGTCGCCCTGGCGGCGAGCCTGGCCCCGAAGATCAGCCCGTGCCGCTGGTAGACGAGGTCGTTGGGCAGCGCGAAGGCCTGCTCGGTCAGACGCGTCAACCCGTCGCCGACCTGGCTGGTCAGCGAGGCGAACAGCGCCAGCCCGATGGGGACGTTCGCCACCACGGCCGGCGCCAGCGTGGGATCGAGCCGGTCGACCACCCGCACGGTCGCCTTGGGCACGATCATCGCGCCCCAGACGGCGGCGAACAGCAGCACCCACTTCGCGTTGTCTTTCCAGCTACCCCCAAAGGCGGTGCGGAACAGCACCCAGGCGAGCCCGGCCACGCCGGCTATCTGGGCGAGCGCGATGTAGGCGCCGCCCGAGGTGATGGCGGCGACGGCGTTCAGCAGGTCGACGAGATAGGTCCCGCCGCCGAGGGTGAAGAGCTCGTACATATATAAGGTGTCAGGCCATGCGTTACCGGGAGCCCGCGCCCGCGCCGCCGCGCGCGAACGCCAGTGCGGCCCGCAGATCGGCGGACAGGGCGCCAGCGAGCTCGGTCTCGATCAGGCGGAGCTTCTCGACCACCGCCAGCGCCGTATTGAGCCGCTGCAATCCCTGATGCCTGTGCCTTGCCAGCGCGATCCGGTTGGCCCGCAAGCCCTCGCGCCAGCGCTTGAGCTGCTCGCCGTCGGCGATGTCGAGGGTGCCGGCGCGCTCCTCCACGGTCCGGTGGAGATCGGTGATCCAGACCTGCATCACGTCGAGCGCCACCGCCTCGGCGAGCGCGTCCATCTCCTGGTCGATCACCGCCCCCCGGTAAGCGGCCGCCGTGTTGGCGACCCGGTAGACCGGGAGCGTGGTGAGGTTGACCAGCCCCAGGGCCGGTGCGGGCACGGCGGTGTCGTTCCGCACCGCGTCGACCATGTCGCGCAGCAGTCCGGCTACCCGCGCCCGGAAGCCCCGGTTGGGCGGGACGGTCGCCGTGCCTAGGCTCGGGTTGAGGCAGGCGGCGTTCGTGTCGCAGCGGTAGACCGGGAGCTGGCCGCCGCCCTCCATCAGGGTCTCGGTGACCCGGCGGTCGAGCGCCAGCGGCTCCAGGATGCGCACCCGCGGGCCGGATGTATCGGCATCGGAGGTGGGCGCGGTGACGATCACCGTGCCGGTGACCGCCATGGCGAACTCGGCCAGCTGCGTATCTCCGGACAGGAAGGAGGACGCCCGGATCGCCTTCCAGGCGTAGTTGACGTTGACCGGCACCTGGTCGGCCATCGCGCCCGAGGCCGAAGCGAGCGTCGAGTTGCGCTTGCCGTCGGCGCCGCAGCCATGCTTCGCCGCCGCATAGTCCGAGAAGATGCCCTGCGACGTTCCGATCGCGGCGCAGATCGCGGCGCTGGCCCGGTCGTTCTTCGACCACAGCGCGCCGACCAGCGCCTGGGCGGTCTCGCAGCTGTTGAGGTTCTGGCTGTTGACCCACTGCGCCAGCGCCCTGAGCTTGGCCATGGTCTCGGCGATCACCGGCGAGATGGTTTCCAATGCCAGCTCGAAGGCGAAGCCGGCGGCGTTCTGCGCCACGGCGCGGCCGAAGGCGATGAGCTGGTCCGAGTTGATGAAGGAGAAGGCGCCGGCGAACGCATCGATGCCGCCGCAGCCGGCCCGGAAGGAGGGCAGGCTCACGGTGGCGATCTGCTCGGAGCGCACCGGCGAGCGCAGATAGAGGTTGCCGAGGGTCCAGTGCCCGGAGGCCTGGCCCTGGAAGGCGGTCGGGCCGGTGGTGTTGACCGCCGCGCCCTGCCAGAAGCGGTTCATCTCCGAGAGCACGTCGGCATTGACGGGAGAGGCGGCGAGCAGGCCGACCGCTGCAGCGGCCCCGGCAATTGCCCGCCGGCACCGGCGTTGTATACCGGCCAGCCGCCACCGCCGGTTCGGGCTGCATACGGTATGCAAACGGCACTGCATCCGGGAGTCGCTAATAGTCATGTCCAGGCTCCAGGGCGGTCAGCGCGTAGATCCGCTCGGCCATCTCGTCCTCGGCCATCACGCCGAAGCCGACGGGGATCACGCGTTTCGTGGCGGTGTCGAACAGCACGAGGGCGGGGACGGGCGCATTACCGAGGCCGAGCCGGGCGGCGCGGCCGTTGTCCGCGACCGCCTCGGGCCAGCCCTCCAGCGCCGCGCCGCTGAGCGAGACGGCGAGCACGTCGAGGCGGTGGCGCATGGCGAAGGCGCGCAGCAGCGGGCCGAACACCTTGCAGCCCGCACACCCTGCATGGCCGAGATAGATCAGCCCGTAACGCTCCCCGAGACGGGCCAGCGCGGCATCGCGCGCCTGCCGCCGTTCGTCCGACCAGACCTGCTTGGCGAGCGCGCCGACCGGCCGCCTCAGCGTGTAGTCCAGCTCCGGCGTCGCCCAGACCGTGCGCCGGAAGGCGTCGGAGAAGGCCGCCGCCCGTTGCAGGGTCTCCTGCTGGAGGCGCAGATAGGCGGTGACCTTGGCGGGGGAGGGATCGAGTATGGCGGTCGCGCGGGCCTCTTCCAGAGCCCGGCGCATCGCCAGCACCCGCTCGGTCGCGCTCCCCGCCTCGGGGGCCGCGGCCCCCCGCGCGGGAGGCGGTTCGGCCCGGGCGGCGTCCTCTTCCTCCGGCTTCGCCCGGTCGCAATAGAAGTGCCAGCCGAGCGAGGTCCCGGTACCGGGCTCGCCGCACCAAGAGCGCCATTCGGATGCCGGTGCCGCGGTTGCCGCGGCAACCGCAGCCAGAAAGAGGGACGCAGCCCCGATCGCCAACCGCCGGGGGGCCATCTCACTGCCCCCGCCGGTAGAAGTCGCGGATGCGCGTCCGCATGGCGTCCCCGGTGTCGCCCGCGTCGGGCAGCGACACCGACGGCTCCCTCGATCCGTCCATCAGGTCCTCGGTGAACTCGGAAAGGTCCAGGCGGGCGAAGTCGATGCCCTCGATCTCCGCCACCGTCAGCCCCCGGCAGCTCGACCAGCCGATGCCGAGCTGGCGCCGGCCCTGCTGCTGCAGGATGCGCCCGAGCTTGGAGCCGAACACGCACCAGGCGCGCGAGCGGCGGATGCAGATGCCGAACAGGGTCTTCTTTGAGCAGTACCGGCCGAGATAGTGGGTGTTGCCGGCGTTGCGCTCCTTCGCCAGCTCGCGCTCCGAGGCCGAGCAGTTGGCGAGACCGACCAGCAGCCCGGAGTTCTTGCAGCAATTGGCCAGCCCCCCGAAGTGGATGTGGCAGCGGCGGCGCTTGCCCTTGAAGAAGCGCATGTCCCGGCGGTCGAACTCCTCGCCGCCCAGCTCCAGCGCCATGTTGAGCCGCGTCGTCGCGTTCGCGAAGCCGGTGTTGGCCTCGGGGCGCACGGTCTCGCAGCCGGCGCCGACGCAGTAGCGCACGGAGCCGCACAAACCCCCGGATTGCGCGTCCTGGAGGCCCGCGCCGCAGGCCGTCGCGCTGCCCGAGGCGATTCCGTCGGCGCGGTGAACGGACGACTGCGGCGACGCGGCGACGGTCTCCGAGCGCCGCACCATCGGATCGCCTGCCGGCACGGTCGCGGCGGGCCGCCTCGTCGTGCCCCGGACCACCGCCCGCCCGGCTGCGCCGCCCGGATCGTCCGGATTGGCAAGCCTTGCCCGGGCCGCGTCTTCCATGCCGGAAGCCGTCAGGTTCCGTTCGGGCACGTCCGTTCCCGCGTAGCCCGGCACCTTGCCCGCGCTCGCGGCATCGCGCGCGATCGCGCCCGCCGCGGCCGCGCCCGCATTGCCGATGGCGCGGGCCGCCGCCTTGGGATTCTCGGCCTTCGCCACCATGCCGGAGACCACCCACAGCATCAGGCACACGAGCACGAACATCGCCGCCCAGGTCAGCAGCCGCGCGATCCGCGTCGCACGGTCCAGCGCGACCTCGATGCGGTCGCGCGAAAGATCGGATTGTTCCGTCATCGCCGTGCCCCTTCTCTCAGGCGTTCGAGATGGCTCTCCGCCGCATCGCGTCCGACCGCGCCTTCGTCGGCGACGACCTGAAGCGCGGCCGCCAGGCCGATGTTCCCGGTCACCCGGTCGTGGGGCGGCGCGGGATCGTCCGCGCAGCCCCGGCTCCGGCAGGGCGGCACGCCGCCCGGCACCACCACCACCGCCGGCACGCGCGTCACGCCGAACAGGCGGAACAGGCGCGGGTCGATGGCGACCCCGGCCTCCGCGCCGCCGAGACGGGCGCCGATTTTCTTCGCCGTAGCGGGCAGGCCGCCTTCGCCGACGCCGCGCAATACAAGCGGCGCACCGGTCCGCGCGGCCTCGCGCGCCCACTGGCGCCAGCTCGCTGCCGGAACGGAGAGGCTGGTGAAGATCAGGATTTCCGCCGTGCCGGCGCGCGGGCCCGAGAGTTCGCCGGCATGGCGTTCGGCCGGAAGGGGCGACGTCTCCCCGGACCGGCCGGGCACGGTCTGCCGTGCGGCCGCACCGGCGCGGCCCAGGGCGCGCTCGACCACGTCGCGCGTCCACTCGCCGAGCGACTCCCCGTCATTGCCGCCGGCCTTGCGCAGCACTTCCTCGACCAGCCGCGCCGCGTCCGCGTCCGGGGTCGCGGCAGGCGGTTTCCCATCCGCGCGGGCGAGCCCGATACCGGCCGCCAGGACCAGCACGGCGGCGAGAGAGAGGACGTTCCGGGGTGGAAGAGGGGTGGCTGTCATCGCATCCTGGACTTTCGATTTGTCGTTGTTTCCCAACGGGTTCAGAGCAAACAGCAGCTGCGTTTCCGCCACAGCAGGTACCCGAAGTTCTCGCCCGAGACCGGCAGTTCGCGCAGGGTTTCCCAGAGCACCGAGGAGCGCCCGGTCGGGTTGCAGCCGGTAATGGCCGAGGTCGCCGGCACCGGCTGGGTCATCTGCCAGCGATACTGGCTCTTCTTCATCACCGGCATCGGATAGCGCCCGCAGAGCGCGCCCGAACCCGACGTGCCCCGGGCGAGGCCCGCCCGGTGCAGCCGGTAGAGCAGGCGCTGGGCGGCCAGCAGGGAGGCCTGCACGCCGCCGACATGGGCCGCCACGTTGCCGGTGAGCGGATACATCCCGCCCTGGCAGCCGGCACACCAGAACATGGCATCGAGGGGCAGCCCGGCCGAGGCCGCGGCGCAGTCGGCGGCGCAGGCCGCCTGCGCCGGCAGGGTGGCGAACAGCGCCGCCTCGGGGTTGAGCAGGAAGGTCAGCTCGTCGTCGAGCCAGGCCGGATCGAGTTCCGAGGCCCAGGCGATGTCGAGACCGCCCCCCTCCAGGCAGCCGAGATCGAGCAGCACCCCGATCCACGACAGCAGCGGGTACATGTAATAGTGCGCGTGCCAGACAGAACCCTGCGCGCCGTCGCCGCCGGAGGAGCCGGTGCGCCCGCGCCCGGCCGGCAGGCCGGGATCGATGGTGAGTCCGCCCAGGTTGGGGAAGCACCAGGGCGTCCGCGTCGCGTCGACCAGCCTTGCCGGCTCCCAGACCCCGAGTGACAGGCCGATCCGGGGAATGGGCGAGCCGCACAGGCAGATCGGCGAGGACGGGTTGGGCGTGTCCGGCGCGCCGGCGGCGCCGCCGATGGTTATCGGCCCGATCGAGATCGGCAGCAGGCACTCCCAGCAGACGTCCGAGATCGGGTTGACGAACCGCCCGGTGCAGGACTGGGCCGAGGCCGGGGCGGACCAGAGGACGGCCGCGAGGACCACGGCCGCCAGGAGAAGGGCGCGGCGCGTCATGCCGCCTGCCCCGAACCTTCACCCGCATCGGACGCGGCGACACTCTCCGGCCGCCGCGCCGAGAGGATGTTCACCGTGTCCTGCCGCCGCGAGACGACGATCTCGGTCACCGCCCGGTCGTTGCCGTCCTTGTCGCGGAAGGCGCGGCTGGCGATGCGGCCCTCGACCATCACCCGGTCGCCCTTCCTCAGCATGGTTTCGACCGCCTTCACCGACGGGCCGTAGACCACGATGCGGTGCCATTCGGTGGCCTCGGCGGGCCTTCCCTCCCGGTCGGTCCATTTCTCGGTGGTGGCGAGCGTGAAGACCGCCGCCCGCCCGCCGTTGCCGAGATCGCGCAGTTCGGGATCGCGGCCGGCATGGCCCAGCAGGGTCGCCCGGTTCATGTTCAGCATGTTCAGTCCTCCTCTGGTGGCTCGATGCCTGCCCGCCCGGACTCCGATCCGGGAGGCTCCCGGTCCTCGACCGGGATTTCCGTAATGCGCAGGAGCATTCCGGCCTGTTCGACCAGGCTCGGTGTGAGCCGGAGGCCGAAGCGCGCGGCGAGACGCCCGCCCTGGTCGAAGAAGAAGGGCCGGCCGTGCCGCCGCATCAGGTCGAGCGGCCGCCCGGCGAGCAGCACGATCTTCGCGGGGCGCCCGCTTTCGTCTTCATGGGCGAGCGCCCAGGCGATCTCGGCCGCGCGCCGGCCGTCGACGAACAGCAGGTCGCGGGCGAGCGTCATGCGCTCCAGCGGGTTGACCCGCGTGCCGGCGGCGGCGATCAGCGCGCCGTCGGCCGACCGGATGTCCCGCGCAACCGTGATGGCGGGGTCCCACAGCCGGCTGCGTTCCCGCGTGGCGGGCGCGATACCGGGCAGGGGATCGGGTTCCTCCAGCGTCCGCCGGGCATTGGCGCGGGCCTCGCTCTCCAGCCGCGCCAGCGCGCCCGAGCGTTCCAGTTCGAGGAGTCGCAACTCGATCTGCGCCAGCAGGTCGGGCTCGGCGACCGGCCAGGTCGCGCCCCGCACCCCCAGGTCCTTTGCGGATGCCGCGGACTGAATGCCTGCGGCCGGCAGGGCGGCGGCGAGCAGCAGGGCGGCGGGACGCATCATCGCGGCATCTCCGCGGCCGGCGCCGCCGCGCCGCCGTCCAGCGGGTGCGGCAGGATCGTCGACCGGCCGGCCTCGCCCGCGTCCTCCGGCCCGACCAGCGGCCCCTCCAGGCCCAACCAGGGAATGTCCGGCATGGCGATCGCGCGGCCGAGGATGCGCCCGCGCGGCACCAGCCCGATCTCCGCATAGCGGCTGTCATGGCTGTCGACGTGATCGGCGTGCACGTAGAAATGTCCCGGCGGGATGATCCCGGGCGCAATGGCCCGGAGAGGCCGCCCGTCGAGCGCGTGGGTCTTGGCCCGGCCGGCAGGAACACCGTCCAGAAAGACCGTTCCGTCTTTCCCGACTTCGATACGCATGCCCGGCACGCCGCGCACGGTCTTGAGATATGGGACTTCCGAGCCCACCGCCTCGGGCGGCTCGAACAGCACCCGGTCGCCGGGCTTCGGGTCCTCGCCGAACAGCGGGAAGGCGGCATAGCCCCAGGCCCCGTCCGACCAGCTCGCATTGACATGGACATGCGAGGCCGCGCCGAGCCACAGCGCACCCAGCACGAGCATGACCGCCAGGCCGGCATGCCGGCGCGGCCCCGCGGTCCGCAGCTTGAATATCGGACGCGGCGCCGTCACCGCCCGTCTCCCGGCGAAGCGCCGCTGCGCCCGCCCGATCTCCGCGCGAGGAATTCGGCCAGTGCCGCCTCGACCCGCTGCGTCAGGTCCGGCGCCCCGGCGGCGACCGCGCGGGCAGGCAGCAGCACGACCCCGTTGCGCCGCGCCACGCTGCCGAGTGCGGCTTCAAGCGCTGCGCCCCAGGCCCGTACGTCCTCGGCAGTCTCGCCTTGGCTGGCGGCGCGGGTGGTGTAGGCCGCGGTGATCTCGGCAAGCCGGACTCCGGCGATGCGCGGCGGCGCCTCGACGCCGTATCGGAGCGTCGCCGCCGCGACGGCCGCCGCGACACCGCCGGAGAGCAGAAGGGCGGACGCCAGCAGGCGGACCTCGCTCATGCCGCGTTCCCCGCCCGGCGCGCGGCCATGGTGACATGGGTCCGGCTGTCCCGGCGCCTGAACCAGGCTGTGCCGTCTCCGTCATGGAACATGCAGAAGCAATGCCCGGCCCGGTTGCGGCCGGCCTGTCCGGCGGACAGCACGCCCGCCGCGTTCGCCGCGCGGAATACCGCTTCCGCGTCTTTCCCGACGGTCATGCCGTTCTGCGGGGGCGCGGGCCCGTCATGAAGCCCGGCGGTCATTCCGGCGCTCCGCCGCTGGCCGATTCCGTGCCGGCCGTATCGTCCCTGCCGGAATCGGCGTCCCCGGCCAGTGCCCGAAAGCGATCCAACCATACTTTCGCCGCCTTGTCGGGCGTAACGCTGCGGATACGGCGCTTGAGCGGCGGGAAGGCGACGCCTGCGCCGGCTCGGGCATTTCCGTCCAGCAGGTCGCGGCTCTCGGTTGCGGCCGCCATGCGGGTGACGAACCTCAGGAGCTCCGCCTGCTCTTCCTCCAGTACCGCGTCCAGTCCGGCGGCCTCGCGCACGGCCTGTGCGATTCCCGTGGCGAGACGCCCCGTCCGTTCGGCCGCGCGCTGGGAGTCGGGCAAGCGTCCCCTGAGCCAGGCCGACGGCGCATCGGCGATGAGCGCGTGCAGCGCCAACCGCCGCCGGTCCTCGCCCTCCAGCCCGTCGAGCGCCGCGATCTCTTCCGAGACGATCACCGCATGGGCCGCAACCGAGTGATACCGGCGGGTGCAGCCGCCCCGGCGGCAGGTGTTGGCCAGCACATGGGCGAGCGCCTCGAAGTCGATGTCAGCCGCCGAGACGGTCTCCGGGTCGTCCGGCCAGGTGAGGGGCCTCTCCTGTTTGCCGGCACGCCGGCGCGCACTTCCCGTCCTTGCAGTCATGCGGCTTCTCCCGTTTCTGATGGTTCGGAATGTCCGGTAGCGGCCGGGGGACGGCCGGCGGCGGAGGCGGCATCCCCGTGGGGAGCGTCCCCCGCGAGCCGGTCGATGGCCTCGACGGTCGTGAGGCCCTGCGCCTTGAGGTTTTCCACCGCGGCGAAGGCGGGACCGCGCGACGAGAACAGCGCGACCGACCAGGCGTCGAGCACGAGGCGCGCCACCCGCCAGCCGTCGGGGCCGTGCAGCACCAGTTCGGCATAGCGGCCGTCGGCGGTGGTCAGGCTCTTGAGCGCGCGCTCCATGCCGGGATCGCAGTGGATGCGCTTCTCGGATTTCAGCAGCTCGACCGACTCGTCCTTCTGGGCGAGGAAGATCACCCAGTCGGAGTTCTCCCAGGCCGCCCGCGCGGCGGGGTTGGCGTAGTAGTCGTTGACCGACTGCGTGCCGGTGACGAGCGCGCCGCGGTATTTGCGGGCGCGGCGGGCGGCCCCTTCGAGGAAGGCCTTGCTGTCCTCGCCGGAGAGCAGGTCCCAGGCCTCGTCGATGACGATGGCCTTCGCCCGCGTGCGCGGCCCGTGATACATGCGCTGGGTCGAGAGGAAGACCACCAGCATGAGGACCACCGCCTGGACGTCGCCTCTTCCCTTCAGCTCGGCCAGCTCGAACACCGTCATGGCGTTCTCCAGGTCGGGGACGTTCGAGCCCGCGAACAGCCGGCCCATCGCCCCGCCGGGGCACCAGGGACCCAGGGCGGTCGCCATGTCCTTCGCCCGCCGGTCGTCGCGGCCTTCGAGGTTCGTTCTGACCGTGCCGAGATCGGCATCGTTGCCGGCCTCGTCCCAGGCCGCCGCGATGGCTTCGGCGATCAGCGCCGCCTCGATGTCGTCGATCGAGCCCCGGCGCCGGGCCATCCGTCCGATGACGCCCGCCAGCATGGCGAAGCACTCTTCCCTGTAGTCGCCGTCATGTTCGGCGGTGCCTGAGTCGATCATGGCGAAGGGGTTGAGGCAGGCGGGGTCCTTGCCGAAGGCGATGAACGCCCCGCCCAGGGCCTCGGCGGTGTGCTGGAACGACCTTCCGTCGTCGATCACTACGGCCTCGCCGCCGGCGCCGATCAGGCCGGTCACCAGCTCCTGCATCAATACCGACTTGCCGGAGCCGGACTTGCCGGTGACGGCCACGTTGTAGTTGCCGGCCTCGTTGGCGAACGGCGACCAGCAGGCCGGTTGGCCTCGGCGGCCTATGAGGAACAGCGCGGGAGGGTTATCCGGATTGGCCGGCTGGCCGCGCCACTCGCCGTGCAGGGGCGCGAGATTGACGGCGGAAGACGTCAGCAGCGTCTTCATGCGCCCCATGCGTTCGAGGTCGCTGTCCAATCCCCCAGCGGAGACCATCGGGAGGCACGCCAGCCAGGACGGGAGCTGCATGTAGCGCTCGGCGTTCACCCGCCAGCCCTGGCCGTGATAGATGGCGCGCACCGCCTGCTCGGCCTCGTCCAGGGCGTCGAGGGGCGCGTAGACGGCGGCCATGTAGCAGGCCCGGACCAGCTTCTCGCCGTCCTTGATCCGCTCGGTGACCGCCTGCCAGTCGCGCGCCTTCTCGGGCAGGCCGGGCAGGTACCGGGCGATGCCGGTGCCGGCCTGCTGGGTGGCGCGGGCCGACTTGAGAAAGGCCTTCTCGCCGGCCGCCTCGTCGCCCGTCATCACGGTGAGGCAGGTCAGCACCGGGCAGCCCGGTTGCAGGAAGTCGCGGTGGAAGTCGCCGATCAGCGCGTTGCCGCGCCAGCCCGGCCACACCTCCGGGAAGGCGATGGCGGATAGAACGCGGACGGCAATATCGTCCCCGTCCGGGTGATGGAAGGTGAGTCCGGTCGGATGGACCGTGAGCGCCCGGCCCGGCGCGACGCACTGTTCGTGCAGCGGATCGCGCGGCGCCCAGCGCCTGGCCGGGCGCTCGGCGCCGCCGTCGCGATACCCCTGAATGTCGGGCGCGACCAACTCGGCCGCGAGCGAGAGCAGCGCATCCGGCTCCAGCCGGCGGGTCTGCGCCCCGGCGGACGCCAGCGTGCCCTCCAGCGCCCGGCGGAAGGCGCCGAGCGCGGTCTCGGCGGCCGGACCGGGCAGGGCCGCGAGGCAGGCGGTCACGAACACCCGGTAGTCCGACAGCGTGAAGGGCGGACCGCCCGCATGCAGCCGGCGCCAGCCGCCGGACGCGAGCAGGTCTCGGCGGCCCTTGCCCATGCGGGCCAGCGCCCCGCCTGCGCCCGAACGCGGCGCGGCCCAGGCGCGGGAGGCCGCGCCGAAGCGCGGGCTCGCCCAGTGGATGACCTGGATGGTGCAGCGCTCGGGCGCGGCGTCGGCGAGCGTGCCGGCGAGCGCGCCCAGGGTCTCGGCGTCGATGCCGGCGAATGGCGGCAGCTCGACCACGAATCCCGTGCTGGCCGCGTTGACATAGAGCTCGCTCGATTCGTCGAAGGCCCGCCAGGGCAACAGCGCGTGGAGCGCCGCCGGCATCTCCGGCGGCGCCCAGGGGCCGGGCGCCTCCGGACCCTCGAACAGCTCCAGGAGACGCTTCACCGTCCGAACCTCCAGCCGGCCGGCTCCAGCACGACCCGCACGTACGAGGCCTCGCGGTAGACGCCGCCGGCGTCGACGAAGGGCGCAATCCAGATCCGCGCCACGACCTCGTCGGTGCGGAGATCGGCGCCAGGAGGGTCTTCGGCTACCGGGTGCACTTTTGGCGAACCCTGCTCGGCCGGGAGAGGGGCGGTGGCCGGTTCGGCCGGCGGGGTGGAGGGCGTCGGGGCTCCGGTCGGCAGGAGCCGGGTGGGCCCGGTCGCGGCGGTCTTCTTCTCCGCCGCCGTTTCGCCGCCGAACAGCCGCGCAAGCCAGCCGAAGGGGTCGAACCCGCCGTCGCAGGCGGTATCACAGGGCACCTCGACCGGAGTGTCCGGCTGCCGAGCGTCTTGCACCCGCCAGAGCGGCTCCCCGAGGACCGTATTCCGGGCGGCGTTCCTGTCCGGCACCGCCGGATCGGCGTCGGCGACGCTGTCGCAGGTCCCCACGTCGGCCAGCGGGCATTGCCAGCTCTCGCCGACATGGCCCGACGAGCAGCCGGCGAGCAGGAGCGCGGCGAGCATGGCTGCCGGAAGCGCCATGCGGCGCGGGTGTTTCGTGGCAAGCGTCATGTCATTTTCCCTTCTGCGCGGTCCGGACCGGCGCGCGGCCGTCGATGCGGGCGCCCTCGAGGAACACCAGCGTCACCTTCGTGCCGGCCTGGAGCTGGATCACCGGCTGGTACTGCTCGGCGCGGCGGATCATGTAGTCGGCGACCTTCTGCCCGGCCGACGAGGCGCCGGCGCCGAGGCCGGCCCGGCCGATGTCGCCGAGCGCGGTGTTGGCGACGGCCGCGCCGCCGCCGGTGGCTACAGCCTGGGGCTGGAAGGCTTGGCTGACGCCCTGGCCGAGGCCCGAGACCATGCCGGCGAGGAACGCCTTCTCGACCAGCGCACCCTCGCGGCTCACCACCGGTCCGCGCACCCCGGTCTTGCCCGAGCCCGCGACGAACCCGGCGACGTCGGTCTCGATCACGGTGCCGGCCTCCGGGCCGGCGCAGGTCATGGTGCGGAAGCGCACATAGACCTTCTCCGAGGAGAGGTCGCCGTGCGCCGCGCCGGTGACGGTGCAGCCGTCGACATCCACCTGCAGGGCCGTGCCGTCTTCGGCGGCGGTCCAGGCCGGGCCGGTGATGCGCAAGAGCACCGGGCGGGGATCGCCCTGGGAGGAGACCCCGGCCGAGGCGTCGACCCCGGCCAGCACGACGGCTTCGGCATGGGCGCCCGCGGGCAGCCACACCGACACCGGCTTCGCCACGGCATCGGCCACGAGCTCGGGGCCGCTGCGGGGCCTGCCCCGGACATCGTTCCGGGGATCGGCCGCCGACGATTGCGGCCCGCCCTCCAGCTCGAAGGTCTCGATCATGGGCCGTGTCGCCGGCGCGGCCGGCTGCTGCCGATCGCCGCCCGGCGGCGCCGGCGCCCGGCCCCGGAACCAGGGATCGCCCGCGGGCGCCTTGCCCGGCGTGGCGCCCGGCCCGGCCGGCTGAAGCCGCCGCTCCAGCTCGTCGATCCTCGCCTTCTGCGCGTCGATGGTCCGGATCCCGTTGGCCGTCTGCCCCTCCAGCCTGGTCCGGAGCCCCTCGTTCTCGGTGCGCAGCCGGCCCGCCTCCTGCTCCATCCGCCGCAGCGCGCCCTCGACCTTCTTGAGCCGCGCCTCCGAGCGCCGCGTCCAGACCATCTCGGCGGCGTCCGGATCCACGATCCCGGCGTCGATGCCGCCCTGCGGCGCCTCGGTCTTGCTCCCGCCCATGCCGAGCCAGGCGGCGACCGCGACCAGCGCGACCGCCGCGATGACCGAGAACAGCAGCAGCTGGCGCCGCCGGACCGCATCGGGATCGCTCGTATCGGCGCGGGCGCTCATCGCGTATCTCCGTGGGCTTCGGTTACCGCCACGACCAGCCGGCCGCCGCCCGGACCCGTGCCCGGCGCGGCCAGCCAGAGCGCAACAACGGGACCGACGCCCGGCAGGCTCCCGATGGTCCCGGCGAGGCCCGCTATGCCTGCCGCATCCCCGCCTGCCCCGGACCCCGATCCGGGGGATGCCGGACGCGCGGCCTCGAAGACGAGCGCCGCAAGGCGCGGACCCCGCCAGGTCTCGATGAGCGTCAGTCCCGGCTGCAACGCTTGCCCGGCCCGGATCGGGGTCCGGGCCAAGCCCGCATGGACGGCGTAGCCCGGCAGCAGATCGCGCCTTGCGACGGCGCGCACCAGGCGCACCAGCGCCGCGACGTGGGGATCGCTGCCCGAGGTCGGGGCGGACGCCGCCGTTGCCGGAACCGCGGCCGCATTGCGGATCAGAATCTGCGCCGAGTTGCGGTTCGACGGGGTGAGGGTCAGCCGGTAGGTGAAGCCCTTTTCCGTGCCGACGAACAGCGTGACGGGATCGTGCTCCGCAGACTCCGCCGCAACGGGCCTCAGATAGAGGTCGCCCGAGGCGGGGTCGTGCTCGACCGCGAACCCGTCCGGCGACCGAACCACCTTCGCGATCCGGTCGCCGGCCAAGGCGATGCGGTTGACGTCCGTGGCGGAAATTTCGGCAGAAAGCTCGGCGTGGTCGGCCGCGTCGAGGATCTGCATCGCCAGCGCGGGAACCGGCGCCGCGAGCGCGCCGATCACCAGGATGTGCAGGGCAAGAAGCGCCGCGCGCGGGCGCGAACCGATCATCGTCATTGTCCACTCTCCAACTGTTCGAATCGCAGGAGCCCGATCCGCCCGGCGTCGATGCGGAAGGCGAGCCGGTAGCGCCGGTCCTCGCGCGAAGCCTCCTCGCGGCCGATCCAGGTCACCAGTTCGCCCGCGATCTCGACCGCGAGCCGCGCGGGATCGGCCGCGATCCCGGTGGGATAGAAGGCGCTCGCCAGGTCGCGCCCGGCCATGCGGGCGGCCTCGGCCTCGACCCAGGCGCCGATCGCGCCCCGCGCCGAGGCGTGGCTCATCCGCGCCGCCGCGCGGCGGACATGGGCCGCGTTCTCCGGCGTCAGCGTGAGCAGCGTCACCGCCACCGTGCGCGCCATGTCTTCGAGATACCGCGCTCCGGCCCGGTTGTTGCCGACCCCGCCGCCGCCGACCTCCCAGGCCGGGCCTGCCGTCGCCGGCACCAGCACGGTCACCGTCTCGCGCCCGGCGAAGCTCATGGTGAGCGCCAGGTTCGCCGCCATCGACAGGACCAGCAGCAGCCCGAGCGCGATGCGGATGTCCCGCACCCGGCGCAAGGCGGTATCCATGTCGCCGCGCCGCATCAGCCGACATACCGGCGCAGATGGCTCGGCGGCGTCGCCTTCAGGCGCAGCACGAAGTCCGGCAGGAACCAGTAGAGCGCGTAGCGCGCGATGTTGGCCCCGCCGCCGCGCTTGACCCGGCGCAGCAGCAGCCAGCCGCCGACGCCCGCGATGAGCCCCGGCACGAACTGGTTGGCCGCGAGGCCGAGCAGGGCCGGCCCCATCAGCGCGGCGGCCTCGTCGACGGTCCAGAACAGCCAGCGCTCCGGATCGTCGAGCCGGCGCGGGATGGTGTGGCGGGCGGTGTCGTTCATCGGACGATCGCCCTCAGACAATCGCCGTGCCGACCAGGCCGGTGACGATGCCGGTGCCCGCGCCGGCAGCGATGCCGACGCCGACCGCGCCCATGAGCTGCATGGCGTTGAAGCGCAGCACCGAGCCGACCAGGGCGGCGCCCACGGCGAGCGCCGCGGCGAGCTGCCCGCCGGTGCCGCCGACGATGTTCTCCACCGTGGTCAGCGGCGTGCCGAAGGTCGTGTCCGAGGTCGCCAGCGCAACCTCCGGCCCGGCCAGCAGGACCGCGGCCGCGACGAACGCCAGGCCGGCGGCGCGCGTCTTGCCTGCCCCGTCCCTCATCGGCGCTCTCCGGTGAGCGCGGTCCCGTCGTCCATGGTCGAGGCGCGCCGCCGGCTCCGCACCCAGTCGTCCAGGTCCTCGCGCAGATAGCGCACCCGACCGCCGAGCTTCGCGAACACCGGCCCCTTCGCCTTGACCCGGTAGCGGGCCAGCGTTTTCGGGGACAGGCCGACAATCCGGGCCGCCTGCAGCGTGTTCAGATAAACGGTCTCTTCCGTCATTCCCGTCTCCTCCCGTCCCGGACACCGATCCGGGGTCGCTTCGATGGCGCCCGAACCGCTCCGGACGCAGGGACCGCCATCCAAGCGCACCGGGCGGGCGCCGGGGATGGACGTTTTCGATTCGCAATCGGCCACCCAAACGGGAGCAAACGGGGACGGGGCGATGATCGGACGGGTGTCCAGCGGACGGAATTCGGCCCGGGACGTCCCCAAAACGACCCCGAGCGGCCTGAGAATTTGACGAAAGAGGGTGGAAGATGGCCGGCGCGCCAGGGCGCGGTGCCGGGAGCATTCGCTACGAATGGCTCGTCATGGACGTGTTGGCGTTTCACCGCTCCCCAGAAAGGCGGATCTGCGCCGAGAAGGGCGACGAGCCGCGTCTCGGGCTCGACTATACCTGTGGGACGGTTCTACTCGGTTTCTCCAGTAGTCAACGCGTTGTCCTCCCGCTCCTTCGAGCGCCCGCACGAGTGTGTCAGCCGCATTGTTCAACCCCTCCTGCGGCAGAGCCGCAGTTGCTCTCGCGAGTTCGCGGCGTGTAAAAACGCCCCCGGATTCCGTTACCGCGAATATCAGCAGCGACGGATACTGGACACCATGCCGGCCTAGCTCATAGTGGTTCGCGGTGTCCAAGAATGCTGACTTGCAGCTCCTTCAGAAGCATGTGCCAGAGCGGGCCACCGTCGGCCTCCAGCGCCGAGCGGTCGTCTTCATGGAGCCGGCTCCATGTCGGGGTCGTCGCGACTAGCGAGCAGATGTTCGTATGGAGCGCCGTCAATCCGCCGCTCTCGCAGTAGCTCGCGCCCAGACCGTTAATAACCGGCTCGGAATCGCTGAACCACCCGCGATACGGATCGGTCCGAAAATAGGCCGACATCGCATCGAGGCAGCGGCTCGGCTTCCGGTCGAGGTTGTCCCGCGCCGACGGAAAGCGCCGGAACGGATCGTCGGCCGGAAACTCATGCAACGACGGATTCAACCCCAGCCAGTCTCGCTGCACCTCGCCTTGGAACATCAACCGTCCGGCAAGCTGATGTATCGGGTGGGGCGCTCGATCCGCTTACAGAAAACACGATTGCCGCCTAAAATGAGGCGCGTCTACTAAAGAGGCCAGAGTATATTGGCGGCGACGCGCAGGAGAGACGAGAGACTTGAACGATGAAACGAGCCACCCGCTCCGAGTGGGAAGATATTCCGGGATTCGACCGGACCAAGCGCGAATACATCCGCCTCGACGGCGATGCTTGGCTCTCCGCCCTCCGGATCCGAGAGGAAGGTGATAGACGAGGTAAGCGGAATCAACCAGGGCCCGATGAAAGGCTGCCCGATGAAATGTACCAAAAGATCGAGAACTGGGTCCGAAAGCGGGCGCTCGACTGCAAGGTGGAGGTCGGCAAGTACATTGGCGAAGAACTTGCCAATCTCCATGACTCCCGCAGTTTTTGGGAAAAGGAAAATCCAGAGATCGATTTGGACGCTCTCGTAACTCGACGGTGCCGAGACCTCCATGCCAAAGCCGATCAAAGCGTGGGCGATCTCGACAAGCAGCGAGCCGAATTCGAAGAAGCAGCTCGCGACCTAAAGAACTTCCGCCAGCGGCATCGGCTCGCGCGAGTGGCCCACTATCCGAGCAGCCAATTTGCGCATTGGCTGTGGATCCCGGTTGCCGGGATCTTCGAGAGCTTTGTGGGCGCCAACCTGCTGGGAAGCGTCTCACGCGGCGGAGTGATCGAAGGATGGATGGTCGCTGTGGTGCTCACTCTCGTGAACATCCTGCTTGGAGCCTGGGCCGGACGAGCGTGGCGCTCAACTCACTACGATTGGGGTTTCACGAAACTGTTCGCCTACACACAAGGTGGGGTCCTTGCTGCGGTCGCACTAGTCTGGAACGACGTGGCAGGCCATGTGCGCGACGTATATGTGAAGGCAGAGAAGACGGGTGCACTCGAAGCTCCCGACGTAGCGTTTGCCTCGGCCTACCGCACGATGATCGAACGCCCTTTGCCTTGGGAAAGCCTCCAATCTGCGGGACTGGCACTCGTCGGGTTCTTCGTATTCGCCTTGACTGCGTACAAGGCGTACACCGCCGACGACACGTTTCCCGGCTATGGCCCGAGACACCGGAAGGCGGAAACCCTGCGTGGACGCTACCAAGACGACCTGAACGATGCTCTCGAAGACTTGGAAGCCACACGCAATAAGGCGAACTTGGCAATCGAAGAAATCAAGAACCGCTATGAGATAGACAGGGCCGCCTGGGAAAGCGCGCGAGACAGACTGCGCATGATCGTCAAAGACTACCCGGTGAACCTTCGGCAATACAACAAGGACCTCGCCTACCTTCTCTCGGCCTACCGCGGCGCAAACCTCGCCGCTCGCACAGACGCGCCGCCATCGTTCTTCGACGTCGAGCCGACGATCGACGAGGATGTGCTCCAGCCTCCGGAAGTCCCTCTCCCGGATCCCCCCGAATGGGGCGATATCCCGGAAAGGGCGAAGGCAGGGTTTGATCGGGTGGAAGAGACCTACGCAGAACTCCGGGCCCGCTATCAGATGCTTGACCGCGTCGTCGATGACTACGCCGAGGACGTCGCATGAGACGGGAAGAACGCCGCAAGGCTGAAGCCAAGGCGCGTCGGCGGTCGATGATGCTCCCGCTGGCGGTGGGCGCGATCCTCCTCATCGGAGCGGTCGCGTTCTACCAAGTTGGAACCCGAGTCCCGGAAACCGACGACCGCCTCTGTCCCAAGGACACCGGTCCGGTTGGGGCCACCGTACTCCTCCTCGATACCAGCGATCCGCTTACCCCGAAGCATCAGGCCGAACTGAAACGCCTGGCCAACCAGATCGCATCGGACGACGCGGGCCGAAAAGGGATCGCTGCGGGAGAACTTCTTGCGGTTTACGAACTGACGGAGGACCCGGGCGCGCCGAGGCGACTGATCGAAGTTTGTCGACCGCTCATAAACCCGAAGGATCGTAGCTGGAAGGACGATATCCGCCGGGGTCGACGTTTCCACGAATGGGACTGGAAACGTTTCGAGGATGCACTGACCAACTTGTTCCCTCAACACAGGAGCGAACCACAGCGGACCTCGCCGTTACTCGAAACGCTCGCGGTACTCGCTGCTCGCCATGTGCCCGGCAAGCGTGGGGACGAGCGTTTCAAGGTCCACCTAATCGTTTTCTCCGATCTGCTGCAGCACACTCCACGGCTTTCGCACTACGGACCTTATCCGGACGCCAAGGAGATGCGCCGGCACGCCCGCGATCTCCTCACCGACCTGACGGGGGTGCGGGTGACCCTCTTCCGGTTGGAACGGCCCAAGTACACAAAGTGGCAGAGCAAACGTCACTATTACTGGTGGACCGAACTGATCATGGAGCAGGGAGGAAAGATCGAATGGCAAGATTCGATCTGAACCAAGATTTCGCTCCGGTGGAGACCACGGAGACCCCAATTCCACCCTAGTCGCAAGAACGTGCAAGCCCACGGTCGGGGGACCGGCAAAGAACACATACTGGAGTCCTTATGGGCACGCCCAAGAAAACCAATGCCTTTTGGTTCTTCGTCGCTTTGTTTGGCGGCGGGGCAGGAGTGTGGTGGACCAAGAGCGAATTCGATAACGCTTGGTTTGCGGCGATTGTCGCGGCGGGTGTGGTGCTTGTGCTGACTTTTTACTACATGCTCAACGACGAGGACGCCCCCGAAGAGGAAGGCGACAACGTCTACTACCTAGGGCTCCTGTTCACCCTCATATCCCTCATGTTCACGCTTCTGGACCTCTTCGGAACCGATACCGATAGGGAGCGTAACGCCGAGAAGATCCGCAACTTGCTAGAGACCTTCGGTATCGCGCTGACTTCAACAATCGTGGGAATCGCCGGACGGGTCGCTGTGCAGAATTGGCAACGGACTGGATCTACGGGAAAATCCGAATTTGCGCGGGACGTGCCGGTTCCCGCACTTCCGCCAGGAAGCGCAAACTCGCGGGACCTCGAAAGGTTCAACCGACATCTCCTCGGGACAATCGCCCGTGACCTCACCCAAGGTGCGAATGCGCTTGCGCGATTTCACAGAATTGTCCGCACCCATGCCAGTGACAGCGAGGACCAGCTGCGCAATCACAGCGAGTCGCTGAAACGAGAAAGCGCCGAATTCAAGGACACGCTCCAGCGCAATGCCGAGTCGTTTGCGCAAGAGCTCGGAAGTGAAGCCGAGAAGACTCTCGAGGCAGTCGGAAGTTCCCTTGGCGCCGTGGCGAAACAGGCCGAAATCTTGCTGGAGCGGCTCGAATCTGCTCACGACGACTACTTCACTGAATTCCGCGAGGTCACTCAGTCATTTCATGACGAGATACGATCCGCGAGCGACCAAAGCCTCGACGCCTTGCAACGGAATTTTGGTGCCGCCGCGAAGCAGTCCTTATCGTTGGCGCAGAATGTGTCCACCGTTCATGAGCAGATCGGCGAGGTGTTGGACCGTCTCGGGTCTCGCCTCGGAGACGCAAGCGACGCGAGCACGGCATTCGGCAGCAGCGCCCATCGAGCCACTAAGTCGACCGAGGTTCTGGGATCGGAGATCGAAAAGCTGCGTACCGCCCTTACGGCTGTTCACACCGCCGTAGAGACGATGACGGGCATGCTTGATGAAATGGGCAAGCTGCACGCACGCATGAGCGCGGGTCGCGACACGGAGCAGACAGCGGCGACGGTACAACAGATCGGGGAGACACTTAGGACTATCACCGTCGAAGGGGCGGCCGCTACTCAACAGGCTGCGAAGGCGGCGGAGTTGTTCGACGCTCTCACAGAAAGCGTGCGAACGACCGAGGAAGAAACACGGCGCGCGGCGGAAGCACTCCGCGTCCTCACCAATGAGGCCGAGGCACGAGCTAAAATTCTTCGTCGAGGCCAGAGTTCAAGTTTTAGATTCTGGAACCGGAGTCGATGAACGACTATCGGCGAGGTACGGTTCTCGGCCTAACCGTCGCCGAAACGTTCATTCTCCTTACTTTCCTCCTCCTTATTGCTCTGGCTGGCCTTATCCAGCAGGACGAACCAACCCCGCAGCCCGACACGCCAAGCGTGCCCGGGGTATGGATGCGTCCGGACGAAATCGAGACCTTAAAGAACGCAGCCGCTGAAGCGCGCAAGGCTGAGGAGGAAGCCAAGCGGGCTCTGGCCGCCGTCGAACGCGAACGAATTCAGGCGCAGAAGTGGGCTGACCAAGCGCGCGAGGCTCAGGAGAAAGCCGAGCAAGCTCGAGCTGACGTCGAACGCGAGCGCAATCAGGCGCAGGAGAGGGTCGAGCGAGCGCGCAAGGCTAAGGAGAAAGCCGAACTGGCTCAGGCCGATGCCGAACGCGAACGCGATCAGGCGCGGGAGAGGGCCAACCAAGCGCGCAAGGCTGAGGAAAAAGCCGAGCAGGCCCAGGCTGACGCCGAACGCGAACGCGATCAGGCGCGACGTAGTCTGGCCAAAGGCAAGAACCCGCCGTGCTGGTATCGAATCGTGAGCGCTGGCGAGGGGAAGTCCCGCGAGAAACCGTACTATGTGTTCAACGTGGCGATATACAAAGACAGCATTGAACTAGCCCCGAGAACGGCGCCACCGGGAGGCGCTGTCGATGACGGCGGCGGCCCTTATGCAGACGAATGGAAACGTCTGCGCATTGGAGAACTACCCTATGGAAGAAAGCTGAGCGATAACGAGTTTATCGAGGCGGTAAACGAATTGGTCGCGAAGGGGAGGAATGGCAAGGTTCGCACTTATGAATGCGTATTCAGCGTAATGGTTTGGGACAAGACTCCCGAACACGCCAAGAGAAGGTGGAAGGACGCACACGACCGCATCATCGAGGGCTCGTTCAGTGCTTATACGGTAAAGGATATTCAATGGAAGGGCGTAGAGTAATTTCAACTTTCGATTCGAGGTTTCTTTGATTTAACGTTTGAGTCTCTTTGCCGACTATACCCTCATCAATTCGCGTCACATCACCGCAACAGGGCTTCGCGTATCAATTCCGAATTACAGTCTCTTTCTCACTGCCCAATCTTGCACAAAGTCAAAAAACTGACCATGCGTGTATTTTCCTTCCTTCACCAACGTCCGAAACTGTTCGAAAGCATCCATCAACGGTTCGTTTCTTATGACAGACACGGGCTGCACATGCATCTTCCTGAATGCCGCCCTCCATTTTCTCGCACTAAATCTTATGCTCAAGAACTTCGGTGAAAGGCCCGTTCTGATATCAACTTTAGATGACCGAATAAGTTCCCGGGCTTCGCCTTCGGTTGAGTGATCCACTTGAAAAACTTGGACATCGGATTTTGCTTCATTCCTAAAGCTTACTCCTTTCTTATGTAGCCCTGCTAAATCTTGTAGATCATTGCGGAAATAGATGTTGTGTGATGCCGCACAAATCTGAAGTATATTCAGCTGTTCAATATCGCGAATCCGATTGATGTAAACTGTCTTCTTTTTTTCATCGCCGACTTTGTAAACGTGGCTGTCGTATAGCAGGATCGTGAGCTGTGGATCAATAGGCATGAAGATCTTCAATCCCTTTGCTGCAAACCCAGTATTGCTTCCGTCCTTACGAAATGACATTAGTTGATTATAAAACACAACCGGGTTGTCTGACGTTACAAAATCCGCAGTCGTCCTATTCACCAAGATTTTACACTCTAAGTCAAAGAGGATAGGGTAGCACATAGTTGCTATAGAAAGTGCACTAAGAGCTGGTTCCTCCAAACCAATACTTAAACTATTTGGATCTATTCCTTCAAGAGCTATAGTGTCCTTTACCAAATGTTTCCCCAATTTGTCTGTCATTTCATCCAGTTCGTCTGCTATATGTTGTGTTCGGCCATACTGCATTAAGATATACAAGACAAGAAATTGATGCTCCGCCGAACCGGGAGAAGGCGGAACAGGCATTGCTTCTATAGAGCGCAAAACCTGCGCAGCGTTGGCTTCTACCGTCGATAGCGCTTTCTCGACAACTGAGTTCTTGCCGTAGAAGTAATTCCTGTAACATTGATTTCTTAAGTTAGCAGCAAGAATCTTTTTCTCCTGCTTAATGTTCCATATGTTTATGCTTTTTCCGTCCTTGGAGAATCTCCTAAGGTAAAATCTAGGCACAAAATGTTGTCTCTTGTTCTCTGGCACTATACCTTACCTAAACGCCAAGATACGTTAATATTTATCCACACCAAAATGCAACCCTCCTGGCTTCAGCATAGAAACACTAGTTGCAGTGCTGATCGGCGTGCAACCGACTTGCTGGGCAAGAACCTACCGGCGCGTCGCTTCCGTCAATCGCTTTCCTCTGCGCCAATCCCAAGGCGGGACAAACGCGCCTTGCCATAGTCCAACCTTTGCCTTCTTCGCAACCTCCTCGGCCTCGATATACCGCTTCGAGTAATCCCGATAGGCTACGGCAAAGCCCTGTCGCACCATCCAGCCATTGATGTCGGTACCGTCCGAGGCGTAGCAGAGGCCGATCTTGCGCCCGTAGCGACCCGCGTTCGGTTCAAAATCGCACCGGACACTGCCGCTGGCGACCAATAGCTTCAAAGCCGCCGTCGCGACCGCTCCGCATCGGTAGAGGCGGCCTTGTGCGTTCCTGCAGAATTGACCCGATTCCGGCGCGTCGATGCCCTTCAAGCGGACCACGACACCCTTGAGGCTAAGCGTATCGCCGTCGATAGCCCGTGTCGGCTTGGCGCTTCGTTCGCGCTTGAACGTCGGTGCGGCATTGCCGCAATCGCCTCGGCCACGCTTTGGCTGCCGACCGCCGCTCTCGAGGCATGCCTTGATGGTTGGATAGGCGGTGAAGGCTTTTGTCCGGCCGTAGTACTGCCCGCCGGGGCAGTGGCAGATGCCCGACTTTGATTTCTTCACCGTCCTGCTTTCGGCGACTTGGGTGGTCGCCGAGACGATGAGCGCCGCGATCAGCAGACCCGCGGCACGGAAGATGTTGTCCGTCATCGTCTCATTCCTTTTGGATTTCGTGTATTGGGCCAATTTTCGTACCCGATCCGCTCCTTGCAACGCTCAATATCTGCCATCACAAGATCGAACATGGCCTGCCTGTCCGTTACTACGGACTCCCGGTAGGCCTTGCGTTGCTCACGACGCAATTGCTTGAGGGCTAATTTGAACATCGGTGTTTGTCCGACCGCCATTAGCGCTCTGTTCAACGCCGCTTTCCTTTCCAGATCCTGATTCTCCCGCTCAATCTCAATCAGCACTCCCCAGTCCCGAACAACCGGGATGGCTCTGAAACTGGCGTCTGCCTTCATGTACGCCGCACAGGTCGCCTTGCTCTGCCCGAAGGCCGGGCTCTCAATCGACAAGGCTGCAAGGACTGCGATCACACGTGATATTCTCCTGCTCGCTGGCCGCGGCGGGCGGCGCGTCGTTGTAGACACTCCACGCGCACAGGATACTAAGGCCAGACTGCCTGTCGACATCGGGCGGTTCCCTGGTCGAGCCGCGCGGCCGTTGATCACAACAGGAAGCGGCCGCGGCGGCGATTGCACAAGGAAGCCCCGCCGCCGGGACCGCTCGGAGAGCGCCCCAAAGCACCGATTCCGCGAACCTTTCCATCATTCTGTCAAACGGCAAACAGCGACGCCGCCAGGCACTGACAGTGCGTCAGCTGTGAAAACCGAGGCTGGCCCTGGTCGGCCGAAGCCTCATTCGTACTAACCGGCGGATCGGAAAGCCGACACCGGGGAGTCGTTGATCCGCATGGCTGACATCAACCGCACCGCCCGGGTTTGTAGCGCGCAACCTCCCGGTATCGGCGCCCCTGCGGCACCGCGCCCTCTCTCATCGGTAGCACTCGCAGAGGAATCCGGGCAATCCGCCCGCCCTTTCAGCGCGCCGCCGCAGGCTCCGGACAGTCGCGGTACATGGCGGCTTCGACCGACTCCGACACCCGCCGTGCGGACTCATGCACCGAGTCCCGCGCCAGGTGCGCATAGCGTGCGGTCGTCTGGATGTGGCTGTGGCCGAGCAGCCTGCCGATCGTCGGCAGGCTCTCGCCGAGCGCCAGCGCCCGCGAGGCGAAGGAGTGACGGCAGTCGTGGAGCCGCAGGCCGTCCAGCTCGGCGCGCGTCCTGATCCGCTCCCAGGGACGCTGCAGGTCGCCCATGCGGCTGCCCGGCCGCAGGCCCGGCACGACATGCGGATTGCCCGCGACCCGGGGCGCCCGGGCCAGGACCTCGGCGGCGGCCGGCGACAGCTGCACCGTCCGCGGACCCGTCTTGGCGTCGCGCAGCCGCATCTCGCGCGCCGCGAGGTCGACATCGTTCCAGCGCAGCGTCAGCACCTCGTTCTTGCGGCAGCCGGTCAGCAGCAGCAGGCGGATCGCCACCGCCGCATGCGCCATCGCGCCGCCACCCGCCTCGACCTCGTCCAGCACCCGGCCGAGGCGGCGGAACTCCCCGTCGGTCAGGAACCGCTCGTGGCGCCGCCGCCGGTTCATCGCGACCTGCCCGCAGGGGTTGCTGCCCTCCGGGATCGTCTCCCGCTCCTCGGCCGCCCGGTAGATCCGGAACAGCATCTCGACCGCCCGGTTGGCCGCCGCCGGCGTCCCGCCGAGCGAATGGTGGAACGCCGACACCGCCGCATGGTCGAGCGACAGCGCCCGCCTGCGCCCCAGCGCCGGCAGGATGTGCGTCTCGATCGTGCTGCGGTAGGACCGGGCCGAGGCCGGCTTGAGACGCACCGCGACCACCTCTTCGAGATAGGTCGCCGCCAGGTCCGCCACCGTCGGCCCGTTCGCCTCCGCCGCCGGCGGCTCGGGGACGGGGTCCTCGCCCGCCTTGATCCGCGAGATGATGTGCGCCGCCCGGCGGCGCGCCTCTTCCGGCGTGATGACGCCGTGGCGCCCGACCGTCACCCGCTTGCCGTCCCTGCCGCCCGCCCGGGTCTGCACGACGTAGACCTTGCGCCCGGTCGGATAGACCCGCACCCCGAAGCCCAGCAGCTCGCTGTCCCAGTAGACCGTGTCCCGGTCCGCCTCGAGGCGCTCCACCGTGCGCCGCGAGATCGTGGTGCGGTTCAGCTTCGCCATGAACGCTCTTCTCCTCGCCCCTACGCCGCTTCGGATTGGATGCCGGACTCCGGGGCCATGAGATCGCTGCCGATGCTGTCCCCGACCTTCGCCGCCGAGGCCCGCTCGGTGTCCCGCGCCAGATGGGCGTATTTGACCGTCGTCATCACCGTCTTGTGGCCGAGCAGCCGGGAGATCGCCGACAGGCTCTCGCCGATCGCCAGCGCCCTGGACGCATACGAGTGACGGCAGTCGTGAAGCCGCAGGCCGTCCAGCCCGGCGCGCGCCCGCAGCCTGTTCCAGAGCGGGTCGAGGCGCCGGAGCCGCTCGCCCGGCTTGTCGCCCGCGATCACCCAGGGATTGCCGTCCGCCCGCGGTATCCGCGCCAGCACCCGCTCCACCGCCGGCGTCAGCGGTACCCGGCGCGGGCCGGACTTGCCGTCGGCGAGCCGCAGCTCGCCCGCCCGGCGGTCGATGTCGTCCCACTTCAGCGTCAGGATCTCGTTGCGGCGGCAGCCGGTCAGCAGCAGCAGGCGCACCGCCGCCACCGCCGACGCCATCGGCGGGCCTTCCGCTTCGGCCTCGAACAGCACCCGGCCGAGACGCGCATACTCGTCCCCGGTGAGGAACCGCTCGCAGCTACTCTCCTTGTAGCGCCTGACCGACCGGCAGGGGTTGGGCCGGGCCGGGGTCATGCCCCAGGCCACCGCCAGCTTGAACATCTTCGAGAACACGCCCACCGTCTGGTTGGCCCGCGCCGGCGTGTCGCGCAGCCCGTGGTGCAGCGCCGAGACATGGGAGCGGTCGACCTCGCCCAGCCGGAGAGCGCCCAGGCGCGGCAGGATGCAGAGCCTGAGCAGGCTCTCGTAATTCTCCACCGTCCCCGGCTTGCAGTTCCGCTCGACATGCGCCGTCATGAAGCGCGCGGCGAGATCGGCGACCGTCGGCTCCTCCGCGGCCGCCGGCGCCGGGTCCCGGCCGCGCCGGATGCGGTCGATCATCCCGGCCGCCTTCAGCCGCGCATCCTCGGCGTCCATGTCCTCGTAGCGGCCCACCGTCGCCCGCTTGGGCAGCCCGCCCGGCGTGCGCGCCTGGGCGACGAACAGCTTGCGCCCGGTGGCGTGGACCCGTATCCCGAATCCCGGCAGTTCGCTGTCCCAGAACACCGCGGAGGCCCGGTCCACGCTCAGGCGGTCGATGCTTCTCTTGCTCAGCTTCACGGCGCCCATGGGCGGCCATCCTTCCCCGGTCGCGGGACGCGCGCGGCGCGGTTCGGGCCCCGGTCCGTGCCCGTCCCCCGGCGACCGCACGGGCGTCCGGAAACTCGGGAACCCGACGAATATTCGGTCCGCATATCGGTCTTCAAATCGCAAGCGACTGATGTCATATCGCTGCTCCCGCCGGCTCCCGTCTGACCCTTCCCGGGACTTGTACACGACCTGCGGAAAAAACACAACGTCAATTATTACAGTGCGTTATCATCCTGTTGACCACAAGAGTCCCCAAACGCTCCCGGTTGACCATCGGGCCGGCAATAGCTGCTTTGTTTTGTCATGATTCGTCATGGTCAGTGGCGCAATAGGCCGATTCGCGGGCGCCCGCCGCTGTTGCCCGCCCGGCGGAAAACGGGCTTGACAATCGGTTTAATTTAGAACAATAAAAGAACAAATCAAGCATTTCGGGTATTACAATGGCAAAATCGGCCCGGTCCTATCGTTTCAGGCCTTTACGGACGCCGGCCGGAGTGGCCGCAACTCTGATGATCTTCGGAATCGTCGCGACGTTCGCCGATCTGGTCCACGACATTCACTGGCTCGGCCTGTTCAACAAAGCGGTCGACTACGGCAGTGATTCCGCGATCCGGGCCGTGGAGTCCGCCGCAGGGGCAAGCCTGACGCTGTATTATGCCAATGCTGCCATCCTTTTCGTTACGGCGGCGTTCTTCCTGGTCTGGGTCTACCGCGCCCATGCGAACGTCCATGTCCTGGGCTTCAGCGAGTTGAAATTTTCGCCGGGCTGGGCAGTCGCCTGGTGGTTCATTCCTTTCTTCAATCTGGTGCAACCGGCCAGGGCCATGGCCGAGTTGTATCGGATCGCGGAGGTACGCAATCCTGCCGCCGGGCGCACCCACATCCGCATCCGGCCGGTCGTTGCCTGGTGGTCGCTGCTCCTGCTTTCGAGCTGCGCGACCCGCAGCGGCATCGTCGGTGAGCCCGCCGATCCGGTCGAACCGGTACGGCAGCTGTTCGTTCTTCAAATACTCGGGAACATTCTGTATCTGCCCGCCGGCCTCCTCGCGATCTGGCTGGTGGGCCGGATCACCGCCGGAATCGAAAGCGCGAAGGCGGCGGCGGACCGGGAGGATCGGGGCGGGATTGTCTGAAATCCTGGATATTTTTGCTCGTGAGCGCCGCCCGAGGCTGCAAATTCCCGGCAGGCCGTAGGGGAGGGTTTCAAACCCTCCCCTACACCGTCGGGCAAATATCGTCGGTCGGGAACCGCTGTCGTCGCCCGCGCCGTGCGCCGGCGCATCCCCGGTTGAATCGGGGAAGAACTTCGAACCGTTCCGGCACGCGCTGATCATCGGTCCCGTCACCGATGTCTCCGGTCTGGACTGTTACCCATGTATCCGGTTTGCATCACGGAATCCCCCTCCCCTTGGGGGAGGGGCAAGGGGAGGGGTCGTTCGGCGCCGCGCACGCCGACACCCGAATCCCGCTCTGCGGCAATGTCCGCTTACCCCTCCCCCAAGGGGAGGGGGAATCGTTACCTTGTCTGTCGAGCTCGATTTACGGCTTTTTTGCAGAGGAATCCTCTTGGGGGAGGGGAATTCCCGCGCTGTCTCCGCTGCAGGGACGGCGCCTTCAGCCTCGCCTTCACCCGCCTTCCAGGGCGATGCGGTGGCTGTCGAGCAGGCCGGGAGCGCGGGCCGGATCGCCGCGGCCCCAGCCGCATTCGGTGGCGATGCCGAAATCGGCGACGGTCTCGGCCGCGGCGGCGATGCGGCGCTTGTCGCCCGCCCGGTCGTCATGGTGGATGACGCCCAGATAGAGCTCGCAACCCTCCGGCAGCCGCAGGTCGGCCAGCGGCGCGTAATAGGCCGCGTCGTCCCGGTGTTTCGGCGCCGGGACGTGGACGAACTGCAGCGAACGCTCCAGCCCGGCCAGGATGCCGTGGGTCATCTCGACCGCGTTGGCGAGGTCCGCCGGCATCACGACATGCTCGTCGTTCGGCGTGCCGTAGCACAGATGGTAGCCGAGCTCCGCCGGCTCCGGCACGGCGTTGCCGAGGCGCGCCAGCATCCCCGTGATGTCGTCCTTGTAGCTGGCCGGCCGGTTCGGGAAATAGCCCTCCCAGGCCAGCACCTCCTGGCAGACGTCCCACTGGACCGCCAGGTCGCCGTGCGGGACGGCGGCGCAGATCTTCGCCAGGTCGGCCTTGAAGGCGCGCTCATAGGCGGCGAAGAAATCCGGCCGCGCCGCCGGCGAGACGAACCAGTAGCCGATCGCCATCGGCGTCGGCAGGCAGACCTGGAAGCGCACGCCGGCCGGCAGCGTCCCGGCCTCGCGCATCGCCGTGAAACGGGCGTAGGAGGCGATCGCCTCGGGCGCGTAGCCGGGATCGAACTCCACCGTCGCCGGATCGACGCCCGGCCTGAAGCGGAACAGTTCCCATTCGCGGATCAGCTTGCCGTCCCACTGGTGGATGCGCTGCATGTCCTCGTCCGCGGCCACTTCCATCGCCGGATGTTCCGCGACCCTGGCGCGCTGCCAGAAGATCCAGCGCGCCCGCTCCCCGGTCTCGCCGTCCGGAATCCGTTTCAGATGCCCGCCGAGCCGGCCGGCGATCTCGCGGAAGGTCGTGTCGGCATCCGGATAGGGCAGGCTGCCGACGAGATGGGCGCAGGTGAGGGGCATGGCGTGAAGATCCTCGGAACGGGCGAAATCAATCGGCATGGAAGCAGCGCCGGCGCGCGGTGGCAAGGGGGTCCGCCCCGACGGTGGGCAGCACGCCATCCCGCCCTCCCGGCACCACGGCGAAGCCGCCCCTTTTCGTCATTCCGAGCGAAGCGGCGAAGCCGCTACCCGCCCTTCCGGCCGGGCGCAATCCCCTCGCCGTCATTTCGACCGGAGCGGCGAAGCCGCCACCCCTCCCGTCATTTCGACCGGAGCGGCGAAGCCGCGTAGCGGAGAAATCCGGCTGGCGACGGGCGCCGGCCAAACGCCGAAACCTGCGGTGTCGCCGCTGTTTTCCGGGGGAGCGCTCGCCGGATTTCTCCGCTCCGCCCCGGCCGGGGGCCGGGGCTCCGGTCGAAATGACGGTGTGGGGGAACCGGGCCGCGACGGCAGCCGGGACGCAACCCTGCCGGATAAAGGCGCCGGAGCCTGTCGCCTCAGTAGATGTCGAACGGGAAGTACCGGGCGTTGATCTTCCGGTAGGTGCCGTCGGCGCGGATCGCGCGGATCGCGCGGTTCAGCCGCCGGCGCAGCGTTTCGTCCGCCTTGCGCACGGCGATGCCGATGCCCTCGTCCAGCCGGTATCCGTCCCCCGCGAACGCGAAGCCCGCGCCCGCCGGACTCCGGAGCCATTGCCAATGGCCGAGACCGTCGCCGAACACCGCGTCCACACGGCCCTCGGCGAGCGCCCGCATCATCGCGCCCTGTTCGCCGAACAGCTTTATCGCGGCGACCCGCGACAGGTTGGCCTCCAGCCAGTCCGAGGCGATCGTCGCCCGCGCCGCGCCGATGGTCCGCCCCGCCGGCGCGGCGGGGTCGAACCCGGCGCCCTTGCGCGCGACGAAGCGAACCAGGTTGCTGTAGTACCGGTCCGTGAAGGCGACCAGCCGGCGGCGCTTCTCGGTGATCGACATGCTGGAGACGATGGCGTCGAACCTCCCCGCCCGCAGGGCGGGAATCAGCTTTTCCCAGTCCTCGCGGACGAACGCGCACGCGGTTTCCAGCCGCTTGCACAGCGTCCGGGCGATATCGATGTCGAAACCCTTGAGCCGGCCCGTATCGTCGATCTCGCTGAAGGGCGGATAGCCGGGATCGACGCCGATGCGGAGCTTCCCGGCCGCCGCATCGGCCGCCGGTTCGGCGCCCGCCGCCGGGGCGAGGGACAGGAGGAAAACGATCAGCGCAGCGGCCAGCGTCTTCATGCGTGTTCCGCTCCTGTCTTCCCGCCGCCGCCTTCCGGCGGCCCGGCGCCGTGGCGGGCGGTCGAACGCCATCGTCCGCCCATCGTCCGCCCATCGCCCGCAAGGATGTAATCGCCGCTCCCGGACATTCCACCGGGGATCGCGCACGCGCCCTCTTCCGTCATCCCGACCGAGCGCAAGCGAGCGGAGGGATCTCGGCTCGGCATACGGAACAGGCGCCATCCGGCGGCGACGGGATTCCTCCGCTCCGCCGCCCCTTCGGCTCCGCTCAGGGCGGGCTCCGCCGGCGGCTCCGGTCGGAATGACGATGTGGGGGGTCGGGCCAGGACGGGCAGCTGCCAAGCGCGGCCCGTTCCGGGATTGCCTTCCGTGAAACAGGCAGAAAATCGGGGCGGCCTCAGGGAGGTCCGCCCCGCAGTTTCAGGGAGGAGTAACGGACGGGCAAAGTGCCCGGTCAGCTGCACCCGCTGGTGGCCCCGCAGGTGTCGCACTTGAGACACGTACCGTTGCGCACCAGGGTGAAGTTCCCGCACTCGCCGCAGGAGTCGCCCTCATAGCCCTTCATCCGCGCCTCGCGGATCTGGTCGAGCTTGAGGTCGACCGCCTCGGCGACCGCGGGAGAAACCTCGAGAGCCGCTGACCCGCTCCCGAGTTCCGCGGCCTGCAAGCTGCTGTTCCCGCCGCCGGAGGAAACGGCGGAAACGCCGGCAGGCTTGCCGGCCGAAGACTGTTGTTGGGTGGCTCCGTTGCCGGAGCCATTGCCGGAGCCATTGCCGGAGCCATTGCCGGCGCCGTTCGCGGCGGCCGACAGGCCGCCCTCCAGGACGGCGAACTTGTTGCGCACGAAGCCGTTGCTGGCGACCTTCTGGACCCCGTCGAGCACCACCCGGGCGGCGGCGGCCTGGGCGGCCTCGTCGTCCGGCAGGGCGCTTTCCGCGACGCCGCTGCCGATGATGTCGGGCAGCATGTCGGTGCCCGTCGCGTGGGCCAGGTCGTCCCGGTCCAGGTAGGAGACCGCCAGCTCGCGGAAGATGTAGTCGATCACAGAGGTCGCCATCTTGATGGCGTCGTTGCCCTCGACCAGGCCCTGGGGCTCGAAGCGGGTGAAGGTGAAGGAGTCGACGAACTCCTCCAGCGGCACGCCGTATTGCAGGCCCATCGAGACGGCGATGGCGAAGCTGTCCATGATGCTGCGGAAGGAGCTGCCTTCCTTGTGCATGTCGATGAAGATTTCGCCCAGCGTGCCGTCCTCGTATTCGCCGGTGCGCAGATAGACCTTGTGGCCGCCGACGATGGCCTTCTGGGTGTAGCCGCGGCGCCGGTGGGGCAGGCGGACGCGCCGGGCGCGCTGCTCCATCGACTCGGCGATCGTCCGGACCGCCTGGGCGGCGACCTGCGTGGCCTGCTCGGCGGCCGGGGCCCGGATGACGGCCTCTTTCGCCTCCTCGGCCGCGTCCTCGTCCTCGAGATCGTCGAACACGGTGGCCGAGAGCGGCTGGCTGAGCTTGGAGCCGTCGCGGTAGAGCGCGTTGGCCTTCACGCCGAGCTGCCACGACAGTTCATAGGCCTTGCGGCAGTCCTCGACCGTCGCGGCGTTGGGCATGTTGATCGTCTTGGAGATCGCGCCGGAGATGAACGGCTGGGCCGCCGCCATCATGCGGATATGGCTCTTCCAGCTCAGGAATCGCCGGCCGGTCCGCCCGCAGGGCGAGGCGCAGTCGAACACCGCCAGATGCTCGGCCTTCAGCTGCGGCGCGCCCTCCAGGGTCATCGCCCCGCACACCCAGGCGTTCGCCGCCTCGATCTCGCGGCGCGCGAAGCCGAGGGCGGCGAGCATGTCGAAGTCCGGATCGTCGAGCGCGTCCGGGTCGAGGCCGAGCCGGTTGACGCAGAAATCCTCGCCCAGGGTCCACTTGTTGAAGACGAACTTGATGTCGAAGGCCTGGGCGAGCGCCTCCTCGACCCGCTCGATCATCGGCTCGGTGAAGCCGGTCCGGCGCAGCGCTGCATGGTCGATCGCCGGCGAGTCTTCCAGCGAGCCGTTGCCGACGGCGTAGCGGATCATCTCCTCGATCTGCGGCGTAGCGTAGCCCAGGGTGCGCAGGGCCAGCGGCGCCAGCCGGTTGATGATCTTGAAATAGCCACCGCCGGCGAGCTTCTTGAACTTGACGAGCGCAAAGTCCGGCTCGATCCCGGTGGTGTCGCAGTCCATGACCAGGCCGATCGTGCCGGTCGGCGCGATCACCGTCGCCTGGGCGTTGCGGTAGCCGGCGGTCGCGCCCTTCTCGTACGCCCGGTCCCACGCCGCGCGGGCGGCGTCGAGCAGCGCCCCGTCCGGGCAGGCCTCCCGGTCGAGGGGGACGGGCAGGACCGAGAGATCCTCATAGCCTTCGGTCTCGCCCCAGGCGGCGCGGCGATGGTTGCGCATCACCCGCAGCATGTCGCTGCTGTTGTCGGCATAGCCCGGGAAGGGGCCGAGTTCGGCCGCCATGTCGGCCGAGGTTTCGTAGGCCGCGCCGGTCATCAGGGCGCTCACCGCGCCGCAGAAGGCCCGGCCTTCGTCGCTGTCGTAGGGCAGGCCCGAGGCCATCAGGTAGCCGCCGACATTGGCGAAGCCGAGGCCCAGCGTGCGGTAGCGGTAGGACAGCTCGGCAATCCGGCGCGACGGGAACTGCGCCATCAGGACGGCGATTTCCAGCGTCAGCGTCCACAGCCGCACGGCATGCTCGAAGCCGGCGACGTCGAACGCGCCGTCGGCCCGGCGGAAGGCGAGCAGGTTGAGCGACGCCAGGTTGCACGCCGTGTCGTCGAGGAACATGTACTCGGAGCACGGGTTTGACGCGTTGATGCGCCCGCCGGCCGGGCAGGTGTGCCATTCGTTGATCGTCGAATCGAACTGGACGCCGGGGTCGGCCGACTGCCAGGCGGCTTCGGCGATCTGCCGCCACAATTCGCCGGCATTCACCGTGCCGTGCTCTTCGCCGGTCGTGCGCTTGAACAGGGTCCATTCGCCGTTCGCCATCGCGGCGTCGAGGAATTCGTTGGTGACGCGCACCGAATTGTTGGAATTCTGGCCCGAGACGGTGAGGTAGGCCTCGGAATCCCAGTCGGTGTCGTAGGTCGCGAATTCGATCTCCTCGAAGCCCTGCTGGGCGAACTGGATGACCCGCTGGATGTAGTTCTGCGGCAGCATCGCGTTGCGCGCGGCGCGGATCGCCTTGCGCAGGCTCGGGTTGGTCCGCGGGTTGAAGGGCTCGGCGCCGTCGAACGCCCGGCAGGCCCGCATGATCGCGTTGAGATGCTTGCGCGCCAGCCTGGAGCCGGCGACCAGCGCGGCGACCTTCTGCTCCTCCTTGACCTTCCAGTTGACGAATTCCCGGATGTCCGGATGGTCGACGTCGACGATGACCATCTTGGCGGCGCGCCGCGTCGTGCCGCCGGACTTGATCGCGCCGGCCGCCCGGTCGCCGATCTTGAGGAAGCTCATCAGGCCGCTGGATTTGCCGCCGCCCGACAGGGGCTCGTCCGCGCCGCGCAGGTTCGAGAAGTTGGTGCCGGTGCCCGAGCCGTATTTGAACAGCCGCGCCTCGCGCACCCACAGGTCCATGATGCCGCCGTCGTTCACCAGGTCGTCGGCGATCGACTGGATGAAGCAGGCGTGGGGCTGCGGCCGCTCGTAGGCCGAGGACGCCTCGGTCAGCGCTTCGGTCTCGTGGTCGACATAGTGGTGGCCCTGGCCGGGGCCGTCGATGCCGTAGGCCCAGTGCAGGCCGGTGTTGAACCATTGCGGCGAGTTCGGCGCCGCCATCTGGCGCGCCAGCATGAAACGCATCTCGTCGAAATAGGCGCGGGCGTCGGCCTCGCCGGCGAAATAGCCGCCCTTCCAGCCCCAGTAGGTCCAGGTGCCGGCCAGCCGGTCGAAGACCTGTTTCGCGCCGGTCTCGCCGCCGGTCTTCGCGCCCTTCTTCGGCGCGCGCCGGGACAGCCAGTCCGGGACGTTCTCTTCCGGAACGGGTTCGAGATCGGCGGCGCCGGCCACGCCGGCCTTGCGGAAATATTTCTGGGCGAGGATGTCGACGGCGACCTGGGACCAGTCCTCCGGCGCCTCCACCCGGTCGTTGCTGAACACGACGGAGCCGTCCGGATTGCGGATCTCGCTCGTCGCCTTCCGGAAGGCGATGCCGTCATAGGCATCCCGGCCTTCGACCGTGAAATGGCGCCGGATTTTCATCGGCATCCCTCCTGTCCGTCAGGCGCCCGGACGACGCCGACTCCTCGATCCTGTATCTTGTGGATCGCCGTCCACTTGACCCAAGATATTGCGAAGGGTGCCGGTCTGTCAACTAAATGTTGTATTTGGAATTCAAATAAGCACAGAATCTAGGGGAGAAGCCAAGATATAGCGTATGCGCGCGGAAGACTCCACTAAGGGGTGAAATCGCCGAAACCGGTGGGGACCAGGCGATCGGCAGATCCGTAACGGATGTTTCTGACGGTGCCGCCGCGCCTGTCCGTCAGGGCGTAGGGGAGGGCTTCAAACCCTCCCCTACAAATTCGGCCGGTGGCGCGGGCCTGGCCTTTTGCAGCGAAATCCCGGATGGGACGCGCCGGCCTACGCCTTCCGGCCGGCCAGGGCGACGCCGAAGATCGCCAGGACGACCAGCGCGCCGCCGGCCCACTGGGTCGCGCCGAAGGGCTCGCCGAACAGGGCGACCGCAATGACGACGGTAAAGATCGGCTCTAGGTTCATCACCAGCGCCGTGCGCGATTCGCGCAGGAAATTGAGCGCGCCGTAGAACATGACGAAGGCCGTGCAGATGAATGCGACCGTTCCGCCGAAGGCCGCCCAGCCGGTCGTGCTGTTCGGCCAGTGGAAGCCGCCGGAGGCGACGAGGGTGCCGCCGTAGAAGACGGCCGAACCGAGCACCATCCAGAAGGCCACCGCTACGGGCGACATGCCGTGGCGCATCAGCTTTGCGCTGACCAGGATGTTGCCGGAGATCGCCAGCGCCGACACCAGGGCCAGCGCGACGCCCTCCGGATGCAGCGCGCCCTCGATATCGAGGGCCAGGTAGAGGCCGGCAAAGGCGACGACGAGGCCGATCAACATCGCCGGGCGCAGCGGCTCGATCCGCAGGGCGGCGGCCATCAGCCCGACCATGAACGGGAACAGGTAGAAGACGAGGATCGACAGGCTGACCGACATCTTGTCGAACGCCGACAGCAGCGCCCAGCCGTTCACTGAAAACAGGACCGCGCCCAGCACGAGCCAGCCCGCCATGCCGCGGGGGACCGCCGGCCGCGTCCGCCGGGCTGCGAACCAGAGACAGAGCAGCGGCACGAGAAACCAGGAGCGGCCGACCAGCACCGTATCGACCGACACGCCGTGCCGGTAGCTCTCCTTGGCCAGATTGTTGTTGGCGCTGAAGAAGACCGTCGCGACAAGGATCAGCAGATAGCCGAGCGCCGCCCGGTCGCCCAGCAGCCGGGCCAGCGGCGAGCGGTGCGGCGGGGTCTCGCGCGCAACGGCTTTGGCCGGCGGAGCGTCGGCTGGCGGGGGATCGGCGGACGCATTCATGGGCGGCCACCTATCCCAAGGCCGTGCCCCGCGGGCAAGATTTTTCGATGATGGGGAGCGACCGCCGCCGGCGCACCGGACGCCGGATTGGACCTTGGAAATCTGCCGGCGGTCGCGTTAGACTTGTTTCGTTCCCGGTCCTCCGAAAGGAAAGCCGCCATGAAACGGGCCGCCGTTCCGCTGGCCATGCTCGCCGTCCTGTTCTTCGGCAGCGGCGCGCGCGCCGACACCTGCGAGGTGAAACTCGCCGACGGCTCTGCCGCCGTGTGGCAGGGGCCGTGCCGGGAGGGCACGCCCTACGGCAAGGGCGAAGTGACCCATAACGGCAAGACCTACAAGGCCGTCATCGAGGACGTGGACGGCGACCGGATGCGGTTCATACTGGAAGATGACGGGCGCCCGGCCGCCCGGCGGGTCGACGGCCAGCGTCGGAACCGGGCCGAACCGCCCGGGCAGGCAAAGGGACGGAAATCGCAGGACGGTTTCCGCAGTTTCGAAGGCAGCGCGTCGGCGGGCGGCCGGAACCGGGGCGAATCCGCCGGAGAGGCTGAAGGTGGGGCGCCCGCGGCGTCCGGCGATGCCGCCGGGAGGGATGCCCGCGGAAAGTACAAGTTCCGGAACTATACCGCGACCGGCGGCGGCGCGGACGGCCCGGACCCGGGCAAGCCCGCCGGAGACGGGGAAACCGGAGACTGGGACGCCGGAGGCCGGGACGCCGGAGACGGGGACGCCGGGGCGCCGCCGGCGTCGACCGCGGCCCGCACCCCGGCCCCGCCCGACGAAGCGGTTACGGGCGCGCCGGCGTCGACCGCGCCCCGCGCCCCGGCGCCCGACCGTGCGGCTCCCGACAGTGCAGTTGAACGGGCGCCGGCCCATACCCAACCCGCTGCGGTCCCCTGCAAGCTGGAGGTGGAGGGGACGCTCTATAACTGGTCGGGGCCGTGCGACGGCGGCAAGGCTTATGGCGCCGGCAGCGGGACCGCGCCCGACGGCACGACCTACGAGGGTCCGGCGGCAAACGGAAAAGCCCACGGCTTCGGGACCGTCAACGCGCCCGACGGCGGCTATTACCAGGGCGGGTTCCGCAACGGCCTCCGGCACGGCGCAGCGACGATCCGGGTCGCCGACGGCAGTACTTACAATACCCGGTACGACAACGGAGTAGAGGTCGGCAAACGGACGCCCGTGGAGTATGCGGCCCCCGGCGACAGCGAACAGGACCATGAGGACGGCGGCGCCTCCAATGCTCCGGAAGCGGAAACCGACCCGTGGAGCGACATAAGCAGCAACACGCCGGACGATCCCTGGGGCCCGGACACGGCGACGGCCGGTTCCGGTGCGGACAGCAACGGTGCGTATGGGAGCGACGAGGACGTTCCGTCCTATGTCGCCGTCCTGGGCAAGCTGGTCGGCGTCCTGGTGCCCGGTGCTGCGGCGGAGGACGAATATGTCGCCGCGATCGGGACCTTGGAACGGCGCGAAGCCGCCCGGCGCGCGGCCGAGCGGCGGGAAGCTGCCGAACGCGAGGCGGCGGCCGGCGGCAGGAATGTCGACGAACGGCCGCAGCGGCGGGCTGCCCCGCGCGATGCGCCCGAACGGCGCCGTGCGGCTGCGCCGAACCGGAATTGGGAGGCCGACCGCGCAAGACGGGCGCTCCGCGACCGGCAACGCCGGGCGGCCGAACGGCGGCGCAAGTCGCAGGCGCTTTTGCAGCGAAACCTGAAAATCGCCAGGCTTCAACGGCAATTGAACAGAGAGCTGTCGAGTTGCGGTTCGGAGGCTGCTGAACTACTCAGAATTGCTTTGGATTCTTGCACAAACGACACTTGTGTTGCCAACTGCCGCCGGCAAGTAAGCAACCAACGGGCGCAGTGCCGCAACCGGGCGAGGCGGGGTACTGCAATACACCTCAGCCGATGCAAGGCCCGCGCGCGCTCGGCCTATCGGCGCCAGGTCGGGCACCTGATGACGCAGAGATATTAGTTCTGCGCCGGAGCGCCGGGGCGATTCCGGTTTGTCGAAAGGTCTCCTTTCTGTGAAAGGTCACGCGATGCATTGCAGGTCGGGGCGCATAGCGGCCGTATTCCTGGCGGCCACGCTGCTCGGCGCCGGTGCGGCGCAGGCGGACTACAACGCCGGCAGGGCCGCCTGGGACGCCGGGCGGCACGGCGAGGCCGTCAGGCAATGGGAGGCCGCTGCGAAGGCGAACGACGTCCGGGCGCTGCTGGCGCTGGGCCGGGCCTTTGCCAAGGGTGTGGGCGTGCCGCGGGACTTTATCGAGGCGCACAAATGGCTGAACCTCGCCGCCGGGCGGGGCAGCGCCGAGGCGGCGGCCGAACGCGACGCGCTGGAAGCCAGGATGACCATGGAGGAGCAGGCCGAGGCGCGCAAGCTGGCGCGGGCCTGGCGGATGGCAGCGGCGGCGCCGAAACCGAAACTGCAGCCGAAGCCCATGCCCCCGGCCCGTAAGGCGGAGCAGTCGAAGACGCCAGCGCCCGCCGCCCCGCCGCCGAAACGCGCATTGCGCGAGGCGCAGACCCTGCTGGCGCGGCTGGGCTACCGGCCGGGGCCGGCGGACGGCGACTGGCGGCCGGAGTCGAGGCGGGCCTACCGGCGCTTTCTCGGCAGGGCCGGCATGAAACCGCGCGACACGCTGACCCCGGCGGGGCTGCGCGCCCTGCGCCGGGCGGCGAAAGACCGGGCGGCGGCGGCGCGCTCCGCCGTTGAGGACCTGCACCGGGCGGTGCAGGCCGGCGATATCGACGGGCTGAAGGCGGCGCTCAGCTCCGGGGCGGCCGCCGACGCGCGCGACCGGCGCGGCTGGACCGCGCTGATGCACGCGGCGAACAAGGGCCATACGCTGATGGTCGCGCCGCTGCTGGCGGCGAAGGCGGACCCGAACGTGCGCGCCGCCGACGGCGCGACCGCCCTGTTCATGGCGGCGGCGCACGGGCACGGGGAGATCATCGAACTTCTGATGAAGGGCGGCGCCGACGTTGCGCTCAAAGGGCCGAAGGGCCGGACCGCGGTCGATATCGCCCGGCTGCGCTACGGCAACGCTGCTGCGGCGCGGAGAAAGGGCGCGGATATCGCCCTTCTGGCGTTGCTGAGCGGGAAGAAGTGGGCGGAAGTGGCGGCCTCGCCGGCGGCGACGGAAACCGTATTGGGATTGAACTCGAAGGAGCGCCGCCTGATTCAGACAGGCCTGGCGGCGGCGGGCTTCAATCCCGGTCCGGCGGACGGGGCGTTCGGGCCGGCCACGCGCGCAGCGGTTCGCGCGTGGCAGAAGAAGAACGGCAAGGCTGAAACGGGCTACCTGACTGCGGCAGTTTCAGCGGCGTTGGTGCGGCGTGCCGAGGCAAAGTTTGAGAAAATCAGACAAGGGCGTCTTGCCGAGAACAAAAAATTCGAGAAACTCGCTTCCTACATTCAAAGATCGCTTGTTAATTGCGGAGAGTTTCATTACTCTCATCTTGGTCATCTTGTGACTGAAAAAAAAGTTTCTTATGAAGTATCGGCGACAGGAAGCACCATACGCTATGTTGAAAACTTCAAGCACTATCATTACAAGAGTCAAGCGATTCATTCTATTTGGATCGAGGATGGGAATATCAATTTGAAAGATGTTGATGAGTTTAGGATAGTTCCAAAAAAATTAGGAAAAGACGGTTTGCAATCTTACCCACTTACCTTAGTATTAACAACGAAAAAGGGAAAAATATGGAAAACCAATGAAAAACAAACTTGGTATTCGATTACTCGCAACACTTCCTCTGTAGAAAGAAACTCTAGGAGAGTAAATTATATAGATTTTCATTTATGCAATGAAGCATTTATTCATGAATTTCCTATTGAAATGAAGCGCTTGCTCTATATTCAAAAATAAACTACAAACTCCGTTATGAGCTAGGGAGGAATATCAAGATTCGACGTTCAGTATTTCGAATTATCCCGCGAACATGTGCAGATAGGGCATTCACCGGTAATGTGCCTCCTGATTGGTCCCGTTTCCGTAGATTATTTTTCGTATTAGCTTGCGGATTAGGAGAGCCGGTTAAGTGGGGAAGAAGGTTGCAATAATGAAATGGCAGACAGGTACACCCGGCGGCCGCCGCTTGGATGGCCAAGCTGCTGGACGCCGCCGCCCGGCTTTGCCATATAGTTCGGCGCACGCTTTCACCGCCTTTGCCGCGACAGGAGCGCATCCGGCCTGGGGCGCGCAAATCAGTGGGCAACGACGATGAACGGGCCGTGGCGGAATTGTTTCGAATTCCGGACGGGCGATGCCCGGCAGGTCGAAACTGTCGATTACCACAGGGGACGAACGCGATGCATTGCAGGTCGGGGCGCATAGCGGCCGTTTTCCTGGCGGCCGCGCTGCTCGGCGCCGGTACGGCGCAGGCGGACTACGAGGCCGGCAGGGCCGCCTGGGATGCCGGGCGGCACGGCGAGGCCGTCAGGCAATGGGAGGCCGCTGCGAAGGCCAACGACGTCCGGGCGCTGCTGGCGCTGGGCCGGGCCTTCGCGAAGGGCGTGGGCGTCCAGCAGGACTTCGTCGAGGCCCACAAATGGCTCAACATTGCCGCCGGGCGGGGCAGCGCCGAGGCGGCGGCCGAGCGGGACAAGCTGGCCGCGGAAATGACCGTGCAGGAACGGGCCGAGGCCCGCAGGCTGGCGCGGGCCTGGCGGATCGCGGCGGCGGCGCCGAAACCGAAACCGCAACCGAAGCCCATGCCCCCGGCCCGTAAGGCGGAGCAGCCGAAGACGCCGGCGCCCGCCGCCCCGCCGCCGAAACGTGCGTTGCGCGAGGCGCAGACCCTGCTGGCGCGGCTGGGCTACAAGCCCGGCCCGGCGGACGGCGACTGGCGGCCGGAATCGGCGCAGGCGTACCGAACCTTCCTCGGCAAGATCGGGATGAGGCTTGCCGACACCCTGACCCCGGCAGGCTTGCGCGCCCTGCGCCGGGCGGCGAAAGACAAGGCAACCGCGGCGCGCTCTGCCGGCGAGAGGCTGCACCGGGCCGTGCAAACCGGCGACATCGACGGCCTGAAGGCGGCGCTTGAGGCCGGCGTCAACGCCAACGCTCGCGACCGGCGCGGCTGGACCGCGCTGATGCACGCGGCGAACAAGGGCTACAAGATTCTGGTTCCTTCCCTCCTCGCGGCCAGGGCGGATCCGGACATTCAGGCAGCGGACGGCGCGACCGCCCTGTTCATGGCGGCGGCGCACGGGCACACGGAGATCGTCGCGCTGCTGATGAAGGGCGGCGCGGACGTTGCGCTCAAGGGCCCCAAGGGGCGGACGGCGGCCGATATTGCGCGGCTGCGCTACGGAAATGCCGCTGCTGCTCGGAGGAAGGGCGCGGATATCGCGCTGCTGGCGCTGCTGGGCGGGAAAAGTTATGCGCAAGCCACCGCGTCGCCCCAAGCGATGGAGGCGGTGCTGGCGTTGACGCGGCGGGAACGGAAGATGATCCAGTCGGGCCTGAAAGCGGCGGGTTCCGATCCCGGTCCCGCGGACGGCGCGTTCGGCCCCGCGACCCGGAAGGCGGTGAAAGCGTGGCAGAAGAAGAAGGGCGAGGCCGCGACCGGCTGGCTGACGCCGGCAGGAGCAAAGACACTGGCGGCGCTGGGCGAGAAAAAGAAGCGTGCGGAAGAGCGCCGCGCCGAAGCCGAGCGGCGGAACATCGAACGGAAGCGTAACGCCCGGAAGAAAGAGCTGGCGGAACTTACCGGTTTCATTCGGAAAAGCCTCCACGACTGCGGAACCTTCAAGTATACCGATATGCACGATCTGCTCAATTCGAGATATGAAAAGGTGAGGCCTTCAGGTGCTACAATTGATTTCTCAAGATCGCATTCCGGGCAGTATAACGGTCGGGTTGGCGGCATAAGGTATACTGCAAAAGCCTACGGTCGACATTCAGGAAGGATTGCACTGGATAAAGTAAAATATGTGAGTTATGGCTCTAATAAATCATCTCACATTTTAAAATACTATGGCGGAGGATATATAAACAACTGGTATGTACATTTTTCCGGTCCAAAGGAGTTAGTCTACGAAGATTCCCACATTAGTAGAACTTCTATGCCCCTAAACGGCCGGCGGGCAGGAATCTGGGATACGCCGCGGAAATTTGGCAACAGAAGCACAGGCTCCGCATGGTTATATGTGTGCAACGAAAAGACCGCATCGGCAATTCAAAGCCGGGTGAAGGGTTTCTTGGAAAAAAGGAAGGGTGGCGCGCAAAAATAACCGGTAACTTGCCGCCGGTGCGGACGTCCATGAACCGCGGCGCCGGGATCGCCGGGCATGTGCGCCCGGCGGACGCCGCCTGAACCGCCGTGCCGCCGCGCCGCTGGACGGCGGGCCGGCGCGCTGCCATATAGTCCGGCGCAAGCATCACCGCCTTTGCCGCGACAGGAGCGCTATCCCGCCTTGGGCACGCATATCGGCACCCGCATCTACACCGCCCTGAACGGCCGGCAGGTCGGCGAGGACGATCAGGGCAACCGCTATTTTGTCGAACGGCACCCGCCGGAGGGCCGCCAGCGCAAGCGCTGGGTGATCTACAAGGGCGAGCGCGAGGCCTCGCGCGTGCCGCCGGAATGGCACGGCTGGCTGCACTACACGGTCGACGAGACGCCGGAGGAGGCGCCGGTCGAGCGCAAGCCCTGGCAGACCGGGCACCAGCCGAACCTGACCGGCACGCCCGAGGCCTGGCACCCGCCGGGCAGCGAATACGAAGGCGGCCGGCGCGACGCGGCGACCGGCGATTACGAACCGTGGCGGCCGTCGTAAGGGCGGGCGCGGAGACGGTCGCATAGCGGCCGCACCAAAAGCCCGCCGTGCAATCGCCGCAATTCCACTTACATAGAGCCTTACACAGAGACCGCCCGGGTCGACACAGGCCGCGCCCATGAGGGAAAACCGCACCGTCCTTGCGCTGACCGGCGCGTCCGCCATCGCGCTGATCCTGCTCGGCATGGTTTTCGGGCTGGCGGCCGGCGGGGGTGCAAGCCGCGGCTACCTGCTCCATGCGACCTACGACCAGGCCGACGGGCTGGCCGCCGGCGCGCCGGTCTATCTCGCCGGCGTCAAGGTCGGGTCGGTCGAGCGTATGAGCCTGGACCCGCAGCGCTTCAAGGCGCACGTCGCGCTCAGAATCGACGATGCCGTCGGCGTTCCGGAGGAGAGCGCCGCGATGATCGTCAGCGACGGCGTGCTGGGCGGCAAGTCCGTCAAGATCGAGCCGGGCTCCGGCGAGGAGATGATGGCGCGGGGCAGCGAGTTCGAGCTTGTGCAGGACGCCGTGATCGTCGAGAGCCTGCTCGAGCGGATCGTCGCGGCCGCGGCCGCGGCGCGCCGGCCCGGCTCCGGCAGATAGGGGAGGCGCCGCCGTGGGACAGAGGCTGATCGAAACGGTGATGGGCGCGGTGGTCCTCGCGGTCGCCGCGCTGTTCCTGGTCTTCGCCTGGAACACCGCCGATCTGCGCCCGGTCGACGGCTACACGCTGAAAGCCGGCTTCGCTTCGGTCGGCGGGCTCGCGCCGGGCGGCGACGTGCGCATCGGCGGGGTCAAGGTCGGCTCGGTGACCGGCCAGCGCATCGACCCGGAAAGCTACCGCGCCGAAATCAGCTTCACGGTGCGCGCCGGCCTTTCCCTGCCGGCGGATACCGAGGCGTCGGTGACCAGCGACGGGCTGCTCGGCGGCAAATATCTGCGGCTCGTCCCCGGCACGTCGAAGCGGCGCCTGGCGGCGGGCGACACGCTCAGCAAGACGCGCGACGCGCTGGCGCTGGAAGAATTGCTGGCGCGCGCGATATTCCTGCTCGCCGAGCCGCCGCGGGAGGCGGACGGCGCCAGCGGGACCGGAAAAGAGGACGCACAATGACCGAGGCGCAGCGCGCCATGGACTCCGGGTCCCGGCCCGGCGAACAGGGCTGGGACCCCGACCGCTACGCCCGGCAGGCCCGCTTCGTGGCCGATCTCGGGATGCCCGTCGTCGACCTGCTGGCGCCGCGGAAGGGCGAGACGATCCTCGACCTGGGCTGCGGCGACGGTGCGCTCACGCTCAAGCTCCGCGACATGGGGGTCGACGTGGTCGGCGTCGACGCCAGCGCGCCGCAGATCGAGGCGGCCCGGGCGCTCGGCCTCGATGCCCGGGTGATGGACGGGCAGAATCTCGACCTGCCGGCACAGGCCTTCGATGCGGTGTTTTCCAACGCGGCGCTGCACTGGATGGACGAGGATCCGGACGCCGTGATCCGGGGCGTCTGGCAGGCGTTGAAGCCCGGAGGGCGCTTCGTCGCCGAAATGGGCGGCGGCGACAATGTCGGGCGCATCCGCCGGGCGGTCGAGGCCGCCTTTCGCCGGCGCGGCCTGGACCCGGATCTCTATAACCCCTGGTATTTCCCGGAGCCCGACGAATACCGGGTGCGGCTCGAAAATGCCGGCTTCGAGGTGCGGGACATCCGGCTGATCGACCGGATGACGCGGCTGCCCGGCGATCTGGGCGGCTGGCTCGACACCTTCGCCGAGAGCTGGCTGGCGGCGCTCGCCCCGGCCGAGGCCGACGCGGTCAAGGCCGAGGTGGCCCGGGAGGTCGAACCGGCCCTGCGCGACGCCGACGGCATCTGGACCGCGGATTATGTCCGCCTGCGCTTCGCCGCCGACAAGCCGCGGTAGTTGCGGACGGAAAACGGGACCGTGCCCGCCGGCCGGATATTCGAAATGACCGTGCCGCGACTCATCGGGGCAGGCGCGCTCTGGCCGATTCTGGCCGTTTCGCTGGCACTCGCCCTCGCGCCCGGCCCCGCGGGCGCCCAGCAGGCCCGGCAGGACACCGGGACCGTCGAAACGAAGAAGACCGACGAGGAGACGCAGGAAGAGCCGTTCGAGCCGGATCTCGAGCAGGTCGTTCTCCAGGGCCTCGACAAGGAAACCGCCCGCATCCTCACCTTCGACGGCCGGGTCGGCGAGACCGTGCGCTTCCGCACCCTCGATATCGCAATCCGCCGCTGCCAGCGGACACCGCCGGACGAACCGCCGGAGCGGGCGGCCTTCCTGCAGATCTACGATATCGACCCGGAGACCGGCGACCGGACGATGGCGTTCAGCGGCTGGATGTTCAAATCCAAGCCGGCCCTCTCGGCCATGGATCACCCGATCTACGACGTCTGGGTGAAGGACTGCAAATAGCGCTCGAAGACGCTGTCGGGCAGCAGTTGGGGAAACGCTGCATCGACCGCCAATGCAGCGTCCAGCAGGCGCCGGTATTCCTGGCGCGTGACCTCGATCGCGCCGAATTGCGCCAGATGGTCGGTCAGGAACTGGGTATCGAGCAGCCGGTAGCCGGCATGGTCGAGCCGGGCGACGAGATGGACCATCGCAACCTTGCTGGCGTCGGTCTCGCGGGTGAACATGCTTTCGCCGAAAAACGCGCCGGCGATCGTCACGCCATACAGGCCGCCGACCAGCGCATCGCCCCGCCAGCATTCGACCGAATGGGCATAGCCGGCCCGGTGCAGCTCGGCATAGGCGCGCAGGATATCGTCGTTGATCCAGGTATCGCGCCGGTCCCGGCGCGGGGCGGCGCAAGCCCGCATCACCCGTTCGAACGCCGTATCGGCGCGCACGGCGAAGCCTGCATTGCGCACGGTGCGGCGCAACCGCCGCGGGATGTGGAATCCGTCCAGCGGAATGATGCCGCGCCATTCCGGATCGACCCAGACAATGTCGGAATCGCCGCGCGACTCGCCCATGGGAAACAGGCCGCTGGTATAGGCGCGAAGCAGCAGTTCCGGGGTCAGGCGGTATTCCATCGCCGGTAACCTGTCGGGGGGATTTCAGCCCGCAGCCTGCCCGGCGACATACGCTTCGAGCCAGCGGATATCGTAGCGGCCGTTGATGAAGTCGCTCTGGGCCGTCAGCTCCTGGTGCAGCGGGATGGTCGTGCGCACGCCGGTGATGACGAATTCCTCGAGGGCGCGGCGCAGCCGCATCAGGCATTCGTTGCGCGTCGCGCCGTGGACGATCAGCTTGGCGATCATGCTGTCGTAATGGGACGGCACGGAATAGCCGGCATAGAGACCGGAATCGACTCGCACGCCGAGGCCGCCGGGCGGATGATATTCGACGATCCGGCCCGGCCAGGGCGCAAAGGTCGCCGGGTCCTCCGCGTTGATCCGGCATTCGATGGCGTGGCCGTGGAAGTCGATGTCCTCCTGCCCGAAGGAGAGCGGCGCGCCGGCGGCGATGCGGATTTGTTCGCGCACGATGTCGATGCCGCTGATCGCCTCCGAGACCGGGTGCTCGACCTGGAGGCGCGTGTTCATCTCGATGAAATAGAACTCGCCGTTCTCGTAAAGGAATTCGAGCGTCCCGGCGTTGCGGTAGCCGAGCCGGTGGATAGCGTTGCAGCCGATCTCGCCGAGCCGCTTGCGTTCCTCGGCGTTGAGCGCCGGCGAGGGCGCCTCCTCCAGCACTTTCTGGTGCTTGCGCTGGAGCGAGCAGTCGCGCTCGCCGAGATGGACGACCTGGCCCTGCTCGTCGGCGACGATCTGCAGTTCGATATGGCGCGGGTTGGCGAGGTATTTTTCCAGATAGACGCTGTCGTCGCCGAAATTCGCCTTGGCCTCGCGCCGGGCGAGGTTGATCTGTTCGGCCAGCACGTCAGGGCTGTCGGCCACTTTCATGCCCTTGCCGCCGCCGCCGCCGGACGCCTTGATGAGCACCGGATAGCCGATCCCGTCGGCGGTCTGCCGGGCATCGTCGAGGGATCCGACGGCGCCGTCGCTGCCGGGGACGACCGGCACGCCGGCCTCGATCATCGTTTTCTTGGCGGCGACCTTGTCGCCCATGGTCTGGATATGCTGCGGCGACGGTCCGACGAACGCGATGCCGTGGGCCTCGACAATCTCGGCGAAATACGCGTTTTCGGACAGAAAACCGTATCCGGGGTGGATCGCCTCCGCGCCGGTAATCATCGCGGCGCTGACGATGTTCGGAATGTTGAGATAGGAGTCCGCCGACGGCGCCGGCCCGATACAGACGCTTTCGTCCGCCAGCCGGACATGCATGGCGTTTTCGTCGGCGGTCGAATGCACCGCAACCGTGTGGATGCCCATTTCGCGGCACGCGCGATGGATGCGCAGGGCGATCTCGCCGCGGTTGGCGATCAGGACTTTGTCGAACACGGGATTGCGCGTTCCGAGCGGTCCGGGGATGTGGGCAGCACGGCCTCCCGGGTTATTCGACGATGGCCAGAACGTCGCCGAATTCGACCGGGACGCCGTTTTCGACGACGATCTGCGTGACGGTGCCGGCGTGCGGCGCCTTGATCTCGTTGAAGGTCTTCATGGCCTCGACCAGCATCAGGGTCTGGCCGACGCTTACGCTGTCGCCGACGCCGATGAAGGTCGCCGCCCCCGGCTCGGGGGAAAGGTAGACGGTGCCGACCATCGGCGATGTAACGGCGCCGGGATGGTCCGCCGCAACGGCCGCCGGCGCTTCGGGCGCGGGCGCTGCGGTCGGCGCCGCAGAAGCGCCCGCCCCGGCCGGTCCGGCGTCCGGCGCCGCCGGCGCGGCATAGGCGATGGCGCCGGCCTGCTGGCGGGCGACGCGGATCCGGATGTCGCCGTCGTCGTATTCGATCTCGGTCAGCCCGGTTTCGTCCAGCAATTCCGCGAGGCGGCGCACGCTTTCATTGTCGATCGTCCTGGACATTGAGCGTGCTCCGTGCGGCGGGCAGGGCGGTCGGGCGTCGGCGTCGGCGCCGGCCGGCTCACCCGTCCTCCTTCGAACCGGTTGCCGATAAGTGGAGCGCCAGCGCCTGAAGCGCAAGCCGGTAACTGTCCGTTCCGAAGCCGGCGATCGCGCCGAGCGCCGCCTGGGCGATGTAGGACCGGCGCCGGAACGGCTCGCGGGCGTGGATGTTCGACAGGTGCACCTCCACGGTCGGCAGATCGACCGCGCGGACCGCGTCCAGCAGCGCGACCGAGGTGTGGGTGAACGCGCCTGCGTTGATGACGATGCCGTTGCAGCGGCCGGCGGCGCCCTGGATGAGGTCGACCAGTTCGCCCTCGTGATTGCTCTGGCGGCAATCGACGTCCAGCCCCAACTCCGCGCCCCAGCGCCGGCACATGTCGTCCAGCTCGGCCAGCGTTGCGGCGCCGTAAATCTCCGGCTCGCGGCTGCCCAGGAGATTAAGGTTCGGGCCGTTCAACAAGAGGATCGCGTGCATCGAGACGGCTGCGGCTGCGTTGTTTTCCGTGTCTCAACGTCTACCAGACTATTGCTGTCCGGAACAGGCCGGGTCCCGACCGGTCGCTGCAGCCGAAGAAATTCCGGCCAGACCGGCGACTATGGCCGCGCCCCCGGTCTCACGGCGTGCCGTAGCCGGCCATGATGGAATCGACGAGGCCTTCATAGTCGTCCCACGGCACATGGCGGTGGTTGTAGTCGCGCACGATGAAGCGCGGGCCGACATAGAATTTCTCATACTGGTCGTGGCGCATCGCGAATTCCGAGCCCAGCAGGTCCCAGGCGAGGTGGAAGAGCTTCATGCGCTCCGTCGCGGTTTCGTCGATCGTCGACCAGTAGTCCTCGAAGACCGGCCCGAGCGCCGGGTCCCCGGCCACGTCGATGCTGGCCGGCATCTGGAACACGCCGCCGCCCATCAGCGTGCGGACCTGGTCGCAGATCTTCCCGTAATGCTCGACCGCGTAGTTGATGCCCGCATACATGTAGCGCGGGTTGACGTGGACATAGCCGTTGCCGTCCGGCTGGCAGGCCTGGAGCTGCCCGTCGATCATGCCGCTATAGGCCGCCTCCATCGAGCCGAGATCGGCCAGCACCTCGCGCACCGCCGGGATGTCGCGCGCGCCGTTCGACCGGGCGATCTTCGAGGCGAGCCCGACCAGCAGCCTGAGCTTGGCCGCGAAGCGCACGTTCGACTGGTGGTTCGACATGTAATGCGCCGGCGTCCGGACATAGATGTCGCGCGAGAGCGCCGGGTTGTCGTGCACGAAGACCCGCTCCCAGGGAACGTGCACGTCTTTGAACACGATCATGGCGTCCGATTCGTCGAAGCGGTGGGAGAGGGGGTTGTGGAACTCGATCCCCTGCGCCGAACCGAACGGCTTGCGCGCCCAGAGCGCAACGCCGGGCGCGTTCACCGGCACCGCGCAGGTCACCGATTCCTTCACCTGGCTCGGCGCCAGCGGGATGATGTTGCCGATCCAGAGTTCGTCGGCGAACACCGCGCCGGTCGCCAGCATCTTCATGCCGTTGAGGACGACCCCTTCGCTGTCCTCCGCCGTCACCCGGAGCGTCGGCGGGCTGCGGTCGGCGCTCTGGTAGAGTTCGGGCTTGCGCGCGCCCTGCGGCGGCAGGATGGCGTAGGCGAGATAGAGGTCGCCGGCCCGGGCGTGCTCGTAATAGGCCTCGATCCGCTCCGAGAACCCGCCGCCGTCGCGGTCGAATACGGACGATCCGATGGCGAGCCCGGTGACCGACGACGCCACATGGTCCGGCGAGCGCCCGAGCAGGCCGTGGGAAAAGGCGGCGATGGCGCGGTGCGCGGCGGTGCGGATCTCCAGGTCGCGGCGGTCGCGCGGTTGCAGGAAATACGCCGGATACCGCGCGCCGCCGTCCTCGACCCAGAGCACGTCGCGCATGTCGTCGGCGCGCTTGAGGTCGTACATCGCGGCGTACATCCGGGCCGCATTGGCGAAGGCCGGATGGTCGGTGACGTCGTCCACCCGCTCCTTGCCGATATAGACCGCCCGCCCGTCGCGGATGCCTGCGAGATACTCGTCGCCCGTGCGCAGCATCGGCGTTGCCATCCCTTCCAATCGTCGCCGGACGATGTTCGCACCCGCCGGGACGCCGTTTCGGCATCCCGCCGGTGCGAAACTTTCCGATCACGCAATAGTGCCAAGATGCGCCGCGGCAAAGCAAGGAATGCCCGACAGTCTTTCCGGACGGAGAACGAGCGTTTCGCGGCCGATCCGTCACCCGGGCCGAGCCTGCCGCACCCGGTTGATCCGGCGGGGTGCGCGGCCCATCTGTCCCGCGCACGGACCGGCAGGCGGATATGAGCGGATACGATTTCGATTTCTTTGTCATCGGCGCCGGATCGGGCGGCACGCGGGCGGCCCGGATCGCGGCGGCGCACGGCGCGCGGGTCGGGGTCGCCGAAGAGCGCCATCTGGGCGGCACCTGCGTCAATGTCGGCTGCGTGCCGAAAAAGCTGTTCACTTACGCCGCCCATTTCGCCGAGGATTTCGAGGACGCCGAAGGGTTCGGCTGGACGGTCGGCCCGCACCGTCACGCTTGGCCGGCGCTGATCGCGAACAAGAACCGCGAGATTTCCCGGCTGAACGGCATCTACGAACGGCTGATAACCGGGCCGGGTGCCGAGATCTTCGACGCCCGCGCCACATTCGTCGACGCCCACACGCTGGATGTCGGCGGCCGGCGGCTCACGGCGGACAGGATCCTGATCGCCGTCGGCGGCCGGCCCTTCGTGCCCGACTTTCCGGGCCGCGAGCATGTCATAACCTCCGACGACGCCTTTTTCCTGCCGGAGCTGCCGGAGCGCATCGTCATCGTCGGCGGCGGCTATATCGCGGTCGAGTTCGCCGGCATCTTCAACGGGCTGGGCGCGCAGGTGACCCAGCTTTACCGCGGCAATCCGTTCCTGCGCGGCTTCGACGACGACGTCCGCCAGTTTCTTGCCGACGAAATGGTCAAGAAAGGCGTCGACCTGCGCTTCGGCGCCGATGTCCGGGCGGTCCGGCGCCGCCCCGGCGGCGACCTTGCGGTCGAACTGGCGGACGGCGGGGCGCTCGAGGCCGATCTGGTCATGTACGCCACCGGCCGGGTGCCGAACACCGATGGCCTGGGACTGGACGCGGCCGGCGTCGCGACCGGCGAGGCGGGCGCCGTCAGGATCGATGCCGGCTGGCGGACCAGTGCCGGGAACATCTACGCCATCGGCGACGTCACAAACCGGCTCCAGCTGACTCCCGTCGCGATCCAGGAAGGCCATGCGCTGGCCGATGCATTGTTCAATCCGTCCGGAAAGACCGTCGGCTACGAATTTGTCCCGTCGGCGGTCTTCAGCCATCCGGAAATCGGCACGGTGGGCTATACCGAAGCGGAGGCGCGGGCGAAATTCGGCGCGTTGGACATCTACCGGTCCGACTTTCGCCCGATGAAGCACACGCTCTCCGGCCGCGACGAGCGGGGGCTGATGAAGCTGGTCGTCGTGCGCGAGACGCAGCGCGTGGTCGGCCTGCACGTTGTCGGTCCGGGCGCGGGCGAGATGACCCAGGGCTTCGCCGTTGCCATCAACATGGGCGCCACCAAACGCGATTTCGACGCCACCATCGGCATCCATCCGACAGCGGCGGAGGAACTGGTGACGATGCGCGAGCCGCTTCCCGATCCGGTGCCCCTGGCCGCGGAATGACGCGGCCCCGCCGCCCGGCGGTCTGTCGCGCGGCGCGTCCGCGGTTGAACCGCGCGCCGAACGCGGCTTTACTGCCGTCGCACTTCATTGAGGAGATCCCGCCCCATGCCGGAAGGTTCCATCGTCGTCAGCCCCGAGGGCATTGCCGACAAGGTCGTCGCCATCCGCGAGAAATGGCACACCAAGAAACATCCGTTCTTTCAGGCGATGCTCGACGGTTCGCTGCCGCTGCGCGCGCTCGGCGTCTACATGGCCCAGCATCTGAAATTCGTGAATTATGTCGTGCCGTCCTTCGGATTCATCTACTGGCGCGGCCCGTCGGACGTCCGGCGCATGATCGCCGAGAATATGGCCGAGGAAGAGGGGCTGATGGCGATTCCCAAGCCCGGCCATGTCCCGCACGACCATTTCGAGATGATCTCGGACTTCTGCCGCCATGCTGGGCTGTCCGACGAGGAGATCGAAAACACGAAACCGACGCCGGGCTGGTGGGCGCGGACCCTGCATTACTGCCATGTCAACCGGGAGGAGCCGCTCGGCGTCGCGCTCGCCATGGCCTCGACCCAGGAAGGCCAGCAGGTCGCGCTCAACAACGAGATCACCATTCCGTCTTTCGCCAAGCATTACGGCCTGACGAAGGACGATCCGGAGATCGGCTTCTTCGTCGAGCATGCGGAGGCCGACCTGGAGCATTCCACCCGGCAGCTCGACCTGTGCGAAAAATATATCCGGACGCCGGAAGACGCCGCCCGCGCCATCGAGGTCTGCGAGGTCGCGGTGCGCCTGCGCTGGGCCTCGACCAACGATATCTGGCGGGAGGAAGTGCTGGGCGAGACGGATATGCTGCCGGAAGGGGTCAGCGGCTGACGGCACGGGCTTCGCTTCGATTCTCCGTCAGCAGCGCGCCGATCCGGTCGGCGGCCGTCTTGTAGTCGGCGAGGGCGAACAGGGCGGGGTCGGCCTCGGCATGGTCGGCCATCGCGTCCTGGAGCGCCGCGATGGCGTCGCTCATCTGCGGCGGACAGCCGGCGTCGGAGACCGCCTCGCCGGCGAAGCGCATCTCGGCGGCCCGCCGCCGGCCGTGGCGCAACACCCGCTCGAAGACGTAATCGGCCTTCGCCGTCCAGTCGATCTCCGGGTCGCTCTTCTGCAGCGAGGCGAGAACGGCGCCGTCCGCCCCGTATCGCCGGGCGGCCAGCATGCTCTCCACCACGATCGCCTCGAACCCCTTGACGACGACGCTGCGGCACAGCTTGACCGCGGCCGCCGCGCCGAAACGGTCGCCCACCACGGCCATGACCATCCCGAAAGGGCTGAGGATTTCGTGCGCGTCCGAGGCCGCCGGCCCGGCCAGCAGGACTTCGCTCGCCACGCCGTTTTCGACGACCGGCGCCATGATCGTTGCCTCGACATAGCGCGCGCCCGCGGCTTCGACGATCGCCGCCCCGGTCTCCTTCTCGCGCGGCGAGACCGAGTTCATGTCCATGAACAGCTGCCCGGCGCGCACATGGCCCGCCGCTTCCTCGGCGACCGCGCGGGCGGCGTCGGCGGGGACGAGCGAAAGGACGATATCGGCGCCGGCGATGGCGTCTCCGGCCGCGGCGCAGACCGCCACGCCGTCGGCTGCCGCATTCGCGCGGATGGCCGCGCCTTCCGGCGTCGTCACGAGAATGTCCCAGGTCGCGACCGTCGCGCCGGCTTCGGCCAGTCCTGCGCCGAACGCGCGGCCGGCCTCGCCGTAACCGATGATGCCGATGCGTGCCGTCATGCTATAACCCTGTCGTTCGGAAGGCCGGAGCGCGCTACTCTAGGACTGTGCGCCCGCCTGGGAAACCGGGGGAAGGGAGGTCGCGGTGAGGTTTGTCGGGATCGAGGCCGTCACCTACGGCGTAGCCAACCTGCCGAAAGCGCGGCGCTTCTGGGCCGATTTCGGCCTGGAGGAGCGGCCGGCCGGCAAAGCCTCCGCCGTTTTCGCCGCGGCGAACGGATCGCGCGTGATCCTCAAACGCCGGAGCGACCGGGCGCTGCCGCCGCCGGTCGAGGCGGGACCGTCCGTCCGATCAATCTGCTGGGGCATGGAGACCGACGCCGATGTCGAGGCGGTGCGGGACCGGCTGGCCGACGCCGGCTGCCTCGCCGAAGGGCCGGGTGTCCGCACGATCGACCCGGCCGGCTTCGCCCTCGAATTCGTCGTATCCGGATTGCGGATGCCTGAGGTCGCGCCGTCGCCCGCGAATGCGCCGCAGGACGTCAACCGCATCGACGCCCGCGCCGGCTTCTACGAGCGGGCCGAGCCATTGAAAATCGGCCATATCGTGCTCAACGTGCCGGACGCCGCCGCCTGTTCCGCCTTCTACCGCGAGGTTCTGGGTTTCCATCTGTCGGACGCCTACGACAACGGCAGCGTGTTCCTGCGCTGCGCGGCGCGCCACAGCCATCACAACCTGTTCCTGCTGCAATCGCCGTCCGGCCGGCCGGGCGTCAACCACCTGGCCTTCGCCGTGCGCGACATCCACGAGATGTTCGCCGGCGGCCAGCACCTGGCCCTCTGCGGCTGGAAAACCGCGGTCGGGCCGGGCCGCCACCGCATCTCGTCCTGCTATTTCTGGTATGTCCACAATCCCTGCGGCGGCCTCGCCGAGTATTTCTGGGACGAGGATTATCTCACCGAAGACTGGGAGCCCCAGCTCTGGACGCCGGGGCCGGAGGTCTTTGCCGAATGGATGCTGCCGAAGGGCCTGCCCCTGCGGAAAACCCGCGGCGCCCGATGAATCGCGCTCTCTTGCGGGCTTTGCCGCTGGTCGCGGCGTTGGCCGCGCCGGCGGTAGCCGCGGTGCCGGCCGAAGACCTGCCGAAGAACCTGAACTGTCAGCAGGTGCCGAAACGCGGCTGGACGGTCTGCGTGTCCACGGTGCGGCTGCCACTCATGCCTGGGAAACCGGGCCAGACGGCCGTGTTCTTTCATCCGCGCCACGCCGCCGACGGCGATCCGAAGACCGCCTGGTCGCCCGGGGAGCGCGGCCTCAATCTCGGCAACCTGATCGAGCTCCGTTTTGCAGAGGTCCGGCGCCTGCGCTACCTCACCCTGTGGAACGGCGACGGCCGGTCGCCGAAGGCCTGGGCCGATAACGGGCGGTTGCGCCAGGTCCTGATCCAGACGTCGGACGGCCTGACCGACCGGGCGACTCTCGCCGCGCGCAACGGCGTGCAGCTGGTCGCCCTGTCGCGGCCGGTCGAAACGGCCTGGATCCGCCTGATCGCGATTGCGGCGACGCCGGGCAAACGCTACCGCCCGTTTGCGATCAGCGAGATCCGGCCGTCGGACGGCGAGCGCGGCCTGGACGTGCCGGTGGTGGGGGCGGTGCCGGTCGACGACTGGCTGCCGGCGCCGCCGAACGACGCGAAGCGGGCCGGCGAATAGGTGGGGCAGGGCGGTCATACCGGTTCGACCGGCCGGCATCAGCGCGTCAGCCGCCCGACCTGACCCGTTTAACCGGTACCCAAGGCGGGTCCGTATCGCCTAGTCTGCGCGGCAATGACAGGAACAGACGAAACCGGCGGCTTCATCGCCCGCCACGGCCTGTGGACCGACGAGCAGGCGCGCTGCGCCCGGGAGGTCGCCGCGCGGGCGCGGGCCGAAAATCTGCAGCTGGTGCGGCTGGCCTGGTCCGACAGCCACGGCCATGTCCGCGCCAAGGCGCTGACCCTGCCGGCTTTCGAGGCGGCGCTCGCCGACGGCCACAACATCAACGTGGCGCTCTGGACGCTGGACGCCTCGGGCAGCCGCGTCTTCGCCTCCTTCACGCCGGGCGGCGGCATGGACCTGCCGGAGATGACCGGCTCGCCCAATCTGATCGCGGTGCCCGATCCGGCGACCTTCCGCATCCTGCCCTGGGCGCCGGGCGTCGGCTGGGTCCTGTGCGACGAATATTTCCGCGACGGCACGCCGTTTCATTTCTCGGCCCGCCGGGTGCTGCGCCGGACGCTCGACGCACTGGCGGCGCGCGGCCTGGGCGCGTTCGTCGGCGTCGAAGTGGAGTGGTATCTCCTCAAGCTGCTCGACGACACGCTCGCCGAAGAGAATATCGGCATCCTGGGGCAGCGCGGCAGCCCGCTGCCGGTCGCGCCGCACGATTCCGGATTCTCCTACCACAGCGAGAGCAACCTGGACCTCATGCAGCCGGTCCTGAGCACGCTGGTTTCCCATTACGATGCCCTGGGACTGGGATTGCGCTCGATCGAGAACGAATGGGGCGCCGGGCAGGTCGAATGCACCTTTGCGCCCGCGGACGCCATGCGGGCCGCGGACGACTATGTCCTGTTTCGCACCGCGACCCGGCAAATCTGCCGGCGAACCGGCCATATGGCGAGTTTCATGGCGGCGCCCGGGCGCCGCGGCCTGTATCCGAGCGGCTGGCATCTGCATTTTTCCCTGCGCGACGGGGCCGGCGCCAACGTCCTGACGCCGGAGGCCGGCGCCGATTCCCGGACCGGGCCGCTATCCGGTCCGCTGGCCGATCCGCTGTCGCCGCTCGGCATGAATTTTCTCGCCGGCCTGCTGGAAAACGCGGTGGCGGGCGCCGTGTTCGGGTCGCCAACCGTCAACGGCTACCGCCGGTTCCGCCCCAATTCCCTGGCGCCGGACCGGGCGACCTGGGGCTTCGACCATCGCGGCACGATGGTGCGGGTCCTCGGCGGCGCGGGCGATCCGGCAACGCGCTACGAAAACCGGATCGGCGAGCCGGGCGCCAACCCCTATCTCTTCATCGCCGCCCAGGTTGCCGCCGGGCTGGACGGCCTGGCGCGCGGGGCGGAACCGTGGCCCGCCGACGATGCGCCCTACACGGCCGACCGCCCGATGCTGCCGGCCGGCCTGCCGGCGGCGCTCGAAGCCCTGGAAGGATCGCCGCTCTACCGCGACGCTTTCGGCGACGCCTATATCGACTATTATCTGGCTCTGAAACGGGCCGAGACGGCCCGCTTCGACGCCTTCCTCTCCGAAACCGGCGCCGATCCCGCCGCCGGCGTCACGGAGTGGGAGGTCAACGAGTATTTCGATGCGTTCTAGACCGGCCAAAGGGAGGTGCGGATGACGACGCAGCAGAAACCGATTCCGCTCGACCGGGTCTACGATTTCGACGCCCTGGTGCACGAGGACAAGGTGCACCGGTCGCTCTATACCGACCCGGCTATCTTCGATCTGGAGATGACGCGCATCTTCGGCGCGGTCTGGGTCTTCCTGGCCCACGAAAGCCAGGTGCCGCGGCCGAACGACTTCGTGCGCGCCCGGCTCGGCCTGCGGCCGCTCATCGTGGTGCGCGATTCGAACGGCGTCCTGCGCGCGCTGTACAACCGCTGCACCCACCGCGGCGCGACCGTGTGCCGGCAGGACAGGGGATCGGCCAAAGCCTTCCAGTGCCCGTATCACGGCTGGACCTATCTCAATACCGGCAAGCTCTCCGGCGTGCCGTGGCCGGAAGGCTACAGCTGCGATTTTTCCCGGCCCGAATTCAACCTGATGCAGGTGCCGCGGGTCGAAAGCTACCGCGGCTTCGTTTTCGGCACATTGAACGCCGATGCGCCGGCGCTGACCGACTATCTCGGCCCGGTGCGGCGGCCGCTCGACGAATGGCTCGACCGGCATCCCGGCGGCGCGCTCGAGGTGCGCGAGGCCAACCGGCTGAAATTTAACGGCAACTGGAAGCTGCTCTACGACAACTCCGCCGACGGCTATCACGTCGTCTTCTCGCACCGCTCTTTGCTGATGATGGAAAACCGCTTCCAGGAGGGCGACGGCAAGGGCATGTCCTATTACAAGGACAGCCCGGACACCGGCCCGGTGAAGCTCTACTCCTTCCCGAACGCGCATCATTTCAAGGACAAGCGCGACGCGATTCCGAAGCGCCCCGGCGCCCTGTGGGAGATCGAGGGGCTGCATCCCGGCATGGAGCATTACGAGGCGGCCCTGCGCCGGGACTTCCCCGACCGGGCGGACGCCCTGCTGGACCTGGCGTCGTCCGAGCCGGTCAACATCAACGTGTTTCCCAATCTCCACATCCTGGGCAACCATATCCAGGTCAGCGAGCCCCTGTCGGTGACGGAGACCGCAACGACCTGGTACGGCACCGCCGTGGTCGATCCGGACGGCGAACTCGGCGATGCGCTCGGCCCGATCAACGCCCTGCGCATGCGCACCCAGGAGCAGTTCCCGATTTTCGGCGAGGTCGACGACCTGGCCAATTTCGAGCAGATCCAGGCCGGGCTCGCCGCCGAGGAGGATGCGTGGATCTACATGCACCGCGGCCTCGGCCTGCCGGAGCGCTACAGCAAGGCCGCGGACGGCACGACGATAGGTCCCGCGACCGACGAGGTGTTCATGCGCGACTATATGCGGGTCTACCGTCGCCTGATGCAGACCGAGCCGAACATCGCGCCGACGCGGGAAACGGCGTGATGGACGCGCCGGCAGAGCAGGACCCGTCGGCAAGCTCGTATTACGTCGGCGATGCCTTCTACCGGGAGCTGATCGACGCGTTCACCGACTGGGACCGGGATGACCTGGCGATCGCCGATCCGGCCCGGCGCGACGCCGTCCGCGCCTTTCTGGAACGGGAAGCGCGGCTGCTGGACCAGGCGCGGTACGACGACTGGCTGGCGCTCTACGCGCCGGAATGCGCCTATTGGATTCCCGGCACCCCGGAACGGGGTGATCCGCGGCGGGAAATCACCTTCGCCTTCCACGACCGCCGCCAGCTCGAAGACCGGATTTACCGGCTGCGCACCGGCTATGCCTGGTCGCAATATCCGGCAAGCCGGACCGTGCGCTCGGTTTCCAACGTCGAGCTGTTCGCGACGGAAAGCGCCGGCATCGTCATGGCGCGCTCGAATTTTCTGGTCGCCGAACTGCTTGGCGGCGACCTGCGCCACTGGGCCGGCTGGACGGGCCACCGTTTGCAAATAACCGCGGACGGCTATTCGATCCTCGCCAAGCAGGTCAACCTGATCGACTGCGACCGCAACATCCGCAATCCGAGCCTGACGTTTTAGGCGGCGGATTTGCCGGTTTTCCAATTCGTCATTTCGACCGGAGCGGCGCAGCCGCGTAGCGGAGAAATCTTTCCCGCGCGGCGCTTTGGACCGCACTCTGCACTGGAAAGATATCTCCATTCCGCGGCCTTACGGCCGTTCCAGTCGATATGACGAAGAGGGATGTGGCGCGCGGGGCCGGACGACCTGAAATCCCGCTGCTATTTCTGCGCGCGGAAGGGGCGGTGGCAGGCGCCGCAGCCGGCCCGCGCCATCGCGCCGAACTGGGCGGCGATCTCGGCCGTGTCGCCGAGCTCCGTGACCAGGGCCAGCTCGGTTGCCTCCGTCTTCAGCGCCTCGGTGCTGGCGACGAACTTGTCCCACTGCTGCCAGATTTCGGCCTTGGCCCGTGTCTCGCCCGCTTCCGGGCCGCTTCCCCTGGGAAACAGGCTCGGCAGAATGGGCGCCAGCGCCGCGATGGCCCCGGCGTGTCCGGCGATGAGCTTGCCGTTTTTGGCGGCCATGCCGGCCTTGATCCCGTTCATGTGGGCGCCGATCGACGCCATGACCGCCTTGCGCGCCTGGATCGCCTCGGCGGGCTCCAGAGCCTGGGCGGGCGTGGACAGGACCGCGCCGGCCAGCAGGGCGCCGGCGAGCGTTCGGTGCAATCTGGACAGTATCGCCATGATCTTCTCCTGGATCGGGGCGGCCGTACCGGACGGCCGGCGCCGGTCCATTATACAGCAACGGGCGACAATCCGCACCGTCTCCGGGCCGGTCCGGTTCGATAGGGAAGGGCGGAGATTCGGCCGGTCCGGATGATTTCCGCGCACAGGCCGCCTACATCCACCCCATCCGCAGTCTCGAAAGGACATCGCCCGTGAACCGGTATCCCCGCGCCGTCTGCGTCTATTGCGGTTCCCGGACCGGCCGCAATGCCGAATGGCAGGAAGCGGCGGCCGCGCTCGGCGCCGGGCTGGCCGAGCGCAGCATCGATCTGGTGTTCGGCGGCGGGGCCATCGGCCTTATGGGCGCAACGGCCAACGCCGCCATGGCCGCCGGCGGCCGGGCGATCGGCATCATCCCGCGCGACCTGGACGTCCGCGAGCAGGCCAACCGGGCGGTGAGCGAACTGCACGTCGTCGATTCGATGCACGAACGCAAGCTGATGATGGCGAAGCTGTCGGACGCCTTCGTTTCCTTGCCGGGCGGCCTGGGCACCCTCGACGAAACCTTCGAAATCCTGACCTGGCGCCAGTTGCGCTTCCACGACAAGCCGATCATTTTGGCCGATATCGCCGGATACTGGCGGCCGCTGCGCGACCTGCTCGACGCCCAGGTCGAGCAGGGTTTCGTGGACAAAGCCCATCTTTCGCTGTTGACGGTGGTGAATTCCGTAGACGAAATCTTTGCGGTCCTCGAAAGTATGGGGGAAAACGCCGCCGGCGCAGCCGGAGGCTGACCCGCGCCGAAGCGTCCCTCGAATTCTTCCGGCCGCTGGCCGATATTGTCCCTGTCCGTCCCCTCGAACCGCCCCGCTGCCATGCCCTCCTTTCCCGTCGCCGATATCCTGACCGCCCGCAAGACCACCAAGGTCATGTTCGATCCCGAGAATCCGGCCGCGCCGGAGACCGATCGGGACACCATCGAATCGCTGATTGCCCTGGCCGGCTGGGCGCCGTTTCACAAGCCGGCCCACCGCGTTCACTGGCGCGGCACAAGGACCATCGAGCCCTGGCGGTTCCATCTTGCCGACGCCGCGGCCTGCCGCCGCCTGATCGGCTTCGTCCAGGCCGGCGCGGAGAAGCCCGGCCGCGTGCCGCAGATGCTGGCGGCGGCCGAGGCGCTGATCCTGGCGACCTGGCTGCCCAATCCGCCGGAAAACGGCGAGGTGGGCCTGAACGGCGGCCTGTTCGAGCCCACGATGGCGAACATGGAGCATATCGCGGCGGCGAGCGCGGCCGTGCAGTCCTTCCTGCTCGCGGCGACCGAGCGCGGGCTGACGACCTACTGGTCGAGCGGCGGCTATCTGCGCGACGCCGCCACGTTCGACTTTCTCGGCATCCCCGGCCAGCAGATCCTGCTGGGCGCCGTGTTCGTGTTCCCGAACGACGGCGGCGAGCGCATTCCCGGCGGCATGCGCGACAAGCGCAGCGAACGCGCGGCCTGGTCCCGCTGGGTGACGCCGCAGGACTGAGGCGCAGACAGGCCGGCCCCGCCTTCGACCCCGCCTTGGGCGCCGCCATGCGGCACCGCCCGCCTTGCGCCGGCCGGGCAACCTTCCGATAAACCCGCATCCGCTACTTCCGGACACGCCGACATGAGCAAAATCAAGGTCGCCCGGCCGGTCATCGAGATCGACGGCGATGAAATGACCCGGATCATCTGGCAGTTCATCAAGGACAAGCTGATCCTGCCCTATCTCGATGTCGACCTGCACTATTACGACCTGAGCATCGAGAAGCGGGACGAGACCGACGACCGGATCACCGTCGACGCCGCCAACGCGATCCGGGAGCACGGCGTCGGCGTCAAATGCGCGACCATCACGCCGGACGAGGCCCGGGTCGAGGAGTTCGGCCTCAAGCAGATGTGGAAATCGCCCAACGGCACGATCCGCAACATCCTGGGCGGCACCGTGTTCCGCGAGCCGATCATCTGCCGCAACGTGCCGCGGCTGGTGCCGGGCTGGACCGAGCCGATCATCATCGGCCGTCACGCCTTCGGCGACCAGTATCGCGCGACCGATTTCGTGGTGCCGGGCAGCGGCAGGCTCACGATCCGCTTCGACGGCGACGACGGCACGACCATCGAGCGCGAGGTCTACCAGTTCCCCGGCGGCGGCGTGACGATGGCGATGTACAACCTCGACGCCTCGATCCGCGACTTCGCCCGTGCGTCGCTCAACTACGGGCTGAACCGGAACTGCGACGTCTACCTGTCGACCAAGAACACGATCATGAAAGCCTATGACGGCCGCTTCAAGGATCTGTTCCAGGAGGTCTTCGACGCCGAATTCGCCGGCAAGTTCGAGAAAGCCGGCCTCGGCTACGAGCACCGGCTGATCGACGACATGGTGGCCCAGGCGCTCAAATGGTCCGGCGGTTTCGTCTGGGCCTGCAAGAATTACGACGGCGACGTGCAGTCGGACACCGTGGCCCAGGGCTTCGGCTCCCTCGGCCTGATGACCTCGGTGCTGATGACCGCCGACGGCAGGACGGTGGAGGCCGAGGCGGCGCACGGCACCGTCACCCGCCACTACCGCCAGCACCAGCAGGGCAGGGAGACCTCGACCAACCCGATCGCCTCGATCTTCGCCTGGACGCGCGGCCTGAAATTCCGCGGCCGGATGGACGAGACGCCGGCGGTCTCCGATTTCGCCGAGGCTCTGGAGCAGGTCTGCGTCGAAACCGTCGAGAGCGGCCACATGACCAAGGATCTGGCGCTGCTGATCGGGCCGGACCAGGAGTGGCTGACCACCGGCGGATTCCTGGAGAAACTGGACGAGGGCCTGCAGGCGCGGATGGGGTCCTAGACCGGCCCCGGTCCGGCGCCGCGGCGGCGACGGGAACGCGGGTTCGATGGCGGAGAGGCAAATGGGCGACAGCGCGCCGGTACTCCCGTCGGAAGTGAGTACCGGAGCGGCCGGGGTGCAGGTGGCGCCGCGCGGCCTGTGGTATCTCGCCATGCCGGGCACGGGGCTGAAACGCGGCACGACGGTTCACCGGACGCTGCTCGACGAGCCGGTCCTGATCGGCCGCGACAGGGCCGGCAAGGTTTTCGCCATGCGCGATATCTGCCCGCACCGCGCCATGCCGCTTTCCGCCGGCCGGTTCGACGGCGAGACGGTGACCTGCGCCTATCACGGCTGGCAATTCGGCACCGACGGCGTGTGCCGCAACATTCCCTCGCTGGTCGAGGAGTACCGCGATTCGGTCCGGCTCGACCGGATCGGGGCCAAAACCTATCCCTGCCGCGAGGCGCAGCACCTGGTCTGGGTCTATATGGGCGACGGGTCGGGCGCCGGCGGCGGAGACGGCGGCGGGGATTTGCCCTCAGTGCTGGAGATCCCGGCGCGCGGCCGGCCCGGCATCGCCGAGACCCTGGAGCTGGAGTGCCACTATGACGACGCGGTGATCGGGCTGATCGATCCGGCCCACGGCGCCTATGTCCACCGCAACTGGTGGTGGCGCTCGTCGAAAACGCTGACGGAAAAGGCCAAGCGCTACGCGCCGTCGGAACTCGGCTTCACCATGGTGCGCCACGCGCCGAGCGCCAACAGCCGGATCATCCGCATGCTGCGCGGCGAGAAGACGGTGGAGATCGGCTTCCGGCTGCCCGGCGTCCGGGTCGAGCATATGACGCTGGGCGACCGGCATTATTATGTCGGCGTGACCGCGATGACGCCGGTTTCGGAATACCGCACGGCGATGCATCACGTCATGTACTGGTCGCACCCGCTGATGACGCTGGCCAAGCCGCTGGTCGTCCCGGTCACGCGCAACTTCCTGAACCAGGACCGCACGGCGATGAACCGGCAGCGCGAGGGCCGCAGGAAATCCGACGCCGCCATGCTGCTGCCGGACGCCGATACGCCGGCGAAATGGTACATGGCGCTGAAGAAGGAACTGGCGGCATCCCGCGCCGAGGGCCGCGCCTTCCGCAACCCGGTGCCCGAGACCGTGCTGCGCTGGCGGAGCTAGGGCGGATTGCGCCCGGCCGTTCGAACGTCTTTCCCGGCTTCTCGACCGGAGTTGCCCGGCGGCGCGCCGAAGGCGCCCACAGGTAAAAAGGATATTATTCCTTTTTTTGAACATTCATTCTAAATTCGATACAGATAAAACAATGGGTTGTAGGGTTTTGTTAATGCAGACAGACCGGTCTTCCTACAGCGTTTTTTTGCACGGACGGGAAGTGCGGAATCCGGACCGCCGCTACAGCGCAACGCCAAACGCCGGGCAGGGCACGCCGGGCAGCGTGCGTCGTCGTTCAGACGCCACACCGCTGTCGCGGACGCATGTTCATATAATGTTCTTTATTCCGCCGTCAAGGGTTTTTTCGGGTCACGGCCCGGCCGGAATCCATGCGGCCCGCAAACGCCACCGGAAATCTGCCGGAACCTGCCGAAATCCGATCTTCCGTAGGGGAGGGTTTGAAACCCTCCCCTACACCTTCGGGCGAATTGCTATCCCTGCCGCCCGGCCTGCCGACTCGCCTTCGTCATATCGACCGGAGCGGCCTGAAAGGCCGCGAAGTGGAGATATCTTTCCCGCACCGTGCGGGGTCCGAAGCACCGCGCGGGAGAGATATCTCCGCTACGCGGCTTACGCCGCTTCGGTCGAAATGACGGAAGTGGGGTTTGATGCCGGCTATCTAAGCCTGCGCTACCCGGAAATATGCGCCAGGTCCGGCAGGTAGCGGAATTTTTCGGCGTAATCGATGCCGTAGCCGACCACGAACACGTCGTCGATGGCGAAGCCGACATAATCGGCCTCCACCGGCGCCTCGCGGCGCGCCGGCTTGTCGAGCAGGACGCAGGTCGCGACGGTTTCCGCCCCGGCGTCCTCGACCATCATGCGTGCGGTCAGCAGGGTCCGGCCGGTATCGAGGATATCGTCGACCAGGAGGACCCGTTCGTTCGCCAGGTTGCCGGGGAATTCCCCGACCAGCCGGACCCGGCCCGAGCTTTCCGTCGAACTGCCGTAGCTCTTGAAGCTGGCGAACTCGATGCGCGGCCGGCAGCCGCGCGCCGCCAGGGCGCGGGCGAGGTCGGCGGTGAAGATGAAGGCGCCGTTCAAAACGCAGAGCAGGACGAATTCCTGCCCCATGGCCCGGGCGATGTCGTCGGCCAGCGTTTCGATCCGCCTGGAGATGTCGCCGGCGGCGAACAGCGCCGTCGGCGGCGTTTCGCCGTCTTCGCGTTTCCGGTCGGTGAATCCGGTCACGGTCAGCCCGCCATCCGTTCGTCCGCGCCCCATTGCCAGTCGGCGAAACGGTTGCGCAGGGTGAGTTTCTGGAACTTGCCGGTCGAGGTCTTGGGCACTTCCTCGATCACCACGATGTCGTCCGGCAGCTGCCATTTGGCGAAGTCGCTGAGCAGGTGGCCGTCCAGTTCCGCCTTGGTGAGCGACGCGCCGTCCTTGAGCACGATGCAGGCCAGCGGCCGCTCGTCCCATCTCGTGTGCGGCAGGGCGATCACCGCGGCCTCCTTGACCGCCGGATGGCCCATGATGGCGTTCTCCAGATCGACCGAGCTGATCCACTCGCCGCCGGACTTGATGACGTCCTTCGAGCGGTCGGTGATCTGGACATAGCCTTCGCTGTCCATCGTCACGATATCGCCGGTGCGGAACCAGCCGTCGTCGCTCCAGCGGTCGCCGGCTTCCGGGTAGTTGAAATAGCTGCTGGCGATCCACGGCCCGCGGACCTCCAGTTCGCCCATCGATTCGCCGTCCCAGGGCAGGATGTTGCCGTCGCCGTCCCGGTGGCGCAGGTCGACGAAGGGCGCGGCGTAGCCCTGCTTCGAGCGGTAATCGAAATAGATCTCCTCGCCCTGGCCGGCGAGATGGGGCTTGACGTTGGCGACCGTGCCGAGCGGCGACATTTCCGTCATGCCCCAGGCGTGCAGCACGGTGATGCCGAAATCCTGGAAGCGGCGGATCAGGGCGGGCGGCGCGGCGGAGCCGCCGACCACCGTGCGCAGCCCGCGCAGCGCCTCGTATTTCGCCGGCTCCTTCTCGATGGTCTGGATGATGCCGAGCCACACCGTCGGCACGCCGCCGGAAAAGGTGACTTTCTCGGAAATAAACTGGGCGATCAGGCTGTCGGGATCGAGATGCGGGCCGGGGAAGACCAGCTTGGCGCCGGTCATGGTCGCGGCATAGGGGATGCCCCAGGCGTTGGCGTGGAACATCGGCACGACCGGGAGGATGCAGTCGTTCATGCTGAAATTGAGCATGTCCGGCTGGGCGCCGACCATCGAGTGCAGCACCATCCCGCGGTGCGAATAGATCACGCCCTTGGGGTCGCCCGTGGTGCCGGAAGTGTAGCACATGGCGCAGCCGTCGGTTTCGTCGATTTCCGGCAGTTCGGTTGCGGGATCGCCGGTCTCGATGAAATCCTCATAGCTTTCCATGCCGTCCGGCGCCGGCCCGCCGAACGGGATGACGACGGTCCGGTGCGCCGGCATCCGGTCCTTGAATTGGTCGTAAAGCGGCAGCAGGACGTCGTCGACGATGACGATCCGGTCGTCGGCGTGGGTCGCGATATAGCCGATGTCGGCCGGGCCGAGCCGCAGGTTGAGGGTGTGCATGACGCCGCCGGCCGCCGGGATGCCGTAATAGCATTCGAGATGCGCGCTGTGGTTCCAGGCCAGCGTCGCCACCCGGTCGCCCTTCTTCACGCCGGCCGCAACCAGCGCGCGCGCCAGCTTTTCCGCCCGCGCGCAGATCTCGGCGTAGGTCTGGCGCTGGACGGACTTGTCGGGCCGCTGGGAGACGATCTCGCGCGTCGGATAGACCTCCTTCATCCGCCGGAGCAGATGATTGAGGGTGAGCGGATAGTCCATGATGGTGGCGACCGAGCCGGCCATGGCGTTTACCTCCCGAACTGCCTGGTACCGTCGCCGGATGTTTACACCAGCGCCGCGCCGGTTTGCCAGTAGCCCGATTGCCGGATGGTGAGCCGGTTTGGCTTTCGGCACCGGACAAAGCCCGGGCTTCTCTCCGAATCCCCTCCCTTGTCACCCCGGATGGAGCGAAGCGGAAGTCCGGGGTCCAGAGTCGATCCGACGGGTCTTTGCATGTGGTCCTGGTCCCCGGATCGCTGCTGCGCAGCGTCCGGGGTGACTAGGCAGGGGAGGTGGACGGCAGGACGTTTTCGGGCCGCTGCGCGCTCGATATTGTCAAACTGCCTCACTGCCCCGGTAGCCAGCCGCTCCACGGCGCCCCGAAGCACGATGGGGCGGCGCGATGGCGCGAACGTGATGGTTTGCGAGATCCGCACCTGCTTGTTTTTGCCATATTGGGGTACCCATATTGCGCCGAACCATCCGGCAGCCCCGTAACGCCGCGGAATGATTGGCAAAATCATTCGACTGTTGACGTCTTTCGCCATGCCGGCCTGCCTTGCGCTGGCGGGTCAGGCCGTGGCGCAGACGTCGCAAAGCGACAGTCTGCGCGGCCTCGACCTGCCGGGCCCGATACTGCAGGACGGGGCGCAGCAGTCCGCGCCGGCCGGCCCGGTCTTCCGCACGAAGCATGTGACGGCGGAACTGCTGAGCGAGCATGTCGCGCTCCGGCCCGGCGCGACCGCCTGGGTCGCGCTCGTCTTCAGGATCGTCCCGAATTGGCACACCTACTGGCGCAACGCCGGCGATTCGGGCGAGGCGACCCGGATCGACTGGGTGCTGCCGCCGGGCTACAGCGCCGGCGATATCGTCTGGCCGCCGCCGGAGCGCCTCCCGGTCGGGCCGCTGCTCAACTACGGCTACAGCGGCGAGGCGATCCATCTGGTGCCGATATCGGTGCCGAAGGATGCCCGGCCGGGCGGGGAGGTAACCCTCACGGCGAACGCTTCCTGGCTGGTCTGCGAAGAGGTGTGCATTCCGGAAGAGGGGGTATTGAAGATCGGCCTGCCGGTCGCCGGCGGTCCGCCGATCGCCGATTTCCGCGCCGGCCCGGTCTTCGCGAAGGCGCGCGCCGCGCTCCCGAAACCGTCGCCGTGGACGGCGCAATTTCGGCTTAGCGACAACAGGTTCCGGCTCGATGTTGCGGCGGCGGGGCTGAAGCGTGAGGTCATCGAGGACGCCTGGTTCTATCCCTACGGCCACGGCGTGGTGAAATACGCCGCACCGCAGAAGCTGACGGTGACGGACCGCGCGCTCACCCTGGAGACGCGGCGCGGCAAGACCGCGAAACCGATCGCGAAGGTCGGCGGCCTGCTGGTCGTCAAGGAACGATTGGGCGACGGCCAGATCGCCACCCAAGCTTTCCGGCTGACGGCGGCCGAAGCCGCCCCGGCCTTTTCGATCGGCTTCTGGGAGGCCGTTATTCTCGCCCTGCTCGGCGGCCTGATCCTCAACCTGATGCCCTGCGTGCTGCCTGTGCTCGCGGTGAAGGCTTTGAGTTTCGCCCGCCATGCCAATGAAGGCCGGAGCATGGCCCGGCACGGGGCGGCCTACACCGTCGGCGTCCTGGCGAGCTTCGCCGTCGTCGGCGCGGTGCTGCTGGCGGTGCGCAGCGCCGGCGAGGCGGCCGGCTGGGGCTTCCAGCTTCAGGAGCCGGTGTTCGTCCTACTCATGGCGTATCTCATGGTGCTGATCGGGCTGAACTTCGCCGGCCTGTTCGAGATCGGCGGCCGCTTCGCCGGGATCGGCGGCGCGCTGGCGGAGCGGTCCGGCCTCGGCGGCTCCTTCTTCACCGGCGTGCTCGCCGTGATCGTCGCGACGCCCTGCACCGCGCCCTTCATGGGCGCGGCGGTCGGCTTCGCGCTCGGCCAGACGGCGGCCGTCGCCATGGCGGTGATGCTGGCGCTCGGGTTCGGCCTCGCGCTGCCGTTCCTGCTGCTCAGCATGGCGCCGGCGTTGCTCCGCCTGATCCCGAAGCCGGGGCCGTGGATGGTCCGGTTCAAGCAGTTCCTCGCCTTCCCGATGTTCGCGACGGCGGCCTGGCTGATCTGGGTTCTGTCCCTGCAGGCCGGCGACGCGGCCGTACTCGGGGCGCTCGCCGGCGCCGTCCTGCTCGCCTTCGCGGCCTGGCTGTGGCAGGCCAGCGCCGGCGCTTCCGGCCGCTGGCGGCTGACCGGCCTCAGCGCCGCCGCGATAGCGGTCATTGTCGCCTTTGCCATGGTCCGGTACGCCGACAGCGGCGCGCCGGGTACGGCGTATACCGGGCCGGATCTGGCGACGGCCGGGACGACAGCCGGCGGCGGGATCGTCTGGCAGCCGTTCAGCGAAGCCCGGCTTGCGGCTTTGCGCGCGGAAGGCCGGCCGGTCTTCATCAATTTCACGGCGGCCTGGTGCATCACCTGCATCGCCAACGAAAAGGTGGTGCTGCGGCTCGACAGCGTCCGGAAGGCGGTCGATTCGGCGCGCATGGCGACGCTCAAGGGCGACTGGACCCGCCGCGACCCGGTCATTACGGCTCATCTGGCCGCTTTCGGCCGCTCCGGCGTGCCGCTTTATGTTATCTATCCGCCGGAGGGATCACCGAAAAAGCCGATGGTGCTGCCCCAGATCCTGACCGAAGGCGGCACGGTCGCGGCGATCCGCAGCATGGCCGCGGAGACAAGACGGGCCGAAAGGCCGCGCGACTAGGCTCTCGGCCGCGACGCCCCCACCCGTCGCGCTGACGCGCGCCGACCTCCCCCTCTGAAGAGGGGGAGGTAAAAGTAAGGTAAAACAGAGAATTATCCCCATTTTTTCCTTCCCCCTCTTCAGAGGGGGAAGTGGCCCCGCGTCAGCGGGGTCGATGGGGGTGCGCTTGGGCGGAGATCCTCCCACCAATAGCGGGATTCGGGCGGCGCGTTGCCTTTTCGCACAGCAATTCTGAAGAGGAAGAGGTATAAGCACTGCACGGCTTTCGCAGAGGAAGCCTGCGAGGGGGAAGAAGGATGTTGAAGCATTTGAAATATGCTGCCGCCGCTGCCGCAATCGTCCTGGCGGCCCCGGCAATCGCCTCGCCCCAGGTCGGCAAGACGGCGCCGAATTTCACCGGCGTCGACAGCAATGGCGGGCGGGTGACGCTTTCCGATCTGCGCGGCAGGCTGGTCGTGCTGGAATGGACCAACCACGGCTGCCCCTATGTCTCGAAGCATTACGGCGCCGGCAACATGCAGAAGACCCAGAAGGCGGCGCGCGCCATGGGCGCGGTCTGGCTGTCGATCATTTCCTCGGCGCCCGGCCGCCAGGGCCATGTCGACGGCGCCGGCGCGAACCGGCTGACCGAGACGCGGGATGCCGCGCCGAGCCATGTCATCCTCGATCCGAAAGGAACGATCGGCCGGCAATACGAAGCCACCAACACGCCGCACATGTTCATCGTCGGCAAGAACGGCACGCTGCTCTACATGGGCGCCATCGACAGCATCCGCTCGGCCAACCCCGCCGACATTCCGCGGGCGAAAAACTATGTCACCGCGGCGCTCGGCGAGATCGCGGCCGGGAAAAAGGTCAGCGAACCGATAACGCGCCAATACGGCTGCTCGGTAAAATACGCGTATTGAGGGGCGGCGTCGCTCCGGCCGTCATTTCGACCGGAGCGCCGGCCCCCGGCCGGGGCGGAGCGGAGAAATCCGGTCCGCGCTCCGTCGACGCCGCAGGCTCCGGCGTTTGGCCGGTCTCTGTCGCCGGCCGGATTTCTCCGCTACGCGGCTGACGCCGCTCCGGTCGAAATGACGGGGAGGGTTTACGCTCCGGTCGAAATGACGGGCGGGGCGCCAATCGTCATACCGTTGTCCCGGCGACGGAAAGGGGCGCCGGTTCGTAGGGGAGGGTTTAAAACCCTCCCCTACGAAGGCCTCCGGATACTTCTGCGCTTGACGACGGACGCGCGAGAGGGCCTACACCCGCACCTGCATGTGCAGCATGCCGCGGTTGAGGATGCTGTCGGACCAGGGCGGGTCGTCCTCCGCCATGGCGAGCCGGGGCCAGCGCCGGAGCAGGAGCGGGAAGGCGATTTCTGCCTCGAGCCGGGCGAGCGGCGCGCCGATGCAGAAATGGATGCCGTAGCCGAAGGCGAAATTCTTCTTCGCCTCGTCGCGCCGGATGTCGAAGCGATGCGGCTCCGGGAACACCCGCGGGTCGCGGTTGCCGATGCACATCATCAGGAACAGCCGGTCGCCCCGGGCGATGCGCCGGCCGTGCCAGAGGAAATCCTCCGTGGCGACGCGGACCATGGACAGCGACGGCCCGTCGAAGCGCAGCATCTCCTCGACCGCGTTGCGCACCAGGGCGACGTCGTCGAGGTTGGCGCGAAGATCCGCCATCTGCGCCGGATTCTCGATCAGGGCGCGCAGGCCGTTGGCGAGCAGCTGGGTCGTCGTCTCGTGGCCGGCGAACAGCAGTAGCACGCAGCAGGCGACCAGCTCGTCGGTGGTCAGCCGGTCGCCTTCGTCGCGCGCATCGAGCAGGCCGGTCGTCACGTCTTCCGCGCCGTGCGCCCGGTGTTCCTCCAGGAAGCGGCGGAACCAGGCCTCCATCTCGACGATGCCGTCCGACGCCATGCGGTATTTCTGCGGATCGCTCCGGGAGGTCAGGACGAACTTCGCCAGCAGGTCCGACCAGCGTTTCAGCTTGTCGACATCCTTGTCCGGCACGCCGAGCATGTGGGCGATCACCAGCGCCGGCAGGGGATAGGCGAAGGCGTGGATGAAGTCGAATTCGCGGTTGCCGGTCCGCTCGATCCGTGCATCGATATCGTCCAGCAACCTGTTGACGATCCGCGATATTTCCGGGCGCAGCGCCTCGACCGCGCGGGTCGTGAAGGCGCGGTTCATCAGGCCGCGCAGGCGGGTGTGGTCCGGCGGATCGGTGAACACGGCCCAAAGGTTGAGATGGTCGCCCAGCGGCTTCAGCATGTCCTGCATCGGGGCCGGCGCCCGCGCGATGAACGGCCGGATGCGGTCCGACGACAGCCGCGGGTCGCGGAACGCCTCGCGAATGTCGTCGTAGCGCGTCACCACCCAGGCGCCGAGACTGTCGGACCAGTAAACCGGCGCCTCGGCCTGCAGCGGCGCCATCGCCGTATAGGGATCGCGGATCGCCTCGGCCGAAAGCGGATCGAACGTAATGGCGGGGCTTTCGGCGTCGGGCATGGGGGCGTCTGCGGTTGGCGATTGCGCGATGCGACCCTAGCGATTGGCCGCGCGAATGCAAGCGGCGGGGCAGGGCGCCGCAAGAGGCGCTACGCTCTCACCCGTCATTTCGACCGAGGGGCAATCCCCTCCCCGTCATTTCGACCGAAGCAAAGCGAGTGGAGAAATCCGATCACCGCGCCGTCGACGCCGAGGGCTCCGGCGTTTGGCCGGCCTCCGTCGCCGGCCGGATTTCTCCACTCCGCCCCGGCCGGGGGCCGGGGCTCCGGTCGAAATGACGGAAGGGGCGCCGGTTTTTTGGAAGCGGCAAACCGGAATCGGGGGCCGGCGCCACGGCGCTTTCCGTTTGCCGCGTTGACAGGGCGGGGTGCGGGCGATAGCCCCACCGCAGAACGATCCCGGACGACGAAGCCCAAAGACGAAGGGAACGCGGATGCCCCGGCTGGACCGGAACCTGATCGGCACGGTGCTCGAACCGGTCGTGGCCGAGGTCGAGAAGGGCGAAATCCGCCAGTTCGCCGGCGCCATCGGCGCGACCGACCCGATCCATACCGATCTCGCCGCGGCGCAGGCCGCCGGCTATCCGAACCTGGTGGCGCCGCCGACCCTGGTCTTCTGCCTCGCCCAGCGCAATTCCGAGCCGACGGCAGCGATGGTGAAGCTCGGCTTCGACGTGGCGAAACTGCTGCACGGCGAGCAGCATTTCGAATATTTCCATCCGGTCTGCGCCGGCGACACGATCACGCTGACGACACGGATCGAGGACATCTACGAGAAGAGGGGCGGTCTGCTCGAATTCATGGTGCAGAAAACCGACGCCGTGAACGAGGACGGCGCCCTGTGCGCGACCATGACCGCGGTCGTCGTCCAGCGCCACGGTTAGGGGAGAGCGGAGTGAACGCAGCGGAAATGAAAGTCGGCGACGCCATCCCCGAACTGGTGATCGACCGGGTGTCCCGGCAAACGCTGGCGCTCTATGCCGGCGCGTCGGGCGACCACAACCCGATCCACATCGATACGGATTTCACCCGCGAGGCCGGGGTCGGCGACGTGTTCGCCCACGGCATGCTGGTCATGGCCTGGCTCGGTCGGGCGCTGACGGATTTCGCGCCGCAATCGGCGCTGCGCAGCTGGGGCGTGCGCTTCGCCGCGATCACCCAGGTCGGGGCCCGGATCCGCTGCACCGGCACGGTGACCGAACGGTTCGAGCAGGACGGCGAACGGCGCCTGCGCCTCGACATCGCCGCCACCGACGAGCACGGCGACGTCAAGCTGAAGGGCGAGGCGGTGGTCACGGTCGGCTGAGCCCCTCCGCGTCATTTCGACCGGAGCGGCGCAGCCGCGTAGTGGAGAAATCTAATACATAACGATGCCAAGGATGGACAGAGGCATGAATTTTGGCTGTTTTCCTTGGCTTCAGGGGTTTTCCCTCCGACACCGACGCACTACATTGCGCCCTGGTACGCAGTCTCCGGGTACCTATCGGGTACCGGACTACACCGCCGGGAAGACCCGCCATGCCGAAAATCACCAAGCGCCTCGTCGACTCCCTCCGGCCCCACGAACGCGAGCGCGTCGTCTGGGACGACGAAATCAAGGGCTTCGGCGTGCGCGTCCATCCGACCGGCAAGCGGGTCTACATCGTCAAGTACCGCCACAGGGGGCGTGTCGTAAAGACCACCATCGGGCCGCACGGCCCGATCGCCCCGGCCGAGGCGCGGGCGCGGGCGGCCGAGATCATCACCGCCGCCCGCACCGGCCGGGACCCCGCGGCCGTCGGCGGACACGGCGCCCGGGGGCCGTCCATGGCCGAACTGGCGCAGCGCTTCCTGGAGGAGTATGCCGCCGCCCACTGCAAGCCCGGCACCCGTAAGGTCTACCGCAGCGCGCTGGTGAACCATGTCATCCCGAGGCTCGGCAACCGCCGGGTCGCCGACATCGAACGCGCCGACATCGTCGCCCTGCACCATGCGCTGCGGGCGACGCCCTACCAGGCCAACCGGACCGTCCAGATCCTGTCGCGCCTCTTCACCCTGTCCGAGGTCTGGGGCCTGCGCCCGGACGGCTCCAATCCGTGCCGGCACGTCAGGCGCTACCGCGAGGAAAAGCGCGAGCGCTTCCTGTCCGACGTGGAATACGCACGCCTCGGCGCGGCCCTGAAGGAGGGCGAGGACCGGGGGCTGGAGCCGCCCGAGGTCGTGGCGGCGATCCGCCTGCTGATGCTGACCGGCTGCCGGCGCTCGGAGATCCTGACGCTGCACTGGGAGCATGTCGACCTGGAGGCCGGCGAGTTGCGATTGCCCGATTCGAAAACCGGGGCCAAGACCGTGCATCTGGGCGAGCCGGCGATCGCAGTCCTGCGCGCGATCCCGAAGCGAGAGGGCGATCCCCTGGTCGTCGCCGGCAGCCGGCCCGGCAGTCCGATGAAGAATCTGCACTACTACTGGGAGCGCATCTGCCGGCGGGCCGGTCTGGAGGGCGTGCGGATTCACGACCTGAGACACTCCTACGCCAGCGGCGGCCTGCTGGTCGGCGAGGGATTGCCGATGATCGGCAAGCTGCTCGGCCACACCACCGTGCACATGACCGCCCGCTACGCTCATCTCGCCGACGACCCGCTCAAGTCCGCCGCCAACCGCATCGCCAGCCGGATCGCGGAGGTCGCCGGGTAGGGCGCGGGACGGAACGGAGAGCTGAAAACTCCAAATCCGGGCAGCCCATCGAGAAAGCCGGTGAGAAAGTACCGGGCGGCTGACGAAGTCTATTCCGGTGGCTTCTCGGGATCGCCAGTTCTTCCTCGATTCGGTCTTCCCGGTGCTGCAGTGCCGGTGGGGTGCGGACAAAGGCAGAGCTTGCGATCGGGCTGCCGACGACGGCTACGCCGAGAACGCTTATGGGCAAAGGCCGGCAGACCGCGCCAGCCGGGCTCGTGCTTCTGGCGGAAGATCACCCGCGCTGGGGTCGGTGGGTAGCGCGGCAGACGCGGATCGGCCGGTCCAGCGTGGGATCTCGACGAAAGCTTCGGTCGGCACGGGCATGGTGTGGTGTTGCAGAGCGCGGCCCAGTCCTCGCGTAGTGGGCGCCAAACGAATGCGAGGATGTCCGAGCCGAAGCGGGGGCCGATGATTGTTGAGCCTGGACCTCATAAACGATGACTATGGCGAGCGCTGGGCGCGCTATGCAGATACGAGGATCCGCGCCGTCTCCCCGTCTAGAATCAGAAGTTCTGCCGAATATCTGGGTGGGTTACGTGGCGGCCAGGGTTTGTCCCCGCGATTCTCCATCCACTTCCCGATCTCCGCGGACCTGAATTCCGGACATCTGGTCCAGAAGGTCGGCGTGAGCCGACAGCAGGGCTGTATAGCGTGACCGGGAAGCACCACCTGCACGCGCCGCAGCGCGCCCTTCAGGGGCAGAAGCACCCGGCGCCTGGATTCCGCTTCGACGCGCAACCCGGAAGTTGCGCCTTGCCAGCCGCTCAAGGTTAGTTCCTGACGCCTCTTCATCCTCTCGCTACAGCTCGCGTGACTCGCGTCTGCCATCATATCTCACTTCAATGCGGCCTCGCGACGCCCGCCCGGCGGCGCTAGGACCGGTGAACGAACACCCCTGAAAGGCCGTGATCGGAAGGCCGTCAACCACTGCGCTGCCGCTCAAAGGGTCTGCGGGCTGCCAGACGACTTGGCGTCGGCGGGACACGCCCGGAGGCAAGGTGACATTCAAGGTCATTGTCAACAGGGACGACGTCGCGTTCGACGCGGCTATGTCCGTGGCCGCACGAACTGCGACCGGCTACCCGCATTGGGGGCTGATCCGTGCTCACGCCGTCAAATCCTCACACCCGCAAGCGCACATCAGGGCGGCTGCGGATGGCGTGACTTTTCGGATCGGTGATACCTGAGCGACTGTAGCCAATAGAGGAAGCGTCGGGCAGATGCTGCTCTGCCAATCGGCGATGGTGGGTTTGGAGAGGCGTGCACGGCGGGTTGTCTTTTTCCAAGAAATAGACCATAATGGTGAATATGACTGGATATTAACCAATATGGTCCATTCTGAGAGAGGAAAGCGGCGACATGACACCGGATGAAATTCGAGAGATACGGAAAGGCCTCGGTCTCTCGCAAACCGAGGCCGGCGAACTGTTGGGAGGAGGTCCGCGCGCATTCACCAAGTATGAGGCGGGGTCGGTGAAGCCTGCCGCATCGGTCGTCAACTTGCTGCGGTTGCTCGACTCCCACCCAGAAATGATCGCCCCTTTGAAGGGAGACCGGTCGCGACCGATGACGGGTTTGCCGAGGCCTCGTCCATTCGAGGTAACCGGTGAACACATCGCTGCGCTGACCGATCGGACGTTTCATTTGCTGCTTGAACGGCTGCTTATCGCGGAGGCCTGGGCGAACGACCTACCAGCCAATGGCATACCCGTAGCTGGCAATATCACGGCGCCCGACGGGGGCGAGGATGGAAGGATCACATGGCAAGGAGGTCCTGATCGGACGCGCTTTCTTCCGTGTCGACTTACTCAATTCCAGCTAAAGGCGGGCAAGGTTACGCCAGCGCGAGCAGGAAACGAGATCCGGACCAAAAGAGGAGAGATCAAGGCAATGGTGCGTCGGGCCCTTGAGGTCGGCGGTAACTACGTCTTGCTCTGCACACACCGTTACACGCAAGAAGCCATTGAAGAGCGGGAAAAGCGAATTCGGAGCGCTCTTCGAGAGGTCGGCCTTCAAATCGAAGATGCGCGGGTGGAGTTCCGCGACGCGGACCAGGTTGCGACTTGGGTGAATAGTCATCCTTCGGTGGCGACGTGGGTGATTGAACTAACCCAGCCAGGAACGATTGGGCCCTTTCATTCTTGGACGAATTGGTCGAGCCGAGGAGAGTACGAGCGTTCGCCTTGGGTGGAGGATGAACGCCTTGGTGAATTGCGCGTCTTTCTGTTCCAAAGGGTCCGAGAACCGCAGGGGATCGCCCGCGTGGTCGGACCGTCGGCCATAGGGAAATCTCGTCTGGTTGTGGAAGCGCTCGGTCCGGCCGCTCACGATGAGAAGCAGGACCTGAGCCGTATGGTGCTCTACGCAGACTCGTCGGTATCCGACCTTGGCACGATCATCCATGTTGTCCAAACATGGACGGATATGGGGGCTAGAGCGATCATTGTCGTTGATCGTTGCGCGCCTGAGGCGCATGAATCGCTGGCAAATCTGATCATGCGTAGCGGAGGCCGTCTTTCGCTCATTACAATAGACAACGAGATCCCATCGAATGGGCCAGACGACAAAACGTTTGTCGTCAGCAAGGCGTCACTTGCACTCACCGAGGATGTCATCGGCTTACGAGCTCGCGGCATGGACAATGATATGCTGCGCCGCTTGGCTCGGTTCGCCGACGGTTATCCCGGAATGGCGATCCGCATTAGGGAAGCATGGACGGGTGATTGTCCGGTCGTGCATGCGACAGAGGAGCATTTTGTCGACACGTTTGTTCGTGGGCGTGAGCCTTTCGAATCTGAATTTGCGATCAGGACAGCGCAACTTTTTTCGGTGTTCGGCCTAGTCTGGCACGACGAGCCTTCACGTGAACAGCTCGTAGGTATTGCCGGGATAGATGGATCCTTGACGGCCTCGGATCTCCGAGGTGGCGCTCAAGAGTTGATCCGTCGTGGCGTTGCGCAGCGCAGAGGACGATTGGTCAGAATCCAACCCCGTCCGGTTGCCGCAGTGCTGGCCGAGCGGCAATGGGGGAGCTGGAGCCGAGTTGATTGGGACAAGGTCCTTTCAGGACTGAAGCCTCATGGTCTGCGAATACTGGCTGCCCGACAATTGGTTTGGCTTGGAGAGACCGATATCTCCCAGGAGGTGGTGAGACACGTATGCCGACACGACGGGCCGTTCGAGAGGCTCGACGGAGAAGCGGGTGCGGCGCATGCTGAAGTGTTGTCCAGGCTGGCAGAGATTGAGCCGGTCGCCGTTGTCAGTCTGCTAGAACGGTTGCTTGGCGCCGAAACGGATCTTTTGGCTATTGAAGGTCCAACGCGGCGCCATTTGGTTTGGGCGCTTGAAAGGATCTGCTTTGATCGGGAGACGTTCGAAGAAGGCGCGGACCTTATGCTTCGGCTCGCGGTCGCCGAGAACGAACCCGGAGTTGCAAACAACGCGACCGGTCAGTTTTGTGCGCTGTTTCCCATACTGCTCGGGAGTACCGAATCTGACGGCGAAGCTCGGCTGGCTTTCCTAAGGGAAGCTGCTGAAACGGACGACCCTGACCAGCTAGGAGTTGTGGCCGAAGCGCTCGTAAAGGCGACTGAAACGAGGCACTTCATCAGGTTCGGCGGGTCACAAAAGCGCGGACTGCGTCCCGATCGTGTTTCATGGCAGCCAACCGAGACCGAAGAATCACGGCAATATTTCGAAAGCTGCATCGACATTCTGGCGAGGCTTTGCAATCGTGATGATTGGGTTGGAGTGGCCGCACGCGGAGGTCTCGGTGGGCATCTCCGCTCCTTGATAGGCGTTGGACTGATCCACGTTGTGGAGAGAGCCGTTGAACGTGTTGAAGAACGCAAGACCGCCTGGAAGTCCGCAATTGAGAGCCTCAGTCAGTTCCTGCAGTATGACAGCGCTAAAACGGAGCGTGATACGATCGATCGTGTGCGCCGGCTTCTAGAAAAGCTTGAGCCGGAAGACCTGGCCCACAGAGCGCGATACCTGATCAGCGATATGCCGTGGCATTTTCCGGCAGACGAAAAACTTGACATCGAGACTCGAAGAGACCGTCAGGAAGAGGCGATTCGCGGCTTAGCGGAAGAGTTTGTTCAACGGCCGGACGCGTTACGGGAAATTCTGCCCGAATTGTGCAAGGGCCGGCACCGAATGTCGGCTCTCTTCGGAATATATCTGGCGGGACTGATCTCCGATCCCCTTCAGTGGCTTGAGGAAATCAGCAAGGCGACTGTCGACGTGCACGACGATGACCGCAACTTCGACGTTCTTTCTGGCTACCTGAAGGGGCTGCTCGAGAGATATCCGGAGGTCGTCGAACGATCCAAGAGAACCATTGCTCTATCGGAAGAACTGGCCCCGGCGCTGCCTTTGATCTGTTGGCAACAGAAAGTATCAGCGGAAGACGTGAAACTGGTGTTGGATGCGTTCGAATCCGGCCGCTTGCCTGCCGAGCAACTGACTTATTGGACGATAGGCGGAGCCATTTCAAACTTACCTACCGGGATAGTTTCACCCCTATTTGATGCAATGCTGGACCACAGCGCGGCTGGTTTTGCTGTGGGACTCGATCTGATCGGAATGTACTCGTTCGGTAATGTCGACGCCCTTGAGAAGCTGCGACCGCAAGTCCGCAAAGTAGCGGAGAATGTGGTTCGGTGGGAAGGGGCGGCGGATGGTCCGATGGTTGGTAGCCATTTCGAGGAAATCATGCAGTGGATGCTGGCGAAGGGAAGGAAGGACGCAGATGCGCGTAGTGTGGCCTTGGCGCTGTCAAAGGCCTTAGTAGGAGTTTCGGAGGTATCCAGCGAACGCCTATTCGCGCCTTTAGTTCCCGTTCTCTTGGCCGATTTTCCGGAGATATGTTGGCCGCTAATTGGCAATGCTATCGTTTCGGATGAGTCGCGAATGTGGCGGCTCCATTTCGTCTTGGGTGATCGTGGGTTCGGAGTAGATGCTCGCGGCCGACCAATCCTAGCCCTGCCGGAGGAAACCTTGTTTGCCTGGTGCGCGGCTAACCCCGATGTTGCCCCAGAGTTTGTAGCAGGCATCGTGCCGCTTCTGGCCCCCGCCGATTGTGAAGGAGATCCCCTTTCGTTGCATCCAATTGCGGAGAGGTTGCTCGACGAGTTCGGAGATCGAGCGGGGGTCGTGGAAGCTGTTGAGGGAAATTTGAACAGTTTTGGCTGGGTGGGGTCCGTGGTGCCGTACTTCGAGAGCTACACCGGACCGTTGGAGAAATTACGGCGGCATCCAAAGAAGACCGTGAGGCGATGGGCGTTGAAAGCGCTTCGAAGGGTGGAGAGACGGGTCGAGAATGCACGCAACGAGGATGAGAAATCCGAGGCGTTTACTGAGTCGTAGAACGGATGCCAACATACAACAGTCTTGCCTCCAGGACTTTCTGGTCAGGCCCTTGACTGAACTTGCAGTCGGATTTCTCAGAAGAACTCAGTCGCTCAAAGGAGGTGGAGAGGGTTGCTATTAATGCAGCCGCCTTACTGGGACTGTCAGCAATCAAGATTGTGTTTGGAATCGAAACAGCAGAAGCTCATTTGCTTGCGGGAGGACCCCAATGCTCAAGTTCGAGGGCACATGGCGTTACGAAAGTCCTGGCCAAGTGGAACATTCGGTGGTGTGGAGTTTTCGGGATTTGATAGACCGAATTTGCGCTCAAGGAGACTCTTGGGAAATCTTGGAGCATTTCAAGCACTACTTTTCAAAGGCTGCAGGCAGTTATCCGAGCTATCGAAGCAGTGATGAGGGCTGGGCGTCGACGGACCTGGATGGCTTGATGAGAACGGCTGCCGATAATGCCCCGCTTTTTGTCGAGTCATTTTACGATGCTTGCGAGGCACTTGAAAGTCTCTATCCTGAAATAGAGATGCCTGGTGTCAGACGGATCAATGGTATCCTAAACGAGGCAGGTGCCGGATTTTGGATAGATCCCCCAAGGCTTGTCGCCACCCGCACCTTCGTTCCGATTACCGTCCCAGATAAGGCACCGTCCCTCGATGCTCAGGCCAAAGAAATGATCGACAAGGCCTTGCAAGCATCTGCCCGCGCCTTAGAGGAAAACAAGGGTCGTCAAGCTGTCCAGGAGTTGTTGTGGTTGCTTGAGACTATCTCGACGGCATTTCGAGGCTTGGAATTCCCCGAAGGCAGTATCCAAGGACACTACTTCAACAAGATCATCGGGGAGCTCCGTAAGCATGAAGACGGTCAGCAGAAGCAGATCCTCCAATGGATGATGAGCCTGCATGGTTATCTCTCATCGCCTACTGGCGGTGGAGTCCGCCATGGTTTGGACCTGAAGGAAGGGCTCGCACTTGGTATCGACGAAGCACGGCTGTATTGCAATCTTATCCGTAGCTATCTCACTTTCATGATCTCCGAGCACGAACGTCTCAGCCGGGAAACCAGTTGAGAGCGCCTCCAAGTTTGGGCTGCTGCCAGGGATCACCTCGACGCAGGGAATGCTGGCGGGAAGCTGAAATACATGGGGAAGGCCCCCTTACCGGGGCGCAGGGCGGCCTCCACCTTGTGTCCCGGCCCCAAAGCCGGGGCGGTTGCCGTGTTCGGTCTCACGTCGGATCGCGATGACCCGACGGAATTCCCCAATACTGCGGGTGTCTCGACGGATTGCGGATTGTTCCGGTCCGCCGGCTCCCGAGCGACGATCGCGGACCGGGTCATCAAATCGCATGTGCAAATTTTCAATACCAGGACGCCGGCGGGCGGCGCGTGGCGCCGAAACACCGTTTCGACGCGCCGAGACAATGTCGGGGCCGCCATGGGGAGCAACCCGGTACGGAAGCACCCGGCCGGGAGCGAATTGCCCGAAGCCCGCCGACCATGAAACCCGTCGTTCGAACAGCCGGTCGAGACAGGGACGAACCTGCCGCCGGGCGTCAGCCGGCCGGCAAGCCCGATCCCGCGCTTGACCGGCGCGCGACAACCCGGGACCATTCGTTCGCCCGGCGATGCACCGCGAGGAGATGGGCGGATCGGGGGGACGAACGGCGGAGGATGTCCGAATGCCTGCACGAGCGTCACGTCCCGGCCTCCGGCTTGCCGCCGGCCTGTTGCTGACAGGCGGCATGTGGTGCGCGACCGCGAACGCCGGGGACGGGTTCTACGGTCGTGTCGCGCTCGAACGGAGCATGACCGTCGTGGACTAGGAAAAGTCGGTCGGGTTCGCTTCGCCGTTCTCCGCGATGAGCGCCGGCGACCGCGCGCGGGATCCGGTCGACGGGATCAGCGCGGCCCTGGGGTACCGCTGGCCGCTGTCGCACCGGCTGTACCTCGCCGGCGAGGTCGCGGGCACGCTTCATGTCAACGGCAGGGTGGCGGGATTTCTGGAGGGCACGGGCGAGGGCGGCACGGATGTATGGCCCGGAGCGTGGCGTCTCGAACGGCGTCACGCCGTCGGTCTGAACGTGCGGCTGGGTCATGTGCCGCAGTCGCTGGAGTTCCTGGGGCCGGGGCGCTCGCTCTACCTGATCGCCGGCACGCGCTGGGTCGAGGCCAGGATCGAGGCGCGGCACGTCAACCGGGCCTTCGACATCGCGGGGTCGAGAGGCGCGGAGCGCACCCTGAATCCGTGGCTGATCGGGATCGGCATGGAGTTCGGGGGCGCCGCGGGCCGCTTCGACCTGCGGCTGAGCCACATGGCCGATGACGTCGCCTTCGGGTTCGGCGGCGGTGCGGCCGACGATCCGAGGCTGGGCTACAGCTTCGATGTCCGGGAATGGACGCTGTCGCTGGGCTATGTCGTGCCGTTCGGCGGCTGACCCCGGGCGGCGCGGCGGAGCGAGGACCGCCTGAGGCTCCGCCCCGGTTCCGCCGCCGGCGTCCATGCCGGCGGGTCACGCACTTTCCTTCATTCGGCATCTTATCCAGCGCGCCGGGGGCGTTAATGGGTCCGGTCCAATACGCGGCAAGGCTGCGGCCGGACGAGGCATGGACCGCCTCACCACCCATCGCGCATGGACGCCGCCCGCCGGGCCGTGCGGGGCCGGGGCCGTTCCTGGCGGCCCCTCCGCAAGCTGGATACTGAAGGCATCCGTCTTCGCGCCAATCGCCGAACCCGGCGCAAGTTCTTTCCGGTCCTCCCCCAGGCTGGGGACGCGCACTCCGGTGGCAGCCTGCGGCGCCGGATAAGGGTTTCCAATGGCCGCCATTTGAAAATTCAACTGGCCCCGCGGGCGGTCGCGTTCCCACCTGACTCCCGAAGGGCATCCCCTGCGGACGCGCCCCTGCACGGATACGGAACCATCGGGAGATGCGCGCACCAGACCCAGGCAGCCGGAAGACGGAACGCTACCCCGGCCAGAGGACGCGCCGGGCCCGGTTCCGCGGTCCGCCGCCGGACCCGATGACAGCGCCGCGCACGGACAGCCGAGCGCGGCATTCTTGTTTCCGGAATGCCGCAGTCGCTCCTGTTCCCGGCTTGATATCGGCCTGTCGGGCGCAGACGACGGCGATCGGGCGTCGGAGAGGGCGTCCAGGACCGAAAAGGAGTGGAAAAACAATGGCTTGCGCCGTCACGGGGGCGGCGCAGGGCAGGCTTCCGCCGCGCCGTTTTATGCGCGATAGCTATTACTATCGCGCATAAAATTGTCAATCCGCTTTCGTACCCGGCGGCCCGCCCGATCCGCGGCAGGGTACGACACCCCGCTTCCCTCGGACGACAACCCGTTGAACTGTCGGTGTTTTTCGGGGATCCGCCGGCCCTGTCCGGGACAGGCCGGCAGACCGCCGGGGCCGCCGGACCCGCCGGTTTTTACGCTCGATAGCATTTTTTGAATCTGGAACTGCCGGGCCCGCGCGGACCCGATTCCGCCCGCCCGTCCGCCGTTGCGGCCCGTTCCGGCCGCCGGGGCATCATAGCCCGGCGGCCGTTTCCGTACACCCCCCGGCGCGGCTCAGCCCCGTCCCTGCATCCGGGCGAGCTGCGCCGCCCCGCTGCGCCTGGCCAGCAGCCGCTCGCCGTAGCGGTTGACCATCGCCGTCGACGTCCACCGCCCGGCATGCAGGATCGCCGGCAGTTCGATGCCGGCGGCGACCATGTCCTGGGCCGCGCCGACCCGGGTGCTGTGGCCCGACAGGCCGGCCACAACCGTCTCCGGCAGGCCGGCCTCGCGCGCCATCGCCTTGAAGATGCGCGGCACCTGGCAGGGATGCAGCCGCGCGCCGATGCGCCCGCCCTTGTCCACCGAGCGGAACAGCATGCCGTCGGACATTCCGGCGCGGCCGAGCCACGCCCGGACCAGCCGGACGGTGTCCCGGGCGACCCAGACGATCTCGCCCCGGCCCTCGCCATCGGTCTTGGAGCGGCGCACCAGCAGGCTGCCGTCTCCGGGCAATTCCTCAAGCAGGTCAATGACTTGCAATGACACAAGCTCCGCCCGGCGCAGCATCGCGTCGTAGGCGACGGCGAGCAGGGCGCGGTTGCGGTCGTCCAGCAATCTCTCCCCCGCCGCCTCCAGCAGGCGCCGGCGCAGCGGCCAGGTCAGCCCCCGCGCCTGGTCCTGGCGCCGCCCCTTCTTCCGGTGCATGCGCTTGAGCGCAAGCTGCACCGGCGGGCTCTTCACCGTCTTCTCCAGCCCGAGCGCCCGGTGGGCGATGGCGAGGCTGGTGACGTAGCGGCGCACCGTGGCCGGCGCCCGCGTCTCCGCCTTGGCGTCGACGAAGGCGGCGATCGTCTCCGGCCTGGCCGGCAGCACCCTCTCCCCGCGCTCCGCGCACCACCCGGCGTAGATGGCGAGATCGGACCTGAGCGCCCGCTCGGTGCTGGCGCTGAAGGCGCCCTGGGCGGCCCGGACAAACTGTCCGAGCTGCTCCTCCAGCGCGGCTTCCCGGACCGCTGCGGGCTCCTCGCAGGCGTTGAACGCGGGTTCAAGGAACATTCGGGGGCCTCCGCACCGTCCGCACACAGGGCCCCGGATTACGCGCGATAGTAATAGCTATCGCGCATAAAAGCGGAAAGTGGGGGTGCGTGTGTCCGGCCGTACCGAATGGGTTGGCAGGCACGACGAAACGGCCCCCCGGTCCAGCACGCCATACGGCACGAACGTGAGGGTGGAGCAATGGCTTCGAACGCGATGACATGGCCGCGGGAGCGGCGGTCCGGGAGCATCGAAATGAAACCCGGGGCAGCTCCCGGGACAGACCTCCACGGCAGGCAGGCCGGCGCGCACGGTGCGGCCTCATCGGCCCCGGCACGCCCAGCGTCCAGACCCGGCCCGCGCTCCGGGCGCCCCCGCGCCCGCCTCTTCCGTTGCCTTCCCGTCCTCGCGCTGCTGCTGTGCGGCCTGCACCTGCTTGCCGCCTCGCCGGCCTCTGCACAGGTGACCCCGCCTTCGGTCCCGCAGAACGTGAAGGCGACCCCCGGCAACGAAAGCATAACCCTCACCTGGGAGGCCCCCAGCTCCTGGGGCACGTGGACGGCGGCTGGTTTCGCTATTGACAATAACATCGGGGGCTGGAGCGCTAGTCCTATCCAAACCCCGACGACGACCAGTTATACGTTGTCAAAGAATCTCTACAACAACGTCGAAGGACCTCTCAACGGTCAAACGTACAGCCTGCGCATACGGAGTTATAGCCAAGAGCCCGGCTCCGACGGCACCATGAACAGCCACTTCCGGTACAGCGCCTGGGTCACGATAACCGGCATCGTGGCGGGCGCGCCCGCCACGATTTCGTCTTCCGCGCTGACCGTGACGCCGGGCGCTGCGAAGCTGGACCTGTCGTGGACGGCGCCTGCGAGCACCGTCTCCGCGATCTCGGGCTACGACGTGCACTACACGTCCTCGACGACGGTCGAGAACGACGCGGCGGTTCAGACCGTCTCGGCCGCGGACGGCTGGCTGGCGGTTTCCCGCAGCGGCACGACGGCCTCGCAGTCCATCACCGGCCTGACCGGCAACACCACCTACCGGGTGCGGGTGCGGGCGAAGAACACCCACGGCGGCGGCGCCTGGGTGCACGGCACCGGCACCCCGACGGCGACGCCGCAGCCAAGTTCCCAGTTGACCGGCCTGACCCTGACGGCCGGCGGGAACAACGTCCCGATCTCTCCGACGTTCGCCGGCGGCACGACGAGCTATACGGCGCTCGTCCCGGACGGCACGACCAGCGTGACCGTCGCGGCCTCCTGGGTTGTCCCCACTGATCCTGATTACAGGATGAGAGTTAGAGCAGGTTCCGTCACAGGGGACGGGGAGAATCCAATCGACGGTTCCGCCGTGATCTCGGGATCCGGCAGCCCCGGCTCCCGCTCCGTGAGGCTGGCCACCAGCGGCAACACCCGCGTGGTGGTGTCTACCGCCTACTATACCGGAACGACGGCGACTCTAGAGTACATCATCACCGTCAAAAAGGTGCCCGTCGCGCCGACGGCACTGACCGTCACGGCGGACACTGCGAAGCTGGACCTGTCGTGGACGGCGCCGTCGGGGACGGTGACGGGCTACGACGTGCACTACACCTCGGCGGAGGTGGGCACGGTGGCGAACGACGCGGCGGCGTCGGGCAACGATCCGGCGGCCGCCTGGGTGGCGGTTTCCCGCAGCGGCGTGACGACCTCGGAGTCCATCACCGGCCTGACCAACGACACCGAGTATCGGGTGCGGGTGCGGGCGACGAACGCCAACGGCGGCGGCGCCTGGGTGTTCGGCACCGGCACCCCGAAGGCGAAGACGTGGTCGTTCCAGCCGACGGAGTACACCCTGCCACCGGGCAGCGGTAGCGACGTTCGCATCACCCTCAGCGTCCCGGCGCCCGACGGCGGGCTGGCGTTCACGCTGACGCGGCAGCTCGGCACCAACGTGCCGACGGGCCTGTGCGCCGAGGCCGGGCACACGAAGGCCACTGCGGAGGACGTTGGCTCGAGCCCGCCGACGACCCTGACGGTGGCCGCGGGCCGGATGGTGGGGTCTTCGAGCAACTTCCGCGCCGCCGACAACGGCGACGATACCGGCGGGACCAAGGAGTGCTTCGCGGTGAGCGCGAGCACCTCGGCCACCGGCTGGACGCTGGCGACCGGGGGCAGCGCCGCCGCCGAGATGGTCATTGAGGTCACTTCACCGGCCGTCGCCTTCGGCAGCGTCCGGCCTGCGATTGGGAGCACGGTGGTGCCCGACTACGCCGCCACGGTTTCGGAGGGCGCGGGCACGGTGAACGTGCCGGTGACCGTGAACTTCCTGCCGGCGTCCTCGACCACCTTCGCGGTGGAGGTGGTCACGGGCCAGGGCGGGGGCACGGCGACGGAGGGGACGGACGCGCAGAACCCCGGCGACTTCCTGATCGCGACCAAGTCGGTGACCTTCGGCCCGTCCGACACCTCGAAGACGAAGAACCTGTCCGTCGCCATCACCGACGACTCGGACATGGAGTCGGGCGAGACCATCGTGCTGCGGCTGGCGACCGGAGACCACCACACCGTCCCGACCACCGGCGGGCGCGCCACCCTGACGATCCAGGACAACGAAGGGCCCCCGCTTGAGACCGTCGTCTCCCGCACCATGACGGTCGGAGACGGAGGGAGCTGGAAGGGCTTTCGAGCCAGCTCGAATACTGGAGCGCTCGACAACGCCAGCTTCACATATGGCGGGGTCACGTACACGATCCTCGGTCTCCGGCTCACAAACTCCGGCGGCTTTCTCGTCTTGCACCTGAACAAGGGCGTGGACCGCAAGTGGGGCCTTGTGCTGGTGGTTGGCGGCACCCGGTTCCCTCTCGCGGATGCCGCTCTGTTCACAGGGAACTACGAGGGTGTCATGGCGAGCTGGGGCTATGGCAACCTGCCCGGGAGTCCGACTCCTCCAAGCTGGGGCGTCGGCCAAACCGTGTCGGTGAGCCTGGGCGAGCCCGCTCCCGCCGCGGTGAAGCTCTCCGTCCGCCCGAACCCGGTGAACGAGGGGTCGTCGGCGAGCGTGGAGGCGTGCCTGACGGCGCTGCCGCAGCAGGGCCGCACCGTGCGCATTCCGGTGGCGCTGAGCCACGGGGGCGCCTCGGATGAGGCCTCGGCGAACCCCTCGGAGGACGGCGACTGGGGGGTGTCGCTGACGGGCGACACGGACGGCCGCCTGCCGATCCGCACGACGGAGTCCATCGCCATCAGCGGATGGCTCCAGCGCGCCTGCGGCACCGTCAACATCCCGACGCACCGGGACAGCGACTCCGACGACGAGACCTTCACGGTGAAGCTGGACACGGCCAACCTGCCGCCGGGGGTGCGGGCGGGCAGCCCGGCCTCGGTGGAGGTGAGGATCAAGGACCTCAGCAACTTGCCGGAGGTGACGCTGCGGGCGGTGCACGGCACGGTGGCCGAGGGCTCGCCGGTGGAGTTGCAGGCGGTCCTGACGAAGCCGCTGGCGACCGACGTGGTGATCCCGCTCAGGGTGAGGGGGATCACGTCGGAGACGGCCGACCACGGGTTCATCAGGAGCATCACGATCGCCGCCGGCTCGACCACCGGGTCGGGCACGATCAGGACCCACGAGGACGCCGACACGGACGACGAGCGCTTCCAGGTGGGGGTGATCCAGCCGGACCTGCCGTCGGGCGTGGCGCCGGGCTCACCGTCCACGGTCGGGATCACGATCGCCGACGGGGCGAACGCCCGGCTGCGGGCGCTTGACTTGAGCGGCAATTAGGGGGGGCTGTCCGATGAAGAAGATGGTACGGATTGCGGTGCTGCTGTCGGCGGCGCTGTGCATGGCGGCCGGCGCGACGGGCGCCCGGGCCGCGGCGAGCGGGCAGGTGGGCCTGGACGGTGCGTTCGACCCGGACCGTCAGACCTACAGCGCGACGGTGGCGCACGACGTGACCGAGGTCACGGTGACCCCCGCCCGCTCATCCTCTTCAGGCTTGCCTCCTACTCTCCTACGCCGTCGGACCCTGCGAGGACTTCGCGGACGGCCCTCGGATCGAGGCCCGCCTCGGCGAGAAGTTCGGAGGCGGTCGGGGTGTCGCTGCCGTCGTCGGCGTCGTGGGGGAATTCGGGCATGGGTGTCTCTCCGCTGTCTGCGCCCGGGTATCCGGCGGGAAAGCCGCTCTCTCCAACCCTCCCGGGCGCTCGCCCGGCGCCCGCGACACTCCGGCTCCGGGACGGCAGCCCGCCGGAGACCCCGCCGGACATCGCACTGGCCGGGCAGGCCCTTGCGCCCGACCGGTTCTCCGGCTATCGCAGTCCCGGCATCGCCGAAGGCGGCGGCCGGCCCATGGTTATCGAGGACAGTGAGACAGATGCCTTCATCCGCGATCGACGAAAGCGCCCTGAGCAAGGGGCAGGTTCGCAAGCTCAACGCGCTCCGCAACTCCGTCGGCAACGAGATCGGCGAACGCGCGTTCGCCGACTGGCTGGCGGCGCAGTCGGCAGAAGCCCTGGAGGACCGGAATGCGGCGCAGGTCGCCGATGCCCTGTGGCCGCTGATCGGGAACGGGTCGCTGAAGATCCCGCGCGGCGGCTACGTCGTCAAACGCGGCCGCGGCCGGATCGTCGTCGAGCCGGCCGGGCCCTAGTCCGGGCCCCCCGCGAGTTCGGGCGGACGGCAGGCCGGCAGCGCAGCGGGCCGGCCGGCGCGTTCGTGGCCGGCGGACGGCAGGCCGGCAGCGCAGCAGGGAATGCCCCGCCGGGCCGGTGGCGGCTCACCACCAGGCCGGGGCGGTCAGGCTCGCCATGGGACTGACGTCGGCGATCACCTCGACCTCGTCGCGCGAGAGTTTCGCGAAGGCGAGACAGGCCGCGACCTCCATCTCGCTGTCGAAGGTGCCGAGCGCCTCGCCGGTGGCGATCTCGATCACGGTCCAGCTCGGGTCCCAGACCGGGATGCCGCGGAACGCCCCCGAGCTCTCGCGGTGCTTGCGCGAACAGGGCTCGCAACGGGCCACCCCTGGCGACGGCGCGCCGCAGCCGACGCAGCGGCCCTTTGCCCGCCGTTCGGCATAGCGCCGGCGCCGGGCGGCATATTCCGCCTCGCGGTCGCGGCGCTCGGCCTTGGCGACGGCGCAGGGCGCGCAGTAGGCCGTCCCGCCGAAAGTGGGCGTCCGGCACTTGACGCAGACCCCGGCGGCGCGGCGGGCGTCGTAGCGCTTCCGGGCGGCGGCGCAGCAGGCCGCGCACTCGGCCGCGCCGTCGGCCGGCTTGCCGCAGCTGGTGCAGTCGCCCCGGGCGCGGCGCTCGGCATAGCGCCGGCGGTCGGCCTCCCGCTTCGCCTCGATGTTCCGCTTCTTGGAGCGGGTCCAGGCGCACGGGCCGCAATAGGCCTTGCCATCGGGCACGGGCGCCGCGCACTCGACGCACAGGCCGGCGGCGCGGCGTTCGGCATGGCGCGCGCGTTTCGCCTGCCGCCTGTCGTCGCGGCACGGCGCGCACATCGCCCGGCCCTTCTCGGGCGGGACCTTGCCGCAGCGGACACAGAGACCGGCCGCCTTGCGGGCCTCGCTGCGCCGGCGGCTGCGCTTCCGGCCGGCCCGGCGCCGGGCTTCCGGATCCCGTCCGCCATACGGTATGCCCTCGGCCTTCGCCCTGGCGTGACGGGCGCGGTCGCGGGCGCGATGCTTCTCGGCGCAGGGCTCGCAGGTCGTGCGCTCGGGGCGCGCCGGGACCTTGCCGCATTTGGTGCAGATGCCGGCGGCCTTCCTCTCAAAGTGCAGCCGGCGGCTGCGCGCGCGTTCGTACTGCTTTGCCTGGGCCGGGTCGCGCTTCGGCTTGCCCTCGGCGCGGAGCCGAGCGGTGCGGGCGCGGTCGGCGGCGCGGCGCTTCTCCGCACAGGGTTCGCACAGCGTGCGCTCCGGCGCGGGCTCGGTCTTGCCGCACTTCAAACACAGCCCGGCCGCGCGGCGTTCTGCGTTGCGGCGGTGGAAGCGCGCAAGGTCGTTCCTGCGCCGCTTCTCGATATCGCGGTAAGCCATGATGGCGTCCTTCCTGCCAATCCGGAAACGGACGGGAGGACGCCCCGCCGGCGCCGGGCCGGCGGGACGTCCTCGGGAGGAAGGGATCAGCCCTTCTGCCTGCGGTCGTGGAACAGGCCCGAGGCGATGTCGCCCCAGATCTGGACGCCGCCGCGGGTCTTGAGCCCGGTGCAGACGATGATCTCGGTGCGCGCCGGACGCATCTCCCTGACCGCCTTCAGGGTCGCGGTGGCGTAGTCGGCCTTGCGCCGGCCCTTGCCCCTGGCGGGCGCCGGGTCGGGGCAGCGGCGAATGTTGCCGTCGGCGAAAGCCCGGAACTTCTCGACCGCGTAACGGTCGTCGGCCAGGCCGGGTCCGAAGAAATGGATGAGAAAGGTCGCCGCCGTGTTGCCGGGCATTGCGATTGCTGCGCTCACGATGCGTTCTCCTTCGTACCGGTTAGGGAAACGGCAGCGGATGCCCTCCCGCGGACATCCAACGGCCGCCCCGCTCACGGCCGGAACTCTCCTCTCGTTGGCGATATGCGCGGATGCGGCGCCAAGGCAGACGGATACCGCAGGTACTGCGCCGGGGTTCGACGATGAGGCCCGTGGTGGCGACATTCGATAGGCCGGTTGGATTCGGCGATACTCACTAAGCGTCTGCGCGCTGGCACCCCGAATTTCCGGACGGCGTTCTCAACCGTGCCGGGCGGTCAGTGCCACCGCTTCGGCGGCAAGGCGCGTAATTTCGTCGAACCTGGACGCCCGGACGAGGGCAGGCTCTGCAATCCATGATCCGCCGCATGCGAGGACATTGGGCAGCCCCAGGTAATTCGACAGGTTTTCGGGACCGATGCCGCCAGTCGGCAGGAACCGCATGGCAGGATACGGGCCGGACAACGCCTTCAGGAAGGACACGCCCCCGCTGGCCTCTGCCGGGAAGAACTTGACCGCTTCGAGGCCGAAGCCCATTGCCTGTTCGACGCCTGTTGGATTGTTGACACCCGGCAGGATTGGCAATCCGGCCTCGACGCTTGCCTCGACGACTGCCGGGTTGAAGCCCGGCGTGACGATGAACTGGCCGCCGGCTCTACGGACGGTGTCGACCTGCGCGACGTCGAGTACGGTCCCGGCGCCGACCAGCATTTCGGGGAGCAGCTCTCGCACGATGCGGATGGAGTCCGCCGCTTCGGCCGATCTGACGGCGATCTCGGCCGCGGGCATACCGCCCGCCAACAGCGCTCTTGCGAGAGGCAACGCGGCCTCGCTTCGGTCCAGGGTCAGGACGGGCAACAGTCCCGCCGCTCCGATCCGGGCGACGACGTTCGATGCGTTAACGGTCATCCGTTTCGATCCGGTCTCGGTCGATACGACGGCAAATGCCGCCGGGCTTCGATATCGTCAATTCGGACGAGCGTTTCGGTTCCGTGCAACTATGGCGCCCGGCGCGCCGACGACGCGCGAGGCGATCTCGTGTCCGGCCAGAAGGCATCGCCATTCGTCTTCGCCGCGAAGGAATGCCGCCAGGTAACCGCCGTTGAAACTGTCTCCGGCGGCGGTCGTATCGACGACATGTGGAGCCGGGGCGAATTCGGGATGCGCGTCGCGGTCGAGCCGTGGCGAAACCGGCCCGCGCAGCCCCATCTTGATGGCGCAGGCGCTCCGGTTTGCAGCGGCGAACCGTGCGATGACGGCTTCCTCGTCAGCATCGCCGAACAGGGCGATCTCGTCGTCGATCGAGGGCAGCGCGATATCGGCGAGTTCCCACATTTGGCCGGTGACACGACGCGCCGTTGCTTGATCCTCCCAGAGTTGCGGCCGGTAGTTCGAGTCGAAGGCGACGTGGCAATCGCCCGACTCGCGCAGGGCGCGCAGGTGCGCGATGAGGCGCCTGCGGGCCGGGGCAGGCAGGATGGCGAGCGAAATGCCCGAAAGGTAGACGAGTTGCGCCTGCGGCAGGGATGCCAACGCTTCGTCGCAGGAGAACAACCGGCGCGCGGCGGAATTGCCGCGCCAGTAATGGAAGCTGCGCTCGCCGGCCTCGTCGGTCGAGACGGTGTAGATGCCGATGAGGCGCTCCCGGTCGCAGACGGTCTGCGAAACGTCGATACCCTCGTCCCTTGCCGCGGCCAGGAACGCCTGGGACAGCGGATCTACACCGATGCGGGTGCAATAGCCGACGCGGCCCGACGGGCCCAGCTGCCTGGCGCAATAGACTGCCGTGTTGAAGGTGTCGCCCGCAAATCCGACCCGAAAACCGGGTTCCGGCTCCTGACGGAGTTCGGCCATGACCTCGCCGATGGCGAGCAGGTGCAGTTTCACGATTGCGACGCCGTACGAGACAATCTCAATCGCCCAGGGGCTTCGAGTCGTCTTCGTCGCGGGTATGGACCAGCTGGTACTTGATGCGCCGCATCGACTCGACCGCCGTCTTGCCGCGCAGTTTCGCCACCTCGTAGGCCAGAATGTCGATCAGGGCGAGCAGGACATAGCGGGCCGGTGTCGGGGAGAAGATGTTATCCGGTTCCTCGGTCTCGAACGGCACCGCATCGGCGGTGGCACGCGACAACGGAGAATCGGGCGCGGTGATGGCGATCGTGTGGGCACCGTACTGGCCGCCGACTTCGGCGGCCCGGATGATCGGTTCGTACTTGCCGGTGATCGACAGCACGAGCAGCACGTCGCCGGCACTCAGCGTCGCTGCCATCATCAACTGAAGCTGGGAATCGTTGCACGACGACGCGTGCAGCCCCAGCCGGAACAGGCGGTTCTCGGCTTCCATTGCGGCCATGGAGGAGCCGCCGCCGCCGCCGAAGATCATGACGCGTTGTGCGCGGGCGATGGCCTTGGCGGCCCGCTTCAGCGTTTCGTCGGCAACCTGCTCGACGAGGGAATCGAGCGAGCGATGGATCTGCGAGACGATTTCCGTGACCGCCTCGCTGGTGCCGAGCGGGACAGCCCGGGGATGCAGGTAACGGTCCCCGATGGCAAGAATCCTGGCCAGGTCCAGCTTCAGCTCGCGCAATCCCTCGCATCCGACCGTGCGGCAGAAACGGGTGATCGACGCGGCGCTCACGCCTGCCCGCGTGGCGATGTCGGTGGTTCGGGCATGGACGGCGAAGTCCATGTCCGACAGCACCAGGTCGGCGACGCGCCGCTCGGCCGGGTGCATCGTCGGACTCAATCGCACGATGCGCGAGAGCAGATCTTCGCTGACTCCCTTGGCGTTGCTCGACAAATGCCTCTCCAGACTGCGTTTCCGCTTCGCGAGCCGATTATCGCCCGTCAAGGTTGCGATGTCGATCATATGAAAAATATTACCGCAAATTGAGTAAAATGCAACTCTTCTGTTGCGTTATATGAAAATGGTTTTTATGATCGCGCTCCGGATTCGGTCTCGTCAATCGTCCCGATTTTGGCCAACCAGGAGAGCATCATGAATATCATTCGAGCCCCCATGCACCTCATCGCCGGGGTCGCTGCGCTGGCGCTCGGCTCGGCCGCGTCCCTGCCCGGGCAGGCGGCAGAGACACTGCGCTATGCCACCGTGGGCGAACCGCCAAGTCTTGACCAGCATGTGGTCACCTCCGACCTTGCGACCACCATCGCCCATCACATGTTCGAGGGCCTGTATACCTTCGACGGAAACTACGAACCTCGACCGCTGCTCGCTTCCGGAGAGGAAGTCGGCAAGGACGGAAAGACCATAACCGTCCATCTGCGCCGGGACGTCAGGTTCCACGACGGCCAGGCCATGACGCCAGCGGACGTCGTCGCGTCTCTCAAGCGCTGGGGCGCGCACGGATCGCGCGGTAAACTGCTGTTTGCCAACGTTTCCGACGTTTCGGCCGCGGGTCCGCACAGCGTCAGGCTGACGTTCAAGAGCCCGTTCGGTCCCTGGAAGAACCTGATGGCCTTCATCAATGGCGGGCCCGCCATCTACCCGGCCAGAATTGCCTCCAAGGCCGGCAGCAAGCCGATCGACGTCAAGGACTATATCGGCACGGGCCCCTACAGGTTCGGTGAATGGAAACCGAACCGGCATGTCGAACTCGTAAAATTCGACGGCTACCGAAGCGCTGCCGGCGCGGCCAGCGGATATGCCGGCCAGCGCGTGGCGCACTTCGATCGCCTGCGCTTCATTCCCGTTCCCGATCCGGGTACCCGCGTCAACGGCGTCAAGGCCGGCGACTACGACTATGCCGAGAGCATGCCCAGCGACCTGATCGACGAACTCGACAAGGATTCGGCCGCCAGGGTCGTCCTGAACGGCGGACCGATTTTCGGGCTGGTGTTCATGAACTCGAAGGCCGGTCCCCTGAAGGCCAACTTCAAGCTGCGCCAGGCGATCCAGGCCGCGCTCAACAAGAAAGACGCCCTGCGTGTCTCGATCGGTCCGCCGAAACTGTGGCGCGCCAACGGATCCTTCCTGCCCAAGGGTAACGCGTGGTACTCGGCGTCGGGCGCCGACCGGTTCAGCGAGGGCGACGCCAAGAAGGCCAGGGCACTCGCCAAGGCGGCGGGGTATGACGGAACGCCGATCAAGTTCCTGGTCTCGACCAACTACGCGTTTCATTACGATCAGGCGGTCGTCTTCACCCGGCAGCTTCTGAAGGCGGGAATCAACGTCCAGATGGTCGTGGTCGACTGGGCGACCCTCATCAAGAAGCGCGCCCAGCCCGACCAGTGGGACCTGTTCTTCACCCACCACGGCTTCGTGCCGGACCCGATCCTGATCTCGGTGATGAACGACAATTATCCGGGATGGTGGGCAACGCAGGAGAAACAGCAGCTCAAGGCGGCGTTCACCGCCACCAACGACGCGGCTGCCCGCAAGGCGACCTGGGCGAAGATCCAGTCCCTGATCTACACCCAGGTGCCGACCATGAAGACCGGCGATGTCTACACCTACAATATCGCCTCGCCCAAGCTGAAGGGCATCGAGGCAACCACACTGATCTGGCCTCATTTCTGGGGCGTATCGAAATAGTCCGCGGGAGGACGGCGGCGCCCTGTCGGAGGCAGGGCGCCGCTTCCCCTGGAGCGGCTCGGCACGAATCGGCGCGTTGATCGCCGGTTACGCCCACCGGTATCAATTGTCGAAAGCGACCGGAAGTCGATCGTGCTCCGCTATCTGATTCGCCGGATCGGGGTCTTCCTGCCGACCCTGCTGGCGGCCTCGTTCCTCATCTTCGTGTTCATCCGGCTGATCCCGGGCGATCCCGCTGCGGTCATGCTCGGCGACCAGGCCACGCCCGAGGCGATCGCGGCACTGCGCGCCGAAATGGGCCTCGAGGACTCCCTGGCGCACCAGTATGTCCTCTGGCTGTCGGCGGTTGTCCGGGGCGACCTGGGGGAATCCATTTTCTTCCAGGTCCCGGTGCTGGAACTGATCGTCGACGGCCTGGAGACCAGCATCCTGCTGGCGCTGATCACGATGGTCTGGATCGTCGTCTTCGGGCTGCCGATCGGCATGCTGGCGGCGGCGCGGCGGGGTGGCTGGCTCGACCAGGGGCTGTCGGGACTCGCGATGTTCCTGGCGTCGGTGCCGACCTTCTGGGTGGGCCTGTACCTGATCCTGATCTTCGCTGCCATATTGGGGTGGCTGCCGAGTTCCGGCTATCCGTCGATCTTCGGCGAAGGCGGACTGGCCAACCTGCGCTACCTGCTGCTGCCGTCGATCGCGCTCGCGGCGCCGAACGCCGCGCTCATCATCCGGCTGACCCGCGCCAGCATGCTGGACGTGTACCGCGAGGACTATGTGCGAACCGCGCGGGCCAAGGGCATTCACCCGCTCAGGGTGGTCGTCCGGCACGTGTTCCGGAATGCGCTGCTGACGGTGGTTTCCGCCTTCGGCTTCACGTTCGCCGCCCTGATCTCCGAGGCGGTGGTGACCGAAACGGTTTTCTCCCTGCCCGGGGTGGGCCGCATGGTCGTGCAGTCGATCCTGCGGCGCGACTATCCGGTCATCCAGGGCACGATTCTCATGATCGTGCTGCTCTACCTGACCATCAACCTCGCCGTTGACATCCTCCACGCCTGGCTGGACCCGCGGGTGAAACTGCGATGAGCGGGTTTGGCGCACGTCTGGCTGCGGGCGGCCGGAAGCTCGCCGCCGCCGGCCTCGTCATCGTCGCCGCTCTGGCGATCTGCGCGCTGTTTGCGCCGTGGCTGGCGCCGGCGGATCCGATCGCGATCGATCCGATCGCGCGGCTTTCGCCGCCGAGCGCAGACCACTGGTTCGGCACCGACCATTTCGGCCGGGACACCCTGTCCCGGGTGATCCACGGTTCGCGCATGGCGGCGCTCATCGGGATCGGCGTGGTCGCGATCGCGCTGGGCGGCGGGATCGCCTTCGGCGTGCTCTCCGCCGTCTTTCCCCGCCTCGGCCTGCTGCTGATGCGCATCGTCGACATGCTGATGGCGTTTCCGGCACTGCTCCTGGCGCTCGCCCTGATCGTGGTCCTGGGGCGGGGCGTCGAAAACTCGATCCTGGCGATCGGCGTCGTCTACATGACGACCACCGCCCGCATCGTCTACGGCGTGTCGCTCCGGCTGCGGGCGGAAGCCTGGGTCGACGCAGCGCTGGCCATGGGCGCCCGGACGCCGCGTGTCGTGTTCCGGCACATTCTGCCGAACCTGATGTCGCCGCTGTTCGTCCAGGCGAGTTTCGTGTTCGCCTTCGCCCAGCTGCAGGCCGCCTCGCTCGATTTCCTCGGACTCGGCGTTCCACCGGAAACGCCGACCTGGGGCAACATGCTGAGCGAATCGCGGATCTACATCACCCGGGCGCCCTGGCTCCTTCTCTTTCCGGGTCTCATGATCGCGCTCGCGGCCTTCTCGCTGAACCTCGTCGGCGACGCGGCGCGCGACCGGCTCGATCCCCGTCTGCAGGCCGCCTTTTCCAGCCGGAGCCGGTCGTGAACGCCCTTTTGACGGTCCGCGACCTGGTGCTCGCAGGCCGCGCCGGCGGCGGCGAGCGCGCCATCGTCGACCGCCTCTCCATCGGCGTCTCGGAAGGCGAATCTCTCGCGCTGGTCGGAGAATCCGGCAGCGGCAAGAGTATCACGGCGCTTGCGATCATGGGCCTGCTGCCGGAAGGCGAGGTAAATGTCGACGGCGGCACCATCGAATTTTCGGGTACAAATCTGCTCGCCATGTCCGGGCGGGAACGCCGGCGCATCGCCGGCGCCGGCGTCGCGATGATCTTCCAGGAGCCGATGACGTCGCTGAACCCGGTCATGCGGATCGGCGACCAGATCGTCGAGATGATCCGGGCGCACGAGAGAGTCGGGCGGCAGGCGGCGAAGGCCCGGGCTGCCGAACTGCTGGCCGCGGTCCGGATGCCGGAACCGGAGATGCGGCTGCGCGCCTATCCGCATCAGCTGTCGGGCGGCCAGCGTCAGCGGGTCATGATCGCCATGGCGCTTGCCTGCCGGCCGAAACTGCTGATCGCCGACGAACCGACGACGGCGCTGGACGTGACGGTCCAGGCGCAGATCCTGGCCCTGCTCAGGGACCTGCAGCGACAGATGAACATGGCGATGCTGTTCATCACCCACGACCTTGGCGTCGTCGCAAACATCGCCGACAGGGTGGCCGTCGTGTATTGCGGTCAGATCGCGGAGACCGGCCTCGTCCGTGACGTTTTCCGCGCACCGTCGCATCCCTATACCCGCGCTCTGCTTGCCTGTATCCCGAACGCGGGGCATGGCGCTGGCGAACTGGTCGCCATACCCGGACAGCTGCCGGCGCAGTCCGACGCGCTCGCAGCGTGCCGTTTCGCGCCGCGCTGTTCGCTGGCGGACGCCGGCTGCCGGCGCATCGCGCCGCCGGCGGTCGCCGTCGCCGCGGCGCATGTCGCCCACTGCCACCATGCAGGCGGCGGACCTGCGCCATGAAACATGGCAGTTCATCGGATGTGCCGCTGCTCGAAGTGGATGCCCTGACGGTCACCTATGCGCTGCCGTCGCAGCGCCTGTTCGGACTGGCGCGCAGGTTCGACGCCGTCGACGGGGTGAGCTTGTCGATCGGGCCGGGCGAATCGCTCGGTCTGGTCGGCGAGACCGGCTGCGGGAAGTCATCGCTCAGCCGGGCGGTGTGCGGCCTGGCGCCGGTGTCTCACGGCGCCGTGCGGTTGAACGGCGCGGATCTGACCTCGGTCGGCCGGGCGGAACGCCGTGCGATCCGCAAGGACATGCAGATGATATTCCAGGATCCCGGCGGCTCGCTCAATCCGAGGATGCGTGTCGGCACGCTGATCGCCGAGCCGCTGGTAATCCACGGCGTGGGAGATCGGCGTACGCGCCGGCAACAGGTATCGAAGGTTCTGGAGGCAGTGGGCCTGGCGGCGGACGACGCCGAGCGCTATCCGCACGAGTTCAGCGGCGGCCAGCGGCAAAGGATCGCCATCGCGCGGGCCGTGGCGATCGAACCGGCGCTGATCCTTGCCGACGAGCCGGTCTCCGCCTTGGACGTCTCGCTTCAGGCCCAGATCCTGAATCTGATTGCCGCGCTCCGCCGCAATCTCGGTCTGGCACTCCTGTTCGTCTCGCACGACCTGAATGTGGTCCGACACCTGTGCGGCCGCGTCGCCGTCATGTATCTCGGGCGGATTGTCGAGAGCGGACCGACCCGGGCCGTGCTCGGCTCGCCCCTTCATCCCTATACAAGGGAACTGGTGGCCTCCTCGCCGGTCCCGGATCCGCAGCGTCCGATCCGGGTGCTGGCGCCGGCGGGCGAACCGCCCAATCCTGCCGCGCCGCCCGCGGGCTGCCGGTACCATCCGCGATGCCCTCATGCGACCGCGCTCTGCAGTGCCGAGAGCCCCGAGATCCGACGGATCGACGGAAGCCGGCATGTCGCCTGTCATCATGCCGAGCGGATCGCCGAACTGGAAGAGAGGAGCAAATGAGACTGTTCGTGGCGTCGCTGGCGACCGAGACCAACACCTTTTCGCCGGTATTTACCGACCTGCGGGACTTCCGGGACAATTTCTATTTTCCTCCCGGCAGGCATCCGGAAATTCCGTCCTTGTGCAGTGCGCCCTTCATCGCACTGCGCGAATACAAGGAACGAATGGGACAGGCCGTCGACGCGATCGAGGGCACTGCGGCATGGGCGGAGCCCGGCGGAATCGTCAGCCGAAAGGCCTATCTCCATCTGCGCGACGAGATTCTCGGTCAGCTGCGCGACGCGATCCCCGTGGACGGCGTACTGCTCGGGCTGCACGGCGCCATGGTCGCCCAGGGCTTCGACGACTGCGAGGGCGACCTGCTGAGCGAGGTCCGCCGGATCGCGGGCAGCGAGACGGTTATCGGAGCCACCTTCGATCCGCACAGCCATTTCACGCGCCGGTGCGCAGAAGCGGCGGATGTGGCGATCGCGTTCAAGGAATTTCCGCATACCGACATGATAGAGCGCGCCCGGGAACTGGTCGAAATCGTCGCCCGCGCCGTCAGACGGGACGTGAAACCGCACATCTCCCTGTTCGACTGCAGGATGATCGACGTGTTTCCGACGACCGAGGAGTCGATCCGGAAATTCGTCGATCGGATTTCGGCGCTGGAACGGGATCTGCCCCACGTCCTGTCGATCTCGGTCGTGCACGGATTCCTCGCCGGCGACGTCCCCGAAATGGGCACGAAAGTCGTCGCCGTCACCGACGATGCACCGGAAGACGGGCGCGCCCTGGCGCGCGAACTCGGATTGGAACTCTTTGCAATGCGCGGCAAGACGCGGATGGAGCTGCTCTCCCCGTCCGAAGCTCTGGACCGGCTCGATATCCGGTCCGGCCAAGGGCCGCTGGTGATCGCGGACGTCTGGGACAACCCGGGCGGCGGCATGGCGGGCGATTCGACCGTCATTCTGCGCGAGATCGTGGATCGCGGAATCGGCGGAGCCGCCATCGCGAGCATCTGGGATCCCATCGCGGTGCAGTTCTGCTTCGCTGCGGGCACCGACGCCCGTATTCCACTCCGTTTCGGCGCCAAGTCCGGCCCCGGGCTCGGCGAACCGGTCGACGCAACCGTGACGGTCGCAGGCCTGAGCGAGAACGGGGCCATGCGCTTCGGCGGCTCGATCGCGCGGCTCGGACGCTGCGCCGCGATCCGGCTCGACGGAGACGTGGAGGTCGTTCTCTGCGAGAACCGGGTGCAGGCCTACACGCCGGATATCTTCACCTGCGTCGGGATCGATCCGGCAGGAAGGCGCCTGTTGGTGGTCAAGTCGACGAACCACTTCAGAGCGGGGTTTTCGGACCTGAGCAACCGGATCCTGTACGTCGACAGCGGCGCCCCGTACCCGCACGATCCGCGCGTAACGCCGTACAGGAAACTGGACCGCGGCATCTGGCCGATCATCACCGATCCGGTTCACGATCTCTGAGCCGCCGTTCTCGACGATTTGCAGGAGTAATCCATGGAAGCGCGTTACTCCATCGACACTCCGGACGACATCCTGTCGCCGGGTCTCGTCGTCTTCGAGGAGATCGTGCGCGATAACGTAGCGCGCATGAAGGCGATCGCGGGCGATGACCGGCGGCTGCGGCCGCACTGCAAGACCCACAAGATGATCGATATCGTCCGGCTGGAGGTCGGCATGGGCATCGTCAAGCACAAATGCGCGACCTTCGCCGAAGCGGAGATGCTCGCGCTCGGCGGCGCGCAGGACGTGTTTCTCGCCTACAACCCTGTCGGGCCGAACGTCGCGCGCGCGGTGCGTTACCGGCAACGCTTCCCAGACGTGCGGTTTTCCGTTGCCGCCGACCATCCCGAGCCGGTGGCAGCGCTCAACGCCGCGATGGCGCGCGCCGGGATGGTGATCGACGTGTTCGTCGACATAGATACGGGCCTTGGGCGGACCGGACTGGCGCCGGGTCGCGGCGCTCGGGATCTCTATGCCCGGATCCGGCAATCGAGCAATCTGCGGCCGGCGGGACTGCATGTCTACGACGGACAGAACCATCAGAGCCGGCCGGAGGACCGTGCCGCCGCCGTCGCCGCATGCTGGAAGTCGGTACAGGCATTGCGCGACGATCTTGAGGATTCCTCGCTCGCCGTGCCGACGATCGTTGCGGGGGGGACCGGTACTTTCCCGCTCTATGCCCGCATGGGAGACCCTGCCCTGGAGCTGAGTCCCGGCACTTGCGTTCTGCATGACGACGGTTACGCACGAGTGTTTCCGGAGATGCAGTTCGTTCCGGCGGCGCTGATCCTCAGCCGCGTCGTGAGCCGTCCTTCGCCCGACCGCGTCACCTTCGATCTCGGCTACAAGGCCTGCGCTTCCGACCCGCCGGCCGGCAGCAGGTTACGTTTCCCGGCGATTCCCGACGCCAGGGAAGTACTGCAGAACGAAGAGCATCTCGTGATCGAGACGGCGCAAGCGTCCGACTACCGGCCAGGCGATGTCGAACTTGCGTTACCGGCCCACATCTGCCCGACCTCTGCCCTGTACGCGCACGCCTGGGTCGTCAAGGGCGGCCGGGTCTGCGGACAATGGGAAGTTACCGCGCGGGACCGCATGTTGACGCTATAGGCCTGCGTGCGGGCAACGATTCTTGCGGACCGGCTCAGGCTTTGCGTCGGAGCAATGAGGCGCGAGGCTTGGTCCGACCCCCAGGGATCCAAAACTCATCGTAGGGGTCGCAGGTTAAAAGGGCCTTATCCGGAATGGTTGACGGGCCGGCGGAAACCGGTGGTTGCGTCCGCCGCGGCCGGGCGGTGCGGCATCCCGAGTGCGGCTGCCTCCGGTATCGTTGGGAGCGACCTCCCGGCTTTCGCCCCTGAGGCTTCCTCTGCCAAACGGGCGCCGATCGTATCCCCCTCCCCCTGGATGTCCCTGCGAAAGGCTGTGAGCCGGAACCGGTATTAAAAAATATTCCCTTTTTTCGATAATATTCCTTGACAAGGTATGTCCCACGCCCTATATCGGCCCCGTCAACGCCCGAAGTGCGCCCGCAGCGGCCAGCCGACGCCCCCACAAGAAGCGAACGAAGAAACAGGCGGGAACCTTCCCGCTTTCCGGCCCGCCGCCGCCGATCGGCTATCCGATCCCCCATCCAATGCGCCACCCTGTGCGCGGCTGTGTACGCCGCCCTTTGCGCCGCCGGGGCTTGACGGCCGGACCCCGTCCGGTTCGACCCTCCGATTCCGCCGGGCCATGCTGCCCGGCGGTGCCGCCCCCGGTGTTGAGCGGCGCTCCCGCTCGGCCGGGGTGCTGGAAAATTTCCTATCGGGATTGTTTTTGCGGCGCTCCCGAATCGCGTTTTCCAGCGTTTCCGCGGGTTTCGGGCGCTTCGCGGGCTGAAAAGTGCAAAAAAAAAACCTGTGGGTAGACCGGTCCGTCTGCTTTTCAGCACTCGCCCGTCCGGCGTCAACCATTCCGGATAAGCCCCGGTTAAAATCCTGCCCGCGGTACAACCGTCGCGATCTTGCGGTGCGTCGAAGCCCTGAGTCACAGATCACGGTACGCCTTTTCTACGATCAACGGCCAGTCGGGACAGGAACTCACGCCGGCCTGACGATCCACATCGTGCCGGGCGTTGCGCGCGCGGCGAAATGCAATGCCGCACGCAAGGAATCCGATCGGGAGAGAATCCGCCGACAAGAAATGAGACTTGATTCAAACGGTCGAAGGGGAGCCTCGCCGCCGGAGGGCAAGGCGGAGCGGGTGCAACGTGCCCTCGGCGCCGGCTCAGACAGCACGGGCTGGACCCGGAACGGACGCCGGAACCGCCATCAGCTCGTCGATGCGGTCGGCGACCCGCTGGGCCGGCTCGCGCAGCTGCTCCACCGTCCAGTCCGCCGCATAGCCCTCGGTCACGTCGCTGGGCCGGGCGTGGTTGACCAGCCGCTTGGTCAGCGAGCGCGGCAGCATGAGTTCGCGCTCGAGGTCATGGTGAGGCGCCGGGAGGACCCCGACCGGTCTGTGACCGTGGGAGCGGACAAGGCTTACGACACGGCGGAGTTCGTCAGGACCTGCAAGGCCTTCGGCGCTGAGGCGCATGCGGCGCGCAACACCGCGGGCCGTCGCTCGAACATCGGCGAGGAGATGGCGGCGAGCGAGGCCTACCAGGCCAGCCAGGTTCACCGCAAACGGATCGAGGAAGTCTTCGGCTGGGTGAAGACGGTGGCGCGCTTCTCGAAGACGGGGCACGGCGAGTGGCGCAAGACGCCGTTGTTCGACCGGTTCGTGCAGTTCGATCCCGACCTGTTCGGAACCGGAAAGGCCACGCTGCACTGACGCCGGCGGCGGCCACGCAGCACCGGTGTCGATGCCCCGGTCCAGGGGCTCAGGGTCCATGCCGTTCGGAACGTCATGCGCGCGGGCGGCCGTCCGACAGCTTGTCGCCGGCGCGCGGTGCTGACGCCCGGTGTCGGCGTTGATCCGCCGGGGCCGAGGCGGATACATGCCGCGCATGAGCGACGCGCCTGAAGATCTCGACCGGCTGGACGCGCTGCCGGGCGCCGTCCCCCTGGAATGCGGGGGCATGACCATCGGGGAGATGGACGGCTGCGTCGCGGGCCCTGGAACGGGCCGGCCTGCGGGACATGGCGTTCGGCGACCGTCCGGTCCATGGGACGCAGCGCGGGGCGCGACCAAGCCTGCCCGTGCGGGTCCGGGCGCATCTACAGGCGATGCTGCGGTGCGCACCGAGCCGGCCGGAGGGGCTGGGAGGTGGCCGGCGAGGCGAAGACGGCAAGTGCCCGGCGGGTCGCGGTCTTCCGGCCGTCCCGCAGGCAGGCCGCCCGGATGAACGCGTGCCAGCCTAATGCATCGAGCCGCCGGCGGTCTCCGGCATCTCCGCGGCGCCCGCCGTCCAGTCGAGCAGGCGGCGCAGGGCGGCAAGGTCGGCTGTTGCAGGAACACCGCCGCCCGCGGCACGGCCCGGTCCTCGCCGGAGACATGGCGCGTCTCGGCAAACGTGATGCGGGCGCCGCCCGGCAGGGGCGAGACGTAGATCTTGTTGGCGAAGACCGCCGGGGTCTCGCCGATCCGCGCCTCGTCCTCCGGCGAGGCCTGCTCCGGCGCATCGCGCTTGTCCATGATGTCCTCCGTCTCGGCCGGGCCCTGTCGTCGGGGCCGCCTCGGTTCAGATCGGTTCTATCCCGGTCGCCTGAAGCCCGCGCGGCACGTTCTCCGCGCGGACCAGGACGCGCTGCCCCTGCATCAGGTCGGCCAGGCCGGAGCGCAGCAGCACGCTGGCATGGACGAACACCTCGCGGCCGCCGTCGTCCGGCACGACGAAGCCGAAGCCCCGCGCCGGGTCGTAGAACTTGACCGTGCCCGGCAGCGCCATCTCCGCCTGCACCATGTCCGCCTGCGGCCGGACATCGTCGTACGGGGCCGGATACGGGTCGTCGAAGGGCCGGTCGCGGAATGCCGGGCGGTGTTCTGCGGGCGGCGCCTCGACCGCGAGGATCCGCGACACCTGTGGCCCCCGGTCGCCCCGGACGGTCTCGCAGGTGACGACGGCGCCGTGGGGCAGCGTGTCCCGGCCGGACGCCTCGACCGCGCTGACATGGCAGAACAGGTCGGGGGAGCCGTCCTCGGGCTCCAGGAAGCCGTAGCCCTTCGTCGGCAGGAACCACTTGACCGCGGCCCGGACCTGGCTACCGGGGCCGGAGACTGCGGGTGCCGCGGGCGCGGCGGGCCGGGACCGCGCGTCCCGCACTCCGCCGGCCGGCTGCGGCCGGAGCCATGCGGTGGAGAAATCGACGGCGAGGATCCGCGAGACCTCGGTCCCGCGCAGGCCCTGCTCGGTCTCGCAGTCGACCGTGGCGCCGGCGAGCAGGGTCTCGAGGCCGACCGCGCCCAGCGCCGGCTCCCGGCAGAGCAGGTCGGGCGAACCGTCGAGCGGTTCGAGGATGCCGTATCCCTTCGCCGGATCGTAGCGCCTGACGGAGGCGGAAATACGCGTGGCGCTGCGGCGGGCCGAAATCGTGTCGTTCATCCCGAATGTCTTTCCCCGAATGACGAAAACCCGTATCGATGGCCCCTTCTACCGCCCGCCCCGGAGACGGTGAAGGGCCACCGGGGCCGCGGGGCACGGAGACGGGCGATGACGGGAAAGCCGGGAAGCCGCGATAGCCGACGGCGGGCGCCGGCTCCGGCCCCCGCCCGCGGGTCAGGGAAAGCGGGCCTCGCCCTGCCGGCCGACCTCGGCCGGTCGCTGCGCGTGCTCGACGACGACGCCCTGGACCTACTGCTGGAGGCGGCGGTCGGCGAAGCCCGGCGGCGCGGGCGCGCCGTGCCGCAAGGTTCGCCGGGCGAAAGCCGGCAGGCGGACCGGCCCGGAGCCGGGAAAGGCCGATCGAAGGCGGCCGGGTGCGTTGGACTGGGCGGCGGCGTCACACCCGGGCAGGAGCGGCTGATCCTGGCCGCCTGGGAGGCCGGGCTCAGGCCGGCGGCCATCGCGCGGGAATTCCGGCTCTCGCGGCCGGCCGTCCAGCATGTTATCACCGGCGCGCAACGCGGCCGGCGCAAGATGGAGCGATAGAAGGTTCGACGCCACACGCGGACAGCTGCACCCGGAAGATCGATCCCGCCCGGTTGCGGTTCGATGACGGAGCCGCGCCGGCCGTCGCAGGGTGATCGCGGAAAATCGCGGTGCAACACGGCGCCGGCGCCGAAATGCCGACATCGGGGCGCGTCATGGGGGATGACCGCAGAAACATTGTTCGGGTAGTTGGGTTACGACTACTATCATGCCACACAGCGTGGATACGACCGCTCAGCACCTTCGATTGAACTACCCTACTTTCCGCAAGATGGACTTTCGATCTCAACTGGCGGCTATCTGAGTGAAAATTCCACAGGGACCAGGAGTTCGACTGTTTCCTGGTGCATTCGCGGGGGCATCTTGGGGAGTGGCTGTGCCCGCTCGATCATTTTCCTCGCCTCCCGATCCAGGCGCGGGTGACCCGAGCCTTCCTTAATCGTAAACCTTGTGACGCGGCCTTCCGGCGTGACCGAAATCCGCAAGAGGACGTAACCTTCCTCACCACGCAGCCTGGAGCGGCGTGGATAGCGCTTGTGTTTTTCTAGCCAGACCCGGACCGCGGAAAAGTAGTCGTCCAATGCCGCCTGTCCCGCCGTACCGACGGCGTTGGGACTCTTGCCGAAGTTCTCGACCGCTGGACGTCCAGCACGGCTCCCGGCGCTGCTCGCGGTCGATGGTAATGCGACCGTGCTCGCCGTCGCATCCTGCAACGACTTGTCGGCCGCGTCCTGGGGCTTCGACTTTGAGAGAAAATTTCGGACGGATGGCGCCACACGGACAACCCTTGCGTCCTCTGGCGCTGCCGCCGCAGCGTCGCTCCCTGGTTTGAGCGAAGGGGCTGCGGCCTCGGCTGCGACTATTGTCGACAATTCTGTCTTCAGGACCGAATCGGTCACGCTGTCCGAAAGCGGAGCGTCAGATACGGTATCGCGCAGATCCTTTCGGTCTGCGTGATTTCTCCGAATTTCCGAGGCCGGCCGAACCTGGGCAGGTAACGGTTGAGTTTTCGTAACTGAACCCTTGGATTTCGGAGCGGCTTCTCGAGGCGCTAGTGCTTCCACCGGTACCGTTTTCGAAGCAGGTTCGCGTGGCACCGGTGCAAACTGAGTATTTTCTGAAACAACTGTACTGGCCGACAGTGGGGTGGAAGCGGCACTATTTGGTGCGGTCTGAGGTTCTTGGACCGGCGTGTCAGATGACGATCCCTCGGTTTGGGGGCGAGTCGCGACGTCTGTCGTCGCAGGTGCTTCCGTCACCGACTCTGCCGGTGGAAGGGGCTCGATTCCCGACCTCTTCCCCAACAGGGAAGCGGGGCGGGTTTCTTCCGGCGCCGCCTGAGGGGTTGGGGTCCCATGTCCGGACGCCGATGCACTTTCCTGCGAAGGGAAGCGTATCGCCGTGACGGTCTCTGCAATCGGCCGGGCCGCGATATCGGTCGGACTTTCCCGCGGGACCGTAGACGGCTCGGCTGGCACGGCGGCTTCGAGACCCGAACCGCCTTCCACCGTTCCGAATTCAACTATCAATCGTCCGGATCCAGCGTCACCGGTTGCGGGAGAATCAGGAATATGGATCAAAGCCAGCGCGGCGCAGAAATGTACGGCGATGGCCGAACTCGTTGCAATGATCCAGGCGCGGGCGCCGATCCGCATCACCGACCCCTCTCTGCCGTGACGAGGTACAATTTCTCCACACCGGCCTTTCCCAGATTGTCCAAGATCTCGATGACGCGCGCCGCCGGAATCTGTCCATCGGCCTTGAAACGCACTTCCGACGTTCCTGCTTCGGCAAGGCTCTTGCGCACTGCGCCGATGAATTCGGGCTCGGTTACGGCTTTGCCCTCTATCGCCAGTCTTCCGTCCGGCGCTGCGATTACCTCGATCCGCAGCTGTGGCACCGACGTTCTGCTGGAAGACGCGGGCGGTTCGATCTCGAACGGATCCGGCGTCGAGAGTCGTCCGGTCAGCATGAAGAAGATCAGAAGGAGGAATACGACGTTGATCAAAGGCAAGACCCGTTCGTCGTCATTCCTGGACTTAGCCGGTCGCCGCCGCATGCCGCGCACCCTAGCGAGCACTGCTGCCGGTCAGCGACACGTTCCGCGCGCCCGTTTCAGCTATTCCGTCGAAGACGATGACGGTTTCCTGCAGCGAGACTCTCTTTCCTGGCTTTATCAGGATGCGCTGGTCCGGCTCCCGTTCGAGACGCGCCGCCACGCGGGACACCAGTTCGGTGAGCGAAAGCTGCCGGCCGGAAACGCGCAGGCCGTCCTTGCGGACTTCGACCAGCAGAGCGCCGTTCCAATTCTGGCCTGCCGTCGCCGACGCCGGCGGTTCCAATCCGATGCTGCGCCATTCGTCGAAATTGGACGCCAACATGAAGAACAGCAGCAAGATAACCTCGGGCAAGGCACAGTCGCCGCATGCCCCGGAACGGCGTCGGCAAACGGCGGGCCGGCGACCCCGGCTGCGCAACGCGACGGGTCCCGGGAGAACATGGCGGCCGGGGCGCAGCCTTCTCCGGATTCGCGTTTGTTGGTACGGTTCGCCTGTCAGCCGGAGCGGCGGCGATGACCCTCTCGCACGACGAAGCACCTTGACCATGACTCTCGAAACAACCCTGAAGACTGCGATTCTCAACCTCCGCTCCGGCAGTCTGGAGCGGGAAGAGGACGTCAAGGTCGCAGTGATTCTGCCGATCCTGAACGCCCTGGACTGGAACTCCGCCGATCCGGAATCCCTGAGGCCCGAGTATCCGTCAGGCTCGGGCCGGGTCGACTATGCGCTGCTCTGTCATGGCCGCCCGCAGGTTTTTGTCGAAGCTAAGCGGCGCGGTGCCCTGGATGCCGGGGCCGAGGCGCAACTCTTCGGCTACGCGGTCAATAACGGGGTTCCCCTGCTCGTGCTGAGCGACGGCCTGTGCTGGGACTTCTATCTCAGTATGGCCGACGGCCGCCCGGAGGAACGACGGTTCCACCGTCTGGAACTGCGCGACGAAGACAGGGTTCCGGAGTATTCGGAGACGCTGGAAGCCTGCCTCGGCAAGCGACAGGTAGCTTCGGGCGCGGCCCGGCGCGGTGCGGATCTCCGCCTGGAAGCCGATCGTTCGAGAACGAGGGCCCGGGAAGCGATGCCGGATGCCTGGAACGCTCTGTTGAACGAGCCCGACGAATTGCTGTGCGACCTGCTGGCGGACAAGGTGCAAGCCCGCGCCGGCATCGAACCTGATCGATCCGATGTCGAGGAATTCCTGCAGCGCCTCGCGGTCGCGCGCCCGTCTGCCGGGCCACAAACCGGACGCCGCGCGGCGGAAGGTCCGCGAAGAAAGAACGCGGAATCGGCAGTTTCGCGACTCCGCCGCGCCGTCGGCCGTCGGCAGGGAGGATCGGTCCGGGTCTCTTCAGTCCCGGCAACCGGTCCGGCGGAGTCGGGAGAACGCTTCAGGACATTGTGCGGGATCTCATGCGCGCCCTTCTCGAGGACTTTCCCGGAACGCTCGACGCGGAAACCATCGCGCGGCTGGCGACCGCGCCAAATCCCCTGGGCCTGAAGATCGGAAACCACGCACTGCTCCGGAAGGTGCCGGACGGGACGAAGATCGGCGGTCACAACCGGTACTGGACGCAGCCCTTCGCCGGACACTGGTATGTGTGTTCGCAGTGGTGGAAGGCGGATCATCGGCGCAACGCCCGGAACCTGGCGGCGTGGGTCGAGTCGCTGATCGGCGGTGTGGCAGAGTCCGGAGCGAGGAATCGCCTTCTGGACATCCTCGACCGATTGTCCGTGCATGGCGAGTGATCCGGGTGGCGAGCCGGAAGCTGCGGGTCGTGCCGGCAAGCGGCCTGACGTTCCGGATACCGGCAAGAGCCTGGCGTCCCATTGATCCATGTCCGGCCGCCACGCCTGCGCTCGACGCATGAAGACCGAAGGGCCGTCGCGCCACTCGCCGTAGCCGATCCTGCGGCCGTTGGCGATCCACGCGATCTTGCGGTCGAGACAAGCGGCAAGTTCGGCCTCCTCCTTGTCCAGTGCGGAGCCACCGTGTTCTGCCCGGTCGCCGAACTCTATGCCATCGAGGCCGAGATCCGCGGCAGCCCGCCGGCGCGGCGTCTCGCCGAACGGCAGGCGCGCTCCGCGCCCCTGTCCGCTCTCCCGCGCACGCGCCTCGGCCAGGTCCAGGGCCGGTTGTTCGAGACCACGCCCTACGGGATCAGCGTCTGGACGTGCATGCTCTACGAACGCTTCGTCTGCTGCCGGCCGCTGCATCGGGTCGCGGCCTGGCTGGCCGACATGGGGCTGGCGATCTCGCCGGGGACGCTGGCCGACAGCACCAAGCGCTTCGTGCCGCTGTTCGAGCCGCTGGCCGAGGCGATCCTCGCGCACCAGAACGAGGCCGCGATGCGCCATGCCGACGAAACATCCTGGCGCGTTCAGGCCTATCGCGAGAAGGGGCGCTTGAGCCGCGCCTGGCTGTGGACCTCGGTGAGCCCAGACGCGGTCTATTACCACATCGACCCCTCGCGCAGCACCCAGGACCCTGGACGAGGTCCGCCCGCTCGACTTCCGCGCCGTCGTGCACAGCACCCGCGAGGGAAAGCTCTGGAACGAGTTCGTCGCCCGCTACCACTACCTCGGATACAAGCCCCTGGTCGACGCCCAGATGCGCTACGCCGTCCATGACCGTAACGGCTGCCCCGTCGCCATGCTCGGCTTCTCCACCGCCGCTTGGAGGCTTGCACCGCGCGACAGGTTCATCGGATGGACGCCCGAGAAGCGCGAGAAGAACCTCCCCCTGGTGGTTGACAACCCGCGCTTCCTGATCTTGCCCTGGATCGAGATCCCCAACCTCGGCTCGCACATCCTCGCCATCGTCCGCCGCCGCCTGCCCGGAGACTGGACCGCGCGCTACAACACCACCCCGGTGCTGATCGAAACCTTCGTCGAGACCCCGCGCTACACCGGCGCCGTCTACGGGGCGTCAGGCTGGACCTGCGTCGGGACCACCCAGGGCCGGGGCCGCTACGACAGGCACACCAAACGAGCCCAGCCGAAAAAGGAGATCTGGCTCCGCCCGCTCCGAAGAGACTGGCGGCGCACCCTCAATCGGTAGAATCACACCCGGGCGCGGCCGGGTGCGGACAAGCGTCTCCTCATCCCCCGGGACCCGAACGGTTAGTTGCTACATGATCGAATTCTTTGGAAAATGCTGCGCAGGGATGCGCTGAGTTTGGAAATCAGACGGTACCTATTCGGTGCCGGGAAAAGGCAGCGCTGGAATGTCGGTAAGACTTTCTTTCATTAACCCATTGCAATAACGTCGATTTTCGGGCGCATACTCCCGCAAGACCAAGGCATAGAACTGTGGAGAAATCTTTCCGGAACAGTGCTTTGGACGAAGCCCCGCATGTGAAAGATTTCTCCGCTCCGCCCCGGATGAATCCGGGGCTCCGGTCGAAATGACGGATAAGGGGTAAGCTCCGGTCGACGTTGAAATTCAAACTGACGCACAACCCAAAGAAAAGAGAAACCCGCATGGCCAGACTCGAAGGCAAGGTCGCGCTGGTCTCCGGCTCGGGGCGCGGCATCGGCAGGGCATTGGCGCTCAAGCTGGCGGGCGAGGGCGCGCGGGTGGTCGTCAACGACCTCGATTCCGGTCCCGCCAACGAGACCGCCGACGAGATCCGGGCGCTGGGCGCCGAGGCGGCGGTCTGCGCCGGCGACGTCGCGGCCGACGATTTCGCCGACCGCTTCGTGGGTGCGGCGATGGACGCCTGGGGCGGCATCGACATCATCGTCAACAATGCCGGCTACACCTGGGACGGCGTCATCCAGAAGATGTCCGACGAACAGTGGGACGCCGTCATGGACGTCCACGTCAAGGCGCCGTTCCGCATCCTGCGCGCCGCCGCCGAGCCGATCCGCATCGCCGCCAAGAAGGAGGCGATGGAGGGCCGCGAAGTCATCCGCAAGGTGGTCAACATCTCGTCGATCGCCGGGCTCTACGGCAACGCCGGCCAGATCAACTATTCGGCGGGCAAGTCCGCCATGATCGGCATGACGCGGACGATGGCGAAGGAGTGGGGCCGCTACAGGGTCTGCGTGAACTGCGTCGCCTTCGGCTATATCAAGACCCGGATGACCCAGCCGATGGACAAGGACGATCCGCCGGTCCTCGACATCGGCGGCCGGGATATCCGCGTCGGCGTCCAGCCGCACATGATCCAGATGATGGAGGCGATCATCCCGATGGGCCGGGGCGGCACGCCGGAAGAGGCGGCAAACGCCGTCTACCTCTTCTGCACGCCGGAGAGCGACTATATCAGCGGCCAGGTGGTCGTCGCCGGCGGCGGCCTGCTCATCTGATCCGCTGCACGCGGACGGGCGTTCGGAAACGCCCGCAGCGGCTTGATATGTAAAGGAATTTTCCCATGGGCGATTACGTCTCCCCCTGGATGACCGAAGAGCTGTCCCTGTTGCAGGACGCGGCCGGCCGCTTCTTCGAGCGCGAATTCGTGCCCCATGAGGAGCAGTGGGCGAAGGACGGGATCATGCCGCGGGAGATGTGGAACCGGGCGGGCGACGCCGGCCTGCTGCTCGCCAGCGTGCCGGAGGACTACGGCGGCGCGGGCGGCACCTTCGCCCATGAAAGCGTTATCCTCTACGAGCAGGGCCGGGCCAACGTGCGCAGCCTGGGCAACGCCGTGCACAGCGGCATCGTCGCCCACTACATCCTGGCCTACGGCTCGGAGGAGCAGAAGCGCCGCTGGCTGCCGAAGATGGCGACCGGCGAACTGGTCGGCGCCATCGCCATGACCGAGCCGGGCACCGGCTCCGACCTCCAGGCCGTGCGCACGACGGCGCGCATGACCGGCAACCAGTATGTCGTCAACGGCCAGAAGACCTTCATCACCAACGGCCAGCACGCCGACCTGGTGATCGTCGTCGCGAAGACCGACCCGGACGAGAAGGCGCGCGGCGTCTCGCTGATCGTCGTCGAGACCGAAGACGCCGAGGGCTTCAGCCGCGGCCGCAACCTGGAGAAGCTCGGCCTCAAGGCCCAGGACACGTCGGAGCTGTTCTTTGACGACGTCAAGGTGCCGACCGCCAACCTGCTCGGCGCCGAGGAGGGGCAGGGCTTCTTCCAGCTCATGAACCAGCTGCCCCAGGAGCGGCTGATCATCGGCGTCGGCGCCTGCGCGGCGATGGATCTCGCGATCGAGCTGACGACCGACTATGTCAAGCAGCGCAAGGCGTTCGGCAAATCCATCATGGAATTCCAGAACACCCGCTTCAAGCTCGCCGAATGCAAGACCGAGGCGCATATCGCCCGGGTCTTCGTCGACAACTGCCTGCAGCGCCATCTCGCCGGCGAACTCGACGTCACGACCGCCGCGATGGTCAAATGGTGGTGCGCCCAGAAGCAGAACGAGGTGATCGACGAGTGCCTGCAGCTGTTCGGCGGCTACGGCTTCATGGACGAATTCCCGATCTCGCGCATGTACGCCGACGCCCGCGTCCAGAAAATCTACGGCGGCACCAACGAGATCATGAAAGAACTGATCGCCCGGACGCTGTAGCCCTTCGAGACGGGCGTTATCCGTCGGAACGACATTTTTCACCGTTGCCCGTCATATCGACCGGAGCAGTCCGCAGGACTGCGGAGTGGAGATATCTTTCCCGCTCAGAGCATGGGCCAAAGTACCGCGCGGGAAAGATTTCTCCACTCGCTGCGCTCGGTCGAAATGACGGACGGGAGTGGCGTCGCGTCATCAATGGAAATCCCGCGACGGGTACATCCGCTTGTGCAGGCGGTCGCGGCGGGGGTCTCGTTTGGTTTCGCGCGGGTCGCGGGCTTCGCGGGCGATCTCGTCGGCCCGGGAAAGCGGGGTTTCGAATGTCGGCTCGAAGGCCGTATCGAGCCGGCCCAGGCCGTCGAGGCGGGCGGACAGGTCCTCCAGCCGGCGCGCGACGATGTGGATGACGATGCCCTCCTTCTGGACCGTGCCGGCGACCCGGACCAGCCGGGCGCCCATCACGATCGGCCGGTAGCGCTCCAGCGCATGGGGCCAGACGATGACGTTGGCAGCACCCGTCTCGTCCTCCAGGGTCATGAACACCACACCCTTCGCCGTGCCCGGCCGCTGGCGGATCAGCACCAGGCCGGCGACCTCGACCTGCTGGCCGTTGCGGCAGTTCAGCAGCTCGCTGTGCGGCGTCGCGCGGTCGAACGGCGCCCCGGCGCGCAGCAGGGCGAGGGGATGGGCGCGCAGGGTCAGGCGCACGCTGGCGTAATCGTCGACGACCTGCTCGCCGAGCGTCATCGACGGCAGCGCCGCCGGCGGATCGCCGGGCTGCTCGTCCTCGTCCATCGCCGCGAACAGGGGCAGCGCCGCCGGCCGGAAGCGCCGCACCGCCCATAAGGCCCGGCGCCGGTCCAACCCGAGCGAGCCGAAGGCGTCGGCCCGGGCCAGCCGCTCCAGCACCGCCGCCGGCAGGCCGGCGCGCCGCCACAGGGTCCACGGGTCCGGATAGCCGTTGCCGCGCGCCGCGACCAGCCGCTCCATCGCGTCCTCGCGCAATCCCTTGACCTGGCGGAAGCCGAGGCGCAGCGCCATTTCGCCGTCCGCGCCGGGCTCCAGCGCGTTGTCCCACCCGCTGCGGTTGACGTCGACCGGCAGAATCTCGACGCCGTGCTCCCGGGCGTCGCGCACGATCTGCGCCGGCGCGTAGAAGCCCATCGGCTGGCTGTTCAGCAGGGCGCAGGCGAAGGCCGCCGGATAGTGGCATTTTAGCCAGGCCGAGACGTAGACCAGCAGGGCGAAGCTGGCGGCGTGGCTTTCCGGGAAGCCGTAGTCGCCGAAGCCCTCGATCTGCCGGAAGCAGCGCTCGGCGAAGTCGCGCTCATAGCCGCGGGCGACCATGCCCTCGACCATCTTGGCATGGAAACCGTGGATCTTGCCGGTCTTGCGGAAGGTTGCCATGGCGCGGCGCAACTGGTCGGCCTCCGAGGGGGTGAAGCCGGCGGCGACGATGGCGACCTTCATCGCCTGCTCCTGGAACAGCGGCACGCCCAGCGTCTTGCCCAGCACGTCCTCCAGTTCCTTCGACGGGAAGGCGACGGCCTCCTCGCCGTTGCGCCGGCGCAGATAGGGGTGGACCATGTCACCCTGGATCGGGCCGGGGCGGACGATCGCGACCTCGATCACCAGGTCGTAGAAATCCCGCGGCTTGAGGCGCGGCAGCATGGACATCTGCGCCCGGCTCTCGATCTGGAACACGCCCAGCGTGTCGGCCTTGCAGATCATGTCGTAGACCGCGGAATCGTCGGCCGGCACGGTGGCGAGCTCGTGGCGCCGGCCGTAATGCTGCGCCAGCAGGTCGAAGCCCTTGCGGATGCAGGTCAGCATGCCGAGGGACAGCACGTCGATCTTGAGGATGCCGAGCGCGTCGAGATCGTCCTTGTCCCATTCGACGACCGTGCGGTCCTCCATCGCCGCGTTTTCGATCGGCGCCAGTTCGTGCAACGGCCCGTCGGTGATGACGAAGCCGCCGGTATGCTGGGACAGGTGGCGCGGGAAGCCGACCAGCTCGAGCGCCAGCAGCAGGGCGCGGCGCAGGGTGGCGTCCGCCGGGTCGAGCCCGGTCTGGCGGATATAGTCGGGCTTCAGGCCGTCGTCGCTCCAGCCCCAGACCGTGCGGGCCAGGATATCGACCGTGTCCTCCGACAGGCCGAGCGCCTTGCCGACCTCGCGGATCGCGCTGCGCGGCCGGTAGGAGACGACGGTCGCCGTCAGCCCGGCGCGGTGGCGGCCGTATTTGGCGTAGATATACTGGATCACCTCCTCGCGCCGCTCATGCTCGAAATCGACGTCGATATCCGGCGGCTCGTTGCGCTCGGCCGAGACGAAGCGCTCGAACAGCAGGTCGACCTTGCCGGGATCGACGGCGGTGATGCCGAGGCAGTAGCAGACCGCGGAATTGGCCGCCGAGCCGCGGCCCTGGCACAGGATTTTCCGGCTGCGGGCGAAGCGCACGATGTCGTGCACGGTCAGGAAATAGGGCGCGTAGCCGAGCTGCCCGATCAGCGCCAGCTCGTGCTCCAGGGCCGCCCGGACCCGGTCCGGCACATGGCGGCCGTAGCGGTCGGCCGCGCCGATCCGGGTCAGCCGTTCGAGTTCCTGTTGAGGGGTCCTTCCTTCGGGAATCGGATCGACCGGGTAGACATATTTTAGTTGATCGAGCGAAAATGTTATTTTCTTAACGATTTCATATTGTTGGTCGATAGCATACGGGTACGTATGGAAAAGATACGCCATCTCCTGCGGGGTTTTGAGATAACGCTCGGCATTGTCGAACAGGCGGAAGCCGGCCTCGTCCAGGGTGCAGTGCTCGCGGATGCAGGTCAGCACGTCCTGCAGCGGCCGGCGCGCCGGAATGTGGTAGTGGACGTCGTTGGCCGCCACCAGCGGCACGCCGGCCGCCGCCGCCAGCCCGGCCAGCCGATCCAGCCGCCTTGCATCGTCGCCGCGGTACAGGCAGCTCGCCGCGAGCCAGGTATTGCCCGGAAAAACACCGGCTATCTGCTTGAGAACAGAGAGAAAATCGTCATTGGCCGGGGCGCCGTTCGCGGCAGCGCATTCCGGAACGCCGTCGGGCGGCAGCGCGACGACGCACTGGCCCTCGGCATAGTCCGGCAGGTCGCCGAGCCAGATATGGCAATCGCCTTTCCCGGCCCGGCGCTTGCCCAGGGTGAGCAGGCTGGACAGGCGGGCGTAGGCCGGCTTGTCCTGCGGAAAGCACAGCAGGCTGACGCCGTCCTGCAGATCCAGCCGGGCGCCGACCAGCAATTTGATCCCGGCCCGTTTGGCCGCGCCGTGCGCCCGGACGACGCCGGCCAGCGTGTTGCGGTCCGCGATGCCGATGGCGCGGTAGCCCAGCTCCGCCGCCCGCATAACCAGCTCCTCAGGATGGGAGCCGCCGCGCAGGAAGCTGAAATTCGTCGTCACCTGCAATTCGGCATAGGCCGGAACGGGGGCGGGCAGGGGCGCGGGAACCGGGCCGGCGACGGGCGCGGGGGCGGAATGGCCGTCAAACGGCATGGCGCCCTCCGGTTGCCGGCGGAATGTCCGGAAATGTCAGGAAATGTAAGGGAGCCGTTCGGGAGGACCGCATCAATCGCTCCCGACCGCCGCAGGGACGCCAACCGCCGCAGGGGCGGGTTTGAGACTCCCCCCCACGGAATTCGGCATTTCGCGTCTGGCAGCCATTAGTCCGGCAGCGGGCTGCCGAGCCGGCGCACGAAACGAGTATAAGGGCTGTCGGCAACGGTACGGACGAACCGGTCGTCGGCCGTAATCAGCACACCGCCGAGCTGCATCGCACAGGCCAGATACAGGCAGTCGTAGACGGGATGGTCGAGTTCCGCAGCGCAGGCGAACGCCGCCGCGGTCAGCGGCGCGTTGGGCAGGAGTTCGATCTGCGACAGCGCTTCGGGCGCGGCGATCAGGGCGGCGTGCTGCGGATCGATCTCTTTCAGGCGCGCCTTCTTCCAGGCGATATTGGCCAGTTCGACGGCAAGAAAGTCGGGGGCCGCCAAAAGGTTGCCGAAACGTTCCAGTGCGCGCGCTTCCCCGGAACGGTCTTCGGCGACATACCACTTGATGGCGACGCTGGCGTCGACCGTAAGGCGGCGCGGCATGAACGGAACGACATTCGATGCCGGAGAATTCGATTCGGGCGGCGCCATCAGCGGTCCCGATCCTCCCGCAGGAGCGTGGTGCTATCGGTCTGCGCGACGTCCCGCGGCGTCATCGCGGCAATCGCATCGGCCCGCGCCCAGAATTCCTGCTGGGTAAGGGTTTGGGCCGCATTATTGAGAATGTGCCGTACCTCGGCTTCGAGCGAGCGCTCGTTCTGGCGGGCGTGCTGTTTCAGCCGTTCGACAGTCTTGTTGTCAAGGTTGCGGATCGTGAGCGTGGCCATTGTCGGCTCCTCGGAATATTCGACTGCAATATGAAAGCAAAACGGTTTCACTTCAACCCTTTTCACCCCATCAGCCCGTGGACGGACCATCGCTTCGCCGGGCCGGCCGCCGGGTCGCGGCAGAGCCAGAGGCGGACCGGCGCGGCCCCGTCCGGGATGCCGTCCGGGATGCCGTCCGGGATGCCGTCCGGAGACCGGGCGGGGACCGCCGTGACCTGCCAGTAGTCGCGGATCGCGGTTTCGCCGCGCCACCAGCGGCCGAGGCGCCGGGCCGGGCCTTCGCCCGCGACGGTTTTCCAGGTCCGATGGCGCCAGACGAACCGGCCCGGCACGGCACCGGGCGGCACGGCACCGGGCGGCACGGCATCGGTCGGTACGGGGCGCGCGGCCCCGCCCGGCAGATCGGCGGACGGCATGCCGGGCACAGCTCCTCCCGATGCCTCGACCGGCGCCTCTACCGGTTCGGGCGTTTCCGGCAGGCGCACCGGCAGGGGCGGGCCGGCGAGGCGGTCCGGGGCACGCCAGACGCTCCAGTCGGGCGCCGGCGCGCCGGCGTGGAGGTCGAGCGCCGGGACATAGCGGGTCTGGGTTTCGGGCAGGGCGGCTTCGCAGGGCAGGGCGCGCAGGACGGCCGCGCGGCCCAGCCGGTTGGCCAGCCGGTCGATCAGCGCCCCGACCTGGCCCAGGTCTGCCGTCCGGCTGTCCGCGGCCGGCCGGTTCCGGCGGCCTTCATGCCGGGATCTGGCTGCGCTTTGTCCTCTAACGCTTTGAATTGTCTGCTGTTCTACAACAAACGGCTCGACTGAAACGGCATTTAGGACGACCGTTTCAATTCCCGGATCCGGATCGAGGGTTTCGAGCCGGGGCGCGAACAGGCGCGCCAGATGGGCCGGGTCGCGGCCCGGGCGGCTGACCCCGATGCGCGCGCTGTCCAGGCTGTCGTCGGCGCGGATAATGGCGAACTCGAGCTGCCGGGCGCCCAGGCCGGCGGCTTCCAGCTTGCGGGTCAGCGCCAGCAGCAGCCGTTCGAAGGCGGCGGTCATGCCCTCCGGCGTGCCGACCGGCTCGGCATAGTGCTGGCGCACGCTGTAGTCCATCGGCGCCGGCAGCGGGGCGATGCTCTCCGGCACAATCCCCAGGGCCCGGTCCAGCCGGTCCAGGATGTCGGCGGACCGGCCGGACGGGAAGCGGTTGGCGACGGCGGCGCGGGGCAGCGCCATCAGCTCGCCGACCGTGGCGACGCCGAGGCGCTGCAGGGTTTCGGCGTCCGCGTCGCGCAGGCGCAGGGCGGCGGCGGGCAGGGGTTTCAGCCAATCGGCCTGGGCGCCTTCCGGAACGACGGGGCGTAGCGGATCGCCGTGGCGCGCCCAGGCCCGGGCGGCTCCCGGCGTATCGGCGATCGCGCAGCGGGCCGTAAAACCGAAATCTTTCAACCGGTTGGCGAGATCTTCCAAAAGCGCTGCCTCGCCGCCCGCCAGATGGGCGCAGCCGCCGATGTCGAGCAGCAGGGCGCCTTCCGCCAAAGCGGGCGGAGAGGCAGCCGGACCGTCTTCCGCCGATGCCTCCGGCGCGACCCAGGGCGTGTAGCGCGCGCACCAGCGCGCCAGATGCAGCAGCAGCCGGCTGTCGGCCGCCGGGTCGGCCTCGACCGCCGCCAGGGCGGGGCACAGGCTGCGCGCGTCGGCCAGGCCCTGGCCGGGCCGCACGCCGCTCCGGCCGGCCGGGCCGTTCACCGCCACGGCGATGCGCCGGCCGCGCTCGCGCCGGACCGTGGCGACGGGCCGCAACGCCAGCGCCGGCCGCCGCCGCGCGAGCCGGTCGGTCGCGAAACAGGGCAGCCAGCAATAGAGGATGCGCCGCCCGCCCGATCCGGAACCCGGCCCGGACCCGGTCCGACCGTCAAACAGGTCACGCGGCATGGCAGGCTCCCCACCACGGCACGGTATCGTGTATACAGGCTGGTGAATCCACGGAGTGAAACTGCCGCCGCTCCGGCCCGATCCGCCATGTTGCCGGCATGTTCGGCCGGTGAAAGACCCGATTCAGGTTATTTTGGATACCGCATACAGAAATACCGTTTCGTCCGGAACGACCGGGCCGGTTTCGATCGGAGTCCTCGTGGACCTCGAGTTTGCGCCGGATGCCGGCGGCCATGTCAGGTCCTGGAAACGGTTTGCCGAAGCCGCCGGACGGCATACCGGCCCCCGAACCGACCCCGGAACCGATCCGGCCGCCGGCGGCTTCGACCTTACCGTCTATTTCCTGCAGCCGGAAAACGCCGGAAGCCCCGCCGAATCCCCCGCCGGCCCGGCGACAGAGGACGAGCAGGAGGCCGCGCCGCACGTCCGGATCGAGACCGTGCCGGCCGTCTCCGGCACCCGCCGGCGCGGCCTGGTCCATGAGGCGGGGCATACCGATCTGGCGCGTTTCCATCCGGCGCTGGCCGACCGCCTCGCCCGGCACGACGTGCTGCACGCCACCTCCTGTTTCGCGCTCTCGGAAACCGCGGTCGCGGTCGGCCGGCGGACCGGCGCCGCGCTGGTCGGCTCCCTGCACACCGACGTGCCGGCCTTTGCCGGCTTCTATGCGCCGGATATCGTCGCCCGGATGCTGGGCGGGTCGCGCACCGCCCGGCGCCTGCTGCGCCTCGCCGGGACCGGCCTGCTCGGCCGCCGGCTGACAAGGCGCCGGGTCGATCGGGTGTTCGGCGCCTGCAGCCGCCTGCTCGCCGCCGCGCCGGCGGACCGGGCCGCGCTGGCCCGGCGCTATCCGCAGGCAACTGTCGGGCCGCTCGGCCGGGGAATCGATCTCCGCCGCTTCGATCCGATTTTGAATGACCGCTATTTCATGATGCAACAGTATGGAATTAAAGAAGAAACCGTCATCTGCTGCTTCGCCGGCCGGCTCGACGACACCAAGAGCGTCCTGCTGGCGGCGCAAACCGTGGCCGGCTTGCGCCGGCGCGGCCGCGATGTGTGCTTTCTGGCGGCCGGCGCGGGATGGAGCCGGCCCGAGATTGCCGGCCTGCTCGGCGATGCCGCCTGCCTGCCGGGGCCGGTCGGCCAGAAGGAGCTGGCCCGGCTCTTCGCCGGCAGCGACCTGTTCCTGTTTCCGTCGCGCACCGAAACCTTCGGCAATGCCGTGCTTGAGGCGCGGGCGAGCGGCCTGCCGGTCCTCGTGCCGGCCGGAACGCCGGCGAGCCTGCTTGTCCGGGCTTCCGGAGAAGACGGTATTGTCGTTCCCGATCAAAGGGTTGCGACATGGATCGAAAGCGCAGCGCCGCTCGTGGAGGATGCCGGCCTGCGCCGGCGCATGGGGCGGCAGGCGCGGCGCGATGTGGAAAGCCGGGCCCGCAGCTGGGACCGGGTCTTTGCCGAAGACCTGCTGCCGGTCTGGCTGGAAGCCGCGTCCGATTCCGGGTCTCGGGCCGGGTCTCATGCCGGGTCTCATGCCGCCGCCCGCGCCGGGTGAGGCGCGTTCGCTGCCGGGATCGGCGTTTCGCCGCCTTCGCCGTCCGCCGCTGGCCGGAAGGCCTGCTGCAGCCGGTTCCAGACGACCGGCCAGCGGCCGGGCCGGCCGCCGCGGCAGCGTCGCAGATGCACGGTCCAGGCCGGGTCGCCGGTCTCCGCGCCGGATTCGGCCCCGAAACCGGTCGGGGAATCGGTCGGGGAACCGGCCGGGTCCGGCAGCCGGGCGGTCACGGCCCAGCGGGTGACGGCGGCGGAGGGCGCCAGGACGCCGGCTTTTCGGGCGTTCTTCCCGGCTTCCCGCCCGGTTGCCTTCTCCGCCCGATGCAGGGGGCGGTGCAGGAACAGGGGCACGCCGCTCCGGCCGGCGGCGAGCTGCAGGCGCCGGGTCGCCGAAAAGTCCGGCCGGCCGACATCGCCGGCGACGGCGGCCAGCGCCGGGCAGCGCAGGCCGTCCTCCATCGCCCACAGCACCTCCTCGCCGCGGGTGCAGCGCACGAACAGGAAATCCGCCGGATCGCAGCCGTAGACCGGCAGGGCCGGGGCGAACAGGTCGCGCCGGCAGCTGACCCACAGGACCGGCCCGGCATGGCCGGCGGCCTTCTGCCGCCCGATCAGCGCCAGCAGGAAGGCCGTCGGCGCGCCGTCCCCCGGATCGCCGCACAGGATTTCATGGACCATGCCGCGCGGCAGCCCGCCCCAGGGCAGCGCCGCATCGATCGCCGGCAGGCCCAACGGGACGGCTTCGGGCGGAACGCTTTCGGACAGGGAGGCGGGCAGGGCGCCGCCGCCCGCGCCGGGCGCAAGGCGCACCGGATGGCCCTGTTCCAGCCGGCGGATCCGGTCGCGCAGCCGGTGCAGCGTGGCGGCGGTCGGCATCGGGCGGTTTCCTTCCGGTCCGGTGGATAAGTACATTTATAGAATATTAAGCGAACAAAAAATGTAAGTCGACTCGAAAGACAGGCCCGGTCCGAATCCCGGCGCCGGCCAGCCCGTGTGCGGAAACCATGTGCGGAAATCATGTGCGGAAATCATGTGCGGAAATCATGTGCGGAAATCATGTGCGGAAATCATGTGCGGAAACCATGTGCGGAAACCGGGCGTAGGGTTTGAAACGAGCATTGTCCGGAATGGGTGACAGGCCGGCAAAAACCGGCGGTTGCGTCCGCCGCCGCCGAAGTATCCTTCCCCCGCTTCAGCGGGGGAAGTGGCCCCGGATTTATTCGGGGTCGATGGGGGTGTCCGTCCTGTCTGCGCCTGCGCCTGTTCCGCACTGCACGTCTGCCGCCGCCGCACCCCCACCTGGCCTCCCCCTCTGAAGAGGGGGAGGTAAAGGGAGGCCGTAACCCCTGTTCCTTTCCCTCTTCAGCGGATCCCCTGCGAAAGGCCGCGGGCCGGAGCGACGGAAAGTTGCGGCCGTTGCCGGCCAGGCCGTCCTGCCGGGCCGGCGGGGCTTGCCGCCGCCGGGCTGCCGGCGTAACACACCGGGCGCCGCAAGATCGGCCAGCCCCGATCGCCCCCGACCGATTCCCGACCGACCCCCACCGACCCCCGACCGTTTATGAACCAGCCCGTGATCCTGCCGTTCCGCGGCGTCGCGCCGGATATCGCGGACACCGCCTTCATCGCGCCGAACGCCGCCATCATCGGCGACGTGCGGATCGGGCCGGGCAGCAGTATCTGGTACGGCTGCACCGTGCGCGGCGACGTCAACCGGGTGCGGATCGGCCGCGGCAGCAACCTGCAGGACAACAGCACGATCCATGTCGACAGCAAGAGGTACCCGACCGTCATCGGCGACGACGTGCTGATCGGCCATCAATGCGTGATCCACGGCTGCACGATCGGCGACCGCGCCACCATCGGGATGCAGAGCTGCGTGATGGACGGGGTCACCATCGAACCCGGCGCAATGGTGGCGGCCGGTTCCCTGGTCACGCCCGGCAAGGCGATTCCGGCCGGCCAGCTGTGGTCCGGGCGGCCGGCGAAATTCATGCGCGACCTCGACGATGAGGCCGTTGCGGCCCTGCTGGAAGGCGCCCGGCACTATGCGCGGCTGGCGCAGGAGCACAAACGGCGCCACGAAGCGATCCAGGCAGACGGAAAGGCATGACGATGACCCTCCCGATCCCCGATTTCTCCCGCTTGGCGCCGCCCGCCGGCTATCGCCTGGCCGTCACCGGCGGCTGCGGCGGCATCGGCCGGCGGTTGACCGAAGTGGCGGTCGCCGAAGGGCTGCGGGTCGCGGTCATCGACCTGCCGGGCTCGCTCGAGCGCCACGCGCTGCCCGACGGCGTGGTGACGCTGCCCTACGACGCGCGCGAGGACGACGGCGCCGACCGGGCCTTCGCGGCGCTGGCCGGAATCTGGGGCGGCGCGCTCGACGGGCTGGTCCATCTGCCGGGCTACATGTCGCCGCCCAAGCCGGTCGAGGATTTATCCGCGGCAGAGATCGACGAGGCCCTGTCGGTCAATCTCCGCTCGGCCTTCCTGGCGGTCAAGGCGGCCCTGCCGATGCTGCGCCAGGGCGCCGGGGAGACCGGCAACGCCTCCGGCATGGTCTTCGCGGCCTCGGGCCTTGCCACGCTGGTGGAAAAATCCACCGGCACCTATTCGGCGGCCAAGGCCGGCGTCATCGCGCTCGCCAAGGGGCTGGCGAAGGAGAATGCGCCGGATGTCCGGGCCAACTGCATCGCGCCGGGCGCGGTCGACACGGCCTTCCTGCGCGGCGGCACCGGGCGCGGCGGCGACGTGACGCCGAAGAACGAGCAGGATTTTCCGGCCGGCATGGACAATGCGGCCATGCTGGCGACGATTCCGCTCGGCCGCATCGCCGTGACCGACGATGTCGTCGGGCCGATCCTGTTCCTGCTGTCGGAAAAGGCCCGCTTCATGACGGGCCAGACGCTCTACATCAACGGCGGCCGGCTGATGGTGTGAGGGGGCCGCTCAGCGGTTCTCCAGCAGTTCGATCTCGATGAACGCGAATTCGTAGTCGTTGGCGTTGATCACGTCGTGCGCGACGCCGCGCGGCCGGTTGTAGGGCTTGCCGACTTCGAGTTCGGTGTCGCGCGTGCCGTCGGGCTCGACCAGGCGCAGGGTGCCGGCGGTGATCGGCACGACGACGTAATCGTGCTCGTGGACGTGGTAGCCGGTCGCCGCGCCGGGAGCGAAGCGCCACTCGGTCACGCGGACCCGCTCGTCCTCGATCATCACGGTCGGCACGGCTTTCAGCTCGCTCATGGTTTCCTCCGTCTGGCGCGGTCCTAATCCGTCGCGCGGACCTTGACGTAGCGGCCGGGCGCCGGCTCGATCACGTCCAATGCGCCGTCGCCGGGCTGGCGCGCGTCGACCTTGCCGCCGGTCTTGCGGGACATCCAGCGCTGCCATTCCGGCCACCAGGAGCCGGCGTGCTGTTTCGCGCCGGCGAGCCATTTTTCGGGGTCCGCCGGGTTCTTCGGGTTCGTCCGGTAGCCGTATTTCTCCGAGCCTTCCGGGTTGACCACACCGGCGATATGGCCCGAGCCGGACAGGCAGAACTTGACCGGCCCGCCATAAAGCTGCGTGCCGGAATAGGTCGCCTTCCAGGGCGCGATATGGTCGTCCTTCGTCGACAGGATGAAGGTCGGCGTCTCGACCGCGCCGAGGTCGATCGGCGTGCCGAGCAGGTCGATGGCGCCGGGTTCGACCAGCAGGTTCCGCTGATACATGTTGCGCAGATAGAACATGTGCATGGCCGCCGGCATGCGCGTCGAATCCGAATTCCAGTAGAGCAGGTCGAAGGGGAAGGGGTCCTTGCCGAGCAGGTAGTTGTTGATGACGAAGGACCAGATCAGGTCGTTGGCGCGCAGCATGTTGAAGGTGTTCGCCATCTCCTTGCCTTCGAGATAGCCGCGCCGGGCCATCCGCTGCTCCAGGCCCTTCAGCTGCTCGTCGTCGATGAAGACGCACAGGTCGCCGGCATTCTCGAAATCGACCAGGGTGGTGAAATAGGTGACGCTCTTCACCCGGCTGGCCCGGCCGCTGTTGGCCAGGTGGGCCATCGTGCAGGCGGTCAGCGTGCCGCCCAGGCAATAGCCGATCATGTTGACCTGCGTTTCGCCGGTCGCCCGCTCGACGGCGTCCATCGCGGCTAGCGGGCCCTCGGCCAGATAATCCTCGAAGGTCTTGTCCGTGAGGCGCGAATCCGGATTGACCCAGGAAACCACGAACACCGTGTGGCCCTTCGAGACCGCCCAGCGGATGAAGGAGTTCGAGTCGCGCAGGTCCAGGATATAGAACTTGTTGATCCAGGGCGGGACGATCAGCAGCGGCGTCCTGTAGGCCTTTTCGGTCAGCGGGGCATACTGGATGAGTTGCATCAGGTCGTTTTCGTAGACGACCGCGCCCTTCGAGGCGGCGACGTTCTCGCCGACCTCGAACTTGGTGTCGTCGGTCATGCGGATGGCGAGCCTGCCCTTGCCGCGCTCCAGGTCGGTCAGCAGGTTGTTCAGCCCGTTGACCAGGTTCTCGCCTTTCGATTCCATCGTTGCGCGCAGGACTTCGGGGTTGGTCGCCGCGAAATTGGTCGGCGCCATCGCGTCGATCCACTGTTTGGTGAAGAATTCCACCTTGCGCGCGGTGCGGTCGTCGAGGCCCTCGGTCTCGGCGACCGATTTCCGGATATGCTGCGACGCCAGCAGGTAGGACTGCTTGATGAATTCGAAGGCGGCGTTGTCGGTCCAGGCCGCGTCCTTGAAGCGCCGGTCGCCGGCTTCGGGTTCGATTTTCGGCCCGGCCGCCTCGCCGCCAGTCCCACCGCCGGTCCCACCGCCCGCCATGCGCCGCGCCGCACCGGTCCACAGTTCGGCATAGTCCGCCCAGAACCGGCTCTGCATCTGCCACATCCGGGCCGGATCGGCCATCATCTGCCGGGTCAGCTCCATGAACGCGCCGCCGACCTTCAGCGGGTCCGGATCCTGCAGTCCTTCGTCCTTCTGGGCGGCCAGGAAATCCTCGACGATCTTCTGGCTGCGTTCGGCGATCGACGCGAACTGTTCGGCGGCGGCGGCCATGTCGGGCGGCGGGGCGTCGGTGTGCGGTTCGGTCATGGGCAGATCCTTTTCTCCCGCGGAGCCGGGCGGTGCCGGTTAGGTATGGTGCGTCCAGTCTCCGGCAGGATGACCGGTTGTCCGCCCGGCGGCGACGGGTTGACGCACAATATCGCGAACCGGGCGATATCCTGCCCGTTGGCTTGCAGCGGGCAGGATATGCTACCAGTTCTGTGTCGCCGGGCCGGTCGGCGGACGATCGAACGGCCTGCATTGGGAGTTTCGATCATGAGTATCGCCGAGCCGAGAATGTCCGTTCCGCGCCGGATGAAACCGGCCGCGCCGGTCGCCGCGCTGGCTGCCGCGCTGGTTATTCTGGGCGCGTGCTCGACCGCGGAAAAGGACAAGGTTCCCGGCGCCGACAAGCCGTTTCCGAAGCTGGCGACGGTGCCAGACAAACCGGCGGGCGAGACCCAGCGGCAGCGCATGCAGATCCAGGAGGGCCTGTTCGCGGACCGGCGCAACGCCCGCTATCTCGAAGGCGGCGGGCCGCGGGCCGGCTACGGCAAGGCGCCGGACACGGTGACGGACAGCGAAGTGCGCGCCGAGATCATCCGGCCGGGCAGCGCGCGGCAAAGGGCGAAGGTCAGAACGGTCGACGGCGTCCGGATCGTCCGCTCCGGCTTCATCGCCGCCGTCGCCTTCACCGGCAAGGACACCGTCCTGCCGCCGGGCAGCGGGCGCAAGATCGTGCGCATCGCGCAAATCCAGAATCTGCTGAAAAGCACGCTGACCCTGATCGGCCGGGCCGCAAAGGGCGAATCCGCGGAGACGGCGCTCTCCCGGGCGCGGGCCGTCGCCAACGGTCTGACGACCATGGGCGTGCCGGCCGGCAAGATCCGCGTCCGCAAGGGCGGCGGTAGGGCGGCGCGGGTCGATATCTACATGTCCGGCGGTCAGGCGCCGAAACAATAGTCCGGCCCCTGCGCCGCAACGGGATTGCCGACCGGTGACGCAAACCGAGCCGTTCTACCGGCTGAAACGACTGCCGCCCTACCTGTTCGCCGAAGTGAACGCGATGAAGCACCGGGCGCGCGCGGCGGGCGAGGACATCATCGACTTCGGCATGGGCAACCCGGACAGCGCGACGCCGGCCCATATCGTCGACAAGCTGGTCGAGACCGTCCGCAATCCGCGGACCCACCGCTATTCGACCTCGCGCGGCATTCCCGGCCTGCGCCGGGCGATCGCCGCCTACTATGAGCGGCGGCACAATGTGACGGTCGATCCCGAGCGGGAGATCGTGGTCAACCTCGGCTCCAAGGAAGGCTTCGTCAATCTGGCCCAGGCCATCGTGGCGCCGGGCGACATGATCGTCGCGCCGAACCCGACCTATCCGATTCACAGCTACGCCTTCATCATCGCCGGCGCCTCGATCCGCCATCTGCCGGTGACGCCGGCGCACGACTATCTCCGCGAACTGGAACGGGCGGTGCGCCATTCGGTGCCGCCGCCGACGGCGCTGATCCTCAATTTCCCGTCGAACCCGACGGCGCAGGTCGTCGATCTCGATTTCTACCGCGACGTTGTCGATTTCTGCCGCCGCAATGACCTGCTCATCATCTCCGACCTCGCCTATGCGGAGATCTATTTCGACGGCGATCCGCCGCCTTCGATCCTTGAAGTGCCCGGCGCCCGGGATATCGCCATCGAGTTCCAGTCGCTCAGCAAGACCTATTCGATGCCGGGCTGGCGGCTCGGCTTCGCCGTGGGCAACGAACGGCTGGTTCAGGCGCTCGCCCATGTGAAATCCTATGTCGACTACGGCGCCTTCACGCCGATCCAGGTCGCGGCCACGGCGGCGCTGAACGGGCCGCAGGACTGCGTGGCGGAGTTCCGGGCGCTGTACCGGCGGCGGCGCGACGTTCTGGTCGAAGGGCTGTCGGCGGCGGGGTGGGACGTGCCGAGCCCGCCGGCGACCATGTTCGCCTGGGTGCCGCTGCCGCCGCGCTTCGCGAACATGGGCTCGATGGAGTTTGCCAAACTGCTGCTCGGCGAGGCAAAAGTCGCGGTATCGCCGGGCATCGGTTTCGGCGAATATGGCGAGGGCCATCTGCGGGTCGCGCTGGTCGAGAACACACAGCGCATCCGGCAGGCGGCGCGGAATATCAAGGCATTCTTCTCCAGCGATGCGGCGGGCGCCTGACCCGGCGCGCGCTCCGGGCGGCAGTCCTCCGGCGGGGTGACGTGAACGACGAAATCAGACTTGCCGTGGCCGGCCTCGGGACGGTCGGCGCCGGCGTAGCGGACCTCCTGCAGCGCAACGGCGACCTGATCGCCGCCCGGGCCGGCCGCCGGCTGACGGTTGCCGCCGTGTGCGCGCGCGACCGGGCGAAGGACCGCGGCGTCGATCTCGCCGGCGCGGCCTGGTACGACGACCCGGTGACGATGGCGTCCGCCGCCGGCCACGACGTTTTCGTCGAGCTTATCGGCGGCGCCGACGGGCCGGCCGGAAAGGCGGTCGGGGCCGCGCTCGCTGCCGGCAAGCATGTCGTCACCGCCAACAAGGCGCTGATCGCCGAACATGGCGCGGCGCTCGCCGCACAGGCCGACTCCGCGGGCGTGGCGCTGTCTTTCGAGGCTGGCGTCGCCGGCGGCATCCCGATCGTCAAGGCGATGCGCGAAGGCCTGGCCGGCAACCGGATCGGCCGGGTCGTCGGCATCCTGAACGGAACCTGCAACTACATTCTCACCGACATGCGGCGCAGCGGCCGCCGGTTCGAGGAGGTGCTGAAAGAAGCGCAGGACCTGGGCTACGCCGAGGCCGATCCGCGCTTCGACGTCGACGGGATCGACGCTGCCCACAAGCTCGCCATCCTGACCAGCCTGGCGTTCGGCGTGACCGTCGACTTCGCCGGCGTGTCGGTCACCGGCATCCGCAAGGTCCGGCCGGTCGACATCGCCTTCGCCGAAGAGCTGGACTACCGCATCAAGCTGCTCGGCATCGGCGCCCGGACCGACACCGGGATCGGCCAGCATGTCGAGCCCTGCATGGTCCGGCGCAACTCGCCGCTCGGCGCGGTCGACGGGGTTTACAACGCCGTCACGGTGCAGTCCGACGCCGCGGAGGACACGACCTACGAGGGCCGGGGCGCCGGCGCCGGGCCGACCGCGTCGGCCGTCGTTGCCGACATCGTCGACATCGCGCGCGGCCGGGCCCTGCCGGCCTTCGGCGTTCCGGCCGGCGCGTTGAAGCCGTTGCGGCGCGCTGACGCCGAGGCAAGGCGCGGCGCCTTCTATGTCCGGCTGATCGTGCGCGACCGGCCCGGCGTGATGGCCGACATCGCCGCGGCATTGCGCGACGAGCAGGTGTCGCTGGAAAACGTGTTCCAGCGCGGCCGGGCGCCGGACGATGCGGTGCCGGTCGTGCTGACGACCCACGAGGGCGGCGAGGCGGCGCTGAAGCGGGCGCTGGTCCGGATCGGCGGGCTGGACACGGTTCTGGAGGAGCCCTGCCTGATCCGCATCGAGGACTCCTGAACGACACGGCGAGAGGAAAGCGGGCGAATGGCTGACGGAAACGTGCTGGAGCGCAATCTGGCGCTGGAAGCGGTGCGGGTGACGGAGGCGGCGGCGCTGGCGGCCTCGCGCCTGATGGGGCGCGGCGACGAGAAGGCGGCAGACCAGGCCGCGGTCGATGCCATGCGCAAGGCGCTGAACGTGCTGGCGATTGACGGCGTGGTGGTGATCGGCGAAGGCGAGCGGGACGAGGCGCCGATGCTGTTCATCGGCGAGTCGGTCGGCGCCGGCGGCCCCAAGGTCGATATTGCGCTCGACCCGCTCGAAGGCACGACGATCACCGCCAAGGGGACGGAGAACGCCCTCGCGGTCATCGCCATGGCGGAGGCCGGCGGCTTTCTCCACGCGCCCGACGTCTACATGGACAAGATCGCGGTCGGCGGCGGCCTGCCCGGCGATCTGATCGATATCGACGCCGAGCCGGCCGCCAACCTGAAGGCGCTTGCCGCGGCCAAGGGCGTTGAGGTCCAGGACCTCGTCGCCTGCATTCTGGACCGGCCGCGCCATGCCGAGCTGATCGCGAAAGTCCGGGAGGCCGGCGCGCGCATCAAGCTGATCTCCGACGGCGACGTGAGCGGCGTCATCGCCACCTCCAAGCCGGACAGCGGCACCGACATCTATATCGGCACCGGCGGCGCGCCCGAAGGCGTCCTCGCGGCGGCGGCGTTGCGCTGCATCGGCGGCCAGATGCAGGGGCGGCTGCTGTTCCGCAACGACGCCGAGCGCCGGCGCGCACAACAGGCCGGGATCGAGGATCCGAACCGGGTCTACGGTCTGGACGACATGGCGCATGGCGACGTCATGTTCGCCGCCACCGGTGTCACCGACGGCTCCATGGTGCGCGGCGTGCGCCGCTGGGGCACCGGCGCGGCGACCCATTCGATCGTCATGCGCTCGAAATCCGGCACGGTGCGGACCATCGAGGCGACCCACAACTTCCAGCGCAAGGCCGCCCCCGATCTGTAACCCGGCAACGAACAAGTCCGGCGATGGCTGAGGGCGCGGTCCCGCCGGCGGTCCTTGGGGTCGAGCGGTCGCTCGGCGGCCGGCGCTGGCAGCCGCGCACGTCCGGGTCGCCGGAGGCCGACGAGCGCCTGGGCATGGCGCTGGCGCAGCGCCTCGACCTGCCGGACATCGTCGGCCGTCTGCTGGCGAACCGCGGGATCACGCCGGAAACGGCCGGGGAATTTCTCGAACCCAGCCTGAAGGCCGCGCTGCCCGACCCGTCGCATCTGAAGGATGTGGACGCCGCGGTCGACCGGATCGTCGCCGCCCTGGAAAGGGGCGAACCGATGGCCGTGTTCGGCGACTACGATGTCGACGGCGCGACCTCCGCGGCGATCCTGCATCGCTATTTCGCCGCTCTTGGCACCCCGCTGCGCCTCTATGTGCCGGACCGGATCGCCGAGGGCTACGGCCCCAACGCCGCCGCCCTGCTGCGCCTGCACGAAGAGGGCATCCGGCTGGTGCTCACGGTCGATTGCGGCATCTCGGCTCACGAACCGCTGGCGGCGGCAAGGGAAGCCGGTCTGGACGTCGTCGTCCTCGACCATCACGTCGCCGAACCGGCGCTGCCGCCGGCCGCCGCAATCGTCAACCCGAACCGGCTCGACGAGGACAGCCCGCACAAGACGCTGGCCGCGGTGGGCGTAACCTTCCTGCTGCTGATCGCCCTCAACCGTGCATTGCGCGAACGCGGCCGGTTCCAGGACCGGCCCGAGCCGGACCTGATCGGGCTGCTCGACCTGGTCGCGCTGGGCACGGTGTGCGATGTCGTACCCTTGCTCGGCCTCAACCGGGTGCTGGTCGCCCGCGGTCTCGCGGTGATGGCGCGGCGGCGCAATATCGGCCTCGCGGCGCTCTCCGATGTCGCGCGGATGGCGACGGCGCCCGGCGCCTATCATGCCGGATTCCTGCTCGGCCCGAGGGTCAACGCCGGCGGACGGGTCGGACAGGCCGACCTGGGCGCGCGGTTGCTGACGACCGACGATCCCGCCGACGCCCGCCGGCTCGCCGAACAGCTCGACCGGTTCAACACCGAGCGCAAGGCCATCGAACAGACGGTCCTGGCCGCCGCTCTAGACAAGGCGGAAGCCCAGGCGGCCGAGGGCCGGCCGCTCGTCCTGGTTGCCGGCGAGGGCTGGCATCCCGGCGTTATCGGCATCGTGGCCTCCCGGATCGTCGAGCGGATCAACCGGCCGGCCTGCGTCGTCGCCCTCGCCGACGGGACCGGCAAGGGCTCCTGCCGCTCGATCGCCGGGGTCGATCTGGGCGCGGCCGTGATCGCCGCCCGCCAGGCCGGCCTGCTGCTGAACGGCGGCGGCCACCGGATGGCGGCCGGGCTGACCGTGGAAGCGGGCAAGGTCGACGCGCTGCACGAATTCCTGTGCGAGCGGGTCGAACGTGCGGTCGCGACGGCCGCCGCAGTGCGCACGCTGGGGATCGATGCGGTGCTGACGCCGTCCGGCGCCACCCGCGCGCTCCAGGAGCAGATCGACCGGGTCGGGCCGTTCGGCGCCGGCAACCCGGAGCCGCGCTTCGCGCTCGCCGGCGCGCGCATCGCCAAGGCCGATATCGTCGGCGACAACCATGTCCGCTGTTTCCTGGCGGACGCCGGGGGCGGGCGGCTCAAGGCCATCGCCTTCCGCAGCCTCGGCGAACCGCTGGGCGACGCGCTGCTCAAGGCGGGCGGCGGCGCGCTCACCCTCGCCGGCAAGCTGCGCGCCGACGACTGGAAAGGCCGCGAAGACGTCCAGTTCCTGATCGACGACGGCGCCGCGGCCGCGGAGTGACGCCGGCGCCGCCGCCGGGCGCCGGGTGCTGTGCAGTCCTCCGCCCGGCGTCACGCCGTTTGCGCCTTCCTCACTGCGGGATTCCTCTGCGAAAGGGGTGAGCCGCGCGGCCCCCTCCCCCCGACCCCCTCCCCCGGAGGATTGCTCTGCGAAAGTCTGGAAGCGGGTTTCTTGCGGTTGTTTTCGGTCGGTGACGGTGCGCTGTCCGACTTTGCCGTTGTGGGGTTTGGGCGCAGGCGCGGCGGTCGGCCCTGCCAGGTCTGGCACAACAGGGGCGTCTGCCGACGGTTCGGGGTCTTCGGGCGTGTTTTCCGGCTCAGGGTCCGGCGATCAGGCTGGCCCGTCTGAGGTTGTAGGCGGTGACCGCGGCCATCAGGCGGGCGGTGTTTCTTTCGAGGGTGAGGCCCTTGGCGCGGCTCTGGCCGTAGAGGCGCTTGAGGGCGGAGAAGACCGCCTCGACCGGCGCCCGGTGCCGGGAGATCAGCCGGTTGCGGCGCTGCTGCCAATGAGGCAGCGCCGCCATATGCCTGTGCCGGCGGTGCATGATGCGGTCCTTGATGCCGGCGGCCTTCAGGCGCGCGCGGCGCTCCTTGTGCTCATAGGCCCGGTCGCCGTAGACCGCCTTCTCGTCGCCGCAGATCAGCCGGTCGGCGACCGTGCTCTCGTAGACCTTGGCCGAGGTCAGGACCGCGCGCCGGACCAGGCCCGAGCCCCGGTCGACGCCGACATGCGCCTTGTAGCCGAAAAAGGCTTTGCCGTTCTGCTTGGTCCAGTCGGCGCCGGGCTCTTGCCGATGGCCGGCGCCGGCGCCCGCCGAGCGCCGCGGCGGACGCCGGGCCGAGGCCACAAGGGTGGCGTCCATCAGCGTGCCCTGACGCACCATGAGCCCTGCCTTGTCGATCTGGCGGCCGATCTCCTCGAAGGCCGCCTTCAGAAGCGGACCCGCCTGCTCCCGGAAGCGCCAGATCGTCGTCTCGTCCGGCGTCGGGGCGTCCAGCGCAAAGCCGCAGAAGCGCCGAAACGACAGCCGGTCCATCAGGGCCTCCTCCAGCCCCGGATCCGACAGGTCGTAGAGCGCCTGCAGATACAGCGCCTTCAACATCGACAACGGGTCGTAGGGCGGCCGGCCGGTCTGCGCCCGGCGCATATCGGCCGCCAGACGGCCGACCGGCGACCAGTCGATCAGGCCGTCCAGACGCTCCAGCTTCGGATTCCTGCCCAGACCCGCAGACACAAACGCTTCGGCAAACCCCAACTGACCCCGATCGCTCATCACAGCCCCCAACCTGTTCCGCAGCGCAAAGAATCACACCACACGCAGCTTGAGAATCCCCCTTTTGCAGAGAAATCCTCTTCAGAGGGGGAAGGATACGGTGCGGCGGCTCTGCCTTTTCGAAGGAGAACTCCAAGCGGGATTCGGGCGATGTGCGGTGCTTTCGCAGTACAATCCGGAGGGGAGGGGGAGTTCTATTCCGGAAACGCCGCACCAAATCCGAAAAACTGCCGCAATTCCAACATCTTACCCCCCTGCACCTCTCACAGCGCTTCAGTCGTTTGGGGGTGCAGACGTTGCTTAGCCATTTCGTCAACCTTCATCGCAGCAGTGCTGGCTGGCCATTGGTTTCGCCGGAGCGCGTAGCGCGGAGGCGAAGCCAATGGCCGGGTGCCGCTCACCTGGACTCCCTGCCATCGTGGAAGTCCTGTCCATCGCGGATGGGACGGGCCAAGGGATCGAGAGCAACCGAGCGCCCCCTGCGCCATGAGCACTTGGGGAGGACCTGTGCCTCGGTCCCTGGCCGCGATGGACGCCCGGTGGGGAGTTTGCGCCTTGAGCGCCAGTACAGGGACAGGCAGGCATCGTGGCGGTCCGTTGACACAAGGACGCGAAGGGAATGCCATGGACATGTTTGAGTATTTTGCGGGGATCGACTGGGGTTCGGAGACCCACCAGGTCTGCGTTGTCGACAGCGCTGGCGAGGTGTCGGCCGAGCGGGCCTTCAGTCACGGCGGAGCCGGCCTGGCGGAGATGGCGGCCTGGATCCTTGCCAGGACAAACGCCGAACCGCACGCGGTCGGGGTCGCCATCGAGATCCCGCACGGTCCCGTCGTCGAGACCATGATGGAACGCGGCTTCACGGTCCATTCCGTCAATCCGAAGCAGCTCGACCGTTTCCGCGACCGCTTCTCGCCGGCCGGCGCCAAGGACGACCGCCGCGACGCCCGCGTGCTCGCCGATGCCCTGCGGACCGATGGCCATGCGTTCCGGCGCCTGGACCCGGCGGCGCCGGAGATCGTCGAGTTGCGTGAGTGGTCGCGGATCGCCAGCGACCTGACCTGCGACAGGACCCGGCTCGTGAACCGGGCCCGCCAGCAGCTCTGGCGCTACTATCCGCAGCTCCTCAAGGTCGAAAGCGATCTTACCAAGGCCTGGATCCGCGAACTCTGGTGTCTTGCGCCGACGCCCGCAAAGGCGCAGCGCGTCCGCGCCGTCACCCTCGCCAAGCTCCTGAAGCGCCATCGGGTGCGCCGGATCGATGGCGAAACCGCGCTCCGGATCCTGCGCGAGCCTGCGGTGTCCGTCGCGCCCGGCACGACCGAGGCCGCAGTCGCCCATATCGAGGTCGTCTTCTCGCAGCTTGCCGTCGTCGCACAGCAGATCGCGAAGGCCTATGGCGAACTCGACCGTCTGAGCGCAACGCTGTCCCGATCGGCGGCCTCTCCGGAGGACGAGCCGGGAATAGATGCGCAGCGTGACGTGGAAATCCTGAGCTCGCTTCCCGGCGTCGGCAGGATCGTCCTCGCCACGCTGCTCGCAGAAGCACACGATCCTCTGCGCCGGCGAGACTATCAGGCCCTGCGATGCCTGTCCGGCGTCGCTCCCGTGACCAAACGGTCCGGCAAGTCGCTGATCGTCATCCGCCGGCTCGCGGCTCACAACCGGCTCCAGGACGCCGTCTACCACTGGGCCGGGGTGGCCATACAGCGCGACCCCGTCAGCAAAGCGAAATACGCCGCGCTGCGCGCCCGCGGGCATGGTCATGCCCGTGCGCTTCGAGGCGTCGCCGACCGTCTGCTCGGCGTCGCCTGCGCGATGCTCGAAAACCAGACTGTCTTCAATCCCGCCCGCGCGAGACAAGCCCATGCAGCGTGACGCACGAGCCACGCAAGGTGCCCGGCACGCATACTCGCGCGTGCCAGAACTCTCTTTACAAATGGTGGGGAGTCCCTCCCCTTGGGGGAGGGGGTAGGGGGAGGGGTATCGTGGGAAAGGGTCCGCCGCCGCCGTTTTGGCTCCGCCCGACTTTCGCAGGGGAATCGTTGCGGGGAGATGGACACCGTATGCCCGTAAAAGCATATATGGGGCGCCCACATTCGGGATTACGGGGGGACGGCATGAAAACCACGGTGGAAATCTCCGACGGTCTCGCCGCAGAGGTGAAGGCCTACATGGCGCGGGAGGGCGTCACCTTCCGTTCGCTCGTCGAGCGGGGCCTGATCGAGGCGTTGCGCGCCGGACACGCGCCGGCGCCGTTCGCCCTGCGCGACGCCAGCGTCGGCGGCCGGGGCTTGCAGGCGGCATTTCGCGAGGCCGGCTGGAGCCGGATCCGCGACGCCGCCTATACCGGGCGGGGAAACTGATCGCGGTCGAGGTGGAATGCGATGACCGAGCAGTATGAGAGCGAGGTGCTGGCGTCGGTGCACGAAGCGGCGCTCGGTCTGGCCGAGGCGGGCCTTATGTCGAAGCGGATCATGCGCAAGTTCGACGAGATGTGCCTCACGCCTGTCGAGGAGATGACGCCGGAGGCGATCCGCGAGCTTCGGCTACGCGAACGGGAAACCGCACCGGGCAAACCGCGCCCCCGCTCCGTTCCGGATTGAATCTGGGGCTCCGGCCGGAGCGAAGGCTCACCCCGTCATTCCGATCGGAGTCCTGGCCTCCGGCCGGGGCATAACGGAGAAATTCGGCTGGCGACGAAGGCCGGCCCCAGGCACGGCCCCGCGGCCTCGGCACAGCGCCGACCGTACGACCGGGCGCAAACCCCTCGCCGTCATTCCGACCGAGCGCAGCGAGTGGAGGAATCTCGGCTCGATCCATCCGGAGAGAACCCGGGTCCTGCGACGAGATTCCTCCGCTCCGCCACCCCTTGGGCGGCTCCGGTCGGAATGACGGGAGGGGGATGGCGGCGGGATGACGGTCCGACGCTCCCTCCGGCACCCTTGGGTTGAGCCGGTGACGCCGTTTGCCGCCTACCGGTTGTCCTGAAACCGCGGGGCCTTGACCGCGCCTTCGAATTCCCTTGCCAGCGTGCCGAGGTCGAGCTGCACCAGTTCGGGGCGCAGTTCGAAGACTGTGCGGATTTTCTCCGCCAGTTCGGCGGCCAGTGCACCGGTATCCGCGCTCTGCCGCGCTTCGTAGGAGACGCGCAGCACGTCGAGCGCGTCCGGGCCGGCCAGCGCCTCGCACTTGAAGTCCTGCACGCCGGCCATGCCGAACATGAAATCCTCGAAATCGGCATGGGTGATGTTGATGCCGCGGACCTTGAAGAAACCGGCCGTGCGGTGGGCGTGTTTCAGCCGCGGAAAGACGCCGAAGCCGTCGCCTTCCAGCCCGGTCGAGCGCCAGACCACCAGGTCGCCGGAATTCCAGCGGATGAAGGGCGTGGCGTTGACGTTCCACAGGGCCGTGGAGACCAGGACGCCTTCCTCGCCGGGCGCGACGGGCTCGTAGCTCTCCGGGTCCAGCACTTCCAGGTAGAACATGTCGGTCCACATGCGGAAGCCGTCGTGCAGCTCGTCCTCCGCGCCCATCATGCACATCTCGGTCATGCCGAAGCCGTCGAACAGGGCGGCGCCCCACATGGCCTCGATCTTGGCCCGCTTGGCGTCGGAAATCGGCTCGGCGCAGCACAGGACCTTCTGCACCGAGGAATTCTTCAGGTCGAAGCCCGTGGCCTCGGCCAGGTTCGCGAGATGGAGCGCATAGCCGGGCATGCCCATCCAGACGGTCGGTTGCATCTGGTCGATCAGCTCGACCTGGATCGCCGACGGCGTGTTGGCGCCGGCGCCGGCCCAGTTCACGCCGACGCTCATGCGCTGGCAGACCCGGGCGCTGACATGGCCGACCGGGTGGATGCCGAGCGGATAGGAGATATGCGCCGTATCGCCCGGCCCGACGCCGGCCAGACGGATGCCCCGGCGGAAGCCCTCGAACATGAACTCCATGTCACGGAAGGTGCGGGGGTAGAACAGCGGCTTGCCGGTCGAGCCGCCGGAGCGCCAGTATTCCTGGATGTCCGCGCGCGGCGCGATGTTGAAATCGGTCATGAACTCGCGCGGCGACAGGGCGCGCAGCTCCTCCTTGTCGAGCACGGGGATGCGCCGCCATTCCTCCGGCTCGTGAATGCGGTCGAGGTCCAGGTCGGCCGGCAGGCGCCTGCGGTGGATCGGAGCGTTGAGCGCGGCCTCCGCGGCGGCGCGCATCCGCGCCCGCTGGACGGCGTCGATCTCGGCCTGCGACTGCGGGAAGGCGAGGGTCATTCGAACCGGCCGATCCAGCGTTTCTGCGCGTCGTAGCCCTCCGGCATCGCGCCGGCCGTCTCGGTTTCGGCATAGCCGGCGAGCCGCGCCCGCTTGGCGTCGCTGTCCTCGGGCATGTCGTCGAGCGAATCGCCGATCATGCGCTCGAAGTCCGCGCCGACCGGGCAGACGTCCTGGCAGCGGCGGCAGCCGGTGATCGCGCCGGCGCCGCGCAGGATCGACTGCCACAGGTCGAAGGTGTCTTCCGAGCGCAGCATGGTCTTCTGCTGCGCCGGTTCGGCGTCCAGCATCCGGTCCATGAAGTCGGTCAGATGGTGGAAGCCGTGGGGCGCCCGGAACTTGTCGCAGCCGGCCCAGTCCCGGCTCCAGTGGCCGACCACGTCGCCCGGGCAGGTGCGCAGGCAGCGGCCGCATTCCGGCCCCTTGCACAGGGCGGTCTCCATCCGGCTGTCGCACGCGACCGGCGCCGAGCACAGAACGCCGGCGAGCATGATCCGCGGGCCGTATTCCGGCGTCAGAAGTTGCAGGTTCAGGCCCAGGGTGCCGAGGCCGGCCTCGACGGCGCAATGGTCGAGGGAGAGCAGCGGCTTCATCGGCTCGTCCGGATTGCCGCGGTAGCGCCAGGGATCGACATGGGTCGGCGGCACGATCAGTGCCGGCCAGCCCTTGGCTTCCAGCCACAGCACCAGCTCGAGGGCGATCTCCTCGAGCGCCGTCATGGTCAGTTCGTCGTTATAGTATTTGTGGCGCTCGTCCCAGCGCGGGATCTTCGTGACACCCGCCGAAAGCCGTTTGGCCAGCACGATGACCCGGTCGGCGTCGTAGTCCGAGATGTTGGCCGGAATCCGCGGATCGGCCGGATCGGGCGGGTTGGCGTTGATCTCCGCGCTGTCGGCGATGCCGGCAAGGTCGGCGCCGAGGTCCCGCGCCTTCGCCTTGATATCGGCGGCGGTCAGGGTTTCCTGGAAGACGGCGACGGACACGGGCGGGCTAGTCCTGCGCCCCGGCCGCGGCCTCGCGCTCGCGCTGCGCCTTCTTGAAGGCCTGGACCTGGCGCGCGACCATGCCCTGGTAGCCCTCCGGGCCGACCCAGCGCTCGTTCCAGTCGTTGAGCCCGTCGATCTCGGCGCCGTCCTTGCGCGCCTGCTTGAAGGCCTTGGCTTTCTCGACCTTCTGCGGCGTCTTCTCCGGGATGAATTTCTGCACGTCGGCGAGATAGGCGTGATAGTCGTTGCCGACCGGGCAGACCGCGAGGCAGCGCGGGCAGTCGCCGAACGAGCCGACGACCCGCAGCAGCCCCTGCCAGAAGCCGAACACGCCGCGGCTCTTGTTGAAATCGCGCTTCTGGTTCCGGTCGAGGCCGATATAGCGGTCGAAGAAGCCGGTGATCTGGGCGTAGCCGAATTCCTGGGCCTCGGTGGCGCAGCCGCGCTTGTCGATGCCGAAATGGCGCACCGCGTCGGACGGGCAGGAATAGAGGCAGCGCGAACAGCTTTCGCCGATGCACACCTGCTCGGTCAGGATCTCGTCCGGCTCAAGCTCGGCCTCGGTGAGGATGCCGGTGAGATAGACCCGCGGCCCGTATTCCGGCGTCAGGATGTTGACCTCCAGCCCGAAGGTGCCGAGCCCGGCCTCGATGCCGAGATGGCGGGTCGAGAGCCGGCCGTAGCTGGCGCGCTTGAGGTTCCAGTCGGTCTCCTGGGCCGCGGTGACGAAGGAGGGGTGTCCGGCATCCTCCAGCGCCTCGGCGATCCGGAAGGCGATCCGGTCCATCCGGCGCAGCACCAGCATGTCGATATACTGCACCGCGATATTGGTCTTGGCCCGGAAGGCCGCGACCGGGATGTGCTGGACGATCGCGACCACGGATTTGACATGGGGCGAGACCCGGTCCGGCGTCTGGGGCCAGCGCGGGTCCGGCGGAAAGGCGTTGAGCGTCTCGGCGCTGGCGATGCCGACCAGATCGGCGCCCAGGTCCGCGGCGAGGGCCTTGACCCGTTCGGCCGTCATTCCCGGAGCGGCGGCGCCGTCCGGCATGCTCAGGCCGCCTTCCCGGCGCCGGTCTCGGTCTCGGGCTGGGCATGGCCGGCGGCGTCCTCGGCGAAGCTCTCCGGGTCGGCGCCGCCGAGATTCCACTGCTCTTCCTTGTATTTCGGATAGCGCCAGGCGAAATCGGTCATGATCTCGTGGAAGGGGATGTCGCTGTAGATGCCCCGGTCCTGGAGATATTCCATGTGGCGGCGGCCGGCGGCGTCGTATTCCTGGAACAGGGCGTCGTCCCGGCCGTCGAATTCCTGCGGCTTGACCCGCGCCTTCTCGCACAGCGTGCGGTTGAACACCGGCGTCGCCTTCACCCACCGGCCTTCGAGCCAGATATCGGCATAGCCGTGATACGAGAAGATGTCGGTCCCCATGGCGTCGCGCAGCTTGGGCGTCGTCAGATGGTTCTTGACGTCGGCATAGCCGAGCCGGGCCGGGATGCCGAGATGCCGGCAGCAGGCGACCATCGCCAGGGATTTCTGCACGCACCAGCCGCTGCCGCGCCGGATCAGCGCGCTCGCCTTGTATTCCGCCCGGTCGATGGGGATGGAGTAGGGCGAATAGAGGAAATCGTCCCGGATGGCGTAGAACAGGTTGACCGCCTTGCCGAGATCGTCGGGCGCGTCGCCGGCGTTGCGCTCGGCATAGTCCTGCACGGCCGGCTTTTCGAAATCCATGTACCAGGTCGGCTCCAGAAAGGCCGCCGGCTCGCCGCCGGGGACCGGTACGCCGTCCTGCGGCTGCTTCTCGAAAACAAGCGGTTCGCTCACGCCCTCGCTCCCCCAGGGTTGAAGTACCGGAAACCTAACGCCTCGGCGCGGCGCGTCAAACGAAACGGCGCCGCCGCGCCGCTCCGTCATAGCCCCCATTCCCGGAACGGCGCCGAAGCGGTGCTGGCCGACCTCTCGGCGACCGCAAATCCGGAGACCGCGGAATCCCGCGTACCGTCCCGGCCCGCCGAAATGGGAGCCGGGGATCGGAGCCGGCTGTCAGGCCAGGCATTGAACGGGAGCCAGGCATTGTAGGGGAGGGTTTCAAACCCTCCCCTACGGCGGGTTCGCCCCGGACAGAAGTCAGGGTCCTGCCGCTCCGGTTCCCGAAGCGCCGCGGCGCTATACCTCCGCCATCTCCGCCTTGTGGGCCGCGACGAAGTCGGCCAGCGAACGGAATTTGAAATCGGTCCGCGGCTGGTCGGCGGGCGGCATGGTGGCGCCGGAACCGGCCTCGCCGTGGCGGCGGTAGATCCAGCAATTCGCCAGGCCGAAATCGTTGGCCGGGCCGTGGTCGTGGAACAGGCTTTCCGCCGTGTGGAGGATATCCGCCTTGCCGATGCCGTGCCGGGCGAGCTGTTCGAGCATGTATTCGAAATTGCGCGATGCCGGCTTGTAGGAGCCGATGTCGGCCGCGGTGTAGATGGCGTCGAACTCGACCTGCAATTTGCGGTTGCTTTGGGCGAAGCTGGCGTTATCGACATTCGACAGCACGACCAGCCTGTAGTGCCGCTTGAGATAGCGCAGCGAGGCCGCGCTGTCCTCGAAGGCCGGCCAGTCCCCGACCGACGCACCGTAGGCGAGACACTCTTCCCAGCTGGCCGGAACGCCCCATTCCTCGGCGAGGCGTTTGTAGACGACGGCGAGAAGCCCCGGATAGGGCTTTGCCGGGCTGGTGCGCTGGGCGGTCGATTCCTGGAAGGCGTGGGCTTCGAGAATGTCGTTCCGGCTGAGCGGCCGGCTTACCCGTTCGGTCAGCGGTTCCAGGGCCGCGATCATGCCGGTCTCCCAGTCGATCAGGGTGCCGTAGCAGTCGAAGGTGAGGGCTTTGAAATCGGACAGGCGCATGGCGGGTCTCATGGAAGCAGGTGTCACGGCCGGCATGTGCCGCGGGGCAGCCGGCGTTGCAAGGCAATTCCGATAGCGGTAGTGAGGCCGGGGAAGGTTTCGGGGAGAACCCCATGAACGAGGTGAACGCCGGCATCCGGCCCGTCGCCGTCCGCGGCCGTCCCGTCGCCGACCCGGCGGACTGGACCGGCGCGGACCTGACCGCCCGCACCGACTGGCGCTTCGCGGCGACCCCGGCCGAAACCGCCCACCTGGCCGATATGGCCCGCGCGGCTGCCGCCCGGCTGGACGGCGATCCGGACCGGCTGCTGGACGCCGGCCGCGCCGATTTCGATCTCGGCCCGTTCGGCGATACCGTCGCCGCCATGCTGGAGCGGCTGCGCGACGGGCCCGGGATCGCGCTCTACCGCGGCCTGCCGCTGGACGACCTGTCGCTCATGGAGGCGGCGGTCGTCTACTGGGCGATGGGGCTGCATATGGGCGCGGCCCAGTCCAACAATCCCGACGGCGACATGATCGGCCATGTGCTGGACGCCGGGCGCGACTACGACCATCCGAAGCACCGCGGCTACCAGACCAACGTGACGATGGACTATCACTGCGACCAGACCGACGCGGTCGGCCTGCTGTGCATCAATACGGCCAAGTCCGGCGGCCGGTCGAAAATCGTCAGCTCGCTCCGGCTGTATAACGAAGTGCTGCGCCTGCGCCCGGACCTGCTCGACGCGCTGAGCGAGCCCTATTGCTGGACCAAGCACGGCGAGATGGAGGCCGGCGACCTGCCCTATTACGAGAGCCCGGCGTTCAATTTTCTCGACGGCCGGCTGTGCACCGCCTTCGGGCCGCAGCACATGATGAAGGGCCACGCCCTGCCCGAAGCGCCGGACATGACGGCCCGGCAGCGGGAAGCCATCGATTTCGTCTCCGCCCTGGCCGAGGAGCACCACGCGTCGATGCAGTTCGAGCGCGGCGACATCCAGTTCCTCAACAATTACACCGCGCTGCATACGCGAACCGCGTTCGAGGACTGGCCCGAGCCGGAGCGCAAGCGCGTCCTGTGGCGCCTGTGGCTGCGCATCCCGGATTTCCGCCCGGCCACACCCTATTCGGCGCAGTGGGCAAAGGGCGTCAGCCTGGAGCGGACCCGGCAGCGGATCCGGCTGGCGTATCCGGGATAGGCGGGCGCCCCGCGCGCCCTTGCCGCTGGCCTTCGACCGGCGCGGGCGATAGGGTCCGCCCGACTTCGAAACGATGCGAATTCCGGGAGACCGTCCATGCTTCGCGATCTGACGCCGCGCGCCCAGGAGCTGAAGGACAATCTGCTCGATTACATGGACCGCCACATCTATCCGAACGAGGCGGTCTACGAGGAACAGCATAATGCCGGCGACCGCTGGGACGCGCCGCCGGTCCTCGATGCGCTGAAGACCGAGGCGCGCCGGCGCGGCCTGTGGAACCTGTTCCTGCCCGAGAGCGACCTGGGCGCCGGGCTGACCAACCTGGAATACGCCCATCTGTGCGAAATCCTCGGCCGCTCGCCGCATCTGGCGCCGGAATCCTGCAACTGCTCGGCGCCGGACACCGGCAACATGGAGGTCTTCACCCGCTACGGCACCGAGGCGCAGAAGGAGAAATGGCTGAAGCCGCTGCTCGCCGGCGAAATCCGCTCCGCCTTCTGCATGACCGAGCCGGACGTCGCCTCCTCGGACGCGACCAACATCCAGACCGAGATCCGCCGCGACGGCGACGACTACGTCATCAACGGCACCAAATGGTGGGCTTCCGGCGCCGGCGACAAGCGGACGAAAATCTGGATCGTCATGGGCAAGTCCGATCCCGAGGCGCCGCGCTACAACCAGCAGTCGCAGATCCTCGTCGAGCCGGATACGCCGGGCATCACGATCCACCGCTTCCTGCCGGTCATGGGCTTCGACGATGCGCCCGAGGGCCACTGGGAAGTGACCTTCGACAACGTCCGGGTGCCGGCGGAGAACATGCTGCTCGGCGAAGGCCGCGGCTTCGAGATCGCGCAGGGCCGCCTCGGCCCCGGCCGCATCCACCATTGCATGCGCATGATCGGCATGGCCGAACGGGCGCTGGAACTGATGATCCGGCGCGCCGCCGACCGCACGACCTTCGGCACCCGGGTGATCGACCAGGGCCTGATCCGCGACTGGATCGCCGAGAGCCGGATCGATATCGACCAGTCCCGGCTGCTCACGCTGAACGCCGCCCACATGATGGACACGGTCGGCAACAAGGCGGCGCGGCTGGAGATCGCCGCGATCAAGGTGGCGGCGCCGAACATGCTGCTGCGCGTCGCCGACCGGGCGATGCAGGTCCATGGCGCCTGCGGCCTGACCGAGGATACGATTCTGCCGAAACTGTGGGCGGTCGGCCGCATCCTGCGCTTCGCCGACGGCCCGGACGAGGTCCACAAGGCCCAGATCGCCCGGATGGAGATCGGCAAGCATTTGTAGGTCCGGCGTGACTTCGACCTTGGTCCCGTTCCGTCATTTCGACCGAGACCGCACCCCATGCCGTCATTTCGACCGAGACCATGCCCCCACCGTCATTTCGACCGAGCGCAGCGAGTGGAGAAATCTTTCCCGCACGGTGCTCCGGTCCCTGCTCTGCACGGGAAAGATATCTCCGCTCCGCGGACCTCCGGCCCGCTCCGGTCGATATGACGGGGAATGACGCCAGAAAAGCTGTAGCGAATTGAGACCGAACCCATGACTGCAGAAACCGAGACCGTCGTCGTCGAAACCCGTGACCGGCCGGACGGCGTGCGCGTCGTGACCCTGAACAACCCGCCGGTCAACGCGATCAGCTCGGACATGCGCCGGCAGCTGCGCGATACCATGCTGGCGATCGGCGCCGACGCTTCAGTGAAGGGCGTCGTCGTCACCGGCGCCGGCCGGGCCTTCATCGCCGGCGCCGACATCCGCCAGTTCGGCATTCCGGACCGGCCGGGCACGCCGAGCCTGACCGAGGCGGTCCACGCCGTCGAGGACTGCAGCAAGACGGTGGTCGCCGCGGTCAACGGCGCGGCGGCCGGCGGCGGGCTGGAGGTCGCGCTCGGCTGCCATTACCGGGTCGCCGGCCCGAAGGCGCGGCTCGGCCTGCCGGAGGTCAATCTCGGCACGATTCCGGGCGCGACCGGCACCCAGCGGCTGCCGCGGGTCGCCGGGCTCAAGGCGGCGCTGGACATGATCGTGAGCGGCGATCTCGTTTCGGCGAAGCGGGCGCTGGACCTCGGCATTATCGAAGCCATCGAGGACGACCCGGTCGAGGCCGCGGCGGCGATCGCGCTGTCCCGCGCGCCCAAGAAGCTGCGCGAGGACGATTCGAAGATCGGCGAGATTCCAGACGGCTTCTTCAAGGACTACAAGCAGAGTATGGCCCGCCGCTGGCGCGGATTCGAGGCGCGTTTCAAGGCGGTCGACGCCGTCGCCAAGATCGTCCTGCCCTACGACGAGGCGGTGGAGGCGGAGCGGGCGGTGTTCCGGGAATGCCAGGGCACGCCGGAAGCCCGCGCCATGCGCCACGTCTTCTTCTCCGACCGGCAGGCGGCGCGCCATCCCTCGATCCCGAAGGACACGCCGGCCGGGACGGTGGAGAAGGCCGCCGTCATCGGCTGCGGCACCATGGGCGGCGGCATCGCGATGAACTTCGCCAACGCCGGCATCCCGGTGACGGTGCTGGAGACGAGCGAAGAGGCGCTGGAAAAGGGCCTGGAAATCGTGGCCGGCAACTACGCCGCGACCGTCTCCCGCGGCCGCCTCAGCCAGGAGGCGATGGACCGGCGCATGGGCCTGATTTCCGGCGCTTCGGATTACGCCGACATCGCCGACGCCGACATCGTCATTGAGGCGGTGTTCGAGAATATGGACATCAAGAAGCAGGTGTTCGGCACGCTGGACGATGTCTGCAAGGACGGCGCCGTGCTGGCGACCAACACCTCGACCCTCGACGTCGACGAGATCGCCGACGCGACCTCGCGGCCCGAGGCCGTGGTCGGCACCCATTTCTTCAGCCCGGCCAACGTGATGCGGCTGATCGAGATCGTGCGCGGCGCGAAGACGTCCGACGAGACGGCGCAGACGGCCATGAAGCTGTCGCCCCGGATCGGCAAGGTCGGCGTGATGTGCGGCGTGTGCGACGGCTTCGTCGGCAACCGGATGCTCTACCAGTACAGCCGGCAGGCCAATTTCCTGATCGAGGAGGGCGCGCTGCCCCAGGATGTCGACCGGGTGATCTACGATTTCGGCCTGCCGATGGGCCCCTTCGCCATGGGCGACCTGGCCGGCGTCGACGTCGGCTATCTGGTGCGCCAGGAGCGGCTTAAGAAATTCGGCCCGACCAACCGGCGCGAATCGAAAATTGCCGACGCCATCTATCATCTCGGCCGCTACGGCCAGAAGACGCGCAAGGGCTGGTACGACTATGAGCCGGGCAGCCGGACGCCGCACCCCAACGCCGAGGTGACGGCGCTGATCGAGCAGGCGTCGACCGATCTCGGCATCGAACGGCGGGAGATTTCCGACGACGAGATCCTCGAGCGCTGCATGTATCCGCTGATCAACGAGGGCGCGAAGCTGCTCGCCGAGGGCATCGCCGCCCGGCCGCTCGATATCGACCTGATCTGGATTTACGGCTACGGCTTCCCGCGCTACCGCGGCGGCCCGATGCACTGGGCGGACGAGATCGGCCCGGCGCACGTCCTGGAGCGGCTCGAGCATTACGCCCGGACCAGCGATCCGGACTGGCTGGAGCCGGCGCCGCTGCTGCGTGAGGTGGCCGGGCAGGGCACCACCTTCCGGGACTGGGCCGGGGCGCGTTAGGATCGCCGGTCCCGCCCGCCTTCGGACCGGCACACGGCAGGCGCAATGTCGGCAGTTCCGCGGCAGGAATACGAGAACCGCACCGCGCGCGCCCGCGAGATCATGGGCGGGCACGGCATCGACGGCCTGATCGTCACCGATCCGCTCAGCTACTACTATTTCAGCGGCCAGCGCGTGCCGGCGGCGATGCGGCTGCGGCCGAGCGCCTTCATCCTGCCGCTCGACGGCGACCCGGCGATCGTCACCTGGTCGGGGCCGGACATGTTCGCCCGGGTCTACGGCCGGCCGTTTCCCTCCTGGGTCGAGGACAGGCGGATCTATCCGGAGGTTCCCTTCACGACCGACGAGGCGGTCGACTGGGGCATCCGGGACGCGCTCGCCGACCTGGACCTGGACAGTTCCGTCCTCGCCATCGAACTCGGCCGGGAAACGGCGCTCGGCCTTCCGGTCCGCGATTTCGAACGCCTGCGCCGGGACCTGCCGAAGGCGCGCTTCGTCGATTCCGGCCCCGTCGTCTGGGGCTGCCGGATGATCAAGTCGGCCTGGGAGATTGACTGCGCCCGCCGGGCCTGCGACATCGGCGGCCGCGCGTGGGCGCAGACGCTGGACGAACTTGAACCGGGCGTCACCGTGCGGGAGATCCAGACCCGGATCATGCAACGCTACTACGAGGCCGGCGCCGATCTCGATTCGGGACCGCCGACCGTGCTCGGCGCGACCGGCGACGGCAGCGCCTTCCGGAACGGCGACGTGCTCTATCTCGACGGCGGCCCGGCCTATCTGGGCTACCGGATGGATTTCACCCGGCGCGCGGTGTTCGGCAAGCCGAGCGACCGCCAGCTCCACGAGCATAACGGCATGTGGGACGTGCTGTTCCGGGTGATGGACCGGATGAGGCCGGGCGTGGCGCTGCGCGACATCTTCGAATACTCGCAGGCGATCATGGCCGAGCATCCGGAATGGCGGAATTATTCCGATCATCCGGCCAAGCGGATCGGCCACGGCATCGGCCTCGGCAACGAGCCGCCGTCGATCAACGCCTTCGACGACCGGGTTTTGCAGGAGGGCATGATGCTGACGCCGGAACCCAAGATCGAAAGCGTCGACGGCCTGGTGAACCCGGAGGAACATATCGTCATGACCGCGACCGGCTGGGAGCAGCTGTCCAACATCCCCGGCTGGGAGCTTCGGGTCATCGAATGACGGCCGGTGCGGCTCCCGCACGCTGAGAGGGTTTGCGGCCATGGCGCAGCACGAGCTCAGTCTCCTGATTCTCGACCAGGACGCGGTGGAGGCCGCCGCGCCACCGCTCGGCGACATGATCGGGATCGTCGAGGACACGTTCCGGCTCGACGCCGCGGGCCGGGTCGACGTGCCGGTCAAGATCGGCGTCCGGCCGGACTATCCGCGCAGCTTCCTGCACGCCATGCCGGCCTGGGTCGACGGGCGGCGCGCCCTCGGGGCCAAGGTGGTGTCCTACTATCCGGGGAATTTCGACCGCGGCCTGCACGATTCCTCGGCCCTGATCCTGGTCTACGACGCCGACACCGGCCAGCCGGCCTGCCTCATGGAGGCCCTGTGGATCACTTTCGTGCGCACCGCGGCCTGCGCGGCCGTCGCGGCGAAGCATCTGGCGCGGCCGGATCCGAAACGGCTCGGCCTGGTCGGCTGCGGCGGCCTCGGATACTGGAGCCTGCTGACGATGGCCGAGGTGTTTCCGGGCCTGGAGGAGGTCCGTGTCGCGTCGCGGACGCCGGACTCGCGCGCGGCCTTCTGCGCCCGGATGGCCGGGCAGGGGGCCTGGCGCCTGCATCCGGCCGCCGATAACCGGGACGCGGTCGCCGGCATGGATATCGTCGTCTCCTCGACGCCGCACCGGCCGGAGCCGCGGCTCTATTCGGACTGGCTCATGCCCGGCGCCGTCGCGGTCTCCTTCGACTATCCCTATTGCTGGGACAATGCTGCCTATCTCTCGGTCGACCGGTTCGTGACCGACAGCGACGCCGCGATCGAACGCGCCGCACGGATCGCCCGGGAATCGGGCGGCCGGCCGGATTTCGCGCTGCCGCCGGAGCGGACTGAGCTCGGCAACCTCGTCCGCTCCGGCGGGCCGGCCCTGGGCGCCGGGGAGCGCGCGCTCGTCACCATCACCGGCGTCGCCAGCACCGATCTTGCGCTGGCGGCCGAAATCTACCGCCGGGCGCTGGCCCAAGGGGCGGGGACGCACCTGCGCCTGCGCTAAGGTCCCGCCGCGGTCCCGGCAGTCAGGGGTGGCCTTCCGGCAGGGTACGGGGGGCTGTATCGACGATTTCGGTCCAGCCGCGGGGATCGGCGATCCGCCCGAACTGGATGCCCGTCAGTTCCTCGTACAGCGATGCGGTGAGCGGCCCCGGCACGGCTTCCCGCGGCCCGATAACCTCGCCGCGGAAGGTCAGCCTGGCGATCGGCGATACCACCGCGGCGGTGCCGCAGGCGAACATCTCTTCGAGCGTGCCCGCGCGGGCGGCGTCCAGCACCTCGTCGATGGCAATGCGCCGTTCCTCGACCGGGTCGCCCCGGTCGCGCAGCAGGGCGATCAGGCTGTCGCGGGTGACGCCGGGGAGGATGCTGTCGCCGATCGGCGGCGTCACCGTCCGGCCGCCGATCCTGAAGAACACGTTCATCAGCCCGGCTTCCTCGACATAGCGCCGCTCCCGGCCGTCCAGCCAGAGCACCTGGTCGAAGCCCTCGCGCCGGGCGGTTTCCGAAGACAGGATCGTCCCGGCGTAGTTCGCCGCGGCCTTGGACGCGCCCAGGCCGCCTTCCGCCGGGCTGCGCGTGTAGTGTTCCTCGACCTTGAGGGACAGTCCGCCGCCGCTCGCGAAATACCGGCCGACGGGCGCGGTCACGACGACGAAACGGTAGCGCCGGGAGGGCCGGACCTCGATATGGTCTTCGGTCGAGAACACCGCCGGGCGGATATAGAGCGCGCAGCCGGGCAGGTCCGGCACCCAGCCGGCGTCGACCGCGATCAGCGCCTTGAGGGCGTCGACGAAGACCCGTTCTTCGATCGGCGGGATGCACAGGCGCTCGCACGACGCGCGCAGCCGCGCCGCGTTCCGGAACGGCCGGAACAGCCGGATCGCCCCGTCCGCGCCGCGGTAGGCCTTCATCCCCTCGAACACCGCCTGCGCATAATGGAGGGCGATGCTGGCCGGCGGCAGCGGCACCGGCCCGTAGGGCAGGATTTCCGGGCTGCCCCAGCGGCCGTCCTCGTACAGCAGGGAGAACATGTGGTCCGAAAAGGTCTCGCCGAAGACCAGGTTCTGGAAATCCACCTCTGCCAGGCGGCTTTTGCGGACGCGGACGATTTTCGGGTTCATGGCCATGGAATTCGGTTCGGATGAATTGCGGTCCCGGCAGGCCCGGACGGGCGGTCCGGGCGGATTTCAATAGGCAACAAACCGTCGGTTTGCAAAGGCGGGGCGGCGTTGTCCGGCGCCGTGGTGTCGCTTCCGATCGAACCGGATTGCCGATTTCGCCCTGCCGGCCGGCGAATCCGTGCTACTTTTGCCGGATGAAGCCGGTCGTTCTGCTGTTCGCCCTCTGGATCGCCGCATTCGCCGCCGCACCCGCGCAGGCGGCGGAAAAGGTCGATGTCGAGCTGGTGCTGGCGGTCGACGGCTCGGGCTCGATCGACGATATCGAATTCGCCCTGCAGCGGAAGGGCTACGCCCGCGCGATTTCCCATCCGCTGGTGCTCAACGCAATCCGGGGCGGCGAATTCCGGAAAATCGCGGTGCTGTTCGTCGAATGGGGCGCGCCGGAATCGGTCGAGACCATCGTCGACTGGACGGTGATAAGCGACGCGGCCTCGGCGAAGGCGTTCGCCGGCCGGCTGATCGCGGCGCCGCGCCAGGTCTGGGGCTACAACTCGATCAGCGCCGCCATCGCCTATTCGACGGAGCAGATCCTGTCCAACGCCTATGACGGCAAGCAGAAGATCATCGACATTTCCGGCGACGGCCCGCAGATCAACGGGCCGCCGTTGCAGGTCGTGCGCTCCGCGGCGCTCAAGGCCGGAATCACCATCAACGGCCTGGCGATCAAGACCCGAACCGGCACCAGCTTCCGGCCTTCCTTCGGCGTGCCGCTGGAGGAGCATTACCGGATGGCCGTGATCGGCGGCCCCGGCGCCTTCGTCATGACGGCGGACGAGCGGACGCCGTTCGAGGAGGTCATTCTGAGCAAACTGGTGCGCGAGATTGCAATGCTTGAGAAACGCTAGATAATATTTTGATTGAATTCACTATTTCCTAAAAGGGCGGGTTTTGGAAGGGTCCGGGCCTGTCTTTCCTGTCGATTGCCCCGGTCCGAATCCTTTGCTGCCAATCGGTTACGCGTAACACTTGCCATTGTCGTTCCGGCCGGCGCGGCCCGCCCGGCGTAAAAACGGTCTGGATGGACCGGTCTTTCTGTTTTTGATCGTCGGGAAAAATGGCGCAAATCCACGGGTTTGCGCGGAAGGGAAAAATGAACGGTCATAAAAGAATATTGGAATGACGACCTGATCGAATGCGGCCCTAGAATTCTCCGCTGATCGTCGAGCCGCCGTCGACGACCAGGGTGTGGCCGGTGGTAAAGGTGCCGGCCTTCGAGGCGAGGAAGACCGCCGCCCCGGCGACTTCCTGGACATGGCCGATGCGCTTGAGCGCATAGTGCTTCACCGCGGCGTTGTAGATTTCCTCATTCTCCCACAGGGCGCGCGCCATGTCGGTCTTGATGATTGAGGGCGCGATGGCGTTGACCCGCACGTTCTTGTCGCCCCATTCGACCGCGAGATTGCGCACCAGGGCCGAATCGGCAGCCTTGGTGATGCCGTAGATGCCGAGATAGCGGGTGCCCTTCAGCCCGCCGACCGAGGAGACGATGATGACCGCGCCGTCCTGCCGCTCGGCCATCTGCGGAATGACCATCTGGCACAGCCAGATGTTGGAGCGCAGGTTGGCGCCGGTGGTCTTCTCGTAGGCCTCGTCGGGCAGGTCCTGCAGCGTGCCGAAATAGGGGTTGACCGCCGCGTTGCAGACCAGGATGTCGATCCGGCCGTAACGGGCGTTGGCCTTGTCGACCAGATCCCGCAGCTGGTCCTTGTGGGAGATGTTGCAGGCGATGGCGGCGGCGTCGCCGCCTTCGTCGCGGATGCCTTGGGCGACCTCCTCGCACTTGTCCAGCTTGCGGCTGGAGATCACGACCTTCGCGCCCTGCGCCGCCATCGCTTCCGCGGTCGCCCGGCCGATGCCCTTCGAGGAGCCGGTTATCAGGGCCACCTTGCCGTCGAGGCGGAACAGGTTGTCGTATTTCATCGGAAAGCGCCCGGCTGGATGAAGGGCGTCGCACCGGCGCAATGCGGCCCCGCACCGTCGTGGGGCCGAAGGGTCCGGTTGCAACGGTCAGGCGCTTCCTATAATCCGATCACCGACGAATCAATTGGTCCTTTTCGGTCACGGCGAACCGCCGGCCGGCGCCGGACCTGCGGGGAGACAACCATGGACCTCGATATCAGCAGCGAAGACCTGGCCTTCCGCGACGAGGTCAGGGCGTTCATCGACCGGAGCCTGCCGTCCGACACCCGCGAAAAGGTGCGCCGCGGCCTGAAACTCACCAAGGAAGACACGGTCAACTGGCACAAAATTCTTCATGCCAACGGCTGGGGCGCGCCGGGCTGGCCGGTCGAATATGGCGGGCCGGACTGGACGCCGATGCAGCGCCACATCTTCGAAGAGGAGACCGGCCGCAACCACTGCCCGCGCCTGATGCCCTTCGGCCTGAAGATGGTCGGCCCGGTCATCCAGGCCTTCGGCAGCGACGAACAGAAGGCGCAACACCTGCCGAAGATCGCGAGCGCCGAAATCCAGTGGTGCCAAGGCTATTCGGAGCCCGGCGCCGGCTCGGACCTCGCATCGCTCAAGACAAGGGCGGTGCGCGACGGCGACAGCTACATCGTCAACGGCCAGAAGACCTGGACGACGGCGGCCCACTGGGCGGACTGGATCTTCTGCCTGGTGCGCACCGACGACACGGTCAAGAAGCAGGAGGGCATCTCCTTCCTGCTGATCGACATGACGACGCCCGGCATTTCTGTGAAGCCGATCATCACCATGGAAGGGGGCCACGAGGTCAACGAGGTGTTCTTCGACGATGTCGTCGTGCCGGTTTCCAACCGGGTCGGCGCGGAGAACAAGGGCTGGACCATCGCCAAGTTCCTGCTCGGCCACGAGCGCACCAGCATCGCCGAGATCGGCCGCTCCAAGGCGCAGCTCGGGAAGCTGAAGGAGATCGCCGCCGCCGAGCGCAAGAACGGCGCGCCGCTGGCCGACGACCCGCGCTACCGCGAGAAGATCGCCCGGGCCGAGATCGACCTGATGGCGCTGGAGATGACGCTGCTGCGCATCGTCTCGGCGGAGAGCGAGGGTCGCGTTCCCGGTCCGGAGGCCTCGCTGCTGAAAATCCGCGCGACCGAATTGCAGCAGGAGCTGAGCGACCTGCTGATGGAGGCGATCGGCTACTACAGCCATCCCGACACGCCGGAAGCGCGCGAATTCGGCTGGAACGAGCCGTCGGTCGGGCCGGACTACGCCGCCGGCCTGTCGCCGGTCTATTTCAACATGCGCAAGACCTCGATCTACGGCGGCTCCAACGAGGTCCAGCGCGGCATCATCTCCAAGATGGTGCTGGGCTTCTGATCGCCGCCGTGCGCGGCGTTCCGTTCCGCCGCGACCATCGTCCGCCGGGCCGGGCGCAAGTGCGGTCGCGCCACGCCAGTCACTGACGGTAACCTTCCATGCCCTTCGCCCTGACCGACGAACAGAAGCTGCTCCAGGAAAGCGTCGACCGGTTCGTCGAGCGCGATTACGGCTTCGACATCCGGACCCGGCTGGCCGGGAGCGAAGCGGGCTGGAGCGCGGAGACCTGGGCACGATTCGCCGAACTGGGCTGGCTGGGCGTGCCGTTCGCCGAAAGCGCGGGCGGCTACGGCGGCGGACCGGTCGAGGCCGGGCTGATCGCCGAGGGGCTCGGCAAGGGGCTGGCCGTCGAGCCCTATCTCTGGACGGTCGTGCTCGGCGGCGGCCTGCTGGCCCGGGCGGGGCGGACCGATCTGCTCGCAGAGCTGATCGCCGGCAATCTGCAACTCGCAACCGGTTTTGCCGAACCGCAGGCGCGCTACGCGCTCACCGACGTTGCGACGACCGCGGAGCGGAGCGGCGGCGATTTTGCGCTGACCGGGCAAAAGGCTGTCGTCTTCAACGCCCCGTCGGCCGATTGGCTGATCGTGCCGGCGCGCACCGCGGGCGGGCAGACGGAATCGCAGGGAATCACCCTGTTCCTGCTGCCGGCCGGCGCCGACGGCATCGGCCTGCGCCCATACCGGACGATGGACGACGGCCGGGCGGCCGAAATGACCCTGTCGGCCGTCACGGCGGGCCAGGATGCGGTTTTGGGCGAAGTCGACGACGGCATGGCGCTGCTCGAACCGGCGATCGACGTTGCCACTTCGGTGCTGTGCTGCGAGGCTGCCGGCGTGATGCAGGCGCTGGTGAGCCAGACCCGGGAATATATCGGGACGCGCAAGCAGTTCGGCGTGCCGCTTTCGAAGTTTCAGGTGTTGCAGCACCGGATGGCCGAGATGTTCATCCACAAGGAGCAGACCCAGTCCATGGCCTACATGGCGGTCGTGCGCGCGGCGGCGGGCGAAGGGCCGGAGGCGTCCCGTGCGGCCTCGGCGGCCAAGGCCTATGCGGCCGAGAAGGGCAAACTGGTCGGCCAGGAAGCGATCCAGATGCACGGCGGTATGGGCATGACCCGGGAAATGCCGATCAGTTCCTTTTTCAAGCGGATCACCATGATCGGCACCCTGTTCGGCGATGCCGACCACCATCTCGACCGCTTCGCGGATCTCGCCGGCCTGGGTACCGGCGCCGGGGCCGGCTGAGAGAGGACGCCGGATGGCCGAAAACCCGATACCGATCAAGGGCCTGGATCACATCGTCCTGCGCGTGCGGGATATCGACGTCATGCTCCGCTATTACGGCGATGTGCTCGGCTGCACGCTCGAGAAGGTCCAGGAGGATATCGGCCTCTGGCAGATGCGCGCCGGCGACGCGCTGATCGACTTCGCGCCCGTCGACGGCCCCATCGGCACGCAGAAGGGCCCGGCGCCGGGCCGGGAGGGCCACAACCAGGACCATTTCTGCCTGCTGGTCGATCCGTGGGACGAGCAGGCCATCCGCGGTGCACTGGAAGCGCGCGGCTGCGATGTGGAGGACTCCGCGATCCGCTACGGCGCGACCGGCTACGGCCCGTCGATCTACCTGACGGACCCCGAGGGCAACACGGTCGAACTGAAAGGCCCGTCGACCTGACCGTTTCGCGCCGTGGCTGAGACTCCCTCGGCAATCGCGCCCGACCGGCGCCTGCAATCCGCCCTGTGGATGATACTCGCGGTCACGCTGTGGACCGGCGTGGCGGTCTGCGTGCGCATGCTCGAGGGACGGGTGCCGATCTCCGACCTGTCCTTCTACCGCGGGCTGCTGTCCGTCGCCGTGATGATGCCGCTGATCCGGCGCGCCGGCCGGATGGGGCACGGTGGCCCCCTGCGCAAGGCCATGCCCTGGTTCGTCCTGCGCGGCATCGCCATCTTTACCGCCCAGACCTGCTTTTACTTCGCCCTGACCTGGATGCCGATGGCCGAAGCGACCGTGCTCAGCGGAACGACGCCGATCTTCCTCGCCCTGCTCGCCGGGATGTTTCTGGGCGAAAAGGTATCCGCAGTCCGCTGGGCCGCGATCGGCCTGGGCTTCGCCGGCATCGTCGTGATCCTGAGGCCCGGGGCCGCGGTCATCCAGATCGCGGCGCTGACCGCGCTGGCCTCGGCGGTGCTCTTCGCCAGCAGTTCGGCGATCAACAAATATCTTTCGCGCACCGAGCCGGCGAGCCGGATCGTCGGCTGGACCAATCTGATGATCGCCGCCGCCGCCGCGATCCCGTTCGTCTATAATTCTTATGTCCCGCAATGGAGCGACCTGCCCTGGATCGCGGCGATCACCGTCCTCGGCACCGGGGCGCAATACGGTCTGGCGCGCGCCATCGCCGCGGCCGACGCCAGCTTTTCCGGACCGTTCGACTTCCTGCGCATGCCCCTCTCGGCGATCGCCGCGCTGATCCTGTTCGCCGAGTGGCCGGATATCTGGGTCTGGATCGGCACCGGCATCGTCTTCGCCAGCATCTTCGGCCTCACCCGCGACCGCGCCCTGTTCCGCCACCGCACGGGGGCGTCGTCGGGGTAGGGGGCCGGCAACGCAGAGCGCCCGTAACCCCCCGGACAGTTCACGCCCGGGCAGCGAGAATGGCTTCGGCCAGTTCGATGAAGCCGCTGGATCGCGGCGCTTCGGTGATCCACTTCGGCAGACTCGGGCATCGGTCCGCAAGGTCGCGCAGGTTGGCGACGCCGACGGCGTTCGGAAAATAGTCGAACATGGGCGCGTCGTTCGGCGAGTCGCCGATAAACGCATACGCCGATTTCGCGGCGTCCAGATCGACGCCGAAAAACGCCGACATCATGCGGCGGGTCATGCTCAGCTTGCTGTAGTCGCCGAACCAGCCGTTGACGTGAATGGAGCTTACCCGGGCGGTGGCGCCGTGTTCCTCGAATATGGCGACGATCCGTTCGATGGCGCTGTCGTCGAGGCGCGGCACGTCTTCGGCAAAGTCGATGGCGAGATCGGTTTCGCGAAAGGGCTGATCGGCGGACACGCCGGCGCCCGGCACCTGAGCCAGGATTTCGTCACGCACCCGCTCCAGGCGTTGCATCTTCCCGGCCCGTTCGGCTGCCGAATCGGCGTAGAGGCGAAGCATTTTCTTCGCGTTGCTGTCGTAGCGGAAGGCGAGGGCGCCGTTTTCGCCGACGACGGCGTCGACCGGCCAGGTTCGCGCGATCAGGTCGCACCAGCCGGCCGGCCGGCCGGTTACCGGCACGATCAGCAATCCGGCGTCGCGCAGACGCTCCATCGCGCCAAATACGGCAGCGGGGATCCGTCCGCCGGTAGTCAGCGTATCGTCGATATCGGCGAACACCCCGGCGACGCTGCTGCGCTCCGCGGCCGGCCATTCGGCGATGGGTCTCGGTGCGGTCACAACATCGCCGCCAGGGTCTCGGCCGCAGCCTCTCGTTCGGTTGCCGGGAGATGAACGCCGGTCTTGGTCCGGCGCCACAGCACGTCCTCGGGCCGGCGCGCCCACTCGTCGGCGGCCATGTGGCAAACCTCCCGCTCATACAGATCGGCGCCGATATGCCGGCCCATGTCCCGCCGGCTCCGGGCGTCGCCGATGACATCCTCGGTGACCCGGCCGTGGCGGCGGAACAGGCGAACCAGATATTCCCGGTCGAAACGGTCGAAGCGGCGCTCCAGGTCGTCGACATAGGCATCGGCATCGGCAGCCGGCAGGTCGCCGCCCGGCAGCGGCGCCGACGCGGTCCAGCGCCGGCCCCCGATGGCGAGATGCGGCGTCAGCCTGTCCACGGCATCCTCGGCGAGGCGGCGGTATGTGGTCAGTTTGCCTCCCAGGACTGTCAGCAGGGGAGGCCGGTTCCCACCGCCATCCAGTTCGAGCCGGTAGTTCCGGGTGACAGCGGACGCCGGCGCGGACTTGTCGTCCTCGTATAGCGGGCGAACGCCGGAATACGACCACACGACGTCCGCCGCTGCAGGCGGCCGCTTCAGGAAGCGGGTGACGGCATCGATCAGGTACGTCGTTTCGGCCGCCTCGATCGCGATCCCGCGGGCATCCCCCTCGAACGGAACATCGGTGGTACCGATCAGCGAAAACCGGTCCTCGAACGGCAAGAGGAAGACGACGCGGCGGTCGTCGTTCTGCAGAATATAGGCATCGTCGGCGCCGGCGATCCGCGGCACCACGATGTGGCTGCCCTTCACCAGCCGCATCCGGGACCCGGCAGGGGCGGTGCTGCCGGTATCGACTGAGCCGGCAACCCGGTCGACCCAGGGGCCCGCGGCGTTGACCAGGCCGCGCGCCCGGACCTCGAGCGCCGCGCCGGATGCCTCGTCACGCAGCCGCAAGCGCCAATGGCCGTCACGCCGTTCGGCTGCGACGCAGGATGTTCGGGTGCGGACATCGGCGCCGAGGTCGGCGGCTGCGCGGGCATTGGCCACGACCAGCCGGGAATCGTCGACCCAGCAATCCCAGTAGGTGAAGCCGTGTCTGTATTCCTGCCGGAGGGGGGTGCCAGGCGCCGACGATGCCAGGTGGATTCCGGCAGAGCCGGGTATGGTGCGGCGGTGCGCCAGGCGGTCGTAGAGGAAAAGACCGAGGCGGATCAGCGGCCGGGGCCGCATGGCGGGCACATGCGGCAGCACGAACCGCAGCGGTTGCACGAGGTGCGGCGCGCAGGCCATCAGCACTTCGCGTTCCTTCAGGGCGTCGCGGACGAGCCGGAAGTGCCTGTGCTCGAGATAGCGCAGGCCGCCGTGAATCAGTTTCGAACTGGCCGACGAGGTGCCGCCGGCGAGGTCGCCGGCCTCGACGAGCAGCGCGGAGAGGCCGCGGCCCGCCGCGTCGCGGGCAATTCCGACGCCGTTGATGCCGCCGCCGACGACCGCCAGATCGTAGATTTTTCCGTCCTCGGGCACCCTCCGCCTCAGCCGGAATCGTCGAGGGTCAGCACCAGCGGCTGGTGGTCCGAGGCGTCGGTCTCCAGATCGACCGACAGGGATACGAGGCGCGGCCGCAAATCCTCGCTGACGAAAAAGAAATCGCGGCAATGCGGCCCGGCCGGCCACTGTACGCGGTCGAACACCCCGCAGGTGGGATCGTGCGGGCGGCCCGGATACAGCCCGGACCAGGCATCGGCCAGCCCGGGCGCGCCGTCGCCGAACGGCTCCAGCAAGGCGGCGTATTCGTCCGAATCCACGCCCATGTTGAAGTCGCCGCAGATGACCGACGCGGCGGGCCGCACCGGGCCGGCATAGGGGCCTTCCGCATGCGCCTCGGCCGGGTGCCTCTCCTGGGCCGCAGCCTCGGCGTGCAGTTGGCGCAGCCGCGCGACCTGGGCGCGGCGGTGCGCCTGGGAATGATACTCCAGATGCGTCGTGACCACCCGCAAGGGGCCGGCGGGCGTCTCGACCGTGACCTCGGTCGCCTGCCGCGGCATGTGCTTGACACCGGGCGCCGCCGGCCAGGGCAGATGGTGCCGGAACACGCTCAATACCGGCAGTCGGGACAGCAGCATGTTGCCGAAACGGTATTCCCCGCGTCCGGCCCCGCGCTGGACGCAGGGGCCGTCGATGGCGGTATGGCGGGGAAACAGGTCCGGGACCGCGGTGAACTGATCGGCGTCGGGAGCCGCGCCGTCCGGACATTCGACTTCCTGCAGGCAAATGACGTCGGCATCGGCCAGGGCGGCAATGACATCGCCGATGCGGCGCAGATCGACTCGCCCGTCGACGCCGAGACCGGCCTGGATGTTCCAGCTGAGAACGGTCGTCATTTGATTCCGGCGTGCATGAACGACTGCACGAACTGCCGCTGGAACAGGAGAAAGGCGACCAGCAGGGGCGCGACCGCGAGCAGCGTTCCGGCGGTGATGATCGGCCATTCGACGCCCGATTCCGGCGCGCCGAATATGGCCAGTCCGACGGTCAGGGGCCGGGTCGTCACGGAATTGGTGATGACCAGCGGCCACAGGAAATTGTTCCAGTGGTAGCTCACGGAAACCAGCCCGTAGGCGATGTATGTGGGCCGGGCCAGCGGCACATAGACCTTCCACAGAATCTGCAACGCGTTGCAGCCTTCGACCCGGGCGGCTTCCTCCAGCTCCTTCGGCACGGTTTTGAAGGTCTGCCGCAGCAGGAAAATCCCGAATGCGCTCGCCATGTAGGGCAGGCCGATGCCGGTGATGGTGTCGACCAGATCCAGTTGGCTCATGGTCCTGTAGTTTTCGACGATCAGGACTTCCGGCATGATCATCAATTGCACGAGGACCAGGGCGAAGGCGATGTTCCGGCCGCGGAACTCGAACCGCGCGAAGGCATAGGCGGCCAGTGTGCAGAGGACGAACTGGGCCGCCAGGATTGAGGTCACGAGAAGAAAGGTGTTCAGATAATATCGGGCGAAGGGCGCCTGGGACCAGGCTTCGCGGAAATTGTCCAGCGTGAGCGGAGCCAGGAGTTCGAACCGAACCGCATACTCCGACGGATGGAAGGCGCTCCAGAAGGCGTAGAGGAGCGGCAGCAGCCATATGGCGGCGAGCAGCCAGGCGGCGCCGGATTCCACCCCGTTCCAGATGCTGCCGGAGCGCCGCATCATCGGTAATGGATCCGCTTGTCCAGGAACACGAACTGGCCGATCGCGATAACCGCCAGGCTGACAAGGAGAACGACCGTCAGGGTTGAAGCGTAAGCCTGGTCGAAAAAGCTGAAGGCGACCTCGTAGATGTAGTACAGCAGGAGGGAACTGGCGTTATCGGGCCCGCCCTTGGTCAGGATAAAAAGCTGATCGACCAGTTTGAAGGAATTGATTACCGCGTTGATCAATACGAACAGCGTCGTCGGCATCAGCAGGGGAAAAACGACCCGCCGGAAGTAATACCAGCGGCCGGCGCCCTCCAGCTTCGCCGCTTCCTCGAGTTCCGGAGGCAGCGATTGCAGCGCCGCAAGGTAGAAAATCATGAAAAAGCCGGCTTCCTTCCAAATCGTCATGACGATGATGCAGGTCAGCACCGTGTCCGGGTCGCCCAGCCAGTTGTAGGTCGTCAATCCCAGGACACCGGCAACCTGGTCGATTAATCCGATTTGCGGCGTATAGAAAAACAGCCAGATATTGGCGACCGCGATCATCGGCAAAACGGTCGGCGTAAAGTAGCTCATGCGGATAAAGCCGCGCAGGGGGAGCTTACCGTTTACCCATACGGCCATCAGCAGCGCGATGGCGATGCTTGCCGGTATCGTTCCTACGGCGTACCAGAGGTTATTTTTCAGAACCTGCCAGAAAACTTCGTCGTCGAGCATGAAGCTGTAATTCTCGACGCCAACGAATACTGATGGTTTCAGCGCCGTGCCGGCGGAAAAGAAACTCTGACCCAGCGTGGCGACAGCGGGGTAGTAGGTAAAGGAAATCAACAAAATCGCGGCCGGCGTCAGCAGCAGCCAGCCGTACACCTGATTCATGCCTGAAACGGATCGTCTCATCGGACCGGTTGCGAAAGGAAGCGGCCCGGAAACGCCATGTGACGTTCCCGGGCCGCGTCGACAGTCGTTCTACCGGTACCGCTTCAGCAGCCTGTCCGCCTGCTTCTGGGCCGAGCCCAGCGCGTCTTTGGCCGATTTCTTCCCGACCAGGGTGGCCTGGATGGCGTCGTCCAGCAGCTTCCGGACGCGGCCGGTCTGATAGGTCGACAGCTCCGCAGTCGCAAATTTGAGCTGGTCGCGGGCCACGGCGGCCGGCGGGAAGCCGGCGACGTATTTCTTCAGGGCTTCCGTCTGATAGGCGTCCGGACGCGTGCCGATGTAGCCCGTCTTCATGCTCCATTCCGCCGTCCTGTCAGGCTCGGTCAGGAAACGGATGAGTTTCATGGCCGCCTTGCGCTCCGCCGCGGAGCTCTTCTTGAAGATATAGAAGTTGCCGCCGCCGGTCGGTGTGCCGCGGCTCTTTTTGGCCGGCAGCATGGCGACGCCGAAGTCGAACTTGGCCTTGTTCTTGACCACGGTGAGGTTGCCGGTCGAATGCCACATGATGGCGGTCTTGCCTTCGAGGAAGTTCTTGCGCAGCGTCCCCCACTCGATGGTGCCGGAGGGCATGACGCCGTGCTTGTTGCCCAGGTCGCGCCAGAACTGGAGCGCTTCGACCGTCGCCGGCGCGTCGAAGAAGGTCTGGTTGCCGTCGGCGTTCATCAGGACCTGGCCGTTCTGCTTGGTCAGGGCGCCGAACATCCAGTAGGGATAGCCGGTCGACGGGATCATGGCGCCCCAGCGTGCGGTCTGGCCGCCGCTCTTTTTCACCAGCTTCCTGCCCATCGAAACCAGTTCGTCCCACGTCGCAGGGGCTTTCTCGGGATCGAGCCCGGCGTCGCGGAAAGCGTCCTTGTTGTAATACATGACGATCGTGGAGCGTTGGAACGGGATGCCCCAGACCTTGCCCTGGGTCATGCCGTTTTCCATCAGGGACGGATAGAACTTCTTGAGCCAGGCCTTTTCCTCCGCCGTTTCGACGATATCGTCGAAGGCGACGATGGCGCCCTGTTCGATCAGTTCGTAGATATCGATCGAAAACATGACCGAAAGCTGGGCGGGTTTGCCGCTCTTCAGGGCCGCCAGCGCCTTGATTCGCGCGTCGTTGTAGTTCCCGGCATAGATGGCGTTGACCTTGATATCCGGGTTGGCCTTCATGAAGTCGGCAACCAGACCGTCGACAATCTTCGTCAGCGGACCGCCCACGGCGACCGGATAGTACATGGTCAATTCGACCGGCGCGGCGCCGGCCGCGTTGACCGAGAGGCCGAGGGCAAGCGCGGCGCTCCCGATCAAGGTCTTCAATTTTCGGAACATCGAATTTTCCTCCTGGTGGTTTTCGAAAACCGGATTTCAGGTTTCCGCTCGTTCAATCCACGCGGCGTACGGTCCGGCGTGGCGTTGAATTTCGTCATGCCGCGGCCGGCAGCTTCGCAATCCCGTCCGCACGCCGTCCGTTCCCGGCGTCGAAGACATGGGTGTCGGCCTCCGACCATGTCAGGCCGACGGTCTCGCCGGACGCGAGGCCGAAGCGTCCGGGGGCCCGCACCAACACCTCCTGCGCACCGATTCGCGCCGCAACGATGGTGTCGGCGCCCAGATAGTCGCACGAGGCCACGGTCGCCGGAACGCCGCCCGACTCCGTGACCGCGATATGCTCCGGGCGAACGCCCAGTTCGTAGTTCCCTCCCGGTCCGGCGATAACGGCAGGCCCCTCGCTGCCGGCAATGACCGCGCCGTCCGCCGCATCGGCCAGCTTCAGGATGTTCATGGGCGGCGTGCCGATGAATTCGGCGCAGAATTTCGTCAGGGGGTTGTCGTAGAGGCGGTCCGGCGTGCCGGTCTGCTCGATCCGGCCTTCGCGCATCAGGATGACCTTGTCGGCCATGCTCATCGCCTCGGTCTGGTCGTGGGTCACATAGACGACCGTCATCCCGAGGCGTTCCTGGAGCGCGCGGATCTCCACCCGCATTTCGTGCCGTAGCTTGGCATCCAGATTGGACAGCGGCTCGTCCATCAGGCAGATGGAATTCTCCGCGACGATGGCCCGGGCCAGGGCGACCCGCTGGCGCTGCCCCCCGGACAGTTGCGAAGGCTTGCGATCCAGAAGCCGGTCCAGTCCGACCATTTCGGCGACCTGTGCCAGGCGGCGCTCCTGCTCCGCCCGCTCGATCCTGCGAACCTTGAGGCCGAACAGAATGTTCTGGCGGGTGTCCAGATGCGGAAACAACGCGTAGGACTGAAACACCATGGACACATGGCGGGCCGACGGCGGTTCACGGGACATGTCGCGGCCGTCGATGATCACCTTTCCGGCCGTCATCTCCTCGAGACCGGCGATCATCCTGAGTGTCGTCGACTTGCCGCACCCGGAAGGCCCGAGCAGGACGACGAAAGTACCGCTATCTACCGTGAACGAGATGTCGCCGACGGCGACTGTCCTGCCCCAGGACTTGGTCACGTTGGTCAACTCTATGGCAGCCATTGGTCACGTTATGCCAGTAGAAGCGTTAAACATTCATGACTGTATCATGCGGGACTGTCGGGCGAATACATCAACTTGGCAACGGCTGTCGGGGCGCCGCGCCCGTAGGGTCGCCTGCCGGGAAAACGGGGCTTCTGCCGCCTGGCGCGGCTACGTCCGTTCGGACAGTCCGGCGACGGGGCAAGGAGACATTCGGTCGATTCTCAGGCCGCGGCCTCGAACAACCGCTGCACCAGCCTGATCGCCATTTTCGTCGCGACGCGGCGGCGGTAGTGGCCGGGGGTGAAGGTGGTCTTCATCGACATGAGCTGGTCCCGGCACAGATCGTCGATGCCCTGGACCACGGCGTCGTCCAGCGCCCCGCCGGCGAGGTCCGCCGCGCCTTCGAGGAAGACCGGGCGCGGGTTCGTTCCGGTGACCGCGATGCGCAGGTCGGCAAGCCGGTCGCCGTCGCGCGCCAGCGCCGCCGCGCAGCCCGCCACCGGGTATTCGATCGAGCGGCGGATGCGCACCTTGTCGTAGCCCGAAACGAGATCGCCCGGCGCGCAAGCACGGATGCGCAGCACGAATTCGCCGGGCCGGATCGCCATATAGTCGATGCCGTCGCCGGTCGGGCCGTCTTGCCGCGAATGGCCGATGAAGAAGTCGCGCATGGCGACGGTGCGCGCGCCGTCCGGGCCGAACAGGTCGATTTCGCCGCCGAACAGCAGCATCGCCGGGGCGAGGTCGCCGGAATAGGTCGCAAAGCAGACGCCCTTCGATTTCGGCGCGACATGGCACATCTCGCCCAGTTCGGTCTTCAGGCAGTGGTCGTTGGCCTCGCGCCACCATTCGGACTGGTTGTAATAGATGCAGCGCGTATCGAGGCAGATATTGCCGCCGACCGTGCCCATGTTGCGCTGGGTCGGCCCGGCGATCGAGCCGGCGGCCTGGGCGACCGCCGGATAGAGCCGGCGAACCTCCGGATGCTCCGCGACTTCGTACAGCCGCACCGACGCGCCGATGACGAGGCCGTTCCCGCTGACTTCGATAGTCTTGAGATCGGTCAGACCGTTGGTGTCGATCAGGACCGGCGGCGTCTCGATCCGCCGGCGGATGTTGACCAGGATGTCGGTGCCGCCGCCGATCATCCGGCTCTCCGGATGGGCCTGCCGGGCGGCCAGCGCCTCCTCGACGGTCGCCGGGCGGATGACGTCGAAACCGTGCAGCGCGTCCATCAGGCGGCCCTCTTCTTCGCGCCGAACCGGGCGGCCTTCTCCATCGCGAGGAAAACCTTGTCCGGCGTGATAGGCGTGTCAGGGAAGCGGAGGCCGGTGGCGTCGTAAATCGCGTTGGCGACCGCCGGGATGAAGCTGCTGAGCGAGCCTTCGCCGGCTTCCTTGGCGCCGTAGGGGCCGTGGGGATCGTTCGATTCGACGATATGGGTGTGGATCGGCGGCGAATCCTGGATCGTCGGGATCCGGTAGTCGAGCAGGTTGTTGGCGAGGTTCAGCCCGTTGTAGTAGCCGGTCTCCTCGCTCAGCGCCTGGCCCATGCCCATCCACACCGAGCCTTCGATCTGGCCCTCGACGGTCAGCCGGTTGAGGGCCTTGCCGCAATCGTGTGCGACCCAGACATCGTCCACCGTTACCTCGCCGGTGGTCTCGTCGACCGTCACCTCGACGGCCTGGGCGGCGTAGGAAAAGCCCATCGTGCCGCCGATCGCGGCGCCGCGGTATTTCTTGCCGCCCCAGCTCTCGGGGATCGTGTTGTAGATGCCCTTGGTGGTGATCGTGCCGGTGTCGCGCAGCGCCTCCATCACGACCTCCTGGAAGGGGATGCCTGTGTCCTGGCTGCCGGCGCGGTAATATTCGCCGAGCACCTCGATATCCTCGGGATTTGCCTCCAGCTTGCGCGCCGCGGCCTCGACGAGGATTTTCCGCAGGTTTACCGCCGCCTCCAGCGTCGCGTTGCCGACATAGAAGGTGACGCGCGAGGAATAGGAGCCGTTGTCCTTCGGCGTCACCTCGCTGTCCGAGGCGATCACCCGGATGCGGTCGATCGGCAGGCCGAGCACGTCGGCGGTAATCTGCGCGACCAGGGTGGACGAGCCCTGGCCGATCTCGGCCGCGCCGGTCAGCACGGTGATCGCGCCGTCCCAGTCCAGCTTCAGGTTGACGGTGGCGTGCGGCTCGCCGGTCCAGTTCACCGGCTTCGACGCGCCGGAAATATAGTGGGAGCAGGCGAAGCCGATGCCCTTCTTCCTGCCCGGCCCGGGATCGGGCAGGCCGTTCGCCCGCTTTTCCGCCCAGCCGCTCGCCCGCTCGACCCAGTCGACGCATTCGGGCAGGCCGTAGGAATTGATCATCAGGTCGTTCTGGGTGAAGGCCGGCGCCTCGATATAATTGCGGCGGCGCACCTCGATCGGGTCGAGGCCCAGTTCCTCCGCCATCTCGTCGAGCAGCGATTCGAACACGAAGCGGGTGTTGACCGTGCCGTGGCCGCGGAAGGCGCCGCAGGGCGGCGTGTTGGTCAGCACCCGCCGGCCGATATAGCGGACATTCTGCAGATCGTAGATCGCGTAAAGCAGCGAGCCGGCATAGAGGATCGTGACGATGCCGTAGCTGGAATGGGCGCCGCCGCGCTGGTCGTTCTCCAGCTCGACGCCGGCGATCCTGCCGTCCTTCGTCATGCCGATCTTGAGCCGCAGGTCGGTCTCCGGCCGGCCGCGATGGGTGATGAAAGTCTCCTCGCGGGTCGTCAGCAGCCGCACCGCGCCGCCGATCTTGCGCGCGAGCAGGGCGGCGATCAGTTCGGGCTGCAACGTCTCGGTCCGGCAGCCGAAGCCGCCGCCGACATGGGGCTTGACGACCCGGATGCGCCCCTGGTCCATGCCGGTCACCTTGGCCAGCATGAGATGGACATAGTAGGGCACCTGGGTCGAGCACTGGCAGGTCAGCCGGTCGCGCAGCGGATCGTAGGAGACCAGCGCGCTGTGCATCTCCATCTGCGCCTGGCAGACTTCGGCGGCGTGGAATTTCCGCTCCATGACCAGGTCGGCGCCGGCGAAGGCGTCGTCGACATCGCCGAGCTCGAAGAACACGTCGCGCTCCAGGTTGCCCGGCCGGTGCTCGTGCAGGTCGACCGCGCCTTCGGCGTAGGCGTCCTTGCATCGGTAGTAGGCCGGCAGCTCCTTCACCTTCATCCGGATCTTCCTGACCGCCGCCATGGCGGTGTGGATGTCGTCGGCGGCGACGGCGGCCACCGGCTCGCCCTTGTAGCGCACCCGGTCGCGGGCCAGCGGGTATTCGCCGCGCGCGATCGGCAGCACGCCGAAGGTCTTGTCGCAGTCCGCCCCGGTGACGACGGCGCGCACGCCCGGCATCGCCTCGGCTTCCGAGGTATCGACCTCGAGCACCTCGGCATGGGCATAGGGGCTGCGCAGGATCGCGGCCTCCAGCGCCTCGCCTTCGACGAAATCGGCGGTGTATTTCGCCGCGCCCGAGACTTTTTCCGGCCCGTCGACCATCGGGACATATTCGCCGATGGAGCGCACCGGTTCGGCAGCGGCCGTATCGACGGGTTTGACCTGTTCGTTCATCGCTCCGCCTCCCCGTCAGGCCGCCCGGCCCGGAACCGCATCGGGCAGGGGCGGGTAGGGCGCCGGTTCCTCGCCGCGCCGGCGCGCGGCGGCGTGGTGCACCGCATCCAGAATCTTGATGTAGCCGGTGCAGCGGCAGATATTGCTGCCCAGCGCGTCGCGGATGTCGTCGTCGCTTGGCCGGTCGTTCCGGCGCAGCAGCGCCTCGGTCGCCATCACGAAACCCGGCGTGCAGGCGCCGCACTGCGCGCCCAGTTTCATGTGGAAGCCTTCCTGCACGTCCGACAGCCGGCCGTTCTTCGATTGGCTCTCGACCGTTTCAACCGACGTGCCGGCGACCTGGCCGACCAGCGTGAGGCAGGAAAGCTGCGCCCGGCCGTCGACCAGCACCGTGCAGGCGCCGCATTCGCCGCCGTCGCAGCCGGTCTTGGTGCCGGTCAGGCCGAGCCCTTCGCGCAGATAGTCCAGCAGCAGGGTATTGTCGGGCACGACGCCGTCATGCGCCCGGCCGTTCAGGGTGAAACTGACGATCCGTCTGGCCATTGCTTCGCCTTCCAGCCCGCAATTGCTTGGTAATCCAAATATTCAGTAACACAAACTATTTGGGCTCTCAACTAAATTCACGGGTTCCAGGGGGTTTCCAGATGCCGGGCCGTCGCGTCCGACAAATTCGCCGTTTGCCGCCGGCCGGAATGAGCGATACACCGGCGCCGCGCAACGAGAGGAGGAACTCCATGGCCGATCACGGCGCCTTCCACTGGAACGAACTGCTCACCGGCGACGTCGAGGACTGCAAGGCGTTTTTCGCCGAGGTCTGCGGCTGGAGCTATGACGACGTCCCGATGCCGGGCTTCACATACACGGTCGCCAGGTCCGGCGAGAAGATGGTCGCCGGCCTCATGGACAAGGCGAAGACCGGGGCGCCGGACATGCCGAACCACTGGATGGCCTATATCGCCGTGGACGATGTCGACGCCGCCGCCGCGAAGGTTGCCGGCGCCGGCGGCACGGTCCTGCAGGACTGTTTCGACGTGCCGAAAGTCGGCCGCATCGCCATCGTCCAGGATCCAAGCGGCGCGGTCATCGGCCTCATGACTCCGTCGTAAGCCGGAGAGCGCCGCCCCGAACGCCTTTCCCCGACGTCGGATCGGGCGGAGAGACCGTAGGGGAGGGTTTCAAACCCTCCCCTACATCTGGTTCGGACGCACACGGCCAAGTGCGTTCCGACGGTTCGGGCGGAGACCCTCTCCGACGATCCCCGAGCCTTGATCTGGCCTGCAATTCGGGCTTTGTTGCGGCGCTCCCGACCGCCGTGAAGGGCCGATTGCCATGTCCGCCGACTCTGCCGCCAAAACCGACAGTTATGTCGAGACTGCGCGCCGCTTCGCCGCCGAGGCGGTCGCGCCCCACGCTGCGGCCTGGGAGCGCGACCGGCGCGCGCCCCGCGAAACCCTGGAAGCGGCCGGCGAGGCTGGATTGATGGGCCTGCTGGTGCCCGAAGAGCTGGGCGGGGCCGGCCTCGACCTGTTCGCGATGGCCCGCATCATGGAGGTGCTGGCCGCCGCCGACCTCGCCTTCGCCTTCAGCCTGGTCGTGCACAACAATCTGGCCGGCAACATCGCGCGCAACGGCGAGCCGCACCATCACGCGGCCCATCTGCCGGACCTGATCGCCGGGCGGCGCGTCGGCGCCTTCCTGCTGACCGAGCCCCAGGGCGGCAGCGACGCGGCCAACGTGAAGACGACGGCGGTGAAAACGAACGGCGGCTGGCGCATCGATGGCGAAAAGGCCTGGGTAACCAGCGGCTCCCATGCCGACCTGCTGAGCATCTACGCCCAGACCGATCCCGCGGCCGGCCACCGGGGCGTCGCCTGTTTCCTGGCGGCGGCGGATGCGCCGGGCATCGAGCGCCTGCCGGCCTACGCCATGCTGGGCGGCCACGCTCTGGGCGCCGGCGGCTTCCGCTTCGACGGCCTCGAACTCGACGAATCGGGCCATTTCATCCCGGCCGGGCGCGGCTTCGCGGCGGCGATGCAGGGCATCGACCTGGCGCGGGTCAACGTCGCCTACAGCGCCTGCGGCATGCTGCGGTCGGGGCTCGAAGCGGCGATCGCCTTCGTATCGCAGCGCTCCCTGTTCGGCACGCGCAACACCGAAAAGCAGGGCATCCAGTGGATCCTGGCGGACGCGGCCAGCGAACTGGAAGCCGCCTCGGCGCTGTCGGCAAAGGCCGCCGAGGCGCTCGCCGCCGGGGATCCGGATGGCACGGTGCTGGCGGCGCACGCCAAGAAATACGCCACGCGGGTCGCCTTCGACCGGCTCAACGACTGCATGCAGGTGATGGGCGCCTGGGGCATGACCCACGACCATCCGCTGGCCCGGCACATGGCGGGCGCCAAGATCGCCCAATATCTCGACGGCGCCAACGAGATCCAGAATGTCGTGATCTCCCGCGCCCTGTTCGGCGGCAGGGCCTGAGCCGGCGGCCGGCGGCGCGCAGGAATTTCATCGCCGGACGATTTCGCTTGACCGGAGCCGCGAAGGGCGCGAGACGGGCGCGCCTTTCATGCCTTCGCGTTAACGGGACGCAGCCATGACGGGGACGGACGCGCTTTCGGGCCGGGCTTGGCCGCCGACGCCGGACTTCGATACCTGGCCGGTCGAGCATCTGCCGGCCGGCGCGGAAACCGACGGCCGGATCGTCACCGTCACCTGGGACGACGGCCGGGTCAGCCGCTACCACGCGATCTGGCTGCGCGACAACGCGGCCGAACCCGCGACCCACAGCCCGGTCACCCGCGAACAGGTCGGCCATCCCTGGGACTTGCCCGAAGACCTGGTCGTTTCCTCGGTCTCGGTCGACTCAAACGCCAGCCTGACCGTGACTTTCGCGCCCGAAGGCCGGAGCGTCGCCTACCATCCCGGCTGGCTGCGCGCGCTCGACTATTCCGGCTGCCGGCGCGACGATCTCGGCCAGATCGCGCCGACCTACTGGGATTGCCGCCGCCTGGAGGCGCCGCCGGCCTTCGACGGCCCGGCCTGCCTGGACCGCGACGCCGCCCTGCTGGAGGCGCTCGAAGCCCTGATGAAATTCGGCATCGTCCGGCTGCGCGATGTGCCGACGGAAGAGACCGCGGTGCAGCGGGCGGCCGAGCGGATCGGCACGATCCGCAATTCCAATTTCGGTTTCCTGTTCGATGTCAGGACAGCGCCTGCGGAATCGCGCAAGGCCGCGGATTCGAACGCCTATTTTTCCGGCGCCCTGGCGCCGCACACCGACTTGGCGACCCGGGAATACGAGCCCGGCCTGCAATTGCTGCACTGTCTGAGGAACACGACCCGGGGCGGGCAGGCGGTCTATGTCGACGGCTTTGCCATGGCCGACGAACTGCGCCGGACCGACGCCGGCCTGTGGCGGGCGGTCACGCAGATCGAATGGACCTTCACCAACCGCTCGCCGGCCACGGACTATCGCTGGCGTGCGCCATTGGTCGTGCTGGACAGCAGCGGCGACCCCTGCGAAATCCGCGCCACGACGTTCCTGCGCGGCCCGCTCAACGTCGATTTCGGCGACGTCGAGGCGGCCTATGCCGGCCTGCGCGCCTTTCAGACGCTGGCCGCGAGCCCACGATTCGGCATGACCTTCGACTATACGCCCGGCGACCTCGTCATCTTCGACAACCGGCGCGTCCTGCACGGCCGCACGGCATTCGACGACGCCGTCGGCGAGCGGGCGCTCAAGGGCTGCTACATGGAGCGGGAGGAGGTGTTGAGCCGGATCCGCGTGCTGCGCCGGGCGCAACGGGCTATTCGCGCAGCTTGAAGCGCTGGATCTTGCCGGTCGCCGTCTTGGGCAGCGCGTCGACGAATTTCCACCAGCGCGGATATTTGTAGGGCGCCAGGCCGGCCTTGACGTGGTCGTGCAGCTCCTGTTGCAGCGCGGCTTCGTCGTCCGCTACGCCGTCGGCCCGTACGATCCAGGCCTCGGGCTTGATCAGGCCGGCATCGTCCGCGCGGCCGACGATGGCGGCTTCCAGCACCTTGGCATGGCCGATCAGGCAGGCCTCGATCTCGACCGGCGAGGTCCAGATTCCGCCGACCTTCATCATGTCGTCGGACCGGCCCTCGCAGACGTAGCAGCCGTCTTCGTCGATCCGGTAGGTGTCGCCGGTGTCGAGCCATCCGCCGTCCAGCATGGTCGCGGCGGTCTTCTCCGGCTGGTTCCAGTAGGCCCGGGCCGTCGAGCCGCCGCGGATCTGCAACGCGCCGGCCTCGCCCGCGGTGGCCGGTTCGCCGTTCTCGCCGACGATGCGCGCCTCGTAGCCGGGCACCGCCATGCCGCTGGTGCCGGGTTTCTGCATGTCGGGCCGGTTGGAGAGGACGATGTGCAGCGCCTCGGTCGAGCCCATGCCGTCCAGGATCGTTGTGCCTGTCACGTCCCGCCAGCGCCGGAAAATGTCGGCCGGTAATGCCTCGCCGGCCGAGACGCACCAGCGCACGCTTGCCATGTCGCAGGCCGCGCCGCCGTCGATCGCCGCCAGCTGCGCGGCATAGAGGGTCGGCACGCCGAAATAGAGGGTCGGGCGGAAGCGCTCCAGGATATCGAAGGTCAACTGCGGCGTCGGCCGCTCGGCGGCCAGCACCGCCGTGGCGCCGACCCAGAGCGGGAAGGTCATCGCGTTGCCGAGCCCGTAGGCGAAGAACAGCTTGGCCGCGGAGAAGCAGATATCGTCCTCCCGCATGCCGAGCACGTCGACGCCGTATTGCCGGCTGGTCACGACCATGTCGCGGTGCCGGTGGATCGCGCCTTTCGGGAAGCCGGTGGAGCCTGAGGAATAGAGCCAGAAACAGTCGTCTCCGGCCTCGCCAGGATACGGCTCGAGACTGTCCGGCGCCGCCGCCGCGAGGGCCGCCACCCAGTCCTGCGGCAGCGGGTGGGCCGGCGCGTGGTCCGCCTGCGCCAGCGCCTCGCGGACGGCCTCATCGTATTCCGGCGACCAGACGATGGCGGCGGCGGCCGAATCGTCGATCATGTAGCGGTAATCCTTCGCGGTCAGCAGCGTGTTGAGCGGCACCGGCACGATGCCGGCCTTGATGGCGCCCCAGAAGACGAAGAAGAACTCCGGGCAGTCCTTCACCACCATCAGCACGCGCTCGCCGGTCGCGATGCCCAGGCCGCGCAGCGCATTGCCGTACCGGTTCACCTCGGCGGCCAGCCGGATATAGGAGACTTCGTCGCCCGCCGTGGTCAGGATTGCGGCCTTGCCGCCGCGGCCTTCCGCAATGTGCCGGTCGATGAACGCCATAGCGGCGTTGAACGGCGTCGCGAAGCGCAGGTTCGCACCGCCGGCAGAATCGGGAGCCGCGTCCGGCGTGACCGTGTGGGCTTCCATTGCAGACCTCCTCGTCCCTGAAGCGCCGGTCCCCCGCCTGCCGGGATGCGCGCGGCGAATTGCACGGGGTGTTCGGGTTTTCCCGGCTTTAGCACAGAGACATCTTTCGATTCACCGCGCAACAGGGCGCGTCCGTTCCTTCCGCCACCGCCATGGCCGCGCCGCACCCCGAACCCGTGCATCCATCCGTCCGCTGCTGGCTGCTGCTGGTCGCCGGCATGATCTTCGCCATGGTCGTGCTCGGCGGGCTGACCCGGCTGACCGAATCCGGCCTGTCGATGACCGAATGGCGGCCCCTGTTCGGCTGGCTGCCGCCGATGGGCGACGAAGCCTGGCAGCGCCTGTTCGACTTGTACAAGCAGACGCCGCAGTACCGGCAGGTCTTCCCCGATCTCACGGTCGACGGCTTCAGGGCGATCTTCTGGCTGGAATATCTGCACAGGCTGTTCGGCCGGCTGATCGGCGTCGTCTTCCTGATCGGCTTCGTCATTCTGCTGCTGCGCCGCCGCCTGCCGCGCCGGCTGATCCCGCCGCTGGTCGCGCTGTTCGTCTTGGGCGGCCTGCAGGGCGCGCTGGGCTGGTACATGGTCGCCAGCGGCCTGGTCGACCGGCCCTCGGTCAGCCATTACCGGCTCGCCGCCCACCTCTCGCTGGCCGTAATCCTGTACGCCTGGATCGTCTGGCTGATCGCCCGCACGGGCCGGCCGGCACACGGTTCCGGGGCGCCGGCCGCCGGGGCAGGGAGCGGCGACGGGTTACTGCCGCTGGCGGTTTACGGCGCGATCGCCGCGACGATCGTTTACGGCGCCCTCGTCGCCGGCCTCGACGCCGGCAAAATCCACAACACCTTTCCGCTGATGGGCGATGCGCTCATGCCGGAGGACTATATCCGGCCGGGCCGCGGCCTTGCCGAACTGGTCGCCAATCCGGTCGCGGTGCAGTTCAACCACCGGATCCTGGCCATCCTGACGGTCCTGCTCGTCCTCATCTTGTGGTGGCGCGCGCGCGGGGGGGGCGCGGCGCCGGAACGGCTGTGGGCGGCCTGGCTGCTCGCCGCCGTTCTGTTCCAGACCGGGCTGGGCATCGCCACGCTGCTCCTCTACGCGCCGGTCTGGCTGGCCGCGCTGCACCAGGCCGGCGCCATGCTGCTGGTCACCGCCGCCGTAATGTACGCGGCTGCCTCGATACGGCCCCCTCGATACGGCCCCTCGATACGGCGCTGACGCGCCTACTCGGGATGAGGATGTTGGGAGTTCGAAAGCCTCAACGCACCCACCTCCTCATCTTGAGTAGCCCCGGCCGCAAGGCCGGGGCGTATCGAAGGACCGGGCTCATCGAAGGGGCGCCCGGACCGCCGGCTTACAGCAATCCGAGCGAGCGGAACGAAGTATCCCCCTCGGCCGAGACGATCAGGTGGTCGAGCACGATCACGCCGATGGGTTCCAACGCCTCTTTCAGCGACTTGGTCATGCGGATGTCGGCGTCGCTCGGCGCCGGATTGCCCGAGGGATGATTGTGGACCAGCAGCACCGCCGTCGCGCCCCGGTTCAGCGCCCCGTGGGCGACCTCCCGGGGATAGACCGGCGTGTGGTCCACCGTGCCGCGCTGGACGATCTCGTCGTCGATCATCCGGTTCTGCTTGTCGAGATAGAGCACACGGAACTGCTCGACCGGCTCGCGGCCCATGGCGGCCCGGCAGAACGCGATAACCTTGCGGTAGTTGTTGAGCACCGGACGGCCCGACGCCTCCTGCCGCGCCAGGCGGACGCCCGCCGCCGCGGCCGCCTTGATCGCCGCGGCCGCCGCAAGTCCCACGCCCTCGGTCCGCAGCAGGTCGGCCGGGCTTGCCGCCAGCACGTTGGCGAGCGAGCCGAACTCGGCGACCAGCCGTTTCGCCGCCGGCTTGACGTCGCCGCGCGGGCTGGCGGCGAACAGGATCAGCTCGAGCAGTTCATAGTCGGGCAGGGCGGCCTCGCCGCCGTCGAGAAAGCGCCGGCGCAGCCGCTCCCGATGGCCGCCGAGGGATGCGTCCTTCGGATCGAAATCGGGCACGCCATCGGAGTCCGGCGGAAATTCCCCGCCCCTGGACGGCCCGGACGCCGGCCAGCCATGATCGAAATCGCGCAGCATCCGCGCAATATATCCGAAACGTTCCGGGAACTTCAACCGATTTATACGCAGGGGCGATGCGGCCGGCGTTCAGGCGGCCCGTTCGACCGTTTCGTAGGGCGGTTTCTGCCAGCCGCGCGGCGAGCCGGTGAAGACTTCGCAGCCCTCCGCCGTGACGCCCATGGAATGTTCGAACTGGGCCGACAGCTTGCGGTCGCGGGTGACGGCGGTCCAGCCGTCTTGCAGGATCTTCGTCGCCGGGCCGCCGGCGTTGATCATCGGCTCGATGGTGAAGAACATGCCTTCCCGCAGCACCACACCGGTGCCGGGCTCGCCGTAGTGCAGCACGCTCGGCGCGTCGTGGAACACTGTGCCGAGGCCGTGGCCGCAGAAGTCGCGGACGACGGAGAATCCCTCGCGCTCGGCATAGCCCTGGATGGCGGCGCCGACGTCGCCCAGGGTCGCGCCCGGCCGGACCGCCGCGATGCCCTTCATCATCGCGTTCCAGGTCACGTCGATCAGCCGCTCCACCTTCACGCCGACCCGGCCGACCGGGAACATGCGGCTGGTGTCGCCGTGCCAGCCGTCCAGGATCACCGTGACGTCGATATTCAGCGCATCGCCGGTCTTGAGAAGCTTCTTCTCGTCCGGGATGCCGTGGCAGACGACGTGGTTGACCGAGGTGCAGATCGACTTCGGGAAACCGCGGTAGCCGAGCGGCGCGGGAACCGCGCCGTGGTCGCGGATGAAATCGTGGCACAGCCGGTCCAGCTCTCCGGTCGAGACGCCCGGCTCGACATAGGGCGTGACGAAATCCAGCGTCTCTGCTGCAAGCCGGCCGGCCCGGCGCATGCCGTCGAATTCGGCGGCATCGTGCAGCTTGACCAGGGTGCGGGAGCCGCCCGCCCCGTCGTAGAGGGCTTCAGTTCGCATGGCGCCGGGAAAGCAATTACGCTGCCGATACCTAGCCCCTCAAAACTCGACCGGCAAGGGACCGGCGGCTGCTATCCCGCGGGGCGAAATGTGGCAGCCGACTGCGCGGAATTCGACACCGGCTGCGCGCGCCGCCTCGGCCGCTTTTGCATACGCCGGGTCGATATCCGCCGCGAGGCGGACCGAGACGCAATCTTCCCGCTGCACCAGGTAGAGCAGCACCGCCCGGCCGCCGGCCTCGCAGACCGCCGCCAGGTCGCGCAGGTGCCGGGCGCCGCGCGCCGTCACGGCGTCGGGGAACTCGCCGGCATGGGGCGGCGTCTGCGACCGGCGCAGGGTGACGCTCTTGACCTCGAGATGGCAGGGCGGTCCGGACTCCGGGGTCAGCAGGAAATCGACGCGGGAGCCGCTGCCGTAGGGAACCTCGCGCCGGATCGCCGCGCCGGCGAATGCGGGATCGGCCTGCCCGGCCCGCAGCGCCTCTTCGGCGACGGCGTTGGCCCGCCCGGTGTTGATGCCGACCAGGGCGCCGGTATCGGCGTCGCGCACCAGTTCCCAGGTCCATTGCAGCTTGCGCTTCGGGCTGGCGGCGGGCGACAGCCAGACCTCGGCGCCGGGTTCCGCCAGCCCGGCCATCGAGCCGGGATTGGGGCAATGGGCGACGACCCGCTCGCCGGAGGCGAGATCGACATCGGCCAGGAACCGCTTGTAGCGCCGGACGAGCACGCCGCGTTGCAGGGGAGCAGGAAATAGCATGGTGTTCGGTTTATGGCCGCTTCTGCACGGGGGCAAGCGGCGCTGTGCAAGGTTGCACGGCGGCCGGCGCAGGGCAGGGCTGGTTTCAGTCTGCGCGGGCGGCTTGTCCGTTGCAGGGCGCGGCCGAGGCGCTATTCTCCGCCGCGCACCCGAAGGCGATCCGATCGGACTCCCATGACCGGCACCAGGACCGAATACACCGCCTGCCTGATCATCATCGGCAACGAGATCCTGTCCGGGCGGACGCGCGACGCCAACCTCCAGTATCTCGCCGGCCGGCTGAACGGCTGGGGCATCCAGCTGCGCGAGGCGCGGGTCATTCCCGATATCGAGCGGACCATCGTCGAAACGGTGAACCGGTGCCGGCAGGCCTTCGACTACGTCTTCACCACCGGCGGCATCGGGCCGACCCACGACGACATCACGGCGGCCAGCGTGGCCAAGGCGTTCGGCGTCGGGCTGGTCAAGGACCCCAAGAGCTTCGCGCTGATGGCGGCGCGCTACGAGACTCCGGAGGAATTCAACGAGTCGCGGCAGAAGATGTGCTTCATTCCGGACGGCGCCGTGCCGATCGAGAATTCCGTCTCCGTCGCGCCGGGCTTCCAGATGGACAACGTGTTCGTGCTGGCGGGCGTGCCGTCGATCATGCGGGCGATGGCGGATACGTTGCAGAACCGGCTGATCGGCGGCGCGCCGGTCAGGGCGCGCGCGCTGGGCTGCCATCTGCCGGAAGGCGCCGTCGCCGGCGGCCTGGGGGACATCCAGGAGCGCTGGCCGGACATCGACATCGGCAGCTATCCCTTTTATCGGGAAGGGAAATTCGGCACGAGCCTGGTGCTGCGCGGCACCGATGGCGCGGCGCTCGACGCCGCCTATGCCGCGGTGGAAGACATGGTGACCGGCCTCGGCGGCGTGCCGGTGCCCGAAGACGAATAGGGCGGCGCGCGGCCTACTCCCCGCGGTTCCGTTCCGCGCGCCGCAGCAGCGCGGCGACGATGAGGCCGATAACCCAGCCGGCGAGCGGCACGGTGAAGATGAAGTTGAACAGGACATGGCTGGTGTCGCCGTTCGTGACGATCACGATCCCGGCCATCCAGATCGCCGAGAGGATGTAACCGATCCGGTGCATCGGTTCCTTCCGCCGCCACCAGGGCCGGGCATCGGGGGCGTCGGTGTTGCGATTGTCCATCGGTCGCCCGGGCGGTTGGCAAAACGGGTCCGGCGCGGCGCAAGCCGGCCTGCCGGCTGCGGGCCGCTTGCACATCGCCGGTGTCAGGCCTTACCTATCCGGCGCCGGCAGCGCAACAGGGCAGCAACAGGGCAGGGGCGGCGGGCCTGCGGATTCGGGCCGCCGGCCGTGCGCAGAAGCGGCCCGGCGCCCGGCGGAGGCGCCCGCTTGGTGGAATCGGTAGACACGAGGGACTTAAAATCCCTTTCGCGAAAGCGAGTGCGAGTTCAAGTCTCGCAGCGGGCACCAGCCTTTCGATATCCGGCTCCCGGAGCGCGATAGCGCATACCGTCGAAGGCTCAACGGTCTATACCGACGATGCAGCGGCCTACCGTGGGTTGCCCAGGCGCCGACACGAAGCGGTCAATCACAGCGCGGGCGAGTATGTCCGGGGCGAGGCACATACCCAGAACATCGAGAGCTTCTGGGCCATGCTCAAGCGGGCGCACAAGAGAACCTTCCACAAGATGCCGCCGAAGCATCTGGACCGCTACATTTCCGAATTTGCGGCCCGGCACAATCTCCGCGAAGCCGACACCATCGAAGTCATGGGCGCGGTCGCGGATGGCGGAGTCGGAAAGCGGCTTCGGTACCGAGATCTGATCGCCGATAACGGGCTGGATTCAGGGGCGCGAAGGGCCTAGGGGCTCCCGTCGAGCCGCGCGACGACCAAGGCCTCCTTACGATAGGATTTGCCTGGCCCTGACTATTGCTGTATGAATGGTGTCGACAATCGACAAAGCGCCCGGTCGGTTTGGTTTGGAGAGGGCCGACCGGGCGAGTGACGGGTGTTCTGTATCGGCAGAACACCCGCATTGTCGAACCGGGCTTTCCGAAAATCAATGACTCAGATCAAGTGACGCCCGCGACAAAGCCAGCGCGCTTGACTCTGCGATGTGGTCGGGGTGGAGTTGCGCTGCCGGCTCGGGGGTACCGAAACCCTCTCTCGGGCCGGCCCGGTCGCCGCCTCAAATACGACGACCTGACGGCAAACTACTGACCGTCTCACCGCTTCCCCTCCCATCCGATTCGCCGGGCGTGTCATCCCGGAGGTCGTTGACCGTTTTGCTCAAAACATCCGCCGCTCCCTTGAGGGCGCTGGGATGCAGGCGGAAAACGGCGGCCTCGACGTCGCGGATTCCACGTTCTGCGAGCGCTGTGGCAAACGCCTCTTTCTCGGCGTCGACGAGAACCGCGTCGGCGAGCAAGACGAACATCGTCTGTAAACCGCGAAGGTATCCTTCGACATAGGGTGGGTTTGCAGTGTCCATGACAAATCTCCTTGTCGCGGGCTTCGTCTTTTCTACCGTCGTTGCGCGCCGAATCCAGCGGCTAGGTCGGTGCGCCGCAACGTGCCGCCCATCCTCTGTTGGCCAGCCCCGAAAAACACTCCCGTGACCTTCCCGGCGTCGCCGCCGGTTTCGTAGAACATAGGTCCATTCGCGGCGATCCGGTAGTTCAGGTCGCCGTCGCCCCACTGCGTGCCGGTTCCGAGCGCACCCGGCCCGGCGTGGGCTGCCCATTTCTCCAGCCCGGTGAAGTCGAGCGTGCCGCGCAGCGTGTGGAGCTGCACCGTCATATCGGCGGCACCGGCGACAGTCTCCGCCTGCGGTGTCATGCCAAGCAGGCGCCCGGCCCAGCTTGCGCTGCCGGAAAGGCGTTGCGGAAGCGCCGAGGGATTCCACGCCATGGCCCAGGGCCGGACGTTACCGTTCTGCCAGACGGCGCCAAAGAGCACCGCCTCGAAGCGGCCGGGGATGTAGCCAATGCGGCCGGCGACATGGGTTGAGACATCGGACCAAGGACCGAGGGAGTTGTGGTCGAGGTCGCTGTCGGATTGCCCGGCCGACAGCCGATCGTAGACGGCGTACAGAGCGGCCACGTCGAGATTGGAGAGAATGAGGTGGCCCGATTCCCCCAAATCGCCGCTCGGATGCATGATGGTGTTGGGTATCACGTTGGGATTGACATGGCCGCGGCCCAGCGCGTGCAGGAGCTCATGGAGCAAGACGGCGATTCGGCGCCGCTCTCCTGTCACGCGGATGGGATCGACCGCAATTGCAGCACCTGTCATACGACTGTTCGAGGTGCGTTGCGTCCAGGCGCACCCTATTACCGATTTGCTGCCACCGCAGGTGGTTGGCCAATCTTCGCGCGGCGCAAACCCGACCTCGATGACGCCTTGGGTTAACTGGCCATCGCGCTCTGCCGGCGTGGTGTCGAAGCGCAGTTGCCAGTCGGTCGGCAAGGCGCTGTTGATGAGCCGGACGGCCTGAAAAGTGTCGGTGACATCTTGAGAGGTTGAGCCGGCGACCATGCGCACAGACGGCGGCGAAGACCAGCGCTCGATGACGCCGTCCGAGTCGCTGGCATCGGCACGCAGATAACGCAGCAGTTCGGCCGCGCTCACACCGTCCCGGAACCGGACATGCCCCACTTCAACGCCGTCGTGCACGGTGTGCAAGCTGCGCGGGTAACAGGATTGCTGGGTGCATCCGGCTCTTCGTTCCTGATCACGCAGCATCGGCAGTGGGTTCGCGCCGCCGACAAATGCAACGGAACCGCTCGGGTCGGTTGTAGTCGGCTCAAAGCTGCCGATGCTTCTGACGCTGGCTGGCTGGTTTGCACCATAGGCAACCGCTTGGTTGCGGTCGAAGGATGTTGAAGCCGGCGGGGCCGGGGTCGGGGTCCTCGCGGTATTCCCGCCGCCTCCGCCCCCGCTGCAGGCAGCAAGCACGGTTGCCGCAGCCAAAGTGACTGCGGGCACGCAGATTCGGATTGTCATGGAGTTCTCCCGTGTGCGGTCCGGCTTGCCAGCTTGGCGCCGGGCCGTTGCAACCAACACACAGGAATGTAAGGCCCCGCCTGTTCGCCGGGCACCGGTGATCGGCCGGCGCCGGGTCTAAGGGCTGTTGTATTCAGCGGGCGACCCGGCCTATGGCCGAGTCTGCGCTTTGGTTGCAGATGCGAGCGTGCGGCGGTTGCCGCCGCAAGGCAAGCGCGGTAGGGTGGATCGCTCGATCGAGAGGACAGACCCCCATGCCCAAGCCCGCGCCGAAGCGCGAAGTCGAGATCGTGCGCCCCGCCTATCAGCCGAGCAAGTCCGAGCTGAACGAAGATGTGCGGGTGGACGCGACCTTCGAGGAAGCGGTCGACGCACTGACCAAGCCGGTCAACATCCGGTATATCGAACGGCCGAAGCCGAATTGAGCGCCGGGGCTGTCGAGAAATCCAGCCTAATTCGGCATCTTCCTGCATAAATCCCCTTCGATACGCCGCTTCGCGGCTACTCAGGGTGATGTCTCGGGGGTGTATCCCGAGTACCTTCTCCTCATCCCGAGTAGCCCCGGATTTATCCGGGGCGTATCGAGGGACGCGAATCCGTCGCAATTCCGTCCGAGGCGGATAGGTTCCGAAGGCAGTCCGATGCGTCGGCAGGGGACCATGTGTCCGGCGGCGATCCAGCACGTTACCCGAAAGCAGTCAACTATCGGCGAATTTTGCCCCTCAAATCCAGTTGAGCGTCAGCAGCTTCTGGCGGGCGCCGCGTTCTAGTGGTGACGCCGCTTCCGGCGCGGGCTTCCCGGCCGGCTTCTCGCGCTCGGCGTAGCCCATCGGGGCGGGCGCCAGGGAGACGATCTCGCTGTACAGGCCGTCGAAGCGGCTGCGCGGCTCCTCGCCGAAAATCGGGTCTTCGTTGGCGCTGAAGGCGGCCTCGATCGGGGCCCAGTCTTCGGCGGTCAGTACTTCCTGCGCCCGGGGCATCACCTCGACGCCTTCCTTGCGGCCGTGCGCCCGCTCGAATTCGACATAGCGGTCCACCGCATCGGCGAAGGCCGCGAATTTCGTCGCGCCGTCGCCCTGCCAGCCGCCGTCCCACAGGGTTTGCAGTTCGGCGACCTGGTCCTTCAGGTCGTTGACCTTCTCCTCGCCTTCCTCATGCTGCGCCAGCAGTTCCGCGATCACCGGCTCAAGGTCTGGCGCGCGCTTCAGAACTGCGGGAAACAGGTAGGTATCCTCCTTGGGATGATGGAACCGGTTGGGGAAGGAGGTCAGGTAGTCCAGGACGGCGTGAGTCATCGCGAAGGGCGGTACGATCGCGCCCCTGCGCGCTTCGCCGACGGTATGCTTCAGGCAGAACAACACCGCGCTGATGGCGCGGTGTTCGCGTCTCAGGATATCGAGGGCGGCCTGCGACATCGCGTTGCTCCGGTTGAGCGTGCGACCGTCCGCCCGGCCGCACGCCCCGTTTCGGCATTCAGGCGGATATCATTGCCGAAGCGCGACCGGCCTGCATTGACGTGCATCAAGACGGCGCGGGGCGGATTGCCGCCCGGCCCGGTTCAGGCCGCGAGCATGCCCTCCAGCCGCTGCCGGATCAGGCCTTCGGCCTCGTCCATGATACCGTCGATCAGTTCCCTGCAGGTCGGGATGTCGTGGATCAGCCCGGCGACCAGCCCGCAGCTCCAGGCGCCGGAATCCATCTCGCCCTTGAGCATGACCTTCGGATAGACGCCCATGACCTCGTCCATGATGTCGTCGATCCTGATCCTGTCGCCGAGGTTCCGCTCCTTTTCGAGCAGCCGTTCGACGGCTTCGTTGGTCAGCACCCGCTCGGTGTTGCGCAGCGGCCGCATGATGAGCCGCGTGTCCAGCTCCGTGGCCGCGACGATGGCCTGTTTCACCTTGTCGTGGACCGGCGCTTCCTTCGTCGCGATGAAGCGGGTGCCCATGTTCATGCCGTCCGCGCCCATCGCGAGGGAGGCGACGAGGCTGCGCGCATCGGCCATACCGCCGGACGCGACGAAGGGGATGGTCAGCTCGTCCGCCGCCCGCGGCAGCAGGATCATGTTCGGGATGTCGTCCTCGCCCGGATGGCCGCCGCACTCGAAGCCGTCGACCGAAACCGCGTCGCAGCCGATCGCCTCCGCCTTGAGCGAATGGCGCACGGAAGTGCATTTGTGGATAACCTTGATGCCGTTTTCCTTGAGCTGCGGCAGGAAGGGCTGGGGGTTGCGCCCGGCGGTCTCGACCACCTTGATCCCGCCTTCGATGATCGCCGCCATATATTCGTCGTAGGGCGTATCCCGGAAGGAGGGGAGGATGGTCAGGTTCACGCCGAAGGGCTTGTCCGTCATCTCGCGGCAGCGCTCGATTTCCTTGGCAAGGTCTTCCGGCGTCTCCTGGGTGAGGCCCGTGATGATGCCGAATGCGCCGGCGTTCGAGACCGCTGCCGCCAGCTCGGCGAAGCCGACGTAATGCATGCCGCCCTGGATGATCGGGTGCTCGATGCCGAGCATTTCGGTGATGCGGGTTTTCATGGCGCAGTCGGTCTTTCGGCAGTGTCGGAGGGGTCGGCAGGTCGCTCCCGCCCGGTTTAGCCCGGCTTCGCCGCGCGCCGGTGTCAACAAAATGTCGCGAGGCGGGGGCCGCCTATGCGCCGTCGCTTGATTTTCCGAGCCGCCGCCCATAGGTGAGGCGCGCGCCCGGCGGCACCGACGACCCCATCGTCTAGTCAGGTCAGGACGTCACCCTTTCAAGGTGAAAACACGGGTTCGAATCCCGTTGGGGTCACCACATAATATTCTCGGTGGAGTGGGCCCTTGGGTTCGGACAGGTGGCTTGAAATGATTTGACCGGTGTGCCGGGCATTCGAAGGATCGACGCCCATGGCCAAGCACCGCACCCACCGCACCCACAGCATCGCCTTCAAGCGCCAGGTCGTTCAGGAATATCTCGCCGGCGAGACGCTCCACGGCTTGGCGCGCCGTCACGATCTGTCCCGTACCCTGATCCGGATCTGGGTGGACAAGTACGAGGCCGGCGCCTTCGACGAGGACACCGCGGCGGCCGACACGATCCAGGAATACGAGGCGCTGAACGCGGCGCTCGAGCGCCTGGTCGGCAAGCAGGCCCTGGAGCTCGAGTTTCTAAAGGGGCTCAGCGGCAAGGTCGGCAGCCGAGAAACGGGCCCATGTCCGTCATCACCGGCCCAAAGGCCTCTCCGTCGCCGAAGGATGCCGACTGATGGGGATCGTGCGCTCCAGATCGGGAGTAAAAGTTGAACGCCGATTGACACCAAGCCTCACATAACCTCGTACGTCACCATGCGAGCTTGCAACCTTGACCCTAATCGATTCGATTGATAATCAGCGGGATCGGGAGCTGTGCCTTTACAGAGCATTGAGCACTTCCTGATTCTGGAGAAGGACTTGGAAGAGACGATGGCGTTCTACAGGGACGTGTTGGGCCTTCAGGTGGGTGAGCGGCCCCCGTTCCCTTTTCCCGGTTGCCGGATGTATCTGGAAAGCATCCCATGTGTCCATATTGCCGGAGCAGCGGCGACAGAAGGGCAGAGTGCTTATCTCGGCGAGAATCGTAGTCAGAGCAATGGAACTGGGCCCATCGACCAAGAAAAGTGGCAGGTCGGATGGACAAGTTTCGGCCAGAGAAATGTGTCGCAGTACCATACTTCAGAAAGCGGTTCGTTTTTATGGAGGCGGATCTCGTTAAGGTGATCGGCCAAAGCGTAGATGCATTGCTTGAAGGCGCCCCAAGTGTCTTGAGAAGCGCAGTAGGCAAGTAACCCGTCAAGGGAGTGTGCGGCAATGGGCAATGTAAGAAATGGACTACAGAGCAAGGTCGGTTCAATCGAGCTGGAGGAACATTCAGCAAAGAAACCGGGAGTCGCGTTCGTTGATGGTGCTTATTGCCTTATCGCTGACGCGAAAGTTTCCGTACTTGACTTCAGCTTCATCAGGTCGGACGTGACCTACGATGTCGTGCATGTATGGAAGGGGCGGTTTTTCCGTCTGGGCGATCATGTGGCGCGATTCTTGCGAGGCTTGGAAAAGTGGCGCATGTCGATTCCCTATTCCCATGCGGGGTTGGAGGAGATTCTTTTCGAATGTGTACGGCGAAGTGGACTTCGCGACGCCTATGTCGCGATGGTTTGCACGCGCGGTGTACCGCCACCGGGAACGCGCGATCCTCGGCAATGCAAGAACGGATTCATCGCCTATGCTATCCCGTTTGTCTGGATCGCTACTGAGGAACAGAGAAAAGTTGGGATGAATATCGCGATCAGCGATGTGTTTCGTATGCCGCCGGAGACCGCTGATCCGACGATAAAGAACTATGCTTGGCGAGATTTTGTGGCTGCCCAGTTTGATGCCCTCGATCGAGGTTTCGACACCGGCGTCCTGCGTGACGCGGAGGGCAATGTGACGGAGGGACCAGGGTACAACGTATTCGTTGTGCAAGACGGTCGCATAGTTACGCCTGCCAGAGGCGTTCTCCCGGGAATCACCCGTCAAACCGTTCTTGATCTCTGCGATGATCTATCTATCGAAGCAACCGTTCGCAATCTATCGGTCGAAGAACTGCGCACTGCAGATGAGGTCTTCCTGACGTCGACGGCAGGGGGTATCATGCCCGTTACGCGGGTCGATGGCCGACCGGTCGGAATTGGCAAACCGGGTTCAGTCACCGAACGCCTGACGACGGAATATTGGGCAGAACACGAGCGCGATCGGTTTACTACACGCGTAGATTACGACGAGGATATTCCGGTAGTTGAGTAAACTTGGAGCAGGCGAGAAATGGCGTTGGTATTCTATAGCTCCGTACCCGAAGACAACCCGGAAGATTGGGGCACCGAACTTAGACGGCGATTGCCTAATCTGGATATCAGGGTTTGGCCGGACGCAGGCCCCTTGGATGACATCGATATCGCGCTGGTGTTTCAAGCGCCCCCTGGCATGCTCTCCTCATTTCCGAATCTGGGCCTTGTCATTTCACTTGGGGCAGGAGTCGATCACCTGCTTCGGCTGGAAGATCTTCCCGATGTTGCACTGGCCAGAATAGTGGACGATCATCTCGTCGAGACTATGCGGGAATACGTTCTCCTTCAGGTATTGCGCCTTCACCGGTTGGATCACCACTATCGCGAGCAGCAGCGGAACAAGACATGGAAGCCTTACCTGCCGCGCATGGCAAGACAGCGGAGTGTGGGCGTGATGGGACTCGGCGCGCTCGGTGCAGCCAGCGCCCAAACCCTGGCAATGAACGGGTTTGACGTTTACGGCTGGAGCCGATCGCAAAAGAGTATCGATAACATCAACTGCTATGCTGGTAACAAAGAACTGACATCGTTCTTGCGGTCAGCAGAGATTCTGGTGTGCCTGTTGGCGCTTACTCCTGAGACAACGGGTATCATCAATCGGCAGACCCTATCTCTGCTTCCCGCACAGGCGTGTCTGATCAATGGTGGCCGGGGCGGTCACGTTGTGGAAGAGGACCTCTTGGCGGCGCTGGATTCAGGTCACATTGCCGCCGCGGCGCTGGACGTGTTTCGAACGGAGCCTCTTCCGGCCGATAACCCCTTCTGGGAGCATCCCAGGGTTTTCCTGACGCCTCATGCGGCGACTGGAACGAATGCCCAGTCGGGCGCCGAACATGTGGCAGAGAACATCAGGCGTTATTACGCAGGTGAACAGCTTGTCAACACGGTTGATCGAACCAAAGGCTATTAGGCATCTTTTGCGATATGGAGGAAGAATAAAATGTCAATACAGCGACATCACACCGATTCGAGAATGAGCATGATTGTCGTTCACAATGGTGTCGTCTATCTGGCAGGACAGGTGGGGAACGAGACGACAACTTCAGTGAAGAGGCAAACCGAGGAAGCGCTGAAAAAGATCGATGGGTTGCTTGCGGAAGCGGGAACAGACAAGTCCAGGATTCTTTCCACGACTATTTGGCTATCCGACATAAGTACATTCGATCAAATGAACGAAGCGTGGGATGCGTGGGTGGACTCACGGAATACACCGGCGCGCGCGACGGGCGAAGCGAAACTTGCGAAGACGTCCTACCTGGTCGAGATCATGGTGACCGCTGCACTTTGAATCAGAGCTGGCTCTGCATTCAGGCAATCGGGTGATCGCAATGCAAGGAATCAGCCTGAAAGAGCGACTGCTGAGCGGAGATCCGGCATTGGGTTGCTGGCTTTGGCTTTGCTCGCCCATTGCCGCCGAGATTGTCGCTCAAGCGGGGTACGATTGCGTGGTAATTGACCTGGAGCACGGTCCGGGTGATCTTCTCGGCGCGATAACCCTGTCGCAGGCGGCAAAAGCAGGCGGTGCCGCGACCTTGCTCCGCGTTCCGAGCGGAGATCCCGTTTGGTTGAAGCGGGCATTGGATACCGGGGCGGACGGGGTGGTGGTGCCTGCAGTCGATAACAGGGAACAGGCCGAAGCCGTGGTGGCAGGCTGCCGCTACCCGCCGCGGGGTTGCCGAGGAGTGGCGCCCACGGTGGTCCGAGCAAGCCGTTATGGCGCCGATTGGAGAGATTACGTACGCCATACGGAAGCCAGAACCCTTGTGATCTGCCAGATCGAGACAAAGGCTGGCGCGGACAACGCCTCGTCGATCGCCGGTGTTGACGGCGTCGATATGCTCTTCATCGGACCGTTTGATCTGTCCGCCGACATGGGAAATTTGGGCGAACTGAACCATCCCGCCGTCAAGCAGGCGATCCAAAAGGTCGAGGAGGCTGCGATTGCGGGTAACACGCTGCTTGGCGGAATCGCCACGCCTGAGCGGCAGGCGTCCGAGCTCTTTGCGGCCGGATACAGCTTCGTCTGTGCAGGAGGGGACTCGATCCTGCTTCGGGATGCGGCTTTTTCTGCCGTTACGGTCAGCGCGCCTCAGCGCGGTCGCCGCCCATCCAGCCCGCGTTAGATTTCTTACCCGGCCGGGAGACCGGCAATTCCCGACGTCGGCATCCTACCAGCGCAGCCATGTCCCCGCGCCCTCCGCCTTTGCGGTCTCATAAATCTGCTGCGCCACTGCAATATCAAACAGGCCAAGGCCGACGTTAATGCACATCAGATTCTCGACGTCGGATTGCCGTCCAGGTTTGGCACCTGCGATGATCGAGCCCAGTTCGCCATCAAGCCTGATCGGCAGATTCTGGAAAAAACCGCGCTCTGCGAATGCCTGGGTGTGGTCGATATCATCGGTCAGGATCCGGGTCATCGCGTCCCGCGCCTCGGGTGTCCAATACGAGCCGATATCCACCGGTAAAGCCAGAGAGCCTTCTTTTATCCACCCCGGCACGACGACCGGATCGGATTGCCGCAGAAAGGTCGTGCAGGTAATGATGATGTCTGAATCCCGAACGGCTTCTTCAGGCGTCTCGCAGGGAATGGCATCAGGTGGTCCATGACCGGACGCCTCTTGGATAAAGCGGCTTAATGCGGCTGGATCCCGGTCATAGCACTTCACCCTCCGGAGGTGCGGCGCAGTCTCCCTCAAAGCGCGCAAATGCATGCGGCCCTGCATGCCAAGGCCAATCAAGCCGACTGTATCAGCTCCGCTCCGGGCAAGATGTTTGACAGCAACCATGGATATGCCCGCCGTTCGACATGCGGTGATCCACATGCAATCCATCAACGCGCGCGGTGCCCCGATGTCCGGTTCATTCAGAACCACAAACCCCATATTGAAAGGCAGCCCGCGCAAAGGGTTGTCAACAACGTTACTCTGCCATTTGAGGCCAGCGACGTTCAAAGAGGGTAAATAACCCGGCAAAGCGTGAATATACATCTCCGGCTTAGGGCTTACCGCAATCTTGACGGGACAATCTGCTCTTCCTTCAAACTTGTCCCGAAGTGCTATTTCCAAAAGTTCGACAATTCGAACGTAGCTTGGCATGTAGGTCTCGACCTCAGTATGGTCCAGATAAAGAAAAGCGGTATCACGCCACATTCAATGTCTCCTGCGTTCTTGTTTCAATGAACCACCAGATGTCGACTAACCCGGTTTTCAAAGTACCGACCGAGCTTAGTGAGTGCATAAGCAAAGATAAAGTAGACAATCCCAACAAATGCAAATATCTCTACCGGATAAACCATCTCGCGATTATTTATGAGCATTGCTGCACGAAGAAAGTCGATGATTCCCAGTGTGGATACGATCGATGTATAAATGAACAAGTTCACATACCTGTTGACAAGGGCTGGAATAATTGCGCGAATGGCTTGCGGTAGGACGATCTCCCTTAGTATCGTCAAGGCCGGAAGCCCGGTGGCGCGGCCTGCTTCCCATTGTCCCTTGCTGACAGCGCTGAATCCCCCCCGTATATGTTCTGCCAGATAGGCCCCATGATAAAGTGCCAGCGCGATGACGGCGCTTTCCAAAGGCCCAATATCGATATCAAGCAGCCGCGGTATCATGAAATAAATCCAAAACAGAAATGTAAGCGAGGGAACTGCGCGAATGAGTTCGGTTATACTCTGTCCCACAAGGCGAACCGGCTTGACGGGGGCAAGCGCCAATGAAGACAAGACCACTCCGACTGCAAAACACAGAAGCCCAACCAAAACAAAGATGTATAGCGTTAAAGCCAGTCCACCGACAGGCCCATCTGGAAACTGTCCGACCAGCAGATAATCCCAATTGTCAATTATGACTTGCATCGCATGACCATTAATGTCCCGGTATTCTTGCAATTCTATCGATGACGCGGGAAAGAAAAGATAAAGATAGAGAAAGTAACAAATACGTAACGGTCACGGCGGTAATGGCCTCAAATCCCTTGAATGTTTCCGATTCCATTTGCTGAGCCTGCCAGGTCAACTCCGGTACTGCAATAACCATCGCGAATGCGCTACTTTTTACCACGTTGATCATCTCGTTCGTCATTCCCGGGGTAATGATCGGTATGACCTGCCGGATTATTACGTATCGGAAAGTCTGAAATCGCGTCAGTCCTGTGGCGAACGCGGATTCGAACTGAACTCGGGGAATCGCAAGAATACCGCCGCGTACGACCTCAGCGACGAAGGCGCTCCAAGTAAGCGTAAGCCCCCATATGGCAATATTCGTCCCGAAGTTGCCTCCATACAGGAATGGGAAATCGCCTGGCGGCAAAATCATCGGTAGTCCGAAATACCAGAAAAAAAGTTGAACAAGCACAGGAATGTTGCGGAAAAACGTAACGTAACCCTGTGCCGTAGACGCGACCCACCTGTTATGCGAAGTTTGCGAGATGCCAAGTATTGTTCCTACAACAAGGGATCCCAGCCCCGCGTAGAAAGAAATATGGATTGTTACGAGAAGCCCGGTCAGTATCGCCTCTTGGACGTCAAGACTTAGTAGATACTGCCAATCCATGGCCACCTAGCGGTACCCTCAAAACTCAAGTCAGCACCCCTGAGTTCACCTCCACAGAGTCTGGCTCACCACGGTTCTCAAGGCGCCCAGGAACAGAATTTCAATCTGCTCGATGGGGACCAAATGGACGGGCTAGGAGTGGGAGGTTGGTTATTGCACGTTCATTAGCAAAGGCAGGCCGTTCTGAATCCCCCGGATCACTGGCTCGCAATGGCGCCCTCACAGCGCCATTGACGTGTTCGATGCTCGGTAGCTCAAACTCGGCTCGGCGTGCCTGAGTTCAAAGCGCATTGCGCAGGTCAGGCCCGTGCCGCCAAATTCACGTCCCAAACGCCGGCACGACAGCGCGACGGACGATTACGGCCACAATCCAGGGGTCCAGAGCGGAAGATTGTACTGGCTGTTCTTGCCGAACCACTTGTGCCAGATGGCTGCAAAATCACCGTCTCTCACCGAGTCTTGCAAGGCAAAGTTAAGTGCGTCGCGCCATGTAGAATCGTTTTCTCGCACGCCCATTGCGATCGGCTCCTCGAGGAGGAGCGGCCCCACCAGCTTAAAGTCGCTATCTTCCGCGGCAAACTTTGCGCCGACAAATTGACCGACACAGATCGCGTCCGCGAGACCTTGCTTCAATGCGAGAAACGCTTGCGGCCATTCCTGGTAGACTTGAAGCTTGGCGCCCTTTGCCCGCTCCCGGACAATTTTCTCGCCGGTTGTTCCCTGGACCGTGGCCACCGTCTTTCCATCAAGGTCCCCTAAAGCAGCAATTTTGCTGCCGCTTTTTGTGACGAGCTGTGATCCTGTCACCAAATATGGGATGGTGAAATCTATTTGTTTGTCCCGCTTTCTGGTGTGCGTGGTCGCGGCCACGAGCACATCAACCTTACCGGATTCGAGCATGGGAATTCGGGTCTTGCCGGTCACCTGTATGAACTTGATCTTCACGCCCAGCTTTTTCGCAAGGTTCTTGACGATGTCGATGTCGTACCCTGCATTCTGACCCTCTTTGTCGATGTACCCATAGGGCGGAGTATCGAATCGAACTCCCACGCGCATGGTTCCCTGAGATTTCACTTCCTCCAGCGTGGATGCGACGCCCGGTTGTACCGCCACTAAGAGCAGACCAAATCCCAGCAGCGACCCTAAACACATTCTTGTCAGCAACATCGTTGTTTCCCTCCGGCTGTGCGATTCAAGTTCTAGCAATTTCAAGTTCCGGCAATTGTCGTCAAATCGCTTATCATGCAGGTCACGGACATGCAAGTCTGAACGAGGCTCATCAAGGCGTTGCGCGGCTTCCGGGCCTTCAGGCGGTCTATCGGGCGCCCCGCACCTCGAGCACCGGGTCCGGCATTATCTGCTGCGCAGCCTGGCGATCGAGCGGCCGGACCTCGTCCGGTGCGCCGATATCACTTACATCCCGGTGTGCCGCGGCTTCCTCTACCCGGTGGCGATCATGGACCGGGCGAGCCGCCATGTGCTGGCCTGGCGGCTGTCGAACACGCTGGATACGGGCTTCTGTACGGACCCGCTGGAGGAGGCCCTGACGTGCTGCGGCGCGCCGGCGATCATCAAACACCAACCGGGGCAGCCAGTTCACCGGTATGGTCTTCACGGGCTGCCTGCAGGCGGCCGGGATCCGCATCCCGATCGACGGCCGCGGCCTACCGGGGGAGACGCCGGTGGATATGATGGACAAGCCGCTGCGCGCCTTGCCCACATCTCCACAGGCACAGCAGCAGCAACGGGAAGATCGATTCAAGGGGATTCCGGCGGCCTGAACATCAACCGGAATACACCTTGGCTCTGCCGCCAAGCTGTCAGAAAAGGTGGAGCCACCTCAATCTTTATATTTCCGGAATGGGGCAACGCAACGCCTGACCTTTCACGGCCCTGACAGCCTCTTCGGCCACTAACCTCTGCAATCGAGCAATCGACGCGGTGGAATACCAGGCGACGTGGGGCGTCAGAATTACCTTGGCTTCTCGGCGCAAGGGATGATTCGAGGGCAACGGCTCCTCCTCAAAGACGTCAAGTGCAGCACCCGCGATCCTGGCGTTGCACAACGCATCGCTCAGCGCCTCGAGATCCACCAATCCACCGCGCGCAGTATTCACCAATACAGCCGACGGCTTCATCCAGCGCAAGCTCTCGGCGTTAATGAGGTGGAAGGTCTCCTGCGTCAGCGGCACATGCAGAGACAGGATGTCCGATTGGCTAATTACCGAATGAAGGCCGTCAAGCTCTACTCCAGCGCGTTCAGCATACGAAGCCGATACAAGCGGGTCATAGGCCAGGTGCCGAAAGGCGAACGCCCGCGTTCTATCAACAACTGCTCTTGCGATCCGACCAAGACCGATGAAACCAATCGTCATCTCATTTAATGGGGAGAAGGATAACTTTAGGATATCGTTCATCCAGCCTCCGGATCGAACCGTGGCATTCATCACATACAGACCACGAACCAGGCTCAACATTAATGCGACCGTGTGATCGGCAACTTCATCTGTACAATAATCCGGGACATAAGCAACCTTAATTCCAAATTTCCTCGCCGCTTCTACATCAATATTATCGTAGCCTATACCATATCGAATAATGGTTGCTCCTGGGGCTAATTTGCTTACCGCATCTTGGTCGACTTTTGCCAATTGCACCAGAACTACATTTGCACCATCGACGGCACTGGAAATTTCTTCCCGATTCTGACATTGGTAAGCTTCGAATTTTGCCCCAGCGGCCTCAACGAAAGAACGCTCTGTCTCAATGGACGGGAAGGTGTAATCGGTCAAGACAACTTTTGGATGTACGTTTACCATCGTTCCCTTCATTCAAAATCCAACAGGATGGCGCGGTCGATCTCCGCAGACCGTCGGGCGTAGGCGCGCAGCACCCCTGTCGGGCAGAAGCGCCGGGAGCGCGGCACAGCAAGCTCGATGTCGCCGGGCTCGGTCAACAGATGGCGCGAATAGCTGCCGTTGCGCCGGTCGCGCACGGCGCTCCTGTCGAGCCGGCCATCGACCGCTTCGGCCATCCGGCCTTCGATGATCTCGGCCAGGGCGCGCCGGCCGGGCGGGCGATAACCCTCGCCCCATTCCAGACCGTCGGCCTGCATCTGCTTCACGACTTCGAAGGCCATCGGTAAACTCTCGTGCGTCACCGTCATGCCGCACGGTGTTGCGTCTGCTTATAATCAAGCAAAAAATTGTAAGGTTCCAGCGCCAAACCGGCAAATCCCTGCTTTTCCGATTACTACCGACGTTGCCCCCAGCTATCATCCAATCGGTGCTGGAGTCTGACGGCTGTTGACATCATACGCGGGGGGGCCGGCAACGGGCCAAGGCGCGGAGCCATCGTCGAGCGCAGCGCCTTGGTCCCGTCGCAGCGAGAACCGGGCGGCATGGGCGGCCGGCGTCAGCCAGCCGATGCGCGAATGGGGCCGCACGGTGTTGTAGTCGCGCCGCCAGTCCTCGCGGTAGATGCGGGAGATTTGCTTGTGGTTTGTGGTTCAAGACAAAGCCCTCCCGACGCAGGAAGATGAGCAGGCGCCGATAGCCAAAGCGCCGGCGCTCCGGGGCCAACGCCAGAAGCCGATCGCGCAGCTTCGGATCGACCGTCTTCGCATCCAGCTCGTGCTCCTTCAAATCCCCGATGACCTGCTCTTCCGTAAACCGATCCGGCTTCATCGTTTGGTCCTCCCCTCAAGGGCCGGAATCCACTTCAAGCCGGATCGAATGGCGGGGGCAACGTCACTACCTGAACCTGAAATGCGATTCCCGGTCAGGGCCTTGGGCGTTGTTCACGGCGAACCAGGATTTGTGGAGCGTGACTCCTTCGTTACGGCCGTGTGCTATGAATAGACGGGCAGGTTTGTCCCATTCGAGCGAATAGCCTCGGACACGGCGATTTGTCTGACAAGCTCCTGAGGATCAGGCTGGGTCGGGCGCTTTCGCGTCTTTTCGTCTTTCGGTTCAGGCGCTGCGAGATAGCCGCCCAACTCTCGCGCCTTCGCGACCACAGCGGAGCCTATGGGGAGACGCTGTTTCTCAAAATTCCCGAGTGCGGTCGGGAGATCATCGTCATTCAGGCAGAGCGCCTGAGCCAACGACAAGGCATCGCCCGCGGCCTTGGTTACGCCCATACCAACGTGCGGCCGGGCAACGAAGGCCGCATCGCCAACCAGCGCCACTCGCCCGAACACCATTCTGGGAGACTCAAAGTCGTAGATCGCCTGGAGGAACGGTTGGGACGTCAGATCGATCACCTCTGCAAACTGGGGGGCAAGTCGTTCATAGGCGTCTCGCCGCATTTCTTCGATTACAGAGGCATCAATGGAATTCGGTGGTATGGAAGCTTGATGCTTGCGGCCAGTGCCATCGGTCAGGAGTCTTCCAAGTTGTCGTGTAACGCTGGCGGGCCGGTACCATACGAAATTATAACGCCGATCGTTCCCGATAAGTCCGTCCTGGCCGGCGACTGGATAACCGAGGATCTGCTCGCCGGATGGAAAACAAAAGCAGAAACGCTCGAAGATCATGTCATGCGTGGTAGCGGAGATCGCACCTTCGTCGACAAGCCCCCTCCAGGCTACATACCCCGCATACACCAAACCGTCTTCCAACACCAACAGTTTACGAACGGTGGATCGAATACCGTCGGCGCCAATCAAAATATCTCCTCTTGCCTGCTCACCCGAACTAAAAATAGCTGTTATGCCACTCTCATCTTGATCCAATGAAACAAACGAAGTATTGGTATGATAATTCTCGCTGGGAAACCGCTCTCGGAGCAGCCTATATAAGTGATCCCAAGACGTTACTATCTGGCGTAGTGGAATCTTACACAATTCAGTCCCATTAGGATTGAGAACGAGCCTTTCTTCTACCGTAATGCCAAGGGATACTGTCGAATCAACGCCGATCATGGACAAGGTATGGAATAATTCGGGGTGGGTGACGATGCCTGCCCCGCGGCCCGATAGAGGACCTGCGCTCCGTTCGTATATATCGACTTTCCAACCATTTTCTCGAAGCAAGAGGGCGGTAAACAAGCCAGCCAGAGAGCCCCCCACGATAATGGCTTTGGGGGATGTTGCTAAACTGCCAAAAGCCATGCCAACCCCAAATTGCCAAATTCAAGAGTCTCAGACGTGCACCAGGATCTTCGACAAAAATTCCCGGCCCCGTTCTGAGCTCGGATTCTTGAAGAATTTACTTGGGGTTGTGTCTTCAACAATCTCACCGGCATCCATGAAAACCACCCTATGCGCAACTTTGCTGGCAAAGCCCATTTCGTGTGTAACGACAAGCATTGTGATTCCGTCGTTCGCAAGCTTTGCCATTACGGCCAAGACCTCGTGAATCATTTCTGGATCCAAGGCAGACGTAGGCTCGTCGAACAACATGATCTTCGGTCGCATTGCAAGCGCACGGGCAATCGCCACGCGCTGTTGCTCCCCGCCTGACATATGGGAAGGATATGCGTTAGCCTTATTGCGCAATCCGACTCGGTCAAGGAGGGCCATCGCCAGGTCTATGGCTTCTCGCTTTGATAGACGGTTCACTTTGATTGGAGCGAGAGTAATGTTCTGAAGGGCTGTTTTGTGTGGATAAAGATTGAATCCTTGAAACACAATGCCGACCTGAGTTCGCAAGCGGGTTAAATCAACACCGTCGCCGCTTACACGCCCTCCAAGAACATGGATTTCACCCTGTTGTACTTTCTCGAGTTGATTAACGCACCGAATAAAAGTGCTCTTACCTGAACCAGAAGGGCCGCAAATCACGACAATCTCACCGCCAAGGACTTGAAAATTGATGTCCCGTAGAACACAGAAATCGCCAAACCATTTGTGCACCCCGGAAAACTCAATGTGCACGGTACTGTTCGACTGCACAACATTGCCGTCATTCGGGTTGGTTGAGGTTGTGCGCACTGTGCTATGTCCCGGTGAAATCAATGGATCTGCGTTGCCGAACGTTATTTCCGACGCCAAGGACCAGATAATCTCCCCCAGCATGACGCAGGTTTGCAGATCACAGCCCGTGATCCATAGAACGGAGTGTACTTATTTTATCATCTGATAATCGTCAAGGTGGAGCAAGCCGACATTACCACAATCGTGCATCGACGGTCACTCGCCGAAGGCCAGGTTGGTGGTGACGACGATCGAGGTGCGCTCGTCGAACCGGCTCATGAGCTCATGAGGTGGAAAAGCAGATGGCCGCCTGCCCCAGGGCAAAACGGGGCGAAGGGCAGATGTCCGAGTGCGTCGAGGATGACGAAATCGCGCCGGGTGAACCGGACGGCGGTGCGGCCCTGGCGTCCGGAGCAGTGATCGGCGTCGAGATGGTTGACCGGGTCGACGACATTGTAGCAGCGGCCGCGGGCGCCCTTGCGGATACACGTCCTGCGACTGGAGGGTTCGCATCGGAGACGGCCAGATCCTGCGCGATGCCGTTGCCGATGCGCGCCCCGTACGATTTTACGGTATCGCGGGCAAGATGGGCATAGCGGGCGGTGGTCCGAACCCGGGTGTGGCCCGGCAGCTTGCCGATCAAGGCCAACGCCGGCGACCTCAAACTGGGTGAGGAGTCGTTCGGCTTCGAGGAGTGAGCGGCGGGGGAGGCGGCAGGGAATTCGAACTCCTGGCCGTGCTGAACAGGCGGGCCGTGCTGAACAGGCGGGCCGTGCTGAACAGGCGGGCCGTGCTGAACAGGCGGGCCGTGCTGAACAGGCGGATAGCAGGTGTGCGGGCGCGAATTGCCTGGTTCGAGAGTGCGGCGGTTCGCAACATTGTGCCGCGGCAGGAGCATTCGAAATATTCCCATACATTCCCGCCGCGGGTGTTGGGCAAACCGTTGGGTATGTGCCGCAATCCAATAAGAAAAACATTCTATAACAAAGGGTTGTAGTTCCTCTTCGAATCCCGTTGGGTTACCATCGCACGGTCCGGTCAGGATCGCCGCCCGCCGGCAGGCCCGGACGCCCCCGGCATCGCCGGGTTCGCGCCGTTGCTGCGTTCAACGGCCGGATGCGATACGGGTTCCGGCAACGCGCGAACTCCATTCTGGAACTTGACAGCGATGGCGGCCAGGTCAGCGAAAACCGATCATCCCGAAGCGCCCCCGTCAGCGCGCTGGAACGGACGGTTCTCGATCACGATAACCCTGGCGACGGCGATCTCCCTGCTCGTCCTGGTCTCGGTCGGCAGCGTGCTCGGCGTCGGCGTCTGGCTCGCCGGCAAGAACACCTTGGCGCTGATGGGCCAGAACGCCAACCAGGGCATCGCCAACGCGGTCGAGCGCCTCGAACAGCATCTGGTTCCGGCCCAGGACCAGGCCCGCTTTATCGCGCGCCGGATCGAAAAGGGCGAAATCGACCCCGGGGATCGCGTTGCGTTCGGCCGCCTGCTGACCGGGGCGCTTGCGGGCGTCCGGCAGATCGAGGCCGTGTCCTATTTCGACGAGAGGCTGGTCGCGTTGACCGCCGCGCGGCGCGACGGCGACAATATCGAGGTCCACGAGGCCGACCTGTCGCGCGATGCGCAGATCCGCGGACACCGCCCGATGCTGGCCGGGGATCCGCAATGGGCGCCGCCGATCTGGCGCGATGAGCATCGGAAAACCTTTTTCAACCTGGTGCATCCCGTGCGGTGGAACGGCAGACCGATCGGGGCGGTGGTCGCGATCGTCTCGATCCGCGAACTCTCGGCCTTCGTACGCAAGGTCGGCAAGGCCGATCCCGGGACCCGGTTCATCCTGTACGGCCGCGACCGCGTGCTGGCGCACCCGCTGATGGCGCGGGGCTATCCGGGTCTTTCCGTGGCGAATCCGCTGCCGCGGCTGGAAGGCTTCCGCGATCCCGTTCTGGCGGCGATATGGCAGGAGGAGGACCGCTTCGACCTGCTCGTCAGGCTCGCGCAGGGGACCAACGGCCACGGGGTCCGGCTCGGCGGGGAGGACCATGTCTTCATGTACCGGCGCCTGCATGGCTTTGGGCCGAAGCCGCTGATCGTCGGCGGCTATTTCCATACCGCCGATATCGGCGCCGAGATACGCCGGATGATCGTTTCCTTCGGTGTCGGCATCGCAGCCCTGGTCCTGGCGATCGTCGCCGCGGTGCTGCTCGGCCGGCGCATCGCCCGCCCCATCGTGCGGTTCTCCGCAGCGGCCGGGCAGGTCCGCGATCTCAATATCGGCGAGATCGGCGATCTTCCGGGCAGCGTATTCCGCGAACTGGACCAGCAGGCCAAGTCCTTCAACGCCATGCTGCGCGCCCTGCGCTGGTTCGAGCTCTACATACCCCGCAAGGTCGTCGAGCGGCTGGTCAAGCGCGGCGAAATCGGCGACACGATCTCCTCGGCGCGGGAGATCACCGTCATGTTCACCGATATCGCGGGATTTTCCTCCGTATCGGAAAACCTGTCGGCCCCGGAGGTCGCCGCCGTCGTCAACCGGCATTTCGAGATCGTCGCCGGCTGCATCGAGGCCGAGGACGGCACGGTCGACAAGTTCATCGGCGATTCGGTGATGGCCTTCTGGGGCGCGCCGGAGGCGCAGCCGGATGCCGCCGAACGGGGCTGCCGCGCGGCGCTGGCCATCGCCGCAGGCATCCGCGCGGAGAATGCCCGGCGCCGGTCGGAAGGCGAGGCGCCGCTGGGCATTCGCATCGGCATCCATTCCGGCAGCGCCACGGTCGGCAATATCGGCTCGCCCGGCCGCATCAACTATACGATCATCGGCGATGCGGTGAATGTCGGCCAGCGCCTCGAACAGCTCGGCAAGACGCTGTATCCCGAGGGCAGCGAGACCGCGATCCTGGTCAGCGGCGAAACGGCGGCCGGCCTGGGCCCGGATTTCGCACCGAAGCCGGCCGGCCGCCATCGCGTGAAGGGGCGCACCGGCGAGGTCGAGGTCTTCACGCTGGGCGATTGAAGCGCTTGGGCGGACCCCGCAATCCGCGGGCGGATGCGCGCCGCGGAATTTCTCTGTCATTCCACGGCTCTTTGCTCCAGAACAGGACCGGTCCGGCCGGTGCGCCGACCGGATTCCAGGCGGCGTATGGCCGGACAAACAGGCAGGAAAGGGAAGCGATGCTGGAGCTGTATCATCACGGATCGTCGGTCTGCGCCGCCAAGGTGCGCCTCGCGCTGGCCGAGAAGGGGCTGGAGTGGGAAGGCCACTATCTCGACATCCTGAAGGGCGACCAGTTCGCGCCGGAATACCGGAAGCTCAACCCCAAGGCCGTGGTGCCGACCCTGGTGCATGACGGCACGGTCATTACCGAATCCACAGTGATCTGCGAATATCTCGACGAGGTGTTCCCGGACCCGCCGCTCATCCCGGCCGATCCCGTGCAGCGCGCGAAAATGCGCTGCTGGACCAAGGCGGTCGACGAGGAGGTGCATCGCGCCTGCGGCCCGCTCACCTTCATGGCCTCGCACCGCCATACGCTGCAGCGCCTCGGCCCGGAGAAGCTGGAGGAATTCCTGCAAAGCACGCCGGCCGATTCGGTGACGTCGGACTGGAACGTCCGCAAGCGCGGCTATATCGAGCGGGGTTTCAAGGCGCCGGACGCTTCACGCATGGTGCATCTCTACGACCGCTACCTGGCGAAGATGGAGGCCGACCTCGCCGGCGGCCCGTGGCTGGCCGGCGACGCCTATACGCTTGCCGACGCCGGCATGACGCCCTATCTCGCCCGGCTCGACATGCTGCAGATGCAGGCGATGTGGACCGCGAACCGGCCCCGGCTCACCGACTGGTTCGCGCGCATCCAGGCACGGCCGAGCTATGCCGAGGCCATCGACCGGTGGATTCCGGACCATCTGCGCAGCGACCTGAACACCTTCGGCGCGCAGAACTGGCCGTCGGTGCGGGACATCCTCGCCGCCTGACATGGCCGGTGACTCCTCCGGGACTGCGCTCCTGGCGATCGACCAGGGGACGACGAGCAGCCGGGCCATCGTTTTCGACCTGAGCGGCGGCGTCGTCGCCACGGCGCAGCAGCCGCTGCCGCAGCAGTTTCCCGACGACGGCCGGGTCGAGCAGGATCCGGAGGACATCTGGCGCACCGTGCTCGATACGGCGCGACAGGCGGTGGCCGGGGCGCAGGGCCGGGGCTTCGCCGTCGCCGCCGCCGGCATCGTCAACCAGCGCGAGACGACGCTCGTATGGGACCGCGAGACCGGCAAGCCCGTCCACAACGCCATCGTTTGGCAGGACCGGCGCGGCGCCGGCCGCTGCCGCGAACTGGTCGCGGACGGCAAGGCGCCGGCGATCCGCCGGACCACCGGCCTGGTGCCCGATTCCTACTTCTCCGCCACCAAGCTGGAATGGCTGCTCCGCCATGTCGACGGCGCCCGCGCAGCGGCCGAAAGCGGCGCGCTCGCCTTCGGCACGGTCGACAGCTTCCTGCTCTGGCGCCTGACCGGCGGCGCGGCCCACGCGACCGACGCGACCAACGCCTCGCGCACCATGCTGTTCGACATCGAAGCGCAGGCCTGGGACGACGGCCTGTGCCGCGAGTTTGGCGTGCCGGCCTCAGTGCTGCCCGAAGTACGGGACAGCGCCGGCGCGTTCGGCGTCACCGACCCGGCCCTTTTCGGCGCTGCGATCCCCGTGACTGGCGTTGCCGGCGACCAGCAGGCGGCGCTGATCGGGCAGGGCTGCCTGACGCCGGGCATGGCCAAGAGCACCTACGGCACGGGCTGCTTCATCCTGGCCAACGCCGGGCGCGCGCGGCCCGAACCCGGCGAGGGCATCCTGGCGACCGTCGCCTGGCGGCTCGGCGGCGAAACCGTCTATGCCGTTGAAGGGGCCATCTTCAACGCCGGCACGGCAATCCAGTGGCTGCGCGACGGGCTGGGCGTGATCGGCGAGAGCGCGGCGAGCGAAGCCCTGGCCGCCGGCCTGCCCGACAATGGCGGCGTTTATCTCGTGCCCGCCTTCACCGGCCTCGGCGCGCCGTGGTGGGACGCCGAAGCCCGTGGCGGCTTGTTCGGCCTGACCCGCGATACCGGCGTGGCTCATCTGGCGCGCGCCGCGCTGGAGGCCTGCGGCTACCAGACCGCCGACCTGCTCGCGGCGATGGGCGGGGCCGAAGGCGATGGGCGGCCCGGCTCGGGAGCCGGCCGGCTGCGCGTCGACGGCGGCATGGCGGCCAACGACTGGCTGATGCAGTTCATCGCCGACATCGCCGATGCGCCGGTCGAGCGCCCGGCGATAACGGAAACCACGGCGCTCGGCGCCGCACTGCTCGCCGGCGTGGGCGCGGGCCTCTACGGCTCGCTCGAGGAAGCGGTCGCCGCAACCTGGCGCCCCGACCGGATCTTCACACCGTCGATGCCGGCGGACCGGCGGCAGGACCTTCTGGCCGGCTGGCGCGCCGCGGTGCAGCGGGTGCGGAGCGGGGCTTAGGGCTGGATTTCTCCCCCGTTTCTCGTCATATCGACCGGAGCGAATCGGAGGTTCGCGGAGCGGAGATATCTTTGCCGCGCGGTGCTAACGTCCGAGGCGCTGTTCAGAAAAGATTTCTCCACTCCGCGGCTTACGCCGCTCCGGTCGAAATGACGGTTGCGTATGCGGAGCGATGCGGCGATCGGCCGACAGTAGCGAGGACGAAATGGACCGCTATCCAGCACTGATCGACGGCGCAGAAGGCGGCTATGGCGTCGCATTTCCCGACCTGCCGGGGATCGTGGCGATGGGCGGGGCCCTCGACGAAGCCCTGCTGAATGCCGAAGAGGCGCTGCGCGATGCGGCAAGAGAAGCCTGGCGTGACGGTAAAGCGCTCGCGCCGCCAAGTGCTTTCGAGAGCATTCCCGTGGCGCCTGGCTCCGCTACCGTATTGGTGCCGCTGATCCCGTCTGCAAATCCCTGAGCGAAGGCCGGCGCACTACCCCGCGCGTTCCAGGACGGCCGCCGCGCCGTCGCTGACCGGCGGGCAGCTGGCGCGGGTCAGCGGCCGGTCACGAACGGACCCCAAACAAGCACGATAATCCACTCAAGCCGCCCTGGCGTACATGACCTCGCGGCATCGCAGCTGCTTACGCTCTCAGCGTGTCGTAGACCGCCGTTTCGAATGCCATGTAGCCGGGGAAGGAGACCGGATCGCCAAAGGGCAGGATCTGCGTCGCCCAGAAGCCGCCGATCCCGTTCTCGCGGTCGAACCAGTAGAACAGGTTGGCCAGCCCGTGCCAGCCGATGCCCCCGGCCGGGCGTCCTGTGGGCGCTTCCTCCCCGGCGACCATGAAGCTGTAGCCGAAGTCCTTCTTCATCCCGGGAAAGAACGGCGTGCCACGGGTTAGCGCAGGGATAACGGCGGGCAGGTCGAATAACGCCTGCGGCGGTTGCAGGGCGCCCTGCACCGCGAACCGGACCGTTTCCGGCTTCAGCACCCGGCCATGGGGGCCGGCGCCGTCGTTCAGCCACATGCGGATGAACTTCATGTAGTCGGGAATCCGTGCATAGAGCCCGTGACCGGTCATTTCGACTTCAGGGTCGTCGGGCAGCGCGAAATCGTCCATCGGCGACAGGGAGCCGTCTTCCTCGCGCCGGTGGAAGATCGCGGTGCGCGCCTTCATGCCCGCGGTGCGGGTAAAGGCCATGTCGTCCATCCCCAGCGGCGCGAACACGCGCTCCTGCAGCACCTCGCCGATCCGCTTGCCGCGGATCGCTTCGACGACCTGACACGCCCAGTCGATATTCGTGCCGTATTCCCATCGGTCGCCGGGGTCGAACAGCAGCGGCGTGGTCATCGAGGCGCGGGTGCATGTCAGGATGCTGGGCTGGCCGTGCTCCCGGGACAGGCGGTAGTAGTTTTCGTTGAAGATGTCATAGCCGAGACCGGCGGTGTGCAGCATCAGCATGCGCGTCGTGATATCGCGCCTGGGCGGACGCAGCTGCGGGTTCCCGTCCGCGTCGAAGCCTTCGAGCACCTGCAGGTCGCCGATTTCCGGCGCGTAGTCTTTCGCGGGCGCGTCGAAGTCCAGTAGTCCCTCCTCGACGCACTGCAGCACTGCGGTGCCGCCCACGGCCTTGGACGTTGAGAGAATGGCGAACACCGTGTCGCCGGACATCGGGTCGTCGCTGCCCCAGCGACGCACACCGGCCGCGCCTTCGTAGATCGTCTCCGTCCCGTTCGTCACCATGGCGACAACGCCGGGCACCCGTTCCGCACCACTTGTCACGCGCTCCAGCACCGCATCGCACGCCTGCGCCAACGTCGACATAAAGATTCTCCCCTCTACACAGCTATCGGAAACACCGGTACCGCAACGGGTATTGCGTCAACCCGCAGCCGCCGCGCCGGTGTCCCGGCCGCGTTATCGGACCACGAAAGCGGCCGCCGGACAACGCGGCGGCTTCAACCGGCCTTCATTGTGCCTGCGGGCCACGCTCCGGTTCGCTTGTCTCCGTACCGCCGCCGGCTAGTATGCCGGCGGCATGCCGGGGAGGGAAAATGTCATCGCAGAACGACAGCACGCTCGTCTGGGACGGGCGACCGCCGCGCGCCTTCGAGATCGCCGTCGAGGATACGGTGCTCGACGACCTGCGCAACCGGCTCCGCGCCACCCGCTGGCCCGACCGGGCGCCCGGCGACCCGTGGCAGTTCGGCACCGACGTCGCCTATCTCAAAGCGCTGTGCGCCTACTGGGCCGAGGATTATGACTGGCGGGCCCAGGAGGCGGCGCTCAACGGCCTGCACAACCGCAAGGTCGCCATCGCGGGCCATGACCTGCACTATGCCCATGTGCCGGGAGAGGCGCCGGATGCGCCGCCCCTGCTGCTGACCCACGGCTGGCCCGGCTCCTTCTACGAATACCACCGGCTGATTCCGCGCCTGACCCGGCCGTCGGACTTCGGCGGCCGCGCGGAAGACTCGTTCACCGTCGTGGCGCCGTCGCTGCCCGGCTACGGTTTTTCCTTCACGCCGGGCCAGCGCCGCTTCGGCCTCAGGGACGCCACGGACATCCTCGCGGTGCTGATGACCGACGTGCTGGGCTATGACCGCTTCTTCGCCCACGGCCAGGATTTCGGCTCCTATGTCGCGGCCCATCTCGGCAACGCCCATACCGACAAGACGCGGGGCATCCACATCACGCTGCTGGCGCTGCCGCGGGTCCTGCCCGAACTGGCCGAGCCGACCGCGGACGAGGCGCGTTACCGGGCGCAGCTTGCGCACTGGCTGACCGAAGAGACCGGTTATGTCCAGATCATGGGGACCAAGCCGCAGACCCTGTCTTTCGGGCTCACCGATTCGCCCGCCGGGCTGGCGTCGTGGATCGTCGAAAAGTGGCGCTCATGGAGCGATTGCGGCGGCGATGTCGATGCGTATTTCGGCCGGGACACGCTCCTGACGAACATCATGATCTACTGGATCACCGGCGCGATCGGCTCCTCGGCCTGGCCCTACTACCAGCGGACCCGGGAGCCCTGGATCATATCGGAAGACGAACCGGTGACCGTGCCCACCGCCTATGTCGAGCATCCGTTCGAGATCCTGACGCCGCCGCGCTCGCTCGCCGAGACCATGTACACCGACATCCGGCGCTGGACGGTCAGGGAAAGCGGCGGCCATTTCGCGGCCCTGGAAGATCCGGACTGGCTCGCCGCCGACATCTCGTCCTTCTTCGGCACCCTGCGCTGATCGACCGGTACGCCGGCGGCAGTCTGCGGTACGCCGGGGCGCATCGGAGCGCCGCGCCGGTCGCAATGCGTTGTGAGGAATGTAAATAAATAAGAAAAACATATATATTATCTAAGAAAATAGTATTAGTAATTATAATTTGGGCCTGTCATGTTACCTCGAAATCGCGTCGGGCAACGCGAAAGCCGCGGCCCGGCAGTTCCGGAAACGGGGACATGCCGGGCCGCGGCGCCGCAGGCGAGAGATCGCGGGGCTCGACGGGAACGAAATCGACCGGTCCGACCGGTCCGAGGAATGCACAGCAAAGGGGCACCCGCCGGCGATATCCTGTGAGCAATTGTGGCTTGCGAACCCGCTAACGCCGGCCGGGCGCGCGCCGCGGTCCCCAGGGGCCGCGGCGCAGCGCGTCCGGGTATCCTGCGACCGGGGCGGCGGTCGCTCCCCGGACCGCGGCAGTATGCGGAGCCTATTCCGCTGCCTCCCGCGCCTGCACTCCGGCGAGCTTCGCATAGCCGTCGCGGGTCTGGGGCAGCTTGCGGCCGAGGATGCGCGAGGCGACCAGCGTGCGCAGGATCTGCGCCGTGCCGCCGGCAATCGCGAACATGCGAGCGTCGCGGACGTAGCGCTCCATCGGGTTGTTGCGCGAATAGCCGGCCGCGCCCCAGAGCTGCAGGGCGTCGTTGGTCACCTCGATCGCCAGGTCGGCCGCCATGACCTTGGCCTGGGCGGCGGCCGTCGGGTCCGGAAAGCCCGATTCGGTGGTCTCGGCGCTGGCCGCGGCGCGCCACAGCATCAGCCGGGCGGCGTCGAGCCGGATGCTCATGTCGGCGAGCATCCATTGCAGGCCCTGGAACTCGGCGATCGGCCGGCCGAACTGCTCGCGGCGCTGGGCGTAGCCGAGCCCGTGGCGGTAGGCCCCGGCGGCGAGGCCGAGCGCGACCGTGCCGGCGCCGACCCGCTGGCTGTTGTAGGCGTTCATCAGGTCGGCAAACCCTTTGCGCAGGCCGCGCGGCGGGATCACCATCATGGCCGGCGCGATCTCCATATCCTCGAAATGAACCTCGGTCTCGGGAATGCCGCGCAGGCCCATCGCCGGCTCGCGTTTTCCGATGCGCAGGCCCGGCGTCTCGTCCCGGATCGCGATGAAGCCGCCGATGCCCTGGTCCGCGCCTTCGGCATCGAACACCCGGGCGAAGATCAGGTGCAGGCGCGAGACGCCGCCGCCGGTGATCCAGTGCTTCATGCCGTTGACGACATAGCGGTTGCCCCGGAGCTCGGCCCGGGTCGTCATCTCGGTCGCCGCGCTGCCGGCCTCCGGCTCGGTGATGCAGATCGCCGGCTTGTCGCCGTCCAGCACCAGGCCGGCGGCGAGCTTCTTCTGGTCCTCGCTGCCATAGGCCATGATCGCGCCGATCGCGCCCATGTTGGCCTCGACGGCGATCCGGCCCGACGGGCCGCACACCTTCGCCATTTCCTCGATGACCAGCACGGTATCGAGATAGCTGCGCCCGCCGCCGCCATAGTCCTTCGGAATCGTCATGCCGAAGAAGCCGGCGTCGGTCATGTCGCGGACATTGTTCCACGGATAGGCTTCCGTCCGGTCGATCCCGGCGGCGCGGGCGGCGAAGACGCCTTCGGCAAGTTCCCGGGCGCTTTCCTGGAGGGCGCGCTGGTCGCGGGTGAGCGAGAAATCCATGAGGCGGCCTATCGGATCGAGGTGCTGGGGAGGAGGGCGACACCCTGCATGTCCATCTGCTTCATGGCGGTGTCGAGCGAGCCGTCACGGTCGATGGCGGCGCAGGCATCCTCGACGACGACCGTGTCGAAGCCCTGGGCCTGGCTGTCGAGGGCCGAATAGGCGACGCAGACGTCGGTCGCGATGCCGGCGAAGAACAGGCGGGTCAGCCCGCGCTCGCGCAGATAGCCGGTGAGGCCCGTCGGCGTCTTCCTGTCATTCTCGAAAAACGCCGAGTAACTGTCTATGTTGCTTCGGAATCCCTTGCGGATCACAAGCTCGGCCCGTGCGACGTCCAGATGGTTGTGAAACTCCGCCCCCCGTGTGCCCTGGACGCAATGGTCCGGCCACAGGGTCTGCGGCCCGTAGGGCATTTCCACCGTGTCGAAGGGCGCGCCGCCGCGATGGTTGCTGGCGAAGCTCTTGTGGTCGCGCGGGTGCCAGTCCTGGGTCAGCAGGACATGGGCGAAGCGGGCGGACAGATCGTTGATGACGGGCACGATGGCATCGCCCTTTGCCACGGCGAGCGCGCCGCCGGGGCAGAAATCGTTCTGCACGTCGACGACGATCAGGGCATCGCTGTGCCGGTCGATCACCGGATCGCTCATGGCCGGTTCCCTGCTCCAGGTAGGTCGGCGAAACAAGCCGCATTGTCCGCCCGATGCCGCCCCGGTTCAAGGCCAGCGAGGGCATGAGGCGCAGGTGCCGCCGACGCCCCATTTTGTCACCCCGGACGGAGCGGAGCGACGATCCGGGGACCAGAGCCACGTGCTCAGGCCGTGCCGGTGACTCTGGACCCCGGCTCGCCCTTCGGTTGGCCGGGGTGACACTCGGAGTTGTTCGATGGGAATTTCGGGTTCTGAGAAATGCGGAAGTTTCAAACCGGCCGGCTACCGGCCTGCGAAGCAAATGGTCCCCGCCGTCCCGCGACATGCGGGCCGAGTTGAAGCCGGCCGGCCTGTCCCGCTATGTTGGACGCAGGTACGAGCGGGAAAAGGAGGCCGCAGGCGCATGACCGATGGATTGCAGTTCGCCGAGATCGACGACATCGTCGTCCACTACCGGGTCGACGGGCCGGCCGACGGGCCGAAGCTGGTGTTTTCCAATTCCCTGGGCACCGACTTCCGGACCTGGGACGCCGTGACCGCCCGCCTGTCCGGCCGCTATCGCATCCTGCGCTACGACACGCGCGGCCACGGGCTGACGACGTGCCCGGAAGGCGCCTATGCCATCGAGCGGCTGGCCGACGATCTGGCCGGGGTCATGGACGCCGCCGGTTTCGACCGCGCCACGATCTGCGGCCTCTCGGTCGGCGGGGTGACGGCGCAGCAGATTCACAAGGCCCACCCCGGCAAGGTCCGGGCGCTGATCCTGTGCGACACGGCGGCCAAGATTGGCGACGACGCCATGTGGCGGGCGCGGATCGACAACGCCCTGGGGCCGGACGGCATCGCCGGCATGGCGGAGGCCATCCTGCAACGCTGGTTCTCCGACGGGTTCCCGAAGACGGACCCGGTCGCCTTCGCCGGCTGGCGCACCATGCTGGTCCATACGCCGGCGGCCGGCTACGCCGGAGTGTCCCACGCCCTCAAGGACGGCGACTTGCGCAGCCATTGCGCCAGGATCGACGTGCCGACGCTGGTGGTCTGCGGCGCCGAGGACGGCGCGACCACGCCGGCGATGAACAAGGAACTGGCCGGCGCGATTCCCGGTGCAGCCTATCTGGAAATCCTGCAATCCGGCCATCTGCCCTGCATCGAGCAGCCGGCGGCCCTGGCCGACGCGATCGTCGACTTCATGACGGAGCATGGCGGTGGCTGAACCGGGCGGCCCGGATGGGCCGGGGGCCTATGAAAAAGGCATCGCGACCCGGCGCGCGGTGCTCGGCGACGCCCATGTCGACCGGTCCGCGGCCAACGCCACGCCGTTCGACGAAGCGTTCCAGCGCCACATCACGGCGCGCGCCTGGGGCGACGTCTGGAGCGATCCGCAGCTCGACCGGCGGACGCGCAGCCTGCTCACCCTCGCGCTGCTGGCCGCGCTCGGCCATCACGAGGAGTTGGCGATGCATGTCCGCGCGACCCGCAACACCGGCGCGACGCCGGAGGATATCCGCGAGGCCCTGATGCATGTCGCCGTCTATGCCGGCGTGCCGGCGGCCAACCGGGCCTTCGCGATCGCCAAGCAGACGCTCGCTGCTATGGCCGAAGAAACAGCCGAAGAACAGGGAGACCGATGATGGCCGATCCCGCGCCCTACCGCGCCCGCGACTGGGGCGTGCATCCCGCCTACGACTATCCGGCCTACGCGTCGACGAAATTCCGCGCGCCCAAACAGCCGCTCGTCCCGATCCCGCACACGCTGTCCGAAGTGACCGGGCCGTCCTTCGGGCGCGAGGCCGCGCCGGAAGGCGAGGCCGACCTGACGGTCAACGCGCGGGTCAACGGCGAGCCGATGGGCGAGCGCATCATCGTCACTGGCCGGGTCGTCGACGAGAACGGCCGGGCAGTGCCGGAGACCATGGTCGAAATCTGGCAGTCGAACGCCGCAGGGCGCTACATCCACGAGGTCGACCAGCACGACGCGCCGCTCGACCCGAACTTCACCGGCGCCGGCCGCACGGTGACCGACGCCGACGGGCGCTACCGCTTCGTCACGATCAAGCCCGGCGCCTATCCCTGGGGCAACCACTACAACGCCTGGCGGCCGGCCCATATCCACTTCTCGCTGTTCGGGCCGGGCTTCGCGACCCGCCTGGTCTCCCAGATGTACTTTCCGGGCGATCCGCTGCTCGAATTCGACCCGATTTTCAACGGCTCGCCGAGCCCGGAGGCGATGCAGGCGCTGGTCGCGGACTTCTCGATGGAGGTCACCCGGCCGTTATGGGCGCTCGGCTACGAATGGGACATCGTGCTGCGCGGCCGCGACGCGACCCCGATGGACCCGATGGAAGGATAGGGCGGCGGCATCATGGCAAAGCAGACCGCATCCCAGACCGTCGGCCCCTTCTTCCTCTACGGCCTGACGCCCGAACTCGCGGCCGGCATCCGCTACACCGGCTACACGAGCGCCGTGCTGGCGGACGAGGCGACGGCCGGCGAGCATATCGTCGTCGAAGGCCGGGTGCTGGACGGGGAGGGCAATCCGGTGCCCGATTCGATGGTCGAGATCTGGCAGGCCAACGCCGCCGGCCGCTACCGCCACGCCGAGGACGACCGGGCCGACGCGCCGCTCGACGACACCTTCCGGGGCTTCGGCCGGACGGGTACGGACAAGGCGGGCGGCTTCCGCTTCCACACGGTCAAGCCGGGGCCGGTGCCGGGCCTGGGCAATGCGTGGCAGGCGCCGCATATCGTCGTCTGCGTGTTCGCCCGCGGCATGCTCTCCCACGCCTATACAAGGCTCTACTTCTCCGACGAGGCCGAGGCGAACGAGGCCGACCCGGTGCTCGGCACGGTCGATGAAGCGCGCCGGCCGACGCTGATCGCGGAGCGTACGGAAAGCCGCGGCCGGACGGCCTACAGCTTCGACATCCGCCTCCAGGGCGACGGCGAGACGGTGTTCTTCGATGTCTGACGCGCCGCCGCGGCGGAGCGCCGCCCTGGGACCGGTCCGGCGACCGGTCCGGTGACCGTCGGGCCCTTCGCCTCGCGCCTGATCGCGCCGCTGCTCTCCGACCCGGCGGTCAACGAAGCGCTGACCGACGAGGCGGCCATGGCCGCCATGGTGCGGGTCGAGGCGGCGCTGGCGGCGGTGCAGGGGCGGCTTGGCGTCATTCCGGCGGACGCGGCAGCGCGCATCTGCGAGGCCCTTGCGGACTTTACCGCCGATTTCGATGCCATCGGCGCCGACACGGCGATCACCGGCGTGCCGACCGTCGAATTCGTCGCCGCGCTGCGCCGCCATGTCGGCGGCGACGCCGCGACCTACGTCCATTGGGGCGCGACCAGCCAAGACATCATCGATACCGGCTTCATTCTGCAGGCCGGAGCCGTGCTGGAGATCGCCGACCGGCGCCTCGCCGGCATCGTGGCGAAACTGAAGGCGCTGGCGGAGTCCCACCGGGCGACGCCGATGGCCGGCCGGACCCGGTCGCAACAGGCGCTGCCGATCAGCTTCGGCCTGAAGGCGGCGCGCTGGGCGCAGCCGCTGATCGCGCACCGCGCGCGGCTGGACCAGATGCGCCCGCGGGTGCTGCGCGTCCAGTTCGGCGGCGCCGCCGGCAACCTTTCGGCGCTCGGGCCGGACGGGTTCGCCGTGGCCGACGCCCTGGCGGACGAACTCGGCCTGGCGCCGGCGCCGGCAAACAGCCATGTCGCGCGGGACGGGTTCGGCGAGCTGGCGGCGTGGCTGGCCCTGGTCGCCGGCAGCCTCGGCAAGATCGGGCACGATGTGGCGCTGATGGCGATGACCGAGGTCGGCGAACTGGCGGACAGCGCCGGCGGCGGCTCCAGCACCCTGCCGCAGAAGGCCAACCCGGTCGCGGCCGAAACGCTGATGGCGCTGGCCGCCTATACCGCCGCGCAGCTGTCCGGCGTCTTTCAGGCCGCGCCGCAGGAGCACGAGCGCGGCGGGGCGGGCTGGACCGCCGAATGGATGCTCCTGCCGCCGATGCTGGCCGCGGCCGGCGGCGCGCTGCGCACCGCCGACGACATGCTCGACCGCCTGATCGTCCGGCCCGAACGGATGCGCGCCAACCTCGACGCGTCGAACGGCCTGCTGCTCGCCGAGTCAGCGAGCTACGCGCTCTCCGCCCATATGCCGCGCACCGAGGCGCAGGCCGTGGTCAAGGCCGCCTGCCGGGAGGCGGCGGCAAGCGGCGAGCACCTGATCGACCTGTTGCAGCGCACGACCGATGCGCCCTGCGACTGGGACAGCCTGCGCGATCCGGCCGGGCGCCTGGGAACCGACAGCCTGGCGATCGACCGGATTTTCGCCGGCTCCTGAGCCCCGGCATCCGAGGGGCATCCGGGCGGCCATCGGCCCTGCACCGGCGGAAAAAGCGCGGATTTCCGCTTGCCCTCGGCGAAAAAGTATCCCACATCGGGGCGGACGGCATACGACAGCCTGCTGGTCGACTTTTCTACCGACGGTTCCGGCGGACATTACGGCCGCCCGAATCGTTCCGTTTGAAGGCCTTCCGGAAGATTGACCGAGTCGTTTCCCGCCTTTCGACGGTCCGTGCGGTCATAAAACCTGAACCGTGCGGGCTGTGGAAGGGATCGCTCCGCCACAGCGGCGGACCCGGCGGCCTGTTTTTCGGCTGCCACAACACGCACGAAGTGAGTACGCAAGTATGCAAACCGGTACCGTGAAGTTCTTCAACACCACCAAAGGCTACGGGTTCATCCAGCCCGACGGCGGCGGCAAGGACGTGTTCGTCCACATCACCGCCGTGGAGCGGGCCGGCCTGGGCCAGCTTTCGGAGGGACAGAAGATCCAGTTCGAAACCCAGCAGGACACCCGCGGCCCGAAAGCCGTGAACCTGCAGCAGGTCTGAAGCCGCAAACCCGCCGTTCCGGGAAACCGGGGCGGCCGAATTGAAAACGCCCGCCGCTGACAACCGGCGGGCGATTTCCTTGACGAGTCAGACTACAGCTTGAGTTCCTCGACCTGCGCCGGCGGCGGTTTTTTCGGCGGAACGAGGGAACGGCCCTCGCCCCTGGTGCGCTGCTTCTCGAGCGCCCGGCGCGTCAGTTCCTCGAAATCGGCGGTGCAGCGGGCGAGGCGGAACAGGCATTTGCCGTATTTGGCCCGGCATTGCCGGCGGGCCGCATCGGTCGCCTCGTCGGCGGTCGGGCCTTCGGCCATGGCGTAGCGGCCCTTCGGCGTGACGAACAGGGCCAGGCAGCCGTTTTTCACCGTCACGACATTGGTACAGCGCTTCTCGCACATCAGCCAGGCCCGGCTGCGCGCAGCGATCCGGTCCGGATGGTTCATCGAATAGACCCAGTATCCGGTCAGCCGGCTGAACGCGACCGCGCCCCAGCATTCGCCCTTCCGGCATTTCGCCGAGGCCGGTTCGGCGGCCAGGGCGCCCAGCAGCACGGTCAACAGCACAGCCAGCAGCACGGGCGGCAGCACGGCCGGCAGGAGGGCAAGGCTGCGGCCGGTTCCGGCTATGCGGCGCGCCCGGGCGGGCATGTCAGGCCGGCTTTCCGGCGACGATGTGAAAGATGTGCCAATGCTTGGCCTCGCCGCGGGGCGTAACCGCGTCGCTTTCCTCTTCCTCGATCATCAGCGGCTCCCAATCGGCGAGCAGCGCGTCGATATCGCCGCGGCTGTGGATCGTAAGGCCGCCGCCGCGGTGCGCCCAGCTGTCGTTCGGCCCGTAGAGATGACCTGCGAACAACCCGCCCGGAACGACGGCCCGCACGATCTGCGACCAGAGTCCGTCGAAGCGGCCGGGCGGACAGGCAGGCAGGCAGAAGCTGGCGTTGACGAGGCAGGCTGCCGGCAGGGGCAGGGCGCCGCGCGCAAAATCCGTTCGGCGGAAGGTCAGTTGCCGGCTGTTCCAGGCGGCGGCAAACCTCGCGCGCAGCGCCGCGCCCGCTTCCGCCGCCTTGTCGAGCGCCAGCACCGTGAGTCCGGCGTCCAGCAGCGGTGCGGTGTCGCGGCCTCCGCCGCAGCCCAGGTCGACGGCTGCGGCCGGATGCCGGCCGGGCGAACTGCGGAGTTCGGCCAGCGCCGTCAGGGTCGTCCGGCGCGGCGGCCGGTACGCCGTGGCCCGGTAGTACCCGGTCCAGCCCGGTCCGGCTTCGCGCGCCGCCGGGCCGGAAGCGGGCATGGCCGAAGCCCTAGTTCTGCGCCGCCGGTGCGTTCAGTTTGGCTTCCGCCGCCGCGACCCGCTTCGCCAGGTCCTCCAGCTGCGTCCTGAGGCCGGCCGCTTCGGCCGCGCTGGCCGCCGCCGCTGCCGCCATGTCCGCGGCCTTCTTTTCCGCCGCTTCGAGCCGGCCTGCCATCGCCGCAAGCGCGCCGTCGACCTTCTTCATCTGCGCCGCACCTGCCGCTGCGGCCTTGTCGGCTGCGGCGCCGAGATCGGCCCGAAGCTTTTCGAGGGCCGCCTTCAGCGCATCGGCCGTCCCGGCGACCGAACCGAGATCGGCGCGGTTTTTCTTCATTCCGGCGTCGAGCGACCCGGTTACCGCGATCAACGTGCTGACATGTCTTTGCTGCTTCTTGAGCAGGTCCGTCAGCGAGTTGGCGAGCGCGCCGATCTGCTTCTGGTTCTTCCCGATTATTCCGGTCGACGAACTGGCCGCCTCGACGAGCCGTCTGATCTGCCCCTGATTACTCCCGATCAGGTCAACGGCCTTGCCGACCTGGGTGTGGAGTTTCCCGACCGCAGCGTCCAGCTGCCTGGTCGCACCCGTGGCGGCGGCGGTCTCGGCCCCGACCTTCTGGAGCCCCGCCGCGAGCGCGTCGGTCTTGCCCGCGTTGGCCGTCGCCGCCGCCGCTGCGGACTTCGCCGCCGCCGCCGCCCCGTCGGCCTTGCCCGAAGCCTCGGCGATCTTGCCGTCGAGCGCGGCCATCGCTTTCTTGAGCCGGTCGTCGAGCCCCTTGGCGGCTGCCGCCATTTCGCCCTTGGCCGTCTCGATCTGGCCGGCCAGTTTGTTCAACTCTTCCGTGTTGTCGCAGGCGCTGAGCAGGCCGCCGGCCATCAGCAGGGCAAACGCGGGGGCAAGCCGTTTGAACTTGTTCATCGTTCCCTCCAGAACAGGATTCGGGGCAGGTATAGTGTTTGTTTCGCGGCAGACAAGCCGGTCGCGGAATCGTCGCTTCGCGTCAATTCGGCGCGACTTGCGGCCCGGGCGGCCGGCAACGGCCCCCGACAGCGCCATAACCTGCATCGGGACGCCTCCGGGGCGCAACCGTCTCGCGCCGTCCGCGGACCCGAACGGCAAACGGCGGCCGGAAGCTCCGGCCGCCGTCCGATCGTTGCAAATGCATCGCGGTTCAGCTGTCGAACAAATCCTTCGGCGAGCCGCCCATCTGGGCCAGCGAGGCGTGCATCTTCTGCAGCGCCCGGCTCTCGATCTGGCGGATCCGCTCCTTGCTCACGCCGAACTCGACGCCGATCTCGGCAAGGGTGCTCTTGTCCTCCTCGAGAAAGCGGCGGACGATGATGCGCCTCTCCCGCGGGGTCAGCTTGTCGAGCGCGGTTTCCAGCCACTTTTTCCGGGTGCGCCGGCCGCTGGCGTTGGCGGCGAGCTCCTCCGGGCCGGGGCCGCTGTCCTCCAGCAGATCCTGGAACTGCGCGCCGTCGTCCTCGAGGCCGATCAGGGCGTTGAGCGACTGGTCGGGCCGCGTCAGGTGCAGCTCCATCCGCTCGACGTCGGCGACCGTGACATCCAGCTTGTCGGCGATGATCTGCCGCTCGTCGGTCGTCAGCTGGCCGTCGAAGCCGGTGCTGAGCTGGGCGCGCAGCCGGCGCAGGTTGAAGAACAGCCGGCGCTGCTTCGGCGTCGTCGCGGCACGCACGATGGAGGAATTGCGCAGGATGTAGTTCTGGATCGACGCGACGATCCACCAGGAGGCATAGGTCGAGAAGCGGACCTCGCGCTCATGGTCGAAGCGCTCGACCGCTTCCATCAGGCCGATATTGCCTTCCTGCATGAGATCGGCCATCGGCAGGCCGCTCGAGCGGAATCCCGCAGCGATGCGCACGACGAGGCGGGCATGCGCCTCGACGATCTCGTGCATGGCCCGCTCGTCGCGCTTGTCGTTCCAGCGCCGGGCGAGTTCCACTTCGTATTCCCGCTCCAGAACGGGCGCATCCATCGCCGCCGAGATATAGCGCCGGTTGCTTCGTTCCGTTGCGGCAGAGTCTGCGTAAGCCATGGGGCTACCGCATCCTTTCCGGATTCCCGAATTTTCAGATGATTTCGAGTCGATAATATATTACGCGCAATAAAATTACAAGCGGAAAATCACCGACTCGACATCGAAGGGCCGGGACCTAGTTTCGGTTGCATGACCGGCATGCCGCCTGCCCAGGCTTCCCACCGATCAGCAGCGGCCTCCAACGGAGGCGCCGCCAACGGCTGCGACCCCTGCGCGGACGGCGACGGCAAGCCGAACGGCGATCCGTCGGTCGACCGCATAACGAGCCTGGTCGACCGGCTCGGCCGCGCGGTCCATTGTCTGCAGTTTGCCGACGGCCTGAACCCGGCGCAATGGGCGGTTCTCCGCTATCTCGGCCGCGCCAACCGCTATTCGCGCACCCCCACGGCAATCAGCGATTATCTCGGCACCACGCGCGGGACCATGTCGCAGACCATCAAGGCCCTGGAAGCCAAGGGGTTGATCGGCCGCGAGACGAACGGCCGGGACCGGCGGGCGGTTCTGCTCAAACTGACCGGCGAAGGCAATGCGGCGCTGGAGAACGATCCGCTGCATTGCGTCGCATCGGTTGCCGGGATGCTGGGCGACGAACTGGACGAGGCCAGCCGGTTCCTGGACAGCGTTGTCGATTGCCTGCAGGCCAAGAGCGGCGGCCTGAATTACGGCGTGTGCGCCGACTGCACGAGTTTCTGCCGCAACAGCTTTGGGCCGGACGTGCACCGCTGCGGCCTGACCGGCGATCCGCTTTCCGTCGCGGACAGCACGAAAATCTGCGTCAACTACAGCGAAGCGGTCGCGTCCTAGCCGGCATGCGGCGGGCCTGCCCGGCGCGTCCGCCCGATCCCGCTCAGCGCGCCGGCGCGACCCGGAGCACCCGCCCGTCGTCGTCGTCCGTCAGCAGCCAGATATAGCCGCGCGGCCCGATCCGCACGTCGCGGATCCGTTCGTCGAACTCTTCCAGAAGCCGCTCCTCGCGCACCAGCCTGGTGCCGTCGAAACGCAGCCGGACCAGCATCCGGAAGCTGAGGGCGCCGACCAGCATATCGCCGCGCCACGCCTCGAAAACCGGGCCGGTCACGAAGGCCAGGCCCGAAGGCGCGATCGACGGATCCCAGTAGTGGACCGGCTGTTCGAGGCCGGGCTTGTGGGTGCCTTCGCCGATCCTGCCGCCCCAGTAGTGGCGGCCGTAGGCGATGATCGGCCAGCCGTAGTTGCGGCCCGGCTCCGGGACGTTCACTTCGTCGCCGCCGCGCGCGCCGTGCTCGTGGATCCAGAGCCGGCCGGTCTCCGGATGCAGCGCGGCGCCCTGCGGATTGCGGTGGCCGTAGGACCAGATCTCCGGGCGGAAGCCGGTGCGGCCGACGAAGGGATTGTCCTTCGGGACCGAGCCGTCCCTGGCGATGCGGATGACCTGGCCGCGGTGGATGGCCGTGTTCTGGGTGCGCCGCCGCTCGCCGCGCTCGCCCAGCGTGACGAAAAGGGTGCCGTCCCGCGCGATCACGATGCGCGACCCGAAATGCCGCCCGCCGCTCGATTTCGGCACCATGCGGAAGATGACTTTGAGATCGGCAAGCGAATTGCCGTCCAGACGGGCGCGCGCCACGGCGGTTCCGGCGCCGCCGCGGCCCGGTTCGGAATAGGAGAGGAAGATCGTCCGGTTCCGGGCGAAATCCGGATCGGTCACGACGTCGAGCAGCCCGCCCTGTCCGCGCGCCGCGACCCTGGGCACGCCGCGGACCGGCGCCCCGACGCCGCCGTTGCGCGTGACGATGCGCAGCCGCCCGGGCCGTTCGGTGACGAGCATCCGGCCGGACGGCAGGAAAGCCAGCGACCAGGGGTGCTCCAGACCGCGGGCGACGGTGACGACCCTGAGCGGCCCCGCGCTGGACTCGAAGGTCTGGCCCAGCGCCGGCGCAGTTGCGGGAAAGGCGGCGGCCGGGCCGGCGAGGAGGGCGAGGAGAAGGCGAAGGGCGGTTCGGATCGGGCGGTGCATGGGGAAAATCCGGAGCGGCGTACCGGGAAGGGATGTACGGGAAGGGATGTACGGGAAACGGATATGTGCCGTACGATCCGCGCGCCAAGTTCCGGCGGAGTCACAGCCGGTCGATTACCGGTGGGCCGTGTGGCTGTCCGTCGGGAATCGCGGCGCTCCGGGGCAAGAAAAGGCCCCGCCAGAACGCTGGCGGGGCCCCGAGTCTTCGGTGTCAGACACATCGTTGGGGGAGATGACGGACGTCATAATCAATGTATCTGGCCATCCTTTATAGCAGAAATTCGACAAGATTGTGTGATTTTTGCCACACAAAATCATTTTTTTGACTAGGGACTTATTGTCACATGGATTTCAGATTGAATCCGAACCTTGCGCGACGGCTTCCGGTCGGGCGGGCCGCGAAACGCGCCGCGAAACGGATCACGAACCGGGCCATGAACCGGATGGGCGCCGGGCGTTCGGGCGTCCCGTCATGCGGCTGCTGGTCAACGGCGCCGCCCTGTGATAACGGACGCTCATGACAACGAATCGGGTTATAAAGGATTGGCGGGAACGGCCGGAAGGCCGATCGACCCTCCCTTCGGAAGGGCGGCAATTTCCGCGTCAAATGGCGCGTGGCGGCAGGTAGCCCCGGCACGCATTTCGGAGCCTTCCGGTCCGGGCGTCCTGCGCGCCGGTTCCGCCCGGCACCCGGTAATCGGAAACGTTTCAAGGAAAGAGTCCCATGAGCGACGTTGCAGATCGCGTGAAGAGTATCGTTGTCGAACATCTGGGCGTCGACGAGGCCAAGGTGTCCGAGGATGCAAGCTTCATCGACGATCTCGGCGCGGACAGCCTCGACACGGTCGAACTGGTCATGGCGTTCGAAGAAGAGTTCGACATCGAAATCCCCGACGACGCTGCCGAGCAGATCACAACCGTCAAGGACGCCATCGACTTTATTGCCGGAATGAAATCCTGATCCGGGAATGAGACCCCGCGCCGTCCCCCGATGCGCCGAAGGGGCCCGGCGGATGCCCGTCAAACTTCGGAAGATTGCAGGCCCGGCCGCTCCGGCGCCCGGAAGGTCCATGCGTGCGCCCATGCGCCCTGACCGGAACCGGGTCCGGACCTGCCGTGCCGGAGGGCGCGGCGGATGAGACGCGTCGTCGTTACCGGCATCGGGCTGACCACGCCGCTCGGCGTGACGGTCGGCGAGACCTGGGGCAACCTCGTCAACGGCCGCTCAGGCATCCGGACGGTCACCCGCTTCGACGTGTCCGACCTGCCGTGCCGGGTCGCCGGCCAGACGCTGCGCCCGGACCTCGGAGACGCGCCGGAGGGCGGACCGGACTACGTTACGGCCTTCGCCGCCGAGGACCTGATTCCGCGCAAGGACCTCAGGAAGATCGACAATTTCATCGTCTACGCCATCGCGGCGGCGGAACAGGCGATCGCCGATGCCGGATGGACGGCGGAAACCGAGGAGGAGCGCGACCGCGCCGGCGTCCTGATCGGCTCCGGGATCGGCGGGCTCGAGACCATCTACGACGGCTCGATCGTCCTGCACGAGCGGGGTCCCCGCCGCATTTCGCCCTTCTTCATCCCGTCGGCTCTGATCAACGAGGCTTCGGGCCACGTTTCGATCAAATACGGCTTCAAGGGGCCGAACCATTCCGTCGTCACGGCCTGCTCGACCGGCGCCCACGCCATCGGCGACGCCGCGCGCCTGATCATGCTCGACGACGCCGACATCATGGTAGCCGGCGGGGCCGAGGCGGCGGTGTGCCGCTTGGGCATGGCCGGCTTCTGCGCCGCCCGGGCCATGTCGACCGGATTCAACGAGGAACCGGTGCGCGCCTCGCGGCCGTGGGACCGCGACCGCGACGGCTTCGTGATGGGCGAGGGCGCCGGCATCGTCCTTCTGGAGGAATACGAGCATGCAAGGCGGCGCGGCGCGGCGATCCATGCCGAGATCGTCGGCTACGGCCTGTCGGGCGACGCCTATCACATCACGGCGCCGGCCGAGGATGGCGACGGCGGCTACCGCTCGATGCGCAACGCCGTGCGCCGGGCGAAGCTGAATCTGGAGGATATCGACTATATCAACGCCCACGGCACCTCGACGCCGCTCGGCGACGAGATCGAGCTGGGCGCGGTGAAGCGGCTGTTCGGCGAGCATGCCTACGCGCTCACCATGTCGTCGACCAAGTCGGCGATCGGCCATCTGCTGGGCGCGGCCGGCAGCGTCGAGGCGATCTTTTCCATCATGGCGTTGAAGCACGGGGTGGCGCCGCCGACCCTCAATCTCGACAATCCGTCCGACGGCTGCGATATCGACCTGGCGGCCCACGAGGCGAAGGAGCGGCCGATCCGCCACGCCCTGTCGAACTCCTTCGGCTTCGGCGGCACCAATGCCTCCCTGCTGTTCGCCGCCGCGCCGTAGAGCTGGTCCGTTTCGGCCGGAACCGCCGGCTCCGCCGCGGCACGCCCCTTCGATACGCCCCGGCCTGGCGGCCGGGGCTACTCAGGGTGAGGAGGTGTGGTGTGTTGAGGCGTTTCAAACAAACAAATCCCTCATCCCGAGCAGGCGCGCCGGCGCCGTATCGAGGGGGCCGTATCGGGAGCCTGCCCTGAGCGAAGTCGAAGGGAACGCCACGGTTCCCTCCGGCGCGGATACGGTCTAGACCCGTAGCCGCCACAAGCATGAGGCCGTGCGGGAAGGAATGGAGCGCTTCCTTAAATGGGCCGTCGCCGTCCTCGCGCTGGCGATCCTTCTGGCGGCGGGTGCGGTCGGCTATGCCTTCCACCTCTACACCAGGCCCGGTCCGCTGGCGGACGCCGCCTCCATCGACGTGCCGAAGGGCGTCGGCATGGACCGCGCGATCCGGGAGATGGCGGCGGCCGGGGTCATCGACCATCCCGCCCTGTTCCGCATCTGGGCGCGGCTCCTCGGCGCTGACCGCCGGATCAAGGCGGGCGAATACCGCTTTCCGCCGAAGGTCAGCCAGCGCGAGGCGCTGGGCATCGTCATCGCCGGCCGCACGGTGCTGCGCCGCCTCACCGTGCCCGAGGGGCTGACGACCTGGCAGACCCTCGAGCGCATCCGGCAGACGCCGGCGCTGACCGGGCCGATCACGCTGAAGCCCGCAGAGGGCGCCCTCATGCCCGACACCTACCTGTTCGCCAGGGGCGAGAGCCGCGACGCCATCGTCCGGCGCATGCAGACGGCGATGTCCGAGGCGCTCGACCGGGCCTGGGCCGGCCGCGCTCCGGGGCTGCCGCTGCGCTGGAAGGACGAGGCGCTGATTCTGGCGTCGATCGTGGAGAAGGAGACCGGCAAGCCGGGCGAGCGGGCGCGCATCGCCGGGGTTTTCGTCAACCGGCTGCGCCGGGGCATGAGGCTGGAAACCGATCCGACGGTGATCTATGGCCTGACCGGGGGCAAAGCGCCGCTCGGCCGCCGCCTGCTGCGCAAGGATCTGAAGACGCCGCACCGCTGGAACACCTATGTGCATTTCGGCCTGCCGCCGACGCCGATCGCCAATCCCGGCCGCAAGGCGATCGAGGCCGCCGTCCGCCCGATGGCGCATGACGAGTTCTATTTCGTCGCCGACGGCACCGGCGGCCATTTCTTTTCAAAGACTTACCGGGAACATCTCAGGGACGTTCGCAAGTGGCGCAAGATCCGCCGCAGGCTGGAGCGCGAGGGCAAGCGATAGGCGGGGGCCGGGGCGGCACGGTTTATGCGAAGCCGGCCGTTCGGAAAGGCGGCGGCCCGCGGTGTGCGGCATGCGCCGCTCACCCCCACCCCATTGTATTTCGGGCCTCCCCCTCTGAAGAGGGGGAGGTAAAAAAAACAAGAAAGAACAGAAAGTTATCCCTCGTTATCCTTCCCCCGCTTCAGCGGGGGAAGTGCCGGAGCGAAGCGGAGGGGATGGGGGTGTCCATCCGCCCGCCCGGCATGTGCCCGCCTTCCGATCGCCCCCCGTATCGGCCGGGGCGGCAATGATGCGGTTTTTTCTTGACATCGCCAGTTTCGTTCCATATATGTTCCTTGCCAGCGCCCGAACTGCGTCTGCTGCGGGCGACCGGTGCTCCCGGAGAACATGTGCATTTCCCACTTCCAGATAGCCGCCGGGGCAGGATCTAGAAATATTTCCTAACAAGGATTATTTTGCGACTCTTCCGAATCGCGTTTTTCAGCGTTTCCGCGAGGTTCGGGCGTCTCGGGGCGCAAAAAAACATCGAAAAACAGACCAGTCCGTCTGTTTCGGCATACGGCACGGAAAAACGGCGGAAAACTGCGAAAAAACGACGGCAGAGGCGGAGAAGTAACTTGAATGTCCGCTCAAAAACAGGAAGGCCGCAGACCAGCGGCCGGCGCGAAGGCGGAGCTATCGCCAAAGGCGTATACGAGCCGAGGCCGGGTAGGGGAGGGTTTCAAACCCACCCCTGCATCAGGCGCGCGCTGAGCTCCGCCGACCGGCGTGCCGTGGCCGAATGCCCTAGATCACCGCACTTTCTACGAACGGGCGGCCTTCCGGGATGCGGCGGTAGAGGAAGGGGCTGAGGTCGAGGGCGCGGAATTCGCCGTGGAGGATCCATTCGGCGGTGCCGCGGCCCATCGCCGGCGACTGCTGCAGCCCGTGGCCGGTAAAACCGTTGGCGAAGAGGAAGTTAGCGACCGTCGTGTGCGGCCCGAGGATCGCGTTGTGGTCGAAGGTGTTGTAGGCGTAGTGGCCGGCCCAGGAGTTCAGCAGCTTCAGCGCGTCGAACTGCGGGATCCGGTCCAGCAGCGCCGGCCAGACCCTGGCCTCCCACAGGCTGTGGTCCTCGACGAAATCGTCGGGATCGACCGGCGGGTCCGCGTCCGGGTCGGGCGCGCATCCGGCGAGATAGTTGGCGCCGTCCGAGCGCACATGCACGCCGGACGGATCGATCGTGAGCGGTAACGGGCGGTCCAGGGGGCGCTCCGCGGCGAAGACGAAGCTGTAGCGCTTGCGCGGCTCGACGGGCAGATCGTCGATCCCGGCCATGCGCGCCGTGCGCGCAGCCCGCGGGCCCGAGGCGTTGACCACCGTGCCGCAGGCGATCTTTTCGCCGGATTTGAGGGTCACGCCGTCGACCGCCGTGCCGGCCGGGTTGAGGGACATGGCGATAACCTCGTTGGCGACATAGTCCGCGCCGCGCTCGCGCGCGTTGCGCCGCCACCATTCGAACAGGGTCGCGCCCTCGAAAAAGCCCTCGTCGACCGGGTTGTGGTTGGCGGCGACGATGCCGTCGAGATTGTAGAACGGGTAGTCGGCAGCGATCTCCGCCGCCGTCATGTGACGGGTGCCGGCGCCGCAGGCCGCCTGGATCTTCTGCGCCTCGCGCAGGGCCGCGGCGAAGTCCTCAGTGTCCGCCAGATACAGGTAGCCGGTGCTGATGAGGGCGACATCCGGCACCCGCGGATCGTCGTCCATCCAGGCGCGGAAATTCTTCACGAAGTCGGCGGCGAACTGCGAGACCCGGACATTGACCGCGCTGGAAAACTGCTGGCGCATGCAGCTGTTGGTGTGCGCCGTCGAGCAGAATTCGTAGCTCGGATTGCGCTCGACGACGAGCACCGTGCCGTCGAAATCCGGGTTGCGCGTGAGCCACCAGGCGATCGACGAGCCGTATATCGCCCCGCCGACGATGACGACGTCGTAACGGCTGCGCTGCGGCGGCTCGGCGGGCAGGGCGCTGGCGGGCGGCGCGTAGGTCATGGGCCGTTCCCGCGCAACGCTCCCGCGCCCGCGATCACGACCACGGTCACGCCCGGTATTCCGTCCGCGCGGTGAGCGAGATCGGGCAGGGTTCGACCGTGGCGCGGACTTCGGTCTGGACATGGCGCTCGACGGTGGGCTTGGCCGTGCCGCCGTCGGGCTCGCCCCAGAGGACCGATACCTCCGTACCGGGCCGGGCGGCGCTTTCCTCGAGCAGCGCCAGCGAGATCCAGCCGCGCACGTTGGAACTGTAGACCGGGTAGTGGGAAATGCCGGCGGGCCGCCCTTCGCGGGTCACCAGGTCGTAGGGCAGCGTCGCGTAGTGCGAGGCCGGGATGTCGAGATACTTGAACCGGTCGCCCTCGCTGAACAGGCTGGCGAAGACGCGCACCACGTCGTCGTTATTCCAGCGCAGCGTCATCTTGCGCTTGTGGGGGCGGTCCTGCATCGCCTCCAGCGCGCTCCGGCCGATATAATCGTGGTCGAACTTCGCGATATGGCCGTATCCCAGGTCGTAGGGCGTCAGGTAGTAGTCCTCGACGTTGCGGCTGACGAGGCTGCCGCCGAGCGAGATCGAGGCCTCGAAACCGTCGGCCGGCAGCCATTCCCGGTAGGCCTTCAGGTCGTCGCCCGAATAGATCGCCGGCATCGGCGAGGGGAACCAGCCGCTTTCGTGCGCGACGGTCGAATAGGTCCGCGACCCGGCCGGCAGCAGGCCGAATTCCCGGCCGGCCTCCAGCAGCGCGTCCCGGACGAGGCCGTGGTCGTCGAATGGGCCGAACAGCTCCAGCCCGGCCTCGCCGGCCATGCCGTGGCGGAGCGCGCGAACCCGGCGCCCGGCGACGTTGATCTCGCCCATGCGGAAGAATTTGATGCCTTCGATCGGTCCGCCATTGACCTTCTCGAGGATCGCCCAGGCGTTCGGGCCCTGCACTTCGAAGCGGTAGCCCAGCCGGCGGCCGCGGTTGTCGAGCGCCCGGTCGTCGGTGGTAAGTTCGACGTCATATCCACCCTTTTCGGCGTGGTAGACGATCCAGTTGCGGGTGATCGGCTTGTTGACGATGTTGACCCGGTCCTCTTCGAGGATGAACAGGATCGCGTCGCCGACGAAATAGCCGCTCGGCGCGCAGGCGACGAACTGCTTGGCGACGTTGCGGCGCCAGTTGGTTGCCGCGTTGGCGGTCAGGCTCTCGACCAGCCGGCGGGTGTCGGGCCCTTCGACATAGAGGTCCGTCATGTGGAAGGACTGGTCGAACAGGACGGCCGTCCGGCGCCAGGCCTCCTGCTCGTCGCGCCAGTTGGAGAATTCAGACTGGATCGGAAACTGGTACGGACCCGCCTCGGCGTTGCGCAGCATGTCGACCGGGTTGCCGATCGACCGGATCTTGTCTTCGAGCGACCGGACGGTCATCGGGCGTTCCCTTTCTCTGTTCGCGCCCCGGATCGGCCCGGCGACGTCGTCGGGGTCCGGAGCGCGCCTTCCATAGGGCAAGCGCCGTTCCGCAGGCAAGGTTTTGCAGAGCCGTTCCCGCCTCCCGGCCGAATCCTGCCCGGCAGCCGCCGCGCGCCGGGTGTCGCCGCGAATGCGCGACGATGCCCGAGCTCGAAAGTGCCTTACGCCGCCAGCGCTTCCTCGATCCGCTCGCGCAGCATGTCCAGCCGTTCGCTGCCCCAGAACAGTTCGCCGCGGAACACGAAGGTCGGCACGCCGAACACGCCGAGCGCCTCGGCCTCGCGCTGCAGCGCATCGTGGCGCCGGCGGCCTTCGCCCTGCGCCCAGTCGGCAAAGCCGGCGGCGGGCACGCCGGCTTCTTCCAGCATCGCGGCAACCGCAGCCGGGTCTCCGATCTCGAGCTGGCGCTTCCAGAAGCGCAGGAACACCCGGTCGATAAAAGGTTCGAAACGGCCGTGATCCTGGGCGCGCAGCATGCCGATATGGACGATGGAACTGTCGAAGATCTTTTGCGGGCCGAGCACGGTCAGACCGCGCGTATTGGCGATCCGCCGTACGTCCATGTAGGCGTAGCGAACCCTGCGCCACTGATGCTCGTTGCGGGTCTCGACCGCGCCCAGGAAATCCGGGATTTCCAGCGTGTAGGGCTTCCAGACCGGGTCTATGCCGAACGCCGCCGCGAGCGCCCGGGCCGGCTCCATGGCGAGATAGGCATAGGGGCTTTTCACGTCGATATAGACGGTGAGGTCGGGGGAAGCCGTCATGGTTCCAGCGGTCCGTCGTCCTCGAATCCGGCGCCGGCCGCGGCCGGACCGACGCTGTTATCAGGAAGAACGGAGAAGATGCCACGGGCTGCGCCGGATGTCGAACCGGCGGCCGGATCGAACATGGCAATGGAGCCTTCTCTTTGCGGTGCTCCAGGCCTATCCCGCGATCAGGCCGCCGTCACCAGCGGTTGGATACCCTCAACGTCAGTCGAGTTTCTCGCGACGTCCAGATCGTACATTCGCTGGAGATTGAGCCAGAATTCCGGAGTCGTGCCGAGCGCCTTGCCGATGCGCAGCGCCGTATCCGCCGTCACGCCCCGGCGGCCATGAACGATCTCGTTGATCCGGCGCGGCGGAACGTGGATCGCCGTCGCCAGGCGATACTGGCTGATCCCGCACTCGTCGAGAAATTCCGCCAGATGTTCCCCCGGATGGATGGGTTCGGTGTTGGGCATGGGGTTCCTCAATGATAGTCGACGATTTCGATTTCCATGGCGCCGCGCTCGGTCCAACGAAAGCAAATGCGCCATTGATCGTTGATGCGAATGCTGTATTGGCCCATTCGATTTCCTCTCAGCACTTCGAGGCGGTGCGAGGGTGGCACAAGGAGGTCGGCCAGCCTCGTTGCGGCTACCACACGCTGAATTCGCATACGAGCACGGCGCTGGATTGAAGGAGGCAGGCGTCGGACGTTGTGTCCCGAGAAAATTCGTTCGGCTTCTCTGTCCTTGAAGCGCCTCATCAATTGAACATAACGTCTTGCGTTATTAACGTCAAGGGATATGTGACGAATGCCCGTCGATTGCGCTGCGGCGGCGGGCCGATTAAGTAAGGAGCCGCTGCCCCTTCACACTTTCTCCCGACAGGTTTACGCGCATGAAAATCCGTTTCAGCAAGCTCGAATTGCCGAAGGACGGTTCGCTCGTCGTCTTCGCCCTGAAGGACAGGAAGCTCTCCGCTTCCGCCGACGCCGTGGACGCGGCGCTGGACGGCGCCGTGACCCGCGCCGTGGCGGCGAGCCGCTTCAAGGGCGGCAGCGGCGATTCCCTGGTCCTGCCCAGCCCCGGCGACGGCCGCTGGGACCGGGTGGTGCTGCTCGGCCTCGGCAAACCGGCGGACTTCGACGCCCTGGCGGCGCAGAATGCCGGCGGCCGGGCGGTCAGCGCGCTCAACGGCGCCGGCGCAAAGTCCGCAACCCTGCTGCTCGATCCGGTGGACGGCGGCAAGATCGACGGCGCGGCGGCGGCGGCGCGGGCCGGCTTCGGCGCCCGCCTGCGCAGCTACCGCTTCGACCGGTACCGCACCAAGGAGAAGGCCGAGCAGAAGCCGACGCTCTCCGGCCTGACCGTCGGCTCCCCCGACGCCGCGGCGGCGCGCAAGGCGTTCCGGCCGCTGGACAAGCTGGCCGACGGCGTCTTCCTGACCCGCGACCTGGTCTCGGAACCGCCCAACATCATGTACCCGGAGACCCTGGCGGCCCAGGGCGAGGCGCTGCGCGAGCTCGGCGTCGAGGTCGAGATCCTCGGCGAGGAGGCCATGGCCGCGCTCGGCATGGGATCGCTGCTCGGCGTCGGCCAGGGCAGCGCGCGCGAATCCAAGCTGCTGGTGATGCAGTGGATGGGCGGCGGCAAGAAGGATCAGCCGGTCGCCTTCGTCGGCAAGGGGGTGACCTTCGATACCGGCGGCATCTCGATCAAGCCGGCCGCCGGCATGGAAGACATGAAGTGGGACATGGGCGGCTCCGGCGTCGTCATCGGCCTAATGAAGGCGCTGGCCGGCCGCAAGGCGAAGTGCAACGCCGTCGGTGTCGCCGGGCTGGTCGAGAACATGCCCTCCGGCACGGCGCAGCGGCCGGGCGACATCGTCACCTCCATGTCCGGCCAGACCGTCGAGGTGCTGAACACGGACGCCGAGGGCCGGCTCGTCCTGGCCGATGCGCTCTGGTACACCCAGGACCGGTTCAAGCCGAAATTCATGGTCAACCTGGCGACGCTCACCGGCGCGATCATCATCGCGCTGGGCAGCGAGAATTGCGGCCTGTTCTCCAACAACGACGAGCTGTCGGAGCGGCTTGCGGCGGCCGGCAAGGCGGTCGGCGAGCACGCCTGGCGCATGCCGCTGGGCGACGCCTACGACAAGCAGCTGACCAGCGACGCCGCGGACATGAAGAATATCGGCGGGCGCGGGGCCGGCAGCATCACGGCGGCCCAGTTCCTGCAGCGCTTCGTCAACGACGTGCCCTGGGCCCATCTCGACATCGCCGGCGTGACCTGGAGCAAGAAGGACAAGCCGACCGTGCCCAAGGGCGGCACCGGCTTCGGGGTCCAACTGCTCGACCGGCTGGTCGCCGAGCATTACGAGGGGTAGGGCAGTATTGCAAAGGGTAGGGGAGGGTTTCAAACCCTCCCCTACGGCGGCCCGGCAAAAGGCGCCGAACGGGGCATGACGGAGATCGGCTTCTACCACCTGCTGCGCACGCCGTTGGAAGCGGCGCTGCCGCGGTTGCTCGAACGGACGCTGGAAAGCGGCGCGCGCGCGGTCGTCAAGGCCGGCTCCGGGGAGCGGGTGAAGCAGCTCGACGACGCCCTGTGGCGCTGGGGGCCTGCGAACCGCAACGCGAGCTTCCTGCCCCACGGCACGGCGGCCGACGGCAATGCCGAAATGCAGCCGGTCTGGCTGACCGCCGGCGACGACAACCCGAACGGCGCGACCTTCCTGTTCCTGACCGACAGCGCGGATTCGGAAACGCTGGGCGACTACGCCCGCTGCTTCACCCTGTTCGACGGCCGCGACGAGGCCGCCGTCGCCCAGGCCCGTACCCGCTGGAAGGCCTGGAAGGACGCCGGCCACACCCTCACCTACTGGCAGCAGGGCGACCGCGGCTGGGAGAAGAAGGGGTAAGGGAAGACCGCCGCAGGGCATTCCGGTCATCGATGCGGAGAAACGCCCGGTTCGCAGTCCGCATTTCCGGGCCGGTCCGGCCTCAGCGGGGCGGCGGCGAGGGCCGGGACAGCACGAAAGCCGCCGACGCGCTCAGGACCACCGCCTGCACCGCCAGGACGAGGGTACTGGCGCCGAGCGCGACCGATATGCCGATGACCGCGGCCATCGAGGCGACGCCGACGATCTTGGCGCGCCGGTCGATGGCGCGGTGGTCGCGCCAGTCGGCGATGAGCGGTCCGAACACCCGGTGGGACAACAACCAGGCGTGCCAGCGGTCGGAGGAGCGGGCGAAGGCGAAGGCCGCGACCAGCAGGAACGGGGTCGTCGGCAGCAGCGGCAGCACGGCGCCCAGCGCGGCGAGCAGAACCGCAACGACGCCGACCGTGAACCATACGGCCCGCCGCGGGCTTATTCGGGATCGTCCGGCTTCCCGGTCCATGGCCAACCGTTGCGCAGTAGTGGTGTCCGGGACTCGGCGCGCGCGCCGCCCGAGGAGCAAACAGTCATCAGATAGGAATGCGTCGCATTCGCATCTGATGACCTACGAAAATCCGGCCCGTTGCGCAACAGGCTTTTCCGATCGCGCTTCCTTCCGCGGGCCGGCGTCTGATGCCGCCATCCCGTCGCATGGACGCAGGCGCGGGCGATTCCTATACCCGGCGGCACTTTGCCGAACCCCGCCGCGCAACCCTGACGGAGCAGCCGCGCCATGGCCCTCGAACGGACTTTCTCGATCGTCAAGCCCGACGCCACGGCGCGCAACCTGACCGGCCGGATCAACGCCATGATCGAGGCGGCCGGCCTGCGCATCGTCGCCCAGCGGCGCATCCGCATGACCGAGGCGCAGGCGGAGGGCTTCTACGCCGTCCATGCCGGGCGGCCCTTCTACACCGACCTGGTCGCCTTCATGACCTCCGGGCCGGTCGTCGTCCAGGTGCTGGAGGGCGAGGACGCCATCGCGCGCTACCGCGACGTGATGGGCGCGACCAACCCGGCCGAGGCCGCCGACGGCACGATCCGCAAGTCGTTCGCCGAGAATATCGAGCGCAATTCCGTCCACGGCTCCGACGCGCCGGAAACCGCAGCGGCCGAAATCCGCTTCTTCTTCAGCGACGTCGAGATCGTGGGGTAGCCTGCGCGCCTCACCCCGCTGTAGGGGAGGGTTTGAAACCCTCCCCTACGATGCCTGCCGGTTGGCTCTGGACGCCGGATCAAGTCCGGCGCGACAGGACTATGTCGGGCCGCCTTAATCGAAAAAGTGGTTTCAAACGGCTGAAAAACGCAATCTAACCCTTTGCCCTGAAACGAAAAGGCCGCCTCGTCGGGCGGCCTTGCCGTTCGGGAATGTTGCGCCCCGGCGCGTTCAGGCCTCCAGCCAGAAGGCGAGGGCGGTCAGGATCGCGCTCAGGATCACGATGCGCAGGCCCCATCTGGTGAAGTGGCCCCACGCCTTGCGGTGCTCTTCGTAGAACGCGGTGCCTTCGCCGAAGTTGTCAGCCATGCCGCATGCCCCCTGCATGTCCCCGACGGTCGGGAAAACGTCTTCGGAAGCGCTCTATACACAAGCAACGGCCGGTCTGCCAACCCCCGGCCGGCCGCGGATTGCGTCACCGTCCAGCAAGCCTTCCGTAGGGGCGGGTTTGAAACCCGCCCCTACACCGCCGGCGGGCACCGCCACTCAGCCTCTTGCAGCACGATCCTCAGGTCAGCGGCGGATCGGCCAGCGCGCCGTCGTTGCGCCAGCCGTCCCGGAAAACGACCCGCTCGCCCTCGACCCTGACCGCGCCCTCGGCGACCAGGCGCAGGGCGGCCGGGTAGAGGCGGTGCTCCTGCGCCAGCACCCGGGCCGCGAGGCTCTCCGCCGTGTCGTCCGGCAGCACCGGCACCGCCGCCTGCATGACGATCGGCCCGTCGTCCAGTTCGGGCCGGACGAAATGGACCGTACAGCCGTGCAGCCGCACGCCGGCCGCCAGCGCGCGTTCGTGGGTGTCGAGCCCCCGGAAGGCGGGCAGCAGCGACGGGTGGATGTTGAGCAGCCGGTCGCGCCACCGCCCGACGAAACCGGCGGTGAGCAGGCGCATGAAGCCGGCGAGGCAGACGAATTCGGCCCCGGCGGCTTCGAGCCGGGCGGTGACGGCGGCGTCGAAGGCGGCGCGGTCCGGGAAGGCGCGGTGGTCGAGGACCGCCGTCGGGATGCCGAATTCCCGCGCCCGCTCCAGGCCCGCCGCGCCCGGCTCGTTGGACAGGACCAAGCCGATTTCGGCCGGGAAGACGGGATCGGCGCAGGCTTCGGCCAGCGCCGTCATGTTGGAGCCGCGGCCGGAAATCAGCACGCCGGTCCTCAGGCGCGCCATCGGTCCTCCCAGCCGGCGATCCGCACCGGCGTCGCGCCGGAGTCGCGCGCCACGACCGCGCCGGCCCGCGTCACCGTTTCGCCGTGGCTGCGGAGCGCCGCTTCGACCGCGCCGGCGGCGTCCGGCGCAACGATGGCGACCATGCCGAGGCCGCAGTTGAAGGTCTGCGCCATTTCGGCGGGATCGATCTCGCCGGTCTCCCGGAGCCAGCCGAAGACCGGTGGAACGGCCCAGGCATCGCCGTCCAGGTCCACACCCAGGCCGGGCGGCAGGACGCGCGGAATATTCCCGCTCAGCCCGCCGCCGGTGATGTGCGCCAGGGCCTTCACGCCGCCGGATTCCGCAGCGGCCCGACAGCCCCGGACATAGATCCGGGTCGGCGTCAGCAGCGCGTCGCCGAGCGCGCGCGCCGGATCGAACGGGGCGGGGTCGTTCCAGCCGAGGCCGGCTTCCGCGCACAGCATCCGGACCAGCGAAAACCCGTTGGAATGCAGCCCGTCCGACGCCAGGCCGAGTACGATATCGCCCGGCTCGACCGTGTTGCCGGTCATCAGCCGTTGGCGCTCGACGGCGCCGACGGCGAAGCCGGCGAGGTCGTAGTCGCCCCCGGCATAGAGGCCGGGCAGTTCCGCGGTCTCGCCGCCGATCAGCGCGCAGCCGGCGCGCCGGCAGCCCTCGGCGATTCCGGCGACGACCCCGGCCGCGACGTCCGGCTCCAGCCTGCCGGCGCCGAAATAGTCCAGGAAGAACAGCGGTTCCGCGCCGCTGACCGCCAGGTCGTTGACGCACATGGCGACCAGGTCGATGCCGATCGTGTCGTGCCGGCCGGTCTCGATGGCGATACGCAGCTTGGTGCCGACACCGTCGGTCGCCGCCACCAGGACCGGGTCGCGATAGCCGGCTTCGGCGAGATCGAACAGGCCGCCGAAGCCGCCGATCCCGCCCATCGCGCCGGGCCGCGCGGTTGCTTCGGCCAGCGGCGCGATCCGTTCGACCAGCCGGTCGCCGGCCGCGATATCGACTCCGGCCTTCCTGTAGCGTTCGGCTGCGATGACGGTGGTTTCCCCGGCTGAATTTCCGGGCTAGATTTAGGCGGCCTCGCCGGGCTAATGCAATCCCGCTATGGGCAATCCCGCTTCAATGCAGTCCCGTCTTCCGCGACCGTCGCCGATGATCCTGGTACTCCCGTTTCCGCGAGTGTTTCGCCCGGTTGCGCTTGCTGTCGCCGCCCTGCTGCTTGCGGCCGCTCCGGCTTCGGCCCCCGCCGCGGCGCAGGAGACGATCTTCTGGGTCCGCGACGTGCCGGCGAAGGGCAAGGGCAAAACCGACCGGGCGGCCCGGCGCGATGCGGCGCTGAACGCCGCGCCGGCGGCCCTCGACCGGCTGCTGCGCCGGCTGACCTCGGCCCGGGACCACGAATTCATTCCGCCGGTTCCGCCGGAGCGCGCCCGCGCGATGGTCCGCGGGATCGAGGTGGTGCGCGCCAAGCGGCGGAAGATCGCCGGCGGCCGTTCGTTCGACGGCGCGCTGAGCTATCTCTTCCGCCCCGGGGCGGTCGGCGCGCTTCTCCGGTCCGAGCAGATCGCCTGGTCGTCGCGGCGCAGCGATCCCGTGCTCGTCCTGCCGGTCTGGCGCGACGAAACCGGCGACATCCTGTGGGACGACCCGAACCCGTGGCGCGACGCCTGGACCGAGAGCGAGCCCGGCCTCGTGCCGATCGTCCTGCCGGAAGGCAGCCTGAGGGACCTGCAGGCGATCGACGCCGGACAGGCGCGCGAACGGGATACGGAACGCCTGACGGCGATTGCCGGGGCTTATGGCGCAAAGCAGGTCCTGGTGGCCGTCGCATCGGCCGGAACGGCGGGTGGCGTGCCGGGCGGCGACCCTGTCGAAGAACCGGGCGGCGAGCCCGGCGGCGAGTCTGTCGAAGAGCCTGTCGAAAAACCGGCCGAAGAGGCGGGTGAAACCCCGAGCGGCGGGGGCGGACGGGCTGACTGTCTCGGCCGCCCTGTTCAACCTGCGCAGCGGCGATTTCGAGGAACTGGAGCCGGTTGCGGCCGGGGGCGAGACGGCGATGGCGGCCGCGGCGGCCAGCCTGACCGCCTGGCTCCAGGAACGCTGGAAGGACCGGGTCATCGTGCCGGACGGGCCGGTCGCGACCACGCCGGTCGTGCTCCGGTTCGACGATCTCGCCGCCTGGGTCCGGGTGCGCGAAAACCTCGTTGCCGCGCCGTCTGTGACCGAACACCGGGTGATCGCGTTCTCGAAGGGTGAGGCGCAACTGGCCCTGACCCACCGGGGCAATGCGGACGATCTGGCCGTCCGGCTGCCGGCCTTCGGCCTGCTGCTGCACCAGGAGCGCGGCGCGGGGCGGAAGGCGAAAACCGTCTGGGTCCTGGCCGAACCGACACAGGCCGGCGGCGCAGAGGCCGGACGGCGAACAGGACCAATGACGGTCCGGGACGCGACCCGCCACGCGGCCCACCACACGACCGGGCCGCGCCAGTTGACTCTCGACCTCCCGTTCCGGCCGGCGCTGGCGCGCGAGGATTTCGCGGTCGCCGAATGCAACGCGCTCGCCGTCGGCTGGGTCGACCGGTGGCCCGACTGGCCGGGTGCCGGACTGATCCTGCACGGCCCCGAAGGCTGCGGAAAATCCCATCTCGCGGCGGTCTGGCGCGCGTCGAGCGGCGCGGCCGAACCGGGCGACGGGGCGCTCGACCTGGAGGCCGGTCGGGAGCTGGCGGAGCGGGGCGGCGCCCTGCTGCTGGAGGATATCGACGCGCGGCTGGCCGCGGTGCCGGCCTGGCAGGAGGCGCTGCTCCATCTCTACAACGCCGTGCGGCTGGCCGGCGGCAGCCTGCTCATGACCGCGCGGACCGTGCCGGGCGCCTGGCGCATCGGGCTGCCGGACCTGCGCTCGCGCATCGCGGCGCTGCCCGCTGCGGGAATCGCGCTGCCGGACGACGGTCTGCTCGAAGCCGTCATGCGCAAGCAGTTCGGCGACCGTCAGCTCGCGGTCCAGCCGGAACTTGCGCGCTATGTCCTGCCGCGGATCGAACGGTCCTTCCCGGCCATCCGGTCATTCGTCGACCGGATCGACCGGCTGGCGCTGGAACGGCGGCGCCGGATCGGCCGGGACCTGGCTACGGAAGTGCTGAACCGGAGCGGCGGGCCCGAAAGTTCCGCCGACTCCGCGGGGGGAGAGGACCATGGATCTGGGTCTTGACGGCAGAACCGCGCTGGTCTGCGCGGCGAGCAAGGGGCTGGGCCGCGCCTGCGCCGAGGCGCTGGCCCGCGAGGGCGCCCGGGTGACGATCACCGCGCGCACGGCAGCCGACCTCGAACGCGCGGCGGCGGAAATTTCCGCAGCCGCCGGGCAGGCGGTGACGCCGGCGCCGGGCGACATCACGACCGAAGAGGGCAGGGCGGCGGCGCTTGCGGCGTGCCCGGAGCCGGACATCCTGATCAACAACGCCGGCGGCCCGCCGGCCGGCGATTTCCGCGAATGGAGCCGGGAGGAATGGGGTCACCGCCTGCGACGCCAACATGATCACGCCGAT
>CBDBCG010000004.1:0-112069 GCA_965202925.1 Alphaproteobacteria bacterium | reverse complement strand
CCCAGGCCGACGGCGGCGCCCATCTCGCCGGCTTCCGGGCGGCGCTGACCCGCCAGATCAACGGCTACGCCAACGAGAGCGGGATCGCGAAGAAGGAGAAGGTAACGCTGACCGGCGACGACGCCCGGGAGGGCCTCACCTGCGTGCTGTCGGTCAAGGTGCCCGATCCGAAATTCTCGTCCCAGACCAAGGACAAGCTGGTGTCGTCGGAAGTCCGCCCGGCGGTCGAGAGCTTCGTCAACGAACGGCTGTCGCAATGGCTGGAGGAAAACCCGGCGGATGCGAAGCGGGTCATCCAGAAGATCGTCGAGGCCGCGGTGGCGCGCGAGGCGGCGCGCAAGGCCCGCGAACTGACCCGGCGCAAGGGCGCCTTCGACATGGGCTCCCTGCCCGGCAAGCTGGCCGACTGCCAGGAGCGCGATCCCGAACGGTCGGAACTGTTCATCGTCGAGGGCGATTCGGCCGGCGGCTCGGCCAAGCAGGGCCGCGACCGGCGCTTCCAGGCGATCCTGCCCCTGCGCGGCAAGATCCTGAACGTCGAGCGGGCGCGCATCGACAAGATGCTGTCGTCCCAGGAGATCGGCACCCTGATCGCCGCGCTCGGCACCGGCATCGGCCGCGACGAGTTCGACATCGAAAAGCTGCGCTACCACAAGATCATCGTGATGACGGACGCCGATGTCGACGGCTCCCACATCCGCACCCTGCTGCTGACCTTCTTCTACCGGCAGATGCCGGAGATCATCGAGCGCGGCCATCTGTTCATCGCCCAGTCGCCGCTCTACAAGGCCAAGCGCGGCCGGTCGGAGGTCTATCTCAAGGACGACCGGGCCCTCGACGAGTTCCTGATCGATACCGCGCTGGACGATGCCGCCCTCGAACTGCACGACGGCAGCGCCATCGCCGGCCCGGACCTGCGCCAGCGGGTCGAGCGGGCCCGGCGCATCAAGTCCCTGATCCAGCCGCTTCTGCGCCATGTGACGGAGGCGGATATCCTGGAGCAGGTGGCGATCGCCGGCGTGCTGAAACCGGGCATCCTGGACGATCCGCAACAGGCCGGCGAAGCAGCGGCCTATGTCGCGCGCCGGCTCGACGCGCTGGCGCCGGAGCATGAGCGGGGCTGGGACGGCACGGTCGAGGAGGAGGGCGGCCTGCTGTTCCGGCGTACGGTGCGCGACGTCGCCGAGACCCACCGCGTTACGCCGTCCCTGCTGCGCAGCGCCGAGGCAAGGCGGATCGACGAGGAGGCCGGCCGGCTGCAGGCGCTCTACACCCATCACGCCATCTTTCGCGCAAAGGACAACGAACACCGGATCACCGGGCCGATCGCCCTGTTCGACGCCGTCGTGGCGACCGCGCGCAAGGGCATGTCGATTCAGCGCTACAAGGGCCTCGGCGAGATGAACCCGGACCAGCTCTGGGAGACCACGCTCGATCCGGACGCCCGCACCCTGCTTCAGGTCCGCATCGAGCATGTCGACGAGGCCGGCAAGCTGTTCGAGACCCTGATGGGCGATGTCGTCGAGCCGCGCCGCGCCTTCATCCAGAGCCACGCCCTGGAGGTCGCCAATCTCGACGTGTGATCTTTCGCGAAGGCATTACGGGGGCGTTACTTGACCAGGGCCATTCCCGCCGAAGACCGCCTGATTCTGGCGCTCGACGTGCCGACCGCCGGCGAGGCCAGGGCCATCGTGACCGGCCTCGGCGATACGGTGCGCTTCTACAAGATCGGCCTTGAGCTGATGATGGGCGGCGAGTATTTCGCCCTGCTCGACTGGCTGACCGGGCGGGGCAACAAGGTCTTCGTCGATCTCAAATTCTTCGATATTCCGGCGACCGTTGCGGCGGCGGTGCGCAACCTGTCGGGGCGCGGCGCCACCTTCTGCACCGTGCACGGCAACGACGCCATGATGGCGGCGGCTGTAGAAGCGGCGGCCGAGGCGGATGACGGGCTCGGCATTCTGGCGGTCACGGTGCTCACCAGCCTCGACCGGGGCGATATGGACGATCTCGGCTTCGAGGCGGATATCGGCCGGGTCGTGCTGTCCCGGGCGAAGCGCGCGCTGGCGCTCGGCTGCGCCGGGGTGGTGTCGTCGGGGCTGGAGGTGAAGGCGCTGCGCCGGGAAGTCGGCGACGAGCTGATCGCGGTCTGCCCCGGCATCCGGCCCGGCCTCAACAGGCCGGCGGACGATCAAAAACGTGCGGTCGATATCGAAGAGGCCTTCGACCTCGGCGCCGATTATCTCGTCATCGGCCGCCCGATCCGCACCGCGCCCGACCCGGCCGCAGCGGCAGCGGCGATCCAGCAGCGCATCGCAGCCCGCTTCGCCTGAAATCTCATGGAAAACGGCCCGGCGGTGGGGCCGGGCCGTCGTGTGCGTCAGCGATGCCGCCGGGCTATTCGCGGTTGCCGAACAGCATCAGCAGCATGAGGAACAGATTGACGAAGTCGAGATAGAGCTGCAGCGCGCCCATGATCGCCTTGCGGGTCATCACGGCGGTGCCGTCGGCCGCGGCGTACATCGACTTGATGCGCTGGGTGTCGTAGGCGGTCAGGCCGACGAAGACCAGCACGCCGATCACCGAGATGGCGAAATGCAGCGCCGGGCTCGCCAGGAAGATGTTGACCACCATGGCGATGATGATGCCGATCAGGCCCATCATCAGGAACGAGCCCCATCGCGTCAGGTCGCGCTTGGTCGTGTAGCCGTAGAGGCTCATGGCGCCGAAGGTGGCGGCGGTCATGAAGAAGACCTTGGCGATGCTCATCGAGGTGTAGACGGCCACGATGGGCGCGAGCGCCAGCCCCATCAGCCCGGCATAGACCCAGAACAGCGTTTGCGCCGTGTTCGGGTCCATACTGTGCAATCGCGAGGCGAACACCCAGACGAACAGCAGCGGCGCGAACAGCGCGATCCAGCCGAGGATCGTCAGCTGGGTCGCGAGGCCGTAGCTGGTCTGAACCGTGGCGAAGAAGAGGCTGGAAATCGCCGGAACATTGATGACGGCGAAGGCCACGGCGCCGGTCAGAACCAGGCCGACGACCATGTAGTTGTAGACCTTGAGCATATACGCCCGAAGGCCTTCGTCGAACGCAGCGGCGGTCGCGGCGCCGCTGGCGAAACCACCCTGATAACGCGGATCCATGATTTTCGGAGTCCCCTGGTTGGATTCGGTTGAAGCCCGGAACCTATTTTGGCGTCCGGGCGCGAAAAATCAATGGGCTTCGGCCGCACATGCCTGCCGAATTGGGCCCTGCCGCCCGTTCAGTCGCTGCCGGATCATTCGTTGCGCAGCAGGGCCGCCGGCTTCTGGCGCATCGCCTGCCAGGTGCCGACGAAGCCGAACAGCAGCATAACGGCGAGGCAGAGCAGCGCCGTGCCGATGGCCGTGCCGGGCAGGAAGGTCCAGGGCGAGCGCATGGCGAGCGTCAGCACGGCCCAGGCGACGACGGCGCCGAGCACGGCGGCGATCGCGGCGGTGACGAGCCCGAGCAGGCCGTATTCCAGCAGGAAGGCGCGCAGGACCCGCCAGCGCGTCGCGCCGAGAACCTTCAGCACCACCGCATCGTAGACCCGCCGCCGGTGCCCCGCGGCGATCGCGCCGGCGAGCACCAGCAGGCCGGCCAGCAGGGTGACGGTCGCGGTCGAGCGCAGGGCGACGCCGATGGTCTCCAGAATGCCGGCCGCCGATTCCAGGGCGTCGCGCACCCGCACCCCGGAGACGTTGGGCAGCGCGGCGTTGACCGCGGCCAGCAGGCGCATTTCCGCGTCCGGCGGGGCATAGACCGCCGCGATATGGCTGTGCGGCGCGGATTCCAGCGTGCCGGGCGCGAAGATGACGGTGAAATTCATGCCGACGGTGCGCCACTTCACCCGGCGCAGGTTGGCGATCGTGGCCGCGATCTCCCGGCCCAGCACGTTGAAGGTGATCGTGTCGCCGACGCCGAGGCGCATCTCCTCCGCCAGTTCGGCGTCGAAGGAGATGATCGGCGTTCCGCGGTAGTCGGCCGGCCACCAGTCGCCGGCGACGAGGCGCGAACCTTCCGGCATTGCGGCGGCGTAGGTCAGCCCGCGCTCGCTGCGGATCGCCCAGCGCGCGTCCGGATGAATTGCCGCCTCGGCGGCCGGCACGCCGTTCAGCTTCACGATGCGCGCGCGCACCATCGGCATCCGGGTCGTCCGGGTGGCGCCGCCGGTCCCGTTTACCGCGGCGTCGAAGCGTTCCGCCTGGTGCGGCAGGATATCGATAAAGAAGAAGGCGGGCGCGCGGTCCGGCATCTGGCGGCGCACCTGGTCCATCAGGTTGCCCTGGATCAGCGCGATGGCGACGAGCACCGTCGCCCCGAGGCCGAGGCAGAGGATGACGCTCGCCGTCGGCGCGCCGGGACGGTGAATATTGGCCAGCGCCAGGCGCAGGTTCGGTCCCCGGCGGGTGCCGCGCGCCGGGTCGGAGAGCCGCGCCGCGCCGCGCGCGACCAGCCAGGCCAGGCCGCGGAACAGCAGGAAGGCGCCGGCGCAGCCGCAGATGAAGATCGTGGCGATGACCGGGTCCGTGGCGGCGAGCAGCGCAAGCCCGGCCAGGGCGGCCACCAGAAGGGCTGTCAGCGCGACATAGAGCGGCTTCGGCCGGCCTTCGACGGACGAGACCGTTTGCCGGAACAGCATGGCGGCCGGCACCTCGCGCGCCCGGGCAATGGACCAGAGGGAGAAGGCGAGCGCCGTCAGCAGGCCGAACAGGGCGGCGACCGCCAGCGGTCCGGGATAGAGGCCGAGGCGCAGCGTGACCGGAAAGACGCTCTCGACCAGGTCGGCCAGGGCCGCCGGCAGGATGGCGCCGATGACGATGCCGAGCGCGATGCCGGCGAGCGCCAGCGCGAGCACCTGGATCAGGTAGGTCAGGAAGACGATGCGGGCGGACGCGCCGAGGCATTTGAAGGTGGCGATGGTCGCGATACGGCCGTCCAGCCACGCACGCACGCCGTTGGCGACGCCCAGGCCGCCGACCAGCAGGGCGGTCAGCCCGACCAGCGTCAGGTAGAGCGCGATCCGCGCCAGGAACTCCCGCGCCGCCGGCGTGGCCTGGCTGAGCGAGCGCACGCGCCAGCCGGCCTTGGGCAGCGCCGCGTTCAGCCGGGCGGCGAAGGCGGCGGGGTCCGCGCCCGGCGGCAGCTTCAGCCGGTAGTGGAAGTAGATCAGGCTGCCGTGGCGCACGAGGCCGGTCGCCTGCAGCCCCGCCCGGCTCACCAGGATGCGCGGGCCGAGGGTGAACAGGCGGGTGCCGCGGTCCGGCTCGCCGGTCAGCAGCCCGCGGATCTCGAATATCTGCCCGCCGATGCGCAGCCGGTCGCCGATGTCGACGCCGAGCCGCAGCGGGAGCGCCGGATCGACCAGCGCGCCGTGGACGCCGTCCCGCGGCGCCAGCAATGCGGCGAACCGGCCGCGCTGCACCGGCTTTCCGCCGACCGCCGCGCTGCCGTAGAGGGGCCAGAGCCCGTCGACGCCCTTCAGCTCGACCAGGACGCGGCGGCGCTGCGCCGGGTCGCTGTCGATCGTACCCCGAGCAGTATAAGCCATGGCGCGCAGGTCGGCGGCCTGCGAGACCGTGGCGTTGCGCCGGAGCCAGGCCAGCTCCGCCGCGCTCGCCTCGCGATGGATCAGCCGGACCGCGACGTCGCCGCCGAGGATTTTCCGGGCATCGGCGCGCAGGCCTTCGCGCACCGCCGAGCCGAGCGAACCGATGCCGGCGATTGCGGCGACGCCCAGCGCAAGGCAGGCCAGGAAGATGCGGAAGCCGCGCACGCCGCCGCGCAGCTCCCGGCGCGCCAGCCGGGCGGCAATCCCGAGATCCGTGGCGAAACCGCTCATTCAGCCGCCGCGGCCGGCGCCAATCCGTGATCGGCGATCCGGCCGTCGGCCATGCGCACGATCCGGCCGCAGCGCCCGGCCAGCCCGGTCTCGTGGGTGATCAGGAGCAGCGTCAGATCCAGCTCGTCGCGCAGCCGGAACAGCAGGTCCATGACCGCCCCTCCGGTATCGCCGTCGAGATTGCCGGTCGGCTCGTCGGCCAGGATCAGCCGCGGCCTTGCCGCACAGGCCCGGGCCAGCGCAACGCGCTGCTGCTCGCCGCCGGACAGCTGGGCCGGATAGTGCGAGAGCCGGTGGGACAGGCCGACCTGGCCGAGCCCGCTCTCCGCCAGGTCGAAGGCGTCGGCCCGGCCGGCGAATTCGAGCGGCATGGCGACGTTTTCCAGCGCCGTCATGGTCGGCACCAGATGGAAGTTCTGGAAGACGATGCCGATATGGTCCCGCCGGAACAGGGCGAGCGCGTCTTCGCTCATCGCCGTCAGCTCCTGCCCGGCGACGGCGACCGTGCCCTCGCTCGGCCGCTCCAGCCCGGCGAGCACCATCATCAGGGTCGACTTGCCCGAGCCCGACGGGCCGACCAGCGCCGCCGCTTCGCCGGCCGCCAGCGACAGGTCGATGCCGCGCAGGATATGCACTTCCCCGGCCAGGCTGGGCAGGCGCAGGTGGATGTTGGACAGGTCGATCATCGGCGGTCCGGACGCTCTGCCGTTTGAACGCGCCCGCCGTGAAATCCCGTCATGGATTCCTGACAGCGCGATCCCTAGATGGGGGATATCCCACGAACCGGGCCGGCACGATACCGTCGGCAAATCACGGGTCTTCCGCCATGGCATATGTGGCCGGCCGCCGCCGGATCAAGCGTTGGTTTCCTTTCTGGCTCTGCGCGCTTGCGCTGGCGGGCGGGCTGGGCTTCGCGGCCCCGGCGGAGGCGGGCGGGCGCACGCTGCTGGTGCTGGGCGACAGCCTGGGCGCCGGGTTCGGCCTGCCGGCGGAGCAGGGCTTCGTGCCGCGGCTGGAGGCGGCGCTGCGCCGGCGCGGCCACGATATCCGCGTCGCCAACGGCAGCATCTCCGGCGACACGACGGCGGGCGGCCGCGCCCGGCTCGCCTGGGCCCTGGCGTCGAAGCCGGATTTCGTCCTCGTCGAACTGGGCGGCAACGACGGCCTGCGCGGCCTCGATCCCGCCGAAACCCGGGCCAATCTCGCGGCCATCCTGGCGCGGCTCAAGGCGCGGAACATTCCCGTCCTGCTCGCCGGAATGAAGGCGCCGCGCAATCTGGGCCCGGACTACGAGCGGGCCTTCAACCGCGCCTTTCCGGACCTGGCGAGGCAATACGGCGCGCTGCTCTATCCCTTCTTCCTCGACGGCGTGGCGCTCGATCCGGCGCTGAACCAGCCCGACCTCATCCATCCGAACGCCGCGGGCGTCGCCGGGATCGTGAGACGCATCCTGCCCTTCGTCGAACGGTTGATCGCCCGCTCCGGCGGATAGGGCAAAGAGCGGGGTTCCGCCCGGAGCCGCCATCCGGGGCGGCTGCTATTCGGCGGCCTGGCGGGCCCGGCCGCCGAGCGCCTGTCCGCCGGCGCTCCCCGCAGACGAGACAGCGCGCACGAAAAGGCCCGGATGCCGGAAAACGGACAGACCGGTCTAACCACAGGCTTTTTTTTGCGATTCGGCAGCCCTCGAATCGCCCCAACCCCGCAGAAACGCTGGGAAACCGCGATTCGGGCGAGTCGCAAATTCAATCCCGATAGGAAATTTTCCAGCCCCCCGGCCGAGCGGGAGCACGCTCGACACCGGGGGCGGCACCGCCGGGCGGCATGGTGGGCAGCGGGGCCCGGCGGGATCGGAGGGTCGAACCGGACGGGGTCCGGCCGTCAAGCCCCGGCGGCGCAAAGGGTGGCGCACAGGGTGGTGGATCGGATGGCCGATCGGCGGCGGCGGGCCGGAAAGCGGGAAGCTTCCCGCCTGTTTCTTCGTTCGCTTCTTCCGGGGGCGTCGGCTGGCCGCTGCGGGCGCACTTCGGGCGTTGACGGAGTCGATATAGGGTGTGCGACTCGCCGTGTCAAGGAAATTATTTGTAAAAGAGGAATGTTTTGGGGCAGGCCCGGCCACATGGAGGGTGCGGGTGGCCCCCTCCCCCTAACCCCCTCCCCCGGAGGGGAGGACTCCCCACCATTTGTAAAGAGAGTTCTGGCACGCGCGAGTATGCGTGCCGGGCACCTTGCGTGGCTCGTGCGTCACGCTGCATGGGCTTGTCTCGCGCGGGCGGGATTGAAGACAGTCTGGTTTTCGAGCATCGCGCAGGCGACGCCGAGCAGACGGTCGGCGACGCCTCGAAGCGCACGGGCATGACCATGCCCGCGGGCGCGCAGCGCGGCGTATTTCGCTTTGCTGACGGGGTCGCGCTGTATGGCCACCCCGGCCCAGTGGTAGACGGCGTCCTGGAGCCGGTTGTGAGCCGCGAGCCGGCGGATGACGATCAGCGACTTGCCGGACCGTTTGGTCACGGGAGCGACGCCGGACAGGCATCGCAGGGCCTGATAGTCTCGCCGGCGCAGAGGATCGTGTGCTTCTGCGAGCAGCGTGGCGAGGACGATCCTGCCGACGCCGGGAAGCGAGCTCAGGATTTCCACGTCACGCTGCGCATCTATTCCCGGCTCGTCCTCCGGAGAGGCCGCCGATCGGGACAGCGTTGCGCTCAGACGGTCGAGTTCGCCATAGGCCTTCGCGATCTGCTGTGCGACGACGGCAAGCTGCGAGAAGACGACCTCGATATGGGCGACTGCGGCCTCGGTCGTGCCGGGCGCGACGGACACCGCAGGCTCGCGCAGGATCCGGAGCGCGGTTTCGCCATCGATCCGGCGCACCCGATGGCGCTTCAGGAGCTTGGCGAGGGTGACGGCGCGGACGCGCTGCGCCTTTGCGGGCGTCGGCGCAAGACACCAGAGTTCGCGGATCCAGGCCTTGGTAAGATCGCTTTCGACCTTGAGGAGCTGCGGATAGTAGCGCCAGAGCTGCTGGCGGGCCCGGTTCACGAGCCGGGTCCTGTCGCAGGTCAGGTCGCTGGCGATCCGCGACCACTCACGCAACTCGACGATCTCCGGCGCCGCCGGGTCCAGGCGCCGGAACGCATGGCCATCGGTCCGCAGGGCATCGGCGAGCACGCGGGCGTCGCGGCGGTCGTCCTTGGCGCCGGCCGGCGAGAAGCGGTCGCGGAAACGGTCGAGCTGCTTCGGATTGACGGAATGGACCGTGAAGCCGCGTTCCATCATGGTCTCGACGACGGGACCGTGCGGGATCTCGATGGCGACCCCGACCGCGTGCGGTTCGGCGTTTGTCCTGGCAAGGATCCAGGCCGCCATCTCCGCCAGGCCGGCTCCGCCGTGACTGAAGGCCCGCTCGGCCGACACCTCGCCAGCGCTGTCGACAACGCAGACCTGGTGGGTCTCCGAACCCCAGTCGATCCCCGCAAAATACTCAAACATGTCCATGGCATTCCCTTCGCGTCCTTGTGTCAACGGACCGCCACGATGCCTGCCTGTCCCTGTACTGGCGCTCAAGGCGCAAACTCCCCACCGGGCGTCCATCGCGGCCAGGGACCGAGGCACAGGTCCTCCCCAAGTGCTCATGGCGCAGGGGGCGCTCGGTTGCTCTCGATCCCTTGGCCCGTCCCATCCGCGATGGACAGGACTTCCACGATGGCAGGGAGTCCAGGTGAGCGGCACCCGGCCATTGGCTTCGCCTCCGCGCTACGCGCTCCGGCGAAACCAATGGCCAGCCAGCACTGCTGCGATCAAGGTCGAAGAAATGGCTAAGCAACGTCTGCACCCCCAAACGGCTGAAGCGCTGTGAGAGGTACAGGGGGGACGTTCTTGCGGGAGCCGCCGTGCGGAAGCAGGAAAAACCCTTGGAATACGGGCGTTTCCCCCCTCCCCTTGGGGGAGGGGGTTAGGGGGAGGGGTATCGCGGGGAAGGCTGCGCCGGCGCCCGTTTTCGCTCTGTCCGACTTTCGCAGGGCAATCCTCTGAAGAGGGGGAAGGACACGTCTTCGAACCGGTAAGCGGTGTGTCAGGAAATGTCATGATTTGTCATGATGCGTCCCGGCGCCGTGGCGCTTTGTTCCTCCCCCTCCGAAGAGGATTCCCCTGCGAAAGTGGCGTGGCTGTGCCGGAGGCCCCCTCCCCCTGACCCCCTCCCCCGGAGGGGAGGGGGGACTTTGTTTCGGAGATGTTGTGCCAAAGCCGAAAACCATCGCAATTCCAATGCGTTACTCCCCCCTCCCCTTGGGGGAGGGGGTTAGGGGGAGGGGTATCGCGGGGAAGGCTGCGCCGGCGCCCGTTTTCGCTCTGTCCGACTTTCGCAGGGCAATCCTCTGAAGAGGGGGAAGGACACGTCTTCGAACCGGTATGCGGTGTGTCAGGAAATGTCATGATTCGTCATGACTGGCCGTCCGCCTCGCCCTGTTCCGTCATTCCGACCGGAGCGATCGGTACGATCGCGGAGCGGAGGAATCTCGTCGCCGGACCCGGGTTCTTGTTTGTTAGATCGAGCCGAGATCCCTCCGCTCGCTTTGCTCGGTCGGGATGACGGTAGAGGGGTGGGCGTCCGGGGTGGCACATGGGGTTCCGAAGGCCTTGGAATGTGTCAGGAAATGTCATGATTCGTCATGGTGGCGGCTGTTTCGCCCGGTTCCGTCATTCCGCCCGGCAATCCGGCGCGAGGAATTCAGGTTTGTAGTATAGGTATTAATAGCGAAAATGCAAGCAATAATTCTCCTTTGCCGGAGCCTGCCCTGAGCGAAGTCGAAGGAGCCTGCCCTGAGCGAAGTCGAAGGGGGCGGCCTAGAAGCACTTCTTGCGGACGAACGCCCGGGCGGCGGCGCGCCGGCGCGTTTCGTCGGTCGCTTCGAATATCCGGATGGCGAGCTCCCGGCAATCCAGCGCCATCGGGTCCTGCCGCTCGGCCTCCGGGGCGGCGCACCGGGCGAGCAGGACAACGGCCGCGACCGCCGCCAGCGCCAGGACCGCGATCCCCGCGACCCGCCCGGCCGGCCTGCCCGCCCAACGATGCGCCCAACGATCCGGCGTGGGGGCGGCGTTCATCGCTCAGAACTGCCGCACCGCCCGCAACTCGCCGGAGAAGCGCTCATAGCCGTGGAGCTGCGCGTTGGACGACCGCTTCTCGTAGACCGCCGAGATCTGCGGGCTGAAGCCGCGCAAGGTCAGCGCGCGGTTGAGGACGTTGAGCCGGACCGACCAGGTGCGGTCGCGCCGCGCCCCGCCGCCCAGGACGAAGGGCAGCCAGTTGCCCTCATAGCCGGTCCAGCGCACCGTGCCCGACCCGCCGACGGTGAAGCCCCAGGGCAGCAGCGCCGTCGCGCCGGCGCGCACCCAGCGCGACGCATTGCGCTGGCGCTCGGTCTTCGTCCGCTGGAGGCCCCAGCCCGCCGCCGCGTTCAGGCGCAGCGTCGGCAGCGCCGCCCAGCCGATCCCGGCCGCGGCGTCGACGAGCGGCCCGTTAAACCCGGCGCGCCCCGGATGACGGCGGTCGTGCCACGAGGCGTCGAGGGTCGCCGAGAGACGCGGGGTGAGCCGGTGCCGGCCCTCGAAGCGCAGGCCGAAGTCGCGGAAGTCCGGCGCGTCCGAGACCCAGCTCAGCCGCGTGCTCGCCAGCAGGCTCGCCTCGGTCCTGGGCCCGATCAGCCAGCGCGGGCCGAGATGGCCGCCCAGGAACGTCCGGTCGAATTCGTCGGACTGGTATTCCCGGCGCGAGACGTCGCCGCCGATGCGCAGCCGCCAGCGGCTTGATGCGGGGTCGCCCAGCGGGTGCTGGTATTCGCCGCCGGCCCAGATTGCGAGGCCGATGCCGGAGGTCGGCGTGTCGCCGGCGTTGTAGGTGAAGGGCAGCCGGCCGAACTGGGTATCGATCAGGATCGTCCCCTCGCCGGTGCGTGCGGCGATGTTGCTGTCGGGCGCCAGCGCCATGCCGACCCGGACGCTCCAGCGCTTGCGCGCCCGGATCTGGCCGAGATAGCGGTTGACGTTCGCCGCGACCGCCTTGGGCGGCTCGCCGGCCAGCACCCGCTCGAAATGGCGCCGGGCCAGCGCGTCCTCGCGCTTGAGGAAGAAGGCGCGGGCCAGTTCCAGCCGCGGCCGCACCAGGCCGGGCCGGATCGTCAGCATGCGCCGCAGGGCGGTAATCGCGCTATCGAGCAGGAGCGTGCGCGTCTTGTCGTCCAGGCCCCGTATCCGGGCCGCCGCGATGCTCGCCCGGCCGACCAGGAACAGCAGGGTGAGATCGTTCGGCCGCGCCTTCACGGCCGGCGTCAGCACCGCAAGCGCCTCCATGACCCGCCCGGCGCGCAGCAGCGCACTCGCGCGGGCAGCCGCGGTTTGCGGCGTTGCGGGTTTGCTTTCCGCCTTCGTCCGGGCCCTGGCCCCGGGTTCCGTCTGGGCCACGGCCGGTGAGGAGACCGCGAGCGCCGCCAATACCGCTGCGGCGGCGATAACACCCCGCCGCAATCCGGCCCCCTCGATACGGCGCGCAGGCGCGCCTACTCGGGATGAGGGGGCTAGGGATCCAGAAGCCTCAACACACCACACCCCCTCACCCTGAGTAGCCCCGGCCGCCAGGCCGGGGCGTATCGAAGGGCCGGGGCGACACGGTGGTGTGTCCGATGCCGCCCCGGAAACCGACGTGCGTGCGCTGGCCAACGACCCCTCCCCTAACCCCTCCCCCAAGGGGAGGGGGATTCGGGAGGCAGGCGCGCCTGCTCGGGATGAGGGGGTCAGGGATCCAGAAGCCTCAACACACCACACCCCCTCACCCTGAGTAGCCCCGGCCGCCAGGCCGGGGCGTATCGAAGGGCCGGGGTGACACGGTGGTGTGTCCGATGCCGCCCCGGAAACCGACGTGCGTGCGCTGGCCAACGACCCCTCCCCTAACCCCTCCCCCAAGGGGAGGGGGATTCGGGAGGCAGGCGCGCCTGCTCGGGATGAGGGGGTTAGGGATCCAGGAGCCTCAACACACCACACCCCCTCACCCTGAGTAGCCCCGGCCGCCAGGCCGGGGCGTATCGAAGGGCCGGGGCGACACGGTGGTGTGTCCGATGCCGCCCCGGAAACCGACGTGCGTGCGCCGGTCAACGGCCCCTCCCCCAGGGGGAGGGGGATTCGGGCGGCAAGGCGCCGGAGTGCGGAAAACACCGCCGTCGTGCCGCCGCGCCGATCAAGGGCGCGCGCGTGGATGTCCGCCGGTCCGTAGGGGAGGGTTTCAAACCCTCCCCTACAGAGCCGCTTCGGTCGCCGGGGCCCTGCCGCACTCACCGGCCCGTCCGGCAGGCTCAGGGCAGGCCCCGGCCCCCGGCTCTCTCTGCGAGCGACCGGCTCCGGACGATGGAAAAGGAAAGAAGCGGCGCGCCGCCGGCCGGCGCGGGCGGGACCGCCGGGCGCGGAGACACGGGGGAGAGAGAAGCGGCGCATATCGCGGCCCCTGAACCAACGGAAGGAAAGAAAAAGAGGGTGGCGCTGTTCGCGCCACCCCCGATACGGAACGCCGGAGGCTGAGGGTCAGGGTCCCATGGGGACCGGGACTCCGGCCGCCGGGCTCCGGCCGCCAGGCGGCTACTGCTTGTTCACGCCGAAGGCGCCGACCATGCTGTTGCCAGTACCGTGGGTCGAGTGGAACGTGCCGGTCCCGACCTTCGGAACGCCGTCGTCGCCGTTGTCGTAGAGCGTTCCGCTCCACGTACCGGAGGCGGGGCCGGCCGTGCCGCCGATGGTCCAGACCGTATCGTTGTCGGTTTGGTCAGTGCCCTCGCGGGTAATGCCACCCGTAGCGGCCACGGCAGCTTCCTTCAGCTCGACGGACCAATCCCGCGACTCGCCATCAGCACCGATGAACTCGTCGATGGTGCCGGTGATCGAGTTGTCGCTGAAGTCGGCCTCAAGCGTCGCCCTCGCGGTGAAGTGACCGGCGTCGTTCGTTCCGCCCGTCGAACTGCTGAGAGCGTACTTGCCGGCCGCGCCGCCCATGTAGGTCGCCGTGCCCTGCAAGTTGTCGAGAGCTGCGGCGTCCGGGACAGCACCCTTGACGTCCGCGAATGCGCTCGCGGTGTAGGTCTTGCCGTCCGCGGACTTGCGGAGCCACCAGCCGTAGGAGGCGTAAATGGTGTCCGCCACGCTCATGACCCTGGCATTCGGGTCGGTGGGCTTGAAGGTCCAGCCGGTAGCGCCGGCTGTAAATGTGCTGTCAGTCGCCGAAGCCACGGTACCAAGCTGGAAACCATCAGCGGCTACCCGTGACGCACATATGGTGTCGCCAGTAGGCGTGCAACTGTAGGTGCCGGACACACCGTGGAACGAGCCGGAGATCTGCACTGCGACGTTGTTCTCCGGCAGCTTGAAGGTCTTGACCCCGGCAGACTGGTCGAAGCTCGGGCTGGCAACCCGCTTCTGGGTGTCCGTGTCGGTCGTGGTGTCGATGACCAGCCCGGTCGCCGGCAACGTGTACTCGAACTCGTCGCCCCCTGCTACGCTGCCGAACTTCTTGCCCTGCGTCGGCTCGCCGACATTCGACCAGACCATCGCCTCGTAGCTGTCACCGCCGGCGGGGTCGGCGTACCTCTTGCCTTTCCAGCCGTGGTTGTCGGCGACCGTCGTCTTCTTGTCTTCCGACAGAGGGACGGCAGCGTCGGTGCCGATGGTCACCATGATGTGTGTGTCGACGGCGGCGCCGGCGGGGGTGCCGGCTTCGTTATACGCGGCAGCTCGAACGGTAGCGTCGGCAACGGTGGTGGCGACGGGAGCACTGATCCCCGCATGCAGCTTAATGGCCGTTGCCATCATAGCTGCATCGGCAGCCTTTCTGGCATCGTCCATCGCCGTCATGCGCGCCGTCTTGGCACCCGAAAGCTGGGTTTCGAGGGCGGTGACCGTCCCGGTGTTTGCGGTTTTCTCCTCTGCCGGAACGTTGGCCGCGGCGGCGATTGCAGACTTGGCCGCCGCGATCGCGTCATCGGCGGCCTTGACCTCGGCATCGGTGGACTCGTTGCCCACTGCATTGACCTTAGTCCTGGCGTCATCGATCGCGGTCTTGATTGCCGCCCGCTGCGCGATCGCCGGATCCGGCACCGTCGGCGGCGGCGGATCCGGCATGTTTGCCGTACCGCCCCCGCCTCCGCCGCATGCGGCGAGGCCGAAGGCGGCGAGCAGAACGATTCCTGCTATTCCAAGTCGTGAACTCATCATTATTCTCCCGATACGGGCGCAAGGCATATGCCTGTCAGCGCCGCACTTTCGAGGGTTTCGTCGGATCGGAGGAAGCGCCTTCCCCCTGGCGGTAGAGGACGAAGCCGTCCTCGTCTTTGCTCAGCAGGCCCGGACCCGGGCGCACGTCGCCGTAGACCCAGGGCTTGAAGTCCGCCTCGCGGCTGTATTGCGACAGCTTCCACCAGGGCTGACCGGCCCGGCCCTTCTCCCCCTTCTCCGCAGCGCGGGACGCCGCCCCGTCCGCGGCGGATGTCTCCGCGGACGGAGCGGCGCAGGCGCCGGCCGTGAGGGCCAGCGCCGCCGCCGCGAGGAGAGGAAAGGTGCGCACTGGACGTGTCCCGATGGAAAGCGGTCGCCTAGAACTTGACCCGGACGCCGGCGATCACCACCGTGGCCGAGTCGCGCTCGTCACCGTCAGCATCCGTGCCGGAGTCGCTCGACGCGCCGGCGTAGACATCGGACGCGGCGGAGTCGATGGCCTGGTTGACGGCGACGTAGTAGTATTTGGTTTCCTGCATGTTGTTGTCGTAGTAGCCGTAGCCGACGGTGACATTGGTCTTGCCCATGTCGGTGAGCTTGCCGGCCCAGCCGGCTTCGACGTTCCACTTGAACGGATCGTCGCCGGCGGCGCCGTCCTCGCTGCTTGTGCCGTAGCTGCCGCTCAGGCTGATGCCGGAAGAATGCGCGATGCCGCCGGAGACGCCCCAGGCGGTGACCCGGTCGGAATCCATGTCGTCTTCGTTCGGGTCGTTGCGGTAGCCGGCCCGGAGCAGGATCCGGAAATCCTTCACGCCCGGAGGCGCGCCGGAATACAGGGCGCCGAACGAGGTGCTCTTGTTCTGGTTGATCGAAGCTTCGAGCATGGCGCCCGCCACCCGCGGAGTCTGGTAGCGGATGCGGTTCTCGCGCGCGCCGAAGAAGTTGCCGAACGTCCAGTTACGGCTGTGTCCGGCGTCGCCGAAGCCGCCGTCGGCGCCGCTCGGGCCGCCGAAGCCGAAGACGTAGCCGGTGCCCGAAAGCGAATACAGATCGGCCGCGTCGCCGGCGATCGAACCCTGGCCGATCGACAGCGTGCCGAGCTCCTTGTGGCTCAGGGACAGATCGACGTGGCGGGCGCGCACGCGCGAGTTGCCATCGGAATCGACGCCCGTCGCCGAACGGCGGTTATACTGCCACTCGACCTCGTGCCAGCCGACGATCGACACGTTCTTGTTGACCTGGCCGACCGCCCGGATGCCGATGCGCGGGCTCGAACCGTCGTTGCTCACGGTCTGGTAGTTCGACTCGCCGCCCTGGCTGATCACCCGGAACGCCGTGTTGACCTGGCCGTAGATCGTGACCTTCACGCGGCTGTTGCCGGAGACGATATTCTTGTCCGGACCCTTGGCCATCATGGCCGACTTCATCTGGTTCTTGAGGAGCGTGACCTCATGTTATAGAGTGCGCCGGCTTCGGAATCGGATAACGCATTGAATTGTCGGAATTCCCGCAGGTTCAGTGCGATCGCATCGGGCAGCGTTTCGCACGGAATCTGCCGATTCTGTTTGCCGGTTGTTTGCCGGATCGGTGGGGTCCGGCGCTTGCAGAAAGGCCCGAACGGCATGGTAAATCGAATATCCAGACTGACCGACCGCACCGTCGGCGCGATCCCGGCAAACAATGGCGACACCGTTTATTGGGACACCGAGCTGACCGGTTTCGGCATCCGGGTCCGCGCATCGGGCCGGAAGACCTGGGTGTTCCAGACCCGTGTGCGCGGCCGGCTGCGCTGGTTCACCCTCGGGCCCTGCGGCGCGCCCGGTAAGAAGAGCATGGGCAACGGGAGCATGGGTAAGGGGAGGATGAGTGCCGACGATGCGCGGGCGGAGGCGCAGCGGATCGCGGCGCTGGCGAGGCAGGGCATCGATCCGCGCGAGGACGCGAACGGGCAGGAGGACGCGCCGCCGTCGGTGGCGGACCTCGGGCGCCGGTTTCTGGAGGACTATGTTCCGGTGCACTGCAAGCCGGGCACCCAGGCGCACTACCGCCGGATGGTGGAGAAGCTGATCGTCCCCGCGATCGGCGGCATGCCGGCCGGCGAGGTCCTGCGCCGGGACGTTGCGGAACTGCACCATGCCCTGCGTGGCACGCCCTACCAGGCCAACCGGATGCTCGGCGTGCTCTCCAAGATGTTCACGCTCGCCGAGGTCTGGGGCTGGCGGCCGGACGGCACCAATCCCTGCCGCCATGTCAAGCTGTACCGGGAGCACAAGCGGGAGCGGTTCCTGTCGCCGGAGGAGATGGCGCGCCTGGGCGCGGCGCTGCGCGCGGCCGAAGACGAAATGCCCTCGGCGGTCGCCGCGATCCGCCTGCTGCTGCTGACCGGCTGCCGGATGTCGGAAATCTGCGGCCTGCGCTGGGAGTATGTCGCGGCGGACGAGATCGAACTGCCGGATTCCAAGACCGGGCGCCGCGCCGTGCCGCTGTCGCCGGAGGCGCGCGCGGTGCTGGCGTCGCTGCCCCGCGAGCCGGGCAATCCCTTTGTGTTTCCGGGCCGGTTCCCCGGCACCCGCCGCGCGAACCTGCAGCGGCCCTGGACCATCGTCCGCAAGCGCGCCGGGCTGGAGGATGTGCGCCTGCACGACCTGCGCCACTCCTTCGCCTCGCGGGCGCTGGCGCTGGGCGAGAGCCTGACCATGATCGGCAAGCTGCTCGGCCACACCCAGGTCCAGACCACCGCGCGCTACGCCCACCTCGCCCGGAACTCGATCCAGAGCGCCGCCGCCCGGATCGCCGACAGCATCGGCGACAGCCTGGCGGAGGGCGCGGAGCCGCGCGGAGAAATGCCGGGCGAAATAACGGGAGAAATACCGGGAGAAACGCCCGCTGGGGACCCGGACCGAGTCCGCAGCGGCAGGCTCTAACGCAAAGCCGCCCCCTCCCGGCCGGGCGGGGGCCGATGCGCCGGGGCCCTTACCGTCATTCCGACCGGAGCGCCCCGGATTTCATCCGGGGCGCGTAGCAGCCTGCCCTGAGCGAAGTCGAAGGGGAGGAATCTCAACGCAGAACCAAGGGTTTCTTGTCGGTGAGACCGAGTCGAGATTCCTCCACTACGCCCCGGCCCTGCGGGCCGGGGCGCCCCCTCTCCCGTCATTTCGACCGGAGCCCCGGCCCCCGGCCGGGGCGGAGTGGAGAAATCTGGCCCGCGCTCCGTCGACGCCGTAGGTTCCGGCATTTGGCCGGCCTCCGTCGCCAGCCGGATTTCTCCGCTCGCTGCGCTCGGTCGAAATGACGGCGAGGGGGTTGCTTCGCTCGAAATGACCGGGGCGGAGGGCTTCGGTCGGCCGGGATGCCGGCAAGGGGCGTGTCCCGGCCGGAATGAGGGGTCGAGGGCGGGATGCGACGGCACCGCCGCCCCCTTACCGTCATTTCGACCGGAGCCCCGGCCCCCGGCCGGGGCGGAGTGGAGAAATCCGGCGGGCGCTCCATCGACGCCACAAGGCAGCGCCTGTGGCCGGCCTCCGTCGCTAGCCAGATTTCTCCGCTCGCTGCGCTCGGTCGAAATGACGGCGAGGGGGTTGCTTCGCTCGAAATGACCGGGGCGGAGGGCTTCGGTCGGCCGGGATGCCGGCAAGGGGCGTGTCCCGGCCGGAATGAGGGGTCGAGGGCGGGATGCGACGGCACCGCCGCCCCCTTACCGTCATTTCGACCGGAGCCCCGGCCCCCGGCCGGGGGCGCCCCCTCTCCCGTCATTTCGACCGGAGCCCCGGCCCCCGGCCGGGGCGGAGTGGAGAAATCCGGCGGGCGCTCCATCGACGCCACAAGGCAGCGCCTGTGGCCGGCCTCCGTCGCTAGCCAGATTTCTCCGCTCGCTGCGCTCGGTCGAAATGACGGCGAGGGGGTTGCTTCGCTCGAAATGACCGGGGCGGAGGGCTTCGGTCGGCCGGGATGCCGGCAAGGGGCGTGTCCCGGCCGGAATGAGGGGTCGAGGGCGGGATGCGACGGCACCGCCGCCCCCTTACCGTCATTTCGACCGGAGCCCCGGCCCCCGGCCGGGGGCGCCCCCTCTCCCGTCATTTCGACCGGAGCCCCGGCCCCCGGCCGGGGCGGAGTGGAGAAATCCGGCGGGCGCTCCATCGACGCCACAAGGCAGCGCCTGTGGCCGGCCTCCGTCGCCAGCCAGATTTCTCCACTCGCTGCGCTCGGTCGAAATGACGGCGAGGGGAGTTGCGTCGGTCGAAATGACGGCGGGGGGGCGGCGGGAGGGGCTATCGGTTGAGCAGCGGCCCGAGGTCCCGGAATTCCGGGTTCGTCCGTGCGATCAGCGCGAGCTTCTTTTCGCGCCGCCAGCGCTTGATCTGTTTCTCCCGCGCTATCGCGCCGAGAATGTCGTCGTGCGGTTCGCACCAGAGCAGCCGCCAGATCCTGTACCGCGCCGAGAAACCCTTGAGCGCGCCGGTGCGGTGCTCGTGCAGGCGCCGCGCCAGATCGGCCGTTACGCCGACATAGAGCGTCTGCCGCAGGCTCCCGATAATGTAGACGTGGCCGCCCTTGCGCATGGCAGGAACAATTATCGAACATAACTGCGCCGGTCAACCGCAATCGCCGCGCCTGCCCACCCCCGTCATTTCGACCGGAGCCCCGGCCCCCGGCCGGGGGCGCCCCCTCTCCCGTCATTTCGACCGCAGCCCCGGCCCCCGGCCGGGGCGCCCCCTCTCCCGTCATTTCGACCGGAGCCCCGGCCCCCGGCCGGGGCGGAGTGGAGAAATCCGGCGGGCGCTCCGTCGACGCCGTAGGTTCCGGCATCTGGCCGGCCTCCGTCGCCAGCCGGATTTCTCCACTCGCTTCGCGTCGGTCGAAATGACGGTTGGGGAGTTGCTTCGCTCGAAATGACGGTTGGGGGGTTGCTCCGGTCGGAATGACGGGTTGCGGGCCGGGGGCCCGTTCCGGCATATCCTTGCGGTCTGCGGAATGCCCCGCCCGATCCGCCCGCACCGGTCCCGAGTCCATGATCCGCCTGTTCGTCGGCCTCGCGCTTCCCGAAGCCCTGCGCGACACGCTCTCGATGCTGGAGCGCGGCATCCCCGGCGCGCGCTGGATCGAGTCCGACAACTATCACGTCACCCTGCGCTTCATCGGCGAGGTAGCCGGGGACCGGGCCGAGGATGTCGACAGCGCGCTCGGCGCGGTGCGGGCGCGGCCGTTCGCGCTGTCGCTGGCCGGCGTCGGCCATTTCGGCAAGCTGCGCAAGGCCCGCTCCGTCTGGGCCGGCGTCGAGGCGAACGATCTGCTGAACCGGCTTCAGGCCAGCGTCGAATCCGCCGTCGTGCGCGCCGGATTTCCGGCGGAGGCGCGCAGGTTCCGGCCCCATGTCACGCTGGCGCGGATCCGGGGCGAGACCGGGCACCATGTGGCGAACTTCCTGTCCGAGCACGGCGATTTCCGGGCCCCGCCCTTCGAGGTCGGCGACTTCACCCTCTACGAGAGCCAACTGACCCGGCACGGCCCGACATACCGGCCCCTGCAAAGCTACGATCTGGGGTGAAGCCGCCTTGCGCCGTCGGGCGGCGTGCCTTAGGCAGGGCGGGAACCGGAATGTCGGCAAACGGGAACAGCGACATGGGCGATTGCCGGATAGCCGTCCTGGGATGCAGCGGCCGGATGGGCCGGATGCTGGTGCGGGAAATCGGCGCTGCGGAGGGCTGTGCGGTCGCGGCGGCGACGGAACAGCCGGGCGCCGGCGCGATCGGCCAGGATGCCGGGGAGCTGGCCGGGCTCGATCCGCTGGGCGTGACGGTGGTCGCCGATACCGGCGCGGCCGCCGCGGCGAGCGACGTGCTGGTCGATTTCACGGTGCCGGCCGCGGCGGCGGGGCACGCGGCCGCCGCAGCGGAAACCGGCACGGCGCTGGTCATCGGCACGACCGGGCTGGAGCCGGCGCAGACGGCAGCCCTGGAAGCCGCCGCCGAGAAGGTGCCGGTTGTCTACGCGCCCAACATGAGCCTGGGCGTCAACCTGCTGTTCGCGGTGACGGAGCAGGTCGCGCGCGCCCTGGCCGACGACTGGGATATCGAGATCGTCGAGATGCACCACAGATACAAGGCGGACGCGCCGTCGGGCACCGCACTCGGCTTCGGCCGCGCCGCCGCACGGGGCCGGGGCGTCGAACTGGACGCGGTGGCCGAACGGGGCCGGGACGGCGTCACCGGTGCGCGCCGGCAGGGCGATATCGGCTTCGCCGTATTGCGCGGCGGCGACGTCGCCGGCGAGCATACGGTCGTGTTCGCCACCGAGAGCGAGCGCGTGGAGCTGACCCACAAGGCGGGCAGCCGCGCCATCTTCGCCCGCGGCGCGGTGCGCGCGGCGCGCTGGGCCGCCGGCCGGACGCAACGCGGGCAGCCGGGCCTCTACGACATGGCGGACGTGCTCGGCCTGCGCTGAGGCGCGCGGCGCGCCGGCAGTCGGGCCGGCAGTCGGGCCGATCTCAGGCCGGCGCCGCGCGCATCCGGTGCAGGGCGTCTTCCAGCGCGTCGGCGACCTCGCCGCGCTCCCGCGGGCTGAGGAAAGCGCCGACGACCAGCCGGCGACCGTGGGACGACAGCGAGAGCTGGCTCTCGTGCTTCACCGGCCGGGGCAGCGACACCCGGACCCACCAGGGCTGGAACGACCATTTCTGCTCGCGGCCGGACGGGTGGATGCGCTTCACTTCCAGCGCGTCGCGGGTGAGCCTGAGATATTCGAACATCGCGCCGCTGCGGTAGCTGGCGCGGAAGGCGAGCCAGATCAGCAGCACGTCGAGCCCGAAAAAGCCGAAGACCGGCCAGGCGCCGATCGAGACGAACACGATGCCGGCGACCAGGGAAAGCGCCATCAGCCCGCCCATCAGCCAGCGGAAGCCGCGCGGGCTGAGGCTGCGGTTGGGCCGGAGTTCGGCGTCGAGGTAAACCGGCGGCCGGGTCATGCCCCGACCATAACCGATTCGCGGTTTCGTGGTAAGGTCCGCGCCATGAGGAAAGCCGATATCGTCGAGATGTACAGCCGCCTCGAGGCGCAGCGGCCGGCGCCGAAGGGCGAGCTGAACCATGTCAACGAGTATACCCTGCTGGTCGCGGTCGTCCTGTCGGCCCAGGCGACCGATGTCGGCGTCAACAAGGCGACGCAGGCCCTGTTCGCGCAGGTGACGACGCCGGAGCAGATGGTGGCGCTCGGCGAGGCCGGCCTGAAGGCGCATATCCGCACCATCGGGCTCTACAACGCCAAGGCGAAGAACGTGATCGCGCTCAGCCATATCCTGATCGAGAAACACGCCAGCCGGGTGCCGCAGGACCGCGCCGCGCTGGAGGCCCTGCCGGGCGTCGGCCGCAAGACGGCGAACGTCGTCCTGAACATCGCCTTCGGCCAGCCGACGATCGCGGTCGATACCCATATCTTCCGGGTCGGCAACCGGACCGGCCTCGCGCCCGGCAAGACGCCGCTCGCCGTCGAACAGAAGCTGGAGAAGGCGACGCCGGCGCAATTCAAGCAGCACGCCCACCACTGGCTGATCCTGCACGGCCGCTATGTCTGCAAGGCGCGCAGGCCGGATTGCCCGTCCTGCATCGTCAACGACCTGTGCCGCTTCAAGGGCAAGACGGTGTGAGGCGGGTTGCAGGTCGGGTGTCACCCGGACCCGGAGCGGCCTACGACCCCAGCCGGCCGGCGAGCAGGGCCTCGCGCAGTTCGAACTTGCGGACCTTGCCGAGCGGCGTGCGCGGCAGCGGCCCTTTGGTGAGCACGACAACGCGCGGCCGCTTGTAGCGGGCCAGCCGGCCGTCGAACAGCGCCAGGACCGATTCCCCGGTGACCGCGGCGCCCGGCTTCGGCACCGCCACGCAGACCGGCGTCTCGCCCCATTTCTCGTCCGGCCGGCCGATGACGGCGAACTCGGCCAGGTCGTCCGCTTCGGCGAGAATCCGCTCCAGTTCCGCCGGATAGATGTTTTCGCCGCCGGAGACGATCATGTCCGTCTTGCGGTCCTCGACGAAGAAATAGCCGTCCCGGTCGATACGGCCGAGGTCGCCGGTCCTGAACCAGCCGTCTTCGGCGAAGGACGCGGCAGTCGCTTCGGGATTGGCCCAGTATTCCGTCATCAGGTTTGGCCCGCGCAGCCAGATTTCGCCGATTTTGCCGGGCGCCGCGTTCCGGCCGCTGTCGTCGGCGACGACCTTCGCTTCGCAATGCAGCACCGGCTTGCCGGCCGAGGCGCTGCGCGCGAAGCCGTCGGCGATGGGCAGCGCGACTGCGGTCGGGCCGCTCTCGGTCAGGCCGTAGACCTGGTTCACCGGCAGGCCCTTCGCGTGCCACGGCGCGAACAGGGCGGGCGGCACCGAGGAGGATCCCATGCACACGCAGCGCAGGCCGGACAGGTCGACATCGGCGAAATCCGGCAGGGCGAACAGCGCGCGCGCCATGGCCGGCACGATGGCGAGCAGGGTCGGCCGGTCCCCGGCCAGCGCCCCCAGGACCGCGGCCGGATCGAAGCGGCGATGGAGCAGGACCGTCGCGCCGGCGCGCAGGCCGGGCAGGGTCTGGATGTTCATGCCGCCGACATGGAACAGCGGGATCGCCGTCAGGATACGGTCGGCCCGGGTGAACTCGAAGACCGACTGGCCGTTCAGCGCGGTGTGGAACAGCGCTTCCTGGGACAGGACCGCGCCCTTGGGCCGGCCGGTCGTGCCCGAGGTGTAGACGATCTTCGCCGGACAGCGCAGGTCGGCGCGCAGCGACGGCGGGCAGTGGGCCGCCGCCTCGCAAAGCCGCTCCAGGGCCGGCCAGCGCGGGTCGGCGCCGGCATAGGTCGCGATGCGCAGTTCCGGCAACGCCGCGGCAAGTTCTGCGGCATGACCGAAATAGTCCGGCTCGACGAACAGCAGCGCAGCGCCGCAGTCCCGCACCTGCCACAGATGCTCCTCGACCGTCAGCCGGCCGTTCAGCGGCACGAAGATCGCGCCCAGGCGGGCGCAGGCGAACAGCAGTTCGATCATCTCCGGCGCGTTGACGCCGAGATGCGCCACCCGGCCTCCTTCGGCGACTCCCAGCTCGCCGGCGAGCGCCCCGGCGAGCCGCCCGATCCGGTCCTCCAACATCGCATAGGAAATATCCGCGCCTTCGAACCGGATCGCGGTATCGTCCGGCGCCCAGCCGGCCCGGTGGGCGATCCAGCCGGAAATATCGGTCTGGCCGCGTCCCGCCGTTCGTCCGGCCGTCATCTTTCGCCGCGTTCGAACAGGCTTTCCCGGCCCAGCCGTTCCAGGCAGATCTCCGCCGTCCAGGGCAGCATCAGCGATCCGCAGCGGCTGTCGCGATACCAGCGCTCGATGTCGAAATTCTTGAAGATCGCCCGGCCGCCGCAGGTCCGCAGGCCGAGCCGGGCGATGTCGTTGGCATATTCCATGACGGTGAACTGGGCGGCGTAGGCGCGCAGCCGGTCTTCCTTGGTCGGGCGCAGCCGGGCCTCGGCGATCGCGCGCCGGAACAGGGCCGTCGCCTGTTCGAGCTTGAGGCGCATCTCGGCCACCGCGAGCTGCTTGGCCGGGCTGTGGCGCGCCGGGCCGGCCGGCGGTGCCCCCGCAACCTCGCCGCGCAGATAGTCCACGGTGAACTGGAAGGCGGCATGGGCGAGGCCGAGATAGGTCGGCGTCAATGTCATGAACATGTGCGGCCAGTTCAGCGCGGCCTGGTAGTAGAGGCCGTGCGGCAGCATGGTCAGGTCGTCCGGAACGAAGACATTGTCGAACTTCAGCGAGCGGCTGTCGGTCGGCCGCATGCCCATGACGTCCCATTCGCCGAAGAGCGTCACGCCCTCGGCTTCGGCTGGCACGGCAAGGAACATGGTGTTCTGCGGGATCGGCTCGACGCCCTCCTGCTGCAGCGTGCAGACCAGGCCGTAATGGCTGGCGGCGCCGGAGAGCGAGGCGAAATGCTTGACGCCGTCGACCCGGTAGCCGCCCTCGACCGGCCGCGCCGTGGTGCCGAACGCCGCCTTGCCCGCGGCTGCCGCGCTGTCCGGCTCGGAAAAGGGCTGGGCGAACAGCATGCCCTCCTCGACGACCCGGCGGAACAGGGCGGCGCGCCGGATGTTGTGCTGCGCGCGCACATCGTCCGGCATCTCCAGCTCGTCCGCCAGGCGCGACGCCCACAGCAGTGTGCTGGCATGCATGTTGAAAGTGAGCGCGGTGGCCGGGCACCAGCGGCCCAGTTCGGCGGAGATCAGGGCGTAGGTTTGGTAGTCGGCGCCCATGCCGCCATGATCCTCGGGGATCGTCACGGCCAGGAAGCCGGCCTCCCGGAGATCGGCGTAGTTCTCGAACGGGAAGACGTTGCGGGCGTCCAGATCGGCGGCGCGGGGGCGGAACCGGTCGCGGCCCAGTTCGCGGATGCGGCCGACCAGGTCTTTCTGCCGGGCGGTCGCGTCCGCCCCGTGGATATCCATGAGCGCTTGCGTCATCCAGCTTCTCCGGGGCTATCCGGTTCTTGCCGGGAAACGTCCTTCAGGAAACGGCAGATTTCAGCGTTGAACGCCGCCGGGTCCTCCATGTTGGCCAGATGGCCCGCCCCGGCGAGGCAACGGTAGCGCGCGCCGGGGACGGCCCTGGCCATCCGTTCCATGGTGCGCGGCGGCGCGAGCTTATCGAGTTCGGCGGCCAGCACCAGGGTCGGGCAGGCGATCCGGGCCAGATCGTCCCTGCGGTCGTAATGGACGATGCAGTTGAGCGCCTGGCGATAGGTGGCGGAAGACAGCGCTGCCATGCTCGCGACGGCGCGCTCCAGCGCCCCGGGCGGCGGCTCGGGCCCGAACAGGCTCGGAACCAGTGGCCGGGCGATGTCCCCCGGCGTCAGTCCCCGGTCGAGCGGCGCGAGGCGGTCGGCAAGGAATTTCATGCGGAAGAGCGCATCGCGCCCGCCGAACGAGGCGCTGGTGGCGAACAGGACCAGCCCCCGGACGCGCTCCGGATAGCGGGCGGCGATTTCCTGGGCGATCATGCCGCCCATGGAATGGCCGACGATGACGGCGCGCCGGACGCCCTGCGCATCGAGCAGGCGGACCGCCGCCGCGGCCAGGGTTTCGAAGGTCATCTCCGCCATTGGCGTGGAATTGCCGTAGCCCGGCGCGTCCCAGGCGACGCCGCGCCAGCCTTCGGGCAAGGCGGACAGAGTGTCGGCGAAGCTGCCGGAGTCGCCGCCGATGCCGTGCAGGAAGAGCGCGGCATTCGGGCCCGTCCCGCCCTCGATGCAGGACGGGACGTCCGTCGGCGGCGGCGCGTTCATGCCGCGAGGTCGCCCTGCAACACGCCCCGGTCGACGACCGTCCGGCCGTCCAGCGATACCGTGCAGTGGCGCAGCGGCAGGTCGAAATGGCCGAGCGTATGCCGCCCCGCCACTTCGTTCGCCCCGGTCGAGTAGAGGAAATTGCCGGCGAAGGCGCGCAGCTCCGTGCCGTTGAAATCCGTCTTGTCGTAGAGCGCCATCGATTCCCAGCGCGCCGCCGGGTTCATGCCCCAGCCGACATGGCTGACGGCATAGGCCTCGCGGTCGCCCCAGGCGGCGATGTAGGCGCGAAACAGGTCGGCATCGAGATTGTCGCCGGCGATGTCGGTGACGTAATCGTCCTCGACCTTCAGCGTCACCGGCGCTTCCATATAGCGTTTGAGCGTCAGGTTGACATCGCCCCGGTCGAGCACCAGCCGCCCGTTGACGCTGCCGGCGGCCGGGAAGCACAGGCACAGGCCGCCGGGCCAGTGGGTCATGGTTCCGGGCCGCCTGGTGAAACCCCAGCCGCCGCCCGCCGCCGCACCCGCCACCCGGATCGTGAGGTCGGTTCCGGCGTCGGACGCGATGTGCATTTCCGAGGCCGCGCGCAGCATCTTGATCCCGGTCTTGACCCGGCCTTCGAGCTCGGCGTCGGGCGCCAGCCGCTCCAGAGCTTCGGGATGCTCGTTGGAGATCATCAGGCCGCGCGTGCCCTTCTTGAGGATCTCCGGCAGTTCCGGCGCGTGCAGCATGCCCTCCACGGTGCAGTCGACGAACAGGGCCGACGCGCCGAGCGCCTCGATCACCGGCGCGAGGCCCTGCACCGCGTCGCTCGCCCCGGTTGAGCGCACCGGCACGGGGGCGGACTGCGGCGGCGACGGCAGCACCACATGGAACGGCCGCGCGCCCATCGCGCTCAGCGCCAGTTCGGCGAGCTGCACGTTGATGCCGCGCGACTGGCTCTCCGACAGGATGGCGACCGCATCGCCGGGTTCGACCGCGCACAGGCCGAACACCGCCTCGAACGCCCGGATCCACTTCGCCTCGATCCGCTCCTGCATCATGGCGCCCTCTCCCTCGCCGCGCTCCGGTCAGGCGACAGCAATACGCCAACCGGCGGCGCAGGCCAACGGGGGAGGTGCGGGGCGCGGCCTTCGAGGAACCGGCCGGCCGCGAGCGGCGGAACCGCTACGCCGTGATGCGAAGCTGCATTCCCAGCGCGCGCGTTATCCGCATCACCGTGGCGAAGGAGGGGTTGCCGTCTTCCGACAGGGCCTTGTACAGCCCCTCGCGACTCATGCCCGCCTCGCGCGCCAGCCGGCTCATATTTTTCGCCCGCGCGATATCGTTCAGCGCCGCCCGGATCAGGCTGCCGTCGCCCGGATCCTCCTCGGCACAGGCCTCCAGGTAGAGCCGCGCATCTTCCCTGGTGCGCAGATGTTCCGCAGCGTCCCATTTCCCGAAGGTTTCGGTCATGTCCGTCTCCAGTCTCGCGCCAATCGGCCGGCGCGCTCGATGTCGCGGCGTTGGCTGCCCTTGTCGCCGCCGCAAAGCATCACGACCGTCGCGCCCTCGCGGAGAAAATAGAGGCGGTAGCCGGGGCCGGAAAGCCCGAGCGATCAGGTGTCAGCGATGTCGAGCACTACTGGCGCGTGGTCGCTGATGCCGGCGCCGGTCCAAGCCTCGAATGAACCGACACTCAGGCTGTACTCCCGTTTCGTCCAGGCGCGGGGCATGAAGATATAGTCAATGTGATACGGTTTGTTCCGTTTCCGGTAGAAATAGAATGTCGGGCAACTTTCTTGCCCGTGGTCCTCGCTGGTCTTCTCATGGTAGGCGCTGGCCAGACCCAAACTGTCCAACTGGGTGATCGTATTGCCGAAACTACGCACCCAGCCGTCCTCGTCCCAAATGACATTATGGTTGAAATCGCCAGCGACCACTGCGTCCCGCTCGATCAGGAATCGGTGGTAAAATTCCAGCGCCCGATTCAGGGGTCCCGGATCGGCTTTGGGAAGCCCCATCGGCCCCCATACTGCAAGTAGGTTAAGGCGCCATGGCGCAGTGACCTCGACCGGGATGATGCCATGCAAATCGCGATTGAATGGGCTGTGAAGAGTTCCAACAGCATCGCTGAAAAAGAAAACCGCCAACCCCTTATTCTGATTACCCCCGGTCCAGATCGGTGGCGCGGAAAACGCCGGTAATTCACATTTGCGCATCAGTATCTCCGGCTGCGCGCATTCGGAAACAACGGCAATGTCCGGATTTAGCGCCAGAAGAGGCTCGAATTTATTGTGAAGGCCACCTTGGCAATTCCAAGCGACGATCCGCATGGTCGTCTCCCGGCCCGCAACCCGCCCGCTAGGTATCCAAAAAACTCCGCAGCTTCCTTGACCGGCTCGGGTGTTTGAGCTTGCGCAGGGCCTTGGCCTCGATCTGGCGGATGCGCTCGCGGGTGACGGAGAATTGCTGGCCGACCTCTTCCAGCGTGTGGTCGGTGTTCATGCCAATGCCGAAGCGCATGCGCAGCACGCGCTCTTCGCGCGCCGTCAGCGTCGCCAGCACCCGGGTCGTCGTCTCGCGCAGGTTGGACTGGATCGCCGCGTCGAGCGGCACGATGGCGTTCTTGTCCTCGATGAAATCGCCGAGATGGCTGTCTTCCTCGTCGCCGATCGGGGTTTCGAGCGAGATCGGCTCCTTGGCGATCTTGAGGACCTTGCGCACCTTCTCCAGCGGAACGTGCAGCCGCTCGGCCAGCTCCTCGGGCGTCGGCTCCCGGCCGATCTCGTGCAGCATCTGGCGCGAGGTGCGGACCAGCTTGTTGATCGTCTCGATCATGTGCACCGGAATGCGGATGGTGCGCGCCTGGTCGGCGATCGAGCGGGTGATGGCCTGGCGGATCCACCAAGTGGCGTAGGTCGAGAATTTGTAGCCACGGCGGTATTCGAACTTATCGACCGCCTTCATCAGGCCGATATTGCCTTCCTGGATCAGGTCGAGGAACTGCAGGCCGCGGTTGGTGTATTTCTTGGCGATCGAGATGACGAGGCGGAGATTGGCCTCGACCATCTCCTTCTTGGCCTGGCCGGCTTCGCGCTCGCCCTGCTGGACGGTCCTGGAGATGCGGCGGAACTCGTTGACCGGCAGTTCGGCGGCGCGCGAAACCTCGGCGATGCCGGCGCGCAGATCCTCGATCTCCAGGCGGTGGTTTTCGTTCAGCTCCTGCCAGCCCGGCGTGTTGCGCTGCGCCATCCGGTCGAGCCAGCCGGGGTCCAGCTCCGAGCCGCGATAGTGTTCCAGATATTCCTTGCGGTCGACGCCGCAATCGAGCGCCAGGCGCATCAGCTTGCCTTCCAGGCCGAGCAGCAGCGTGTTCAGCTCCTTGAACTGTTCGACCAGCTCTTCGATACGCTGGTTGTTCATGTGGATGCGCTCGACGAGGCCGACCAGCTCGCCGCGCACCGCCCGGTAGCGCCGTTCGGCGCGGGCGTTCGGATCGTTGCCCTCGCGCATCGATTCCAGCCTGGCTCCCTGGATCTTGCGCAGCTTTTCGTAGGTCTTCGCGATGGCGTCGAAATTCGCCAGCACCTCCGGCATCAGGGAGGCTTCCTTGGCGGCCAGCGACATGTTCGCGGCAGTATCCTCGTCGTCTTCGTCGTCGTCCGGCGCCGCGGCGGCGCCGTCCCCGTCTTCGCCGTCCCCGTCTTCTCCGTCCTCGGCCGCAGCCACGGCATCGGCTCCGTCAGCGTCTTCTCCTTCGTCCCTGTCTCCTTCGTCCCTGTCCTCTCCCGGCGCTTCGGCCCCTCCGGCCGGGGCGGCCTCCCCTGCCGCCGTTGCGTCAATTCCGGCCTCCGGCTCGTTGTCGTTGTCCGGAGCCGGGCTCAGGTCGATCGGTTCGCCGGCGTCGGCCTCCGCGAGCGCAGGCCCGGCCGCCCCGGCTTCCGAAACTGCGGCGTTCGCCGGCCCGGCCGCTGCAGCACCGGGCGCCGTTCCGCCGCCGTCGGAACCGCCGCGTTCCGAAGCGTCTCCGGCCGCGTCATCGCCCTCGGCGCGGTTCTCCGCCGGGCCGCTGAACGTCGCTTCCAGGTCGATGATGTCGCGCAGCAGGACCGCGCCATCCTGCAGCGCATCGCGCCAGGCGACGACGGCACGCATGGTGAGCGGGCTTTCGCACAGGCCGCCGATCATCTTCTCACGGCCGGCCTCGATGCGTTTGGCAATTTCGATTTCGCCTTCGCGGGACAGCAGCTCGACCGATCCCATCTCGCGCAGATACATGCGCACCGGATCGTCGGTCCGGCCGACATCGTCGGCGACATTGCCCTTGCGCTCGGCCGGTTCGCCGGCGCTCTCCGGCTCCTTCTCGTCCGGAGTCTCGGCATCGACCACATTGATGCCCATCACCGACAGACGGGCCAGGATGTCTTCGCGCTGCTCGTGGGTCACCCGGTCGGGCGGAATGGCGGTGTCGATCTCCTCTTCGGAGAGATAGCCCTGCTCCTTGCCTTTCGCGACCAGCTTCTTTTCCGCCGCCGCCAGCGCATCGATCAGCGCATCGTCGGTATCGTTCTGCGTTTCGGTGGAAACCGCCTGTGCCGCCGTGGCCTTGCTTGCCATGTAGCTCCCGCCCTCAGCTTCGTGCGGCGCAGGCGCGCCGGCGCGCACGATTTGATTATACACTCCGGTTATCGCAGGGCCGGCGCCGCGCCTCCGGAGCGTCGTGCGCGCGCCGCGAACGTGGCCCTGTCCCCCGAAGCTGCCCCCGAAGCGCCGCGAGCCGAAATCCCGGACGCATCCATGCGACTCGCGGAGATATAGCCCCCATCCCGCGGACAACAAGGCCGCAGTATCGCAAGGGGAGCCGGAGCTACCCGGGTTCGGCCTCTTCGGCGGCGGCCGCCTGACGCGCGATGTCTGCGGCGAGCTCGGACAGCCGGGCATATTCGGCATCGTCCTCGCGGTACAGGCCGCGTTTCAGCCGCTGCTGCAGCTCCGCCCTGGCGAAACTCCGCTCCAGCTGCCGCAACGCATCCGCGACGCCCGGTTCGACCGATGCACGATCGAAAGCCGGATCGGCAAAATGCGCGACTTCGTAAATTTTCCGGCTGCAGATTCTCCCGACCAGATCGCCGTGGCCCCGCGCCCGCAGATGCTCTTTCAGATCTTCGGCATCCACGCCCTCGGAATCGCCGTACAGCTCGATGGTGTCCATCAGAACTATTGCCAGCTCCGGCGAGACGAATTCCGCCTCGACGAGCCGCTCCCCGTAGCGCCGGATGAGGTGAGGATGGTTGATCAGGGCCGCGACCAGAGCCTTCTGCGTGTTCGCGATATTCTCTTCCGGAACGATATCCGATTTCATTTCGACGAGGCCGGACTTGTTCGTCCGGTTCCGTCTTTCCCAGATCAGCGAGGACAGCCTCTTGTTGAGAAAGGCGCGATAGTAGAACTGCGTGTCCCGCTCGGCCATCTGCGCGACGGTCTCGTCGATATTCTTCCTGACGATCAGGGCATATTCGGGCGAATCGATCGTCTGCGTTCCCGCCACGCGCCGCCACAGCGCTTCGGAGACGGACGTCGCGCGGTCGACGAGGCGGCCGAAGGCTTCCGGCCCGGACAGGCTGACGAAGGAATCCGGGTCCTCGCCTTCCGGCAGGAAAACGAAGCGGGCCGTCTTGCCGGGCACCAGGCGGGGCAGCAGCCGGTCGAGTGCCCGGCCGGCGGCGCGGCGACCGGCCTCGTCGCCGTCGAAGCACAGCACCGGCTCCGGCGCGAGGCGCCACAATTCCTCGATCTGGCTCTCTGTGAGCGCCGTGCCGAGCGGCGCGACGGCGCCGGCGAACCCGGCCTGGTGGAGCGCGATCACGTCCGTATAGCCTTCGGTGACGATGACATCCGAACCGTCGCGCACCGCCTGCCGCGCCTTGTCCAGCGCGTAAAGCAGCCGGCCCTTGTTGAACAGCGGGGTCTCCGGGGAATTGAGATATTTTGGCTGAATATCGCCCAGCGCCCGGCCGCCGAAGGCGATGACCCGGCCGCGCCGGTCGGCGATCGGGAAGATCACCCGGCCGCGGAACCGGTCGTAGCTCTCGCCGCCGTCTTCCGGCTTTATCAGCAGGCCGGCCTCGATCAGCATGGCTTCCGGAAAGCCTTCGCCGGTCAGCGCCTGTTTCAGCGCGCTCCGGCCGTCCGGCGCCCAGCCCAGCCCGAACGCCTCCATGGTTTCCGGCTTCAGGCCGCGCCGGCGCAGGTAGGCCAGCGCCGCGGCGCCGTCCGGCCCTTCGAGCCGCCGCCGGAAAAAGCGGAAGGCGGCCTCGCAGGCTTCCTGGAGGCTTTTGGCGCGCTCGGCGCGCTGGCGTTCCTCCGGCGTCGCCTTCGGCACTTCCATGCCGGCCATGCCGGCCAGCTTCCCGACCGCTTCGGGGAAGGTCAGCCCCTCGGTCTCGGTCACGAAGCGGATGACGTCGCCATGCGCGCCGCAGCCGAAGCAGTGGTAGAAGGCCTTGTCGTCGTTGACGGTGAAGGACGGCGTCTTTTCGTTGTGAAACGGGCACAGGCCGCTGAATTCGCGCCCCTTCTTCGCCAGTTTCACCCGTTTTCCGACGACGTCCGACACCGGCACCCGGCCGCGCAACTCGTCGAGAAATTGGGGGGTGATCGCCATCCCGTGAGAGTAACACGATGCAGCGGCAGCCGTCTTGCCGCGATTCGGAATTTCGGCGCCGGCAGGGCCGGCGGCGGCTAGAGCGCCAGGCGCGACTTCACCAGCGCGCTCGCCTTGCCGAAATCCATCTGGCCGGCATAGCGCTCGCGCAGCGCGGCCATGGTGCGGCCCATATCCTTGATCGATTCCGCGCCGAGTTCGGCCATGACCGAGCCGACGACGGTCTCCATGGCGGCTTCGTCGAGCCGCGGCGGCAGGAAACCGGTGATGATCGCGATCTCCTCGCGTTCCTGCTCGGCCATTTCGAGCCGGCCGCCCTGCTCGTAATGGTCGATGCTTTCCTGGCGCTGCTTCACCATGGTCTGCAGCATGCCGAGGATCTGGGTTTCGTCGATACCGTCCGGCACGCCCTTGCCGCGGGCGGCGATGTCCCGGTCCTTCAAGGCGGCCGAAATCAGGCGCAGGGTTGCGGTTTTCCGCTGTTCCCTGGCCTTCATCGCTGCTTTCAGTTCGGCCTTGATGCGGTCGCGCAGCATGGCGTCAGCCATCTGTCCGTCTCCAGTCCCGGCCCGTACTGAGGGGCCCATCCCAAACCCGATGCCGGGCGCGCCGGCTGTTTCCGGCGGCGCGTCAAGAGCGCGTAGCAATGCCATCGACAGGCCTCCGGAGTCAATGGACCGGTTTCCGGCTGTGGATATGTTGCCGGCGCCCTGTTCCGGATTTCACCTTTTCCCGCCGGTCCGCTGTGACGAAATGCGGCCCGGCCCGAAGGCGGGTATGTCGGCGCCTGCGCTTGACCGGCAAGCCGGTCCCTTCCTACCTAACGCCCGCCGCCCGGGACGCTTCGGGCCGGCCCTTTCCAACCGCCACGGTCGGCAAAACGGCCTCAGACAACGGATTGTCGATGCAGGCGTCCCCATCGCCCGACGCGGCTGCGGACTCGCCCGAGGGGCCTGCGGCAACGATTGATGCGGCCCGGCCCGGCCCGGCCCGTCCGGATTGGGCGACGGCGGGCCTGTTTCTCGACGACGGCACGATATTCTGGGGCCGCGGCGCCGGCGCAGCGAAGACCGTGCTGGGCGAGCTGTGTTTCAACACGTCGCTCACCGGCTACCAGGAAATTTTCACCGACCCGTCCTACGCCGCCCAGATCATCGCCTTCACCTTTCCGCATATCGGCAATGTCGGCACCAACGAAGAGGATATCGAGACAACCACCCCGTCGGCGCTGGGCGGCGTGTTCCGCGCCGATATCACCGAGCCGTCCAACTACCGCAGCGCGCAGCATCTCGATGGCTGGCTCAAGAGCCACGATTTGCCGGCGATCGCCGGCGTCGACACGAGGCGCCTGACCCGGCGGCTGCGCGACGGCGGGGCGGCGAATGCCGTGCTGCGCCACGATCCGGCCGGCGACTTCCCGGTCGGCGACCTGATCGACAACGCCCGCGCCTGGCCGGGCCTCGAGGGCATGGACCTGGCCAAGGACGTGTCCTGCACCCAGACCTACCGCTGGGACGAGACCGGCTGGACCTGGGGCGAGGGCTATGGCCGGCAGAGCGAACCCCGCTGCCACGTCGTCGCGATGGATTTCGGCGCCAAGCGCAACATCCTGCGCAGCCTGGCCTCGCTCGGCTGCCGGGTCACGGTCGTGCCCGCGACGGCGAGCGCCGAGGACATCCTGCGCCACGCGCCGGACGGCGTGTTCCTGTCCAACGGGCCGGGCGATCCGGCGGCGACCGGGGCCTATGCCGTGCCGGTCATCCGGCAGCTGCTGAAGTTCGATCTGCCGGTCTTCGGCATCTGCCTCGGCCACCAGATGCTCGCCCTGGCGCTCGGCGCGCAGACGCGCAAGATGCATCACGGCCACCGCGGCGCGAACCATCCGGTCAAGGACCTGGAGACCGGCAAGGTCGAGATCACCAGCCAGAATCACGGCTTCGAGGTCGATGCCGACAGCCTGCCCGCCGGCGTGACCATGACCCACAAGTCCCTGTTCGACGGCGGCTGCGAGGGCCTGAAGGTCGAGGGCAGGCCGGTGTTCAGCGTGCAGTACCACCCGGAGGCCAGTCCCGGCCCCCAGGACAGCCGCTACCTGTTCGAGCGGTTCGTCGCGCACATGGCCGGGACGGACCAGGCGTAGATGCCCAGACGCACCGACATCTCCTCGATCCTCATCATCGGCGCCGGCCCGATCATCATCGGGCAGGCCTGCGAGTTCGATTATTCGGGGACCCAGGCGGTCAAGGCGCTGAAGGACGAGGGCTACCGGGTCATCCTGGTCAATTCCAATCCGGCGACCATCATGACCGATCCGGGCCTGGCCGACGCCACCTATGTCGAGCCGATCGTGCCGGAAATCGTCGAGCGCATCCTGGAGAAGGAGAAGCCCGACGCGCTGCTGCCGACCATGGGCGGCCAGACCGCGCTCAACACCGCGCTTGCGCTCGCCGAGAGCGGCGCGCTGGAGCGCCACGGCGTCGAGCTGATCGGCGCCAACCGGGACGCCATCGCCAAGGCGGAGGACCGGCTGCAGTTCCGCGAGGCGATGGCGCGCATCGGCCTGGAGAGCCCGAAGAGCGCCCTGGTCGGCAGCCAGAAGGAAGCGCGCGACGCGCTCGACCGGATCGGCCTGCCGGTCATCATCCGGCCGTCCTACACGCTGGGCGGCACCGGCGGCGGCGTCGCCTACAACCGCAGCGAGTTCCGCGACATTGTCGGCCGCGGCCTGCGCGCCTCGCCGGTCGGCCAGGTGCTGATCGAGGAATCGGTGCTCGGCTGGAAGGAGTTCGAGATGGAGGTGGTCCGCGACCGGGCGGACAACTGCATCATCGTCTGCTCGATCGAGAATCTCGACCCGATGGGCATCCACACCGGCGACAGCATCACGATCGCGCCGGCCCTGACGCTGACCGACAAGGAATACCAGATCATGCGCAACGCCTCGATTGCGGTGCTGCGCGAGATCGGCGTCGATACCGGCGGCTCGAACGTGCAGTTCGCCGTCGATCCGGCGACCGGCCGCCAGGTCATCATCGAGATGAACCCGCGGGTCAGCCGCTCCTCGGCGCTCGCCTCGAAAGCGACCGGCTTCCCGATCGCCAAGGTCGCGGCCCGGCTCGCCGTCGGCTACACGCTGGACGAAATCCGCAACGACATCACCGGCGTCACTCCGGCCTCCTTCGAGCCGACCATCGATTATGTCGTCACCAAGATGCCGCGCTTCACCTTCGAGAAGTTCGAGGGCGCCGAGCCGGTCCTGACCACGGCGATGAAATCGGTCGGCGAGGCCATGGCGATCGGCCGGACCTTCGCCGAATCCCTGCAGAAGGCCTGCCGCTCGATGGAGACGGGGCTGACCGGGCTCGACCCCGTCGACATTTCCGGCGGGCGGGATGCGATGATCGCCAAGCTGGCCGAACCGACGCCCGACCGGCTGCTCGTCGTCGCCCAGGCGATGCGCGACGGCTTCGGCGACGACGCGATCCATGACGCCTGCAGGATCGATCCCTGGTTCCTCGCCCGGATTCGCGAAATCGTCGAGGCCGAGCGGCAGGTCGAAGCCGAAGGCCTGCCCGGAAACCGGGACGGACTTGTGCGCCTCAAGGGACTCGGCTTCTCCGACGCGAGGCTGGCGGCGCTAGCCGGCCTGTCCGAAGCAGAGGTTGCGGCAACACGCCGGGCCGCCGATGTCCGGCCGGTCTACAAGCGGATCGACACCTGCGCCGCCGAGTTCGCCTCGATCACGCCCTACATGTATTCCTGCTATGAGAGCGGCGCGGATCCCGAATGCGAAGCCGATCCGTCGAACCGCGAGAAGGTGATCATCCTGGGCGGCGGTCCGAACCGGATCGGCCAGGGCATCGAGTTCGACTATTGCTGCGTCCATGCGGTCTACGCGCTCGCCGAGGCGGGCTACGAGACGATCATGGTCAACTGCAACCCGGAGACCGTCTCAACCGACTACGACACCTCGGACCGGCTGTATTTCGAGCCGCTGACCGCCGAGGACGCGATCGAGATCTGCCGCCGGGAGCAATCCGCCGGCCGGCTCAAGGGCGTGATCGTCCAGTATGGCGGCCAGACGCCGCTCAAGCTCGCCCACGCGCTGGCCGATGCCGGCGTGCCGATCCTCGGCACCTCGCCGGACGCCATCGACCTCGCCGAGGATCGCGACCGCTTTCAGCGCCTGCTGCACGAGATCGGCCTGCGCCAGCCGAACAACGGCACGGCGACATCCATGGAACAGGCCATCGCCGTCGCCGCGAAGATCGGCTACCCGGTGCTGCTGCGCCCGTCTTATGTGCTGGGCGGCCGGGCCATGGAAATCGTCCACGACGAGTCCGGGCTGCGCCGCTATGTGACCGAGGCGGTGCGGGTTTCCGGCGACAACCCGGTGCTCATCGACGGCTATCTCCAGGACGCCATCGAGGTCGATATCGACGCCGTCTCGGACGGCGAGGGCGTGCGCATCGCCGGCATCATGGAGCATATCGAGGAGGCCGGCATCCATTCCGGCGACTCGGCCTGCGCCCTGCCGCCCCACTCGCTCTCGGCCGCGACCCTCGCCGAAATCGAGCGCCAGGCCGAGAAGCTGGCCGCGGCGCTCGGCGTGGTCGGCCTGATGAACATCCAGGTCGCGGTCAAGGACGAGACGGTCTACATCCTCGAGGTCAACCCGCGCGCCAGCCGGACGGTGCCCTTCGTCGCCAAGGCGACAGGCGCGCCGGTCGCGAAGATCGCGGCGCGGGTCATGGCGGGCGAGACGCTGGCCGGGTTCGACCTCGGCATGGCGCCGGCGAACGGCCCGGGAAACGGTCATGTCGCGGTCAAGGAGGCGGTGTTTCCGTTCAACCGCTTCCCCGGCGTCGACGTGATCCTGGGTCCGGAGATGAAGTCGACCGGCGAGGTCATGGGCCTGGACCGGGATTTCGGCCGCGCCTTCGCCAAGTCCCAGGTGGCGAGCGGCATCCATCTGCCCCAGGCCGGTACCGTGTTCGTCTCGGTGCGCGACCACGACAAGGAAGCGCTGGCGCCGATCGCCGAGCGGCTGGCCGCGCTCGGTTTCGAGCTACTCGCGACCCGCGGCACGGCCGCCCATCTCAACGCCAGGGGCATCCCGGCCCGGCAGGTCAACAAGGTGCTGGAAGGCCGGCCGCATATCGTCGACGCGATGACCGACGGCGGTGTGCAGCTCGTGTTCAACACGACCGAGGGGGCCCAGGCGATCCGCGACAGTTTCTCGCTCCGCCAGACGGCGCTGCTCCGGGAAATCCCCTATTACACGACGATCGCCGGCGCCCGGGCCGCGGTGCAAGCGATTGCGGCACTTCGCACCGGCGCTCTTGAAGTCGCCCCGCTGCAATCATACTTCGGATCGTCTTTCTGAGAACTCGAAGGCGCGAGCGCGCGCAACATCCCCCGGCGTCCCCCATCGAGACGCCGATGAAGCAGCCTGTTGCCGCAGGCGCCGGGAAAGCCCTTTGACTACTGACGGTCCGCCCGATGGATAAGGTTCCGATGACAGAGCGTGGCTACGGCATGCTCCAGGACGAAATGAAACGGCTGAGAACGGTGGAGCGCCCCGCCGTCATCAACGCGCTGGAGGAGGCGCGCTCCCACGGCGATCTCTCGGAGAACGCCGAATATCACGCCGCCAAGGAGCGCCAGGCATTTATCGAAGGCCGGCTGATGGAACTGGAAGACAAGGTCAGCCGCGCCCAGGTGATCGACCCCACCTCGATGTCCGGCGATGTCGTGCGCTTCGGCGCCACCGTCACCCTCGCCGACGAGGATACGGACGAGGAAAGCACCTACCAGATCGTCGGCGAGGACGAGGGTGACATCCGCAACGGCCTGCTTTCGCTGACCTCGCCGCTCGCCCGCGCCATGATCGGCAGGGAAACCGGCGACTCCATCGAGGTCACCGCCCCGGGCGGCTCGAAGGCCTACGAAATCATGAAGGTGCACTACAGCTAGAGCCGATTCCCTCCGGCGACACGCCGACAGGGCTTCGGGAATTCCGGTCTTCCGGCGCCGCGGCGTTTCTGCCGGATCCGCCGGCAGCGCCGCGCCAACTGCCCGCTACGCCGTTATCCGCATGAAGCGGCCCGGCTCGGCAACCAGCACGATCAGGATGCTGAGCCCGGCGCAGCCGGCGAAGCCGAGGGTGAGCGGCAGGACGGTGCCGTCGAAGGCGTCGCCGATCGCCCAACCGAGTGCGGCGCCGATGGCCGTCGAGAGGAAGCCGGTGATCGACGAGGCGGTGCCGGCGATGGCGCCGTGGGGTTCCATCGCCAGGGCGTTGAAGTTCGGGAAGCACAGGCCGACCATGAACATGGAGAGGCCGAGGAAGACGAGCAGCAGGATGAGCGGCGGCTGGCCGGCCGAAGCGAGCGCGGCGAAGGCGAGCGCCAGGCCGAGCTGGATCAGCAGGGCGCTGTGGGACATACGGCGCATGCCCAGCTTCGGCACCAGCCGGGCGTTAACGAAGGCGGAGGCGATGCTGAACAACGCAATTCCGCCGAAAGCGACCGGGAACCAGGCGTCGATCCGGTAGATGCCGACGAATATCTGGTGCGACGAGGCGATATAGGCGAGCAGCGGGCCGAAGGTCAGGCTGACCGTCGCCGTGTAGCACAGGGTCTGGCGGTTCTTCAGGACGGCGGCGACGGCGGCGCCGAAATTCCGTGCGGTAAGCGGCGTGCGCGCCGTCTTCGGCCTGGTTTCCTCGAGGCGCAGCCACGTCCACACCGTCAGGATCGCGCCGACGCCGAGCAGAAACCAGAAAATATCCTGCCACGGGCCGATCAGGAGGATGCCGGCGCCGATCCCCGGTGCGACGACGGGAACGAGGATGAAGATCACCATGATGAAGGACATGGCCCGCGCCATCGCCCGGCCGGCGAAGCGGTCGCGCACAACCGCCACGGCGATCACCCGCACCGCGCCGGCCGCCACGCCCTGGAACAGCCGGCCGGCCAGATGGGTGTCGAAATCGAAAGCCGCCACGGCCGCGACGGTCGCCGCCATGTAGACCGCCATGCCGAAATAGAACACCGGCTTGCGCCCGTAGCGGTCGGAGAAGGGACCGAAGATCAGCTGGCCGATGCCGAATCCGACCATGTAGCTGACGATCACCAACTGCTGGTCGTTCATGTCGGTGAGGTCGTAGTGCGCCTCGATGTCCGGCAGAGCCGGCAGCATGATGTCGATGGTCAGCGCCGTGATGCCCATCATCAGGGCGATCAGCAGGATGAACTCGACGCCGATCCGGGGCGGCGCTGCACTGTCGGTGAGCGGTCTGGAAATGGGTCGGTTCCGTCGGGTGCGGGCGCGGGCCGAGCGGCGTCAGACGCGCATGAGCGTCGCCGTGGCGATGGCGATCAGCTTCTCCGCGCCATCCTTCACCGCGAATACGTCGGCACGGGCGATCGCGGTGCGGCGGGTCGCCTTGACGACATGGCCGCGGCCGATGAACAGCTCCCCGGCGCCTGGCGCCAGGAAGTTGATCTTGTACTCGGCGGTCCGGCATTCGCCGACCAGCGAAGCCGCGGCACGGGCGCAGGCGGTATCGGCCAGGTAGCTCACGACCGCGCCGTGCAGAAATCCCGCGCGCTGCAGCAGGTCGTCCCGGAACGGCAGATGGACTTCCGCTTCGCCGCCGCGCCAGAATTTCAGTTCGGAGCCGAGCAGGCTGCCGAAGGCCGACGGGGCCAGTCCGCTCCCGTCCCGGCTGCTTCCGTCCCGGTCAACCGCGCCGCCCGTCACGCCGCGCCTCCGACGATCTCCCGCTCGGTGGCGAACCAGATCGGCGAGTTTGCCAGGTCGATGAAGCGGGCTTCGTCCTCCAGCAGTTCGCGGCCGGCGGCGCGGCCCGCCTCGGTGGCAAAGCCGGCCTGCACGGCCTCCAGGCTGTCGAACCAGAGCTCGGCGACGCCGTCGAAGGGCTCCGGCGCGCGCCGGACCTTCGCGGCAGCTGCAGCGAGGTCGCTGTCGAAGCGCGTGCTCTGGACATAGCGCCGGATGCCGAGCGCCGCAGCGTGGCGGCGCACCAGCGGCGCGTGGGTATCGCGCCAGTGGGCGTCGAACTGCTCGGGGGTCAGGTCCGGCCGCCGGCGCAGGCAGAAGGTGATCTTGAACATGGATCTCCCTGTAGCGCGTCTTGCCCCGCCGGCCCAGCCGTCACATCGCGGCGGGACAGGGCCATGCGACGACCGGCGCGGGTTGGGCTCAGGGCAGGGGTCAGCGGTGGCCGCGTCAGCGCGCGGCCAGTTCGCACCAGATCGGCGTGTGGTCCGAGGCTTTCGACCGGCCGCGCGGCTTCCGGTCGATCCGGCAGTCGGTGAGCAGATCGGCGGCCTGCGGCGACAGCAGCAGATGGTCGATGCGGATGCCGCGGTCGTTCTGCCAGTCGCCACGCTGGTAATCCCAGAAGGTGTAGTCCAGCGCGCGCGGATGCAGGGTCCGGAAGGCCTCGGTATAGCCGAGCGCCAGCAGCCGGCGGAAGGCGGCGCGGCTCTCCGGCCGGAACAGGGCGTCGCCCTGCCAGGCTGCGGGGTCGTGGCAGTCCTCGTCCTGCGGGATCACGTTGTAGTCGCCGCCCAGGACTACCGGCTCCTCCAGTTCCAGAAGCCCGCGCGCATGGGCGATCAGCCGCTCCATCCAGGCCAGCTTGTAGGTGAACTTGTCCGTATCCGCCGGATTGCCGTTGGGCAGATAGATGCTGGCAACGCGCAGCACACCGGCGTCGGTCTCCGTGACCGCCTCGATATAGCGCGCCTGCTCGTCGCCGTCGTCGCCGGGCAAGCGGGTCCGGACGATCTCCAGCGGCGTCCTCGAGAAGATCGCCACGCCGTTGTAGGATTTCTGGCCGCTGATCGCGATGTTGTAGCCGGTCGCTTCCAGCTCCATGTAGGGGAAGCTCTCCTCGGTCGACTTGATCTCCTGGAACAGCGCGACGTCAGGGCCGAACTCGTCGAGCCAGGCCAGCACGTTGGCCATGCGCGCCTTGATGGAATTAACGTTGAAGGTCGCGATCCGGGTCATCGGGCCGGCCGTCGCCGCAGGCGGGGAGCGCTCACCCGGCGCTCAATCGACCGAAAAGCTGGTGCCGCAGCCGCAGTTCGACGTGGCGTTCGGGTTTTCGACGGCGAAATAGCTGCCGATCAACTCCTGCTTGAAATCGACCTGGGCGTTGCCCAGAAAGTCGAGCGAGATTTCGTCGACGACAACCGTGACGCCGTCCCGTTCGAAAACCGTGTCGTCGTCGTTGACGGCGTCGTCGAAATCGAAGCGGTACTGGAAACCGTTGCAGCCGCCGCCGTCCACCGCGACCCGCAGCATCAGCCGCGCGTTGCCTTCCGCGGCGCGCAATTCGGCAACCCGCCTTGCAGCGTTTTCCGTGATACCGAATGCGGGCGGGGCGGACTCGGGCATGGGCGATCGGCCGGACTATAGGGAACCTGCCCCAGAGTTAGGGAAACGGCGGCGATAGTCAATTTCGGAACGGCCGCCGCAGCCGCCCCGTGCACGCCGGCGCCGGCCTTCTGCTACCTGCTGGCCGATTGCCGGAGACTCGCCGCAGCCCTAGGTTTGCGACCATGAACCGAGCCGATGCGCCCGACCTTGTATTCGGCGTCCGCCATGCGCCCTATGCCTGCGACCCAGCGCACAGCCGCGGCCGCCTGCACGCCGAGCCGGAATGCGCAACCCGCACGGTTTTCCAGCGCGACCGCGACCGGATCGTCCACTCCACGGCGTTCCGCCGGATGAAGCACAAGACGCAGGTCTTCGTCTCGCACGAAGGCGATCATTACCGGACGCGCCTGACCCATTCCCTGGAGGTCTCGAACATCGCCCGTTCGGTCGGCCGGTGCCTGGGCCTGAACGAGGAGCTGGCGGAAACCCTCGCGCTGGCGCACGACCTGGGCCACACGCCGTTCGGCCATGCCGGCGAGAGCGCCCTCAACGACTGCATGGCCGGCTACGGCGGCTTCGACCACAACGCCCAGACGCTGCGGATCCTGACGCGCTTGGAGCGCAAATATGCCGAATTCGACGGCCTCAACCTGACCTGGGAGACGCTGGAGGGCGTCGTCAAGCACAACGGCCCCCTCATCGAGGCAGCTACCGGGCCGGCGGGCGGGCCGGACGCGCCACCGGTGCCCGACCCGATCGCCGACTATGTCGCGCAGCACGATCTGGAACTCGATACCTGGCCCGGCCTGGAAGCGCAGGTCGCGGCGCTGGCCGACGATATCGCCTACAACAATCACGATCTGGACGACGGCTTGCGCGCCGGCCTGTTCACCGTCGCCGAGGTCCGGCAGGTCGGCTTTGTGGACGAAGCGTTCCGCGAGGTGCTCGACCGCTATCCCGATCTGGAGGAGCCGCGGCTGAACCACGAGGCGAACCGCCGGCTGATCAGCCTGATGGTCGATGACCTGCTGGCCGAGACGCGGCGGCGCCTGTCTGGCTCCCGGCCCGGCGGTCCGGACGCCGTGCGGCGCAGCGGCGGGGCGACCGCCGCCTTTTCCGGGACCATGGCGGCCAACGACCGGGCGTTGAAGGACTTCCTGTTCGAAAACATGTATGCCCATCCGATGGTCAGGCGCGAAACCGGCCGGGCGCGCGACGTGGTGCGCAGCCTGTTCGGCCTGTTTTTCGACCGGCCCGCCGCGCTGCCACTGCCGTGGCGCCGCCGGGCGGAAGCCGGGGGCGAAGCCCGCCGCGCCCGGGTCATCGCCGACTATATCGCCGGGATGACCGACCGGTTTGCCCTGAACGAACACGCCCGGCTGGTTGCCGCCGAACGCTGACGGACGCGCTGCCATGAATGTCTTCCGCCATTTTCGCGACGAGGTCGCGGCGGTGCTGGCCGCGCTGGCCGAGACCGGGGACCTGCCCGCCGGCGCGGATCTCGGCCGCGTTACCTGCGAGCCGCCGCGCGACCCGGGCCATGGCGATATGGCGACGAACGCCGCCCTCGTGCTCGCAAAAGCCGCCGGAACGAAGCCTCGCGACCTGGCGGAGAAAATTGCCGGGCGCCTGCGCGGGCTGGACAGCGTGGCTGCGGTCGAGGTCGCCGGCCCCGGCTTTATCAACATCCGCGTAGCCGACCGGTTCTGGCAGGGCCGCGTCGCCGACATTCTAGCCGCCGGCCAGTCCTATGGCGATACGGATATCGGCCGGGGCGAGGCGGTCAACGTCGAATTCACCAGCGCGAATCCGACCGGCCTGCTCCATGTCGCCCACGCCCGCGGCGCCGTCTTCGGCGACGCGCTGGCGGCGCTGCTGGAAAAGGCCGGCTACGCGGTCACAAGGGAATATTACATCAACGACTGGGGCGGCCAGGTCGATATCCTCGCCGAATCCCTGTTGAGGCGGATGCGGCAGCTTCGGGGCGAGACCGTGGCGGAGGCCGAGTTCGACGGCCTCTATCCCGGCCGGGAGGTGATCGACGCGGCGGAAGCGGCGCTGGACCTGCCGCCGGAGGAGCGGCCCGACCCGGCCTCGGGCAGCGACGCAGACCGAAATCGCGCCTGCGAGTTTGCCGTCGCTTACATGATGGGCCGGATCAGGGACGATCTGGCCGCGCTCGGCGTCCGGCACGACGTGTTCACCTCGGAGCGCGCGCTCGTCAAGGCCGGCGCCGTCGACGCCGCCTTCGCCGATCTGGAGGCGCGCGGGCTGATCTATACCGGCGTGCTGGAGCCGCCGAAAGGCAAGCTGCCCGACGATTGGGAGGAACGGCCCCAATCGTTGTTCCGCGCGACAGATTTCGGCGACGACACCGACCGGCCGCTGAAAAAGTCGAACGGCGACTGGACCTATTTCGCCACGGACATCGCCTACCATCAGGACAAGTGGAAGCGCGGGGCCCGGCAGCTGATCGACGTGTGGGGCGCCGACCATCAGGGCTACATCCCGCGGATGAAAGCGGCGGTCGATGCCATCACGAAGGGCGGCGCCACGCTGGACGTCAAGGTGGTCCAGCTGGTCCGCCTGATCCGCGACGGCGCGGTCGTGAAGATGTCCAAGCGGGCCGGCGATGTCGTGACCGTCCGCGACGTCGTCGACGAAGTCGGCAAGGATGTCGTCCGCTTCGTCATGCTGACGCGCCGCAACGATGCGCCGCTGGATTTCGATTTTGCCAGGATCACCGAGCAATCGAAGGACAATCCGGTCTTCTACGTCCAGTACGCGCACGCCCGCAGCCGTTCGGTGTTTCGCCAGACCGGGGAAATTCTGCCAGACCTCGATACCGGCCATGCCTCGCTGGTAAATGCCGACTGCACAACCTTGACGAATGAAGGAGAATTAAGTCTAATCAAGAAACTTACCATGTGGCCGAGAGTAATCGAAAGCGCAGCTGAAACACACGAGCCGCACAGAATCGCCTATTACTTGCATGATATTGCGGCGGACTTTCATGCGCACTGGAACCGGGGGCGGGACGAGCCCGATTTACGGTTCGTCCGGCCGGATAACCTTCCGCTCACCCTGGCCCGGCTGGCGCTGGTCAAAGCCGTCGCAACCGTCATTGCCTCGGGCCTGGTTCTGTTCGGCGTTGAGCCGGCAGAGGAAATGCGGTGATCGACGACGACTATGACGATTACGAAGACGCTGCGCCGGCCAGGACCGGCTGGACAGTCGTCGTCTATCGATGGCTGCTCGGCATCGGAGGCGCCGCCGCACTGGCCTTCGGCGGCGTCTATCTGCATTACCATTTCAGCGGCGGGACGGCCGCGTCGCAGCAGGGCGGCGTTCCGCTGATCCGCGCGGCGAAGGGTCCGGTCAAGGTCCGGCCGGCCGATCCGGGCGGGCGGGACGTGCCCAACAAGGACCTCGACGTATACAAGGAATTCGATGCGGCGCAGATCAAGCGCCCGCCCGGCACTGCGTCCGAAGACCTGCTCGCGCCCGGCAAACCGCGCCCGGCCGCGAAGCGGAAGCCCGTCCCGGAAGGGCCGGTCTGCCATCCGGTGCCGACCCTGCTTGCCGATACCGGCCGCTATCGGCGCGCAGCGCTGAAACGCGCCAGCGCCAAACTCGCCGCTTCGAAACCGGCGGCGTCCACCAAGGCCGCACCGAAAACCGCGGCTTCGAGGCCGGCGGACTCCCGGAAAACGGCCGAACGGCGCCGGATCCGGACCGTGCCGAAGGCCGTGAAAACCATCGGAAAGGCCGGCACGGGCAAGGCGAGCACCGCCGCAGGGAAAGCAGGCGTCGCGAAGCCGTCCGGCACCGCCCGCAAGGCCGCGAAGGCCGGATCGTTTCGCATTCAGCTCGGCGCTTTCCGGACGCGGGCCAAGGCCGCGAACACCGGACGCGGGCTTCAGCGCCGGCACCAGGGCCTGCTCGGCGGGCTGAACATGGTCGTCGAGCGGGTCGACCTGGGAGCCAGGGGCATCTTCTACCGGCTTCGGGCCGGGCCGATCGCAAACCGGCAAACCGCGCGCAGCCTGTGCCGGTCGCTGGGCAAGCGGCGGATCAACTGCTTCCTCGTCAGCGGATAGTCATTCGTTGGCGGTCGGCGCGACGATCCTCGGCTGCGCTTCGACCGGGCTGTCGGAGGCCGAAAGGCGGTTTTTCCGAAGCGCCGATCCCTTCGGATTTATCCTGTTCGGCCGCAATATCGAGACGCCGGACCAGGTCCGGGCGCTGGTCTGCGAATTGCGCGAGACGGTCGGGCGCCGCGACGCACCGGTCCTGATCGACCAGGAAGGCGGCCGGGTGGCGCGGCTGCAGCCGCCCTGCTGGTACGCCGCACCGGCCGCCTCTGTTTTCGCCGGCCTTTATGCCGAAGATAAGGACCGCGGCGCCGAGGCCCTGACGCTCAGCACGCAGCTTGTCGCCGCCGACCTGCTGGATCTGGGAATCGATGTCGACTGCGCGCCGGTGGCCGACGTGCCGGTCGCCGGTGCGCACGACGTGATCGGCGACCGCGCCTATGGATCGGCGCCGGACCAGGTCGCGCGGCTCGGCCGGATCGTCGGCCGGACGCTGCTCGACGCCGGCGTGATGCCGGTCGTCAAGCATATCCCCGGCCACGGCCGTGCCCTCGCCGACAGCCATTGCGAACTGCCCGTGGTCGACGCGCCGGTCGACCTGCTGCGCAGAACGGATTTTGCGCCATTTTCGGCGCTCGCCGACATGCCCTGGGCGATGACCGCCCATGTGGTCTACAACGCACTGGACGCCACAGCGCCGGCGACCTTGTCCGAACTGATGGTGAGCACCATCATACGCACCCAGATCGGCTTTCAGGGGCTGCTCCTGAGCGACGACCTGTCGATGCAGGCGCTGGACGGTCCGTTCGACCGCCGGGCGCGGCAATGCCGGATCGCCGGCTGCGATATCGCGCTTCATTGCAATGGCGCCATGGAAGAGATGATACAGGTTGCGGAGGGGGCCGGCCTTATGGACGATGCCGGCTCCAGACGCGTGGAAGCGGGCCGGGCCATGCTGGGAACGCTGGCAGACTTCGACCGGGAGGAGGCGCTTGCCCGCGTGGCGGTTCTGCTCGAGGGCCGCGCGGATAACGGGAGGAGCGCCGGCTATTGAGCGGCGAATTTCCCCAGGCCGTCGTCATTCTGCTGATCGCGGGCGCCGCCATCGTGGCGATCACGATGCATGAGGCGGCGCATGGCTTCGTGGCCGCGCGGCTGGGCGATCCGACGCCGGCCGAACACGGGCGGCTGTCGATCAATCCGCTCCGGCATCTCGACCTGGTCGGCACGCTCATCGTGCCGGCCGTGATCCTGTTCCTGCCGACGCCGAGCCGGTTCATATTCGGCTGGGCGAAACCGGTGCCGATCGATCCGCTCAAGATGGACCGGCCCCGGCGCGACATGCTTCTGGTCGCGGCCGTCGGGCCGTTGACGAACATCGTGCTGGCGGTGGGTTTCGCGCTGCTCCAGGGGCTTCTTCAGCCGGCCGGTCTGGCGGAAGGCATCGTCGGGGGCATCTGCTCCGCGATGATATTCGTGAACGTGCTGATCGCGCTGTTCAACCTGATTCCGCTGCTGCCCCTGGACGGCGGGCAGGTCGTCCTGCACCTGCTCCCCGAAAACCTTGCCTGGCGCTACAAGCGGCTGGAGCCATACGGATTTGCCGTCATTCTGGGCGTCTTCTTCCTGCTGCCGCTGGTGTCCGGCTGGCTGGGCGCGACCATCGACCCCTTCGACGCGGTGATCCGGCCCCTGGTCGACGGACTGGTCCGGCATTTCGAGGGCGTCACCGGCGCAAGCGTCATCCGATTGTGGTAGGCTGAGCGGCCATGGACGACGAATTCGAAATGGATGACGGTCTGCCGGGGCTCGCCGACGACCGGCTGTTCCTCGATCTGCAGGGTTTCGAAGGGCCGCTCGACCTGCTGCTGGCACTCGCCCGGGACCAGAAGGTCGATATCACCAAAATCTCGATCCTGCAGCTTGCCGAGCAGTATCTCGCCTTCATCGCGCGCGCCCGGACCCTGCGCCTGGAACTTGCGGCCGACTACCTCGTCATGGCGGCCTGGCTCGCCTATCTGAAATCGCGCCTGCTGCTGCCGCGGGATGAATCCGCCGACGAACCGAGCGGCGCGGAGATGGCCGCGGCCCTCACCTTCCAGCTCAAGCGGCTGGAGGCCCTGCGCGAGGCCGCCGGCCGGCTGATGGCGCGGCCGCAACTGGGTCAGGACCGGTTCGTTCGCGGCGCGCCGGACCTCGCGCCCGTCGTTTCGGACACGGTCTTCGAGGTGTCGCTGTTCGACCTGCTCAGCGCCTATGCCAGGAATCGCCAGCGAACCGGGCATTCCGTGCTGCGCATCGTCGAACCTGCCGAATTGCTTTCAGTCGAAGAGGCGCGCGAACGGTTGAGGGCCCTGCTGGGGAACCTCCCGGACTGGACGGACCTTGTGACCTTCCTGCCGGAAGAACTGCGCGAGGGACTGACGGTGCGTTCGGCCGTCGCCTCGACGCTCGTCGCAAGCCTGGAAATGGCGCGGTCGGGCGATCTGCAGATCCGGCAGGATCGCTCGTTCGGACCGGTCCTGCTGCGCGACGGCCGCGACCGATGAGCGGTGGGGAATTGCCGGACAGCGCCGCCGCGCAGGAACCCGGCGGAACCGACGGCAGCGAATCCGCGGCGGCCGACAGCCGGACCGTCCGGCTGATCGAGGCGGTGCTGTTTTCCGCCGCCGAACCGGTCCGGGAGTCGGACCTGGCGCAGCGGCTGCCCGATCCGGGCCAGCTCGATCAGGCGCTGAATATCCTGCGCAGCCTGTACGAAAACCGGGGCGTCGAGCTGTACAAGGCGGGCGACGCCTGGGCGTTCCGGACCGCACCCGATCTGGGCGACGCCCTGAAAGTCGAGCGGTCGACCGTGCGAAAGCTGTCCCGCGCCGCGGTCGAGACGCTGGCGGTCATCGCCTATCATCAGCCGGTGACCCGCGCGGAGATCGAGGAGATCCGCGGCGTCGGGCAAAGCCGCGGCACCCTCGACCTGCTGCTGGAAGCCGGCTGGATCAAACCGGGCCGCCGCCGCCAGACGCCGGGCCGGCCGCTGACCTGGATCACCACCCAGGCCTTCCTGGACCATTTCGGCCTGGAGAATGTCGGCGACCTGCCGGGCATCGCCGATCTGAAGGCCTCGGGCCTGCTCGACAAGCGGCCGGCCATCGACGCGTTCCGGGGCATGACGGACGACGATGCGCCGGAGGAACCGGCGGAAGCCGCAGAAGCGGCCGGTTCGGCAGAAGCCGCCGTTTCGGTCGAAGCCGGCGATAGCGACTGACCGGCCCGCGATCCTGCGGCACATTGCAACTGCAAATCAATAGCAACAGTGCTAAGGGCGCACGGTATCGCTTGACCGCCGGGATCGCCTCGTGCCCGCCGATTCGCCCGTTGCCGCCTCGCCTGCTTCGCCTGGAGCCGGAGTCCTGCCATTCCGCCTCCGGTCGGGCGCCGTCTGGAGCCTCGGGCTGGCGGCCGTACTCGGCGCCGTGCTCCTGCCGATCGCCGTTGTGCTGGCGCATCTGTTCGTTCCGACGGGAGACCTGTGGGCCCATCTGGCATCGACCGTCCTGCCGCGTTATGTGGCCAACACGCTGTGGCTGATCGCCGGCGTCGGGGCGCTGACGCTGATCGGCGGCGTCGGCACGGCCTGGCTGGTCAGCCTGTGCCGGTTTCCGGGGCGGCGGTTCTTTTCCTGGGCGCTCCTGCTGCCCTTCGCCATGCCGGCCTATGTCATCGCCTATACCTATACCGGCCTGCTCGACTTTTCCGGACCGGTCCAGACCGGGCTGCGCGACATGTTCGGCTGGACGGGCGCCGATTACCCGGCGCCGAATATCCGCTCGCTGACCGGGGCCATCGTGATGCTGAGCCTGGTGCTGTATCCGTATGTCTATCTGCTCAGCCGGTCGGCCTTTCTCGAACAATCCATCTGCTCTCTGGAAGTCAGCCGCACGCTGGGATGCACGCCGGCGCAGGCGATGTGGCGGGTCGCACTGCCGCTCGCCCGGCCGTCCATCGTCGCCGGCATGGCGCTGGCGCTGCTGGAGGCGTTGAACGAATTCGGCGCGATGCAGCATTTCGGCGTCGATACGTTCACGACCGGCATCTTCCGCGTCTGGCTGGCGGACGGCAGCCCGGCCGCGGCGGCGAAACTGGCGTCGGTCTTCCTGATCTTCGTGTTTGCGATCCTGGCGCTGGAGCGCCGGTCGCGCGGACGCGCCGCCTTCCATCACATGTCGATCCGCTACCGGCCCCTGCCGGGCTGGCGGCTCACCGGCTGGCGCGCCGCCTTTGCCGTCGTCTTCTGCGCGACGCCGATCGTATTCGGCTTTGCGGCGCCGGCCGGCGCGCTGCTCTGGTGGACGTGGCTGTCCGCCGCCGAGGTCGTCGATGCGGACTTTGTCCGCCTGCTGCTTACCAGCGTCGTGCTGGCCGGGTCGGCGGCGCTGATCACGGTGGCGGTCGCCCTGTTCCTGGCCTATGCGGCCCGGCGCTCGGCCAGCCGCCTGTTCCGCGGCCTGACGCGGCTGGCGGCGCTCGGCTACGCCGTGCCGGGCGCCGTGCTCGCCGTCGGCATCGTCATCCCCTTCGCCGCCCTGGACGAACGGATAAACACGCTCGGCGCGGAAGTCTTCGGCCTGTCGCCCGGCCTGATATTCAGCGGCACGGTGTTCGCGCTCCTGTTCGCCTACGCCGTGCGCTTCCTGGCAATTTCCTACGGCGCCATCGACGGCGGCCTCACCCGCATCACCGGGCATATGGACGATGCCGCGCGCACGCTGGGCGCGAACGCCACGGGTGTCGTCAGGCGGATCCATGCGCCGATGCTCCGGCCCAGCATCGCCGCCGCCGGGCTGCTGATATTCGTCGACGTGCTCAAGGAATTGCCGGCAACCCTGCTGCTGCGGCCGTTCGGCATCGATACGCTGGCGCTGCGGACCTACGAATATGCGACCGACGAACAACTGGTCGAGGCGGCGCCGTCCGCCCTCGCCATCGTGCTCGCCGGGATCCTGCCGGTGATCCTGCTGTCGCGCGCCATGCGGCGCAGCAGCGAGCCGCGCAAGGCGGAAGAGATCGCGCCGATCGCGGCAGGAGCGCCGGCATGACATCCGCGCCGCCCGGCCCCGACCTGTCCATCGACGCGCTGACCCACCGCTTCGACCGGGTTGCCGCGCTGGAGGAGGTTTCTCTGGAAATCGGCGGAGGGCAGATCCTGGCGCTGCTCGGTCCGTCGGGCTGCGGCAAGTCCACCCTTTTGCGGCTGGTCGCCGGGCTGGAGGCCATCCAGCGCGGCAGCATCGCCATCGGCGGCCGGCCGGTCAGCGCCGCGGCCGGCCTCAACCTGCCGCCCGAACGGCGCGATGTCGGATTCCTGTTCCAGGATTACGCGCTGTTTCCGCACCTGAGCGCCGCCGACAATGTCGGTTTCGGATTGCAGCGGCTGGGCGACGCCGAACGGCGCAAACGGGTCGGCGAAGTGCTGGAGCGCGTCGGCGTGTCCGCCCTCGCCGACGCCTATCCGCACACGCTCTCGGGCGGCCAGCAGCAGCGGATCGCGCTCGCCCGGGCGCTGGCGCCGTCCCCCGGCATGCTGTTGCTGGACGAGCCGCTTTCGGGCCTCGATGCGCGCCTGCGCCACGGCCTTGCCGATACGCTGCTCGCCGTCCTGCGCGAGACCGGGACGACGGCGGTCGTGGTCACCCACGATCCGGAAGAGGCTATGTATGTCGCCGACCGGATCGGCGTCATGCGTGACGGCAGGCTGATGCAGTTCGGCCCGCCCACCGCTGTTCACGACCGCCCGGCGAGTCCTTTCGTAGCGAAATTTATGAGCGATTCCAACCGGCTAACCGGTATCGTCGGAGAATCGGGCACAATCGACACGGGCTGGGGAACGGTCGATGCGGGTAATCTGCCGCCCGGCAGATCGGCACAGGTGCTTATCCGCTACCAGGGCGTCGGCATTGGCTTCGATGTCGCCGACAGCGGCGCGGTGCGCGCCCGGGTCCTGCGCAGCCGGCCGATCGGCGGCAACACGCTCGTCGTGCTGGAAGCGGCGGACCGGACCGGCGAAACGCTGTATGCCCGTACGCCCGCCCGCCACGCACCCTGGGAGGGCGATTGCGTCGCGGTGACGCTAGACCCGGCGCATGTGTTTGTTTTTCCCTCGGCAAACGCTAAATAGACCGGGCAACGAACCGCGCCGGAAGGGCGCATCGGCCGGCAGCACTGCGCCCCGGGGAATGGGGCCGGATCGCCGGAAAGGAACCGGACGGGGACCGGACAGGGGAGAGGTGGTATGGGCCTGAGCATCTGGCAAATCCTGATCATCGTCGCTGTCATACTCCTGCTGTTCGGCGGCCGGAAAATCCCCGGATTGATGCGCGATCTGGGCAGCGGTATCACCCAGTTTCGCAAGGGCCTGAAGGCCGATTCCGAAACCGCGGCCGCCGGCGGCGACGACGCCAAGGTTATCGACGGCAAGAGCGGCCAGTCCGCGACCGCCAAGGTCGACGAGGCCGAGAAAGCCTGAAACCCCGGCCGCGCCGGTAATCGTGCAGACAATCGTACCGACACTCGTACTGATACTCGTACTGGGGCTGGCGGTCGGGAAACGCGGGCCGCAATCGTAGGGCGATGTTCGATCTCGGCTGGATGGAAATGGCGATAATCGCCGTCATCACGTTGATGATCGTCGGCCCGAAAGACATGCCGAAGGTTGTGAAAGGCGTCACGGAAGGCGTCGGCCGGCTCAAGGCGCTGTCCCTCGAATTCCGCTCCGGGCTGGACGATCTTGCCCGCGAAGCCGATCTCGACAAGCTCCAGGACGATATCGACAAGGTCGCCAACGCGGCGAGCGAGGAAATGAACGCCATCGAGAATATGGCGGGCGATTTCGACTATGCCGGCGTGGACGACGATTCGTCCGACACCGACTACAGTTCCTACTGGAAGCCGATCCCGGCCTGGCGCACCGTTGCCCCGGGCGACGCCGCGGACAAGTGGCCCAAGCACCGCAAGGCGCCGAGCAAGGCGCGGCCGCGCCACAGCAGCCGCCGGGCGGGCCGCGGCGGGCCGGTCAAGCGCAAGGTCCGCAGCTGATGGCCGACGACGACCCGGAGGTCGGGAAAAGGGCGGCCGAACCGGATGCTCCGGAGGACACTTCGGAAAGCGCCGGCGACGGGCCGACGAAGGAAGACGACGGGCCGGACGAGGAACATGTCGAATCGCTGACCGGCGACCGGCCCGCGAAAGACAATCCCGACCAGAACCGCATGACGATGATGGAGCACCTCACGGAGCTCCGCCGCCGGCTCATGTGGTGCGTCGTGGCCCTGCTGGTCGCCTTCGGCGTCTGCGTGTTCTTCGCCTCCGAAATCTTCGATTTTCTGTCCAGGCCGCTGATGGACATTTTGCGCGCCCGGAACGAGGACGCCACGCTGATCTACACCAAGCTGTACGAGGTGTTTTTCACCGAGATCAAGATCGGCTTCTACGCGGCGGCCTTCCTGGCCTTCCCGATCTTCGCCATCCAGCTGTGGAAATTCGTGGCGCCGGGCCTGTACCGCAAGGAAAAGGCCGCGTTCCGGCCGTTCCTGATCGCCACGCCGGTCCTGTTCTTCGCCGGCGGTGCGATGGTCTACTACGCGATCATGCCGCTGGCCTGGGAATTCTTCGCGGCATTCCAGAACACCGGGGAGACCGGATCCCGCATCGAACTGCTGCCCAAGGTGGAGGAATATCTCTCCCTCGTCATCAAGCTGATCTTCGCCTTCGGCATCGCGTTCCAGCTGCCGGTGGTCCTCACCCTTCTGGCCAAGGTCGATCTTGTGACCTCAAAGGGCCTGGCGCGGTTCCGGAAATACGCCGTCGTCCTGGTTTTCGTCTTTGCCGCAATCCTGACGCCGCCGGACGTCATCAGCCAGATCGGCCTCGCGATCCCGATCCTGCTGCTCTACGAAATATCCATTTTCCTCGCCAAAATGATCGAGAAGAAGCGCGCCGAGGAAGACGCGGCGATGCAGGCGGAACTGGCGGACTAGACCGCGGGCCGCTGCAGACCGCACGCGACCCATGCGCCGGGCCGGCGGGCGACGGTGGATGTTGGGCGCGGGCGCGGCTATATGCGGTACTGACCTGCGCCCCGACCGATTTCCCGAACCCTTTCGAGCCATGCACGATATCCGCTGGATTCGCGACAATCCCGAAACCTTCGACGCCGCCCTGGCGCGCCGCGGCCTGGCGCCCGAGAGCGCGTCCCTGATCGCCCTCGACGCCCGGCGCCGCGAAGCGCAGACCGAAGCCCAGACGCTGCAATCGGAACGCAACGCGCTGTCGAAGGATATCGGCAAGGCGAAATCCGAGGGCCGGGACGCCGCCGGCATCATCGCCAGGGTCGGCGCGATGAAAGACCGGCTCGGCGAACTGGAGGCCGAGCAGAAGAGCGCCGAGGAGGCCCTGACGGCGGCGCTGGAAGTGATCCCGAACCTGCCGTTCGACGACGTTCCGGTGGGCCCGGACGAGGAAGCCAACGTCGAAATCCGCCGGGTCGGCGACCGGCCGGCGTTCGATTTCGAGCCGAAGCAGCATTTCGATCTCGGCGAGGCGCTGGGCGAGATGGATTTCGATACCGCCGCGAAACTGAGCGGCGCCCGTTTCGTCCTGCTGTCGGGCCGGCTGGCCCGGCTGGAGCGCGCGCTCGCCCAGTTCATGCTGGACACCCATACCGGCGAGTTCGGCTATACGGAAATCTCGCCGCCGGTGCTGGTGCGCGATCATGTGCTCTACGGCACCGGCCAGCTGCCGAAATTCGCCGGGGACCAGTACCGGACCGAAGAGGGCATGTGGCTGATCCCGACGGCCGAGGTGCCGCTGACCAACATCGCCGCCGGGCAGGTTGTCGACGAGAGTTCCCTGCCGCGACGCTACACGGCCTACACCCTGTGTTTCCGCTCCGAGGCCGGGGCGGCGGGCCGCGACACCCGCGGCATGCTGCGCCAGCACCAGTTTTCCAAGGTCGAGATGGTCAGCATCGCGCACCCGGACGAGTCCGAGGCGGAACTCGAACGCATGACGGGCTGCGCCGAGGCAATCCTCAAGCGGCTCGGCATCCCCTACCGGGTCGTGGTGCTGTCGACCGGCGATATGGGTTTCGGCGCGCGCAAGACCTACGATCTCGAAGTCTGGCTGCCCGGCCAGGGCGCCTACCGCGAAATCTCGAGCTGTTCGAACTGCGGCGATTTCCAGGCCCGCCGGATGAACGCCCGGTACCGGCCGGCCGGCGGCAAGGGCACCCGCTTCGTCCACACGCTGAACGGGTCGGGCCTGGCCGTGGGGCGGACCCTGATCGCGGTGATGGAGAATTGCCAGCAGGCCGACGGGTCGATCGCCGTTCCCGAGGCGCTGCGTCCGTATATGGGCGGGATCGACAGGATCGCCGCTTGACCCGGCGGATACCCGAGCTGTCGAAGGCGCGCATCCTCGTCACCAACGACGACGGGGTGAACGCCAGGGGCCTCGAGATTCTGGCCGATATCGCGCGCGGCATGTCGGACGATGTCTGGATCGTCGCGCCGGAGCAGGAGCAGAGCGGCGCCGGCCATTCGCTGACCCTGCGACAGCCCCTGCGCATGACGAAGCGCGGAGAGCGCCGTTACTCCGTCGACGGAACGCCGACCGACTGCGTCCTGATGGCGGTCGGCCACCTGCTGAAGGACCGCAAGCCCGACCTTGCGCTCTCCGGGATCAACCGGGGCGGCAACCTGGGCGAAGACGTGACCTATTCGGGCACGGTGGCCGCGGCGATGGAAGGCACCCTGACGGGCGTGCCCTCGATCGCGCTCAGCCAGGTCTACGATGACGGCACCCGGCCGGACTGGGACACCGCGCGCCGCTTCGCGCCGGACATCATCCGCCGGCTTGTCGAATCCGGCTGGCCGGACGGCGTGCTCATCAACGTCAATTTCCCGGCCGGCGGGCCGGCGGCGGTCAAGGGTTTGCGGGTCGTCGGTCTCGGCCGGCGCAAGATCGGCGACCATCTGGTGGAGCGGCAGGATCCGCGCGGCGTGCCCTATTACTGGATCGGCTCCCTGCGCAACGAGGCGCCGAACCGCCCGGAAACCGACCTCGCCGCCGTCCTGGACGGCTATACTGCGATCACGCCGGTTCATCTGGATTTGACCGACCGCCCCACGGTTCGCACCTTGAGGGCGGTTTTCGACTGAGCGCGCATTGTTCCGCCGCATTTCGCCATCCCCGCCCGCATGATCGCCGAAACCCGCAAGATCCGATTGATCATGGAACTCCGCCAGGGCGGGGTGACGCAGACCGATGTGCTGACGGCGATCGAGAAAACCCCGCGCGAGCAGTTCGTTCCCGAATTTTTCCGCGAAAGCGCCTATGACAACCGGCCGCTGCCGATCGGCGCCGACCAGACGATCAGCCAGCCGCTCATCGTCGGCCTGATGACCCAGGCGCTGGCGCTGAACAAGCGCTGCAAGGTGCTGGAGATCGGCACCGGGTCCGGCTATCAGACGGCGATCCTGGCCCGGCTGGCGCGGCGGGTCTATTCCGTCGAGCGCATCCGCAACCTGTATGTCGAGGCCGTGCGGCGGCTCGACGATCTCGGCATCGGCAACGTCACGGCGCAGGTCGGCGACGGCGGGCTCGGCTGGCCCGAACAGGCGCCGTTCGACCGCATCCTGGTGACGGCGGCCGCGCACAAGGTGCCCCGGGCCCTGCTGGACCAGCTGCGCATCGGCGGCTGCCTGGTCATCCCGGTCGGGGCCGAAGGCGGCACGCAGACCCTCTGGCGCATCGCGCGCACCGCCGAAGGATTCGAGGAAGAGCCGCTCACCAGCGTCCGCTTCGTGCCGCTGGTGAGCGGGACGGTCAGCTAAGCCGCCTGCCGAGCCGCCCGGCCAGATTCTGGACGAACTGCCAGGCGACGCGGCCCGACCGCGAACCGCGGGTCACCGCCCATTCCCGGGCTTCGGCGCGCAGCGCATCCCGGTCGACATCGAGACCGTAATGGCCGGCATAGCCCTCGATAATCTCGAAATAGGTTTCCTGGTCGCAGGCGTGGAAGCCGAGCCAGAGGCCGAACCGGTCGGACAGCGAGACCTTCTCCTCCACGGCTTCCGAAGGGGCGATCGCCGTGGAGCGTTCGTTCTCGATCATGTCGCGCGGCATGAGATGGCGCCGGTTGGACGTGGCGTAGAAGATCACGTTGACCGGCCGCCCCTCGATGCCGCCTTCCAGCACCGCCTTCAGCGATTTGTAGGAGGCATCCTGCCCGTCGAAGGAGAGATCGTCGCAGAACAGGATGCAGGGCCGGCCGCTCGTCCGCAGAAGGCCCAGCAGCGCCGGGAGCGTCGGAATATCCTCGCGGTGGATTTCGACCAGAGCGAGCCGGCCGCCGGCCTCGCCGTTCACCGTGGCGTGGACCGCCTTGACGATCGAGCTTTTGCCGGTGCCCCGCGCGCCCCACAGCAGTGCGTTGTTCGCCGGCAGGCCGCGGGCGAAGCGGCGGGTGTTCTCGAGCAGCTGATCGCGCTGCCGGTCGATGCCGCGCAGCAGTGTGAGATCGACCCGGTTGACATCGGCGACGAGCTCGAGCCGCCGGCCGTCGGCGTGCCAGATGAAGGCGTCGCCGTCATCGAGCGCGGCGGCCGGAGGCGGCGTCGGCGCGAGCCGTTCCAGGGCCTCGGCAATCCGCGACAGATGCGCGCGTTGGGATGGGTCGGTCATCGTCGGGTGTGAAATCGGTCCGGCGCCACATTATATAAGCCGCCGCAAACAGAGCGCCGCGGCGGGTTCGGTTTCGGCGACACTATCGGGCGCCGGCCCTTGCCGTCAAACCGGCAGATGTCCGCCGCAACGGTGCGGTGCCTCTCGCAGGGTACACGCCGAACAGCGTCTTTTCGGGCGCACCAACGCGATAACGAGACATCTGGGAGTCGGTCATGCTGGTTTCGGAAGCCTGGGCCCAATCCGGAGGCGGCGGTTCGCCGGACTTTTCGTTCCTCCTGATGATCGTCCTGCTGTTCGTGGTCATGTATTTCTTCATGATCCGGCCCCAGCAAAGGCGCGCGCGCGAACATCGCGAGATGGTCGCCGCCGTCAAACGCAACGACCGGATCGTGACCAGCGGCGGCCTGATCGGCAAGATCACCAAGGCCGGCGACGGGCCGGAGATCGAGATGGAGATCGCCCCGGAGGTGAAAGTCTCGATCGACCGCAACTCGATCCAGGGGATTCTGAACAAGAAACCCGGGGGGCCGGGGCAAAAGCCGTCTGCCGCCAACGATTCCGGCGCGCGCCGCGGCCCGCTGGGCGGCCTGCTGGGCGGCCTGTTCGGCGGCCGGAGGACGTGAGACTCTGCCGGCCGGACCCGAATTGCGCATGATCGCATTGCACCAGCGACGGGCCCGTTTCCATGATTAACATTTCGCGCGGGCAGATGATCGCCGTCGCGTTCATCTGCCTGACGGGCTTGGCTTTTGCCATCCCGAACGCGCTGGACAGGAAATTCCTGGAAAGGGTTCCGGGCTGGCTGCCGAGCCAGACCTTCAATCTCGGCCTCGACCTGCAGGGCGGGATTCACCTGCTTTATTCCGTCGATCTCACCAATGTCGTCAAGGACCGGATGCAGGACGTGCGCAAACAGGTGCGCGCGGCCTTCCGCAGTTCCGATTTCCGGGTGAAATACCAGCGCCTCCGGGCCCGGGACCAGCAGGTCACCTTCCGTCTGGTCGATCTGTCCCAGGAGGATCTCGCGCGGCAGGCGCTGCGCGAGGTGATCGCCGATCTCGGCGGCAGCGCCAACGCGCTGACCGGCGCCAGCGCCCATTACGAGTTCGATTTCGATAACGAACGCGGCACGATGTACCTGACCGACACCGGCCGCACGGCGCTGGCCCGGCGCACGGTGGATCAGGCCATCGAAATCCTGCGCCAGCGGATCGACCCGACCGGCGCCATCGACCCGATCATCCAGGCCCAGGGCGACGACCGCATCCTGATCCAGGTGCCGGGCGAAAAGGATCCGGAATCGCTACGCCGGAAAATCGGCACGACGGCGAAGATGACCTTCCACCTGCTGCATCCGTCGCTGGACGGAACGCAGACCGCCGAAGCGCCGCCCGGCTACACGCTGGTCGACAGCAAGGACGGCTACCGCGAACGCTACCTGCTGGTGGACGAGGTTGCGCTGGACGGCCAGCACATCGTCGACGCCAGCCAGTCGTTCCAGGACGGACGGCCCGTCGTCGCGTTCCGCTTCGATACGTCGGGCGCCCGCCAGTTCTGCAAGGTCACCCAGGCCAATGTCGACAAGCCGTTTGCCATCGTCCTCGACAACGAGGTGATTTCCGCGCCGGTGATCCAGTCGGCGATCTGCGGCGGCTCCGGCATCATCACCGGCCGGTTCACCATCCAGTCGGCCAACGAGCTGGCCCTGCTGCTGCGCGCCGGCGCCCTGCCCGCGCCGCTCAGCATCGAGGAACAGCGCCAGGTCGGCGCCGAACTGGGCCAGGACTCCATCGACGCCGGCAAGATCGCCTGCATCATCGGCCTGATCCTCGTCATCGTCTTCGTCGTGATGGCCTATGGCCGGTTCGGTCTCTTCGCCAATGTCGCGCTGCTGACCAACCTGGTGCTGATCGCCGCTGCGCTCTCGCTGCTGCAAGCGACGCTTACCCTGCCGGGCATTGCCGGCATCGTGCTCACGATCGGCATGGCGGTCGACGCCAACGTGCTGATTTTCGAGCGCATCCGCGAGGAAATCCGCGCCGGGCGGACGCCGCTGTCGGCGATCGACACCGGCTACCGCCGGGCGCTGACCACGATCATCGATTCGAACCTGACGACCTTCATCGCCGCGTTGCTCTTGTTCCTGTTCGGCTCGGGGCCGGTGCAGGGCTTCGGCGTCACCCTGTCGATCGGGCTGGCGACCTCCATGTTCACGGCGATCATGGTGACCCGGCTGCTCGTCGTCGGCTGGTGGCGGCGCGCACGGCCGCGGACCCTGCCGATCTAGCCGTGTCCGATCCTGTGCCCGCTCCCCGCGTCTGTGTCGACGGCAGCCGGTTGCCGGCCCGCGGCGGCGCGCACGGCCGCCTGTCTGGACTATTGCCATGAGCGACACATCATCCGGCGCCGGACGCCCGTCGCGCGAGGAGGCCGAAGCGGCGGTCCGCACCCTGCTGCGCTGGACCGGCGACGATCCGGACCGCGAGGGCCTGCTGGAAACGCCGGGCCGGGTGGTGCGGGCCTACGAGGAATTCTTCTCCGGCTATGCCGTCGATCCGGTGGAGTTCCTGAGCCGGACCTTTTCCGAAACCGAAGGCTATGACGAGATCGTCGTGCTGCGCGATATCCGCGTCGAATCCCATTGCGAGCACCATATGGTGCCGATCCTCGGCAAGGCCCATGTCGGTTATCTGCCGAAGAACCGGGTGGTCGGGATCAGCAAGATCGCGCGGCTGGTCGACGCCTATGCCAGACGGCTGCAGATCCAGGAGAAACTGACCGCCCAGATCGCGAACACCATGCAGGAGGTGCTCGATCCGCGCGGCGTCGCCGTCGTGATCGAGGCATCGCACCAATGCATGACGACCCGCGGCGTCCACAAGTCGAGCGCGGGCATGGTGACCAGCCGGATGCTCGGCGCGTTCAGGGACGATCCGGCGACCCGGCGCGAATTCCTGACCATGATCGGGAACGGCGGCTAGCGCGGACCCGCTTTGCCCGCCGCGCGGGGCGGCGTATAGTCCGCGCCGCGCAGGCGGCTCCGGCGTCCAGGCCGACTTCGACCGCTTTCGAAAACGGGCTCCACGTGCTGGATCTTCGACCGGTCTTCTTCATTTGCGGCGTGCTGCTGGCGATTCTCGCCGTCATCATGCTCGTGCCCATCGCGGCCGACCTGACGACGATGACCGAAGACTGGTCCGCGTTCGTCAAGGCGTCCGGGGTCACGTTGTTCGTCGGCATCTCGCTGATCCTGGCCAACCGGGCCGAGGGTTTCCGGCTCAATCTGCGCCAGGCCTTCGCCTTCACCGGGTTGAGCTGGCTGATCATCGCCGCCTTTTCGGCCCTGCCCTTCGCCTTCTCCAAACTGGAGTTGTCCTATACCGACGCGTTCTTCGAATCGATGTCGGGCATTACGACGACCGGGGCCACGGTCATCATCGGCCTGGACAACGCGCCGCCCGGCATTCTGCTGTGGCGGTCGATCCTGCAATGGCTCGGCGGCATCGGCATCATCGTCTTCGCGCTGGCCTTCCTGCCGGTGCTGCGGGTCGGCGGCATGCAGCTGTTCCGGACCGAGGCTTTCGAGACGCCGGAAAAGGTGCTGCCGCGGGCGGCGCAGCTCGCGGCCGGGATCGGCGGCGTCTATATCGGCCTGACGGCCATCACGATGTTCGTGCTCTGGGCGGCGCAGATGGCGCCGTTCGATGCGATCAATCACGCCATGACGAGCATCGCCACCGGCGGCTTTTCGACCCGGGACGCCTCGATCGGCGCCTATCCGCCGCTGATCCAGTGGATCCTGTTCGTGGCGATGATCATCGGCAGCCTGCCGTTCGTCTTCTATATCGACGCCGTGCGCGGCCGCTTCGATCCGCTGGCGAAGGACAGCCAGGTGCGGGTGTTTCTCGGCGTTCTGGCGATTGCGATCCTGCTGGTCTTCCTGTGGCTGATTTTCGATCGCGGCGAGAGCATGGGCGCGGCGATCACCAAGGCGGCGTTCAACGTGACCTCGGTGATGACTGGCACCGGCTATTCCACGGAAGGCTTCGACAAATGGGGGCCGTTCCCGTTCGCCATGTTCTTCCTGCTGATGTTCATCGGCGGTTGCGCCGGATCGACCACCTGCGGCATCAAGATTTTCCGGTTCCAGGTCGCCTATGCGGTCGGCCACGTCCAGATCTCGCGCCTGATGCAGCCGCGCGGCGTGTTCATCCCCTATTACAACCGGCGGCCGATCACCGACGACGTTGCCCAGTCGGTCATGGGTTTCCTGCTGTTCTTCGCCTTGTCCTACGGCGTTCTGGCTCTGCTGCTCGGGATGACCGGGCTGGACCCGATCACGGCGCTCTCCGGCGCGGCCAGCGCCATCGCCAATGTCGGCCCGGGCCTGGGGCCGATCATCGGGCCGGAAAGCAGCTACACCGGGCTGAACGACACGGCGAAATGGCTGCTCTCGGCCGGCATGCTGATTGGCCGGCTGGAGATTTTTGCGGTATTGGTCCTGTTCCTGCCGTCCTTCTGGAAGGAATAGTCCGCTGACCGCGACCCTGGCCGAAATCCGCGCGATCCTCGAGACCGTTATCGGCTTCGATACGACGTCGTCGAAGTCCAACATGCCCATGATCGACTGGATTCGCGACTATCTGGACGGCCTGGGCATCGAGAGCCAGCTCGCGCCGGGCGCGGACGAGACCAAGGCGAACCTGTACGCGACGATCGGCGGAACCGGTGCGGAGGAGGGCGGCGTGGCCCTTTCGGGCCATACCGACGTGGTCCCCGTCGCAGGCCAGCCCTGGTCGACGGACCCGTTCGAGCTGACGGAGCGGGACGGCCGGCTCTACGGCCGCGGCACGGCGGATATGAAAGGCTTCGTCGCCATCGCGCTCGCCATGGCGCCGGCCCTGAAAGCAGCGGCTCTCAAGGTGCCGGTCCATTTCGCCTTCTCCTTCGACGAGGAGGTCGGCTGCAAGGGCGTGCCGCACCTGATCGAGCGGCTCGGCCGGGACCTGCCCAAGCCCGCCCTCGTTCTGGTCGGCGAGCCGACGTCGATGCGCGTCGTCGACGGCCACAAGGGCATCGCCGCGATGCAGACGACGGTCACGGGCCTCGAAGCCCATTCCAGCCGTCCGCAGGAGGCCGTGAGCGCCGTCGTCTACGCCATGCGGATCGTCCGCCGGATCGAGGAGATCGTCGACGGGCTGCGCCGCGCCGGACGGACCGACGACGGCTTCACGCCGCCCTGGACGACCTTCAACATCGGCACCGTCGAGGGCGGCAGCGCGGTCAACATTGTGCCCCGCCATTGCCGGTTCGCCTGGGAGTTCCGCCCGCTTCCCGGCGTGCGGCCGGAAGACGTGCTGGAGCCGCTGGACGACTATGTCCGGAACGAGCTGCTGCCGGAAATGCGGGCGGTGTCGCCGGAGGCGAATATCGAGACCGAAGTCACGGCCCTGTCGCCGCCGATGCAGGCCGGCGCCGGCTCCCCGGCCGTCGCGCTGGCGCGCAAATTGACCGGGGCCAACCATACGGAGAAGGTCGCCTACGGCACCGAGGCCGGCCTGTTCGAGGGCGCGGACATCCCGGCCGTCGTCTGCGGCCCCGGCGACATCGCCCAGGCCCACAAGCCGAACGAGTTCATCGAAATCGACCAGCTCGAAGCCGGCGCGCGCTATATCGCACGGCTCGTCGAATGGGCGGCGGCCGACGGGGATATCGCCGCGCTCGCCGGCTAGGCGCGCGGCGGCGGCGCGGCTGACCCGGCAGGATCCGGCGCATGCCCTCGGCGGACGATCTTCCCGGCACCGGCGCCGGAGCTTCGGCGGCGCAACCGGCGACCGAGACGGTTCTCGGCGTTCGGATGCCGGCGCGGCAGCCGAAACCGCGGACCCGCGGCCTGACCATGATGATCGACTGGGGCCTGCCGCCCCTGCACCAGGCGGATGTCGTGAAGACGGCGGGCCCGTTTGTCGACATGGCGAAGGTCGCGGGGAGCATCGCGGGATTGATGGACGAGGCGGTCCTCCTCGAAAAGCTGCGCCTCTACCGCGAGGCGGAGATCAGCACCTCGCAGGGCGGGCTGTTCGTGGAACTGGCGGTCATGCAGGGCCGGGTGGAGGCCCTGTTCGAGAACCTGGCGCGCCTCGGCTTCGACGCCGTCGAGGTATCCGACAACCTGCTGGACTGGAGCCTGGACGAGAAACGGAACGTCATCGCCACGGCGCGCCGGGATTTCGGCCTTCGCGTTCTCGGCGAAGTCGGCAAGAAGGAAGGGAATTTGACCGACGGCCAGGTTCTGGCCGACCTCGACGCCTGCTTCGAGGCCGGCGCCGCGCTGGTGTTCCTGGAAGCCTACGAGTTCTTTGCCGGCGAGCGCATCCGGGCGGACCTGATCCGGTCGATCGCGCAGCGATTCGGGCTGGAAACGGTGATCTTCGAACTGCCGGTCGTGATCCTTCCGGGCGTCAGCCGGGAATTCAAGCACCGGGTGACCGCGTGGCTGGTCAGGGAGCTCGGAACGGACGTCAATCTCGCCAATCTCGAATGGGACGAAATCTGGATCGCCGAAATGACGCGCCGCGGCGCCGGCGGCGACACGTCCCATCCCGGCGGCGCCTACAGCCTGACCGGCCCCGGAGGGCCGTAGCCGCCGGGTCGCGGGCGGCGCTTCTTCGGGTGGCCGAACGAACGGGCGGCGGCGGACGGGAGTGTCGCCGCGCCGGGCCGGCCGGAACGGCGAAGATGAGAACAATACCCTAAAATGAATAATATCCCACGATTTTATTTGACCGACCATTCATATATTCTGGAGATTATTTCATGAAAACAAAAGGTTATGCTGAATTTCAAAATTAGACAGACCGTTATATCTATGCACTTTTTTTGCACGGTCCGGTGGAATGGGTCCGGCCGCAGCAGCGCGCGGCGGCAGGCTGGTGGCGTCTCCGGGCACACTTCGCCCGGCGATAATTGTTCATATAATGTTCTCGAACACGCTGTCAAGGGATTTGGTAGTGACTGAGTGTGAAACTGTCGGATGTGCAGCGGTACCGGGCGCTCCGCGAGTTCTGCTGTCACGGCATTCGGAAACGCTGCTCCCCCAGACACCCCTCTCATGTCACCCCGGACGGAGCGCAGCGACGATCCGGGGTCCAGTGTTGCCCGGCACGATCTCTGCACGCGGCTCTGGACCCCCCGGATCGGCGTTCGGGGCGGGCGGCTCTCCCGTTGGTCGGCCCTATTGGCCGCCAGGGATGACACTCCGGTTATCGAAGAGGATTTTGCGCCTGCCCCGCACCGGATTCAAACCGAGGCACTACCGGATATTTCAGGCCGCCGCCCGGCCGGCCCGCAGCGCGGCCAGCGCGGCTTCGTCGTAGCGCCGGACCCGGCTGCAGAACTGGCAGGCAACCGTCACGATGCCGTCGACGATCATCGAGTCCAGGTCGTCCGCATCCAGCATGCGCAGCGCGGCCTCCGCCCGGTCGTCGGAACAGCTGCAGCGGTCGCGCAACGGCTGGGGCCGGAATACCCGGATGCCGTCTTCGTGAAACAGGCGGAACAGCAGTTTCGCCGGATCGACGTCGGGCGCCAGCGCCTCCGCGTTGCGGACGGTGCCGAGCAGGATGGCGATCCGCCGCCAGTCGTCGTCCCGGCGTTCCTCGTCCGCGTGGCCGCTGTCGTCCGCCTTCGGCGCGTCGCCGAAACCGCCGGTCAGCGGCACGCGCTGGATCATCAGGGCGGAGGCCTGCCAGCCGGCGCCGCCGGGGCGGCCCACGCCGAGCCGGAGCAGGGTCTCGATCTGCTCGGATTGCCGGAAATAATGCTGGGCGCATTCGGTCAGCGTCGCCCCCGCCAAGTCCACGATCCCCTGGTAGCGCTCCATGTCCGGGCCCTGGTCGACCGTGAAGGCGAGATGGCCGGCGCCCAGATGGCGCGGCACCGGGCCTTCGGGCCCGGCCGTCCCCAGCCCGGCATAGGCGGCGCGGTCGACCTCCGCATAGCCGCGCAGGTCGCCGTCGGACGTGACATCGCAGACCATCATGCCGACCGGCCCGTCGCCTCTGGCCTGCAGGGTGAACACGCCGTCGTATTTAAGCGTTCCGGCCAGCACGGCGGCGAGGGCCAGCGCCTCGCCGAGCAGGTCGGCGACCGGCGGCGGATAGTCGTGGCGCGACAGGATGGCGTCGATCGCCGGGCCGAGCCGAACCGCGCGGCCGCGCAGGTTCGCCCGCTCCAACCGGAAGGGGATCAGAACGTCGGGCGGCGGCCCCCGATCGGCGGAAGCGGCCGGGCCGCCCGTCGTCATCGCGCCCGGTCCAGTATTTCGGGGTCCGGCATTTCGGGCGCCAGCAGTTCAGGAGCAAGCGCCCAGAGCAGGATGCCCTTTTGCGCGTGCAGCCGGTTCTCCGCCTCGTCCCACACGGCGGATTGCGGCCCGTCGATCACCTCGGCGGTGACCTCTTCGCCGCGATGGGCCGGCAGGCAGTGCATGAAGATCGCGTCGTCCCGGGCATGGCGCATCAGCGCGCCGTCGACCCGGTAGGGCGCCAGCAGATTGTGATGGTCTGCGGCATCGGCATCGCCCATCGAGATCCAGACGTCGGTCACGACGCAATCCGCGCCGGAGACCGCCTCGACCGGATCGGCGGTCACATGCACCCGCGCGCCGCGCGCCCGCGCCCATTCCATGACATCAGACGGCGGCGGGAGCTCCGCCGGCGTCGCCAGCCGCAATTCGAAGCCGAACTGCGCCGCGGCGTGGATCCAGGATGTCGCCATGTTGTTGCCGTCGCCGCTCCAGGCGACCGCCCGGCCTTCGATCGGGCCGCGATGCTCCTCAAAGGTCAGCACATCGGCCATGAGCTGGCAGGGATGGGTCCGGTCGGTCAGCCCGTTGATCACCGGCACGCTCGCGTTGGCCGCCAGCTCCAGCAGCTTCTCTTCCTTCGTGCAGCGCAGCATGATGGCGTCGACATAGCGCGAGAGCACGCGCGCCGTATCGGCGACGGTCTCGCCGCGGCCGAGCTGGCTGCTCTCGCGCTCCAGCACGATGGCGTCGCCGCCGAGCTGCCGGACGGCCTGCTCGAACGACACCCGCGTCCGGGTCGACGGCTTCTCGAAGATCATCGCGAGCGTCCTGCCGGCCAGCGGGCGCGCCTCCCGGTCGTCCGCCAGCGGGGCAGCCGCCTGTGGGGCGGCCTTCAGGCGCTTGGCGGCTTCGACGATGCGGCGCAGGTCGTCCTGCCCGACCAGATCGAGGTCGAGAAAGTGCCGGATGCCCGAGCCCGCGACCGCATTGCGGTCCAGGCCCTGGGCGCCGCTCGTATCAGGCAACATCCCGCTCTTCGGCCATCAGTTCCTCCGCTGCGGCGCGCAGCAGGGCGACGGCCTCGTCGATCTCGGCGCGCCCGACGATCAGCGGCGGCGCCATGCGCACGACATTCTCGCCCGCCGCGACGGTGAGCAGGCCGCGTTCGCGGACGAAATCGACCACCTGGCGCGTCTCGAAACGGTCGGCCAGCCTGAGGCCGGCCATCAGCCCGCGGCCGCGCGCCTCGACATAGACCTCCGGATGATCGGCGACGAGCTTGCGGAGTTCGGCATGGAGCGCTTCGCCCTGGACCCGGACATTCTCAAGAAAGCCGGGACCGGTCAGCACGTCCCAGACCGCGTTCGCCACCGCCATGGCGAGCGGGTTGCCGCCATAGGTCGAGCCGTGGGTGCCGGCGGTCATGCCCTTGGCCGCCTCCTCGGTCGCCAGGCAGGCGCCGACCGGGAAGCCGCCGCCCATACCCTTGGCGGTCGCCATGATGTCGGGCGTCATGTCCGACCATTCGTGGGCGAAGAGCCTGCCCGTCCGGCCGTTGCCGCACTGGACCTCGTCCAGCATGACCAGCAGGCCGAACTCGTCGGCGGTCTCGCGGACATCTTCCAGGAAACCCTCCGGCGCCGGGCGGTAGCCGCCCTCGCCCTGGATCGGTTCGAACAGGATGCCGCCGGTCTCGTCGTCGATCGCGTCGCGCAGCTCGTTCATATTGCCGAAGGCGACGTGCCGGAAGCCCTGGACCGCCGGGCCGAACCCGTCGATATGGCTTTCCTGGCCGCCGGCGAAGATGGTCGCCAGGGTCCGGCCGTGGAACGCGCCCTTCATGCAGACGATCCCGGTCTTGTGCGGATTGCCGCTCGCATGATGATACTTGCGGATCATCTTGATGCCGAGCTCGACGGCTTCCGAGCCGGAATTACCGAAGAACACGGTGTCGGCGAAGGTGTCGCGCACGAACCTCTCGCCCATCTCCTGCTGGCCGGGGATGGTGAAGATGTTCGAGCAGTGCCAGAGCTTCTGACCCTGCTCGGTGAGCGCCTTGACCAGCGCCGGATGGCTGTGGCCCAGGCAGGTCACGGCGATGCCGCTGGCGAAGTCCAGGAATCGTCGGCCGTCGGTGCTGTAAAGGTAGGGGCCTTCACCGCGCTCGAAAGCGATGTCCGTCCGCCGATAGGTCGGCATGAGGGCCGGGATCACGATCCTGTCTCCTTCGTTGTTGGCCGGCGGCCGGGGTCTTTCCGGCGCCGGGCGGGCCCCGGGGCGGGCCCCGGGCGGATAGGGCCTGCCGCAAAAGCAAACGACGACGCCTCTCCGTTGTCGGAAAAACGCCGTCCGCTCATCCTGACAGACGATTCAACGCCGCGGGATATAAAGCGGAACGCGGAAAAAGGCGAGTCCGCGCGATGGCGCGGGAAGCAGACCGGGCGATTTGGATGTCCGGCCCGCAATCCATCCCCGATGCCCGCCGCCTGGACGCTGCGAGTATCGGTAGCGCTTACGGCATCGCCCATAACCGGGACATTGGAATTGCATGAAAACAATCGCCGAACGGGATGCCGGTCTCGCCGTCGTAAAGCACCACGCCACGGACGAAGCGGTCGCCGGACGCCTTTTGGAGTTTGCGCAATCCGCGAAAATCATTCCGGTTCACCGACGCGGCCGCCTTGATTTCCACACCGGCGACGGCGCCGGAAGCCTGTTCCATCACGATATCCGTTTCAGCGCCGTCCTTGTCCCGGAAATGGAAAAACTCGATGGGTGTGTCCCGCCAGCTCGCTTGTCTTCGCAATTCCTGAAACGCAAACGTTTCCAGAAGGTGCCCCAGCAGAGTCCTGTCCGCCGCCAGGGCCTTGGCGTCAGCGCCTAGCAGAGCCGCGGCAAGGCCGGTATCGGTGAGATGCAACTTCGGACTCTTGACCAGCCGCTTGTGTCGATTGTTGTGCCAGGCAGGAAGGCGTTCCAGCAGGAACAGCCTTTCGAGAAGCGTAACGTAGTCCCCGATCGAAGGCCGACTCAGTTCGAAAGGCGAGGCCAGACTGCTGAGGTTGAAGAGTTGGGCCGTCTGCGCGGCTGCGGCGCGCAGGAGCCGTGGCAGGATGTCGAGCGAGCGGACCCGCGTTATGTCTCGCGCATCGCGCTGGACGAGTGCCTCGACATAGTCGCGATACCAGTTTGCCGAGCGCCTCGCCGTCGGACGCTCCAGTGCCGCGGGATAGCCGCCGGCAACGATCTTCTCGACAAGCTGCCCACCGAGACGTTCGCATCGGAATATCGGGAAGCCGTCGCCGAACAGGGCGTTCAGGAAGTCCGCATCGGGACGAGACGGGTCCGACCGACCCGTAAGCTCATATTGTGTCAAAAGATGCAACGGCACGATTTGCATCCGTCCCGCCAGCGATTCTGACAATCGGGGAACAAGAAAGACGTTCGTGGAACCCGTAAGCAGGAAACGTCCTGGTGTCCGCTGGCGGTCCACGGATATCTTGATCGCCTCAAACAATTCCGGGACACGCTGGACTTCGTCGAGGATCACCCGCTCTGGCAGGTCGGCAACGAAACCCGTCGGGTCGGCTCGGGCGCCGTCTCCCGTGACGGGATCGTCAAAGCTGAAATACCTGTAGTCCCGATCTTCCCGGGAGTATCCCCATGCGAGCCGTTCGCCGCGCCAAGTCAGATAGCTCGGCGCACAGGTGAACTGGGCGAGCGTGGTCTTGCCGCACTGACGCGGGCCGTGAATCAGCACGACCGGCGAATCCTCAAGCGCTTCGACAAGCCGGCGCTCAACCGATCGGGGATAGAAGACCGGACTCGACATCGGCCAATTGTAAGTTCGGAGTGCGGCTGATTGCAAGGTTATGTGTCGGCCAATTGAAGCCTTTTCCACTGGTTTCACTTGAGCGATCACCCTCTCGGTGGCCCCGATCAGGCAAGAGCAGGTGGGTCTGCGGGCGTGACAGCGCCAAAGCTCGTCGCTGAAGTGAGAGGCTTCCACCCATGGACGATCGCAAGGTCGAGAGGCGCGGCGTGCGCTCGGCTTCGCCAGTTCCCCCGGCTACAGGTCCACCGTCAGCGGGTTGTAGTTGTAGAGCCAGTCGGAGCGTTCCCGGTCCATGTTCCGTTCGGCGAAGGCGGCGCGCAGGGCGGCTTCGTCCGGCAGATGGAACAGGCGGCGGTTGGCGCGGGATTCGTCGACGACCCGGCGTGCCCGCGGCTTGCGGTGGCTTTCGTACAGGGCGAGCGCGCCGGGGATCGAGCCGGCTTCGGCCAGCGCGCGGGCAAGGATCGCGCCGTCCTCCACGGCGACGGCCGCGCCCTGGGCCATATAGGGCAGCATCGGGTGGGCGGCGTCGCCGATCAGCACGGCGCGGCCGGTGCACCACGAGTCCAGATGCGGGTGGACGTTCAGCGGCCAGCGGTAGCAGGCGTCGCGGTCGGCGGCGTCGATGATCGTCAGGATATCCCCGTGCCAGCCCTCGAAATCGGCCCGCAGTTCGGTCCACGGCCGCCTCTGGGTCCAGGATTCCTCGATCCGTTCCTCCAGCTCCACCGCGCCGACGAAGTTCAGCAGGCTGCCGCCGCGCAGGAAATAGACCACGGCATGCTTGTCCGGGCCGACCCAGATGGAGGACTTGCCGTCCAGGAAATTGTCCGGCAGCCGATCGACCGGCACGGTCAGCCGCCAGGCCGAGTCGCCGGTATAGTCCGGCCGGTTCTCGCCGGCGATCCGGCGCCGGACGGCGGATTTGATGCCGTCGGCGCCGATCAACAGGTCGCCGGAGATTTCGGCGCCGTCGGCCAGGATCAGGGCGACGCCGCCGGCGTCTTCGCGAAAGCCGGCCGCCGTGGCGTTCAGGCGGATGCAGCCCGGTTTCAGGTCTTCGATCCGCGCGGCGAGGACCGCGTGGTAGTCGGCCCGGTGCAGCTGGAGATAGGGCGCGCCGTGGCGTTCCCGGTGGGTCGCGGCGAGCGCCAGCGCCTGCAACACCTCGCCGCTGTCGAACAGGCGGAATTCCGTCACCGGCGGCAGGAAGGCCATCTCCTCCAGCGCGTCGAGCACACCCAGATGGCGCATGACATGGGTGGCATTGGCGCTCTGCTGGATGCCGGCGCCGATCTCGCCCAGTTCGGGGGCCTGTTCGTAGATTTCCACCTCGTGCCCGGCGAGCAGCAGGCAGCCGGCCGCCGCCAGGCCGCCGATACCGGCCCCCGCGATCAGGATTCTGGCCACGTCAGAGCGCCTCCCGAATGCCGCTGCACTATCCGCTTGCCCTGCGGTGAGTAGGCCGTTCGCCGGCGCCGGGCAAGGTAACACGCCGCATCCCGCGGCTGCGGTTATCGTTTGCCGGCGGGCCTTCCGTATCGGATGATCCGCCGCCGCCGGCCTGACGCACCAGCGGGCTCCGGCCTGCGCCGTCCGGCGCTGTTCCCGACGCCGAGCCGGATTCACCCGCCGCATGACCGCCGCATGACCGCCGCCCTGGGCCTCGCGCCGATCTTCCGGGTCGCCCTCTGGATGGTCGGCACCTTCGTGTCGCTGCTCTCGATGGCGGTGGCGGGGCGGGAGCTGTCCACCGAGATCACGATCTTCCAGCTCTTGTTCTGGCGCGGCGTGGTCGGGCTGGCCGTCATCCTGCTGCTGTTTCAGCTCACCGGCGGCTGGCGCCATCTGCGCACGCAGAAATTCGCGACCCACGGCGCGCGGAGCGTGGTGCATCTGGGCGCGCAATACGCTTGGTTCTACGCCATTGCCTTTATCCCGCTCGCCGAGGTGTTTGCGCTGGAATTCACGACGCCGATCTGGACCCTGATCCTCGCGGCGCTGATCTTGGGCGAAAGGATCACCGTCGTGCGGGTCACAGCGGTGATTCTCGGATTTGCCGGCGTGCTCATCATCCTGCGGCCCGGCCTGTCGCCGGTCGGCATGCCGCAGATCGCGGCCCTGCTGTCGGCCCTCGGATTCGCCTTTTCGACCTATGTGATGACCCGCCGGCTGATGCGCACCGATACGCCCCAGACGATGCTGTTCTGGATGGTGCTGATCCAGACGCCGCTGGCGCTGTTCGCCGGCCTCGACGCCTGGGTCTGGCCGACGGGCTGGAGCTGGGGCTGGATCGGCCTGGTCGGCGTCGGCAGCCTGACCGCCCATTACTGCATGGCCCGCGCCCTCAGCCTGGCCGACGCCAATGTCGTCGTGCCGATGGATTTCTTCCGCCTGCCGCTCGCGGTGGTCGTCGGCTGGCTGGCCTATGCGGAAATCATCGACATCTGGGTCGCGCTCGGCGCGGCCGTCATCTTCGCCGGCAACTATCTCAACGTCCGGGCGGAAAGCCGGAAAACCCCTCAGGCTCAATAGCTCTTCGGCAGGCCGAGCGCCTTTTCGGCGATGTGGCTGAGGATCAATTCCCGCGACACCGGCGCGATCCGGCAGATCATGACCTCGCGCAGCAGCCGTTCGACGTGAAATTCCTTGGCGTAGCCCATGCCGCCATGGGCCAGCACGGCGCGCTCGCAGGCCCGGAAGCCGGCTTCGGCGCCGAGATATTTCGCAGCGTTGCATTGCGGGCCGCAGGGCTTGCCTTCGTCGTACATCCGGGTGGCGTGGAGCACGGTCAGCCAGGCTGCCTCCAGTTCCGCCCAGCTCTCGGCGAGCGGATGCTGGACCGCCTGGTTCTGCCCGATCGGCCGGCCGAACACGATGCGCTCCTTCGCATAGCTTGCCGCGCGCTGCACCGCCTGCCGGCCGATGCCGACGGCCTCTGCGGCGACCAGGCAGCGCTCCGGATTGAGGCCGTGGAGCAGGCATTCGAAGCCCTGGCCCTCTGCGCCGATCCGGTCCTCCGCCGGCACCTGCAGCTCCTCGATGAACAGCATGTTCGAATCGACGGCCTTGCGGCCCATCTTGTCGATCTCGCGCACCTCGATCCGCTCGCGGTCCAGCTCGGTGAAGAACAGGGTGAGCCCGTCGGTCGGCCGCGTGCAGTCCTCGCGCGGCGTCGTGCGGGCGAGCAGCAGGATGCGGTCGGCGACCTGGGCCGTCGACGTCCAGATCTTCTCGCCGCTGATCGTGTAGCCGGCGTTGCTCTCGGGCCCGGTGCGCACGGCGCGGGTCCGGATGCTGGTCGTGTCGAGCCCGGCGTTCGGCTCGGTGACGGCGAAGCAGGCCCGGGTCCGGCCGGCGATCAGGTCGGGCAGCCAGCGCTGCTTCTGCTCCCCGGTGCCGTAGACGACGATCGGGTGCGGCCCGAAAATGTTCATGTGGATCGACGAGCAGGCCGCCATCGCGCCCGGCGATTGCGCCACCCGGCGCATCATCACCGCGGCTTCGGCGATCCCGAGCGCCGCGCCGCCCTGGGCCTCCGGCATGGCGATGCCGAGCCAGCCGCCCTCGGCCATCGCGGCGTGAAAGTCGAACGGGAAGCCGCCTTCGCGGTCGCGCTCCAGCCAGTAGGCGTCGTCGAAGCGGTCGCAGATCGCGCCGACCGCCTCTTCGATCCGGCGCTGGTCCTCGGTCAGGGAATGGTCCATGGCGCCGCGAAGGTAGGCAAATCCGCGGATGTTTCCAAGCGGCGGTTGGAGCCGCCGTCGCCGCCCGGCCCGATCGCGTCAACCGAGCACGGCGCCCGTCGGCCAATTCGACCGGGCGAAGCGTCCCGCCCTCTCTCCCCAACCCTCTCCCCCGGCGGGGAGAGGGGGTTTCTTTGTGCGGCGAATGTCTGCGCATGATGCCCCCTCCCCTTGGGGGAGGGGGTCAGGGGGAGGGGAAAACCGGAGCCGAACTGCAATGCTCGCGGCTGTTTCCAAGCCACGGTTGGAGCGATAGGGTCGCGCGTTTTCCGCTTTCGGCCAACCGCTCCTGCGCATCGCAATGCCCACCCTCGACGCCGCCCGCGACATTCTGAAAGATACCTTCGGCTATGACGGTTTCCGGCCGGGCCAGGCGGAGATCGTCGACGCGCTGATGGCGGGCGAGAATGTGCTGGCGGTGATGCCGACCGGCTCCGGCAAGTCGCTGTGCTACCAACTGCCGGCGCTGGCGGACGAAAGCCTGACCGTCGTCGTCTCGCCGCTGATCGCCCTCATGCGCGACCAGGTCGCCGCCCTGCGCCTGAACGGCGTCGCGGCCGGCGCGCTCAACTCGGCGACGCCGCGGGCCGAGGCCGCCGAAACCCACCGCGCGTTACGCGATAACCGCCTGCGCCTGCTCTACATCTCGCCGGAGCGGCTGATGCAGGAGGCGGTGCTGGACGGCTTGGCGCGCTGCGCGCCGGCGCGCTTCACCATCGACGAGGCCCACTGCATCTCCCAATGGGGCCACGATTTCCGGCCGGACTATCGCCGGCTTGCCGAACTGCCGGCGCATTTCCCCGACGCCCGGCTCAGCGCCTTCACGGCGACGGCGGATGCGATCACCCGGCAGGACATCGTCGAGCGGCTGTTCGGCGGCAACGCGAAGGTCTTCGTCGCCGGCTTCGACCGGCCGAACCTTCAAATCGGCATTGCGCCGCGGAAATCGGCCGGACGGCAGCTCGACGGCCTGCTCGACCGCTACAACGGCGCGTCCGGCATCGTCTACACCCTGTCGCGCAAGGCCGCGGAGCAGACGGCGGCGCGCCTGTCGGCGGCCGGGCGCACGGCGCTGCCCTACCACGCCGGCATGGAGCAGGCGGACCGGGACCGGAACCAGGACCGCTTCCTGACCGAGGACGGCGTGATTATGGTCGCCACCATCGCATTCGGCATGGGTATCGACAAGCCGGACATCCGCTTCGTCGCCCATGTCAACATTCCGGCGACCGTCGAGGCGTATTACCAGGAGATCGGCCGCGCCGGGCGGGACGGGCTGCCGGCGGAAACCCTGATGCTCTACGGCATGGACGACATCCGGCTGCGGCGCCTGATGATCGACGATTCGGAGCGGCCGGAGGAGGCGAAGCGCGTCGAGCACCAGCGGCTGAACGCATTGCTGACCCTGTGCGAGACCGCCGGCTGCCGGCGCCAGGCGCTGCTCGGCTATTTCAGCGAGGCCTGCGACCCGTGCGGCAACTGCGACCGCTGCCTTGCGCCGGTCGAGACGCTCGACGGCACGGTGATCGCGCAGAAGGCGCTGTCGGCGGCGCTGCGCACCGGCCAGCGCTTCGGCGCCGAGCATCTGATCGCGGTGCTGCGCGGCGAAGCGACGGACAAGGTGCGCCAGCACCGACACGACGAATTGCCGACCTTCGGCGTCGGCGCGGACATCGGGCAGACGCTCTGGCGCTCCTACCTGCGCCAGCTCGTAGCGGCGGACGTGCTGAAGATCGACATCGGCGGCTATGGCGGCCTGCAGCTGGGCGGCAAGGGGCGGGCGGTGCTGAAAGGCGCCGAAAGCGTGGCGCTGCACGGCGAAGCCGCCGGCCGGCCGGCGCGCCGCAAATCCGGCGCTCCCCTGGCGCTGGCGGCCGACGCCGATCCGGAACTGTTCGCCCGGCTCAAGTCCCTTCGGCTGGAGATCGCCCGGGCGGAAGATGTGCGGCCGTACCAGGTCTTCCACGACAGCCACCTGATGGACATGGCCGCCCGCAGACCGCAGAGCCTCCACGCGCTGGCCGCGTGCCACGGCGTCGGCGCCCGCAAGCTCGAACGCTACGGCGAACGCTTCCTCGCCGAGATCGTGGGCAGCGGCGATGGTTGAAGGGATGTTCGGAACGCCCGACATGACTCCTTCCCCCTCTTCAGAGGGGGAAGTGGCCGAGCGCAGCGAGGTCGATGGGGGTGCCGTGCAGGATCGTGAGGAGGCCCTTGCGCCGCTGCGTGTCCGGCGTTGCAACACCCCCACCTGACCTCCCCCTCTGAAGAGGGGGAGGAATAGTGGCGTTGCGGCGTATCGGGGCGGCGCGCCGCCGTTTGTTTTCCCGCGGCCGGACCTGCTACCATCCCCGCCATCCGCAACGGCGAGACGAGCGCCATGAACGAACTGCCCGATCCTGTCCCGATTCGCGAGCGGGCTGCCGTGCTGGCGGAGATCCGCGGCCTGGTCGGCGCACGGGGCTGGATCGAGTCGGCTGAGGGAATGGCGCCGCATCTGAAGGAGGAGCGGGGCAATTACACCGGCGCCGCGGCGGCGGTCGTCAAGCCGGGCTCGGTTGCGGAACTGGCGGCGGTGCTGCGCCTGTGCCACGAGGCCGGCCTGCCGGTCGTGCCCCAGGGCGGCAACACGAGCCTGGTCGGTGCGTCGATACCGTATGAAGATTTTACCGGCATCGTCCTGTCGACCAGCCGGCTCAACCGCATCCGCGAACTCGACCCGGTCAACAACACGGTCACGGCGGACGCCGGCTGCATTCTCGGGACGATCCAGCAGGCGGCGAGCGACGCCGACCGGCTGTTCCCGCTGTCGCTCGGCGCCGAGGGCACCTGCCAGATCGGCGGCAACATCTCGACCAACGCCGGCGGCGTTGGCGTGCTGCGCTACGGCACCATGCGCGACCTGGTGCTCGGCCTCGAAGTCGCGCTGCCCGACGGGCGCATCTGGGACGGGCTGCGCGGCCTGCGCAAGGACAATACCGGCTACGACCTGAAGCAGTGGTTCATCGGCGCCGAGGGCACGCTCGGCGTCATTACCGGCGCGGTCCTCAAGCTGTTCCCGAAACCGCGCGAGACGGTGACCGCGCTCGCCGCCGTGCCGGACCCCGACGCCTCGCTGCGGCTGCTCGCCGCCCTGCAGCGGGAGACCGGCGGCGGCGTCTCGGGCTACGAGATCATGACCCGGACGGCCCTGCAGATGGCGCTCGACCATATCGCCGGCAACCGCGATCCGTTCGGCACAGTCCATCCCTGCTACCAGCTCATCGAACTGACGGGCCCGCGCGCCGGCGGATCGCTGCGCGCCGGGCTGGAAGAGGTGCTGGCCGGCGCAATGGCGGACGGCGACGTGCGCGACGCCGTGGTCGCCGAAAGCGGGGCCCAGAGCCGGGCGCTGTGGCGGCTGCGCGAATCGATCAGCGAAGCCCAGAGGTTCGAAGGCGCCTCGATCAAGCACGACGTCGCGGTGCCGGTCGGCCGCGTCGCCGACTTCATGCGCGTCGCGACGGCGGCGTGCGAGGCCGAGCTGGCCGGCATCCGCGTTGTCGCCTTCGGCCATGTCGGCGACGGCAACATCCATTTCAACATGAACCAGCCGGCAGACGGCTGGAGCCGCGAGGGCTTCATGGCCGAGCAGCCGCGCTTCAACCGGATCGTCCACGACATCGTCGCCGACATGAAGGGCTCGATCAGCGCCGAGCACGGCATCGGCCGGATCAAGAAGGCCGAACTGGCGCATTACCACGCGCCCCTGGAACTGGAGCTGATGCGCGCCCTGAAGGCCCAACTCGATCCGAACAGCATCATGAACCCGGGCAAAATCTTCTGAGCGGGGATTGCCGCCATCGGAACCACTACACCAATGGCGGTCAGACGAGATACAAGGGTTTGAAACCCTCCCCTACGGCCCTGTGTCGTCGCCGGACCGGGCCGGACCGCATCGAGGGGCCTGTCGAAAGGAACGCGCCATCGCGCGCCTTGCTGGCCCGCGGCGGCGTGCCTATCTAACCGCGCCGCTCCCGCGCATGTTTCGCGGCTTCCGGTGGGGCGTAGCCAAGCGGTAAGGCAGCGGGTTTTGATCCCGCGATCCCAGGTTCGAGTCCTGGCGCCCCAGCCAGATGCCCCCTGTCCAGATGCCCCCTGTCCAGATGCCCCGGCCGGACGTCCCGGGCGCCGCGCGGATCAATCCACGACGAACGTGCCTTCGACCTCGATCGCGACATCGAACGGCATGACGGCGACGCCGACCGCCGTGCGGGCATGGCGGCCGGCCTCGCCGAAAATCTCGATGAACAGCTCCGACGCGCCGTTCACGACCTGCGGGATATCGGTGAAATCCGGCGTGGCGTTGACGAAGCCGTTGAGCTTCAGGATGCGCCTGATCCGGTTCAGGTCGCCGTCCAGCGCCAGCTTCGCCTGGGCGAGCATGCACAGGCCGGAGAGCCGCGCCGCCGCCTGAGCCTGGGCGAGATCGAACTCCCGGCCGACCTTGCCGATATATTGCGGTTCGCCGTTCAGCTTGGGCACGGCGCCGGAGATGAACAGCATGTCCCCGTGCAGCGCCCAGCCCTCGATCTTCGCCGCGATCGGCGGATGGGCCTCCGGGATTTCGATGCCGAGCGCTTCGAGCCGCCTGTCTATCGGGCCTGTCATCGTCCGTCATCCTCCTCCGGGCGGCGCGCCGGACCGGCATGGCGGTCGCGAATGAATCTGTAGATTTCCATGTGATCGCTCTCCGGCATGGCGGCCAGGCAATCCTGCCACACGGCCTCCGACGCGCCGGCGAAGACCTCGGGCGAGCCGGCGCCGCGCAGGCTCTCGAGGAACAGGGTCATATCCTTGGCCATCAGGGCGGTGTCGAAACCGGAATCGAACGTGCCGGGCAGCACGCGGCGGACGAACTTTTCCCGGCTGGCGGCGCTGCCGCCGGTCGAGACGTTGACGACGTCCAGCATGGTCCTGAGATCGAGGCCCTGGGTCAGGCCGAACAGCAGGGCCTCGGCGGTCGCTGCCGTAATGGTGGCCGAGAGAAAATTGTTGAGCAGTTTGAGCGCCTGGCCCTGGCCCGGCCGCTCGCCGACATGAAAGACGTTTCCGGCGATGGAATCGAGCGCCGGCCGGTGCGCTTCGAGCAGGGCCGCCGGGCCGGCCCACATGAGCGAGATGGTCGCGTTCTGCGCGCCGATCCGGCCGCCGGAGACCGGGCAATCGGCGAAGGCCATGCCGTGTTCCCCGAGCAGCGCATCGACCGCCTCGGCGGCGTCGATCCCGACGGTGGAAAGGTCGACCAGCGCGGCGGTGCGCCGGTCCGGCGTGCGGGCGATGTCGCCGGCGACGGCCCTGACCACCGGCCCGTCGGGCAGGCTGAGGAAGACCAGGTCGGCCTCGCGCGCGACCGCGGCCGTACTGGGCGCGCAGACGGCGCCTTCGGGCGCGCGGTCCGCCGTTCCCGCCGCGTCGAAAACGACCGGCGGCGGGCGCCCGGCGGCCAGAAGAAAGGCCGCAAGGTTTGCCGCCATCGGCCCGCCCATGTTGCCGAGGCCGATGAAACCGTAGGTCGTGCCGTCGCCGTTCATGCCCCATCCGTAGCGCAGCGGCGGAAAACTGCAAGCGGCGCGATACGGCCCGGAGCGGGTCAGGGGGCGCCGAGCCAGGCGGCGGGGTCGCCCGAGTCCGGGCGGAAATAGACGATCATGCGCTCCGGAACCGTCGCGTCTTCGCCCCAGGGCGCGATGCCGTGCAGGGCGAGCCGGTGCGCCAGAAAGGCCTCGCCCCGGCCGGCGGCGAGGGTCACCCGCCGGCATTCCGCGAAGATGCGCCGGCGGGCGGCATGGTAGATGTCGGTCACGTCCAGATCCCGCCAGGAGCCGGGCGGGCGATTTCTATAGGCGTCGGCGAAGACCGCGCGCACGATGCGGTGGGAGCCTTCCCAGACCACGAAGGGCGACGCCGCCGCATCCGCCGGGCCGACAGGCAGGCCGAGGATGAAGCGGTGATGCTCGCGCAGGAAGCGCCGCCGCTCAAGCCCCACCGGCAGCAGCCCGTCGACATGGGCGGCGTCGCGGTTGCGGCGGTAGGCGAAGGACGCATCGCTTTCGCCGCCGCCCCGATGCGGATAGCCGGGCCAGCAGACCGAAACCTGCGCCCGGTCCCAGTCGAACGGCCCGCCGGCCAGCGTTTCGGCGAAGCGGACAGCCGTGCCGCCGAGCGGCGGGCCACCGGCGACCGCGCCGGCTGCGTCGTTGGGCAGCGCATTGACCCCGGCGAACCAGGTGCCGCCGCAGCGATGCCATTGGCTGAAGGCAGGGTCGTCGACCGCGCCGCGGGCGGCAGTTTCGCTCGCGTCGAGCCATGTAAGAACATCCGGATCGATGCCGAAGGAAACCCAGCCGCGTTCGAAGAACTCATCGGTCATCGGAGACCGTTTCACAGCCTATTGAACGACCCGCTCGGGAAGCCCCCACCGTCATATCGACCGGAGCGAACCGCAGGTTCGCGGAGTGGAGATATCTTTCCTGCAGGGTGCAAGGTCCCGAGCGCCGTAAAGAATAGATTTCTCCACTCCGCGGCTGCGCCGCTCCGGTCGAAATGACGCCATTGGGGGCGGCTGCGCTCTAAGTGACGGGGTGGGGTGCCGGAAACGGCATTGCCCGCTTACAGTTCCGTCCTGACCGCCCACAGCTCCGGGAACAGGCGGATGGTCGTCGCCTTGGTGAGATAGCCGACGCCGCTGGTGCCGCCGGTGCCGATCTTGTGGCCGATCACCCGCTCGACGGCGTTGCGGTGGCGGAAGCGCCAGGTCTGGAACAGGTCGTCGATGTCGATCAGGTCCTCGGCCAGTTCGTAAAGCCCCCAGTGCTTGTCGCTGTTGAAGTAGATGTCGCGCCAGGCGGCCATGACGGACTCGTCGTTCTCGCGCTTGAGCGACCAGTCCCGGTCCAGCACCCCGGCGTCGATGGCGTAGCCGCGCCGGGCGAGCAGCATGATCACTTCGTCGTACAGGCTCGGCCGTTCCAGCAGTTCGGTGAGGCGCTTCGCGATTTCCGGCCAATGCTCGAAGGTCCGGATCATCGCTCGGTTCTTGTTGCCGAAGATGAACTCGATCGAGCGGTTCTGGAACGACTGGAAGCCGGAGGACTGGCCGAGCCCGTCGCGGAAGGCGAGATAGTCGGCCGGCGTCATGGTGGTCAGGATGTGCCAGGACTGGATCAGATTCTCCTGGATGCGCTTGACCCGCGCGAAGATCTTGAAGGCGGGCCGGAGATCGTCGTTGCGGATGTGCGGAAAGACCGCCTCCAGCTCGTGCAGCATGAGCTTCATCCACAATTCCTTGACCTGGTGCAGGATGAAGAACAGCGCCTCGTCGTGCTCGCCGGTGATGACCGGCTGGGCGGTGAGGATTTTGTCCAGCTGGAGCATGTCGTGATAGTTGCGCCGGCCGCCGAGGTCGGCATGGTAGGTCTCCCCGGCGAATTCCTCGCCGAGCGCGGTCGCGCCGCGGGTCTGGGCCCCGATCTGATGGGGCCCCGGCCGCGCCGGGCCGCTATCGCTATCCGCCATGGTTTCTCTCTCCTCGCGCGTCTGCCGTCCGCACTTTCGCCGGGTGCAGGAGCCGCGCCAAGATTGCCGGTTTCTCGCCGCCACCATATCCGATACAAACGCCGCCGGGTACGAATTCGCGCCGGTCCAGGCCGGCCGTTCAGGTTTCAGGGAGAAGGCTTCATGTCCAACCAGGTCAAATACCTGCTCGACGAAAACGACATTCCGAAGGACTGGTACAACATCATGGCGGATTTCAAGAATCCGCCCTCGCCGCCGCTCCATCCGGGCACGCTGCAGCCCTGCGGGCCGGACGATCTGGCGCCGCTGTTCCCGATGGAACTGATCATGCAGGAGGTCTCGACCGAGCGGTATATCGAGATCCCGAACGCGCTGCGCGACGTCTACCGGCAATGGCGGCCGAGCCCGCTGCACCGCGCCCGCCGGCTGGAGCAGGCGCTCGATACGCCGGCGCGCATCTACTACAAATACGAAGGCGTAAGCCCGGCCGGCAGCCACAAGCCGAACACGGCGCTCGCCCAGGCCTTCTTCAACAAGAAGGAAGGCGTCGCGCGCCTCACCACCGAGACCGGCGCAGGCCAGTGGGGCTCGGCCCTGTCGCTCGCCGGCGCCTTCTTCGGGCTCGAGGTCGAGGTCTTCATGGTCAGGATCAGCTTCGAGCAGAAGCCCTACCGCAAGGCCTTCATGGAGAGCTTCGGCGCGAAGTGCTACGCCAGCCCGTCGAACCTGACCGAGGGCGGCAAGGCGATCCTGAAGGACAGCCCGGACAGCACCGGCTCGCTCGGAATCGCGATTTCCGAGGCGGTGGAGCGGGCGGTCCAGCGCGACGACACCAAATACGCGCTCGGCAGCGTGCTCAACCATGTCCTGATGCACCAGACGGTGATCGGCCAGGAAGCCATCAAGCAGATGGAAATGGCCGACGACTATCCCGACATCGTCGTCGGCTGCACCGGCGGCGGCTCCAACTTCGCCGGCATCGCCTTCCCCTTCCTGGGCGAGAAGCTGCGCGGCGGCCGGGATGTCGAGATCGTCGCCGTCGAGCCGGCCAACTGCCCGTCGCTGACCAAGGGGCAGTATGCCTACGACTTCGGCGACACCGTGAAGATGACGCCTCTGGTCAAGATGCACACGCTGGGCTCGGGCTTCGTGCCGCCGGCCAACCATGCCGGCGGGCTGCGCTATCACGGCATGTCGCCGCTGGTCAGCCAGATGGTCCATGAGGGCTATGTCCGCCCGACCGCCTGGCACCAGACCGAATGCTTCGCCGCCGGCGTGGCGTTCGGCAAGGCCGAAGGCATTCTGCCGGCGCCGGAAGCCAACCACGCGGTCAAGGGCGCGATCGACGAGGCGCTGAAATGCAAGCGCGACGGCAGGTCGAAGGCGATCCTGTTCAACCTGTGCGGCCACGGCAATTTCGACATGGCGGCCTATCAGAGCTACGCCTCGGGCCAGCTGACCGACGACGACTACAACGACCAGGAACTGGCCATGGCGCTCGCCGCCCTGCCGAAGGTGGCGTAGGGCGCTACGGGCGCATTCGCGGAAGCGTATGCGGCCCCCTTCGACAGGCTCAGGGCGGGCTTTCGATACGCCCCGTCCTTCGATACGCCCCGGCCCTGCGGCCGGGGCTACTCAGGATGAGGAGGTGTGGTGTTGCGGCTCTCGAACCCCCAAACCCCTCATCCCGAGTAGGCGCGAAGCGCCGTATCGAGGGGCGTATCCGAGAGCGGCTACCCGCAATCACCGATTCGCGAACGGCATCCCGCAGAATCTCGCAAGCCGCGAGCGGATTGCGTCGGTGACCGATCGAAGAACCAACGCCGGGAAGGGCGAATGAAACTCCACTATTTCCAGGGCTCCTGCGCGCTGGCGCCGCACATTGCGCTGGAATGGGCCGGCGCGAACTACGAGCTGTCGGAGATGAAGCGCAGCGAGACCCGCGCGCCGGAATTCCTGAAGAAGAACCCGGCCGGCAAGGTGCCGGTGCTGGAACTGGACGACGGTCGCTATGTCAGCCAGGTGAACGCGGTCCTGCAATACATCGCCGAATGCTGGCCGGAGGCGCAGTTGGGTGAGGACGGGACCGAAGAGGCGCGGCGTGCGATGCAGCGCTGGCTGTCCCACTTCAACGGCGACGTGCATACCAGCTTCACGCCCTATTTCATGACCTTCCGGTTCGCCGACAGCGACGAAGCCGCCGCGGAGGTAAAGGCCCATGCCGCGGCGGAAGTCGCCTTCCAGCTGAAGATTATCGACGACCATATGGCCGGGCGGGACTGGATGCTCGGCGCCAGGCGCTCGATCCTCGATCCCTACCTGTTCGTCTTTACCCTGTGGGCCGGCTTCATGCCCGGCCGCCTGGACGGTTTTCCGAATCTCAAGGCGTTCAACACGCGCATGAAGGCGGATCCGGGCGTCCGGAACGCGCTTCGGATGCAGGGTATGGCCTGAGGCCCGCCGCCGGGCTTGCCTCGCCCGGCAAATTCGCCTTGCCGCCGCCGGCGCGCAGGTTACTCCCGCCGCTCCCGTTCATCGCGCCGGTAATGCTTGTGCTTGCGCGCGCGCCACCGGTAGGCCTCGCGATAAAACCGCCGGCGCTGGTCCGGGGTCAGCGTTTCGGCAATCCGCCTGACCAGCGCGTGATAGGCCGTGTGGGCCTCGCTGCGCGCCTGCCGCAGGTTGCGGAAGGCGGCCTCGACCGCTTCGGGCGATGTGGCGCCGCGGCGAATCCGTTTGCGAAGATCGCGCCGTGCGGTGCGGATGGCTTCGATCCTGGCGCGGATTTCCGGACGATTCTCTTTCAGAAGAGCGTGGGCGCGGGCGCGCTGCGGCTCGCCGAGACCGTCGACCGCGCGGTACAGGCGGAATGCCGATTTCGGGCCGGGACCGCGCCCGATGTCCGACCGGTTCCAGTGAAAGACGACGCTGGCCGCGACCAGCCCGACGAGGAACAGGTTCAGCCCACCCGAAACGACCAGCAGAATGATGAGGGTGCGGCGCGTCACCGGGCGAATTCCCCGAAGCCGTTGTCGTCGCCATTGCCGTCAAGCGTGCCGAGGGAGGCCATTTCGGTCTCCAGCCCGGCCACTTGGCTTTCGTCGACGCCGACGATCGGCACCGGCGACCAGCTTCCCACCGCGAGCCCGAGCAGCATGGCGCAGGCCAGCGCGCCCGCCGGCCTGAAGAAGGCGGGATTCAGCAGGAGGCCGAACCGGCCGGGCAGACCGGAGCCGGTCCGCTGCGCCGCCTGCAGGACCGCGCCGGTCAGCGCGGCCGACGGCGCCGGTGGCGTCGCGCTGTCCAGCGCGCTGTCCAGCGCGGCGGCGGCGGCCAGGGATTGCAGCGCCGCCGCGTCGCCGGATTCGATCAGCGCCCAGGCGGCGGCGCGGCGCGGGTCTTCCCCCGGCCAGCGCGCCGGGTCGGCGCCGTAGGCGTCCAGCAGGTCTTCGAGCGCCTGCATGGCCCCGTCCGCGGCCTTTTCCGTCCTGCGTTCCGTCATGGCGCAAGCCTCATGACATGAACTCTTCGAGGAGATCGGGCTTCAGCGCCGTCAGGCGCTCGCGCAGTGTGCGCCGTCCGCGCGCCAGCAGCGATTCGACCGCTTCGACGCTGATTTCGAGGACCGCAGCGGTCTCGCCGTTGCTCATCCCGTCGAAATGGGCCATGGCGATGGCCGCGCGCTGCCGCTCGGGCAAGTCGCCCAGCGCCTGGCGGACGATGGCCGAGACCTCCTCCGCCAGCAGGCTTCGGGCCGGGCCGGGCGCCGGGTCTTCCAGCGCAAGGCCGGCGATGTCCACGCCGGGCCGCGCGCGCCGATGCAGATCGATGCACCGGTTGTAGGCGACCCGACGCAGCCAGGTGCCGATCTGGGCCTTCGGCTTCCAGCGCGGCGCCTGACGCCACAGTTTGAGCAGGGCATCCTGGGCGACGTCCTCGGCCGTGGCATTCTCGCCGATCATGCGCCAGGCGAAGGCGACGAGGCCCGGCAGATGCCGGTCGACCACGGCCCGCGCGGCAGCCGGATCGCCCCCGGCGACCCGGCCCATCAATGCCGCGTCGGCGGCGATGGCCGCGCGGTCGGCCCCGACCGGCGCAGGAGTCCCGGACACGATCATCCGGGACCTGAAAGCCTGCGCCGGAGCAACGGGCGCTGCACAGAGTGCGGAGGCACGCACGCCGGTTCCCGTACGGTCGCTGCGCCTAGCGGTCGGAATCGCGCCGGTCGAAGCGGCGGACGAGCCGCCGGTACGCCGTGCGCATCTCCTTCCGGGTGACGGCGCCGTCGCCGTCGCCGTCCAGGCGCAGGAAGATCATACGGCCCAGCGCATCGAATTCGGCGCGGGTCACCTTGCCGTCGCCGTTCAGATCGGGATGCCGCTTCATGCGGGCGCCTTTCCGCTTGTGCCAGCGCCAGTGTCGCCCGGCGTATTTCCACCGGCCGGCGCCGAAGCGGTCGCGGAACTTCTCGAAGGCGGCATCGAATTCCGCCTTGTCGACCGCGCCGTCCTTGTTCGCGTCGATATCGGCGAATGCGGTCTTGCGCCGGGCGACGAACTCCTCCGCGCCCACCTTGCCGTCGCCGTCGGCATCGAGCGCCTTGAAGCGGGCGTCGCGGACGCGCGACGGCCAGGTGCGCTTCCAGGCGCGCAGTTCCGAGACTTCCAGGGCGCCGTCCTTGTTGGCGTCGATCCCGTCGAAGCGGGCCTCGCGCGCGGCTTCGAATTCGGCCCGGGTGACCTTGCCGTCCTTGTCGGCATCGGCCTGGTGGAACATGCGCAGGCCGCGGTGGGCGTTTGCAGGCGCCGCAACGGCGGTCAGGCCGACCGCGGCGGCGGCAAAAAGAAGGGCAATGGATCGCATGGCGAAGATTTCTCCGGTTTTGACACTGGTTTCGTGGACCGGGATGTCGACAACCCTCGAATTCCGAAACGCAGCGGCGCGGCGGTTCCGTCGCCGCCGGGTCCTTCCCCCGCGGTCTCCTCAGCGCCGCTGCAGCGCGAAGTGTATCGGCGGGCGGGCCGGGCCGGCAATCTCAAGCGTCAGTTTCGACTTCACGGCGTCGCCGAAACTCCGGAACCCGCGCGCGACGACGATGAACGCGCCGGGCCCGCCGATCACCTGCTCGAAATAGTAGCGGTCGAGATTCTTCGGCGGCGGATAGCCCCAGGGATTGGGCCGGTCGTTCACGATCGGCAGGCCGTTGATCGTCACCCCGGCCTTGAGCGCGCGGGCGCGCGCCGGCTCCAGATAACCGCCATTGTTGTTCTTGCCGTCGCCCGAGATGTCGAGCACCCTGCGCGTCCCGCGATGGGGGTTCGCCCGGAACAGTCCGAGTGCGAAATCGATGGCGGTGCTGATCGAGGTCCAGCGTTCGGTCGTCACCGGATGCTCGGCGATTGCTGCGGCGAAGGCCCGGGCCGACGCCATGTCGCGCACGACCGTCCAGCCGGCGACGACATTCTGATAATGCGCGCCGGCCCATTCCATATAGGTGACGGCGATCCGGCGCCGCTCGCCGCCGGTGATGACCCGGACGACCTGCGGATCGACCAGCGCTTTCAGATACCCCTGCCGCTGGAGCTGCGCCTCGACATGGTCGACGCTGCCGGAAATATCGACGGCGAGAACGAGTTCGAGATCGACCTCTTCGGCAAGCGCAGGCGCGGAAAGGCCCGCTGCCGGCAGCAGGCCGGCGAGGACGGCCAGGCAGCGGGCGGCGCGCTGCATTCCCTACCGGAACAGCACCTCGCCCTTCAGGTTGGCGTACATCGCGGCGACATACTCGCCATAGCCGTTCCAGGGCTCGGTGGGAATGCGCTTGCCGGTGCCGATGTCGCGCTCGCTCGCCTGGCTCCAGCGCGGATGCGGGACTTCCGGATTGACGTTGGCCCAGAAGCCGTATTCCCGGCCCTGCAGCTTCTCCCAGAAACTGACCGGCCGCTTGTCCGAAAAGTGGAAGCGCACGATCGACTTGATGTGCTTGAAGCCGTATTTCCACGGCACGGCGAGGCGCAGCGGCGCGCCATTCTGCTTCGGCAGGGGCTTGCCGTAGAGGCCGGTCACCATAAAGCTGAGTTCGTTGACCGCCTCGAACATCGTCAGCCCCTCGGTATAGGGCCAGGGATACCAGATCTGGCGCTGGCCCGGCGCGACCTTCGGGTTCTTGAACGTCTGCATCGTGAGATATTTCGCGCTGCCCAGCGGCCGGGCCAGGTCGATCAGCGCCTTGAGCGGGAAGCCGGACCACGGCACCACCATGGACCATGCCTCGACGCAGCGGTGGGCGTAGACCCTTTCCTCCAGCGGCATCTTCTTCAGCAGCGCGTCGATATCGATCTTCATCGGCTTTTCGACCGCGCCGTCGATGGTGACGATCCACGGCCGGGTCTCGAGCCGCTGCGCCGCCTGGGAGATCTGCTTGTGCGAGCCGAACTCGTAGAAATTGTTGTAGGTCGTCGCGATCTTTTCCGGCGTCAGCGCCCGGTCGACCGTGTATTTCGGGTTGCGCTTGACCGGATAGAGGCCGGCGCTCGGATCGGCGGCCGCGAAGGCGCTGCCCGCGCCGAGCAAGGGCGCCGAAGCGGCCAGGATCGGCCCGGCGGCGAGCGCCTTTGCCAGCGTGCGGCGCTGCAGGAAGATGCTCTCGGGCGTCGCCCGGTTTTCGGGGATTTCCCATCCCCGGCGGCGATGTACGAACATGGGTCGTGGTTCCTCGAATAGTCCCGCGGCGCGAACGCCCCGGTTTTGTTGAGCCTACACCTAGGGACGGTCCGGTTTCACGACAAATCAACGCTCTGTCAGATGCGGTGAGCCCCCTGTGACCGCTTCTGCGTCGCAGGGGCATCATGGGGTATCGCAGGGGAGCGTCGCACGGGCCGCCGGCCATTCCGGTCCGCCGGCCGGGGACTTCACGGCGCTCGGCCCGGTTCGTATAACCGGGACGCCTTTCCGATCCGGAGACTGACGCCATGAAATTCTACGATTGCTCCACCGCGCCTTCGCCGCGCCGCGCCCGCATCGCCCTGGCCGAAAAAGGCCTGCTGGACGACATCGAGGTCGTCGAGGTCAACCTGCGCGAAGGCGAGCAGCGCCAGGCCGAATTCGCCGCCATCAATCCGTATCTCACGGTGCCGGTCCTCGAACTGGACGACGGCCGGCGGATCACCTCCTCGACCGGCATTTTCCATTATCTCGAAGCGGCGGTCCCCGAGCCCCCGCTGATGGGCCGGACGCCGGCCGAGAAAGGCCTGATCGGCGATCTGGAATGGCGCATCGAGATGGACGGCTTCATGGCGATCGGCGAATGCCTGCGCAACACCGCCAGAGGCATGGCCGGGCGGGCGCTGACCGGCAGATACGACTATGAGCAGATCCCCGAACTCGGCGCGCGCGGGCGCCTGCGCCTGGAGCGCTTCTTCGACGGTTTCGACGACATGGTCGGCGACAAACCGTTCCTGGCCGGCGACGACTATACCATCGCCGACATCACCGCCCTGGTCATGGTCGACTTCGCCAAATGGATCAAGGTGAGCCTGCCGGAAGACGCCGCCAATGCCCGGCGCTGGTACGAAGCTGTATCGGGCCGCCCAAGCGCCGGACGATGAGCGCCGCCCGGTAGAGCGCGGGAAACATCGCCTTCTCCGGGGACGTCCGATTATTTGTACCCTTATTGTTCATTTCCTGTAGGCTGACGGCGCTTCGCAAACGACTATCGAGTGCGGCAGGATGGAGACCCGCGCCCCCGAATCCGGCAAGGCCGTTCCGGCCGGCTCCGCAGCGGAAGCCGGTGGTGGCGGCGTGTCCGGTGGCCGGGCGCTGCGCATGGCGCGCGGCGTCTGCCGGTTTCTCGCCGCCCGGGGCTACAGCACGCTCGCCGAGTTTCCGGTCGGCAAGGGACGGCGGGTCGACGTGATCGGCCTGAACCGCGAGCAGCGCTTCGTCATCGTCGAGATCAAGACGACGCTCGCCGATTTCCGCAGCGACGCGAAGTGGCCGGATTATCTGCCCTGGTGCGACACCTACTATTTCGCGGTGCCGGACGGCTTTCCCGCCGATATCCTGCCGGCCGACCAGGGCCTGCTGGTCGCCGACGCCTTCGACGCCGCGGTCATCCGGGACTCGCCGGTGCGCACCATGAACGCGACGCGCCGCCGGACCCAGATCCTGAAATTCGCGCTCGCCGCCGGGCAGCGGCTGCAACAGACCCTCGACCCCGGACCGGCCGAACGCTGGGGCGCGCGTTCCTGATCTACCCGCCCCACGCCCGGCCGCGCAGGGGCAGGAAGCGCGGCACGGCGGCGCTGTAGCGGGCATAGTCCTCGCCGTAGATCTGCAGCAGTTTGCGTTCCTCGAAATGCGTGCCGATCACCAGGTAGAGCGTCGCCCACAGCGCCGTCATCAGGGCCGCCTCGTCGAAGGCCCGGCCCCAGAACATCAGGAACATCGCCGTATACAGCGGATGGCGGATATAGCGGTGGACGCCGTGCGTGACCAGCGGCTCCAGCCTTGCCTGGGGGATGCCGGGCGGTGGCTCCGGCAGTTCCTGCGCCGCGCCCGCCATCGGGCCGTAGCCGCCGGCGCGCCGTCTGCCGCCGCGGCGATGGACGATCACCCGCGCCTGGGTGAGGCCGCCGAAACGGCCGAGATCGTATTGCACCAGGGCGACGAACAGCAGCACCCAGCCGGCGACCTGGACCGCCACCATCGGCGCGTGCAGCCAGAGCGGCACGTCGAAGGCGGCCTTGCCCGGAAAGCCGCGCCATTCGAGGACGAGGATCGCCCCGAGATGGACCGCTGCGATCAGATTGTAGGCGATGCGCGCAAAGCCGCCGAGTGCGGCGTCGAACGCCCGGTTGGCCTTCTGCCGCGCCAGCAGGCTGTGCACGACGCCGAAGCTGAGCCAGGCCAGCGCATACAGAAGGTGGTCGGCAACGGTCATGGCGCGTCAGGATAGGCTACGAGATGCGCAGGAGTCATGAAATGTCGTGGCCGCGTGCTGTATCAGTCCCGGAGCCCGATCCGGGCGGAGGGACCGTAGGGGGGTCCCGAACTCCGTTTGGGCGGAGAGACCGTAGGGGAGGGTTTTAAACCCTCCCCTACCGACCCGGCGCACAACGGAAGCACCTCTCAGCTCTTCAGGCCCTCCCACAGGGTCTTCACCTTCTCGAAGAAGTCAGTGGATTTCGGGCTGTTGGCGTCGCCGCCGGCGTCGCGGAACCGTTCGAGGATCTCGCGCTGCCCGGAGCTGAGATTGCGCGGCGTCTCGACCTCGATCTCGATATACATGTCGCCGCGCGCCCGTGAGCGGAGCTGCGACATGCCCTTGCCCCGCAGCCGGAACTGGTCGCCGCTCTGGGCGCCTTCCGGGATGGTGACCCGGGCGCGCATGCCCTCGACCGTCGGCACCTCCAGCGTGCCGCCGAGTGCCGCCGTCGTCATGGGCAGGGGCACCTGGCAATAGATGTTCGCGCCGTCACGATGGAACACGTCGTGCGGCGCAACCGACACGAAAATGTACAGGTCGCCCGCCGGCGCGCCGCGCATGCCCGGCTCGCCCTCGCCGGCGAGGCGGATCCGGGTGCCGTCGTCGACGCCGGCGGGAATGTTGACCGACAGCGTCTTTTCGCGCCGCACCCGGCCGGTGCCGTTGCACACCCGGCAGGGATTCTCGATGATCTCGCCCTCGCCCTGGCACTGGGGGCAGGTCCGCTCGACCGTGAAGAAGCCCTGGCTCGCGCGCACCCGGCCGCGGCCGCCGCAATAGCTGCACGTCACCTTGGCGGCGCCGCCCTCCGAGCCGGTGCCGCCGCACGACGCGCACTCGTCGGCGCTGGGCACGCGGATCGTCGTCTGCCTGCCGGTAAAGGCGTCTTCCAGGCTGACTTCCATATTGTAGCGCAGGTCCTGGCCGCGGGACGGCTGGCGCCGGCGGCCGCCCTGGTTCATGCCGGAGATGTCGCCGAAAATGTCTTCGAAAATGTCGCCGAAGCTGCCGCCGCCGAAATTGAACTCGAACCCGCCGGGGCCGAAGCCGCCCTGCCCCGGCCCGCCGCTCTGTTCGAAGGCGGCATGGCCGAAGCGGTCGTAGGCCGCGCGCTTTTCGGCGTCTTTCAGGACCTCGTAGGCCTCGTTGACCTGCTTGAAACTGCGCTCCGCCTCGCCGTCCCCCGGATTGCGGTCGGGGTGGTACTGCATCGCCTTCTTGCGGAAGGCGGACTTGATCTGCGCCTCGTCGGCGTCGCGGCCGACACCGAGCAACTCGTAATAGTCCCGCTGCGCCATCGCCGGTCCCGCCCGTCAGGCGCCTGATTCCTCCCCCTCTTCAGAGGGGGAGGTCAGGTGGGGGTGAAATGCAGAAAGGCCTGCATTGCGATGCAGCGGCTGGAGTGGATCGGACGGCACCCCCATCCCCTTCGCTACGCTCCGGGACTTCCCCCTCTGAAGAGGGGGAAGACTCCCTGTTGTCGGGTTCCGGAAAATTGCGCGACTCCGGTCGCCATTCGCCGGCCTTACGACGCAGCCGGCGGACATGGGGCGGCCGTCAGGACGCTTTCTTCTGCTCGTCGTCGTCGACTTCCTCGAAGTCGGCGTCGACAACGCCTTCCTCGGCCTGGGACCCGGCCTGGGCATCGGCCGCTTCCGCGCCGTCGGCCGCACCCGCTGCGCCGGCGGCGGCTTCGGCCTCGGCCTGCTGGGCGGCATACATGGCCTCGCCCAGCTTCATCGACGCCTGCATGAGCGCCTGGGTCTTTTCCTGGATCGCGCCGAGATCGTCGCCGTCCTTGACCGCCTTGAGGTCCTCGATCGCCGCTTCGATCGCCTCCTTCTCCGCGGCTTCGAGCTTGTCGCCGTGCTCGGTGAGCGATTTGCCGGTCTGGTGGATCATGGCGTCGGCGGCGTTGCGGGCGTCGGCCAGCTCGCGGCGCTTCCGGTCCTCCTCGGCGTTGGCCTCGGCTTCCTCGACCATGCGCTCGATCTCGTCGTCGCTCAGGCCGCCGGACGCCTGGATGCGGATCTGCTGTTCCTTGCCGGTCGCCTTGTCGGCCGCCGTGACGCTGACGATGCCGTTGGCGTCGATATCGAACGTCACCTCGATCTGCGGCACGCCGCGCGGCGCCGGGGGAATGCCGACCAGGTCGAACTGGCCGAGCAGCTTGTTGTCCGCCGACATTTCGCGCTCGCCCTGGCCGACCCGGATGGTGACCGCGCCCTGGTTGTCCTCCGCGGTCGAGAAGACCTGGCTCTTCTTGGTCGGGATCGTGGTGTTGCGGTCGATCAGCCGGGTGAACACGCCGCCCAGCGTCTCGATGCCGAGGGACAGCGGCGTCACGTCGAGCAGCAGAACGTCCGTCACGTCCTTGCTCAGCACGCCGCCCTGGATCGCGGCGCCGAGCGCGACGACCTCGTCCGGGTTGACGCCCTTGTGCGGCTCGCGGCCGAAGATCTGCTGCACCGTCTCCTGCACCTTGGGCATGCGGGTCATGCCGCCGACCAGGATCACCTCGTCGACCTCGCTGGCCTTGAGGCCGGCGTCCTTGAGCGCCGCGCGGCACGGCCCGACCGTGCGCTGGATCAGCTCCTCGACCAGGGTCTCCAGCTTGGCGCGGGTCAGCTTGACGTTCAGATGCTTCGGCCCGCTGGCGTCCGCCGTGATGAAGGGCAGGTTGATGTCCGTCTGGGTCGCGCTCGACAGCTCGATCTTGGCCTTTTCCGCCGCTTCCTTGAGGCGCTGGAGGGCAAGCCGGTCCTCGCGCAGGTCGATGCCCTGGTCCTTCTTGAACTCGGCGGCCAGGTAGTCGATGACCTTGGCGTCGAAATCCTCGCCGCCCAGGAAGGTGTCGCCGTTGGTCGACTTGACCTGGAACAGGCCGTCGCCGATCTCGAGGATCGAGACGTCGAAGGTGCCGCCGCCCAGGTCGTAGACCGCGATGGTGCCGCTCTCGTTCTTCTCCAGCCCGTAGGCGAGGGCCGCCGCCGTCGGCTCGTTGATGATCCGGTTGACCTCGAGGCCCGCGATCCGGCCGGCGTCCTTGGTCGCCTGGCGCTGGGAATCGTCGAAATAGGCCGGCACCGTGATGACGGCGTGGTCGACGGGCTCGCCCAGATAGGCCTCTGCGGTTTCCTTCATTTTCTGGAGGATGAAGGCGCTGATCTGGCTCGGGCTGAACTTCTCGTCGCGCGCGCCGACCCAGGCGTCGCCGCCGTCGGACTTGACGATCTTGTAGGGGACGAGATCGATGTCCTTCCTGGTCATCGGATCGTCGAACCGCCGGCCGATCAGCCGCTTGACCGCGAAGATCGTACTCTCGGGGTTGGTGACGGCCTGGCGCTTCGCCGACTGGCCGACCAGCCGCTCGCCGTCCTCGGCGAACGCCACCATCGACGGCGTCGTGCGCCCGCCTTCCGAATTCTCGATCACCTTGGCATTCCCGCCGTCCATCACGGCGACGCAGGAATTGGTGGTGCCGAGATCGATGCCGATAATCTTGGCCATGGTCGGGTCTCTCCTTACGGCAGCAGGCCCGCACCGGCCCTCTCAGGCGCCGGTGCGAACCCCCGCTGCGACCGTTTTCCGGGCCGGCTGGCCGCCCGCAAGGGCAGGTGCAGCCGGCCGCAAATGACTGGATTGCGGGGCCTTCCCCGCTTCGATGCTGCATATAGGGAGGGGCCGCGCGCACCGCAAGACGCTGCAAATGCGGACAAATCCGCCCGGCAAGGCGGTGGCGCCCGTTTTCTCTCCCCGTCATATCGACCGAAGCGAACCCCAGGTTCGCGGAGCGGAGATATCTCCGGCGCGGTGCGAGGTCCGAAGTATCGTACAGAAGGGATTTCTCCACTCCGCGGCTCACGCCGCTCCGGTCGAAATGACAGAGGGAATCGGAGAGGAAAGGGGCACCCTCTGACACCGGCCGGAAAATCCGGTTACCCTGCCGGCGTGATTATCTCCGCCTCCTACCGCACGGACATTCCGGCCTTCTACGCCGACTGGTTCCTCAACCGGGTCGCAGCCGGGGAGGCGCGGTTCCGCAATCCGTTCGGCGGCGGCATCGTGACGGTTTCGCTCAGGCCCGCCGACGTGGACGGCATCGTTTTCTGGACACGCAATTTCGCGCCGCTGATCGGCCGCCTCGGCCCGGTCGAGGAGCGCGGCTGGCCCTTCGTCGTCCAATACACCGTGACCGGTTATCCTCGGCTTCTGGAGCCTTCGGTCATCGCCCCGGAAGACGCCGCGGCCCAGATCGCGCAGCTCGCCCGGCGCTTCGGGCCGCGCGCCGCGGTCTGGCGCTACGACCCGATCCTGCTGAGCACGGCGACCGGGCCGGACTGGCACCGCGCCACCTTCGCCCGCCTCGCCGGGATGTTGCGCGGCCAGGTCGACGAGGCGGTCGTATCCTTCGTCGAGCCCTACCGCAAGACGCGGCGCAACCTGGACCGGCTCGCGATGGCCGGCGGGCCCGAATGGCGGCTGCCGGACGCGGAGGAAAAAGCCACGCTGGTCCGCGACCTGGCCGCGGTCGCCGGCGACGCCGGCATGGCGCTCACCCTGTGCACGCAGCCGGCGCTGGCGGAATGCGTGGCGGACGTCGCCGCTCCGGCGCGCTGCATCGACGCCGCGCGGCTCGGCGATATCGCCGGCCGGCCGGTTCTCGCGCCGATGAAGGGCAACCGGCCGGGCTGCCTGTGCGCCGCGTCGCGCGATCTCGGCGCCTACGACACCTGCCCCCACGGCTGCGCCTACTGCTACGCCGTCGCCGACCGCGACCGGGCGAAGGCGGCCTATGCGGCGCAGGATGACGGGGCGGGGATGCTGGGGGTGCGGCAGCCGAAGAAACCGGGGCCGAGATTCGAATCCAGTGCCGGGCCGTAGGGGAGGGTTTCAAACCCTCCCCTACAAATGGCGGCACCCTTCCGCCCCAACCCCCTCCCCTCCAGATTTCTCTGCGAAACATGCGCGCCGGCCGAATCCTCGTCCGCCGAAGGAAGGGGGCTTCCGCAGCGCCTTGTGTGCCGGCTCCGGCCCGCGGCCTTTCGCAGGGGGGTCCACCGAAGAAGCGAGAGAACTGGGGTTGCAGCCTTCTTTTCCCTCCCCCTCTTCAGAGGGGGAGGCCCGAAATACAATTAGGGGTGCGGCGGCGGCAGACCTGCGGTGCGGTGCAGACGCAGGCGGGACGGATACCCCATCGACCCCGGATAAATCCGGGGCCACTTCCCCCGCTGAAGCGGGGGAAGGATACATCGTCGGCGGCATGGCGGTTTCGCAGAGGAAACCTGGAGAGGGGACACGGAGAGGTAATTCCGCGCCTCTGCGCTACGCCGCGTCGCTTTCCCCGGTGCTCTCTTCGGGCGTCTCAGCGGCGTCTTCCGGCGCTTCGGCCGCTTCTTCGGCGGCATCCTCAGGCTCCGGCGGCGACTCCTCCGGCGGCTTGCGGGCGACGCCGACGAGGGCGGGGCGGAGCAGCCGGTCGTGGATGACGTAGCCGTCCTGCACGACCTGGGCGACCGCGCCGGGCGCCAGCTCGTCAGTCGGCACCTCGAACATCGCCTGGTGGCGGTTGTGGTCGAAACGCTCGCCGGTCTCCGGCGTCACCTTCTTCACGCCGTGCCGCTCCAGGGCCTGCAGCATCTCCTGCTGCGTCATGTCCACGCCGGTGCGCAGGTTGAACAGGTTTTCGTCCTCCTCCCGGGGGACTTCGGGCACCGCCAGCAGCGCCCGGCCGAGATTGTCAGCGACGGTCAGGATGTCCCGCGCCAGGGCGGTGGCGCCGTATTTGCGGCTGTCCGCAACCTCGCGGGTGGCGCGCTTGCGGGCGTTGTCGGCCTCGGCCATGGCGCGCAGCGCGCGGTCCTTCAACTCGGCGATCTCGATTTCGAGGGCGACGATGCGCTGCTGCTCTTCGGTCAGCGCCGGGGCCCCTGTTTCGCCCTCCTCCGGATCCGCGTCCTGCTCGGCGGAGGGTTCGGCGTCGGCGTCGGGAGCGTCGTCCGGGCCGGCGCCATCCGTTTCGGGGCTGGCCGTTTCGGGGTTGGCCGTTTCGGGGCTGGCCGTTTCGGGACGCCCGGCTTCCGGGTCGCCGTTCGGCGTCTCGCGACTTTCCGGGGCCTCGCTGTCGTTGGCCGCTTCGGGCGGCGCGGCCGGGTCGGCAGACGCGGCGCCGGAAACGGTTTCCGGCCGGCCCTCCGGCTCTGCGGGGCCGCCGGCGCCAATGTCACCGGCCGGGGTTTCCCCGTCGGGGCCGGTCGTGCGCGGGTCGTCGGTCATGTCGTGCAGCTCGGTCATGCAACTCGGGATATCGCCCGGCGGCGGCCGGCCTAGCCGATCAGCCGGCCGACGACGGCCGCCGTATAGTCCACCATCGGAATGATCCGGGCATAGTTCATGCGGGTCGGTCCGATCACGCCGATCGCCCCGACGACCATCTCGTCCGCATTCTTGTAGGGCGAGATGATCAGCGAGCAGCCGGCGTGGCGGAACAGCTCATTCTCCGCGCCGATGAAGATCCGGACGCCCTGGGCCTCCCCCGACAGGTCGAGCAGCCGCAGCAGGGTTTCCTTTCTCTCCAGCGCCGAAAACAGCCGCCGTACCCGCTCCAGATCGTCAATGGCGGACACGTCTTCAAGAAGCCTGGACTGGCCTCGGACAATTAGCGCACCCTGCTCGGCCGCCGCCCCATCGGGGCCGGCCCAGACCGCGAGGCCGCGTTCGACCAGATCGCCGGCGAGGGCGTCGAGTTGCGCCCGGTCGCGCACCAGTTCCGCGGTGACTGCGCCGCGCGCCTCGCCCAGCGTCTTGCCGACCAGCCGGGCGGTCAGATAGTTCGACGCCTCGATCAGCGCGGACGACGGCATGCCGACCGGCACATCGATGATCCGGTTTTCGATGACGCCGTTCTTCAGCACCATGACCACGAGCGCGCGGCCGGGGCCGAGGCTGACGAACTCGATATGCTGGAGTGCGCTTTCCGATTTCGGCGCGATCACCAGCCCGACCTGCTCGGACAGGCCGGCGAGCGACTGGCTGGCCTGGCGCAGCACCTGTTCGACGCTGCGGCCGTTGGCGGCGCATTGCGCCTCGATCCGCTCGCGCTCCTCCTCGCTCAGACGGCCGACCTCCAGCAGCCCGTCGACGAACATGCGCAGGCCGGCGTCGGTCGGCAAGCGGCCGGCCGAGGTGTGCCGGGCATAGAGCAGGCCGGCGTCTTCCAGGTCCGACATGACGTTGCGGATCGTCGCCGGCGACAGGTTGACATCGTCCATGCGCGACAGGGTGCGCGAACCGACGGCTTCGCCCGAACCGATATGGGCTTCGACGATGCGGCGCAGGATTTCGCGCGCCCGGTCGTCGAGCGCCTGCACGGACGATCCCCCCGCCGGAGGCGCCGGAGGCGGCGTTACGATGCTGCCGGAATCGGGGGTCGTCATGGCGGAATGGCGGTATCCGTTGGAACGCGAATGGGTAGCCGGGGTGAAGGCGGCGAAGAATTAGGCATTGCGGGAATAGCGGTCAATCCGACGCGCTTACCGGGTCGGTTTGGAAATGTCGCCCCATGAATATTGCCGGACTGTCACAAAAGCTCTATATGCGATATCATTGAAACCGCAGCAATGAAGGCAGATCCATGGCACAACTCACTGTGCGGAATGTAAGCCGGGAAGTGGTCGGCGCGCTCAAACAAAGGGCTGCGGCCAATGGACGGTCCGCCGAAGCGGAGCACCGGGAAATTCTTCGGGCCTCGCTGCTCGGCACGGAAACGGACTTCGCTGCGCGGGCTGCGGCGCTGCGCCAGCGGCTCCGCTCGTCGGTCGACAGCACGGACACGATCCGGGCGGATCGCGAGCGGGACAGCATAGCGTGACCGGGTATGTGGTCGACGCGAGCGTCGTGGTGAAATGGCTGGTTGACGAGGATTATTCCGACGATGCCACCCTTCTTCTTGATGCCGGATCGACGTTGGTCGCGCCAGCGCTCGTCTTTGCGGAGGCTGCCAACGCGCTGTGGGCGATGCGCCGACGCGGCGATATCGCAGCGGACGAGCTGGCGGACGCGGTCGCGGTCTTGCGGGCCGCGCCAATCTTGCATCCCGTTTCCATGCTTCAGCTTACAGCCGCGGCCGCGCGCCTGGCGACCGATCTCGACCATCCGGTCTACGATTGCTTCTATCTCGCCTTGGCGATTCAAACGCAGTATCCGGTGGTGACAGCCGATGCCCGCTTCAGCGACAAGGTGCGCGCCCACCCCTATCTGTCGGATCGGATCGTGCATGTGTCGCATGCTGTCACCGGGGCAGGACTTCGGCATTAGAGTGTCAGCCGTCGACCCAACATCCGAGGCCGCCCCATGACTCGTTCCGGCAGACCGTCCGGCCGTGCGCGCGACGCGATGCGGCCGGTGACGCTCGAGCCAGGCTTCGCCGGCCATGCCGAAGGCTCCTGCCTGGTCCGCTTCGGCGGGACCCATGTGCTGTGCGCCGCCTCGGTGATCGAGCGGGTGCCGCCCTTCCTGCGCAACAGCGGGCGTGGCTGGGTGACCGCCGAATACGGCATGCTGCCGCGCTCGACCCACAGCCGGACCGACCGGGAGGCGGCGCGCGGCAGGCAGAGCGGCCGGACCCAGGAGATCCAGCGCCTGATCGGCCGCTCGCTGCGCGCGGTGACCGACCTCGAAGGCTTCGGCGAGCGCCAGATCACCGTGGACTGCGACGTGCTCCGGGCCGACGGCGGCACCCGCACGGCGGCGATCACCGGCGCCTGGGTGGCGCTGCATCAGGCCTTCGGGTGGCTGATCGACAAGGGCGAGATCGACGAAACGCCGCTGACCGGCCAGGTCGCGGCGGTGTCGTGCGGCATCTACCGGGGCGAGACGGTGCTGGACCTGGACTATGCCGAGGACAGCGCCTGCCAGGCCGACGCCAACTTCGTATTGTCCGGCGACGGCGGGCTGATCGAGGTCCAGGCGACGGCGGAGGACAGGCCGTTTTCCGAAAGCCAGTTCGACGCGCTGCTGGCGCTGGCGAAGCGCGGCGTTGGCGAATTGTGCGCCCTGCAGCGGGACGCCGTCGGCTAGCGGCCGGCATGGCGCCGCCCTCGCCCTTTCCGGTTACCGGCGAGCTCGTCATCGCCAGCCACAATGCGGGCAAGGTGCGCGAGATCGGCGAATTGCTGGCGCCGCTGGGGGTGACGGCGCGCGCGGCCGGCGCGCTCGGCCTGCCCGAGCCGGAGGAGACGGAAGACAGTTTCGCCGGCAACGCCCTGCTCAAGGCCCGGGCCGCGGCCGCGGCGGCCGGCCTGCCGGCGCTGGCCGACGATTCGGGCCTCGCGGTGCGCGCGCTGGGCGGCGATCCCGGCATCCATTCGGCGCGCTGGGCCGGGCCGGAGCGGGATTTCGCCGCGGCAATGGACAAGGTGAACCGGGCGCTCGGCGAGGCCGCCGACCGGCGCGCCGCCTTTATCTGCGCCCTGGCGCTGGCGCGGCCCGGCGGCGCCGAGGCGGTGTTCGAAGGCACGGTCGCGGGCCGCCTGACCTGGCCGCCGCGCGGCGACCGGGGCTTCGGCTACGATCCGATCTTCGTGCCCGACGGCCACGAGACGACCTTCGGCGAGATGGAGCCGGCGGCCAAGCACGCGATCAGCCACCGCGCCCGCGCCTTCGCCAAACTGCTCGCCGCCTGGCGCGCCGCACCATGACGGCGCGCCCGACACCGCCACCGCGAATCCCCCTCCCCTTGGGGGAGGGGTTAGGGGAGGGGTCAGGCGGTTCCGTGCGCGAGCCCGGTTCCCGGCCCGGGTCAGGCATCCGCTCGCAGGTCGACGCCGTAGGGGAGGGTTTCAAACCCTCCCCTACCGGGCCGCCGGTTCCACCCCATCCCTCGCCGCAGCCCCACTTCCAAGGGCAGGGAAAGAAAAAGCACGAGATCGGCGACCTGGCGCTCTATATCCACTGGCCGTTCTGCCTGTCGAAATGCCCCTATTGCGATTTCAACTCCCACGTCCGGGAGGCCATCGACACGGCGGCCTGGCAGGCGGCGTATCTGAACCAGATCCGGGCCTGCGCGGCGCGGACCGGCCCGCGGCGCGTGACCAGCCTGTATTTCGGCGGCGGCACACCCAGCCTGATGCCGCCGGAAACCGCGGGCGCCATCGTCGACGCGGCTGCCGCGGCCTGGACGCTCGAGCGCGACGCCGAGATCACGCTGGAGGCCAACCCGGCGGCGGTCGACCGGGCGCGCTTCGCCGGTTTCGCCGCCGCCGGGGTCAACCGGGTCTCGATCGGCGTCCAGAGCTTCGACGACCGCGATCTGCGGTTTCTCGGCCGCAACCATTCCGCCTCCGACGCGCGGCAGGCGCTCCGGCTGGCGCGGCGGTATTTCGGCCGCTTCAGCTTCGACCTGATCTACGCCCTGCCGGAGCAGACGGCGGCGGACTGGCGCGGCCGGCTCGAGGAAGCGCTCGCCGAGGCCGGCGACCATCTCTCGCTCTATCAGCTCACCGTCGAACCGGGCACGGCCTTCCACGCGCAGTGGCTGCGCGGCGATCTGGCGACGCCGGACGACGACACCGCCGGCGGCCTGTATGAGATCACCCGGGAGGCGACGGAGACCGCCGGCCTGCCGGCCTACGAGATTTCCAGCCATGCCCGGCCGGGCGCGGAATCGCGCCACAACCTGACCTACTGGCGCTATGGCGATTATGCCGGGATCGGCCCCGGCGCCCACGGCCGGCTGACCGTCGCCGGCGTGCGCCACGCCACCCGGCACCACCGCGCGCCCGAGGTGTGGCTGGAACGGGCGTTGCGGCACGACGACCCGGCCGCCGCGGAAAGCGGTTCCACAGTCGTTTCCGGCGTCGAGGCCGCCGTCGAGGCCGTCATGATGGGTCTGCGCACGGCGGAAGGCGTGCCGCTGGACCGGCTCGCCGTGCTAGGCGGCGCCCGGGACGACGTTTGGGCCGTTCTGGACCGGGACGCCGTCGCTCGCCTCGCCGCCGCCGGCCTGCTGACGGACGAGCCGGACCGTATGCGCGCGACCGCCGCCGGCCGCCAGCGCCTCAACGCCGTGCTCGCCGCGATAGTGCAGTGACGCGGATCGGGCCGGTTCCGGCCCCGCCGCTCAGTTGGTGCCGATGGCGAAGCTGGTGCGCGCGGGCTCGATGACCTGGAAGTTCCTCCGCCGCACTTCCAGCACCGCGAGGCCGCGCTCGATCAGGCCGTTTCCGCCGAAGCGGAAAATCCCGTCCGCACCGAGAAACCCGTTCGGGTCGGTCAGCGCCCGCCGGGTGAAGGGGTTGCGCTTCGGGCGCGCCCGGTCCGCCAGGGCCGCGGCAAGCGCGACGGCATCGTAGGCCATGCTGGCGAACCGGTCGGGCTTCGTCTTGAAGATCGTCTCGTAGCGGCCGGCGAAGCGGGCGCTGATGTCCGGCTCCGGCGCCGCAAACCAGCCGCCGCGCAGAACGCTCTCCGACCGCAGGCCGGGATCGTTCCAGCTCGAAAGGCCGAGATACCGGTAGTCCGGCGGCAGCACGTCGTTCAGCGCCAGCAGGCCGGCGACGGTGCGCAGCCGGTCGCCGGCGGCATGGATCAGCACGGCCCGATAGGGCGGTTCCTCGGCGAAGGACTCGATGCGCTCGCGCATCGGCGCTCGCTCGCTCGGGTAGAAGGCGGTCCGGCGGATTTCCGCACCGTGGCGCAGCGCCGCCGCCTCGGCATACATGACGATGCGCTCCCCGGTCGCCGACGCCGGAACCAGCACGCCGATCTCGGAATACCCGTTGGCCGCGGCGTGGCGGACGATCCGGTCGACCTGCTGGCGCAGCAGGAAGCTGAGCAGGAACACGTTGCCGCCGGCGACGCTCTCGCTGTTCGAGAAGGCGAGCACGTTGATCCGGGCCCGGGCGGCCCGGCGCTTGACTGCGGCCACCGCATCGCGGAACAGCGGACCGACGATCAGCCGGGCGCCCGCGGCGACCGCCTTGCGCGCCGCCGCCGATGCGCCGTTCGCCGTGCCGGCGGTATCGAAGGATAGGACCGTCAGCTTGCCGCTGCCGGATTCCATCACCGCCATATGCGCGGCGTTTTCCATGGATTTGCCGACCGCGGCGTAGCGGCCCGACAGCGGCAGGAGCAGCGCGACCTTGACCCGGCCGGTCTCGCCGGACGCGCGGTCCGGCGGCTTGGCCGCCGAGCCGGGCTTTCCCTTTGGGGCGCAGGCCGCCAGGGCGAACCCGAGCGCAAACAGCAGGACCAGCATCGCGGCCGGCCGGCACCAGGCTGCGCACACGGCACCCGTCGCGCGGGCCGCGTCGGTCCCCGCCTTTATGGGTGGGCCTGCATGGGCTACCGTCACCCGCCGCTCCCGTATCGCCAGCCCGTCAAGAGCCGGTCCGAAGCCATGTATCCGATGCCACCCCGCCAAGGTAGTGACTGGCGGATTTATTGTAAACGCTAGGCTGCAGCCGATGACCGGACCGCCGCACAACCCGGCAGCGCCGCCGGCAGCGCCGCCGGCCGCACCGTCCCCGGCACCGTCCCCGGCATCGTCTCTCGCGCCGGGCCTGTATGCTGTGGCGACGCCGATCGGCAACCTGCGCGACATCACCCTGCGGGCGCTCGATACGCTGGCCCAGGCCGATCTCGTGGTTTGCGAGGACACAAGGGTCACCGGCAGACTGCTCGCCCATCACGGCATCGCGGCGCGGCTGCAGGCCTATAACGACCACAACGCGGCCCGGCAGCGCCCGGCGATCCTCGAAGCACTGAATGCGGGCAGGAGTGTGGCGCTGGTCAGCGACGCCGGCTCGCCGCTGATCTCCGATCCCGGCTACCGGCTGGTCCGGGAGGCGATCGCGGCGGGCCACCGGGTCGAATCGGTGCCCGGCCCGACGGCGGCGATCGCCGCCCTGCAGGTTGCCGGCCTGCCGACCGACCGGTTCCGCTTCGTGGGTTTTCTTGCGCCGAAAGACGCCAAACGCCGCCGGCAGCTCGAGGCGCTCGCCGCCGAGACCTGCACCCTGATCTTCTACGAGAGCGGGCCGCGGCTCGCGGCCAGCCTGCGGGCCATGGCGGACGTCCTGGGCGACCGGCCGGCGGCGGTGGCGCGCGAGCTGACCAAGCGCTACGAGGAGGTGCGGCGCGGCACGCTGGCGGACCTGGCGGCGGCGTGGGACAGCGCGCCGAAGGGCGAGATCGTCGTTGTCGTGGGCGGGGTCGTGGGCGGGGTCGTGGGCGGCCGGCCCGACGCCGCCGGAGACGGTAGCCGGACCGGGGATGATATCGACGCCCTGATCCGGGCCGGGCTCGCGGCCGGCGACAGCGTGCGCTCCGTCGCCGATTCGGTCGCCGAGCGGACGGGCGCGTCGCGGCGCACGGTCTACCAGCGCGCGCTGGCCCTGTTGCGAGAGGAGTCGCAAGAGGGGTCGCAGGAGGGGCCGCAAGGGCGCGCGCCGGCCGTGGAATGAGCCGGCGGCCTTGACGGGAAGGGGGACCGAGAAACGCCGGCGGGCCCGGCGCGCGGGCCTGCGCGCCGAGACGGCCGCCGCCTGGTTTCTGCGCTGCAAGGGCTATCGGATCGAGGCGCAGAACCTGCGCACGCCGCTCGGCGAGATCGACATCGCCGCCCGGCGCGGCGGCACGCTCGCCATCGTCGAGGTCAAGCGCCGGCCCGATGCCGGCGACCTCGGCAGCGCGGTTACGCCAGCGCAGCAGCGCCGCCTGGTCAACGCCGCCGGCTGGCTGCTGTCGGCCCGGCCGGGACTGGCGCGGCTCACCGTCCGCTTCGATGTCGTGCTGGTCACGCCGGGCCGCCTGCCGCTACATTTGCCCAATGCTTGGCAGGCCTGAAGACGCGAAAATGACCGGTTCGTTCGACGCGCCCAGCTACCGCGCCTTCTCCGATCCCGACGCCGCCGAAGCGTGGCTGACGGCCCTGGCCGGCCTGCCGGACGCGGCCATCGACCTGACCGGGGCCTGCCTGGCGCTGGCCGCGCTGGAACGGCCGTGGCAATCGCTCGACCGGGAGATCGACCATCTCGCCCGCCTGGCCGAAGACCTGCGCGGCGCGGCGCCCGCAGCCGGCCTGCCGCTGGCGGCGCGGGCCGGGGCCATCGCCGGCGTGCTGCACGACCGGCACGACTATCGCGGCGACCGCGAGACCTACGACGACCTGCGCAACGCCAACCTGCTCGCCGTCATCGAGCGCCGCCGCGGCCTGCCGATCGCGCTCAGCGTCCTCTGGCTGCACCTGGCGCACGCCATGGACTGGCCGGCCGAGGGCGTCAATTTCCCCGGCCATTTCCTGGTCCGCCTGGGCGACGGGCCGGAGCGGCTGATGGTCGATCCTTTCGACGGCGGCGGGACGGTCGAGACCGGCAGCCTGCGCGCCCTGCTCAAGCTGGTCGAGGGCGACGACGCCGAACTGAAACCGCACCATTATGCGCCGGCCTCGAAGCGCGACATCCTCCTGCGCCTGCAGAACAACATCAAGCTGCGGCTGATCCAGGCCGGCCGGCTGGACGATGCGCGCGCGACGGTCGAGCGGATGCTGCTCTACGCGCCGGACCGGCCGGCGCTGTGGCACGCGCTGGGCGTGCTGAACGCCGAGACCGGCCGCCCGAAAGCGGCCCTCGATGCGCTCGGCCGGGTCGCCGGCCTCGACGACGCCGGCGTCTGGCAGCGCCAGGTCGCCCGCCTGATGCAGCAGTTGCGCCGGACGCTGAACTAGGGAGCGGGAGAGGCACCGCGGTGCGTTCGACACTCCCGCTCTGTCACCCCGGCATCCCGTCACCCCGGACCGGAATCGAAAACCGGTCGCTACGACCGCCTTCGCCGGCTTGACTTTATGTTTACGTAAACGTAAAGATTTGTTCTTTCGGGAGGACTGCGATGAACATGGACCGGCAGGGGCATGTTTTCCCGCCCTATACCGTGCGGCCCGAGAAGGCGCTGGCGGAAAAGCTGCTGCGCGGCCAGGGCGCGGCGGTCGATCTGGAGACGGTGCCGCCGACCTACATGATCTTCCTGCGCGGCGAGTCCCGCGGCGCCAACCTGTTCGAGGAACTCGGCATCCACCGCAAGCGCGCCCTGCATGGCGGGCAGCGCTACGAATGGTACGAACCGGTCGCCTGGGACGAGGAACTGACGGTTATCGCCACGGTCGAGACGATCACCGAGAAACAGGGCCGCAGCGGGAAAATCTGGTTCGCCGATGTCGCGCTGGACTATGCGCGCGCCGACGGCACGCGGGTGCTGCGCGAAATCACGCGGCTGATCGAACGGGAGTAGACCGATGACGCACAGCGAAGGCGACATCCTGTTCGAGGCCACGGTGCCCGGCGCCGACCGGCCGCGGCTCGCCGACTTTTCCATCGGGACCGAGGACCCGAACCCGATCCATACGGACGAGGAATTCGCGAAGGCCGCCGGTTTCCCGACCGTCCTGCAACAGGGCCCGATGACCACGGCGCATTTCGCCCGCCTGCTGGCGGAGAAGGTCGGGCAGGACCGGCTGCGCTGGCTCGACGTCACCTTCACCGCGCCGGTCTTCCCGGAGGAGGACCTGCGGATCGAGGCCGTCGTGACCGCGGTCGCGGACGATGCCGTCACCTGCGCGCTCACCGCCGCCAAGAGCGACGGCACGGTGACCGCGAAGGCCGAAGCCGGTTTCGCGGCCTGACATGGCGCGCGCGCCGGAGCCCGTCATCGTCGCCGGCAGCGCCGTCGGCCCGTTCGGCATGTTCCCGGAGCGCGGGCTCGCCGATCTCGCCGGGCCGGTGCTGGCATCCGCCCTCGGCGACGCCGGCCTCGGCGCCGAAGACATCGAACGGGCCTTCGTCGGCAACGCCTTCGGCGGCACGCTGCAGCGCCAGGAATCGGTGCTCGCCCAGATCCTACTCAAGTCCGCCGGCATCGAGGGCGTGCCCGTGCACACGGTCAAGAACGCTTGTTCCAGCGGTTCCGACGCCGTCCACCTCGCCTGGTCGGCGGTCGCCTGGGGCCAGGCCGATTGCGCGCTGGCGCTGGGTGCCGAGAAGCTGACCCACGAGGACCGGCGCGCCACCTTCGCCGCCCTGGCGACGGCGACCGACCGGGCGCCCGCCTCGGACGGCCGCTCCGTGTTCATGGACGTCAACGCCGAGCGCACGAAACGCTACATGGCGGCCTACGGCGCGACGCCCCGGCATTTCGCCCGGTGCGCCGCCAAGAACCGCGCCCATGCCGCGCTCAACCCGCGGGCCGCGGTGCGGGACCCGATCGACGCCGACGCGGTGCTGGCCGACCGGGTGGTGGTCGAGCCGCTGACCCGCGCCATGTGCGGCGGCATCGCGGACGGGGCGGCGGCCGTGCTGCTGGTGTCGCCGGCCTTCGCCCGGCGCAAGGGCCTGAAGGGACCGCGCATCGCGGCCTCGGCGGTGGTCAGCGGGCGTTCCGGCGACGGTCCGAACGCGACGGCCCGCGCCGGTGCGCTGGCCTACGAACAGGCGGGCCTCGGCCCGTCCGAAATTTCGGTCGCCGAAGTCCACGATCCGACCGCGCCGCAGGAGCTGTTCGATATAGAGGATCTCGGCCTGGCCGCGCGCGGCGGCGCGATCGCGCTGGTCGAAGCGGGGGAGACATCCCTGGGCGGCCGCATCCCGGTCAACACCTCGGGCGGGCTGACCAGCCGGGGCCATCCGGTCGGCGCGACCGGCGTCGCCCAGATCGTCGAGATCGCCGAGCAGCTGACCGGCCGGGCCGGGCCGCGCCAGGTCGACGGCGCGGCGGTCGGTCTGGCGCAGATGGCCGGCGGCCTGTTCGGCAGCGATTCGGCGATCGCGACCGTTCACATCCTGACCCGCTGAGAGGCAAAGCGATGCCGAGAGACGACCGCTTTCCCATACCGGCACAGTACCGGCTCTATATCGGCAACGAATGGGTCGCGCCGAACGGCACGGCGGTGCTGGAGAGCCGTTCGCCGCTGACCGGCGAACTCCTGTGCACCGTGCCGGATGCCGACGAGGTCGATATGGCGACGGCCGTCATCGCGGCCGGGGACGCGTTCGACCGGTGGGCCGGGCTGACCGCCCGCAAGCGCTCCGACCTGATGCTGAAGATCGCCGACCGGCTGGTCGGGGATGTCGAGCGCTTCGCCTGGCTGGAGACGACCGACACCGGCAAGCCGTGGCGCGAGAGCGTCGCCAACGTCCATACGGCCGCCGACCGCATCCGCTATTTCGCCGGCGCCGTGCGGGCCTTCGAAGGCAATACCCTGCCGGTCGGCCGGCACATTACGAGCATGGATTTTCGCGAGCCGCTCGGCGTCGTCGGCATCATGGGGGCGTGGAATTTCCCGCTCAACATGTTCGCCGGCAAAATCGCGCCGGCGCTCGCGGTCGGCAACACGGTGGTCTACAAGGCGCCCGAGCCGACGCCGCTGACCACCCTCGAACTGGCGGCCCTGATCGGGGAAATACTGCCGCCGGGCGTCGTCAACGTGGTTACCGGCGGCGGCGAGACCGCCGGCCGGGCATTGGTCGCCCATCCCGACATCCGCAAGATTTCGCTCACCGGCTCGTCCGCGACCGGGCGCACCGTCATGGCCGACGCCGCCCGCAGCCTGAAGAAGGTGACCCTCGAACTGGGCGGCAAGAACGCCCAGATCGTCTACGACGACGCCGATATGGACGCCGCGGCCCAGGGCGTCATGCTCGGCGCCTTCATGAACCAGGGCCAGGTCTGCACCGCCGGCTCGCGCATTTTCGCCCATCGGGCGGTCGCGGACGAATTGACGGAGCGCATCGTCGGCCTGATCCCGAAACTGCGCATCGGCGATCCGTTCGACCGGGAAACCAACATGGGCACCATGGTGTTCCGCGGCCAGTACGACCGGGTGCTGGACTATATCGGTCAGGGCCGGGCCGAAGGCGGCGAGGTCGTCTCCGGCGGCAAGCCCGTGCATCCGGAGGCTTTTCCGCACGGCCTGTTCGTCGCGCCGACCCTGTTCGCCGGCGTGCATGACGACATGACGGTGGCGCGGGAGGAGATTTTCGGACCCGTGGCGACGCTCCATGTCTTCGACGAGGAGGAGGAGGCCGTCGGGCGCGCCAACGCGCTGGATTACGGCCTCGCCGCCGGCATCTGGACCGAGGATCTGGGCCGGGCGCACCGCACGGCCCGGGCGGTCGAGGCCGGCCGGGTCTGGGTCAACTGCTACAACCTGTTCCCGTCGGGCGCCGCCTTCGGCGGCGTCAAGGCGAGCGGCTTCGGGCGCGAGGACGCGGTCGAGAGCATGATGGATTTCACCCAGACCAAGAATGTCATCATGGATTACGCGCCGGCCCGGCGCAGCTTCTACGACTAGCGGAACCGGAGGACGCACCATGTCCGCAACCCAGCCAGTCAGCCGGTCAGCCACCCGGTCCGTCGCCTATGGGGAGGCCGGGATTCCCAACGTCACGCCGGAGACCTTCTGGGACCAGAACGAGGAATTCCGCGATCTGCAGCTCAACCTGATCAAGATCCATGTCGTCAGCGAGGACTACGGCGCCGACTGTTTCGAGCCCTCGATCCTGCGCGCGCCGACCCCGGAAGCGAAGATGCGCATGGCGAAGACCGTGATGGAGGAATACGGCCACCATCTGCGTTTCCGGGCGCTGCTGGACGATCTCGACCTCGACTGGCGCGAATTCAGCGCCGACAAGGACCATCTGACCACCTTCGACACGCCGATCGAAAACTGGGCGGACCAGGTCGTCTTCCTCGCCCTGGTCGACCGGGCCGCCGCGCACCAGTTCCGCCAGTTCGTCAGGTCGCCCTACGCGCCGTTCCGCAAGGCCTGCCAGGATACGCTGAACGAGGAATACGGCCATGTCGGCTTCGGCATGGACGGTGTGAAGGACATGCTGGAGACGCCGGAGGGCAGGGCCGCCGTGGAGGCCGCCGTGCCGAAATGGCTCAGGGTCGCGCTCGCTTCCTTCGGCTCCGACCGGTCCCGGACCAACGACCGCTACCGCTACTGGGGCTTCAAGACCGAGACCAACGCCGCCATGCGCGCGGCCTATTACCGGCAGATCCGGGCCTTCGTTTCGCGCGACTGGGGCATCGAACTGGCCGAGGACCCGGCGGTCTACATGGCCACGGCGCCCGAAGCCGCCCCGCCGGACTCCCCTGGGCCGGACTCCAACGGGCCAGAACCCGCCGCTGCGGGCTGAAGAGCCTTGGCGGCCTTCACCGTCGCCCTGCAGGACGGCACGACGGTTCCCTGCGCCGCTGGCGAGAGCGTGCTCGAAGCCTGCCTCGCGGCCGGCCTGCCCATGCCCTACAACTGCCGCTCCGGCGAATGCGCCGAGTGCCGGGCCGTTTTGCTCAGCGGCAGCGTGGACGAAAGCCCCGGCGCGGACCCGGCGGTCTTCACCGAAGCCGACCGGCGCAAGGGCCGCATCCTGACCTGCCTGTGCGCGCCGACCTCCGACATCGCGCTGGAGATCGTGCTGCGCGACGGCGACGGCGCGCCCCGGATCGAGCGGGCGACCGCCATTGTGAGCCGGGTGGAGCGGGTTTCCGCCAGCGTGGTCCAGGTGGCGCTCGACTGCCCGCGGGAGATCGCCTACCGGGCCGGCCAGTATTTCGAATGGATCGTCCCCGGCATCGCGCCGAACCGCTATTTCTCCGCGGCGACGGCGCCGGGCGGGACGGAGATGGTCTTCGATGTCCGGCTCTATCCCGGCGGCGCGGTCGGCGGCTTCGTCCGGTCCGGCCTGTCTCCCGGCGACCCGCTGGAGATCGCCGGGCCCTACGGCCATTTCGGCTTTACGGCGAACGATCACCGGCCGGCGATCTGCATCGCCGGCGGCACCGGTCTCGCCCCGGTCAAGGCGATGATCGCGGACGAACTGGCAAAGAAATCCGGCCGGCGCATCCGCCTGCTCTACGGCGCGCGCCGGCAGGACGATCTCTACGATATCGGCCTGCTCGACGGCTGGGCCGCCCGCGCGGCGGATTTCAGCTATGCGATCGCCCTGTCGGAGGAGCCGGCGGTGAGCGGATGGGACGGGCCCCGCGGCACGGTGACCGACCTGCTGGCGGACACGGTCTTCGACGGTTTCGGCGCCGAGGCCTTCCTGTGCGGCCCGCCGCCGATGATCGACGCGGCGACGCCGATTCTGGAGGAAATCGGCGTCGACCCGGACGACATGTTCGCCGACCGGTTCAGCCCGGCGAAGGTCTGACAGGTCCCGCCCGGGCCGCGCGGCTGCCGGGCGGAAGGCAGCCCGCCACCGGCAGCCGGGCCCGCCCGGATAGCCGGATCGGCGCGCGCTGCGATCAGATCGCGGTCATACCGCCGTCCGGTGTCAACACCGCCCCGGTGCAGAAACTGGCCTCGTCGGACAGCAGGAAACAGATCGGCGCGGCGATCTCTTCCGGAGCGGCGATCCGTTTCTGCGGCGTGTCCGCCACAACCTGCGCCGCGCCCCTGTCGAAGTCGCCGCCGCCCCGTTCGACATAGGCGGCTTCGGTCAATCCGGTCCGCACGACGCCGGGTGCAACGGCGTTGACGCGGATCCGGTCCCCGGCCAGCTCGAGCGCGAGCTGCCGCGACATGGACAGGATCGCGCCCTTGGCGGCGGTATAGGCCACGAGGTTCATGCGCCCGACATGGGCGGCGATGGACGATACGTTGACGATCGAACCGCCGCCCTGCGCGCGCAGTGCCGGCAAAGCGGCCCTGCAGACGAGAAAGGTTCCCGTCGCGTGAACGGCGATCATGCGGTTCCACCGTTCGAGCGGAAAATCGTCGATCGGGCCGAAATCGGCATGACCCGCGGCGTTCAGGACGGCATCGATCCGCCCCAGCCCGGTCCGGGTCTCGGCGACGGCGGCGTTCACCGAGTCTTCATCGGAAACGTCGCACCGGATCCCGATGGCGCCGTCGAGGGATGCGGCCGTTTCCGCTGCCCGCTCCCCGTCGATATCGGCCACGGCGACCCGGCCGCCTTCGGCCGAGAATTGCCGGGCCGTCGCCGCCGCTATGCCGGAGCCGGCCCCGGTGGCAAACAACACTCGATCGGCGAACCTCATCCGGGTCCAGACTCCCTCTCAGCGCCACCCGCGTCAGGTCCCGGGAGCGCGCACCTCACCGCAGGGTCGCTCCGCCGTCGACGGTGACGATTTCGCCGGTGATGTACCCCGCGCGCGGCGACGCAACAAACGCGATCACGTCGGCCAGTTCCTTCGGGTCTGCGAGCGCGCGCAGCGGGATCGAGTCCTTCAACGCCCGGATCTGCTCGTCGGTGGCGAACCGGGCCAGGCGTTCGCCCTCGACAAAGCCGG
>CBDBCG010000003.1:0-813994 GCA_965202925.1 Alphaproteobacteria bacterium | reverse complement strand
GCCCGAGAGCGCCGCCGCCTGCAGCGCGCGCGGCGACACGGGCGCGGCGACGAGCGGGAGGTTGAGCGGCTCGCCGTCGATGGAGCGCCAGTGACGCAGGTTGTCGAGCCGCGCCTCCAGCACCGTCCAGGCGCTGCGCATTTCCTCGTTGTACGGCGGGCGGAAGTCCCCCTCCCCGACGGCTCCCAGCGCCGGATTGTCCCAGTCCTCGCGGGTCGAGCGCTCGAACGCATCGCCAGCCTGATCGAGGAACAGGCTCTTCGCCGAGACGTACCACATCTTGGCCAGGCGCAGCGATTCCGCCGTCCCCTGGCGGTAATGCGCATCTCCCTGCCCGGTCATCGTCCGCAGGTAGTGGCGCATGGTGGCCAGCCGGTAGTGCGCCGGCTGCTCCACCGCGATCCGGTCCGGATCGGCGATGGCGTAGGAAACGCCCTCGTTGCGGGGCAGGAGCGGCCACACGCCCCATTCGTCGCCGGCCTCGGCCTGCGGGTTGTAGATCGCGTGCAGCCAGAGCCGCGCCTCCTCGTACTTGCCGGCGGCGCCGTAGCGGGCGGCGATGCTCAATGGCGCATGGAAGAACAACTCCCAGGCGTAGAGGCCGAAGGGGCCGTCGAAGTCGAGCCTGGACAGCGGCCTCGGCTTCTGCACCTCGCCGTAGTGCGGCTCCTCGGACGCCTCCACCATCTCGAGAAAGTTCCCGACGCCGGTCTCCTCGGGCTGCTGCCTGTTCAGCGAAAACAGCGCATCGAGGTCATGGCCCGGATAGACCCCGCCCGCGATCTCTTGCATCCCGGTCGAGAACAGCCCGGCCGCCACCGTGCCCACGTTCCGGTCCTCGCTCAGCAGGTAGTGCTCGGCCTCGCGCTCCTCCTCGTCCGTGCCGAAGAACAGATGGCTGGCATAGTCTTCCAGCAGCACATAGGCCGAAACGTGCCCGAACCTGTCCGTCCGGGGCTCGTCCAGCGCGTCGCCCGGGATCCCGAACTCCGCCTCCACGATCACCTCGACGACGCCGGCTTCCGGCGTGTCCGGATCGAAGGCCAGCGAGGCGTCGACCGGCGCGAAGTCCACCTCTCCCGCATGACCCGGCGGCTGCTCGTCCACGATCCGGTGCCGGGCGGCCTCGACGCCGTTGATCTTCACGATCGCGTACGCACCCGCCAGGCCGATGCCGTTGATGTCCTGGTACACCACCTCGGACGCCGACCAGCGATAGACCATGTCCCCGCGGCGCTCCCCCGAGAGCGCCAGCGTCCAGCGCAGGTGAGTCATCACCAGGAAGGTGTTGAGCAAATCCCCGCCCCCGGGAACCAGGGAGACCCCAACGACCCCGTGCTCGCCGGGCTCGATCCCGACCCCGGGGTGCTCGACGTTGCTCAGGCTGTGCGGAATGCTGGCGTAGATCGGTTCCCCCACTTCCCTGGCCAGGGTGTGCGGCTTCGCCAGCACGAGGCTCGTCGTCCTGATCTCGTTGCGCGACGAAGAGCCCGACAGCCGCCACACGAACCTGCGCGACTCGTCCGCGAGATTATCCGGATTCGTGGCGAAGAAGAGCGCAATCTGATTCGGGAGCGTCTCGAAGTAGGGCTGGTAAATCAGGGGCCGATAGGCACCCGGGCCATCCGGCCCGACGAGGTCCGTCACCTCCAGATCGGCGCCGGCGAGGTCCGGCGCCTCCGGATCGGCGCCGGCGAGGTCCGGCGCCCACGGGTCGGTGAAGCTGCCGTCCAGGTTCTGCCGGCTGTACTTCGGCTTCAGGCGGTAACGGGTGGTCGTGCCGCCGTCCGCGTCGGTGACGACCTCTTCCTCCATCTCGAACCAGAACAGGAACAGCCGGTTCCACGCAAAGGCCGGCACCACGCCGTAGACGTGCTCGGCCGCGACCGGAAGCTGCGCCTTCTTCCAGTCGTCCCATCGGAACGCATGCGGCGAGCCGTCCACCAGCCGCAGCCGGTCGATCTCCAGCCTGCGGTAGTAGTAGCCGTGCTTCTCCCAGTCCGCACGCGCCGTGAAATAGTACGTCGTGCGCGACATGTTGCGCGTGAAGAAGAACCCGTGGGGCCGAAGCTCCGAGACCCTCTGCAATCCGCCGACATAGCCGTGGACCGCCGCCTCGACCCCGTCCCCGTCGATCTCGCCCTGCGAGAGCAACCGCTCGAAGTCCCGGAACAGCTCCGTCTTGCCCTGGCGCAGCTCGGGCTCGATGAAGTTCGACGGATAGAGAGCGAGCTTCTCGTTCGCCTCCCACAGCCGGTACTGACGCCCCGTCTCCCAGACTCGCGCAAACCCCGCTCGATCCACGAATTCCGCGCTCTCGACGTTCTCCAGCGCCCGGTTGATGTAGAGCTGCACCGAGCCCGTCGCCTCCAGCAACCGCGTCGCCGGCACCTCGCGCGACACCTTGACGTCGAGCAGCAGGTACTCGTAGAGGTTCTCGTCGGTCGCGATGCGTTCCTTCAGCACCCCGTCCGCCGCCGCCACCCGTGTCAGCCAGAGCGCCACCAGCGCGTCGCGATGCTCCTCGTCGACGAGCCCCTCGGCCCTCGCGGCATGGGCGCCGTCCTCGAACCGCCCGAGCCCGATCAGCGCCGCGGCCCGCGCCGCGGGCCAGTCCGGCTCCTCGCCGTTCGCCCCCTCGAGCGCAATGAGCTCGGCCGCGCCCAGCCCCGCCTCGCGGCAGAGCGCGACGCGCCGCGCCACGAAGTCCGCCTGCTCCACCGTCGCGATCCGCCCATCGTCGATCCCGATCCCGGGTCCCACGGCAAGCAGCGCGATCTCACCCCCCGGCCAGTCCAGCAGCCGTCCGAGCCGGTCGTGGTTCTCCGACTGGCCCGCATCGCCGTCATCCGCGGCCACCTTCGCGAAGTAGGCCAGCCAGTCGTTGGCCGACGCCTGCGCGTCCTGCAGCCCCTTGAACCGCAACAGAAGGTGGACCTGCTTCAGCGTCAGCGGCGCTTCCATGCCCGCCGCGATCCAGGACGGACTGTCCGCCGCCAGCTCCACCTCCGGCACGTCCATCCCGATCCGCCCGACCACCAGCGCATGGCGGTGGAGGTCGAACAGCAGCCGCAGGCCGGCCTCGTTCGCCGGGTCTTCGTCCGTATCCCAGTCGACCAGGACGGTCAGCGCCTCGTAGGCGCCGTTGCCCATCCAGCGAAGCAGGCCCGGCACCGCGGCCTCGTACAGACCGTCCCCCTGCCGGGCCACATGCGAGGCAAGGATTGAGCCCTGTTCGCCGTGCCGCGCCGCCAGGCGGCTCACCAGCTCGTCGGCCCGCTCCGCCTGGCCCGGATCGTCGAGATCGACCTCGTTATTCGTCAGAACCCCGGTCACTGCCGCGGCGAGCGCGTCGCGCTCGCCGGTGACCATCAGTCCCCGGTCACCGTCGTCGAGAACTTTCGCCTCCTTGAGTTCCGCGACCCACGCATCCGCCCCGATCGTGACCGCATCGCCGGACCCGTCGAACCAATCGGTGTAGGGAATGAAGTCGGGCTCCGCGACCAGCGCGCCGGCAACGCCCTGTTGAAGCTCAAACACCCAGTTCAGAATGTCCCGGTTGGGATAAAGGACCGCGTCCTTCGGCGCCGTCAGGAGCGTCATCGCCTCGGCCGGCGTGAACTCCGCCTCGCGCATCCACGCCGCCAGCCAGCTCACCCGGTCCAGGGCCGTCAGAACATCGCCGCAGATACGGCTCCGCGCCAGCGTGGCGAGCAGCGCGGCATCCACCTTGCGCACGAGCTCGATACCCTCTGCCACGCTCCAGCCCATCAGACCGAACAGATATGAGAGACGGTGGATACGCCCCATCATCGCACTGTCAAGCACGTCCTTGGGCGAACCGCTCACCTCCGAGACCACCAGATCCCACTCCGCGCGCGACAGCCTGAAGCCCCGGCGCAGGACCGCGCCGAGATGCCCCTCGGGACCATCCCCGTCCACCTCGCCGATCTGCACCTCGTGGTCCTGCGCCCACCGCCTCGTCTTCAGCGCGATCTCCGGTGCATCGGCGCCGAACAGCTCGCCCATCAGGCTCGTCTCGCCGCTGCCCTCGCGGCGCAGGCAGTTGATGTCCCCGACAAGCGCCGCGAACCGCTCGACGCCCACCCCGTGGCGCGCCGCCCACTCCGCATGGCGCGCCAGCAGGTCGAGCCCCGTGCCGTCGGACAGCACCTCGTGCTGGATGCTGTTCTCGCCGCCGCCGCGGTCATCGTCAAAGTCGTACGACGGATGCCCGTACACCGCTGTCAGCAGCAGCCAGTCCAGCCAATGGAACGCAAGCCCGGTGCGCCGCTGAAGCCGGACGCACTTGTTCTGCATCTCGTGAACGTGCCACGGCAGATCGCGCCGGCTCGATTCGCCGCCGGTATAGCCCTGGGTCCGGTATCGGCCGTCCTCCTGCTCGGCAAGCTCAAGGTACCAGCCGTTGCCCATGAAGCGATAGAACATGCTTCTATGGACGCGCCCGGCCTCGTCGACCACCGTGGCATCGTCGCCGACCAGCGCCTGGAACTCCTGGAACGAGAGCCCGGCCGCCGCGGAGAAGGCGTCCGCGAACTGCAGCTCCTCATTGGCCGAACCCGTGTCGGGAAGGCCGAACCACGCTCCGTAGAGCGTCTCGGCATCGGGCCGCTCGCCCAGCATCTTCACGTGTTCGCCGTAGAGCCGCACCCGGTCGGCCGGGTTCGCGACCAGGGTCCAGTCGCCGACACCGGGCGCGAAGGCGTCTCCGCGCCCGCGCTCGGCAATCGCGTTGAGGCTCAGATCCCCCATCGCCGCCAGCGCCTCGCGCACCGTCGCGTTGTCCCGGTCGAACGGCATCGCGAACGGATGCCGGATGGTATTCAGCGCCTCGATCAGCGCCGCTTCGTCCTCCGCGATCCCGTTGTCGATCAACTGCGCCGCCAGAACCTCGTTGGCCAGCCGCAGCGTCGTGATCTCAAGGTCGAGATTTTCCCGGCTCAGCGCCAGGTCCTTCAGATCCGGGCGGCGCCGGTCGAGCTCGAACGGCGACTGCTCGGGCGTGATCTCGGCCTTCGCAAGCTGGTACAGCCAAGCCAGGTAGGCGGCCGGCGACTGACTCGACTGGATGGAGTCCGGCCGCACGTAGCGCACCGCCTCATCGTCGAGCACCCCGCCGCCCAGCGGCGAGCGGCTCGCCGGCGCGGACACATGCCGCAGCGTCGCCGTCGCCGGATCGTGCAGCCCCACCAGGTCGCGGCCCGCGCCCTCGACCTTGCGCGCCAGATGACCGGCCTTCATGAAGCGCTGCGGCAGCTCCCGGAACTCCGGCCCCGTGCTGTCGCCCCCGCTCCGTTCCAGCAGGTGCCGATGCAGCCGATCGACGCTGCGGAAACCGGTGGCCTCGTCCGGCGTCGCGAACCCCAGGTCCTCGAATGCGGCGGCAACCGCCTCGCGGTCCAGATAGCGATGGAACTTCACCGTCCGCCCCTCCCGGCCGTGCGCACTGTCCTTCCAGGGAAGCACTCGGTCACCATCGCCCCGGCGACGCCCTCGCACCGCCGCACATAATTAAGGCAGGCAGGCAGGCAGGCAGGCAGGCCATTCTCCACACTGCCCGAAGTATCCCTGATTCCCGGATAAGGCTGGCGCCGGATCCGAAAAAGTGCGCACGCTGCGGGCGAAATCGGCAATATTGCCGGCGAGCATTCCATCACCTCGCAGGTGCGCGATGACCACGGTAATTCCCCGGCCGCCCAAAGTCGAGATGGACTTCACCGACGCGCAGCTGACCGGCTTCGGCGGCTGGTCGGTGCTGGGCCAGATGGCGTCGCGGCTTGGTCTGCCACAGGCGCTGTCGGCGGTGTCGGTCAAGCAGCGGGCGCGGGGTGCGAGCGACGCGGAGACGCTGTGGAGCCTGATCGCCTCGCTGGCGGCGGGCAACGGGGCGCTGTCGGATCTGGACGCGCTGCGCGAGGACCGGGTCGGGCAACGGCTGCTGGGTCTTGGCGACGTGCCCTCGGGCCGGCGTCTTGGCGAGTATCTGGCGCGCATCGACGAGGCGCAGGTCGAGACGTTGCTGGCGGTGGCGCGCGGACTGGCCGCACAGGTGGCGCCGGCGGTGGTGGAACATGAGGCGTCGGTGCGCGGCTACGTCCCGGTGTTCGTCGACGGCACCGCGATCGAGGTCGACGGGAGGCTGTTCGAGGAGGCGCGGCGCGGCTACGACGGCACGCGCCAGTACTGGCTGCACGGGGTGTTCATCGGCTCGCTGTGGGCGAGCGGTCGGCTGCATCCGGGCGGCGGCGACGTGGCCGGGGGCTGGCGCGAGCAGCTCGACAGCGACGTGGCGCCCTGCCTGCCCGAGGGCACGCCGGTGTGGCTGCGCGCGGACAACGCCTACTACCGGGGCGAACTCATCGCCTGGTGCCGCGAGCGGGGATGGGACTACTCGATCAGCTTGACCCACGCGCGCAAGCGGGCGCCGGTGCTGGATGTGATCGAAGGCCTGCCCGAAGACGGATGGACCGACATCGGGCTCGGCGAAGATGCGACGCTGGTGCGCTACCGCCCGGCGGGCTGGGAGGAACAGAGCTACGTGGTGATCCGCCGCCGCCGCGACCGGGGCCAGACCCTGCTGCTCCCCGTCTACACCGTGATCCTGGTCTCGCGCGACGACCTTCCGCTCGACGAGCTGGTGCGCCGGCACCGCGGAAAGCAGGGCCAGGAGAACGCCTTCAAGGGGCCGCTGATCGACCTCGACCTGCATCACCCGCCGTGCCGGAAGTTCCGCGCCAACCAGGCCTTCTACATCTGCGGCCAGATCGCGCAGGTGCTGCTCCGCGCGGTCCAATACCAGTTGTTGCCGGCCCGCGCCCGGCGCCATGGCCTGCGGCCCCTGATCCGCTATCTGGTTCGGGTCGTGGGAAGGCTGGTGCGCAGCGGCCGGCGCTGGCGGCTCGACTTCGCGCGCAACAACTTCCGGCTCGACTGGCTCTATCACGCCGCAGTCCAGCTCGAATAGCAGGCCCCGGCGCATCCCGCTCCATCCCCGCTCGAAACCGGCAAGCCCGGGGCAACCCGCTCGTCCGCCGAACGGCGAAGTGCACCGTCCAGTCCGAGAAGCCACCTCACCCGACCTCTCGCTGGCGACACGTGCACCGGCCCCGGCATCGCTGTACCCGAAAATCCGCATCGTGAGCCTCAAACCCACTCGTGCTCAGCGCTTATCAGGGAATCGAGGCCCGAAGTATCGCAAACCCGAAACTGCCGCCCCAGGATTCATCAAGATCGCTCTCTTTATCAAGCCTCCCCTGATTCCCGGATAAGGCTGGCGCCGGATCCGAAAAAGTGCGCACGCTGCGGGCGAAATCGGCAATATTGCCGGCGAGCATTCCATCACCTCGCAGGTGCGCGATGACCACGGTAATTCCCCGGCCGCCCAAAGTCGAGATGGACTTCACCGACGCGCAGCTGACCGGCTTCGGCGGCTGGTCGGTGCTGGGCCAGATGGCGTCGCGGCTTGGTCTGCCACAGGCGCTGTCGGCGGTGTCGGTCAAGCAGCGGGCGCGGGGTGCGAGCGACGCGGAGACGCTGTGGAGCCTGATCGCCTCGCTGGCGGCGGGCAACGGGGCGCTGTCGGATCTGGACGCGCTGCGCGAGGACCGGGTCGGGCAACGGCTGCTGGGTCTTGGCGACGTGCCCTCGGGCCGGCGTCTTGGCGAGTATCTGGCGCGCATCGACGAGGCGCAGGTCGAGACGTTGCTGGCGGTGGCGCGCGGACTGGCCGCACAGGTGGCGCCGGCGGTGGTGGAACATGAGGCGTCGGTGCGCGGCTACGTCCCGGTGTTCGTCGACGGCACCGCGATCGAGGTCGACGGGAGGCTGTTCGAGGAGGCGCGGCGCGGCTACGACGGCACGCGCCAGTACTGGCTGCACGGGGTGTTCATCGGCTCGCTGTGGGCGAGCGGTCGGCTGCATCCGGGCGGCGGCGACGTGGCCGGGGGCTGGCGCGAGCAGCTCGACAGCGACGTGGCGCCCTGCCTGCCCGAGGGCACGCCGGTGTGGCTGCGCGCGGACAACGCCTACTACCGGGGCGAACTCATCGCCTGGTGCCGCGAGCGGGGATGGGACTACTCGATCAGCTTGACCCACGCGCGCAAGCGGGCGCCGGTGCTGGATGTGATCGAAGGCCTGCCCGAAGACGGATGGACCGACATCGGGCTCGGCGAAGATGCGACGCTGGTGCGCTACCGCCCGGCGGGCTGGGAGGAACAGAGCTACGTGGTGATCCGCCGCCGCCGCGACCGGGGCCAGACCCTGCTGCTCCCCGTCTACACCGTGATCCTGGTCTCGCGCGACGACCTTCCGCTCGACGAGCTGGTGCGCCGGCACCGCGGAAAGCAGGGCCAGGAGAACGCCTTCAAGGGGCCGCTGATCGACCTCGACCTGCATCACCCGCCGTGCCGGAAGTTCCGCGCCAACCAGGCCTTCTACATCTGCGGCCAGATCGCGCAGGTGCTGCTCCGCGCGGTCCAATACCAGTTGTTGCCGGCCCGCGCCCGGCGCCATGGCCTGCGGCCCCTGATCCGCTATCTGGTTCGGGTCGTGGGAAGGCTGGTGCGCAGCGGCCGGCGCTGGCGGCTCGACTTCGCGCGCAACAACTTCCGGCTCGACTGGCTCTATCACGCCGCAGTCCAGCTCGAATAGCAGGCCCCGGCGCATCCCGCTCCATCCCCGCTCGAAACCGGCAAGCCCGGGGCAACCCGCTCGTCCGCCGAACGGCGAAGTGCACCGTCCAGTCCGAGAAGCCACCTCACCCGACCTCTCGCTGGCGACACGTGCACCGGCCCCGGCATCGCTGTACCCGAAAATCCGCATCGTGAGCCTCAAACCCACTCGTGCTCAGCGCTTATCAGGGAATCGAGGTCAAGCCTCCGCCGAACGAACACAGACCAAGCGCTTGCCTTAAGTCTATGGCGCATTGTTCCCCCGAATTCCGGACCTGTCAACAGGGACATCGTCGGGGGTGACGTAAGAGTTTATGTGTCAGGCGGGAAGGGGGTACTCCCTGTGGTGATGAAACAGCCACGACCAGGAGCACCCCGATGCCGCAGCGAACCGCGACGATCACGGACCTACCACAAGCATTTGAGGTCGTGAAGGCCATGCAAGCAGACGGTCTGGAGTGGGGCGAAGGCTACCGCCCTCTCGGGCGCCAGGCGCTGGCCGAGATCATCGAGGGCCGGATGGGCGAAGCGGTCGACTACTGGCTCGACCACCTCGATGCGAGCGCCATGCGCGACCGGCGCAACGGCAGCTATTCGCGTCACCTGCTGACCGAGCTCGGCGACATCGAGCTCAGCGTGCCGCGCACCCGGCGCTTCTGCCCGAGCGAGGTTGTCAGGAGCTATGCAAGGCGCGCGCCCGAGATCGACCGCGCGATCCTGGCCGGCTTCGTGCTCGGGCTGTCGACGCGCAAGGTCGGCGAGGTCCTGCTCGCCCTGCTCGGGCGCCCGGTCTCGCCCGCCACGGTGAGCCGGGTCGCCAGGACCCTGGACCAAACGGTCGAGGCCTTCCACCGCCGCCCGCTGAAGAACGCCTACAAGGCGCTGATGCTCGACGGCGTGGTGCTCGCCCGCAAGACCGGCGCCGGCGCCCTCAAGCGGCCGGTGCTGGTGGCGCTGGGGATCCGCCACGACGGCAAGAAGGAGATCATCGACTTCCAGCTCGCCGGCAGCGAGAGCGCCGCGGAGTGGGAGCGCTTCCTCACCGCGTTGCACCGCCGCGGGCTCACCGGCGAGGGCCTGGAGATGATCTGCGTCGATGGCGGCCAGGGCCTGCTCGCCGCCTTGCCCATCGTCTATCATGGCATCCCGGTCCAGAGGTGCTGGGCGCACAAGATGCGCAACATCATCAACAAGGTCCGCGTGGCCGACCAGGAGGCCGTCAAGGCCGACGTCCACGCCGTCATGAACGCGCCCAGCCGCCGCAAGGCCGAGAGCGCCGCCCGGCGCTTCGCCGATCGGTGGGAGCCCGCCTGCCCCAAGGCCGTCGCCTGCCTGCGCAACGACCTCGACGATCTGCTCACCTGCTTCCGCTACAACACCCTTGCCGAGCGAAAGCAGGTCAGGACCACCAACGCCATCGAACGGAGGTTCCGGGAGGTCCGCAGGCGAACCCGGCCCATGGGAACCTTCCAGGACAAGACCTCAATGGACCGCATCCTCTTCGCGGTCTTCATCCACGAAAACAAGTCTCAGGGAATCAGCACCCCCGTCTCCCTGACACATAACTCTTGACGTTACCGCCCGCGGGCTCGACGGGCCCGGAGGAACCCGCCGCTCTCGCGGATCGACGAAGCGCCGCATCGCAACCATCGAGCCGTCCGCAACCCCGCCGTCGATCGAAAACCGCCGGCGCCGGCCGGGCCGGGGTCAATCGCCGGCATCGCGCTCGGCGATGCCGGCAAGCTCGACCGGGGGGCGGTCGGGGAAGCGGGCGACGAGCGAGAGGCTGCCGCCCATCGCTTCCACCGTCCTGCGCAGCGTGGACAGCAACAGGTCGCTCCGCTGCTCCAGCCGGGAGATGGCGTCCTGGCTGATGCCGAGTTCGCGTGCGACGCTCGCCTGGGTGAGCCGGCGGGCCTTGCGCAGCTCGCGCAGCGTCATCTCCTCGGCGATCAGTTCGGCGGCCCGTTCCTCGATCTTTCTCCGCCGCTCCGGGTCGAGTCCCGCCATCATCTCGTCAAGGGTTACCGTCATCGCGATCCTCCTCATCGCCGCGCCGGGCAAGGTGCAGGTCGAAGCGTTCGTCGGCCTTGCGGATGAGCGCACGGTAGAACCGTTTCGCGCTGCCGCCCGACTTGTCGCCCGCCACGAGCACGATGGCGTTGCGCGCGGGGTCGAAGGCGAAGGCCACCCGCCACTCCCCGTCCGCCGCGCTGAACCGCATCTCCTTCATGTTCGCATGTCGGGAGCCGTTCAACGTGTCGACGCGCGGCCGCCCCAGTTGCGGACCGAACTGTTCCAGCAAACGGCCAACGGCGTAGACCTCATTCTGAATCTGCCTGTCCAGGCTGCGAAACTCCGGCACGAAGTCCTCATGGAAAGCGACCGTCCATTTCATGGCGGGAGATTGCTGCCGCCGGAATATGAAGTCAAGGACATGGATGCGATCGGGCCGATGCGACCGGGCCGATTTGGCCGATCCGGCGCGGCAGCTAACGTAACTGCATTCCCACCATGACGCCCGTTGGCGTCTCCCTCGGCGGCCGGGGGCACGGTCTCTACCTCTGCGATCCTGACGGACGGGACAAGGAATTGCTGCCGGTTGCCCGTCGACGATGCCGCCCGGCAACTTGTGCGGCGACTGACTGCCGAATCTCAGCGAAACTCGAACTCTTCCGTGTGAATGCGCCGCGCCGGCACGCCGCGCGTCGCCAGCCCCGCCGACATGGCGGCGGCCAACGGCCTGGGGCCGCACAGGTAGTAGCTCCATTCGCCCGGCGCCCCGTCCAGGTCCTTCTCGACCGCCGCCGCGTCGATCCGCGCGCCGGAGCCGGAGTCGAACAGCCTGATCGCGATGCCGCCCAGTTCCGCCGCCCGGGCCTCCAGTTCGTCGAGGAACAGCGCTTCCCCGGACACGCGCACGCAGTAGTAGAGCCGGATGGTCTTGCCATGCCCCTGATCGGCGATCAGAAAGATTTGGTCACCCGGTTGGGCCATTGATTACAATGGGTTGCGCAGACAACCCGCCCCGAGGGGCGTCACCAACCGGGTGAAGATCATGGTCCCTTGTTATCGCTCTCCGATCAAGCTCGAAGTGACGCGGGATGGTACGGCCGCGACGGCGCGCGGCGGTCTGGTGCTGCTGTTCGAGGTTCTGGCGTCGCGGCGCATCCTGGCCGGGCTGCCGCGCTGCGGCGGCAGCCCGTCGCAGGGCTGGAGCGACGGCCAGATGATGCTGGCGGTGCTGGTTCTCAACGTTGCCGGCTTCGACCGGGTGTCGGACATCGAGCATCTGGAGGCCGATACGGGTCTTTGCGCTCTGGTCAGGCGGTTCGAGCCGAAGCTGTTGGGTCTGTCGAGGGGCGCGGTCGCGCGGCGGTTCCGGGGCGGTCGCGAGCGCTGCTTTCCCTCGGCGCGTTCGCTGCGCGACTGGCTCGACCGTTTCCATGTCGCTGGGGTGCACGATGTCGAGAGGGAGAAGGGCACGGCGTTCATCCCGCCGCACACGGAACGCCACGAGTTGTTCCGGGCGGTCGCCCGCCGCCTTGTGGCCGAAGGGGTACGGGAGGCCGTCGCGGCGTCGGTGACCATCGACCTCGACGCGACGATCATCGCGTCCGGCAAGCGCGAGTGTCTGTATACCTACCGTGCCGCGGAGAGGCTGGTTCCGGGCGAGCGGGGCTACCAGCCGCTGGTCGCGTTCTGCCCCGAGATCGGGATGGCGCCGTGGCTGGAGAGCCGCGACGGCAACGTGCCGGCGGCGCTGGACAACCGGCGGGCGCTCGAGGAGGCGCTGTTGCAGCTTCCCGGCGCCGTGCGCCAGGTCACCCTCCGCACCGATGGGGCGGGCTACCAGGAGGATGTGATCCGCGCCTGCAACGACCCCGCCTTCCGCCGGGCGGAGACGCGGCGCTTCGGCACGGTGGGGCTGATCTGCGGCGCCACCCGTTCGGAGCCGCTGATGGCGGAGGTGGCGCGGCTCGCCGACGACGCCTGGCGCCCGGCGAAGGGGCCGGTGGAGACGCCGGACGCCGGGCCGGCGTCGGACAGTGTGGCGCTTGAATGCGCCGAACTGCCCTACGTCCCCGCGACAACCAACGGACTGAAGCCGCGCCATGTGATCCGCTACGTCGTCACCCGGCGCGCCCTTCCCGGGGCGCTGGGCCTGGACGAGGGCGACCTCCCGGCCGCCGATGGCAGGCCCGCCTACAGGATCAGGGCCTACATGACCAACTTCCCGGCCCCCGACGCGATCCGGGCGGAAAAGGCGAACGGCCTGAGGGTGCTGGACGCCGCCGAGGTCGTGGCCGCGGCCCACGAGCGCTGCGGACGCGGCGAGGAGGTGCACGCGGTGCTCAAGTCCGACCTCGCCGCCGGGACGATGCCGTCGGGGCGGTTCGGGGCCAACGCCGCCTGGCTGTGGCTCGCGGCGCTGGCGCTGAATGCGATGGCGCTGGTGCGCCGCGCCGCCTACGGCCCCGAGTGGCGCTGGGTGCGGATGAAGCGCATCCGCGCGATATGGATCCACCTCGTCGCCCGCGTCGCGCGTCACGGGCGCCGGGTCACCCTCGTGCTCGGCGGCGCCGGCGCCCATCTCCTGGCGGCGCGCCGGCGGATCCACCTCGCCATGCCGCCGCCGGCATCCGCGCCCGGCTGACCCCGGCGCGACAGTTCGACGCGACAAGGCGGACCCGGCACGGCACCGGAGGGCGTTGCGCGCGCCCAACGCGCCGGTGAAGACCCAACCATCACGAAGAGGCCGCCGGCCCCGCTCCGTTGCCGCGTCAAGCTCACGCTGGCAGCCCAAATCGACGACCCGGCATGACCGGACGGCCCTGCCGATGGCCGAAATCGCGCCGCCAGAAAATCAGCTCGCCGATCAGGGCATGCCCCACCGCCTTGCCGACAAGCCTGCGGCGATGGTATCGATGATGGAGAAACTGCCGGGGGAATCCTGCCGACATCAACGTAAGCGCGTCGCTGCGCTCCGGGTGGTCACCAGGGTGGCTACTTTGCTGAGAATCGGTGGCTACGTTGGATGAGAATCGCCGGCTACATTGGTGAGAATCGGCAGACGGTTTTGTCGACGATGCTCCGGCGCTGGCTCGGCCCATCTTGATTTTTCAGCTTGATGCCGGGTCGAAGTTCCAGGGCAGGAGTTCGTCGATGCGGCTGTTGGGATGCCCGGCGGCGATCTTCTCCAGCGTGGTCTTGAGCCAGGCGTAGGGCTCAACGCCGTTCATCTCTTGAGTAACAGATGCCTAAGCAGCTGACGGCATTGTGTTTTTGGTTTTGTCGTTTTGCGGCGCCGGGACGAGTTGGAGACCGAGCTTTCGGGCCTGGCGGTCGAGATGAGCGAACTTTCTGTTGAGGCGCCGCTTTTCGTAAGCGTCGATACCCTGCTCGACGTATTCCTGGCCTTCGGTGACCATCAGGTAGACGAGGCAGGCGAGTTCGCGGGCGGTCGCCTTGATCGCGACGGGGGTGTCCAGTCGGGCGAGCCGCGCACGGTGCTTGGCGCCGATGAAGGTCTCGCTGCGCCGTGCCGCCATGGCCGCCATGCGCAAGGCCTGCCCGACGGGGTTGGCCACCTTCGGGATCTTGCCCGCGAGGTTCTTGCCGCCGCTGATTTTGGTTCCCGGCGCGACCCCGAGCCAGGAGCAGAAGTGCTGGGCGGAGGGGAAGGCGGAGAAGTCCGGGCCGATCTCCGAGGCGATCACCAGTGCCGTCCCGGGGCCGATGGCGGGGATCGCGGTGAGATCGACGCCCATCATCGCGCTCAACGCCCGGGCCAGGGCGGCCTCCTGCCCGCTGTACTTGGTCGCGGCTTTCGCGGAGCGGCTCGACGCGGTGCCGGAGGCAGGATCCGGCGCGCCGCCGTCGGGAGGAGGATCGTCCGGCGGCGTCAGGCGCTCGATCTCGGCCATCACCCGCGCCTCGCAGTCCTCGATCTGCGCGCCGAGGAAGTCGTGGCGCTGCATCGCCTGCTCCAGGGCGAACAGATGCTCCTCGCGCCAAGTGCCCTGAAGGCTCGCGGCAATGGTATCGGTGTCCGCCTTGATGCGCCCGTGGCGCAACGCCGCCAGACGTTGCGGGTCGCGCTCGCCGTCGATGATCGCGCGCAGGATGCGCTGGCCGGTCAATCCCATGATGTCGGAGATCACCGAGTCGAGCCGGACGTTCATCTCGGTCAGCGCCTTCTGCATGTGCAGGACGCAGCGGGCGCGATCCTCGGTCAGCCGCCTCATCTGGCGCGCGTAGGAGCGCAGCGGGCACACCTCGTCGCCCGGACGGAACGCGCCCCGCAGCAGGCCGTAGGACATCAGCTGCCAGATCCACTGGCAGTCCAGCACGTCGCTCTTGCGCCCGCCGATCTGCTTCGTCATCCGTGGCGGGACGAGGATCACCTCGAAGCCGGCGCGCTCCAGGCTCTCGTAAACCGGGATCCAGTAGACCGAGGTCGACTCCATCGCCACCTTGGTCACGCCGCACGACGCCAGCCACGCCGCCATCTCCTCCAGATCGCGGGTGAAGGCGCCGAACGAACGCACCGGCTCCCCGGTCCGCTCCGGATCGACCGCCGCGAAGTGCCGGTCCTTGCCGATGTCGATACCGGCGCAGTCGGGGTTGACCACCTTCAGGCGCTGGGCCTGTCTCTTCTTGCGTGCCATGCAACATCCTCCCGCGCTTCATTGCGATCGCGAGCGGGGAGGAACCATCCTCGAAGTCCCATTCTCTTGAACGAGGTCGCGAGAAGCCCGCGCCATCAGTGACCGGAGACGACAACATGGTTCGGACCAGGCTTGCAGACGGGTGCTCGCACACGCCAATGAGTTTACGGCCTCTACACCCCACCCGCCGCCAGTTCACGACCGAGGCGTCGCAGACACAAGCCCCCGTTACTCGCGCGACCGAGCCAGAGCGCCGCGCCGGTGGAAGCTTGCAGGTCTCGATGAGCGAGCCGATCCGGCCCCAGGAGCGGGCGCCCTCGTCGTGGCCCGCGAACAGCGCGTTTTTCGCCGTGAGCTTGATCGGGCGGATTCGGTTTTCGACGAAGTTCGAGTCCATCTCGACGCGCCCGTCGTAGAGGAACACCAGCAGCCCGTCCCACTGGTTGGCGATATAGGTGAGCTTCTCGCCCAGGCGCGAGCGCGGCGAGACCCGCGAGCGTTGCTCGTCGAGCCACACCCCGAAGGCGTTCACCAGCGGGGCCGACTCGGTCCACCGGACGAACTGGCGCGTCGCCGGCGCCTCGCCCCGGATCCTGTCCTCGATCCTGTAGAGCTGCGCGATCCGCTTCAGACCCTCCTTCGCGATCGGCGAGCCGTTGCTGTCGAACACCGTCTCGAGGCCGCGCCTGGCGTGGGCCCAACATGCCGCCAGCGTCAGCGCTCCGCCCGGGCGCTCCGCCCGGCCCAGCCGGTTGTGGCCGGCATAGCCGTCGACCTGCACCGTTCCCCTGAAGCCGTCGAGCAGCTTCTCTCCATGCTTGCCGCTGCGCCCGGGCGCATACTCATAGACCACGCCCGGCGGGTCCGGCCCGGACCACCCCCGCCCGTCGCGCGCCATGGTCCACATGTAGCCCGTCTTCGTCTTGCCCCGGCCCGGGTCGAGCACCCGGACCGTGGTCTCGTCCAGCCCCAGGATGCTCGACGTCTTCAGCTCCGCCTTCAGACAGTCGAACACGGGCCGCAGGTGGAACGACGCCTTGCCGACCCAGTCGGCCAGCGTCGAACGGTGCAGCTCGATGCCCGAACGGGCGAATATCTGCGACAGGCGGTACAGCGGAAGATGGTCGGCGAACTTCGACACCAGCACGTGGGCGAGCATGCCCTCGGTGGGCAGACCGCCCTCGACCAGGTGCGCCGGCGCCGGCGCCTGGGTGACCCCTTCCTCGCACTTGCGGCAGGCGTACTTGGGCCGGATGGTGACGATCACCCGAAGCTGCGCCGGAACGATGTCCAGCCGCTCGGTGCGGTCCTCGCCGATCTTCACCATCTCGCCGCACCCGCACGGGCACTGCGTGCTTCCGGGCTCGACCAGTTCATAGGTCCGCGGCAGATGGGCCGGCAGATGACCGAGGTTGCGCTCCGCCGCGGGACGCTTCGCGCGCGGCGCGGGTGTCGTGTCCGCCGGGGCCGCTTCCTCGGCCTCGGCGAGCGCGCCTTCGAGTTCTTCGAAGGCGAGCAGGAGCTGATCGGGATGGAGCTTCTCGGACTTCTTCCCGAACATCGCCCGGCGTAGCTCGTTGAGCAGATGTTCGAGCCGGCGGTTCTGATCGCTCAGCGAGGCGACCCTGGCGCGCAGATCCTCGACAACGCCCTCGGGGCCTCGCTCTTCGAGCCGGCGGTTGCGGTCGGTGAGCGAGGCGACCTCGGCGCGAAGCGCCTCAACCGTCTCCTGCTGGCCTGCAAACAGCGCCTGCAGGGGCGGCGCAAGCGATGCCAGATCGACCGTGCCGGGGCTCGACTCCATGAAGGAATACTATCACAGAATCAGCGCCTTAGCCTGCGACAATGCGAATCGGGACCGTCCTCTCCGGTCAGGCCGCCGCGAGCGGCCGGCGGGTCCGCGGCCGCCACACCCGGCGCCAGTCGAGGCCCTCGAACAACGCCTCGAACTGCGCCCGCGAAACGCGGACCACCCCATCGTGGACCGAGGGCCAGGCAAAGCGCCCCTGTTCGAGGCGCTTGGATGCCAGCACCAGGCCCGTCCCGTCCCACCAAAGCACCTTGATCCGATCCGCCCGCTTGGGCCGAAACACCACCATGACGCCGGAGAACGGGTCCAGGCCAAGCTCGTGCTCGACCAATGACACCAGGGCGTCATGCCCCTTGCGGAAGTCCACCGGACGCGTGGCGAGCACGATCCGCGGCGCAGCCCCCGGGCCAATCATCGAAGGGCTCGCAGCGCCGAGGCGATCTCCGCGATCCGCGGCGTGTCGAGGTCCCCGTCAAGGCGGACCATCACCCCGCGCGCCTCGATCGACACCGAACCGACCGAACCCGGCGGCGGAGCCTCCACCTCGAGCGCGGCGAATGCCGGTGACGGCCTCGATGTGGCGGGGACCGGCTCGGCCTCGGCCTTGCGCGCGGCCAGCGTCCGCCCCGCCTGCGCTGCCTCCACAGGCTCGGCCTCCGCCTCCGGAGAAAACGGCGATGCGAGCCGGCCCCGCCGCGCCTGGCTGCGCCAGCCGTTCACCCGGTTCACCGACAGGCCGTAGCGCTGGGCCACCTCGCCCACGCGCCTCCCCGGCCAGCAGCACTCGCTCACCACGACCGCCTTCTCTTCCTCGGTCCACTGCCGATCGCGAGCCGGCGCCGGAGCATCGTCGACAAAACCGTCCTCGGCGACATCGGCATCTTCCGAAGCCGCGTCACCCGTGTCCCGCCCGTCCCGAGCGTAGACAGGGCGCTCGAACCCATCCGGCATGGTGAAACCCTCCCGTGTTGGCGAAAGGGCTATCGAACGCCATCACCTTATATATAGGAAGGTGGGCCGGGCGCACCGCTTACGATGCGGCCCGATCCGCGCGACTTGATCTGAATGCCCCATTGGGCTATATGTCAGCGGATGCAGACGGTTGCCGAGACCCCGACCTTCAGCCGACAGGCCGACAAGCTGTTCACCGGGGAGGAGCGGCGCGCACTGATCGACCGTCTGGCCGAGAATCCGCTGGCGGGCGACGAGATACCGGGAACCGGCGGCGTCCGAAAGCTGCGCTTCGCGGCATCGGGCCGGGGCAAGCGGGGCGGCGCGCGGGTCGTCTACTTCTACGGTGGGGAGGATATCCCCATCTACGCGCTGCTCGCCTATGCGAAGTCCGCCAGAACGGACCTGAACCCGGCAGAGCGGCACGCAGTGGCCGGGATCGTCGCGGCGATCAGGGGAGGCCGAAAGGAGAATGGAATGGACGCCTCCCACCCCTTGATGTTCGAGGACCGGAGGGATGAGTGGACCCTCGCGGGCCGACGGCATCAAGGTGCCAAGGTGGAAGAGCAAGCTCTTCACGGGCAAACCGGAGGGTCCGAGATGAAGACTAACAGAACCGTCGTCGGGGTGGATACGGCGAAGCACGTATTCCAGCTGCACTGGGTCGACATGGAGACCGGCGAGATCGTGGATCTGAAGCTGACGCGGGCGAAGTTCCTCGAGCACTTCGCCAACCGCGTGCCGTGCGTGGTCGCGATGGAGGCGTGCGGCGGGTCGCAGCATTGGGCGCGTGAGCTTCGGGAGCTCGGCCACGATCCCTGGCTGTTTCCGGCCAAGGCGGTGCGGCCCTTCGTGACCGGCAACAAGAACGACGCGCACGACGCGCGGGCGATCTGGACGGCGGCGCAGATGCCGGGTGTCAAGACGGTTGCGGTGAAGAGCGAGGAGCAGCAGGCGGTGCTGGCACTGCACCGGATGCGCCAGCAGCTGGTGAAGTTCCGCACCGCGCAGATCAACGGTCTGCGCGGCCTGTTGACCGAATACGGCGAGGTGATGGCGCAGGGTCGGGCCGGGATGCGCCGAGGCATGGCCGAAGCCCTGGAGCGGGTCGCCGAGCGTCTGCCGGCGATGGTGATCGACACGCTTCGCGAGCAGTGGGCGCGGGTCGGCCGGCTCGACGAGGAGATCGGCGAGATCGAGCAGCGGATCCGGGTGTGGCACCGCGGCAATGCCGACAGCAAGCGCATTGCTGAGATCCCCGGCGTTGGCGTGCTGACGGCGACGGCCGTCGTCGCCGCGATGGGCGATCCCTCGGCCTTCAGGTCGGGGCGCGAGTTCGCCGCTTGGCTCGGCCTGGTGCCGCGGCACGACGGCACTGGCGGGCGGGTCCGCATCCTCGGCATCTCCAAGCGCGGGGACAGGTATCTGCGAACCCTGCTGATCCACGGCGCGCGGAGCGTGCTCACCAACGCCAAGGCACCGCCGGAGTGGGCGGTGCGGCTGGCCGAGCGGCGGCCGTCCAACGTAGTCACGGTCGCGCTGGCCAACAAGACGGCGCGCACGATCTGGGCCCTGCTGGCTCATGACCGGGCGTACCGGGCGGACTTCGTCAGCCAGTCGGCGTAGGCGCGGCTGACGACGGGACAGCGAACCAACAGAGAGGAGGTGGCCGCTGAAAGGTTGCGCAAGGCACGACAAGGAGTGATGGCAAACAGGTCAGACCGCGATCCGCCAAGCCTGCATGGCTTCAGGGGCGAAAAGCCCACGAGGAGAATGAGGCGCGGATTGGCAGATACCATCAGGGCCAGCGGGTAGAAGACCACGCATCAACAGGCCGGATACAGAACTGCAATCTGCCTGCCCGTCACACCGAAATCGGCCCTTGCGTCCCGGGAGGCGTCCATACAGAAGCCATGAGCACGTTCGGAGAAGACCTGATCCAGTCCCTCAACGAGGCGCTGGCCCATGCCAGGGGCGAAGGCCCCGCCGTCGTTCATGCACCCGTGACCCCGCGCGAGGTCCGCAAGCAGGCGAAGCTCACCCAGGCGCAGATGGCCCCCCTGATGGGCATGAGCCTGTCCGGCTACCGCAAGTGGGAGCAGGGTGCGCGGCGGGTCAGCGGCCCCGCCGCGACGCTGTTGCGCGTGATCCAGAAGGAGCCGGAGGCGGTCAGGCGCGCCCTGATCGCCGCGGAGTAGAGTTCGCGGCAACCATGGCCGACAGGTTCGTCCGGAGTTCCGTCACCGGCCGGGCGAGCGGCCGGGAAGGCCGCGCACCGCCCCGCTACCACTTGATGAGGCTGCGCAGCATCACCCCGTGCTCGGCGCCGTCGTCGTTGACGGCCTCGCGCCGGGTCGCGTCGAGGCTGATCTCGAAGCCCGGATCGCCCCGCACGGCGGAGGTCAGCCGCCAGCCCATGCGGTACTCGCGCGCCGTCTCGGACAGCCCGAACCCGACATTGGGCGTGCCCGTGAAGCGGTCGCCGAGGAGCGCCATGCCGTAGCCGGCCTCCGCGTCGAACCGGCTCGTCGGCTCCGCCCCGCCATTGGTGGCCGCCAGCCCCGACGACGCCGGCAGCGCCCACAGACGCTCGGAGCCCGCCGGGTCCGCGCCGTACGACGGCGTGAGCGACATCGAGAGGCCGCGCCCCGCGTTGCCGCCCGGCACCAGCCGGAGCTGCCCCGTGACGCCCCATTCGTCGTAGCCCTCGGCGGCATGCACCGCGAGGCCGTGCACCTTCAGCGCCATGTCGAGGCCCCGCGACGGGTCCGCCCAGCCGAGGCCGGCCCCGACCTCGAGGCCCGTCCCGGTCTCCGCGTCGCCCGCGTCGTGGCGCACCCCGAGCTCGACCGACGGCGTCAGCGCCGCGCCGCTCGCGAACGCGAACGTGCGCGAGCCGTCCAGCACCGCCCGCACCCGGCTCGACTCGCCCTGCGCGCCCGCGAGGTTCCCGAACGCGGATCCCGCGACCCGGTCGGACTCGGTCCGCACCCAGAACGCGTCCGCCTTCAAGGCCAGCGCGAACCCGCCCGGCTCGGCCGGGGCTATCAGCTCGCCCCGCACCCCGGTCGCCGCGAGCGTCATCGCGAGGTCCGTGCGGTAGCGCTGCGCCACGCCGCCGTCGAGGTCGAGCGTCATGCGCCCCGAGCCCGTGCCCGCCATGCCCCACGCCGAGATGCGCTCCGAGAGCGCAAGCCGCGCATAGGGCATCATCATCGTCGCCGTGCTGCCCAGCGCGTAGCGCCAGCCCGCATCGCTCGCCGTGCCCTCGCCGACGCTGTGCGTCATCGCGAAGCCCATCAGCAGCCGGCCGCGCTCGTAGTCCATGCCCATCGAGCCGGTCGCAGACTCGCCCGTGAGGCCGAGCCCCGGCACCGCGGCCGAGAACCGCGACACCGACGCGCCCTGGCCCCAGCTCGTCCACTGCGAGCCGGCGCCCTGGCCGAGCACCGCACGGAACGACGTCCCGAGCAGCAGCTCGCGCCCGGTCACCCGGCGGGCGCCGCCGGCGGCGGCGGGGTCGTGCCAGCCGCTGGTGAGCCCGTGGCGCGCGAACGGATCGTCCTCGTCCGCCGCCGGCGCGGAAGGCGCGCCGAAGGTCTGCGCGAACCCCGTCAGGACATGCGCGAGCGCGGCGCCGCCGCCGCCCCCGGCCTCGCCGAAGTTCATCCGCTGGCCCATGAGCGTCACGTGCGAGCCCGCACCGCGCGGCGTCTCCAGCCGCGCCGTCACCGACGCCACCGCGTCCGAGGCCACCATGCGCCCGAAGCGCGCCAGCCACATCGCCTGCAGCGGGTCGTCGTTCTTGACGACCCCCTTCGCCTCGCGGTGCATCTTGCGCAGATACGCCCCCTGCGGGTTCGAGAGCCTGAGCGTGAACGTCTCCTTGCCCTCGTCATGCGAGTCGTCGAGCAGCGCCACCGAGACCGTCTTCGCCGTCTCGCCCGGCGCGAAGACGAGCGTGCCGGACGCGGCCGTGTAGTCCGCCCCCGCCGCCGCCGTGCCGTCCTTCGTCGCGTAGTCCACCGAGACCTCGTGCGCCGCCGCCCGGCTCAGCGTCACCGCGAAGTCGAGCGAGGCGTCCTTGCCCTCCTTCGCCCGCGCGTCCGCGACCCGGATGCGCGCCGGGCCCGGGACCGTCGCCGACGCCGCGCCGAGCGCGATCTTCACGTCCTTCCAGGAACTCGGCGCGACGCGGACCCGCCACAGCACCGGGTCCAGCGACTCCACGCCCGTCACCTTCCCGGCCGTCACCTTGAACGCGTCGGGAGCGGGCTTCGAGCCCGACTGCACGTCCAGCGCGAACGCCGTCCGCCCGTCATGCTCCGCCGGGACCTTGCCGAACTCTACCGCCACGGTCTGGGCCTCTTCTTCCGGCGGGGTCTGTTCCTCGGGCACCTGCGCCTGCGCCTGCGCCTCGGTCACCTCGATGCGGTAGGTCGTCATGCCGCCCGAACCGCCGCTCGCCATCACCCACAGCTCGGTCGCGCCGCCGTCCGGCGCCAGCGCCAGCGCGACCGCCGTGCCCGAGGGCCGCACCCGCGCCGGGCGCGTGAAGGTCGTCCCGCCCCGGCGCGAGCCCGCGAACACGCTCGCCCCGCCGCTCCAGTGCGGCGCCAGCGTCACGCCCGCCGTCCCCGCCGGGACCTCCGCCCGGTACGACAGCACATCCGTCGAGAAGGCCGGGCTCAGCGCCACCGCTCCCGAACCCGCCGTGAGCGCAAGACCGGTCACGCTCAGCGCGTCGCGCTCGTGCGTCCTCGCCGCGTTCTGTTCGTCCTGGACAATGACGGTCACCCGGCCGCCCAGGTAATCCGCCGGGACCTCCGGCGAGTCGACGCTGTGGTCGACAACCAGGACCTCGTTACGGGAGTTCGCGTCCCTTCCGGCGCTGACCGTGAACGTCTTCGGGCTCGTGTCTCCCGCTTCGACCCGGATCCGCTCGGGAGAGACCGTGATCGCGCCGGGGTCGCTGTCGCCGGGGACGCTGATGCGCGGGGAAATGTACGCGGCGTCCTCGAGCGGCGTCTTCAGACGCACGGTGTAGGTCGCGCTGGCGCCCTCCTCCGGCGACACCTGGCCCGGGGAAGCGGCCAGATATTTGCAGTCGTCGTCGATGATTTCGATCGAGATCACCAGGCCATGGTGCCGGTCCTGCCGGTCCCACCCGCCCCAGTCGGGACCGCCGCCGCTGCCGTGGTGCCTGATCCAGTACCGGGTGCCGGGCGGCGACTTGCACTCGTTGTCGTCCACCGCGGTGAGCCCGACCGATTTGGCCTGCTGCCAGTCCCCGCTCAGGTAGTTGGGGTGCGGGGCGGCTTTCCAGGTGACCGCGTTGTGGATCGTGAGCAGGCTGTTGTCGACGTTGGGGTAGTCGCTGCCGTCCGGTCGGACGTTGTGGTGTCGCGGCGTGATGGTCAGATCCAGGGTCGGCGGCTGGTGGATCACGATGCCGTAGGTGATCGATGTGCCCTCGGCGATCTTCATGCGTCCGGGTCCCATTGGGTGGAACCCGTCGACGGACATGCTGCCGGCGCGGCCCAGCGAGGGTACCGTCAGCTTCACCGCGACCTGCTGGCCGTCGCTCCATTGCGGGTTGACATTGTCCCATTGGTAACGTCCTCCAGCGCCGAAATCACCAAGGGCCAACCGCGTATTGCCGAGATGCAACACCAGCCCGGCAAGCTTCGCGCGTGGTGTCGGATCGGTGCTCATCTGAAACCGATTAGTGGAAGAGATGTGAGATAACCGGCGGATATGATAGGTCCGACCGTTGTACTCGAAGTCATCGTCCGTGAGCGCCGAGGAGCAGGGTACTTGCGTAGCGGCGATTTCGCAGCCGTAATAAATTCCGTCCTTACCGACCGTCAGCGTCGCCGACCAGACGGTGGTCTGCGCCTGGGCGGGCGCGGCCGCGAGCAGGCCGAGCGCCCCGAGCAGCAGCGCGAGGACGGGGAGGAGGGCGGGGCGGGTGCGCCGGCCGGGCCGGCGCCCGGCGATGCCGCACCGGGATCGGGCGGCGTTGTTCAAGTGCGCCGCGCGGTCGGCCCGCGCCGTTCCCGCTGTCAGCCGAATTACGCGCTCGATCATTGCCCTGCCTCCTTGACCGTCAGCACCGTCGCCCCGTCTCCCAACGCCCGGGACTCCGGCTCGCCATATTAATGCCGAATTCATCGTCGATGGCAAGTTACCCCTGATGGTGGTGACGTAAGAGTTTATGTGTCAGGCGGGAAGGGGGTACTCCCTGTGGTGATGAAACAGCCACGACCAGGAGCACCCCGATGCCGCAGCGAACCGCGACGATCACGGACCTACCACAAGCGTTTGAGGTCGTGAAGGCCATGCAAGCAGACCCTGATCGGCGATCAGAAAGATTTGGTCACCCGGTTGGGCCATTGATTACAATGGGTTGCGCAGACAACCCGCCCCGAGGGGCGTCACCAACCGGGTGAAGATCATGGTCCCTTGTTATCGCTCTCCGATCAAGCTCGAAGTGACGCGGGATGGTACGGCCGCGACGGCGCGCGGCGGTCTGGTGCTGCTGTTCGAGGTTCTGGCGTCGCGGCGCATCCTGGCCGGGCTGCCGCGCTGCGGCGGCAGCCCGTCGCAGGGCTGGAGCGACGGCCAGATGATGCTGGCGGTGCTGGTTCTCAACGTTGCCGGCTTCGACCGGGTGTCGGACATCGAGCATCTGGAGGCCGATACGGGTCTTTGCGCTCTGGTCAGGCGGTTCGAGCCGAAGCTGTTGGGTCTGTCGAGGGGCGCGGTCGCGCGGCGGTTCCGGGGCGGTCGCGAGCGCTGCTTTCCCTCGGCGCGTTCGCTGCGCGACTGGCTCGACCGTTTCCATGTCGCTGGGGTGCACGATGTCGAGAGGGAGAAGGGCACGGCGTTCATCCCGCCGCACACGGAACGCCACGAGTTGTTCCGGGCGGTCGCCCGCCGCCTTGTGGCCGAAGGGGTACGGGAGGCCGTCGCGGCGTCGGTGACCATCGACCTCGACGCGACGATCATCGCGTCCGGCAAGCGCGAGTGTCTGTATACCTACCGTGCCGCGGAGAGGCTGGTTCCGGGCGAGCGGGGCTACCAGCCGCTGGTCGCGTTCTGCCCCGAGATCGGGATGGCGCCGTGGCTGGAGAGCCGCGACGGCAACGTGCCGGCGGCGCTGGACAACCGGCGGGCGCTCGAGGAGGCGCTGTTGCAGCTTCCCGGCGCCGTGCGCCAGGTCACCCTCCGCACCGATGGGGCGGGCTACCAGGAGGATGTGATCCGCGCCTGCAACGACCCCGCCTTCCGCCGGGCGGAGACGCGGCGCTTCGGCACGGTGGGGCTGATCTGCGGCGCCACCCGTTCGGAGCCGCTGATGGCGGAGGTGGCGCGGCTCGCCGACGACGCCTGGCGCCCGGCGAAGGGGCCGGTGGAGACGCCGGACGCCGGGCCGGCGTCGGACAGTGTGGCGCTTGAATGCGCCGAACTGCCCTACGTCCCCGCGACAACCAACGGACTGAAGCCGCGCCATGTGATCCGCTACGTCGTCACCCGGCGCGCCCTTCCCGGGGCGCTGGGCCTGGACGAGGGCGACCTCCCGGCCGCCGATGGCAGGCCCGCCTACAGGATCAGGGCCTACATGACCAACTTCCCGGCCCCCGACGCGATCCGGGCGGAAAAGGCGAACGGCCTGAGGGTGCTGGACGCCGCCGAGGTCGTGGCCGCGGCCCACGAGCGCTGCGGACGCGGCGAGGAGGTGCACGCGGTGCTCAAGTCCGACCTCGCCGCCGGGACGATGCCGTCGGGGCGGTTCGGGGCCAACGCCGCCTGGCTGTGGCTCGCGGCGCTGGCGCTGAATGCGATGGCGCTGGTGCGCCGCGCCGCCTACGGCCCCGAGTGGCGCTGGGTGCGGATGAAGCGCATCCGCGCGATATGGATCCACCTCGTCGCCCGCGTCGCGCGTCACGGGCGCCGGGTCACCCTCGTGCTCGGCGGCGCCGGCGCCCATCTCCTGGCGGCGCGCCGGCGGATCCACCTCGCCATGCCGCCGCCGGCATCCGCGCCCGGCTGACCCCGGCGCGACAGTTCGACGCGACAAGGCGGACCCGGCACGGCACCGGAGGGCGTTGCGCGCGCCCAACGCGCCGGTGAAGACCCAACCATCACGAAGAGGCCGCCGGCCCCGCTCCGTTGCCGCGTCAAGCTCACGCTGGCAGCCCAAATCGACGACCCGGCATGACCGGACGGCCCTGCCGATGGCCGAAATCGCGCCGCCAGAAAATCAGCTCGCCGATCAGGGAGCAGACGGTCTGGAGTGGGGCGAAGGCTACCGCCCTCTCGGGCGCCAGGCGCTGGCCGAGATCATCGAGGGCCGGATGGGCGAAGCGGTCGACTACTGGCTCGACCACCTCGATGCGAGCGCCATGCGCGACCGGCGCAACGGCAGCTATTCGCGTCACCTGCTGACCGAGCTCGGCGACATCGAGCTCAGCGTGCCGCGCACCCGGCGCTTCTGCCCGAGCGAGGTTGTCAGGAGCTATGCAAGGCGCGCGCCCGAGATCGACCGCGCGATCCTGGCCGGCTTCGTGCTCGGGCTGTCGACGCGCAAGGTCGGCGAGGTCCTGCTCGCCCTGCTCGGGCGCCCGGTCTCGCCCGCCACGGTGAGCCGGGTCGCCAGGACCCTGGACCAAACGGTCGAGGCCTTCCACCGCCGCCCGCTGAAGAACGCCTACAAGGCGCTGATGCTCGACGGCGTGGTGCTCGCCCGCAAGACCGGCGCCGGCGCCCTCAAGCGGCCGGTGCTGGTGGCGCTGGGGATCCGCCACGACGGCAAGAAGGAGATCATCGACTTCCAGCTCGCCGGCAGCGAGAGCGCCGCGGAGTGGGAGCGCTTCCTCACCGCGTTGCACCGCCGCGGGCTCACCGGCGAGGGCCTGGAGATGATCTGCGTCGATGGCGGCCAGGGCCTGCTCGCCGCCTTGCCCATCGTCTATCATGGCATCCCGGTCCAGAGGTGCTGGGCGCACAAGATGCGCAACATCATCAACAAGGTCCGCGTGGCCGACCAGGAGGCCGTCAAGGCCGACGTCCACGCCGTCATGAACGCGCCCAGCCGCCGCAAGGCCGAGAGCGCCGCCCGGCGCTTCGCCGATCGGTGGGAGCCCGTCTACCCCAAGGCCGTCGCCTGCCTGCGCAACGACCTCGACGATCTGCTCACCTGCTTCCGCTACAACACCCTTGCCGAGCGAAAGCAGGTCAGGACCACCAACGCCATCGAACGAAGGTTCCGGGAGGTCCGCAGGCGAACCCGCCCCATGGGAACCTTCCAGGACAAGACCTCAATGGACCGCATCCTCTTCGCGGTCTTCATCCACGAAAACAAGTCTCAGGGAATCAGCACCCCCGTCTCCCTGACACATAACTCTTGACGTTACCATCGTCGGGCCCGCGTCGCGGCGCTGGCAGGTCGCGAACCGCCACAAGCGTTCGACGTCACGCTCGCCACGAGGAGAGCCACTTGCGGCGCTATCGCCCACCTGTCATATGGAGTCAGGGGCTGGTGCAGAGGTGCGGACTGACAGTCTGGACTGACCGTCTCCAGGAAGACGGCAATCGATGGTGGCCGCACCGATCGGGAGTGGCTGCATGACTTGCTCATGCCGCAGCCCCGCGCCGCTCAAACGAAATCGACCCAAGCCGCCTTCAACGCAGGCCACATTCGGAATCCCCGTCCGCGCCGCACCCAGCCATGCCGGGATGCCGCGTTCAGGCTGGCTGGCACACAAGATCAGGATTGGCCTCCTTCTTCACGGCCAGAGATCGCCCAAACTGAAGCTGATGGCGTCGAATGGGCGGATCCTCACCATTTCATCGTCTCGTGCGCTCGCAATCGGCATCCACCGCCCTTCGTGGAGCTCGAAGGCTTCGAGGCTGCGCTCCGCCGGATCGACGAGCCACAGGTGAAGAACGCCCTCCCGCGCGTACACCGGGCGCTTGCCCTGCAGGTCAAGCCGGCGCGTCGACGCCGACAGCACTTCGCAGACCCAGCTCGGCGCAATTGCGACATACGCCGTGTCCGGATACTCCGGCATGCGTTCCCGGCGCCAGCCCGCGAGGTCGGGCACGAGGATGTCCTCGCCGAGGTGCAGTTCCGGCTCATCGAGGATCCACCATCCGCCCGGTCCCCCGCGGCCCCTGTCGAAGGGTCCCGAAAGCTCCCCGCCCAGACGGGAACTCGCCAGCACATGCCGGGCCGCGGGCCGCGGGTGCGTGTACAGCGTCCCGTCGACGATTTCGGCGACGTGCCGCGCCGGAGCGTCCAGCACATCCTGGTAGCTCGCCCGCCGGCCCGGAGCCTGGCCGCGCGCGGCGGAGTGCGCGGTCGGGATCTCCGCCGGGGTCGCGATTCTCGCCGGCACGGGCCATTGGCGAAGCGCCGCAGATCCGTCGCGAGAGGGGCTAGGCGCAACCCTGCGTTGCCGTCCGTTTACCATCTTCCCCGCACCTTGAACCCCACACGGTGCTCCGCCTGGCCGTCGTCGTTGTGGGCTCGGGCGCGAGATCGACCCCGCCGACACCATTCCAGGCCGGCCTGAGCCGGCAGAACGGGCCGGAGCCCGACGATGCAACCGCCCCGGCGAGGGTCGCCAAGCCCCCGCCCGCACCGCCGCACATAATTAGCAGGCAGGCAGGCAGGCCAGTCTCCACACTGCCTGAAGTGCCGCAAATCCGAAACTGCGGCCCCGGGGTTCATCAAGATCGCTCCTTCTCTCAAGCCTCCGCCGAACACAACCCAAGAGCTTGCCTGAAGCCTTTGGCGCAGTGTTCCCCCGAATTCCGGCCCTGTCAATGGACCGTTGCCGTCGGCTTCGGAACGACAGCGCATGCCGTTCGTCGTGGCCGCTGCGCGCGGTCCCGCCACCGATCGGCGGGCTTGCACGTCACGTTGGCTGCCGCGGGCGACGCCCGGCCGGATACCGGCACATGCCGGCCCGTCGGGCCCGCGTCTCGCCATGTCGACCGTCCACGCCCGCCCCCCCGTGCCGTCGCGCCCGCAACAGCCGCCCCGCGCCGGACCGCGCCTTCATCGCAGCCACCCTTGTGGCCCACTGGCACGGAGGCTATACCGGCGTGCCGTGCTGAACAGCATTGCCGCCGCCCGATGCCGGATCAAAGACCTGCGCAATCCTCCCCCGACCGCTCCGCCACGTGGCACGGCGTTCGCATCGAGCGCCGAGACGACCTCATCTCCGATCGCGTCTGGCAGGCGATCCGCGACGGCAGCTACGAGGTCGCGGAGCTCCGGGCCGGGCTGGGCGCCTTGCGCGAGGGCGACCGCCTTCTCGACATCGGCGCCGGGCTCGGGATCATCGGCGCCGTGCTGGCAACGCGCACCCGCGTCGAACGCATCCTGTCGGTCGAGGCCGACCCGCGGCTGATCCCCTACATGCGCCGTCTTCATGCGTGCAACAACATCGCCAACGTCGACGTGCTCAACTGCGTCCCCACCGCGGCGCCACAGGACGGCGCGGTGCTCTACGTGCGGACGGATTTCTGGCGCTCGTCGCTGGATCCGGCCACAGGTCCCTATGCGCAAGCCGTCCGCGTGCCGACCCGAACCCTCGGCTCCCTCCTCGGCGATTTCCGCCCCACGGTCGTCATATCGGACATCGAGGGCGCCGAGGTCGAGCTGTTCGGCGCGCCCCAGGACTTCAGCGGTGTACGCGTCATCGTCATGGAGCTGCACCTGCGCAACTATCCCGACCCCACGCTCGCGGCCGTCGACCGCATCTTCCGCTCGCTCGCGGCCCAGGGCTTCGCCTACCTCCCAGGTCTTTCCAGCGGTGAGGTCGTGACCTTCCATCGCATCCGAAACCCGTAGTCCGACCCCGCCATGCCGACCTCCCCGATCCCCCGGGCGGAACCCCCCGGCGCCCTGCGCCGACAGCTGAGCGTCATCGGCGTGGCGGTCCTCCTTGCCGTCCATAGCCAGTTCTACCGGTCCTCGGTGGGCGTGATCGCACCCGACCTGATGGACGAGCTCACGCTCGCTCCGCAGGACCTCGGCCTGGTGACGGGCTCCTTCTTCGTCGTCTTCGCGGCGCTCCAGATCCCCATGGGCATCCTGCTCGACCGGTTCGGAGCCCGGCTGACCGTCTCGCTCACCCTGACCCTCGCGGTCGCGGGCGGCGTCGTGTTCGCGGCGGCGGAGACGGCCGCCGGCCTGACGGCGGGCCGGACCCTGCTCGGCATCGGCTTCGCCGGCGCGATGGTGGGCTCCCTGGTGGTCGTGCGGCGCTGGTTCGCCTCGCGCAGCTTCACCATGGCGGTGGCCGTCCTGTTCGCGGCCGCCCATGCCGGCAATCTCGCCGCCACCGCGCCGCTTGCCGCCGCCACCGCCGCGTGGGGCTGGCGCACCACGTTCATGGCGCAGGCAGCACTGACCGCGGGAATCGCGCTGCTCTTCTTCCTCGCCGTGCGCGACACGCCCGGGACCGGACCCGACGCCGGACGCCCGGAGTCTCGCCGCGAAAGCCTCGCCTCGGTCATCGCGGGGCTGGCCGAGGTCTGGTCGAGCCGGAACCTGCTCTGCGTCCTGCCCATGGTCGCGGTCGGCTACGCCTCGGTCATCGCCATTCTCGGCGGGTGGGGCGGACCGTACCTCCATGCGGTGTTCTCCCTCGACGCCGCGGCCCGCGGCGAGGTGCTCTTCGCGATGGCCGTCGCCATGCTGCTGGGCACCCTCGCCTACGGTCCGCTCGACCGCTGGCTCGGCACGCGCCGCGGCGTCGTCACCGCGGGCGCGGCGATCACCGCCGCCCTCTTCGCCGCGCTCGCGCTGCGCGCCGGCGCGGATGCCTTCGAGGCCGCCTTGCTTCTCACGCTTCTGGGGTTTTTCGGCGCCTACAGCGTCGTCGTCATGACCCACGGCATGGCGCTCTTCTCCGGCGAGGTCGCAGGGCGCGCCGTGACCACGCTCAACACCGCGTTGATGGGAGGCGCGGCCCTGGTGCAATGGGGAGCGGGCCGGATCGTCGGCCTCTTCCCGCCCGCGGCGCGCGACGAGGCTGCGGATCCTTACACCGCGCTCTTCGCCGCCCTCGCGGCGTTCACGGTGCTCTCTCTCATCGTCTACCGGCGCGCCGACGATGCGCGCCCCCGCGGTGAGCCCGCGAACGGCGCCAACCGCGAAGGCCGTTCCACCCATCACTGCTAGCCGCTGCCTACTCGTGGTCCTCCTCCACCATCGCACCCATCTCCGTGCCGCCTCGGGCTACACCCCGAATACCGACCGGGCAGCACCCGACTTGCGCCGAATGTCAGGAACCCGCATGACTGCTCCGATCGCGTACGTTCGACGTAAGAGCGGTGCGCCCGACCGTTGCGATGCTGATCGCAATCCTTAACGCCGCATGCGCCCCCACAGCCGCTCGGCCGCGCTGAATGACGCGCCGATGGTGGGCGAGAGCGGGAGGCCCCGCCCGCCCCCGCCGGGGTCGAGCCGCGGCCCGGGCATCTCGGCGCGGGGGTCACTCGCGCGTCAGCGACGCCTGAATGCGAAAGAAGTCCTGTATCTCGCTCGACACGTCGATACGCTCGGAAAGAAGCGTACCGTGGGCGATCTGGTTCCGGACGTTGTAGAGCTGCATGGTCCGCCTCCACTCGCCGCTGCCCTTCTCAAGCACCAGGGTCAGGCGATTCTCGAAGTTCAGGCCCGACAGCCGGCGGTCATCCGGGTTGTACAGGGACCAGGCACGGCGGTATCGCCAGTCCTCGTGCGACTGCGCGTGCCGGATCGCCGCGCGGCAGGCATCGTCGATGTCCGTCTCCAGCTGGCCCCAGGCCAGCACGAACCAGGCTTGATCGTCGAGCTCCCGCTCGCGTGCGACGCGGTCGCGCTCATCGTGTTCGCCACCCGCGTCGCAGCTATCGCGCAAGTCCCCGAGAAAGCGGTCGATCCGTTCGTACGATGCCGCGATGGCCCGGAGGACGCTCACCGCAGGATTCGTCTCAACCAGTCGCGCGTGACGGACTCGCGGTCGCAGCGGCGATCGTCGCGTGCCGCCTGCCAGTTCGGCGCCCCGAAGTTCTCGGCCGCATCCACGATCAGGTAACGCCGGCCGTCGCGCCTCACATCCACCCGGCCGTTGTTGCCGATGATCCACAGTGCGTGCGGTTCGAGCCTTACGATCTCGCCGGCCCGGCCGTGGAGCTCGAGCGCCGGCATCCGTTTCGCATCGATATCGAACTTGCGCATCATCTTCTCGTGCATGAGCACAGGAGCGCCCCGGCGGGCCTCCCACCCGTCCGGCAGCCACTCGCCGATCCTGGCGTAGAGGCCGTGCAAGCGCTCTTCCCAGTCTTCGACGCGCCGCCGAACGTGCGTCGCATCGATGGTGTTGCTGGTGACTTCGTCGAGAACCGTCTGCATCGAACCGTCCCCTGTCGCCGGGCGGGCGGCGGCCGTCGTTCATTGTCCGCGCCGCGGTGGCGTTCGAACAACCGGTTTCGAACATCTTATATGGAGCGGCGCGCGGCGTTTCAACATCGGCGGCCGTCAGGCTGTTCCATCCTCGTCGACCGGAACCGGCGAGTGACGCCGGAGCACGGGGTCTGCGCCGTATGTGCGGGCGGGCAGTGGCGCACACAGCCCGTCAGAAGGATAGCGAACAGCGCCCCGTTGAGGAGGCGCCACGGGAATGCGTGCCGATCGGGAAGGAGTCGCACACGGCAGGGTCGGCCATGCGCATCGCGATCGAGGCCAGGAATATGCCGGCGCCGGCCCACGGCCAGGGGGTCCGTTGATGTCTACCCCAACCGGGCACGGCGGCATTGCCGACGATCGGCAGCCATGTTGCTTGACTGGGCCCTGCAGGTCCGACGCATCGCCGCACTGCGCTGGGTGCCGCACGCCGAACAGCGCCGGCGGGTCGGCGAGCGGGGACGGAACCATCCGCAGCCACGGCGGCTCCCGTCGATTCCGCCATGACGCTCAGGCGTGTTCCTCGGCGGTCGGGGGTACGGTCTCCACCTCCACGATCCCGATGGACGGGATACTGAATAGCCCCCGATTGGGCATCGACGATGCCGCCCGGCAACGCGCGCGGCGACCGAAGGCGTCTCAGCGGAACTCGAACTCTTCCGCGTGGATGCGCCGCGCCGGCACCCCGCGCTCCGCCAACCCCGCCGACATGGCGGCGGCCAACGGCCTGGGGCCGCACAGATAGTAGCTCCACTCGCCCGGCGCCCCGTCCAGGTCCTTCCCGACCGCCGCCGCGTCGATCCGCGCGCCCGAGCCGGAGTCGAACAGCCTGATCGCGATGCCGCCCAGTTCCGCCGCCCGGGCCTCCAGCTCGTCGAGGAACAGCGCTTCCCCGGACAGGCGCACGCAGTAGTAGAGCCGGATCGTCCTGCCATGCCCCGGCGCCATCGTGCGCAGCACGGACAGGAAGGGCGTGATGCCGATGCCGCCCGCGATCCACACCTGTTTCCGGGAATCTCTGAGCGGATTGAAGCGCCCGTACGGCCCCTCGATGGCGGCATCGGGCCCCGCGGTCAGGTCGTCGCGCACCCTGCGGGTGTAGTCGCCGAGCACCTTCATCGTGAAGCGCAGCACATCCTCCCCGGCGCCGGACGAGATGGTGAAGGGATGCGCTTCCCTGAAGCCGGCGGCATCGATGGTGACGAAGGCGAACTGCCCCGGCTCGAACGGGAACATCCGGTCCTTCGGTTGCAGCACCACCTCGGTCGCTCGCGCGAGCCTGTTGACGGCCGCCACGGCGAAGGGGTGTTTCCGCCGCCTCGGATAGACCAGCTGCCTGTATGCACAGGAGGCCAGTCCGACCGCCAGCAGGAGCGCGAGAAAGACGCCGGGAGCGGACTGGAGCGGGATGTCTTCGCCGTCGTAGAGCACCAGGGAGACATGCGCCGCGGCCACGATGAAGAAGAGGCCCATGAACCGGTGCGTCGCGATCCAGCGGTGATAGGGGATCTTGCGGTTCAGCGTGACGACGATCAGCAGCGTGAAGCCGATCATCGCGATCAGTCCGAAGAGGTCGATCGGCAGCTCCTCTTCCTCCTCTCCGCCCGCGGCCTCGGCCGGTGCGGCGCCGGCTGCCGCAACCTCTCCCTCCGGCCCGCCCGGGGCGGTCGCGAAATGCGCGATGAACAGCAGCAGCGCGGCGACGCCGAGATACTTGTGCAGCCTGTACATGCGGTCGAGCCCGCCGAAGGCGCTCTCGGCCGGACGCGGCCGGGCCGAGAGCAGCAGCCCGACGGCCATGCAGATCACCGCACAGGAGCCCAGGAAATACGACAGCTGCGCATCGAACGGCATCGCCGCCGCGATCGCGTGATGCCAGTACAGGGCGGCGTACGCGACGAACACCGCCGCCACGCCGATGAGGCCCGTTCGCAAGCTCATGCCCTCCCCGCCGCACTCCCGTACCCGGCAACTCTCCCGCGGTATCCGGAACCGCCCGACGCCGGGCGGACGTGCCGACGCGACAGGCCATCGCAGGCCCTCACGGGGCCGTCTCGCCGTCCTGCGCCCCTGCCGGGAAGCACCGCGCCGGCGGCGCCGGACCGTGCCGGCATCTGTCCGCATTGCGGCGCAGGCTGTCAAGCCCGGGGCGGTGGTGGGTGGGGCCTCCCGCCTCTTTCCGGACAGGAACGACCTCCGGCCGGCAAAGCCGAGCGGTCATGTCGACGGTCGTCGAAGGGCGGCCGGAGTGTCGTTCTTCAGCGGCAAGCCGAGAAGCCGGGAGCGTTGCCGCATTGCGATCCCGCCTCAATTCGGGGGCCTGGCATCGCCGCCGCGCGCAGCGCGTCAACCCGGCCCGCCTTCCTGCCCGGGCCGCTCGACCGGCCTCTGGAGGTCGGAGTGCCACACGAGTTCCCTTGCCAGCCGCTGCTTCGGGAACTGCGCGAGCACGGCTTGCGGTCCCGCCGTCCGGGCGCGCTTCATGACCGGCAGGCAATCCGTGTCGCCGGTAACCAGGATGACCCGGTCGACGGACCGGTCCGCGGCGCAGGCGGCGATGTCGAGACCGAGCCGCATGTCGCACGCTCCGGCAAGCCGGGGAAGGCGGCAGGGCTTGCCCGGAAAGGTTGACACAGCCATGGTATCGTTCTTGTTCCCGGTAGATTCCGGTATGGCGGGTTCCTGACGGAGCCGCGTGAAGGCGCTCACCCCGTCAAGCAGTCTTTGCAGGTCCCCATCGCAACGATCTTGCAGAAAGGTCGGTTTCCACATATTTATGCGGTCATGAAGGCAAAGAAGCGAAACACGACGCTCCAGCTCCCCGAAGAGCTCATCGCACGGACCCGCGCCTATGCCGCCGCGCACGGAACGACGATGACCCGGCTCGTCCAGTCCCACCTCGAGAAGGTTACCGCGAGCGCCGAGGCAGATGCCGGGAACGACGTGTTGCGGCTCTATTCGGAAGGCCGCCTTGGCACGCGCGACACATGCCGCCGCCTGGGCCTCCGCGATGGATCGGAACTGCTCCTTGCGCTGGCCGAACGGAATTTGCCGGTTCCGCTTCCGCCGCCGCATGTGATCGAGGCGCAGGCCGAAGAGTTCGTGCAACTCTGGAAGAGCCTTGCATGAGGCGGTGCCGGGTCCTTATTCCGGACGCAGGACCGTTCAACTCCCTCTGGGTCGCAAACGCGCTGGAACTGCTCCTGAAGCTCGATTTGCCGATCACGCTCGTCGATGCGGTTTATGACGAGATGACCTCCGACCTGTCCTACTGCGGAATATCTCGAAAGTAGCCACCGAGTTTCAGGCAAAGTAGCCGCCCAATATCACTCAAAGTAGCCACCCAGTGTCGCCAAAGTAGCCACCCCCTCGGGGCGGCGGATGATCTTGGTGCGACTCAGGGTGCCGTCCTACGCCTCGGACTTTGGCGATTTGTCCGAGAGGGAAGCGATGGCACGGGGAAGGCTGCCGATGAGGAAGGTGAAGAAGGTACTTGCGCTGCATTTCGAGGAGGGCCGCAGTGCCCGCGCGATCGCGACCCATTGCGGTCTCGCGCGCCGCTCGGTGGCGCTGGTCGTGGAACGGTTCGAGAGCTCGGGTCTGAGCTGGTCCGAGGCCGTCGCCATGGAGGATGAGGCGCTGGAGGCGGCGCTCTATCCGGCTCCGCGGCGAGCGCCGGCGGACGACGTGGACTGGGCCGCGGTGGAGAAGGAGCTCTCCGCGCGGCGCAAGGTGACGCTGAAGCTGTTGTGGCAGGAATGGCGCGAGACCCATCCCGACGGCATGAGCTACGTGACCTGGTGCCGCCGGTTCCGGGACTGGCGGCCGCGCCAGGGCGTGACGATGCGCCAGAACCGCCGCCCCGGCCAGAAGCTGTTCGTCGATTACGCCGGCATGACGGTCCCGATCCTGCTCGACGGGATCGAGCACAAGGCGCAGGTGTTCATCGCCTCGATGGGGGTGTCGGGGCGACTCTACGCCGAGGCCACGCTGACCCAGAAGATCGAGGACTGGTGCGCCTCCCACCTTCGCTGCTTCGAGGACATGGGCTGGGCGCCGCAGGTCACCGTTCCGGACAACATCAAGCCGGCGGTGATCAAGCCGTCGCGCTACGAGCCGGTCCTGAACGAGACCTACGCCGATCTGCTCGATCACTACGGCGTCCAGGCCTTGCCGGCGCGCGTCCGGCGGCCCCGCGACAAGGGGCTCGTAGAGCACGGTGTGCTTCATGGCGAACGCTGGATCCTCGCGCCGCTGCGCAAGCACGTCTTCCATGACCTGGCGTCGCTGAACCGGGCGATCTCCGCCCAGGTCAGGAAGATCAACAGCAAGCCCTATGCCGACGGCACGGGCGAGAACCGCTACAGCCGCTTCGAGAGCGTCGACCTGCCCCACATGCGGCCCCTGCCGGACCGGCGCTGGCAGCGAACCGTGTGGCGCCAGAACACGGTTCATCCCGATTATCACATCGCAATCGACTACCACTTCTACTCGGTGCCTCACCAGTACGTCGGCAAGGAGGTCGACGTGCGCCTGCGCGGCTCGGTGATCGACGTCTTCCACCGGGGCCGTCAGATCGCCAGCCATCTGCGCAGCCAGGCCAGGGGTCGGGCGACCACGCTCAGGGAACATCAGCCCCGAGCGCACCAGCGCGCCGGCGTCGAGGAGACCCGCGCCCGGCTGGAGCAGAACGCGGGGAACATCGGTCCCCATGTCCTTGCCCTCGTGGTCGCGATCATGGAGCGCAATCCCAATCCGGAGTTCGGCTTCCGCTCCTGCTACGGCGTCCTCCGGCTGGCCAACGGCCACGAGCCGGAACGCTTCGACGATGCCTGCCGCTACGCCCTGGAGCTCGGCACCAAGACCTACCGCGGCCTCGACAACATCCTGCGCACCGGCGCCGACCGCGCCGACGCCGAGCGGGAGCCCGAGGCCGCGCCGATCGATCATTCGAACATCAGAGGACCGGAGTACTACAGATGACCGACAAGAATGGCCTGCCCCATCCATTGGCCCAGCGGATCGCGTCACTGCGTCTGCCCGGCATGCACGCCGCCTTCCTCGAACAGATGGAGCGTCGCGACCTCGACGACATGCCCTTCGAGGATCGCCTGGGGCTGCTGATCGACCGGGAGGTCGCCGAACGCCGCTCCAGGGCGCTGCAGCGCCGGCTCAAGAAGGCCCAGCTCCGCCATGCGGACGCCTGCTTCGAGGACATCAACCTCAGCCGCCCCCGCGGCCTCGACCGCAGCGTCGTCCTCGGCCTCGGCGATTGCGCCTGGGTCCGCAACGCCGCCAACATCCTGATCACCGGCCCGTGCGGCACGGGCAAGAGCTGGCTCTCCTGCGCTCTCGCCCACAAGGCCTGTCTGGAAGGCCACCAGGCCCAGTACCAGCGCGTGCCGCGCCTTCTGACCGATCTGAGGATCGCGCATGGCGAGGGCACCATCCCCAAGCTCTACCGCGACCTCGCCCGGATCGAGGTCCTCATCCTCGATGACTGGGGTCTGGCCCCGATCGATGCCGCCCGCGGGCGCGATCTCCTCGAAATCCTCGACGACCGCTTCGGCCGCCGCTCGGTAATCGTCACCTCGCAGCTGCCGGTGGCCGACTGGCACCGGCAACTCAATGATCCAACGCTGGCAGACGCGATCCTCGATCGTCTCGTTCATGGCGCAATCCGCTTCGAGCTGCACGGTACGTCCATGCGCACCGACGACGCCGGCGCCGGCACGAAGGAATGAACGCAACAAGGGAGCGCCGCGCGGAGCGCGGCGCCTGCGTCGCTCCGCTCCGAGGTCTCCGTGCGAGACGAGAGGGCGTACCACGGCATGGTGCGCGCGCGCCGCTCCGACTCGTGTGGGGTCACGCGTCGCGCGCGCACCATGCCCCACCGCCTTGCCGTCAGGCCTTCGGCGGTGGTATCGCTGAACCGGAAATCGCCAGGGGGAAAATGCCGACATCAACGTGATCGCGTCGCTTCGCTCCGGGGTGGCTACTTTGGCGACACTGGGTGGCTACTTTGAGTGAAATCGGCCGGCTACATTGGATGAAACTCACCGGCTACTTTGGTGATATTCGGCATCCTACGCCAAGGATGCGGACGTCAAGGCGTTCGTCGACAACCATCGTCCTCCGTTTCACATCGTCGAGACCGCACAGGGACAGGCCGAGCGCGAACGGCGCGCCCGGGGGGAGCCCCCGAAGAGGAATGCCGGCGAAGTGGCAATGGCGGATTTCCTGACGGCCGAGGACGGACTCGACGCCTGGCTGGATACCGGCGAACCCGTCCTGATCCTCACGGAAGACATGCGCGCGGCCCGGCAGCTTTTTCTCCCCGAGGCGCGGGTGCACGTGCTGGGCACGATCGGCCTGCTCCGCGGCATGGAGCGCATGCGGATGATTGCCTCCGCCGATGCCGTGCTCCGCGAAATGCGGAAGCCGTCGGGGCCGGGCCGGCGCCTGGGCGACGGCCGTACCCTCAGCGAACCTCCGGAAGGTCTGGACGTGCCGGCGCAGGATGGAAGTTTCTGGACCCGCGAAATGTGAGCCGTCAACCTTTCCGTGCAGGTCCCGAAGCAATCCATGAAGGATTGCGTGATCCTGGCAACCTGTCTGGAGCACATCCGGTCGTTGCGGGCCGGGGGCCGGACCGCGACCGCCGTGTTCGTGTCCTCCAGCACCAGGGATTGCGCCGCCGCGGACAGGACGACGATCGGGGACGACATCAAGGGTGAATTTCACCCCCCGGGCTTGGAGTAGGCGGCGATGTCGAGACCGAGCCGCATGTCGACACCCTTTTTGCTCGAAACGCGGCCTGAAGTCCTCGTCGGACAACGCTGATCGACGACGCGAGGCTCGACAGCGTGGCGCGGGTCCAGGCGGAGATGGACGTGAGCGTCGAGATCCTCGACCGGGTGATCCGCCACTTCAAGGCGCAGGGCAAGCGGGTGGTGGTGTTCAGCCACTCCTTCGGCTCGTTCATCGTGCCGCGCTACCTGGCGCTCAAGGGCCCGGGCGCGGCGGACCGCTACGTCATCATGGCGGGCCGTCTCGACATCGAGCGGGAGATGTACGAGAACCGGCTGAGCAAGCTGCACGACGCGAGCACCGTGGCCTGGTTCTACGAGGGCGGCGCCACGCTCACCCGGTTCGACCAGGCCGCCGGCCCGATCGATCCGGACCCGGACGCGCCGCCCGCGGAGAGCATGCTGCCGCGGTCGGTCCGGATGCAGGCGGTGTTCCAGGGGGCTCTGGGCAAGCACCGCTACACCCGCCTCCTGGCGGGGACCGACCTCTCGAAGGTGATCTACGCCTACGGCACGACGGACGAGGCGGTCGGGCGGCTGACCGGCGAGGAGGTCGCCTTCCTCGAATCGCGGGGCGCGAAGGTCCTCGCCGTGGAGGGCGGGCACGGCTCGATGCTCGACGACCCGGCCGCCGCCGCCCGGATCGTGGCGCTGCTCGAGGGCCGGGGCGAGGCCGCCGCCGCAAGGGACGTCGCGGGACGGACCGGGCATGCGGCTTCGAGCCTTGACCGGCGGATGGGAAGACAGTGAACATTGGCCGCAACGACGATACGGGAACGCGCACGATGACCGACGAACCCGCCTGCCGCACCGGCCGCGCCACCAGGGGGAGCTTGAGCCGGCGCGGCTTCCTCGCCCGCGCCGCGGCCCTGGGCGCCGCCGCGGCCGCCGGGCCGCCGCTCGCCCGGGCCTCGGCAGCCGCCCCGGCGGGGGACGGCGCGCTGTCTGCGATCGGGATCGAGGAGCACTATGCGACGCCCGAGCTTCTCAGGCTGAACGGCATCAGGATCCCGAGGGCGCGCCTCGTCGATGCGCTCACCGATGTCGGGGCCGGGCGCATCGCGGCGATGGACGAGGCGGGCATCGCCATGCAGGTCCTCTCGGCGATGACGCCGGGCGCGCAGGAGCTGCCCGGCGCCGGGGGCGTCGCCTTCGCCCGCGGGCTCAACCGCTGGATCGCCGGGGAGGTCGTGCAGCGCCGGCCGGACCGCTTCCGGGCCTTCGCCGTCCTGCCGATGCAGGACCCGGAGGCGGCGGCGGACGAGCTGGAGCGCGCCGTGCGCGACGACGGCCTGGTCGGCTGCATGACCTACGGCGCCATCGGCGGCAGGTTCCTCGATCACGCCGCCTTCGCGCCGGTGCTGGCGCGGGCCGAGGCGCTCGGCGTGCCGGTCTACATCCACCCGGCCTCGCCGTCCCCGGAGATCGGGCGCCTCTACTACGACGGCCTGGGCGACGCCTGGGTCAGCAAGATCCTCGCCGGGCCGGGCTACGGCTGGCACCAGGAGGTCGCGCTGCAGTGCCTGCGGATGATCGTCGCCGGGGTCTTCGACCGGTTCCCCGGCCTGCAGATCGTCGTGGGCCACATGGGGGAGGGGCTGCCCTTCTGGTACTGGCGGCTCGGGGACGACCTGGCGAGGGCGACGAGGGACAGGCTGCAAAAACCCGTCCAGCAGTATCTGCGCGACAATTTCCGGATCACGACGAGCGCGTTCTTCCGCGACGAGCTGCTGGCGCTCGCGCTGGCGGTCATGGGCGAGGACCGGGTCCTGTTCGCGGTCGACTATCCCTTCGCGAGCAACCGGGCCGGCGCGGGCTGGCTCCGCTCGGCGGACATCCCCCGGCGCGTCAGGGAGAAGATCGCGCACGGCAACGCCCGGCGGCTCCTGAACCTCGGCCCCTGATTGCGCGCCGGCGGGCTGCGTGGAAGCGCCGGGCCTGGCGCCCGGCGGGAACGGGAAGCCCCGGCCGCGCGCTCCCGGGTGGAGCCCCGCCGCCGCGCCCGCGCCCCACGCCTCGGGGAAGCCCCCATTGCGCATCCGACATTGCGTCAGGCGGAATACGCAGCCGCCTGCCGGGCGCGGGGACGGGCCGGGCTAGCGCATCGTCCCCCGGGGTTCGAGTATCTCCTCGTCGAGTGCCTGCGGCGCCCCGGTCGCGGCCTCGCTGGCCAGCCAGCGCACGAACCGGCCGCAATGGTCGAGATGTGCGCTGCCGTCGGGCCGCGACAGCCCCGACGTCCCGACCGCCGAGCGGTACCGCTCGAAGGCGCGCCGAACGGCGTCAACGCACGCCGCGTCGGGCTTCTCGTCAGTCGCCACGCTCACCCCTCCCCGAACCGGGCTCCGGACCCTCGCCCACGGCCGTCCGCGGTCGCGACACCGCCTTGCCCGCACACACGGTCCCTGCGGCCGGGACCGCCGAACGGCGCCGCCGCCGGGCGCGCAGCGCGCCCCTCACCACTTGATGAGGCTTCGGAGCATCACCCCGTGCTCGGCGCCGTCGTCGTTGACGGCCTCGCGCCGGGTCGCGTCGAGGCTGACCTCGAAGCCGGGGTCGCCGCGCACGGCGGACGTGAGCCGCCAGCCCATGCGGTACTCGCGCGCCGTCTCCGACAGCCCGAACCCGACATTGGGCGTGCCCGTGAAGCGGTCGCCGAGGAGCGCCATGCCGTAGCCGGCCTCCGCGTCGAACCGGCTCGTCGGCTCCGCCCCGCCATTGGTGGCCGCCAGCCCCGACGACGCCGGCAGCGCCCACAGACGCCCGGAGCCCGCCGGGTCCGCGCCGTACGACGGCGTGAGCGACATCGAGAGGCCGCGCCCCGCGTTGCCGCCCGGCACCAGCCGGAGCTGCCCCGTGACGCCCCATTCGTCGTAGCCCTCGGCGGCATGCACCGCGAGGCCGTGCACCTTCAGCGCCATGTCGAGGCCGCGCGACGGGTCCGCCCAGCCGAGGCCGGCCCCGACCTCGAGGCCCGTCCCCGTCTCCGCGTCGCCCGCGTCGTGGCGCACCCCGAGCTCGACCGACGGCGTCAGCGCCGCGCCGCTCGCGAACGAGAACGTGCGCGAGCCGTCCAGCACCGCCCGCACCCGGCTCGACTCGCCGTGCGCGCCCGCGAGGTTGCCGAACGCCGTCGCCGCGACCCGGTCGGACTCGGTCCGCACCCAGAACGCGTCCGCCTTCAGCGCCAGCGCGAACCCGCCCGGCTCGGCCGGGGCTATCAGCTCGCCCCGCACCCCGGTCGCCGCGAGCGTCATCGCGAGGTCCGTGCGGTAGCGCTGCGTCACGCCGCCGTCGAGGTCGAGCGTCATGCGCCCCGAGCCCGTGCCCGCCATGCCCCACGCCGAGATGCGCTCCGAGAGCGCAAGCCGCGCATAGGGCATCATCATCGTCGCCGTGCTGCCGAGCGCGTAGCGCCAGCCCGCATCGCTCGCCGTGCCCTCGCCGACGCTGTGCGTCATCGCGAAGCCCATCAGCAGCCGGCCGCGCTCGTAGTCCATGCCCATCGACCCGGTCGCCGCCTCGCCGGTGAGCCCGAGACCCGGCACCGCCGCCGAGAACTGCGACACCGACGCGCCCTGGCCCCAGCTCGTCCACTGCGAACCGGCGCCCTGGCCGAGCACCGCCCGGAACGAGGTGCCGAGCAGCAGCTCGCGCGCCGTCACCCGGCGGGCGCCGGCGGCGGCGGGGTCGCGCCAGCCGCCGGTCAGGCCGTGGCGCGCGAACGGATCGTCGTCCGCCGCCGCCGGCGCGGAAGGCGCGCCGAAGGTCTGCGCGAACCCCGTCAGCACGGTCGCGAGCGCGGCGGCGCCGCCGCCCCCGGCCTCGCCGAAGTTCATGCGCTGGCCCATGAGCGTCACGTGCGAGCCGGCGCCGCGCGGCGTCTCCAGCCGCGCCGTCACCGACGCCACCGCGTCCGAGGCCACCATGCGCCCGAACCGCGCCAGCCACATCGCCTGCAGCGGGTCGTCGTTCCTGACGACCCCCTTCGCCTCGCGGTGCATCTTGCGCAGATACGCCCCCTGCGGGTTCGAGAGCGTGAGCGTGAACGTCTCCTTGCCCTCGTCATGCGAGTCGTCGAGCAGCGCCACCGAGACCGTCTTCGCCGTCTCGCCCGGCGCAAAGGTCAGCGTGCCCGACGCGGCCGTGTAGTCCGCCCCGGCCGCCGCCGTGCCGTCCTTCGTCGCGTAGTCCACCGACACCGGCCCCGACGCCGCGCGGCTCAGCGTCACCGCGAAGTCGAGCGAGGCGTCCTTGCCCTCCTTCGCCCGCGCGTCCGCGACCCGGATGCGCGCCGGGCCCCGGACCGTCGCCGACGCCGCGCCGAGCGCGATCTTCACGTCCTTCCAGGACTCCGGCTTGACGCGCACCCGCCACAGCACCGGGTCCAGCGGCTCCACGCCCGTCACCTTCCCGGCCGTCACCTTGAACGCGTCGGGAGCGGGCTCCGAGCCCGACTGCACGTCCAGCGCGAACGCCGTCCGCCCGTCATGCTCCGCCGGGACCTTGCCGAACTCTACCGCCACGGTCTGGGTTGCCGCCCGCGGCGTCGTCTGCTCGCCCTTCACCCGGACCCACCCGCTCGAGTGCTCGCTGCGCTCCGACCGGAGCCGGCCCACGAAGGCGCGCACGAACACCCCGGTCGCCACGCCGTTCCTCAGCCCGGTGATGGTGTAGCCGTTCACGCCGGCCTCCACGGCAACGCCGTTGTTGCCCGACGGGTTGGCCCACACGCCCGCCTCCTGGCTCCAGCGCAGCGCGTGCTGCACCCGCTCCGCAGCGACGCGCGGGTGCGCCACCGCCGTCCAGCTCACCGTCAGGCTGCCGTCGCCCGGCACCACCCGCACGTCGGCCGGCTCCGGCGTGACCAACACCTCCTGCTGCTGCTGCGGACCCGCCGCGACCCTCGCACTCGACGTGTTCGACAGCGCCCGCCCGTCCGGCGTGCACACCGCGCCCGACGGCTCGTCGTCGCAGTCCCGTCCGCCCGCGAGCGTCACCGTCACGTCGCTCGGCGACGTCGGCCGCACCGTGACCCGCCACAGCCCGGCGCCGATCTGCTCCACGCCCGTCACCCGGCCCTGCGTCACCGCGAACGACCACAAGCGCGGCGACCGGCTGAAACTCCCCACCGTCTCGCTCAGACGCACCAGGATCGCGAACTCCGTGCCGTCATGCTCCTCCGGCACCTCCTCGAAGACCGCCGTCAGCGGGTCGCCCTGCTGCTCCCCGCCGGAGCCCGGCCCCTCGCCGCCCTCGAATTCCGCGGTCCCGGACCCGCCGCCGTAGGCGCTGCCGACGTTGATGTCGTACGTCACCGACGACCTCCCCCGCGGCAGGTACACGGTGACCTGGTTTGTCATTATCTGGTTCTCCACGTCCTTCGGGACTCCGAGAAGGCAAAGGTTGAACGTGGTGCTCCGCTGCCCCGCCTGGATGTAGGCCATCGGATACTTGCGATCCGGGTTCTCGTTGACCGCGCGAGTGGCCGGGTCCAACGGATCCATCGGATCGCAATGGCTTACCAGGTCGGGATCCCTCAGGTCCGTCCACACACGGCTGCCGACCCTGCCGTACGTGGACAGGGACATGATGGTCTGCTGGGTGACCGCCGTGGGCACCGACACGGTCACCGTGTGGGTGCGCGGCGCCGGGCTCGTCACGGTCACGGTCACAGGCTCCGGCACCTCGACCACGGCCAGAGTCACCGCGAAGTTGGCCGCCCACACGGCGGGGTTTCGTTGTGGGTCGGTGGGGTGTGGATGACCGTAGGAGCCCCAGCGCATGTCGTCGACGGGCCAGGAGGCGGTGGCCGAAGTGCCACTGGCGGTCAGATTCCTCAGGGGGAACCGCCTTTCGGCGCCAGCGGGATACTTGACGATCAGCATCAGCGACCTTGCAGCGGTGATCGCGGCGGCGCTGCCCGAGCTCAAGCCCGCGAACAGAGTGCCGTTGCGGTGATAGAAATCGCTGATGGTGTAGGTATTGCCCGCGTAAGTGAACCTGTTGGCGCCCATCGCGAGGGGGCAAGTGCCCCCCGACACACCGGTCCGGCAGCCGGACGAGTCCGTGCCCCATCGCGTCGGCTCGAGGGCCTTCGCCGCCATCGTGGTGGACCAGATCTGGTTCTTGTCGTGATGCCGGGTCCCGTCCGGCCACAACCACGGCGACTTCGCCGGAATCTCCAGCTTCACCGCGACCTGCTGGCCGTCGGTCCATTGCGGGTCGACATACCAGTTGTGCCAATTGGTATCGCTAAATCTAACAACTCCACCAACGGGTAGCCGCACAGTGCCGAGATGCAACACCATCCCGTCAAACTTCGACCCTGGTTCCGGGGCCGGTGTAACCGCGTCCGGTTGTATCCCGCGCAACCGCAACGATACCCGACCGTTGTTGTAATAAAGGTTTTGGACGGTATATCTCTCACCGTTGTGCTCGAGTTCATCTTCCGTGAGCTGCGAGGGGCAGTTAGTGCTATCGCAGCCGAGATACGCCCCGTCGTCGTCGATATCTTCGACTGTCAGCGTCGCCGACCAGATCTGGGACTGCGCCTGGGCGGGCCCGGCCCCGAACAGGCCGAGCGCGCCGAGCAGCAGCGCGAGGACGGGGAGGAGGGCGGGGCGGCGCCACGGAGACGCGGCCCGGGGCGAGACCGCCGGAGCGGCGCCATGGCCGCCGGTCAGCCCGCCCGCCGGCGCATCGGTGCCGGAGGTGTATTCCGATCGACGACGTTCACCGCCGTCGGGTGCGCCCGCGCGCGGGGCGAGGCAGCGCAAGGGAGAACGGCACGAAGCGACAGGCGGGGCCGAAGGCTGTAAAGATGTTGACATGATGCTCTCCCGTCAGGTCCGTGCAGTGTAGCGAATCTCGAGGATGACGTCCTCGAGCGTCTCGAGCGCCGCCCGGTGCGGTGAACGGCGGCGGCGCGCCTCGATGTCCCGCGCCGCGGCCGGGAAGGTGAGCAGCCAGGTCGAGCCCACCCCGCACCGCTCGAAGGGGAGAAGGTGCCCGTCCGAGGCGTTCATCCTGGCGGTATCGGTGTCGGCGCCGGCAAGCGTGATCTGCTGGCGCCCGAAGACGTTGAGGAGGCTGCCCGCCTCGGATTTCCCGCGGTCAAGGAAGGTGCGGTGGCCGATGAGCGCAAGACGTCCGCCCAGCCCCTCGCCGAGACCCGGCACCGTCACCCGCAGCGACGCGATGCGCCGCGCGTACTCGTCCGGCATCGCCTCGTCGAAGACCGCCTCGCCGAGGGTGAACACCCCGCGCCCGGTCTGCCTCACGCCCTCAAGCGCCACCGCATCGACCTCGCTCAGCCGGACTGTCAGCGCGCCCTGCGCCTCCGGCCGGTAGCGCTCCAGGTACGCGAGCTTCATGCGCTGGAGGTCGAGACTCAGACTTTGTCCTGCGAGCAGCCCCCGACGCTGCGCGTCCCAAGCCGGGCGGATGAAGCTCGCCAGGAAGTCGCCCATCTCGACCCGGCAGGCCTGCTCCGCCAGGCGGCAGAACCGCAGCGTGAGGTCGTAGGCCGAGTCGTAGAGCGTCGAGACCCGCCCGAGATACCAGTTGCGGAACTCCGCGTCCGTGGCCCGGCGGCGGTGGCTGGCTCATTCGCCCTGAGCCTCCGAAAAATCTGATGCGGCCGAAAAGCTCAAATCCCCGGTTAAGGAGAGCCCTATACGGCTTTCGCTGTTGTACAATTTCATCGTTTTGATCTTCGACTGCTCAGCGCACAGCGTGCTAGCAAACGCCATGTGAGGCACCGCGATCAGCGTGAAGGCCAGTAGGAGTATCGTCGTAGCTGTCTTCATGGCTGTTTCCCCCCTCATGTGGGATCGCTGGTCAAAGACGGGCCGTCCCGGCGGCGGCATTGTGTGCTCTCGGCCCACCACTCCACCGGTCCTCGTATCACAGCCGTCAAGCGCGCGCAATGCCCCTGATCGGCCCCTGATCGGCGAGCTGATTTTCTGGCGGCGCGATTTCGGCCATCGGCAGGGCCGTCCGGTCATGCCGGGTCGTCGATTTGGGCTGCCAGCGTGAGCTTGACGCGGCAACGGAGCGGGGCCGGCGGCCTCTTCGTGATGGTTGGGTCTTCACCGGCGCGTTGGGCGCGCGCAACGCCCTCCGGTGCCGTGCCGGGTCCGCCTTGTCGCGTCGAACTGTCGCGCCGGGGTCAGCCGGGCGCGGATGCCGGCGGCGGCATGGCGAGGTGGATCCGCCGGCGCGCCGCCAGGAGATGGGCGCCGGCGCCGCCGAGCACGAGGGTGACCCGGCGCCCGTGACGCGCGACGCGGGCGACGAGGTGGATCCATATCGCGCGGATGCGCTTCATCCGCACCCAGCGCCACTCGGGGCCGTAGGCGGCGCGGCGCACCAGCGCCATCGCATTCAGCGCCAGCGCCGCGAGCCACAGCCAGGCGGCGTTGGCCCCGAACCGCCCCGACGGCATCGTCCCGGCGGCGAGGTCGGACTTGAGCACCGCGTGCACCTCCTCGCCGCGTCCGCAGCGCTCGTGGGCCGCGGCCACGACCTCGGCGGCGTCCAGCACCCTCAGGCCGTTCGCCTTTTCCGCCCGGATCGCGTCGGGGGCCGGGAAGTTGGTCATGTAGGCCCTGATCCTGTAGGCGGGCCTGCCATCGGCGGCCGGGAGGTCGCCCTCGTCCAGGCCCAGCGCCCCGGGAAGGGCGCGCCGGGTGACGACGTAGCGGATCACATGGCGCGGCTTCAGTCCGTTGGTTGTCGCGGGGACGTAGGGCAGTTCGGCGCATTCAAGCGCCACACTGTCCGACGCCGGCCCGGCGTCCGGCGTCTCCACCGGCCCCTTCGCCGGGCGCCAGGCGTCGTCGGCGAGCCGCGCCACCTCCGCCATCAGCGGCTCCGAACGGGTGGCGCCGCAGATCAGCCCCACCGTGCCGAAGCGCCGCGTCTCCGCCCGGCGGAAGGCGGGGTCGTTGCAGGCGCGGATCACATCCTCCTGGTAGCCCGCCCCATCGGTGCGGAGGGTGACCTGGCGCACGGCGCCGGGAAGCTGCAACAGCGCCTCCTCGAGCGCCCGCCGGTTGTCCAGCGCCGCCGGCACGTTGCCGTCGCGGCTCTCCAGCCACGGCGCCATCCCGATCTCGGGGCAGAACGCGACCAGCGGCTGGTAGCCCCGCTCGCCCGGAACCAGCCTCTCCGCGGCACGGTAGGTATACAGACACTCGCGCTTGCCGGACGCGATGATCGTCGCGTCGAGGTCGATGGTCACCGACGCCGCGACGGCCTCCCGTACCCCTTCGGCCACAAGGCGGCGGGCGACCGCCCGGAACAACTCGTGGCGTTCCGTGTGCGGCGGGATGAACGCCGTGCCCTTCTCCCTCTCGACATCGTGCACCCCAGCGACATGGAAACGGTCGAGCCAGTCGCGCAGCGAACGCGCCGAGGGAAAGCAGCGCTCGCGACCGCCCCGGAACCGCCGCGCGACCGCGCCCCTCGACAGACCCAACAGCTTCGGCTCGAACCGCCTGACCAGAGCGCAAAGACCCGTATCGGCCTCCAGATGCTCGATGTCCGACACCCGGTCGAAGCCGGCAACGTTGAGAACCAGCACCGCCAGCATCATCTGGCCGTCGCTCCAGCCCTGCGACGGGCTGCCGCCGCAGCGCGGCAGCCCGGCCAGGATGCGCCGCGACGCCAGAACCTCGAACAGCAGCACCAGACCGCCGCGCGCCGTCGCGGCCGTACCATCCCGCGTCACTTCGAGCTTGATCGGAGAGCGATAACAAGGGACCATGATCTTCACCCGGTTGGTGACGCCCCTCGGGGCGGGTTGTCTGCGCAACCCATTGTAATCAATGGCCCAACCGGGTGACCAAATCTTTCTGATCGCCGATCAGGGATCGGCCCTGATCGGCGAGCTGGTTTTCTGTCGGCGTGATTTCAGCCTTCTCCACGCCGGTCATCGAGACCGGCGGACGCCACCGATTCGGTTGGTGGGAGGAGCGGTTCCCGACCGCCCCGGGCGGCGCGCCGGACGTCGCCGCCCGCGACCCGGACTGACACTGCGGCACCAGCCGATCAGCCTCACGCAGCGCGGGTCTCGATCACAAGGTCCCGGCCCAGCGCCCGCAGGGCCTCGTGAATGCGGTTCGCGGAACTGCGGTGGCGCGGATCGAGCATCCTGCGCACGGCCCTTTCGTCGATGCCGAGACGGGCGGCCAGCGCGACACGGCTCGTGCCGCTCTCCTTCAGCGCAACCCAGAGCGCCGCCTTCGCTGCGGTATCGGCCGGCACGGAGACCGAATGCTCGCCCTGTCGGCACTTGCTGGGAGGTGGAATCGATTCGCGGTCGTCGATACGTCCGGCAATCGCCTCCTCAAGCGCGTCGGAAGCCTCGGCCAGTGCTTCCGCTTCGTCGGCGCCGGACGTCAGACATTCCGGCAAATCGCGGAACGAGACGACGATCTCGTCAACTCCGGTGCGCTGCAATCGCGCGGGGCAGGTGAATCGCATGGTTGGCTCCCTTCGTCCTTGATGAACATCGTTCCGGTCGAGACCCGGCTGGCGGATCATCGCGGACAGCAGGCCGGATATGCGCTCGCAGGCCGCAGAACAAGGGGCCGAACGGACGGTCTCACCCTCCTGGCGCCGCATGGCCGCGATCGTCCATCCATGCCGGGATTTTCCGCGCGTCGGCGCTTGCCTCCGGCATGAGAGCTTGATAACAATTTGCTAACCGATTACCGGAGGCGAACCCATGGTAACGATCAATGTGCGCAGGCTCGACGACGACGTGGTGGACCGCCTCAAGCAACGTGCCGCGCAGAACAACCGCTCGCTGGAGGGCGAGGCGCGCCACATCCTGCAATGCGCCGCCGGCGACGGCATGGCGGCGAAGCGCGCCAGGTTCCTGGAGGCCTCGCGCCGGCTGCGGGAGAAGACCAGGGGCCGCAAGCACACCCCGGCAGAAGTGCTGATCCGCGAGGACCGCGACCGCGGCCATCGCGACGACTTCTGATGCGCTTCGTCGTCGATGCGAGCGTGGCAGTCAAATGGCTGGTCGCCGAAGAAGACGCGGATACTGCGGACCGACTGGCGGCGAGCGGGCAGGAGCTTCACGCGCCGCGCCTGATGGCCTCCGAGGCTGCCAATGCGCTGTGGCGCAAGGCGCGGGCGGGGCAGATCGAGCGCGCCGAAGCCGGCGCCGCCATGGCCTTGCTGATCGACATGCCGGTGCGCTGGAACGACGACGAGACCGTCGGCGCGGACGCGGTTCGTCTGGCGCTGGCCCTCGACCACCCGGTGTACGACTGCGTTTATCTCGCGCTGGCGCATCGTATCGGCGCGACGGTGGTGACGGCGGACCGCCGATTCGTGACGGCCGTTGCCCCAACCGGGCATGGCGGGTCCGTGATGACGCTGACCGCCTATGCCGCGACACGATAACGACGATGCCGCATCGCGAAGTTTTTTCGTCACCGCCCGGATGCGGCATGCGGTGCCTGAGGATGCCTTTAGGGGACAAGCGCGTGATTTTGCACAGGAAACCCTCAAACCGGAAGGTTTGACAATGCCGAATCGCAGGGACAGATCTGCTCTCCGGCAGCCTCACGCAGCGCGGGTCTCGATCACAAGGTCCCGGCCGAGCGCCCGCAGGGCCTCGTGAATGCGGTTCGCGGAACTGCGGTGGCGCGGATCGAGCATCCTGCGCACGGCCCTCTCGTCGATGCCGAGACGGGCGGCCAGCGCGACACGGCTCGTGCCGCTCTCTTTCAGCGCAACCCAGAGCGCCGCCTTCGCCGCGGTATCGGCCGGCACGGAGACCGAATGCTCGCCCTGTCGGCACTTGCTGGGAGGTGGAATCGATTCGCGGTCGTCGATACGTCCGGCAATCGCCTCCTCAAGCGCGTCGGAAGCCTCGGCCAGTGCTTCCGCTTCGTCGGCGCCGGACGTCAGACATTCCGGCAAATCGCGGAACGAGACAACGATCTCGTCAACTCCGGTGCGCTGCAATCGCGCGGGGTAGGTGAATTGCATGACTGCCTCCCTTCGTCCCTAATGAAAATCGTTTCGGACGAGACCCGGCTGGCGGATCATCGCGGACAGCAAGCCAGGCCCGATATCCTTCCGACGGTCCTTCACGATCGTGAATCGCGAGCCATAGTAGAGCGTGACATGGCTGCCCTTGCCGCGCTCGGTGTCGATACGCACCGGGACGCCCCGCTCGCGGCCGATCCCGAACACCCGCTCAATGAAATCCCTGCCGTTCACGACCGGACTATAGGACGTTTCTGTCCGATTTCAAGCAACAGCGGCCGGGTTGCTCCAACCGCGGTCTGTCCCACTCACGACACGCTCGACCCGGCGCTCGAAGGTAAGCGCCGCGCGGTCACCCTCGAACGCCGGCGGCCCGGCATGCGCCTCCCAGGCCGCCCGGCAGGACCCGAGACCGCGCAGCAGCTTCCGGAGCGGCGTGAGCGTCCGGGCGACGTCCCGCCGTCCGTCACGGCCGGCCCCCGGGACCCCGGCCGGCAGCCATCCGCTCAGCCATGTCCCGCCATGGGGCGGAGTCCGGCCGGGCGAGCGGCCGGGAATGCCGCGCGCCGGCCCCCTACCACTTGATGAGGCTCCGCAGCATCAGGGCGTGATCGGCCTCGCTGCCGCCGCCGGCCTCGCGCCGGGTCGCGTCCAGGCTGACCTCGAAGCCGGGGTCGCCCTCGACCGCCGAGGTGAGCCGCCAGCCGAGCCGGTAGTCCCGCGCGCCGCCGTCCGAGAGCCCGAAGCCGAGGTTGGGCGTGCCGGTGAAGCGGTCGCCGGCCAGCGCCAGCCCGTAGCCCATCTCGCCTTGCAGGCCCCGCCCGGGCCTGAACGCCCTGTCCGGCGCGAGGGCGCGCGCATCGTGCGCCCCCCACAGCCGCTCGGTGGCGCTTGACGACGCGCCCAGCGTGGGCGAGAGCGAGAACGACAGGCCCCGCCCGCGCTCGCCCGGGTCGAGCCGCGCGCTCGCGCTCATCCCCCACTCCTCGTAGTCCGAGTCGGCGTGGGCGACCAGCATCCGCGCCTTCGCCTCGATGGAGAGCCCCGTGGACGGGTCGATCCAGGCGACGCCGCCGCCGAGCTCCACCCCCGTCCCGGTCTCCGCGTCGCCGCCGTCGTGGCGCACGCCCAGCTCCAGCGCGGGCCGCAGCGTCGCCGTGTCCGAGAGCGCGAAGGACCGGCCGCCCTCCAGCACCAGGCGCACCCGGCTCGCATCGGCCGCCGTCGCCGCCGAGTTCGCCGCCCTCTCCGACTCCGTGCGCACGAAGAAGGCGTCGGCCTTCAGCACGAGGTCCATGCCGCCCGCCCCGTCCTGCTCCATGAGCGCGCCCCGCACGCCCCCGGCGCCCAGTTGCATCGAGAGGCCGGTCTTCGTCACCCTCCCCGCGCGCGCAGGCCCCGTGTCCGCCGCCTCGTTCACGTCCCCGGCGGCGGCGTCCCGGGTGATCGTCATGTTGCCCGTGCCCCAGCCCGCGAGGCCCCAGGCCGAGACCCGCCCGGTCACCTTCCACCGCGCATAGGGGCTCACCACGGTCATCGCGCTCTCGACCGCTCCGGAGTCCACGCCGGGGTTGTCGAACGTCCCCGCGCCCTCGCTCAGGGACACGGCCACGCCCGCCAGCAGGCGGTCCCACTCGGCGTCCGCGCCGAGGGTGCCGGTCAGCACCTCGCCGTCGAGGCGCAAGGAGCCCGTGTCGGACGCCGCCTCGCCGTCGAAGCGCCCGTGCGCCACCCGGCCCCAGGCCGCGAGCCCCGGACCCGCGCCGTCGCGCGCCGGCGCCACGTGGAACGAACTCCCCAGCAGCAGCTCGCGCCCGGTCATCGACCGCGCGGGCGCGGAGACCGCGCCGGGCGCGTTCCAGCTTCCGCCGGGGCCGTGCCGCGCGAACGGGCCTGCCCCGGCCCCCGAGCCGGGGTCCCCGTCCGCCGCCGGCGCCCCCGGCGCGCCGAACGCGCGCGCGAGCCCGGTCATCGCCTCGGCCAGCGCCCTGCCGTCCTCGGCCTTCGAGAGGTCGAGCGCCTGGCCCGCCAGCGTCGCGTGCGCGCCGGGCGCGAGCCCGTCCGCGAGACGCCCCGAGACCGCGTCCGTCAGCTGCCCCGCCACCGTGCGCCCGAAGCGCGAGAGCCACGCCTGCTGCAGCGCGTCCGCGTTCGCGATCACTCCCTTCGCCTCGCGGTGGATCCCCCGCAGATACGCGCCCTTCGGGTTCGACAGCCGGAGCAGGAACGTCTCCTTCCCCTCGTCGATGGCGTCGTCGAGGATCGCCACGCGCACCGTCCTCGCCGTCTCGCCCGGCGCGAAGGTCAGGGTTCCCGACGTCGCCGTGTAGTCCTCGCCCGCCGTGGCCGTGCCGTCGGCGGTCGCGTAGTCCACCGAGACCTCGCCCGACGCCGCGCGGTTGAGCGTCACCGCGAAGTCGAGGCTCGCGTCCTTGCCCTCGCGCGCCTTGCCGCCCGCGATCCGGATGCGCACCGGGCCGCCGACCCGCGCGGACGGCGCGTTCGCGAGCGCCCGCCCGCCGGACGCGCACACCGCGCCTTCCTCCGCGCAGCCCGCCGGCGGCGCCAGCGTCACCGTCACGTCGCGCCACGCATCGGGCTTCACCTTCACCCGCCACAGGCCCGCCTCGATGCGCTCCACCTTCCGCGCCTGGCCGGCGCGCACCCGGAACGACGCCGGGACCGGCGCCACCGCGCCCTCGCCCAGCGCCTCGCTGAAGCGCACCTTCAGCCAGAACGCCCCGCTGCCGTCGTGCTCCGGGGGCGCCCCCTCGAACGCCGCCGTCAGCGGCGGACCCGCGCGCGCCACCGTCACCGCGTAGGTCCTCACCGTCCCGTCGGCCGCCGTGACCTCGACCGCGAGCGCGTTGTCGCCCACCGCGAGCGCAATGGCGCCGCTCGACCCGCCGCCCGCCACCGCGGACAGGTCCGTCCCCCTGCCGGCCTTCACCGCCGCGCCCGCGTCGTTCGCCGTGGGCGTCAGCCTGGCGTGGGTCGCGCCGTGCGGCACCCGCGCGGTGTAGGCCGTTACCGTCGGCGAGAACGCCGGGCTCAGCGCGAGCGTCCCGTCGAACGACGCGCCGTCCCCGCTCGTGCTCCCGGCCAGCGCGCTCAGCGTCGCGTCGGAGGACGCCTGCTGCTGCTGCGCCCCGTCGTCGGTGATCGTCACCTCCACCGAGGACGACGCGCCCGCGGCCAGGCCCGAAGGCAGGCTCCCCAGCGCCACCGTGAACGTCTCGTCGTCCCCGTCCTCGTCGTCGCCCGTCGCGATCGTGCCCGATGCCGACGTGAAGCCGGCGGGCAACGCGATCGACGCGAGCGTCCCGTGGTCCCCGTCCTCCGACGTGCCCCGGGTCACGGTGAGCGGAATCGTCACGTCCGCCGCCAGCGCCTTCGCCAGCACCGCCGTCACCGTGACCGGCGATCCCTCGGCCACCGGGTTCGGCGTGGCCGACAGCGACACCGCGACCGCGGCCGGCGCCCCGGTCACGTCGATGCGGTAGGTCTTCCGGCCGCTTGAACCGACCGCCATCACCCACAGCTCGGTCGTGCCGCCGTCCGGCGCCAGCGCCAGATCGAGCGCCGTGCCCGACGGCCGCACCCGCGCCGGGCGCGTGAACGTCGCCGCGCCCCAGCGCGAGCCCGCGAACACGCTCGCCTCGCCGCTCCAGCGCGGCGCCAGCGTCACGCCCGCCGTCCCCGCCGGCACCGACGCCCGGTAGAACGTCACCCCCGGCGCGAACGCCGGGACCAGCGCCACCGCCCCCGAACCGGCCGTGAGCGCGAGCCCGCACAGCGGTCCCGCCCCGGCCTCGCAGGCCGGCCGCGCCACTACCCCCGTCACCGGCTCCTTCGCCGCGTCGCTGCGCACCACCGTCAGGGTGTACTTGCGCACCGCCGCCACCTTCGGCACCGACACCTCGATGATGACCGGGTTCTCGCCCTCCTTCAGCGCCACCTCGACCGCCGGCGTGCCGGCGTCCACCGGCTTCCCGTTCACCTTCGCCGCCGCCGACGCGTACTTCACCGCCGGCTTGACCGTGACCCGGTCCACCGCGAGCGGCACCCGCACCTCGTAGCTGCTGCTCTGCGCCTCGAGCGCCACCTCGCCCTGCGCCACCCGCTGCGCCGGGTCCGGCGACGCCACCGTCAGCGCGCGCAGGCCCAGGCCCCCCGGCCCCGGCAGCGCCAGGTTCGGCGCGTCCAGCCGCGGCGCGTAGGCATACGCGCCGAGCTCCAGGCGCGGCCCGGCCTCCCACAGCACGCACAGCTCCGCCGTCGCCTCCCGCCCGCCGGGCGGGATCTCCACCGTCGCAAGCCCGGCGAGCGGCGAGGGCAGGGTCCGGGCGGCGGCGGTCCCGCCGCACGCGCCCCACGACGCCGCCCCGATGCCGTTGAGGTGGAGGTGCACCGTCATGCCCGGCGCGCTCGGCCGGTCGAGGCGCGCCGTCACCGTCACCGTGCCGCCCGCCGCCACGGCCTGCGGGTCCGCCTCCACGACGAGCGCCGTCGGCGGGTTCGGCCCCTGCACCCGCACCCTGACGCCCGCCGCCGTCAGCGCCGGGTCGTACGTCCCCGCCGTCACCGTCATCGTCCGCCCCGCGCCCGCCGCGGTCGCGCACAGCTTCACCGTCGCCTCCCGCTCGCCGGCGGCGAACAGGGCGCCCGTGCCGTGCTCCCAGGCGCAGTCCGGGCCCCAGCGCGCCGCGCCGCCGTCGCCCGCGGTGTCGAACCACACCTCCATCGCCTTCTTCGCCGGCGCGTCCAGCCGCGCCGTCACCGTCACCGCGCCGCCATGCGCGAGGGCGACGGGGTCCACGCCCAGCGTCAGCGCCGCCGGCGGGGCCGGCGCCCGCGGCGTGCCCGCGCCGGTGGACCAGCGAACGGGGGTCTCGTGGGGATAGGCCAACGGGCGCACCCGCACGTCGTAGGCCGTGCCGTTGGCCAGCCCCCCGATCGTGTACGCCGTGCCGGTAGCGTACAAGGTCTGGGGCACGCCATTGACAACCCGCGCGCGCCCGGGCGCCACCCAGCCGGTCGACGGGTCGCCCGGCGTCGTCGCGTCCGCGTCGGGCGCCGAGGACACCTTCCACTGCACCTCGTAGCTGTGGTTCGGCCCCCACAGCTTGTTCCACGTCAGCGCCAGCGACCCGTCGCCCGTCGCCACCGACAGCACCAGGCCCGCGCTCGGGCCGGCATCGGCCGGCACCCTGCCCGGGGCGTCGTCGTCGGCGATCCTCACCGTCACCGAGTTCGGCGTGCCCGCCGACACCGACGAGGGCAGCGTGCCCAGGGACACCGTGAAGGTCTCGTCGTCGGTGCCGTCGTCCTGCGCCGTGGTGATCGTGCCCGTGCCCGTCGTCGACCCGGCGGCGATGGCGATCGACGCGAGCGTGCCGATGTCGCCGGACTCCGCGCTGCCCAGGCTCACCGTCACCGGGATGGAGACGTTGCCCGCCAGCGCCTCCGACAGCGTCGCCGTCACCGTCACCGGAGACCCCTCCGCCACCGGGTTCGGCGCCGCCGACAGCGAGACCGCCGGGGTCGTGGCGTCGTTGTCCTGGATGCTCAGCGTGAGCGTGTTCGAGGTCAGCACGGGGTTGGTGCTCGCGGCGCTGAGCACGAGCGTCTCGTCGGTCTCCTCCACCGCGTCGTCGACGATGGTCAGGGTCACCCTGCCCGAGGTCTGCCCCGCGGCGATGGTGAGGGTCGTCGCCGACAGCGTGTAGTCGGCGCCGGCGCCGCTGCCCGTGGCCGTGCTGGCGCTGCCGACGCTGAGCGTCACCGCCGTGCCGCCCGTGGGCGCCGCCGCGTTGAGCCGCGCCGTGATGAACACCCCCGCACCGCCTTCGCCGGGCCGCGCGCCGGCCTCCAGCGTCAGCGCGGTGGGGGCAGTCGTGGCGGCCACGGGCGTGCCCGTGCCGCTCACCCAGGGGCCGCCGCCGCCCGCGTTCACGGCCTGCACCCGCACCGTGTAGGCGACCCCGTTGGTCAGGCCCGTGATCGCCGCGGTCGTGCCCGTGCCGCTGTGGCCGGCATCCGCGTAGCCGGTGTCGGGGTCGCCCGTCACGCTCTGGGAACTGGCGTCGGAACGGCGGTACTGCACCGTGTAGCCGCTCACCGTCCCCGACGGCGCCGTCCACGACAGGTCCAGCTTCCCGTCGCCCCCCGTCACGCCGAGGCCCGTCGGCGCCGCCGACGGCGCCGCGAGCTTGTTGAGCACCACCCGGTAGGTGGTGCTGGTCTCCGCGGTGTCGTCGGAGACGGTCACCGACACCCAGGTGGCGCCGCTCGCGGCCAGGGTCACCGTCTTGGACGTGCCCGAGGAGGCGAGCGCGGACCCCTGCTGGGTCAGGATGCTGTCGAAGTCCGGCGTCGCCGAGGCGACCGTCGTCTCGACGTTGTGCCCCTCGATCCAGGTGGGGGTGACCGAGGCGCTGGTGGCCGAGACCGCCACGGTCCCGGTGTAGCTCGTCGTGCTCGTCTTGAAGGCCGGGCTCAGCGTGACCGCGCTGCCGCCCACCGTCAGCGACAGCCCGACCAGGCTGTCCCGGGTCGCCTCGTCGTCCTGGACGGTCACCGTCACCGAGTTGGGCGTGCCCGCCGACACCGACGAGGGCAGCGGCGTGCCCAGAGAGACCGTGAAGGTCTCGTGGTCGGCGTCGGTGTCCTGCGCCGTGGTGATGTCGGCGCCGCCCACGGTGAACCCCTGGGCGACGGTGATGCTCGTCAGCGTGCCGATGTCGCCGGCCTCCGCCGAGCCCCGCGTCACCGTCACCGGGATGGTCACGTCGCTGCCGAGCGCCGCGGACAGCGTCGCCACGATCGTCACCGCCGAGCCCTCCGCCACCACCGGGTTGTCGTTCTCGGCCGAGAGCGAGACCGTGGGGGTCGCGGCGGGCGGGGTCGTGCCCGAGGCCGCCCGCGTCACCGTGACGGTGTAGGTCCGCTTCGTGGCGCCGTCCTCGGCCGTCACCTCGACCTTGATCGCGTTCGCGCCCTCCGTGAGCGCGATCGCCGTGCTCTCCGTGCCGCTGGTCACGGCGGTCAGGCTCGTCCCCTTGCCGACCTTGATCGAGGCGCCGGTGTGCGCCTTCGTCGGCGTCAGCTTCACGTGCGTGATGCTGTTCGCCACCGAGGCGGTGTACGAGGTCGTCGTCGCCGAGAAGGTCGACGGGCTCAGCGCGAGCGCCGAGAACGTGCCCGTCGCGCTCGTGTGGTTCTTCGCCGTCAGGGCGCTCAGGCTCGCGTCGGTGGACTGGGTCGCGGTCGCCCGCGTCACGGTGACGGTATAGGTCTTCTTCGTGGTGCCGTCCTGCGCCGTGACTTCGACCTTGATGGCGTTGGCGCCCACGGAAAGGGCGATGGCGTCGCTTGCCGAGCCGCTGGTCACCGCCGAGAGGCTCGTCCCCTTGCCGACCTTGATGGAAGCGCCGCTGTGCGCCGTCCTTGGCGTCAGCTTCACGTGCGTGACGCTGTTCGCCACCGACGCGGTGTAGCTCTCGGTCTCCGCGACGAAAGTGCCGATCGACAGCGCGGTGGAGAAATCGCTGCCGTCGGTGCTGCTGTGCGCCGTCAGCCCGTTCAGCCGGGCGTCCGCGGAGGAAGCCGCCTGCGGCGTGACGGTCTGCGTCGCGCTCCAGGCGCTGCACCCCTTCCCCGTATTCGTGGCGGGGACGGCGGACTTGCAGGCGCGGATGCGGAGCTGGTACTCGACCCCGTTGGCGGCAAACCCCCCTTGCTTGGTCAAAAAGCTGCTCGTGGCCGTGGCCGAAGTCACGGCCCACGAGGACGGGAACCCCCCCTCCGAAACCTTGCCGATGCCGATTTCATAGCCGGCAGTGGCGCCCGCCGACGCCTCCCAGTTGACGTCGATGCGGTCGTCCCCCGCGGTCGCGACGAAGTTCGCCGGCGTCGCCGGCGAGCTGGACGGCGTGGTGCCGGTCACGGCGGTGGTTTGCGCGCTGCAGCCGGTTGCCGTCAATCTCCAGTCGCCGGTGGGGCAGGCACGTATGCGGACGCGGTACTTTTCTCCGGGCGCGATGATGAAACCGGCTTCTTCAGGCAAGCCTGCGCCCGTGTACGGCGCGACTTGACCCCAAAAGCTCAACACCCCGGTCGAGACCCTTTCGACGTAAATGGTGTACGAGACGGCGCCTTGAACGGCGTTCCATGTCGTCTCGATCTTGTCAAGGTGCGCTGTCACGGTCACGCCGGTGGGCACCGCCAACGCCCGCGTCACGGTGACGGTGTAGGTCCGCTTCGTCGTGCCGTCCTGCGCCGTCACCTCGACCTTGATGGCGGTGTCGGTGCCCGCCGCGCCCAGCGCGATGGCCGTGCTCTCCGTGCCGCTGGTCACGGCGGTCAGGCTCGTCCCCTTGCCGACCTTGATCGAGGCGCCGGTGTGCGCCTTCGTCGGCGTCAGCTTCACATGGGTGACGGTGTCCGCCACCGAGGCGGTGTACGAGGTCGTCGCCGCCGAGAAGGTCGACGGGGTCAGCGCGAGCGCCGAGAACGTCCCCGCCGCGCTCGTCGCGCTCTTCGCCGTCAGGGCGCTCAGGCTCGCGTCGGTGGACTGGGTGGCCCCCTTGACCGCGCCGTTGACGCGGATCTTCAACTCGATCGTATTGGTTCTCCAGGAAGTGCCGGAACGGCCGTGGCGCGTGTCCCCGATGCTCCAGCCCGATGCGCTGCCCGTATCCTCGTTGTTGGTCCTCGTGGTCCGCAGCGACCCGGTGGTGGCGCCGCTGCTGTAGACGACCACGAAATACGAGGTGCTCGCGTCGAGCGACGTGTTCGACGGCGCGGCAAAGGCGGCCGCGCCCGCCCCGACCGTCGACGGGACCGTGAGGCTCGCGAGCTTCGAGTCCGGAGCGCCGGCGCCGGTCGCCGACCACAGCTCCGCCCGCAGGTTCGCAGGCGTGCCCACCGCGGCGGCGAAGTCGATCTCGAGGCTCGCCAGCGTGTAGCCGGAGGTGGCGCTTCCGGTCGTGAACTTCTGGGCGACCGGATTGCTGCCGATCGCGAGGGTGGTGGTGAACGTGGTCTGCCCGAGATTGCTCACCAGCGCGTTGGCGGAGGCGGGCGCGGCGGTCGAGGTGTCGGCGATGGTTATCGTCGCCTTGTCGCTCGCGCGGACCACCGTGTAGGGCTCGCCGGTGACTTTCTGCAGGAACCAGGTCGCGGTCTCGGCGCCCTCCGTCGTCCCGTCCGCCACCGCGGACAGCGTGAAGGTCGCGGTCGAGGCGTTGGCCGGCAGCGCCAGCATCCGCGAGCCCGCGCGCCCGGTCAGCCCGCTGAAGGTGTAGTCCTCGGGAGGGGCGGCCGAGCTCGGGGTCGTCGCCAGGACGGCAACCCTGCTGGCCGCGGTCAGCGCGGGCGAGATGTTCACCGTCAGCGTGACGCTCGCGCCCTCGTTGACGCTGTAGGTCGTCGAGGCGAAGCTCACCTGCGGGGTCGCGCCCGCCCGCGTCACCGTCACGGTATAGGTCCGCTTCGTCGTGCCGTCCTCGGCCGTCACCTCGACCTTGATCGCGTTCGCGCCCTCCGAGAGCGCGATGGCGCTGCTCTCCGCGCCGCTCGTCACCGCGGTCAGACTCGTCCCCTTGCCGACCTTGATCGAGGCGCCGGTGTGCGCCTTCGTCGGCGTCAGCTTCACGTGCGTGATGCTGTTCGCCACCGAGGCGGTGTACGAGGTCGTCGTCGCCGAGAAGGTCGACGGGGTCAGCGCGAGCGCCGAGAACGTGCCCGTCGCGCTCGTGTGGTTCTTCGCCGTCAGACCGCTCAGGCTCGCGTCGGTGGACTGGACGGTGCCCTGGGTGGTGCCCTCCGCGCTGGAGGACCAATGATCGTGAAAATTCCTTATGCCTACCTGGACCTCATATGTGGTCCCGGCGCGCAAGCCTGTTATCGTGAATGAGCATGTAGCGGCGCAGCTGGTATTGAATACCCTTTGGCCCTCACCGCCTCCTTGCCAGCTGCCTTGCGGGGACTTCACACGCCATCGTACCCTTGAGCCGAGTTCGCTGGCGGGCTTGGTCCAGGTGACCGCCAACTGTTTCGACTGCGATGCCGACACGGAGACGCCGGTGGGTGCGGTCTCATGAGCGGCCCCGACCGGGGCAGCGTCGAGCAGGCACAGCGCGCCGAGCACCAGCGCGAGGACGGGGAGCAGCGCGAGGCGGCGCCACCGGGACGCGGCCCGGCGCGGGCCCGACGGGGCGGCGGCGCTGCCGCCGGACGATCCGGATGAAAGGGCGAGGAGCTTGCGGACGCGCCCGCGGGGGGCGGCGGCCGGGTCAGGCCGTCGCGAGCCTGCCGAAGTCGGGGGAGCCGGACGGTGCGCGCCGGCCTCGCGCCGGGCGCACGTCACGCCGGTTGGCCGGTTGGCCGGTTGGCCGGTTGGCCGGTTGGCCGGTTGGCCGGTTGGCCGGTTGGCCGGTTGGCCGGTTGGCCGGTTGGCCGGTTGGCCGGTTGGCCGGTTGGCCGGTTGGCCGGTTGGCCGGTTGGCTTATTGTACTACTTGACGCCGACGCGCCCGCCAAAGTCAAGCGCGAATCCGCCTGCCGCGCGGCAATGCCGGAACCCGCCGACGCCTGCGCAACCATTCCCGTCACCTCCGGCATGGCGCACTCCTCCCGAAACTACAGTCCGTTCGCGCATGATTTAGCCGCAATCCGGCGGCGGAATCAAGCGCCAGGGAGGAGGGGCCCTGATCGGCGATCAGGGAGGAGAGGAGGGGCGCACCTTGCGCGCGCTGGCCGCCGCCACCCGCCCGGCGAGCGGCCGGGATCGTCGACCGACACAACGCCGTGCGCCGAAACGCCGGGCGGGCTGCCGCGGCCGGACCCGCGGGGCCGGGGCTGGCGGGTTCCGCTCCCCTGTTGACGCCGCCTTCCGTGCCCCATATCCATGCGTTGAGCGACACATATAGCGGGAGTAGACTGCCGATCATGGACAACAGCCGATTTCGGCAGCAAGCACAGACAGCGCCATGTGCGGTCACGAGGCCGTCTCCATCGAGGTCTTCCAGGATCTGACCCTGACGTCCCGCGACGGGCAACGCTTGGCCCTTCGCGACGCCCTGCGCCGAAGCGCGGTGGCGCCCTGGCGCCATGCCGAGGAGAGGGAGCGGGAGTTTCCCGACACGCCGTACGAATTCCTGGCCTTCCAGCGCGCGCCCGGAGACAGCCTTGCCGCGTCCGGCCTGACGCTCTGCGGGCGGGCGGATGGGTACGAGGTCGTCAACATCGTTCCCCTCGATGCCGCTGAGCTCGGCGTATCCGAGTACAACGACATCCTCAACGACTTCATCGAACGGGTCATCGGCCCTGCCTCCCGGGAACTCGAGTTCCAGGTCGGCGTCACGCCGCGGAAGCAGTCGATCGTCGACTGGACCTCCGATGAGGTCGCCTCCGCGCTTCACACGTTTTCGGTATGCGCCAACAAGTCGACCGGGGCAGGGCATCCCGCCGACAGGAAGCGATGGTTCGAGTTTCTGTTCGCGGCCCACGCCGCGAATACCAGGCTCGATACCGAGCTTCTGGGCCGGTGGCTGGTCGAGGCGGAGGAATGGCCCCCCGAGATTGCGCACGATCTTGTCGACAGCTACCAATATTCGATGGACTTGCTGAAATCCCGCGCGGCCGCTCCGTAGTCCCGCCATCCCCGACCCTGCCATAGCGGGATTTCGCGTCCCATGGATCTCCCTGTCCTGTGTCTGGATACCTGCGTCGTTCTGGACATTCTCCGCGACCCGCTCCGAAAGGACGTTCGCGTTCATGAGCATGAGGCGTCCCTGGCGCTGCTTTCGGCCGCACAATCCGGCCCGGCCCTGGAGACCCTGGTCGCGGAACAGGTGAGCCGCGAATACCGGGACAACGTCGAACAGGTTCAGCAAGAGGCGGGCCGAAGCATCGGGGCGCTGACACGGCAGATCGGCAAACTGGACGCGCTGGTGGCGCTGTACGGACCATCGCGCCGGATCGATCCCGGTCACTGGAAGGACCACGACAGGCGCTCCCGGAACGCGGCGGACCGCTGGCTTCGGGTCGGCACGATTGTCAGGGAAACCTCCAGCACCGTCCCCAACGCCTTCCTCCGCCTTAGCCAGGCGCGCGCTCCGGCAAGCCGGGGAAAGCAATCCATGAAGGATTGCGTGATTCTGGAAACCTACCTGGAACACATACGCTCGTTGCGGGCCAGGGGTCGCGGTCCGGTTGCGGGCGGCGTGACGGGGTGAGCGTTCGCGCGACGCCTGATGGGGGTTCGAGCGGTTTGCGCAAGTGACCCGGGGATGGTATCGGGTTTCGTAGTCGTTATCCCTGCATATGCCTGTAGGCAAGAAGCCCGATCAGAAATGTGTCGGCTTGCAGGCTGCCGCGCACTTGGCTCCAGTCCCGAAACGCCTGATCCGCCAGATCGGCCAGATCGAGCGCTTCCCGGCGAGTAAAGCGAAGAGCGCGGTTATAGTCCGCATCGTGACGGGCTTCCTGAAGCTGGACGAAAGCGGTAGCGACATCGACCAGGGACTGCTGAACCCGCTGGCGGTTCAGTCCGGTCGTGAGCTTGGGAGGTATCGTCTTCCTGGCGAATGCCACGGCGGTCTGTTTCATGGCGGAGTGGTGAAACGCACGCGCGAGACTGTCACGCAGGGGGCGGCGCACATTGCCGGACAGCATGAGTCTTGTCGCGTCGTCGACCAGGAGGTGAAACAGGGCGTAATAGGAGGCCGATACCGAGCGGCGGAGGCTGGCCTGGGTCGGCTTCTTGCGTTCCTTCCGGGCGAGGAATTGGGCCTGTTTCAACAACTCCGCATGGAGACTCATGCCTGGCGCTCGACCTCGGATGCGCCACGAAAACGGACGTAGACCAGCATGGACGGGTCAGTCTTCTCTTCGACAAGGTCGCGGATGATCGAGCGCAGTCGCGACCGCTTGGCGAATTCGACGTCGTCGTCCTTCAGCATCGCCCACACCCATACGGCGGGGTCGTCGGTCGAGTCGGGGCCGGTTTCGACATGCCAGCTGCTGACCGGGGTCGGCAGTTCCGGGAGCTGGCGAAGCGCGGCTTCTATGGTGCTTGCGGCGATGTCCATGTTCGTCATCCGTTCAGTTTGTCGACGCGCTTCGTCTGCATATGGCGCTTATGCCAAAGAGAGCATGGCAGCCGCAATTGCTGCCTTCAACCAGAATGGCGGACAGGCATCGGCCGCGTTGCGGTGATCATTCGATGATCGACGCGCATGCCAGCGCCAGATCGGGACCGATCTTCTCTTGGCAATGCTGAAGACCGCTTGGCTGTTGTCCATGATCGGCAGTCTACTCCCGCTATATGTGTCGCTCAACGCATGGATATGGGGCACGGAAGGCGGCGTCAACAGGGGAGCGGGACCCGCCAGCCCCGGCCCCGCGGGTGCGGCCGCGGCAGCCCGCCCGGCGTTTCGGCGCACGGCGTTGTGTCGGTCGACGATCCCGGCCGCTCGCCGGGCGGGTGGCGGCGGCCAGCGCGCGCAAGGTGCGCCCCTCCTCTCCTCCGGTAACGTCACGTCACACCTCCTCCCTCGACATGTCCTTGACTTCATATCCGGGCATCGCCATCCTGCCGCCATGACTTGGCGGGTTCAGATTGCCGAGGAGTTTGAGCCCGAGATGTCGGTGCTGCCCTTGGAAGTGCGCCGCGCGATCCTTGCGCACTCGCGGCTGCTTCGGCAATACGGCCCGCAGGTTGGCCGCCCGCGCGCGGATACGCTGAACGGCTCGCGACATGCGAACATGAAGGAGATGCGATTCTCCGCGGCAGGCGGGGAGTGGCGGATTGCCTTTGCGTTCGATCCCGTGCGTCGCGCCATGCTGCTGGTGGCGGGCAATAAGTCGGGGAGCGGCGAACGGCGGTTCTACCGCGAATTGATCCGCAAGGCCGACGAACGGTTCGACCGGCATCTCGCCCGGCTTGCCGACGGATAGATTAAGGAGACTCCTTGAAATGGCGCTGGATGTGGAAGACGTGATCGCGGGGCTCGACCCTGCGGAACGCCGCAAGGTGGAGGAAATGGCCGCCGAACTGATTGCCGAGGAGATGACGCTGCGCGAGCTGCGCAAGGCCCGCCGGCTCACCCAGGCCAGCGTCGCACGCGAACTCGGCATCAGCCAGGACGCCATCTCCCGGCTGGAGCAGCGGAGCGACCTGTTGCTGTCCACGCTGCGCAGGACGGTGGAGGCGATGGGCGGCAGCCTCTCGCTCGTCGCCCGCTTCCCCGACCGCCCCCCGGTCGAGCTTGCCGGCATCGCCGAGCGCGATGCCGGCGATTGACCCCGGCCCGGCCGGCGCCGGCGGTTTTCGATCGGCGGCGGGGTTGCGGACGGCCCGATGGTTGCGATGCGGCGCTTCGTCGATGCGCGAGAGCGGCGGGTTCCTCCGGGCCCGTCGAGCCCGCGGGCGGTAACGTCAAGAGTTATGCGGCAGGGAGACGGGGGTGCTGATTCCCTGAGACTTGTTTTCGTGGATGAAGACCGCGAAGAGGATGCGGTCCATTGAGGTCTTGTCCTGGAAGGTTCCCATGGGCCGGGTTCGCCTGCGGACCTCCCGGAACCTCCGTTCGATGGCGTTGGTGGTCCTGACCTGCTTTCGCTCGGCAAGGGTGTTGTAGCGGAAGCAGGTGAGCAGATCGTCGAGGTCGTTGCGCAGGCAGGCGACGGCCTTGGGGCAGGCGGGCTCCCACCGATCGGCGAAGCGCCGCGATCTACGCCCATCTCGACGACAGCGCCTTGCAGGCCGCCGCCGAGAAGGCGGCGGGCGGAATCGCGAAGGCCATGGAATTCGAGGCCGACTCATCGCCGGAGGAGTCCGGCAACGCGCGGATGCGGCCCGATCCGCGCGACTTGATCTGAATGCCCCATTGGGCTATATGTCAGCGGATGCAGACGGTTGCCGAGACCCCGACCTTCAGCCGACAGGCCGACAAGCTGTTCACCGGGGAGGAGCGGCGCGCACTGATCGACCGTCTGGCCGAGAATCCGCTGGCGGGCGACGAGATACCGGGAACCGGCGGCGTCCGAAAGCTGCGCTTCGCGGCATCGGGCCGGGGCAAGCGGGGCGGCGCGCGGGTCGTCTACTTCTACGGTGGGGAGGATATCCCCATCTACGCGCTGCTCGCCTATGCGAAGTCCGCCAGAACGGACCTGAACCCGGCAGAGCGGCGCGCAGTGGCCGGGATCGTCGCGGCGATCAGGGGAGGCCGAAAGGAGAATGGAATGGACGCCTCCCACCCCTTGATGTTCGAGGACCGGAGGGATGAGTGGACCCTCGCGGGCCGACGGCATCAAGGTGCCAAGGTGGAAGAGCAAGCTCTTCACGGGCAAACCGGAGGGTCCGAGATGAAGACTAACAGAACCGTCGTCGGGGTGGATACGGCGAAGCACGTATTCCAGCTGCACTGGGTCGACATGGAGACCGGCGAGATCGTGGATCTGAAGCTGACGCGGGCGAAGTTCCTCGAGCACTTCGCCAACCGCGTGCCGTGCGTGGTCGCGATGGAGGCGTGCGGCGGGTCGCAGCATTGGGCGCGTGAGCTTCGGGAGCTCGGCCACGATCCCTGGCTGTTTCCGGCCAAGGCGGTGCGGCCCTTCGTGACCGGCAACAAGAACGACGCGCACGACGCGCGGGCGATCTGGACGGCGGCGCAGATGCCGGGTGTCAAGACGGTTGCGGTGAAGAGCGAGGAGCAGCAGGCGGTGCTGGCACTGCACCGGATGCGCCAGCAGCTGGTGAAGTTCCGCACCGCGCAGATCAACGGTCTGCGCGGCCTGTTGACCGAATACGGCGAGGTGATGGCGCAGGGTCGGGCCGGGATGCGCCGAGGCATGGCCGAAGCCCTGGAGCGGGTCGCCGAGCGTCTGCCGGCGATGGTGATCGACACGCTTCGCGAGCAGTGGGCGCGGGTCGGCCGGCTCGACGAGGAGATCGGCGAGATCGAGCAGCGGATCCGGGTGTGGCACCGCGGCAATGCCGACAGCAAGCGCATTGCTGAGATCCCCGGCGTTGGCGTGCTGACGGCGACGGCCGTCGTCGCCGCGATGGGCGATCCCTCGGCCTTCAGGTCGGGGCGCGAGTTCGCCGCTTGGCTCGGCCTGGTGCCGCGGCACGACGGCACTGGCGGGCGGGTCCGCATCCTCGGCATCTCCAAGCGCGGGGACAGGTATCTGCGAACCCTGCTGATCCACGGCGCGCGGAGCGTGCTCACCAACGCCAAGGCACCGCCGGAGTGGGCGGTGCGGCTGGCCGAGCGGCGGCCGTCCAACGTAGTCACGGTCGCGCTGGCCAACAAGACGGCGCGCACGATCTGGGCCCTGCTGGCTCATGACCGGGCGTACCGGGCGGACTTCGTCAGCCAGTCGGCGTAGGCGCGGCTGACGACGGGACAGCGAACCAACAGAGAGGAGGTGGCCGCTGAAAGGTTGCGCAAGGCACGACAAGGAGTGATGGCAAACAGGTCAGACCGCGATCCGCCAAGCCTGCATGGCTTCAGGGGCGAAAAGCCCACGAGGAGAATGAGGCGCGGATTGGCAGATACCATCAGGGCCAGCGGGTAGAAGACCACGCATCAACAGGCCGGATACAGAACTGCAATCTGCCTGCCCGTCACACCGAAATCGGCCCTTGCGTCCCGGGAGGCGTCCATACAGAAGCCATGAGCACGTTCGGAGAAGACCTGATCCAGTCCCTCAACGAGGCGCTGGCCCATGCCAGGGGCGAAGGCCCCGCCGTCGTTCATGCACCCGTGACCCCGCGCGAGGTCCGCAAGCAGGCGAAGCTCACCCAGGCGCAGATGGCCCCCCTGATGGGCATGAGCCTGTCCGGCTACCGCAAGTGGGAGCAGGGTGCGCGGCGGGTCAGCGGCCCCGCCGCGACGCTGTTGCGCGTGATCCAGAAGGAGCCGGAGGCGGTCAGGCGCGCCCTGATCGCCGCGGAGTAGAGTTCGCGGCAACCATGGCCGACAGGTTCGTCCGGAGATCCGTCACCGGCCGGGCGAGCGGCCGGGAAGGCCGCGCGCCGCCCCGCTACCACTTGATGAGGCTGCGCAGCATCACCCCGTGCTCGGCGCCGTTGTCGTTGACGGCCTCGCGGCGGGTCGCGTCGAGGCTGACCTCGAAGCCCGGGTCGCCCCGCACGGCGGACGTCAGCCGCCAGCCCATGCGGTACTCGCGCGCCGTCTCCGACAGCCCGAACCCGACATTGGGCGTGCCGGTGAAGCGGTCGCCGAGGAGCGCCATGCCGTAGCCCGCCTCCGCGTCGAACCGGCTCGTCGGCTCCGCCCCGCCATTGGTGGCCGCCAGCCCCGACGACGCCGGCAGCGCCCACAGACGCCCGGAGCCCGCCGGGTCCGCGCCGTACGAGGGCGTGAGCGACATCGAGAGGCCGCGCCCCGCGTTGCCGCCCGGCACCAGCCGGAGCTGCCCCGTGACGCCCCATTCGTCGTAGCCCTCGGCGGCATGCACCGCGAGGCCGTGCACCTTCAGCGCCATGTCGAGGCCCCGCGACGGGTCCGCCCAGCCGAGGCCGGCCCCGACCTCGAGGCCCGTCCCCGTCTCCGCGTCGCCCGCGTCGTGGCGCACCCCGAGCTCGACCGACGGCGTCAGCGCCGCGCCGCTCGCGAACGCGAACGTGCGCGAGCCGTCCAGCACCGCCCGCACCCGGCTCGACTCGCCGTGCGCGCCCGCGAGGTTGCCGAACGCGGATCCCGCGACCCGGTCGGACTCGGTCCGCACCCAGAACGCGTCCGCCTTCAGCGCCAGCGCGAACCCGCCCGGCTCGGCCGGGGCTATCAGCTCGCCCCGCACCCCGGTCGCCGCGAGCGTCATCGCGAGGTCCGTGCGGTAGCGCTGCGCCACGCCGCCGTCGAGGTCGAGCGTCATGCGCCCCGAGCCCGTGCCCGCCATGCCCCACGCCGAGATGCGCTCCGAGAGCGCAAGCCGCGCATAGGGCATCATCATCGTCGCCGTGCTGCCCAGCGCGTAGCGCCAGCCCGCATCGCTCGCCGTGCCCTCGCCGACGCTGTGCGTCATCGCGAAGCCCATCAGCAGCCGGCCGCGCTCGTAGTCCATGCCCATCGACCCGGTCGCCGCCTCGCCGGTGAGGCCGAGACCCGGCACCGCCGCCGAGAACTGCGACACCGACGCGCCCTGGCCCCAGCTCGTCCACTGCGAACCGGCGCCCTGGCCGAGCACCGCCCGGAACGAGGTGCCGAGCAGCAGCTCGCGCGCCGTCACCCGGCGGGCGCCGGGCGGCGGCGGGGTCGCGCCAGCCGCCGGTCAGGCCGTGGCGCGCGAACGGATCGTCGTCCGCCGCCGCCGGCGCGGAAGGCGCGCCGAAGGTCTGCGCGAACCCCGTCAGCACGGTCGCGAGCGCGGCGGCGCCGCCGCCCCCGGCCTCGCCGAAGTTCATGCGCTGGCCCATGAGCGTCACGTGCGAGCCGGCGCCGCGCGGCGTCTCCAGCCGCGCCGTCACCGACGCCACCGCGTCCGAGGCCACCATGCGCCCGAACCGCGCCAGCCACATCGCCTGCAGCGGGTCGTCGTTCCTGACGACCCCCTTCGCCTCGCGGTGCATCTTGCGCAGATACGCCCCCTGCGGGTTCGAGAGCCTGAGCGTGAACGTCTCCTTGCCCTCGTCATGCGAGTCGTCGAGCAGCGCCACCGAGACCGTCTTCGCCGTCTCGCCCGGCGCAAAGGTCAGCGTGCCCGACGCGGCCGTGTAGTCCGCCCCCGCCGCCGCCGTGCCGTCCTTCGTCGCGTAGTCCACCGAGACCGGCCCCGACGCCGCGCGGCTCAGCGTCACCGCGAAGTCGAGCGAGGCGTCCTTGCCCTCCTTCGCCCGCGCGTCCGCGACCCGGATGCGCGCCGGGCCCGGGACTTTCGCCGACGCCCCGCCGAGCGCGATCTTCACGTCCTTCCAGGAACTCGGCGCGACGCGGACCCGCCACAGCACCGGGTCCAGCGGCTCCACGCCCGTGACCGTCCCGGCCGTCACCTTGAACGCGTCGGGAGCGGGCTTCGAGCCCGACTGCACGTCGAGCGCGAACGCCGTCCGCCCGTCATGCTCCGCCGGGACCTTGCCGAACGCCACCGCCACGGTCTGGGCCTCTTCTTCCGGCGGGGTCTGTTCCTCGGGCGTCTCCGCCGTCTGCGGCGGCGGCTCCTCGCGCGCCTGCGCCTCGGTCACCTCGATGCGGTAGGTCGTCATGCCGCTCGAACCGCCGCTCGCCATCACCCACAGCTCGGTCGCGCCGCCGTCCGGCGCCAGCGCCAGCGCGACCGCCGTCCCCGAGGGCCGCACCCGCGCCGGGCGCGTGAAGGTCGTCCCGCCCCGGCGCGAGCCCGCGTGCACGCTCGCCCCGCCGCTCCAGTGCGGCGCCAGCGTCACGCCCGCCGTCCCCGCCGGGACCTGCGCCCGGTAGGACGTCACCCCCGGCGAGAAGGCCGGGCTCAGCGCCACCGCCTCCGAACCGGCCGTGAGCGCGAGCCCGGTCACGCTCAGCGCGTCGCGCTCATGCGTCCTCGCCGCGTTCTGTTCGTCCTGGACAATGACGGTCACCCGGCCGCCCAGGTAATCCGCCGGGACCTCCGGCGAGTCGACGCTGTGGTCGACAACCAGGACCTCGTTACGGGAGTTCGCGTCCCTTCCGGCGCTGACCGTGAACGTCTTCGGGCTCGTGTCTCCCGCCTCGACCCGGATCCGCTCGGGAGAGACCGTGATCGCGCCGGGGTCGCTGTCGCCGGGGACGCTGATGCGCGGGGAAATGTACGCGGCGTCCTCGAGCGGCGTCTTCAGGCGGACGGTGTAGGTCGCGCTGGCGCCCTCCTCCGGCGACACCTGGCCCGGGGAAGCGGCCAGATATTTGCAGTCGTCGTCGATGATTTCGATCGAGATCACCAGGCCATGGTGCCGGTCCTGCCGGTCCCACCCGCCCCAGTCGGGACCGCCGCCGCTGCCGTGGTGCCTGATCCAGTACCGGGTGCCGGGCGGCGACTTGCACTCGTTGTCGTCCACGGCGGTGAGCCTGACCGATTTGGCCTGCTGCCAGTCCCCGCTCAGGTAGTTGGGGTGCGGGGCGGCTTTCCAGGTGACCGCGTTGTGGATCGTGAGCAGGCTGTTGTCGACGTTGGGGTAGTCGCTGCCGTCCGGTCGGACGTTGTGGTGTCGCGGCGTGATGGTCAGATCCAGGGTCGGCGGCTGGTGGATCACGATGCCGTAGGTGATCGATGTGCCCTCGGCGATCTTCATGCGTCCGGGTCCCATTGGGTGGAACCCGTCGACGGACATGCTGCCGGCGCGGCCCAGCGAGGGCACCACCAGCTTCACCGCGACCTGCTGGTTGTCGGTCCATTGCGGGTTGACATTGTTAAAATTGATAGCCCTCTGTTCTGTACCAAAGGTCACCCGCGTAGGGCCGAGATGCAACTCCAGCCCGGCGGGAAGGCGCCCAAGTGGTGACGGGTTGAGGCTGAGACGTATGATATTGTGGCTAGAGAAGTAAACGAGGGTCCTGACCCGATAGGTCACGCCGTTGTACTCGAAGTCATCGTCCGTGAGCGCCGCGGAGCAGTCGTCTTGGGTAGCCCGGCTGGTGTCGCAGCCGAGACGCCCGGCGTCCTCATCCACTGTCAGCGTCGCCGACCAGATCTGGGACTGCGCCTGGGCGGGCGCGGCCGCGAACAGGCCGAGCGCCCCGAGCAGCAGCGCGAGGACGGGGAGGCGGGAGAGGCGGGCGCGGCCCGCCGGAGCGGCGCCATGGCCGCCGGTCAGCCCGCGCGCCGGCGCATTCGGCGGGTTGGTGCTGGAGTATTCCGATCGACGACGTTCACCGCCGTCGGGTGCGCCCGCGCGCGGGGCGAGGCGGCGCAAGGGAGAACGGCACGAAGCGACAGGCGGGGCCGAAGGCTGTAAAGATGTTGACATGATGCTCTCCCGTCAGGTCCGTGCAGTGTAGCGAATCTCGAGGATGACGTCCTCGAGCGTCTCGAGCGCCGCCCGGTGCGGTGAGCGCGGGCGCCGCGCCTCGATGTCCCGCGCCGCGGCCGGGAAGGCGAGCAGCCAGGTCGAGTTCGCCCCGCAGCGCTCGAAGGGCAGGAGCCGCCCGCCCCTGGCGCTCATCCTGGCGGTGTCGGTCTCGGCGCCGGCAAGCGTGATCTGCTGGCGCCCGAAGACGTTGAGGAGGCCGCCCGCCTCGGATTTTCCGCGGTCGAGGTACGTGCGGTGGCCGATGAGCGCAAGGCGCCCGCCCAGCCCCTCGCCGAAACCCGGCACCGTCACCCGCAGCGACGCGATGCGCCGCGCGTACTCGTCGGGCATCGCCTCGTCGAAGAGCGCCTCGCCGAGGGTGAACACCCCGCGCCCGGTCTGCCGCACGCCCTCGAGCGCCACCGCATCGAGCGCGCTCAGCCGCACCGTCAGCGCGCCCTGCGCCTCCGGCCGGTAGCGCTCCATGTGCGCGAAGTCCATGCGCTGCAGGTCGAGCATCAGGCCCTGCCCGGCGAGCAGCCCGCGGTGCTGCGCGTCCCAGGCCGGGCGGATGAACGTCGCCGCCCAGTCGCCGACCTCGACCCGGCAGGCCTGCTCCGCCAGGCGGCAGAACCGCAGCGTGAGGTCGTAGGCCGAGTCGTAGAGCGTCGAGACCCGCCCGAGATACCAGTTGCGGAACTCCGCGTCCGTGGCCCGGCGGCGGTGGCTGGCTCATTCGCCCTGAGCCTCCGAAAAATCTGATGCGGCCGAAAAGCTCAAATCCCCGGTTAATGCGTACATGTTACATACGCCAGGCAAAGGGCCAGAAACAGACGGGTCACCCCGCTATTGCGCTCTCCACCCCGGAGCATGATGTTCGCGCCTTGAATGTCGTTTCGTGATGGCCCTATATCCGCCAATACAACATGCCGCCTCAAGAACCGGGACAGCTCCAGGATGTAGATCTGCTCTTGGGAAACACCGCTCAGCATAAGTGATGGAGCCTGTCGAATATTGGTCGGCGTCACGATCAGTTCGTAGCCCGGCGCAGGGGGATCGGAGTGGCCCAGACCAAGTGCATGCCCGAGCTCGTGCGAGACCGTGAGAAACACCATCATCTCCAGGTATTCCTGCAACGCCATGTCGGGCCGAATCGCGCCCAGATCCCTGAGTGCCTGAAAGTTGGCGCACAGCTGTATGGCCGCTTGATTGATGTGGACCCTGGTTGGCGACGTGCGGTGAAAATTCGTCCACCCAAGCCCTTGCGTCCGATCATTGGCGACGACGATATTGATTCCGTGGCCCGCAGGTTCGATCTCTGAACCGCTAAGCCTGAATTGGAAACCCGCCCTCTTCCAGTTTTCCAATGCCCGATGAACATGCTGCGCCAAGTCTACCCGTATGGTCTGCGGCAGGCTGGAACAGCCTGCACGGACACCAACATCAAGAGTAATGACTGGCGCCGCCAGGAAATAGCTGACGGGCGTGCCATAGATTTCACCCACATCCACAGCTCTGTCGATCTCGTCGTCGTACATCCCGTAGATCGCCTTGTGCTCCGGCGCCGCATCGGCCCCCGAACACAGGCACATAACCGCCAAGACGAAAGCCGCAGTTCTGTGAATCATGTCCCCGGCCCACTATTGCAAGCTCAGCTCAATGGTAAATTCATCCTGCGGACCCTGGCAGTCATGGTCTGAGCTGTATATGTCGACCTTGGCATCCATCACAAAGGCCAGCCTCAGAATGTTGTACTTCTCGCTCCACCTTGCATACGAGACACTTTGCCATATGTCCAGGTACTTGCGATCTCTGTAGGCTGAGCGGGGCGTCAGGACAGGATAGGATGGGAAGGAGAGCCCTATACGGCTTTCGCTGTTGTACAATTTCATCGTTTTGATCTTCGACTGCTCAGCGCACAGCGTGCTAGCAAACGCCATGTGAGGCACCGCGATCAGCGTGAAGGCCAGTAGGAGTATCGTCGTAGCTGTCTTCATGGCTGTTTCCCCCCTCATGTGGGATCGCTGGTCAAAGACGGGCCGTCCCGGCGGCGGCATTGTGTGCTCTCGGCCCACCACTCCACCGGTCCTCGTATCACAGCCGTCAAGCGCGCGCAATGCCCCTGATCGGCAGGTAGTGTCTCAGTTTCTGAGACACTACCGATCGGCGGGTGATTTTCTGTCGGCGTGATTTCAGCCTTCTCCACGCCGGTCATCGAGACCGGCGGACGCCACCGATTCGGTTGGTGGGAGGAGCGGTTCCCGACCGCCCCGGGCGGCGCGCCGGACGTCGCCGCCCGCGACCCGGACTGACACTGCGGCACCAGCCGATCAGCCTCACGCAGCGCGGGTCTCGATCACAAGGTCCCGGCCCAGCGCCCGCAGGGCCTCGTGAATGCGGTTCGCGGAACTGCGGTGGCGCGGATCGAGCATCCTGCGCACGGCCCTTTCGTCGATGCCGAGACGGGCGGCCAGCGCGACACGGCTCGTGCCGCTCTCCTTCAGCGCAACCCAGAGCGCCGCCTTTGCCGCGGTATCGGCCGGCACGGAAACCGAATGCTCGCCCGCACGGCGCGGGCTGGGCGCAGGGATGATATCGGTCCGGTTCATGCGTCCGGCGATGGCCTCCTCCAGCGCATCGGCCGCCTCGGCCAGTGCTTCCGCTTCGTCGGCGCCGGACGTCAGACATTCCGGCAGATCGCGGAACGAGACGACGATCTCGTCGGCTCCGGCGCGCTGCAATCGCGCGGGGTAGGTGAATCGCATGGTTGGCTCCTCCTTTCAGCCGCGTTCGAAGTCACGTCGGGCGAGGCCCAATTGACGGATCATCGAGGACAGCAGGCCAGGCCCGATATCCTTCCGACGGTCCTTCACGATCGTGAATCGCGAGCCATAGTAGAGCGTGACATGGCTGCCCTTGCCGCGCTCGGTGTCGATACGCACCGGGACGCCCCGCTCGCGGCCGATCCCGGATATCCGTTCGATGAACTCCCTGCCTTTCATGACCGGACTATAGGACGTTTCTGTCCGATTTCAAGCAACAGCGGCCGGGTTGCTCCAACCGCGGTCTGTCCCACTCACGACACGCTCGACCCGGCGCTCGAAGGTAACCGGCAAGCAGGTCGCCGGCGATGCTCTCCGCCACGCGCCCAGCAGACTCCTTCACCGAGTCCTCCGCCAGGTGCGCGTACCGCGCGGTCGTCTCCACCTGGGTGTGACCGAGCAGGCGCCCGATCATCGGCAGCGACTCGCCCAGCGCCAGCGCCCTGGAGGCATAGCTGTGGCGGCAGTCGTGAAGCCGCATGTCCTCCAGCCCCGCGCGCTCGCAGACGATCTCCCAGGGGTCGTTCAGATTGCGCATCGCCTTGCCCCTGATCTTCCCCGGGATCACGAACGGGTTGTCCGGCAGCCGGGGAATCCGCCGCAGCACCGACGCCGCTTCCGGCGACAGCGAGATCGTCCGCGGGCCAGTCTTCGTGTCGGGCAGCCGCAACTCGTTCGCCTCCAGGTCCACCTCGCTCCAGCGCAGGTTCAGGAGTTCGCCCTTGCGGCAGCCGGTCAGCAGCAGCAGCCGGATCGCCGCCACGGCGTGCGTGGAGACGCCCTTGCAGGTCTCCGCCTCGTCCAGCACCCGGCCCAGGCGCCGGAACTCCGCATCGGTCAGGAACCGCTCGCGCTTGCGCTCGCGGTTCTTCGCCACCAGCCGGCACGGGTTGCTCGCCTCCGGGACGTCTCCCCGGTCCTCGGCCGCGTTCCAGATCCGCGACAGCGTGTCGACCACGTGGTTCGCCATCACCGGCTTCGCGCTCAGCGAGTGATGGAACGCCGTCACCTCCCGGTGGCCGAGGGCGAGCGCCGGGCGCCGGCCGAACGCCGGCAGGATGTATTTCGCGACGACCAGCCGGTACATGGATTCGGTCTTCGGCTTGCAGCGCACCGCGACATGCTTCTCGAGCCAGCGTTCGGCCAGTTCGCCCACCGTCGGACCCCCTGCCGGCTTCGCGGCCATCGGCTCCGGGATCGCCTCCTCGCCCGCCTTGATCCGGGAGACGATCAGCGCGGCGCGGCGCCTGGCTTCCTCCGCGGTGACGACGCCGTGCCGTCCCACCGTCACCCGCTTCGCCGCCTTGCCGCCCGCGCGGGTCTGCGCGATGTAGACCTTCCGGCCCGTGGGATGGACGCGGACCCCGAAGCCGGCCAGCTCGCTGTCCCAGAAGATGGTGTCCTTCTCCACCTTCAGCGCCTCGACCGTCCGCCGCGAAATCCTCTTCTTCCCCAGCCGCGCCATGTCCGTCTTCTCCGTTCCCGCGCCGCGCCGCCCGTCAGGCCGCGCAGTCTTGCTCCGCGTCCGTGCCCAGAATGTCCGCCCCGATGCTGCCCCCGACCTTGACCGCCGAGGCCTTCTCGGTGTCACGCGCCAGGTGCGCGTAGCGCGCGGTCGTCGTCACCTTGCGGTGACCGAGCAGCCGGCCGATCGCCGGCAGGCCCTCGCCGATCGCCAGCGCGCGGGAGGCGTAGCTGTGACGGCAGTCATGAATGCGCACGTCGTCGAGCCCGGCCCGCCGGCGCAGCCGCGCCCAGATCTGGTCGAGGTTCTTCAGGTGGTCGCCCGGGTTCTGTCCGACGATCACCCAGGGGTTGTTCTCCAAGCGCGGGATGCCGTCCAGCACCCATTCCACCGCCGGCGTCAGCGGGATGCGCCGCGCGCCGGTCTTCGTCTCGCGAAGTCTGATCTCGCCCGCTGTCCGGTCGATGTCGTCCCAACGCAGGGTGACGATCTCGTTCTTGCGGCAGCCGGTCAGCAGCAGCAGCCGGATCGCCGCCACGCCCGCGGGCAGGAACCCGCCCTCCGTCTCGGCCTCGTCCAGCACGCGGCCCAGCGTCCGGTATTCCTCCGGCGTCAGGAACCGCTCGCGCCGGTTCTTCCCGTAGGGCTTCACCGACCGGCAGGGATTGCGCCGGGGCGGGGTCATGGCCCACGCCTCCGCCAACCGGAACATCTTGGCGAGCACGCCGATCGTCTGGTTCGCCTGGATGGGCTTGTCGCGCATCCCGTAATGCAGGTCCGAGGCATGCGAGCGCTCCACCGCCGAGAGCGGCAGATGGCCGAGCCCGGGCACGATGTAGCGCTCCACGACGCGCCGGAAGTTCGCCGCCGTCCCCGGCTGGCAGTTCACCGCGACATGCGCCGTCAGGTAGCGCGCCGCGAGGTCGGCCACGGTGGGCTCCGACTCGGGCTCGGGCGGGAACGGCTCCTCGCCGCGGCGGATGCGGTCGATGACGACGGCCGCTTCCTTGCGCGCCTCGTCGGGCGGCAGGTCGCCGTGCGCGCCGAGCGTGGCGCGCTTCATGCCGCCGCCCGGCCCCCGCATCTGGACCACGTAGACCTTGCGCCCCGTCGCATACGCCCTGACGCCGAAGCCGGTCAGGTCGCGGTCCCAGAACACCGCGTCGCCGCGCTCGACCGCGAGCGCGTCCACCGTCCGCTTGGATATCCTGATCGCGTTTTGTGCCGGCATCCCGCCTCCCCGAAAATTCGGTCCAAATCCGTAAACGAATAGGAACCGACTGGCATGCATATCCGTCGCTTTCTAGCGCGTCGGAGACGCGGATGCAAGCCTTCGAGGAGCCCGGTCATCCGTAGTAACCTACTGTTAGACAATGTTTTCTGATAGGTCAGCGCACATCAGGCGCCGGGTGCCGCACTTCACCTATTTTTACATGATATTTGGCACAGCTTCGCCTCCCGGGCCCTGGCGCTCGGCGAGACCCTGCCGGCGATCGGCCGGCTGCTCGGCCACAGCCGGGTCGAGACGACGGCGCGTTACGCCCACCTGGCGGACGACTCCGTGCGGCAGGTCGCTGTCCGGGTATCGGACAGCATCGCGGAAGATATCCTGAGCGAGGACTGGCGGCAGGCCGCCGGGTGAACAACCATAGCAGTCCGGCGCGACGGCGACCTGTCCTTCGGTGCGGGCGACGGTCCGTTTTCGCAAATGACGCGGATCGACAGTCGCGCGCCCGTCACACCGCTAGCCCGCAGTCGTGCGGGTACCCCAAGCTGGTGTTCGACTCTGTGCCGCCGTCGGTAGCTGGCTTCGCGACGCAACCGCCGGAACATTACGTCAGCTTCCGCGCGACGCCGCGAGTTCAGGCCCCCTACGCGAGTTGGCGTGCAATCTGTGCTCTTGGCGGACCGCCTGGAGAATCATGCTTGTCAGATGCCTTATAGCGGTTGCGGCGTTCCCAATTCCCTCAAACTCACCATTGCCTGTTTCTCGGTTCCGGCCGACTGGGGTACCGCCAATTTCTTGCGTCCTCACATGGTTGTCTATCCAATATACCGTTTAGCCATTTTCTGGTTTCCTGTAGACATATCGACTCCTGAAAGTCTATCTTTGTACATTGATCCTCGTTGCCCCCATCTTCCTTGCACTTTGTTGTAATCCAACCATCTTCCAGCATGCACAATCTATAAGCAAGAATAGTTCCATGCAGCCGGTCAAGTTCCGAATATCCTTCATACCATTTTTCCTTTTCGTACAGTGATGCCCTATTTTTGCATCGCAATTCCGCGATTCTTTGACGCGATTCTCGTGGTACATGATCCTCACAATTGGCCCCAGCTTTCAGTTCGTCCGGAAGTTCATCACAATACAATACTTGTTTGACAGTCGGTGAAGTAGACTGCCACAGGGATTTTGAAGACATGTCAATATGCTCGATGTATGCATTTATTGCACTCTTCAATTTAACGTTGGCTTCTTCCCCAGAACGATATGCAGCAATAAGAAACACTGCTGAAAGGGAGTAGGTTAAAGTAAAAAATAGAGTTGGCCATATAATCAATCGGGTAATTTCTGTTATAATCTCCTTTATTTCTTGTCTCTCAGTAGCGCTCCTCAAATCCGCATTTACATTGACAAGCCTTCGCCGAACTACAATCCACCTCTTTTGTTTTTCTTTGATCTTCTTTCTGCGCCTCTTGTTAATGATACTGAAGTGAGGCGCCATGAAGGCCGCTGTAAAAACAGCAATTATAGCTACAGAAATTGCAACAAGAAATTGCGAAACGATTTCTGGATTTGGCCCGTGCCAGTAGAGCCAGGCTGCGATATCATCAAATGTGTCATTCAAGTCATTTGTCCGGATTTAGTCATGTGAAGGTCCCATTTCTTGGCGATTTAGAACTATCGTCAAGTCCTTCTGGTCGTCCGCGTTGTAGTCAGCGTCGTACCACAAGGCGAGGTGATTCTCGTAGATGACAGGCGGCCAGCGCGGTGGGTTGCCGGGACCCGTTTGGGTGGGTGCGCAGTAGATTTCGGTGGCGAGATTGGGACCGAAGAAACGGCGGATGGCGTAGCGGTGCCGGCCCACGGGCGGCTGGGCGCGGTGCGGGCTGTACGAGCAGCGCCCGTTGGTCCCAGCGATGCAGAATGTCGCCTGAGTTCACCCCATAGGAATCCTCGACGAAGGGCACATCCTCCCAATGACGACCGGGATGCCGTGGACGGGCCAAAGCGGCCATCCCCGCGCCGCCAATCCGTGTTCTTTTCCGCTGTCTCGCACGCGCCTCGATGTCCGTCGCGACGAGCGCCTGCGGCACAGGCTCGCGCGCTTCGATGGTCTTGAGGAAACGCTCAAGGTATGCGCACGGCGCATCGCTACCCTCGCGGGACGCCGGCGGCACATCGTGGAAAGCCAGCCTTCGGAAGGTCTTCGGATCGTATCGCATGGGGAAAGGCTATCACGCCGGAATGGTCCGCTTATGGAAAAGTTGTCACAAAAACAACACCAGTGGAACGAGTAGCGATTGTCCGACGATTCGGTCGCGAGCGAGCAGAGGGACATCGAGCACGACGCTGGTCGCTGCAACTATTTGGTCTGCCGGGTCGGAGTTCACGATCGGGCGGACGGGGCCGATGCAGGCCATACGAATCGTCTTCACCAGAAAACCGAACCGGATGACGCAGGCGAGACGACCCCGGGTTGCAGTTCTCTTACTGTTCGACGGCCGGACGATGTATCCTGCCGGCGTGACCCGACCGCCAATGCCGCATCGTGCACTACTATCCAATCGTCGGCGCGATCCTCAGTTCCGGATTAGCAGGCCGGATCGTTCTTCATGGACGGACAGGCGATCGAGAATGTCCAGCAAGCGGTTCCTGGCACCGGTATGTTCCATTCCGTCGACCAGCGTTTCGACCCACACCGCCAGTCTCCGGGCATTGTGTCGGTGATCGTCCTTCCACCACTGGGAACACACAAACCAGCGTCCGCCATATGGCTGCGTCCAGTACCTGCCGTGACCGGCGACCTTCGTCCCGTCGCGGACCCTCCGGATCAAAGCATGGTTGCCAATCTTAAGGCCCAGGGGATTCTTCGACGTCTCCAGCATGTTGATCGTTTCCCCGTCCAGCACTTCGGGAAAGTCCACAAGAACGGTGCACATGAGATCCCGCACAATGTTCTGAAGCGTCTCTCCGCACTCCGCTACGCCGGCTGTCCGGACTGAATATGCCTCCGTCGATGCTCTCCGCTGACGGGCACCGAGTCTGCCTACCCCGGCCAGAATCAGGATTGGCTGGCCGACCAGCATGGCGTCGAGATCGACGCCGGGGTCGGTGACGAATTCCGGCGGATCGCAGACCGGGTCGTCGCCGAAGTAAAGGTCCCACGCCGCCTGCCGAACCGCCTTTTCCAATTCCGGATGGGGGTGCTGCCGTTCCGTGAGCATGCCTGCCCAGAACGGCATGTAGCAGAGATTCCATCCGGCGGTGAACGCGTCCGGATCCCAGGGGTGGCCCCAGACATGCCGGATGCCGTAGCCGATCGCGCGTTCGATCCGCCGCCCGGTATACCGCGCCCAGGCCTGCTGGGCCTTCGAGTTGTCGCCGAGCTTGACTTCGCGTCCTTGCCACATGCCGCGGGCACCTCGGTCGAGCCCGGGATAGTGCTCGCGGCTCAGTCTCGCCCGGTCCGGATACAGGGGCGTGTTCTGCCGGACTCTGTCCGGGTGGACGAAATAGGAATGCTCGAACGCCGCCTGGAGGATCGTCGTGCCGCCGCTGCGAAAATAGCGTTCCAGGGACTTAAACGGCGGCACGAGTTCGCCATCATGAACACGGTATTCGGGCAAGACGGACTCCCCATGCCGCACGCTTTCGGGCCCCGGCCTGCCGACTCTTCTCAGTCCGGAGCCGGACGGGAACCGAATCTGCACCGCCTGATTGCGGGCATAGCACGGACCGACCGACTCTCCCAGGCAGGTGAATGCTGCCGCTCAGCGGGACCGCGTACATAGCCCGCTACTCCGTTCCTTTCGGTACCCCGACGCCCACATGCCTCGATGTCGTCATTCCTGCTCATCGTGGACACGGGCGAAACCCTGGACACGACAGATCAGCGCCTCATTCGGCTTGGTCTTGTCCGCTTCTCCGACGGTCTTCCGGACCGGTTTCCGCGTTTCTCCAAGTTGCGCGTGTAGTCGCAATCGGGAAAGTTGGAGCAGCCGAGGAAGCGGCCAAACCGCCCCATCCTGGTTTCCAGCCAGCCGCCGCAGGACGGACACGCCTCGATCGATCCCCCGCAGTCGCGGCAACGAAACGCGCTGCCGGACTTGACCGGCAGGCCGGTTCCGCATTTCGGACACGGGCGCCCCCTGTGCTCGCAATACGGCCAGTTGGAACAGCCGTAGAAGACGCTTCCGTCGCGGGCCTTTTCCCGGCGTTCCATCCGACCTTCCCGGCACTGCGGGCAGGGCACGTCGCCTTCCGGCGGGCGGCCGAATACGGTGACGTCGTATCGGCCGCCGGTCAGCTCGGTCACGAATGCGGACGGCGGGCCGCCCTCTGCCAACAGGAACACCTGCCGGCGAGCACGGGTAAGCGCGACATAAAGCAGCCGCCGCTCCTCGGCATTGGCATGCGCTTCGGGCGCCGCCATCACCAGGTCGAGCAGCGGGTCGTCGGCCATTTCGACCGGAAAGCCGAATTTGCCGGAACACAGTCCGAGCACCACGGCATAGTCGGCTTCCAGCCCCTTGGAGCGGTGCACGGTCATCCAGGTGAAGCGAAGGTCGGGATACTGCTTCGACAGGCCGCGGAGGTTCAGGGGCTGCAAGTGCCGGTAACGGCCCAGCAGCAGCACGTCCGATGGTCCGTCGTGCCGGGACGCATCCCCGGCGATCCGGTCGAGCGCCTCCTTGAGCAGCGAAAGCTCGCCGTCGCCCGGGAGCCCGACATGCACGGCCGGCCCGTCCGCCTTCCGCGTCGCGCGGACCGTCTTGCGGATCTGCGCCGGATTGCGCAGCACGAAATCGGTCGCGACCGCCGCGATGCGGTCCGAACACCGGAACGTGGTTTCGAGGTCGATGCGTTCGAACGCGCCGAACCGGTCCCCGAATTCCCGCATGACGGCGATGTCCGAGCCGCCGAACCGGTAGATCGCCTGCCAGTCGTCCCCGACGGCAAACAGCTGCGAGCCCGGCGCGCTGTCGAGCAGCGCCTTCAACAACCGCGCCCGCGCCGGCGAGATGTCCTGAAACTCGTCGACCAGGATGTAGCCGAACGGGCTCCGGTAGCGGCCGGCCTCCACATGCTCGGTCGCCCTGTTGATCATGTCGTGAAAGTCGATCTCTCCCGCCCGGGTCAGCGTCTCCTGGTAGCGTTCGAAGACCGGCCTGAACACCGTCACGAACGCCTTGGCCCGCCCCTCGTCGTCCATGGACCGGGCCCGTCCGGCAACCTCGCCCAGGGAGAGCCGGCTGCCCTTGAAATGCTGCAGGAAGGTCGCCAGGACGCGGATGAACGGATCTATCCGTCCCTGGTCTTCGAGGACTGCAAACGCCTGCTCCCGCGGCAGCGGGGACAGCTCCACGCCATGCGCCGCCAGCTTCTCTTCGAGGTTCCGGATCAGCCGGCCCTCAGCGCGATCGCGCGTGAAGGTCTCGACCAGGACGGTGCCCCGTTCGGCATGGACCCCGCGTTTCCATGCCATCTCCTCGAGATATTTCTCCCGGTCGACGAACGGCGCCGTATTCCCCGCGGCGTCGAGCCCGAAATGCTCGATGTAGATGCCGTGGCCGGGGAGATGGAAGTCGGGCTTGTACTGGCGCTTCTCCGCCGTCGCGGTCTCATGTTCGTAGGGCGCTTCGTATTCGTAGGCGACGCCGTTGAGATAGAGGAAGTTCGCGATCTCGCACTCCTCGTAGCTCTTGACCTCGTCGCCCTTCAGGGACCGGATTTCGTTTCGCCGGATGTAGTTCCAGTATGAGCCCCAGTTCTCGAACTCGTGTGCGCTCTTGTAGGGCGCGAACTGATCCTGGAACCATTCTAGGACCTCTTCCGACAGGGTGCCGTCGGCCAGCAGATCGGCGACGATGGCCTTGAGCCGGTCGAACAGCGCCCGGTCGCTCTCCGCCGTCCGGGCCAGCGCCGGACGCTTGCCTTCGGCTTCGCCGATGACCGCCATGCCGAGGCTGTGGAAGGTCCGGACCGTTACGCCCTTCGCGGCGCTCGCCCCGAGGCGTGCGCGGATGCGCTCCTCCATCTCGTTCCGGGCATCCCGTGCGAAGGCGAGCAGCATGAGTTCGGACGGCTTCCGGTATCCCCTCCGGACGAGCCATCCCGCCTTCGCCACGATGACGGAGGTCTTACCACTGCCCGCAGCGGCGACCACCAGATTGCGATTCTCGTCGACGACCACCGCCTTGCACTGCTCGTCCGTCAGCGGCCGGGCCTCGATCTGGTTAAACAGCTCGCGCGACCGGACCAGTTCGTTCGTGATGAATGCCTGGTTTGCCTTTGCCCGGGCATCCTCCGGCGACTCCAGGAATTCCAGAATACCTCGGAGCATCCGGATCTCCGGCGCCTCGGACAGGGAGTCCGGCCACCGGGCCGCCAGCCCGCCCGCAGCCGCCTGCGCATCCTGCACGACCTCGTCGAATGTGTCGGCGTGGACGTAGCCCGGAGGATCGGCAAATCCGGACAGCCGTTCGTGGACGGAGCGAAGCGCGCCGATCTGCGGCGCCAGCGTGCGGCGCCACCAGTCGGCTCTTGCCCTCTCCACGGCGTCGGCAAGTGTCATGGCTTCGCTGCGGGACAGGCCCGATATGGTCGCCGCCATCCCTGCATGGCCGAGGCTGACGCCGGCCCAGCGCCACCCTGCTTGCGCCTCGACCGCTCCGATATCGCCGAGGGCGATGACCGCGGGACGCGACCCGAAGTCAAGTTCGACGCTGTCTGCATTCACCGTTGCCGCCCGGGCGTCGCTCGAACGGAATATTGCGAACACCAGTCTTGCCAGCCCGGTTCGCTTCACGTCGAACCGGGACACCGGAGCGGGCAGTTGAGGAGAGGAACTGCTCAACCTTCTTGGCAGCGGTCAGCACTTACGGGCTGGACGGGGGACCCGAAGCCGGTTCCCCTCAGAGGCTGGCGTAGACCGCGCGTTCGTAGTCGGCGTAGGTCGCCATGAAGCGCTCTTCGACGAAGGGCAGCGACTGGGTCATGATGACCGCGGCGACGCCCTTCGCCGGATCGAGCCAGTAGTGGGTGTTGCACACACCGGCCCAGCCCAGCGAACCGGCGCTGCGCCGGCCGGGGATCGCCTCTTCGTTGCGCATGAAGGCGAAGCTGTGGGTCACCCTCGTGCCGGGGAACGGGTCGAAATCCGCCGTCACCGGCGGCGCGATCGTCACCATCTTCTCGAAGGCGAGCCCCTGCATGTGGTCCGTCGTCATGTCGGCGACCGCCTTCTTGGACAGGATGCGGTTGCCGTCCAGCTCGCCCTTGCGCAGCACCATGCGCAGGAAGCGCAGATAGTCCGGCGCGGTCGAATAGAGGTTGTGGCCCATGCCGTACATTTCCGGCTGCGACGGCGGCGCCAGCTCGAACGGGGCGAAGACGCCGTCCTCGCCGCGCGCCATCAGCTCGCACAGGTTGGCCGTCATGGCGCCGTCCAGCTCGAAGGCCGTGTCCGCCATGCCGAGCGGCTCGAAGATCTCCTCGCGGCAGAAGGCGTCGATGCGCCGGCCGTCCACCGCCTCGACGGCCTGGCCGAGCCAGTCGATGCCGACGCCGTAGCCCCAGCGCGTGCCCGGATCCGTCATCATCGGATAGAACAGCGACGCCTTGAGGCCGGACAGGATGGTCGGATGGCCGGTCGCCTCCATGTAGCGGGCGACGTCGGCGTTCCAGAACTCGTATTCCAGGCCGCTGGTGTGGGTCGCCAGGTGGCGCAGGGTGGCCCGCACCTTCGGCGCGCGCAGGACCGGCGTGTCGCCGTCGAAGCCGTCGAGCACCTGCATGTCGGCGAACTGCGGCAGGATGTCGTCGACCGGGGTGTCGAAGCGCATTTTCCCGCGGTCGATCAGGATCGTCGCCGCGACCGCGCCGATCGCCTTGGTCATCGAGAAGATGCGGAACACCGTGTCCTCGCCGGCCGCCCGGCCCGGCGCCGCGTCGCCCACGGCGCCGCTGTAGCGCACCCCGTCCGCGTCCCCGACCATGCCCACGGCGAACGGCACATCGTCCTGCGCCACCGCCCGCTCCAGAACCCCGTCCATGCCCGACATGCCGTTTCCTCCGTTTTGTCCGTTCCGCCCCCGCGGCGGAGTCCGCTCACCGTACGATGAAAGCGCCCCCCAAGGCGAGGAGGAAGGCGAGGGGAGACGGGGGAACGGCGGCCGAAGGGGCCGGGGGCGATCGAACCTTACGCCGTCACGATCTCCGGCGCGTGTTCGACCGGAAAGTTGACCGAGCGGGCGACGAAGCACATGGCGTTGGCCCGTTCGTGCAACCGTTCCGCCATTGCCGGATCGCTGTCGCCGGTTATCGTCACCCGCGGCCGCAGCGTGACCCCGGTAAACTCGCCGGCGCCGTCCGGATGGGTCCGCATCGTGCCCTCTGCCCGGTCCTCGTAGGCCGTGACCACGACGCCTGCGCTGGCGCACAGATGCAGGTACCAGAGCATGTGGCAGGCCGAGAGCGCGGCGACCAGCAGATCCTCCGGATTGTGCCGATCCGCATGGCCCCGGTAGGCCGGATCGGCCGAGCCGCAAAGCACCGGCTTGCCGGGGCAGGCGATATCGTGCTCCCGGCCGTAGCTCCGGTAGCTGCGCGTTCCGTCGCCCCGGTTGCCGGTCCAGGTCACGGTCGCGGTGTAGGTGTGGTTCTTGGGCATGGGTCCCCCCGCCTGGAAGATGGTGACGATACCGCCCAACCCGTCCCGATCGGCGTCACGGCAGGGCACCGATCGCCAGACGATCTCGCGGACCGTCTCTTGCCCAACAAAAAATAAGTTTGTTGGGCAAGGCTTGCTCCATGGAACGCACCTGACTGCCAAGCCCTGAACGGCGTCACGGCACGGGCGTCTTGCGGCTCGCCGGTCGCCGCGCGGGCCGGACGTCGCCCGGTGCGGCAACCGTTCGACCATGCCAGATCCGTCGCGGCAATTCCCGTCGCCCAACGACAGCCCGGGTGAGCGTCGCGGTGCAGGCGAGATCCCCGGCAATGTGCCGGCCCCGCTCAGAACCGCGCCACGATCTTGCCGAACACGTCGCGGTTGCGCAGGCGCTCGATGGCGGTCGGGAAGTCCTTGAGCGCGATCTCGCTGTCGATGACGGGCAGGATGCCGGCCGCCATCTTGTCCAGGCTCTCCCGGCAGTTGCGCACCGACGAGCCGAACGAGCCGATAATCCTGAGCTGCTGCTGGAACAATGAGTAGAGGTTGGTCGGCGCCGAGATGCCGCTGGTCGAGCCGCAGGTCACCAGCCGGCCGCCGCGCCTGAGCGAGAGCAGGCTGCCGGGCCAGGTGTCCGGCCCGACATGCTCGAACACGACGTCGACGCCCTGCCGGCCGGTCAGCCGCCGCACCCGGCCCTCGAAGCGCTCCTCGCGATAGTCGATGACATGGTCGGCGCCCAGCGCAGCGGCCTTCTCCGCCTTGTCCGCGCTGCCGACCGTCGTGATCACCGTGCAGCCGATGGCTTTCGCCATGCGGATCGCGGTCGAGCCGATGCCGCTGCCGCCGGCATGAACCAGGATCGTCTCGCCGGGCTCGAGCTGCGCGTTGTCGAACAGCATGTGCTGCACCGTGGCGAAGGTGACGGTCGTGCAGGCCGCCTGGACCGCGCTCACATCGTCCGGAACCTTCAGCACCCGCGCCGCCGGGGCGACGAGCCGTTCGCGCGCCAGCCCGTCGACATGGAAGCCCATGATGCCGCCGATATTCTCGCACAGGTTTTCCTGGCCGGCCCGGCAGCGCCGGCAGATGCCGCAGAACAGGCCCGGATAGACGATTGCGCGGTCGCCGGGCTGCACATGATCCACACCGGGGCCGACCGCCTCGACCACACCCGAGCCCTCGACGCCGACGATGAGCGGCAGCTCGCGTTTGGCGAAGGCCATGCCGCGCACGCCGAACAGGTCGATATGGTTGAGCGACAGGGCCTGCATGCGCAGCAGCGCCTCGCCGTCGCCGGGCGGCGGCGGATCGGCGATCTCGTCGAAGGTGAGCTGCTCTTCCTCGATCAGGCGCAGGGCGCGCATCGGCATTCCTCGCATGGGGTTCCGGCGGGATGTGGCGGCGGCCTCATGCGCCGGCAATGGCCCCGATTGTCACGAGTCCGGGACCAGATCGGCCCGGTCGATCTTCTGCCGGATCATCGTATCGACCGCCGATTCCGAGATATGGCCGTAATAGAGTTCCGTGGTCACGCTCGACGTGTGGCCGAGCTGGCGCGCCACCACGGCCGGCGGCACGCCGCCGGCGATCAGGAAGCTCGAATAGGAGCTGCGCAGCGCGCGATAGGTCACCGGCTCGGGCCACCGGATGCGCTGCAGTTCCCGGCGCAGCCCGTTGCCGGCGCGCTGCACGGTCCAGGGTGCGCCCAGGGGATTGCGGAACAAAATCTCGCCATGCGCCCTGTCCCGAGCGTGGCCGGCGAAGAATTGCGCGCCACGCCCGGTCAAGGCGATCCCGCGGGCGGTCCGCTTCTTGGAGTCGATGACGATGATCTTGCGATGCGCCGCCAGGACCCGCTCCGGGGTCAGGCTTACGATCTCGCCGATGCGCGCGCCGGAATGCCAGACCGCCTCGACCAGGTGGCGCACCGGCGGATCGAGCAGCCCGGTCAGAGCTTCGATCTCCTCGGGCTCGAGCACCAGGGGCCGGTAACGGCCGAGACGCCGGAACAGCCGCACGCCGCGCCAGCCGATCGAGGAGTCGACAAGGCCGTGCAGATGAGCATGGTCGAGCGCGTTCTTGAGCGCCAGCAGATGGCTGTTGGCCGTGCAACGCCGGCGCCGGATCGCCTCGAACAGGGCGCTGCCGGTCTCGACCTCGCCGATATGGGGAAAGCGCAGCGTCGAGTCCCAGGCCGGGGTCGCCGCAATCCCGTCGCGCCAGCGGACGATGTCCCGCTGTTCGAGCTGGACCAGCGGCAGGGACCCGAGCTCCGGTCCCAGATAGCGCCGGTAGGTCGTCCGGTAGGGATGGAGCGGCAGCCCGGCTCTGCGGCGCCATTCGAGCCAGTCCCAGAAGGCGTGGCGGACCGTGTAGGCGTTGCCGTCCTCCGGCGGCGCCAGGGGCGGATGGCCGTGCCGCTGCCAGTGCCGCCCGGCGGCCTGCGCCTCGGCGCACCACAGCTTGACCCGGCCCATCGCCTGGTCGAAGGTCAGGCGCTCCAGGTCCGGCCGGTCTTGGGGCGAGTCGGCGGTGACCCCGACGATCTTCTTGCGCTTCGCGCCGTCCGGCCACTGAAAGCGGGCATGCCAGGTCCAGGCGCGCTTCTTGGCGAAGCCGATCGACCGGTGCTTCGCGAAGGTGAGCCAGTAGGGGTCGGTGCGCTCGGCAAGGTCCTGCCGGACCGTGCGGTCGGCGATATCGAACTGGTCCTCTCTCATGCTGCAGACGCTCTCCTCCGAATGACGAACCGGTCGGCTTCTCCGGCCCCGCGCGGCAGACGGGTGCGCAACCCGGCGATCGATCTCTCCGATCCCTGGGAAATCGCCTCGCTGCCGCCCCGTTCGGCGCCCTACTGGATGACGCTGGGCCGCGGCCGGGCCCTCGGCCTCTCGATCTGCGGCGAGACCGGACGGCCGCTCAAGTGGTTCGCGCGCCTCCGCCTCAGGGACGGCGGGAAGTACCGCAAGACGCGTCTGGGCAGCTACGGCTTCCTGTCGCTCGCGGACGCGGAATGGCTGGCCCGGCGCTGGTTCGACAAGCAGGCCGCGTTCGCCGTTCCCGAGAAACGGTCCGCCCCGGCCTTCTTGCTCCTGGACGTCCCGGCCGGCGGCAACGTCTACACCGTCGCCCACGCCCTCAACGACTATCTCTGCCGTCACGCGCCGTCCGGCAGCACCTCGCGGAACGAGTACAACATCGCAAGCCGGGTGGCGCGCCATCTCGGCGCCATTCCCCTGCGCGAGCTCAGGGCCGCGGACATCGAGCGCTGGCTGTCGACGGCGCTCGCCGAACCGGCGCAGGCGAAGCGCAGCGAAGACCTGCAACCGCTGGAACGGGTTCGCCGGCGCAAGGCGACCCTCAACCGCCAGCTCGGCCTGCTGCGCGCCGCGCTCACCCTGGCCTTCGTCAACCGCCGGATCGATTCCGACGCCGAGTGGCGCCGGGTCGGCTATTACCGGAATGCCCAGGCCCCGGCGCCGCGGGCGATCGCGCCGGAGGCCATCGAACTGCTGCGCAACAACGCGCCACCGGACCTGCGGCGGCTGATCGACGCCGCGCTTCACACCGGTTGCCGGTTCGCCGAACTGTCCAGCCTGCGCTGCCGGGACCTGGTCGCTTCGACCCGCAAGCTCGACGTGCCGCCCGCCAAGCGCAGTCCCGGCCGCACCGTCGTCCTGTCGGATGCCGGCTGGCGGTTCCTCGAGACGCTCAGGACCGGCCGGGCGGAGGGCGACTGGCTTGTGCGCCGCGCCGACGGACGGAAATGGACCCGCACCACCATGTGGGGGCAGCTCTACGCCGCAACGCAGCGCGACGACCGGACCCGGGGGATCAATTTCCACATGCTGCGCCATACCTACGCCACCCGGATCCGCGACGCCGGCATGCCGCTGCAGCTGATCGCGCGCCAGCTCGGCCACAAGTGGCTGCGCACCACCGAGCACTACTATGTCGGCATCGACCGGGAGATCGCGGACGAGGTCATCCGCAAGGTGCTGTCGGAGATCTGATGGGCCGAACCCGAACGGATCGAACCCCCGAGCGACACACCGGATGCGGCGGTACGCCTGCTTCGCATCCCGGGATATCCACACCGGTGGCTCGGGAGGGTGTCTGTCAATTCACTTTGTTTGGACTGAATCGATTGCTGCTCGGGCTCGATTGCCGCCGGGACCGCGGCCAGCCCTTGCCGCCATTCCGTCCAGACCCGCCCGGGATCCGGTCGGACATCGTCCATGGTCGGCGCAGACCAGCGCCCGCTCCTCATGTCTTGCCTCGTCATGTGATCCAAGGCGGTTCGGCCCGGCGAGGACCCGCTGAACCCTATGTACTTCCTCGATTCGTCACTCCGCCTACAGAAACCGGAGCCAGCGCCCGTCATCGTACTGAAACCGGTCGAATTCGAACTCTCGACAACGCTCGGCTTTTCATAGTGTCTTGCTGTTTGACGTAGAGCCCGACGGCATGATCATGGTAGTCGACGAGATCATCATCCGTCCCCGCCGCTGAGACTGGCATCGTTCCACTGGCATCTCCGCGTTTTTATTTGATTCGTCAGGATTCCAGCGCCTCTTTCGGGAGTGCGCAAAGCCGTTCTGATTCAGCAGTTTATGGCAGCTCGCAAGCCCCCAGCTCATACCCGGTCTTCGTGCCGGAAGCGGGTGAATGCAAACTGCTGAATATAAATGGCCTTTCATGACCCTGTTGTTCGATTTCGGAACACTCCCAGCACTTGGCCCTGCCCAGTGCCTGACGGGGGATCTTACCGTTTCCCGCCCTTCGGGCCATGAGCTGTCTCCCTATCGTCCCGCTCCGCCGAACCGCTTCTCCGTCGGCGCCCGAAGACCTTCACCGCCCGTTGTGCGAGCGTTAAAAAGGGGCTCATCGATACATATTTCCGCCCTGAGGAGAAAGCGATTCGGCATGACCTATCCGAATTCGAATCCCGGCACCAGCGCGCGGATTTCCGCGAAGGTCAAATGGTACAATCCGGCAAAGGCCTTCGGCTTCCTCATTTCCGAAGAGGGCTCGCCGGATATCTACTGCCGGGACACTGCCCTAGCAGCGGTCGGGTTCGATATCCTTTTCGCCGGAGCGACGGTCGACTGCGAGACCGTTCAGGGTCGACGCGGACCCGAAGTCTCGCAGATTCTTGCCGTCGACTTTTCCACGGCATCGCCCATGGCGGCGTCTTTCGCCCCTGTGGCCGGCAACGGTCGCATGACCGCCGGACCCGGTATCGGCCCGGCCGGCCCCGGCGAAGCCGGCCTCGCGCGCTGGATCACGGCGCTGGTGAATTGGTTCCTGCCGATGAAGGGTTGTTTCGGTTTCCTGGAGCCCAAGGAAGGCTCTCCGGACTTGTTCTGCCACGTCAGTGCCGTCGAGGCATCCGGCCGGGATATGCTACCAAGGGCGGCGTCGTGACCTGTGAGATCGCGCCCGGCGATAGGGGCCTGCAGGTCTCGCGCATCCTCTGCGTCAATCCGCCAGCGACCGGGCACGGTCCAGCGGAACGCGGTCAGCCCTTCGACAGCTGGTATCCGGGTCCGCAGGCCGGTGCTGCGATGCCCGTCGTCCTGGAGGTGCCCGCGACAGTCAAGTTCTTCGACCCGGCGCGGGGTTTCGGCTTCGTCGTGCTGGACACCGGCGGTCCCGAGGTGTTCGTCCATTCCAGCGTGCTGTTCCGCTCCGGCATGACCGACTTGGCGCCGGAACAGAGCTTCTCCCGCCGACAACTGGCGCGTGATGTTGGCCGAATCCGCCCAGGGTGAGAGCCAATACCAGGTTGGACCAGGATCGTGACGTTAGCCGCTGCTCATCGAGGTTACGAATACCAGGACTTGCTGGTCGCTTTGCGGCTGGTGGACGTCATGCTGGGCTCGATCGAGCAGATTTACATAGATGAGAAACTCATACCGAACGACAGGTTCGACGACCTGACTACTGTGGATGCAACCGGCCGTCGGGAGCGAATTCAAGTCAAGCATATTGATAACGCTGATCAACCTCTGACGGCGCCGACTTTCACCAATGATGCACGGGGACTTCGCCTGAATCACCTGATATCGGTAGTGTTGGCGGATCGAGATAGCGGAAGTGCTCAAACCAAAGAGTCTTTTTTCCGGATCGTAATGCGTGATGCGCCGCCGACTCATACGGGGCTGCTTTCCGTTCTTCGGCCCGCGGACCCTGACCCCGGCCCCTTCTTGCCTGGAATGGATACTGTGCGAATGCGCTTCAGCTCGGAGGCGCTTTGGGAGCAAAGGGGAACTGCCACAGGCAAGCCATTGGGTGATACGCCCCTTCCCAATTTCCTCCAAGAAGGAAATAAAGAGTTTACACATCCAGATCTGGACTGGGTATGTCAACGCCTCATTGTTGAGGTTGCCGCACCGGCTGCGAGCCTCGACTTGACCAGACCGGCTGCGGCAGAGCGACTGTTGCTCGACCGCGTTCGGAATGAAGTCGGTGCAGGTATCTACCCTAACTCCGACAGAACCGCCGTCGACGTCGCCGAGGCTCTTGTCCGTTCCGCTCGTGCGGCGCGGCAGGGTTCCTTAACTGTCACTGCATCGGAACTACTGCGCCAAACTCGGCTTCGTAGCGACTTTGGCGCGGTCGCCCGTGCTCATCCGGTCGACAGAGCTACAGAAATACCGCGCACCCCGACCGTGGCTGAATTGATTCAAACTGCGACAGCTGCAGCAGACAGCGGAAAGGTCCTTTTGCTCGTCGGTCCACCCGGACAAGGAAAGTCGTGGATCTGCCAGCAATTGGTACATCGGCTCCTGAATGAAAAGTGGCTGGTTGCTGAGCACTACTGCTATCTCGGTGATGCGGATGGGAAACGACGTCCTCGCGTCCTCGCAGAGGTGATATTCGGAAGTTTGCTGCGACGGATCGCCGAACAAGACCCAACACTGGTCGCTGAGCAACGGCCGAGATTCGCGGCCACCGACCACGCTCTTGAAGATGCTGTCGTCGCTGCGCTCCGGAACGAGCCTGACCGCCGTGTTGCTGTGCTCGTCGACGGTATAGATCACGTTACTCGGATATTAGCTAACGGACCGGGCGCTGATCCGTCATTTGCGCTAGCCGAGGGGCTCGCTTCAGTTGCCCTACCGATTGGTAGCGTCCTCATCGTGTTGAGTCAGCCAGGGAAACATCTGGAGCCACTTGAGGCCGCTGGTGCAATTTCAGTGTCAGTTCCAAGGCTTACAGATGAGGAGTTAAGGCTACTTTCTACTCGGCTAGGTGTCATGTCAGGCGAAGTGTCCAACGCTAAACCTGTTCAGAATCATTCGGCACCGCTTGTCGATGAGGAGGCGTGCAACAAATTCGTAGCTACTCTGTCGAGACGGTCCGTGGGCAATGCGCTTTACGCTACCTACCTTTGTCGAGAGGTTCTGAGAAAGCCCCCGACGATCACGGATGCATCAGCAGCTGTACTCGCATTGCCTCAGTTTGATGGATCACTCGAAGACTACTATCGACACATTCAAACTGCATTGGGAGACAAGGCAGCAAGCGTCGCTGACGTAATTGCACTTCTTGATTTTCCGGTGTCGCGAAGCGAGTTGGAGGAAATTCTCCCGGATATGGCCCATAGGGTGGAGCCGGCCTTAGATGTATTGAAGCCCGTTCTCTCGGAACGCGCCACACAGGCCGGTGTTCGCATCTATCATGAATCTTTTGCCCGATTTCTTCGACTGCCGTTCCGAGATAAAGCCGGAATCAGGGTTGCACTGCTCGACAGGATTATAACATGGCTTGAGAGCAGGGGTACATTTGAGGATTCGCGGTCCTTTCGATTTCTGATACCAATCCTTGCCGACGCAGGTTATGACCAGAAAGTAGTGGATGCGGTTGACCGCGATTTTGTCGTCAGAGCAGTCGCCTCTGGATTCCCCGCATCAACGATTGTCAAAAATCTGGCCGTAGCAGTCGGTTCCGCATCGCGACTGGGTAACTGGCCCGCTGTAACTCGTTACGTGGAGATGAGTCGGGCAGCAGAACATTATCAGTGGGGCGAATTCGAACCAGTATTAGTGAGACACATGGACGTCATCCGGGCTCTGTTGGGCGCGGATATGGTAGCAGAGAGGATGTTGCATGACGGGCGCCCAACATTGGCGCCTCGGTCCGGAATTCAAGTGTGTGCAGCTCTGGATGCCGATGGAGCTGTCGCGCCATGGCGCGAATACATGTCGGCATTCGCGACAGAAACCAAGGAAGACGACACGATCTACGATCAGGAGACCGACTCGGAGATAAGCGTCGCGTGGATGCGCGGGCGCCTTCGACTAGCATCGCTCAAGCGCGGTGATGATTCCGTTTCCAACCCTGGATACTCGCCGTCTGACTTTGGTGGGGGTCGCGATGGTTCTCTCGATGAGCCCGTGAATTGGGAGAACTTGGCGAAACTGTTGGATGCAGAAGGTCTCCCAGTTGTCGAGGTTATAAGTTCAGTTGTCGATACCTTTGGGTTGTCAACCGTTATTGAATTCATCGACAAACTCGATCACCCAGGCACGGCTTGTCTTGCGCTAGCCGAAGAGATTGAGGCAGGGACTGCACCCGACTCTGAAGGAAGTGCGCTGTATTGGGCGTCGCGAGCGGTTACCGGTGGCCTTCCGACCGGAAGCGCCTCGCGTCTGATAGCCATAGGACTGGAAGTCGATGATATCGATGCCCCGCCGGTCAACGCGGTGCGAGAGCGCCTTCTGAATCTAGCACGGGAATTACAAGACCGCTCATCGATTGGGGAGACCGAACAATTCCACGAGTGGTTGGACGCGTGCGCCGTCGCAGCGATAAAGGACTCGTTCGGCCTTAACGCAGCTGAAGCCGCACTCGATGGCCCTGGTTGGTATACATGCTGGCTGCGATTCACGATTTCCCTGGTAATCGCTGAGATGGCCTCTCCCGGCGAGCGGTCCCGCTCCAGTTTGGAGGCATTACGTATCCTGACAGAGGTTGAAGACCCCTTTCTTGGCGAACCCCGAGCCTGCGATCTCTATTTCATTCACGGTTTGATTGACGAAACCATACGGCGCGCAGTTCACCTGCTCGATGACTCGGATTGGGCAGAAGCCCTTGAAGTCCTTAAGCGCGTCAGCGACGCGGTTTCGACGACTATTCGTGGCGAACTCGGCGGGCCGCTTCCACCCGACAGATTACTTGACTTTGTTGTAGAAACTGCAACACCAAAGCGAAAGAATATTGCGCGAAGGTTTGTAAGCGAGATAATAAATGACGGTGGACACGGTAGATACTACTCGGATCTGGCAGAATACAGGTTAGTTGCGGCGCGGCTCGAGTTGAATGCGGGTGACGCAAGCACTGCCGAGCGGCATTGGATCGAAGCTTGCCGATTGCTGATCGCCTATGGCTGGCGAAGGGACACCACAATCTACGAATTGCTCGATCCCCTTCCTACGTTGATCACAATCGACCGAGCCCGTGGGCGCACAGCTGTCGCCAAGGTGCAGCCTTTGTGCGAACGCGTACTCGAGCACACGGATGGAAAAGATACGCGACATGTAGGGAGTCGCTGGTGGAGGTTGCTCGCGGCAGCGGATCCGTGCGCGCTCTCCAGACTAGTCCAGCGAAGAATATTGAGCTCGTGCAACGATCCCAACGACACCTTGCACGGTGCTCGATCAGATATGTGGCGCGCATGGCATCGAAGAGCTGATCCGATTGTTGCCGGAGCTCTCCGGCTAACGCTCGAGGAGCCGCTGGATCAGATTGACCTGACTGCGTTGGATCTCCTTGCAAACATGTGCGATGGTAAAGGTAGTGACGCGCCTTCGCGTCTCATGATTGCGCTACTCGCACGGATTGACGAGCGACCTTTCACATATAGTCACAGCGATAGTAGCAAAGACCTAGCCCGGGACCGTGAACGTGTGGACGCGATAAACTTAATTGCAACCCGCGCCGGTTTGCCTAACATTGCCCCATTGCCGGTACGGCCGGACGAACCGAACGATCCGAACGCGCCACATGGTCTCCACCAGAGGTCACCGGCGATAACAGGCACCCCCAATCAGACGACGATGATGTTTCGCCCTGGTGCTGTCGGCATCGCTCAAGCAATTCGTGTCTGGCAAGGTCGCTTGTACCGGGAAGAATTCCCGAAATGGTCAGTCGAGCGTTTCGCGAACATTGTGGGCTATCGAATCATAGAACTCGTGGAAGGTGGACACAAGGAGGACGCTGAGACAGCTCTAAGGATGATCTCCGATCCTACCGGGTTTGGAGACAGCCCCAATTTGCTAAATGCGCTCGCCGAAGGATTGGAGCGCCAAGGGCAAGACGGACTTGCAGCCGAAGCGTACACTTTGGCATGGACGCGTTCGCGTAGCCGCGGCGGTTGGTTAAGGTTTGGCGGTAAAGCCGAGATCGAAGCACTTCAACGAGCAGCACAGCTAGACAGGGGACTGGCACTCCAAACCATTGCTGAGGAGATCGAACAGGTCGTTTCTCGAGGGCTTGGAGCATTGGGAATTACGCAGTCGCTCATGTACGGCTTCGCGATGGGCGGCCTTGGCGTCTCTGATGCAGAAGCAATGGACATTTGGGAGGAAGCCTTTTCCGTCATCGAAGAACGACTCCCGCGGGTCGCAGCAACGGACGACCCCGATGACGTTTACATACCGCCAGATCCTGATAGCGGCGCGGATGTACCCGGAGATGTCGATATCGCCTTCGCCGCTGCAGCAATAGCCGGTTTGGCCCATCCAGGCAGAGAGCAAAAAAGAAGATCTCTCGTGGCCGTTAAGGTACTCATCGATGAGCGTCCATCCGTTTTTGCAGCGGCGATCGAGCCCGCTCTTGCAATCCTGTCCGATCCAGCGACACTAACGTGGCTGCTTCGTATGATCGAACTTTCGAGAGAAAATGCCAGATCTACAATATCTGAGTGTGATGCCGTACTTGCGAAGCTCATGGAACGTCCGCATCTGACTGTCCGGGCGCTCTCTCGGCGCCTCCTTCCCCACCGGCAGGTTCCGCTACCTCGTTCTGACGAACCAGACGTAGAACTATTGGACCGGCACCCGCCCGCACTCATACTTCCGGCAGGTTCTACGGTCGATCTCGAGAATTCCGCGGAATTAGATGGAATGATCGATGAGGTTGCTGGTGCTCGACTTTCACGCGCCGAACGGATATATCCTCGTCTGAGGGAGGCGCTGCGCAAAAGGGTTCTTTCAATTCAAAAGGATGAAGTTATTGCTCGCCGAATGGAGATTCAATTCCGTGCCTACGGGGACCATCTGAGAGAGCGCTGGCCTGACGGATTTTTGGCAATAAATGAGGCGGTTGAGGATGCCATACAACGTGCTGCAGCAGGGGTGCGTTCAGCCCAGCTAATGAATGGAGAGCCTGTAGCAGATCCTGCGGCATTCGAGGACCAACTTGCGGGCGCTCTGATCGATGATCCGGAGCTTGCTTTGGCGATAGAACGCACTCGTCAGCCGCGGCCGGATATTCCACCACCGCCGCAGAGAGACCACAAAATTTGGGATGCACTGCAAGGCCGTGCTAGAAGCAGTACGGTCGATCACTCGGAAGTTGAAGCAACCAGTCAGGACGGGGGTGGCCCTTCCGGCACTGTGGCTATTCTCGACATTGAAGGAGTACCTAGTGTCCTTGGCGGACCCTTTAGCGGTTGGAAGTTAGTCGCAACCGTGGAAAGGCGTTTGATATCAAGACCGGAATGGAGAGACAAGAAAGATGACATCGCCGAGCGATATAGAAATATCGAGCTGCGTCAGAGTGAAGATCAGAAAGCGCTGGATTTTCCACCTATCGCGATTGGTAATTTGCTGACGTGGAAATCTGCTCCAGTACCTTTCCTTATAGAAAAAGAACGGATTCAAACTAGACCAATTATTGGCTTTGATTGGAGGATGCTTGCCGCCGACGACGGGTATAACGGCCTCGGCTTTCAGAAGTTGATGCTCACTCCCACTCCCTGGCTTTCCGCTGCGCTTGAGCTTGAACGAGGAACTTACTTTATCCTTGAAGACAGCGAAGGACCCGCGGTTGCATTCATTACCTGGCGATCAGAGTATGAGACTAGCGACTATTGCCTCGCGTGGCCACGGTTGCATGGCGCAGGTCTGGTTGTGCGGAGCGATGCATTTGGCAAATTAGTTCATGCTGCTCAGGGGCAATTGATTTACCGCGACTTTCTCGCGAGCACTGCAACTCTTGAACTGACTCCGCCCGGTTGACTCGACATCATTGTTCTTCATCTTCTTCCCCCACGTCGTTCGCCCAAAGTTGCCTTGAGTCCCATTTGCTGCATCGATGGCCTCTGCCGTCGTGGTCGAGATTGCTTTCTCGTTCGTAGCGGTCCCGTAGTTTTCGAGTCGATTTGCTTAGAAAAGCGCTGCTGTACATGCCTGAAACGCATTTCTGCCTCGTCATGTGAACCAAGGCGGTTCGGTTCGGCGAGGACTCGCCCAATCCGGCGAAATTCCTCGATTCTTCGCTCCATTCGTAGAAATGAGTGCGGGCGCCGGTCATCGTCCCGCAAGCGGTCGAATTCAAACTCTCGACGACGCTCGGCTTTTCGTGATGTCTTCCTGTTTGACGTAGAGCCTGATCGCATGATCATGGCAGTCGACGAGATCATTATCCGTCCCCGCCGCTGAACCTGGCGCCGTACCGCTGGTAAATCCGCGTTTTATGTTCTCACCTCAGGATCGCAGAAGCTCTTGCCGAGGCGCGAAAAGCCTAGCGTATTCAGCATGTTATGGCCGTGCATAAGCGCTCCTCCTATACCCCGTCTTCATGCCGGAAAGGGGCGAATTCAACTGCTGAGCACGGATAGCCATGCTTGGCCCTTTCGCCGGTATTTTAACACTTGCCCTGTGGTATCCATTCCATGGCCAGGAGAGCAGTTCGGCTCGCTGATGCGCCGCCAAGGATGCTGAAGATCGGTGAAACGGGAGCCCGGCTTCCTGCCCGCGATCACCCAAGGATTGTCCTCGTCGCGGAAGAGACCGGCCATGAGCCGCACGGCCAAAGGCGCCAGCGGCACCGCCCGCTCTCCAGTCCTCAAATCCGCCAAGCAGAGAGCGCCCGCCTCGAGGTCCACCTGCCTCCAGCGCAACACCACGATGTCGATCTTCCGGTATCCAGTCAGGATCAACCGCCGAATGGCTGCCCCTGGACGGCACCGATGTGGGCATAGGCGAGGAGTTGAACTTGTCGTTCGCAACCGCGGCCCTCGACCCGCCAACCGACGAGCTACAACCGGACGGTGTGCGTCGGTCGCTCAAACGCGATCGTGCAATCTGCGCCGACGCGACCCAAAACGCCGACGTCTAAGGGCTCTGGCATCGCTCCTGAAATCAGGACCGATTGTCCGCTCTCGCGCTGCAAAACGCCAATCACGTCGGTATCGCTGGCCGGACAGATCCGCCGGGCCATCGCCCTGAAACGACGCGCGCCAGCGCGCGCTTGGGGCTCCTTGACCCCGTCCCGGTTCTGAGGGTAACCGAAATCCACCTTCTTCGGGTTGGCGATGCCCGGTATGCTTCCCGAACAGAACCGGGACGAGGACACCAGTGGAAGCGAACGGAGCTTATGCGAATCGCGAGGACGAAACCAAGGTCGAACAGCCGGAAGGAACGGCCGCATGAGCAACAAACAGCGGAAGCGTCGACACAGTGCCCAGGTCTCCACGCGATCACCGTCTTACTTCGGTATTGGTTTTCTTCTCTTCGCTTCAGATTGCTATCCTCCTTTAACGCATCGCCAGAACCAAAGAGCGCCCACGACCTACTGAGCGATATTCTGTTATGATTGACTGGAAAAGAGGTGGTCTCTGTGGCAGTATCCGCAAACTTGTTCGTAGAGAAGTGCGTGCGCATCTTCGTGACAACCCGGATGCCAGACGGGTCCGATACTCCTTTCTTCACCGCATCGTTCGACGATTCTTCAATATCCGTAACTTTACTTCATTCGTTTTCGCTTACGTACTCATTGATTTAGTTTTCGTAGTCGCGGAGGCGCTTTTCGAGGCTTTCGTCCCAAGCTACCTATCACCCTGGTCAGCTCTTGACACGTTGCCTAGCACTAAACTGGAAACGCTTTTGCTGAGTGTATCCGGCTACTTCCTTGCTGCACAGGCAGGCGCGCTAGGGGTCATCACCCTCGCACTTGCGCTAGTAACTCTTATTGCCCAACGGCAGACTTCTGCAACTGATATCGCGCTCTATTATCATGAGTCAATGGCATTCCAAATTGTAGCAAGCTCAGTCGCTCTATTGGCGATACTCGCCGCGCAACTCCTTTGGCCGCTGCAACTTCTTTTGCATCGCCTAAATCTTGGCAGTCAACACTTCCTATTCGAATTCGGACTATTGGGCATCCATTTAGGATGGTTGTTATTGAACCTCGCGGCGATAGCCTACTTCATAGATACAACTTTCCGTTTTGTTCAGCAATCTAAGAGGGAATTGTTGCGTGAACAGTATACGGCTAATATTGTGTTTCCTCCAGATCTTACTCGTCGCCTGTGCAGTTATCTTTACCTTCAGGCTAATTCCGCGGTCGGGGAGGTCGGAAAGGACGGTCACTACGACCAACCTAGCGCCGCATTCGGATTTGACACAGATCAACCTGTCGAAACTGAACTCGTTTCCAAATTCGTTCGTGCAACCTCATTGCAAGACGTAAGGATTATCTGGGTGGGTTGGGTGTTTCAGCGGTGGAAAGCACGCTGTCTCAAAGTTCAAAGCAACGCGGAGACCTCTCTATTTGAAGTTAGTACTCTGGGACCTAAAATTTGGTTTACGCCCCATATGTTTGTCCCTTTGCAGGGTAGCGTTTCTTGGTGCCAACGCCAAGGTGGCGTGCCGCTTACTACTTTCGAGAAGATCGTCCTGCGTCACGCGTTCGTATTCAGGAGCGTACGGGATGAAAACTGACCTGCCGGGACCGGAAGACGTTTTGGAGGAGTTGGCCGAGAAGACAGCCGCCGAGATTGATCGGCTTGCTCCGCTTGGCTTCGATCGCTCGCTCCAAGAGATGGCCAACTACCATCGGTTCCTCTTGAGACTAAGCATGGCTCAAGCGACGGACGGCTCGGTAGTCAGTTACGCAGAAGTTGCTGAAGGACCATGGACTGTACCGCATACTAGGTGGACCAGGCAATACAGGCTACTATTCGAGCGCGCTGCCAATCGGTTGCCTGACGATGATCATTTCATCTCATCATTGGCCTATGTTCCACACAAACTTTTCTCTGGTTCAGACGATGCTGATTTGCCCCATAGTGTAAAGAGCGCAATTCTCAGGCTTGGTCCGATCTTGATGCATTGTCTTCAAAATTGGATTACCAAGAGGACGGTAGTAGATACTCTTCAAGATGAAGCGGCGGCACCTCGCCTTGCGCTCGCTGGATCCGACGCCAAAGCGTACGCGAACGCGTTGCCAGAAATTGTTGGTGCGTGGGAAAACCTGCTTTGGTACGGCCCCCTAACACGGGGCTTGCGTGGCCTTTCGGAAAAGACCGAGGCCGAACGTTGGGCGTCGTACCGTGTAAGCTGGCCGCAGATTTGGGATCACCTGATCTATACGGCCTATGGCTTGGCAATCGTAGTGTGGAATGAAGACGAAGCTGGTGCCGCCATATACCGAGAATCTTTGGTGGGTTGGCTTGAAAAAATGAATCACCGATTTCGCAGCGCTGCACAGTTGCGACATCGGCGAATGTTATATCCAAGTCTACTTCAATTGGATTGGGAGGAGGCAAGAACTAGCGTTGCTGCTTTATCGTACGGTTACCTCCCGGCTCCGTCGCCGGACCAGCTGTTTTCCAGCATCGTTCGGGGTGCACACGATGATGTGGTGCTTCTAACTGCAGTTCTTTTCCTATTCTGGAATATGACGAACAAGCAAGCGTCCGATATCGGTGGCCGAACAGCACGATCACTGTTGAGCCGAGAGGGTGCCGATCACCTCGGAAATGGAACCACCAGCAAAATCCCGGCATTCCATTCATTATTTCTGGATTTTGTACGCCTTCGTACAGCTGGCGAGAGGTTTGGAGATGGCACATATGCTGCTCAGTTGGACGGACTAGTAGAATTACTTGATAACATGACAGAACGTCGTGTTGTGCCCGGAAGAATTTACAGTCCGTCGACCCTCCAAGGACGGCACGATCTCCTTTTACCGATCGTTTCAATATTGGTGGCAGCGACGCCTAGTGCGGGAGATGATGGTTTAGTCGAGCGAGTTACTGTCCTTTCTCGAGAAGAAGAAGTACTGCCAGACGGAGATGAGTCGCTACGCAGAGTTCTTCGAGAGTTCGAATCTTGGCGATCTGTACTCGAGAATCCGGTACCAGCGTTCGCGCAAGGCGTACGATTTCAGGACCCTGAACGCGACCCTGACCATGCAGCGACGAAATTGATGACCATTATCACGGCGGCCGAAGCCGGGATCGAGGCGGAACGGCTTCAAAGGCTGAATGCCCTACCCATTGACTCATCAAGGCTCGAATACCTCCGTTCTAGCATTCAGAAAACTCTACTGGAGAAACCAATTGAAGTCCCCTTTTACTTTACCGGTAGAGCGACATGTGTTCAAAAGGAAGAGAACCTCGATACTCAACACATTCGGTTTAACGGGATTAGCAAGGGACAATTGACCGATCCACCCATGGAGTCTCCCGCTTTGAATCTCGACAGGGTCCTTATTTCCGGCACCAGAGAATGGATTCAGCAGCAGGCTTGGAGGGCGTTGTGCCAACGTAAGCCCTTAGTTAAAACTCTCGACGCGCAGGTGAGGGATGAACGTTTTTGGAGAGACGTCGCTCTATATTCCGAGGAAGTCTATCCTGAGCCTGTACTCGTTATTTCTCAAAGTTCGGAGGAACAGTCGCTACGAAGTCTTCTTCGTGCACCACCAAGTGATCTTACGGATTTGAAGATAGAAAAAGTGCCGCAAGAGAGAGATGCCTTGTCCTATATGGCAACTATCAACGGCGTGCACGTATATGGTGCTGATTTGCCCCCTGGCCAAGCTTGGCTCTTGTCTTCTAGAACGATCCGCAATATTTACTATGTCAAGTTTGAAAATACAGGGCAGTATGTTGAGATCGTATATGTAGAAGGAGAGGGAAAATTAGGCACTTTGCGCGTAAGCGTTAAATTGCAGTTCGAATGGAGCGAGGGACCGACATTTCAATTCCATATGGGTAGTTCTTAGTACCGGTGACAAGTGCTAAGGGATCTACACCTTCGGCGGAATGGGCATATTGACCAGTTCTCAGGCGACTCGGATAAGCGCGCGTGTTCTGCGGTTGGGTGATCACAACATTTGCGGGATTTGCGCCCTCGGCTACGCCTCAGGTGGTCCTTTCGATGGCGTTCAAGGTTACCATCTGCTTCAGGCCGTACGAGGATGCCAACCGGTTCCATCCCACTATTTCGGAAACTTGTGCCACGCCTCCAACGCGTCGTCCGGGATCTGCCATCGTCGTAAATCACCGTTCGTGGGATTTCGTTTGTTCCAGTCCGATTGGTCCCAGAGTGCTCTTGTCTCATCGACCGTTAGGACAAAATACTCGACAGCAGATGGGTCCAGGATCGAGGCAGCGAAAATCCAAAACTCGCTGGCCGTCGGATCCGGACGCTTGCGGACGAACCACGTCGGTCGTCGGCTTCGGTCGACCTTGACTTCGACGCTGAAGGGCGTACCGCCAGGACTCCTGACATCAAGATCGGACTGGCGGCGATTGTTGCTTGTTCGTGTGACCTCGTAGCCGAGAGAGGCGATCTTGCGCTCGACAAGAAACTCGCCGATGACGCCAGTCGATTTCGCCAGAATGCGGTCTCGAAGATCCGCGTTCTCAAGCGCCAGACGGAATATGTCTTCTGTAGTTTCTACCATTCGTGTGATGTTCCGTGAGTGGTGCCAGCCGAGTGCTCAGCCTTCCAATACCAAGGCAGGAGTTGGTCGATCTGGCTCTGCGGCGTCCCGGCGATGCGGGCCAGCACGTCGGCGAGCCTAGCCTGGGGATCGAAATTGTTACGCTTGGCGGTGCCGATCAGGGGGTGCATCACCGCCGCGGTCGGAGCCGGCGAACTGCCAGGAGCGTCTGCTTAGGGCCAGGGCCCTGATTGCGCGTTCCGCAGCCTTCTTCAACAGGCAGATACGTCCATCACCGAGGAAGCGTGCGAAACCGTCCCAGCGCTTCAACATATAGTCCATGGCCCTGGCCACGGGGGAATGGCGCGACAGCCCGGCGCGCTCGATCAAATACCAGATGGCGAGCGCCAGTCTGCCGATGGCCAAGGAACTGGCGGACTTCGACTTCGCGGCCTCCTCGGTCCACAAAAATCACACTCGCTGTGTGTCACGACAGAGGCGCAGTCACATGGGATCGTTTTGCCTCGCCTAAGCAGACGGCCCCCCGTTCGGGGACGGCTGTTCAGGGACCTCAGCTATTTCTTCAGAAGGGTCGGCAAGGATCGCACGCAGTCTTTCGAATTGTTCCTTAAGCCACTCAGCGGCCTCCGGCCACGCGTCTTCATCATCGCGGGTCCAATTCCTTTGGACCGTTATCGTCATCCCGTCAGCGCTGGTCTTCTCGAAGTTCTCTCCCAGCACCTGATCGCCCATTTCTTCGTGGATCTGCTGAGAATACCTCCGCATTCGGGCCGCTCGTTGCGCTGAAGCCTGGGACTCCCACGCCCGGATATATAGCCACAGCAACTCAGCATGGCCGACGTAGATGCCAATCCTGTCGCCTGCAGCATTCAGGCGAGCGCTCCATTGAGACGCCCCTTTCCAGCTATCCTTCTGTCCTGGAATTCCTCCTTCGCATTCCTTGAAGTACTTCCAGAATGCCTGAGCCCGCGTGTTCTCTTCGAATTCGACCTCGACCGTGACCCCGCAGCGCTCACCCATCTTCCGGCATCGCTCAGCACTTGTGGCGTAGTCTTGCTCATAGGGGTACAGCACGTATTCTTCGTGCCCCGGCACCGCGCGCATGGTCAGCGTGCCGGCCACGGTTCCCGGCGGATATTGGCTTGCCGAGTGCACGTTCGAACTCATTGCCTCGCCGGACAATATCTGAGCGTTGGTCGGATCCCTGCTAAGGAGCGCGGCAGCGACGTTCAGCACCATCTGACTTGCCGCGCTCTCCCCATGCCAGGGACCGTCCTCGATCCTCCAACGTAGCCGAGTGGAAGGGTTCTGGACTTCGCGCGCCGGCACGACCTGTTCCGGCCAGGGCCAACGGTCGAGGGCTCTCTGTGCGAGAAATTCGGCGCGCCGTTCAAGCGCCTCTTCGTTCCAACCCGTTTCGTCCGCGAGACTTCTGGTAATTCCAATCGAACTCTTGCGGTACATATCTCTTTTCGCAGCGAATGTACCCGTTCCCATCACCGTGTTTGTCACGTCTCCGCTCAATGTCAGGTTCGGGAGACGGTCACGATGGCGTCCGTGTATCTCATCGGCGTCATCCCCCAAGGCTTCTTTCCACTCGTCTGTGAGCTTCTGCGGCATTACGTGCTCGATCGTCAGTCGGTCACGGGCGGGTGCTTCCTCGCGATGCTCAGCTTCCATCAATTCGCAGAGGACCGCAAATGCCGATCGGGTTGCTCCACCCCCGTAGGCCTTCCGGGCTCGGATGCCCTCTCTGACCTCCTCGTCTCTCGGTACCCCGACCCGCGTGTTGCGGAGCCGCTGAAGCCTGCCGAGCCAATATTCCACATAGTCCTCGTCGGCACTCGGTCCTGGTCCGTGAGCGAGATCGGCCGCAGCCTTGTTCATCCCGGCCATCGGCCGCTCGGACAACCACATGCGGGTCGCCCATGTGCCGATACCGGCAAGAACCTTCGCGAGCGCATTGTCACTCTCTTTCGAACCGCCGCTGTCGCTGACGTCGTTCAGCAGTCGCAACGTCAAGGGCCGGTGCACGTCGATCCCCATCGCGCGCAGATGACGCAACTCCCGTTCTACCCTTCGATTGCGATGTCGATCCGCGGTTCCGGTGATGATCCCGTAGAGCCCGGCGAGGCGCGCGAGGTCGCGACACAGCGCCGGTCTGTTTCCGGCCCGTCCCTCTCGTACCGCCCACCGACGTAATCCCTCGTAGACGCGATCGATGCCCTGGATCTCTCCTGTCCGCCATCGAAGGACATCTCGAAGGAAGATGTCCGTGGGTTCGGTCGTATGTTCCGCGCCAAGCGCTCGCTCGATTCGGCGCCAGTAATTGTCGTGGAGGTCTTGCTGCTCTCCATCCGGGAGACCCATGAGCAGCCAGTTCTTGACCTTCTCGCTTTCCGTCAGCGGACGCCCAGTGGCGTTCAGGCTCTCGAAAATCTGCTGGGGATCCTCGTTGGCGTGCAATCCGATACTGACCACACGCAGCCGCTCAAGTCCTCGAAGCAAGAGCGCCGGGTCATTGCGAGCAACCAAACGGCGCGCGATTCTCCAAGCTTGGGCAACGGCGCCGGCGCCTGTCGGCCCGTCTTCGAGACCGAGTCGATATTCCTCGTCGTCCCCGTCCTGGAGCCGGAGCTTGCGATGCCTCTCGGGGGACTTTCCGGGATTCGTTAACCGATCGTCGCGGATAATCTGCGCGGTCCAGTCGCCGCATTGCCCGTCGGTCCCGAGTTTGGCCGCTATGCAGGCCAGCAAGATGCTCACAGTCGTCAGCCTTTGCTGGCCGTCGACGACGCGAAAAATCTTCACCACTCCCGCCGCACCTGGTTCCGGGAAGGTAAGGAGCGTGCCGCCGTAATGGGCCGCATCGGGGCCGGCGACAGCGACCGTGAGGAGATCCTCGACCAGTCTTTCGATGTCAGCCTGACCCCAACGGTAGCGGCGCTGCCAGCGTGGCACGACGTATTGGACCTGACCATTCAGGAGCTCCAGAAACTCAATGTGATGGGCGTGCATGGATTCGCCTTCTTCTGACTACAGCACGATCTCAACGTCCGGGTGGCCGGCGGCGAGCGCGTTCATCCAGGCGAGGCAGAGCTCGCAGGAGCGGTAGGTGCCGTAACCAGCGGTCTCCTCGCGCTCCACGATGGGGAAGGTGGAATAGACGTATCGCACGTCGGCGCGGTCGGTGACGCCGTAGAGATGGAAGAACACCGCGTCCAGCTTGGCGCGCAGAAACAAGCGCCGTTCCTCCTCCCACGCGAAGGGCGGACGGACGTCGCCGTCCTCATCGACGTACCCCATATCACGGGCAAACGGGGCCATGTCATGTGCCGTGTAAGTCAGTTCCAGCACTGCTTCGCGGACGATCTCTCCGGCGGTCTTCGGACCGAAGCGCTCGGCCTCGTACCGGTCCGGCGGGACAACAGGAAGCTGCTCGACGATGAACCAGTTGAGATGCGTGCTCTGGGCCTTTTGACGGACGACGAAATCGAAGACCGTGGCTCCCAAATTCGCCAGCAACATGGTCGCGCTCGATCCGTCGTCGTCCGAGCCCTCCACGAATATTGCTGGCGCCGTGTTACCCAGGCCAACAAATGGCACCACAGCGGCGATCATCGTTCGGGCATCGGTCGCGCGTGCGATGTCTCTGAAAGCGATGGTCCAATCATGGCCTTCGGAGAACGACACCTCGGCGGCCGGAACCCAATATTGAGGTGTCGGCACGAAGGTAGGATCGGCCTTTAATTCAGCACCGATATCGTTGCTCAGGGCGACATTATGCAGGTTCTCCGCGTTCACCTCCCCTGATTCCCGGATAAGGCTGGCGCCGGATCCGAAAAAGTGCGCACGCTGCGGGCGAAATCGGCAATATTGCCGGCGAGCATTCCATCACCTCGCAGGTGCGCGATGACCACGGTAATTCCCCGGCCGCCCAAAGTCGAGATGGACTTCACCGACGCGCAGCTGACCGGCTTCGGCGGCTGGTCGGTGCTGGGCCAGATGGCGTCGCGGCTTGGTCTGCCACAGGCGCTGTCGGCGGTGTCGGTCAAGCAGCGGGCGCGGGGTGCGAGCGACGCGGAGACGCTGTGGAGCCTGATCGCCTCGCTGGCGGCGGGCAACGGGGCGCTGTCGGATCTGGACGCGCTGCGCGAGGACCGGGTCGGGCAACGGCTGCTGGGTCTTGGCGACGTGCCCTCGGGCCGGCGTCTTGGCGAGTATCTGGCGCGCATCGACGAGGCGCAGGTCGAGACGTTGCTGGCGGTGGCGCGCGGACTGGCCGCACAGGTGGCGCCGGCGGTGGTGGAACATGAGGCGTCGGTGCGCGGCTACGTCCCGGTGTTCGTCGACGGCACCGCGATCGAGGTCGACGGGAGGCTGTTCGAGGAGGCGCGGCGCGGCTACGACGGCACGCGCCAGTACTGGCTGCACGGGGTGTTCATCGGCTCGCTGTGGGCGAGCGGTCGGCTGCATCCGGGCGGCGGCGACGTGGCCGGGGGCTGGCGCGAGCAGCTCGACAGCGACGTGGCGCCCTGCCTGCCCGAGGGCACGCCGGTGTGGCTGCGCGCGGACAACGCCTACTACCGGGGCGAACTCATCGCCTGGTGCCGCGAGCGGGGATGGGACTACTCGATCAGCTTGACCCACGCGCGCAAGCGGGCGCCGGTGCTGGATGTGATCGAAGGCCTGCCCGAAGACGGATGGACCGACATCGGGCTCGGCGAAGATGCGACGCTGGTGCGCTACCGCCCGGCGGGCTGGGAGGAACAGAGCTACGTGGTGATCCGCCGCCGCCGCGACCGGGGCCAGACCCTGCTGCTCCCCGTCTACACCGTGATCCTGGTCTCGCGCGACGACCTTCCGCTCGACGAGCTGGTGCGCCGGCACCGCGGAAAGCAGGGCCAGGAGAACGCCTTCAAGGGGCCGCTGATCGACCTCGACCTGCATCACCCGCCGTGCCGGAAGTTCCGCGCCAACCAGGCCTTCTACATCTGCGGCCAGATCGCGCAGGTGCTGCTCCGCGCGGTCCAATACCAGTTGTTGCCGGCCCGCGCCCGGCGCCATGGCCTGCGGCCCCTGATCCGCTATCTGGTTCGGGTCGTGGGAAGGCTGGTGCGCAGCGGCCGGCGCTGGCGGCTCGACTTCGCGCGCAACAACTTCCGGCTCGACTGGCTCTATCACGCCGCAGTCCAGCTCGAATAGCAGGCCCCGGCGCATCCCGCTCCATCCCCGCTCGAAACCGGCAAGCCCGGGGCAACCCGCTCGTCCGCCGAACGGCGAAGTGCACCGTCCAGTCCGAGAAGCCACCTCACCCGACCTCTCGCTGGCGACACGTGCACCGGCCCCGGCATCGCTGTACCCGAAAATCCGCATCGTGAGCCTCAAACCCACTCGTGCTCAGCGCTTATCAGGGAATCGAGGTTCACCTCGACCGATGCGGCGCGATGGTCGAACATGTGAATCATACGCCCAACGTAAAGTGGCACCCAGGCGCCGACCGGGCTGCCGAAACGGTTACCGGCTGTTGGCCACGCGCCTTCCTGCTCCTCGAGTTCCGCGCGTGTGCGAAACAGCCCGGAGTCGTTGGTCATGTCGAACATTCGGGTGTATTTCACTGGCCACGACTTCACCTCTTCGCCGGATGACCGGTCCACCAGCGCTGGCACACGCTCGTAAATTGCCGTGGTCAGAGCTGCGTCACGGCGAGTGCGGAATATAGGCGCAGTACCTGTGTTCGGATTGACGCGCGCGAAGGCTTCTGCCGACAACGGGAAACAGCGTTCGTCGTCGTCGATCTCGGCGATGTCCTGAAGAAAGAAAGCACACCGCGCGGCGTCTGGGAGTGGCGACGGGCTGGCGACGAAGGCGCAGAATTTGAAGCGGCTGTCCACGTCGGGGAAGAACGGCGGAGCGCCGTAGCGCGTGCGCCGGTTTTCGAAGTCGTAGAGCGCCTTCAGCCGACCCTCTGTTGCGATGCTCTTGAAGAATCGCGCCGCTGTCTTGTCCGACGCAATCCCGGAGGGTGTGAGCAGCCCCACCATGCCCTCGGGCTTCGCCAACGACATCGCGCGTTCGACGAAAAGCGAGTAGAGGTTCACGTCGCCTGAAGACAGAAGCGGATAGTCGCCGCCTCTGCGCGCGATCCGGGCAGCTGTTGCCGCCCGTTGACTCGCCAACGCGAAGTCCTCCGCCAGCGGATCGCCGTCGCGCTCCAGCGCCGCGATCATGCGTTTGCGGTCGGCGGCTCGCGGCTGCAGCGCAATATCCGCTTGGCGCGAAGCGAACCATTCGACCTGTTGCAGCTTCATCCGATCCCACGGCGGGTTGCCGATGACGGAATCGAAACCGCCTTGAGGGTTCAGGCTCTGCCAATTCGTCCAGACGCCAGGAAAGGCCGTCTGCCAGTTGAGAAAGCGCTCCTCCCGGACAAGGCGCTGCGCGTCCCGCAGCAGTTCGGCGAAACGTTCACTCTCCGGTCGGTCCATCGAGATCTCGGCTCTGCCCAGCGCGATCTCGATAGGGTCACCGAGAAGGCCGCCAAAGAACGACTGCAGCGCGGTCGTGCTTTCCGGGTCCCGCACGTTCAGCCAGTCGATTGCATGCACTAGGCAAAGGACTGCGTTGAGGGGTTCGGTAGCCGCCTCGACCTCGGCGAACGCTTCGGCCGAACGATGCGCCTCCGCAATCTCAGCATCCGTCAGATCTTCGATCCGTTGCATCGACCCCGCGGACCGCTCCGCCTGCGTGACCGAACCGTGCAACAGGAGCGGACCGCCGTACTGGGCCGCTTTGTCGATCCCGCCCCGCGCCGATGCGCCGAACAGGCTATCGCCGCAGCGCAGGTGGTGATCGAGAAAGCTGAGCGGCGCGCCTACTGTGAAGGTGTGCAGCCAGAGCGCGACCTTGGCGAGCTCCACCGCCATAGGGTTCTTGTCGACGCCATAGATGCAACGCTTGAGCACCATGCGCCGGACGATGTGGCGGTCGTCGAGTCGATCAAGGTCCATGGCCCAGCCACGTTCCGCCGCGTTTGCCGCGATCCTCTCGCGGATGGCCTGAATGCGATCCGCGAGCGGCGAGACGTAGCCTTCCACCTCGACTTCCGCCTCTGCCATGGCCGCGATCACGCGATCGGCCAGGTAGTCCACGAGATTGACCAGAAAGTGGCCGGAGCCCATGGCCGGGTCGCAGACCTTCAACTCAAGGAGCTTCTCCGCGGGATCGTGGTCCGCCAGGCGAGCAACCGCCCGCTCGCGAGAGGCGTCCGCATCGGGGATTTGCCCAGCCTCGGCCATGAAGGCGTCCATGCGCGCCTTCACCAGCGGCCCCATCGTCTCCTCGACGATCAGGCCCACCAGATCGTCCGGCGTGTAATAGCTGCCGGAGCCCTTGCGGGCGAAGATGTTGGGACGGACGGCTACATCGTCGCCGTCTCGGACGATCTCGTGTTCGAGCAGCCGCTCGTAGATCGAGCCAAGCTGCCGCACTCCGAGGTCGCGGTAGTTGATATAACGACGGCCGGCCTCGCTTCCTTCGAAAGAGAGGGCATCGATGACATCCGCCATCAACTGATCGCCCAGCCGGACGCGATCCAGGAGCGGCGTGCGTACCCTATCGAACAGCCCGCCGTTGTATGGCGGCAGGCCGATAGAAACCTCGCCCCCGTCGATGGCGCGGGAGAGATCGTCGACCGCCGACCAATAGGTCGTCAGGCTTTCCGCGAACGTATCCCCGAGGTCCTTGCGGCGTCCTACATCGCCGCGCACCCGGTCGCGGAGCGCGTAGTCGTCGTAGCGTTCATCGCGGACGGGCAGCAGGTCGCGATCCTCCGCATAGAAGATGAACAGCAGCCGGTAAAGGAGGATCAGGGCAGCCTCGCGCACCTCGGACAGGGGCGCGTCCGGCGCGGCGGCGCCGATTGCACGAGCAAGCCCGGGAAACACCTGCTCGAAGACGAGTTTCGAGAGATTGTCCGCAACGCGTTCTTCATAGTACTGGCCTTCCTCGATTGCGCGCCGATGGAAAGTGCGTGCGTCGCCCGTCCCGGGCAAGAACGCCTCGCGCCCGAAGATCAGCGCGAAGAGCTTGAGGCCGTGCCTGCGCTCCGCTTCGTCGAGCGCGAACAAGCCGTCGTTGTGGCCGGGGAGGTTGAGGATCGCTGCGAGGTCGACCTCGAAGAACTGTTCGGAGACCGACCGCGCGCCCTGATAGTAGAGCCGCCACACCGCGCCGTTGGTGAGGATGCCCCAGCGGAGCCGGCCCGCGGTCAGATCGTCGATGCGCCGCAGATAACGGAGAACCTGCGTCGAGGGCGCCGTCTCCTCGCCGGCACTTCCGGAACGACGGTCGAGCGGGCGCTTCCAGCGCTTCGACTCCACGACCGCAAGACCCAGCTCGTAACGCATCCACTCCCGGGCGAGACCGTTCGCCCGGTCCTTGGTGTCCCCGTCCGCAAACAGCAGGCCGTCCGGTACGTCCTCGCGGCCGGTCGCGCTCAGGTTCTGTTGCCGTAGGCTCGCCGTCCAGCCGAGCGTTGCGAGAACGGGCCAGATCAGGTCGTCTTCGGTCTGGCTTTCGTTGGGGGACCCATCCACTGGGAAATGCTCGAAGACGACCCGCAGCGCACCTTCGAGTTCCTCGAGCCAGGCCTCGTCGATCGACTGCCAGTCTGGAGTCTCGACGACAGTATCGCACAAGAATTCGTTCGCGAAGAGACTGCCCTCGAATGCGGCGTCGATGCTCATGCCCTTTTGGACCACGATCCAGCCTTGCGTTTCAGCGAGTCGCCATAAGCCTTCTTCCATTCGACGGGGTCAATGGCAGCTACCATCCACCGCTAAATTTCAAGGATACGGCACATGTCCACTGCAGCCAGTATTTTCGTATTCCTTCAATTTGAAAATTCTCCATTTGGGCATGCAGTCACGCCGGCAGGGAGGTTGGCGTGTTGGGACACTAGACTCGCTGACGCTGTCGCAACTAGGCTGGGCAGCCATCGCTGATGCCACTGCGCTGTTGCCGAGGCAAATCGCCTACGGCTTCAGCTGGATGTTCAGCCATTGAGCCATTGAGACTGCAAGTCAGGCTTCGAGTCTGATCGTGGCCACGCGGCAACTCGCGTTCACGACCGAGGCCCCGGCGGCTCGCGACGAATAAGCTTCAGAGGCTCCACAGATCCTCAGGCCTGATTTGCGCTTGCCCAGAATCCTCTACCAACGCTTACGACCAGCCTAACCTAACAGAGGACCCCGACGCCGTCGGTGATTCCCGCACGCCCCGTCCTCAGCCTGACCCTTCCCTGAACAGTCAATCATCTCCATAGGCCCTGTCCACTTCGCGCCGCTCGGTCCTCACGTGCCCGAACGAGCCTCTGGTGGGGGATCGACATAGAAGATAGCCGACCATTGGCACGCGTTGGCACCGTCGGTATCCTGCACCACGGTCGACGACCGCGACCCATAGCCGGGACCCTGAAGCCTCCGCTGCCCACCACGACCACGACAGAGCTCCAAGCATGCCCGTAGATTTCTCTGATCTCCTAAACGACGATGACGACATCACACTACATCCCCGAGACATTTTCTTCACTTTAAACCGTGGCTCAACGTTCTCCTTCCCTCGAGATATCCAAACCGAAGTTTTAAACCGCTGGTTTGACGGCCGCGAAAATCACGATAATGTAATAAAACTCAATGTAGGAAGCGGAAAAACACTAGTCGGTCTATTGCTCTTGAAGAGTTCTCTAAACGAACGAAAAGGACCCGCGCTATATGTATCGCCTGACATTCAGTTATCTCTACAAGTCATGCAAGAGGCGGCCGCTCTTGGCATTGACATTACCGACGATCCTCGCGACACTGACTACGCCGCAGGTGAAAAAATCTGTGTAGTGAACATTTATAAGCTCTTCAACGGAAAATCTGTTTTTGGTGTGGGCGCGACTGACATCGAAATTGGGACGATTGTTATCGACGACGCTCACGCTTGCGTATCGACCATTTCCCAACAGTTTAGGATCCATTTGCCGAGTAACCATGAAGCGTACACAAAGATCCTTGCAGCTGTTTCCGAAGACCTGAAGGGTTACAATGAACCTGGGTTTCTTGACGTTTCCTCGGGGGACCCTCGGGCGTATCTAGAAGTCCCCTTTTGGTCTTGGCATACTCATCACTCGGAGCTCTTGCACACACTACACCAACATCGCGCTGACCCTGAATTGCGATTTACCTATCCGCTGCTTAAGGACATCTTGCGTCAGTGTCGGTGCGTTATTGGTGGCCAATATCTCCAGATTGAGCCTTATTTCCCAGCAACTGACCTTATTCAATCGTTCCGACGTGCCCAACGTCGTATTTTTATGACAGCCACGTTGGCTGACGACAGTGTGATAGTAACCCACTTTGGCGCCAAACCCGGCAACCTCACCAGACCCATAATACCGTATTCCTCCCAATCTATGGGAGAACGTATGATATTAATGCCACAAGAACTAAACTCTGAAATCACAATAGCAGATACTCAGGGATTGCTATCCCAACTTTCCTACGAAGTAAACGTCGTTGTTATTGTCCCATCGGAAGCTGCTGCCGAAGACTGGAAAGATTGTGCGGATCAGCTTCTGCTCGGCGATTCTGTCGTCGACGGGATAGAGGCACTGCGGAATGGCCACGTAGGGCTAACGGTCCTCGTAAATCGGTACGATGGAATCGATCTACCCGGCGATGCTTGCCGAGTGCTTGCCATTGTTGGCCTACCTGAGGTGAGTGCTTATGCTGACTTGGTTGACAGTAGCGTGCTCAGTGATTCAGCCGTTAACCTTCGCCGACAAATCGAGCGCATAGAACAGGGAATGGGACGTGGTGTACGGTCCAACGACGACTATTGCGCTGTCCTCTTGTTGGGCCCCAAGCTTACTAGCAGGCTTCGGTCTCCCAGGGGCGCGGCGATGTTGACACCAGCGACTTGGGCGCAGTTAGAGCTTTCTCGTATGATCGCAAGGAAACTCGGTACTCCTAGCGTAGCTGAAATATACGATGTAATTCTTCAGTGTATTCGACGCGACCCGGACTGGATTAAGGTAAGCAGGAAAGTACTCGTTAACCTGAAGCCCGACGACGAATTGCGTCTGGATGAGAATAAGCTAGCAATTCGAGCAGCGTTCGACGCTGCTCGCGCAAATCAGTACGATCAAGCCATTGCAATTCTCGATGAAGCTATTGATGGAACAGATGACGGTCAGGAGAAAGCATGGTTGCTTGCACGAAAAGCAGCCTTCCAACATCCAGTAGATTCTCATGGCGCACAAAAGACACTAATTGCCGCACACGGAATGGAGCCTGCTGTTCTCAAACCTATTCACGGTGCTGCCTACAAGCAGCTTTCTCCTTCAACTGGGCAGCAAGCTGCCACACTGATCGCAAACCATGATGGCAGGTTTATGGATGCAACAGATATGAGGTTATTCGCCGACGAGCTATGTAGTGACCTACGATTCGCCCCAGGGACCTCGGATAAGTTTGAAGCGGCGGTCAATGATCTCGCATGGTTTTTAGGGATCAGGGGCCAACGACCGGAAAAAGATTATAGGGAGGGCCCCGACAATCTTTGGGCAATGCCCAATGGAACGTTTTTGATAATTGAATGCAAAAATGAAGTTACTAGTCAACGAGGAATTTCGAAGACGGATGCTGGACAGCTTGGGCAGTCGATCGCTTGGTTTGCCGAGCGGTATCCCGCTTCGATATCAGTGCCCATAATGATCCACAAAGATCATACACTCGGTCAGGGGGCGAGTGCGGTCACAGGGATGAAGGTAATTTCATCAGTGAAAATAGAAAAACTACAAAAAAATCTTAAGGAATTTGCGATACAGATGGCCAACCCGGACATAGCGAAAAGCGCTTCTGAGGTGGCGAAACGGTTAGCTCAGTTTGAGTTGAACGCTGATGCGTTCGTCAACGCTTTCTCGGTCCCAGTAAAAACCTAGATCATCCACGTTTTCTGCTTTTCTGCCGTAACCCACCGGCCGCGGCCGGGCTGACTACCCGCAATCCCAAGCCAGGCCTCGGTTCTATGGTCCGCCCCAAGGAACGGGCGGCCCTGCCGGTCTTCGCACCGCAAGCGCTTGATTTCAACCTGCTGTCCCTCACTGGCTTCGTGTGTCTCCGGCCCCAGCCAAACCCTGGTTATCCTGTATCTGCCAGTCACGCTCCCTGGCGCGCGCGTATGTCGGCGTTTCCGCGCCAGCACCTTGTCCTGTCGTGATTTTCCGCGATCGCCCTGCGACGGGCCGCGAGGTCCCGTCATCGAACCGCAAGCGCATGAATTCAACTTTCAGTCCCTCTGCGGTGGCGTTTGTCCTGGGTCAGGTCCATGCTGCCCCGCGATGTACTCGTCGTATTCCTGATGTTGCGTGCGCCCCGGCCGCGGCGCAACCCCCAACCCGCTGGATGCCTCGGGCATCTGCGGCGACGCCCGGCTGCACCAGCGTGCGGCCGATCCGTCGTCGCCGATCCGCCGGTCAGTGCGCACCGCGATCTCAATCGCCTTCTTCCGCCCCACCGGCGCCACCGGCCGCGTGCTCAGCAGGCGCTTCCGGGCGAGCCCCGAAGACGCTCGATGCCCTCGCGAAAGGGATCGCTGCTTTCAGGGTCGAAGTCCTCGGGATGCGCATCCATCCAGGCGATCGTGCGCTCGTAGTATTCGATTGCCCGTTCGGTCTCGCCGCGCGCTTCGCAGACCATCGCCTTGCGCATGAACCAGTCGTGCATCTCCGGATAGCGGATCCTCAGCTGCTCGCAGACGGCGTCGGCTTCATCGAGGCGGCCTTCATCGATCAGGCTGACGACGCTGTTCGAGAGCCGGTCCAGGTCGGTCTCGACCCAGCTGTATCCATGTGGCGATACCGCGGGCGTGGTAGGCACATGGGCGGCGCGGTTGCGGTCCCAGCAGCAGCGCTTGTACTTCCTGCCGCTGCCACACCCCCCGGAACGTGTCGGGGTCGACCGGCCCCTTCAGCCCGAGTTCTTCCGCCCCCTTGCCGGCCCAGGCGCTGGCGTCGCGATGTTCGGGATCGTCCTTCGCGTAATAGCCGTCGCGCTCGTAGTAGGACGCGCCCTGGGCGGCGGAAGAAAGCGCGCCGATCGACAGCATGTCAGGCCCAATCGGACCCGCGCCCGTCGGCGGCGGAGGTGTCCGGCGGGCCTTCCGGTGCGGAACCGGCGCTCGGCGTCTCGTCCTCGCTCTCCGGCGCCTTCCCGTCCGCCGTTTCGCCCGCCGCCGTATTCGGTTGCGGATCGCCGGCCTCTCCCGGCAGCGGCACAAGATCCAGCTCGCCCTGCCAGGCCGCCGGCTCGTGCGGCAGGCCGGGCGCGCCGGGGTCGTCGGCGGGGCGGGGCCCGCCGCGGTCCGGCGGCTCAGGGATCGCAATTTCGGCGGTGGCGCAGGAGGCGGCCTCTGCCGCCAATGCCCCCCGGTCCGCATCGCCATCGGGCGCCGCCGCGTCGTCCTTGCGCGGCACAAACCGTTCCGCCGCCTTCGGCCGGGCGACGTAGTTCAGGCGGATGGCGGCGACCGGGAAGGGGCCGGGGAACTTCAGATAGCCCTCCAGGTTGGCGAGCCGCATGATCTCCGAGGGCAGCGCCAGCGCGCGCAGCTCGCGCCGGGGCGTCAGGCTCACCCCGTCCCGGATGGTGTTGGCGCCGTAGGAGAAGCCCTCGGCGACCTCCTCGATCTCGCTGCGCCCCAGGCTGTCGGCCGACCACTGCGCGGTGTCGCGGTCGGGCGCGGCCAGCACGACGCGGGTGCCGCAGAGGCCGGAGACGGTCTCGGCGCCGTTGCGGCCGTAGAGGTCCCGGAGCGCCGACGCGACCTGGACCCCGAGCACGAAGCAACCGCCGAACTGGCGCGACTCCGCAAGGCCCGGCTGGAGCGACGGCACCTGGTGGAGCGTCGGCAGCTCGTCGAGGATCACCCAGATGCGCCGACCGTCGTCCTGGGCAAGCGACAGCATCGCGTTGACCGCGATCTCCAGCCAGGTGGAGATCAGCCCGCGCAGGGATGCGTGCTGGTCCCCGCGAGAGGTAAGGAACAGGAACCCGTCCTTGTCTTCCTGTCCGATCCATTCCCGGATCGAGAACGGCTTGCCCTCGTCCGGCAGAAACTCCAATGCACTCAGGTTGGCGGTCAGCATGGCCCGCACCGAGAGCGCCGTCTTGGGGTTCTCGGGATCGACGATGGACTGGGCGACCGTCCCCTCCATCGCCTGGGCCAGCTCGGTCAGCTCGGTCTTGAGCAGGCGGTCGACCAGGACCCGGTTCCGGGTCTCGCCCTTCTGGCGCAGCACGCCGGCGCCGTTGGCGAAGAGCTGGCGCGCCGCCGTCACCCAGAACGGGTCCACCGTGTCCTTCTGCTGCGGGATCAGCGCCGCGGCCATCATGTCGAAGTCGCGCGGGTTGCGCGCCTCCAGGAAAGGCGACCAGCGCGGCGCACGCGCATCCAGCGGGTTCATCAGCACGTCGCGGTCGCGATCGAAGAAGGACCGGGTGTAGCTTCCCATCTTGTCGTAGATCACGCAGCGCTCGCCCTTGGCGCGGATCTGGGCGACCAGGTCGGAGATCAGCACCGTCTTGCCGGAGCCCGTCGTGCCCGAGACGATGGTGTGCTGGGTCTCGGTGCGCTCCGGCCAGGGGATGCCGGCAATACTGTAGGGCCTGAGTCTTTTCCCGCCGGGCAGACGCACCAGCGTGCGCAGATGGCGCGCCTGCACCCGGCGGCGCAGCTCCCCGGCGGTGACCATCTCGGCGCGCCCATCGGCGCGTAGCCGGTATAGCGGTCGGTGTCGACATGCGCGGACGTTCTGATCTGGCGCCCCTCCACCGTCGCGAACCGGTGGGTGTCGTAGCCGGTGTTGGCGAGCGAGAGGTTGCCGGTGGTTCCCTCATGCGCGGCGGACGACGCGGCGTCCTGGCCGACCGCCAGCACCGAGGTCGCGAGCACGGTGGCTTTCGACAACCCATACGCCAATGCCGCCGCCAGGAACGGCACCGACATCGACAGGTAGCCCGACATCACCGCGACGTCGGACGCAACGGCCCGGATGCCCGCCTGGGCCACCAGCGAGATGCCGATATCGCCGTCCGGCATCAACGCGGCCGCGCTCATGCGTTCGGCCGCTTCCCCCATGGAGATGCGGTGCAGCACGGCGTAGAGCGGGCCCCAACTCTGGAGCCAGACCAGCCCGGTCACATACGACCGGAATATCGCCGTCCCCGCCGGGGTCAGCATCAGCAGCACCGCCATCGGGAACGCGCCGATATAGAGGCACTCGAACACGATCCGCAGCAGCGGCACCCAGGTCTCGGCCTGCCGGCCGATCGCCCGGTAGGCGGAGACGGTCTGGGCCTCGGCGCGGGCCTCGGTATAGGCCCTGAGCGCGGCCGCGTTGCCGGCCTCGGCCGCCCACTGCTCGCCGGCGTCATGGACGGCGTTGAGCACCATCTGCTGGCGCATGATCTCGGCCGCCGAACGCGCGGCTCCGATCAGGAAGGTGTGGGAGGCGGGCAACGCCGCCAGCAGCTCGGCCCGCGCCAGCGCGTCGGTCCGCGCATCGGGGAAGATGCGCCGCCCGAAGATCGTCCCGGCCCGCTGGATCTCGGCGGTCCACTGCGCATTCAGCCTGCCGGCGCCGTCTCGGCAGGTGACGACCTGGCGGTCCATGGTGGCCGCCCCGCCGGCGCCCGCCGCGCCGCGCGTCGCGAACTCGAACATGCGCGCGGGCGAAGCCCCGGCCGACGGCGTGCCCGTCGCGGTGACCAGCCGCCATAGGTCGATCGACTCGCGCAAATCGTCGGCCGTGACGTGGCCGAGCAGCAGCGCATGGAACACGCATTGGCGGGCGTAGTTGCGGATGTTCCTCGCGAACACCGCGTCGGTTATCTCGAGCCGCGTCGCCTTGGCCGCGAGCCTGGCCCCGAAGATCAGCCCGTGCCTCTGGTAGACGAGGTCGTTCGGCAGCGCGAAGGCCTGCTCGGTGAGCCGCGTGAGGCCGTCGCCGACCTGGGAGGTCACCGAGGCGAACAGCGCGAGGCCGATGGGGACGTTCGCCACCACCGCCGGCGCCAGGGTCGGGTCGAGCCGGTCGACCACCCGCACCGTCGCCTTGGGCACGATCATCGCGCCCCAGACCGCCGCGAACAGCAGCACCCACTTGGCGTTGTCTTTCCAGCTGCCCCCGAACGCGGTGCGGAACAGCACCCAGGCGAGGCCGGCGACGCCGGCAATCTGGGCGAGCGCGATGTAGGCGCCGCCCGAGGTGATGGCGGCGACGGCGTTCAGCAGATCGACGAGATAGGTCCCGCCGCCGAGGGTGAAGAGCTCGTACATATATAGGGTGTCAGGCCATGCGTTACCGGGAGCCCGCCCCGGCGCCGCCGCGGGCGAAGACGAGCGCGGCGCGCAGGTCCGCCGAGAGGGCGCCCGCCAGCTCGGTCTCGATCAGCCTGAGCTTCTCGACCACGGCGAGCGCGGTGTTGAGCCTCTGGAGCCCCTGGTGGCGGTGCCTTGCCAACGCGATGCGGTTGGCCCGGAGCCCTTCGCGCCAGCGCTTGAGCTGCTCGCCGTCGGCGATGTCGAGCGTGCCGGCGCGCTCCTCGACGGTGCGGTGGAGATCCGTGATCCAGACCTGCATGACGTCGAGCGCGACGGCCTCGGCGAGCGCGTCCATCTCCTGGTCGATCACCGCGCCCCGATAGGCGGCGGCCGTGTTCGCGACCCGGTAGACCGGGAGCGTGGTGAGATTGACCAGCCCGAGCGCCGGCGCGGGCACGGCGGTGTCGTTCCGGACCGCGTCGACCATGTCGCGCAGCAGCTCCGCCACCCGCGCCCGGAAGCCCCGGTTGGGCGGCACCGTCGCCGTGCCGAGCGTCGGGTTGAGGCAGTCGGCCGTCGTGTTGCAGCGGTAGACCGGAAGGTTGCCGCCGCCCTCCATCAGGGTCTCGGTGACCCGGCGGTCGAGGGCCAGCGGCTCCAGGATGCGCACCCGCGGGCCGGATGTGTCGCCGTCCGAGGTCGGCGCGGTCACGATCACCGTGCCGGTGACCGCCATGGCGAACTCGGCAAGCTGGGTGTCGCCCGACAGGAAGGACGAGGCCCGGATCGCCTTCCAGGCATAGTTGACGTTGACCGGCACCTGGTCGGCCATCGGACCCGAGGCCGAAGCGAGCGTCGAGTTGCGCTTGCCGTCGGCGCCGCAGCCGTGCTTGGCCGCGGCATAGTCGGAGAAGATGCCCTGCGACGTGCCGATCGCCGCGCAGATCGCGGCCGACGCCCGGTCGTTCTTCGACCACAGCGCGCCGACCAGCGCCTGGGCGGTTTCGCAGGAGTTGAGGTTCTGGCTGTTGACCCACTGCGCCAGCGCCCGCAGCTTGGCCATGGTCTCGGCGATCACCGGCGAGATGGTCTCCAATGCCAGCTCGAAGGCGAAGCCGGCCGCGTTCTGGGCTACCGCCCGGCCGAAGGCGATGAGCTGGTCCGAGTTGATGAACGAGAACGCGCCGGCAAACGCGTCGATGCCGCCGCAGCCGGCCCGGAAGCTCGGCAGGCTCACCGTCGCGATCTGCTCGGAGCGCACCGGCGAGCGGAGGTAGAGGTTGCCGAGGGTCCAGTGGCCGGAGGCCTGGCCCTGGAAGGCGGTCGGCCCCGTGGTGTTGACCGCCGCGCCCCGCCAGAAGCGGTTCATCTCCGAGAGCACGTCGGCGGATGCCGGCGCGCCCGTCGTCAGCGCCGCCGCAAGCAGACCGATCGACGCGACGGCTCCGGCGACAGCCCCCGGAACCCAGCGTCGGCCTCTGGAGGGGCGCAGTCCAGGTGCGATGGATTCGATATACGCCGAAGTTTGCCTAATAGTCATGGCCGGGCTCCAGGGCGGTGAGGGCGTAGATCCGCTCGGCCATCTGGTCCTCGGCCATCACGCCGAAGCCGACCGGCAGCACGCGTTTCGTGGCGGTGTCGAACAGCACCAGCGCGGGCACCGGGGCGTTGCCGAGGCCGAGCCGGGCCGCCCGCCCGTTGTCCGCCACCGCCTCCGGCCAGCCCTCCAGCGCTTCGCCGCTGAGCGAGACGGCGAGCACGTCGAGGCCGTGGCGTTGTGCGAAGGCGCGCAGCAGCGGGCCGAACACCTTGCAGCCGGCGCAGCCGGCATGACCCAGGTAGATCAGCCCGTAGCGCTCGCCGAGACGGGCGAGCGCCGCGTCGCGCGCCTGCCTGCGCCCGTCCGACCAGACCTGCTTGGCGAGCGCGCCGACCGGGCGCTTCAGCGTGTAGTCGAGTTCCGGCGTCGCCCAGACCGTGCGCCGGAAGGCGTCGGAAAAGGCCGCTGCCCGTTGCAGGGTCTCCTGCTGGAGGCGCAGATAGGCGGTCACCTTCTCCGGCGTCGGATCGAGGATCGCCTCGGCGCGGGCTTCCTCCAGCGCCTTGCGCATCGCCTCGATGCGTTCCGTCGCGGTTTGCGCAGTGTCGGGAGAGAGCGGCGGCACGGGCGCCGGTTGCGCTTCGGGAGGGTCCGCTTCCCGCCGGTCGCAGTAAAAGTGCCAGCCAAGCGACGGACGTAAGTCCGGCGCTTGTCCCCCCGGCTCGGAGGCCGGGGCAGGCTCCCTTGATCCGGGTCCCGGTCCACACCAGGACCGCCATTCGCCTCCCGCCGCCGGCGCACCCAGAGCGGCCCAGACGGCCGTCGCGGCTAGGGCGCGCTTCAGCGCCCGCAGGACGGCGCTTGTCATCACTGCCCCCGCCGGTAGAAGTCTCGGATGCGCGCGCGCATTGCCTGGCCGGTGTCGCCCGCGTCGGGCAGCGACACCGACGGCTCCCTCGACCCGTCCATCAGGTCCTCGGTGAACTCGGAAAGGTCGAGGCGCGCGAAGTCGATGCCCTCGATCTCCGCCACGGTCAGCCCCCGGCAGCTCGACCAGCCGATGCCGAGCTGGCGCCGGCCCTGCTGCTGCAGGATGCGCCCGAGCTTCGAGCCGAACACGCACCAGGCGCGCGAGCGGCGGATGCAGATGCCGAACAGGGTCTTCTTCGAGCAGTACCGGCCGAGATAGTGGGTGTTGCCGGCGTTGCGCTCCTTCGCCAGTTCGCGCTCCGAGGCCGAGCAGTTGGCCAGACCGACCAGCAGCCCGCTGTTCTTGCAGCAGTTAGCCAGCCCCCCGAAATGGATGTGGCAGCGGCGGCGCTTGCCCTTGAAGAAGCGCATGTCCCGGCGGTCGAACTCGTCGCCGCCCAGCTCCAGCGCCATGTTGAGCCGGGTCGTCGCGTCGACGAAGCCGGTGTTCGATTGCGAGGTAACGGTCTCGCAGCCGGCCCCGACGCAGTAGCGCACGGAGCCGCACGAGCCCCCGGACTGCGCGTCCCGAAGCCCGGCGTTGCAGTCCGTGGACCCGCCCGAGGCGATTCCGTCCGCGCGGTGCACGGAAGAGTGCGGCGAGGCTGCGACGGTCTCCGAGCGCCGCACCATCGGATCGCTCGCCGGCACGTTCGCGGCGGGCCGGCTCGTCGCGCCCCGGACCACCGCGCGCCCGGCCGCGCCGCCCGGATCGTCCGGGTCGGCAAGCCGCGCCCGGCCTTCGTCCTGGAGGCGGCTCGAGCCGATATTCCGCTCGGGCAGGTCCGTGCCCGTATAGCCCGGCACGTCCGCCGCATTGGAGGAATCCCGTGCGATCGTCCGTGCCGCCGCATTGCCCGCATTGCCGATGGCGCGGGCGGCGGCCTTGGGATCCTCGGCCTTCGCCACCATCCCGGAGACCACCCACAACATCAGGCACACGAGCGCAAACATCGCGGTCCAGGTCAGCAGGCGCGCGATCCGGGTTGCGCGGTCCACGACGACGGCCACCCGATCGTCGGACAATTCGTTTCCGTCCGTCATGGTCTGTCTTCCCCTCTCAGGCGTTGGAGATGGCTGCGCGCCGCCTTGCGAGCGACCGATCCCTCTTCGGCAACCGCTTCCAGCGCGGCCTTCAATCCGATATTGCCGGTCACCAGATCGTGCGGCGGCGCGGGATCACCGGCGCAACCCCGACTCCGGCACGGCGGCACGCCGCCCGGCACGACCACCACCGCCGGCACGCGGGTTATGCCGAACAGGCGGAACAGGCGGGGGTCGATGGCGACGCCGGCCTCCGCGCCGCCGAGACGGGCGCCGACCCGCTTGGCGGTTGCGGGCAGTCCTCCTTCGCCGACGCCGCGCAGGACCAGCGGCGCGCCGGTCCGGGCCGCGTCTTGCAACCACTGGCGCCAGCTCGCCGCCGGCACCGACAGACTGGTGAAGACGAGCACTTCCGCACTACCGGAACGCGGGCCGGAGAGTTCACCGGCATGGCGTTCAGCCGGAAGGGGCGAGGTCTCCCCGGACCGGCTGGGAACGGTCTGCCGCGCGGCTTCGCCGGCGCGGCCCAGGGCCCGCTCAATCATGTCGCGCGTCCACTCACCGAGCGACTCGCCGTCATTGCCGCCGGCCTTGCGCATCACTTCGTCGACCAGCCGCGCGGCGTCCGCGTCCGGGTTGCCGGCAGGCGGTTTCCCATCCGCACGGGCGAGCCCGATACCGGCCGCCAGGACCAGTACGGCGGCGACAGAGAGGACGTATCGGGGTGGAAGAAGGGTGGCTGTCATCGCATCCTGGACTTTCGATTTGTCGTTGTTTCCCAGCGGGTTCAGAGTAGGGTCGGACCGGAGCGCCCTGTCGGCCTTGCGGCCGCCGGGTTTCTCCAGTCCGCCCTCCGAACCGGACGTGCACCTTTCGTTATGCATCCGGCTCTCCAAAGGCTTTCGCAAAGTCGGGAGACTTCATCCAGTTGAGCTCGAACCGTGTGACCGGTAGGTAGGCCATCAGGTATTGCTCAACGCTGCCCTCGGCCCAGACCCGGTTGCCGGGATGAACCCGGCTGGCCCGTCGCCAAGCCTTGGTCAGCCTCCTCGTGGGAACGCGCTTGTGCTTGCCCCGCAACCACAGCCAGAGACGTTGACGCACGTACCAGTCCACTGCGGACAGAATGCGCTTGGCCCCGATGCAATAGCGGTAGTAACCGGCCCATCCCCGGAGGATCGGATTGAGTTCCTGAAGCATGCTCGCCAGCGACCGGACTTGCGTCTGCCGCCTGAGCACTTTCTTCACCCGCCAGCGGAATTCGTTGACCACCTCCTTCGGGATTTCGACCCGGCACCCGTAGCCATACCGGTCGTCCCATTTGAGACGAACCAGACAGCCCAGGAACCGGAACCCCTCCGTCAGTTCGGTGACCCGCGTCTTCTGTTCCGATAGCGTCAGCCCCATCTCCTCGCGCAGCCAGTCGGCGAGCGCCTGCCTTTCGGCAAGCGCGTCCTCGTAGCTGCCGGATACGAAGATCAGGAAGTCGTCGGCATACCGGACCGGATAGAGGATCAGTCGCCCGGCCCTCCGATCCTTGTCGCGCCGGATCGCGCCCCGTTTCACCCCGTCGCTGCGGAGCTTGGGATCATGCGGGTGCTTGACCCACCACCAGTACCGTTCCTCGATCGCGCTGAGCGCGATGTTGGCCAGTAACGCTGACAGGACGCCCCCTTGAGGCGTGCCGGTGGCCGTCGGACTGTAGATGAAGTCCTCCAGCACCCCGGCCTTGAGGAACCGCACGATCAGCCGGTTCACCTTCCGATCCGCGCACGATTTCCGCACACGGTCCATCAGGTGATGGTGGCCGATATTGTCGAAGCAGCCCTCGATGTCGCCTTCAATCACCCATTGGTAGGGGATATCGCGACGCATTCCGTCCGCCCCGCGCCTGCGGGGACGAATGGTCTGCCGGATATGTTCGAGTGCGCCATGGCAGCCCCGTCCGGGCCGGAACCCGTAGGAGACTTGCCAGAATCGCGCCTCGAAGATCGGCTCCAGGATATTCTTGACCGCGCATTGAACGACGCGATCAGCGACGGTGGGGATACCGAGGGGTCGGAACTTCCCCGGTCTGCCCGGCTTCGGAATCCACTTTCGCCTCGCGGGCGACGGTCGGTAGCTGCCATTCCGCAGCGTCTCCCGCAACCCGTCCAGAAAGAGCGGTACGCCTCCGTCACCGGCGGCGATTTTCGCCACCGTCAACCCGTCGATGCCCGGCGTCCGCCTGCCCTTGTTGTGGGCAATCGAATGCCATGCACAGCGAAGATTGCGCGGATCGGTTACCCAGTTCCACACATCGCCGTAGGCGCCTTCGGGCGTCCCCTTACTCCACTGGTACAACTTCCGCTGCACGCCGAGGAGCCAAGCCCTGTCGGCCTGATTATCGAAGTCCATCGATAGTTCCTCCGTCATGAAAGTCGTTCCACCTTCTGCCCCCCTTCGCCATGTGCGCGGCTTTCCCGCGCTCCGACTACTACGAGGGCTCCGCCCCCATGCAGACCGTCTCCGTTCTCCGCGGCTAGCCCGACTCCGTACCGGGCGGACGGCATGGGTTCCCGTGTTCCGATGACAAACCTCAGACCCTTAGGCGGCATGCTTTACCCCTTGCGGCTCGGGGACACGGGATAGAAGGGTTGACCCGTGTCCGGGTGCGCTTGGCGCACCCACCAGAAGGCAGCAAACAAACCAACCGGTTCGGTCCGCGATCCCTCCGCCCCGTCGGGCCATTGAGGGTCCACGTGTAAGTAAAGAGGCTTCCGACACATGCTTCGCTCGTATCTCGCCATAGGTCCTGTGGTAGCCCGGCCCGCGAGCGACGGCCCGCGTCCGGTACAGTTCAGGTCGCAGCTTTCTCGCCCCGCTGCCGGAAAACGGCGGAACTTAGCGACCCCCTTCCGCCCGGCACCCTCCGCCGGACGGGGTGGCGTCTCAGCCACCGGTCGATCACCGGCACGACCAAGCCGTTGAGCTAACTCATGTTTTCTCTCCTTCTTGGTCATCACGGCGCTCGCAAACAGCACGATCTTTTCCGCCACAGCAGGTAGCCGAAACTCTCGCCCGAGACCGGCAATTCGCGGAGGGTTTCCCAGAGCACGGACGACCGACCCGTAGGGTTGCAGCCGGTGAGCGGCGACGTCGCCGGCACCGGCTGGGTCATCTGCCAGCGGTATTGCGATTTCTTCATGATCGGCATCGGATAGCGCCCGCAGAGCGCGCCCGAGCCCGACGTGCCCCAGGCCAGGCCGGCGCGGTGCAGCCGGTAGAGCAGGCGCTGGGACGCCAGCAGCGAGGCCTGCACGCCGCCGACATGGGCGGCGACATTGCCGGTCAGCGGATACATGCCGCCCTGGCAGCCGGCGCACCAGAACATCGCATCGAGGGGCAGCCCGGCCGAGGCCGCCGCGCAGTCGGCGGCGCACGCCGCCTGGGCCGGCAGGTTGGCGAACAGGGCGGCTTCCGGGTTGAGCAGGAAGGTCAGCTCGTCGTCGAGCCAGGCCGGGTCGAGCTCCGAGGCCCAGGCGATGTCGAGGCCGCCGCCCTCCAGGCAGCCGAGATCGAGCAGCACGCCGATCCACGACAGCAGCGGATACATGTAATAGTGCGCATGCCAGACCGAACCCTGCGCGCCGTCGCCGCCGGAGGAGCCGGTGCGCCCGCGCCCGGCCGGCAGCCCGGGATCGATGGTGAGGCCTCCCAGGTTCGGGAAGCACCAGGGCGTCCGCGTCGCGTCGACCAGCCGGGCCGGCTCCCACACCCCGAGCGAGAGGCCGATCCTGGGGATCGGCGAGCCGCACAGGCAGATCGGCGAGCCCGGGTTGGGCGTGTCCGGCGCGCCGGCGGCGCCGCCGATGGTTATCGGCCCGATCGAGATCGGCAGCAGGCACTCCCAGCAGACGTCCGAGATCGGGTTGACGAAGCGCCCGGTGCAGGACTGGGCCGAGGCCGCACCGGACCAGAGGACGGCGGCGAGGGCCACGACCGCCAGAGGAAGGAGGCGGCGGGTCATGCCTGCCCCGAACCTTGATCCGTATCGGACGCGGCGGCATTCTCCTGCCGTCGTCCCGACAGGATGTTCACCGTGTCCTGCCGCCGGGCGACGACGATCTCGGTCACCGCCCGGTCGTTGCCCTCCTTGTCTCGGAAGGCGCGGCTGGCGATCCGGCCCTCGACCATCACCCGGTCGCCCTTCCTCAGCATGGTTTCCACCGCCTTCACCGACGCGCCGTAGACCACGATGCGGTGCCACTCTGTGGCCTCTGCGGGCTTTCCCTCCCGGTCGGTCCATTTCTCGGTGGTGGCGAGGGTGAAGACCGCCGCCCGGCCGCCGTTGCCGAGATCGCGCAATTCGGGATCGCGGCCGGCATGGCCCAGCAGGGTCGCCCGGTTCATGTTCAGCATTGGATCAGTCCTTTCCCTTGGTTTCAGCGGGGTCCCGGTCCTCGACCGGGATCTCGGTAATGCGCAGCCGGGTCCCGGCCTGCTCGACCAGGCTCGGCGTGAACCGGAGGCCGAAGCGCGCGGCGAGGCGCCCGCCCTGGTCGAAGAAGAAGGGCCGGCGGTGCCGGCGCATCAGGCCCAGCGGCCGGCCAGCCAGCAGCACGATCTTCGCGGGCCGCCCGCTTTCGTCTTCATGGGCGAGCGCCCAGGCGATCTCGGCCGCGCGCCGGCCGTCGACGAACAGCAGGTCGCGGACGAGCGTCATGCGCTCCAGCGGGTTGACCCGCGTGCCGGCGGCGGCGATGAGCGCCCCATCGGCCGACCGGATATCCCGCGCGACCGTGATCGCGGGGTCCCACAGCCGGCTGCGTCGCTCGCGCGCCGGCGCGATGTCGGGCACCGGCCAGCTCGACCCGCTGCGTACCGCTTCAGCCTTGCGCGGCATCCGTTCCCTCCGTTTCGGCATTCCCGGCGACGCGCCCCTGCCGCTCCCGCTCCGGCCCGGCGAGCGCCCGGAAGCGGGCGAGCCAGGCCTCGGCGGCCTTGTCGGGCGGGATCGAACGGATGCGCCGCTTCAGCGGCGGGAAGGCGACGCCGGAGCCATTCGGTGCCTTTCCGTCGAGCAGGTCGCGCCGCTCGGCCGCGACCGCCATCCTTGTGACGAACCGCAGCAATTCCGCCGGCTCTTCATCGATCACCGCACCCAGGCCCGCCGCTTCGCGCACCGCGGCCTCGATCCCCGACGCAAGGCGGCCCGTCCTCTCCATCGCCCGCTGCGACCCTGCCGCGGCGCCCCGGAGCCAGGCCGACGGCGCATCGGCGATGAGCGCATGCAGCGCGAGTGTCCGCCGGTCCTCGCCCTCCAGCCCGTCGAGCGCCGCGATCTCCTCGCTGACGATCACCGCATGGGCCGCGACCGAGTGATACCGGCGGGTGCAGCCGCCCCGGCGGCAGGTGTTGGCCAGCACATGGGCCAGCGCCTCGAAGTCGATGTCGGCGGCCGTCACGGTCTCGGGGTCGTCCGGCCAGGTGAGCGGGCCTTGCGAACCCGCCCGGCTTCGCTTCGCGGTCATGCGGCTTCCTCCAGTTCTGTCGTTTCGGAATGTCCGGCAGCGGTCGGCGCGTCGCCGGCCAGCCGGTCGATGGCCTCGACGGTGGTGAGGCCCTGCGCCTTGAGGTTTTCCACCGCCGCGAAGGCCGGGCCGCGCGACGAGAACAGCGCCACCGACCAGGCATCGAGCACCAGCCTTGCAACCCGCCAGCCGTCGGGGCCGTGCAGCACCAGCTCGGCGTATCTGCCGTCCGCCGTGGTCAGGCTCTTGAGCGCCCGCTCCATGCCGGGATCGCAGTGAATGCGCTTCTCGGATTTGAGCAGCTCGACGGATTCGTCCTTCTGGGCGAGGAAGATCACCCAGTCCGAGTTCTCCCAGGCCGCCCTTGCAGCAGGGTTGGCGTAGTAGTCGTTGACCGACTGCGTGCCGGTGATGAGCGCGCCCCGATACTTGCGCGCCCTGCGGGCGGCGCCCTCGAGGAACGCCTTGCTGTCCTCACCCGAGAGCAGGTCCCACGCCTCGTCGATCACGATGGCCTTCGCCCGTGTGCGCGGGCCGTGATACATGCGCTGGGTCGAGAGGAAGACCACCAGCATCAGCACCACCGCCTGGACGTCGCCCCGGCCCTTCAGTTCCGCCAGCTCGAACACCGTCATGGCGTTCTCCAGGTCGGGGACGTTGGAGCCTGCGAACAGCCGGCCCATGGCGCCGCCCGGACACCAGGGACCCAGGGCGGTCGCCATGTCCTTCGCCCGCCGGTCGTCGCGGGCTTCGAGGTTCTTCCGGACCGTGCCCAGATCGGCGTCGTTGCCGGCCTCATCCCAGGCAGCGGCGATGGCTTCGGCAATCAGCGCCGCCTCGATGTCGTCGATCGAGCCCCGGCGCCTGGCCATGCGCCCGATGACGCCGGCCAGCATGGCGAAGCACTCCTCGCGGTAATCGCCGTCATGCTCGGCGGTGCCGGCGTCGATCATGGCGAAGGGGTTGAGGCAGGCCGGGTCCTTGCCGAAGGCGATGAACGCGCCGCCCAATGCTTCGGCCGTGTGCTGGAACGAGCGCCCGTCGTCGATCACCACGGCCTCGCCGCCGGCGCCGATCAGCCCGGTGACCAGCTCCTGCATCAGCACCGACTTGCCCGAGCCGGACTTGCCGGTGACGGCGACGTTGTAGTTGCCGGCCTCGTTGGCGAAGGGCGACCAGCAGGCCGGTTGGCCGAGCCGTTCTCGGCGACCAGCAGCTCCTTGCCCCCGGTCGGGCCGGGCAGCAGCCCGCCGCCCTCGTAGGCCACGCCGCTCCAGCGCGGCCCGAGGGTCAGGCGCAGCGGCACCGACTGGCTCGCCGACCAGGTCAGGCCGGTGCTGCTCCAGGTCGCCGTAGTGTTGCCCGACGAGTAAGCCGCCTCCGCAAGCGGAAACTCGCGGTCGCCGACATGCAGCGTCAGCCGCCTCGCCGTCTGCGTCGAGATTGACTGGTCGAAGCCGATATCGAGGGCCCCCGCAGACGTCTGCTGAATTTGCGTGATCGTAAACGTCTTCCCGAAGAGGCTGAAGTCGTCGCCCGTGAGCACGCTCGTCAGAGCGCAACTTGAAGACCCGGACCCTGTGCAACCAACGACGACGGAGGGCACCACATTCTGCGCCGTCAGGGTGGCGGACCAGACGGTCTCCCCCCGCCCGGTCGGGACCACGGGGGCGGGGGCCTGGGTCTGCGCCTGCGCGCGCGTCACCGTCACGGTGTAGGTCCGCGTCGTGGTGCCGTCCTCGGCGGTGACCTCGACCGTGATGGCGTTCGCGCCCACCGAGAGCGGGATCGCGCCGCTCGCCGTGCCGCTCGCGACCGCGGTCAGGCTCGTGCCGACGCCCACCTTCACCGTGGCGTTGGAGTCATTGACCGCCGGGGTCAGCTTCACGTGGGTGATGGAATTGGCCACCGACGCCGCGTAGGTCGTGGTGCCCGAGGCGAAGTTGCCGATGCTCAGCGCCGAGAACGGGCCCGAGGCGCTCGTGGCCTGGGTCGCCGTCAGGCCGGACAGGGTCGCGTCGGTGGACTGCGTCGGGGTCGGCGTCGTGGTCTGCTGCGGGCAGGACGTGCCGATGCTGAGGGAGACCGGGGTGCCGGCGGTCCAGGCCAAATTGGCGTTGTTCCAAAGAACAATAGAAGCGGAAGTCGAGCCCGCCGAACTAATGGAGAAGGCGGTCGATCCGACGCAGAAGTTGAGGGCTAGCAATGCAGTGTTGATGAGTTTGCCTTGAATCGTGCCGTCGTTAAATGAAACGATTGATTGGCCCGAATTGAGATCGGCGATCGAACCAAACCCATACTGCTCCCCTCCGACAGTGAATCTGTCTGTTGTCAGTGCCGAATCGCATTGCGATATACTTCCGCAACCAATCCCGCCCGCAACTGCCACCGGCGTCAACCTCGCCGACCAGACCTGCCCGGCGGCGAGCCGCGTCACCGTCACGGTGTAGGTCTTCTTCGTGGTGTTGTCCGCGGCGGTGACCTCGACCGTGACGGCGTTCGAGCCCACCGTGAGCGCGATGGCGGCGCTCGCCGAGCCGCTGGTGACCGTGGCCAGACTCGTCCCCTTGCCCACCTTCACCGTGGCGCCGGTGGCGGCCACCGTCGGGGTGAGCTTCAGGTGCGTCCGCGCGTTCCCCACCGACGCCGTGTAGGACGTGGTGGTCGCCGCGAAGGTCGAGGGCGTGAGCGTCAGCGACGTGAACGAGCCCGTGGCGCTCGTGCTGGACGTCGCCGTCAGGGCGGACAGGTTGGCGTTGGTGAGGTCCTGCTTGGCCGAGCCCTTCACGCGTATCAGGGCGATGGCACCCTGACTATCGGTGGTCCAAACCGATCCACTTGGCGAATCGTTACGTTGAAAGCGTATCGCGTTCGCGATCGTCCAGCCGGATTGACCGCCACTGTCCTCGGCGTGGGCGCTCGTACTTTCCAGAGCCAAGTTGAACGCACCGACCGTATAAATGACGAAGTAATAGGTCGTGTTCGCCGTCAACGTGGTGCCCGCGGGCGCTCCGAAGGACATCGTGGCGTTTGCCGCCACCGCACCCGTCGGGATTGTCAGATCCGCTATCTTGGAGTCCGGCGCACCACCCGTGGTGGCCGACCACAACTCCGCCCGGACGGTCGCGGCCTGGACGGCGGTCCCGCCTCCGCGCGATATCGCCTCGATGCTCGTCAGCGTGTAACCCCCGGAATTGCTCCCCGTCCTGAAGCCCTGGGCTAACGAATTGTCGCCGGTGAACCGGGTCCCTGTCAGCTTGGTCTGCCCGAAGTTGGTCACCAGTGTGACGGTCTGCGCCTCGGCCGGCGCGGGGGCGAACAGCGAGAGCAAGCCGAGCAGCAGCGCGAGGACGGGGAGGAGGAGGGAGAGGCGGCGGGCGCGGGCGCGCCCGGCGCGCGGCTCAGGCCGGGACGGGGGGCGTGCCGGGATCGATGAGGCCGCTCCGCGCGCGCCGGGCTCCCCGCCGTGGAGGGGTTTCCCGGGCGCCGCCCCAGGTTTCGTTTCGATGCTCCCGGACCGCCGCTCCCGCGGCCATGTCATCGCGTTCGAAGCCATTGCTCCACCCTCACGTTCGTGCCGTATGGCGTGCTGGACCGGGGGGCCGTGTCGGCGTGCCCGGCCGGGCGGCAGGACCACGGCGTCATGACGCCGGACACCAGCCTGCCAACCCATTCGGTACCGCCGGACACACGCACCTCCACCTTCCGTTTTTGTGCGCGATAACTATCGCTATCGCGCGTAATCCGGGGCCCTGTGTGCGGACGGTGCGGAGGCCCCCGAATGTTCCTTGAACCCCCGTTCAACGCCTGTGAGGAGCCCGCGGCGGTCCGGGAACCCGCGCTGGAGGAGCAGCTCGGACAGTTCGTCCGGTCCGCCCGCGGCGCGTTCAGCGACAGCACCGAACGGGCGCTCAGGTCCGATCTCGCCATCTATGCCGAGTGGTGCGCGGAGCGCGGGGAAAGGCCGCTGCCAGCCACGCCCGAGACCATCGCCGCCTTCGTCGACGCCAAGGCGGAGACGCGGGCTCCGGCGACGGTGCGCCGCTACGTCACCAGCATCGCCATCGCCCACCGGGCGCTCGGGCTGGAGAAGACGGTGAAGAGCCCGCCGGTGCAGCTCGCGCTCAAGCGCATGCACCGGAAGAAGGGGCGCCGCCAGGACCAGGCGAGGGGGCTGACCTGGCCGCTGCGTCGGCGCCTGCTGGAGGCGGCGGGCGACAGACTGCTGGACGACCGTAACCGCGCCCTGCTCGCCGTCGCCTACGACGCGATGCTCCGCCGTGCTGAACTTGTGTCATTGCAAGTCATTGACCTGCTTGTGGAATTGCCGGGCGACGGCAGCCTGCTGGTGCGCCGCTCCAAGACCGATTGCGAGGGCCGCGGCGAGGTCGTCTGGGTCGGCCGGGACACCGTCCGGCTGGTCCGGGCGTGGCTCGACAACGCCGGAGTATCCGACGGCATGCTGTTTCGCGCGGTCCGCAAGGGCGGTCGGGTCGGGGAGCGGCTGAACCCCTGCGAGGTGCCGCGCATCTTCAAGGCGATGGCGCGCGAGGCCGGCCTGCCGGAGACGGTTGTGGCGGGCCTGTCGGGCCACAGCACCCGGGTCGGCGCAACCCAGGACATGGTGGCCGCCGGCATCGAGCTGCCGGCGATCCTGCATGCCGGCCGGTGGAAGTCCACGGCCATGGTCAACCGCTACGGCGAGCGGCTGCTCGCGAAGCGCAGCGGGGCGGCGCAGCTCGCCCGGATGCAGGGACGGGGCTGAGACGCGCCGGGGGGTGTACGGAAACGGCCGCCGGGCTATGATGTCCCGGTGGCCGGAACGGGCCGCAATGGCGGACCGGCGGCCAGAATCGGGTCCGCGCGCCCCGGACGGGCGCAAATCCAGAAATGCTATCGCGCATAAAAATCGGCGGGTCCGGCGGCCCCGGCGGTCTGCCGGCATGTCCCGGACAGGGCCGGCAGATCCCCGAATAATCGCTGTAATTCAACGGGTTGTCGTCTGAGGGAGGCGAAGTGTCGTGCCCTGTCGCGGGTCGGGGGAGCCGCCGGGTACGAAAGCAAATTGACAATTTTATGCGCGATAGCGATAGCTATCGCGCATAAAACGGCGCGGCGGAAGCCTGCCCTGCGTCACCCCTCCGACGACCCAAGTCATTGTCATTCCGTGGTTTTTCGGTCCTCGACTCCCTCTCCAGCGCCCCATCGCCGTCGTCCACACTCGACAGGCTGATATCAAGCCGGGAATGGGGGCGACTGCGGCGCTCCGGAGACGAGACCGCCGCCCACGGCTGTCCGTGCGCGGCGCTGTCATCGGGGCTGGCGGCGGACCGCAGAACCTAGCCCGGCGCGTCCCGCGGCCGGGGTAGCGTGCCGTCTTCCGGCTGCCTGGGTTTCGTGCGCGCATCTCCCGATGGTTCCGTATCCGTGCAGGGGCGCGTCCGCAGGGGATGCCCTTCGGGAGTCAGGTGGGAGCGCGGCCGCCCGGGGCCAGTTGGATTTTCCAATGGCGGCTATTGGAAACCCTTATCCGGCGCCGCAGTCCGCCACGGATCGCGCGTCCCCAACCTGGGGAGGACCGGGAAGAATTTGCGCCGGGTTCGGCGAATGGCGCGAAGACGGGTGCCTGCGGTGCCGCCGTTCGGCCTTCCTTTCGACGACGTCCGGCCCGTTCGGTTCATCGATCGCGCGCCGGGCGGCACGACAGGGAGTCGGTCTCTCATGTAATCCGGTCTGCATTGCAACACTCGACAGCGGACAAGGAGCGCGAGGCAGGCAGGCAGGCATCGGATCGGCAATGCGCGATTCCGGACGGCGCTCCTGACTCTTGTCGTGGTGGCGTGGCCCTGATTCGCTCGCGGGACACCCGTTTCGCCTGGGTGCTGACTGCCGGGATCGCGGTCGGCGGCCGTATCCACCTCGATCTGAGCCGATGCGGGAGACATCCGGACCGATGTCGGCGACATCGCCATCGTGCGCTACCGCGGGGACGGCGCCCGGCGGGATATCCCGGTCCGGATAGACAGCCCGGATCGACGAGACCACCGCCGACTACCGGACCCACGCACTGCTCGCGACGCTCCGGTTCGAGTTCCAGCTCCCGGGGAGCTCCGAAACGGTGCTTCAGCGCCACGCGCCGCCGGCCCGGGCCACAATATTGAAAATCTGCGCGTTCGATTTGATGACCCGGTCCGCGATCGTCGCTCGAGAGCCGGCGGACCGGAACAATCCGCAATCCGTCGAGACACCCGCAGTATTGGGGAAATCCGTCGGGTCATCGCGATCCGACGTGAGACCGAACACGGCAACCGCCCCGGCTTTGCGGCCGGGACACGAGGTGAGGGCCGTCCTGCGCCCCCATATGGGCGCAGGATGCGCAATCTTCATCCTTTGCCCACCAAAATCTGAATCCCATCGTTGACCGTCGGACCCTCGGCCAACTTCACCATCATCGGGTCCTTGACCTGCCCCCAGCGAGCGCGACCTCAGCTACCGCATGCCCGAGTCGAGCCGCTGAGGAGAGGGAAGCCATGGACACCCGCATCAAGCGCATCTACGCTCAATGCACGCTGATTGAAGAGACCCATTCGCGACCTCAAGAACCATCGCTTCGGAGTTGTATTGCGCTACGCGCGCCAAATGCCCGGAGCGCCTCTAGTCCTTGCTGCTCGCCGTTGCGCTGGCCGCGCTGATTCCATGGCTGCTCGAACTTGCCGCAACCGACCGCCATTGGGTCCGGTACCTCCAGGCCAACACCGAACGGCGACAACCGGTCCTTTCGACAGTGCTCCTTGGTCAAGAGCTCTGGCGAAATCATCGATTCGAGGTCAGATTCGCGGAACTGTTCGAAGCGCTGAAACGCATCAAACTCTTCGTCATCCAAGAGGCCCGTTACGCATGAGATCGTGCGGTTCTCTCAACCATGGCCGTTAGACGGCAGGAAGGTGCCCATATGAACGAGAAAATAGCTATCGAAATCGTTGAGGGCGACGCCCTCCGATTCGATGCAGATGTCTTGGCACTCAAATATGCCCAGCAGCATCACGGCGTTGATGAGCTTGTTGCCGCGCGCCTCGCGCAAGCAGGCATCGAGAAAACGCGGATGAAGCCGAAAATCGGCGAGTTTCAGATGGTTCCCACCAATTCAGCCATCTCGGCGAAGAACGCTCTCTTTATCGGCGTCGTCGAAATCTATGGGTTCGGATACCGGGAAATCCGAGAGTTCGCACGCAGTGTTCTCTACTCCGTAGCAGAGGCTGCGTCTGAGGTGCGACATATTGCTGTGACGGTTCATGGGGCTGGCTACGGTCTAGATGAAATTGAGTCATTCGAGGCGGAAATGGCGGGTTTCCTTGATGCAATCGGAAGCGGCGACGTACCGAGATCACTTGAGAGAATCACCATAATCGAGCGAAACCCAGGCCGAGTAGAACGACTATTGCCTATTCTTAAAGAACTATATCCGAACATACCACCGCACAAGACCTCGGCGACAAAGCAGAAGGCTAGAGATGAACGTCTCCGTGCCGCAGGTTATGCCTCAGACGCAAAGTCCCACGTCTTCGTTGCTATGCCGTTTGCGGGCGAATTCGATGACACTTACCATTTCGGAATTCAAAATGCGGTCCGAACAGCGGGCTTCGTGTGCGAGAGAGCAGACCGTGCAGCGTTCGTGGGCGATTTGGTGCAATGGATTCTAAATCGAATCCGAACGTCTTCTCTTGTCATTGCTGATCTGACTGACGCAAATCCGAACGTTTATTTGGAAGTGGGCTACGCTTGGGGGTGTGGTGTCCCGGTAGTACTTCTGAGCAAAGACATGACAGATCTGAAGTTTGATGTCCGAGGTCAGAGGTGCCTTGAATATAAAAGCATTCGCCAACTGGAGGAGTTACTTCACACTGAATTGGAAAACCTTCGTGCCAATAACGCCTTCTGACAACACAACCGCAGCGGACGTTGTTTGCGCTACAGCCGTGGAACGGAAATGTTAGTCGGCATGGTTGGTGGGTTAGATAGGGATCCGAATACACAAATATCAAAATGGCTAGGGCGACGTCCATTGGAGGCGACGCTGCGGTGGTTACGAACGGACGCGGATTCGAACCCCGCTGGGTTTGGAGAGGGACAGGACAGGAATTGGAAGCCACCTCAACATGGTGAGACCCGCGCAGTCCCTCGCGAATTGGACCTCCAGTGCCAGGTTCACGGCGCTTCCGGGCCTTCTCTTAATTTCACTTCAGCTTTCGCGGATCCCTCAATCCGGATCGCAATGGTCCTGTCTGCACTCCCACGCCCTTGACATTCTTTAATTTCGATGTGCCCAAATATACTCGATTTGAACGACTATTTTATCGTCTATCGAACACGGACTCTGGGTGCCGCGTGTGTCAGCGCTTCTATTCGTTCGCCGTTGTCGTCCATAAGGTAGAAATTGGAACGCGGCCCATTCTCAAGCCTGTCTCTCAATGCTTCACTTACTCGCAATTGTGTCGGCTCGACCAAACTGTACAGTCCGGGATCTGTTATCTCGTCCGTAAGAATATCGATATACTGGTTGTGGCGACTCCCGATGCTCACTTCGTATTTTCTATCTAGGCTTTCTGCCAGGCTGTCGAATGTAATGATATCGAGATCTTCGCTCTTGCTCGCCATCACCAACCGTCGTCGATCCTCGTTACCAATATACTCCGATCTGCGACCGAATACCAGCACATATTTGTTGTTCGTCGGATTGCTCGCCATGTGGTGAGGAACCTGAATAGCCCTGACCGTAGATAGAAAACTTGCCTTGTTTCCGTCATCCAGAAACCATGCCCTCCACTGATTTATTTGTTGTAGAGCTCTCAAAAAATCAGAGTGAAATTGATTTGTACTTTTCCTGAAGAAGCGAGATGAAGGTTTTTCAATTTCAACAAGCACGGCATTCCAGTTTACCGTACTCTTCGAAAAGAAAAAGAAGTCCGACTTGTAATCTGCCCCAAACGAAAATTTGCGTAACACGAGACTCAAGTGTATTCCATGGTTCTGTTCAAAATTCCTGGGAATAAAACGAGTATGTTCTTCCATGAAAGACTGGTAGATTTGTTCTTCGTAATCGCTGTTCAAGAGATCAAAAAACTCCTTTTTTTCTTCTTCGATGTGCAAGGCCCTGCTTTTCATTCGCTCGTTCTCGGTATCTATTCTCGTTAGAGCCGCCTTGGCGTCTCACGTGGATTGCTTTCCGACAAGAAGGGCCTATCTCTGGCGCATGGCTTCGTCAAGCTCACCCTCAGACGGCGGCATGTGCTTACACTGATTGGAACTTCGATGCTTCTGCGCTGGGCTCCCCATCTTGTCGACGTGAGACGACCGACACCCTAAGTCAATTTATAGTCGGGTATCATCGGGATTGCGTGTTATCTCCCTGTGGACTCAATCAGCGCTGTCCTTCGATTCCAGCGGAAGGCCCAGACTCTTGAGGGCTTCGGTCGCCGTGTCGCTTACTCCCACGCGGGCTTGATCTGACAGTTCAATCCGTAACTGGCGCAGCTGTTCCTCTGCGTCGCGACCCGGCGGACCTGCAACGACACGGATGCCCTCCCGCACCGTGCCGACCGTAGAGTAATGCTTGAACACCGTTTCGACGCTGTCCGGCGCGATCGTCGCCAGCTCCGAACCGTGCCGCTCGAACGCGACAGTTGACAGCCTTCCGATTATATAATGCGCGTTGCCGGCGTCCAGCACTCCACGGGTTGCAATACGGTTCCATTGCAGTTCGCGTCCGATCCCGGCCAGGACTGCTTCCCGGCGCTTTTCCTCTGTCCGCCTTTCCTGTCTGGCCCGTTGCCAACCTGCGAGCCACAGGGTGACGAGGCTGACGATCACGCCGGACACTATCGACAATACCAATGCGATCAACTCGTCCATGTAAGGGCTCCCGGCAGACGCGCTCAATTCCGCACACCCACGATGATTGAGGACAGGCCCGGCAGCCGGCGCGGGCCGCCATGGTCGAACCCGGCGCGATCGAGAAGCGCCGCGTATCCGGCGGCCGTGCGCTCCCTGCCGCCGGTGACGGCCAGGAGATGCAGGTCGCACAGCCCGCCGGCCGCTCCGTCTTCGGGTAGCGCCATCTCGATTACGAACACACGCCCCCCGGGCGGCAACGCCCGGCGCGCCCGGTGGAGAAGGCGAAGCGCCGAAGCGTCGGCCCAATCGTGCAGCACACGGGCGAGAATCACCGCATCGCCTTCGATCTCCCAGGGATCGAACAAATCCCCCGCCCGGAAGGTCACGCGGTCGGATCCCGGCGCACATATCGCACGCTCGATCACTTCTGGGCGGTCGAGGACCGTGACCCGGAGTTTCGGGTAGGCCTCCACCAACAGCCCGGCGAGCACGCCTAGGCCGCCGCCTGCGTCGATCACCCGCTCATCGCCGCGAAGATCGAGAGCATCGGGGACCGGGCCGTAGTCGTGCAGGGCGTAGCTTGCCAGCATCCGGTGGTGGGAGGCCGTGCGGCCCGGGTCGGCGGCAACCTCCCCGAATATGTCGGGAGGCCGCCAGCCCTCATCGGCCCGGAGAGCCGCAGGCAGCGTCTCCCACATCCTCGGAAAGAACCGGCCGTATTCGACCGCCGCATCGGCAAGCGTCCACGGGTGACCGGCCGCCAGAAAGGCGCCGCGACCGGTCGCCCGCCACACGCCATCGCCGACCGCCACCAGGCGAAGCTCGGCAAGCGCGCGCAGAAGCCGCCGTGCCCGGTCCGGCTCCAAGCCGCAGTCGCGGGCGAGCACTTCCACGGTGGCGGGCAATACGTCGAACACTCCCAGCTCGACGGCAGAGCAGATCGCTTGCGTCCGCCAGAAGCCCACAAGGTCCTCCGACAGCGCCGCGAACTCGCTCTTCAGGGCCGGACGCAGTTCCACGAGGGAAGCGCCCGTTTCGTCGATGACCTCAAGCCCGCCGTCGAGGCGCTCGACCCGCGCCTGCCCGTTGTAGAAAGGCTCCACCGCCGCGAAGCGTCTCCGGTACAGCGGGCGCCCCGAGACGTCGATGTGCGTCCACCCGTCCTCGTCGCGGGCGCACGCGAAGCCCTTGTGGAACGCGTCGAGGTCGAGAAACCGGACATCGTGGACCGGATCGCCCAGCGGGTCGATATGCGTGGAACGACCGTCGTCCGCCTGCACGACCGCGATACCGTCCCGGAAATCCCCCGCATAGCGCCACCGGGCGTCGTAGGCGGGGACGCCTTCGGCGGTGAGGTGAAGATAGGCGCCGCCGGATTCGCGAACCGCGCAGCGACCGTCCTGGAAATTGCCGCACCAGGCGTAGCGCGTCCCGTAGAGGTCCGTGCCGTCCGGGCGGACATGCCGCCACCCGTCCGGCGCGGCAGCGGCGGCAAGGCCGTCGTAGAAGCCGAAGGTGCGTTCGAAGCGCCGGTCGTAGGCGGGCTCCCCGTCGCTCCGGATGTGCCACGCACGGCCGTCCCGCCGCACCGCGGCGAGGCCCGGCTCGTGAAACTTCAGCACTTCGTCGAAGCGTTCGTCGTAGAGAGGCGCGCCGTCCCGGACATGGTGCGTCCCGGACGGCGCCACGGACGCGCCGCGCCAGTTCACGGCGGGCCTTCCGCGGGCCTGCGCATGTTGCAGCCGAGGCACAGCGACCGGTTGCGGTATGTGGCCGCCAGCGTCCGGTAGGCGTCGCCGTGCCAGATGTCCATCAGGCTGTGGTCGTGCAGATTGCCGAATTCGCCGAGCGTCCGCCGTTCCGCGTCGGGAGCGCAGCAGGGATCGAAGCGCCCCTCGGCGCTCACCCAGGCCTCGCGGCCGAGGAACGGGCAGGGACCGCCGGGGGCGAGGTCGTGGGCGGCACCGTCCTCGTCGAGGAGGTCGATATTCTCCAGCAGCACCGGCCGGCCGTTCGGCAGCATGTGCCCGGCGGCGGCCTCGCGCGCCTCGAGCACGGCCTCGTTCCAGCGCCGGACCGCATCCGGATTTCGGCGCATCGACTGCGCCTCGATCTCCCCGAAATGCGTCCAGAGATGGTGGCCCTTCACGCGGTCGACGCCGAGGCGGGCCGCCAGGCGCACGATGCCGGCGAGCTCACCCGCATTCGCCTCCATGAAAGTCAGTTGGAACGTCACCCGGCACCGGTTGCCGCCGCCGGCCGCATGGGCGTCGCGGACGGCGATAAAGGCCCCGGCGTTCTCCAGCATCCTCTCCCAGCGGGCGCCGATCATGATCGCTTCGTGGGTGGCCTTCGTCGCGCCGTTCCAGGAAATCTTCACGTCGGAGGCGACGGGAACGATCCGCTCCGCCCACGCCTTCGCCCCGAGCTTCGGAAAGGTTCCGTTCGTCGTGAGGTTGAGCCGCACTCCATGCTCCGAGCACAGCGCAAGGATGTCCTCGAAATGCCCGTAGAGCAGCGGCTCGCCCATGGTGGACGGGATGATCTCGCGCAGCCCGTGGGGCGCGGCGTCCGCGACCACCCTGCGGATCAGATCGACCGGCATCGTCCGCCGTGGACGCCCCTCGCGCCGCCGGGCGGCCTGGAGCGGGCTGTGGGGCGAGTGCTCCTCGCACATCACGCAACGCATGTTGCAGGTGTCGGGGTTGGTGTCGAAAGTGATGCGCCAGAGTCCGGGCCGCTTCTTGACCCGAGCGCTGTCGCGGCGTTCGAGGACGCGCCCGTAGATGCGCTCGACGGCGCGGACGTGATCCTCGATGGCCGGCACGTCCCCGTTCTCCGAGTACAGGTAGCCGCGCTGTCCGAGACGCCGCGCAAGCGCGGGATCGTCGACGAATTGCTGCATCCGTTCCGCCAGCGACCGCCAGGAGCGGTGCTCGAAGGTCAGCCCGTTGACCCCGTGCCGGACATGTTCGGCCATGCCGCCGGCGTCCGCCGCGATCACCGGGACACGCGCCTGCTGCGCCTCGTGGATCACCAGCGGCGAGTTCTCGACCCACACCGACGGCACGACGATGGCGTCCACGCGGTCGAACACGTCGCGCACGATGTCCGCGTTGCGGTATTCGGGGAGCCATTCCACGCGGTCCGCCTTCCCCGCCGGGAGCGCGCGGGCAAGCGTCCTGAGCGCTTCGGTATTCTGGCCCCGCGGGCGGCCCCAGATGCGCAGCCGGGCCGGGCCGTCGACGCACCCGAAGGCGCGGATCAGGTGCTGGATTCCCTTCGCCGGAGTATGCGTGCCGATATAGCCGAACACGAACGGCCGGCCTTCTGGACGCTCTCTCCGGCCGCCGAGCCGCGCGAGGTCGAAGCCGTAGTCGAGATGCACGAGCTTGCCCGCCGGAAGCCCGAAACCGTCCCGGTAGCGCTCCAGCAGATAGCGGGCCGGCGCGATGAAGCCGTCGACCGTCTCGGTCATCTCCCGCACATGGCGCATCCGGCGTCCCACCCAGCCGGTCCAGTAGACGGCGTCGGCCTCGCGCTCGTCCGGCGCTCCCCCGAAATAACGGGCGTAGCAGCGCTCCGCGCACTTGCGGTCCTCCTGCCCGTCGCAGGCCGCCCACGGGTCCTCCGGGTCGAGCGGAAAGGTCTGCATGAACTGCCCGCGCGGGCACATCGGCCAGTAGTCGTGCAGGGTGTAGACCACCGGAACCGACCGCTTGGCGGCCTCGAACGGCAGCGAGGTCGAGAGGTGGTTCAGATGGCCGACATGCACGATGTCCGGCCGCAGGCGGTCGAGCACTTCCGCGAAGCGCTGGTCGATCCCGGGCTCCCGGTACCGGTCGCGGTTGCGCGGGTTGTTGACGACATGCAGCGCGATCCGGGGATCGTCCGGGTCACACTCCTGGCGTAAACGGAAATCGGGCGCGAAGGGATCCTCCTCGCGGGTGAAGACATGGACCTCGTGGCTGGCGGCCAGTCCCTGGCAGAGGGTCTGCGTATAGACCTCGGACCCGGCGTTGTAGCGCATGGGATAGCCGTGGATGACCTGGAGGATCTTCATCCCGCCGCCATCCCGTATTCGGCCATCCCGTATTCGATGGTGTCGGCCCGGGCGCGAAAATCCCCGACGAGCCGCTCGAAACCGTCTCGAAGACGGACGCGCGGCTCCCAGCCGAGCAATTCCCGCGCCCGCGACGGATTGCCGTGGAAGCGCGAGACATCGAACGGCCGGGGCGGCGCTTCAACGACGGGCACCCTCTTTCCGGCGAGTGCCGTCGCCATCGCGGCCAGTTCGCGCAGCGTGGTCGGCGTGCCCGTGAGCAGGTGAATGGGCGGCAAGGTCTCGCCGGCCTCCAACCGGTCCATCGCCGCGACCATGCCCCGGACCGTGTCGTCGATATGGGTGAAGTCGAAGGTGCACTCCGCGCCGTCAATGCGGATGGCGCTTCCCTCGACCGCGGCCCGCGCGAACGCCGGGACGACGCGGTCCGCATGATCCAGGGCGCTTCCGTAGACATTGGACAGGCGCAGGGTCGCGGCCCGAAGACCACCGGCCGTCGCTTCCTCCACCAGCCGTTCGCCTTCGATCTTCGAATGCCCGTACACGTTCACGGGCAGGAGGGGAGCGTCTTCCGTCACCGGCAGGCACCGGGGCTGCCCGTACACCTCGCGGCTGCTGGCGAAGAGGACCCAGGGCCGCTCGGGCTGCTCGAACGCCGCTTCAAGAACGCGCCGGACTCCCCCGATATTGGCGCTCCAGCAATCGTCCGGAGCGTGCTCAGCCCAGATGACTCGGGAGACCGCGGCCAGATGTACAACTCCGCTGCACCCGGCGATCGCCTCGCGCACCCGACGCGGATGCCGTACGTCGCCGTGCTCGCTTCCCGCACCCCGGAGGTCCAGCCCGACGGTATCCCGCCCGCGCGCTTCGAACGCCGTGCGCAGGTCCCGTCCGACGAGTCCCTCGGAGCCGGTGACCAGAATGCGCTCGTTCATCTCCGGTATCCTGCAATAGAGGAGAAGTCCCGGGGCAGTAACGCCCCGCGACATCGATTGAGGACCCTAGCGTTTTCGCCGATTGGACGGAGTTCCGTCCTCAGAGGCATCCGGGCGACCCGTCAATCCTCAGGATTGATAGTACTTGTCATTGTTGGGATTGAGTTGATCGGAGTGGTTGTCCTGCGCCGCCTTGGCAGCCTTTGCGCTCTCGGTTCTTCGGTGTCCACCGGACCGGGATTTGGACCTACTCATCGAACAGTTTCTCCATTTTGCTGGTCCGGCGGCGCCCATCGTTCCCTCCGCCGGGTGTCCGGAGGTCGCCTGGAGAAACGGCGTGCGTCTGCAAACGCGGTCTCGGCCGACCCGGGTCAGTGGTTCATTCCCCACGCTCCCGTACGTTCCCAACCGGTCCCGGCATCTCTGCCGCCGCCAGTCGCCCACCACCCGTTCGCAGACGTGAAGGGAGGTAGGGGAGCACCGGCAGCATGGGCAGCAAGCCCGCGCGCGTCAAGCCATAGCGCAACGATCCGGGATCGCTTCGAGCGACACTGCGATCACGGTCTTCATCCATCTCGCCGTGGAGGACTCCTCCGGCAAGCGCCTCGCCAAGGTCTCCGGTCTGGAGGGCGGCCTGCTCGACCGGTTCCGGGAACTCGAACCCGACCTTGAGCCCAGCGAGGTGTCGACCTTCTCCGGCCTCCGGGCGCCCGAATGGTGCTCCTGCGTCATGCGCTGCCTGCCCAAATCCCGGCATTGAAAGCTCGACATTCGACTTGATGACCTGCTCCGCGTTCGTCGCTCAGGCGCCCGCGGAACCGGAGCAATCCACACTCCGTCGAGACTCCGGACGGATCGGGAAATTCGTCTAACCATTGCGGTTCCATGTGAGCCCGAAGACGGCAACCGCACCGGCTTTGCGGCCGGGACACACGGTGGGGGCGGTGACAGGTGCGGCGCCAAGCTGTCACCGGACATGGAAACGGGTGTATCGGGGCGTCGACGCGGTTCCGGCAAAGCAGGGCGGGCAGTGTCGATCAGTGCGGCGCAGGTCGGCTATCCTGCAAACGAGGAAGCCCTAGAGATTACCGCCCGGATCATTGGGCACAAGTGGATGCGCACGACGCATTCCTCGATTCCCTGATAAGCGCTGAGCACGAGTGGGTTTGAGGCTCACGATGCGGATTTTCGGGTACAGCGATGCCGGGGCCGGTGCACGTGTCGCCAGCGAGAGGTCGGGTGAGGTGGCTTCTCGGACTGGACGGTGCACTTCGCCGTTCGGCGGACGAGCGGGTTGCCCCGGGCTTGCCGGTTTCGAGCGGGGATGGAGCGGGATGCGCCGGGGCCTGCTATTCGAGCTGGACTGCGGCGTGATAGAGCCAGTCGAGCCGGAAGTTGTTGCGCGCGAAGTCGAGCCGCCAGCGCCGGCCGCTGCGCACCAGCCTTCCCACGACCCGAACCAGATAGCGGATCAGGGGCCGCAGGCCATGGCGCCGGGCGCGGGCCGGCAACAACTGGTATTGGACCGCGCGGAGCAGCACCTGCGCGATCTGGCCGCAGATGTAGAAGGCCTGGTTGGCGCGGAACTTCCGGCACGGCGGGTGATGCAGGTCGAGGTCGATCAGCGGCCCCTTGAAGGCGTTCTCCTGGCCCTGCTTTCCGCGGTGCCGGCGCACCAGCTCGTCGAGCGGAAGGTCGTCGCGCGAGACCAGGATCACGGTGTAGACGGGGAGCAGCAGGGTCTGGCCCCGGTCGCGGCGGCGGCGGATCACCACGTAGCTCTGTTCCTCCCAGCCCGCCGGGCGGTAGCGCACCAGCGTCGCATCTTCGCCGAGCCCGATGTCGGTCCATCCGTCTTCGGGCAGGCCTTCGATCACATCCAGCACCGGCGCCCGCTTGCGCGCGTGGGTCAAGCTGATCGAGTAGTCCCATCCCCGCTCGCGGCACCAGGCGATGAGTTCGCCCCGGTAGTAGGCGTTGTCCGCGCGCAGCCACACCGGCGTGCCCTCGGGCAGGCAGGGCGCCACGTCGCTGTCGAGCTGCTCGCGCCAGCCCCCGGCCACGTCGCCGCCGCCCGGATGCAGCCGACCGCTCGCCCACAGCGAGCCGATGAACACCCCGTGCAGCCAGTACTGGCGCGTGCCGTCGTAGCCGCGCCGCGCCTCCTCGAACAGCCTCCCGTCGACCTCGATCGCGGTGCCGTCGACGAACACCGGGACGTAGCCGCGCACCGACGCCTCATGTTCCACCACCGCCGGCGCCACCTGTGCGGCCAGTCCGCGCGCCACCGCCAGCAACGTCTCGACCTGCGCCTCGTCGATGCGCGCCAGATACTCGCCAAGACGCCGGCCCGAGGGCACGTCGCCAAGACCCAGCAGCCGTTGCCCGACCCGGTCCTCGCGCAGCGCGTCCAGATCCGACAGCGCCCCGTTGCCCGCCGCCAGCGAGGCGATCAGGCTCCACAGCGTCTCCGCGTCGCTCGCACCCCGCGCCCGCTGCTTGACCGACACCGCCGACAGCGCCTGTGGCAGACCAAGCCGCGACGCCATCTGGCCCAGCACCGACCAGCCGCCGAAGCCGGTCAGCTGCGCGTCGGTGAAGTCCATCTCGACTTTGGGCGGCCGGGGAATTACCGTGGTCATCGCGCACCTGCGAGGTGATGGAATGCTCGCCGGCAATATTGCCGATTTCGCCCGCAGCGTGCGCACTTTTTCGGATCCGGCGCCAGCCTTATCCGGGAATCAGGGACGACGCATTCCACAACCACTTGGTGTAATCTCGTCCGACGAGACCAAGCGAATCTACATGTGAGCACCGGGCGCGAGGAGCCTCTACCGGCCCCGAAACCAGAGGAACTCTCTCGATGTCTCTCGAAGCCGACCTGTCGCGTTTGATTCGCGACCAATTCGACCAGATCGGTATTTCCTTCAAGCGCTCGATGGGCGTCGAACGCCTCGCTGCGCGCTACTTCGAGATGACCGTGCGCCTGATCCAGCCCGTTCCTCGGGACGTCCATTTCTCGGACCAAATCCATACCTCTCTGGGCGAACTCTCGCGAGAGGGGGAAAGCGACAGTTCTGCCCGGGACGCTTGGGGAATGGTGTTTGGGCTTCGCCAACACCTCGTCGACGGTGTCAACGTCAACGCATTTCTCAGCAAGAACATCCGCAACGCGGACGGCTGGGACGGTCTGCTCTGGACCTACGGAATGCACCACTTCCACCTCGGCCGCGAAACGGGCGAGGACCGATTCGTGAAACGCTCGAGGCACCTGCTGTTCGCCATCGTTACCCCGACGGATGCGTACTTCGTCGATGTCAGGCCGCATCCGCCAAAAGATGGCATCGGATGGGTGAGCCAGGAACTCCTGCATATCGTCCACTCAAGCTGGCCGGACCTGATCGAAGCGAACGTCCTTCACGGTGTAACTGGTGACGAACTGACCGACGAGGAGATGCAGGAGCTGAGGCGCAAGAACATGAACTACGCGATGAACATCGACGGCAAGGCCATCGCGCCTCTGCGCGGCGGCATGGCGACTGACGGGTCGAGCATGCTGTGCACCTTCTCGGCAGACTCGCTCTTGAAGGAGCTGCGATACCACGAGGAGGTCCTCCGCAACGAAGAGGTCCGCCAAGCTGTCGCAGAGGACCTGAGCGGGAAGGGGCATGACGTAGAGCCCACGCTCGCATTCGAACTGGTGATCCTTGAGGACTTAGCCCCGACACCTGAGCTAATCGCCGCGCTGACCGCTGAAGGCAGCACCAGCCGAGACCTCTGCCGGCGCGGGTTCGCAATCGTCGAGAAAAAATCGCGATCACCGATCGTAATCCAGGACTCGGGCGTCGCCCCCATATGAAGTGTCCCGTATGGAGATCCGCTCGGCACAATGCCCATCGAGGTCGAGTGATCGCTCCAAGGGGCGACGGGAAGCGTGCAGGTGTAAGGGAGAGGGGCGAAGACCCCCGGGATACCTGAAAATTCCGCAATGACTTTAAATTGGAGTGACGGTCTTGAGCCAGCGATCCGACAACGCGCAAATGACCGGCATGTTCCGCCTCTCCGGGAAGCGGAGATTGCCCGGGACACTATCCTTGGACGGATCGAAAACGACGCTTCACCTGTGGGACGAGGCCGGGGTCTTGCTCAATGATGATGCGTGCGATGAAACGATAACCGGCGTTCTGGGGGACCAGAAACTGGTCACCTTGCTTGGGTGTATCCTGAATAACCAAAGAACGAATTTTGGCCGGTCTGGCACGGCGACGCACCACTATATCTTCCCCCATCATGTAGTTATTGGCGATCGTCTGGTGTCCGAAGATGACGCAGATATCGAAAACATATCATACGTCTTCGAAGATGTTTCCCAGCTATTCCACGACATCGAAAGCTTTCAAGTGGAAACCGGAAATGATGAAAAAATAAAAGCTGTCATTCAATCTCTTGATCCGAGCACAGAAATCCATGAAGCCGCCTGCGTTGCATACTACACAGGAAAGAGCGAGATTTTTTCCTCAGATACAGAGTTGGGATGCATCAGCGTACGACATTCTCCAACATTTGGTTTCGGGGGTCCCGAAGGTATACGGATCGACAATGGGATCGTCACCACGATCAACTTCTCGACACCACTGGGCTTCCAGGAAGCCCTATCAAGAATGCATCGATCAGTTTCGTTCTTTGAGCTTATGGTAGGTCGCGTTCAGAATTTAAAGGACATCTCGATACGGTGGAAAGGCGATGACTTGCCAATCTCCTGCGATGTCTACCGGACTATGTATCCACGGTATGACCATTCGACGAGAGGAGTCCGAAGCAGTTTTCAAGACGTGCTCGTTCATGGAGCGACGGATGCCACACTGCTGTCAGGAGTCGCGAGCGCATGGCTGCAACGGGATGCCTCCTGGCGAACGGCACGTACAATGCTGCGCAGTGGATGGGAGGACATTCGAAGCTATAGCGCGGATCGGCTGGTGAGGGCGGCGAACATGTATGACCTGTTGCCGGAGACCTGTTTCCCCGACGTGCCGCCGCTCGATCGCGATCTTGCTGTGTCGGTCCAGAACGCGAAGGAGATGTTTCGGGAATTGCCTTATAGTACGGACCGAAACAGCGTTCTCGGGGCGCTCGGTCGTGTGGGAACGCTGACGCTCAAGAGGAAGATTCGTTTCCGTGTCGAAGTGATATTGCGACTGATCCGAGACAGGGTTCCTAACATTGACCGAGTCGCCGAGGAAGCAGTCAACATGAGGAACCACTTTGTGCACGGAAGCGCAACGCGCATCGATTACATCGACAATTCAAAGCTTGGAATTTTTTTTGACGGATACCTTGGAGTTTGTATTCGCTGCTTCGGATCTTGTGGACGCAGGTTGGGACATCGGCGACTGGGTTAAGCGCGGACCGCACCCACACCATCCCTTCGGGAGATATCTTGAGGATTACACGGAGAACTGGAACGAGTTGAAGCGTCTCATCGATGCGCGATGAATGTTCCTAAATCCCGGGGTCGCGGTTTCTGGCGTTCCGGATGGCCTCGATCAACGGGTCGGGCTTCCAATGCAGATCTCCCAGCTCCTCCGCCCGGGCAAGTGTGTCGGCATCGACGGCAGCACGGTGCTCGAACCCCTCGCGCGAATAAAATATGAGAGCGCCTCTGAGCGCGGCGAGCGGCACGGGACCTCGATGTCCGGCTTCGATGCCCGGGATGACTTTTTCGCCACAGTTGGTCGCCGCGATCTTCCTGACCTCACCCGCGGGGATTACTGCTTCGGCGGTGAGTTCGCCGTCGAGCTCCAGCCAGATCATCGCTTTGTCCTCGTACCGTCCGCAAAGCCAATCGCTCCAATTCCTGTATTGCTTCTGAAGCAAACAGGCCGGCCCCGCGGTGGGGCCAAAGTCGAAAAGGCTCACCCATCCTCGCGCGAGCATCAGCGGCGCAACACGATACTTGCTGCCCACGTTCTCCTCGACCGCGCGGATGCAGCCGTCCTCCAAGATGGCTCTGAGGCCGGCAATGGTGGTTGCATGCCAAAGCCGATGTACGAGTGCATCCCACACGGCTTCCGCCAAATCGTCGGGGCGCCAGCAGGCGATGCCATCCTTCGAAACTTTCATCCCGCATTCCAAATCAGGCATGGGGTACGAGAGTGAAACAAGGCGACGCTGAGGAACCCGTCTTCAGCAAGCGCACGCCCCTCCTCCATATCGCCACGATTTCCTATCACCCCATTCCGGTCCAGCCGATCCATCGGGTCCGCGACCCGGAAAGCTATCCGGTTCAGCCGAGACCTATCCTTGCTCCCGTCAATTCTTTCACCCGCACGCGCCGGCCATCCTGATCGCGCCACGTCGCGTCGCTTCCGTTGTATCGAACCATGGACAAGCGGCGTTGCTGCTCCTCCAGCGCGCGCGTGACGACCGCCAGCCGGTACATCTCCCGGTATCGAGGGTGGCTCATGGCAGCGTATTCGTTGGGCGTCAACTCCGCCTGCCGGGCATCACCGGAGCAGCCCTTGACCTCCACCAGGAGCCTGACGGCACCCCGGGTCACCTCCAGATCCCAACCCTTGTTGTCGGCCTCCACCGAATCGCATTCGAACCCCTGCGATTCGTAATGGGCAATGACGCAGTCGACCGCCGCCCGTTCAACTCTTGCCCGCCGCGCCGGGTCGAGCTGCCGCGGCGCTCCTCCGAGGCCGGCAGCCACATCGAAGTCCGCTGGATTCTCCATGTACTGGAGCAGCGTTTGTATGAATTCCTCATCCTCGTCCTGTTGATCCACATAACGAACATTGCTCTGACCCATCCCCCACGTACCGGATGGACGACCGGCGCTCGGCACCGGCAGGACTCGCTCCTCGACGTCCAGCAACATGCAGTCCTCTCGCAAAGCCCTTGCAAAATAGATGCGGTTGCGGCGCCGTTGCTGGTCGCGCCACACTCGAGCGTTCCGATACCAGCCCACCACGACACGCCCGCCTTCGGGCCGCGTCGCCGTGAAGACGATCGTCACGCCGTCTGCATGATCCCCACCGTCGGCTGCGCCGAGACGCTCCAGATTTATCCCGTCGCCAGTCGGCTGCACATATCCATAGAGGTGTCGGCCGGCGGGCAGAAAATTCCTGACCTCGCCGCCGGTCTCGTTGTCCTGGACATATTGACCGCCGTTGACGATCCGGTCGGTCCCGGTCTGGCCTCGGTATCGCCTCATCCAGCCGATATTGAACAATACCAATGGCATCGCGCTCTCCCGATAGACAGTAAAGGAGTCCCCTGGCTCGGTTGACCTGCCCCGCTTCGGAGCAACGTCTTACGCACGCCGAATGGACAATCCTCGATCACCCCACCCGGCTCCAGTTACGCCACCGAATCAATGCACCTCTCGGCATCGAATACGCACAACACTGGCCATAGGGCGCTCCGAGCCTGGCCGCCAACGAATGGCGCCCGCCATAATTCAGCGGAAACCATCCAAGTGAACCGGACCCGCGCTCGGCAGCGCTTCGTCACGAAAGACATGCACCCGATGGTCCGCGACAACCCATCGACTCCGCGTCGCTATTCCCAAGCGTTCGAAAGTCCGCGCGGGGTATTTCCCGACAGAGCGACAGGGATTGCGGCCTTCCGGTACCGGGCCCCAGTCGTCGCCCACCTACACTAGCTTGGAATTGGTCTCGACCCTAGAAAGTGGTAATTCCCTGCCAGACACTGCCGGCGCCCGACCCGAATTTGAAAAATTCTGCATTCGGTTTGATGACTGATCCCAGAATGCGGCTCCTACGACGTCAGATCAAGGAAGTTTTATTCAATGATTTTAGTTAGTTATGGGATTTCACCCGAAGTGCTCCGGCTTTAATCCGGGGGATCACGCGGATCGAGATGGAGATGTGATTCCAGTGAAGCCGGAAACCGTCGACGGCGAACACGGGGATCGGGCTGCAGCTGGCGTCACTGGCCCGGTGGCAATTTCTGGCGACGCACCCTCCGGCCAAGTCGCGCACAGGTCGAACCCGACTATCTTTCGCAATCGACGCGCCGTGCGATTGCGCAGCTCCAGCCATCGGGCATGTGCCTGTAGCGGTTTCGGCAACCGTAGGGGTTCGTATCGCGTCGCTTGACGCTTGACATGCTTGTTCGACAGCTTCCGTCATGAAGATCCGGAACGTGATTCACAGGGAGCTGCGCCGGCTCATTGAGGAAGACAATACCGTGTCGCTCCCGCCAGCGGCGATGCCGAAGCTGCGGCGCATGCTGTCTTTCCTCCAGGACATGGAGCGCGAGGACGAATTGCGGACGGTTCCGGGCTGGAACGCGCACCGTCTTTCCGGCGACCGCCGGGGCGTCTGGAGCCTGACGGTGACCAGGAACTGGCGGCTCACCTTCCGGATCGACCACGCCGAGGGCGAGATCGTCGACCTCGACCACGTGGATTACCACTAGGAGACGGCGATGGGCACGACACAGGGTTTGCGGATGAAGAACCCGGCCCACCCAGGCGGGTTCGTGAAGAGCGAGATAGTAGAGGCGATGGGCCTGTCGGTGACCGGGGCCGCTGCAGCGTTGGGCGTCACGCGCCCGGCGCTGTCCGCGCTGCTCAACGAACGGGCGAGCCTCTCGCCCGAAATGGCTCTCAGGATCGAGAAGGTGTTCGGCGTGTCGATGGACACGCTGCTGCGCATGCAGACCAGCTACGACATCGCCCGGATCCGCGAGCGCGAGGGCGAGATCGAACTCGTTCCGTTCGATAGGATTTGAACCTACGACGGTCAGGTAATGCCTTGCGGACTACGCTTCGAATTGAACAATGTTGGCTCGCCCATCGCTGCTCTTGACGGAGATCAGCGACCAGAAAGGCGATTTCTGGTTTGTCCAGACCTCGGCACAGGCCCGTTGCCGGACTTCCAGACCAGGCGGTATGCCTTACTGAGTACACTTGTGTTGGTTAGCGGGGAAAGACATCCAACGGAGAGCCTCAAAAGGGATTGGTCGTAAGCCCATCTATCGCTAAATTCGACCGGCCAGCCACGGCTCGGTCGAACCTTTACCGACTGAATCGCAGACAATCCTACGCTACAATGCTCTCCAATTGGAACGACTCCGCTTGCGATACGATTACGCAACGGCCGGAGCCTAAATTTAGGCTTTAGATAGGAATAAAAAAACCTTTTAAAAAATAACGCTTAATGGAGATATAGGAATAGTCACCAATATTGGTGGCGTTACGTAACATGACATTTCCTTACACGGGTCCGCACCGCAGTCCGCCGATGATACCCCGCGGGCGGACGCGCCGGACTCCCCGGCCCCGACGGATCCTGACATTTCCTTACACCGGGCCGGCCTGATGCCGGCGGAGGGCGGCGCCCGCAGGGTGGTCCGCGTACCCAGACCGCGCTTCCATGCGCCCCTTTTCGACGACATCGCCAAAGAAGGGCGGGGAGACGAACTGCCCGACTACATCGAATACGACGAAGAGCAATGGGAGAAGTTGAAAGAGTTCAGGGCCCGGGCGGACGAGGCGTATCTCAGGGACCGCGCCAATAGCGAGGATTGGCGCGAGTATTACACTCCGGGTCATGACGAATCCTGACAATTCATGACGGATCGCGACACCTCTTCCCGTCATTTCGACCGGAGCGGCGAAGCCGCGTAGTGGAGAAATCTTTTCTGTACGGCGCTTCGGACGGTGCACCGCGCAGGAAGGATATCTCCGCTCCGCCCTGGATTTCATCCGGGGCTCCGGTCGATATGACGGGGAGCGGCCGAGGGGACGACGCCGGGGCGCCGGTTCGGCCGGGCCGGGCCCGGCGTTTCGGATTGACGGTCCCGGCCGGAGGCCGCTATAGTGGAATAAGTCTAATATAGGAGGAAATGAATATGTCCAGGCAAGCCGACCTCTTCGAGCTCTATGCCGAAGACCCCGAGAAAGCCGACCGGATCGTGTTCGGGCGCGAGGCGCATCCGGACCGCCGCGGATTCCTGAAAGGCGCCGGCCTCGCAAGTATGGGCGCCCTGATCGGCGCGGCGATCCCGTTCCACCGGAACATGCCGTCGGGCTTCATTCCCGAGGCGATCGCGGCCAGCAAAATGACCATCGAGGGCAAGGACGGGCTCACCGTGCTCAACGACCGGCCGGTCAACGCCGAGACCCCGGCCCATCTGCTGAACGACGCCGTGACGCCGACCGCCCGGCACTTCATCCGCAACAACGGCATCGTGCCGGACGACATGGACCCGGCGACCTGGAAGCTGCGCGTCGACGGCCTGGTCAACAACGCCGCGACCTACAGCATCGACGACCTGAAGAAGAAGTTCGAGGTCGTGACCCAGCAGCTCACCATCGAATGCGGCGGCAACGGCCGGGCCTTCTTCGATCCGCCGGCGCGCGGCAACCAGTGGACGGTCGGCGCGGTCGCCAGCTCGAACTGGACCGGCGTGCGCCTGGCCGACGTGCTCAAGGCCGCCGGCGTCCAGCCGAACGTCGTCTACACCGCCCATGTCGGCGCCGACACGCATCTCTCCGGCAAGGAGGGCAAGCTGCCGATCTCGCGCGGCGTGCCGATCGACAAGGCGATGAACCCGAGCAACCTGATCGCCTTCGGCATGAATGGCGGGCCGCTCCATCCGATGAACGGCGCGCCATTGCGCCTGGTGATCCCCGGCTGGCCGGGCTCGTGCTCGCAGAAATGGCTGAAGCGGATCTGGCTGCGCGACAAGGTGCATGACGGGCCGAAGATGACCGGCAGCGCCTACCGGGTGCCGGACTATCCGGTCTCGCCGGGCGAGAAGGTGCCGAAGAGCGCCATGGGGATCATCCACGCCATGCCGGTGAAATCGCTGATCACCAGCCCCAAGACCGGGCTGACGATCTCCGGCCGCGAGCTGGAGGTCGCCGGGCACGCCTGGGCGGGCGACGACGAGGTGGCGCGGGTCGACGTGTCGATGGATTTCGGCGCGTCCTGGCAGCAGGCCGAGCTGGGCAAACCGGCCAACCCCTATGCCTGGCAGCACTGGAAGGCGATGCTGAAATTCCCGCAGAAGGGCTATTACGAGGTCTGGGCGCGGGCGACCGACAGCCGCGGCGTCATCCAGCCTTTCGCCATCGCGTGGAACCCGAAGGGCTACCTGAACAACTCGATGCACCGCATCTCGGTCCGCGTCGGCTGACCGCCATGGGATCGCCGCCGCGGGCCGCGGCCCCGGCCGCTGCGGCCCGGACGATCCTGGCCGCAACGCTTGCCGTCCTGCTGGCGCTGGCGGGCGTCGCCCTGGCGGCTGACCCGCCGGCCGGCCCGCTGACCGGCGGGGCCGGGCCGGACAAGGCCGCGACCGCGCCCGCCGCCGGGACAGATGACGAGGAGGATGAGGACGACGACGAAGACGACGAGGACGAGTATGAAGGCCTGCCGCCCGGCGAGGGCCGGGACGAGGTTTTCGGCTATTGCAGCGCCTGCCATTCGATGCGGCTGGTCACCCAGCAGGCCCTGACCCGCGCGGACTGGGGCGAGGTGCTGGTCTATATGGTCGAGGAGCACGAGATGGCGGAACTCGAGCCGGAGGACGAAAGGCTGGTCCTCGACTATCTCGCCCGCTTCTACGGCCGCGACCGGCGGGCGCAGAAGATGAAGCGCTAGCCCGGCGCGGTCGGCGGCGGTAATTTCCCAACGGCAACGGGGTTACGGACGGGCATTCGTGGAGCAGGACTTCCAGGCCGTTCTGGACGGCATCGAGGGCGACCGGGAGGCGCTGGCCGAACTGTGCCTCGCCCTCGGCAACCTGCCCGATTATTCCGGCGAGGAGCGGCCGGTCGGCGAGGCGATCGTCGCCTGGCTGCGGGACGCGGGCATCGAGGCCTGGCTGCAATCCATGGCGCCGGAGAGCGTCAACGCAGTCGGCCTGATCCGCGGCAGCGGCGACCGCGCCGGCGGCGGACGCTCGCTGATCCTCAACGCCCATATCGACACCCAGGGCGCCCGCCCCGCCGGCGGCGAGGCGGCCGAACAACGGCTGCGCGGCGCCTGGATCGAGGACGGCCGGGTGTTCGGCCGCGGCCTCGCCAACGACAAGGCGCAGCTCGCGGCCCAGATGATCGCCATGCGCGCCATCGCCCGGTCCGGCCTGACGCTGAAGGAAGACCTGTTCCTCGGCGCGACCGGCCAGGAGACCTGGGCGCCGCCCTCGGCCGCCGCGGACATCGCCGACTGGTCCGGCGTCGGCCCGGCCGGCAGCCAGGTGCGCGAGGGGCACGGGGCGCGCTGGCTGGTCGAGCACGGCGTGGTGGCGGACTATGCGCTGGTCAGCGAAGTCTCCGATTTCCGGGTCACGGTCGCCCAGGCCGGTTATCTGCGCCTGCGCATCGCCGTGCCGGGCAACCTGGCCTACACGCCCGGCCTGCGCCGAGGGGACGGGCCGGCCGGCAGCCCGAACCCTTTCGAGCGGGCGGCGCGGATCGTCCTCGCGCTGGAGGACTGGGCCCGGCGCTACGAGACCGAGGGCCGGGAGACCTTCCGCGGCGGCACGCTGGTGCCGAAGGCGCAGGTGCTGGAAATGCGCCCGGCCGGGCCGCCCTGGACCGAGGAGCGGGACTGGTGCCACATCTTCTTCGACGTGCGGCTGATGCCGGGCGCCCATGCGCCGTCGGTCCGCCGGCAGGTGTGCGAGGCGGTCGCCGCGACCGGCATTGCGGCGCAGATCGACGCCTACGATTTCAAGCGCGGCTTCATCGCCGAGGGCGCCGAACCGCTGCTCGATGCTCTGCGCGCGGCCCATGAAGCGGCGGTCGGCGGCGCGCTCGACTATGCCGCCTCGCTCGACATGAGCATGTGGCGCGACAGCAACGCCTTCAACGAGGCCGGCATTCCCGCGATCGGCTACGGCCCGCCGGTCGCCGACCCGGGCGGGCCGCGCGGCGCGGCGGGCGTACAGCGGCCGGTCGCCCTCGACGACCTGGTCAGACTGGCGAAGGTGTTCGCCCTGACGGCGCTGCAGATCTGCGGCGCGGGTGCGTGAGGCGATGGAAGCGGACCCGATGCCCGACCCTATGCCCGACCCGATGCACGGCGCGATCGACAGCCCGGCGGACTGGCGCGGCCCGGACCTGGCGCGGCGCACCGACTGGATTTACCGGCTCTCGGCGGCGGACCGGGCGGAGATCGGGGCCGGGCTGGACCGGTGCATCGCCGCGGACCGCCCGTTCGCCGCCATGACCGCCGCCGATCTGCCGCTGCCGTCCTTCGCGCAACGTCTGCTGCACGCGCGGGAGGTGCTGGAGACCGGCTGCGGCATCTTCCTGTTCCGCGGCTTTCCCGTATCGGATCGCAGCGTCGACGATCTGCGCCGGCTCTACTGGGGCATCGGCCAGCACCTCGGCACCGCGGTGTCCCAGAGCAAGCGCGGCGACATGCTAGGCGACGTGCGCGACATCGGCACCGACGTTTCCGGCCGCGAGGGCCGGGGCTATACCAGCCGGGCCGAACTGGAGTTCCACACCGATTCGGCGGATGTGAGCGGCCTGTTTTTTCTGAAGACCGCCAGGGCCGGCGGGCTCAGCCGCTTCGTCAGCTCCGTCGCGATCCACAATGAGATTCTACGGTCTCAACCGGAATTTCTGGAAATACTGTACGAACCGTATATCTGGAGCCGGCAGGGCCAGGAACGGCCCGACGAAGCGGCCTGGTACGGCCAGCCGGTCTACGGCGTCGCGCAGGGCCATTTCGCCAGCCGCTATATCCGCACCCATATCCTCTCGGCGCAGAAGCACCACGACGTGCCGCCGCTGACGGAACTCCAGCGCGACGCGCTCGCCGCCATCGACCGGCTGGCCGGCGACCCGGCCTTCTGCCTCGATGCGATGCTGGAGCCGGGCGACATGGTGTTCCTGAACAGCCACACCACCTGGCACGCGCGCACCGAGTTCGAGGACCATCCCGAGCCGGAGCGCAAGCGCCACCTGCTGCGCCTGTGGCTGTCGGTGCCGAACAGCCGCCCGCTGCCGGAGGGCTGGTCGGAGATCTACCGGGACCGCCGGCCGGGCGCCGTGCGCGGCGGCTTCCCCGGCCACGCGAAGGGGCCGGCCTACGCGACCGAATAAATAGACCGGTCTATCTATTTTTGTTGCGACCGCCCGAATCTCTCCTCGGTCGCCGCCCAGTCGTCGAAGCCGACGATCCGCTTGTAGTCCTCGAAACCGACGCCGGTCTCCCACAGTTTCATCTCGCCGGAGCGGAAATCCTCGAGTGCATCCTGCATGGTGCGGGCGATGCGCAGGATGAGCGAGATGCCGTAGACGATGACGTCGAAGCCGAGTTCATGCAGCCGCTCCGGCGGCAGGATCGGCGTGCGCCCGCCTTCCAGCGGGTTGGCGAGCTGCGGCACGTCGAAGGCGCCGCCGACGATCGCCAGCTCCTCCTCGGTCTCCGGCGCCTCGACGAAGACGGCGTCGGCGCCGGCCTCGATATAGGCGCGGCCGCGGCGCAGCGCCTCGTCCAGCCCGTGGACGGCGCGGGCGTCGGTGCGCGCGACGATCATGGTGTCGGCATCCCGCCGTGCGCCGAGCGCGGCCTGCACCTTGTCGACCATGAAGGCGGCGTCGACGACGCTCTTACCCGCCATGTGGCCGCAGCGCTTGGGCCAGGTCTGGTCCTCGATCATGATGGCGCCGGCGCCCATCGCCTCGTAGGTGCGCACCGTGTGGGCGACGTTCTTGACGTCGCCATAGCCGTCGTCGCCGTCAACCAGCACCGGCAGGCCGGTCGCCCCCAGGATGTCGCGCACGCCGGCCGCGATCTCTCCCAGCCCCTTGATGCCGATGTCGGGCACGCCGTAGCGCGCACCGACCAGTGGGAAACCGCCGATGAAGAAGGCGGGATAGCCAGCCTGCTCGATCAGCCGGGCGCTCAGCCCATCATGGGCGCCGACCAGGATCAGCGGGTCGTGGGCGGTGAGGACGCTGCGGAACGAAGCGCGGTGCATGATCGTCTGTCTCCGGGTAGCGACGGCGGCATTCGGCCAGTGTAGCAGCCGATCCGGCCGCGCACGATGCGCCCCCGGCTCCCCGGGGCGATTGACCGGCCCTGCGCGGGAAATTACGGTCGAATTCCCAAACGGTTAAGCCTCGTGTGCGGCGCCGGACCGATGTCCCCGAGCCGGCCGCATGGGGAAAGGCGCAAATGACAACGCACCGCCTCGGCCTGATCATGAACGGCGTCACCGGGCGCATGGGGACGAACCAGCATCTGGTGCGCTCGATCTGCGCCATCCGGGCCGAAGGCGGCGTGCGCCTGGCCAACGGCGACTGCGTGATGCCGGACCCGATCCTGGTCGGCCGCAACGAGGCGAAGCTCGCCGCACTCGCGGCGGAAAACGGCATCGAACGCTGGACGACGGACCTGAACGCCGCGCTCGCCGACCGGGACGACACGCTGTTCTTCGACGCCGCGACCACGCAGATGCGCAAGGACCTGCTGCTGAAGGCGATCGGCGCCGGCAAGGATATCTACACCGAAAAGCCGGTCGCCGAGACGCTGGACGACGCGCTCGCCGTCGCCCGCGCCGCCCGCGACAAGGGCGTCAGGGGCGGCGTGGTGCACGACAAGCTGAGCCTGCCGGGCCTGATCAAGCTGCGCATGCTGCGCGATGCGGGCTTCTTCGGGCGCATCCTCTCGGTGCGCGGCGAGTTCGGCTACTGGGTGTTCGAGGGCGACTGGCAGCCGGCGCAGCGGCCGTCCTGGAACTATCGCAAGGCCGAAGGCGGCGGCATCATCCTCGATATGCTGTGCCACTGGCGCTATGTGCTCGATCACACGATCGCGCCCGTCCGGTCCGTCTGCTGCCACGGCGCCATCCACATTCCCGAACGCTGGGACGAGGCCGGCGAACGCTACGACGCCGATGTCGAGGATGCGGCCTACGCCATGTTCGAGCTCGAGGGCGGCATCGCCGCCCAGATCAACTCCTCCTGGTGCACCCGGGTGCGGCGGGACGATCTGGCGACCTTCCATGTCGACGGCACCCACGGCTCGGCGGTCGCCGGGCTGACCCGCTGCTTCGCCCAGGCCCGGGTCAACACGCCCAAGCCGGTCTGGAACCCGGACGTGCCCCAGACCATCGATTTCCGCGCCGGCTGGCAGGAGGTGCCGGACAACCGGGTCTACGAAAACGGCTTCAAGACCCAGTGGCAGGATTTCATCCGCCATCTCTACGAGGATGCGCCCTGGGACTACACCTTCCTGTCGGGCGCGAAAGGCGTCCAGCTTGCCGAACTCGGCTACGAGAGCTGGCGTGAGCGGCGCTGGGTCGACGTGCCGGACCTGGAGCTCTGACCGTGCCTTCGGTCGACCTGCCGACCCGCGACGGCCGGATCGAGGCCTACCGCCTGTCGCCACCGCTCGCCTTCCAGCCTGCGAGCGCGGACGCCCTGCCGCGCGTCGCCTACGCCGCCGCCCATGTCGTCAACGACCCGCGCGCGGACACCGACCCCTGGCTCGACACCGCCCTCGACTGGGAAGCGACGCTGGCTTACCGGGAACATCTGTGGTCGCTCGGCCTCGGCGTCGCCGAGGCGATGGACACCGCCCAGCGCGGCATGGGGCTGGACTGGCCGACCTCCCGCGACCTGATCCGGCGCTCGGTCGCCGCCGCGAAGGCGCGGGACGGCGGCGGGCTGATCGCCTGCGGCGCCGGCACCGACCATCTGGCGCCGGGCCCGGACACCGGAGTCGACGAGGTGATCCGCGCCTACGAGGAACAGTGCGAGGCGGTCGAGGCCGCGGGCGGGCGGATCGTCCTGATGGCGAGCCGGGCGCTCGCCGCCTGCGCCGCCGGCCCGGCGGATTACGAGAGGGTCTACGGCCGCATCCTCGGCCAGGTGCGTGAGCCGGTGCTGATCCACTGGCTGGGCGAGATGTTCGATCCGGCGCTCGACGGCTACTGGGGCGACGCCGACCACATGGCGGCGATGGAGGTCTGCCTCTCGATCCTGTCGGCCCATGCGGAGAAGATCGACGGCATCAAGATTTCCCTGCTCGACGACGGCAAGGAGATCGCCATGCGCCGCCGCCTGCCGCCGAGCGTGCGCATGTATACCGGAGACGACTTCAACTATCCGGCGCTGATCGCCGGCGACGAGGAGGGCTTTTCCCACGCCCTGCTCGGCATCTTCGACGCCATCGCCCCGGCGGCCAGCGCCGCCCTGCTCGCCATGGCGCGGCAGGACATGGACGGCTACCACGAGACGTTCGCCCCGACCGTGCCCCTGTCGCGCCACATCTTCCGGGCGCCGACCCGCTTCTACAAGACCGGCGTCGTCTTCATGGCCTATCTGAACGGGCACCAGGACCATTTCACCATGGTCGGCGGCCAGGAGAGCGCGCGCTCGACCCTGCATCTGAGCGAACTGTTCCGCCTCGCCGACAGGGCCGGCCTGCTACGCGATCCCGACGCTGCTGCGGCGCGCATGGCCGCGGTGCTGGCGGTGCGCGGCGTCGCCTGAGGCCCGGACGACCGCAATGCGCGACTTCTCCGGCGATACAGCGCTGCTGTCGCTCAACACGGCGACGGTGCAGGCGCAATGGACGCTGGAGCAATGCATCGACGGCTGCGCCCGGCACGGCATCGGCGGCATCGCGCCCTGGCGCGACAAGCTGGACGAATGCGGCGCGGCGCGGGCCGCCCGGCTGATCCGCGAGACCGGCCTCCGGGTCACCGGCCTGTGCCGGGGCGGCATGTTCCCGGCCGCAACCCCGGCCGGCAGGCAGGCGGCGCTGGACGACAACCGGAGGGCGGTGGACGACGCGGCGACCATCGGCGCGGAATGCCTGATCCTCGTGGTCGGCGGCCTGCCCGCCGGTTCGAAGGATATTGCCGGCGCCCGGATGCAGGTGCGCGACGGCATTGCCGCCCTGCTCGAACACGCGCGTGCCGCCAGTATGCCGCTCGCCGTCGAACCGCTGCATCCGATGTACGCCGCCGACCGCGCCTGCGTGAACACGCTGAAGCAGGCCAACGACCTGTGCGACGCGCTCGGCGCCGATGCCGACGGGGGCCTGGGCGTCGCGGTCGACGTCTACCACGTCTGGTGGGACCCGGAGCTGGAGGCGGAGATCGCCCGCGCCGGCGCGGGCGGGCGCATTCTGGGCTTTCACGTCTGCGACTGGCTGGTGCCGACGACCGATCTGCTGCTCGACCGGGGCATGATGGGCGACGGCGTCATCGACATTCCGAAGATCCGCGGCTGGGTCGAGGCGGCGGGCTATAGCGGCGCGTCGGAGGTCGAGATCTTCTCGAAAGATAACTGGTGGCGGCGGGAACCGGATGACGTGCTGGCGACCTGCATCGCCCGCCACGGGACGATGGTTTAGGGGCGATGGCGCGGACCGTGGCCGATATCCCGGAGGCGGCGCTGGCGCGCTTCCGCACCGGCACGGCGATCCCCGCCCACCCGCTGGCGCTGACCGCGGCCCGGACACTGGACGAGAGGCGGCAGCGGGCGCTCAGCCGCTATTACATCGACGCCGGCGCGGGCGGACTCGCAGTCGGCGTGCATACGACCCAGTTCGCGATCCGCGACGCCGGTCTCTACGAGCCCGTGCTGCGCCTTGCCGGCGAAACCGTGGCCGATCGGGCCGACGCACCGCTCTTCACGATCGCCGGTGTTGCGGGCCGGACCGGTCAGGCGGTCGCCGAAGCGCAGGTCGCGGCCGGTCTCGGCTATCACGCCGTGCTCCTGAGCCTCGCCGCCTTCCGCGGCGCGTCGGAGGACGAGCTGATTGCCCATTGCCGGCGGGTCGGCGAAGAGATGCCGCTGGTCGGCTTCTATCTCCAGCCGGCGGTCGGCGGCGTGCCCCTGCCCTTCTCCTTCTGGCGGCGCTTCGCGGAACTGGACTGTGTCGTCGGCATCAAGATCGCGCCCTTCGACCGCTACGGCACGCTCGACGTCGTGCGCGGCGTCGCCGAGGCCGGCGCGGAGGACCGCATCGCCCTCTACACCGGCAACGACGACAATATCCTGCTCGACCTCGTGACCCCGTGGCGCCTGCCGCGGGGCGATCGGGCGGTGGAATTGCGCATCGCCGGCGGCCTGCTCGGCCACTGGAGCGTCTGGGTCAGATCCGTCGTCGACCTACTGGACCGGGCGCGTGCCGCCGTCGCCGCAGACCGGATCGACCGGGACCTGCTGGCGCTGGCCGGCCAGATCACCGACTGCAACGCCGCCTTCTTCGACGTCGCCAACGGCTTCCGCGGCTGCATCGCCGGGATGCACGAAGTCCTGCGCCGGCAGGGCCTGCTCGAAGGTATCTGGTGCCTGGACCCGGACGAGACTCTGAGCCCCGGCCAGGCCGCCGAAATCGACCGGGTCTGCCGGGCCTACCCGCATCTCAACGACGATTCCTTTGTCGCCGAAAATCTGGAAAGATGGCTGTCGCCATGATCCGGACCTGACCCGCTTCGGACGGCACGGCGAGGCATCGAGAGGACGCGAACATGGGACCCGGACTGTCGGCTCAAACGCTCTGGCGCTGGACGGCGATCCTTCTCGTGCATCTGGCGGTCGTGCTGGTCTGGTACATCGCGGTCAAGGTGGGCAAGGTGCCGAAGTTCGTGCTGGCCTCGCCCGAAGAGACCCTCCTGTCGCTGTTCGACACCTATCCCTGGTTCCACAACACCATGGTGACGACGGCGGAAATCTTCGGCGGCTATTTCCTCGCCGTCGTCGTCGGAGTCGGCCTCGCCCTGCTGTTCTCCTGGTTCCGCACGGTTGAGAACCTGCTGATGCCGCTGGTTGTCAGCCTGAACATGGTCCCCAAGGTGGCGCTGGGGCCGCTGATCATCGTCTGGTTCGACTACGGCATCCAGACCAACATCATCATCGCCTTCTCGATCAGCTTCCTGCCGATCCTGATCACCACCGCGCGCGGCCTGCGCGAGGTCGAGCCCGACCTGATCGACCTGGTCAGGACATTGCGCGCCACGCGGCGGCAGATCTTCGTCAAGATCCAGCTTCCCGGCTCGCTGCCCTACATCTTCTCCGGCATGAAGGTGGCCGTGGTGCTCGCGGTCGCCGGCGCCGTGGTCGGCGAGATCATCGCGTCGGATTCCGGCCTCGCCTACCTGATCGGCCAGGTCCAGGTGACCCTCGATACGGCGGCGATGATGATGGCGGTCATCCTGATCACCCTGGTCGGCGTCGCGCTCTACCTGATCGTTCTGGGGCTGGAGCGCCTCGTCGTGGTCCGCGACGCCCGGGTCGAAACCGTATGACCGCCGCGCCGGCCGCAAGCGGCGAACCCTTCATCCGCCTCGTTGGCGTCAAGAAGGTCTTCCGCGCCCGCCGCCAGGAATTTCTCGCGGTTTCCGACGCCACCTTCGACGTCAACGAAGGCGAGCTGGTGTCGATCGTCGGGCCGTCGGGCTGCGGCAAGACCACCCTGCTCAAGATCGTTGCCGGGCTCTATCCCCACGACGGCGGCACGCTGGAGATCGGCGGCGCCGGCAGCGATTTCGACCCGGCGCGCGATGTTGGCATGGTGTTCCAGCAGCCGCTGCTGCTGAAATGGCGGCGGGTGCTGGAAAATGTCCTGCTGCCGGCGGAAATCCTCGGCCTGCCCATGGGCGAGGCGCGCGAGCGCGCCCGCGGCCTGATCGACATGGTCGGGCTCGCCGGCCACGAGCAGAAATACCCCTATGAACTCTCCGGCGGCATGCAGCAGCGCGCCGCCATCGCCCGGTCGCTGGTCCACGATCCCCGCCTGATCCTGATGGACGAACCGTTCGGGGCGCTCGACGCGCTGACCCGCGAGCGCATGAACCTGGAACTGCTGCGCATCTGGGAGCAGAGCCGCAAGACCATCCTGTTCGTCACCCACGGCATCGCGGAGGCGGTGTTTCTCGGCACCAGGGTCGTCGTGCTTACCGCCGGACCGGCGCGCATGGCCGACCGGATCGACATCGACCTGCCCCAGCCGCGCACGCTCGACATGAAAACCCACGAACGCTTCGGCGCCTATGCCCGCCGCATCTACCACCTGCTCGGAGTCGAGTGAGGCGGACAGCAACCGCCCCACCGCCCAACAACCGGGTTGTGGCCTGCTATGGCGCGACGTAAGGTTTTATACCCGGTCGGTTACCTACGGGAGGACATGCGGGCGCGCCAGCGGCGGCTCGGACTGCCGCCGGCAGCGGTTCCTGCGCGCCCCTTCGACGGATCAGACCGTCAACCGATCAGACCAGCAGCAAGATGGGGACTATCATGATTGCGCGTAAATCAGTGGCCGCGCTGGCCGTCGTGGCGGCCGGCAGCCTGGGCGCGCCGCAGGCCGGCGCCGCCGAAAAGGTCGATTTCATCCTCAACTGGATCGCCGGCGGCGACCACGCGCCTTACTATTATGCCCACAAGATGGGCTGGTACGCCAAGGCGGGCATCGACCTGAACATCCAGCAGGGCAAGGGCTCGTCCATGTCGTCGCGCCGCACCGGCGCCGGCAAGAACCCGATCGGCCTGGCCGATCTGGGCACCGCGCTGGTCACCATGGGCAAGGGCGCCCGCATGGTCGCGGTGATGAACATCTACGCCAACTCGCCCTACGGCATGTACTGGCTGAAGAGCTCCGGCATGAAGGGCCCCAAGGACTTCGCCGGCAAGAAGATCGGCAATCCGCCCTGGGACGCCGCGCGCCAGATGTGGCCGGCGCTGGCCAAGAAGGTCGGCATGGATCCGGCTTCGGTAAAGTGGGTGAACATTCAGCCGAACGCGAAGCTCGCCGCGCTCAAGGCCAAGTCGATCGACGTCACCACGTCCTTCTACAACATCCACCACATCTTCAAGCGGCAGCTCGGCGCGGACATGGGGTTCTTCCCGTGGAAGACCTACGGCATCAACCCCTACGGCAACTCCATCATCGTCAACATGGACTATCTGAAGAACAACAAGAAGACGGTGGCGGCGTTCGTTTCGGTGACCCAGAAGGCGTTCCAGGCCTGCGTGAAAGACCCGGCGCCCTGCATCGCGGCGCTGGTCGAGGCCAACAAGGGGCTCAAGACCGCCAACGAGACGGAAAACTGGGGCCTGGTGACCGAGCTGATGAGCGACAAGTTCTCGCGCACGGAGGCGCTCGGCTATTTCGATCCGGCCCGCATGAAGTCGGACCACGAGCTGGTCAACACCTACTTCAAGATCGAGACCAAGTACGCCATCGAGGAGCGCTACACCAACGAGTTCCTCGACCGCAGCATCAAGATGCCGAAGATCGACCGCAAGTCGGCCTTCGAGTAATCGCCATTGCGCCCGGCGGCGGCCCGCTTCTGCACCCCGCCGCCGCCGGGGCCCGCCGATGGACGAAACCTGCGACGCCATCGTCCTGGGGGCGGGCCATAACGGCCTGATCCTGCAGGCCTATCTGGCGCGCGCCGGGCTGGAGACCCTGGCGATCGAGCGCCGGAGCGAGCCCGGCGGCGGCCTCGCTGCAACAGAGGATCCGCTTCATCCGGGGCTGATCCACAATTCCCACGCCTTCTTCCTGCGCGCCATCGACGCCATGCCCTGGTACCGGGATCTCGACCTGGAGGGCCACGGCGCCCGGATGATCGAACCGGAGCTGAACGTCGCCATGCTGACCCGCGACGGCGGCGCGCTGGAGTGGTGGACCGATATCGGCCGGACGGTCGCCTCCTTCGCGCAGGTCAGCGAGCGCGACGCCCGGACCCTGCAGCGCTGGTTCGACGAGTTCGGCCCGGTCGTCGAGCGCATCCTGATCCCGGAAGCGACGTCGCCGCCGATCCCGCCGGACGAGCGGCGTGCCCTGCTGGAACGGAGTGCGGAAGGCCGCCGGCTGCTCGAAGTCAGCGCGCTCAGCCCGCTGGAGTTCGTCCGGCGGGAGTTCGAAAGCCCGGTCATCCAGGCCGGTCTGCTGTTCTTCAACGGGCTGCGCGAGGTCGATCTGCGCATCCGCGGCTTCGGGCACCATATCGCCTTCCTGCTCGCCAACCCGTCCAAGGCGCAGATGTCGGCCGGCGGCAGCGCCGCCCTCGGCCGCGCCCTGGCAAAGGCGGCGACGAGCGCCGGCGGCAGGATCGTCACCGATGCGGCGGCCGGGCGGATCGTCGTGGAAAACGGCCGGGCCGTCGGCGTCGAGACCGCGGACGGCAGGCGCTACCGTGCCCGGCATCTGGTCGCCTCCTCCCTCAATCCGCAGCAGACCTTCCTCGACCTGATCGACGCCGATGTCCTGCCCGGCGCGTGGCGGCGGAAAGCGGAAAATTTCCGCTACAACCTTCTGGCGCCGCTCTTCGCCCTGAATCTGGCGCTCGATGCGCCGCCCGCCTACGCCGCCGCCGAACGATACCCGGAACTGGCGCGGCCCTTCATGACCGTTCTCGGCCTCGACCATGTCCGCCAATTCGACGAGATCGTCCGCCACCACGAAGCCGGAACGATCCCGCCGACCGTCATGTGGGGCACCTGCCCGACCCAGTTCGACGCCGGCCAGTCAGCCCGCGGCACGCACGCCGCCTTCATGTGGGAGAAGCTTCCCTACGCCCTGCATGGCGATCCCGCGAACTGGGACGCCGCAAAAGACGCCCACGGCGCGGCGATGCTCGACCTGTGGGCGGATTATGCGCCGGGCCTTCGCGACTCGGTGGTCGGCAGCTTCACCCGCAGCCCGCTCGATATCGAGCGCGAATTTCCGAATATGTCTGCCGGCGACCTCCTAGTCGGCGCCTTTACGGACGGTCAGATCGGCCACCATCGGCCGTTCGAAGGCGCGGGCGACTACCGCACCTGCATCGAAGGCCTCTATCTCTGCGGCTCGTCCTCGCATCCCGGCGGCAACATCACCGGGCTGCCGGGCTACAACGCGGCGCAGACGATCTTCCGCGATCTCGGGCTCGACGGCGACTGGCTGCCGGCGCCGGCCGCCCGGCGCATCGCCGAACTTGCGGCCTGAACGATCCGGACGATTTCGGCGGTTTTCCGGAAAGCGGGGCGGGTCGTCATTGCCAATCGTCCACAGCGAGATCCGGAACGCGGCTGAATTCTCCAACGTTCTTTGTGACGAGCGTCGCATCGAGCGCCCGCGCATGGGCGGCGATCAGCAGGTCGTTGTGGCCGATCGGCCGGCCGAGGCGCTCCAATTCGCTTCGGATCGAGCCGTAATACCTGTCCGCCGGCTCGGCCAGGGGGAGCGTCTCGATCGCCGAGAGCACGGCTTCGAGCTGCCGTGTCAGGCGTGCAGACCGGCGGCGTTCCGCGCCGTATCGCAGTTCGGAAGCGACGACAATGCTGATGGCAAATGTCCCCGGCTGAAGAGCCGCGGCCCGTTGCGCGATAGAACCGTCCGGCCGGCGAACCAGATCGGACACGATATTTGTGTCCAGCATAAGCAGCGGTCGGGCCACGTCAGAGGAGGCCTTCCGGCTTCACCGGCGGATCGCTTATCTCCGGGAAATCCTCTTCCAGGGGAACGAGCCGCTTCAGGACTTCGGCCAACGGCGACGACCGTCCGACCGGGACCATGACCAGACGGTCGTCTTCCTGGTAGATCATCACTTCGTCCGTCGCCAGTTCAAGCTCGCGCGGGATGCGGACGGCTTGGTTGCGGCCGTTGCGAAACAGTCGCGCATGGCGGGCGGACGCGGGCAATTCCGGGAGATCGCTTGGCATATGCCAAGCATATGCCGTGGTCTTTGCCCGGTCAACCCGTCGCCGGACCGGGCCTGTACCTTGGGTGGCCTATCCGAGTTCCGGACCCGCGATGGCGTAGAGCAGGCCCGGATCGTCGAAGCCGGAATCGCGGCTGCGCATCATGCGGATGAAGGGCCGCTGTTGCACGAAGCCAGCGGCCTGCAACCACTCGACAAAGTCTGACCGGGCGTCGGCGACATCGATATAGACCGGCCCGGTCACCGCACCGAACGCTGCGGCGGCGAGCGCTTGCGCCGCCGCATCGTCGGACGCGGCCAGCGGGCCGACCTGGGCCGCTTCGCGCCCGTCCCGCGCCAGCACATAGCCGGCCAGCCTGCCTTCGCGCCACGCGCAGAAAACGGCATCGGGCTGTCGGCGGCGCAAATGGAACAGCAGCTCCAGCCGGTCGGCGCCGAACAGGCGGCGGTCCGCCGCCGCGACCCGGGCCAGGTCGGCCGCCGCCAGCGGGCGCACGGTCAGCTCGTCCGGCAACAGGCCCGGCAGCACGTCAGGCGCCTCGGGCGTCACCGCGGGAACCGTTTCCGCCCGATAGCGCCCCAGGCGGTAGACCTCCCGGAAGCCGATCCGGCGGTAAACCATGCGGCCGTCGGGCGTCGCATCGAGCCCCGGCACCCGCCCGGCGGCTTCCTGCCGCTGCACAACCTCGGCCATCAGGCGGGTGGCGATGCCCTGCCGGCGCCAGTCGGGCGCGACCAGCACCAGACAGATCCAGGCGAACCGGCCGTAGGGCAGCGCCATCGCCGTGGCGACGAGCGTATCGTCGTCATCCAGCAGACCGACACCGTCTCCGCGCGCCAGTACGAAACGCCAGTCGTCCGCAGTCTGGTTCCAGCCGATCAGGGTGGAAAGATCGAATCCGGCTTCAGCATGGACAGGCGCCAAGTCGATTTGCCGGAGTGGCTCATTCGATGCCGGTGTCATGGTCAGAACGCGCCGTCACGGCTGGCATATTCGGTCGGTTTGCCATAGGCGCCGCCGCCGGACAGCAGCCAGTCGGCGGTCCAATCGACCATCCTCAGCAACGACACCGAAGGATTGCCGAACAGGCGCGCCGCCTCGCCGGTGTTGACCAGCCAGCATTCGCCCGATTCCGTCCCTTCGAATTCCGGCTTCCGGCCGAAGCGTTCGCCAAAAGCCAGGGCGAGGGCGCGCACGCTGGCAGTCTCCGGGCCGGAGACGTTAAGCGGAGTCGTCGGCGCGGTACAGCGGGCGAGGCAACGCAGGACATGGCTGTTGGCGTCGCCCTGCCAGATCACGTTGACGTTGCCGGTCGTCAGATCGACCGGCGCGCCGGCCAGCACCTTGCTGCCGATATCGTGCAGCACGCCGTAGCGCATATCGATGGCGTAGTTGAGCCGGATAACGCGTCCCGCCGTGCCGTATTTTTCCGAGAAATGCTCGAACATGCGCTCGCGGCCCAGGCAGCTCATCGCATATTCGCCCATGGGCCCCGGCGGGTCGGTCTCGCGCGAGCCGCCCTGGGCGACGCGGGCGAACGGATAGACGTTGCCGGTGGAGAAAGCGACGATCCGGCTGTCGCGGAAGGTCTCGGCGACAATGGCCGGCATCGCGACGTTCATCGCCCAGGTCAGCGACAGCGCCCCTGTCGTGCCGAACTTGCGCCCGGCCATGAAGACGACGTTCGGGCATCGGGGCAGCGCCGCCACCGCTTCCCGGTCCATCAGATCGCAGGCTATCGCCTCGACATCGCAGGTCTGCAGTTTTTTCCGCACCGTTGGATCGGAAAAGCGCGCAACGCCGATGACGCGCCGGTCGGGCGCCGCGCGCTTGGCGAGCCGCGCCAGCGTCGGCCCCATCTTGCCCCCGACGCCGAGGATCAGGATATCGCCCTCGACCGCTTCGAGGTCGCGGACCAGGGCAGCGGAAGGCCGGGTCATGAACTCTTCGAGCGCCGCCTCGTCGGCAAACCCCGTGGGCAGATCGGCCGCGTCGTGCTCTGCCATCGCTCAGTCTCTTTCAGCTATCGAAGCGGGTGGATTGCACCGGTCCGGCGCGGCCGGCAGCCTGCCTCGATTGTGCGAGGTCCCGAATCCTGCCATTGTGGCCGGGTTTTGGGAATAGGCTGCGGAGAGCCACGATGGCTGCCGACGGACCACGTATCCAGACCACCGTCGTCGGCTCCTACCCGGTGCCGGACTGGCTGATCCAGTGCCCGTCGGAGCAGGCGCTGGCCGACGCCACGAGAGTCGTGTTGCACACCCAGGAGCAGGCCGGCATCGACGTGGCGTGCGACGGCGAGCTCTACCGCTTCGATCCGAACCACCCCGAAACCAACGGCATGATCGAATATTTCGTCCGGCCGATGGGCGGGGTGGCGACCGAGATCGGCTTCGACGAACTGACCCGCTACCGCGCCCAATCCGGCATGGGATTCCGCAGCCGGCCGCCAGGCGTCGTCACCGGACCGGTCTCGGCCGGCCATCTTGACCTGCCCGGCGCCTGCCGCAAGGCACGGCGCCTGACCAGCGCGCCGCTCAAGTTCACCCTGACCGGGCCGCACATGCTGGCCAAGACGCTGATCGACCGCCACTACCCGGACGTGCCGACTCTCGCCCTGGCGATCGCCGACGTGCTGGCCGAGCAGGTCCGCCATCTCGACGCCGATGTCGTGCAGGTCGACGAGGCCAACCTGCCCGGCGCGCCGGCGGAAGGGCCGTGGGCGGCCGAGGCGATCAACCGGGTGCTCGACGCGGTCAACGGCCTGCCGGCAGTCCATCTCTGTTTCGGCAACTATGGCGGCCAGTCGATTCAGAAAGGCAGTTGGGACCGGCTGATCGATTATCTGAACGCACTCCATGCCGACCATATCGTCATGGAGGTCGCGCACCGGCCGCCGGAGGAGCTGGCCGCCTTCCGCGGCCTGCGCCCGGAAATCGGCCTCGGCCTGGGCGTGATCGACATCAAGACTACCGAGGTCGAGAGCGCCGACACGGTCGCCCGCGCCATCGAACGCGCAGAACGGCTGCTCGGCGAGGGGCGGGTGCGCTGGGTCCACCCGGACTGCGGCTTCTGGATGCTCAAGCGCCCGATTGCCGACGCCAAGATCCGCGCCCTGGTCGAAGGCCGCGACCTGTTCGAAGGGCGGCAGGTCAGGACCGCAGCGTGACGGCCTGAACCGCCGGCGCCTACCACACGCCGATCAGCACGCCCCGCTTCCTGGCGATGCCGAGCGCCTCTTCGATTTCCCGGTCGGACCTGGTCGTCCGGGTGCGGCGGGTACGCAGCCAGCGGAACAGGCGTTCGTGCAGGTCGGCGCGAACGGCTTCGTGTTCCTCGCTCTCTCCGAGGTCGAAAAGTTCGTCCGGATCGTTCGCGATGTCGAAGAGTTGGGGCCGGAAACCCTCGTACAGGATGTATTTCCAGTCCGCCGTGCGGATGCAATACGCCTTCGCCTGGTGGGCGCGCAGGCCGAGCGCCGCGCGGGCGCCGCGATAGGAATAGTCGCATTCAGAGAACGTGGCGTCGCGCCAGTCGCTCTTCGCACCTCCGGCCTCGGCGCCGGCCTCCCCGCCGTTGCGCAGCAGCGGCAGGATCGAGCGGCCCTCCATCCAGTGGTCCTGTTCCGCCGGGTCGCCGCCCATGGCCTCGTAGAATGTCGGCAGCAGATCGATGCATTCGACGAAGCGGTCGTCCTGCGCGCCGCGGGTCGCGTTGGCCGTCGGATCGGGGTCGTAAACGATCATCGGCAGGCGCAGGACGCAGTCGTGAAACAGCTCCTTCTCGCCCAGCCAGTGATCGCCCAGATAGTCGCCGTGATCCGACGTCAGCACGATCATCGTATCGTCCATCCGGCCGGCCCGCTCCATCCAGGCGAACAGCCTGCCGAGATGATCGTCGATCTGCTTGACCAGCCCCATGTAGGTGGGGATCACGGTCTCCCGCACCTCGTGGCGGCTGAAACTCTGGCTGTCCTCATGCTGCTGAAAAGCGGCGTAGACCGGGTGGCTGGTCTGGCGCTCGCGCGCGCTGCGCACCGCCGGGAGGATATCGGCCGGGCCGTACATCGCGTGGTAGGGCGCCGGCGCCAGATAGGGCCAGTGCGGCTTGATGTAGGAGAGATGCAGGCACCAGCGCTGCCCGTCGCCGCATTCCTCCATGAAGTCCTGCGCGCGCCGGGTCATATACGCGGTTTCGGAGTGAATTTCCCTGACGCGCGCCGGCAGGCCCACGTGGCGCATCTCCCAGCCGCTGACGATGGCGCCGTCTGCATCGACCGCGCTGGCGCAATAGTCCTGCCACGGGTTGTCGCTCTCGTAGCCCTGCGCCTTGAGATAGCGGTCGTAGGCGAAATCCGTCGCGCCGTAGCCGCCCGGGTGCAGGCCGTCGTCGCGGTCGAAGGGCTCGAAGCCGGCCTGGGTTGCCAGCACGCCGTGGGGCGAGGCCCGGTCGATTCCGAGCCGGTCCAGGCCGGGCTGGTCGACCTGCATGTGCGTTTTGCCGGCCAGTGCCACGCGCGCACCGAGCGTGCGCAGATGATCGCCCATCGTGCGGATATGGAGCGGCAGCGGAACCCGGTTCCAGTTCGCGCCGTGGGTGACCATGTAGCGGCCGGTGTAGAAAGACATGCGCGACGGGCCGCAGACCGACGATTGCGTAAAGGCCCGGGTGAAGCGCACGCCCCTGGCCGCCAGCGCATCGATATGCGGCGTCTCGAGCGTCGGGTGGCCCATGCAGGACAGGTAGTCCGCCCGCAGCTGGTCGCACATGATGAACAGGACGTTCCGGACTTTGCCCATGGCGGGAAAATAGCCTGCTGGCGGCCTCGATCGACCGGAACCTATAGGCGGCGGCTGCTATACCGGCAAGCCGCACTATGCCGTGCACCCGGATGCATGGCCATTGCCGGCGAAACGAAGCGCAGATGCGAGATGCAGCCGGTCGGCAAGGGGCCTATTGGCGGTCCAGTTCCGCCATCTTCATACGTATCGCCCGGAGCAGGCCGGCCATGGTGCCGCCGAAGCGGCGGTAGGCCGAAGCGAATTCCCGGCGCTGGTTGAGCGACATGGAAACATTCTCGAACACCATGTCGCGCACCTTCAGCGTTCCGCCCGACGGGCGCATGCGCCATTTCATGTGAAACGGCCGTCCGCTGCGCTGACCCATCATCCTGCTGGTGACGAAAACGCCGTTCCGGTCCGGTCCGGCAGCGATGATCTCGAATTTGCCCTTTCTGTAGCGCCGCAGCTGCACGGCGTAGACCCGGACGACATAGTGCTGGAACAGGTCGAGGAATTGCGCCCTTTCGTCGGCCGTGGCTTTCGACCAGGCCGCACGGCCCAGAACGAAACGCGCAATCCGCGGCACATCGAAATACATGGCAAAAAGCGTGCGGAGGTTTGCTTCCTGCGTGCGGCGGTCGGTTTCGTCTCGCAGCAGGGTGAAAACCGAGTGCGAAAGGGAACGGATAATCGACTTCCCGTTTTCGACCGGATCGGCCGGCGTATCGGCTGCCCCGGCTGCGGCCGGCGAGAGGGCGCCGGCGATTGCCAGAACAGCGGCAATTGCGGTGCGGCGCAAAGGCCGGTTCCGACGGTTCGGAGAGTCTTTGTCAGCGTTCGTGACCGGTTTCATTGGCCTCTTGCCGCACTCTGGCTGGTGTCGCCCCTGCGTCTCGACGGCGCGCCATCCGGCTTCGACCCGGGTCCGTCGTCGTCGAGGTCGATATCGATATCGTCGTCGCCAGGAACGGCAGGCGGAACCCTGCCATTGCGGATTTCGGCAAGGCGGGCCTGCCAGTAGCTGCTTCGCGCGGCGGCATAGAAATCCAGCGATGTCTTCTTCATCCCGTCGACCGCTTCGAGCAGACGTTCGCGCCGGTCGACGGCATCGAGCGCGGTTCCGACGTATCTGGCCCAGGCGTAATCGCCGGACGCCAGAAAATATCCGACCGGGTCAAAGACCGCATTGGCGGTCTTGCCCGCCAGATGGCGGGTCGTGGAGGGCCCGAGAAACGGCAGGACGAGATAGGGACCCGGGCCGATTCCCCAGACCGCCAGGGTCTGGCCGAAACCCTCCTTGTGCCCGGGCAGGTCGAGTTCCGCCGCTGCGTCGTTGAATCCGGCGAAGCCCAAGGTCGTGTTCAGCAGCATCCGGACCAGGGTCCTGTTGGCGCGTTTCGTCTCGCCCTGAAGCAGGTCGTTGACCAGGGTAACCGGCGAAATGAGGTGCTCGGTGAAATTGTGTATACCGTCCCGGACCGGCCGGGGCACCGCCCTGCGATAGGCGATGGCGACCGGCTTGCCGATCGCCTCGTCCATTTCGACGTTGAATTGGAAGGTCGCGCGATTGACCCGTTCCAACGGGTCGTAAAGGCCGTTGCCGAGATTGGCATCGCCCTGAGTAGCGCAGGCAGCCAGCGACATAGCTGCCGCTGCCAGCAGGCTCCGTCCCGTTGCTACAAACACGCAACGCCCCCCAACTGCGCCGCACCGCAGCCGTCTTTCCTGCCGGTCTTGCGGTGCACGCCGAAATATGCGGTTAGCATACCGTAGAACCCAATTCTACGCCGTAGCGCCGCAGGTTCGATGCCAATTTGCCCCTATCGCAGCCATTTGCGGCCATATTTTGGCCGAGCGCAGCGTGCCGGCCTTGTAGAACCGATTGACCGCACGCCGGCGGAGACCCCGGCGCCCCGGTCGGTTCGCCACAGCGAATTCGCGGTCGGTCGCGCCCAAATTCCGAAGCAAGGCTTCGGCGCCCGTTCCGGGACCGAGCCTGCTGTACCAAATTGAAGAGCGTGAGAGCCGGACCGGGCGGCCCGGGAAATACGCATGAAGCTGCTGATCGCTGTTCTCCTCGGCATTCTGGTTCTGTCCGCAACCGCTTCCTGGCATGTCTGGTCGGGGCTGGACGGCGCACCCATGACCGGGCACGGCTATGTGGCGCTGGCCGCCGGGGTCACGGTGTCGCTGATCGTCGGGGGCGGGCTGATGGCCCTCGTCTTCTTCAGTGCGCGCAAGGGCTACGACAATATCGACGATCCGTCGCAGGACGACTCCTAGCCCGGATCTCTCTCTGCAGTCATGGTCGGCGCGGCGCCGTCGAACCGGCGGGGCACGAAAGCCGCGACGCGGCACGATCCGGATTGCGCGGGCGGCGTTCCATCTGATATCCGAATCGCAGAACCCCTGCACGTCCCGCGCCCCGATCCCCGTCCGCTCAACCGGCTCCCGCAGCATGTCAGCACCGGAATTTTCGCCCCAGGCCCCGGCGGGTCGGGACCTCGACATTCGAATGAACGAGCGACTGGTCGTGCACCGGTCGGCCGTCCGGCCGGATTGGATCGATTACAATGGCCATATGAACGTCGCCTTCTACCTGCTGGCCTTCGACCAGGCGCTGGATGCGTTGTTCGACGCGATCGGCCTGACGCAGCCCTACCGAAAAAGGCACCGGGTCTCAACCTTCGCGCTGGAGGTGCACCTCTGCTACCTCAGGGAAGTCCATCTCAAGGATCCGCTGCGTTTCGAGGTCCAGATGCTCGATCTGGACGAGAAGCGGTTTCATCTGCTCATTCTGATGATCGACGACCGCGCGGATGAACTTTGCGCAACGGCCGAGTGGATCAGCGCCCATATGGACATGGCAACGCGCCGGATGGCGCCGTTCCGCCCCGATCTGATGGCGCGTCTTGAAGAAATTCTGGCGGCCCACCGGAAAATGCCCTGGCCGGAGCACGCCGGCCGGAAGATCGGAATTCGCCGCCGCATCTCTACCTGAACGGCACGCCGGTCTGCCACACAGCCGGTGTTCGGCGAACTTTCACGAACTTCCCCCTGCCTGCCGCGGTTGGCATCGCACTGCCGCCATGCGATACCGCGAAGATGGCGGCAAACCGCAGCGACAGGTCCGGCGGGACCGGATCGAACAGCGAGGGCGGCCCTGCAGGCGCGGCGGCGCCACCGCGCATTCGCGCAGCTATCGTCGGCGAAACGCGGGCGCGTCTGACCCAGCTCGCCCAAGCGACTCGAAGCGTCGAGATGCAGATCGCCCTCCTCGCGCTCCTGGTCGGCGGGCTGGCCGGCTATGCGGCTGCCGGGTTCCGCCTGTTGATCGGCTGGATCCAATACCTGTTCTACGGCGAGGCGGCGGAGAAACTTTACTCTACGGCGCTTTCGATGCCCTGGTGGCAGGTGTTGCTGGCGCCGGCGGCCTGCGGCCTGCTGGTCGGGCTGTTCATTCGCTATCTGATGCCCAACGGCCGGCCCCAGGGCGTGGCCGACGTGATCGAGAGCGCGGCCCTGCACGAGGGGCGCATGTCGCTGCGCCATGTTGCGCTGGCCTCGCTCGCCAATGCGGCTTCGATCGGGGGCGGCGCTTCTGTCGGCCGGGAAGGACCGGTCGTCCTGCTGGGAGCCGGCCTCGCCTCGGCGGTGGGCAAGCGGTTCGGCTACAGCCGGGGCAATATGCTGACCCTCCTCGGGTGCGGCGTGGCGGCGGCCGTGGCGGCGTCGTTCAATGCGCCGCTCGCCGGCGCCCTGTTTGCGCTCGAGGTTGTGGTCGGCCACTACCGGCTGACCGCCTTCGCCCCTGTCGTGATGGCGTCGGTGACCGGAACGATCGTCTCGCGGATTCATTTCGGCGACTTTCCGGCCTTCATTAAGCCGCAATACACCCTCGTTTCCTTCTGGGAATTTCCGGCTTTCGCCCTGCTCGGCGTGACCGCCGCCATCGCCGCTGTCGCGATGATGGGTTCGATCGTCGCGGTGAGCTACGGCGCCCGGCACAGCCGGGTGCCGGCATGGGGCCGCCCTGCGGTCGCCGGCCTTGCGGTCGGCGCCATCGCCCTGTTGTTCCCGCAGGTGCTCGGCGTCGGCTACGAGGCGACGGACCGGGCCCTGAACGGGGAATTCGGCCTCTGGCTGCTCTTCGGCATCATCGTGGCCAAGATCGCGGCGACCGGCCTTTCCATCGGCGGCGGCTTCGGCGGCGGGGTCTTCAGCCCGTCCCTGATGCTTGGCGCCATGGTCGGCGCCGCCTTCGGCACGGTGGCGGCGTCGATCTTCCCGGAGTTGGCCTCCGACCGCGGCGCGTACACGCTTGTCGGGATGGGCGCGGTTTCCGGCGCGGTGCTGGGCGCGCCGATCTCGACCATCCTGATCATTTTCGAACTGACCGGCGATTACAAGGTCACGCTTGGCGTCATGTTTGCAGTGGTGATCGCTTCGGTCATCGCCCGCGCCGTTTTCGGACGGTCATTTTTCCATTGGCAACTCCGGCTGCGCGGCGTCGTTGCCGAAATGGACCACGCAGAACAGACGATTCACCGAACGACGATGGCCGACCTGGCGCGTACAGCCGTTCCCGCCATGAATGACGCCTGTTCGGTAGCCGATGCCCGGTCCATGCTGATCGAGGTCCCCGACCGCCCGGTCTATGTGGTGGATGACGACGGTGGCCTGCGCGGCTGGGTCGGACTGCCCGAACTGTATTCTTTTGGATTCGACGCAACGCCGGGCGCAGGAGACATGGTCGAGAATGTGATGGCTACGCCGCCCTTCCTGCTCGAATCCGACAATGTCGATGACGCCATGCAGATATTTTCGCGCTCGGAGGAGACCATCCTGCCGGTCGTGAGTGATCCAGCCGACAGAACGTTGAGAGGCGAGGTCCGGCAGCGCGACGTCATGGTCGCCTATCGCGACGCCCACCGGGCCGCCCGCGATCTTTAGCGCCGGCACGGGGGAGCAGCCGTCTGTTCGGCGATTTCCGGAAGGGGCGTTGCGCCTGCCGAAGGGAATATTTTTCGCTTCCGACCGAGGGCCGGGCCGCTTCGAGGAATCGGCTTCGCCGGCGCGCCGGCCCGGAATACCGGCCGGCCGGGACCAATCCGATAAACAGGCGCAGCCCATCGCAATTGCTCCGGGTAATAACGTGCACAAACACATACCATGGCGGAAAAAGACAAATTGAAACAAACGGTTACTTAACAAGGGTTACGATCCGCGAGTCCTGGGAGACGAAACCGGGATCGATACGGTCGACCGCCGGGGCAGCGGGACAGCCCCGGCGCTGCGCAATTGCGCACAAAGTTTTCCACAAGCCGCGATGCGTCGTTCAGGCCTTCGACACGACCTGCGGCATCGGGCCGGCGCCGCGGTCAGCACGACCCCGGAAACGAATCCGGCGCCTCTGCGCCGCTCCGCGGTTCACCTTGTGAATCAGCGGAAAAACACAAAAATTTATAACATTGAAGGGGTTAACAGGAGCGTCCGGTCTCCGTCCCGCCCGGAACCGGGACACCGGCAGCCGAACCGCGTCTGCTGCCCCGGCGCCAATCCTCTTCGTCTTCAATCAGGAATGATTGCCGCAACGGCGCCCGATTCCGATGCGCCGAACCAGTGCTCTTCGAGGTTGTCCCCCGGGCCGCCCCGGTCGATCACAAGAAAATCCTGCGGTCGCAGAACGAGCAGCGGATGGTGCCAGGTGTCGGGCCGGTAATTGACCCCCTGCGCACCGGACGCCCGGAAGCAGCAGAGCGTCGCCGGGTCCGGCGCCGCCTCGCCGCGGCACACGACGACCAGCCAATCCTGCATCGCCAGCGGATAGAAAGCCTGCGAGCCGAGCGGGTGCCGCTCCATCATACGGATCGCGATCGGCGTCGGCCGCGGCGTGGCCTGGAAGATCGAAATCAGGGGCCGGCCGCCGGCCCCGGCCACGTCGACCGCGGCCAGATCGTGAAACCGGACGGTCGTCCCCTCGTTGATGAGCAGCTGCTCCGCGTCGGCCCGTTCGATGACGTCGCCGAAGGGAGCAAAGGCCGATTTGGTCAGGAGCTCGACCGGAAGGGTTCCGGTCATCGGCGATCGAGCCTGCCGAAGACGCGGAACCGGGATACGCCACCGTCGGGATAGATGTTCAGACGCACCGTATCGACCGGCCCGGCCGATGCGAGGGCCGGCGCCTCGAAGACATGAACCGAATCGGCTTCCAGTTTCTTCTGTTCCAGAAGAAAGGGCCATCCGCCGGCCGCGTCGATCCTTGTCGGGTCGCTGCCATCGCCCGAATCGCCGGAGACGGCGCCCTGCACGGAGCAACGGTCCGGATAGTTGCCCTTGAAATGGGCGGTATCGACCTCGATACGCTCGACGATGCCGCGATGGCCGAGCGCAATGACGATCCAGTCGTGACCCGGTTCACGCCGCCTGCGGGTTTCCCAGCCGTCGCCCATGGTCTTGCCGCGGCCCTCGGTCAACAGCGCCAGGACATCCCCGTAATGCGCATCGTTGTAGCCGACAATACGGCCGCCTTTCTTGAGGGCGGAAAGCTCCACGATCCCGTCATCGGCAAATGCGTCCCAGTCAACGACCGGCTCGCCGAAGACGCGCAGACGGGCCACGCCGCCGTCCGGATAGATGTTGAGACGCAGCCAGTTCACCGGCGCCGCGCTGACCGACGCCTCGAAATTGCTGCAGGACGAGCCGAGCGCGTAGCGCGGCACCAGGGTCGTCCATTCAGCGTCGGCCCCGGGCTCCTCTGCGCTCCGGCAGCCTTCGAGCATTGCCTCCGGCGGATAGTTGCCGGTGAAATGGGCGGTATTGATATCGACGCCGCGGACGATGCCCGGAACGCCGAGCCGGATCAGGCACCAGTCATGGCCTGACGTGCGCTTGCGCCGGCTTTCCCAGCCGTCCATCCATTTGCCGTGGTCGTCGTACTTGTCCGGGATCCAGACCGGATCGTGGTCCTGTAGCATGCGCGCCATCGGGGCGAAGAAATCGTCCGAACAGGCCATAGCTACCGTGTCCATCTTCGGCGACGCCAGGTTGACCAGGCGCGTGGCGTATTCGGGCAGGTCGGTCATGCAGCTGATTCGCGTGGAAACTGTTCGATCCAATGGCGCGCGATGTCGATGCGGCGGGCGACCCACACCTTGTCGTGGGACAGCACATAGTCGACGAAGCGCCTGAGCGCCGCGAACCGGCCGGGCCGCCCGACCAACCGGCAATGCAGACCGACCGACATCATCTTCGGCGCCGCCGCGCCTTCCTCGTAGAGCGTATCGAAGGCGTCTTTCAGATAGGCGTAGTACTGGTCGCCGCTGTTGAAACCCTGGGCCACGGCGAAGCGCATGTCGTTGGCGTCCAGCGTGTAGGGCACGACCAGATGCGGCCGGTCTACGACCCGGCTCCAGAAGGGCAGGTCGTCGGAATAATCGTCGGAATCGTAGACGAAACCGCCCTCCTCGGCGACCAGCCGGCGCGTATTGGCGCTGGTCCGCCCGGTATACCAGCCGCGCGGCCGTTCGCCGGTAATGCGGGTCTGGATTTCGATTGCGCGGGCCATATGCTCGCGCTCCAGCTCTTCCGGCATGCCGTGATAGTTGATCCAGCGATAGCCGTGGGAGCAGATTTCGTGGCCGTCCTTCAGAACCTCGTCTGCAACGTCCGGATGCCGCTCCAGCGCCATGGCGACGGCGAAGATGGTGATCGGGATCTGCCGGTCGCGGAACAGGTTGAGGATGCGCCAGACCCCGGCACGCGAGCCGTATTCGTAGATCGACTCCATCGACATGTGGCGCACGCCCTGGAACGGCACTGCGCCGACGATCTCCGACAGAAAAGTCTCTGAAGCCGGATCGCCGTGCAGGATGCAGTTCTCGCCGCCCTCCTCGTAGTTCAGCACGAACTGGACCGCGACCCGGGCACCGCCCGGCCATCGCGCGGCCGGCGGTGTGCGGCCGTAGCCGATCATGTCGCGATCGTATCCTTCCTGTCCGGTCATTTTCTGCGCTCCTTGTTCCGTCCTTCGAACCATGCCGCGATCTGGCGACGCTCTGCGAGCGTCATGCCGCTGACATTATTGGGCGGCATCGCCGTCGTCAGCACCGAGTGCAGGTAGATCGACTGCGCCTGGCGCGCGACCGCTTCGGCCGTATCCAGCAGGATGCCGTTCGGCGCCATCCCGACGCGCGAGTAGCTGGTCTGCCTGGCGTGACACATGCTGCACCGGCCGGCGACGATGTCGGTGATCTCGTCCGGGGCGGCGGCCGTCTGCACCGGTACGCCGCCGTCGATTTTCGGCGCGATCGCCAGTGCCTGCCGGCCGAGCGGCGTCGAGGACAGGCTGATTGCCGCGGCAGCGGCGAGGCAGACAGCCGCCACGGCCCAGGTCCACCACAATTCGCCCTTTCCGGCGTTGCGGTGGTTGAAATAGACGCGGATCAGCGCGCCCGCGATCAGCACCAGCGCCACGATCACGAAGGCGTACGGCGTCGAGAAGGTCAGCGGATAGTGGCCGGACAGCATGAGGAACAGGACCGGCAGGGTGAGATAGTTGTTGTGCGCCGAGCGCTGCTTCGCCTGTTCGCCCAGGGCCGGGTCCGGCGCCCGGCCGGCGATCAGATCAGCGACCACGACCTTCTGGTTGGGGATGATCACGAAGAACACGTTGGCCGACATGATGGTCGCCATGAAGGCGCCGGTATGGATCAGCGCGCCCCGCCCGCTGAACACGGACTGGAAGCCGTAGGCCGCAACCACGACGAGCACGAAGCAGGCGATGGAAAGATGCGTATCGTTCGCGCCCAGGCCGGACTTGCAGAGCTGGTCGTAGATCAGCCAGCCGGCGGCGAGCCCTGCCATGCCGAGGCCCGCGGCGACCCAGGGCGACATCGCCATGACGGCGGGATCGATCAGGTACAGGTCGGCGCTCAGATAATAGATCCAGACCAGCAGGAAGAAGCCGGTGATCCAGGTCGTGTAGGCCTGCCATTTGTGCCAGATCAGATGGTCGGGCAGGAATTCGGGCGCAACGAGGAACTTGCGCACCTGGTAGAAACCGCCGCCATGCACCTCCCACGCTTCGCCGCCCTGTTCCGCCGGCATGTCCGGCGTCGCGCGGATCGCGGCGTCAAGATGCATGAAATAGAAAGAGGCGCCGATCCAGGCGATGCCGGTGATGATGTGGACCCACCGGATCAGCAGCCCGCCCCATTCGATGATGGCGGCTTCGATCATGCGTCGGTGGGCCGGTAAAGCGGCAGCCGGACGCCGCCGCGGATAACCGCCGGATCCCAGGCTTCGCGGGCAAAGACTTCACACACAACCGGTTCGAAATGTTCGAGCGGCGGCGTGTCGTAGTCCGGATCGAACGAAGCCTGGTCCCAGCGCTCGCAGAACGCGACGCAGGCCGGGTAGTTCGGATTGTCCCGATAACGGTCCCGCGCATCGGGATCGAGGCCGATATGGTGGCCGTAATAGATCATCTGGAACGCGCCGTGATGGCGCACGACCCAGCTGCATTCTGCGCGCACGAAGGGTTCGATCACCGCCGCAGCGAACTGCGAATGATTGTGCGGCGCCAGCGCGTCGCCGATATCGTGCAGCAGGGCGCTGAACACCCAGTCGATATCCGCGCCGTCGCGCTCGGCCCGCGCCGCGCTTTGCAGCGAATGATCGAGGCGGCAGACCCGGTAGCCGCCCATGCTGTCCCGCAGCGCGCCAAGCGCCGCCAGGATGCGATCGGCCGTGCCCGCCGCAAAGGCCGCCTCCTCGCGCTGGAGGAAGGCGTATTCCTCGGCAGTGCCGTCCTTCATCCGGATGAAATCGACAGTGGTCCGTTCGTCGGGCAATTGGGCTGTCCCCTGGGCCGGCCCGCCGGCGGAGTCAAAGGTCCGGGAGCCAATCGTCGGCATACGCCACATCCCGGCAATCCGCAAACCTGGAGATGCGGTTCAGCAGACCCTCCAGAGCCTGCCGGCGCCTCGTTCCGAATCGTATACCGGGTTCCAGCCACAGTTTGCGGATTCTGAGGGCGCCGGCAGACCGGTCGGCGGTCATGTCGATGCGCCCGACCATCCGGTCGCCTTCGAGCAGCGGGAAGACATAATAGCCGTACTGCCGCTGCGCTTCCGCCACAAAAATTTCGATCCGGAAATCGAAGCCGAAAAGATGAAGCAATCGCTTGCGGTCGCGGACCACCGGATCGAACGGGCTGAGCGTGCGCAGACCGGGCGGCGGATCGGCCGCCGTTGCCAGCCGCGCTTCCAGATCGGCGGGCGCGTAAAGCCTGCGCGGGCGGCTACCCCCGCCCGCGGCTTCCAGACTGGCTACGATAACCTCCGCGCCGAGACGTGCCGTCGCCCAGGCGTCGGCCTCTCGCGTCGTTACCAGATTCCAGTAGCCGGCAATTTCCCCGGCCGTGCCGAAACCGAGCCGTTCGAGGGCTGACCGGCAGGCCCAGTCGATGAAAGCAGGCTCGTCCGGCTCGTCTTCGAAAGCTTCCGGCGGCAGAACGCGTCGGCTCAGGTCGTAGACCTTCTGGAAATTCTCGCGCCGGGTGATCGCCAGCTCGCCGGTGCGCCAGAGAAATTCCAGCGCCGTCTTGCCGGCGTGCCAGTCCCACCAGCCGCGTGGATTGTGCGCCGGCCGGCGTTCCAGGTCGCGGGCGCGCACCGGCCCGTTTTTCCCGATCAGGTCGAGCAGCGGCCCGGTCTCCGATTCGAAGTCGGGGCCGTGCCAGCGGCGGTATCTCTCGCGCAGCCGCGCCGCCTCGCGCCGGAACTTGCGGCGCCATACCGGATAGAACACGGTCGGGATGACCGAAGCGTCGTGGGTCCAGTGTTCGAACAGGGTCCGGTCCCGCTCGAGCAGGCGATTCAGCATGGCCGGCCGGTAGGTCCGGTTCCGGCTGTACAAAATCGCGTGATGGGCGCGCTCGACCGTGCGAATGCTGTCGACCTGGACGAAGCCCATGCGTGCGATCAGGCCGAGCAGGCCGCCGCTTCCGAACCGCCGGTGCGGCGGGTCGGCCAGACCCTGGAGATCGAGGATCAGCCGGCGGCCCTGCGTGGCGGTGATGGGCAGCGGTGTCACGGCCCGGCTCCGGCCGGCCGGGCCGGACTGCACCGATTCGCGCACTTTGCATCGGGCGCGGCCGCGGGTTCTTGTATGGCAGGACGCGGCAAGCGCGCCCGGCGCGCGGTTTTTTTCGGACGGGAAGCATGACGGATTCGGGTGGCCGGGTGGCCGGCAAGGCTGCAATCGTCACCGGCGCGGCGTCGGGACTGGGCAAACGCACGGCCGAAATGCTCGCCGCCGAGGGCGCAAGCGTGGTCCTGACCGATATAAACCTCGACGGCGCGCAAGAAGTCGCCGCCGGCATCGGCGCCCACGCCCTCGCGCTGGAGCAGGATGTGACCGACGAGGCACGCTGGCCGGCCGTCATCGCCGAGACCGTAAAGGCGTTCGGCGGGCTGCATATCCTGGTCAACAATGCCGGCATCGGCACGCCGGGTACGGTCGAGGAAACGAGCTTCGAAGACTGGCGGCAGGTCCATGCGGTCGATCTCGATTCGGTGTTCCTCGGTTGCAAATACGCCTGCCGCCCGATGGCCGACAGCGTGCGCGGCACCGGCATGACCGGCGCGATCGTCAACATCTCCTCGGTCGCCGGCATCATCGCGGCGGCCAATCTCGCGGCCTACAATTCGGCCAAGGCGGCGGTCCGGCATCTGACGAAATCCGTGGCGTTGCACTGCGCCCGGCAGGGCTACAACATCCGCTGCAATTCCGTCCATCCGGCCTTCGTCGACACGCCGATCCTCAACCAGGTGAGCGGCCGGCACACCACCGACGAGATCAAGGCGAAGATGGCCCGGCAACTGCCCCTCGGCCATATCGGCGCGCCGAGCGACGTCGGCTATGCCGTGCTCTACCTGGCGTCGGAGGAATCCCGCTTCATGACCGGCGCCGAACTCGTCATCGACGGCGGCGTCAGCGCTATGTGAGGGTCCGCGCGGCGGCGGCCGAGCGGCGATTCGGGACGCCGCCCGCCGCGGCATGTATGGACAGACCGGTCTATGCATCGAGAAAATATCAGCGCATCTTTCTTCCCGTATTCCCCTTTTCGACCGGAATCCCTCCCGGCCTCGTGCCGGGAAACGCCTTGTTTTCCGCGGTTTTCGAGCTGTTGTTCCCATCTGCGCCCGTCGCTCCGGCCGAAGCCCCGGACTCCGGGCCGGTATGGGTGATAGGAAGATTATCTCGTATTTTCGGCTCCGGCGCTTCCGGAACCGGCCCGAACGGCGGGCGCAGACGTTGGTGAGCACCGTCGGCAAGTGTCATGAAATGTCATGTTTTGTCATGAGCCGTTTCTCTCTCCGCCCGCTCCACCCCCGCCGTCATTCCGACCGGAGCGATCGGTAGGATCGCGGAGCGGAGGAATCTCGTCGCCGGACTCGGGTTCTTGTTTGTTAGATCGAGCCGAGATCCCTCCACTCCCTCCGGTCGGTCGGGATGACGGTAAAGGGGTGGGCGGGATGTCAGGAAAGTCATGTTTTGGAATGAAAGTGTTCATAGACGACACGGCCGGATTCATTCTCTTTAACTGACTGAATAATAGTCATAAATTGAGATTTTATCTGCAATATGAATGCGCCTCGGTTTCCGTTCGATATTTTCGTAAGCAATTCGCAAGCGGCTTCGATCAATGTTCCGGGCGCACTTGCGCATTCTTGTCATCGTTCACCACCACCGCACAACCGACGCTTCCGGTTTTCGTTCGGTCACGCGGTGACAGGGGGCATTATGTCCCCGGTTGAGAACTCGCCGCGAATCCGTCCTGAGGGGTCGGGGCCAGATGATTTTCCTGGGCTGGTCCCGCTTGTTGTGCCCGTCGTAGCGACCGCGGCCTTGAGTGGTTCTGACATAGAACCAGTTTGGCGCTCTGTACAGTGCACCGGTGAAGCGCGGGTCTCGATGAGCACCGGCGTGACGTTGTGGCGCTCGGTCCAGTTCTCGGGCAGTTGCCGATGAAGACGGGCAAGGATGTGCGAGCCCAAGTTGGCGATCGTGATCCAGGGCAGGATGAGGAGCCTCGGGTTGGGCCGAAATTAGCCTCTTACCTGATTGCGGGGGCCCGCAACGACCGAGACCGACATTCGATCGAATGTCCGGTCTAAACCGCTGCAAACTTCTGATTCATTGGGAGTTTTTTGCTGTGGCAGCGGGCACTCTACTAGTATCACCTAATCATACTCGGGACACCCGCTTCGATCCAGGCCCACCTCTAGTCGGTCTGCTGCGGTTCGCCCGCACGGGCGACGCCCCGAAGCCCCTAGGCTGAGGTGGCCTCGCCTTTTCGGACAGCCTGACGGCTCGGCCAAATTCCGCTGCCGTTCGTTCCCGAACTGCAAGCTGCGGCATCCCTCTTCGAATTCCCGTCGAGTCAAAACCCTGCCGAAATCCGGATGACGGGTGTTCCTCAGGGCGCGACCGCCATCCTCTGCCCTCAGCCGCGGAGGGCTTGCAACCACTCCCGCCATCCACCGATCTCTGGGTTCTGTGGACGCTTCTCGTAGTACGGGATCAGCGGCTCGTAGACGGTAAAGATGCGGCGCAGTTCGTCGACCGCGTCCTGTTCGGGGCGGCCTTCGACCGGTTCGAAGAAGTCGACCCGGAGGTCGGTCCGCGGGTAATCGTCCCGCCCGTGCACCACCAGTACCGACGAGCCGTGGCCGTCGAGGTCGCCGCCGCGGTCCCGGCCCGCCTCCAAGGCCCGCAGCAGCCGTTCCTCGATAATCTCTCCGCGGGAGTTCTGAAAGGTCTCCGCCATCGCTTCGACCACCGCCGCCCCGTGGAGATAGTTGCCCATCGCAACGAAATCCGTGCCGTTGATGTGGCCTTTCCAATCGGAATTCCGCTCTCCGGTGTAGGCAGCGGAACGGCCCTCGCGGTCGACGATGCCGACCTGACGGTATTCGGCCCACACGTCCGAGACGCGTATCTCGTCGAGCGCCTTCTCGGGCGTGTAGCCCCGTTCCAGCAGGCCGAGCGCCACCCGGCTCAACTGCGGGTTGGCGTAGGCTTGGCTGGAAACCGCCGCCAAGTTGGTGCGGACTAGGGGGCAGCGGGCGCCCACGGCCGGCGGGCTGGTCGAGACCGCCACGCCCAGATAGCCGGTCTCGGCGCAACGGCCGATGATGGTTAGCGTGTGGGAAGGCAGGCCGAGCTCGAATCTCATGTTCTCCGTCCTCTTTGCCCGAAGTCAGCCCCGCCCATATAGACCAGAGGAGACCGCGGCCCTAGGTCGGCATCGATTGGCAGTCAGACGAATTGCAGGCAAGATTGCCAGCCGACAGCCGAATGCGGACCGATACGGGAGGGCGTGATGGGAAATGGCGCGCGGGCCTACCACTGGCCTCCGGGCAAACGTTGCGCGGTCGCCTTCACATCGGACGTGGACGGCGAGTCCCCGTATCTCTGGCAGCATCGGGACAAACCCATGGTTCAGGTCGAGACCCTGGACCAGCGCCGCTTCGGTCCGCGTGTCGGCATCTACCGGTTGCTCGATCTGCTCGACGAGTTCGCGGTCAAGGGCAGCTTCTACGTGCCGGGCCTGATTGCTGAGCAGTATCCTCACATACTCCCCGAGCTCGCCGGACGAGGCCACGAAGCGGGACTGCACGGCTATTGCCACGAGTCCGTCGCCGACCTGGACGCCGCTGAAAACAGGGCGGTCGTCGAACGCTCGCTCGAAATCTTCGCGGCACAGGTCGACGCGCGCCCGCGCGGCTACCGCGCGCCCTACTGGCACGTCACGACCGACCTGATCGAAACCCTGGTGGCCGAGGGGTTCTCGTACGACAGCTCCCTGATGGGCTACGACCATCCCTATGTCGTTGACGGGCTCCTCGAGATTCCAGTACTGGCGACGGTGGCGGATACCACCTATTTCCGCTGCACCGGCGGTCCCGCTGACAAGACCTATCCGCCAGACCCCGGCCGGGTCCTCGACCTCTGGATCGAAGTGTTCGAGGGCATGCGGGAATTCGGCGGCCTCTACACCATTACCGTACACCCCTGGATCTCCGGCCACGGGCACATCGTGCGGATGCTGCGTCGCCTCTTCGAATACATCCGCCGGTACGACGACGTCTGGTGGGCGACCGCCCTGGAGCTGGCCGAATACCATCGCGCTTCCGACAACGCAGACGCCTACACCGCCACCCTGCAGGCGCCGGAACTCGCTGTCTTCAGCGCTTCCGGCCCGCATTCCCTTTCCCGGCAGGCGTAGATCCGTCGACTGGAACGATTCGCGCCGCAGCGTCGGTCGTATCGGTCGTTCCGGACGCGTCGCGCGCAAGGAGCGGGGAATGCGTGTATTGCAACCTTTTCCGAGCTGTTGAATACTTTGGGTCGCTCGACCCCGATAAACATCGAGCTCTGGAGGAGACGGACCATGAACGCTTTCCGCAACACTGTTGGAGCAAGCCTGCTGGCGCTCGGCCTCTGCGCGCCCGCCGTCGCACTGGCGCAGACCCCCGTCGCAGTCGGCGGCGGAATCGATGTCACTCAGGGCTTCTGGGTGGTCGCCAAGGAAAAGGGATTCGGCGCCAAGCACGGCATTGACATCACCGCCAAGACCTTCGAGGGCGGCTCGCTCGCCCTGCAGGCGGTGGCGGCCGGCGACATCGTCGCTTCCGGCACCAACGGCGGCCTGCCGACACTCAGGGGCAAATCGAAGGGCGCGAACTTCGTTGGCGTCGCCGCGGCCCTGAAAGCGCCGCTGATCAGCTGCGCCGCCTCGGTTGCGGCGGTCAAGGGCCCGAAGGACCTGGAGGGCAAGACCGTCGGCTTTATGACCGGCTCCAGCTCGGAGTTCTGGTGGTCGCGCTACACGGCGCTCCACAAGCTCGGCAACGTCAAGACCATGAACCTGTCACCGCCGGAAACCATCACCGCGCTCCGGGGCGGCCAGATCGTCGCCTTCTTCAACTGGCAGCCCTGGTGCAGCCGGGCCCAGGAGATCGTCAAGGGCTCGCGCATCCTGGCATGGGGCGGCGATGACAACCTGCAACCCTTCGCCGACGCCATGATCTCGTTCCACGGCGATTTCGTCCGCGACAAGCCCAAGGTGGCGCTCGCCCTGCTGCGCGCCGTCGACGAGGCGGTCGCCTGGATTCCGAAGAATGTCGACGAAGCCGCCAAGATCATGGCCAAAGCGTTCCGCGGCAAGGCCGACCGGTTCGCCGGCGATATCAAGAAGATCCAGTGGGGTCTCAGGCTGGATACGGAGTTGCGTGAGCTGCTCTACGAGGAAGCCCGGTGGATGACCGACAAGGGCCTGATCAAGGTCGCCGATCCCAAGGCACTGGTTGACAGCTACCTGCATGCCGATCTGCTGAAGCAGATCGATCCGGCGCGCGTCAAGTAACCACGGCAGGCGCCGTGTCGGCTACGGGAGACGAAGGGGCCACCCGGCCCCTTGTCTCATTTGTCGATCTCAGTTTCCGTTTCGGCGGCCGGGACGCGCCCTGGATCCTCAGGAACGTCGACCTCGCCATCGAGCGCGGCGAGTTCTTCGTCCTGATCGGCCCGTCCGGCTGCGGCAAGACCACGGCGCTCAACCTGCTGGCCGGCTTCGAGCATCCCAGCGCCGGACAGGTGCTGGTCGACGGCGCGCCGGTCGTGGCGCCCGGAATCGAGCGGGCGGTGATCTTCCAGGGCGAGGACTCCCTCTACCCGTGGCTCACCGTGGAGGAGAACGTAACCTTCTCCCTGCGGGCCGCCGGCCTGTCGCGGCGGGAACGGCGCCGGCAGGCGCTGCCGTTCCTGCAGATGGTCGGGCTGGCGGGCCACCGTCACAAATATCCGAGCGAACTGTCCGGGGGCATGAAGCAGCGGGTGCAACTGGTGCGGGCGCTGGTCTGCGATTCCCTGGTGCTGCTGATGGACGAGCCGTTCGGCGCCCTGGACGCCCAAACCCGGTCGGTCCTGCAGGACGAGCTGGCGCGGATCTGGGAGAACAACCGGGTCACCATCCTGTTCATCACCCATGACATCGCCGAGGCAGTGCTTCTTGCGGACCGGGTCGGGGTCATGACGGCGGGCCCGGAATCGGTCATCAAAGAGATCGTGCCGATCGACCTGCCGCGCCCGCGCTCCCGGTCGGATCCGGCCTTCGGGGCGGCCTACGGGCGGCTCAATGAACTGCTCGCCGAGGAGTCCCGCAAGGCCCTCCAGGACGGGCAATGACGGCGCCCGCGACGGCCAGCCGGGCAGCTCTTCCGTTCGGCCGGTCGCGGACGGCGATCGGACTGCGGCTGGCCCTTTACGTCCTGGGACCGGCCTGCCTGTTGCTCCTGTGGCATCACGCCAGCGAGACCTTCGCGACCCAGCGCCTGTTTCCGGGGCCGGCCTCGACCTACGCGGGCTTCGTGACCCTTCTCGAGGACGGGCAATTGCTCCGGGACGTCGTGGCCAGCCTGCGCCGCATCGGACTCGGCTTCGCCATCGGCTCCCTGGCCGGCTTCGCGGTCGGGCTGGCCGCGGGATACGTGCCGCTGATCCGCCAGCTCCTGTATCCCTACATCCATTTCTTCCGTTTCATCTCGCCGATTGCCTGGCTGTCCATGGCCCTTCTGTGGCTGGGCAGCGGCGAGGCCAGCAAGGTCGCGCTGATCATCTACACCACCACATTCATCGTCATGGTCAACACCATGGAGGGCGTGTTCGCAGTGCCGGTCAACCGGCTGCGCGCGGCACGATGCTTCGGCGCCCGGCCACGGCAGATCTTCCTGTGGGTCATCGTTCCCTCGGCGCTAGCCTATGCGCTGGCCGGCTCGCGCCTCGCCATGGCCAACTCGTTCGCCACTATCGTCGCGGCCGAGATGTTGGCCGCCGATGCCGGGCTCGGCTTCCTGAGCTGGGTGAGCCGCCAGTGGCTGGCCGTGGACCACATCTTCGTGGCGATCATCTGCCTCGGGATCATCGGCTTCCTCGCCGACCGGGCGCTCACCGTCGTCACCGAAACCGTGTTCCGGCCCTACCGGCTGTCCCTGTGAGGCGCGGACCGTGACCGACAGCAGCGCCCTTCGCCTCGGCCGGCCGGCCATCATCGGCCTGGTTTCCATCGTCGGCGGCCTCGCCCTATGGCAGGCTGCAGCCGCCGCGTACCAGAACGTTCTCTTCCCTTCGGCCACCGCCACGCTGCAGATCCTCTTCGCAGAGGCTCTCTCGGGGCAACTCTGGATCCATGTCGGGGCCAGCCTCGGCCGCGTCTTCGCGGGCTGGGCGTTCGGCGGCCTGCTCGGCGTGGCGCTGGGGCTGCTGATCGCGTCGTTCCGCCCGGTCCGTTTCTTCTTCGAACCCACGATCCAGTTCCTGCGCTTCGTGCCGGCAATCGCCTGGATCACGCCCTTCACCATCTGGGCCGGCGTCGGTGAAGTCAGCAAGGTGATGCTGATCACCTACGGGGTAACCTTCATGGTGATGCTCAACACCATGACCGGCGTCTTCGCGATCGCGCCCAACAAGCTGAGAGCAGCGCGCTGCTTCGGCGCCGGCCCCGCCCACATCTTTGTCTATGTCACGCTGCCGGCGACGGTGCCCTTCATCGTCACCGGGCTGCGCATCGGGCTCGGCAACGGCTTCATGATGCTGATCGCGGCAGAAATGCTGGCCTCCGACGAGGGCCTGGGCTTCCTGATCTTCACCAGCCGTCTCTACATGGCGACGGACCTGATTTTCCTCGGCATCCTGGCGCTCGGCACGGTCGGCTTGATCTGCGATTACGGCATACAGGCCGTCTTCAGACTCGGCTTCGGCCGTTACCTGAGAGCGTAAGCCGCCACCGGTGCGTGCGGCCCGGCCTTCCGGTGCCGCTCGCCGACACGGACTGCGCCACCGCCCCGGTCGCAATCGACAGCGTATTTCCGCGGCGTGCCGATCGGGTTCCGGCCGGCACTGACGGGTGCAGTCGCAGTTGCGATCCGCAATCGATGACTAACCCAGACTCTATGGTAGCCATTGTCGCCCCAACATCGAGCCTGCCCGTCCGTGTGTCCGCAACCTGGCCAAGAAAATCAATGCATGTCCGCGGCGCATCGTCGGTCAGATGCAGCGCCTGCGTATGGGGCAGGTATCCCCCGCCATGTCCCCTATGACACCTGTCTTGCAGCCGACCGGCAGCGCCTCCTTTGGCACGCTCTCGGAAATGCGCGTAGCCGCCCGAATAGGTCGTGTAGCGGAACGGCCCGGCGGTCAACACCGGCAGCCGCCGGGTGTGGCCGTCCTCGAAGCGAATCACCACCCCGTCGGGCGCCAGCGTGTCCAGCCCGGCGAGCGGGTAGGTCGCGAAGCTCGGCTTCGACTGCTCGCCGTCGGTAATGATGGGCGACCCCGTCTTTTCCATTGCGGCGACGGTCTCGGCCACGGCGCCGTCCATCGCCCTGATCCATTCCGCGTCGTAGGCCTTGTCGGCGAGCACGAAGCCGTCGGCTGGCAGCTGATCGTCGAGCAAAGGCCCGGCAAGCGTGCTGTCATGCGCCTGCCCTGGGCTCAAGGCGAAGCGGAGCGGCAGGCGCTGCCATCGACCACGGTATGGATCTTCGTCGTCAGTCCGCCTCGGGAACGACCCATGCAACGATCCGGACCCCCCTTTTTGAGCCCGCTGCGTGCTGGTGAACCCGGACGCTGGAACTGTCGATCATCTGTATGTCGCCGTCGTAAGCCTCTACGATCGCGTCCATCAGGCGATCCCAGATGCCCTTCTTGCGCCAGCGATTGAAGCGGTTGTAGCAGGTGGTGTAGGGCCCATAGCGCTCGGGCAGATCGCGCCAGGGTGCGCCGGAGCGCAACACCCACATGATGCCGTTGAGCCCCCGCCGGTCGTCCACACGCGGGACGCCGCGCGGCTTGTTCGGCAGCAACGGTTCGATCACGCTCCACTCGAAGTCGGTCAGGCGTAGCGGTCCATCGCCAGGCTCCTGCAATTTGGGAGCTTGAATCATGATTCGCTCTCGCCGACAATTTTCTTATGAGTACGCGGCCTAGTCTGCGAAGGGATGCACGGCAGAATTTTCCAGGTCATGTCGAATGGCGAAATCGTGTGGGAATATGTAAATCCACATTTCGCGGAAGCGGTGGGCGACGCGGCAGACGACGATGGACCCAACAAGTGGGTTTTCAAAGGACGACGCAACTGGATCTACCGTGCGCAACCGGTTCCGTATTCGTGGGCGCCGGAGGGCACGCCACACTCCGAAAGGGAAGTTGTGCCACCGGGCCTGTCGGAGTTCCGTGTTTGACCCCCTGTTCACAACGCGACCTCAGGCATAGGGACGTGACAGGTAGATGCCGTGGCCGGGCGGGCCGACGATCGTGCCGTCGCGCATCACTGTGACGCCGCGGGACATCGTCAGCACGGGCCACCCTTTCAGCGTCCATCCGTCGTAGGGCGTGTAGTCGGAGTAACTGAGCAGCTCCTCATTCCGGATCTCGCGCTCGAGGTCCAGATCGACGATGGTCAGATCGGCGTCCGCGCCGACGACGAGGCGCCCCTTCCGCGCACTGATATTGAATATGTCCGCCGGTTTGCTGCCGCACAGCTCGGCAATACGGGCGAGCGGCATGCCGCGCTTGTGATAACCCTCCGACAGCAGTACCGGCAGGATTGTCGCCGTTCCGGGGAAGCCCTGGGACGACTTCCAGATGTTGGTCATCTTGGTCTGCTTCTTGCGCGGCACATGATCGGAACCGATCACGTCGACGGTGCCGTCCTCGATGGCCTCCCACAGGGCCTCCACGTCATCCTGGGTCCGGAGCGGCGGATTGGCCTTGCCGACGCTGCCGGGCAGGTCCGAATCCATGGTGTGTGTGAGATAGTGCGGGCATGTCTCCACGTAGACGTGCGGATAGCGCCGGCGGTAGGCGCGAACCTCGTTCAGGCCCGAACGGCAGCTGAGGTGCGGAATGTAGATGCGCGTGCCGAGGTGCTCCGCAAACACCATTGCGCGCACAAGGTTCTCGGATTCGGTGAAGTCCGGCTTGACCGCCGCCAGGGCATGCAGCCCATCCTTGCCCTCGGCCATGGCCCGCCGGGTAAAGCGGTTCACCAACTCGATGTTCTCGGTGTGCATGACGACGATGGCTTCGGGGAAGCGCGCCGCCTTCTTCAGCAGATCGTACATGTAGCCGTCGTCGGTGCCGTCGAGGCCCAGGTAGCGGCCGGCGTCGCCACGGAAATTCATGAAATATTTGAAGGAGGTCACGCCGTATTCGTTCACGCAGCGCTCGAACTCCTCGAGATGAACCTCCTTGGCGGTCGAGAAATGGAATCCGAAATCCACATGAGCGCGTTCCTCGACATCGGGAAGTTCCGCCTTGAAGACGTCGCTGTAAGGCTCGTTGTTCAGGAAGTAGCTCAGGATCGTTGCCATCCCGCCGATCGCGGCGGAGGCGGTCTCGCTGGCGTATTCGTCGGGCTTTTCCGCGAAGCCGAAGTGCAGGTGAGCGTCGATCAGCCCCGGAAAGACGATCTTGCCGGTCGCGTCGATCGTTTCACGGGTGTCGGGGCTCTCTTCTCCCGGTGTCAGGATCGCGCAGATCCGTCCGCCGCGGATGCCGATGTCACAACGGACTTCGCCCCTGTCCGGCAGGATGGCCGTTCCGCCGCTCACCCTGATGTCGAACTCCATACGTCGTTCCCCGGTCCCGTTCGTCGCCGTCCCTATAGCGCGTCCTCGGCCGAGACGGGCCGGGGAATGCCCGACGGCGCATAGAAGCACTCGAGCGAGCGCGCCAGTGTCGCCCGGTCGATGTCGAGGGTGATGAAGACCAGCCGGCTCCGCTGATCCGGCCACGGCCAGGCGTTCATGGGCTCGGGCGTGCCGAAAACGTGCTGGACGCTCTGAACGAAGTAAGGCGCAGCCCGGCCTTCGAACTGCAGGACGCCCTTCATCCGTAGCAGGTCGGCGCCACGATATTGCTTAAGCAGGCGCACCCAGTAGTCGTAGCCGGCCCAGGTTGCAGGCCGCGCGAGCTCGAAGGTGCAGGTCCCGACTTTACCGTGAGCACTGTGACTGTGCGTGCCGTCGTGTCGGTGTTCGGCCATCTCCTGGCCCTCGCCTCCACCGGCAGCGGCCGGATCAAGGTCATGCGTCGCGCGAACTTCGGTCAGGTCCAGGGGTGCATCCACGACACCGTTGATCGTCTTCAGGATCGGTGCCCTTGGGTTCAGTTCCTCCAGTCGGGCGCGCAGGGCCCCGGTCGATTCCGGCGCGGCCAGGTCGGTCTTCGAGACGACCAGCCGATCGGCCATGGCGACCTGCTTGATCGCTTCAGTCGTCGAATCGAGTTGCTTGAGCCCGTGCAATGCATCGACGACCGTGATCAGTCCGTCCAGACGGTAGTGCTGCTTGACGAGCCGGTCGGTCAGGAGGCAGTGGAGAATCGGCGCCGGGTCCGCCAGGCCGCTGGTCTCGATGACCACACGTCGAAACGCCGGAATCTCGCTGCGGGCCCGGCGAAACATGAGGTCGGCCAGGGTGTCGGCCAGGCTGTCGCTCATGGTGCAGCACAGGCACCCCGAATCCAGGAGGACAACGTCCTCGCTGCCGCTTTCCACCAAGAGGTGATCGAGACCGACCTCACCGAACTCATTGACGATGACGGCCGTGTCGCGGAGGTCCGGATGGACGAGGAGACCGCGTAGCAGGGTCGTCTTGCCGCTGCCGAGATAACCCGTAATGACGGTCACGCCGGCGTGTGGCTGTATTGCGTGCTTCATTTCTTGCCTGCCCCGCGCGACGCAACGATGTACCCGCGCGTCCCTCGGTTCCTCAGCCGGCCGACGCCAGATCGCGCAGCGCCGCCAGGCATACCTCCGTGGTCATCACGTCCGCGTACTTCTCGCTCATGTCGAAGAGATTGACCGCGTGCGCGGTGGGCCCGCGGTCGTACACGCACTCATGGGGAATGGCGACCTTGAAGTTGTAGGCAAACCCGTCCACCACCGTTCCCCGAACGCAGCCGCTGGTGGTGCAGCCGGTCACCACGAGGGTATCGGCCTGCAGGTCGACGAGATAGCTGGCGAGGGGAGTCCCGAAAAACGCGCTCGGATGCTTCTTCGGCAACAGGATATCGCCCTCCCGCGGCGCGATCTCCCGGACGAATTCGTAGCCTTTGGCGGCGACCGTCATGAGCGCCGGCACTTTTTCGGCAAGGCGGCCGGTGTCGAAGCTCTCCTTCATGGATACGTAAGGATAGAGCACCGGCCAGCCGCGCTCCCGAAACAGCGCCAGGACCTTCTCGATGTTGTGGACCGCATCCCAGCCGACCTGGCCGCATGCGGTAGGGAACTCCTTGACCGCTTCCCGGAAGGGCGCCGGCTTCGTTCCGACGGTGCGGTACTGGACGTCGATGATCAGCAGCGCCGGCCGGTTGCCCATTCCCGAGGGTTTGCCGAAGCCGGCGGCGCGATAGATCTCCTTTTCCTCTTCGGTAACGACGCCGTCCCAGGGATTCATGTGCGTTGCCTCCTGTCCGTGGCGCTCAACCGTCCGGGGGCTGACCGGCGTAGCGTTGCTCGAGCGCGTCATAGGCACCCTTGCCGACGAGCCGCTGCCGCGATTCGAAGGATGCGACCTTGTCCCGGACGGCGTCGAGGCTGCCGCTTCGTTGCAGTTCGCCGAGCACCTCCCGCATGCCGTGAACCGCTGCCTGAAGCGCGGCGTTGGCGTAGAGAACGCCGGCAAATCCCATCCTCGCCAGATCCTGCTGCCCGACGGGCGGGGTCTGCCCGCCGAACACCATGTTGGCGATCTGCGGCGCGGCAAGTTCGCCGGCAATCCGTTCGAGCTCGCCTCGGTCGAGCGGCGCTTCCACGAACGTCGCATCGGCCCCGGCCTCGACGTAGGCCTGGGCGCGGTCGATGGCTGCGTCGAGACCGAGCACCGCGCGCGCATCGGTGCGCGCCACGATAACCAGATCGCCGTCGATCCTCTGGTCGACGGCCGCCTTGATCTTCTGGACCATCTCGGCCTTCTCGATCACGGCCTTGCCGCCAAAGTGGCCGCAGCGCTTCGGGAACACCTGGTCCTCGAGCTGAATGCCGCTGGCGCCCGCCTTCTCGAGCTGCCTGACCGTGCGGATCACATTGATCGCGTTGCCGAACCCGGTATCGGCATCCACCAGGAACGGCAGATCGACCACGTCCCGCATGGCGCCGACGCAGTCGACCAGTTCCTTGAGCGACACGAGGCCGAGATCGGGCACGCCGAGGTTCATGTTGGCGATACCCGCGCCGGTGACATAGACGCAGTCGAAACCCAGCTCGGCGATGAGTCTCGCCGTCAGCGGGTTGGCGGCGCCGGGCAGGATCGCGGCGTCACGCTTCGCCAGGAGCTGCTTCAGGCGGGTGCTCTGCCTCATGGGCTCCCGACCGCGACAGGTCCCGCAATCGCCCGTAGCAACCCTTCCGCCGTCGCGGTCGTCCGATACATCCCAGACCCGATTCTCGATACTCGGCGACAGTAGATCATGGCGCACAGGCCGTCGCAACCAGCCTGGGCCCGTCGCTACAAGGGCTGCAGCCGTTCCACAAGCGCACCTTTCAGGACCTTGCCCGTCGAGTTTCGCGGCAGGTCGTCGACCGGGAAGACGTTGCGCGGCACCTTGTGGCGGGCCAGGCGTTCGCGGCAGTGCGCAACCAATTCCGGCCCGTCGATGGTCCCATCGACGATCACGAAGGCGGCGACCTCCTCGCCATATTCCTTCGACGGCCAGCCGACCACCGCCGCTTCCTCCACCGCCGGATGGGCCTGCAGCACGTGTTCCACGTCGCTCGGATAGATGTTGGCGCCACCGCGGATGATCATGTCTTTGGCGCGGCCGCGGAGGAACAGGTAGCCCTCCTCGTTCATTTCACCGACGTCGCCGGGATAGAACCAGCCGTCCCGGAAGAAGGCGCCGGCGGTCGAACCGGGCTCCGGATCCCCGTAGAAACCCGCGGCAACCCCAGGGCCGCGGTAGCGAATGCGGCCGACCATGCCCGCCGGCTGGCGCCGGTGGTCCTCATCAACGATTTCCACGTCGGTCAGAAAGCTCGGCCGCCCGACGGATCGGGGATGTCGGTCCTGGTCGGCGGCCGGTTGGACGGTTATGCCGCCGCCTTCGGTGGAACTGTAGTAGTCGGTGAAACTGGGCGTGAGCCGGTTCCGCACCGCCTCCCGCTCCTCCGGAGACAGGGTGGCGCCGCTGGAGATCAGGTTGTTGACCCGGGGAAACAGCAAACCGTCGCCGCGGGCCATGGCGAGCAGGCGGCGGATCTGCGTCGGCACCAGGAAGAGCCTGTCGATCGACCTTCGTTCGACCGTCTCGACAAGGTCGCCGGGCTTGAAGGGGGGCGGGAACATCACGATCGTTCCGCCGATGAAGAGGTAGGAGAGCACGAAGCCCCGCCCGCCGCCGTAGTAGAGCGGTGTCGTCAGGGCGAAGCGATCGTGCTGGTTGAACCCCAGGGACACCCAATGGCCCCGGAAGCGCGCCAGCATGTTGCCGTGGCTGATCATCGGCCCTTTCGGCAGGGCGGTGGTGCCGGACGAGAGCGCCAGCACGAGGGGCGTGTCGGTGTCGTCGGGACCGTCGACCTGCGGTGTTGCCGCCGCGACGGCATCGTGCCAGCCGGCGTCGCGACGGTGCTGCGGAACTCCCCCGATCGCGGCGGCATCCGCCTCGATCATCACGGCCTGCGGCCGGAACACGTCGACGATGCGCTGCTGCTCCGCCAAGGCCCAGTGCCAGTCCATGGGCAGAACGGCGACACCGAGCCGGGCGGCGGCCAGCAACATGATGACATGGTCGGCGTGATCCCCGAGGCAGACGCCGAGTAGATCGCCGCTCCCGAGCCCCAAGGCGTTCAGGTGACTCGCCGTCCGTCCCACCTGCGGGTCGAGTTCGCCGTAGGTGATGACGCGCTCGCCCGCCACGATGGCCGGGTGGGAGGCCCGGGTCCGGGCGTGCAGGGGAAGGGTGCCGGCCAGATTCATGCTCGCTTCTCTCCGGTCCGATAGGGCCGCGCACGCCTCGGAATACGGTATTTCGGATGGTACCAGTTTCCAATAGCATTGTGTCGGATTGTCAATCGTCCGAGGCCATCGCTGCGGCTGAAGGATCTTCCCGAATTTGGCGCCAGGCGGAATCGCGTTCCGGTCAGGGACGAGGAGGAACCATGGACTTCGCAATCGGCGAGGAGCAACGACAGATTCTCGACACGGTCGATCGGTTGATCGAACGGCATCTGCCGCCGGAGGCCGTTCGCCGGCACGACCGGGACCACGCGCCGCCCTATCACATGCTGCCGGCCATGGGGGAGGCGGGCCTGCTGGCGATGCCGTTTCCGGTGGAGAATGGCGGATTGGCTGCCCCTTGGGAAACGGTGGTACTGGTCCAGGAACGCCTCGGCTATCGCGCCCTGATGGCAGCCTCCCTGTTCAATCGAGCGATCGGCTTCGGCGGCATGTCGCTCCTGGTGTACGGCAGCGCAGCACAAAGGGAACGCTATCTCCCGGACATCATGGCCGGACGGGCCTTCTTCGCCCTGGCCCTGACCGAGTCGTCAGCGGGTTCGGATGCCGCGTCCATCGTGACCCGGGCGCGCCGCCGCGGGACCGGGTGGACGATCACCGGCCGCAAGACCTGGATCAGCGACGCCGCTGCGGCGGCGGCAATGGTCGTCGCCTGTCGGACTGGCTCTCCCGACAGCGGCGCCGACGGCATTTCGATGTTCCTGGTGCCGCCCGGCACGCCCGGCGTCCAGATGACTCCCCTCGACAAGGTCGGAAACAACTGCCTGCCATGCTTCGACATCGGCTTCGACGAGGTTTCAGTGCCTGGAGATGCGCTCATGGGCGAAGAGAACCAAGGATTTCGTCATCTGATGGCGACCTTGCACTACGCCCGCGCCGGGATGGCGGCGAGCGTCACCGGCGCCGCCCAGGCGGCCGTTGACATCGCCCTTTCCCACGCCCGCGAGCGCCACCAGTTCGGCAGACCGATCGGCGGCTTCCAGGTGATTCAGCACCGCCTCGTCGATATGCAGATGCGGGTTGACCAGGCGCGCCTGCTCGCCTGGCAGCTGGGTTGGCTGATCGGCGAAGGCCGTCCCTGCCGGCGCGAGGCGTCCCAGGCGAAGATCGCCGCGACGGAGACCCTGCAGTTCGTCACCGATCACGGAATGCAGATTCTGGCCAGCGCCGGTTACGCGACGGAAAGCGATATGCAGCGATTGTGGCGCGATGCGCGTCTGTATTCCTTCGGCGAGGGGAGCAACGAGATCCAGCGCAACATTATCGCCAGGGAGCTCGGGCTTTGAGCGCCGCCCCGCCGTTCGGCGACGTCCAGGCGATCGACGCGGTCGTCAACCTGTGGACCAAGGAGGCCCTCGGTCATCGACCGGACTGGCGCGACGGTTTCTTCAAGGGAAAGATCGGGGTCGACGACACGACAGCCGCGGGCATAACCCTGGACGAGACACTGCGGCGCATGGATGCGGCCGCCATCGAGAAGGCCTTTCTGGTCGCTACCAAGGCCGGCCCGCTGGGGCCGCCGGCCTGCTATCACCTGCCCTATTCCCTGGTCGCGGATGCGGTCCGCCGGCATCCGGACCGCTTCCACGGCCTTGCCGGCATCGACCCGACGCAGGGCATGAAGGGCGTGCGCGAGCTTCAGGCCGCGGTGGAGGATCTGGGGTTCGTCGGCGCCCATTCCTACCCGCACTGGTTCGAGATTCCGCCCGATGGGGCCCAGTACTACCCGTTCTACGCCAAGTGCGTGGAACTGGACATTCCGATCCAGCTCCAGGTCGGACAGTCGCTTGTGTACGCGCCCGATTATCCGCGCCGCAGCGTGGGCCGTCCCATCGCCTTCGATGCGGTGGCTTGCCACTTTCCCGAACTCAGGCTCATCGGCATCCATCTCGGCGTGCCTTGGATCGACGAAATGATCGCCATGGCCTGGAAGCACCCGAACGTCTTTATCGGTACCGACGCTCACAGCCCGAAATACTGGCCGCCGCAGTTCATCCAGTACGCCAATACCTACGGCCGCGAAAAAGTCATCTTCGGCACCGATTTTCCGGTGCTCGACTTTGAGCGCACCCGCAGCGAAATCGAAGCGCTGAACCTTCGGCCCGAAGCGAAGCGCCTGCTACTGCGGGATAACGTGCGCCGGATCTACAGGCTCGACTGATTTCAGGACCGGGTCGTCGGACCTGACAGGGGCGTGTCGATTCAGTCCCCGAGCATATCCGGCAGGAGCGTATCCCACCCCCGGCCGAGATCGGCCGGCCTCAGGGCGGTCAGGTCATGGAGCCGCCGCGCAAGCCTCGGGTAGGTGGGAGCAAGCCAGGTTTCCAGACGGCCGAACAACTCCGCCGTCGCGTAGGGCCGGTCGGGCCCGCCTTTCGCGCTCAGGCACTCGCGGGCAATCCGCCGGCCGTCTGTCAGGGTGACCGTAACGCGGGCGGGCCGATCGTGCGGGGGCGGCAGTGTCGGTTCGAACTCCTTGAGGACAGTCCGGCGGCGCAGCGCGGCGATCTCAGGCGAGGCGAGCGCAGCGGTGCCGAACGCCTCCGGCAGGGCATGGCCGAGGACCAGCGGTGCCGCGACGGCATGCTGGGTCGAAAATCGGGAGGCGAGCCCGTTTTCCGGCTTGTCGTTGTCGAGGGACAGGGCGAGCGCGGAGGCCTCCACGACGACGTCTCGAATGGCGTCCGCCCGCCCTTCGCCAGGCAGTTCTTCGAGCACGGCCAGACTCGCCTCGATCGCCGAGTGGGTGTAGCCGCAACTGCTGTAGGGTTTGTGAAAGCTGTGCTCGATCGCCCATTCCTCGCCGAGGCCATCGGTGAGGCGTGACGGATGCGCCTCGGTACCGAGTATGTTGGTGTAGACATCAAAAAAGCTTTCTCCCGATCCGGCGAACCCCATTCCCGCCCATTCGACGGCCATCATGCCGGTCCAGGCTCCGGATCCTGCCCAGGCATTGCAGACCAGCAGGCCGTCGACAGAGTGCCCGAAAGGACCGACCTGGATCAGCGTGGAGGCGGTGCCGAGCGCGCCGAGCAGTGCGTCCGGCGGCAAACGTCGCGCCACCCCGATCGCGCTCGCCGCACCCACCGCGCAGAAGACTGCCGCCGGATAAAGCTTGGCCGTCCCCATGGGCCAGGCGCGCGGAAGACGTGTCGTAATCTCGAAGCTGAGCACGACGGCACGCAGGACGTCGGCAACCGACAAACCCTTTGCTTCCGCTTCGGCAAGCAGCGCCGGCACGATATAGAGCCCGGCGTGGCACTGGGCCTTGCGGTATCCAGGATCCAGTTGCGCCCCGTTTCCGGCGAGCCCGTTGGCGACCGCGGCCATCGTCCGTTCGGCGCGGGGGTGCCCGCCCCGGAACACGGTCGCCTCGGCCCGATCCGACGCCTCCAGTATCCGGGCCTGAGCCTGCGCGACCTCCGGCTCGTCGCGCGACGCGACGATGGCTCCAAGATTGTCGCCGATCACCGCAACCGCCTGGCGCAATGCAGTGTCGGGGATATCGTCGATGCGGGTTTCGGCCGCCCAATCGCAAAGGGCCGCCATACCCGATCCCACCTGTCGTCTCCGGTCGTCCATTGACTATCCGCGCGGCAGCGGTCTAGGCTTCACCACGTCATCGGGGCGAGTTCGTGAAGATGTCTTCACTTCCGCAAGGAAGAGCGGAATGTCAAGACATGGATTGTACGTCGTGCCAGGCCCCCGCATGGAGCCGACTTGCTCCAGAGGAAGGTTCGGTTCCGTTCCGAACCATCACCTCCAGAGACCGACGCACGCCTCGTCGATTTCACGAACGTAAACCTATGCACAGGAGGAGATGATGAGCATATCACGTCGACCGAACGGAATCGGCATCTTGGGGAGAGCCGCGTTGATCGGTCTCTTCGCCGGAGCGCTTCCCGCGGGCGCAATGGCCGAATCCGGGGTGACCGACACGACGATCAAGATCGGCCTGTTCGGACCATTGACGGGGCCCGCTGCGATCCACGGCCAGCCCGTGAATAACGGTCCCATATCCGTTTACATGGAGCAAAACGAAAAGGGCGGCGTGCATGGCCGCAAGTTTGTGTTCGTCCAGGAGGATTCGGCCTGTGAAGCGACCAAGGCACTGGCGGCGGTAAAAAAGCTGATTCACCAGGACAAGGTCTTCATGATTCACGGCGGAACCTGCAGCACCGCCGTTTCGGCGACGACCGAGGAGGTCGTCAAGTCGGGCATGCCCCATCTTTTGATGGCGGCCACCATGGATAAGCTCACGGCTCCGGTGAAGAAAAACATCTTTACGGTCCAGATGACCGGCAGCGCGGACGGCCGCGGCATGGCGCGCTTTGCGGCGTCGATACCGGGCGTGAAAAAGGTGGCGATCGTCGGCCGCAACAACGACTGGGCCGAGACCAAAATCCAGCCCATGCGCCAGTACTTCAAGGAAAAGGGCATCGAGGTGGTCGCCCGCGAGACCCTGGAGGCGAACGCATCGGACGCCACGGCCCAGGCGCTCAAGCTGAAGAAAGTGGATCCGGACGTGATCATACTCGTCAACTATCCGACCGAGTCGGCGACGCTGATCCGCGATGCGTGGAAGTACGGGCTTCGAAGCAAATCGAAAGACTCGCCGGCGGTCATCGTCTCGACGCCGGATCTGCTCGATCTTGTCGAGCGCGTCGGGAACAAGGAAGCGTTGCAGGATCTCTACGGGATCACGGTTATCGCCGGGCCTTTCGGCAGCCCCGAGATGAAGAAGTGGGAGGGCATCCGCTACAAGCACTTCCCGAATGACATCAAGAAGTCCGTTGCCTACCAGGGCGTTGCCGGAGCAACAGTGGTCATCGAGGCGCTGAAGAAGGTTGGCCGGGACGTGACGCGCGAAAAATTCCTCGCGGCGATGGAAGGCACCAAGGGCCTGAAGGACCATGGCGCCGCATGCTCGATCAGCTTCTCGGCGAGCAGCCATCAGGGGTGCAACGATCCGACGGTCTGGACCCTGACGCCCGACGGCAGGGTCGTCAACCTCGGTCCCGTGTGGCGCGATCTGAGCAAGAACTGATCGTTCTCGACCAACCCGCCTGACGGCGGACGGGCGGAGCCGGATATGAGAAGCCGGCTCCGCCCCGGCGGTCGGCTTGCGCCCGCCCTGAACTAGTGGGCCATCGAGGAAGCACGCGATAACCATCCGGCCCTAGCGAAAGCGAAGTCTCATGACGGAGTTCGTCATTCTCGTTACGGCCGGGCTCGCGAATGGCAGCCTCTATGCGCTGGTCGCGCTGGGTCTCGTGCTCATATACAAGGCCCAGGACATGGTCCAGTTCGGCTTCGGCGAGATCTTCATGGCCGGGGCCTTCATCGGTTATTCCGCCTATTCGTTTCTCGGTCTTTCCTATCCGGCTTCCTTTCTCCTCGCGATCCTCGCCGGTGGGCTTGTCGGACTGCTCATCGAGCGGGGCCTGATCCGGCCGATCGCCCACTATCCGCATATGACGCTCGTGATGGTGACCGTGGGCCTGTCGTTCATGTTGAAGGGGATATTCCGGATTCCCTTTGCACAGGACGTGTACACGATTCCACCCCTGTTCGGCGGCACCCCCATCATCATCTTCGACCTGGTTTTTGCGTCGCAGAACCTGCTGACGACCGCCACTTCCCTGGTCCTCACGCTGGCGCTCCTTCTTCTGTTTGCCTTCACCGACCTTGGCAAGCAGATGCGGGCGACCGCGGAGAACATGTTCGGCGCCCAGTACAGCGGCATCAACATCGGGCTCGTGTTCGCGACGACCTGGGGTCTGGCCTCCGTGATGGGCGCAGCCGCGGGGATTCTGTCGGCACCGATCACCGCCCTCTTCCCCGACATGGGGACGCGCATCCTGATCAGGGGGTTCGCCGCCGCCGTGCTCGGCGGTTTCGGCAGCGTTCCCGGCGCGATCGTCGGCGGCTATCTGATCGGTGTCATCGAAACCCTGTTCGGATTCTATGTCGCGACCGCACTCATCGATCTGTCCGCTTTTCTGGTCATCATGGTGGTGCTCATTTTCTGGCCGAGGGGGCTGTTCGGCACCAAAGAGATCACGCGGGTCTAACACTGATGGAAATTCATCGCCTCTTTGCGAACCGGTTGTTCACGCCGGCTTTGTTCGTGGCGCTGTGTCTGGTCAGTACGGCCACCAATCCCTACCTCCAGTACCTCCTGAACCTGATCCTGGTCTATGTGGTCGTCGCCGTTGGCCAGATGATCGTCCTCGGCTTCGCCGGACAGTTCGCATTCGCCAACGCGGCGTTCATGGGCATCGGCGCTTACACAGTCGCTCTGCTTGGGAGTCATTTCGGCATTTCGTACTGGGTGTCGCTCCCGGCCGCGGGCGTGCTGTGCGCCGTCGTCGGCTGTATCGTCGGCCTGCCTGCGTTGCGGCTGCGCCGGGTCTATCTCGGGTTGATGACCATGGGGTTTGCGGAGCTCTGCTACTGGTTGTTCCTCCATTGGCGGGACCTCACCCTGGGGACCGACGGGGTCAAGGTCGAGGCGCCGACATTCTTCGGTATCCGGCTCGACACCGACGACGCAGCGTTCGGCGTGATCTTGGTCGTCACTTTCGCCATGGTCCTGCTCGCCAAGGCCATACTCGCGTCCCGCTACGGACGGGCTTTCATCGCGATCCGCGAAAACGAGCTCGTCGCCCGATGCAACGGCATCAACGTGCCTCTGTACAAGACCCTGGCCTTCACCCTAAGCGGCTTCTACGCCGGAATCGGCGGCGGACTCTTTGCGCTGGCCGTGCGGTTCGTCGCGCCCGACACCTTCAATCTGCTTCAGGTCGTGCTGCACTTTGCCATCGTGATGGTCGGGGGGGTGGGAACGCTTTCCGGCGCCCTCCTGGGTGCGCTATTCCTGACGATGCTTCCGGAAGTGCTGCGTGGCACCCAGGCCGCCCAGGAGATGATGTACGGCGTCCTGCTGGTCGGGGTCATCGTGTTCATGCCGAAGGGCGTTGCCGGCTACCTGATCGAGCGGCGGATCCTGCCACCCGAGGTCCTTGTCCAAGGCTGGCGCGAGGAGACGCGGGAGAGGGACGGAATTCCGCCGGCGGACGCGAAGCCCTCAACCGCCGAATAGCGAAAGGGAAGGTGGGTGGAACCGCTTCTCGAGACCCAGGATCTGACGGTGCGCTTTGGCGGCGTGGTGGCGGTCGAGGACGTTTCCCTGACGGTGCCGCCGGGCGAGATACGCGGAATCATAGGGCCGAACGGCGCCGGCAAATCGACCCTCTTCAATGCCCTTTCCGGTGTGGTAAAGGCGGAGGGCCGCATCAATTTCGATGGCCGGGACATCGCGAGCGTCCCGGTTCACCTTCGCGCGGGGCTGGGCCTGCGGCGGACGTTCCAGCATGTGCGGCTGATGCAAAACCGCACCGCGCTCGAGAACGTTCTCGTCGGAATGCATCTCGAGATTCCGGCGAATCCGCTGAAGTCGGTCCTAAATCTCGGCGGAGGTGTCTCGCCCGACCGGGCGGCCCGAGACCGCGCCCGGGAGGTGATGAGCTTTCTCGGAATCGACAGTCTGATGCTGCGCGAAACCGGCACGCTGACGATCGCGCAGCAACGGCTGCTTGAGCTGGCAAGAGCGTTGGCGCCGGGGCCGAAGCTGTTGATGCTGGACGAACCCTGCGCCGGCTTGAGCGTGCCCGCCGTGCAGACGCTCGACGAAATCCTCCTCCGGCTGAAGGAAGAGTGGAAGTTGACGATTCTCCTCGTCGAGCATGTGGTTTCCCTCGTTATCGACGTTTCGGACAGTATCACGGTGCTCGACAAGGGCCGGGTCATCGCCGAGGGAGCGGGCGACGAGGTGATGAGCAATCCGGCGGTGAAGCAGGCGTACCTGGGGACGGAGGACCTGGACGATGCTTGACGTCATCGACCTCACGGCGGGCTACGGCAGCCTTCAGGTGCTTAACGGGATGCGCCTGGGTGTTGAGAGGGGGCGCGTCACCGCGCTCCTCGGCGGAAACGGCTGCGGCAAGTCGAGCACCCTGAAGTGCGTGGTGGGCATGCTCGGGGTCACCGGCGGATCGGTCCGCTTCGAGGATGAGGCCATCGAAAACCTGAAACCACACCAGATCTTCGCCCGCGGGATTGCGATGGTTCCCCAGCATCGCGAGCTGTTTGCCGGCATGACGACGGAGGAGAACATCCTCCTGGGCGGCATGACCTGCTGCCCGAAGCGGGAGCGCAGGGGCCGGCTCGCGGGAATACTGGAGCACTTCCCGAGGTTGCAGGATCGTGTGAAGAGCCGGGCCGGGAACCTGTCCGGCGGCGAGCAGCAGATGCTCGCCACCGCCCGCGCCCTCATGTCGGAACCGAAACTGCTGCTGATGGACGAGCCCACGGCCGGCCTGGCGCCGGTCGTCATCGACGAGATCGCCCAGATCGTCGCGGATCTCAAGGCCCGCGGCGAAACCATCTTCATCGTCGAGCAGAACGTCCGGGTCGCATTACGGGTTGCCGACTACGTCTACGTGGCGCGGCAGGGCCGGGTGGTGATGCAGGGCGCCGTCGACGAGTTTCGGGACGACCACCAGCTCTTCCTCGAATATATGGGCCAGGGCAAGGATGCGCTCAAATCCCAGCACGCGCACCGGTCTCACAGATGAACCGGCCCACCAGTGTGACCGTTCGGATGGCGGCGCGAATTCCCGGTGCCCGACCTGATGGGCGCCCGACGAGAAGGATGACCCGATGGGCCACGACGGTCTGACCGGTTCAATCAGCCGCGCGATCGCGGACGTCCGCTTCCCGGATTTGGGATCGGACGTCGTCACGGCGACGGATCGCGCGATGATGGATTCGATCGGCATCGCCCACATGGGCTACGAGTTCGTCAAAGATCCCTTTCTGCGCTTCGCCACGCAGGTCGGGGGCGTTCCCGAATCGACCCTTCTCGGCGATCGCAGTCGCGTCTCGGCCGGACTTGCGGCGGGGTTCAATTCAACCTTGGCCTACAACTCGAACATGATGGAAAGCGGGCCCGGCGACCATTTGTTCGACGCCCTGGCCCATACCGGCATGGCGATGGGCGAACGACTCGGCTCGAGCGGCCGCGACGTCGTCACGGCTGTTGCCATTGCCTATGAGCTCAACGCGGTGTTCTACAAGTCGGCGCGGGCGAAGGACCGGCACGACTATGTCAACACCAAGAAGCACACCCCGGTGTGCGTCGCGATCTGCGCGGGAAAACTGCTGGGGTTCGACGCCGATCAGCTCAACAACGCCATCGGCATCGCCTGGATGATCGAGCCGCCCGCCATGGATCTGTCGCTCAAGTTCAACGTCTTCACGGGCTTGGGGTCCATGTACAACCTGACGATCTGCCAACTCGGCACCCAGGCGGCCTTGTTGACGCAAAGCGGCGTCGAAGGCCCACGGGACACCATGGAGCAAGACGGGCTGTACGACCACGAGCGCCTGTCAGCCTACGCCCCGGCCGAATGCTATCATGTGGCGAACGAGCTTCACCTCAAGCCGTGGCTCGGATCGCGCACCAGCACGGGCGCCATCCAGCTCGCACTGGAGATCGTCGAAGAGAACCGGCTCCCGGTCGGCACCATCGATCAGGTGATCGTTAACGCGCACCGCTTCTATCAGAACTACCCGTTCGGATGCCTCGAACCCCGTTCCTATTTCGAGGGTCTGTTCAGCGTTCCGTGGATCATTGCCAACGCCTTGCTGGGTCACGAGTCCGGCCCGGAATGGGTTCGGCCGGAGGCCCTGATTGACGAGAAGCGGCATGCCCTCGCCAAGAAGGTCGTCGTCGGCGAACACCCCGAGGCGGTGGCCATGTGGACCACCGGCAGGGCGCTCGGCAACCCGGACGTCCCGATCGAGGTCGTGATCAGGTCCGGCGGCAGAGAATACCGGAAATCGATGCTCTACCGGCAGATCCGCGGGAGTCCCGAGAATCCCATGTCCGACGGGGAACTCGCGGCAAAGTTCCTCAGGCTCGCGAGCCGGGTCCGCGGCCGTGAAGCGTCGCGCGCGCTCCTTGACGCCTCGAGGGAGACCAGCGCGGTTGAGGACGTACGGGAGATCACGGCCCGATATTGAAGGTCTCGAAGGGGGATCGCTTCGCCCATGTCCGACGACCCGGCGCAGAACAGGCAGGTGCAGCTCGTTTCCTATCCGCGGGGGGTGCCGCAAGAGAGCGATTTCCGCGTCGTACGGGCGCCCGTCCAGAAACCCCGGGACGGTGAGTTCCTCGTCCGCGGAATTTTCCTGTCTCTCGATCCGTGGCAGCGCCTGCGTATGCGTGACCCGGCGGCGTTCCGAGGCCAGTACGGCACGCCGGTGCTTCTGAACTCGGTAGTCCCGGGCGCCATCGTGGGCGAAGTCGTCGAGACCCGCAATTCGGCGTTTCAGGTGGGGGAGATCGTCGAGGCGAAATTGGGTTGGCAACGCTACGCGGTGACCGACGGTGCCGGCGACCGGAAAGACGATGCCGCCGGCATCGTCAAGCTGGATCCGCGCCGTGGCCCCCTGTCGACCGCGTTGAGCGTCCTCGGGCGCACCGGCATGACGGCCTATTTCTCCCTTCTTGACGTCGGCCGAATCCGTCCGGGCGAGACGGTCCTGGTCTCGACGGCGGCCGGCGCGACCGGAAGCGTTGCCGGTCAGATCGCCAGGATCAAGGGCTGTCGGGCCGTCGGCCTGGTCGGCACCACGGAAAAGAAGCGCTTCGTCGTCGATGACCTTGGCTTCGATGCCGCGATCGACTACCGGGATGAAAACAGTCTCGACCGTGCGTTGTCGGAGGCCTGTCCCCACGGAGTCGACGTGTATCTCGATCTGGTCGGCGGCGACCTTGCCGATCGCGTGCTGCGGCACATGAACGATCGGGGCCGCTGGGTGGTGATCGGCCACATCGCCGACTACGACAAGCCCATCGACGCCCACCTCGGGCTGCGACCGCAAGGCTATATCCTTGGGCGGCGGTTGCGAATGGAAGGGTTCGTCGTTCACGACTACGCGGCCCGATTTCCGGAAGCGGTTTCCCAAATGAACACCTGGATGTCGAAAGGCCGCCTGCGGTACCGGGAGCATGTCACAGAGGGGCTTGAAAACGCACCCCGGGCCTTCATCGACATGCTTTGCGGCGGGAATATCGGCAAGACGCTGGTGCGTATCGGACGGGACCCGACTCTGTGACTCGGCGTCGCTCCGACGTTCCTATCGACCGGGAAAGGATGTTTGCCAGTGTATTATGAAACCGCCGCCAATGATCACGGGCTCCCCCATGATCCTTTCCTGAGTTGTGTCGTCCCGCGGCCCATCGGATGGGTGACCACCTGCGACCGGGAAGGCCGGACGAACCTCGCACCGTTCAGCTTCTTCAATGGCGTGGGCACATGCCCGCCGCAGGTCATGTTCAGCACCGTCGGCGCCCACGCTGACGGTGGACTCAAAGACAGCTGTGCCAACGCGGAGACGACCGGCGAGTTCGTCATAAACATGGCAACCTGGGCGCTTCGCGAGGAAATGAACCTGACATCGGCCTATGTGGACCGCGGCGTCGACGAGGCGGCGCTGGCCGGGCTCGACATGGCCCCGTCGCGGCTGGTCGCACCGCGCCGGGTGAAGCGATCTCCCATCCATCTGGAGTGCCGATATTCGATGAGCGTGCGCCTGCCGGCGACGGACCCGGAGGCCGCGGCCACCGTCGTGTTCGGCACGGTCGTCTGTGTTCACATCCAGGACGATGTACTGACGGAGGGGCGGGTCGATGTCGCCAAGATCCGGCCCATCTCCCGACTCGGCTACATGGAGTACGCGGCGGTCGAGCAGACGTTCACGATGGAGCGGCCGACCGTCGGCGAGCGCCCCGGCCACCATCTCAATCAGGAGTTGATGAAGCGAACCTAAGTGAACGGGAGATGGAGATGCAAACCATCGGAACCAAGCGGACCGCCCTCCTCGTGGTCGATATGCAGAACGCCTTTTGCCACCCGCAAGGCTCACTCAACCAGATGGGCAAGGACACCGCCATGTGTGAGGCGGCCGTAACGCCCTGCCGTCAACTGGTTGATGCCGCCCATAAGCTGGAGCTGCCGGTCATCTATACCCGCAACGTCTACCGCCCGGACTATTCCGACCGCGGAATCATGCCCCATGAAATTCGGCCCGCACTCAAGAACCTCCGCGCCTGCGTCATCGGTACCTGGGACGCGGAGCTTGTCGATGAACTGGTTCCGGAAGAGCGCGACTACGTTTTCGACAAGAACCGTACCAGCGCCTTCTACAACACAGGCGTGGAGACGGTGCTGCGCAACGGTAACATCAGGACGCTCGTGGTTTGCGGCGTTACCAGCAGCATGTGCGTCGAATCCACGGTCCGCGACGCAGGTCAGCGGGACTATCGCACCTTTGTGGCAGCAGACGCGATCGGCGAGCTGGACCGGGAACGGCACGATGCGGCGCTCGTCACCATGGGATACATGTTTGCGCATGTGGTGACGGTACAGGATGTACTCGCGGACTGGGGCATACGGGACTAGCCGGTCGCAGGCGCGCGGCGCGGCCGGCGCAGGACGGAGCGATAGACGGTTCGACGCCACAGCCGGACGGCTACACCCGGGAGATTGCGCCCGCCCGGTTGCGGTTCGATGACGGGGCCGCGCCGGCCGTCGGAAGGCGATGGCGGAAAATCACTGCGGGACATGGCGCTGGCGCCGAAACGCCCACATCGGAGCGCGCCAAGGAGCGTGACTGGCAGAAATGCGGCATGAACGGTGTTTGGTCGGCGTCTGGGGACATGCGAAGCCAGTGAGGGACAGCAGGTTGAAATCAAGCGCTTTCGATGCGAAGACCGACGGCGCCAGCAGTATCTTCGGGCGGATCGGAGAATCGAAGTCTGGCTTGGGGTTGCAGCAGTCAGCCCGGACGAGGCAAACGCGCTACGGCAGAACTGGCAAAACGTGTTCGCATCGCACAACTCGGTGATTTCTCGTGGAAGCTGGGTCGAGATGACCACGAGAAGCTGTTTACTGAGTAGGACAGTCAGTTTGGGCAGGTAGCCCTCAAGCGGGAGGTCGTTTGGCAAAGTTTACCGCCGCGTCCGCACTCTTTCAGAAAGCAGTCAGTTCAGAACCATTTGAGTTGGCCCATTCAGCGGGACAGGTCGGTGAATATCCAGACACACGACGAACTCAAGGCCAAGATCTGGGAGATCGCGAACCGGCTCCGTGGGCCCTACCGGCCTCCTCAATACCGCCTGGTCTGGAAGTCCGGCAACGGGCCTGTGCCGAGGTCCGGATAAACCAGAAACCGCCTTCTTAGTCGCTGATCTCCCGCAAGAGCAACGATTGGCGAGCCAGCATCGTACATTCGAAGCGCGATCCGCAACGCATTACCTGACCGTCGTGGGTTAAATCCTGCCCCTGCAACCGCTCGAAATACCGATAGACAGCGTTCGGGCGTGTGCGGAGCAATTCCGGAGCCATACCCGTCTGAAGGATTGCGTCGATGATGCCGGTAAAGCCGCCGCGCACGTCACGGATTGGACCGAACGCATTCGGACCCGATCAGGTTATGCCGGAAGACCAGCATATTATGACTGTGCCTCTTGCCGATACCGGGCTTCACCGCCAGCGCAGGAAGTAGCGTTCCGCTGTCGCCGTGGCCCAGAATACGAAGAGGCCGAGCATCATGCTCACAATGATCGTTGCCCACAAGAGTTCGAGCTCTCTGAGGGAGGCGGTGTCAAGAATGAGGTAACCGAGACCATGGTTGCCGGTGAGCCACTCGGACAACATTGCCCCCAGGACAGCGATCGGGGCCGCCGTGCGCAGGCCAGAAAAAATATACGGAAAGGCGAATGGAAAGCGGAGGAGGTAAAGCACCTGCCATCGACTCGCACCATAAAGGTGCATGAGCTCGACATGGGCCTGGCGGGCCCCGAGAAACCCTCTAAGGCTCGTCACCAGAATGGGAAAGAAGGACGCGATAACGACAACCGTCACCCCGGTCCAGAAACCGCGACCTACGATCAGCGTGATGATCGGCGCGATGGCCACGACCGGAACGCTGCGCATGGAAATGGCAAAGGGGAAGGTCGCCTGGGCCGCGGCCGGCGAAACGACGAACACGCCGGCTGTGCCCACGGCTAAAATCGTACTGATCGCAAGGCCGCATACTCCCTCCCCCAGCGTGAACAGCAGGTGACCGAAGATCATGGAACGATTGAGTATCAGCGACTCGATCGCTGCTTGAGGCAACGGCATCAAATACGGCTTGATGTCCTGCAGGACCACGAAACCGTGCCAGAAGGACAGGAACAACAGTGCAAAGATGGCGAAGGATACGAAGGGACGCGCAGCAGCGTTCGCCCAGACGGACCGCCAGGCGACGGTATACCAGAGCCTATCTTTTACTACGACCATTGAGCTGTGCTCCCGACGACCGGCTCGTCTCGTTTTTCTCGCCCGGACCCTAATCCGGGATCAATTCGGCAGGCCGCTCCCAGTGGACGACCAATTTCTCGATGAGGCCCACGAGCGAGTACGCCAATATGGCGCTGATGATCGAGACAATGAGCGTGAGCCACACCAGCGCCACGTTGAACGAGAAAAGGGCGTAGGCCATCATCAGTCCGAGACCCTTCTCCGCACCCACCCATTCCGAAATGATGGCCCCCAGGAGGGCGCTGGCGGCGGAGATTTTGAGGCCGGCGAAAAGGTAGGGCAGCGCGCTTGGAAGCGCCAAGAGTCGGAACTCCTGCAACTTGGAGGCCGAGAGGCAGTGGAAGAGTTCCGCAGCCTGTCGGTCGACTGCGCGGAGGCCCTGGATTGCGCCAACCAGGACAGGGAAGAAGCCGGCAATTGCGGCGATGATGATCCGAACCGTCGAGCCGACGCCGAACCACATGACCAGGATTGGAGCCGACGCAATGAGGGGAATGCTGTAAATGACGACGGCGAAGTTGTAGACGATGCCCTCCGAGCGTTTGACGAGAACCGCCAGCATCGCGAGCGCCATCGCCGTGGTGCAGGCGAAGAAATAGCCGACGACCGTGGCCCACAGGGTCGGCTTGAGGTGGAACCACAGATCGTCGAAGTGGGCGACAAAAGTCTTGTAGATCTCGCTTGGCGCGGCGATGGATATCGGGAACACGCCCCAGGCCCGCATCAGCTCGACAAAGGCGAGAAACACGACGAAAACGCCGCTGGCAAAGGCGAAACGAAGGAGTGAACGTACTGAGTTTCGTTTCACCGCATCGTCCTCAGAACCGCGCACATGCTCCGAATCCGTTCGTCTAGCCTTGTGGCAAGCTGGCTTCGGACGGCACCTCGTCGGAATAGAGCGCGTCGCGCACGAAGTTGACGGTTTCAAAAAATGGCTGCGAGCGCATCATGTCGAGCGTTCTCGGGCGGGTCAGAGGCACGTGTCTTTCCGCTTTGATTTGCCCGGGACCCGCGGTCAGCACGAACACCCGGTCCGCCATGAATACCGCTTCCGCGATGCTGTGCGTTACCAGAAGAGCCGAGGTCTGGCTCTCCGCCCAGATGCGCAGAAGCTCCAGATTCATTCGCTGGCGCGTGATCTCGTCGAGCGCCCCGAAAGGCTCGTCGAGCAGCAGAACCTGAGGATTGAGAACCAGGGCCCGCGCGATCGCAACACGCTGCTGCATGCCCCCGGAAAGCTGGGAGGGCATCGCCTTTTCGAAACCCGTAAGGCCGACCAGATCCACGAGCTGTTGCGGACTGCGTTCCATCTGCCGGTTGCTGTCGCGCAAGATGATCAGCGGCAGCTTTATGTTATCGATAACGTTGCGCCAGGGGAGCAGCGTGGCGTCTTGGAAAACAAAACCGATAAGCTGCTTCAGCCGGATCTGGGCAGGCGGCTGGTCGCCGATCGAAATTGTCCCGTGGGTTGGTTGAATTATGTCCGCAACAACCCGCAGGAGGGTCGATTTTCCGCAGCCGCTTGGACCGATGATCGCGCCGAACTCTCCCGGCGCCAGCGACAGGCTCACATCCTTGAGCGCGGTGAGCCTCTCCTGGCCAAGGCGAAATTCGACGGTCACATTACTGAGCTTGAGATGCTCCGCCATTGTCAGGGCAATGCCACCAGCCAGACCGTCTCGCGCGAACTGTTCCGAAGTCTTCGCTGATCGCGAGCAGCGTCACGAACCCTCGGTCGAGGGTTCGTGATACCGTGAGCGACATCACCCGGCAAGCGTGGGCGCCCGGCACGCTCGCGGGTCGACCCCTCAGATCCCGAGCGCTTCCTTGACGAGCGACTGGTCGACGAGGTCGGAGACCGGGATCTTCTTCTTGATCAGGCCGGCGCTCGCGCCCAGTTCCATTCCCCTCTCGAATATGTCGGTGCCAATCCAGAGAGGGCCCTTGGTCTTCGCATCACCGCCGAGGATGTAAGGCCCGTAAGTCTTGGACTCCACTTTCTGCTGGTCCAGATTAAGGCCCCGCTGCCCGTATTTTTCGACCGTAATCTTGGCCGTCGCCTCTGGATTCTCCGCGAACCACTTCCAACCTTGGATCTCCGCTTTCAGCCACCGCACGATCAGGTCCCGCTTCTCCTTCAGGGTTTCTTCCAGAGCGAAGAAGACCATCGCATAGGTGACGTCGCCGAGGTCGTTCAGGGAGACGATATGAAGGTCTACCCCCCGCATCCTCAGCATGACGCCCTGGTTGGTCGCCCATCCGAAATAGGCGTCGACCTGTCCGGTCGGCAGTATTCCGGGGTCAGTTCCCGTAGGCACGAACTTGACGCTATTGACGTCGATACCGCTCGCCTTGAGTAGGGCCTTCATGGTCGGCCGCCTCTGCGAAGGAATGGCGATCGTCTTGCCGGCCATGTCCTGCAGGTTGCGGACCGGCTTCGACTTGAGGCTCATCATCGAGTAGGGGTTCTGCTGAAGTGCGGCGGCAAATGCCTTGATCGGAATCCCCTTGCTCCTCGCGAGAATGATATTGGTCGAATCCCGGTCCCCTAGCATCGAATTCTTGGAAGCGACCAGGTTGATCGAATCGATGCCCGGGCCGCCCGAAATGATCTCAGCGTCGATGCCCTGTTCCTTGAAGTAGCCGTTGTCCTGAGCCGCGAAGTGACCGCCGAACTGGACGCTCTTGACCCAGTTCAGGACGATCGACACCTTCTCAAGCTTACCGCTCTGGCCCAACGCCCCGGGCGCGAACGCCGATAGACCGGCTGACGCCGCAGCTGCACCGCCAACCATGCCGACGCCCGCCCGCAAGGCATCGCGTCGCGAAACGCCCTCGACTGCCGGGGTCCCCCCGGAAAGGGCACGAAGTTTTTTCGCCTGAATCATCGCTAGTCCTCCCATAGGCCCGTACAATCAAGAGCCTTTTGCATTTCGGCGTGGAAAATTGTGCCCCGTCCCGGGGCCGCGAAGCGCATAGAGAAAGGCGTCAGCCACGTCTCTTGTCCGCCTATCGATTGTGCCCGCCGGCAGACCTTTCGACCCGGCACCGGTGTTCCGGCGCACAGGCCTGAGGGTCAACGCGAGTCCTCGACGTATGAGCCCTAGCAGAGTTCAGTTGGCCCCAAAAGTCAAGTAACTTGACTGATGGGAACGATTTTGGCATGCCCGGCGGATCTGCAAATAATCCGGCTCGGGAGAAGAGAGTGGAGATCAACAATTCCGGCGTGCTGGCCGAGCTGACGGAAGCCTTTCGGGGCTATGAGAACGCGTTGTCGTCCAACCAGCCGGAGAGGCTCAACGGGTATTTCTGGAGATCGCCGAGCGCCGTCCGCTACGGTGTCGCGGAGAATCTCTACGGTCACGACGAGATTGCGGCGTACCGCCTGCGAAGGGCGCAGGTCGGCGGCGCGCCGGATCGAAAGGTGATCCGCGAGGTCATCACGAGCTACGGACGGGATTTCGGCACCACCTGCATCGATTACGTGCGCTCCGAATCCGGCCTTGCGGGCCGGCAGTCGCAGACCTGGGCGCGGATGCCCGAAGGCTGGCGAATCGTTGCCGCGCACGTCTCGCTGCTGCAGGAGGCCGATTGAGTTCGGCGCCTTGATGCCGAGTGCCGGGAGTGTATGAATGGGCCGGTTTTGCACCGCGTACAAGTTCCCGATGTCCGCTCCGGACGATGTCACCGGTCTGGAAGCGCTGCTGGATGACGGCACTGTCGATGCCGAGGACGTGGTCTGCGTGATCGGCAAGACCGAGGGCAACGGCCGGGTCAACGATTTCTCGCGGCCGTTGGCCCATCGTTGCCTGCGTGATCTCATCTCCCGGCGCACCGGGCAGTCCGCCGAAGAAACCGACAGGCGCGTCGCGTTCGTCATGTCGGGTGGATGCGAAGGAATCATTTCGCCCCACGCCACGGTCTTCGTCGGCAGGAAATCCTCCTCGAGCGGGGCGCGCGGAAAAAAACGCCTCGCTTTCTCCATGGCGAGTACGCGGGAGCTTCTGCCGGAGGAGATCGGCACGATCACGCAGGTCGAACTCGTTGCCGAAGCCGTGAAGGCGGCGCTCGAGAGTGCGGAAATTGCCGGCGTGGAGGACGTTCACTATGTGCAGGTGAAGTGCCCCCTCCTGACGACGGAGCGGATCAACGCCGCAAGAACGCGCGGATCCACGACGGTGACCGAAGACACGCTGAGATCCATGGGATATTCGAACGGTGCCTCCGGTCTCGGTATTGCCGTCGGCCTCGGCGAGGTCGCCGCCGTCGATCCCGCGGACATCTGCACGAACCCGGACATATTTACGACACGGGGCGGCTCGTCGTCCGGAATCGAACTGATGAATTGCCAGGTGTTCGTCGTCGGAAACTCGGCGCGCTCGGACAGTCCCTACGTTGCCGCCCACTACCGCCTCGACGATCTTATCGATGCCGATGGGGTCCGCCAGGCGCTCAGGAGTGCGGGACTGCAGGTCGAGGGTTCGGTCGGCGAATCCGACCGTTCGCGGGTGCTCAACGTGTTCGCGAAGGGCCAAGTGCCGCTCGATGGCTTGCTGAGAGGCTGGCGAACCACATTATTGACGGATTCCGACCTCAACACCCGCCCGGCCCGCGCCGTCCTCGGCGCCGTCGTGGCATCCGTCGTCGGCGATCCAGCAATTTATGCCTCGGCGGGCTGGGGATACCACCAGGGACCGACCGGCGGCGGAGTGGCGGCCGTCATCGTCCGGGCTGTGGACGACTGATACAGCCTTTATTTCAGTGGGTTCTCGACGGCCAGGAACCGCGCAAGTTCGATCACCCGCTCGAGCGTTTCGAAGTCCCGCCCGCGAGGCGCAACGAGCGACAGGCCGATCGGGCAGTCATCGACCTGTCCGACAGGCATGGTGACCTGCGGCAGGCCACCGAGAGTGGACACACAGGTCAGCGGCAGGATGCGCTGGCGGATCGGCTCAAGGGCTTCGGCGTCCAGGTGCGGCGGAAGCGCAATACAGGGAGTCGTCGGCCAGAGCAGGACCCTGTCGTCCCCCAGGATGTCGTCGAGATACGCCCGCGCCTCGCGGCAGGCCGACAACGCGGATTCATATTGCGCCGCGGTCACCGTGCTGGCCCAGGCGAACCTCTCCCCGATAGCCGTCCCGAATCCGGGTTGGGTCTCGGCAATCCATTCCCCGTGGGCTTGCCAAGCTTCGAACGCTTGGAGAATGCGCATCGTGGCCGACCACGCGCCCAGATCGGGTTGCCATGCGACCGGCTCGACAGGCGCATGCCCGGCGATTCGGCCGATTGCGCGCTCGAGTCCGGCACGCACCGGCCGATCACAGAGTTCGAACGCCGATTCGGCGACGAGGGAGGTTACCGGAGCCGAACACGCGGTCTCCGGGGCTAGCAGAACCCGACCGACATCACGGAGCAATTCGGGTGAATCCGCGAGCCATCCCACGGTATCGAAGCTCGGCGCAAGAGGAACGTAACCCGTCGGAGAGAGCCGGCCGTGCGTGGGGCGGATGCCGTACAGCCCGCAATAGCTCGCCGGCAAACGAACAGACGCGGCGGTGTCGGTGCCGATCGCAAAATCGACAACTCCTCCGGCGACGGCGGACGCCGACCCGCTCGACGAGCCGCCCGGGATTCGATTCGCTGCGCGCGGATTGACTGGCGTCCCGAAATGCGCGTTCTCGCCATTGACGCTGTAGGCGAGCTCGTCGGTGTGCGTCTTCCCCACGAGGGTCGCGCCGGCGTCAAGCAGGGTGCGAATGACGGGCGCCGTTTGGGTCGCGGGCGGATGGGTATGCTCCCAGTCGGGATTGCCGCAACCGGTCACATAACCCTGAACGTCGAAAAGATCCTTGGCCGCGAAGCGAAGTCCCGAAAGCGGACCGGAGGACCGGCCATGAACAGGAGACTCGAAAAATACGCGAAAGGCGCCGAGCGGATCCTGAGCAGGCGTGTCGGCGGTTCCTGCGGGTGCCACGACTTTCTTCCGGTTCCAACCATGCGTCGATCGACAAGGCAGGCCGTCCTTTGGCGGATTGCCCGCGGAAAAAATCGAAGGAACGGGTTTGGTCGTCAAGTATATTGACTTCTCGACATGTGCCTGTAGGTGAAGCCGGTCAATACGGGCGATTGAATGATGAGTGCCAGTTCAGCGACGAAACGGAAAATCTCGCGCAGGGACACGCGTTCGGCGCGCGCGATTCCGGTGCCACCCACTGAGGTCCGGATCGGCATTCGCCTCAAGCACGCAAGGCTTACGAAGGGACTTAGCCTGCGTCAGCTCGCGGACGAGGTCGGATGCTCGGAAAGCTTCATCTCGAAGATCGAGAACGACAAGGTGCGCCCGTCCTTCTCGACGCTTCACCGAATCGTCGCCGCCCTGGAGATGAACGTCGCGCTGCTGTTCGCGGAGGAGACGCCGGAGTCCGGCCCCGTATCCATCATGCGACCGAGCACACGGCCCGTGATCCGGGTCGATCCGGTCTGGCGGGGCGAAGGAATCACGCTCGAGCGACTGATTCCGGGCGCCGCCGGAACCCTGCTTCAGGCCAACATTCATCACATCGATCCGGGCGCGAATACGGACGGTCCTATCGAACACGACGGCGAGGAATTCGGATACGTGCTCGAAGGGACGCTGCAGCTGGTGGTCGAGGATGTCTCCTACGTCATCCGCTCCGGCGAATCCTTCTCCTTCTCCTCTCACCTTCCCCACAGCTACAGCAATCCCGGCAAGACCATCGCCAAGGTCCTGTGGGTCAACACGCCGCCGACCTTCTGACCTCCGCCGCCGCCGTCACGAAGGCAGCACCCCCGTTCCGAAGTTCGCTAAACGGTCGGCCCGGCTGCCGAAATCCTGCCCGGTACGTTTTCTGAGTCTTCGTACCATTGTCGCCGCCGCCTCGTTTGCCGCCGAGGCAAGGCGGCCCGAATCCGCTTCCGCGAGCCGTCCGCCGCTCACGAGAACGCGGCCGGACACGATGGTCGTGTCTACCTGACCCGTGTCGCCGACGAACAGGGCGCAGGCCAGGGGGTCGTGCAGGCCGCCGGCGTAACAGAGCTGCCCGAGATCGATGAGGACGACGTCAGCCGCGCAGCCCTCGGCCAGGCGGCCGATGTCATCGCGGCACAGGATGCGTGCGGCCTCGCGTGTCGCCATCCAGAGCACGTCATGGGCCGTCATCCAGTCCTCGGGACCGTAATCCTCATGGGTGCCCATCAAACGGTGGACGAGGGTCGTCAGGCGCAATTCCGCAAGCATACTGCCGCCGTCGTTGCTGGCCGCCCCGTCGACGCCGATGCCGACGGGCACGCCTGCCGCCCGCATTTCCGGCACCGGACCGACGGGGACACCCAGGCGCATGTTCTGACTCGGGCAATGGGCCATGCCGGCGCCGGTGCCGGCGAGCACGGCGATGTCCTCGGCCGTGTGCATCGTACAGTGAATGAGGCAGGTCTTCGGCTTGAGCCAGCCGATCCGCTCCAGGTAGGCGGTGGGACGGCAACCGTGCATCTCCGTCGAGAGTGCCACGTCGTCGGGCCTGGGGGTTACATGCACATGCCGGTCGCAGTCCGCCTCGTCGGCCAGATGGCCCAGCCGATGCATCAGCTCCGGGTGAAAATACGCAATCATCGTCGGCCCGATCCCGACGCGCACCATCGAAAGGGGCGACGGGTCGTGGTAGGCCGCTAGGGCACGCTCGCAGGCCTTCAGGATGGCGTCCGGTTCTTCGGTGGTCGCGATCGTCCCACCGCCGCGCAGGCCGGCGATGCGTTCATCGATGGCGCCCTCGAGGCGCGAAACGCACCCGCGAACGGCGTGCTGGCGCAACCCCATCTCTCGCACGGCTCTGATTTCGACGTCCAGGAGGTCGCCCCGACCGCCGGGGTAGAAGTAGGCGTGATCGACGCTCGTGGTGACGCCCGACAACAGGAGCTGCGCGGCGGTCAGCCGTGCCGCAGCGTCCATGGCTTCGCCGTCGAGCTCCTGCCACAGCGGATACATACAGCCCAGCCAGTCCAGGGAACGGCCTTTTTGACCGGCCGGTACGACCCGGGTCAGCGATTGGCTGTAATGGTGATGCAGATTGACGAAGCCGGGCAACACGAGATGGTTGCGGGCGTCGATTTCCCGCGCCGCCGGCGGGCCGGAGTACGGTTCCGGCCCGCGTCCGGAGATAACGTCGTTCTCGATGGCGACCCAGGCATCGGTGAGCGGCGCCTCGTTGGGCGTCTCGCAGGGATAGAGGCACGCCGCATGGCGAATCAGGAGAGTCGGCTGGCTCATATCGCAATCCGCGCAAACAAGTGTTCGGCCGCTCCGATACCGCCCAAGACGGTGAACTCCCGTTGCAAACCGTCAATAGGTTCGGTCCGGATCGCGAGAAGTCGAGGACGTGCGACCGGCCGTTCCCACGCTCGCTTGCGCGTACTATGCCTCAAAATCAAGTAACTTGACAAAGCGCGCAGGAATCATTCCAAAGGCGCATGCAAGAACGATCCGCTTGTTCCCTGTCGCCGATGCCGGCGGCCGTCGACGGTCGCCGCATGTGGGAGCGGCACCTTGCCATGGCGAAGATCGGCCGGACGGAACGGGGCGGTGTCAACCGGCAGGCACTGACGCCCGAGGATGCAGAGGGCCGGAACCTCCTTCTTTCCTGGGCGGCGCAACGAAACTACACGGCATCGATCGATCCCATCGGGAACCTGTTCATCCGTCGTCCGGGGCTGGACGCTCGGGCGACTCCTGTCATGACCGGATCGCACCTCGATTCGCAGCCGACAGGCGGAAACTTCGACGGCGTCTTCGGCGTGCTGGCCGGGCTCGAGGTGCTCGAAACTCTCGACGATAACGGCCTGACAACGCTCCGGCCGGTCGAACTTGTGGTCTGGATGAATGAGGAAGGTGCCCGTTTTCCGCCGACCACCATGGGTTCTGCCGTTTGCGCCGGAGAGTTGCCGCTGGAGACGGCGCTGGCAGCCATCGACAAGGAAGGAATCAGCGTTGGCGAAGCCCTCGCCGAGCATCGACGCCTGATCCCGCCGTTGACCGAGCGGGATCTGGGAGAAAACGCGTTTTCGTACGTCGAGGCCCATATTGAACAAGGCCCGGTGCTCGAGGAAAGAGGCTGCCGGATCGGCATCGTCACCGGGATCCAGGGACTGAGCCTGTTCGAGATCGAGGTGCAGGGCGACGAGGCCCACGCGGGAACGACTCCGCTCGGAAGCCGCCGGGATGCCTTCGTCGCGGCTTCCGAGCTTGCTCAGGAGTTGCGGAAGCTCGTGCATGACCCCGCGGACATATTGCGATTCACGATCGGCCGGTTTGACGTTGCGCCCGGCTCGCCCAACACCGTTCCCGGGCGGGTATTTTTTACGATCGATCTCCGGCATCCCGACAACGCGATCCTGGCTCGCACGGGGCAACGCTTGCTCGACGCCTGTCGACAGCAGGACGGCCCGTGTTCCGTCGATGCGCGCCTGTTGTTCGAATCGCATGCCGTGACGTTCGACGACATCGTCCTCGACATCGTGCGGGAAGCCGCAAACGACCTGGGTGTCCCGCACATCGAGATGATCTCGGGAGCGACTCACGATGCCAAGTTCATGGTGGGACGGTGCCCGACCGCCATGATCTTCGTTCCATGCAAGGAGGGTATCAGCCACAACGAGGCGGAAAGCGCTCGCCCCGACGATCTGACCGCCGGAGCCCAGTTGCTGTGCGCCACGATCCACCGTCTCGCGATGACCGAGTCCGGGCTCGATCGGAACTGAACCTGTAACCTGCCCGGAATCATCCGTCGTTCGATCAGCCGGTCGAATTTCGGTCAGCCGCCAAACACCGGAAACGGGCAATTCCGAGCGGCGGCCAGGAAATACCTGATGGCAGTGTGGCATTATGCCGGGGAAGGGAAATTTACGAAGGTGTCGTCTGGATCGGGGGAGCGAGGCGTGAGCGTTGACGAGAGCATTCCCGGTCTGTCCCTGTTGCCACGGGTCAACCTCGGTTTCTTTCCCACGCCGCTTCAGACTCTGCCCCGTCTGAGCCGCCGCCTCGGACGTGAAATCCTGATCAAGCGGGACGATCTGTCCGGACTGGCGATGGGCGGAAACAAGGCGCGCAAGCTCCGGTTTCTGGTCGCGGAGGCCATCGCTCAGGAGTGCGATACGCTGATCGCGACGGGGTTTCTCCAGTCGAACAACGTCGTCCAGACCGCGGCGGCGGCGGCAAGGTGCGGTCTGAAGTGCATTCTCGCTCTCGAAGCGCACCGGCCGGGCGACATCCGGGGAAACGTTCTTCTTTCAAACCTTTTGGGTGCGGAAATCCGGTATGCGGGCGATCGTCCGATTCGAGAGATCATTGACGGAATCAAGGCAGATGTCGCGGCCATGGGCGGCAAGGCCTACGCCATGCCTCCCGGCGGTTCCACCGGGATCGGCGTTGCCGGTTTCGTGGAAGCGGCCGTCGAGGCCCGGGTCCAGTTGCGCGAGATGGGGAAGGCTGCCGACGCGATAGTACTGGCCACCGGAACCGGGGGCACCCAGGCCGGATTGCTGCTCGGGTCGAAAATTCTCGATTGGCCGGTCGCCATTGTCGGCATCAGCACCGGCAAGTCCGAAGAGGAACTGCAGACCGCCATACCGGCGATGGCAGCTGAAAGCGCATGCGCTCTCGGTGTCGACTGCCGGATCGAGTCACGCGAGGTCATTGTCTCCGAAGAATACATCGGCGAAGGCTACGCCCGGCCGGGACTCGCCGACTTCCAAGCAATCCGTACCGTTGCCCGACAGGAAGGGATCCTGACAGACCCGGTTTATACCGGACGGGCCATGCACGGAATGATCGATCTTCTCAAACGGGGTCGCGTCGCCGGGTCCGGACCGGTCCTCTTCTGGCATACCGGCGGGTTGCCGGCGGTATTTTCCTTCGATGAGCCCGGCGCCGCCGAGGATTGAATCCCTCCGATTCCAGTTTTCGCCGGTGCAGGGTTCAGATCGTCAAGGGATCGGTGAACCTTTCGAGGCCCGGATCCCATGCCGATCCGCTGAAACGGCTCCGCGCAACGACCCGCCCCCGTTTGACCGTGATGCGCTCCGGGCTGAGGAGTGTAAGGGCCTCGAATATCGAGGAGGCCTTCAGAAAGACGAGGTCGGCCCGGCATCCCTCGGCGAGGCCGTAGTCCCGAGTCCTGAGCGCTTTCGCGGCATTGCCGGTCAGCATGCGAAAAACGGTTCCCAGACCGTCCTCGTCGGAAAGCTTGGCCGTGTAGGCCATCAATTGGCCGGTAAACAAGGGGTCGGGAAAGCGAAGGTGGCGGGAGAAGACCGATCGATAGGCTTCCTGGGCGCAGGTCACGTTTATCCCGAAATCGAGCATCTCCTTCACCATGGTGATGCCGCGGGGCGGGTTCGCCTCGCCGTGGCCGCGGAACAGAAGTCCGGAGGTGGGGCTGCTGACCACGGTCGCATCCGCTTCTTTCAGGAGCTCGTAGACCGACCGCCGGTACTCCGGGCCCTGATGCGCGATCGCGCAGCCGTGGCTGAGATTGGTCCGTCCCCAATGTCCGTACTCGACGGACTTGCGGGCACAGAACTCCAACCAACGGGAGCTCCTGCTGTCGGATTCGTCGACATGGAAATCGGCGTCGATGTCGAATGTGCGTGCGAGCTGGAACACGAGGTCGATCTGCCGAAGCGTGTCCGCCTCGCCGCTCTCAAGCTCGGAGTGGCCACCAACGGCGTCGACCCCCATCCCGAGGGCATCCTCGAGAAGCCGCCGGGTGTTGTCGTGCGTGAAAATCCCCATCTGGGGGAAGGCCACGATCTGAACGTCGATCAGGTCCTTGAGCCGGCGCTTGGCTTCCTTGAGGCCTTCCAGAATTCTCAGTTCCGCATATTGATCGATATCCGCGAAACTGCGCACCAGGATCACGCCCCGGCTCGCCAGGATCCGTCCCATCCGATAGGCCCGCTCGGCGACAACCTCGGCGGAAAGGCGAGACTTGGCCTCGCAGAAGGCATCGAGCTGCTCGGCCAGGGTGCCGCCCGGCAGCGCAACCTCGCCCGCGAGGCACTTGTCGAGGTGGAAGTGCGGCTCGACGAAGCCCGGCGATACGACGTAGCCGTCCAGGTCCAGCACTTCGGCCGGCTCGACGGCGCCATTGTCGTCCGAGACCCGTCGGATATGCCCATCGGCTATAGCCACGTCGACCTTCCGGTTGTCGTCGAAGCGCCGCACATTGCGCACGAGAAGCTGGACGGTTTTCGGCATGACCTGTCCCCCTGGAACCAAGTCGGGATCTTCGGCCCCGCTGGAAACGGCGTATCCCGGTGTCTTCGGAATTTTCCTTTGGGCGCGACCACAAACTTTCACCGCAATAGGTGATCCGCTCAAGGAGTTCCGCTATCGGGCCGGCGTCGAATAGCACAAACGGCTTCCGCAACTCGACGCGCAGGTCGATCGCGGCGAGACGGCGTGCTCTGACCGGGCCGTCGATGGCCGCGACGCAGTCCTGAGCCTCCGCGCGCCCTTCCGGCACGGCCGCCACCCCGGTGTCCGTGGCGATCCGGACTTGATGACCCGCTCAAGGTGATCGAATATGACGGAGAATGCACCACCGGGTTGCCGCGGGGTTTGTTGCTCAAGTCGCACCGATCGCACGGACGAATCCCCCTGAAGTGCCCGATGGCGAGCGATGGACGAGCAACGCGGGAATCGGGATCGGGCCGGCAGCCTAGAGCCGCGGGAGGGTGACGGGGAAGGACAGCGCATGCCGCAAGCGACTGAGACGCTATTTGCCCGCCGCCTGCTCGCTCACCCCGGAGCCGAGCCCGCGCGTCGAAATGTGCGGATCGAAATTTCGGAGGGCTCGATCGCAGGCGTCGAAGCGGCCGAGGTTCTGACCCCTGCCGAGCGAGCAGCCCCGGACCTACTCGCCATGCCGGCCCTGGCCGACGCCCACGACCACGGCCGTGGGCTGAAATACCTGGCTTACGGCGGCAGCGACCGGCCTCTGGAGGCCTGGCTCCCCTCGATCTATTTCCAGCCCGAAGTTGATCCCTATTTGAGCGCACTCCTTGCCATGGCGCGCCTCGCCCGGGCCGGCGTCGCCGCTGCCGTACACTGCCACATCGTCAATCGACCCGAGTGTTTCGAGGACGAGATCCGCGCCGTGGCTCGTGCCGCGCACGATCTTGGAATTCGACTCGCGCTGGCGGTTCCGATGCGGGATCGAAATCTGCTCGCCTATGGCGAAGACGACGATCTCCTCTCGCTCCTGTCGTCCGAGGATCGTGCCGAAGTCGAGCGCCTGTGGCGGCAGCCGCCTCTTTCCGCCAAGGAGCAGATGGTGCGAGTCGAAAGGCTGGCCGCCGAAGTCGAGACCGGTCTGGTCGAGGTCTTGTACGGTCCGGTTGGCGTGCAATGGGCCTCTGACGAGCTGCTCGGACGCGTGGCCGAAGCGTCCGCACGCACGGGTCGCCGCGTTCACATGCATTTGCTCGAGACCCGATATCAGCGGGAGTGGGCGGATGCGACTTATCCGAACGGCGTCATCGACTTTCTGGATGAGATTGGCCTTCTTTCGTCGCGCCTTACCGTTGCTCACGGCGTATGGCTCAGGCCCGACGAAATGGCTCGCCTCGCAGAAAGGGAGGTCATCGTCTCAGTCAACACCTGCTCCAACCTGAGACTGCGTTCGGGGATCGCCCCTGTGCGCGAGTTCCTTGCGAAGTCGGTTCCCTTTGCATTCGGCGTCGATGCCCTGGCCCTGGACGACGATGACGATGCCCTCAGGGATCTGAAGCTCGCCTACCTGCTCCACAACGGCCCGGGGTTCGACGAAGCTCTCTCCACGTCGGCGCTGTTCCACGCCGCGATATGCGTCGGCGGACGTGCCGTGACGGGAGAAACGGGTTTCGGCGCCCTTCGCCCCGGCGCGCCCGCCGATCTCCTGCTTGTCGACTACGGGGCCATGGCTCGTGACATCGTCGATGGGCTGAGCGACGAGGTAGCCGTCCTGCTGGCACGTGGCAACAGCCGGTTCGTTCACACCCTTTACGTGGCCGGGCGAAAGGTGGTCGATAGAGGCCGGGTTGTCGGCCTGGATATCGAAGCGCTCGAGGCCGAGCTCACCCGCCAGACCTTGGATGGCCGTGACCTTCTACACGGCATCAGCCCGCTGGTCGGACGATATCAGGACGCGCTCGTGCGGTTCTATTCGGACAAGCGCCATATGCGCACAAGAAGCCCGGGACGATAGTGGATACTGGTGCCCGCCTGCCTCCGGTGCAGGCGCGTGCGCCACGACCTCGGGCGGCTCCAGCCTCTGTTCCTCGCCCTCCTTCAGGGCCGCGCCGAGGCGCCCGTACTCCGCGTCGGACAGGAAGCGCTCGCGCTTCTCTTCGCGGAACCGCCTGACGTGCCGGCACGGGTTGGAGCCGTCAGGACGCAGGCCCCAGACCTCGGCCAGGGTGAAGATGCGCGACAGGATCTGGACGGTCCGGTTGGCCTGGTAGGGCGTCGCCCGCAGCTCGTGATGCAGGGCGACGATGTCGGCCCGCTCGACGTCGGCGACCCGGCGGTTGCCCAGCCTTGGAACGACGTGGTTCATCAGTGCACTGCGGTAGACCGTCCGGGTGCCGGGCTTGCAATGGGCGGCGGCATACTCCTCCAGGAAGCGCTGCGCCAGCTCGGCCATGGTCGGTCCCCGGCCGCCGCGTCCGTCGACCGCCGCCGGATCCCGGCCGGTGCGGGCGGCGGTGATGATCTCGGCGGCCCGCGCCCGCGCCTCGGCCGGGGCGATGGGGCCGTGCGGCCCGATCGTGGTCTTTACGACACGGCCCCCTGTGGCGGTACTTGACGATGTACACCCTCTTTCAGGTCGGATGCACATGCACGCCGAAGCCCTTGATCTCGTCGTCCCAGACGACGTGCTCGCGGTCCCGGGGACGGAGGGCGTCGACGACGCGCTTGGTGATTCTCGGCATGACATCTGTTACCTGGCACTACAATCCGGTACCTGATAGGTACCCAGAATACGCAATTCGGGGCGCATTGTAATGCAAGAGATGTCGAGCCGTAGACCTTTTATCTCACTGAAAAACAGAAAGAAAATGCACACCAGTCGACATGTGGCAATGTTCTCTCTTAGATATCCCCGTTCCGCGGCCTTGCGGCCGCTCCGGTCGATATGACGGGAAGGGGCGAACGAAATGGCCGTCTCGAAGGACGGCCGCCGGATTACCCGCCGGGCGTTCCCCAGGCCAGCCGCGCCGCGTAGCCGACCGGGCGCACCTCCGCATCCTTCAGCAGGCCGGCGTCGCGCAGGGCCCGGTGGGCCTTCGGCAGGTTGTAGTGCGGCAGGGACGGGTAGAGGTGGTGCTCCAGATGGTAGTGGACGTTGTGCGGGAAGACGAGCCACATCAGCCACTTGGGGCCCAGATTGGTGCGCGCGTCGCGCCAGGCGTCGCCGGTCTCCGTCGTCATGCCGTGTTCGAGGATCGAGCGGAAACGCATCAGCGGCTGGAGCAGGAACCAGAGCGGGATCGCCCAGAGCAGCAGATATTCGACGAAGAAACCGAAGGCGAGCGCGGTCGCCGGCAGGGCCAGATGGAAGCCCGCCACGGCCCAGCGGTCGTTCAGCGCGTCGCGGCGCAGCTTCGGCGAGGTGTCGCCCAGCGGGTCGGTCTTCTCCCCGTCGAGCCGGGCGGCCGAGGGCGCGCCCCAGAAATAGGCGTAGGTCTTCCAGGCCGTCAGTCCGGCGATGTCCTTGAGCAGCTTGCCGGCGAGATAGGCCCGGCCGCGCGGATAGCCGCCGTGGATCGGCGTGTCCGGATCCTGCCTGCCGAACAAATGGTTGTGGTGCAGCCGGTGGATCACCCGGTAGGCGAACATCGAGATGCCGATCGGCGTCGCGCAGATCCGCCCGACCAGGTCGTTCAGCCAGCGGGTTTCGTAGAGCCGGTAGTGCACCGCCTCGTGGGACAGCACGAACAGCGCCAGCGCCCGGGTCGCCAGCAGGATCATGCAGGGCGCGACGACCCACCATTCCGGGACCAGGAGCGCGAGCGCGAGCAGCCCGGCGGTTTCCAGCCAGGTCCGCAGGACCGACACCGTGGAGCGCACCGGGTCGAGCCGCGTTAATTCTTTGATGAGGGCCGGATCGAGTCCCCGGCGGCCGCCGAGATCGTCGTGGAACTCGTCGCCGGCGGACGCAGCCTGTCGCGGTGGCAGGGCGTTCATGCGGTCAGAATAACGAAAGCAGGCGGTCCGGCGAAAGCTATTCTTCGCGCCACGGGTTGACAATCGCCGCACCGGTGCCGGCGAAATCCCGTTCGTTGCGGGTTACAAGTTCCAGTTGACGCCGGAGTGCAGTTGCCGCGATCAGGCCGTCATCGGCGGACAGCGCCCGACCGCTCGTCTGTGCGATAGCCGCGATCCGACCCCAGATTTCCGCGGTCTCTTCATCGATTTCCAAAAGATTGCCGTGGAACCGGGTTCGCATGGCCTTGAGCCATTCCTCGAGCGCAGCGCGGGCTGCCGGACGATGCAACATGAAGAAGCCCTTGGTCAGTTCGCCGATGGTAACGACGCTGATGAACAGGACGGTTTGGCTCGTTTGTTCGAAGAACTGCGAAACGCCCCGGTTCGGCTGTTTCCGGTAGAGTTCCGAAATTGCGCAGGTGTCGATCAGATACACGTTTCGGGAATCCGGGACTTACCGGTCATCGAAACTGACATCGCGCATCGGCGACCTGTCCCGTGTCAGATCGAGCTCCGACAGATCGACCGGCGCGTTGAACAGCCAGTCCTTGAAATCCTTGTACTCCCGCACCGGCCGGTTGCCTTCCGCCGAACGGTCGGTCCCCGTCTCCAGACGGTCGAAAGCTTCACGGGAAAGGACGACCACGCAATCCTTGCCATGCCGGGTGACATATTGCGGCCCCTCCCGCAACGCGCGGTTTACGACTTCGCTGAAATTGTCTTTGGCTTGCGCCAGCGCCCAAGTCATCGGCAAGGTCTCCGATTTTGTCTAGTTTGGCTAGAAATCTGGCAAAAATTAGCCAAAAATCAAGCCTGGAGTCTACGGCTTCCGAAAATTCCCGTGCTCCTGGCCCTTTTTCGCCGCAAGCGGGCGGATTCTACAATTCCAGCGCTGCACGGAACCTATTCTTGAGCTGCACGCCGTCGCGCGGCGGCAGGACGAGATCGTGCATCGCCGGTTCGATCTTGAGCGTGACGAAGACCGGGCCGCGGGCGCTGCGGGCGAGGGACACCGCCTCGCCTAGCCGAGCCGGGCTGCCGACCGTCGCGACGACCGGAATGCCGCTTGCCTTGGCGACCGCCGCCAGATTCGTGCCGCGGCCGGTGTTGGTGCGCTGCATCCCGGTCTCGCCGTAGCGCTCGTTGTCGAGCACGACGATGGCGAGATTGGCCGGCTTGCGCGCGCCGACGGCGCTCAGGCTGCCCAGGCCCATCAGCATCTCGCCGTCGCCGGTCACGACCAGCACGCGCTTGTCCGGCTGCGCGATGGCCAGGCCCAGCCCGATCGGCACCGCGCCGCCCATCGCGCCCCACAGCGGGAAGGTCAGGTCATGGTCGCCGGCGGCGGTGCAGTCCCAGGCCGGCGCGCCGAGGCCCGCGACGACGAGGAGGTCGCTGCCCCGGTTTTTCAACAGGGCGGCGACGGCGGCGCGCCGGTCAAGCATCGCTGTCGCCCGCGCCGTGGAAGCCCTTGAAGCCGATCAGGGACTGGGCGAGCTGCACGCAGATCCGGCGGTTTGCGCCGAAGGCGTCCGCCGCGGCGCGGGCCAGCGCCGGCCCGACCCCGGCCGAATCTTCGACGCGTCGAATCTCCACCCCCATCGTGTCCAGCAACGCCGGCACCGCCCGGCCGGTCGATTCCTGCCACGGATTGGTCTCGCCCGGCTCGCCGCGCATGGTCACGAGCATGAGCAGCGGCATGCCGCAGACCCGCGGCAGGCTCAGCATGTTCGGGATGTTGCCGACGCCGGACGACTGCATGGCGGCGAGCGCGCGCTGGCCGCCCAGCCAGGCGCCGCTGGCGAGGGCGACGGCGTCCTCCTCGGTTGCGACGGAGATCGTGGCGATCCCGTCCTCTTCCTCCGCCAGGGTGAGGAACCGGGTGAGGCCCGCATCGGGCACATAGGCGACCTGCCGGACATCGAGCGCACGCAGGGCGGCGAGGGCTTCGGCGGACCAGTCGGAATCGGTGGATGGTGCAGAATCGGTCAAGGACGCATCGCGGGTTCGGTTCCAGTTCGGCAGGCCGGTTAATCCGCCGTTTCGCCGGGTTTCGTCAACCGGGCTTTGAGCCGGTCGAGGCCGAGTACCGTCAGGCCGGCGAGCAGGCCCCAGAAGGCCGAGCCGGTATCAAGCAGCGAAACCCCGGAGGCGGTGACGGCCAGGGTGACGATAGCGGCGAAGCGGTCGGCCTCGTCGCGCAGCGCGCTGCCGGCGGCGACGACCAGCGGCGAGATCAGCGCCAGGCCGGCGATCGTCGCAATCAGGGCCGCCGGCAGGCTGGCGAACAGGGCGACGAAGGAGGCCGCGAACAGGCCGAGGAACAGGTAGCCCAGCGCGTAGACCGGCCCGGTCAGCCAGCGTTTCGCCGGGTCGGGATGGGCGTCGGGCGCACAGCAGATCGCGGCGGTGATCGCGGACAGGTTGGCCGTGTGGGCGCCGAGCGGCGCGGTCGCGGCTGAGGCGAGTCCGGTCACCAGCAGGATCGGCCGGGTCGGCGGCGCGTAGCCGAACGAGCGCAGCACGGCATAGCCCGGCAGATTCTGGCCCGCCATGGTGACGAGATAGAGCGGCAGGCCGAGACCGATCAGGACGCCCGGCTCGAACACCGGGCGGACCGACACCGGTTCGGTCAGGCGCAGCGCCAGCGTCATGTGTTCGGCCAGGCCCAGAAACCGGGCAAGCAGGATGCCGGCGACCAGGACGACGATGACCGCCCAGGACGGGCTGACCGCCCGGACCGCCAGGAACAGCAGAACGAGCGGCAGCACCAGCGCCGGTTCCACGCCGGCCTGCACGAAGACCTCCAGCACGAAGCGCAGCAGAATCCCGGCGAGCATCGCCGCGGCGACCGCCACCGGCAGCCTCTCGACCAGCCGGCCCAGCGGTTTGACCGCAGCCGTCAGGACGATCAGCCCGGCCGCAGCCAGAAACGCGCCGACCGCTTCCGCCATCCCGATGCCGGTCGTGCCGACGATCAGGGCGGCGCCGGGCGTCGACCACGCGGCGACCGTGGGGATCCGGTAGCGGACGCTGAGCACAGCGGTCGAAACGGCGGTCGCCAGGCAGATCATACCCAGCCAGGACGCCGTCTGCGCTTCCGTTGCGCCGACCGCCTGTGCCGCAGACACGACAAGCGCGATCGTGCTGCCGAAGCCGACCAGCACCGCGACCAGCGCGGCGTTGACGACGGATAATCTCAACGGGACACCCTCATGGCGGCGGAGGCGTAACCCCGCCGCGGCAGCGGCGCAACGGATTCAACGCAGGACGCTCGCGGGTTTCCCCTTTCGCCCCCTTTCGCCATGACGATCCGAATCGGATGGCGCGACAGCGCCGCGCAGACCGTGACTGTGGCGAGAAATCCGGGTTAGTAGTGCCGGAAAACGGGATGCGCGCTGCCTTTCCGGCGCAACGATCGGACTGAACGCAATGGAACGAGAAGCAATGCCGTCCTCCGCACGATGGCCCGCAAGGGACAGGCGCCTGGCCGTTCAGCAACAACTGAGCGTCCGGCTGGCGGACGCTGTCGAAGCGCTGCAATCGGGGCCTGTGGATCCGCAGCCCGATCCGGATGCCTTGCGGGCAAAGCTCGCACAGTTCGATTTCCGGCAGCCGATGGGACTGCTGGACGCGTCGCAGGGCGTCATCGACCTGCTGCGGCACGGCATCGTCCACATGATGCATCCGGCCTATTTCGGCCTGTACAATCCGAGCGTGACCTTCCCGGCGGTCCTGGCGGACCAGATCACCGCATATCTGAATCCATGCCTCGCCGTCTGGTCGCACGGGCCGGCCGCCGTTGAGATCGAGCGGCACACCGTCGAGGCGGTCGGCGGCCTCGTGGGATGGCGCCCGGGAGAGATCGCCGGCCATTTCACCAGCGGCGGGGCGGAAGCCAACAATACGGCGGCGCTTATGGCGCTGACCGTGGCGTGTCCGGACTTCGCCGAACACGGCGCGCGCGCCTTCGGCGGCCAGCCCCGGCTCTACGTCTCGGCGGAAAGCCATGACGCCTGGTTCAAGATCGCCCATCAAACGGGGATCGGCCGGGCGGCGGTGCGGAGGGTGCCGACGGACGGCACGGGAAAGCTCGATCCGCAGGCGCTGGAGCGGCAAATCCGGACGGACCGGGCGGACGGCGATATTCCCGTCTTCATCGGCGCGACCGCCGGCACGACCAATGCCGGCATGATCGATCCGCTCGATGACTGCTTTGCTGTCTCCCGGGCGCATGGCGCGTGGTTCCATGTCGATGCGGCGTGGGGCGGCGCCGGGCTGGTGAGCCCGGACTGTGCCGAACATCTGCGCGGCATCGAAAAGGCCGACTCGATCACCCTCGACGCGCACAAATGGTTCGCGGTGCCGATGGGCGCCGGCATGGTTCTGTGCCGGGAACCGCATTGAGGCCGGAAAACCGCAGAAAACTGCCGTTTTAGTGAACGGCGTTCGCGCTTGCGCAACATCTTACGGCACACATGGCCGCCGCGGCGGCGGAGCGCGAACGCCGTTCGCCGCGTGGCGGTGCGGCGCGGCGCCGCAGCCTAGTCGCCGCCGCCATCTTCGGGCCGGAAAATCGCTTCGAGCATCGCGGCAAAACAATCGGCCAGGGCGCGCTCGAACAAGCGTTGATCCCCGGCGGCCTTGGCGTGCCGCGCCGCCGCAATCGCGGCGTAAAGACTGCCGGGCAACGGCACGGCCGCGCGCTTCTCGGCCAGCGGGTCGCGACCGGCCGCAATCGCCGCCCGGTTTTCCGCCGCTGCCTTCCGCGCTGCGGCGAGGGTCACTGCCGGGTATCCGCCGAGTCCCATATCGCGGACCTTCCCGCCAATGGTGGCGCGGTGAACCCAGCTTTTCGACCCGCCCTTGGCGACCTTGAAATAAAGCCCGCCGCCGTCATGGTGCATCTTGGGTTTCGTGACCGTGCGGACAAACGCCTCCGTCAGTTCTCCGCTCACGCCGCGCCGCCCTTCGCCAGCACATGACGGACGGCCTCGCGCTGCGCTTCGTCCAGTCCGTTCCACCATGCGGCGACGGCGGCGCAAGCCCGGTCGCCGTCGCCCTGGATGTCGCCGGGCCGGTCGCCGCGGCACGGCGTCAACGCAATCCTGCCGGGCAGAGGCGAACCGTACAGGCTCACCGCGCGGGCCGCGCCTTCGCGCAGCGGCGCGGCGTCCTTGGCGTCGATCCAGAGTCGCCCGGCCCGGTCGCCGATCTCGCCGCCGTCGCCGGTCGCCGGCGGGTCCGCCAGGGCTTCGGCTAGGTCGCGAAGCGCGCCGCGCCGGCCGCCGATCTCGCGCCAGGCGTCGCCGATCAAGCGCGCCAGCGCCGCCGCGGCCTCGCGCCCGTCGCTTCCGTCCAGCGCGGCCAGGTACTTCGCGGCGACGGCCGCCGGCGACGGCGGCGGCGTCAAGGCTGCGGCCCGTTCCTTTGGAGTTTTTGCATCTAACATGGCGTCGATCTCCTCGACGCTCAGTTCCTCCCCGGACGCGCCCGGCGCGGGCCGGTCGCCGCCGCCCGATTTCTTGGTCAGGAGGGTTGCCTCGACCTTCTTTTCGGGATCGTCATAATCTTGATCGCTCATAACGGCCTCTCTCGTTGATCTCGTACACGATTGCACCGGCTACCGGCCACGAAGGCGGCGACAGGGGCGCTCATTCCGCACCGGTCCCGCCGCAAAGCGCCAGCGCCGCCGCCTGAAGGCCGCACGCCTGCAACAGTCGGAACCGGAGCCAGGCGCAGCGCCCCGGCTCGCCATCGGCCGCGCGCTGGATCTGATGCGCGATCCCCGGCGGCAGGCGCACAACGTCGGCGGCGGTCTACCAGCGGTCGAGCGGAAACACCATGTTGCGCCCGGTCCAGGCAACGGCCGTTATCGGGCATTGCCCGGCAGGGAACATCCGGCCGACCGGCGAGTCGGGCGGCGCCGCCAGGCGGAGGGCGCCGGACGGCGTGCCCTGCCAGCCGCGCCCGGACCGGGCCAGGGCGGCGAAGAAAGCGGACAAGCCCATGCGCTTCGAGGGGAACCCCGGAAGCAGGTTGCGCATTGCAGCGTTGGCGAGTAGGTCTTGCATCGCGCGGTCGGCTAAGGCTAGAGGGCCGTTTAGCGCCGGCGGCGGCCACCCACCGCCCCGGCGCACGCGCACTCTCCGCCATCGCCGGCCAGCCGTCAACCGGACCGCCGGGCCATCGCCCGCGACGGCTGCGTTACCGCCGCTTAGTCCAGGCAGGCAATGATTTTTACATAGGCGTGCAACGTGACGTGATGGAACAACGTCACATTCGGGTCGGTCGGGCTTCTCGCCATCACAATGTAAGGACCGTTCGGCACATCTGCTTTGAGCTTCAGCTCTTGGGACTTGCGGATCGTAATGCTCCCTCGATTTACATTCGCCTTTGGAATCTGAAGCTCCGTGCGGAACGTGATCCAGTTCTTGCCGCAACTGACGGTGTAACCCCCTTTGAATTTGGCCAAGGCCGCCGGCCCGTTCAGAATTGCGAAAGCGCCCGCCACCAGGAAACACGCCACTAGGCAAATTGTGCGCATGGCACACACACTCCGGTGCAGCCGGTCGACTCGGTCCGGTCGACTCGCCCCGGCCGGGCCATCGAGGCGCGGGCCGGTCCCGGAAGCCCTTGCGGGCGAAGGTGATTGCCTCACGGCGTCCACGCTTCAATGGGGCCGGGACCGGCCCGCACCCTGCACGACGCAATCAGCCATCTTAGCTGACCGTTCGTTTCAATCCGCGCCCCATGCGGAGCGGCGCGCCCGCCGCAGAGCCGGCAGTGTTGTCCGTCGGGCGGTCCCCGCAGGCGAGAACCCGGACGGCAACGCCGGGTGATGCCACCAACCGGGGCCGGGGGTGGGTTCCCGGCCGCGGCGGCGCATTGATGCGGCGGACGCAAACGAATCCCTACAGCGCCGCGCCGGCCGCCGTCAACATCCGCCGCCACGTCCGCCCGATCGCCGTCGATCGCGCGCCCCGATCGCGCCGATCGCTGCGCCGCCGGATTTCGCCCCGGCATGGAACGGCGGCGGGCGGCCATGCCGGACGAATTTTCAGAGGGGCCGCCGCTGCCGGGCGGCGGGGCAGGGCCTACAGCGGCCGGGTTCCCGCGTAGGGGGTAGCCGAAAATCGGACTCGCCGCTCTACGGGCTTCCTCCGGCCGCCAGGGGCGATTTCGGGTTTTCGGCCTTCGGGGCCGCGCCAGACCCCTACCAGCGGATCGACGACCGCAGCATCACGCCGTGTTCGGCCTTGCCTGCACCGGACCCCGATCCGGGGCCGTTCGTCGGCTCGCGCCGGGTCGCGTCGAGGCTGACCTCGAAGCCGGGGTCGCCGGGCACGGCGGAGGTGAGCCGCCAGCCGACCCGGTAATCCCGCGCGCCGCCGTCCGACATCCCGAAGCCCATGTTGGGCGTGCCGGTGAACGCGCCGCCGAACAGCGCCATGCCGTAGCCGATCTCGCCTTCCAGGCGGCTCGATGCCCGGAAGCGCCCGTCGCCGCCGTCGGGCGCCAGCCCGGCCAGGGTGTCGCGCCCGAGCAGCGCGTCCATGCCGCCCGAGGGCGACGCGCCCCAGGACTGGCGCAGCGTGGCCGAGACCCCCCGGTCCGTAGCGGGCTGCGGGTCCCAGGCGAGCTGCGCGCTCGCGCCCCACTCCCGGAAGCCCGAGGCCTCGTGGGCCAGCAGCCCGCGCGCCTTCAGGTCCAGCGCGAGGCCGGTCCCCGGACCGGCGAAGGCGAGGCCGCCCCCGATATCCGCGCCGAAGCCCTCCTCCGCGTCGCCGCCGTCGAGCCGCATGCCGATCTCGAAGGCCGGCGTCAGCGCCGCGCCGTTTCCACCGAGCGCAAAGCGGCGCGAGCCCTCGATGCCGGCGCGCATCAGCCACACGTCGGCGTCGGACGCCGCCATCCCCCCGGCCGCGTCGGACGAGGTGCGCGTGAAGCGCGCGTCGCCCTTCAAGGCCAGCGACAGGCCGCCGCCGGCCGCCGGCGGGCGCACCAGCTCGCTGCGCAGCCCCGCCGCAGCCATGGTCATGGCGAGATCGGCCTTCAGCGCCGCCTTGCCGTCGGGCTCGACCGTGACCTCGCCCGAGCCGTAGCCCGCCGCCGCCCAGGCCGAGAGCCGGTCGGTCAGGTCCATCCCCGCATAGGGGTAGACCCCGGTCAGCGTCGCCTCGACCTCGCCCTTGCCCGCCGGCGAGCGGTAGCCGCCGGCGCCGCGCGAATGGCCGACCGCAAGGCCGGCTATCCAGCGTCCCGCCCCGGACTCCGGTCCGGGGTCGGACGCCCAGTCGGCGCCGATCAGCCCGGTCGTCACCTCGCCGTCCAGCGTGAGATCGCCCTCGCGGCCGTCGAAGCTGCCGATCGCCCCCCGGCCCCACAGCGCGCCGAAGCCGCCGCCCGCCTTCGAGGCGCCGGTCAGCGCGAACGACGTGCCGGTCAGGACGTCCCGCGCCGTCACCGCGCGCGACCGGAAGCCCGGCCGCGTGCCGCCCCATGGGCCGTGCGCGCCGCCCCGGGATCCGCCGTCGCCGCCTGCCCCCGACCCCGATCCGGGGCCGGGACCGACCCGGTACAGCCACGTCCCCAGCGCCGCCACGGCGTCGCGGTCCCCGGCGCTTGCGCTCGCGCCAGGAGTCGCGTCGAGCGTGTCGTCGTTCGCCGCCCGGGACGCGGAGGTCCCGGCGGTCCACGTCGGCAATGCCTGCCCGGCCAGCGACGCCTCGGCGCCCGCCGTGCGCGGGCCGGAGAGTCTGGCTTCCACCGCATCCAGTACCTGCCCCGTCACCGTGCGCCCGAAGCGCGCCAGCCACGCCTGCGGGTCCGGCCGCGCGTCGGTGCTGCCCGTGCCGGGGTCGGACCAGGGGCTGTCGCCCTCGGCGTTGGTCGCCCGCACCTGCACCTCGTAGGACGTGCCCGCCGTCAGGCCCGATATCGTCGCCGCGGTCCCGGTCCGGTCCTGGGGGCCGGCGCTCCACCGGCCGCCGCTGCCCGCCCGGTAGCGCAGGTCGTAGCTCGCGATGGCCGGCCTGCCGGTGTTGGCCGGCGCGCTCCAGCTCACGTCCACGCTCGCGGTCGAGGCCCCGGACACCGTCGGCGCCGCGGGCTTCGCGGGCGGCTCGGCCACGTCGGTGATGTCGATCGCCACCGCCACCGTGTCGCTGGCCGTGCCGTCGCTCACCTTGACGCTCACCGCGTAGCGCGACTTCGCCTCGTGGTCGTAGGTGACGCCCTGCCTGGTCTTGATCTGCCGGGCCGAGGCGTCGAACGTGAACGAGGACGCGTCGGGCCCCGCCATCGTGTAGGTCAGGGTGTCGTCCGGGTCCGCGTCGGTCGCCGCCGGGATCGGATCGCCGACGTTCGTGTTCGCGGCCGTGTTCTCGGCCACGCTGCGCGTCAGCGAGGCGGCGCCGAACGCGGGCGCGTCGTTGGTCGGCGTGTCGGTGGACGGCGTGTCGGTGGTCGGCGTGCTGGTGGTCGGCCGCGGGGCGGTGCCGCCCGTGTTGGTGCTGCCCGTGCCGGGGTCGGACCAGGGGCTGTCGCCCTCGGCGTTGGTCGCCCGCACCTGCACCTCGTAGGACGTGCCCGCCGTCAGGCCCGATATCGTCGCCGCGGTCCCGGTCCGGTCCTGGGGGCCGGCGCTCCACCGGCCGCCGCCGCCCGCCCGGTAGCGCAGGTCGTAGCTCGCGATGGCCGGCCTGCCGGCGTTGGCCGGCGCGCTCCAGCTCACGTCCACGCTCGCGGTCGAGGCCCCGGACACCGTCGGCGCCGCGGGCTTCGCGGGCGGCTCGGCCACGTCGGTGATGTCGATCGCCACCGCCACCGTGTCGCTGGCCGTGCCGTCGCTCACCTTGACGCTCACCGCGTAGCGCGACTTCGCCTCGTGGTCGTAGGTGACGCCCTGCCTGGTCTTGATCTGCCGGGCCGAGGCGTCGAACGTGAACGAGGACGCGTCGGTCCCCTCCATCGTGTAGGTCAGGGTGTCGCCCGGGTCCGCGTCGGTCGCCGCCGGGATCGGATCGCCGACGTTCGTGTTCGCGGCCGTGTTCTCGGCCACGCTGCGCGTCAGCGAGGCGGCGGCGAACGCGGGCGCGTTGTTGGACGGCGTGTCGGTGGACGGCGCGTCGGTGGACGGCGTGTCGGTGGTCGGCGTGCTGGTGGTCGGCCGCGGGGCGGTGCCGCCCGTGTTGGTGCTGCCCGTGCCGGGGTCGGACCAGGGGCTGTCGCCCTCGGCGTTGGTCGCCCGCACCTGCACCTCGTAGGACGTGCCCGCCGTCAGGCCCGATATCGTCGCCGCGGTCCCGGTCCGGTCCTGGGGGCCGGCGCTCCACTGGCCGCCGCCGCCCGCCCGGTAGCGCAGGTCGTAGCTCGCTATGGCCGGCCTGCCGGCGTTGGCCGGCGCGCTCCAGCTCACGTCCACGCTCGCGGTCGAGGCCCCGGACACCGTCGGCGCTGCGGGCTTCGCGGGCGGCTCGGCCACGTCGGTGATGTCGATCGCCACCGCCACCGTGTCGCTGGCCGTGCCGTCGCTCACCTTGACGCTCACCGCGTAGCGCGACTTCGCCTCGTGGTCGTAGGTGACGCCCTGCCTGGTCTTGATCTGCCGGGCCGAGGCGTCGAACGTGAACGAGGACGCGTCGGTCCCCGCCATCGTGTAGGTCAGGGTGTCGCCCGGGTCCGCGTCGGTCGCCGCCGGGATCGGATCGCCGACGTTCGTGTTCGCGGCCGTGTTCTCGGCCACGCTGCGCGTCAGCGAGGCGGCGGCGAACGCGGGCGCGTTGTTGGGGCACTCCGTTCGAGGCGTCTGCGAGACCCGTTCGGACCATGCGCCCGCGCCGGCGGAGTTCCTGAGCGCAAGCCGATACTCGTACCGCCTGCCCGACTGGAGCCGCAGATCGGCAATCCGGTTGACCCCGCCGAGGCTGCCGACCGACACGGAACGCTCGTTCCGCTCTGTTCCGACGCCGCCGTCCCGGACATGCTCTCGCCGGACCAGGACGTGCGTGACCGGCGAATCGCCGGTCTCGTCCGGCGTATCCCAGGTCAGGGATACGCCGAGAAAGGTGCTTGTACATAGAAGAACGGCCGCCACGTTCCGGGGCGGATCCGGAACCCTTTCCTGCGCATGGGCGGAAGGCAGTGCAACCGATGCAGCCAGGAGGGCAGCCAGGAGGGCAGCCACCGCCGCAAGCCGGCCTGCCGCCGGGCGCAGAACTCGAAGACGGGACAGCAGCCCGCCGGCGCGCCTGAGGAACGCGCCCCGCTCCCGCCAGCGGGTCAGGGCGCGCAGCATCGCGCTGTGTTTGGCCTTGCCCGCGCCCGGCCCCTCACCAGCGGATCGTGCTTCTCAGCATCACCCCGTGTTCGGCCGCGTTGTCGTTGACGGCCTCGCGGCGGGTGGCGTCGAGGCTGACCTCGAAGCCGGGGTCGCCCTCGACCGCCGAGGTCAGCCGCCAGCCCATGCGGTACTCGCGCGCCGTCTCCGACAGCCCGAATCCGACATTGGGCGTGCCGGTGAAGCGGTCGCCGAACAGCGCCAGGCCGTAGCCGGCCTCGGCGTCGAACCGGCCCGACGGGTCGGCCGCGCCATTGGTGGCCGCCAGCCCCGCCGATGCCGGCAGCGCCCACAGCCGCTGCGAGCCGGCCGGGTCCGCGCCCCAGGACGGGGTGAGCGACATCGACAGGCCGCGCCCCGCGCCGCCCGGCGCCAGCCGCAGCGATCCCGTGACGCCCCATTCCTCGTAGCCGCGCTCGGCATGCACCGCCAGGCCGTGCACCTTCAGCGCCATGTCGAGGCCCCGCGACGGGTCGGCGTAGCCGAGGCCGGCCCCGACCTCCAGGCCCGTCCCGGTCTCCGCGTCGCCCGAATCGTGGCGCACCCCGAGCTCGAGCGACGGCGTCAGCGCCGCGCCGCTGGCGAACGAGAACCTGCGCGAGCCGTCGAGCACCGCCCGCACCCGGCTCGACTCGCCCCGCGCGCCGGCGAGGCTGCCGAACTCGGACGCCGCGACCCGGTCGGACTTCGTGCCCACCCAGAAGGCGTCGGCCTTGAGCGCCAGCGCGAAGCCGCCGGCCTGTTCGGGCGTCAGCAGGTCGCCGCGCCCGCCCATCGCGACCAGGGACATCGACAGGTCCGTGCGGTACTTCTGCGGCACGGTGCCGTCGAGGTCGAGGGTGAGCCGTCCCGTGCCCGCGCCCGCGAGGCCCCACACCGAGACCCGCTCGGTGAGCCTGAGCCGCGCATAGGGCAGCGCCATCGTCGCCGTGCTGCCCAGCGCGTAGCGCCACCCGGCGTCCCGCGCCGCGCCCTCGCCGACGCTGTGGGTCATCGCGAAGCCCAGCAGCAGCCGGCCCTGCTCCCAGTCCATGCCCATCGAGCCGGTCGCCGACTCGCCGGTGAGGCCGAGGCCCGTCCCCGCGGCCGAGAAGCGCGACACCGACGCGCCCTGGCCCCAGCCCGTCCACTGCGCGCCGGCGCTGCGGTCGAGCACCATGCGGAACGACGTGCCCAGCAGCAGCTCGCGCCCCGTCGGCTGCCGCGCCGGTGCGAAGGCGGTGCGGCCGGTCCACGCCCCGGCGAGGCCGTGGCGCGCGAACGGATCCCCCGGATCGGGGCCGTTCGCCGGCGCCCTGCGCGCCCCGAACGCCTGCGCGAGGCCCGTCAGCACGCCGGTCAGCGCCTTGCCTTCGCCGCCCTCGGCCCGGTCTCCGTCCATCGGGCCGAAGTTCACGCGCTGGCCCATGAGCGTCAGGTGCGAGCCGGCGCCGCGCGGCGTCTCCAGCCGCGCCGTCACCGACGCCACCGCGTCCGCGGCCACCGTGCGCCCGAAGCGCGCCAGCCACATCGCCTGCAAGGGGTCGTCGTTCCGGATCACACCCTTCGCCTCGCGGTGCCGCTTGCGCAGATACGCACCGCGCGGGTTCGAGAGCCGGAGCGTGAACGTCTCCTTGCCCTCGTCGATGGAGTCGTCGAGCAGCGCCACCGAGACCGTCTTCGCCGTCTCGCCCGGCGCGAAGGTCAGCGTGCCGGACGCGGCCGTGTAGTCCGCCCCCGCCGCCGCCGTGCCGTCCTTGGTCGCGTAGTCCACCGAGACCGGCCCGGTGGCCGCGCGGCTCAGCGTCACCGCGAAGTCGAGCGCGGCGTCCTTGCCCTCCCTGGCCTTGGCGTCTGCGGCCCGGATGCGCGCCGGGCCCGGAACCTTCGCCGACGCCGCGCCGAGCGCGACCGTCACGTCCTTCCAGGACTTCGGCGCGACGCGCACCCGCCACAGCACCGGGTCCAGCGACTCCACGCCCGTCACCGTCCCGGCCGTCACCTTGAACGCGTCGGGGGCCGGCTTCGAGCCCGACTGCACGTCGAGCGCGAACGCCGTCCGCCCGTCATGCTCCGCCGGGACGGTGCCGAACGCCACCGCCACGGTCTGGGCCTCTTCTTCCGGCGGGGTCTGTTCCTCGGGCGTCTCCGCCGTCTGCGGCGGCGGCTCCTCGCGCACCTGCGCCTCGGTCACCTCGATGCGGTAGGTCGTCATGCCGCCCGGACCGCCGCTCGCCATCACCCACAGCTCGGTCGCGCCGCCGTCCGGCGCCAGCGCCAGATCGACCGCCGTCCCCGACGGCCGCACCCGCGACGGGCGCGTGAAGGTCGTCCCGCCCCGGCGCGAGCCCGCGTGCACGCTCGCCCCGCCGCTCCAGTGCGGCGCCAGCGTCACGCGCGCCGTCCCCGCCGGGACCTCCGCCCGGTACGACAGCACATCCGTCGAGAAGGCCGGGCTCAGCGCCACCGCCTCCGAGCCGGCCGCGAGCGCGAGCCCGGTCACGCTCAACGCGTCGCGCTCGTGCGTCCTCGCCGTGTTCTGGGCGTCCTGGACAATGACGGTCACCCGGCCGCCCAGGTAATCCGCCGGGACCTCCGGCGAGTCGACGCTGTGGTCGACAACCAGGACCTCGTTACGGGAGTTCGCGTCCCTTCCGGCGCTGACCGTGAACGTCTTCGGGCTCGTGTCTCCCGCTTCGACCCGGATCCGCTCGGGAGAGACCGTGATCGCGCCGGGGTCGCTGTCGCCGGGGACGCTGATGCGCGGGGAAATGTACGCGGCGTCCTCGAGCGGCGTCTTCAGACGGACGGTGTAGGTCGCGCTGGCGCCCTCCTCCGGATACACGCGGCCCGGGGAAGCGGCCAGATATTTGCAGTCGTCGTCGATGATTTCGATCGAGATCACCAGGCCATGGTGCCGGTCCTGCCGGTCCCAGCCGCCCCAGTCGGGACCGCCGCCGCTGCCGTGGTGCCTGATCCAGTACCGGGTGCCGGACGGAGACTTGCACACGTTGTCGTCCACCGCGGTGAGCCTGACCGATTTGGCCTGCTGCCAGTCCCCGCTCATGTAGTTGGGGTGCGGGGCGGCTTTCCAGGTGACCCCGTTGTGGATCGTGAGCAGTCGGTTGTCGACCTCGGGGTAGTCGCTGCCGTCCGGTCGGACGTTGTGGTGTCGCGGCGTGATGGTCAGATCCGCGGTCGGCGGCTGGTGGATCACGATGCCGTAGGTGATCGATGTGCCCTCGGCGATCTTCATGCGTCCGGGTCCCATCGGGTGGAACCCGTCGACGGACATGCTGCCTTGGCGGCCCAGGTAGGCCGGGCAGGAAGCGCTGCTGGCCACAATGCTCAGGGGCACCTTGGCGCCGGCCGACCAGGGCAGGTTGGCGTCGGTGAAAGCGTACAGATTGCCAAAAGGGCTCGACAGCGAAAATGAGGTCGACCCGACACAAAGTTTCATGGCCTTCAGAGCATCATTCGGATTCTCATCTAACTGGAACCTCAGTTGACCGCTATAAGTGCCACTGTTGTAGTCCTGCAATAAAGCAATAACAAAGTCCGTGCCGCCCACCGTAAAGCTATTGTCCGTTAACCGAGATTTACAGCCGACTCCAACGCCGCAGCCTAGGCCTGCGCCTTCCGCATTAACCGTCAGCACCGACGACCAGACGGTGGTCTGCGCCGCGGCGGGCGCGGCGGCGAACAGGCCGAGCGCGCCGAGCAGCAGCGCGAGGACGGGGAGGAGGGCGGGGCGGCGCCACGCGGACGCGGCCCGCCGCGAGACCGCCGGAGCGGCGGCGTTCCCGCCGGAAGATCCGCGAAGGCCGGCGGACGGGTCAGGTGGGGCGGTCTCCCGCTGCGCGCACCTCATGCCGCTGGATGCCGCTGGCTTCATTATACCGCGCGGACGCACCGCGCCTGTCAGCCTTTCGATCGAAACGAACGTCGGTGTCATCACTTGTCCTCCAGGATACTGGCAATCGATGCGGCGACGGATGCCCGGCGACGGCCGGGCAGGCGTCCGGCGAGATGCAGGCTCTCGCGCGAAATCCCGTCGGTTGTTCTGCAAACGCTCGGCGTTGCGTGGAGAGCGCCCGGCCCCTACCAGCGGATCGTGCTTCTCAGCATCACCCCGTGCTCGGCGCCGTTGTCGTTGGCGGCCTCGCGGCGGGTGGCGTCGAGGCTGACCTCGAAGCCGGGGTCGCCGCGCACCGCCGAGGTCAGCCGCCAGCCCATGCGGTACACGCGCGCCGTCTCCGACAGCCCGAAGCCGACATTGGGCGTGCCGGTGAAGCCGCCGCCGAACAGCGCCAGGCCGTAGCCGGCCTCGGCGTCGAACCGGCCCGACAGCTCCGCCGCGCCGTTCGCCGCCAGCCCCGCCGACGCCGGCAGCGCCCACAGCCGCCCGGAGCCCGACGGGTCCGCGCCGTACGACGGCGTGAGCGACATCGAGAGGCCGCGCCCCGCGTTGCCCGGCACCAGCCGGAGCGATCCCGACACGCCCCATTCGCCGTAGCCGCGCTCGGCATGCACCGCCAGGCCGTGCACCTTCAGCGCCATGTCGAGGCCCCGCGACGGGTCGGCCCAGCCGAGGCCGGCCCCGACCTCCAGGCCCGTCCCGGTCTCCGCGTCGCCCGAATCGTGGCGCACCCCGAGCTCGAGCGACGGCGTCAGCGCCGCGCCGCTGGCGAACGAGAAGGTGCGCGAGCCGTCCAGCACCGCCCGCACCCGGCCCGACTCGCCCCGCGCGCCGGCGAGGCTGCCGAACGCCGAGTCCTTGACCCGGTCGGACTTCGTGCCCACCCAGAAGGCGTCGGCCTTGAGCGCCAGCGCGAAGCCGCCGGCCTCGGCGGGCGTCAGCAGGTCGCCGCGCCCGCCCAGCGCGACCAGAGTCATCGACAGGTCCGTGCGGTATCTCTGCGCCACGGCGCCGTCGCCGCCGCCGTCGAGGTCGAGGGCGAGCCGTCCCTTGCCCGCGCCGGCGAGGCCCCACACCGACACCCGGTCGGTGAGCCTGAGCCGCGCATAGGGCAGCGCCATCGTCGCCGTGCTGCCCAGCGCGTAGCGCCAGCCGGCGTCGCGCGCCGTGCCCTCGCCGACGCTGTGGGTCATCGCGAAGCCCAGCAGCAGCCGGCCCGACTCCCAGTCCATGCCCATCGACCCGGTCGCCGACTCGCCGGTGAGGCCGAGGCCCGGCGCCGCAGCCGAGAAGCCCGACACCGACGCCCCCTGGCCCCAGCCCGTCCACTGCGCGCCGGCGCTGCGGTCGAGCACCATGCGGAACGACGTGCCCAGCAGCAGCTCGCGCCCCGTCGGCTGCCGCGCCGGTGCGAAGGCGGTGCGGTCGTTCAAGCCGTTGGACAGGCCGTGGCGGGCGAACGGGTCCCCCGGATCGGGGCCGTTCGCCGGCGCCGAAGGCGCGCCGAACGCCCGCGCGAGCCCCGTCAGCACGTCGGTCAGCGCCTTGCCTTCGGCGCCCTCGGCCTCGCCGAAGTTCACGCGCTGCCCCATGAGCGTCAGGTGCGAGCCCGCGCCGCGCGGCGTCTCCAGCCGCGCCGTCACCGACGCCACCGCGTCCGCGGCCACCGTACGCCCGAACCGCGCCAGCCACATCGCCTGCAGCGGGTCGTCGTTCCTGATGACACCCTTCGCCTCGCGGTGCATCTTGCGCAGATACGCCCCCCGCGGGTTCGAGAGCCGGAGCGTGAACCTCTCCTTGCCCTCGTCGATCGAGTCGTCGAGCAGCGCCACCGAGACCGTCTTCGCCGTCTCGCCCGGCGCAAAGGTCAGCGTGCCCGACGCGGCCGTGTAGTCCGCCCCCGCCGCCGCCGTGCCGTCCTTCGTCGCGTAGTCCACCGACACCGGCCCCGACGCCGCCCGGCTCAGCGTCACCGCGAAGTCGAGCGAGGCGTCCTTGCCCTCCTTCGCCCGCGCGTCCGCGACCCGGATGCGCGCCGGGCCCGGGACCGTCGCCGACGCCCCGCCGAACGCGATCTTCACGTCCTTCCAGGACTTCGGCTCGACCCGGACCCGCCACAGCACCGGGTCCAGACTCCACGCCCGCACGACCGTCCCGTTCGTTACCGTGAACGCCTCCACAGCGGGCTTCGAGCCCGACTGCACGTCCAGCGTGAACGGCGCTTGCCCGTCATGCTCCGGCGGGACGTTGCTGAACGCCACCGTCACGGTCTGCGCCGCCGTCTGCGGCACCGCCGCCCCGACCACCTCGACGCGGTACGTCGTGGTCGTCCCCTGCAATCGCTTCCCCGAACCGTCCGGTTCGAGCACCGTCACCTCCAGCTTGGTCGGGCCGGCCGACGACAGCGCCAGCGCCGCCGCCGTGCCCGAGGCATGGACCTGCGTCTGCGCCAGAAGCGTCGCCGCCCCGCCCGACCGCGCCAACACGGTCGGCGCACCGCCCAGCTCGGCCTCCGCGCCCCACGACGGCGCCAGCGTCACGCGCGCCGTCCCCAACGGGACCTCCGCCCGGTAGCGCGTCACCCCCGGCGAGAAGGCCGGGACCAGCGCCACCGCCTGCGAGCCGGCCGTGAGCGCAAGACCGCTCAGCGGCCCGCCCGCCGCCGCGCGCAGCGCCGCCAGCCGCTGCCTCTCCGCCTCCGCGGCCGCCTCCGCCGCCAGCCGCGCGGCCTCCGTCTCCGCGTTCTCGTGGTTCCGGATGGTCAGGGTGAGTTCGTCGGAAACGCCCGTCAGATGCTTCATCCAGGACGCCGGCACCTGGCACGTCCCGGAGGGACACAAGGCATGTTGGTGCTGATTGACCGAGGCGGTGTAGGAGATGTTGTGGTACGCTTGGGCCTCGATCTCGATCGTCTCGCCGTCGTCATTGTGCGTGTCGTCGAGGATGTGGACCTCGAAGCTGGCGCTCCTCTGGCCCGCGGGGATCTTCAGCAGCGCGCCGGCCTGGACGGAACTGGCCGACGCCTCGCCGAACCAGAATCCCCGTTCCACACCGGCCGGCGCCGGCGTCCAGTAGTCCGCACCGGCCGCCAACGCCTGGCTGCCGTCTCCCCTCGGCGTACCGGGGGGGGACTCGACATGCGGCCGGGCGCCCGGCCAGTTGCCTTCCCGCCAGGTCGCCGTGCCGCGGAGGAGGACGTTCACCTGCAGGCCATCGGGAGCCGGTTCGTCCAGCGTCGCCGTCACCGTGACCGGGCCGCCGCCCTCGCGCGGCGCGGTGTCGGTGGCGCTCAGGGTCAGAGAGGTCGGCGGCGGCGCGTTATACACCAGTTTCACCGGAATCTGGTCTCCAGCGCTCCAGCCCAGGCGGGTGGTCGTGGTCCATTTTGCGAGGTTGTCAATGGCGCCGTCCGGGCTGCCCCCAATGTTGCTGATCGCGGCGTCCTGCAGCCTGAAGCTCCTGCTGCCGATAACCAGCGTCCCGTATCGCCAGATGTCCCGTGGCAGTAAGTCATTCCTGATAGAGCGGCCAAGTGCGAACCAGACCTGGTTCACCGCTGGAAGATCCTCGAGTGTCAAGACGCTGTAACTGACGCCTTCAAAACTGAAGTCATCGTCCGTGAGCACTCCCGAGCACAGGTAGGCGTTTGAGAGTTGGATGGGATGCCGGCAACCGAGCACGGCCAGACCGGTATTGAGATTGTAGCTCTGCACCGTCAGCGTCGCGGACCAGACGGTGATCTGCGCTGCGGCGGGCGCGGCCGCAAACAGGCCGAGCGCGCCGAGCAGCAGCGCGAGGACGGGGAGGAGGGCGAGGCGGCGCCACGGGGACCCGGCCCGGCGCGCCTTGCCGGCCGGCCGGGCGCGCCCTATGCTCGGCGCATGCCCGAAGACGCCATCGCCTTCGACACCCACCGCTTCGTCAAGCGCCTGACCGAGAGCGGCTTCACCGAGCGGCAGGCCGAGACCCTGGCCGAGGAGCATGTCGCCCTGCTCGACGCCAATCTCGCCACCAAGGCCGATGTCGCGGCGATCCAGGCCGACCTCGCCAGGGTCGAGGCCGGGCTCAAGGCCGACATCGAAGCCCTGCGGCAGGAGGCCAGGACCGACCTCGCCGGGGTCGAGGCCGGGCTCAAGGCCGACATCGAAGCTCTGCGGCAGGAGACCAGGACCGACCTCGCGCGGGTCGAGGCCCGTCTCCTGAAATGGATGTTCGGCGCGCTGATCGCCCAGGGCGGGCTGATCGTCGCCCTGGTCAAGCTGCTGTAGCGCCGCGGCGGACGCGGCCCGTGCCGAGCCTGCCGGAATTGTCCCTGCCGGAATTGTCCCTGCCGGAATTGTCATGGTGCGAATGCCTTCCGTTTCGGCCTGCCCGCGCGCGATGCCCGTGAGCGATGCCGGGCGGGCGGACGGGAGCGTGAGGTCAGGCGGGCATAACAGCACCGGCGTTCGCGGCATGTAAATTCCTAAGGTTTGCCATGGGATTCCGACATGGACATAGCGAAACGGCTATGATTTCGGGGCGGAAACAGCATTTTACCGGGGAAGGCGGCCGCGCTAGTCTGCCGCGATGGCCTTCGCTCCGGCGGAGGGCGCATCGTTTCGAGGGAGGAGAGGCCGATGAAGCGACATTCGCTCCGCTCCGGCACGCCGGACACGGGACACGCGGGGGACTCGCCGGGGGGGCTTGAGCCGCCCGCCGGCATCCCGATGAGCGCGTTGTTCGACGGCAGCCGGATACCGCCCGGCAGCACGGTTGCCGAAGCCCGCCTCCATCTCGGGCGGATCGTCAGGGAAACGGGGCTGGACCGGATGGCCTACGTCACGGTCTCGCCGCCGCGGGGGTGCCGGGCGGACATCTACGGCACGGCGATCACGGATTATCCCCAGGCGTGGGGCGAGCGGTATATCGAGCGCGACTATGTCCTGCTCGATCCGGTCGTGGAACGGGCGACGAGAGAGACGCGGCCGTTTTTCTGGACGGCGGGCGGGCGCTACCCGGACCCCCGGCAGCGCCGGATGATGGCCGAAGCGCAGGACTTCGGGCTCGGGCACGGCCTGACGCTTCCCGTGCGCAGCGCAGACGGCGCGCTCGGCCTGTTCAGTGCGGTCGCTTCCGACGCGGAGCGCGTCAGGGCGGCGGCGTCCGGGCACATCGGAAGGCTTCTCGCCGCCGCCTGCGACGCCCACGAGTTCGCCGTGGGCCGGCTGCCCGGCCTGCGGGCCGGGGACGGCGACGATCCCGGCGACGGTCCCGGCCTCTCCGCGCGGGAGAGGGAGTGCCTGCTGTGGGTGCTGGAGGGCAAGACGGCGGCCGCAACGGCCGTCATTCTCGGCCTGTCCGTGTTCACCGTGAACCGCCATGTCCACAACGCGACGTGCAAGCTCGGCAGCCGGAACAAGCACCACGCCGCGGTCCAGGCCCTGCGCTGCGGCCTGATCTGATCCGCGGCGGCGGGACGCGGGAGTGCGTCCGGGACGGCTCCCGCCACCCGCGCCGTCCCTGCGGCTTCGCTCGGGGCAGGCGCGCATTGGCCCTGCGGACCGTTCGTGATATGCCGTTTCGACCCTTTCCACAGGCCGCCCGCCATGCAGAAGCCGCCTCCACTCCCGCCGATGCGCCATCTGCGCGTGTTCGAGAGCGCCGCCCGGCTCGGCGGGTTCAGCGCCGCCGCCAAGGAGTTTCACACCACGCAGTCGGCGGTGAGCCGCACCGTCGCCGATCTCGAGCGCATGCTCGGGACGAAGCTGTTCGACCGGGTCCACCGGGGCGTGCGCCTGACCCGCGAAGGCGACCTGTACCGCGAGGCGGTCGCCGCCAGCCTCGACAGGCTCGGCGCGACCGGCACGCTGCTGACCGAACGGAACGCGCCCGTCGTCATCGCCGCCAGCCACGGCGTGGCCATGCTGCTCCTGATGCCGTTGCGCGAGGACCTGCACCGGACGGCCGGCGGGACGGGCGCCCATGTCCATATCCTGACCTGCGACTACGACCTGCTGGACCGGGTGGGCGAGTACGAAGCCGACATCCTGCTCTCCTACGACCCGGGCGGCGGCGCGTCCGGGGACCGGGCGGTGGCGTTCCGCCAGGCGGTGCGGCCGGTGTGCGCCCCCGGCTACGCCCGGGCGCATTCGGCCGTCCTGGACCGGCCGGTCCGGGAATGGGACTGGGACGGCCTGACGATCCTCGAAGGCGCGCGCGCCAGCCGGGGCTGGGCGACCTGGGACGACTGGTTCGAGGCCGCCGGCCCGCCCGCCGGCCAGCCGCGCCGCCTGACCTATTTCGACTACATGTTCCTGCTGGAGGACGCCGTCGCCGGCAAGGGCCTCGCGATCGGCTGCCGGCGCCCGATCCGCCGCTATCTCGATTCCGGCGCGCTGGTCGCGGTCGGCGACGGCTTCGTCGAGATCGACCGCCCCCAATACGCCCGGCTCACCGAACGCGGATGCGCCCGGCCCCTCGCACGGCAATGCCTGGAATTCTTCGGCGATCTCACCCGCCGCACGGACCGGGACTGAGCGCATCCGGACGGTCCTCGTTCCGGTCCGTGAGGTTCCCCGGGTCACGCGTCGGGACCGAACCATGCCGCCCCTTCGTCCGGGCGGCGAGCCGCGTGTACGCCCCCGGCGGCGGCATGGGGCTGGACGCGACCCCCCGGTCTCTGATATTGCCCGCCGCCCGCGGTCGCCGCCACAATGCCGCCGCCACAGTGCCGTTGCGGCGGCGATGCGCGGGGCCAGGAAGCGGGGAGGAGGCCATGCCTCGAAACCGGCAGGCGTGCGTCGTTCACCGGGCGGGCCGGCCGCCCGGCCGGGCGGCCGCCGCGGTCATGGCCGTCGCTGCGGCCTCGGGCTGTGCGGCCCCGGCGGCGGAAGAGGGCGGCGGGCAACGCCCCCGGTACGAGATCGCCGGCGGCGGCGAAACCGGCGGGCGCGGCGCCGCCGCGCGGGTCGAGCTCGACGCGGCGGTGCCGCTCGGCGAGCCCGGGGACCGGCGCGGCGCGCTGTTCGTCCAGCCCGGCCTCGTCCTTTCGCGGGGGCCGGGAGGGCGAAGCCTCCAGGGCGGCACGCTCGGGATCGTCTACCGCTTCGAGGGCGCCGGCGGCATCGTCGGGCTGAACGCGTTCCACGACCTCAACCGCATCTCCGACCCCGGCCGCGCCAGGACGCACCGCCAGGCGAGCCTCGGCGCGGACTACCAGAGCGGGAGAAGCCGGATCGGGGCCAACTGGTACTTCCCGCTGACCGGGCGGCGCGCGTGGGAGTCCGGCGCGGCGCGGCTGACCGAGTACGCCGTGGGCGGCCCCGAGCTGCGCTACCGTTTCGCCCTGGACGACCGCTGGACGCTGCGGGGACGGGCGTTCCGCGAGATCGCCCGCGGCCCGGACGGCCGCGGCGGCACGGACGCCTGGCGGCTCTCGGCCGGCGCGGGCTACCGGTTCGGCTGCGCGAGGGTCGGGCTCGACCTCGAGCGCGACACGGGGCGCGGCGAGACGGCGGCGCGTCTCGGGCTGAGCATCCGCCTCGGGGCGGCGGCCGGGCGCTGCGCCGGGGAGGCGAAGCCCGACCTCCTCGCCCTCGTCGCGCGCGAGAAGACCGTCGCGCTGCGGCAGGCCGCCGCCCCGAGGCTCGTTCCGCTCACCGCGCTTCCCGAGGACGCGACGCGGCTCTACGAGACGGTGCCGGGCGGCGACCCCGGCGCCGACACCGTCTGGCTGTTCTCGCAGGGCGGTCCCGCCACCGCGCTGGACTCCTCGGACCTGACGGAGTTTCCGGGCCACGGCAAGCGGATCATGGTCAACGTGCACCAGGTGCAGACCCTGAACCCCGGGCTGATCGACGACGCGAGGCTCGACAGCGTGGCGCGGGTCCAGGCGGAGATGGACGTGAGCGTCGAGATCCTCGACCGGGTGATCCGCCACTTCAAGGCGCAGGGCAAGCGGGTGGTGGTGTTCAGCCACTCCTTCGGCTCGTTCATCGTGCCGCGCTACCTGGCGCTCAAGGGGCCGGGCGCGGCGGACCGCTACGTCATCATGGCCGGCCGGCTCGACATCGAGCGGACGATGTACGAGAACCGGCTGAGCAAGCTGCACGACGCGAGCGGCGTGGCCTGGTTCTACGAGGGCGGCACCACGCTCACCCGGTTCGACCAGGCCGCCGGCCCGATCGATCCGGACCCGGACGCGCCGCCCGCGGAGAGCACGCTGCCGCAGTCGGTCCGGATGCAGGCGGTGTTCCAGGGGGCGCTGGGCAAGCACCGCTACACCCGCCTCCTGGCGGGAACCGACCTCTCGAAGGTGATCTACGCCTACGGCACGACGGACGAGGCGGTCGGGCGGCTGACCGGCGCGGAGGTCGCCTTCCTCGAATCGCGGGGCGCGGAGGTCCTCGCCGTGGAGGGCGGGCACGGCTCGATGCTCGACGACCCGGCCGCGACCGCCCGGATCGTGGCGCTGCTCGAGGGCCGGGGCGAGGCCGCCGCCGCACGGGAGGCCGCAGGACGGACCGGGCATACGGCGTCGGGCGTCGACCGGCGGATGCGCGGACGGTGGACATTCCCCGCACCGGCGATACGGGAACGCGCCCGATGACCGGCGGGCCGGCCCGCCGCACCGGCCTCAAGGGGCAGGCCAGCAAGCGGCTCCGGGCCGGTCGCGGCCCGGTCGGCAAGAGGCTGCGCTACAAGGACTTGATCGCCTAGACGCAGAACCGCCCCGCAGCTTTGGCAAGCGGCGCGGGGCGTTATCGGTATTCTCTGCGAATATCCCTGCTTTGGGATTGCCACTATGACAGGGAGCGGCCGCCGTGTCCAACCCTAATGCTGACGCTCTTCAGTCGCGGGAACTGTACCGGGCGGCTCTTCGTAACTCGCCAAGGACAATGGAAATCGAAGAGACTGGTTCTGAAGTCGTCATCCGGCTTCGATCAAATCCGCTTGGCGAACCTTCTGTTGAGGGCGATCCCATGGTCGAGATCGCGAGAAAAATCGGACAGAACCTCGTCGCTGACCTCCGGGAACTCGACGAGCGGTTTAATTTCGCTCCGGTACGCCCGAAGGGCATCGGGGGACAGGACAGCGGCAAGCAAAACGGCGACGGCTGATCGCAGCACCGTCACCTCGACGACGACTTGTTCAAGTAGCGCCTGCTGATCGTTCATGACAAATCCTCCTTGTCGTGGGCGTTGAAGCCCGGCCGGTTCCAGCGGCCGGGCTTCGTCTTTCTACCGCAGATACTCGTCGATCAACACCAGTGCCGCTTGTCCCGCCAGCGGGATTGCCACCGCACCCTGTAAGCGTACCGCATACAAGCGCCATCCGATCTTCGACGGGACACGCAGCGGCGGGAGCAACGACTGTAGCTCCAATTGGTTCGGTAGTGTTCGATCCACTTGTGAACACCGCCGTAGCAGACCTTGTGATGCGTGCCCGGCGATCTGTTGATGGCGGTCTTGGCCGCCAATTCGGCCTGACTGCACGAGCGATATTCTACCGTGCGCCCGGATCGTGTTCTGGAGTGGGCGTCATATCATTCCCTTGCTTTTCCTTCGGGTCAATGTTTGCCTTGTCGTCCTCCTTCCCTTGCCCGCGCCAGGCCGGACCGTGCGAGCCCGCTTCATCTGACCCCTTGCGCACAACGCCCTTCGCAAGGCGGTCTGACGGACACCCTTTCCCCGTCCATCGCCGCCGGCTTCGGGCCGCCGCCCCCTTCGCGGTCGGTCCCCTCGAAGACGTGCGCCGGATCGGGCGAACGGCGTTCGTTCCGGCGGCGGCTTCCGGCCCGGCCCGGCCCGCCGGATCGGGCCGCAGCGTGCGAGCCGGCAGGATCGCCGCCGTTGCCCTTCCGGACCGGATTTGGAACCGCGCCCTGCCGCCGTGCCGCAGGGCAGGGCAGGGCGGGCCGGGTTCCTGAAGGAAAGGGAATGGGAATTATATACTTGACCGAACAGGACGGTCGGCAATGATGCGGGATACCTTGGTTTTTTCGCGTCCGCCCTTCGGCTTGCGCAGTATCACCGCGCGGGCCACCATTTCGGGCGTTGCGCCCGCATAGCGCGGGTTCTGTATCTCCGGCTTCGGCTGCTTCTTCGGCCTCGCGGTCATCGCGGGTTCCCTCATTTCGGTGGCTTGAATGCGTCGAGAATAACGCCAGCGGTCTCCCGATTCAGCGACAGTGCAGCCATCAGGCCCGTTGTCGCGGCAGAGGCCTCCTCACGGGCCTTGGTGCGTGCGGCCTCGGCTCCCTCCAAGTGGCGCAGAAACGCCGTCTCCGCTTCCGGGCTTGGATAGCGAAAGGCGATGGATCGAATGTCCGACCACCGGACACGGGTGCGGTTGGCCCCCGTCGTACGGAGCAAGAACTCCGCCCGGATTTCTGGGGATCGAAGGATCGCCCATATTACCCTTGCATCGTAGCCGGGCCTCGCCTGTAGAACGGTATACTCCTTCGACACAACCAGACCGTCCAGTTCCGGCGGGACCACGGCAACGCTGCCATAGGTCGCCGCGATGTTGGAGATAACCAGCTCGCCGGCCCGCACCCGGTACAGTTGCTTATATTCGGTATCGGTTCTAGGCAGAATGACGCGATCAGCTGCGGCGGTGCCGTCGTATTTCACGGTGAAGAGCTGCACGGGGGATTCATGTAGCGGACAGTCAACCAAATCGTCACCCTCGAAAGACTTTGGCTCCATGAATTCGGATAGGGGTGGGAGATTCCCGGCGTTCCTCCAATCCCTGTCGATCAGGCAGTGCTTGACATCCAGGCGATCAACTGCGCGCGCCGCCGGAACGATGTATGAGTCGTCGCCCGTGCCATCGAGAAACCGGAGATACTCGTCAACGGCAACCGCGACTTCCTCGGTTGCCTTTTGGCGCAATTCATCGTCGCCCGGCATCCATCGCCGCCGCTTAGGATCGTCGTTCCCGACGTAGCGGCACGGGTACATGAAGATTGCGGGGTCGTCATCGGGGCTGGCGCTTTCCGTCGTGCGCCGCTTTTCGAGAACGATGAATGAGGTCTTAACCCTTGCCTCGGACCGCTGAAAGGCGTCACCGGGAAGCGATATGACGGCGCGGACGGCATACAGGCGCCGCAGGTGTTCTCGGAATTGACGATAGTCCGCACCGGACAGAAAGCCGTCGTCGATCACCGAAATGAGCCGGCCGCCGGGTTTCAGATAATGGTGGTACATCTCGAAGAACATCAGCTTGGCAAACACCCCGGCCTTGCCGCTGGCGGTCACATACTGTTCGAGAATGTGGGCATCGCTTTCGTTCGACCGCTCGTATTTCTTCGAGAATGGTGGGTTGGTCAGCACAACATCGAACTGCCCGGCCAATGCGAGGTCGCGAAACTGGGCCTTCTCAACCTGCTCTTCCGGGGTGTCCGTCGCGTCCTCGACCGCATTCAGATCCAGCCCGTCGATATTGAATATCCGGCTCCCGCCGTCCCCATGCAGATACATATTGAGCCGGGCAATCTTCGCTAGATTGGGGCTTTTGGCGAAGTCGATTCCGTATATCTGTTCATCCGCGATGGACTTCTTGCGATCCCGCTTCGCGCTGGCAGACAAAGAGTCGTTGCGGTTGACCTTCGTCCACATATCGGCGAGCGCGTCGATCAGGAACCCTCCCGTTCCACAACAGCCGTCCAGCACCATGTCGGTCGCCTTCAAGTCGCCGAGGCGGACACCCAGCTTGACCACGGTTCGGGGGGTGAAATACTGGCCCAAGTCCTTGCCACGCATGGTCGCGCTCAGGAAATCCTCGAACAGCCGCCCGTTGAGATCGGCGTCGATCCCGAACAGATAGAGTCCTTGAAGCCTTTTCACGACGGCTCGGATGGTTTCCGGCTTTAGGTTGATCCGGTCGCCTTCATCGAAAAACCGCTTGCGGACTTGCAGAGCGATTTCCTTTTCTTGGTCCCGCATGAACCGCTGGAACAGAATCGTATCGACGGGATTTGCCTCGTGCCGTTCTTGCGCGGTGATCCAGCGCAGAGAAAACTCAACCTCGCCCGCCGGGTAGTCGAACCATCGTTCCGCCATCAGGCCGGGATGAGCGTCGCGAATCGCCTTGTCGGAGAGCAGCTTGAGGGTGACGATCTTCACAAATTCCTCGAAGCCCTTTGCCTGGCTGATCTTGTCCGACTGGTGAATCTGCTGGTGGCACCGGGCGAACACGGAAGTCACCTCGGCAATCGTCGGCTTCGACAAGCGGATGGTCTCTTGCGCCCTCGACACCGGTTTGCCGAACGCCGCCGGCCGCAGAGTCTCCATGAGCCTTCGATAGTCAGGATTGCCTTCGACGAATTGCTGGAAGCTGAGCGAAGCGACGGGCCGCTTGTCGCCGACCTCATAGAGTGCGGTTTCAAGGCCGTTTGTTAGCAGGAAAAACCTGACCGGATCGGTCGTCGCATACGCGCCGTTGATCGCGGCGGCGTAATCGCGGGGCTGCTTGACATGCCGCTCCAGCCGTTCCTTCGGGGCTTTAGCCTCCAGTATCCATCGGATATGCCCCCCGACCTTCATTGCAAAATCGGGACGGTGCTGCTGGACCGCACCAACATCGCCAACGGCTAATTCTTCAAGGGCGGCCTTGGGCCGGATCGCTTTGTCGGAATACCCCAGCGCCTCGATAAGGCGGCGGGCGAAGCTCTGTTCTACATCGGCCTCATTGCGAAGGTCGCCATGATCGCAGAACAGATTCCGCATTCATGCCCGCGCCCCGGAAGGCAGTCCGTTGTCGGCAATCAACTGCCGATACATGAGCCGCTTTCCGACCATGCCGCTTACGACCGCGCCCATCTGATCCCGCGTGTCGGCTTCCCGGACGTTGTGCCGGCCGGCAAACTCGGCAACGTAGCGGTTCAGATGCTTGGCGGACAGTTTGTGATAGACGCCCTTGTGGGCACGCTTCATCATCGACCAGAACGACTCGATGCCCTGCGTGTGAACGCCGTTGCGGATGTACTCGCCGGAGCTGTGGCAGACGCTTTCGTGCTCCCGGTCCAGACCGGAATAGGCCGAATGTTCGTCGGTATAGACCGCCGCTTCCGGCTCGGTTCGGCTTTCGACGAAGCCTGTAAGCGTCTCGGTGCGAGTATCCGGCACGATGGCGGCGCTGACGCGGTTCGTGGCGCGGTCCTTCACGCCAGCGACGACGCTTTTGCCAACCGCTCCCCGGTCGGTCAGCGCCGCGCGCTTCCCCTTGCTCATGTTCTACCGCTTTCCGCCGATGTACGTCTCATCGGCCTCAACGGGCCCGGAGAACAGCGCGGTGCGCTCATCCGCCCACGCTTCCCGAATCCGGTGCAACATGAACCAAGCCGTCTTTTGTGTCACGCGCAAATCGCGGTGCAGCTTCATCGACGATACGCTCTTGAGGCTGGTCATTTCGAGATAGATCGCGAAGGCCCACTTGCGCAGCGGCACCTTCGACCGCTCAAGCGCGGTGCCGATCCGCACCGAGAAACCCTGCGGCAGGAGCCGCACCAGTAGGGCATACCCTTCGACGGCGGCGCTTCGGTCGTCTCCCGGCCAGCAGGACGCCGCAAGAGATCGGGAACGGGATGAAAGGGTCCTTTTTCCTGCCCCTCCGGGGGAGCCCTGTCGCAGCGAAATCGGGCTACGCGCCGCAGCAGGGCCATTCAGTAAACGCCGGTGCCGTTGCGGACACAAGCCCGTCCGCTGTACCAGCGCGAAACTGACTGCGCAACAATTTCGAGATTCGCTTCCATCATACCCTCCGTGTGCGTCGCCTAGGAATCATCGACCCCGTGGCGGTGTCATTTCCCCTTGACCGGATACATCGAAGACGCGCGCCGGATCGGGCGAACGGCGTTCGCTCCGGCAGCGGCGTCCGGTCCGGCCTGCCCCGCCCCGCCGGATCGGGCCGCAGCGTGCGAGCCGGCAGGATCGCCGCCGTTGCCCTTGCGGACCGGATTTGGAACCGCACCCTGCCGCCGCGCCGCAGGGCAGGGCAGGGCGGGCCGGGTTCCTGAAGGGAAAGACACCGGAAAATCCCCGACGGCGCTCCACGGGCCTCCTGGCGCGTCCAGGGCGGCAAATCCGGGCAGCGGTTTCGGGCGATCCTGCGGGCAACCGGCTGCGGCACCGGCTGCGGCGACCGGCTGCGACACCCGCTACAGCGCCGGCTCCGAAGCCTCGCGGGGCGGGGCGGGCCGGCCCCGTTCGGCCGGCGTCAGCGCCTTGCGCCGAACACGGCCGTCAGGTCGGGGCGTTCCAGCGAGCCGGCGACGCCTTGATGCGCCCGGCCGTAGAACTGGCCGGTTATCGTGCCGTCGTCGCCGCCGGTGCTGCGCAGATAGTTGCCGTACACCGCGATCGTGTAGCCGAGGCTGCCTGTTTTCCACTGCACCCCCGGCGTCGCTGCGAAGGCCGTGCCCGCGCGGACCTGCGCTTCCGGCCAGGATTGCAGGTTCGTGAAGTCCGCCCGGCCGGCGAGCGTGCCCATATCGACCGTCACCCGCGCATCGCCGCCAAGCCCGCGGCGCCCGACCGTCGCGCCGTACAGCTTGCCGTTCCACGTCGCCGTCCCGGCGAGCGAACGGTTGTCGGCGAGACCGCGCCCCGGCGCCGGCCCGCTGGTCCACGGCACGACGAAGCCGTTGGTGTAGTTGAGGCCGAACCGGACCGTGCCGCCGGCCGTCGGCATGGTGCCGGCCAATTCGTCGGAGACCGTCGCCCACTCGCCGAGGCTCCCGGCGTCGATGTCCTCCGGCTCGGCGCCGTTGGGGAGGCGGGTGTACGCGACCCGCAGGGCCGTGCCGTCGATGTCCGGCAGGCTCTTGACGGCCCTGCGGGTCGCCGCCAGGATCGAGGTCGGGAAGCGGTCCGGATCGGGATGATCGTACAGGCCCAGCGCGTGCAATATCTCGTGAAGCAGGACCGTGAACTTCCAGTCCTCTCCCGCCTCGACGTGCCGCGCCACCCAGGCGCCGCTCGCCCGGAGGCTCTGTCTTTCCCATCGCCTTTGCACCGGGTCGTAGCGGCTGTTGAAGTTTAGGGCGGCCAGCCCGAGGACAATGCGGCCGTCCGCTGCCCGGAGCGGCTCTCCCGTGAAGTAAATGGCCACCTCTCCGTCCGGCACATGGCTCAATATCTGCCGGGTTTCCCTGGTGCTTTCCCGTATGGCGGAAACGATGGCGTCCGTGCGGGCCTGCGACAGGTCGCTGCCGACCTTCACATGCCAGTTGTAGGGCAGGTGCCGGTTGATCATGCCGACCGCGTGATGCAGCATGGCGCGCTCCCGCGCCGTCGCGCCGCGCAGGAGCCGCACGGTCGGCGGGGCGTCGAACCGGCCGAGCCCGAAACTGTTCGGATCGACCGGCCCCTGCGCCGTCTCCTGAATATAGCGGGCGACCGTTGCCGCGCTCGGATTGTCGGTCTTCTGGCGCAGCGCCGCGGCGATCGGCGCCGGCGGGCGCGCGACGTGGCCGCCGCCGCCGATGCCGCCGCCCCCGCCGCCGCCGCAGGCGGTCAGGACAAGCGCTCCCGCGACGACGGTGTGCAGACGTTTCACGGAACCCTCCCTGCCTGGACGGACCGGCGGGGCGCCGGGCCGTTGCACCTATCCAAGACGAAAGGAGAGTCCCGCCTATTCGCCGGGGGCGGGGTAGCTACTCCCCGCCGGTCAAGCGGCTGTTCTATTCGGCGGGCGACCCGACAGAGCGGGCGTCCTGGATTGGTGCAAGAACATCTGACGCTACCGCGTCCGGGCGGTCAAGGCGCATTCGCGCTCCCGGCTGTCTCCGGTCGGCACCCTGCCCGGGCCGGAAATGGAACCGCACCCTGCCGCCGCGCCGCAGGGCAGGGCATGGCGGGCCGGGTTCCTGAAGGGGAAGACACCGGAAAATCCCCGACGGCGCTCCACGGGCCTCCTGGCGCGTCCAGGGCGGCAAATCCGGGCAGCGGTTTCGAGCGATCTCGCGGGCGACCGGCCCGGCCGGCTGCGGCACCGGCTGCGGCACCGGCTCCGAAGCCTCGCGCGCCGGATCGGGCCGGCCCCGTTCGGCCGGCCGGCGAGCGTGCCCATATCGACCGTCACCCGCGCATCGCCGCCAGGCCCGCGGCGCCCGACCGTCGCACCGTACAGCTTGCCGTTCCACGTCGCCGTCCCGGCGAGCGAACGGTCGCCGGCGAGACCGCGCCCCGGCGCCGGCCCGCCGGTCCAGGGCAGGCGCCCGCGCTACGAGGAACCCGATTGCCCGAACGCAGAAGGCCGCCCCATCGCTAAGGCGGCCTTCGCACATTCGGATATCCGGTCAGACCCTTCACAGTCCAGCGCGTGAGTTAGCACCGCGGCAGCGATTTGTCTAGCGCCGCCTGCGCCGCCGCCGCGATCGGCGCCGCCGGCGTCAGAAGCACTTCTTGCGCTCGAACGCCCGGAAGGCGGCGCGGCGGTCTGCTTCGTCGGTCGCTTCGAGCATCCGGATGGCGAGCTCCCGGCAATCCAGCGCCATCGGGTCCTGCCGCTCGGCCTCCGGGGCAACGCACCGGGCGAGCAGGACAACCGCCGCGACCGCCGCCAGCCCCAGGACCGCGATCCCCGCGACCCGCCCGGCCGGCCGGCCCGCCCAACGATGCGCCCAACGATCCGGTGAACGATCCGGTGAACGATCCGGTGCGGGGGCGGCGTTCATCGCTCAGAACTGGCGCACCGCCCGCAACTCGCCGGAGAAGCGCTCATAGCCGTGGAGCTGCGCGTTGGACGACCGCTTCTCGTAGACCGCCGAGATCTGCGGGCTGAAGCCGCGCAAGGTCAGCGCGCGGTTGAGGACGTTGAGCCGGACCGACCAGGTGCGGTCGCGCCGCGCCCCGCCGCCCAGGACGAAGGGCAGCCAGTTGCCCTCGTAGCCGGTCCAGCGCACCGTGCCCGACCCGCCGACGGTGAAGCCCCAGGGCAGCAGCGCCGTCGCGCCGGCGCGCACCCAGCGCGACGCATTGCGCTGGCGCTCGGTCTTCGTCCGCTGGAGGCCCCAGCCCGCCGCCGCGTTCAGGCGCAGCGTCGGCAGCGCCACCCAGCCGATCCCGGCCGCGGCGTCGACCAGCGGCCCGTCGAACCCGGCGCGCCCCGGATACCGGCGGTCGTGCCACGAGGCGTCGAGGCTCGCCGAGAGACGCGGGGTGAGCCGGTGCCGGCCCTCGAAGCGCAGGCCGAGATCGCGGAAGTCCGGCGCGTCCGAGACCCAGCTCAGCCGCGTGCTCGCCAGCAGGCTCGCCTCGGTCCTGGGCCCGATCAGCCAGCGCGGGCCGAGATGGCCGCCCACGAACATCCGGTCGAATTCGTCGGACTGGTATTCCCGGCGCGAGACGTCGCCGCCCGCCCGCAGCCGCCAGCGGCTCGATGCGGGCTCGCCCAGCGGGTGCTGGTATTCGCCGCCGGCCCAGATTGCGAGGCCGATGCCGGAGGTCGGCGCGTCGCCGCCGTAGGTGAAGGGCAGCCGGCCGAACGGGGTGTCGATCAGGATCGTGCCCTCGCGCGTCTGGGAGGAGATGTTGGAGTCGGGCGCCAGCGCCATGCCGACGCGCACGCTCCAGCGCTTGCGCGCGCGGATCGCGCCGAGAAAGCGGTTGACGTTCGCCGCGACCGGGGCCGGCGGCTTGCCGGCCAGCACCCGCTCGAAATGGCGCCGGGCCAGCGTGTCCTCGCGCTTGAGGAAGAAGGCGCGGGCCAGTTCCAGCCGCGGGCGCACCAGGCCGGGCCGGCGCGTCAGCATGCGCCGCAGGGCGGCGATCGCGGTATCGAGCAGGAGCGTGCGCGTCTTGTCGTCAAGGCCCTTACGGCCGGCCGCGGCGATGCTCGCCCGGCCGACCAGGAACAGGAGGCGCAGATCGTTGGGCCGCGCCTTCACGGCCGGCGTCAGCACCGCAAGCGCCTGCACCGGCCGCCCGGCCCGCAGCAGTGCCGTCGCCCGGGCGGCGGCGGATTGCGGCGCGATGGATTTCGGTTGGGCCGTCACCTGGGCCAGTGCCGGAAGCGAGCCGGCGAAAGCCACCGGCAGGGCGGCGGCGGCGATAAGGCAGGCGGCCGGCAGCCGCATGCGCGCGGAGAGAGACATGGCGTGATCGTCCGGACGGGTTTGGCGGGGAAAAGAGAACCCGCGACGGTGGGAACCGCCGCGGGTCGAAAGTACGCTACGCCTTGTGCGCCCGCAAGCGGACGGTGAAGGCGCTCCGGAGATTACTGCTCCAGTTTCGTCCCGAAGCCGCCGATCAGGCTGTGGGTCACGTCGTCGGTTGTGTCGTCCTTCGTGCCCATGTCGAGCGTGCCGCTGACACCGAAGGTGCCGATCACCGAGGTCGGGTAACGCTTGGCAGCGTCGGCGTTCTCCGCCATATCCTCGGAGAACCGGCCATGCCAGAACCCGTTCATCGGGTATTCCGCAGAGCTGTCGACGGGGTCTACCGTCGGCGTGCCCATCCGGGTGTCGTAATAGGTGAAACTCCGGCTGGTTGCGGAGTTCACGTCACCCTTCGACAGGATGATCTCGCTCATCTGCCCCGTCAGCATCTCGCCGCCGGAGTTGATGTCGTAGATCCTGCCCTCGACGGTGCCCAGTTCGGTCGCCGTGCCGAACTTCGCCGTCAGCTCCGCCTTGGCGTCGAACGGCTGGACCGCCTCCTTCGCCCCGGTCATCCCGTGAAGCCCCGCGGCCGAACCCCGGTACGTCGCATTGCCGGTCAGAGCCGTTATGACACCATCGGCAATCGTCGAACTGAAGGCGTTGCCGGACGCGAATGCGCCGAGGCGCTCGTCCTGGTTGTTCGCGTTGGAGCCGCCCAGATCCAGCCAGTACCCGAAGGTCATGTAGTCGGGATCGCCCGCCTCCGGCACCGCAGCTGCGGAGCCGGTGACCTTCCAGCCGCTGCCGAGCGACGTGATCGTCGCAGTGGCGTCCGCCCCGGTGCTCGTGTACGAGCAGTCGGCATCGTCCGCACAGTCGAAGGTCAAGCCGGTGCCGCTGTAGGTGACCCCGCCCGCGGTGAACTTGCTCCCCGCGAGGGCCGTGATGGTGCCCGCCGTGCTGAGGTCGAACGTCCCCGACACCGTCCCCGTGGAAGCCAGAACGCCGCTGATGTTGCCCGCCTTCGTCGCCGCCTTGCGCTTGGACGGGTCGTAGTCGGTGTAGATGTGGACGGCCCGCGTGCCCTGGGTCAGCTCGACGCCGGTGAAGCCGCCGAGCGTCGGCAGGTCCCGCTGCGTCGCCTGTGCCGTCGTGACCGCCGGGTCCGGCGTCCTCAGGTGCTCGGCAGCGTACTTGCCGAAGCGGTACACGCGATCCTTGCCGATCTTGTGCTCGATCCGGGCTCCATAGGCGTTGTTGCCGATCTGGTCGTTGTCGTTGGTGTTGTACTGCCAGAGGCCGTCCACCGAGTTGTCCGCAGTGCCCGTGCCGTTGGCATTCGGGGTAAGGGCCTTGGCCTCGCCGACGGTGACGTGGGTATCACGCTCCTCGTTACCGGCTGCCGCGATCAGGCCCGCAACCAACTCGACGCGGGTCTTCTTCGCGGCGTCGGCCAGGCCCTGTCCGCTCATGACCTTGAACAGCTCGAGCGCGTACGTGCCGGGCTCAGTCGCGGATCCGCCCGCCTTCACGGCCGCGTCCGCCAACTGCTTGGCGCCCATGGCCTCCTTGTCGTCGCTGTCGTACCTGGCCATGGCGGTGTCGCGCTGCATCTCCGCCTTGCCACGCTCCGTCTCCGCCTCGGTCTTCTTGGCACGCGCAGTCTCGACCGTCACGCCGTCGGCCTTCGAGGCCATGTACGCCATTTCAGCCGCATCAGCCGCCGCATCAGCCGCATCAGCCGCCGCATCAGCCGCATCAGCCGCCTTTCTGGCAGCAACGGCCTGCTTTTTGGCCTCTTCGTAGTTCGTCCGCCTCGCCTTGGCCGTCTCGGCAGCCGCCTCGGCGGCATCCGCCGCCTCCTCGGCCTTCTCCGCGTATTCACGCGCCTTCATGGCGGCAGTCTTGGCGGCGGTCTTGGCCACCTTCGCGTCGTCCTGCGCCAGTCCGATGAGTACCTGGGCCTTAGCGGCAAGCGCAGGGGCGACCTTGTCGGCAATCGCCTCCACCTCCGCAAGCTTCATCTCCGCCTCGGCCTTTTTGGCCTCGGCAGTCTTCCTATCGGCGTCCGCTTGGGGCTTCAGCGTGTCCAATGTCACCGACTGCGCATTCGCAGAGGCCGTCTCGGCCGCGTTCGCCGCCGCCTCGGCAGCCGTCGCAGCCGCGTCGGCCTCCATGTACTGCTCCGAATCGGCGCCCAGCCCGTCCTTGAGCCTGTCCGCCGCTACACGCGCCGCCGTCGCCGCTTCACGCGCCGCCGTCGCCGCTGTCAATGCTGCCATCTTGGCGTCGGCCAGGGTCGGGCTTTGGGTATCCATTGGATCTTGGGTATCCATTGGATCTGGAGAGGCAGTCTGACTGCCACCCCCGCCGCACCCGGCGAGCGCCAGCACCGCCGCAAGCGACAGGGCGAGCGCACAGTTTCTCAATGTCAGATTCATGATGATTGTATCCTTGGTGTGAAGGGCCATCCTGGCGGCTCTCTCCGCCGCAGGAGCGCTGCGCCCTGCGATCAGGGAGCCTGCACGGGGGCAAGAATGCCTACGGTGTCGCCACGGTGTCAACAAAATGTTGCGGACGCCGTTCGCTTCGGAGGGGAGTTGCCGGGCCGTGGACTCGAGAGGCCAAATCGTGTAGGAACGAAAACGGCCACCCGCAGCATATGTGCGAGTGGCCGTTCGTACTCATGCCCCTGTGGCGAAATCGGCAAACGCAGACGACTCTCAATCGTCCGGGCTCTGCTGCTAGCACAGCATCCCTTACGGGTTCGAACCCCGTCAGGGGCACCAATTTGGGGAACCGAGTTCCCGACCAAGGCCGCTCAACAGAATGAGCGTTGCCGAGATTGAAGCAGACGCTTCGCGGTGTCAACCGCCAAAAAATCGCAGTTTCCCGCCATTTCTTCGTGAATGTTGCCAGGCGCGGCCGATCCGGTCTAGGCTGCGGAGCCGTTCCGAGGGTTTCGGACGGGGCCGCGCGAGGCCGGCCCGGCAAACCAAGCGCCCGTCATGCGGCGGCTCCGGAAATCGTGAACTCCCGGAGCAGGGAAACGGGCGCAAGCCTCGCCGATCAGCCTTCCGAGCCTTGCGGCGCCAACGCCCCGACCGGGCGGGCCGTCGCCCCCTTCGCGGTCGGTCCCCTCGAAGACGCGCGCCGGCTCTGGCGAACGGCGTTCGCTCCGGCGGCGGCTTCGCCGCCTCCGGCGGATCGGCCCGCCGGCTTCATCGGCCGGGGCTGCGGTCGGCGGGATCGTCGCCAGAGGCCCCGGAGCGGCTCCGGAGCGGCTCCGCCGCGCCTCGACCGGCTGCCTCGGCAACGCCGTCGCCGACGACGGGCGGCGGCTTCCGGTCAGGCCCGCCCTGCCCCGCCGGATCGGGCCGCAGCGTGCGAGCCGGCAGGATCGCCGCAAAAGATCCGGAACGGGATGAAAAGGCTCATTTTCTGCTCCTCCGGGGGAGCCCTGCCGCAGCGAAATCGGGCTACGCGCCGCAGCAGGGCCATTCAGGAGGAAACGCCTATGCCGTTACGAGCACAAGCCCGCACGCTGTAGCAGCGCGAAGCCGACCGTGCAACGTTTTGTTGCGGCACCCTTGCAGCGCTTGAGACGCGGGGCGCGGGGCGCGGGCAGCGCTTCCGCGGGCCGCCGCAGACCGGCGGCTCCGCCGCGTCCGGATCCCGCGCCGCGCCCCCGCTTCGCCGCCGTCCGGGCCAGGTCTGCGAGCGCCCTGTCCACGGTTGCGATGCCGGTCCGTACCCGCTTCAGGTTCGGCATGGAGGGGCTCGATCTCCTGCGGCGTCGCCGGCCGCCGCGCCGGCCATCTCCCCCAACGCGTCGTCGGGGCGGCCAAAGGCACAATCACCGCCTCGACGTCCGGCTCAAGGCCGGCCGGTCGGGCGACCGGCTCCGCCAGGCTATCCGCCTTTCGATGGGCGCGCAATCGAAATCTCATCGAAATCTCATCGTCGGCGTCCGGCCGGCGGCCCGGATCGAGGAACGCCTGCCCCGCTTCCGGCGCCGGCGCATCGCGGCGACGCCGATGCCCTCGGCACCGAACCCCGCACCCCGCGCCCCGACCCCGATCTGCCGCCCGGCCCGGACCCGCAGCCGCCGGCCCGCGCCGGGGTCGAGGTCGGGGTCGAGGTCGGGGTCGAGGTCGGGGTCGGGGTCGGAGACGGGGTCCGTGTCGGGCAGCGCCTTGCGCCCCGCAGTGCCCCGCACCCCGCGCCCCGACCCTCGGATGCGGCCGCCGGCTCGCGCGCCGCGCCCCCCGCGCCCCCCCTGGCCGCGCTGGTTTCGGATCGGGCCCCCACGCCCCCGGCCCGCTCCAGGATTTTCCGGGTCCCATCGGGCCGGCAGGAACGGGCCCCCCGCGCCCCCCTGGCCGCGCTGGTTTCGGATCGGGGCCCCCGCCGGCCGGCAGGAACGGGCCCCCCGCGCCCCCCCGGCCGCGCTGGTTTCGGATCGGGCCCCGATCGGCTGACAGGTCGGGGCCGGCGTCAAAATCCGGATCTGGGGTCTGACGGACCCCCCCTCCTGGAAAGCGGCCGGCGATTTTGGGGCCGCCCCCCCTCGCGGGTCCCATTGGGCCGCCGCGCGCGCAAGGGCCGGATCGACCGGCAGGGCGGCGGCGGCGGGCCGATGTTCTCGTTTCGTGAACAATCGTTGCATTTCAATGACTTACCGCAGATCGATTCGCATAATTGTCATTATGGGAAATCGAGAATGGCGGTTTTCCGCCGTTTCTGGCGATTTGCGCCCGATCCGGGCGTTGTTGCGGTGCAGCATTTCGGCGCTGCACAACGGCGCTCGGCCTGCGCGATCGCGACCGGCGCGGCCTCGGCCTGGGCGTCCAGGGCGGCGGCGGCGCTGCCGCTGTCCAGCCGGTCGCGGCCTCGGCCTCGGCCTCTGTCGGGGCCGGGCGGGGCCGGTCGGGGCGGGTCTGGCGGCGGGCCATGGCGAACCCCCCAATATTGTATTGCTCGCGTCGCCGCAAGCCGGGCCGGTCGCGGCGGCAGCGTTACGGTGATACGGCCACCGATACGGCCAGTGATACGGCTAACCCACTGTTATCATTGTATAAATCTGCAAGTGTATCGGTGTATCACTCAAATCCGCCTATTCCACGCGCGCGTGTGCGGGCGGGATCGCGAGTCCAGAGTGATACAGTGATACGGGCGAAAATCGTGCCTTTTCAACGGGTTAGCCGTATCACTGGCCGTATCGCTCCCTCGCCCCGATACGCTTTCACGCCGCGCGACCGGGCCGGGCGTCGGCCTCGGCCTCCAGGGCGGCGGCGGCGGCGGCGGCGCTGTGGCCGTCCAGCCGGTCGCGGCCTCGGCCTCGGTCGGGGCCGGTCGGGGCCGGTCGGGGCGGGTCTGGCGGCGGGCCATGGCGAGCCCCCCAATATTCAATTGCTCGCGCCGCCGCAAGCCGGGCCGGTCGAGGCGGGCCGCGACCATGGTCGCGCCGTGGTCGCGCCGATGGTCGCGCCTAAGTCTCTGTTTTCATTATATTTATCTGTAAGCGTGACCATGTGACCATGAATGACGCGATTCCCGCGTGCGCGCATGCGGGCGGGATCGCGAGGATCGGCGGTCGCATGGTCGCGCGTCACAATCGTTTGTTTTCAAGGGCTTAGGCGCGACCATCGGCGCGACCGCCCTTGCCCCGGTCGCGCTTTCACGCTGCGCGACCGGGCCGGGCGTCGCGCGTGTCGGTCAAACAGGGGGCATGGGGGTGCGACAGATTGGGCGCGCGGCGCGATTGATGCCTAGGACCAGAGGTCCTATCCTTGTCGCGTGCGGGTCGCCGCTGGGGCGGCTCGTGGCTCTAGCAACGGGGGAATTGTCATGCAGACAATCCAAACGCTTTCCGCCGCCGGCCTGCCGGACGCGGAATTGACGGTGCCGGTTCGGGTGCCGGGCTGGACGCGGCGGCGCAAGTCGCTGCCGCCCATGCTCTTTCAGGATGGCGGCGGGATCGGCGCGCGCGGCGTCGTCCGGGTCGTACGCTACCGGGCGCGGGTGAACGGCGATATTGACCGGATCGGCGACGCAATGGTGATGCCGGTCGCGCTGGTCAAGGCGCTGGCGCGCATTCTCGACCGGGATGAGATTCTCATCGCAGAGGGGCCGGACGGGCGCTTGCAGGTCTGGGGGGTGCGGGCCACGGGGCTGCACCATGATCGGCTGAACGGCGATCACGGCTGGAAGCCGCCCTATTACAGGCGCGTGCGCTGATGGCGGGCGAAAACCTCGAAAAGCGCCGGGCGCGCGACCGGGCGCGCCACCATAGGCGCAAGGCCGAACGGGCGGCGGCGGGGCTTTGCCTCAAGTGCGGCAAGCGTCCGCCGCTGCCGGGCCGGAAAACCTGCGGCGTCTGCGCCGGCAAGGAACGCGACCGGATCGCCCGGCGCGTCGCTGCCGGCTACCGCAAGAACCGGTCCAAGGAAAAGGCGACGCGGGCGGCGCTCCATGCGGAGCGCCGCGCCGCCGGCGTGTGCGTCAAGTGCGGCGCGCCGCCGGAAAAACCGGGCGCGTCGCTGTGCAAGCGCCATGCAGAGGCGGAGCGGGCCAGATTCCGCCGGCAATACGCCGCGCGCCGCGCCGCCGGCCTCTGCACTGAGTGCGGGAAGCCGACAGAGGACGGCCATTGGTTGTGTCCGGCGCACGCGGAAGAACGGCGGCGGCGCGACCGGGAACGGCACGCCGCGCGGGTCGCCAAGGGCCTGCCGGGCCGGTCGGGAAGTCTGGTCCGGGCGCGGGAACGCTCGCAGGAGCGCGCCGCCAAGCGGTACGCGTCGCGCAAGGCGGCGGGCCTCTGCACGTCCTGCGGCAAGGTTCCGGCTGCGCCGGGCCGGACGCAATGCGAGGGCTGCGCCGCGCATAGCCGGCGTCTCGACCGGCAAGCGCGGGCGGAGCGCCGGGCGCGGGGCCAGTGCCGCGACTGCGACCGGGCGGCGGTGCCGGGCAAGGCGTATTGCGCCGAACATCTGGCGGCGCGGCGCGGCATGAAGCGCGACGGCGCGGCGGCGGAGCGCGACCGCAAGCGGCGGCTCTATTGGGAGCGCCGCGCTGCCGGCGTGTGCGTGACCTGCGGGGAGCCTTCGGGCGGCGCTACCTACTGCGCGAAGCACGCGGCGGAGCGCCAGCGCGCCAAGGCGCACCGCGTCGCGGTGGCCTGCACGAACCCGGATGATCTCGCCGCGCCGTTCTGGCGCGACGGGGACGGCGACCATGCCTGACGCGCTCACGGGCGGCGATCTCGCCGCGCTGGCCGCGCTCGGCCTCGGTCTGGTCGGCGTCGGCTCCTGCGCCGTGCATCTGCGCACCGGCTCGGCGCGGGCCGAAGCGGTCGGCGTCGCGGCGGCGCTGGCGGGCGTCGCCATCGTCTACACGGTGCGCGCCGTCTCCTGACGCCAGCGGGGAGCGGGGCCGGGCCGGTCCCGCTCTCCGGTGTCGCCAGTGACGCCAAGCAACAGAGGGGAGGACATGACGACTCCAACGATTCCCAACATCCTGCGCGCCGCGGCGGCTCTGGTCGCGGACGGCTGGACTCAAGCGTCGTATGCCCGCGACGAACACGGCGGCGGCGTGTCGTCCGGCGATGCGTCGGCGTGCTGCTTCTGCGCGCTCGGTGCCATCCGGCGCGCGACGCAAGACTTGCTGCCGCTGGCCGATCCGGTCGCCATAGCGACGCGCACGGATACGCGCTGCGTTTCCGCTGCCGACTATTCCGCCGCGGTCGACTCGGCGACGCGGGCGCTTTTCCGCGTGCTGCCGCTGGCCTATCGGGCCGGCGCGACGCTGCCGGCGGCGGCTGTCACAAGCTGGAACGACGCGCGGGGCCGCACGGCGGCGGACGTTCTCGCCGCGCTGGAAGCCGCCGCCGGCTGACGCCAGCGGGGAGCGGGGCCGCGCCGGTCCCGCTCTCCGGTGTCGCCAGTGACACCGGAACCAACGGAGACTGACAGAATGGGATACCGACGATTTAAGCGCGCGCGGGGCGGCGATCCGCATTGGATTGCGTGCCGCCGCCGCGGGTTCTGCCATAGCTGCGGCGCGGCTATCGCCCGCGGCGGGCGTGCCTTCTACGTCCCAAGCTCCGGGACGCTCTACGGCGCGGCGTGCTGCGGCAAGGCCGATGAAGCCTCGCGGCGCTTCGAGGCGGAAGCGTTCGACGACGCGCAGCGGGGTGCGGCGTGACGCCCGCCGATCTGCGCGCGATCCGCCATGGCCTGGGCCTCTCGGCCCGGGCCATGGCGCGCGCGCTGAACCTGCCGGCGACAGACGGCGGGCGCTCAATCCGGCGCTGGGAAGCCGGATCGCGCAAGCCGGGCGGGCCTGTTCTCCTTTTGTATCGGCTCTACGCTTCGAGGGTCATCAAGCCGCCGGACTAGCGCCGGCAACCGCCGGGTGGCCGCACGCGGTGGCGGATGGCCGCACGCGGTGGCGGGTGGCCGCACGCGGTGGCGGGTGGCCGCACGCGGTGGCGGGTGGCCGCACGCGGTGAGGGGTGGCCGCAGGGGGGCCGGCGCTTCAGGCGCCGGCCTCTCTCTTTTCGTCGAGCCACTGGAAATAGAGCCGGTGCGCCGCCTTGGCGGTCAGGCCGCCCTTGCGCTCGATCGTGCCGTCCGGGTTCTCCTCGGTCGGCAGGGTGCGCCGGCTGACGGACCAGGCGCCGCTGCCCATGTCGTGCATCAGCATGAGCTTGGGCTCGCCGTGACTGTCGATCTTCACCAGGCGGGTGCGGGGCCTGTATCGGGGCATCGCTACCTCCGGCGAACGGCGTTCGCTAGTCCGGGGTGGCCGCAGGCGGTGGCGGGTGGCCGCCGTCCTCGTCCGGCCGCACCAGGCCGAACGGGATCCAGGTGCCTCTCTGCGACGGGCCGCCGAAGCGCACGGTCGTGCGGCTTTTCTTCATGCCGGGGATCCGCTCGCAGACCTGGGTCCACACCGCGGTCGTCGCGCCGTCGCCGCCGCCCCAGATCTCGCCGCGCAGCAGCTCCCGCATCCCGGCGTGCTTCAGCGCGATCACGAACCAGACCTCGCCGTCGTCGCCGACGATGCGCATCCCGTGGGCGGCGAGCGCGCGCTCGGCCTCCGCCTTGACTTCGGCGTCCGGCCCCAGGTGGGCGCGCTCGATGCACTCGCCGACCGTGATGCGGCGGCCGGCGCGGTAGAGTTCTATCGGCTTGGCCAGCAGGGTCAGCAGGAAATTCTCCCAATCCTGGTTGCGCTCGCTGACCTCGACCAGCTTGCCGGGGTAGAGCGCGGCGAGGATGGCGGGGATCTCCTCGTCGCCGGCGATCTCGCCGGCGTCGGGCGGCCCGTCCCTGGTCAGCAGGTCCCAGCAGGTGACGAGGGTGGCGAACTGGTCGATCGCGCGCTGGCCGTGGCCCTGGGCGGCCATGGCGGCGGCGTAGACGTTCCAGGTCCGCTGAAACCGGTGCCATTGCGTGAGCAGCTGGCGCTGGATGGCCCGGCCGATCTCGCGCCAGTGCGCCGGGTCGAGCTCCGGCTGCGGCGCGCCGGGCTCGAGCGGCCGCAGCTGCAGGATGGCCATGCGGGAGAGGTCCTGGTTGCGCAGGGGCGGGACGTAGATCGAGTCGAAGATGAAGCCGCTCTTGGCGTTGAAGTTCTGCGCCTGGTGATCGGCGCCGCCGCGGCCGATGCTGGCGCCGGACGAGGCGATCCGCGCCAGCTGGATGATGCCCTTTTCCTTGCCCGGCGCCGCGTCGGCCTCGAGCTCGTCCAAGGCGACCGGGATCGAGCGGAACTTGAGCTGTTGCCAGATCCAGGCGGCGCTGGCGTCGGCCGACTTGAGGATGCCGCGGTCCGTGAACAGCGCGGCGGTGACGTTGTGGATGGTGGACTTGCCGGTGGACGCATCGCCGGTGATCCAGACCATGGGCCGCCAGGCGAGCGCGCCGCCCAGGAAGGCGCCGCCGACCCAGCCGAGCATCAGCACCGGGTCGAGGGCCGGCCGGGCCCAGTTCCAGCTCTGGAAGGTCTCGAACAGCGCCCGGCCGGCGGCCAGGGTGTCGATGGTGGCCACGGCCGGGCCGGCCAGCGCCGGCGACGACGGGTAGATGCACGCGCCGACCGGGCCGGGCGGCTGCTGGCCGATCTTGCCCGGCACGCTCGCCGAGGCGATCCACAGCGTGTCGCCGGTGTGGAGGATGAGCTCGCCGTCCGGACCGCGCCAGCCGCCCGGCCCGCGCACGGCGTCGTCCGGATCCCACAGCGGCCGGCGGCCGCACGCGTTGGTCAGCGAAGTCAACGCCTCGTCGTAGTCCCATTTGAACGGGTGCGGGTGGCCGTCCTTGTCCCGGCGCGGCCAGTAGTGGTTGAGGACGTCGGCGTGACCGACGAACAGGTCCATCACGCGCTTCGGCGTCAGCTTGTCGATGTGGATCGGCTTGTACTGCGAGGCCGCGTCGATGAAGTGGTAGACGTCGCCGTTGCGCCCGATCGGGAAGACCGGGCAGTTGGGCGGCAGCTCGCCGCGGCGCAGCCGCTTGCGGTCGAGGCCGCCGCCGTCGGCCGTGTCCGGCGGGGCGTCGGGCGGCGTGTCCGCATCCGGGGGCGCGGGGGCGCCGGGACGCTCGAAGGGGATGACCTTGGCCGGCTTGGCCGCAGCGCGGCGCTTCAGCACGCGCGCGATGTCTTCCTCGGACGTGCCCGTGTTCAGCAGGTCGTTCAGGTCGCCGTCGCCGGGGGGCTCGGGGCGATCCTCGGGAGGATCCTTCGGGCCGCTCATCCCGTCGCCGTCGCCGGGGGCCTCGGGGCGATCCTCGGGGGGATCCTTCGGGCCGCTCATCCCGTCGTCGTCGTCGGGGGCCTCGGGGCGATCCTCGGGGGGATCCTTCGGGCCGCTCATCCCGTCGTCGTCGCCGGGGGCCTCGGGGCGATCCTCGGGGGGATCCTTCGGGCCGCTCATCCCGTCGCCGTCGCCGGGGGCCTCGGGGCGATCCTCGGGGGGATCCTTCGGGCCGCTCATCCCGTCGTCGTCGCCGGGGGCCTCGGGGCGATCCTCGGGGGGATCCTTCGGGCCGCTCATCCCGTCGCCGTCGCCGGGGGCCTCGGGGCGATCCTCGGGGGGATCCTTCGGGCCGCTCATCCCGTCGCCGTCGCCGGGGGCCTCGGGGCGATCCTCGGGGGGATCCTTCGGGCCGCTCATCCCGTCGCCTCGTCGAGGTCGGCCGGCCCGATGCGCATCAGTCGGCCAGGCGCCGGCCGTAGGCCAGGCCGCCGCCCTTGCCGGGTCGCCGGCATTGGAAGCGCCGCCGGAGTCCCGGCCGAGCCAGCCGCGCGCCCGGCGCACGGCTGCGGCCCGGGCGCCTTTCCGCCCCGCCGGCGGCAGGTCCTCGACCAAGGCGTCGACCCGCCGCGCCGGCGCGTCCTTGATCCGGCCGACGCTGGCGAGGGTCTGGTCCAGCCTTCGCGTGGCTGCCCGGTCCGGGCCGCGCGCGATGCGAGTCGGCATCGTGCCGGCCGGGCCGGGGCCGTCCGGATCGTCGCCGATCATTCCGGCCCTCGCGGCCGGCCGCTGACCCAGGCCACGATTTCGGATTTGGGCCAGCGGCTCGCGTTGCCGTCCAAATTCTGCGGCCGCGGTCCGCCGCCTCGCGGTAGGCGTCCAGGATGGCGGCAGGATCGCCGACAGGGGCGTCGCCCGGCCCGTCGCCGGGCCAGTCGTCGCCGGTCACGCGGCCGGGCCGAACGCGATTTCGCGGGTGCCTCGCGGGCGCGCCTCAACCCACTCCCTGACGACGCGCTCCGGCCAACGGCTTGCCCGCGCCCCGACCTTGTACGGCGGCGGAAAATCGCCCTTCTTGATTAGCCGGTAAATCGTGGGTCTGGAAAGGCCGGTCAATTCCATGACGCGGCGGACCGGTATCATTCGATCCTCTGCAAAGTCGGCCATGACAAACGCTCCGATGGTCTCAAGGCCGCGCAAGGTGGCGCGGCCCCGCCGCGTTTGTCGCCCTACTTTTCTCCTGCGTTTGAGTGCCTACGCGGAACTGCCGATGCGCATGATTTTGTCGCAAAGTTCTTGCAGGTTATCTATTCCGCTCGACCCTCGGCGATTCCAGACTCGCAGGACATTGCGATACGTTAATCCGAACCCGACCGCGACAGCATCGCACGCCGACCAGGGCGCACTCGCGATATTTCTGGTCGGGTGAAGCTCGGCCCGACAAGCGATCTCGGCGACGGCCAGGGCGATACACGCATCCCGGCCCGCCGTTTTCGCCCTGCCCTTTCTCGGCCGGCGGGCACGGCCCGCCGCTACATCGATCAGCCAGGCCGCCAGTACAGGCGGCGGCGGCACGTCGGCGGCCCGGTACACCTCGGCAATGTGGACCAGCGCGTCGAACGAACTGCCATCCCGGCGCGCGCCGGCGATCAAGTCGGCAAGGCGCTGCTTTCGCCATTCCGGCGTATTCGCGAACGACCCGGACTCCTCGAAACTGTGGAGAAAGATGACGGCCCACCATTGCCCCAGCGACTGCCCGGCTGCGGGGCGGCCCGCGACCTCGCGGGCATGCGCGACCGCTTTGTCGAAGTGCTCCGGCTTAGCCATGGAGCCGCACAACCTTCGCGCTCTCGCCGGCCAGGAACGCGGCCCAATCGGCCATCAGGCGCCGTCGCGCCTCGAACAGGTCGGACCGGAAATAGGCGCCCTCGACGCCGCCCACGATGTGCGCCAGCGCCGCCTCGGCCAGTTCCTGCGGCTTGCCGGTCTCGGCGCACCAGTCGCGGAAACTCGACCGGAAGCCGTGGGGAACGCAGTCTATCCCGCTCGTGCGCATCAGCTTTGGAAGCGTGCTGTCGTTGATCCGGCCGGACCGTCTGGACGGAAACACCGGCGCGGCATCGCCCCGGCCGTGCCGCCGGTATGCCTCGCAGCCTTCGAGCACGGCCAGCGCCGCCGGCGATAGCGGAATACGGTGCTCCCGGCCCATCTTCATGCGCGAACCCGGTATCGTCCAGGTCGCCGCTTCCATGTCGATCTCGCCCCAGGTCGCGCCGCGCGCCTCGCCGCCCCGGCACGCGGTCAGGGCGATGAAGCGCAAACACGCCTTGGTCATGGGCCAGGCCTGCGACGCCTCGATCCGCGCCAGCGCGTCGGGAACGTCGCGATAAGGCAGCGCCTTCAAGTGCTCCTTGACCGCCGGCATTGCGGGCAACGCGCCGTCAATCGCTTCGCCGGCCGGGTTGTGTTCGATGTAGCCGTGCGCCTGCGCCCATCTGAAAACGGCCCGGATGCGCTGCCGCAGCTTGCGCGCGATCTCCGGCGTTGCCGTCCACATCGGCGAAAGGATGTCCAGCACGGCCGCGCGGTCGATCTCGTCAACCGGCTTGCTGCCGAGCCTCGGAAAAGCGTGCGTCTCCATGGCGGCCAGCCATCGCTTGCCGTGCCTCGAACACCGCCAGCGCGGCAGGTTGGCCGCATGGTAGGCGCGGGCCGCAGCCTCGAAGGTCGGCGTTTCCGCCCGCTGCACCGCCTCGCGCTTCTCGGCCAGCGGGTCGCGGCCGTCCGCAATCGCGGCCCGGATCGCCGCCGCCTTCTCCCGCGCCTTGGCGAGGCTCACGGCCGGATAACCGCCAAGGCCGATCTTCGGTCGTTTGCCGTTCACGGTTCCAAAGTAAATCCAGCTTTTCGAACCGCCCTTGGCGACCTGAAGATACAGGTTGTCGCCGTCGCCATGCAGGCCGGGTTTCGTCTCGGTCGCGGTCTTTGCCGCTGTCAGCTTCTTCGCCATCGCCCTTGCTCCTTACGGTACAGTTTACGCAACAATTCTGTGCGGGATCATAAGACACACTATGAGCGTTAGCAAGCCAAAATTCTGTCGGCGCTGCGCCTGAACACCGCAGATTTGCAAGGGATTTGTGCGGGAAAATCGCGCGGCGACAAGGGCTTGCGCGGGCCGGTGCACGTCCTGTGCCGGGACCGGGACCTGCTCGGGCGGACCTTCCGCGTGGCCGCCAGCTACATGCCGGAAAGCACGGCGGCCGGGGTCGATCCCTATACCCACTCCATGCAGTGGTCGCGGCGGTTCATGGGCCTGAAACTCTTTCTGTCGCTGGCCTGCATGGGCTGGTCCGGGTACCGGGAGCATATCGAACAGGCCCTGGAGCTGGCGGAAGCGCTGAAATCGCGGCTCGCCGAAAACGGCTGGCGCGTCGTGAACGACAGCCCGCTCGCCGTCGTCTGTTTCGTGGACGGGCGCGGGCAGGCGGAGCCGGAAGCGACGGCCGACGATGTCGTCAATGCCGGCCGCGCATGGCTTTCGACGACCCTGTTCGAGGGCCGGCCGGTCCTGCGCGCCTGCCTGACGAGCCATTTCACCGGCGAGGAGCACATCGCCGTGCTCGTCGACGAACTCAACCGATCGCGGGCGTCGCAGCGCCCGTAGACCCGTTCCCCCGTCCGGGCTAACCCCAGACCCGCGCGGCGACCTCGAGCATGAGCTCCAGCTTGCGCCACTGTTCGTCCTCGCTGAGGGCATTGCCGCCGATGCCGGAGGCGAAGCCGCATTGCGGGCTGATCGCCATCTGCCCGATATCGATGAAGCGCGAAGCGTCGTCGATCCGGGCGATCAGGGCGTCCGGCCGCTCGACCGCGCCGGTCTTGGTCGTAATCAGGCCGAGCACGACCGTCGGCCCGCCCTTCGGCACGAAGCGCAGCGGCTGGAACCCGCCGGCCCGCTCGGTATCGTATTCGAGCAGCAGCCTATCGAATTTCAGGTTGGCGAAGAGGAACTCCGCGATCCCGTCGTAGGTGCCCTCGCGGTGCCACATGGAGGCCCGGTTGCCGCGGCAGACATGCAGGCCGAAACACGCCTTGCCCCGGTGGCCGTCGATCGCGGCGTTGGAGGCGGCGACGGCGTTCGCGAGATTTTCCATCGGGTCCTCGCCGCGCGCCGCCATGCGCTCCAGCGTCGCCCGGTCGACATAGCCGGTGTAGCTCGGCTCATCGAGCTGGACATAGGGGCAGCCGGCCTCGACGATCTCGCCGACCATGCGGTTCTGGATCGCCGCGACGTCGTCGAGAAAGGCCTGCCGGCCGGCATACCAGGGCGCGGATTTTTCGAGATCGCACATCTGGGACACCCGGTCCGGCCCCATCAGCATGACCTTGGCCGGCGCCGTCGCCGCCCCTTTCAGGAACAGGAACTCCTCCAGCGGCGCGTTGCGGCGCAGCGCCAGCTTTCCGGTCGCCGGCGCCTTGAAATGTTCAACGGCGTCGGCGCCCCGGGTGCCCGGCTTTTCCCCTTCCATCAGGTTGTCCGGGCTGGCGAGGAAAGCCCGCCACGAGCCCTCCCACTGGTCCCAGCCTTCGATCTCGGAGAAGCTGACCTGCCAGTTCAGCCGGCGATATTCGCCGTCGCTGACCACGGGCAGTCCGATCCGCTCCTGTTTCGCGACGACCTCGCGGATCGCCGCGTCCTGGGCCAGAACCAGCTCCCGCTCGCCGATCCCGCCTTTCCCGCGGGCGAGAAAGGAGTCGATCAGCGATTCCGGCCGCAGCAGGCTGCCGACATGATCGGCGCGCAGATCCTTCAATCCGGTCATGGGCTTTCCCGTCGGTGCCGGCCTGACGTCTTTGCGCGAAAGACGGTTCGAATCCTTTGAAAGCGTAACCGCCCCGTTCCGGCCCGGCCAAGAAGATTTCGCCGGTTTGGGCGCGTCGCTCCGTCCGGTAGCGACTCAGTTTGCATTTCAGATACGGGCGGAACCCGAAGTCCTGCCCGCCGCCCCGATATGTCACCCCGGCCGACCGAAGGGAGAGCCGGAGTCCAGAGTCGACCCGACAGGCTTTTGCTCGTGGCTCTGGTCCCCGGATCGTCGCTCCGCTCCGTCCGGGGCGACAAGAAAGGGATTCCGGGCGTTGCGGCGCACCGGATAGTTTCAAACCGACTCATGACTCTCCGTCCTGGATACTTGTGCCCGGATCGAGGCGCTGAAATGATGGCGGCCGGCGTTCGACAATTCAGGGATATATCATCGTGACCGGTTCCAATTCCGCCCGTCCGCCCTTCCGGGTCGAGCATGTCGGGAGTTTCGTGCGGCCCGGCCGGCTGCTGGAGGCCGCAAGGGCGAACAAGGCCGGCGCGCTCGACGACCGGGCCTATGCCGACATCCAGAACGATTGCATCCGGGAGATCGTCGCGTTTCAGGACGAACTCGGCCTGCCCTCGGTCACCGACGGGGAGTTCCGGCGCCGGGTCTGGTCCGGCGGCCTCACGGAAGCGCTGGACGGAATGGGGCTGAAGGCGGAGGGCATCCTCAGCTTCCATTCGGAGAGCGAGGAATACGGCGTGCCGCCGTCGCCCTATGCCGAGGGCCGGCTGTCGCGCCGGCGGCCGATTGTCACCGGCGATTACGAATTTATCGCCTCGCTCCGGTCGAAGGGCGTTCCCAAAGTCACCATCGCATCGCCCGCGGTGCTGCATTTCTGGCTGGGCGACGGCAGCTTCAACCCGGAGGTCTATGACGGCCGGGACGACTTCTTCGCCGATCTCATCGCCATCTTCCGGGAGGAAATCGCCGATCTGGAACAGGCCGGCTGCCGCTATGTCCAGCTCGACGATACCGCGCTGCCCTGTAATTGCGACGACACGGCAAGGGCGGCGGTCGTGGCGCGCGGCGAGAATCCCGACGAACTGACCGACGCCTATGTCCGCCTCATCAACGACTGCGTGGGCGAACGGCGCGACGACACCTTCGTCGGCCTCCATACGTGCCGGGGCAACCTGAAGGGCATGTGGATGGCCGAGGGCGGCTACGAGCCCATTGCCGAGCAGCTGTTCTGCGGGCTCGATGTCGACGCGTTCCTCCTGGAATACGACACCGAGCGGGCGGGCGATTTCCGGCCCCTGCGCTTCCTGCCGCCGGGCAAGACGGCCGTGCTCGGCCTGGTGAGCACCAAGACGGCCGAACTGGAATCGAAGGACGACCTCAAGCGGCGCATCGACGATGCGGCCCGGTTCGCACCGCTGGAGCAATTGAGCCTGAGCCCGCAATGCGGCTTCTCGTCGGCCGGCGGCGGCGGCCAGGTCATGGGTGTGGACGATATCCGCCGCAAACTGGAGCTCATCCGGGACGTCGCGGCCGAGGTCTGGGGCTGATCGGAGGGTTTCCGGTGCAGAAGCGAGACCTTCAGCTGCCGGAATCGCGGCAGGAGATCGCGGAGATACAGCGGGCGCGGAAGGCGATCGCGGTCGAGAAGGCGAAGCGCGCCAAATTCTACCGCGGGAAGCTCGACGGCATCGACACCGGCCGCCTCGACGATCCGGAGGAATGGGCCAAAATCCCGATCGTCGACAAGGAAACGCTTCGCGAGATCGGCGTGCAGAACTTCGAGGACCAATTCTGCATCGCGCCGCGCGGCGAGATCGCCGAATACTGGCGCTCCGGCGGGGCGACCGGCGTGCCGCTCTATTATCCGCGCACCCATCTCGACATGGAATACAGCTACCTGCAGCTCTGCCGCTGCTGGGCGATCGCCGGCGCGCGGGACGGCGACCTGTGCCACATGTCGTTTCCGCTCGGCGTCCATCCGGCGGGGCAGCTGTGGGCGCGGACGGCGAACCAGAGCGGCGTCGGCGTGATCTGGGCCGGCTCCGGCGCCGGCACGCCGTCGCAGGTTCAGCTCGATCTCATCCTGTCGCTGAAGCCGACGATCTGGATGGGGATGCCGAGCTACGGCCTGCACCTCGCCAATCTCGCCGACGCCCAGGGCATCGACCTGGCGGGCCACACCGTCGAACGGATCCTGGTCGGGGCCGAGGCGCTGTCGGACGCCAAGCGGGAGAAGCTGGAACGGGCCTGGGGCGCGGAGGTCAACGACCTGTTCGGCATGACCGAGATCGGCATTCTCGGCGCCGACAGCCGGCATCACGAGGGCTTCCACGTCTGGACCGACCAGGCGGTGTTCGAGGTCGTCGACGAGGACACCGGCCTGCCGGTGCCCGAAGGCGAACCGGGCCTGATGGTCATCACGCCGCTCTTCATCAACAACGCGACGCCGTTCCTGCGCTGGAGCTCGGGCGATATCGTGCGCATGGTCGACGGCTCCAGCCTGGACGGGCCGTTTTCCGTCTTCCCGGTGATGCGCCATGCCCATCGCACCGTCGGTTTCTTCAAGGTGCGCGGGATCAACGTCAATCACGCCGAGTTCGAGGATTTTGTTTTCCGCATCCCGGAGATCAACGATTTCCAGGTCGAACTGCGCAACGACGGCGGCGCGGACATCTTTCACGTCGCCATCGAGGTGCGGCGGGGCAGCGAGGCCGGGGCGGTTGCCGGCGGGCTGGCCGGAAAGGTCCGCGCGACCTTCGAGGTCCGCCCGGAAATCGAGGTGTTGGAAACCGGCACGCTTGCCAGAGCCTTCGAAAGCAGCGTCAAGGCGCCGCGTTTCGTCGACCGGCGATAAACCGGAAATCTGGCTCCGGTTGTGTATTAGGTGCGTATCTGTCTCGGATGGAGCCACGGCGGCGCGGCGTCCCTCGATACGGCGCGCAAGCGCGCCTACTCGGGATGAGGGGAAAGGTGTTCGGGATACTCCCCACCCCTCACCCTGAGTAGCCCCGGCCGTCAGGCCGGGGCGTATCGAAGGGCGGGGCGTATCGAGAGCCCGTCCTGAGCTGTCGAAGGGGGCCGGCAACAGCTGAGATGTCGGGTCCAACCAAAACGGACGCGCTGCAGGTGCGATCTCCGGACGGCAGCCGGCAGAGGAAGAGAAGAGCGATGTTCGTTGCGATGAACCGGTTTCAGATCGTGCGCGGGCGCGAGGCGGATTTCGAGCGGGTCTGGGCCGAGCGCGACACCCATCTCGACGGCGTGCCGGGCTTCCTGGAATTCCGCCTCCTGCGCGGCCCGGAAGCCGACGACCATACGCTCTACGCCTCGCACTCGATCTGGACCGACCGGGAGGCCTTCGAGGCCTGGACCCGGTCCGAGGCCTTCCGCAAGGCCCATGCCGGGGCCGGGGAACGCCGCGACCTCTATCTCGGCCATCCCCACTTCGAGGGCTTCGAAACCGTGCTCGACCGGTAGCGCCGGGCCGGGCTTGCATTCCGGCGGGCCCTGTGATGTTGCTTGTGATGTTGCACGACCGGATTTTGTGGCGATAAGGCGAGCCGATGGACACCTCCGTCTTCACCGGCTGCATCCCGGCGCTGATGACGCCGTGCACGGCGCAGGGCGAGCCGGATTACGACATTCTGGTCGATACGGCCCAAAGGCTGATCGCGGCCGGCATGCGCTCGGTGGTCTATTGCGGCTCGATGGGCGACTGGCCGCTGCTGACCGACGCCCGGCGCCGGGAGGGCGTGGCCCGGCTCGTTGACGCCGGGGTCCCCGTGATCGTCGGGACCGGGGCGCAGAATCCCCGGCTGGCCGTTGCCCATGCCGCCCATGCGCAGGCCTGCGGCGCGCAGGGATTGATGGCGATTCCGCGGGTGCTGTCGCGCGCGACGTCGCCGGCGGCGCAGCGGGCGCATTTCGCCGGCATCCTCGCCGCCGCGCCCGGCCTGCCGGCGGTGATCTACAACAGCCGCCATTACGGCTTCGAAACGAAGGCCGACCTGTTTTTCGACCTGCGGCGCGACCATCCGAACCTGATCGGCTTCAAGGAATTCGGCGGCGCGGAGGCGCTCAGCTACGCCGCCGAGCACATCACCGGCCGCGATCCCGGCCTGTCGCTGCTGGTCGGCGTCGATACCGCGGTCTGTCACGGCTATGTCCGGTGCGGCGCGGCCGGGGCGATCACCGGCATCGGCAACGTGCTGCCGCGGGAGACGCTCCAACTGGTCGCGCTGTGCGAACAGGCGGCGGCCGGCGATGCCACCGCCCGGCGGCTGGCCCAGGAGCTGGACGAGGCGCTGGCCGTGCTGTCCTCCTTCGACGAGGGACCGGACCTGGTGCTCTACTACAAGCATCTGATGACGGTGGAAGGCCATGCCGGCTACGCCCGGCATTTCAACGCCACGGACGCGTTGAGCGAAAGCCAGCGGCGCTTTGCCGAAGCCCAGCTTGCCCTGTTCAAGGCCTGGCACGCCGACTGGATGAAAGACCCGGACGCGGCCCGCCTGTGCGCGTAGTCGATTCCCATACCGCGGGCGAGCCGACCCGCACGATCGTCGAAGGCGGTTTCGACCTGGGAGCCGGCCCTCTGGCCGAACGGGCGGCGCGGTTTGCGGCCGGCCACGCCTGGGTGCGGCGCGCGCTGCTGACCGAGCCGCGCGGCTTCGACGCCATGGTCGGCGCGCTGCTGTGCGCTCCGGACAATCCGTCCTGCGCAACCGGCGTGATCTTCTTCAACACCGCCGGCAATCTCGGCATGTGCGGCCACGGCACCATCGGCGTCGCCGCGACGCTGGCCTTCCTCGGCCGGATCGGGCCGGGCGCGCACCGGATCGAAACGCCGGTCGGCATCGTTACGGCCGACCTGAAGACCGCCAACCTTGCGGCGGTCGAGAATGTCGAGAGCTACCGCCTGCATGCCGGCGCAACGGTCGAGGTCGAAGGGCTGGGCGCCGTGACCGGCGACGTGGCGTGGGGCGGCAACTGGTTCTTCCTGTGCCGGGACGCGCCGGCGCCGCTCGAAACGGCGCATATTCCGGCGCTGACCGAGGCGGCGATGAAGGTGCGGGCGGCGCTCGCCGGAGCCGGCATCACGGGCGCGGACGGCGCCGAGATCGACCATATCGAGTTTTTCGGCCCGCCGGTCTCGGCCGGGGCGGACAGCCGCAATTTCACCCTCTGTCCCGGCAGCGCCTATGACCGCTCGCCCTGCGGCACCGGCACCAGCGCCAAACTTGCCTGCCTCGCCGCCGAGGGCGCCCTGGCGCCGGGCGCGGCCTGGGTCCAGGAGAGTATCATCGGCAGCACCTACCGCGCGCATTACCGGACCGGCCCGGGCGGCGGCATCGTCCCGACCGTCGAGGGGCAGGCGTTCGTCGTCGGGGAAACGGTCCTGCATTTCGCGCCGGACGATCCGTACCGCACCGGGATCGGGCCGCCCTTTCTTGTTGGCGGGGCCGCTGGCCGCTAAAGTCCGTTTCTCGCCGAATGCTGCACCGGAAGCGCCGGTGCCGCACAACGACGGAACCCGCATGAACTCAGACCGGCGCAGACCTGCAGGCAGGCCCGCATGACCGTATCCAGCATGACCGGCTATGCCCGCGCCGAAGGGGCGCTGGACGGCGCGGCCTGGTTCTGGGAAGCGCGCAGCGTCAACAGCAAGGGGCTGGATATCCGCTGCCGCGTGCCGCCGGGCAGCGAGGCGATCGACGTCGCGGCGCGCAAGGCGGCGGCGGGCGCCTTTACGCGCGGGGCCCTGTCTCTGTCGCTCCAGGTCGACCGGGGCGAACGGCAGGTTGCGCTCAGGATCGACGAGGCGCCGCTCGAACAGGTTCTGGCGCTTCAGGACGCCCTGGGCGACCGGATCGATCCGGCGCCGCCGCGGCTCGATGTCCTCATGGCGATCCGGGGCATCGCGGAGACCGCCGAGCAGGCCGAGGATCCCGCGGCAGTGGCGGCGCGCGAAGCGGCGATTCTCGCAACGCTCGACGCCGCGTTCGAAGGGCTGGCCGCCGCAAGGGCGGAAGAGGGCGCCCGGCTGCTCACCCTGTTGCGCGGGCATCTTGCCGGGATCGAACGGCTGGCCGCGGCCGCCGGCGCAACGGCGGAAGCCCAGCCGGCCATGCTGCGGCGGCGCCTGGAGGCGCAGGTGGCCGACCTGCTCGAGGCGCGGGTCGGGGTCGGCGAGGAGCGCTTGGCCCACGAAGCCGCGCTGCTGGCGGCCAGGGCCGACGTCCGCGAGGAGATCGACCGGCTCGCCAGCCATGTCGCGGCGGCGGGCGCCCTGCTCGACGAGGGCGGCGCGATCGGCCGCAAGCTGGATTTCCTGTGCCAGGAACTCAACCGCGAGGCCAACACCCTGTGTTCCAAGGCCGCCGATATTGCGCTCACCCGCATCGGCCTCGATCTCAAGGCCGCCATCGAGCAGTTGCGCGAGCAGGTGCAGAATGTCGAGTAGCGGAAGCGGCCCGGATCGCGGCCCGGATCGTGGCCCGGATCGCGGCCCGGACAAGGGCGTCGCGCGGCGCGGTCTTATGCTGGTGCTGTCCTCGCCGAGCGGCGCCGGCAAGACGACGATCTCGCGCGCGCTGCTGGCCGGCGACGACAAACTCACCCTGTCTGTCTCCGTGACGACCCGGCCTCCGCGGCCCGGAGAGCGGGACGGCACCGACTATCGCTTCATCGACCGCGCGCAATTCGATGCTATGGCGAAGGCCGGCGAGCTGCTGGAACACGCCGAGGTGTTCGGCAACGGCTACGGCACGCCGCGCGCCGAGGTCGAGCGCGCGCTGGCCGCCGGGCGGGACGTGCTGTTCGACATCGACTGGCAGGGCACCCAGCAGCTCAAGGCGGCGAAGCGGGACGATGTCGTCAGCGTCTTCATCCTGCCGCCCTCGACCGGGGAGCTGGAGCGTCGATTGCAAAAGCGCGCCCAGGACAGCGACGAGACCGTGCGTGCCCGTATGGCGAAGGCGGCCGACGAGATGAGCCACTGGGCCGAATACGATTACATCGTCATAAATTGGGAAATCGGCCGCAGCGTTACGGAAGCCCGCTCTATTCTCGAGGCCGAACGGCTGAAACGGGAGCGGCAGGTCGGCCTGCACAGCTTCGTCGAACGGCTGCGGGCCGGGTAGGTTGGGTCTCCCCCGGCGCCTTCCTCCAAGGGATTCCGCCGCGAAAGGGCAGAGCCGCCGCACCATATCCTTCCCCCTTTTCAGAGGATTCCTCTGCGAAAATCGGACAGGGCGAAAACGGGCGCCGGCACAGCCACGCCACTTTCGCAGAGGAATCCCTATGGGTTCCCCTGCAAAGGAGCGAAGGCGCCGCCCGCACCCTCCATGCGACCGGGCCCACCGGAAGTTCCCCAAAAAATTCCTTTTTTACAATTAATTTCCTTGACACGGCGAAGCCCACGCCCTATATCGGCCCTGTCAACGCCCGAAGTGCGCCTGCAGCGGCCCGCCGACGCCCCCGGAAGAAGCGAACGAAGAAACAGGCGGGAAGCTTCCCGCTTTCCGGCCCGCCGCCGCCGATCGGCTTTCCGATCCGCCATCCAATGCGCCACCCTGTGCGCGGCTGTGTACGCCGCCCTTTGCGCCGCCGGGGCTTGACGGCCGGACCTTGTCCGGTTCGACCCTCCGCTTCCGCCGGGCCGTGCCGCCCGGCGGTGCCGCCCCCCGGTGTCGAGCGCGCTCCCGCTCGGCCGGGAGGCTGGAAAATTTCCTAACTCAAAGAAATTTGCGACTCACCCGAATCGCGGTTTCCCAGCGTTTCTGCGGGGTTCGGGCGATTCGAGGGGCTTCAAAACGCAAAAAAAACGCCTGTGGGTAGACCGGTCTGTCTGTCTGCTGTCGCTCCCCGGCCCGTCCGGAACCCTTGTCCTTCCCCCTTTCGCAGAGGAATCCTCTGAAGAGGGGGAGGTATGCCGTGGCGCATCCGCTTGCGAACCGCATGCGGGCTTTCGCAGAGGAATCCTCAGGGGAAGGGGAACCGGAAAACGTCGCTAAATCGACAGCGTCGCCTCATAGAATCCGAAGTGCAGCCGAAGGCCGCGTATCGAAGGGCCGCGTCACCCTCAATATCCCATCCTGCGCCGCAGGGCCGGAAGGATCTGCCGGAGGCGGCGCGCGGTCTCGGCCCGGCTCAGGCCCGGTTCGAGCCGCGGATGATAGAGCAGCGCAAGGAACAGCCGGTCGAGCCGCGACAGGCCGGTCGAGCGGTCGGCGTCGTTGAACACCGAGCGGACCCCGGCGTCGGCATCGTTGGGCAGGCCGAGCACCTGGGCGGTTTCCTCGGCGATGCAGCGCTCCAGCAGGCTGCGCCGCATCGCCCGGTCGACCGGAATGATGACCCGGGCGTTTACGATGGCCCCGGTCCCGATCTCCTGGCCGAAGAAGCCGGCGCAGTTGGCGTCGGCGATCCGGCCGCCCAGCCGGCTGTTGGCTGCGGCGAGGGCGCGGCGCACCTGCCAGGCGAACAGGTCTTCGCCGGTCAGCGCGATCAGATAGTTGGCGTCGAACAGGGTTGTCCGGGCGATGGACAGGCCGGTGAGGCCGGCGAGGACGCCCATCTGGCGGTGCAGCGCCGCCTCGGCCCGCTCGACGTCGGGCCCGCCGGTCCAGCGCACGATCTTGTAGCGGATACCGCCCCGCCATTTCGCCAGATGCTGGCCCGGCCGGGCCGCATGCTCCCGGCCGAAGGCGATGGTGAGGAAATGCCGGGCGATCCGCCGGTCGGAGAGCTTCCGCTCCATCTCCGCGCCATGCCGGACCAGCCCCCAGGCGGCCAGCGCGGCAGCGGCGACGGCCAGGACGAGCAGGAACAGCAGGAAGGCGGCGCGGCGATTCATATCGAACGGGCGTTTATTCGATCTGCGTGGGGTTCAAGTTCGTTCCGGCTGCAGAACAGTCTTCTGCCGGCTCCAGCTATGCAATTCCAAAATCCGATTTTGAAACAGCCTGATCCTTGCAGTCTTCTCGTTCGCGAATTTGTCACCGTCCTACGGGTGCGCCTCCCAACGGGGTAGCAGCAGGCGCCTGTCCGTCTATTCGGGCCGACCGACCCCCTTCGCCATATAGATCCGGTCGAAGCCGCGTTCTTTCGTCCTGTGGGTTATCGAGAATCCGAGATGCCCGTAGAGGGCGACATTTTCCACCATCGTTTCGTGGGTGTAGAGCCGCACCGTCGCATAGCCGAGAGTCCTCGCGACGTCCTCCGCCGCCCCGATCAGCCGCCGGCCGATGCCGAGGCCCTGCGCCGCCGGATCGACGGCGACGTTGTCGAGCAGCAGGTGGTCGTCCTTCTCGACCAGGACCAGGACGCCGCAGATCCGCCCGTCGCGGCATATCACGCGCACCAGCCCGTCGGCGATCAGCGCGGCGTAGTCGTCGAGCATCGGGCCGGGTTTCCGGCCCATCCGTTCGATGTAGCCGGCATAGGCCCGGTTGACCAGCGCCGCCACCGCTGCCGCCTCTTCGGGAGCGGCGAAACGAAGTTGAAGCTCCATGCAGTCTGCCCCGCTTCACTCCGGCGCCGCCGTGGGGCGGGCTTCCAGGCCGTCGATGATCGGGCAGTCGGGGCGGTGGTCGCCGCGGCAGGCTTCGACCAGATGGGCGAGCTCGTCGTGCAGCGACTGCAGTTCGCGCTGCTTCTCGGCGATCTCTTCCAGCCGGCGCGTTGCGATCCGCTTCACGTCGGCGCTCGAACGGTGCCGGTCTTCGTACAGGCCGAGCAGTTCCCGGCATTCCCCGACCGAGAAGCCGAATTCCCGCGCCCGGCGGACGAAGACGAGCTTGCGCACCGCGGCGGCGTCGTAGCTCCGGTATCCGGAGTCGGACCGGGCGGGCGCCGGCACCAGGCCGATATCCGAATAGTAGCGCACCGTCTTGACCGGCAGTCCGGCGGCGTCGGCCACGGCGGAAATGTTCATGACGATTCCCTTGACCTTCCAGTTACTGGAGACATTAGATTGCGCGAAGCGACAATGCAACCGGGGGCAGTCATGGCCGCCATAGCCGCCAACCTCGCGATCGACTGGCGCTGCCGCCACACCTGGCGCAGGGCATCGTACAACACGATGTGGTGCCTGATCGGCTGCGCCATCGGCGATTTCGGCACCATCGCCTTTTTCCAGTTTACCGGCATCCCCTGGCCGACCCTGGCGATCATGGTCCTGGCGATCGTCAACGGCCTGCTGACCTCCATCGCGTTGGAAACCTTCATTCTGGCCCGTCAAATGGATCTGCGGACGGCGTTCAGGACCGCCATCGGCATGTCGTTCATTTCGATGGTCGCCATGGAAACCGTGATGAACGCGGTGGACTGGGCATTGACCGGCGGCGCCGTGCTGACTTGGTGGGTCGTGCCGCTCATGCTGGCGGCCGGCTTCGTCACGCCGCTGCCCTACAACTACTGGCGGCTCAAGGCGCTGGGCAAGGCATGTCACTGAAGCAATCCGCGATATTGCTCGTGCTGGCCGGAGCGCTCATCGTCGGCGGATATCTTCTGTTCGGCGGTTCGGACCGCAGGGCGACGCCGGGGGCCGCGTCCGAAGCGGGCGGCGCTCCGATGGTTTCGATAGACCTGCCGGAAACTCTGTCGGCTGCGGCGCAAAGCGGCAAACGGCTGTTCGACGAGAACTGCATCTCCTGCCACGGGCCGAACGCCGTTGGGCACGAGGAACTCGGGCCGCCGCTGGTTCACATCATCTACGAACCGGGCCATCATGGCGACGAGGCGTTCCAGCGGGCGGTCGCTCTCGGCGTGCGGCGGCATCACTGGCCGTTCGACAACATGGCGCCGGTCGAGGGCCTGTCGCGCGGGGATGTCGCGCTGATCATCGCCTATATCCGCGAATTGCAGCGGGCCAACGGCATAAACTGACGGTGCCCGATGACGCGTTTTCTGCTTGCCGGCCTGCTGATCCTGAGCGCGACCGCGGCGTTCGCCCATTCGAAGCTCGACACGACGGCTCCGGCCGACGGTGCGGTGCTGGCGCAGGCACCGGCCCGGATCGTTCTGTCCTTCGCCAAACGAATCCGGTTGACGAAAGTGCGAATGCGCCATGGCGACGGCCCCGCGGTCGATCTCGACCTGACGCGGCACAAGGGATTTGCGACCCGGTTTGCGATTGCACTGCCCGGCCGGGGCCGCGGCCTGTACCGGATCGAATGGCGCGGCCTGGCCGCGGACGGGCACACGGTGCGCGGCGGCTTCGCTTTCCGGGTGAAGTGAGCCTTGCCGGACCTCTGGGACCTGCTTTCGATCCTGGCGAAATTCCTGCTGTATCTCGGGGTTCTGGTCAGCGCCGGGCTGGTATTCACGCGCCTTGTCTTCCGGCGGGAGACCGGGCGGATGCACGGCCGGACAGCCCGGCAGGCCTCGGCGCTGGCGCTGCTGGCGCTCGCCGCGGCCGGCTTCGGCTTCCTGCTGCGCGGCGCGGCGATGGCGGGCGATGCCTCGGGCCTGGCGGACCCGGAGATGCTGGGCCTGCTGTGGCAAAATCCGCCGGGCACGCAGCTGCTTCTTCTCGGCTCGGGCCTGCTCCTGGTCCTCGCCGGGATGCGTGCGCCGGGCATCGGCCTCTGGATCGCCGCAGTCGGCGGCCTCCTCGCGCTATGGTCGTTCGCCCGGATCGGCCATGTGCCCGACGCCGGGCCGGTCTGGCTCGATGCGCTGCTCGTCCTGCACCTTGCGGCGGCCGCGTTCTGGGTCGGCATCCTCTCGCCGCTGCGCCGGCTGGCCGGCGATCCCGCCGAACCGGCCGCTGCGGCAGATCTCGGCCATCGCTTCGGCCGGATCGCGGCGGTGACGGTTCCGGTCCTCATCGCCGCAGGGATCGTCATGGCGTGGCGGCTGCTCGGCGACGTCGCGGCGCTGACGACGACCGGCTACGGCCTGAACCTGCTTGCGAAGATCGCCGGGGTGGCCGTTCTGCTCGGCGCGGCGGCGCACAACAAGCTGCGCTTCGTGCCGGCCATGCGCCGCGGCGACCCGGCAGCCGCGGCCCGCCTGCGCCGCTCGATCGCCGTCGAATGGCTCGCCGTCTGCGCCATCCTGCTGGTCACGGCGACGCTCACTACCTTGCAGCATCCGCCGGGTTGATCGATTTATCGGAACGGTGCAAATTCCGATTGAATCCGAGCGTAAAATTAGCTAAGTTTAATGAACTAAGCTAGGAACTTCCCATGAAGACCGTCAACATGCACGACGCCAAGACCAACCTGTCGCGCCTCGTCGCGGCGGCGGTCGCGGGCGAGCCCTTCATCATCGCGCGCGCCGGCAAACCGCTGGTCAAGGTCGAGGCGCTGGAGCAGCCGGAAGCGCCGGCCAGCCGGCTCGGTATGCTTAAAGGAAAGATACAGGTGCCGGACGATTTCGACACGATGTTCGAGGATGAGATTGCCGAGATGTTCGGCGCGTGAGCCTGCTGCTCGATAGCCACATTCTGCTCTGGGCAGCCGGACCGGAGGACCGGCTTTCGCCCGAAACGGCATCGCGGCTTCAGGACCCTGAGGAACATCTCGTCTTCAGCGTGGCCAGCATCTGGGAAATCGCGATCAAGAGCAGCCGCCGTCGAGACGACTTCCGGATAGACGGAGCCGAGTTACGAAGAGTTCTCCTCGCCTCCGGCTATGAAGAACTGCCCGTAAGCGGGCCGCACGCGCTGGAGACCTCAAACCTGCCGCCGATTCATAGCGATCCGTTCGACCGGATTCTGATTGCGCAGGCGCGGTATGAGGGACTGACGCTGCTGACCGCGGACAGGCGCGTCGCCCGCTATCCGGGGCCGATCGAACTGGTGTGAGGCTGCCGGCCCAGGGCCGGCGAATGGCTGCGGCGGGGCGGGACTACGCCGCCGAAGTCAGGCCCTTGCCCTGGAAATACTGCTCGAGTTCGCCTTCCTCGAACATCTCGCGGATGATGTCGCAGCCGCCGACGAACTCGCCCTTGACGTAGAGCTGCGGAATCGTCGGCCAGTTGCTGTAGGCCTTGATGCCTTCGCGGATTTCCATGTCGCTCAGCACATCGACGCTTTTGAACTTGACGCCGATATGCGACAGGATCTGCACCACCGCCGCCGAGAAACCGCACTGCGGAAACACCGGCGTGCCCTTCATGAACAGGACGACATCCTGCTCGTCGATTTCGGTCCTGATGCGATCGAAGACGGGATGGTCGGCAGGGGCGGCGGCCTGGGTCATGGGAAGGTCCTCATCTGATTGCGTCCGGGGTTGCATCGTCCCGGCCGGTTTGCGTTTGAAGAGTCCGAACATGGCAGCCGGTCCTGTTACGCGTTCGGCGCGCTGGTGTTGAGGGCGAGCGCGTGGAGCACGCCGCCCATCCGGCCCTGGAGCGCGGCATAGACCATCTGGTGCTGCTGCACGCGCGTCTTGCCGGCGAATTCGGAGGAAACGACCTGCGCGGCGTAGTGATCGCCGTCGCCGGCGAGATCCTGGATGGTCACCTGCGCATCGGGCAGGGCCTGCTTGATCAGGGCTTCGATCTCGCGTGCATCCATTGCCATGGGCTGCGGCGCTCCGGCGGTCGTTCGTCGGTCAGGATCGGGCGGCGGCCGTGCCGGATTGCGAACCCCCGATCCAGCCGGGCAGCCAGCCTTCATGCGCCTCCCGCAGGCGCGCGAGCGATATAGGCCGGCCCTCTCTGAGCGTCAACGTGGGCTCCGCGACAGTTTTGCCGATCGGTCTCGCGGGTGCGCCGGCCTCTTCGGCGGCGCGCAGCACAACCGCCGCGTCGGCGGTCTCGACGAGGTAGCGCCCCTGGTCCTCGCCGAACAGCCAGGCGTGAAGGGGCAGGCCGGCGGGCGGATCGTCGAGGGCGATACCGGCCCGGCCGGCGAGCGTCATCTCCGCGAGCGCCAGCGCCAGGCCGCCGTCCGACAGGTCGTGGCAGGCCAGAACCGCCCCGTCGGCGATCAGGCGGCGCACCAGGTCGCCGTTGCGCCGCTCCGCAGCGAGATCGACGGTTGGCGGCGCTCCGTCCGCCCGGCCGAGCACATCGCGCAGATAGATGGAAGCGCCGAGATGGCCTGCGGTATCGCCGATCAGGACGATGGAGTGGCCCGGCGCCGCCGTGCCCCGGTCGGCCGCCCCGGCGCCGTCTTCCAGCACGCCGACGCCGCCGATCACCGGAGTCGGCAGGATCGCCGCGCCGCCCGTCTCGTTGTAGAGCGAGACGTTGCCGGAAACGACCGGGAAATCGAGCGTCCGGCAGGCCTCGGCCATACCGGTGACGCAGCCGGCAAGCTGGCCCATGATCGCCGGGCGGGTCGGATCGCCGAAATTGAGGTTGTTCGTGATCGCCAGCGGCGTTGCGCCGACCGCGGTCAGGTTGCGCCAGGCTTCGGCGACCGCCTGCCGCCCGCCTTCGACCGGATCGGCCAGGCAGTAGCGAGGCGTGCTGTCCGTGGTGAGCGCGAGCGCGCGGCTGCTGTCCGGCAGGCCGACCACCGCAGCGTCGCCGCCCGGCCGGATGCGCGTCCGGCCCATCACGAGATGGTCATACTGTTCCCAGATCCAGCGCTTGCTCGCCTGGTCCGGGCTGCCGAGCAGGGCGAGCAGGGCGTCCTCCATGCTCCCCGGCGGCGGGCAGTCTTCCGGATCGACCGGCGCGGGCGGCGGAGTCGCCTCCCACGGCCTGTCGTATTCCGGCGCTTCGCTCACCAGCGGATCGACCGGGATATCGGTCGCCGTCGTTCCGTTCATGCGGGCGACGAAGCGCCCACTATCCGTGATCCTGCCGATGACGGCGAAATCAAGCTCCCACTTGCCGAAGATCGCGCGGGCCTCGTCCTCGCGGCCGGGCTTCAGCACCATCAGCATCCGCTCCTGGCTTTCCGAGAGCAGGATTTCGTAACCGCTCATGCCGGTTTCGCGGGTCGGCACGAGGCTGAGGTCGATCTCGATGCCGACGCCGCCCTTGGACGACATTTCGACGGAGGAGGATGTCAGCCCCGCGGCGCCCATGTCCTGGATCGCCACGATGGCGTCGGTCGCCATCAGCTCCAGGCAGGCTTCGAGCAGCAGCTTTTCGGTGAACGGGTCGCCGACCTGCACGGTCGGCCGCTTTTCCTCGCTGTCGTCCTCGAAGGTCGCCGAGGCCATGGTCGCGCCGTGGATGCCGTCGCGCCCGGTCTTCGAGCCGACATAGACCACCGGATTGCCCGGCCCGGCCGCCGCCGAATAGAAGATGCGGTCGGCCGGCGCGATGCCGACGGTCATGGCGTTGACCAGGATGTTGCCGTTGTAGGCCGGGTCGAAATCGCATTCGCCGCCGACGGTCGGCACGCCCATGCAGTTGCCGTAGCCTGCGATCCCGGCCACGACGCCGGAAACGAGATGGCGCGACTTCGGATGCGCCGGAGCGCCGAAGCGCAGGGCGTTCAGGTTGGCGATCGGCCGGGCGCCCATGGTGAACACGTCGCGCATGATGCCGCCGACGCCGGTCGCCGCGCCCTGGTAGGGCTCGATGAAGGACGGGTGGTTGTGGCTCTCGATCTTGAAGACGCAGGCGAGGCCGCCGCCGATATCGATGACGCCGGCATTCTCGCCCGGCCCCTGGATGACGTGGGTCGCGTCGGTCGGCAGTGTCCGCAGCCATTTCTTCGAGGACTTGTAGGAGCAGTGCTCCGACCACATGACCGAGAAGACGCCGAGTTCCGCCAGCGTCGGCTCGCGGCCCATGATATCGAGCACCTTCCGGTACTCTTCCGGCGTCAGGCCGTGGCCGGCGACGAGTTCCGGTGTGATGGGCGAAGGGTCGGTCATGCGGGCGGGTTGGGCTTCCCGAAGCAGAGATTCCGGTTCTACGTTCCCTCCGCATTCGCGTAAACCGTATGGCGTAGGACACGCCTGCACCATACAACCGCCGGATCGCCGGGCAGTTTCAGAGACGCACCATGGAACTCAAAAAATTCGATCCGGTCGATTTTCTCGATAGCGACGAAGCGTTGGTCGAGTATCTGAACGTCGCGCTCGAAGAAAACGATCCGAACTAATTTGCCAAAGCGCTCGGCAACGTCGCGCGGGCGAAGGGAATGACGTCCGTCTCCGAAGCGACCGGTCTGTGGCGGCAAGCGCTCTATCGCGCGCTTTCCGCGGAGGGCAACCCGCGCCTCGACACGGTGTTCCAGTGCGCCCGCCCCCGGAGAGCGCGGGCGTTTAGGCAATCTTCGGTGCATTGATCGATGTAACACTGGGTGCTATATCGCGTAGCATGATGGAGGACGCGCGAGAGGTTCGGGTTGCGCACGTTCAAGACCAAGCCCTTCGCGCGGTTCGCCCATCGCGAGGGCATCGCGGACGAAACGCTATGCGATGCGGTGGAGCGCGCCGCGAGGGGCCTGGTCGACGCCGACCTCGGCGGCGGCGTCATCAAGCAGCGCATCGCCCGGCGCGGACAGGGCCGGTCCGGCGGGTTCCGTACAATCGTGGTGTTTCGCCGAGGGGAGCGGGCGTTCTTCGTCTACGGATTCGCCAAGGGCGGACGGGACAACCTGCGTCGGGACGAGCTGGAGACCTACCGGCTCCTAGCCAGGGAGTATCTGGGACTGGACCGGCCGGGTCTCGCGGCGGCGCTGGCGGTGAGGGCGATTATCGAGGTGGAATGCGATGACCAAGCAGTACAAGAGTGAAGCGCTGGCGGCGGCCCATGAGGCGGCGCTCGGTCTGGTCGAGGCGGGCGTGATGTCGAAGCGGACGATGAAGGCGTTCGACGAGATGTGCCTGACGCCGGTCGAGGAACTGGCGCCGGAGGAGATCCGCGAAATCCGGCTGCGCGAGAATGCGAGCCAAGCGGTGTTCGCGCGCTACCTCAACGTGACGACGGGTCTCGTGAGCCAGTGGGAGCGCGGGGAGAAGCGCCCGCGGGGCGCTTCGCTGAAGCTGTTGACGCTGGTGGCGAAGAACGGCCTCGGGGCGGTTGCGTGAGATTCGCCGTCCGGACCGCGGTGTTGCGATAGTGTTGACACACGATATGGAAGAGCCAGCGCACCAGAATTAATTCAACAAAAACAGTATGTTACGGTCTAAGCGGCTTCTTCCCGACAAGTTCGGGAATCTCGACACGCCGAATGTGCGGCTTGCCGTGACCCGGTAGCGACCGGAGTGCGGCGCCCCTGACCCCTGCGGCGCAAGGCACATCCGCCCCATGCGCCGGGCGGCCTCGCCAAGCCGGGGTATCGGCGATATAGCAGCGCCATGGCCGCGCCCCCCGAAACCGCCCGCCCGCTGTCGCCGCTCGCGCGCCTGCCGGTCTATTACGGCTGGGTCGTGCTCGCGGTGGCTTTCGCGACCATGGCGATCGGCGCCAACGTCCGCGTCGCCTTCTCGCTGCTCTTTCCGCCGATCCTCGAGGAATATGGCTGGTCGCGCGGCACGACGGCCGCGATCTTCTCCGCCGGCTTCCTGGTGTCGCTGTTCTTCTCGCCGTTCGCCGGTGTCCTGATCGACCGCTTCGGCGCCGGCCGGATCGTTGCGCTCGGCACCCTGATCAGCGCCGGCGGGCTGGCGCTGTCGACCGGCGCCGCTTCGGTCGCCGAAATGGCCGTCACCATGGGCTGCATGACGATCGGCGGCAGCGTGATGTTCGCCTACGTCACCCACAGTTATTTCCTGCCCTACTGGTTTGTGCGCAAGCGCGGACTGGCGGTCGGGCTGGCCTTTTCCGGCGTCGGCATCGGCGCGATCCTGATGTTTCCCTGGCTGCAGGGCATCATCGGCGAAGACGGCTGGCGGCGGGCCTGCTACGCCCTGGCGTTGCTCATGGTCGGCATGGTTCTGCCGCTGAACCTGCTGCTCCAGCGCCGCCATCCCCACGATATCGGGCTGGAGCCCGACGGCGACAACCGGCCCGGCCGGGCACGGCGCAAGCCGGCGCCCGACGCCGTCGTCGACCCGGACTGGGCGCACCGCGACTGGACCTTCGGGACCGCGGCGCGCACCGGCCGCTTCTGGTGGCTTCACGTCAGCTACATGGCCGGCATGTATGCCTGGTATTCGGTGCTGGTCCACCAGACCAAATTTCTGACCGAAATCGGCGTCTCGGCCGAGGCCGCGGCCTTTGCGCTGGGGCTGGTCGGCCTGACCGGCGTGGCGAGCCAGATCTGCATCGGCAGCCTGTCGGACCGGATCGGCCGGGAATGGGGCTGGAGCATCGCCTTCGCCGGCTTCAGCGCCTGTTACGCCATCCTGCTGATCCTGCCGCACTACCCGGCGCTGTGGCTGGTCTACGCGATGGTCCTGGTCCAGGGCCTGATCGGCTACGGCGCGTCGGCGGTCTATCCGGCGGTGCCGGCCGAGCTGTTCCACAGTCCGAAATACGGCCAGATCTTCGGCATCTACGGCGCGACGAGCGGCTTCGGGGCTGCGCTCGGGCCGTGGGCGACCGGCGAACTGTACGATATCACCGGCGGCTACGAGTCGGGCTTCGCCGTCGGGGCGGCGGCCGGACTCCTCTCGATCGCCACCATGTGGCTGGCCGCGCCGCGCAAGGTCCGTCTGGTTGCCGGTCAGGCGAAGAAACGGGCCCTGAAGCTGCAGGAACAGGCGGCGGTCGACGCAGGGGGTACGGCCGTCGGATGACCGGCGAGCCGACCGGATCGCCCGTACGGCCGCCCTCCGGACCGATCGGCGCGCTCGCCCGCCTGCCCTTCTACTACGGCTGGGTCGTCGTCGCAGTCGCCTTCGTCACCCTTGGCGTCGGCGTGAACGTGCGGACCGCCTTCTCGCTGCTCTACCCCCCGATCCTCGACGAATTCGGCTGGCTGCGCGCCGAGACGGCAGCAATCTTCTCGGTCGGCTTCGCGACCTCGATGCTGATCACGCCCTTTATCGGCGTTGCGATCAACCGCTTCGGGCCAGGCGTCGTCATGGCAACAGGCTCGGTCCTGGTCGGCGGCGGCCTGGTCCTGACCACCTTCGCCGGCGGGCAGAGCCTGATCTTCCTGAGCCTGGGCTGCGCCGTCGTCGGCGGTGCGATCATCTTCGGCTACACCGCCCACGCCTATCTGATGCCGTTCTGGTTCGTGCGGCGGCGCGGCCTGGCAACCGGCCTGGCCTTTTCCGGCGTCGGCGTGGGCTCGATCCTGCTGTTTCCATGGTGGCAGGACATTATCCGCGAAGCCGGCTGGCGCGAGGCCTGCCTGACCATGGCGCTGATCCTGTTCGTCCTCGTCCTGCCGCTCAATCTGCTGCTGCAGCGGCGCCGGCCGGAGGATATGGGCCTGCGGCCGGACGGCAGACGGGGTGCGCAGACGGCGTCGGCAGAACCGGCGGAAGGCGAATCGGGAGATTCCGCCGCCGCGGCGGCTCCCGACACGGTGGTGGATCCCGAATGGGCGGCGCGGGACTGGACGCTCGGCCAGGCCATGGCGACGGCGCGTTTCTGGTGGCTGGGCCTCGGCCTCTTCTTCGGCATGTATGTCTGGTATGCGGTGCAGGTCCACCAGACGCAGTATCTCGGCGAGATCGGCTTCGGCCCGGCCGCCGCCGCCTTTGCGCTCGGGCTGGTCGGCCTGTTCGGCGTCGTCGGCCAGATCGGCATGGGCGGCCTGAGCGACCGGATCGGGCGGGAATGGGCCTGGACGCTCTCCAACCTCGGCTTCGTCCTCTGCTACGCCTTGCTGCTCCTGATGCGCGACAACCCCAGCGAGATTCTGCTCTGGCTCATGGTCGCCGGGCAGGGCGCGCTCGGCTACGGCCTTGCCTCCATCTTCGGGTCGATCCTGGCCGAGGTTTTCCAGTGCCGCCGCTTCGGCCAGATTTTCGGCGTATTCGGCATGATCATCTCGATCGGCGCGGCCTGCGGCCCGTGGCTCACCGGCGCGCTCTACGACCGCACCGGCAGCTACGACCTGGCCTGGTGGGCGGCGCTGGGCGCCTGCGGTCTCTCCATCCTGGGCATGTGGATGGGCGCGCCGCGCAAGGTGCGGCTGGTTTCCGGCGTCGCGAAGCGGCGGGCGGCCTGACCGTCCCGGCTAAATCGGCCAGTCGGGTTCCTCGACGCTGCGGAAGGCACGGTTGAGGGACTCGCTCCATTTCTCGCTGAGCGCCGAAAAGTAGGGGTCGTCGGCTTCGAGGCTGGCGCGGTAGCCGATCTCGAGCGCATCGGTGCGGTAGAGCAGCACATCGATCGGCGGCCCGACAGACATGTTGGAGCGCATGGTCGAATCGAACGAGACCAGCGCGCATTTCGCGGCGTCCATCAGCGGCGTCTCCGGCCGGACCACCCGGTCGAGCACCGGCTTGCCGTATTTCACCTCGCCGTCTTGGAAATAGGGCGTTTCCGCGGTCGCCTCGACGAAATTGCCCGGCGTGTAGATCTGGTAGAGCCGTGTCCGGCCGCCCTGCACCTGGCCGCCGAATATGATCGAGGCGTCGCTGTCTATGCCGGCCGCCCGGATCGCCGGGCCGTCCCGTTCTTGGACCTCGCGCATGACGCTGCCGACGAGTCGGGCGGCGGCGAACATGGAGTCGGCTTTTATCAGGTCGTGGCCACCGCCGTCGCCGCCAAGCTGGCGCGACAGGATGCTGACGACCGACTGGGTGACCGAGAGGTTGCCCGTGGTCAGCAGAACGAACAGCCGGTCGCCCGGCCGGTCGAAGACGAACATCTTGCGGAAGGTCGAAACCCGGTCGACCCCCGCGTTGGTGCGCGAATCCGAAGCGAAGACGAGACCGTCGTTCACTTTGATTCCGACACAATATGTCATGGCAAATCGCTTCGGTTGGGCATGGCATAAAGAAAAGAGAGCGATGGAGACGCCTATACCCGGCGGGGCGCATTCAGGCAAAACCCGTTGCCGTCCCGCCGGTCCGCGGTGCCCGGCGTTCGCTTTACAGGTGCAGGCCCCTCTCTTAGCTTTCAAATGTGCAATCGAGGAGGTGTGACATGAAACGGACAATCGCAATGCTGGTCGCGGCGCTGCTTGCCGCAGCGATGGCGCTGCCGGCGCAGGCCGAGCGTCTGCGCGGGCTGGTGCCCTCGACGGTGACCTCGTCCGACGGCCTGACGATCGCCGTCGTCGAAAGCGGCGAGACGACCGGACGGCCGATCCTGTTCGTCCACGGCTTCTCGCAGAGCGCCGCCGCCTGGCGCCGCCAGATGTTGAGCGACCTCGGCGACACCTACCGCCTGGTCGCCTTCGACATGCGCGGCCACGGCTATTCGTCCAAGCCGGCCGATCCCAAGCACTACATCGACAGCAAGCTGTGGGCCGGCGATATCGCCGCGGTCATCGCCGCCAAGGGCCTGAAGGATGTCGTACTCGTCGGCTGGTCCTACGCCGGGCTGCCGTTGCTCGACTATGTGCGCGAACACGGCCAGGGCAAGCTCTCGGCCATGGTGTTCGTCGCGACCGGCTACAATCTCGATCTCCGGCCGCCGGACAAGGGCGGCCCGGAACTGGTCCTCGGGCCGGGCGTGATCGAGAATACCGGGCCGATGGCGGGCATACCCGCCGGCCCGCCGGGCGCCGACCTCGACGGCTGCGGCAAGGCGAAGACCTGCGGCGCCTATGCGCGTCAGCTCGCCGGCACGAAACGGTTCCTCGACATGGTGCCGGGCAAGCCGCTGCCGGCGGCGGATGCGGCGGAGGCGCTGGCCTACAACATGCAGACGCCGCCCTATGTCCGGCGCGCCATGGTGATCGACCGCTTCGTCAAGGGCGGGCCGCTCGACCATTCGCCGACGCTGAAGACGATCAAGGTGCCCGTGCTCTTCATCCACGGCAGCAAGGACCGCCACGTCCTGCCGCGCTCGACCGAGATCATGAAGGGCCTGGTCGACGGCAGCGGCGGCAAGTCGACCCGGATAATCTATGACGGCATCGGCCACGCCCCCTTCATCGAGGACGCCAAACGCTTCAACGCCGACCTGAAGAAGTTCCTCTCCGGGCTGTAGGCCGCGGAGCCTAACCTATCGCCACTGGACGCGGGCGACGGCGAAGGTCGAGCAATAGTAGACGTCGCGGTCGGCGCCCGGTGTCAGGAACATGCCGTTGGCCAGGCGCGAGCCGGTGCCGGCACGGCTGACGATCTCGCCGGCGCGCATGTCAACGACGATCAGCCCGTCGTCGCCGTCGCGATAGTCGTTGATCACCAGTTCGCCGGTCTCCGGGAACACGACCGGCTGCATGGTCGGCCGGGCCTCGACCGTCCAGGCGACGGACAATTCCTCTCCGGTCGTATCGATCCCGGCCAGCCTGCCGTTGATGCTGTCCCACGCGATGCACAGCCCCAGTTCTGGGACATGCACGGGCGGCGCGATGATCCCGCCGCCCGCCGCGGCGAACGGTGCGATGGTGTCGACCCGGCCGTCCGGCAGCGAAATCCGGTGCAGGCGCTGCCGCCCGCGCCACGGCGCCGGCCGGCGCCAACTCAGCCGGCGGTCCGGGCTGTCAAAGCGCCCGTTCGGCCGGCGCGAGAAGATCGCGCGCAGGGAATCGATATCGCCATTGTCCATGATCCAGAGGCAGCCTTCGGAGATGCAGCCGTCCCAGGCCAGGCCCTGCTCGCCCGGCTCCCTCCGGTAGCGCGGCGCCCAGTCCCGGTCGAGCGCCAGCCGGTCCGGTTCGACGCGGATCCGCCAGACGCGCTCGATGCCCGGAATGTAGATGAACTCGCCGTCATCCGTCAGGTCGCTCGCAATCCGCCCCATGGAGCCTTCCGGCAGGCGCAGCGGCGGGCCCAGCAGCTCCAAGCCGTCGGCGGTGAGCCGTGTCACGGTCGAGGCACCCTGGCCGGCGAGGCGCAGATCCTTGGTCGCGATGCTGCCGTCGGACAGGACGAGCAGCCCGTTATGCGCGCCGTCGACCGGGAGGCGCCGTTCAGCGACGACGCGGCAGTCCGGATCCAGCCGGTGCAGGTAGCTGCCGTTGACCTTGACGATGTCGCCCGACGCGTGCGCCGCAATGGCGCCGCACCAGACATGGTCGCCACACGGCAGGCGCGGCGATTCGGCCAGCGGCTCCAGGCTCTCCGGGTCCACCCGCTGGAGCCAGCCGTAGGGCGGCGGCCCGGTGAAGGCGGGCATGGTGCCGCCGAGATAGAGTTCGCCCGGACCGCGCCGGACGAACATGACGTTCCAGCGGTCGTTGGTCCGCGTCGTGACATGGGGCACATGGGGCGTCGCACCCCGCGCCCGGACGCCGCCCGCCACCGCCTTCTGGCGGCGGTTGCCGCCGCATTCCACCGGCCAGGGCGAGGGATAGTAGCCCGGCAGGGGCCCGGCTCGGTCGAGGGCCGTCGACACCGGTGTCCGGTTCTTGTCCATCAGGGGGTGGCTCTACTTCGCCGCGAACATGGCGCGGAGCATATGTTTCTGGATCTTGCCGGCGCCGTTGCGCGGCAGGGCGTCGACGATTTCCAGACGCCGCGGGATCTTGAACCCGGCGAGTTCGCCGCGCGCGTAGCCCTGTAACTCCTCCAGCGCGGGATCGTGTCCGGCCGCGGCAACGACGACGGCGCTGACCGCCTCGCCCCAGCGTTCGTCCGGCAGGCCGATCACCGCGGCGTCGGCAATCGAAGGGTGCTTCAGGATGACGTTCTCGACTTCCGCCGGATAGACATTCTCGCCGCCGGATTTGATCATGTCCTTGATGCGGTCGGAGAGGAACAGATAGCCCTCCGCGTCCATGTACCCTGCATCGCCGGTGTGGAACCAGCCGCCCCGAACCGCCTCTGCGGTCGCTTCCGGGTTGCGCCAGTAGCCCTGCATGATCTGCGGCCCCCGGTAGACCACTTCGCCGACATCGCCGGCCGGCGACGGCCGCCCGGCTTCATCGACGACCGCAACTTCGCCCGACGGCAGGGCGCGACCGCAGGACAGCAGCCTTTGCCCCCCGGCAATCTGCCCGGGCGGCAGCCAGGTGACCATGCCGCTGGTCTCGGTCAGTCCGTAGACATGGATCAGGTCGGCGGCGGGCATGACTCGTCGCGCCCGTTCAATCAGCTCCTCGGGCATCGGCGAGGCGCCGAAGATGAGGGTTTCCAAGGACGGCAGGGTTTGCCCGGCCGCTTCGAGATGCTCGACCACCATGCGGATGACGGCCGGGACGAGGAGGGTCCGGTTGACCCGGTATTCCTTCACAGTCGAAACGACCTGCGCCGGAACCATCTCCGGCAGGACGATCGTCGTCGCGCCGCGGACCAATGCGAACGCGATCAGGTCGATGGCGGCGATGTGGAACATCGGCAGGCAGATCAGCATCACGTCGCCGGCCCGCACAGGGCCGAGATGGGCTGCGCCTTCCTCGGCGATCGCCGCCATGCTGCGCTGGCACAGCACCGCGCCCTTGGGATGCCCGGTCGTGCCGGAGGTATAGAGCTGGAGAAACGGGGCGTCGGGATCGGCGGGATCCTGGTCGCCGGTTCCCGCGTCCGGCGCGGCCTTCACGAGCGCCTCCAGATCGTCCGCGACATCGAACAGGGGAACGCGGGCCCCCCCGATTCCGGACAAGACCTGACGGCGCGCGCCGTCGACGAAGGCGATTTTCGGGTCCGCATTGTCAAAAACGTAGGCAATTTCAGTCGCCGTCAGGCGCGTATTGACCGGCACGAGCACGAAGCCCGCCAGCGCCGCCGCAAGCATCAGCTCGACAAACCACGGTCCGTTCGCCGCCAGCACGACGACCCGGTCGCCATGTCCGACGCCGCGGTTCCGCAGGGCAACGGCGAGCATGGCGGCCCGGGCGCGCAGCGTCGCGAACGAGCAATCCGGGCGATCTTCGAAGAGTATCGCTGCGCTACCGCTGGACTGCGTCACGGTATTCTCAAACCCCGCCCAGAAACCGTTTTCGGCGCCGCGCACAGGATGCGCCGCTTCTGTCGCCGTTCGCTTGTCCATCGTTCGGGTTACTCTCAGGCGGTTCCGGGGATCATCGTTTGGTTCGTTCCGCGACCGGGCCGCTGCGGTTCGTTACCGATTGCAGCACGGACCTCGATGCAGTCATCGACGGCTTCGCGGACGGCCGCGACGGGGATACGCCTTGGCAAAGATCGCTGAGGCCGCCACCTGACGTTCGTTCAGCGCGGGATAGGCCGCGAGGATTGCAGAAATGCCGTTGCCGTTGGCCATCATTTCGGCGATGTCGTGAACGGAGATCCGGGTGCCCTTGAGGCAGGGTGCTCCGCCCAGGATCTCCTTGTCGGTCGCGACCATTTTCTTTGCCGCTTCCAAATTCGAAAGCCCGCGCTGAACTTCGTGCTTCATGGGGCGCACATCCACCGAGACAGCTTCTTCCCGAATCGATTTGGCTTCGGGGTCGTCGAGGAGGCGTCGGACCAACCGCCGCCTTCCCTCAAGGGTCAGTATCCGGGCCGTTGCATCGGCGAGCTTGAGTCCGACAAGCGCCGTCACGGGAACGGTACGCACGCCTTTCTGAACTATTACCGCATCGCCCAATATTCCCGCGTCGATGAAACGGTGAACCTGCTTCAACGGAATTTCGGTGACGCAGGCTGCCTCATTCGCGGACAGAGCCAGATCTTCGTGCGATACTCTCATAATATTTCCTCTTGTCTGGAAGAATATATAGCTGCTGAGCCGAAGGCGCCAGTCCGACAAGTATTGCCGCGAAATCCGTGCCCAAACGCCGCGATACGCCGGTTCGAAGCATCTCGGAGTTCCGGCTGCCGGCTCCGCCTATGCTTTCCGTTCCTCCTGCAGGTTTGCCGCCTCGTCTTCCCGGAACAGGCGGACTTCGGTGGTCATGCGCTCGGCGCCGCCGCCGGTCCGCACGCCGCGCACCGGGCAGGCGGTGGCATAGTCGAAGCCGGCGGCGACCCGGACATAGGCGTCGGTCGCGCAGATGCCGTTGGCCGGATCGAAGGAGACCCAGCCCAGCCCCTCGACCCGGCATTCCGCCCAGGCGTGGCCGGCGCTTAACGCCTCCCCGGCGTTGCCGGTCCACAGATAGCCGCTGACGTAGCGCGCCGGGATGCCGAGCCGCCGGACTGCGGCGATCAGGATATGGGCATGGTCCTGGCACACGCCGCGCCGGCTGGCGAAGGCTTCGGCGGCCGTCGTCAGCACGGTCGTCGCGCCCTCGACATAGGCGACCTCGGCATGGATCGCGGCCATCATGCGGTGCAGACCGTCCAGCGTATCGGCCCGGCAGGCGGCGCGCCATCCGTCCGCCCAATCGGCGAGTGCCGCGTCGGCCCTGGCGTAGCCGCTGCTGCGCAGGTAAGCGGCTTCGGGCAGCGCATCGGCCGGCGACGGCGGCAGGACGCCGGCGGTGTCCCGGGTCTCGACGGTTCCGGCGACGGCGATTTCCAGCGTTGCAGCAGGTCGTTCGACGTTGAGCGTGTGGCAGCGGTTGCCGAACATGTCGGTCCAGGGCGCAAGCGCGCCGTGCGCGGCGATCCGCCAGTCCTCGACCGTCTGGCCCGGCCCGGAGAGGGGCGTCAGCCGGAGACGTTGCGTGCAGCGCTGCGGCGGCCAGTCGTAGGAATAGGCTGTCGTGCTCTCGATCCGCAGACGCATGGGCGGTTCCCGGCTCGTTCCGGCGGTATTGGATCGGACTGGCCGGCCGGGTAGGATCGGCGACCGACCGCTCACTACATCAACTAATCCGCGCCGGGGCAAGGCGGCCGGGCGGCGCCGCGTGCGCCGGCCCGTTGCGCTATGCAACCGAACGGGACAGGAGTAAAACCGGACCATGCTGACCATGCCCGCACCCGACCGCACCGTGCTCGACCGGCGCGCGGAGATCGTCGCGGCCCTGCGCGCCATCGTGCCGGGCGAGGGCGTGATCGACGACGAGACCGGCCGGCGGCCCTATGAGTGCGACGGGCTGACCGCTTACCGTCAGTTGCCCATGGTCGTCGTGCTGCCGGAGACGGTCGAGCAGGTCTCGGCCGTGCTGCGCTACTGCCACGGTGAAGGGATCCGGGTCGTGCCGCGCGGCGCCGGAACCTCGCTTTCGGGCGGCGCGCTGCCGCTTGAGGATGGCGTGTTGCTCGGCCTCGGCAAATTCAACCGGATTCTCGAGATCGATTACGCCAACCGCTGCGCCGTCGTGCAGCCCGGCGTTACCAACCTGGCGATCACCCAGGCGGTGCAACGGGACGGCTTCTACTACGCGCCCGATCCGTCATCCCAGATCGCCTGCACCATCGGCGGCAACGTGGCGGAGAATTCCGGCGGCGTGCACTGCCTGAAATACGGGCTGACGACCAATAACGTGCTCGGCGTCCAGATGGCGCTGATGGACGGCACGCTGATCCGCCTCGGCGGCAAGCAGCTCGATGCGGCGGGCTACGACCTGCTCGGCCTCACCGTCGGCTCCGAAGGGCTGCTCGGCGTGGTGACCGAGGTCACGGTGCGGCTGCTCAAGGCGCCGGAGACCATGCGCGCCCTGCTGATCGGCTTCCCGTCCAGCGCCGCCGCCGGCGCGACGGTCGGCGCGATCATCGGCTCGGGCATCGTGCCGGCCGGGATCGAGATGATGGACCGGCCGGCGATCCACGCCGCCGAGGAATTCGTCCATGCCGGCTATCCACTGGATGTCGAGGCGTTGCTGATCGTCGAGTTGGACGGGCCGGCCGCCGAGGTCGACCATCTGATCGAGCGGGTCGACGGGCTGGCGCGCGGGCAGGGCGCGACGGAGATCCGCGTCAGCCAAACCGAGGAGGAGCGGGATGCCTTCTGGGCCGGGCGCAAGAACGCCTTCCCGGCGGTCGGCCGCATCTCGCCCGACTATTACTGCATGGACGGCACGATCCCGCGCGCCCGGCTGCCCGAGGTGCTCGACCGGATGAACGAAATGTCGGTGCATTACGGCCTGCGCGTCGCCAACGTTTTCCACGCCGGCGACGGCAACCTGCATCCGCTGATCCTCTACGACGCCAACGTGCCCGGCGAACTGGAGCGTGCGGAGGAGTTCGGCGCGGATATCCTGAAGCTGTGCGTCGAGGTCGGCGGCGTGCTGACCGGCGAACACGGCGTCGGCGTCGAGAAGCGCGACCTGATGGGCGAGATGTTCAGCGAAGACGATCTCAAGCAGCAGCAGCGCGTCAAATGCGCGTTCGATCCGGAGCAACTGCTCAATCCCGGCAAGGTCTTCCCGACCCTGCACCGCTGCGCCGAACTCGGCCGGGTCCACATCCACCGCGGCCAGACCCGCTTCCCGGACCTGCCGAGGTTCTAGGCGGGATTACGTGCAGGGGGGGCGGGGACTTCGCGCACAGACAGCGAAAGAACACTCAATGAATGTTGCATTGGCGCCGCAGACCGGTCCAATCCAGTCCTTCCCCCTCTTTGATGGTTTTCTCGGCGAGAGAGCGAATTCATCGCCGGAATCCCCCTCCCCTTGGGGGAGGGGCTAGGGGAGGGGTCGTTTGGCGCCGCACCGACATCCGAGTCCCGCTCTGCGGCAATGTCTGCGGACCCCTCCCCCAAGGGGAGGGGGAGTCTCTGCCTTGGCAGTCGGGGCCGACTCAGGGCAATTCGCGGCGGTATCTTTTGGCGAGGGGCGAGCGGAGGGGTCGTCCGCCGACGCATTCACGCCCGGTTCCGGGGCTGCGGCGGGTGTCCGCCGGCCCCTCCCCCCAACCCTCCTTCGACAAGCTCAGGGCAGGCTCTCCCCCAAGGGGAGGGGGGCAGAACCGTGCAGCCACGTTGGGCGAACGTGACCGAAAGCCTCTCCCCTAAATCCCATGACGGCGTTCTCGAAGCCGTCCGGTGGGCTGTCGCCGAGGGAGCGCCGCTGGAGATCGTCGGCGGCGGCACCAAGCGGGGATGGGGCCGGCCGCCCGCGACCAACCATGTCCTCGACCTGTCGGCGCTCGCCGGCATCCGGCTGTACGAACCGGAGGAGTTGATTCTCCAGGCCCACGCCGCGACGCCGCTCGCCGAGGTCGAGGCGGCGCTGGCGGAAAACGGCCAGCAGCTTGCCTTCGAACCGCCGGATCTCGGGCCGTTGTTCGGCCGGCCGGCCGGGCAACAGACGCTCGGCGGCACGATTGCGGCGAACCTGGCCGGGCCGCGGCGGATCAAGTCCGGCGCGGCGCGCGACCATTTCCTCGGCTTCGCCGGCGTCAGCGGCCGGGGTGAGACCTTCAAGTCCGGCGGCCGGGTGATGAAGAATGTCACCGGCTACGACCTGTGCAAGCTGATGGCCGGCTCCTTCGGCACCCTCGCCGTGCTCAGCGAGGTCACGGTGAAAGTGCTGCCGGCGGGGGAGAAGACGCGCACGGCATTGGTCTACGGGCTGGACGATGCGACGGCCGCCGAAGCCATGGCCGCGGCGCTCAATTCGTCCCACGAGGTGTCCGGCGCAGCCCATCTGCCGGCCGGCATCGCCGAGCAATCGACCGTCGGCTATGTGCGCGATTCGGGAACGGCGGTCACGGCGGTGCGGGTCGAAGGGCCGGGGCCGTCGGTCGAGCATCGCTGCGCCGCCCTGCGCGACCTGCTCGGCGCATGGTGCCCGACCGAGGAACTGCACGGCCGCAATTCCGCCGCCCTGTGGGCCGAAGTGCGGGACGTTTCGTATTTCGCCGGCGACACGGCGAACGCCGTCTGGCGCCTGTCCGCGCCGCCGGCCGCGCCGGCCGGATTCCTGAAGGATCTCGCGCAGGAGATCGGCGCGGAATATTTCGCCGACTGGGGCGGCGGTCTGGTCTGGCTTTCCGCCCCGCCCACCGAAACCGCCGCCCGGAGGGTCCGGGACGCCGCCGACAGCTGCAACGGCCATGCAACCCTGGTGCGCGGGCCGGAGGCGCTGCGCAGCGCGATCCCGGTGTTTCATCCGCAGCCTGCGCCGGTCGCCGCGCTCAGCGAGCGCCTGCGCGCCCAGTTCGATCCGCAGGGTGTGCTCAATCCCGGACGGATGGGGTAGGGGGCGTGCAGACCGGCTTCACCCTCGCCCAGCTTGCCGACCCGGCCATCGCGTCGGTGAACGGCATCCTGCGCTCCTGCGTGCATTGCGGCTTCTGCACCGCGACCTGCCCGACCTACGTCCTGCTCGGCGACGAGCTCGACAGCCCGCGCGGCCGCATCTACCAGATGAAGAGCTTTATCGAGGACGACCGGCCACCGACCGCGGAAGAGGTCAAGCATATCGACCGGTGTCTTTCCTGCCTGAGTTGCATGACGACCTGTCCGGCCTCGGTCCACTACATGCATCTGGTTGACCACGGCCGGGCGCATATCGAAGAGAGATACCGGCGCCCGCTTATCGACCGGCTGACCCGCGCCTTCGTCGCCCGGGTCCTGCCGCGGCCCGGCCTGTTCCGCGCGATGCTGATCGCCGGGTCGCTGGCCCGGCCGTTCCGGGCGCTCATGCCCGCCAGGCTGCGCACCATGCTGGACCTGCTGCCGCCGAAGCTGCCGGGGCCGGGCTGGGCCGACCGGGCGGCGGTGTTTCCGCCCCCCGATGCGGATTCAGGGCGCGCGCCAGCGGGTAGGCGGGTCGCCATGCTCGCCGGCTGCGCCCAGCAGGTGCTCGGTCCGCAGGTCAACGAAGCGACCGTGCGCCTGCTCAACCGGCTGGGCGTCGAGGTCGTCGTGACGCGGCCGGCCGGCTGCTGCGGCGCGCTGGTGCATCACCTGGGCCGGACCGGCGAAAGCCATGCCCAGGCCAAGGCGATGATCGACGCCTGGATCGCCGAGGCCGACGGCAAAGGTCTCGACGCCATCGTAATCAACGCCTCCGGCTGCGGGACCACGGTCAAGGACTACGGGCACATGTTCCGGGACGACCCGGCCTGGGCAAAAAAGGCGGCCAGGGTCGCCGGGCTGGCGAAGGACATTACCGAGTTTCTTTCCGGCCTGGAGACGAGCGCCTTCCGCGCGCCGGAAGAGACCGCCGTGACCTACCATTCGGCCTGTTCGATGCAACACGGCCAGCAGATCAAGGATCCGCCGCTCGCCCTGCTGCGCAACGCGGGCTTCGCCGTGAAGGAGCCGGCGGAGGGGCATCTGTGCTGCGGCTCCGCCGGCACCTACAACATGCTGCAGCCGGAGCTTGCCGGCCGGCTCAAGGCGCGCAAAATCGCCAACCTAAAGGCGACGGCGCCGGACGCGATCGCCACCGGCAATATCGGCTGCACGATGCAGCTTGCCGGCGACGCCGGCGTCCCGGTCGTCCATACGGTCGAACTGCTCGACTGGGCGTCCGGCGGCCCGAAGCCGGCCGGGATGGCGTAACGGTCCGGCCGGGGCCGCGCCGCCGGTCAGGCGCTGTGCGGCGCAAACAGGATAATGCCGGCGCCGATCAGCACGACGCTGGCGCCGATCAGGTCCCAGCGGTCGGGCGCGGTGCCTTCGACAGCCCACAGCCACATCAGCGACGCGGCAATGTAGACGCCGCCATAGGCAGCGTAGGCGCGCCCCGCCGCCTGCACATGGGTCAGGGTGAGCAGCCAGGCGAAGATCGCCAGCGAGGCCAGGCCGGGCAAGATCCACCAGGCGGATTTGTCGAGGCGAAGCCACGCCCAGAACGCGAAGCATCCGGCGATCTCGGCCAAGGCGGCGCCGACATAGGCGGCGACTGTCGTCACGCTGTTTCTGTATCGCACCGCGCTGCGCCGGCACATCTGCAGGAGACGGCGCGGGCGCCTTCCGAAATCCGAAGAACCCGGCAGCCGTTTTCCCGTTTGCCGCCATTGCTGTCAATCGGCCCGTGTCCCGGCAACGGCGGGCGCGTCAGAAGCCGTGGCGCAACCCGGCCAAGAGAGTGAGCTCGGACCCCGCCGCCGCATCGTGGCCGGGATCGAGGGTCCAGGCCGCGCCCAGGCGCAGTTCGCCGCCGGCTGACAGACGTTTCCGGCAGCGGGCGGCGACGTCGATCTGCCGGCCGTCCGGCGCAAGGCTCGCCGTGAGCGACCGGCACAGCACCCGTCTTTCCTTCGTGCGGTCGACCGGGATCGAGAAGCGGGCCCGGCCGGACTCGACGCGAAGGGGCTGCGAGACCGAAAGCTGGAGCGTGCTGTCGGCGTCCAGCGCCCGTTCGGCCCGCAGGGCAAAGGCGCTGCTGTATAGGGGCGATACGCCGGTCAGCATGCCACAGCCTGCCCTGGCGTAGGTCATGCCCGCCTCTGCACCGGCATTCGGGTGCCAGCCGCCGAGCCTGTACCAGAAAGGTGCGCCGAGCGCGTCGAAGGCGGCGATCTCCTGCCCAGCGAACGACCGCGTAAGCCCGTTGCCGAAGGCGTTGCCGAGGCCGAGCCGGGTCTGCGTTACCGGGCTGCCAGAGCCGTTCAGGGTATTGCCGAGGCTCAAGGTTATCGTGCCGACCGGCCTCGTCGCGGCGTCGAGGTCGAGCAGGCCGTGGCCGTAGATCGTACTGTCGGCGTAAAAGCCCCGGTCGTTTGCGGTGTCCAGCAGTCGAGTCACCAGTTCGGTATTCGACATCTGGTCGCGGAAATAATGCTTCATTACGACCAGCGCGCCGGTCACCATCGGCGCGGCCAGGCGGGCGCCGCCCGGATAAGGCCCAGCCCCCATTGCTGCGCGGCCAGGCAACCGAAGATCGCCGTACCCACGCATCGGCTTCCCGCGCCGCCTCCGCCTCGCCCGCCGCAGGCGGAAAGCAGCGCCGCCGCAGCCAGCAGCAGGGCGGCCGGGCGGAGCCGCGGCATCGGCGGGAGCGATGCAGGCCCAATCGCCAGGCGCACAGCACCGCCGGTGCGGGGAGGGGTCCGGATCTCAATTCTCCGCAACATACCGGCATCGCTTTCAATGCCGGGCTATGCCGGACGTTGAGTTCCGGAGCGCAATGTATCGGACGATTATGAATTCAACGTGTATTTTCAGGCGCTGAACCTGTCTTTTGTGTAAATAACGTAAAATTGTTTGTCCTTACGCGAACCGGGCGAATTTCCCGGCCGGCGCGCCGGAACGGACTTCCGCAAACGGTCGCCAGGGCGCGGAATGCGCCGCTCGCCAACGGAATTCCGGCCGCCGGGATTCCGGCCGCCGGAACGGAAGCTTTCCGGCCCGGCGACCGTATCCGGTGCTTGCATCTACACAAAGCGGCGGGACAGCGCCGCGCGGGTGTGTTACCGTGGAGTCCGCCGGTTCGAGCGCAACGGGCAGCTTTCGCCGCGGTCGGGCGGCAGCCCGGCTGCAGACTGCAAAACCGGACCTGACAACCGGGGAGACGGCAATGTCCACAAACCGAAATCTCGTCGCCGAAACCGGCATTTTCAAAGGACTGCACAGCGGCATGGGGCTGGCGGCAAAGGGTATGGTGCTGGCTTTCGTGGTTTTCACCGCGCTCAACGTGGAGTTTGCCAACGGGATCTACTCGGCGGTCCGTGGTTGGATCGAGACAGCGCTCAACTGGTACTATGTGATTGCGCTGGTGATCCTGATGTTCGTCTGTTTCTACCTGATGCTGAGCCGGTTCGGAAAGATCAGGCTGGGCGACGACGACAGCCGGCCGGAGTTTTCCAGATTCTCCTGGTTCGCGATGCTGTTTTCGGCCGGCGTCGGCATCGGCATCCTGTTCTTCGGCATCGCCGAGCCGATGTTCTATTTCGACAATACCCAGCCCTGGAAGTACCCCAATAACCCGTTTGCCGACGTGGCCGGCCATACGGCAATGAACGAGCAGCGCGCGGTTGCGGCGATGCGGGTGACCTACTTCCATTGGGGTTTTCACGCTTGGGCGGTTTATGTGATCGTCGGGCTGTGCCTGGCCTATTTCGGCTTCCGCAAGAAGCTGCCGCTGACCCTGCGCTCGTCGCTGTATCCGATCATCGGCGAGCGGATCTACGGGCCGATCGGCCATGCCGTGGACCTGCTGGCCGTGTTCGGCACGGTGTTCGGAGTTGCAACGTCCCTGGGTCTCGGCGTCACCCAGATGGCGGCCGGTCTCAATCATCTGTTCGGGCTCGACCCGGGCCTGGTCACGCAGCTTGTCCTGATCGCGGTGATTTCCGTGGTGGCGACCCTGTCGGCGGTATCGGGCGTCGGCAACGGCATCCGGATCATCTCGGAGTGGAATATCTGGCTGAGTGCGGTGCTGCTGGCCTTCTTCCTGTTCGGCGGGCCGTTCAATTGGCTGATGGGTTTCTTCATCACGACTATCGGCGACTATCTGTGGAACGCCATTCCGATGGGCTTCCAGATTTTCAGCGATAAGGGCGCTGCCTCGTGGCAGGGCGGCTGGACCATCTTCTACTGGGGTTGGTGGATTTCCTGGGCGCCCTTCGTCGGCATGTTCATCGCCCGCATCAGCCGGGGCCGGACGATCCGCGAGTTCATGCTGGGCGTGATGTTCGTGCCGACCTCGATTTCCTTCGTGTGGCTGTGCATGTTCGGCGGGACGGCGATGTGGATGGAGCTGAACGCCGCCGGCGGCGTCGGCACCGCGGGCATCGCGGACCTGGTGCGCAACTGGAACCTGCCCGCGGCGCTCTACGGCACGATCAGCCAGGTGACGGAACTCGGCTGGCTCAACTGGGCCATGGCGGCGCTCGCCACCCTCCTGCTGGCGACGTGGTTCATCACTTCGTCAGATTCCGGGACGCTGGTCATCACGACCATGCTCTCCATGGGCGACGACAACCCGCCCCAGCGTTTCCGCATCGTCTGGGGCATGGGCGAGGGCTTCGTCGCCGCCGCCCTGCTGGCGGCAGGCGGCCTGACGGCCCTTCAGACGGCGTCGATCGCCGCAGCGCTCCCGGTCAGCGTGATCCTGCTGCTGATGGCCTACGGCATCGTCAAGTCGCTGCATGAGGATCCGAGCGCTGTCGCCGCGCCGCCGGAGGACACTGCGCCCGACGGGACGCGCATGGCCCAGGAACTGCACGCCTGACCCGGCGGCCCGGGGTGGCAAGGGCGGCGCCGGACCCCCCGGCGCCGCTCCGTCGCCGGGGGCAGGACGTGCCGGACCGCCATCAGATCGGGCCGGATTGAGCGGCCGATGGGCCGGGCGGCGGCAACGGCGCTGCGGATCGCGTCGATCGCCGTTCTCGGCATCGTCGCCGGCACGCTGGCGTCCCTGGCCGCGATCGGGTTCGTCGAACTGGTCGCCCTCCTGAATGACTGGCTGTTGATCTCGCCGCGCAGCCGCTTTATGGCGGGTGACCCGCTCCTGCTGACGGCCGCCACGATCTGCGTACCTGCGGCGGGCGGACTGGCCGTCGGCGTGCTGCACCGCTACATGCCGGACCGCCGGCCGCACGGGCCGCCGGACGTCATCCGCGCCGCCCATCTGCAAGACGGCCGGATGCCGGCCCGCGCCGGCTTCCTCAGCGCTCTGACAAGCGCGATTTCCCTCGGGTCCGGAGCGTCGGTCGGGCAATACGGCCCGCTCGCGCATCTCGGGGCGACCCTCGGCTCCCTCGTCGCGCGGATCGACCGGAACAGCCGGTGGATGGGCACGGCGGGCGTGGGATGCGGCGCGGCCGCCGCGATCGCGACTGCGTTCAACGCCCCGATCGCCGGGATCGTTTTCGCCCACGAAGTGATCCTGCGCCATTATTCCCTGCGCACCTTCGCGCCGATCACTGTGGCGGCGACGATCGGCTATGTCGTCGCCAACATCGTCTTCGAGCGTCCGCCGCTGTTTCGGGTGGAGGCAGTGAGCGTGAACGCCGCGCCCGAATTCCTCGGTTTCGTCCTGATCGGCGTCGTCGGCGCCTTCGTCGCCGTGCTCTATATGCGCGCGATCCTCTATGCCGGCCGCCTCGCCCGGACCCTGCCGATCGCCGACTGGTCCAAACCGATGCTGGCGGGCGCGGCCCTGGGCCTGGCCGCGATCTGGCTGCCCGACATTCTGGGCATCGGCAAGGAGACGCTGAGATTCGCCGTGATCGACGGCGCCTTCGCTCCGGAGGAACTGGCGATACTGCTCGTCGCCAAGATCGCGGCCACGGCGCTGTGCATCGGGTTCGGTTTCGCGGGCGGCGTGTTCAGCCCGGCCCTGCTCATCGGCATCCTGTTCGGCGCCCTGGCCGGCGTTTGCGCCGAACTGCTGTTCGGCGGCCTGCGCTCGGATATCGCCATTTACGCAATCTGCGGCATGGTCGCCGTGACCAGCGCGGTCATAGGCGCGCCACTCACCGCGATCCTGATCGTGTTCGAACTGACCCGAAATTACGATCTGGCGACCGCGGCGATGGTCAGCGTGGTCTTTTCGAACCTGGTCTCCTACCGGATTTTCGGGCGGTCCCTGTTCGACGTGCAGCTCCGTGCAGGGGGCTTCGACCTTGCTTCCGGCCGCGAAAAGGCAATTCTCGATCTTCGCCCGGTCGCCGGCTATCTCAGTCAGGACTACACCGCGTTGGCGCCGGACACGCCGCCCGCCGAGGCGAAATCGCGGCTTGTGGAGGCGCGTCGCCACGAGGGCTATGTCGTCGACGCCGACGGACTCTATGTGGGCACGGTGAAGCTTGACGAACTGGTGGCGTGGGAGGAGGGCGGCGGCGAGGCTTCCGGCGCGACGGTCGCGCATCTGGCAAAGCCGGAGGCGTTGATTTTCACAGCGGAAACGTCGGTTTGGGCCGCGATGGAGCGGATGGGCGATTTTGTCGGCGAGAGCATCCCGGTGCTCGAGGACGGCGGGAACGGCCGGATGGTGGGCGTGGTGTTCGAGGCGGCCATCGTCAAGGCTTCGCTCGACACGATCAACGACCATCGCCGCGAGGAGAATGCGGGGGCCTGAGCGCCTGCCGCCAGCCGGGAGGAACCATGCAGCAGCGTCCGATCCGTTTCACCGCCGGGGGTAGTCGGACGGCGCTTGCCGCCGTCCTCTGGCTTGCCGCCGCCGGAACGGGCGCTGCCGCCGACAGGACACTCACGGTCGCGACCTGGGGCGGCGCCTACGAACACAGCCAGAAGAAAGCCTATTTCGAGCCGTTTACCGCCGCGACGGGTATCCGCATCCGGACTGCGCGCTACAATGGCGGGCTGGCCGAACTCCGCCGGCAGCGCCGCAGCGGCCGCATCGCCTGGGACGTCATCGACATGACGAAGGCCGATAGCCGGGCCGCCTGCAAACAGGGATTGCTGGAGCCGATCGACCATTCGATCCTTCTGCCGGGGATCGACGGCACGCCCGCCGAACGGGACTTTGTTGACGGCGCGCTGACCGAGTGCGGGGTGTCGCATATCGTCTATGCGACGGTCATCGCGTACAACCGCAACGCCTTTCCGGGCGAGCGCCCGAGCCGGATCCGGGACCTGTTCGATATCCGGCGCTTCCCGGGCAAACGGGCGCTGCAGAAGATTCCGGACGCGAACCTGGAATGGGCGCTCCGGTCCTACGGGGTGCCGCGCCAGGAGATCTATCCGCTGCTGAGCACGGAACGCGGTCTCCGGCTCGCCTTCGGGAAGCTCGATGCCATCCGCGATCACACGATCTGGTGGACCGACGTGGCGCGGCCGGTGGAGCTGCTCGTCTCCGGAGAGGCCGTGATCGCGTCGCAGTATAACGGGCGCCTGTTCGACGCCGCCGCGGTCCGGGGCCATCCCATCGAAATCGTCTGGGATGCCCAGGTCTACGAGCTGGGCGCCCTCTCAATTCCGAAAGGGACCGCCCGGCGGAGCGACGCCCTGCGGTTCATCCGGTTCGCCACGGGCACGCGCCCGCTCGCCGACCAGGCGAAATATATCGCCTACGGCCCGGCCCGCCGGTCGTCGATGAAACTGGTTTCGCGGCACGCCCGCACCGGCGTGAACATGCGGCCCCACCTGCCGACCGATCCCTCGAATTTCAGGACCGCGATCCTGAAGGATACCGAGTGGTATGCCAGCCTCTACGACCGGATCGTGGTGCGCTTCCGTGCATGGCTTGAGGGGCGCCGGGCGAGCGTTCCGGCGCAGCCCCGGCCGGGGGAAGGCGAATGACGATTGCACAATCCGCGTTGCAGGGCCGCCCATCGCATCTGTAGGCTGATGCCGGCGGCCTGACTGACGGAATATCGGCGATGCTCGAACTTTACCATTTCTGGGATTCGCCCTGCTGCTTCAAGGTCCGGCTGGCGCTCGCCGAGAAGGGGCTGGACTGGACGGAGCGCTACGTCGCGACCCACCGCTTCGAGCATTTCGATCCCGGCTACCGGCGGCTTAACCGGCACAGCAAGATTCCGACCCTGGTGCATGACGGCGCTCCGGTCATCCAGTCGTCCGAGATCGCCCGCTATCTGGACGAGCGGTTTCCGGATCCCCGGCTTCAGCCGGAGGACCCGCAGGCGCGCGCGACCATGCGCGAATGGATCGCCGAGGAGCAGGAATACCTGTTCCCGCTGATCGTGACCCTCAGCTTCAACCTGATGATGAAGCTGCGCAGCGTGGGCTTCGGCATGGCGCAGCTCGAAGAATGGTCCTGGCGCCATCCGGACCAGGACCGCGCCCAGGACTATCTCCGCCGCGTTTCCGGGCCACCGGACCGCGGCGCCGTCGAAGCTGCCGCCGCCAGGTTCCGCTGGCACATGACGCATCTGGAGGACGCGCTGGCCGCGAGCGGCGGCCCCTGGATCTGCGGGCCGGATTATTCGCTGGCCGATATCTGCGTCGCGCCGATCCTCGACCGGGTCGGATATCTGGACCTGACGCGGCTCTGGGCCGATCTGCCGGCGGTCGGCGCCTGGTTCGAACGGATGAAGGAACGGCCCGCCTTCCGGAAGGCTGCGCCGCCGTTCGAATACCGCATGTGGGGCCCGCTCAAGCCGGCGCCGGACGTCCCGGTCGATCCGGCCGCGGCGGGCGATACCTTCCCGGCGGGCTGACGGCTTTGCCCGCTGCCGCGGCGGTTCCGGGCCCGATTGCGGCTCGTTAGACTACCGCGGTCTTGCGGCCCGGATTCGCATCCAGATTTCCCCGATCAGGTCTTCCGCCCGGGTCCGCTCGGCGGGCGAAAGGCGAAGCCGGGCGGCATCTCTCAGCTCCGTCGCCCGAACGTATCCCTGTTCGGCGGCCAGGCTGGTCCAGACGAAGGCCCGGAAATCGTCCTGCGGCACGCCGGTTCCCCGGTAGTACAAATGGCCCAGATTGTATTGCGCGCGCGCCAGGCCCCGTTCCGCGGCCCTGCGGAACCACCGGGCCGCTTCCGCGCTGTCGGCCGGCACCCCTCTGCCGGTGAAATAGGCGAAGCCGAGATTGTGCTGCGAGGCGGCGTGCCCCTGTGCGGCTGCGCGGCGAAACCATTTCAGCGCCTCGGCATCGTCGGCGGCAACGCCCCGGCCCTTGAAATAGGCGGTGCCCAGGTTGTGCTGTGCAACCGCGTGCCCCTGATCCGCGGCCTTTCGGAACCACTTTACCGCTTCCGCATAGTCGGCAGAGACGCCGAGGCCCCGCGCGTACAGGATCCCCATGGTGTTCTGTCCGTTCGCGTTGCCCTGTTGGGCAAGGACGCGGAAGACCTTCAGCGCCTCGGGATAGTCGCCGCGCCGGTAGGCGTCGATGCCGGACTGAAGGAGATCCTGGCCGAACGCCGGCGCCGGGTGCAGGGCCAGAAAGGCCGCAAGAATCAGGGATCGGAAAGTCACGCTGCACATCCCTCGGGCGCGTCGGGTATCGCTGCCGGCGTCGGCCCGATCCGGGTTTGGCGAAGGATAATCCGCGCCGGCGCCGCTTTCCACCGGAGCGTGCGATTGCCGGGGTCTCTAACCGATGCTCGGGCTTTGTCGAATCGGTCTTTTCAAACGCCTGGCATCGGCGTATGAGCGCGCCCCGGCATTCCGTACGGCCTTCTCCTGTGCGAGGATGAGCGATGAACCTGCCTGTGTCCCCCGGACCAGTTTCTTCTCCGGCCCACGCATCGGCCTGGACCCCCGGGATCGCCGCCGCGGTCGGCGCGCTCGCGGCCGATCCGCAGCATCCGACCGGCCTGCCCGCGCCCTTCTATACCGACGAGACGATGCTGGCCCTGGAGCGCGACACGGTGCTCGCGACCGGATGGACCGCGCTGGCCTTCGGCGCCGACGTGCCGGAACCCGGCGACCTGTTCCCGGTCGATCTCGCCGGCCTGCCCCTAATGCTCGTGCGCGACCGCACGAAGGCGCTGCGCGTCTTTCATAATGTCTGCCGCCATCGCGGCATGAAGCTGGTCGCGGAGCCGGGGCACGCCGGCCGGGTCATCAAATGCCCGTATCACGCCTGGTGCTACGGGCTCGACGGGCGGCTGAGCGCGACGCCCCATGTCGGCGGCCCCGGCATCCATGAATGCGACAGCTTCGATCCCGGCGATTTCGGCCTCATGCCGGTGCGCAGCGGCGTCTGGCACGATACGGTTTTCGTCAATCCCGACGGCAACGCGCCGCCGCTGGACGAGACGCTGGCGCCCCTGAAAGACCGCTGGGCAGCGTTCGAGACTGCGCCGCTATTCACCGAAGACGGTTTCGGTTTCGGCTTCGACCTGGCGACCAACTGGAAGCTGCCGATCGAGAACTATCTCGAATCCTACCACCTGCCGACGATCCATCCGGGCCTCAACCGCTTCTCGCGCCTGGAGGACCATTACAACATCGCCGGGCCGGGCGGCATCGCCGGGCAGGGCTCCACGGTCTGTCGCCCGCCGATGGACGAGGCCGGCCGCCGGCTGCCGACCCTGGACGGGCTGCCCGGCGAATGGCGGGAAAAGGCGGAATATATCGCCGTCTTCCCCAACGTCATGTTCGGCGTCCATCGCGACCATCTCTACAGCGTCATCGCGACGCCCGTTTCAGCGGGACGCACGACGGAACGCGCCCGCATCTACTGCTTCAGCCCGGACGGCCTCGCCGACGAGCTCCGGGCGCTGCGGCGGCAGACCGTCGAGATCTGGCGCAACATCTTCGCGGAGGACGTGATCCCCGTCGAAGGGATGCAAGCCGGCCGCCATTCGACCGCCTTCGACGGCGGTGCGCTCACGCCGGTGATGGACGCGCCGACCCGGCACTATCACGTCTGGCTGGCCCGGAGCCTGACGGCCGCGTAACGTAATCTGCAGGGCGGCGGCCTTACGGGCACTCCGGCCGAAAAACCGGCGAACCTACGAAATCGCTCGACCGATGCGGCCGGCGCCGGCCTTGTGCCGGCTCGAATGCCGGGGCATCCATCGGCGGGACTCCGGCTCGCCGGGAACAGCCTCTCGAAGCGCCGCAGCGTGGAAAACCCCGATGCGGTCGTTTCGGCCGGAACTCCGCAAAGCCTTGGAAATCGGCAGGTTGCAAGGGATTCTGAATCGTGGGATCATTCCACAGGTAGTCACAAATCGATGGCCGGGAAATGGCGTTTCGAATCGGCTTGCTGCTTTTTACCGATATTATGCAACTCGATATGACCGGGCCGCACGAGGTCTTTTCCAATTTTCCCGACACCGAGGTGCTTCTGGTCTCGAAATCCCTCGACCCGGTACGGTCGGGCGGCGGAATGCGGATTCTGCCGGATGTGACCTACGATGACTGTCCCCAGCTGGATCTCGTTTGCGTGCCGGGCGGCGGCGGCATGAACGCCCTGCTGACCGACACGGAAACCCTGGATTTTCTTCGGCGGCAGGCGCAGGGCGCGCGCTACATCACATCGGTCTGCACGGGGTCTCTGGTCCTGGGAGCAGCGGGCCTCCTGAAGGGACGGCGGGCGGCGTGCCACTGGATGTCGAGGGAGATGCTGTCGGCCTTCGGCTCGATTCCGGATCCGTCCCGGGTTGTCGTCGACGGCAATATCATCTCGGGCGGCGGGGTGACGGCGGGGATCGATTTCGCCTTGACCGTCGCCGACGAACTGTTCGGCGCGGAGGTCGCGAAAAAGATTCAACTCGCCATAGAATACAATCCTCAGCCGCCATTCGATGCCGGGTCGCCGGAAGCGGCGGGCGCAGAGATAGAGGCGGCGGCCCGTTCGGCGGCGAAGGAACGCCAGGCCCAGCGCGAGGCAGCGGTTCGAGCCGCGGTCGAAGCCGGTTAAGGCCGATCTCGATCGGATTTTCCGAAGCGGAGGACCGTTTGCGTATTGAACGAAAGAATTCTGGATCGCGCGAAAATTTATCAATCCAGGGGGCAATCTGCGAATTGCCTGTCACCCTGAAGACCCTGGCGGGCGCAATCGAAAGCGAGTTCCGGCGTAACGGACAGCGTTTCAGGTAAGCGGCTGGCGCATGGAACTTGTCGTCGCCTTGGCCATGAACGGCCTGGTCTGGGGATTGATCATTGCGCTCATCGCGCTTGGCCTGTCGATCATCTTCGGCCTGCTCGACATCATCAACCTGGCCCACGGCGATTTCTTCATGGTGGGGACGGTCCTCACCTGGTTCGTGCTCGAAGCGACCGGGAATTACTGGCTCGCGTTCCTGATCGTGCCGCTTCTGGGATTTTTGCTCGGGGCCCTGGTCGAACGCTCGGTCATTCAGCCGATCCGCGGCATGGCGGCGCTGTCCATCGTGGCGACTTTCGGTCTTTCGATCATCATCCAGGAAGTGGTGCGGGCCGGCTACGGCGCCGCCCCGAAACGCATTCTGCCGCCGATCGAGGGAACGATACCGCTGTTCGGCATAGAGTATGACTACTACCGGCTGTTTGCGGCCGCGGTTTCCGTTATCGCGATTTTCGTTTTCTTCGCCTTCCTGCATCGCACGAAGCTGGGGACATGGATGCGCGCCGTCCGGTTCGACCGGGACACCGCGCTGGCCATGGGAGTGCCGGCGCGCACCATCTACATGGTCACCTTCGCTCTGGGATTCTCGATGGCCGCGCTGGGCGGCGCGGTGGCCGCGCCGATCACCACCGTGGACTTCCAGACCGGAGTCGATGTGCTGCCCTTCTGCTTCATGGCGGTCATTATCGGCGGCCTGGGCAACCTGCCGGGAACGGTGGCCGCCGCGGTTCTTCTTGCCGTTACCGAAGGCGTCGTGACCAGCTTCACCGATCCGACGGTGGCGCGCATCGTATCGCTCTGCCTCATGAGCGCCGTTCTGATTGCGCGACCGCACGGGCTCTTCACCGGTGCAACCCGATGAAGGCGCGCATCGACCGCACCGTCCTGCTTGCCGTTCTGGCGCTCCTGATCGCGGCCCCGTGGCTCCTCCAGTCGATGGAGCTCGAATTCTGGCTCGATATCCTGGCCGAAGTCCTGATCTGGTCCCTGTTCGCGGCCAGCGTCAATATTCTGTTCGGCTATGCCGGACTGCTGTCTTTCGGGCAGGCCCTGTTTTTCGGAATGGGGATGTTCGGCGTTGCAATCGGCATCGCCAAGCTCGGACTCGGTTTCTGGCCGGCCCTGGGACTGGGTATGGCGGTCGCCGTCGGAACGGCGGCAGTGGCCGGCGCGCTCGCGGTCCGGCTGACCTGGCATTATTTCGCGATCATCACCGTCGTCTTTTCGCTGATCTTCTATTTCATAGCGTTGAGCGCAAAACCGCTCACCGGCGGGGACGACGGCACGAGTTTTTCGATGCCGGCCATGCTGGAGATCGGCGACTTCGAGCTCAGTCTCACAGACCAGACCGTGCAGTATTTCTTCATTCTCTCGGTCGTGGGAGCCGCATATTTTCTCAAATTCCTGATTGTGAAAAGCCCGTACGGAATGGCGCTCATGGCGGTTCGGGAGAACGATACCCGCGCGTCCCTGATCGGTTTGAACGTCTATTTCCTGCGCTGGACCGCTTTCGTCATTGCCGGCGGTTTTGCCGGACTTGCCGGATGCCTGTTCGCTCTGTTCGGGCGCTACGCCTCGGCGACTTACATGTTTTATCATGTGTCGGGAGAGGGTGTGGTGTGGACGATCATCGGCGGTGCCGGAACGCTGTTCGGCCCGGTCATCGGCACCGCGCTCCTGATCGTCGTCCGCGAAGAGCTTTCCAATATGTGGGAGCATTATCCGATTCTGGTCGGCATCGTTGTGATTCTGACGGTCATTTTCGCTCCCAAGGGGCTGATGGGTTTCTGGAACGCGTTGCTCGACCGCCTGACGCAGCCGCCAGTGGATCGGGCGGCCGGAGGGCAACCGCCGCATGAAGAGGACGCCACCGCAATGCGGGCCGGCGCCAAAGGCGGCCCATGAACGCGCCCATCCTCGAGATCGACAACCTGACCAAGCGCTTCGGAGGCCTGGTGGCGCTTGATCGCGTAACGCTCAACTTCGAGCCGGATGTGCTGCACGCGATCATCGGCCCGAACGGAGCCGGCAAGACGACCCTGTTCAATACGATTTCCGGCATGCTCAAATCGGATTCCGGGACGGTGAAGTTTCGCGGCACGGATATTTCGGGGATGGCGCCGCACCGGATCAGCCGTCTCGGCATGAGCCGGTCGCTGCAAATCAAGAGCGTGTTCGATTCGATGACCGTGGCGGAGAATCTGTGGATCGCGGCACAGGCGAGCCAGGGTGTCATGCATCCCTTCGCCAACAGGTCCCGGTTCGGCCGGACCGCCGAACGCGTCGATGAAGTCCTCGAACAGACAGGGCTTGCCAGGCTGCGCAGTTCCCCTGCCGGCACATTGTCCTACGGCGATGTCGCCTTGCTCGAAATCGGCATAGCCCTGGCGACCCGGCCGTCCCTTCTCCTGCTGGACGAGCCGATTTGCGGGATGGGGCCTGCGGAGACGGCGGCGACGGTCGAAAAAATCCGCCATCTGGCCGAGGCGGTCGACATTATAGTCATAGAACACGACATGCCGGTCGTGTTCGATCTCGCCGACAAGATCACCGTAATGGCGCAGGGAGGCGTCCTGGCTCGGGGCGCTCCGGGAGAGATTGCGGACAACGCGGCAGTGCGGGAAGCCTATCTCGGCGAGGAAGAGGAGGAAGACGATCCCGATGCTTGAGGTGCGCGACCTTCATGCCAGCTACGGCAAGGTGGAAGTGCTCCAGGGCGTTTCGCTCGATGTCGGTGACGGCGAGATCGTCGGTCTGCTGGGCCGCAACGGTGTCGGCAAGACAACCACGCTGAAAGCGATCATGGGTCTGGTCCGCGCCTCGGCGGGACGCGCGATCTTCGACGGCGTTGACCTTACAGGCATCGCGGCGCACAGGGTGCCGGCCCATGGCATCGGCTATGTTCCTCAGGGGCGGGGGATTTTTCCGAACCTCACCGTCGAGGAGAATCTCTTTCTCGGCCTCCGGAGCGAACCGTCGGAGCCGCAACGCGCCATGGTGTTCGATCGCTTCCCGCAACTGCAGGAACGGCTGGCTCAAAAGGGCGGCACGCTGTCCGGCGGCGAGCAGCAACAGCTGGCGATCGCGCGATGCCTCGTCATGCAGCCCAAGCTCCTGATTCTCGATGAGCCGACCGAAGGAATCATGCCGATCCTGATCAGGGAAATCCGGTCCGAAATCCGCAAGATCAACAAGACCGGCGTATCCATCCTTCTGGTCGAGCAGAATCTGGTAACTGCATTCAAAATTTGCAGCGTCATCTACCTGATGGAAAAAGGGGCCATCGTTCATCGGTCGAGCGCTGCAGATCTCAAGACCCAGCCCGATGTCATTCATCGGTATCTCGGTATGGCCGCATAGAAACTTTAGGGAGTAAGGAAATGACCCGCAAATTCGAGAAGAGAAATCCGATTGCAAAGAAGGTTCGGGCAGAATTGCCGCGTCGTTCTTTCTTGCAGACGGCGCTGGCCGGCGGCGCAGTCGCGTCGACCGCCTATCTGTCGCTCACCCGCGATCTCGTCGCCAAGGAGAGCGGTCCCATCGTGATCGGGCATCAATGCGAACTGACCGGCGGATTTTCGTCGTGGGGCTACTGGCACGACAAATGCGCCAAGGCCGCCGCGACGCTGATCAACGAAGGCGGTGGAATAGCCGGCAGGAAGCTCGAAGTGCCGGTGGTCGATACGGAATCGAATCCGGCTGCGGGCGCGCGCAAACTGCGTTCCCTGATTCAGCGCTCAAGAGCGCGCTTCGTCGTCGGCTCCGTCCATTCGGGCATCATGCTCGCATCGATCCCGATCGCCACCGAGTTGAAGACGCCCTATTTCTCTGCGGGCGAGGCGACCGAGGCAACCGGGTCCAGGGGCTCGCGCTACAGTTTCCGCACCGGCACCGACACCTATGCCCTGGCGGCAGCGGGCGCGCCCTGGGCGTTCAAGAATCTCGGCAAGAACTGGACGATGATTTTCCCCGACTATGCCTGGGGCCACAGTCATCACCAGGAACATCGCAAGCTGATCGAATCGATGGGGGGCAAGGTCAACGATCCGATTGCGGTTCCGCTCGGCACGAAGGACCTGGTGCCGTATCTCGCGAAGATTCCGGAGGAGACCGAAGTTCTGTTCTCGGTCTTTTTCGGGGCGCTGTCGGTCGCGTTCTATACGCAGTCCAAGGCGATGAAGCTGGACGAGAAGATGAAGATGTACTCGGTCAGCGGCACCATCGAGGCGATCCACCCGAAGGCGATCAACGGCGCCGCGGAAGGCGTCTTTTTCCTGGAGAACTTCCCGCGCCCGCTGGAGTACAAGGACGACGAACACCACAAGAAATTCATCGAAATGATGAATATCGATCCGGTGCACGCCAAGGAAAACGGGTCCGACCGGGTCATGGCGAAAAGCCACGCCTGGCAGTCGTACGAAAACTTCTTCGTGCTGAAAAAGGCGATCGAAGCGTCGGGCTGGCAAAGGAAGAAGGACACCCCGGGCGCCATCGAAGCGCTGGAAGGCCTGGAGATGGACAATTCCCTGGCCCATCCGCAGGGAGCCAAGCTGCTGCGCGGCGAGGACCACAGCGGCATGATCGACTGCTACATGAGCCAGGTTGTGAACGACAAATTCGTCGTCAAGCGGCGGATCCCGCGCGCGGAAATGGAGGCCTTGCTGCCGCCGCGCTACGACTTCCGCAAAAACAAGCTGTAGGCGGATAGAACCTGCAATGCAGGAACGACAGGTATCGAACGCAGTCCGGGCAGCGGAGGAACCGCCTTTGGCATCCTGATGCCGGACACCCGGTTCCTCCGGCTGCCGGGCGATGTCGGGCAATCCCGACTCGTCCGGTTTTCCGGTCCTCTGCGAAACGGTGGCGTGCGCCGGTCCCGGAACGGCGGTGCGCGGCGACCCGGCCGCCCTTTTGCCGGACTTCGCCGCCTCGCTCATGCAGGTTCCGGCGGTCCGGCGCCTGCTGCATTGGTTCCGCGCCGGCCTCAATGTCGGGAGCGGCGCCTGCCTCTGAAACGCAAAACGGCGGACCGGAGCCCGCCGTTTCAATCGCGTCCGGGCAAGCGCCCGCGTGGTGTCAACCCCGGGTCGGCCGCCCTTTCAGCCTTGGCGCGCCTTGAATTTGCGCACCGTCTTGCTGATCACATAGATGCGCCCGCGCCGGCGCACGACGCGGCAATCCTTGTGCCGCTTCTTCAGCGTCTTGACGGAACTTGCGACTTTCATGGCTCTGGCGCCGGGTTCGGTGGAGACTGTCGAAGGCCGGCAGATAGGGCGGCGGGATAAAGCTGTCAACCGCGCGTTCCGGCGCATTCCCGCCCGCTCAGGCGGCGGCCGCCGCGTCCTGCCGCCACACGACCGGATACAGGTCGCTGTCCATCGGGTCGCCGTCGCGCAGTTCGCCGGTGAGGAGCGGCTTTGCCGTGCCCGGCCTTGTATCGTAGCGCGCATCGTCGCCGGTATAGCGCACCGTGTAGCCGCGCCGGCGCACGTCGTCGCGCAGGTTGCCGCCGGCGCCGTGGACCGTCATCGCGTGGAAGGCGATCACGTCGCCGGGCGCCATATCCCAGGCGACGATGTCGTAATTGCCGCGCGCCGCCTCGATATCGGGCATCGTCTCGTAATCCGGGTTGTCGTCGTAGCTGCGGGTCACGGTCCGGCCGAACGGCTCGGGCTGGAACCAGCGGTCCCACCGGTGCGAGCCACGGACGAATTCGAGGCGCCCGTTCTCCGCCGCCGTCGGGTCGAGCGCGAGCCAGAAGGACATGACCTGCCAGCCGCGCACCGGCCAGTAGGGCTGGTCGTTGTGCCAGCGCGTCCGGTTCGCCGTCCCCGGCTCCTTCACGAACAGCTGGTCGTAAAGCAGGTTGACCTTCGACGCGCCGAAGAATTGCGCCGCCAGTTCAGGCAGGCCGCTCTCGAAACAGTAGGCGCGGAAAACCGGATCGTTCTGCCAGACCCGCAGGTTGCCGTGGAACCAGCCCTTGCCCCCGCCCTCGGCTTCGTAGCCGTGAAAGAAGGGGCCGGGATTTTCGATGTCCCGCTCGATGGCGGCGGCGACACGGTCGCGCCATTCCGCGCCGATGACGCCCTTGAGCAGGACGGCGCCGTCGGCGTCGAAGGCCTCGATCTCCTGCGGCGTGGCCCGGTAGGGCACGGCTCACACGCCCTCGGCGACGATCGCGTGCATCTCGGCCGCGCCGGCGCGCTCGATCTTCGCGGTCTGGTATTCCTGCGACGTCCAGAATTCCCGGGCCCGCTCGACCGAGGGAAAGCGGACGACGACGACCCGGCGCGTCTCTTCCGGCCCCTCGAAGGTCTCGGTCGCGCCGGCCCGGACGAGCCACTCGCCATCGTAGGCGGCAATGGCCGCCGGCGTGAGTGCGGTGTAGTTCTTGTACTTTTCCGGATCGGTCACGTTCACGAACGCGATGAAAATTCCTGCCATGGCATCCTCCCGGCTGCGGGTTGTCCTGCCAGCTTCCCATACACGACTCCGCCGGCCAAGGGGAGTGGGCTGTCCCTGATCGGCGAGCTGGTTTTCTGGCGGCGCGATTTCGGCCATCGGCAGGGCCGTCCGGTCATGCCGGGTCGTCGATTTGGGCTGCCGGCGAGAGCTTGACGCGGCAACGGAGCGGGGCCGGCGGCCTCTTCGTGATGGTTGGGTCTTCACCGGCGCGTTGGGCGCGCGCAACGCCCTCCGGTGCCGTGCCGGGTCCGCCTTGTCGCGTCGAACTGTCGCGCCGGGGTCAGCCGGGCGCGGATGCCGGCGGCGGCATGGCGAGGTGGATCCGCCGGCGCGCCGCCAGGAGATGGGCGCCGGCGCCGCCGAGCACGAGGGTGACCCGGCGCCCGTGACGCGCGACGCGGGCGACGAGGTGGATCCATATCGCGCGGATGCGCTTCATCCGCACCCAGCGCCACTCGGGGCCGTAGGCGGCGCGGCGCACCAGCGCCATCGCATTCAGCGCCAGCGCCGCGAGCCACAGCCAGGCGGCGTTGGCCCCGAACCGCCCCGACGGCATCGTCCCGGCGGCGAGGTCGGACTTGAGCACCGCGTGCACCTCCTCGCCGCGTCCGCAGCGCTCGTGGGCCGCGGCCACGACCTCGGCGGCGTCCAGCACCCTCAGGCCGTTCGCCTTTTCCGCCCGGATCGCGTCGGGGGCCGGGAAGTTGGTCATGTAGGCCCTGATCCTGTAGGCGGGCCTGCCATCGGCGGCCGGGAGGTCGCCCTCGTCCAGGCCCAGCGCCCCGGGAAGGGCGCGCCGGGTGACGACGTAGCGGATCACATGGCGCGGCTTCAGTCCGTTGGTTGTCGCGGGGACGTAGGGCAGTTCGGCGCATTCAAGCGCCACACTGTCCGACGCCGGCCCGGCGTCCGGCGTCTCCACCGGCCCCTTCGCCGGGCGCCAGGCGTCGTCGGCGAGCCGCGCCACCTCCGCCATCAGCGGCTCCGAACGGGTGGCGCCGCAGATCAGCCCCACCGTGCCGAAGCGCCGCGTCTCCGCCCGGCGGAAGGCGGGGTCGTTGCAGGCGCGGATCACATCCTCCTGGTAGCCCGCCCCATCGGTGCGGAGGGTGACCTGGCGCACGGCGCCGGGAAGCTGCAACAGCGCCTCCTCGAGCGCCCGCCGGTTGTCCAGCGCCGCCGGCACGTTGCCGTCGCGGCTCTCCAGCCACGGCGCCATCCCGATCTCGGGGCAGAACGCGACCAGCGGCTGGTAGCCCCGCTCGCCCGGAACCAGCCTCTCCGCGGCACGGTAGGTATACAGACACTCGCGCTTGCCGGACGCGATGATCGTCGCGTCGAGGTCGATGGTCACCGACGCCGCGACGGCCTCCCGTACCCCTTCGGCCACAAGGCGGCGGGCGACCGCCCGGAACAACTCGTGGCGTTCCGTGTGCGGCGGGATGAACGCCGTGCCCTTCTCCCTCTCGACATCGTGCACCCCAGCGACATGGAAACGGTCGAGCCAGTCGCGCAGCGAACGCGCCGAGGGAAAGCAGCGCTCGCGACCGCCCCGGAACCGCCGCGCGACCGCGCCCCTCGACAGACCCAACAGCTTCGGCTCGAACCGCCTGACCAGAGCGCAAAGACCCGTATCGGCCTCCAGATGCTCGATGTCCGACACCCGGTCGAAGCCGGCAACGTTGAGAACCAGCACCGCCAGCATCATCTGGCCGTCGCTCCAGCCCTGCGACGGGCTGCCGCCGCAGCGCGGCAGCCCGGCCAGGATGCGCCGCGACGCCAGAACCTCGAACAGCAGCACCAGACCGCCGCGCGCCGTCGCGGCCGTACCATCACCCGTCACTTCGAGCTTGATCGGAGAGCGATAACAAGGGACCATGATCTTCACCCGGTTGGTGACGCCCCTCGGGGCGGGTTGTCTGCGCAACCCATTGTAATCAATGGCCCAACCGGGTGACCAAATCTTTCTGATCGCCGATCAGGGGCTGTCGGCGATGCCCCGGCCGGAGGCCTTCGAACCCGCCGCGCCGGGCCTCCCGACAGTGGGCTCCTCTGCGCTCTGCGATAGGGGCGCTGACCGAATCCCCTCCCCTTGGTGGAGGGGGTTAGGGGGGCGAGACCCCGATTGCGCCTTTTCCCGGGGAATTCTCTGAAGAGGGGGAAGAATCGGGTCGTGGCCACAGCGGGAAACCTGGGGCGGCCGGGCATTTGTCGGATCGGGACTATTACCTGGCGTGCCCCCGAATATTTTGCCTCTTGCAGGGCATTCGGACTATGAGGATGCCATGACCGAAGAACTGTTCCGCGGAGACGCCTATCTGAGCACTTGCAAAGCCGCGGTCCTGCGCGCCGGACCGGAGGGGATCGTGCTCGACCGCACGGTGTTCTATCCGGAGGGCGGCGGCCAGCCCGGCGATACGGGGACACTGGCGCTGCCCGGCGGCGGCGAGACCGTCATCGCCGATACCCGCAAGCACCGGGAAAGCGGCGAACACCGGCATGTCCCGGCGGAAGGCGCGGCGCTGCCGGCCGAGGGCGACACCGTCACCTGCGCGATCGACTGGGAGCGGCGCCACCGTCACATGCGCGTGCACACGGCGATGCACCTGATGTGCGCCGTGATTGACGGCGCCGTGACCGGCGGCCAGGTCGGCGACGGCAAGGGGCGGCTGGATTTCGACCTGCCGGACACGGCGCTGGACAAGGCCGCCATCGGGGCTGCGCTCAACGACCTGATCGCAGCCGATCTGCCGGTTGGCGCCGAATGGATATCGGACGGGGAACTGTCCGCCCGGCCCGACCTGGTGCGCACCCTCTCGGTCAAGCCGCCGATGGGCGCCGGCTCGGTCCGCCTGCTGCGGATCGGCGACGCCGCGAACACCGTCGATCTCCAGCCCTGCGGCGGCACCCATGTCGCGCGCACCGGCGAGATCGGCCCCGTCGCCATCGGCAAGATCGAAAACAAGGGCCGCCGCAACCGCAGGGTGAACTTGAGGCTCGCGGAGTAGGCGGGCCCCTGCGGCCGATGCGGAACCGCTACCGGCCGGTGAATTCCGGCTTTCGTTTCGCCATAAAGGCGGCGACCCCTTCGAGATGGTCTTCGGTGCGGGCCGAGCGGATTGTGCGGTCGGCCTCCATATCGAGGCAGGTCTTGAGGTCGGCGACGCCGGCGCGGTTGAAGTTCTCCTTCATGTAGCGCAGCGCGACCGGCGGCCCGCCGGCGATCGCACCGGCCAGCTCGCGCGCCCGGGCGGCGAGCTCCGCATCCGGCACGACCTCGTTGAAGATGCCGAGCCGGAGCGCTTCGGCCGCGTGGACCCGGCGGCCCGTGAAGTAGATCTCCTTCGCGCGCCCCGGGCCGACCAGCCGGGCCAGGAACCAGCTGCCGCCATAGTCGCCGGACAGGCCGATGTTGACGAAACCCGGCGCGAGGAAGGCGCTTTCCGAGGCCAGCCGGATGTCGCAGGCGAGCGCGATCGACATGCCCGCGCCGGCCGCCGGGCCGGGCAGCACGGCGATGGTCGGCCTGGCCAGATGGTGGAGCCGCAGGGTGAGCGTGTCCTGCTTGTGCTGGAGGCCGCGGATCGCGTCGTGAGCACTCGGCCGCGGCGCCTGCGCCGTTCCCTCGTTGAAGGGCCGGCCCAGGCCCGTGACGTCGCCGCCGGCGCAGAACGCGGTTCCGGCGCCGGTGATGACCAGCACGCGCACTTCGGGATCGGCCTCGACCCTGAGCAGCGCTTCGCGCAGGGCCGGCGTCAGCGTGTCGCCCAGCGCGTTGCGCTTTTCCGGCCGGTTCAGCGTGATCGTTGCGATATGGCTGTCGATCGAGCACAGCAGTTCGTCCGTGCCTAGATCGAGCGTTCTTGCGGACATGTCCAATCTCCCGTTGACCGTCAGGCCTGCGAGCGGGGTTCGGACCGCAGGGCCGGGAGCGGTTCGCTCCGGCCGCCGCCGTTCAACATCTCTTCTTCGTCCTCGAGGAACCATTGCGGCGTCCGCCAGCCGGCCTTGCGGCGCTTGCCCATGAACTGCTTGTAGAGGCTGCGCTTTTCCGCATCGCCGTTTTCCTTGTGCACATAGGGGCAGACATCGACGCAGATATGGCAGTATTCGTCGCGCAGTCGGCTGGCTTCGTAGCATTTCGGAATGTCGATCAGCCAGCGCTTGTAGCCGTCGGTCGTCACATAATCGTCCGAGCCCGCGATGGCCGCCGGCGGACAGTTGTTCTCGCACAGCCGGCACTTCATGCAGTAGTCCTGGACGCCGAACAGATCCGGCGCGTCCGGCACCAGGGGCAGGTCGGTGAGCACGAAGCCGGGACGGAAGCTGGCGCCGAACCGGCGGTGCAGCATCGAACCGTTCTTGCCCATTTCGCCCAGGCCGCCGGCCACCATGGCGGGGATCGCCTGTAGCTCCATGGTGCCGTTATGGTCGGCCATGGCCGGATAGCCGAGGCTGCGGATATACTTGCCGAGCTCGGTCGAAACCTCCGCGCAGCGCACATAGACGTCGATGGTCTCCATCTCGACCGCGAGCGCGCCGCCGAGAACGGCCCGGTATTTCTCCTCCAGCAGCAGCGAGATGACGTATTTGTGCGGAAAGCTGTAGCCCTCGTTGATCATGACCGGCGTCAGTTCGCAGATGCCGACATCGTCGGCGCCCAGCTCGCGCGCCGTGTCCTTGATATGCCGGGCCATGTCCGCCGGGTCCGTCACGGCGGTCCGCTCGGGATTGACCGGCCCGTCGCGCTCCGGCGCCAGTTCCGCCCATCGCTCGAAGGCCGCGCGCCAGGCTTGCGCGGGCATGTTGCGCCGGCCGTCGGCAAACAGCGGCACCTCGTCCATGCCGCGTTCCCTGGCCATCTCGAGGACGACCGGGTCGGCAATCGGGCTGCGGAATTTCGAGATGCCTTCCATAACCGGCTCCTCCGGGCAGCTATTGAATTTCAGCCGTCGCGCGCGGCCCGACAGTACTGTACCGCACCGTACCACGGTGCCGAACCCGGTTCGCCGCCACAGGCCGTCACAGCGCTGTCAATCCGCCGCGTCGGCCAGAAGGCACCCGTCGCCGAGCGGCTCCACCGGGCTCAGGTCGCGGTGGTGCTGGTGGTCCGGCCGCTTGTGGCGGGTCAGCGCGTTGGCGACCGGGTTGAGGACCAGCGAGAAGATCGTGCGCGGCCAGGGCGTCATGTTGATCGAGGAGCCGTGGACCAGCGTGTCGCCGAAGATCAGCACGGTGCCGGGCGGCCCCTTGGCGGCGACCAGCCCGCCTTCTGCGACCAAGCCGGCCACGGTCGCGTCGTCGACCACCCAGAGCGGATAGCTCGTCGTCTCGGTGTCCAGCGTCGCCGGCGCCGCGCCGCGCCGGTGCGAGCCGCGGATGAAGACGATCGGCCCGTTGAACTCGTTCACCTCGTCGAGCAGGACGTGCAGGTTGAGCGCCAGCGGTTCCGGCACGCCGTCCTCGCCGTGATGGGTCGCGAAATCGTAGTGCCATTGCCAGACGTCGCCGGAAAAGGCTTCCTTGGCGTTCACCTTGACCTGCTGGACGTAGAGCGCGTCGCCCAGGAGCTGCCGGGCCGGCCCGACGAGGCGGGGATGCCGGACGAGGCGGGCATAGACCGCGCTGCGCAGGTGCAGGGCCATCGCCGTGCGCACGGCGTCGCTCTTCTTTTCGCGGAAATTCTCAGGCCGGCGTTCGGCGAACAGGCGCGGCAGCTCGGCCTTCAGGACCGCGACCTCCTCCGGCGAGAACAGCGCCGGCAGGATCAGGAACCCGTCGTCCCGGAACTGCGCAATCTGTGCGTCGGTCAGCTGCATCGGACTATCCGCGCGTACCCCCTGTTCGGATTTTTCGACAAATTCGGGAGCGACGCCACCCACATTCGATTTCACGCGCAAGCCAGCGTGTCACTCGAATGGTAGGGGAGGGTTTGAAACCCTCCCCTACGGCGCCGACCGAACGGCCGGTCCTCCTGCCTCACGCCGCCAGCGCGGCCACGTCGTCCGGCGGGGCGAAGCGGGGGCCGTGCTTGTCGGCGAGGTCGTTGCACTGGTCGGTGAATTCCGCGGCGCCGGTCTGGCCGACCCAGGAGAGCACGCCGCCGGTATACATCGGGAAGCCCCAGCCGAGGATCGAGCCGACATCGGCATCGGCCCGCGAGGTCACGACATTCTCGGCCCGGCAGCGCAGCGCCTCGACCGACTGGATGTGGAGCAGCCGGCGCCTGGCTTGTTCGACGTCCGGCTGCGCGGCGGCGCGCGGGAAGTGGCGGCCGAGCTCCGGCCACAGGCGTTTGGTCTTGCTGTCGGGGGCGCCCTCTGGCCAGTCGTAGAAGCCCTTGCCCGCCTTGCGGCCCGGCCGGTCCAGCGTCTCGACGAACAGTTCGAACACGTCGTCCGCCGGATGGCCGGCATAGGCGCCGCCCAGGTCCTTCTTCCACTGGCGCCGGATGGCGAGCGACAGGCCGAGGCTGGTGTTGTCGACCACTTCCAGCGGGCCGACGGGGAAGCCGGCGGTCTTGCCGGCATTCTCGATCAGCGCCGGCGCGACGCCCTCCTTTAGCATCGCGACGCCTTCCATGACGTAGGTCGCGAAGACCCGGCTGGTGAAGAAGCCGCGGCCGTCGTTGACCACGATGGGCGTCTTGCCAATCGCCTGGACATAGTCGAGGGCGAGGGCGACCGCGGCGTCGCCGGTCGCCGCGCCGCGGATGATCTCGACCAGCGGCATTTTCTCGACCGGCGAGAAGAAGTGGATGCCGATGAAGCTGGCCGGACGGGCGCTCGCCTTCGCCAGGCCCGTGATCGGCAGGGTCGAAGTGTTGGAGGCGAAGACCGCGTCCCCGGCGAGCCGGGCTTCGGCGGCCTTCGTGACTTCGGCCTTGATGGCGCGGTCCTCGAACACGGCCTCGATGACGAGGTCGCTGCCGTCCAGCGCGGCATAGTCGTCGGTCGGGGCAATCCGATCGAGCAGGGCGGCCATCTGCGCCTCGCCCATCCGGCCCTGCTTCACACGCTTCTCCAGCGGCGCTGCGGCGCGCGCCTTGCCCCGTTCGGCGGCTTCCCGGTCGACATCCATCAGCACGCAGTCCATGCCGCGGCCGGCGCTGACCGACGCGATGCCGGCGCCCATCATGCCGGCGCCGAGGATGCCGAGCCTGCCGATCTTCGCCTTCGGAACGCCCTCCGGCCGCCCCTTCAGCTTGCGTGCTTTGGCCATCTCGAAAAAGCCGGTGCGGACCATCGCCTTGGTCACCGGATGGCGGATCATGTTGACCAGATACTTGCTCTCGACCCGGAGGCCGACATCGATGTGGCGCTGGCAGCCCTCGTAGACGCAGGACAGGATCGCCTGGACCGCCGGATAGTTGCCGTAGCTACGCTCCCGGCCCATGGCGTTGGCCGCCGGGAAGATCTGCATCCCCTTTGCGCTTTGCACGGCGCCGCCGGGAATGCGGAAGCCCTTGCGGTCCCAGGGCTGGGTCGCGTCCGGATTGTCGAGCGCCCAGCGTTTCGCCCGGTCGAGCAGGTCTTCCGGCGGGACGACCTCGTCGACCAGCCCCATCTTCGCCGCCTGGGCGACCGTGTGCTTCCGGCCGTCGAGCAGCATCTGGAGGCCCGCCTGGAGGCCCAGCATGCGCGGGATGCGCTGGGTGCCGCCGCCGCCCGGCAGCACGCCGAGGCCGATCTCCGGCAGGCCGATGCGCGCCTTAGGGTTGTCCGCCGCAATCCGGTAATGGCAGCACAGCGCCGTCTCGTAACCGCCGCCCAGCGCGTGGCCGTTGATCGCCGCGACGAAGGGCTTGCCGCAGGTCTCCATCAGCCGCCCGACCTTGTCGAACATCAGGAACTGGGGCAGCAGGGCCTCGACGCTCAGATCCTCGAGGAAGCCGTCGATATCGGCGCCGGCGATGAAATCCTCCTTGGCCGAGGCGATGACGACGCCCTTCACGGCCTCGTCTGCGATCGCCTTCTCCACCTCGTCGCGGAAGCCGGCCATCGTGGTCTCGTTCATCACGTTGACCGGACGGTCCGGGATGTTCCACTTGATGACCGCGATGCCGTCGGCGTCGATGCTGGTGTCGAACATGGGCGGAGTCCTCGTTGAGATGCGATTCGGGGGGGTGCGATTCTGGCCGCCGGGACTATAGAGCGTATCCGGGACCGGGTGAATCCCGCGGTTCGGGAATCGGGCCGGCCGCCGAAAAAGAATGTCGCGTCCCGACTCTCCGTTCCGGCGGCAGCGGGGGGCGGCAACAGGGGCCGGCCGGCGCGGATAACGCCGGCGCGGAGACCTGTAACCGTCCTGCAAACCGGCGCTCCGGCCGCAGGTCTGCGGCGTCCTTGTTTTTGAGCGAACATTCAATTCTTTCTTTGCCGGCGTGGCCGTTTTTCCGCAGTTTTTCGCCGTTTCGCGCGTCAGACGCCAAATTAGACAGACCGGTCTTTATTTTAGTGTTTTTTTGCGTTTTGAAAGCCCTCGAAGCGCCCGAAACCCGCGGAAACGCTGGAAAACTGCAATTCGGGAGTGCAGCAAAACCGATTCGGAAAGGAATATTTCCATGCTCCTGCTCCGGGCGGCAGCCCGCGCCCCGAATCCGATCCCCCTTTACCGTCATTTCGACCGGAGCCCCGGCCCCCGGTCGGGGCGGAGTGGAGAAACCTGATCGGCGCTCCGTCGACGCCGAAAGCTCCGGCGTTCGGCCGGCGCCCGTCGCCAGTCGGATTTCTCCGCTCGCTCCGCTTCGGTCGAAATGACGGTGGGAGTGGCGCTCCGGTCGAAATGACGGGTGGGGGTTTACGCTTCGGCCGGACCGGCAGACAAGAACCCGACCGCAACGCCCGGGGGTCGGATTGGGCGGCGGGCGCACTCCGGGCGTTGGCGAAAGCACATATAGGGAACAAAATTGGCAATGTCAAGAAATGATATCGTATTCGGGAAAATATTTTTCCCGCGCCCGACCCCGCGCCACCGGAGTCCTCTGCGGAACCCGGCCGGCACGCAGATACGGCGACGGAATTTGCCATGCGGCCGGATATCGGGGGCTTGAAAGACGAAGGGTCCGGGTGTCACATTCGGCGGACAGGGCCAACGAAAAGCTAGGACACTCGCGCATGAACGATGTCGCCGCGACGCCCCGGCCAGGGCAGGGTGCCGTCTCCGAATCCGGTTCGGCCAGGGGCCGCATTTCGACGGAACGGCAGGGCGGCCTGTTCCTGATCGGCGTCGACCGGCCGGCGAAGTTCAACGGCTTCACGCCGGACATGTGCGTGGCGCTGGCGCAGGCCTATACCGATTACGAGGCCGACGATGACCTGCGCTGCGCCGTGGTCCACGCCGCGGGCGCGCATTTCACCGCCGGCCTGGAACTGAGCGCCTTCGACATCACGGAGCCGGAATTCTTCCCGCCGGACCTGGTCGATCCGTTCGACCTGCGCCCGCCGTTCCGCACCAAGCCGGTAGTTGCGGCGGTCAAGGGCATCTGTTTCACCCTCGGCATCGAACTGATGCTGGCGGCGGACATTGCGATTGCCGAGGAAGAGACCCGCTTCAGCCAGCTCGAGGTCAAGCGCGGGCTGATGGCCTTCGGCGGCGCGACGATCCGTTTCGTCGGTCGCGCCGGCTGGGGCGACGCCATGCGCTGGCTGCTGACTGGCGACGAGTTCGATGCCGAAACCGCGCTGCGCCTCGGCTTCGTGCAGGAGGTTGTGCCGCGGGGCGAGGGCCTGGCGCGCGCCACCGAACTCGCCGGGAGGATCGCGAAGCAGGCGCCATTCGCCGTCCGCGCGACACGGGAAAACGCCGCCATCGCCGTGCGGCAGGGGCCGGACGCGGCCGTGCGGGCCTTCCGTAGACAGCTTGCGGAGATCGCCGGGAGCGAGGATTTCGCGGAAGGCGTGCGCTCCTTCGTCGAGCGGCGCGAAGCCGTGTTCAGGGGGCGATAGGGAGAACGGCCATGCCCGACTATGACAATATCCGCCAGCAGCACGATATGGGCGGCCTCGACAAGGGGCTGGTCGCGCCGTCCGAGCACGAGATCGAACCGTGGGAGAAGCGGGTCGAGGCGACCATGCGTCTGCTCTCCATGCGCAAGGACAGGATCGTCACCGTCGACGAGTTGCGCCGCGGCATCGAGGAATTGCCGCCGGAGCTGTACGACACCATCGGCTATTACGAACGCTGGATCATGTCGCTCAGCAACATCCTGGTCGAGAAGGGCGTGCTCGACCGCGCCGAACTGGACGCGCGGGTGAAGGAACTGGAGGCGGCGGAATGACCGGCTCCGGCACCGAGCCCCGATTCAATCCGGGCGACGCCGTGACCGTCTCTGCCCGCTTCCCGACCGGCCGTCGCCATCTGCGCACCCCCTTCTACATCCGCGGCAAGACCGGCGAAGTGGAGCGGGTGTGCGGCGCCTACAGGAACCCGGAGGAACTGGCCTTCGGCACATACGACGGCGCGCGCATTCCGCTCTACCGGGTGCGCTTCGACCAACGCCATGTCTGGGACGACTATGCCGGAAACCCGGCCGACACCATCGACATCGAAATCTACGAGACCTGGCTCGAGCCGGCCGCAACGGGAGACCCTGGCGATGCCGCATGACCCTGAACATGACCGCGACCACGCGCCAATCGAGGCCGACGGGCCGCAGGGCTACTACCAGCATCTCGCCGCGGCGACGCGCAGCCTGCTGATCGAAAAGGGCGTGTTCAGCGCCGGCGACATGCGCGCGATGATCGAGCAGATCGACGAACGCTCGCCGGCCCTCGGCGCGAAGATCGTGGCCCGCGCATGGACGGACCAGGCGTTCAAGCAACGCCTGCTCGCCCGGGGCAAGAAGACGATCAAGGAGGAGATGGACATCGATCCGGTGGCCGCCGACATCGTGGTCGTGGAGAACACGGCTGCGGTCCACAACGTGGTCGTCTGTACCCTGTGCTCCTGCTATCCGGTGTTCATCCTCGGCCGGCCGCCGGACTGGTACAAGAGCTACGCCTACCGCAGCCGGGCAGTGCGCGACCCGCGCGGCGTGCTGCGGGAGTTCGGCACCGAGATCGACCCGGAGCGCGAGGTCCGCGTCCACGATTCAACCGCCGACATGCGCTATCTCGTGCTGCCGATGCAGCCGGAGGGCACGGAAGGCTGGCCGGAGGAGCGTCTGGCCGGAATCGTCACCCGCGACACCATGGTCGGCACCGCCGAGGTGCGGCCGGCGGGGTAAGGCGGGCGGAATTCTCGATTCGGCCTTTTTCAGCCTTTACCGGCCGCCCGACCACCAGTCCCGCGGTCTCAGCCGCTGGGCGCGGCCGGACCGGTCGTCGAGCCAGAGCGCCAGCCGGCGCAGGGGCGAGAGCGCGAGGCGCAGCCACAGCCGGTTCGTCCGGCGCCGGAAATCCCGGTTGAACGGGCAGACCCGCAGGCAGATCGCGCAGTCGGAGGCGAGCTTAGCCCAGTAGCCGAAGCATTTCTCGGCATCCGACGTCCACTTGACCACGCCCTGGATGGCGGACCGGTTCGGGCGGTCGGCCTTCGGCGGGCCGTAGGGCAGGGCGTTCACCGGGCAGGCGTCCGCGCAGCGCGTGCAGACGGCGCAGAATTCTGCGACGCCGAGCTTGCGCGGCGCGTCATGCGCCAAGGGCAGGTCGGTGAAGATCTTGGAGAAGCGCAGGCGCGGGCCCGTCTCCGGCGTGATGACAAGCTGGTTGCGGGCGTATTCGCCGAGGCCGGCCTTGAGGGCGTAGGGAATCGCGAGCGCCGTGTCGTTCATGGAGGCGACCGCGCGGTAGCCGAGCGCCCTGATGTAGGCGGCGGTCTGCATGACGATGGCCGCCTCGTGACTGTACTCCCGCCCGGTCGCCGCGCCAGCGAGCGCAGAGGGATAGGTCGCCACCAGCGCCTCGTCCATTTCGTGGCCGAGCACGATGACGCTCTCCAGCCCGTCCGGCAGGCCCGCCGGAGCCTCGGAGAAGTCGCGCACATCGACCCGCGACTCATAGGTCCAGCGTTCGTCGTACCCGGTGATTCCGCACAGGCGTGCGCCGAAAAACCGGGCGACCTTCTTGATCTCGGCCGACATCGCCGCCCGATCTTCGATCGCGACCTTCTCCGCGACGACCGGCGTGTCGTCCGAGATCGCCGCCTGGAACCCTTCCCGCCGGCCCTGTTCGGCATGGCGGTTGGTGATCAGGTCGGAGATCAGCCAGGAGGCGTTACGGAGCGCGAAATCCCGCTGGTTGAAGCCGTCGCCCCGGCGCGCGGTGAAATCCGCCCGGTAGGAGTCGAAGAAGGCATCCGACTCCTTCGTGCGCACGCGCTCGTCCCAGAATGCCCGCGTGAAGACATCGTCGATCTGCCGGAACGGCGTGAAGTCCCGGGTCGTCTCGATCCCCGCCGCCGCATCGCTCTCGGCGTATTGCGCCCGCCAGCGAGTCCGGCGTTCTTCGAGGCTTTCCTCGTTTTCGGGCCAGCTCATCGCCGCGAACCTAGCGCTTTTCCAGGCAGGGAGCCATGCTCACACTCGGGTCTTTGCGACCGGGGGCGATCCGGTCTCCCGGCTGTTACCGCCGCCATTCCGTATCCTGGCCGAGCGCGATCACGTCTTCGCGGACATGCTGGGTGCGGGCGAGGCGGGCCATGATGGCATCCGCGTCGCTGCGCCGGACAGCGCGGCGCAGGGCGGAGAGGTCCTCGGTGAAGCGGTCGAGCATCTCCAGCACCGCCTCCCGGTTGGTCAGGAACACGTCGCGCCAGAAGTCCGGCTTGGTTGCGGCGATACGGGTGAAATCGCGAAAGCCGCCGGCCGAGAATTTGACGACCTCGGCCTGCACGTCCTCTTCCAGCTCCGTCGCCGTGCCGACGATGGTGTAGGCGATCAGATGGGGCAGGTGGGAGGTCATGGCGAGCACCAGGTCGTGGTGCAGCGGGTCCATGATCTCGATCGCAGACCCTGCGGCGCGCCACAGGCCGGCGACCGTCTCGACCGCTGCCGGGTCGGTGCCCTCAGGCGGCGTCAGGATGCACCAGCGGTCCTCGAACAGTTCGGCGAAGCCCGCATCGGGGCCGGAAAATTCGGTGCCGGCGATCGGGTGGCCGGGCACCAGATGCACGCCTTCGGGCAGCGGCGGCCCGAGCGCGGCGATGGCGACCTGTTTGGCAGAGCCGACATCGGTCACGATGGCGCCGGGTTTCAGGTGCGGGCCCGCGGCTTCGGCCAGATCAGCGTAGCCGCCGAGATGGATCGCGACGACCACGAGATCGGCGCCGGCGACCGCTTCGGCCGGATCCTCGACCGCCCGGTCGGCGATGCCGAGCTCGAGAATGCGCGCTCTCGTCTCGGCGCGGCGCGCGCAGCCGACCAGCTCGTCGGCCAGAGTCTCGCGCCGCATCACGCGCAGCAGGGACGATCCGATCAGACCGGTGCCGATCACCGCGGCCCGGCCGAAATGCGGTACGGCCCCGCTCATCGGCCGACGAAGGCGCGCAGCGACGCCACCGTCGCCCGCATCTCGCTTTCCAGGCCGACGGTGATGCGCAGGAAGTCGGGCAGGCCGTAGCCGGCGACCGGACGGGGGATGATGCCGTCGCCCTTCAGATGGGCCTCGGCCGCCGCGGCGTCCCGGCCCTCCCCGGCGGGAAATCCGACCAGCACGAAATTGCCGATGCTGGGCAGGACGGTCAGCCCGAGCTGCTGGACCTGTTCGGCGAACCAGGGCAGCCAGATATCGTTGTGGGCGCGCGCCCGGTCGATATGGCCGACGTCATCGAGCGCCGCCAGCGCCGCCGCCTGGGCCGCGGCGTTGACGTTGAACGGTCCGCGCGTCCGGTGCAGCACGTCGCACACCGCCGGTGCGGCATAGCACCAGCCGACCCTGAGCGCCGCCAGCCCGTAAATCTTCGAAAACGTGCGCATCATGACGGCGTTGTCGTGTTTTTCAGCCAGCGCCAGCCCGTCCGTATAGTCGTTGCGGGTGACATATTCGGCATAGGCCGCGTCGACGACGAACAGGACATGGGGCGGCAGGCCGGCATGCAGGCGTTCGACTTCCCCGGCGGTAACGTAGCTGCCCGTCGGGTTGTTGGGATTGGCAAGGAAGACGATCTTCGTCTTCTCGGTCACAAGGCCCAGCATGGCGTCGACATCGGCGCGGTAGTCGGCCTCGGGCGCCATCACCGGGGTCGCGCCGGCCGCCAGCGTCGCGATCGGATACATGGCGAAGCCGTGCCGGCTGAACAGCACCTCGTCGCCCGGCCCGGCATAGGCCTTGGTCAGCAGGCTTATGATCTCGTCGCTGCCGTTGCCGACGACGATCCGGCCGGGGTCGATTCCGCTGCGCGCGCCGAGCGCCCGGCGCAGGTCTGCCGCACCGCCTTCGGCATAGCGGTGCAGCGAGTCCCCGGCCGCCGTATAGGCTTCGATAGCTTTCGGGCTCGGCCCCAGCGCGCTTTCGTTGCTCGCCAGACGGATCGGGTCTTCGATGCCGGGCAGGCCGCCCTCGCCGCCGACATAGCGGGCGATCTTCATGATGCCCGGCCTCGGCTGCGGGCTCTTCTCAGGCGCGCTCATGGCGCAAGCTCCATAAGGGTAACGGGATGCACGGTACTAAATCAGATTGTCAGCGGGGCTGGGAACCGGCCCAATCGCAGCACCGGGCGGTCGTCGGACGACCCCGCATTTTCTGGCGTGTCGGCGAGTTCGCCGTCGACCGCGAGTACGGCCCGGCCGTCGGGCAGGGAGCACAAGGTTTCGATTGCCGGATCGTCGGGCACGCGGTCGAGCGGTGCGATGGCCACCGTCAGGTCGTCGCCGCTCTCCTCGGCGACACCGCGTCCGACCGCAATCCAGCCGCCGCCCGGCGCAGCGAAGGGCAGGCGCCACAGCAGCGCGCAATCCGGCCGCACCGCCAGCAGTCCCGCCGCCGCCTTCCACGCATCGCCGTCCAGCACCCGGAAGAGCGCGATGTCCGCCTCGCCGCTCGCCACATCGACGATCGGGCTGGCCGCCCAGGTATAGCGCTGGCTGGCGCCGAAATGCAGCCGCGCGGTCTGTTCCGCCGCGCTATCCGGCGTGACGACGATAAGCGGTCGCTGAACCGCGATGGACGCCCCGACGACCTCGCGCCAGATTGCGTGGATTGCCGCCGGCTCCATCGGTCCGTCGTAGCGCGCAATCAACGCCCGGATCAGGGATGCTTCCCTGCCCGGACGATGCACCGGTGCACCGTCTTGCGCCTTGCCGCCCGCACCCTTGGCGGCGCCGACCCGCTGCGAAATCTCCATACGCTCGGTAATGGCGGCGAGCATGCGGGAATCGACATCGTCGATCCGGGCGCGCAGCGCGGCGAGGGTATCGGCAAGGGCAGCCTCGGCATTATCGCTGTCGGCAGGCATATCGAAGCAGTGTCCCGGTATCGCGGGGGAGGGTCAGGCGTCTTCACCTACACCGGCCGGGGGATGGCGTCCACGTTCCCGCCATCTCGACAACGGCGCGGCATATGCCATATCAGCGTTCCGCAATCCTTCCTGCCGCCGAGCGCGCCCATGCCGATCAAGATTCCCGACGACCTGCCCGCCGCCAATATCCTGCAAAAGGAAGGCGTCGACGTAATGCACGAGCAGGACGCCGTCCGCCAGGATATCCGGCCGCTCAGGATCGCGTTGCTCAACCTGATGCCGAAGAAGATCGAGACCGAGACCCAGCTCTCGCGCCTGATCGGGGCGAGCCCGCTGCAGGTCGAGATGACTCTGGTCTCGCCGTCCCACTACATCCCGTCCAACACGCCGCAGGAGCATATGCTCGCCTTCTACAAGCCGTGGGAGGACATCCGCGACCAGAAGTTCGACGGACTGATCGTGACCGGCGCGCCGGTCGAGGAAATCGAGTTCGAAGAAGTCAAATACTGGGACGAGCTGGAAGCGATCATGGACTGGTCGAAGACCCATGTGCATTCCAGCTTCAACATCTGCTGGGGCGCCCAGGCCCAGCTTTATCATCACTACCGGGTGCCGAAATACCTGCTGCCGCGCAAGCTGTCCGGCGTCTTCGGCCATCGCGTGGCGCGGCGCACAGACCCGATGGTGCGCGGCTTCAACGATGTCCTGCCCATTCCGGTTTCGCGCTACACCGAATGCCGCGCGAAGGACATCGAAAAGCACGAACCGCTGAACATCGTGCTCGAATCCGACGAGGCCGGCGTCTGCATGGTGACCGACAGGGCGCTGGACGCCGTCTACATGTTCAACCATCTCGAATACGAATCGCGCACGCTCTACAACGAATATGTCCGCGATATCGAGGCCCGGCCGGACACGGTACGCATTCCGGAAAATTACTTTCCCCACGACGATCCGTCGAAGACCCCGCGCAACACCTGGAAGGCGCACGGCCATCTGCTGATGGGCAACTGGATCAACAAGCTCTACCAGACCACGCCGTTCGAGATCACGGGGATCGGCAAAGAAAAGTAACTCGGTTTACGTCCGTTCGTCATATCGACCGGAGCAGTCCATAGGACTGCGGAGTGGAGATATCTTTCCTGTGCGGTGCAGGAACCGAAACGCTGTACCGGAAAGATATCCGCTGCGCGCCTTGCGGCGCTTCGGTCGATATGACGCGAAGGGATATCGGCGGATCGAAACGGCGAATCGGTGTGCGGGAGGCGTTTCCCCGCCTCACCCGGTTGCCGGTTCCCGCGCCGTTGCCGGACGGACCGGCGCGGGCAGGATTCGGAAGGGCGAGCGCGCCGGAAGCGCGACGGCGGAATAGACCTGCTTGGTCGCCTCGGTGAGCGTCACGCCGGCGATCAGGCCGAGCCAGCGCTCGCCGGCCCGTTCCCAGGCCCGCGCGGTCGAGAGGATGGCGCGCCGGCGGACCGGCGGGGCGAACAGGGCGGCCTCGCTGCGCACCGGGGTGAACTGGGTCTCGCGCAGCAGCGTTCGGATCTGGCCTTCGGAAAACGGCCGGCCCTGGCCGAAGGGCGTGCGCTCCAGCCGGGCCCAGATGCCGCGCCGGTTCGGCGCCACCACGATCATCCGGCCGCCGTCGGCCATGACGCGCCAGCATTCGGCCAGCATCGGGCGCAGCGCCTCGCTCGCCTCGACGGCGTGGATCAGCAGCAGCCGGTCGATGCAGCGGTCGGGCAGGGGGAACATCGTTTCGTCGGCAAGGCCGGCGGCGACCCGGCCGTCCAGCGTCCATTGCAGGATGCCCTGCTGCGGCGGCATCAGGGCGCAGACCCGCACCGCCTCGCGGTGGAAGGTGCGCAGATAGGGCGTCGCGTAGCCGAAACCGAGCACGGTCGCGCCGCCGACATTGGGCCACATCAGGCGCAGCTTGCGCCGGATCATCCGGCGCGCCATCAGGCCGGTCGGCGAGGCGTAAAACGCGTGCAGGTCGGCGACGTCGGTCCACATGGGCGGTCATACAGGGGGGCTGGGCGACACGTTTTCCGCGCGAGCCTTTTTCGTCTGCGGTCTCAGGCTATCATCGGCGCGCCGATGCCTGCAGCCTGTCCGGCGGTGCGGAGCTTTCGACCGGGCAATCGAGAGTGAATGCCATCAGGATCTGCGTGCGTCTTCGATAATACGGCGGACCGACAGTCCTCCGAGGCTGTGGCTCCTTTGAAAAGCCTTGAGACCGGCAATTGCCGATTGCACTCTTTCCCTGTCACGCGGCCGGAAGGGGATCAGTTCGGCCACCGGCCTGTTGTGCCTGGTGATGACAAACCGCTCCCCGGCCTCGACGCGCCGGAGCAGCCGGTGAAGGTGGGTTTTCGCTTCGGATGCGCCGATTTCGGACACGGGGCGGGCCTTATGCTGGAAGCAAGATCAGACCAGTCACAAGCTGTTCCGAACATATGCCGCAGTCAAGCCGCGGTCGCTAACCCGCGTCCGCAATGCTCCAATCCGGCGTTCCGGATTTTCGCCTGCCGTTGGCCGTCTTGCGCTCTCCCGGTCGGCAGGCCGGGCGAAGCCAGAAGGCAATGCAACGAAGCACCGGGACATCGCTGTTTCGCTTTGCTAGGTCTTCAAGCATGAGAACGACCCTGAATATCGACGACGACATCCTCGAAGCGGCCAAGTCGATTGCGGAAGAGCGAAGTCTCCCGTTGGGCGCGGTATTGTCCGAACTGGCCCGCCGCGGACTGCATCGGTCGGACGCCGACCGGCGGCGGCAAAAGGGATTTCCCGTATTCGACGTCTCCAGCGACAGCACGCCCCTGACGCTTGACCGCGTAGAGCGGCACAGGGACATGCCTTGACCTTTCCGCCCGGTCCCAATCTCCTGCTCGCCCTCGCCCTCGCGCGAGCACGGGCATGGCGCGGTCGAACGGGATGGTCCGGTCCGGCTTCGGCGATTTCCTTTCGCCCGGTTGCTTCCGGCGGCTATCCGCGCATGAATTTGGCAATATCCGGTGTCGACATGGCTTCGTCGACATAGGCGAACGTGCCCTTCTCCATCGCTTCGGTCGCCGCCGCGGCCATGCCGGTCATCGCCGCGCGATACAGCGATGTCGCGAGGCTGATGCGCTTCGCCCCGGCCGCCGCGACGTCGGCGACGGGAAACGACCTGCCGCCGACGCCGACCATGAAATTGACCGGTTTCGAAACGGTCTGGCACACCGCGCGCACGGCGGCGAGGTCAGGCAGCGCCGGCGCCATCAGGACGTCGGCCCCGGCGCGCTCGTAGGCCTGCAGCCGCGCGATGACCTCGTCGAGGTCCGGCCGGCCGCGGATGAAGCATTCGCTCCGGGCGGTGAGTGTGAAGCGGAAGCCGGTCGACCGGGCGGCCTCGGCTGCCGCCGCGATGCGTTCGGCGGCCCGGTCGCGGTCGTAAAACGGGCGGTCCGGGTCGCCGGTGTAGTCCTCGATCGAACAGCCGACCAGGCCCGCTTCGGCCGCCTGCGTTACGGTCAGCGCGGCGGCTTCGGGCTCGTGGCCGAAGCCGTTTTCGAGATCGCCCGAAACCGGGAGGTCGACCGCGTCCGCGACCGCGCGCGAATGATTCAGGGCTTCGTCGCGCGTGACCTCGCCGTCGCGCCGGCCGAGCGTGCCGGCAAAGCCGCCGCTCGTCGTCGCCAGCGCCTCGAACCCCAGGCCGGCCAGGATGCGGGCGGAGCCGGCATCGAACGCGTTTGCCAGTATGAACGGCTCCGCGCCCCGGTGCAGGGCATGGAACCGCTCGGCCTTTTCGGCCTGGGTGGGGCGGTCGTCGGCCATGGTCGGGGTGCTCTTCGCAGGTTTGAACCGATCCGATGGTGGCGGGGCCGGGACCCGGCTGTCAATGGATCGCATGCCCCGGTTCCGGTTTGCGCCGGCAACGGTTGGCCGCGTCCCGGCGCGGTGCTAGATAGCGGCAGCATCCCTTTCGCTGCCGGAATCGCACCATGTCACAGCTGGAAGTCGTCCGGATTCCCGTGCTCAACGACAATTATGTCTGGCTGGCTCACGAGCCGAACCGGAATCTGACGGCGGTGGTGGACCCGGCGGTCGCCGATGCGCCGCTGGCAGAGGCGGAGCGCCGCGGCTGGGCGATCACCCATATCCTGAACACCCACCATCACGGCGACCACACCGGCGGCAACCGCGAGATCAAGGCCGAAACCGGCTGCACGATCGTCGGGCCGCGCGCCGACCGCGACCGGATTCCCGGCATCGATATCGAGGTCGGCGACGGCGATACCTACGATTTCGGCAACGCGCGCGCCGAGGTCTTCGACGTGCCCGGCCACACCCGCGGCCACATCGCCTACTGGTTCGCCGGAAGCGACGCCCTGTTCTGCGGCGATACGCTGTTCCTGCTCGGCTGCGGCCGGCTGTTCGAGGGCACGCCGGCGCAGATGTGGACCAGCCTGGGCAAGTTGCGCGCGCTGCCGGACAGCGCCAACGTCTATTGCGCCCACGAATACACCCAGGCCAACGCCCGCTTCGCCGTCACGGTCGATCCGGCGAATGCCGACCTGACGGCCCGGGCCGCCGAGATCGACCGGATGCGCGCCGCCGGCATCGCGACCGTGCCCGGCCGGCTCGGCGTCGAGAAGCGCACCAACCCCTTCCTGCGCGCCGATACGGCCGGCGTTGCCGCCGCCGTCGGGCTCGCCGGCGGCTCGCCGGTCGAGGTCTTCGCCGAAGTGCGCCAGCGCAAGGACGTGTTCCGGGGCTGATCCGCGGCCCATGCCGGAAACCTCCGCAACTACCAACAGGCCCTTACAGGATAAACCCATGAAACTGTTTGCCGCCCTGGCTTCCCCCTTTGTGCGCAAGGTCCGCATCTTCGCCATGGAATGCGGGCTGGACGACCGGATCGAGTTGCACGTCCTGGCGACCGCGCCGCACCAGCCGGACGCCGCGCTCGCCGCCGTCAACCCGGTCAAGAAAATTCCCACCCTGGTGACCGACGACGGCGCGGTGCTCTACGACTCCGGCGTTATCACCGATTATCTGAACGCCGAGAGCGGCCATCGGCTGGTGCCCGCCGACGGCGCCGCGCGCTGGACCGCGAAGCGGCAGGAGGCGTTGGCCGACGGCCTGCTCGACGCCGCCGTGCTGTGCCGCTACGAGACCTTCGTCCGGCCCGAGGAGAAGCAGTGGGACGGCTGGATCGACGCCCAGATGGGCAAGATCGACGGCGCGCTCGACCAGATGAGCGCGGAGGTGGCGAACCTCGGCGACCCGGCCGCGGCGGAAACGAGCCTGGGGGCCATCGGTTTCGGCTGCGCCCTCGGCTATCTCGATTTCCGCTTCCCCGACAAGGACTGGCGCGGCGGATGGCCGGCGCTGGCCGACTGGTTTGCGATCTATGCAGGGCGCCCGGCCATGCAGGCGACTGTACCGAGCGGGTAGGGCGCGCGCCGTGGCGGGCGATCTGACGCTCTATTGGGCGCCGACCTCGCCGTTCGCCCGGTTCGTCATGGCGGCGGCCCACGAACTGGGCGTGGCCGGCCGTTTCCGGCTGGTCGAGGCAACCGTGGAGAATATCGTCGATGTCGTGTCGCCGGCGAATCCGCTGGCGCAGATCCCGACTCTGGAACTCGAGGACGGCACAATCCTCTACGATTCGGCCGTGATCGTCGCCTGGCTGGATGCGCAGTTCGGCGACGCTCTGGACTCGCCGCTGGGCGGCGCGGGCGACGACCGCTGGCGCATTGCCGCCCGGACCGCGGCAGCGACCGGCCTGATGGATGCGGCGGTCGCCGGGCGGCACCTCTCGCTTCAGCCCGAGAGCCAGCGGCCGGAGAGCCTCATCGAACGGCTGCGCGACCGCCGGGCGCGCGTGCTGACCCATCTGGCCGAAACCGCTGCGCCGGCCGCGGCGCCCGTGACGACCGACGCCATCGCCGCCGGCTGCGCCCTCGGCTATCTCGATTTCCGCTATCCGGAGGAGGACTGGCGCGGCGACCGTCCGGCGCTGGCGTCCTGGTACGACGCCTTCAGCCGCCGCCCCGCCATGCTGGCAACCGCGCCGAGCGGGTAGGGGGCGGGCGCGGCGGGCGCCCTAGTTCGTCTCGACGCCGAGGATCGAGCCGGTCGCGGCGCGCGGGTCGCGCTCCGGCCAGCGGCCGGCATCGACCTGGGCGAAGAATGCGCCGCAGATGCGGTTGAACTCGTCCGGATCCTCGATGTTGACGGTGTGGCCGCAATTGACCATGACCGCGAGCGCCGCCGAGGGAATGGTCTGCTTCATCAGCACGCCGGGCAGCAGGCAGGGCCAGTCCTCGTCGCCGGTCAGCACCAGGGCCGGCACGCGGAGCGCCGCCATCTCGCCGGTCAGGTCATAAAGCGAGGGCCGCTGCGCCTGCACGCCACGCAGGGTGGCGGCCGATCCCGCCGGCGAGTGTTCGGCCAGCCGGTCGCGGAATGCGCGCCAGCCGCGCGGGTCCTTGTTCGCGAACTGTACGCGGGCCGGCCCTTCGGCATAGGTGTCGGCGAAGGCCTCCATGCCGTCCCGCTCGATCAGCGCCGCCGTCGCTTCGACCTCCGCCCTGAACTGCGCGCGCTTGCCGGGCTCCGCCCCGTAGCCGCAGCCGGCCACGACCAGCGAACGCGCCCGCCCGGCGTGGCGGAAGCCGAAATGCAGCGTGGCGAAGCCGCCCATGGAGAGCCCGCAGACATGCGCCCGGTCGATCCCGGCCGCGTCCATGACGGCGGCGATATCGTCGGCGGCGCGCGCCTGGCCGTAGCGGGCCGGGTCTTCCGGCGCCTCCGAGGGCGGGTAGCCGCGCGCATTGTAGGCCAGCGCCCGGTAGCGTCGTGCGAAATGCCGCAACTGCGGCTCCCAGGAGCGCAGGTCGCCGGCGAACTCGTGAACGAAGACGACCGGCGTTCCCGATCCCGCCTCCTCGTAATACAGGCGCACCCCGTCATCGGTCGTCGCATAGGGCATGGGTCCGGTCGTCCTCCCTCGCAGGCCCGCCGCGCGCGAACCTAGCCCGGATATTTCATGAATGGACGAAGTTTCTTCGTCTGACGTGATTTTACGGCGCGGTTTCCGAAGCGAGCGGTGGTGCGACGGCGTTGCCGGTAGCGTTGCCGGTAGCGCTGCCGGCATGGACCTGGCCGGCCCGTGGGTCGGGCGCTATCGGGGTTTGAGGTGGGCGGCGACCAGACGGAAGAGGTCCTGTTCGGGACAGGCGGACGACAGGTGGAAGCGCCGGAGTTTGGCGCTCCGTGACCTTGACGGTTTTCGGCGTACTCGACGGAAGCTCACCGGCGCCCAGCTCAATTTCCGAACGACACGTCAGAAACGGTTCGGGGATATCCTTGTTGCAACGCACGGCTCGCAAGGAGACAAGGCTGACTTTCAGCCCGTCGGGTTATTCGCCCAGGATCAAGTCGACCATCAGGTCCAGGCAGCGTTCGAGCCGGCGCGACGGGCCGACGAGCACATAGTTCACGGCGAAGCCGTCGAACGCCATGAACAGGATATGGGCGAGCGCCGTATCCTGCAGGTGGCGGGCGCGGTCCTCCGGCAGGCAGGACAGGATGAGGTCGGCGATCCGGTGCTCGGCCCAGAGCAGCAGGTCGCGCGAATAGCGGCCTTCGCGCCCGGATACCGCCAGCCCCTCGACGAAGGTGTTGCCGAAGGCGCCGTCGGCGGCCGGAAACGTCTTCCACAGCGTCGCGATTACCGTGCGCAGCCGCTGCCGCGGATCGGCGATCGCCGCGGCCTCGGCTTCGAGCGCCCGGATCCGGCTGCGCAGCCACGGGTCGTAGATGGCGAACAGGATTTCGAGCTTCGAATCGAAATAGACATAGACGTTCGACGGCGAGATGCCGGCCCGCCGGGCGATGCCGCGGATTGTCGTCGCGGCGTAGCCCAGCTCCTGGAATTCGCGGCGGGCGCTGTCGACGATGGCGGCGCGGATGTCTTCTTTCTTCGTCTGCGCCATGGCCGAATCGTTCTTGACTTGCCGGCCGGATCGACCGCACTTTGGGGCTATAAACGAACAGTGTTCATTTATGCAACGGTCCTTGCCGGACAGGCAAGAGGCGGTGAGCGAGGGAGAAGGAGCATGGTGCATTTCAATCAGCGCGCGCAGGAGGTCAATCCGGCCAAGCTGGCCATGCTGTACAGGCGCCAGTTCGAGCTGTGCCGGGTCAGGGCGGGCGAGACGATCGCCTGCGTTTCGGACCTGTCGACCCGGCGCGAATATATCGAGGCCGCCTTCGCCGCGGCCGACGAGCTGGGCGCCGACATCTACGAAATGTGCGTCAACAGCATCCCGTCCTGGACCCGGGTCGGCGTCGAGACCATCGGCCGGTGCAAGGGTACGCTGGAGGCGGCCAGGGCGGCCGACATGATCGTGATTTTCCATGTGCCGCTGTTCACGCGATGGCTGAAGGATGTGACCGAAGCCGGCACCAGGGTGCAGATGATCATCGATGCGCCGGACGATCTCGAACAGCTCATGGCGCCGGAAGGCCTGAAGGAGGCCTGCCTCTACGGCGAGGCGCTCTATGCAAAGACGAAGACGGCCCGGGTGATCAGCGACGCCGGCACGGACCTGACCTGGGACTGCGGCGAATACCCGGTGATGACGCAATACGGCTTTGCCGACGAGCCGGGCCGCTTCGACCATTGGGGCGGCGGCCACATCCACACCTTCCCCAACGAGGGCTCGGCCAACGGCACGGTCGTGCTCGCGCCCGGCGACATCGTGATCCTTCCCTACTGCCGCTACATCCAGGACGAAATCCGTCTCACCGTCGAGGACGGCTATATCCGCAGGGTTGAGGGCGGGCTGGACGCCAGGCTGATGCAGGACTGGCTGGACGACAACCGGGAAGACGAGGACGACATGGACCCCTACGCCATCTCGCATCTCGGCTGGGGCCTGAACCCGCAGGCCCTGTGGTACGGCATCGCGCTGAACGGCGACGAACCCGAGCGCAGCCGGGCCGCGGCCCGGACCTTCCCCGGCAACTTCCTGTTTTCGACCGGGCCGAACACCCAGGGCGGCGGCAAACGCAACACCCGCGGCCATTACGACGTGCCGATGCGCGACTGCACGATGATGCTCGACAACAGGGTGATCATCGACAAGGGCCGGATCGTCGATCCCGCGATGATCGTGCCGCGGGAAATGCGCTAGACGCCGCGGCGCGCCCCGGCTTCGCGGCCATGAAAATCGCCGACAGCTTCGTCGTCGCCGCGCCGGTCGAGCGGACCTGGCGGGCAATCCGCGATCCGCAGGTGGTCGGCGCCTGCCTGCCCGGCTGCGAGGAGATAAAGACCGTTTCGCCGACCCTCTACCGCGCCCGGATCGGCGTGAAGCTGGGGCCGATCGCCGCCAAATTCGCCGCCGAAGTGGAGGTGGTCGAGGAGGAACCGCCCGTCAGGGTCGTGACGGTGACGCGCGGCGAGGAAGACGGCCGTGCGAGCCATCTGCGCTCGGACAACATCCTGACCCTGGCGCCGGCGGATGACGGCGGAACGCGGGTATCCTATGAAGCGGACATGACGGTGACCGGCCGGCTCGCCAAGTTCGGGTTCGGGGTGATGAAGAAGAAGGCGCAGTCGCTGGCCTCGGAATTTGCCGGCAATCTCGAAGCCCGCGTCAACGAAGCGGCATCCGGCGGATAAACGGTCATGGAATTCGTCAGGCCGGACAGTATCGAAGCCGCGGTCGCCGCCCTGCAGGCGGATGGCGCAGCCTGCCTCGCCGGCGGCGCGACGCTGGTGGCGATGATGAACGCCGACCTGGTCGCGCCGGACCGGCTGGTCTCCCTTCGCGACGTGGCTGCGCTGCGCGAGGCGGCCCGGCAGCCCGACGGAACGGTCGTCATCGGCGCCATGCGCCGCCATCGCGAAACCGCCGAAGAAACCGACTTGCGCGACGGCCAGCGTGTGCTGAGCGAGGCCGCAGCGCAGATCGCCAACCCGCCGGTGCGCAACATGGGGACCATCGGCGGCTCCTGCGCCTTCGCCGATCCGGCCGCCGACTATCCGCCGGCGCTGGTCGCCGCCGATGCGCGGTTCTCGCTGATCGGCGCCGACGGCCGGCGCACTGTTCCGGCCGGCGACTTTTTCCTGGACTGGTACGAGACCGCGCTCGAACCGGGCGAACTGATCGAGTCCGTCGTCCTGCCTCCGGCGCCCGCCGGCACGGTCGGCAGCTATACGAAACTGGCGCGGGTCGCCGGCGATTTCGCCATCGCCTCGGTCGCGCTGGCGCTCGGCATGGAAGGCGGGGCCTGCACCCGTCTGGCGGTCGCGGTCGGCGCCTGCGGGCCCGTGCCGGCAAGGCGGCGCGATATCGAAACCGAACTGCTGGGCGGTCGCTTGGGCGATATCGAAATCCGCCGGCTGACCGATGCGCTGGCCGACGCGTTCGACCCGGTCGACGATGTGCGCGCCAGCGCCGGTTACCGCCGCCGGGTCGCGCCGCGGATGGTCCGGCAGGCCATTATCGAGGCGCAGCAAAGAATGTCGGCGACGCCATGACCGGCGAACCCGTCACGCTCGCCGTCACCCTTAGGGTCAACGGCGCCAAGCGGCCGGTCGCGGCGGTGGCGCCGTGGACGACGCTGCTCACCGTCCTGCGCGACGAATTCGGCCTCACCGGAGCCAAGCGCGGCTGCAACCAGGGGGTGTGCGGCGCCTGCACGGTGACGATCGACGGCGAGCCGGTGCGCAGCTGCCTGTCGCTGGCGCTCAACTGCGCGGACCGGGACATCGTGACCGTCGAAGGGTTGGCGCCGGCGGGCGCGCTGGCACCGGTCCAGCAGGCCCTGGCCGAGGGCAACGCCGTCCAGTGCGGCTTCTGCACGCCCGGCATCCTGATCTCAGCCCATGCCCTGTTGCGGCGCAACGCGCCGCTGTCGGTGGACGAGGTGCGGGCGGGCCTGTCGGGCAACCTGTGCCGCTGTTCCGGATACAAAAAGATCGTCGAAGCCGTCGTCCGCGCTTCGGAGGCGCGGCCGTGAGCCCGCCCGACACCGCCGCAAGCGGCGTCGGCGCCAGCCTGCCGCGCCTCGACGCCCGGGAGAAGGTGACCGGCCGGGCGGCGTATATCGCCGACATGGTCCGGCCGGACATGCTGCACGCCGCGATCCACGCCAGCCCGCACGCCCACGCCCGCATCCGCGGATACGACACCGCCGAAGCTCAGGCGGTGCCCGGCGTCGCCTGCGTGCTGACCGGCGACGATTTCCCGGACGGCCGCATGGGCGCCTTCATCAAGGACGAGCCCGCCATCGCCAAGGGCAAGGTGCGCTATCCGGGCGAGCCGGTCGCGGTCGTCGCCGCGGAGGACGAGGAGACGGCGCGCCGGGCCGCCGCGCTGGTCCGGGTCGACTACGAGGAACTGCCGGTCGCCGCCACGCCGGAAGCGGCGGTGGCCCCGGATGCGCCGCTCATCCACGAAGACCTGGCGGATTATTTCAAGGTCTTCCCGGCGATCTGCGGCGGCAATGTCGCTTCGGAGACCGAACTGTCCGAGGGCGATGTCGACGGCGCCTGGGCGGAGTGCGACGTCATCGTGGAGGGCGATTTCGAAACGCCGGCGCAGGCCCATCTCTCCATCGAGCCCGTCGGCGCGCTGGCGGAGGTCGATGCCGAGGGCCGGGTCACCCTGTGGTCCGCCAACCAGTCGGTCTTCCGCGTCCAGGCCAATGTCTGCGAGGCGCTGCAACTGCCGATGTCCAAACTGCGCAGTCTCACCCCCAAGGTCGGCGCCGGCTTCGGCAACAAGATGGAGCCCCATGTCCAGCCGCTCGTCGTGCAACTGGCGCTGAAGACCGGCCGGCCGGTCAGGCTGATCCTGAACCGGACCGAGGATTTCGAGACGGTGCGCGCGCGCCATCCGTTCAAAATCCGCTGCAGGACCGGCGCGAGAAAGGACGGCACGCTGGTGGCGCGCGAACTGACCGCCGTGCTGGATTGCGGCGCCTACGGCGACGACAGCCCCGGCGTGCTCGGCTACAGCCTGCTGATGAGCCGCGGGCCCTACCGCATCCCGAATTGCCGCGCCTCCGGCAGGCTGGTCTACACCAACCGCATGCGCTTCGGCGCCTTCCGCGGCTTCGGCAATCCCCAGGTCACCTTCGCGACCGAGAGCCAGATCGACGAGATCGCCGGCCGGCTCGGCATGGATCCCCTCGACCTGCGCATGAAGAACAGGATGCAGCCCGGCGACCGCTGGTTCGGCGGCGGCGAAGTCGCCTCCAACGGATTGGCGGACTGTATCGAGAAGGCGCGGGCGGCATCGGGCTGGCAGCGGGGCAGGACGCTCGCCGCGCCGCCGGGCAAGCGGCGGGCCCTGGGCGTTGCGGCCTGCGCCCATATCAGCGGCCTGCTGGCGACCGGCGCCATCGTCCGGCTGCTCGAGGACGGCTCGGTCGTGCTCAACACCGGCGCGGTCGATATCGGCCAGGGCTCCGATACCGTGCTCACCCAGATATGCGCCTCGGCGCTCAGGGTTCCGGCCGACCGGGTCGCGATCGCCAGCCCGGATACCGACGGCTCGCCTTACAACTGGGGCACGACGGCAAGCCGCGTCACCTACACGACCGGGCGCTCGGTCGTTGCCGCGGCGGGCAAGGTGGCGGATGAGATCAAGCGCCACGCCTCGGAGATTTTCGAATGCGCCGTCGAGGATCTGGAGCTGCGCGACGGCGGCCGGGTCGGCATCAAGGGCGTGCCGGACAAGGAACTGAGCTTCTTCGAGGTCTCCGGCCGGGCGCACTGGGCGGCCGGCGGGCCGATCGTCGGCACCGATACCTGGGTCTACAACCGGCCGAGCGTCGATCCGAAACGGGCCGTCGCCAGGGGGCTGCCGTTTCCGCAGATCGGCGTCTACAGCTTCGGCTGCATGATCGCGGCGGTCGAGATCGACGAGACGACCGGCAAGGCCGACGTCGCCGAGGTCTGGTCGGCGATGGATGTCGGCAAGGCGATCAATCCCGGCTCGGTCGAGGGCCAGATCGAGGGCGGTTTCGTCCAGGGCATGGGCTTTGCGCTCACCGAGGAGATGGTGTTCGACGGGCCGCGCCTCGTGAATCCGTCGATGATGGACTACAAGGCGCCGACCTCGCTGGACGCGCCGTTCGACATCCATTCGATCATCGTGGAGGCCGCCGAGCCCGACGGGCCGTTCGGCGCCAAGGGGATCGGCGAGATCGGGCTGGTGCCCGTACCGGCGGCGATTGCCAATGCGGTGGCGGCGGCCACCGGCACGCGGCTGCGGCAGCTGCCGCTGACGCCGGAACGGGTGCTTGACGCGATGCTGGAGGGCGACGGTGAAGATTGAGGATTATCCGGCGCAGGAGCCGCTCTCGGACTTCGCCCGGCCCTACCACGAGGAGGTGCTGCGCCGCGCCGACGGCCTTGCCTTCGAGGAATTCCGCTACGGCGGCAACCCGTACCAGAGCGTGCTGGTGGCGGGTGCGGCAGACCCCACCGGCAACGTCCTCGCCTTCATCCACGGCGGCGGCTGGACCAACGGCTACAAGGAATGGATGGCCTTCATGGCGCCGGCGCTGACCGCGCGCGGCGTGACCTTCGCCTCGGTCGGCTACCGGCTGGCGCCCGGCACCCTGTTCCCGGACGGCTTCCACGACGTGCTCGACGGCTTCGCCGCGCTGCACGGCCGGATCGGCGACTATGGCGGCGGTCCCGGCCGAATGTTCGTCGGCGGCCATTCGGCGGGCGGCCATTACAGTGCGCTGATGGCGGTGACGGACGGGTGGCAGGAAGCGCGCGGCCTGCCGCCGGATGCGGTGCGCGGCTGCCTGCCGGTCTCCGGCGTGTTCGATTTCCGGCCCGGCAACGGCATGTCGGTGCGGCCGCGCTTCCTCGGCCCGGAGGAGTCCGGCGCCGAGACGCCGGCCAGCCCGGTCGCCACCATCGCCTGCGCGCCGCCCTTCCTGCTCGCCTGGGGCAGCGCGGATTTCCCGCATTTGCGCGTTCAGGGGCAGGCGATGGCCGACGCCCTCGAAGCGGCCGGCGGCAGCGTCGAGACCATGATCCTCGACGGCTGCGACCATCTCGAAGCGAGCCTGGAGACCGGCAACCCGGACGGCCCCTGGCCGGCCCGCGCGGCGGCGTGGATGGCGGAGCGGGGTTAGGCGAGCGCTCGAAGCGGCGGCGCCAACAAGGCGCGCGGGTGCGCGTCCGGTACCTCCCTCTCTGAAGAGGATTCCTCTGCGAAACCGCTCACCGTCATTCCGACCGGAGCCCCGGCCCGCAGGGCTGGGGCGTAGCGGAGGAATCTCGACTCGGTCTCACCCCGACAAGAAACCCCTGGTCCTGCGTTGAGATTCCTCCGCTACGCGCCCCGGATGAAATCCGGGGCGCTCCGGTCGGAATGACGGCGAGGGTGGCGGAAGCCGATCGCACGGTTTTGTTCCCCTTTCGCAGAGCAATCCTCTGAAGGGGGGAAAGGACAAGGACAAGGGTTCCGGCGGGGCTGCCCGCGGCCCTCTGGTTTTTGATCGTTCGTTCCAGTGTTTTCTCCGATGTTGCGGTCGTTTTTTTCGCAGTTTTCCGCCGTTTTTCCGCGCCGGACGCCGATTTGGACAGACCGGTCTGGTTTTCGATGTTTTTTTTGCCCCGAGACGCCCGAACCCCGCAGAAACGCTGGAAACCTCGATTCGGAAGAGTCGCAAAATAATCCTTGTTAGGAAATATTTCTATATCCTGCTCCGTGCGCCAGGCAATTGGCGGCCGGCCGGGCGCCGCGCTTTCCCTTCGCGTCATCCCGGCCGGGCGTAAACCCCACCCCGTCATTCCGACCGGAGCCCCGGCCCCCGGCCGGGGCGGAGCAGCCTGCCCCTTCGACTTCGCTCAGGGCGGGCTCTGAGCGAAGTCGAAGAGGAGGAATCTGGCGGGCGTTCCGTCGACGCCAAAGGCTCCGGCGCCTGGCCGGCCTCCGTCGCCGGCCGGATTTCTCCGCTCGCTCCGCTTCGGTCGAAATGACGGGGCGGGTTTTGAGCCCTGGCGCCCGGTCGGAATGATGGGCCGGGGGGCGGAGAGGCGGCCGATGGGGCGCTGGCCACCCGCAGCAGGCGCACTTCGGGCGCTGCTAAAAGCACATATAGAGAACAAAATTGGCGGTGTCAAGGAAAAAGATAACCCTCATTTGCCGCCCCGGCCGATACGGCGGGCAAATGCCGGTCGGACGGATCGACACCCCCATCGCCTCCGCTTCGCTCCGGCGCTTCCCCCGCTGAAGCGGGGGAAGGATAACGGACGTAACGCTCTGTTTTGCCTTGTTTTTTTACCTCCCCCTCTTCAGAGGGGGAGGTCAGGTGGGGGTGAACGGCGTCCGCCGCTCCACCATCTGCCACACTCCGTTTTCGGCGGCGGAGGCGGCCAGGGCCTCCATCGCGGCGACATTGGCGATCGCTTCCTCCGGCGCCACGGCAACCCGGCCTTCGCCGCCGACGGCCGCGGCGAAGCGGGACAATTCCTCGACGACCGTATCGACCGGTTCGAGCGGCAGATCCTCGACCGCCCCGTCCATGGCGGTGTGGGTCAGGCGGGTGAAGTCGTCGCTTGCCGTGAAAATCCCGTTGGTGGTGCAGACGCGCAGCCAGGCATCGAGCGTCGTTGCGAACAGGCTGGTGAGGGTGGCGGTCAGGCCGGAATCGAATTCGAGCAGGGCGGTCGTTGCGTCGTCGATATCCACGGGCGCGGCAGCCCGGCGCGCCAGGCAGCTGACCCGGCGGACCGGGCCGAACAGCCATTGCACGGTATCGACGATATGCAGGCCCATGGAGGCCATCCCGCCGCCCGGCGCCTCCTTGCGCTGCGCGCGCCACATGTCCGTCCGGTAGCCGAGGGCGCTCGGGCTGGAGAAATGGCCTTCGAGATGGAGGACCGTTCCGAAAGCCCCCTCTTCAAGCAGGCTGTGCAACCGCGTTGCCGCTGTGCTGAGCCGCCGGTTGTGCCCGACCGCGAGCACGACGCCGGCGTCCCGGCAGGCTGCGGCCGCCGCCCGGCCGCTTGCTGCCGTGAGCGTAAACGGCTTCTCGACAAAGACATGTTTGCCGGCCTGTGCGGCGGCTGCGACCTGTTCGGCGTGCAGCGAATGCGGCGTGGCGATCAGCACGGCTTCGACGGCCGGATCGGCCAGCGCGTCGGCGAAGACCGGCCTTGCGGCGCAGCCGAAGTCCTGCGCAAACGACGTACGCTCTTCGGCGTCGGGCGAGACGCCGGCGACGAGGTCGAGTTCCGGAACATGGCCGGCCGCGCGGGCCAGTTCGCGGCCCCACCAGCCCAGCCCGATAACGGCAACCCCGATCCCCACGGCTTTCTCCTCTCGCCCGTTTCCCGGTCCAATTCCCGGTCCATTCCTGGGCGCCCGGCCGGTGTATCACGGCAACCGCCGCCGGGTGAATTTCAAAAAAAGAACACCGTTCGGTATTGACCGCGGGCGCAGAACCAAGTGAACTGCAAACGGAACGCTCTTCGGCCGATCATCCCCTGACGGCCGGACCAGAAACGGGAGGATTCCGCTCATGAGAAAATTCGTTGGTGTTTTGTCGGCTCTGGCCGTTGCCGCTGCCGCCTGGGCCGGGCCGGCGCAGGCGGCCGAGGTGAGGATCGGCTATTCGATCGCCAAGACCGGCCTGTTCGCGCCGGCCGCGCCGTCGCAGATCAACGCCTACGATCTGTGGGCCGAACAGGTGAACGCCCGGGGCGGCCTGGACATCGGCGGCAAGGAAAAGCGCAAGGTCAGGCTGATCCAGTATGACGATCAGTCGAACCCCGGCAACGCGGTGAAGATCTACGAGAAGCTCATCACCCAGGACAAGGTGGACCTGCTGCTCTCGCCCTGGGGCACGCCGCACCATTTCGCCATCGCGTCGGTGCTCGAGCGCCACAAGTTCCCGATGATCGGCAGCACCGCCTCGTCGGTCCAGCTGCGCAACATGAAGCCAGGCAACATCTGGTTCACGACCGCGGCGGTGGCGGACAAGCTGGCAACCGCGATGGTCGGGCTGCTCCAGTCGGCCGGCGTCAAATCCGTGGCGGTGCTGACCAACCAGCTGCCCTTCGGCCAGGAGAACAAGAAATTCCTCATGCCGGCCCTGAAGGCCGCCGGGATAAAGGTCCTCGTTGATGCGGATTATCCGCCCAACATCAAGGACATGACCGCCATTCTCGTGAAGGTGAAGGCGGCCAATCCGGACGGCGTGATCGGGCTGGCCTATCCGGGCGACTCGATCCTCTACATCAACAAGGCGCGCGAAGTCGGCATCGCCGCGAAGTTCCAGTATCTGCTGGTCGGGCCGGCCATCGGCTTCTTCCGCGGCATGTTCAAGGGCGCGGCCGACGGCATCGTAACCCTCGGCCACTGGTCGCCCCACGGCGACAACGCCCGCTCCAAGGCGTTCTACGCCGCCTACAAGAAGAAGTTCAAACAGGAGCCCGACTATCTCGATTCGGTCGAGGCCTGGGTTTCGGTCGAAATCCTCGAGCAGGCGGTTGCCAAGGCCGGCCTCGACAAGGACAGGCTGCGCCAGACGATCTCGACCGGCACCTTCGACACCATCATCGGCAACGTCCGGTTCGATGGCGTGCAGAATGCCGTGACGCCGACCGGCTTCCTGCAGATCCAGAAAGGCGAGCTGCACATCGTCTGGCCGAAGGACCGCCAGACCGCGCCGCTCGCACCGAAGACCGGTTGGAAATAGGGCGGTTTCGCTTCAGACTGCGTTGCGACGGAGCGGCCTTCGTGCCGCTCCCTCTTTCTGCGAACCGGACCGGATAGCGGAACGTGGAGATTCTCCTGTCGGGGCAGCTCCTGGTGGCGGCCCTGATAATCGGCTCGATCTACGGGCTGGTGGCGCTCGGCCTGAACCTGATCTACGGCACCATGCGGCTGCTCAACATCGCCCATGGCGACCTGGTCATGATCGGCGCCTACACCGGCTACTGGCTGTTCACGCTGGCGGCGGTCTCGCCGGTCCTGGCGATGCTCGCCGCCGGGGCGCTTGCCGGCCTCACCGGCGCGGCGCTCTATTTCGGCCTGTTCCGGCGCCAGCTCGCCGGCAGCCAGCCGATCGAGCGGATCGAGGCCAATTCGCTGCTGATCTTCTTCGGTATCTCGATCGTCATTCAGAACCTGACGGCGCTCGCCTTCACCGCCAGCCCGCGAACCTATCAGGCCCTCGATACCCTGGTCCGCATCGGCGAGGTCAACATCGCGCAAAGCCGCCTCGTCGCCCTGGCGGTCTGCCTTGGCCTTTCGGTCGCCATCGTCCTGTTCCTGCGCTTCAGCGCCCTCGGCCTGTCGATCCGGGCACTGATCCAGCACCGCACGGCGAGCCGGATCGTCGGCATCGATGTCGACCGGGTGCAGGCCTTCTCCTTCGTGCTCGGCTTCGCGCTCGCCGGACTGGCCGGGACCCTGATCGGCGTGACCGAACAGATCTCGCCCTTCATGGGCTTCCCGTTCACCATCGTCGCCTTCGTCGTGATCGTCCTGGGCGGACTGGGCAATCTGGCCGGCGGCATCGCGGCCGGCATGGTGCTCGGCCTGATCGAGACCTACGGCGTCGCGCTGACCTCGGCGAACCTGCGCTCCGTCCTGATCTACGGCGTGTTCATCCTGGTCCTGGTCCTGCGGCCGGAAGGCCTGTTGCAGCGGCGGCGCCTGACATGAGGCTGCTTTCGACGCGCGAAGCCGTTCCGCTGCTCCTGGTCGCGGCGATCGCCGCGGTCCTGCCGCTGCTCGGCAGCGACTATTATCTCGGCGTCGGCTTCGCCCTGTTCGGCTGGATCGCCCTGGCGCAGAGCTGGACCGTCGTTTCCGGCCTGGCCGGCTACATCTCCCTCGGCCATGTCGTGTTCGCTGGCATCGGCGGCTACGTCCTGGTGCTGACCTGGGGCGCGGTGCCGGTCTGGGCCGGCGCCCTGCTCGGCGCGCTGGCCGCGGGCCTGTTCGCCCTGCTGGTCGGTCTGCCGGTGCTCCGGGTGCGCGGGCCCTATTTCGTGATCCTGACCTTCGGCCTCGCCGAATTCGCCAAATTTGTCGTCATCAATATCGAGAACGCGCTCGGCAGGTTCGGCCGCCTGATCCTCGGCGGGCCGCCGCTGGAAACCCTTTACTGGGCGATGGCGGCGCTCGCCCTCGCCGGAACCCTGGCGGTGGTCGCGATCCGCCGCCTGCGCCTCGGCGCCGGGCTGGTCGCGATCCGCGAGGACGAGCTGGCCGCGGACACGATCGGCGTTCCGACCGTGCGCTTCAAGCTGTTCGCCTTCGCGCTTTCGGCCCTGCTGCCGGGCTTTGTCGGCGCCCTGTTCGTCCTGCGCACCGGCTATTTCGAGCCGGCGCAGGCGTTCGACCCGGTGATCTCCTTCACCATCGTCACCATGGCGATCGTCGGCGGCAGCGCGGATGCCCGCGGGCCGGTCTTCGGCGCGCTGTTCCTGGTCGCGCTGTCGGAACTGCTGTGGTCGAATTTTCCGCAGGTCTACATGATCGTCCTGGGCGCCTTGCTGATCGGCTTCGTGCTGTTCGCGCCCAACGGCGTCGCCGGCCTGTTCGAACGCCGCCGGGCGGCGGATGCGGCGCCGGCGGGGGGCTAGCGCCATGCTGAGCGTCGAGAGGATCGGCAAGTCCTTCGGCGGCGTCCGGGCGTTGCAGGACGTCTCCTTCACGGTGCCGGCACGCAGCATCTTCGGCATCATGGGCGCCAACGGCGCCGGCAAGACCACCCTGTTCGCGATCATTGCGGGCAATCTGGCGCCGTCCGCCGGCGTTGTGCGGCTGGGCGGCCAGCGGCTGACCGGCCTGCCGCCCCACCGGGTCGCCGCCGCCGGCGTGGCGCGCACCTTCCAGATCGTCCGGCCATTCCGCGGCCTGTCGGTCCAGGAGAATGTCGAAACGGCCCTGCGCTTCGGGGCGCGGGACCGCCCCGCCGCCGGGCCGGCCGATGCCGCCGCCGTCCTCGGCCTGACCGGGCTGGACGGCGTCGCCGGCCGCCCGGCGGGCGCCCTGACCCTGGCCCAGCAGAAGCGCCTGGAGGTGGCGCGGGCGCTGGCGACCGGCCCGCGCCTCCTGATGCTGGACGAGGTGATGGCCGGCCTCACGCCGGCCGAGGTGCAGGACACGATCGCCATGGTCCGCCGCATCCGGGCGGATATCGGCGTGACCGTGATGATCATCGAGCATGTCATGGGCGCCCTGATGGCCCTGTCGGACCATATCGTCGTGCTGGACCATGGCGAAACGATCGCCGCCGGCCCTCCGGCGCAGGTCGCCGACGACCCGGCGGTCCGGTCCGCCTATCTGGGCCGGCGGCAATGACCGGCGGCGCGGTGCTCGAGGTCGTCGGTCTTGCCGGCGGCTACGGTCCGGTCGAGGTGCTGCACGGCGTCGATTTCACGGTGCCGGCCGGGCGGATCACGGCGCTCGTCGGCGGCAACGGCGCGGGCAAGACCACGGCCATGCGCATGCTTGCCGGGCTGCTGCCTCCCGCCGCGGGCTCGATCAGCTACCGGGGTGAGACAGTAGAAGGCTGGACTTCGGCGCAGCGCGTTGCGGCCGGCATCGTCCTGGTCCCTGAAGGCCGGCTGGTCTTTCCCGACATGACGGTCGAGGAAAACCTCCGTCTCGGCGCAATCAACCGTCAGGCCCGGCCCCACACTGCGGAAGGTCTGGAGAGTGTTTATGACCGGTTCCCGCGCCTAGCCGAACGCCGCCGCCAGGCCGCGGGCACGCTCTCCGGCGGCGAGCAGCAGATGCTGGCGCTGGGCCGCGGCCTGATGTCCCGGCCACAGGTGCTGCTGCTCGACGAGCCGAGCCTGGGGCTGGCGCCGGTGATGGTCGACCTGATCTTCGAGGTCATTGACGCCCTCGCCGGAGCGGGCATCACCATCCTGCTGTGCGAACAGAATGTCGGCCTGACGCTGGAACTCGCCGAACGGGCCTTCGTATTGGAAAACGGCGTGATCGCACTCTCCGGTCCAGGCCCGGAGCTGCTCGACAACGAAGCCGTACGGCGCGCCTATCTCGGCCTCTGATCCCGCTCCATTTTGCCGTTTCCCACGTTCGGCGGCTTACATGCGGAGCGATGCGACTGGCTCAATGCAGGAGCATGAAAGGACGCACGGAATTCGGCGGCAATACAACAACCCAAACCCATTGACCCACCACATGCCATCAGAACGGCCGGTCGCGACACTCTTGATCCTTCTCTCGGTCATTCTCTTGCTGATGCTCGAATTCCTCCGCCGCCGCAACGAGCGGCTGCGGGGTATTCAGGTCTGACACCGGAATCGGCACAGACGTGTCGGCGTAGTCGCAACGGTTCGGTCCGGGTCCGGCCGTGAAGGGACAGCGCGATGTCTGAGACAGTCCTGCCCTCGCACGCTTCCGTCGTCGTTGTCGGCGGCGGCGTCATGGGCTGCTCTACCCTGTATCACCTGGCCGGGTCAGGCGTCCCGGACGCGATCCTCCTCGAACGCAACAAACTGACCTCCGGCACCACCTGGCATTCCGCCGCCCAGGTGCGCGCCCTGCGCTCGACGCGCAATCTCACCGATCTCATCCGCTATTCGGTCTCGCTCTACGCGCGGCTCGAAGAAGAGACCGGGCAGGCGACCGGCTGGATCGGCAAGGGATCCCTGTCGATCGCCACCACCGAAGACCGGTTGACCCATATCCGGCGCCAGGCGGCCCTGGCCCATCTCTTCGGCGTCCGCGCCCGGTCCATTCCCGTCGAGGAGGCGAAGGAACGCTGGCCGCCGATGAATGTCGAAGACGTTATCGGCGCGGTCTGGTCCCCCGACGACGGCCGCGTCAGCCCGTCCGACCTCTGCGCCGCCCTCGTCAAGGGCGCCAGGGCCCGGGGCGCGCGCATCTGCGAAGACACAGGGGTCGTCGGCATCGTGACCGAAGGCGGCAGGATAGCCGGCGTCGAGACGGACAGGGGTCCGGTCCGTTGCGACGCCATCGCGCTCTGCACCGGCCTGTGGAGCCGCAAGGCTGCCGCCATGGCCAATGTCGAGGTTCCGGTCTGGCCGTGCGAGCATTTCTATCTGCTCACCGCCCTGATTCCCGGATAAGGCTGGCGCCGGATCCGAAAAAGTGCGCACGCTGCGGGCGAAATCGGCAATATTGCCGGCGAGCATTCCATCACCTCGCAGGTGCGCGATGACCACGGTAATTCCCCGGCCGCCCAAAGTCGAGATGGACTTCACCGACGCGCAGCTGACCGGCTTCGGCGGCTGGTCGGTGCTGGGCCAGATGGCGTCGCGGCTTGGTCTGCCACAGGCGCTGTCGGCGGTGTCGGTCAAGCAGCGGGCGCGGGGTGCGAGCGACGCGGAGACGCTGTGGAGCCTGATCGCCTCGCTGGCGGCGGGCAACGGGGCGCTGTCGGATCTGGACGCGCTGCGCGAGGACCGGGTCGGGCAACGGCTGCTGGGTCTTGGCGACGTGCCCTCGGGCCGGCGTCTTGGCGAGTATCTGGCGCGCATCGACGAGGCGCAGGTCGAGACGTTGCTGGCGGTGGCGCGCGGACTGGCCGCACAGGTGGCGCCGGCGGTGGTGGAACATGAGGCGTCGGTGCGCGGCTACGTCCCGGTGTTCGTCGACGGCACCGCGATCGAGGTCGACGGGAGGCTGTTCGAGGAGGCGCGGCGCGGCTACGACGGCACGCGCCAGTACTGGCTGCACGGGGTGTTCATCGGCTCGCTGTGGGCGAGCGGTCGGCTGCATCCGGGCGGCGGCGACGTGGCCGGGGGCTGGCGCGAGCAGCTCGACAGCGACGTGGCGCCCTGCCTGCCCGAGGGCACGCCGGTGTGGCTGCGCGCGGACAACGCCTACTACCGGGGCGAACTCATCGCCTGGTGCCGCGAGCGGGGATGGGACTACTCGATCAGCTTGACCCACGCGCGCAAGCGGGCGCCGGTGCTGGATGTGATCGAAGGCCTGCCCGAAGACGGATGGACCGACATCGGGCTCGGCGAAGATGCGACGCTGGTGCGCTACCGCCCGGCGGGCTGGGAGGAACAGAGCTACGTGGTGATCCGCCGCCGCCGCGACCGGGGCCAGACCCTGCTGCTCCCCGTCTACACCGTGATCCTGGTCTCGCGCGACGACCTTCCGCTCGACGAGCTGGTGCGCCGGCACCGCGGAAAGCAGGGCCAGGAGAACGCCTTCAAGGGGCCGCTGATCGACCTCGACCTGCATCACCCGCCGTGCCGGAAGTTCCGCGCCAACCAGGCCTTCTACATCTGCGGCCAGATCGCGCAGGTGCTGCTCCGCGCGGTCCAATACCAGTTGTTGCCGGCCCGCGCCCGGCGCCATGGCCTGCGGCCCCTGATCCGCTATCTGGTTCGGGTCGTGGGAAGGCTGGTGCGCAGCGGCCGGCGCTGGCGGCTCGACTTCGCGCGCAACAACTTCCGGCTCGACTGGCTCTATCACGCCGCAGTCCAGCTCGAATAGCAGGCCCCGGCGCATCCCGCTCCATCCCCGCTCGAAACCGGCAAGCCCGGGGCAACCCGCTCGTCCGCCGAACGGCGAAGTGCACCGTCCAGTCCGAGAAGCCACCTCACCCGACCTCTCGCTGGCGACACGTGCACCGGCCCCGGCATCGCTGTACCCGAAAATCCGCATCGTGAGCCTCAAACCCACTCGTGCTCAGCGCTTATCAGGGAATCGAGGCTCACCGGGCCCGTCGACGGCATCGAAGGCAATATGCCGACGCTGTCGGACCACGACGCCCACCTCTACATCCGGGACGATTCGGGCGGTTTGCTGATCGGTTGCTTCGAGCCGCACGGCAAACCGATCGATCCGGACCGGCTCGGCGACGACTTCGCCTTCCAGTTGCTGCCGGAAGACTGGGATCATTTCGAGCCGATGATGCTGAACGCCCTGCACCGCTTGCCGGCGCTGCAGAACGCACCGGTGAAGACTCTGCTCAACGGACCCGAGAGCTTTACCCCGGACGGCTCGTTCCTGCTCGGCGAGGCGGCCGAGACGCGGGGGCTGTTTCTCGGCTGCGGCATGAATTCGGTCGGTGTGGCGACAGCAGGCGGCGCGGGCATGGCGCTGGCCCACCGCATCGTCCACGGCCACCTGCCCATGGATCTGCACGAGGCGGATCCGAAGCGGTTCCCCGCCTGCTTCAATTCCGCCGCCGCGCTGGCCGAACGGGTGCCGGAAGTGCTCGGCAAGCATTACGAAATCGCCTATCCGGGCCGCCAGTGGGCGACGGGCCGGCGGCTCCGGCTGACGCCGCTCGATCCGCACTGGCGGACCGAGCGCGCGCATTTCGGCCAGGTCTACGGGTTCGAACGGCCGCTCTACTTCGGCAAGGCCGCGGAGCCGGGCCTCAGCTTCGGCAAGCCGGCCTGGTTCGACCGGGTGGGCCGGGAAGTGAAACAGGCGCACGAACACGCCGCGGTGTTCGACCAGTCCACGCTCGGGAAGATCGGCGTCGCCGGTCGGGACGCCGAAGCCTTCCTCAACCGGCTCTGCACCAACGACATGTCGCGGCCCCCGGGGCGCGCCGTCTACACGATGATGCTCAACGCCCGCGCCGGCATCGAAAGCGATCTGGTCGCGCTGCGTCTCGAAGAGGACCGCTACCGGCTGTATGTCGGCACGACGGCGATCCGGCGCGACCTGGCGTGGCTGAGGCGTCACCGCGCCGCGGGCGAGGCGGTGGCGCTCGACGACGAGACCGAAGCCTGCGCCGTGCTCGCGCTCACGGGGCCGGAAGCCGGTCGCGTCGCCGAGGCGAGCGGCGCCGGGGAGCTGCACGCGCTCGGCCGCTATTGCCACGGCGAAGCGCGCATTGCCGGCGTTGCCGTGCGCGGCGTGCGGCTGTCCTATGTGGGAGAGGCGGGATGGGAAATCACCTGTCCCGCCGAAAGCGCCGGGGCCGTCTACAGCGCGCTTTACAGCGCCGGCGCCCGGCCCTGCGGATTGTTCGCCCAGACATCGATGCGGATCGAGAAGCGTTTCCTGGCCTACGGCCACGATATCGACACCGACGTGAATCCGCTCGAAGCCGGCCTCGGTTTCGCGATCCGCTGGGACAAGGACTTCATCGGCCGGCCGGCGCTGGAGCGTGTGAGGGACCGGCCGCCGGCGCGGCGCATCGCATCCGTCGTTCTCGACGATGCGGATGCCGTGCCGCTCGGTCATGAGCCGGTCTATCTGCGGGATCGAATCGTCGGCAAGACGACTTCGGCCGCGTTCGGATACCGCATCGGCCGGCCCGTGGCGCTGGCCATGATCGATACCGGGAGCGTCCCGGAGACCGGGGAGCGGCGTGTCGAAATCGACATTGCCGGAGCCCGATTCCCCGGAACCGTGACCTTCGAGCCGGCATTCGATCCCAAAGGAACGCGGACATGGTGAAGACCGTAGGCCGTGATTCGGCACAGAACCGGCCCCCAATTCGAGTGCCCGGCCAGCAGGCCGGAAGCCCGGAGCGAGTCCCGGTGCTTGCGCACCGCCGTCGCGCTAAATCCCCTCTTTGCCCCGGCTGATCGCGACGGCGCCGGTGCGGGCGACCTCGATCAGGCCGAGCGGCTTCATCAGGTCGATGAAGCGGTCGACCTTGTCGGTCTGGCCGTCGAGCCGGAAGATGAAGGATTCGAGGGTCGTATCGTCCACCTTCGCGCCGAAGATATCCGCGATGCGCAGCGCCTCGACCCGTTTGTCGCCGTTTCCGCTGACCTTGATCAGCGCCAGCTCGGTCTCGACATGGGGGCCTTCCTCGGTCAGGTCGCGGACCGAATGGACCGGGACCAGCCGGTCGAGCTGGTTCTTGATCTGCTCGATGATCATCGGCGTGCCGATGGTCACGACGTTGATGCGCGACAGGCCGGCCTCGGCGTCGACCTCCGAGACGGTCAGGCTCTCGATATTGTAGCCGCGGCCGGAAAACAGGCCGATGACCCGGGCGAGCACGCCGGGTTCGTTGTCCACCAGCACGGCGATCACGTGCCGTTCGGTCATGGCTTACCTGCCGTCGTTTTCTGGGGTTCCGTTTCCGGGGTCCGGTGCGGGCGGCCCGGGCCTAGACCAGCACCATGCCTTCTTCGGAGACCGGATTGTCGGCCTGGTCGTCCGGGCCGAGCAGCATCTTGTGGTGCGCCGCGCCGGACGGGATCATCGGGAAGCAGTTCTCCGCCTTGTCGACCAGAATGTCGGCGATCACCGCCTTGTCGACCGCGATCATCTCCTCGATCACGCCGTCCACCTCCGACGGCTTCTCCGCGCGCAGGCCGACCGCGCCGAAGCTTTCCGCCAGCTTCACGAAATCGGGCAGGGAATCCATATAGCTCTCGGAATAGCGGCCGCCGTGCAGCAATTCCTGCCACTGCCGGACCATGCCCATATATTCGTTGTTGAGGATGAAGATCTTCACCGGCAGCCGGTACTGCGCCACCGTGCTCATCTCCTGGATGTTCATCAGGACCGAGGCCTCGCCGGCGATGTCGATCACCAGCGCGTCCGGATGGGCGATCTGGACGCCCATCGCCGCCGGCAGGCCGTAGCCCATGGTCCCCAGGCCGCCCGACGTCATCCAGTGGTTCGGCTTCTCGAAGGGCAGGAACTGGGCTGCCCACATCTGGTGCTGGCCGACCTCCGTGGTGACGAAGACATCGTCGCGCCCGTTCGTCAAATCGCGCAGCCGCTCCAGGGCGTATTGCGGTTTGATCAGGGTGTCGGACGGTGTGTATTTCAGGCAGTCCCGGCCGCGCCATTCGTCGATCTGCGCCCACCAGGCGTCCAGTTTTTTCCGGTCGGCGCGGTACTGCCGGGCCTTCCAGACCTTGGTCAGGTCCTCCAGCACATGGGCGGCGTCGCCGACGATCGGAATGTCGGCCCGGACATTCTTGTTGATCGAGGACGGATCGATATCGACGTGGATCTTGGCCGAGTTGGGCGCGAATTCGTCCAGCTTGCCGGTCACCCGGTCGTCGAAGCGGGCGCCGATGTTGATCATCAGGTCGCACTGATGCATGGCGAGATTGCTCTCGTAGGTGCCATGCATGCCGACCATGCCGAGGAACTGGCTGTTGGAGGCGGGCAGGGCGCCCAGGCCCATCAGCGTCAGTGTGCAGGGAAAGCCGGTCATCTTGACCAGCTCGGTCAGCAGGTGTGCGGCTTTCGGCCCGGCGTTGATGACTCCGCCGCCGCAATAGAACAGCGGGCGCTCGGCCTGCGCCATCGCGGCGGCGGCCTTCTCGATCTGGCCGATATCGCCTTTCTTCCTCGGCTTGTACGACCGGTGGCCGTTGACCGAAGGCGGCGCGTAGCTGCCCTTGCCCTGGAGAATGTCCTTGGGCAGATCGACCACGACCGGACCCGGCCGGCCGCTGCGCGCGACGTAGAAGGCCTCATGGACGACGCGCGCCAGGTCGGCGATGTCCTTCACCAGATAGTTGTGCTTGGTGCAGGGCCGGGTGATGCCGGTGGTATCGGCCTCCTGGAAGGCGTCGTTGCCGATCAGGTGAGTCGGCACCTGGCCGGTCAGGCAGACCACGGGCACCGAATCCATCAGCGCATCGGTCAGCCCGGTGACGGCGTTGGTCGCGCCGGGGCCGGAGGTCACCAGCACGACGCCGACCTTGCCGCTCGAGCGCGCGTATCCCTCGGCGGCATGCACGGCGCCGCCCTCCTGGCGCACCAGGATGTGCCGGATCGAATTCTGCACATGCAGCGCATCGTAGATCGGCAGCACGGCGCCGCCGGGGTAGCCGAAAACCGTATCGACGCCCTGGTCCGCCAGGGCGCGCAGGACGATCTCCGAACCTGTCAACTCTTGCGACATCGATCCGTCTCCCGGGATCCGTCTCGCCGGATTCGTTTCGGGCCGGGCGGCCCCCCGGCCAGCAGCAAAGCCGTCCGGAAACCTGGTCCGCCCGGACGCGAAAAAAATCGCCGCTCGCGGCGGCGGCAAAAAACGGTTGATCCGAGATTCGGAAATACGGGCCGCGATTTAGCCCGTCAACCGGAATTGACGAATTTTATTAAACATTTCGTCGCGCATCCTTTCCGAAAATTGCGCAAAATCCGCGTCTGGCGAACGATACTGACGCCGGAACCAGGTATACTGCCGTTTGGCATAGCGCCGCGTGGCGGTCTGGCCTTGCGCGATCATCGTTGCGCGGTCGGTCTCTCCCCTGAGGTGGGCCAGGATCTGCGGCACGCCGACCGCCTTCATCGCCGGCAGTGACGGATCGAGCTGCAATGCGGCGAGACGCCGGACCTCGTCGATCGCGCCGGCCTCCACCATGCGCGCGAACCGGGCGTCGATGCGCGGGTAGAGCCGTTCGCGCGGGGGCATCGCGGCGATCCGGAATGCGCGAATCGGGGACTCCCGGCTCTCCCGCGCCGACCAGGCGGACAGCGGCCTGCCGGTGTGTTCGAAGACGGAAAGGGCGCGGATCAGCCGCTGGCGGTCGATCGCGGCCAGCCGGCCCGCGGTCGGCGGATCGACGGCGCGCAGCCGCTCGCGTCCCGCCTCGAGGCCGGTCTCGTCCAGCCAGGCGGTAACCTCCTGCACCCGCGCTTCGGGAACCTCCGGGGTCTCCGCGATGCCATCCAGCAGGGCCTTGATATACAGGCCGGTGCCGCCGACCACGACCGGCAACCGGCCGGCCTCGGCCGCTGCTGCGATCTCGTCCAGCGCCATGCGCCGCCACCGCCCGGCGGAGCATCGCTCGCGCGCCGGCAGGATGCCGTAGAGCCGGTGGGGCGCCGCCGACAACGCCGCGTCATCGGGCCGCGCCGTGACGATTTTCAGTTCCTGATACACCTGCATGCTGTCGGCATTGATCACCGCGCCGCCGAATTCCCGCGCGATCTGCAACGCGATTTCGGACTTGCCGCCGGCGGTCGGACCGCCGATGACGACGATGTTTTCTCGTCGGCCCGGATCGCGCGCCGCCCGGTTTGCCGGTGCGCTCAAACCCTTCTGCTCCCCGAGTGCGCCGCCTGGACAGTTTTCACCGGCGCCACCGCTTTCGCCCGCAATGAGTCACTTCGTGACGCTGATTGCCAATCCGGCCCTGCCGCGCCTGTCCGACGGAACGGTTACGTCGGCGCGCTGGGCGCTGGAGGACGCCGGCGCCGAGGGCGGCGAGCCGGAATGGCTGTCGCCCCAGGTGGCCTGCGATATCCCGTTCGCCGGCGGCGATCCCGGCGCGGCGCGGGAAGCGGTCAAGCTGTCGGTCGGCCGCTTGCCCGTCGACGTGGCGGTCACCGGCGCGGACAACCGCCGCAAGCGCCTGCTGGTCGCCGACATGGAATCGACGGTGATCCGGAACGAGATGGTCGACGATCTCGCCGACCTTCTGGGCGTCGGCGACACGGTCCGGCGGATCACGCAACAGGCCATGAACGGCGAAATCCCGTTTCGCGAAGCGCTTGCCGTGCGGGTGGAACTGCTGGGCGGGCTGGAAAAGGAATTTCTGCAGGCCTTCTGCTACCGCATCGAATTTACGCCGGGCGCGCGGACCCTCGTGCGCGCCATGCGCGCTCAGGGCGCCCTTGCCGCCCTGGTTTCCGGCGGCTTCCGGATCTATTCGGAATATGTCAGGCGCGAGTGCGGTTTCGATATCGATGTCGCCAACGATGTCGTGGTGGACGGCGGCGTGCTCACCGGCAAGCTGGTTCATCCCGTGCTCGGCGCCCAGGGCAAGCTGGAGGCCATGGACGCCTTTCTCGCCGCCCGCGGCCTCAGCCGGCAGGATGCGCTGGCGGTCGGCGACGGAGCCAACGATATCCCGATGCTGCAGGCGGCGGGCGCCGGTGTCGCCTTCCGCGCCAAACCCGCCGCGGCGGCAGCGGCGCAGCACCGGATCGACCATGGCGATCTGACCGCCCTTCTGTATCTTCAGGGCTATCGGCGCGACGAAATCGCAGCCGCCGAATCCGGGGATTGATCCTCCGGCGGTGCCGGCCCCGTTCGTCACCGCCCCTATTGCAGCTTGAACCGGAGCACGACGAAGCGCCGGTCTCCTCCGCGCTGAACCAGCAGGAGGGCGGAGGTCTTGCGCGCCTTCTTCGACTCGTCCACCAGTTTCCTGATCGCCTCGGGCGTTTCGACGGCGGTATGTTCCATTTCGACGATCACGTCGCCCGGTTTGACACCCTTGCGATCCGCATCGCCGTCCGGCTCGACGCCCAGAACGATGACGCCCGCGCCCGGTGTCGTCTCGTACCGTTCCGCCAGTTCCGGTGTAATCTTGCCGAGCCGCAGGCCGAGCTCGGGGAACAGGTCCGGCCGGATCCCTTCCGTGCGGAGCTTCTGGACGGCGCCGGTCTGCACGGCCTTTTCCAGTTCGCCCAGAACGACGACCAGCGTGACCGTCTGTCCGCGCCGCAGCACTGAAACACGCACGCTCTTGCCGACCCGCGCGGCTGCTACGATCTGCGACAGGCGCGATGCGTTGGGCACCGTCTTGCCGTCGAACTTCAGGATCACGTCTCCCGAGACGATGCCGCCTTCGGCCGCAGGACTGCCGCTCACCACATTCGCCACCAGCGCGCCGGTCGGCGTTTCCATGCCCAGCGTCCGGGCGAGTTCGCCGTCGACGGCCTGGATCTGAACGCCCAGCCAGCCGCGCCGCGTACGGCCGTAGAGCTTCAGTTGCTCGATGATCGGCACCGCAAGGTTCGAGGGGACGGCGAACGCAATGCCGGCGTTCCCTTCGCCGCGCGAATAGATTGCGGTGTTGACGCCGATGACATCCCCGGTCCGGTTGAACAGGGGGCCGCCGCTGTTGCCCTTGTTTATGGCGGCGTCGGTCTGCAGGAAATCGACGAAGGAGCTGCCCGGGAAACCGCCGAAATTCTGAAGATGCCGGCCGCGCGCCGAGAGGATGCCGGTGGTGACGGTCTGGCTGAGGCCGAACGGGTTACCGATGGCCACGACGGCCTGGCCGATGCGCATGGTGTCGGAGTTGCCCCAATTCACGAAGGGCAGGGGCGCCTTGGGCTCAACCTTCAGCACCGCCAGATCGGCCCTGGGGTCGCGGCCGACGACCCGGGCGTCAAGCTGCCGTCCGCCGTTCAGGACCACCCGCACGGCCGTAGCCCTGCTGATGACGTGATGGTTGGTGACGACAAAGCCGTCGGCGCTGATGATAAATCCGCTGCCGACGGTCGAACCGCGCTGGCGGTTCCGGCGCTTGTTGAAATACTCCCTGAAATACTCTTCGAAGGGCGAGCCTTCCGGCGCCTCCTGCCCGGCCGTCGATTTTCCGCCCTGGGTCGTCGTGATGCTGACCACGGACGGCAGCAGCCGGGCGACGAGGTCGGGCAGGGGGGCGTGCCGGGCCGTCGCCGGCTCCGGAACGGCCGCACGGGTTTCCGCTTTCCCGGCATCTGCGCCGAGACCCGCACCGGCGACGGCGAAACACGCCAGTGCGACGAGGGTGGCCGGCGCGCTCCCGGCCCGATATTTCGATGTCCTTCGCTTCATCCGGTGCATCCGTCCTGCGGGGTTGCGGCTGTTCCGGACCCGTCGCCATCCAGGAAAGTGCCGGACGCCGGCTGCGGCCGCCGCCGCCCGATTCCGACTATACCCGAAATTGGGCAAAATTCTGCCCCGAATCGCGCGCGGCGTCATGCAGGGCCGGTGTACCGCCGCAACCCGTGCGCCGGCCTTGCGCCGGCGCTACCAGCGGAAGGCGGCTGCGGCCCGGGTCGGCCTCTCCCCGTACCGGGCGTAGAGCGCCGGCAACGCGCCGGGCGGGGGCGCGCTCAGCGGCGCGATGCCCAGCTCCTCGGCGAGCAGGCCGCCGGTCACGAACAGCGAGTCGATGCCGGCTCCGTTGGCGCCGGCGATATCCGTGCGCAGGGAATCGCCGACCGCCAGGATGCGGGCGGGCGGGATGCCGGGGAACCGGGCGAGGCTCAGCGTGTAGATCGGCCGGTGCGGCTTGCCGTGATAGCCTACCTCGCCGCCGATTTCGGCATAGCGTGCCGCGATGGCGCCGGCGCAGATCTCCCGGTTCGGTCCCCGCAGCACTTCGAGATCGGGATTGACGCACACCATCGGCAACCGCAACGCCCGGGCCCGGGCCAGCAGGGCCGTATAATCGTCGGCCGTGTCGGTCCGCCGGTATGCCCCGACGCACAGCAGGAACGTCGCCCGTTCGAGCGAACCGGTCTCTTCGACCGGCTGATCCTGCAGGACCGATTCGTCGCCGGCCTCGCCGATCAGGAAGGCCCGATCGCCCAGCTTTGCATGCCAGGGGTCGGTGCGGTCGCGCAGGGCCAGCCAGCCGGCCTCGCCGGACGACAGGACCGGGCCGTAGCAATCGCGGGGAATGCCGACCGCATCCATCCGGTCGATCACGGCCCCGGTGCGCCGCGGCGCGTTGGACAGGATCAGCACGGTCTTGCCCCCTTGCGCCAGGGCGCGCAGGCAATCGACCGCGCCGGGCAGCGGCTCGACGCCGTTATGGATCGTGCCCCAGAGATCGAGGATGTAACCGTCATACCGGTCGGCAATCTCCGACAGGCCGGCGATCACATGGTTCGGTTCCGTCATGAGCCTCCTGCCGTGCCGCTCCCGGCGCCGCCGCAAACGCCGCCGCCGCGCGATCCCCCGGACCGCCGGACCGCCATAGCATCCGGCGCCCCGCCGCACCGTCCGACAGTTCACCGCATCGCTTCGGGCGCCCCCGAATCCGCAGCTTTCGCAGGCTTGCCGGCTTTCGGCGCCGCCCGTATAGTCCCGGCCGCTTCGCCGGTATTTCAATGGTGGCGGAATGAACCGAACAAGGCCGGACGTTCCCGGATCGTATCGTCCCACACCGGACGAACCGTTCATGAATCCGGTCATGGCCGCCTATTTCCGGCAAAAACTGGAGCGCTGGCGCCGGCGACTCCTCGGCGACGCGGAAGAAACCATCCATACCATGCAGGAAGAGAGTCTGGCCGAGGCCGATATGGCCGACCGGGCGACGCTGGAATCGGACTGGGGCCGGGAACTGCGCACGCGCGACCGCCAGCGCAAGCTGATCGCCAAGATCGACGCCGCCATGCGGCGGATCGACGACGGGACCTACGGCTATTGCGAGGAGACCGCCGAGCCGATCGGCGTCGACCGCCTGGACGCAAGGCCGATCGCCACGCTCAGCATCGAAGCCCAGGAACGCCACGAACGCCGCGAGCGGACCCAGCGCGCGAATTGAGGGGGCGTGCGAAACGGAGCGATTCCGCACAGGCGAACGGGTAGCCGCCGTGTGTGCGGGCGGCAATAATCCGCTAAGTGTTTGATAACATTGGTGGGCGCGGCTGGGTTCGAACCAGCGACCCCTGCCGTGTGAAGACAGTGCTCTCCCGCTGAGCTACGCGCCCTTTTCCGGCCATTCGCGCCCGAGCACGCCAACTTCGGTCCGCGCTGCGTCCGGCGCCGTTCCAGGTTGCCGGCCGGCCGCGCTATCTATGGATCGCGCCGCGCAGGTGTCAAGGCAGCAGGCGACGGAACACCCCGGTGGCCGGCGGGTCTTCACAAATTCCGGTCTTCACACTTCGTTGTGCGCCGGCGCCGGAGTCTGAGAAAATGGCCCGGCGGGAAGCCACCGGGCCATTTCGATTCCGGATCAGTTCGTCACCCGGGCTTCCGGCTGTCCGCCGCGGCCCCGGCGGCCGAGCCCGATACGCTTGGCGAACTCCGAACGGCGCTTGGCGTAGTTCGGCGCAACCATCGGATAGTCCGCCGGCAGCCCCCATTTCTGGCGGTATTCGTCCGGCGACATATCGTAGGTCGTCCGCAGATAGCGCTTGAGCATCTTCAGTTTCTTGCCGTCTTCGAGGCAGACAAGATATTCCGGCGTCAGCGACCGTCGCACCGGCACGGCCGGTTTCTGCGCCGCTTCGGCTGCCTGCGCTTCGCCCAGTGCGTTGAGCGAACCGTGGACGGTCTTGATCAGGTCCGGAAGTTGGTTCGTCGCGGTCGCGTTGTTCCCAACATAGGCCGAGACGACATCAGTGGTCATCCGGAGCATCTCCTCACGGGAGATACGCTCCGTGCTCTCGTTACTCATACCCCGCGTCCTTTTGTTTTGCGCTTTGTTTCGCCTCCAGGTTCACCTTTTTGCGGTGTTAACCTGCCGGCACGCACTTCACTCTATTGCACAGTATTGATCGCCAGTCAATTCTCGCAGGCATCGTTTCTTTTCATTGAATCAAATCGTTACTCCAAATTCTTAATGCGATACTCTTATGAGGCCGGTTTCCGGCGCCGGTTAGTGGCTGCTATTTCGGGCCTTATTGCCGAAGGTCCGGTCGTCTCTGCGGCAGCATTGAAAGATACACTGCGGTACCGCGAATCGCGGACATCGGCCGGCGCGGAATTGCCTTCGGCCCGCGAAAGGGATATACGAGATCGTGTCGTTGCACCGTCGCGATCCGCGATATCTGGTGGTTCGGGCGGGAATTTGCGGCGCCGGACGGAAGGTGGCGAAACCTGCGCCGGCTATCGAAGGAACGGCGATTGAATCCAAAAACCGTAGCCGTCGCATCGGATCATGCCGGCTTCGCTCTCAAGACCACCCTGGTCGATGACCTGAGAGCGCTGGGGCACCGGGTTCTGGATCTGGGGCCGGCCTCCGCCGAGCCGGTGGATTATCCGGATTTCGGCCATGCGCTGGCCCGGTCGGTCGCAGCCGGCGAAGCGGAGATGGGCGTGGCCGTCTGCGGCTCCGGCATCGGCATCAGCATTGCGCTCAACCGCCACCGGGGCGTGCGCGCCGCGCTGTGTCACGATAGCCTCTCGGCGCGCCTGTCGCGGCAGCATAATGATGCCAACGTGCTGGCGCTGGGCGGGCGGCTGATCGGTGTGGAGACGGCTCGCGATGCGCTGCGCACTTTCCTCGAAACGCCATTCGACGGCGGGCGGCACACGGCGCGGGTCGACAAGATCGACAGTAGCGCCGGCTGACCGGCCATCCGTCGCCCAACGGAAGCTTCCGCGATGACAAGCCCCGGCCCTGCAACGATCCTTCCCTTCGACGACGGCTTCTTCGCCGCCTCGCTGCATCAGTCCGATCCCGAATTGTATGACAGCATCCGGGCGGAGCTGGGCCGGCAGCAGGATCAGATCGAATTGATCGCGTCCGAGAACATCGTCTCCCGCGCCGTGCTGGAGGCGCAGGGTTCCGTGCTCACCAACAAATATGCCGAAGGTTATCCGGCGCGCCGCTACTATGCCGGGTGCGACCATGTCGATGTTGCCGAGAGCCTGGCGATCGAGCGCGCGAAACAGCTGTTCGGCTGCGAATTCGCTAACGTGCAGCCGCATTCCGGCGCGCAGGCCAACACGGCGGTCATGATGGCGCTGCTCGCGCCCGGCGACACGATCCTCGGCATGTCGCTGGCGGCCGGCGGCCATCTCACCCACGGCGCAGCGCCCGCGCTGTCCGGAAAATGGTTCAACGCGGTCCAGTACGGCGTGCGCGAAGACGATCACCTGATCGATTACGACCAGGTTGCGGCACTAGCCGAAGAACACCGGCCCAAGCTCATCATCGCGGGCGGGTCAGCCTATCCGCGCTTTATCGAATTCGACCGCTTTCGCGACATCGCCGACAGTGTGGGCGCGAAACTGATGGTCGACATGGCCCATTTCGCCGGGCTCGTGGCGGCCGGCGTGCATCCCAGCCCGGTGCCCATCGCCGACATCACGACGACCACCACCCACAAGACCCTGCGCGGCGCCCGCGGCGGCATGATCCTGACCGACGACGAAGCGCTGGCGAAGAAAATCAATTCGGCGGTGTTTCCGGGCTCCCAGGGCGGGCCGCTGATGCACCAGATCGCCGGCAAGGCGGCGGCCTTCAAGGAAGCGCTCGCTCCGGAGTTCAAGCTCTATTGCCGGGCCATCGTCGCGAATGCGAAGGCGTTGTCCGCCCGCCTGGTCGAGCGCGGTTTCGCCATGGTGGCCGGCGGCACCGACACCCATCTGATGCTGGTCGATCTGCGGCCCAAGAAGGTGACCGGCAACATCGCCGACGAGAGCCTCGAGCGGGCCGGCATCACCTGCAACAAGAACGCCATTCCGTTCGATCCGGAAAAGCCGACGGTGACGTCCGGAATCCGGCTCGGCACGCCGGCCGCGACAACCCGCGGTTTCGGCGTCGCGGAATTCGAGCAGGTCGGCGACCTGATCGCCGATGTGCTGGAAGGTCTGGCGGTGGATCCGGGGGACAATTCGGCGGCCGAGTCGGCGGCCCGGGAAAGAGTCCGCGCGCTATGCGGGCGCTTTCCCGTCTATCCGGCGATGTAGCGGCCGGGCGGAACCGCTGCCTTGCCGGCAACGCGGCGTTCGAGGCCGAAGGCGCCGGGGGGCGAGAAGGAGAGAGGGCATGCGCTGTCCGTTCTGCGGGAGTGACGAAACCCAGGTGAAGGATTCGCGGCCGACCGAAGACGGCGCGTCGATCCGGCGCCGCCGGTTCTGCACCAACTGCGGCTCGCGGTTCACGACATTCGAGCGGGTCCAGCTGCGCGACCTCGTGGTGGTCAAGAAGAACGGCCAGCGGGTGCCGTTCGATCGCGACAAGCTGTTCCGTTCCATTTCCATAGCCTTGCGCAAACGGCCGATCGGCGAGGACCGGATCGACCGGATCGTCAGTTCGATCACGCGCCGGCTCGAAAGTTCCGGCGAATCGGACATCCCGGCCAAGCATATCGGCGAGCTGGTGATGGAGGCGCTGGCCGGCCTCGATCAGGTCGCCTATGTCCGTTTCGCCTCGGTCTACAAGAACTTCCGCGAAGCCAGGGATTTCGAGCAGTTCCTGGGCAGCCTCGGCGAGCGGGAAGAGGAAGCGGCGGTCGAAGAGTGAGCGACGGCGCCGCCGACCGCCACTGGATGAAGGCGGCGTTGGCCCTGGGCCGGCGCGGCCTGGGCGGGACCGCGCCCAATCCGTCGGTCGGCTGTATCCTGGTCAACGGCGGCCGTGTCGTCGGGCGCGGCTGGACCCAGCCGGGTGGCCGGCCCCATGCCGAAGCCGAAGCGCTGCGCCGGGCCGGCACAGCAGCTCGCGGCGCCACCGCCTACGTTACGTTGGAGCCCTGCGCCCACCGCGGCCGCACGCCGCCCTGTGCCGATGCGCTGATCGAAGCCGGCGTCGCGCGCGTCGTGGCGGCGCTCGAGGATCCCGACAGCCGTGTCGCCGGCTTGGGCATGGCCAAGCTTGCGGCCGCAGGAATTACCGTTGAATCGGGCGTTTGCGCCGAACCGGCGATCGACGATCTCGGCGGCTATCTGATGCGCCAGCGCGCGGGCCGCCCCCGTTTCTCACTAAAACTGGCAACCAGCCTGGACGGACGGATTGCCACTGCGGGCGGCGACAGCAAGTGGATCACCGGGGCGCCTGCCAGGACGCGCGGGCACGCGCTGCGCGCGGGGCACGACGCCGTTCTGATCGGCATCGGCACCGCCCTGGCGGACGATCCGATGCTCACCTGCCGCCTGCCCGGCATCGAGCGGCAGGCCGTTCGCATCGTCCTCGATTCGCAAGCCCGGCTGCCGGCGGAGAGTCGTCTGGTTCGGACCGCCGCCGAGCATCCCGTCTTGCAGTTCACCGCGACGGAAGCGCCGAACGCCACGCCGGTACGCCGGTTCGCAGGTCCGGCGGACAATGCTGGCCGGCCGGATCTGCATGCCGTTGCCGCCACACTGGGGGCGGAAGGGCTGAACGATGTGCTGGTCGAGGGCGGCGGGCAGGTGGCGGCCAGCCTGATGCGCGCCGATCTTGCCGACCGGCTTTACTGGTTCCGCGCCGGCGCCGTCCTGGGCGGCGATGCCCGGCCGGCGGTCGGCAGTCTCGGCCTCGACCGCCTTGCCGACGCCAACAGATGGCAGGTGCAATCGCGCGAGCCCTGCGGCGACGATCTGCTGGAAATCTGGCGCCGCGACCGCTAGGCGATCATCCTCCCGGCGATCGGCCGGCCAATTCGGTGGAACCCGCGTACACAGAACCCGGATTCAGGAGACCATGTTTACCGGAATCGTCACGGATGTCGGACGGATTCGCCGCCTGACGCGGCCCGACGGCGGCGACACGCGGCTGGAAGTCGAAACCGGCTACGACACCGACGGCATCGCGATCGGCGCGTCGATCGCGTGCAGCGGCGTCTGCCTGACGGTGGTTGAGACCGGGCCGGACTGGTTTGCCGTGCAAGCGTCGGACGAGACCCTCTCCTGCACCACCCTGGGCGACTGGCGGGAAGGCAGGCGCGTCAACCTGGAGCGCGCCCTGCGGGCGCAGGACGAGATGGGCGGCCATATCGTTGCCGGCCATGTCGATACGGTGGGCCGGGTGATACGGCGCGAACCGGCGGCCGGCAGCGAGGTCTTCCGCTTTGCCGCAGACCGGGCATTCGGCAGATTTATCGCGCCCAAGGGTTCGGTCGCGGTCGACGGCGTCTCGCTGACCGTCAACGACGTGGAAGACGGCGCGGACACGCAATTTTCGGTCAATCTGATCCCGCACACGCTGGCGGTGACGACCTTGGGCGATTTGCAGCAGGGCGGTGCGATCAATCTGGAAGTCGACCTGATGGCGCGTTACGTTCAGCGCATGCTGGCCTTCGGTGCGGCGAACGGAGACGTCACGGCGTGAGCAATCGCGAACATCTGAGCCTTGTGTCGAAGCAGGACATGCGCCGCGCGGCGGACGATCTCGCCTTCCTGTCACCGATCGAGGAAATCATCGAGGACGCGCGCAAGGGCAAGATGTTCATCCTGGTCGATGACGAAGACCGGGAGAATGAAGGCGACCTAGTGATCCCGGCGGAACGGGCGACGCCGGAGGCGATCAATTTCATGGCCAAGTTCGGCCGTGGCCTGATCTGCCTGGCGATGACGGGGGAACGGGCGGCCCATCTCGGCCTGCAGCTGATGCCCCAGAAGAACAACAGCCGGTTTTCGACGGCCTTCACCGTTTCCATCGAGGCGCGTGAAGGGGTGACGACCGGCATCTCCGCCCACGACCGGGCCCATACCATTGCAGTGGCGATCGACGAAGCGTCGGACGCCAGCGCGATCACCACGCCCGGCCATGTGTTCCCGCTGGTCGCGCGCGACGGCGGCGTGCTGGTGCGGACCGGGCATACCGAAGCGGCGGTCGACCTCGCACGGCTGGCCGGCTTGCATGCCTCCGGCGTGATCTGCGAGATCATGGACGAGGACGGCTCGATGGCGCGCCTGCCGCAGCTCGTGGCCTTCGCGCAGTTCCATGGCCTCAAGATCGGCGCGATCGACCACCTGATCGCCTATCGCCGGCGTTTCGACAAGATCGTCGAGCGGGTGGAGGAGGGCGATTTCACGTCGGATTTCGGCGGCACATTCCGCGCTATCGTCTACCGCAACCGGATTTCCGGCACCGAGCATATCGCGCTGGTCAAGGGCGACGTCGCCGACGGCGCGCCGGTCATGGTCCGGATGCATGCCCTCAACGTGTTCAGCGATCTGCTGTACCAGGCCGGCACGGGCAAGTCGGGCGAGCTCCAGCGCGCCATGGGCATGATCGGCGAAGCCGGCCGCGGCGCCGCCGTGCTGATCCGCGAGCCGCTGTCGCTCGCCACGTCCGGCCATCTCGGCAACCGCGAGGCGGTCGGCGCCGGCTCCGGCGGGCCGCAGGGTGAGTTGCGCAACTACGGCGTCGGCGCGCAGATCCTGACCGACCTCGGCATACGCGACATGATCCTGCTGACCAACAGCAACCGCACCGTGATCGGCCTCGACGGCTACGACCTGTCGATCGGCGAACGCCGGCCGATACCGTCCGAATAGAAGCAGGCGCCCGCATGACTTACCGTCCGCCGCATATTCTCCTCGTCGAAGCGCGGTTCTACACCGATATCGCCGATCTGCTGGTGCAGGGCGCCGAAGCGGCGCTGACCGAGGTGGGCGCCACCTGGGAGCGGATCGACGTGCCGGGCACGTTCGAAATCCCGGCGACGATCAATTTTGCCCTCGACCGGTTCGACGGGTTCGTCGCGCTGGGTTGCGTGATCCGGGGCGAGACGACCCACTACGATTACATCTGCTCGGAAAGCGCGCGCGGCCTCCAGGAACTGGCGCTGCACAAGCGCGCGCCCATCGGCTACGGCATCCTGACGACGGAAAACAAGGAACAGGCCATCGTGCGGGCCGATCCGAAGCAAAGGAACAAGGGCCGGGACGCCGTCGTGGCCTGCCTGCGCATGATCGAGGTGAAGCGCCGCTTCACCGGCACCTGAGCCCATGGCGGCGGCCCCGGCAGGGAGCAGCGGCGCCTCTCCCCAGGCGGGGTTGGGCCGCTCGGCCGCCCGGCGCCCCGACCGGCGCCCAGACCGGCGGACCCAAGCCCGGATCGCAGCCGTACAGGCACTGTACCAGCTCAGCGCGACCGACGCCGCGCCGGACGAAGTCGTCGACGAATTCCATCTGCACCGGATGCATGAGGCCGGCCCGGCGGCCATTGCGGACAAGGCGCTGTTCAAGGAGATCGTCCGCGGCGCCTGCAGCGACCGGGCGGCGCTCAACCGGATGATCGGGGAGTCGCTGTCCGAGAACTGGACGCTTGAACGGATGGACCGCGTTCTGGTCGCCCTCCTAAATGCCGGGGCCTGGGAGTTGCACGGCCGGGCGGAAACGCCGGCCCGCGTCGTCATCGCCGAATATGTCGATGTCGCCCGGGTCTTCTTCGACAAGCGCGAGCCGGCTTTTGTAAACGGCGTGCTCGATCGCCTGGCCCGGACCTTGCGGTCCCGGGAGTTCGGCGAAGACCTCGAAGCTTCGGAAGCGGCGGAAACCCGGAATTCCGCGCGCCCGGCAGGCAAGGCCGGGCCGGCTGTGGGCGGAGCCGCCGACCCGGAGGCCTGAGGCTGTGGCGGCGCGCGGCGCCCGGTCGGGCGAATTCGGCCTGATCGCCCGGTATTTCGCACCCTTGGCGGCCGGCCGGCCGGGCGCGTTCGGTTTGGCCGACGATGCCGCCCTGTTCGGCGTCTCCGACGGCATCGACCGGGTCGTTACGACCGACGCGCTTGTCGAAGGGATGCATTTCCTGCCGGACGATCCGCCCGATCGGGTCGCGCGAAAGGCGCTGCGGGTGAACCTGTCCGATCTGGCTGCGATGGGGGCGACGCCGGACGTCTACACCCTGGCGCTCCGGATTCCGGATGACCGGGACGACGAGTGGGTCGCCGCCCTGGCGCGGGGCCTGGCGGCGGACCAGGCGCGCTACGGCGTCGCCCTGATCGGCGGCGATACGGTCGGCGGCGCAGGTCCGGCAATGCTCTCGGTCACGGCGATCGGCCGCCTCGCGCACGGCCCGGCGCTGCGCCGCAACGGCGCAGCGGCCGGCGACGATGTCTGGGTGTCGGGAACGATCGGCGACGGCGGCCTCGGCCTGCGGGTCTGCCGCGGCGAGGCGGCGGGGCTCGATGCCGCCCAGCGCCGGTTCGCCATCGGCCGCTACCAGCTTCCCGAACCCCGGGTCGAACTCGGCCCGGCCCTGGTCGGCACCGCGACCGCGTGCCTGGACGTGTCCGACGGGCTGGTCGCGGATCTCGGCCACCTGGCCCGCGCGTCGGGCCTTGCGGTCGACATTCCGCTGGCAGACGTGCCGTGGTCCGACGCTGCAGAGGCGTCCGCCTTTCCCGAAACCGAGCGGATCGCGTCCGGCGACGACTATGAACTCGCGTTTACCGCGCCGCCGGAAAGGCGCGACGCGGTCAGGGAGATCTCCCGGCAGACCGGAATCCCGGTCTCCCGGATCGGCGGAATGCGGCCGGGCTCGGGCGTGCGGGTGCTCGACCGCAGCGGGACGCCGATTGCCCTCGCGCGGACCGGATGGCGGCACCGCTAGGCCCCGGACGATCCTCGCGCCGCAAAGTTGTCACATTGAACGCCCTTGACCGTTTCTGCATTGTCCGGCCGCGTCGCCGGGCGCGCTGAAGCGCGTCGGGGATCGATCCGCCGGCCATGCGCCCGGTCATGACCGGCAACGGCGGCGGACCTCACCGGAAGCCGTACTGCGTGGAGCCCCGGGATTGCCAGGGGCCCCGAACGGACGCCGCACAGAGAAGCTTGGGAAGAGGACATTCCTGAAATGGACTGGGTACCGTATTTCGCGCTCGTCTGCGCGCTTCTTGCGGTCGTCTACGGCATCGTCACCAGCCGCATGGTGCTGTCGGCCGGCGCCGGCAACGAGAAGATGCAGGAAATCGCCGCTGCCGTGCAGGAGGGCGCGCGCGCCTATCTGAACCGCCAGTATATGACGATTGCCATTGCCGGCGTTGCGATCGCCGTCATCGTGGCGCTGCTGCTCGGCATCTGGGTCGCCGTCGGCTTCGCAATCGGTGCGGTCCTGTCGGGCGCGGCCGGCTATATCGGCATGAATGTGTCGGTCCGGGCGAATGTCCGCACGGCCGAAGCGGCGCGCCAGGGGCTCGCCCAAGGCTTGAAGATCGCTTTCCAGGCGGGCGCGGTTACGGGGATGCTGGTGGCCGGCCTCGCCCTGCTGGCGGTCGCCGGATACCTGCTCGTCCTGAACGCTTTGGGCGTTGACCAGCGCGGCCTGGTCGACGCGCTGGTGGCGCTCGGCTTTGGCGCTTCGCTGATCTCGATTTTTGCCCGTCTCGGCGGCGGCATCTTCACCAAGGGCGCCGATGTCGGAGCCGACCTTGTCGGCAAGGTGGAAGCCGGCATTCCGGAAGACGACCCGCGCAACCCGGCCGTGATCGCCGACAATGTCGGCGACAATGTCGGCGACTGCGCCGGCATGGCCGCCGACCTGTTCGAGACCTACGCCGTGACGGTTGTCGCCACCATGGTTCTGGCGCTGATCTTCGGCATGCAGGCCGGTCTGATCTATCCGCTCGCCATCGGCGGCGTCTGCATAATTGCCTCGATCGTCGGCACCTATTTCGTCCGGCTCGGCGCGTCCAACAACATCATGGGCGCGCTCTACAAGGGCTTCATCGCGGCGTCGGTCCTGTCGCTCGCCGGCATCGCGGTGGTGACCGAAATGGTCGTCGGCTTTGGTACGGCCTACGAGGCGGGCGGCACCGCCTTCACCGGGATGGACCTGTTCCTCTGCGCCGTGGTCGGCCTGATCGTCACCGGCCTCATCATCTGGGTGACGGAATATTACACCGGCACGAACTTCCGGCCGGTGCGCTCCGTGGCCAAGTCCTCCGAGACCGGGCACGCAACGAACGTCATCCAGGGCCTCGCCATCTCGATGGAGTCGACGGCCCTGCCGGCCATCATCATCTGCGTCGCCATTCTGTCGACCTATCTGCTCGCCGGCCTGTTCGGCATCGCCATCGCCGTCACTGCGATGCTGGCGCTTGCCGGCATGGTCGTGGCGCTGGATGCCTACGGTCCGGTCACCGACAATGCCGGCGGCATCGCCGAAATGGCGGAGCTTGAGGAAGAGGTGCGCAACACGACCGACGCGCTGGACGCCGTGGGCAACACGACCAAGGCGGTGACCAAGGGCTACGCCATCGGTTCGGCCGGCCTGGGCGCGCTGGTGCTGTTCGCCGCCTATACCCAGGATATCGCCTACTTCAAGACGGCGGAGGTGCCCTTCTTCAAGGACGTGGACGTGAACTTTGCGCTGTCCAATCCGTATGTCGTGGTCGGCCTGATCGTCGGTGGGTTGCTGCCCTACCTGTTCGGCGCGCTCGGCATGACGGCGGTCGGCCGGGCCGCCGGATCGGTCGTCATGGAGGTGCGCCGCCAGTTCCGCGAAATCCCCGGCATCATGGAAGGCACCGGCAAGCCGGAATACGGCCGCTGCGTCGACCTGCTGACCAGGGCGGCGATCAAGGAAATGATCGTGCCGTCGATGCTGCCGGTGCTTTCCCCGATCGCGCTGTTCGTGGTGATCTGGGCGATCGGCGGCAAGTCGGCGGCGCTGTCCTGCGTCGGCGCCATGCTGCTCGGCGTGATTGCTACGGGCCTGTTCGTCGCCCTGTCGATGACCGCCGGCGGCGGCGCCTGGGACAACGCCAAAAAGTACATCGAGGACGGCAACCACGGCGGCAAGGGCAGCGAGGCGCACAAGGCCGCGGTAACGGGCGACACCGTCGGCGATCCCTACAAGGATACCGCCGGGCCGGCCGTCAACCCGATGATCAAGATCACCAACATCGTCGCCCTGCTCATGCTGGCGGTGCTGGCGCACTGACCGGCGCGATATTCCTGGACAAAACCCCCGGTGCAGCGCGCCGGGGGTTTTTCGTGTCCGGCCGGGCGGGCCGGTTCAGAGACCGTAGCTCTTCCTGCTCTTCCCGGTCACGGCGCGGCGGCGCACGAGCAGGTCCAACATGCTGCGGAAGACGCCGGGTTCGCCGGCGGCGGCTTTCGTGGTGCGCGTAATCCGGTCCACCTTGCGCGCGTCCTTGAGCCCGTAGGTGCGAATGCGCTTGACCACCTGCTCGTCGTCGAACTGCAGCTCGATGACCTGCTGCGTCTTCACCTCCGGCGCGAAGAAGGCGACCGTTTCTTCCCGTTTGCTGATGTAGTACCAGGTCTTATCGTCGAAGGCCGATACGGTCGACGGCGGACCGAGGACGCGGCGCACATCCGAAGCCGCGGTGATCCCCTGGCGGATGTGAATCATGTCCTCCTGCTCTGCGGTGTTGCCGCGAATGTCGACGCGGGGCGAACAGGCCCCTAGCGCCACCATCGCGCACAGTCCCGCCGCCAGCAGCGAACGCTTCGCCATCCCGCGCTCCCGCCCGTCATGCATATCTGCCATCCCGCCTATCCGCTCGTCCCCGGTCAGGGCCGGCTTTCACCGCCGCGCGACCGGTTTGCCCGAGGACCTGCCCAATTACCTGTCCGTTCCCTTGCCGGGCGCGTCCGCGACCATACCTGTCGGTATCCGACGATTCGATATGCCGCGCCGTTCGGGTAAGTCAATCGAAACCGCCGCCGCACCGGTTGTCCCGGACGCGCAAAGCAGGCCTGAATCGACCCCGAAATCAAGGCCGTATCGCGGCACGAGTTCATGACCCTGTTTGATCGCCTCGCAACGATTTTCGACAAGGAGCGGCAGCGCGGCCGTGCCACGGCCCACACGCTCTACGCCCGTATTGTCGAGGCGGCGCGCCACGAGCATTTCTATCGGGTGCGCGGGGTTCCCGACACCCTGGACGGCCGCTTCGAACTGCTCGCGCTGCATACCGTGCTGGTCTGCCGCCGCCTTGCCGCCGAGGGCGAGGCCGGCGCCGTACCGGGGCAGCACCTGTTCGACGTCATGATCGAAGACCTGGAAGTCAACCTGCGCGAACTCGGCGTCAACGATCCGTCGCTCGGCCGCCGGGTGAAGGAAATGGCGCGTGCGTTCTACGGCCGGCGCGATGCCTATGCCGCGGCGCTCGACGGCGGCGACCGGGCGGCTCTGGAACGTGCCGTCGCGCGCAATCTCTACGGCACGCTCGATCCGGCGCCGGAGAATGTCGTCTGGGCCTCGGCCTATATCGAAGCGGCGGCGCGGATGCTCGACCGTCTGTCCCTGTCCGCCATTGCGGCGGCGGACATCCGCTTCCCGAAGCCAGGATCGTGACCGGGGCCCTGCAATGGGCCGACGCGACGGTCGACCTCGGGATTGTCCCGGCGGGCGGAATGTCGGTGCGTCTGGCGGCCGGCGCCGAAGAGCGGCGCGCTATCGCCGACCGCCTTCAGCTTCCCGCCGTCGAGGACTGCGCAGTGGCCTTTTCGCTTCGGCCCGAACCCGGCCGCGGCGGCACGCTGGTCGAGGGACGGCTCTCGGCCAGGCTGGTCCGCCGCTGTGTCGTTACGGACGAACCGATGGCGGAGGCGATCGACCAGCCGGTCGAATGCCTTGTCGTTGCGCAGGAACCGGCGGCCCGGGACGACGACGCGGACGAGCCGGATTACGAGGTCGCCCCGGACGGCAAGGTCGATCTGGCGGAACTGGCGGTCCAGTTCCTGTCGGTCTCGATGGCGGCCTATCCGCGGGGGCCGGACGCCGATCGGACTCTCGCCGACTTCCGCGCCGGGGAGAGCGCCGCCGGCGATGCGGATAGCCCGTTCGCCGGTCTGGGCGCCCGTCTGGGCATGGCGGCCGGGGGGCCGAACGATACCGAAGGCGAAGAGGGCGATGCCTGACACGCGCCCGACTGCCTGGAGGGCAGGCCGGTCGTGCGACCGTTGGTCCTTGTCGCCTACCGGGAAAATCGCTAAGTATCGGCGTCGATTGACACCGCCCCGGCCCGTGCCGGGGCGTCTTTCGTGAGCCGGATCATGGCAGTACCGAAATCGAAAATATCGAAGTCCCGCCGCAACATGCGGCGCGCGCATGACAGCCTCACGGCGGCCAATGTTGTCGAGTGTCCGAACTGCGGCGAGCTCAAGCGTCCGCACCATGTCTGCGGCGCCTGCGGCTATTACAGGGACCGCGAGATCGTCGACGCGGCGGAAGCCTAGGACATTCCGGGCGCGCCTGTGCTAACAGTCGGCGATTGAGCGGCCGCACCGATAACCGGCCGCCGCTGTCGGACACAAATCGATACGGGCGGAACATTGAGCGAGCGGATCACCATCGCGCTGGACGCCATGGGCGGCGACAATGCCCCCAGGAGCGTGCTGCGCGGTGCGACCATCGCGAAACGCCGCCATCCCGAGCTCGAGTTCCTGATCTTCGGCGACGAAGAGCGCATGGCGCCGATGATGAAACGGATGATCCGCGTGCGCCGCTCGTCCACGATCGTGCACACACCGGATATCGTTGCTTCGGACGAGAAGGCGTCGACGGCGCTGCGAAGCGGCCGGAATTCCAGCATGCGCAAGGCGATCGACGCGGTCCGGAGCGGCGAAGCGGCCGGCGTCGTTTCCGCCGGCAACACCGGTGCGCTGATGGCTATGGCGAAGGTGGTGCTGAAGACCGTGCCGGGCATCGACCGGCCGGCCATGGCCTCCTTTTTCCCGACCATGCGCGGCGAGACCGCCATGCTCGACCTGGGCGCCAACATTGAATGTTCGGCCGACAACCTTGTCCAGTTCGCCATGATGGGCGAAACCTTTGCGCGCACGGTCCTCGGGTCGCTGCGCCCGACCGTCGGGTTGCTGAACGTCGGCTCCGAAGAGGTGAAGGGCCATGAGGAACTGCGCGAAGCGCATGCCATCCTGAAAGAGAGCGGCCTCGCCTACAACGGTTTCGTCGAGGGCGACGATATCGCGGCCGGCACGGTCGACGTTGTGGTCGCCGACGGCTTCAGCGGCAACGTGGCGCTCAAATCCGCCGAGGGGACCGCCAAGCTGGTCAACGAATTCGTCCGCCAGACCTTCAAGAGTTCGCTGCTCGCCGCCATCGGCTACCTGTTCGCCCGCCGCGCCCTGATCAAGCTGCGCGCCCGGGTCGATCCCCGGCGCTACAACGGCGCGACCTTCCTCGGCCTGAACGGCATTGTGGTCAAATGCCATGGCGGATCGGATGCCCTGGGCTTCGCCACGGGAGTCGGCGTCGCCCGCGACATGATCCGCAACGGCTTCATCGACAGGATGGCCCGGGAACTCCACAGTCCGGATGCAGCGGACGCCGGCAGCGATCCCGAACCGGCCGGCCCGAACGCCGTTATCGGCCTGCGCGCCCAGGCAGTGTCTTCGTCATGAACGGTTCGATCGATGCCGTCGTCACCGGGGTCGGCGCCTACCTGCCGGCAAGGGCGGTCAGCAATTCCGACCTCGAAATGCGGGTCGAGACGTCGGATGCGTGGATCCAGGCGCGCACCGGCATCCGGCAGCGCCATATCGCGGCCGACGGCGAACTGACCTCAGATCTGGCCCTGGCGGCGGCCCGGGCGGCGCTGGCCGATGCCGGCGTCGATGGCGGAGACCTGGATCTTATCGTGCTCGCGACGACGACGCCGGATTCGACCTTCCCGGCAACCGCGACGAAGGTGCAGGCAGCGCTCGGCATGACGCAGGGCGCGGCATTCGACGTTCAGGCGGTCTGCGCCGGATTCATCTATGCCGTGAGCGTGGCCGCGAACGCGCTGGCCGCCGGCCAGGCCGCGAAAGCCCTGGTGATCGGCGCCGAGACGTTCACGCGCCTGCTGGACTGGAACGACCGTTCGACCTGCGTCCTGTTCGGCGACGGCGCCGGCGCCGTCCTTCTGGAGGGCCGGCCGTCCAACGGTCCGGACCGGACCGGCGTGCTGTCGAGCCATCTGCACTCCGACGGACGCTACTACGATCTGCTGTATGTCGATGGCGGCCCGTCCTCGACCGGCACCACAGGCCATGTTCGCATGCAGGGGCCTGAGGTGTTCAAGCATGCGGTCAACAAGCTGTCCGACGCGGTGCGCGAAGCGCTCGCCGCCAACGAACTGGAGGCTTGCGACGTCGACTGGTTCGTGCCGCACCAGGCCAACAAGCGGATCATCGACGGCACGGCGCGGAAGCTGGGTATCGATCCGGAAAGGGTGATCCTGACCGTCGACCGGCACGCCAATACCTCGGCTGCCTCGATTCCGCTGGCACTCCATCAGGGCGTGTCCGACGGCCGGATCAAGAAGGGCGACCTGATCGTGCTTGAGGCCATCGGCGGCGGCCTTTCCTGGGGCGCCAGCGTCATCCGCTGGTAGGCGCCGGGACCCTTCCTGCGCGTCGGGCGGCCGTACCCGGAATTGCCCATGATCGTCGACACCGCGCCCGCATCCTTCCGCGATCCGCTGCCCGAAGCGGTCGATGTCGCGGTGATCGGCGCCGGCATCGCCGGCACGGCGACGGCCTGGTACCTGGCCCGCGCCGGCGTGTCCGTTCTGCTCTGCGAAAAGGGGCGGGTCGCCGGCGAGCAATCCAGCCGCAACTGGGGCTGGGTCCGGCAGCAGGGCCGCGACGAGGCCGAACTGCCGATCATGATGGAAGCCAACCGCATCTGGCGCGGCCTGGCGGCGGAAACCGACGAGCCGGGCCTGGCCTTCACGCCCGCCGGCTGCGTCCATGTCGCCGCGGACCGCAAGAAACTGGAAAAGTTCGAGCGCTGGTGCGAAACCGCCCGCCGGCACCAGCTCGATACGCGGATGCTGACCCGCGACGAGATCGGCGACCTGCTGCCCGGCGTCGCCGGAGACTGGATCGGCGGGATGGCGACGCCGGGCGACGGCCGGAGCGAGCCCCGGCTGGCCGTTCCGGCGCTCGCCCGGGCGGCGCACCGCCTCGGTGTCGCCGTCGCCGAATTCTGCGCCGTCCGGACCCTTGACCTGGAAGGCGGTCGCCTGGCCGGTATCGTGACCGAGCGGGGCCGGGTCCGCTGCGGCAGCGTTGTGCTCGCAGGCGGCGCCTGGTCGGGGCCTTTTGCAGAAAATGCAGGCGTCCGGCTGCCGCAGCTTCTGGTCCGGGCGACGGTCATGCGCACCGCGCCGGCCCCGCCGGTCGTCGAACCGAATGTATCGCTGGGCGGCCTCGCCCTGCGCCGGCGCGACGATGGCGGCTATACGGTTGCGACCGGCCTGGCCGACCATTTCGTCGGGCCACCCTCATTCCGCCACGCGCTGCGCTTCCGCAGGCTGTTGAAGCAGTCGGCCCGGGAGCTCCGGCTGCTGCCCGCGGCGCCCCGGTGCTATCCCGGCGCCTGGGGCACGGCGCGGCGCTGGACCGGGGGCGAAGAAACGCCTTTCGAGCGGGTTCGCGTGCTCGATCCCGCGCCGTCGCCCGCCGCCGTCCGGCGCATCCGGGCGCGGCTGCCCCGGCAGGTCCCCGCGCTGGGCGATATCGGATTTGCCGGGGCCTGGGCCGGTATGATCGACGTAACCCCGGATGCGGTGCCGGTTCTCGGCGGAGTCGACACGATACCGGGCCTGTGGATCGCGACGGGGTTCAGCGGGCACGGTTTCGGCATCGGGCCTGCGGTCGGCCGCATCGCAGCGGATCTGGTGCGCGGCCGGGCGCCGGGCCACGATCTCGACCGGTTCCGCCTGCGCCGCTTCTTCGACGGCAGCGCCATCGTCCCGGGGCCGTATTGAGAGATTTCGGGCGAATTTCTTGACGATTCGGAAAGATGGCGGCTAAATCTGTCGGCTGTTGGGGGGACGGCGATGGCTGCAAACACAATAACGAGGGCCGATCTGGGCGAGGCGGTCTACGAGGAGATCGGACTGTCGCGCAACGATTCGGCGAGACTGGTCGAATCGGTGCTCGCCGAAGTCTGCGATGCGCTGGTCGGCGGAGAGAATGTCAAGATTTCTTCTTTCGGCAGTTTCATGTTGCGCAACAAGGGCGAGCGGACCGGCCGCAATCCGAAAACCGGCGAGGAAGTGCCCATATCGCCTCGTCGCGTTCTGGTCTTCCGGCCGTCGAACATTTTGAAGGAACGCCTGAACCGGCCGACTGGCGGCTGACACCGCAGTTCGACCGCTGGACGGCCACCGCTGACAGGATAGGCATACCATGGCGTCCGCGCATGACGATCCCCCGAACGCTGTCAGCCCGTCCGGAAACCGGGCGCCGGGCCGCCGCACGAAATCGGCGGACGCTTTCCGCACCATCAGCGAAGTCTCCGCCGAGGTCGGCGTGCCGCAACACGTCCTGCGGTTCTGGGAGACCAAGTTCAGCCAGATCAAGCCCCTGAAACGGGGCGGCGGCCGGCGCTACTACCGGCCCGAAGATATCGAGCTGCTCAACCGGATCCGGTCCTGGCTGTACGACGACGGCTACACGATCAAGGGCGTCCAGAAACTCCTGCGGGACGGCGGATCTGCGGCTCCTGCCGGGGCCGGACGCGATTCCGCCGCCGCGGAACGGGCACAGGCCGGCGGGGCCGGGCGTGCCGCTGCCGGCCCGGCCCGGCCCGAACGCCCGGGCAAGGCGGCCGATCCGCCGGTGTTGCGCCGGCCCGAAGCGCCGCCGCCCGGCGCCGCGGCAGAAGACGCCGGGGCGGCCGGGTCCGCCGCAGCGCCGGTCGGGCAGGAATCCGGTCCGGACATTGCCGACATCGCCGATCCGGAGCCCGGAGTGTCGGCACCGGCCGTTGCGGATCGGATTTCTCTGGAGCGGGGGAACCTGATAAGCCTGATCGAAGGCCTGGAAGAGGTCCGCGACAGACTGCGCGGTCCGCCGCCGGAGCCATAGGCCGGCCGCGCCGATTTGGCGGACCGGCTTGCGCGGAAGCCGCGTTGTAACCGCCGCCGCCCTGCCTTAATTTCCGCTATGGTCCGGAGCGTGGCGCAGCCAGGTAGCGCGTCTGACTGGGGGTCAGAAGGTCGTGGGTTCGAATCCCGCCGCTCCGACCACTTTAACTATTTATAATTAATGATATTTTCAAGTATTTTTCGATTCTGATTGTAGAGCAAGAATTTGTATTGGGAATCACATGGGAATCACTGAAAACCCAAAATAGGACTGTCAGGGTCGTGGAACGGCGGTGAACGGAACCGAATCGGGGCGGGTGTTCGTGTTCGTTCGGTGATCGGGTGGAAGTGGGAGCGAATGCAGCTCAGCGTCCCGAACGCCTCCGGGTTGAGCTGGCGCTTCCGTCATATCGGCTGCGGAAGCGATCTGCTCCATCACCGACCGAGTCGGATCACGAGACACATGGTCGAGACCATCCACCGAGGCCGACCGATGTCATGACCGTACCGGTGACCGTCATCTGGTTCCAGAACGTCGGAATCGGGCCGTGCGGTGCGGTCGCGGTGAACGGCCAACTGGAGCTCCACCGATATAGCATATCGAGAACAGCGCGGATTCGCCAACCGAGGGTGAGCCCGAACAGAGTCGGTCTCGGATTGGCTGGCACGCACGTCTCCAGTGCCTGTTAGCAGGTCGGCAACGAGGTCAAGCGCCGTATCGTCGTGCCAAGTCGATGGAGACCCGTTCTACCCCTTGCGGGTTGCCGCTGCCAAGGAAGCCGGTCAGCACCGAGACCGGCAGACGCTGCGATTATCCATCGAGATTCCAGCTTTCCATGGTGCGCCCCTCTTTCCTGTTCAGGCCGCGCCGGCCGAGATGCAACTCGCCTAGTTCCGTGCCTTCCGGAATCCACATCGTGTCGCTCTCGTTACTGAAAAGGCGCCGTCGAGCGACCGGGGAACCCACGGTCTTGCGAAGAGCGCGTCGCTGCTGGTTGGGCTACAATCCGAGACAGCGGGACTCTCCCTGCCATAGGGAAGTGAACCGGATAGGAAACGGAGATCGGCGGCCATGACCCTCGTCCTGCATCATGCCTGGGATGCGGTCTGCCCGATCAAGGTGCGGATGTGCCTGGCGGAGAAGGGGCTGGCCTGGAAATCGGTCGCCTATTCGATCGCCGCGTTCGAGCATCTCGAGCCCGACTATCTGGCGATCAACCCGAACGGGACGGTCCCGACGCTGGTTGACGGCGAAAGGATCGTGTTCGAATCCTCGGTCATCAACGAATATCTCGACGACATCGGCCCCGGCCCGCCGCTCAAGCCGGCCGATCCCGGCGAACGGGCCGGAATGCGCATGTGGGTGAAATTCCAGGACGATGTGCTCCATCCGGCGACCCGGCCGCACACCTTCAGCCTGATCCTGCTCCATCCCGAAAGCCCGATGGCGCGCCTGTCCGACGAGAACATGGAAGCCCGGCTGGCGACGCATCCCGATCCAAACCGGCTCGCCATGTTCCGGCAGATGGGTCGCACACCGGCGCCGCCGGCCGCGCTGGAACAGGCGGAAGCGGCGCTCGGCCGGGCGCTCGACCGGATCGAGCGGGGGCTGGCGGACGGCCGGCCGTGGCTCGCCGGCGATACGTATTCGCTTGCCGATGTCGCGATGGCGGGTGTGATCGACCGCATCCGGTATTGCGGCCTGAGCCGCCTCTGGGAAGCGCGGCGGCGCACGGGCGACTGGGTCGAACGGCTGCAGGCGCGCCCGGCCTGGGAGACGGCCGTTCCGACGTTGGCGCAGCGCATGCCGGGGCCGCTGACGGCTTGAAGCCCGCACTTGCGGGCTACTGGTGGGACAGGCCGCCGTCGACCGTGAAGGACTGACCGGTCACGAAGTCGCTGGCCGGCGACAACAGGTAGATCAGCAGTCCGGCGATGTCGCGCGGCACGCCGGACCGGGGGACGATCTGGCGGGCGACGACCGCGGCAATGATCTCCTCGGTCTGGCCGGGATTGTCGACTTCCGTCAGGATCTGACCCGGGCTGATGGCGTTGACGGTGATGCCGGTGCCGCCGAGTTCGCGCGCCATCGAGCGGGTCATGCCGGCCAGCGCCGCCTTCGAGGCGACATAGTGCAGGTAGTTCGGCAGGCCGAGATGCCACGCGGCGGAGGAGATGTTGACGATGCGGCCCCAGCCGGCTGCGCGCATCGCCGGCAGAACCGCCTTTGCGGCGTTGAAGGCGCCGCCGGCATTGACGCGCATGACCCGGTCCCATTCCTCGGCCGGGATTTCCCAGAATGGCCGGCGGTCAAGCGCCGCGTTGAGGCCGGCATTAGCGATCAGTCCGTCGATCCGGCCAAAGGTCTCGACCGCGCGGTCGGCCATCGCCTGCGTGGCGTCCGGATCGGTCACGTCGGTCGCGACGGCAAGGTGCGGCCCGCTGTTATCGGCGATCTCAGCGGCGACGCGCCGACCCGCTTCTTCGTCGATATCCGCGACGACAATCTTCGCGCTGCTCCGGCTCAGCAGATGAGCATAGGCGCGGCCCAGCCCCCGGCCCGCGCCGGTGATTGCGACGACGCGCCCGGCGATTCCGGTCTCCGGCGGATCGCCGACCCGTTCGTCGAACGGGCGTTGCGCCATCAGGCGCCGCTCAGATGCTGCCGCAGGAAGGCGAGAGAGCGGGCGTCGGCGAGGCCAGCCGCGTCCGCGCGAAAGTTGTGCCCGCCTTCCAGGGCAAAGGCGTGGCCGGCGCCGTCGTATTCGTGCAGGGTGACGGCGTCGTGCGGCGCCAGAGTCTCCACGATCGCGTCGTGCGCCTCTTTCGAGCACAATTCGTCCGCCCCGGCGATATGGAGCATCAATGGGCCGGCGATGGCGCCCGCCTCGCCGAGGTAGCGGTCGATGTTGACGCCGTAATAGCCGATCGAGCAGTCGGCATCGCTGCGCGCCGCCGTCAGGAAGGCGAGCCGCCCGCCCAGGCAATAGCCCAGAGTCCCGACCCGTCCCGTGCAGTCCGGGTTGCTGCGCAGCCAGGCGAGCGTCGCCTTCAGATCGGCCGTCGCCGCCGCGTCGTCGAAGCCCGCGTTGAGATCGAGCGCGCGTTGCTGTTCGGCAGGGTCCGGTTTCGACGGATCCTGGATCAGCTGGACGCCGGGCTCCTGGCGCCAGAACAGGTCCGGACAGGCCACGAGGTAGCCGTGACCGGCGAATTCGTCCGCCAGACGCTGCATCACGGCGTTGACGCCGCAGATATACTGCATCAGCACCAGGCCGGGGGCGGGGCGCTGCACCGGACGGGAGAGATAGGCGCCAAATTTGCCGTCCGGCCCGTCAATCGCTACGGTTTCGCCCATAGGAATTACCCCGATCCGCTGCTGGTTTTTCAAAACATATGCCGATGCAGATAAACCGCCAAGCAAGTAAACGCCCACGGGCAGCTTTGCGCGTTCGAGAAGGGCGCCAGCGGGGAGTTTCCGGGTGGTGACCACGGAAGACCGGGGTGAGGCGACTGTGCGCGGCCTGCCGTTCCGCCTGGAGCACAGCCCGTTCTACCTGATGGCGCGTGCGATCTCGAAGGCGACGCGCAATATCGACGCCGCGCTCGGCTCGACCCGCTTTTCCCAGACCCAGTGGCGGGTGCTGATCACGCTTTCGGAACGGGGGCCGCTCTCCATCGGCGAGCTTGCGCCGGCGACCTTCGTCGAAAGCTCGGCGATCGGCCGGGCGGTCGCCCGGATGGAACGGGACGGCCTAGTCGGGCGCAACAGCGATCCGCAGGACCGTCGCATCACGCGGGTCAGCCTGTCGCCCGAGGGGCGCGTCAGAATGGAGGAACTCAGGGCGGTCGTCGCCGCGGAACTCGATCGGCTGCTCGACGGTTTCAGCGCCGAGGACGTGCGTACCCTGAACGCCTGGCTCGACCGAATCTCGCGCACCGCAGATGAAACCGAGCGCCGCCGGGGCTCCGGCTCCGGCAACTAGCCGGCCGGGCGCGGCCTAAAATCCGCTTTGCGGCTCCAGCGCTTCGACGTATATCTGCATGTGCAGATAATTTGACGATCATTCCCGGAGGAATGGACGATGGACGGGCTGGAGACTCTGGACCCCGCGGCGCGGATCGCCGGGCCGAGCAGCGATTTTTCCCGCATTCCCTATCATCTGTACACCGACCGGGCGGTTTTCGACCTGGAGCAGGAGCGGATTTTCCGTGGGCCGACCTGGAACTATCTCGGCTTCGAAACCGAAGTCAGGGAACCGGGCGACTACATCACCGGCTATGTCGGCACGACGCCCTATGTCCTGACCCGGGACAAGGACGGCGCGCTCCACGCCTTCGTCAACCGCTGCGCCCATCGCGGCGTCGCGGTGGTCCGGGACCTGCGCGGCAATGCCCGGAATTTCACCTGCATTTACCACCAGTGGTGCTATGCGCTGAACGGCGACCTGATCGGCGTGCCGATGATGAAGGGCATGCGCGGCGTCGGCGGCTATCCGGAGGATTTCCAGGTTGCCGATCACGGGCTGACCCGGCTGCGCCTGACGACGTTCTCCGGCATCGTGTTCGGCACCTTCAGCGACGAGACGCCGCCGCTGGAGGACTATCTCGGCCCCGCGATCTGCGCCCGGCTCAGGATGGTGTGCGGCCGGCCGATCAAGGTTACCGGCTATCACCGCCACACGATGCGCGCGAACTGGAAACTGTTCGTCGAGAACACCCGCGACATGTATCACGCGCCGATGCTGCACCCCTTCGTCTCGGTGTTCGAGATCGCCGACGCGGCGATGCAGGCAACCATGGAGATGAGCCACCGGGGCGGTCTGAATTCGATTCTCTCCGGCTACAAGCCGACGGATGCCGCCGGCGGGCGGCCGCCGCCGCGCCAGGGCAAGCGCATTCCGCTCGAGGAACCGGATGTCGCCATCGGGGTGCCGGAATTTCCGGACGGGCTGGCGATCTCGATCATTTCGATCTTCCCGTCGTGCCTGTTCACCCTGCCGGGCAACACCTTCAGCGTGCGGCAGATCCGGCCCAAGGGCGTGGACGAAGTCGAGACCCTGTACACCTGGTACGCCTTCGAGGACGACGACGAGGAGATGGCCGAGCGGCGGCGCATGCAGAACAACATGTTCGGCCCGGCCGGCTATGTCGCGATGGAGGATGCCGAGGCGATGGAGCTGATCCAGCAGCGCATTGCCGACGCCACCCTGGAGGGCCGGTCGCTGCTCGAATTCGGCGGGCGCGGCACGGAGGACCGGATCGACCACATGCTGAGCGAGGGCGCCCTCCGGGCATTCTGGAAGGGCTATTGCGACATCATGGGGATCGAACCCGGCCCGGCCGGAGCGGCCTGACGATGACGGACATGGCGATTTTGGAGGCGGAGCTGCGGAATTCGCGGCTGAACCTGGACTATGCCCGCTGCATCGACGAGGACCGGCTGGAAAGCTGGGTCGATTTCTTCGACGGCGAGGAGGCGCGTTACCTGATCCACCCGCGCGAGAATGCCGATGCCGGTCTGGAAGGCTATTGGATGTATTGCAGGAACAAGCCGATGATGCGCGACCGGATTCTCGCGCTGCGCAAGGCGAACATCTACAACATCCACTACGACCGGCACATTGTCGGCGGCAGCCAGATCGTCGGAGTCGAGAACGGCGTCTACGACGTGCGGACCAGCTATTGCGTCATCCAGACCGACGTCGAGGGACGCAGCGAGGTGTTCAGCGCCGGCGAATACCGCGACAAGGTCGTCCTGAACGGCGGCGAAGCGAAATTCCGCGAGAAGATCGTCGTGCCGGACACCTTCAACATCGAGCGCCCACTCGCCGTTCCGCTTTAGCGGTCCGCCCTGCCCCCGGCTCCGTTCGCCGCCCGCCGCTCGGGCACGACCCGGACGCGCACCAGGTCCGCGCCGCTGCCGGTATTATCGGTCAGCGAGACCGACATCGCCGACACCGCGTTGAGGCTGGGCAGGTTCATGTCCTTGGCATAGGGCGTGACCCAGTGGTCGAACTGGCCGATCATCAGGATCGTGTCGGGCCGGATGCCCTCGCGCAGTTCGGCAACTCCGCGGGTGGCGCCGGTCGCCGATTCGATCCGTACGGGATCGCCGTCCGCGATGCCGAGCGCCCGCGCCGCTGCCCGGTTCATCACCACGCCGCGATGGCCGGCGACGTTGTCCGCAACCTCGCGGATCATCGGGATGGTGACGTTGGCGCCCCAGGAATATTGCATGCTGCGCGCGGTCAGCGCCCACAGCGGATAGTCGTCCGGATCGGCGCCGACCTCACGGACATGGTCGGTCCAGTAGTCGGGGAAACTGCGATAACTCGGCAGCGCTTCGTATTCCTCGAGCTGCTTGTCCCACCAGTCGATGCCGGCTTCGCGCAAGCGGTTGGCGAGCTGCTCGCCGTGGCGTTTGAGCCGCTCCTGGTAGGGCATCTCGAAGCGCAGGCCGTGCCGTTTGAAGAACGGATAGAGATACCAATCGCGCTCCGCCGCCTCGCGCAGCAGATAGCCGTGTTCCCTGAACCAGTCGATACCGCGCACTTCCTCGCCGCCGGTCAGCGCATGGCTGCCGGCGCGCGCCACACGGTCCCAGATTTCGTCGACCGTGTATTGCCGGTCGGATACCAGGCCGTAATCGTAGTCGTCCGAGACCAGCGGCACGCCAAGCCGGCCTCCGTCGATGACGCCGTGATAGGCGTCCAGGATTCCGGTGCGCTGCGCCAGTTCGCTGGCGATATCGGTCATGTCGCGGCAGTCGACCGCCGGCTCGACCGCGGGCTGGCGGATCGCCCAGCCGCGGTGATGCCAGAACTGCTCCATGAACTGGCTGCCGCCGATCTTGATCATCTGCAGGCTTTCGAGATCGGTCGCTTCGGGCAGCAGCAGGTCGGCCATCCAGTTGGTTTCGTCGAGCGTGTAGGCGAAGCTGATCAGGAAGGGAAAATCCGCGATCATGTCGGCGACGCGCGGCCCGTCCCACATCGAGATCGCCGGATTGGTGCGGAAGGTGATCCAGACATCCGGCAGGGTCTGGCGCGGCATCCCTTTCGGTTTCGCATCGTGGAAGATCCAGGGCAGCGTCGTCGGGCCGAGCGCCTGGGAGCGCGGCGAATCCCCGGCGAGCGGCACCAGCGTTTTATAGGCGTTGCGGATGGTCGGCTGCGCCTGCCAGCCCTGGGGCGACGTGTCGTTGAAGGGGAAGTCCATGAAGCCTTCGTTGGTCGGCGCGATGCTGGCGAAGCGGTCGTCGGGCGGCTCGTTGAGCTTGAGCACCGCAGGCCCGACCGTGCCGCCCGGCACTTCCAGCGCACCGACCAGCGTCGCCAGTACGATGCGCGCCCAGCAGGCCTGGTAGCCGCCCCAACCGTTGTTGACGCTCTTGCCGAGCAGAATGGAGACCGGCCGCAGCGGCAGCGTCTCGCCGTCGATCTCGACGGTCTCGCCGACCCGGGCATGGGCGAGAAATTCGTCGGCGACGCGCCGGATGCGTTCGGCCGGAATATCGCATTCGCCTTCCGCCCAGTCCGGCGAATAGGGCGCCATATGGTCGAGCAGAAGCTGGAAGGCGGGATTGGCCTCGGATTCCTCGTGTCGCCAGAGCGCGCCGTCCGCACCGCGCTCGACGCCCGCTGCGCGATAACTGCCGGCCAGCGCCGGTTCGCCGATTTCGCCGTCGAACGGTTTGGCGCATCCGTCGGCAAGGTCCCGGATCAGCGGCTTGTCGCTTTCCGGATCGCGCAGGTAGTAGCCGTTCGGCCCGACCAGATAGGGCGCCGCGGTATCCCGCCCGAGGAACGGCAGGTCGCAGGCGGTGCGCCAGTCCCGTTCGTGCAGGATCCGGTGGATCAGCGCGTAGAGGAAGGCGGCGTCGGTCTTCGGTTTGACCGGCAGCCACTCCGACGAGCAGGCCGCGGTGACCGAGAGATGCGGCTCGACCTGGACGCGCTTGAGGCCGGCGGCGCGCGCGTCGGCCTGGCGCCAGGCGCCGGTGACGCCCGAGGAATTCTCGATATTCTTGCCGCAGTTGAGAATGTAGTCGCAGCGCGGCGTGTCGGGCGCGCAGATAAATGCTCTGTGCCACAGTTCGCCGTAGAAATGCTCCGAATGGTAGCATTTGGCGCCGGAACCCGCGCCGTAGCCCATGTCGACCGGGCCCCAGGCGGCCAGAAAGGCGGGCAGCGTGCCGATATATTTGGGCGGCGAATCGTTGCCGCCGAGGGTAAAGGCGAGGCGCGGATAGCCGGACTCGTCGCGCAGGCCGGCAGCCCGAATGGCGTTCAGCCTGTCGGCGACGATGTCGAACGCCTCGTCCCACGAGATCGGCGCAAAACCGGGTTCCTCGTCCCGGCCTTTCCGCGGATTGGTCCGCTTCATCGGCTGGGCGATGCGGTGCGGGTTGTAGGTTTTCTGGATCAGCCCGTAGGCCTTGACGCAGACCCGCCCGCCGGCCGGATGCTCGGCGATGTCGAAATTCGGCTCGACCCGCAGCGCCACGCCGTCGCGCACCTCGACCTTCATCAGGTCGGGGCCTGCGGCGCACTGGTTGCAGTAGACCGGAATCTTCCGGATTTCGCCGCCGGTCATGGCGCGCTTCCTCCCCGGGGCCGGTGCAGTGCTGCGTTTCGGCGCAGTCTTGCGCGATTATGTCAACTTCGGGCGGGTTTGCCTATGATGGTGCGGTAGGCGGGCGGACCGGCAAGCCAACTGACATGACCGAAACCGTCGAGTGCATCGTCGCTGGCGCCGGCATCGTCGGCCTTGCGGTCGCCCGGGCGCTGGCGCGGGCCGGGCGCGAGGTCGTTGTCGTCGAACGCAACGCCTGGATCGGCAACGAAACCAGCTCGCGCAACAACGAGGTCATCCACGCCGGTTTCCTGTATGCGCCGGGCTCGCTGCGTGCGCGTCTGTGCCGGCCCGGCGCCGAGCGCACCTACCGCTATTGCGGGAGCCGCGGCATTGCCTGCCGGCGCATCGGCAAGCTGATGCCGGCGGCGGACGAGACCGGGTTCGCCGTCCTGGCCGGGTTGATCGAGGCCGGTCGGGCTGCGGGCATCGAGGAACTGGAACTGCTGGACGGCCCCGCCGCGGCGCGGATGGAGCCGGCGCTGCGCTGCACGGGCGCGCTCCATTCGCCCTTCACGGGCGTCGTCGACAGCCACGCGCTGATGCTCGGCTTTCGCGGCGATGCTGAGGACCGCGGCGCGATGATCGCCTTTTCGAGCGCGGTGACCGGGGGCGACGTGCGCGACGGCATCCGGCTGCGTGTCGCCGGCGAGGACGGCAGCGAGACCGAAGTCGCCTGCCGCGTTTTCGTCAACGCGGCCGGCCTCGGCGCGCGGCGGATTGCGCTGTCCCTGACAGGTCTGGCCCGGCGCTTTGCGCCGAAGGTGCATTATGCCCTGGGCCGTTTTCTGTCGTGGCACGGTCCGCCGCCGTTCGGGCGCATCGTCGTGCCGCTGGGTGCACATCTCGCCAATGGCGGCGCGTTCACCCTCGATAGTGCCGGGCGGGGCAGGTTCGGCGCCGACCTCGTGTGGGTCGATGAGATCGATTACCGGGTTCCCGGCAGTCTTGCCGGCAAGTTCGCGGCCGCGATCCGCAGCTACTGGCCCGAGGTCGACGAGAGCCGCCTGTCGCCGGACTATGCCGGCATCCGGCCGCGCACCTGGGGGCCCGACGAGGGTAAGGGCGACTGGACGATATCCGGCCCCGGAGATCACGGCGTTCCGGGCCTGGTCAACCTGCTGGGTATTGAGACGCCCGGAGTCACCGCGGCCTTGTCGACTGCAGACTATGTCGCGGAACTGCTGGGGATCGCGCCGGCCGCGGAGGACTGAGACCGGCCGTTACATCTGGTTCGGCAGCCACAGCACGATGATTGGGAAGGCGATCAGCACGACGAGGCGCACCAGGTCCGAGGCGATATAGGGCGTCACGCCGGCGTAGATCGACTTGAGCGGCACGCCCGGCGCCTCGCCCTTGATGACGAAGACGTTGAGGCCGAAGGGCGGCGTGATCAGGCCGAGTTCCGTCACCATGACGACGATGACGCCGAACCAGATGGGATCGAAGCCGAGGCCGACGATGCTGGGAAAGAACACCGGCACGGTCAGCAGGATGATCGCCATCGCTTCCATGAAGCAGCCGAGGATGACGTAGAACAGGATGATCAGCGCCAGCGTCCCGTAGCGCCCGAGGTCGAGGGAGAGCAGCGCTTCGGCGACCTGTTGCGGAAACTGGGTAATCGTCAGGAAGCGCGCGAACAGGATCGCGCCGATCAGCACGATGAACAGGGCGCCGGTCGTGATCAGCGCTTCGCGCAGGCAGCCGAGCAACCGGCTGGCCGACATGCGGCCGATGGCGAAGGCCAGGAGGCCGACGGCGGCGGCGCCCATGGCTGCGGCCTCGGTCGGCGTGAAAATGCCGCCGTAGATGCCGCCGATGACGAAGGCGAAGACGATCAGGATCGGCCACACCGTGCGCAGGGAGGCGAAGCGGACGCGCCACCCGGAACGCTCGCCCGCCGGGACCCATTCCGGCCGTACCACAGCGACGGCCTGCACCGCCGCCATGTACATCAGGACGGCCAGCAGGCCGGGCAGCAGGCCGGCGACGAAAAGCCTGCCGATGTCGGTTTCCGTAATGATGCCGTAAACAGCGAGTACGATGGACGGCGGAATCAGGATGCCGAGCGTCCCGCCGGCGGCGATGGTGCCGGTCGCCAGGCTGTCGGCATAGCCGTAGCGGCGCATTTCCGGCAACGCGATCTTCGACATGGTCGCCGCGGTCGCGACCGAGGAGCCGCAGATCGCGGCGAACCCGCCGCACGCCGCGACGGTGGACAGGGCCAGGCCGCCGCGCCGGTGCCCCAGCCAGGCGTTGGAGGCGCGAAACAGGTCGCGGCTCATGCCCGAAGCGTTGGCCAGCGCGCCCATCAGGACGAACAGAGGCACCAGCCCGAACGTGAAATCGGTAAGCGTGCGGATCGGCGTCAGTTCCAGCAGCGACAGCGCCGGACCCAGATCGGTCAAAATGGCAAAGCCGCCGACACCGACCAGCACCATCGCGATTCCGACCGGGACGCGCAGCAGCATGAGCGCAAACAGGATGACGAAGGCGCCGATCGCGAGGCTGAGGCCGTCCATCGTTCAGCGGCTCGCCGGGTCGACTGCCGGTTCGGTGACCGGCGCGGCAATCTCCTTCCCGCGCAGGACCGCCCAGAGGCGTATCAGGCTGAGAAAGGTCGCGGCGCAGGCCGAGAGGGCGACCAGCCCGTAGAAAATCCACAGAGGAATGGCGAGATCGAAGGTCACTTCTTCCGAAGCGATCACAGAATCGACCCTGCCGAACATGATCCAGGCGATGGCCAGGATGACCGCGAATGTCACCGACGTCGCGACAATGTCGATGATCCGCTTCGCCCGCGCGCCGACGGCGAGCCACACCGTGTCCATGGTGATCTGCTGCCCGTACCAGGTCGCCAGAGCGATGCCGTTCATCAGGGCGATACCCATGGTGAGCCGGCCGAGATCGTTGGTGTCGGGTATCGGCGCGTTGAAGAAAAAGCGCAGCAATACCGAGACGAAGACCAGCAAGGTCACGCCGAGCAGAAGAAGGGCGGCGAATCCGGTCAGCCAGCGGACCGACCTGTCGAGGAACTTCGAGTCCATTACGGGCCCACAGATAGCACGGGCACCACAGAGGCGGCGCGCGTCGAACCCTTATCACATCAAAGAGTCGTTCGCGCACGCCGGATATATGAGATCAATATTGTATTTTACATGTTATTCGGTAGACTCGATTCGGCCTGCAGGAAAGGGCGCAACTCCGCGGATTGGTTGGGCTAACGCGCACAGATGCAGGCCTTGAGGGAGGAAAAGATGGTTATTCGCAACATCCGGATCGGGGCCGCTTCGGCGCTCGCCCTGTGCCTGCTGGCCGGCCCGGTCCACTCGAAAACGGTCACACTGAAATTCGCCCACTGGGTGCCGCCGGTTCATCCGCTGCACAAGGCATTCGTCGCGTGGGGCACCTCGATCACCGAGAAGTCGGGCGGCAGTATCAAGTTCCAGTACTTTCCGGCGAGCCAGCTCGGCAAGGCGAGCGACCACTACGACATGGCGAAGACGGGCATCGCCGATGCCGTCTGGATCAATCCCGGCTTCAATCCGGGCCGCTGGCCGGTCACGTCGCTGCCGGAGCATCCGCTGATGCTGAAGGAGCCGCTGGGCGCTTCGCGGGCGCTGACGGCGTGGTACGCCGAATATGCCGATCGGGAAATGACCGACGCCAGGAACTGCCTGATGCACACGATGGTGCCGCTGACGATTTTCTCGACCCGCAAGCCGATCAAGACGCCGGCCGACCTGAAGGGCGTCAAGATGCGGCCGGCGAACGCCACCCAGGCGCGCATCTTCAAGCAGGCCGGCGCGGTCACGGTATTTTCTCCGTTCCCGAAAATCCGCGACACGTTCGAGCGCGGCATCGCGACGGCGTCGACCGGCGTTCACGGCGCGCTGATCGCCTTCGGCGGCCACAAGGCGACCAAGTATATCATGGATGTTCCGCTGTTCGGCGCAGTCTGGAACATCGTGCTGAACAAGGCGGCCTACAGCAGACTGGACGCGAAGCAGAAAGCCGTCGTCGATGGACACTGCAATCCGGAATGGGCAGAGCGGATTGCCGACCCGGTCGCCAGGTCGGACTGGGCAGGCGAGAAGAAGCTGCGCGCGATGGGCAAGACCTTCGTGCCGATCTCGGACGCAGACAGGGACGCCTGGCGCAAATTCTCCGCGCCGGCTCTCGAAGTCTGGAAGAAGAGTGTGGCGAAGCGCGGTTTCGACGCCGAAGCCATCCTCAAGTCGCTGACCGACAAGCTCAGGGCCGAGAAGGCGCTGGTCGAATAGGGCGTCGGCCGAACGCGTAACGGAAACGGGCGCTCGTTTCTGCTTCATCCGGGCGCCCGTTTCTGATTCTGGGGTCCGAAGCGCGCGCCGGCCGGTCGAACGCGCCCGCCATCGCGCTCCCCATCCCCGTGCTCCGCTGGACCTGGGTCCCCGGTTCGGCCAGAAATTGCCCGAATTTTCTATCTGCGGAGGGACGATGCATGCCGGCCTATCTCGTGACCAGCGTCGAGGTCTTCGATCTGCCGACCTTCAGGGCGGAATACAGCACGCGCGGCTCGGCCGCCGTCACGCAATATGGCGGCCGGTTCCTGGTCGAGGGCGGCAAGCCCGAACCGATCGAAGGGAACTGGCTGCCCAGGCGCATGGCGATCGTCGAGTTCGAATCGGCGCAAGCGGCGCGGCGCTTCTACGACTCCCCTGAATATCAGGAAGCCCGGTGCCACCGCCGGGACATCGCCGATTTCAACATGATCCTGGTCGAGCCGCCGGATGCCTAGCCCGGCCGGAATGGTTCGCGCAGACCGGCCCGCTCCAGAAGGGGCAGCACCCGCTCGATAAAGAACGGCAGCTCCTTCCGGAAATCGAAGAAGCTCAGCGACGCACCCGAGACGCCTGCGCCGTGCAGAGCGATCAGCCCTTCGGCGACCTGCTCGGGCGTTCCGATCAGCGGGATGGAGCCGTGGCCGCCGGCAACCCGCTGCCGGGCCGCCATGACGTCAGCCGGAGCGGACTGGGAGGTTGCCGCCTTGGCGCCGGTCCAGCGATCGACCGCCTCGTTGTCAGCGTGCCGAAGCGCATAATCGTCGTAGAACTCGCGCGCCTCTGCCCCGGTTTCCCGGCACACGACATGGGCAATCGCGCAGATGCCGGCGAACCGGTCGCGGGTCGCTGCGTCGGCGGCGATTTCTTCCACGACCGCGGCAGCGTGATCGGCGTCGCGCACGACGGCGAACAGGAAATCCGCGGCATGGGCGGCGAAGGCCCGGCCTGCCGGCGATCCGCCGGCCGACATGATGACGGGTCCCGGCTGCTGCACCGTCGGCGGATCGGAATAGGCGTCCTTCAGCCGGTAATGGGCGCCGGTATGGTCGAAGCGGTCGCCGCGCACCAGCCGCCCGAAGATCTCGAACCATTCCATCCCCTGCTCGTAGCGCGCGCCGTGCTCCGGCAGGGGCACGCCGAACATGTCGAACTCGTCCCGGTTCCAGCCGCACACGATGTTCAGCCCGGCGCGGCCGCCACTGACATGGTCGATGGTGGAGACTGCCTTGGCCGCAAAGACCGGGTGGATCAACGCGACGTGGACGGTGCAGAAAATGCAGGCGTATTCGGTAATCGATCCGAGAGCCGCCGCCTGAGTCAGCGTTTCGTACGACCTTGCGGCGTTGTCGTGGGTCCCGCCGTAGCCCTTCCAGCGCGCCAGCGGCAGATTGAATTCGAGGCCCGCCCGGTCGGCGATCCGGCTGGCTTCGGCGATGCCCGCCCACTCGGCCCGCCAGCGGCCTTCCTTGCGCGTGATCGCCAAGCCGCCTTCGGCGTTCATGCGGAACACGCCCAGCTTGAAGGCGTTAGGCCCGAACATCGGGTTGGGCCGGCGCGCCGTTGTCATGGAATGGAGCCCTGCGCCCGTGGCAATCCGGCTGCGCGCGTTCCGGCTATTCGGCGGCGATCCGCCCGTCCGCGCCGGCCTCCGGGAACAGCGGCGCAACCTCTTCCATGAAGCGCTGCATCTCCTCCCGGGTCTGCTGCGGGTCCTTGAGGCCGATATTGACGTAGAGGCCGAGCTCGTCGATCCCCATTTCGGCGAAGCGGCCGACCGAATCGGCGATCGCCTGGGTGCTGCCGAGCAGGACCATGCGGGAGACCAGATCCTCCGGCTTCAGCCGGCTGACCCGGTCGGCCATGTCGTGCCAGTAGTCGTAGGACTTGGTCTTGGCCTTGGAGGCCGTCCGCATCGTCGGCAGGGCGTTTTCCAGGAAGAAGCGGACCTGCCGCTCCCGCGCCGCCCGTTCCTCCTCCGGCGTGTCGCCGAAATGCAGGAAGATCGACGAGTTGACGGTGCCGGGCCGGTGCCCGTTGGCCGCGCAGTTCTCCCGGTAATAGTCGATCATCTTGTCGACGCCGCCGAACGACATGCCGGCCGCGAAGGGCGCGATCGACATGTTGAAGCCGCGCCGGCAGGTCATGTCCACGGTGGGCCGCGAGAAACAGGCGACGTAGACCGGCAGCGGCTTCTGGACCGGCTTCGGGACGATCTCGACATCCTCGAATTGGTAGAACGCGCCGTCATGGGACCAGCGCCCTTCTTCGGTCCAGGCCCGGTGAACGATGTCGAGCCCTTCGGCCAGCAATTCGGCATTGCGCTCGAAATCGGCGCCGAAGCGGTCGTATTCGTGCTTGTCGAAGCCGCGGCCGCAGGCGAAATCGACCCGCCCGCCGCTGATCAGGTCCACGGTCGCCCAGTTTTCGGCGACGCGCAGCGGATGGTGCAGCGGCAGGACGGTCACAGCCGGCATCAGCCGGATCCGCCCGGTCCGGGCGGCGACGACGCCGAGCATGATCTCCGGCGAGGCGTTGGTACCGAACTCGTTGAAATGATGCTCGCCGATCCAGGCCGAATGCATGCCCAGCTCTTCGGCATAGACCGCCTGGTCGACGATCTGGAGCAGCAACTCCTCGACCGTCCGCGTGTTATTCCTGTAGGTGTTGTCGGCGTTCGAGAAATAGCTGAACTTCATCGCTCTTTCCTCCACCCGACGCTTTCAGCGGATCGGACAGAAAATGTGAAATTTGGATGCATTTTCACAGATCGAACGGGCAGGAGACAAGCGGATTGTCGGCCCTCCGGGTCGATCGCCGGGCAAACTGCCGATCGGGTCTGCGGCTGTCGGCCGAGCCGCGCCCGTCGCCGCCGCCGCGTCAGAACCCGACGAGAATTTTCGGCAGGTAGGTTGCCGCTTCGGGCTCCAACGCCACGATCAGCAGGACGATCCCTGTCAGTTCCGACCGCCGCCGAATCCGGCCCAGCGAGCCGTTCGTTCATCCGAAACCAAGGTCCGTGACGGAGACGGAGTCGGCCGTTTATGGCCCGTCCAGACAGGGCGTCCGGCCGGCGCCCGCGAGTCCGATCATCGCCGTGCGTCTCCGTGCGCTCTCAAGGGTGGCCGTTTGCGAATCGCATTTCGACCATCCCCGCCGGCCGCCTTCCACGCTTCGATAGCCGCTCATGCGTCCGGAGCGGTCCGGGCGCCGTCGAAGCGACCCCGGATCGGCGTGCGGGGCGGGAGGAGACGGGAATGACGGAGGAAGTCCACTATCTGAACACGGTCCAGGCGGCGCGCCTGCTCGGCCTGGCGCCGAAGACGCTGGCCCGCTACCGGTGCACGGGGGCGGGGCCGGTGTTCTGCCGGTTCGGCAACCGGGTCCGCTATCGGCGGGAAGACCTGGACGACTGGGCGGAGACGCGCCGGCGCGCGTCGACCGTCGACGACGGCACCGTGCTTCCGGGGGCCACCCCGTGAGCGGCGGGGCAAGGACGGCGCCGGCCGCCTGCCCCCCGGCTCGGGGACCGGGGCAGGCTCCCCCCGATCCGGGGCGTGGGCGGCCCGCCCGGGCGCCATCCTGCGCGGGCTCGCCGTGGCGTCCCTGGCGGCCGCGGCCCTGCTGGCCGGTGCGGACGCGGCGTTCGCGACCACGGACACCACGTTCGGCGATCCGCTCGACACGGTGAAGGGCATCGTCGGCGGCACCGGCGGCCAGCTCTCCACCACCGAGTGTCCGATACCTGCGCGGTTCTCGACATCTTTGGGGAACGGTGCGCGATTACGGGCGAGATGAGTTATTGTCCACAATCTGGAGGCCAAGCTGGTTGGGGAAATCGCGGGCGACGCCGAAGTTCCTTCATCGTTCGAAAGGAACCGTGGCGGAGCGGCAGGTCCGCCTGTACGGAGTCGGCATCGAGGAGGAAGTCCTGATGAAGATTGCTGCAATTGCTCTCACTGCTGCCCTGGCCCTCGCTGCGGCGCCGAGCGCGTCGGCGGCCGACATGGCCGCGGCCGAGATCATCGGTACCGACGGCGCGGTCATCGGCAAGGCCAGCTTCGAACAGACGCCCAGCGGGGTGCTCGTTTCGGTCGAGGCGGCCGGACTGCCGCCCGGCGGCCACGGCATTCACCTGCACGCGGTGGGCGCCTGCACGCCCAACTTCAAGGCGGCGACGGGCCACATCAATCCGGACAAGGTCAAGCACGGCCTGCGCCACCCGGAAGGACCGGACAACGGCGACCTGCCCAACCTGTACGTCGCAGCCGACGGCTCCGCCCGGGCCGAGTTCTTCACCACCCGGGTCTCGGTGGCGGGCGGCGACATGCCTGCGCTGCTCGACGCGGACGGTTCGGCGGTCATCATCCACGAGAACCGCGACGACCACACGGCCCAGCCCATCGGCGGTTCCGGAGGACGCATTGCCTGCGGCATCATCGCGAAAATGTAGCCGCACCGATTGCCGGGCGGCTCCGACCGAGAGGTGACGAGGGCTTGGCTGCCCCGCCTATCTCCCCTCTGCCGGATCCGGTGACGCCCGCCACGGCCTGACGGAACGCTCTGATGTCCTTCGTCAAGCCCAAGGACGAGCGGGAGCGCGGGGTGGATAACATCTGATCCTTTCATGAAGACATATGAACGGTGTCAAATGCAACCCATTGTAATACAAAGATTATTTTTCAAGCATGAGCAATATCGACACTTCCGGTCACTCCACCCGCCGCACCAGCGCAGACAACACGGCGCGGCGCGGCACGCCGCCGATGACCGCGCCCTGCCCGTTCAGCACCGCGACCGGCACCTCGCTCTTCATGGCGAGGGGTAGCATGTCCTCAATCACGGCGCCGCCGTCGACGGTGAGGACCGGTGCGAGTTTCGCATCGTCGGCGATCAGGCCGGTCAGGTCGGAGCCGCTGCGCGCCGTCTCTGCCGTGATCGCGCCGACCGGCCGGCCGGCGGCGTCGCAGACATAGACGGTGTTGTGCTCGCTGGCTTCGAGTTTGGCGAGGGCGTCGGGGAAGCCGGCCTTGCCCAGTTCCACGGTCGGATACTCGACGGCAATGCTGCCGACCGTAATCACGCGGCCCCGGTTCACGTCCTTGACGAAGCGGCTGACATAATCGTCCGCCGGGGCCATCAGGATTTCCTCCGGCGGGCCCACCTGGCGCAATTCGCCGTCGCGCAGGATCGCGATATGGTCGCCGATGCGCAGGGCCTCGTCCAGGTCGTGGGTAATGAACACGATCGTCCGGTTGAGGCTGTTCTGGATCTGCATCAGCTGATCCTGCATGTCGTTGCGGATCAGCGGGTCCAGCGCGCTGAAAGCCTCGTCCATGAGCAGCACTTCGGCGTCCGTCGCGAGCGCCCGGGCGAGGCCGACCCGCTGCTGCATGCCGCCGGAGAGCTGGCTCGGATACTGGTTCTCGAAACCCTGCAGGCCAACCATATCGACCTGGGCCTGGGCCCGATCGCGGATGTCGGAACTGCCGCCGCCGGACAGGCCCAGCCGCCCGGCCAGCCGCCCGGCCGCTCCGCCTTTCGGCAACCCGCCGCCCCGCCCCTCGTCGCGGATCTGCAATCCGCTCATGACATTCTCGATCACGGTCTTGTGGGGCAGCAGGGCGAAGCGCTGGAACACCATGCTCATCTTGAAGCGCCGCAGATGGCGCAGCGCGTCCGGGCCGAGCTGCAGCACATCCTCGCCGTCGACCAGGATGCGTCCGTCGGTCGGCTCGATCAGCCGGTTGATGTGCCGGATCAGGGTCGACTTGCCCGAGCCGGACAGGCCCATGACGACGAAGATCTCGCCTTCGCCGACATCGAGGCTGACATCCCGGATGCCTATGGTGTGGCCGGTCTCCTCGAGCAGTTCCTGCTTGCCGGCGCCGGCCCTGACACGGTCGAGCACGCCTGCGGGATCGGGACCGAAAATCTTGTAGACGCGTTCGATCCCGATCTTGGTTTCCCGATCGGCTGTCGGTTCCGACACGGCTCAGTGCCCCAGATGCAGGTGCTGTTGCATGCGCTTGCCGTAGGCCTGGGCGATGCGGTCGAAGATGACGGCGAGGAAGACGATGGCGAGGCCGGCGAGCAGGCCGCGGCTGATCTCGAGGCGCTGGATGCCCTGCAGGACCTGGTAGCCGAGACCTCCGGCGCCGATCATCGAGGCGATCACCACCATCGAGAGCGCCATCATCGTCGTCTGGTTGATGCCGGCCATGATCGTCGGCATGGCGAGCGGCACCTGGACGCCGAACAGCAGCTGCCGCCGCGTCGCACCGAAGGCCGTGAAGGCCTCGACGACCTCGCGGTCGACGTGGCGGATGCCGAGATTGGTCAGCCGGATGACCGGCGGTACGGCGAACACGATGGTTGCCAGCAGCGCCGGAATCTTGCCCGGCCCGAACAGCATGACGAAGGGGATCAGGTAAACGAAAATCGGCATTGTCTGCATGATGTCGAGCACCGGCAGGGTGATGCGTTCGACCCGGTCCGACCGCGACATCAGGATGCCCATCGGGATGCCGACGATCACGGCCAGCAAGGTCGCCGTCAGCATCAGCGCAATGGTCTTCATGCCCGGTTCCCACAGGCCGAAAAATCCCATCAGGAAGGTCATGAGGCCGAGGCCGAGGGCGATCCACTTGTTGCGTGTGGCGGCCAGGCCCATCCCGGCGATCGCGAGGATCACGACATACCAGGGCATCCACAGGAGGAAATTTTCGATTGCGCGGAGCAGATAGACGATCGGCAGGAATATTTCTTCCAGCGTCTGGCTCCAATGCTCGACCACCCAGTTGAAGGATTCGTCGATGCCGATGCGGACCTGCCGCATGTTCAACAGTTCGGGAAATTCCGTCGCCATATCGTATTCCGCCTCCCCGCGGGCCTTACCCGCCGCGCCTGCAATACCGGATCGAGGGCAACGCAAGAACACCGGGCGGACAGCCCGATCCTACACCCGACCCTTCGGATCGGTAAGTCTCCGGCCGTAAAAACGAAAATGGCGGGCGCCCGCGAAGGACGCCCGCCATCCGTTCGGTCTTCGCGTCTCGTTTATTTGAGGCTTGCTTTCACCTTCGCCGCAACGTCGGTCGGGACCCACTTGGCCCATACCGATTCCTGCGTCTTCAGGAAATGGGCGGTGACCTCTTCCGGGCTCGCCTTGCGGTCGTCGCCCCACGCCAGCACGCTGTTGACCACCGCGTTCGGCACCTGCAGCTTGCCGAGGAAGGCCGCCACGTTCGGCGCCTTCTTCTTGAGGCTGGTCACCACCGCGACAGCGACCTCGCCGGCCTTCCAGCCCGAAACCTCCGGGTTGGCACAGTTCTTGTCGGTCAGGCACAAGAACTTCTTGTCGTCGTAGGCCGGCATGGAGAGGCGCACGAGATTATAGCGGCCGATCACCGCCGTCGGGCCCCAGTAGTAGGCGAGGATCGGTTGCTTGCGCGTCACCCGGCGCGCGATCGACGCCTTCAGGTTGGCGCCCGAACCGGGCGAGAACAGCTGGTAGTTCGCCTTCCCCATCCCCAGCGCCTTGAACAGGTTGCCGTTGATGATCTCGCACGCCCAGCCCGGCGGGCAGGCATACAGCCGGCCCTTGCCGTCGCTCTGCGCCTCGACGAAGAGTTTCATGTATTTCGGGTCCTTGAGATCGCCGATGGACTTGAGGCCGGGATTGGCCTTGGCGACGTAGTCCGGAATCCACCAGCCCTCCTTGCCGCCTTCGCTGAATACGTCGCTCGCCTTGTAGACGTTGCCCTTCTTCTTGATCTTCTCCCAGATCGACGAGGCGGTGCTGATCCACAACTCCGGCGCGATATGGGGCTTGTTCTTGGTCAGCATACTGGTCGCCGTCGGCACCGTATCGCCGGGCACCAGCTTGGCGTTACAGCCATAGCCGTCCTTGAGAATCTTGTGGGTGACCTGCGCCAGAACGATGCCCGAAAGCCAAGTCATGCTGGCGATGGTGATCTCGTCCTTCGTGCCGCAGCCGGTCGCCGCATGGCTCGTTCCCGGCGCTGCCGCGATCGCCGCGATGGCGGCGGCGCCGAGCGTCAGTTTCAGTTTTCCCATTTTGAACTACTCCCTGCGTTTTCTAGGTGCCGTACATCGTGGGCGCCGCCGCTGCCGTAACGTCGCCGGCCCCAATCGTTCGAGTGGACCGGGGGTCCACGCCGGATGCATCGCGAATCCTCCGCCGGCTGCGGGGCAGGATGCTCGCTCGAAAATCCGCTGGTTGTTCCTGAGATCCTCGATCGATCCAACTCCTGCGCGTTCAGCGGCTTCATTGTCGGGAATTTACCGGCCCTGGTCGCCAGCGCCCGCGAAAATTTCGTTTGCCGTGCAGACATTGGCCTTGGCCGATCGCCTGTTCCCCGACCGACTCGGCCGCGGAAAACCACGACCGGGGAGCAATTTCCGACTTTGATTTGAGCATCGGTGTCGACGCCGCGATCTGGAATCGCAGCATGAAAGCGCGAGTAATTTCAATCAATTCGAAATAATTTATTTTTATTTCAATTTATTTGTAGTGATTTGAACGCTGCCTTGCGTTGGGACCGACGGCAGGATAGCGGTCGCGGAGAAGGGAAGAGCGCCCCGGGGCAAGGGGTCGTCCGGCGGCCTGGAGCAATCCGGTTGAGCTGCAACGGATCGCCTTGGCCGACCCCTGGACCGGGACGTGCATCCGTCGCTCAGTCATTATCGGTCAGTCCCCCGCCGCCGGCGCCGGCAGTGCGGGACCGGCCTGTCGAGGGCACCAGGCACCTGCTGAAGAATTCGTACACCCTCGACCAGGCCATACCGTCCACGGCGACACCGCACTTGACCGCGTCGGCCCTGCCTTCGGCGAGTCGTCTTGTCGCCTTTCGCGACGGAAGCGGCGCCACGGCGCCGGTACCGTTGACGACAACCTCGACGCTCGCCGGGCCGGACGCGGCAACGTCTCCCTCATCCGGGCCCGCCAACGTGGCGAGGCCGCGATGCAGCGCGACGGCGACTCGTTCGCTGTTCTGGGACTGCCAGGACACCGCAATGCGGGCCCTGTCAGCGCCGGCCGCAGCAACCGCGGCTGCAATCAGCAAGGGCTGGTCGGTCTTGTCCAGAAACAGACGGCTTTCTTCGGCGCTTGCTGCTGCGATCGACAGCCGATCGGCAATTGCCGGCCCGGCGTAAATGGCGGACAGGATCCGGCCGTCGCCGCTCCCGACGCAAAATGCATCCTCCGTCCGGCGTGGCGTGAGCGCCATGCCGCTCCTGCCGTCGGCAAGTCCGCAGAGGGCCGGTACTGCCACCGCTGCCGGATCGAAGCCCAGATACGCCACCCACTTGGAGGTTTCGGCAAAGTCCTCGCCGATTCCGAACGGAGCGCCGGCTCCGACGGCGGCGCGGGTGAAGTAGAAGCCGATTTCATTCAGCGAAAAGGGCGTCGCCGTCACGCTCATGGCCTGGCCTTGATCATGGGGTCTGCGGGCCGGGTCGGATACACCCACTCCGTCTCTGTCCCGCCGGCGATCTCGTCCGGCAGCGGTGCGCCCTGGTACATGTTCACCCGCGTCCACAGGTCGGACTTCGGATCGAATTTCGAGACGCCGAAGAACGCCAGCTTGAAGCGCAGAATATCGACCGGACGCTGACTGGCGCCAATCAGGTTGTCGCGGATTTCGCCATATGGACACCGGACGGCCGTCTGTATCCGCCACACGATCGTGCGAAATTCGGGCGCCGCCACGAGGAAGTCGGCCACCGTCCGCGTCTCGTCGTGTTCGAGCAGACGGGCCTTCAGCCGGCTCACCTCCCGGGCGATCGCTATCGGCATTTCGAGATCCGCACCGGGCTCGGTCTGGCGATCGCCGACCCGAGGCTCCAGCTTTTCTTCGGAATAGTACCAGAAGCGCTTCACCGCCTCCTCGTGCTTGAAGTCCGTCGCCAGAGCCCAGCCGTAATGCGCGTCGATGAGGCGAAGGAGCTCCCCCAGCGACATCTCCGGTCTCAGCCTGGACGGCGCCGGGGCGCTCATCTCCTCGCAGAGGTCGTCGACGACCGGGCCCTGCCGCTCCAGCAGCAGCGAAACGACGAACTCCTGCCCTTCAAGGGAAAACGCCTCCTCGGCGTAGCGGTACATCGCATCCCAGGGAAAGGGGCGGGCAAGCCCGGCCGGGCACCAGCCCGCCAGATTGCCGAGATCGGCGCGCAGGCGCCGGATGCGCGCGGTCTGCGGCGCGTCCGCCACATTCCACTCTTCGACATAGCGGCGGGCGCGGTCCAGAAGAGCGAGGAAGCTTGCGGCCCCTGCGGGGTCGACGGACGGCACGGCGCGCACCCGCGCCAATGCGGTCTCCCGCGCCCGGACCCAGTTGTTGATGAGAACCGGGTGCTTGATGAGGAACGGAGCCATTCCCAGGCCCGTGGCGTTTCCGATACCCAGAAAACGGGCATAGTCCGGCGCCAGGGCGGCACTCCCGTCGCCGCCCCGGCATCGCGCCACATGGTTGACCAGGTCGATGCTCAGCCAGCGGACCAGGTAGACCGTGAGCAATTCGGCCTGGAACGGACCGCGCATCTCGGGCCGGTCCGCGATCTTTTCGCGATCGGCGCAGCCGAACTTGCCGCTGCCGTAAACCGCCGTGGTGCGCATGAGATAGCCGACGTCGGCCAGGCGGCCGGCATCGGGCTGCCTGCCGGCGGCCAGGCGATCGACGACATGCGCGAACAGACGCATGCTCTTGTTCGCCCGCGCCAGCGTCAGCTCGCTGGCTCTGAAGCGGCCGGCTTCCTGTTTCGGCGTATTGTGGCGCAGCCGTTCGATATCCGCGGCATCCGGCACGCCGTCGAACAGCGAGAAAGTGGCGTCCCAGGCTTCCGCGATGACGCGGTCGGTTCGCTGTTCCGCGCCGATCTCGTGCGTATACGCGATCAGGGAGTAGGTCCGCGCCGGCGCGCGCGCCGCGTAGACGGCGACGCCGTAACCGTCAGCATCGAGTTCGAAGCGCGTCCGCTCCAGCCGCCATCGTTCCCTGCGCATGCGGCGGATCAACTGGCGCATGAAGCTCAGCCTTGTCTGGAATGACGCGCCCATCCGCTCCAGGCGCATCACGCTGTCGGGAGCGCGAAGCGATACGTCCGCATGCTCTCCGGCCGGGCACGCCATCACGCTTTCTGGGTATCGAAGGACCGGCGGAAGAATCTCGACCAGTTGCCGTGGGCGATCTTCTCCAGATCTTCGCAGGAAAACCCACGCTGGCCGAGCGCCGCCAGGATGTTCCTGAAATCCCGGTTGTCTCTGAACCAGCTTGGCTGCTCGGGAAACCCTTCCGCGCCCGGCGCTCCCTCGCCGAAATCGCGGTCCCGCGTCCAGGTACCGTTGCGCATCCAGGCGACGACGCTATCCGGCTGGTCCTGGCAGAGGTCGCTGCCGAAGCCGATATTGTCGATCCCCATGAGTTCGACTGCATCGGCGAACATGGTGCAAAAGCTCTCCAGGGTACATGCCGACCTGTCCTTCAGGTGGTGCGGATACAGCGAAACGCCGAGCATTCCGCCGCTTTCGGCCAAGGCCTTGAGGACGGCGTCGGACTTGTTGCGCGGCACGTCGTGCCATCGGGCCGGATTGGCGTGGGTGATCGCGATCGGACGTTCGGAGAGTTCGATCGCCTGAAGGGTCGATTTCTCGCCGGAATGGCTCATGTCGACAACCATGCCGACCCGGTTCATCTCGCGAATGACCTGCCGGCCCATTCGGGTGATGCCGCCGTCTTCGGCTTCGTAGCACCCGCTCGCCAGCAGACTCTGATTGTTATAGGAGAGCTGCATGAAGCGGATGCCGAGCTGCTGACAGATTTCTACGAGATCGATATCGCTTTCGATCGGCGAGCAGTTCTGGCAACCGAATACGATCGCGGTCCGGCCGTCCTCCCTGGCCTTGTCGACGTCGCCGGCCGACCGCAAAGGGAAGATCAGGTCGGAGAACCGGTCGAATCGACGGTTCCAGGCAGCGATGTTGGCAGCAGTATCGCGGAAATCCTCATGGTAGCATATGGTTACATGCACCGCGATGAGTCCGCCGTCGCGCATCTGGCGAAAAATCTTCTCCGACCAATTCCCGTACTGAAGCCCGTCGATGATCGCCATGTTGGTCATGGTCTATGCCGTTTCGATGCGAGTAGCGACTTCGAGGCTGGCTGAAGCGTCCTGTTGACGGCGGAGAACGAAACAGTCCATTGCCTCTCCCCGGTCCGGGTGTTGCAGCGACATCCGGGGGAAACGGCCCCGGTCAGGCCAGATCGCGGCAATTCAGCTGCGGGCCGGCGCCGATCCTGTCGCGCCCGGATGTACGCTATAGGCTCCACCTCTCTCCAAGCGTTCCCCTGCTTGTGACACTGGCGCAGCCAGGCACAGGAGCGCGAACACATCGCAATTGCGGCGAACGGCGCAGGAGCCGGCGCCAGTCGTCACCGCGAAGCGCTCCAGAGCGGATAAACCTATATTATATGTGATCGATGGCGCTTCCGAACCGACCGGCCGAACATCGACCATAAGATGACTTCAATCAAATCGAAATATCTGTCATAATCTTAAAACAAACTTAACTGTCGGCGCCATGGTCAAACTCGAGACATTGCGGACCTTCGTTGCCGTGGCCGAAGCCGGCAACATCAAGGATGCGGCCGAGCGCCTTTGCCGAACTGCCTCCGCGGTATCCATGACGCTCAAGCAGCTAGAGCACGACGTGGGGGGTGCGCTCTTCGAGACCGACCGAAAGAGCAACCTGACGCCTCTGGGAACGTTCATGCTGGAGACGGGACGCCTTCAACTGCAGAGTTACGACCGGGCGATGGACGGCATCCGCGCCTATGCCAGGAACCGGATCGGGCGCCTCACGCTCGCCTCCGTCCCGTCTGTCGCCGCCAATCTCGTTCCGTCGCTGCTGCCCCGATTCGTGCTCGACCGGCCCGGCGTCGAAATCGAGCTCCTGGATATCGACAGCAGGAACGTCCGCAGATTCGTCGAAACCGGTCAGGCGGATCTCGGAATTGCCGGCCGGCCCCCAGGCAACACGACGGTCGCCTTCGAACCGCTCTTTCGGGATCGCTTCGTGGTCATCTGCAACGCCGGCTGCAATCTGGCAGCGGTGGGGAGACCGGTTCACTGGGCCGATCTCGAAAGCGAATGCCTCATACTGAACGGTGCATCGGAAACGATCGACGTGCCCGGTTACAAGGTCCTGTCCGAAAAGGCGTCGATGTATGTCCGTAACGTCACGTCGCTGCTTGCGCTGGCGAAGTCCGGATTCGGAACGACATTGCTGCCGGCGCTGACGGCGATCGATCTGCCGGAGGATGTTGTCGCCCTCGACCTGGCCGACGAGGCCGACGAGACTGTGTGGCGCACGGTCGGCCTGGTGAGTCGCAGCGATTCCGTGCTGAGCCCGGTCGCGTCCGCGTTTCGCGCCTTCGTTCTCGACGAGGTGCCGAAACTGGTCCGAACTCTGGGACTGCAGGTCGTAAACCCCTAGTGTTCCGTTCGCAAAGTTCATTTGGTTAAGAAGGCGACGGCGATTGGGGGAACACTTCGATACGTGTGGATACAGCGTTACGAGAACAGACATTTCAGGGATTATCCGGCTCTACATTGGTGAGACAGTGACCAGAGTAGAATTCTGGCTTGTTGCGTATCGCGCGGGACACAACCGAGAAGACGTAGTCCGCGATGAAAATCGCGTTCAGGCTGCTTTGTTGCGATGAATGAGGGACCAGGCCGTGCGCTACCGCATGGCGAGTGGGGATCGGGCTCTGCTTGGCCTGCTCGATATTCGTAGCGTTGACGCGGACGGCGAATCCCGGCTCGTACTTGGGGGCGGTGCCGGTTGAGTGGTTGGTTGGTTCTTCGGAATTCCTGACGCCTTCTGTCAGGTACTTGAACAACACCATATCCTGGATGCCGGAGGTCAGGAAGTCAGCGAGTTCGAGGTTGGCGGCCTCGCCGGACAGCTTCGTGACAAACTCGTGGTATTGAATATGCCCTGCCCGCCCGTCGAACAGTGCCCCACGCAATATTCTCTCAAACTCCGGGAACAACAGTCGGCTGACACATCGGTAGAGCCCGGCGTCGTGGGCGTCGAGGGCTTCTCGGAATGTAGCCTTGGCCTCGTCGTCGATATCGAGCGAGGACACACGCGATTCGAGGCGCGCTCGGACTTCAGACCAGTTGTCGGTGTAGTAGGCAAGCAGCGAAGTCTGGAGCTTGGTTTCGTCGTTCCCGCATTCGGCGACCAGACCAAATGGCGTAGTGTGGTTGGGAACCCATCCCCGTTTGAGCAGGTCTTCCGCGGTGTCCCACCTTTCCATTCCGCACGCCGCCGCCTGAACGAACGGGGCGGCGACGGCCGCCAGACCCGCCAGAGTCTCCGCAAGCGGTTGGAGACGTACGGCTGTTTCCTGGATCCCTCTCAGAATCGGCTCGAAATCTCGGGTCAAGGCCGCAAGACCCTTCGCCAGCAAACGGACCGTTTCCGGTGACGCATCCCTCTGGGCTTCGCTCTCGCTCGACATTGTTCGGACTGATTAGTTTGAGGTTGTGGGGCAGCGCAGAGAAGCTGATAGTCGGATCGTCGTCAACGCCGCGTCCGCGTCCGTTTCCGTGCCCGCGACGGCCAGACAGGCTGCCCCCGATCGCCCTCACCTTGTGTCCCGGCCACAAAGCCGGGGTGGTTGCCGTGTACAGTCTCACGCCGGATCGCGATGGCCCGCCGGATTTCCCCAATACTGCGGGTGTCTCGACGGATTGCGGATTGCTCCGATCCGCGGGCTCCCGAGCGACGATCGCGGACCGGGTCATCAAATCGCATGTGCAAATTTTCAATACCGTGACCCGGGCCGGCGGCGCGTGGCGCCGAAACACCGTTTCGACGCGCCGAGACATTGTCGGGGCCGCCATGGGGAGCAACCCGGTACGGAAGCACCCGGCCGGGAGCGAATTGCCCGAAACCCGCCGACCATGAAACCCGTCGTTCGAACAGCCGGTCGAGACAGGGACCAACCTGCCGCCGGGCGTCAGCCGGCCGACGAACCCTCGGGATCCCGCGCTTGACCGGCGCGCGACAACCCGGGACCATTCGTTCGCCCGGCGATGCACCGCGAGGAGATGGGCGGATCCGGGGGACGAAACGGAGGTTGTCCGATGGCTGCACGAGCGTCACGTCCCGGCCTCCGGCTTGCCGCCGGCCTGGTGCTGACAGGCGGCATGTGGTGCGCGACCGCGAACGCCGGGGACGGGTTCTACGGTCGTGTCGCGCTCGAACGGAGCATGACCGTCGTGGACTACGAAAAGTCGGTCGGGTTCGCTTCGCCGTTCTCCGCGATGAGCGCCGGCGACCGCGCGCGGGATCCGGTCGACGGGATCAGCGCGGCCCTGGGGTACCGCTGGCCGCTGTCGCACCGGCTGTACCTCGCCGGCGAGGTCGCGGGCACGCTTTATGTCAACGGCAGGGTGGCGGGATTTCTGGAGGGCACGGGCGAGGGCGGCACGGATGTATGGCCCGGAGCGTGGCGTCTCGAACGGCGTCACGCCGTCGGTCTGAACGTGCGGCTGGGTTATGTGCCGCAGTCGCTGGAGTTTCTGGGGCCGGGGCGGTCGCTCTACCTGTTCGCCGGCACGCGCTGGGTCGAGGCCAGGATCGAGGCGCGGCACGTCAACCGGGCCTTCGACATCGCGGGGTCGAGAGGCGCGGAGCGCACCCTGCACCCGTGGCTGATCGGGATCGGCATGGAGTTCGGGGGCGCCGCGGGCCGCTTCGACCTGCGGCTGAGCCACATGGCCGATGACGTCGCCTTCGGGTTCGGCGGCGGTGCGGCGGACGATCCGAGGCTGGGCTACAGCTTCGATGTCCGGGAATGGACGCTGTCCCTGGGCTATGTCGTGCCGTTCGGCGACTGACCCCGGGCGGCGCGGCGGAGCGAGGACCGCCTGAGGCTCCGCCCCGGTTCCGCCGCCGGCGTCCATGCCGGCGGGGCATGCATTTTCCTTCATTCGGCATCTTATCCAGCGCGCCGGGGGCGTTAATGGGTCCGGTCCAATACGCGGCAACGCTACGGCCGGACGAGGCATGGACCGCCTCACCACCCATCGCGCATGGACGCCGCCCGCCGGGCCGTGCGGGGCCGGCGCCGTCCCTGGCGGCCCCTCCGCAAGGCTGGATGCCGAAGGCATCCGTTTTCGCGCCATTCGCCGAACCCGGCGCAAGTTCTTTCCGGTCCTCCCCCAGGTTGGGGGCCGTCCGTCCGGTGGCGGCTTGCAGGGTCGGATAAGGGATTCCGATAGCCGCCATTGGAAAATCCAACTGGCCCCGGGCGGCCGCGCTCCCACCTGACTCCCGAAGGGCATCCCCTGCGGACGCGCCCCTGCGGAGACACGGAATAGTCGGGAGATGTGCGCACGAAGCGCAAGCAGCTGGAAAACGGAACGCCGCGGCCGGTTCCGCGGCCCGCCGCCTCCGGACCCCGGCCGCGGGTTCCGGGAGCCGGCTCCGGCCCCGATGACAGCGCCGCGCACGGACAGCCGTGCGCGGCGTTCTCGTCTCCGGAGCACCGCAGGCGCCCCCATTTCCAGCTTGATATCGGCCTGTCGGGCGCAGACGACGCCAATCGGGCGCCGGAGGGGGCGTGCAGGACCGAAAAACCACGGAATGACAATGGCTTACGCCGTCACGGGGGCGGCGCAGGGCAGGCTTCCGCCGCGCCGTTTTATGCGCGATAGCTATTACTATCGCGCATAAAATTGTCAATCCGCTTTCGTACCCGGCGGCCCGCCCGATCCGCGGCAGCGCACGACACCCCGCCTCCGGCGGGCATCAACCCGTTGAACTGTCGGTGTTTTTCGGGGATCCGCCGGCCCTGTCCGGGACAGGCCGGCAGACCGCCGGGGCCGCCGGACCCGCCGGTTTTTACGCTCGATAGCATTTTTTGAATCTGGAACTGCCGGGCCCGCGCGGACCCGATTCCGCCCGCCCGTCCGCCGTTGCGGCCCGTTCCGGCCGCCGGGGCATCATAGCCCGGCGGCCGTTTCCGTACACCCCCCGGCGCGGCTCAGCCCCGTCCCTGCATCCGGGCGAGCTGCGCCGCCCCGCTGCGCCTGGCGAGCAGCCGCTCGCCGTAGCGGTTGACCATCGCCGTCGACGTCCACCGCCCGGCATGCAGGATCGCCGGCAGTTCGATGCCGGCGGCGACCATGTCCTGGGCCGCGCCGACCCGGGTGCTGTGGCCCGACAGGCCGGCCACAACCGTCTCCGGCAGGCCGGCCTCGCGCGCCATCGCCTTGAAGATGCGCGGCACCTGGCAGGGATGCAGCCGCGCGCCGATGCGCCCGCCCTTGTCCACCGAGCGGAACAGCATGCCGTCGGACATTCCGGCGCGGCCGAGCCACGCCCGGACCAGCCGGACGGTGTCCCGGGCGACCCAGACGATCTCGCCCCGGCCCTCGCCATCGGTCTTGGAGCGGCGCACCAGCAGGCTGCCGTCTCCGGGCAATTCCTCAAGCAGGTCAATGACTTGCAATGACACAAGCTCCGCCCGGCGCAGCATCGCGTCGTAGGCGACGGCGAGCAGCGCGCGGTTGCGGTCGTCCAGCAATCTCTCCCCCGCCGCCTCCAGCAGGCGTCGGCGCAGCGGCCAGGTCAGCCCCCTCGCCTGGTCCTGGCGGCGCCCCTTCTTCCGGTGCATGCGCTTGAGCGCAAGCTGCACCGGCGGGCTCTTCACCGTCTTCTCCAGCCCCAGCGCCCGGTGGGCAATGCCGATGCTGGTGACGTAGCGGCGCACCGTGGCCGGAGCCCGCGTCTCCGCCTTGGCGTCGACGAAGGCGGCGATCGTCTCCGGCCTGGCCGGCAGAGGCCTTTCCCCGCGCTCCGCACACCACCCGGCGTAGATGGCGAGATCGGACCTGAGCGCCCGCTCGGTGCTGACGCTGAAGGCGCCGCGGGCGGCCCGGACGAACTGTCCGAGCTGCTCCTCCAGCGCGGCTTCCCGGACCGCTGCGGGCTCCTCGCAGGCGTTGAACGCGGGTTCAAGGAACATTCGGGGGCCTCCGCACCGTCCGCACACAGGGCCCCGGATTACGCGCGATAGTAATAGCTATCGCGCACAAAAGCGGAAGGTGGGGGTGCGTGTGTCCGGCTGTAGCGAATGGGTTGGCAAGGCCGTGTCCGGCGTCATGACGCCGTGGTCCTGCCGCCCGGGTCCTACCGCCCGGCCGGGCACGACGAAACGGCACCCCCGGTTCAGCACGCCATCCGGCACGAACGTGAAGGTGGAGCAATGGCTTCGAACGCAATGACATGCCCGCGGGAGCGGCGGTCCGGGGGCATCGAAACGAAACCCGGGGCGGCGCCCGGGAAACACCTCCACGGCAGGAGCCCCGGCGCGCGCGGAGCGGCGCCATCGACCCCGGCACGCCCCGCGTCCAGGCCCGGCCCGCGCTCCGGGCGCCCCCGCGCCCGCCTCTTCCGTCTCCTTCCCGTCCTCGCGCTTCTGCTCGGCACGCTCGGCCTGTTCCCTGCCCAACAGGCGCAGGCGCAGGCGGATACTGTGCTGGTGAGCAATTTCGGGCAGGCTATAGCACCGGGACCCGACGCGAACTCAATCAAAGGGACCGCGCTAGAAGAAGATTCGTTTGCCACGGGGTTCACCACCGGCAGCGCCGCCGGCTATATCCTCAGTAGTATCGATGCGCGGATGAAGCTTATCCCCACTCAATCTCGTTACGACCTCGCAGGCATCAAGGCGGAGCTGTGGTCCTCGAACAATGGTGCGCCGAACGCCAAGATCGTCTCCCTCACGGCTACGCGCCAGACTGCTGGCCCTGTTACTTTCACCGTTGGCACTAACGTTGTCACCTTCACAGCACCGGCTGGCACCCGGCTCGCGCGAAACACCACCTATCACCTGGTCCTGTACAGGACGACTTCTCCCGATGACGAAGCACTAGTAACAGCATCGACCAGCGAGGATGCCGGCGCCGCGACGGGCTGGAGCATCGCGGACGCTCATAATTTCATTCTGGAAACGACCCCGCCTTCCGGGAGCTGGCGCACCCGCCCCGCCAGCAGCCGCTTCACTGGTTTCCTGCGTGTCAAGGGCGAGGCGGTGCAGCCGGCGTTCCCGCCCGGCGCCGTCGGCTCGCTGACGGCCACCGGCGGCGACGGCAAGGCTGACCTCGCATGGACGGCGCCGTCGGAGGTGATTGGCGGCTACGAGATTCACGTCACCACCGCCACCAGGACTGCGGTCGCCAACGACGCGGCGGCGCTGGCGAGCGGCACCCGTGACGATGGCTGGCAGGCGAGCGACTACACGGACGCGGCACTGAAGCCGCGGCACACCGTGGGCTCCCTCACGAACGGCGCGGTCCACCGGGTGCGGGTGCGCGCGGTGAACGGCGCCGGCAACGGCCCCTGGTCGCACGCGACGGTGACGCCGGCGGCGACGACGACGCCGACGGCGCAGTGGGCGCAGTCGAGCGTGACGGTGCAGGAGACCGACGCCGACCAGCGCGTGATCCTCGACATCGTGCTGTCCGAGGCGCTGACGGACACGGTGGTTTTCTCGCTCGGCCGCACCGGCGGCACGGCGACGACCTCCGGATCTGGCGTTGACTGGGAATTAGTGCCGACGGAATGCGCCGTGGGGAGATCGGGGGCCACGAGCCACTCGTGCCCGATCATCATCAAGGGCGACAACGACGCCGAGTCCGACGAGACCATCGAGCTGACCCTGACGGGCGTCACCAGCGGCACCGCCGCGCTGGGGACCCGCAAGGTCCTCACCGTCAACATCCAGGACGACGACACGGCGCCCGCCGCGCCGACGAGTCTGAACGTGACGCCCGGGGTCGGGAGGCTGGACCTGGCGTGGACGGCGCCGGCAGGGGCGGTGACGGGCTACGACGTGCACTACACCTCGGCTACGGTAACCAACGTGGCGAACGGCGCGGCGGTTCAGACCGGCGGCGCCGCGGCCGGCTGGGTGGCGGTGAGCCGGGGCACGGAGGCCGACCCGCCGACGGTCTCGCAGGTGATCACGGGCCTGACCGGCAACACCGCCTACCGGGTGCGGGTGCGGGCGAAGAACGGCGAGGGCGACAGCGCCTGGGCGTTCGGGACCGGCACCACGCCGCAGGGGAAGGTGTGGAGTTTCGCTCCTTCGGGTTACGACGCAGTCGAGGACGAGGCGGGCGCCACCGACATAACCATCCAGCTCGCCGGCGGCGTGGCCCCGACCGGCGGGCTGACGTTCACGCTGACGCCGCTGTTCGGCGGGGACGTTCCATCGACGACCCACAGCCGGCGGTGCGATACCAACTCGGGCCGGGCCGTGCGGGCCGACCTTGGGACCACCGTGCCCACGACGCTGACGGTGCAGGCGGGGGAAACGGAAGGCAGTGCGCGCTTCTCGATCGTCGTGGACGCGGTCGACGACCACAACGAGTGCTTCGCGATCCGGGCCGCCACCACCACGGCCGGCTGGACGGTCCGTAGCGGGACCGAGCAGTACGACGTGGCCCACATCCTGATCGAGGAGAGAGTGCCCGACGAGCCGACGGGCCTGACGGTGGCGCCGGGCAACGCGAAGCTGGACCTGTCGTGGACGGCGTCCCAGACCGGGGTGGTGGCGGGCTACGACGTGCACTACACGTCCAACACGTCGGTTGCGGCGGGCGCGACCGTGCAGGCCGGCGCCGCCTCGGTCGGCTGGAAGGCGGTGAGCCGCAGCGGCACGGCGGCCTCGCAGTCCATCACCGGCCTGACCAACGACACCCCCTACCGGGTGCGGGTGCGGGCGAAGAACAGCGGCGGTCCCAGTATCTGGGTGCACGGCAGCGGCACGCCGACGGCGACGCCGGCGCCAAGTGCCCAGTTGACCGGCCTGACCCTGACGGCCGGCGGGAACAACGTCCCGATCTCTCCGACGTTCGCCGGCGGCACGACGAGCTATACGGCGCTCGTCCCGCACGGCACGACCAGCGTGACCGTCGCGGCCTCCTGGGTTGTCCCCACCATATCTGGAACTAGCATGACTGTCAGGGCAGCTTCCGTCAGAGGGGACGGGCAGGGTCCAATCGACAGTTCCGCCGTGATCTCGGGATCCGGCAGCCCCGGCTCCCGCTCCGTGAGGCTGGTCACCAGCGGCAACACCCGCGTGGTGGTGACTACCTCCTATCATGACGGAACGACGACGGCGAATCTAGAGTACACGATAACCGTCAGCCGCGTCCCCGTCGCGCCGACGGCTCTGACCGTCACGGCGGACACTGCGAAGCTGGACCTGTCGTGGACGGCGCCGTCGTCGGGGACGGTGACGGGCTACGACGTGCACTACACCTCGGCGCCGACGACCGGCAACGGCGCGGTGGCGAACGACGCGGCGGTTCAGACCGGCCTCGCCTCGGCGGGCTGGAAGGCGGTGTCCCGCAGCGGCGTGACGACCTCGCAGTCCATCACCGGCCTGACCAACGACACCCCCTACCGGGTGCGGGTAAGGGCGACGAACGCCAACGGCGGCGGCGCCTGGGTGTTCGGCACCGGCACCCCGAAGGCGAAGACGTGGAACTTCAGCTCGTCTGGCTACACGGCCGCCCCGGGGGCCAGTCCAGCCATAAGGATCCAACTCAGCGTCCCGGCCCCCGACGGCGGGCTGTCGTTCACGCTGGCGCAGAAGCTTGGCACCAACGTGCCGACGGGCCTGTGCGACGACGGCGAGACGAAGGCGACGGCGGAGGACATCGGCGCCAACCCGCCGACGACCCTGACGGTACAGGCGGGCGAGACGGTGGGCCGGGTGAACTACCCGTATGCCGACAACGGCGACGACCGGGTCGGTGGGACCGATGAGTGCTTCGCGGTGAGCGCGAGCACCTCGGCCACCGGCTGGACGCTGACGACCGGGTCCAGCGCCAGCGTCGAGATGCTGATAGGTACAAGCATCGGTCTGGTGGCTTTTGGACAGAGCGGGGGGCCGGACTCCAGTGTTCCGCGCTACGCTGCGACGGTTTCGGAGGGCGCGGGCACGGTGAGCGTGCCGGTGACCGTGGACCTCCTGCCGTCGAGTTCGACGACCTTCGCGGTGGAGGTGGTCACGGGCCAGGGCGGGGGCACGGCGACGGAGTATGTCGACGCGCAGAACCCCGGCGATTTCCGGATCGCGACCAAGTCGGTGACCTTCACAACCTCCGACACGAGCCGGACGAAGAACCTCTCGGTGGCGATCAACGACGACTCGGACATGGAGTCGGGCGAGACGATCGTGCTGCGGCTCGCCGACGCGTCCGCCAACAGCTACACGCGCCTGACGAACGGCCAGTACGCCACCCTGACGATCCAGGACAACGAAGGCCCCCCCCTTGAGACCGTCGTCTCCCGCACCATGACGGTCGGAGACGGAGGGAGCTGGAAGGGCTTTCGAGCCAGCTCGAATACTGGAGCGCTCGACAACGCCAACTTCACATATGGCGGGGTCACGTACACGATCCTCGGTCTCCGGCTCACAAACTCCGGCGGCTTTCTCGTCTTGCACCTGAACAAGGGCGTGGACCGCAAGTGGGGCCTTGTGCTGGTGGTTGGCGGCACCCGGTTCCCGCTCGCGGACGCCGCTCTGTTCACAGGGAACTACGAGGGTGTCATGGCGAGCTGGGGCTATGGCAACCTGCCCGGGAGTCCGACTCCTCCAAGCTGGGGCGTCGGCCAAACCGTGTCGGTGAGCCTGGGCGAGCCCGCTCCCGCCGCGGTGAAGCTCTCCGTCCGCCCGAACCCGGTGAACGAGGGGTCGTCGGCGAGCGTGGAGGCGTGCCTGACGGCGCTGCCGCAGCAGGGCCGCACCGTGCGCATTCCGGTGGTGCTGAGCCACGGGGGCGCCTCGGAGGCGGCCTTGGCGAAGCCCTCGGAGGACGGCGACTGGGGGGTGTCGCTGACGGGCGACACGGACGGCCGCCTGCCGATCCGCACGACGTACTCCATCGCCATCAGCGGATGGCTCCAGCGCGCCTGCGGCACCGTCAACATCCCGACGCACCCGGACAGCGACCCCGACGACGAGACCTTCACGGTGGCGCTGGACACGGCCAACCTGCCGCCGGGGGTGCAGGCGGGCAGCCCGGCCTCGGTGGAGGTGAGGATCAAGGACCTCAGCAACTTGCCGGAGGTGACGCTGCGGGCGGTGCACGACACGGTGGCCGAGGGCTCGCCGGTGGAGTTGCAGGCGGTCCTGACGAAGCCGCTGGCGACCGACGTGGCGATCCCGCTCAGGGTGAGGTTTGTGACGTCGGAGACGGCCGACCACGGGTTCATCAGGAGCATCACGATCCCCGCCGGCTCGACCACCGGATCGGGCACGATCAGGACCCACGAGGACGCCGACACGGACGACGAGCGCTTCCAGGTGGCGGTGATCCAGCCGGACCTGCCGTCGGGCGTGGCTCCGGGCTCACCGTCCACGGTCGGGATCACGATCGCCGACGGGGCGAACGCCCGGCTGCGGGCGCTTGACTTGAGCGGCAATTAGGGGGGCTGTGCGATGAAGAAGATCGTACGGATTGCGGTGCTGCTGTCGGCGGCGCTGTGCATGGCGGCCGGCGCGACGGGCGCCCGGGCCGCCGCGAGCGGGCAGGTCAGCCTGGACGGTGCGTTCGACCCGGACCGTCAGACCTACAGCGCGACGGTGGCGCACGACGTGACCGAGGTCACGGTGAACGCGCGCCCCGAGAACCCGAATGCGCGGGTGACGGTGAACGGCGGCGACCCGGCGACGCCGGTGCAACTGTCGGTGGGGAAGAACACCATCGTGGTGGTGGTGACGGCGCCGGACGCGCGCTACACGCGCACCTACACGGTGACGGTGACGCGCGAGGCGGCGCCGGCCGCGGCGCAGCAGCAGGTGGCGCAGCAACAGCAGCGCACGGAGCCGCTGACGGCGGCGTTCGAGGGCGCGCCGGACGAGCATGACGGCCAGGCGGCGTTCGCGCTGGACGTGCGCTTCAGCGAGGCGCTGGGCGCGGACGGCAAGGCGCCGGCAGTGTCGTCGTTCAAGGTGGCCGGGGGCAAGGCGAAGCGCGTGGAGCGGGTCGAGCCGGGCCTCTGGCGGGTGCGGGTGAAGCCCGGCTCGTGGCGTGAGGTGACGGTGACGCTCGCGCCGTCTTCGGACTGCGCGGCCGACGGCGCGATATGCACGGCCGACGGACGGGCGCTGTCGAACACGTCGAGCGCGGCCGTGGGCGGCCCGGTGCGGATCCGGGTCGCGGACGCCAGGGCCAGGGAAGGCAAGGACGCGAGCCTGGACTTCGCGGTGACGCTGAGCCGCGCGGCGGCGCGTGAGGTCTCGGTGGACTACGCGACCGAGGACGGCACGGCGAAGGCGGGGGCGGACTACACGGCGGTCTCCGGCACCTTGACCTTCGCGGCGGGCGAGACGGCGAAGACGGTCTCGGTGCCGCTGCTCGACGACGCGATCGACGAGGGCAAGGAGACGTTCAGGCTCAGGCTGTCGAACCCCCGGGGGGCGTATCTGCGGGGGATTCACCGGGTGGCGAAGGGGGTGACCCGGCGACCGGCGAGACCGGCGTGGCGGAGACCGGGCTGACACCGGGTCTGGCGTCCTGGTTCGCGGCCGCGCCGCCGGTGCCGCACGGGTCGGTCCATGCGGTCGCAGCCAAACTGTCCCGGATCGGCCAGCACGCGGCCGTGCCGCGTCTTCATCGCGTCGAGGCGCGCGGGGACGCGCGGCCCGAGCCGGTGCTGACGCTCTACGGCTGCACGCACCGTACGCCGCGAATTACCTATGGCGACGGGCGCGCCGGCACGGGCGGCGCCACCCTGGTGTATCCCTGCGCCCGGCTGGAGATCGTCTACGAGGGCGCGGCCGCCCGGCTGCGCGCCGGACGGGGAGACGACGTTGCAGTGCCGGGCGAACGGGGATACACGGTCATCCGCCGCGACCGGGCGCGCGAGGCCGGGTTCGAGGAGACGCTGCGGGAAGCGGCGGAGCGCCACCGGTGCCGGGACCGCGAACTGCTGCGCCACGATTACGGCCTGCCGCGCGCGCTGCGCGAGGCCGACATCGTCTTCCCGCCGCTCCTGGACGAGGAGGACGACGCGGCCGCGGCCGGCGTCGCCTTCGCCGCGCAGAGGGTCCCGGAACTCCGCGCCGCGGGCTGGCGCGTCGAGTTCGACGGGACGTGGCCGTTCCGGCTGTACGACTGGCTGATCCCGGGACTGCTCGGCAACCGGAAGCGGTTCACCGCGGAGTTCCGCACGCCGATCGAAAAGCATGGCGACCGGGCCCGGCAGCGGCTGCTGTCGGCCCGGGTGAAGCCGTTCCTGATGCGGCGCACCAAGGAAGAGGTCGCGACCGACCTGCCGGAAAAGACCGTGATCGACGAGCTGGTCCCCCTCGAGGGCGCCCAGGCGGCGCTCTACGAGAGCATCCGGACGGCGATGGACAGGCGGGTCCGCGAGGCGATCGCGGCGCGCGGGCTGGCGGCGTCCCGCATCGCGGTCCTCGACGCGCTGCTCAAGCTGCGCCAGGTCTGCTGCGATCCGGGACTGGTGAAGCTCGACGCGGCCCGCAAGGTCGCCGCGAGCGCCAAGCGGGCGCGCCTTCTCGCGCTGCTGGAGGAGCTGGTCGCCGAAGGGCGCAAGGTGCTGGTGTTCTCCCAGTTCGTGGAGATGCTGAAGCTGGTCGAGCGCGACATCGCGGTGCGCGGCTGGGGCTACCCCGCCGTGGTGATCCCGGTGCTGACCCAGCACTACGCGATGCTGCGGCGGAACCTCCTCTACACCGGGGTCACGCGCGGCAAGCGGCTGGTGGTGCTGGTCGGCCAGAAGAAGGCGGTCGCCATCGCGGTGCGCAACGCCTCCGGGCGCCGGCGCTGGTCGAAGCTCGACGAATGGTTGGCCCGGGGGGCGCACCATCCGGAACGCGGGGCCGGCGTCGACCGTCGCGAGGGCGCGCGGACAACATCCGGGCCATGAGCGACACGGACCCGGACCTCGACCGGCTGCGCGGCCTGCCGAACGCCATACCCGCCAAGCGGGAGGGGATGACCGTCGCGGAACCGGACGGCAATGTCGCCGCCCCGATCGTCTGCCCCGAAAAAATCATGCCCTCGAAATGGCTTCCGGGGGTCCGGGGAGAGGATCGCGCGTTCGCCGATATCCTGATGACATGGCCCGGCTTTCCCGGAATGCCGGAAACGCTTATCGATGCCCCTTCTACCGCCTGCCCCGGAAACGGTGAAGGCCTGCCGGGGCCGCAATGCACGGAGACGGGCGATGACGGGAACGCCGGGAAGCCGCGATAGCCGACGGCGGGCGCCGGCTCCGGCCCCCGCCCGCCCGTCAGGGAAAGCGGGCCTCGCCCTGCCGGCCGACCTCGGCCGGTCGCTCCGCCTGCTCGACGACGACGCCCTGGACCGGCTGGTGGAAGCGACGATCGGGGAGGCCCGGCGGCGCGGACGCGCCGTGCCGGAAGGTTCGCCGGGCGAAAGCCGGCAGGCGGAACCGGCCGGTCCCAGGAAAGGCCCCCCAAAGACGGCGAGAGCGCCGGGCCGGGCCGGCGCCGTCACACCGGGGCAGGAGCGGCTGATCCTGGCCGCCTGGGAGGCCGGCCTCAAGCCGGCGGCCATCGCGCGGGAATTCCGGCTATCGCGGGCGGCCGTCCAACATGTTATCACCGGCGCGCAACGCGGCGGGCGCAGGACGGAGCGATAGATGGTTCGACGCCACAGGCGGACAGCGGCAGCCGGGAGGTCGAGCCAGCGCGGTTGCGGTTCGATGACGGGGCCGCGTCGGCCGTCGGATGGCGATCACGGAAAATCGCGGTGCAACATAGCGTTGGCGCGGAAACGCCGACATCGCGAGGCGCCAAGGAGCGTGACTGGCAGATAAAGGATGAACCGGGTCTGGCCGGGGCCGGAGATACGCGAAGCCAGTGAGAGACAGCAGATTGAAGTCACGCGCTTTCGGCACGAAGACCGACGGCGCCAGCAGTATCTTCGGGCGGATCGGAGAATCGAATTCTGGCTTGGGGTTGCAGCAGTCAGCCCGGACGAGGCAAACGCGCTACGGCAGAATGGCAAAACGTGTTCGCATCGCACAACTCGGTGATTTCTCGTGGAAGCTGGGTCGAGATGACCACGAGAAGCTGTTTACTGAGTAGGACAGTCAGTTTGGGCAGGTAGCCCTTAAGCGGGACGTCGTTTGGCAAAGTTTACCGCCGCGTCCGCACTCTTTCAGAAAGCAGTCAGTTCAGAACCATTTGAGTTGGTCCATTCAGCGGGACAGGTCGGTGAATATCCAGACACACGACGAACTCAAGGCCAAGATCTGGGAGATCGCGAACCGGCTCCGTGGGCCCTACCGGCCTCCTCAATACCGCCTGGTCTGGAAGTCCGGCAACGGGCCTGTGCCGAGGTCCGGATAAACCAGAAACCGCCTTCCTAGTCGCTGATCTCCCGCAAGAGCAACGATTGGCGAGCCAGCATCGTACATTCGAAGCGCGATCCGCAACGCATTACCTGACCGTCGTGGGTTAAATCCTGCCCCCACAACCAAAGAAAACGCCGCTAAGTCAATGGCTTAGCGGCGTTATCATTTTCGGGCAACGTGCTCTGAAATGAAGTTCGGAATGCATTCGAAATGGCGGTCGCGACGCCGGGAAACCTCATTCGCGCACCGTAGCGCCGTCGTCCAGCACCTCCCTGATCCAGCCGTGGAGGGCCTGGAGGGAATGTTCGGAGTTCACGCCGCCGCCCGGATCGATCAGCAACGGCCCCGGCCGATAACCCTTGCTGTTCAGGCCCCGCTGCACCGATTCGACGAGGCGGACATCTTCTTCGATCGTGGTCTGTCGGTCCTGCTGCGCCAGCCGGCGGATGACACCGGAATCGCCGCCGTCGATCGTGTACCAGCCGCGCCGGACCGTAACCCTGTCCACACCCTGCGGCTGCCAATGGTAGGTGTTCAGCACGTTGCCCGGATAGACTTGGAAAGAAAATGTCGGCCACAGGAACCAGGAGCTGTAGCTGCCGGCATGCGCGTTGGCGTCCGGATCGATGGGGTACGTCATCCGGTCCAGATTCTGGCATTCCGTCGTGTGGCGCAGGCAGTAGCCCTGGGGCTGTATGTCGTAAGTTTGCGGCTTGATCACCCCGGTGGAGAAAGTCGGATGATTGAGAGCGCAGTGATAACACTCACAATAATTCTCGACCGACACCTTCCAGTTGCAGACTTCGTCGACATCGACCCATTCCAGGGGTTTCAATCGGTCGATGTGCGGCACGAAGGCCCGCAGTTCCGATTCGGCATTGGGAAACCAGTCGGCCATGGGCTTGGCGTCCGGGTCCGGATTGACGAATAGAAACCCGCAAAAATTCTCGACCGGAACTTCGGTTAGCCGCACCTGGTCCTTCGGAAAGTCCGGCGCGGCACGCTGATTGGCGGCGCCGCGCAGCGATCCGTCCAATTCGTAGGTCCAGGCGTGATACGGGCAGACGATATAGCGGCAGTTGCCGTCGCCACGCACCAGTTCGTGCGCCCTGTGCTGGCAAACGTTGTAAAAGGCGCGGATTTCGCCGGTCTTGCCCTTGATGCAGAACAGGCTTTCGCCGGCAATTTCGAAAGCGAAATAGTCGCCGGTCCGCTCCAGGGCGGACGCATGGCCGGCAAATTGCCAGGTCGACCCGAACAGGCTTCGGCATTCCCGCTGGTAGATTTCGGGATCGACATAGTAGCGGGCGGCCAGCGCCGTGGGGATGGGGGAGGGCGTCCGGGCGCTCATGGCCGCGGGCTTTCCTCGTCCCAGTAGATGCCGAACTCGTGCCGCCGCTGGTGAAATTCCTCGATATTTCCGATCGCTTCCGGATCGGTATCGGCGATGACAAACGCCATTAACGTTTCCAGAAAAGCCGCCAGGGCGACCGTCGATACGAAGAACTGCGGCGTATCCACCGGAATGACAAAGCGATGATCCGCCCGCAGCAGGATCGGCGAGGCGGGGCTGTCCGAAAGACCGATGATCGAGACACCCCGATCGCGGGCAACCCCGACCGCCTCCACAACTTCGCGCCGGTAGGGCCTGAACGTCAGGGCGAGCAGTACGTCGCCCGTGCCGGCCCGGGCGATGCTGTCGATGGGAATGCCGTCGTCGCGGGGGATGGCCCGGACATTGTCCACCGCCATCCCGGCCAGGTAGGCGAAGTTTCGGGCGACCGCATGAGCCACGCCGACCCCCAGCACAAAAGTCTGCCGAGCCGCCACGATGGCATCGGCTGCGCGTTTCAGGGATTGCGCGTCGGCGGCGGAATACAGCCCTTCGATATTGGCCAGCGAGGATTCGGCCATCGCCTTGTACAGGCCGGCCAGCTTGCCGCCGTGGGCGAGGGATTGCAGCCAACGCGCCCGATCCGGATAGTTTTCCCGACCTTCCCGGATCTGATTGCGAAACGGCTGGCGGAATTCTTCGTAGCCGTCAAAGCCGACCGAGCGCGCCATGCGGACGAAGCTGTTGGGCTTCACCTCGGCCGCTTCGGCGATCTCCCGGATGGAGGTGACACCGACATCGTTCGGATTTTCCAGGACATAGGCGGCGGCCTTCCGGACCTGCGGAGTCAATTTTTCGAGTTCGGCCGTCAGCCGTTCCAGCACGTCGGCCGGCGCCATCTCCGCTTCCGCAATCCTGGATGGTACAGTTATTTCTTTCATGGTTGACGATTGTACATTTGTACGATAGCGCATGTCTAACGAAATCGGCCTTTTCCCGCGGGATTTTTCAGAAAGGCAGCCTGCCATGCTCCCCAGCCACGCCCGTGTCGTCATCATTGGCGGCGGCATCATGGGATGCGGTTTGGCCTACCATCTGGTGCACGAGGGCTGGCGCGATGTGATCCTGCTGGAAAAGGGGGAACTCACGTCCGGTTCCACATGGCACGCGGCCGGGCAGGTCACCCACTCGACCTCAAGCTATTCGCTCGGTCTGTGCGTCGGCTACAATATTGATCTCTACGCCAACATCCTGGAGCGGGAGACGGGCCAGTCGGTTACCTGGCACGGCTGCGGTTCCTTGCGGCTGGCCTATACCGACGACGAGGTGGATTGGCTGCGGCACACCACCAGCGTCGGCCGCGCTTTGGGGTTTCCGATGGAAATCGTCGGGCCCGACCGCATCCGGGAGCTGCATCCCTTCTATAATCTGGACGGCGTCCGGGCGGCGCTTCACACGCCGGACGACGGCCATGTCGATCCCGCCGGCGCGACTTTCGCCCTGGCTCAGGGCGCGCGCCGGGAGGGCGCGAAAATCGTTCGCCGATGCCGGGTGACCGGTGTGCAGGCCGAACCGAACGGCGAATGGCGGGTCCGGACCGTTCAGGGCGACATCGTCTGCGAGCATGTTGTCAATGCCGGCGGGACCTATGCCCGGCAGATCGGCCGATGGGTCGGCCTCGACCTTCCGGCCACGTCGATGACCCACCACTATCTGATTACCGACACGTTGCCCGAATTCCAGGCGATGGAGGGCGAACTGCCGGTTGTCCGCGACGACCGGCTGGTCTCCGGCTACATCCGGATGGAACAGAAATCGGGCCTCATCGGCATCTATGAAAAAGCCAATCCCAACACGGTCTGGGAAGACGAGTGTCCGTGGGATGCCGAGAACGAGTTGTTCGAACCGGATTACGACCGCATCATGCCGTGGCTCGAAAGCGCCATGGACCGCATGCCGGTTCTGTCGGAACGCGGAATCAAGCGTGCCGTGCACGGTGCGATTTCCCACCCTCCGGACGGCAATCCCCTGGTCGGCCCGGCGCCGGGCCTGCGCAACTATTGGCTGGATTGCGGCTGCCATATCGGCATCGGCTGGGGGCCGGGCCTGACCCGGGAGCTGGCGCGGTGGATCGTGCATGGATCGGCCGACATCAACATGCGGGATTACGACCCGCGCCGGTTCGGCCCCTATGCCGACGCCGATTTTCAGATCACCAAGGCGAAGGAAGACTATCTTCTGCGCCACGAAATCCCGTTCCCGTATCTCAACCGGTTGGCCGGCCGGCCGGTCAGGACGAGCGCGCTGTACGACCGGTTGAAAGCGAAGGGCGCGGTCTTCGAAGAAGTCTGTGGCTGGGAGCGGCCGCGCTGGTTCGCCACCGGCGATCTTGAACAGCGGGACTACTACTCCTTCCGGCGAGCGCCCTGGCACGACGCCGTTGCGGCCGAAACCGCTGCCGTACGCGAGCGCGCCGGGATCATGGATATCTCGGCCTTCGCCAACGTCGAAATGTCCGGGCCGGATGCCCATGCGCTGGTCGAACGCCTCGTTCCCAACCGCGCGCCGGCCCGGGCAGGCCGCTTCGCCCTTGCGCACCTGCTGAGCGGGAATGGACGGATCGAACTGGAAACCGCCATCGCCCGCATTGCGGAAGACCGGTTCTACTTTACTTGCGCCGCTTTTTTCGAACGGCGGCTGCTCGATCATCTGACAGCGCACTGTGGCGATGCCGTTGTCGAGATCATCAACCGGTCCGACGATTGGGGCGCCCTGGCGCTGAACGGCCCCAGGTCCCGCGAAATTCTCGCAGCCTGCACGGATGCAGCGCTCGACAACGGGAATTTCCGCTGGCTGCGCGCGCGGGAGATTTCGGTGGCCGGGAAGACGCTGTGGGCCTTCCGCATATCCTATGCTGGCGAGCTTGGCTGGGAATTCCACGGCCCGGCAGACCGCATCGCCGCCGCCTACGACGCTCTCCGGACAGCCGGCGAACCGCACGGCATCGCCGACTACGGATCGTTCGCCATGAACGCCATGCGGATGGAAAAGATGTTCAAGGGCGCCGGCGAGCTCACCAATGAGGTGACGCTGCCCGAAGCGGACGTCATGCGGTTCGTCAGGATGGACAAGGGCGACTTCATCGGCAAGGAGGCGACGGAAACGGCCATCGCCAATCCGCTGCGCTGGCAGTGTGTATATCTGGAGATCGACGGGGACGGCGAGCATGACGGACATGGCGGCGAGGCTGTATTGTTCGCGGGCGACCGGGTCGGATCGACCAGTTCCGTCGCCTGGGGGCACAGGGTGCAGAAACTGCTCGCCTTCGCCTATGTGAGGCCGGATTGCGCCGCCCCCGGCACCGGCCTCGAAGTTGTCGTGATGGACGAACCCCGCACCGCCCGGGTGCTGGCCGATGCCGTATACGATCCCGAAAACACCCTGCCGCGAGGGTAAGCCGATGACCGTTCAGCCCACCCAGGCCGATCTCTACGCCGCCGCAGAGGCCGCCCTGCCGGGCGCCGGACTCGGCGGCTACGCGTTGCCCGAGGACGGCCGGTTCATTATCCGCGAGGGATGCGGCGGCCGGCTGATATCCGTCGAGGGTCGCGAGTATGTCGACTATGTCTGCGGCGCCGGGGCGACCATCATCGGGCACGATCATCCGGCGGTCGTCGACGCCGTCCGGGATCGGGTCGGCAAGGGGCTCCATTTCTTCGGCACGCTCAACGACGCTGCCGTCGAACTGGCCGAGGAACTGGTCGGTGCCATTCCCTGCGCCGAGCGGATCGTCTTCACGACGACCGGGTCGGAAGCCACGTCCTATGCTCTCAGGATCGCCCGGGCAGTAACGGGCAAGCCGAAAATCCTGAAATTCGAAGGCGCCTATCACGGAAACTACGATTACGCGGCATTCAGCCTGTTCCCTACGGTGCCGGCAAATTACCCGTCCGCCCGCAGCGACATCGGCGGCGTGCCGGAGGCGCTGGCCGATACCATGCTGGTCGCGCCCTACAACGATCTGGAGACTGCCGGGAGCATTCTGGCCGAAATGCCAGGGGACATCGCGGCGATCATTGTGGAGCCGGTGCAGCGCATCGTCTGGCCGAAGCCGGGATTTCTGCAGGGCCAGCGCGACCTGGCGGACAGGCACGGCGTGTTGTTGATCTTCGACGAGGTCGTGACCGGCTTCCGTCTCGGCTATGCAGGGGCGCAGGGTTACTTTGGGGTCACGCCCGATCTTGCGAGCTACGGCAAGATCGTCGGCGGCGGCGGGCCGCTGGGCTGCGTCGCCGGACGGGAGGATCTCTTGGACGCAACCAATCCCAACCGCAAGGGCCGGCCGGACTACGCCTTTATCAACGGCACGCTTCACGGCAATCCGATCGCGGCCGTCGCCGGAATGGCAACGCTCGCGGTTCTAAGGGAACCCGGATTCTACGATGCTCTCCACGCCGGCGCCGACCGGTTTCGGGCAGCCTTCGCCGATGCGTTGGCGCAGCAGGATGTTCCCGCAATCGTCGCGGGAAGGGCCTCGTTCTGGCAGTTCCTGTTCACCGATCGCGAACCGGCCGACCAGATGGATGTCCTGGCCAGCGACATGCCGGGGTCGGCAAACCTGGATTGCGAACTGCTGCGTAACGGCGTGTACGTCCTGCCCAACGTGCGCCGCTTTTTCTCCGCGGCGCACGATGACGCCGATCTCGATCTGACGCTGGAGGCCTTATCCGTTGCGTGCGCAAGCGCCTAGAACGGTGTTTGGAGCGGTCTCCCGGGGGCCGGCAGTTTCACCCGGTTGCAACAAATCGATGAGGCAGAGTGCCGGTCGGCAGCCATGCCCTACAACAGCCGGCCGGGCAGGGCGGCGCGAATCGTCGTTTCGCATCCGCACTCCGGCGTCCTCACGCGGCGGCGTAGTCCACCGGGGTGCCGTGCCAGCCGTCCCAGCGTTTCTCCCAGTATCGCTCATGGAGCGCGCGGGTCAGCGGGCCGGGGCCCGGGCGGCCGCCGAGCACGACGCCGTCGACGCTGTTCAGAGGCACGATGCCGCCGGCGCTCGAGGTCAGGAAGGCTTCGTCCGCCTGCATCAGCTCGTCGACGGCAACGGTGCGCACCTCGACCTCATGGCCGAGATCCCGTACGAGCTCCAGCGCCGTCATGCGCGTAATGCCCTCCAGGCACCAGTCCTCCGGGGTCGCCACGACGCCGTTGCCGACGACGAAGATGTTGGAGCCGGGCGCCTCGGTCAGGTTGCCGGCGCCGTCGGTGAGCAGCGACCATTCGGCGCCGCGGTCCCCGGCCTCGAACAGGGCCATCGCGAAATCGAGGCCGTTCAGGTTCTTGGCGCGGGGATCGACCGAGCTCGGCGGAATGCGGAAATAGTCCCGGCTGACGACCGCGTCGGCGCCCCGCGAACGGCGTTCGTCGTCGGCGATGAAAATATAGGGAATGGCGTAGGCGAAGAAGCGGTTGGCGAATGTCGACGGATCGGTGCGATCCGCGGCGCGCTGCGGCGTCGTCCCGCGGGTCACGCCCCACCAGATATAGGCGTCCCGGTATCCGGCCAGCGCCACCAGCCGGTTGAGCACGGCCCGTTCCTCGGCGGCCGACAACGGGTTGGTCAATCGCATGCGCGCGCAGGAGGCGGCGAAGCGGCGCTGGTGGTCGTCGAGGCGGAAGAAGGATCCGCGGCTCACCGAGACCACGTCGTAAACCGCGTCGCCGCGGTTGAAGCCGAGATCGGCGATCGGCACGCCGGCCCGCTCGAGCGGCTCGAACCGGTCGATGACGTAGGCCGAACCGTTCGCGAACCCGGCATCGTGGGGCAGCCTCCGGTGCTCCGGGTGGGTCGCCATGATCTCCTGCACGGGCAGCAGCGCCGACGTGGCGGGCCGGGTCTCCAGACTTTCGGCAACGAACGGTTGCGCCATGATCCGTCTCCCTGTTTCGTGTGCCCGAGAGTCGTGTACCGGCCCGGTCTATAATCTGCCGCGACATGGAACGGGGATGGTGTACTGCAAAAGGGAGGATCGATCCATGACGAAGGGCAGCGAGCGCTGGACGAAGCGGCCCGAAGGCTCCAACTGGGGTGAGTTCGGCAACGACGACGAGCTTGGCAGGATCAATCTCCTGACGGCGGAGCGGATCCGCCGGGCGGCGCGGGAAATCCGGGAGGGCATTGCCTTCTGCCTCAGCCTGCCCCTCGACCGGCCCGCCAGGAGCGTCAACCCGTCCCGCCACCCGCCGCGCCGCTACGCCCTGAACCGCGGCGGCCATCCGCTGTTCAACTTCAGGCTGGAGACGGTCGATCCGTTCTTTACGGACGTTGCCTGCGACGACGCGGTGCTGCTCCATCTTCAGCATTCCACCCAGTGGGACGCGCTGTGCCATGTCGGCAGCCAGTTCGATGCCGACGGCGACGGCATCCGCGAGGTCGTATATTACAATGGCTGGCGCGGCGGCGAGGATATCGTCGGCGTCCCGGACGGCGCCGAGGCGGTCGAGGGGTGCGGCTTCGCCGGGTCCGCCGCGAACCGTCTGGCCATCGACCTGCTCGCCCGGCACGGCATGCAGGGCCGGGGCGTCCTGGTCAATCTGTTCGACAGATACGGCCGGGAGCCTGCAGCCGTGCCGTTTTCCGAACTCGAAGCGCTGATGAACGAGCAGAATGTGGTCGTGGAGGAAGGCGATATTCTCTGCCTCTACACCGGCCTCGCGGACGTCATCCTCGAGATGGGCGAACAGCAGGATACGGAGAAGCTGCGCTATTCCTGCTGCTCGCTCGACGGCAGCGACCCGGACCTGCTTGCCTGGGTTTCCCAAAGCGGCGTCGCCGCCATCGCGGCCGACAATTACGGCGTCGAATCCTTCCCCTACCAGCGCGTCTACGATCGCGAACAAAGGGGAGCGCCGGCGCGCGATGCCGAACGGACGCCGATGATCCCGCTGCACGAGCTGTGCCTGTTCAAGCTCGGGATCCCGCTCGGCGAACTCTGGTATCTGCGCGAACTGGCCGAATGGCTCGGCGCACATGGCCGCAACCGGTTTTTCCTGACCGCGCCGCCGCTGCGGCTCCCGCAAGCGGCCGGCTCGCCGGTCACGCCGGTTGCAACGGTCTGAGGCAGGGGCCGGAAAGTCCGTTTATCGATTTGCGAATTCAGAATTGGTAGACTGACCGACCGCAAACGGAGCCGGCCGTGCAACAGAATAGCGACAAGGCACTTCCCAACCGCGCGCCGACGAACGGGCAGCTCGTGTCGATGTTCGAGCGGATGCTGACGATCCGGCGGTTCGAAGAACGGCTGGGCGAGGATTTCCATGCCGGAAAGCTGCCCGGCGGGGTACACCTCTATATCGGTCAGGAAGCGGTTGCCGTCGGGGTGTGCGCCCATCTGGACGACCGCGACCGCATCACCAGCACGCACCGCGGCCACGGGCACTTCATTGCCAAGGGCGGCGATCCCAGACACATGGTCGCCGAAATTTACGGCAAGCGCGACGGCATCTGCGGCGGGATGGGCGGTTCCATGCACGTCGCCGACATTTCCAGGGGCATTCTCGGCGCGAACGGCATCGTCGCGGGCGGGATTCCGATCGCCGCCGGTGCGGCGCTGGCGGCGCAGCTCGACGGCGACGGGCGCGTCGTCGTCTGCTTCTTCGGCGATGGGGCCGCCAACGAGGGCGTCCTGTTGGAGAGCATGAACATCGCGGCGCTGTGGCAATTGCCCCTCATTTTCGTCTGCGAGCACAACGGCTTCTCGGAATTCTCGCCGTCGGATACCGTGACCGCCGGCAAAATCCGAGAGCGCGCCCGTCCGTTCGGAATCCCGGCCGATTTGGTCGACGGCAACGACATCGTTGCGGTCTGGCGCGCCGCCGACACGGCGGTCGACCGCGCCCGGACCGGGCAGGGTCCCTCCTTCATCGAGGCTGCGACCTACCGAATCCGCGGGCATCTCGAAGCGGAGGCCCACTTCCTCAGTCGGTCCTACCGGTCCGAGGAGGAGGTTGAGCGGTGGCGCCGGAACGATCCGATCGATCGATTGTCCCGGCACCTCCTGTCTTCGGAAATCTGCTCGGAAGCCGAAATTGACGCGATCGAGGCGAGGATACAAAACTCGGTGGAAGAGGCGGCGGCGTTCGCCGAACGCGCAGACCTGCCCGACGCGGACCGGGCGCCGGCGCTGATGTTCGCCGGGCCGGCGCCGGGAGCCGCATAATGGCGCGTAAACGCCTGATCCAGGCGATCAACGAGGCGCTGCACGAGGAGATGGCGCGCGATCCGAAGGTGATCCTGTTCGGCGAGGACGTCGAGATCAGCATGTTCGGCGACACGGCCGGACTGCACGAGCGGTTCGGTTCGGATCGGGTCCGCAACACGCCGATCTCCGAGGCGAGCCTCACCGGAATGGCCGTAGGGGCGGCGGCCAGCGGCTATCGTGTCGTCCTGCACATGATGTTCGCCAACTTCCTCTATACGGGCTTCGACGCCATCGCGAACCAGATGGCGAAGCTGCGCCTGATGACGGGCGGGCAGGTCGAGCTTCCCATCACGATTGTCGCGGGATACGGCGGGGGGCGTTCGACCGCTGCCCAGCATTCGGACACGCCCTATCCGCTCCTGATGAATCTGGGTGGCCTCAATATCGCGGTGCCGGCGACGCCCAGGGATGCGAAAGGGCTGATGAAGACGGCGATCCGGGGCCGGGATCCGACCGTCTTTCTCGAGGCCGGCGGGCGCGGCGGCGAGAGCGGCGAGGTCCCCGACGAGGAGTATCTGACGCCCTTCGGCGAAGCCGCGATCGGGCGCGAGGGGTCAGATGTCACGATCGTCGCCATCGGATCGATGGTGCGCCCGGCGATGCGCGCGGCCAAACAACTCGACGGACAGGGCATATCGGCCGAAGTCCTCGACTGCCGGACCCTGGTACCGCTCGACGAGGACGGCATCCTGCGCTCGGTAGCGAAGACCGGACGGCTGGTCGTCGTCGACGAAGCCCGCGACCGCTGCAGCGCGGCGAGCCATATCGCTGCGGTCGTTGCCGAGCGCGGCTTCGCTACGCTGACAGCGCCGATCCGGCGTCTGACGGTCCCCGATACTGCGATGCCCTATGCGCCCGTGGCGGAGAAGCATCTGCTTCCGGACCGGGAAAAGATCGTCGGCGCGGTCATGGCGCTGATGGCCGGCTCGGCCGATTGATCGGACAAGGCGATGAAGATCAGGCTGAAACTCGCCCGGATCGGGATGAATATGGAGGAAGCGACCGTCGTGAAATGGCACAAGCAGCCGGGCGAGACCTTCGCGGCGGGCGACATCCTCTATGAAATCGAAACCGAGAAGGTGACGCAGGAGGTCGCGGCGACCGGCGACGGGACGTTGCTGGAAATCCTGATCCCGGAAGGTGAGATTGCCGAAGTCGGCGAGGAAGTGTGCGTCGTCGAGGCGGCGCCGGCGGCCTAGATCGGATACAATAGTGAGGCGCAGCTATGGCCACGAAGGCCCGGATTGCCGCGGTCAACCACACCGGGATCACCGTCTCCGACCTGGACCGCTGGACAACGCTGCTTCGCGATATCCTGGGACTGGAGGTCACGGAAAAGACCCGCCATGGCGGGACATTTATCGAAGGCGTAACAGGCGTGCCCGGCGCCGAGATCGACATCGCCTATGCGCGATTGCCGGGGCATACGATTGAATTGCTGCAGTATGTCCAACCCGACGATCGCCGCCGGTCGGACCTGCGACCCTGCGATTCCGGCTTCCTTCACCTCGCCCTGCAGGTCGACGATCTCGATGCAGTCCTGTCGGCGATCGAACCGGTCGGCTTCCTGCCGGTCGAACCGCCGCAAACCGTTCCGGCCGGCCCGCGTAAGGGCGCGCGTACCGTCTACACGCGCGATCCGGACGGTGTGGTGCTGGAGTTTCAGGAGACCGTGAAGGAAGGCGGCTCGGAAGCCTCCTGAAACTGCTTCTGCGGAGAGACAGGAATTCGGCGCGATCGAACGCCGTCGCATTCGACCGCTCCGGCTACAAAACGGCGGGAGCGAGTTCCGTTCGTTCGTGCCGGTAGGCGTATGCGCCTTCCTCGGGCCGGTCGATTTGGCGGGCAAAGCTGTGGCCGGCATGGACGGCGTCGGCGATCAGGCCGGGCGACCAGGCATCGCCGATCAGCCGGACGGACTTGATGCCGGCCCCCTCGACGGCGGACCCCATCGCCTCAAGCTCGTCGCGCACGGTGGTGATGCCTTCGCGCATCGTCACCAGGACGATTGCGCCGGCGGCCAGGACGCGCGGCGCATCCGTATAGATGCAGGCAAGCCGGGCATTTCCGCTCTCGATCGCGGTCAGGCTGGAGTTGACGACGACGTCGATGCCCAGTTCGAGAATCCGGCGATTGATCGCCTCATGTTCGTCGGTGAAGACCGTCCAGGGGGCGGCGTGACCGTGCGGCACGACGAGGACAACGTCGCGGCCCTCCGCTTTCAGCTTTTCCGCAATACAGGTGCCGTAGTGGTAGCCCTGGCTGTCATAGACGACGACCGGGCCTGACGCGTCGATTTCGGTGCCGTCCATGATGTCGTCCGGGGTCAGGACCGGCAGGCTGCCGTCATCGTCGATCGGTCCGTCGTTAAAGGAGCCGATACCGTTGCGCACCCAGCGCGACCCCGTCGCCAGGGCGACATGGTCGGCGCCGAATTCGAGAATCGTCCGCGCGTCCAGATCGCTCTCCAGATAGATTTCCACATTTGCCATCTTGTTAAGCTGGCCGACGCGCCAATTGCGCACCCGTCCATAGGGCGCAAGGCCCGGCAGCCGGCATTCCCGGCTCACGCGCCCCCCCAGTTCCCGCGTCGCCTCGGCGAGCGTCACCGCATAGCCGCGCTGGCCCAGGGCGCGCGCCGCTTCGAGCCCGGCCGGCCCGCCGCCGACGATCAGGACGCTGTCGCCGGATCCTTTGGGCTCGATGATCTCCGGGTGCCAGCCCCGGCGCCATTCCTCGCCCATCGTGGGGTTTTGGGTGCAGCGCATCGGCGAGATCGTATATTCGCCGGTGACACAGATGTTGCAGCCGATGCACTCCCGGATATCGTCGATCCGGCCCTCCCGGATCTTGTTGGGGATGAACGGGTCCGCGATCCCCGGCCGCGCCGCGCCGACCAGGTCGAGAATGCCCCGCTTGACCTGGGCGACCATCGTATCGGGCGAAGTGAACCAGCCGACGCCGGCGACCGGCTTCGTCGTGACCTGCTTGACGAAGCTGACATAGGGTTCGTGGCTCGCTTCGCCGTGGAAGCGCGACGGCCTGGTATCGCCGGCCACAAGCCCGAGCGTCACGTCCCAGAGGTCCGGATATTCGGCCAGCATTTCGACGACTGCGCGTCCCTCGTCCCGGGCCCTGTAGCCGTCATCGCCCTGATCCTCGTCGACGCAGAAACGCACCGCGACTGCGCAGCGGTCGCCGACGGCGTCCCGGGTGACTTCGATCATCTCGCGCATCAGGCGCGCCCGGTTTTCCAGCGAGCCGCCATATTCGTCGGTGCGCCGGTTGATCCGCTGGGAGAGGAAGTCCATGACCAGGGACAGGCCGTGGGCGGCGTAGACATAGACTAGGTCGAAGCCGATTTCCCTGGCGCGCAAGGCGGCCGTTTTCTGCCATTGGAGCAGTTCCCTGATGTCGGCCTTGTCCATGGCGCGGGTCTGGCGCGGGTCGAACCGGTGCGGCCGCACCGACGGGCCGATCGGCACCTCGCGCGACACGCGATTGAGAGCCGACACGCCCATATGGGTGAGTTCGCACCCGACCAGCGCATCGTGGGCGTGAACCTGCTCGACCATCGCGGCCAGCGCCCGCATGTCGTGATCGTCCCATAACTTCATTGCGGGGTAGGGGGTGCCGTCGCCGGTCGGGTGAATGTGGCAGAGGTCGGTGTTCACCACCGCCCAGCCGCCTTCCGCCCGGATGCCGCGGATGCGGTTCTGGGTATTGACATACTGGTGGCCGGCGCCGGTGCAGTGCGGCACCTGATAGAAACGGTTCTTCGCCGTCACCGGCCCGATCGAGACCGGTTCGAACAGAATATCGTAGCGCGATTCGACGGACATGGCTGTCGCCTCCTTCCGAAGTGTCCGGCTTAGGGTCGTTTCAATTCGGGGTCGCTCCGCCGCCGGCGTACAGCGGTGAACACGGCGGTCGCGAGCAGCGCAACGATGATCGCCAGAAGGATCGCCGAGATTGGCCGGGTGACGAAGATGGTAAGGTCGCCGGAAGAGGTGCCGAGCGATTGACGCACGCGCGCTTCCAGGATCGGCCCGAGCACCACGCCGAGGATGATCGGTACGATGGGAATCCCGTAGCGCTTCAGAGCGAATCCAAGAATTCCGAAACACACCGCCATGATGCAATCGCTCAGGCGGTAATTCTGGGTGTAGGTGCCGACGAGCGACAGCGCCAGAACCGCGATGCCCAGCATGCGGGTCTCGATGCGCGTCACCAGCACGATCCAGCGCGTTGCCACCAGCAGGAACAGCAGGATGACGATGTTCATGAAGAACAGCGACAGGTAGAGGCCGCTGATGAACTCAGGCTTTTCCGTGAAAAGGGTCGGCCCGGGGATGAAGTTGTGCACCATGAAAACGGCGAGCATCATCGCCGTCAGGGCCTCGCCCGGAATGCCGAGCGCGAGCAGCGGCACCAGGGCGGAAGCGGGCACGGCGTTGTTGGCCGTTTCGCAGGCGATCAGGCCCTCCGGCGCGCCCTTGCCGAACTCTTCCGGCTTCTTCGAGAAACGCCGGGCGGTGGCATAGGAAAAGAACTGGGCGATGAACTCGCCGACGCCCGGCAGGACGCCCATGGTAACGCCGAAACCCGCGGAGCGCAGAAGTGTGACCGGATACCGGAAGAGTTCGAGCAGACCCTGGAAGGGGTGGCCGGCGAGCGCCGCCGAATCCTGCCGGACCCGTTCGTGCCCGAGCAGCAGCGAGAAGGCCTGGCTGATCGCAAACAGTCCGAGGGCCATGGGCACCAGCGGCACGCCGCCGAGCAGCCAGGTCTGCCCGAAGGTGAAGCGCCCGGTTGCAAAGGCCTGCTCGAGGCCGATCGTGCTGAGAAAAAGACCGAAACCGAGCATCATCGCGGCGGCCAGCATCTGGCCGCGATGGGCGACGACGATGAGCACCAGCCCGAGGATCGTCGCCAGCGCGAATTCCGCCGAGCCGAAGCGCTTGGCGATCTCGGCCAGAAGAGGCGCGAGCAAGGCGAGCGCGATCACGGAGATGATGCCGCCCATGAAGGAACTCGAATAGGCGAGCGAGAGCGCACGCCGGGCCTGGCCCCGCCGGGTCATGGGATAGCCGTCGTAGGTCGTGAGCACGCTGACGACGGTGCCCGGCGTGTTGATCAGGATGGCCGGGATGGCGCCGCCGTACCACGCGCCGCAATAGATGCCGAGCAGCAGGGTGAGGCCGACCAGCGGCGGCATGTTGAAGGTGGTGGGCAGCAGGATGGCGATGCCCACGGCCGGGCCCAGGCCGGGAATGGCGCCGATGATGACGCCGGAAACCGCGCCCACGGCGAGCGCGATGAGCACGCTGAGCTGGCTGACCTGCTCAAATCCCGCCAGAAGATGTTCCATGGCCGGCGCTACAGGTACTGGAGCGCGAAATTGCGCAAGCCGGCCGGCAGATATTCGTAGATCGCCGCGCCCGGAAACCAGATGCGGAGACCGAACCGGAAGGCGCCGACCAGGGCCAGGGTGAGCAGCAGGCAGAACCCTACGGTACGCCAGCCGCGCAGGCCGAGCCGCCAGCACCCAACCTGGGCGAACAGGAAAGACGACAGCAGATAGCCGAACTTGTCGACGAGCCAGACATAGAGCACGAAATAGATGGCGAACTCCAGCAGAACCGCCGTTTCGCGCAGTTGATCCGGCGTCGGCACGAGCTGTAGCCCAGGGTGCCTGCCGTGCAACAGGGCGCGCAGGCCGGCCGCCAGCAGCAGGCCGGCCGGGATCGCCAGAATGACGAGCGAGACGACAGGCGCCAGCGCCGGTTCGGTCGACCACAGCTTGCCGGGCGGCGCCGGTTTGGTCTGCCAGGTGGTCAGTGCGAGCAGGACGACGCCGAAGACGAAAAACCCCGCCACCAGCACGACAGGGCCGGTTCCGCCGCCCGGGCTGTCAGGCGTTGCCGGCCGTTCGCCCGCCGGCGCAGGTTGTTTGTCCAAGGGTCCCGCCGCAATCTTCCGGATGGTTGCAGGACCGGATACGCGAGCGCATCCGGTCCCGCGTGCCATGCGCTACTTGGCTTTGAGCTCCTTGTAGAGCTGAACCGCCAGCTTGTAATCCCGGTCGACGCGCGCTGCGGCCTGCTTGGCGTCCTGCCAGTAGACCAAGGCGCCGGAGTTCCGCCCCAGCTTCTGGGCCTCTTCGTCCATCACGGTCGCCTTGGCGATCCTCGCGATAACGTCCTTGGCTTCCTGCGGCGTCCCTTTCTTGACGAACAGGCCGGCCCACAGGACCAGCTCAAGGCCCTTGACCTGCTCGGCCATGGTCGGAACGTCGGGCGTCAGCGAGGACCGCCCGTCCGTGAACGACGCCAGGAGCTTGACATCCTTGCTCTTCAGGCAGGGCAGAATCAGCTGTGCGGTCGTGTTGATGACGTCGGCGTCGCGGTTCGCCAGGGTCGCGCAGTCGAGCATGTCGAACGCCGCCTCCCCGGAAAACTTGATGTTCAGACGCTTGGCCGCCTGGAATGTAAGCAGCGTCGGCGGGATGCTGTGACCGAAATGGCCGAGCCGCACCTTGTTCTTCTGGGTGTGGGCCGCGAGTTCGGCCATGTTGCTATAGGGCGCGTCCTTGCGGGCCGCGAGCACCATCGGGAAGGTGACGAAGATGCCGACCGGCTCGAAATCGCCGCGCCCCCAGCTCGTGTTCCCGTTGATGATGTGGGTCGTCGACAGGCTGATCGGGAAGGTGCCGATCATGTAGCCGTCGGCCTTCGCCTGGAAGACCTGGGTCGCGCCGATCACGCCGCCCCCGCCCGGTTTGTTGATCACCGCGGCCGGCACCCCGGTCTCTTTCTGGAAACGCGCCGCGATGAGGCGGGTGATCAGCTCGTCGATATCGCCGGGCGGCCACGGCACCAGGAACTGGACCGGGCGTTCCGGATATTTGGCGGACGCGCCCATCGACATCCCGACCGAGGCGACCGCCGCCAGCGCGGCGACCGTCAGAGCACGGGCAAATTGTAAACCTGTCATCGTTTCACTCCCTCCGCATGCGGATTCGCGATCCGCAACTTTGTCATTCTTCGAGCGGCACCTTAGCCCGACCGGCCATCATAACGGCCGATTGAGGCAGGAGGGGTCGCCGCTCTCATTAACGATTTTAGTATACAATACTCGTTAAGTGTCAACAATGTTGTTCGAATATTGCATTATTCTAGTAATAATAGTATACAATATCACGTTGCAATCTGGTAACCGGCCGCGAACACCGCGCAAGACGGAAGGCGGAGTCCCCGGCGCGGCAAATCGAAAGGAAACGCCGCATTGGCCGAGGCGAGCAACAACGAAACCGCCCTGGGCGCTGCCGAAGCGTTCGATCCGACCATGCCCCGTGCGGTCGACGCCGCCTATCGCGGCATCCGCAACGCGATCATCAGCGGCGAGCTGCGATCCGGCGAAAAGGTGAGCGAATCGGCGCTTGCCGAACGGTTGGGCGTGAGCCGGACACCGGTGCGGGAAGCGCTGAACCGCCTGCGCAACGAAGGGCTCATCGTCCTGGAGCGCTACCGCAAGGGCTATGTCGCCAACTTCACGTCCGACGATTTGCGCGAAATTTTCCGTCTGAGGGCGACGCTGGAGGGAGAAGCGGCCCGCGGGGCTGCCTTGCGGATCGGCGATGAAGACCTGGCGCGCATGGAAGCGCTGCAGGACGAGATGGAGCGGTCCTACGAAGCCGTCGGCTACGACGAGTCCGTCGAGACCTTCGACCGGTTGAACCGGGAATTTCACCGGATCGTTGCCCGGGCCGCCGGCATCCGGCGCCTCGACCTGATTCTCGAAGGGGCCCTGGAACTTCCGGCGGCCGGCTTCGTCGATCGCGAGGAATATTTCGGCACGGTCGACGAGCGGATGGTCCTGGTGCATCAGCAGCACCGCCAGGTTATCGCCGCGCTGAAATCGCGAAACCCCGACTGGGCTCAGTCGGCGATGGCGGCGCATCTTTATGCGCTATGCCCGCCGAAGCAGGAGAGCTTGCCCGGATAAGGGTCGGCGGCGGCTTCGACGGGCGACCGCTATGCGACCCGGCGCTGCTCGACCGGGCGTTCGCCGAGCGCCTGGAGGGCCGGCATCACGTCCGACGCGAAGCGGTCCATGTTGGCGTCGGTCAGTTCGGCCGGCAGGGTTCCGAACTGGAGCAGCGCGATCAGGTTGCCGAAGCCCATTTCGCCGCAATAGTCGATCAGCCGGTCGCGCACGGTCGCAGCGCTGCCGCAGACCATCATGCCCATCTCCATCGCCGGTTCGATGGCGAGGTCGCCGAACATGGCCTTCTTGGCGACGGCGATCCGCTTCATCGACGCGCGCGAGGTGTAGCCGGGCGGCAGCAGGAACTCGATCGGCATGCGGGCGAAGCAATTGCGGAAATTCTCGAAATGGAGCTTCGCCTCGGCAATCGCGCTTTCGTCGGTTTCGCCGACATAGATCGGCACCGCCCAGCCGAGCTGGCTGTCGTTGGCAATGTAGCCGTATTCCTGGGCCCGGACCCGATAGAGATCGAGATATTTCTTCACCGCCGCGGCCGGGCTGAAGGTTTGCAGATAGGTGTAGCGCCGGTCCGGGTGGCTGGCGAAGTCGATGGTCTCCTGGCTGCCCTGGGACGGAATCCAGACCGGCGGATGGGGCCGTTGGTAGGGCCGCGGCCACGTGTTCACATAGCGGTGCCTGTAGTGCTTGCCGGAGAATTCGAACGGCCCGGTCTCGGTCCAGGCGCGGATAATGAGGTCGTGGGCCTCGTGGAAGCGCTCGTGGCTCGAGGTCGGATCGACGCCGAAGACGTGGTATTCCGCCCCGATGCCGCGCACGAATCCGGTGATCAGCCGGCCGCGTGTCAGCGTGTCGATCATCGCGTGCTCCTCGGCGAGCGTCAGCGGATGCTGGCGCAGCGGCAGCGCGCTGCCGAGGATGCAGATCTTGACCCGGTGGGTGCGCCGGGCGAGCGACGACGCCATGACGATCGGCGACGGCATCATGCCATAGGCGGTCTGGTGGTGTTCGTTGACGCCGATGCCGTCGAAACCCAGCTCCTCGGCCCGTTCCAGCTGGCCCAGATAGCGCTCGTAGAGCATCGCCCCCTTCTCCGGGTCGTAATGCCGGTTCGACAGCTTGACCCAGGAGGTGCCGACCTTCCGGACCTCGTCGAGATCGACCTCGGCATAGGGCATCAGGTGAAAGAAGAAGACCTTCATGGTTCACTCTCCCCGTGCATGGGCCCCGATGGCGGCGGCCAGTTCATCGGCTTTCTCGATATGCAGGAAATGGCCGGCCTCGGGCACGACCGCGACGCCGGCGCCGGGAATCATCGCGGCGATGGCCTCGGCATGGTCGGCGGACAGGATGTTGTCGTGGGCGCCCCAGACGATACGGGTCGGCACGTCGATCCGGTGCAGCCATTTCGGCAGATGGGGATCGTGCAGGCGCGGCTCCCAGGCAAGGCGCGCGAAGGACGACCGGTTCTTGAGCCAGATGTCGTCGGCCTCGACCGCTTCGGGCAGTGCGGCGATCGCGGCCTCGGCAAAAGCCTGGTCGTGGAAGCCCTGACGGAAGGTTTCCTCCGGCGACCAGGCAAAGGGATCGCCCGTCGCCAGCCCCGGCACATGGACGCCGGCCGGGCAGACCAGGGTGAGGCTGGCCAGCCGGGCCGTGCTGCGCACCGCCACCTCCATCGCGATCCAGCCGCCGAGCGACATGCCGGCCAGATGCACGCCGGTGAGGTCCAGGTGTTCGAGGAAATCGAGATAGAAATAGGCGACGTCGTGAATGTTGTCGAACCAGTCCGGCTCGTCGGATCCGCCGAAGCCGGGATGCTCCGGCGCGATCAGGTCGTAGCGTTCAGCGAGGCGGGTCATGAACGGCAGTTCGACGCCGCCGCCCCCGGCGCCGTGCAGGAACAGGAGCGGCGGGCCGCTGCCGCCGCGCAGCAGGCTCACGGTGCAATCGCGGACGGTCTCAGTCGATTTCTGCACTCCGGTCACCTCGATGTTTCGATTGTCTCGGCGGACTGTACGGGCGGGGAGATGCCCCTATTCGGCAGCCACTGAAACCGGCGTTTCGACCGCGATCAACCTGTCGATCTGGCGGCGGACGTGAAGCAGCGCCCGGTCAACCTCCAGGGCCAGCATCGGCGTGTCCGGATCCAGATCGAGGACGATCTGCTGGGCCTCGATCATGTCCTTGTCTTCGTGGAAGGCATGGAGGACGACATTGAGCACCTGCCGGTCGAGCCCTTCCGTTTTGAGGCCGAAGTCCCGCGGCTGGGCGAAATGATAGTGGCAGGTGTTCGCCGTCTCGGGGGTCAAGGCCGTCAGATGGCGAAACTGGATTGCGTTCCGCCGGTCTCCGGTGTGACCGCCCTCGCCCACCGGCGCCATGCCAAAATCGGCGACCAGGCAATTCCCGCGAATGTGGAAATCGTAAATGCTCCAGCGGTCGACATTGCCGGCGAAGTTGCCATAGGGCGCAAAGGCCGGCGTGGGCGGCGTGTCGGCGGTCGTATTCTCGATGTGCAGGCCGAAATCCGTATGGGTTATCCGCGGCCGATGTTCGTCATAGCTGGCGGTACCGATGGTCTTCTCGTGCACGTAAGGCAGGTGCGAGAAGTCGAGGACATTGTCTACAATCAGCTGGTAGTTCGACCTGTAGTGGAGATAGCCGCCCTCGTAGGGCCATACCGGGTCGTCGAGATACGGCCAGTCGATGATGTCGCCGGGGTCGGCCAGCGCCTCGTCGCCCATCCAGATCCAGATCAGGTTCTGCCGTTCGACGACGGGATAGCGGCGCACCCGGTATTTCTCCGGTATCCGCGTCTCACCCGGTATCTCGATACAGGCGCCGCCCGGGTCGAACATGAGGCCATGATACATGCAGCGCAGGTTATCGCCCTCGATCCGGCCCCTCGATAGCGGCGCCCGACGGTGGCAGCACCGATCCTCCAGGGCCGTGACCGTGCCGCCGCCCGTCCGATACAGCACGACCGGTTCGCCCAGGTAAATCCGCGCGAAAGTTTCGCCGTCCTTGACCTGGTTGGCCCAGGCCGCGACATACCACGCATTCCTGATCCACATGTTCCTGGCTCCCTCTCGATAACCCGCCGATGCCGGTTCAGCCCGCCGTGCAGCCGCCGTCGATGGGGATGGCGGTTCCGGTGATGAAGCTGCCGGCCGGCGAAGCGAGCAGCAGGGCGAGGCCCTGCAGCTCGGTCGTGTCGGCGATCCGGCCCATCGGCACCAGTTCGGCGAAAGACTTGGCCGCTTCGGGGTCGTTGAGCCGCCCGTCCGCGATGTTGGTGAAGAACGGGCCGGGCGCGATGGCGTTGACGGTGATGTTGTGGGGCGCCAGCTCCATCGCCGCCTGGCGCACCAGGTTGATCACCGCCGCCTTTGTCGCCGCATAGGCGTAGCCGACCAGATGCTCGGACTTGAGCCCGGCGATCGACGACGTGACGACGATACGGCCGGACTTTCGCCGCTTCATGTGGCGGGCGGCAGCCTGCACGGTAACGAAGACACCGGTCAGGTTGACCTGCACGACCTCGTCCCACTTCGCGGGATCGACGGCGTCGATCCGGCCTGTCTCCGTCAGGTAGCCCGGCCCCGCGCTGATGCCGGCATTGGCGAAGACGGCGTCCAGCCGGCCGCGGCTCTCGGCAGCGTTGTCGACGGCCGCGCGCAGGGCGTCGAGGTCCGCCACATCCAGCACGACGCCCTCGACGGAGCGTCCGGCGCCGGAGAGCCGTTCGGCATGATGTTCCAGGGTGTCGGGGTTTATGTCCGCCATGACGACGTGGGCGCCGTTGTCGGCCATGACCTCGGCCATGGCGAGGCCGAGGCCGCTCGCCGCGCCGGTCACGAAAGCGACATGGCCGGACACGTCGAACAGGTCCGCCGCTTTCACGGGCGCTCTCCGGTGCCAGAGGCTTCGATCTCCGGCGCCACCTGCGCCGCCCAGTCGTAAGCGGCCATCAGGCGGTCGTGCCGCCGGACGATGAAGTCCCGCGACCGGGGATGAGGGAAGATATGCAGTTGGTTGTCCAGGATCGCCCGGACGACCCAGTGCCCCACCTCGACCGGCTTCATGCCGGCCTTGAGGGCGGCAGCCAGTTCGGGGGCCGGCGCCTGCTCGAACGGGCCGCCGAAACGCGCGGGCCGGTTCCGCCCGACATCGTAGATCGCAGTATCGACCGCGGCCGGACACAGCACCGAGACACCGACGCCCCGGTCGGCAAGGTCGTCTGCCAGCGCCTCGGACAGGCCGACGACGGCGAATTTCGACGTGGTGTAGAGGCCGTAGCGCCAACCCGGCATGACATGGTGCCCGCCGATCGAGGCGGTGTTGACGATATGGCCGCCTTCGCCGTGCGCCAGGATGGCGGGCAGAAAAGCCTGGAGCCCGTTGACGACTCCCATCAGGTTGACGCTGAGCACCCAGTCCCAGTCAGCGTCCGGCACCCGGTCCAGCGGCACTCCGGCATAGGCGACACCGGCGTTGTTGCAGAGGATGTGGATGGCCGGAAAATCCGCCGCAACCTGCGCTGCCGCATGCTTCATCGCCTCCCGGTCGGAGACGTCGACGGCGTAGCAACGGATTTCGACGCCGCTCTGCGCCAGTCGGTCAGCGACGCGCCGCAAGTTGTTCACGTCGAGATCGAGCAGGGCGAGATGGGCACCGACATCGGCAAAGGCCTCGGCCACGCCGGCGCCGATGCCCGAGGCGGCGCCGGTGATGACGGCGGTCTTGCCCGAAATTCCGTTCAAGTCGGTGACGCTCCGTTGGTCTGCCAGCACCTGCAAAATCTGCCGGGATCACACGCGATACGGCTGGCGGCGGTTGTACAGTTATGTTATTATCATAATATGAACCTGTCGACCAGTGGAAGTTCGGATGCGGAATTCAGGCGGCGCCGGAGGATGCGGGACGGATGGACAGATTGCACGATCGGATCGGCTACCTGCTGCGCAATGCCTATCAGAACCTGAACCGGGACTTCCGGAAAAAGCTGATCCAGGAGCGGATAACGATCCACCAGTATGTGGTTCTGCAAGGCCTCGGCGAACTGGACGAAGCGATCCAGCGCACGCTTGCCGAGCACTGTTCAATCGAGCCGAGCAACCTGAACGTCATGATCAAGCGGATGAAAGAGAACGGCCTGATCAAAGGCGTCGGTGAAGCGGAAAGTCCGCGGGACGCCCTTGCGCTGACGCCCCACGGGCGGGCCGTGCTCCGGCGCTTTCAGAAGCTGGACAGGGAAGTCACCGGGGAATTTCTGGCGCCGCTGACCGAGACGGAGGAAAAAACGCTGCGTACGGCCTTGAAGAAGCTGGTGCAACATTCGCGCTGACCGCTCCGCCCCCGGCGCCGGCCCGTTCGTCGCCGGATGGGCCCGCCGCCCGGTTGTCGCCGAAAATTGCCTGACCCGGCGGATACCGGTAAGTGTTGGTGGAGGTTCGTGGGGCCGGCGCGGCAAGCGTGCGCTTGCCGGAACACGACAGAGCAATCTAGCGAGGGAGGAACCGCTCGATGAAACGCCTGATAATTTCCCTGATCGCTTTGCCCATTATCGGGGCGGGTACGGCCTCCGCCCAGACCATAGGCTTTGCGACCCTGCCGCCCGGTGCGATCAACAATGTGCAGGCACAGGTTATCGCCAACGTCGTCCAGAAGCACACGGATCTGAAGATCCGCGTGACGCCCTATCGCGGCGGCGGCGCGGTCACCGCGGCGGTCAACAGCAAGCGGGCCGAGATCGGCATCTCGGATGCGGTCGAAGTCACCGACGCGCTCACCGGCACCCACAGGTTCGAGGGCCGGCCGCATCCGAATCTGCGCGTCGCCTTTCGCGTGCTCTCTTTCCCGCTCGGCATCTTTGTCCGCACGAATTCGCCGATCAAGGCCATGAAGGACATGAAGGGGAAGAAGTTCGGCACCCGCTGGTCGGCCTTTCCGAACATGATCCCGCTCATGAACGGGTTGCTGGCGACGGCCGGCCTGAGCCTCAAGGATGTCGATGGCGTGCCGACGGCGAACATCATCCGCGGCGCCAACGACTTCAAGGCCGGCAAGTCCGACGCCTTCGGCTTCGCCGTCGGCGCCCCGAAGGTTGCGGAGGTGAATTCCGCGGTCGGCGGCATCCGCGTGCTGCCGATCGACAACTCGCCGGCCGGAATCGCCCGCATGAAGGCAGTGCGCAAGGATTATTTCCCGATGATGCTCAAGCCCCATCCGCGCTATGTCGGGGTGGTCGAGCCGACCTGGGTCATGGGCACCGACCTCATCATCTATTGCGGCGCCCATGTGCCGGACGACGTGGTCTACAAGTTCGTCAAGGCCTTGTATCCCAACAAGAAGGAACTGGCCCAGGGCCATCCCTCCTTCAACGGCTTCCAGCCCAGGGACATGAACAAGCAGTTCGCGACGGTGAAATATCATCCCGGCGCGATCAAATTCTATAAGGAGGCCGGTATCCAGCAGGGCAAGTGACCCTGCCGGACGAGCGGACGGCCGAAGAGTCGCCGGCGGCCGTCGCGACAGAAGACCAGGACGATATCGCAGCGCCGGCCGATCCGGTGCTGCGGTACGTCCGTCCGGTGCTGGCCGCGCTGCTGACGCTCGGCTCGCTGGCCTGGTCGGCGGACCTGTACCGCGACGTCGGCCTGGTGCTGTTCACCGAGCAGTTCTTGGCCGGCATGCTGGGCATCGCCCTCGCGCTGGTCTTCATGCACTATCCGGCGCGTCGTCGTACCGAGCGGACGCGCGTACCGTTCTACGATCTGATCGCGGCGGTCCTCGGCCTGGGCGCCGGCGCCTATGTCGCCGTAGTCTTCCCGGAACTCAGCGAACGTCTCGATGCCGACCCGCTCGACGGACTGATCGTTTCGGCGATCTTCGTGGCGCTGTGCATCGAAGGCCTGCGCCGCTCGGTCGGCTATTCGCTGACCGCCATCGTTGTCGTCTGCATCGCCTATTCGCTGGTCGGCCACCTGGTGCCGGGCGCGCTCGAGACCCGGCAGATCGAGCTCCGGTCGTTCGTCACCTATCTGGCGCTCGATACCAGCGCCCTGCTCGGGCTGGCGATGGTGGTGGGCACGACGGTGGTCGTCACCTTCGTCTTTTTCGGCCAGCTGCTGATGCGCTCGGGCGGCTCGCAATTTTTCAGCGATATCTCACTGATCCTGATGGGCCGCTACCGCGGCGGCTCGGCCAAGATTTCGATTATCGCCTCCAGCCTGTTCGGCTCGGTCTCGGGCGTCGCCGTATCCAACATCGTCGCGACCGGCGTGGTGACGATCCCGATGATGAAACGCTCCGGCTTTTCGCCGCGTTTCGCCGCCGCCGTGGAGGCCGTCGCCTCGACCGGCGGGCAACTCATGCCGCCGGTCATGGGCGCGGTCGCCTTCTTGATGGCCGACTTCCTCGAACGGCCCTACCAGGACATCGTCATCGCCGCACTGGTGCCGTCGCTGCTCTACTATATCGGCCTGTTCATCCAGGCCGATCTCGAGGCGGCGAAGGCCGGCATCTGCCGGGTCCCGGCCGACCTGATTCCGCGCACCGCTGCGGTGCTGGCGACCGGCTGGGTGTTCATCATTCCCTTCGCCGCGCTGATCTGGGCGCTGTTCACCCTGAACTGGGAGCCAGAGACGGCTGCGATGCTGGCCTCCGGCGCCGTGCTGCTGCTCGCCTTCTTTCTGATATCGGTCGGCCATCTGCAAAGCCGGACCGGCGGGTCGTTCCCGGAAACCCGAACCGTTCTGCCGCTTGCCGCGGCGATTGCCGTGCCGATGCTCGTCCTCGTGTGGCTCCTGTTCACTGCAGGTGTGCTGTCGTCGCTGATGGCGACGGTTCTGAGTGGCGCGGCCGTCATCACCGGTTTTTTTGCAGCCGGCCTGGCGACGATGACCGCCGCGGTCGGCCGCGCCGCAACCCCGGCGCGCGCGCTGACGGCCTTCCCGGGCTATCTGTTCCGAACGTTGGCCGCCGGCGCCCTGCCACTCGCTGCGCCGCTGCTTGCCGCTGCCTGGGCGGCCTGGGGCGCGGACATCGTTCCGACGAGCCTCGTCCTTTTCCTCACACTGGCGGCGCTGGCGCTCGCCGTCATGGCCGGTTCGCGGCGCAGCCGTGAGGTTTCAAGCGCCGACGCGTCGCCCACCGAGGGCGATGCGACGCTGCCGGCCACAATCCTCGGCCTCCTCGACCTGTTGCGCCAGTCCCTGATCCGGACCGGCCTGTCCTCCCTCGACATCATCATGATCGTCGCCGGCGCCGGCTTCATTATCGGTACGCTGCACATCACTGGCCTCGGCTTCGCCCTCACGGTCATGCTGGTGGAATTCGGCGGCGGCAGCCTGTTCCTGCTCCTCGTCATCGCCGCGCTGCTCTGCATCGTACTCGGCATGGGGATGCCGACGGCCGGCGTCTATATCCTGCTCGCAGTACTGATAGCACCGTCGCTCGCCAAGGTCGGTATCGACCCGCTAGCAGCGCACATGTTCATCCTTTATCTCGGCATGATGTCGCTGATCACGCCGCCGGTTGCGGTCGCGGCCTTTTTCGCGGCGAGCATCGCCGGAGCGCCGGCGATGAAGACCGGCTGGACGTCGGTGCGTTTCGGCTGGACCGCTTTCGTGGTGCCGTTCCTGTTTGTCTTCTCGCCGAGCCTGCTGCTCCAAGGTGAACCCCTGGACCTCGCCATCGATGTAGCCACTGCGGTCGGGGGAGTGTGGCTCCTGTCGGCAGCGATAATCGGCTACCTGGCCGGCCGGATACCGGGCGCCGTGCGGCTTCTCATGGTCTGCGCCGGCGTCGCCCTGCTGCTGCCGCGCGGCATCGACGGACCGATCGTCTGGATCAACGCAGCCGGCCTCGCGCTGGCGTTGTTGGTGATGCTCTACGAACTGGCCCGGTATCGCCGGGCGACAGTTGTCCGTCCCGAGAAAAATTGAATTCTGCCGACCGTCGAGGTGGAAGGCCGCGTAGCCCTCTTAGCGGACAGTCAACAGCAGCGTTATAGGCGACCTGGCCGGCGGCGGGATTTCTTCGACAGGCTCGGCGTCGGCTTTGTTCGGCCGTGCACCCAAATGATCGCTGCCCCAAGAAATCTACGCGCCGGATGCATCGTATACCTTACTAAAGTCAAGAAGCTGAGATGTTTCAAACCGGAATTTCGATCAAATGTCGGTCTCGGGTGTTGCGAGCCCCCGTAACGAACCCATTATTGTTCAGCGCCCGAACTTGATCCCGCTCGGTCGCAATATTGGACGGGTTAGAGTGCCGATCGACGACCGACAGTCACACCGAACGACACCGTCTCCACCGCGTCAGAACCCGACGAGAATTTTCGGCAGGTATGTTGCCGCTTCGGGCACCAGCGCCACGATCAGTAGGACGATCGCCTCCAGCACCACGAACGGCGCGACGCCGCGATACATGTCTCGGTAGGTCATTTCCGGCGGCGCGATGGTGCGCAGATAGAACACCGCCGGCGCCATCGGCGGCGTCAGGTAGGCCGTCTGGATCACGATCACAACCATGACGGCGAACCAGATGCCGTCCACCCCGGCGGCCTTCAGCTGCGGCAGGAAGATCGGCAGGCAGATCAGGACGACGGTGATCCAGTCGAGGACGAAACCGAGCAGGAAGACGATGAAGAGGAACAGCGCCACCATCTGAGCGGGACTGAGCTGCAGGTCGACGACCAGTCCGCCGACCAGCGTCGAGCCGCCGATGACGATGAAGACGCTGGAGAACATGTTGCCGCCGACGACGATCATCATCACCATGGCGGTGACGGTGAGCGTCTTGCGCAGGCTCGACCGCAGCAGGTCGAAGCTGAATTCCCGGTAGGCCAGGGTTAGCAGGATGGCGCCGACCGAGCCGACCGCCGCCGCCTCGGTCGGCGAGGCGATGCCGGCCAGGATCGCACCCAGCACCGCGGCGACCAGCAGCACCGCCGGCGCAAGGCCGGTGACGGTGATCGCAAGCTTCTCCCGCAGCGGCAGCGCATTGGCCTCGGGCGGAACCCGTGGCGCATCCTGCGGCCTGAGCGCGCCGCGGACAAAGATGTAGAGAATGAACAGGACCACCATCAGCCCGCCGGGAATGATGATGCCCGCGAACAGTTCGCCGATCGAAAGCTCGGCGAGCGACGCGTAAATGATGACGACGATCGAAGGCGGGATGATGGTCCCGAGCGAGCCGCCGGCGCAGATGGTGCCGGAAATCAGGCCCTTGTCGTAGCCCAGTTTCATCATCGCCGGGATCGCCATCATGCCGATCACGGCCTCGACCGCGCCGATGATCCCGGTGGCGGCCGCGAACACGGCACTCATCGCGATGGTGGCGATGGCAAGTCCGCCCGGTAGGAAGCCAAGCCAAATCTGCATGACGCGGAACAGCCGCTCGGCGATCGCCGAACGCTCCAGCATCGCGCCCATGAAGATGAACAGGGGCACCGCCGCCAGCATCGACGCCGTGGAAATGCCGAGCAGCCGGTCGAAGAAGATCGAACCGATCGCTTCCCCGAAGGTGCCGATGCCGAACAGCAGCGCGACCGCCGCCAGGCTGAACGAAACCGGCATGCCCAGGAAGATGAAGAGAAACAGCGCCGGGAACATCAGCGCCGCGATCAGCCCTCCGCTCATCCTTTTCTCATCCTTCCCGCGCGGGGCCGGAGGGGGCGCATCGGATCAGTGGGCTTCCGAGCGGTCGGGGCGGCGCACCCGGCCGGGCGCCCGGATGCCGATGCCGTGGCGGATGGCCTCGGCGAAAGACTGGCAGCAGAAGCAGATCAGCCCCAGCGCGATCCCCGCATAGAACGGCCAGATGACCGGCGCCCACGGGCTGACCGGTTCCAACTCGCCGGTCAGGAAGGCGGTAAGGGCGTTCTTCGTCGCGATAAACGCGAGGACGCCGAAAATTGGCAGGATGAAGGCGACATGGAACAACAGGTTCAGCCCGTGCTGGATCCGCACGGGCAGACGCGAGGAGAGGAAATCGATCCGGACGTGCAAATTCTTGGACATCGCCAAGCCGGCGCCGAGCAGGAAGATCGTGCCGTTCAGCATGTAGGAGATGTCGTAAGACCACACGGTCGGCGCGTGAAAGGCGTAGCGTGCGACCACTTCGTAGAACATCGCCGCCACGAGCAGGGCGATCATCGCCATGGCCAAGCCGCCGACCAGCCTGGAAAAGCCGTCGATGGCGCGCAGGAGCCGGTTCAGCATGGCGGCCCGAAATACAGGAAGCGGCGCCCGGGGCAGGCGCCGCTTCCCGCTATCCGCGATTGCCCGGGTCGGCGAAGGTTACTTCACTTCCCAGATGCGGGTGAAGGCGTTCTTCGCCCAGGTGTCCTGGTAGGCCTTGTAGGACGCCCAGATTTCGGCCATCCACGGCTTGCCGGCCCCCTTCGTCTCGGCGACCTTCTTTTCGATCCAGGCGCGGCCGGCCGACTGGATCTCCTTCACCAGCGCCGGCTCCATCTGGACGATCTCGTTCTTGCCCGACCGGTACTCCTTCATGGCTTTCTGGTCGGTGTCGCCCAGGCCGAGATAGGTGTTGAGCACCGTCATCTTGGCGGCTTCCTTGATCGCCATCTGGAGGTCTTTCGGCACCTTGTCGAAGGTGTCGGCCTTCAGGAACATTTCGGTCATTGTGCCGGGCTGGTGGACGCCGGGCAGGATGATGTATTTGGCGACCTTGTGATACCCGAGCGCGAGGTTGCCGCCCGGCCCGGCATATTCGACGCCGTCGATCGCCTTGCGCTGCAGCATGCCGAAGATTTCGCCGAACGGCGTGACCGTCGGCGCGCCCTTGAAGGTCTCCTTCAGGATGGCCGCCCAAGCGCCGGTCGTGCGGTGCTTGTAGCCGGCGAGGTCCGCGCGCGTGCGCACGGGCTTGTGCGAATGGGCGAAGATTTCCGTGGTGCCCTGGCCGGAATAGAAGCCCGCCAGGCTCATCTGCTTGCGGCGGAAATCCTCATACATTTTCTGGCCGCCGCCGTTGAAGAACCAGTGCATGAAGGGCTCGGGGCCCATCCCGCCCGGGAACCCGGAGAACAGGGCGTTGGTCGGATCCTTGTTCACGAGAAAGCCGGCATAGCTCCAGCCCATGTCGACCGTGCCGTTCTGGACGGCGTCGTAGACCTTGAACGGATGGGCGAGCACGCCGGCGCCGTATGGCGTGATTTCGACCTTGCCGCCGGTGTAGAGCTTGACGCGTTCCGTGAACCCTTCGACGAACAGTTTGAAGACGTAGCTGTTCTTCGGCGCAATGGTCGCCATTTTCCACTTGAAGTCGGCGGCGCCGGCCGAACCGGCGCTGGCGACCGTTACCGCGGCCGCAACGAGCAGCCATTTTCCGAACCGTGTCATTCCTGATCTCTCCTCTGCCTCACGTGACCGCGCGCCGCCGGTGCACCGCGATGGACGGTCGTGGCCATATGGTATGCAATTCGGGCGATCGTGCGCAATGCGCCATTTCCGGATGCGGGCGAGGAAATCGGAAATAGTCGCAAGAATTCGGCCTGTGCGGGGTTTCTGAGCCGGCCGGGCAATTGCGACCGTTGTTGGCCGCCTCGCATTTCGTATACCATCCGCACCGAACGGCATTGACCGAAGGCCACGAAAGCAGGCGCGCAGTGATCCCCGGACTGGACCATATCGGCATCGTCGGCGCCGATCTCTCGGCCATGGAAACGGCTTACGCCCGGCTCGGATTCACGGTGGCGCCGCGCTGCGAACTGGTGGCGCTCGCCGAGGATGGCGGCGCAACGCCGCTCGGCCAGGTCAACAGTCACCTGGTGTTCGGCCGGACCTATGTCGAACTGACCGCCGTCGAGGGCGACCTTGAAACCCATCATCTGCGCGACGCGATTGCGCGCTATTTCGGTTTCCACATCGTCGTGCTGACGGCGGACGACGCGGAAGCGGCCCGCCGCCGGACAATCGCCGGCGGGATCGAGGCGTCGCCAACGGCGCTCGCGGGCCGCGAGGTGCGCTATCCGGGCGGCCGCGGCATGGCCGGCTTCCGCTGGTTCCGGGTGCCGGATGCCGACCTGCCCGACGCCTTCGTCTGCTATGTCAAACAACTGACGCCGGACCTGGTGTTCGACGCCTCTTTGAACGATCATCCGAACGGCGCACGCGAGGTGCGGGACATCTTTCTGTGCGTCGACGATCCGGCGGCGGCGGCTGCGCGCTTCGCCAGAGCGTCCGGAGCGGCCGTGACCGCCGCGCCGGACGGGCCGCGCATCGATCTGGCCGTCGGCCGGGCGCGTTTTCTGGATGCCGACTCGCTGCTCCGGGAGTTTCCGGGCATTGCGCCGCCCGCCTTGCCCTGGGCCGCCGGCTTTACCGTGAGCTGCCCGGATTTCGCCGCGACGCGGCGTTTCTTCCGCGATTCGGACCTGCCCTGGCACGACGGCGGCGACCGGCTGTGGATCGGACCGGATTTCGCCTGCGGCGCGATCGTCGCCTTCGCCCCGCCGGCATGATGCTGCCCCGGGAACTGACCGCGGCGGCGGCGGCGGACGCCATCGCGGCCGGAAGCCTGACCAGCGAAGCCCTGGTGCGCGACTGCCTCGACCGGATCGCCGAACGGGAGGAGACCGTACAGGCCTGGGCCTGGCGGGACCCGGACGCCGCCATCGCCGAAGCGCGCCGGCGCGATGCCGAAGCGCCGCGCGGGCCGCTGCACGGCGTGCCCGTCGGCGTCAAGGACATCATCGACACCGGCGACATGCCGACGGAATACAACTCGCCGCTCTATCCGGACCACCGGCCGGCGCGCGACGCCGCCTGTGTCTCCATCCTGCGCAGCGCGGGGCTGGTCGTGCTCGGCAAGGTGGCGACGGTCGAGTTCGCCTCGCTCGGCCGCAACGCGCCGACGCGCAATCCGCGCAATCCCGGGCACACCCCAGGCGGGTCTTCGAGCGGGACGGGCGCGGCGGTCGGCGCCGGCATGGTGCCGCTGGCGCTCGGCACCCAGACCGGCGGGTCGGTGATCCGGCCGGCCTCCTTCTGCGGCGTCTTCGGCATGAAGCCGAGCTACAGCCTGATCAGCACGGAGGGCATCAAGGTCTACGCCCAGTCGCTCGACACTATCGGCTACATGGCCCGGTCGGCCGGGGACCTGATGCGGCTGTCGCTGGTTCTTGGCGTTGTCGACGAGACCCCGAAACCCGTTGCGTCGCGCGCGCTGCGCATCGGCGTCTGCCGGACGCCGCATTGGGCCGGGGCCGCACCGGAGACCCGTGACGCTATCGACCGCGCGGCCGGGCGGCTGGCGGATGCCGGCGCGGTGGTCGAGGCCGTGGCCGATCCGCCTGCTTTCGATGGCCTGACCGAAGCCCAGGACCGGATCATGCACTGGGAAGGCCGCGGCGCCTATCGCGCGGAATATCTCGCGCAGCCGGAAATCCTGCACCCCGCATTCCGCGACGAGGTGGAGAACTCCAGGGGCCGCACGATCCCGCAGATCAACGAAGCCTACGACCGTATGGCCAGCGCGCGCATCGCGTTCGCCGCGGCGTTCGAGGGCTGCGACGCCTGGCTCACCCCCGCCGTGATCGGAGAAGCGCCCGCCGGGCTCGAATCGACCGGCGAGGCCCTGTTCAACCGGATGTGGACGGCGCTGCACGGCCCCTGTATCACGATCCCGGCCCATCGCGGCCCGACCGGACTGCCGGTCGGCGTACAGATCGTCTCGCCGCGGCTCAGCGACGCCCGCCTGCTTGCGGTCGCCGAAGCGGTATCGCCCGTTCTGGCGGAGCGGTAGGCACGTTCACCCGCGCGGCGTCACCACCGGCAGGGCGTCGCAGGAGGGCAGATCGGCAATTTCGTGCAGCAGACCGAACAGGTTTTCCGCCGCCGGACCGTCCATCTGGCGGACGGCGCAGTCCATGAACTTCGACTTCAGTTCGTCCGTCGTCATCGGGTTCCCGGCGTGGCCGCGCCAGCGGGCCACCTCCCGGCTTGAAACGGTACTGCCGTCCTTAAGGTCCAGATGAATAATGTCGGCCCGGGCGCCGGAGGCGTACACCGGATCGTCGTCCGGCCCGATTATGCGTTCGACCCGATCCATCAGCGCCTGAACGTCCGGGCGCCGCACGAAGGAGTCGTCGAGCTGACCGAAACCCAGGGCCCCGGCGATCAGGCCGGCGGCCGCCGTGAACTCGGCGCTGAATTTCGCTTCTAGGCCGGTCTGCGGCTTGCGGAAGGGCATCACTCCGGTATGCCGTTCGCTCAGGCAATAGCGGATTCGCTCGATCTGCTCGATATCGATACCCGTGTCGTGCAGATGGATCGCGCAGTCCGCCCCCCGCTGGGCAGCGCCGACGATCGGGTAGCGCTTGACGTTCAGCCGCTCCTCGACGATGCCCCAATCCCGGCCAAGCCGCCCGGCCGGACTTGCCACGTCCGCTTCCCGCTCCGGGGAAAGGCCGAGCAGATAGCCGTCTTCGCCGTCCAAGGCATGGGGGCCGGCCTCGACCCCGGCGATCGCCAGCCGCACCGCGGACAGGCCCGCTTGCGCCGCGCGACCGCCCTGGTAGGGCTTGGCCATGGTGCCGAAATTCGCCATCACGCCGCCGCCATGGGCGACGCACAGGCCGAGCGCGTGGCGTGCCGTATCGCGGTCCAGCCCGTGCAGGCTGGCCGCCGCCGCCGCCGCGCCGAAGGCGCCGAAGACCGCCGTGGGATGCCAGCCGCGGTCGTAGAGATGCCCCGGCTCGCGCTTCATGATCTCGCGCCAGACCTCGTAGCCGACGACGTAGGCGCGCACCATGTCCGCCCCGGTGGCGCCGACATGTTCGCCCTCCGCCAGGATCGACGGCACCAGGACGGCGCTCACATGGTTCGAATAGGCGTAGTCGTCGTAGTCGAGCGCGTGGGCGGTCGCCGCGCCGACCAGGGCGGCTTCGGGGGCGCCCGCCCGTCGGGCGCCCATCGCGACCCGCGCTTCCGGGCGACCGCCGCGCGCGGCGACAGCGGCGGACAGGGTCAGGAAGACCGGCTCGGACAGGCCGGCGATCATCACGCCGACCGCGTCGCAAAATCCGGTGCGCACGACCTCTTCGGCGCCGTCCGGCAGCGTATGAGCGTCTGCATCGGCGATGAAAGCGACCAGACTCTCGGTTAGCGCACCCACCTCGCCTCCTTTATTCGGAAACCCATGTTGTATACCATTTGGCGACGATAGCCGGAAAACCGGCGCCTGGGAATCGAATGGCCGCGACCGAAGACACCTCGACAGCGCATCAGAAGGCGTATGAGCGGATCCACGAGTTGATCCTGACCGGCAAGCTCGCGCCGGGCGAACGGCTGCGCGAACGCAACCTCGGCGCCCTGCTCGGCCTGAGCAGGACACCCGTGCGCGAGGCGTTGCGGCGCCTCAGTTCCGAAGGCACCGTCCGGTTCGAACCGAACCGCGGCGTCTATGTCGAGGAGATCGACCGCGGCGAACTGCTGGAAATCTTCGATATCGGCGCGGCGCTGGAAAGCCGCTGCGCCCGGCTGGCAGCGCGCAAGATCGGCGGCGATGCGGTGGGCGTGCTGGAGGACTGCCTGGACGGCATGAAGACGCTGACCGGCCGGTCGGAAGGCGATCCGGGGCCGGACTATGTCAAGCTGGACAAACGCTTCCATTCGACCATCGTGGCGGCCACGGGCAACCGGAAGCTCCAGGCGCTGGTCGAGCATGTCGTCAGCCTGCCGGTGCTGTCCTCCGCCTTCCGCCAGTACGGGCCGGCGGACTTCCGGCGCAGCGTCCGCCAGCACGGAGAAATCCTCGAAGCGATCCGGTCGGGCGACGAAGCCTGGGCCGAAGTCGCCATGCGGAACCACATCCTCACCGGACGGAACGCCGTCGTGAAGCAGGCCGCCCAGGCGGCCGACTGAGCCGCAGTTCTTGGAGGCGGCCGGCGCCGCCTGCGCGAATGCTTTGACCTGAAAGGCGAAAACCCTATTCTGGTATACCATTTTGCCGCGACAGCGCTTGTCGCGGCGGCCCGAACCGTTCCGGAGGCTGCGTGTACCAGATCGGCATCGATATCGGCGGCACCTTCACCGATTTCGTCCTGCACAACGGCGAAACCGGCGAAACCTCGATTCACAAACTGCCGTCGACGCCGGAAGATCCGTCGCGCGCCGCGATCGCCGGCATTGAAGCGCTGAGCACACGGCAGGGGTTCGACCCGGGGCAAGTGAGCCGGGTGGTGCACGGCACGACTATCGCCACCAACATCATTCTCCAGCGCAACGGCGCCCGGGTCGGACTGATCACGACCGAGGGGTTCCGGGACGTCCTGCATATCGGACGCAAGAAGCGCCCGCTGAATTTCTCGAACTACCAGGACGTGCCGCGCCAGACCGCGCCGCTCGTGCCGCGCCGGCTCCGGCTCACGGTGCCGGAGCGGATTCGCGCGCCCGACGGCGCGGTCGAAGTCCCGCTCGACGAAGACCTGGCGCGGCGCGCCCTGCGCCGGCTCGCCGGCGAGGGGGTCGATGCGATCGCGGTCGCCTTCCTGTTCGCCTTCCTCAACCCCGATCACGAGAACCGGGTCCGCGAACTGGCGGCCGAGGAATGCCCTGATGTCTTCGTCACCTGCAGCCACGATGTCTCGCCGCTCCACCGCGAATACGAACGGTTTTCGACCACGGCGCTGAACGCCTATGTCGGGCCGGCGACGGCGACCTACACGGCCCGCTTCAGCGAAGCGCTGAACGGCCTGGGTGTGCGCGCCGACCTTCGCCTGATGACATCGGCGGGCGGCCTGATCGGCTCCCGCGTCGCGATGCAACGGCCGGTCTCGCTCCTCGCCTCCGGGCCGGTTGGCGCGCTGATCAAGGGTATCGATATCGGCCGGTCGATCGGCCATCCTGGCGTCATCACCCTCGATGTCGGCGGCACATCGGCCGATGTCGGCGTTGCGCGCGATGGGGCGTTGCATCTGAAACATGTGCTCGACACGCGGATAGGCGATTACGACGCCATGGTGCCGATGGTCGATGTCAACAGTATCGGCGCAGGCGGCGGCTCCATCGCCATCGTCGACGAAGCCGGCATGTTCCAGGTCGGGCCGCGCAGCGCAGGCGCCGTGCCGGGACCGGCCTGTTACGGCCTGGGCGGCGCGGAACCGACGGTGACCGACGCCTTGGTCTGCCTCGGCTGGTTTCGGCCGGAAACTCTCGAAAGCTCGGGCATCGCCATCGATCCGGCGCTGGCCGAGCAGGCGATCCGCGGCGCGATTGCCGAGCCGCTCGGCCTTTCTCTCGAGGATGCGGCGCTCGGCATCTACCGGATCGCCTGCCGGCATATGATCGACGCGATCCGGCTGGGCAGCGTTTCCAAGGGCTACGATCCGCGCGATTTCGTGCTGGTCGCGTTCGGCGGCGCCGGCGCCGCCTTTGCCGCCGAGATCGCCCGCGAACTGGGCATCCCCGAGGCGGTCGTCCCGCCCCACCCCGGCGTCGGCGCCGCCGCCGGCCTGCTCAGCACCGATATCCGTTACGACTTTATGGCGAGCCATTGGGCGGACCTCCCGGAGGCCGACCTGACTGCCGTCGCGGAGAAGTACCGCATGATGGCCGCCAACGCGCGGCGGGAACTGGCCGGAGACGGCTTTGCCGACGAAGCGGTGACCGTCGCCTTCCATGCCGACTGCCGCTACAAGGGCCAGGGCTACGAATTGGGCGTCGCGGTGCCGGCGGATTTCGGCGACGGCTGGAAAGAGGCCGTTGCCGAAGCCTTCCACCGCGCGCACGAACGCCACTATCTCCGCCGTTTCGCGGATGGCACCGTGCAGCTCGTCAACCTGCGCGCCGTCGGCGTCGGCCGGGTACCGGTTCCCGGAGAGGAATCTCCGGGCGGCCACAGGGCGGTCGAAGGCGCCGGGTCCGATACGGAAGAAACGCGGATCGGTGCCCGCGCGGCAATCTTCCCCGCCGGCGACGGCTGGGTCCGTGCGGACGCCGCCGTCTACCGGCGCGTCGGGCTGACGCCCGGAGCGGTCTTCGACGGCCCGGCCATCGTCGAGCAGGAAGACACGACGGTCGTCGTGCCGCCGGACTTCCGGGCGACGGTCGACCGGCACGGCAATCTGACGATCGCGGAACGGCATTGATTATGGACGCCAAATCTCCGCCCGAACTGCCCGATCTCGCAACGCTGCGCCGCGCGGCGGCCAGCACGGCGACCGCGGCGCCGGCCGGCCGCTACTGGCAACCGGCCGCCGTCGATCCCGTGCTGCTCCAGGTCATCGGGGGGGGCATGAAGACGGCGGCGTCGGAAATGGCCGAACTGCTGTTCCGCATGGCCTATTCGTCGATCATGCGCGAATCGCAGGATATCGGCGCCGGCATTCTCGACCGCTTCGGCCGCCAGCTGTGCGAAAGCGATTCGACGCCGATGCATTGCGGCTCGCTGCCCGCCTATGTCAGGGGCATCGAAAAGAAGCACGCCGGGAATTACCGGCCCGGCGACATCGTCCTGCACAACCATCCCTATTTCGGCGCGTCCCACGCGCCGGACTACGGTGTCCTGATCCCGATTTTCTTCGAGGATATCCATGTCGGATTTGCCGGCTGCACCGGCCATATGGTCGATATCGGCGGCGCCCACCCCGGATTTTCGGTCGACGTGCCCGACGTCTATGCCGAAGGCAAGTTGATCAACGCCGCCAAGATCTACCGGGAGGGCGAACGCAACGACGCGCTGTGGGACCACATCATCGAGAATGTCCGCACGCCGGAAGCCAATGCCGGCGATATCGAGGCGATGATCGCCTGCTGCCGCCTCGGCGTCCGGCGCTTTACCAACCTGCTCGACCGCTACGGCCTCGACACCGTGATGAGCGCCTGCGAGTCTTGGCTCGACTATGCCGAAACCCGGATGCGGCGGCGCATCCGCGAGATTCCCGACGGGATATACGAAGCGCCGGGCGGCTGGCTGGAGGACGACGGCAAGAATTTCGGCGTCCCGCTGCCCATCGCGACCCGGGCGGTCGTCGACGGCGAGGACATTATCGTCGATCTTTCCGGGTCGTCGCCGGAGGTCGAGACCGGGTTCAACTGCCCCTTCGAAGGCAGCGTGCTCCCGACGGTCAATTTCGCCATCCGGACATTGCTGCTCGACGAAGCCGGCGACGGGGCGGACGTGCCGCAGAATGACGGCATCTTCCGGCCCGTGAAGGTCTATGCGCCCGCGGGCAGCATCTTCAATCCGAGTTTCCCGCGCGGCTGCGAGGCCCGATTCGCCCAGATCAACCGCATTCCCGACCAGATCCTCCAGGCCTTCGCCGCCGCCATGCCGACCCGGGTGACAGCCGGCAACTCGGCCAGCGTCAGCGCCATCGCCTATGCCGGGAGCCGGATCGAGGACCCGTCCCAGTACTGGGTGCTGATCGAGGTCAACGAGGGATCCTACGGCGCCCGCTGGGGCAAGGACGGCATCGACGCTATCGACAATCTCATGGCCAACACGCGCAATAACCCCATCGAAGAGATGGAACTGAGCGCGCCGGTGGTCTGCGAACGCTACGAACTGCGCGACGAAGCGCCGGCGGCCGGCAGATGGCGCGGTGGGCTCGGTTCCGTGAAACGGTGGCGCTTTCTGGCGGAGACGTCGATTGGCTCGACCGGCGATCACCGATCCGGCGATCCGCCCTGCGGCCTGTTCGGCGGCGCGGACGGACGCCCCGGCGCCATGATCCACAACCCGGGCCGTGCGGACGAAGCCGACCTGCCGGCCAAGGTCAGCGGGTACCGGCTGGCCGCCGGGGATACGCTGGAAATCGTCGGCATCTGCGGCGCAGGGATGGGCGACCCGCTGGAGCGCGACCCGGCACATGTGGCGGCAGATGTGGCCAATGGGCTGGTCGGACGCGCCGAAGCCGAATCGGAATACGGCGTTATCGTGGGCGCCGACGGGATCGCGGACCGTACGGCCACTGAAGCGCTCCGCCATCAGGGATGCAGTGCTACCGGCGAAGCTGGAAAAACCTGACCCTTGCAATGTGCCGGATCGGCGTCAGCGGTGGCGGCGGATGTGGTGCCGCTGGGAGCCGAAAACCGCCGAACGGCGTTTGGTCCGGTTCCTAGTCGAAGCCGAGAGGGCGCTCTTGCAGCGACCGGATATACGGATCAGACCGAGACTTCGATAGAGTGTCGGTCTCCGTCGTAGCGAGCCCCCGCAGTCAGTTTCGAGTTCAGTGACTCCGGTGGTATTTCGGGTTTTTGCTGTTTCCCGAACCTGCGGCCTTGGCAACAAACCCGGAAGAGCGACGCCAAGTGATCCGAATTTGTTGAATTCAGGGTGCTCATTCCAAAGCTTCAATACCTGACAGGTGATGACATTGGGTACACTTGGGGAGACGGAGATTGACTCAAGTGTGAGACGTTGTGTCCCCGAGGCAATCGGGGCGAGACCATCCGCTCTGGCCCGGATGATCGACGCGGCGCGGCGACCGGTTCGCGCCGCGACATAATCTGATTGCCGGTTATAGCAGAATTCGATCATGTTGCGGTTTATCCGACGGGTTTGAAGCGGTTTTCTGCATTCATTCAGCGAGAATTTTCGGGAGACATGGCCGGTGGACGATTCCCTGCAAAACCGAACTGCGCTCGTGACCGGTGCCGGCTCGGGCATGGGGCGGGCTCACGCCGAATTGCTGGCCGAGCGCGGCGCCCATGTGGTCGTGCAGGATGTCCTGCCGGAACGGACGGAAACCGTGGCCGGAGCGATTTGCACCGCCGGCGGTTCGGCCGAGCCGCTGCCGGGCAACGCTGCCGACATCCGGGCCATGTACGCGGCGGTCGAACGGTTGGCCGCGGCGCGCGGCGCGGTCGACATTCTGGTCAACAATGCAGGGATTTCCGGCCGGCAACTGCCGTTCGAGGAGATCGATGAGGCCGGCTACGATACGATGCTGGGCGTCCACGTCAAATCGGCCTTCTTTCTCAGCCGGGCGGTCGTGCCGGGGATGAAGGCGCAGCGCTGGGGCCGGATCATCAACGTGTCCTCAATGTTCGCGATGATCGGCAGCCCGAACGCGGCGCACTACACGGCGGCCAAGGGCGCAATGCTGGGCCTGACCAAGGCGCTAGCCCGGGAACTCGGCCCGTGGAACATCACCGTCAATGCGCTGGCGCCGGGCCTGGTCAAGACAGAAATGACCCGGATGAGCCTTTACGATGATGCGGAATTCGAGCGCCGCGCCGCGGCGGTGCCGATGCGGCGGCTGGCCGAGCCGCGCGACCTTGCCTATGCGGTCGCCTTCCTGGCTTCGGACGAGGCAGCCCTGATGACCGGCCAGACGATCAGCCCGAACGGCGGCAACGCCATCGTCGGCATCTGAGAACAATGCCGGTCGGCGGGATCGAACGAAAACGGCGGACCGCCCGGCCCGCCGTTCTCCCACGCAACAGGGTGCAGATCTATTTCTTGCAGGGGAGCGACTTGTGCTCGCCGAGCAGCATCCATTCGCTGTTCTTCATGGTCATGACATAGCCCGGAAGCTGGGCGTCGCCCGTCTTCTCGAAGCAGATCTGGCCGATCACGCCGTTGTAGACCACGGTATGCAGGCCGTCGCGGATCTTCGTGCGCTCTTCGGCCAGTTTGTTCGGTTCGCCGGTGATCTTCTGCTCTTCCATGACCTGCTTGAGCAGGTAGACGGCGTCGTAGGCCGACGCGTCGACATGGTGCGGGAACGGTTTGTCGACGCCACGCTTCTTGTTCTCCGCAACGAACTTGCGGGTGAATTCGCGGCTGCGCTCGTCCTTCTTGTACCAGAACCAGGCCGAGAAGACGGCGCCTTCGCCATCCTTGCCCATCTGCCGGGTGATTTCAGGATCGGCCCAGATCTGGGCGCCTATGATCGGGGTCATGATGCCCTGGCGTCGCATTTCCTTGAGCACGCGGACGGCGACCGGGGTGATCCCGGCGAGGCCGACATAGTCGATCTTCTGACCCTTGAGCTGCGTGACCTGGGCGGAGACGTCGACCGCCTTGGTCTCGAAACCGATCGGCGCCTTGGCGAGCTTGACGCCGTTCTTGGCGAAGATCGGCTTCATGATGAACAGGCCGACAGCCTTCGATACGACATCGTCGGTGCCGTGCATTATCGCCGCCGACCTGATTGGCATCCCGCGCTTCTTGAGCGTCGAAATCACCCTCTGGAACTGAAGGCCCTCATTCTCGGTCATGCGGAAGGCATACGAGAATTTGTCCGCCAGCTTGGGCGCCGAGGAGGCGTTCGGGATCTGGACGATCTTGGCGCGCTCGCCGGCGGCGAAGGCGACCCGCGCCTCCGAGGATGAGAAGGGGCCGACCACGGCCAGCGCCCCGTCGTCGCGCGCGAATTTCCGCACCGCGACCACGGCCTGTTTCGGATCGCCCGCCGTGTCGAACTTCGCGACCCGGACCTTCATGCCGTTGATTCCGCCCGCCGCATTGATCTCGGCGACGGCGATGTCGATCGCGACTTCCGTGGTCTTGGCGATGGTCGAATAGATGCCGGTCAGGCCCAGGCTCGCGCCGATGACGATCTCGTTCTTCGCCGCCGCCGGCGTTGCCGCTGCAGCGCCCGCCGCCACGAGGGCGGCAGCCAGAAGGGTTTTCTTCATGCTCGTGTCATTCCTTTGTCTTGCGGGCCTTCGCCCGCGCTCTCTCATTGCCGGCGGCCCCGTTCCAGCCATGTGGCCGGGGCCGGCGGCGCTCAGTTCCCTCCGAGATACGCCTCCTCCAGGCGGTCGTCGGCGAGAAGTTCCCCGGCCGTCCCGGACAGGACGGTCGCTCCGAGTTCGAGAACGTAACCGCGGTGCGCGGTCTGCAATGCCATGTGGGTGTTCTGCTCGACCAGCAGGATCGTCAGTCCGTCCCGGTTCAGGTCTCCGATCAGGTCGAACAGGCTCTGGACCAGGATCGGCGACAGGCCAAGGGACGGCTCGTCCAGCATCATGATCCGGGGTTTCGCCAGCAGCGCGCGCGAAATCGCCAGCATCTGCTGCTCGCCGCCCGAAAGCACCGAAGCCATCATGTCCCGGCGCGCCGCGAGATTGGGAAACCGGTCGTAAACGTCGTCGATTTCCCGGTCGAAATTATCGCTGCGGGAGTAGGCGCCCATCTGCAGGTTCTCGTGCACCGTCAGGCTGACGAAGATCTGCCGGCCTTCCGGGACCAGCGTCAGGCCGGCGCGCACCCGCTTCGGGCTGCTCCATCCGGTCACCGTCTCGCCGCTCAACCGGACCGAGCCGCCGGCTGCCCTGACGGTACCCTGCACCGCCTTGAGCAGCGAACTTTTGCCGGCGCCGTTCGCGCCCAGAACGGTAACGATTTCGCCCTCCGCCAACTCGAGGTTCAGCGCCTTGATCGCGTGGTTGCGGCCATAGCGGACGTCCAGCCTCTCGACTTCAAGAAGCATGGGCAACTCCCGCCACCCGCGCGGCAGTCCGCTGCCCGGCCATGCTGGTGTCGCTGCCGAGATAAGCCTCGCGGACCAGCGGATCGTCGTTGACCTCAGCCGGCGTGCCTTCGAAGATCTTCTTGCCGAAGTTCAGCACGGCGACGTGGTCGCACAAATTGTGCACGAAATGCATGTCGTGCTCGACGACTAGGAGGGTGACGCCGCTGGCGGACACTTTTTCGAGCAGTGTCAGAAGCTGCTGCGCTTCGACCTGGTTGAGGCCGGCCGCCGGTTCGTCGAGCAGCAGCAGCCTCGGCTGCGAGATCATGGCGCGGACGACCTCGATCCGCTTCTGTACGCCATAGGGCAGGTTGGCGACGACCTGGCCGGGATAGGTCTCGAGCCCGGCGTCTTCCAGCGCGTCTTTCGCGGCGCGGGCCCAGCGGTTGCCGGGCATCAGGCCCAGCGGATACAGCAGGTCGCCGAGTCGCCGCGCGCGGGCGTGCTGGCCGAGCATGACATTCTCGACCGTCGAGAGATGCGGCATCAGCCGGATATTCTGGAACGAGCGCGACATGCCGAAGATCACCCGGTCCTTGGCTGGCACATGGGTGATATCCCGGCCGTCCAGCACCATCGTCCCTTCGTCGACCGGGTAGACGCCGGTCAGCAGATTGAACACGGTCGTCTTGCCGGCGCCGTTCGGCCCGATCAGGGCTGTCCGGCTGCCGCGCTTCACGGTGAAGCCGACATCGTCGATGACCTTCAGGCCGCCGAAGCTCTTGTGCAGGCCTTCGATTGTGAGAACGTTATCCAACATAGCCGCCCCGGCTATGCAGTCCCGGCGGCGGGCGCCGGATCGGATCGGCGACCGCCGAAGAACGCTGCGATTCGGTCGATCATCGTCCGCGTCACCAAGCCCTCCGGCCGGAACACCATCATCAGGACGATGATCGCGCCGAAAAAGATGAACCGGGTTTCCGCGATCCAGGCTTGGCCGCTGGCCGTAGCGATCTGGCGCAACGCTTCCGGCACAATCGTGAAGAAGGCCGCGCCGACCAGCGGCCCCCAGGCCGTCTGCGTGCCGCCCAGCAGCACATAAAGCAGGATGTAGATGCTCACCAGCACGTTGAAGGTCTGGGTCTCGATATAGTTGTAATGATGGGCGTAAAGGGCGCCGCCCAAGCTCATCAGGGCTGCGCCGATGGTGAAGACGGCGACCTTGGCGAGGCGCACATCGACGCCGAACAGGGTCGCCACCGCCTCGTCGTCGTGAATCGAGCGCATCGCCAGGCCGAGACGGGTCGACATCAGGAAAAAGCACAGCAATACGACGAGGATCGTGACCGGCACGACGACGAGATAGTCGGCGTGAGAGTCCACCGGGTACCCCGCCGCGGCGCCGAGGAACTCCAGATTGATGATCAGGCCGGCGACGACCTCGGCGAACGCGAAGGTGGCGAGCACCATATAGACTCCGCGCGTGCGCAGGATCGGAAAGGCGATGACGAAGCCGACGACCGCGGCAAACACCATCGCCGCCGGAATCGCCAGATACATCGGCACGCCAGAGGCGTTGAACCAGGCGCTCGCATAGGCGCCGATGGTGATGAACCCGGCCGCGCCGAGGTTGAGCTGCCCGGACGCCGCCGGCAGGAAGATGCCGTAGGCGTAGATCACGTTCAGGCACAGGATGATCAACTGGGATTCGAGATAGCCGCTCATCGCCTTGCGCTAGAATTTGCCTTTGCCGATGGCGGTATGGCCGAACAGGCCGGTCGGCCGCACAATTAGGATCAGGAGCAGCAAGCCCCAGATCGGGATCTTCTTGAAGGTGGCACCGACCATGTAGATCGACATGACCTCGACCATGCCGATGAACATGGCGCCGACGATCGCGCCCCAGACATTGCCCAGGCCGCCCAGCACCATCCCGGCGATCGCGACGGTGGCAACTGTATCGCCGACATAGGCGTCCACGGTCGTGTAGTTGATCGTGAACAGGATGCCGGCGATGGCGCACAGCAGCCCGGTGATGACGTAGACGACCGGCACGATCCGGCCGACCTCGACGCCCATCAGGGGGGCGGTGTCGGGCCGTTCGGCGATCGAGCGCAGCGCCCGGCCCAGCTTCGTCGTCCTGAGCATGACTGAAAGGCCGAAGACGATGGCCAGCGACAGGATCAGGCTGAGCAGCTGCGGTACCGAGAACAGCACCGGCCCGACCTCGAAACTCGCGTAGCCGAAAGGCGAGGACGTGGTCAGCGCGTCCGACCCCCAGGTGCTGATGACCGTGTGCTCGATGACGATCAGGAAACCGAGGGAACTGACCAGCGGTAGGGCGTGCTCCGTGGCGTCGCCGTATTTCGCCTTCATGTAACGGTAGGTGAAGCGCTCGATCAGCAGGGAAAGCACCGAGACGGTGAACAGGGCGACGAAGATCCCGACAATCCAGCGGCCGCCCGCACCGATCGCCGCATCCATCCAGGCGAAAACCTCCCCGCCCGGTTTCGATGCGATGATCTGCCAGAAGATCAGTATGGTCGCGCCGACAAGGCCCAGCGCCCCACCGGACTTGACCGGCGCCGGCAGCTCGGCGTGCTGCAGCCGATCGGCGGCCATCATGGCAAGCACGAGCAGTACTGTGACCGCGGTCAGGTCGAGGGCGATGCCGTGTCCTTCCAGGATCGCCCACATCAGGACCGAGGCGAGCATGAACAGCGCCGGCACGGTGAAATTCAGGAAATTCAGCATGCCGATTATCAGGGTGAACGCGACCGCCACCATGACGTAGACGCCGCCCAGCATCAGGCCGTTGACGATTTGCTGGGGAAGTTGCGTCAGGTCCATAGAGCGGAGTTCGGAATACGTCGGTCAGACCGGAATATGATCGCGGTGGTTTTCCAGATACCACTCCGCGATGGCCTCGCGGGTCGCCCACCACACGCCCTCGAAACCGCTGGCGTAGTCCAGAAACTCGCGCAGCGCCCGAATCCGGTAGGGGTGGCCCGCGACATGGGGGTGCAGGCCGACATTCATCAGCCGCCCGCTTTCCGCGCCCTCAAGGTAGAGCTGGTCGAACTGTTCCTTGAGGAGGTCCAGCGCCATCTGGGTCGACATGCCGCGCCGGTGAAAGAATGTGAAATCGTTGATCTCGACCGAATAGGGCGTGGAGACGATCGGACCCGACGGCGTGCGGATCAGGTAGGGCTGCTCGTCGTTCATGTAATCGCACAGGAAAATCAGGCCGTTTTCCGCCAGGATGTCGGCGGTCTGCGAGGTGCCGCGCAGCGAGGAGGACAGCCAGCCCCGGGCCGGCTTGCCGACGACCTGCTCGTAGACGTCGAGCGTGCGCCCGATCAGTTCGGCCTCGGCCGCCCGGTCGAACTGATAGTTGGTCAGCAGGTCGCCTTGCTCGTAATTGTGCGCCACCAGTTCCCAGCCGCGTTCCCGCACCGCGTCGATCACCGGCCGCCGCTCTAGCCCCATCTTGGCGTTCATTGTGCAGCCAGCGGGCACGCCGCCCTTGTCGAACGTGTCGATCATGCGCCACACGCCGACACGCTGGCCGTACTCGCGCCATGTGAAATTGTGATAGTCGGGCACGTTGCCGGGCAGCGGGTCGGGCAGGGCGGGCGGACCGCCGGCGTAATAGGGCGCGGCGGTGTCCTTCACCAGATCCCAGAATTCTAGGTTGATCGTGAGGATCAGCGCCAGGCGCGCGCCGTTCGGCCATTTCAGCGGGTTGCGCGCCGGTAGGGGCACATAATCGTAATGCATGGTTTCGCAGGTTGCTCCCGGCGCGCCTGCGCCCGCTGCATTTCGCGCAGTAAAGTGCATATAGCGAATGGAGTATGTCAACGCAGCCGGGGGCGGCCGGAATTGCCGAAGTGCCGCACGGAAGCGGCGGAAACCTTTGGTTTGACCGGAACGACAATGAGCGACGGCTATATCCGGAATGCCTGGTATGTGGCGGCGTGGCACCACGAGCTTTCGGGCGGCGCCGACCGGCGGCCGCTTGCCCGTACGCTGCTCGGCGAACCGGTCGTGCTGTTCCGGCGGGCTGACGGCTCCCCTGCGGCGTTGATAGACCGCTGCCCGCACCGGCGCCTGCCGCTCTCCATGGGCACGGTCGTCGGCGACACCCTGCAATGCGGCTATCACGGCTTTACGCTGGACGGCGCCGGGCGCTGCGTGCGCATCCCCGGCCAGGACAGCATCCCCGAGGCCGCCCGTGCGCGCGCCTACCCGGCGGTCGAGAAGTGGCGCTGGATCTGGATCTGGATGGGCGATCCGGCACTGGCCGACGAAAGCCTGATCCCGAACGTCGCCCTGAACGACCATCCGGACTGGGCCGTCACGGAGGGCGCCCCCCTGCATGTCGAGGGCGATTACCGGCTTGTCGTGGACAATCTGATGGACGGCTCGCACGTCTCGTTCGTGCACAAGTCGACCCTCGGCACCGACGACGTCGCCGACATTCCGGTGCGCGCCGAACGCGACGGCGACCAGGTGAGCATGACCCGCTGGATCCTGGACCGGCCGCCTGCGCCGATCTACGCCGCGCTCGGCGGGTTCGAGGGCAACGTCGACCGCTGGCAGATCATTACATTCGCGCCGCCGTCGATGGTGCTGGTCGATATGGGCAGCGCCGCGGCCGGAACCGGCGCGCCGGAAGGCGACCGCAGCGAGGGTGTGGAACTGCGGTCGTTCAACCTGATCACGCCGGAGACCGGCCGGAGTTGCTTCTACTTCTACACCCATGTGCGCAACTTCGCGCTGACCGACGAGACGGTCGACCGGCGGGTCAGGGACCTGTTCCGCGAGGCATTCCTGGAGGACAAGACCGTCATCGAGGGCGTGCAGCGCGGCAACGAACGCTTTCCCGACAGCCCGCGCGTCGATGCCGCCTTCGACCGGGCGCCCATGATGGCGCGCCGTATCGTGGAACGGATCGCCGGACGGGACACGGCGGCGTCGTCACGCACCATGGCCTCTGAGTAGACGCGAGAGAAAGCGGAGCATGGCCGATGCGGACCGGGTGATCGTTGCGGGCGCGGGGCCGGTCGGCATGACCGCCGCCGCCTGTCTGGCCCTGCACGACATTCCGGTGCTCGTGCTCGAGGCGGGCGACGATCTTGCGACCGACCTGCGCGCCTCGACCTGGCATCCGCCGACCCTCGACCTGCTCGATTTCTTCGACGGCCTTGTCGGGGAGCTCGCCGACTGGGGCCTGATCGCGCCGACCTGGCAGTATCGCGACCGGGAAACCGGGCCGGTCGTGACCTGGGACATGAGCCTGCTCGGAGACGACACCAACCACCCCTACCGGATCCAGACCGAGCAGTGGAAACTGACCCGCCTGCTGCACCGGCGCATGGCGGACGTGCCGCATTTCGACCTGCGCTTCGGCCATGAGGTGACCGGGGCGGGGCAGGGCGGCGACCGCGCCTGGGTCACGGCGGAAACGGCGGACGGAGAAGCGACCTTCGAAGGCCGCTGGGCGATCGGCTGCGACGGCGCCAACAGCGCGGTGCGCCGCGCGCTCGGCATTCCCTACGATGGGCTGACCTTCCCGGAGCTGTTCCTGACCCTCTCGACAAGCTACGAATTCCGCGGGCCGATGCCGGACCTCACCCTGGTCAACTATTTCGCCGATCCCGAGGAATGGCTGGTGCTGCTCAAGGTCGTCGATGCCTGGCGGGTGCTGTTCCCGACCGCTCCGGACGAGGATATGGCAACCGCGCTGACCGATGCGCGGGTGCAGGAACGCCTCGACGGCGTCGCGCCGGGCTGCGGACCGTTCGACGTCGTGCACAAGACCCATTACCGGGTCCATCAGCGGGTTGCCGACAGATACCGGATCGGCCGCATCCTGCTGGCCGGGGACGCGGCGCACATCAACAATCCGCTCGGCGGCATGGGCATGAACGGCGGCATCCAGGACGCCTTCAGCCTGTGCGAAAAGCTCGTGCCGGTATGGCGCGGCGAAGCGGACGAGACCCTGCTCGACCGCTACGAGCGGCAGCGCCGGGCGATGGCGCTGGATTTTGTGCAGCAATCCACCGTCCGAAACCGCGAGACCCTGATGGAGACCGATCCGGCGGTACGGCAGCAGCGGCACGACGAGATGCGCCGCATCGCCGACGATCCGGCGAAGGCGCGGGACTTCCTGCTGCGCAGTTCGATGATCGCCGGCTTGCGCGAAGCCGAGGCAATCCCCTAAGGACAGGGGCCGGCGCGGCAAGGCCCGACAGGTTAAGCCTCAGGAGCGAAACATGGTCGATTCGATCGGTCACCGCATGAAGTTCGGCGTCATCGCGCCGTCCACCAACACGGCCGTGCAGCCGGAATTCGATTCGCTGCGGCCCTGGGGCGTGACCAACCATTTCGCCCGCATCCACATCCCGGACAATCCGATTCGCAACGACGACGATTTCAACCAACTGATGATCGATATCCGGGCCGAGCTGATGCTGGCGATCGACCGGGTGGTCACCTGTTCGCCGGGCGCGGTCATCATGGGCATGTCGGCGGAGACCTTCTGGGACGGGCTCGAGGGCTCGAAAATCTTCCACAGGAATTGCGAGGACCGCGCCGGCGTGCCGGTCTCGATGGGCTCGGACGCCTGCCAGGCGGCGCTGCGCAAATACGGCGACATCCGGAGGATCGGCGTGATCACGCCCTACATGCCGGTCGGCGACGAGAATGTCCGCAAGTTCTTCGAGGATTGCGGCTTCGAAGTGGTCAATCTCAAGGGCCTGAAATGCGCCAGCCCGCAGCTGATCGCCCACGTCTCGGAGCGGGATCTGCGCGATTCAATCGTCGAGGTTAACGACAGCCGGGTCGAGGCCATCGTGCAGGTCGGCACCAATCTCGCCATGGCGCGGGTCGCGGCGATCGCGGAATTCTGGCTCGACAAGCCGGTGATCGCGATCAACACGGCGACCTACTGGTGGTCGCTGCGCCAGCAGGGCATCGAGGACAAGGTCTACGGCTGGGGCAGCCTGATGCAGGATTATTGAGGGCGGATTTCCGGCCTGGACGTAAGCTTTCTCCCCTCACACCCGGTATCCAGGCGGAACGCCTCCCGGTGGCGCACGATGCGGCCGGCGACCGGGATCGCGGAATGCGCCTTCGGCCTCGACGATCCGGTCGATCGCGATGTCGCCTCGGCCGAGTCTTCGACGCACTGTCCCCGCAACGCAGCCGGCCGGTTCGGAGGCCGAGAGAAGACCGCGGCGTCCGACTACAGGATACCGGGCTTTTCGTGATGCCGGTCTCGCGCCCCGGCGGCGGCCTCGTCCGGCGGCAGCGCCTCGTCCCAGAGACGCGCGATGTAGCGTTCCGCGGTCCGGCCGTTCGAGCGGTCCGAACACAGCCACAGGATCGGTGCGCGCATTATCCCGGGCCGCAGAAGCCCTCCGTCGGCGCCGCGTTTCTGCTGCATGTCCGGCAGGATGGCGGTGTCGGTGGCGCCGCCGGGCAGGTAGACGTTGACGGTCACGCCCGTACCCTCCAGGTCCTGCGCCCAGACCCGGCTCATCGCTTCCAGCATCGCCTTGCTCGGGCCGTAGGGTGAATAGCCGACGCGCACAATGGTCACGTCGCTGGTCGAGACGTTGACGATCTTGCCGAAACCCTGCCCGATAAAATCGGGCGTAAAGGCGTGCGCCATGTTGAAGACGCCGTTGATGTTGGTGTCGACGATCTCCCGCCAGCCGTCGAGCGGCGCTTCCCAGAATTTCGGCCGCTCCTCGACATAGTTGGGGTGGACCAGCTTCATACCGCGTCCGGCATTGTTGACCAGGCAATGCACCGAGTCGAAGGCGTCAAGGGTCCGCTCGCGTACTTTCAGGCAATCGTCGTAGTTGCGCACATCCGCTTGCACCGCGATCAGCCGGCCGGGCCCGGCCAGAGCCTCGGCCTGCGCCTTTACGTCGGCCAGTTCGCGCGCCTCCCGCGCGCTGGTTACGGTTACCTGCGCGCCGGCTTCGACCAGGGCGAGCGCCATTTCGAGGCCGAGTCCCCGGCCGCCACCAGTCACCACGACGACACGATCCCCGAGGGACGCGTAGAGAGCGGTAGCGCGGCGCATTTTTGCTCCTTCAACAGCCGGCCGGCCGGTCGGCCCGCATTGCTGGCGCATATACCTCCACCGGCCGGATTGACGCAATATTGCGGTTTCCAGGAGGCCGCTGGCGAAATGCCGGACACCGGCGTGACCCGCACCGTCCTCACCGTCCTCGCGCCGGGCTTCGTGCTAGTGGAGCCACATTTCTTCTGGCCGGACCGGCTTAGCCCGTTTCACCTCGCCCACGCGACGCCCGAACAGGTGAAGCTCTACCGCGAGGCGCCGGAGAATCCGCGCGGGCGCGCGCTGAACTTCGAACTGCGGAACGCCGCCGCCGAAATCCTGCAGGCGCACGGCGCCGCGCATATGCAGATTGGACGCTACTATCCGTTTCTGTAGCGCCTGCCCAACAGGAACGGCGCCCGGAATACGGTCCTCGGCGAGCCGCTCTGGCGGGTGAGGGCGAGCGAGCGGCAAGTGGCCGCGCCGGACACGCCATGCGAGGCCGATTGCGGCAGGTTCGATCCCTTCGCCTGACTGGCGCGGCTGTTCGCACCTGAAACCGCCGATCGGGAGAAGACCGCCACGTCCGACCCGGCCCGGCTCATGCCGCCCGAAGCCGCGGCCCCCGCCACCCTACCGGCCGAACCTGGCGCCGGGAAACCGGAAGCCGCCGCCCTTCACCCTGTCGGACTACCGGGTGTTCGTCACCGCCTGTCTCACGGCCCTGCCCGGCCCCGCTGCGGAGACCGCGCTCGGCGCCTTCCGCCGGGCGCTGGAGGGGACCCTCGCCTCGGCGGGCGCGGCCACCCACCGCCTGGAGCCGGACGCGCTATCGTCATTGGCGGCCGAGCTGGTCGCGCCGGATATCGCCGGGCATCGCGACGGGGAGACGGAGCAGTCGCCACCGCGCTGGGCGCCGCGCGATCCCTTGCACGAGCAGTGCATCGCGCCCGGCCGGGCGCTCACGGTCCATCCCACCGGGCTAACCTTCCATCACCCGGAGGGAGGTGACGTGGCAGTGCGGGTACTCAGCGCGATCGCCTTCCCCGAGGTCTGGCCGAGCTGGCGCGGCAACGCGCTCATCGGCGATTTCCACCGCGACTTCCTGCAACCGGGCTGCCCGGTGCTGACCTGCCTCACCGTCATGACGGGCGACGAGGCCGCGGGCGAGAAGGCGTTCCGCAAGTCTGCCCGCGCCACCCAGCAGGCCGGCACCGGCATTGCCAGATACCTGCCCGGACTTCCCGAGAAGGCCCGCGACTGGCAGGCGGTGACCGAGCGGATCAAGGACGGCGAGAAGCTGATCCGGGCCTGCTACATGGCCGCCGCTTACGAGGCCGGCCTCAGGCCGGCGGCCATCGCCCGGGAATTCCGGCTCTCGCGGACGGCCGTCCAGCATGTTATCACCGGCGCGCAACGCGGCCGGCGCAGGACGGAGCGATAGATGGTTCAACGCCACAGGCAGACAGCGGCACCCGGGAGATCGGTCCCGCGCGGTTCCGCTTCGATGACGGGGCCGCGGGGACCGTCGCAGGGAGGTTGCAGAATATCACGGCGGAACATGGCGCTGGCGCCGAAACGGCGACATCACGGCACGCTGCGGAGCATGACGAGGCATAACATGACATGTGTGGTGTGCGGCTAAAGCCGGAGTCCGGTCGAATACGACATCCCGTCGAGCGGCAGGAGCCCGAAAATGCCGACATGGAGTACACCGTCAAGCCGGGTTGCCTGTCACATTCCTTCATCCAGCCTGCGGGTTTGCTTCGGAGACATGGAGATCGCTGTCGATGCTGTCGCCGATGCGCGCGGCGGAGGCCTTCACGGTGTCCCGGGCAAGATGAGCGTATCGGGCGGTTGTCTGCACCTGTGTGTGACCGAGCAGCTTTCCGATCATCGGCAGCCCTTCGCCAAGCGCCAACGCTCTGGACGCAAACGAATGTCGAAGGTCATGAATTCGGACGTTGGGTAGTTCGGCGCGCTCCCTGATACGTCGCCACGGATGCTGGATATCGGTGAGATGGGAGCCTGCTTTCCGGCCGGCGATCACCCACGGATTGTCGTCGTCGCGGGGAAGGGATTCCAGTAGCCGCACCGCCGAAGGCGCCAGCGGCACCGCCCTTCCGCCCGTTTTCGTGTCGGGCAGGTTCAACTCGCCGGCGTCCAGGTCGACATGCTCCCATCGCAGCCTCTGGATCTCCGAAAGCCGGCAGCCGGTCAGCATCAACAGGCGGATGGCCACGACTGCAGAGCGAGTTTCTGAGCCGTCCTTGAGGATGTCGTCGAGAACCGCACCGAGGCGCTGGAATTCCTCGGCGCTCAGGAACCGTTCGCGCTTTTCTTCCTTGAACCGCTTGACGTGCAGGCAGGGGTTCGAGCCGTCGGGTCGCAAGCTCCAGACCTCCGCCATGTTGAACATCTTCGAGAGCACACTGAGGGTGCGGTTGGCCTGGTAGGGCGTCTTGCGCATCGTATGGTGCAGACGGGCGATGTCGCTGCGTTGGACCTCGGTCACCTTGCGGCTGCCGATCCCGGGCTCGATGAACAGCTCGACCAGACGCCGGTATTCGTAGGCCGTGCTCTCCTTGCAATGGTCGGGGACGTACTCCTCCAAGAACCTCTGTCCCAGCAGCTTGACGGTCGCCGCCTTCCGATCCGCGTCCCGCTGCAAAGCAGGATCGCCTCCGGTCTTGGCCTCGGAGAGCAGGGCCATGGCGCGCTTGCGGGCAATTTCCGGGGTCATGGCAGTCACCGGGCCCAGGGTCATGCGGCGAAGCCGACCGCTTGCGCGGAACTGGGTGACGAAGTACTTGCGGCCCGAAGCCCGGACCCGCAACCCGAACCCGGGCAGATCTCGGTCCCAGTGGAAGCGGTCCGTTCCGTCGCATTCGATGCTGTCGATGATCCGCTTGGTGATCTTGATCTGCGCCGGCATGGCGATCCCCGCAACTGTCTCTGCTGGGAATCATCCTACCAAACTGGGAATCACATGGGAATCACGAAAGATAAAATCCATGGGGGCAGAAGCCTGCGACTGGCGAGCTTGGCAGGCCTTGACTCCCAGCATAAGACACTGTACTATAACAATATTGACGATTATCGTCACTCAAGAGGTATCTAGGGACAGAGAATGGCGAAATAACTCTAGGCAAACTGGGGGTCAGAAGGTCGTGGGTTCGAATCCCGCCGCTCCGACCATTCATCCTGTTGATCTACAACAGTTGATTTCGAATTTTCCGGTTCATCGCGTGCGCAGGGCCCGGTATGCGCGGGCTCTGAGCCCGCACGCGCGAGTTCCGGACATCGGCGTCTGAGGGGGCCTTATGAGCCGCTACCGTATCGCTGCGATCCCCGGCGACGGCATCGGCCGGGAAGTCGTGCCCGAGGGCATCCGGGTGCTCGAAGCCGCCGGCGCCCGCTTCGGCATCGACTGGGACTGGACCGAGTTCGACTGGGGCTGCGAACGCTATGCGAAGACCGGCCGGCTGATGCCGGAGGACGGGCTCGACCGGCTGGCCGGCTTCGACGCCATCTTCCTCGGCGCGGTCGGCTTTCCCGGCGTGCCGGACCATATCTCGCTCTGGGGCCTGTTGATTCCGATCCGCCGGCGCTTCGAGCAATATGTCAACCTGCGCCCGGTGCGCCTGCTCGAAGGTCTGCCCTGTCCGCTTGCCGGGCGCCGGCCGGGCGACATCGACTATCTGATCGTGCGCGAGAACTGCGAGGGCGAGTATTCCGAAATCGGCGGCCGGCTGCATCAGGGCACCGATGCCGAACTGGCGATGCAGGAGACCGTTTTTACTCGGCGCGGCACCGACCGGATCATGCGCTTCGCCTTCGAGCTGGCGCGCAGCCGCGGGCGCCGGCACCTGACCTCGGCGACCAAGTCCAACGGCATCATCCACACCATGCCCTATTGGGACGAGCGCTTCCGGGCAATCGGCGCGGACTATCCGGAGGTCACGACGGATCAGTTCCATATCGACATCCTGGCGGCGCATTTCGTGCGCAACCCGGATTGGTTTGACGTTGTCGTGGGCTCCAACCTGTTCGGCGACATCCTTTCCGACCTCGGCCCGGCCACCACCGGAACCATCGCCATTGCGCCGTCCGGAAATATCAACCCGGAACGCAGTCATCCCTCGATGTTCGAGCCGGTCCACGGCTCGGCCCCGGACATCGCCGGGCAGGGCATCGCCAACCCGGTCGGCCAGATCTGGTCCGGCGCCATGATGCTCGACCATCTCGGCGAGGCCGAAGCCGCGGCGGCGGTCGTGTCCGCCTTCGAGGCCGTCCTGGCCGAAGGCGCGACGCTGACGCCGGACATGGGCGGTACGGCGGGTTGCGCCGATCTCGGAAGGGCCGTGGCGGAACGGCTGTAGCGCCGCTCCGCCGGGTTCCTCACGCCGGGCGAACGGTCCAGAGCAGGTCATCCCCGTCGGCTTCGGCGTCGACCGCCATGAACCGGCGGTGCGACGCGACGGTCCCGCGCCAGAGCTCGATCCAGCACGAAAGCAGGGTGTCGCGTTCCGCGCCGGCGAGGCCGCGCACGATCCGCAGGCCGGTCTGGCGCAGGGTAACGGCGCTTTCCCCGGCGTCGGCCATGTCGGCCCCGTCGCCCATGCCGCGAAACATGATGCGCAGGAAATCGGCTGCTTCCTTCGGGCCGCCGTCCGCCGCTCCCACGGCGTCGGCCATGCGCCGATAGTGCTGCAATCCGGTCAGGCGCGCGGCGAGCCTGGCGTGGGTCAGCGCTTTCGCCTCTCCGATCGACGGAACCAGTTCGCCGATACCGTTGCGCACATATTCGATTGCATAGTTCCGCTTCGCCCTTGCAAGGCGCTCCGCGCTCCATTCGGATGCAGGCAGCGCGGGTTGCCCGTCCGGGTCCCAGGCAGGCGGTCGTTCGCCGGGCGCAAAGACCAGGCGCTCGTCCTCGCCCAGGTCGCGATCGTACTCCCGGAAATATCCGCACAGGCCGAACCCGCCGCTCATATCCTCCGAAACGCAGACGAAGCCGAGCCGCGGATTGTTCAGCGACACGCCGTTCTGCGCGTACCATCCGCGCAGGAAACCCCGGCTCGCCTCGATCGGGACGCCGCAGATCGCCGGCCCGTCATACATCCATCGCGGATAGCGGAAGCGCACCCAGGCCCTGGTCGCGGATTCCTCGATATAGTCGACAGCGACGCCGCCGATACCGTTCGACAGGACGTGATACTTGGCGCACGCCACGGCGTCCGGCTGGCCTTCGAGACCCAGCGCTTTCAATCCCGCAAGGAACTTCTCTTCGTGCTGGCGGCGGAACAGCCGGAACATCCAGTCGCCGACCGCGTCCGGCCCTTCGCGGGTCGCGACCATGAGCTGCAGTCCCATCAGATACTGGTGATGAAACCCGGCCTGGGCGGAAACCGCCGCCGACAATCCGGCCCCTCGTTTGCCGGAACCGACTTTCGCCTGCATTCGCTCCAAACCCCCCGCTGAAATCCTTCCAACCCCCATAGCTATCGCATGAAGACCCGGCTGCCCGCCATATCGCGGCGCGTCCGGCAGATACGCGGTTGCGGGTTCCGGCGGGTTGGGACAGACTGTCCGGCAGGTTCAAACGCAATACCGGCGACAAAACCGGGGTTTAACCGGTCGGCCGGCCGGTCGTTCTTGGCGCATCCGGGCCGGCCGGGGCGCAGCGGGGAGAGTCGGAAAATGGCCATTTCGTGGGCCGTTTCGGCCACGAATTCTGCGCACGTCGCGACGACGTTTCCGATCGATTGCCGCATCGGGGCCTGATCTGCCGTGCGGAAAACGATGCAGCGCCGCACCATTGTGATTCTCGGGATCGTCCTGTTTGCCGCGGCCCTGCTGTGGATGATCTTCGCGGTCTGGCCGGACTGGCTCATCGATGCCATCGGCCGCAAGAAAACCTTCGTCAACACGTTGCTCAACGGCATCACTCTCGGCGGTCTCTACTTCCTGGTCGCGAGCGGATTCACGCTGGTTTTCGGGCTGATGCGCAACGTCAATCTCGCCCACGGCTCGATGTATCTGCTCGGCGGCTATATTGGCTACGAGGTGGCGGAAGCGACCGGCAGCTGGTTCTTCGGCCTCGCCGTCGCCTTCCTGGTGATCGCGGTCAGCGGGATCGCCCTGCAGGTGGCGATTTTCCGCCGGATGCAGGGGGACGAGCTGCGCCAGACGCTGGTGACCATCGGCATTTCGATCATCGCCGCCGATCTGATGCTGGCGGTCTGGACCGGCACGACCTACCAGTTCGATACGCCGGAGGCGCTCTACGGCGCCGTCGTCCTGCCCGTGATCTCGGTCATCAAGTCGTCCGGCGCGCCGGTGTTCATCAAATACCCGATGTACCGGCTGACCGTGCTGGGCGTCGCCGTGGTCGTCGGGATCGGCCTCTGGCTGTTCCTGAACCGCACCCGCATCGGCATGATGATCCGGGCCGGGGTCAACGACCGGGAAATGCTCGCGGCGTCCGGCGTGAACGTGCATTTCGTCTTCGCCCTGGTTTTCGCCATCGGCGCCGGGCTCGCCGGTTTTGCCGGCGTGGTCGGCGGTACGGCGCTCTCCATCGCGCCGGGCGAGGATATCCGCTATCTGCTCGCCTCGCTCGTCGTCGTCATCGTCGGCGGCCTGGGCTCGGTGACCGGCGCCGCCATCGGCGCCCTGCTGATCGGTCTCGCGGAACAGTTCGGCCTCGCCTATTTCCCGACCTACGGCGTGGTCCTGACCTTCCTGATCATGGTCGGCGTCCTCGCCATACGGCCCCAGGGCATCATGGGGACCCGCTGACATGTCCGGCGCTTCGGGAAAGACCAATTCCTATCCGCTGGGCATCAACCCGGCGCTCCTGCTGGCTGCGGTCTTCCTGCTCGCCTATCCGCTCTTTACCTCGGACTTCTTCACCTTCCAGATCGGCGCCTATTCCCTGATCCTGGGGACCATCGCGCTGTCGCTGACCATGCTCGCCGGCTATGGCGGCATGGTCAGCATCGCCCAGATGACGGTTGCCGGCTTCGCCGCCTACCTGATGGCAATCCTCGGCACCAACAGCGTCGGCGTGATGGGTCTGGGCTGGCCGTGGTGGCTGACCATCGTCATCGCGATCCTGGGCGCCGCACTGCTCAGCACCTTCATCGGCGCCATCGCCGCGCGGACCGAAGGCATCTACACCATCATGATCACCCTGGCGATCGCCGTCGCCTTCTTCTATTTCGTCCGCCAGAACTACCAGATCTTCAACGGCTTCACCGGGTTTGCCGGCATCAAGCCGCCGACGTTGTTCGGCGTGTACTGGCGCGATCCCACGCCGTTCTACTATCTCACCCTGGCGATCGCGGCCTTCTTCTATTTCGCCGTGCTGTACGGCGCGCGCTCGACTTTCGGTCTCGGTCTCCAGGCGGTGCGGGACAATCCGCGGCGCGTACGCGCGCTCGGCATCAACGTCTTCGTGCACCGGATCGTTGCCTATTTCTACGCGGGTATCATAGCGGGAACGGCCGGCGTCCTGCTGGTCTGGTTCAACGGCCGGGTCTCGCCGGGCATTGTCGGCGTCGACATGGCGATTGACATTCTTATCATCGCCGTGGTCGGCGGCATGCGGGCGCCCATCGGACCCTTCCTGGGCGCCATCGCCTTCGTACTGCTCGAGAATTTTGCAATCGACCTGATCGACCGGGAGCGTTTCAACACCGTGATCGGCCTTGCCTTCCTGCTCGTGGTGTTGTTCTCGCCGGACGGCCTGCTCGGACTTTGGCGCCGGATGGAATCCAGAATCCGGCTGCCGCGCGCGAACGTCCGCTGGGGCGTGCGCGCCAACCGGGGCGACTGGCATCCCGCCGGTTCGCCCGAACGTACTTGAGAGGGAGAAAAGGTATGTTGAAGACTGCAGGAAAAGCCCTGCTCGCAGCGGCGGTCCTTGCCGTGGCAAGCCCCGCGGTGGCGCAGGACACCATCAAGATGGGCGGGCTTGCGACCCTGGAAGGCGCCTTCGCAGCGCCGGGCCAGGACGGCATCCGCGGCATCCAGATGGCGCTGGAAGAGTTCAAATACACGGCCGGCGGCAAGAAGATCCAGCTCATCACCGGCTCGTCGGACGCTTCGCCGGCGAGCGCCATCCGCGCGACCCGCAAGCTGGTCGAGCAGGACGGCGTCCAGATCATGATCGGCCCGCTGTCCGGCTCCGAGGGCCTCGCGGTCAAGGATTACGCCAAGACCCAGCCCAACGTCACGTTCATCAACGGAACGTCGGCGGCGCAGGATACGACGCTGCGCAATCCGGCGCCCAACTTCTTCCGCTTTTCGACGGAGGGCGCCCAGTGGATGGCCGGCCTCGGCGAGTATGCCTACAAGGTCAAGAAGTACCGCAAGGTCGCCGTTCTGGCGGAGGACTATTCCTTCCCCTACACCCAGGTCTTCGGCTTCCTGGAGCCGTTCTGCCGCCTCGGCGGCAAGGCGCCGGTCGATGCGCGTTTCTGGGTGCCGATCGGCAACAAGGACTACTCCTCGGTCATTGCCGCGCTGCCTGACGATGTCGACGCGATCTACGTCGCCCTCGGCGGCGCCGACGCGATCAATTTCCTGAGCCAGTATCAGCAGGCGGGCGGCGAACTGCCGCTGATCGCAGGGTCGATCACCGTCGACCAGACCGTGCTGGGCTCGAAGGGCAAAATTCGCGAGACCGTGATCGGCACGCCTTCGGCCGGGCCGATTTCCGACACATGGGACGATCCGCGCTGGGCCAAGTTCGTCGCGCAGTACAAGAAGCTGTTCTCGAAGAAGGGCGGGTTCCCGTCGCCGTCGCTGTTCGCCCATGGCTACTACATCAACACCAAGGCCGCGCTGCTGGCGCTGGACAAGGTGAAGGGCGACCTTTCGGACGGCGGCAAGAAGCTGCGCGCGGCGCTGTCGACGCTCAAGTTCGAGTCGCCGACCGGCATGGTCTCGCTCGATCCGCGCCGGAACGCCATCGCCGACATGTTCCTGACGGAAGTCGTCGTGGGCCCGGACGGCAACCTGGTCAACAAGACGATCGGGGTTACCAAGCAGGTCTCCCAAACCTTCGGGGTGAAATACGAGGAGTTCCTGAAATACGGCCCGGTGAGCCGCACCAACCCGCCCTGCAAGTAGGGCAGGGCCAACTGCGCGCGACCGAGGCCCCCGTTGGACGAACCCGGCACCGCCGTCCCGCGTTCCGCCCTGCCGCAGGCCGGGCAGTTCGCGCTGGAGCTGAACGCCGTCAGCCGCCATTTCGGTGCGCTGGTCGCGATGGCGGACATCGACATGACCGTCCGCGCCGGCGAACGGCGGGCGGTGCTGGGTTCGAACGGGGCCGGCAAGACCACCCTGTTCAACGCGATCACGGGTGACTATCCGCCGACCTCGGGGCGCGTAAGACTGTTCGGCGAGGACGTGACGTATCTGCCCGTTCACGAGCGGATCCGTCGCGGCCTCCGCCGGACCTATCAGATTTCACTGCTGTTCAGCGGCCTCACGGTCATCGAGAACATCTTTCTGGCCTGCCGCGGCGTCGGGCGCGGGCGGCATTCGTTGTTGCGGCCGCGCCGGGACGACGGCGCCATGGAGATGGCGGAGACGCTCCTTCATGCCGTCCATCTGGAGGAACGGCGCGATACGCCGGTGGCCGAACTCAGCCACGGCCAGCAGCGGCAGCTCGAGGTTGCGCTCGCGCTTTCGGGCGCGCCGCGGCTGATCCTGTTCGACGAGCCCGCCGCCGGGCTGTCCCCGACCGAACGCGCCGACCTTGTCGATATCCTGCAATCCCTGCCGCCGCATATCGGCTTCATCCTGATCGAACACGATATGGATGTCGCGCTGCGCGTCGCCGAGCGGGTGACCATGATGCACAACGGGCGCATCTTCAAACAGGGGACGCCCGAAGAGATCGAGAACGATCCCGAGGTCCAGGAACTGTATCTCGGGCATGGCGCCAACGGGGGCGGCCATGCGTGAGCGCGCCCGCAGGATCAGGATTGCGCCGGATCCCCACGCGCTCGAAATCCGGGACCTGCACGTCTATTACGGACTGTCCCACGCCCTGCAGGGCGTAAATCTGACGCTTGCCGGCGGTGTCCACGCCGTCGTCGGCCGCAACGGCATGGGCAAGACGACCCTGTGCAACGCCATCATGGGCCTCCTCCCGGTGCAACGCGGCTCGATCCGGATGGCAGGCGACGAACTCGTCGGGCTGCCGCCCAACCGGATCGCCAACCGCGGTGTCGGCTACACGCCCCAGGGCCGCCGGCTCTGGCCGTCGCTCACGGTTCACGAGCATTTGCGGCTGGCCTGGACCGGCGGCGGCGCCTGGACGGTCGACCGGGTCTACGAGGCTTTTCCCCGGCTGGCCGAGCGCCGCAGCAACGGCGGCGGCCAGCTCTCCGGCGGCGAACAGCAGATGCTCGCCATCGCCCGGGCCCTGCTCCAGGATCCGGAACTGCTGGTGCTCGACGAACCGACCGAAGGGCTCGCCCCGGTGATCGTCGACCAGGTGGAGAAGCTGCTGGCCGCCCTGGCAGAGGAAAACCAGGTCGCGGTCCTTCTGATCGAGCAGAATATTTCGGTCGCGACGGCCATCGCCGAGCAGGTCTCGATCATGGTGAACGGCCGGATCCGGCGCACCATGCCGTCCGAAATCCTGGCCGCGGACCGGCTGCTTCAGGAGCGGTTGCTGGGCGTCGGCCGCCATTCCCACGAAGACCTGGACCTCGATTCGGACGATCCCGCTGCGGAGTCCGCTGTTGCGGATTCCGGGGTCGATGAAACTGCCTCTGGCGAAGGCGCGGCGCCGGGCGACCGGGTGGCGGCGGACGGCCCACCGGGGCAGCCGGACAGGCCGGAAACCGGCGACCTGATCTATGTCCCGCCGACCCGCTGGTCGGGCGCAACCTGGCAGAAGACCGGCGCCGCGGCGCCGGAGAACGGCGAACGGCCCTTCGACGCCAGTCCGGAGCCGCTGTTCCGCGAACCGGCGGCATCGCGGGAGGCGGCCTCGGGCGGCAGCGTGTATCTGGCCGGCACCTTCGACACCAAGGGGGCCGAGCTCGGCTTCATCCGCGACCGGCTGATCGCCCTCGGCGTCGCCGTGAAAACGGTCGACCTGTCGACCTCCGGCAAGGCCTCTTCGGCGAATGTACCGCCCCACGTCGTGGCCGCCTCCCACCCGCGCGGCGCGTCGGGCGTGTTCACCGGGGAACGCGGCGAAGCGGTCGGCGCCATGGCCGATGCGTTCGAGGCCTGGCTGGTCCGCCAGCCCGACGTTGCCGGCATCATCGCCGCCGGCGGCTCCGGCGGAACCGCGCTCGCGACGCCGGCCATGCAGGCGCTGCCCGTCGGCGTGCCCAAGGTGATGATTTCGACCGTCGCCTCGGGCGAAGTCGGCCGGTATGTCGGCGCGGCCGATATCATGATGATGTATTCGGTCACCGACGTGCAGGGCCTGAACCGGATCAGCCGCACGGTTCTGGCCAACGGCGCCAACGCCATGGCCGGCATGCTGGCCGAGCGCCGCAAGCCCGGCACGCCGCAGGACGACAAGTCCTGCCTGGGGCTCACCATGTTCGGCGTGACGACGACGGCGGTGCAGCAGATCACCGGCCTGCTGGAAGACCGATACGACTGCCTTGTCTTCCACGCCACCGGCACCGGCGGGCGGTCGATGGAAAAGCTGGCGGACAGCGGCATGCTGGCCGCCGCCGTCGATCTCACCACGACGGAGGTGTGCGACCTGATGATGGGCGGCGTGTTCCCGGCAACCGAAGACCGCTTCGGCGCCTTCATCCGCACGCGGCTGCCCTATATCGGCTCGGTCGGCGCCCTCGACATGGTGAATTTCGGCCCGCGCGACACGGTGCCGGACCGGTACCGCGACCGCACGTTCGTCGAGCACAATCCGCAGGTGACGCTGATGCGCACGACGCCGGAGGAAAACGCCCGCATGGGCCGGTGGATCGCCGAGCGGCTGAACCGGATGGCCGGCCCGGTCCGCTTCCTGATCCCCGAAGGCGGCGTCTCGGCGCTGGACGCGCCCGGCCAGCCCTTCCACGCGCCGGACGCAGACGCCGCCCTGTTCGACGCCATCGCCGGCACGTTGCAGGAAACGCCGACCCGGCGCCTGGTCCGCCTGCCGCACCATATCAACGATCCGGCCTTCGCCCGCGCGATTGCCGACGCCCTCGACGAAATCAGCCCCCTGCCCAGGACGGTCCGCTATGCCACGGTTTGAGCGCAAAGCCCTGGTCGAGAAGTTCCGCGGCATGAAGACCGCCCGCATCCCGATCATCGGCGGCGGCGCGGGCACCGGCCTGTCCGCGAAATGCGAGGAGGCCGGCGGCATCGACCTGATCGTCATCTACAATTCCGGCCGCTACCGCATGGCGGGGCGGGGCTCCATGTCCGGCCTGCTGGCCTACGGCAACGCCAACGACATCGTGGTCGAGATGGCGAACGAAGTGCTGCCCGTGGTGCGCAACACGCCCGTCCTCGCCGGCGTCAACGGCACGGACCCGTTCTGCATCTTCGACGCCTATCTGGACCGGCTTTCGGAACTCGGTTTTTCCGGCGTGCAGAACTTTCCCACCGTCGGACTGATGGACGGCGTGTTCCGGGCGAACCTCGAAGAAACCGGCATGTCCTACGGCCTCGAGGTCGATATGATCCGCATGGCCCACGACAAGGACATGCTGACCACCCCCTACGTTTTCTGCGAGGAGGATGCCGAGGCCATGGCGCAGGCCGGCGCCGACATCGTCGTCTGCCATCTCGGCCTGACCACCGGCGGCGCCATCGGCGCGGAAACCGCCCTGAAACTGGAAGACTGCCCTGCGCTGGTGGACGCCTGGGCCGCCGCCGCGATGCGCGTCGATCCCGAGATCGTCGTGCTGGTCCATGGCGGTCCGGTCTCCATGCCGGAAGACGCGCAGTACATTCTGAACGAAACCGAAAACTGTCACGGGTTTTACGGCGCTTCATCCATGGAGCGCCTGCCCACGGAAACAGCCCTGACCGAACAGACAAAGGCCTTCAAGGCGGTCAGGATCGGAGCATAGGGAGGGCCGGAACATGACGGGAAGCCTGATCGGGAGTATCATCCTGTGGCTCATCGTGGCGATCATCGCCATCGTGGTGATCGTCTATCTGCTCAACTGGCTGTATCACCGCTCGACCAAGGAAGTCGCCTTCGTGCGCACGGGTTTCGGCGGCGAGAAGGTGGTGATCAACGGCGGGGCGCTGGTCCTGCCGATCATCCACGAGGTGACGCCGGTCAATCTGAACGTGGTGCGCATCCCCATCGCCCGCACCCGGGAAGAAGCGGTCATCACCGGCGACCGGGTGCGCGTCGATATCGAGGCCGAGTTCTTCGTCCGCGTCCTGCAGAAGAAGGATGCCGTCGCCGCGGCGGCGTCGACCCTCGGCCGGCGCACCCTCGAAGCCGAACGGCTGGCAGAACTGTTGACCGGTAAATTCGTCGGCGCGCTGCGCTCGGTCGCCGCCGAACGGACCCTCGACGAGATGCACGAGCGGCGCGGGGATTTCGTCGCCGACGTCGCCGAACGCGCCGCAATTGCGTTGGCCCAGAACGGCCTCGAGTTGGAATCGGTCGCGATCACCGACCTGGACCAGACCAACCTGGAATTCTTCAATCCGTCGAACCGGTTCGACGCCGAGGGCCTGACCCAGCTCATCGAGGCCATCGAAGCGCGCCGCAAGCTGCGCAACGATATCGAGCAGACGTCCATGGTCGCGATCCGCAGCCAGAATCTGGAAGCGGAAAAGCAGACCCTCAAGCTGGAACAGGAGAGCGAAGACGCGCGGCTGAACCAGCAGCGCGCCCTGGAAACCCTGCGTGCCGACCAGCGCACCGAGGTCGCCCGCATCCAGGCGGCCCGGGAGAGCGAGGCCGAACAGGCCCGGATCGCCAGCCAGCAGGAGACCCGCGGCTTCGAGATCGAGCGCCGCCGCACCCTCGAAGAGACCGAAATCCGCGCGCAGGAGGAGATCGAGCGCGCCCGCATCGCCCAGGAACAGGCGCTGGAGACCGCCCGCATCGAGCGCGAACGGCTGGTCCGCCAGGAGCAGATCCGCCAGCGTCATGACCTGGAGAATGCCGAGATCGCCGCCAACGAGGACCTTGAGCGGGCGCGCATCGCCTCCCAGCGCCAGCTGCGCGAGGCCCAGATTCTTGCCGAGGCCGAGACCGAAGCCCGCGATATCGCGCGCAACCAGCAGACCGAGACCGCGCGCATCGAGGCCCAGAAGGAGGTGGAAACCGCGCGGATCGATCAGGACCAGACGCTGGACAAGGCGCGCATCGAGCGGGACCGCCAGCTCCAGTCGCACCAGATCGACCAGCGCCGGGCGATCGACGAGGCCGAGATCGCCGCCCGCGAGGAGGTCGAGCGCTCGCGCATCCTGTCGGACCGCGGCATCGAGGAAGCCCGAATCGTTCAGCAGCGCGAACTGCGCCGGCTCGAGGTCGAACGGGAAATGGCGGTCGAGCTGGCCGAAATCGAACGGCAGATCGAAGTGCTGAAAAAGACCTCGGAGGAGGCCGAAGCCCGGATCGAGACGGAATCGGTGCGCGCCGGCGCCGTGGAGGCCGAAGAGAAGGTCGCGACGGTCCGCGAGACCGAGGTTGCGGAGCGGATCGCCGCCATCGACCGGATCGTTGCGAACAAGGACGCCGATACCGCGAAGATCGCCGCCGAGGCCGACCGGGCGACGGCCGCCGTCGCCGCCGAGGCCGAGCGCCTGCGCAACGAGGCCGAGAACCTGCTGACCGAGGACGCGCGCGCCGGACGGCTCCGGGTCCGGCTGCTGGATCGCCTGGAAGGCATCATCCGCGAAAGCGTCCGGCCCATGGAGAATATCGACGGGATCAAAATCCTCCATGTCGACGGCCTCGCCGGCGGCGGTGGCGGCAGCGGGCGCAGCCCGACCGACGAGGTGATCGAGAGCGTATTGCGCTACCGGGTGCAAAGCCCGCTGATCGACGAGATGATGAAGGAGGTCGGCATCGAGAATGCCAACGTCGCGCGGCTCGGCGACGTTTTCCGCTCGGCCCGGGACGCCTCCAGCCTGGCGAAGGATGCCGAGACCAGGAAGGACGGAGACGGCTAGATCATGGCCCGGGTCTACATCTCCTCGGTGATCGGCGCGCCGGCCGACCGGATCTGGCAGACGATCCGCGACTTCAACGCGCTGCCGGACTGGGTGCCGGCGGTCCGCGAAAGCCGGATCGAGGGCGGCCAGCCTTCGGACCAGGTCGGTTGCGTTAGGGCCTTCCGCCTGGAGGACGGTGGTTTCCTGCGCGAGCGGCTGCTGGCGCTGTCCGATTACGACTACAGCGTCACCTATTCCATTCTCGAAAGCCCGATGGGGGTCGAGAACTATATCGCGACGCTGAAGCTCGCGCCGGTCACCGACGGCGGCCGGACCTTCGCCGAATGGACGGCCGAGTTCGACTGCGATCCGGCGGCGGAGGCCGAGCTCGTCGCCAACATCGGAAACGGCGTCTTTCAGGCCGCTTTCGACGCGCTCAAGGCTCGTTTCGGGAGCTGACGCCATGGCTCGGCCATGATTCGCGTGGCGCGCAGCACGGTGATCGATGCACCCGTCGCGGCGGTGTGGGAAATCCTGCGCGACTTCAACGGCCACGACCGCTGGCACCCGATCGTCCGGCGCAGCACGCTCGAGGACTCGAAGCGCACCGACCAGGTCGGCTGCGTTCGCAATTTTGATCTCGAGGACGGCGCAAACGTCCGCGAGCGCCTGCTGTCGCTGTCCGACAGCGAGCGCCGGTTCCGCTATTCGATCGTCGATGCGGATATCCCGCTCCGGAATTACGTTGCCGAGGTTCACCTGAAACCCGTGACCGACGGCGACCGGACCTTCTGGAACTGGTCGTCCACCTTCGACACGCCGCCCGGCCAGGAACGGGAGCTTGCCGCGCTGGTTGCGACGGAGGTCTACGAAGCGGGCTTCGCCGCGGTTCGCGCGCGGGTGGAACGCCCGGCCGGCGGGGACCGGCGAACCCTGGGCGTTGCGGCCGCCGCGCCCGCCATCCGGCAGGGCGCGGGCGCCGCGATCGAAGGCACCGCCATCGTCATCGACCGCTATGGCGGCGCGGAAGAGCTGCATCCGCAGCCGGCCGAGGCGCCGCCGCCCGGGCCGGGCGAGGTCCGCCTGCGCCAGACCGCGGTCGGCGTCAACTATATCGATGTCTATTGCCGGACCGGCTATTTCGACCTGCTCGAGCCGCCGGGCGTGCCGGGCCTGGAGGCGGCCGGGGTCGTCGTGGATGTCGGCGCGAATGTCGGCCATCTGGCGCCCGGCCAGCGCGTCGCCTATGCCTGCCCGCCGCTCGGCGCCTACACGAGCGTCCGGACCATGGACGCCGGTCTGGTAATCCCCCTGCCGGACCATATCGACGACGAGACCGCCGCTGCCGGACTGCTCAAGGGCGTCACGGCCGAATTCCTGCTCCATCGCGTCCATGCCGTCGCGCCGGGCGAAACCGTCCTCGTCTACGCGCCGGCCGGCGGGGTCGGGCGGATCCTGTGCCAGTGGGCGAACCGGCTCGGCGCCACCGTCATCGGCGCGACCTCGACCGACGAGAAGGCGCGGGTCGCGCGCGCCGCCGGCGCTCATCACGTCATCGTGCCGGGCGAAAGGAGCCTGGAGGAGCAGGTCCGCGATCTGACCGACGGGCGCGGCGCGGACGTCGTCTACGATGCGGTCGGACGGGACAGCTTCGCCCATTCCGTCGCCGCGCTCGCCGTGCGCGGGCACCTGGTCAGTTTCGGTCAGGCCTCCGGCGATATCGGGCCGCAGGATATTTCCATGCTGGCCGGCTGCTCGGCCACCCTGTCGCGCCCGAACTACGTCCATTACACCGATACGCCGGAGACATTCGGGGCCGGCGCAGACCGGCTGTTCGACGCCGTCGAGCGGCGCATCGTCACCGTCGAGATCGGGCAGCGATTCGCGCTGGAGAATGCCGCCGACGCCCATCGCGCCCTGGAAAGCCGGGCCACCACGGGCTCGACCGTCCTCATCCCGGCCCCGATCCGGCACGGGCAGGGGGAGGCGGAGTCCTGAAGCTCGTCACGTTCGATTGGCAGGGCGGCCGGCATGTCGGCCGGGTTGCGGACAGCGGCGATGCGGTCGAGCGATTCGAGCTGCCCGGCGGCGCAGCGGACCGGAATGGCGTGGCAGCGCTGATAGGCCGGGAGGCACAGAGGACGGTCGATACCGTTCCCATGGCGGATATCGCGGTCCAGGCGCCGATCCCCCGGCCGCACCGCAACATCTTCTGCGTCGGCAAGAACTATCACGACCACGCCAGGGAATTCGCCCATTCCGGCTTCGACAGTTCCGCCGCGAAAGGCGTCGTGCCGGAAGCTCCCATCGTATTTTCCAAGCTGCCGGAATCGGTCATTCCGCACGGCGCGGAAATCCGCCTCGATCCCGATGTGACCGAAGCCGTGGACTATGAGGCCGAACTTGCCGTCGTCATCGGGACGGCGGGGCGGAACATCGCTCCGGCCGAAGCCATGAAGCATGTCTGGGGCTATACGATCGTCAACGACGTGACCGCCCGCGACCTGCAGAACCGGCACAGCCAGTGGCTGATCGGCAAGTCCCAGGACACATTCTGCCCGATGGGGCCGGTCGCCGTGACGGCGGACGAGCTGAACTTGGCCGACACGCCGGTGCGCTGCCGGGTCAACGGCGACCTGCGCCAGGATTCCAACACGGCGCTCATGATTTTCGACGTGCCGGCGATTGTCGCCGCAATTTCAAACGGAATCACGCTCCTGCCCGGCGACGTCATCGCGACGGGCACGCCTGCCGGAGTCGGCATCGGTTTCGATCCGCCGAAATTTCTCAAGGCCGGAGATCGGGTCGCCGTCGAGATCGGCGGCATCGGCATTCTCGAAAATCCGGTCGCGGGGGTTTGAGCGATGACCGATCTGTGGTTCGGCAGCATGGTGACGGAAGACAGCGGCGGTTCCGGCCCGGCCGTCGTGCTGATCCACGGCCTGGGCGGCGATTCGAACACATTCGAGCCACTGATGGGCGCCCTCGAAGGCTGCCGGGTACTGCGTCCCGATCTGCCCGGAGCCGGCCGTTCCGCGCTGCGCCCCGGCCGGCCCGGACTGAAGGGGCTGGCCGCGGCGGTGTGCGATGCAGTCCGCGCCGCCGGGATCGGGCGGGCCCATTTTGCCGGCCATTCCATGGGCACGCTGATCTGCCAGCATCTCGCCGCGGACCTGCCCGATGCGGTCTTGAGTCTCACGCTGTTCGGGCCCATTCTGGAGCCGCCGCCTGCGGCCCGGCAGGCGCTGAGCGAGCGGGCCGAAACGGCCCGGCGCGAGGGCATGGCCGGGATCGCCGGCAGCGTATCGGCCGCGAGCGTCGCGGAGGAGTCGCGCCGGGCCAACCCGGTCGCGCAGGCTTTCGTCCGCGAGAGCCTGATGCGCCAGAACCCGGCGGGATACGCCGCACATTGCCAGGCGCTGGCGGCGGCGACGGCGGCGGATCATACCGCGGTCCGCTGCCCGACATTGCTGATCGCGGGAGAAAGGGACCCGGTGGCGCCGGTGGCCATGGCCGAGGCGCTGAAAAACCGTATCTCAGGAGCGGAACTCGAAATTCTGCCCGGTATCGGGCACTGGATGACCATCGAATCGCCCGGGCGGTCTGCGGAATCGATCAGGGCGCATCTGGACAGGGCCGCGGCCTAGAGCGGCCCGACAGAGAGGGAATCAGGGAGGAAGATCATGGCGGAAATCGCTTACGGCGGCTGGGCCGGTTCCAACGGCAACGGGCGCCCGGACCCGGAGATCGTGTTCTCCAATGTCCGCATCCTCGACGGCACGGGCGAAGCGCCCTACAGCGGCGACGTGACGGTCGCCGGCAACCGGATCAAATCGATCGCCCGCGCCGGCGCCGGCTATGGCGGCGGGCTCGGCAACGGCGGCTGGAGCGCCCAGAACGGCAGCCACAGGATCGACGGGCGGGGCATGACCCTCATGCCCGGCATGATCGACGCCCATCTGCATCTGAGCTGGAACAACGCGCCGGGCATCGACCCGATCCAGCTCATGCCGCTCGAGGAGCACACGCTCAACTGCGTCTACATGGCGAAACTGCTGATCGACGCCGGCTTCACCGCCGGCTACGGCGCGGCGGCGGCCAAGCCGAGGCTGGACGTGGTGATCCGCGACGCCATCAAGGAAGGCAAGGTGCCGGGCCCGCGCTACACCGCGGCCGGGCCGGAGCTGACGGCGGTCGGCGGCCTCGGCGACGCCACGCTGCCGCATATCGACCACAAGGCGCTCAATCTCGGGATCGTCGTGTCGGGCGTGGAGGAGATGCGCCGCGAAGTCCGTACGCTCATGAAGTGGGGCGTCGACACGATCAAGATCAACCTGTCCGGCGAGGAGATCACCCAGTTCGCCGCGGAGGAAAACCAGTTCACGGACGAAGAGGTCGCCGTCGCCGTTTCCGAGGCCAGGGGGCGCGGCCGCCGCCTCGCCGCCCACGCCCGCTCGAAGGAATCGATCCAGCGCTGCGTGAAGCACGGCATCGAGATCATCTACCACGCCTCCTTCTCGGACGAGGAGACGCTCGACCTGCTGGAGGCCAACAAGGACAAGCATTTCGTGGCGCCCGGCCTCGCCTGGCTGATCAACGTGGCCCGGAACGCCGCCGAATGGGGCATCAAGCCCGGCACGCCGATCACCGATCGCTACGAGCGCGAACTGGAAAATGCCTGCGCGACCATGCTGGCGATGCACAAGCGCGGCATCCGCGTGCTGGTCGGCGGCGATTACGGCTTCGCCTGGACGCCCCACGGCACCAACGCCAAGGATTTCGAGTATTTCGTCGACATGGTCGGCTTCTCGCCGATGGAGGCGATCAAGGCCGGCACCCTGTATGGCGGCCAGATCATGGGCATGGGCGACGAGCTGGGCACGATTCGCGAGGGCTGCCTGGCCGACCTGCTGCTGGTCGACGGCGACCCGCTCACCAACATCAAGGTGCTGCAGGACCAGTCCCGGCTCGTGGCCATCATGCAGGACGGCAAGTTCCACAAGGAGCCGGACATGAACCGGGTCGGCATGCGGCTCAGCGCCTGATCCGTTCCTCGATACGGCGCGCAAGCGCGCCTACTCGGGATGAGGGTGTGTAGTGGGAGAGTCACCACATTCCCCTCCTTCTCCCTCACCCTGAGTAGCCCCGGCCGCCAGGCCGGGGCGTATCGAAGGGCGGGGCACCCGCCCGGCATTGTAGGGTTTGAAACCCTCCCCTACGGCCTCGACGCGGATCGAAAGCCTGATCGGTGATTGCGAACGTGCGGTTCCGGCGCCGCCCGGTAGGGCGCATCCGGGCCGGCGGGGGCTTCAGCAGCCGGAGAGAAAGGTGAGGATTTCCTGCGCGGTCTCCCCGGGCGCTTCCTCGGCCAGGAAATGGCCGCAGTCCAGAGCGCGGCCCCGGACATCCTCGGCCCGCTCGCGCCAGCTCCCGATCATGTCCAGCGTGCCGCCGGTCTGCCAGCCGGGCCGCCGGGCCATGTTGCCGGCCCACAGCACCAGCATCGGGCAGGCGATCTTGCGGCCCCGGTCGGCCTCGTCGTGGACCAGGTCGACCGCGATCGCGCGGTAATCCATGCAGGTGGTGCGGATCGTCTCGGGATTGCCGAAGCAGCGCAGATATTCGGCATAGGCCTCGTCGGTGATCGCGCCGTCCACGGCCGTCCATTGGCCCAGCAGGAAATCCAGATAGAATTTCGCGCTGTTGCCGATCAGCGTTTCCGGGAACGGCGAGGGCTGGCGCATCAGGTGCCAGTGGAACCAGGAATAAGCGAGGTCGCGGTTCATGGTGTCGAAGGCGGCCTGGGAAGCGACCACGTCGAGCGACGTGAAGCTGCGGACCCGCTCCGGATGATCGAGCGCCATGCGATGGCCGACCCGGGCGCCTCGGTCGTGGCCGACGACGTGGAATCGCTCGAAGCCCAGCGCGGCCATGACCTCGACCTGGTCCTGCGCCGAGGTGCGCTTGCAGAAATCGTTCAGGTCGTCGGAGGCCGGCTTGCCGCTGTCGCCGTAGCCGCGCAGGTCGGGCGCGACCACCGTGTAATGAGCCGCGAACAGCGGCGCCACCTTGTGCCACATGGCATGGGTCTGCGGATAACCGTGGAGCAGCAGCAGCGGCGGGCCCGCGCCGCCCTGCACCAGATTGATGGCGATGCTAGACGTGTCGATCCGGGCCCTGGAGAAACTTTCGAACATGGCTGCTTCGCCTCCAACCGAACGGGGTGCGTTCGCGGCAGATTAAGCGCAATTGCAAAAACCGCGAGTCCGAATTCAGACGGGCCAACCGCCTGCCGCCGTGCGCTTCATCGTCCGGCATGCCTCGCCGCCGCGCCCGCGCTCGGAATTCCTCTGCAAAACGGGGCGGGACAGGCCGGGTGCCGGAAAACAGACAGACCGGTCTTTATTTTGATGTTTTTTTGCGTTTTGAAGGCCCTCGAATCGCCCGAACCCCGCAGAAACGCTGGGAAACCGCGATTCGGGAGAGTCGCAAAAACAATCCCGATAGGAAATTTTCCAGCCTCCCGGCCGAGCGGGAGCGCGCTCGACACCGGGGGCGGCATCGCCGGGCGGCACGGCCCGGCGGAAGCGGAGGGTCGAACCGGACAGGGTCCGGCCGTCAAGCCCCGCCGGCGCAGAGGGCGGCGCAAAGGGCCGCACACAGGGTGGCGCATTGGATGGGAGATCGGATAGCCGATCGGCGGCGGCGGGCCGGAAAGCGGGAAGCTTCCCGCCTGTTTCTTCGTTCGCTTCTTTTCGGGGCGTCGGCTGGCCGCTGCGGGCGCACTTCGGGCGTTGACGGGGCCGATATAGGGCGCGGGCTTCGTCATGTCAAGGAAATTATTTGTAAAAAAGGAAATAATTGTAAGATCGGCTTCGGTTCACGGCTTTTTGCTGGGGAATCGTTGGGGAGTGGAACGCGCCGGGTTGCTGAAAACCGGTTGGGTGAAAATCGGACCAGTCGTATAAACCGGTCTGAAATGTGGAGGACTTCATGACATCGGTAGGGGCCTACGAAGCCAGGACTCATTTGCCCCGGCTGCTCGACAGGGTCGAAAGGGGCGAAAGCCTGACGATCACGCGGCATGGCAGGCCGGTCGCGCAGCTGGTTCCGGTCGACGGCGACCGCGAGCGGGCGAAGGCCGCTGCGGCTCGGATCGTCGCGCGCCGGCAGCGCCTGAAACGGGCGCCGTTGGACGAGCTGATCGATTCGATCCACGAGGGGCACCGGTATTGACGGGTTTCGCTGTCGATCGTTCGGTTTTCCTGGCCCGGTGCCTGGCCGACGAGGAAAATCCCGATGCGAACGCCGCGATGGATCGGGTGACCGATAAAGGCGCCGTCGTGCCGCAAATCCGGGGTACGAATTGCGCAATGCCTCGCTGCCGAACGACCGCCGCGATCGGGATTCCGCTGCTGTCGGGCGAAGCGTAAGGCAGCCGTCCGGTGCGCCGGGCTACTCCGCCGGCGCGGGGGCGCCCAGTTCCGCGCCCGAGCGGGACGGCAGCATGAGGGCGGCGACGATGACGAGGCCGGCGGCAGCCGCCACGATCAGCATGACCGTCTCGAAGGAGCCGTCGTTGGCCAGGACCCAGCGGGCGGACATGATCGCCAGCGCGCCGACCCCGAGGTTGAGCAGGAATTTGACCGACAGCACCTTGGTGCGCCACTGGTCCGGGACATAGCGGGCGAGCACGGCGTCGGTGATCGGGATCTGGCCGAACACGAAGGCCATGGCGAGCAGCGCGGCGGCGAACAGCGCGTAATCGGTCTTCAGCGCCATCGCGGCCAGGAACACCGGCTGCGCCAGGGCGACGGTCACCAGCACCCGCTTGACCGGGTGGCGGTCGATGAGCCGGCCGACGGCGAGCTGCGAAAAGGCGGCGCCGGCGTAAACGATTGCGGCGAGCGCGCCGGTGACCGCGATGTCGTCGGTGATGCCGGACATGCGCACGTCGAACAGGCGCGGCACCAGGAACGTCATGGCGCCGAAGACGAATCCGCCGGCGCCGGTAACCAGGGCGAGCGCCACCAGCGCGCGCTGCCAGCCCGCGGCAAAGGAAACATGGGCGCGTTCCTCGGCCGTACCGGGCGCAGGATCGGCCCGGCCGCTGCGGATCATGCCGACATAGGCAAGGCCCAGCCCGACCGACATCGCGCCCGGCACATAGAAGGCGGCGCGCCAGTCGATGAAGGAGAGAATCAGGCCGGTGAGCAGCGGTGCGCCGGCCACGCCCATATTGCCCCAGACGCCGTTGACGCCGAGCCGCCAGCCGACATTGCCGCCGCCCTGGATGACCATGGAAATGCCGACAGGATGATAGATCGCGGCGAAGACCCCGATGACCGACAGCCCGATGCCGACCTGCAGCGGCGATTGCGCGAGGCTGGTGGCGGCGGAGGCCAGCCCGATGCCGATGAAGAAGACCGCCATCATGGTGTTGCGGCGCCACTTGTCGGCGAGATGCGCCGCCAGCGGCGCGCAGGCCGCGAACAGCACCATCGCCGGGATGCCGTAGGGCAGCATTTCCGCGTAGGCGCCGTTTTCCGCCAGGCCGAACGCCAGCCCTGCGCTGAACGCCGCCTTGGCGAAGATCAGCATGAACAGGTGGTCGGCGAAGTGGCCGACATTGAGGAACAGGAAGTGGCTTCGGTTCGCGGTCATGCGCAGGTTTCGGCGGGATGGACCGGCGGGAAGATAGGTGCGCCGCCGGCCATTGTCATTGACAACCTCTTGCCCGCGCACCCTCAATGCGCCGATTGCACGGCGGGCAATGCGGGGGAGAGATGTCGGCAACACTGGTCTACATGACGGCCGGTTCGGTGGAGGAGGCCCGGAAGATCGGCGCAAGCCTGGTCGAGCGCCGGCTGGCGGCCTGCGTCAACATCCTGCCCGGCATGCTCTCCCAATACCGCTGGGAGGGCAGCGTCCAGACCGACGAGGAAGCCGTCCTGATCGCCAAGACGCGCGGCGACCTGGTCGACGCCCTGACCGGCCATGTCCGCGGGATCCACAGCTACGATTGCCCCTGCATCGTCGCGCTGCCGATAGACGGCGGCAATCCGGATTTCCTGCAATGGATCGCCGACGAGACGGCGGAGGATGCAGCGGCGAACGGATAGTCGCCGCCGGTCGCAACGGCCGTCGTCCGCGAACGTTCGCTTGCGGTATTTCCCAAGCGCATGGGTTATACTAGATTGACACATGCCTGCCGTGCACCGTCTCAACGGCCTGCGCGTGGTCATCTATCCGAACGATCACCGGCCCGCCCATGTTCATGTCATCGGTGCCGGCAGGGAGGCGGTCTTTAATTTGAACTGTCCGGCAGGACCTCCGGAACTGCGCATAAGTTACGGTTTCGGGCAAAGGGAAGTGAATGGCGTCGGCGAGTCGATCGCCGAGGAATTGCCGATGCTTTGTGAGGAATGGACCAAAATCCATGGCAGTTACTGAACAGGAGTTCGAACGGGCCGAAGCGCGGGCTCAGGACGAGCGCGCGGCCGGCCATGTCCTGTCTGCCCGCTACGACCGGCGCCGGCGGCGCGTGATCGTCCTGTTGAATACCGGCGTCGAGGTTACGTTTCCCGCGGCACAGGCGGAGGGACTTGGCGGCGCATCGTCCGACGATCTGGCGCAAATCGAAATCAGTCCGACCGGACTGGGCCTTCACTGGCCGCGGCTCGATGCCGATCTCTACCTTCCCGCCTTGCTGCGCGGCGACTTCGGCTCCAGAAGCTGGATGGCGGCACAAATGGGCGCCGCGGGCGGCAGAAGCCGGTCGGCCGCCAAGGCTACCGCTGCACGGGACAATGGCCGAAAGGGCGGCCGGCCGCGCCGTGCCGCCGCCGGCCCGGGCGCCTGACTACATGAAGTCCCGTTCGTGGACGATTGCCGTGAGGTAGGTCGCGGCGAGCAGGCGGCGGGTATCGGTCATTTCGTGCGGCCGGTCCTTGCGCCAGGCGTCCAGCATGTCGGCGGCCCGGTTTTCCGCAACGGCCCGGATCTTGGCGTCGAACCGCGCCATCCGCGCGTCGTCCTCGCCGGTATCCGCCAGGCCTGACAAGACCCTGGCGATCTCGGCGACTTCCGGATTGTTGGGGCCGAACGCACGCTCCCGTTCGTCGAGCGCGGTCTCGAGCAGCCGGCCGGCGGCTTCGTCGTCGTCGAGGAAGAGCCGGGCGATTCCCAGGTTGAAACGGGTCAGCGCGACCGCGCCGGTCAAGAACTCGCGGTGGCGCGCGCGGCGGACGTCGCCGTAGGTTTCGACATGGCGCTGTTCGAGGCGCTGGTGGAACAGCGAACTCCGCGCGACCGGCGATACCGCCATGCCGCCGGTCCACTCCAGCGCCGTTTCCCAGGCGCCGAGCGCCGAGGTCAGGGCCGCGGCGGCGGCCTCATGGTCCTGGTCGATCAGCAGGGCGAGCGCGACGTTGTTGTCGCCGGCGGCCCGGCGCGGGTCGTCCTGCGGGAATTGCTGCGCCAGCGCGCCGGCGCGCCGCCAGAGGTGGACGGCCTCCTCGCGCCGCGCCGCGCGATAGGCTTCGAGCGCGGCGGCGGAGAAAGCCTCCCATTCCCACTCGGCCGTTGCATTGCCCATGCCTGGACGGTCCGGCGGCGCTATTCGTTCAGAAGATAGCTCTCCATCGAATCGTCCATCGCTTCGACCCACGGCGTATGGTGGACCGGAGCCATGGAGCCGGTCATGACCGACCGGTAGCAGTTGTCGCGGAAGGTCATGATGTTCTGCTTCTTGTGCTTCTTCCACTGGAAGAAGGCCTCGTTCGCGCCTTCCACGTCGAAGCTGGGATAGTCGGTCTCCGCGATCAGTTCCTTGACGTAATCGCCCTGATAGCGGATCGCGCCATAGTCGTCCTCGAGCGCGTCTTCCCTGGCTTCGCGATCGGCGACGTCCGCTGCACGGGCATCCCGGTCCGGCACCTGGATCCGGTCCATGATGACGTCACGGACATACCAGGCTTGTCCGTCGAACATGTTGAAGGTGTACCACTGGTCCTGCATGCCCAGATAGAACAGCTTCGGATTGTCGACCCAGACCACGCCCTTGTAGAGGTCGGCCGCCGCCAGCCGGTTGGCGGTCTTCAGGCACAGCTCCGGCGCCATGAACGGGAAGTGGTGCAGATAGCCGGTGCACAGGATGATGGCGTCGACATCGGCGGTCGAGCCGTCCTTGAAGGTGCAGGTGTTGCCTTCGACCTTCTGGAGCAGCGGCACTTCCTTCCAGTTGTCGGGCCAGTCGTAGCCCATCGCCGCGGTGCGGTGGCTGACGGTGACGGATTTGCAGCCGTATTTCCAGCACTGGGAGCCGATATCCTCGGCGGAATAGCTGGTGCCGATGATCAGGATGTCCTTGTCCACGAACTCCACGGCGTCGCGGAAGTCGTGGGCATGCAGGACGCGCCCGTTGAACCGGTCGAGGCCGTCGAAATGCGGCACGTTCGGCGTCGAGAAATGGCCCGAAGCGACGACGACATAATCGAAGCTTTCGGTGCTCTCCTCATCGCTTGCCAGATCGTGGCCCGTAACCGTGAACAGGCCCGTCTTATCGTCGAAATCGACCCGGCGGACAGGAGTGCGGAAGCGGATCCAGTCGCGCACGTCCGCCTTCTTCACCCGGCCTTCGATATAGTCGAACAGGACTTCCCGCGGCGGGTAGGAGGCGATCTGCTTGCCGAAATGTTCCTCGAAGGAATAATCGGCGAACTCCAGCCCTTCCTTCGGTCCGTTCGACCACAGATAGCGGTACATCGAGCAATGGACGGGCTCGCCGAATTCGTCCGTTCCGGTGCGCCAGGTGTAGTTCCACAGGCCGCCCCAGTCGTCCTGCTTCTCGTAACAGACGATCTCCGGAATCTCCGCGCCGCCGGCCTTCGCCGACTGGAACGCCCTCAACTGGGCGAGGCCGCTCGGCCCCGCGCCGATCACTGCAACTCGCTTGCCCATGGTCTCACTCACCGTCCTTTCCGGCGGTTCGGCGTGGCCGAAGCGCCGCTCCCGTTCCAAGATTGGACTCTGCGTCCGAACCAATCTTTACCAATATATACCAATCTGATCACGCTTTATTTGCCGGTCCGGGCCTTCCGTTCGGGCAAATTCTGGTCCATTCGCCCGACTTGCCAATAATAAGGCATATTTCGCTTGCATTAAGCCATCAATTTGTCATGCTGTACAGAACGACCGTAGCCGCGATTAGTTCGACGATAAATCGGGCGAATTGGTTAAAATTGGTTGTTGCCCGGTCGAATTGCCCTGCGGTTACGGTTCCGAAGGCCGTTCGGCACGCCGTTTGTCCGTCGTCCGGTCCTCGAGAAGCGCCGCCGGCCATGGTGAGCCGCGGCGCGCGCAACAATTCAGGGAGGCTGGCATGATGCGCAAGACACTCGACCGCAAACTGAGCAGGCGGAAATTCCTCGGCACTACGGCCGCGTCCGGCGCTGCGCTCGCGGCGACCGGCACCGGTCTGTCGCGCGTTTCCTTCGCCGCCGCCGATACCATCAAGATCGGATTCCTGGCACCGCTCACCGGTCCGGTCTCCGCCTGGGGCAAACCCGGGCTGGACGGCTGCTTGATCTGGGCGGACTGGGTCAACGCCAAGGGCGGCGTGAAGATCGGCGGCAAGTCGCACAAGATCGAGTTCGTCGGCTACGACAACGAATACGATGCCGGCAAGGCGAAAACCGGCGCGACCAAGCTGATCAAGGAAGACGGCGTCAAATTCATCATGATGCTGGGCGGCGACACCTGGCCCGGCGTGGAGAAGATCGCGGAGCGCGAGGGCATGCTGTTCTCGACGCTGCTGCCGAGCGATCTGACGCCGGACACGAAGACCCTCGTGGCGCCGTGCGAAGTGCACCCGATCTATAACGTCACCGGCGTCGAATGGCTGGCGGAGAACAAGAAGACTCTCAAGACCGCCGCGATCTGCGCCCAGGACGATGCCCTCGGCAAGCCTTCGGTGGCGACCTATCTGGCGGCTTTCGAGGCGGCCGGCATCAAGATGGTCGACGCGCCGCTGTTCTTCGATCCGGCGACGACCGACTTCGCACCGGTGATGACCAAGCTGCTGGCCAAGAAGCCGGATATCCTGTGCCTGGACACCTGCTACGCCGACTATGTCCATCCGCTGTGCGAACAGGCGTTCCAGCAGGGCTACAAGGGCCAGATCATCTCCTGCACCGCCGACTTCTACCAGAAGATCGTCGACAAGACGTCGAAGGACTTCATGGAAGGCTTCGTCTTCCAGTTCCCGGACTTCGACGACCCGGCGCTGAACGCCAAGGAAGTGAACTTCGTCAATCCGAACGAGTTCTACGCCGAATACGCCAAGCGCTTCGGCGCCAAGGAATGGAGCGCGGTGTCCTGGGAATATGCCTCGATCATGGACCTGTGGGCCGACGCGGCAGCCAAGGCGGGCAGCGCCGAACCGGGGCCCGTTCTGAAAGCGATGAAGGCCGGCGGCACCGGCAAGCACGCCTTCGGCGACGCCAAATGGTGGGGCAAGGAGCTGTTCGGCATCGACAACGCCCTGGTCGGCAACTGGCCGGTCGTCGTGATCGAGGGCGGCAAGGCCAAGATCAAGGCCTTCAAGTCGATTCCCGCCTGGTGGGAAAAGCACAGCAAGCTGATGATCAAGCACATGACGGCCCTCGGCCAGATGTGGAATCAGCGCTGATAAATCGCCGCAATTCGCATGGCGCCTCTGCCGTGCGTGTATAATCTGCCGGGGCCGGGCCTTTCCCGGTCCCGGCTTCGTTTTTCCGCCCCAGCCGTTGAGGCCCGGTGATGGACCTGCTGTGGCAGACCGCCATCAACGCCATGTATGCCGCCAGCTATATGGCGCTGATCGCCGTCGGGCTGGTGATGATCTTCGGCGTCATGGGCGTGATCAATTTCGCCCATGGCGAGCTCTATATGGCGGGCGCCTATTGCGTCGTGTTCCTGTATGCCCAGGAGAAGTTCCCCTTCCTGCTGGCGGTCGCGGGGGGCCTGATCTTCGTCGGGGCCGTCGGGCTTCTGATGGAGCGCGGCCTGTTTCGTCCGTTAAGGAAGAACCCGCTGGGCGGCCTCATCGCGTCGATCGGGTTTCTCCTGATCCTGCAAACCCTGGCCGTTTTCGGCTTCGGCCGGCGCATGGGCCATGTCCCGCCGCCGACCCAGGGCAAGTTCGAGATATTCGGCGCGATCCTGACCTATCAGCGCCTGTTCGTGATCGTCGCCGCCATCCTGCTGCTGGCGGCCCTGTGGACCTTTCTCAAACGCTCGAAATTCGGCTGGGCGCTGCGCGCCTGCGCCCAGGATGCCGAGGCCGCCTCCCTCCAGGGCATCTCGATGAACCAGACGGCGCGCATCGCCATGTTCATCGGCGCCGGGCTTGCGGGGGTTGCCGGGGCCCTGACGGCGCCCCTGGTCAGCCCGACTCCCTTTATCGGCCACTCGATCATCGTCACCGCCTTCATCATCATCATCGTCGGCGGCATCGGGAGCCTGGAAGGTGCAGTGATCGCGGCCGTGCTCTACGCCTTCGTCCACACTTTCGTCACGACCTTCTTCGACGGGGTGATCGCCAACATCGTCGGCCTGGCCCTGATGCTCGCCGTGCTGGTGGTGCGGCCGACCGGCCTGTTCGGAGCGAGGGAACGTGCCTGAACCGGCCGCCGCCGAGTCGGAGTCCGGGGCCGGCTACCCGATCCGGCGGACTGCCCAACGGATATTCGGGCGGCTGCGGCTGGTCTTCCTGTTTGCGGCGCTGGCGGCGCTGCCCTACCTGCTGAGCTATTCGCAGCAGGAAATCGCCGTCCTGCTCGTCATCAACGTATTGCTGGTCTCCAGCTACCGGCTGCTCACGCTGACCGGCGAATGGTCGCTCGGCCATGTCGTCATCATGGGCGTCGGGGCCTACGCCAGCGCGCTGCTCGCCAAGAGGCTCGGCGTGCCGGTGCCGCTCTCCATGCTGATCGGCGCCTGCATGGCGGCGGGGACCGCCGCGATCCTGAGTTTCCCGCTGTTCCGGATGAAGGGCTTCTATTTCCTGATCGGCTCCTTCGCCGCCGGCGAGATCATCCGCCTGATCTGGAAACGCTTTACCGACCCCTTCGGCGGTCCAAAGGGGCTCAAGCGGATCGACGCCTTTCCCGATATCGAGACCGGTTTCCTGTCGATCGATTTCTACGAGCCGGTCAATTACTACTTCCTGGCGCTGGTCGTCGTCTCGGCGTCGCTGTTCGTGCTCTACCGGATCGAGCGCTCGCGCATCGGGCTCACCTTCCACGCCATCCACTGGCAGGACAGGCTCGCCGAATCCGTCGGCGTCGACACCTTCCGCTACCGCACGCTGGCTTTCGTCATCGCCTCCTTTTTCGCCGGGATCGCCGGGGGCCTCTACGCCCACTATGTCGGCACGGTGAACCCGACGCGCTTCGGCGTCGACCAGATGGTCTACGTTCTGGTCTGGGCCATCGTCGGCGGCACCGCGACCTTCCACGGCCCGATCCTCGGCGTCGTCGTGCTGACCGTGATCAACGAGATCGTCCTGCGCGGCCTGGGCCTGGATACGGCGCGGCCGCTGATCTACGGCGCCATCCTGATCCTGTCGGTCCTCTATCTGCCGGACGGTCTCGAAAGCCTGTGGCCGAGGCTGCGCGCCTGGCTGGACCGGCGCCGGCGGGCCGGGCCGGCCGCAGCGGGAGGCGAGGCGGCATGAACGCGCCGGCCGACCCGCCCATCCCGGAGGCGCCCATCCCGGAGGCGCCCATCCTCGAGGCGAGGGGGCTGACCCGCCGGTTCGGCGGCCTCGTGGCGGTCGACGATTTCAGCTTCGCGGTGCGCGAGGGCGCGATCCACGGCCTGATCGGGCCGAACGGCGCCGGCAAGACCACGACCTTCAACGTGATCAGCGGCTTCTATGCGCCGACGGCCGGGCAGGTGCTCTATCGCGGCCGGGACATTTCCGGCCGCAAGACCAGCGCGCTCGCCGCGATGGGGCTGGTGCGCACCTTCCAGGGCTCGACGCTGTTCCAGGAATTCTCGGTGCTGGACAATGCGCGGGTCGGCCGCCATCTCGGCGCCCGCTCGGGCTTCCTGAGCCGCCTGCTCGGCACCGACCGCGCATCGGAGGCTGAAGCCGACGCCAGGGCGCGGGAGTCGCTGGCGTTTTTCGGCCTGGAGGATCTGGCGGACGAGCCGGTTTCCAACCTGCCCCACGGCCATCAGCGCATGCTTGGCATGGCGGTCGCCCTGGCGGCGGAGCCGAAGATCCTGCTGCTCGACGAGCCCTTCACCGGCATGAACCCGGAAGAGACCCGGCGCATGATGGAACTGGTCCGGCGCATCCGCGACGGCGGCGTCACCGTCATGCTGGTTGAGCACGACATGCAGGCGGTGATGAATCTGTGCGACATCATCACGGTGATGAATTTCGGCGCCCTGCTGGTCGAGGGCGCGCCCGACGAGGTGCGCAACGATCCCGCGGTGATCGAGGCCTATCTCGGCTCGGCCACGGGCAACGGCGGATCGGAGAGGGCGGATCATGCTGCTTGAGATCCGCGATATCGAGGTGCGCTACCAGAAGACCGCGGCGCTCAAGGGCGTCTCGATGGCGGTGCCGGCCGGCGGCATCGTCACCATCATCGGGGCGAACGGCGCCGGCAAGACGACCACCCTGCGGGCGATCTCCGGGCTCGAACCGCTGACACGGGGCGAGATCCATTTCGACGATGCAAGGATCGACGGCCTGCCGCCGGAGGAGATCGTGCGCCGCGGCATCGCCCACGTCCCGGAAGGGCGGCGGGTGTTCCCGGACCTGACGGTCGAGGAAAACCTGCGCACCGGCGCCTTCCTGCGCACCGACAAGGCGGATATCGAGACCTCGCTGGCCGGTGTCTTCGGGCGCTTCCCGCGTCTTGCCGAGCGGCGCAGGCAATGGGCGCGCTCCATGTCCGGCGGCGAGCAGCAGATGCTGGCGATCGGCCGGGCGCTGATGAGCGCGCCGCGGGTGCTGCTGCTCGACGAGCCGTCGATGGGCCTGTCGCCGGTCATGGTGCAGGAGATCGCCCGCATCGTGACCGACATCTCGGCCCAGGGCACGCCGGTCGTCCTGGTCGAGCAGAATGCCGAGATGGCGCTGCTGCTGGCCCAATACGCCTATGTCCTCGAGACCGGTGCGGTGGCGCTCGAAGGCCCGGCAACCGACTTGCACGAAAACGACCACGTCCGCCGCGCCTATCTCGGCGGCTAGCGCCCGGTCGGACGCGCCGGTAGGGTAGGGCGCCGCCAACGGGGGAGCCCTGCCATGCCCGACGGCCCGAACGCCTCTGCGCCGCCCGAACCCGGCCGGCCCGCGAACCGCAAGCTGCGCTCGCGCATCACGACCGACGGCCTCGACCGGGTCGCCCACCGCGCCTTCATGCGCGCGATGGGGCTGGACAGCGCGGCGATCGCCCGGCCGATGGTCGGCGTCGTCACCACCGAGGGCGAGATGACGCCGTGCAACTTGGGCCTCGCCAACCAGGCGGACTACGCAAGGCGCGGCATCGTGGAGGCCGGCGGCACGCCGCGGGAATTCCGCACCATCTCGGTGTCCGACGGCATCTCGATGCAGCATCAGGGCATGAAATTCTCGCTGCTGTCGCGCGAGATCATCGCCGACAGCGTCGAGGCCGTGGTGCGCGGCCACGCCTATGACGCGCTGGTCTGCTTCGCCGGCTGCGACAAGACCCTGCCCGGCATGATGATGGCGATGGCGCGGCTCAACGTGCCTTCGGTCTTCATCTACGGCGGCTCCATGCTGCCCGGCACGCGCGGCGGCGAGGACGTGACGGTGCTCACCGCCTACGAGGGCGTCGGCGGCGTGCTGGTCGGCGCGGTGCCGGAGGAGGAGGTCAACGCGCTGGAGCTGGTTTGCGCGCCGACGATCGGCGCCTGCCCCGGCCAGTTCACGGCGAACACGATGGGCATGGTCTCCGAGGCGCTCGGCCTGGCGCCGCTCGGCTCGTCGATGATCCCGGCGGTGTTCGCCGAACGGCAGGGCATCGCCCGGCGTGCCGGCCACGCCGTCATGGCGGCGCTGGAGAAGGGCGGGCCATTGCCGCGGGACCTTGTGACCCGCACGAGCCTTGAGAATGCCGCGGCGGTGGTTGCGGCAACCGGCGGTTCGACCAACGCGGCGCTGCATCTGCCTGCCATCGCCAACGAGGCCGGCATCGGCTTCGACATGGACGACGTCGCGCGTGTGTTCGACCGCACGCCGCTGGTCGCCGACCTGCAGCCCGGCGGCCGTTTCCTCGCCAGGGACGTCCACGGCATCGGCGGCGCGCCGGTCGTGTTCCGCCTGCTCATGGAAAGCGGCCTGTTCGACGGCAGCGCGCTCACCTACACCGGCGAAACCATGGCGGAAGCGCTGAAGGACGCCCCGGAGCCGGACGGCGAGATCGTCCGCCGGAAGGGCGACGAGCGCTCGCCCGACGGCGGCGTGATCGTGCTCAAGGGCAATTTGTGCCCGGACGGCGCGCTGCTGAAGGTCGCCGGGCTGAATTCGACGTATTTCAAGGGCCCGGCCCGGGTGTTCGACGAGGAGGAGAGCTGCAACGCCACCGTGCAGGCGCAGGACTACGCGGACGGCGAGGTCATCGTGATCCGCAACGAGGGCCCGGTCGGCGGCCCCGGCATGCGCGAAATGCTCGGCACGACGGCGCTGATCTACGGCCAGGGTCGGGGCGAGAAGGTGGCGCTCCTGACCGACGGGCGCTTCTCCGGCGCGACCCGCGGCATGTGCATCGGCTACGCCGCGCCGGAAGCTGCGGTCGGCGGCCCGCTCGCCCTGATCCGCGACGGCGACATCGTCGAGATCGACGCCGGCAAGCGCTCGATCAACGTCCTGCTGTCCGACGACGAACTGGCCGCCCGGCGCGCAGCCTGGCAGGCCCCGGACCCGCGCCGGCTCGGCGGCGCGCTGGAGAAATACGCCCGCCTGGTCGGCCAGGCCAACACGGGCGCCGTCACCCATTCCGGCGGCGTCGAATGGGACTGGGAGGAGTAGGGCGCCCTATTTCCGGTGCCGCCGCCAGGTCCAGAAAATGGTGAACACCGCGGCGGCGAGCAGCAAAGCGCCGATCGGCCGGGTCACGAACACCGTGACGTCCATGTCGTTCGCGGTGAGCGCGTTGCGCAGGTTGGTCTCGACCATCGGGCCGAGCACGAGACCGAGGACCACCGGCGCCATCGGGAAGCCGAACCGGATGAGCACATAGCCTGCGATGCCGAGCACCGCCATCAGGCCGACTTCGTAGGTCGTGTTGTTGATCGCGAAGGCGCCGGTCGCGCACAGCACGCCGATGACCGGGATCAGGATGCGCGGCGGCAGCTTCAGGATCGCCGGCAGCCAGCGCCGCGTGCCGAGCCCGATGACCAGAATGCAGATATTCGCGAACAGCAGGATAAGCAGGATCCGGACGAACAGGTCGCTCTTCTCGGCGATGAAGAACGGGCCGGGATCGATGCCCTGGATGAGCAGCGCGCCGATCAGCACGGCGGTCACCGTATCGCCCGGGATGCCGAGGGTGAGCAGGGGAATGAGCGCGCCGCCGGTGACGGCGTTGTTGGCGGTTTCCGCCGCGATGACGCCGCGCGGATCGCCCTCTTCCTGCGCCTGCGGCGCCTTTTTCCGGGCCGATTCGCCATAGGCGATCCAGGCCGCGATGGTCGGCCCGGTGCCGGGCAGAATGCCGATGCCCGTGCCGATGAACGCGCTGCGCAGCGTCAGCCACTTGTTGCGCAGATAGTGCGAGAACACTTCTCCCGCACCGACCCGGCGCTGCGCCGGCAGCGTCGCGAGGCTGTCCTTGCGCGCCGCCTGCACCAGCATTTCGGAGACGGCGAAGAAGGCGATCAGCGCCGGCATGAGGGGCACGCCGCCCAGCAGGTTCGGATCGCCGAAGGTCAGCCGCGTCATGCCGCCGACCGGGTCGATGCCGCTGCAGCCGAGCAGCATGCCGAGGGCGGCGGCGATCATGCCCTTCAGGAGCGAGCCGCCCGAGACCGCGGCGACGCAGACCAGCCCGAACGTCCCGAGGGCGAAATATTCCACCGACGTGAATTCGAGCGCGAAATTCGCCAGGTTCGGCGCGGCCAGCATCAGCACGAGGATTGAGACGAAGCCGCCGACGAAGGAGGAGATCACCGACAGGCTGATTGCGAGATCGGCGTTGCCGCGCCGCGCCATGCGGTAGCCGTCGAGCGCGGTCGCGGCGTTGCCCGGCGCGCCCGGCGTGTTGATCAGGATGGCCGGGATCGATCCGGCGAAGTAGCCGCCGCAGTAGATGCCGAGCAGCAGGGCCATGGCGACCTCGAAGGAGGCGCCGAAGGTCAGCGGGGTCGCGATGGCGACGCCGGCGGTCGCCGTCAGCCCCGGCGCCGCGCCGAAGATCAGGCCGACCAGCACGCCGATCAGGATCCAGAGCAGGATCATCGGATCGGCGATCGCGCCGAGGGCCGTGCCGAGCGCCGAAAGGGAAATCAGATCCATGTCGGCAGCAGCACGGTAAAACCGTAGCGGAATACGGCATACACAGCAGCCGAAACCGCGACCGGGATCAGCGCCAGTTCAAGCGGTTTGCGCGAGCCGAGAATCCACAGGGACAGGATCGTGAACGCCCAGGTTCCGAGCCGGAAATCGACATAGCGGAAGGTCAGGCAGTAGAGCAGGAAGAGCGCGGCGATCAGCAGCCCGCGCCGCCGCATAATCCCGGCGAGCGCTTCTGACGTGCCGAGGTCTCCGGGCCTGAGCGCCAGCAGGCCGCCGAGCAGGACCAGCGCGCCGGCCAGCAGGCCGGGAAAGAAGCGCGCCGAAAGGGTCGACTGCCGTTCGTTGATCTCGATCCCGGCGACGAGCAGCGCCAGCGCGAGGCCGAGCGCAACGACCGCCAGCCCGACGATCCGGTCCGCCCGTTTCGGCATGCGCCCCCCGCGGCGAACCGGATCGACGGACCGGGTTCGCAAGGCCTCTATTTGATCAGGCCGATATCCTTCAGGACAACCCGGTGCTTCGCGACGTTGGCGTCGATGCGCTTCTGGAAGCCTGCGCCGTCGAGAAACGCCTCGTTGAAGTTGAACTTCTTGTAGAGCGCCGAGGTCGAAGCCTGGTTGGCGACCTTCTTCACCACCGCGCGGAGCTTGCTCACAACGGCCGCCGGCGTGCCCTTGCGGGTCAGCAGGCCGAACCAGACGGCGACCGTGAAGTCGTAGCCCTGCTCCTTGAAGGTCGGGACGTTCGGGAAGTAGGGCACCCGTTTCTCGGCCGCGATGCCGATAACCCGCAGCTTGCCGCCTTTGGCCAGCCCCGTGTAGTTCGGCGCGCCGACGAACACGAAATCGACCTCGCCGGAGAGCGTCTTGGTGATCGCGCCCTTACCGCCGCGGCCGCCGATATGCTTCATCCTGATGCCCTGGGCCTTGGCGAAGATTTCCATGTTGATGTGCTGGGTCGCGCCCGGCCCCGGCGTGGCGTATTTGATCCCGCCGGGCTTGGCCTTGGCGGCGGCGACGATGTCCTTCACCGACTTGAACGGGCTGTCCGCCTTGACGGCGAGGCCGATCGGCACTTCGACGAGCTGGGCCAGCGGCACGAAATCGCTCGTCACATAGCCCGGCTTGGAGATCAGCGGCCGGGCCGTCAGCGCGCCGGTCGAGCCCATCAGCAGCGTGTAGCCATCGCCCTTCGCCTTGTTGGCCTCGGCGGTGCCCTTGCCGCCGCCGGCGCCCGGAATGTTCTGCACCACGAAGGGCACCTTGAGCTCCTTCTTGAGCTGCTCGGCGATGACCCGGGCGGTGCCGTCGAGCGAGTCGCCGGCCCCGAACGGCACGACGATCCTGACCGGCTTCTCCGGATAATCCGCGGCGGCCGGCGCGGCGATGGAAAGCGCTGCAATACCGGCCGCCACGGCGAGCGGACGGGTGAGCGTTAACGATAATTTCATAACCATTCCTCCCGATTTCCGGTCCGTGCCCGGCCCCGGAGTCCGGCGAACCGGACACGCCGAACCCTGCATGGACTTGCCGAAAGCGTATTTCTATCATCGGAGCCGGTCAACGGCGGCAGCATTGGATCCGGCTCATGCCCGACATCTCGATCTCCTATCTCAACGGCAGGGATGTCGATGCGCTCGCCATGACCGAAGACGAGATCCTCGCCGCGGTCGAATCCGGCCTGCGCGCCCAGGGCAACGGCGAGACGGTGCTCGAGCCGCGGGTCCATCTGGTGCCCGAATCGTCGGACAAGGGGCATTTCAACCTGCTGCGTGGCTATATCAAGCCGCTCGGCTTCGCCGGCTTCAAGATGGTCGGCGACTTCGTCGACAATTATAAACAGGGCCTGCCGTCGGAGATGGCCATCCTGTGCCTGTTCGATCCGGAAACCGGGATGCCGCGGGCGATCGTGGACGCCACGGCGATCACTGAGATGCGCACCGGCGCGATGACGGCGATCGGCGCAAAATACCTTGCGCGCAAGGATTGCCGGACCCTCGGCCACATCGGCGCGCGCGGCACCGCCTACTGGAACGTCCGGCTACTCGACCACCTGTTCGATTTCGCCGAAATCCGCGTCCATTCCCGCCGCCCGGAGAGCCGGGAGGCCTTCGGCGCGCGGCTGAGCGAAGACCTTAACAAGGCGGTGATCGTCACCGACAACTGGAAGGACTGCCTCGACGGCGCCGACATCCTGGTCGAGGCCTCGCGCCTGCCCGAGCCCGAACCGTTGTTCCTGACGGAGTGGGTGAGAAAGGGGGCCTTCGTCGTGCCCTACGGCACGATGAGCAGCGTTGAGCTTTCGCTCACCGACATCATGGACAAGATCGTGGTCGACGACTGGGGCCAGTGCAAGCCGGGCAAGCCGTTCGGGTCGCTGCGCCGCCATGTCGACGAGGGCCGGCTGACCGAGGACACCCTGCACGCCGAGATGGGCGAGATCGTCGCCGGCCTGAAACCCGGGCGCGAAAGCGACGGCGAGACCAACCTGTTCTGGCACCGGGGCCTGAGCCTGAGCGACATCGCCCTCGGCGCCGCCATGCTGGAAAAGGCGGAACGCAAGGGGGTCGGCGAGACCCTGCCCTTCGCCTGACGATCGGCGACCGGCCCTCAGACAACCGGAATTGTCACCCCCGGCCGGCCGGAGAGAGTGCCGGGATCCGGTGCCTCCGGACAAGCATTGTAGGGGAGGGTTTCAAACCCTCCCGTACGGAGCCGGCATCGGTCCCGGATCGGGGTCGAGGGTGCTTCCGGAGCCGAATACCCTGCGCCCGTTTCTTCGGCCGGTCCCGTTATCCCGCCAGCGCTCCCAGGAATCCGCAGATCCGCTCGACCGCCAGTGTGAGGTTGCCGTCCCCGGTATGGCCGGACGCCTTGCGCGGCTTGAAGCTGTGGTCGCCGTCGGGCAGCCAGCGGACCGTTATCGCATCCGAAAGGCTGTAGCCCGGCACCTCGTCGGCGCGGCCGAAGGGATCGCGCTCGCCCTGCAGAATCAGCGCCGGCGTCGCGAGCGCTTTCAGGTGCGCGGTGCGCAGCCTGTCCGGCCGGCCGGGCGGGTGGAAGGGATAGCCCAGGCAGACCAGCCCGCGCACTCCGGCCTCGTCGGCGACCAGGCTGGCCATCCGGCCGCCCAGGCTCTTGCCGCCGATGACCAGCCGGTCGGCCGCGAGTTTGGCGATGACCGAGCGCCAGGTCTTGAGCAGGACCGACTCCCGGTCCGGCGGCTTCTTCGTTCCGGTTGTGCGCCGGGCCGCCATGTAGGGAAATTCGAACCGGACGACGCGCCATCCGGCGGCGGCGGCGCCTTCGGCGATCCGGGTCATGAAGGGGCTGTCCATCGGCGCGCCGGCGCCGTGGGCCAGCGCCAGGGTGAGCGGCGCGCCGGCCGGGCCGTCCGTCAGGATCGGAACGGTCACCGCTTCTTGCGGAAGGTATCCAGGTTGACGACCTCGCCGGTCTGGGGCGCGTCGTCCGCCGGCTCGCCGCTGTCTTCATTGCTGGCGGCGGGCGCGCCTTCGCCGGTTTCGACGAGATTGCCGGCCGATGCCTCGTCGTCCGGTTCGGCTTCCGGCGTATCCGCGCCGGCGGTCAGCTCGAATTTCAGGCCGAAGGGGACCGAGGGATCGGCGAAGGAGGTGACGCAGTCGAACGGAACCTCCAGCTTTTCCTGGCGCCGGTTGAAGCTGAGCTCGACGGAAAACAGGTCCTTTTCGACCTTGAGGTTCCAGAACTGGTGCTCCAGAACGATGGTCATCTCTTCCGGATAGGTCCTGGCCAGCCGCGCCGGTATGGCGACGCCGGGGCCGGCCGTGAGGAAGGTGATATAGAGCCCGTGGCCTTCGGGCAGGCCGAAGGTCGCCACCTGCTCCAGCGCGGTGCGCACGACGCTGCGCAGCGCGTCCTCGACGATCTTCTCGTAATGCAGGAGTTCCGGCTCCATCGCCCCGGCCGTCTTGCCTCGCCGCGCCAGGCGGCTCTCGTCGCATTATGGAGCGCCCATTATGGAGCGACGCGTGGATGCCGCAAGCGGGGAATGGCGCCGGTCGCGTTCGGTTGGGGGGCTTCTGTTGCCCGGCGCCCCCCGGGCCGCGCTTTCCTAGAAGCTAGGCAGCGAGTGCCAAACGATCGTTGTCGTTAGCATTTGTGATGGTAGCCCGATAACGGTGGTACAATGCCGGGCGAAAAGCGGGCCTTTTACTGCACGTCGATCCTGTTTCGCCCCCATGAGGAGCCGGGCCGACGGCGGCGTGCGGGACGCACATCCGCCAAGGCCCGGCGAAACTGGTGGAGGCGCCGGGTACTGCCCCCGGGTCCGCAACAGCTATTACGCACGCCGTTTATCGCCATAGTCGCCCGAAGACGACGGGAGGAAGATAGGGCCTGGCGGCGGAATTTGAAAGGGGGCGGCGGCGGCGATACCCGGTGACGCGGCGGAAGCGAAAGGCTAGTTTCGCCATCCAGCGCGAACGCAACCATCGCCGGACATGCCGACCGAGCCCGACAGCCTGCCGCCGCCCAACGCCAACGCCACGGCCGACCAGATCGCCGAGATCGAGGAGGCACGCGCCGGTACGGCCGAAACCCGGCGCGTGACGGCGCCGGGGCTGGAGGAGGTGCTCTACACCGCCTTCCCCGTGCTCGATCACGGCTTCGTCCGGGTGGTCGACTATATGGGCGACGATGCGGCGGTCGTTCAGGCCGCGCGGGTGTCCTACGGCCGGGGCACCAAATCGGTGCGCAACGATGCCGGGCTGATCCGCTACCTGCTGCGCCACCGGCACACCACACCCTTCGAGATGTGCGAGATCAAGCTGCATGTGAAGCTTCCGGTCTTCGTCGCGCGCCAGTGGATCCGCCACCGCACCGCCAACGTGAACGAATATTCGGCGCGCTATTCCGTGCTCGACCGGGAATTCTACATCCCGGCGCCGGAGCATCTGGCGGCCCAGTCCGCCGCCAACCGGCAGGGCAGGGGCGACGTGCTGGAGGGCGAGGAGGCCGCGCGCGTCCTGCAATTGCTGCGCGACGACGCGGCGGCCTGCTACGACCATTACGAAGAGATGCTGAACGAGGGGCCGGGCGGCGCGCCGGCCGATTCCGCCCGCCAGGGCCTCGCCCGCGAACTGGCCCGCATGAACCTGCCGCTCAGCGTCTATACCCAGTGGTACTGGAAGACCGACCTGCACAATCTGCTGCATTTTCTCAGCCTGCGCGCCGACGCCCACGCCCAGTACGAAATCCGCGCCTATGCCGATGTCATGCTGGTGCTGACGGAACGGTGGGTGCCGATTACGGCACAGGCCTTCCGCGACTACCGCTTGGGCGCGGTCAGCCTGTCGGCGCCGGCGCTCGCTGTCGTCCGCAGGATGGTCGCCGGCGAAGCGGTGACGCAGGAGGACAGCGGCCTCAGCGCCCGCGAATGGCGCGAACTGATGGCGGCGCTGGAGCGCTAGCGCATTGTCCTGCGTCGGCGCGACCGGCCCGCGGACCGGAGTTGCGAACCGCCGCGACCGGCGGGGCGAACGGCGGAATTCCGGGGATTGACACGACCATGACGGCAGATCCGGCATTGATCGATGCGCTGCGCGGCATCTCGACCGCGACGCTCACGATGCAGCTCCTCAAGCGCGGCATCCGGCGCGGCTGGATGGCGGGAACGCGGCCGTTGCGGCCGGGCGGGCCGCGGCTTGCCGGGCCGGCGTTCACCCTGCGGTTCGTGCCGGGCCGGGAGGATGTTTCGACCCGGGAAAGCTATGCCGCGCCGAATTCGCTGCGCGACGCCATCGAGGCGATGCCGGCCGGCGTCGTCGCCGTGATCGACAGCCGGGGCGAGCAGGGCGCCGGCACGCTGGGCGACATTCTGGCCGGCCGCATGAAGCAGCGCGGCGTGGCCGGCATCGTCAGCGACGGCCCGATGCGCGACGTTGCGGGCATCCGCGCCGTCGACATCCCGGTCTGGTGCAGCGGGGCCGCAGCGCCGCCCTCCATCGCGGCCCTGTGGTTCGCCGGCTGGCAGGAGCCGATCGGCTGCGGCGGCGTGGCGGTGTTTCCGGACGACATTATCGTGGCGGACGACGACGGCGCCGTGGTGCTGCCGCAGGCGCTTGCCGCGGAAATCGCCGAAGACGGCGCCGGGCAGGAAGATCTGGAAGCTTGGATTCTCACCGAAATCGGGCGCGGCGAACCGGTCAAGGGCCTCTATCCGCCGGACGAGGCGGCAATGGCGCGCTATCGCGCCGCAAGATCGGAAAGGGGTTGAGTTTGAAATTTATAGGTATAAAATAGAATTTATGACAGAGCATAAAAAACTTGGTCCGCAGAACGGTTCCTGGCGCGTATCGATGGCGGTGGGCGGGCGCGTCGTGGTTCCCGCTGCGGTCCGGGAAGAACTGGGCCTGGCGGAGGGGGATCCGCTCGTGCTGACCGTCGACGACGGGACGGTGCGGATCGAGACCTACGCGCGCAACGTCGAGCGGCTCCAGGCGCAGGTCCGGACGATGATCCGGCCGACCGGCGACCTCGTCGACCGGTTCCTTGCGGACAAGCGGGCAGAGGCGATGCGCGAGGACGAGTGGGTGCAGGCCGATACGCCGGTCGCCCGGGCTGCGGAGCAACCCGTTGAGCGGTGAGCGGGTCGTTCTCGATTCATCGGCGGTCCTGGCCATGCTGTTCGACGAACCGGGCGGCGAAGCCGTGCCCGGCCTGCTGCCGGATTGCGCGATGTCGACCGTCAATCTCGCCGAGGTCGTGACCGGATTGATCAATCACGGCGGCGACCCCGACCGTGCCGTGGACACGGCAGCGCGATTGCCGGTCGATCCGGTCGCCGTGGACCGGGGCGTCGCCCTGGCAGCGGGTCGGCTGCGGGCCGAAACCGTTCGCTACGGCCTGTCGCTCGGCGACCGGATTTGCCTGTGTCTGGCAAGAAAGCTGGAATTGCCGGTCGTCACCTGCGATACCATGTGGCGCGAAATCGATATCGGCGTCGATATCCGGGTGCTCCGGTAGCCGCCTGAAACCGCCGGGAAGAGGCAGGTTGAGACAGAGCTTTGTCGGCTGGCTGATCCTGCGGCGGAAAACCAAAATCCGCGATTTCCCATTGACTCTTTCCGTGCTTGCCATAAATCTCAAACATGGCAACTAACGAAAACCTGTCACAATTTTCAGAATGGCAGGCTACGACGGTCGGCAGCGGGGGCCGCATCGTGATTCCGGCCGCCATGCGCAAGGCCCTCGGCGTCGATGCCGGCGACGAAGTGCTGCTTTTCCTGGAAGACGGCGAGGTCCGAATTTCCACCCGTGTCGGCAACATTGAAAAAATCCGTGCAACGGTGCGCGCCCGGATTCCCGATAGCGTCAACGTCGTCGATGAATTCCTGAAGGAAAAATACGCGGAAGCCGAACGCGAATACGCCAAAGACCTGGAATGGCTGAAGCGAAATCCGGATCGCAAGCAAGCGGCCGACTGAAGTCCGAATGCCGGTCCGGTTCGTCATCGATGCGTCTGCCCTGCTGGCGTTCGTCCGGGACGAGCCGGGGGCCGACCGGGTCGCAGCCGTGTTGTCGGACTGTGTCATCTCGACGGTCAATCTGGGCGAAGCGGTGACGGCGCTGGTCAACCGGGGTTACCCGGCCGAGGAGGCGCGGCGGGTCATGGCCGCCGTTCGGGTCGATTCCGTGCCGCTCGAACGGGAGGTTGCGCTGGACGCAGGGGCCCTCCGGGAAGCGACCCGCAGCCTGGGATTGTCGTTCGGCGACCGCGTTTGCCTCAGTCTTGCGGCGGACATGGATGCAACGGCATTGACTTGCGACAGAAAATGGACGGCGCTCGATATCGGCATCGCGGTAGAATTGGTCCGATAACCGGCGCCAGCAGGGAGAAAGCCATGACCGCCACGACCGAATCCGATCCCGTCGTCATCGTCGACGGCGCGCGCACGCCGATGGGCAGCTTTCAGGGCACGCTGAAGGATATTACCGCCACGGCGCTCGGCGCGGTCGCCATCGAGGGTGCGCTCAAACGGGCCGGCGTCGCCGGCGAGGACGTCGACGAGGTCATCATGGGCTGCGTGCTGCCGGCCGGGCTCGGCCAGGCGCCGGCGCGCCAGGCGGCGCACGGTGCCGGCATCCCGTGGGACGCCGGCTGCACCACCGTCAACAAGATGTGCGGCAGCGGCATGAAGGCGACCATGCTGGCCCACGACCTGCTCAGGGCCGGCGTCAACGACGTCATGGTCGCCGGCGGTCTCGAGAGCATGACCAACGCGCCCTACCTGATGGACAAGGCGCGCGGCGGGCTGCGCATGGGCCATGCCAAGGTCCTGGACCACATGTTCCTCGATGGGCTGGAGGACGCCTACGACCCCGGCCGCCTGATGGGCACCTACGCCGAGGACACCGCGCAGCACTACCAGTTCACCCGCGAGGCCCAGGACGACTTCGCGATTACCTCGCTGAAGCGGGCCAAAACGGCGAACGAGGACGGCTCCTTCGACCGCGAGACGGAGCCGGTGACCGTGCGCAGCCGCAAGGGCGAGGTCACGGTCGAGCGGGACGAGCAGCCCTACAATGCGGACCTGACCAAGATCCCGAAGCTCAGGCCGGCCTTCCGCAGGGACGGCACGGTGACGCCGGCCAATTCCTCGTCGATCTCCGACGGCGCGTCGGCCCTGGTGCTGACAAGGCAGTCGGAGGCCGAAAAGCGCGGCCTGGCGCCTCGCGCCCGCATCGTCGCCCACGCCACCCACGCCCAGGAACCGGCCTGGTTCACCACCGCCCCGGTCGGCGCAATCGAGAAGGTGCTGGAGAAGGCCGGCTGGACGAAGGCCGACGTCGATCTCTACGAGGTCAACGAGGCCTTCGCCGTCGTCACCATGGCGGCGATGAAGGAGCACGGCCTGCCGCACGACATCGTCAACGTGCATGGCGGCGCCTGCGCCCTCGGCCACCCGATCGGCGCCTCGGGCGCACGGATCATCGTCACCCTGCTGAACGCCCTGGAGCAGAAAGGCGCCGACCGCGGCGTCGCCACCCTGTGCATCGGCGGCGGAGAGGCGACGGCCATCGCCATCGAGCGGCTGCACTGACTACGGCGGCAGCCGACGGCCGGGAAAGAAACGGGAGTATGGCCGATGCGGACCGGGTGATTGTCGCGGGCGCGGGGCCGGTCGGCATGACCGCCGCCGCCTGTCTGGCGCTGCACGACATTCCGGTGCTCGTGCTCGAGGCCGGCGACGATCTTGCGACCGACCTGCGCGCCTCGACCTGGCATCCGCCGACCCTCGACCTGCTCGATTTCTTCGACGGCCTTGTCGGGGAGCTCGCCGGCTGGGGCCTGATCGCGCCGACCTGGCAGTATCGCGACCGGGAAACCGGGCCGGTCGTGACCTGGGACATGAGCCTGCTCGGAGACGACACAAACCACCCCTACCGGATCCAGACCGAGCAGTGGAAACTGACCCGCCTGCTGCACCGGCGCATGGCGGACGTGCCGCATTTCGATCTGCGCTTCGGCCATGAGGTGACCGGGGCGGGGCAGGGCGGCGACCGCGCCTGGGTCACGGCGGAAACGGCGGACGGAGAAGCGACATTCGAAGGCCGCTGGGCGATCGGCTGCGACGGCGCCAACAGCGCGGTGCGCCGCGCGCTCGGCATTCCCTACGACGGGCTGACCTTCCCGGAGCTGTTCCTGACGCTCTCGACCGGCTTCGAATTCCGCGGGCCGATGCCGGACCTCACCCTGGTCAATTATTTCGCCGATCCCGAGGAATGGCTGGTGCTGCTCAGGGTCGTCGATGCCTGGCGGGTGCTGTTCCCGACCGCTCCGGACGAGGATATGGCAACCGCGCTGACCGATGCGCGGGTGCAGGAACGCCTCGACGGGGTCGCGCCGGGCTGCGGACCGTTCGATGTCGTGCACAAGACCCATTACCGGGTCCATCAGCGGGTTGCCGACAGATACCGGATCGGCCGCATCCTGCTGGCCGGGGACGCGGCGCACATCAACAATCCGCTCGGCGGCATGGGCATGAACGGCGGCATCCAGGACGCCTTCAGCCTGTGCGAAAAGCTCGTGCCGGTATGGCGCGGCGCGGCGGAGGACGGCGTGCTCGACCGCTACGAGCGGCAGCGGCGCAAAATGGCGCTGGACTTCGTCCAGCAATCCACCATCCGCAACCGCGAAACGCTGATGGAGACCGATCCCGCGCTGCGGCAGCGGAGGCACGATGAAATGCGCCGCATCGCCGACGATCCGGCGAAGGCGCGCGAATTTCTGCTGCGCAGTTCGATGATCGCCGGGTTGCGCGAAGCCGAGGCGATCCCGTAGGACGGGGACGGGCCGGCGGACGGGCGGCCGAGGGGAGGCAATCCATGGTCGATTCGATCGGTCACCGCATGAAGTTCGGCGTCATCGCGCCGTCCACCAACACGGCCGTGCAGCCGGAATTCGATTCGCTGCGGCCCTGGGGCGTGACCAACCATTTCGCCCGCATCCACATCCCGGACAATCCGATTCGCAACGACGACGATTTCAATCAGCTGATGATCGACATACGCGCCGAGCTGATGCTGGCCATCGACCGGGTAGTCACCTGTTCGCCGGGCGCCGTCATCATGGGCATGTCGGCGGAGACCTTCTGGGACGGGCTCGAGGGCTCGAAAATTTTCCACAGGAATTGCGAGGCGCGCGCCGGCGTGCCGGTCTCGATGGGCTCGGACGCCTGCCAGGCGGCGCTGCGCAAATACGGCGACATCCGGCGGATCGGCGTGATCACGCCCTACATGCCGGTCGGCGACGAGAATGTCCGCAAGTTCTTCGAGGATTGCGGCTTCGAAGTGGTCAATCTCAAGGGCCTGAAATGCGCCAGCCCGCAGCTGATCGCGCACGTTTCGGAGAAGGAACTGCGCGATTCGATCGTCGAGGTGAACGACAGCCGGGTCGAGGCGATCGTGCAGGTCGGCACCAATCTCGCCATGGCGCGGGTCGCGGCGATTGCCGAATTCTGGCTGGACAAGCCGGTGATCGCGATCAACACGGCGACCTACTGGTGGTCGCTGCGCCAGCAGGGCATCGAGGACAAGGTCTACGGCTGGGGCAGCCTGATGCAGGATTATTAGGGCGGTGTGGCTGGCCGGCAGGTTACCGGTACCACGCTTCGATTTCTTCGTCCGGCAACGGCTCAAAGAATTCCGGGCCGATCTCGACGCGCCCCTTCATTGAACCGAAGCCTTTGGACTGGCTCGCCTTATGCGTAAAGGGGACCAGACGTGCGACCGGCCGGCCGCGCCGAACGATTACAATGTCTTCACCTGCTTCTGCGCGTTCGATCAGTTCCGCAAGGCTCTCTTTCGCTATGCGCAGCGTTACTGTCGTCAATACGCGACCCCGTAGACAGGTTCAGGCGACTTTACGGAAGAAATGAATTTACCTCTTGAAACGTATCATACATATCAACATAAATAGTATATACTAGAAAAGGATCGGGTCTATGCGCACCGTCCCTCTCATGACCGCCAATCAGGAGTTCTCCCGGCTGATCCGAGATGTCGAGCGAGGCGAGGGCGTGCTCATTACGCGACGAGGCCGCCCTATCGCCAAGCTGTTGCCCCACAAAGCGGACAAGACGGAAGACCCCGACTGGACAGCGGCTTACGAGCGCATGATGGCGCAACTCGAAGAAGGCGCTTCGCTCGGCGGCCTGAAGATCCGGCGGGAAGAGCTCTATGACCGTTAAGGGTCGTTTCTCGCTTGATACGAATATCCTTGTCTATGCAGTCGACCGCGACGCGGGACTCCGCCACGAAACATCCCGGACGTTGATTGCGCGGGCTACCCGGTCCGACTGCGTGCTCACGGTGCAGGCGCTCGCTGAGTTCTTTCATGCGACGACACGAAAGAGCCTGCTCGAACCAGAGCGGGCTGGCGCTCTTGTGCGGAACTGGCTCGATGTTTTCCACGTCGTCTCAGCCGACGGCGCGGCCCTTATCGACGCCATTGACGCTGTCGGAGAACATCGCCTTTCCTTCTGGGATGCGATGCTGTGGGCTACGGCGCGGCGGTGCGGCTGTTCCGCGATTCTCAGTGAAGACATGCAAGACGGCAGGCGTCTGAGCGGAGTCGAGATCGTCAACCCGTTTTCGGCAGACGCCGCCCGCCTTGATCCTCTGCTGCAGCCGTGACGAGCCCGCTCCCGGCCTCGCTCAACTTAAAATCACTGCGCAGCGGGGCAGGGCTCTTGCTCCTCACCCCCCGGTATCCAGGCGGAACGCCTCGCGGTGGCGGACGATGCGTCCGGCGACCGGGGTGGGGAAATGGCCGGCGAGCAGGATGGAATCGGTATCGGCCAGCCGTTCGACCATTGCCGTGCGGCTTTGCGCCGACATCGCCGGGTCTTCGCAGAAGGCGCTCGACAGGCCGGGGTCGCACAGTTGCAGCGGCGTGTGCATGGTGTCGCCGCACAGTAGGGCGTGGCGGCCGCCGTCCTTCACATTGACGTTAACGTTGCCCGGAGTATGGCCGAAGGCGGGCTCGAGCCAGATGCCGCGATCGAGTTCGTGGTCGGCCTCGACCAGCACCGCGCGGCCGGCTTCCATCACCGGCAGGACGCTGTCGTCGAACGCGCCGTGGATGGGCGGCTCTGCCGCGCCCTCTTCCTTCGCCCGGCGCGCCTCGGCCTCCCAGAATTCGTATTCCTGCCGCGCGAAGACATAGCGGGCGTTGGGAAAGGTCGGCACCCAGCGGCCGTCGACCAGCTGCGTGTTCCAGCCGACATGGTCGGCGTGCAGATGGGTGCACATCACCACGTCGACGTCTTCCGGCGCGACGCCGGAGGCGCGCATGGTGTCGAGGAAGGGAGTCTGCTGCCGGTGCCACATCGGGCGGAGCGGCCGGTCCTTGTCGTTGCCGACGCAGCAATCGATCAGGATGGTCTGGCGCGGCGTGCGCAGGACCAGCGCGTGAAACGCCATGATCAATATGCCGTCCGGCGTCATGAAACGGGGCATCAGCCAGTCGGCGTTGGCCTCGACCAGCTCCCGGGTCGCGCCCGGCACGATGGACGCGTAGTCGCGGAAGGCGCCTTCGGCCTCCACGATCCGGTCGATGACGACGTCGCCGATCACTTGGGTTTTCATCGGCCGGTCCGCGCCCCGCCGCCGGCTCCAGCGCGGCGCGTATGTCCAGCGACGCCCATCAGTGTTCCCTCAACAGCCGGCCGAAGCCGTCGAGCCGGTCGCCGATCCCGGCGCGGCGCAGCGCGAACCAGAAGGTCGCCGTGTTGCTGCTGACCGCCGGCTTGCCGGTCTCGGCTTCCAGGCGCTCGATCACGTCGAGCGTCGCGAGATCGGTGCAGGACAGCAGAATGGCCTCCGCCTCCGGCCGGTCGACCCGTTTGGCCAAGGCGTAGACCTCCTCCGGCCGGATGCGCGCGATGTTGCGGTGTTCCTGCGGCCCGCCGGCGCCGTAGCCGAAGCCTTCCTCATGGACCACGGCGATGCCGTGGTCGGCAAGAAAAAGCACTTCGTGGGCGTTGAGCGCGGCATCGTAGGGTGTGCCGAGCGCGATCTTCGTCGTGCCGAGCGCGCGCAGCGCTTCGACGATGGCCTGCGCCGTCGTGACCGCCGGCCGGCCGGTACGTTCGGTCATGAAGCCGGCGAGGGACTCCGCCGGATTGACCAGGGAGCCCGCCGTGCAGCCGTAGGCGATCAGGTCGACGCTCGCCAGCGCCAGGTCGCCGGCGTAGCGCGCAAGATCGGCGTGGAGCGCCGCCTTGCCGGCCTCGCTTGCGGTGTCGAGATGCAGCGGCATGCGCGCGGTATGGATCGTCACGCCCGGCGGCGTCATGCGGGCCCATTCCGCCTCGTTGGCGGTGTTGGCCGGCGGGACGATGACGCCGATCTTGGCCCGCGTGCCGTAGACGGTCGGATCGTCGATGCGGTCCAGCCGCATGGCGCCGGCTATTCGGCGGCCTGGGCGGGCACGCCTGACAGGGCGCTGATCACTTCGTCGGTCGTCATGATGTCGGCGAAGCTGATCGACATGCTGGTCAGGCTGGCGTTGTGGATGGCGTCGGTATAGGTCGCGTTGCCGTCGGCCACCATGATGACATGGAAGTTGCGCATCATGGCGTCGCGCGCCGTCGCCTCGCAGCACACATTGGTCAGCGTGCCTGTAATCGCCAGCGTATCGATGCCCCTGGCGTGCAATTGCGCCTCGATATCCGAAGACCCCTGGATAAAGGCGCTGAAACGCCGTTTGACCGACCGCATGTCGCCGTCTTCGGCCGCCATGTCCGGCCAGAGGGGATGGCCTTCGGCGCCCTCCATGAGCTGCCGCGCGATCCGCTTCGCCATCTCCGGGCTGACGGTGCCGCCCAGGAAAGACGACCATTCGGTGAAGATATTCTCGTCGAAGGTGGTGGTGACCCAGACGACGCTGCCGCCGGCCGCCCGGAAAGCCGCCGCGAGGCGATTGATGGTGGGCACGATTTCGCGCGCTGCCGGCACTTCCGACGGCAGGCCCGGCTTGAGGAATGCCGTCTGCATGTCGACCACGACGAGGGCGGTGCGCGCAGGATCGAGCGTGTCGTGGACGTGCAGCCTGCCGCCGCGCCGCGCCCTGATGAGCCGGACCGCGTCCGGATGTATCTCGGTCTTGTGCATTCCGCCGTCCCTTCCGTCCGCATTCCGCCCGCCTGTCCACGGCGTCGAGGCAAAGGTGCACAGGTTCCCGGCATTGTCCAGCGAGCGCCTCGAAAATCCGTGCCCGGCCGGTCCGGAGCCCGGTGCCGCTGCTACCCGCTATCGAACCGGCCCGAATCCGCCTATAAGGACGGGCGGGAGCGATTCACCCGCGCCGCATGAACAGGAATTCGATGAGCCAGGACAAATACACCCCGTTCGAAGCGCCGGTGGTCGATCGTCTGTCGATCAGGATTGTCGTCGACTCCCATCACGAAATGTTTCTCCCGAAAGCCGAGCATCCGCGGGTCAACATCGAGCATGTCGGAATGATCGCCGGACAGCATATGACGACCCTTGCCGGCGAGTGGGGCCTCTCGCTGCATCTCGATTCGGAGGCCGGCGGGCACCGGTCGCAATATCTGCTGGATTTCGGCTATACGCCGGAGATCATCAACCGGAATTTTGCGCTGCTGGACATCGATCCGGCGCGGCTCAACGGGCTGATCCTGAGCCACGGCCACCGCGATCACTATGGCGGGCTGGACGGGTTCGTTTCCCGTTACCGGAGTGAAATGGGCGAGGATGTGAGCCTCTATGTCGGCGCCGAAGAAGCGTTCCATGTGCGATGGGTTCCGGCCGGACCGCCAAATCCCGGCGAGGAGCCGGAAATGCTCTACTGGGGCGCGCCGGACCGCGCTTCGCTGATCGCCCAGGCGGTCGCGCCGGTCTGCTGTCCGGCGCCCCAGGCGCTCGACGGCGCCTTCACCACCGGCCACATTCAGCGCTCCTCCTTCGAGGAGGTGACCGGCGGCACAAAACTGGAAGTGCCGGACCATTTCAGCGAAGCCGAGCGGCGCGGCGAAATGGTGTTCGACAGTCATCCGGAGGAGCATGCGACTTGCTATCTGGTGCGCGGCCGCGGCCTGGTGGTGATCTCGTCCTGCGGCCACGCCGGCATCGTCAACTCGGTCCGCACCGCCGTGGCGGTGGCGGGAACCGACAAGCTGCACGCCGTTGTCGGCGGTTTCCATCTGGGCCTGGCGAGGCCGGACTATATCGAGCACACGATCGACGAACTGCAGAACATGCAGCCCGATGTCGTCGTGCCGATGCACTGCACCGGGGCGCCCTTCATCGAAGCGATGCGCCGCCGGATGCCGGACCGGCTCGTGCGCGCCTTTCTCGGCACCAGGATTACTTTCGGCGTCTGACCCGGAAAAATGAAGCCGGCGCCCGGCCCCGCGGCTTGCCGGGCCGATCGCCGCTGAAACGCGCTTCGCCTCGAAACGTCCCGGCAGCTCCGGATTTTAGGCCTCTCCGCATTTCGGCCGCGGGATAGTCCGGCCGATGGCGCCGGTGCCGAATTTTTCCCAAGTCCGAACAGTTCCGATGGCGCTCCGCCCCGACATTTGCTTGCCAGATAGTCATGTGATCGGTAACATCTTTGCACGGGAGACAAGAATAATCGATTAATTCGCCCATCTTTCGCCGCTTCGCGTCGGGCCGCAGTATCAGGCGACAACAGACTTCATTCCATTGAAGCTGACCGTTTCCGGCTGCGAGAACGCGCTCGATACGTTCTGAGGCGATGCGCAAATGCCATGGGGCTCCTCTTCGATCGAGAGCAGACCGGATGTCCAGGCCAACCCTAAGTCAGATAGCCGAACAGCTGGGCGTTTCTACTGCAACCGTGTCGCTTGCCATGCGCGGCAGCCCGAAAATTTCGCAAAAGACCCGGGAGCGGGTAGCAGTCGCTCTGAAAGAATCCGGATATATTTATCAGCGCAGCGCCGCCGGATTGAGAACTGCGAAGACTCACACGGTCGGCGTCGTTCTGAACGATATTTCCGATCCGTTTTTCAGCACTCTTCTGGCATCGATCGAAGAAGAGCTTTCAAAGGCCGGCCGGACGGTCTTTCTGTGCAACAGCAAAGAATCGGTCGCAAGACAGACCGAATTTCTGCGGTCCATGGCAGAATACAATGCAGATGGCGTGATTATCTCGCCGGCTATCGGCTCCACTCCCGACGATATTCGAGCGCAAATCGCCCTTTTGCCTCCCCTGGTCTTCGTCTCGAGGGCGATGTTCGACCTGAATGCCGATCACGTCGTCAACGACGACCGGCAGGCCGCAGTCCTGGCGGCGCGGCGGCTGCTGGGTCTCGGGCACCGCCGGATCGCGCTCGTCGGCGGCAATCCGAGCGTCAGCAGCTTCGCCGCGAGGCTGGAGGGCTACAAGGAGGCACTTGGCGAAGCGTCCGTCGCCTTCGACGACGCGCTGGTTCAGTCTTGCATGCCCACGCGGTCGGCCGGGTTTGAGGCCGCGCGCTGGGTTGCCGGGCTGGACCCGAGACCGACCGCTGCAATCTGCTACAACGACGCGCTGGCGCTCGGCTTCATATCGGGCCTCCGGCACGAGGGCCTGCACCCCGGCGCTAATTTCGCGCTCATCGGCCATCAGGATATCGAAGAGGCCAGCTTCGTTTCGCCGTCGCTGAGTTCGACGTCGGTGTCGCGCGAGAAAATGGGCAGGATCGCCGCCGCGGTTCTTGTCGAGCGGGTGGCGAACCCCGACGCTCCGGTGCAGCGGCACGTCCTCCCGTCCGAACTTGTCGTCAGGGAATCCTGTTCGGTAAGCGAAGACATCTTCAAATAGAACGTATCGAACCGTCGGCGTATCTTTTTCGCGGGCCGGTGCCGCGAAAATCTCCGGCCCGACATAGTATCGGTAAGAAACAGAATTTTGGCACGATAAGATGCGGCCTTGTTTGGCCGTGATTGGGATATCCGAAAGTCCGGTAGTAGTCCGGTTACCGAATGGCTCAGAAGGAAACAACCCGGCTTTCTGTGCCGGAATTTTAAGATTATCTTCGCTGCATTTTTGTTTTATTTTGCAGGAATGTGCCTTGGTTTCCACAGCAAATCGGAACTTTCCTCCGCTTTGTTGAGTTACAAAACCGGCGCACGGAAAATCATCTGTATTGTTCGGAATTGGGCTACCCGGTATCGGACTTGACCGTCGCGGCCGGGCGGATACGGCGCCTCCGGGCAGCGCCTGGCGGCGTCACCTTTCTGCCGGCTGCAAAGGAACGGCGAATGCGTCGGGAATTGTCTTACCGTCGCGTTTGAATCCGTTGGCGGTAAACCTTGCCGGCAATTGTGTCCGGCGGACCGTCAATATAACCGATTTAGTTCGTCGAACTCGGTGCAGGAAAGGGGCAGGTATCCCGGCCGTTTCCTTTCGGAACGGGGATCCGGCGGTATCGTATCGTCCTTTCGCCGGCGGCGGTCTCCGGCTCCCGGCGCGACCGCCGGGCCGAACCGGGCTGCGACCCCGCCCGGCCCGGCCGGCGGCCGCGCTGTTGCCGTTCGCCGCTCCATCGCCTATCGATGGGCACGCGCCGGGGCCGCCCGGCCGGCAACCGGAGGAGACGCCATGGGCATGATGATCGACGGCGAATGGCACAGGGAAGACCGGCTCGCCGACTCGGACGACGGGCGTTACCGGCGCGCCGTCACCTCGTTCCGCGATGTCGTCACCGCCGACGGCTCGTCGCCGTTCAGGGCCGAACCCGGCCGCTATCACCTCTATGTCGCGCACGCCTGCCCCTGGGCGCACCGGACGATGATCCTGCGCAAGCTGCGCCGGCTGGAATCGGCGATCTCGGTGTCGGTCGTCGACCCGCATCTGAGCGACGAAGGCTGGCATTTCAGCGACGGCCCGGGCTGCATCCCGGACGGCGTCAACGGCGCCCGCTATCTGCGCGAGATCTACAAGAAGGCAAAGGACGATTATACCGGCCGGGTTTCCGTCCCCGTGCTGTGGGACAGGAACGAAGCGACCATCGTCAACAACGAATCGCCCGAGATACTCAGGATGCTCAACACCGCGTTCAACGCGTGGGGCGACGGCGAGCCGGACTTCTATCCGCCGCATCTGCGGCGCGAGATCGACGCCGTGAACGAACCGGTCTACGAGCATGTCAACAACGGCGTCTACAAGACCGGCTTCGCCAGCACGCAGGAGGCCTACGAGGAGGCCTTCGAAGCCCTGTTTGCGACGCTGGACGACCTGGAGGCGCGCCTCGGGCGGCAACGCTACCTGGTCGGCGACCGGATCACCGAGGCGGACTGGCGGCTGTTCCCCACGCTGGTGCGGTTCGACGCCGTCTATGTCGGCCATTTCAAGTGCAACAAGCGCCGGATCGCGGACTATCCCAACCTGGGCAACTACCTGCGCGATCTCTACCAGCAGCCCGGCATCGCCGAGACGGTGAACATGGGCCACATCAAGCGGCACTATTACGGCAGCCACCTGCGCATCAACCCGACCGGCATCGTGCCGAAGGGACCGGCGCTCGATCTGCTGCGCCCGCATGATCGCGACCGTTTCGGATGATCGTCGCCCGCCAGCCGTGAAATCAATCGGAAACAGCAATATATTTCCACAATAGCGTCATATTACGCGCAATTATGAAATATAATACAAAAAATATGCCCAAGTCGCTGCGGTCGAAATGACGGAAGATGCCCGGCGACGGGCCGAAGCGCCTGCGCTGCCGCTCGAATGCCGGCCGGCTACGCGAAGGGCAGCAGCACGGTCGAGCCCGTGGTTGCGCGGGCCTCGACGGCGCGGTGGGCTTCCGCCGCCTCGCGCAGCGGAAAGCGGTTGTTGATCCTGATGTGGACGGCGCCCGACACCACGGCGTCGAACAGTTCGCCGGAGGAATCCTCCAGGTCCGCGCGCTCCTCGACATAGTGCATCAGCGCCGGGCGGGTGACGAACAGCGAGCCGCGTGCGCCCAGTTCGACGACGTTCACCGGGTCCGGAGCGCCGGAGGCGTGGCCGTAGCTCGCCAGGATGCCGAGCGGGCGCAGGCAATCGAGCGAGCGGGCGAAGGTGTCCTTGCCGATGCTCTCGTAGACCACCGGGCAGCCCTTGCCGTGGGTCACCTCCATGACCAGCGGGACGAAATCCTCGCGCGAATAGATCGCGACATGGTCGGCGCCGTGGGCCTTGGCGAGTTCGGCCTTCTCGTCGGTCGAGACCGTGCCGATCACGGTCGCGCCCAGATGCTTCGCCCACTGGCACAGGATCAGCCCCATGCCGCCCGCCGCCGCATGGACCAGCACCGGATCGCCCGGCTGCACCCGGTAGGTCCGGCGCAGCAGATACTGGGCGGTCATGCCCTTGAGCATCATGCCGGCGGCCTGTTCGTCGGAAATCGCGTCCGGCAGCCTGACCAGCCGCTTCGACGGCATGACCCGGCGCTGGGCATAGGCGCCGTGGGGCGGGCTGGCATAGCCGACCCGGTCGCCGACCGCGCATTCGGTGACGCCTTCGCCGACGGCCTCCACCGTGCCGGCGCCCTCGATGCCGACGACGAAGGGCAGCTCCGGCACCGGCCAGGGATGCGGCATGCCGCGCCGGTTGTAGGTGTCGATATAGTTCACGCCGACGGCGCCGTGGCGGATCAGCGCCTCGCCCGGCCCAGGCGCGCCGGCCGGCCACTCCTCCCAGCGGAAGACGTCGGGCGCGCCCTTCTCGTGAATGACGGCGGCCTTGTTGCTCATGGGTTTGCTCGGTCGGTCCAGGATTTCGGCAGCGCTCGGGGCGGGTTACCGCTGCGGCGCAATCCCGGAGCATATTACCACTTCGCCTTGAGCGACAGGTAGAAGGTGCGGCCGCGGACGGAGTCGTACCGGCCGATCGTACTGCCGCGGTTCGACGTATCGGTCTGCGGCCCGGCGTCGCCCAGGTTGAACACGCCGCCGCGCAGCGTCAGGTCCCTGATGCCCATGACGTTGCGCCAGTTCAGCCCGATATCGTGGCCGATCCAGGTCTTGAAGAGTCCGGTGTTGCTGATATTCGCAGCTTCCGTGATCGCACGGATGTGCCAGTCGGCGACCCAGCCGTTCCCGCGCAATCCCGGGCCCGCGCTGAAGGTGGCGTGGATGCGGTTGCGTGCGAAATCGCCGGGCTGCTCGACGCCGTCTACCCTGCTCTCCAAGTTGAATATATGCACCCAGCGCAGGTCGAAGCCGGTGTCGAGTTCGTCGAGTTTCCATCTGGCGCCGGCCCGGACGTTCACTCCCGAAGTCTCGAATTCTCCGCTGTTGACGGTCGGGTTGACGATGTTGGCGATGCGGGTGCCGTCGCGGATCACCGCGGCGCCGGGCGGCAGCGAGCCGCCTTCGGCGTCGATGTCGACGATCTTCTGGGTCGACAGATTGGCCGGCGTTTCCGATTCCTCGATCCGGAACCAGTCCGCGGAGACGGAAAGCCTGCCGAGGGTTGCCTTCGCGCCGATCGTGTAGGCCTGCCTCCTGGAGGGCTCCAGTTCCGGGTTGCCGCCGGCCTCGGCATTGATCTGGCTGGTCGGGCAGTCCGCCCGCGGTCCGGTCCATGTTTTTGTATCGCAGATTCTCGGAAAATATTCGTAAGTCGGGCTATTCAGGCTGGAGAGACCTGCCGGGACCCGGCCGGCCTCCCAGGAACCGCGCAGCGACAGGATCTTGTGCACGCGCCAGACGGTGGCGGCCTGGTACGACCAGGTCGAGCCGACATCGTCGTAGCGGTCGTGGCGTGCGGCGAGCGCCACCGTCCAGTCCCGGTGCAGCGGCAGCCGCAGTTCGCTGAACGCCGACCAGCGCAGGCGCTCTCCGGAGTAGGACGTGCCGCCTTGGCCGACCACGTCGCTCACGTCATGGATCCCGCTGCGGCCGCGGTAGAACTGGTTGGTGCGCTCTTCCTCATGGTTGACTTCCAGGCCGGCCGCCCAGCGCATGGCGCCGCCGGCGAGCGCGGCTCCGGGACCGTTCAGGGAAAACTGCGCACCCCGGATCGTGTACGACACACCGGACTTCTGCCGCAGGGTGCTTTCGCGGATGGCCGCGCGGTGCGCGTCGGCCCTGTCGTCCGGCGGGTTAAGCGGGTCTTCGAAATAATAGCGTCCGTCGAGGATGGCTTGCTCGATCAGCGATTTGCTCACGAAATACGCGCCGCGTGTCAGCTCCGAGTAACGATGGCTGCGCACATGCATGTCGTAGCCGATTCCCGCCCCCAGGCGGCCGCGCAGGCCCGCCGCCACATCGTATTCGAAGACGTCGGTACGCCAGTCGCGGTTACCGTGCCCGGTGAAGCGGTGCCTCAGGGACACTCCCGTGACGTTATTCTCGACGAGGTCGCCGGGGAGATCGAGGTCCGGCGATGAGAGCAGCCGGGTCCTGAAATCCTGCAGTTCCTGACTCGGGCTGTCGGAAAAATCGAAATCGACCCTGCCGACCGACGGCGCGTAGCGGGACTCCTCCCGGCCCTGTGCGAACCGGGCGCCGGCATAGACGGTCGCGCCGTTTCCGAGCGGATAGTCGAAATCGGCGAACAGGCTGTATTGCCCATAGCGATCGTGATCGTCGATCCAGGCGATATCGGCCCAGGCAAAACCGCAGCCGCTGCCCGGCTGGCCCTCCGGGTTTAATAGCGCGCCGGTATAGCCGCCGCCCGAACATGCGCCCAGCGGGCGCGCTATCGTCGTGTCGTCCTCTGTGTCGTCTACAGTTCCCTTGTTGTCGGTGATAAACACCGTATTGCCGCCGACGCTGACGCCGGAGGTGCCGGCGAAGGACCTGCCCCAGGAGGCGCGGGTGTGGGCCCGGTCTTTGTCGCGGATCTCGGCGCGCCGGAAACCCTCGACGCCGACCGTCAGGCGGCCGCGGCCAAGCTTGCCGCCCCACATGGCGCCGGCATTCTCGATTTCGCTACCCGGCCGGGCCGGGCGTTCGGCGCCGGCCCACGCCGTCGCGCCCTCGAAGCCGTGGCGCGTCACGATGTTGATCGCGCCGCCCGGGCTGCCGGGATAGAGTGCTCCGCCGCTGTCGCTCAGGATTTCGATGCGCTCGACGGCGTGAACCGGCACAGAATTCAAACCGACCAGGGGGCGGCCGTTAATCAGATACTTCCCACCGCCCAGCAGGGACCGGTAGATGCCGAAATAATTGTAGCCGTTCAGGCTCGACACCAGTTGCGCGACGGTCGCCGCGCCGGACCGTTCGATCTCCTGCCGGGTTATGACATGGACCGGCCGCACGGCGGCCGAACCGGGAATGCGGCTGCCCACCGACATCCGCTCGTCCGCCGCCTGCGGCTCGGCAGAGGCGGCGGTCGCGGTCGCGGGCGCGGCGATAACAAGCGCCGCCGCCAGACACCACCGGGCCGGCGCATGGCAGGGCATTTGCCGAAACGGCGAATGCCGGCCGCGGCGTCCAAAGATCGATTCCAGCCACATATCGAATCCTTCTTGGAGCGGCGAGGACGACCTCATCGTGGCCGTCCGACCGCATTATGACAAATATAAAAAGAACATGAACAGGTTTATGAATTTCCTATAAGCGCCGCCGCATGTACCCGCACGAATCGAAAGGATCGACCCATTGTCCCAGGCTTTTGAGGGGCTCCGCATTCTCGATTTCACCCAGGTCGTCGCCGGGCCCTACGCGGCGCAGCTGCTGGGCAATCAGGGCGCGGAGGTGATCAAGGTCGAGCCGGCGCAGGGCGACCAGTTGCGCAAGATCTTCAAGACGAGTTCCCAGCCGGCAGACGCCGATTCGGCGGCCTACGAACTGGTCAACCGGGCCAAGCGCTCGATCTCGGTCGATCTCAAGAATCCGGCGGGCCGCAACGCGATCCTGAAGATCGCCGCCGGCTGCGACGTGCTGCTGGAGAATTTCCGGCCCGGTGTCATGGCGCGGCTCGGCCTGGACTACGATGCGGTGCGCGCGGTACGGCCGGACATCGTCTACTGCTCGATCTCCGGCTACGGCCAGACCGGGCCGCTGGCCGGCGAGCCGGCCTATGACGGCACGATCCAGGCGATCTCCGGCATGATGTCGAACAACGGCCACCCCGAGACCGGGCCGACCCGCGCCGGCTTCCTGCCGGTCGACGTGCCGAGCGCCTTCCTCGCCGCCTACGCCATCGCCGCCGCCTTGTTCCGCAGGGCGCAGACCGGCCGCGGCCAGTATATCGATCTCGCGATGATCGACGCCGCAATCCTGATGCAGCTCTCGGTCTTTTCGCGGGTTTTCACCGACGGCAGCGGCGGCGGCCTGATCGGCAACCGCTCGACCGCGGCCGTGCTGACGGCGGACGCCTTCCCGTGCAGCGACGGCTATATCGCGGTCAGCGCGGTGACGCGCGCCCAGGGCCGGGTCGTGCTCGAACTGGCAGGGATCGATCCGGACCTGTGGGACGAATTCGATCCGGAATACCCGACCGCGCCGCGTTCGCAGGAGATCGCGGACCTGGTTTACACCGCCTTCCGCAAACGCCCGATGAAGGAATGGGAAGCCCGGCTGCGCGCCGCCGGGCAATCGGCCTCCTGCGTGCTCGACGCCACGGCCGTCGCGGCGCTGGACCAGATGGCCCACCGCGCCGTGTTCCGGGACGATCCGGCGGCAAATCCCGCGGCCCCGCGCACTATCGGCGGCGCCTTCATGGCGAACGAAGACGGTCCGGACATAAGCGGCGGGGCGTCCGCCATCGGCGCGGATACCGAAGCCGTCCTGGCCGATTTCGGCTTTTCCGACCGGGAGGTGGCGGCGCTTCGAGAAGCCGGTGCGATCCGGGGCGCCGGATTGTCGTCAGCCGGTTCCGGCTAGCGACAAGATTCGACGAATTTCCGGACGCTCAAGCCTGCGCCCGCGAACTCTTCCCCGATCCACTCTACGAAGGTGCGCGCCGCCGGTGTTTCCTTGTGTTTCGGGGCGGCCAGAAGGAAACTGCCCTCGGGCATTTCCACGCTGTGCGCGTACGGCCGTTCGAGCCGCCCGTCTGCGAGCAGAACCTGCCCCAGCGAATCGTGCGTGATGGATCGGACCAGCGCCGGGGACATACAACCGGGGGAACATACGACCGGTTCAGCGCACGTCCCACTCAGAACTGCGCGTTGAGCGTGAAGAAGAAGGTGCGGCCCCAGCCGGCTTCCGTCGGCCCGTCGACACTGCTGGGGTTGGCGCTGTCCACCGAGAGCCTGGCGTCGGTGACGTTGAACACGCCCGCCGTGATCCGCGCGCCGTTCAGCCCCATCGGCGCCTTCCAGTCGAGCACCGCGTCGTGGCCGAACCAGGGCTTGAACTTTCCGGTGCCCGCCGAATTCGTGAATCCGGAGCGGTAGTTGGAAGTCCAGACGAAGCTCAGATTGCCGCGCCCCGCCAGGAACCCGACGCGGACCATGTTTCTGGGAACGACGTATCGTTCCGCATTGCCCGCGACACGCCGTTTGGCGCTGACGACATGCCGCCATGCGCCGCGCGCGCCGACAACGCCCCAGCCCGTTCTGAAGCCGCCGCCGAACCGGGCGGTTACGCCCGAGAGTTCGGTCTCGACGACATTGTCGTAGCTGTCGCGAATCGCGATGCCGTCGGTACGATCGATGCAGTTCGACCTGTCGCCGCCCTCGCATACAGCCAGATTGCGTATCGCCCAGTCGGCCCGGTTCAGCCCCGCCACTCCGTCGCGCGAGAGCCGGTACCACTCCACCCCCAGGAAATACGGCCGCTTGCGGGCCTCGACGCCGAAGGCGAGCCTCCTGTTGTCCGAAGGGTCGAGCCCGGGATTGCCCGTGATCTCGCGCGTCACTTGGCGAGCGTTGACACTTGTGCAGGGACGGGGAGGGGGTTGCGTGAGGTCGGGGACGCACCCGACATAGGGGTGGGTTTGCGCCGCGGTGCTGTGGAGGCTCGACATCGAGGGCGGGATCTGTCCTGCGCTCCAGGAACCGCGCAGCGTGAGGATGTCGCTCAGGCGATAGCTGGCCCCGAGGCTCCAGGACGTCAGTCCGCCCACATCGTCCGCCCGGGCTTTGGCGCCCGCGATTCTGACGTCCAGCCTGTCGGTCAGCGGGAGGGACAGTTCGGCGAAGGCCGTAACGGTTTTGCGCTTCCCGGCATAGCTGACTCCGCCGGAGCCCAGCACCGCGGTCACGGGATGGGTTGCGCCGTCCCTGCTGCGAAAGCGCAGGAGGTGATGCACTTCCAGGCTGCTCAGCCCGACGCCTGCGGTCCAGGCCGCGCTGCGACCGCCGATCGAAAATCCGCCTCCTTCCAGCGCCAGCCGGGCGCTCAGAACTTCCGAGCCGGCATCGATCTCCTCCCGCACGCTGCTGTCCGCGATCGCCTGCAGATGGTCCGGATCCTTCGAGAAGGGGTCTGCGAGGTTGTAGTCTCCCGCTTCTATGGCGTTCCTGATCCTGCCGGTATGGACGAAGGTGTTGCCGGAGAGGGAACCGTCGAGCCGGTAGGCTTCGAGGCGGGCGTCGTAGCCGAACTGCCTGGCGAACCGGCCCTCGACGCCCACGGAAATGTCGTATTCCTGCCACTTCGTATGCCAGTCCCGGTTGCCGTGACCGACGAAGCGGTGCGAGACGAAGAACAAGTCATTACTGGCGTCTACGGTAAATGTCGCTTCGTTCTTGGCGGCTGCTGCGTTGATCGCCTCTATCAGGTTCTGGTTCGGTGTGAAGCCGAACGTGCCCACCGGCGGGGCGTAGCGGAACGCCGAATCGCCCTGCCCGACATTGGCGTCCACATGGAGTTCGGTCCGGTCGCCGAGCGGGTGGTCCAGATTGAGGATCAGGGTCTTCTGGTTAAAGCGGCTGCTGTTCCACATGATATTGCCGTAGGCGAAGCCGCAGCCCTTGTCGCCCGGGGTAAGGATGCCGGGCGGATTGTCGAGCAGGCCGGTATAGCCGTCCGCCGGGTCGCAGTCCCCCAGCGCGGCCGACCTCAGGCCGGTCGGATTCCCGTTTCCGTCCCGCCGGAGAACCAGGACGGTATTGCCGCCGACGCTGACATTCTTCGCCTTGGCGAACGAGCCGCCTTCCTGCCAGACGGAGCGGCTGTAGTCCCGGCTGCGCGCGGCGATTTCCTGGCGCCTGAGAATGTCCACGCCGAGGGTCATGCGGCCCTTGCCGACCGCCCCGCCCCAGAACGCGCTGCCCTGCAGGCCGTCGCCGCCGTCCCTGGCCGGCAGCCGCGCGAGCGCGCGTGTCTCGAAGCCGTCCAGATCCGTGCGCAGCACGACATTGAGTGCCCCGCGCAGGGCGCTGCCGCCGAGCGCGCCCAGGCTGTCGCCGCTCAGAATCTCGATGCGCTCGATGGCCGAAATCGGCAGGGTATCCAGATCGCTGGAGGTAAAGGCATAAGGCCTGCCGTCGACCATGACGAGCAGCGGCTGCCCGCCTGTGAGGAAGTAGCGGATAATGCCGGTATTCAGCAGTTCCTCCAGCGTCTGGGAGCCGGAACGCTCAAGAAAGTTGCGCTCGTACTTGGCGATGACGCGTGGGGCGGGCGCAAGGGAACCGGCATAGGCGGCGTTCGCCGCCGGCCCGGCGACGAGCGCCGCCGCCAGACACCACAAGGCGGCCGAGCGGCGGAAAATCCGCCAATGCCGCGAAATCCGGCCACGGCGCAGCAGTGAGCGCCGCGCCGGCGCCCGCGCGCTACGCGACCCGCACCGCGCCAGGCGGTCGATAGCGACGGATGCAGGTGAAGGAGACGCGGGTGCTGCCGGGCGGCGGGCGCCGAAGCTCAGCCGGCTACGGCGCTCCCGCGAGCAGCCCATGGCGTCAGCCGCGCGCTGCGGAAGGCGCCGGAGAGCGCCGTCCACCGTGCGGACACAGAAGTGACTCGGCGTGGCTCGCTCAATTACAATTGTAAAGTCCATACCGATCATGTCCGGCCCGGTCAGACCCTTCGGCATCGAACCCGATTCAGCGCCGCCTCCAGACGCCGTCTCGCCAATCCGAACGATTGCTAATCCCGGCGGATATTAGAAACTATTGTATGTAATGTGCGTGTCGATACAGGCTATTTTAGTGTCGTTTATGTAATTTTAGGCTATCTGGCCGATACACCGGCCCCGCGCGCCGCAAGACACCGCACAGCAAGTCGCGCCGTTTCGACGGAAGAGGAACCTTGGCCCGGCCCGACGCCGCGAGGCGAGAGAACGAAGCGCTCCGCGCCCGCAGCGCCACACTCAACGCTGCCATCCTGCGGATCGACGCCACCCGCCGGAGTTCTACAGGCTTCGCCCGATGGCCGGCCGGTCCCGGTCGGAATGCGCAAACTCTTTTCCGATCCAGTCGACGAAAATGCGCGCCGCCGGCGTTTCCTCGTGTTTCGGCGCGGCCAGCAGGAAATAGCCTTCGGGCATCTCCACGCTGTGCTCGTAGGGCCGTTCGAGCCGCCCGTCCGCCAGCATGTCGCCGGCCAGCGTATCGTGCGTGATGGCGAGGCCGCCGCCGTTGAGCGCCGCGGTCATCGCGACGACGTAGGTTGAGGCGAGATTGACGCTCCTGTCTTTCGGCAGCACCTGACCCCGGCTCGCAAGCCAGGCTTCCCAGTTCGTCGTCACGCCGGTGCAATCGAACAACGGCGCCGTTTCCCAACTCTTCAGGGCCGGTTCGGCATCCGGCGCGCAGACCGGGTAGGCGCGTTCGGCCGCCAGCCGTTCCGCCGTTCCGGGCATCAGGGCAGCCCGGCCGAAGCGGATTTCCACCTCCGGCACGGCTTCCCCGTGGAGCGGGTCCCAGATCGGCGTCGAGAGATTGAGCGACAGCCAGGGATGGGCCGCCAGCAGGGCGCCGAGCCGCGGCGCGAGCCAGAGCGTCGCGAAGGCAAGGTTGCACGTCACCATCAGGCGCCGCCCCCGGTCCCCGCCGGTCAGCGCACGGGTGCCGCTTGCCAGAATGTCGAATGCCTCCTGAACCACGGGCAGATAGTTCGATCCGCCCTCGGTCAGCTGCAGCGCTCGGGTCCTGCGGACGAAGAGGGCGAAGCCGAGCGCGGATTCCAGGCTGCGGACATGCTGGGAAACCGCGGACTGGGTGAGATTCAGTTCCGCCGCCGCCTGGGTGAAGGACAGGTGCCGGGCCGCCGCCTCGAAGGCGCGCAGCCAGGTCAGGGGAGGCAGGCCCGCCATGACAGCCGCTCCTCATGCACAACGGATTCATTAGATTTATTAATGTAACGCCCCGATATCTGTCGTTTGTCAATCCGGGCGCGGCTGCGCAATGTTCCGGGAGCCTCGCCTGGGGAAAGATTGCGATGACCGTCCATTCGCTGTTTTCGGGCCGGCCGAAGCCCGGCCACCGGAAGGCCCGGGCCGATCTGGCCGCCGCCTTCCGCTGGGCCGCCCGCCTCAACCTGCACGAAGCGGTCGCCAACCATTTCAGCCTGGCGGTCGACCCGGCGGGCACCCGCTTCCTGATGAACCCGAACCAGAGGCATTTCAGCCGGATCCGGGCCTCCGACCTGCTGGAGCTGGATGCGAACGATCCCGTTGCGCTGGCCCGGCCGGATGCTCCGGACCCGACGGCCTGGGGCCTGCACGGATCGCTGCATCGCCGCTGTCCGCACGCCCGCTGCGTCATGCATGTCCACTCCGTATTCGCGACCGTGCTGGCGAGCCTGGAGGACAGCATGCTGCCGCCGATCGACCAGAACACGGCGACTTTCTTCAACCGGATGATCGTCGACGAGGCGTTCGCCGGCCTCGCCTTCGAGGCGGAAGGCGAACGCTGCGCCGCCCTGCTCACCGATCCGAAGGTCAGGGTCATGGTGATGGGCAACCACGGCCTGCTCGTCATCGGCGACGGCGTCGCCGACGCATTCAACCGGCTCTACCATTTCGAGCGCGCCGCAGAGACCTACATCCGCGCCCTGCAGACCGGAAAACCGTTGCGGGTCATGCCGGCCGACATCGCCGAAAGGACGGCGCGCGAACTGGAGCGCTATCCGGGCCAGGCCGAACGGCATTTCGCCGAAATCAGGGCCATCCTCGACGAGGAAGGCTCCAGCTATGCCGACTGAATACGCGATGCCGGACGGCGCGCCGACCAACGCGGCCTCCAGCGGCGTAACGCTCGACCGGAAGACCCTGAAGGCGCTCGCACGCCGGTCCGACCGGCCGGGCCTGATCTATCTGGCGCAATGGGGCGTCGGGCTGCTGGGAACCGGCGGCCTGGTCTGGCTGTCCATCGGCACGGCCTGGCTCTGGCCGGCGATGGTGGTCCACGGCGTGCTGCTGACCGTGCCGGCTTACGCGCTCAGTCACGAAACCGTCCACGGCACGGCTTTCCGCAGCCGCCGGCTGAACGAGACGGTGCTCTGGATCACCTCGCTGGTCTACATGGAAGAGCCGCTGCACCGGCGCTACACCCACACCAACCACCACACCTACACCTGGCATGTCGGCAAGGATTGCCAGATGCCCTTCGACACGCCGGTCTCGCTGGGCGGCTGGCTGGCCGAGGCCTCGGGGCTGGCATTGCTGCGCTATCAGGCGACGGTCCTGCTGCGCCTGGCGGCCGGCCGTTACACCGGTGTCATGCGGACGGTGACGCCGGCGGGCGAACTGCCGAAGATGACGCGCAACGCGCGCATCTTTTTGCTCATCTATGCCGGCGCGGCCCTGCTTGCGGCGCTCGGAGCCTTCTGGCTGCTCTGGTTCCTCGTCCTGCCGCGCCTGCTGGGTATGCCGGTCATGATGCTGTTCACGCTGATCCAGCATGTCGAGATGCAGGAGAATTCGCCGTCGATTACGGAGAGCACGCGTTCGTTCCGGACCGACCGGCTCGGCGGGTTCCTCTATGCGAACATGAACTGGCATGTGGAGCATCATCTCTATCCCCAGGTGCCCTTCTTCGCCCTTCCGGATTTGAGCCGGGCGGTTGCCGCTCAGGTGCCCGCGCCCGACCCCGGCTTCTTCCGCTCCAACTGGGAGGTTTTCATCGTCGTCGTGCGGCGGACGCTGGGCTTGTCGACCAAGGCGCCGTCGATCCGCCAGGCGCCGCATATGATTTCCGACGGCGGCGCTTTCGAGCGCGTCGCCCGCCGGACAATGTGATGCAAATTGGCCTTTCGAGGATGGCCCGGAAATCCGGACGAATTCGCAGGGTTTTCGGCAACCGGCAGCCGGTGTGCCCGTGAACGAAGCTGCGGACTACAGGCGGAGGTTCACCGCCCGGCCCCTGCCGCTGACGCTGGAGGAGGCTGCGCGGATCACGCCCCCGGCCCGGGCGACCGACACCGAAGGGCTGATCGACGTGCCGCGGATGCGCGCCTGGCGGCGCAACCGTCTGCGCGAACAGATCGCGGCCCACGGCCTCGACGCCGTCATCTTGGCCGAGCCGCTGTCGATCCGCTACGCGACGGGCGTGCGCAACTGCGCGCTGTTCCAGATGCATATCCTGGCCGGATACCTGTTCGTGCCCGCCGCCGGCCCGGTCGTCTACTTCGACAGCGAACCGGGGCGGAACACGGGCCGCCAGCTCGAAACGATCAACGAGGTCCGGGACGATCACATACCGCTGTCCTACATGTTCGCCGGCTCCCGGCAGCGGGATATGGCGCGCAGATGGGCCGGGCAGATGGGCGATCTCCTGAAGGAGCATTGCGGCGGCGGCACGCGGGTCGGCATCGACCGCATCGGCCTTCGCGCCAGACAGGCGTTGGCGGAAGAGGGGGTCGCGCTGGTCGATGCCGCGCCGGTTCTCGCCCATGCCCGCAAGATCAAGTGTCCGGAGGAAATCCTTGCCATGAACCTGGCGCTGGCGGCGGCCGAGGACGGCATGACCCGCATGCGCGAGGCCCTGCGGCCCGGCATTTCGGAACAGGAACTCTGGGCGCTGATCTGGCAGGCGACGATCGAGCATGGCGGCGAATGGCTCGACTACCGGCTCCTCGCCTCGGGCGACCGCACCAATCCGTGGCAGCAGGAAGCGTCGAGCCGGACTGTCCGGGCCGGCGAACTGGTCGTTTTCGATTGCGGGATGATCGGTCCGTTCAGCTACGGCGCCGACGTCAGCCGCGCCTTTCACAGCGGGCCGGGCAAGCCGAGCGAAGAACAGAGAAAGCTCTATACGCTGGCCTGGAACGAGGTCACGCACAACGCCCAGCTGCTGCAGGCCGGCGCGTCGTTCCGCGACTTCATCGCCGGCCGCTATGTCCAGGAAGGCGGCTACGGCGACCAGCCCTATCCCTGCCTGGCGCACGGCGTCGGCATGGGCGACGAGTGGCCGGTCATCCACCATTCCCCCGAACATGACGAGCATTATGACGGCGCGTTCGAGGCCGGCATGGTGATCTGCGTCGAGAGCTATGTCGGCGAGGTCGGCGGCATCGAAGGCGTGAAGCTGGAGGACCAGGTCCTCGTTACGGAATCGGGGCCGATCGTGCTGTCGCGCTATCCCTATGAGGACTCGCTCCTCGGCCGCGAGATCTGAGGCGGAAGGCCGGCCCATGGGCGAGTGGATCGGCGAGTGGATCGAGGTCTGCGCGGCGGACGATATCGACGAGGAGGACCTGATCCGCTGGGACCGGGACGGCCGCAGCTTCGCGGTCTACAACACCGAGAAGGGCTTTTTTGCCACCGACGGCTATTGCACCCACGAGCGGCAGCATCTCGCCGACGGGCTGGTCATCGGCACGGTCGTCGAATGCCCGCTGCACCAGGGCCGCTTCGATATTGCAACCGGCAGGGCGCTATCGCCGCCGGTCTGCGAGGACCTGGCGACCTATCCCGTAAAGGTCGAGGGCGGCATCGTCTTCGTGCGACTTTGACGAACGCGACGCACATTACTCTTGCCTATGATGTTGAGAACATTATATGAACATACGGCCACGCCGCTCGGCAAAGCCCGGTCCCGTTAGAGCCGCTCGCAATGACGAATCCTGACATTATCCTGACACCGGCGAATGCCCGCTCCGTCATCCCGACCGACCGAAGGGAGCGGAGGGATCTCGGCTCGATCCCGCCATACAGGCGGCCGGTCCCGAAGACGAGATTCCTCCGCTCCGCGGCCTTGCAGGCCGCTCCGGTCGGAATGACGGGTCCGGGGATAACGGGAACGCCATGACGAATCATGACATTTCCTGACACCTGCCCGATCCGGTTCTTGCGGCCGGCCTGGGCGGCGGATTCAGCCGGTCCGTGCCTTGATCGCCCCGGCCAGCATGCGTGCCGGCTCGTCGGTTTCGAATGAATCGGCGAACGCGTCGATGCTGACGGCGACCGCCTCGGTCAGGGACATCTCCTGCCAGTCGTTGAGCAGTTTTTTCTGCGTCCGCACGGCGGCCGGGCCGCAGGCGAGGATGGCGTCGAGCCAGCCGTCGACGGCGGCGTCCAGGTCTTCCGGCGCGGTCGCCATCTGCAGAAAGCCGATTCGCATCGCTTCTTCGGCGCCGTATTCCCGGCCGGTCAGGAGCATGTCCCGCGCCGCGCCCCAGCCGATCAGGCCGGGCAGCAGCGCCGCCTCGATCACGCTGGGAATGCCGACCCGCACTTCCGGCATGGCGATCACCGCCGTGGTGTCGCCGGCGCGGACATCGCAGGCCGCGGCCAGTTCGACCGCCGCGCCCAGGCAATGGCCGCGGATCGCGGCGATGACCGGCACGGGCAGGCGGCGCACCGCGTCGATCGCCTCGTGCAGCGACGCGATGAAGGCGCGGGCGCTCGCCGGCGTCAGGCCGGCCATTGTGTTGACATCTGCGCCGGCCGCGAACGTCTTTCCGCCGGCGCCGGCCAGCACGACGGCGCGCAGGTCGCCGTCCGCCGCCAGTTCGGCGCAGGCGTCTTTCAGGCCGGCGATCACGCCCGGACCGATGGCGTTGCGCTTGGCCGCCCGGTCGATGAACAGGCGCGCCACCCGGCCGCCCGCGGCGCCATCGGGGCGGTCCTCGTAGTCGATCCTGGCGCCGCCGTCCGTCATGCCTCGTTCGCCTCCGCCGGTGCGGCGACGGCGGTAACACGAAGCGGCACGGCGAAACAGGCTTTTCGGCCTGCGCCGATCCGGCCGCCCTGCGGCGGTTGGCAAGCCGCAGGGCCGCAGTCTATATCTCGCGCCGAACGGTACACCGCCAACTGCACGGTAAATCGGAAGGAATCAGCAGCATGTCCGGCAACAACCTGAAATTCTACATCGACGGCGCCTGGGTCGATCCGGTGGAGCCCCGCACGCTGGACGTCATCGATCCCGCGACGGAGGCGCCGTGCGGGCAGATCAGCCTCGGGTCGGCCGCCGATGTCGACAAGGCCGTCGCCGCCGCCCGCTCCGCCTTCGACGGCTATGCCGAAACGAGCCGGGAGGAACGGCTCGACCTGCTGAACCGGATCATCGAAATCTACAAGAGCCGGATCGGCGATCTGGGTGAAGCCATTTCCCACGAAATGGGCGCGCCGCTCGTCTTCGCGAAAAAGGTCCAGGCGCCGTCCGGCCTTGCCCATATCAAGACCGCCGCCCGCGTCCTTCAGAATTACGCGTTCGAGGAAGTGCAGGGCAGCACGCTGATGCGCCGCGAGCCGGTCGGCGTCGTCGGCATGATCACGCCGTGGAACTGGCCGCAGAACCAGATCACCTGCAAGGTCGCGCCGGCGCTCGCCGCGGGCTGCACCATGGTGCTGAAGCCGAGCGAGATCGCGCCGCTCGACGCCATCATCTTTGCGGAGATCCTGCATGAAGCCGGCGTGCCGGCCGGTGTGTTCAACCTGGTCAACGGCGACGGGCCGACGGTCGGCGAGGCCATGTCCGCCCATCCGGATATCGACATGATGTCCTTTACCGGCTCGACCCGCGGCGGCGTCGCGGTCGCCAGGGGCGCGGCCGATACGGTCAAGCGCGTGACCCAGGAGCTCGGCGGCAAATCGGCCAACATTTTGCTCGACGATGCCGATATCGCCAGGGCGGTGAAGGGCGGCGTGTTCACCTGCGCCGGCAACACCGGTCAGTCCTGCAACGCGCCGACGCGGATGCTCGTGCCGATGGACCGGATGGCAGAGGCGATCGAGGCCGCGCAGTCGGCCGCGGGCAAAATCGCGGTCGGCGATCCGCGCGACGAGGCCACGACGATGGGGCCGCTCGCCAGCGCGATGCAGTTCGACAAGGTCCAGGGGCTGATCGAGAAGGGCATCGAGGAGGGCGCCGAGCTGGTCGCCGGCGGCCCCGGCCGTCCCGACGGCCTGGATACGGGCTACTATGTCCGGCCCACGGTGTTCGCCAACGTCTCGAACGAAATGACGATCGCGCGGGAGGAGATTTTCGGCCCGGTTCTGTCGATCATCGGCTATTCCGACGAGGACGAGGCGGTCGCCATCGCCAACGACACGCCCTATGGCCTGTCGGGCTATGTCTCCTCCGCCGATCCGCAGCGCGCGGCCCGGGTCGCGCGCCGGATGCGCACCGGCAACGTCCATATCAACGGCGCCATGCCGGACCTTTCCTCGGCCTTCGGCGGCTACAAGCAGTCCGGCAACGGCCGCGAATGGGGCGAGCACGGCTTCGAGGAATTCCTGGAGGTCAAGGCGATCTTCGGCGCCGACGCCGCCTGAGGGCGTATCCCGGCCGCGCCGCCGGGGCGGTTCAGGCGGTCGCCGAGACGATCCAGCAGGCGCTGCCGAGCGTGACCGCGCCGTTGTGCAGGTGCGGTGCGAGATCGTCGGCCAGCGCCGCCTCGGCGCGCTCCGCAAGGTCGCCGCCGGCTTCGGCCAGCAGCGCCGCCGCCGGCCCCATCTGGAGCAGGAACCGGGACGCTTCCAAGGGATCGCCGGGCATCGTCAGCGCGATATCGAGCGGGTCGAAGCGGCAGTCGCGCCAGCCGGCGCTCTCCAGCCAGCCGGTCGCGAGCGCGGGATCGGCCCACTGGAACTGGCTCGGCTCGCCCGGCGCCGGCCGGGGCGGCAGCTCGACGAAGGCCTTGGCCGCGGACACCGGGATCATCACCCATGGATTTTCCCGCGGTTCGCGCCACACAATGAAGACCAGCCGTGCATCCGACCTGGAGGCGCGGCGCAAATTGGCGAGCGCCGCCGGCGTATCGCGGAAGAACATGATCCCGAAGCGCGAGAACAGGATATCGAACGTGGCGTCCCGGAACGCGTAATCCTGCGCGTCGCCTTCCGCGAAGCACATGTTGTTGCGCCCCCCGGCCCGTTCCCACGCCCGTTTCAGCAGGGGCGGCGACACGTCGATCCCGGCGGCCGATCCGGCGTCGCCCGCGGCGTCGGCCAGCGCCAGTGTGGTCCCGGCCGCGCCGCAGCCGATGTCGAGGCAGTGCTTGCCCGCGATATCGCCCAGCGCCGCAAGACCGGCCTCGGTGAACGGCGTCATCATCCGCTCGATGCGGTCTTCCAGGCGCAGCCACTTCTGCCCCTGGGTGGTCGACCAGAACTCGATCTGGTCCCGATTCGCCTCCGCCACGGTCAGGCGGCCTCCGCCGCGCTTTCCGGCACGAGGCCGCAGGAATCGAAGGCCGCCCGCGTCGCCGCCTTTTCCGCCTCCGTCAGCGGCAGGCCGGGGCGGCGGACATGGCCGCCGGTCTGGCCGAGCAGGTCCTGCCAGAATTTCTGGTGGCTATGCGGCTTGCCCGGCGGGCGCGTGCCCTTGAGCGCCTTGCGCACCGGATCGAGGCTGTCGCGCACCGCGCGCGCCCGCTCGATCTCGCCGGCGAAGGCGAGGTCGGTGTATTCGCGCATCCGCCTGTCGGCGGCGGTCTGGATCAGGTAGGGCGGCGAAGAGCAGAGATAGAGCCGCCAGCCCAGCTCGACGATATTGTCGAACCATTCGTCTTCCGAGGCTGTGCTGACCAGGATGCGGTCGTCGGCGAGGTCGGTGAGACGGGCGTACATCTCCCGCGGCACGCTGTATTTGATCGCCACGACGTTCGGCAGATCGGCGATCCGGCTGCACAGTTCCGGGCTCATCAGGTAGCCGCTGTCCGGATGGCTCCACATGGCGACCGCGATGTCCACCCGCTCGCAGATGTAGCGGTAATATTCGTAGACCGTATCGTCGGGATCGTTGTTGAAATGCAACACCGGCGCGTGGACGACGATGTAGGGGCTGCCGACGTCCTGGGCGTGTTGCGCCAGGTCGATCACGACATCCAGATTCTGGTCCGAACAGGACATGATGGTGCTGGCAGGCCCGCCGGCCGTCTCCTCGACGGCGATTTCCAGGCAGCGCTTGCGCTCGTCCAGCGACATGGCGAAGAACTCGCCCTGCTTGCCGGAGATGAAGAAGCCGTCGATGCCGAGATCGTCGATCCAGTGGCGCAGGTTGCGGCGCACGGCGGCCTCGTCGATCGCGCCGTCTTCCGCGAACGGCGTGAGCGCCGCCGCCCAGATGCCCTTCATGTGTTCGCGGGCGTAGTCCTTGGCTTCGGATTTCCGGTAGGGGAGGGCCATTCGCCTATTCCTCCTGCTCGTGCTCGATCCCGGCGCCGGCCCCGTCGCCGGTTTGGGCATCGCGGATCGCCTGCCAAATATGCGCAGGGGTATAGGGCATGTCGAGATGCTTCACGCCGAGCGGGCGCAGGGCGGCCATGACCGCGCAGGCGATCGCCGCCGGGGCGCCGATGGCGCCGGCCTCGCCGATGCCCTTGGCGCCGAGCAGGTTGGCCGGGCTCGGCGTCTCCATCCGCTCCAGCGTCACCGGCGGCATGTCGGCGGCGCGCGGGATGCCGTAGTCCATGAAGGAGCCCGTGAGCAGCTGCCCGTCCGTATCGTAGACGATCCGCTCCAGCATCGCTTCGCCGACGCCCTGGGCGATCCCGCCGAGCAACTGCCCTTCGGCCAGCATCGGATTGACGACGGTGCCGGCGTCGTCGACCCAGACCAGGCGCCCGATCGTCAGCACGCCGGTCTCCGGGTCGATGGCGACGGCGCAGCCGACCGCGCCGTAGCCCCAGGCCTCTCCCGCGGCGCTGTAGGTAGCGTCGGCGACCAGCTCTCCGGTTTCCCGCGCGATGGCGGTCCAGTCCGGACGGTCGGCGACGGGCCGGCCCAGCCGCTCTTCGGCCTGCCGGCGGAGATCGCGGCAGGCCGCAACCAGCGCGCTGCCGCCGATCGGCGTGCTGCGGCTCGCCAGGGCGCCGATGGCCGTGTCCGGCGCGCCGCTGTCGCCATGCACGACGCCGACCGCGTCCGGCCCGACCCCGAGACAGTCGCCGACGATCTGTTGCACCGCGGTGGTCCGGCCCTGGCCCTGGGCGGTGGAGCCGGTCGCTGCGGTTATCGCACCGTCCTCACCCAGGGTCAGCCGCGCCGTCTCCCAGCCGAGGCCGGACGGCTCGATGTAGGCGACGGTCGCGCTGCCGTGCAGCAGGCCGTCATTTGCCGGCGGTCCTGACCGGAACAGCGCAGCGGCGCGGTCGTAGGCGGCGCCGTAGTCACCGCTGTCCAGGGTCTGGCCGGTCGGCGTGGTCCAGGGCATATCGGCGTCGGATACGAAATTCCGGCGGCGCACGTCTTCCGGCGGCAGGCCGAGCGCCCCGGCGAGCCGTTCGATCAGAAGTTCCACTGCGAGCGCGGCTTCCGGCCGGCCGGCGCCGCGGTAGATGCCGACGGCGGCGCCATTGGTTTCAATGCCGGCGGCCTCGATATCGACCGACCCCACCCGGTAGGGGCCGGGCAGGATGCGCCCGGCGTTGCGCGCCGGCACAACCGCGCTGTAGGGCATCCAACACCCGAGCGGCGCCCGGACCGCGGCGTCGAGATGGAGCAGCGTGCCGTCGCTGTCGGCGCTCAGGCCGGCCTCGATGCTCTGGCCGCGGCCCTGGGTGGCGGAGAGGAAATCCTCGCTGCGGGCGGCGATCCATTTCACGCAGCGGCCGAGCGTCAGCGCGGCGAAGGCGACCGCGATGTCTTCGGGATAGAGCGAGGCCTTCATGCCGAAGGCGCCGCCGACATCCGGCGCGACGACCCGGATGCGATCGGGATCCATGCCGAGCGCCGCCGCCAGTTCTTCGCGCGCCCGGTGCGGCGACTGGCTGCCGAGCCACACGGTCAGCCGGCCGGGTTCGCTCGCGGCGTCCGCGACCAGCCCGCGCGGCTCCAGCGCCGCCGGCGCGAGCAGGGGCTGGCGCAGGGAGACAGTGGCTCGCGCGGCGGCGTTGCGGACCCTGGCCCCGGCAGGGGTGCGCCACGCCTCACGGGCCCGGACATCCGCCGCTGCATCGGCCGCAGGTTTCAAGGGAAGCGGGTCGATATCGACAGAGACGGATTCGGCGGCATCGAGCGCGCCGGCGGCGGTCTCCGCCACGACCAGGGCGACGGGCTGCCCGACCGCGGTGACGGTCCGGACCGCGAGCGGTTCCGGCGGCATCGGCCGGAGTTCCGGCATCAGCGGGTTGACCGAGGTCGGTCCGACGTCGGCAAGGCCGGCGCCAGTGAAGATCCGCGCGACGCCGGGCAGGGCAGTCGCTTCCGCCGTATCGATCCCGGCGATCCGGCCGTACGCCTCCGGGCTGCGCACGAAGGCGGCATGGAGGCAGCCGGCGATGCGGATATCGTCGGTGAAGCGGCCCCGGCCGGTCAGGAGCGCCCGGTCCTCGACCCGTAGGCGCGCCTGCCCGAGGCCGCCGGACCGTGCAGTTGGATCGGTCTTCAAGGCACGCTCAAAAAAGTGAAATCCCGGCAGAGCGATAACGCTAGCATGCGGTTGAACCCCGGTGTAGGGGTGCGGCCCGCCGGAAGATAGGGGTCTTCCGGGCAGGAAGGAGGAACTTGCCATGGCCCGACGCGCCCGGGCGGCACGCCAGCGGTCCGCTGCCGCCAGGGGAGTGCCGGCCTCGCCCTATATCCGGCGCCGCCTTCCGGTGTTCGACGTGCTCGACGAAGAGGCGCTCCGGCGGATCGAGAACCAGGTCGACTGGATCGTTCAGGATGTCGGCGTCGCCTTCCGCGGCGATCCCGAGGCCCAGCGCATCTGGCGCGAGGCGGGCGCGAGCATCGACGACGACGACAGGGTGCGCGCGCCGGCCGACTGGATCCGCGATCTCTGCTCCCTGGCGCCGCGGCAGTTCACCCAGTTGGCGCGCAATCCCGACCGCTCGGTCGTTATCGGCGGCGACAACCAGGTCTATGCGGCGGTCTACGGCCCGCCCTTCGTGCGCGACCTCGAAGGCGGCCGGCGCTATGGCGATCTCGACAGTTTCCGGAACCTCGTGAAACTCATCTACATGCACCCGCACCTGCACCATGGCAGCTTCGTGGTGTGCGAGCCCTGCGATATTCCGGTGAGCACCCGCCATCTCGACATGCTCCACGCCCACATGACGCTGAGCGACAAGCCGCATTTCGGCGCCATCACCGAAATGAGCCGGGCGCAGGACAGCGTCGATATGGCCGAGATCGTCTTCGGGGGCGCGGCGACGGGCGATCCGTGCTTCATCCTCGGCAACGTCAACACCAACTCGCCCCTGCTGGTCGACAAGGTGGTGACCGAGGCGATCCGGGCCTATTGCGGGCGGGGGCAGGGCATCGCCGTGGCGCCTTTCATCCTGTCGGGCGCGATGGGGCCGGTGTCGACCGCCGCTTCCGTCGCCCAGGCTCTGGCCGAGGCGATGATGTGCTGCGCCTTCGCCCAGCTCCTGCGGCCCGGTTCGCCGTTCATCCTCGGCAACTTCCTGACCTCGATGTCGCTGAAATCCGGCGCGCCGACCTTCGGAACGCCCGAACCGGCGCTGTCGCACTATGTCATGGGCCAGCTCGCCCGCCGGGCCGGCCTGCCGGCGCGTTTCGGCGGCTCGCTGACCGCCTCGAAGATCGAGGATGCGCAGGCGGCCTACGAATCCGCCGATTCCATGCATTCGACCGTGCTGGCCGGCGCGAACTTCGTGCTCCAGGCGGCCGGCTGGCTCGAGGGCGGGCTGTGCACCGGGTTCGAGAAGCTGGTCATGGACGCCGACCGGCTCGGCAGCTACCGGAAGCTGGTCGGCGAAGGGTTCGATTCCGGCGACGAGGCCCTGGCGCGCGACGCCTACGGCGAGGTCGGCCCCGGCGGCCATTTCCTGGGTTGCGATCACACGATGCGCAACTATCTGACCGCGTTTTACGAGCCCGCGCTGTCCGACAGCGCCACCATGGAACACTGGCTCGAAGGCGGATCGACCGACATGCGCCAGCGCGCCCACGAGCGCTGGAAGGAGATGCTGGAGCAATACACGCCGCCGCCCATGGACGAGGCCGTGCGCGAGGAACTAGACGCCTTCGTCGCGAAACGCAAGGAGGACCTGCCCGAGGCGTGGTATTGAGCCGGGCCCGGCGTCCGCCGGCGACGCGGGCGGGCCGTCGGCGCTGGGCGCGCCGGAGCGCAAAAAGAAAAATATCCTACGATTTTATTTGGATCAACGTTCAAATATTTTTAAGAATATAGTGTAAAAACAAAAAATTAACCTAAAATCTTAAAGTATACAGACCGTTATACCTAACGCTTTTTTTTTGCATAATCCGGCGGGACGGACCCGGCAACAGCAGCGGCAGCCGGCCCCGCCTCTGTCTCCGGGCACAGGTCGCCGGGTGACGATTGTTCATATAATGTTCTTCGGTGTGCTGTCAAGGGTTTTCCTGCGGCCTGTCGGCAAGACGGGACATGTCCGCGCGATGTGCCGGACGATCCGGCCGGTTCAGGTCAGGCGCGTGCGGATTTCGCCGAAGACCGCCCGGAACATTTCCGGCGTGAGACGGCCGGTGTTCGTGTTGTAGCGCGAGCAGTGATAGCTGTCGGCAAGGTCCAGCCGCTCGCTCACCGCATGAACGGCGCCGTGGCGGAAGGCGAAGGCGGATTTTCTGAGTCCGAGCGCGGCGAGCGCCATGCCGTGAGCCAGGCCGCCCAGCGCCAGGACGATCCGCAGCCGCGGCATGGCGGCGATTTCCGCCGTCAGGAAGGGCAGGCAGGCCCGGTTTTCGGCGGTCGTCGGGCGGTTCTCCGGCGGCACGCAGCGCACGGCGTTGGTGATCCGGCAGCCGGCGAGGACCAGTCCGTCGTCCGGCCGCCTGTCGTAGGTTCCGCGGGCGAAACCGTAGCGCGCGAGCGTGTCGTACAGCAGGTCGCCGGCCCAATCGCCCGTGAAAGGCCGGCCGGTCCGGTTGGCGCCGCGCAGCCCCGGCGCCAGGCCGACGATCAGCAGCGGGGCGTCGAGCGGGCCGAAAGACGGCACCGGCGCGTTATGCCAGTCCGGCTCGCGCGCCCGCCATTCGGTCCGGAAGGCAGCGAGCCGCGGGCACAGGCGGCAATCGCGGTCAGGCGCGTCCGGGTCGGTCATGGCCGCACGGCGCCGGCTTCCGGGCGCGGCGTTTCAGGCGCCGGTCCGGCGGCCCGGCTCAATCCTGCGCGTCGAAATCGTCGTCGCCGTAGCCGCCGTCGGCGCCTTCGCGCTCGAAACGGTCGCGGCGCGGCGGCGGCCGGTCGCGCGGATCGCGCTGTATGCTCTCGGAGAGGTCGGCCAGTTCGAGAAAGATATCGGCCTGGCGGCGCAATTCGTCGGCGACCATCGGCGGCGAGGTCTTGACCGTGCTGATCACGGTCACGCGGACGCCCTTGCGCTGCACGGCCTCGACCAGCCGGCGGAAATCGCCGTCCCCGGAAAAAAGGACGACATGGTCGAGTTTCTCGGCGAGCTCCATCATGTCGATGGCGAGCTCGATATCCATGTTGCCCTTGATCTTGCGCCGGCCCTGGGAGTCCGTGAACTCCTTGGTCGGCTTGGTGACCATTGTGTAGCCGTTGTAATCGAGCCAGTCGACCAGCGGCCGGATCGGCGAATAGTCCTGATCCTCTATCAATGCCGTGTAGTAGAAGGCGCGCACCAGAATGGCGCGGGTCCGGAAGAACTCGAGCAGCCGTTTGTAGTCGATATCGAAGCCAAGGGTCCGGGCCGCCGCATAGAGGTTGGAACCGTCGATGAAAATCGCAATTTTCTCGTCGGAATAGATGCTGAGGTTGCGTACTGTCATTGCCATTTCCTGTAATTGTTATCGATTATATAGGGTCCCGCGCCCGGGGGTAATCACTTGTCCCTCAACAAATCACGAGATAGTGCGATGGGCCTAACAGCGCAGCCCGGCGCCGGACTGTACCCGACATATATCGCCGTCGGCGGAAATCTACCGGGCCCGGGCGGCGGCGCGGTTGCGCAGACCTTCGCCGACGCCGCAGCCTGGCTGGGCACGGTCGGCGTCGAAGCCGTCGAACGCAGCGGCCTCTATGTTTCGCCCGCATGGCCGCCTTCGGACCAGCCCGACTATCTGAACGCGGTATGGCGAATCGAAACCGGCCGTTCGGATGCCCCCGGCTCGGCCGGCGCCCTGATGGAGCTGCTGCACGCGGCCGAGAGACGTTTCGGGAGGCGGCGCGAGGGCGCCGCCGCAAACGCTGCCCGCACCCTCGACCTCGATCTGGTCGATTACCGGGGCCAGGTATCTCCCGGCCCGCCGGTCCTGCCGCATCCCCGGATGGACGGCCGCGCCTTCGTCCTGCTGCCGTTGGCGGAAATAGCGCCGGGCTGGCGCCATCCGGTCAGCCGTTTGCCGGTGGCCGACCTGGTTGCCGCGCTGCCGCCCGATCACGGCTGCAGTCGCCTGGACCAGCGCGCGTAAGCGCCGTTACTGCGGGTTGCCTGCGGCAGCCCGGGCGCTTGCTTCGCGCCGGTGGCAAAATATATTGCGCTGCAATGCTGTCCGGCCTTGGCCGTCAGAGCCGGAACCGCGGACCGGGCCGTCGCCGGGCAGGGACGATCTCCGGAACCGTTCGGGGCCGGGGCTGCTCCGGAATGCAGCCGCCGGCGCCGAAGACCTTCATTACCGGGAGCCCCCGCATGGCGCGCGTTACCGTAGAAGACTGCATCCTCAAGGTGCCGAACCGTTTCAACCTCGTGATGTATGCGTCGCAGCGCGCGCGGGATATTTCGTCCGGTGCCGAAGAGACGCTGGACCGGGACAACGACAAGAACCCGGTGATCGCGCTCCGGGAAATCGCCGAGGACACGCTGTCGTTCGATCAGCTCCGGGAATCGCTGATACTCGGCCTGCAAAAGCAGCAGCCGAGCGACGATCTCGAGGAGGATCTGGAGGTCGCCGAGGCGCTGACCCGGGAGTCGATCGTTCTTGGCGCAACGCCGGTGGATGGCGGCGTCGCCGATCAGCAGGCGGCCAATGCCGCGGTCGCAGAATCGGCTGTCGCCGAAACATCAATCGCCGAAGCAGCAGTCGCCGATTCGGCACTTGGCGATGCCGGAGAGGCCGGCACAATGGAGGAGGTCGCCGTCGGTGCGGCAGCAGAGGCGGATACGGGCGTCCTGCTGGGCAGCGAGGGATCCGAACCGGAGGAACCGGAAGAACCGGAGGGCTGACGCTGGGCCGATCGCGCGTTTCCTGCCGAAATCGCCGGGGCGCCCGCCGGAACCGGCCCCGCTCGTCAGGCTGCGGGCCGGGCGATTCCGCAGGTCATTTGCCCGGTCCTGAACCGTCGCGGAGCGTTTCGCGATGATGCGGCAATACGAACTTGTCGAGACCGTCAAGCAATACGATCCGTCGGCCGACGAGCAGGCGATCAACCGGGCCTATGTCTTCTCGATGAAGGCGCACGGCGCGCAGAAGCGCGCCAGCGGCGATCCCTATTTCTCCCATCCGGTCGAAGTCGCCGGTATCCTGACCCGCTATCGCCTGGACGGCGCCTCGATCATCACGGCGCTGCTCCACGATACCGTCGAGGACACGCACGCGACCCTGCCGGAAATCGAAGATCTGTTCGGCACGGAGATCGCCAAGCTGGTCGACGGCGTCACCAAGCTGTCCCAGCTTGAGATTACCGGGTCGGAATCGCGGCAGGCGGAGAATTTCCGCAAGCTGCTGCTCGCCATGTCGGAGGATCTGCGGGTCCTGCTGGTCAAACTCGCCGACCGGCTGCACAACATGCGCACGCTCGACCACATCCAGGACCGGGAAAAGCGCAAGCGCATCGCCAGCGAAACGCTTGAAATATACAGCCCGCTCGCCGAACGCATCGGCATGCGGGAACTACAGGAGGAGCTGGAAGACCTGGCCTTCGCATATATCAATCCCGACGCCCGCACCTCGATCATGAAGCGGCTCGAATTCCTGCGAACCGCGGGCCAGTCGATCGTTCCGCGGATCATCGCCTCGGTGTCGGAGACGCTGAAGGAGGCCGGCCTGAAGCCGGACGTTAACGGCCGGGAGAAGACGCCCTATTCGATCTGGCGCAAGATGCAGCGCAAGGACGTCGAGTTCGAGCAGCTCAGCGACATCATGGCCTTTCGCGTTCAGGTCGGCTCGATCGAGGAATGCTATCGGGCGCTCGGCGCGATTCACGGCGCCTGGCGGGTCAGCCCCGGCCGCTTCAAGGACTATATCAGCCTGCCGAAACCGAACGGCTACCGCTCGATCCACACGGCGGTGATCGGGCCCGACGGCCACCGGATCGAAATCCAGATCCGCACCGGCGAAATGCACAACCTTGCCGAGAACGGGCTGGCGGCGCACTGGTCCTACAAACAGAAATCCACCAACGGCAAGGGCGAGGCCGATACGCCGCAATACCGCTGGCTGCGCGAACTTCTGGACATCATGGAGCAGGCGGAAGGGCCGGACGAGTTCCTGGAACACACCAAGCTGGAAATGTTCCGGGACCAGGTTTTCTGCTTCACACCGCGCGGCGACCTGATCGCACTGCCGCACGGCGCAACGCCGGTCGATTTCGCCTACGCCGTCCATTCCGAGGTCGGCGACCGTTGCACCGGCGTCAAGGTCAACGGCCGGATGGTGCCGTTGCAGACGGGACTGGTGAACGGCGACCAGGTCGAGGTACTGACCTCCAAGACCCAGAAACCCTCGCCGGACTGGCTGCGCTTCGTCGCGACCGGCAAGGCTCGGGCGCGGATCCGGCGCTTCATTCGCATCCAGCACCGGCACGAATACCGCGAACTCGGGCGCGGTATCCTCGACAAGGCGTTCCGGCAGGAACAGCGGCGCCTGACCAAGAAGGCGATCGCCCGGGCCGTTGAGACGTTTCAGGTCCAGGACGAGGACGACCTGTTCATCCGCATCGGCGAGGGGCGGCTTTCGGGCCCGGAGATCGTCAACAAACTCTTCCCGCCGCGTACCGACGGCGGGGAGCCCGGCAAGACGCCCAAACCGGCAACCCGCCGCAAGAAAGGGAACGGTGCGGCATCGGCCGAGACCGGCATCAGCATCCGCGGCCTGATCCCGGGGATGGCCGTCCACTACGCCCGCTGCTGCCATCCGCTGCCGGGCGAACGCATTGTCGGCATCGTCACGACCGGCAAGGGCGTCACGGTCCACACCGTCGACTGCGACACCCTGCGGCGCTTCAACAGCATGCCGAGCCACTGGCTCGACCTGTCCTGGGATGAGGACGGGTCGACCGAGGAGAGCCATGTTGCGCGGATCAAGGTGTTCCTGTCGAACGAGCCGGGCACCCTGGGCGATTTGTCCACCATCATCGGCAAGAACGGCGGCAACATCACCAACCTGCGCTTCGCCAACCGGTCGATCGACTTTTTCGAGATTCATCTAGACATCCAGGTTGACGATGTCCGCCATCTGACCGAGATCATCGCGGCGCTGCGCGCCAGCCCGATCATCACGTCGGTCGACCGGGCGCGCGGCTAGGCAAGATAGGGAACGGATATCGGCAATGCGCCATCTGCGGCTCGGAGTGAATATCGATCATGTGGCGACCATCCGGAACGCCCGCGGCGGCCGGCATCCGGACCCTGTGCGCGCCGCCCGCGCTGCCGCTGCGGCCGGCGCCGACGGGATCACCGCCCATCTGCGCGAAGACCGCCGCCACATTGCCGACGCGGATATCCTGCGCCTCGTCGAGGAGATCGACCTGCCGCTGAATCTGGAGATGGCCGCCACCCGGGAAATGCTGGCGATCGCCCTGCGCCACGCGCCGCACGCCGCCTGCATCGTGCCGGAAAAGCGCGAGGAGCGTACGACCGAAGGCGGCCTGAACGTCGTCCAGGGCCATAACCATCTGGCGCCGTTCGTTCGCGCGCTTCAGGATGCGGGCATTCGGGTATCGCTGTTCATCGAGCCGGACCGCGAAGCGCTCGACGCCGCTGTCGCGCTCGGCGCGCCGGTGGTCGAATTGCATACGGGCTCGTTCTGCGAGGCGGATATCGACGGCAACGCGGCGAATCGGGTCCGCGAGTTGCGCCGGCTTGAGGATGCAGCCGCCTATGCAGAACGGCTCGGCCTGGAATGTCATGCCGGCCACGGCCTGACCTTCGATACGGTGGGCGACGTTGCCGCCATTCCGACGCTGGTCGAACTCAATATCGGCCATTTCCTGGTCGGCGAAGCGATTTTCGGCGGGTTCGAAAGCGCGATCAAACGGATGCGCAGCCTTATGGACAAAGCCCGCGCCGAGGCGGCCGGCGCGCGCAGCGCCTGAGCCGGCGTCGCTTTGCCAACAGGGTCCGGGAAACCCTTGCAGATGTCATGATCGTCGGCATCGGCAGCGACCTGATCGACATTCGCCGCATCCGCAACACGCTGGACCGGTTCGGCGACCGGTTCACCCATCGCTGTTTCACGGACGTCGAACGGGCGCGGGCGGAGCACCGCCGCCGCCGCGCCGAGACCTATGCCAAACGCTTCGCCGCCAAGGAGGCCTGCGCCAAGGCCCTGGGCACCGGTTTCCGGCGCGGCGTGTACTGGCGCGACATGGGCGTCGTCAATCTGCCCGGCGGCAAGCCGACGATGGCGCTGACAGGCGGCGCCGCGCGGCGGCTTGCCGAACTGGTGCCCGAAGGCATGGAGGGCCGCATCGACGTTTCGATTACCGACGAACCGCCTTTGGCGCAGGTGATTGTCGTGATTTCTGCCGTGCCGGCCGAGACGGGTCGCTGACCGCACCGTCCCGACGAAATCCCCGATTGCCCCGCTGACCGTTACATGGGCCGGCGCCGGCGACCTCCGGCGAACGGTTGTGACGGCCGGGCAGACGGGGTACAGCGTGCTGGCGCGGCGGCCCGGTTGCGCCCGCACCGTTTCTCTCCACATCGGGCGGTAGCCGAGTTTCGAAGGTTTCGAGGAGGCGCCCTGTGCGCAAGGCCCAAGCAGCGCAAAAGAAGTCCGCCCGAAAGTCCGATACCGGCGGGGCGCTCAAGACGATCCTCTACGCCGTGCTGATCGCATTGGTCGTGCGCACCTTCCTGTACGAGCCGTTCAATATCCCGTCGGATTCGATGTATCCGGGCCTGCACAAGGGCGATTACCTGTTCGTGTCGAAATTCAGCTACGGCTATTCGAACTACTCGATCCCGTTCAGCCCCGACATCATCGAAAGCCGGCTCCTCACGGGCGAGCCCGAGCGGGGCGACGTTGCGGTTTTCCGGCAGCCGACCAACACCAAGATCGATTTCATCAAGCGGGTGATCGGGCTGCCCGGCGACCGTATCCAGGTCCGCAACGGCCGCCTGTATCTGAACGGACAGCAGGTGCGCCGCGAAGGGCCGTTGACGCGCACCGATATCTCCGGCCCGGGCACGCTGAAGGCCTATGACGCGCTGACCGGGCGGGAATGCACGAGGAGCAGCGGCCTGCCGGCGCCGGCGGAACTGTATCGCGAAATCCTGCCGTCCGGCCGGTCCTATACGATCTACGAATGCGGCGACCGGATGCCCGGTTCCGACAACACCGGCATCTATACGGTACCCCCTGGCCACTATTTCATGATGGGGGACAATCGGGACAATTCGAGCGACAGCCGCTTTGCCGGCGTCGGCATGGTGCCGTTACGGAATTTTATCGGCCGGGCGCAATTCCTGTTCTTCTCGGTGAACGGCTCGGCCGATATCTGGGAAGTCTGGAAATGGCCAGGGTCGATCCGCTGGCGCAGGCTCTTCATGGGCATTGACTGAAAAAAGAGTTCAAGAATGATATTTAACATGCAGAAAATAAACGTCTTCTATTGCCAAGCCTAGTATCGACCAGATCGGACTGAGGCAATCCGGGTGAGCGCTGCCGAACATCCCCTGGCCGGCCTGATTGCAGAACTGGAACACGAATTCCGGCAGCCGGATCTGCTGGAAGAAGCGTTGACCCACCAGAGCGCCACCGAGGGCGAAGGCCGCGGCAAGCGCAACCTGGAGCGGCTTGAATTTCTCGGCGACCGGGTATTGGGCCTGGTCGTGGCGCGGCTGCTCATGGACGAGTTTCCGGACGAGACTGTCGGCCAGCTCGCCCGCCGGCATGCGGCGCTGGTCCGCGCCGAATCGCTGACCCGCGTCGGCCTGCAGCTCGGTCTCGGCGACCATATGAAAATGTCCCGGGGCGAAGAGGAACAGGGCGGACGCGCGAAACCGGGGGCGCTTGCGGACTGTTGCGAGGCGGTGATCGCGGCGCTGTATCTGGACGGCGGACTCGAGGCGGCCGCACGGATGATTCGACGCTACTGGCTGCCGATGATGCGCGAGGACGACAGCCCACCCCAGGATGCAAAAACCGGTTTGCAGGAATGGGCGCAGGCCCGGTCGCTGCCGTTACCGGTCTACACGGTCGTGCGCCGGGAAGGCGCGGCGCACGAGCCGCTGTTCGATGTCGAATGCGCGGTCAGCGGGTGGCCGGCGGTTCGGGCGGAGGGCGGTTCCAGGCGCGCAGCCGAGCAAGCGGCGGCTCGCCGGATGATGGGCCTCATCGAAAGCGGTGCGCCCGATGACCGCTAGAGACGCAGCGCGCGACCGCCCGTTGCAGGGTGGCGGTCCGTGACCGGCGAAGACCCGGCGGCCGGGCCGCGTTGCGGTTTCGTCGCCCTGCTGGGCGCGCCCAATTCCGGCAAGTCGACGCTCGTCAACGCGCTGACCGGCGCCAAGGTCTCGATCGTGTCTCCCAGGGTGCAGACGACGCGAACGCGCGTTCTGGGCATCGTCATGGCCGGAGACGGCCCCGACGCCGCCCAGGTCGTTCTGGTCGACACGCCGGGGATTTTCGAGCCGAAACGCCGGCTGGACCGGGCCATGATCGCCGCCGCCTGGCAGGGCGCGGCGGACGCCGACCTGGTTGCGCTGCTGGTCGATGCGCGCAGGTGCGAACGGCAGACCGACGGCGATACGGGGCGCATTGTCGACGGGCTGGTGCGCGAGGATCGCCGGGCGATCCTGCTGCTCAACAAGATCGACCTTCTGAAGCGCGACCGTTTGCTCGCGCTTGCCGACCGGATGAACGGCGAGGGGCCGTTCACCGACATTTTCATGATTTCGGCCCTGACCGGGAGCGGAATCGGCGATTTTCTCGCCCATTGCGCCGCGCGCCTGCCGGCCGGGCCGCACCTGTTTCCCGAAGATCAACTCTCCGACATGCCCGAACGGCTGCTTGCCGCCGAGATCACACGCGAGAAACTGTATCTCAACCTGTATCGGGAATTGCCCTATGCGCTGACGGTAGAGACCGAGACCTGGGAGGAGCGGGACGACGGCAGCGTGAAGATCGAGCAGACGGTCTATGTCCGGCGCGACAGTCAGAAGAGCATCGTGCTCGGCAAGGGCGGGCGGCAGATCGGGAAGATCGGGGCGGCGTCGCGCGAAGAGCTGGAGATGCTGTTCGGGCGCCGCGTCCATCTGTTCCTGTTCGTCAAGGTGCGGGACCGCTGGCAGGACGACCCGGCGCGCTATCGGGGATGGGGGCTGGATTTTTCGGCATGACGTCGCGGCCGGCCGGTGTCGGCAGGTTTCAAATACCGATCACCGATCCGTCACGCATTTGAAACACCGTATCGCTACGGCGGCGGCCAGGCGGAAGCCTCCGCCGAATTTCCGAACTTGGGGGCATGAATGACCGATCGTCAGAACTACCGCGGGGAGCCGCTGGACGCCGCAGAACGTTCGTTCGATGAGTTCGACGAGTTTAACGATCCGCGACCAGAAGAAACCGGTTTCGACCGCGTGGTCGAAGAATCCGTCTCGCGCCGTGGATTTCTGGGCGGCGCCATCGCCGTCGGGACCGGCGCCTTCCTGACCGGCACGGCGGCGCTGACCGTCGCGGACGCCCGCGCCGCCGCCGGCCGGCTCGCCTTCAAGGCGGTCGCCGCCGGCACTGCGGACACGGTACAGGTGCCTGAAGGCTACAGCTGGCACGTCGTCGTGCGCTGGGGCGATCCGCTCTGGAACAGGGGTGCGCCCTTCGATCCCGAAACCCGCGGCACCGGCGCGTCGCAGGAGCTGGCGTTCGGCGACAATACCGACGGCATGGCCCTGTTCCTGTCGGGCGGACGCAGCATCCTGGCAGTCAACAACGAATATACCAATCGCTCCATCATGTACGGCATGCGCAATACGATGAAGCCGGAAACCGCCGACGACGTGCGCAAGGGCAAGGCGGCGCACGGCGTCTCGGTGATGGAGGTCGCGCGGTCCGGCGGCAAATGGCAGGTCGTGAAGGACTCGCCGTTCAACCGCCGCATTACCGCCGACACGCCGATGGACATTACCGGCCCGGCAGCCGGCCACGATCTGCTCAAGACCGGGGCCGACCCGACGGGCACCAAGTCGCTCGGCACCTGGAACAACTGCGGCAACGGCCGGACGCCCTGGGGCACCTATCTGGCCTGCGAGGAGAATTTCAACGGTTACTTCTCCTCAAGCGACAAGGCGCTGGCCCTGCCGCCCGGCTTCAGGCGCTACGGCATCCGGCACAAGGACTGGGGCTATGCCTGGGCGACGGCCGACGAACGGTTCGACATCGCGAGGCATCCCAACGAGCCGAACCGGGCCGGCTATGTCGTGGAGATCGACCCGCTCGACCCGAAATCCACGCCGAAGAAGCGCACGGCCCTCGGCCGCATGAAGCACGAGAATGCCGAAGTCGTGGTCGCGGCCAACGGCCGGATCGTTGTATATATGGGCGACGACGAGCGCGGCGAATACCTCTACCGCTACGTCTCGGACGGCGTGTATGCGGCCGGCGGCAGGAATGACGGCCTGCTCGACAAGGGCACGCTCTACGCCGCGCGCTTCGACGCCGACGGCACCGGCAAATGGTTGGCGCTGACGCCGCAGACGACCGGCATGGCGTCCCGGGCCGAAATCTGCATTCACACGCGGATGGCGGCCTCCGCGGTCAGGGCCACGACCATGGACCGCCCGGAATGGGTCGCTGCAAATCCGCACAAAGCCGAGGTCTACTGCGCGCTGACCAACAACAAGAACCGCGGCAAAAAACCGAACGCCGGCGGCGACGCGACGCCGGTCGGCGGCCCGAACCCGCGCGCCGGCAACAGATACGGCCAGATCGTCCGCTGGCGGCCGGAGAACGGCGACCACACCGCCAAAGGCTTCTCCTGGGACCTGTTCGTTCTGGCCGGCAACCCGGCCGTACACAGGGACGCCCGCAAGGGCTCGGGGAACGTCAACCCCGGCAATTTCTTCAACTCGCCCGACGGTCTGGCCTTCGACAGCCGCGGGTTGCTCTGGATCCAGACCGACGGAAATTACTCGAACGACGGAGATTTCGCCGGCATGGGCAACAACCAGATGCTGATCGGCGACCCGGCGACGGGGGAGATCAAGCGCTTCCTGGTCGGCCCGAAGGAGTGCGAGATCACCGGCATCGCCTTCAGCGGCGACCGCCGGACCGTCTTCGTCGGCGTCCAGCATCCCGGCGAGAAAGGCAACAGCCACTGGCCCGGAGGCGGCGATTCCGTGCCGCGCTCGGCCATCATCGCGATCGACCGCAACGACGGCAAACCGATCGGTTGAGGCCGCCCGGCCAACCAAAATGCGAAAGGCGGCCCGAAGGCCGCCTTTCTTTTTGCGCGTCCGGATGGGCGCAGCCGATCAGGAATATTCCAGCAGCGTGCGGCGCAGGATGTCCATCATCTCGTCGATCTCGTCTTTCGTCGAGATGAACGGCGGCGCGACGATGCCGGCGTCGCCGGTGAACTTGACGTGGAGACCGTTCCAGAACAGGCGCTTCTGCACCTGCGGACCCAGGGCGCCGGGCACCGCCCCCGGTTTCAGGTCGAAAGCCGCCAACAGGCCGTAGCCACGCACGTCGGTGACGATGTCCATGTCCTCCAGGGCGTAGACCGCATTCTGGAAATGGTCGACCAGCGCGGCGCCCTGCTCGAACAGCCCGCCGTCCCGGTAGAGCGTCTGGGTCGCGATGCCCGCGGCGCAGGCGGCCGGATGCGCCGAATAGGTGTAGCCGTGGAAGAACTCGATCGCGCCGTCCGGCGACGCATCGACCACCGTGTCGTAAATCTCGTCCTTCACGGCGACGGCGCCCATCGGCTGGCAGCCGTTGGTGAGCGCCTTGGCCATCGTCATGATGTCCGGCGTGACATCGAACGCGTCGGCGGCGAAGGGCGGACCGAGCCGGCCGAACCCGGTGATCACCTCGTCGAACACCAGCAGGATGCCGTGGGCGTCGCAGATCTCGCGCAGCCGCTCCAGATAGCCTTTTGGTGGGACGAGCACGCCGGTCGACCCGGCGACGGGCTCGACGAAACAGGCGGCGATGGTGTGGCCGCCATAGGTGTCGCAAAAACGCTGGAGATCGTTGGCGAGGTCTTCCCCGTTCTCCGCCTGACCGCGGGTGAACCGGTCTTCGGGCCGCCAAGTGTGCCGCATGTTCACGATATAGGGCATGCAGACGGAGAAGATGTCCCGGTTCTTGACCATGCCGGACAGCGAGACCCCGCCGATGTTGACGCCGTGATATGCGCGCTCGCGCGATACGAAGCGCTGGCGACGGTGGTCGCCGCGGGCGCCGTGATACGCCATGCAGATCTTGAGCGCCGTATCGACCGATTCCGAGCCCGAATTGGTGAAGAAGACATGGTTGATCGGCTCCGGCGCGATCGACGAGACCATTCTGGCAAGCTGGAACGAGCCGGAATGGCCGAGATTGAACGGCGCGGTATAGTCGTTCTTCAGCAGCTGCTCGTGGACGGCGTCGGCAATCTCGCGCCGGCCGTGGCCGGCGGGCACGCAGAACAGGCCGGACGATCCGTCAAGGACCGTGCCGCCTCGGTGGTTGACCAGACGGATGCCGCTGCTCTTCTCGACCAGCCGCGGTTCTTCCTTGAACTCGCGGTTGGGCGTGAAGGGCATCCAGTGTTCTTCGAGCGAATTGGCGGTGAAATCCATATTCGGTTCCTCCGGCATCGGTTCTTAATGAGGAGAATTCGAAAACCCGCCCGGAAGGTCATGCGTTGCCTGCAAATTGCAACACAGCCACAGCGGACAGTCATCCGACTATAGAGACATAACGGTGCGGCCGGGAAAACCCTAAATTGTACAACCGGGTCGAGTGCGGTATGGCGGATTCGACCGCCAGTTCACAACAGCGCGAAATCCCGATTGCGTCCATGGCAAGTAAAGTTCAGGATAATGCGTCGCCGGGTTGGCCTGGCGCTGGCTGAGGCTTGCGCCGCCATCGGACTCGTCAATTTGCCGAAGCGCGGCTATCGGTGTTGAAAATGGTTCGTCGCACGGTCTTTGGCCTGCGGCGAATTTCGGGGAGAAGGGCGTTGCGGTCCGAAAAAAGATGCTGATTGGCGTTCCGAAGGAAACCAAGGTTCACGAATACCGGGTCGGGTTGATACCCGGCAACGTCCGCGAACTCGTCGCGCACGGTCACCGGGTGGTCGTCGAGAGCGGGGCGGGTGCGGCGATCGGCATGACCGATGCGCACTACGAAGAGGCCGGAGCGTCCATTCTGGCGTCCGCCGCCGAGGTGTTCGCCGAAGCCGAAATGATCGTCAAGGTGAAGGAGCCGCTGGCGCCGGAGCGCGCAATGCTGCGCAAGGGCCAGATCCTGTTCACCTATCTGCATCTTGCGCCCGATCCGGAGCAGACGCGCGACCTGATCGAAAGCGGCGCGACCTGCATCGCCTACGAGACCGTCACCTCGCCTTCGGGCGGCCTGCCGCTGCTCGCGCCGATGTCGGAGGTGGCGGGCCGGATGTCGGTGCAGGCCGGAGCCTATTTCCTGGAAAAGACCCATTACGGTCTGGGAATTCTGCTGGGCGGCGTGCCGGGCGTCGATCCGGGCAAGGTGGTGGTGATCGGCGGCGGCGTCGTCGGCACCCACGCCATCCATATCGCACTCGGCATGGGCGCGGACGTGTGGGTGCTCGACCGCAACGTCGACCAGCTGCGCCGCCTGTGGCGACAGTTCGGGCGGCCGCTGAACACCGTCTTTTCCACCCACGACGCGATCGAACGGCATTGCACTGCCGCCGATCTGGTGATCGGCGGCGTCCTGGTGCCCGGCGCCGCCGCGCCGAAACTGGTTTCGGCCGAACTTGTCAGCAAGATGAAACCCGGTTCTGTCGTGGTCGACGTCGCCATCGACCAGGGCGGCTGCTTCGAAACCTCAAGGCCGACGACTCACGACGATCCGGTCTTCGTGGTGGACGAGGTGGTCCACTATTGCGTCGCCAACATGCCGGGCGGCGTGCCGCGCACCTCGGCCCAGGCGCTGAACAACGCGACGCTTCCCTTTACGCTGGCTATCGCCGACAAGGGCTGGCGCGAGGCGCTGGCCGACGATGAGCATTTGCTGAACGGGCTGAACGTCCATGACGGCCGGATTACCCATGCCGCCGTGGCCGAAAGTCTGGGTTACGAATGTCGCGATGCCAGGGAGGCGATCGCGCACTGACCGGCCGGGAGAAGCCGGAATCGAGACCGGGCCGGGACAATTGTTCGAAGTCCGGTTGAACCTGTCGGGAAGGACACCGGGTATCGGTGTTCGCAAACGCATGAGCAAGAAAGGAAATCCCATGACATTCCTCCGCAGCCTCGCCCTGGGTGCCGTTGCGCTGGCGGTCGCCGTACCGGCGGCGAACGCCCAGCTCAAGGAAATCACCGTCGCCTATTTCCAGGAATGGCCGACGGCAAACCAGGTCGCCCAGCTGGACAAGACCTACGACAAGGAAATGGGCGTCACAGTCAACTGGCGCGCGTTCGGCAACGGCAACGAGATGTCGGCTGCCATGGCCTCCGGCAAGGTCCAGATCGCCTACAGCCAGGGCCTGGTGCCGTTCGTGGTCGCCGTCTCCAAGGGCCTGGATCTCAAAATCATCGGCGTGGCCGTGTCCTACGCCGAAGCAGACAACTGCGTCATCAGCAAGGCGTCTGGCATCACCAAGGCCAATGCCAAGCAGCTCGAAGGCAAGAAGGTCGGCACGCCGATCGGTAACGTCACCCACTACAAACTGCTGCGTATGCTGGACCATCTGGGCGTCGACGCCTCGAAGGTGAACATGGTGCAGATGAACGGCGCCGATGCCGCCGTCGCTTTCGGCCGCGGCGACATCGTGATGGGCTGCGCCTTCGGCGGTCCGATGCTGCGCATGAAGGAACGGGGCGAATATCTGATGACGGCCAAGGAGCAGGAAGCCATCGGCATCCGCGTCTTCGATGTCATCTCGGCCACCGGCGATTTCATCAAGAAGCATCCGAAGCTCGTCCAGAAGTTCATGGACGTTACGGACGCCGCCAACGGCGCCTACAACAAGGATCCTAAAGCGGCCCTGGGGAAGATCGCCAAGGCCGCCGGCATGGACAACGACGCGACGGCCAACATGATCCGGATGTTCTCGTTCCCGTCCAAGGCGGATCAGGCGTCCAAGGCATGGATGGGCGGCACCGTCCAGGACTTCATGAAGCAGGTTGCCGATTTCTTCGTACAACAGAAGCAACTGGAAAAGGCGCTCGCCAGCTATAGCGGCACCGTCGACGCCGGTTTCCTCAAGTAAAGCGTGAACAGGCGCGGTCCTCCGGGACCGCGCTTTTTTTCTCCCGCATCGTTTCGGTGCGGCGAGAACAGGGGAGGGGCGATGAAAGCGCTTTCGATTCAAGACGTTTCCATGGTTTTCACGGTGCCGGGCGGGGAGCCCGTGCGCGCGCTCGACCATGTACAGCTGGACCTTCAGCCCGGTGAACTGATGTCGGTGCTCGGGCCGTCGGGTTGCGGCAAGACGACCTTGCTCAACATCATCGCGGGATTCCTGTCGCCCACTGCCGGCCGGGTAGTCCTGCAGGATCCGCAGCCGGAAGGCGCCGAAGAGGTCGTCACCGGGCCGGGCGCCGACCGCGGCATGATCGCCGATGCCGACGCTTCGGTTGTCACGGGTCCGGGTGCGGAACGCGGCATGGTCTTTCAGCAAGGGGCCCTGTTCGAGTGGCTGACGGTCGAAAAGAACATCGCTTTCGGGCCGAAAATGGCGGGCAGGCCCTCGGGCGATATCAAGAAGACGGTCGAGCATCTGCTTGTGACGGTCGGACTTCAGGACTTCGCGAAAAAGCCGGTCTATCAGCTTTCCGGCGGGATGCAGCAGCGCGTCGCGCTGGCCCGCTGCTTGGCGAACGACCCGGAAGTCATCCTGATGGACGAGCCGCTGGGCGCGCTCGACGCGCTGACGCGCGAAAAGATGCAGGGTCTCGTACTCCAGCTGTGGGACGAGACCCGCAAGACCATCATCCTGATCACCCATTCGGTCGAGGAGGCGCTGTTCCTCGGCGAGCGCCTGATCGTGATGGCGCCGCGCCCGGGCCGGATCGAACGCGAATACCGCCTGCCGTTCGCCAAGCGGGGGCTGACCGAAAGCCCGCGGGACATCAAGGCTTCGCCGGACTTTATCGAAAAGCGTGAAGAGATCCTTTCCATGATCTGGGAAATGGAAGAGGAGATCATGGGACGCGGAGAGGGAGTGGGCCATGGCTAACGGGAATCAACCATCGCGCTGGATGATCTGGCTGGGTCTGGCCGACAACAGCTTCACCCGGCAGAAAACCGTCAAGTTCGGCGACGCTTCGGCGGTCAATTCCGGCCGCGGTTACGGCATTATCTCGGTCGTCGCCTTCATAATCCTTTGGTGGCTGGCGACTGCCGGAGGCTGGATCAATCCGATTTACTGGCCGGGGCTCGACGCCGTGTTCGATCGTGTCGGGAAGCTGGCGAACGAGGGCTTCCGCAACGTCGCCCTGTGGGACCATATCTGGATCAGCGTGTACCGGGTGCTGTCGGGCGTCGTGTACGGCGCCGTGATCGGCATTCCGCTCGGCTTCGCGATGGGCCTGTGGTCGGTTGCGAAGGGGTTCTTCGATCCGATCGTCGAGTTCATCCGGCCGATTCCGCCGCTCGCCCTGATCCCGCTGATCATCCTGTGGTTCGGCATCGACGAGTTCGCGAAGATCTTCCTGCTGGCCCTGGCCTCGCTGTTCATCATGATCATCGCGGCGCGCGCCGGCGTGAACAGCGTGCGCGTATCCAAGGTGCATGCGGCCTATTCCCTGGGCGCAACCAAGCTTCAGGTGCTGATCCGGGTGGTCCTGCCCAATGCGCTGCCGGAAATCTTCACCGGTCTGCGCACCGCCATGGGCGTCTGCTGGGGCACGGTGGTGGCGGCCGAACTGGTCGCGGCCGACCGCGGCATCGGCTCGATGATCATGATCGCCAAGAACTTCCTGAACACGGATATCGTGGTGATCGGGATCGTCATCATCGGGCTGATCGGCTTCGCCATCGAAATCCTGATGCGGATGCTGGAGCGCAAGCTCATTCCCTGGCGCGGCAAGGGGTAGGCCCGGGCCGCTCTTCTTCCGTGTAGCGGGAGGCATTCCCTCTCGCTATTGCTGCGGAGGTTGCGCTACGCCCGCAGCGCAGAACCCGTGTGTCTCCGGATTCGGCCCGGTCCGGCGGCGGAGCGAGAAGAGGACCGATGACCGACAAGCCGGCCTTCGGCATGTTCCAGTCCGATCCGGAGGAGGAGACCGGGCCGTCCGCTGCGGGATGCCCGGTAACGGAAGCCGGCAGGGCCTTTGCGCCGTTTTCGGAAAAATACATCGCCGATCCCTACGGCTTCTTTGCCGGGATGCGGGAATCGGAGCCGGTCTTCTACAGCCCGGAAATGAACTGCTGGGTCGTGATGAAATACGCCGATTGCGTGCGCGTGTTCCGCGACCCGGAAACCTTTTCGCCGATCGTGGCCCGGCATCCGGTGCGTTCGCTCTGCCCGGCAGCCGCCAGGGCCCGGGACGCGCTGAATATCGAGATAGAACCGGCCCTGGTCGATGAGGACTCCGCGACCCACAGGGCGCACCGCAGGATCTTCGGCGACGCCTTCACGCCGAAGCGGGTGAACGAGGTCGAACCGCGGGTGCGGGAGATCGTCACCCGCTACATCGACCGTTTCGTCGACGACGGCGAGGCCGAACTCGTCAGCCGGATGCTCTACGAAGTGCCGGCGCTGGCCATCTTCATCTTTCTCGGCGCGCCGGACGACAAGGCGGTCATGGTCAAGGAACTCGGCTCGAAGCGCGCCATCGTGAACTGGGGCTTCCCCAGCGACGAGGAACAGGTCGAGATGATGGCCGATATGGGCGCGTCGTGGGATTTCACGGTCGAGCTCGTCGACAACGCCCTGAAGAATCCGGGCGACAACTATCTGGGCGACATGGTTCGCCTGTATCGGGAGGACCCGTCGCGCTTCTCGGTCAACTACCTGCGCAACGTCATGTTCCTGATGCAGTTCGCCGGGCACGAGACGACCACCCAGGCGTCGGCGAACGGGCTCAAGAAACTGCTGAGCGACCGGGAGAAGTGGGAGCGCCTGGTCGCCGATCCCTCCCTGATCCCCAACGCGGTCGAGGAAATCCTGCGCTACGACAGCTCGATCTTCGCCTGGCGGCGGATCGCGACGAAGGACACGGAAATCGCCGGCATGCCGATCCCGAAGGGCGGCAGGGTGCTGGTCATGATGGGCTCCGGCAACCGCGATCCGGACGCTTTCGACGATCCGGAGGAATTCGATCCGGCGCGCAGGAACGCGCGGCGGCATCTGGGTCTGGGCCATGGCGCGCATTTCTGCATGGGTGCGCCGCTGGCGCGCATGGAGATGAAGGTGGTTCTCGAGGAACTGGTCCGCCGCCTCCCGCATATGCGCCTGAAGCCGGACCAGACCTTCCGCTACATTCCGACACTGACCTTCCGGGGCGTGCAGAACCTGGAAGTCGAATGGGATGTGAACGCCAATCCCTGATCGGCCCGGCGGGGACGGCCGTATCGACGCCGCGGTTCGATCCGGGCTACAAACCGGGCCGGTAGAAGAACCCGACGCCGTTGCAGCCGCAAATTTCCGGCGCGCCTGATGGCGGTCGAACGCGAATGGGTGGGGGCCCGATGCGATGCTCGACATTCCGAATTCGAATTTCCTGAAAGAGAACAATGCCAAGCAGGTCTGGCACCCGATGGCCCATCCCAACGAGATGGAGGCCGTTCCGCCGCGGATCATCGTTTCGGGCGAAGGGGTGCGGATCACGGATCTCGACGGTGTAACGGTTGTCGACGCGGTCGCGGGGCTGTGGAACGTCAACCTCGGCTATTCCTGCGAGCCGATAAAACGGGCCGTTGCCGACCAGCTGGCGCGGTTGCCCTACTATGCCGGCTTCCGCGGCACGACCCATCCCGGGCTGATCGAACTGGGCTACCGGCTGGCCGAAATCCTTGCGCCGGAAGATATGCGCCGCGCGCTCTTCACCTCGGGCGGCTCGGATTCGGTGGAATCCGCGCTGCGCATTGCGCGGCAATACTGGAAGGTAAGGGGGCAGCCGGACCGGACCAAGTTCCTCTCCCTCAAGAAGGGCTATCACGGCACCCATTTCGGCGGCGCGTCGGTCAACGGCAACAGCAATTTCCGCCGGGCCTACGAACCGCTGATGCCCGGCTGCCACCATGTGACCGCGCCCTTCGCCTATCGCAATCCGTTCGACGAGACCGATCCGGAACGGCTGGCGGACCTGTGCCTCGCCGCGCTGGAAGACGAGATCAGATTTCAGGATCCGGCCACGATCGCGGCCTTCATCGCCGAACCGGTGCAGGGCGCGGGTGGCGTGATCGTGCCGCCGCCGACCTACTGGCCGAAGCTGCGTGAACTGCTCGACCGCTACGACATCCTGCTGATCGCCGACGAGGTGGTCACCGCCTTCGGCCGCACCGGCAACTGGTTCGGCAGCCGCGGCTGGGGCGTGAAGCCGGACATGATGTGCATCGCGAAGGCGATCACCTCGGGCTATTTCCCGCTCGGCGCCTGCGTGGTGAATGCCCGGATTGAAGAGGCGTTCCGGAACAACAAGGATATGCTCGGCGCCATCTTCCACGGCTATACCTATTCCGGGCATCCCGTCGGGTGCGCCGCGGCGCTCGCCTGCCTGGAGGCAACGTTCGGGCAGGACCTGCCGGGCAATTCCCGCGACGAGGGCGATTACATGCTGGCCCGCCTGCGCGACCTGCAGGCGAAACACGAGACCGTCGGCAGCGTGCGCGGCAAGGGGCTGATGCTAGCCCTCGAATTCGTCAGCGACCGGGACGCCAAAACACCGGCCGGCCTGAAATATGTCGGCGAACTGGCGAACCTGGCCTACGAGCACGGCACCCTGGTCCGGGTCGCCGCGAACATCATGATCCTGTCGCCGCCGCTGGTCATCGAACGGGCGGACTCCGACGCCATCGTCGATGCCATCGACGCCGCGCTGACCCTCAACACGCTCGATCCGGCGGCCTGAGCCGTCACGCCGGCAGGAGCAGGCGGCTTTCCTCGCTCTGGATCAGGGGTGCGGCCTCGCGCAGGAAATCCATCCAGCCGGGCGCTTCGAGCAACTGGGCGCGGCGGGCGTCGCGGGCGGCATGGTCGGGATATTCCCACAGCAGGATGACCTGGTTCATCGGGCCGAACTCGGTGCGGTACATGCCGCGCAAACCGCCCTGGATCGGCTCCTGGATCGGCAGGCCCTTCTCCCGGTACAGCGCGACGAAGGCGGCGGCCTTGCCGACATGGGCGGTGTAGATGCGCATTTCGGTAATCGTTGCGTTTTCCGGCATGGCGTGCTCCCGGTTTCCATCGCTCTCGACCTCGGCATAAACTAGCGCGATGAGCGAACCCCGCATCCTGGTTTTGTTTCACTCGACCGGCGGCGCGACCTGGAAGATGGCGCAGGCCGTCGCCGAAGGCGCCGCGGCGACCGGCGCGGTCGTGACCCTGAAACAGGTGCCGGAGATTGCCGAAGCACCGGCGATCCAGGGGCCGGATTTCGAAGCGAGGCGGGCGCCCTTCGCCGATGTGCCGGTCGCCGAGCCGGGCGACCTCGCGGCGTGCGACGGGCTGGCGCTCGGCACGCCGGTGCATTTCGGCTCGATGAGCGGCGCGTTGCGGGTCTTCCTCGACCGGACCGGCCGGATGTGGTTCGACGGCGCCCTGATCGGCAAGCCGGCGACCGTGTTCGCCGGCGCGGGCTCCGGCGGCGGGCGGGAAAGCGCGATCCTCGCCCTGTGGGCGCTGCTCGGCACCCACGGCATGACCCTGGTGCCGCTCGGCCTGCGCGCGGCGGAGGTCATGGACCAGTCCGAGTCCCACGGCGGCAGCCCGCTGGGCGCCGGGACGGTGACCCGTGGACCCGGCGAGCGGCCCAGCCCTGCCGAACTGGCGATGGCGCGCGTCCAGGGCGCGGCACTGGCCGAAACCGCGGCGGCGCTGATGAGGGGCGATTGAAGGATCGCTGCGGCGGCCTTACCGTTCCGGGGCCCGCCATGTTAGTTTCGGCGGCTCGCTTGTCGGGAGACCTTTGCGATGGCCCGATCCCAGGCCGCCCTCAAACCCACCGCGCGCCGCGCGACCTATCAGGACGTGCTGGACGCGCCGGCCAATATGGTGGCCGAAGTCGTGGAAGGCGCGCTCTCTACCCACCCGCGGCCGGCCCCGCCGCATGCGCGCGCCAGTTCCGTTCTGGGCGGCAAGATCGGCAACCCGTTCGATTTCGGCGAAGGCGGTCCCGGCGGCTGGTGGATCATCGACGAGCCGGAGTTGCATCTCGGCGAGGACATCCTGGTGCCGGACCTCGCCGGCTGGCGGCGCGAACGGATGCCTGATTTTCCCGATACCGCCTTCTTCACCGTGGCACCGGACTGGGTCTGCGAGGTGCTCTCGCCCTCGACCCGCGAGCTCGACCGGCACGGCAAGCGCCCGGTCTACGCTCGGGAGGGTGTGCGCCATCTCTGGTTCATCGATCCGCTGGCGCGTGATCTGGAAGCGTTCGAGCTGCGCGGCGGCGAATGGGTGCTCATCGCCACGGCGCGCAACGACGACCCGGTCTCCATCCCGCCGTTCGAGGCGATCACCTTCCCGCTCGACGCCCTTTGGCCGTAATGCGGCAACGCCGTTTCCGGCATTTGCACTTGTCGCCACCGGCTGCGTCGGGCATCGTTTCGGTTGGCCGCGGCATAGGGATTTGCCCTGCAGCGGCTCTTCATAACGCGACACGGCGAAGGAGGGATGCTGTGCGCAACGGCGATCGCGACATTTCCCGGCTGGTCGAGCCCGACCGGGTGCACCGGCTGTGCTACACCGATCCGGACATCTTCGAGCAGGAGATGGAACGGATCCACGAGACCCTGTGGGTCTATGTCGGCCACAAGAGCCAGGTGAAGGAACCGGGCGACTATTACACCGCCCAGGTCGGCCGCCAGCCGATGATCATGGTGCGCGGCAAGGACGGCGAAATCCGGGTGTTCTACAACCGCTGCCCGCACCGCGGCGCCATGTTGTGCTCGGACCGCAGCGGCAATGCCGGGCGGCGCTTCCGCTGCTCCTATCACGCCTGGATGTACAATTTCGACGGCACCGTCGCCAGCATCCCGGCGACCCGGGGCTATGACGGTACCAGGATGAAGCTGGCGGAGGGCGATGCCGGCCTCAAACCGGCGGCGCGGGTCGACAATTACCGCGGCTTCTACTTCGCCTCCCTGTCGCCGGACGGGCCCGACCTCGAGACCTTCCTCGGGGGCGCGAAGCTGACCTTCGACCAGCTCGTCGACCGGGCGCCGGACGGCGATGTCGAGGTGGTCGGCGACTGTTTCCGCATGATCCAGAAATCCAACTGGAAGATCTTCCTGGAAAACCAGCTCGACGTCTCGCACCCCTCGGCGACCCACGAATCGACCGGCGTCGCGGCCGGACAGGTCGAGCGCGAGATGGAGAAGCGCGACGGCCGCAAGCCGCCGCTCAGCTACAGCTTCATCTCCGCCTTCAAGACGCCGATCGAGGAATGGGTCAAGTTCGATACGGTCGGCCATCCCTACGGCCACTGTTTCCTCGCCGGCTATATGGGCCTGCGCCCGCAGGACCCGGACACGGTGGAATATGAGACCCTGCTCAAGCAGGCTCGTGGCGAGGAGAAGGGCGAGGCGATCCTCTCGACCGACCTGCACCATGTCCTGGTCTATCCCAGCCTGTCGGTGCAGCCGCCGCTCCAGCAGCTGCGCGCGATCCGGCCCCTCGGCGTCGACCGCACGCTCACCGAAATCTGGCATTTTCGGCTCAAGGGCGCACCGGAGGCGATCTACCGCCGGGCGCTCGACTACTACTATCTGGTCAATTCGCCCTCGACGATGGTGAACGCCGACGACCTGCACAATTTCTGGAAATGCCACCAGGGGCTGTCGACCGAGGGCGGCGACTGGGTCAGCCTGCACCGCAACTACGGCTCGGACAGCGAGCGCGACGGTGTGCTCTACAGCGCGCCCGGCACGATGAGCGAGATGCCGCTGCGCCACATGATGCAGGCCTGGGCCGGCTATATGGGCGCCGGCCACGGAAGCGGGGGAGGCTGACCATGCCGGACGCCGCCACCACTGCCGATTCCGGGGCCGCCGCCCCGCTGACCGCTGCGCAGGTCGATGCCGGGATCCAGCGGGCGGTCGAGGCTTTCCTCTACCGCCAGGCGGAGATCCTGGACGACGGCCGGTGGGACGACTGGCTCGGCCTGTTTACGCCGGACGGCCGCTACTGGATGCCGGCCCGCGCGGACCAGATGCAGGGCGACGGCGTGCCCAACATCTTCTGGGAAGACCTCGACCTGATGACCGTGCGCATCCGGCGCAACACCCATCCCCACGCCTGGTCTCAGAGCCCGCCGAACCGGTTGAGCCACGTCGTCTCCAACGTCGTGATCGAGCGCGTGGCGGAGAACGGCGACCTGACGGTGCGCTCGAAATTCCACTGCTCGGAATATCTGCGCTACGAGGTCCGCCATTTCGCCGGCAAATACCGCCACGAGCTGGTGCGGGCCGCAGATGGAGAAGGGAGCGGCGGAGACGGGGAGGGCGCCTACCGCATCCGCCTCCAGCGCGTCGACCTGCTCAACGCCGAAGGCCCGTTCGACTATGTGATCCAGTGGTGGCTGTAGGAACTTCCCGCATGCCGGTTTCGGAAGAACGCCTCAACGAAATCGCTGCGCCGGCGCGGAAATTGACAGGCGGAGCCGTCTGCATATATCTCAATTGAGATACAGGAGGCCGATATGTCCGCGCGCAGTTCCATGCTTCATGTCCGGATGGACGACAACCTGAAACGGGAGGCGACCGAGGCACTGGCCGCGATGGGGCTGACCGCCTCGGAGGCCGTGCGCCTGCTGTTCCACCGCATTGCCGCCGACCAGGCGTTTCCGCTGGAGCTCAAGGTGCCCAACGCTGAGACCCGCGCGGCCATGGCCGAAGCGGAAGAAATCGTGAAGTCCGGCAGGGCGCGCTTCGCCTCGGCCGACGCGATGTTTATAGAACTTGAAGAGACCGGCGACCGGTAAACGGACAAGGCCGCCGCGCCGGCTCGATTATGCCAGGGCCTTCCTCAAGGACTGGCAGCGGCTGTCGCGGTCCGGACGCTATGACATGAAGCGGCTGAAGCAGGTAATGCTCCTGCTTGTGGCGAACGATGGGCCGCTTGGGGCCGAATGGAAGGATCATGCCCTGAAGGGCGAATGGTCGAACCACCGCGAATGCCATGTCGGCGGCGATTTTCTGCTGATCTACCGGCTCGACGAAACGGCCGTGCCGGGCGGGACGGTCGTTTTCGTCCGCGCGGGAACCCACAGCGAGTTGTTCGAATGACGGACGCCGCGGACGGAGACGGGGAGGGCGGCTGCTGGAGCCGCCTCCGGCGCCTCGACCTGCTCAACGCCGAAGGCCCGTTCGACTATGTGATCCAGTGGTGGTTGTAGGGGAACAGCGTCATGCCTGTATCGAAGGACCGCCTCGCCGAAATCGCCGCAATTCCGGATGACAGGATCGATACGTCGGACATCCCAGAAATGGACGAGTCGTTTTTTGCCACGGCGAAGCTGGTCATGCCGCCGCTTATCGCCCTCGATCGTCATTTCGACCGAAGCGCCGAAGGCGCGTAGCGGAGAAATCTGTCCCGCGCGGCGCTTCGGCCCTGCTCCGATGCGGAAAGATATCTCCGCTACGCGATCCTTGCGGACCGCTCCGGTCGATATGACGTTTCGGGTTGTGCGCGCGAAGGCTCGAACGGGTAGGGCAGACGGACGAACAGCGCCTGGTTCCCGGATCTCCAAGGCCTGCGCCGGCCTTCGGCAGTAACTTGCCAGCTCCCGCCCATGAAAACCGCCTTCACCGCCGCCCAGCTTGCCGAGCCGGAGATTGCCGCGGCCGACGGGATTCTGCGGACCTGCGTGCATTACGGCTTCTGCACGGCGGTGTGCCCGACCTATGTGCTGACCCGCGACGAGAACGAGGCGCCGCGCGGGCGGATCGACCTGATCCGCGCCATGCTGGAGCGGGGCGGCCGGCCCGATGCGAAGACGGTCGGCCATATCGATAGCTGCCTGTCCTGCAACGCCTGCATGACGACCTGCGCCGTCGATGTCGACTATCTCCACCTCGCCGACATCGCCCGCGCCTATATCGAGGAGAACTACCGCCGGCCGCCCGCCGACCGTCTGCTGCGTTGGCTGGTCGCCCGCACGATCCCCGATCCCTTGCAATTCGCCCGCACGGTTCGGCTCGCCCGCCTCGCCCGGCCGCTCCGGGCGCTGCTGCCGGGCCGCCTGCGCACCCTGGTCGACCTGGCGCCCGCCGCCCTGCCGCCGCGGCGGGATTTTGCCGGCGTTCACCCGGCCGAAGGCGCGCGGCGGATGCGCGTCGCGCTGCTTCAGGGCTGCGTACAGCAGGCGCTGGCGCCGGAGATCAACGCGGCGACGGTCCGGCTGCTGACCCGCCACGGTATCGAGGTCGTCGTGCCGCCGGACGCGGGATGCTGCGGCGCCTTCACCCTGCATATGGGCAAGGCGGACATGGCGCGCGCGGCGGCGGCGCGCAACCTGGACGCCTGGCACGCCGAACTGGAAGGGGACGGGCTGGACGCGGTCGTCGTCAACGCCTCAGGCTGCGGCACTGTCGTCAAGGATTACGCCCGGCTGTTCGCCGACAACCCGGCCCGGCGCGACAGGGCCGCCGCCGTCGCCGCCCTCGCCCGGGACGTGACCGAACTGCTGGCGCCCGAAAACCTGAAATTGCCGGAAACGGCGGTGCCGCTGACCGTCGCCTATCACGACGCCTGCTCGCTCCAGCACGCCCAGAAGATCCGCAGCCGCCCGCGCGCCCTGCTGCGTGCCGCCGGCTTCGCGGTGCGCGACGTGCCGGAAGGCCACTTCTGCTGCGGCTCTGCCGGCGCCTACAACATGCTTCAGCCGGACATGGCCGGGGCGCTGGGCCGCCGCAAGGCCGGCCATATCGAGAGCACCGGCGCGGCGGCGGTCACGGCGGGCAATCTCGGCTGCCTCGCCCAGCTCGGCCGCTTCACCGGCCTGCCGCTGCTCCACACCGTCGAACTGATCGACTGGGCGACCGGCGGCCCGCTGCCGGACGCGTTGCGCGATGTCGCGTTGCCGGAACCCGTCGCCCGGGCGAAGCCAGCGCCCCCGGCCGGAGTGCCGGGCACACCGCCGCCACCGGACCCGTCTTCGGATGGTTCTACCGGCACCGCCATCTGGTAGAGTGGCGGCCGGGGGAGGAGAACGCGATGAGCATGGACGCCTTTCTGAACGATGCCGCGGGCGGCCTCGGCGCGGAGCATGTCAACACGGCGGACGAAACATTGGTCCGCTACGGCGAGAACACCATGCCGGGCGGCGACCGGCGGCCGGCGGCGGTGCTCTATCCCGGCTCGACCGACGAGGTCGCCGCGCTGGTCCGGCTCGCCAACCTGCACAGGGTGGCGCTGTTCCCGACCTCGACCGGCAACAATATGGGCCTCGGCACCCGCTCCGCCCCGGCCGCGGGCATGGCGGTGCTCGATCTCGGCCGGCGCATGAACCGGATCCTCGAGATCGACGAAAAGATGGGCTTCGCGGCCGTCGAGCCGGGCGTGAGCTTCCAGATGCTCGCCGACGAACTGAAGCGGCGCGGCGGCCAGTGGATGAATTCCACGACCTCCGGCCCGCCCCAGGGCGGCATGATCGGCAACGCGCTGGACAAGGGCGCCGGCTACGGCCCCTATTTCGACCATTTCGGCTTCAGTTGCGGCATGGAGGTCGTGCTCGGCACCGGCGACGTCATCCGCACCGGCGACGGTTCGATCGAGAGCGACGCGCTGGTCAACTGGCATGTCTCGAAATATTCCTTCGGGCCGATCCTGGACGGGCTGTTCGCGCAATCGAACTACGGCATCGTCACCCGGCTGGGCGTCTGGCTGCTGCCGCGGCCGCCGGCGATCCGCTCCTTCCACTTCGCCTTCCCGGACGACAGCGATCTGGAGGAAATCGTCGAACTGTGCCGGCCGATGAAGATGTCGAACTTCGTGCCGACGCTGTTCCGGGTCGCCAACGACCTTTACCTGATCGGCAGCGAGGTCCCGAGCCCGGCCTATGCGGCGTCCGGCGGTACGGAGTCGATAAGCGACGACGCCCGCAAGGCGCTGCAACGGGAGCACGGCCTGGGCGCCTGGACGGTTTCCGGCGCCTTCTACGGCCCGTCGATGGAGGCGATGGAGCCGCAGGTCCAGAGGGTCGTCGGCCATTTCTGCGCTTCCGGAAAAGCGACCTACATCCCCCACGAGGAAGCGCTGGAAAAGCCGGCGCTGGCCTGCGCCGTCGCCTCCTTCTCCGGCGAGCCGACCAATACGGAGCTGGGCCTGCTGAAATGGCGGCCGGGCGGCGGCAACGCCTGGTTCACGCCCGGCACGCCGATGGACGGCCGGATCGCCAACGAATTCCAGAAGCTCGGCCGCGCCATCTACGAGGCCAACGGGCTCGACTATCAGGTGATGAACGTCGCCGGGCCGCGCTTCGCCCGCGGCCTGCACGTCATTTCCTTCAACCGGGAAGACCCCGACGAGTGCGCCCGCGCCGACGCCGCCTACCGGGCGCTCGCCGAGGCCTTCTACGCCCGCGGCGTCGCGGTCGGCCGGGCGCCGATCGACTGGCAGGATTTCCACATGGAGAAGCTGATGCCGTCCTTCCGCGACGCCTGCGCCGCGATCAAGCGCGCCCTCGACCCTAACGGCGTGATCGCGCCCGGCCGCTACGGCATCTATTAGGACCGGTACAGCCATGCATATCGGACTGATCGGCGGCATCGGGCCGGCCGCGACGGAATTCTTCTACCGGCATCTGGTGCGGCACCACGAGGCGGCGGGCCGGCGCATGGAACTCACCATCGTCCATGCCCATGTGCATACGCTGGCGGCCAATGCGCTCGCCGGCAGAACCGAGGCGCAGGCCGCGGAATTCGCAGCACTCACCGAACGGCTGAAGGGGGCCGGCGCCGAGGCGGTGGCGATCACGTCCATCGGCGGGCATTTCTGTTTCGACGCCTTCGCGCCGATCTCGCCGTTGCCGGTGCTCAACGTGGCGCCGGCGATCGCGGCCGGCCTGCGGGCGCGCGGCATCCGGAAGATCGGCCTGATCGGCACGGCGATCGCGATGACCGGCCGCGTCTACGGCGCGCTGTCCGATATCGAGACGGCGATTCCGGAAGGCGACGACCTCCAGACGACGAACGACGTCTATATCGCCCTCGCCAGGGCCGGCGCGATCAGCGAAGACGGGCGCGCCACCCTGTTCCGGATCGGCCGCGACCTCGTCGAACGCCAGGGCGCGGAAGCGGTGCTGCTCGCCGGCACCGACCTGTTCGTCGCCTTCGAGGGCCACGATCCGGGCTATCCGACGATCGACGGCGCATTGCTCCATGTCGAGGCGATCGCCCGCGCCTCGATGGACGGGCTTGCGGCCTATCCGGAATAGCGGAGAATCGGCAGACTGCGCATCTTCGGTCGGGTCGGGCCGGCGGGGGCAGCGCGGTACAGGGAGGAATGAATGAGCGCAGGCGACCGGAACCCGTTCGAAACCGATCTCGACAAGAATCCCGCCAACTATATGCCGTTGCACCCGAGCCGGTTCCTGGAGCGGGCGGTGGAGACGTTCCCCGGCCGGACCGCCATGATCCACGGCGCCCGGCGCTTCACCTATGCCGAGCAGCACGAGCGCTCGGTCCGGCTGGCGAGCGCGCTGGCCAGGCGCGGCATCGGCGCCGGCGATACGGTCGCTCTCATGGGCGCGAACACGCCGGAGAGCCTGGAGGCCCATTTCGGGGTGTCGATGACCGGCGCCGTGCTCAATCCGCTCAACACCCGGCTCGATGCGGCAATCATCGCCTTCATTCTCGATCATGGCGGCGCGAAAGTGCTGCTGACCGACACCGAGTTCGCGCCGACCGTCGAGGCCGCCCTCGGCATCGCCGAAGTGAAACCGCTGGTGATCGACATCGACGACAGCGAAGGCCCCGGCGGCAAGCGGCTGGGCGAGCTGGACTATGAGGCGCTGATCGCGGACGGCGATCCCGACTACGACTGGCCCGGCATCGAAGACGAGTGGCAGGCGATCGCGCTGTCCTACACCTCCGGGACCACGGGCGATCCGAAGGGTGTCGTCTACCATGCCCGCGGCGTCTACATCGAGACACTCGGCAACGCCGTGACCTGGGCGATGCCGCACCGGCCGGTCTATCTCTGGACCCTGCCGATGTTCCACGCGCTGGGCTGGTGCTTCCCATGGAGCGTCGCGATCATGGGCGGCACCCATGTCGGCCTGCGCAAGGTCGAGGCGCGGGCGATCTTCCGATCCATCGCCGACAACGGCGTCACCCACATGTGCGGCGCGCCGATTGTGCTTTCGACCCTGATCAACGCGCCGGAAGAGCACCGCGTGCCCTTCGCGCAATCGGTCAAGGCGTTCACCGCGGGATCGGCCCCGGCGCCGGCGGTCCTGGAGGACATCGCGAAGCTGGGTTTCGACGTCACCCACGTCTACGGACTGACCGAGGCGTTCGGACCGAGCGCCCATTGCGCCTGGCAGGAGGCGTGGGACGGTCTCACCGCCGATGCATTGGCCGACCAGAAGGCACGCCAGGGCGTGGCCTATCCGACCATGGACGGCGGCATGATCGTGGCCGATCCGGAAACCCTGGAGCCGGTGCCGCGGGACGGCGCGACGATGGGCGAGATCCTCAAGCGCGGCAACTCGATCATGAAGGGCTATCTGAAGAACCCGAAGGCGACCGACGCCGCGTTCAAGGGCGGCTGGTTCCATACCGGCGACCTCGCGGTGTGGCATCCGGACGGCTATGTCCAGATCCGCGACCGCTCCAAGGACATTATCATCTCCGGCGGCGAGAACATCTCGTCGATCGAAGTCGAGGCGGCGCTCTATGCCCATCCGGACATCGCCGAGGCGGCGGTGGTCGCCAAGCCGCACGAAAAGTGGGAGGAGACGCCCTGCGCTTTCGTCGGCCTGCGCCCCGGCGCGACTCTCACCGAGGCGGAGGTCATCGCCTGGTGCCGCGAGCGGCTGGCGCACTACAAATGCCCGACCGCGGTCGTGTTCGGCGAACTGCCCAAAACCTCGACCGGCAAGATCCAGAAATTCCAGTTGCGCAAGCAGGCGGCGGGCTGAATCAGGCTTTCGCGCCGTTCGCGGACGCCGAACCTGCACGCTGCAGCGTAGGAGAGGATTTCAAACCCTCCCTTACAGAGCCGGGCCAGGCCGAAGGGCCCTCAACATGTGCCGGACAGGAAGGTAACGATGTAGCGGTCGTGCCAGGTCGTGCGGCTGCCGCGGCCGTGGAAGCCGACATGGCCGCCGCTGTCGTGCAGGCAGGGGATCAGGGCCGGGGCGTCCGCCCAGCGGAACCGCTCGTAGGGCTCCGGCGCGATCCAGGGATCGTCGCGCGCCTGGACGATCAGCGTCGGGACGCGGACCGCCGGCAAGAAGCGGAGCGCGGAACAATCGGCATAGTAGCGCTCGACCGTGCCGAAGCCGTAGCGCGGCGCGATATAGCCGGCGTCGTAATCCCGGATCGTGCGCGCCCGGCGCACCGGTTCGCGCCACCGTTCGGGCAGGCCGCCGCGCGCGCGAAACGCGTCGCGCTTCATGCGGTCGAGCAGGTAGCGCTTGTAGAGCCAGTTGCGCCCGCGATGGAACCGGCCGCAGGCGGCGGCAAGATCGATCGGCACAGACACCGCGGCCGCCGCACAAAGCGGCGCGGCCCGGCCTTCTTCGCCGAGATATTTGAGCAGCATGCTGCCGCCCAGAGAGTAGCCGACCGCCGCCACGCCGCTGCGGGTGAGCCGGTCCGGCAGCTGCCCGAGCACCGCCCGGAGATCCTCGGTCCGTCCGGCGTGATACTGCTCGTGGCACAGGCCGACGGTCGGCCCGGCGCCGCGCAGGTTGAGCCGAAGGGCGGGGAACCCCGCGCGCAGCAGGGCCCGCGCGCTGGCCCGGACATGGATGCTGTCCTCGCAACCGGTCAGGCCGTGGATCAGAATGACCAGCGGCCGGCCGGCGCCGGCCGGGGGAGTCGCCGCCCGGCCGGTCAATACGTCGCCCGAGCCGTCCGGCATCTCGAAACGCAGGGTTTCCTCCGGCCAGGGCGACAGATCGATACGCTGCCGGACCAGCACGTTGCGCAGGGTCTGCAGGTCGCCGCCCCACCAGGGTGCGCGCGGCCGGAAACTGGCGATCGCGTGTGCCGCGGTTGCAGGACCGTCCATCCCGCCTATATGGCACGGCTGTCGCCCGAGTCGACCCGTGGAGTCGACCGGCGGAGTCGACCGGCCCGGCGCCGGCGACGGTCGAATGCCGTGGCAGTCGCCCCCGCTTCGCGTTATGGGAGACCCATGACCGGATCCCAGGAAGATGCCGCCCAAGACGATGGTGCGGGCCCGCTCGCAGGCGTCACCGTGATCGACCTGACCAGGGCGCTTGCCGGGCCCTACGGCACCATGCTGCTCGGAGAACTGGGCGCGCGGATCGTCAAGGTCGAGCCGCCGGGCGGCGACCAGGCGCGCCTGATCGGCCCGCATGTCGAGGGAAGCAGCGCGTATTTCATGTCGCTCAACCGGGGCAAGGAATCGATCGTTCTGGACCTCAAGGAACCTGCGGACCGTGAGACCTTCGAGGCGATGGTCCGGCGCGCCGACGTGCTTTACGAAAACTACCGCGCCGGCACGATGGAGGGGCTGGGTTACGGCTGGAAGACCCTGAAATCCCTGAATTCGCGGCTGGTCTACGCTGCGACCAGCGGCTTCGGCCAGACCGGCCCCTATCGCCACCGTCCGGCCTACGACATGGTTGTGCAGGCCATGGGCGGCATCGTGAGCATCACCGGCCATCCCGGCGGCCCGCCGACGCGCGTCGGCATGTCGATCGGCGATATCGCGGCCGGCCTGTTCACCGCCCTCGGCGTCGTCTCTGCCCTGCAGCACCGGGCGCACAGTGGCGAAGGCATGATGGTCGACGTCGCCATGCTCGACAGCCAGGTCGCCCTGCTGGAAAACGCGGTCGCCCGCTACAGCGCGACCGGCATTGCGCCCGGCCCGCTCGGCGCCCGTCATCCCTCGGTTGCGCCCTTCGACGCGTTCCGCACCGCGGACGGCCATATCGTCGTCGCCGCGGGGCACGACGATATGTTCCGGCGTTTCGCCGAAACGGCCGGGCGCTCCCAATGGCCCGACGATCCGCGCTTTTCGACTCTGGCCGACCGGCTGGCCCATGTCGATGCGTTAAAGGCCGAAATCGAAGCGGTTTTGGGAACGGAAACGACCGGTCACTGGCACGGACGGCTCGAGGTTGCAGGCATTCCGTGCGGGCCGATCAACACGGTGCCGGACCTGTTCGACAATGCGCATATTGCCGAACGCAATATGCTTGTATCGATTGACGATCCGGACGCGGGCAGGATGCGGCTCGCCGGCCTGCCGATCAAGATGTCGGCCTATCCGGACCGCTCGACCCGTCCGCCGGCGCCTCGGCTGGACGAACATGGCGACCGGTTGCGTGCGGAATTTGACGGGGAAGCGGGATGATCCTGACATTGCTCCGCTGGACGTTGCGAATCGCGGTGACGCTGGTCCTGATGCTGGCGATCGCCGGCGTCGTCATGTTCTTCTGGTTCCGCACTTCGCTGCCCATGCTGGACGGTTCGGTCGTTGTCGCCGGACTCGAGAAGCCGGTCAGCATCGTGCGCGATGCCCGCGGCATCCCCCACATCTACGCCGAGACTGAAAACGACGCCTGGTTCGCCCTCGGCTATGTCCACGCCCAGGACAGGCTGTTCCAGATGGAGATGCAGCGCCGTGCCGGCCAGGGCCGGCTGGCGGAAATCATCGGCCCGCCCGGCCTCAGGGCCGATCGGCTGTTCCGCACCCTCGGCCTGTACCGGCGGGCGCAGGACAGCGTGAAGCATCTCTCGCCCGACCAGTTGAAGACGCTCGAATCCTACGCCGCCGGAGTCAACCAGTGGCTGAAGACCCGCAAGGTCACGCTGCCGCCGGAATTCAACCTGACCGGCCTCGAATTCGAACCCTGGAAGCCGGCCGACACGCTGGTCTGGGGCAAGCTGATGGCGGTCCGGCTGTCGACCGACTGGCAGGGCGAGCTGCTGCGCGCCCGGATCGTCCAGCAGGCGGGCAAGGATGCGATCCCGGTGCTCTTTCCGCCCTATCCGGGCGACGCGCCGGTGACGGTCAAGTCATACAAGGAAGGCTTGTTGAAGGGCGTGGATTTCGGCGCTCTGTTGGCTGCCCTGCCGGCGGATGTGCGCAGCGGGGGCGCCTCCAACGTCTGGGCGCTGCGCCCCGATCGGACCACCACCGGCGCTGCGATCCTGGCGAGCGATCCGCATCTCGGCATGAACGCGCCGGTCCTGTGGTATCTTGCCCATATCAGCGCGCCGGGCCTGAACCTGAGCGGCGCCACGGTGCCGGGCGGTCCGCTGCTCCTGCTTGGCCATAACGGCCATGTCGCGTGGGGTGTCACGACCACCTATATCGACACCGACGACGTCATCCTCGAGAAGCTCGATCCTGAGGATCCGAACCGCTACATGGCCGACGGCGAGTCCGTCGCCTTCAAGGTCAGCACGGAAACGATCAAGGTCCGCTTCGGCGCGGATGTGACGCTGACGATCCGCGAATCGCGCAACGGCCCGGCGCTGGATTTCGACAAGGAATTGGCGGAATACGGTAAGAAAAATGGGCGCGTCGCCGTTCTGCGCGCGCCCTGGCTGAGCCGCGCCGACACCAGCGCCGCCGCCTTTGCCGGGGTCAACAAGGCGAGGAACTGGGACGAATTCAGGAACGCGCTGCGCCTGTTCATCGGCCCGATTCAGAATTTCATCTACGCCGACACGGCGGGCAACATCGGCTATCTGGTTCCGGGCGTCGTCCCGGTCCGAAAGCGGCCCGACGCCGGCTGGCTGCCCCAGGACGGCGCCGATCCCGAATCCGCGCTCACCGGGTACATCCCCTACATTTCGTTGCCGCAAAGCTTCAACCCGCCGGACGGCGTGCTGATCAACGCCAACAACCGGATTGCCGGCAGCGACTATCCCTATTTCCTGTCACGGAGCTGGGGCGATCACTATCGCGCCGGGCGGATCGCGCAACTCCTGGCGGAGAAACGGAAATTCTCGCCGGACGAGATTGCCCGGATGCAGGCGGACCATGTCTCGCTTGCCGCGCGCGCCACCCTGCCGCTCCTGCTGCAAACCGAACCGGCCGGCGAACTGCAGCAGCGCGTGCTGGCGATGCTGAAGGCGTGGGACGGCGCAATGGCGCTCACCCGGCCGGAGCCGCTGATCTATACCGCCTGGTTCCGGGAGCTCAATCACCGCCTCTATGCCGACGAACTGGGCGAGGTGGCAAAGCGCTACGTCTCCAACCGTCCGGATGTGGTCATCAACATCCTGACGAACCACCCCAAGTGGTGCGACGATGTCGGAACGGAGGCGGCCGAGGACTGCCCGGCCATTCTGCGCGCAAGCCTGGCGGCTGCGCTCGATTTCCTGACCGAGCGGCTGGGCGACGATCCGGTGCTCTGGCGCTGGGGCGATCTGCACTACGCCGAAATGCGCCACCAGGCGTTCGGCCCGATCCCGCTGCTCAATCAGCTGACCACGATCCGGATCGCCGCCAACGGCTCGCGCTTCACGGTGACCAAGGCGCCGGTCAACTTCCGGTCCGACAATTCCTACGCGACGCGGCAGGGGCCGGGCTTCCGCGGCGTCTACGATTTCTCCGATCTGAAGAAGTCGCGCTTCACCATCAGCAGCGGCCAGTCCGGCAACCCCTATTCCCCCTACTACGACAATCTCGTGAACGACTGGCGCGACGTGCGCCATTGGCGGCTGGCGCCGGACGAGGCCGCGGCGCGGCGCGACGCCATCGGCGTTTTGACCCTCACGCCGCAAAGCGCTCCTCCGGAGACCGGCCAATGACCGTGACGACCCAGGATATCCGCAGGGCCGCGAAACTTCTGGACGGCCACATCGTGCGCACGCCGACGCTGCATTCGCGCACCCTGTCGGACATCGCCGGCTGCCGGGTCTGGCTGAAATTCGAGAATCTGCAATATACCGCGTCGTTCAAGGACCGCGGGGCCTATGTGAAACTGGCCTCGCTCGACGATGCCGCGCGGCAGGCCGGCGTGATCGCCGCCTCGGCCGGCAACCATGCCCAGGGCGTCGCCTACCACGCCCGGCGGCTCGGAATTCCGGCGACCATCGTGATGCCGGCCCAGACCCCGTTCAACAAGGTGCGGCAGACCGAACATTTTGGCGCGCGGATTGTGCTTCAGGGCGCCGATCTGGCGGAGAGTTACGATCATGCCGTGGGGATCGCGGAACGCGAGGGGCTGACCATCGTCCATCCCTACGACGATCCGGCGATCGTCGCCGGGCAGGGCACAGCGGCGCTCGAAATGCTGGAAGACGCGCCGGAGCTCGATGCCCTTGTCGTGCCGATCGGCGGCGGCGGGCTGATCGGCGGCATGGCGCTGATGGCGGTCGAGATGAAACCCGGCATCGAGATATTCGGCGCCGAGGCCGCGCTCTATCCGGCGATGAAGCAGTGCCTGGCCGGCGAGGAGATCCGGACCGGCGGTACCACGATCGCCGAAGGCATCGCCGTGAAGCGGCCCGGCGAAATCACGCGGGAGATCATCCGGCAGCATGTTTCGGACATTCTGCTGGTCGACGAGCCGGCGCTGGAAAACGCCGTCCTGATGCTGCTCGAAATCGAAAAGTCGGTGGTCGAAGGCGCAGGAGCGGCCGCGCTCGCCGCCGTCTTGCAGAACCGGGAGCGGTTCGCCGGCCGCGCCGTCGGCGTCGTTGTGTCGGGCGGAAACATCGATGCACGCGTCCTTTCGGCCATCCTGATGCGCGGCCTGGTGCGGGAGGGCCGGCTGGTCCGGCTGCGCATCGATATCCAGGACCAGCCCGGCGTGCTGGGCGCGGTCGCCCGACTGATCGGCGAGGCCGGCGGCAATATCGTCGAAGTCTATCACCAGCGGCTCTTCCACAATGTGCCGCTGAAACAGGCCGAACTGGATGTCGTGCTTGAAACCCGCGACGCCGATCACGTCGCGGCCGTGCTGAAAGCCCTGTGCGATGCCGGCCATCCGGCGACCATGATCAGCAGCGCGACCGGCGCAAAGGTCGATTGACGCGGAACGGGCGCGCCGGCCGGCCGGTCAGGCGCGCGGTCGCCTGAAACCCCGGGCGACCAGATAGGTCTCCGCCGAGTCCGCGCGGCTCGCAGGCGGCTTGATATGGCGGACGGTCTCGAAGCGCGCCCGGACCCGCTTCAACAGATCGCCGTCCGCCCCGCCCCGGAACACCTTGGCGACGAAGGCGCCGCCGGGTTTCAGCACCCGTTCGGCAAAGTCGAGCGCGTCTTCGGCCAGCGCCAGGATGCGCAGATGATCGGTCGCCTTGTGGCCGGTCGTGGACGGCGACAGGTCGCTCAGCACCAGGTCGGCGGTCGCGCCGTCCAATGTCCCTTCCAGCTTTGCCAGCGTACCGGATTCGAGAAAGTCGCCGAGCAGGATGTCGGCACCGGGCACCGCATCCATTTCAAGGCGGTCCAGCGCCACGACCCGGCCGCCGGTTTCCGCCGCCCGGATCCGCTCCAGCGCCACCTGGGTCCAGCCGCCCGGCGCCGCGCCCAGATCGACCACGATCTGCCCCGGCCGGAGCAGCCGCAGCCGGTCGTCGATCTCGATCAGCTTGAAGGCCGCGCGGGACCGGTAGCCCTGCCGCCGGGCCTCGGCGACATACGGATCGTTCAACTGCCGGTCCAGCCACCGGGTCGAGGAGGCGGGGCGCCGGCGCGCCGTTTTCACCCGGACCTTCTTCTCCCGGCGGCCGCCGCCGCGCGCCGATTTCCGGCTCATCGCGGCACGCGGCCTAGGTCGGCGTCCGGTTGCGGCGCAGCCAGTTCAGGAGGTCGGTCCGGGTTACCAGCCCCCAATATTGCGTCTCGTCCCGGATCAGCGCGACGAAGCCCTTGTCGAGGGCCGCCCTGACCTCGTTCAGGCCGGCGTCCGGCGGCAGGGTTTCGAGCTTCGTCGTCATCGCCGCCGAGACCGGATCGCCGAACGCTCCCGGCAAGCCGGCGTTGGCCAGGACCCGCTGGAGCAGGTCCGATTCGTCGATCAGGCCGATGATCCGGTCCTCCTGCACCACGGGAAGCTGGGAAATGTTGAACAGCCGCATCTTGCCGAGCGCGGTCGCCAGCGTGGTGTCGGGCGGGACGGTGATATCCTCGTGCTCGTCGTGCCGGCGCGCGATCAGGTCGCGCAGGTCGCCATAGGTCTTGCGCTCGACGAATCCCTGGTCGGCCATCCAGTGGTCGTCGTACATCTTGGAGAGATACTTGTCACCGCCGTCCGGGACGATGGCGACCACGCGTTTGGCTTCCGTCTGCCGGCGGCACCACTGGAGCGCTGCAGCGACAATGGTGCCGGTCGACGAGCCGCCCATGATGCCCTCGGCTTTGAGCAGGTCACGCGCCGTCAGCAGGCTGTCCCGGTCGCTGACGATGATGGCCTCGTCGATCAGCGACATATCGCCGATCGGCGGCAGTTCGTCCTCGCCGATGCCCTCGACGACCCAGGCGCCCGGCTCGGTCAGCTCGCCGGTCTGGACATAGGGCGCGAGCAGCGAGCCAACGGGATCGGCCAGGATCATCTTCAGGCCGGGCGCCACCTTGCGGAAATAGCGGCCCAGCCCGGTCATGGTGCCGGCCGTGCCGATGCCGCCGACGACGGCGTCGACATCGCCGTCCATCTGGTTCCAGATTTCCGGGCCGGTCGTCACCTCGTGGACCGCCGGGTTATCCGGGTTGTAGTGCTGACGGATATAGAGGGCGCCCGGCGTGCGCGCCTCGATATCCGCGGCCATGGTCTGGTATTGCAGCGGATGGCCGGGCGGCACGTCCGTCCGGGTGACGATCACCTCGGCGCCCAGGGCCCGGCACTGCTGGATCTTCTCCTGGCTCATCTTGTCCGGGATGATCAGGATCATGCCATAGCCCTTGAGGGCGGCGACCAGGGCGAGTCCGATGCCGGTATTGCCGGAGGTCGCTTCGACGATCGTCCCGCCCGGCTTCAGGCGCCCGTCGCGCTCCGCCGCCTCGACCATGCCCAGTGCGATCCGGTCCTTGACCGACCCGCCGGGGTTGAACAGCTCCAGCTTGGCGAACAGCCGGCACGGGCCGGTATCCAGATTGCGCAGTTCCACCATCGGCGTGTTGCCGATCGCGGCGAGCATCGAAGCTCCGTTACCGGATCCGTTCCGTGTGTCGCTCAGGTCGTTCATGCGCTTCCTTTCGGCGCCGACCCTAGCAGCGGGTGCCCGGCGCCACAATGCAGGGTCCGGGTATCCGGCAGTTCTTTCTCGGAACATCTCCGAAATTATTCTTCCCCCGCTTCAGCGGGGGAAGTCCCGGAGCGAAGCGGAGGGGATGGGGGTGTCCGTCCTGCCTGCGCCAGCGTCCGCTCCACAACGCACGTCTATCGCCGCCACACCCCCACCTGGCCTCCCCCTCTGAAGAGGGGGAGGTAATTTATTGCAATCATTGCGCGATTCCGGCGGCCTGGATCGCCGCGGAACCTCGCCTTTCAGACATTCGGGTTGTATGCCCTGCACGTTCCCCGCACGATCAGTTCCAGCGGGCAGCAATGTTCGTGATGGAAGTCGGCCTCCGGCCAGTCGATCATCTCGACCAGGGCATCGGCGGCGAGCCGGCCGATCCTGCGCGCCGGGATGCGCACGGTGGTCAGGCCCGGCTCGAAGGCGTCCGAGCCGCGAAAATCGCCAATGCCGATGATCGAGAGGTCGTCCGGCACCGCGATGTCGAGGGATGCCGCGGCGAACATGGCGCCCTGGGCGATCACGTCGTTGCCGGCGAGCACGGCGGCCGGCCGGCCGGCGGCCTGCAGGCTGCGGGCGATCAGCTCCTTCGACATGCCGATGTCGTAGGGACAGGCGATGCGCCGCCGGTCGGGCACCGCCAGCCCGGCGCCCCGCACCGCGTCCAGCGCGCCTTTACGCCGGCCGGCGGCCCGGTCGTTGGATCGTTCCTCTCCGGTCGCGAACAGGATGTCGCGATGGCCGAGCGCCAACAGATGCTCCGCCGCCATCCGGCCGGCCAGCTCATTGTCGAAGCCGATGCACGGCCAGTCCTGGCCGGGGCGATAGTTCCACAGCATCGCCGCGGGAATGCCCTGACGCTCGATCTGCGCCAGCGTCTCCGGCCGGTGTTCCAGCCCGATCAGCGCCAGCGCGTCGACCCGCTGTTCCGACAGCGAATGGACGAGCACGGCCTCGCGCGCCAGGTCGTAGCCGTGGGCGGCGATCAGCATGGTCCGGCCGTGGGTCGCCAGGGCGGATGAAAAGGCCTGGAGCATCTCCGAGAAGATCGCGTTGTCGATGGTCGGGATGACGAGGCCGATGCAGCCGGTCGCGCCGCCGACCATGCTGCGCATGGCGCGGTTGCGGACATAGCCGAGTTCCTCGACCGCCTTGCGGATGCGCTCCCGTGTCCGGTAGCGGACGATATCCGGATCGTTGAAATAGCGCGAAACGGTCGCCGGCGAGACCTTCGCCCGGTTGGCGACGTCGACGATGCCCGGCAGCCGTCCGCGTTTTCCGAGTCGCGCCATGGCGGTTATGAAAACATTTGCAAGACTGTTTGCATTTCTAGCCCGGCGGTCCCGCAGATTTCAAGGACCTCGATTCCCTGATAAGCGCTGAGCACGAGTGGGTTTGAGGCTCACGATGCGGATTTTCGGGTACAGCGATGCCGGGGCCGGTGCACGTGTCGCCAGCGAGAGGTCGGGTGAGGTGGCTTCTCGGACTGGACGGTGCACTTCGCCGTTCGGCGGACGAGCGGGTTGCCCCGGGCTTGCCGGTTTCGAGCGGGGATGGAGCGGGATGCGCCGGGGCCTGCTATTCGAGCTGGACTGCGGCGTGATAGAGCCAGTCGAGCCGGAAGTTGTTGCGCGCGAAGTCGAGCCGCCAGCGCCGGCCGCTGCGCACCAGCCTTCCCACGACCCGAACCAGATAGCGGATCAGGGGCCGCAGGCCATGGCGCCGGGCGCGGGCCGGCAACAACTGGTATTGGACCGCGCGGAGCAGCACCTGCGCGATCTGGCCGCAGATGTAGAAGGCCTGGTTGGCGCGGAACTTCCGGCACGGCGGGTGATGCAGGTCGAGGTCGATCAGCGGCCCCTTGAAGGCGTTCTCCTGGCCCTGCTTTCCGCGGTGCCGGCGCACCAGCTCGTCGAGCGGAAGGTCGTCGCGCGAGACCAGGATCACGGTGTAGACGGGGAGCAGCAGGGTCTGGCCCCGGTCGCGGCGGCGGCGGATCACCACGTAGCTCTGTTCCTCCCAGCCCGCCGGGCGGTAGCGCACCAGCGTCGCATCTTCGCCGAGCCCGATGTCGGTCCATCCGTCTTCGGGCAGGCCTTCGATCACATCCAGCACCGGCGCCCGCTTGCGCGCGTGGGTCAAGCTGATCGAGTAGTCCCATCCCCGCTCGCGGCACCAGGCGATGAGTTCGCCCCGGTAGTAGGCGTTGTCCGCGCGCAGCCACACCGGCGTGCCCTCGGGCAGGCAGGGCGCCACGTCGCTGTCGAGCTGCTCGCGCCAGCCCCCGGCCACGTCGCCGCCGCCCGGATGCAGCCGACCGCTCGCCCACAGCGAGCCGATGAACACCCCGTGCAGCCAGTACTGGCGCGTGCCGTCGTAGCCGCGCCGCGCCTCCTCGAACAGCCTCCCGTCGACCTCGATCGCGGTGCCGTCGACGAACACCGGGACGTAGCCGCGCACCGACGCCTCATGTTCCACCACCGCCGGCGCCACCTGTGCGGCCAGTCCGCGCGCCACCGCCAGCAACGTCTCGACCTGCGCCTCGTCGATGCGCGCCAGATACTCGCCAAGACGCCGGCCCGAGGGCACGTCGCCAAGACCCAGCAGCCGTTGCCCGACCCGGTCCTCGCGCAGCGCGTCCAGATCCGACAGCGCCCCGTTGCCCGCCGCCAGCGAGGCGATCAGGCTCCACAGCGTCTCCGCGTCGCTCGCACCCCGCGCCCGCTGCTTGACCGACACCGCCGACAGCGCCTGTGGCAGACCAAGCCGCGACGCCATCTGGCCCAGCACCGACCAGCCGCCGAAGCCGGTCAGCTGCGCGTCGGTGAAGTCCATCTCGACTTTGGGCGGCCGGGGAATTACCGTGGTCATCGCGCACCTGCGAGGTGATGGAATGCTCGCCGGCAATATTGCCGATTTCGCCCGCAGCGTGCGCACTTTTTCGGATCCGGCGCCAGCCTTATCCGGGAATCAGGGTTCAAGGACGCCCGCGCCAGCCGGTCCCGAAGAGGTTCCGTTGAATTTCTCCCCGCTTCGGCAGCGCATTGCGATCTACGGCCCCGGCGTTCTGCTGTCGGCCGTCCTGGCGATCGCGGCGCAGTTTCTCTCGGACCACTACGGCGCGCCCGCGATGCTGCTCGCACTGCTTCTGGGCATCGCATTCGGCTTTCTCGCCGAAGAAGGGCGCTGCGTTCCCGGCATCGACCTGTCGGGCCAGACCATCCTGCGGTTCGGCGTGGCGTTGCTGGGCGTGCGCATCAGCGCCGATCTGGTCGCCGCGCTGGGCTGGGAACCGATCGCGCTGGTCATCGCGGGCGTCTTCGCCACGATCCTGCTCGGGCTGGCGGGCGCCCGGACGCTGGGCCGGGGGTGGCGCCTTGCCCTGCTCACCGGCGGGGCCGTCGCGATCTGCGGCGCGTCCGCCGCCATGGCCATCGCCTCGATCCTGCCGAAGAACCAGCATTCGGAGCGCAACCTGACATTCACGGTCCTCGGCGTAACCGTGCTGAGCACGCTGGCGATGATCGCCTATCCGATCGTCGCCGACCTGTTGGACCTGAGCGAGACGGGGACCGGCGTGTTTTTCGGCGGCACCATCCACGATGTCGCCCAGGTTGTCGGCGCCGGATTTTCCGTGTCCGAAACGGCCGGGGAGACCGCGACGGTGGTGAAGCTCATCCGGGTGACCATGCTCGCGCCGGTCATCCTGATTTTCGGCCTGTGTCTCGCCGGCTTCGGCGTCGAACGGCAGACCGGGGAACGGCCGCCCCTCGTGCCGGGATTCATCCTGCTGTTTTTTGCCCTGGCCGCCGTCAACTCCTTCGAACTGATCCCGGCAGGGGTGCGCGACCTGCTCGCGGACATTTCGCGCTGGGCGCTGCTCACCGCCATCGCCGCGGTCGGCATGAAAACGTCGCTGCGCAAGATCGCCGAAGTCGGCACGGCGGCGATCGTTCTGATCTGCGCCGAAACGCTGTTTCTCGCCGCGTTCATCTGCATCGGTGTGCGGGTGCTGATGTAACGTCCGGCGCCCGGCGCTTCGCCTACCGGCGGCGCATCGGAACCGGCTCCGCGCCCCACCCGGCGCCGCGGATAATGAAAACGTTTGCAAAGATGTTTTCATTCTTTAGCGTTATCCGGAACCGGAATTCGGAAGGTGCACAGGCGCGCGGCCGGCGGGTCCGGGCCGGCGCGACTCGCGGCGCGCAGAGCGCCGGACCCGGAGCGGACAGGGAGCAGGCGTGGAATTTCTCGACCATTTCGGCGCGGTCTTCACATGGTCCTCCATGCTGATCCTGTGCGCCGGCACGATCGGCGGCCTGCTGCTCGGCGCGACGCCGGGCCTGTCGCCGACCATGGCGGTCGCCCTGCTGATCCCCTTCACCTTCCACATGGACCCGGCCCAGGGCCTGATGCTGCTGGGCGCGGCCTATACCTCGACAGTCGCGGGAGGGGCGGTCAGCGCCATTCTGCTCAACATTCCCGGCGCGCCGGCCAATATCGCGACGGCGCTCGACGGCAACGTGATGGCGCGCAAGGGCGCCGGCGCGCGGGCCCTGCAGATCTGCTTCATCTCCTCGGCGATCGGCGGAGTCCTGGGCATCCTGGTGCTGATTTTCCTGACGCCGGTGCTGGCGAGCTGGGCGCTGAAATTCGGACCGTCGCATCTGTTCTGGGTCGCCATCCTCGGGGTAACGATCATCGGGACGCTGGATTCGAAGTCCGTCGTCAAGGGGTTGCTCGCCGGCTGTATCGGCCTGTGGATCGCCATGATCGGCTCGGATTCGATCCAGGGCGTCGAGCGCTTCATCTTCACCGAGGAACTGGAAGGCGGCGTCCATATCATCGCCGCCCTGATCGGGCTGTTCGCCATCCCGCAGGTCATCGAGATGCTGGAAGGCGGGCGCAAAGATCCGCGGCGCACGGTTCACGAAGTCCGGCGGGCCAATGTCTGGCGCTCGGCGCGGGAGACGCTGTCCAAGGTCAGGGCGCTGGTGATCGGCGGCTTCGTCGGCACGGTGATCGGCCTGATACCCGGCGCCGGCGGCCAGATCGCCGGCCTTGTCGCCTATGACCAGTCGCGGCGATTCTCGCGGAACAGCGCAAAATTCGGCACCGGCGAGAGCGAGGGCGTGGTCGCGGCCGAGAGCGCCAACAACGCCATGGTCGGCCCGTCGCTGGTGCCGCTGCTCACCCTCTCGGTGCCGGGCAGCCCGACGGCGGCGGTCCTGCTCGGCGGACTGCTGATCCACGGCATCTTCCCGGGGCCGGACCTGTTCCAGAAGCACGCCGCGGTCGCCTTCTCCTTCATCAACTCCATGCTGATCGGCCAGATCCTGATGCTGGTCTTCGGCCTGGCGATTGCCGGCCTCGCCGCCAAGGTGATCGAGGTCAAGCCGCCGATTCTGGCCGGCGCGATCCTCGTTCTGGCGGTCTTCGGCAGCTACAGCGTGCAGAATTCGATGGCCGACGTCGCGATCATGCTGGTGCTCGGCATGGGCATGTATTTTCTCGCGCGATACGGCTTCAGCCCGGCGCCGCTGGTGCTCGGCATCATTCTGGGGCCGATCGCCGAGCACAACTATGTCCAGGGCCGGATCATCGGCGAGGCGCAGGACGGCATCGCCCCCTATTTCCTGACCGGCTGGCTGAACATCCTGCTGATCGCCCTGGTCGTGCTGTCGCTGGGCTACAGTATCGTCTCCGAAATCCGCTCCAAGATGCAGGACCGTGCCGGGTCCGCGGAGGCGGCTGCATGACCGACAAGCCTGCCACCGGAACGCCTGCGGATTCCGGGCCGGGGACCGGGACAGAAACGGCGCCCGCACCGGCAGTCGCCGGCCGTTTGCAGCAGTCGGTCGCCGCCCTGATCATCCTGGCGGTCGCCTGTTGGGTCGCGATCGTCAGCTTCGATGTCGAGGATCCGCAGCCCTACCTGTTCCCGCAATTGCTTTCCGGGTTCATGGTCGTGCTGTCTTTGATGGCCCTGCTGCGTGCACTGCGCGGCCGGAACCGCACCGGCGCCGGCATCGGCGGCGGGCAGTTCCTGAACATCGCAGCCGGCCTCGCCGTGATGCTGGTCTACGTCTTTGCGCTGGCCGAATGGCTCGGCTTCTACAGCGCGGCCTTCCTCGCCATGCTCACCCTGTACAGCCTGTACGATCCCCAGCCGCACGACAAAGCGCGGACCTGGGCGGTCAGGCTGACGGTCACCGCCGGCTTCGTCGCCGTCATCTATGCCGTTTTCGCCCTGGGTCTGAAGGTCCAGACCCCTCAAGGCATCCTGTTCTAAGGGCATCCTGTTCTAGCCGTGCCGCCGGCCCGGCTGCCAACCGGCGTTCGCGCCATCGAATCGAAGTGGAGGAAACCGAAGATGAAGAAATTCGTTACCGCGGCGGCGGCTCTGGCCGTCGCCCTGCCGGCGGGGCACGCTGCCGCCGCCGACTATCCAACCAAGCCGGTCAGCCTGATGATCGCCTACAGCCCCGGCGGCGCGACCGACTTCCAGGCGCGCATCGTCACCATGGTGGCGGCCAACAAAGGCCTGCTCCAACAGCCGATCGTGATCCTCAACCGGCCGGGCGCCGGCGGCAAGGTGGGCTGGAACCACTTTGCCTCGAAAGCCACGACCGACGGCTACCAGATGGCGGCCTACAACGTGCCGCACTTCATCGCCCAGTCGATCAAGTTCAAGACCAAGTACAACATCAACAATCTCGAACCGATCGCCAACTGGGGCGCCGACCCGGCCGTCCTCGTCGTCAACAAGAACAGCAAGTTCAATTCGGTGAAGGACCTGGCGGCCTGGGCCAAGGACAATCCCGGCAAGGTGACGGTCTCGGGCGCCGGCCTGTTCGTCGGCCACCACATCGCCTTCCTGCAGATCCAGAAGGCGCTGGGCGTGAAGCTGCGTTACGTCCCGCACAAGGGCGGCGCGCCGGCCCTGAAATCCGTGCTCGGCGGCCAGGTGATGGCGGGCGTCAACAACCTGTCGGACTCCTACCGCAGCCGCTCCAACCTGAAGATCCTCGGCATCGCCGATCTCCAGCGCGACAAGCAGTTCCTGCCGGACGTTCCGACCTTCAAGGAGCAGGGCTATGCGGTCGACGATTCGTCGGTCAATTTCCGCGGCATCATGGTCCGCAAGGGCACGCCGCAGGCGGTGATCGACAAGCTGGCCGCGATCATGCCCAAGATGTTCGCCAACAAGCGCGTCGCCAAGCAGATGCGCAACGGCGGCTCGCCGATCCGTATCATGGACCGTGCCGCGGTGCAGAAGATGTGGGCCGAGCGCCAGAAGTTCCTGACCGGCCTGCTGAAGGACCTGTAGGGGTATACTTTCGGTTGACCGCCGCCGTCCGCTCCGGCCCTGACAATTCGGAGCGACCGGCGGCGGCCTCCGGAAGAGCGACGACGGAAACCGCCGGGCCGGCTGCCCGCCGACCGGCGGACCCAATTACTCGCGGAGTGCATGGTGACTGAACAGTCAGCTATCGCGGCACGCGTGCCGCTTTCGGGTGACGGGACGGCTCCCGAGGCCGGCCCGGAAGCGATCGTCGCCGGCCTGGTCGAGAGGGCGCGGGCGGCGATGGCCGCCTACGAGAACGGCGACCAGGCGCGGGTCGACGAGGCCGTCACGGCGCTCGCCTGGTCGATCTACAAGCCGGAACATGCGCGGATGCTGGCCGAACTCGCGGTCGAGGACACCGGCCTCGGCGATGTCGAGAGCAAGGTCGTCAAGAACACCCGCAAGACCTTCGGCACCCTGCGCGACCTGATGCGGGTCAGAACTGTCGGCGTCATTGAGGAACTGCCGGAGCGCGGCCTGGTGAAATACGGCAAGCCGGTCGGCGTCGTCGGCGCCGTCTGCCCGTCGACCAACCCGGCCGCCACGCCGGTCAACAAGGCCATGATGGCGCTCAAGGGCGGCAATGCCGTCATCATAGCGCCGTCGCCGGCCGGCCAGCGCACGACGGCGGAGACCGTGCGCCTGATGCGCACGGAACTGGCGAAGACCGGCCACCCCGAAGACCTGGTCCAGATCCTGCCGCCGCCGGTCGACAAGGCGATGACCCACGCGCTGATGGACATGAGCGACCTGGTGGTCGTCACCGGCAGCCAGAACAATGTCCGGCGCGCCATGAAATCCGGCACCGTGACCATCGGCGTCGGCCCCGGCAACGTGCCGGTGATTATCGATTCGAGCGCCGATCTCGCCGATGCGGCGCAGAAAATCTGCGCGTCGAAAATCTTCGACAACGCCACATCCTGCTCGTCGGAAAACGCCGTCATTATCCTGGACGATGTTTACGAAGCGGCGGTGGCGGCCCTGGTCGCGGCCGGTGGCTATCGCTGCACCTTGCCCGAAAAGGCGGCGATAGAAGGCGTGCTGTGGCAGGGCGGGACGCTCAACCGTCGCGTCATCGCGAAGGACGCCGATGTCGCCGCGCGGGCGTTCGGCCTGCCGAGGGCCGCGGAGCAAGCGAAGTTCTTCATGGTCGAGGAGCCGGCCGTCGGCGGCAAACACTCCTTTGCCGACGAAAAGCTCTCGCTGGTCCTGACGGTGTACCGGGCGAAGGATTTCGCCGACGCCAGGCGCATCGCCGCCGCGATCCTGCACGTCACCGGCCTCGGCCATTCCGTCGGCATCCACACGAAGGACATGGACCGCGCCCGCGACCTTGCGGAATCGACCGATGTCGTGCGCGTGCTGGTCAACCAGGCCCACACCTTCGGCAACGGCGGCAGCTTCGATAACGCCATGCCGTTCACCCTGTCGATGGGCGGCGGCACCTGGGCCGGCAACACCATCTCCGACAATCTCAACTGGTCGCATTTCATCAACGTCACCCACCTCGTCACCACGATCCCGGAGGACAGGCCGGGCGAGGAGGCGATGTTCGGCAACCACTGGGCGAAATATGGGCGTTAGGCGCTGCTATCGCGGCAGGGAACGATAGCGGGGCGCGGCATGAACTTCGAGGAACATGCCGGCAAGGCGCTGTTGAAGGCCCGCGGCCTGCCGGTGCCGGACGGCCTCGTGGTGGGGAGTCCGGAAGCGGCGGCCGACGCGGCGCGCGCGCTCGGCGGGTCGTGCGTCATCAAGGCCCAGGCGCCGGCGGGCAAGCGCGGCAAGGCCGGCGGTATCCGCCTTGCCGACACGCCGGACGAGGCCCGCGCGGCTGCAGCCGACATTCTCGGCATGAACATCGGCGATCACCGGATCGAGCGCCTGCTGGTCGAGGAGCGGGTGCCGATCGCCGCGGAACTCTACGCCGCCGTGCTGAGCGACCCGGCGAGCCGCGGGCCGGTCGTGCTGTTCTCGGCGATGGGCGGCATGGAGGTCGAGGACATCGCCGCGGCCGATCCCGCTGCGATGCGGCGAATCGAAATCGATATCGCCGCCGGCCTGAATGCCGAACAGGCCGCCGCCGCGCTCGACGGCCTCGATCTGGCCGGACACACCGCGGCGGTCGCGCAGTTGCTGGCGGACCTTTACGACAGCTACCGGGCGCTCGATGCGGAGCTTCTGGAAATCAACCCGCTGGCGCTTACCGGAGACGGACGGATCGTCTGCCTGGACTGCAAGTATACGCTGGACGATTCCTCCGCCGGCCGGCAGGCGTCGGTCGCCGAAAGCGGCGCTCCGGAGCGCATGACCGTTCTCGAAGCGGAAGCCGACGAGGCCGGCCTGAAATATATCGAGCTGGACGGCAGCGTCGGCGTGCTGGCCAACGGCGCCGGACTTACCATGGCGACCATGGACGCGGTCACCCGTTTCGGCGGCCGGCCGGCCAATTTCCTCGAGATCGGGGGCGAGGCCTATACGAAAGCCGAAACGGCGCTCACCATCCTGCTCAAGAACCCGAACATCCGCTCCCTGCTGGTCAATTTCTGCGGCGCCTTCGCGCGCACCGACGTGATGGCGGAAGGCGTCGTCCGGGCGTGGCGGAAGCTCGGCCCCGATATCCCGGTTTTCTTCACCATCCACGGCACCGGCGAGGAAGAGGCCGTTGCCCTGGTCGAAAGCGAACTGGGGCACCGGCCCTACGACCTGATGGACGATGCGGTGAAGGCGGCGGTCGCAGCGGCCAATGGGGCGGCGCCATGATCCTGCGCAGGGGCCACCGCATCCTCGTCCAGGGCGTGACCGGCAAGCAGGGCACCTTCTGGACCCGGGCGATGATCGACTACGGCGCGGCCGTGGTCGGCGGCGTCAACCCGCGCAAGGCGGGGACGGTGCATCTCGGCCTGCCGGTTTTCGCCTCGGCATCCGAAGCGTCCGGGCAAGCGCCGTTCGACGTGGCGCTGATGTTCATTCCGCCGGCCATGGCGAAGGACGCGGCCGTCGACGCCTGCGAGGCCGGCGCGAAACTGCTGGTCTGCCTGACCGAACACATCCCCGCCCATGACGTGATGGAGATGATGGCCGCGGGCCGGGCGAACGGCACGAGGATCGTCGGCCCGAACACCGCCGGCCTGGTGACGCCCGGCGAAACCTTCGCGGGCATCCTGCCGGCATTCAATCCGCGGGTGTTCCGGCCCGGCGGCGTCGGGGTGATTTCGCGCTCCGGCAGCCTGGGCACCCTGCTCAGCCTGGTGCTGACCCAGAACGGCTACGGCCAGTCGGCGGTCTACGGCGTCGGCGGCGATCCGATTATCGGCACGACGACGCGCGAGGCGCTGGAAATCCTGGACGCCGACCCGAAGACCGAGGCGGTGGTCATCTGCGGCGAAATCGGCGGCAGCGCCGAGGAGGACGCTGCGGAATACGCCGCCGGGATGGCCAAGCCCGTTGTCGCCTTCGTCGCCGGGCGCGCCGCGCCGCCGGACAGGAAGATGGGCCATGCCGGGGCCATTGTTTCCGGCGGCAAAGGCGATTACCAATCGAAGCGAAAGGCGCTGGAAGCGGCGGGGGTCGCCGTCGCCGATGTGCCGAGCGACATTCCGAAACTTCTGTCCGCGCGCCTGAGGGCGGCAGCCTGACGAAAGCGCACTCTGCGAGGACCGATCCATGAAGATGACGACCGAGGAAGCCTTTGTGAAAGTGCTGCAGATGCACGGCATCGAGCACGCATTCGGCATTATCGGCTCCGCCATGATGCCGATCTCGGACCTGTTCCCCAGGGCCGGAATCGCCTTCTGGGACTGCGCCCACGAATGCAACGCCGGCATGATGGCCGACGGCTATTCCCGCGCCACCGGCAAGATGAGCATGGCGGTCGCCCAGAACGGCCCCGGCATCACCAATTTCGTGACCCCGATCAAGACGGCCTACTGGAACCACACGCCGATGCTGCTGGTCACGCCCCAGGCGGCCAACCGGACCATCGGGCAGGGCGGCTTCCAGGAGATCGAGCAGATGGCCGTGTTCGAGGACATGGTCTGCTACCAGGAAGAGGTGCGCGATCCGGTGCGCATCGCCGAGGTGCTGAACCGGGTGATCGAGAAGGCCTGGCGCGGCAGCGCGCCGGCGCAGATCAACGTGCCGCGCGATTACTGGACCCAGGTGATCGATATCGATCTGCCGCAGATCGTGCGGCTGGAGCGCTCGCCCGGCGGACGGGCGGCCATCGAGGCGGCCGCGGCGCTGCTCTCCGAAGCCCGCTTCCCGGTCATCCTGAACGGCGCCGGCGTGGTGCTGAGCGGCGCCATCGACGCGTCGCGCCGGCTTGCGGAGCGGCTGGGCGCGCCGGTCTGCTGCAATTACCAGCACAACGACGCCTTCCCCGGCAGCCATCCGCTCTCCGTCGGGCCGCTCGGCTACAACGGCTCGCGCGCGGCGATGGAGCTGATCGCGAAGGCCGATGTCGTGCTCGCGCTCGGCACGCGGCTCAACCCCTTCTCGACCCTGCCGGGCTACGGCGTCGATTACTGGCCGAAGACCGCGAAGCTCATCCAGGTCGATATCAACCCGGACCGGATCGGCCTGACCAAGCCGGTGACGGTCGGCATCGCCGGCGACGCGAGGCTGGTCGCCGAGCAGCTGCTGGAATACCTGGCGCCGGACGCCGGCGACCGCGAGCGGGAGGCGCGCCTGTCGTCGATCCACCACACGCGCTCGGCCTGGCTCCAGGCGCTGAGCGGCATGGACCACGAGGACGACGATCCCGGCACCACATGGAACGAGCGCGCCCGCGCCCGCGAGCCGGAGAGGATGAGCCCGCGCATGGCCTGGCGCGCCATCCAGTCGGCCCTGCCGGCGGACGCGATCATCTCCTCGGACATCGGCAACAACTGCGCCATCGGCAATGCCTACCCGACCTTCGAGGAGGGCCGGAAATATCTCGCGCCCGGCCTGTTCGGCCCGTGCGGCTACGGCTTTCCCGCGATCGTCGGAGCGAAGATCGGCTGCCCGGACACCCCGGTGGTCGGCTTTGCCGGCGACGGCGCCTTCGGCATCTCGATGAACGAGATGACCGCCTGCGGCCGGGACGAATGGCCGGCGATCACGATGGTGATCTTCCGCAACTACCAGTGGGGCGCCGAGAAGCGCAACACGACCCTCTGGTTCGACGACAATTTCGTCGGCACCGAACTGGACCTCGACGTGCACTATGCCCGGATCGCCGAAGCCTGCGGCCTCAGGGGCGTCCAGGTGGCGACCATGGACGGGCTGACGGCGGAGTTGACGAAGGCGGTGGAGGCCCAGATGAAGAACGGCGTGACGACCTTCATCGAGGTCCTGCTCAACCAGGAACTCGGCGAGCCCTTCCGCCGCGACGCCATGAAGAAGCCCGTCGAGGTCGCCGGCATCGACCCCGCCGACATGCGCCCGCAACAGGCGGCGTAAGGCTGCGTGCCGTTGTACTCAAGGCGGTCGGGGCAACACCGGAGTTATCGCCAAAGGCGCGCGTGATTTCAGGTGTGTAGGGGAGGGTTTGAGCAACCGGTTACATGGGTGACACTATGGACCGGTTACATGGGTGACAGTGTTTTCGGTTCGTTTCCGTACCCGGCGGCCCGGCCGGGCCGCCGGGTACGGGCGCAGTTTTCCGGACTGGCGGTCGAACAGTCCGAGGTCGGTCCCGGCGAAGCGCGCGATCCAGTCGCCGGTTTCGATTTCCGCGATGCCGACGCTTTCGCCGATCAGCGCCTCGCTGACGAAGAGCTCCGCGCCGCCCCACTTGATGCAGCCGTTGGGACGGACCCGGCGCACCGCGTGCGACGGGTCGTAGACCGGTTCCTCCGGTTCCCGCCATTGCCGCGGCGAAGGGCGGTAGAGCGTTGCCGGCGGCACCTGGCCGAGCGCCTCGTGCGGACGCACGGCGTTGAACGCGTCCCGGAACCGGTCGAAGCGCGCCTGCTGCGCCGCCACGCTGGCCGCCGGCGGCTTCGCCGTCTCCGCCTTGAGCGTCCGGTGCATGCGCTCGTGGCGGCCGTTCTGCTGCGGCCGGCCCGGCTCGATCCGCTCCAGCGCGATGCCCGCCTTCGCCCACTGCGCCGACAGCCGCGACAGGCCGCCGGCCGCCGTGCTCGCAAACGGCGTGCCGTTGTCCGAGCGCAGCGCCAGCGGCATGCCGTAGCGCCGGAACACCGCCTCGACCGCCGCCGCGACCGGGTCCGTGCGCGGCGGCACGATCACGACCGCAAGCAGATACCGGCTCCACAGGTCGCTGATCGTCAGCGGATCGCACCGCGCCCCGTCCCCGGTCCGGAACCAGCCCTTGAAGTCGATGCACCAGACGTCGTTCGGACCCTCAGCCGCCCGGAACGGGCGCTCCGGCGACGGCAGACGCCGCCGCACGCGCCGCCGCGGCACAAGACCTTCGGCGCGCAGAAGATCGCCCATCGTGCTCGCCGCCGGCCACACAACCCCGGGATCCTCGCGCATCAGCACCGCGCGCAGCTTGCGCGGACCCCAGTGCGGATACTCCCGGCGCAGCGCCACAATCGCCGCCGCAACCTCCGGCGCCATCGCCCGGCCGTGGCGCCGCGGCGCCCGGGAACGCTCCGCCAGACCGGCCTCGCCGCCTTCCCGGTACCGACCGAGCCACTTGTAGCCCGTCTTCCGGCTGATCCCATACGCCGCGCACAGCGCCGTCATCGGCGCATCGCCGCGATGCCACGCCAACACAAAATCCAGCTTCTCGTCCATCCGACAGGTCTCTCTCCAGGGCATCGGCCACCTCCTGGCCGATCCATAACCTGTCACCCATCTATCCGGTCTAAACTGTTACCTATCTATCCGGTCTGTACCGTTTCAAACCCTCCCCTACGATGCCTGACGCTGCTGATCTGTTCTGCCGGTCCGGGCCTGTGTGTTGCGGGCGGTACTGTTAAAGTCACCCTGTAGAACCCACCCATCCGGAAACGATCGGCGATGCACGCGCTTTTCCGCCGGCTTCTTGGTCACGCTGAAATCCTGACGGCCCTGGGGCTCGTCTTCGTGGCGGGCTGGGCGTTCGTCGTCTGGATGACGGTCGACATCGCCCATCCGGCCGTCCGGCTGGCGATGCCGCTCGATACCGCCTGGTCCTTGCCGACGGCGGTCGCCGTCTTCGTCATGTGGGCGGGCATGATGGTGGCGATGATGCTGCCCTCGGCCGCCCCGATGATCCTGACCTTCGACGCCCAGGAACGCCGCAACGCGCCGGACGGGCGGGCGACCGCGCGGTCCCTGGCCTTCACCGGCGCCTATCTCCTCGTGTGGGTCGGTTTCTCCGCGCTCGCCGCCGGCGCGCAGTGGGGATTTCAGGCCGGCGGCATGCTGACGCCGATGATCGTCAGCCGTTCGGAAGCGCTGACGGCGGGGCTGCTGATCCTGGCCGGCCTCTACCAGCTGACGCCGCTGAAGCAGGCCTGTTTGAAACGATGCCGGACGCCGCTCGGTTTCCTTCTGGCGGAATGGCGCGACGGCACGGGCGGCGCGCTCGCGATGGGGCTGAAGCACGGCCTCTATTGCGCCGGATGCTGCTGGGCTCTCATGCTCCTGCTGTTTGTCGCCGGCGTCATGAACCCGGTCTGGATCGCGGTCCTGACCGTCGCGGTGGCGCTCGAAAAATGGCCGCAACTGCCGGGCTGGCTGACCTGGGTCTACAGCGCGGCCCTGATTGCCGCCGGCGCAGCGATAGCGCTTTGACCGTCCGGATCGCCCGGATCGAACGCTTACGGCCCGGTCCAGTCGAACGGAATGTGTTTGGACGAGTTGACGTCCCAGGAGAATCTGAAGCCGAAGGCGTCGACATTGCACATGGTCGACTTCCCCCAGGTCACGAGCTGCGGGCCGGGCCCGGTCTCCGAGCCTGGCGCATTGGCGAGCCGCGGATATTCGCCGGGATTGCTGGTCGGCCCGGTGAGCGCCTCCGCCCAGGCCTTGACCTTTCCTGCGACCTCGACGCCCCAGCGCGACTGGTTCGGCGTAATCTCGAAGGATATCCTGGCGCGCTCGATGCCGACGACCTTGCGGCCTCCGGTGAACAGGTCGTTCACCTTGCCCATGAAGCCGCCTGCGCGGCCGCCGATGATCGCCGCCAGCGCTTCGGCCTGGGCGTCGTCGGCGCGGTCGTCGACGAACACGCCGGCTTTGCCCTTGACCTTGCCGGCCCGCAGGTCGCCCTCCCAGCGGCCGACCCGCACGAAGGCGAGGTCGTCGAGGACGGTGTCGCCGTAATGCCCCTTCGTGACGTGCCAGAACAGCACCCCGTCGCAATAGCCGTTGTCCGGCGGCTGGGCGAAGGTGCAGGGGCAGGCGACGGCGCAGCTGCAATTGTCGAACCAGTCGCCGACGATGTGCCAGTTCGGCGTATCCGCCATGCCCGTCATAAGAGCCTCCGAAGCCGTCGCAATCTCCCTGCGGATAGTATTGAATAGCGGCCGGACTGCACAACAGGCTTTGCGACGACACCGTGTCCGTTCTCGATACCCTCGCCGATCGCGCCCGGGCGCTGCGTCCGCATATCGTATTGCCGGAGGGCGGCGATCCGCGGATCGCCGAAGGCGCGGCGCGGGCGGCGGCTGACGGGCTGGCGCGGATTACGCTGCTGCGCGACGGCGGCGGCCGGGCAGGGGAGGGCGTGGAGGTCGTCGATCCCGCCGAATCGCCGGAAGGGGAGCGGCTCGCCGAAACTTATTGGACCTTGCGCAGGCATCGCGGCGTCGACCGGGACGCAGCGCGCGCGGCGGTATGCAATCCGCTCACCTTCGCCGCCCTCATGGTGCGCGCGGGGCTGGCCGACGGCACGCTCGGCGGCGCGGTCCATACCTCCTCCGACACGGTGCGCACGGCGCTCCAGGTCATCGGCAAGCATCCCGATTACGCCCTCGTCTCCAGCTTCTTCCTGATGGTCTGGCCCGACCGGACGCTGATCTTCGCCGATTGCGGCCTGGTCGTCGCGCCGGACGAGGAAGAGCTTGCCGCCATCGCGCGGGCGTCGGCGCAGAGCTACCGCCAGCTGGTCGGCGGCGCGCCGCGGGTCGCCATGCTCTCCTTTTCCACCAGGGGCAGCGCCGCGCACGGCAAGGTCGCCGCGGTTCAGCGGGCGACCGCGCTTGTGCGGGAGCAGGAGCCGGATCTCGCGGTCGACGGCGACCTGCAGGTCGATGCCGCGCTCGTGCCCGCCGTTGCGGAATCGAAGGCGCCGGGCTCGCCGGTCGCTGGCGACGCCAATGTGCTGATCTTTCCGGACCTCAACGCCGGCAATATCGGCTACAAGATCGCCCAGCGGCTGGGCGGCGCGATCGCCCTCGGCCCGACCCTTCAGGGCCTCGCCCGGCCGGCCAACGACCTGTCGCGGGGCTGTACAGCCGAGGACGTCTATCACATGATTGCGGTGACGGCGGCGCAGGCGGCGGAAGGCGAGACATGACGACTCTGGAATCCCTGGCAAAGCGGTTGCGCGACTCGATGAAAGCTTCGCCGGTTCCGGACGGGGCGGCGGCCCTGTGCGGCATTCTCGGCGAAGCCCTGAACGACCGGCAGTTCACGGCGGCCATGCTGCCCGACCGCCGGGACGGCGAACCCGTGCGCGAGATCCTGTACGAGGACCCGGAGCTCGGCTTCTGCATCTGCGGCCATGTCAACGCGGGCTCCTCGATCGGCAAGCCGCACGACCACGGCACGACCTGGGCGATCTACGGCCAGGCCGAAGGCACGACCGAAATGACCGACTGGCGCATCGTCGACGAAGGCGTCGCAGAGGGCGGCGGGGACGCGCCGATCCGGGTCGTGCAGGAGCGGACCTACACGCTCAATCCCGGCGACGCCCATTTCTACGGCGTCGGCGCGGTCCATTCGCCGAAGCGGACCCGGGCGACCCGGCTCATCCGCATCGAGGGCGCCAATCAGGATTTCATCCCGCGGTCCAATATCGTGGCCGCGGAAGAGGCGCTTCAGCCGTCCGGATAGTAGCGCGCGACGTTGTCGGGATAGCTGCGCGAGAAATAGTTCCAGAGCTGCTCGCCGTAGGTGCCGGGATGGTGCCTGCTTTGCATGTCGCCCACCCCGGCCTCGGTCTCGTCGCGCTGGGCCATGAAGCCCGCGCCGGCGTGGCGCGGACTGCGCGCGACGGCTTCGGCGAAGCGCGGCGGCAGCGGCAGCGGGTCCAGAGCCATGTCGAGCGAGGGCCCGTGGAAATAGCCGGCCGAAAGGCGCGGTTCGCGCGTAACCACCCGGTGCGGCGTTGCGACGAAATAGTTGCCGGTCATCTTCTGCAGGACCTCGCCCAGGTTGAGGACGAGCGAATCCGGCACCGCCGGAACCGGAATCCAGTCGCCGTCGGCGTTCTCGATCTCCAGGCCCGGCGTCTTGCCGGGTGCGAGAAGGGTCAGGAAGCCGGCGTCGTGATGGGCGTTGACGCCGAACTGGCCGGGCGGCGTTTCGGGATAGCCGATCAGCTTGGTGAGCGACATGCGCTCCGCCCCGAACAGCCGGTCGAAATGGCCTTCCTCGAGACCGAGGCTGAGCGCGAGCAGGCGCAACAGGTCGTCGGCAAGGTCCGACATCTCGGCAAACCAGCGTTCCAGCGCCGTTCTGAAGCCCGGCGCCACCGTTTCGGGCGGCCATTGGTTCGGCCCGAGCAGGCGCAGGTAACGGGGCGTGACGTCAATCGGCCGGGCCGGATGGTCGGTCCACAGGTCGATCTGTTCGCGCATGTCCGGCCGGTTGTTGGTGTATTCGCTGCCGACCGGCTCCCAGCCGCGGAAATGGCGCGAGTTGCGCTTGTCGATGCAGCGCTTGTCGGCCTCCGGCAGGGCGAAGAAGCGAGCGATCCGGTCGAATACATCGCCGATCACCTCCGGCGCGATGCCGTGGTCGGTGACGATAACGAAGCCGACATGATGGCTGATGCCGCCCAGCCTTTCGGCCAGCGCCCGGCGCGCCGCGGCGCCTTCCGTCCGGCTGGCGATATCGACGACCGGAACGGCGGTAAAGGCGCCGGAGTCGATGCGGTCGGGGGCAGGCGTAGCGATATTCATGGTGCTGACCTGGACTGTTGCAGCGGGGCGGCAAGGGGTGGGCCGGCGCGGAACGCCAGTATACGGACTGGAGCGCCCCGGCCCAAGCCGTTGTCGCAGGGGAAAGAAGGGATGCCGGGCTTGCCGTTGCAGGATTTACAAACCCGCCGCACCGGGCCGCAAACCACAAATTCTTGACGCAATTGTCCCTTGAATTACTATATCTGCCATTCCCGGAGCGTTTCATGGCCGATACCCCCATAGCAGCAGAGGTCCGCGACACGCCGTTGGCGGACGCGCTGGGCGAGCGCTATCTGTCCTATGCGCTGTCCACCATCGTGTCGCGCTCGCTGCCGGACGTGCGCGACGGGCTCAAGCCGGTGCACCGGCGCCTGCTCTACGCGATGCGGGAATTGCGGCTCGATCCGGCTGCCGGCTTCAAGAAGTGCGCGCGGATCGTCGGCGACGTGATGGGCAAGTATCATCCGCACGGCGATCAGGCGATCTACGACGCCATGGTGCGGCTGGCGCAGGAATTCGCCGTGCGCTGGCCGCTGGTCGACGGCCAGGGCAATTTCGGCAATGTCGACGGCGATAACCCGGCGGCCATGCGCTACACCGAAGCGCGCCTGACCGAGGTTGCGGAACTGCTGCTCCAGGGCATCGACGAAGACGCCGTCGATTTCCGCGAGACCTATGACGGCGAGGGCAGCGAGCCGGCCGTTCTGCCGGCGAATTTCCCGAACCTGCTGGCCAACGGCGCCAGCGGCATCGCCGTCGGCATGGCGACCAACATCCCGCCGCACAATGTCGCCGAAATCTGCGACGCGCTGAAGCTGCTACTGCGCCGGAACCCGGAGAACCGGCACAAGGTGCCGGTCGCCGACCTGGTCGAGCTGATGCCGGGTCCGGATTTCCCGACCGGCGGCGTGCTGGTCGAGAGCCGGGAGGCCGTGACCGCCGCCTACGAGACCGGCCGCGGCAGCCTGCGCATCCGCGCGCGCTGGCAGGCGGAACCGCGCAAGGGCGGCGGCAGCACGGTCGTCGTCACCGAGATTCCCTACGGGGTCCAGAAGGGCCGCCTGATGGAGAAGCTCGACGAATTGCTCGCGGCCAAGAAACTGCCGCTGGTCGCCGATTTCGTCGACGAATCGGCCGAGGACATCCGCATCGTCATCCAGCCGCGCAGCCGCAACGTCGATCCGGCGGTCCTGATGGAATCGCTGTTCCGCGCGACCGAACTGGAAAGCCGGTTCGGGCTGAACTTCAATGTGCTGGATGGCGAGCGCACGCCGCGGGTGATGAACCTGCGCGACGCGCTGTGTGCCTATCTCGACCATCGCCGGGCCGTTCTCGTGCGTCGCACCGGCCACCGGCTCGGCATCATCGCCCGCCGGATCGAGATCCTGCACGGCTTCATCGTCGCCTATCTGAATATCGACGAGGTCATCCGCATCGTCCGCTTCGAGGACAGCCCGAAACAGGAACTGATGGGCCGCTACGATCTGAGCGACGTCCAGGTCGAGGCGATCCTCAATATGCGGCTGCGCGCCCTGCACAAGCTGGAAGAGATCGGCATCCGCAGCGAACTCGATGAGCTGGAGACCGAGCGGGCCGATCTCACCGGGTTGCTCGACGACGAGGCGCGCCAGTGGAAATGCATCGGTTTCGAGATCGACCGGCTGCGCGAGACCTTCGGGCCGGACACCGAACTGGGCCGGCGCCGCACGGAGCTCGGCGACGCGCCGGGCGCCGAGGTCGTCGATTTCGAGGCCCTGGTCGCGAAGGAGCCGGTGACCGTCCTGTGTTCGGAGAAGGGCTGGATCCGCACGGTCGGCGGCCATGTCACCGACACCAGCACCCACCGCTACAAGGAGGGCGACCGGGAACGCTTCGTCCTGCACGCCATGACGACCGACCGGCTGGTCCTGTTCGGCACCGACGGGCGCTTCTACACCATCCCGGCGGACAAGCTGCCCCGCGGCCGGGGTTTCGGCGAGCCGATCCGCCTGTCTGTCGAGCTCGGCAACGACAGCGAGATCGTCTCGCTCATGGTGCATGACCCGGAACGCAGGCTGCTGGTTGCCAGCAGCGACGGCCGCGGCTTCCTGGTGCCGGAGAAGGAGGTCGTGGCCCAGACGCGGGCGGGCAAGCAGGTGCTGAATGTGACCGCCGATGTCGAGGCCGCCGTCTGCACCGGCGGCGCCGGCGACCATATTGCCGTGTTCGGCGAGAACCGCAAGCTGCTCGTCTTTCCGGTCGCGGAGCTGCCCGAGATGACGCGCGGCAAGGGTGTGATCCTGCAGAGGTACCGCGGTGGCGGACTGGCCGACGCCCGGACCTTCACACTTGCCGAAGGGCTCGAGTGCCGCACCGGCACACGGACCCGGACCTTTTCGGCGGACGAACTGGCGGACTGGATCGGCAAGCGCGCCCAGGCCGGCCGCCTGCCGCCCAGGGGCTTTCCGCGGGGCGGCCGTTTCTGAACCGGGCTGCCGGCAGCGGCCGGGCGCCAGCCCTAGAAGTTCAGCGAAATATCCCGGTGATGGGCGAGGCAGACCGCGACATCGCCGGCCTGCTCGCTGTTCAGGCGGGTTTGCAGGCGCAGGCCGATGGTCTGGGCAATTGCGGCGTCGTATTCGGCCAGGGGAACCGTCAGCTTCGCCTGCGCCGCGGTCCGCCACGCGATCTCGCCGTCGAACCGCGTGAGCGCGTCGCCATAGGCCTTGAGCGCCTTGTCGCGCCGCAGCCGGGTCGTGCGCAGGTTGCGCCGGGCTTCGCGCAGGCGCGAGCGGATCTCGCTGGTGCCGCCAACCGAGCGAATTTCGCGCTCCAGCGCCCGCAGCGCGGTTTGTGCGGTTTTCGGCTCGCCGGTTTCGATCAGCGGCTTGAGCGCCGTCAGTTTTGATTTGAGCGCGCCCAGCGCCCCGGCGCTGGCGATCAGCACACGGATTTCCTTGATCGGCGCATAGGCATTGTCGACGGTCCGGCGATAGCGGAGGCGGGCCAACCGCTCCTTCTTGGCGAGGTCGAGATATTGCTTGCGCCGGGCCTGCCAGTCCGCCGGCACCGTCGCCTGGAGCGCCTTCTTCTCGGCCTGCAATTCCGTCATGTCCTTCTCGAGATCGGCGATTGCCGCACGGTCCGGCCGGTCGGCGTCCCGTAGCCGGCGCAGGTCCTCGGCTTCTTGGGCCAGCTTGCCGTCGATGATCAGGATCTGGCGGTTGACCGAGCGGACCTTGCGGTGCATCGGGCGGTAAGCCGGGACGAAATCGGCCACCGCTTGCCCCGCGGCGCGGACGTCGCCGATTCGCGCGAAGGTGTCCCGGGCATTTTTGTAAGCCCGCTTCAGCGTTCCCTGCCGTGCGGCCGGAAGGTAGGAAATATCGGTCTTCGATATCCTGTCGACCGCCGCCAGCAAGACGGCCCGGTTCTCTGTAATCAGCACGAAGTTGCGCTCTTCGATGCAGGCCTGGAGGCGCGGGTTGCGCGGCGGCGGCGCGTTCTCGCCGCTGAGGGATATCCGGTTCGGCAGGAAATTCACCAGCGACGGGTAGAGCCCGACGATGCCCAGCGCGATCAACTGCAGGGTGATGAAGGGCACGACGCCCTTGTACATCGAAATGGTTTTCACCGATGCCGGCGCCACGCCGCGCAGATAGAACAGGGCGAAGCCGAAGGGCGGCGTCAGGAACGAGGTCTGGATGTTGACGCCGATCATCACGCCGAGCCACACGGCGGTGACGTTGGCCGACGGATCGGCGAGCAGGATCGGAGCGATGATCGGCACCACGACGACGGCGATCTCGATGAAGTCGAGGAAGAAGCCGAGGATGAAAATCACCGCCATGACCAGGGCGAACTTGGCGAGGAAGCCGCCGGGCAGGCCGAACAGGAACTCGCGCACCAGATCTTCGCCGCCGAATGCGCGGAAGGCGGCGGTGAGCATCGCCGCGCCGATCAGGATGATGAAGACCAGCGAGGTGGTCTTCGCCGTTTCGACCATGACGTAGCGCAGCGTGTCTTCGGTCTTGTAGACGCGCCAGCCGCTCCAGACGAGCGATGTCAGCAGGAAGAAGACGGCGATCGACGCGAGGATGAGCGCGGTCACGTCGTCGGCGCTGGCGACATTCTTGACATTGATCGTGTAGAACGAGAGCAGGACGAGAATCCCGACGATCGACAGGACCGCCATCACGGCCGGGTAGAACGCGTCCCTCCTTCCCTGGTAGAGCCGGTAGCCCGCCATGATCATCGCGCCGGTGGCGCCGATCGCACCGGCCTGGTTAACGGTCGCGATGCCGGTCAGGATCGATCCCAGCACGGCGAAAATCAGGGTCAGCGGCGGCACTAGGACGATCAGCACCCGCCTGGCGAAGGCCGCATCGAACTTCCCTTCCCGGGGCACCGGCGGCGCGAGCCGCGGGCGCAGCAGCGCCGTTACCAGGATGAACACGATATACAGGCCGACCAGAACCATGCCGGGCAGGAAGGCGCCGAGGAACATGTCGCCGGCGCTTGCCGAGGTCAGGCCGTATTCGCCGGGCATGGCGCTCGAACCGGTGCCCGCCTTGTATTCCGCCTTGCGCAGGGTGAGCGCCTGGTCGGTCGCGTTGGAGAGCTGGTCCGCCAGGATGATCAGCACGATCGACGGCGGGATGATCTGGCCCAGGGTGCCGGACGCGCTGATCGTGCCGGTGGCGAGCGCCTGGCTGTACTTGTTGCGCAGCATGACCGGCAGGGAAATCAGCCCCATGGCGACGACCGTCGCGCCGACGATGCCGGTGGTCGCCGCGAGCAGCGCGCCGACGAAGACGACCGAGATGCCCAGGCCGCCCGGGATGCGGCCGAACAGCTGGGCCATGGTCACCAGCAGGTCTTCCGCGATCTTCGACCGCTCGAGCATGATGCCCATGAAGACGAACAGCGGAATCGCGATCAGCGTGTCGCGGTCGGGATCCCAGTAGACGCCCCGGAAGTTGGAGACGCCGGAATTGAGCCATTCGATGGGCCCGCCGGTGTGGAAGAAGCTGCCTTCGTCGCCGGTGAAGATAACCCCGGCGACCGTCGCGAGCAGGATGGTGAGGATGGCGGAGCCGGGCAGGGCGAAGGCGACCGGATAACCGGACGCCAGGGCGCCCGCCATCAGCAGCACCAGCAGCAGAAGAAAGAAGAATTCCATCAGCCGCCGCCCCGCCGCGCCGCCCGGCCGCCGCTAATGGTGCGCATCGCTCTCGCCCGTGCTCTTCGGCGCGTCGTCTTCCGCCAGCAGAACGCCGGCGTTAGACAGCAGCGACGCCATGAATTCCAGCAGCATGGTTACCGCAAAGACCAGGAGATACCCGGCCAGCATGTATTTGACATAGAGGCCGAAACCGGCCTGCGTGACCTCGAAGCTGAGCAGCGGACCGCTGACGATGCTGAACTTGTTGGCCAGGCCCATCGTCATCACGATCCAGCAGACCGGTGCGCCCAGAATGGCCGCGCCCACTGCGTTGACCCAAGCGCGGCGGCGTGCGGCGAAGCCGGAATACAGCACGTCGACCCGGACATGGCCTTCGTGGAGCAGCGTATAGGCGCTCGCGAACAGGAACAGGGCGGCGTACCAGAAGCGCACCAGATCGGCCATGAAGGCCTGTTCGTAGGAAAAGAGGAACCGCAGGATGACGATCTGGAGTTCGGCAACCACCACCAGCAGCGCCAGCCAGGTAAAGCCGACCGAGCGGGTGAACAGCGAAATCACGACGGCGATCGCCATCAGGGGCAGGTGCATGACCTGGGCGCGGAAGGCCGACTTGCCGAGATCCTGCGCCAGGCTCTTGCCGACGACATCGACGAGCAGGCCCTCGACCCTCAGGAAGGAGACGACGGCGTCGGCAAGCCCGACGAGAAGCACGGTCCAGAAGGCGGCCCGCGCAATGAACGCGCCGATGGCGCTCAAGCGTCCTGCATCCGTATGGAGCGTGCGCGCCCGCGTCCGCAAGACGTAAACGACGACCGCGGCGACGGTTACCGGATAGAGCGCGATCTGAAGAATGGCGAGGGCAACGCGGTCGCCGACCGGCTCTTTCGGGGCGGTGAAGCCCAACAGGCCGGCGTCTCCGAGCAGGGCGACCACGCCCGGCCAATCGAGCCAGAAAACCATATAGGCGTTCGCCAGATAGACGAACCCGAGATAGGAGACGGACAGCGCAAGCACACGCAATGCCGGCTGCATCCGGCCCGATGCGGCCACAGCGGCCTCAAGATCGGACAGGGAGCCGGAACCGGCCGCCGCCGTCGCAGTGTTCATGATGGTTCGCCCGACTGGCTGGGTCGCTCGCGCTGCGCCCGCTCAACGCGTTAGGGAACCGGGCCGAAAGAACCGGGAGCAGCCGATGGCGCCATCGGCTGCTCCCGAACTTGTCCCGGCGACGCTTCGGCTAGAGGCCGAGCACGCGGTTCCGCTGGGCCAGATAGGCCTGGTCGGAAATCTGCGTCCAGGCGCCGAGTTCCGCGCGCGCCTTGCGGAAGCTGTCGTCGACTTCCTTCGCAAGTGCGCTGTGAGCGCGGGTCGCCTCGAAGACTTCCTGGGCGGCCTTGTAGAACGCATCGTAGACATCGTCGTTGAACTGGCGCAGCTTGACGCCGTGGTCCGTGACGAGCTCCTTCAGCGCCTGACCGGACTTGGCGTTGAATTCGGCCATCATGATGTCGTTCTCGGCGGCGGCGAGCGCTTCGATGATCGTCTGATCGTTCTTGCTCAGCTTGCCCCACCACGACGCATTCATGCCCATTGCCAGCATCGATCCCGGCTCGTGCATGCCCGGATAGTAGTAATAGCTGGCCGCCTCGTAGAACTTCATGAACTTGTCGTTCCACGGGCCGACCCACTCGGTGGCGTCGATGGCGCCGGAGACCAGGTTCTCATAGATCTGGCCTCCCGGCAGCGAGACCGGGGATGCGCCCAGCTTGGCCATGACGTCGCCGCCCAGGCCCGGGATACGCATCTTCAGGCCCTTGAGATCGTCGGGCGATTCGATTTCCTTGCGGAACCAGCCGCCCATCTGGACGCCGGTGTTGCCCGCGCGGACGCATTTGAGGTCGAATTCGCCGGCGACCTTGTCCCAGAGCTCCTGGCCGCCGCCCCACTGGATCCAGGCGTTGATCTCGGTATAGGTCAGGCCGAACGGCACAGCCGTGTAATAGGCCCAGGCCGGATGCTTGCCTTTCCAGTAGTAATCGGCGGCGTGATAGATCTGGGCCTTGCCCGACGCAACCTCGTCGAACGAGGCGAACGCGCCGACCTTCTCGCCGGCGGCGTAGTAGGTGACCTTGATCCGGCCGTCGGTGGCATCGTTGATCCGCTTGGCAAGGCGCTGCGCGCCGGTGCCGAGGCCCGGGAAATCGCGCGGCCACGTCGTCACCATCACGGCTTCGACTGTTTTCTGCGCCAGTGCCGGCTTCGGCAGTGCGCTGGCGGCGACGGTAGCGCCGGCCGCAGCCGCGCCCGACAGGAAAATACGACGTTTCATGGACCGTCCTCTTTGACTGTTGTGGCTCCCTCGCGCCTGCTGACTATCCTGACGGGGCCGGTTCAGGCACACGGATTCTGGATAGTCGAGGCGGCGGAGATCCCGGAGGGGCGCTCCCCCGCCTGGCAGCGTGGACGCATTATATTCCGTAAAGATGCACTGGCAACATGCGCGCTATTGGCCGGCGGACTCCGATTCTGCCTGTAGGGCCGAGGCCGCATCGGCGCCGGAACGGGCAATTCGCTTCAGATCCGGACCGTTCGGATTGCGATCAGGCCGCGAACAGATCCCGCTCTTCGGGCGGGCGCAGATCGAGCAGGCGCCAGCCCTCGGCCGTCAGCCCTTCGAGCGGCCGGAAACGCCATTTGTAGGACATCTTCGGGCTGCCTTCGATCCAGTAGCCGAGATAGAGGTAGGGCAGGTCGAGCTGCCGCGACCTGGCGATCAGGCGGACGATCGTGAAGGTGCCGAGGCTGCGCTGGTCGAGGGCCGGATCGAAGAAGCTGTAGACCGCGGAGAGGCCGTCTTCCAGCCGGTCGACCAGCGCGCAGGCGCGCAGCCGGCCGCGCCCGTCGCGGAACTCGGTGATGAAGGTGCGCAAGGGGCTGTCCTGCACCATCGCGGCATATTCCTGGAAATCCATGCCGGCCATTTCGCCGTCGCCGTGCCGCGAGGTGACATAGCGCAGGAACAGCTCGAACTGCTCGGCCGTCGCCCGGGCCGGCAGATCCTGTTCGGTGAGATCGCGGTTGCGTCTGGCGATCCGGCGCAGGCTGGCGCCCGGCGCGAATTCCGGCGCGACGACCCGGACCGGCACGCAGGCCCGGCAACCAGGACAGGCCGGCCGGTAGGCGACGTTGTGCGACCGCCGGAAGCCCGACTGGGTCAGCGCATCGTAAAGACCGGCCGTGTCGGGTCCGTTCAGCTCGGTGAAGATATTCTGTTCGGTCCGCCCCTTGAGATAGGGGCAGGGCCGGGGCGGCATGCGGTAGAAAAATCGGGGCAGCTTGGCAGGTTTCGCTGTCATCGCTGTGTATCGGCCGGTTGCCGCCAAATCCGTCGGGTTGCTGTAGCGCGGGTATGATGGCCAAGATGCCTGGCCATTGCAAGCCGACCGCCGCGGGCCGCCCATAACATTCTGCGGACGAAACGGCCGGAGGGGCGCCCGAAAAACCCGAACGACGTTCGGGCTCTGCGGCCTCTCAGGCTGCGTCGAGCGCCCGGTCCAGATCGGCCAGGATGTCGTCGCAATCCTCGATGCCGACCGAAATGCGCACCAGGCCGTCGGTCAGGCCGCGGGCGTGGCGTTCCTCGGCCGGCACCTCGGCATGGGTCATGGTCGCCGGGTGGGTGATCATGGTTTCCACCGCGCCCAGGCTCTCGGCCAGCGCGCACAGTTCGACCGAGTTCATCAGCGCCGTTCCCGCCGGGATGCCGCCTTTCAGCTCGAAGGAGATCATGCCGGAGAAACCGTCCATCTGAGCCGCGGCGACGTTGTGCTGCGGATGCGACGGCAGGCCGGGATAGCGGACCTGCGCAACCTTGTCGTGGGCATCCAGAAAGCGCGCGATCTTCATGCCGCTGTCATTGTGGCGCGCCATGCGCAGATGCAGCGTTTTCAGGCCGAGAAGAACCAGCCAGCAATCCATCGGGCTCGGCACGGCACCGATGGTCTTCTGGATGAATTTCATCTCCCGGAAGATGTCTTCCCGGTTGGTCAGGACAGCGCCACCGATGATCTGGTTGTGGCCGGAGAGATATTTGGTCGTGCTGTGGACCACGATGTCCGCACCGAATTCCAGGGGCCGCAGGAACACCGGCGTGGCGAAGGTGGAATCGACGCCAAGCAGGAGATTGTGCTCCTTCGCGATCTCCGCCATCGCCGCGAGGTCCGTCACCTGAAGCAGCGGATTGGTCGGCGTTTCTACCCACAGCATCCGGGTTTCCGGGCGGATCGCGGCGCGCACGGCGTCCGGATCGGCGGTATCGACATAGGTGAATTCGAGGCCGTAGCGCGACAGCACCCGGTTGAAGTGCCGCGAAACCCCGCCGTAGACATCGTTCGAGGAGACCGTGTGATCGCCGGCCGACAGCAGCTTCATGACGCTGTCGACGCTCGCCATCCCGCTGGAGAAGCAGATGCCGTATTCCGCCCCTTCGATGGCGGCGAGATTTTCCTCCAGCACCTGGCGCGTCGGGTTGGACGATCTCGTGTAGTCGAACCCCTTGTCCCGGCCGACTTCCTCGAGGACGAAGGTCGCCGTCTCGTAGATCGGCGGGAGGATGGCGCCGGTGGTCGGGTCGGGGGAAATTCCGGCGCGGACGATACGGGTGTCGAGTTTCACGGATCGGGCCTCCAGGCGGGCGGTGTCGAAATCGGGCGGGTCTAACTGGCACAGCCCGTCGTCCATTGCCAGCCTGCTGCCGTACCGTTTTGACGCCGCACGGAGGGCCGGCTAGGCTAACGCCGTTATGCCACGAGGCAGGAGGGATCGGGTGGCGGCGGCCGGTGACGTCCAGGACTATCGCAAGGCGCTCGGAACCTTCGCCACCGGCGTGACCGTCATCACGACGATGTCGGGCGGCGCGCCGGTCGGGTTCACCGCCAATTCCTTCTGTTCCGTCTCGCTGGACCCGCCGCTGCTCCTGTTCTGCCTGGACCGGGGCAGCTACTCCTACGACCATTTCGCAAAGGCGAAGCATTTCGCCGTGAACGTGCTGACCGGGGCGCAGGAGGACGTGTCGGCCCATTTCGCGCGGCCGTCCGAGGACAAGTGGCGCCATGTCGGCTACCAATTGTGCAGCGTCGGCTGTCCGGTGTTCGACGACATGCTGGCGCTCTTCGAGTGCAGGACCCACGCCGTCCACGACGGCGGCGACCATATCATCGTCGTCGGCCAGGTGGTGCGGTTCAGCCACGAGGCCGAAGGCGATCCGCTGCTCTATTACCGCGGCAGATATGCCCGGATCGCGGCGGACGGCGATGGCGGCGACGCCGGGTATTAGGCGATGCGCGGCCGGTTCGTCGAGCAGATTTCGAGATACGCGTCCTACCACCGGGACGGCCGCAACAAGGCGTTGCATTTCATCGGCGTGCCGGCGATCGCGGTATCTCTCCTCCTGCCGCTGGCCCCGGTCGAATTCGGCACGCTCGGCGGGTACGATCTTTCCCTGGCGACGGCGTTCGCGGCGGCTGTCTGGATCTACTGGATCGCGCTGGACCGGCCCTTCGGAATCGTTACGTCGCTTGCGTTCCTGCCGGCGCTGCCGTTCGCCGACTGGCTGGCGATGCAGGGTGCGGCCGCGGTCGGGATTACCTTCGCCATTCTGTTCGTCGGCGGCTGGAGCCTGCAGCTGGCCGGCCATGCCTTCGAGGGCCGAAAACCGGCCCTTCTGGACAATTTCATGCAGGTCTTCGTTGCGCCGGTGTTTCTGGTTGCCGAGGTCGCCTTCGCGCTCGGGCTGCGCAAGGGGCTTGCGGCCGAGGTCGAGGCCCGCTGGCGGCACTATCTGCCGCAGGCCGGGGATGGCGACGCAGCGCGGATGGCATAGCCGCCCGGCAGCCGGAGATCGGCCGGGGATCTGCCCGGGATCAGCCCGCCCGCTGACGCAGATAGTTCAGCAGGTCGATCCGCGTGATCAGGCCGAGGAACCGGTCGCCGTCCATCACGATGGCGATCCTGTCCCCGGCGAACAGGGCCGGCAGGGCGTCGACGGGCGCGCCGGGATCGATGGTTTCCAGGTTGGCGGTCATCGCGTCGCGCACCGGCTGTTCGAAGCGGCCCGAATCCTCCTGTACCGACAGCAGGATATCGCTCTCGTCGATGATGCCGACGATGCGGCCGTCGTCCATGACCGGCAGTTGCGAAACGTCGTGCAGCTTCATCCGGCCGAACGCCGCCATCAGGGTTTCGCCCGGCTCGACGGTGACGACCGCGCGTTCGGAATGTTTGCGGCCGATCAGGTCGCGCAGATCGCCGGCCGGTTCGGTGCTGAGAAATCCCTGATCGGCCATCCAGTAGTCGTTGTAGGCCTTCGAGAGATATTTGGCGCCGCCGTCGCAGATCAGGGTGACGACCCGTTTCCGTTCGCTCTGTTCGCGGCAGTAGCGCACCGCCGCCGCGATCAGCGTGCCCGAGGAGGTGCCGGCGAAGATGCCGTCTTTCAGCAGCAGGGCCCGGATGGTCGCCAGCGACTCGGAATCCGGGATGCTGTAGGCCCTGCCGGCCAGGCCGAGATCGGCGACCGGCGGGATGAAGTCCTCGCCGATCCCCTCGACCAGCCATGAGCCGACCTCGTTGCCGATCGTCCCGGTGTTGACATAGTCCGCCAGAATCGACCCTTCCGGATCGGCCAGCACCATTTCCGTCTTCGGCGAGTGCGCGGCCATGAAGCGGCCGATCCCGGTGATCGTGCCGCCCGAGCCGACGCCGCACACGACGGCGTCCACGTCGCCGCCCATCTGCTCGAATATTTCCGGCCCGGTGCCGGTCTCGTGCGCTTTCGGGTTGGCCGGATTGCCGAACTGGTCGGCCCACCAGGCGCCGGGTATCTCCCGGACCAGGCGGGCCGCGACGTCCTGGTAGTAGTCCGGATGGCCCTTGCCGACGTCGGAGCGGGTCAGGCGGACGTCGGCGCCCAGCGCCTTGAGATGGAAGATCTTCTCCTGGCTCATCTTGTCCGGCACCACCAGGATGCAGCGGTAGCCCCGCAACACGCCGATCAGGGCGAGGCCGAGCCCGGTGTTGCCCGCCGTCGCCTCGACGATCGTGCCGCCGGGTTCGAGGTCGCCGGCTTCTTCCGCAGCGCGGATCATCGAGAGCGCAACCCGGTCCTTGACCGAGCCGCCGGGGTTCTGGCTCTCCAGTTTGAGGAACAGGCGGCACGGGCCGGTATCGAAGCACGCGGCCTCGACCAGCGGCGTATCGCCGATCAGGTCGAGGACGGAAGAAACGGGCGCAGGGGCTTCGGGCATGGGGGCTTGGCGCATGGAACCGGCGGCGGTCGAAGGTTTCCGGTCCGCTACTTAGCAAGGCGGTTGCCGCGGGGAAAGCGAACCCGGCCTGGCGCGCCCTGTGAGGCCGTGTCGCAGGATTGCGGCCGCCGGCCGGTGGTAACTGTCCGGGGGGAGACGGCAAGGGTTCGGAGACGCCGGGTGAGCGCCGACGACACGCGCATCTATCTGTTCGACACGACGCTGCGGGACGGTGCGCAGACCCGGGGCGTCGATTTTTCGGTGCGCGACAAGACGGCGATCGCCGAAGCGCTGGATACGCTCGGCCTCGACTATATCGAAGGCGGCTGGCCCGGCGCGAACCCGACCGACGATCTCTTTTTCGATGCGCCGCCGGCCCTGAAGACGGCGAAATTCACCGCCTTCGGGATGACCCGCCGGCCGGGGCGCAGCGCCGAGAACGATCCGGGCCTGACCGCCATCCTGACGACGAAGGCGCGCACCGTCTGCATGGTCGGCAAGACCTGGGATTTCCACGTCGATATCGCCCTCGAGACGACGCTCGAGGAAAATATCGCGATGATCGCCGACAGCATCGCCCTCGCGCGGCGGCGGCTCGACGAGGCGATGTTCGATGCCGAGCATTTCTTCGACGGCTACAGGGCCAATCCGGAATTCGCCCTGGATTGCCTGAAGGCCGCCTACGAAGCGGGCGCGCGCTGGATCGTGCTGTGCGATACCAACGGCGGCGCCCTGCCGGACGAGGTTTACCGCGTCGTTTCCGAGGTGGCGCGGCACATTCCCGGCACGCATCTGGGCATCCACGCCCACAACGATACCGAGAACGCCGTCGCCAATTCGCTGGCGGCGGTCGAGGCCGGCGCGCGGCAGGTCCAGGGCACGATCAACGGGCTGGGCGAGCGCTGCGGCAACGCCAACCTGATCTCGCTGATCCCGACCCTGGCGCTGAAGACGGACTACGAAATCGGCATAGCGCCGGCGCAGCTCAAGCGGCTGACCTCAATCTCGCACATGCTCGACGAATTGCTGAACCGCAGCCCCGACCGCAGCCAGGCCTATGTCGGCGAGGGGGCGTTCAGCCACAAGGGCGGCCTGCATGTCTCGGCCGTCCAGAAAGACCCGCGGACCTACGAGCATATCGACCCGGCCCTGGTCGGCAACCGCCGGCATATCGTGGTGTCGGACCAGGCCGGCCGGTCCAATATTCTGGCCCGGCTGGCCGATGCCGGGATCGGGATCGCCGCCGACAATCCGAAGATCGGCCGGCTGGTCGAGGATGTGAAGGCGCGCGAGCATGACGGCTATGCCTATGACGGCGCCGAGGCCAGTTTCGAGCTGCTGGCCCGCAAGCTGCTGCAGGGCCTGCCGAAATTCTTCACCATGGAGAGTTTCCGGGTCGAGACCGAGCGCCGCTACAACGCGCGCGGCAGCCTGACCACGGTGTCCACCGCCGTGACCAAGCTGGACGTGGGCGGCGAGCCCTATCTGGAAGCCGGCGAGGGCAACGGGCCGGTCGACGCGCTGGACGACGCCATGCGCAAGGCGCTGCTGCGCGCCTATCCGGAACTGGCCGACATGCGCCTCACCGACTACAAGGTCCGCATCCTGACGCCGCAGGAAGGCACCGCCGCGGTGACGCGGGTGATGATCGAATCGACCGACGGCAGCGGCCTGCGCTGGTCGACGGTCGGGATATCGGCCAACATCATCGAGGCGTCCTACGAGGCGCTGCGCGACGCGATCTACTGGAAGCTGCTGCGCCACGCCGACGGCCGTAACGGGAACGGGCGTAACGGGAATGGGCGCAACGGGAATGGCCGGTAGCGACGCCCCTGCGATAATCCTGGTCGAGCCGCAGCTCGGCGAAAATATCGGCACGGCGGCGCGCGCCATGATGAATTGCGGCCTGTCCGACCTGCGGCTGGTCGATCCGCGCGACGGCTGGCCGAGCGAACGGGCGATCGCGGCCGCTTCCGGCGCCGAAGGTATCCTGGAGCAGGCCCGCCTGTACGAAACGGCCGCCGCGGCGCTGGACGGGCTGCATCGCGTCTATGCGACGACCGCCCGGCCGCGCGACATGAACAAGCCGGTGCTCGGCCCGCGCGAGGCGGCGGCGGAGATGCGCCGGGCCGAAGCGGGCGGCGCGCGCAACGGCATCCTGTTCGGCAAGGAATCCAAGGGCCTGCACAACGACGATGTCGCGCTCGCCGGCACGATCATCGAGGCCCGTCTCCATCCGGCGCACACGTCGCTCAACCTCGCCCAGGCGGTGCTGCTCGTCGGCTGGGAATGGTGGACGGCGGGTCCTGGTGCGGCGCCGCCGGAGCCGGAGACGGCGGCCGGAGCGCCCGAAGCCCCGGTGCTGCACGCGGAACTGCTCAGGATGTTCGAGCATCTGGAGGGCGCGCTCGACGAGGCCGGCTATTTCCATCCGCCGGAACGCCGCCCGATCATGGCGCGCAACCTGCGCACCCTGTTCCACCGGGCGAACATGACCGGCGGCGAAGTCCGCGGCTTCCGCGGCGTGATCGACGCCCTGGTGCGCGGACCGAAACGGCGGCGGTAGCCCGCGTCCGTTTTCGACCGATGCGCCACCTCGGCGGTCGCCGGCCCCCTGCGACAGGCTCGGGGCAGGCCCCTTCGATACGCCCCGCCCTTCGATACGCCCCGCCCTTCGATACGCCCCGGCCTGGCGGCCGGGGCTACTCAGGGTGAGGGGCAGGGTGGTGTGGATGCAGCCATATTCCCCAATGCCCCTCATCCCGAGTAGGCGCGCTTGCGCGCCGTATCGAGGGGCCTGCCCTGGGCGAAGTCGAAGGGGACGCCACGCCGCGAAAATTGTAAAATAGGAGCATTATCCTCTATTTTTGCACGTTCGTTCAACATTCGAATTTTGAAAATTAAGCTTAAAAACAGTGGGTTGACCCATTTTCCTGAACTGGACAGACCGGTCTACCCATCGCAATTTTTTGCCGGACGCCCCGCCGCTACGCTGCGGCGTTTCGCGCAAAGCCTTGCCCTGCAACGCTTTCGGGGGCATCAGAGACCCGGAGCGTCACGCCGGTTTGGCTGCAAAATTTGTAGGCATAGGGTATTATTCCTTCATGCTTTGCACAGCCGTTCGCTATCTCTTTCCGGCGAATGGGCCGGAAAAACAGAGAGTTGGCCGGTTTTCCTGACCCGGACAGGGCGCGCCCCGTTTTGCAGAAAATCCACCGGAACCGCCTTCCCCGGGAAGTCCTCTGCGAAGGAAGCGCCACCCGAATCCCTCTCCTCCTTTCCCGTCATTTCGACCGGAGCCCCGGCCCCCAGGGCCGGGGCGGAGTAGCCTGCCCTGAGCGAAGTCGAAGGGGAGAAATCTGGCGGGCGCTCCATCGACGCCAAAGGCTCCGGCGCTTGGCCGGCCTCCGTCGCCCGCCGGATTTCTCCACTCGCTGCGCTTCGGTCGAAATGACGGGGAGGGGTCGTTCGTCGTTGCAACGAGGCCGCTTCCGGCAACGTTCCGGCCGCCGTATACCCCTCCCCCCACCTTCCTTCGAGAAGCTCGGGGCAGGCTCTCCCCCAAGGGGAGGGCGATCGTCGCTCTGTCCTTCGGAACCGGCCTGCGGCCTTTCCGCAGAAGAATCCCCAAGGGAGGGGAAGCCGCGCTTGCCCCGCCGGGATACATCTCCGGCGGCGCGGCGATCGGGATTGAGCGAAAAGACGCCCGCGCGGCGCTCCGGGCGCATTTCGGGCGTTGGCAGGAGGCGATATAGGAGATAAAAATCGGAATGTCAAGGAAAAGAAATAGAAAATAGGCAAATATTTTTGAAATTCCGCCCGGACGCCCCGGAGTGCGTTCAAGGGACAAGGCCGGGCATGGGGTGCTTCCGGGTTTGCGGGGTAAGGGTGGAAAGCAGGAGCCAAGGCGCCCGAACGGCCTAAGGACCGGCGCGGACGGCCGCCACTCCGACCGGGGCGCCCGGCGTTGCTCGTGCCGGCCGGTTGCGCTAGACGTTCGGTTTGGGCGCATTGAAGGAAGGGCAACGGATCGTCGAACGGGAGGAGAATCGGGATGCGGATCGGAAGGTTGTGCCTTGCGGCGTTGCTGCTGGCGGCGGCGGCGACGATGCCGGCGGCCGAAGCCAGGGAACTCAAGCCCAAATTCGGCGATATCGGCGGCGTCTACTACTCCGACGTGTCGGGCAACCGCGAAGCGTGCCGGCAGGCGATCAGGAACAAGATCGCGCTCTGCCGCCAGAACACCAATTTCGAGAGCAACACCAGGAACCGGGAATACGCCGGCTGCCTGCCGATTTTCCGGCGCCAGGCGCAGAGCTGCACCGTCCATTTTCGGCACCAGATGAGCAAGTGCGACCTGTCGGGCGCGGCGCGGATTACCGACTTCACCGGGTTCAGTTGCGAAGTGACGAAGACGGTCGTGGAGGATAGCGGACCGGGCATCGCGCCCATGAACCAACGGATGAAAGCGCGCACGGGCTCCAACCTGCGCGCCGGGCCGGGTACGAACCACCGGGTCGTCGGCTCGCTCCGGACCGGCCAGGAGGTGCAGGTGACCGGCCGGGCCGGCGACTGGCTCAGGATCGCCGCACCGGGCGGCGGTACGGCATTCGTGCACGGGTCGCTGCTGGTGGCGATGGCCGAACGGCGCCAGGCGCCGCAACCGCAACGCGGCAGACCGGCCGCCGGCCCGTCGCCGAAATGCGCGGGGATGGGGAGGGGCGCGAAGTGCTGGCTCGAACTCGCCAACAAACCGGGTTGCCTCATATTCCGTTCCTACTACAGACCGCCGGAGACCGCGACCTGGTCGGGGGCGTGCGCCCGCGGTGTCGCTGTGGGACGCGGAACATCGAGATTGAAGACGCAGGACTGGTCCGCCGAGGCGACAGGCACGCTGGTTCGCGGCCAGCTGGACGGAAGGTGGATCTGGCGTTGGGCCGACGGTATGGTGTCCGAAGGCCCCTATGTGGATGGCAGGATGCACGGCCGTTGGGTCTATCGCCTCCCAAGCGGGGGGTTCTCCGAAGGCCCCTATGTTGACGGCAAGCAGCACGGAAGATGGGTCTACCGCCTCTCAAGCGGAACGTGTTTGGCTACACGGTTCCGCTACGGGAGGAGTTTACCGAATTCTGGCAAGCCTTGCTGACCGCAACGGTCGCGCCTCTCCCCAAGCCGCCGGCCGGCTGCGCTGGACGTTCGGGCGGACGGAAACGAGGGCGGCGGGCCCTCGAACGGGAGGAGAAACGGGATGCGGATCGGAAGGGTGTGCCTTGCGGCGTTGCTGCTGGCGGCGGCGGCGATGCCGGCGGCCTCGGCGAAGGAACTGAAACCGAAATTCGGCAACATCGACGGGGTCTACTACTCCGACGTGTCGGGTAATCGCGAGGCCTGTCGGCAGGCGATCAAAAACAAGATCGCCCTGTGCCGCCAGAACACGAACTTCGAGAGCAATACGAAGAACCGCAAATACGCCGGCTGCCTGCCGGTTTTCCGGCGCCAGGCGCAGGGCTGCGTGACTCATTTCCGCCACCAGATGAGCAAGTGCAATCTTTCCGGCGCGGCGCGGATTACCGACTTCACCGGCTTCAGCTGCGAAGTCACGAAGACGGTCGTGCAGGAGGATGGCGGGCCGGGAATCTCCCCGCTGGACCGGCGGATGAGGGCGCGCACGGGTTCCAACCTGCGCGCCGGGCCGGGCACGAACCATCGGGTCGTCGGCTCGCTCCGGACCGGCCAGGAGGTGCAGGTCACGGGCCGGGCCGGCGACTGGTTCAGGGTCGCCGCACCGGGCGGCGGCGCGGCCTTCGTGCACGGCTCGCTGATGGTGGCGATGGCCGAACGGCGCCAGGAACCGCAACCGCAACGCGGCAGCCCGGCGGGCGGCCCGTCGCCGAAATGCGCGGGGATGGGCAAGGGCGCGACGTGCTGGCACGAATTCGCCAACAAACCCGGCTGCCATATGTTCGTTACCAGCTACAATCCGGTGGTGACGCTGACCTGGTCCGGCGCGTGCGCAGATGGCATCGCCGTTGGACGGGGAACGATGGGACTGAAATCGTCCCGCGGTTCGAGCGAGGAAACGGGCACGCTGGTTCGCGGCAGGCGGCACGGAAGGTGGCTCCTGCGCTGGGCCAAGGGAACCGGCGAAGGCCCCTATGCGAACGGCAAGCGGCACGGAAGGTGGGTCTGGCGCTACGCCAGCGGACGTGTCTCCAAGGGCTCCTATGCGAACGGCAGGCGGCACGGAAGGTGGGTCACGCGCCGGGCCAACGGGGATGTCTCCGAAGGCCCCTATTCGAACGGCAAGATGCACGGAAGGTGGGTCACGCGCCGGGCCAACGGGAATGCCTCCGAAGGCTCCTATGCGAACGGCAGGATGCACGGCCGATGGGTCTTCCGCTTTGCCGACGGCTATTGCTCCACTGTGCGGTTCAGCCATGGGAAGAGATCGTCCAAGTCCAAGCGTTGCTGACCGCAACGGCCGGGCCTCGCCGCGAGCCGCCGGCCGGGCGCCGGGAGCCGTTTTCCGACCGCCGCCGAACAGAGGACCAACGCCGGTTCTTTCGGGATGGCAAATCCGCGACCGGAAAGGCGATTTGTGGGCCTGGCGGGGCAAGAAGGCGAATTGCCCGAACAAGTAGCCGGAAACCGGCGCCGGACGGCCACTCCCTCCCGTCATTCCGACCGGTCGCCTCCCCCTCGCGTCATTTCGACCGGAGCGCCGCCAGGCGGGGAGTGGAGAAATCTTTCGCCCGCGGGACTTTGGACCTTGCACTGCGCGGGAAAGATATCTCCGCTCCGCCCCGGATAAATCCGGGGCTCCGGTCGATATGACGGGGTGGGATCGGGGCAGGGCCTGCCGCCCGCCTCAGTCCGGATGCAGCACCATCTGGGTCTGGGTGACGAGGGCCGCCAGCTTACCGTTTTCGCCGGTCAGCCTTGTCTGCCAGACCTGGGTCGTGCGCCCCTTGTGCAGCGGCGTGGCTTCGGCGGTGAGGGTCGAGCCGACGGAAACCGCGCGGAAGAAGTTGGTCTTGCTTTCGATGGTCGTGGTGCGCGCGCCGCGCGGCATGTTCGCGACTGTGCCGATGGCGCCGAGCGTATCCGCCACCGCCATGATCGCGCCGCCGTGCATGGCCTCGGACGACGTGCTCAGCTCCGCGCGCGCCTCGACCCTGGCGACGACCCGGTCCGGATCGACATCGACCAGTTCGAGCCCGAGGGTGCGGCCCATGGGCACCATGCGGTCGGCGAACAGCGCCGTCAGTTCGGCGCTCACGCGGCGAGTTCCCGCTCGACCCACTCCAGCCGGTCCTGCCCCCACCACATCCTGTCGCCGACGAAGAAGGTCGGCGCGCCGAACACGCCTTTCTCCACGGCTTCGTTCGTGTTGGCGATCAGCGCGTCCTTCACGTCCTGCCGCTGGATGCCCTCGACATAGGCGCCGGCGTCCAGGCCCGCCTCCTTCAGCGTTTCGACGATGACGGCGGGGTCGCCGAGATTCTTCGCGTCGCGCCAGATGCCGTAGAAGATCGTGTCGTTGTAATGGTCCAGTTCGCCGCGCTCCCGGGCCAGGATCGCCCCGCGCATCAGAGGCAGGGAACTGAAGACGAAATAGGGGTTGGACCGCAGGGGCACGCCGTATTTCCGGGCATAGTTGGACATGTCGAAGAACATCCACTTGCCCTTGGGCTTGACGTTGACCGGCGTCTGGTTGCCGGTCGCCTTGAACACGCCGCCCAGCAGCATCGGCCGGTAGTCGATGGCCGCGCCGGTGCGTGCGGCAACATTCTTCAATTCCCAGTAGGCCAGATAGGCCGTGGGGCTCTGCACGTCGTACCAGAATTCGACGGTCTTGCTCATGCGTGCGCTCTTTCCTTCTTGCAGGGCTACCAGGGTTCGGCCCAGGGCCGCATGTCGACCTCGAAGGTCCAGGCCGTGCGCTGCTGGCAGTGGATGCTCCAGTACGTCTCCGCGATATGGTCCGGCTGCAGCAGATTGTCGTCCCAGTCGCGCTCGGCGATCAGGTTCGGCATCAGTTCGCGGGTCCAGGGCGTGTCGATCGGGCCGTCGATCACCGTGTGGGCGACATGGATGCCCTTCGGCCCCAGTTCGCGCGCCATGGCCTCGGCCAGCGCCCGCTTGGCGTGCATGGCGCCGGAGAAGGCAGCGAAGCCGGCCGCACCCCGGACGCTCGCCGTCGCGCCGGTGAAGATCATGGTGCCCCGGCCGCGCGGGACCATCCGCTTGGAAACTTCGCGGCCAAACAGGAAGGCGCTGAACGCCGCCATTTCCCAGACCTTGTAGTAGACCCGGGAGGTCGTCTCGCCGATGTCGAAGCGCACATTGGCGCCGATATTGTGGACGCACACCTCGATCGGGCCGATGGTGCTCTCGATCGTCTCGACCAGTTCGACGACCGCCTCTTCCTTGCGGGCGTCGGAGGCGAAGGTATGGATCTTCGCGCCGAGGCCCTCGACGTCCGCCGCGAGGTCTTTCAGCCCGTCGGCGCGGTCGCGGCGGGTCGCGCAGATGGTGAAGCCCTCGCGGGCGAAGCGCCGGGCGACGGCGCTGCCGGTCGCCACGCCGGCGCCGACGATCAGGGCGACGCCGGGGCCGCCGGAATCCTGTTCGGGCATGATACCTCCACCGCGCAGTTCAATCGCGGCGGAGAGTAGAGGCCGCCGCCGGCCGGATCAACCGGCCGGCAGGGGTTCGTCACGCCGCATGCGCAGAACGCAGGGCGGGCCCTTCGATACGCCCCGGCCTGGCGGCCGGGGCTACTCAGGGTGAGGGAGAGGGTGGTGTGGATGCAGTACAGATCCCCCAACCCCCTCATCCCGAGTAGGCCCCGTAGGGGCCGTATCGAGGGGCGCCTCGCCGCCTTGGTTCCACCTATGGCGGACGCGCCCTAGTAGGACAGCGGCTTTGTCAGGGTCTTCCAGCGCGCATTTTCCACCACCGCCAGATAGGCGTCGGTCGAGCCCTGGTGATCGTTCGGCCCGAAGGTGAGCGGCGGGCCGCCGATCGGCATCTGGTAATTCTTGATGCTCTCCATCGCCGCGATGAAGCTGTCCGTCGTCAGGTTCCTGCCGGCGCGTTTCAGGGCTTCCAGGAAAAGCACGCCGCTGCCGTAACCGAGCTGGGACGCGCCGGTGTGCGGCTTGCCGGCGTATTTCTTGAAGGCGTCGGCCCATGCCTTTTGCGCCGGGTCGGCGGTGTCCGGGTAGATCATCTCGAACGACGTCATGGCGTAGTAGCCGTTCATCAGGCCCTTCTTGAAGCCTGAGACGATCAGGTCGTAAGTCGCGATATTGCCGACGAACACCGATTTCCAGCCCAGTTTCTTCGCCGTCAGGAACGGCCCGATGGTGTCGGTGATGATCGTTCCCATCATCGTCACCTGGCAGCCCGCCTTGCGCAGCTTGGTGATCGCGCCGACGAAGGATTTCTCACGCGGGCTGTGTGCCGACTCGCCGGCGATTTTCAGGTTGAGCGCCTTCAGCTGGTCGTTCACCGCCTGTTGGATTTCGCGCCCGTAATCCGTGTCCTGATACATGGCGCAGACTTTCTTGAAGCCCTTCTCCTTGACGAAATAGTTCGTCGCGGCGCGCATCTGGTCGTAGTAGCTGGCGAAGGCGAGGAATTTCAGCCGGTGGTAGGGCTCGATCATCTGGCGCGACGCCGTGAACGGCACGAAGTTCGGCACCCCGGCCTTGATCTGGCGCGGCAGCACCGCGTTGTTCATCGGCGTGCCGAGCGCGCCGACCATGGCGAAGATGTTGTCGCGGTTGAGCAGCTTGTTGGCGGCCTGGACGGCCTTCGGCACCTGGTAGCCGTGATCCTCGACGATAAACCTGATCTTGCGGCCGTGGACGCCGTCTTTCGCGTTGGCTTCGTCGAACGCCATCCGCGCGCCGGCGGCCTGGCCGACGCCCCAGGGCGCGACCGGGCCGGTGAGCGCCGTATGGCTGCCGACGACAACTTCGGTATCCGTCACGCCGCGGGTCTGGGCAGACGCGGCGCCCGATGCGATCAGCGCGGCGCCCGAGACGCCGGCCAACAGCGCTTTTGTCTTTAGTTTCATGGGGTTACTCCCTTAGACAAGCCTCAGCAGGAGCGGGCGGCGAACCGGTTCTGTCGACCGGAAACCGCACTGCCCGTTGGATCGGCAGGTTACGCCGCCTCATACATCGAGTCGATCAAATCCTTGTATTTGGCGCTTACGAAACCGCGCTTGAGCTTCATGGTCGGGGTCAGTTCCTCGTCCTCCGGCATCAGCACCTGTTCGATGAGCCGAAAGGCCTTGACCTGCTCGACCCGGGCGAAATCCCGGTTCACCGTGTCGATCTCGCCCTGGATCAGCTGCTGCACCGCGCCGGCGCGGCACAGGCTGGCATAGTTGGAGAAGGGCACGTTGTTGTCCTGCGCGAACTTCATGACATTGTCCTCGTCGATCATGACGAGGCAGGACAGGAATCTGCGCTTGTCGCCGATCACGACGGCATCGGCGATATAGGGCGAGAATTTCAGCTGGTTCTCGAATTCCGACGGCGTCACATTCTTGCCGCCCGCCGTGATGATGATGTCCTTGAGGCGGTCGGTGATCCGGAAGAAGCCCTGGTTGTCGACCGTGCCGACATCGCCGGTGTGCAGCCAGCCGTCGACCACGGTTTCCGCCGTCTTTTCCGGGTTGTTCAGATAGCCCTGGAAGACGTGCGGCCCCCTGACCAGGATTTCGCCGCGGTCCGAAATTCTGACTTCGGTGTTGGGCAGCGCCTTGCCGACCGTGCCGACCTTGAATTCGTCCGGCCGGTTGCTCGTCGCGACCCCGGTATTCTCGGTCTGGCCGTAGAGTTCGACCATGTTGATGCCGAGCGCGAGATACCAGCGGATCAGGTCGGGAGAGATCGGCGCCGCGCCGGTGGCGGTCCAGCGCGTGCGGCGCAGGCCGATCAGCGTCTTGACGTTGTGCAGCACCAGAAAGTCGGCGATCCGGTACAGCAGCCTGTCGCCGATCCCCGGCTCCGTGCCCTCGATCCGGTGCTCGGCGATGCGTTTGCCCACGCCGATCGCCCAGCCGTAAAGCCGCTTGCCGATCCAGGTCGCGTCCTGCATCTGGATCGTGAAGCCGGAATAGAATTTTTCCCAGACCCGCGGCACGGCGAACAGGTAGTGCGGCGCCACCTCCCGGACATTCTCCGCCACGGTTTCCGGGCTTTCCGCGAAATTCACGACGGTCTTGTAGGCGATCGACAGGAACATGGAGAAGCCGCGCTCGGCGATATGGCACAGCGGCAGGAAGGCGAGCTGGTTGTCGCCCTCCCGGAAGTGCAGCATCGCGTTGGCGTTGCTGACCTGGAAGACGATGTTCCGGTTGGAGATCATCGCGCCTTTCGGTGGGCCGGTCGTCCCGGACGTATAGACGAGGATCGGCGTGTCGTCGGGCGCAGAGGCGTCGATGCGGTCGTCCCAGGCCGCCGGGTTTTCGGCGCCGAATTGTCGGCCGAGTTCGAGCAGCCCGTCCCAGCTCATCGCCATCGGATCGTCGAAGTCCCGCAGGCCCTCGAGATCCATGATGATGACTTTCTTCAGCGTCGGCACGCGGTCCCGGACCTGCAGATATTTGTCGAGCTGCTCCTCATTCTCGACGAACAGGAAGGCCGAGCGGGAATCGTTGACGATATAATCGAGCTGTCTGGCGGAATCCGTCGTGTAGACGCCGCTGCTCGACGCCCCGGCGCAGATCGCGCCCAGGTCGGCGAACATCCATTCCTTGTTGGTTTCCGACAGGATCGAGACGACGTCGCCGCGCGCCAGCCCCATCGCCATCAGGCCCTGGCCCGCATTGCGCGCGGTTTCGCCGTATTCGGCCCAGGAGATCGAGCGCCAGATGCCGAGGTCCTTCTCGCGCATGGCGACCTTGCCAGCCTCTTCCGTATAGCGCTTGCGGAACAGCTTCGGCAGCGTATCGCAGCCGTCGAAGAGGAGCTGTTCGGGTGTCGTCGTGCCGGTCGGGCCGTCCATGTCGTCCTCGTCTGCCGCGCCGGGTCAGCGCCAGGTTTTCTTGCGGCGCCAGCGTTTCTTGCCGCGCACGGCGTCTTTCTTGACGCCGAGATAGAACTCTTTGATGTCGTCGCTTTCGAGCAGGCGGCTGCATTCGTCGTCCATGACGATGCGGCCGAGCTCCAGGACATAGCCGTAGTCGGCCGCCTGCAGGGCCATGTTGGCGTTCTGCTCGACCAGCAGCATCGTCACGCCCTGCTCCTCGTTCAGCCGCCGGACGATGCCGAAGATTTCGTTCACCAGGATCGGCGACAGGCCGAGCGACGGTTCGTCGAGCAGCATCAGCCGGGGCCTCGCCATCAGGGCGCGGCCGATGACGAGCATCTGCTGCTGGCCGCCGGAGAGATAGCCGGCCTGCTGTTCCGAGCGTTCCTCCAGGATGGGGAAATAGCCGTAGACCATCTCCAGATCGTCCGCGACCGCCCCGCGGTCGGAGCGGGCGAACGCGCCCATCAGCAGGTTCTCGCGCACCGTGAGGAAGGGGAAGACCTCGCGGCCCTCGGGCACATGGGCGATGCCGCGGCGCGCCACCCAGTCCGGATCGCGGCCCTGGATTTCGGCGCCTTCGAAACTCACGCTGCCCTTCTGCGGGTCCATGACGCCGCTGATCGTCTTGAGGATCGTCGTCTTGCCGGCGCCGTTGGCGCCCAGCACGGTCACGATGCCGCCTTTCGGCACGTCGAGGCTGACGCCGCGGATCGCCATGATCGGGCCGTAGTAGGTCTCGATATTGCGGACGCTCAGCACGGGATCGGCCGGGGGATCGGGCACGGGATCGGGTGGGGTGTCGGGCAGGGGATCGGCCATCCGCTCACGCTCCCAGATAGGCGCGCAGCACGTCGGGATGGTTCTGCACCTCGTCCGACGTGCCTTCGGCGATCGCCTTGCCGTCGTTCATCGCCATCACCCGGTCGGACACCTCCGTCACCAGCGACATGTCGTGCTCGACCATCAGGACGGCGATGCCGAGGTCGTTCTTGATGTCGTCGATCCAGAAGGCGACGTTTTCCGTTTCCTCGACGCTGAGGCCGGAGGCCGGCTCGTCGAGCAGCAGCAGTTTCGGCTCGGTGCACAGCGCGCGCGCCAGTTCGACGACCTTGCGCACGCCGTAGGGCAGGTTGGCGATATACTGCTCGCGATAGGGCTGGAGATCGAGGAAGTCGATGACCTCCTCGACCTTTTCGCGATGGGCGTATTCGGCCCGGCGCACCTTCGGCAGGAAGGCCAGCTCCTCGAACACGTTGGTCCGGCTCTTGCAGTGGCGGCCGACCAGCAGGTTGTGCAGCACGGTGGCGTGCTCGAACAGTTCGATATTCTGGAAGGTGCGGGCGATGCCGAGCCCGGCGATCCGGTGCGCCGGCGTCTCGGTGATATCGTCGCCGCAGAAGCGGATCCGGCCCTCCGTCGGGTCGTAGATCCGGCTGATCAGGTTGAAGATCGTCGTCTTGCCGGCGCCGTTCGGGCCGACGATGGTGTAGACCTCGCGCTCCCGCACCTCGAACGAGACGTTGTCCACCGCGGTCAGCCCGCCGAAGCGGATCGTCAGGTCGTCGGCCGACAGAACCGCGCTCACCGCATCCGCTCCGTCTTCAGATAGGCCTTCTGCCGCCTGAAGGTCGCCTTGCGGTAGACCGGGAAGATATCGAAGAACAGCTTGATCTTGCGCCAGCGGCCGTAGATGCCCATCGGTTCGAACAGGATGAAGGCGACCAGGATCAACCCGAAAATGCCGGGTTCCAGGCCGGGCTGATGGCCGATCGCCGGCGGCAGGTAGTCCTTCATGATCGTGATCGCCTGGGGCAGCAGGATGACGACCAGCGCGCCGAGGATGGCGCCCTGCAGCGAGCCGAGCCCGCCGACGACGATCATCAGCAGGAAGGTGATCGAGATGATCAGGTTGAAGCCGTCGGGCGCCAGATATTGCAGCTTGTGGGCGAACAGGGCGCCGCCCAGGCCGGTGATCGCCGTGCTGATGCCGAAGGCGGTGATCTTGGTCCGGGCGATGTTGACGCCCATGCTGCGCGCCGAGACTTCGGAATCGCGCACCGCCACCATGGCCCGGCCGGTCGGGCTGCGCAGCAGGTTGGCGCACAGCGCCAGCACCAGGATCAGGATCGCCAGCGCCACATAGTAGAAATCCCAGCTGTCCGGGTTGAACTGGTAGCCGAGCAGGGACGCCGGCTCCACCGCCTTGCCGTCGAACCCGCCGGTGACGGACTTCCAGGATTTGAGAATCTGCTCGAGCACGATGGACAGCGCCAGCGTGCCGATGGCGAGATAGATGCCCGTCATGCGCAAAAGCGGAATGGCGAGCAGGAGGCCGATAATGCCGGTAAAGACGGCGGCGATCGGCATGGCGACGAGGAAGGAGATATCGAAGCTGGCGAGCAGCCAGGCCTGGGCGTAGGCGCCGATGCCGAAAAAGGCGGCATGGCCGAGGCTGACCTGCCCGGTGAAGCCGACCAGCAGCATCAGGCCGAGGCCGGCGATGGCGAAGCTGATCGCCTGGGACAGTTCCGAGATTTCGAAATTGCCGAGATAGAGGGGCGCGGTGACCGCCGCGAGGAACAGGAAGCCGTAGGACCGCCAGTAGCCCGCATGCTTGAAAAAGCGGACGTCCTGGTCGTAGCCGGTCTTGAAGACGAAGCGCATGGGCCGGCTACACCTTCTTGCGCTGGATCTGCGCGAACAGGCCGTCGGGCCGGATCAGCAGCACGACCAGCAGGATGATGAAGCCGGAAATCGGCGCGATGCTGCGGGCATACTCGCCGGGCAGATAGGCCTGGGCCAGCTGCTCCGTTATGCCGATGATGAGGCCGCCCAGAACGGCGCCGGGCAGGCTGCCGAAGCCGCCGATCACCGCCGCCGCAAAGGCCGTGATCGCCAGGAAGCCGACATCGGGATCGAAGGTCGCGATTTTCGGCGCCAGCAGGATGCCGGCGATGCACGAGACCGCGGCGCTGATCCCCCAGATCAGCGAGATCACATATTTGACCGGTATGCCCATATAGTAGGCGGCAAGCTGGTTCTGCGACGATGCCTGCATGGCGACGCCGATCCGGGTAAAGCGGAAAAAGGCATAGAGCGCGCCGACCAGGACGAGCGTGCCCAGGATGATCGTCAGGTCGGCCGCGTCGATGACCGTCCGTCCGGTCTTGTTTTCGTCCAGCGTGACGACCAGGCCGCCATAGGGCGTGTCGAAGGAAACCGGGTCGGCGCCCCACACGCCGCCGGCGGCCGAGCGGAATATGAACCCCACGGCGATCGTCAGGATGATCACGGCGAACTGGGGCTGCCCGATAATCCGGCGCAGGACGAACGCATCGAGGCAGAAGCCGAAGACGCCGGTTATCGCGATGCCAACGAGCGCGCCGAGCCACCAGGGGAAGCCGGCGATCGCGATCAGCGTGAAGGCCGCGAACATGCCGAGCATCATGATGTCGCCCTGGGCGAAATTGACCTGCTCGGTCGCCTTGTAAATCAGCACGAAGCCGAGCGCGATCAGGCCGTAGACACAGCCCTGCGCGACACCGGCGACCAGAACCTGGACCAATTCCACCGAGCGCCTCCCGTTGCGGCTGCCGCGGCGTTATCCGGCCCGCCGGGTCAGCGCGCGCAATTAAGCCGAGGCCATCGGCACTGTCTAGGATAGTTTCCGGCGCCCGTGGACGCCCGACGAAATTGTGATTATGGCCTTGCCGCCGGCGCCTTGCGGAAGCCCGGGCGTTCGTCGAACGGGTGGCCGAAGGCGGCTTCGTATTCGGCTTCGTCCCAGATGCCGATCAGGATGTTGCGCGGCTCCCCGCCGGCCATCCGGTCGATCTCGGCGTGGGTTTTGGTGGTGCGGGTGTGGAAGCGGGTGGCCCACTCCAGGATCGCTTCGGTCATCCGGGCGCGGACGTCGGAAAAGTCCGGATCGTCGCCCAGATCGATCAGCTCCTTCGGATCGTTCTCCAGGTCGAACAGGATCGGCCGGTGCTGCTTGCACCAGACGAATTTCCAGCGCGCGTCGCACACCATGACGAGCCGCGAATCGTTCGCATGCTCGCCGAGCGCAAGCCGGGCCGGGCGGGTGGCATAATCGTATTCGGCGAAGGCGTATTGCCGCCACTGTGCCGCCGAACCGCGCAGGAGCGGCGAGAGGGAACGGCCTTCGAGAAGATGCGGCAGGTCCGGGCCGCCGAAATATTCCAGGAAAGTCGGGACCAGGTCGATGCCTTCCACGAGGGCGTCGCTGGCGCTGCCGCGGGCCGGGTCCGCTTCCGGCCGGGGATCGTAGACGAGCAGCGGCGTGCGGATCGACGGCTCGTGGAACAGGTCCTTCTCGCCCATCCAGTGATCGCCCAGATAGTCGCCGTGATCGGAGCAGAACACGATCATCGTGTTCTCCATCAGGCCCATTTCCTCCATCCAGGCGAACAGGCGCCCCAGCTCGTCGTCGATCTGTTTGACCAGGCCCATATAGACCGGAATCACCGTGCGCCGGACATCGTCGCGCGCCATCGTCCGGCAGATGCGCGAATCCTGGTAGGCCCTGTAGAGCGGGTGGCCGGTCTGGCGCTCGGCGTTGGAACGGACGGCCGGCGGGACATCGTCGGCGCTGTACATGTCGTGGTAGGGCGCCGGCGCGATATAGGGCCAGTGGGGCTTGATGAAGCTGAGATGGAGCAGCCACGGCCGCTCCGGCTCCCGGGCTTCGGCCTCGGCCATGAACTCCATGGCGCGGTTCGTCATGTAGGCGGTTTCGGAATGTTCGGCCGGAACGCGCGCCGGCAGGCCGGAGTTTTTCAGCAGCCAGCCGGAGAGGATGTCGCCGTCCGGCCCCGCGCCGGAATTGGCCCATTCCTCCCAGGGGTTGTCGGCCTCGAAACCGTGCCGGCGCAGGTACTTATTGTAGTCCGGCGCCTTGTCCATCGAAGCGAAGGGATGCAGGCCGTCGTCCCGCTCGAAGGGCTCGAAGCCGCATTCGGCGATGCTGCGCCCGGCCGGGGACTCCGGATCGATGCCGAAGCGCGCCATGCCCTCCCGGTCCGGGATCATGTGGGTTTTGCCGACGAGGGCGCAGCGCACGTCCAGATCGCGCAGATGGTCGCCGAGCGAGAGTTCGCCGACGCGCACCGGAAAGCCGTTCCAGGTCGCGCCGTGGGACCGGCAGTAGCGCCCGGTATAGTAGCTGGCGCGCGACGGGCCGCAGAAGGGCGACTGGACATAGGCGCGGTCGAAACGGACGCCGCGCGCGGCGAGCGCGTCCAGATGCGGCGTGTCCAGCGTCGGGTGGCCGGCGCAGGACAGATAGTCGAAGCGCAGCTGGTCCGCCATGATCCACAGGACGTTGCGTTTTCCGCTCATGGGCGTCTTCCGGTGCGGTCGGGAGAAGGAGGGCCGGGCCGGCAATCGCACCTTCGGCCGGCGAGGGCAAGGGCGTTGGCGGCGCTGGCCTTCAACCTGCGCTGCGGATGCGAGGGTTTCGGCCGATCCGATACTTGATAATTCAAGTTACATGTTGTAAATACGGTGCGGTTCTAAACTTTACCCTTCTTCCGGGGCTTGTATGACCGAACGCATCGGAACCGAAATCCGGAATCGGCCGATTCATTCCGAGGTCCTTGCCGCCGCTCAGCGCCTTTGCGACGCGGCGGACTGGACTTTCCGGCCCGTCGATGTCGTCCGCGCCCTGCCGCATCTGAACGAGCGCTCGGTGCGCACCCATATCGTCAGCCGGTGCTGCGAGAACGCGCCGGAACATCATCCGCACCGCTGGCCCTATTTCCGCCGGGTAAGCCGGGGCGTTTACGAAATCCTGCCGCCTTACCGCCCCGGCGTGTCCGAGGCGGCGGCGGAATACGAACAGGCTGTCGACAACGATCGGGGCGACGACAGGCTGGCCGCGCGCGATTCGGCGCAAAGCGAGGGGATATCGGCGATCCACGCCGTCGTTGCAGAGAGCGAGGGATGGTTCGTTGCCGAGTGCCTCGAAGTGGCGGTCGTGACCCAGGGCCGGTCCCTGGACGAAACGCTGGCAAACCTGCGGAGCGCGCTGGCGCTGCATCTCGATGACGAAGAACTCGCGCGAACCGGCTTGCCGCCCGTGCCGCGCCTCGTGGTGAGCTACGAAAGCTCCGCCTTCGCGTCCGCATGACCCGCCTGAAGCGGCTGACCTCGCGGGAGGTGCTGCGCATCCTACGGGGCTTCGGCTTCGAGATCGAATCGACCCGCGGCAGCCACGCCAGGCTGGTGCGGGTGACGGCGTCGGGGGACCGGCAGGTGTTGACGGTTCCGGTCCATTCCGAACTGCCGGTCGGCACGGTCCGGGCGATCTACCGGCAGGCCTCCCGCTTCATCGAAAGCGCCGATTTACGCAAAAAATTCTTTTCCGGCTGAAGCCGGGCCGCTTCGGGCCGGCGGCTATTTCCGGAATTCGATCTTCTGCACGACGATGTCGCGCAGCGGGCCGGTGACGGTCACCTTCAGGGCCCAGATGCCGTACATGTCGAGCTTCATCCTGAAACCGTAGGCGCCGGGCGTGCCCGCCGGCTTCGCTTCCGCTGCCCGGATGTTATGGGCGCCCGGCATGGTCGGCATGTCCGGTTTCACGGCCACCTTTGCGCCGTCGATGGGATTTTCGCTCTTCTTGCCGCTCAGATGCAGCGCGCAATCGTAGACCAGGCTGGTTTCGGTCTCCTTGCACTCGATCTTCACCGCGGCCCGGTCCTTGGCGAGGGCCGGCCCGGTCGAGAGAGCGATGACGGCCATACCGGCGAGAACGGTTCTCATGGCGTTTCCTCCCTCGTGACGCCGAGATAGGCGTCGTGCAGATGACGGTTCGCGGCCAGTTCCGCCGCCGTGCCGTCCAGAACGATGCGGCCGCTCTCCAGCACATAGGCCCGGTCCGCAATCTTCAGGGCCTGGCGCAGATTCTGCTCGACGAGCGCGATCGTCAGGCCGCCGGCGCGCAACTGGCGGATAATAGCGAAAATTTCGCCCGCGGTCTTGGGTGCCAGCCCGAGCGTCGGTTCGTCCAGCATCAGAAGGCGCGGCCGCGCGATCACGCCGCGGGCGAGCGCCAGCATTTGCGCCTGGCCGCCGGAGAGTTCCGAGCCCGGCGCGTCCAGCCGGTCCCGCAGGATCGGGAACAGCTCGACGACTTCGGCAATGGCGGACTCGATCTCGTCGACGGAACGCAGATAGGCGCCGAGGCGGAGATTTTCGCGCACGCTCAGCCGGCCGAAGATCTGGCGGCCTTCGGGAACCTGCGTGATCCCGGCGGCGATGATCTCGTGGGGCGGCCGGCCGGAGATGTCCCGGCCCTCGAAGCGGATGCTGCCGCCGGCCGGCTTCTCGATGCCCGAAATCGCCCGCAGGGTCGAACTCTTGCCGGCCCCGTTGGCGCCGATCAGGGCGACGATCTCGCCGGCCGCGACATCCAGGTCGATGCCCTGCACCGCCCGGATGTTGCCGTAGCTGACGGCGAGGTTCCGCACCTCAATCATCGCCGTCCTCGCGGCCGAGATAGACGTCGAGGACCTTCGGATCGCTGAGGACGCGGCCGGGCGGGCCTTCGGCGATCTTGCGGCCGAAATCGAGCACGCACAGCCGGTCGCAGATTTCCGCGATCAGGTCCATCTTGTGCTCGATGACGATCAGGGTCCGCCCCGGCGCCGCCACCGTGCGGATCAGGTCGGCCATCTCGCGCGTTTCCAGCGGCGTCATGCCGCCGGCGGGCTCGTCGAGCAGCAGCAGCCGCGGCTGCCGCACCAGCGCCCGGGCGATTTCCAGCCGGCGCTGGTCGGGCAGGGGCAGGTCGCCGGCGAAGGCATCGCGCCGGCCGGCCAGGCCGGTCTGCTCGAGCAGCGCCTCGACCTCCGCGCGGCGCGCGCGTTCCTTGCGTCCGCCGACGGCCAGGATATCGCGCACGCCCATGCCCGGGCGGCGGTGCTGGGCGAGCCAGACATTGTCGAAGGCGCTCATGTGCGGGATCAGGCGGAGGTTCTGGAAGGTGCGGGCGAGGCCCATCCTTGCGATACGCTCCGGCGGCACGCCGCCGATCGGCGCGCCGTCCAGGAGGATCGCCCCCGCGCTCGGCGGATAGACCCCGGTCAGCACGTTGAACAGGGTGGTCTTGCCCGAGCCGTTCGGCCCGATCAGCCCGAAGACTTCGCCTTCCTCGACGCTGAGGTCGATCGCGTCGAGCGCCTCGACCGCGCCGAAGCGCCGGCCGACGCCGCTAAGGTCCAGCAGCGCCATGGGCTTCGGCCTGCCGCCGACCGCGCAACGCCGTGCGCAGCCGGTGGATGCGGCGCTCGTCGAGGATGCCGCGCGGCATGAAGATCAGCAGCACCGCCACGAGCCCGCCGAACACGATCATCCGGTATCCCTGGATCCATTCGACGGCTTCGAGAAACCCGACGTCGAGAAGCACGCCGAGGATCGGCCCGACGGCGGTTCCGAGCCCGCCGATCAGGCCGTAGGCGAGGCTGTGCACGCCGAGCATGACATCGAAATTCTCGGGATAGACCGTCGTCTGGATATGGGCGTAGAAGGCGCCGCCGATGGCCGCCAGGGCGCCGGCAAGCCCGGCCACGAGGATCTTGTAGCGGGTCACGTTGATGCCCTGGGTCTCGGCCAGCAGCCGGTCGGCGCCGATGGTCCGGACGATCGAGCCGAGACGGCTGCGCTCCATCAGGAAAAACAGCAGCAGGACGATGCCCAGCGCGCCGTAGATCATCCACAGGAAGTCGATCGGCTCGTATTCGTTGTCGAAACCCCAGCGGATATTGCCGAGGCCTTCCGACCCGTTGGGGCCGACCGGTTCGCCGTCAACCTCCACCTGCCAGGTCGTGGCGACGAGGAGGAGGCGGATCATTTCCGCGAACGCGAGTGTGGCGATGGCAAAGTACAGGCCGCGCAATCGCAGGGTCAGGCCGCCGACGGCCGCCGCGGCGAGGCCGGAGACGATCATGGCCAGCGGCAGGGCGAGCCAGAAGCTCAGGCCGAACATCGCCGTCATCATGCCCGAGGCATACGCGCCGATGCCGTAAAAGGCCTGCTGCCCGAACGAAATTTCGCCGCTGAGCAGCAGCAGGTAGGCGGACAGCGCGATGAACGAGAAGCCGCCGATATTGTTCAGCACCGTGATGACGTGGTCGTCCATCGTCCGGCCCTGTGCCTGCCGCCCTACACCCGCCGGAGCGCCGCGAGCTCGCCGGCGGCGGTGCGCTGCGCCAGCAATCCGCCCGGCCGGACGATCAGGAACAGGAACAGCAGCAGGAAGGCGGCGATGTCGCGCCAGACCGCGCCGGCATACCATTCCGCCTGCTTCTCGACGACGCCGAGCAGAAGCCCGCCGGCGATCGCGCCGGGCACCGATCCCATGCCGCCCAGCATCATGGCGATCAGCCCCTTGAAGGTCGCCTGGAGGCCGAATTTCGGCGTGATAACCTCTTCCGTTGCCATGATGAAATAGCCGGCGACGCCGCCGATGGCCGACGCCAGGATAAAGGCGAGAAAGATCACCCGGCCGGTGTTGACGCCCATGAACAGCGCGGCATTCGGGTCCTCGGAGACCGCCCGCACCGCGAGGCCGAAGCGGGTGCGGAAGAGCAGCAGGTGCAGCAGGAAGACGAGGAGCGCCGCAATGCCGAGCATAATCAGATGCTCCTGGCGGACCGACAGTTCGCCCAGTTCGATCAGCTCGAAATCGCCCAGCGCGGGAAATTCGTAGGTGCGATCCGGGAAGGCGATGGTCACGCCCTCTTCGAGCTGCATCCAGACCGCGAAGCTCGACACCATGGAGGCGACCGCCGCGCCCTTCTTGATCGCCCAGAAGCAGAGCCGCTCGACATAGGCGCCGGCGATCACGGCGCCCAGAACGGTCGCCACGAGCACGGCGTACCAGCCGGCCTCGAACTGGATGAACAGGAAGGTCCCGAAGAACACGCCGATCATGATCGACGGGCCGTAGGACAGGTTGAGCCGGCGCAGGACGCCGAAAATCAGCGTGAAGCCGATCGCCAGCAGGGCGTAGCCCGAACCCACGGTGACGCCGTCGAGGGTGTTCTGGATGAAATCGAGAATCCGGTTTCTCCCCGCCCGGTTTTACCCGCCCGGTTTTCCCGCTTTCGGGGTTGTCCCCGCGCTACGTCTGTTCGGCCGACCCCAGATAGGCCCGCTGGATCACCTCGTCTTCCTCGAGATCGCCGGGCGACCCGCCGAACGTGACGCGGCCCTGTTCCAGCAGATAGAAATGGTGGGCGACCTTGAGCGCCTGGTGGACATTCTGTTCGACCAGGAAGATCGAGGTGCCCTCGGCGTTGAGGTCGCGGATGATCCGGAAAATCTCCTCCACGATCAGCGGCGCCAGGCCGAGCGAAGGCTCGTCCATCAGGAGGAGCTTGGGCCGGGCCATCAGCGCCCGGGCGACCGCGAGCATCTGCTGTTCGCCGCCCGAGAGCGTTCCGGCATGCTGCTGCTGCCGTTCATGCAGGCGCGGGAAGCGCTCGAACATGCGCTGGATATCGTCCTCGATCTCGTCGTCCGAGCGGCTGTAGGCGCCGGTGCGCAGATTGTCGTGAACGTTCATGTCCGGAAAGACGAGCCGGTTTTCCGGGACGAGCGCGATGCCGCTCCGCACGATATGGCCCGGATCGCGTGCCGTAATGTTCTGCTCTTCGAAGATGATGTTACCGCGGCGCGGCTTGAGCAGGCCGGAGACCGTCATCATGGTTGTCGTCTTGCCGGCGCCGTTCGGGCCGAGCAGGCAGGTGATCTTGCCGGGCGCGACGGAGAGCGAGACCCCTTTCAGCGCCTCGATCTTGCCGTAGGACGTTACGATATCGTTGATCTCAAGCATCCGAACCGTCTCCTCCGGCGCCGAGATAGGCGTCCTTGACGGCCTGGTCCTGCTGGACCTCCGTCGGCGTGCCCTCGGCGATCTTGCGCCCGAAATTGAGCACGGCGATCCGGTCCGTGACCTCCATCACCAGTTCCATGACATGCTCGACCAGCAGGATCGTGACGCCGCGGTCGCGCAGGACGCGCAGGCGATCGTCCAGTTCCTTGACTTCCTCCAGGTTCATGCCGGCGGCCGGCTCGTCGAGCAGCAGGAACTTCGGCTGCGCCGCGAGCGCCCGGGCGACCTCGAGCCGGCGCTGCTCGCCGAAGGCCAGATTGCCGGCCAGCTCGTCGCGCTTGTGGGCGAGGTTGGAGAATTCGAGATAGTCCTCGACCGCAGCGGCCGCGCGGCGCGAGCCGCCCATCCAGCGCGCCAGGGGATTGCCCGTCCGCTTGTGCTCGGCCGAATTCTGGGCGACCCAGAGGTTTTCCCAGACCGTCATGTTGTTGAACAGCCGGATGTTCTGGAAGGTCCGGGCGATCCCGGCGTGCAGCGTGACGTGCGGCGGCGCCTCGGTGATGTCCTGGCCGTCGAACACGATCTGGCCGGCGGTCGGGGAGAAGATGCCGGCGATCAGGTTGACGGTCGTGCTCTTGCCCGATCCGTTCGGGCCGATCAGGCCGAAGATTTCGCCGGCCTCAACCTTGAAGTCCAGCTCGTCCACGGCGCGCACGCCGCCGAAATGTTTCGACAGGGCGGAGACCTCAAGCATCGGACATCTTCCTGAAGCCGATCCATTCCTTCAGCTTGCGCACGACCTGGGCGCTGAACAGGCCGCGGGGCAGGAAATTCATCACCAGGATGATCAGCGCGCCGAACATCAGATTGCGCACGTCGCCCAGATCGCGGAGCACTTCGATCACGATCACCTGGATGAAGATCGCGGCGAACAGCGTACCCCAGACATTCGCAAGGCCGCCCAGGATCGGATAGGCGATCGCGAAGGTCGCCATCAGGATGTCGAAGTTCAGATGCTCGATATGGGTCGTGTAATGGGCATAGAGGGCCCCGGCGATGCCGGCAATGAAGCCGCCGGCGGTGAAGGCCGAGACCTTCACTACGGTCAGGTTGATGCCGACGCTCTGGGCCGCCATCTCGTCTTCGCCGACGGCGCGCAGCACCTTGCCGGCGCGCGACCTGTCCATCCACCACAGGGTGGCGATAATGATTGCGGCGACGACCCAGACGAAAAACGCAACATCCTGGGTCGTCCAGCCGTTTTCCGGGAAAAAGCGGATCTGCTTGAAGCCTTCGCCACCTTCCGGGCCGACGATGATATCGCCCTTCGCGATCCGGTAGTCGAAATTGAACCAGAACAGGCGCACGAACTCGCCGAACGCGATGGTCGCCACGACCAGCATCAGCCCGCGAACCCGCAGTGCCGGGAAGCCGACGATACAGGCCAGCACGGCAGCGGCAAGGCCGCCGGTGATCATGGACGGAATGATGTGCCATTCGGCGAGCACCGTGAGCATGCCGGCGACATAGGCGCCGATCGCGACGAAGCCGGCCTGGGCCATCGAGACCTGGCCGGTCAGCAGGATCACATAGGCCGAGAGCCCCAGGATCGTGTGGACCCCGACGATCTGGACCATGCCCCAGTAGAAGTCGCTCATGGCCTCAGTCCCTCAGCGCTTTCTTGCCGAACAGCCCCTGCGGCCGGAACGCGAGGAACAGGAACAGCAGCAGCATCACATACATGTCGCGCTCGGTGATGCCGCGCAGGGCAAGAAATACGTTTTCCAGGCCGCCCACCATCAGGCCGGCGACGATCGCGCCCGGAATGCTCCCGAGACCGCCCATCACGGTGACGATCAGGCCCTTCACGGTCAGCGGCACGAAGAGCAGCGGCGACAGGACGCCGACCGCCGCGCCGATCATGGCGCCGGCCAGGCCGCCGAGGACGCCGGCGATGATGAAGGTCGTCGCGTTGGTCCGGTCGACGCTGATGCCGCACAGCTGCGCCGCCGTCCTCTGTTGCGCGACCGCCCGGGTCGCCAGGCCGAGCTTGGTGCGGTACAGCAGCGTGAGCAGCAGCCCCATCGCGATCAGGGCGAGCAGGAAGATCGTCAGCAGGTCGCCGCGGATCGCGAAGGCGTCGCTGAATTCGATCATCGGGTCGTCGATGATGCCCTGCAGCACTTCGGGGAAATCCATCGGCTCGCCCGCAGTGGCGTGGACGGCGATCTCTTCGATCAGGAAAAATGCCCCGACCGTCGCCATCAGGGTGGCGAGTTCGTAATGGTCGGGCGTGAAGCGGAAGCAGATCGTATAGACGATCCAGGCGAACAGGCCGGCGGCGATCGCCGAGACCAGGAACATGATGAGCGGCGGCAGGCCGAAATCGTCGCCGGCGCCGATCAACGCCGCGACGCCGAGGCTGGCGTAGGCGCCGCCGAACGCCGCTGCGGCATAGGCCAGGTTGATCTTGTTCATCACGCCGAAGATCAGCGTGAAGCCGATTCCGATCAGCGCGTAATACGCGCCCTGCATCACGCCGTCGGTGACCGCCTGGAGATAATCGACAAATTCCACGGTGCCGCCTTTCCTCCCGAACGGGTGCGGGTGCGGTGGAAACGAATTGCGAAGGGGAACCCGCCGGCGCCGCGGGGGCGCCGGCGGGATCTCAGGCTTTCAGCCTATTTGCGCGGGTCGTGGAGGATCTTCCACTCCTTGCCCTGCGCGTGGACATAGACATACGGCTTGATGGCTTCGCCTTCTTTCGTGCGCTGGATGCCGCCGATCAGGCCGCCGGTCGACTTCAGCGCGGCCAGCCCGTCGCGGATCTTGCGGCGGTCGGCCTGAACCGTGTCGCCCTTGGCCATGACGCCGGTCTTCTCGATCACGTCCTTCAGGATGAACATGTTCTCCCAGGCCGCGGCGCTGTGCAGATCGGCGCTGCCGTTAAACTTGGCTGCTCCGGCTGCCGCTTCCTTGGCCGCCGCGGTCACCGGCGCGAAGCTGGTCGGGATGATGATGCCCTTGGCCTGCTTCGAGCAGCCCCGCAGGGTCTCGAGGCTCGACGAGCTGGTGAGGCCGATCAGCAGTTTATATTTCACGCGCTGGCGCTTCATCTCCTTGAGCACGCCGCACAGCGTGAACGGGTGCGAGGAAATGGAGATGACGTCGGCCTTGGCCTTCTTCATCTGCCGCACCTGGGTGGTGAAGTTGGTGTCGTTGAGCAGCCACTTGACCCGGCCCTTAACCTCGAAGCCGGCTTCCGCGGCGCGCTTTTCCATGACCTGGTACCAGGTGAAGCGCGAGTGGGCGAAATCCTCCTCCACGCCGCCGAAGACGGACTTGAAGCCCGGATTCGTCTTCTTCACCCATTTGAACAGGCTCTGGTACATCTGGCTTTCGTTCGGCACGTTGCGGAACGCCCATTCCGAAATCTTCGCCAGGCCGCCCTTGATGGCGGTGTCGGTGAAGATCGGGAACTGCAGGCCGGTATCCGAAGCGTCGCCGGCCTTTTTCTGCAGGACGCCGAACAGCGGCTCGGCAACGTTCGAGCAGGTCGGGCCGATAGCCACGACGGCTTTGCCCGACGCAATCCGGCGGACGACCGAGATGCCTTCCTCGGCCTTGCAGCGGTCGTCGTAGAAGGTCACGACCACCTTGCCCTTCGTGCCGTCGCCGAGCTTGATGCCGCCTTCCTTGTTGATCTTTTCGGCCGCGGCCAGCATCACCGCTTCGGTGTTGATGCCGAACGAGCGGACGACGCCGGACTTGGCGCCGAAGCCGGCGACATGGACTTCGCGATCGGCCGACACGGCGGCGCCCTGCGTTCCGGCGAACGCAAGCGCGGCGGTGGCGGCAAACATGAATGGATATTTCACGATGTTCCTCCCTTTTCACCGGGCCCTGGGGCGATAGTCGCCACGACGCCCGAATCGGTCTCGGTTTTTCAGCATGGAGGCTGGGAGGCCGCCACGCAACCGGCCGCCACCTTAAAGTTGTCCCGTTGGAAGGTCAAACATAAGCGTGGAAGACCGAACGAAGAGACGAAAGCCGCAAGCTATAGGGCTTCGAAATCTGTCGTTGGGCAGGGGGTTGGCTGGGGAACCTGGATTCGAACCAGGACCGACGGAGTCAGAGTCCGCTGTTCTGCCGTTAAACTATTCCCCAGGCGGCCGGCGGCCCGCAGGAGTTTCCGGGCTGCTTCGGTCAACGCGAGATAAAGCCGGCATTGCCGAATCGCAAGCCCCTCGCCGCCGCACGGCGCGGCCTGCGCGGGAGCCGCGCCCGGGGCCGGTATCTCCTCACGGTTGTGTTATACGGCGTTGTAGACACACGCCATAAGCCATTAGGTTTTCAGCAATAGGCCGGGTCGGAGAACAAGAATGACAAACCCGCGTGCGCGTCAGATTTACCGGAAAAGGGACCAGACGACCCGTACGCGACGGACCAACCGGCCGGCCTATGCCGCCGTCGACCTGGGCACGAACAACTGCCGTCTGCTGGTCGCCGAACCATCGGCCAACGGCTTCCGGGTCATCGATTCCTTTTCGCGCATCGTCCGGCTGGGCGAGGGCGTGGCCTCGACGGGCCGCCTTTCCGAGGACGCCATCGCCCGGACGATCGACGCCCTGCGCATCTGCGCCTCCAAGATGCGCCGGGCCGATGTGATCCGGGGCCGTAATGTCGCGACGGAGGCCTGCCGGAAGGCCGAGAACTGCGACCGGTTCGTCGAACGGGTCCTGAGCGAGACCGGCCTGGACTTCGAGGTCATCAGCCCGGCGGAAGAGGCGCGCCTGGCGCTGAGCAGCTGCTCGCCGCTGTTCGATCCGCGCATTCCCGGCTCCCTGGTATTCGATATCGGGGGCGGCAGCACCGAAATCGTCTGCCGGCCCGACCGGGACGCGCCGATCCGCGTGCTGTCGCTGCCGCTGGGCGTCGTCAACCTCTCCGAACGCTACGGCGTCGACCGGATCGCGCCGGCGGACTACGAGCGGATGGTCGGGGAAGTGAGCGGCCTGCTGGCCGGTTTCGAGAGGGACGAGCAGTTCCTCCCGCGCATCTCGGCCGGGCAGCTGCAGATGGTCGGCTCGTCCGGCACGGTGACGACGCTGGCGAGCGTGCATCTCGGCCTGCGCAGGTATGTCCGCTCCCGGGTCGACGGCGCCACCATGCGCTTCGACGACCTGCTGCGCATCGGCCGGATGCTCGCCGGGATGAGCCGGGACGAGCGGGCGGCCATCACCTGTATCGGCGCCGAACGGGCCGATCTGGTCGTCGGCGGCGTGGCGATTCTCGAGGCGATCATCCGCATGTGGCCGGTCGGGCGCATGCGCATCGCCGACCGCGGCCTGCGCGAAGGCATCCTGCTCGGCCTCATGGCGCAGGACGGCCACCGCATCGGCGCGCAGACCGTGCATTGAGCCGCCGGAGGGCGGCGACCGACACGTCGAAAACGATCGCGCTCAGGCGCGGCCTTGTTCCCTGGCCGCACGGATCTCCACGGCCGAAACTCGGGGCCGCCGGGTCCGTTCCTTGCGCAGCATCGCGATCGTTTCTGCGACCGGGCGGTTCAACGGCGCGATCCGGGCAACCGGCACGCCATTCCGCGCTATGACAATTTCCGCGCCGGTTTCCGCTTGGGCGACAAGGTCAGAAAGCTGCCTCTTTGCATCTGCGATATCGATTGTCCGGGACATGGGAACCGGCTCCAACGACAGGTTCGGAATGTTCCGTTCTTGGGGTTCGTCGCACGCCCGGTCAAGGCCCGGTCCGGGCCGTCCCGGCACGGATCGGTTCCCCCGGAAGCGGCGGCTACGGTCCAGTCCGGCCGTAGAAGCCCAGCCGTTCGGTTTCGCTGAACGAAACGCCCGGTTCCTCGAAATAGGAGAAGACGGCGACAATGCGCGCGCGGCCGCCCTCGACGGGGGTGACCCGGTGGGCCGTGTTCTTCCCCTTGAAGACGTTGAGCGTACCGGGCGATAGCGGGAGCGACCGGACGAAACCGTCCTCGCCGGCCAGCAGCCGGCCGACGCCCTCGTAGTTCGGGTCGGTGCCGCTCCGCAGGTTGCTGCGATACCGGAACACGCCGCCCGCCAGCGGCGCCTGAAGCAGGCAGGTCGTGGTGAATTCGGCCCGGTCGAAATGCCAGTTGAGCTGTTCCCCGGCGCCGTAGGCCATAACGTTGATCCGCGCCAGCGGGTCGGCCATCGGATACAGCCGGGGCTTGTCCAGCGCCGCCGCCAGGAACCCGATCAGCGGTTGCCACCCGTAGATCTGCGAAATCGCGCTTCCCGCAATCTGGTCGGCGCAGACGGTGTGGTTGACCGTACCGAAGCGGCGCAGGGCGGGATGGTCCGGCGCGACGTCGCGGATCGCGTCGTCGAAATAGATGTTGTGATCCCGGCAATGGGTGAAGGCGGCCGTTTCGAACAACGGTTCCAGATCGGCGACGCAGGGCGCCAGCGCCTCGGGGCGTATCAGCTCGGAAAGGCTGAACATGCCGGTTTCGCTCAGGTCCCGGCGGCATCGTTCCAGCAGCTCCCGGCCCGGCGCGCTGTCGGGCGCATCGAGCGGGTAACGGTCCAGATCGAGAATGTGTCTCATTCGCCCGATCGCTCCCGAATATTGGGTCCGGAGCGGGCGGCTGTCTCAGGGCCGGCCGCGGGGGCCGCGCTATTCGCCCAGCCGTCGCGCTGCGTCAAGCGCGAAATAGGTCAGCACCCCGTCGGCGCCGGCGCGCTTGAATCCCATCAGCGCTTCCAGGATCACCCGGTCGCCGTCGAGCCAGCCGCGGTCGACCGCGCCGCGCAGCATCGAATATTCGCCGCTCACCTGGTAGGCATAGGTCGGCACGCCGAACCGGTCCTTCACCCGGCGCACGATATCCAGATAGGGCAGGCCGGGCTTGACCATCACCATGTCCGCGCCCTCGGCGATATCGAGTTCCACTTCGCGCAGGGCTTCGTCGCCGTTCGCCGGATCCATCTGGTAGGTTTTCTTGTCGCCCTTGAGCACGCCGAGCGACCCGATGGCGTCGCGGAACGGACCGTAGAAGCCCGAGGCGTATTTTGCGGCATAGGACATGATCTGGACCCGCTCGAAGCCTTCGGCGTCGAGCGCGGCGCGGATCGCGCCGACCCGGCCGTCCATCATGTCCGACGGCGCGATGACGTCGCAGCCGGCGGCCGCCTGGACGACCGACTGCCGGCACAGGATATCCACGCTCTCGTCGTTGACGACATAGCCGTCGCGGATCACGCCGTCATGGCCGTGGCTGGTGAACGGGTCGAGCGCGGCGTCGCACACAACGCCGATCTCCGGATGCGCGTCCTTCACCGCCCGGATCGCCCGGCAGACCAGATTGTCCGGATTGGTCGCCTCGGTGCCGTCCTCGTCTTTCTTCCCGGGCGGGGTCTGCGGAAACAGGGCAATCGCCGGAATCCCGAGTGCGGCGGCGGCGCCCGCGGCCCTGGCGACCCGGTCGACCGACAGCCGGTCGACGCCGGGCATCGAGTCGATCGGTTCCGACCTGTCCCGGCCCTCGCAGACGAATACCGGCCAGATAAGGTCGTCCGGCGTGAGCGTGTTTTCCCGGACCAGGCGGCGCGACCAGTCGTGGCGCCGGTTGCGCCGCAGGCGGGTCGTGGGGAAGGAGGCGGTCATGGAGAATGTCCGCGGCGGTGGCAGATGAACGGCGGCAAGCTAGGCGAAATGCCGCCCGCCGGAAACCAAATGCGCTGTCGCACGCGTCAGGACGGAGCGCCGCAGACCATGCCGAAGCCGATGCCGTATTCCAGCGTGTCGGCGTAGACCGCGATTTGCGGCCGCCCGCCGCGCACTTCGGCATGGGCGGCGGCGGCGGCGATCCAGGTGTGGAGTTCGAGGCTGCCGACGCCCGCCTCGGCCATCACGTCCTCCGGTTTCCAGCTGTCGAAGGAATCGAGATTGCCGCTCGTCAGGACATCGAGAAAGAACCGGTCGAATTCGGGATTGAGGCAGATGTCCTCGCGGGTCCGGCTGCCGTCCACCAGCATTTGTGCGCCTTCGAGATGCATGACGCGCAGGCGCTCCAGCCATTCCGCCTCGGTAAACGAGCCGCCGCGCTCGCCGGCGAGCTGCCAGCGCGTCACCTCGTCGGAAGCCTCGCCGACCAGCGGAAAATACCGGGTGGGATGGTGGGACATGCCGCCCGAGCCCATCAGCAGCACGCGCTTGCCCTCGACGACCGGCGCGGTGCCGATCGCCTGGCCGAACCGGCGCGAGCGGGAAAAGCGCTGCAGGGGCGGCGCCATCACGTTGATGAAAACCGGAATGACCGGATAGGCGTCGAGCGCGCCGAGAATGCGGTGGGCGGGCTGGGAAAATCCGTGATCGACCGTCATGGTGTGCGACACGCCGGGATCGAACCCCGCGGCCCGCAGATGTTCGATCAGGCCCAGCGCTTCCGTATGCGGCACGTCGAACTGTCCCGGAAAGCCGCCGATATCCTTCACCGCCCGGCAGCTCAGGCCGATGCAGGTCGCAGGCATCCGGTCGAGATGGAAACCGCTGTAATGGTCGGTGCCGAACAGGATGACGAGTTCGGGATCGAACGCCCGGATCGCCGCGGCCTGTTCGGCGTAGGCCGCCTGGATCGCCGCATGCTCCGGCGGCTCCTTGGCGTAGCACATCAGGATCGGCGAATGGGGCAGGCAGAGAAGATAGCTGCTCATGCGGACGCCCCCAGCGGCAGGACCGGCGCAAAATTCTCGCCGACGAATACTTTTTGAACCGCCCGGCTTGCGAACAGCCATCGGCCGTCGATCCGGCGGTAGGCGTCGTCATAGTCCTGCACCAGCAGCGGGACCGCCGGATGGGGCGGCGGACCGTCGGCGGCGAACAGCAGCAGGATGCAGCTGCCGGCGGCGCTGTCCGCGTCCTGCCGCTCCAGGCGCAGGTTGGTGAACAGGTGGCGGGCGGTGCGGACGCCCGCTTCGGCCTGGCGCCCGGCCCGCGCGGCGTAGGCGGCCCGGATCGCGTCGCGCCCGACGCTGCGTTCGCCGGTGCTGCGGCCGTACCAGCCGTCCGGCGTGAACAGGTCGGCCACCGTCGCCGGATCGCCGCGGTCGATCCGCCAGGCGAACTCCGCGATCAGGGCCTCGATTTCCAGGCGGAGCAGGGGATCGGTCATCGCGGCAGGCGCCAGTCGGTCGCCGGCGCCGGCAGGCGTTGCACCGGGTTCGACAGCCGTCCCAGCCCGGAGATCGCGACCTCGACCGGGCCGTCGAACCGGCTGAGATCGGCGGCGTGCAGCGGCCGGCCGCCGGTCTTCGCGGCGCGGAAAGCGGTGCCCATGGAGATCATGTCGCCGGCCTCCAAAGTCATGAAGCGGGAGATGAAGGCCAGCACCTCCTCCACCCTGTAAGTGTAGTGGCATGTGTTGTCGTCGGTGAAGACTTCGCCGGCCAGGCTGCACGATATGTCCAGATCGTGCGGATCGGGCACCTCGTCCAGCGTCACGAGCCACGGGCCGGCCGGGCCGAAGCCGTCAGCACCCTTGTAGCGCGCGGTGTAGGAGAGATGCTGCTCGACCTTCTTCACGGTGTCCGGATCGTCCGGATCGGGGTAGAGCGCCCAGTAGTGGACCCGGTCCTCGCCGCGCATGTCGTTGCCGGTCATGTCGTTGAAGATGGTGTAGCCGAAGACGTGGTCCATCGCCCGCGCCGGGTCGATATCCTTGCCGTCCCGGCCGACGATGACCGCCAGTTCCGGCTCGGGATGCAGGCGGCCGTAATGCGGGCGGACCGGGATCGGCTCGCCGTGGCCGACCAGGCAGGTCGCCGGTTTCATGAAGATCGTCGGGTGGTCCGGCGCGCTGATCTTGCGGTCGTCGGCCGCCGAATTGTTAAGCGCCACGCCGATAATCTTGCCCGGCCGGTGCACCGGCGGCTGCCACGAAACCGCAAAGGCCGGGATCGTCGGCAGACTGTCCGGATTTTCCTGCGCCCAATCCAGGGCACGCCGGGCCCTGTTCAGCGCCGCGGGCCCGCTGCGGACGAGGTCGAGCATCGACCCGAACGCCGGGCCGCCGGTCGCCTCAAGCGCCAGGTTGAGATCGATAAGCGCATCCTCGCCGGCCGCCGCCGCGATCCGGTCCTGTCCGTCCCAATGGATGCTGGCGAGGCGCATGGCGGGCCATCCGGTTATTCCGAGCGGCCGGATGCTTTCCGCATGGCCGCCCGGCTGTCAAGAAGCGGGTTTCCGCCGGCAGGCGGCGGCCGGGGACCGGGCTATCCGGCGGAGGGCCGGGAATCGCCGGCCGCCGCCGACGCGCGCGAAACGGAGAGCCTGTAACCGAGCGCCTTCATCACGCTGGCAAGGGTCGCAAGCGTCGGATTGCCGCCCGGCTTGAACGCTTTGTAGATCGTTTCGCGGCTTACGGAGGCGGAACCGGCGACCGACGACATTCCGCGCGCCCGTGCGATATCGCCGATCGCTGCGACGATAAGATCGGGGTCGCCGTCCTCGAAGGCCGCTTCGAGATAGGCCGCCTGGGCTTCCGGGGCGGATAGCCGGCCGGCCGGATCCCAGGGTTCGGTTTCAAGCGCCATCGTCAAGTTCCTTCGCCATTTGCCTCGCCCGCGCAATGTCGGCCCGCTGCCGTCTCTTGTCGCCGCCGCACAGGAGAACGACCGTCCCGTCCGGACGCCGCGTAAAGTAAACCGGGTAACCGGGACCGACGTCGACACGCAATTCGCTAACGCCGCCGCCGACCGGACGCACGTCGCCGGGATTGCCCAGCGACATTCGGCGAATTCGCAGGTCGATCCGCGCAACCGCCTGTAAATCCCGGAGTTTTTCCAGCCAGTCGGAGAAGGCGCCGGTCTGCCTGATCTCCATTGAATGTAAGATATAGTACACAGACGGTCGGGGCAAACTGCATTGCGTTCCCCCGCGCTCCGCCTATATCCGGCCCCATGGCTGCGCAGTTCAACAGTCTCGGTTTCGCCAAAACGCCCGCGCGGACGCGCGTCGTGGTGGCGATGTCCGGCGGTGTCGACAGTTCCGTCACCGCTGCGATGCTGCATGCCGAGGGCTATGAAACGATCGGCGTGACGCTGCAGCTCTACGACCACGGCGCGGCCGTGAACCGGCCGGGCGCCTGCTGCGCCGGGCAGGATATCCGCGACGCCCGCCGGGTCGCGGAAGAGGCCGGGTTCCCGCACTATGTTCTGGACTACGAGTCGCGCTTCCGGGAGAGCGTGATCGACGATTTCGCCGACAGCTACCTGCGCGGCGAGACGCCGCTGCCCTGCGTGCGCTGCAACCAGACGGTCAAGTTCGCCGATCTCCTGCAGATGGCGCGCGACTTGGACGCCGACTGCCTGGCGACCGGGCATTACGTGCGCCGGATCGATACCGCCGGGGGGCCGGAGCTGCACAAGGCGGCCGATCCGGCCAAGGACCAGAGCTATTTCCTGTTCGCCACGACGCGCGCGCAGCTCGATTACCTGCGCTTTCCCCTGGGCGGCAGGCTGAAGGAGGAGACCCGGCGCATCGCCCGGGACCTGAAGGTGCCGGTCGCCGACAAGCCGGACAGCCAGGACATCTGCTTCGTGCCGGACGGCGACTATGCCCGGGTGGTCGAGAAGCTGCGCCCCGGCGCCTGCGATCCGGGCCGGATCGTCGATCTCGACGGCAACGAGCTGGGCACGCACGACGGCATCATCCGCTTCACCGTCGGCCAGCGCCGGGGCCTCGGCGTCGGCGGCGCGGAAGAGCCGCTCTATGTCGTAAGGATCGACGCGGAGAGGCGGGAGGTCGTCGTCGGTCCGCGCGCGGCGCTCGCGCGGCACACGATCCCGGTCGAAACGCTGAACTGGCTGGGCGATGCCGGGCCCGAGGGTTCGGAGATCCGCGCCGAGGCCCGCATCCGCAATACCGCCGCCGCCGCGCCCTGCCGCATTGAGGCGCACGGCGGCGGCGGCGCGACGCTCACCTTCGACGCGCCGCAATACGGTGTTGCCGCGGGCCAGGCGGCGGTGCTCTACGACGGCACGCGGCTGCTCGGCGGCGGCTGGATCGGCCGGGCGTAGGGCGCGTCGCCCCTCGATACGGCGCGCAAGCGCGCCTACTCGGGATGAGGGGAAAGGTGTTCGGGACACTCCACATCCCACACCCTGAGTAGCCGCGAAGCGGCGTATCGAAGGGCGGCATAACGAAAGGCATGCGCGCGCAATCCCCCCGGTCTCCCTGCTTGACAGCCGCCGGGCCCCGATCCTATCTCGCTGCGTCCCGCGGTACAGTCGCCGGGCCCGCGCCGCTGGTCCGCGCTGCCGGTCCCTGCCGCCGGATTTCCGGGGCCCGATATTCCGGGACCGGCCGACAGGATTGGGGCGGAGTAGCTCAGCTGGTTAGAGCAGCGGAATCATAATCCGCGTGTCGGGGGTTCAAGTCCCTCCTCCGCTACCACCTTACAAAATATTCCTCTCTAATTTATTTCGAGCATTCGCTGCTAAATTGGCTCAGGAATATTGGCATGACCAAGTACCTTGAATTTGCATTGCGTCGGATGCCATTCTCCGTTCGGGCTTTTCGCCCGGCTGTCCGGAATATGAGCATCGATAACGGTTGGAATCATGATGTGTCCTGAATCGTGCGGCTTTGCATCGGTCTGATGCCGCCATGAAAGAACTCCTGCGAACAAGCTTTCGAGTCGGTTTGAGCATAGCGATGCTGCTATGCGTAACGAACGTGGCGGCTGCACAATCTCCATACAGTACAGACGAAAGCGAACTGCTGTTCGCGAACTGCGGAAAAATGGGGCTGGTGGTCGAACTTTTTCGTCCCGGTACCGAGAAGTTCGGGCTGTCGCAGGAGTCGATATGGATTGCGGCAGAGAAGCGTTTACGATCTGCGCACATTTTCCGCAAAGGTGGGAGGCCGTATGTCTATATTAACGTAACGGTATTCGAAAATGCGTTTTCGATGTCTTTTCGTTACCGCAAGATCGTATATGATGGGCTTTCGAAACATTTTATCACCGCTACTGTGTGGAATAGTGGTTTGCTCGGTATCCACGATGGAGACTACGAATTCATTTTTTCCAGCGCTATGAAAATATTGGACGAGTTCATTGCCAAATATCTTCGTGCTAACAAGAAGGTTTGCAACAGGCGGTAGTATTGGACGATCTGGTCGTTGAAAGCCAACGCCCGCGCAACAGATCAACGGGTAAACGATAGAAGGCTTGCCCCGTCCCGCGCCCGCGCGCCATATCTCCCGCCATGGAATGGACCGACGACGCCATCGTGCTGGCGGCGCGGCGGCATGGCGAGACGAGCCTTGTCGCGCAGCTGCTGACGGCGGAGCACGGCCGGCATGCCGGCCTCGCCCGCGGCGGCGCTTCGAAGCGCCAGCGGCCGGTCTTTCAGCCGGGCAACGGCGTCCGGGCGACCTGGCGCGGCCGGCTGGCCGAGCATCTCGGCACCCTGTCGGCGGAACTCGTCGCCGGCCGCGCCGGGCAATGGATCGGCGATCCGCTGCGCCTCGCCGGGATCGGCGCGGCCTGCGCCCTCGCCGAAGCCGCGCTGCCGGAGCGCGCGCCGGTCCCGGCCGTCTACCGCGGCCTGCTGGCGCTGCTCGACGCGCTGGAGCGCGACGACTGGGGCGAGGCCTATGTCGCCTGGGAGATCGCGCTGCTCGGCGAGCTCGGCTTCGGCCTCGACCTCGAACGCTGCGCCTCGACGGGCCGGAACGACACCCTCGCCTTCGTGTCGCCGAACAGCGGCCGGGCGGTCAGCCTGTCCGCCGGCGCGCCCTATGCCGAAAGGCTGCTGCGCCTGCCCGACTTCCTGAACGGCGGCGCCGATGCCGCGGTCAGGGCCGGGACCGGGCTGGAGGCGGTCTCGTGGCCGGATATCGCCGACGGGCTGAAGCTCAGCGGCCATTTCCTCGAGCGCCACGTCTTCGCGCCGCACGACCGCCACCTGCCCCCGGCGCGCCGGCGCTTCGCCGAGCGGGTGGCAAGAAGCGCTTCGCCATAACGGCAGCGAATGACGGGAATTGCCTGCGCCCAGTCGCGACCGTCTCGGGCGGCTCTCGTCCTGCACGATTATCGGCGCTGGAACCACTCCATTGCCGTGTGCAGATTCATATGCTACTTTAACTTGGTAAACCAAGAAAATGGAAAAAAACATGGCAAACATACGAGTAGCCGACGAAGTATGGATCGCGACGGCACTGCTGCACCGCCGACATCCGGACCGGGAAGACTTCACCGTCGCGGAAATTGTCCGCCGGGCCGAGGCGGAAAAGGCGGCAGGCGCCGGCGCGCTTAGACCCGGCGTACAGGTTCACGCCTATCTCCATTGCGTTGCGAACAAGGCGCCGAACCCCGGGCGATACCGGATGCTGTTCGAGACAGCAAAGGGCCGTCGCCGCTTGTACCGGCCCGGCGACCCGTGTCACCAACTTCGCGTTTCGGGCAAGGAAACGCCCGATCCGAGCAAGATACCACCGGCTTATAGCGACCTTATCGAATGGTATCGCCGGGAGTATGTCGGTGACCGCGAAGGCGGCGGCAAGGACCCGATCCTTTCCCTGCGCGGCCTGGGTCGGGAGATCTGGGCGGACGAGGACGCAGATGACTATGTCGCCCGGCTCCGCGAGGGCTGGTAATGAGCAGGATATTTTGGGACACGAATCTCTTCGTATACCTTCTGGAAGATCAGGGCGAACGTACAAGGAAAGTTGAGGCCCTGCGCGAATGGATGATGGAGCGCCGGGACGAACTCCTGACATCGGCGATCACGCTCGGCGAGGTCCTGGTGAAGCCTCTGGAGACCGGAAATTCTGAATTGGTACGGCAGTACGAGCATTTAATTCTGGCAAGTGCGACGGTCCTGCCGTTCGATGCCCGCGCCGCCCCGAAGTTTGCAGAGATACGTCGGGACCGTTCGATCCGCGCGCCCGATGCGATTCAGCTCGCTTGCGCCGCGGCAGCGGAAACGGATCTGTTCGTGACCAACGATGAGCGCCTGAGCAGAAGGAAGATCGACGGCATCCAATTCATCCAGTCGCTCGACAGGGCCGTACCGTAAACTGGCTCCGGCCGCCGCCCCTCCGTTCGCTTGACACCCGTCGGGGGCTGCCCTACATGCCGCGCTCTGCGACGGCGCTGTTCGGGGCGAATTCCAGGGTGCGTTCCGGGACCTATTCCGGGACCCGATCCGGTAGGGTGCCGCGCCTGCTGCGGGGGTGTAGCTCAGTTTGGTTAGAGCGCTGGCCTGTCACGCCAGAGGCCGCGGGTTCGAGTCCCGTCACTCCCGCCATCGTCCCGCCGTATCGCCGATTCCCTGACGCCCCCGTTCACGAATATTTGCCGCGCCGCGGCAGCGCGTCGGGTGTGCGGCGGGGCCGGACCGTGCTAAGGCTTTGCAAAGGAAAGTTCCGACCCCTATAACCGGCGCGTTCCGGTCGGCGCCGGGGTGCGTGAGGCGGAAGGCGCGCAGGGCACGGGAGAACTGCCGCACCGCGCCGCAATTCAAGGCAACCCTTGCGGGACAGATGAGCGATATCCTAGTCGAATATCTGCCGATCGCCATCTTTCTGGGGATAGCCCTTGGGCTGGCGGTCGCGATGGTCGCCGCCTCATGGATTCTGGCGAAACAGAAGCCCTATTCGGAAAAGCTGGCGGCCTACGAATGCGGCTTCGACGCCTTCGACGATTCGCGCGGCCAGTTCGACGTGCGCTTCTATCTCGTCGCCATCCTCTTCATCATTTTCGATCTGGAAGTCGCGTTCCTGTTCCCCTGGGCGATCACGCTTTCGGAGACCCAGCATTTCGGCTTCTGGTCGATGGTCGTCTTCCTGGTCATCCTGACCGTCGGCTTCGTCTATGAATGGAAGAAGGGGGCGCTGGAATGGGAATAGCCGCCCCTGACAGCCCTGCCGCCGGCGCCCCGGCGAAACTGCCGGAGCTGGACGCTTTCCTGGACAAAGAGTTCCGGTCCAAGGGTTTCGTCGTGTCCAGCCTGGATTCGCTGGTCGGCTGGGCTCAGTCCGGCTCGCTCTGGCCCATGACCTTCGGCCTGGCGTGCTGCGCCGTCGAGATGATGCACACCGGCGCCAGCCGCTACGATCTCGACCGGTTCGGCACGGTGTTCTTCCCCAGTCCGCGCCAGTCCGACGTGATGATCGTGGCCGGGACGCTGACCAACAAGATGGCGCCGCCGCTGCGCCGGGTCTACGACCAGATGGCCGAGCCGCGCTGGGTGATCTCCATGGGCTCCTGCGCCAACGGCGGCGGCTATTACCACTATTCCTATTCGGTGGTCCGCGGCTGTGACCGCATCGTGCCGGTCGACGTCTATGTGCCCGGCTGCCCGCCGACCGCCGAAGCGCTGCTCTACGGCGTCCTGCAACTCCAGAAAAAGATCCGCCGCACGGCGAGCTTCGCCCGGTAGCCCGAAGAACCCCGGCAGCCGATGACCCTGGAAGCGCTCACCGAACTGAAAGAGCACGTCCTCGCCGTCCTGCCCCCGGACGCGATCGGGGAGGCGATCGAGGCGGAAATCGAGCACGGCGAGCTGTGCCTCACGGTCGGCCGGGCGACGATCGTCAAGGTGCTGACCCGGCTGCGCGACGATCCGAACTGCGCCTTCACCTGCCTGGTCGATCTCTGCGGCGTCGACCGGCCGGCGCGCGAGCAGCGCTTCGATGTGGTCTACAACCTCCTGAGCGTCACCGCGAACCTGCGCTGCCGGGTCAAGGTCCGGACCGACGAGGAAACGCCGGTGCCGTCGGTCGCCGAGGTCTTCAGCGCCGCCGGCTGGTTCGAGCGCGAGGCCTGGGACCTGTACGGCATCTATTTTTCCGATAATCCCGACCTGCGCCGCCTGCTGACCGATTACGGCTTCGACGGCCATCCGCTGCGCAAGGATTTTCCGCTCACAGGCTTCGTCGAGGTGCGCTACGACGAGGAACTGAAGCGCGTGGTCTACGAGCCCGTCACGTTGCAGCAGGACTACCGGACCTTCGATTTTCTCTCGCCCTGGGAAGGCATGACCCGCGGTCTGCCGCCGGTCGCGCCGGGCGACGAGAAGGCCGGCGCGGCGGAGGGCCAGAGCAATGCCTGACGGACGGCCCGCGGCCGGCGCGGCGCAGGATTCCGGGTCCGGCTCCGGCCCCGGCCCCGGGTCTGGCGATGTCGAGATCAAGAATCTCAACCTGAACTTCGGGCCGCAGCATCCGGCGGCCCACGGCGTGCTGCGCCTGGTGCTGGAGATGGACGGCGAGATCGTCGAGCGGGCCGATCCCCATATCGGCCTGCTGCACCGCGGCACCGAGAAGCTGATCGAGCACAAGACCTATCTGCAGGCCGTGCCCTATTTCGACCGGCTCGACTATGTCGCGCCGATGAACCAGGAGCACGCCTTCGCGCTCGCAACGGAAAAGCTGCTGGGTATCGAGGCGCCGCCGCGCGGCCAGGCGATCCGCGTGCTCTATGCCGAAATCGGCCGGGTGCTCAATCATCTTCTGAACGTGCCGGCCTACGCCATGGATGTCGGCGCGCTGACGCCCTTCCTGTGGGCCTTCGAAGAGCGCGAGAAGCTGATGGGCTTCTACGAGCGGGTGTGCGGCGCGCGGCTCCACGCGGCCTATTTCCGGCCCGGCGGCGTGCACCGGGATCTGCCGGCCGGCCTGATCGGCGACATACGGGAGTGGCGCGCGGCTTTTCCGAAAGTGATCGACGATATCGAGACGCTCCTGACCGAAAACCGCATCTTCAAGCAGCGCTCGGTCGATATCGGCGTCGTCAAGGCGAAGGACGCGCTGGACTGGGGCTTCTCGGGGCCGATGCTGCGCGCCTCCGGCCTTGCCTGGGACCTGCGCAAGGCGCAACCCTACGACGGCTATGAGGATTATGGCTTCGACATTCCCGTCGGCCGGAACGGCGACTGCTACGACCGCTATCTCGTGCGCATAGAGGAGATGCGCCAGAGCCTGCATATCATCGACCAGGCGCTCGACCGCCTGGAGACGCTGGACGGTCCCGTGGCGGCCGACGACAACAAGATCACGCCGCCTAAACGGGCCGAGATGAAGCGCTCTATGGAAGCGCTGATCCACCATTTCAAGCTCTACACGGAGGGCTATCGCGTTCCGGCCGGGGAGACCTACACGGCGGTCGAGGCGCCTAAGGGCGAATTCGGCGTCTACCTGGTCGCCGACGGCACCAACATGCCCTACCGCTGCAAGATACGGGCGCCGGGCTTCGCCCATCTCCAGGCGACCGACTTCATGTCGAAGGGCCACATGCTGGCGGATGTCTGCGCCATCGTCGGCTCGATGGACGTCGTATTCGGCGAGGTCGACCGGTGAGCGGGCCGGCTCCGGTGGCTCTCGACCAGCCGGACAGCTTCGCGTTCGACGGCGAGCACGGCCGGGCCGCGGAGCAGGCCATCGCCCGCTATCCGGAGGGCCGGCAGGCGAGCGCCGTCCTGCCGCTGCTCGATCTGGCACAGCGCCAGCACGGCGGCTGGGTGCCCCGGGCCGCGATCGAGCATATCGCCGGGCGGCTCGGTATGGCGAAGATCCGCGTGATGGAGGTCGCGACTTTCTACACGATGGTCAACCTGGCGCCGGTCGGGACGTTTCACATCCAGGTCTGTGGCACCACGCCCTGTATGCTGTGCGGCGCGGGCGAGGTCTTCCGCGCGGTCCGGGACGAGGTCGGCATCGGCCCCGGGGAAACCAGCGCGGACGGGATGTTCACCTGCTCCGAGGTCGAGTGCCTGGGCGCCTGCGTCAACGCGCCGATGGTTCAGGTGAACGACGATTTCGTCGAAGACCTGACCTACGAGAATTTTGCCGGCGTCCTGCGACGGCTGAAAAACGGCAGCGACCTGCCGGCGGGGTCGCTGGCCGGCCGGCATTCGTCGGAACCGGAAGACGGGGCGCGCACGCTGACCGACGTGCCGGCGCCGGTCCCCTTCGATCCGGCGGCGGTCTACGGCATGGCGGGCGCTGCCGTTGCAGCGTCGGAACCTGCCGGTCCGGGGGCAGACCGGCCGGCGGCGCTGGACGGTCCGCGCGGCGGCAAGGCGGACGCGCTCACCCGCATCAAGGGGCTCGGGCCGAAGATCGAGAGCGCCCTGCACGCCATCGGCGTCTATCATTTCGACCAGATTGCCGCCTGGACGCCGGGTGAGATGCAGTGGGTCGGCGACGCGCTGAAACTGGGCGGCCGGATCGAGCGCGACGACTGGGTCAGGCAGGCCGCGGCGCTGGCCGAAGCGGGGGAGGGCGGCGCCTGATGCTCCAGGACCGCGACCGCATCTTCACCAACCTTTACGGCTTCGGCGACTGGAGCCTCGAAGGCGCGCGCCGCCGGGGCGACTGGGACCAGACGGCCTGGTTCCTGGCGCAGGGCCGCGCCTGGATCTGCCAGCAGGTCAAGGAATCGGGCCTGCGCGGCCGGGGCGGCGCCGGCTTCCCGACCGGGCTCAAATGGTCCTTCATGCCGCCGGACGACAAGCGCGACGGCCGTCCGCACTATCTGGTCGTCAACGCCGACGAATCCGAGCCCGGCACCTGCAAGGACCGGGACATCATGCGCCACGATCCGCACAAGCTGGTCGAGGGCTGCCTGATCGCCGGTTTCGCCATGGGCGCGAATGCCGCGTACATCTACGTCCGTGGCGAATTCTACCGCGAGGCCGAGCGGCTCCAGGCCGCCGTCGACCAGGCCTATGAGGCCGGACTGATCGGCCGGAACGCCAGCGGCTCGGGCTGGGACTTCGACATTCACGTCCATCGCGGCGCCGGCGCCTATATCTGCGGCGAGGAAACGGCCCTGCTGGAGAGTCTGGAAGGCAAGAAGGGCCAGCCGCGCCTCAAGCCGCCATTTCCCGCGAACGCCGGCCTCTACGGTTGTCCGACGACCGTCAACAATGTCGAATCCATCGCCGTCGTGCCAACGATCCTGCGCCGCGGCGCCGTTTGGTTCGCCGGCATCGGCCGCGACGCGCGCAACACCGGCACCAAGCTCTTCTGCATTTCCGGCCATGTGAACACGCCGTGCAACGTCGAAGAGGCGATGGGCATTCCGTTCCGCGAGCTGATCGAGAAACATGCCGGCGGCGTGCGCGGCGGCTGGGACAACCTGCTGGCCGTCATTCCCGGCGGTTCCTCGGTGCCCTGCCTGCCGGCGGACATCTGCCAGGACCTGCCGATGGATTTCGATACGCTGGCCGGTCTCAAATCCGGCCTCGGCACTGCGGCGGTCATCGTCATGGACAAGTCGACGGATATCGTGAACGCGATCTGCCGCCTGTCGAAATTCTACATGCACGAAAGCTGCGGCCAGTGTACGCCGTGCCGCGAGGGCACCGGCTGGATGTGGCGGGTCATGACGCGGCTGGTGCGCGGCGAGGCCGACATCGGCGAAATCGACATGCTGGAAGAGGTGACCTACCAGGTCGAGGGGCACACGATTTGCGCGCTCGGCGATGCGGCGGCCTGGCCCATCCAGGGCCTGATCCGCCATTTCCGGCCCGAACTGGAGCGCCGGATTCTCGAAAACAAGGTGGCGGCGTAAGCGCGATGGCGACGATAACCGTTGACGGCAACGAGCACGAAGTCGATGGCCGCCTGACCCTGTTCCAGGCGCTGCAGTCGATCGGCAAGGAAGTGCCGCATTTCTGCTTCCACGAGCGGCTGTCGATCGCCGGCAACTGCCGCATGTGCCTGGTCGAGGTCGAGAAAGCGCCCAAGCCGGTGGCGTCCTGCGCGCAGCCGATCATGGACGGCATGGTCGTATTCACCGATTCGGAGAAAACCATCAAGGCCCGCAAGGGCGTGATGGAGTTCCTGCTGATTAACCATCCGCTGGACTGCCCGATCTGCGACCAGGGCGGCGAATGCGACCTGCAGGACCAGGCGATGGCCTACGGCCACGACCGCACGCGCTTCGAGGAGAACAAGCGGGCGGTGCACGACAAGGAAATGGGGCCGCTGGTCAAGACCATCATGACCCGCTGCATTCATTGCACGCGCTGCATCCGCTTTGCCGAGGAGGTCGCCGGCGTCGAGGAGATCGGCGCGCTGCATCGCGGCGAGCATATGGAGATCACGACCTATCTCGAACGCTCGCTGACCTCCGAGCTATCGGGCAATGTCATCGACCTGTGCCCGGTCGGTGCGCTGACTTCCAAACCCTACGCCTTCACCGCGCGGTCCTGGGAGCTGCGCAAGACCGAATCCGTCGACGTCATGGACGCCGTCGGCTCGAACATCCGGGTCGACAGCCGCGGCGCGGAAGTGATGCGGGTGCTGCCGCGGCTCAACGACGACATCAACGAGGAGTGGATCTCCGACAAGACGCGCTTCGCCTGCGACGGGTTGAAACGGCAACGGCTCGACCGGCCCTATGTCCGCCGCGACGGTACGCTGGAGCCGGCTTCCTGGCCCGAAGCCTTCGCCGCGATCGCCGACAGGATCGCCGAAACCGGCGGCGCGGGCATGGCGGCGATCGCCGGCGACCAGGCCGACTGCGAGGCCATGATCGCGCTGAAAGACCTGTTTGCGGCCTGCGGCTCGGAGAATGTCGATTGCCGCCAGGACGGAGCGAAGGTCGATCCCGCGGTGCGCGCCAGCTATCTGTTCAACAGCGGCATCGCCGGCGTCGACGAAGCCGATGCGCTGCTGCTGATCGGCGCCAATCCCCGCGTCGAGGCCGCGGTGCTCAACGCCCGCATCCGGCGGCGCTGGCGGGCCGGCGGCTTCCGCATCGGCCTGATCGGCGAGGCGGCGGACCTGACCTACCGCACCGATCATCTCGGCGCCGGGGCCGGGACGCTGGCCGCGCTCGCCGGGGGCGATCACGGTTTTGCGAAAGTTCTGGAGGATGCCGAACGGCCGATGCTGATCGTCGGTCCGGGCGTTCTGGCGCGCGAGGACGGCGCGGCGCTGCTCGGCCTGGCGCGCCGGGCGGCCGAGCGCTTCGGCATGGTGCGCGACGGCTGGAACGGCTTCAACGTCCTGCATACCGCGGCATCCCGCGCGGGCGGGCTCGACCTGGGCTTTGCGCCGGGTCCGAACGGCCGCAACACCGCCGGGATTCTTGAGGGTGCTGCGGCGGGCGAGATCGGGCTGGTCTGGCTGCTCGGCGCCGACGAGATCGATATGGACCGGCTCGGCAAGGCCTTCGTCGTCTACCAGGGCCATCACGGCGACGCCGGCGCGGCCCAGGCCGACGTCATTCTGCCCGGCGCGGCCTATACCGAGAAAAGCGCGACCTATGTCAATGTCGAGGGCCGGCCGCAGCGCACGGCGCTCGCCATCTTCCCGCCCGGCGACGCGCGCGAGGACTGGACGATCGTCCGCGCCTTCTCGGAAGTCGCGGGACACACGCTGCCTTACGATTCGCTGGCCCGGGTCCGCGCCCGGCTGGCCGACGCCAGTCCGGTCTTCGAGGCGGTCGACGAAATCGTGCCCGCCGAATGGCAACCCTTCGGCGACGAGATTTTGGACGCAGCGCCGGACCCGGCGCCGTTCCGCACGCCGGTACTGAATTTCTACATGACCGATCCGATCGGCCGCTGTTCCGAGACCATGGCGCAATGCACGCAGATGCGCCGGTCGCTCGACGCCGGCGCGCGCACGGGCACGGACGGGTAGCGCCCCATGACGGTGTTCTGGGAAGGCTATGCCCTGCCGGCGCTGATCCTGATCGGCTGGACCCTGCTGATCGTCGTGCCGCTGATGCTCGGCATGGCGCTGCTGACCTGGTACGAGCGCAAGGTCCTGGCCGCGATGATGCTGCGCAAGGGGCCGAACGTGGTCGGCCCCTTCGGCCTGCTCCAGCCGATGGCCGACGGCCTCAAGCTGCTGATGAAGGAGACGGTCATCCCGTCCGGCGCCAACCGGGCGGTGTTCCTGTTTGCGCCGGTTCTCACCTTCACCCTCGCCCTGGTCGCCTGGGCGGTCATCCCGCTGGGCCGGAGCGAAAGCGGCATCTGGGTGCTCTCCAACATCAATGTCGGCGTGCTCTATCTCTTCGCGATCTCCTCGCTCGGCGTCTACGGCATCATCATGGCCGGCTGGGCGAGCAATTCGCGCTACGCCTTTCTCGGCGCCCTGCGCTCGGCGGCGCAGATGGTGTCCTACGAGGTCTCGATCGGCTTCGTGATGATCACCGTGCTGATCGCGGCCGGATCGCTCAACCTGGCGGAGATCGTGCTCGCCCAGCAGGGCGGTTTCTGGAACTGGTACTGGATCCCGCTGGCGCCGATGTTCGTCGTCTTCTTCATCTCGGCGCTGGCCGAGACCAACCGCCATCCTTTCGACCTGCCGGAGGCCGAGGCCGAGCTCGTTGCCGGCTATTTCGTCGAATATTCCGCTTTCCCGTTCGCCCTGTTCTTCCTGGGCGAATACATCAACATGATCATGATGAGCGGCATCACCGCCGTCCTGTTCATGGGCGGCTGGCTGCCGCCACTCGACGTTTCCTGGCTGAACTGGATCCCGGGGCCGATCTGGCTGGCCCTGAAGATCGCGTTCCTGCTGTTCGTCTTTATCTGGGTGCGGGCGACGCTGCCGCGCTACCGCTACGACCAGCTGATGCGGCTGGGCTGGAAGGTCTTCCTGCCCCTGTCGCTGATCGCCGTCGTGGCGTATTCCGGCGTGTTGCTGTACGCCGGCTGGCTGCCGGCCTGAGGGAGCGAGAACCATGCTGCGCGCGGCACGTACCGTCCTGCTCTGGGAGATCGGCGTCGGCCTGTGGAAGACGCTGGTCTATTTCTTCAAGCCCAAGGTGACGATCAACTACCCCTACGAGAAGGGGCCGCTCAGCCCGCGCTTCCGCGGCGAGCATGCCCTGCGCCGCTACGCGAACGGCGAGGAGCGCTGCATCGCCTGCAAGCTGTGCGAGGCGATCTGCCCGGCCCAGGCGATCACCATCGAGGCCGAGCCGCGGGCCGACGGCAGCCGCCGGACGACGCGCTACGACATCGACATGACGAAATGCATCTATTGCGGCTTCTGCCAGGAGGCCTGCCCCGTCGATGCCATCGTCGAGGGGCCGAATTTCGAATTCGCGGCCGAGACCCGCGAAGAGCTGATGTACAACAAGGAGAAGCTGCTGGCGAACGGCGACCGCTGGGAAAGCGAAATTGCGCAGGCGCTCGACGCCGACGCGCCCTACCGATAGCCGCCGATGATCCTGCAAGCCATCGCCTTCTACCTGTTCGCCTTTGTCGCCGTCGCCGCCGCCGTCATGGTGGTGACGGCGCGCAACCCGGTCCATTCCGTGCTGTTCCTGGTGCTGACCTTCTTCAACGCCGCCGGTCTGTTCGTCCTGACCGGGGCCGAATTCCTCGCGATGATCCTGGTCATCGTCTATGTCGGCGCGGTCGCCGTGCTGTTCCTGTTCGTCGTGATGATGCTGGACATCAACTTCGTCGAACTGCGCGAGGGCTTTCAGCGCTACCTGCCGGTCGGCGGCCTGATCGCGGCGATCCTGCTCGGGGAGATCGTCTTCGTCGGCGGCATCTGGGCGGTCGCGCCCGAAGTCCAGGGGGCGTTGACGGAGAAGGTGCCGGAGGGCGGCGCGCTCACCAATACCGAGATGCTCGGCCGGCTGCTCTACACGAAATACGTCTACCTGTTCCAGCTGGCCGGCATGGTGCTGTTCGTGGCCATGGTCGGCGCCATCGTGCTGACGCTGCGCCAGCGCCCCGGTGTGCGCAAGCAGAAGATCGGCGAGCAGGTCCGCCGCCGCCGCGACGAGACGGTGGAGCTGAAGCAGGTGCGGCCGGGGGAGGGCGTCTGAGACGATGTGGGAGATCGGCCTCGCGCACTATCTGACGGTCGCCGCGATCCTGTTCACCGTCGGGATCTTCGGCATTTTCCTGAACCGGAAGAACGTCATCATCATCCTGATGTCGGTCGAGTTGATTCTGCTCGCCGTCAACATCAACCTGGTCGCCTTCTCCTGGGCGCTGAAGGATCTCGTCGGCCAGATCTTCGCAATGTTCGTATTGACCGTGGCCGCAGCCGAGGCCGCCATCGGGCTCGCCATCCTCGTCATCTACTTCCGCAACCGCGGCTCCATCGCGGTGGAAGACGTGAACGTGATGAAGGGCTGAGCCCGGCATGTATGTCGCCGCCATCTTCCTGCCGCTGCTCGGCGCGATCATCGCCGGGCTGTTCGGCCGCCGGATCGGCGACCGGGCTTCGATGTACGTTACGTCCGGCCTGCTCTGCGTCTCCGCCGTGCTGGGCGGGATCATCCTGTACCAGGTCGGCTTCGCGAAGACCGGCCCGCAGGAGCCGATCCGGCTGTTCACCTGGATGGCGTCGGGCGAGCTGAGCGTCGACTGGGCCCTGCGCTTCGATACGCTGGCCGCGGTCATGGTCGTGGTGGTGACGCTGGTCTCCGCCGTCGTCCATGTCTACTCGATCGGCTATATGGGCCACGATCCGCACAAGCCGCGGTTCTTCGCCTATCTCAGCCTGTTCACCTTCGCCATGCTGATGCTGGTGACGGCGGAGAATTTCGCTCAGATGTTCTTCGGCTGGGAAGGCGTCGGCCTGTGCTCCTATCTGCTGATCGGCTTCTGGTACAAGCGCGAGAGCGCCAACGCGGCCGCGATCAAGGCGTTCCTGGTCAACCGCATCGGCGATTTCGGCTTCGTGCTCGGTATCTTCGCCGTGTTCGCGATATTCGGCTCGCTCGATTTCTCGACGGTGCTGCCGGCGGCGCAGGAGCTGCCGGGCAAGGAAATCACCACCGTCGGCGGCTACGTCATCGACGGCCAGACCGCCCTCGACTGGACCTGCATCCTCCTGTTCATCGGCGCCATGGGCAAGTCGGCCCAGATCCTGCTGCACACCTGGCTGCCCGACGCGATGGAGGGTCCGACGCCGGTCTCCGCCCTGATCCACGCCGCCACCATGGTGACGGCCGGCGTGTTCATGGTCTGCCGCCTGTCGCCCATGTTCGAGTTTGCTCCGCTGGCCCTGGCGACCGTCGTCACGGTCGGCGCATTCACGGCCTTCTTCGCCGCGACCGTCGGCCTGGTGCAGAACGATATCAAGCGGGTCATCGCCTATTCGACCTGCTCGCAGCTCGGCTACATGTTCTTCGCCGCCGGCATCGGCGCCTACCCGGTGGCGATGTTCCACCTGATGACCCACGCCTTCTTCAAGGCGCTGCTGTTCCTCGGCGCCGGCTCGGTGATCCACGGCATGTCGGACGAGCAGGACATGCGGCGCATGGGCGGCCTCTGGCGCAGGATGGAAACCACCTACATCCTGATGTGGATCGGTTCGCTGGCGCTGGCCGGGGTCGGCATCCCCTTCGTTTTCGGCTTTGCCGGCTTCTATTCCAAGGACCTGATCCTCGAAGCGGCGTTCGGCGCCCACACCGGGCTCGGTCTGTTCGCCTTCTGGATGGGAATCGGCGCGGCGATCATGACCGCCTTCTATTCCTGGCGGTTGATCATCATGACCTTCCACGGTGAGAGCCGGGCGCCGGACGACGTCCAGGCCCATATCCACGAATCGCCGATGGTCATGCTCGCCCCGCTGTTCGTGCTGGCGTTCGGCTCGGTGTTTGCCGGCGCGATTGCGGTCAGCTGGTTCGCCGGCCACGACTGGAGCGGCTTCTGGGGCGAGTCGATCTATATGCGGGAGAACGGCGCGATCCTCGACGCGGCGCATCATGTGCCGGCCTGGGTCAAGGTCCTGCCCGTCGTCGCCGGCCTGGCCGGGATCGGGCTCGCCTATGCCATGTACATGCTACGGCCCGCCTGGCCGAAGGCGCTCGCGAAACAATTCCGCGGCCTCTACTATTTCCTGCTCCACAAGTGGTATTTCGACGAACTCTATGACCGGCTCTTCGTGCGCCCGGCCATGATCGTCGGCCGGGGCCTGTGGCTGAAGGGCGACGGCGGGACCATCGACCGGTTCGGCCCCGATGGCGCCGCGGTCGCGACCCAGGGCGGCTCGCGGCTCGCCGCCCTGCTGCAGACCGGATACGTCTATCACTACGCCTTCGCCGTGCTGATCGGCGCCTTCGCTTTCGTCTCCCTCTTCGTCTTCGGGCTGTGGGGCTAGGCGATGGAAACCTGGCCGCTGCTCAGCATCGTCACCTTCGCCCCGCTGGTCGGGGCGCTGCTGATTCTCGTCATGGTGCGCGGCGACCGGGAGGCGACGGACCGCAACGCCCGCTGGCTCGCCCTGTGGGCCTCGCTCGCGACCTTCCTGATCTCGCTGCTGATCTGGATCAACTTCGATACCGGGACGGCGGACTTCCAGTTCGTCGAACGGGTGGCCTGGTTCAGCTTCCCGGGCGGCTACACGCTGAACTACCACATGGGCGTGGACGGCATCTCGATGATGTTCGTCCTGCTCTCGACCCTGCTGACGCCGATCTGCATCCTGTGCAGCTGGGAGATCAAATCCCGCGTGCGCGAATACATGTCGGCTTTCCTGGTGCTCGAAACCTTCATGGTCGGCACCTTCTGCGCCCTTGATCTCGTCACCTTCTACGTCTTCTTCGAAGGCGTGCTGCTGCCGATGTTCCTCATCATCGGCGTCTGGGGCGGCGACCGGCGCGTCTACTCGGCGTTCAAATTCTTTCTCTACACCCTGCTCGGCTCCGTTCTGATGCTGGTCGCCGTCATGGCGATGTATTTCCTCAGCAAGTCGGCCGGGCAGGGCACCACCGACATCGTCGAGCTGCTGAAGTTTGCCCGGGAAACCGGTTTCAGCCCGGACGCGCAAAAGTGGCTGTGGCTCGCCTTCTTTGCCTCCTTTGCGGTGAAGGTGCCGATGTGGCCGGTCCATACCTGGCTGCCGGACGCCCATGTCGAGGCGCCGACGGCCGGATCCGTCATCCTCGCCGGCGTGCTGCTGAAGATGGGCGGCTACGGCTTCCTGCGCTTCTCGCTGCCGATGTTTCCCGACGCCTCGGTCTATTTCGCGCCGCTGGTCTACACGCTGAGCATCGTTGCGATCATCTACACCTCGCTGGTCGCGCTGGCCCAGGAGGATATGAAGAAGCTGATCGCCTATTCGTCGGTCGCCCATATGGGCTTCGTGACCCTCGGTATCTTCGCGGCGACGGCGCAGCTCAGCGCCGGCAACCTGCCCGACACCCTGCTGGGCGAACAGGCGGTGGCCGGCGCGATGTTCCAGATGCTGTCCCACGGCATCGTTTCGGCCGCGCTGTTCCTGTGCGTCGGGGTGGTTTACGACCGGCTGCACACGCGGCGGATCGACCGCTACGGCGGGCTGGTCCACCGCATGCCGCGCTACGCCGCCGTGTTCATGGTGTTCACGCTGGCCTCGGTCGGCCTGCCGGGCACGAGCGGCTTCGTCGGCGAGTTCCTGGTGCTGTTCGGCGTTTTCCAGGTCAATGTCTGGGCCGCCGCCCTGGCGGCGACGGGCGTGATCCTGGGCGCGGCCTATATGCTGTGGCTCTACCGCCGGGTCATTTTCGGCGAGCTGGTCAAGCCGGACCTGATGCGGATGAAGGACCTTCACCCGCGGGAGGTCGCGGTCTTCGCGCCGCTGGTCATCCTGGTGCTGTGGATGGGCATCTGGCCCGAACCGTTCCTCGACGTGTTCGATGCCTCGGTGAAGAACCTTCTGACCAGCTTCAAGGCCGGCGCATGCCGGGTCAACGAAGCCTGTTTCGCGGCGCGGTAGGGGAGCGGCGCCATGATCCTGCCGAACCTGGAATATGCCGCTGCCGAGATCTTCGTGGCCGCTGCCTCGATGGCGCTGCTGATGATCGGCGTGTTCCGCGGCGAAGGCTCCGCCCGGCTGGTCTCGGCACTGTCGATCTTCGTGCTGGTCGCCGCCGCCGCGATTGCGGTCTGGATGTCGCCGGGCGAGAGCCGGTCGGCCTTCGCCGGCATGTTCGTGAGCAACGGCTATACGACCTTCGTGAAGGTCGGCATCCTCCTGGCGTCGGCGGTCGGCATCGTCCTGTCGGTGGGCTACAACGCGCGCGAAGCGATCGAGCGCTTCGAGTATCCGGTGCTGATCGTGCTGGCGGCGCTCGGCATGATGGTCATGGTATCGGCCGGCGATCTGCTGTCGCTCTATATCGGCCTGGAACTGCAGAGCCTGTCGCTCTACGTCGTCGCCGCGATCCGGCGTGATTCGGTCAAGTCGAGTGAGGCCGGGCTGAAATATTTCGTGCTCGGCGCGCTCGCCTCCGGGATGCTGCTGTTCGGCGCCTCGCTGGTCTACGGCTTCAGCGGCACAACGGCGTTCGCCGGCCTTGCCGCCCAGTTGACCGGCGCGTCGGCGCCCTCGGTCGGCCTGATCGTCGGGCTGGTCCTCGTCATGGTCGGCCTGGCCTTCAAGATTTCCGCCGTGCCGTTCCATATGTGGACCCCGGACGTTTACGAGGGCGCGCCGACCCCGGTCACGGCCTTCTTCGCGGCGGCGCCGAAGCTTGCCGCGATGGGCCTGTTCGTGAGTGTGCTGGCCGGCCCGTTCGGCGGCCTCGTGAACCAGTGGAGCCAGATCGTCATCGTTCTCGCCATCGCCTCGATGGCGCTCGGCGCCTTCGCCGCGATCGCCCAGACAAACATCAAGCGGCTGATGGCCTACAGTTCGATCGGCCATGTCGGCTATGCGCTGGTCGGCCTCGCCGCCGGCACCGGCGACGGCTACAGCGCCGTGCTCGTCTACATGGCGATCTACATCGTGATGACGCTGGGCGCCTTTGCCGTGATCCTGGCGATGCAGCGCAGCGGCCGGATGGTGGAGGAGATCGGCGACCTGACCGGCCTGTCGCGCACCAACCCGGTCATGGCGGCCATGATGCTGATCTTCATGTTCTCCATGGCGGGCATCCCGCCGCTCGCCGGCTTCTACGCCAAGCTCTACGTCTTCCTCGCGGCGGTCGAAGCCGGCCTGTATTTCCTTGCCGTGATCGGCCTGGTGACCAGCGTGGTCGGCGCCTACTATTACATCCGCATCGTCAAGGTGATGTATTTCGACGAGCCGGAAGATGCGCTCGATCCGCGCCCCGGCCGCGATCTCGGCGCCATCCAGCTCGTCGCCGGCTTGGCGACCCTGCTGTTTTTCCTGTTTCCCAGTCTCCTGGTCGGCGCAGCCGACACCGCGGTACTCAGCCTGACCGGCGGCTAGAATCGTGAAACCGTTATCGCCGGAAGACCAGCGTTCCGGGGGCGGCCCCCGCGGGAACGCCCCTCTGCCCGCCGGATTTCGGCTGCGCCGGTTCGGCTCGGTCGCGAGCACGAATGACGAAGCCCGGCGCTTGGCGGAGCAGGATGCGCCGGACCGCACGGTCGTCGTTGCCGAGGCCCAGACCGCCGGCCGCGGGCGCTACAGCCGGCAATGGGCGTCGCCCCGCGGCAACCTTTATGCCTCCTACATCTTCCGGCCGGCCCTGCCGCCGCGGCACGCCGCGCAGATCGGCTATGTCGCTGCCGTCTCGGTCCATGACACGGTCGGGGCGCTGACCGGCAAGCCTTCGGCCGTTGCGTGCAAATGGCCTAACGACGTGCTGGTCGGCGGGGAAAAAATCGCCGGAATTCTCCCCGAATCCTCGATCGGGGCCGACGGCGCCCTGGAATGGATCGTGCTCGGCATCGGGCTCAATATTGTCAGCGCGCCGGCCGATGCGGTGCGGCCCGCAACCAGCCTGGCGACGCACACGCGCGCGCCGCTCGGTCCTGAAACGGTGCTCGCCGCCCTCACCCGCACGCTCGACGGGTGGATGGTGCGGTGGCTGGGCGACGGCTTCGGCTGCATACGCGAGGCGTGGCTCGAACGGGCCGGGCCGGCGGGCTCGGAAATTCGCGTCGTTCTGCCCGACCGCAGCGTGGCCGGCCGCTTCGGCGGCATCGACCGCGACGGCGCCCTGATCCTCGACACGAAAGCCGGGAAGGAGATCGTCCACAGCGGCGAAGTCTTCGCCGCCGGGGGCCGCTGATGCTGCTCGCGATCGATTCCGGCAACACGAACATCGTGTTCGGCGTGCATGACGGCGCCGACTGGCGCGCCATCTGGCGCAGTGCGACGAAGGGCGACCGGACGGCCGACGAACTGGCGGTCTGGATGATGCAGCTCTTCGACATGAAAGGGCTGGCGCGCCGCACCGTCGACGCCGCCGTAATCGCCAATGTCGTGCCGAGCAACGATTTCAGCCTGCGTGCCCTGTGCCGGGACCATTTCGGTGTCGAGCCGCTGGTGATCGGGGACCCCGGCGTCCGTCTCGGCATCGAATTGCTGACCGACGCGCCGGAAGAGGTCGGCGCCGACCGGATCGCCAACGCCGTCGGCGCCTTCGTCGAGTATGGCGGGCCGCTGATCGTGATCGATTTCGGTACGGCGACGACCCTGGATGTCGTGGACGGGGAGGGCAACTATTGCGGCGGCGCGATCGCGCCGTCTGCCGCCCAGTCCGTCGATGCGCTGCATCGGGCCGCGGCGCAGCTGCCGCGCATCGATGTGCGCCGTCCGCCGTCCGTCGTCGGCACGGCGACGGTGCCGGCCATGCAATCCGGTGTCTATTGGGGTTATGTCGGGCTGATCGAAGGCCTGGTGCGCCGCATTCAGGATGAGCGCGGCTCGGCGATGAAGGTGGTGGCGACCGGCGGGCTGGCCGAGACCTTCTCTGAAGCGACCGACGCCATCGATATCCAGGATCCCGACGTCACCTTGCGGGGATTGCACGAAATTTTCGCCAGAAACCGGGCATGAGCGGCGACGCCCTCCATTTCCTGCCGCTCGGCGGCGCCGGTGAGATCGGCATGAACCTCAACCTGTTCGGCTATCGCGGCCGCTGGCTGATGGTCGATCTGGGCGTCACCTTCGGCGATCCCTCGTTTCCCGGGATCGACGTGATCACGCCGGACCCGAAATTCATCGCCGAACGCAAGAACCGGCTCGACGGGCTGGTTCTGACCCATGCCCACGAAGACCATATCGGCGCGGTGCCCCATCTCTGGCCCCGGCTGAAATGCCCGATCTTCGCCACCGGCTTCACCGCTTCGGTCCTCAGGCGCAAGCTGGCCGAGGCCGACCTGGAGGACGAAGCCCGGATTACACCGATCGAGCCCGGCGCGCCTTTCGATGTCGGCCCGTTCAGCGTCGAACTGATCCGGCTGACCCATTCGATCCCCGAGCCGAACGCCTTGCTGATCCGCACGCCGCTGGGCGCCGTGTTCCACACCGGCGACTGGAAGCTCGACCCGGACCCGCTGATCGGCGCCCCGGCCGACGAGGCCGCGCTGCGCCGGATCGGCGACGCCGGCGTGCTGGCGCTGATCGGCGATTCGACCAATGTGTTCGAGGACGGCCGGTCCGGCTCGGAAGCCGAGGTCCGGCAGAGCCTGATCGACCTGGTCGGGAAGTACGACAGGCGGGTCGCGATCGCCGCCTTTGCATCGAACGTCGCGCGGCTCGAGACCATTGCCGCGGTCGCCCGGGCGACCGGGCGGCACGCCGCTCTGTGCGGCCGGTCCCTGCGCCGGATGGACGAGGCCGCCCGGGAAAACGGCTATCTGCGGGACTGGCCGCGGTTTCTCGGCGAAGAGGATGCGGCGAAGCTGCCGCGCGAGCGCGTGCTGGTTGCCTGCACGGGCAGCCAGGGCGAGCCGCGCGCGGCGCTGGCGCGCATCGCCGCCGGCAGCCATCCGCGGATCGGCCTCGACGAAGGCGACGCCGTGATCTTCTCGTCGCGCAAGATTCCCGGCAACGAACGCGCCATCGCCCGGCTGCAGGACATGCTGGTGCACCGGGGCGTCGAGGTCGTCACCGAGTCCGAGCATTTCGTCCATGTCAGCGGCCATCCGGCGCGGGACGAGCTGGTCGACATGTATCAGTGGATCCGGCCGCAGATCGCTGTGCCGGTCCACGGCGAGCGCCGCCATCTGCACGAGCACCGCCGGCTGGCACGCCGCTGTCAGACGCCCCAGGCCGTTGTCGCGACCAATGGCGAGATGGTCCGCCTCGCGCCCGGCCCGGCGGCGATCGTCGAACGGGTCCATAGCGGCCGTCTCGCGGTCGAGGGGGAGAATCTGCTGCCGGTCGACGGCCCGGTCATCCGCGAGCGCCGCCGCCTGATGGAAAACGGCGCCGCCGTGGCGACCCTGGTGGTCGACGCGGCGGGCGAACTGCTCGAAGACGCCGTCGTTACGCTGGCCGGCCTGGGCGGCGAGGACGAAGTACGGGACGACGCGCTGTACGACGAACTGATCGATGCGGTCAGCGACGCGGTGGACGACCTGTCGCCGGCCGGCCGGCGCGACGACGAAAAGCTTGAACAGGCTGCGCGCGCCGCGATACGCCGGGTGATCCGCAGCGAAACCGGCAAGCGCCCGGCAACCGATGTCCATGTCGTCCGCCTGACGCCGGCCCTGATCGAGCGAGCAGAAGCATGATCGGCCGCCTCAACCATGTCGCCATCGTCGTTCCCGATCTGGCCGCCGCCTCGGCGACCTACCGGGACACGCTGGGCGCGACCGTGTCCGAACCGGAAGACCAGCCGGCCCACGGCGTCACGACCGTCTTCGTCGAGCTCGACAACACGAAGATCGAGCTTTTGCACCCGCTCGGCGAAAATTCGCCGGTGGCGAAATTTCTCGAAAACAACCCGTCAGGCGGCATGCACCATGTCTGTTACGAGGTCGAGGATATCCTGGCCGCGCGCGACCGGCTGCAGGCGGCGGGCGCCCGGGTGCTCGGCGACGGCGAGCCCCGGATCGGCGCCCACGACAAGCCGGTCCTGTTCCTGCATCCCAAGGATTTCTGCGGCACGCTCGTCGAGTTGGAGCAGGTCTGACGCCGCCGCTTCCGGCCCCGGCCCCTGAGTATCGGCTGAGTATCGGCCCGTGAGCATCGTCGAGGCCATCGTCGTCTTCGCCATCGTCTGGTGGCTGTTCTTCTTCATGCTGCTGCCTTGGGGCGTCGAGCGCAACGAGGCGCCGGAGGAAGGCCACGACGCCGGCGCGCCGGTCCGGCCCAGGCTGGTGCGCAAGGCGCTGGCCGCGACCGTGCTGGCGGCTGCGGCAACCGCAATCATCCGCTGGGCCGTCGAGAGCTATCTCGCGGATTTCTGAGGGTTCCGCGCCGTTGCCTTGCCTCATCCAAAACCCTACAGTCCGGACGCTTCCGCAAGGCCCGGAACTTCCGAAATATCCTGTCCGATACCGCTTCCCCAGCCTGCCGAGACCGAGCAACCATGCGCCTCACCCGCTTTTTCCTGCCGACGCTGAAGGAAACGCCCGCCGAGGCGCAGATCGTCTCGCACCGCTACATGCTGCGGGCCGGCATGGTGCGCCAGGCGAGCGCCGGCATCTATTCGTGGCTGCCGCTCGGCTACCGGGTGCTCAGGAAAATCGAGCAGATCGTCCGCGAGGAGCAGGACCGGGCCGGCGCGGTCGAGATGCTCATGCCGACCATCCAGTCGGCCGACCTGTGGCGCGTCTCCGGCCGCTACGACGACTACGGCAAGGAGATGCTGCGCATCCAGGACCGGCACGGGCGGGACATGCTCTACGGCCCGACCAACGAGGAACTGATTACCGAAATCTTCCGCTCTTCGGTGCGCAGCTACCGCGATCTGCCGAAAAATCTCTATCACATCCAGTGGAAGTTCCGCGACGAGGTCCGGCCGCGGTTCGGCGTCATGCGCGGCCGCGAATTCTTCATGAAGGACGCCTATTCCTTCGCGCTCGACTATGCGGGGGCGGTCCACGCCTATAACCAGATGTTCGTCTCCTATCTGCGCACCTTCGCCCGGATGGGCCTGCAGGCGATCCCGATGCGCGCCGAGACCGGGCCGATCGGCGGCGACCTGAGCCATGAATTCATCATTCTCGCCGAGACCGGCGAAAGCGCCGTCTATTGCCACAAGGACATGCTCGCCTTCGATATCTTCACCGAAGAGGTCGATTACGACGGCGACCTGCAGCCGATCGTCGACCACTGGACCGGCCTCTACGCCGCGGCCGACGACAAGCACGATCCCGGGGCCTGCCCGGTGGCGCCGGAAGACCTGGTCGAGGCGCGGGGCATCGAGGTCGGCCATATCTTCTATTTCGGCGCGAAATATTCCGAGCCCATGGGCGCGGTCGTAACCGGGCAGGATGGCAGGGAGGTGCCGGTCGAGATGGGCTCCTACGGCATCGGCGTGTCGCGCCTGGCCGGCGCCATCATAGAGGCCAGCCACGACGACGACGGGATCGTCTGGCCGGAATCGGTCGCGCCCTTCGCGGTCGGCCTGATCAACCTTCGGGCGTCGGACGACGCCTGCGTTTCGGCTTGCGATGCGCTCTACGGCCGGCTCATGGCGGCCGGTATCGAATGCCTTTACGACGACGGCGAAGACAGCGCCGGCGCAAAGTTCGCACGGATGGACCTGATCGGTCTGCCGTGGCAGATCGTCATCGGGCCGCGCGGCGTGAAGGCCGGAACCGTGGAGTTGAAGAACCGCAAGACAGGCGCCCGCGAGGAACTCAGCGCCGAATCGGCGCTCGCCCGGCTTGCGGGCTGAGACCGCGCGCATGGCGGCGGGGCGGCGGTTTTCGGTGTTTTCGCCGGCCGAACGCATGGTCGCCTTCCGCTACCTGCGACCGCGGCGCAGCGAAGGCTTCATCTCCCTCATCGCCGCCTTCGCCTTCCTGGGCATCACGATCGGCGTGGCGACGCTGATCGTCGTCATGTCCGTGATGAACGGTTTCCGCGCCGAACTGCTGTCGCGCGTCCTCGGCTTCAACAGCCATGTCGTGGTCTACGGCGACGGCCGGCCGATCCCGGACTACAAACGGCTGGTCGCCGGGATCCGCGAAATCGAGGGTGTCGCAACGGCGGCGGCGGTGGTCGACGGCCAGGTCATGGCCTCGGCCGGCGAGCGCAGTTCCGGCGCCTTCGTCCGCGGCATCGCGCCGGAGGACCTGAAACGCCATCGCCTGCTGAGCGGCAGTCTGAGCCCCGGCGCCTTCGGGCGCTTCCGGGACGGTACGCTGATTCTGGGGCAGCGCATGGCCGCCTATCTGGGCGCGGGAACGGGCAGCCGCGTCCGCCTGCTGTCGCCGAAATGCGAGCCGACGCCGGTCGGCTGCGTGCCGGGCATCGCCAGCTTCGACGTCGCCGGCCGGTTCGATGTCGGCATGTCGGAATACGACCGCGGCTATCTCTTCATGCCGCTGGAGACGGCCCAGGACTTCTTCAGGATCGAAAACGGCGTCACGAATATCGAGATCGCCGTCGCCGATCCGGACCGGGTCGACGCGGTGGCCGACCGGGTGAGGGCATTGCAGATACCGAACGCCTTCGTGCGGACCTGGCAGGACATCCATTCGACCTTCTTCGGCGCGCTCAAAGTTGAGCGGAACGTCATGTTCCTGATCCTTACCCTGATCATCCTCGTGGCGGCGTTCAACATCGTCTCCAGCATGATCATGCTGGTGAAGCAGAAGGGCCAGGCCATCGCCATCCTGTGCACGATGGGCGCGACGCGCGGCAACATCATGCGCCTGTTCTTCATGACCGGCGCCACCATCGGCGTGGCCGGCACCTTCTTCGGCGTGCTGCTCGGACTCGGCGTGGCCTATAATATCGACCGCATCAAACGCGGAATCGAAGACCTGCTCGGCGCCGAGCTGTTTCCGGCTACGGTCTATTTCCTGTCGAGCCTGCCGTCGAAGGTCGAGCTGGCGGAGGTCGCCCAGATCGTGGCGATGGCGCTGGTGCTGACCTTCCTGGCGACGATCTATCCGGCCTGGCGGGCGTCGCGGCTCGATCCCGTGGAAGCGTTGCGGAATGAATGATTCCCCGGCAAACGAACCTCCGGCCGCGCCCGGCGCTGCGCCGCTGCTGGCGCTCGACGGCGTGCGCAAGACGTTCCGGCAGGGCGGGCGGGAGGTCGACGTGCTGCGCGGCGCCGACCTCGCGGTCCGGCCCGGCGAGATGATCGCGCTGGTCGGCCCGTCCGGCGCCGGCAAATCGACCCTGCTGCATATCGCCGGGCTGCTGGAGCGGCCGAGCGGCGGCCGGGTCGTTCTGCGCGGCGACGACTGCGAAACGCTGACCGGCCAGGAGCGGGCGCTGCTGCGCGGCCGGATGCTCGGCTTCGTCTACCAGTATCATCATCTGCTGCCGGAATTCAGCGCGCAGGAAAATGTGATGCTGCCGCAGATGCTGGCCGGCGCCGGCAGAACTGCGGCCCGGACGCGCGCGGCGGAGCTTCTGGAAGGGCTGGGTCTGAAAGACCGGCTGGGCCACCGTCCGGCCGCGCTCAGCGGCGGCGAACAGCAGCGGGTCGCGATTGCCCGTGCGGTCGCCAACCGTCCGTCCGTGCTGCTCGCCGACGAGCCGACCGGCAACCTGGACCGGGAAACCGCCGAGCGGGTATTCCGCCAGTTCCTGCACCTGGTGCGGGAAAGCGGCATCGGCGCCGTGGTCGCGACCCACAATCCGGCGCTGGCCGGGCGGATGGACCGGATCCTCGAAATCGCCGACGGCCGGCTGAGGGAGCGACCGGCCGGATAGCCCGGCTTGTTCACCGGTTTTCCACCGAACAATCCCCCGGAATCTTCACTGCCGGTGCGCGAGAGCGGCGCGCGGCGCGCGGAATGCGTGTAGTTTTGCTGAGACGATCGACCAGCTTCTCAGATGCGCCGCGCCGGACCGCCCATGACCCACGCCGACTTTGTTCATCTCCGGGTTCATTCCGCCTATTCGCTCTCCGAAGGCGCACTCAAGATCCCGGATATCGCGGCGCTCTGCAAAGCGAACCGCATGCCGGCGGTGGCGATCACCGACACCAACAACCTGTTCGGCGCGCTCGAATTTTCCCAGACCTGCGCGAAAGCCGGCGTCCAGCCGATCGTCGGCTGCCAGCTGGAGGTCGCTTTCGACGCGCCGGAACCGAACCGGCTCCGGCGGGACGACTACGACCGGCTGGTGCTGCTGGCACAGGACGAAACCGGCTACCGGAACCTGCTCTCGCTGACCTCCCAGGCCTTTCTGGCCGTCGAGGCCGGGGCCGCGCCCCATGTGCCGGGCGAAACGGTCGCGGCCCATGCCGCCGGCCTGATCGCGCTGACCGGTGCGCATGGGCCGCTCGGCCGCTCCCTTGCGGCCGGGCAGGACAATGTGGCGGAAGCGGCCTGCCACCGGCTCAAGGCCATGTTCGGCGACCGGCTCTACATCGAAATCGCCCGCCAGGGCGTGGCCGGGGAAACGGCGATCGAGCCCAGGCTGCTGGCGCTCGCCGACGCCATGGATCTGCCGCTGGTCGCGACCAACGAGGCGTTTTTCGCCGAGGAAGGCATGTTCGCGGCCCACGACGCCCTGCTGTGCATCGCCGGCGGCACGTCGGTGAATGAGCCGGACCGGCGCCGGCTGACCCCGGAGTTCCGCTTCAAGACCGCCCAGGAAATGCGCGCCCAGTTCGCCGACCTGCCGGAGGCGCTGGACAATACGCTGGCGATCGCCGAGCGCTGCGCCGTCATGGCGGAGACCAGGGCGCCGATCCTGCCCCACTTCGTCTCCGAGGCCGGCCGCACCGAGAGTGACGAGCTGCGCCACCGGGCGACGGAGGGGCTGGAAAGACGGCTCGACGCGCATGTGCTGGCGGTCGACGCGCCGGAGGCCGAAAAGGAGGCCGCCGGCCGGCCCTATCGCGAGCGGCTGGAGACCGAGCTCGGCATCATCGAGAAGATGGGCTACCCCGGCTATTTCCTGATCGTCGCCGATTTCATCCAGTGGGCCAAGGGCGAGGGCATCCCGGTCGGGCCGGGGCGCGGCTCGGGCGCCGGCTCCGTCGTCGCCTGGGCGCTCACGATCACCGATCTTGACCCGCTGCGCTGGGGTCTGTTGTTCGAGCGTTTCCTCAATCCCGATCGCGTTTCCATGCCGGATTTCGACATCGACTTCTGCCAGGAGCGGCGGGACGAGGTGATCCGCTACGTCCAGCGGAAATACGGCGCCGACCGGGTGGCGCAGATCATCACCTTCGGCAAGCTCCAGGCGCGCGCGGTGCTTCGCGACGTCGGCCGCGTTCTGGAGCTGCCCTACGGCCAGGTCGACCGGCTGTGCAAGCTGGTGCCGAACAATCCGGCCAGCCCGGTGACGCTCCAGGAAGCGATCGAGATCGAGCCGCAGCTCCAGGAACAGCGGCGCCAGGACGAGAACGTCGCCCGGCTGATCGATATCGCGCTCCAGCTCGAAGGCCTGTACCGCCACGCCTCGACCCACGCCGCCGGCGTCGTGATCGGCGACCGGCCGCTGGAAGAGCTGATCCCGCTCTACCGCGATCCGCGGTCCGATATGCCGGTCAGCCAGTTCAACATGAAGGATGTCGAGAAGGCCGGCCTGGTCAAATTCGACTTTCTCGGGCTGAAAACGCTTTCGGTCCTGCAGACTGGCGTCGACCTGCTTAAGGCCCGCGGGATCGAGGTCGATCTGGAGCGCCTGCCGCTCGACGACGCCGGAACCTATGAGATGATCTCGCGCGCCGACACGACCGGCGTGTTCCAGCTGGAAAGCAGCGGCATGCGCGACGTGCTGCGCCGCCTGAAGCCCGACCGGTTCGAGGACATCGTCGCCGTGGTCGCCCTCTACCGGCCGGGGCCGATGGAGAACATCCCGTCCTACATCAACCGGAAGCACGGCATCGAGGCCGTGGCCTACGACCATCCGAAGCTGGAGCCGGTCCTGAAGGAAACCTTCGGTATTCCGATCTACCAGGAGCAGGTCCAGCAGATGGCCCGGGACCTCGCCGGCTACACGCTGGGTTCCGCCGATTTGCTGCGCCGCGCCATGGGCAAGAAGATCAAGGCGGAGATGGATGCCCAGGGCGAAACCTTCATCTCGGGCTGCGCCGAGCACAGCGATATCGAGCCGCGCCAGGCCCGGCAGATTTTCGACACCATGGCGGCCTTCGCCGGCTACGGCTTCAACAAGTCCCACGCCGCGGCCTATGCCCTGGTGGCCTATCAGACGGCCTGGTTCAAGGCGAACCATCCGGTCGAGTTCTACGCCGCCTCCATGTCGTTCGACATGGGCAATGCCGACCGGATCGCCAATTTCCGGCGCGAACTGCAGAATGAGGGCATCGCCCTGCTGCCGCCCGACGTGAACCGGTCGGGCGTCGCCTTTACCGTCGAGGACGGCGCCGTGCGCTACGCCCTGGCGGCGCTCAAGAATGTCGGCGTGGCGGCGATGGAAAGCCTGGTGCGCGAGCGGGCGGAAAACGGCCGGTTCCGGGATGTCGGCGATCTTGCCGACCGGCTCGGCACCGGCGTCGTCAACAAGCGGCAGATGGAACATCTGGTCAAGGCCGGCGCGCTGGATTCGCTGAACCCGAACCGCCGGCAGCTGTTCGAGGGCGTCGACGCCATCGTCCGGCTGGCTGCGGTTGCCGCCGACGACCGGTCGAGCAACCAGGTTAGCCTGTTCGGCGACGATCCGGCGGCCGCCGGCGCTGCGCTGCGCCTGCCCGATGTGCCGGACTGGCCGCTGACCGACAGGCTGCGCCATGAGTTCGAGGCGGTCGGCGTCTACCTGTCGGCGCATCCGCTGGACAGCTACGCCAAGAGCCTGGCGAAGATGGAGGTCCTGTCCTACGCCCGGCTGGTCGAGATGGCCCACGCCGGAGAACCGCCGTCGGTCGCGAAACTGGCCGGCACGGTGATCGGCCGCAAGGAGCGGCGCAACGCCAAGGGCAACAAGTTCGCCTTCGTCCAGCTCAGCGATTCCAGCGGCATCTACGAAGTTACGGTGTTTTCCGAGGCTCTGGCCGCCAGCCGCGACCTGCTGGACGACGCAGCCGAATCCAACGCGCCGGTGCTGGTCGATGCCGATGTCCGGATCGAGGACGGGGATTCGGTGCGCCTCCTCGTGCGCGCCTTCTCGACCCTGGATTCCGCGGCGGCGCGCTCGACCCGCGGTTTCCGGATTTTCCTCGGCGGCGACGAGGCGATCGGCCCGCTGCACGGCCTGCTGGTCCGCGAGCAGGGCGGCCACGGCACCGTGGACCTTGTGGTTCCCATGAGCGGGCGGGAGGCCGAAGTCCGGCTCGGGACGACAATTCCCACCGCGCCGGCGATCCACCAGGCGATCAAGTCGATCCCCGGCATCGTCCATGTGGAGGAGGTGTGAGCGGGGTGCGGGCTCCGGCCGCCGCTTGAACCCTGAGCGGCCGGCGCTTACCTTTCCGGCCGCACGGCAGGGGACGCAGGGCAGGGGGAGGAGACGGCGATGGCGAGCATCACGATCCGCAAGCTCGACGACGAGGTGAAGGCGCGGCTGCGCATACGGGCGGCGGAGAACGGCCGGTCCATGGAGGAGGAGGCGCGGACGATCCTGCGCGAGGCCGTCGGCCCGGAGGCCCCGCCCAAAAACCTGGCGGAATTTACCCAGGAGTGCTTTGCGCCCCTGGGCGGCGTCGAACTCGAACTCCCGCCGCGCGGACCGGCGCGCGAACCGCCGGACTTCTCCTGAACCGATTCGGATGTTTGTGCTGGACACGAATGTGGCGTCCGAGCTTATGCGGCCGGCGTCGGCGCCGGCCGTTGCGGTCTGGATCGGGCAACAGGATGTGCAGGATTTGTTTCTGACAGCCGTTAGCGAAGCGGAATTGCGGTTTGGCATCGAGATCCTCCCGTTCGGCAAACGGCGAACCTCATTGGAAGCATCCCTGAACCGGTGGTTCGACCTGGGCTTCGCCAACCGGGTCTTGCCGTTCGACAGCGGCGCGGCGCGGGTCTATGCGAACATTGCCGCGGGCCAGCGCCGCGCGGGCCGCCCGGTCGGCGAGGCGGATTGCCAGATCGCGGCGATCGCCCGTTCCCGCGGCATGGCGGTGGTAACGCGGAATGTCCGGCATTTCGCCGGAACGGGCGTCCAGACGATCGATCCGTGGACGGCGGACTGAGCCCGCCGCCGTGACACCCGGCGAATTCATCGCCAAATGGCGCGCGTCCGGGCTCAAGGAACGCTCGGCGGCGCAGGAGCATTTCATCGACCTGTGCCGGCTGCTCGGCGAGTCGACGCCGGCGGAAGCCGATCCGGCCGGCGAGCGCTATTGCTTCGAACGGGGCGCGCGCAAGGATACGGGCGGCGACGGCTGGGCCGACGTGTGGAAGCGCGGCTGCTTCGCCTGGGAATACAAGGGCAAGCACGCCAACCTCGACGCGGCGTTCAACCAGCTTCGGCAATACGCGCTGGCGCTGGAGAACCCGCCGCTCCTGATCGTCTCGGACATGGCGCGGTTCCGCATCCGCACCGCCTGGACCAACAGCGTGAGCGAGACCCACGAATTCGCGCTGGACGATCTGGCGGACGCGGCAACCCGCGACACGCTGAAATGGGCGATGTCGGACCCGGAGCGGCTGCGGCCCGGCGAGAGCCGGCAGGCGCTGACCGAGCGCGCGGCGGCGACTTTCGCGGAACTTGCACAGTCGCTACGGGACCGGGGCCACGATCCCCAGGCGGTCGCGCATTTCGTCAACCGGTTGGTGTTCTGCATGTTCGCCGAGGACATCGGCCTGCTGCCCGACAGCATGTTCACCCGGATGCTCGAACATGCGCGCCGACGGCCGGACGGGTTCGCCGACCTGGCGCGCGACCTGTTCGGCGCGATGGCGACCGGAGGGCGGATCGGCTTCGAGGCGGTGGCCTGGTTCAACGGTGGCCTGTTCGACGACGATGCCGCGCTGCCGCTGGACCGGGCCGCGATCGACACGGCGCTCAGGGCCGCGGCGCTCGACTGGTCGGAGATCGACCCGTCGATCCTCGGCACCCTGTTCGAGCGCGGGCTGGACCCGGACAAGCGGTCGCAGCTCGGCGCGCACTATACCGACCGCGACAAGATCATGCGGATCGTCGAGCCGGTCATCGTGCGCCCCCTGCTCGCCGAATGGGCGGCGGCGAAGGCGGAGATCGCCGCCAGGCTCGAACGGGCGGGCGCGGCCGAATCGAAAGCGGCGCGCACCCGCGCGCGCAACGGAGCCGAACGGCGGCTGCGCAATTTCCTCGAACGGCTCCGCGGCTTCACCGTGCTCGATCCGGCCTGCGGCTCGGGCAATTTCCTTTATCTGGCGCTGCACGCGCTCAAGGACATCGAGCACCGGGTCCAACTGGAAGCCGAGGCGCTGGGCCTGCCGCGCGCCTTCCCCGGGATTGGCCCGGCCAACGTGAAGGGCATCGAACTCAACGCCTACGCGGCGGAGCTTGCCCGCGTCTCGGTCTGGATCGGCGAAATCCAGTGGATGCGGCGCAACGGCTTCGAGGCGGCGCGCGACCCGGTCCTGAAGCCGCTGGACAATATCGGCTGCCGCGACGCCATCCTCGCGCCGGACGGGACGGAGCCGGACTGGCCGGACGCGGACGCCGTGATCGGCAACCCGCCGTTTCTGGGCGATCGCGTGATGCGGGACGGCTTGGGCCACGAGTACACGGAGCGGCTGCGTCGCACCTACCGGGGCGCGGTTCCCGCATCCGCCGATCTGGTTTGCTATTGGTTCCACAAGGCCGGGAGGATGGTCGCGGACGGCCGGATCGCCCGCGCCGGGCTGGTCGCGACCAACTCGATCCGCGGCGGCAACAACCGGGCGGTGCTCGACCGGATCGTCAGGGACGGCGCGATTTTCGACGCTTGGCCGGACGAACCCTGGGTGATCGACGGTGCGGCCGTCAGGGTCTCGTTGGTCTGCTTCGCCACCGGAGGCGCGGACTTGCCCATTCGCTTGAACGGCAGGGAAACGGTGCGCATCCATGCCGACCTCAGCGAAGGCGGCCCGGACCTCACGGCGGTTACACGCCTGAACAGCAACCGAGCTGTTGCGTTCTTGGGGGTCTACAAGAACGGCCCGTTCGACATTCCGGGCGATCTGGCGCGGCAATGGCTCCGGCTCCCAGCAAATCCGAATAGCCGTCCGAACGCCGACGTACTCAAGCCGAGGTTCAACGGCATGGACCTTACACGGCGTCCGGCCGGCAAGTGGATTGTCGATTTCGGCGAGGATATGGGGGAGGCCGATGCCGCGCTCTACGAAGCGCCTTTCGCGTATATCGCGGAGCATGTGAAGCCGGTGCGCCTCCAAAGACGGAGGGAGCGGCATCGGAAATACTGGTGGCGGCATGGCGAAACCCGTCCCGGCATGTGGGCGGCGCTTGGCGGCCTGCCGCGCTATATCGCGACACCGACCGTCTCGAAGCACCGCCTGTTCGTCTGGCTCGACACGGGCGTCTGCCCCGACCATCAGTTGATCGTCATCGCGCGCGACGACGATACGGCCTTCGGCATCCTGCACAGCCGGTTCCATGAAGCGTGGTCGCTCCGGCTCGGCACTTGGCTTGGCAAGGGCAACGACCCGCGCTACACGCCGACGACGACCTTCGAGACCTTCCCCTTCCCGGACGGCCTGTCGCCGGACATCCCCGCCGCCGAATACGCCGCGGACCCGCGCGCCGTCGCCATCGCGGAAGCGGCCCGGCGGCTGGTGACGTTGCGCGAGCGCTGGCTCAACCCGCCCGAATGGGTGGAGTGGCTGGACGAACCGGCGCCGGCCTATCCCAAACGCCCCGTTCCGCGCAACGAAGACGCCGCCGAAGCGCTGAAAGCCCGCACCCTCACAACACTCTACAACACACGCCCTCAATGGCTGACCGACGCTCACGCGGCTCTCGATGCGGCGGTAGCTGCGGCCTACGGGTGGGAGGCGGATATTTCGAAGGACAAGGCAATGGCACATCTACTTAAGGTGAATCGTATGGCAGCTTCGAAATCTGGCAAGTGAGAACGCTCTGATGAATGATCTCGTAAGTCCTTCTGCACAAGCGCCAACTTTGATTCAATATATTGGGGATAAAGTCACTGAATCAGGTCGACCTATTGAGTTATCCAACTTCGGAACTATTATCGATGTTCCGAGCAGTGAGCTTGCTAACCATATCATTGAAGATTTGAGCGAACAAGGACTCGTTAGAATCGGGAATGTTACTAGATTACTGGACGGAACAATATATTCAGGAGTTACCCTTAGTCTGGACGGATGGAATCAGTATAGGAACAATGATAGTAGTACAGGCAAGGAAGAATCTGGATTTATCGCTATGCAATTCGGAGACAGACATCTGGATAATTTCGTGAATAATGTTGTAAAACCTGCGGTAAGAGAAACGGGTTATGATCTTGTGGACATGCGCGATGTTACGCGGGCCGGAGTGATCGACAACATTATGCGCGCGCAAATCATGAAATCGGTTTTTGTTATCGTTGATCTGACACATGACAATTCGGGCGCATATTGGGAGGCGGGCTATGCGGAAGGTTTGAAAAAGCCAGTCATTTACATTTGCGAGGAATCAAAATTTAAGACGAAGGGCACCCATTTTGACACCAATCACTGCACAACTATTCTCTGGTCGAAAGACGACCCGGACCGGTTTCGCGGCGAATTGATTGCTACGCTGCGCCGATCAATTGATCAGCATTAAGGTACGTCCATGGTTAAGGTGCATTAAATCGATCAGGAGGCCCGCATGGATGACAATGAATGGTTTGAGACTTTAGAAGAGATTCATCGTGCCGTGCTCCGATTCGCGGAAGCCGAATTCGAGAGTTTAACCCGCCGCACAATATATCGTTTGCAGCGGTTTTCGGCGTCGGGCATTTATGGAGGCGACTACGCCTATAAGACGTTATGGGATGAATGGTGTCACGAAGTTCAAGAGGGCCCGCACGATCTATTGGAGGCCGCGTGGGAATTGACACTCGATCCCATCCTAAATGACATCATCGATTCTCTTCCTGAACGCAAGTTGATTTTGCTTTCGATATACGCAGAATGGGAGCTGGAAGATGGTTATAGCTGGAATGAAATTGCAGGGAGAGGAACGGATAGTGCTGTTCAACTTCTTCGAACTCGGATTTCTGGAGTAGCCGCAGATCGGAATTTAGATCGATTCTTGTGCTAGGAGGTAGATGTTCAGATAGGGAATTCGGTGGAAAGTTACCGCTCCTGTCCGCTCCGCCCCTTCATGTGCCCGCGGTCGCCGCCGGATTACCGGGGCGCGAGCGCCTTCGCGATGGTCCGCGCATTGTGGCGCATCAGGTCGATATAGGTCGGCGCCGGACCGTCGGGGCCGGAGAGGGCGCCGGGATAGAGCGTGCCGCCGATCGCGGCGCCCGTCTCGTCCGCGATTTGCTTCAGGAGCCGCGGATCGGTGATGTTTTCGACGAACACCGCGCGGATGCCCCCGTCGCGGATGAGCCCGATCAGGCGGACGACATCTTTCGCGGACGCCTCGGACTCCGTGCTGATTCCCTGCGGCGCGACGAAGGTCAGCCCGTAATCGTGGCCGAAATACTGGAAGGCGTCGTGCGATGTGACGACGGTGCGGCGGTCTTTGGGAAGCGCGGCAAGCAGGCGGCGGATCTCGGCGTCGAGCGCCTTGAGTTCGGCCGCATAGGCCGCGCGGTTCTTGTAGAACACGCTCGCATTTTTCGGGTCGGCCTTGGCGAGCGCCGCCGCAATATTGTCGATATAGACCGTCGCATGGCGAAGGCTCTGCCAGGCATGCGGATCGAAGGCGCCGTGGTCGTGCCCGTCGTGATCGTCGTCATGGCGTTCTGCGGACATGCCTTCCCCATGGTGACGATCGCGGTCGCCGTGGTCGTGTTCGTCGTGTTTGTCGCCATGGCGGTCCGCGGATTCGCCTTCCTTATGGTGACGATCGCGGCCGTGTTCGTCGTGATCGTCGTGCCCGCCGCCTTCGGTGGCAAGAGGCTCGATCCCTGCGGTGGCGACCACGCGAACGCCGCTGAAACCGGTCGTCTCGATCAGCCGGTCCAGCCAACCCTCGAAGTGCAGCCCGTTGAAGACGAGGATATCCGCTTCGCTCACCGTACGGGCCGCGGCCGGGGTCGGCCGGTAAACGTGCGTATCGCCGTCCGGCCCGACAAGCGCGGTGACGGACACCCGGTCGCCGCCGATCCGCGACACCATATCGCCGAGTATCGAGAAGGTGGCCACCACCTTGAGCGGCTTGTCGGATGCCGCCGAAGCCGGCGCAACGGCGGCCAGGGCGGCCACGGCGATTGCGGCGGCGGATTTCAACAGCGTTCTACGGGTCGGCATCGGGCGCTCCTGTTATCGGAAGGGAGGTGAGGCGGCGTCACGCGGACGCGCGCACGGCAAGTCCGCCCACCGGCCCCAGAACGAGCGACATCCCGTAGGCCACACCGGCCATAAGAATGATCGCCGGCCCGGACGGCAGGCCAAAGTGATAGGACAGCAACAGGCCGCTCATGCTCGAGACCAGCGCGACGGCAATGGCGACGGAGATCAGGGCGCCGATGGACGCCGCCCAGAACCGCGCGGCGGCGGCGGGGAGGATCATGATGCCGACAGCCATCAGCGTCCCGAGGGCGTGAAAGCCGCCGACGAGGTTCAGGACGACCAGTGCCAGGAAGGTGAAATGCGTCGCGGCGCTGAGGCTGCTGACCGAGCGCAGGAACTGAGGGTCCGCGCATTCGAGGACAAGCGGCCGGAACAGGACCGCCAGCGTCAGGGCCGAGAGGCTCGCGATGGAACACAGGAGGACCAGCGTGTTGTCGTCGAGCGCCAGCACGGTCCCGAAGAGCACATGCATGAGGTCGACATTGCTGCCGCGAACAGAGACGATCAGCACGCCGATCGCCAGCGAGATCAGGTAGAAGGCCGCCAGGCTCGCATCCTCGCGCAGCGCCGTGACGCGGGCCACGAAGCCCGAGAGCAACGCTACGGCCATGCCCGCGATCAGCCCGCCGACGGTCATCGCCCCGAGCGAGAGGCCCGCGACGAGATAGCCGACCGCCGCGCCCGGCAGGATCGCACAGGCCATCGCATCGCCGGTCAGGCTCATCCGGCGCAGCATCAGGAAGACCCCGACGGGAGTGGCGCCGACCGAGACCGCGATACAGCCCAGAAGCGCGCGGCGCATGAAGCCGAAATCCGCGAAGGGCTGGCCTATGGCCTCCCACATCATGCGGCGCGCCGACCGCAAGTGTGAAGAGGATCGGCACAGGCCTCGCACATCTGGCGGGCGCGGAACCGGTTTTCGGCCGTGAGCACCTGCTCCGTGGGTCCGTGGGCCACGAGTTCGCGCGCGAGCATCAGGGTCTGCGGGAAATGAGCCCGCACCGTGTCCAGATCGTGCGACACGGCGAGGACGGTGCGGCCCTCGCCATGCCAGCGGTGCACCACGCCGATCAGGTCGGCCATCGTCCTGGCGTCGATCGCGGAGAAAGGCTCGTCCAGCAGCACGAGCTGTGCGTCCTGCAAAAGAAGACGGGCGAAAAGCACGCGCTGCATCTGGCCGCCGGACAGGGCGCCGATGGGCCGGGACTCGAACCCCGTGAGCCCCACGGCGGATATGGCATCGGCTATCCGCATTCGATGAGCGTCGCGCAGGCGACCGAAGGCGCCGGTCTCGCGCCAGAGCCCCATCGCGACGAGGTCCGCGACCGTCAGCGGGAACGACCTGTCGATATCCGATTGCTGCGGCAGATAGGCGATGTCCCGCCGCGTGAACGGCCCGTAGGAAATCCGCCCTCCGAGCGGGCGAAGCGTGCCGGTCACCCCCTTCAGCAACGTGGACTTGCCCGCCCCGTTCGGACCCACGACGGCCGTCAGACTGCCCGCGGCGATCTCTCCGTCGAGTCGATGCACGGCCGGGGTCCGGTCATAGCCGAGTGTCAGGTTCTGGAACGAAAGGGCGTGGTTCATGAGCCGCCTGGAGGCGACGTTGCCCAGTAGAAACCGGCCCAAAGCAGGGCCGCCGCGAGCGTTGCTCCGGCCAGCCGCATGCCGATACCGACCGTAAGGAGACGAAACCGGGGGGCGAATCGCGCAATCATGGCCGGTCCCCGGCAGACATCGGTGTGCCGTGGTCCCGCAGGACAGCAGGCCCTTCAGCCTGCATTCGTTGTCCGCGTTCGCCCATGAGCATCTCGCCGTCGTCGGGAATTCCATCCATCGTTATAATATAACATTTATCCGATCAACGCCTGACCGGTCCGCCGACACAATCCGACGCGCCCGGCCGCATGGAGCGTGTTTTCCGGCGCCGAGCCCACCGACGCCGACGTCAGGATCGAGGATGGGGATTCGGCGCGCCTCCTCGTGCGCGCCTTCTCGACCCTGGATTCTGCGGCGGCGCGCTCGACCTGCGGTTTCCGGATATTCCTCGGCGGCGACGAGGCGATCGGCCCGCTGCACGGCCTTCTGGTCCGGGAGCAGGGCGGCCACGGCACCGTGGACCTTGCGGTTCCCATGAGCGGGCGGGAGGCCGAGGTCCGGTACAGGGCCGACGGGTAGCCTAGGATCGATTTTGCACTTGCCGTCATTTCGACCGGAGCCCCGTCAGGGGCGAAGCGGAGAAATCTTTCGTCCGCAGTGCCGGGGCGAAAGCACCGAGCGTGAAAGATTTCTCCTCTGCGCGATAGATTTACTTTGCTGCAACGGAATTCTATAAATCAACGTATTTTCAATGAATTAATGAACAAATAAATTGACGGCATTCCGACATCGTCATGTTCAGGTACCATTTAGGTACCGATTGAATTCCAAACTCAGCGCATCCTTGCGCAGCATTTTCCCGATAATTCGAGACCGTTCGGAAGGTGAAGGCCACGCCGACGGTCAGCGGCAGTTCACGTTTGGCGACCCGCCCGGGATCCGGTCGGAAATCGTCCATTGTCGACGCAGACTAGCGCCCGCTCCTCATGTTTTGCCTCGTCATGTCATGATTCGTCATGATCCTGCATTTCCGCTCTCCTTGCCGCCCCGGCCTTGAGCCGGAGCCTTGGGGCACACGCCCGGGCCGTGCCGGACGGCCCTTGGACCCCGGATCGGCCAGCGGCCGTCCGGGGTGACATGTCGAGGTTCGGGCGCGGTTTCGGTCGGAATGACGGTTTGGGTGTGTCAGGAAATGTCATGATATATCAATTTCGAATATTTTTCTTTGTTTAACAAAAGTTTATCGTTCTGAGAATTGAATCCGTCTTCAAAACGCAACCGGATTTGATTAAACTTGGGACGCCGTTTGTCCACTATGCTCGGTGCCCGTTCTGTCAGCCCGTGACGGCGGCGATGATTGCCTGTCACATACAGTCGCGCAAGGCCAAAGACTGTTGTCCCATGGCGATTCGCCCTCATACAGCGTGTCAAACAGGGTGAGACAGCCTGACAATCAAGATGAGACGGAAGTCGGCGTTCCGGGCCGGGAGGAGGGCGTAGCCCGACTGTAGGCCCGGGTCGCCGCATCGCGACAAGTTCTTATCCCGAGTCATCTGGCGAGTGCGCCGGTCGGGGAACAGCCTGCTCTCTATTCGCAAGGAGAGCCCAGATGGCCCGACCGCCACATCACCGTTTACCAGATACGTCGAGGTTGCGGCGGCGAAGGCGGGCTTCGGCCGTGCCACCAACTACTGGCTGAGCCGCGCATCGGACTTTACCCGGCACGTTCCGGTCAGGTACCGCTGCGCAGCAGCGGTCGTTCACACGTTACCGCATCGCGATAGTCGAACAGCGGCGAAATGAATCGGTATTCACGGCCGCGCAGCATGGCGGCGGCGCGCTCGTTCCAGTCGACCTCGCCCCACACGGCGCCGTCGCGCGCGAAGACGCGCTTGATCCAGCCCGCGGCCGGGGCCGGCTGGCCGTTGTTCCCGGCCTGCTCGCCCTGGTGCTCGTAGTCGATGGGCAGATCGGCGGCCAGGGCGCGGGACGCGGCGGCGACCGCCTCGGCGTCCGGATTGTGCCAGGCCTCGCGGCCGTCATGGGGCCGCGTCTCGACGGTGCCGGCCGGCAACAGGAGGATTTCCCGCGGGGGGTCTTTCCCCTCGGGCAGGTCCCTGGCCAGTGCGGCGCGCGCGAATTTCCCGCTCATGGCGGCGGACTATGGGCCCGGCGCCGGGCCCTGTGCACGGAACCATGGTTGGGTGTGCCGCCGGATACGGTCCGGCGCCGAAAGCGCGAAACCGGCCGCGCCGGAGCCCCCGCCCAAACGGGAAAACGGGACGGGCGGATAGGCGCGCCAACGCGCGACCTGCCGTGCTTGGGGGGTGATCGGAGAGCGGGATTCGAACCCGCGACCCCCCGATCCGCAATCGGGTGCTCTACCGCTGAGCTACCCCTAGATACCGGCCAAACTACATTCGCCGGCTCTCAGCAGGTATGACGATACGCCGGCTTGTCAATGCCGCACCGGCTCGAACCCCGCGAACGCGGCCCGCTGTTGCGACGCCGGCGGCACCCCGCCCGTGAGCCGGGTTGAACTCCTGGGGGCCGCTTCAAACCCTTCCGCCGCTCTCCCGCCCGCCGGCGCCCGTCACCGGCCGCGGCACGGAAAGAACCGGCCCAGGGTGCGCAGGACGACGTCGCCGGCCGGCTGCGCCCGGAGCGCGCGGTCGCCGCGCAGGCGATTGAGCACCAGCAGGGCCAGGGAGTAGGGCGTCTCGGTCGGCCGCGGGCAGATCAGGCGGCGGCGGCGGTAATACCCGGCCGACAGCGCGTGGCCCTCCACGACACCGACAACGAAGCCGCGGCGCGCCTCGATAGCCATATCGAGCAGCGTGCCGGCAGCCGGAGAGCGCCCGGCGAGCGGGCAGGGATAGGCGCTGTGCAGGGCGGCAAGGACCGAGGCGGCGGCCGGGCCGCCCCTCGGCTCGCCGGTCGCGGCCTCGTCGGCGAGCAGATGCTTCAGGACAACGATGGACAGCCTCTCCGGCCGGGTCCATGGCGGCGGGCAGGCCAGGGGCCGCCTGTAGTACAGCGCGGCGGTCGCCCGGTTGCCCTCCAGGACGCCGGCGACAAAGCCGAGGCGCAGGTCGATCGACCGGTCGAGCAGGTCGTCGACGCTGCTCAACGCGCCCGCCGGCGGTGCGCCGGCCGCGGCGCCGAGCGCCAGCGCGAGGGTCAGGATTCCGATTCGTTTCATGGCGGCTCCACGGGTCGTCCGCAAGGATTGCGGTCCACGCGCGCAGGTTCCGGCGGCGGCCCGGCACGAAACTCTCCGGGACAACCGAAACCGGGCGCGGAACACGACGCCGCCCGCCACACAGGATGGCCGCACAGGATGGCCGCACAGGATGGCCGATTACCCGTATCCGGTCAATTCGCGGGCTTCGGGACCGGGCCGGTGACGATGCGCCGAGAGGGGGAGTTGCCGGTCAGTAACAGCATTCCCTAGAATTTTGCGTGGGTAAGTTGCGGAGAGACACGACCATGGATACCGGTGACGACGCCGAACAGGCGCGGCAAGATGAGATTCTGACCTGGCACAAGCTTCACGATCACATCCTCCATAACGACCGGGCGGCAGTCGATATCGGCGTCTTCGCGCTCAAGGTGGTGATGACGATCAACGCCGGCGCGCTGATCGCCCTGCTGGCAGCAATGGAGAGTTTGAAGGGCGCGCCGGGTGCGTCGGCGTTTTTCTTCGGTCTCATGACCGCCGCGGGCGCATCGCTGCTGTCGTATATCTACCAGAGCTCGATGACGGCTGCCGTCTGGCGCGAATACCACATCAAGTTCCCGGAGCCGGGGCGAGAGCCGCCCTACAAGTGGGCAACCGCCACGTCGAAATTGATTTGGGTAGTCATTGCGATGGTGCTCGCATCCTACGTCGCGTTCGGCTACGGCACCTGGGCGGTTATTTCCAGCATGCCCGCTCCGTAGGTATCCCGCACCACGTTAGGGCCTTGCGGCTTTTCCGCTCTCAGGTCATTAACTGTTTAGACGATCCGACTGACTTTCGAATTCTACTTCGGGACTCTTTGGTGCTTTCCTCGACGGGACGACTCAGCAGCCGGGGGCTGTCGGTGAGTGACAATCCGTATCACTTCGTCTCGCGCAGACAACCAAAATTAAGACAAATCCAATTAAATTCTGAAACAAATCATTTGCTCGGTGGCTTATTTGCCGCCTTGAGTTTCTTATCTAACTCAATCTTTCTCAGTCGCATTCGAGCGGGATTTACATAAAAATGGTCAAATAATTCGCGAATTATTTCCAAACACCACTCAGCTTCTTCGGGTTCAATATCGATAATTTGCAGCGTCGTAAGGTCAGTAATTGGGTGCGCCGAAAAATTACCGAAATTTCGTATAGCATCTACTGTCTGATGAAGTGTCGAAGGCAGCACTCTTGCAGGATCAGTCTCGGTAAGCAGTTTGTCGATTTGTTTTGCGAGGTCACGACCGTCGTACCCCTGCTCCACCAATATCGACTGCAGAACACGGCGCAATATCGCAGCTGATGCCTTGGGACTGAAAGGCAATACAGCGCATGCCTCCGCGTAATCGTCTCTGATTTCATTTGGCACCTCAATTGGTGCTACGTTAAACGCGATCTGCTTCGGATACACTAAAGTCCAATCATCCGCGCCATTTTCAGTACTTTCATCCTTAATATTCAATATCACAATTGCCCGACTGCAGCTTGGACAGAACATATGTCCTGACGATATGGCCATTTCTTTGTCACTTATATATGATTCTAGACCACCGAGAAAATTGAATTTGTAATCTTCGTGAATATTTACCGTGCAATGTGGGCACTGCATTTTTCAATCTCCAAAACAGCTCTGACAGTTAGCGTAAAGCGTCCAAACCACAAAATTGTAAGGCATTCAGAGATTTGAAACTGCATCCGTCGCCGAGTGGACTGCTCCTGACAGCATAAACGAAAATACTGATCTCACCCGCGCTGTCCCGATCAAGTCACGCGGTTGCAGCGTAATCTTCCCGATCGATGAAGGACATCACCGGAAAGCGGTCCTCGCCATGTTCGGAAAGGGCCGGTCGCAGATGCCGCAGCAGCCCGGACAGCCTGGACGGGTCCAGTTCCTCGTCCTCCGTCTCATAAACGACGATGACGTGAAGCACCGGATCGCCATCCGGGTCGTTTTCTTCTTCTACATTCACGGAAATTATGCGCACCGCGTCCAGCTGATCTCTCAATTGACTCTCGATAATGTCGGGTACCTGGACATCGCGCCTCTGCCTGGCACCGGCCATCTTCGTCCTCTCTGTTCCTGCGGGAACCAAAATACAAGCAATGAAATGGGGATCAAGCGCGGCGAAGGAAGCGCGGCACGAGGCTGTCCTCCTGCGGACAGGAGGCGGGCTGCGGCAGGGACGGTTTCGTGCACGAGGATTTTGCCCGGATGGTGGAGGCCCTGCGCGGCCTCACGGGCCTGGTCATCCTGTCGCCCGACGACGGGCCGGAGGTGCGGGAGACGCTCGGCGGCTTCGCGATTGAAGAGGTGGCGATGCGCTATTCGGCCAGCGCCAGGGCAACGCGGCGGGAAACGGAGTTATTGGTGAGTATGTAAACATAGTTGATCAGTCCTGCGGCGTATTGCCTCAATTGGCGTGGTGTTACACTTTCATTAAACAGAAGTGCTGATGCTGTACGCATGAAGACAAAAATATTTGAGTTATCAAGCGGCGGAAAATGTGCAAATTTCATGTAAAATTTTAGAAAGAATGCTCCTTAGTCCACTCACTGTTTATAGAAAATGTCTCAGGCGCAATGTTTCAACAACACCCATGGGGTACTAGGGAGAACTAGAAGGAATGTCGGACGAAAAGAGAAAAGAACTCATCTCTACGATCGAGAAGCTAAGAGGCTCCAACGTTATATGCTACTTGACGAGCCTTCGCCAGAATGTTCCTGCCCAAATGGGAGGGGATGTAGTTCGCGTATTTTTTGACCACCTTCTTCTGCTTCCTTCGCGGCCTGTTGACCGACTTGATATATTCCTGTGTAGCAACGGTGGCAGTGGCACAGTTCCTTGGCGTCTCACGGCGTTGTTTCGTGAGTTTGCAAACAAGGTTTCGGTACTCTTGCCTTATCGAGCGTACAGTGCCGCGACACTAATGGCGCTTGGAGCTGACGAAATCGTTATGCATCCGTTCGGTGAGATGGGACCAATCGATCCTACCGTCTCAAACGACTATAACCCTGTCGATTCAAACACCGGGCGAAGGCTGGGGATTAGCGTTGAGGACGTTAAAGCGTATGTTAGTTTTGTTAAGGAGACCGTGGGAATCCGACACGAAGATGAACTGGTTAAGGCAATTGAGGTGCTCGCATCAAAGGTTCATCCTTTGGCATTGGGAAATGTGGAGCGATTCTTATCCCAGTCACGCTTAATTGCGCGAAAATTACTGCGCACACACATGCCGGACAAGGACAACCATACGATAGAGGAAATTATAGAAAATCTTGCATCAAAGCTATATTTTCATGGCCACCCAATTAACAGGCGAGAGGCTTATGACGAGCTAGGACTAAAGATAAATCTAGAGCCAATGCCTCAATTAGAAACGGCTATGTGGGATCTATATAAACTATATGAATCGGAATTCAACAATCTTGAAAGATTTAATCCTGCAGACAAGTTAATGTTGAAAGTTTGGCCGACCGGAAATCTCCCTTCCGGCCAACCAAACCCAACGATACCTGCAGAAATCACAGAAGATTTATCTTATGCAATTGTCGAAAGTGAGCAACTGTGCAGTAGGTATAGCGCGGAAAAACGATACTTGCTCACCGCGATGACTCAAAACAATGAGCCGCTCGTTCGAGAAGACACTATTTCAGAAGGGTGGGATCACAAATAGGGTCATCAGTTAAGAGTTCGTCCCCGTTTGATTCGCTAATTTGCGAAGGGTGTTCACTCGGATTGGTCGTAAGCGGACAAAGACCAAGATCGGTGCTCGCTACTTCTGCTGGAGTGCTCCGCGTCTCGGGTCCGGTGGATTGAACATAGGCCCATCTCCCGAGTCTTACCTTCATCATTTTCGGCTCGGTACGACCAAGCTTCGGCAGTATACCCATATCCGACCTCCCTGGTTGCACTATAGTGCCGAACTTCGCCGCATCGTTTTCCGATTGCAACGGTGGTGCATCACAGTGCACGCGAATTCGCTCCACGTTTTGGCGATAGACGGCGCAAGTGATTGGCGAGTCTCACCCATCGAGCCAAACCATAGGTGCAGCTATTGACGTTCCGCGATCGGTTTTCGCATCGTCCGGCCAGCCCTAGTGCCTGCATCTAACATAGTGCCGCCGATATCCACATGCAAACAGAGAGTCCATGGTTTGGCGGATATTCGGTCACACCGGTGACCTAGCCGTCCAGCCGACGATCTCCGCGCCACCGGGCCGCGCCGCCGGCTCCCAGGACGGGCGGGCGCCGCGCAGGTCCCGGCCGTCCTTCGTCTCCCCGGCGCGCTTGACGACCGCCCCGTCTCCGGTCTGCACCACATAGATATGCCCGTCAACCGGCTTCGGGCGGGCGCGGTCGACCGGGATCGAGCAGCCGTCCGGCACCATTGCTTCGCCGGGCACGACCGGCCATGCACCGCCGGCCGCCCGGACACAATCCGCGCTAGTCCAGCAGCCGGCAACGCCTTCGCAATTCCGCCAGAACGCGGCCGCGTTCGGACGGGGACAGCGGACGCAGCCGCATCGCGATCGCATCGATCCGGCGCTGGATACGCGGCGACATATCCAGCGCAATCCGCAGCGTCCCGGGGGCGCAGAAGCGCTCGTACCGGTGTCCGGGGCGGCTGCACGACTTCATCACGCAGGGGATGATACCCTCGTTGATCACCCGTTCCCGGAGCGGATCGAACGCCGCGGCCTCCGGCGGGGCGGCCAGCGCGACGGCCAGCGCGGCGGCCATTGCCGCAACCGAAACGGATCAGCGCATGCCCATCGCCGTTACACCGGCCTCCGCGCGGTTCGGCTGCGGCGCGGCCGGCCGAACGCCGCCGGCCGGCTATTGCTTGCAGGCGAACAGAAAGCGCTTCGCGCTGCAGTAGGCGCCGGTGCACCACTTGCTGACCGGGACGGCCTTCCGGCCGTGCACCGCGCAACCCTCCGCGGCCTTTGCCGCGATGGCGTCCTCGTCGGTGTACTCATTGCCCTGGACGATCACCTTGTCGGTTTCCAGGTCCGCAATCACCGCGGGTGCGGCACAGCCGCCCGCCGCAAGCGCACATACGATCACGATCGCCAGTCTTCGCATCGATTTCTCCCGGTTTGCGATCAACGGTCTCACACCAGCATCCGCGCGGTCCAGACGACCCGGCCGACGATCTCGGCGTCGCCGGGCCAGGGCGCGGTCTCCCATTCCGGGTTATCGGCCGCCAGGAGCCAGCCGTCGGCGGTTTCGCGCGCGCGCCGGACCCGCCACCGGCCGCCCGACTTTACCTTGCAGATGGCATCGGCGCGGCGCTCCTGCCGGCGCATGTCGACCAGCGCGACGGCGCCGTGCGGCAGGGCCGGCGCCATCGAATCGTCGGAAATCTCCAGGATTTCGCACCGGCTCGGGTCGAGGTCGAACTTCGCCAGGAAATCGGCGCCGAACCAGGCGCAGCCGTGGGGCGAAAAGCCTACGGCGCTGTCGCCGACCGGCACCGGCCAGGGCGTGACGAAGACGCCGGCCTCCGAATCGGAGACCAGGGGCTGCCACCGGGCCAGCCGTTCGGGCAGGCCGCCGGGACCGGCGCGGGGCGGGCCGATATAGAATTCCAGCCCCAGGGCGTGGCAGATCTCTGCGGCGCGGTCCAGGCGGGGCATTTGGCCTTCGAGCACCCTCCGGATCGAGTCTCTCGGCAGGTCGTGCGACACCGCAGCGCTGTGCTGCGATTGCCCGGTTGCCTGAAGACGCGCCCGAACCGCTTCGGCAAATTCTTCGGGTTGCATTCTGCATATATACACAACGGCGCAGGAAAGCGATAGGTCTTGCGCATTATTGCGCATCTCCTTGCTCGTTTGGCCAGAAATTACGCGGCCCGCCGCGGAATCTCGCTGGCGTCGCTCGGCACCTACCTCGTCCGCGATGCCCATTCGTTCGACCGCCTTGCCAAGGGCCGGGTCATGCTCCGGCGCGCGGACTGCGCCTTCCGGCAGCTTTCCAACACATGGCCGGCCGATATCCCGCGGCCTGCCCCGGCCAACGAGCGGTGGCAGGCGCCCGGCCAGGACGCCGCGCAATGGCGGGGGAAACGCCTCGCTGGTTTGAGGCCGTGTGATGGACGCTTCGGGCGCCAAACCACCAATCGTCGCCGGTGCGCGCCCGGCGCAGCCGTGTGACCCCGCGGGTTGCCCTAGCTTGATACTTGGTCGTGCAGCTGTCGCGATGCAAGAAGCTGCCCTGCGGCTGCAATCCTCTGTGCAGCCCTGGCCATCGCTGTCCTTGTGATGCTCCAGGTTCCAGGCGGCACTCCGCAGTTCGCCGGCAGCACTTGCCGCGAACGCCGAGTTCAGCGCCATGAATACCAGACTTGCAACCGAAGCGACGCGCATCGTCATTCCCCCGCCGGGATCCGGGATCAACCGTCGTCGAAGCACGAACACCCATCCGCGAATCCAGGATACCGGTTCGCCCCGGCGGAATTCTCGCTGCAACCACACTTCCCACCCTGTAAGTTTGTCAGGATTCGACTTCCCGTCTTGATCCACGCGCTGCCCCCACTATGAAGGTCGCTCCGAATGCGGCCTCCGTTCCGTTCGATACGCGGCTGGCAACGCATCCAGACTTCGAAATCAAGGGACGATGGACCCGACACTGACGTGGCTGGACCTGACGGCGAGCGACCGGGACAAGATGCGTCAGGTCCTGGATCTCTTCAGCGAACAGGGAACCGTCGACGAGATGGGCCTCGGCACCCTGCGGGACGCCCTGTCCGAGGCCCTGTTCCCCGGAACCTCCACGATCCAGACCCGGCTGCGCTATGTGCTGTTCGTTCCATGGATATACCGGCAGCTGGAATCTCGCAGAGTCGCCGCCGCCAGCGTACCGACGCAGTTGAGAAAGGCCGAACTCGACCTGATCGGACCGCTTGCGGCAAACGCAGACTCTGACGGCGTAATCGGAGTGCGGGCCCGCGGCTCGTTGTCCAGACGGCCCAGTTCGGTCTACTGGACTGCGCTCGTGCGCTGGGGCGTCTTCCAGCACCGGCGCAGTCAAGCCTGGTATCACGCCCATTTCACCCGCCTCGCGCACGGCCGCGATCATGAGGAGTCTGCCGACGACCCCGGCGTCATTCATCTGCATCGACCGAACTGGCACCGGCGTCTCCCCGAACCGCCGAAAGACTTTCCCTACAAGGCATCTTTTCGTCTGACCCGCGCGGAGGCCGGGTTCCTTCAGGGACGCCTGGAGGAGCGCTGCGCCGGCACTCTGCTGGCCTGGCTGGCCCGCGAGGGATCGGACGCCCCGGCCGACGGGTGCTTCTGGGACGACAGCGCCGCGACAAACGCGCGGACCGATCTCCGGCGGCTCATCGAACTCGCGCGCCGATTCTCCCTGCATGTCGAGGGCATGCCGCTGCTTTACAATCTCCTGCTTGCCGAGCGCCGGCACGTCGAGCACGGTGACGACGACGAACAAGTCCAGCAATACCGGGCGGAACTTGCCGAATGGGCCGACCGGGAAACCGCTGAGAACGGCTTCGATCCAAGCGAACTTTGGGCCTTTGCCGCTTCACATCATGTACGCGTTCCGACCCGGCAACACAGCTTCGTCGAGTCCTGGTCGGCGCGGATAGCCGAAATCGGCCCGTCCAGGGTCGCGGACGACGACCGGCTGCGCGCCCTGATCGAATGCCGGGAACGGCAGCTCAAGGGACAACCGCGGGCGCGGCTCGTCAATCCGACACGGCTGCTGGACTGGAACGGGCGCGTCGGCGTCGGCAGGATGACATTCCGCTGGCACCGCGTGCGCCAGCTCCTGCTCGACCTGCACCAGGGACTCGCCGCCTGATGCTATCGCCGGATTCCCGAACCGTGGCCTTCGACCTGCTGCGTCCGCCGGCCGGCCACGAGCTCGATTTCGCCCTGCTGACGACCTACACGCTCAACCTCGAGACGGCGCTAGCGCTGCCGCTGGGCATGGTCGCCCAAGTCGATGGCGGACTGGAGGAACTGCTCACCGATCCGCTGCTCCTCCTCGAGGCCCTGCGCCGCGCCGGGGAGCGCATTCACGTCTTTGTCGACCGTGCCGGCATCGCCATCCCCCGCAGAAGACGCGACCTCTACGCGATGCTCGAACCCAGTCTGCATCCCGTGCGCGCGCCGGGACGCGGCGCGTTCCATCCCAAGGTCTGGATCCTGCGATTTCTTTCGGAGGAGAAGGCTTCGTTGATTCGGGTCGCCATCCTGTCGCGAAACCTCACCTTCGACCGATCCTGGGACATCGCGCTCGCGACCGAAGCTTCTCCCTCGCCGAGGCGCCGCACCGCTGCAAGCCGCCCCCTGGCCGAATTCGTCCGCCGCCTTCCCGACATGGCTTCGGCGACGTTGAATTCCGACGCCGCCCGGCAGATACGGACACTGGCCGACCAGGTCAGCCGGTGCCGTTTTCCCGCTCCCGAGGGCTTCTCCGACCGACCGGTCGCGTTTCACGTCCTCGGGATGAACGCCCGGCGCGACCCGTGGCGACCGATCGCCGACGGCTACTACACCCTGGCCGTCGCCCCGTTCGTCGGCCCCAAGGCGCTCGATGCCATCGTCCGAATGGGAGACGGCGAGCGGATGCTGGTCAGTACCCGGGAAGAGCTGGACAGGCTGCCGGACGAGGCCCTGTCTGCCTGGAACCGGGTCTGCGTTCTCTCGGACGCTGCCCTCGACGAGCCGGAGGACGGCGGCGCCGGACGACCGTCCGGCCTGCACGCGAAGATGCTCGCCGTCGAGCATGGCTGGGATGTCACCTGGTTCGTCGGGTCTGCAAACCTGACGATGTCCGCTTTCACCGGCCGGAATGTCGAGGTCATGGCCGCCGTTACCGCCCGCAAGGGGCGCCGCAACGGCAAGTCCGGCCACGGTATAGAGCGCTTCCTCGAGTCCGGCTTCGAAACGCTGTGCGAACCCTATCGCCGCGGCGAAGCAGAGCCCGACCGGCCCGAAATCGTCGAAGCGCTCAGGAACCTCGAGGCCGCCCGCGACGCTCTCCTCGATGCCGGTCTCCGGATCGTCTGTTCTCCGTCGGGCGACGCTTGGGCGTGGACTCTCGAAGGCCCGCCCGATCTCCCGACGGGCAATGTCGATATCGCGGCCTGGCCGATCTCCGTAGCCGAGGACCAGGCGCCTTCCCTTCGGTTCCCCTCGACCTGGACCCTGCCTGTCCAGCGGCTCACCGCTCTGGTCGCCTTCCGCCTCCACGTGCCGGTCGACGGCGCCGACGATCTTCGCTTCACCCTCCGCCTTCCCGTCGAGGGCATGCCGGAAGACCGCATGCATCACCTGCTCCGCAGCCTGATCGACAATCCGGAGCGCTTCCTGGCCTTTCTCCGGGCGTTGCTCGGCGGCCTCGACGGACTGGTCGACTGGGCGCGAGGCGACAGCGGCGAGAGCGACGGCGCCGGCTGGGGACTCGGACCGGACGACGACACCCTGCTCGAGGATCTCGTCCGCACCGCCGCCCGCGATCCGGCCCGCCTTGAGCCGGTACGCCGGTTGATCGACGATTTCTGCAAGACCGAGGAAGGCCGCCGCATCGTTCCCGACGACTTTCTTCGCCTGTGGACCGCGGTGCAGGCGGCGCTCCGAGAGGACGCGCGCGCATGATACCGCCCTGCGTCGACGATATCCTGAAACCGCTGAAACCGTTCCAGCGCCGCACCGTCGACCACGCCTTCCGGCGCCTCTTCCTCGATGCCGACCGCACCTCGCGCTTCCTCGTCGCCGACGAGGTCGGTCTCGGCAAGACCCTGGTGGCGCGCGGCATCATCGCCAGGGCCATCGATCACCTCTGGGAAGACGTCGACCGGATCGACGTCGTCTACATCTGCAGCAATGCTGCCATCGCGCGCGCCAACCTGCCCAAGCTCCGCATCGGCGGCGCCAGCGAACGCTCCTTCGCCCTGGCGACCCGTCTCACGATGCTCGCCACCGAACTGGCGCCCCGGGCCGACGGCGCCAGTTTCATGGACAACAAGCTGAACTTCGTCAGCTTCACGCCGGGTACGTCGTTCGACATGGGGCATTCGGCCGGCCAGCGCCGGGAACGGGAACTGCTGTTCCATCTCCTGGAACCGCACGTCGAGCGCCGCACGGCCCTGATGAACCTGTTGCAGGGCTGGGTGGGAAACAGGGAACGCTGGCGCAGCGGCCTTGGCACGCCCCTGCCGGTCGAACCGCGGATTCGGAGGGATTTCGACGAGGCGCTCGCGAACCGGAGCGACCTTCAGCAGACCCTGAACGAACTGCTCGACGGATGGTTCCGGCGCTTCCGGAGCCGCTGGCCCGACGACGCCCGATGGGCGCGGGACGGCCTGATCGGCGAGTTGCGTCGGTTGCTCGCCGGCGTCTGCATCCATGCCCTCGAGCCCGACCTGGTCATCCTCGACGAATTCCAGCGGTTCAAGCCGCTGATAGAAACCCGGGAGGACTATCGCAGCCCGGCCGCGGAACTGGCGCAGTCCCTGTTCGAAACCGAAGCCCATGACGGGCGGCCGGTGCCCACCGTGCTGCTGTCGGCAACCCCCTACAAGCTCTATACCGCCGACGCCGAGATCGAACAGGAAGACCATTACGAAGACTTTCTGGCCACGACCCGGTTCCTGTTCGGTGGCGAGGAAGCGCGTGTCGAAACCTTGACGAACCGGCTCGCCCGCTTCGGCAATGCCCTGAAACGCGCTGCGGCAGGCGATGCGGCTTCCCTCGAGACGGCCCTGGCGGCGAAGACAGACGTCGAGAACGAGCTTCGGGCGGTCATGGCACGCACCGAACGGGTCGCCGCCAGCGAAGACCGGGATGCGATGGTGGCCGAGCGCCGGCCCGACGTCGCGCTCGAGCCGGCGGATGTGCGCCAGTATTTCGCGGCGGACGCGCTGTTCCGGGCCGTCGGCGACCGCGACCCCATGCCGTTATGGAAATCCGCGCCGTATCTCGTTCATTTCATGCGCGGCTACAAGGTTATCGACCGGCTCGAAGAAACGCTCAAACTGTCGCCGGAAAAGGTCTCAGCGGTGCTGCGCGCGCACCCGCGGTCGTTCCTTTCAGCGCAGGCGCTGCACCGCTGGTCAGAACTCGATCCCGCCCATCCGAAGATGCGGGAAATGGTGAGCGATCAATTCGACCGCGGCCTCTGGCGTCTGTTGTGGATGCCGCCGACGCTGCCTTACTGGCCGCTCGAAGGCCCGTTCCAGGACAAGGAGGGGGCGACGAAGACCCTGTTGTTCTCCGCCTGGAATGTCGTGCCCGACGCCGTCAGCGCCATTCTCAGCTACGAGGCCGAGCGGCGCATGACGGGACGGCGGATCCGCGCCTATGCCGATCCGGCACGGCAGCAGGTCCCGCTGCTCCGCCTGACCCAGTCCGCGGCGAAAATCCGCTCCCGTCACCGGCTCCTCCTCCTCCTGCTGCCGTGCTTGCCGCTCGCCGACCGCGCGCACCCCCTGGAGGCGCGCCCCGAGGGCGACCGCCGATTGTGGGTTCGCGACCGGGTCGAGAACCTGTTGTCGGTTTCCGGGCTGCCGGATCCGCAGGACGGTCCGGTCGACGAACGTTGGGAATGGGTGGCGCCGCTGCTCCTCGATCCCGAACTACGGACCTTTCTGCAGGCTTGGCGCAACGGCGAAATACCAGCACTGGAAGGCGACGACCCGCTGCCGCGACCCAATCCGGACCTGTTCGGCGCCTATGTCGACGACCTCCTCGGTTTGACGCCCGAACAGTTGGGCCGCAGGCCACCCGGCCTCGTCGACCTCCTCACCGAGGTCGCCCTGGGCTCGCCCGCGATCCTGGCCCTGCGCAGCCTCGGCGCCACGGCCACACTTGCGGACACCGCCCGCCGCGCGCTCGCCGTGACCATTGCCGACGCCTTCTGGAGCCTGTTCAACCAGCCCGCGGTGATCTCGCTGATGCGCCAGCTCGCTGCCGGGAAGAAGGCTTCGCGTGACGACACGGCGTACTGGCGGCTGGTGCTCGAATACTGCCGCCAGGGCAACCTCCAGGCCGTGCTCGACGAGCAATGGCACCAGCTCTGGGAACAGCATGCCTGGTCGGAGACCGCGGACGCGGCCACGATCGCAACCGAATGCACCAGGACGCTGGTCGAGGCCGTGCACCCCGTCAGATCGCGGATACACGGCCGTTTCCTCGACGCCGGCGACATGGACGAGGTCAAACCGGAGGAAATCCGAATTCGCACGGTGTTCGCGCTCCGCTTCGGCCATCAGCGCGCCGAGAACGACCAGAACATCAGCGAGGACATGGTTCGCGCCGCCTTCAACAGCCCGTTCCGGCCCTTCGTGCTCACCAGCACATCGATCGGCCAGGAGGGACTGGACTTCCATCCTTGGTGCCATCGCCTGGTCCATTGGAATCTGCCGGGCAATCCGGTCGATCTGGAGCAGCGCGAAGGCCGCATCCACCGCTACAAAGGCCATGCCGTCCGGCGCAACGTTGCCGCTTCCCATGGCGAGGCCGCGTTCGCCGCATGGCGGCCCGGCAAAGATCTCTGGTCGCTAATTTTCCGCCGCGCCGATCTGGCGGCGCGCGAAGCCAGGGACTCCGACCTCGTTCCGTACTGGATCGCGCCGGGCGACTGCCGCGTCGAACGCCGCGTTCCGTTGCTGCCCTACGCGAGGGAGGTCGAGGCGTTCCGGCGCCTGAAGCGCCAGCTTGCCGCCTATCGGGTCGTGTTCGGCCAGCCGCGCCAGGAAGAACTGGTCGCCCTGCTCGACCGGGCCGAATTGTCGACAGGGCAGCTCCAGGGACTGACGATCGATCTTGCGCCACCCGAAAACTCGGGGGATTACGGTATCCCACCCTGATCCGCCGGGACACGCGCTGCGTGGCGTGCCCGAAGTCTCCTGCTGTGGAAGCGATACCCTCCATCTCGAGAATCACAACCCGTCCCGTAACGAGTCCCGTCAATGTCGATAGTCAGCCTTCGGACCGGCGAAAATTCGAGATGCCGGGGAGCCGTTCGGCTAGGTTGCCAACCTCCTCCGAACACCGTTCAAAGCCCGGCTTTCCGGTCCTTCTCGTCGCCGCCGGAAACCTCGATATCCCCCCGGCCCGGATCGACAATTCTCCGCAGCAAGTGCAGAGATATGGGAGTCGCAAGCGCCGCAAGCTGTCCGGCCAAGGCGACGATGAGGCCGACGGCAAGAAGGAACAGGTTCGACAGGCGCTTGACCGCCGCGCTGGCTCTTGCAAGCCCAAGCACTTCGACCGTTCCGCGGGTTCTCTTGCCCGCAACCTTCGAGACGCCTGCAAGTGCTGCGGCGTCCTTCCCGTTATTGACATGCTTCAGAAGGAAGATGGCGTCCGGTATCCGCGAGTGATTCGAAACCGTGCCGATATTTCCGGCGATATCGCCGATTTCATCCAGATGGCGTACGTCTGTGATGGCGCTCAGTTTTCTCGTTTCCACGAACTCGCCCATCTTGTTCCAACGGATCGGAATCTTGTTCGCCTTGGCAAGAATCCGGCCGAGCCCCTTGCCCAGCCGGCCCATCTTGCGCGCCACCTTGAGGACGGTTGCGCCGATCTTGATCGTGACGCTCGATCCCCCGGTCAACGGCGCGAGCGCAGTCGCGCCGAGACCGACCGCTGCAAGCGTGACGTCGATCCGATCCACCGGCTTGCCCGAAACGGCGTCGGAACCGGCTCCGACCAGGGTTCTGACGTCTCCGACGGGCGTCAGTTCGACCGGCACGTTGCAGACCAGAAATACGGCCGGAGTCCTGCATTCCGCGGCATCTGCAAGACAGGCGGAACACTGCCGCGCCCTGGCGACAATGCTTGTTTCCCGGTCCACGAATTCCCTGGCGCGGGTCGTATGGATTTGCGCTACCGGAATGCGATGGTGCTCGACGAGTTCAAGCAGCAGCTCGGTCCTGTCCAGGTCTTCGCGTTCCACCGCCCGGTCAAGCTCCGCGCCAGCCCAGGCCGGCGTCATCTGCTTTCTGATCGCCCGGTCCAGCGCCAGCTCGGCTTCGGCTATTGCCCGCAACACATAGGGCTCCGCGAACGGCTGCTGAAACAGGACCGCCGCGTTCGCGACTGCCGTAACCAAGGCGGAAATCTGCAATGCCCGCCAAATCCAGCGCCGCATCTTCATCGCCCGGTACACGAATTCACGAATCGAAACTTCGAGCAAGTTTCATTCATCTGTATTCCACTTCATCGGCCCAAGTACGGTGATTAGGGTAATGTCTCGCCCCGACGTCGGGCGCAGCGTTAAGCGTCGGCAGCCACGCCCGTCGAATGGATCTTGATGCCTTGAGACATTCATTGTCCCGCCGAAAGCCGGTCATCGGCAAGGCGCCGGTCCGCACGAAGCGAATTGTCGCTACGACGCGACGCGACCCTCGTCGATCGCCGCGCCGGAGATCGTCGATTGTCCGTTCGAATTACGCATTCAGCCGATCCATTCTACCGCGACGACCCGCTGCGCAGCCGGCTCAGCCTTGGGACCGGCTTCTCTCAGCTGCACCGTGGCAATCAGTACCAGAAGAGCCAGACCGGCAGGAGCAAGACCGATTCATGCATGGCGATTGGTAGAGGTCCGAGCAGTCCGGTATCCGACGCCAAGACAAGAGCCTCGTGGAGCAAGTTTGAAGTTACGAATGGCGACGTATCCCGAACGGCTACAAAATACGCCGGAGAAGTGATGGAAGCCCTGGAGGGAATCGAAAGAGAACTTTATCATGCCGTATGGTTACAGTCCGGCACATAGTCAATCTGGCTTTGCTGTCGTGTGACGCTGTATTGCCTGTCCTACGACATACCTACCTGCAATGTCGTTTGTACTGGCGACCGTACCGCCGGGCTTTTGACCGTCGCACTGCCCCCGAGCCCTGAAGACACAGTGAGCAGCGCTCGTACTTTAGGCCCAATCCGTTGGGGTAGATCTCGTCGCGACCCTCCTTGCGCCGAATGCCGGCAACTCGTTGAAATTCAACCGGGGAGGGAAACTTGCGCGACTATTGTCTCGTCTATCGCACCGTCTTCACCGTTCGCTGTCGCAACCACCTACCGCATCCTTCTGTCTTTCCAAATCGTCGAGAAACTCGGACGCCGGCTCGACGCCTGTCACCAGAAGATGATCGCGGGCTCGGGTGCTTGCTACGTAGAGCAAGTGCCGCTCGGTGCTGTAGGTGTCTTCGAGGTCGGCCTCGTCGGCTATGTTCTCGATGCGCGACTGGAGCGGCACCACCTCGTCGTCGCACGCCATGACCGCCACGGCCCGGAATTCCAGCCCTTTGGCGAGATGCATCGTTCCGATAACGACCCGATCCGACGCCCCGTCGGAGCGGCCGTCCAAAACAGTCGCCGATAGTCCGGCGCGGCTGGCGGCCTCTTGCGCTCTCGGCAATTCGGCCTCGGAACGGACAAACAGGGCGATCTCCTGCGGTGCGTAGCCGTCCTGCCGCCGTGCGGTCAGCCATTCGGCGACGGCGACCGCTTCATCGTCCGGCGATCCGAAGACGCTGATGCACGGTTCCGGTCCGTTGAATGCGGAGACGGTGCCGCCGCGACGCTCCGCGATTCCGTCCACGTCGGCGAGTTCCGGCGGCAGCAACCGATCCGCCCGCTGTCGAATCTGATGGGAGGTCCGATAGTTGATGCGCAGGGTATGGGACCGCCCGCGCACATCCACACCCAAGGCGCGCCACGAGAAGGGCGTCCGGAAAATGCGTTGGCCGAGATCGCCGGCGAAGAACAGGCTGTCGGACCGGTCACCGCCGAGCGCCGCGAGGAATCGCAACTCCGCCACCCCGATATCCTGAGCCTCGTCGATGACACAATATTCGAACGGCAGATGCGTCACCTCGGTGAAATGCCGTTCCAGACGCTGGAACATGCCGGGTTCCGTCAGAAGCGCTTGCTCGGCAAGGCCATCGCGCACCTTGGCGAAGATCGACCAGAGTATTGCGCGCTGCGCTTCTGCCAGACGGGTCTTCCGGCCGAGCCGCATCACGTCCCGATAGGCTTCCCAGCTATCCAACTGCCATGCGTCGACCACCATGCTCCATTCGGTCCACAGGAAGTGCGGGCTGAACTTGTGCGCGTCGGCTTCAGCGGCCGCCCGATCGATCAGCTCCCGAATGTCGGTATCCGAGGCAAGGGCAGGCGTCCCGAAGTTGGCTTCGTAGAGCCGCCGCCCGATGCTCCCCATCGAATGCGCCTCAAGGCGCTCGGCGATGCTGGGCCGGTTGCGGACCAGGCGCCCGAGCTTCATGCGGAGCGAATTCGCGAGCGTATCCGAGAAGGTGGCAAGGAGAACCCGCGCGTCGGGATGTGCGCGGGCGAGATGAACGGCACGGTGAAGCGCGACGACAGTCTTTCCGGTGCCGGCCGATCCTGAGACACGAGCCGGGCCGCTGTAGCGGCTCTCCACAATTCGGCGCTGTGCCGGATGCAGGAATACGGTCCACTTCTCCCACGGAAATTCGAGTGCACGTTCAAGTTCTTCCACGTTCTCCACGAGACGGAAGCGTCGTTGCGCATCCGGGTGGGCGAACGGGTCATCGTCTCCGGTTGCGTGCGCGGGCCGGTCAGGGGTGCCACCCGTCGCGAGTCGCAGCAGTGCCTCCGCCGCCTCGGCCGGCAAATGTTCGGCCAGGTCGAGCAGCGAGTCTTCGTCGATTTGCCGAACGTCATCCAGCCACGTTTCGGGCACGCCGTAACCCAACAACTCATCGTCGGAGGAGTCGGCAAATAGTGCCGGCTTGGTGGCCGGAGGTGCGTCGGCCGGCGCTTCCACTGCCGCAAAGTGGGGCACCTCGATCTCGCGGACGGTCTCGCGCACTTCGACGATCTGCGCCGCGCCGGTCTTAGGATGTCGTTCGATCCGGCGCCGTTCCGCCCATCGGTACGCCGCGTCGTGATGGTCGACGTAGACGAGCAGGACATTGGAATCCGTCCGATGCACGATCAGGCGTATGTCCCGAGTGACCCGAACGGACCAGAAATTCTTGTCCTTGGCGCGGTCTAGCTTGTGAAACGACAGCCCCGGCGCTGATGGGTTCAACTGCAAGTCGAAGGCGGTGGTCTTGGCGGCCTTCTGCTCGTCGCCGGTCAGCTTGGCAAGGCTGTCGGTGAAGGTGTCGGCGATACGGAATTCCATATCAGAGACCCTGTTTTTCCCGGCAGCGGTCGCCGAGCTGCTCAAGACGGAACCGGTTCTTCCCACGGCCGGGCGAGGCCGTTATCGTCTCGGCGGCCATTGCTTGGGCGGGGCCGGCGGCAATCGAGCAGTGCCAGTAAAACTCCGGAGGCAGACCAGCCCGGCGATATTCGAACGCCCTGGTAACCTGGCTTGTGCAATTCGTGAATCACCGCGAGAGACCGACGAACATGCCCAACGCTGCATCGAACCCTTAAACTGCTTTCGAAACCGATGACCGGTTCGAAACGCGCCAACGCCGCTGGGTTAGGCCGGTCATAGTCGTCCCCGTTCCCCGGCCTCATTTTCCGATTCCCTGTTGCATCTAGTCAGGATCAACGGCCGGCCTAGACCCGGAAAACCTTCATCGCCTCGTCGCCGAGGTGGTTGATAACCTTGACGGCGATGCGGCCGGAGGCGGGACGGGGGAACGGACGGGATGTGTCGCTGTTCAGCGTGGCCCATGCGTCCGGGTCGATCTCGGCTTTCAGCGTCGTCTTGAGCGCCTTGTAGGGATCGTTCGCGCCGAGAAAATAGGCGTGGCGGACGAAGAAGCTCTCCTCGTTGTAGTCGGTGTCGACGAACCAGCAGGCGATGCCATCCGCGCCGTCGCTCCGCACCTCGCCGGTGTTCGGATGGAACACGTCCACTCCGTTGATCCGCACTTGGATGGTGTCGTCGCCGTCCGGCAGGATGTCGATGTCGGGCTCGCCGAAGATGACGAAGAGGTTGCCCTTGCCGGTGTTCTTGAGGTCGCCCGCCATATGTAGGTCGGCATTCATGCGCGCCTTCAGCACCGGGATACGCCCCAGCTTCTCGAACTCGGCGGCATGGGCGTCGTAACTGAAGGCGCAGGCGATCAGCACGTCGAAGCCGGCGTCGGCGGCCTCTCGTGCAGCAACCACCAGATCAGGCCGCGCGACGGTGCCGAACTCCGGCCCGATGAAGACTCCGGCGCGGCGCGTAGCGCCTTCCTCGCCGCCGCCCTCGACATAGCGCCCCTCGGCGCAGACGTAGTGGCCGGGCCAGGGCGTGAGCGACGTGAAAGCGATGCGGTCCTCCTTGTGCGCCTGCTGCACGCCGGCTGTCTTCAGATTCTCCAGGATCATCTCGGTGAAGTCCGCCGCTTCGCCATAGCCGAGTTTCTTGTCGGCCAATCCTTCGAAGAGTTCGTCGTTCTCGTCCACCGCCAGCATCCGGTGCGGCGCCAGGCTTTCCACCGTGAAAGGGCCGGCGACGCGGATGCGCGCGGTGTCGGCATAGGGCTTGTCGTAGAGATATTCGTGGTCCGCCTTGGCGGCGATCGAGGCGTTGATCTCTTTCTGCCGCGCGATGCGCGCCTCCCACCACTCGGCGTGCGCGGCCGTGGCATCTTCCGGCCAGTCCTCGCCCGCCTCGCGCGGGATTTCCCACTCCTCCCATGCCTCGCCGAGCGCGGCGTTGAGGTGGGCGCAGATGGGCTCCAGGGTCTCCTGCCACCGTTCCCAGATCACGTCGATCTCGGCATTGTTGGCGATGGATTTCAGGGTGATGTGTGGCACGCGCTCGTATACGAAGCCTTGACGGATGGCGCCGCCGGTCGGCGCCTCCGACGGCGCCCGCTGCGTGATCTCGGCTTCCTTCTTCTGCCCCTCGGGGCTGTCCGCGAGCAGATACCAGGGATAGCGCGCGCCCATGATCCGCGCCCGCGCCAGTGCCAGTGCGACGCGGGAGGTATCGATGGTGATCCAGCGTCGGCCCCACTGCTCGGCAACGGTGGCCGTAGTGCCCGAGCCGCAGGTCGGGTCCAGCACGAGGTCGCCGGGGTCGGTGGTCATCAGGATGCAGCGCTGAACGATCTTGGTGTTTGTTTGTACAACGAAAATCTTGGGGTCAGTAAAGCTCCCCGTGCCCGTATCGATCCACATATTTCTCAGTGGGACAACGGGGTAGTCGTCCAATAGCCTGACATACGCCAAAGACGATCCCGATACCATGACGCGAGATGACCTAATGAGGCGCTCCATGCCGTCCTTAGGTGTGGACCACTGCCGCTTACCGACCGGGTAGGATTGTCCTTCAAAAGTCGCTGTGTATCGAGTCGTTGAAGCCTGTGTCTGAGATGTCAATTGGTCTATACGGAATAGCCTTGGCTCTTGACCTACAGAGTATTCTTCAACTGTCCGGTTGCGATGCAAACAACCGTCATTCGTAATAATATGCCGATAAAGTTGATCTACGCTCGCGCTTTCAGCTTTGCTTAAAAAGATATTCCGAAATTTGCAGACTTCTCGCCTCTTCGCATACCAAAGAATGAAGTCCGTTACCGTATCAAGGAACTGACTTGACGAACTTGTCGTTGTTGAGCTTGCTATTTCTGTGACAAAATTCTCGAAACCGAATATCTCATCCATCAGCGCCCGCACGCGGTGGACATTCTCATCACCTATCTGGACGAAGACTGAGCCGCTGTCGGTCAACAGGTCCCGCGCGACGATCAGCCGGTCACGCAGATAGCTCAGGTAAGAGTGGATGCCGTCGCGCCAGGTGTCGCGAAACGCCTTCACTTGCTCGGGCTCGCGGGTGATGTGCTCGGCCTTGCCGTCCTTCACGTCGCGGCTGGTGGTGGACCACTGGAAGTTGGAGTTGAAGCGGATGCCGTAGGGCGGGTCGACATAGATGCACTGCACCTTGCCGCGCAGGCCCTCGCGCTCCGCCAGCGAGGCCATGACCTGCAGGCTGTCGCCGAGGATCATGCGGTTCGACCAGTTGGCGTCGTGGCGGTAGAACTCGGTCGTCGCGGCGCCGTCGGGCAGGCCGTTGAAGTCGGCGAAGAGGTCGGGCGGGCTGGGCGCCTCCTCCTCCCGCCGCTCCCTGGTCTGGCGCAGCAGGTCGTCGATCAGGACCTTGGGGTGCACCTTCTCCTGTATGTAGAGGGGCGGCGCCTGGACGACGAGGTCGGCGGCGTCCTGCTCGTCCTTGCCGCGCCAGACGAGCTGCGGGTCGAGGTCGCGGTTGCGGCGTTCGTAAGCTACGCGGATCGGCGCCTTGTCCTCGTCGGACATGACCGGGTGGTATTCCACCGTCGGGATGTTGCGCCGCGCCGCCTCGTCGTGCGTGAGTGTCTCGACCGATTTGGGCTTCTTCTTCGCTCGCCTTGCCACCTCGTGACCTTTCACGCTGCCTGTTGGGCGACATGCGCCGCGATGAGTTGGTCGAAATCCGACTCAATTTCGTAAACGTTGGTAAACTCTGTGAATGCCCACCGTCCGAACGTTCCGAGCGCATTCACGCCGGGCACCCAGTAAGTGTCCATCGTGGCCTTCTTGTCCTTGGCATCCTCGCCGCGAAAGCCCTTGATCTCGACAATCAGATGCAGCGGGTCATCTCCGCCCCGCCCGTCGTCAACAAGCACGATGAAATCGGGGATGTAGGTGCGGGCCTTCGCGCCTTGGCGATACGGAACCTCCAGTCCGAGACCATGGTTCTTGACGTATGCGCGGACATTAGAGTGAGCCTCGGCTACCCGGCAGAATTCTGCCTCCCATTCCCTGTCATAGACCACCCAATTGACATGGCACAGGTTTGAAGCCGCGGGCCAAAGCGTCTGCCTCGTGGTGACGAAGCGAACATGCCTTGTCGAACCCGCAGGGTTATAGGGATCGAGCACGGCCTTGACCGGGCTCTCGCCCACATGGTGCGCGACGATGCCTCGCGTGATGCGCTCGCACGCCATATCCGCGAGCGTCAGATACATGAGTTGCGCCGGGTAGGTGCCGCCCTTGCAAACGAGATGATTGTCCAGCCATAGCCGCGCGACGCTCTTGAGCTGGCCGAAGAGGTGCAGCTTCGGTTCTCCTCCCGGATCGCGCCACTTCGTCTCCAGCAACCGTTTGGTGAGGTGGAACAGGACGGTCGAGCGCCGCAGATCGCGGGTGTGCACCAGGTTGAGGTTCACCCCCTCGCCGATGATGCCTTCGTTCCGAGTGACCGAGGGGCCGACCAGGTCAGGAGTCAATTCAAGTGTCGCATCGGAATCGAATGTTGCCTGTAGCCGCTCCTCCGGAAGCTCGACGCGGTAGCCGGCGACGCGCGGAAAGCGGATTTCACAGGCGTCACGCTCCGGCGTCATCGCTTTGACCTGCACGGTCTTCCGTGGCGGCTGTGGAGGAGCGACCACGGGCCGCGCAGTGAAGTCAAAGGGAATTCCGAGCACATCGGCATATTCGACGGGGAATAGGCTGTCGTCGTTCAACTCGTACGATTGTCGGCGCAGCGCCCGGCCCACTGCCTGCTCGCACAAGAGCTGCGTACCGAAAGCGCGTACGCCGAGTACATGGGTCACTGTGTTGGCGTCCCACCCTTCGGTCAGCATCGAGACCGAGACGACGCAGCGGATTGTCTCGCCAAGTTGCCCTGTCTTACCAACGGTGTTCATAACCTCGCGCAGCAGGTCCTGGTCAGAGATGTGGTCGCCGGCGCGGATATCGCCCGTGCGCTGGACACGTTCGCGGCGGAAACGCTCGATCTCATCGGACGCCATGACGCGGAAGTTCTTGTCCAGTGCCTCCCCCGATTCGAGTTGCGTGCTGTCGATCAGAAGAGTGTGCGGACGCGCGAAAGCGTTTCCGTAATCGTCGAAGTTTCGGAATAACGCGAGGCGGCCGTTCTCCAGCGTCGTGGAGCCGTCCGGGTTCTCTCGATGAAAGCCGGCGATGTAGTCGTAGATCAGCTTCGAGGTCGACGTGTTGTTGCACACGACGATGAAACAAGGCGGAACTTCGATGCGCGCATCCTGCCAGAGCGCGAAGGTTTCTTTGTAGTGGCCATAGAGGGCTTCCAGTGCCGTCTGAAGCGGCACCGGAATTTTCAGTGGATCGAGGTCGGACGCCTTGCCCCGACCCTTTCTCGGCATGTCCTTGCGGATATGATCCCACAAGTTGCGAAACTTCGGCATGTCGCCGCCAGGAATGTTGTCGGCCACCGGCACCCGCGGCAGCTTGACGATTCCGCATTCGATGGCGTCCATGAGTGAGAAGTCGCTCATCGTCCAGGGGAAGAGCGTACCTTCCGCATAACCGGACCCTCGCAGGAAAAACGGAGTCGCAGAGAGATCGATCACGCGGGCGAGACCGAGTCTCCGGCCGACCGCCTCCAGCCCGGATATCCAGAGTCTGGCGGCCTCCCGGTTCTTGTCGGCCTCCTTGCGGTCGTCTCCCGTCAGTTTACCTTCGTGATCCTCGCCCGGTTTCTCCCGGTAGCAGTGGTGCGCCTCGTCGTTCAGCGCGAGGATGTTCTTCATGCCCATCAGCTCGGGCATGACTCGCTGGAGCATCTGCCCCTCGCTCTCAATCGAGCGCAGGTCGGAGCCGCGGCCCTGGAGGAGGGCCCGGCCGCCTTTCGAGACCTCCATCGTCTCGCGGCGTTTGAAGGCGTGGAAGTTGGTGATGACGATCTTCGCGCGGTCGAGATCGCCCAGCATGTCGGCCGGCACGAGTTCCCGGCTCTGGTAGTAGCTGTCCGGATCGTTGGGCTGAAGCACGCGGAGCCGGTCCTTGATCGTGATGCCTGGGGTCACGATCAAGAAGCCGCGGGTGAAGCGGCGGCTGTTGGGGCGGCGGACGGCGTTGATCGTCTGCCAGGCGATCAGCATGGCCATCACGGTGGTCTTGCCGGCTCCGGTAGCAAGCTTCAGCGCCAGCCTGGACAGGTCGGGATTTGCCTGTTCGTTTGCCCGTTCCAGATGTTCGAGAAAGGGTCGTCCGGCGTTGCCGACGTTCGGCGCGACCTCGGTCAGCCAGATCACCGTTTCCACGGCTTCAATCTGACAGAAGAAGGGGCGGATATCGTTGAACCGATGGTGCCGCCAATGATGGAGCAGCCGTGCCGTTTCGGGAGTCACCCGCCATTGCGCGGGGTCAGGCAGCGCCCGCCAGCGATCCACGGCGTTTCGCACGCTGTTGATAGTCTGCGCGAGTTCGTATTGCTGGCCTTCGGTCGCGACCCGCTGCGCCGCCTCGTCGAAGATCAGCGCCTGTTGTGCGCCCTTACCCTTCTTTGGCTTCGGGATCGGCGTGATGAACGAGACTTCGCGCCGCCGGTCGAGAATACGGTTCGTAGGCTGGCCGGACTCATCGAGCTCCCAGTGCTGGGCCGGAATTTCATAGGGTGAGTTGAGGATCGGTCGGTCAAAAAACCGGTCGCTCGATTCCATATCGAATTGCCGTCCTAAAATTTGCTGCCCTTAATTGCACATCTTACACCTCACAGGCACCCTGCCATACTTGACCTTGCATATGCCGGGAACCGTTTGTTTTCGACTAAGGGTCATGTTTCTGCCAGTCACGCTCCCTGGCGTACCGCGATGTCGCCGTTTCGGCGCCAACGCCATGTTCCGCCGAGTGTTCCCGCTATCGCCTTGAGCCGGCCGCCGCAGCCCCGTCATCGAACCGCAACCGGTCGGGCTCAATCTCCCGGATGCCGCTGTCCGCCTGTGGCGCCGAACCATCTATCGCTCCGTCTTGCGCCTGCCGCGCTGCATAGCGGTGATAACATGTTGGACGGCCGCCTGCGAGAGCCGGAATTCCCGCGCGACGGCGGCCGGCTTGCGTCTGGACTTCCAGGTGGCCGCGATCGGCAGTACCTGCACCGGCGTCACGGTGCCGTCAGCCGGCTTTTGCGGCTTCCCGGCTTCGGGCGGCAGGCCACCCTACGGCGTAATGAACTCCCAGCGGGAAAGCCTGGCATCCGCCGCATCGCAATCATCGACAAACAGGGTTCGCCAGCGGTCGGCACTCGAGTAGGTGACGGCGGAGACGGCACCAACCGCGAGGCACAGGTTGGAATTCTTGAGGACCAGCTTGCCGTCGGCTTTCAGCTCGAAACGTTGAAAATTGGCCGCGTTGAAGAAGATGGACGAGGTGCCGCAATCGGCGAGCATCGCGGCGGCGCCCGGAAGGGCGCCCCGGTTCACGCCGGCGATGGTCACGCACTTGTCGGGCGCCGGAAACCGGATATAGCCTTCCCGCGTAAACACGACGGCAGCGTCCGGCGGCAGCCCAACCCTACAATTGTGGGCGAACAGCGGGATATCCGTGCGCAGATTGCCGGGTGTGCCCGGAATGTCGATGCAATAGCCGTCCTGCGGCCGGTCGAGACGGTCGATGAGGCGCAGATGCTGCTCGGCGGCGGCGCCCGTCGATGCAATCAAGACCAACGCCGCGATGGTAAATCCGACGAGACTTCCCGTACTCACCTGCTTCCACTCCTCATTTCCACGGTCGCGGGTTTGGACGCCAAGCGCCCGGCTGCACCTGCGTGCCGCCAATCCGTCGTCGCCGATCCGCCGGTCAGTGCGCCCCCGCGATATCGATCGCCTTCTTCTGCCCCACCAGCGCCACCGGCCGCGTGCTCAGCAGGCGCTTCCGGGCGTGCCCCGAAGACGCTCGATGCCCTCGAGAAACGGTTCGCGGCTTTCCGGGTCGAAGTCCTCGGGATGCGCATCCATCCAGGCAACCGTGCGCTCGTAGTATTCGATCGCCCGTTCGGTTTCACCGCGCGCTTCGCAGACCATCGCCTTGCGCATGAACCAATCGTGCATATCCGGATAGCGGGTCCTCAGCTGCTCGCAGACGGCGTCGGCTTCGTCGAGGCGGCCTTCATCGATCAGGCTGACGACGCTGTTCGAGAGCCGGTCCAGGTCGGTCTCGACCCAGCTGTATCCATGTGGCGATACCGCGGGCGTGGTAGGCACATGGGCGGCGCGGTTGCGGTCCCAGCAGCAGCGCTTGTACTTCCTGCCGCTGCCACAGGGGCAGGGTTGGTTCCTGCCGATCTTCACCATTGACGCCCCGTCATCGGCAATGCATCCGCCATTCTTCTGCATCCTGGTTATCCGGCAACCTGCCATTGCCCGGTCTGCATCGTCGACCCCGATGCCACCGCGCCGCGGGCTTCGAAGAGGCGGGGTCAACCGTGTCCCCGGACATGGCCCGCAATTGCCACGGCACAACCCCGAATCCGATCCCCGACGGGCAGGCCCCGAGGTCCCGCCGGGAGCGTCGCCCGCGGGACGACTTCCGTCGGCCCGGCGCGCGACCGATTCAGACCGAGGGCCGCTCCCTCAGGCGAAGCCGGAGTCGCCGGCGACCGTCCGAGGCCCTGCCGCTTGGCCCGGCCGAACCGCGGGCTTAGTCTGGGCGCCCGTCCAAACAGATCGCGGCCCGTCCGGAGTTCCCCGGCGGGCCTCCGGTGCGATGCAGATACTCTACGAAACCGGTCTTACCGGCGAGGAATATGTCAGGGCCGAGGCGTGGCGCTTTGCGACGCTTGAGCGCTGCCCGAATCACCCGGACGGCGGATGTTCCGTGGCAAAACACGGCACCTACGAGCGGAAAATCCCGCGCGGCGCGAAGATTGCTCGCTGGTATTGCCCGGAGAGCCACACGAGCATCGGCGCGCTGCCCGACTGTCTCTCGGCGCGGCTGCCGGGAACCCTCGACGAGCTGGAAACGGTCGTCGCCCACGCCGAACGCTCGCAGAGCCTGACGGCGACGGCAAAGGCGCTGCGCCGCGACGCCGTCGAACTCGCCGGCGCCATACGCTGGGTCCGACACCGGATCCGTCTCCTTCGCCGCCTTCTGACCTGCGTCGCCAAACTGCTGCCCGAACGGTTCGCTCTCGGGATTGCCGGTCTCGCCTCGCTTCGTGCGCATCTCGGCACCCGAAGGGCGCTGGTGGCGCTGCGCCGTCTGCTCGCGCCGCACCTGTCCGCGCTGCCGACGCCGCTCGGCTTTCGCCGGGATCCAGGCCGGGCCTCCGAGAAACGTTCCGGATTCCAACACTCATTGGGCCATGACCCGCCGCCTTCCGGCGCTTAACGTCCCGGTTCTTGCGGCTGGAGCCGCAGGAACACGGGCAAGACCGGAATATGGGGCGAAGACATGGCAGTGGCCGCTCAACGGATCCCCAAGGGCGCGGCGCAGACGGGACACTTGTCCCCGGCGCGCCCGGTGGCCGGCTATCTGCGCTCCGCGACAGAATTGGAAGGAGACTCGCTCCGCAAGCAGCTCGAAGCGGTCCTCCGCTTCGCGCGGCACCGCGACATGCAGCTCATCCGGATCTATTGCGACGAGTGCGGCAGCGGCCTGCGGATCGACAACCGGCCCGGCCTCCGGCAGCTGTTCCGCGATATCGATAGCGGTGCGCGGGATTTCGGCGCCGTTCTGCTCCTCGATCCCAGCCGCTGGAGCCGATCCCTGAATCCCGATCACGGTCCGTACCTCGAAGACCGCTGCAGGAAGGCCGGCATCCGGGTGCACTACTGTGCCGAGGGCCTGGCCGGCGAAGAGTCCCCCTATTCGAGCACTTTCAAAGCTCTGAAGCGCGCCATGGCAAGAGAGCACAGGCGCGAATTGACCGCCCGCAGGCACCGTGCCGCCAGCACCAGGGCAAGAGACAACGCCGCCGAGCAAGGCGACGGCAGCCCGCGACCGTAGCTCCGGGGCGCCGGCGCCGGTCGCTGCGGCGCCGCGCCGCGGAACGACACAAGTGGTGAGGACCCAGTGACAGGAAAGCCCAACCCAAAATCGGATCCTAAACCCGAAGAGGCCGGGCCGCGCCGCCGGGCCGTCGCCTATCTCCGGGTGTCAACCGAGCTCCAGCAATATTCCACCGAGAACCAGATCGCAGCGATCGAGCAATACGCTGCCGAGCACGGCATGGAAATCGTTGCAATCTACTCCGACGAAGCCAGGAGCGGCCTGCGGTACGAGAACCGGCCGGGCATGCAGCAAATGCTGGCCGACGCGCAGCGCAACGACTCCGGTTTCGACACGATACTGGTCTACGACATAAGCCGATGGGGCAGGTTCCAGGATTCCGACGAGGCCGCGTCCCTCGAGTTCGAATGCAAGAAAGCCAAGGTCCAGGTCCACTATTGCCAGGAGCAGTTCATCAACGACGGCAGCCCGATGGCTACCGTCGTCAAGGCCCTCAAACGCTCCATGGCGGCCGAGTACGCCCGCGAGCTGTCCGAAAAGGTGTACGCCGGCCAGTGCCGGCTCGTCAGGCTCGGCTTCCGCCAGGGCGGCATGGCGGGCTACGGGCTGCGCCGCATGCGCATCGATCAGAGCGGCGAGCACAAGGGCATCCTCGAGCACGGCCAGTACAAGAGCCTGCAGACCGACCGGGTCATCCTGGTCCCCGGACCCGAAGAAGAGGCCGAGACCGTCCGCTGGATGTACCGGCAGTTCGTCGACGGCAGCAGGCTGGAAGGCGAGATCGCGGGGCTGCTCAACGGGAAGGGCACCGTGACGGACCTCGGCCGGCCCTGGACCCACGGGACCGTCCACCAGGTGCTGACCAACGAGAAATACATCGGCAACAACGTCTTCAACCGGCACTCCTACAAGCTGAAGGGAACGCACAAGGACAACCCGCCGGAAGAATGGGTCCGGGCCGACGGCGCCTTCGAGGCGATCGTGGATCCGCAGCTGTTCTTCACCGCCCAGGGCATGATCCGGGAACGCAACCGCAGGTTCTCGGACGAAGAGATGCTCGACCGGCTGAGAGGGCTCCTCAAGGAGGAGGGCCGTCTCTCCGGCTTCAAGATCGACGAAGCCGCGAACATGCCGTCGAGCGGCACCTATTGCGCACGCTTCGGCAGCCTGGTGCGCGCATACCGGCTGGTCGGCTACACGCCGGAGCGGGACTACCGCTACATCGAGATCAACCGGGCGCTGCGCCGGATGCACGCCGGTATCGTCGCCGACGCGATCGCCGAAATCGAGAGCATCGGCGGCACGATTTCGAAGGACCCGGCCACGGATCTGCTGACCGTAAACCGCGAGTTCACCGCTTCCATCGTCGTTTCCCGCTGCCGGCAGACCAAGGCCGGCTCCCGGCGCTGGAAGATCCGGCTCGACACCGGGCTGGCCCCCGACCTCACCGTCGCGCTTCGGATGGACGGCGCCAACGAGGCGGTCCTCGATTACTACCTGCTGCCGCTGGCGGTCCTGGATACGAACCGGATCCGGCTCGCCGAAGACAACGGCCTGATGCTCGATGCGTTCAGGTTCGAAACGCTCGACTGTTTCTTCGGCATGGCAGAGCGCGCGCGCATTGCCGAGCTCGCGCCATGAGCGGCCGGGACGACGGCATTACGGTCGAACTGATCCCGGTCGACCGTATCAGGGTGCTCAATCCCCGGGTCCGCGACAGCAGGAAATTTCTCGAGATCCAGGACAGCATCCGGAAGGTCGGCCTCAAGCAGCCGATCAAGGTGTCCAGGGCAAGAGGCGCCAACGGAGAAGCGAAATACAATCTCGTCTACGGCCAGGGCCGGCTCGAAGCCTTCAAGGCGCTCGGCCAGAAGGAGATCCCGGCAATCGTCACCGACCTGTCGGAGCAAGACAGCCTCATCCTGAGCCTGGTCGAGAATATCGCCCGCCGCCAGCCCCGCCCCGCAGAATTGTTCCGCGCGATCGGGCAGCTCGTGGAAAACGGATATACGGATGCGGAGATCGGCGGGAAGATCGGCTATTCCACCCAGCATGTCGCCAAGATTCGGCGCCTGCTGAAGGCCGGGGAGGAACGCCTCCTGACTGCCGTCGAGACCGGCAAGATGCCGCTCAAGGCCGCCATGGTCATCGCGACCGAGAATGACGAGGAGATCAAGCGGCTCCTGAAGGAAGCCCGCGAGAAATACGGTCTGACCGTAAAGCAGCTGGCGGAGCTGAGGCGCCAGATCGACCGCCGCCTGAAGTACGGCAAGCAGAACCGCCCCGTCCGGTCGGACCGCGGCGGCACGCCGATCTCGACCGCCGCCCAGGTTCGGAACCTCAACAACGAGGCGGAGCGCAAGAGGCAGCTCATCAAGAAGGCGGACCTGACGGCCGCCCAGCTCCGGTTCTTCGTCCAGGGGCTCGGGACGCTGCTGGACGACGATCACTTCGTCACCCTTCTCCGCGCCGAGGGGCTTCAGACCATGCCTGCGCCGCTCGCGCGCCTGATCGAGGAACTCAAGAATGGTTGAAATGAACGGCAGGATCCCCATGGCCTTCGAGCCGGAAAGCGTGACGATCGCGATTTCCGACATCTTCCCCTTGAAGAAGGTCTCCGCCGGCGTCCGCGGCAGCCGCAAGTACCGGCAGATCGCTGCGTCGATGAAGAAGGCCCGCATCGCCCAGCCGCCCATCGTATCCCGCCATCCGAGCATGAAGGGCAAGTATCTGCTGCTCGACGGCCATCTCAGGATCGAGGTGCTGAAGGAACAGGGGGAAGACACGGTTACCTGCCTGGTCTCCCTCGACGACGAGGCCTTTACCTACAACCGCCACGTCAATCACCTCGCGACGATCCAGGAACACAAGATGATCCTCAAGCTCATCGAGCGCGGCATTCCCGAGACGCTGATCGCCGAAACCCTGGACGCCGACGTCAAGAGCATTCGCATGAAACGGGATCTGCTGAACGGTATCTCGCCCGAGGCGGCCGAAATGCTCAAGGACCGGCAGTGTCCGATCAACACGATCCAGACGCTGAAGAAAATGAAGCCCGACCGGCAGGTCGAGGCCGTCGACCTGATGATCTCGATGAGCGACTTCACGGTCTCCTATGCCAGGACCCTGGTTGCCGCGACCGCGCCCGAACAGCTCGTCAATCCGGACAGGAACAGGGTCCGGAACAGCATTTCCCCGGAGCAGCTGGCCCAGATGGAACGGGAAATGGCGAACCTCCAGCGCGGCATCAAGCGGATCGATGCGACCTACGGCTCCGACCACCTGAACCTCGTGCTGGCAGTCGGCTATGTCCGGTCTCTCGTCGCGAACGAAGCGATCGGCCGATTCCTCCGGAAATACTATCCGGAACTGCGGGACGAGCTGGCCAGAATTTGCGAAGCCACGGCGCTGGTGTCGGAGGCCGCCGACTAGCGCGGAAGCGGCGGCCAGCGCCGACAGACCGGCCTGCTCGCCGTGGAGGGGCGACCGCCGGTCTCGATGGGGACCCGGACCCGACAAGCGCGGGGACCGCGGGAGACGCCGCACTGTGGGGCGGATCGAGCGCGGCGGTGGGGATGGCGGCGAACCCGTTCGGAGCCCACCAGGCCGGCCGTCATAGGGCCGGCCGCGAGGGCGGCCGATCCGCGGCCGCCCTCGTCGCGGCCGGGGTAGCGACGCTTCCTCCTGCAGGTCTTTGCCCGGGACATCCGGAGCGGATCGAACCGACGGCACTCCGCCGGAGATTCTCCCGGCTTCCCGCGCGTGCCCGGGCGGCGAAACTGAGGTCGAGAGGATCTTTCGAGAGGGCAGGCCAGAACACGACCGACTACGGCGGCGAGCCCGACGACACCGGTCGGCATACCCAGGTCGCCGGCCCGACCCTCTCGACGCCGATGGCCCCGCCGCGCCACCGCGAGGCCGAAGCGCGCAAGGAAGCCGGCATCGGCATCGGCCTTGCCGACGACCTGCGGCGCATCCGGACGGCGCTCACAAAGGCCTGTCTCGCCAGCGACTTCGCGGCCGCCTTCGACCTCCTGCTGTTCCAGATGGCGCGCTCGGTCTTCACCTTCGGCTACACGCCGCACGCCCTCGACATATCCGTGCGCCAGACCGCCGACGACCCGGATCAACGACCAGGCGTTCGAGGCATCGTCGCCGGGCGAGGCGATGCCGGCGCACCGGTCCGGCCTGTTCCTCGACTGGCTCGAGACCGGGGACGGCGGCGAGTCCTGCCGAAGCTGACTGGCTCGTCTCCGGCCGCAACGAGCGGCGGCGACCCGGCATTTCCCGACCGCCTCCGGTCCCGGCCGCCGGCGAAGCGGCGGACCCGCGCGCGGCACGGCGACCCCAGGCTACGCGGCGCAACGAGCGGAGCGGTTCTTGGGTCTCGGTGACGGTCGGAGCACGCCGGTGGGAGTGCCCGCGCCGCATTTCCGCCAATCCGGAGGCCGCCCATGACCCTGCCCGAGACCATCTCCGCCGACTACACGCTGCGACCGAGCGAACTCGCCGCCGTGCTCGCCCTCCTGGTCGAGGCCCGGCAGCCCTGCATCGTGTGGGGGCCGCCCGGCGCGGCCAAGTCGATGATCGCCCAGCAGGTCGCCGCGGACGCCGGACGCCGCTACGTCGACGTGCGGGCGCTGCTGCTCGATCCCGTCGATCTCAGGGGCATCCCGTGGCGCGACGGCGCCGACCGCACCCGCTGGGCGCCGCCGGCCTTCCTGCCGCCGACCGGCGATCCGGACCGCTGGCTCATCAACCTGGAGGAACTGCCCTCGGCGGTGCCGATGGTCCAGGCCGCGCTCTACCAGCTGGTGCTCGACCGCAAGGTCGGCGAGTACGAGCTGCCCGAGGGCGCCTCGCTGATCGCCTGCGGCAACCGCGAGACCGACCGCGGCGTCGTGCACCGCATGCCGACCCCGCTGGCCTCGCGCTTCGTCCATCTCGACATCCGGGTCGACGCCGGGGACTGGCTCGCCTGGGGCGCGGCCAACGGCATCGCGCCGGAGGTGCTGTTCTTCATCACCTACGAGCCCGACCTGCTGCACCGGTTCGACCCGCAGTCGAAGGAGCGCGCCTTCCCCTGTCCGCGGACCTGGGAGTTCGCCAGCGACATCGTCAAGCGCCGCAACGGCCTCGACCCGGAGGCCGAGCGGGCGCTGTTCCGCGGCACCGTCGGAGAGGCCGCGGCGGTCGAGTTCGCCGCGTTCCTCAAGGTCTGGCGCGAGCTGCCGCATCCGCGCGCCATCGTCGGCGATCCGGAGAACGCGGTCATCCCGGACAACGCGAGCGCGCTGATGGCGCTGTGCGGCGCGCTCTACAAGCTCGCCTCGGACGTCAACTTCGACGCCATCGTCACCTACGCGACGCGGCTGCGGCGCGAGGTCGGCGAATCGCTGGTCGGCGCCTGCGTGCGCCGCGAGCCGGCATTGCAGCGCTCGCCCGGTTTCATCCGCTGGGCCGCCGCCAGAACCCAGTGAAGGAGAACGCCATGGATCTCAACCGCGACGCCATGCTGGTCGGGCTGCACATCGCCGCCTGGTCCGGCCGGCTCTACGACCGCCAGGCGAGCGACCACGTCGCCGCCCACCACGAGGCGAGCGCCAGCGCCGGGCGCTACAACAAGCGCCTGCTGCCCAGGGCCGCCTTCGCCGCGCTGACCGCCACCATGAGCGAGGCGCGCGCGAAACACTACGCCAACTCGCTGCCCTGGGACGACAAGGGCGCCCGCCTGCTCACCGTCGCCAACTACGAGCGCTACACCGGGCTGATGGACGGCCTGCGCGAGCGCGTGGTGCGCCAGCGCGCCCGCTTCATCGAGGACTACGACGACTACATCGACCAGGCCCGGCTCGATCTGGGCAAGCTGTTCCGCATCGAGGACTATCCGTCCAAGGAAGATCTCCAGGGCAGGTTCGCCATCCGCTACCGCATTACACCGGTGCCGGACGCCGACCATTTCATCGCCCGGCTCGCCTCCGACGACACCGAGCGGGTCAAGCGCGACCTCGAGCGCCATGTCGAGGAACAGCTCCACGACGCGGTGGGCGACCTCTACCGGCGGCTGGGCGAGGCGGTCGAGCGGGTCTCCGAGCGGTTGCGCGACGATCCGGAGGGCAAGCCGCTGGTATTCCGCAACTCGATGATCTCGAACATCCGGGACCTGGTCGACGTGGTGCCGCGGCTCAACATCTTCGGCGACGACGAGCTCGCCCGGCTCTGCGAGCAGGTGAAGGAGAAGATCGCGACTGTCGAGCCGGACGCGCTGCGGCCGTCGAAGAGCTTCGACCCGGCAGCGCGGGCGCAGGTCAAGCGCGACGCCGACGCGCTCGCGGAGAAGTTCGCCGGCTACTTCGCGCCGCCGCCTGCGCCCCTGCAGGAGGCTGCCTGATGGCCGCCCGCGTGCGCGATGAGTCCGCGCTGCGGGTCAGCGACTGCGTCACCGAGCTGCTGCGCAAGCAGCCCTTCTTCGGCAGCCTGGTGTTGCGGCTGCCGCTCCGGCCCGATCCGACCCGGGAAACCCTGGCGACCGACGGCCGGGAGATCCGCTATTCGCCGGCATGGATCGCACAGACCGATTCGCACCTCATCGAGACCGCCATGGCGCGGGTGGTGATGGCCTGCGCGCTCAAGCACCACACGCGCCGGGGCGAACGAGACCCGGAACGCTGGCAGACCGCCTCGCAGCTGGTCACCCACGCTCTCATCCGCGACGCCGGCTTCACGCTGCCGCCCGACGCCGAGGCCTGGGAGGATCTGAGCGTCGAGCAGGCCTATGACCGCCTGCCAGAGCCCGGCAAAGACGAGTCCGGGGACGACGGCGAGGCGCCAGAGGATGCCGGCAGCGGCGCGGGCTCGGCCGCCGGCCCACCCCCGCCTGGCGATGACGGCGAAAGCGGCGACCCCTCCGGTTCCGGCGACGACGACCGCCAGGACGGGGAAGGGGGCGGCGAGCCCGACGCCAAGGACGCGGACGGCCGGGACCAGGGCGGCCGGGACGGAAACGGCGACGACGACGGCGACCAGGGCACGTCCGAAACGCCGCCCAGCCACGATCCGTCCGGCACCGGGGAGGTCATGGACGCCGACGCCCGCGCCGACGACAACGGCGAGCCCGCCGGGGCGCCGCTCGACGCCACGGCCGAGGAGCAGGTCTGGGACGAGGCCATGCACCAGGCGCTCAGCATCGCGCGCGCCGAGGGCAAGGTCCCGGGCCGGGTCGAGCAGACGATCCAGGGCGCCCATGCCAGCATGCTCGACTGGCGCACGCTGCTCCGGCGCTACATGACCGACGCGGCCAACCGCGACTACAGCTGGAGCGTCCCCAACCGCCGCTTCATCGATTCCGGCCTCTATCTCCCCTCGATCCGCTCCGAGGGCATCGACGCGATCGCGGTCATCGTCGACACCTCGGGCTCGCTGCCGGCAGCGACGCTGGCCGCGTTCTGGGCCGAGCTGCGCGAGGTCGCGGCCGAGATCCGGCCGGAGCGCGTCGTCGTGCTCCAGGTCGACGCCGCCGTCCGGGACGCGGCCGAGTACGACCCCGATGACCTGCCCGAGGAGATCGTCGTCAGGGGCCGGGGCGGCACCGACTTCCGGCCGGGCTTCGCATGGCTCGACGAGCAGGGCATCCGGCCCGGCGTGTGCCTGTACTTCACCGACATGGAGTGCTCCCGCTACCCCGAGACGGAGCCCCCGTTCGACGTCCTCTGGGTGAACTACGGCGACGTCCCCGGCGACTCGAACCGCGAGCCCTGGGGCGAGCGCATCGACATCGCCCCGGCCGGGAGCGCCGCGCCGTGACCCGGGCCGTCCAAGGCGCCCCCGCCGCGGCGCTCAGGCAGGCGCTGGAAACCCTGGCCCGGCTCGCCTTCTGGATCGCCTGGACCGCCGACCCCGATCTGTATCCCGACGCCCCGGTCAGCGCCCGCAGCCTGCGCGAGGCGGCGGCCGGCCTGCGCAAGGCCGCCGGCCAGCTCGACGCCGCCGCGGAACAGATGGAGGCGCAGACCGCGACCGGCGATCGCGCCCGCCCTTGACAGGCGCAGCACAACCGGCCCCGGTCGAGATCCGCAGGTTCGCCGCCACCCGACCGGCGCGAGTCCGGCGGCGCGCCTTCTTCCGCCGTTTCCGATACCGCCGCACCGCATCGTCCGCCCGCTTCCGGCGCCGGCGGCCGTCGGGCTGCGCCGCCTGGAGCCGGCGCGAAGCGGCGGTCCGGTTGGCGGGAACGGGGCGGCGGGAGCCGTTCCCGACTCCGCTTCCGTCCTTTCCACACACCATCGAGGGAGGTTCGCATGAACCGCACCGCCCCCGGGGCCGAGCCGCGCATCCGGGAGATCCCGCTCTCCCGGCTCGTCCTCGCCCCCGAAAACAAGCGCAGGACGCCGCCCGACCCCCGGGACGACGCCCAGCTCAAGGCGCTGATCGCCGCCGTCGGGCTGCTGGAGAACCTGATCGTCCGGACCGATCCCGGATCGGGGAAGCCCGCCCCGGCCCACGAGCCGGGGGGACAGGCTCCGGATGAGGTTGCCGTCGAGCGCTATGCCGTGGTCGCCGGCGGGCGCCGCCTCAAGGCCCTGCAGGAACTGGCCGCGGAAGGCGCGCTCGACGCCGACCATCCGGTGCCGTGCCAGATCCGGTCCGGCGCCGTCGAGACCGCCGAGATCTCGCTGGTCGAGAATGTCGGCCGATGCGCCATGCACCCGGCCGACCAGGTGGTCGCCTTCTCCGAGCTCGCCGACGCCGGCCGGTCGGTCGGCGCCATCGCCGCACGCTTCGGCCTGTCCGAGCGGCTGGTGGAGCAGCGGCTGCGCCTGGGCAACGCCGCCCCGGAGCTGCTCGACGCCTACCGGGCCGGCGAGATCGACCTGGAAGCGCTGAAGGCCTTCGCGGTCACCGCCGACCGGGAACGCCAGATGGCGGTCTGGGAGCAGGTCTCGGCCCAAGGCTACCGCCCCTCGGCCGCGCAGGTGAAGCGCCGGCTCACCGAGGAGCGCGTGCCCGGCGGCACGGCGATCGCCCGGTTCGTCGGGGTCGACGCCTACGAGGCCGCCGGCGGCACGGTCATGCGCGACCTGTTCGCCGACGAACACGAGCACGGCGTCTGGTTCGAGGATCCGGTGCTGCTGGAGAAGCTCGCCCTGGCGAAGCTCCAGGCGGCCGCCGACGAGCTGTCGACGCGCTGGAAGTGGGCCGTCGCCATGATCGAAGCTACGTGGGACGACACCGCCCGCTACGGCCGCATCGAGCCCCAGCCCGGCGTTGCCACCGACGAGGAACAGGCCGAGATCGAGAAGCTGGAGGCCCGGCAGGCCGAACTGGCCGAGCTCGACGACCATGAATGGACCGAGGAGCAGGTGGCGGAAGCCGAGGCCATCGAGGCCCGCCTCGACGAGATCGAGGGCGCCGTCGAGGCCCGCGCGGTCTTCCGCCGCGAGGACTTCGCGATGGCCGGGTGCATCGTCACTGTCGGCCGCGACGGCTCGCTCCAGGTCATCGCCGGGCTGGTCAAGCCCGAGGACCTGCCGAAGCCGGCCGAGACCGGCGATGCCGCTACCCAGGCCGGCAACGGCCATGACCCGGATGCCGTCACCCACGGAGTCCAGACCGCCGGTCATGGCGATCACACCGCCGCCCCATCGGTCAATCCGTCCGTCTCGACACCGACGGCGCCGCCGAGGGACCGCGATTCCGAGGCGCGCAAGGAGGCCGGCGTCGGCATCGGCCTGGCCGACGACCTGCGCGCGATCCGCACCGCGCTGGTGAAGGCCAAGCTCTCCGGCGACTTCGGGGCCGCCTTCGACCTCGCGCTGTTCCAGATCGGCCGCGCCGTGTTCGCGCCGGGCTACCACGACCACGCCCTCGACATCGCGGTCAAGGAAACCCCGGACCGGCCCAACATTCGCATGAACGACGAGGACTTCGCCGACTGGTCGCCGGGCGAAGCCATGCTGGAGGACCGCTCGCACCTGTCGCTCGACTGGCTCACCATCGAGGATGCCGGCGAGTCCTTTGCGGCGCTGCGGTCGTTGTCCCCGGCGGACAAGAAGGCGCTGTTCGCGGCCTGCGTCGCGAGGACGGTGAAGGGGCAACTCGCGTTCGAGCCCGACGCGCGTCCCGAGCTCGAAGCCACGGTGGCCCGGCTCGACATCGACTTCGCGCAGCATGTGCGCCCGACGGCGGCGATGCTGTGGTCGCGAATTCCCAAGGCGCGCGTCCTCGACATCGCCCGCACGGTGTTCAGCCTGCCCTGGGCGTCGGCGCGGTCCAAGTACAAGAAGCCCGCCCTGGCCGAGGCCATGGAACAAGCCTTCGCGGCCGGCGATCCGCCGGTCGGCGTGAGCGCCGCGATGCACGCCAGGGCGCTGGCCTGGACGCCGCCGGGATTCGCCGCGTTCGACGCCGGGCGCACCGGCGACGAGGCGGACGCTGCGGCTCAGGCGGAGGCGGGGCAGGCTGCCGACACCGCTCCGGCCGGATCCGCCGCGGCCCCGAAACCTGAGGAACCGGCCGCCGGCTCCGTGGCCGAACCGGCGGAGGCGGCGCCGGCCGGCAACGGCCATGCGCCGGAATCCGGGCCGCCGGACGGCAATGCGACGGAAATCGGCAACGGCGCTGCTACGCCTGTCGACGCCGGTCCGGCCGACGAGGCGGACCGGAACGCGACCCCCGGCCATGCCGGTCCGGTCAACGGCCACGACGCGCGGCCGGACCCGATGGAGATCCCCGAGTTCCTCCGCCGCGTCCAGTAGCCGCCATTGCTCCAGCGCCCCGCCCGGCACCCCTCGCCGGGCGGGGTGCTTCCGTTTCCGCAATAGCATGGAGGTCCGTCCATGACCCGGACGATCCGCGCCCGCATCCACGAAACCGCCGTGAAGCGGGTCACCCGCATCTACGCCGCTACCCTCGCCGACATCTTCGCCGAGACCCTGCAGAACAGCCGCCGCGCCGACGCCGCGCGGGTGCGTATCGCGGTTGCCGGGCTTCCCGGCCGGGCGGCCGAACCGCGCGGCACGCAGTTCACCGTGACCGTTTCCGACGACGGCGCCGGCATCGCCGATCCCGCCGTGCTGCTCAGCTTCGGCGAGAACGGCTGGGAGGACGACCTGGTCCGGCGCGAGGACGCCGCCGGTTTCGGCTTCGCCAGCCTGGCGCGCCGCAACTGCACGGTGTCGTCCAGACCGCGTTCGCCGGACGGGGAGATGGTGCCCGGCTGGCGTGTCGCGCTGGAACCAGCGCATTTTCTCGGGGAGGCCGATGCCGAAGTCTGCGCCGCCGAAGACGCACCGTTCCCGCACGGCACGTCGATTTCGTTCGAAGCCACCGAAGCCGCCACAGCGATCCGCAACGCGGCGGAGAACGCCGCCTGCCATTACCCGCTGCCCGTGATCTTCGAGGACCGCACCGACGGAGACACCGCCGCCGAAGCGCTGCCGCGCCGCGCCTTTCTTGACGGCGCGGTCCATGCCGAGCCCTGGCGCGGCCTCGTCTTCGGCGTCTTCCGCAACCGCCATGCCGGCTACAGCGACCCCGACCTCAATTTCTTCGGCCTGACCCTGGCGCTCCGCCTGCCCACCGTTGAGACCGTGCATGGCGCGACCTGGACCGTATTGGCGGACATCGACGATTGTCCCGATCTCGAACTCGTCCTGCCGGCCCGCAAGGAGGCGGTCGAGAACGCCTTCCTCAAGGACATGCGCACGGCGGCCCGATTCGCCATCTACCGCGCCATGGCGGCCGATCCCGATCCGCGCCCCGCCTTCGAGGACCGGGAGAGGGCGCGCGAGGCCGGCATCGACCTTGCAACGCCGCCGGCCGTGCTGCGGCCCTGGCGGCCGGGAACGGCGGACGTCGACGACTGGCGCGACCTGCCGAAGCTCGCCCCGGCCGATGCGGAAGCCCTGGTCATGGTCTGCGACCCCGAGCCGCCGGAAGCCCAGGCGCTGTGGCGCGCCGCCGAACGGGAGGGCATCGCATCGCGGCTGTTCGAGGCCGACCGCCGGCTCGAAGGCTATGGCTGGTACGACGCGCTCGGCCGGGTGACCGCCATCGCGGCCGAGATCGTGCTGGACGGGAGGCGGCACGCGCTCGACGACGCCCCGCTGCCCGAACGGACGGGGCCCACCGCGGAAATCCTCCCGCCCCGGCCCGAGGCGGTCCGCTTCGCGCTCGCCGTCGCGGCGGCGGGCGTTTCAGCTGCGGGCGGGCCGGCGCGCGCCCTCGACCTGCCGGCCGACCTGGCCTTCGCCGGCGAGGCCTGGTCGGGGCTCGACGACGCCGTGCCGCTGGTGACCGCGGACAGCGCGCTCCGGCCCCACGAGCTCGCCCGGCTGCTCCGGGCCGGGTTCTTCTCGCCGTCGGACGACGTCGAGGCCGACAGCTGGGAGACCCAGCGCGAGCGCTTCGACGAGGACGCGCTGCACCTGGCGACGCGGCTGCTGCTCAGCGACGACGAGGCCTGCCGGCAGTCCATCGCCGAGGCGGTGCGGCGCGAGCTGATCTGGTTCGCGCCCCGCAACCGCACCATCGACATCCGCATCCGCCGCCCCGACGTGACCGTGACCCTCGGCGCCGCCGGGGAGGCCACGCCGTGAGCCGGCCCTGGACCGTGCAGGTCGGCTACAGCGCGCACTACTGCAACACCGTCACGGTCGAGGCCGAGACGCTCGAGGAGGCGCTGGAAAAGGCCATCGCGACCGCCGACGGAGACGCCGCCGGCTGGCGCTCGACCGACCATGTTTCAGAGTCATTCGTCGACGCAGTATGCGAAGGCGTCGATGCCGATCCGTGGGACCGGGACGCCACGCTGCCCGTTCCGAACCGCTTCTCCGAGCATGGCGAGCCGCCGGTCGTGACCCTGGCCGGTCCCGTCCCGCCCGGCGCCGTCCGGGTCTCCGGCGGCAGAGTTACGCTCCGCTTCGAGACGGAGGCCGGCACGATCGCGGCGGAAATGCGCGACCCGCCCCATCCGCCCGCCAACAAGCCGCTGGTGACGGTGTCCGTCGGACCCGACGGCAAGCCCCGGGTCGAGGTCGAGGGCGGCAGCGCCAGGGTGCGCATCCTCGACGCCTGATCCGCCGGCCGGCCGGTCGCCGCCGCCGGTCCTTCCACAGCGATGCCCGTCCCGCTCCGCCCGGAGCGGAGGCCGGCGTGACTCCGGACGAGGCGGGCCGGGGCGCGGGAGCGTCCCGGTCCCGCATGTCCGGCACCCGGCAACAGGAGGTCCAGCTCATGAAGCCTGCCGCAGTCCCCGATACCGCCGCCCTCCCGGCCCCGCCGCCCCGGCCGGGCGACGAGGCGCAGAAGCGCGCCATCGCCAGGGCCGTCTGGACCGACCTGCTCTGGCTCATGCCGCCCGACCGCACGGTCACCATCGCCGTCACCGGCGGCGACGTCGCGGTCGAGCTCGGCCCGCCCGGCGCGGCGGCTGAGGTCCCGGCCCACTGACCCTGCGGGGCGCTTCGGTTCCACCCCTTTGGAGGACGTCGCCATGCCCGATTCCGTGACGGGTTTCGACGAGATGTTGCTCTGCGACGTGCCCGCCCCGGATCGGGGCCCGGGGCAGGCTCTGATCCGGAAGGCCGCGGGCTGCCGCCGGCTCCGGCGCCGCTTCCTCCGTGCCGGGCGCGAGGCCGTCGACGACCGCGATCTGCTCGAACTGCTGCTCTCCGGACTCCAGTCGGCGGACGAGGCCGGGGCGCTTGCCGCAAGCCTGCTCGACCTGTTCGGGACGGCGCCGCGCGCGCTCGCCGCCCGGCCGGACCGGCTGCGCAGCGTGCCGGGCCTGTCGGAAGACGCCGTCGCCGCCCTCAAGACCACCGAGGCGCTCGGCATCCGCATGGCAAGGGCGGACGTGCCCGACACGGTGCGCCCGTCCCTCGGCAGCTACGACAAGGTCATCGAGTACTGCCGCGCGCTCACGGGCCACCGCGAGGTCGAGCAGTTCCACATCTTGTATCTCAATCGGAAGAACGTGCTTGTCGCCGACGAGCTCCATCAGCACGGCACGGTCTGCCACACCCCGGTCTATCCCCGGGAGATCTGCGTGCGGGCGCTGGAGCTTCAGGCAACCGCGGTCATCGCCGTTCACAACCATCCCAGCTCGGACCCGAATCCGTCGAAGGCGGACATCGACATGACGCAGCGCGTCAAGGACGCGCTGAAGACGATCGGGGTCACGCTGCTCGACCACGTAATCGTAACCCCAACGGATGATCTGAGCTTTCAGGCGCGCGGGCTGCTCTGACCGGGCGGCGCGATTTCCTCCCGCCCTCTCTTCCCAGCAAGGAACCCGACCATGCCCGGACCCGGCAACGCCCCCGCATTCGATCCCGTCGTCTCCGTCTACACCCGCGCCCAGGCGATCGAGGACGGCATCCTCGTCGACGTCTCCGAAACCGCCCGCGAGGCGGGATTCAAGATTCCTGTCGCGGTCAGCCGCACGGTCTGGGACCGCCTGGTCGCCCTGCCCGAGGGGTACCGCGGCTTCCAGGACGAGGGCGGGCGCCTCTGGGACGTCCTCTGGATGGCGCGCCACTACGCGCTCCGCGCCTCCTCCAGCGACCGGGTGACCATGTCCGTGCTGGTGCGCGACATCCGCAAGGACCTCCGCGACAGCCACCGGCCGCCCCGCAGGCACCGCCCCATCGTGGCGATCGGAGGCGGCGACGACGGAAGCGCCGCAATCACCATAATGTTCCCTGAGGACGACTGAGCGCGGCCCGCTCCGGCCGCGGCCGGGTTTCAGCTGTCCGCGCCGTCCGATGCCCCGCCTTGCCGCAGCCCTCCCCAGGGGTCCGGCGTGCTGTGGCCCGGCCCGCGCGGCTTGCCGAAGCACTTCATCCCGCACAGATCCATATGCTCCACTACGGCGGCAGCCACAGGTTTCAGACGGTCATGATCGCCGGGCAGGCGCTTCTTCGGCCAGAGCCGGCTCGCCTTGCGCAGCGCCATCTCGACCGTGAACAGCAGGTCGTCCCGGGAGACCGGGCGGGTGTAATTCTCGTCCATGCGCCGGATGTTGTCACAAGAACGTTGCAAGAACAACATGACAGCGTGCCGCCGATGCGGGTAACGTGGCCGGCATGTGTGGCCGGTTCGCCCAACGGATCTCCTGGAAAGAGCTGCACGAGTTGCTCGACCTCGTCGGCCCGCCGCTCAACCTGCGGCCCCGCTACAACGTCGCGCCGAGCCAGGACGTGGCGGTCGCGCGGGCCGCGGACCCCGGATCGCAGTCCGCCGGCCCCGGACCCCGATCCGGGGAGGCAGGCGAGGGCCGCACTCTTTCCATGATGCGATGGGGATTGATCCCGGCGTGGGCGAAGGACCATGCGATCGGCCACAGGCTCATCAACGCGCGCTCCGAGACGGCGGCGCAGAAGCCGTCCTTCCGGTCGGCCTTCCGCCATCGCCGCTGCCTGATCCCGGCCGACGGCTTCTACGAGTGGCAGGGCAGAAGCAAGACCCGCCAGCCCTGGCTGTTCGGCCTGCGCGGCGGCGCGCCCTTCGTCTTTGCCGGCCTGTGGGAGCGGTGGACCGTTCCCGAGGGCGCCGCCCTCACCGGGTCGCTCGCCGAGCGCAGCCCCGGCGATTCGGTCGAGACCTGCACCATTCTCACCACCGCCGCCAACGACACGGTGGCTCCGGTGCACGGCCGCATGCCGGTCATCCTGCCGCCGGACGCCTGGGATGGCTGGCTCGCGGGCGAGGAGGTTCCGCTCGGTCCGTACCCGGCGGACGCCATGACGGCCTGGCCGGTGAGTACGCACGTCAACCGGCCCGCCAACAACGATCCGCGCTGCGTCGAGCCGATTTCGCTGAACTGATCCCCGGCCGCCCGGTGGCCTGAGCGCCCCGCTGCCCGAGCGGGCGGCCGGGGAACGGCGTCAGCGCTCCATCCCCCGTCTTCACGCCTTTCTCCGCCCGGAGTCCGGCCAGCCGGTCCGGGGCGAGCCGTCAGTGCGGCGAGGCAGGACCTGCCGTGCCGGACGCCCATGCCCTTCCAGCCCGGAGACCGCCATGCTGCACCGGATCACCGGCCGCGCCGTCAAGTGCGGTCCGTCCGCGATTTCCGCCATCGCCGGCGTGCCGACCCACGAGGCCGCCGCCGTCATCCGCCGCCTGTTCGACCGGCCCTCGGTCAACGGCGTCTTCGTCGACGAGCTCGCCGCCGCGCTGGCGGAGTTCGGCTGGACGCCCGACTACGCGCTCCGCCATCCGAAGTACCGGAACCGCCGTTTTGCCCGGCGCGAGGAAGTCTGGGAACGCATTTTCGCCGGCGTTCCCTTCGAGGTGCGCGCGATCACGCTCGGCACCTTCCTGGACCTCGTACCGCCTGGAACCTGGGCGATTACGGCGGGCAATCACTTCGTGGCCTATGCGGACGGTTTCGTTGCGGATTCCGGCTACTGGTTCTCGCGCAAGCCGGCCCGCTGGTGCCGCGCCGTTCCCGAGCACGACCGCGTCGCCCTCCGCCGCCTCCAGGAGGCCGTCCGGTTCGTGGGGGTTTCCCCGCCCGACAACGCCCCGGAAGGGAGCTGAGCCATGCCGAGGATCATTGAGACCACCGTCTTCACCATCGACGAGATCTCCGAGGCCGCGAAGGAGAAGGCCCGCATCTGGTATCGCGACCAGGGCCTTCACGACGAATGGTACGACTTCGTCTACGAGGACTTCGAGACGATCTGCCGGATTCTCGGCATCACGCTGAAGACCAGTCCCGTGCGCCTCTATGGCGGCGGAACCCGCGACAAACCGCATCTCTGGTTCCGGGGTTTTTGGTCGCAAGGCGACGGCGCATCGTTCGAGGGCTCCTATGCCCATGCCAAAGGAGCGGCCAAGGCGATCCGCGCCCACGCGCCCAGGGATGACGAGCTGCACCGCATTGCGGATGACCTGCAAGAGGTCCAACGGCGCAACTTTTACCGGCTGAACGCGGACATCCGCCAGAGCGGACGTTACTGCCACGAGTACACGATGGCGATCGAGGTCGAGCGCGACAGCCCGACCTGGCAGCCGCCGACGCGCGGCGCCGAGGACACCGTGACCGAGGCGATGCGCGACCTCGCGCGCTGGCTCTACCGCCAACTCCGGCAGGAGTACGAACACCAGACGTCCGCCGACGCCATCGACGAAATCGTCGCCGTGAATGAATGGACCTTCACGGCAGACGGCAGTCGGTTCGGCTGATCCGTCCCGCCTGACCCCCCTACACCTCCCCACACGCACTCTCCTCCTCTGCGTCCGGCGCCGGAAGGAGGCAGGTCGGCTGGCCGGGGTGATCCGACGGTGCGGGGCGCGAGTTCCGCTTCGCGCCGCCGGCTCGCCCCCCGCCTTCCAGCACGGAGCCTGCCATGCTCGATGCCCGCCCGGCGCCGGACGCTCTCGCGCGTCCGCCCCTTCCCGCCGACGCGATCAACCCGCCCGCAGCCCCGGCCCGGCCGGTCCAGGGCGACGCCCTGTTCGCCGCAGCCCAAACCCTGCTGCCTGTGCTGGAGGCCGGCCGGCCGCTCGACGCCGCGACCCTGCGGGAGGCCATGACGGACGCCTTCGGCGGATCGGACGCCGCCGGCGCCTGGCTCTGGAAGGACGCCTATGAGGCCGCCGAAGCGGCGGTCGTGCTGTTCATGCAGCGCTACGGCCGCGGCATGCGCACGAACGCCGGCGCCGGGCCGGCCGGGCCGCGCCGCATGCTGGCGATGCTGGAGGCGCTAGCGGCGCTGGAGCCCTCGCACACCAGGCGCTCCGAGGAGCAGGTCCGGCTCCAGCAGTTCTCGACCCCGCTGCCGCTCGCCTATGCCGCCCTCCAGGCCGCCGCCATCCGGCCGGGCGACACCGTGCTGGAGCCCTCCGCCGGCACCGGCATGCTCGCGGTCATGGCGCAGTGCGCGCTGGGCAACGCCGCCGCCGGCCATCTCCATCTCAACGAATACGCGCGCGTCAGGGCGCGGCTGCTGACGCAGCTGTTTCCACAGGCCATGGTGACCGCCTTCGACGCCGAGGCGATCGCCGACCGGCTGCGCGGCGTCCGGCCGACCGTGGTCCTGATGAACCCGCCGTTCTCGGTCTCGCCGGGGGTCGACCGCATCCGGCACGACGCCGATCTGCGCCACGTCCGCTCGGCGGTCTCGATGCTGCCGCCGGGCGGGCGGCTGGTCGCCATCACCTCGGCCCACTGCGTGCCCGGCGACGCCGCCTGGACCGGCGCCTTCGCCCGCCTCCACGGGTACGGCCCGGGCGGCCCGGCGGCGCGCTGCGTCTTCACCATGGCGATCGACGGGCGGGCCTATGCCCGCCGCGGCACCGGCTTCGACACCCGCCTCACCGTGCTGGAGCGCAGTGCGGAGCCCGGTATCGAGGTAGACCGCACGGCCCGCGCCGCGAACGCTGCCGAGCTGCTGGATGCGGTCATTGCGCAGGTTCCTCCCCGGCTGCCGGTCGAGACCGTGCCGGTTGCCGCGCCACCCAAGCCGGCCGGCCCCGCGCGCGACCTGTTCGGCAAGGCGCCGGCGCCCACCAAGCGGCGGGATCCGAAGCCCGCTTCCACCCCGGAGACCCGGCAGGCCCATGACTGGGGCCCGGTCTCGGAACTGGCCGTCGATACCGGCCCGGTCGAGCCGGTTGCCGCCGATGCCGGATCGTCGGCCGCCAGCGACACCGGCCCCTACGCCCCCTGGCGGCCGGGCGTTGTCCGGGTGCCAGGGGCGGTCGAGCATCCGACGCCGCTGGTGCAGTCCGCCGCCATGGCCGCCGTGCCGCATCCGGCGCCGGCGTACCGGCCCCTGCTGCCCGAGCGGGTCGTCGCCGACGGCCTGCTCTCCGACGCCCAGCTTGAGAGCGTCGTGCTGGCGGGCGAGGCCCATGACCGGCACCTGGCGGCGCAGTACCGCATCGGCTCCGGCTGGGAGACCGTCCATCGCTGCCCGGAAGACGGGGAGGACCACGGCGAGGAGGTCGATACCTCCTTCGTCACGTCGGATGGCGAGACCCTGTCGGAGCCGGTGCGCTTCCGCCGGGGCTGGATGCTGGGCGACGGCACCGGCTGCGGCAAGGGCCGCCAGGTCGCCGCCATCATCCTCGACCACCGCCTGCGCGGACGCATGAAGGCGCTCTGGCTGTCGCAGTCCGACAAGCTGCTGGAGGACGCGCGCCGCGACTGGACGGCGCTCGGCGGGCTGGAGAGCGATGTCGTCCCCTTGGGCAGCTTCCGCCAGGGGACGGAGATCCCGCTTTCCGAGGGCATCCTGTTCGCGACCTACGCCACGCTGCGCTCGCCGTCCCGCCAGGGCAAGCCCTCGCGGCTGGAGCAGATCGTCGAATGGCTGGCCGGCTCCCTGGACGAGGAGGACCGCCACGCCTTCGACGGCGTCGTGGTGTTCGACGAAGCGCACGCCATGGCCAACGCCGCCGGCTCGAAATCCGCACGCGGCGAGGTCAAGCCGTCCCAGCAGGGACGGGCCGGCCTGCGGTTGCAGAACGCGCTGCCGGACGCCCGCATCGCCTATGTGTCCGCCACCGGCGCCACCACGGTGCCGGGCCTGGCGTATGCGGGTCGTCTGGGCTTGTGGGCCGCCGGCGAGACGCCGTTCGAGACAAGGGTCGAGTTCGTCTCCGCCATGGAGGCCGGCGGGGTCGCCGCGATGGAAGTGGTCGCCCGGGACCTGAAGGCGCTCGGCCTCTACCAGGCAAGGGCACTGGCCTATGACGGCGTCGAGGTCGACATCCTCGAACACCCGCTCACCCCGGAGCAGCGGCGCATCTACGACGCCTATGCCGGCGCCTTCAAGGTGATCCACCAGAACATCGAGGCTGCGCTCGAGGCGACCGGCATCGTCCAGGGCGAGGATACGCTGAACAGGAACGCCAAGTCGGCAGCATTGAGTGCTTTCGAGGGCACCAAGCAGCGCTTCTTCGGCCATCTGCTGACCGGCATGAAGTGCCCCAGCCTGATCCGCGCCGTCGAGGCCGACCTCGACGCCGGCCGCTCGGCCGTGGTCCAGCTGGTCTCGACCGGCGAGGCGCTGATGGAACGGCGCATCGCCGAGATCCCCGCCTCGGAATGGGACGACCTCAACATCGACCTGACGCCGCGGGACGGCATCCTGTCCTTCCTGATGCACGCCTTCCCGGTGCAGTTGCAGGAGCCCTTCACCGACGACGACGGCAACCTGATGAGCCGGCCCGCCACCGATGCCGACGGCAACCCCATCGTCTGCAAGGAGGCGGAGGAACAGCGCGACGCGCTGATCGAGAAGCTCGCGGCGCTGCCGCCGGTGCCGACGGCCCTCGACCAGATCGTGCAGAAGTTCGGGCACGAGGCCGTTGCCGAGGTCACGGGCCGCTCGCGGCGGGTCTTGCGCATTATGGACGGGAGGGGCGAGCGTCTCTCGCTGCGCAGCCGGCCCGCCTCGGCCAACCTCGCCGAGACCGCCGCCTTCATGGACGCCGAGAAGCGCATCCTCGTGTTCTCGATGGCGGGCGGGACCGGGCGCAGCTACCACGCCGACCTGTCCTGCGCCAACACCGAGCGGCGCATCCACTATCTGCTGGAGCCCGGCTGGCGCGCCGACCAGGCCATCCAGGGGCTGGGCCGCACCCACCGCACGCACCAGGCCTCCGCCCCGCTGTTCCGGCCCGTCACCACCGACGTGAAGGGCGAGCGGCGGTTCATCGCCACCATCGCACGGCGGCTCGACAGCCTGGGCGCCATCACCCGGGGCCAGCGCGACAGCCAGACCGCCATGGGCGGCAGCGATGCGGCGCTGTTCCGCGAGAGCGACAATCTGGAATCCGCCTACGCCAGGGCTGCCTTGCGGCAGTTCTACAGCGCGCTCTGGCGCGGGCGCATCGAAGGCTGGAACGTCGAGCGGTTCCAGGAGTCGACCGGCCTCAGGATCGTCCACGAGGGCGGGCTCAAGGACGAGCTGCCGCCCATGCCGAAGTTCCTCAACCGGCTGCTGGCGCTGCCCATCGCCGAGCAGAACCAGTTGTTCGCCGAGCTGGAGGACCGCATCGCCGCCAACATCGAGCAGGCGGTCGAGGCCGGCAGCTACGAGGTCGGCGTCGAGACGGTAACCGCCGACTCGCTTACTGTCGCCGGACGGGAGACGCTCTACGAGCATCCCGGCACCGGGGCGGCGACCGAACTGGTCGAGATCGTCCGGCGCGACCGGCTGGCGCCGCTCACAGCCGATGCCGCGCTGGAAATGGGGAACCGCGATCCGGGGCCGGACGGGAAACCGCGGCTGGTGGTCAACACGCGCTCGAAGCGCGCCGCCGTCCTGCTGCCCGCCCCGTCGCGCATGCTCGACGACGGCGGGGTGCAGGAGCGGGTGCGGCTGGTCCGTCCGACGACCGCCGAGACCATGGCCCAGGCCGAGTTCGCCGCCTCCAACTGGGGGCGCACCGACGAGGGCCACTGGCGCATGCTCTGGGACCACGAGATCGGCGAGTTGCCGAGCCACCGCGAGTCCCGCTTCTGGCTCGCCTCGGGCCTGCTGCTGCCGGTCTGGGACCGCCTGCCGGCCGAGAACATGCGGGTCCGGCGGCTGACCAGCGATGACGGCATCGCGCTCATCGGGCGCGTGCTCGACGCCGAGCAGGTGCGGTCGGTACGCGCCGGGTTCGGGCTCGACGGCGGACCGGCGATGACCGGCGCGGAAGCCTTCGCGGCGGTCATGGAGCGCGGCACCGCGCTCGCGCTCGCCAACGGCTGGCGGCTCGCCCGCCGGCGTCTGATGGGCCGCGACCGGGTCGAGATCGAGGGGCCGGCGGACACCGATCTGCCGGCGCTCCGGCGCATGGGCTGCACCGTCGAGATCGTCTCGTTCCGGGCGCGGATATTCGCGCCCAACGCCGGCGCGGTGGAACGCATCCTCGAACGCTGGCCGCTCGCCGCGTGACTCCCGGAGAATTCACCCGTTCAATGCCCGGCTGGGATACGTATTGCCGGCCGCCTGTCCCGGACTCGATCCGGGATCGGCGGTCGCTCTCCGATCACCGCCGCAACCGAAGGAGAGTCCCATGACCGCGCAGACCCTGCCGGACGAACCCAACTTCTGCTTCGCGCCCGCCTACGACGTCGAGACCGAGGTGCAGCAGATCCGCATCGTGATCGAGGGCCTTGCCGGCCACGTCCCGACCGCGCTGGTGGCGCTCGACCTCGACGATGCGCTCAGCATCTGCGACAAGCTGAACCGCCGGCTCGGTTATGACCGCAAAGCCTGGACCGCCATGGTCGCCGCCTCCATGCACGCCGAGGACGAAGACCCCGAAGGCGACCCCTGGCATTGACGGCTGACCGATTCACTTAAGCCTGGTCACCCTTTCCTTGCATTGCCCCGTCGTTGCTCCTCCTTCTTGCGCCCGACAAGCAATTCCCGGCGTATGTCTTCGGCGATCTCTTCCACTTCTCTGGCCACCCTCGGCTCCAACCCGAGTTCCCGCTCCAGCGCCGTCTTCAGCGGAAGCAGGAGATCGCCGGCGGGCGACGACTCGATCAGATCGCACATCCTCTCCGTCCCAACGCCCGCCGAGAGATCGGCCAAGGCCACCATTACGTCCCTCGGCAACATGTTCAGTTCGGGAATGATCGACAACGCCGTCTCGACGTCTCCGGCGCAGGCTTCGCCATCGCCGTCCTCCAGGTGCGCCCGGGCTCGGATCAGAAGGCCCTGCAGCCTGCTTTCCGGAATTCCCGCCCGGTCGGGCAGAAGCGCGCGGTCGAGAAATCCGAGCGCGGTCGTCGCCCGGCCTTCGATCAATTCATGCTGTGCCCGCCTGCACAGCGCCGATTCCGCCGCGTCGCGAAGCGCCGGCTCATCGCTCGCCTCGAAGCGCCGGACAACCTCGTCCCACGCAGCCAACCCCTCCCCGGTACGGTCCAGAGCGACCAGGAGGCCACCCTTGTTGACAAGAGTATGTGCGACTGCCTCGACATCGTAGGGCTCGTCGCTGCTTCCGAACCGCCGGAGCGCCTCGTCACAGGCCTCAAGCGCCTCTTCCGGCTTGTTCGACAAGTCCAGCACCAGCACCCTGTTGATGAGGGCCGTCGCGATCTCCTCGCGATATAGGGATGCGTCGCCCTCTCCGAACCGGTGCACGACCTCGCTCCAAGCTTCGACCGCGTCCTCCTGCCGGTTCATATGAACGAGCGTCGTTCCCTTGGTGACGAGGGCGGAGGCAACATGCTTCAGAACTCCTGGCTCGTGGCTGTCTCCGAAACGGCGTTCGATCTCCTCCCAGACGGCCAGTGCCTCCTCGCTCCTGTGCGCAGAAACGAGCACGATACCCTTATTGAGGAGAATCCCCGCGACCGCATCGACAGCTCCGGGCACGGTGCTTTCCCCGAAGCGATCGATCGCCCGGTCGCAGGTTGCGAGCGCCTCTTCCGTTCGATTCAGTTCGAACAGGTCGGCACACCTGTGCTGGAAGGAGCCTGCGACCAGCGCAACCCACTCCGGCAGGTCGCTGTTCCCGAAGCAGTCTTCGACCTGCTGCCAGACCGTCAGCGCCTCTTCGTATCGGCCCAACTGTCCCAGCAAGGCGCCCCTGTTCGTTTGGGCCTTCGCCACCACGGGAAGGAGTTCGGGTCGGTCGTCGGCCCCGAAGCGATCCACCACATCCGCCCACAGTTCTAGCGCTTCCTCCGGCCTTCCTGCGTTGTGCAGCGCCGCCGCCCTGTTCATCAGCGCGTTGCAATGCGGTTCTGCCACATCCGGCAAACCGCCCGCCTGGAAGCGCCTGATCGCCTCTTCCCATGACGAAAGCGCTTCCGCTTCCCGCTTCATCTCGGCCAGCACGTTGCCTCTGTTGACGAAACAGCGCGCCACCACCTCCCGAAGGATCGGCGCATCGCTTGCCTGGTATCTTTGCACCACCCCGTCAAACGCGGTCAGCGCCTCCTCCAGCCGGCCCGACTGGGAGAGCGCCGCGCCGATGTTCGCAAGCGCCGAGGCCACCTGTTCGACGATTCTGAGAGAATTGCTCGTCCCGAAACGATCCATCACGGCGACCCAGGCGTTTAGCGCCTCGTCGACGCGATTCAAGGCGATCAGCGCGTGACCCCGTACGACCATGGCTACCGCCACTTCACTGTGGATTCCGGGCGAAGTCGCTTTACCGAAGCGTTCCAGCATTTCATCGCAGGCGTCCAGGGCTCCCCGGGGCCGGTTCAACGCATTCAGCGCGACCGCCCTCCCGAGCAGCGCGTTGGCCACCGGCGTCTGAAGCGCCGGCGCCGGGCTCTTGCCGTAGCGTTGCGCGACCTCGTTCCAGGCTGCCAGCGCTTCGGTGTGGCGGTCCAGGTTGCCCAGCATTCCGCCCTTGCTCGCGAGCGCCGTCGCCACCGCCAGAGGGTGACCTTCCCCGTTGTCCGCCCCGAAGCGCCGCACCACGTCGTCCCACACTGCCGATGCCTCTTCCGCTCTCCCCAGCCGGCCCAACGCCTTTCCCTTGTTGACGAGCGCCAGCGACACCTGTTCACGATCCGCCGGCGCATCGCTTGCCCCGAGCTTCCGGTCGACCTCGTCCCAGGCCGCTACGGCCTCCTGCAGCCGGCCTCCTTCCGCCAACGCCAGCGCTTTCCTCAAGAGTTCCTTCGCGGCCGACGACCCCGGGGATACCGCAGAAAACTCACTGGGCGCATACGCAAACGCAGGCGACGCAAGCGAAAGCAGTTCCTCGCGATGTGCTTCCAGGGACGGCAGTCCGACAAGACGCTCGAACGCCAACCGGTAGAACGCCAACCCACCGCCGTCGAAACCCAGCGCCTCCCGTGCCATGCGGGCGCCAATTTCCCTCAGTTTGTCGGTGGAGTAGAAGGCCTCCATGAATCGGATCAGCGCATCGACCAACGGCGCCAGCCCGCGCGCCCGGCGCATCAGGTAGTAGATGTTGTAGAGCCGCTCGGTCAGGTAGTAGAGCTTGCGCCGCGGGCTGCCGCCGCTCACCTCGACCACGCCCTTGTCGACCAGACGCGCAAGCTGGGCGCTGCACTGGCTGGTCCCCAGCCTGGCCCGTTCCGCGATCTCGCGCGTATTCGCCGGTTTCCAGAGATGGGCCAGGGCGAGATACACCTTTCGCTCCTGCGCCGGGAGCGCATCGAGGTGGCTCTTGAAATACTCGGTATGGTCGTCGACCAGGTCGAGCAGATCGGCCATCAGCTCGCGGAACGACAGATTTGCGCCGAACCGGGCCACGATCGTCAGCAGCCTTGGGCTGCCGCCGGTCAGAATCCGCAAAGCCTGGATCGTCTGCGTAGCCTGCGCCTGCCCCGACACGGTCTGCCACAAGGTCGCGCAGCCGTCCGTGTCCAGGGGATGCAACCGGATCACCCGGAAGAGCTCGTAGAGCGCTTCCTTCGGGTCGTCCATCTGGTCGAACCGGCTGGTCGCGCTCGCCAGCAGAACGATCCGCGGTTCGGTCTGCAATGCCTTCCGCAGCCGCCAGCCCGCATCGTCGTCGCCCATGTCCCTGAACATCATGTTCAGGTTCTCGACGATCAGCACGAGGCGCTTGTTTTCCCGGTCGGCAAAGTCCTGCAGCACCCCGAGGCACCGGCCCTCCAGCGCCCGGTCGTCATGGATGGTGCGCAACTCTTCGAAGGTGCGTTGCAAGTCGACACCGCCATCCTGGCGCGGCGCCTGGTCAGCCAACCGGGACAGGCATTCGAGCCAGAACTCGCCGGCGGTCGAGACCTCGTAGCTTTCCTCCGCGAACACGATCGGGAAAAAACGCGCCGAGAGATCGGCATCGCGCAGCGCCTCCGCAGCGACCCGCAGCAGCAGGCTCGTCTTTCCGCTGCCGCGCGGCCCAATCACGATCTGATGGGTGTTTGCGCTGCTCGAGCATTCGCGCAGCGCCTCGATCAGGGATTCGTATTCGGCCGTCCGGACGCAGAAGGTCGCGACCAGCTCGTCGATCGAGAGAAAACCCGGGTTGTATTTCCTGGCAGCCACAGCCATCGGTCCAACTCCCGTCCTCACTGCTGCCGATCGAACACGGGCACGAACCTCTGTCCGTAGCGCCCGCGCCACCAGTCCTCGACGAGCCCGGACACGAACCGGTAACCGCCGTCCCCGGGTTCCAGATAGCCGTCGTGCTGCAGCACATGCAGAACATGGTCGACCGAGGCAGCGCTATCTTCGTCCTGCGCGTCCCGCGTCGAGAACCAGCTGCGGTACCAGTCGACCGTCTCAGCGGTGATGCCAGCGTTGACCGCCGTTGCCGTCAGAATCTCCAACGCAACCGTGTAGCCCGCTCTTCCGAGGACCGTCTCCAGCCGGCCCTCGTAATGCTGCAGGTCCACCTGCCCCCGGACGCCCTGCATCTCCTGCACATAGACCCATTCGACATCGTCCAGCGAGGCCTCCATCCGCCCGATGCGCCGCAGATGATCGTGCATCCTGTCGAAGAACATCTGGACGTGGTGCGGAATGCAGCAACGCAACCTGCGGCACATGTCCCTGCCGGCCTCCGGCCCAAGACCGACTTCATAGGACCGGGCAAGCGCCTCCAGGCAGGAAACGGCCGTTTCCTCGCTCCAAGGATTCAGGTCGTAGGGAGAAAAAATGTTGACCTGGGCGCTGAGGCCGGCCTGTTCGAGCAGCGGCTCCAGGCTCACGCTGCCTGACAGGATCAGCGTAACCCGGCCCCGATGGGCTTGCCCCGCCTTGCGCAGCCAGCTCAGGAACGCGTCCGTTTCCCGCTTTCCCTCCGGCGTCACACGTCCCGTATCGTCCTTCAGCAGCCGGTTTACGAGTATCGGCAACTCGTCGATCGCGAGCACGACCGGCCGGCCGCTTTCCGCCAGGGCCGCATAGATCGCGTCACCTCTCTGGGGCCAATTTCCGGCATCTATCCCGGCCCGCAGCTTCACCTTCAGATCCGCAACCGACAACTCCTCGATCCGGTCGCCGGCGCTCCTCACCATGTTGGCGAAACCGGTCAAAATCCGATCCCACGCCGCACGCACGGGCCTTGCTTGAACCCCGATTTCGGCAATCGCATCGGCCGGATCGGTGGCCGCTTCCAGATCGACGAAGACGACCTCGAACTTTCCCGTTCCGGCCAGACGGCGCTGCAGCTCCCGGACGAGGCTCGTCTTGCCCATCCTTCGTTGCGCGGTCAGCAGGGTGTGCGTTCCCTCCCGCACCCGCTCTTCCAGCGCCTCCAGCTCCGACTTGCGGTCGAAGAAGTTCTCTCCGTCGACCCAGTTGCTCCCGCCTTTTCGGATCATGGCTGTCTTCCAACGGTATTGTTGGCTGCAATATTGTTGGCAACACGTTCGTTGTCAAGCCTGCTGGTTTCCGTTGCTCCTTCCACCCGCTCTGCGTTTCGCAGGGCCCTCCCGCTGCGCAGCCGGCCCGCCGTCCGCCGGGAAGAGCGGCGCCGACATCCGCCGCCTTGCTGCCTATCTACACAATTGCTATATCCTGAAACCGGCGAGCACCCCGGCACAGCCGGGAAGAAGGAGACCGGCATGCCCCAGGTGAATTTCCGTACATCCAGCGAACGCCTGGCCGTCATCGACCGCGCGGCGGCGATCCGGGGCGTCAGCCGGACCGAGTTCGTGCTCCGGTCAAGCGAGGCGGCGGCCATCGAGGTCCTCAACGAGCGCCCCGTCATCGCCCTCGACGACGAGGCCTGGGACGATTTCCTCGCCGCGCTCGACGCGCCGGTAGAGATCGACCCGGCCGTGAAGGCGCGTTACGCGCGCCGGCCCCAGTGGGACCGCTAGAGCAGGAACTGCCAGCACCGGGACCGCTAGGCCCGCCGGAGCCGCTCGCCACCCGCCACGACATCTCGCAATTCTCCTCGGGCGTCCCCACCCTCGACGCCTGGCTCCGGGGCAAGGCAAGGTTGAACGAGGCCAGGGGCGGCGCGCGCGCCTATGCCGCCTGCGACGGGGACCGCGTCGCCGGTTTCTACAGCCTCGCCGCCAGCGCCGTGGAACGGCGCCGGGTGTCGTCCCGGGTCGGCCGGAACATGCCCGACCCGGTCCCGGTCATCCTGCTGGGTCAGCTCGCGGTGGACGAAGCCTACCGGGGACGGCGCCTCGGCTCGGACCTCCTGATCGACGCGGCCAGGCGCTCGCTCGCCGCCGCCGGCACGGTCGGCGCCCGCGCCGTCGTCGTGCAGGCCATCGACGACCGCGCGAGGGCCTTCTACGAACGGTTCGGCTTCCGTCCGTTCTCGAAGCGCGAGCCGCTGATGCTGGCCCTGCGGATGTCGGAGATCGCCGGCCTGCTGGACGCGTGATCTGCGCTGCCGGCCCGCAGTCAGGCAGCCGCCTCCACCGTGACCACCAGACGCTTTCCGAACCGCGCCAGGGCTTCCTCCAGCCGGCCGATCTTGGTGGCGTGGCGGGGGTCGAGCATGCGGCGAACCTCGCTTTCCTGAACGCCCAGGGCCACCGCGAAGGCGCTGTTGGACAGCCGCTCTTCGCGCAGGGCCTCGTAGAGCGCCGCCTTGGCGGCGAGCACCGCGCCGGGCGTCACCGCCGGCCGGCCCTTCGCCGGGCTCGGCGCGGGAATGTCCTCGCGCCGCGCGATGCGGCCCGCGAGGGCTTCCTCGAGGCAGTCGGCGGCTTCCGCGACCGCCTCGGCGACCGTGTCGCCGTCGGTGAACGCTTCGTCGAAGTCCGGGAAGCTCACCGAATACCCGCCTTCGCGCTCCTCGTGGAGGTCGATGGGGTAACTGTATCGCGTTGCCATGGTCGGAACTCCCTAAAGGTCGTTCGGGTCGATGCCGAGCTGTTTGCACATGCCGCGCAGCGTGCCGGTCTTGAGCGGCTTCCTGCGGTCCTTCAGCACCGTGAAGCGATCGCCGTAATACAGGGTCCCGTGACTGCCCTTGCCTCTCGTCCGGTCGAACCTGACCGCGATGCCGTTCCTGCGCGCCAGCCGTCTCACCCGCGTCATGAATTCGCGCCCGTTCACGGATGGCACTCTCGCACAAAAATGCGCGAATGGCCAATGCCTGCCCGGACATGCCCGTGCGGGCCGGTGACGCCGGTCGCGGCCACGACGCCAAACCGGCCGGCAGGCCCGCCGATCGCCATGTCATCTCCAGTTGGGCCGGACCGGACAGCGTCTCGACCCCGACCGTTTTCCGTTCCCTGCTGCGCAGCCGGCCTGTCGCCGTCTTGCCGAAGCCGCGACCCGCTCCGTTTCGGCCGACCGCATTACTGCGCCGCCGGCCCCGTGCCGTCCGGCGCCCCGGACGGGCTCGCGCATGGCGGCCGTGCTCCGCTGCCGGCCGCCCGCCGGCCGCGGTCATCCGCGCCTGCCCCCCGGCTCGGGGGCCGGGGCAGGCTCCTCCGATCCGGGGCCGCACAAGCCACAGCCAGGCGAGCCAGACCGGCAGGCTGAGCAGGGCGGCCCAGACGGCGACCGCCACCGGCCCGAGCAGGCCCGCGAACAGCGTCGCCGGGATCGTCCCGGCGCCCAGACCGATGCCGGCCGCCCACGCCACGCGCCGGTAGCCCAGGCGCCACAGCCGCCGGCAACCGAGTGCCCCGGATCGGCGTCCGGGGCAGGCAGCGGCAGACCGCAGGGCGCGAGGAAAGCGAGCGGTCCCAATGCCGCAACGGCTTCAACGGGATCCGCGAACGCACCGACCGAGGCCCCGAACCGCACCGCCGCCTCCTGTCCCGGACCCCGATCCGGGGGCACCCCGATCCCGCCTGGCAGTCACAGTAATGCCAGCGGCCAGAACCCGTGACGGCCGGATCCATCCGCGCCTTTCCATGTCGTAGGGATGCACCGGACGGGGGTGGCGTTCAAGCAGGGCCGGAGCGCCTGCGCCGTAGAGTCCGAGAAGAGCGGTCCGGGAGCGAGGCCGTTGACCGGGAGGGAGTCGCGGCAGTCTCAACCGGAGAGATCGACCATGGCGACATTGCGATATGCGGGGATCGGGGCGCGGGCAACGCCGGCGGCCGTGTTGGCGGACATGACCGTGATGGCAGCATGGCTGGCGCGGACCGGCTGGCATCTGTTTTCCGGCGGGGCGGACGGGGCCGACAGCGCGTTCGCAGCGGGGGCGCCGGCCGGGCAACGGACGGTCTGGCTGCCGTGGCGGGGCTACAACGGGCTGCGCGGGCCGGACTGCCGGGTGCTGTCGGCGGCGGCGCTGGCGGCGTGCATGGAGATCGCGGCGCCCCTGCATCCGGCGTGGGTGCGGTGTTCGCCGGCCGTCCGCAAGCTGCATGCCAGGAACGCGGCGGTGCTGGGACTGACGCTGGATCGGCCGGTCGACGCGGTGGTGGCCTTCACGGTTCAGGGTCGCGTTGAGGGCGGCACGGGCATGGCCATCCGTATCGCCGAGGCAAACGGCATCCCGGTGTTCAATCTGGGGGCGATGGCGCCGCGTGCCGTCTGCGAGCGCCTGGCCGCGATCCGCCGCGCCGTCCTTCCGTCATAGAGCAGGAGAGGAGCGCCTGCCGGGCGAGTGTCCGGCAGGGTGGAGGGAGTGGGTTCCTCGCGCCGATGCCGGATCGGCGTCCGGCACAGGTTGCCGGACCGGGCAACGGCAGAGGAGATCCCGCCCATGTTTCGTCCCGATACATCTCTCGACCTTCCGACCGGCAACGATTTGCTCGCCGAACTCGGCGTCGATCGCCGCACCGTCCGCGAGATCGCCGAGGACGAGCGCTCCATCCGCTGTCCCGACCGGGGCGCGGCCTATCCGGAACACGGCTTCGCGAGCCTCTGCCCGGAACCGGCGTTCGGACATGCGCTGCGTGAGGCGGCGCCGTCCGAACCCTGGGACCCGGCGTCGTCGCTTCCCCCGGCCGATTAGAGGGGAGGAGGGCTTGAAGAGATCGAACGGTCCGGGGGGTCGGGGGAGTGACCCCGGCTCCGGCCGTTCGGAACCCATCGTCATCATCCAGACCATGAAGGGGAATCGTCATGGCATTCGGACTCAACCGCGTGGAACTGATCGGCCGCCTGGGCGCGGACGTGACCGTCAACCACCTCACCTCGGGCGGGCGCGTGGCCAACCTGAGCATCGCGACCGACGAGTCGTACATCAACAAGTCTCGCGTTTCATGATGCACCTTGTTGGGACAGTGAGGTCGATCCGCCAGATCTAGTGATCCCTCCGTCCCGTTGCACTCCATGTGGTGCAGCCGAACTCCAGCCACATCGTTCCCGTTCCTCCGATACCGGGTCAGACGCCTGACCGGAGTTGGAGTGAAGCGCGGGAAGGGTGAACGGAGAAGGGGGCGGAGAGAGTCGTCCCCGCCGTTCGCATTCCATCGTCATCATCCAGACCTGAAGGAGAAGACCATGAGCTTCGGACTCAATCGCGCGGAGCTGATCGGCCGCCTCGGCGCCGACGTCACCGTCAACCACCTCGCCTCGGGGGGCCGCGTGGCCAACATGAGCATCGCGACCGACGAGGGGTTCATCGATCGCAACTCCGGCGACCGGGTGGACAAGACCGAGTGGCACCGGGTGGTGACCTTCCAGCCCGGCCTCATCGACATGCTGACCAAGCACGCGAAGAAGGGCCGGCTGGTCTACCTCGCGGGCAAGCTGCAGACCCGCAAGTGGCGCAAGGACGGCGAGGACTCGGACCGGTTCTCCACCGAGATCCTGCTGGTCCCCGGCGGGCGCGTCCAGTTCTTGGACAAGCCTGCCAATGGCAACGGCGCTCCGGCGGTCGACGCCGCCGAGGCCGGTTCCGCCGATCCGGATGACGGGACGATCCCGTTCTAGCGACCACTCCCCATCGTTCCTCCCTCCCAACTCAGGGGCCGGCGCTTCGGCGCTGGCCCCTTTTTTGGTGAGGGCTTCGAGCCTCCACCGGAGCCCGGGCCGGCCGGCCGCGGCGATGGTGTCGTTCCCTGGCATCATTTTCAGCCTCACGATGCGGGTTCCGGCAACGGCGCCGTTTCCCCGGCGCCGTTGGCTTTGTACATGCAGTACCGTCGCCGGCCTTCGGTCGGGACGATAACCCGCTCCACCCGCGCGTCCGTTGACGTCTTGCCCAGCCGGCGGACGACCCTCTCGTTGAAGCCGAGTTCAGCGGCCACTTCCGCGGCGGTCGAGAAGCCCTGGCCGCGAAGCCGTTCCGTCTCACGCTCGGTGTGATTGGGCAAGCCGTAAGCCCGCCGTATCCTGCCCACGCCTTTGACCGTGTAGGGCTCGCCCTTCCAGTTTCGGAACCCCATGGCGTTCAGCTCGCGCGCGGCCCCTTCGTCGCCGTGCGTTTCGAGCAGCCGGTCGACCGCGGCGACCGTTTCCGGAGGTGTCTTGCGGACCTGCGCCATCCGTCTCGGCAACCGAAGAGTCTCAAGGGTCAGGGAACGCCCCCCGCGCATGCGCAGACCGATCGTCACCTCGGAGCCGTCCCGGGTCAGCGTCGCATCTTCGATCAGAAGTCCGAGCAGCCGCTTGCGATCCGCGTTTCCGGTCTGGGCAGCGTTCCATACCTGCTCGAAGTCGCGCGCCAGTTCCCGAATGCGCTCGACCTGCCGCTCGGAGAGCTCGGTATCGCGCGCCGCGGCGCGCGCCTCGCGTTCCCGGCAGGCCTCTTCCAGCTCGCGCAGGCGCTCGTTCCAGTCGGCTTCGAGCGATGCCGCCACCAGCCGGTTAGCCGGGTCGACCTCGAAGAACCTGCGCCGCGCCACGTCCGCCTCGTAGCGCAAGCCCTCGATGCGCCCGGCGCGCTGGGCGTCTGCCTCGGCGAAGTCCGCCTCGACCTGCTCTTCGACCGCCAGGGCAAGATCGATGTTCTCGCGGTTCATCGCGTCGATCACAAAGCGCGATATCTCGGCGTCGACGAGATCGCCGCGCATGCTCTGGCAGGTCTTCCGTCCGTAGCGGACCACCTCTTCCTTGCAGACGTAGAAGTAGCGCGCCGGCCGGTTGCGATGCGGGAAAGCACGGTTGTAGTGCATGCCCATGCGCCGGCCACAGTGGCCGCAGATCACCCGCGACTGCAACAGCGCCGCCCCCTCGCGCGGCGCCGCGGTGCGCGAGTCCGATCCCAGGAACGCGTCGGCATTGCCTCTCAGGGTGGCTCTATTGCGAAGGTACTCCTCCCAATCGATGAAGCCCACATGGGCGTCCGGGATGCACACGTGCCAGTCCTCCATCGGCACGACCCGGAATCGTCTGGTCCCGTCCGCCCGCCGCTCGACGTGCGTCTGGCCATAGACGTACGCGCCGGCATAGCGCGGGTTCTTCAGAATGCGGGTGACCTGCGCCGCGCGAGGAAGATCCCAGCGCAGCTCGCCGTTGGCCGGGCCACCGTTTCGCGGACGCGCCGGCAGCTCGATGTTCTCGCGGTGCATCCATTTCACCACCGCCATCGCCGACCCCATTCGGCGGAAGCCGTCGAACACGAGACGGACGGCGTCGACGACGGACCGGTCGGGGTCGAACACCACCTCGTCCCTGTCGTTGTAGGCCAGCCCGAGCGGCAGCGGCAGCCTCAGCGCACCGCGCTCGGCGGCGTTGCGCTGGCCGCCGACCAACCGCGCCCTGATCCCCTGGAGCTCGAACTCGCTCAGGGTCCCTTTGACGCCCAGGAGGAGCCTATCGTTGCCGTCGTTGGGGTCGTAGATGCCAGTCTCGTCCAGAATCAGGGTATTGGTGATGCCGGCGATCCGCAGCAGCTGGTGCCAGTCGGCGTTGTCCCGCGCCAGGCGCGAGACTTCCAGGCCGAGAACGATACCCACCTCGCCGGCGGCGATGCTCCCCATCAGGTCGCGGAAGCCGCTGCGGTTTCCGCCGTAGGCCCCCGATTTGCCCTGGTCCTCGTCGATGACCCGGATACGCTCCGCCGCCCAGCCGAGCGCCGTCGCCCTTTGCCTCAAGCCGTACTGGCGCCGCGTGCTCTCGGTGTTTTCCATGACCTGGCGAAGCGAGGACTGACGCACGTACAGACAGGCCTCGCGTTCCAGATGATGCGCCGCGATCTTCCGCGCTTCCGCTTCAGGCATAACGGTTCCCCTCGTTTTCCCGCACGATGTTGGCGCCCGCGAATGGCAACGACACGCACAGCAGGCGCCGGACCTGGCTGGCGGCCTCGGCGATCACCGCATCGGCGATGGGCAGCTCCACCTTGATGGACGAAGGCGGCGCCGGCCGCCGGCCAGTGCTGCCGCACGCCACCCCGGCCACGGCCAGAGCGCCGCGCAGGCCGTGGAAGCGCAGCGCGCCGATGGCGTTGCTGTCGCCGCCCGACAGCCACAGCCCTCGCCAGCTCTCGTAGGTCTTCCAGGCGTCCTCGCGCATCACGGCCCAGGTTCCAGCAGTTTTTTTTGAAGCCGCTCGAGCGCCTTCTCGAGCCCGCGCGGATGGACCCTGACGCCGAACTCCGCCTCGATCAGCGGGGCCAGCCGGCGCGCGCCCACACGCCCATGCCGGGCCTTGTACTCCTCGACGAAGCGCACGATCTCCGGGCTGATCTTGTGCGGTCCCCGCGGGCCGCGCTGCGCCGGGATGAGCTCCTGAAGACCGCCCCCGTCAAACGCCTTGACCATGCGGAAGCAGGTCGGCCGCGAGACCCCGAACCGCGCCGCCGCCTGCGCAAGCGTGGCCTCGCCCAGCCGGACCACCCGGACCATCTCGTAGCGCACCTGGAGCAGGTCGCGGGCATCGAAGAAGTCGCCGGCGGCGAACATCGGGTCGCTGACCCTTTCCGGCGTCCGGTTGAGGGTGCCGGCCTTTCTGAGCCGGTCCTGCTTTTCGGTCTCGTCGTGGTGGTCTGCCATGGCCCTGCGGCTCCTCGAAGATGTTTCAACTATTATTACGCCACTGCCTGCACCCGAGTCAACCCTCAACCGCGACCGTCTCGCCATAGATGCGCATAATACAGCTATATTTCGGCACATCTTGCTAAACACGACCGCACCAAAGCGCCCTAATTTCTGATAATATAGCGCCATTATTTCTGATTACGCTCCACCGGCGGCGCAAGCAGCGTGTCCACAAGCTCGCGAAGCACAATCAGGTCGTCACCGCGGAACAGGCAGCGACCCGCGGCAACCCGCTCGAAGTCGTCGACCTTCCGCAGGGAAGTCCAGGAAACCGGCGCGCTCACAAGCGTCGCGCCGGGCGGGGCGTCCGCGAAGTAGCGGACGATCGCTCTCTTGTACCCGCCCACACGGTCGTAAACCCGGACCGCCTGACCCCTGAGCGGATGAAACGGGTGGGTGATTACAACATCCCGAAGATCAGCCTCTTCGGCGGAACAACCTGCATTTGGGATCGGTAGACAAGCAGACCGGCGAGAAGGTCGACAAGACCGAGTGGCACCGGGTCGTGACCTTCCAGGACGGGCTGATCGACATGTTCGAGAAGCACGCCACCAAGGGCCGGCTGGTCTACGTCGACGGCAAGCTGCAGACCCGCCGCTGGAAGAAGGACGGCGAGGACTCCGACCGCTTCTCGACCGAGATCCTGCTCGTGCCGGGCGGCCGGGTGCAGTTCCTCGACAAGCCGAACGGCAACGGCTCGCAGATGCAGCCCGACCCGGACGCGGCGGGCGACACCGGCGCGGCCCCGGCCGCGGCGCCCGCCGACTTCGACGACGAAATCCCGTTCTAGGGCTTCGCGTCCCACGTTTCCTCCCTCCCCAACTGGGCCGGCGCCTCGCGCGTCGGCCCTTTTCTTTTGCAGCCGATCCGGAGGCGGACCGTCCCGGCCGGAGGGGAGGGGTGCTTGCAGTGGGGCGAAGCGCGGCAGGGCCGGAGGGTGCCCGCCGCCGGCAACGGAGGATGAGATCATGCGCATCTACAACCGCGACGAGGCTTGCGGATTCCGGTTTACGAACGCCCCCTGGGGCGCGTTCAGCAACTTCGCGCCGCTGGCGACGCCGATCGCCGCCGGCCCATGGACGTTCTCGACGTCCGAAGCGTTGTACCAGGCGGCGAAGTTCGGCGCCGCCCCGGCGGTGCAGCGCCGGATCGCCGCCGCGCCCACGGCGCGCGAGGCCGCCGCCATCGGGCGCGGCACGGCCGACGGTCTCGATCCCCGCTGGAACGCGCAGCGGGTGAACGTCATGCGCTGGGTGCTGCGCATGAAGCGCGAGGCCAACGCCGACCGGATCGACGCCGCCCTCGCTACAACCGGCGCGCGCGCCATCGTCGAGGTCTCGACCCGCGACCCGTGGTGGGGCGCCAGGCCGGACGGCGACCGCTACCGCGGCGCGAACGTGCTCGGGCGGCTCTGGATGGAGCTGCGCCGGCAGTTGCGCGACGGCGATCCCGCCGCGCACAGCGCCGCCTGGGCCGGCCGCATCCGCGTCGGCGGCCTTGCCGGCGCCCGGTGACCGCACCTGCCGCCGGAGTCCGGGGCGCGCGTGGACAAGGGCGTTCGTTACATGAGGAGAGAGAGCATGGCGCGCGACAGCATCTTCGCCCAGGGGGCGGCCATCGTCCCCGACTTCGTCACCCCGGCCGAGGAGGAGCGCCTGCTGCTGCGGATTTCCTGGGCGCCGTGGATGACCGAGCTGCGCCGCCGGGAGCAGCACTACGGCTACCGCTACAGCTACACCGGCGCCAGCCGCCCGGTCCCCGCCGCGCCGTTTCCGCGCTGGGCCGAGGTCATGGCGGACCGGCTGCGGGACCATTTCGGCGGGGCGCTGCCGGCGCAGTGCATCGTCAACGAGTACCGCCCCGGCCAGGGCATCGGCATGCACGCCGACCACCGCGACTTTGGGCCTGTCGTCGCCTCGCTGTCGCTCGCCGACGACTGGCCGATGCGCTTCCGCCCGCGCTCCGTGCGCCCGTACGCGCGCGACGGGTTGCCTGGCGACGAGGTGGCGGTGCTGCCCCGCCGCTCGGTCCTGGTCCTGGCCGGCGCCGCGCGCAGTGCGTGGATGCACGGCATCGACCGCACCGACAGCGCGCACACGGCCGCCACCCGCCTCTCCGCCACCTTCCGCACCCTCGCGCGGTAGCGCCCCGCCGGCCTGCCGCCGTCCGGGCTCCGCGCCCGCGCTTCGCTCGGGCCGTTCCCCCTCCGGCGCCGGCCGGAGGCGGAGGTCGGCCGGTATCGGGCGTCCCGCACGGCCTGGAAGGAAGTCCCGCATGCCGCACCGACCGTCGCCCGCCGCCGCCATCGCCGCCGCGCTCGCCGCGCGCGCCGAGGACGTCTGCCGGCGCTATCTGCCCCACGGCCGCCGGCAGGGCCGCTACTGGATCTGCGGCGACCTCGACGGCGCCCGCGGTCGCTCGCTCTTCGTCCGCCTCGCTCCGCCCGGCACGCCGGGGAAGTGGACCGACGCGGCACAGGGAACACACGGCGACCTGCTCGACCTGATCCGCTACCGCACCGGTGCGCCGACGCTGCGCGCGGCGCTCGACGAGGCGCGGCGCTTCCTCGCCTTGGAGCCTGCCCCGGACCGCGATCCGGGGGCCCCGGACGCGCCCTACGACGCGACCGAGGCGGCGCGCCGCCTGTGGCGGCGCTGCCGCGCCATCGACGGCAGTCACGCCGAGCGTTATCTCCACGCGCGCGGGCTTCTGCAATGCCGCTTCGCGGCGCTGCGCTTCCACCCCGCGCTTCGCTATCGCGAAGGCTCGTCGGTGCGCCGCTTCCCGGCGCTGGTCGCCGCCGTCACCGGCGGCGACGGCCGCTTGCTCGGCGTGCAGCGCACCTGGCTCGATCCGCGCTCGCCCGCCAAGGCGGGCGTCGCCGCGCCGCGCAAGGCGCTCGGCCGCGTCCACGGCCTGGCTGTGCGCTTCGGCGCGCCTGCCGGCGACGCTGCGCTCGTCGTCGGCGAGGGCGTCGAGACCGTGCTCTCTCTGGTGACCGCCGTGCCGGAGATCCGCGCGGCGGCGGCGCTCTCGGCCGGGAGCCTCGGCGCGTTCGCGCCTCCGCCCGGCCTCGCGCGGCTGGTGATCGCAAGGGACAACGACGAGGACGGCGCGCTCGCGGCCGAGCGCCTCGCCCGGCGCTGCGCGCGGCTCGGCATCGCCGCGACGGTGATCATTCCGATCGGCAACGACTTCAACGACTTCAACGACGACCTGGTCGCGCTCGGCGCGGCGGCGCTGCGCGCCCGCTTCGCGCCGCTGTTCCGCGGCGCCTGCGCCTCCGCCTCACAGGCCGGAGCGGGCTCCCGGTCCGGGCCTGCCCCGGACCCCGATCCGGGGAGAGGAAGAGAGGAGCGGAGGGTCGGGCAGGCCGACGAGGAGAGAGGGGGGAGTGGATGCGCACGATCGTGAACCTGAAGCGCGAGCCGAAGCTGCGCGAGGCGTTCGAGCATGCGCAGGCCGTGGGCAACACCGTGCTGATCGACCGCCGCTCGAAGTGGGGGAACCCGTTCCGGATCGCACCCGGCTGTTCGAGAGAGCAGGCGATCGCCCGCTACCGCGCGGACCTCTGGCGCCGCATCCGGGCGGGCGAGACTTCATTGGAAGAGCTGGCCGCGCTGGACGAATGCTGGCTGGCCTGCTGGTGCGAGCCGCTGCCCTGCCACGGCGATGTGCTGGCCCGCGCCGCCAGATGGGCCGCGGGCGTTCTGGCGGATGGCGCGTCATGAGCGGCCTCTGCTTCCGGCGCATCGCCCCGGACGAGTCGCGCATCTACCGCGACGGCGACCCTGTCGGCGATGTCCACGCGCTCGACGATCCGCTGCGCAAGGGCGCGCGGTATTTAGTGGTCCATCTCGACGAAGACCCGCGCGGTCCGTGCCGCGTCCATGACCGCAATCGGATCCGGGAGGTGACCGAGCAGTTGGTCCTCTCGCATCCGCTGTGGGGCTGACCGGCCATGGAGAGCTCTTTCATTCGCCACCGCATCGCAGGCCCAGGGCGTGTATTGGGCGATGCCTTCGGCCCGGGCTATCCGCTCCTATCTCCGGTCGCTGGCGCTCCCTCCGATACCGCTCCTATCCCTATCGCCTCCAGTCGCTGCGCTCCCTGCGCGCTCCGCTTGCCGCCGCCTTCGGCGGGAGTGTCGCCGCCCTGGCGGGCGGCGGAGTGTTCCGTGTGGTTTCCCCCAGATCGGTGTGGGCGGCGCGCCATTCCAGGCCCGCAGCGGCGGCCCGCAACCCGCTGCGCGGGTCCTCCACTGCGTTCCGGCCCTTCGGGTGCAGGCCGCCTCAATCTGCGGACCTTCCAGGCTTGACTCGCCGCCCACCCCGCTCCGGGGGAAACGCGGTGTTTTTTTTCAGAGGAGAGAGGAACGACCATGACACACCCCAACGACAGCGCCATGGCAGACGCCCTTGCAGACGCCGGTTTCGACACCGGGAGCCTTGACGCCACCGCCGCCGACCTTTTCGGGCAAGCCGGCAGCGACGACGACACCGAGGAACACCACGGCGCATCGGCAACCGCCGCAGCATGCGAAGCCGCCGCCCTGTACGGCGCGACCCCCGGCCCGGACGAGTTCGACAACCGGCCCCTGTGGGAAGCCCCGGACAGGATCAGGACCCGGCCCCATGGCGAACTGACCTTCGCCGAGAAGCGCACCCGGCGCATCGAATACAAGGTGCGCCGCGATCAGGACCCCAACCTGTACCCCGGCGACCCGCTGGACCTGCCCGACCTGCGCGCCGGGTTCGAGGACTCGCACCTGCCCGGCATCGTGCGCGAGATCATCGACCTTGCCGCCGAGCGCCTGTGCGCCGATGGAACCAAGCTCGCCGACGAGCGCGAAAGCCTCATCTGGGGCCTGGTCAATTGCTTCCATGCCCAGACCCAGAGGCTGGACCGCGCCCTTGACCGGATGGAGCCCGAACTCCGCGACCTTCAGCGCGCGCAGGACGGCTCCGAGGTCAAGTCGCTGGAACTGGAGCGGCTGACCGACAAGGCGCACAATACCAGCGACCGCCGCGACGCGCTGGAAATCTTCCGCGATTGCGCCGCCGACGCCTACCGCGCCCGCACCGGCGAGGTCTGGCGGCCGCGCATCGGCAGTCACACCAGCCGCACCGGCAATCTGACTTCCGCCGCCATCGACGCCCGCGACTTCATGCGCGCGAGGAAGGACCGCGAGACCATGGCGCACCTGCCCGAAGGAACGCTCATCGCCGTCGCCGGCGGCAAGGACGTTGCCGACCCCGCCGCCGTCATCGCCCGGCTGGACAAGGCGCGCGCCAAATATGCCGACATGGTGCTTGTCCATGGCGGCGGCCCCGGCGTCGAGAAGATCGCGGCGCGCTGGGCCGAGCGCAACGGCATCCGGCAGATCGTCTGCAAACCGGACTGGAACAGGCACGGACGGGCCGCCCCCTTCCGCCGCAACGACGACCTTCTGAATCTCCTGCCGCGCGGCGTGATCGCGTTCCCCGGCTCCGGCATCACCGACAACCTTGTGGACAAGGCGCGGCAACTCGGCATCCCGGTTCAGCGCATCGCCGCCTGACCCGGCACCATCGACACGGGCCGCGCCGTGCCCGGCAGCGCGGTCCGTGTCTCTCGCCGATGCAGCCAGTCGGGCGTCGCTGCATCGACGCCTGCACAGTACACCCGGCACCGGTCCTCGCAAGCGTGCATCGCCGCCTGCGCCGATCCCGGCGCAATGCCCGTTGCACTGCCTCGCGCACTCCGCACCCGCTCAATCGCCGCTGCGGCTCCGATCCGCCGGGTTCTCCGGCGTCGATCTCCCCGATCCCCCGTACAGCGCGAATCAGGCTTCCGACCCGCCGCGGCGGGCCTCGGGGTCACACCCCACGCACCTTTGGTGCCCTTCCCGCCAGCGCCCGCCTTCGCATGAGCGAGCGGAAAACCCGGTAACGTCAGCAGCTTAGACACCGGACGGTCCCGCACCGCCGCGCGGCTTCCACGACGAAACGCCGCCGCGGCCGCTTCCTGCATTACCGCCCAGCCGCGCGGCCCAACCGAGGAGCCGCCGCCATGAGCGACCATCCCAAGTCCACCTTCGCCCGGCGCGTCCGCGCCGCCCGGCCCCGCGACAAGCGCTTCGAGGTCCGCGACGACGCGGTGCCCGGCCTCGTGCTGCGCGTCTTCCCCAGCGGCGCGCGCAGCTTCACCCTGGAGACCACCGCGCGCGGGCGAAGGCGCTACGCCACCCTCGGCGACGCCGATGCCATGACCGTCCCCGAGGCCCGGCGCGAGGCCCGCAGGCTCATCGCCGCCTTCACCCACTCGGTGAAGAACGACGGCGCCCCGAGGACGCCGGGGCATCCGATGGACGCCTTCGCCGCCGAGTTCCTCGACCGCCAGGCCCGGCACTGGAAGCCCGCCACCGTCCGGACCAACACCGACATCGTCCGCAAGGACATCCTGCCCGCCTTCGGCCACCTGACCGTGGACGCCGTCACCGCCGAGCACGTCAGGGACTGGTTCGCCTCGATGAGCGCGCGGCCCGGCAGCGCCAACCGCGCCATGCCGGTACTCTCCATGATGATGCGCATGGCCGAGCTGTGGGGATACCGCCCCCACAACTCCAACCCCTGCAAGAACACGCGGCGCTACAAGACGAAGCCGAAGGAGCGGTTCCTGACCGCCGACGAGATGGCCCGGCTCAATGCGGTGCTCACCCGCGACGAGTTCCATTGCCCGAACGTCGTCGCCATCGTCCGCCTGCTGATGCTGACCGGCTGCCGCTTCGGCGAGGTCGCCTCCCTCGAATGGGACTGGATACGCGGCGGGCGCATCCACCTGCCGGACTCGAAGTCCGGGCCGCGCACGGTCTGGCTGTCGGGCGCCGCGCGCGCGGTCATCGACGCCATCCCGCGCTACAGCGCGGATTGCCCGTATCTCTTTCCCGCGCGTCCGCCGACGCGGCCCATCGACAACATCGGATACCAGTGGGACCGCATCCGCGACGAGGCGGGCCTGCCCGGCCTGCGGCTGCACGACCTGCGCCATAGCTGGGCGTCCACCGCCGCCATGCACGGCGTGGACATGGTGACCATTGCGAAGCTCCTGGGTCACGCCCTGGTCGAGACCACCGAGCGCTACGTCCACCTGTCCGACCGCTCCGTTGCCGACGCCGCCGACCGGGTGTCGAACCGCATCCATGCCGCCCTGGCCGGTAGCGGCGCGGAGCGCGAGGGAGGGTGCGATCATGCCGAGCGTTGACCTCACCCCGCGCCTTGCCCGCGATGCCGAGCCCGGCAACAAGGACACGTTCCTGTTCGACAAGTCGCTGCCCGGCTTCGGGCTCCGTATCCATCCGTCGGGCCGGAAGGTCTGGATCGTGCAGGCCCGCATCGAGGGACGCAGCCGCCGCATCGTCGTCGCGCGCTTCGGCGAGATGGAGCTGGCCGAGGCCCGCCGCCGCGCCCGCGACATGCTCGATACCATCCGCGCGGGCGGGAACCCGGCGGACGACATCCAGCGCGAGAAGAAGGCCCCGACGTTCCGGCAGTTCGCCGACGAGTACCTGCGCCGCTCGGACCCGCACTGGAAGCCCTCGGGGCGCAAGACCGTGCGCATCTACCTCAACGCCCGCATCCTGCCCGCCTTCGGCAGGATGGCGCTCGACGCCCTCGGCCCCGAGGATGTGGCCGCGTGGTTCGACGCGGCGAGCAGGGACAAGCCCGGCGCGGCCAACCGCGCACTCGAAATCCTGCGCGCGATGATGTTCCGCGCCGAGGAATGGGGATTGCGCGACCGTGGCACCAACCCCTGTCTCGGCATCGCAAGGAACCCGAGGAACAAGGTCGCCCGGTTCCTCGACATGGACGAGCTGGCCCGGCTCGGGCGCGCGCTCGATGCCCGCGAAGCCCGCTGGCCCGAGGCCGTCGCCGCGATCCGGCTGCTGGCGCTCACCGGATGCCGCCGCAGCGAAGTGCTCGATCTGCGCTGGCGGAACATCGGCGACGATGCGTTGAACCTTGAGGATTCCAAGACTGGCCCGCGCACGGTCCCGCTCGGCGCGTCCGCGCGGGCGCTCATCGAGGCGTTGCCCGGTCCCCGCGACCAGGACGCGTTCCTGTTTCCGCGCCATGCAGAAGGCCGGGGCATCTGGGTTCTCACGAACTGCTGGCGCGCGGCCTGCGCCGATGCCGGACTCGGCAGGCTGCGCCTCCACGACCTGCGCCACACGGCCGCCAGCCAGGCGGTCATGGCGGGCGAGAACCTGCCGCTGGTCGGCAAGATTCTCGGGCATCGCCGGCACCGCACCACGGCGGGCTACGCGCACCTTGCCGACGAGCATCTCGTCGAAGCGGCCGAGACGGTCGGCGGCATCATCGCCCGCGCCATGGGCGGCCGGACCGGGCCGCCGCTCCTGCCGGACGCGCCGGACGGCCCCGGCGGCGGCGAAGGGTGCGGGCGTCCCGGCGCTCCGCCGCGCGGCGGGGTCGCAATCTGACGGAGCGCCGGGCCTCCCCCGTCACGGGGCGCGCGCATGGCACCCCTTGACGGCCCGTGCACTTGCCGATACCCGTTGAATCGGATACCGTTTCGACGTACCGGTAAGCGCACGTTCAAGGGGAGCCAAGCATGGAACCGACATTCGTTTCGACCGGGGGGTTGACACCCGAGGCCCGCCCGCGCGCTATAATTAGCGCCGAGCGCCGAGCGCCGAGCGCCGAGCGCCGAGCGCCGAGCGCCGAGCGCCGAGCGCCGAGCGCCGAGCGCCGAGCGCCGAGCGCCGAGCGCCGAGCGCCGAGCGCCGAGCGCCGAGCGCCGAGCGCCGAGCGCCGAGCGCCGAGTATTGCCCACGGCTAACCCTCCCGCCTGACCCGTCCTCCGCCCCTCGCGGGCGCGCACGCAACCTCCTCCCCCTTCTTCCCGGACTGACCGGCCGCCGCGGCGCCGCTCCGGCGGTCTCGCGCCGGGCCGGGTCCGTGTGGCGCCGCCTTGCCTTTCTGCCTGTCCTCGCGCTGCTGGCGGGCGCGCTGTGCCTGTTCGGGACTGCGCCAGCCAAAGCGCAACTGGACGCCATCTGGTCTGCCACGCTGACCCCCAAGCATGTGGGCGGGACGGCAACCTGGGGCTGCACCTCGGTTGGCAGCAACGCCGCGAATAAATGCACCACCGTGGCGACGTTCTCGGATGACGATTTCACGGTCGACAACGTCGGGTTCCAGATCAATCAGATCTACGTTACCACCGCCGGGCAACTGGCCGTCAGTTTGAACAGGAGCCTCACGAGCGCGCTCAAGCGGCACACGCTGGTTGCCGGCAGCGCGGTGTTCCACTTTTCCGAGGCCGGGGGCGAGTCGGTCGTTACGTGGGACAACAGCGGACTGAACTGGTCGAACGGAAGCGCGGTCCAGTTGAGCCTGGAGCGGTCACCCCGCCATGTCCTGGGTCACTGCAAGTCGGGAGCCTGGAGGACCCCGCAGTCGAAGGTCGCTGTGACCAGCGCGATGCCGGAGTCGACCAGCGTGGCGATCGCCTGGAGCGCGCCGACCACCACGTCCACCAGCGGCTATATCACGGGGTACTTTGCACGCGTCTTCACGCCGGATGGCGCCTTGGCGGCCAGCAAGTGGTTTCCCGATCCGGACGATGCGGTGAGGAGCGGGACCGTCGAGGGGCTGACGCCGGGCACCAAGTACATAGCGAAGGTGGTCTCGCGTAGCATCTTTGGCTGTTACAGCGCCACGACCAGGGGGCAATCGTTCACGACCGATGCGATGCAGGGCGGCGAGGGGCCGAGCTCCGGCGAGGAGGAGGAACGCGACCCGCTGACGGCGTCGTTCGAGACGGTGCCCGAGGCGCATGACGGGCAGTCGGCGTTCACGCTGGACGTGCGCCTGAGCGAGACGGTGGGCAGGTTCAGCCGGTCGCCGCGCGCGTCGTCGTTCGCGGTGACTCCGGGCCGGGTGACGGGCGTGGTGCAAGTCGGCGCCGGGCTGTGGCGAGTGACGGTGCAGCCGGCGTCGTCGAGCGACGTGACGGTGACGCTTGCGGGCGGGCGGGACTGCGACGACGAACCGTCGGGCGCGGTGTGCACGCCGGACGGGCGGGCGCTGTCGAACACGTCGAGTGCGAGGGTCGCGGCGGGTCCGCAGCAGCAGCAGGAGGTGTTGGTCACGCCGGAGCCGGCCGACGTGCGGGTGGTGCCGGGCGACGGCAGCCTGACGGTGAGCTGGACGGCGGTGGCGCACCCGCGCGTCGCTGCGGAGCGGGTGCAGCACGCGCTGCGCTGGAGCCAGGAGGCGGGCGTGTGGGCCAACCCGTCGGGCAACAACGGCGTTGCCGTGGAGGCCGGTGTGAACGGCTACACCATCACCGGGCTGAGGAACGGCGTGGCGACCGGGGTGTTCGTGCGCGCCTTCGTGGGCCGGCTGCGGTCGGAGCGCAGCGAGCACTCGAGCGGGTGGGTCCGGGTGAAGGGCGAGCGGACAACGCCGCAGGCGGCGGCCCAGACCGTGGCGGTAGAGTTCGGCAAGGTCCCGTCGGAGCATGACGGGCGGACGGCGTTCGCGCTCGACGTGCAGTCGGGCTCGAAGCCCGCTCCCGACGCGTTCAAGGTGACGGCCGGGACGGTGACGGGCGTGGAGTCGCTGGACCCGGTGCTGTGGCGGGTCCGCGTCGCGCCGAGTTCCTGGAAGGACGTGAAGATCGCGCTCGGCGCGGCGTCGGCGACGGTCCCGGGCCCGGCGCGCATCCGGGTCGCGGACGCGCGGGCGAAGGAGGGCAAGGACGCCTCGCTCGACTTCGCGGTGACGCTGAGCCGCGCGGCGTCGGGGCCGGTGTCGGTGGACTACGCGACGAAGGACGGCACGGCGGCGGGCGGCGCGGACTACACGGCCGCGTCCGGCACGCTGACCTTTGCGCCGGGCGAGACGGCGAAGACGGTCTCGGTGGCGCTGCTCGACGACTCGCATGACGAGGGCAAGGAGACGTTCACGCTCAGGCTCTCGAACCCGCAGGGTGCGTATCTGCGCAAGATGCACCGCGAGGCGAAGGGGGTCATCAGGAACGACGACCCGCTGCAGGCGATGTGGCTCGCGCGCTTCGGGCGCATGGTGGCCTCGGACGCGGTGGCGTCGGTGACGGCGCGGCTGGAGACGCCGCGCGGCGCCGGCTCGCACGTGACGCTCATGGGCCAGCGCATGAACTTCGGCGAGGCCGAGGGCGGCGGCGGCGCCGCGCTCGCGACGGTGCTGACGGGCTTCGCGCAGACCTTCGGCGCGCCTTCCGCGCCGGCGCGGGACGAGGACGATCCGTTCGCCCGCCACGGGCTCACCAGCGGCTGGAACGACCCCGCCGCCGCCACCGGCGCCCGCCGGGTGACGGGGCGCGAGCTGCTGCTCGGCACCTCGTTCCGGGCGGTGCTCGGCCAGGGCGCGGGCTCGCAGTGGACGAGCTGGGGCCAGGGCGCGTCGGTGTCGCAGTTCTCGGCCGCGGTGCCGGGGCTGGGCCTCACCGGCGAGGCGGCGACCGGGTCGATGGGCATGGACTACGAGCGCGGCCGGCTGCTGATGGGCTTCGCGATGACGCACAGCGTCGGCGAGGGCACGGCGAGCGATGCGGGCTGGCGCTACGCGCTCGGCAGCACGGCGACGATGATGATGCCCTATGCGCGGCTTGCGCTCTCGGAGCGCATCTCGGCGTGGGGCATGGCGGGCACGGGCTCGGGGCGCATGACGCTCGACCTCGACGGCGGCGTGACGCAGCGCTACCGCACGGACCTCGCGATGACGCTCGCGGCGACGGGGGTGCGGGGCGAGCTGATAGCCCCGGCCGAGCCGGGCGGGTTCGCGCTGGCCTTGAAGGCGGACGCGTTCTGGGTGCGGACCGAGTCCGACCGGGTCGCGGGATCCGCGTTCGGCAACCTCGCGGGCGCGCAGGGCGAGTCGAGCCGGGTGCGGGCGGTGCTCGACGGCTCGCGCACGTTCTCGTTCGCAAGCGGCGCGGCGCTGACGCCGTCCGTCGAGTTGGGCGTGCGCCATGACGCGGGCGACGCGGAGACGGGGACGGGCCTCGAGGTCGGGGCCGGCCTCGGCTGGGCGGACCCGTCGCGCGGCCTCGACATGGCGCTGAAGGTGCACGGCCTCGCGGTGCATGCCGCCGACGGCTACGACGAATGGGGCGTCACGGGGCAGCTGCGGCTGGTGCCGGGCGGCAACGCGGGGCGCGGCCTGTCGATGTCGCTCACGCCCTCGTACGGCGTGGACCCGGCGGGCTCCGAGCGGCTGTGGGCGCTGCCCGCGTCGTCGGGGTTGGCGGCGACGAATGGCGGGGCGGAGCCGACGAGCCGGTTCGACGCGGAGGCGGGCTACGGCATGGCGCTGTGGGGCGACCGCTTCACGGGCACGCCGAACGTGGGCTTCGGGCTGTCGGAGACGGCGCGCGAGTACCGCATGGGCTGGCGGCTGACGTCGGCGGTGCGCGGCGACCCCGGCTTCGAGGTCAGCCTCGACGCGACCCGCCGCGAGGCCGCCAACGACAACGAAGCCGAGCACGGGGTGATGCTGCGAAGCCTGGTCCGCTGGTAGGGGTCCGGTAAGCGGCGGCGCGGCACGACGCAAACGTCCGCGCCGCCGTCGTCGCCGCCGGCCCCGATGCGGAGCGGCAGCCCGCGCACCGCGCGGCCCCGCACTGCGGGACCATCCGCGGCCGGTGCTGCACGGGACGGCCGCACGCACGCCCGCACCGCCGCCGACGATGCGCGCCGCGCGAGTGACGCTTCCCACGCGCATGACTTCCCGCACGACTTCCCGCATTGCAATGCCGCGTCCTGCTTCCTAGACTGCCGCCCGGACGCCGCGCGGCGGTTCGGGGACTGTCCCCGCAAGTGCGCGGCGGGCGCTGCCGCTCAAGCGCCGCTCGGGCTAAGTGCGGATTGCACAACGGCTTTCATCGCCCGACGGGATGAGCGGCCAGGAAGCGGGTTGACGACGCCCTTCGGCGGTTTGTTCACACACCCGACGCATCGTTGATGCAGAGGGCGCATACGTGCGCGGAAGGTGCCTTATCGGGGGCTTTCGGCGACATTCGATGCCTTCGGGCGTCGAGTTCTTGTTGGAGCGAGCGTGTAACGCTCCAGGCTCACCGTCGGGCCGTCTCCCGACCCCGCAAGACGGCGCTTGTCGACGCTCGTTACACGGTCGACTACCGCCCGGTTCCCCGCATAGTACGCCATTACCTGAGCGTTACACGCCGCCTCGGCCGCTCCCGATCGGCGACCCGCGTTGTTGTCGCGCTACAGTCCCCTGCCGCAGGGCCGAGTCCAGTGCATCCCCGCCCGCTGCCGCGCGTTCCTTCTGGACTTCGGGTTCGCCTCCAAGCCCGCGATCTGGTAGCAAGAACGACGCGAAAGCGTGCCATTGCGGTCGCGAATTCCGGAAGGTTCCGAGAGCGGCCCGGCCCCCGTCTGGCAGCACAAAGGCGCGAACCCGTGAGCGACAACAACCGGACCGACGCCGGAACCGCCGATAGCGGCGAGCAATTTCAGGGTTCCGCTCGCAAGAACCGCGGCGTCCGCTTCTCCGACCCCGAATGGGAAGAGGTCAAACAGGCCGCTCAGATGCGCGGCGTTACCCCCGCAGAGTTTGTCCGGGAGCGGATGCTCGAACTCGTCCGCAACCCCGCCGCCCGCGCTTCCGTCTCAATTCCCGGCGATCTTGCACCGCTGATCGAGCGAACCTTCCGCTACACCTACATGCTCGCCACGAGGATGCGTGACGAAATGATCGACCATGGACAGGCCGAGGAGCTCGACAAGCTGGTGAACGAGGCGCGTGCGTTGCAGGCCGACCTGCGCGCGGCCGAGACCGACTGAGCCAGCCGGCCGAAGCTCGATTCGCCTCCCCGTCCACACAGAACTCCCACCCGCCAGTTTCGAGAAGGAAACGCCGCCCCATGCCCCTTGTCGTCGACCGTACGCGCCTGCCGAAAAACTGGCCAACGAACGCCGGTTCTCCCGAATTCTGGGAAGAGCTTGGAAGAACGGTGGCTGCCTTCACCTACCTCGAAGACATGCTGGCCCGGGCCTACTTCGGCCTTACCGGCAGCCGCGAATTCGCTGACATGGACGAGGCGAGGGCGGCGTATCCCCAATGGGAGAGGAACCTCAAGGAGACGTTGACCGACACACTTCGCGCCCTCACCACAAGACTCAAGACCGCATTCAGAGAAGACGGCCGCGTGCCTGACGACTTTGCAGACGGATTTATCGACCGCCTGAACGAGCTCCGCGTCTGGCGCAACGCCCTGTGTCACGGGACATGGCAGGGCTTCGCGGCCGATGGAACCACCTCGCTTCGCCACTTCAGGAGAACCGGCGACGGACCCGAGATCCTGGACAACCGCCTGACCATCGACGACATCTCTTCGATTCGCGCCGAGACCGTCGCTCTCACCCTCGACGTCGTCGATATCCTGTCCACTGCCGGCGTCCGCTTCCCCGGCACCGCACTACCTGGCGAGGACTTCGCCGAGCACATGAGATATCCCCGGGATTGATCTCACTCCCTCCGGCCGCCGGTAAATTCGGTTTCCCGGCAACCTCGGGACAGGTGCTCAGCCATTCCCTGGCGCCACCGCCTGTCGACAATCCGGCTTTCGGTAGGCTCCCACGGCGGGCAACCGCACGTCGTCAACGCCTCCCGCGTCAACCCCGCTCGTCGGACTCCGGATCGCCGCGCACATTCATCACCAGCATCCGGGACAGGCGCAGATCTCGCAGACGTTCCTCGTCCCGACGCGCCATCTCTCTTCCGATTTCCGTATCCGGCTCCAGTCGCGCCCGGTCTTCGTCGGTCGTTGCTTCTACGCCCGTCCGGTCGAACTCCCGATCCGTGTCTTCATTCAGATCATCCACGGTGGGCGTGTTCCATCCAGAACCGTCCGCCGGCCCTTCCATCCCGTCGATCGCGACCCCATACGATCTCGGTTCCCTGATTCCTACAAACTTGATGAGGTCGCCGGCATCCACTTCGTAGTACTCGAATTCCCCAAGTGTCAGAACGCCCGGCAAGAACAGGTAGTGCCAGGGCTTGCACCTCTCCTCGATCTCGACGAGCCTCTTTGTTTGCTGGGGCACATCCTCGGCCCCGGCCAGCAGGCACCCGGTCTCGGAACTTCTGAAGCCCGGCAACGCCTTGTCCTGCTTCCAGAACTCCCGCTGACCTTCAGTACAGTAGATGCAGTAGACGGGTTTCATTTTTTCCGCAGTCGCGCCGTCGATCAGCAGGTCGCGCTGCTGCTTGCCCGACGATTTCACCTCGTGCCTGATCTTCAGCACCTCGTCGCGTTGAACCCGCTTCGCCTGCACCCGCATCTTGAGGGTCCGCCTTCGTCCGACGATATGCCATTCCCAGTCGGCGCCGTTCTGCGCTTCGGCGTGCTTGGAGAAGGTGTGAAGATGGACGTGCTTCGAATGCCGCCGCCTGATTTCCAGAAGATTGGTCTCCGTGATGGTCTCTTCGCCGTAGCTCACCCCGACGCCTTCCTCTTGCGAATACGCCAGGTTGCGCGACGTCGCATCGCCCAATTCGACGAAAGTGGCGGCCATTTCCAACTTCAACGGGCGTCCTCCCTTTCACCGGTCTCTCCTTGCGCCCGGGCAGCGGCGCCGGCTTCGGCGCGCGTTGCGCCCGGGCTCTCGGCGTCCGCCGCGGCGTCCCATTCGCCTGGCGGACCCTCGCGCAGCAGCTTGAACAGCGACTGCCGCGCGAGATCGAAACCCCGGACGAACGCAGTTTGAACCCTTTCCGGCGTCAGCCTGTGCAACCGGTTGTGAACGATGTCCGATCGCACATCGTAGAGTTCCTTCACGTTGTCACCGATTCTCTTTTCGCTCGCAGCATCGGTTGCGAGGAATCGCGCCGTGCGGTTGCGCAACTTGCGTCCGATGTTGCCTTCGTCCAGCACATACATTCGCTCGAGCGCCATCGCGACATCCAGAATCCTGTCACCGGCCGCGAACCGCCCATTCCTGGCTAGCGCTTCCGACAGCCGCGTGACGATCGGCGCCATCCTCCGGTACCGCGCGTTTTCTCGGCCGTGGAAAGCCTCCAGCGCTTCCGCCAGCGCCTTTGGCTCTAACTCCGGGCACGCGTCGAACCCGCTGAATCCCTCTGCCGACCACTTTTGAAAGAACCCCGGACTTTGCATTTCCCGGCCCAGGAGCCGACCGGCCGATCCGTCGATGCGGTTCGACAAGGTTGCGAGCGGCGCGATGCGCGTCACGTGACTCACCGCCAGCAGGTCGAGCAATGCCGCCGCATCCGGGAAAAACGGCGGCGGCTGCGGCCCCGGCGGCCCGTTCAATCTGGCCCTTGGGCGGAATTCGGGCCGCCAGCGAAACGGCCGGACCGCCGCTCCCACCGCCCGCCAGCCGTGGAACCTCGCGCTTCGCGGGGCAAATTGCTCCAGGATTTCCCGGTCCGCAAACCGCGACAGCTCCCGGTACGGCAGGAGCAGCATGCCGTCCGCAACCTCGATCTTTTCGGACAGCGCGAGGCCGTAGAACAGGAACATGTCGCATGCTTCGTCGAGACTGCCGAGCGCATCCGCAGCCCCGTTTCCGGCCGGCAGGAGGAATGCGTTCAGCTCGCGCAGGGCCGTCTCGAACCCGTCGCCAGGCAGCTCGGCGGCCCGCGCCATCAGCCCGGCAATCAGGACCCCCGGGGAGATATCTCCGCCGGAACCGAGAATCTGCATAAAGAAATCGTTGTCGCCGATCAAACGGCCGGTTACCGCGACCCGTTCGAGCGTCGGATGGGCCAGCAGCGCGTGACGCACGGGATCCAGCGCCGCGCGCAAGGGTGCGTAGTGCGCCTCCAGGCCCCAGCGCCTGCCGTCGCGAACCTCGTCGTAGAGCAGGCGCAGATCCTCCAGCGGAAAAGGCGGCGGTTCGCCATCCCTCAGGACAGTCACGCGCCCATACTGCTCCTGACTTTCCCGAAGGTAAGGCTCCTGCACCCGCTCCAGCGGGGGAAGCAATTGCGCTACGCGCCCGATCCACGCCTCCGCGTCGAAGCCCGCCGGGGTCACGCCGCCTGCCCCTTGCCGGCGCCCGATCCCTTTCGCGCGGCAACCTTGCGGCGCACATGGACGGCGCCCCGTTCCTTGCGGATGTCGAACCCGCCGGATTTCTCGACCAGGGTGCTCAGGTTCGCACAGCCGTAACTGCGCGGATCGAAGTCGGGATGGGCGCCCTGGATGCGCTGCCCGACGCTCGCCAGGTTCTCCCAGCCGTCGGCGTCGGGCTCCCCGATCGCGCCGGCGATGATCTTCCGGGCCTTGCCCGGAGGGTCCTTCTTCTGCGCTGCTGTCCCGGCCGGCGCCGCGCCGCTCTTCTTCTCCTCCGGCCCGGCCTCCAGAAGGTTCTCGACGTAGATGAAGCGGTTGCAGGCGTTGCGGAAGGCCTCGACCGCCTTGCGCTCGCCGAAGCCATACACTTCCAAGCCCTCCTCGCGCAGGCGCTGGGCGAGCCGCGTGAAGTCGCTGTCCGAGCTGACCAGCACGACCCCGTCGAGGGTGCGCTTGTACATGAGGTCCATGGCGTCGATCACCAGCGCGATGTCGGAGGCGTTCTTGCCCTTCGAGTTGCTGCGCTGCTGGTGCTGGAGGATCGCGAGCGACTGGATCGCCTTGTCCCAACCGGCGAGCCGGCTGCCCGAGAAATCGCCGTAGATGCGCCTGACGTTGGCCTCGCCCAGCTTGACGATCTCGTCGAAGATCGCCTGGGCGTGCTTCGCGCTGGTGTTGTCGGCGTCGATCAGGACCGCAAGGCTCTTCGTTTCCCGGGTTTCCGGCATGGACACTCCTTCCGGGCGTCCCCTTCTGGAGACCGCCCGTGCGGCATCGGGGTCATGGTTGCCGGAGCTTCATACGTCCTTGCCGCCGCAGGCGCCATGTCTTCCCCGCCGTTCCCTGCGCCGGAACCGCATTCCTCGTCCTTTTTCGGTTACCGGCCATCGGCCGTTGCCTCACAATCCAAGGTCCATGCCTCCCTTGCCGCGGCCGCGCACCGGCGGCTCCGGCGCCTTTGCCGGCGTCTTCACGCCTTCGCGCGCCTTTCCGGTGCCCCTGCCGGGGCCACGTTCCGGCCGCATCGAGCGGTCCCGTGCGGCTTCGGCCGCCCTGTCCGGCTCTTCGCGCTTCATCTCGCCGATGCCTTCGAGCGCCGCGATGCGCTCGCCGGTGGCGGCCTGGAGCCGGGCGCGGAGTTCGGTCGCGTCGTCGGTGACCAGCTCGGCCCGGTCGCGGGCCCGGCTGATCTCGACGTAGAAGCTCTTCTGGGTGGTGAGGTGTGGATGCCTTGCCTCCATCGCCGCGATGACATTGTCGACCGTGCGGCCCTGGAAGGCGTGCACTGTCGAAGCCCAGGCATGGTCGAGATGGCGCAGCTGCGGATCGCCCCGGCCCAGTTCGAGCGTCTTGCCGTCCTCCAGGCGGAACGTCACCCGGCCATTGGCGACCCTGAGCACGTCCGCCGTGCGGCTGTTGACCAGGCCGAGGCCGGCGTCGTTGCGCGTCCAGCGGATGCGGTCGCCAGCCCGGAGCTCGATCTCCTCCGCCCGGTAGACCTCGCTGCCGCCCCTTCGCCCGCCGATCTCCTCCGGCTTCCAGGCGACCCGGCCGCCCTTGCCGTCGTCGAGCATTACCGCGCCGGCCCTGTAGTCGACGCCCATCACACGCCGTTCGTCGCCCTTCCCGACACCGATGCGCTTGTAGGCGCGGTGGAACGCCACCACGTCGCCGACTCCGTAGTTGCCGGCGAGCGCCTTCTCCGCGTTGGTGTAGCCCTTCGAGACCAGCCGCTCGCTCTGCATCGCCAGTCCGCGGATGCGGCCCTCGCGGGCGAGCCGCTCGCGGATGTGGCCGTTGATCGCCTGGCGCAGCTCGTGGGAGGGCGCCATCACGCCCGTATTCTCCCGCGCTTTCTCGTCGAGCCGGAGCCACCGGGCGGCGACGGCGCCCGCGATGTTGTCCCGCTTCACCTCTGCGACGTCGGTGCCGAGCTTCGCGAACGCCTTCTCGATATCGCCCTTGAGGCTGGCAACGACCGCTTCCTTCAGCACCGGATCGCGCTGGCGCATGATCTCGTCCATGGTCGCGGTCGGCATGCCGGCGGCCTGGAGCTGGGCGAAGGGCTTGCCGGCGTCGACGGCGTCGAGCTGCTTCGCGTCGCCCACCAGCACCACGCGGGGCATGCGGAGTTCGGCGGCGATGCGCAGCAGGTCGCGGGCCTGCACGGTCGAGGCGAGCGAGCCCTCGTCGACCACCAGGATCGTCTTCGCGAACGCGGCGCGCATCTCCTTCGCGCCCTTTCTCGTCAGCCTGCCCTCGGCCACGCCGGCATTGCGGGCGAGGAACATCTGGAGGGTTTCCGTGGCAATACCGGCTTCCGAAGCCAGGGTCCGGGCCGCCGAGGCCGAGGGCGCGAGGCCCGCCATGCGCCAGCCCTTCTTCTCCGCCAGCGTCCTCGCCCGGTTCAGCATGGTGGTCTTGCCGGTGCCGGCGTAGCCCTGCACGCCGACCACCCGGTCCTTCGCCGACAGGATCAGCTTAACCGCCTCCTTCTGCCCGGCCGTAAGCGGTCCCTTGTTGAGGTGTCCCTGCACCTCCCAGCCGCGCATGAGCGCCCGGCCGCGCGCCTGGCCGCCCCGCATCAGCGCCACCGTCTCGCGCTCCTCGCCCACAGTCCGGTCGGTCGCGAGCGAGGCCTCGGCGCCGGGCAGGTGCACCGCGTGCAGGGCTCCGGCCTTCTCCAGCGCCGCGACTTGCCGCTCGACGTCCCCGATCGCGACCGCGCCCGGCGCATGGGCGAGCGCGGCGGCGAACAGGTCGGTGCGAGAGAACACCGCCTCGCGCTCCGAGAGGTGCGCCATCGCCCAGGCCACCGCGCCGGCCGCGGGCGAGGGCGGCGTTGCGTCGGGGGCGGTTTCACGTTCCGGTGCGCGTCCACTTTCGCGGACGGGCGGGCGCTCTTGCGAGGATGCGGCCACCGCGGCGGCAGTGCGTTCGTGCCAATCGCCGATTTCCGGAAGGACCGGCGCTGTCGCACCCGGTTCCCTGTCCGGTTCGGCGATCCGTTCCACGGCTGCTTCCCGATCCGCCGGGCCGGATCGTTCTACGGCGCCGGACACCAGCGCGCCCGGATCGAGGCCGAGATCCGCGGCCTGGCGCTGCCACACGCCCCGGAGCTCGCCGCGGTCGATGTCGCGCTTGACGGCGCGCGTCATCAGCGCGGCGCGTTCGGCGATGCGCGGATTGTCGGCGGAAGCGCCGAGCCCGCGCGCTTCCATGGCCGCCTCGATCTCGGCGCGCCGGCTCGAGAACGCCTCGATGGCTTCCCTGGGAACCCCGGCGATCTCGAAGCGCCCGTCGGCATGGGTCTTCTCGATGCCGTAGCCGAGCCTGCCGAGACCCGCCGCGAGCTCGTTGCGGTAGAGCATGCCGATCAGCTTCTGCTGCGCATACAGCCCCTCGTTGGCCATCGAGCGCCACTTGCCGTCCTCCCCCCGGACCATGTTGGCGATTACGGAGTGGGTATGAAGCTGCGGGTCGAGATTGCGCGAGGTGTCGTGGCGGAAGGTGGCCGCGACGATCTTCTGGTTGCCGACCCGCGCCATGCGGCCGGTATCGGGATCTTTCATGCGGGTCTCGGCGGCGTTCTTCTCGACCCAGGCGAGCGTCGCCGCCACCGCGCGGTCGTGGGCCTCGACGATGCGCCGGTCGCCGCCGATCAGCGCGGCGATGGAGACCGACTTGGGCGCCGAGAAGGTGAGGTCGCGGCCGGGCCGGTGTTCGATGCTCCCGTCCTTGCCGCGCCGCCCGAGCTGCCGCCCGGACCCGTCCGGCACGCGGCCTTCGAGCACCGCCCGGAACGTGTCCGGGTCGACCAGCCCCTTCAGGCCGAGCTCTTCCGCCCCCTTTCCGGCCCAGGCGCTGGCGTCACGGTGATCGGGATCGTCCTTGGCGTAATAGCCGTCGCGCTCGTAGTAGGACGCGCCCTGGGCCGCGGAGGAAAGCGCGCCGATCGACAGCATGTCAGGCCCAGTCGGACCCGCGGCCGCCGCCGGCGGAAGCGTCCGGCGGGCTTGCAGGCGCGGAATCGGCGTCCGGCGCACCGTCCTCGCTCCCCACAGCTTTCCCGTCCGCCGTATTCGGTTGCGGATCGCCGGCCTCTCCCGGCAACGGCACAAGATCCAGCTCGCCCTGCCAGGCCGCCGGCTCGTGCGGCAGGCCGGTCCCGCCGGGATCGTCCTCGGGGTGGGGCCCGCCGCGGTCCGGCGGCTCAGGGATCGCAATTTCGGCACCGTCGGCGGAGGCAGCCTCTGCCGCCAATGCCCCCCGGTCCGCATCGCCATGGGCCTCCGCCCCGTCGTCCTTGCGCGGCACGAAGCGTTCCGCCGCCTTCGGCCGGGCGACGTAGTTCAGGCGGATGGCGGCGACCGGGAAGGGGCCGGGGAACTTCAGATACCCCTCCAGGTTAGCGAGCCGCATGATCTCCGACGGCAGCGCCAGGGCGCGCAGCTCGCGGCGCGGCGTCAGGCTCACGCCGTCGCGGATGGTGTTGGCGCCGTAGGAGAAGCCCTCGGCGACCTCCTCGATCTCGCTGCGGCCCAGGCTGTCGGCCGACCACTGCGCCGTGTCCCGGTCCGGCGCCGCCAGCACCACGCGGGTGCCGCACAGGCCGGAGACGGTCTCCGCGCCGTTCCGGCCGTAGAGGTCGCGCAGCGCCGAGGCGACCTGGACGCCGAGCACGATGCAACCGCCGAACTGGCGCGACTCGGCGAGGCCCGGCTGGAGCGACGGTACCTGGTGCAATGTCGGCAGCTCGTCGAGGATCACCCAGATGCGCCGGCCGTCGTCCTGCGCCAGCGACAGCATGGCGTTGACCGCAATCTCCAGCCAGGTGGATATGAGTCCCCGCAGGCTGGCGTGCTGATCGCCGCGCGAGGTCAGGAACAGGAACCCGTCCCTGTCTTCCTCTCCGATCCACTCCCGGATCGAGAACGGCTTGCCCTCGTCGGGCAGGAACTCCAATGCACTCAGGTTGGCGGTCAGCATGGCGCGCACGGAGAGCGCCGTCTTGGGGTTCTCGGGATCGACGATCGATTGCGCCACCGTCCCTTCCATGGCCTGGGCCAGTTCGGTCAGCTCGGTCTTGAGCAGGCGGTCGACCAGGACCCGGTTCCGGGTCTCGCCCTTCTGGCGCAGCACCCCGGCGCCGTTGGCGAACAGCTGGCGCGCCGCCGTCACCCAGAACGGATCGACGGTGTCCTTCTGCTGCGGGATCAGCGCCGCGGCCATCATGTCGAAGTCGCGCGGTCCGCGGGCTTCGAGGAACGGCGACCAGCGCGGCGCCCTCGCATCGAGCGGGTTCATCAGCACGTCGCGGTCGCGATCGAAGAAGGCCCGGGTGTAGGAGCCCATCTTGTCGTAGATCACGCAGCGCTCGCCCTTGGCGCGGATCTGTGCCACCAGGTCCGAGATCAGCACCGTCTTGCCCGAACCCGTGGTGCCCGAGACGATGGTGTGCTGGGTCTCGGTGCGCTCCGGCCAGGGGATGCCGGCGATGGCGTAGGGCCTGAGTCTTTTCCCGCCGGGCAGACGCACCAGCGTGCGCAGATGGCGCGCCTGCACCCGGCGGCGCAACTCCCCGGCGGTGACCATCTCGGCGCCCCTGATGCGCTTCTGGCGCCCGAGCCGGGCGCCGCGATACCAGAACGCGACCAGGAACAGCCCGATCAGACCCGCCCCGGCCGCGGCCCCGAGGGCGGCGCTCGCGAACATCTCGGCCCTGATGCGCTCCCGGGCCTCGCGGGCCGGCACCGAGGCGGCGATGTCGCGGATGCGCAGCACGCGGCGCGTGCCGTCGGCGAACCGCACCTCCTGGCCGGAGTCCGGGTCGTAGCCGAGGACCAGCTTGACCTCGGCCAGCGTCACCATGCCGGCGGCATACCATTCCGCGCCGGTCGTGCGATGCCACAGCGTCCAGGCCGGCACCGCCACGGTGGTGAAGGCGGCGAACAGCAGGGCCGCCTGGAACAGCTGGCCCCACATGCGGATGCCGTGGAAGACGGTCTGGCCGCCCCGGAGCGTGCTGCCGCCGATGCCGCGCATGGCATTCTCCTTCAGGTTGCGTGAACCGCCGCCGGGAGGCGGAGGGAAGCGGGGGGGCGGGCGAAGGGGACCGGGCCGGAGAGGCCCGCCCGCCGATACGATCGGAGGCCAGGACCATGACGCGCACATCCAGGGATCCCGATGCCGCCCGCCCGACCCGGCGCGAACGCGCCGTCGTGCTCGGCGGTTTCGCGCTCGCAGCGCTCGCGACGGCGCCGGCCTTCCTGCTCGACGGCGACCTGGAGGCCGTGGCCGCGATCTGGCTCGCGGCGGCCGCCTGGGCCTTCGTGTCCTCGCTGGCGCTGGCGCTGCGGCGCGGTTTCCGGGACGGCGACTGGAGCGCCTTCCGCCGCTGCGAGTTGCCCGACGACAACGACACACTGAACTGGTCTTATGGCAACGGGATTTTTATGGGAAGTTGGAATGGTCAACCTCCTGAAATATCGGAAATTTGGTGTCACTGAGATAAACATAATTTTATCGTTCTCCCGGTCTCAATTCAGACGGAAAAGGAGAGCGAGAATGACATCGAGCACTTGGCGCCATGTGGCGCCACATGTCGTCAACAGCCACTACGCAGATCTGCTGGAAGAGTTTCGTCGTTATCTGGATCAGATGGGATTTTCCGCAGGATCTCTGGTTCCCAAGTTCATGAGCGCAGCCAGACACTTTCTGCTGTGGGGATGGCGTGAAGGATTGGATCTGGGGGCAATTGACGAGTCGACACTGATCGGGTTCAGGGACCACGATTGCCGTTGCTTTGCGTGGAAGACGGGAGGAGCACAAAAGAAGCTCAAGAGTTCTCTCGGCCGAATTACGGTCAGCGGCGCAATCCGGTTCGTTCAGTTTCTCGAAGACAGCGGCCGGACATCTCATCCGAACGAACTGGCAATCGGTAACCGGCTTCTGGAGGACTTTCTGGAAGAGATGAAAGCGTCGGGATATAAGTGCCGTGCCATCCACCGTTATCGGAACGCTGCACAACACTTTCTGGTGTGGCTTCATCGGTGGCGAATTCCGATTCGATCTGTGAATTCGGCCACGATTGACAGTTTTCTGGACCACGACTGCCTTTGTCCAGGTTACGTTCGGACGCCGAATACGCATTCTCGCGCAAGCAGATATGCGTATGCCGTCAGGGCGTTTGTGAATTTTCTGGTTCGGCGCGAAGCCGTGAGCGAATGCCTGGACAGCTCGGGTAGCGGAAGCGCTCAACACCTCCAGGAATATCGTTTCTGGCTCGAACGGACCCGAGGCATCTGTGCAGGTACGATCAGGGCGCATACGGACGCGGTTTCGTTGCTTCTGGAAGACCTGGGATCGGACGCGAGCCGGTACGATGCAGAGCTGATCCGCAATGTTCTGCTGAAGCGAACTCAAGAGAGGTCGCTGACATATGCAAAGCGCATGGCGTCGAGTCTGCGCATGTATTTGCGCTTCCTGTCCTCGGAGGGCGCCTGCCCGGCCGATCTGGTCAACGCAGTTGTAAGTCCCAGGCGGTGGCGCCTGTCGACCTTGCCACGCTACATCTCGATGGAGGAAGTCGAGCGCGTGATCGCGTCCTGCGATACCGCAACCGCGGTGGGCACGCGGGACCGCGCCGTCCTTCTGCTTCTCGCCCGGCTCGGGCTGCGATCCGGCGACGTGTCCAAGCTGTTGCTCTCGGACATCGACTGGAGAAACGCACAGGTGAGCGTCTCCGGAAAGTCGAAGAGGCCGGCGAATCTGCCGCTTCCGCAAGATGTCGGCGACGCGCTCCTGCAATATATCCGGACCGCTCGCCCTCGGGTCGACAGCGGACATGTGTTTGTGCGCCTGATGGCGCCGTTCACGCCCTTCTCGAGTTCGAGCACGGTATCGCACATCGTGTTGCGCGCTCTGGCCCGCGCCGGGGTGGAAACCGCCGGCTGTCGGGGCGGGCATCTGTTCCGGCATTCGCTCGCGACGCACATGCTCCGGTCGGGCGCATCGCTGGACGCCATAGGCGCTCTGCTCAGACATGAGTCGGTGGAGACGACCAGGATCTACGCGAAAACCGATGTCCCGATGCTTCAGGAAGTCTCGCAGCCCTGGCTGGGAGGCGCCCGATGACCATCGTCGAACATGCCGAACGCTACATCGCCCTGAAACGCCGCCTCGGGGTGAAGTACGAGGGTCCGGATGGGATCCTGCTGGGCTATGGGCGATATGCCGACGCATGCGGTGACCGGTCGATCCGCTCGGGCCGAATGGTCGAGTGGTCGTCACAGGCATCGACAGTGGACTCCGCGAGGCGGCGGCTGGAGCTTCTTCGAAACTTTGCCATCTGGCTGCATGCCGAGGATGATCGGCACGAGGTGCCGGCCCGGGACATCCTCGGTCCCCGGCAGAAAACGCGTCCCAAGCCGCATCTGCTGACATGGGAACAGATCGGGCTGGTGATGGAAGCGGCGCTTGCGCTTCCGCCGGCGGGATCGATCACACCGCTCACCTTCCACTTCATGATCGGTCTGGTCGCCGCAACCGGGCTGCGCGCAAGCGAAGCTGCCGCCCTGCGGCTGTCCGACTTGACGGCTGACGGCCTCGTCATCCGGGAAACCAAGTTCCGCAAGACCAGGCTCGTGGCGCTTCACCCGTCCGTCCGGAACGCCCTCGATGAGTATCTGGAGATCAGAAACGACATGGCTGGACCGGGAGAATACCTGTTCGTCATATCGACGGGCGGGCCGACCTCGGGCTGGTACCTGTCCTGCATCTTCACCAGGCTGGCCAGGAAGGTCGGAATAAAGGGCGGACCGGGAAAGGTCGGCCCGAGCTTGCACAGTTTGCGTCACAGCTTTGCGGTTCGCTCTCTGGAAGCGTTCGAATCGGCAGACCCGGTCAAGGTCAGTCGGCATATGGCGGCGCTGAGCACTTACCTGGGTCATGCGCACATATCGAGTACGTACTGGTACCTCGAAGGAACGCCCGCACTGCTGCAATCGATTGCCGTCGCGACCGAGAACGCACATTCGCGGAGGGCGGCACGATGACAGACTTGGCCCCCCGCGTTGGCGCGTTCCTGCGCGAACACTTGCCTCAAGAACGCCGTCTCAGCCGCAAGACGATTGCAAGCTACGCGTCCAGTCTTCAACTGCTGATCGCGTTCGCTTCTGCCCGGTCGGGCATCCGGCCGTGCCTGTTGGCAATCGAACACCTGACGGCACAGATAATCCTGGACTTTCTCGACAGTCTTGAACGGGAACGGGGAAACACTGCGCGTACGCGCAATCTTCGGCTGGCCGCAATCAAGACCTTCTTCCGGTATCTGGAGTTCTGCGTTCCCGAATATCTCGACCGGGTCCAACAGGTGCAGGCGATCCCCTACAAGCGCTTTGACCGGGCCTTGGTCGACTATCTCGAAAGGGATGAACTTCAGGCCGTTCTGGACGCGCCCAATATCAGGACCCGGAACGGAATAAGGGACCGGGCGATGCTTCATGTGACCTATGCCGCAGGGTTGAGAGTGTCCGAGCTGATCGGACTGAAGTGCAAGGACCTGAGCGCCAATACCGACATGGTTCATGTCATGGGAAAGGGACGACGGGAGCGCACTTTGCCCTTGTGGAAAGAAACGCAAACCGTGCTGCAGGAATGGTTGGCGGCGCGCCCGAATGCGAACACGGACCATCTGTTCCTTAACGATCGCGGGGCGCCGATGAGTCGCCACGGCTTTGCCCATCGTCTGGCTCTTCACGTCGAAACAGCGCGGTCGCAAATACCTTCCATCGAGGGAAAAAGAGTCAGCCCGCACGTGCTGCGTCACTCGTGCGCAATGCACACGCTCGAAGCGACCAGAGACATCCGAAAAGTGTCTCTGTGGCTGGGCCATTCCAGCCTCCAGGCAACCGAGATCTATCTGCATGCGCATCCTGACGACAAGATCGAAATGCTGGCGGAAATGACTGCGCCGCAGATCAGCAAGGGCAAGTTCGGCAAGGCGGCGGACGAGCTCATGGCAATGCTTGCCGAACTGAAGCGCGCCTAACGTTATGGGGAGTAAAAATGGGTCCAATATCCAGATGTATCAAAGTACTGACCATTCCAACTCCCCATAAAAATCCCGTTGCCATAATGAATAGGCTCTTATCGGTCGTGCGCAGCAGGACCGATAAGATCATTGAGCTGAGCCGCGCGGCACGTCGGTTGTGCCCGGCTATGGGGAATGTATTGGCTCCGCGGGGGTCAATCAGGCGAGGGAGACAGAGCCAACGGGGGCCGACAGCGGCGACGCCGCTGCAATATTCAGCCCTGCGGTGGCGAAACCGCCCGCGCACCCGCCGGAGAAGATGGTTCGTCGGTGCGCGGCGCAAGACGGGCGCAGGGATGACCGTTGCGCGCTGATCGGCGCGCCGTCGTGAGACCTTGACTGGCAGCCGCGCATCGTCATGGCGGTCCGGTCTTCATCGCCGTCATCCCCGCTGGGTGCTGCGGCTCCAGAACGAGGATCTGCCGCAGCGTTCCCTCGCCGCACTGCCGGCACATGGTGATGTCGATCCCCGTCAGACGCAGCATCGTCTCCTGCATCGTTTCCGGCTCCCGCGGTTCCGGGGCCGGCTGGTCGAGCAGGGTTCGGCACAGGGCAAGCTTCCGAGCCCGGCAGCGATTGGCGAGCAAGCCGTAGTAGCGCAGCCGGGTGAAACCGTGCGGGAGTACATGCAGAAGGAAGCGGCGGATGAACTCGTCGGCATCGAGCCGCATCACCTTGACTGTGTTGCCGTCGGCGTAGTCGCGCCACCGGAAGCGAACATGCTCGCCGTCGAAGTCGACGAGGCGATGGTTCCCGATGGCGATCTTGTGGGTGTAGCGCCCGAGATAGGCCAGAACCTGCCCGGTGCCGGCGAACGGGGCCTTGCTGTAAACCACCCAGTCGTGTGATCGCAGGACCGTCTTCAGGCACTCGAACTCGTGGCCGTCGTCGTCCCCGTCGGCTGCGGCCTTCAACCGGAGTTCGCCGTCGCGATGCGCCGCGCCGAGGAAGTCGAGATACTTGCCGCGGAAGACCTTCGAGAGTGCGGCCGTGGGGAACAGGAAGCCCTTGCGCGCGGGGCTGAGCCAACGCTGCCCGTCCGGGCTCAGGCCGCCGTCGGTGACGATGCAGTGGACATGGATGTGCTGCCCCAGATTCTGCCCCCAGGTATGCAGCACCATGGTGATGCCGAGCTCTCCGCCGAGCCAGCGGGGGTTGCGGCCGAACTCAAGGAGGGTCTGGGACGCCGCCCTGAAGAGCAGACGATAGATCAGCGCCGGGTTGCCCTGAGCGACGGGGTTGAGCTCGTGGGGCAGGGTGAACACGACATGCCAGTAGCCGATGTCGAGCAGATCGGCGCACTGACGCTCGACCCACCTGGTCTGCGACAGAGTTTGGCACTTGGGGCAGTGGCGGTTCCGGCACGAGGCGTACTGGATGGTCACCGCCCCGCAGCGGTCGCATTGCGACTTGAACCCGCCGAGCGCGGCGGTGCGGCAGTTCACCAGCGCGTCGACGACCTTCCGCTGCTGGGCCGAGAGGCGATGGGTCTCACCGTACGCTTCGCCGCGCCGGCGCAGGATGTCCGCGACCTCCAGCGCTGGCCGTGTCGCCGGCGCCGCGTGGCCGGCATGGGGCACCGGTCAGGCCTGGGCGGGACGCGGGAACTCCAGCAGGTCCAGGGGCGACGGGGTGGCCGAAGTCTTGTCGTGGGCCAGATGCAGGTAGCGCATGGTCGAGCGGATCGAGCTGTGCCCGAGGCGGCGCTGAATGACGTGCAGCTCGACGCCGGCCTCGAGGAGCCCGGTTGCGTAGCAATGGCGGAGCGTGTGAATCCCACCGGGCTTGTCGATCCCGGCCTTCTCCTTGGCTCGATCGTAAATGTGCGCCGACCCATGGCGCGACATCGGCCGGCCGAGCAGCTCATTGGCGAACAGCCAGTGCTCGGGGCGCATGCGCCGCCAGTACTCGCGCAGCTCCTCCAGCAACCGGGGCGAAAGCGGGACGTAGCGGTCCTTGTTGCCCTTGCCCTGGTCGACGCGCAGGCACATCCGCTGCGAGTCGATATCGCTGATCCGCAATCGGCCGAGCTCGCTCGCTCGAAGCCCCGCGGCATAGGCCGTCATCAGCAGGGCCCGGTGCTTGAGGTTGGTGGTGACGCTGAACAGCCGCACCAGCTCGTCGTGGTTGAGGAGCTCGGGCAGGATCGAAGGCGTCTTGGCGCCCGGCAGGTAGAAGTGCGGCTCGGGCAAGCCGAGCGTGATGCGGTAGAAGAAGCGGATGCCGTGGCGGGCGCAGTTGCAGCTCTGCCAGGTCAACCCGCGCTCGTCGTGCAGGAAGATGAGGTAATCCTGAACTTCCTGCGCCGAGATCCGGTCCGGGCTGCGGCCGTAGTGAAGCGCGAGCTTGGAGACGGAGTTGAGGTAGGACTTCCTGGTGTTCTCGGCGAGGCCGCGAACGGTCATATCGTTGAGCATGCGCTCTCGAAGCGGGGTCATGGGCTGTCTCCCTCTGGGTCTGATCTGTCACGAAGACACGCCCATGCTCGTGCTCGCCGGCCTCGCGGTCGACGACCATCGATCAACGAGAGAGAAACGGGTTGAGACCGTGCAGCGCCACGCCGAGGCGCACAGTGCCAATCAACTTCGCTGCTGTGGGAAGATCACTCCCAATATCCGGTGGGCAAGACACCCCGCCGCGGAACGCGGCTCAGTTCAACTCCAGTTATGGAGATATCTCCATAACTGGTCGCTGAAGAGCGGCAGCTATGCCTACATGGCGGTTGCCGAGGAGCACGAGCGGCTGATGCGCGGCGACTGAAGGCGCGTCCGGGGTCACGGCGAGGACTTCCCCCAGCCCCTTTCGTCCTGCTGGCGCCGGGGTGCTTCCGCGCCGCCGGGCGCGCCGTCGGGCACCGCGTTCTTCGCCGTGCCGAACAGCTTGCCGGCGAGCCAGTCGCCGACCACGGGCAGGTTCTCCGTCGCGTGCCGCTCGAACGGCTTGTCCGTCTCGGCCCCGACCCCGGCGCGGCCTTCCGCGGCCTCGCCTTTCGTAACCGTCTGCCGCGCCTCCCGCGCCGTCCCCTTCATGGCCATGTCCGTCTTGGTCTCCGCCCGCTCGGCCGCCGCCGCCGCGCCGGTCTCTCCGGGCCGCGGCGCGCCCGCCGAAGCGGCCCGGCCGCGCACCCCCGCCGACCAGCCGGCATGGGCGGCAGCGGTCTCCGTCGCGTAGGCGCCGCGCAGCGTGCCGGCGGCGGCCTCGTAGTCCGCCGCGCCGCCGACGCTGGCGGGGTCCGGCCCCGCCGGGGCCGGATACTTCTCGGCGATGAACCGGGCGGCATATTCCCGCAGCTGCTCCGAATCCTCCGCCGTCTGCGGCGAGGCAATGCGCATGGCGCCGGCGGCGCCGATAGGGCGGCCGTCCGTGCCCTGTTGTTCGGTGAGCCAGGCGAAGAAGGGCTGGCCGAGCTCCCGCTCGACCGCCTGGGCGTCGGAGCGGACCTGCGCCGCCTGCTCGGACCAGCTCTCGGACTCCTGCCTTGCCAGCGAGGCCCGCTCCTGGAAGCTGCGCATGCGGGTGAGGTTGGCGCTCAGGCTCTCGTCGAGCCCCGCCATCTCGCTGTCGCCGGTGGAGGTCGAGTAGCGCCGCGACGCCTCCGCGACCTGCGACCATGTCTCGGTCACGCCGTGCTGGCGGTCGTATTCCTTCATCCGGTTCCAGGCATCCGATTCGATGGTCTGGCCGCGCCACATCACCGACCCGTCCGCCTTGGCCTTGACGATGAAGTCCCAGCCGCCGCCGACGCTCGCCTGGCCGGTCAGCACCGCCGCCTGATTCCTGGTGATCCCGGCGATCTCCGACAGCTTCTCCACATGGGAGTCCAGCGCCTGCGCCTGCGTGCTCTCGCTCTCCGTGACGCCCCTGGCGTAAGCCTCGCCCGTGCTGACGTCGTGCGAATAGCGCTCAATCATCGCGGTGGCGTCGGTCACGGCGGCGTTCCTCGCCATGCCCGCTTCCGCCGACCAGTGGCGCGACAGGGTCCGGGCCTCCGCCGCCCGGGTCTCGTGGGAGGTCGCGAGGGATTCCGACAGCCTGACCCCGGCGGCCGGGATGCGGCTGGTCGCGGCGCCGGCGTCGGCCACCGCGGTCCCGTCGCCGGTCACGGTGAACCCGGCGCCGGCCGGGGCGTAGCCGGTGTAGCGGTCGGTGTCGACATGGGTCGAGGTCCGGATCTGGCGCCCTTCCAGAGTCGCGAACCGGTGCGTGTCGTAGCCCGTGTTGGCGAGGCTGAGGTTGCCGGTCGTGCCTTCGTGCGCGGCGGAGGACGCCGCGTCCTGGCCGACCGCCAGCACCGAGGTCGCGAGCACGGTGGCTTTCGACAACCCGTACGCCAGCGCCGCCGCCAGGAACGGCACCGACATCGAGAGGTAGCCCGACATCACCGCGACGTCCGACGCCACGGCCCGGATCCCGGCCTGCGCCACCAGCGAGATGCCGATATCGCCGCCGGGCATGAGCGCGGCGGCCTGCATGCGCTCCGTGGCCTCGCCCATCGAGATGCGGTGCAGCACCGCGTAGAGCGGCCCCCAGGACTGGAGCCAGACCAGGCCGGTGACGTAGGAGCGGAATATCGCCGTCCCCGCCGGCGTCAGCATCAGCAGCACCGCCATCGGGAAGGCGCCGACATAGAGGCATTCGAACACGATCCGGAGCAGCGGCACCCAGGTCTCGGCCTGGCGCCCGATCGCCCGGTAGGCGGAGACGGTCTGGGCTTCCGCCCGGGCCTCGGTGTAGGCCCGGAGCGCGGCGGCGTTGCCGGCTTCCGCGGCCCATTGCTCGCCGGCGTCGTGGACCGCGTTGAGCACCATCTGCTGCCGCATGATCTCGGCCGCCGAGCGCGCGGCGCCGATCAGGAAGGTGTGGGAGGCCGGCAGCGCCGCCAGCAGCTCGGCCCGCGCCAGCGCGTCGCTGCGCGCGTCGGGGAAGATGCGCCTGCCGAATATCGTCCCGGCGCGCTGGATCTCGGCGGTCCACTGCGCGTTCAGCCTGCCGGCGCCGTCGCGGCAGGTGACGACCTGGCGGTCCATGGTGGCGGCCCCGCCGGCGCCCGCCGCGCCCCGCGTCGCGAACTCGAACATCCGCGCAGGCGAGGCCCCGGCCGAGGGCGTGCCCGTCGCCGTCACCAGCCGCCAGAGGTCGGTGGATTCGCGCAGATCGTCGGCCGTGACGTGGCCCAGCAGCAGCGCGTGGAACACGCACTGCCTTGCATAGTTGCGGACGTTCCTCGCGAACACCGCGTCGGTGATCTCGAGCCGCGTCGCCTTCGCCGCGAGCCTGGCCCCGAAGATCAGCCCGTGCCTCTGGTAGACGAGGTCGTTCGGCAGCGCGAACGCCTGCTCGGTCAGACGCGTCAGCCCGTCGCCGACCTGGGAGGTCAGCGAGGCGAACAGCGCGAGCCCGATGGGGACGTTCGCCACCACGGCCGGCGCCAGGGTCGGATCGAGCCGGTCGACCACCCGCACCGTCGCCTTGGGCACGATCATCGCGCCCCATACCGCGGCGAACAGCAGGACCCACTTGGCGTTGTCCTTCCACGAGCCGCCGAAGGCGGTCCGGAACAGGACCCAGGCGAGGCCGGCGACGCCGGCAATCTGGGCGAGCGTGATGTAGGCGCCGCCCGAGGTGATGGCGGCGACGGCGTTCAGCAGATCGACGAGATAGGTCCCGCCGCCGAGGGTGAAGAGCTCGTACATATATAAGGTGTCACTCGTTCATGCCGTTCATGGGTCAGCGCGACCCGGCCCCGGCGCCCCCGCGCGCGAACGCCAGCGCGGCGCGCAGGTCCGCCGAGAGCGCGCCCGCCAGTTCGGTCTCGATCAGCCTGAGCTTCTCGACCACCGCCAGCGCCGTGTTGAGGCGCTGCAATCCCTGATGCCTGTGCCTTGCCAGCGCGATCCGGTTGGCGCGCAAGCCCTCGCGCCAGCGCTTGAGCTGTTCGCCGTCGGCGATGTCGAGGGTGCCGGCCCTTTCCTCGACCGTGCGGTGCAGGTCGGTGATCCAGACCTGCATGACGTCGAGCGCCACCGCCTCGGCGAGCGCGTCCATCTCCTGGTCGATCACCGCGCCCCGGTAGGCCGCCGCCGTGTTGGCGACCCGGTAGACCGGCAGGGTGGTGAGGTTGACCAGCCCCAGGGCCGGCGCGGGCACGGCGGTGTCGTTCCGGACCGCGTCGACCATGTCGCGCAGCAGCTCCGCGACGCGGGCCCGGAAGCCCCGGTTGGGCGGCACGGTCGCCGTGCCCAGCGTGGGATTGAGGCAGAGGCTGGTCGTGTCGCAGCGGTAGACCGGGAGGTTGCCGCCGCCCTCCATCAGGGTCTCGGTGACCCGGCGGTCCAGCGCCAGCGGCTCCAAGATGCGCACCCTGGGCCCGGACGTATCGCCGTCCGAGGTCGGCGCGGTCACGATCACCGTGCCGGTGACCGCCATGGCGAACTCGGCGAGCTGGGTGTCGCCGGACAGGAACGAGGACGCCCGGATCGCCTTCCAGGCATAGTTGACGTTGACCGGCACCTGGTCGGCCATGGCCCCGGAGGCCGAAGCGAGCGTCGAGTTCCTCTTCCCGTCGGCGCCGCAGCCATGCTTCGCGGCGGCGTAGTCGGAGAAGATGCCCTGGCTGGTGCCGATGGCCGCGCAGATCGCGGCCGACGCCCGGTCGTTCTTCGACCACGCCGCGCCGACCAGCGCCTGGGCGGTCTCGCAACTGTTGAGGTTCTGGCTGTTGACCCACTGCGCCAGCGCCCGGAGCTTGGCCATGGTCTCGGCGATCACCGGCGAGATCGTCTCCAGCGCCAGCTCGAAGGCGAAACCGGCGGCGTTCTGGGCGACGGCGCGCCCGAAGGCGATCAGCTGGTCGCTGTTGATGAAGGAGAACGCGCCGGCAAACGCGTCGATGCCGCCGCAGCCGGCCCGGAACGACGGCAGGCTCACGGTGGCGATCTGCTCGGAGCGCACCGGCGAGCGGAGGTAGAGGTTGCCGAGGGTCCAGTGGCCGGAGGCCTGGCCCTGGAACGCGGTCGGGCCGGTGGTGTTGACCGCCGCTCCCTGCCAGAAGCGGTTCATCTCCGAGAGCACGTCGGCATGGGCGGGAGAGGCCGACAACAAGAGGGCGGACACCGCCGCAACCGCGACGGTCTTCAGATCAGTAGTCATGTCCGGGCTCCAGGGCGGTGAGGGCGAAGATCCGCTCGGCCATCTCGTCCTCGGCCATCACGCCGAAGCCGACCGGGAGGACGCGCCTTGTCTTGGTATCGAACAGCACGAGGGCAGGGACCGGCGCATTACCGAGGCCGAGCCGGGACGCGCGGCCGTTGTCGGCGACCGCCTCGGGCCAGCCCTCCAGCGCCGCGCCGGTGAGCGACACCGCGAGCACGTCGAGACCGTGGCGCTGGGCGAAGGCGCGCAGCAGCGGACCGAACACCTTGCAGCCGGCACACCCGGCATGACCCAGGTAGATCAGCCCGTAGCGCTCGCCGAGACGGGCCAATGCGGCGTCGCGGGCCTGCCTGCGCCCGTCCGACCAGACCTGCTTGGCGAGCGCGCCGACCGGGCGCTTCAGCGTGTAGTCGAGTTCCGGCGTCGCCCAGACCGTGCGCCGGAAGGCGTCGGAGAAGGCCGCCGCCCGTTGCAGGGTTTCCTGCTGGAGCCGCAGATAGGCGGTGACGTTGGAGGGGGAGGGATTCAGTATGGCGGTCGCGCGGGCCTCTTCGAGAGCCCGGCGCATCGCCCCGATCCGTTCCGTTGCGGTTTGTCCCGGCTGCACTGAAGGCATGGGCTGCGGTTCCGGCGCCGCCTCCGGCGGCTCCGCTTCCCGCCGGTCGCAGTAAAAGTGCCAGCCGAGAGAAGCCCCGGCGCCTTCATCGGCACACCAGGACCGCCACTCGCCTCCCGCCGCCGGCGCACCCAGAGCGGCCCAGACGGCCGTCGCGGCGAGGACGCGTTTCAGCGCCCGTATGACGGCGCGTGCCATCACTGCCCCCGCCGGTAGAAGTCGCGGATGCGCGTGCGCATTGCCTCCCCGGTGTCGCCCGCGTCGGGCAGCGAGACCGACGGCTCTTTCCCGCCGTCCATCAGGTCCTCGGTGAACTCCGACAGGTCCAGGCTGGCGAAGTCGATGCCCTCGATCTCCGCGACCGTCAGGCCCCGGCAGCTCGACCAGCCGATGCCGAGCTGGCGCCTTCCCTGCTGCTGCAGGATGCGCCCGAGCTTGGAGCCGAACACGCACCAGGCGCGCGATCGGCGGATGCAGATGCCGAACAGGATCTTCTTCGAGCAGTACCGGCCGAGATAGTGGGTGTTGCCGGCGTTGCGCTCCTTCGCCAGCTCGCGCTCCGAGGCCGAGCAGTTGGCCAGACCGACCAGCAGCCCGCTGTTCTTGCAGCAGTTGGCCAGCCCCCCGAAATGGATGTGGCAGCGCCGGCGCTTGCCCTTGAAGAAGCGCATGTCCCGGCGGTCGAACTCGTCGCCGCCCAGCTCCAGCGCCATGTTGAGCCGCGTCGTCGCGTCGACGAAGCCGGTGTTGGCCTCGGGGCGCACGGTCTCGCAGCCGGCGCCGACGCAGTAGCGGACCGACCCGCACGAGCCGCCGGATTGCGCGTCCCGAAGCCCGGCGTTGCAGTTTGCAACGCTGCCGGAGGCGAGGCCGTCGGCGCGGTGGGCGGACGAGTGCGGCGCGGCCGCGACGGTCTCCGAGCGCCGCACCATCGGATCGCCTGCCGGCACGTTCGCGGCGGGCCGGCGCGTCGTGCCCCGGACCACCGCCCGCCCGGCGCCGCCGCCGGGATCGTCCGGGTCGGCGAGCCGGGCCCGGCCTTCGTCCTGGAGGCGGCTCGAGCCGATATTCCGCTCGGGCAGGTCCGTGCCCGTATAGCCCGGCACCTCCGCCGCATTGGAGGAATCCCGTGCGATCGTGCGCGCCGCCGCATTGCCCGCATTGCCGATGGCGCGGGCGGCGGCCTTGGGATCTCCTGCCCCGGACCCCGATCCGGGGTCGGCCTTCGCCACCATGCCGGAGACCACCCACAGCATCAGGCAGACGAGGACGAACATCGCCGTCCAGGTCAGCAGCCGCGCGATCCGCGTCGCGCGGTCCACGACGACGGCCACCCAATCGTCGGACGCTCCGTTTCGTTCGGTCATGGCCTGTCTTGCCCTCCCAAGCGGCGCAGATGAACGCGGGCCGCATCGCGCGCCACGCTCCCCTCGTCCGCGACCGCTTCCAGCGCGGCCTTCAATCCGATATTGCCGGTCACCAGATCGTGCGGCGGGGCGGAGTCATCCGCACAGCCCCGGCTCCGGCAGGGCGGCACGCCGCCGGGCACGACGACCACCGCCGGCACGCGGGTCACGCCGAACAGGCGGAACAGGCGCGGGTCGATGGCGACGCCGGCCTCCGCACCACCCAGCATTTCGCCGATCCGCTTGACCGTCGCCCGCAGGCCGCCTTCGCCGACGCCGCGCAGCACCAGCGGCGCGCCGGTCCGGGCCGCCTCGTGCGCCCACTGGCGCCAACTCGCCGCCGGCACCGACAGGCTGGTGAAGACGAGCACTTCGGCACTACCGGAACGCGGGCCGGAGAGTTCACCGGCATGGCGTTCGGCCGGAAGCGGCGACGTCTCCCCGGACCGGCCGGGCACCGTCTGCCGTGCGGCCTCGCCGGCCCGCTTCAGGGCCCGGTCGAGGATCGAGCGGGTCCAGTCGCCGAGCGACTCCCGGTCATTGCCGCCGGCCTTGCGCAGCACGTCCTCGACCAGACGCGCCGCGTCCTCATCCGGGGTCGGGGCGCTCGGCAATTCATCTGCCTGCACCGACCCGGACCAGCACACCGCCAGCACCATGCCGGTCAGGAACAGGATTGTCGGGGCTTGCCGGAAACCGCGCATCGGGCTATCCTCCGGGTGCAAAACGTCGTTGTGTTTCAAAGGGTTCACAAGAGGCAGCAGCTACGCTTGCGCCACAGCAGGTAGCCGAAATTCTCGCCCGAAACCGGCAGCTCGCGCAGGGTTTCCCACAAGACAGAGGACCGCCCGGTCGGGTTGCAGCCGGTGAGCGGCGAGGTCGCCGGCACCGGCTGGGTCATCTGCCAGCGGTACTGCGATTTCTTCATGATGGGCATCGGATAGCGGCCGCAGAGCGCGCCGGAGCCGGAGGTGCCCCGGGCGAGACCCGCCCGGTGCAGCCGGTAGAGCAGTCGCTGCGCGGCGAGCAGCGAGGCCTGCACGCCGCCGACATGCGCCGCCACGTTGCCGGTGAGCGGATACATCCCGCCCTGGCAGCCGGCGCACCAGAACATGGCATCGAGGGGCAGCCCGGCCGAGGCCGCGGCGCAGTCGGCGGCGCAGGCCGCCTGCGCCGGCAGGTTGGCGAACAGGGCCGCTTCCGGGTTGAGCAGGAAGGTGAGCTCGTCGTCGAGCCAGGCCGGGTCGAGCTCCGAGGCCCAGGCGATGTCGAGACCGCCGCCCTCCAGGCAGCCGAGATCCAGCAGCACCCCGATCCAGGAGAGCAGCGGGTACATGTAATAGTGCGCATGCCAGACAGAACCCTGCGCGCCGTCGCCGCCGGAGGAGCCGGTGCGCCCGCGCCCGGCGGGCAGGCCGGGATCGATGGTGAGGCCGCCCAGGTTGGGGAAGCACCAGGGCGCCCGGGTCGCGTCGACCAGCCTCGCCGGCTCCCAGACCCCGAGCGACAGGCCGATGCGCGGAATGGGCGAGCCGCACAGGCAGATCGGCGAGGACGGGTTCGGGGTGTCCGGGGCGCCCGAAGCGCTGCCGATGGTTATCGGCCCGATCGAGATCGGCAGCAGGCACTCCCAGCAGACGTCCGAGATCGGGTTGACGAAGCGCCCGGTGCAGGACTGGGCCGAGGCCGCGCCGGACCACAGGACAGCCAGCACGGCCAGGGCTGCCAGAAGAAGGAGGCGGCGGGTCATGCCCCGGCACCCGTTTCCGTTGCCGCGCCGTCGCCTTCCCCTACGTCGGGCGTCCGCCGCCCTGACAGGATGTTCACCGTGTCCTGCCGCCGGGAGACGACGATCTCGGTGACCGCCCGGTCGTTGCCGTCCTTGTCGCGGAAGGCGCGGCTGGCGATCCGGCCCTCGACCATCACCCGGTCGCCCTTTCTCAGCATGGTTTCGACCGCCTTCACCGACGGGCCGTAGACCACCACCCGGTGCCATTCGGTCGCCTCGGCGGGCCGGCCCTCCCGGTCGGTCCATTTCTCGGTGGTCGCGAGCGTGAAGACCGCCGCCCGCCCGCCGTTGCCGAGATCGCGCAGTTCGGGATCGCGGCCGGCATGGCCCAGCAATGTCGCCCGGTTCATGTTCAGCATTGCTCAGTCCTCCTGTTGGGGGCTTGTCCCGGCCTCCGAGCCGGAATCCCTCCGGTCCTCGACCGGGATCTCAGTAATGCGCAGCTGCATTCCGGCCTGCTCGACCAGGCTCGGCGTGAACCGGAGGCCGAAGCGCGCGGCGAGGCGCCCGCCCTGGTCGAAGAAGAAGGGCCGGCGGTGGCGCCGCATCAGGTCGAGCGGCGGCCCGGCGAGCAGCACGATCTTCGCCGGGCGCCCGCTTTCGTCTTCATGGGCGAGCGCCCAGGCGATCTCGGCCGCGCGCCGGCCGTCGACGAACAGCAGGTCGCGGGCGAGCGTCATCCGCTCCAGCGGGTTCACCCGCGTGCCGGCGGCAGCGATCAGCGCGCCGCCGGCCGCCCGGATGTCCCGCGCGACCGTGATCGCGGGGTCCCACAGCCGGCTGCGTCGCTCGCGCGCCGGCGCGATGCCGGGCAGGGGATCGGGTTCCTCCAGCTTCCGCCGGGCGTTGGCGCGGGCCTCGCTCTCCAGCCGCGCCAGCGCCCCCGAGCGTTCCAGTTCGATCAGACGGGCCTCGATCTGCGCCAGCAGGTCGGGCTCGGCGACCGGCCAGGTCGCGCCGCGAACGCCGAGGTCCTTTGCGGATGCGGCAGACGGAATGCCGGCGGCCGGCAGCGCGGCCAGCGTCGCGGCGAGCAGCAGGGCGGCGGGGCGCATCATCGCGGCAATTCCGCGGCCGGCGCCGCCGCGCCGCTGTCCAGCGGGTGCGGCAGGATCGTCGCCCGGCCGGCCTCGCCCACATCCTCCGGCCCGACCAGCGGCCCCTCCAGCCCCAGCCAGGGAATGTCCGGCATGGCGATCGCGCGGCCGAGGATGCGCCCGCGCGGCACCAGCCCGATCTCCGCATAGCGGCTGTCGTGGGAATCCACATGGTCGGCGTGCACGTAGAAATGCCCCGGCGGGATGATCCCGGGCGCGATGGCCGCGAGCGGCCGCCCGTCGAGGGCATGGGTCTTGGCCCGGCCGGCGGGAACACCGTTCAGAAAGACCGTTCTGTCTTTCCCGACTTCGATCCGCATGCCCGGTACCCCGCGCACGGTCTTGAGATACGGCACCGGAGATTCGACCGACGGAGCTTGGCCCGGACCCCGATCCGGGCGCGGATCGAACAGCACCCGGTCGCCGGGCTTCGGGTCCTCGCCGAACAGCGGGAAGGCGGCATAGCCCCAGGCCCCGTCCGACCAGCTCGCATTGACATGGATATGCGAGGCCGCGCCGAGCCACAGCGCCGCCAATGCGACCATGATGGCGAGGCTAATGCGACGGCGCCGCAGGTTCGGGAGCCGCAGTTCGAATACCGGGTGCGGCGCGCTCACGGCCCGTCCTCCGGCGGCGGCGCGCTTCCGGCATGCGCGCGGGCGAGGATGGCCGCGAGCGCCGCCTCGACCTGCCGCGTCAGGTCCGGAGCACCGGACGCGACCGCGCGCGCTGGCAGCAGCACCGCGCCGTGGCGACGGGCTACACGATCGAGCGCGACTTCGAGGGCTGCGCCCCAAGCCCGCACGTCCTCGGCACTCTTGCCTTCGCTCGCGGCGCGCGTGGTGTAGGCGGCGGTGATTTCGGCAAGCCGGACGCCGGCGATGCGCGGCGGCGGCTCGACGCCGTAGCCCGGAACGAAGTCCGGGCCGTACCGGAGGATCGCGGCCGCGACCGCCGCCGCGACGGCGCCCGAGAGCAGCACCGCCGACACCATCACCGGCCAGCTTGACCCGCCGCGGTCCATGTCAGCTTTCGCCGGCATCCGACCCGTCCGTTCGGGAAAGGCGCCCGCGCCGCTCCTCGTCCGTCCCGGCGAGCGCCCGGAAACGGGCCAACCATACCTTCGCCGCCTTGTCGGGCATAACGCTGCGGATACGCCGCTTGAGCGGCGGGAAGGCGACGCCTGCGCCGGCTCGGGCATTTCCGTCCAGCAGGTCGCGGTTCTCGGTCGCGACCGCCATGCGTGTGACGAACCGCAGCAATTCCGCCGGCTCTTCCTCCAGTACCGCGTCCAGTCCGGCGGCCTCGCGCACGGCCTGTGCGATTCCCGTGGCGAGACGCCCCGTCCGTTCGGCCGCCCGCTGCGACCCTGCCGCGACGCCCCGGAGCCAGGCCGACGGCGCATCGGCGACGAGCGCGTACAGCGCGAGTGTCCGCCGGTCCTCGCCCTCCAGCCCGTCGAGCGCCGCGACCTCCTCGCTGACGACCACCGCATGGGCCGCGACCGAGTGATACCGGCGGGTGCAGCCGCCCCGGCGGCAGGTGTTGGCGAGCACATGGGCCAGCGCCTCGAAGTCGATGTCGGCCGCGGTGACGGTCTCCGGGTCGCCCGGCCAGGTGAGCGGCCTCTCCTGTTTGCCGGCACGCCGGCGCGCACTTCCCGTCCTTGCAGTCATGCGGCTTCTCCCGTTTCTGTCTCTTCGGAATGTCCGGTAGCGGCCGGGGGAGGGCCGGCGGCGGAGGCGGCATCCCCGTGGAGGGCGTCCCCCGCGAGCCGGTCGATGGCCTCGACGGTGGTGAGGCCCTGCGCCTTGAGGTTTTCCACCGCCGCGAAGGCCGGGCCGCGCGACGAGAACAGCGCCACCGACCAGGCGTCGAGCACCAGCCTTGCAACCCGCCAGCCGTCCGGGCCGTGCAGCACCAGCTCGGCGTATCTGCCGTCGGCGGTGGTCAGGCTCTTGAGCGCCCGCTCCATGCCGGGGTCGCAGTGGATGCGCTTCTCCGACTTCAGCAGCTCGACCGACTCGTCCTTCTGGGCGAGGAAGATCACCCAGTCCGAGTTCTCCCAGGCGGCGCGCGCGGCGGGGTTGGCGTAGTAGTCGTTGACCGACTGCGTGCCGGTGACCAGCGCGCCGCGGTATTTTCTGGCCCTGCGTGCGGCGCCTTCGAGGAAGGCCTTGCTGTCCTCGCCGGAGAGCAGGTCCCAGGCCTCGTCGATGACGATGGCCTTCGCCCGGGTGCGCGGGCCGTGATACATGCGCTGGGTCGAGAGAAACACGACCAGCATGAGGACCACCGCCTGGACGTCGCCGCGGCCTTTCAACTCGGCCAGTTCGAACACCGTCAGGGCGTTCTCCAGGTCGGGGACGTTGGAGCCGGCGAACAGCCGGCCCATGGCGCCGCCGGGGCACCAGGGACCGAGCGCCGTCGCCATGTCCTTCGCCCTTCGGTCGTCGCGGCCTTCGAGGTTCTTCCGCACCGTGCCGAGATCGGCGTCGTTGCCCGCCTCGTCCCAGGCGGAAGCGATGGCTTCGGCGATCAGCGCCGCCTCGATGTCGTCGATCGAGCCCCGGCGCCTGGCCATGCGGCCGATGACGCCGGCCAGCATCGCGAAGCATTCCTCCCGGTAATCGCCGTCATGCTCCGCCGTTCCGGCGTCGATCATGGCGAAGGGGTTGAGGCAGGCCGGGTCCTTGCCGAAGGCGATGAAGGCGCCGCCCATCGCTTCGGCCGTGTGCTGGAACGACCGTCCGTCGTCGATCACCACGGCCTCGCCGCCGGCGCCGATCAGGCCCGTCACCAGCTCCTGCATCAGCACCGACTTGCCCGAGCCCGATTTCCCCGTCACCGCCACGTTGTAGTTGCCGGCCTCGTTGGCGAAGGGCGACCAGCAGGCCGGCTGGCCGCGCCGGCCGATCAGGAAGAGGGCAGGCGGATTGTCGGGATTGGCGGGCTGTCCCCGCCATTCGCCGTGCAGCGGGGCGAGGTTGACCGCCGAAGAGGTGAGCAGGGTCTTCATCCGGCCCATGCGTTCGAGATCGGCATCCAGGCCGCCCGCCGAGGCCATCGGCAGGCAGGCGAGCCAGGACGGGAGCTGCATGTAGCGCTCGGCGTTCACGCGCCAGCCCTGGCCGTGATAGATCGCGCGCACCGCCTGCTCGGCCTCGTCGAGCACGTCCAATGGGGCGTAGACGGCCGCCATGTAACAGGCCCGGACCAGCTTCTCGCCGTCCTTGATCCGCTCGGTCACCGCCTGCCAGTCGCGCGCCTTCTCGGGCAGGCCGGGGAGATACCTTGCAATCCCGGTGCCGGCCTGCTGCGTCGCGCGGGCGGATTTGAGGAAGGCCTTCTCGCCCGCCGCCTCGTCGCCGGTCACCACGGTGAGGCAGGTCAGCACCGGGCAGCCGGGTTGCAGGAAGTCGCGGTGGAAATCGCCGATCAGCGCGTTGCCGCGCCAGCCCGGCCAGACCTCGGGGAAGGCGATGGCGCTGAGAACCCGCACGGCGATATCGCCTGAGCCGTCGTCGGGGTGATGGAAGGTGAGGCCGGTCGGATGGACCGTGAGCGCGCGGCCCGGCGCGATGCACTGTTCGTGAATGGGATCGCGCGGCGACCACCGGCGCCAGGGACGTTCGCTCCCGCCATCGCGGTATCCGCCGATGTCAGGCGCGACCAGCTCGGCCGCCAATGACAGCAGCGCGTCCGGCTCCAGCCTGCGTGTGGCCGCGCCCGCCGAGGCGAGCGTGCCCTCCAATGCCCGGCGGAAGGCGCCGAGCGCGGTCTCGGCGGCCGGGCCGGGCAGGGCCGCGAGGCAGGCGGTGACGAACACCCGGTAGTCCGACAGCGTGAAGGGCGGGCCGCCCGCGTGCAGCCGGCGCCAGCCGCCGGACGCGAGCAGATTGCGGCGCCGCGCACCCATCCGGGCAAGCGCGCCGCCCCCGGCTCCCCCGATCCGGGAGCCTGCCCCCCCGGCTCGTGGGCCGGGGCGGGCTCCCCCGATCCGGGGTTCGGCCCAGGCGCGGCTCGCCGCGCCGAAGCGCGGACTCGCCCAGTGAATCACCTGCACCGTGCAGCGCTCGGGCGCGGCGTCGGCGAGCGTGCCGGCGAGCGCCCCCAGGGTCTCGGTGTCGATGCCGGCGAACGGCGGCAGCTCGACGACGAAGCCCGTGCTGGCCGCGTTGACGTAAAGCTCGCTCGATTCGTCGAAGGCCCGCCAGGGCAGCAGCGCGTGCAGCGCGGCGGGCATCTCCGGCGGCGACCAGGGGCCGGGCGCCTCCGGCCCCTCGAACAGCTCCAGCAGACGCTTCACCGCCCGAGCCTCCAGCCGGCCGGCTCCAGCACGACCCGCACGTACGAGGCCTCGCGATAGACCCCGCCGGCGTCGACGAAGGGCGCGATCCAGATCCGCGCCACGACCTCGTCCGTGCGGAGATCCTCAACCGGCGCATCTTCGGTGATCGCGTGCCGTTCGGCCGCATCCGGTTCCGCCGGGAGAGGGGCGCCGGCCTGTTCCCCGGCGTCGGGTTCGGACGGCAGGGCGGCGGTGGCCGGGGCTTCGGGAGGCAGGAGCCTGGTGGGTCCGGCCGCGGCGGTCTTCTCTTCCGCCGTTTCGCCGCCGAACAGCCGCGCCAGCCAGCCGAAGGGATCGAACCCGCCATCGCAGGCGGCATCGCAGGATTCCTCGACCGCAGGGCTCGGCGGCCGGGTATTTCGTACCCGCCAGAGCGGGTCCCCGAGGGCCGTATCCCGGGCGGCCTTCGCGTCCGGCACCGCCGGATCGGCGTCGGCGACGCTGTCGCAGGTCCCGGTATCGGCCAGCGGGCACTGCCAGCTCTCGCCGACATGGCCCGACGAGCAGCCGGCGAGCAGGAACGCGGCCAATGCAGCGGCCGGAAGCGCCATGCGGCGCGGGTGTTTCGTGGCATGCATCATCGTCCTTGTCCTTGTCCTTGTCCTTGTCCTTGTCCTTGTACTTGTCCTTGTCCTTGTCCTTGTCCTTGTCCTTGTCCTTTCCGGGCGGTCCGGACCGGCACACGGCCGTCGATGCGGGCGCCCTCGAGGAACACCAGCGTCACCTTCGTCCCGGCCTGGAGCTGGATCACCGGCTGGTACTGTTCGGCGCGGCGGATCATGTAGTCGGCGACCTTCTGCCCCGCCGTGGACGCGCCGGCGCCGAGGCCGGCCCGGCCGATGTCACCGAGTGCGGTGTTGGCGACGGCCGCACCGCCGCCGGTCGCGACGGCCTGGGGCTGGAAGGCCTGGCTGACGCCCTGGCCGAGGCCCGAGACCATGCCGGCGAGAAAGGCCTTCTCGACCAGCGCGCCCTCGCGGCTCACCACCGGTCCGCGCACCCCGGTCTTGCCGGAACCCGCGACGAAGCCGGCGACGTCGGTCTCGATCACCGTGCCGGCCTCCGGGCCGGCGCAGGTCATGGTCCGGAAGCGGACGTAGACCTTCTCCGAGGAGAGATCGCCATGGGCGGCGCCGGTGACGGTGCAGCCGTCGACGTCGACCTGCAGGGCCCTGCCATCCTCGGCGGCTGTCCAGGCCGGGCCGGTGATGCGCAGCAGCACCGGGCGCGGATCGCCCTGGGAGGACACCCCGGCCGAGGCGTCGACCCCGGCCAGCACCACGGCCTCGGCATGGGCGCCCGCCGGCAGCCACACCGACACCGGCTTCGCCACGGCATCGGCGACCAGTTCCGGACCCGTGCGGGGCCTGCCCCCCCGGCTGCCCCCGTTCCGGGGATCGGCCATCGACGATTGCGGCCCGCCCTTGAGTTCGAAGGTCTCGATCATGCGAGCGCGCGCCGGCACGGCCGGCTGCTGCGCATCGCCGCCCGGCGCCGCCGGCGCCCGGCCCCGGAACCAGGGATCGCCCGCGGGCGCGCTGCCCGGCGCGGCGCCCGGCCCGGCCGGCTGAAGCCGCCGCTCCAGCTCGTCGATCCTCGCCTTCTGCGCGTCGATGGTCCGGATCCCGTCGGCCGTCTGCCTCTCCAGCTTCGTCCGCAGTCCCTCGTTCTCGGTGCGCAGCCGGCCCGCCTCCTGCTCCATCCGCTGCAGCGCGCCCTCGACCTTCTTGAGCCGCGCCTCCGAGCGCCGCGTCCAGACCATCTCGGCGGCGTCCGGATCCACGATCCCGGCGTCGATGCCGCCCTGCGGCGCCTCGGTCTTGCTCCCGCCCATGCCGAGCCAGGCCGCGACTGCGACCAGCGCGACCGCCGCGATGACCGAGAACAGCAGCAGCTGGCGCCGCCGCACCGCATCGGGATCGCCGCCTGCCCCGGCCCACGAGCCGGGGTTATCGGTGCGGGCGCTCATCGCGTATCTCCGTGGGCTTCGGTTACCGCCACGACCAGCCGGCCGCCGCCCGGACCCGTCCCCGGCGCGGCCAGCCAGAGCGCCGCGAGGCGGCCAACGCCCGGCAGGCTCCCGACAGACCGGGCGATGGTCCCGGCGAGGCCTGCAGCGTCGGTCGCATCGCGGTCCGCTTCCAGGACATGCGCCGCGAGGCGCGGACCCCGCCAGGTCTCGATGAAGGTCATGCCGTCGGGCGAGACTCCCGCACCGCGCGCGATCGCGTAGCCGGGCAGCGTCTCGCGCCGGGCGACGGCGCGCACCAGCCGCACCAGCGCGGCGACGTGGACGCCGGTCCGGGCCGCCGGGCGCGCAAGTCCCGGCGCCTCCGCCGTCCGGGGAAGGACGGCGGCATTGCGGATCA
>CBDBCG010000002.1:102500-1308183 GCA_965202925.1 Alphaproteobacteria bacterium | reverse complement strand
TTCGCGACGCCGGACGAGGCCACCGGTTTCCGCAGCGTCGATCGGCTGCATCGGCACCTGCTGGAACGGAGCGGGGGCGACAGCACGGGGCCGGAGTTCCGGGAGCTGCCGCAGCGCTTCATGAAGGCCGGTCATCTGGCGCGCAAGGTCGAGGGCGCGGGCCGCGACCTGGTGGGGCTGCACGATCCGGCGACGGCGACGCTGCGGCATGTGTCCGCGCCGGCGAGCCGCTCGCCGCTGGGCGGCGGGGTGCTCGACGATGAGGCGGTGCGCTACGTGCGGCCGGACTCCATCCAGTCGAGTCAGTCGCCGGCCGCCTACCTGGCTTGGCTGTACCAGCTTGCGAAGGCCGAGATCACGCCCGAGCAGTCGCCGTTCGAGCTCGACCGGCGCCGCCCGGATCTGAAGGACCTGGCGCTGAGCCGGGAAAATCTCGACCTTGAGATCACGACGCTGCGGCTGGCCAACGAGGTTCTGGCGGCGCAGTTGATCGACAACGGGATCGCGGAGGACGAAGCGGCGCTGATCGAGGCGCTGAATACCATCCGGCATCCGTTCGCGATGCCGTTCGACCGGGACAACGCGACGGTGCGCGAGGCGCTGGCGGCGATGGGGGATCTGAGCCTCAACGCGATTGCCGAGCGCGGGCGCGGAGACGCCTTCGCGCCCGGTGTCGGCGACTGGACCCTGGTCGCGAACCCGGCCGACCGGGTGCGGCTCTACGGCGAACACGTGAAGATGCTGGGCGAGCGGCCCGATGCCGAGACGCTCTACGGAGCGTGGTTCGGCCTTCCCGACACGGGTTCGGCCAATGAGGAGCTGCAGTTCGCGGACGCCTTCTCCGCGGCGGCCGGGCTCTCGTTCCAGGAGTTCCAGGCGCTGGTCGGCGACGATGCCACGGTGGTCGACGAGGCCGGGCGCGTCCATAGAAGCATGTTCTATCGCTTCATGGGCAACGGCTGGTACCTTGAGCTTGCCGAGCAGGAGGACGGCCGATACCGGACCCAGGGCTATACCGGCGGCGAATCGAGCCGGCGCGATCTGCCGTGGCACGTTCACGAGATGCAGAACAAGTGCGTCCGGCTTCAGCGGCGCACCGGGCTTGCGTTCCATTGGCTGGACTGGCTGCTGCTGACAGCGGTGTACGGGCATCCGTCGTACGACTTTGACGATGACCGCGGCGGCGGCGAGAACAGCATCCAGCACGAGGTGCTGTCCGACGGCACGGGGCTCGACCTGCTGGCGCGCCATGCGGAGTGGGCGGCGCGCCACGGGGTGGGCGTCGAGCGGTTCGCGGCGCTTGTCGGGGACATCAACTGCCTGCGCCGCGAGGGCAGCGGCGAGACGAGCCTGATGGGCGAGCTGTTCGGCGCCGATGCACCGGAGATCGCGCTGAAGACGAGGCGGTGGGCGCAGGACCACGAGGTGCAGATCGGCGAGGTGGACGGGGATGGTCCCGAGGGGCATCTCGGCGCGGTCCTGCGCCGGGGCTTCAGGCTGTCGCGCGCGGAGTGGGATCTGGTGGTCTCGGAGGTGAGCGGTTCGCCCAAGGACGTGCTTGACAGTGCGATGATGGGGCGTATCCACCGTCTCTCATATCTGTTCGGTCTGATGGGCTGGAGCGTGGCAGAGGGTATCGAGCTCGTGCGCAAGGTGGATGCCGCGCTGCTCGCCACGCTGGCGCGGAGCCGTATCTGCGGCGATGTTCTGACGGCCCTGGACCGGGTGAGCTGGCTGGCGGCGTGGATGCGCGAGGCGGAGTTCACGCCGGCCGAGGCGATGACGCTCCTGACGGCGCCGAAGGACGCGGTCCTTTATCCCAACCGGGACATTCTGAACTGGGTGTTTGAGCTTCAACAGGGCGTTGCCGGCGCGCTGGTCGCGGAGCCCGACTTCATTCCCTACACCGATTGGTTCGACGGGTCCGGCGATGCGGTCACGATCGGGGCGGATGCGTGGGTCGCGGAACTCAAGGAGGCGAAAGTTCTCGACGACGGTGACCGGGGACTGATGGTCACCGGCGAGCGCGACGCGCTCGCCGCGGCAGTGACCGGGGTTCTGACGAATAACGAGGTCGATCTCGACGATCCGGGCCAGGCGGAGCGGGCCGACGAGCTGGTGAGCCGCCTGGCGGCGCGGCACGGCGAACAGGGCTCAATCCTTGCCTCGCATGTGGCCCGGCAGGGGGACGGTCTGTACGAGGCCGCGGTGCCGGGCCTGCTTCGCTGGATGGGCAACGGCGCCTACGAGGCGCTGACCGTCCTGGTCGACTGGGATACGGACGAAGACCCGGCGAACGAGGCCGGCCTGCGGCTGCTGTTCGACCTCCACCGCCATGCGCTGGTGGTCGGGCGGATCGGGATGGACGTGCCGGAGGTGGAGCTGGCGGCGGACAGTCCGTCCTGGATCGCGGCGGGCATGGAAGCGCCGCTGACGCTGAAGCAGGTCCACCTTCTGTTGCGGTTCAAGGGGCTGCAGGACGCGCAGGCGTCGGCCAACGACTGGCTGGCCTACTTCGCGAAGGTGGCCGCGGATGACGGCGATGCGGGCCAGTCGGAGAACCACGACCGGCTCGGACGGCTGCTGGACTGGCCGGGGGGCGAGATCGCGCTGCTTGCCGTGGGACCCGGGATCGGGATCGACGACGGGCGGATCGCGACGGTGGAGCAGGCGGACTTCGTGGCGCGTCGCGTCGCGCTCTGCCGCGAGGCGGGGCTGGGCGCGGCCGAGCTCATTGCGCTCGAGGGGGCGAACGGCGAGGAGCCGGACTGGCCCGCGGCGCGGGCCGCGGCGCTGATCGGGCTCGGGCGGTTCGAGGACGGCGCCCATGCCGCGAGGGCCGAGGGGCTCGTCGACGAGGAGCATCGCGACGCGCTGGTGGCGCTCTGGCTGACGCGGGTGGCAGCGGCGGACGGGGTGCTGAAGGAACGCATCGCGACCGACGAGAACCTCTACGAGTACCTGCTGCTCGACGTCAAGGTGTCGCGCGAGGTGCCGGCGACGCGGCTGCTGGAGGCGACGGGCTCGGTGCAGCTCTACATCAACCGGGCGCTGGAGAACGTCGAGAGCGCGGAATTCGTGGATCGAGCGGGGTTTGCGCGAGTCTGGGAGACGGGGCGTCAGTACCGGCTGTGGGAGGCGAACGAGAAGCTCGCTCTCTATCCGTCGAACTTCATCGAGCCCGAGCTGCGCCAGGGCAAGACGGAGCTGTTCCGGGACTTCGAGCGGTTGCTCTCGCAGGGCGAGATCGACGGGGACGGGGTCGAGGCGGCGGTCCACGGCTATGTCGGCGGATTGCAGAGGGTCTCGGAGCTTCGGCCCCACGGGTTCTTCTTCACGCGCAACATGTCGCGCACGACGTACTATTTCACGGCGCGTGCGGACTGGGAGAAGCACGGCTACTACTACCGCAGGCTGGAGATCGACCGGCTGCGGCTGGTGGACGGCTCGCCGCATGCGTTCCGATGGGACGACTGGAAGAAGGCGCAGCTTCCGGTCGCGGCCGAGCACGTCTACGGCGTGGTGCCGGCCTTTGCGTGGAACCGGCTGTTCCTGTTCTGGTTCGAGATGGAGGAAGAGGTCGTCACCGACGCGGACGGCGGCACGACCACCCGTTACCGCCTGAAGCCGAAGTACAGCCGGCAGAACCTGGACGGCAGCTTCACCGACCCGTGGGCGCCGGACCTCGCCGGCGCCGATCCGGAGGCGCCGGACCTCGCCGGCGCCGATCTGGAGGTGACGGACCTCGTCGGGCCGGACGGCCCGGGTGCCTATCGGCCCCTGATTTACCAGCCCTACTTCGAGACGCTCCCGAATCAGATTGCGCTCTTCTTCGCCACGAATCCGGATAATCTCGCGGACGAGTCGCGCAGGTTCGTGTGGCGGCTGTCGGGCTCTTCGTCACGCAACGAGATCAGGACGACGAGCCTCGTGCTGGCGAAGCCGCACACCCTGGCCAGGGAAGTGGGGGAACCGATCTACGCCAGCATTCCGCACAGCCTGAGCAACGTCGAGCACCCCGGGGTCGGGATCGAGCCCGGCGAGCACGGGGTCGTTGGGGTCTCCCTGGTTCCCGGGGGCGGGGATTTGAACACCACCTTCCTGGTGATGACTCACCCGGGCTGGACGCTGGCGCTCTCGGGGGAGCGCCGCGGAGACCTGGTCTATCGCTGGTCGGCGTCCTACGGTGGAGTACCAGGACCATCAACGGCATCGGCCTGGCGGGTGCGTACGCGATCGTGAAGATCAACGGCGTCGAGGCCGCCCGGCACCGGATCGTGGGCGAGCATGCCGCCGGGCCATGTGGGAGAGGTGGACTTCGCGCCGGTCGACGCCTCGCTGGCCTTCGATCCGGACACGCCGGAAGCCGGCGTCGTCGAGGTGATCGTGGAGGCGGAGTTCGGGATCGCGGGTGACGCGCTGGACGAGCCCAGGGCGGACAGGCTCGGGCACGTTTCGGCCTATGTGCTGCTGGAAGACTATGCCAGCCATCTGTTCTTCGGCACGGACGAGGAGGAGCGCGAGGCCGAGCACTACCTGCTGAGCGAGGACCGGAACGTGGGCACGGTGGCGGCCGGGCTGTTCTCGACCGGGATGCAAGAGATCGCGGGCGGGGTCTATCCGGGCCATGACCTCGATGCGCTGTTTTCGCTGAACAGGCAGCAGCCCGAGGAGACCGGCGTCGGGAACTTTCTCGAGATGGTGGAGGCGTCCGAGGAGCCGCACTACGGCGAGGTGCAGAAGCCGAGGCCGCTGTCCAGGCTCGACTTCGACGGCCCCTTCGGCCTCTACGCCTGGGAGTTGTTCTTCCATGCGCCATTGAGCATCGCCGCCCGCTACGGCGCCGCCGGCAAGTACGAGGAGGCGCGGCTCTGGCTGCACGCGATCTACAACCCGCAGGCCGAGGCCGGCGACGAATGGGGCGTGTGGCCGCTCCTGCCCCGCAACGAGGGCGTTTCCTACGCCATCGCCGATCCGGACCGGATCGCGGTGGAGCAGCCGGCGCACTACCGGCTGGCCACCATGCGCCACTACCTGCGGACGATGACCGGGCAGGGAGATGCGCATTACCGCCAGGGGACGGCGGAATCGCTGCGCCTGGCCAAGATGTGGTACGTCTCGGCGAAGAGCCTGTTCCTCGACCAGGCTGGCGATGCGTTCGAGCGCTCGACCCGCGAGGACTGGGACAATCCGGCGCTGGGAGCCGTCGGGGAGGGGGACTTCCGCCCGCCGTACAACGAGGAAATGCGCAGCGCCTGGACGGTGCTGGAGGCGCGGCTCGACAACCTGCGTCACTGGCGCTCCATCGACGGCGAGCCGCTCAACCTCCCGCTCGTCGCCGCGCCCGTGTCGCCGCGCGCGCTGCAGGCGGCGGCGCTCTCGGGCGCGCCTGCGTCGGAGGCGGCCGCGTCGTCGCAGGCCGCGCTTCCCTTCGACTTCGAGGCCGCGATGGCGAAGGCGAGGGAGGCGGTCGAGAGCCTGATGTACTTCGGGGACCTGCTCACCCGCGGGCTCTACCGCCAGGACGAGCTCGCACTCGAGGAGCTTCACGCCGGGCAGGCGCTTCACATCGCCTGCAATCTGGAGGAAGCCGGTCAGGAGAGCCTCATCGAGAGCATGGTCAGGGGAAGGACCGTCCTCGAGAAGGAGCGCGATGAGGCGAACAAGTATCTCGAGTGGCGGGACCGCTTCGCCGGGGAGTTCATGAACAGCGAGGAGACGGGTGCCCATGCCCTGCTCGGCATCAAGGGGGCGACGCTCGGCCTGGCGACCATGCAAACCTCCATCGCGGCGGGGCTGGGCCTCTTTCCGACGATTTTCGGCCTCTCGTTCGGCGGCGCCGAGCCCAAGTCCGTTCCCGAGGCCGCAGCCTTCGCGCTCGACAACCTGGCCGAGACCTACGGCACCACCGCGGAGGCGCTGATGCATCGGGGCGAGGTCGTGCGGCGGCAGCAGGAGAACCGGATGGAGCAGGCGGCGACGGAGAAGGTCGTCGAGCGCATCACCGCCGAGATTGCCCGCCTCGACTACGACATCGGGGAGGAACGGGGCACCCTGGTCCAGCTCGGGGTCAAGACCGCCAATGCGCAGGCCCTGGCCGCGTTTCACCTGCGCCGGGTCACCAACCGCGAGTTCCGCAACTGGTACGCGGGGCGCATCGCGTCGCTCTACGACTCGGCCTACGACCTCACGCTGCGGTTCTGCCGCCTGGCGGAGCAGGCCTACCGGGTCGAGGTCGGCGATTGGGCGGCGACGTTCATCCGCCCGGCCTGGGATGCGCAGCACCGCGGACTGCTCGCCGGGCAGAGCCTCCTGCTCGACCTGCAGCGCATGGACTTCGCGCACATGGAGCGCTACCGGCCGGAGGCGCAAGCCACGCTGACGGTGCGGCTGAGCGAGGTCGATGCGGTGGCGCTCGAGGGCGTGCGGCAGACCGGGCGCGGGGTGTTCACCCTCGGCGAGGCGGTCTTCGACGAGGCGATGCCCGACGAGTACGCGCGGCGCATCGCGTCGCTGCGGGTGACGGTGCCGGGTCTCGGCGAGGGGCTGGGCGGGCGCCTTGCGCTCATCGGCCACCGCACGTACCTCGACCGCGGAAAATCCGAGGCGAGCGGCCTCCTCAACGTCTTCGGGCGCCAGCAGATCACGCTTGCCGGCGCCGACACCGATACCGCCAGGATGAACGCCAGGGGCGGGCGCCTCCTCCCCTTCGAGCGGTGCGGGGTGGGCTCGACCTGGCTGCTCACCTTCCCGGCCGCGGCGCGGGACATCGAGGCGCGGCGCCCGCGCTCACCACACCGGGCGGCGCTCGAGACGCTCGAGGACGTCATCCTCGAGATTCGCTACACTGCACGGACCTGACGGGAGAGCATCATGTCAACATCTTTACAGCCTTCGGCCCCGCCTGTCGCTTCGTGCCGTTCTCCCTTGCGCCGCCTCGCCCCGCGCGCGGGCGCACCCGACGGCGGTGAACGTCGTCGATCGGAATACTCCAGCACCAACCCGCCGAATGCGCCGGCGGGCTCGCGCCGGGCCGCGTCCGCGTGGCGCCGCCCCGCGCTGCTCCCCGTCCTCGCGCTGCTGCTCGGGGCGCTCGGCCTGTTCGCGGCCGCGCCGGCCCAGGCGCAGAATACCGTCACCCTCTGGTCCGCCATGCTGGACGTGCAGAACTACGACTACACACGGGCTCATTTCGGTCACATTGTCGGTCGCGGTTGCACGGAGCCGAGATTCGTCTCAACAACCTATCGCTGCCGGGGTGCGCTGACGGACGACAGCTTCAGCTATGGCGGCCAGACCTACCGGGTCGCGGTTCTCCAGTCTACTAGCTATCTCTTCTCGGGTACTCGACGAAACCAGATCGACATCGCGTTGGATCGGAACATCCCCGCTGCCTTCGCGCAGCGCGCGACGCTGGTTGTCGGCAGCACGCGCTGGCCGCTGGCGGACGGCGCTGTGGGCGGTTTCTCCGTCTACCGGAATGGCGTCGAAGACGCCTCTCCAAGCGAAAACGGCTACTCTTGGTTGGGCTCGCTGCCCGCGTCGGGCCGGGTTCGCGTGAGTCTGGAGATGCCCGCCCCCGATGTGCCCTCCGTCGACGGGGGCGCGGGGCGGAACACCGTCTGGAGCCCGACGCTGACAGTCGATGAGGGCTCAGGGTTTCTCGGCTGCTCCCTCGCCGCCTCCGCAGACAACTGCTCCGTGGCGCTCTCGGACGATGAGTTCGAGTACAACGGTGTGACCTATCTAGTCGAAGGTTTGTTTTACTTTCCTACCAGTAGGTCGGCAAGAATTGACATCAACCCGACACCACGGTCGAATCTTGCCGGGATGGTGTTGCATCTCGGCGCTACGCGGCTACCCGTTGGTTCATTCGGCATTGAAGAAAGTTACACATGGAACGGCGTCAACGCGCAATGGAGCGACGGCCAGCAGGTCGGGGTGAGGCTGACGGCGCCGGACCCCTCTCCGGCCCTGAGCGCCAGCGGTCCGACCCTGAGCGCGAGCGGCGCGCCGCGCGAGGGCGGCGGGCCGGTCACGGTGACGGTCACGCTGCCCCAGCCGGCGCTTGACGGCGGCGTGAATGTGACCGTCAACCTCGGCGGCACGGCGACCTGGGGGGGAGGACTACCGCACGCCGGTACCGGCCGGTCCGGAATATGACGATTACAGGCGGCCGGTGCGCAACGAGGGCAAAGGCTGGTTCGGAAGGACGTCTTCCGAGACCGTCCAGGCCGCGAACCTGCTGCACATCCCTTCGGGGAGCCGGAGCGCGAGCTTCGAGATTCACGTCGTCGACGACCCGCACGAGGACTCCGGCGAGACGATCGACATCGGCGTCAGGGCGGACCATGCGGGCATTCAGTACGACGGCAGGCAAGTAGAGAACTGCCCGACGTGCAGCAGGCGGACAAGCCTGCTGACCTACCAGGGCGCTGCCGAGCTCACCCTGACGATTACGAACCACGAGGACGCGGAGACGGAGGCGGCGCGGCTCGCGGCGGAGGCGGAAGCGGAGGCGGAGAGGCAGCGGCTGGCGGCGGCGCGCGCGGCGGCGGGCGGTCCGCTGAGCGGTCTTGCGCTCTCGGCCGGCTCGCAGGCGGTGGCGCTGACCCCGGCCTTCTCGCCGAATGTGCTGTCCTACCGGGCGGAGGTCCCGGCGGGGACGGCGGGCGTGTCGCTGGCGCCGTCGTGGGGCGCGCTGGCCGAGCTGGCCGGCTCGCCGAGCGTGGTCTTGCTTTCGAGCGGGGGGGCGACGATTCTGGCGCAGACGCAGGTTCACGCCTCCGGCACGGCGGCGGCGCTGGCGCTGTCGCCGTCCGGCCCGACCGGGCTGGAGGTGACGGTGATCGAGCCGGACGGTTCGGGGAAGCCGCGGCAGGGGACGACCACGACGTACCGCATCGAGGTGGCCGGGGCGGCGGCGCCGCAGACGGCGGCGGCGGGCGGGCCGCTGAGCGGTCTTGCGCTCACGGCGGGCTCGGAGGCGGTGGCGCTGGTTCCGGCCTTCTCGCCGGGGGTGACGTCGTACCGGGCGGAGGTCCCGGCGGGGACCCGTGAGGTGTCGCTGGCGGCGTCGTGGGGCGCGGCGGCCGCGCCGACCGTGTGGGCGCGCTCGCGCCGGCCGGCGCCGCATCTGACGCTTCTGTCGCGGCAGCGGGTCGGGGCTTCCGGGACGGCGGCGGCGCTGCCGCTGTCGCCGGACGGCCCGACCAGGCTGGAGGTGACGGTGCTCCAACCGGGGTTGACGACCACGGACTACCGCATCGAGGTGACCGAGGCGCAGGCGCAGGCGCAGGTGCCCGAGGAACAGACCCCGCCGGAAGAAGAGGCCCAGACCGTGGCGGTAGAGTTCGGCAAGGTCCCGGCGGAGCATGACGGGCGGACGGCGTTCGCGCTGGACGTGCAGTCGGGCTCGGAGCCCGCTGCCGATGCGTTCAAGGTGACGGCCGGGAAGGTCACGGGCGTGGAGTCGCTGGACCCGGTGCTGTGGCGGGTCCGCGTCGCGCCGAGTTCCTGGAAGGACGTGAAGATCGCGCTCGGCGGGGCGTCGGCGAAAGTCCCGGGCCCGGCGCGGATCCGGGTCGCGGACGCGCGGGCGAAGGAGGGCAAGGACGCCTCGCTCGACTTCGCGGTGACGCTGAGCCGCGCGGCGTCGGGGCCGGTGTCGGTGGACTACGCGACGGCCGACGGCACGGCGGCGGCCGGCGCGGACTACACGGCCGCGTCGGGCACGCTGACCTTTGCGCCGGGCGAGACGGCGAAGACGGTCTCGGTGGCGCTGCTCGACGACTCGCATGACGAGGGCAAGGAGACGTTCACGCTCACGCTCTCGAACCCGCAGGGGGCGTATCTGCGCAAGATGCACCGCGAGGCGAAGGGGGTCGTCAGGAACGACGACCCGCTGCAGGCGATGTGGCTGTCGCGGTTCGGGCGCATGGTGGCCTCGGACGCGGTGGCGTCGGTGACGGCGCGGCTGGAGACGCCGCGCGGCGCGGGCTCGCACGTGACGCTCATGGGGCAGCGCATGAACTTCGGCGAGGCCGGCGGCGGCGGCGCCGCGCTCGCGCATGTCCTGACGGGCTTCGCGCAGACCTTCGGCGCGCCCTCCGCGCCGGCGGCCGACGAGGACGATCCGTTCGCGCGCCACGGCCTGACCGGCGGCTGGCACGACCCCGCCGCCGCCACCGGCGCCCGCCGGGTGACGGGGCGCGAGCTGCTGCTGGGCACCTCGTTCCGGGCGGTGCTCGGCCAGGGCGCCGGTTCGCAGTGGACGAGCTGGGGCCAGGGGGCGTCGGTGTCGCAGTTCTCGGCGGCGGTGCCGGGTCTCGGCCTCACCGGCGAGGCGGCGACCGGGTCGATGGGCATGGACTACGAGCGGGGCCGGCTGCTGATGGGCTTCGCGATGACGCACAGCGTCGGCGAGGGCACGGCGAGCGATGCGGGCTGGCGCTACGCGCTGGGCAGCACGGCGACGATGATGATGCCCTATGCGCGTCTCGCGCTCTCGGAGCGCATCTCGGCGTGGGGCATGGCGGGCACGGGCTCGGGGCGCATGACGCTCGACCTCGACGGCGGCGTGGCGCAGCGCTACCGCACGGACCTCGCGATGACGCTCGCGGCGACGGGGGTGCGGGGCGAGCTGATAGCCCCGGCCGAGCCGGGCGGGTTCGCGCTGGCCTTGAAGGCGGACGCGTTCTGGGTGCGCACCGAGTCCGACCGGGTCGCGGGATCCGCGTTCGGCAACCTCGCGGGCGCACACGGCGAGTCGAGCCGGGTGCGGGCGGTGCTGGACGGCTCGCGCACCTTCGCGTTCGCGAGCGGCGCGGCGCTGACGCCGTCGGTCGAGCTCGGGGTGCGCCACGACGCGGGCGACGCGGAGACGGGGACGGGCCTCGAGGTCGGGGCCGGCCTCGGCTGGGCGGACCCGTCGCGCGGCCTCGACATGGCGCTGAAGGTGCACGGCCTCGCGGTGCATGCCGCCGACGGCTACGACGAATGGGGCGTCACGGGGCAGCTGCGGCTGGTGCCGGGCGGCAACGCGGGGCGCGGCCTCTCGATGTCGCTCACGCCGTCCTGGGGCGTGGACCCGGCGGGCTCCGGGCGTCTGTGGGCGCTGCCGGCGTCGTCGGGGCTGGCGGCCACCAACGGCGGGGCGGAGCCGACGAGCCGGTTCGACGCGGAGGCGGGCTACGGCATGGCGCTCCTCGGCGACCGCTTCACCGGCACGCCCAATGTCGGGTTCGGGCTGTCCGAGACGGCGCGCGAGTACCGCATGGGCTGGCGGCTGACCTCGGCGGTGCGCGGCGACCCCGGCTTCGAGGTCAGCCTCGACGCCACCCGCCGCGAGGCCGTCAACGACGACGGCGCCGAGCACGGGGTGATGCTGCGAAGCCTCATCAAGTGGTAGCGGGGCGCTTCCGGGGCCGGGTCCTGCCCCTTGGGCGAGGATCCCGATCCGCCGCGGGCGGCGCCCCGCCAGCGGCGCGCGGTCGGCCGGCGGGGACCGGGTAAGGGCGGGTCCCCGCGGGGCGCAGGGTTGCGCCCCGGTGGCGGCCGCCCGGGGGTCCGGCCGTGACGGACGGCGGGACGCCCGCCCGGAAGCTCACGCCGCTCTGGAAGCTGCTGCGCGGTCTCGGGGCCTACCGGGCGGCCTGGGAGGCGCACGCCGAGCCGCCGGCGTATGAGGAGGCCCCGTTTCCCGTGCGCGTGCAGTCCGAGGCGGACCTCGCGGCGCGCGACCCCTGGCGGATCGAGGCGTGGGAGAACCCGTTCGCGCGCGACGGTCCGGCCTCGCCGTTCCTGGCTGCGGACGAGCCGATGCTGGAGGCCGAGGGATCGGCGCGGGCGGTGCCGCTCGCGGCGTTTCACGCGGCGCTCGGCGGGCGCGTCGACGGGCTGCGGCTCCTGGACGGGACGCTGATCGTGAAGATCGAGCAGGACGGCCGGGCGGTGCAGGTCCGGGTTGCGAACGAGGGTCCGCTGTTGGCCGGCGGGGGCTTCCGGCTCTGCCACGAGCACGGGAACGACGTGGCGCTGCACATTGCGCGCATGGCCGAGCTGTGGAGCGTCTCGGGCGGCCCGGCCCCTCGGCCAGGGTGGGTGCGGTGGGCGAGGAACGGGAACTGCTGATGGCGCTGGCGCTGAACCGGGCGAAGGTGGCGTCGCAGCGCGATCTGGCGATCGGCTGGTGGGGCCCGGACGAGGTCGGGAGGCACTGGGACGAGAGCTACTGGATGCGGGCCCGGGTCCGCTACCGGCTGGAAGCGGCGGAGGAGATCGAGCGCCGGCGCGGGGCGGGCGGCGAAGTGGAGACGGACGCTCATTGAGGGCAACGTTCGGTTCCGGCCGGACACGCGGCGAGGACGGACCGCCTCGTCGGTCGGGGAAAGCCGGCCGCCCGGGCGATGGCCGGCAGTCGGCGCCGGGAGCGGCGGCTAGCGGACGAGTCCCTGCTTCCGCGCCGTCTCCATCGCAAGGCTCTCCGAAGCATCGAGGAACGCGAACAGCGCGCCGAGGTCGTCGATGTAGTGCCGCCATTCCCGTTCGGCGGCATGCTCCCAGGCGTACCGCTTTCGCCACAGGTCCATGTCGTCGTCCATGTAGGCGCAGACGTCCATGAGGCTTTGCAGCGGCCGGTTCCGGGGGCCTTCCGGCGTCGCGGGGCCGTCGGTGCTCAGGAACGCGGCCAGGGCGAAGGGACGGTCGGCCGCGGCCTGCTGGTAAAGCCGCTCCAGCGCGGCTCCCGCGGAAACCCCACGCGCGCCGAACAGGCCGTAGAGCCCGGCGAGGCGATGCCCGTCGCGGCCTTCCGGGGGCGTCATGCCGTTCAGGCGCAGGAGGCACTTCAGCCTGAGTTCCAGGGCGATCGCGAGATTGAAATGGCTGGCCGTCTTGAGGGACTCCCACACGGTGTGCGACGGCCAGCCCGATGCGCCGCCCACCGGCGAAAGGTCTCCGCCCCTGACCCCGATCCTGGCGATTTCCCGCTCGATCAGCGACGCGGATTGCCGGAAGGCCCGGGCGTCGCCGATCAGCCTGAGGAATTGCACGCCGTTCATCGCAGCGACTCCGCCGGTTGCCAATGCCCGCTAGCGGTACTCGGACGCGCGGCTGGCGGCGCGCGCCGGGGCATGCCCGCTCAGCACGTAAAGATCGGGGAGCGGAAGGGCGAAGCCGCCGCCCCAGCCGGTTCCGTCATCGCCGGCCGGCAGGCCCGGTTCCCGACCGGCCCCCAGGGGGCGAAGCCGGAGGCCGAGCGCGTTCATGACACCGACCACGGTCGCAAATCCGGGATTGCCGTCGCCGGACAGCGCCTTGTACAGGCTTTCCCGGCCCAGGCCCGCCTTCGCCGCGACGGCGGACATCCCCCTGGACCGGGCGACGTCGCCGAGCGCCGCGGCGATGACGCGCGGATCGCCGTCCTCGAACGCCGCTTCGAGGTAGGCCACGACGTCATCGAGGTCCTCGAGATGGTCCGCCGCATCCCAGGGCCGGGTCTTCGCCCTCGCCGCATCCGCATGGGTTCGCGAGTCCTTCATCGGTCTTTCCCTTTCACCAGCTCCTGCGCGAGGCCGCGCGCCCTTTCGATGTCCTGGCGCTGGGTGGCCTTGTCGCCGCCGGCCAGCAGCACGGCCGTTGCCCTGTCGACATGACAGAAATACACGCGCCAGCCCGGCCCGTAGTCGATCCGAAGCTCCGAGACTGCGGAATATCTCGAAAGTAGCCACCGAGTTTCAGGCAAAGTAGCCGCCCAATATCACTCAAAGTAGCCACCCAGTGTCGCCAAAGTAGCCACCCCCTCGGGGCGGCGGATGATCTTGGTGCGACTCAGGGTGCCGTCCTACGCCTCGGACTTTGGCGATTTGTCCGAGAGGGAAGCGATGGCACGGGGAAGGCTGCCGATGAGGAAGGTGAAGAAGGTACTTGCGCTGCATTTCGAGGAGGGCCGCAGTGCCCGCGCGATCGCGACCCATTGCGGTCTCGCGCGCCGCTCGGTGGCGCTGGTCGTGGAACGGTTCGAGAGCTCGGGTCTGAGCTGGTCCGAGGCCGTCGCCATGGAGGATGAGGCGCTGGAGGCGGCGCTCTATCCGGCTCCGCGGCGAGCGCCGGCGGACGACGTGGACTGGGCCGCGGTGGAGAAGGAGCTCTCCGCGCGGCGCAAGGTGACGCTGAAGCTGTTGTGGCAGGAATGGCGCGAGACCCATCCCGACGGCATGAGCTACGTGACCTGGTGCCGCCGGTTCCGGGACTGGCGGCCGCGCCAGGGCGTGACGATGCGCCAGAACCGCCGCCCCGGCCAGAAGCTGTTCGTCGATTACGCCGGCATGACGGTCCCGATCCTGCTCGACGGGATCGAGCACAAGGCGCAGGTGTTCATCGCCTCGATGGGGGTGTCGGGGCGACTCTACGCCGAGGCCACGCTGACCCAGAAGATCGAGGACTGGTGCGCCTCCCACCTTCGCTGCTTCGAGGACATGGGCTGGGCGCCGCAGGTCACCGTTCCGGACAACATCAAGCCGGCGGTGATCAAGCCGTCGCGCTACGAGCCGGTCCTGAACGAGACCTACGCCGATCTGCTCGATCACTACGGCGTCCAGGCCTTGCCGGCGCGCGTCCGGCGGCCCCGCGACAAGGGGCTCGTAGAGCACGGTGTGCTTCATGGCGAACGCTGGATCCTCGCGCCGCTGCGCAAGCACGTCTTCCATGACCTGGCGTCGCTGAACCGGGCGATCTCCGCCCAGGTCAGGAAGATCAACAGCAAGCCCTATGCCGACGGCACGGGCGAGAACCGCTACAGCCGCTTCGAGAGCGTCGACCTGCCCCACATGCGGCCCCTGCCGGACCGGCGCTGGCAGCGAACCGTGTGGCGCCAGAACACGGTTCATCCCGATTATCACATCGCAATCGACTACCACTTCTACTCGGTGCCTCACCAGTACGTCGGCAAGGAGGTCGACGTGCGCCTGCGCGGCTCGGTGATCGACGTCTTCCACCGGGGCCGTCAGATCGCCAGCCATCTGCGCAGCCAGGCCAGGGGTCGGGCGACCACGCTCAGGGAACATCAGCCCCGAGCGCACCAGCGCGCCGGCGTCGAGGAGACCCGCGCCCGGCTGGAGCAGAACGCGGGGAACATCGGTCCCCATGTCCTTGCCCTCGTGGTCGCGATCATGGAGCGCAATCCCAATCCGGAGTTCGGCTTCCGCTCCTGCTACGGCGTCCTCCGGCTGGCCAACGGCCACGAGCCGGAACGCTTCGACGATGCCTGCCGCTACGCCCTGGAGCTCGGCACCAAGACCTACCGCGGCCTCGACAACATCCTGCGCACCGGCGCCGACCGCGCCGACGCCGAGCGGGAGCCCGAGGCCGCGCCGATCGATCATTCGAACATCAGAGGACCGGAGTACTACAGATGACCGACAAGAATGGCCTGCCCCATCCATTGGCCCAGCGGATCGCGTCACTGCGTCTGCCCGGCATGCACGCCGCCTTCCTCGAACAGATGGAGCGTCGCGACCTCGACGACATGCCCTTCGAGGATCGCCTGGGGCTGCTGATCGACCGGGAGGTCGCCGAACGCCGCTCCAGGGCGCTGCAGCGCCGGCTCAAGAAGGCCCAGCTCCGCCATGCGGACGCCTGCTTCGAGGACATCAACCTCAGCCGCCCCCGCGGCCTCGACCGCAGCGTCGTCCTCGGCCTCGGCGATTGCGCCTGGGTCCGCAACGCCGCCAACATCCTGATCACCGGCCCGTGCGGCACGGGCAAGAGCTGGCTCTCCTGCGCTCTCGCCCACAAGGCCTGTCTGGAAGGCCACCAGGCCCAGTACCAGCGCGTGCCGCGCCTTCTGACCGATCTGAGGATCGCGCATGGCGAGGGCACCATCCCCAAGCTCTACCGCGACCTCGCCCGGATCGAGGTCCTCATCCTCGATGACTGGGGTCTGGCCCCGATCGATGCCGCCCGCGGGCGCGATCTCCTCGAAATCCTCGACGACCGCTTCGGCCGCCGCTCGGTAATCGTCACCTCGCAGCTGCCGGTGGCCGACTGGCACCGGCAACTCAATGATCCAACGCTGGCAGACGCGATCCTCGATCGTCTCGTTCATGGCGCAATCCGCTTCGAGCTGCACGGTACGTCCATGCGCACCGACGACGCCGGCGCCGGCACGAAGGAATGAACGCAACAAGGGAGCGCCGCGCGGAGCGCGGCGCCTGCGTCGCTCCGCTCCGAGGTCTCCGTGCGAGACGAGAGGGCGTACCACGGCATGGTGCGCGCGCGCCGCTCCGACTCGTGTGGGGTCACGCGTCGCGCGCGCACCATGCCCCACCGCCTTGCCGTCAGGCCTTCGGCGGTGGTATCGCTGAACCGGAAATCGCCAGGGGGAAAATGCCGACATCAACGTGATCGCGTCGCTTCGCTCCGGGGTGGCTACTTTGGCGACACTGGGTGGCTACTTTGAGTGAAATCGGCCGGCTACATTGGATGAAACTCACCGGCTACTTTGGTGATATTCGGCACCGAGACGCCGCCGCCGACCGGGCGCACGTCGCCCGGATTGCCCAGCGACAACCGGTGGATGCGGATGAGGATCCGCGACCGCGCCTGCCTGTCGCGAAGTTTCCGGAACCAGGTTTCGTACGCATCGGTCTGGCGAACCTCGATCACCGGCCGATTGTATCCCATAAGATACAAGATCGCAACGTGTCGGCACCGTTCCAGGATGCCCCGGAGCGCCCCCCCGCGCCAGTCTGGGCGGGTCGGTAGACAGATGGCTGCCGCCGCGGACGGTGTTCGAGCGCCGGGCCTGCCGCGGCCGCCCGGCAGAACAGCGCTCGCTCATGATTCGCTATGCCCCGGCGATTCGTCCGGCGAGCCTCCCGCACGGAGGGAGACCGGCAAGGCGACTTTGCGTGAGCGGCGGCTACGACCCGGATCGGCTGGGCTCGCGGCTGCGCAGCGTCCGTCTCGGCCGCGTCGTCCGCGTGATCCACCGCGAGCGCCGCTCTACCCGGCTGGGGGCGGCTCCCGCGCCGAGCCGGTTCGAGGACTGTGGTGACGCAGTCCAAGGCCCGGAGCCGGGTGGTGATTGGGAGACGGACGGTGCGCCAAAGGCACGGGTCAGCGGTGGGCGACGAAATCCTGCACGCTGAGGCCGGCCTGGCGGGCGATCTGGCGGAGCAGGAACGGGGGCAGATCGCTCGATCCGTGGACAGGGACGGTGGTAGCCCGTCCGTCCGGGTGGCGGAACCGCTTGTGGGAGCCGCGCTGGCGGACCTCACGGAAGCCGGGCGCGGTGAGGATCGCAATGACCTCGCGAGGCCTCAGCGTCGGAGTGCCGGGCATCGCGGTCAGACGTGGACGGTGTGGGTGCCGACGAATTCGGTCTCGGGCTGGGGATCCTGGTCCTCGAGTACGAGGGTTACGACCTCGACGAGGTTGTGGTGGAGCTGGTCGAGCGTGTCGGCATGGGTGTGCGCACCCGGAAGCGCGGGGACGTGGCCGACATATTGTCCGGTGGCGGAGCAGCGCTCGACGATGGCGGTGAAAGTGCGCATTGCTGGCGTTCCTCCCGGCGGTGGCGGGATTTTATGCGGAAACCGTGGGAGGCGGAAGGAGCTGCGTTAGCCGGCGGGGATCGAGTGAGCGTGGTCAGGGTGCGAGACCCGGTGGTTACGTTGATCCCGAGCCGCCGGTGGGTGCTGTGTGCTGGATGATATTCGCCGGCTGAAGCGATGATATTCGGCGGTATGTCCTGCGATTGCGCGGAGAGCGGTCCTCAGCCCGATAGGCGCAGCCTGTCGCCGGGGTCCGGTGACGGCAAGCGGGCGATCGCCGCCCCGCTCTCCCGCTCCGCCTGGCGCAATTCGTAGAGCTTCTGGAGGTTGAGCCAGAACTCGCCCGACGTGCCGAAGAAGCGCCCCAGGCGCAGCGCCGTGTCGCCGGTGACCGCGCGGCGGCTGTTGAGAATTTCGGTGATCCGGTTCACAGGAACCTCGATGCGCCGGGCCAGCTCGGCCGCACTCATGCCGAGGGCGTCGAGGTCGTCGCGCAGCGTCTCGCCTGGATGGATGGGGTCGCGTCCCATGGTCATGGCGTCCCTCCTTCTCAATGATAACGGGACGCGCCGTGGCCGTGTTGCTTGCGGACGGGCGGTCAGGCGGAGGCGAAGCGGCGGACAGGCACCTCCTCGCGGTCCTGGTGGGCGTGCCAGAGATCGTATTGCAACTGCTGTTGCAGCCAGCTCTCGGGGCTGCCGCCGAACGCCTGCGAGAGACGGATGGCCATCTCGGGAGAAATCCCGATGCGGCCGTTGAGCAGCATAGAGAGCGTGTTGCGCGAGACCGAGAGTCCCCGTGCGGCCTCGGTCACCGTGAGCCCCAGGGGCTCGAGGCACTGGCGGCGGATGAATGCGCCGGGATGGGGCGGATCGTGCATGAGCATCGGTGTTGCCTCGCTAGTGATAGTCGAGATAGTCGACGTCGGCGGCGTGGCCGTCCTCGAAGCGGAAGACGATGCGCCAGTTGGCGCGCACCGTCACGGCCCAGAAGCCGGCGAGGTCGCCCTTGAGCGGGTGAAGCCGGAAGCCCGGGAGGTCCATGTCGTGCGGGCCGGCGGACGCGTTGAGCCGGGCGAGGATGTCGCGGACGGCGTCGCGGTGCCGGGGATCGATGCGCCGGTCCTGGCCACGTTCCATGAACCGCCGGAGCGCCCTGCTCCTGAAACTCCGTATCATGGCCGATCGTAATATGCACTATGACGATTGTCAACGTGCCCGGCATGCGGCGGGCACCGTCGCGGCGGGTCGATGAGCCCGGCAGGATACCGCCCCTTTCCTGATCGGCATGCCCGACGCTTCGCCGGCAGGCCGTCCTTCGAGGCCGGGATTCGCGCGGCCGCGGACTGATCCACCGAACCATTGCGTGCGGCGGCGCGCGGCGACGCGTTCGCAGCGCAGGCGCCGTCAGGCGTCGCGGGGCGCCGTGAGCCGGGGGGAGGATTTTTCGCGAATTTTTCTCCGTGCCGCCGCCTCTCCGTTTTCGCTTGGATGGCCGCGCCCATGCGCCCCGGACCACGCGGGCGCCGCGAGGTTCGGAGAAGGAGACGGAAATGGCGGACGACACGAAGTACCTGTCGACGCGCAAGGCGGCGAAGCATCTCGGCCTGTCGCCGCGCACGCTCGACCGCTACCGGGTGACCGGCGGCGGGCCGGTGTACCACCTGTTCGGCACGGCGGTGCGCTACCTGGCCGAGGACCTCGACGAGTGGTCGAGGACGCGCCGGCGCCGTTCGACCTCGGACGACGGCTCGGGCCCCCGGCCCGGGCCGGCGGGAGCGGCCCGGTGAGCGGCCCGGGGCGGGAGCGGATGCGGGCGGCCGGCGCCATGGCGGCGATCGCGGCGGCGGCCGTGCTGGGCGGTCCGGACGCGGCGCTGGCGACCTCGGACACCACCTTCGGCGGGCCGCTCGGGACGGTGACGAACATCGTGAGCGGCACCGGCGGCCAGCTCGCCGCGGCGCTCGCCGTGGGCGCGGCCCTGGTCGGTTCGGTACTGCGCTTCAACGCCATGCAGCTGATGGGCGCGGTCGGCGTCGGCGTGGCGGCGGGCGCGGGCACGGGCATCGTGACCGGCCTGGTCGGCACGGCGATCGTGTGATGAACGAGACCGCCCGCCATACCATCCCGCGCCGGCTCGACGATCCGGAGCGCTGGCTGTTCTGGACCGTCGACGAGGCCGCCGCGCTGATGGGTCCGGCGCTCCTCGGCCTCGCCGCCAACCAGTTCGTGGCCGGGCTCGTCGCCGGCATCGGCGGCTGGCTGCTGCTGCGCCGGGTCAAGCGCGGCGGCGGGGCCAACATCGCGCGCTACGCGCTCTACTGGTTCCTGCCGGACTTCGTGCTGCGCCTGAAGGCGACGCCGCCGAGCCATCTCCGGCGGTTCGCGGGCTGAGGCGGGAGCGATGCGGCGCGCGGACATGGATGCGGGGCTCCGGCGGATGCGGGACATCCGCATCGCGCTCGGGCTGCTGCTGGCGCTCTCGATGACGGCGAACCTGGCGCTGACCATGAGTTTCGCCGGGCGCGAGACGGTGACCGTGCTGGTGCCGGCGGCGGCGGGTCCGGCCTGGGAGGTCGGCGGCGGCGCGGCGGGGTCCGGCATGGCCGGGGCGCGGTATCTCGAGGACATGGCCCGCACGGTCACGGTGACGCTGCTGACGCTGACGCCGGAGAACGCTTCCCACGTCCGGGCCGCAGCGGCGCGGATGAGCCATGCCTCGGCGCGGGGCGCGATCGGCGCCTGGGTCGAGGCCGAGGCCGCGCGCCTGGCCGGGCGCGACATGGCGAGCGCCTTCTACCCCATGGAGATCGAGGCCGACCCCGCGCGGCTCACGGTCGAGATCGCGGGCGAGCTCGTGACCTGGATCGGGCGCGAGGAGGCGGCGCGGGAGGACCGGCGCTACCGGCTCGCGTTCCGCATCGACGCCGGGCGGATCGCGCTGCTCCGCTTCGAACAGTTGGAGGACGAACAATGACACGGAAATACCGGCCGCGGACGATCGCGCTGCTCTTCGCCATCGCGCTCGGCGGCATGGCCGCCCTCGCGGCGCCTGTCCCCGCGCTGGCGATGCAGATTCTCGACGCGGCCGACCATGCCGAGCTTGCCGCCGAAATCTCCGCCACGGGCGTCAACCGGATCGCGCTGGCGGGCGACCGGATCGCCAGGGTGGTGCGGTCGCCGGACGGGTTCGCGGTCGAGCACGACGCCCGATCGGGCGACCTCTATCTCCGGCCGCTCTCGCACGATGCCGACGCGGCCCCAGATCGGGGTCCGGGGCAGGCTGGGCACGATCCCGTCACGCTGTTCGTCGGCACCGAGAGGGGCTTCACCTACCGGCTGACCCTGATCCCGGCGGTTCGGGACTCGGCGCAGATTCTGATCCGCAACGCGACCGCCCGGCCAGGCGCGGCGGTCGCCGATCCGGTTGCCGGCGGCCCGCACATCGCGGCGCTGGTGCGGCTGGTGCGAGCCGTCGCCCGGCGCGAGGCGCTGCCGGGCTACGCGATCGCGCGCGGCGGGGGAGTGTCGCCTGCCGGGATGAATCTCATCGAGACCTGGCGGGGTCCGCGTCTCGCGGCGCATGTCCTGGAAGCGGACCGCGATGCGTCCGATGCAGCGGGCCTCGCCGGGACCATCGGCGGTCTGCCGGGCGTTGGCCGCGTTGCCGCGCTCTGGCTGGCCGCGCCGGGCACGGGTCCCGCTGGCGGCCGGCTGGTCGTGGCGGTGACGGAAGCGGTGTCGGCGGGAGAGCCCCGATGAGCGCCCGCGCCGATACGAGCGATCCCGGCGCGGTCAGGCGGCGCCAGCTGCTGCTGTTCTCCGCGATCGCGGCGGTGCTGCTGGTCGCGGTGGCGGTCTGGCTCGGCATCGGCGGCGGCAAGGGGCCGGCGCTTCAGGGCGGCATCGAGGCGGAGATCGCCGGGCCGGATGCGGCCGAGCAGGTCTGGACCCGGCGCTCCGAAGCCCGGCTCGGCGGCATCGAGACGCGAATCCGCGAGATGCAGCAGGAGGCGCGGACGCTCAGGGCCGACAACGAGCGGCTGCGCGCCAGGCTGGAGAAGGACGCGGCGGACGCGCGCGGCGTCATCGACCGCCAGGCGGCGCTGATCGACGAGCTGCGGCGCGGGCTGCAACCGCAGGACGGCATGCAGGCCGGGACGCCGGGAGGCGTGCCGGGCGACGCGCCGGGTTCGGGCGATTATTTCCGGGCGACGGGGAACGCGCCGTCCGGCGGGCAGACGCAACGGTCCGAACCGCTCGCGCCGGGACGCATGATCGAGACGTTCGAGCTGGAGGGCGCGCCGCAATCGTCGGCGGCCGACCCCCGTTCCGGTCCCGAGCTGGTCGCCGACGCCGTGGCGAAGCCGGTGTCGGTGTGGCTGCCGGCGGGCGCCCATGCCGAGGCGGTGGTGCTGGCGGGCGTCGACGCCTCGGCCGGGGTGTCCTCCCAGGGCGATCCCCGCCCCGTGCTGTTCCGCATCACCGGCCCGGCCTGGACCGCGGCGGAAGACGGCACGGCGATGCAGGTCGACGTCGACGGCTGCACCGTGACCGGGGCGGCGCATGGCGACCTCTCCTCGGAGAAGGTCTACGCGAGGTTCCGCACCATGACCTGCGCCGGCCCCGAGCCCGGCACCGTGGTGGAAACCGACGTCGCCGGGTTCGTGGCGGGCTCGGGCAAGACCGGGGTGCGCGGGCCGGTGGTGAGCCGCGAGGGGGCGCTGGTCGAGAAGGCGTTCCTCGCCGGGCTGGTCTCCGGCGCTGGCCAGGGCGTCGCGCAGGCGTTCCAGCCCCAGGCCGTGGCGACCGGTGCCGGCGCCGCCGTGGCCAACAGCGGTCTCGGCGACATCGGGCGCGCGGGGCTCGGCGCCGGCGCGTCGTCGGCCGGGCAGAAGGTCGCCGACTACATGATCCGCCGCGCCGAGCAATACCAGCCGGTGATCCAGCTCCAGGCCGGCACGAAGGTGACGCTGGTGTTCCTCGAGGGCGCCCGCATCGACGGGCGCGCGCCGATCCAGACTGCCAGGAAAGGACAAGGACAATGATGCCTGCCACGAAACAGCCGCGCCGCATGGCGCTCCCTTCCGCCGCGTTTGCCGCGCTCCTGCTGGCCGGCTGTTCGTCGGGCCATGTCGGCGAGAGCTGGCAGTGCCCGCTGGCCGACGCCGGGACCTGCGACAGCGTCGCCGCCGCCGATCCGGCGGTGCCGGACATGGACGCCGCCCGGCATACGGTCCTCGGGGAGCCGCTCTGGCGGGTGCGCGGCGGGGATGCCGGCACGGTATCGCCGGAGAACGACGCGCCCTGCGATGCCGCCTGCGATGGCGGATTCGATCCCTTTGCCTGGCTGGCGCGGGTGTTTGGCGGCGAAGCCGGCGGCGGGGAGAATACCGCGGCGGCCGGCCCTGTTCGCCTCCTGCCGCCCGATGCCCCGGCCCCCTCCGCATTGCCGGCAGAGCGACCTTCGGCTGAACCGGCCTCCGCCGCCCTCCCGGCCGAGCCGGATGCGCCGGAAATTCACCCGGTCGCCGAAGACCCTCCTGGCGCCGGTCTACGCACCGACGAGGTGGTGGCGCGCATCTGGATCGCGCCTTTCGTGGACGCCGGCGGCGTCTACCGCGAGGCCTCCTGGGTGCGGGTCGTGCTGGAGCCGGCCGGGTGGAGGCTCGGACGGTGAAACGGCTGCTGGAGCTGTTCGAGGGGCCGGAGGCGCCCAGCCCCTGGTCGCCTCCGGAGATGCCCGCCGCGCTCCACGCGCTGCTGCCCTGGCGGGCCTTCGACGAATCGAGCGAGCTCTACGTCAACGCGGCCTCCACCGGGTTCATTGTCGAGCTGCCGCCGTTTGCCGGCATCGACGCCGAGACCCTGGGCGCGCTCGCCGGCACGCTGGCCGACGCCGCGCCCGAGCGCTGCACGGTGCAGGTCATTCACTGGGCGAGCCCGCGCTTCGGCGCGGCGAGCCGCGCCTGGGCAGAGCCGCGTTCGGGCGCAGGCGGCGCATTGGCGCAGATGAGCCGGGGCCGTCGCGACCTGCTCGCGCCGGGAGGCTGGCGCCGGCTGCACGCGGGCGGTCCGCCCTTCACCCTCGCTGACTACCGGGTGTTCGTCACCGCCTGTCTCACGGCCCTGCCCGGCCCCACCGCCGAGACCGCGCTCGGCGCCTTCCGCCGGGCGCTGGAGGGGACGCTCGCCTCGGCGGGCGCGGCCACCCGCAGGCTGGAGCCCGACGCGCTGCTCTCGCTCGCGGCCGAACTGGTCGCGCCGGATATCGGCGGAGACCGCGACGGCGGCGCCGAGCGGCCGACCCGCCGCTGGGCGCCGCGCGATCCGCTGCACGAGCAATGCATCGCGCCCGGGCGCGCGCTCTCGGTCCATCCCACCGGCCTTGCTTTCCACCACCCGGACGGGGACGACATTGCCGTTCGCGTGCTCTCCGCCATCGCCTTCCCGGAGGTCTGGCCGGGCTGGCGCGGCAACGCGCTGATCGGCGACTTCCACCGCGACTTCCTGCAACCGGGCTGCCCCGTCCTGACCTGCCTCACCGTGACCACCGGAGACGAGGCGGCGGGCGAGAAGGCGTTTCTGAAGAGCGCGCGGGCGACCCAGCAGGCCGGCACCGGGATTGCAAGGTACCTGCCCGGCCTCCCCGAGAAGGCGCGCGACTGGCAGGCGGTGACCGAGCGGATCAAGGACGGCGAGAAGCTGGTCCGGGCCTGCTACATGGCCGCGGTCTACGCGCCCCTGGATACGCTCGACGAGGCCGAGCAGGCGGTGCGCGCGATCTATCACGGTCAGGGCTGGCGGGTGAACGCCGAGCGCTACATGCAGCTCCCCTCATGGCTGGCCTGCCTGCCGATGGCCTCGGCGGGCGGCCTCGATGCCGACCTCGAACGCATGGGCCGGATGAAGACGCTGCTGACGTCTTCCGCTGTCAACCTCGCGCCGCTGCACGGCGAATGGCGCGGCCAGCCCGCCAACCCGGACAACCCGCCCGCCCTGTTTCTGATCGGGCGGCGCGGCCAGCCGGCCTGCTGGTCGCCCTTCGCCAACGAGGCCGGCAACTACAACGTCGCGGTCACGGGCAAGTCCGGCTCGGGCAAGTCGGTGCTGATGCAGGAGCTGGTGACGGGGCTGATCGGCGCCGGCGGCGAGGCCGTGGTGATCGACGACGGCAGGTCGTTCCAGCACACCGCCGAGGCCCTGGGCGGCGCGTTCATCGCCTTCGGCAAGGACCCGGCGTGCTTGAACCCCTTCGCGATGATCAACGCCGGGACCGCCGAGCACGACGGCGACTACCGCGAGGAATGCTTCGCCATGCTGGCGGGCGTCATCGGGCGCATGGCCAGGCGCCGGGGCTCGATCGACGACATCGAGGCGGCGCTGATCGCGGAGGCCATCGCTGCGGCCTGGGACGAGGCCGGCAACGATGCCGATCTCGGCACGGTCAGGAAGAACCTCGAAGCCCGCGACGACCGCCGGGCGAAGGACATGGGCACCGCACTCGGTCCCTGGTGCCCGGGCGGGGCGATGGGGCGGCTGTTCGCGGGCTCGAACGTCCCCGACCTGGAGAACGCCATGACGGTGTTCGAGCTGGCCGAGCTCAAGGGCCGGGGCGACGTCCAGGCCGTCGTGCTGATGCTCGTCGTGTTCCTCAGCACGCAGCGGATGTATCACGGCCCCCGGACGCGGGCGAAGGCCATCGTCATCGACGAGGCGTGGGACCTGCTCTCGGGCGAGGACAGCCGCGCCTTTCTCGAGGGCGCCGCGCGGCGCGCCCGCAAATACCGCGGCGCGCTCATCACCGGCACGCAGAGCGTCAACGACTACTACGCCAACCCGGCCGCGCGCGCCGCCTGGGAGAACTCGGACTGGGTGATCTTCCTCGCCCAGAAGGACGAGTCGGTCGAACTGCTGAAGTCCGAGAAGCGCATCCACTGCGATCCGGGGATGGAGCGCGCGCTCAAGAGCCTGACCACCGCCGACGGCCGCTACGCCGAGCTGGTGCTGCACGGCCCGGACGGCTGGCGGGTGGCGCGGCTGGTGCTCGATGCCTGGTCGGTGGCGCTGTTCTCCTCGCGCGGCCCGGCCTTTGCGGCGGTCGAGAACCTGAAGGCGCAGGGCCTCACCACCGTCGAGGCCATCGACCGGCTGGCGGGCGACGCGGCTCGTCCCGCTGCCGGCCAATCCCAACCATCGGAATCGGAGCAAGCTGCATGACGCGGAAGAAAGACAACGGGGATCGTACGCTCAACTGGCCGGACGATCCGGAGAACGTCACAGCGGAAGATGTCGATTTCGAGGCGCTGGCCCATGTGCTGGCCAACACCTGCCGGCGCGGCGGATGCACCCGGCACTACCACTCGGTCGCGGCCCATGCGGTGATCGTGAGCGAGGAGATCGAGGCGCTCGACGGGCTCGGGGACGACGACCGGCGGCGGCTGGCGTTGCACGCGCTCATCGCGAATGCGCCGTCCGCCTGGCTGCGGGGGCGACTGCCGGATTCGCAGCGCGCGGCGGATCGCTCCGGGAAGCTCGCCACCGGGATCGAGACCGCGGTGCGCGAGGCGGCCGGCCTCGATGCGGTAATCGAGGAAGAGCAGGCCGAACTGCTGAAGTTCGTCACGCGCATGGCGTCGGCTGCCGAGAGCCGTGACCTGCTTGACGAGGACGCGCCGGTGGGCGCCGGCGTCGCCTTCCCGCCGCTGAAGCGCCGCATCCGCAGCATTCCGCCGGACAAGGCCACCCAGGTATGGATCGCCCGCTTCCGGTCGCTCGCCGGGCCGGACGAGGAGCGGCGCGGGCGCATCTCCCGCACGGACGCGTCGGGCGAGGCGGATGCCGCGCAAGCCTGACATGGACCGGAACGGGTCAAGCTGGCCGGTGATGGTGTCGGCGGTGCTGCTCTCGGGCGGCGTGGCGGCGGCGGTGGCGGCGGCGACGCTGCGGTATGGCGTCGAGCCGGCGCCGGGAATCGCCAGCGTGCGGCTCGGCGAAATGACCGCCGTGTACACGACCCGTGCGGCGGCGGAGGGCGGGACGGCGGAGGACGTGCGGGTCTGGGGCCAGGCGCTCGAAACCGCCCTCGACCGCGTGGCCGATCGCCACGGTGTCGTGCTGCTGCCGGCGCGCGCGGTCGCGGCCGGGGCGCCGGACCTGACGCCGGAAGTGGAAGCGGCGCTGGCGGCGCTGCTGGCGGGGCGCGAAACGGCGTCCGCCGGAGAGAAGCCGTGAACGCCGGGCGGCTGGCATTCGCCGCGAAGACGGCTGCGTTGCGCCGCCGCCATGTCGCCCTCGGCGTGATGATCGCGCTGGCCGCGCTCTGGCTCGGCGCGGCCTCGCGCGTCCACGTCAACGCGAGCTGGTCGGACGAAGCCTGGGGCTACGCCGCGTTTCCGCTGTTCGGCGAGGATCCGGAGGTCGGCGACCGGGTGCTGTTCGATCCGCCGGACTCCGTGGGCTCGCGGGTGCCGTATCTCAAGACCGTGCGCGGGCTGCCGGGCATGACGGTCTCGGTGGATGCGGACGGGACGGTGCGGCTCGACGGTGAGCCGGTCGGGCACGCCAAGAGGCACGCGCTCGACGGGCGGCCGCTCGCGGCCATCGCGCCGGGTGTCATCCCGCCGGGGCACTTCTACCTGCACGCCGATCACGTCGACAGCCATGACAGCCGCTATGCGGAGATCGGGCTGGTGCCTTTCGCGCGCATCCTCGGGCGGGCGATCGCGATGCCGGACCTGCCCTGGATCGGCCTGGAGGGGCCGCTGGTCGGGCCTGAGGACGCGGGTAACAACGAGACGCCGGAGGCGTGGCGATGACCCGTGCCGCCGCCGTTCTGCTGGCCGCGACCCTGGCAGCCCTGCCGGGCGCGGTCGTTCCGTCGGCTGCATCCGCGAAGGACCTCGGGGTGCGCGGCGCGACATGGCCGGTCGCCGAGACGGACCTGTTGGCGCAGATCGAGGCGCGTCTGATCGAATTGGAACGTTCCGGCGCGCTGGCGCGTTTCGAGGCCGAGGCCCGCGAGCGCGCGCGGAGAAAGCTGGAGGAACCGGTGCCGGTGCCGGGCATCGCACCGGCCACGCGCGAGCGCAGCCGCCTGTTCGATCCCGCCATCTTCGTCGAGCGCGACATCCGCACGCCGGACGGAACCCTTATCGCCGCCGCCGGAACGCGGATCGATCCGCTTGATCGGGTCGGGCTCACGCGCGACCTGCTGTTCGTCGACGGTCGGCGCGCGGCAGAGATCGCCTGGGCGCTCGCGCATGAAGACGAAAGCGGACGCCCCGCGAAGATCGTGCTGCTCGCCGGCCGGCCGCTCGACCTGATGCGCAGGCATGGCCGGCCCTTCTATTTCGACACCGGCGGGCGCCTGGCGGCGCGGTTCGGTATCGCGGCGACGCCCGCGCTGGTCGCGCAGGAAGGGGCGCGGCTGCGCATCACGGAGTTCCCGGTCGATGACCGGGAGAGTGCCAATGCGAACGAGGAGGACTGAAGAATGCTGAACATGAACCGCGCCACTCTGCTGGGCCATGCGGGACGCGATCCGGAGATCCGCGAGCTGAACAACGGCGAGAAGGCCGCGACCTTCACGCTTGCCACCACGGAGAAATGGAAGGACCGCGAGGGCAACCCCGCCGAGGCGACCGAATGGCACCGGGTGGTCGTCTACGGGCCCATGGTGGCGGCGGTGGAGACGATGGTCAGGAAGGGCGATGCGGTGCTGGTCGAGGGCCGGATCGCGACGCGCGAATACCGCGACCGCGAGGACGTGGCCCGGACGGTGACCGAGATCGTCGTCGCCGGGCGGCAGGGGGTGGTGAACGTGCTGTCGGCGCGGCGGGGGGAGCCGGCGGGATGACCCGCCGCTTCGCTTCCCTGGCGGCGCTCGCGCTCCTGGCCGTCCTGTGGGCGGCCCCGGCCTCCGCCCAGTCCTGCACCGGGCGGTTCGTCAACCCGATCTCGGACGTCTGCTGGGAGTGCATCTTCCCGATCTCGATCGGCCCGATCACGATCGGCAGCGCTTCGGGCGCGCCGGACACGCCGAACCCGGGCTCGCCGATCTGCCTCTGCGGCTCGCCCATTCCCCGGATCGGCCTCTCGCTCGGCGTCTGGGAGCCGGCCCGGCTGGTGGACGCGACGCGGGCGCCCTGGTGCTTCCCCAACCTGGGCGGGCTCACCATCGATCCCGGCCTGCCCGCCGGGCGCGGGCGCACCGGCTCGTCGGGCGGCGACGGCGCGGCGGGGTCCGTGTGGCACGCGCACCTTTACATGTACCCGCTCTTGAGCTGGATCGGGGTGCTGCTCGACCTCGGCTGCTTGGAGGGCGGCTCGCTCGACATCGCCTGGACCTCGGAGCTCGACCCGGCCTGGCTCGACGACGAGCTGAGCTTCCTGCTCAACCCGGAAGCGGCGCTGTTCGCCAACCTGCCCGCGCAGGCGGCCTGCGCCGCCGACTGCGCCGCGTCGTCCGTCGGCCTGCCGCTCGACCCGATGTTCTGGTGCGCCGGCTGCCAGGGCGGGATGTATCCGCTGACCGGGAACGTCGCGGCGCATGTCGGCGGCGTGCAGGCCTCGCTGCTGGCTGCCCAGCGCCTGCTCTACCGGCTGCACCGCGCCGGACTGGCCTGGGGCACGTCGGGCTCCGGCGCGCTCTGCGGGCGCTATCCGATGCCGATCATGCGGAAGTCGCAATACCGCTGGCAGATGACCCAGCCGGTGCCGGCGGTCGATCCGTTGACCGGCTGCAACCCGACCGGGCGCTCCTCGGTGCTCTGGGAAACGCTGCGCGAGGTGCCGGTCGCGGGCGAGAACTTCGGCTACCTGCTGTGGCGGAAAAAACACTGCTGTTTGCTCTGAGGGCCTGTCGATGACGATTGTTTCAACCCTGAAACATTGCCGTGCGGCGGCACGTGTCACGGTCTGCATGGCGGCCATCGCGCTGGTGGCGGGCGCAGGCGCCTGCCCGGTCCGGGCCGGCGAACCGGCGTCCGGACCCGAAGAGTCGGCCCGCAGCCTCGCGGCCGAGGTTCTGCGCAAGGCCGGCGAAGGCGATCTTGGCGCCTGGACCCGCTCGGTCATCGAGCGCGCCCTGGAACGTGCCGACGAGACCGCGTTGCAGACGGTTCCCGGATCGGCCGGCGGGACCACTGCCCCGCTCCCGGCCGAGCGCCATGCCGGCGCGCTCGCGGCGGGGCGTCCGGCGACGGCCGAAATACTGATCTTCACCAGCCTGTCGGTGCCGGCGGTGAGCTGGCGGCAATGGGCAAGCGAGGCGGTCCGGACCGGCGCCCCGCTGGTGCTGCGCGGGGTGTCGGAAGAGGGAATGCGGGCGACCGTAAAGCGGATCGGGAAACGCCTCGGGGGCGCGGAGGCCGGGGTTGCGATCGACCCGCGCCTGTTCCGCCTGTTCGGCGTGACCCGCGTTCCGGCCGTGGTCGTCGTGCCCGGCGGCGTGCCGCCCTGCCGGAGCCGGGGCTGCGCGGACGATCCCGCGCCGCCGCACGACCGTATCGCCGGAAACATCGGCCTCGCGGCCGCGCTGGAAGCGGTCGCGGACGAGGGCGCGGTCGGACGCGACGCGGCACGCGTTTTTCTCCGCCGCCTGGGAGGGGAAGACGGACCATGACGGAACCGAGCGAACATTCGGAAGACCGCATCGCGGTGGTGATCGACCGCGGGACGCGCATCGTCCGGCTGCTGACCTGGACGGCGATGTTCGTCCTCGTCTGCCTGATGCTGTGGGTGGTCTCCGGCATGGCGGCGAAGGCGGACCCGGGGTCGGAGGACCCAAAGGCGGCAGCCAGATCCATCGGCAATGCGGGGGCGGCCGCGGCGGGCGCGATCGCGCGCGACGCCGCGAGCGCGGGCAAGGTGCCGGGCTACGCGGGAACGGACGTGCCCGAACGGAACCTGACGGCTTCCGGCATGGAAGACGCGGCCCGCTCCCGCCTCGCCGATCCCGACGATCCGGGCGGCTCCGCCGGGCAAGCGGTGGTCCGGGGCACGACGAGCCGGCCCGCCGCGAACGTGCCGGCGAGCGATCCGATGGTGCGGCGCTCGGAGACCGTCGCGGCCTCGCCGCAGTCTTCCGTTCACCGCGCGGACGGAATCGCCTCGGGCGGCGCGACGGCCTGCGGCGCCGGGCTTCGGGACGCGCAGTCCGGGGGCTCGTGCGGCTCGGTGCGCTACTGCGTCGGCGCCGGCTGCGAGACCGTGCGCCCCGAGGCCAATACCGGCTTCGTGAACGCGGCGACGCGGCTCAACATGGCGCTGGAGCTGGGCGGCGACGAGTTCGACCGCCAGGTCATGCGCTTCTTCAAGGGCCGGCGCCGGGCCTGCCACATCCATTTCGGGGGGCTCGCCGACTGCTGCAAGAACTCGGGCGCCCTGGTCGGTCTGGCCAACTGCTCGGCCTCGGAGATCGAGCTGGCCGAGGAGCGCAACGCCGGCAACACCCACTATCTCGGCCGGTACTGCTCAAGGAAGACGCTGTTCGGCATCTGCATCCGCCATTCGCGGGCCTGGTGCGTGTTCGGCTCGAAGCTCGGGCGGATTCTCCAACAGCAGGGCCGCCGCCAGCTCGGCATCGGCTGGTCGAGCTGCCGGGGCTTCACGGTGGCCGAGATCGAGGGCATCGACTTCGCCAGCCTCGACCTTTCCGAGTTCACCGAGGACCTGATGGACGGCTCACGCGCACCGTCGGTGTCGCTGCCCGACGCGGGCGACACGGGGGCGGTCATGCGCACGCGCATCCGCGACTTCTACCGGCGGGGACAGTGATGATGCGCGCCACTCTGTGCACCCTGAAACACGTGCTTGCCGGAACGGCCGTCTGGGCGGCGCTCGGCGCGTCCGCGGCGGGCGGGGAATGGCGGTCCTGGTGTGGCGAGCCCGGAGCGGGCGTAGGACAGGACCTCGGCTGGCATTTCTATTGCGACCGGCAGGAGGAGGAGCCACAAGAGGCGCAACCAGCGCTCGTGCCGCCAAGGCCGCCCCCTGCCGGCAACGAACATTCCGCTACGGCACGCATCGAGGCAATGCGCCGCGCCCTCGAAGAGGCGCGCGCCGAGGCGATCCTCGATCCCACTCCTGCCAAGGTCACCGCCTATCTGCGCCTCCAGCAGGAGACCCTGCAACGGGCGGCGGCCTTCTCCGACGCGTTCCGGCGCACGGTGTGGGCGACGCCGGAGCTTGACTACACGCTACGGCGCCCGGTGGGGGCGCTCGCCAAGCAGGTTTGGTCGGACGGCCGACGGCAGGCGCGCGATGCGGCACTGGCCCGCCTCGGTGAGCGCTACGGACTGATCTACCTCGGCCATGCCGGCTGCGCGGGGTGCAAGGTATTCGGCCCGCTGCTGCGCGCCTTCGCCATGCGCCACGGCCTCGACGTACTCGCGGTGTCGCTCAGCGGGGAAGCGCTGGAGGGCTGGCCCGAGGCGGTCGCCGACAACGGGCGCGCCGCCCGGCTCGGCCTCGGCGACGCCCCGGTCCCGGCCCTCGTGCTGTTCGACACCACCACGAAGCGGGTCCTGCCGGTCGGCTTCGGCGTGATGGCCGAGGACGAGATGGCGGAACGGATCTTCGCGCTGACTGCCCTGGAGCCCGGACATGATTACTGAGTGGAAGAAGATCGCGGCTGTCGCCGTGTCCGCCCTCCTGCTGTCGGCCTCTCCGGCCTCCGCCGACGTGCTCTCGGAGATGAACCGCTTCTGGCAGGGGGCGGCGGTCAACACCACCGGCCCGACCGCCTTCCAGGGCCAGGCGTCGGGCCACTGGACGCTCGGGAACTTGTACCTCCGCTCGCCGGTGCGCTCCGAGCAGGTCGCGACGGTGAACCTGCCCTCCTTCCGGGCCGGCTGCGGCGGCATCGACGCCTTCGCCGGCGCGTTCTCGTTCATCAACTCGGACCAGCTGATCGCCTTCGGCCGCGCGGTCGCGCAGAACGCCGCCGGTTTCGCCTTCGAGCTGGCGCTCGAGACCATCTCGCCGGTGATCGCCGAGACCATGGCGAAGCTGCGCGCGCTCGCGCAGTGGATGAACAACCAGAACATGAACTCCTGCGAGACCGCCCAGGCGCTGGTCGGCGCCGCATGGTCGAAGAACGACCGGGCGAGCGCGTCGATCTGCGCCGCGGTCGGCACCAGCCAAGGGATATTCAGCGACTACGCGGCGGCCAGGCATGGCTGCGGCGCCGACGGCAAGCGCAACTCGACGCTCGCTTCCGCCTCCGGGGCAATCGCGGACCAGGTGCCGGTCAACGTCAACTACGCCTGGAAGGCGATCCGGGCGTCCTCGTTCCTGTCGGGTGACACGCAGCTGGCCGAGTTCGCGATGGCGGTCACCGGCACGGTGATCGTCGCCGCGCCGACCTCCGACGGCGACGCAAGCGGTCCACGCGTGCGCATCCTGGAGCCGCTGGCGCTCGACCGCCGGGTCACCGAGACCCTGATGGAGGGCGGCGGCAACCTCCCGGTCTACCGCTGCGACACGACGGCCGACTGCCTAAATCCCACGCTCGGCACGGCGAGCGTTCCGCCCAACCGGGGCTTCCGGGCGCGGGTGGCCGAGCTGCTGCGCGACATGGTGGATGCGGTCCGGAACGACACCGCCGTGCCCGCGCCGGCGCTTGGCCTGGTCAACCTCACCACGCTCCCGGTCTACCGGGTGGCCAACACGGCGGCGGCCTACCGGGGCGCGGTGATCGACCAGGAGATGGACGCGCTCGCCGAGGCGGTGGCCCTCGACGTCATGCAGGTCTGGATCACGGATTTGCACCGCACGGTCGAGGAGCGCTCCGGCACCCTCGACATCGCTGACGGGGAGCAATTGCAGCGCTGGCGCGAGGTACTCAGGAACAACCGGATCGCGCTGGCAAGGCACAGGCACCAGGGTCTCCAGCGCCTCAACACCGCGCTCGCCGTGGTGGAGAAGCTCAGGCTGATCGAGACCGAGCTCGCCGGGGCGCTCTCTGCCGATCTGCGGGCGGCGCTGGCATTCGCGCGCGGCGGCGCCGGGGCCGGGTCGCGCTGAGCCGTGAACGGGTGACACCTTATATATGTACGAGCTCTTCACCCTCGGCGGCGGGACCTATCTCGTCGATCTCCTGAACGCGGTCGCCGCGATCACCTCGGGCGGCGCCTACATCACCTTGGCCCAGATTGCCGGCGCCGCCGGCCTCGCCTGGGTCCTGTTCCGCACCGCCTTCGGCGGGTCGTGGAAGGATAACGCCAAGTGGGTGCTGCTGTTCGCCGCCGTCTGGGGCGCGATGATCGTGCCCAAGGCGACGGTGCGGGTGGTCGACCGGCTCGATCCGACCCTGGCCCCTGCCGTGGTGGCCAACGTCCCCATCGGCCTCGCGCTGTTCGCCTCGCTCACCAGCCAGGTCGGCGACGGGCTGACGCGCCTTACCGAGCAGGCGTTCGCGCTGCCGAACGACCTCGTCTACCAGAGGCACGGGCTGATCTTCGGGGCGAGGCTCGCGGCGAAGGCGACGCGGCTCGAGATCACCGACGCGGTGTTCGCGAGGAACGTGCGCAACTACGCCCGCCAGTGCGTCTTCCACGCCCTGCTGCTGGGCCACGTCACGGCCGACGATCTGCGCGAATCCACCGACCTCTGGCGGCTGGTGACGGCGACGGGCACGCCGTCGGCCGGGGCCTCGCCCGCGCGGATGTTCGAGTTCGCGACGCGGGGCGCGGCGGGCGCCGGCGGGGCCGCCACCATGGACCGCCAGGTGGTCACCTGCCGCGACGGGGCCGGCAGGCTCAACGCACTGTGGAACGCCGAGATACAGCGCGCCGGGACGATTTTCGGCAGGCGCATCTTCCCCGACGCGCGCACCGACGCGCTGGCCCGGGCCGAGCTGCTGGCGGCGCTGCCGGCCTCGCACACCTTCCTGATCGGCGCGGCGCGTTCGGCAGCGGAGATCATGCGCCAGCAGATGGTCCTCAATGCCGTTCACGATGCCGGCGAGCAGTGGGCGGCGGAAGCCGGGAACGCGGCGGCATTGCGCGCCTACACGGAAGCCCGCGCCGAAGCCCAGACCGTCTCCGCCTACCGGGCGATCGGGAGGCAGGCCGAGACCTGGGTGCCGCTGCTGCGCATCGTCTTCGAATGCCTCTATATCGGCGCGTTCCCGATGGCGGTGCTGCTGATGCTGACGCCGGCGGGGACGGCGATCTTCCGCTCCTACGTCACCGGGCTGGTCTGGCTGCAATCGTGGGGGCCGCTCTACGCGGTGCTGCACAGGATCAGCATGGGCGAGGCGGCGGAAAGGATGCAGGCCGCCGCCCTCATGCCGGGCGGCGATATCGGCATCTCGCTGGTCGCCCAGGCGGGCATAAGGGCGGTCGCCTCCGACGTGGCGGTGATGAGCGGCTACCTCTCGATGTCGGTGCCGTTCCTGGCGGCGGCATTGGCGTATGGATTGTCGAAAGCGACGGTGCTGGCGACGTCGGTGCTGGCGGTCGGGCAGGACGCGGCCAGCGCCGCCGCGCACGAGGGCACGACGGGCAACCTCAGCCTCGCCAACACCGGGTACGACACGCACCGCTTCGCGACGCTGGAGGGGCGCCAGATCCGCACCTCGGCCCATGTCGATACCGACCGCTATACCGGCTACGCGCCGATGGGCGCGGCGATGACGGTGACCGGCGACGGTACGGTGGTGGCCGACGCGGGGGCCGCCACGAGCCGCATCCCGGCGGCCGGAGTCAGGCTCTCGGAATCTCTCGCCACCAGCCACGAGACCCGGGCGGCGGAGGCGCGGACCCTCTCGCGCCACTGGTCGGCCGAGGCGGGCGAGGCGAGGAATGCCGCCGTCACCGACGCCACCGCGCTCGTCGAGCGCTATAGCCACGATGTCTCGACGGGCGAGGCGTATGCGCGCGGCGTGACCGAGAGCGAGTCGAGCCAGGCGCAGGAACTGCAATCCCATGTCGACAAGCTGGCCGAGATCGGCGGGCTGACCAAGAACCAGGCGATGAACCTGACCGCCGAGGCGAAGCTCGGCGGCGGGCTGGACAAGATCGTCAAGCTCGGCGCTAGCGGCGCGGCCATGTGGCGCGGCCAGACCATCGAGTCCGATGCCTGGAACCAGATGAAGGAATACGACCGCCAGCACGGCGTGACGGAGACCTGGTCGCAGGTCTCGGAGGCCTCCAGACGGCATTCCACGCAGACCGGGGATTCGGAGCTTGCAAGCCTCGACGAGAGCCTGAGCGCCAACCTCACGCGGATGCGGACGTTCCAGGAGCGCGCGTCCCTGGCGAGGCAGGAATCGGAGAGCTGGTCGGAGCAGGCCGCCCAGGTGCGGAGCGACGCGCAGGCGATCGAGCGCGAGCTGGGCCAGCCCTTCTTCGCCTGGCTCTCGGAGCAGCCGGGAACCGACGGCCGCGCCCTCGGAGCGGCGGGCGCCATGCGCATGGCCTCGCCGCAGACGGCGGAGGACGCCGAACAGCTCCGGGAGCATGCCGCCGCGTTTATCGCCGCGCGGTTCCCGGCCTCGGCCGGGCCCGATCCGGCGACGGTGGGCGGGGTTGCGGAATACGAGGGTGCGGCGGGCGAGCTGCGCGGCGCCTACGGGGGCGAGACCGCCGCGGCGTATGGCGGCTGGTCGGAAGGGGTGCGCGACCGGGCCGCTTCGGCAGGCGCGCCGCGGCCGGGCGAAGCGGACGTGCGGGCGATGGAGGAGCGTGTCGAGACGAAGACCGACATGACCATGAAGGGCACGGCGCGCGAGGCGCGGCAGACGGTGACGGGGCAGGAAACCGCCGAAGGCCGCGCCGGCATCGCTGCCGAGCGGGACAAGCCGTTCGAGCGGCACGCCACCGAGAACTTGCCCTTTATCGGCGGCTGGCTCGCCGGGAAGCTGTTCGGCACGGCCGGGAACGCGGCGCCGGACGGCGGGGAGACGACGGAGCGGACGCAGGACCAGCGGGGCTGGGGGGATTCCTCGCCGTGACCGGCGGGGCGGAACCCCCGGGCTCAGTCGCTCCGCATCAGGCGCTCGTGCTCCTCGGCGATCTCCAGGAAGGCGTAGGACCCGGTCCCGGTCAGCCAGTCCATGCGCTCGTCGCGCCCGTCGGGCGCCGCGCATCCGCGAAACGCCGACCAGTCGCGGCGGCGGAAACCCTGCCACAGGGCGGCGGCGAGGGCGGCCAGCGCCGTCCAGGCGATCGCCGCCATCCAGAGGGGGCCGATGGCCTCCGCGCCGGCCCCGGCCGCGAGCGACGCGGCGGTGTAGAGGGCCGCCAGGGCCAACCCGCCGAGCACGAAGAGGCGCTCAGCACCCGTGCTTCGCGGCGCCGCCGGCACGCTGGAACGTGCATTTGATGTTCGTGTCATGTTCATGGCCTCCGATCATAGCGGCAATGGTTCGGAATGGAATCCCTCCGCGTTGCGCGGGGCGGCTCTCCTCCATGCCGGCCCCTTCGCCCGGCCCCAGCCGACCCCCGCCTCCTGGCGGCGATTCACGCAACCTGAAGGAGACCGGCCATGCGCGGCATCGGCGGCAGCACGCTCAGGGGCGGCCAGACGGTCTTCCACGGCATCCGCATGTGGGGCCAGCTCTTCCGGGGGGCCATGTTCCTCGCGGCCGTCACGACCGTGGCGGTGCCGGCCTGGACGTTGTGGCACCGGACTACCGGCGCGGAGTGGTACGCCGCCGGCATGGTGACGGTGGCCGAGGTGAAGCTCACGCTGGGTTACGATCCGGAATCCGGCCAGGAAATCCGGTTCGCGGACGGCACGCGGCGGGTGCTGAGCATCCGCGATATCGCCACTTCCGTGCCGGCCAGGGCGGCGCGGGACCGGATCAGGGACGAGATGTTCGCGAGCGCCGGGCTTGGGGGCATGGCCGGCGGCGGGCTGATCGCCCTCTTCCTGATCGTCTTCTGGTGGCGCGGCGCCCAGCTCGGGCGGCAGAGGCGCATCCGGGGCGCGGAGATGGTGACGGCCGCCGAGTTGCGCCGCCGGGTCCAGCCGCCGCATCACCGCGCGCTCGCGCGGCTGCCGGGCGGCCAGCGGCTTCGGCCCTACAGCATCGCCGGCATCCCGTATCCGGAGCGGACGGAGACCCAGCACACCGTCGTCTCCGGGACCACGGGCTCCGGCAAGACAGTGCTGATCTCCGACCTGGTGGCGCAGATCCGCGAACGGGGCGAGCGCTGCGTGATCTACGACAAGATGGGGAGCTACACGCGGGCCTTCTTCGATCGCGACCGCGACGTGCTGATGAACCCGCTCGATGCGCGCGCGCCGCGCTGGTCGCCCTTCCTGGAGGCCAGGAATCCGCGCGACTTCGACATGATGGCCGCCGCGCTGATCCCGCAGCAGAAGGACACGGTGGATCCGTTCTGGGTGACGGCGGCGCGCCAGCTCTTCGCCAACGGCGCCGGGGTGCTGCGCGGCAAGGGCGAGACGCGCAACAAGGTGCTGGTCGATCACCTGCTCAAGACGGACCTGACGGCGCTCGCGCAGGCGATGGAAGGCACGGTCGCGCAGTCGATTGTCGATCCCGAGAACCCCAAGACCGCGCTCTCGGTGCGCGCCATGCTGACCGCCAATCTCTCCGCGCTGGAGTTCCTGCCCGACGAGGGCACGCCCTTCTCGATCCGCGAGTGGATATCCGACGAGGAGCGCGGCGGGTTCCTGTTCCTGACCTCGCGCGGCGACCAGCACGCGAGCCTGCGCGGGCTCATATCCACCTGGCTGGAGATTGCGGTCAACGCCATGCTGTCGCTCGCCCAGGATGACGGCAGGCGCATCTGGGTGATCCTCGACGAGCTGCCGACGCTGCACCAGGTGCCGTCGTTGCAGCCGGGGCTTGCCGAGTCGCGGCAGTTCGGCGGCTGCTTCGTGCTCGGCGTCCAGGTCGCCTCGGCGCTGCGCGATCTCTACGGCAGGAACGGCGCGGAGACGATCTCGGGGCTCTGCGGCACCCGCGTGGTGCTGGCCGCGCCCGACCGCGACACGGCGCAATGGTCGGCCGACAGCCTGGGCCGCAGCGAGGTCGAGGAGGTCTCCGAAGGGGTCAGCTACGGCGCCAACACGATCCGCGACGGCGTCTCGCTCACGCCGCGCCGCGAGCTGAGGGCGCTCGCTCTTCCCTCGGAAATCATGCGGCTCGAAAACCTCTCGGGCTATCTGAAGTTCCCCGGACCGTTCCCGGTCGCCTCGATCCGCCTGAGATACGTCGCCCGTCCGAAGGCGGCGGAGCGGTTCGTGCCGCGCGAGGGGGATGTTGCGGAGCTCGACGGGGCGGTGAATGCACCGAAAGCCGGCGGCGCCGTGTCCCGCGAGGACGACGGCATGACGATCCCGGACACGACGGATGCAAACCGTCCCGGCGGCGCTGCGCTGCCGGGGCCGGAGAGTGGGCGGATGCCCGCCCCACACCAGGGCGAGCTCGACCTTCCGCCGCTTCCGGGAGAGGCTGGATCGACGGAGGCACCCGCGCCGGAAGCCGCCCAGCCCGACGAGAAACCGGTGGACGGTACGCCGCCGGAACCCGCCCTGGACCGGAAGACTCCGCCGGCAGATGCCCTCTCGACGAAGGACGAAGACGCAGCGAGCCCGGACGCGAGCCGCGCCTCGGACTGGGCCTGACATGCTCTCGATCGGAGCGCTCTCCTCGGCGGCCCAGGGCGCGTCCTATTACGAGCGCGACGGCTATTACGCGAAGGACGATCCCGAACACCGCGACGCCAGCGCCTGGGCCGGCAAGGGCGCGGAAGAGCTCGGACTCACCGGGCCGGTCGATCCCGACACATTCAGGGCGGTGCTCGAAGGCAAGGTGCCCGACGGGTCGGGCACCGAGCTCGGCCGGCGATGCCGAATATCACCAAAGTAGCCGGTGAGTTTCATCCAATGTAGCCGGCCGATTTCACTCAAAGTAGCCACCCAGTGTCGCCAAAGTAGCCACCCCGGAGCGAAGCGACGCGATCACGTTGATGTCGGCATTTTCCCCCTGGCGATTTCCGGTTCAGCGATACCACCGCCGAAGGCCTGACGGCAAGGCGGTGGGGCATGGTGCGCGCGCGACGCGTGACCCCACACGAGTCGGAGCGGCGCGCGCGCACCATGCCGTGGTACGCCCTCTCGTCTCGCACGGAGACCTCGGAGCGGAGCGACGCAGGCGCCGCGCTCCGCGCGGCGCTCCCTTGTTGCGTTCATTCCTTCGTGCCGGCGCCGGCGTCGTCGGTGCGCATGGACGTACCGTGCAGCTCGAAGCGGATTGCGCCATGAACGAGACGATCGAGGATCGCGTCTGCCAGCGTTGGATCATTGAGTTGCCGGTGCCAGTCGGCCACCGGCAGCTGCGAGGTGACGATTACCGAGCGGCGGCCGAAGCGGTCGTCGAGGATTTCGAGGAGATCGCGCCCGCGGGCGGCATCGATCGGGGCCAGACCCCAGTCATCGAGGATGAGGACCTCGATCCGGGCGAGGTCGCGGTAGAGCTTGGGGATGGTGCCCTCGCCATGCGCGATCCTCAGATCGGTCAGAAGGCGCGGCACGCGCTGGTACTGGGCCTGGTGGCCTTCCAGACAGGCCTTGTGGGCGAGAGCGCAGGAGAGCCAGCTCTTGCCCGTGCCGCACGGGCCGGTGATCAGGATGTTGGCGGCGTTGCGGACCCAGGCGCAATCGCCGAGGCCGAGGACGACGCTGCGGTCGAGGCCGCGGGGGCGGCTGAGGTTGATGTCCTCGAAGCAGGCGTCCGCATGGCGGAGCTGGGCCTTCTTGAGCCGGCGCTGCAGCGCCCTGGAGCGGCGTTCGGCGACCTCCCGGTCGATCAGCAGCCCCAGGCGATCCTCGAAGGGCATGTCGTCGAGGTCGCGACGCTCCATCTGTTCGAGGAAGGCGGCGTGCATGCCGGGCAGACGCAGTGACGCGATCCGCTGGGCCAATGGATGGGGCAGGCCATTCTTGTCGGTCATCTGTAGTACTCCGGTCCTCTGATGTTCGAATGATCGATCGGCGCGGCCTCGGGCTCCCGCTCGGCGTCGGCGCGGTCGGCGCCGGTGCGCAGGATGTTGTCGAGGCCGCGGTAGGTCTTGGTGCCGAGCTCCAGGGCGTAGCGGCAGGCATCGTCGAAGCGTTCCGGCTCGTGGCCGTTGGCCAGCCGGAGGACGCCGTAGCAGGAGCGGAAGCCGAACTCCGGATTGGGATTGCGCTCCATGATCGCGACCACGAGGGCAAGGACATGGGGACCGATGTTCCCCGCGTTCTGCTCCAGCCGGGCGCGGGTCTCCTCGACGCCGGCGCGCTGGTGCGCTCGGGGCTGATGTTCCCTGAGCGTGGTCGCCCGACCCCTGGCCTGGCTGCGCAGATGGCTGGCGATCTGACGGCCCCGGTGGAAGACGTCGATCACCGAGCCGCGCAGGCGCACGTCGACCTCCTTGCCGACGTACTGGTGAGGCACCGAGTAGAAGTGGTAGTCGATTGCGATGTGATAATCGGGATGAACCGTGTTCTGGCGCCACACGGTTCGCTGCCAGCGCCGGTCCGGCAGGGGCCGCATGTGGGGCAGGTCGACGCTCTCGAAGCGGCTGTAGCGGTTCTCGCCCGTGCCGTCGGCATAGGGCTTGCTGTTGATCTTCCTGACCTGGGCGGAGATCGCCCGGTTCAGCGACGCCAGGTCATGGAAGACGTGCTTGCGCAGCGGCGCGAGGATCCAGCGTTCGCCATGAAGCACACCGTGCTCTACGAGCCCCTTGTCGCGGGGCCGCCGGACGCGCGCCGGCAAGGCCTGGACGCCGTAGTGATCGAGCAGATCGGCGTAGGTCTCGTTCAGGACCGGCTCGTAGCGCGACGGCTTGATCACCGCCGGCTTGATGTTGTCCGGAACGGTGACCTGCGGCGCCCAGCCCATGTCCTCGAAGCAGCGAAGGTGGGAGGCGCACCAGTCCTCGATCTTCTGGGTCAGCGTGGCCTCGGCGTAGAGTCGCCCCGACACCCCCATCGAGGCGATGAACACCTGCGCCTTGTGCTCGATCCCGTCGAGCAGGATCGGGACCGTCATGCCGGCGTAATCGACGAACAGCTTCTGGCCGGGGCGGCGGTTCTGGCGCATCGTCACGCCCTGGCGCGGCCGCCAGTCCCGGAACCGGCGGCACCAGGTCACGTAGCTCATGCCGTCGGGATGGGTCTCGCGCCATTCCTGCCACAACAGCTTCAGCGTCACCTTGCGCCGCGCGGAGAGCTCCTTCTCCACCGCGGCCCAGTCCACGTCGTCCGCCGGCGCTCGCCGCGGAGCCGGATAGAGCGCCGCCTCCAGCGCCTCATCCTCCATGGCGACGGCCTCGGACCAGCTCAGACCCGAGCTCTCGAACCGTTCCACGACCAGCGCCACCGAGCGGCGCGCGAGACCGCAATGGGTCGCGATCGCGCGGGCACTGCGGCCCTCCTCGAAATGCAGCGCAAGTACCTTCTTCACCTTCCTCATCGGCAGCCTTCCCCGTGCCATCGCTTCCCTCTCGGACAAATCGCCAAAGTCCGAGGCGTAGGACGGCACCCTGAGTCGCACCAAGATCATCCGCCGCCCCGAGGGGGTGGCTACTTTGGCGACACTGGGTGGCTACTTTGAGTGATATTGGGCGGCTACTTTGCCTGAAACTCGGTGGCTACTTTCGAGATATTCCGCAGGCGCGGCAAGGACGGCGAAATCCTGCACCGCCCCGGGCGCGACCTCACCTTCTCGGCCCCGAAGTCGGTCTCGCTGGCCGCGCTGGTGGGCGGCGACCGGCGCATCGTCGACGTCCACGACCAGGCGGTGGCAGCGTCGCTCGACTGGATCGAGCGGAACGCGGCGGAAACCAGGATGAAGGACCCGGAGACCGGGCGCATGGTGCGCGCCGGCAACCAGAAGATCGTCGCCGCGACCTTCCGCCACGACACCTCGCGGAACCTCGACCCGCAGCTCCACACCCATGCCGTGCTCGCCAACATGGTGCAGGGCGAGGACGGCAAGTGGCGCTCGATGGCCAACGAGAAGCTCTACGATTCCAAGATGCTTCTGGGCGCCCTCTACCGGGCGGAGCTCGCGCGCGGACTGAAGGACCTCGGCTACGGCATCGAGAAGACCCACGCCGACGGGCGCTTCGAGATCGCGGGGGTCTCCAGGGAAGCCATCGAGGCGTTCTCGAGCCGCCGCGCGGAGATCGAGGCGGCGATGGAAGAGCGCGGGCTCGGCGCCTCCGCAGACAATCCGCGCATCGCGGAGCGCGCCGCGCTGATGACGCGGGCGAAGAAACGCGACATCGACCGCGACGAGCTCCGGGGCGTCTGGCAGCGCCAGGCCGCCGATATCGGCCTCGATGCCGGCGCGCTGGTCGCCGGGGCCGTCGAAAGGTCTGGTCCGGCGGAACGGGAAGCGGCGGTGGAACCGGGCGCCGAGCCCGGCCGGACGCGGGAGGCGGAGGCGCCGGCGCTGCCGGATATCGGCGATGGGCGCGAACGCGATGCCAGTGCGATAACCGCGTCGTCGGAAGAACGGGCGGCCGTCCGGGAGAATGGACGCGCGCCGGAACGCGCCGCTGCCGCCGAGACAATGCCGGGCTCGCGGGCGTCGCAGGCTATCGCCTGGGCGATGGCGCACCTTTCGGAGCGCGAGGCGGTGTTCTCCCGCAACGATCTTTTCACCGCGGCGCTCGTCCACTCGCCGGGCGCGGTCGCGATCGGGGACGTGGAGCGGGAAGTCGCTGTGCTGGAGAAGGCGGGTGCGCTGCACGCCGTCGAGATACCGGGCGCCGAACACTCGCTCACGACGGAGAAGACCGTCGGCGAGGAGCGCGAGACGGTGGCCCGGATGCACGCGGGACAGGGCCGGGGGCGGTCTCCGATGCGCGGCTGGCAGGTCCAGGGGCACCTCAACAAGGGACCGCTCACGGCCGGCCAGAAGGAGGCGGTGAAGCTCATCCTCGGCGCGAAGGACAGGACGGTGGGCGTGCAGGGCTATGCGGGGACGGGGAAGACCACGATGCTCGACCGGGCGCGGACGCTGGCGGAGAAGAAGGGCTGGCGGATGATGGGCCTCGCGCCGTCGGCCTCGGCGGTGCAGACGCTCGCCTCCGAGGCCGGGATCGAGTCGGAAACCCTGCAGCGCTTCCTCGCCCGCAACGCCGGCGTGGCCGAGGGAAGGCTCACCAACAGGGGCGCCAGGGAGATGCGCGCCGCCTTCGCGAAGACCATCCTGGTGATCGACGAGGGCTCGCTCGCCTCCACCGTCCAGGCGCGCGACCTGCTGAGGATCGCCAACGAGTTCCGCATCCCGCGTGTCGTGCTGGTCGGCGACGCCAAGCAGCTTGACGCGGTCGACGCCGGCAAGCCCTTCGCCCAGCTCCAGGCCGCCGGCATGAAGACGGCGGTCATGGACGAAATCATGCGCCAGCGCGATCCCGAGCTGAAACAGGCGGTCGAGGCGAGCCTCGCAGGCGAGATCGGCAGGGCGTTCGACAAGCTCGGGAACAATATCGCGGCGGTCAAATCCGACAATATCGCCGGCGCGGTGGCGGCCCGATGGCTCGGCCTCTCGGACGAGGCGCGGGAGAACACCGGCGTGATGGCGCCCTCGCACGAGCTGCGGCAGGCGATCAACGGCCACATCCGCGAGCGCCTCGCCCGCGAGGGCCGCATCCACGGGCCGGCGATGGAGTCGGAGCGGCTGGTCTCGAAGGGCTACACCAACGCGGAGAAGTCGCTTGCCGGCAACTATGCGATGGGTGACGTGGTGGCGTTCCACCGGCCCTACAAGCGGATCGGCGTCGAGAAGGGCGACGAGCGCCGCGTCGCGGGCGTCGATCACAAGGCGGGGGCCGTGCTGCTCGACGACGCGAAGGGCGGCAAGGTCGCGTGGAAACCGGAGGAGATCGGCGGGCGAAGGGGCGGCAGCGAGGTCTACCGCCGCGAGGACATCGAGCTGCGCGCCGGAGACCGCATCCGCTGGACCCGCAACGATGCCGGGCTCGGGCTGGTCAACAGTCGCACGGCGGAGGTGCTTGGGGTCGCCGACGGCCGGGTGGCGTTCCGCCTGGAGGACGGGAAGACGCTCGAACTCGGCAAGGGCGACCCACAGCTCCGCCATCTCGATCACGCCTGGGCCTCGACCGTGCATGCTTTCCAGGGCCGCACGGTGGACAGCGTGATCGCCGCGATGGAGGCGAGGCACCCGCATCTCACGACCCAGAAGAGTTTCTACGTAGAAATCAGCCGCGCCCGCGACCGGGCCGAGCTGGTCACCGACGACGCGGCCGAGCTCCGTGCCCAGCTCCAGGCCGTAACCGGCGAGCGCATCGCGGCGCTCGAAGGCATCGGCGAGATGAAGCGCGAGGCCCCGGACCGGTCTGCGGAGGCGGCCCTGGGCGCGGAGCGCGGGGCGGAGCCAAGCACGGCGAAGGATCGCGGGACGGAGACAACCCCTTCGAAATCGCCCGCGAAGGAGCCGGAAGCGCCGGTCCGCGACCGCGGCCGGGGCGGCATGGACCTCGGATTGTGACGATGCCGGCATGGGCGGGCCGTCATGCGGGGCGGTCGCGAGGCCCGGCGAAGCCGCGACCGGGGCATGGTGAAGGGGCCAACCGATGAGCGAAGACGGTCGGAACGAAGCGGCGGGAGCCGAGACCGCAGCTGAAAAGTCGGGCGACGTCCGCAAGACGCGGGGCATCCGCTTCTCGGAATCCGAGTGGGAGGAGGTCAAGAAGGCCGCCGCCGCCCATGAAATGCCCGCCGCCGAGTTCGTCCGTGAGAGGATTCTCGCGCTGGCGCGGACGGCCGAGAGCGTCGAAGCCGGCCCGGTTGCGGGTTCCATGTCGCCGCTGATCGAGCGGATGTTCCGCTACACTTGGTTCCTGGCGACCGAACGGCGCGACGCGATGGCCCGCGAGGGCCGCCAGGACGAGCTCGACGCGCTGGTCGCGGAGGCCCGCGCCTTTCAGCGATCGCTCCGCGGGAACGCCACGGACTGAGCCGGGCGGGCTTCCGCCTGGGCGCATGGCGAGACTCTATCGGTAGTAGCCAGGGGCCGCCACCCGCGCATCTCGAGTGCAATGCGCGCATGCCGGTCGTGTATCGGTCGGTGTTTGAAGCGTGTCCGGGCGTATGTCGGTCCGTGTATCGGTGGACGCATGCGGCGCCTGACGCCGCCCCGGTCATGACAAGTCGCGTGTATCGCACCGATACACGCTCGATCCAACAACAGTGAGGCGCCCGCAGGCGCCGTGAGGCGGACGTGGCGCACGCAGGGCGCCGTAAAAGCGCGCAAGCGCCACCTGCATCATCGATGCGTCGGGTGTGAAAACCACGCGCCGAAGGGCGTCCTGATCGCGCTTCCTGGCCGCTCAAGCTGTCGGGCGATGAAAGCCGTTCTGCAATCGGCATTTAGCCCGAGCGGCGCTTGAGTGGCAGCGCCCGCCGCGCACTTGCGGAGACAGTTCCCGAACTGCCGCGCGGCTTCCGGGCGGCACTATAGGAAGCACGAGGTAACAGATCAATGAATGAAGGCGCGCGCGCCGGCGGCGTCACATGCTCGGCCCGCACTGTCGGCGGCGGTGCGGGCTCGCGCGTTACCGCCGCGCCGCAGCGGTCGCCGCACATGTTTCCGCACCAAAGTGGCGAGTGGTGCGGCGAGCGACGAGGGGCCGGCCGCTGGAACGTCCGCGCAAAGGGAGTACACGCGATGCGCGGAGGGTTACTTCCCGACGATGCGGGACCACGCGACGGGCATGGACGGCGCTACCTATTTGCTTAGCGGTGCGCCGGAGGGGATCAACCTACGACGGAAGGAATAGCGCTGAAAGCGTCGGTGTCAGTCCTCGACCCCAATCTCAGACGGAAGGTAGTAGGAAGTATCCACCGATGACGACGGTTGATCAGGCATCGCCGGAGGACCAGACATTCGAAAAGCCTCAGCGTCACCGTGTTTGTTGACTGTCCACCCGGCGATTAGCGGGCGATTGAATCTCTCCCACCACATGGGCATGCCGTGCTTGTCTTGACGGTCGTGTTCCGGATCATGACCAGGAATTTTCCGCGCCTCGTTCCACGCAACATCTGCGGCGGTCATGACATCGTCCTCCTGGTAGGGGTTTCGGGCGGGGTCTCCGCGCAGCTTCCGAGAGTCACAATAGGATGCACGACGCGACCAATCAATGTACGGCGGTTTCCACTCCGCGTGCAGTGGGCGCGAGCGAGCGGACGCGCCCAAGGAAAACTAGAACTAGGGGGTGGCTGTCTCGTCGAGGAAGGCGCTAAGGCGCAGCGCGACCGAATCCACGTCGGCAAGCTCGCACTCCCAAAGGGTAAGACCCGTCCACCCGGTCGCGTTCAATTCTTCGAGTTGGCATGAGTGGCGTTCGACGTTGCGCGCGATCTTCGTCCGCCAGTACTCGACGTTGCTCTTCGGCACCCGACTTCCGCGCTTGCACGAGTGACCGTGCCAAAAACAACCGTGAACGAATATGACCTTCCGGCGTGGGCCAAAAACGATGTCCGGCTTTCCGGGCAGGTCCTTCCGGTGCAGCCTGTACCGATAACCCATGCGATGCAGGAGCCGCCGCACCGCCATCTCGGGCTTGGTGTCCCGGCCTCTGATGCGCGACATGTTCCTCGACCGGCGTTCCGGGTCGATCGTATCGGTCATGCGTGCGCAGCGGGTTGCGGACGGTGAGACACTACCAGTTCGTTCACCCGCTCCACCGTCAGGCAAGGCTTCTCCGAATGGACGACCCGGTGACAACTGGCGCAGAGCATGGCCATGTCGCGAACCAAGGTGACGCTGTCTGGCTGGAGTTGTTCAATCGGCACCTTGTGATGGGCCTCGATGCAGCTCTCGCCTGACGGGCCGTAAACCTCGACGGGCACGGAGCCGCAGGCGTGGCAAACAAGCCGACCTCCGTCCAGAGACCGATAGTGCTTGCGTACCCTCCGCACAAATGTTCGGTCGCGTTCCCGGTAGATGTGGAGGCGCACGAGCAACCGGCCTTCCTTCCCGACGATTTCCTCCGCCTCGACTTCCGGTTGGGCGTCGGCCTCAATAAGAGTGGTCGCGGAACCTGCGTTGGTCTGCCCGAACAGCTTCGACTTCAGCCGTATCATTCGGTCGGCCGCCTTGCGAATCTCATTTGAGTTGGTGGCTGACCTGATTTGTAGGCCGTGGCCTTCAATCGCCTCGGCCAGTTTGGGGTCGTGGCCGCGAATCTGGTCGATCTCGCTCCAGTCGCGGGCAATGGCGTCGAGGCGGTCCCCTAGCTGAACCTGAAATTCGCTGTGCAGGACTGAGACGCGGAGAGGCGCCAGGACAACGGACATTCCGTCGTCCTCGACAATGTCGAAATCCATCTCGTCCATGACGAACTGCTTGTTTTCAAGGGGAAACCGGACCGGACCTCCCTTGTCTTCCCGGGCAGGCTCCGGCAATCCGGCAACGGCCATCACAAGCTGAGGCAGATGCAGCTTGCGCCGATTGTGGCTCTCGTGCTTGCGCAGCCTCGGCTTGCCTTGGGCATGGACACCGCTGACCTCAGCGGGTATTCGAAGGTTCAGGGCCTCGAAGTCGACGCTGATTTCGCGGTCGACAAGGGAATCGGCAGGGACGAACTCGAATTCGCCCCGGCCACCGGAGGGCCTCCACCTGACTGAGCATGTCGTCATGCGATTGAATCCGTGCGCCGCGTCCTCGTGGTTTCATCAGCGCCTTGGAGAAGCCAGCCAAGATGTAGTGGTTGACGAACCCAACAGGCACTAGATACACTACCATGCGGCGGCGCCGTGCGCCAAGGAGGATTCAGGCTGTCATATTCCGTGGCATCGTTCTTCTCCGGAATCGGAGGCTTGGACCTTGGCCTTGAGCGGGCTGGGTTCACTATCCGTTTCCATTGCGAAATCAATCCCTTCTGCCGTGACATCCTGAGGCAGCACTGGCCGAACCTACCTGTACACCACGACATAAGGAAGCTCGATGACTCAGAAATCCCAGAAGCAGATGTCTGGGCAGCAGGCTTCCCGTGCCAAGACCTCTCACTGGCAAGAATGGGGCCGCGATCTGGGCTTCGAGGGAGCCAGTCTGGACTGTTTCACGAATTTGTGCGCCTCATTCGAGGACGCGGCCCAAGAGCCATTGTCCTCGAAAACGTGCATGGCCTTCTCTCTAGCCATGGAGGACGAGACTTCGCAATCGTACTCAAGGCGCTGGACGAACTCGGGTATGGTGTCGCGTGGCGTGTGCTTAACAGCAAAGACTTTGGAGTCCCCCAGCAACGCCGACGCGTCTACATTATTGCCATGCATAGAAGTTGGGGAGATCCCGGAAAAGTACTTCTTGAGCCCGAATGCAGCGATTGGAATACTAAGAAGAGTCGATCAAATGGGAAGAAATCTCCCTCCCTCTTTCAGACAATCATTGGAGATACTTGCCAAGGCCCACTCGTAAAGAGCATTGCTCATTGCATCTACGCAGAGTCCGCGCGACACACGGGCACTGACTGGTCACGGAACTATGTTTGGTACCCGGACGGTCGGGTAAGGCGTTTTACTCCAATTGAGGTTGAGAGAGTACAAGGCTTTCCCGAAGACTGGACTTTGCCGATTGAGATCGACGAAAAGCAAGCAATGCGCATCGACAGTCTCCGCTACCACGCTGTAGGAAATGCCGTCACACCTCCGGTCGCCGAATGGGTCGGCAGGCGATTGGCAGAGGTCATGGCAGAGCAGGGCTCCGAGCACATTCGGAGCGGGAACGCGCAGAGCGAGCTTCGGCTTACGGCATAGCGGAAAGCTGAGGTGGGCGAGACCCGCTTGCGCTGCCGCTCATTGCTCTCTCGATTATTCTTCCAACCCTCTCCGCCGCTTCGACAAGGTGCGCATCGTCAAGGTGGGCGTAGCCTGCCGTGGTTCGGTGCCGCCGGTGCCCGAGCAGCTTGCCGACTAGCGGCAGGTTCTCGCCCGCCATGACCGCCTGGCTGGCCGCCGTGTGTCGCAGGTCGTGGAGGCGCAGCCTGCCGAGTCCGGCATCGGCGCAGGCCGCGCGCCAGCAGTTCGTGAGAACCCAGATGCCCCGGCCTTCGGCATGGCGCGGAAACAGGAACGCGTCGGGATTGTGGGGGCAGGGCAGCGCCGCAATGAGCGCCCGCGCGGCTTTGCCGAGCGGCACGGCGCGCGGGCCGGTCTTCGAATCGCGAAGGTTGATGGCGTCCTCGCCGATATCGCGCCAGCGCAGATCGAGCACTTCGCTGCGGCGGCAGCCGGTGAGGGCCAGCAGCCGGATCGCGGCGACGGCTTCGGGCCAGCGGGCTTCGTTGGCATCGAGCGCGCGCCCGAGCCGGGCCAGTTCGTCCGCGTCGAGGAACCGGGCAACATTGTTCCTCGGGTTCTTCGCAATGCCAAGACAGGGGTTGGTGCCACGCTCGCGCAATCCCCATTCCTCGGCCCGGTTCATCATCGCGCGCAATATCTCGAAGGCGCGGTTAGCCGCGCCGGGCTTGTCCCTGCTCGCCGCGTCGAACCACGCGGCCACGTCCTCGGGGCCGATGGCGTCGAGCGGTATCCTGCCAAACGCGGGCAGGATGCGGGCCTTGAGATAGATGCGCATGGTCCTGCGCCCGGAGGGCTTCCAGTGCGGTTCGCAGCGGCGCAGATACTCGTCCGCGAACTCCCGCAGGGTCGGGGTCTGCTTCTCCTTGCGGATTTCATCTGCGGGGTTATCGCCCGCGCGGATGCGGGCGAGCATGTCGCGGGCGCGGCGGCGGGCTTGCGCCAAGTCCATCTCGCCGTGGCGGGCGATGACGATGCGGCGGCTGCGTCCCTCGATGCGGGCCTGCACGATCCAGACCTTCCGGCCCGACGGGTGGATGCGAAGGCCGAAGCCGGACAGCGCCTTGTCGAACAGGATGGTGTCCTTGCCGTTGGACTTGGCCTCGCGGGCAAGGCGCGGGGTGAGGTCAAATGTGGACATAGCCGAGGGCTCCTTTGGGCTGGGTCTCGGGTCCGACCTGGACCGGACGCTGGGCGCGGGTCTCCTGCCCGCTTCCTTCCTCTCTTCCGGCCAGAGCCGCACCGATGCGGTTCGATACCCGGTCTGCGGCGTCGGCAACGGACCGGTCGGACAGATGGACGTAGCGCTCTGTTGTCTCGACCAGCGCATGACCGAGCAGCTTGGCGATTGTCACCATGTCCACGCCGTTCATGGCGGCGGTGGAGGCCCAGCTGTGGCGAAGGTCATGCAGCCGAAGGCCGGGCAATCCCGCTTCGGCGCGGATGCGGTCCCACTGGAAGGCGATGTTGTCGATGGGCCGCGTCGGCGGACGGGCGGGAAAGAGATACGGACAATCCGCGCTGTATCGCGGGATGGCGTCGATCACGGCCCGCGCGGCGCTCGACAACCAGACCGTGCGCGGCCCGGATTTCGAGTCGGGAAGATGGATGCGCTTGTCCTTGATCCAGTCCCATTCGAGCGAAGCGATCTCGCCGAAGCGGCAGCCGGTCAGCATCAGCAGGCGGACGATGGCGACGATGTGCGGGCACCAGAACTCATCGCGGGTCAGCACGGCGTTGAGCCGGGCCATCTCGTCCGCCGTCAGGAACCGCTCCACGGGCTTCGACTTGTAGCGCCTTGTGTTCCGGCACGGGTTGGAATTGTGAGCGCGGTATCCCCACAACTCGGCCATGCGCATCATGACCGACAGGACCGGCAAGGCGCGGTTGGCGCTGCCGGGCTGTTCGGCCATGGAGGCGAACCAGTCCCTGACGTGCTCGACGCTGATGGCGTCCACGGTCATATGACCGAAGGCGGGCAGGATGTACTTGCGGACCATGTAGGCGTTGGACTCCAGAGTCCGGGGCTTCCAGTGCCGGGCGTGGCGGTCGAGGAACTCCCCGGCGAAGGCGTCCAGCGGGTGGCCGGGCGTCTGGGGGCCGCCATCGTTGCTGACCGTCTCGGTGAAAGCGGCAATCAGCCTGCGGGCCTCGGCGCGCGCCTCGGGGATCGTCATGGCGTCGGCGTCGCCGATGGTGGCGTAGCGCCTTCGCCCGCGCGCCATGCGCTCGAGGGCGAAGCTGCGCGCGCCGCTGGGGGAGATACGCAGGAACAGGCCGGGGATTACGTCGTCGCGGACCTCGTAGCGTTTGGCGCGGGGTCTGGCGGCGCGGACGCGCCGGGCGAAGGTGGATTGTTCGGCCATGGTCGCGGCTCCCTGTTCGGGCCGCGCGGCTGGGCGGTAATGCAGGAAGCAGCCGCGGCGGCGTTTCGTCGGGGAAGCTGCGCAGCGGCGCGGGACGGGACGGGACGTAAGGCCCTGTAGTCACGGAACTTTCTGGCCGTTCATGCGAAGGCGGGCCTAAGCGAAAAAGGCACCATCGGTGCGTCGGGTGTGCCCCCGAAGCCCGCCCCGGCGGGTCAGGACCACGATTTTCGATGTATGAGCGATGGGGAAATCGACGCCGGCGAACCCGGCGGATCGAAGCCGCAGCGGCGATTGAGCGGCGGCCTGTGCCGACGCGAGCGAGGGCAGCGGTGCGAAGCACGGTGCCGAGCGGGCCGGCGGAAGCGCCGGCAGTGCCGTCGGCAGTCACGCCGGCGGAAGTGCGGCGGGCGATGCGCCGGGAACGGCGCAGCCGGCGATGCACTCATGCGAAGCATGGTGCAGCGGCGCGCGACGCGGCAGCGGAACGGCGCGGCGATGGCGCCGAAGGCAGAAGCGCGCAGCGCGATGACGGCGGCGTCCGGAGCGGTGCGAGCGACAGCGAAGGCACCGGCGATCGGCGAGCGTAGCGAGCCCCCGGATCGCAGTCCGGGGCAGGCTCCGCACGAGCGCGGCGCGAAGCGCGCGCGAGGTCCGGCGTTGCCGCGTCATCGATGTGTGAACAGGAAAACGGGCCGCGCCGCCGCCGGAGCGACGACACGGCCCGCGATGCGTCGCGGTCAGGCGGCCAGAACCGGGATGCCGAGCTGGCGCGCGCGGTCGATGAGGTTCTCGGTGATGCCGCTGCCGGGGAACGCGATGACGCCCTTCGGCAGGAGGTTGAGCAGCTCCTCGTTGCGGCGGAACGGGGCGGCGCGTCCGTGGCGGTCCCAGTCGGGCTTGCAGACGACCTGGTGGACGCCGTTGCGCTCGGCCCAGCGCGCCGCGATCTTCTCGACGCCGGGTCCGCCGCCATGCACGAGCACGAGGTCGGCGTACTTGGCGCGGGTCTGGTCGAGCCTGGCGATCACCGCGGCCGGGTCGGCGACGTCCTTACCGCCGGCGATGGCGACGAGGGTGCCCTGCGGCAGGTGGGCCTGGGTCTTGCGGTCCTTGCGGGCTCGGACGAAGTCGCGGGCGTCGATGGCGGCGCTGGTCAGTTTGTCGGTCTGGCTCGCGTGGCTGCCGTACCGGGGCCGCCACATGTCGCCGGTCTCTTCGCGGTAGGCGTGCGCGGCGGCGTTGCGCATCTTCTCGAAGGCGTCGCGCCGGTCACCGAGGTTCTGCGCGCGGTCGGTGACGAGCTCCAGCTCGCGCGACTTGATCTCGGTGCCGTCCTGGGCGGACTGGAGGTCGCGCAGGTCCGGGCTGAGCCGGTCGACGGTGCGGTCGAGCCTCTGGGTCTGGGCGTGCAGCATGTTTACGAAGCCCCAGAGCAGGCTCTCGCGCTCGTCGGCGAGCTGGGTGCCGTCGGGGCAGGCGCCTTCGGCGAGGATGCGGAAGGCCTCGCCGATTGCTGTCAGCGCGTCGTCCTCGTCCCAGACCTCGCGGGGGTCGAGCTCGTCGCGCTCGGGGGTGGCGCCGTAGAGGGCGGCGTGTTCGCAGACGGTCGCGGTGGCGGACTGCCCGGCGGTCTCGACGGTGTCGGTATCGAAGGTCATGACGATCTCCTTGCGATCGGGTTGCACGTTCGGGGCCGATCCCCGACGTGATGTCCTGTTGGGTCACGCGCGCGCAACGGAAGCACCTGGGCCTAGAAGCTCTTGGGGCGGAGTGGTGCGGAAAGTCGGCGAGTGGTGCGGAAGATCGCGTTGGCGCGGCCGTTGCGCGCCGGGCGGGGTCTCTGATACGCGATCTTCACGGTCGTCGACTTTCACGGTCCGCCCCTAGAGCTTCTTGCCCAGGCCGCAGGGAGCGCAGCGACCGGAGGACCCCGGAGGGGTTGCTGGAGAGAGCACGTGTGGCACGATAGGAGATCATGTCGGGGTGGCTTATTCTCTCCACCTGTACGGACCCCATCGGCGGTTCGGCCCGGCACGGCGTCGGAGAGGAAGCACGGCGGCGCGTCACGCATCGGCCCTCTCCGCCAGCACCTGCGCCGCCCATGAGGCTGCCCGGGCGAGCACGTCGGCGTGGCAGGGGGCGTCGGACCAGCAGGCCAACCAGCACCCGTCCAGCGCCGCGAGCTCTTCCAGCGCGACCTCGCCTGCGCCTATGCGCCGCCAGAGATCGGCGCGGTAGCGGTCGGCCGCCTGCTCGGGCGAGAGGCCAAGCTCGTCCTCGAAGCGGTTCCCCCACTTCGTGCGGCGGTCGACCAGCACGGTGTTGTTGACGACATGCGCATATTCGAACGCTTCGCGCAGCTCCGGCTCGCACCTGAGATTGACGGTGGCGGACATGACTCCCTCCCTCCTCCGAACGGCTTGCCCGCTCGCAAGCTCTTCTCCTCTCCGGGCCGGGAGACCGGCTCCGGACCCGGGGCAGAAAGAACGGACGAGCGTTGAAGCGGCGGCCCGGGTCGGGAGCGAGGACGAAAGGACGAGCGGTCGAGCACCCGCCCGCAAGGACGCGACCGCCGAAGGCGGTGGCCAAGCGCAGCGCGGAGCACGCGCCAGCGTGCGGAGGCGCGAGGGATAGGAGCGGTTATCGGCGGGAGCGCAGCGACCAGAGATTCGAGCGGATAGCCCGGTCGCGAAGCGACGCGCCCAAACCGTCACCGGAAGACCTGCTGCGCGGATCAGAATCGGAACGGATGGGTCCTGATGCGGTCGGCGCAAACCTCGCGGAGACGGTCACGATCGTGCACGCGGCACCAGCCCCTGGGATCGTCCTCGGCGACGCGCTTGAACGTGACCTGACACATGGCTGCCTCCCCAAATCGTGATATCGACGCTCCGCTGCCGGCCGGGCTCCAACTTCCGCCGGCGGCACCGGATCGGGGCGGAGCGGACGGGCGGGCGAGGCGTGGCGCGCGCAGCGCGCACGCGAGGCCGGCCCGGACTCCGGACCCGCAGCAAAAGAAATGGGCGACCGTCGAAACGGCCGCCCGAGTTGGGAGGGAGGATGCGAGGCAGGGCTCAGAACGGGATGGGATCCACCTTGAGATCGTCGGCGCCGTTCGCCGCGGTGGCGGCCTGCGCGGCCTCACCGTTCATCGGCGCCTGGGCATCCGCGGCCGGCGCGCCGTTGCCGTTCGGCTTGTCGTAGAACTGGACCCGGTCGCCCGGCACGACGATGATCTCGGTCGAGAAGCGGTCCGAGTCCTCGCCGTCCTTGCGCCAGCGGCGGGTCTGCATCTTGCCCTCGACGTGGATCAGCCGGCCCTTCGTCGCGTGCTTCTGGAGCATGTCGATCAGGCCGGGCTGGAAGGTGACGACGCGGTGCCACTCGGTCCGGTCGACCTTCTGGCCCGACTTGTCGAAATAGGACTCGTCGGTCGCGATGCTCAGATTGGCGACGCGCCCGCCCGAGGCGAGGTGGTTGACGGTGACGTCGGCGCCCAACCGGCCGACCAGTTCCGCGTGGTTCTTTCCGAATGCCATGACGATCTCCTCATGGGTCTGGATGATGACGATGGTTCCGAACGACCGGAGGCCGGGACACCCTCCCGAACCCCCGTCCGCTCACCTTCTCCAAGCCCTCCTCCACCTCCGTCACGCCGGGGGAAGCGACGACGCCGGGTCCCAGGGCGCCGCCGCCTCGCCGAAGCCCGCCGCCGCCGGTTCCGGGGCGAGACGGGCGAAGCTGCGCTCGGGGTAGACCGCCGGGCGCTCCGGACAGCGCATCGCACGCGCGTCCTCGATCGCCTCGCGCACGGCGGCCGGGTCGATGCCCAGCTCGGCCAGCAGGGTGCCGGCGGGAAGGTCGGGGGAATGGTCGGAATGGAACATGGGCGGGTCTCCTCTGCCGTTGCCCGGCCCGGCATCGAGGCGACCGGACTCCCTCCGGCCGCCCTGCCGGACACGCCCCCGCGAAAGCTCTCCTCCGCCTCCCGGCCGGCCGCCCCGCACCGGACCGGCGGCGAGGGGCACGGCGGCGCGGCGGTCAGTGGATGGCGGTGCTGCCCGTTTCGGCGGCGTGCAGGCAGCGGGCGGCGAGCGCCGTCCAGGCGGCACGGTTCAGGCCGAGCTTCCGGTTCAATTTGTCGGCCAGCGCGAAACCGTCCTCGGCGGTGAGGCAGACCAGCGCGGTCGGGACGGCGAAGGGAAGGCCGTCAACCAGGATGCGGATCTGGGGCGGCTCGCCGTCCTCATCGCTCACGGGCACGAAGCAATAGACGGGCTCGTCGGGAATGCAGGCGGTCATGGACGGATGCTCCTTCGGTTGGACCGGACCGGCGGACGACGGGCCGGCGATATGTATGGACAGCGGCGGACGGCGGGCCGGCAGCGCAGCAAGGGAGAGCCCCGCCGCGCCACCGCCGGCTCACCAGCGGGGAGCGGTCAGACTCGCCATGGGACTGGCGTCGGCGATCACCTCGACCTCGTCGCGCGAGAGCTTTGCGAAGGCGAGGCAGGCCGCGACCTCCATCTCGCTGTCATAGGTGCCGAGCTCCTCGCCGGTGGCGATCTCGATCACCGTCCAGTTCGGGTCCCAGAGCGGGATGCCGCGAAACGCCCCCGAGGCCTCGCGGTGCTTGCGCGAACAGGGCTCGCAGCGCGCCACCCCCGGCGACGGCGCGCCGCAGCCGACGCAGCGGCGCCTGGCGCGCCGGTCGGCATAGCGCCGGCGCCGCTCGGCATATTCAGACTCGCGGTCGCGGCGCTCATTCTTGGCGACGGCGCAGGGCGCGCAGTACGCCGCGCCGTCGAATACCGGGGTCTTGCACTTGACGCAGACCCCGGCGGCCCTGCGGGCGTGGTAGCGCTCGCGGGCGGCGTCGCAGCAGGCCCGGCACTCGGCCGCCCCGTTGGCGGGCTTTCCGCAAGTGGTGCAGTCGCCCCGGGCGCGCCGCCCGGCATAGCGCCGGCGGTCGGCCTCCCGCCTGGCTTCCGGATCGCGCTTCCGCCGCCGGTACCGGGTCTTGGCGCAGGGGTCGCAATAGGCCTTCCCGCCGGGTGCGGGTGTCGCGCATTTGACGCAGAGGCCGGCGGCGCGGCGTTCGGCATGCCGCACCCGTTTCGCGGCCCGCCGGTTCTCCCGGCACGGCGCGCACATCGACCGGCCCTCCGCGGGCGGGGAATGTCCGCAGCGGATACAGAGGTCGGCGGCCCGGCGGGCTTCGGCGCGCCGGCGGCTGCGCTTCCGGTCGGCCCGTCGCTTGGCTTCAGGATCGCGGCCGCCATAGGGAATGCCCTCGGCCTTCAGTCTGGCGTGGCGGTTCCGGTCCCGGGCGCGGCGCTTCTCGGCGCAGGGCTCGCAGGTCGTGCGATCCGGGCGCGCCTCGGCGGTGCCGCATTGGGTGCAGATGCCGGCGGCCTTCCTCTCGATGTGCAGCCGGCGGCCGCGCTCGCGTTCGTACAGTTTTGCCTGCTCCAGATCCCTTCTCGGTTTGCCCTCGGCGCGGAGCCGGGCGTTGCGGGCGCGATCCGCGGCGTTGCGCTTCTCCGCGCAGGGCGCACAGAGCGTGCGCTCGGGTTCGGGCTCGGTCTTGCCGCATTTGAGGCAGAGGCCCGCCGCGCGGCGGGCTTCGGTGCGCCGGCGGTAGCGCTCCAGGTCGCGCTGCCGCCGCTTCGCGATATCGCGGTACGCCATGACGTTCTCCTTCCTGCCAATCCGGAAACGGACGGAAGGACGCCCGGCCGGCACCGGGCCGGCAGGACGTCCAGGAAGGGGGCGTCAGCCCTTCTGGCGGCGGTCGCAGAACAGGGAGGTCGAAACGGAACCCCAGTACTGGACCCCGCCGCGGGTCTTGAGGCCGGTGCAGACGATGATCTCGTTGGGCGCGGGCCGCATCTCCTTCACCGCCTTCAGCGTCGCGGTGACCGCCTTCGCCGCGCGGCGCCTGCCGCCCTTCGGCGCCGGGTCGGAGCAGGGGCGGATGTTGCCGTCGGCGAGGGCCCGGAACTTCTCGACCACATAGCGGTCGTCGGCCAGGCCGGGGCCGAAGAAATGGGTGAGGAACGTCGCCGCCGTGTTGCCGGGCAATGCGATTGCTGCGCTCATGAAGCCGTCTCCATCGTGCCGTGGTGGGAACGGCGGCGGATGCCCTCCCCCGGACATCCAACCGCCGCCCTGCTCACGGCCAGGCTCTCCCTCTCGGCGGCGCGAACCCGCATTGCGGAGACCACGACGGGATCGGCCGTCGCGGCTGGATCGGGAGGCGGTCCGGCGAATACCGGATTGGCGGGTGCCGGAAGCGGCGCAGGCGGATTGAAAAACACCGCACGCGGTATTACAAAAGAAAGCGTCATGGCGGACGCTGGCGAGGCTCGGGTTGCAGACGTTCAAGACCAAGGCGTTCGCCCGTTTCGCCGACCGCGAGGGGCTGGAGGATGCGGCGCTGTGCGAGGCCGTCCGACGCGCCGGGGAGGGGCTGATCGACGCCGACCTCGGCGGCGGCGTCATCAAGCAGCGCATCGCCCGGAAGGGCGGCGGGCGGTCGGGCGGGTTCCGCACGATCGTGCTGTTCCGCCGGGGCGCGCTGGCGTTCTTCGTCTACGGGTTCTCCAAGAGCGACCGGGAGAACCTGCGCCGGGACGAGCTGGCGACCTACCGGCTGCTGGCCGACGGGTACCTGGCGCTGGACAGGAAGGGCCTTGCGGCCGCGCAGGCGACCGGGGCGATCATCGAGGTGGAATGCGATGACCAAGCAATACAAGAGTGAGGCGCTCGCAGCCGCGCACGAAGCGGCGCTCGGCCTGGCCGAAGCCGGCCTGATGTCGAAACAGACGATGCGCAAGTTCGACGAGATGTGCCTCACGCCCGTCAAGGAGATGACGCCGGAGGACATTCGCGAGCTTCGGCTGCGCGAGCGTGCGAGCCAGGCGGTGTTCGCGCGCTACCTCAATGTGACGACGGGTCTGGTGAGCCAGTGGGAGCGCGGCGAGAAGCGCCCCCGCGGAACCTCGCTCAAGCTGCTGACACTGGTCGCCAAGAATGGCCTCAGGGCGGTGGCGTGACGGCGGTGGCCCGACAGGCGCGGCATGCGCCGCCCGGAATACGGTCCAATCCGGTGACTATTTGATTACGGGCTGTGGAGGCAGCCGGCTTTCCAGCGCGGATACATGGTAAAAAAAGTAGATAATGCAGTAAGTTAGAGAATTTATCACAGAAGTCATCGTAAGATACGTTGCACAACTGTGCCGCAGGTCGTGGAGCCGCACATCCTCCAGGCCGGCGCGCACCCGCAGCCGCATCCAGACCCGGTGGATCGCCCCTATACGCCGTCCCGGCCTGCGGCCGGCGATCACCCAGGGATTGTCTCCCGCGCGGGGGATCCCGGTCAGCACCGCCTCGATGGCCGGGGTGAGCGGCACCCGCCGGGCGCCGGCCTTGGTATCCTTCAGCCGGAGTTCCCCTGCAACGCGGTCGACATCGTCCCATTGCAGGGTCAGGATCTCGGTCTTGCGGCAGCCGGTCAGCAGGAGCAGGCGGATCGCCGCGACGGCGACGGGATTTTCCGAGCCGTCCTTCTCGGCCTCGGCCAGGACCCGGCCGAGCCGGCGATACTCGTCGCGCGACAGGAAGCGCTCGCGCGGTTTCTCCCTGTAGCGCCGCACCCCGCGGCACGGATTACGGCCGGGCGGCACAAGGTCCCAGGTCTCGGCCAGCCGGAACATGGCCGACAGCACCGCCAGGGTCCGGTTGGCCTGGATCGGCGTGGCGGACAGGCTGTCGTGCAGGGCGACGACATGGCGCCGCTCGACCGCCGTCACCGCGAGGCCGCCCAGTTTGGGGAGAATATGGTTGCGAACGATCAGCCCGAAGCTGTCCCTGGTCCTGGCGCTGCAGTCGACCTCGACATGGGCGCGCAGGAACCGCTCCGCCAAACCGGTGACCGTCGGTTCGGGCTCCGGTGCAACCGGAAACGGGTCCTCGCCACGCTTGATGCGGTCGATGACGGCCGCCGCCTGGCGGCGGGCCGCATCGGCCGTCATCTCGCCATGCTGTCCGAGGGGAACGCGCTTCGGCCCGGCCGGCCCCCGGGTCTGCACGCAGTAGACCCGGCGCCCGGTGCGGTAGACCCGGACGCCGAAGCCGGAAAGGTCGGAATCCCAAAAGACCGAATCCCGGCCTTCCGCGACCAGCGCTTCGACGCTACGCTTGGTGAGCCTGAGGGCGGTCTTTCCTGGCACGTCCGTCTCTCCCTGCCGAACCGGGTCTGCGATCGCATACCTCAAATGTGCGTAATCGTCTCGCAACCGACCGGGGTCGCGTCAGCGGATATCTGAGGGCAGTCGCCGTCGTCAAAACGGGTAGCAGGACAATGCTCGGAATGTCAATAAGAATAATTACAACAACATGTTAGAGTACGACTGACGAAACAGATTGGCCAATGACGGGCCGTGGCGAAATGAAAGACATCTAAGGAAATGTCAGGTTCCGTCATGGCGGGCGCGTCGGGCGGGAGGTTGCCCGGCCGGGCCCGCCGTACCGGCAGCCGGCGCTCCTCGACGGTGGCGTGGAGGCGTTGCGCCGTCGCCAGCCAGTCGGCCTCGTCGAAGTCCTTGCGCCGCTCCAGGGCCTTCCGGCTCGCCCGGTGGGCGGCCAGCGCCCGCTCGGTCCGGTGCCGGCCCCGGCGCACAGCCTCGGCCAGGGGGCCGGCCTCCGCCGCGTGGGGCAACGCATCCTTACCGGACACCTCACCGGGCCTCTCCCCCGGCCTCTCCCCCGGCCCTTCTCCCGGCAGGGGCCACAGGCCGGCGCGGCGGTGGGCGCTGCGCCGGTCGAGGCCGGACAGCTCGGCCTGCAGCTTCACGACCCGGATCATCAGCGAGGCCGAGCCCTGCTCCACCGCCGCGTCCCAGGCCTGCTCGAGCCGGCCGAGCAGGATCTGCGCCTCGTCGCGCTCGACCGCCCGCCAGGCCGCCCGGATGGCGCGCACCCGTCCGGCGACATCCGGCCGCTCCAGCAGATCGTGCCCGGTCTGGCGCGCCGAGCCCCCGGCATAGCCGGCGTCCCGCGCCGCCCCGGCGGCGTTGCCGGTGGCGGCATAGTGGCGGCAGAACGCCTCCTGGCGGAGGGTGAGGGGTGACTCCGGGGGCGGCGCCGGCGGCGGAGCCTCCGGCGTGGTCTCGGCAGAAGCGGCGGGCAGGGCAATGGACATGGCGGGCATCCTTATGTTCGATAAATGTTCCTTCCCCGAACATAGGAAAATAGACGAGAAATGCAAGCGAAAAATTCCCACTAGAACCAGATCAACGGCGGGACAGTCCGGCGCTCCCTGGCCGGCTTTGTAGGGGAGGGTTTGAAACCCTCCCCTACGGGGCTTGGGCCGCGCACGGCATCCGGACAAGGATTCCGCTGCAAAAGGACGCCGACAAATCCCCCTCCCCCAGAGGATTCCTCTGCGAAACCCCTCGCCGTCATTCCTCCGCTTCGCCCCGGATGAAAGCCGGAGCGTATCGAGGGACGCCGGATCTGAACGACCTGCCCCGGGGCAATGCAGCATTTTCGCGCAGCGCCCGCCTACTCCTCCGGCTCCGTCGTGAATGTCAGCGGATGGCCGGCCCTGCGGCCTTGCTCCGTGCCCTCGGTCGCCTTGCTCTCGGCGATGTCCTTGGTATAGACGGCGACCACGCAGGCGTCGCGGGTATGGGCGGTCATCATCACCCGGTAGGCCTGGTCCTCGCTCATGCGGAACACGGCCTTGAGCACCTGCACGACGAACTCGCGCGGCGTGTAATCGTCGTTGAGCAGGATGACCTTGTGCAGCCGCGGGCGCTGCGTCTTCTTCCGCGTCTTCGGGCGCGTATCGGTGCGGGGCTTGGTGTCGATGCCGGACATGGGCGGGCGGCTCAATCGGGGCGCGCTGCCGGAATTGTAGCACAGGCCGCGCCACCGTTCGATCCGTCCGGCCCGGCCCGACCTTCCGGGGCGTTGCGGCGGCTTTCCGGGCGTTCCGGGAACGGCCTGCGGGCGCATATCCGGTCTGCGCAACTTTCCACGCCGCCGGTGCGGGTTTGAGACTAAGGTGTTTCGCGTTCGACCGGCGCCGTACCGGCGATCCCGAGCGCGATTGCCGTTCGATGCACGACCGTCATATCGACCGAAGCGGCCCGCAGGGTCGCGAAGCGGAGATATCTTTCCTGTGCAGACAGAGAGACAAGGCGCCGTGCAGAAAAGATTTCTCCGCTCCGCGCCTTCGGCGCGCCGGTCGAAATGACGGGAAGGGGCAGAATCGACGATCAGCAGAGTACGGACCGCCGCTTCCCCTGCGCAGGCCGATAATCCATGAGCCGACCGTAGCCCCGCCGATGTTCGTCAACTATCTCATGCTGCTGACGCTCGGCACGGTCTGGGGCTCATCCTTCCTGTTCATCAAGCTGGCGCTCAACGGATTCGATCCGGCAACACTCGCGCTCTGCCGCACGGTGCTGGGCGGCTGCTTCCTGATCGCGGTCGCCTTCCTGATGGGCAAGCGGCCGCCGCGCGAGCGCCGGTTGTGGCTTGTCCTGCTGGTCATCGGGCTGATCGGCAATGCCATGCCCTTCGTCATGATCAAGACCGGCCAGCAATTCATCGACAGCAGCCTGGGCGCCATCCTGATTACCACCGTGCCCTTGTTCACCCTCGGCCTCGCCCATTTCTTTTCCGACGACAAGTTCACCTGGCGCAAGCTGACCGGCGTGGCGCTGGGCTTTGCCGGCGTGCTCATCCTGCTCGGCCCGGCGGCGCTGAGCGGGCTGGACAGCGCACTGAACGGCCAGCTGCTGGTGATCGGCGGAGCGGCCTGTTTCGCAATATCGATGATCATTACCCGGCGGGCTTTGGGCAATGTCGAACCGCTGGTCAGTGCAGGCTGGTCGCTGGGTTTCGGAGCCCTGTTGCTGCTGCCCGTGTCTTTCGCCATCGGCGATCCGGCCGGCTCGAAGCTTGAAACGCTTCCGGTTCTCGCGCTGCTTGCCCTGTCGGTGTTGAGTACGGGAATGAATATCCTGCTTCTGTTCGTACTGATAAAACGGACCGGACCGAATTTTGCCGCCATGAACAACTATATCGCGCCGGTGATCGGTGTCGCCTGGGGTGCAATATTCCTTGCCGAGCCGGTGACCTGGACCAAGATCGGCGCAACCCTCGTCATCCTGGCCGGAATCGCCGCTGCGACCTGGCAGACGCCGCGGGCCTGGAAGCGGCAGCGCGAACGGTAACGGACGCCGCGACATCGCCGCGCCTGCCTTTTGCGGCCGTTCCGGTCTATCCCGCGCCGCATCCCGCCGACGGCGCCGCTCCGGGCCCCCGAAACCCCGAACCCCGAACGATGGATCCGAAAAAATACATCTATGTGATGAAGGGCCTGTCGAAGGCGTATCCCGGCGGCCGGCAGGTGCTGAAGGATATCTGGCTGTCCTTCTTCCCCGGCGCCAAGATCGGCGTGCTCGGCCTGAACGGCGCCGGCAAATCCTCGCTGCTGAGGATCATGGCGGGGCTGGACGACAGCATCTCCGGCGAGGCCTGGGCCGCCGACGGCGTCAAGGTCGGCTATCTGGCCCAGGAACCCGTACTGGACGACGCCCGGACCGTCGGCGAGAACGTCATGGACGGCGTCGCGCCGCTCAAGGCGCTGCTCGACCGGTTCAACGCGGTCTCGATGCGGTTCGGCGAAGACCTGACCGACGACGAGATGAACGGCCTGATCGAGGAACAGGCCGGGCTCCAGGAGCGGATCGACGCCGCCGACGCCTGGAACCTAGACCGGCGCATCGAGGCGGCGATGGATGCATTGCGCTGCCCGCCCGCGGAGCATGGGGTGGCCACCCTGTCCGGCGGCGAGCGGCGGCGCGTCGCGCTGGCGCGGCTGTTGCTGTCCGGCCCTGACATGCTGCTGCTCGACGAGCCGACCAACCATCTCGACGCCGAATCGGTGGCCTGGCTCGAACGCTTTCTGGCCGAGTTTCCCGGCACCGTCGTGGCCGTCACCCACGACCGCTACTTTCTCGACAATGTCGCCGGCTGGATTCTCGAGCTGGACCGCGGCCACGGGATACCCTGGCAGGGCAACTATTCCTCCTGGCTCGACCAGAAGCAGAAGCGGCTGGAGCAGGAGGGCAAGGCCGAAGCCGCCCGCCAGCGCACGCTCGGCCGGGAACTCGAATGGATCCGCCAGGCGCCGCGGGCGCGCCAGTCCAAGAGCAAGGCGCGGGTCAGCGCCTACGAGGCGCTGCTCGCCGAAGCCGGCGAACAGGCGCCGGAGCAGATGCAGATCTGGGTGCCGCCGGGGCCGCGCCTGGGCGATGTCGTGGTCGAGGCGCAGGGCGTGCGCAAGGCGTTCGGCGACCGGCTGCTGATCGACGATCTGAACTTCCTCATGCCGCCGGGCAGCATCGTCGGCATCGTCGGCCCGAACGGCGCCGGCAAGACGACCCTGTTCCGCATGATCGCCGGGCAGGAGGCGCCGGACGCCGGCGCCTTGCGCGTGGGCGAGACGGTGCAGCTCGGCCATGTCGACCAGTCCCGCGACTCGCTCGACGATACGAAGACCGTCTGGCAGGAAATTTCCGGCGGACTGGACATGCTGCAGCTCGGCAAGCGGGAAATTCCCAGCCGGGCCTATGTCTCCAACTTCAACTTCAGGGGCGGCGACCAGCAGAAGACGGTCGGCATGCTCTCCGGCGGCGAGCGCAACCGGGTCCATCTGGCAAAGGTGCTGAAATCCGGCGCCAACCTGCTGCTGCTCGACGAACCGACCAACGATCTGGACGTCGATACCATGCGGGCGCTGGAGGAAGCGCTGCTCGCCTTCGCCGGATCGGCGATGGTGATCAGCCACGACCGCTGGTTCCTCGACCGCATCTGCACCCACATCCTGGCGTTCGAGGGCGAAAGCCGGGCGGTCTGGAACGAAGGCAACTGGCAGGATTACGAGGAAGACCGCCGCAAACGCCTGGGCGGCGAGGCCGAACAGCCGCACCGGATCAAATACCGCCGGCTGGAGGCGTGAGGGCAGCCGGCGCCCGCACCAGGCGGCGCGTCCGTAGGGGAGGGTTTCAAACCCTCCCCTACACCGGCGGGACTCTCCCCTCCGCCCACCCTCCGATCCGTTGCCGATGTCGCCGGTCGAAATCTCTTCCGGCGGCCGGGGTTGCCCGGCGGAACCCGCCGGAGGTCGGAAGAGACCGTGCGTCCCTTACGTTCGTTTGATCGGCTGGCAGGCGAATAATGGCCGCGTCGGGGCGTCTGGACAGGCTCGGGGCGAGGCGTCATATTTCTGCCGGCTTTCGGCCGATCCTGACTCCCCCCAATAAGCTGATCGGGCGTCGGTTGCGGCGATTTTCCGGCAGAGGAAATGCGTTTCATGCGATTTGTGCATCCGCACATCCGGATGGCGGCTGCCGCCCCTGTCATTATTGTCCGGGCCCTTATTGTCGGGGTCCTCATGGCCGGAGCAGTGGCGGAGAGTCTCGCCTGCGCCCGGGTTTCCGGCACGATTCTCGTTACCGGCAAGCCGGCGACCGGGACCGAAGGCGTATCCGACGCCAGCCTCGATCCGTCCCTGACGGAGTTCGAAGCCTTCGCCGCCTTCATGGAGCAGACCCGGGGCGACAAGCCGGACTTCCTGCGCGCGAAGTGGGAACGCTACCTGGCGATGATCGAGAATTTCGACCTGTGGCGGGACAAGGAAAAGCGCGCCTTCCTGGTGACGCCGCGCGAGGAATTTTCCCGCGCCCGCGACGCCGGCCGGAGCTATGCCCATTCCTTTCTCGATATCGGCTGCGGCGTGACGATATCCGGCCCGCACATCGTCGGCCGCATGACCTCGGAACTCGATGTCAGGCCGGCGGACAAGGTGCTCGAGATCGGCACCGGCTCGGGCTATCAGGCGGCGTTGCTGAGCTATCTCACGCCGCACGTCTATTCCGTGGAAATCATCCCGTCGCTCTCGGAAGCGACCGACAGGATCTACACGAAGCTGACCGAGGCCAAATATCCCGAATACGGCGGCATCCGGCGCAAGACCGCCGACGGCTACTTCGGATGGCCGGAGCATGCGCCCTTTGCCAAGATCATCGTGACCGCCGGGATCGACCATATCCCGCCGCCGCTGCTGAAACAGCTCGCCGAAGGCGGCACCATGGTCATTCCGGTCGGCCCGCCCGGCGCCCAGTCCCTGCTCAAACTGACCAAGACCAGGAGCGAGACCGGCCGCATCCGCATCGAGCGGCACGACATCTATGCCGAAAAATGCAGCCGGGCGGAAAAACAGCGCTGCAAGCGCAAGGTGAACTTCGTGGCGCTCACCAAGTACGACGGCAAGAAGACCGTCTCGCGCTGGGGCGGGAACTAGGGCACGGTGTCATTGTCACCGGCCGGTGCGCAAATTTCGAAGCGAATTCGATATTGCCCGGAATTCCGACAATCCGTGTCGCCCCGGACTTGATCCGGGGCCCAGAGCTACGCTTGCACACCTTTAAGGGCGACATTTTTAGGAGCGACCTTTTCGACAGGCGCAAGGGTGGCCCTGGTCCCCGGCTCTCCCTGCGGTCGGCCGGGGTGACACGAAGAGGAGTGGCCGAGGATAACCGGAAAGTGCAGAAGCGGTGTGCGCAACTGTTTTACCCGTTCGCGCTCCTCGCCTTCCCGAACCCACATTCCGTCTCGATACAAGGGCCAGCCCGTTGACCTCTCCGGCAGCCGAACCCGCAGGCGGCATGGAGCGCCGGGCGCTCGACCTGTCCTTCTATGTCGCGGTCGGGCTGATCGCCGGCGCGATCATCGCATTGCAGATCGGCATCATGCGGGTCTTCGCGGTCGGGACCTGGTCGCATTTCGGTTCGTTCGTCATCTCGATCGCCATGCTCGGCTTCGGCGTGATGAGCGCGGCGATGTGCGTGAGCACGCCGACCTTCCGGAAATACTGGCAGCCGTTGATTACCGGCACGCTGATCGTCTTCGGGCCGCTGATGCTGCTGTCGAACGCGGTCGCCCAGTCGCTCGGCTTCAACCCGATCGAGCTCGTCGCCAACCCGGAGCAGAAGTTCAAGCTGTTCTATCTGTTCCTCGTCTATTTCATCCCCTTCCTGCCGGGCGCCCTGTTCCTCGGCCTGGTTTTCATGCGCGGCCAGGCGGTGTTCGGAAAGGTCTATTTCGCGGACCTCACCGGCTCGGGCCTGTGCGGGCTGGTCTTCCTCGCCGGGCTCTACGTCGTGCCGCCGGACTGGATCCTGCTGATCCCCTTCGGCCTGTGGGCGGTCGCCGCGGCGCTCTGGTTCGGCGCGGCGCGGGCCTGGGTTCCGCTCGGCATTGCGGCCGTGCTCGGCGCCGGCGCCCTCGCCGTCTCCGCGAGCTATACGCGGATCGACGTCAACCAGTTCAAGGGCGTCAGCTATGCGCGCCAGTTCCCGGATTCGAAACGCATCTACCGGAATTATTCGCCGTTCGGCCTGCTTGAGGGCTATGCCAGCTCCTACCTGCATTTCGCGCCCGGGCTGAGCGACAACGCCGCGGTCAATCTCGAGTCGATGCCGAAGAACGCCTATCTGGCGCTCTACATCGATTCGGACGGCCCCATCGGGGCGATGAAGCGGATTCCCCGGGCGCAGCAGGCCTATTTCGAATTCCTGCCGATGTTCGCGCCCTATGTCGTCAAGAAGCGGCCGGACGTTTTCGTGGTGCAGCTCGGCGGCGGCATTTCCTCGAATGTCGCGCTGGCGGCCGGCCCGAAATCGCTGACCGTGGCGGAAAGCAACCCGGCGCTGCTGAACGCGCTGACCGGCGACGGGCCGATTGCCCGGCTGACCGGCAATCCGCTGAAGGACGGCAAGGTCCGGATCGTGCCCTACGACGGGCGGCTCCATCTCGGCGGCGTCCGGAACCGCTACGACGTCGTCGATCTGAGCCTCGCCGACTCGACGGGCCTGAGCCACGCCGGGGGCTTCGCCATCGTCGAGAAATACAACTACACCGTGGAGACCCTGCAGGACTACATGCGCGCCCTGAAGCCTGACGGCGTGCTCGCGATCACCCTGTGGAACAAGGAGGACCTGCCGAAATCGGTGCCCAAGCTGTTCGCCACCGTGGCCGCAGCGGCGCGCGGGCTGGACGGCGACGCGGCGCGCAGCAAGCTCTTCATCTTCCATACCTATCTTTCGACCGTCACGGTTCTCTACAAGAAAAACGGCTTCGCCCCGTCCGAGACTGCGGCGCTGAAGACCTGGTCGGAGGATATGTCGTGGGAGCTGCTGCACACCCCCGGCGCGCGCTTCGACCGGCGCGGCGCGGCGCGGATCTGGCGGACCTACCGGGCCTCCCATTTCATCGTCGGCAAGGCCCCTGAATCCGAAACCGGCCGCGCGGCGGCGGACGCCTCGGACGCCGGCGGCGACCGGGCGGCGCCGACCTGGCAGAATCTCTACCGGCTGATGCTGAGCCACATGCTGGCCGGCGAGTTCGACGCGGTGCAGCGCAACTACGTCTTCGACACCCGCCCGCTGACCGACAACCGGCCCTATTTCGCCGCCTATATCAAGGCGCTGGAGATTCCCCATTTCCTCGACCAGCTCGAGGCGGTGTCCGACGAATGGGGCTATCTGCTGCTCTGGGCGACGCTCGTCATCGCGACGATCTTCGGCGTCTTCCTGATGATGATCCCGGTGGTGGCCGGCTGGCGGACCGTCTTCTCGCGGCAGCCCGGCAAGATCGGCATCTTCGTCTACTTCTTCTGCCTGGGAGCCGGCTACATCACCATCGAGGTCGGCCTGATCGGCAAGTTCCTGGTCGCCCTGTCGAACCCGACGATCTCGGCGACGGTGCTGATCACCAGCATGCTGTTCTTCTCCGGCCTCGGCTCGCTCGCCAGCGCGCGCTTCGTGGCCGACTGCCGGCGCGTCATGCCGCGCATCTTCCTCGGCATCGCGGCGCTGGTGGCGCTGGGCGCCCTGCTGTTCGATCCGGTGCTGGGCGCCATCGGCCAGTGGCCCTACCCGCTGCGCATCGCGACCTGCATCCTGCTGATCGCGCCGGCGGCCTTCCTGATGGGATTCCCCTTCCCGACCGGCATGACCATGCTCTCGCGCCTGGGCAAGGAGCGGTTCTTTCTCTGGGCCTGGGGCATCAACGGCACCTTCTCGGTGGTCGGCGCGGTCGCGGTGCCGATCGTCAACGTGCTGTTCGGCCAGCAGACCCTGCTGTTCGCCGCCGCCGCGCTCTACCTGCTCGCCCTGCCGGCCTTCTTCAGCCTGCTCAAACCGGCGCCGGAAAAGACCGCACTGGTGTAGGGGAGGGTTTCAAACCCTCCCCTACGAAGTCGGCCAAAATTCCCGATAACGGGCAGAATCCCCCGCCGCTACACCCCCCGTCCGCCATCCACCGGGAAGGCGACGCCGGTGATGAAGCTTGCCTCGTCGCTCGCCAGCCACAGGGCGGCCTTCGCGACATCCTCGGAGGTGCACAGCCGGCCGAGCGGCACCGTCGCCTCGAAGGCTTCGCGGGCGTTGGCGCCCAGGAAGGAGGGCAGCAGCGGCGTGTCGCCGGCGACCGGGCAGAGCGCATTGACCCGGATATTGTCCGGCCCGAGCTCCGCCGCCATCGACTTGGTCATGGTGATGGCCGCGCCCTTCGAGGCGTTGTACCAGGTGAGGCCCGGCCGCGGGCGCAGGCCGGCGGTCGAGGCGGTGTTGATGATGCAGCCGCCGCCCTGTTCGCGCATCAGCGGCACGACCTCCAGCGCCGCCAGATAGATCGACTTCACGTTGACGGCGAAGATGCGGTCGAATTCCTCTTCGCCGACCTCCAGCATCGGCCGGTTGACGTGGGTGATGCCGGCATTGTTGACCATCGTGTCGAGCCGGCCGTGGCGGTCGACCGCGGTGCGGACCATGGTCTTCACATCGTCCCGGTCGGCGACGTCGGCATGGACATAAACGGCGCCGATCTCGTCGGCGACCTTCCTGCCGAGCTGGTCGTTCAGGTCGGCGCAGACGACGGTTGCGCCCTCTGCGACATAGCGCCGGGCGATGGCTTCGCCGAAGCCGGATGCGGCGCCGGTGACGATGGCGACCTTGTCCTCGAGCTGCATGGCGATGTTCTCCGCTGGTCATTTCCGTGAGGGGGATTGTGCGGCGGGAAACTGCCCTACCCGGCCCGCACTGGCAACAGCGCCGTCCAGGGGCGAAACGGCGCCCCGGTCCGGACATTCCCGGCAGGGAGAGGGGAATCTGTTGCGCATCAAACGCCGGAAACGCCTCCTCTCCTTGGGGGAGGGATTCGGCCGCCGCCCTGCAACCTTCGTGCGGCGGGTCCGCCAGGCCGGTTCACATAAATATTCCTCTTTTTCGATATTATTCCTTGACACGGCGAGGTCCACGCCCTATATCGGCCCCGTCAACGCCCGAAGTGCGCCCGCAGCGGCCAGCCGACGCCCCCAAAAGAAGCGAACGAAGAAACAGGCGGGAAGCTTCCCGCTTTCCGGCCCGCCGCCGCCGATCGGCCATCCGATCCCCCATCCAATGCGCCGCCCTGTGCGCGGCTGTGTACGCCGCCCTTTGCGCCGCCGGGGCTTGACGGCCGGACCTTGTCCGGTTCGACCCTCCGCTTCCGCCGCGCCGTGCCGCCCGGCGGTGCCGCCACCGGTGTTGAGCGCGCTGCCGCTCGGCCGGGAGGCTGGAAAATTTCCTATCAGGATTGTTTTTGCGGCACTCCCGATTCGCAACTTCCCAGCGTTTCCGCGGGGTTCGGGCGCTTCGAGGGCCTTCGAATCGAAAGAAAAACGTCTGTAAGTAGACCGGTCTGTCTGTTTTCTGGCACCCGGCCCGTCCGGAACCCTTGTCCTTCCCCCTCTTCAGAGGACTGCCCTGGAAAGCCCGGATAAAACCGTGCGATCGGCTCCCGCCACCCGCGTCGTCATTCCGACCGGAGCGCCCCGGATTCAATCCGGGGCGCGTAGCAGCCTGCCCTGAGCGAAGTCGAAGGGGAGGAATCTCAACGCAGGACCAGGGGTTTCTTGTGCGTGAGACCGAGTCGAGATTCCTCCGCTACGCCCCGACCCTGCGGGCCGGGGCTCCGGTCGGAATGACGGCGAGGGGATTCGCAGAGTAATCCTCTGAAGCGGGGAAGGAACTGCGATCACGCTTCGCCCCCGCCCAGGACGCGCAGGTAGACGTCGCGGTCGATGTTGCCGCCGCTGAGCACGAGGCCGACCTTGCGCCCCGCCATCTGCGCCCGCTCCCTGACCAGCGCGGCCAGCCCCGCCGCGCCGGCGCCCTCGGCGATGTTGTGGGTATCGGTGTAGTAGGCCCGCATGGCGGCCTCGATCTCTGCCTCGCTCACCGTGACGATCCGGGCGGCGCCCCGGTTGACGATGGCGACCGCGCCGGGCGCCGGCACGCGGCAGGCCATGCCGTCGGCCATGGTGTCCGCCGAGTTGGTCGACACCGGCTTGCCGGCCTCAAAGGAGAGGGCGTAGCAGGCGGCATTCTCCGCACACACGCCGACGATTTCGGTGGCGAGGCCGAGCGCATCGCGCGCGGCGATCACGCCGCAGATCCCGGAGCCGAGCCCGATGGGGACGTAGACGGTATCGAGGTCCGGCACGGCGCGGAACAGCTCCAGCCCGTAGGTCGCGGTGCCGTGGACCAGCGGCTCGGCGAAGGAGCCGACCATGTGCAGGCCGCGCGCGTCGGCCAGCGCCTCGGCGTGTTCCAGCGCCTCCTGGAAGTCGCTGCCGTGGACGAACAGCTCGCCGCCCTGGGCCTGCATCGCGGCGTTCTTCTCGCGGCTGTTGCCGTCCGGCACGATGATCACCGGCGTCAGCCCGTTGCGCCGCGCGGCGATGGCGATGCTCTGGCCGTGGTTGCCGCGGGTCGCCGCGATCACGCCTTCGACCGCCGGCTCGGTCCGGCGCAGCCGGTCCATGTAGACCAGCCCGCCGCGGATCTTGAAGGCGCCGATCGGCGTGTGATTCTCGTGCTTGACCCAGACCTCGGCGCCGGTCCGCGCGCACAGCAGCGGCCAGCAATGGGCCGGCGTCGGCGGCATGACGGCGCGAACGGTTCCGGTCGCCGCTTCGATGGCCGCAAGGTCCGGAAGGTTCATCGCTGTCTCCTGCGGGGAACACCGTCAGTGGGCGTATTTCTGGGCGATCCAGGTGCCGAGCAGGATAAGCAGCCCGGCGGCGACGATGGCCCAGGTGATCCGCTCGCCCAGAATGACGGCAGCGGCGACGACGGACAAGACCGGCTGGAGGAACTGGAACACGGCGATCCGCGCAATGCCGCCGCGGTCCATGGCCAAGAACCACAGGGCGTAGCCGGCGAGGGACGAGCACAGGGTGAGCCAGCCCAGGCCGAGCCAGCTGTCGGCCGTCACCGCACTCCAGTCGGTGTAGGGATAGAGGATCAGGATGGCCGGCACGGTCAGCATCAGGGCCGCGCCGAGGCCGTAGAAGGTCGCGCTCCAGCTTCCGATCACCGGCCCCAGTTTCGCCCCGCCGACATAGCCTGCCGAGCACAGGCACACGCCGGCGAAGACGACCAGATCGCCGACCAGCCAGGTCGGCGACAGGGTCATGTCGCCGGCCGGTTGCGTCAGGAGGATCAGCAGAACCGTGCCTGCGATCGCTATGGCCGCGCCGAGCCACCAGCCGGATCGCGGCCGGACCCGGTTGACGATGGCGGCGATCAGGCCAGTGGTGACCGGCAGCAAGGCCATGATGAGAGCGGCATGGCTGGCGTTGGCAAGCGCGACGCCGAGGCTCAGGACCGTCGGCCAGAGCGCAAAGTTGACCCAGCCCGATATGACCAGCAGGCAGCGGTGGCGCGCCGCCTTGGGAAAGGGCAGCCGGAAGGCCAGGGCGATGCCGAGGCCGATGAAGCCGGCCAGCATCGAGCGCAGGGCGCCCGCCGTCATGCCGTCGATGCTTTCGACCGCGGCCCGGTTGGCCACGACCGTCCCGGACCAGAAGATCAGCGTCATGAGCGCCGCCGCCAGCGCAACCGGCGGGATACCGCGATTGGCGCCGCCGGCCGCCTGGCCCGTCGGGACGCCGGAAGTCAAACCGCGATGGTTCCCTCGAGATAGGGCGCGGCGTAGCCGGCGATCGTGACCCGGTCGCCCCGCAATGCGCACCAGAGCGCGCCGCCGCGGGCCGAGACCTGGCGGGCGAACATCTCCATCTTGCCGAGGCGTTTGGCCCAATACGGGATCAGGATGCAGTGCGCCGAGCCGGTCACCGGGTCTTCGTCGATGCCGCCCGTCGGCGCGAAGAAGCGCGAGACGAAATCGCAGTCCCCGCCCTCGGCACCCGGCGCCGTGACAATCAGCTCGGGGATATCGAGACCGGCAACCCGGCGAAAATCCGGCCGGACGGCGCGCACGGTTTCCTCGCTGTCCAGCACCGCCAGGGCGTAGGGGGCCGCCAGCACGGATTCCGGCTCAACGCCCAGCGCGCCGGCAACGTCGCCGATATCCGCCGGTTCCGGCGCAGGCGGCTGGGCCGGAAAATCCATCGCCAGCCGGTCGCCGTCCCGCGCCACGGTCAGCGCCCCGCTCCGGGTGTGGAAGGTTGCGGTCGCGCCTGCGTGGCCGAGCCGGTTGAACAGGACCCAGGCCGTGCCCAGCGTGGCGTGGCCGCACAGGTCGACCTCGACCAGCGGCGTGAACCAGCGCAGGTCGAAGCCGCCGCCCGGATTTTCGCGGTCGCGCGGCACGAAGAAGGCGGTTTCCGAAAGATTGTTCTCCAGCGCGATGGCCTGCATCGTCGCGTCGGGCAGCCACTCCCGGAGCGGCACCACCGCTGCGGGATTGCCGCCGAACGTGCGGTCGGTGAACGCGTCGACCTGGTAGAGCTTCAGTTCCATGGCGGGGTCGTATCCTCCAGGTGCCGTCCGTTGCCGGCTCGGGTCCTCGACGGCCGGTCAGACGATGCCGGGCCGGCGGCGCATCAGGTCCGCGAGCGCCCTGTCGTCAGGCCGGTCCGACTGCTCCAGGTGCCGCACGACACCGGCACGGTCTTCGGCCGGCCGGTTCTGCGACAGCTTGAACTTGCCGGTCAGCCGCTCGACGCGGATCTCCAGAACCGCGATGGCCTTCATCTGGCTGTCGCGGAAGCCGGGCGGAAGGGCGTCGAAATCCCAGGCGTCGGAGCCCGGCGTTTCGAACCGCTGTGCCAGTCCGCGCAGTACCGCGCGGCGGTCGGACTCCGCCGTGAGGACGCGCACCGGGCCGGCAACATGGACCGCCGCATAGTTCCAGGTAGGCACGGCCGGCGCGGTTTCGTACCAAGTCGGCGAAACGTAGCCGTGCGGGCCGCTGAAGATCGCCGTCGCCATGGCGCCGTCGGCGGTCCCGGCCTGCGGATTGGCCGCGGCGAGATGGGTGTGCAGCACATCCGTCCGGCCGTCCGGAAAGATCGCCGGGACATGGCTGACCGCGCAGCCCCGGCCGGCCGATTCGGTCAGCAGGACAGCAAAAGGGTGCCGGTCGACAAAGTCCCTGAGCACCGCGGTGTCGGTTTCGGCGAATTTCGGAGGCGTATACACGTTGAGCCCGTTCTTCCCGGCCGGGTCCGCCCGCCGGGTCTTCGCCAGCCGGTCGGCACGCCCCCCGTTTTACGGCCGCCCGGAACGAGAGATGCCGAGGCATGCCCTCGTTCCGGGCGTGTCCGAAGCGCGGTACCGGCGGTCAGCCCGGTCGCAGCGCCCTGCAAACCGCCGCGTGGAGCGCCGGTCAGGACGCCTTGTCGAGAGCCTGCTCGAGATCGGCGATGATGTCGTCGATATGCTCGATGCCGACCGACAGGCGGACGTAGCCGTCGGTCACGCCGGTCTGGAGCTGCTCCTCCGGCGTCAACTGGCTGTGAGTGGTGCTCGCCGGATGGATGGCCAGCGACCGGGAATCCCCGATATTGGCGACGTGGTAGAGCATCTCCAGCGAGTCGATGAACTTGCGGCCGGCCGCGCGGCCGCCCTTCAGTTCGAAACCGACCAGGCTGCCGTAACCGCCGCTCATATACCTGTCGGCGCGGGCCCTGAATTCGCCGGACTGATGGCCGGGGAAGATGACCTTGCTCACGTCGCTGCGTGTCGCCAGCCAGTCGGCGACCTGCGCTGCGTTCTCGCTATGCTTCTGCATGCGCAGAGCCAGCGTTTCGAGACCGTTGATGAACAGGAAGGCGTTGAACGGGCTCATGCACGAACCGAGGTCGCGCAGCAGGGTCGTGCGCGCCTTGATGATGTAGGCGACCGGACCGAGCGGCGCCGTCGCCTCGACCCAGACCGCGCCGTGATAGCTCGGGTCCGGGGTGTTGAGCGCGGGCTGACGTTCCGCATGCTCGGCCCACGGGAAGTTGCCGCCGTCGACGATCAGGCCGCCGATCGAGTTGCCGTGGCCGCCGATATACTTTGTCGTCGAGTGGACGATGATCGCGGCGCCGTGCTCGATCGGCTTGCACAGGATCGGGCAGGCCGTGTTGTCCATGACCAGCGGAATGCCGTATTCGCGCCCGATCGCGGCGACTTCGGCGATCGGGAAGACGTGCAGCTTCGGGTTCGGCAGCGTCTCGGCATAGATCGCCCTGGTGCGGTCGTCGATGGCGGCGCGGAAGGCTTCCGGATCGGCCGGATCGACGAAGCGGACTTCGATGCCCTGGTCCTTCAGCGTGTTGTTGAACAGGTTCCAGGTGCCGCCGTACAGGTCGGTCGAGCTGATGACGTTGTCGCCGACCCGGGCCAGATTCTGGAGCGCGAAGGCCGAGGCCGCCTGGCCGGACGACAGGGCGAGTGCTGCCACGCCGCCTTCAAGCGCCGCGACGCGCTGTTCCAGCACGTCGTTGGTCGGATTCATGATCCGCGTGTAGATGTTGCCCAGTTCGGCCAGCGCGAACAGGTTCGACGCGTGATCGGTGTCGTTGAACTGGTAGGACGTCGTCTGGTGAATCGGCACGGCGACGGACCCTGTCGTCGGGTCGGCGCGCCAGCCGTGATGAAGGGCGATGGTCTCGGGATGTTGGCTCATGAATCCTTTTCCTGGCCTGTTGCGCGGCCCGGCGGGAATCCGGGCACGGCTCTTGAATCCGGCAAATCCAGCCAGCAACGCCGGTCGGCCGCGCGCGGGCAGAAAAGGGAAAACGGGCAGCAAAAAACCCGCTTCAGCGTTCCTGCCAGCGGGGCCAAATACGCGGCGCCGCTTTAGCTGTATTTGTTATGCGCCCGCAAGCTGGTGCTCAAATCGGCGCAGCGTCGCAGGATGTAGCGATAGCGGAACGGCTTGGCAAGAGCCAGGCCAGCTTGAAGAACCCGGCGAAAACCCGGCGAAGACCCGGGCCGCACCCCGCCGTCCGTCGGGCCGGCGGAGGCAGACGGACTGTCGTCGCGTCAGGGCTCTGCCAACCCGCCGTACCGCCGGTCCAGTTCGTCGAGGACGGCCAGGCCGCGTTCGGCGTTTCCGCGCGCGGCGCGCATCCGGAAGCGCAGTTCGGTATCGTGTTCGGCCAGCGCCCGCACGGACAGCTCCTCCATCAGCTTGTTGAGGCTCAGGCCGCGGCGCGCGGCCATCGCCGCCAGCCGGTCGCGATGGGCGTCGGGCAGCCGGATGGTCAGGGTCGCCATGTCAGCATCTCCTCCTTCAGCAGATCGCCCGGCGCGACGATGCGAATGCTGTCGAACGGCAGCTCTCCTGCCGCCAGATCCCTGGCGTTGTGGGTAACGATCGCCTCCGCATTGCCGGCAACCGCGAGTTCGATGAGGTGATTGTCGGCCTCGTCCGGCAGGTTCGGTCGCCAGAGAAAAGCGATCTCGATCCACTGGCACGCCCCGAGAAACGCATCGAGCAAAGCTTCCCGGTCTGCGGGGCCGATCGGCGCCGCGGCAAAGAGCTTTTCCCTCGACAAGACATCCTCATACTCCAGAAACAGGGCATTGCCGATCAAGGGCAGGTATTTGCTCGTCAGGCATCGCCGGAGAACTTCCCGCGCGGCGCCGTCGGGCGACAGGATCGCGGAGACGAAAATGTTCGTATCGAGTAAATAACTCACCCCAAGGGACTCATTTCGGCATCCCTGCCATGCCCTTCCATTCGCGGCATGTATGCCATAACTAACTGTGTTGACAAGATTATTTTAGCCGGCTAGATTGCGGCCATGGAAGCCACGGTCGCCAATCGAGACATGAAACCGAGTGCTTACGAGCCGGTTCGCGCGCTCGCACGCTCACTGCGCTTACTGGCCGATCGACCGATTTCACCGCTGAACGCATCCGTCGAATCCGGCCCGGCGAGGCCGTGAAGGAGGGGCCGATGGCGCAGATCGAATTCGCGTCAAGTCCGATGAAAAACCGCGCCTGCATCGTCGTTCCCATCCTCGCCGTGACCGAACAGCCTCTTCCCCGCAGCAGGACGCCATGACGCAACGCCAGTACCGCACCCTCTCCAAGCGCATCGTCGACAGTCTCCCCGCCGATGGCAAGGACACCGTCTACTGGGACCGCGAGCTGCCCGGTTTCGGCCTCCGCGTCTACGCGACCGGCAGGAAGGTCTTCGTCGTCCAGACCCGCGCGTTCGGCCGCTCGAAGCGCGTCACCCTCGGCGAGCACGGCAACCCGCTCTCCGCCGACCAGGCCCGCAAGGAGGCCGCCGAGGTCATCGTCCGCATCAAGACGGGCCAGCCGCCGGTGCCGCCCGAGCCGGCCAGCGACCCCACCGTCGCCGACCTCGCGGACCGCTACTTCCGCGAATATGTCGAGATGCACTGCAAGCCGGCCACCGTCTCCCACTACCGGATCATGCTGCGCAAGCACATCGTGCCCGCCCTCGGCGAGCGCCTCGTCGCGGAGGTCGAGCACAAGGACATCCTGCGCTTCCACAACGAGCTGCACCACAGCCCCACCGTCGCCAACCGGGCGGCCGACATTCTGGTCAAGATGTACAATCTGGCGGATGCGTGGGGCTGGTGTCCCTCGGGGCGCAACCCGGCCCGGAGCGTGCCCCGTTTCAGGGTCGAGAAGCACGAGCGGTTCCTGACCCGCGAGGAGCTCGCCCGCCTCGGCGAAGCGCTCAGGGCCGCGCCCGCCGAGCGCCTGGCGTCCACCCATGCGGCGGCCGCGATCTACCTTCTCGTGCTGACCGGATGCCGGCGCAACGAAATCCTCCGCCTGCGGTGGGACGACCTCAACTTCGACACCGGCCAGATGCGGTTGCGCGATACGAAGACTGGTGCGCGGATGGTGCCGATGGCGGCGAGGGCGGCCGCAGTGTTCGCCGCCCTTCCCCGCACGCCGGACAATCCCTGGGTTTTCCCCGGCAGGAAGAAGGGCACGCGCCTCGTCAACCTCAACGACTCCTGGGACCGCGTCCGCAAGCGCGCCGGCCTCGACGGAGTCCGCCTTCACGACTTGCGTCACACGTTCGCGTCCAGGGCGCTCGCGCTGGGCGAGGGCCTGCCGATGATCGGCGACCTGCTCGGCCACCGCAAGGTGAGCACCACCGCGCGCTACGCCCATCTCGCGCGGGATTCGGTGCGGGTGTCCTCGGCCAAGGTCGCCGCCGACATCGGCGCCAGGATCATGGCGCCCGGCGGCCGGTAGCGCGCCGGCCTCGACGGATATTCCGGAAGGACACCCCATGCACAGCAACAACAAGCTCACCCTCTCGAAACAGTCCGTCGACCGGCTTCCCGTCGCCGACCGGGAGATCGTCTACTGGGACCGGCACCTGCCCGGCTTCGGCGTGCGCGTCTATCCGACCGGGTCGAAGGTCTACATCGCGCACACGCGTTACGGCGGGAAGACCCGGCGCGTCACCATCGGCCGCCACGGCACATGGTCGACCGAGCGCGCCCGGCGCGAGGCGGGAACGCTGATCGCGGACATCAAGGCGGGCAAGGCGCCGGGCCGTCCCGGCGCCGACTCCGCGTCCGCCACCGGGCCCACGATCGCCGAGATGGCGGACGACTACATGACCCAGCACGTGGCCCTGCGCTGCAAGCCATCGACCAGGCGGTCCTGCCGCCACATCCTCGACAAGTTCCTACTGCCGCGCTTCGGGTCGCTGCGCCTCGGCGAGATCACCCCCGATCACGTCGCGGCGCTGCACTACCGCCTGCGCGAGACCCCGATCATGGCGAACCAGACGGTCTCCCTGCTGTCCCGGCTCTTCCTGCGGGCCGCCGCCTCGGGTGACGCCCCGGCCGGGGGCAATCCCTGCCGCTTCATCAAGAAGTATCCGACGCGAAGCTGCGAGCGCTTCCTGTCGGAGCAGGAATACGCCCGGCTGGGCGCGGCGCTCGACGAGCTCGAAGGCGCGGGCCGGGTGTATGCCAGCGCGGCGGCGGCGATCCGCCTGCTGATGCTGACCGGATGCCGGCGCAACGAAATCCTCACCCTCAAATGGGAGGACGTCGACCTCGAACACGACGAGTTCCGGTTGCGCGACGCGAAGACCGGGGCACGCGCGGTCCCGCTGTCGCCAACGGCGGGACAGGTGCTCGCCGCCATCCCCCGGCAACCCGGCAATCCCTGGGTCATCTTCGGGCGCTGGCCCGGCACGCGGCTGGCCAATCTGAACGCACCGTGGCTGCTGGTCCGCCGCGAGGCCGGGCTGGAGGACGTGCGGCTTCATGACCTTCGCCACAGCTTCGCGTCCAGGGCGCTCGCCCTCGGCGAGAGCCTGCCGATGATCGCCCGGCTCCTCGGCCACAGCCAGATCCAGACGACCGCCCGCTACGCCCACCTCGCGCGGCACTCGGTGAAGATCGCCGCCGACACCGTCGCCGACAGCCTCGCGGACGACATCGGGCCGTCGCCGGACGTTTCGACTGCCTCACGATCTATGGCACAGCTATGCTTCCAGGGCGCTGGCGCTCGGCGAGAGCCTGACCATGATCGGAAAGCTGCTCGGTCATACGCAGGTGCAGACGACCGCCCGATACGCGCACCTTGCCCGGGACTCGATACAGAATGCCGCGGCGCGGATAACCGGGAGCATCGGCGAGGACTTGTCGTCGATTCACGGTGTCGGCGAAACCAATCGAAGCTGAACATCCGCAACTGCAAACCATGCCACCGAAGCGCCGTCTGAAATTCCGTGAGCGCTAGCTCTTTGCAAATATACCGAATTGGGTTATTCTATCCATAGATCTCAATCATCACCAACCCAAGGGAACCCAGCGTGACCTCTTCGGGAACAACAGCCAGACGCACCGCCCGGACAAGCACTGTCGGTCGCGGGCGAGCAGTAAAACCGATCTCACAGTCCAAAATAGTAGAACATTGGTCTGACGACTTCGTTCAGGTCCAGCTGGGCGACAGCCTCAACCTCTATTCTCACTGGGATATACCTACGGTCATTGTTTCTGATGGTGGCTACGGTGTTCTCGGATTTGAAGGAGATACTTCGGACCACCTAGACTTGCCCGATTGGTATAGACCCCATATCGCGGCTTGGTCCCAGTTTGCGACACCGGCCACTACACTTTGGTTCTGGAACTCAGAAATCGGTTGGGCCGCTGTTCACCCCATACTTGAAGCCCATGGCTGGCGCTACATAAACGCCAATGTGTGGAATAAGGGAAAGGGCCATATCGCCGGAAACGTGAATACTCGAAAAATTCGGCGATTTCCCGTCGTCTCCGAAGTTTGCGTTCAGTACGTATTCGAAGCCAAGGTGAATGGTCTTGTCCTGAAGGAATGGCTCCTGCGCGAATGGAAACGCACCGGTTTACCGCTTCGCAAAGCCAACGAAGCGTGCAATGTCGCAGATGCAGCTGTGCGAAAATACCTAGACCAAGGCCATCTGTGGTACTTTCCACCACCGGAAATGTTTCTTCGGTTACAGGAATACGCTAATCAGCATGGCGACTCTGCTGGTCGACCGTACTTCTCGCTCGACGGTCTTCGCCCCGCTTCGGCTGAACAATGGCAAGCCATGCGGTCCAAGTTCAACTGTCCTCATGGCTTTACCAACATCTGGGATCGTGCTGCTCTACGAGGCTCCGAACGCTACAAGCTCAATGGCGATTCGGGCAGGGCCATTCACCTAAACCAAAAGCCCCTAGACTTGATGAGCATGATCATAAATGCTGCCTCCGATGAAGGAGACGTAATTTGGGAGCCCTTCGGTGGATTATTTTCCGCATGCGTGGCTGCTCGCAACGGACAGAGACGCGCCTTTGCCGGTGAAATCGATCCGACGTATTTTCACTATGGCGTCAAACGCCTGAGCGAAACATCGTATCAACCCGCCTTATTGTGACTTCCCACCAAGTGTTCGAACGCTCGCCTCTTTTCTCTATCTGATCCTTTGAAGAGTATACGATTCCACTCCTGAATACTCACCCCGTGCATCTTTCGACTCAACACCTCTTGCTTGAATGCCTCAATATCATTGTGTACTATCCTATCCATCTTTGCAAAATTCGTATCGAGCCTATAAGGATAGGAAGCAATTAACTGTCGGAGTTGTGCTTGGTATTCTGGGCTAGTTCTATACTGCCGCGCTTGCAGTCCCCACTGCTCAACAAGCCTCGTTGCTTCCGCAAACTGCTCCGCTGTCCCCTGAAACTTATGCCCATTTGTGTTGGTTTGTTGAAGATTCCGTGTACGCGCAGCCGTATCCTCCGGCTCAATTACCAAGTAGTCAGGAGGATTATGATAATGGTTGTCCCTCGCTTCGGCTACTGATTGACCTGAGACAATACACACATCAACAATTATCGGCTGCCCGAAAATCAAAAACTCGGGCAACCATGCAAGCATACAAACATAGGTCTGATTCTCAGTAAAGTGATCTTGGCTGTCCTTGAATCGCGCCGTTATTTCGGTTGCGAGAGGGAACCATGCTTTGATTTCAAAGCCCGGCGTGGGTACGACTGAGCCGGAAAAAATAGTGTCCGGAAAACCAGGATCTTGCCGTTGCCATTCGCCGTAGCTGTGATATTCTTCTTGGTCATTCAAAAACTCTACAGTATTAAATTCAATCAAGTTTCCAATCAGAGGCGAGAGTTTCGAAATTACCTTCGCCAGATTCATCGCAGCGTCCGGTGAACCCGGCATCGAGATTGTCAGAACATCAAACACATGCCCTCTTAGGTTCTGAAGGTGGCCAGATGCTGAGGCGATTACTTCTTCTGTACGCATCAAGAAGAGTCTCCGATAGTCGATTCCGATTCCGGCGACCGTTTTTCGATCTCTTTGATGACGCTGCACGGGTCGACCCTTAGCGCAGTGCAAATCTTGACAAATTCAATGACATCTATCCGCCGTTCACGGCGCTCATATTTGGAGACAAACGATTGCGGCTTATTGAGACGTGTAGCCAATTCCTGCTGTCTCATCCCGGCGCTCTTTCTAGCTGAGATGAGACGTTGCAGGAGAAATTCGTACTCGCTCGTGAAGATTGACTTCAACGCAGTACCGCCCGCTTTGTATCACTTGCGAAACCTATAACCGGTTTTGAAATATCCCAACTTGGGTTTTCGACTACGGTGCCGTTCTGACTTGCCTGTCGTTACCCGGCCGTCGCTCTATCGCGTGATGCCTGTACGAGTCTCCCCTTCCACTGCACTGAACGACGACTCAGGCACCCTCCATCATCCTGGACTTGGATGAGCTGAGCTACTTACAGGATCACCCAGAGGCCGTTGACCACTGAGCCCAGAGATCCCGCCTGCCCACGTGCCCACGGAGAGCAGATTCTGTTCGCAGTACCTCACGCGGATAAGCGGTCGCTTCGAAGTCAGGAAATTCGGGGATCGTTGAGGATTGCCCAGACATACGATCGTCCAACCACTCCGACTTGCGAGATGTCGGATGGTCGATCACAGGGCACTGAGGGAAACGCCTTCTCGAAGCTTGCTCGGGAGATGTTGCGGTCGATTTCGTGCCCATCGCGAACTACACGGATCGGTCCACGAGTTGCGCCGATGACTTGGTATGTGAAGGGAAGGCCGGTGCGGGTGTGAAAAGTCTGGCCCGCGTGTTGCACAATCCGTTGCCAGACTTTATCCATGTGGTAGTTCCCTTGCGTATTCGACTCGTAGCGAGCGGTACACACTGGGGTTCTTGCAGAGGCGCCAAGTCTAATTCCGCTTGCGGGGACGCACAACTGACCCGTCATCGCATAGTAATCGACTGAGGTCTATATGCAGGCAGTCTGAGGCGCTCGGTGTTGCGGTCCGTGGCGCTCGGGCCCGCGAGCCCCGCCGTGCTGGCAGACCTTCCCGCAAGAACGGCAATCCCTGGGTCATCGCTGGCAAGGTTTCCGACAGCCTTGACGCTGACCCCGTGACCCTTCGATGGCGATGCCGGCGGCGCGTTCATAGAACATCACGGCACGGGAAACGCTGCCAGACACGACACCGCTGCCGCGCAAGACCGACATAGCCGGTGATCCACGGTCACGCGGCGAGTCTTGCAGCCTGCGGTGCGGGACTGCATCTTGCAGGGCAGAGGTAAAGCAACACGGGATCGGAGCAAGCGCGCGTGCGCCGTTCAGTCGGAAAAGACGAACCACATCGGCCACTCTGCGTACGGGTCCATCGGACACGATGACGCCGGGCGCGTTCATCGCCAAGTGGCGAGCATCGGAGTTGAAGGAAAGCTCGGCGTCGCAGGAGCACTTCATCGACCTCTGCCGTCTGCTCGCCCACACCGGCGGACGCCAACCCAACAGTCCCGCCTCGGCGAGAAGCTCGCCTATATCGCCCGCCACTGGGACGGCCTCCAGCTCTTCCTCGCCGACGGGCGCGTCGAGATGGACAGCAACAGCGTCGAGAATCTCGCCCGGCCGATCGCCCTGAATCGCAAAAACGCACTGTTCGCCGGCCACGACGAAGGCGCCGCCGCATGGGGACGTATCGCCACGCTCATCGAGACCGCGAAACTGAACGGCGTCGAGCCCTACGCCTGGATCAAGAGCACGCTCGAAAAGATCGCGGCAGGCCATCCCAACAGCCGCATCGACGAACTCCTGCCCTTCAGGTCCCCGTCAAGCTGAAAATCGGGTGCCACCCCGGCATCGCTTACGATGTTCTCAAGCCCTGGGTCAACGGTATGGACCTGACCCGCCGTCCGGCGGGCAAGTGGATTGTGGATTTCGGGTGGAACATGACGGAGGCGGCAGCAGCGCTGTACGAAGCGCCCTTTGCGCAGGTTAGGGAACACGTCTGGCCGATGCGGCAGCGGAACCGCCGGGACGCGTATTGCCGCAATTGGTGGCGGCATCTCGAGCCGCAATTGGTGGCGGCATCTCGAGCCGAGACAGGGCATGTGGGGCAAGCTTGAGGGTTTGCCGCGCTTCATCGCGACCCCGACGGTTGCCAAGCACCGACTGTTCGTCTGGCTCGATACTGGGGTCTGTCCCGACCATCAGTTGATTGTCATCGGCCCCGACGACGACGTGACGCTCGGCAGGTGAAGGCGAACATCGCGGTGAAGCTGTATCGGCACGATCCATCGCCGCCCGATCCTTGAATTCAATGACCTGCGCTACCCGCTAGCACGTTGGTACGCCCGCACCACCAATTGTCAGCCGATTGCCCTCCTCGAACCCCCAACGGTCTCAACGTCCCCTTGTCATTCGGTGCCAACAATAATATGTCTTTGCTTTATCTCTAAATCCATATATTCGCCTTCCCCTAAATGAAAAATCTCGACGGATTCAATTCTAGTTATTCTATATACCAACAGCTTTATTTGCATGCTCAAAGCACATGGACCGAATGGCAGCACGAATACTTTCTTCCAACTTCTCTCTTTCAAGATTCTTGTTACGTCCACCAAAACTCGCTCGAACTCCCTTTCTACAGACCTCGGACTTGAAAAATCCAAGTTACCTTCGCTCGCGTAAAACACACTTCCTCTCAAATGTTTCTTCGGTAGGTGATGAACCCCCTTATTGACGACAATCGTTAATACGTCCTCCTCTCCAAGTGCCTTCTGCTCCACGTGTTCTCGCAAAATGCAAAACGCCTCTTCTTCTCCAAGCCGTTTAATCAGATCCGTAAGATCACCCATCCTTGGCTCCCTCCTTCAAGGCTTTGATATCATTATCAAAAAAACTATACAATGGTGATCCACTGCCAATGTATATACCTGGTGTATCTATTACGCCGAGACTATTACGATACATCTTTACCCAAATTCCCTCTCGCGACTGCACAAACGAGCACCTCAGAACCGTGTCATGATGCTTGACGTTTATCCTCTCTTTTATTCCCTGCCTCCGGTTTATCTGTTGGTCTATTCGAGCCAAGATTTTTTCTATGCTCGATATTGCGTGATCCCTTACTGGATCCAATGTCAACAGGTAATCGATTGCAGTTCCATTTGGATCCGAGAACACTATCGTGGTTTTCTTTCCGCTGTCCGCCCTTGCTCTAAGCATAGCGAGGTTATCGTCCACAAATCTGCTACTATGGAGGAAGCCGATTGTCACCTCTTCGCCGTGCGAAAGCAGGGACCTATAGTCAATCTGTTTGGTGTCCTGTACGCAATCTTCAATTCCAGCTCTAACCACATTCGAGTTTGAGAGCGCAGATTCAACCGCACTCACAATGGTCTCACGCCTCGTTCGTTTGTCGTAATGCCATTGCAACGCAACCACCACTGCCACGTACAATCCAAAATTCGACAGAAATCTACTCCAGTCTATCCCCATCCAACTCAATTCCGGAAACTTTTCTGCCGCAAGCAGCATAATCAACCCAACTATAACAATTATAAGTGGCACCACATCCGACCACGTATATTTCATCCGCTTCATCCCTTCCGCCAACCTTTTTCCACTCATTGGACCTGTCTTTGACGCGACCGAACTGCCATTTACTTGGGCTCAAGACTCAACAGTAGCTCGTCCGTCCTTACCCTCGCCGACCGGTTTCGGGTGTTGCCGCCGAGCGTGGAGAAACGGCTCTTCACTTTAATGTAGTCCACTGTGAACCAATTGCGGGCAATGTCGATCACTCGCTGTCCGCTCAGTCCGTTGGAAGCCATACCAGCGGGAAAAGTAACAATGACCCCCGATCGACATTCTCCGATCTTCTCTAGCAACTGTTGCAAGGCGAAGCCCGCTTCGGAAGGCAAACTATATCGTGATCTCGGTCTTAGCTCTCGGGGTGGATAGCGCCCGACTCCCGAGACTTGCACGCAAGTGCCAGTAGCGATGGTTTCAAGCACGTGGTAGAACCTGCTGTAATGTACTGAAGAGTAGGGCGGGTCGACGAATACCAAGTCTCCATCGCTAAGACCACCTGCGATCACGTTAGCGTCACACGACAAAGCCTCGCCTTGCTTCTTCGGTCCGATGGCCGACAAGCGCTCGCCATAATGTCGAACACGCTCAACCACATCTTTCGACCACGCATGACGCAGGTACGGCTCTGCAGACGTCGTTGGCCCGAAGGGTTGCGCAGTGTGGCCAGGTGAGGCGGCGCACACGCTGGCCGTTTGGACGAGCGCGGCAAGTGCTGCCATACGGTGTGGGCGACGCCGAGGAGCTGCGCTACGCAGACTATCAAAATAGATAGCCTGTAAAGGGCTGAAGTAGTGGCCGCCGTAGGCCGTGGTGATCGGGGTGTTTCCGTTGGAGCACAACTCTCTCGCGGCCGTCGTGTACTCCACAATGCCTAGCTTCTTGCCACAATGTTCGACATCGTTCGCAGCCTCAAACAACGGATGGTCTGGTAAGGAAGCGGTTGCCCTGTCGATCCAGCTATCAATCCAATGGTGTCCGAGAACTCCAGTACGACACACAACAGCTGCGGCCAAGACACGACAAAATTCTTGGAGGTCACTGGCGAGAACCGGAACCGCGTGATTGCTTGCGACATGCCACGACACAGCTGAAGAACCGCAAAACAGATCAACAAATCGCTCATGCTGCGTAACACGTGACTGAATAAGCTCCGCCAATCCGTTTTGCAGCATCCACCGCTTGGAGCCCATATACTTCACACGCCAACGCCCCAAATACACGCTCTCTCCGCTTGACTGAGAAATACGATCTGATCTCCCATGGATGCGACAAAACTATGCTGATCGTCAAGGTTTGCGGAAACGTACTGATCGAGACCGTCTACGGCGTGGGAAACATCGTCCCACAACGCCGCCAGTTCGTCGGGCGGTTGATTAGCTGACCAAAATCCTCTGTCAATCCCAACCGTATCAAACCATGCTTGCAGATCGTCAGTTTCCAAATCAAACTGCGCATCCAGGAAGGCCGACCGAACCACCGCCGTCGCCGCCCGAAGCAGCAGCAGCGCCCTGCTGACCATGGCGTGAACATCGCCTTGCTCCGTGCCCTCGGCATGCGTGAAGACAAGAAGATCATTCGGGTTCTCTCTTCGCTGAAGGAAATCTTGTGTAACAAATTCCCGTACCTGAGGATCCAGTCGCCTATAGGCCATCTGCCAAAGGTGTTGCTGTGAGGCAATCCTCTCTTGTTCCCGCGTCATGAGTTCCATCAATCTTCGGAAAAGATAGCGATCCAGGAAGGGAAAGCCTCCGCGACCGTCGGGTTCAAGGCTCCGCCAGATTGATTGTACAAGCTCCAGCCGGAACTCCAGCTGAGAAGGTGCTGAATTGAACGCATGAGCGCAGTAGCTAGAGACGTTTCTGGACTCGTGCTCTTCCGCTGACCGTCTCAAGTCGATCCCCCAGTTCTCAATAACCCTTGAAACCAAGGGAGCCCCTGTCGCACTCGGCCAAACGGCGTCTATGCTGTCCAGAAGAGACACACCCCGAAACTGTACGGATTTCAGAAATACGCTCGCTGTGTTCATTTGGTCGGACCATCCACTCAGGGCCGCCCAAACAGCCATATGCGTACCAGGTCCTCGCTCCCTCGGCCTGTTGTTGCCAATATGAAACGGCGCGCCCGACGCGTCCACCGCAAAGTTAACGCCGTTGAATATACCGATACCGTGGCAATGCAAGATGCTCAATGCAGCCCGCAGCTGAGCGTAATATGCAAGATGCCGGGTTGTGTGCGTATCTCCTGACAACAAGGCAGCTAGAGCGCGCGAAAAGAAGGTCCAACCGTCTAAGCAATGGCTCGGACCCGTAGCCGCAAGCACATCCAAAATCTGTTGTGGAGTAAATCTGCTTGTCAATGCGGTAAAGCTCGAAAATTGCCTTCCGTCCGCCCTCAGGAATTGACCGGTGGCCGCGGGATGGTTTGTCGGAAGCCAATCGTGGACGGGCTTACCAGAGAATCCTGAAAGCGCGTGGATCACTGGATCTCGACTAGCCCGCCCCAGACTTGCAATGTCAAGGAGGGGTTGGTCGTCCATCATTGGTCCACCGGCGCCGGCAACATCTCTTCCGCGGCCTCAGCGATAGTGGCGTCTCCGCGCTCTGAGACATGCCTGAGGACATTTCCGGTGAGTAGTGTGTAGCCTCCACTGCCCCTGTAAGCTCGCTTCAGCATCTCGTCTTCCGACGAACGCACACCTGGACCGTCGAGCGAGCGCCAGTCAAAGGTAGACATCGCCTTCGCCGTGTGGGCTAGGTATTCATAAACATGACTGTCCCGCACTGAGGCTACCGCTTCTTCTACATCCTCAGCAGTCGTTGACGTCTTGTCGACCGCGCCGAATATCCAATCATCGAGCTGCCAGTCCTCTGCTCGATAGTAGAAAAGGTCATTCAGAACTGCATGTACAGCCCGCACGCCCATGTCTTGGTTCAGCATGGACGAACGATCTACGAAAGGGTCCTTGTCCACTGCTCGATAGCGGTTGATCCAATCTTCTTCGCCTTCTCCCACCGCCTCTTTCAGGAGGCTCCAAAACTCAAGTATGAATGCGATCTGCTGAATACGTTCCCAATCAAGAGTAGTTCGACCGTCATTGTAGGCACTTTGGAAAAGTCCACGTCTCCCCTTTCCACGACCCGTACCAAAGAAGGATCCAATGAGAGAGCGGACCCATGCGGCCTGGCTGACGCTCGGCTCGCCTTTGCGCTGCAGCATGCTGATGCGGGCATGCCAAGGGCTAATCGGATGTCGATAGAGCCACTCAGTAATTTCTTGTGCCCGCGCCTCCCTATATACCGTAATTTCGCCAGTCTTATCCAACCAATCTTGTGTTCGAAGTAGCGGATACAGGTCAAAGGCGTGGCTTGGATTTATGCGCACCGGCGAAATATTAATCGACCAAAAAAGATAAGCCTGCCATGCCACGTCAAGCCCTCGGAAAGCCACGACAGGCACTTCGAACTCAGAAAGACCGTTGCTGTTGTCAAAGGCCCAAAGCCTATGTTGGCCGTCGATGACCTCGAAAGGTCGCAGGTTGCCTACTTCAAAGCTGTCATGTTCGGGAAGTCGGATTCTGTATTCACCATCAACTTCAATCAGGTGGGCCATATGACGATCGGCGATAGTCTTGCCTCTGCGTTCGTCTTCCCCCGTAAGCAAGTTAACGACGATGGCTGTCGGTAACCAACCGGGCTTACGAAGGTGCATGTTGGCTCTGCGGAGGTTCTCCTTAAGGTCACCAAAGGGATAGCCAGCCCTGATGTAGCGTCTAATTCGGTCAGTACGGCTATCTTCGCGAGCACGCTGGATGCCTTCTGCCTGCTCAACGTCTCGCTCACGCCTGTACACGTCGCTGAAGTGACGGAGTCTCGTCGCCGACATCGTGAACAAGTACATGTAAGGTTCCGGCCGCCGCCGCTGAGCCGCAGGATCGAAGTCGTACTCGTCCCAGACAGCCAACCACTGCGAGAGTCGCAAAACCGGGATTTCATTGTCGTTCGGCATTCGTCTTCTTCTACCCTCTCTTGCAACCGAGCCACACGATAGGTGATCGGCTAACAACGTGCTTGTCGACTGCTTCCATAACCTTCTTTCCTCACCTTCAATCGCAGGTGCAAGACGGTCGCGGGTAAGGCAACGAACGCAGGACCCAGCTGACTTTCTCAACTAGGAGTAAAGCCGCACTTGAACGATTGCCAATCGCGTCGGAGTTGGCCGTAGTCCGAATCTGAGACGTCCTTGGCCTGCGTTCCCCTGGCCAAAGGAGAGCCAGCCTTAAGGGCATCGTGCAATCGCAGGTCTGGCCCCTACGAGATAGCGCGACCGTGCACAATTCAAACACATATCTGCTTGTTTCGTCAGCTCGGCAGCAGAGGGCACAGCGCCCCTGCATCAAGCCCTTACGTCTGCTCGATTTCTCGTAATGCGGCGCTTCCGCTGAAGCGGCCGCTGTCTTCAAACCGCTATCGGCCGAATTCAACACGCGGCCCCTCCTGTCCCCGCTTGTCCTCCATCGCCCATCACGCTGCTCACGACCCGCCTGCGTTGACGGCATCCCGCAACGGCTTGCCGGCCTTGAAGGTCGGCGTGGTCGAAGCGGCAATGTTCAGGCTCTCGCCGGTCCTCGGATTGCGCCCCGTTCGGGCAGGACGACTCCTGGTGCCGAAGGTCCCGAAGCCGACGATCCGCACTTCCTCGCCTCTGGTCAGGGTTTCCGCGATCGCCTCGAAGACGGCATCGACAGCGTCCCCGGCCGCCGACCGTCCGACTCCGGTCCTGTCCGCCACATGACCAACTATCTCCGACTTGTTCACCCGTTCTCTCCCTGCGTTGCCGCATTCTCCCGACGGACCTTATGGGACAGCGCCCCGCCGGCGTCCAAGCGGGGCTCGGCCCAGGCGCGGGAGGCCGCGCCGAAGCGCGGGCTCGCCCAGTGGATGACCTGGATGGTGCAGCGCTCCGGCGCGGCGTCGGCCAGCGTTCCGGCAAGCGCGCCCAGGGTCTCGGCGTCGATGCCGGCGAAGGGCGGCAGTTCCATAACGAACCCGGTGGAGGCCACGTTGACGTAGAGCTCGCTCGATTCGTCGAAGGCGCGCCAGGGCAGCAGCGCGTGCAGCGCGGCGGGCGTCTCCGGCGGCGCCCAGGGGCCGGGCGCCTCCGGCCCCTCGAACAGCTCAAGCAGCCGCTTCACCGCCCGAGCCTCCAGCCCGCCGGCTCCAGCACGACCCGCACCCAGGAGGCCTCGCGGTAGATGCCGCCGGCGTCGACGAACGGCGCGATCCAGATGCGCGCCACCACCTCGTCGGTGCGCAGACCGGCGCCAGGAGCATCTTCGCCGCCCGCGTGCAGTTCGCGCGCGTCGGGTTCGGCCGGGAGAGGGACCGGTTCGCCCGGAAGGGCGGTGGAGCCCGGTTCAGCCGGAAGCGGTTCGACCGGTAGCGCGGAGGGGATCGGGGCCTCGACCGGCAACAGCCGGACCGGGCCGGACGCGGCGGCCTTCTTCCCGCCGGCGGTTCCGCCTTCGAACAGCCGCGCCAGCCAGGCGAAGGGATCGAACCCGCCATCGCAGGCGGCATCGCAGGGCGCATCTTTCTCCGGCGGCACCGTGCCGGCGTCCCCGCCGCGCACCCGCCAGAGCGGCTCCGTGAGAACCGCGCGTCGGCCGGCGCCCATATCGGGCACCGCCGGATCGGCGGCGGCGACGCTGTTGCAGGTCCCGGTGTCGGCCAGCGGGCACTGCCAGCTCTCGCCGACATGACCCGACGAGCAGCCGGCGAGCAGCAGGGCGGCCAGCGCGGTGGCCGGAAGCGCCAGGCGGCGCGGATGTTTCGTGGCAGGCATCATTGTCCTTGTCCCTTCTGGGCGGTCCGGATCGGCGCGCGGCCGTCGATGCGGGCGCCCTCGAGGAACACCAGCGTCACCTTCGTGCCGGCCTGGAGCTGGATCACCGGCTGGTACTGTTCGGCGCGGCGAATCATGTAGTCGGCCACCTTCTGGCCGGCGCTCGACGCCCCGGCGCCGAGGCCGGCGCGCCCGATGTCGCCGAGCGCCGTGTTGGCGACGGCCGCGCCGCCGCCCGCGGCGACGGCCTGCGGCTGGAACGCCTGGGCGACGCCCTGGCCGGCGCCGGAGACCAGCCCGGCAAGGAACGCCTTCTCGACCAGCGCGCCCTCGCGGCTCACCACGGGGCCGCGCACCCCGGTCTTGCCGGAGCCCGCGACGAACCCGGCGACGTCGGTCTCGACCACCGTGCCGGGCTCCGGCCCGGCGCAGGTCATGGTGCGGAACCTGGCGTAGACCTTCTCCGAGGAGAGATCGCCATGCGCCGCGCCGGTGACGGTGCAGCCGTCGACGTCGACCTGAAGGGCGGTCCCGTCCTCGGCGGCCGTCCAGGCGGGGCCGGTGATGCGGAACAGCACCGGACGGGGATCGCCCTGGGAGGAGACCCCGGCCGAGGCGTCGACGCCGGCCAGCACCACGGCCTCGGCATGGGCGCCGGCCGGCAGCCACACGGAGACCGGTTTCGCCACGGCGTCGGCCACCAGTTCGGGGCCGGAACGGGGATCGTCAATGGAAGACCGGAGTTCGCCCTCCAACTCGAAGGTCTCGATCATCGGCGCCTGGGACCGAGCGGCCGGTTGCGCCCGCCCGCCGGACGGCGCAGTCCCCGCCGCCCGGAAATACTCCCCCGATGCCGGCGCCCCGGCCTGCGCCTCGCCCGGCTGCGCGGACGGCTCCAGGCCGCGCCGCAGCTCGTCGATCAGCGCCGCCTGGCGGTCGATGACGCCGCGCGCGTCCGCCGCGTCCTTCTCCAGCCTGGCGCGCAGCCGCTCGTTGTCGGCCCTGAGCGTCCGCGATTCCTGTTGCATCTCGCGGATCCGGGACTCGATGCCGCCGAGCCGCGCCTCCGAACGCCGGGTCCAGACCTGCTCGGCCGCGTCCGGCCCGGCGATCTCCGCCTCGATGCCGCCTTGCGGCAGGGACGGCTTGCCGCCGCCCATGCCGAGCCACGCGGCCACCGCGACCAGCAGCACCGCCGCGATCGCGGAGAACAGCAGCAGCTGGCGCCGCCTGACCGCGCCGGGATCGCCCGCGTCGGCGCGGGCGCTCATCGGGGGTCTCCGGCGGATTCGGTTACCGCCACGACCAGCCGGCCGCCGCCCGGACCCGTGCCCGGCGCCGCCAGCCAGAGTGCGGCAACGCGACCCATGCCCGGAAGGGCGCCGATGGTCCCGGCGAGGTCCGCGGGCGCGTCCGCATCCCCGCCTGCCCCGGACCCCGACCTGTCCCGGCCCCCGAGCCGGGAGCCGGGGGATGCCGGACGTGCGGCCTCGAAGACGAGCGCCGCCAGCCGCGGACCCCGCCAGGTCTCGATGTGCGTCAGTCCGGAAACCTCCGCTGCGTCCCCGGCGACGATTTCGTGGCCCGGCGGCAGCTCCCGGCCCGCCACGGCGCGCACCAGGCGCACCAGCGCCGCGATATGGGCATCGCCCTTCGCCGTCGGCGAAATGACGCCGGGCGCCTCGACCATCCCCGGAACGACGGCGGCATTGCGGATCAGGATCTGCGCCGAGTCCCGGTCCGCCGGGATCAGCGTCAGCCGGTAGGTGAAGCCCCGCTCGGTGCCGACGAACAGGGTGACGGGATCGCCTTCCATGCCGGCATCCTGCGAGAGCGGCCTCAGATAGAGGTCGCCCGAAACGGCGTCGTGCTCGACCGCGTACCACCCAGCTCACCCCGGGGTTCGTGCCGGACGCCGCCGCGTCGTCGGCGACATCGGCCAGGGCGGCCGAGGTAATGCCCAGCAAGTAGCCGGAGAAGTCGCTGCCCGGCGCCGTCCACGACACGTCCAGCGTCCGGTCGCCCGGCGTGACGGCCAGACCCGTCGGCCCGTCGTCGTCCTCGATGGTGACGGTGACGGTGTCGCGGGACCCCACCGCCATGAAGGGGGAGGTGGTCATGAGGAACACGAGGGTCTCGTCGCCCTCGAGGACGTCGTCGCCCTTGATGACGAGGGTGCACGAGAGGCGCGTGTCCCCCGCAGCCCCCAGGCCGCAGGTCGACCCCGGCAGGTACACGGTATCAGGTGCATGCATGGCTTCGGCGCAGCGTCGCCAATAACAAAGTCCGCAGATCAGGAAAACCGGTCCGGTACAGCCGCCCCGAGTGACAGGGCGAGGCGGTTCTCCAACATCACGATCCGGAACCTCCTGTCCCGCTCTTCCGGTCCTCTGCGATCATCGTGGCCGCCTTTTCGGCGATCATGATGGTCGGGGCGTTGGTGTTGGAGCCGTTGATGACCGGCATGATGCTGGCGTCGGCGACGCGCAGGCCGCCGATCCCGCGGACGCGCAGGCGCGGATCGACCACGGCCATATCGTCGGTCCCCATCCTGCAGGTGCCGACGGGGTGGAACACCGTGTCGCCGACGCTGCGGATCCAGGCGTCGAGGTCGGCATCGCTCTCAACGTCCGGGCCGGGCGCCCGCTCTTCGGCGATATAGCGGGCGATCGCCGGCCGGCGGAACACGTCGCGCATGATCCGGACGCCGTCGCGCATGGTACGGCGGTCGCCTTCGGTCGCCAGATAGTTCGCCCGGATGCGCGGCGGCGCGAATGGGTCATCGGAGGCAAGCCAGAGCCGCCCGCGGCTTTCCGGCACGGTCCGATGCACGCCGGCGTAGAAGCCGTGGCCGCCGTCCGGCCCCGGCCTTGCGAAGGGCAGATGGGTCACCGGCTTCATGGCGGCAACGAAGTTGAGCTGGATGTCCGGCGCCGCCAGCTCCGGCCGCGTGCGGATGAAGCAGCCGCCCTGGAGCGCGAAATCCGTGCCGAAGCCGCGGCGGCGCACCAGGGCGTTCGCGGCGTGCCAAGCGGCGCGGTCCAGCCGCAGCTCGTCGTAGATGCCGACCGGCCCGTTGCAGGCATACTGCATCCGCGCGACGAGATGGTCGTGCAGGTTTTCGCCGACGCCCGGGAGATCGTGAACGACCGGCACGCCGGCCTCTTTCAGGCCGGCCGCCGGGCCGATGCCCGAGAGCAGCAAGAGTTGCGGCGAGTTGATCGCGCCGCCTGACAGCACGATTTCGCGTGCGGCGCGAACCACATGCATCCGGCCCTTGCTGCGATAGCGCAGGCCGACCGCCCTGCCCTGCTCCACCGCAATCCCGGTCGTATGGCAGCCGGTCCGCACCGTCAGGTTCGGCCGGTCCATCGCCGGTTTGAGGAAGGCCTGGGCCGTCGTCCAGCGCCGGCCGTCGCGGATCGTGAAATGATAGCGGCCGAAGCCCTCGCGCTCCGGCTCGTTGAAATCCTCCGTCACCGGATAGCCAGCCTGGGCGCCCGCCTCGACCAGCGCGTCGTAGAGCGGCGCCGTAGCCCGGCCGCGCCGGACGGTGAGCGGCCCGCCCGTGCCGTGATGCGCCGCCTCCGGGCCCTGGAAATCCTCCGATTTCGTGAAGAAGGGCAGGACGTCTTCGTACGACCAGCCTTCGCAGCCCATCTGCCGCCAACTGTCATAGTCGAGCCGGTGGCCGCGGGTGTAGACCATGCCGTTGATCTGGTTCGAGCCGCCGAGCACCTTGCCGCGCGGCCAGTTCAGCCGGCGGCCGTCCAGGCCCGGCTCCGGCTCGGTCCGGTAGTTCCAGTTGTTGTAGCGCTTGCGGAACAGGATGCCGGCGAACATCGGCACCCTGTAGAGGGGCATCCAGTCCCGCCCGCCGGCCTCGAGCACCAGGACGCTGACGGCCGGGTCTTCGGACAGCCGCGCGCCCAGCACGCAGCCGGCGCTGCCCGCGCCGACAACGATATAGTCGAATTCCTCGGCCATCCGGAGTCGGCCCCGTCCCGTTCCGCATCCGATCCTAGCGCCTGGCCGACGCGGACGCCGCCCGGGCGTCCCAGGCCTGGTAGGTGCGGTAGGCCGGCGGAATGTCGAGGCCCTTTTCCCGGTAATAGCGTTCCGCTCCCGGATGCAAGCCGTGGGGCACCACGGCGAGGGCGCTGTCGAGATTGACGGCGCGCTTCATCCGGATGGCCCTGGCGTGGGCTTCCCCGACATTGTCCCAGAACGCCCTGGTGACGCGGTACACAACCTCCTCCGGCATGCTGGCGCGCACGCCGATGCCGACCAGCGCGCCCAGCGTCGTCACCGGTTTGGTGTTGACCATGTTCTTTCCGTACAGCGTCGGGTCGATCGTACGAATCGTGCGCCCGGGGCGAAGGCCAGTCCGGCGGCAAGCGCAATTCCGGTTCTCATCGGTTTGCTCTCTCCAGACATAGCCGGTCTCCGATCGGCGGCCCCGCAATGCCGGGCAGCCGGCGGGCCGGGCGAAAGCCCCTTTTCCGGGCCGGCAGACGGACGATCCGGAAAGAATATACAGCAGCGCTCCGAAGGTGAAAGCCGCGGTCCCCCGGGCGAACGGCGGATCGGACAGGGCGGCTCCGGCGCCGGAGCGTAACCCCCGGAAACTCCGTTCAATCGGAGAGGCGCGCGGCTTCGGTTTCGCCGGTAACGCCGAGACGGCGGGTCCGGAAACCGTGCCAGCCGATCCAGACGACCGCAGCCGCAATGGCGGGACCGTAGACCGCGGGATCGGCCGAAATGATGAGAAAGGCCAGCGCCAGGCGCAGCCCGGTCTCCCACAGCGGCAGCCCGGCACGGTCGAACCGCGCCAGCGCGCTTGCGAGCAGGTAGAGCGCCAGCACCAGCCGTGCGATCAGCCACAGCAGGGAGGTGGTATCCACCGTGCCGTCGTACCCCGGCAGGTAGGAAATCTTGGTCCCGCTCGCCGTGGGATCCAGGAACGCTTCCTCGATCACGAGCAGTTCCGGATAGACCGCGAACACGAAGGGGATGACGAACATCACGATGCCCGACCGGACCGCGGAAAATCCGGTCGCCATCGGCTCGGCCTTGGTTATGGAACTGGCCGCGAAGGCCGCGATCGCCACCGGCGGCGTGATCGCCGACGCCACCGCGAAATAGAAGATGAACATGTGCGCGGTGAAGATGGAAATGCCGAGCCCGGCGAGAACCGGCCCCATCAGGAGGGCGACGTTCACATAGGCCGGCACCGCCGGCATCCCCATGCCGAGAAGCACTGCCAGCAGCATGGTCATGGCGAGCGCCATGAACTGGAACACGACGGAGCCGCCGGCGCCCAGGTTGAGGCTTTGCAGCCATTGCAGCACGTCGAGGGAGATGAAGAAGGGCAGCCCGGTGAATTTCAGGCAGAAATCGATGATCGAAACCGCCAGGAACATCAGGTAGAGCGTCGAAATCAGAATTCCGGCGTTTGACAACGCATCGAGCAGCTTGCGCGGCCGAGCGCGCATTTCCGGATCCAGGAAGAGCAGGAAGATCAGCAGGGCAACGGCCCACCAGCCCGCGCTTCCGGCATCGCCGGCGGCGTTCTGGACCAGCTTCAGCAGCCACGGAAGCTCGGAGACCTTGCACACCCCCTCGGCGAAGACGCGCTCGGCGCCGAGCAGGCCGTCGAACCATCCGCAGCCGACATTCTGCTTCGGCGTCAGCAGCAGGAACAGGATGATCAGGATCGGCCCGAAGATCATGATCAGGTTGTAGATATCCTGGCGCGACAGGTGCATATCCTCGGTCAGCACGCCCAGGGCCTCGATATTCTGCTTGCGCGACTGGAAGACCGCGGAGAGGAAGAGGCAGAGGAAATAGGCGAACGCCGGGATGGCGGCCGCGACGATCACGTCGCTGTAGGGAACCCCCGTCATCGCGGCCAGAACGAAGGCAGCGACGCCCATGACCGGCGGCATGATCGAGCCGCCGGACGAGGCCGCGGCCTCCATCCCGCCAGCGAACACGCGCGAGAATCCGCGCCTCATCATCATCGGGATGGTCAGAACGCCGGTCGAGAGCACATTGACGATCGGCCCGCCGGAAATCGTGCCGAACATCGCCGAGGACACGATGGCCGCGTGGGCGGGCCCGCCGCGCAAGCGCCGCGTCCAGCGGAAGGCGAGCTTGATCAGCGACCGCCCGCCCGCCGAGGCGCCGAACAGCGATCCCAGAATCAGGTAGGGGAAAATCTCGTTGAGCGTGATGTCGATGAACCGGCCGAGCAGGCCGGATGCGTTGTTGGTCAGGATGTCATGGACCCGCGGCCGGCCGTCCGCCAGCGATCGCGGCTCGCCGCCGAGCTTGGTCACAAGATATTTGTCGATGTCCTGGGCGCCGAAAAAATACCAGATCAGGATGGTTACGATGGTGTAGGCGGCGATCAGAAGGGCGACGAGGACGAGCGGAAACCCCCAGACCTTGATGTTGAAGGTCAGGAAAACGACGATCGCGATTCCGACGATCGCGACGATCCAGCCGCCCGTGGTGTACAGGCATTGCGGGTCTTCCACCGTCAGGGGCTCGGGCAGGCCGAGCATCTGGGCGGTCTCCTTTTCGACCTTCAGGCTCTCGGCGATCAGGCGTTCGCGGTCGCCGGTGAACCGGTCGATGAGGCAGACCGATTCGAACTCGACGAGGTAGGTGAGCGAGATGGCGATCGCCATCGTCACGAGCGCCAGGTCCATGAACAGGCCGAAACCGCGGCGCAGGCGGCTTCTGTCAGTCCAGGCGCGCCACATCGAATGATGCAGCGCAACCGTCAGCATCATCGCGGCGAAGTAGAGCGGGTAATAATATTCGTAGGGGAACTTGCGGATTATGAAGCGGGGATTGCCCGCGATGTCCCTTGCCAGATCGTCGAGGCCGGGGATTCCCGGCATCATATTGATCAGGCCGACGACGACGAGGGCGATCGACAGAACATAGACGATATGATGACTGAGGCCGCGGCGGGAGGGGCCCGGAATTGCATCTTCGGACACGTGTGCATTCGCCCGGTGCGGCGGGAGGGCCGCGGCGAAAGCCGCGGCCCCCCTGAGCCGGTTAGGATTGCCGGTTCAGACTACGGTCTGGCGCAATCGGGAACCTTGTGGCCGGCTTCCTCCCAGGCCGCCACGGCGCCCGGATGGTATTTCACCGGAATCGGGCCGCACATGCCGGTCTTCGCCGGATCGATTTCGCCGAGGAAGATGTTCGCCATGTAGGGCGCCTTGGACGTGAATTTCTTCACGTTGGAGATCGCCGCCTTGGTCAGGGCCTTGGCCAGGTCGAAGCTCATCGACGTCTGGACCATCTCTGCGCCCGCCGTGCCCGGGGCGCGGTAGGTGCCGTCCTCGGAGACGATGGTCAGCCCCTTGATCGGCTTGACGGTCTTGAGGTCGATGACCCACGGCGCCGTTCCGGGCGCCTTGAGATACCTCTGCATGGCTTTGGAATCCCACGCCTTCTTGGGCACCGACCACAGCGTGATGCTGCCGGAGCCGAGCGAACGGAGGATCCGGGTGTCCGGGAAGGTGATCGGCAGGACCATGGCGTCGCCGGTGCCGTCGGTGATGGTCTTGACCATCTGGCCCCAGTTGGACTGCACGCCCTTGTAGTCCTTGCCGTCGGAATAGCCGGTCACGATCCTGACGATCGCCCGGGCGATGTTCAGCGCAGCGCCGCGCGGCGGGCCGTTGACGATGGTCTTGCCCTTGATGTCCTTCCAGCCTTTGACGCTCGAACTGTCAAACGCATAAAGCCCGTAGCCGCCGTAGGTGTAGGTGTAGAGCGCTGCCGTATTCTTGACGAGCTCGGCGCCCTTCTTCTTGCCGAGCTTGCCGTAGGGCCCGGCGCCGCGCGAAAGCAGGAAGGGCAGGATGAGCGGAACCGCCGCGACATCCGTCTTGCCCTGGGCCAGGTTCTGAAGCGAGTTGGTCAGGGTCTGACCCTCGGCAACCTGGAAATTGGCGACCCCCTGCGCCGCGGACAGTTCGGCGAGGGTCGTGATCGTGGCATGGGGCACACCGCCGGGGCTGGCGGTTTCTGCGGTCAGGTTCTGCTGCGCGTTGGCCGATGCGGCGAACGCCAAGGTCGCCGCCAAGGCGGTCAGCGTGAGTTTTCCGGACATGATTCCTCCCTGTTTCGTTGCACTGTCAACGACCGGTATTCTATAGCGGCATCGACGGGACCGGGAAAGTTGGATCACGCGTGAAGCCGCGGCCCAAGCGCGCCGCACGCGATGCGGCGTCCGGTCCGGCGCGGGACAGCGGGCCGGCCGGCAGCCGATCGACGGACGCGCCGCCGGTTCGAAATTTAACATGTTAAGTAATGCGCGGCGACGCGCTAAGCCGCCGCAGAAACGCCCCAGACGCGCCGGGCGAATTTGGGATAGGGATCGGCGATGTCCGGCGCCACGGTCCCGCGCAGGATGGCAAGCGTCTGCGCGTCCGGCGGTTCGGTTTCCGGCACGGTCCCGGGGATATCGAAGCCGAAGCCCGTATTGTCCCGCACCTCCTCGACCGTGTGGCCGGGATGGACGCTGGCGAGCGAAAAGCGCGCCCGCTGCCGGTCGAAGCGGAACAGGCACAGGTCGGTCACCAGGGCGTAGGGGCCGCCCGGCCGGTGGACGTTGGGCGGGCTGGTGCCGGGCGCGCTGATGAAATCGACCGCCTCGACCATTGTGCGCCGGGAGTGCTCCAGCCGGAACAGGATGACCTTCGGCACCATGAAATAGAGATAGGCGCTGCCGAAGGAGCCGGACCAGCGCACTTTCTGCTGCGGATAGGTCTCGCCGACGCCGACTAGGTTGATGTTCGCCTTTCCGTCGATCTGGCCGCCGGACAGGAAGAAGGCGTCGACCCGGCCCTGGCCGGCGCTGTCGAACAGGTCGACGCCGCCGTCGGTCCGGTAGGCCGGAATCGTGGTGCCGATGATCGAAACCCGGGTGCGCCGGCCGGCCTCCCGGTCCCGGTGCCGGCGCAGCAGGGCCGCCGAGCCGGGGATCGGCGAGGATACGCCGACGGCGATGTGGCCGCAGCCTTCGAGCAGGCCGGCGACGGTCGCGATCAACAGTTCTTCGAGGGCGTAGTCCCCGGCCATCGGGCTGTCCGGCATCGGCGGCTATTCGGCGGCGACGGCCGGCGCCATGCCCCGGACCCCGATCCGGGGCCCGCCGTAGACGGTTTCTTCGAGCCAGGCGGCGAAACCCTCCTCGGTCTTCGCCATGCCGGCATAGGCGGCGAGGCGGCCGGCGTCGTCCTCGTACAGGCCGGTCACGCCGTAGGGCGCCGCGCCCCGCTCGGCGACCGCGACGGCGCCGATATACATTTCCGGAATCGTGGCCGGCGCCAGCGTCTCGTCCTGCAGCAGGTTGCCGTCATGGAGTTTTTCGCAAGTGACCAGCGTCGTGCGCGCGGCATGGGCCATGACCTTCAGCTCGGCGTGCCTGCCGATCCAGACGTTGCCGAACCGGTCGGCCAGCGGAACGTGGAACAGCGCGATATCGGGCACGATCGCCGGCAGGGCGACGATCGGGTCGTCCGCGGCGAAGGGGTTGTCGACGATCCGGTAGTCGTCGCGGTGGCGGACGATGTCGGAGCCGATCAGCCCGCGCAGCGGCAGGAAGGGGATGCCCTTCTCGCCCGCCTGCAAGCCGGCGTAGACCGCCGGGCAGGTGCTGTCGATCACCCGGACCGCGCCCGACCGGACGGCGCGGCCGAAGCGGGGCGCCTGGCCGTATTCGCCGAGGGTCACGCCGCTGGTCTCGACGGTCGCGACGCAGCCGGCGCCGATCAGCATGTCGGCCTGGAGCCCGCTGGTCGGCACCGTGACCAGATGCAGGTCCCGCACGCCGCGCCGGATCAGGGCGAAGGTCGCCGCCATCGCCGCGCAGCCGCCCTCGGCCTTGAACACCGCGAGCTTCGCGCCGTCGGGCACTTGCGCGGCGAGGGCATCGGCATCGGCGAGAAGAACATCGGACATGGAGGGACTCCGGTTTAATCCTGCGGCGGCGCCAGTGTGACAGGCCCGGCACGGAAGCTCAATGACTGCGGGCGGGCCGGAAAGACGCCGTCCGGCGCATGGAAGACCTCTCACCTGTATTCCAAATCCAAATCCTGTCGCCCCGGACGGAGCGAAGCGGAGATCCGGGGCCCAGAGCCGCGGGCAAAGACCGCTCGGGTCGGCTCTGGGCGCCGGATCAAGTCCGGCGCGACAGTTTAGGGTTCATTCCGGTATCATCGATTCCTTGATAGCCGAGGCCTGCAGAGCGATCTTTTCCGTTCAGAGACCGAAATGAGCCAGGCCAGAGCGATGCGCGCCACGCTGAATATCGACGCGGATGTGCTTCAGGCGATCCGGGAAATCGCGAACAGCGAATCGAGACCGGCAGGCGCCGTGGTCTCCGACTTGCTGAGGCAATCGCTGACCGGCGTCGAACGAAGCGGCGCGGAAGAAAGCGGGGAGCGTCCTGCCGCCGAATTCGGCTTTCGCCCCTTTCGCAAGCGCGGGGGCCGCCTCGTCACAAACGGAATGATCGACCGGCTGCGAGGAGAGACCGGCGGCTGAGGCCGCGATCGAAAGCAGTCTCCCTGCGCGACAATCCGAACCGCTTATGCAGATTCCGCCTCCCGCGCCGCGAGGCGTTGCAGGCGGGTGAGCGGGCGGTCGCGGATGCCGTACTCCGCCAGATGGGCGAGCGTGTTGTCGAGATAGGCCCGGGTCGTGCCGAGCGGCCCCTCGGCATGGGCCAGAGCCGCCACCGTCTCGGCCTCCGGCGGCCGGTCGGCATAACGCGGATGGGCCGGATTGATCAGGAATGTGATGGCGTCGACCGGCCCGTCGGCAGTCGCGAGGCGGATCCAGCGCGCCCGGTAGGCGCCGCCGAACATCTCGCGCCGCCAGACGATTTCGATCTCCCCGGCGACCGCGGCGGCGGCGATGCGGAACGCCATGCCGACGCAGGAGCCGCCGGGCTCCAGCCCGAGCATCAGGCCGGGCCGCTCCGGCGTGCCGCGCCCCAGATGGGTCCACAGGCAGAAGCGCCGGTGATAGCCGTAAAGCCGCGCGATCCGCCGTTCGACGAAGTGGATCGCCGGGTTCCAGATCAGCGAGCCGTAGCCGAAAACCCAGACATCGCCGCCCGGGTCCGGATGGGCGGCCAGGGTTTCGCGCCACGACGCTTCCAGCTGCTCGTCCGACCAGACCGGCATGCCCGGATTGTTGGCCCGGATATAGTCGCGCAGCGCGCCGCTGAGGATGACCTCGCGGGTCAGCCGGAATTCGCTCGAATCAGCGTCGCGCATCGGCAGATACCTTCTCGCCGTTTATCGGCCCTGTTACCCATGTCGCCGGTCTGGACTGTTACCCATGTAACCGGTTTGGACCATCGATTCCCCCTCTCCCAAGGATTCCGCTGCGAAAGGAGCACTGATCGAATTCCCCTCCCCTTGGGGGAGGGGCTAGGGGAGGGGTCGTTCGGCGCCGCACGAACACCCGAAACCCGCTCTTCAGCAATGTCCGCAGACCCCTCCCCCTGACCCCCTCCCCCAAGGGGAGGGGGGACGCGCTACGATGTCCGTCGGGGCCGATTCACGGCGTGTCGCAGAGCGATTTTTTACCGGAGGACGGACGGCGCGTCACCCGGCGCGGCCGTCCGGATACCGATGTCGAAATTGCAGGCGTCAGATGCGGATCGCCGCCGCCTCGTTGCGGATCGCGCGCAGGACGGAGAAGGCGGTGAGGCTCGACGTCTTGGGGTTGGCGGGCAGCGGTTTGCCCTCCATGCGCAGCGCCATCCGGCCGAACGCGCCGGCGGCCTCGATCTCGTGGACGTTGCCGGGTGCGGCCGAGTCGGCGACGATGCGCACCGAGGTGCGGTCGAAGCCGGCGCCGGCGAGCGCCACCGTTGCCGCCACGTTGGCGTTCTTCGGATAGGTCCGCGCGGCTTCGTCGGCCGGCCCCTCGAACAGGGTGAAGGGCGCTTCCAGCCGGTCGAGCTCGCACAGGGCCTCGCCGGGCGTGCCCTTCCAGGCGAGCGGCGGCTTGCGCGACGTGTAGCTGACGCGCTCCAGCCCGCCCTGGCGCGCCGCGGCGAGGGCATCGATGCCGCCGACCGCGCCAGGCGCGATCTCGGCCGTGCCGCCGCCCTCTTTCGCCGCCTGCTCCAGTGCCGCCAGCAGGGCCCGGTCCGCCAGCGCGCCGACCGAGACGACGAGCAGCCGATGGCCGGCGCGCAGAGCCGGCACGCCATGCTCGCCGAGCGCGCTATGGCCCGCCGCCTCGACGATCAGGTCCGGCGGCTCGGCGAGCGAGCCGATGCCGTCGGTCACCTGGATGGCCGGGCCGAGCGCCGCCTGTGTTTCCGCCACACGGGCCGGGCGGACGATCACGGCGGCGATCCGGCAGGTCTCGTCGCCGGCCAACGCACCGACCGTGTAGCGCCCGATCGCGCCGTAGCCGACAATGGCGATGCCGGCCTTCGCCGGAGAGGTCATGGCGCTGCGCTCCTCTCTTTCTCCCGCACGGGCGGGCCGGCGAAGGGCCGGGCGAACGGGCCGATACCGTCCATATCGACCTCCAGAACCGCCGGGCCGTCGCCCGTCAGCGCCTCCGGGAGCGCCTGCCGGAACGCTTCGACGCTCGCCGCCTTCAGATGGCGCACGCCCATGCTGGCGCACAGGGCGGCGAAGTCCGGCGTCAACAGGTCGGCATAATGCCGCCGGCCGCCGTAATGCGCATCCTGGATGTTGCGGATCACGCCGTAGCCGCCGTCGTTCATCAGCAGGATCGTGACCGGCGCGTTCTCCTGCGCCGCCGTCGCCAGCTCGCCGAGACTGAGGGCGAAACCGCCATCGCCGATGAGCGCGACCGTCCGCCGGCCCGGTTCGGCGAGCGCCGCGCCGACCGCCATCGGCAGCCCTTGGCCGATCGCCCCGCCGAGGGAATGGACGCCCTGGCGCGAGCCGGTCAGCGGCACTGCCCGGTTGCCCCAGATGCTGTTGGAGAGCGTGATGTCGCGCACCCAGGGCGCGCCGGCCGGGAAATGCGCCTTCACCGCGTCCAATACCGCGCTCCAGTTTTCGCCCAGACCGGCGCGCAGGACTTCTTCCGCTGCCTGCCGCGCCGCCGCGAGATCGCCGGCGAAGGCCGGATCGGGGCGCAGGCGGCCGGTCAGCCGGTCGGCCAGCCCGCCCAGCGCCGCCACGGCGTCGCCCCGGGCGAAACGGGCCGAAGCATAGCCGCGACCGTCCATCGACGAATCGCAGTCCACGCGCCAGCGATGCTCCGGCAGGCCCAGAGTCCATTTCAGGGTCTCGTTGCCGCGCAGCCGGGAACCGACGACGGCCATGAGATCGCAGGTGCCGTAGAAGGCTTCGACCGGCGGCGCGGCGTTGAAGGCGCCGAGGGTCAGCGGATGGGTCTCCGGCACCACGCCGCGGCCGTTCGTGCTGGTGACGATGCCCACGCCCATGTCGGCGAGGCGCAGAGCCGCGGAGTCCGCGCCGCGCGCGCCGCCGCCGAGCCACAGCATCGGCCGGCGCGCCCCGGCGACCGCCTCGGCCAGCGCATCGAGATCGGCCGGCGCCGGCCGGGTGCGGGGAAACTTCGGCGCGGCGAGCGACGCCGGCACGTCGACCGAAGCCGACTGGACGTCGATCGGGATTTCCACGCTGACCGGCCCGGCCGGCGGTGTCCGCGCGGTCCGCACCGCCTCGCGGAGCACATCGAGCGCCTCTTCCGGCGCGTGGACCCGGAAAAAGGCCTTGGACACGCCCTTGAGCATGGTCGGCTGGTCGGGCGCTTCGTGGATATAGCCCCAGCCCCGGTCGAGCCAGTCGCGCTCGATCTGGCCGGTCAGATGGAGCACCGGCGAGCCGGCGGTCCAGGCCTCGACCAGACTGCCGGCGGCGTTGCCCGCCGCGACCCCCGTGGAGGTCACACCGACGCCCAGCCCCCCGGAGACCCGGGCGAAGGCGTCGGCCATGTTGAGCGCCCCGGCCTCGCCGCGCGCCGGCACGAAGCGCATCCGGTTGCCGCGCGCGAAGGCGTCGAGGATCGGCATATTGTGGATCGAGATGACGCCGAAGGCCGTCCGCACGCCGCAGGCGTCGAGGAAGGCGGCGACCAGGTCGCCGACGGTCGGCGACGGTTCAGGCAAAGCGGGAAATTCCGCCCGAGACTTCGAGCGCCGCGCCGGAGATGTAGGCGGCGGCCGGCGACGCCAGATAGACGACCGCCGAGGCCGCTTCCTCCGGCGCGCCCAGCCGGCCGAGCGGAAGCTGCTTTTCCTCAGCCAGCGCCGCCATCCAGTCTTCCAGGCTCTGCTCCGGATCGGACCGGGCTTCGTAGCGGCGTTGCCATTGCCCCGAATAGATCAGCCCGAGCAGGATGGCGTTCACCCGCACCCCGTCGGGCGCGAACTCGACGCTCATCGACTTGACGAGGTTCTGCACCCCGGCGCGCAGGGCGGCGGTGCAGACCATGTGCGGCTCCGGCTGGCGGGCGAGCAGGGAATTGACCACGACGATGCTGCCGGAACCGCTTTCCTTGAGCGCCGGCAGGAAGGCGCGGGTCGGCCGGATGACCGAGAAGAATTTCAGGTCGAATTCGTCTTTCCAGGCCGCGTCGTCGGTGTCGGCAAAGGTGCTGACCCGGCCCTGCCCGGCATTGTTGACCAGGATATCCAGCCCGCCGAATGTGTCGAGCACCCGGGCCTGCATCGCGGCAACCGCCGCCTCGTCGCGCACATCGCAGACGACCGGCAACACGGCATCGCCGAAGCGCTCCTGCAGGGGCGCGGCGGCGACGTCCAGCCGGTCCGCATCGCGGCCGCACAGGGCGACCCGCGCCCCGTCTTCGAGCAGCAGCTTAACCGTCGCCAGGCCGATGCCCGACGAGCCGCCCGTCACCAGCGCCCGCTTGCCGCCGAGGCCGAGATTCATCGGGCGGCTTCCGTCAGCGGATCGACAAAACCGGCGAGCAGCGCGTTGAACGCATCGGGCTGCTCGATATAGGGCAGATGGCCGGCGCCGGGGATCAGCGTGAACGACGCCTGGGGCCGGCTCGCGGCGATCTCGCGGTTGGTGTCGGGCGGCGTCACCCGGTCCTCCTCGCCGCAGACCACGGCCAGCGGCCCGCCATAGTCCGCGATCTCCGCCATCAGGTCGCCGACCGAGAGCGCCCAGGCCGCGCGCCGGTAGCCGACCGGCCGGATCTCCGCGGTGATGCCGGCGACGGTGTCGCGCATCTCCTCCGGTACGCCGGGCGCCAGCAGGTTGCCGGCGCGCGCCTGCGCCATGCCCTCGACGCCGAGCCGCTCCAGCGGGTCGAGCCGCGCCCGCAATTTGGCTGCCCGCTCCGCTTCGGAGAGCCGGCCGTGGCCCTGGGCGGCGTCGGACAGGAACAGGCCGGCGACGCGATCCGGCGCGATATTGGCGAAGGCGGCGGAGAACAGTGCGCCCAGGGAATTGCCGCACAGGATCGCCCGGCCGATCCCCAGCGCGTCGAACAGGTCGCGCAGGATCAGCGCATAGTCGCGCGGCGCCGGGGTTTCGCGGTCCACATCGGTCGATTTGCCGTAGCCCGGCGCGCCCCAGGCGATGACCCGGTAGCGGCCGGCAAAGGCCGGAAACTGGTGGATCCAGCCGCGCGAGGCCGAGCCGATGCCGTGCAGCAGGAACAGGACCGGTCCGCTGCCGGCCTGGCGGATTTCGACCTGTCGGCCCGCCAGCTGGACGATTTCGATGTCGGGAAGAGTCATCGTCAGTTGAACACGAATCCGCCGTTGACGGGCAAGACCTGTCCGGTAACGAAGGCCGCGCCGTCGGACAACAGATACATCACCGCGCCGACGACGTCGTCGGGATGTTGCGTCCGCGGCATAGCGCGGCCGGAAACATAGAGATCCTTGCGTTCCTGCGCCACATCCTCGGTCGCCTCGACCATAACCAGGCCGGGCGCGACCGCGTTGACCGCGATTCCGTCGGGGCCGAGCTCGCGGGCGAGGGAGCGCGTCATCGCAATCAGCGCGCCCTTGCTCGCCACATAGTGCAGCAGTTTCGGCGCCCCCCATAGCGCCGTGTCGGACGCGAGGTTGACGATGCGCGCGCCGCCTTCGGCCTGGCGCAGCAGCGGCGCCAGTTCCTTCACGGCAAGCCATGCGCCCCGCGCGTTCACCGCCATCACCCGGTCCCAGGCCTCGACGTCGATCTCCTCGAAGGTCCTGCCGCCGACCCCGGTGGCGACGGCGCCGTTGTTGACCAGCCCGTCGAGCCGGCCGTAGCGCCCGGAAATTTCCCGGCCCAGGGCGGCGACGCTCGGCGGATCGCCGAGATCGACCGGCATGAAGGGCGCATCGACTCCGCGTTCGGCGAGAGCCTCAGCGGTTTTCCGCCCCCACTCCTCGACCAGCTCGGCGACGATCACTGTGGCTGCGCCCTCCGCCGCCGCGGCTTCGGCAAAGGCCCGCCCGAGCCCGCGCCCGGCCCCGGTGATCGCCACGATTTTGCCGTCCAGGAGGCCCATCAGGATCTCTTTGCAAACGGACTGCGAGCGGGGGCCAACTGAGGAAGCGGCGCGGTCTCCCCCTCCCCTTGGGGGAAGGGGTCGGGGGGAGGGGTAAACGGCGGCCGGAGCCTTGCCGAAGGCAGCATCGGCGCGCGGGCAGACGACCCCTCCCCTAGCCCCTCCCCCAAGGGGAGGGGGATTCGGTCAGTGCCTCTCTCGCAAAGGAATACCCAGGGGGAGAGGGATTCGAGCGGCGGAATCCGGCCGGGTTTGTAGGGGAGGGTTTGAAACCCTCCCCTACGGACCGTCGTCCACGCACGGTGCGTGCCTGGGAGGCACTCCGTCCGGTCTGCCGTGGTGACAGGTTTGGCTTTGGGAACCAAGGCCGGCTTCGCGCTATTCGGCGGCGAGTTGCGGCGCGGCGCGGCTTTTCAGATGGTCACGCGCCCGGCGTTGCAGCAGGCGGCGCAGATGGGTGACGCCGATATCGTGCTGATAGAGCATCTCGGATTCGGGCGGCTCCATCTGTTCGATGACCACCCGGTCCTGCTCGAGCACGTTCCAGTGCCGCTCCTCAAGCCGGCTCTTGTACATGAAGCGCCACAGGTCGCGCTGCCAGCCGTCCACCTTGCGCAACCGCCAGAAGAAGACCTGGCAGGCGTTTACATCGACCGGCGTGACGTAGCCGAGAATCCGGAACATGCCGCCCGGCCCGGCGCCCGGCGGATAGGGCAGGTCGAGGCGGACCCAGTCCGCGCCCGTCGAACGGAACTCCGTCCAGTCGAAATTCTTGCCGACCTGCTGGGTGCGCCGGACGGTGAAGCCGTCCCCGGTACGCTCGATTTCCATTTCGTCCGCGCCGGAGCCGTAGGCCAGCGTGTAGCTCTTGGCGTGGAGGTAGGAGCCGTGCATCGGGTCGACGACATTCTCCAGGGCGTAGAGATAGCTGCCCTGCCACGTCCCGGTGCACAGGAAATGCGACCATTCCGGATCGTCGAACTCTTCCGGGAAGGTCAAGGGCGCCGGCTCCCCCTCCCCCATCCAGGCGAAGATGCAGTTGGCCTTTTCGGCCGCCGGATAGGGGCGGACGCCGGGCATGCCCTCGAGCTTGCAGCCCGGATAGGCCGGCACGCGGACGACCGTGCCGTCGCCGTCGAACTGCATGCCGTGATAGGTGCAGGTCAGCAGCCCGTCGATGACGTGGCCCTGGCTGAAACGGGCGCCGCGGTGCGGGCAGCGGTCGGCATGGACGCGGACCGCGCCGCCGCCGTCGCGCCACAGCACGAGCCGCCGGCCCAGCCGGGTGATGCCGACCGGTTCGTCCCTGACCCAATCCGCCGGCAGCAGGGCGTACCACTGTTCCGGCAGACCGGTTTCGATGAGGGCGTCGATCTCCGCGCCGGTGGCCATGCTTCCCTTCCTCCGTCCGATTGCGTTGCCGGCGTTCAGCCGCGCTTGGCCGACGCCAGCGGGTGGTCGGCCGGGTAGGTCGGGATCCGCGGTTTCGACGCGCCGAGCATGACGCACATCAGGGCCTCCTCGTCCCACTCGTTGACCAGGCCGCGATAGACGCCCGGCGGCACGGAGATCAGGTCGCGCTCGCCCAGCTCGGTCTCCCAGGTCTCGCCCCCGTCCTCGAAGAACAGGCGCACCCTGCCGCGCAGCATGAAGAAGACTTCCTCGACATCGTCGTGGACGTGGAGCGGGCCCTCGCAGCCCGGCGGCAGCACCATGGTCGAGAAGGTGAAATGCTCGGACGGGACGGTATTGGCGTCGCTGTCCACGCCGGTGCCGCCGGTGCCCATGTAGCGCATCTGGGCGCGCCGGTATTTCGGATCGAAATCGGCCTGGAATTTCAGCGCGTCCCAGTCGTAGGTGCGCGTCGCGTAGCGGGCGATGCGGGCCTCGATCCGCGCCGCCAGGGGCTCCGCGGCCGTCTCGACCGGGGCGGGACCGGAATCGGGGGCCATGCCTGTCTCCCTCGCTCTTTGCTTCCCGTCAGCCGGCGATCTCGCCGGCCGGCCGCTGGGGCGCGTAACGGAGCACCGCCCGCTCGGCCAGAATCACCAGAACATACGCCAGGATGCCGATCACCGTAAGCAGAATGATGGTGACGAACACGCCGGCCGTGTTGGCGCCGCCCTCCGCCTTGGCCAGTTCGGCGCCGAGGCCGACATTGCCGCCGACCAGCTCGGCGACGGTGACGCCGATCACCGCCAGGGTCGCGCCGATCCTGAGGCCGCTGAACAGCGCCGGCAGCGACCAGGGAAACTCGATCTTCCAGAAAATCTGCGCCCGGGTCGCCTTGAACAGGCGGGCGAGGTCGATCATCGACGGATCGACGCTGCGCACCGAGGTCAGCACGTTGATCAGCACCGGGAAGAAGACGATCAGGATGGCGGTCAGGATGCGCGGCGTGATGTTGTAGCCGAACCACATGACGAAGAGCGGCGCGAAAGCGACCTTGGGCGCGATCTGGAGCGCGAGGATATAGGGCGAGGCGACGACCTCCATCAGGCGCGACATGCCAAGCGCATAGCCCATCACCGCGCCCATCAGGCAGCCGAGCCCGAAGCCGACGATGACCTCGAAGCAGGTGATCAGCGTGTGGCGCAACAGTTCGCCGTTCACCCACATATGGATGCCTTCCGCGAACACGGCGGACAGGCGCGGGATGTTGTAGGGCGCGATGCCGAGCAATGGCGGGCCCCATTCCCAGCCGGCCAGGAAGGCGACCAGCGCCAGCGCGCTCAGCCAGACCTCGCGGCGCTGGACCGCCGAAGCGAGGCTTTGCCGGACCGAGGGCTCCGCCGCCTTTTCCGGCGCCCGGCCCGGAGTCGCGGCGAACTGGCCGTCGGGCGCCATCAGACGGTCTGCTCGACCTTGCCGATGTCGAGCAGCGACATCAGCCGGGCGGTCATGGGGCCGATCTTCTCGTGCTGGCGCCGCTTCATCGGTTCGTCGCGGCCGGGGATATCGACCGGGATCTCCTCGATGATCCGGCCGGGCCGGCGCGACATGACCAGCACCCGGTCGCTCAGCGCCAGCGCCTCTACCAGGTCGTGGGTAATCAGGAAGGCGGTCTTCTTCTCCTCCGCCACCGTCTGGGCCAGGTCCTGCTGCAGCACCATCTTGGTCTGGGCGTCGAGCGCCGAGAAAGGCTCGTCGAGCAGCAGAACGTCCGGGTCCATCATCATGGTGCGGGCAAGCGCCGCGCGCTGGCGCATGCCGCCGGACAGTTCGTGCGGATAATGGTTGGCGAAGCCGTCGAGATGGTAGCGGTGGAGAAACTTCTGCGCCCGCTCTTCGCGCTGCGCCGGATCCATGCGGCGGATTTCCTGGCCGAACTCAACATTCCGGCGGATCGTGCGCCAGGGCAGCAGCAGGTCCTTCTGGAGCATGAAGGCGACATGTTCGTTCGGGCCGCTGACCGGCTGTTCGTCGACAAGTATTTCGCCCTTCGTGGGCCGGTCGAGGCCGGAGGCCAGGTTGAGCAGGGTGCTCTTGCCGCAGCCGCTCGGCCCGATCAGGGCGACGACCTCGCCGTCCTCGATATCGATGCTGACATCCTCGACCGCCAGCACCCCCTCGCTGCCGGTCCGGCCGCGCACCGGCGGGAAATAGCGCGAAACCTCTCTGAAGCTGAGCCGGAGCATGGGCGCCCGAAGCGGTCCGGTGCGCGGGTCAGGCGCCGAGGCGCGCCATTTCCGCCCGGAAAGTCTCGGCGGTCCAGCGCCCGCCCTCCGGCGGCGCCACGCCAGCCTCGTTCAACCCGGCGACGATGCCGTCGAGATCGTGGATCCTGCGGTCGAACAGGCTCTCCAGCGCATCGCCCAGCGCCTTCGTATAGGGCGTCTCCTCCCAGTCGCGGCACTGGCGGGGATAGTCGATCCCGGCCAGCGGGTGGGTCATGCGCGGGCTTGTCATGCCGGTCCGGCGGTCCTTTTCCGTGGCAGACACGACCCTAGCGGGCGGCCCTTTGCAGGTCAAAAGCTTTGGATCGGTGTGCCGGGCCACCCGGTGTCCCGCCTTGGTGCAGGTACCGTGCCCATGCAGTCTGTCCGAAATTGCCGAGGAAAGGCCGGAACGGGCCCGATCGTCCTCGTTCACGCCAGTTCCCGTGGACGGATGGCGTGCAGGGCGGCGGCTTCGCTCCGCTCTGCAAGTTCCAGTTCATACCGGTCCTGGAGGTTCATCCAGCTTTGGGCATCGGTGTCGAAGTAGCGCGCCAGACGCAGTGCGGTCTCGGCCGTGATGCCGCGGCGACCGCGGACAATTTCGGCGATGCGCGCCGGCGTTACCCCGATCGCCTTCGCCAGCCCGGTGGCGGACAATCCGAAAGGATCCATGAAATCGTGCTTGAGAACTTCGCCTGGATGTACCGGGTCCAATCGGGTCATGTCGGTGTGTCCTCGCAAGACATCAGTGGTAGTCGACGATCTCAGCATCCCAAGCGTTTCCATCGACAAAGCGGAAGCAGAGCCGCCACTGATCGTTGATCCGGATGCTGTACTGGCCCTTCCGGTCGCCCCGTAGCGCCTCCAGCCGGTTTCCTGGCGGAACACGGAGGAAACTCAGCTTCGCGGCTGCGTCCAGTTGCGCGAGCTTGCGCCGCGCAGTCTGCTCGAAACCTGCGAAACGCCGAACCCGATAGCCATTGGCAAGCCGTTCGGTGTCCTTACAGCGGAAGCTTCGGATCATACCTCGTTGTATATCGCATATCGATATGCGATATACAACCCGGCGCGCGAACTCCTTCGCGGCATTGGCAGAAAGTGGGATTGGTGCGATGGAATTTCTGTCCCTGACAGAAAGCCGCACACGATGACCGCCGTAAGCCAAACTCTCGAAGACGGCATTTTCACCGTCACCTTCGCCAACCCGCCGGAGGGGTTCTTCACCGGCGCGATGGCGGAGGAGCTGCTCGCCCTGCTGCCGGCGATGGCGGCGGAGGATGTGCGGGCGGTCATCCTCAAGGGCGGCGTGCCGGGCGTGTTTATCCGGCATTATTCGGTCGCCGAACTGGCGGCGCTGTCGGACGCCCTGCGGGCGAAAGGCCGGACCTTCGACGAGACGACGCCGGTCGACCACCACGCGATGAACCGGATCGCCGAGGGGCTGGAGGCTCTGCCGAAGCCGGCCATTGCGGCGCTCAACGGCACGGCGATGGGCGGCGGCTGGGAGCTGGCGATGGCGTGCGACCTGCGCATCGCAGAGGCCGGCGGCCATGCCTTTGGCCTGCCGGAGGCGCGGCTCGGTATCCTGCCCGGCGCCGGCGGGACCCAGCGGCTCGCCCGGCTGGTCGGCACGGCCCGCGCGCTGGAAATGACCCTGCGCGGGCGCATCGTCGGCCCGGAGGAGGCGCTCGCGCTGGGCATGGTCCACGAGGTGGTCCCCGACGCCGCAGCGCGCGCCCGGCAGGTCGCCGGCGAACTCGCCACCCGGCCGGCCAGGGCACTCGCGCATATCAAGCGCCTGGTGCGCGCCGCCCTGCCGCCCGTCGACCCGGAGACGCTGCGGCTCGAAAGCCGCCTGTTCCTCGACCTCGCCGTTTCCGACGAGGGCAACGCCCTGATGCGCCGGATGGTGGAAGAGGGGCTGGATATCCGTGAGGTGGAATAGAGTGGTGCCCCGAAGGAAAATCAGGGTCGCCTGCGAGGCTACCGGAGATGCTCGATGAATTCACCGATGCTCAACCCGACATCACGGGCAATGCGGCGAAGGAGGATCGGTGAGAGATCTCGGCTACCGTGCACGGGCACAGTCGTTGCTCGTCCGTCCGCATGGCGAAATTGCTTGTGCGAGCCACGCTGCCGTACTTCGACAAATCCAAGCGCTGAGAGAATGGCGATCGCCTGGCGCGGCTTCCGGACAGGAACCGGCGACACGAGAACTCAGGCGACGATGACCGATTGCGTGCCTACATACTCGCCGTCCATCGCGGGCTCGCCGTCCTCGAGAAGCATCGCGATGACTTCGCTCAGGTTGCCGTTCAGTTCCTCCAGGGTCTCGCCCTGGCTGTGCGCCCCCGGAAATCCCGGCACATAACCGACATAAAGACCGGTATCCAGACAGCGTTCGACGACGGCGGTATAGGTTTGCATCGGTGTCTGTTTCGTCCGCGATGTCCGGTGCCAACCTAGATGCGGGAACCGGCACGAACAAGATGCGGAATGGGCGACCGTAGCGAAACCGGCGCGCCCCGAAAGACAATCGCGCCAACGAACAGTCAGGTGACGCGGCGCAACGGCGCTTGCCCGGCTGCATCCGATGAACGAATTGGGGCTGCAATGTCCTCTTCAGCCACCCCCTTCCCAATCCATATCGTCGGCGGCGGGCTGGCGGGCTGCGAAGCGGCGTGGCAGGCGGCCGGCGCCGGCGTCCCGGCGATCCTGCATGAGATGCGGCCGGCGCGCGGGACCGACGCCCACGAGACCGACACGCTCGCCGAACTGGTCTGCTCCAATTCCTTCCGCTCGGACGATGCCGGGGCCAACGCGGTCGGCGTGCTGCATGAGGAGATGCGGCGCTGCGGCTCGCTGATCCTCGAGGCCGCCGATGCCCACAAGGTGCCGGCCGGCGGCGCGCTCGCTGTCGACCGGGACGGTTTCGCCGGTGCGGTGCAGGCGCGGCTGGAGGCCCATCCGATGGTCGAAGTCCGGCGCGAGGAAATTGCCGGCCTGCCGCCTGCGGACTGGGACTCGGCGATCGTGGCGACGGGTCCGCTGACGTCGCCGGCGCTGGCCCAGGCCATCCTCGACCTGACGGGCGAAGATGCGCTGGCCTTCTTCGACGCCATCGCGCCCATCGTCCATGCCGACTCGATCGACGAGAGCGTCGCCTGGCGCCAGTCGCGCTACGACAAGCCGGGCCCCGGCGGCGACGCCAAGGCGTATATCAACTGCCCGATGGACGCGGCGCAGTACGACGCCTTCATCGACGCCCTGCTCGCCGGCGACAAGACCGAGTTCAAGGATTGGGAGACGGATACGCCCTATTTCGAAGGCTGCCTGCCCATCGAGGTCATGGCCGCGCGCGGCCGGGAGACCCTGCGCTTCGGCCCGATGAAACCGGTCGGCCTGACCGATCCGCGCACCGGCCGGCGCGCCCATGCCGTCGTCCAGCTGCGCCAGGACAATGCGCTCGGCACCCTGTTCAACATGGTCGGCTTCCAGACCAAGCTGAAGCACGGCGCGCAGACGGAAATTTTCCGGACGATACCGGGTCTGGAGAAGGCGCGTTTCGCCCGGCTCGGCGGCATACACCGTAACACATTTCTGAACAGCCCGAAATTACTGGATGATCAGCTACGCTTGAAAGCCGATCCGCGGTTGCGCTTCGCCGGCCAGATCACCGGCGTCGAAGGCTATGTCGAAAGCGCGGCGATCGGCCTGCTGGCCGGCCGGATGGCTGCGGCGGAGCGGCTGGGCGCCGCCTTTGCGCCGCCGCCGCAGACCACGGCCCACGGCGCGCTGCTGCGCCACATCACCGGCGGCGCGGCGGCGGACAGCTTCCAGCCCATGAACGTCAATTTCGGCCTGATGCCGCCGCCCGAGACCGGTGGCAAACGCCTGAAGGGCCGGATGCGCAAGCAGGCCATGGCGCAGCGGGCCCTCGCCGACCTCGACCGGTGGCTGGCACGAGCGACGAATCAGCAAATCGAAATCCGGCAGGTTTTGTAGGGGAGGGTTTGAAACCCTCCCCTACGCCGATCATCAGTCCGGATCGAGGCCCGAGCGTATTGAGCGACGGAAACGGGAAACCCTTCTCAAATTTGATCCCGGCCTTTAATCATTGGGCGGTTCCGTCCGCAGCAGGTCCGGCGGGCGCCACGAACGGGAGCCTGTCCATGCCCGCCGAATCCGCCACCGTGGAGACGCTCCATTACCGCCACGCCCCCCTGCCGGTGCGCGACGGCCTGGCGGCCTCGCAGCGGCGCGCCTGGGCCCGGCTGGGCGAACCGGGCGAATGGTGGACGGGCGCAATACGCATCGCGATCGCCGAAGAGACGCGCGCGGCGACGGATTGCGCCTTCTGCGCCGAACGCAAGGCGGCGCTCTCGCCCTACTCCGTCAGCGGGACACACACCGCGGCGACCGATCTGCCGGAGGTTCTGGTCGACGTCATCCACCGCATCCGCACAGATCCCGAACGTCTGACCCGGCGGTTCTACGAGGACGCGCTCGCCGGCGGGCTGAGCGACGCGGAATATGTCGAGACCGTCGCGGTCATCGCCACGGTCGTCGCCGTCGATACCTTCTGCGACGCCATGGGGCTGCCGCGCCATGCCCTGCCGGCGCCAATGCCCGGCGAGCCGCGCCGGCGCCGCCCGGCCGGGGCGAAGGACGGGCTGGCCTGGGTGCCGACGGTCGCGCCCGACGATGTCACCGGGGCGGAGGCCGGCCTGTATGACGGCCTCGCCGCGGTCAACATCCACCGGGCGCTGTCCCTGGTGCCGGCGGAGGTCGTCGGGTTCTTCGATCTCGATGCCGAGCACTATCTGCCCGACGCGCTGCTGCGCGATTTTGGCACCGAATACCGCGCGCTGACCCACGCCCAGATCGAGTTCCTCGCCGCCCGGGTCTCGGCGATCAACCAGTGCGTCTACTGAACCACCAGCCACGCGGTGCTGCTCCGTGGGAGCGGCGAGCATACCGGCGACGACTACGATCTGACCGCCATCGTCGACGATAGCGGAAGCGGCGGCGGGGTCGCCGCGGCGGCGGCGCTGACGGCCTACGCCGACGCCTTCTTCGACGACGGGCAGGACTTCGCCGCGGCCCGGGACCGGCTGCACGCGGAAATCGGCGGCGAGGCGCTCGTCGACGCCGCCGGGGTGCTCGCCATCTTCAACGCCGTGGTGCGGATCGCCGATGCGACCGGCATCCCGCTGGAGGAGCAGAAGGCCGAGATGTCGGCGGATTTCCGCGACGCGCTGGGCATCGGCGACTATCCGTCGGCCGCCGGAAAATTCTGACGGCACAGCGGCCCGTCCGCCAGTTGACCGGCGTAGATTTTTGACTAATTTCCTGAAATGTGCCGATTTCGGGACAAATGTCCGAAACAGGCGCGTCCGCTAATCCCCCTTCGACGCCGCCGCCATGGCCGCATCGTCGAACGCCGGCAGGCTCTCGAAGGATCCGAAGCCCTGCTTCACATACCAGACGGAGAAACTCAGCATGGCTTCCGGCGACGGCGCCGTCGCGATGTCGACGAAATCGTACCGCCCCTGGGTATAGTGGATCGAATCGAACTCGATCCCGAGTTCGCCGGCCTTGGCGCGCGCCAGCCTGATCCGCTCGTCGTGCCTGGTCAGCCATTCGTCGCTCTGCTTGCCGAGCAGTACATATTTCATGACGTCCTCCGGTTTGCGAGGCGCCGCCGGTCGCGTAAACCGGGGCGCCTGAATGGTCGGGGCGACCCTAGGCCAGCCGCAGACGCGAACGCAACCCTCCCGGAACAGCAGGACCCCGATGCGGCCATCGGCGCGCGCCGGCCGCCCCGCCGCGAAGGACGTTGATGACAAAACATGACATTTCCTGACACCGTTCGCCCAGCCTGCGCAGTGGCGAATGCCGGCCCCGTATCCGGCCCCTTACATTTCCTGACATTTCCTGACATACCGGCGCCTCCCCTCCCCTACACGCCGAGCCGCCATGCCTGCCGACATCCATATCGAGCGCCGGGGCGAGATCCTGGTCCTGACCCTGGACGATCCGGAAACCCGCAACGCCATCGCGCGCGACATCTACGAAAAGGCGACCCCGGCGATCGTCGACGCCGGCGGCGATCCTTCCGTGCGCGCCATCGTGCTGACCGGGGCGAACGGCGTGTTCTGCTCCGGCGGCAACATCGGCAACTTCCCGGAGCGGCGGAAGCAGCCGCGTTCGGTGAGCATGGGCTCGATCGGCGGGCTGCACGGCTGGATCAAGGCGATCCGCGCCTGCCCGAAGCCGGTCATCGCCGCGGTCGAGCGGGTCGCCGCCGGGGCCGGCATGTCGCTCGCGCTGGCCTGCGACCTGATCGTGTCGTCGCGCGAGGCGCGCTATGTCGTCGCCTATGTCAGGATCGGCCTGACGCCGGACGGCGGCGCGACCGCTTCGCTGATGCGCCTGCTGCCGCGCCAGCTGGTGAGCGAGCTGTGCCTGTTCGGCGACCCGGTCGACGCCGAGACCCTGCACCGCCACGGCGTGATCAACCGGCTGACAGAGCCCGGCGCGGCCCTCGACGAGGCGATGGCGCTGGCCGGCCGCCTCGCCGACGGCCCGCAGAACGCCATCGGCCGGATCAAGCGGCTGATCGACGCCGCGCCGGGCAACAGCTTCGGCGAACAGCTCGATATGGAAGCCGGCTTCATCTCCGACTCCTTCAAGGACGCGGAATCGCGAATCGGCTTCGAGGCCTTCCTCAACAAGCGGAAGCCGGACTTCCGCACGGCGGACGGCGGGTGAGCGTTGCGCCGCCCCTCGATACGGCCCTGCGGGCCTACTCGGGATGAGGAATTCTGTATCGTCTACTCTCACCACCCCTCATCCCGAGTAGGCGCGCTTGCGCGCCGTATCGAGGGGCGCATCGACCCATTGTCGCAAACCGGTGACGGGCGGCGGGAAGATGCGCCATAACGGGCGCGACACCCGAAAGGCGATGAGGAAAGCGAAAGGAACGGAATGCCCGGCACCGGCACAGTCGGCCTGAAAGCCTTTGGCGCCTACGTCCCGCGGCTGCGATTGAGCCGCAAGGCGATCGCCGAGGCCAACGCCTGGTTCAACCCGGCGATCAGGGGGCTGGCGAAAGGCGAGCGCGCGATCTGCAACTGGGACGAGGACAGCCTGACCATGGGCGTGGAAGCCGCGCGCGACTGCCTGACCCCGAACCGGCTGGACGAGGGTGCGCCGGCGATAAAGGCCGTGACCTTTGCCTCGACCACCCTGCCCTTCGCCGACCGCCAGAATGCCGGCATCCTCGCCACGGCGCTGAATCTCGACGAAACCGTCGTCACGATGGACTTCGCCGCCTCCCAGCGCGCCGGCACCTCGGGCCTGCTGAACGCCCTGCAACAGGAAATCGGGCGCAATGCAGAGGCCGGCGAGTCGCTGTTCGTCGCGGCCGACAAGCGCCGGACCCAGACTTCGGGCCCGCAGGAATTGCAGTTCGGCGATGCCGCCGCCGCCTTCACCGTCGGCAGCGATGACCTCATCGCCGAATATCTCGGCGGCCACCAGCTGTCCGTCGACTTTATCGACCATTACCGCGGCGGCGATGCGAAATACGACTACAACTGGGAAGAGCGCTGGATCCGCGACGAGGGCTATTTCAAGATCGCGCCGCGCGCCATCGCGGCAGCGCTCGAAGCGACCGGCCTGGAAGCCGGCGCCGTCGACCGTTTCATCATGCCGGCGCTGATCCGCGGCGTGCCGCAGAAGGTGGCTGGGCTGGCCGGCCTCCGCGCCGACGCGGTGTGCGATACCCTGCAGGCCCCAGCTCGGCGAGGCCGGCACGGCCCATGCGCTGGTCATGCTGGCCGATTGTCTGCAGGAGGCCGGGCCGGGCGAGACGATCATGGTCGTCGGCTGGGGCCAGGGCTGCGACGTGCTGCTGTTCCGTACCGCCGAAGCCCTTGCGTCGCTGCCGCCGCGCCGGGGCGGTCAAGGGCTGGCTCGCCCGCCGCCGGGAAGAGACCAACTACAACCGCTATCTCAGCTTCAACGACCCTGCTGGAGCAGGACCGCGGCATCCGGTCGGAGGTCGACGCGCCGACCGGCCCTGAGCGCACTCTACCGCAACCGCGAGATGGTGCTCGGCTTCGTCGGAGGCAAATGCCGGATCTGCGGCACCGTGCAGTATCCCAGGACCCGGGCCTGCGTGAACCCGAACTGCGGCGCCTTCAACAGCCAGGACCCGCACCCCTTCGCCGAGATCCCGGCGAAGGTGCAGAGCTGGACGGCGGACAACCTCACTTATTCGCCCGACCCGCCGGCCCATTTCGGCATGGTCGTGTTCGACGAGGGCGGCCGGCTGATGGCCGACATGACCGACGTGGCGCCCGGCGAAGTCGCGGTCGGCATGCCGGTGCGCATGGTGTTCCGCCGCCGCGCGGTCGACGACAAGCGCGGCTTCATCAAGTATTTCTGGAAGGCGACGCCGGACCATACGGCGGAAGATGCGAACAGGAGGCGCGGCATGAGCCTGAGCGACGTCAAGGCCCTTACCTTCGATACCGGCGGCACGATCCTCGACTGGCACAGCGGCTTCCGCGACGCGCTGGCCGCCGCCGGCGCCCGGCACGGCATCGAGCGGGACTGGCCGGCGCTCGCCAACGAATTGCGCCGGCGCGGCCTCAAGGCGATGCTCAACCTGGGCGAGCACGAGCCGCCGTCCTACACGTTCGACGACGCCCACCGCTTCTGCCTCGAAGCCATCGCTAAGGAAAACGGACTGGACGCCTTCACCGAAGAAGATCTGCACGCCATCGCCTGGGATGCGGCGCACAACTTCATCTGCTGGCCGGATTTTCCGGCGATCCAGCCGAAACTGCGCGAACGCTATCTGGTCTGCTCCTTCACCATCCTGTCCTACCGGCTGATCCTGGACACGGCGAAGCGCAACGGCCTGTCCTGGGACGCGGTGTTCAGCTGCGAGGGCATCGGCAAATACAAGCTGCTGCCCGAGGCCTACCTTGCGGTGGCCGGGCGGCTGCAGCTCGAACCGGGCGAATGCCTGATGGTGGCGTGCCACAATTTCGATCTGGATGCGGCCCGGGCCGTCGGCTTCCGCACCGCCTTCGTGCGCCGCGCCGACGAATGGGGGCCCGAAGGCCCGCCCGACCCGGACCCCAACCCGGCCTGCGACATCGCGGTGGACAGCTTCCCGGAACTGGCCGAGGCGCTGGGGGTGACGATGTGAGGATCGGCTTCCCCTCCGCGGCCATCCCGACCGGGCGAAATCCCCTTACCGTCATCCCGACCGACCATGCCTTTGCCGTCATCCCGACCGACCGAAGGGAGTGGAGGGATCTCGGCTCGATCTTGCCAACAAGAACCCCAAGGCCGGCGCCGAGATTCCTCCGCTCCGCCCCGGCCGGGGGCCGGGGCTCCGGTCGGAATGACGGGTGGGGTTTGCTGCCTTGGTGCTGCTTCGCAATGACGGGATAGGGTGACGCGATGGAAAAGGGCGGGTTTGTCTACATGCTCGGGAGCCGGTCGGGTGTGCTGTATATCGGTGTCACCAATAACCTTGAGCGCCGCCTGTCCGAGCACAAATCCGGGTCGGTCGAAGGCTTCACGAAGAAATACCGGGTCAACCGCCTGCTCTGGTACGAGCGCTACGACCGGATCGAGGATGCGATCGCACGGGAAAAACAGTTGAAAAGCTGGCGCCGGGAGAAGAAGGCGCGGTTGATCGAACGCGAAAACCCGGACTACGCGGATATTTCCGAAGAATGGTACGAGAGCGCCGCAACGGTATGACACGGCTTCACCGGCAGCGCATCGCAGCGTAGGTTAAGGCCGTTCGGCAGGAACGGCGGCACAGCGGAGACAGGGGACATGGCGCGCGGCATCAAGGACAAGGTGGCCATTCTGGGCATGGGCTGCTCGAAGTTCGGCGAGCGGTGGGACATGAACGCCGAGGACCTGATCGTCGAGGCGGTCGAGGAATGCCTGGACGACGCCGGCATCGAGCGCAGCCGGATCGACGCCGCCTGGTTCTCCACCGCGATCGAGGAACAGCATGTCGGCAAGTCCGGCGTGCCGCTCGCGGTCAGCCTGCGCCTGCCCTACATCCCGGTGACGAGGGTCGAGAACTACTGCGCCTCGGGCACCGAATCCTTCCGCGGCGCCTGCTATGCCGTAGCGTCCGGCGCGGCGGACATCGCGCTGGCGGTCGGCGTCGAGAAGCTCAAGGACACCGGCTATGGCGGCCTGCCCCAGCGCACCCGCGGCGCGGTCGCCGACATGACCTGGCCGAACGCTTCGGCGCCCGGCAGCTTCGCCCAGCTCGCCACGGCCTATTCGGCCAAGCACGGCGTTCCGGCCGATGAACTCAAGCAGGCCATGGCCCGGGTCTCGGTGAAAAGCCACGCCAACGGTGCGAAGAATCCGAAGGCCCATCTGCGCAAGGAGATCGATATCGACACGGTGCTGAACGCGCCGATGGTCGCCGAGCCGCTCGGCCTGTTCGACTGCTGCGGCGTCTCGGACGGTTCGGCCGCCGCCATCGTCACCACGCCGGAGATCGCGAAGAGCCTGGGCAAATCCGGCCTGGTGAGCGTCAAGGCGCTGCAACTCGCGGTCTCGAATGGCCAGGAGGCCAGCCACAATTCCTGGGACGGCAGCTATTTCATGACCACGCGCCGCGCCGCCGAGCGGGCCTACAAGGAAGCCGACATCCGCAGGCCGCGCGACGAAGTCAGCATGTTCGAGGTCCACGACTGCTTCTCGATCACCGAGCTGGTGACGATGGAAGACCTGTATCTTTCGGAGGAAGGCACGGCCTGGAAGGACATTCTCGACGGCTTCTACGATGCCGACGGGAAGATCCCCTGCCAGATCGACGGCGGCCTGAAATGCTTCGGCCACCCGATCGGCGCGTCTGGCCTGCGCATGCTCTACGAGATGTATCTCCAGTTCCACGGCCGGGCCGGCGCGCGCCAGCTCGACGATCCGAGGATCGGCATGACCCACAATCTGGGCGGCTTCCCGCACCAGAACGTCTCCAGCGTTTCGATCGTCGGCCGCTTCGAGGCCTGAGGTCCGCCGATCCGCCCACCGATCCCGTGACCCCCGACGATCCCCTGTTCGAGCATCGCTTCGCCGATCTCGGCGAGGTTCTGCTCCACTATGTGACGGCGGGCAGCGGGCCGCCGGTCGTGCTCCTGCACGGCTGGCCCCAGACTTGGTGGGAATGGCGCCACACCATCCCCGCGCTGGCCGGAACCTACACCGTGATCGCCCCGGACATGCGCGGCCTGGGCGACAGTTCCCACCCGCCCGATGCCGGTAAAGGGGGCGGCTACGACAAGCAAACCGTCGCCGCCGACATCCGGCAATTGATGCACGAGCATCTGGGCCACGAGACGTTTCTGCTCGCCGGCCACGACTGGGGCGGCCCGGTCGCCTATGCGCTCGCCGCCGCCCATCCGGAGGCGGTGCGCAAGCTGGCCGTCCTTGATGTCACGATACCCGGCTGCGGCGGCGATTTCTCCCAGGGCGGGCGGCGCTGGCACCACCAGTTCCACATGACGCCGGACCTGCCGGAGGCGCTCGTCACCGGGCGCGAGGCCGACTATCTCGGCTGGTTCTACCGCACCTTCGCCTACCGGCCCGACGCCATCGGCCCGGCCGACATCGCCGAATATCTGCGCACCTATACCCGGCCGGGGGCGCTGCGCGCCGGCTTCGCCTACTACCGCGCGCTGCCCGAAGACGCGGCGGCCAATGCGGAGATTATCGCCCGCTTCAGGCTGCCGATGCCGGTGCTCGCGCTCGGTGGCGCGGTCAGCTACCCGCACGGCCGCGGGCGCGGGACGGAAACCGAAGAATCGCTGCGCCGGGTTGCGGAGAACGTCACCGGCGGCACGATCCCCGATTGCGGCCACTTCATCCCGGAGGAAGCGCCGGACGAACTGAACGCCCGGCTGCTGGACTTCTTCGCGGACTGAGCGCCTGCCCTGCGACCGGCCGGCCGCTACAGGGGCCGGGTCGCCCTGTCCAGCCAGGCCGCGGTTTGCGGATCGACCGCCGGGCCGATCGTCTCGCGAACCCGGGCGTGGTAGCCGTCGACCCAGCCTGCTTCGTCCGCCGTGAGGAGATCGCGGTCGATCAGGGCACGGTCGATCGGCGCCAGGGTCAGGGTCTCGAAGCCGAGCATCGGCCGCTCGGCGCCGGCGATCTCCACTTCGCGCACTGCGACCAGATTCTCGATGCGGATGCCGTATTCGCCGGTCCGGTAGTAGCCGGGCTCGTTCGAGACGATCATGCCCGGCTTCAGGGCGATGCTGTTGGGCAGCTTCGAGATGCGCTGCGGCCCCTCGTGCACCGACAGATAGCTGCCGACGCCGTGGCCGGTGCCGTGGTCGTAATCCAGCCCGTCGGCCCATAAGGCCATGCGCGCCAGCGCGTCGATCTGGCTGCCTGTCGTCCCTTCCGGAAACTGCGCCCTCGCAAGCGCAATATGGCCCTTGAGCACCAAGGTGAAATGGCGGCGCATTTCCGCCGTCGGCGCACCGATGGCGATCGTCCGGGTCACGTCGGTCGTGCCGTCCGCATACTGGCCGCCCGAATCGACCAGGTAGAGCGAACCCGGCTCCAGCCTGCGGTTGGTCTCGGGCGTCACCCGGTAGTGCACGATGGCGCCGTTCGGGCCGGCGCCGGAGATGGTGTCGAAACTCAGGTCGCGCAGCAGGTTCGTTTCGCGCCGGAACCGCTCCAGCAGGTCCGCGGCGGCGATTTCGTCGACCTCGCCGCCCGGCGCTTCCCGGGCGAGCCACGCCAGGAAGCGGGTCAGCGCCGCCCCGTCGCGCCGGTGGGCATTGCGCGCGCCCTCCAGTTCCACCGGGTTCTTGCACGCCTTGGGCAGCTGGCACGGGTCGGCATCGCGCTCGACATGAGCGCCGGCCGCCTCCAGAAGCTGAAAGATGCGGTCGGCCGCGCTCGCCGGATCGGCCAGCACTCTCCGGCCGGCGAAGCCGCCCAGCGCCGCCTCGAACGCGTCCGGCGGTTCGACGGCGATATCGCTGCCCAGATGATCCGCCAGCGCCGCCTCGATCTTGCCGGCCGGGGCGAACAGGGTGGCCGTAGCGTCGCTGCGCAGGATGGCGAAGGACAGGGGAAACGGCGTGCGCGGCACATCCCGGCCCCGGATGTTGAGCAGCCAGGCGATCGAGTCCGGCAGGGTGAGCACGGCGGCCTCGACACCGCGTTTGGCGAGCTTTTCCGCCAGCGTCGCGCGCTTGCTTGCCGACGTCTCGCCGGCCAGCTCCGGCGGATGGATTTCGAACGGGGCGCCGGGCCGCGTCGGCCGGTCTTCCCAGAGCCGGTCGATCGGGTTTTCCGCGACCGGCGCCAGCGCCGCGCCGACCGCCTCGCAGGCCGTGCGCAGCCGCGCCGCGCCCTGGGCGGTGTGGAGCCAGGGATCGTAACCGAGCCGTCCGCCGCCGGTGAGCGACTCGCGCAGCCAGGCCGAGGCCGGCCGGTCGGTGATGTGGCGCACCTCGAACACCGCAGGATCGATCTGGTCCCCGACCTGCAACGTGTAGCGGCCGTCGACGAAGATTGCCGCCTGCTGCGCCAGCACGATCGCCAAGCCCGCAGAGCCGGTGAACCCGGTCAGCCAGGCCAGACGCTCGGCGCCGGGCGGCACATATTCGCCCTGATGCTCGTCGGCGCGCGGCACGACGAAGCCCTGCAGGCCGTCCTGCGCCAATAACCCCCGCAGCGCGGCGACGCGGGCGGCGGACCGGGCGGGCAGGTCCGGGGACGTCATGCGCGATCTCCGGCCGCGCAGTAGTGCAATTCCGGGCCGTTTGAAGGGGTCGAGATATGCAACATGCGCATGGCAGACGGGGGTTTCGATCAATTGTGCGCGGCCGGGCGCACCTCATGTGCCGGGCAGGACAACAGCTTTCCTTCCGCGAAGGAACCTCAGATATGCTTCTATCCAAATCGACCCGGACCGTCACGGATTTCGACGAGCTGGCGGTGCGCCGGGACGCCGCCGCCCGGCGCGCCCGCTTCCTCCGTTCGTATGCCGCCCGTGCATGGAGCGCCCTGGAGCGGTTCCTGTCGCGCTACGCCCCGCTCGGCGCGGCCTACGCCCGGGATGTCCGGAGACCGCAACGGCAATGGTTCAACGACGCGTCAGCCGGTAGCTGGACCACGACCCCGTGACGAGACGGCGCTCGAGCCGGAAGCCCGCGGCGCGGTAACGGCTGAGCACGCGGTTTTCCTGGTCCGACAGGATCCCCGACAGGATCAGCAGCCCGCGCCGCGCGACCGCGCCGCGCATGTCGGTTGCAAGCCCGGCCAGCGGTCCGGCCAGGATGTTGGCTATGACCAGGTCGAACGGCCGCTCGCGCCGCACCGGGCCGAGGCCCGGGCCGCAGCGCGCGTCGATCCGGGGCAGGCTGGCGTTGCGCACGGCGTTCGCCCGGACCGTTCGTACGGCGACCGGATCGACATCCGTCGCAATGACAGGCCGCTTCCACAGCTGCGCCGCCGCCAATGCCAGAATGCCGGAGCCGGCGCCGAAATCCAGGATGCGCTGCGGCCGCCGTTCGCGGGCGATCTCCTCGAGCAGGCGCAGGCAGCCCTGCGTCGTCTCGTGCCGCCCCGAGCCGAAAGCGGGGCCGGCGTCGACATAAAGGTCCAGCCGATGCGACGGCGGCGCCTCGTTACGCCGGTGTTCCGGCACGATTCGGAAGCGCCCGACTTCAATCTCCGTCAGCGCCGCCCGGTTCTCCGCCAGCCAGTCGCGCGGTTGGAGGCGGGCAATGTCGATGGCGGGAGGCGCCAGGCCGAGCGCTTCCGCGGCGACCGCCAGCCCCGCCTCGATCGGCGCGGCGGCGGGCCGGCCGTCGAACAGCGCTTCCAGAACCCAGCGTTCCGAGCCGTCGCCGGCGCGCATCCGGGCGACGGAGAGCGCCGCTTCGAACAGCGGTTCGGCGGCCTCGACCAGCCTCCGCGGAGCGCTGAACCGCAGCTGCCACAGGTCCGGCTCCGCGGACGGCGGTCCGCCGCTCACCTGCCGGCTTCCCAGTCCTTGCGGGTCAGCCGGTAGACCAGGAAAGCCGGCGGTTCGAGCCGGATCATCTCCTTCTCGAAGGTCAGGCCGGCCTTTTCCATAACGCGCAGCGAGCCCGGATTGTCCGGCAGGGTGAAGGAGACGATGCTCTCGACGCCGAGCGTTCCGAAGGCGAAGTCGACCACGGCGACCGCAGCCTCGGTGCCGTAGCCCCGGCCCCAGACCGCCGGCTCGAAGGCATAGAGCAGCTCGATCTCGTCGCGATAGTCGAGATAGTAGTGGCGCAGGCCGCTGCGCCCGACGACCCGGCCGGTCGCCTTCTCGCTGAACATCCACTGGCCGTAGCCCATGCGCTGCCAGTGCTCGACCGCGCCGCGCACGAACTGCTCGCTGCGGTCCAGCGTCCACGACCCGCCGATATGCTCGGCGACCGCCTCGGCCCGGTGCAGGGCCTGCAACTGCGCGACATCGTCCAGCGATATCGGCCGGGCGGCGAGGCGGACGGTTTCGAGGCGGTGCGGGGCGGACATGCCGAGAGACTGAGTGCAGCTTCCCGGCGCGTCAACCGGAAGCCGGCGATAAGCAGGCGCACTGCAGTTTTGACGCCGGGGCAACATATATGGAGAATGGGAGCGATGACCGGGACCGTGACGATCCCCAGGGCGGAATACGAGCGCCTGTGCGCCGTGGAAGAAGAATTTGCCGATATCCGGGCCGCGCTGGCCGTCGAGGCGGCGATTGCCAACGGAACGGACGAACTCGTTCCGGCGCAAGTCGCCGACCGGCTGATCGACCGTGAGCCGCCCCTGCGGGTCTGGCGCCGGCATCGCGGCATGTCGCAGTCCGCGCTTGCCCGCGCCGCAGGAGTCAATCGCGTGCAGATCGTCGAAATCGAGGCCGGCCGCAAGACCGGATCGGTCCGCACCCTGCGCAAGCTGGCCGATACGCTCGGCGTTGCGGTGGACGATCTGATTGCCGGATAGCCCGCCCCCTACCCCAGCGCCCCCATCTTCGCCGCCGTATCGCTCATGCGGTTGGAGAAGCCCCATTCGTTGTCGTACCAGCTGAGCACGCGGACGAAGCGGCCCTCGATAACCTGGGTCTGGGTCAGGTCGAAGGTCGAACTGGCCGGGTTGTGGTTGAAGTCCGACGAGACGAGCGGCGCATCGCTGGTCGTCAGCACGCCGGCGAGCGGGCCTGCCGCGGCCGCGGTGACGGCACCGTTGACCTCCTCGACCGTGGTGTCGCGCGGCGCGGTGAAGGTGAAGTCGATCAGCGAGACGTTCGGCGTCGGCACGCGGATCGAGGTGCCGTCCAGCTTGCCGTTGAGTTCCGGCAGGACGAGGCCGACCGCGCGGGCCGCGCCGGTCGAGGTCGGGATCATCGACACGGCCGACGCCCGGGCCCGGCGCAGATCCTTGTGCAGGGTATCGACCGACGGCTGATCGCCGGTAAAGGCGTGGATCGTCGTCATGAAGCCGCGCTCGATACCGATCGCCTCGTACAGCACATGGGCCACCGGCGCCAGGCAGTTGGTCGTGCAGGAGGCATTGGAGACCACGGTGTGGCCGGCCTCCAGCTTGTCGTCATTGACGCCGTAGACGACCGTGAGGTCTGCGCCGCTCGCCGGCGCCGAAACCAGAACCTTTTTCGCGCCGGCGGTCAGATGCGCTCCGGCCTTCTCCCGGTTGGCGAACAGGCCGGTGCATTCCATGACCACGTCGATATCGAGTTCGCCCCAGGGCAGCTTGGCCGGATCGCGCTCGGACAGGACCTTCACCCGGCCACGGCCGGCGTCCATCCAGTCCTCGCCGGTCTCGATCCGGCCGGGCAGCGTGCCGTGCACCGAATCGTACTGCAGCAGGTGGGCGCTGGTTGCGACCGGGCCGAGATCGTTGATCGCGACGAATTCGACGTCCGTGCGGCCTGACTCCAGCGCCGCCCGGTAGACCAGCCGGCCGATCCGGCCGAACCCGTTGATGGCAACCCTTACAGCCATGGTTTCTCCCGTTTCTTTGCCGCCCTGGCTCAGCCCTGCCCGGCCACAGCCTTCCGGGCGGCGTCGGCAACCGCCGCGGCCGTGATGCCGAAATGCTCGTAGAGGCGAGCCGCCGGCGCCGAGGCCCCGAAGCCCTCCATGCCGACGAACCCGCCATCCCCGCCGGCCCAGCGTGTCCAGCCGAAGCCGGCCGCCGCCTCGCAGGCGACCCGCGGCGCATCGCCCAGCACCGCCGCGCGATAGTCGTCCGGCTGGCGCTCGAACAGTTCCCAGCACGGCATGGACACCACGGCCGCCGCGATGCCGTCTTCCTTCAGCAGCGCCTGGGCTTCGACGGCGATGGACACCTCCGAGCCCGAGGCGAGCAGGGTGACCTGGCGTCCCCCGCCGGCCTCGGCAACGACGTAGGCGCCGCGCGCGCAGGCGTTTTCCGCCCGGTGTTCGGTGCGCAGGGTCGGCAGGCCCTGCCGGGTCAGCGCCAGGACAGACGGCGCCTTGCAAGACTGGAGCGCCAGCTCCCAGCATTCCGCCACCTCGACGGCGTCGCACGGGCGGAAGACGTTGAGGTTCGGCATGGCGCGCAGGGCGGCGAGATGTTCGACCGGCTGGTGGGTCGGCCCGTCCTCGCCGAGTCCGATGCTGTCGTGGGTCATCACGTAGATCACCCGCTGTTCCATCAGGGCCGAGAGACGGATCGCCGGCCGGGCATAGTCGGTAAAGACCAGGAAGGTGCCGCCGTAGGGGATCAGCCCGCCGTGCAGCGCCATGCCGTTCATCGCCGCCGCCATGCCGTGTTCGCGCACGCCGTAGCGGATGTAGCCGCCCGAGAAATCGCCGGCGGTTACGTCGCTGTGCGCGGCGGTGCGGGTGTTGTTCGAGCCCGTGAGATCGGCCGAGCCGCCGGCCAGCTCGGGCACGACTTCGGTCAGCCGGTCGAGAACCTTCCCGGACGCCTGGCGGGTCGCCATCTTCGGCGCCTCGGCGGCGAACCCGCGCTTGAGCGCGATAACCGTATCGCCGAGTTCCGCCGGCAGGGCGCCGTTCGCGACCCGCTCAAAATCTGCGCGCACGGCGGGAACGGCAGCGGCCAGCCGCGCCGCCCAGGCGTCCGCTTCGGCCGCACCGCGCGCGCCGGCCGCGCGCCACGCCGTCTCCACATCCGCCGGAATTTCGAAAGCCGGATGGCGCCAGTCGAGCCGCTCCCGGACCCCGGCGATCTCCTCCTCGCCGAGCGGCGCGCCGTGGGTCGCCGCCGTGCCTGCCTTGGTCGGCGCGCCGTAGCCGATCACAGTCCTGCACGCGATCATCGAGGGGCGGTCGCTGTCGCATGCCGCCTGCATGGCGGCGGCCAGTGCTGCGGGATCGTGGCCGTCGACCTGCTGGACATGCCAGCCGCAGGCCTCGAAACGCATTGCCTGGTCGTCCGAGGTCGCCAGCGAAGTCGGCCCGTCGATGGAAATTTCGTTGTCGTCGAACAGGACGATCAGCCGGCCGAGCCCGAGATGGCCGGCCAGCGTAGCCGCTTCCTGCGAAATGCCCTCCATCAGGCAGCCGTCTCCGGCCACGACCCAGGTCCGGTGATCGACCAGAGCGTCGCCGAAACGCGCATTCATCATGCGTTCGGCCAGCGCCATGCCGACGGCGTTGGCCAGCCCCTGCCCGAGCGGACCGGTCGTCGTCTCGATGCCGGGCGCCGCGCCGTATTCGGGATGGCCGGCGGTGCGGCTGTGCAACTGGCGGAAATTGCGCAACTCCGCCATCGTCATGTCCGGATAGCCGGTCAGATGCAGGAGGGCATAGAGCAGCATCGAACCGTGGCCGGCCGAGAGCAGGAATCGGTCGCGATCCGGCCAGTCGGGCCGCTGCGGATCGAACTTCAGGAATTGCGTGAACAGGACCGTCGCTGCATCCGCCATGCCCATAGGCATCCCCGGATGGCCGCTTTTTGCAGCCTGGACCGCATCCATCGCGAGCGCACGAATGGCGTTGGCCATCCGGTCGTGCGGCGCGGAAACGGAGCTGTCTGACATGGGCGAGCCACCGGACGGTGAGGACGGACCGGCCGCCCGAAGAAAAGCCGCCTGGCTGTTCGAAGGTGGGGCGTGAGGCGAAAAAACCGCATCCGGAACCGGGAGCGACAATGCAGCCGCGGGCCGGTATCGTCAACCGCGCGCACCGGTCGCAGGGCGTGCCTCAAGGGCGATTGACCGGCTTGTCCGATGTTCCTATTGTGCGATGTGAGGCGGTGCCCGTAACGGCCGGAACCGTAACAAGAATATTCTTTCTCCCTATTGCAGTCGCAATCTGCTGGCTTTTCTCATGTCCCGAATCGATCAAGCTCAGGAACGGTTGGCGCGCGCGGTTGCGCGGCTGGAGACCGCCCGGCGCGCCCAGACCGACCGCCTGGCCGAAATGAAAGAAGCGCTGAACGTGGAGCCGGGCGCCGGGCCCGACGCCGGCGACATCGGCGACCTGGTCCGCGCCCTGGAAGAGGCGCAGCGCGAAAATGCGGCGCTGGTCGCCGAGCGCGAGGCCATGGCGGATCGGGTCGACGCGATCGTCGGCGAAATGCGCGGCGTCGCCGGCATGAACGACGATGAACGCGCCGGGAGCGACTCATGAGCGACGTGACGCTGACGATCAATCGCCGCGCCTACAAGGTCGCCTGCGAGGACGGCCAGGAAGACCATTTGCGCAGCCTGGGCGGGCTCGTCGAAGAGCGGGTGCGGGCGCTGGTCGATTCGATGGGCCAGATCGGCGATCAGCGGCTGCTTGTCATGGCCAGCCTGCTGTTCGCCGACGACGCCAAGGGCGCCCGCGAGGCGCTGAAGGAAGCGCAGGACGAGGTGGATGCGCTAAGCGCCGGAAAGAAGGCGGGGGACGAAGCCGCGGGCGCCATCGAGGATCTGGCGGCCAGGATCGAGGCACTGGCCGGCGCGATCGAGAAAGACTGACGCGTTTGTCCGCGACCGTCGCGGAGGCGAAACGGGCGCTGCGGCGCCGTGCGCTGGCGCAGCGCCGGCAACTCGACAGTCCGGAAGCTGCGGACGCTGCTGCGGCGTGCCTGTTGCAGGCCGTCGACATCGCGTCCGGAACCACGGCCGCCGGCTATGCCGCGATGCGCGGCGAGCTGGACCCGCGCCCGGCCCTGCTCGCCCTGGAGGCCAGGGGTTGCCGCACGGTCCTGCCGCACACGGCGGGCAAGAGCGAACCGCTGCGCTTCCTCGAAGCGCCGGGCGGCCTTGCCGAATGTACCGACGCGTTCGGGATCGCCGCGCCGCCGGCCTCGGCGGCCGAGTTCGACCCCGACCTGCTCCTGGTGCCGCTCGCCGCGTTCGACCGCCGGGGCTTCCGGCTGGGATACGGCGGCGGCTTCTATGACGCCGCGCTCGCCCGGCTGCGCGCCGGCGGCACGGTGACAGCCGTCGGATGGGCCTTTGCCGCGCAGGAGGTCGAGGCCGTCCCCGCCGAGCCGCACGACGCCCGGCTCGACTGGATTGTCACCGAACGGGAAGCCATTTACATCTCCGGCTGACCTGCCCGACGGACGGACCCTTTCATGCGACTGTTGTATTGCGGCGATATCGTCGGCCGGGCCGGCCGGGACGCGATCTTCGAACATCTGCCCGGCCTGCGCAGCCGGCTCGCCCTCGATTTCGTCGCTGTGAACGGCGAGAACGCGGCCCACGGTTTCGGCATCACCGCGGATATCTGCCGCAAGGTCTACGACGCCGGCGCGGACTGCATCCTGCTGGGCAACCATGCCTGGGACCAGCGCGACATCATCGGCTATATCGACAGCGACCCGCGCCTGATCCGCCCGATCAACTATCCGAAGGGCACGCCGGGCCGGGGCGATGCCCTGATCGATATCGGCCGGGGGCGCAAGGTGTACGTCCTGCAGGTGATGGCGCGCCTGTTCATGGACCCGCTGGACGATCCGTTCGCCGCGGCGGAGGAGGCGCTGGCGACCCGCCGGCTGAAGCGGGAGGCCGACGCCATCCTGGTCGACATGCACGGCGAGGCGACGAGCGAGAAGACCTCGTTCGGCCATTTCCTCGACGGCCGCGTCTCGCTGGTCGCCGGGACGCACACCCATGTCCCGACGGCCGACGCCCAGATCCTCAACGGCGGCACCGCCTACATCACCGATATCGGCATGTGCGGCGATTACGACTCGGTGATCGGCATGAAAAAGGACGCGCCGATCGACCGGTTCCGGCGCAAGATGCCGGGCGACCGGCTCGGCCCGGCCGACGGCGAGGGCACGCTGTGCGCCGTCTATGTCGAGACCGACGATGCGACGGGCCTGGCAACGCGAATCGAGGCGGTTCGCGTCGGGCCGCGGCTGGCCAACGCCATTCCGGAGGTCGCGGCCGCCTGACGCGGCATTCCGCCCGGCCCGGCTTTTTTTCGGGCGACGGCCGAAGGTTTGCTACGCAACAGCCACAATATGTAGTATAGTTGCGGCCATTAACTGGCATTATGTAGCATTACATTCGGTTCGATCCGGAAGGAACGCCACCCGACATGGCCGGCCATTCCAAATTCAAGAATATCATGCACCGGAAGGGCGCTCAGGATGCGAAACGCGCCAAAATCTTCGCCCGGCATGCCAAGGAAATCATGATCGCGGCGCGGGCCGGCGCTGACCCGGACATGAACGCCCGCCTGCGCGGCGCCATCGCCGCCGCCAAGGCGCAGAACATGCCGAACGACAATATCGACCGGGCGGTGAAGAAGGGCAGCGGCGGCGGCGAAGCCGATACCTACGAGGAAATCCGCTACGAGGGCTACGGCCCCGGCGGCGTCGCGATGATCGTCGACGTTCTGACCGACAACCGCAACCGCGCGGCTTCGGATATTCGTTCCGCCTTCAGCAAATACGGCGGCAACCTGGGCGAGACCAACAGCGTCGCCTTCATGTTCGACCGGGTGGGGCAGGTTCAGTATCCGGCCGGCGCGGCGAGCGCCGACGACATGTTCGAGGCGGCGCTGGAAGCCGGCGCCTCGGATGTCGAGTCGGGCGACGACATGCACGAGATCGTCTGCGAACCCGACGACCTGAACGCCGTGCGCGAGGCGCTGGAATCGCGCTTCGGCAATCCGGAAGCGGCCGCGCTCGCCTGGCGGCCGCAAAGCACCGTGGCAGTCGACGAGGCAAAGGCGTCCAGCCTGTTCAGGCTGCTGGGCGCGCTGGACGACAACGACGACGTCCAGAATGTTTCCGCCAACTTCGACGTGTCCGACGAGGTCATGGCGAAGCTGGGCGGGTGACGATCATGACGGCGCCCCGCGAGCACGGCGCGATCCGCATCCTCGGGCTGGACCCCGGCCTGCGCCGGACGGGCTGGGGCGTGATCGATTCGGCCGACAACCGTCTGCGCTACGTCGCCAGCGGCACGGTGACGGCGGATCCGAAGCGCGAGATGGCCGAGCGGCTGAAGCTGCTCCACGACGGCATCGCCCGGCTGATCGAGCTCTGGACCCCGGACGCGGCGGCGATCGAGGAAATCTTCGTCAACCGGAATCCGGGCTCCACCCTGCGGCTCGGCCAGGCCCGCGGCGCGGTTATGCTGGCGCCGGCGCTGGCCGGAATCGCGGTGCACGAATATGCCGCCAACGCGGTGAAGAAATCGGTCGTCGGCGCCGGCCATGCCGACAAGGTGCAGGTCCAGGCCATGGTGGGGATGCTGCTACCGGCCGCCGGGCCGCAATCGGCCGATGCCGCGGACGCCCTGGCCGTCGCGATCTGCCATGTTCATCACGCAGCGACGCAGGCGTCGTGGCGCGCAAGGGAAGCGGCGGCGCAATGATCGGCGCGCTCACCGGTCTCGTCGATCATGTCGGCAAGGACGATGCGGTCATCGATGTCGGCGGCGTCGGCTATCTGGTCTTCGCCTCGGCCCGCACGCTGGATTCGCTGCCGCCGGCCGGATCGTCGGTCCGCCTGATGATCGAAACCCACGTCCGCGAAGACCATATCCACCTCTACGGCTTTGCCGACCGGCAGGAGCGGGACTGGTTCCGGCTGCTCACGACCGTGCAGGGGGTGGGCGCGCGCGTCGCGCTGGCCCTGCTGTCGGTCCTGACGCCGGAAGCGCTGGCCACCGCGATCGCGGCGCAGGACCGGGCCGCCATCGCCCAGGCCGAAGGCATCGGCCCCAAGCTGGCGGCGCGTATCCTGAACGAATTGAAGGACAAGGCAGGCATTATCGGCGGCGACCCGCTGGCCGGCGACATCGCAAGCGGCCGGCTGCCGGCCGGAACCGGCGCGCCGCAGGGCGCAACCGCCGAGGCGGTCTCCGCCCTGGTCAATCTGGGCTACGGCCGCAGCGAGGCCTTCGCCGCGGTAAACCGGGCGGCCGGCGACGCGGGAGTGGCGGCGACGGTCGAGCAGCTCATCCCGCTGGCGCTCAAGGACCTGTCCGGATAGGCGCGGGACGATGGCGGCCGAACAGGACACCCGCATGGTTTCCGGCGATCCGTCGGCCGTCGAAGGCGACGACCCGTCCCTCCGGCCGGTGCGGCTCGACGATTTCATCGGCCAGCGGGAGATGCGCGCCAACCTGCGCATATTCGTCAAGGCAGCGCGCGCGCGCCGGGAGGCGATGGACCATGTCCTGTTTCACGGCCCGCCGGGCCTGGGCAAGACCACGCTCGCCCACATCGTGGCGCGGGAACTGGGCGTCGGGTTTCGCGGCACGTCCGGCCCGGTGATCGCCCGCGCCGGCGATCTGGCGGCGATCCTGACCAACCTGCAGCCCCGGGAAGTCCTGTTCATCGACGAGATCCACCGGCTCAATCCGGCGGTCGAGGAACTGCTTTACCCGGCGATGGAGGACTACCAGCTCGATCTCGTGATCGGCGAAGGACCGGCGGCACGCTCGGTCCGGATCGACCTGCCGCGCTTTACCCTTGTGGGCGCCACGACGCGGGCGGGCCTGCTGACCACGCCGCTGCGCGAACGGTTCGGCATTCCGCTGCGCCTGGATTTCTACGATGTCGACGATCTCGCCGTCATCGTGGCGCGGGCCGCCGCGCTGCTGAACTTGCCGCTGTCGCCGGACGGGGCGCAGGAAATCGCGGCCCGCTCGCGCGGCACGCCGCGGATCGCGTCGCGGCTGTTGCGCCGGGTCCGGGATTTCGCCGCGGTCGACGGCGCGGCCGAGGTCGGCGCCGCCGAGGCCGATTCGGCGCTGAGGCGGCTCGATGTCGACAAGGCCGGCCTCGACCGCATGGATCATCGCTACCTGGCCTGCATCGCCGAGAAATACGGCGGCGGGCCGGTGGGCGTCGAGACGATCGCCGCCGTGCTGTCCGAACAACGCGACGCCATCGAGGATGTCATCGAACCCTATCTGATCCGCGAGGGCCTGGTGCAGCGGACGCCGCGCGGCCGGATGCTGGCGGCGGACGGCTGGAAGGCCCTGGGCATGGCGCCGCCGCCTTCGACGCCCGACCAGTTCGAACTCATGCCGGGCGGGCAGGATGACTGAGGCCGGCGCCGCACTGCAGCCGGACCGTGCACGCGGCCAGGCGGGCGGCGCGGACCCCGTCCATGTCTTCCGGGTCCGCGTCTACTATGAGGATACCGACGCCGGCGGCATCGTCTATTACGCCAACTATCTCAAGTTTGCCGAGCGGGCGCGGACCGAATTGCTGCGCCGGACCGGCCGGCAGCAATTCGACCTGCTGCGCGAGCAGGGTATCGGCTTTACCGTGCGTTCCTGCCGGGCGGAATATCTGGCGCCGGCGCGCCTCGACGACATCCTCGACGTCCGCAGCACGGTGACCGAAGTCCTGGGCGCCAGCATGCGCATGAGCCAGGGGATCTGGCGCGGCAACCGGCTGCTGTGCGACCTGCGGCTCCGGATAGCCGTCATGAACCGGAACGGCCGGCCGACGCGCATCCCGAAAGAAATCGGCACGGCGCTCGAAACCCTGATCGTGCCGCCGCCTCCGGGCGATGCCGGCACCCATGCGGAAACCGGCGATTCGGCCTGCGGCAGCACGCCGCGATGATCGCAAGCGCCGCGGGATTGCCACAGTCTTGCCATTGACCCCTCAGCTGACTCCATCCGACGAGCCATTATGGACCCTTCGATCCTCTCCGATCTGACGGCAATTCTCGATCCGCTGCAAGCAGCCGGAACGGCGCCGAACGACTCCGGTTCCGGGATGGTGGAACTGGCCCAGGCCACCGCGCCCGATGCCGGCGCCACAAAGGACGACGCCGCGAAGTTCGGGCAGGACCGCAAGGTCGTGGAAGCCGATCTCGGCGGCAGCACGCCGCCGGCCGACGACTTCTCGGTCCTGGCCGTGATCGAACGGGCCGACTGGATCGTCAAGGGAGTCATCGCCATCCTGGTGTTCGCCTCGATCTGGTCGTGGGCGGTCATCTTCGAGAAGCTGATCCTGCTGCGCCGGATCAACGGCCACGCGACCCGTTTCGAGAACCGGTTCTGGGCCGGCGGTTCGGTCGACGAGCTCTATGCCGATGTCGGCGACAGGCCGAACAACCCGATGGCCGCCGTTTTCGCCGCCGCCATGCGGGAGTGGAAACGCTCGATCGGCGACGACTCCCGCAGCCGGTCACTGCGCGGAAGCCTGGGCGACCGCATCGACCGGGTGATGCATGTCACGCTCACCCGGGAAATGAGCCGGTCGGAACGCTTCCTCAGCTCGCTCGCGTCCATCGGGGCCACGGCGCCCTTCGTCGGCCTGTTCGGCACCGTCTGGGGCATCATGCGCGCGTTTCAGGACATCGCGATCCAGAAGAACACCAACCTGGCCACGGTGGCGCCGGGCATCGCCGAGGCCCTGTTTGCGACGGCGCTTGGCCTGCTGGCGGCAATTCCGGCGGTCGTCGCCTACAACAAGCTCTCGGGAGACCTCGACCGCTTCGCCCACCGGCTGGAGGGCTTCTCCGGCGAGTTCAGCGCCATCGTGTCTCGCGAACTCGACACCAGCGGAGACTGACGATGGCCGCAGCCCCGGTCCGGCGCGGCCGCGCGCGCCGCAGCTACCAGCCGATGTCCGAAATCAACGTGACGCCGTTCGTGGACGTGATGCTGGTGCTCCTGGTCATCTTCATGGTGACCGCGCCCCTGCTCACGGTCGCCGTCCCTGTCGACCTGCCCAAGGCCAGGGCCGCCGCCATCGGCCAGCCCGACAAGCCGCTGATCGTGAGCGTCCGCGCCGACGGCACGGTCTTCCTGCAGGAAACGCAGATGGATACGGCAACCCTGATCGCGCGGCTCAAGGCGATCGCCCGGGTGCGCAACAACCCGCGGATCTTCGTGCGCGGCGACAAGGCGGTGCCCTACGGCCGGGTCATGCAGGTGATGAGCTCGATTTCGACCGCCGGCTTCCCGAAAGTCGCGCTGGTCGCCGAAGACGGCAGCGACTAGGCGGCGGGGCGGGCGGCGATGCGCGGCATCCTCTTCTCGGTCGTCCTGCACACGCTGGTCGTGCTGGCGGTCGCGCTCGGGCTGCCCTGGCTCGCCAAACCGCCGGCGAACGCATCGCTCAACATCGCCGTCGACATCGTCCGCCTGGCCGACATCACGCAGCCCAGCAAGGGCGGGAAACCGAAACCGAAGACCGACCGCAAGCCGGACGCAGAGCGCGAAACCACCAGGAAGCCGGTGGCCCGCGACCGGCAGGCCGCGAAGCCGCCGCCCGAGCCGGACCCGGTCAGGCCGAAGCCGCCCGCGCCGCCGAAGGCTGCGGAACCGAAGCCGAAGCCGAAACTGCCCGCACCGCCGAAGGTTGCAAAACCGAAGCCGAAACCGGCGCCGCCGACAAAGACGGTCGTCGTGAAACCGGCCGTGAAACAGAAGATCGCGCCGCCGGCGCCGCCGAAACCGAAGCCGCCGGTAAAGACGGCGGTCGCGAAACCGAAGACCGCACCGCCGAAGCGCGTCGAAATCGATCCCCGCGCCTTGCAGCGCCAGGCTGCGAAGCCAAGAAAGCAGGCGCCCGCGAAGAAGCCCGAACCCTCTGCACCCAAAGCCGCACCAAAACCCGTTGCGAAGCCGGAGAAGAAACCCGCAAAGAAACCGGAAAAGCGCGTCGCCCGACCGGCGCCCAAACCGGAGAAGCCGAAGATTGCGCCCAAGAAACCCGAAAAGCGGGTGGCAACGGCGGCGAAACCGAAGAAGAAGCCCGAACCGAAACCGCCGAAAGCGGCAAAGGAAACCGCGCCGAAGATCGAACGCTTCGTCGCCGCGCTGCCGCGGGCGCGTCCGCCGGCGAAGCCGAGCCAAGGGAAAAGCGCGAAACCGCCGAAAAAGACGGCGAAGAAACCGCCCGCCAAAAAACCGGCCGGCAAAGATGCGCTGGACTCGGTCTTCAAGACCGTCGGCAAACTGAAGAAATCGGAACAATCCGACCGCGAGCGGACCGCTGCCCGGACGCCGGCGGGCGTCAAGACCGCGGCGCGCAACCTGCCGATGACCCTGTCGGAAATCGAGGCGGTCCGCCGGCAAATCCGGGCGTGCTGGAATTTCCCGGCCGGCGCACAGGGCGCCGGATCGCTGCGCGTCCTGATCGAGATACGGCTTAACCGCGACGGCTCGCTGCGCGGTGAGCCCCGGGTGCTCGACAAGGCCAGGCTCGGCAGCGACCCCAGGTTCCGGGTCGCTGCGGAAGCCGGACTTCGCGCGCTCAACCATCCCAATTGCAGCCCGCTCAGGCTGCCGCCGGAAAAATTCGACCGATGGAAAGAGCTGACCATAGACTTCGATCCGTCCAAACTGAGTTCGGGGTAACCATGCCGCCTCCCTCGCCGAAATCCCGTCTGTGCCACCGGCTGGTCCTGGCGGTTCTGCTCGCCATTGCCGCGCCGGCGACGGCCGCCGCGCAGGTCACCATCCGGATCGACGATCCGAATTTCGAGCCGCTGCCCATCGCCATCGTGGTGCCGCAGGCCTCCGCGGGCGAAGAACGAACGACCGCCGAGGAGATCGCCGGCGTGGTGACGGGCAACCTCGAAGGGTCGGGACTGTTCAGGCCGATCGATCGGAATGCGTTCGTCCAGCGCGACGGATCCGAGGTTCTCGCGCCGCGGTTCAACGACTGGAAGGGCATCGGCGCCGACGCGCTGGTCACCGGCAGGGTCTTTCACCGGACCAACGGCGACGTCCGGATCGAATTCCGCCTGTGGGATGTCTCGACCGGCCGGCAGCTGATCGGCCGGGCCCTCGAGACGCGCCGGGCCAACTGGCGCAGGCTGGCGCACAAAATGTCCGACGCCATCTATCAGCGGCTGACCGGCGAAAGCGGCTATTTCGATACGCGGATCGTCTATGTCGCCGAATCCGGCCCGGTGCTGAGGAGGGTCAAGCGGTTGGCGATCATGGACCAGGACGGCGCCAACCACCGGTATCTGACGAACGGCGAAAACCTGGTGCTGACGCCGCGCTTCTCGCCCTCGGCGCAGGAAATCACCTATCTGGAATTCGTCGCCGGCAAGCAGCCGCGCGTCTACATTCTCGATATCGATACCGGGCAGCGCGAGATCGTCGGCGATTTCGCCGGCATGACCTTCGCGCCGCGCTTCTCGCCCGACGGCAACAAGATCGTCATATCCATGGCGCGCGACGGCAACTCCGAGATCTTCGCCATGGACCTGCGGACCCGCGCCACCGAACGGCTGACCAACCACCAGGCCATCGATACCTCGCCGTCCTATTCGCCGGACGGATCGAAGATCACCTTCGATTCCGACCGCAGCGGCCGGCAGAAAATCTACGTCATGAATGCCGACGGCAGCGGCGTGCGCCGGATCAGCAACCGGCCCGGCCGCTATGCGACGCCGGTGTGGTCCCCGCGCGGCGACCTGATCGCCTTCACCAGGATACTGGAGGGGGCTTTCTACATCGGAGTCATGCGGCCGGACGGCGAAGGGGAGCGCATCCTGGCACAGGGCTACCTGACCGAGGGCCCGACCTGGTCTCCCAACGGCAGGGTGCTGATGTACTACAAGAAACCGCGCGGCGGCGCGGCGCAGCTGTATTCGATCGATCTGACGGGCCGGAACGAACGGCCGGTCGAGACGCCGGTGGCGGCTTCGGATCCGGCGTGGTCGCCGCTGCTGAAAAACTAGTCTTGCGCGGCGGTATTCGCCGTCGTGCGTCAATTGCTCCGCGTCTGCATCCACGATGAATTGCAAGCGGCGCGGGGAAACGGTGTAAGATTTGCAACGAGTCGATCCGCATCCGGCGAACAGGAAAAGGATCGCGATGGTTCGAGGAAATCACGTCATGAAACTCAGACTTGCGTTGGTCGTGCTCGCGATCGGCCTCGCGTCCGCCAGTTGCGGCACGAAATCGAAGGACAATGTCGGCAGCAACCGGGTGAGCGAATCGGAACTGGCGCGCCCGGCGCCCGGACGAAGCTGGCAGGATTACACCGCGCCCTCCAGAAACGGTTACAGCGACCGCGTCTATTTCGCTTACGACCGCTTCGATCTCGATGACGAAGCCCAGACCACCATCCGGGCCTGGTCGGAATGGCTGCGCGCCCATCGCGGCGCGAGCCTCCTGGTCGAGGGACACGCCGATGACCGCGGCACGCGGGAATACAATCTCGGCCTCGGCGCCAAACGGGCGACCGCGATTCGCGACATGCTGATCGCTCTGGGGGTCAATTCCGGACGCATCCGCACCATCTCCTACGGCAAGGAGCGGCCGGCGGTGGCCGGTGACGACGAAACCGCCTACCAGCAGAACCGGCGCGGAGTCGCCCGTCCGAGCACCGGCGGGGCGTAGCGCCCCGGACGGCGCCCCGGACGGCGGCCCGAGCGAACGGTGCGGCGGCGATGATCGTGCGGCCGGCCGCCTGCGGGATTGCCTTTGCCCTGCTGATCGGTCTCGGGGCGCCGGCGGGACCTTTCCTGCCGGCGGCGCAGGCGCAGGTATCGCGCGCCGATGTCGACGATCTGCGGTACCGGCTCCGCCGCCTGGAGCGGGATTTCAACGCGCTGCGCGGCGGCGACCGGGATATTCCCTCTTCCCTGGCGACCCGGTTCCAGGACCGGCTGAACCAGATGGAACGGACGATTCAATCCCTGACCGGCAAGGTCGAGGACCTGATCCATCGCGTCGAAAAGCTGGAGAAGGACCGCAAGTCGTTCGAGACCGATACCGATTACCGGATCGGCCTGCTGGAAAAGCAGGCCGGCGTGAAGGTCGGCGCCCGGCCGGCGAAACCGGCGCCCCGGGCCGATGCCGGTCCCAAACGGGACAGCGCGGGGCGGGACAGCGCGGGGCAGGACAGAGCGGGGCAGGACAGCAGCGAAAAGGAACCGGCGTCGGCTTCCGCGGCATCCATCCTGCCGCCGGGCAACGAGATCGAGCAATACAGGTTCGCCATCGGCGAGTTGCGGCAGGCGCGTTACGACCGTGCCGCCGAAGCGTTCCAGGAATTCCTGCGCCGGCACCCCAAGGGCCGGTTTGCCGGCAATGCCTATTACTGGCTGGGCGAAACCTATTACGCGCAACAGAATTTCCGGCTGGCGGCGATCCGCTTCGCCGACGGTTTCAAGAAATTTCCCAAACACCCCAAGGCCCCGGACAATCTGCTGAAGCTCGGGATGTCCATGGCGCATCTCAAGAAGACCAAGGAAGCCTGTGCGAGCTGGGCCGAGCTGAAGCGCCGCTATCCGTCCGCGCCGGGCTACGTCAAACGCAAGGCGGCCCAGGAGCGGAAGAAACTTGGCTGCCGGGCCTGACCCGGTCCCCAACCCGGTTCCCAATCCGGTCGGGCCGGCAGAATTCGACCGGCTGATCGGGCGGCTGGGCCCGTTCGAACCCGCCCCGCATCTTGGCGTCGCCGTTTCCGGCGGCCGCGACAGCCTTGCGCTCGGCCTGCTGGCGCATGACTGGGCCGCCGCCCGCGACGGGCGCATCGCCGGCCTGATCGTCGATCACGGATTGCGCCGCGGCTCGGCCGGCGAAGCGGCCCGGACCTGCGAGACTCTCGGCCGGCTCGGCATCCCGGCAGTCATCCTGAAAGCATCGGGCCGGCCGCGGAAAAACCTCCAGGCCTGGGCGCGGGCCGCCCGATACGCGCTGATGGCGGACTGGTGCCGCAACGCCGGCGTTCTGCACCTTCTGGTGGCGCATCATCGCGACGACCAGGCCGAAACGCTGCTGGCCAACCTGACGCGCAATGCGAGCCTGCCGGGACTGGCCGGTATGGCCGCCGTGCGGGAGCTGCCGGCCTGCCGGATCGTACGGCCCCTGCTCGGCGTGGCGCGCGGCCGGCTGACGGCGACCCTGGAAGCCCGCAACGTTGCCTGGATCGACGATCCGTCGAACCGGGACCGGCGCTTCCGCCGGGTCCGCCTGCGCCGGCGGCTGGCCGGTTCCGGCGACGGACCGGAACTGGCGGCGCGGGCCGGCGCGGCCGGAATGGCGCGATGGCGCTTCGAGCGCCGGGTCGCCGATCTGCTCGCGGGTTCGGTCTCCCTTGAAGGCGCGCAGGCTCTTCTCGACCGCGCGCCGTTGCGGCGGGCCGAGCCGGAAACCGCCGCCGCCGCGGTCGCCGCGCTGATCCGCTGGAGCGCCGCCGCGCCGGCGCCGCCCCGGACGGAGCGGCTGGCGCGGACCGTGGACTGGCTGTGCGGCGAAGCCCGGCGCGGCCGCAGGACGGTCGGCGGATGCGCCATCGATCTGGACGGCGGCCGGGCGATTCTTACCCCCGAGCCCCGGCGGACGAATGGCGGCGCGCGCCGAAGCGGCAGGGCGGACCGCCCTGCCCTCGCACCCGCAGCCTTTGCGCCCTCTGCCGGAGGTTGCGCCGGCTGGACTCGTTCCCACATTCCCTTATCTTGAACAGACGGTCCGCCGCCCGGCGCGCGCCCGTCACAAGCCTCAATCTTCGAAAGGCGTGGCTTCGTGAATAATTTCGGCAGAAATCTCGCCATGTGGCTGGTGATCGGCGTGCTGCTGATCGCCCTGTTCAACCTGTTCCAGGGCGGCTCCAGCCGGAACGCGGCGAGCGAGATGTCGTATTCCGAATTCATCGGCCAGGTCGATGGCGGCAACGTCCGGGAAGTCGTCATCCAGGGCGAGAAGATCAAAGGCGTCCTGCGCAGCGGCCGGACCTTCGAAGTCACCAGCCCGGCGGACCCGAAGCTGGTCGAACGGCTGATCGACAAGAAGGTCGGCGTCCGCGCCGAGCCGAAGGACAAGGAGATGCACCCGCTGCTCTCCATCTTCGTCTCCTGGCTGCCGATCATCCTGATTATCGCCGTGTGGATTTTCTTCATGCGGCAGATGCAGTCCGGGACCGGCCGGGCCATGGGCTTCGGCAAGTCGCGCGCGCGCCTGCTCACCGAACGGACCGGCCGGGTCACGTTCGAGGACGTCGCCGGCGTCGAGGAGGCCAAGCAGGAAGTCGAGGAAATCGTCGAGTTCCTGCGCGATCCGCAGAAGTTCCAGCGCCTGGGCGGCAAGATTCCCAAGGGCGTGCTGCTGGTCGGCCCGCCGGGCACCGGCAAGACCCTCCTCGCCCGCGCGATCGCCGGCGAGGCCAATGTGCCCTTCTTCACCATCTCCGGCTCGGACTTCGTCGAGATGTTCGTCGGCGTCGGCGCCAGCCGGGTGCGCGACATGTTCGAACAGGGCAAGAAGAACGCGCCCTGCCTCGTCTTCATCGACGAAATCGACGCGGTCGGCCGGCACCGCGGCGCCGGGCTGGGCGGCGGCAACGACGAGCGCGAGCAGACGCTGAACCAGCTGCTGGTCGAGATGGACGGCTTCGAGGCCAACGAAGGCGTCATCCTGATCGCCGCCACCAACCGGCCGGACGTGCTGGACCCGGCCCTGCTGCGCCCCGGCCGGTTCGACCGTCAGGTCGTCGTGCCGAACCCGGACATCGCCGGGCGCGAGAAGATCCTGAAGGTCCACATGCGGCGCATTCCGCTCGGCCCGGACGTCAACGCCTCGGTGATCGCCCGCGGCACGCCGGGCTTCTCCGGCGCCGACCTCGCCAACCTGGTGAACGAGGCGGCGCTGCTGGCTGCGCGCAAGAACAAGCGGGTCGTCGGCATGCTGGAGCTGGAGGAGGCCAAGGACAAGGTCCTGATGGGCGCCGAGCGCCGGTCGATGGTCATGACCGAGGAAGAGAAGGAAATGACCGCCTATCACGAGGCGGGCCATGCCCTGATCGCGGTGCACCAGGAGTATCACGACCCGCTGCACAAGGTGACGATCATCCCGCGAGGCCGCGCCCTCGGCGTGACCATGTCGCTGCCCGAGCGGGACAAGTATGCCTATGCCGAGCGCGAGCTGAAGGCGAAGATCGCCATGACCTTCGGCGGGCGGATCGCCGAGGAGCTGATCTACGGCAAGGATGCGGTGACCACCGGCGCGACCAACGACATCCAGCAGGCGACCAACCTGGCGCGCAAGATGGTCACGGAGTTCGGCTTCTCCGACAAGCTCGGCCCGCTGCGCTACGAGGACAACCAGGAGGAGGTCTTCCTCGGCCATTCCGTGACCCAGCACAAGAACGTCTCCGACAAGACCGCGGAGACGATCGACAACGAGGTTCGCCGGCTGGTCGAGGAGGGCGAGGCCACGGCGCGCGAGATCCTGACCGAGCATATCGACCAGCTGCACACGCTGGCGCACGGCCTGCTGGAATACGAGACGCTCAGCGCCGCCGAGATCGACCAGCTGCTGAAAGGCGAGAAGATCGTCCGGCCCGACGAGAGCGATGAAGCCCAGGCGGCCAGGGAAGCCGGCCGGCCGCGCCGCACCAGCGTTCCGACCAGCAGCCGGCCGGAGCCGGACCCCGGCATGGAGCCGGAACCGCAGACCTGAGGCGGGCGCCGCCGCGCCAGCTCCGGTCGGAATGACGGGAGCGCGGCTTTTTTGAGCAGCCGTTCCAGTATCTTTTCTTTCCAGACGCCGTTTTTTCGCAGTTTTCCGCCGTTTCCGGTGCTCGATACCGAATTATACAGACCGGTCTACCCAAAGGCTTTTTTTGCATTCCGCAGGCCCTCGAATCGCCTGAACCCCGCGGAAACGTTGGGAAACCGCGATTCGGGAGTGCCGCAAATTCATTTTTGTTAGGAAATATTTCTACTTCCTGGCCGGGCGGGTGCGCCGGGCGGAATGGCGCCCTTCGAGACGGGGCTTCGAGACGCGGTTCTCCGAACCGCTCCTCAGCCCCTCCTCAGGATGAAGCTGAATTTGTTGAGCCAACAAGACCCTTCATCCTGAGGATGGCGTTGAGGAGGCGCGCCAGCGCCGTCTCGAAACGCCCGTCTCGAAGGACGGTAAGGGATTGCGATCCGGCCGGACCCGGACAAGCGGACAGGGTCCGCTGTCACGCCCGATGACGCATGGTGCGGCGGCGGACCGGAAAGCGGGAAGCGCGGACGCGTCCCGTATACTCCCCCGGATAGTCCCTTGGACATCCCTGGGGCTTCGGCTGGCCGCTGCGGGCGCAGATCGGGCGTTGACGGGGCCGATATAGGGCGCGGAAACCGCCGTGTCAAGGAAAATTATCGAAAAAGAGGAATTATTTTAGAACCGGCCCCGACGGACCCCGCCGCACGGAGATTCCGGGCGGCGCCTCCGCTTTTTTGCAGAGGATTCCCGAACAAGCGGCGGTATAAAGCGGCGTAGTGGCTTGTCGGGGGCCGCCTGTCGGGGTGCGGCCGGGCGTTGCAGGACCGGGCGCATCTCCCGCCGGGGCGTTGCCCATAGTGCCTGCAACAGGAAACGAGGCGGCCGTGGAACAGACGATCGATCGCGCATTGGCCGACTTTCAATTCAACGCCGACGGGCTGATCCCCTGCATCGCGCAGCAGCACGACAGCGGCGAAGTGCTGATGATGGCCTGGATGAATACCGACGCCGTGCGCGAAACGCTGGCGACCCGGCGGGTGTGCTACTGGTCCCGCTCGCGCCGCAGCCTGTGGCGCAAGGGCGAGACCTCGGGCCATGTCCAGCGGCTGATCGACTTCCGCTACGACTGCGACGGCGACACCGTCCTGCTGCTGGTCGACCAGACCGGCCCGGCCTGTCACACGAACCGCCCCAACTGTTTCTTCCGGGCCGTCCGCCCCGATGGCATCGCCACGCTCAGCGAACCGGTGGCGGCACCGGCCTGAGCCGCGTCCGTTTCAATCGGGACCGCCGACACTGCCTGGGCGCGCCCTTCGATACGCCCCTTTGGGGCTACTCAGGGTGAGGGGTAAGGAGGTGTCCCGAACACCCTTCCCCTCATCCCGAGTAGGCGCGCTTGCGCGCCGTATCGAGGGACGCCGCTTCGCTACGGTTCCGACAAAACCGCATACCTTCCGGCCGCTTCCGGGGGGTTGTACCGGAACGCCCCGTTTACATCGCCCGGCGGCGGTCCGATGATGGCGCCGCAACGGGAGCGAGACGATGACGACCGCATACGCCCGCCCGCCGGTCTTCGGCGTGCATCACACCGCCTACCGCTGCCGCGACGCGGAGGAGACCCGCGCCTTCTACGAGGACAGGCTGGGCTTCCCGATGACCCTGGCGCTGGAGATCGAGGAAGAGCCCTCGACGGGCAATCCGCTCAAATACCTGCACATCTTCTTCGATATCGGCAGCCACAAGGCCGACGAGCCCGCCTATATCGCCTTCTTCGAACTGCCCGATACGCCGGCCGACGAGACGACCTTCGCCCAGAAATGGGGCTTCGACCTGCATCTCGCCATGCGGGTCGACGGACACGAGGACCTGCAGGCGTGGAAATCCCGGCTGCGGGAACAGGGCATCCCGGTCAAGGGCCCGATCGACCACGGCATCTGCAGCTCGATCTATTTCAGCGACCCGAACGGCTATGTTCTGGAATTCGCCGCCGAGAACGAAACGGAACGCGCCGTCCTGGCGCAGGAAGCCGCGGAAGCGCGCGTCAACCTGGCGAAATGGCAGGCCTGGAAGGCGGCGCGGTGAGGCGCCGTGACGCCATAGGCGCAGATTTGATCGAATCGTCGATCGGTTCGACGGGGCGGACGACCCTGCCCAAACCGGTCCGCGAGGCGCTCGGCGTCAAGCCGGGCGGTAGGGTCCGCTACGTCATTTTCGAAAATAACGAGGTCCGGCTGCTGCCGGTCCGCCCGGTCTCGCGGCTGTTCGGGGCGCTGAAGCATGCGGGGCCGCCGGCGACGCTCGAGGATATGGACAGCGCCATCGCCGAAGGGGCGGCGCGGGTTTCTCTGACAGGATGATCGCTGCCGCGGCCCGACGGTCCGGCGCCGACATGCTCTTCACATTCGACCGGAAAGCGGCCCGGCTGAACGGCGCGGCCCTGCTGCCGGAAGCGAGACTGTAATCCGGCCGTATCGCGGCGGCGGCGCGGCGAAAACAATCTGCGGCCGTTTCCACCATTCTCCCCACCCCACCCCCCGTCATTTCGACCGGAGCGGCGAAGCCGCGTAGTGGAGAAATCCACCCCCGGCACGGCCCCTCCCCACGCACTGCATTGGGCTACCGCGGGTCTCCGGCCAGATTTCTCCACTTCGCCGCCCTGCGGGCGGCTCCGGTCGAAATGACGGGTGGAGGTTCTCGCCGGCGCGGTGAAGCCGGCGGTCGGCGCTACTTCCCCCGCCGGTCCTCCACCCGCTTCGCCTTCATCTCGGTTTTCGGGAAGGTGTCCGGCGGCATCACATCGACCTCGACGCGCACTTCGATCCGGCTGGTGACGGCGTTGCGCACGGCGGCGGCGACGCCCTCCGGGCTGGCATGGTCGGCGTGTTCCACTTCGATGCGCATGAAGTCGATGCCTTCGGCGGTGGTATCGAGCCGGACCATGTATTCGTCGCCCACGCCGTCGACGGCGCGCACGCCCTCCTCGACCACGCTGGGATAGAATTTGATGCCGCGCAGATTGATCAGGTCGTCGGCCCGGCCCTGGAAGCCGCCGAGCGCGCGGACATGGGTCCGGCCGCAGGCGCAGGGGGCGGTGTCGAAGCGGGTATAGTCGCCGACGACGAAGCGCAGGTGGCTGGAGCTTTCGGAGTTCATGTTGGTGCAGACGGTTATGCCGCGTTCGCCTTCCGGGACGACCGCCATGTCGTTGTCCGGATCGCACAGTTCCCAGACCTGGATATCCTCCATCAGATGGGTCTGCACCGTGCCGTCCTCGCGCACCGGATGGCTGCACGAGAAGCCGCCGGAATGGGGCGACGCCTCGGTGCAGCCGTAGAACTCCACCACCTCGGCGCCCCACATCTCTTCCAGCCGCCGGCGGGTCGCCGCGATGCCGGCCGCCGGCTCGCCGCCGGTGAACAGCCTTGTCACCGACGTCTGCGCCGGATCGTGGCCCAGCTCGCGCATGACATGGCCGAGGCGCAGCAGCTGCGACGGCAGGGTCGCCAGGATGGTCGGCCGGTAGCGCAGAATGAAGTTGCAGCGCAGTTCCGCCGTCAGCCCGCCGCCCGGAATGCAGGGCACGCCCATATGGGCGAGCGCGTGCAGCACACCCCAGCCCCAGACGTGCGGGCCGAAACCGACCACCAGGAACACCGTCTCTCCCGGCTGGGCGCCGAGCGACCACAGCGCCCGGCTGTTGGCCCATTTCCAGTAGTCCAGGTCGGTCTTCGAATAGCGGAAGACGCGCGGCGTGCCGGTCGAGCCGGAAGTCGGGAAAATCGTCCAGCCGCGGTCGTTCCAGATCGCGTCGTCATGGGTGGTGTAGGTGCCCCAGGGCGGATGGGCCGCCATGTCGGCGACCATCTCCGTCTTGTCGACCGGGCGCCATTTCGGCAGGTCGTCGACGGTCCGGATATCGTCCGGGATCATCCCGGCATCGTCGAACCGGCGGCGGTAGAAGGCGCTGTTCTCGTAGAGGAACGGCGACAGCTTCTCCAGCTTGGCGTTCTGGATCGCCCGGATTTCGTCGCGCGACGCGGTCTCCAGGCCCGGCGACCAGTAGTCCGCCGAGCCCGGTCCGGCGAAATCCCGGCGATAGCGTTCGAGAACCGCCATATAGGCGCGGCGGGTGGCGGCGGCGCGGTCTTCGGTCATGGCTCTCACAGGTTGCGGGAAGCGGATCGAGGATAAGCGCAAGGGCCGGACCGGGGCAAACCGGGCGCGCCCTCCGGCAGTCAGTCGCCGCGGTTCAGTTCCGGGTGTTCATTCGGCGGCCGTCAGCGCCGCCATCCTGCGGTGGAACGCCTGGAGCGCCGGTTCGTTGCGGCCGTAGACGACCTCCTTGACCAGCCCGCTGGCAAAGCCGGCATAGGCCGATTCGGCGGCGGCGAAATCCTCGTTCTCCACGGTGCGCACGGCGAGATCGAGGTTGGCGTCCCAGTGGCGGCGGGCCTTGTCGCTCTCCGCCGGCTCGGGAATGTAGAGGTCGAGACGGACCTCCGTCCGGTCGACCCGGCCGTCGCGCGGGAAGATGCGCCACAGTTCGACGTGATCCTGCTGCATGACGAAGACTGCGTTGGGCGGCAGGTAGTAGACGATCGCGGAATGCCAGACCGCGTCCCACTCCGCCTCCGGCCGGTCGCGCATCCCGACGATGGAGCGGCGCGGCAGGAACTCCCGGAAGCTCTCGCCGAATTCGTCGTACAGGCAGAGGTTGGAGAAAAAGATCGGCGCCACCGTCTCCTTGTGGAGCACGGCGAAATGGTAGGGCTCCATGAAGGTATCGAGCGCCATCTTCCAGTTGACCGCCGGGGTCATCCGGTGGCTGTCGTAGTGGTGGTATCCGGCCAGCCCGTAGCCGGCGAATTCGTCGGCCAGGCCGTCCAGCGACTCGCCCGGATCGGCCGGCGCCTCGTCCGACAGCCGGATCCAGACCATCCCGCCGGCCTCGGCGCAGGGCAGCGCGGCCAGCGCGCAGTCGGCAGGATCCACGCCGTCGAAGGCGTCCCGGTTCGGGATCCCGGCCAGATGCCCGTCCGCGCCATAGGTCCAGCCGTGATAGGGGCAGGCGAAGGCGCGCCGCACGGCGCCCGCCCCGTCGAGCAGGCGGGTGCCGCGGTGGCGGCAGCTGTTCAGGAAGGCTCGCGCCACGCCGTCCTCGCCGCGCATCAGCAGGACGGGCACGCCGGCGAGATCCTCCGCCAGATAGCTGCCCGGCCCGGGCAAGCGCCCGGAAAGGCAGGCCAGCAGGGTCTTGCGGCGCAGGATGCGGGCCATCTCCGCCTCGAACCTGCCCGGATCGGTGTAGATGCTGACGGGGTTGCGCAGGATGTCCGGCGCGCTGTCGGTCGTGCCGGCGTCCAGGTGGGCGAACACGCGGCGGACCAGCGATCGATGGGTTTCTCTATTCAACGGTCCGCTCGAAATTTCCGTCTCATCGCGAAGGACGCGGCCGGGCAGGATCGTACAATCTTGTTGACCGCCGCTCGCAAAAACACGCTATAACGGTATCGGTTTGGCCGCCGCAATACGTCAACAGCAGGACAAAACGGCCAATCGGAGACGATCGTCAGGACCCAACGGGAGGGACGTCATGAAGAAACTTGTCATCGGGACCGTCGCGGCGACGGCCCTTGCAGCCGGCCTCGCGGCGCCGGCGCAGGCGGAGAATTTCCGCATCGGCTTCCTCAACACGCTGTCCGGCGGCGCCGCCATTCTGGGCAAGGCCCAGCTGGCCGGCTGGCAGCTCGGCCTCGAACTCGAAGGCTGGAAGAAAAATGGCGACAAGCTGGGCGGCGTTCCGACCGACATTCATGTCGGCGACGACCAGCGCAAGGTCGATGTCGGGCTGCGCGCCGTGCGCAAATGGCTCAAGTCCGAACGCGTGCACATCGTGGCCGGCGTCATCTGGTCGAACATTCTCGCGGCCGTGCAGCGTCCGGTGATCCGCGGCCGGCGGATCATGATGAGCACCAATGCCGGCTGGTCCGGGATGGCGGGCAAGAATTGCAGCCCCTACTTCATCTCGAGCTCGTTCCAGAACGACGAGGCCGCCGAAGCCATGGGCCAGTTGCTGAACGACGAAGGCCTGAAGAAGGTGTTCATGATGGCGCCGAACTACCAGGCCGGAAAGGACATGCTGAACGGCTTCCAGCGCACCTACAAGGACGGCAAGGTGGTCGGCCAGATCCTGTTCAAGCTGGGCACGCGCGACTATCAGGCCGAGATCAGCAAGGTGCGCGCCAGCGGCGCCGACTCCCTGTTCATCTTCGTGCCGGGCGGCATGGGCATCGCCTTCATGAAACAGTGGGCGGCCTCCGGCGCCGGTCAGCAGGTGAAGCTCTACACCAACTACGCCGTCGACTACATCACGATCAAGCCGATCGGCAAGGCTGCGGTGGGCACGTTCCACACGCTGCACTGGGGCCCGAACATGGACAACCCGCGCAACGCCGAGTTCATCAAGGCCTTCATGGCGAAGAACAAGCGGACGCCGGACATGTTCGCGCTCCAGGCCTATGACGGCGCCCGCAAGATCGCCGACGGGCTGCGCGGCGTGAAGGGCAACTTCAAGAACCTGAAGAACCTGGTGAAGACGATGCGCGCCCAGGGGCTGAACTCGGTCCGCGGGCAGCTGAAATACAATGTCAACGGTTTCCTGATCCAACCCTGGTACAAGCGCTCGGTGACGCTCGACGCCAAGGGCGTGCCGCAGATCCAGGTCAACCAGATGGTGACCTTCAAGACGGACAGCTTCGGCGACAAGTGCCCGAAGAAGAGCTGGAACTGATCGCCGTCTCAAACCGAACCGCAAGGGCGCCCCGCTTGGGGCGCCCTTTTTCTTTGTAACCGCCGGAAACGCGGTATCGCGCGCCTCAGCCCCGGCCGATATGGGGCATCTTGGTCGCCATGATCGTCATGAACAGCGCGTTGGCGTCGAGCGGCAGGTTCGCCATGTGCAGGACCGACGTCGCGACATGCTCCACGTCCATGCGCGGCTCGACCATGATCTCGCCGCTCGGCTGCTGCATGCCCTGGACCATTCTCTCCGTCATGTCCGTCACCGCGTTGCCGATGTCGATCTGGCAGGCGGTGATGTCGTCGGGCCGGCCGTCGAGCGCGATGCATTTGGTGAGCCCGGTCAGCCCGTGCTTGGTCGACGTGTAGGGCGCCGAGAAGGGCCGCGGCGTGTGGGCCGAAATCGAGCCGTTGTTGATGATCCGCCCACCCTTCGGGTCCTGCGCCTTCATGATGCGGATGGCGTGCTGGGCGCAGATGAAACAGGCGGTCAGGTTCAGGTCGACCACGCCGCGCCATTGCTGCGGCGTCAGCTCCTCCATGGGCACCAGGGGCGCGCCCCGGCCGGCGTTGTTGAACAGGACGTCGAGCCGGCCGAATTCCTCGACCGTGCGCGCGAACAGCCGGGCGACCTGGTCGTCGTCGGTCACGTCGGTCGGCAGGGCCAGCATGCGCCCGCCGCCCTCGGCCGCCCGGGCCGCCGTTATGTCCAGCTCCTCGGCGCGCCGGCCGGCCAGCGCCACGTTGTAGCCGTCGGCCTGCATTGCCAGGGCGACGGCGCGGCCGATGCCGGAGCCGGCGCCCGTGACGATGGCGGATCTTGTGTGGGACATGGCGCGCCTCCCGGGGTTTCGCGCAAGAGACCGGAACGGCTTCCGGTTTAGGGAGACTCGCGGTGCCGGTCAATCGCGGCGCGCTTCACGCCTACATCCGGCAGCCCGCCGGCCTACCGGTCCACCCGATAGGGCGTCATGTCTATGTTCGGTGTCGCCCCCGCGATCACGTCCGCGGCGAGGCGGCCGGTCCGCGCGCCGCCGGTCAGGCCGACATGATGGTGCCCGAACGCCGTATAGACGTTCGGAAAGGCCGGCACGGCGCCGATATAGGGGATGCTGTCTGCGGGCGCCGGGCGGTGGCCGAGCCACGACGTTTCGCGCTGCCAGGCCATGCCGGGAAAGGCCGCGGCGCCCGCCGCGATCGCCCGCTGCGGCGCCCGGCGCGGCCCGGCATCCAGGCCGCCGAACTCGACCAGCCCGGCAAAGCGCACCCGGCCGGTCATCGGCGTGACGGCGATCTTGCGGTCGCTCAGCATGATGCAATGGGCGGGTCCGCCCTCCGGTTCCCAGAGTTCCGCGTGATAACCGCGTTCGCTTTCCAGCAGAATCCCGAGCCCCAGCGGCTTGAGGACCCGCGCCGACCAGGCGCCGGCGGCGACCAGGATCTTTTCGGCCCGGACGACCCTGTCGCCGAACCGCGCGCCCTCGACCCTGCCGCCGGCACGCGCGAAGCCGGTGAAAGCGGCCTGGAGGATTTCGCCGCCGGCCGCAGCGAAGCTCCGGGCGAGCGCCTTCACATAGTCGCCGGGCCCGTCGATCATGCCGTGGCTTGCCTCCAGCGCGGCGACGAACCGGTAGTCCGGGCCGAGCGCCGGCTCCAGATCCCGGACCGCCTCGCCCTCATACTCCCGCCAGCCGATGCCGAGGTCGCGCCGGACCGCCCAGCTATAGCCGTCGGCCTCGAAGGCGGCGCGATCCCGATAGGCCATCAGGTAGGGCTGTTCGCGAATGTGCGCCTCGGCCGGCGTGCCCTGCGCCAGGGCCCGGTGCTCCTCCAGGCTGCCGCCGATAATCGGCGTGAGCGCACCGGCGATCCGGCGGACGTTGCGGTCGCTGCCGTTGCGCAGATACCGGCACAGCCAGGGCAGCAGGGCCGGCAGGTAGGGCCAGCGCAGGAACAGCGGCCCCCTCCCGCGCAGCAGCATGCCGGGCGCCTTCCTCAGGAGGCCCGGCACGGGCACCGGCACGACGGCCCCCGGCACCAGGATGCCGGCATTGCCGAAGGACGCGCCCTCGCCCGGCGCCTGCCGGTCGGCGAGCGTCACGCGCAGGCCGCGGCGCTGCAGATTCAGCGCCGCGCTGACGCCGACGATCCCGGCGCCGACGATGAGCACCTGCGTGCCGGCCGTCACAGGCGTGCGCCGCGCCGGCGCGGTCTAGCGGTGCGCATGCTTCCGCATGTCCCGCGGCGTCGCCTGGAAATGCGCCTTGAAGCGGCGGTTGAAATAGGAAACGTCCGAGAAACCGTTCCGGTAGGCGATCTCGGCGATCGGCGTGCGTGCCTGCTCCGGCGCCGTCAGGTCCGCAGCCACCCGTTCGAGCCGGCCTTGCAGGACATGGCGGGAAAAGCTGTTGCCGGTGCGCTCGAACAGCTTGTGGACATAGCGCTTGCTGATGCCGAATTGCGCGGCGACCCCGCCGACCGAAAGGGCCGGTTCATGCAGCCGGCTTTCGATATGTTCCAGGATGGCCGCCAGCAAGGCCGGATGGAGCGTTTCGGGCGGGATATCCGGGTTGCGGTTCCGCGCACAGGACTGCGCGGCCAGCCGGATCAGGCTCTCCATCATCAGGCTGCCGTCGGCCGGATCGATGGCGCGGGCGCCGCGGTTCAGGGTGCGGGCGGCCGCCGCGATCAGCGGCCCGAGAAACGGATGGTCCGAGACCCGGCGGATCCCCGGAAGATCCCGGTCGGCAAACGACTCCTCGACCGCGCGCCGCGGCAGCCAGAAGGAGGCGACGCTCATGTCGCGCCCTGCCGGATGGAAAATCCGGAACGGCAGGTCGCTGCCGAACAGGGCGACCTGGCCGGGCGTCAGCCGGACCGCCCGGCCCTTCTGTTCGATGACGCATTCGGACTTGAGCTGGATGTTGAGGAAAAAGCACTGCTCGGCCGTCCGGCGGATCTGCGCCGGCGTCCGCTTCACATGATGGGGCGTGCCGCGCACGCGGTTGACCGCGCCGCCGGCCAGCGGCACCGATTCGACCTCGGCGTCGAACGGGCCCGAACGGGCGTGTTCAGGCGATAGATCCATGAAGGCTTCGCAGACCGCCTCGCGGAAATAGGCGAAGCGCTCCGGCTCGGCGACATCGGCCGTGCGCCAGATTTCGTACCGCCTCTTGCCCTGGCAGGATGCCTGTCCGGCCTCGCGGGTCATGGAAGGTTCCCTCGAGTCCCGTTGCGGTGCGCTGTGGGCCAAGAACCGGCCCGGCGCTCCTGTCAGGATAAGGCAGTGCGACGGCCGGGGCAATTCTGCGCTCGCCGCATGTACGGCGGAAAGGCCGGCAGCGCGGATCCGCCGGCCGGCATTCGGGCATGAGGGAGCAGACCGATGACCATCCACCGCAGACAGTTCATGCAGGGGGCGGGCGCGGCGGGCGCGCTGGCCACGGTTCCGGCAACCGTTCTGGCCACCGACGCCGCCAGTCCCGCCGGGAAACCGAAGCAGGAGGCAAACATGACGACATTCGTGCTGATTCACGGCGCCTGGCACTACGGCGCGTTATGGGAGGAGGTTGCAAAACCGCTGCGCAAGGCCGGACACACCGTCCACACCCCGACGCTGGCCGGCAACGGCCCCGGCGACGACATCGACCGGACCGTCGGACACGGCGACGCCGTCAAGTCCGCCGTCGACTATATCGTGAAGAACGACCTGAAGGATTTCGTGCTCCTCGGCCATTCCTATGGCGGCACGATCATCTCCCGGATGGCGGAGGAGCTGCCGGACCGCGTCCGCCGGCTGGTCTACTGGAACGCCTTCGTGCTGAATGACGGCGAATCGATCGAATCGGTCAGCCCGCCGCATTACAAGCAGCTGATGGATGCGATCGCGTCCTCCGGGGCCTACGGCCCGGGCGCGGTCAAACTGCCGTTCCCGGTGTGGCGCGAGGCGTTCATGAACGATGCGGACCTTGCGCTCGCCCAGAAGACCTATGACCTGACGACGCCCCATCCGCTGCGGACGCTGACCGACCGGGTGGCGCTGAAATCCTTCCACGAACTGAAGACTCCGCGCTCCTATATCAACTGCACGGAGGACATCGCCATGCCGCCGGGAGATTTCGCCTGGCATCCGCGGTTTACGGCGCGGCTGGGCCTGTGCCGGCTGGTGCAGATGCCCGGCGGTCACGAAGCCTGCTTCACCAATCCGGAACTGCTCGCCGCCAAGATCGTCGAGGCGGGCCGGGACTGAGAGGACGGGTCTGAGAGGCGGCGCCGCGCCGTTTCGCCACCCCTTGCGCCGTGGGGCGCCGATTGACAGGGCCGCCGCCGCCGCCTACTTCCGCGCTTCGATCCTGCTGACGCGGGCGCCGGGCTTCGTTCCCGGCCGCCACGGGCCTTCCGGCGAAGGCCCTGCGCAGGGTGAGACAACAACATCGGTGCGGCCCGGCCTGCCGGCCGCCGCTGCCGGGACACGGAGCACAGCGATGAGCAAGCGCCTCTCCTCCAAGGAGAAGATTTCGCGCCGCCTGGGCGTCAACCTGTGGGGACGCCCGAAAAGCCCCTACAACAAGCGCGAATACGGCCCCGGCCATCACGGCCAGTCGCGCCGCCGCAAACTCTCGGATTTCGGCGTCCAGCTTCAGGCCAAGCAGAAGCTGAAGGGCTACTACGGCAATATCGGCGAGAAGCAGTTCCGCCGCTACTACGACGATGCGGTGCGCCGCCGCGGCGACACGGGCGAGAACCTGATCGAATTGCTGGAGCGCCGCCTCGACGCCGTGGTCTACCGCATGAAGTTCGTGCCGACCGTGTTCGCCGCCCGCCAGTTCGTGAACCACGGCCATGTCCTGGTGAACGGCAAGAAGGTGAACATCCCGTCCTACATGGTGAAGGACGGCGACGTCGTCGAGATCAAGGAAAAATCCCGCGAGCTGCCGCTGGTGCTCGACGCCCAGGAACAGGTCGAGCGCGACGTGCCGGAATATCTCACCGTCGATTTCGAGAAGATGCGCGGCCAGTTCGTCCGCGGCCCCGGCCTGGCGGACGTCCCCTACCCGGTCCAGATGGAACCGAACCTGGTGATCGAATACTATTCGCGGTAACCGGCCAACCTGCTGAAGCGGCGAAGGGCAGCCTTCAGGCCGCCCTGTTCGTGTTCTGGTCCCGGCCCGCCGACGGTCTGCCGTTCACCCGTTCCGGCCCGCGACCGCCCGGGCGACGGCGCAGAATTGCGCCACGGTGAGGGTCTCGCCCCGGGCCGTCGGATCGATATCGAGCGACCGGAGCGCTTCGGCCGGCTCGGCGAACAGCGGCTTCAGGCTCTGGCGCAGCATCTTGCGGCGCTGGCCGAATGCCGCCTTCGTGACCCGCTCCAGGCTGGCCGGGTCGGCCGGCGAGAGCGGCGACGGGCGCGGCCTCAGCGAGACGATCGACGAAACGACCTTCGGCGGCGGCGTGAACGCGGCGGCCGGCAGGCCGAACAGCGTCTCCGCCTCGCACAGCCACTGGGTCAGGACGGAGAGCCTGCCGTAAGCCTTCGACGCCGGTCGGGCGGTCAGCCGGTCGGCGACCTCGCGCTGGAACATCAGGACCATACGCTCGATGTCCGCCAGATCGCTCAGCCAGCGGATCAGCAACGGCGTGCCGACATTGTAGGGCAGGTTGCTGACGATCCGGTAGGGCGGCGGCAGACCGTGCGCCCGCGCGCAGGGTTGCAGGTCCAGCGTCAGCGCATCGGCTTCGACCGCGACCAGCCGGTTTTCGGCGCGCGCGCCGAGTTCGGCGAGCGCGTCAAGCGCCCGGCCGTCGACCTCGATCGCCAGAACCCGAGCGCCCTCGCGCAGCAGCGAGCGGGTCAGGCCGCCGGGTCCCGGACCGACCTCGATCACGGTCCCGCGCGACAGGTCGGCCTCGCCGGGTTCGCGGGCGGTGCGGGCGATCCGGTCGGTCAGGTTGGCGTCGAGCAGGAAATGCTGGCCCAGGTCCCTGCGGGCGGCGAGGCCGTGCCGGCGGATGACCTCGCGCAACGGCGGCAGGTCGGCCAGGGCCGCCGGGTACGGCATGCCCGTTCAGCCGTCCGGCGGGATCGCCGCCCGGCGCTGCGCCATGTCCGCCGCCATCCGCAATGCGGCGATCAGGCTGGACGGGCTGGCGCGCCCCGTGCCGGCAATGTCGAGCGCGGTGCCGTGGTCGGGCGACGTCCGGATCCACGGCAGTCCCAGAGTCACGTTGACGCCGCGTTCGACATCGAGGGTCTTGAGCGGAATCAGGCCCTGATCGTGATACATGCAGACCGCGGTGTCGTAGGTCGCCCGGGCGGCCTCGTGGAACAGGGTATCGGCGGGGTACGGGCCGGACGCTTCGATGCCCGCGGCCTGCAGGGCGGCGATTGCCGGCGCGACGATATCCAGTTCTTCGCGGCCGAGGGCGCCGGCCTCACCGGCATGGGGATTGAACCCGGCGAAGGCGAGCCTCGGCGTCGCGATCCCGAAATCCCGGCGCAGCGCATCGGCCGTGACCCGGCCGGCGGTCTCGACCGCCTCGACGGTCAGGCTGGCTGCAACCTGCGCCAGCGGCATATGTGCGGTGACCAGGCTCACCCGCAGCAAGGGGCTCGCAAGCATCATCACAACCGGCCCGCCGCCGGCGCAATGCCGGAGATAGTCCGTGTGGCCCGGAAAGCCGAACCCCGCCGCCATCAGGGGCGCTTTCTGCATCGGATTGGTCACCATGGCGGCGGCGCCGCCGCGGCGCACCAGGTCGATTGCCCGGTCGATGCTTTCAATCACAGCTGCCGCGGATTTCGCATCCGGCCGCCCGGCCTTGGCGCTCACCGCGCTGCGGAGCGGCAACACCGGCAGTCCGTCGCCGAAGGCCGCGCCGGCCTCATCGGCACAGGCGATGGTAATGACGGGCGCGTCGCAGCCGGGCAGGCTGGCCAGTGTGCGCAACCGGTCCGGCGAATCGATGGCAAAGAAGGCCGGCACCGTCTGGCCGGCGCCGCCCGTCCGGCCGGCCCGCCAGGCTTTGAGCGCGATCTCGCCGCCGATGCCGGCCGGTTCTCCCATGGTCAGGGCCAGCGGGGCGGAAGCGGGCCTGTCCCGTTTGAGAGTATCCGAACCGGGGCGTGTTGAAGCCGGCGCCGGAGACACGGCTGGCGTCAGATCCTGATATCGATCGAGGCAAGCCGCCGCAGATCGCGCAGATACTGGCGCGCACGGACCCCGACCTTGCGGTCGAACAGGCTGTCGGCGACCTGCTTGCGGGTCGGCGGCTTGCCCGCGCCGTAGGGGCGTTTCGAAACCAGCGCGAGCAGATAGTATCCCGAAGCGGTCCGCACCGGCCCTATCACCTGGCCGGGTTTCACCCGCTTGATGGCGGCGTCCAGCTCCGGCGGCAGCTGGCCCTCGAAGACAAACCCCATATCGCCGCCGTCGCTCGCCGTGCTCGCCTGGGAAAACTGCCGCGCCAGACCGCCGAAGCTTGCGCCGCGCCGGATTTGCGCGATCAGCCGCCGGGTGGTGCGCAGGGCGCTGTCGCCGCTCTCCCGGTCGAACGGAATGTAGATTTCCAGAATTCGGTATACCAGCTTGTCCTTGTTGGCGCTGAGCCGGGCGATCGCTTCGTCGATCTCCGGTTCCGAGACCTGGATGCCCGAGGCGATGACCCGCCTGAGGACCTTCGTCCAGGCGATCGACGACCTGACCTGATCGACGATCGCGACCGGGTTGACATCGCGGCTCCGCAATATCTTGAACAGCTGGCCGCTCGGCATCTCGTTGCGTTTCTCGATTCCCGCCAGCGCCTGGGCGATCTCCCGGTCGCTGACGGAAACGCCGACCCGCTCGGCCTCCTGCAGCTGGAGGGCTTCGACGATCAGCTGATTGAGGATTTGGGGCCGCAGCTTTTTCCGCGTATCCGCGTTGTCCGGAATGCCGGCGGACATGAAGACGAGTTTGATGCGCGACTGAACGTCGAGCACGGTAATCGCCCTGTTGTTGGCGATGGCGGCGATGCGGGCGCTATCGGCGGACTGCGCCATTGCGGCGCTTCCGGCCGCCAAGCCGCCTGCGAGTCCGGCTGCCATGCCGACCGCCAGACCCGCTATCAGAGCCACCGCTCGACCTGAAGCCGGCGATACTCCGGAGCGGGTCATTTCAACCGCGCGAAACATTCAACAGCGCTCCCGATCCCGTTCAGAAAAGCCCTGACAGACCAACGATATAAGCTGCCGCCGCAGACGATATCAACAGGCCGCCGGGTCACACTTTTGCGTTTCCGACGCGGCCGGCGCATTGCGAACCGCACTAATCGCCGATCCGCCCCAGATGTTTCAGGCCCAGACGGAACAGGAAATCGGTCGACGGGCGGATATCGCGGTCTCTCGTGAAGTTCTGGCCGAGGGTAAGGCGCAGCGAGCAGCATTCATTCTCGAACTGGCCGCCGACCTGCCATCTCAGATTGCCGGCGTCCTCGCCGAGGTTCCAGCGTCCGCCGCCGAACGTCGTCCATTGCTTCGTCACCCTGGAGCTGACCCTGAACGTCATCTCTTCGCGCGACGGCATATCGCCGGACCGGTGTCTCTCGAACAGCAGGTAGCTGCCCGAGACGTTCAGCGCCGGAACCCCGGCGAACATGGTCACCTCATTGCGGTGCGCCCTGAAATTGCCGGGATGCAGGCGGAACCGGTACACCAGATCGAGATACTGCCCCGGATTGATCCGCAACCGACCGACCAGATCGGAGAGCGGTTCATACAGCCCCGAGTCCGGGCCGAAATCCCCGCTGCCGGAGAGCCGCAGATTCTGGCCGAGAAACAATTCGGACTGGCCGCCGCGGTTGCCGAGAAAGGTGGCGTCGACACCGTAGACGAAGCGGGAGCCTTCATCGATCCGGTCCCTGCCCGGATACCGGTTTGCCGAGAACAGGTTCGCATCGTCCAGTTCGAAATCCACGCTGTCCTCATTCGGGATTTTCGACGTGTTCAGAGCCGAGGTCGTGGCGATCAGGGCCGCGCGCGGTTCGACCAAGAACCGGACATTGCCGAGTTCGCGAACCAGCGGATAGCGGACATCCATCTCGGCGACCGGATGAAAGCGGCCGGCCAGGCCGTTGTATCTCGCGGCTTCGGGGCGTTCGACTTCCGCCACATAGTAGCCGTCGGCGAACAGATCGAATTTTCCGACGAATTTGAGGCCGGTCGGCCTGTGGAGGTGAGGCAGGCGCCAGCCCAGATTGACGCTGGTCCGATAACTGTCCGCGCCTTCCGGCCGGGTCAGGTTGGCGGTCGAAAAGCCGAAATGCCAGCGCCCGAGCGTCCGGACGGGCCTGCCGAAGCGCTCATGTTCGATATACGGCGCGACCAGCGGCGTCCCGCGGTAGCTGTCGTCGGCCCGCAGGCCCTGGAAGTGATGCAGCCGGAAAACCGTATAGGTCCGGTCGTGAAAGCCTTCGAGCCAGGCCGAGGACTCCAGGCTGTCCGCGTTGGTAACGTCGTACCGGCGCAGGTAGGTGTCGTCCGCCGACCAGTTCCCGTCGACGCCGAAACGCCAGTATCTGTCGATATCGTACCGAAACTTGCCGAAGAAATGTCCGCGCGACCGGTCGCTGAATACGGGCCTGACATCGGGGTTGGTGCGGTTGGCCGAGGTATAGCTCCCGCTGAGGAAGATCGCGCCTTTTTCCAGCCGCTGCCGGTATTCCGCGAACAGCACCGGGTTTTCCAGGGTCGCGATCATCGGCGTCAGGGTGGCATCCCGGTCCGGGCCGATGCGCCAGTAATAGGGCGTCTTGACCCAGATGCCGCGCTGCTTGCCGGTGCCGAAGGTCGGTGCCAGAAAGCCGCTGCGCCGCTCGACCGTCGGATCGGGATGGGAAAAATACGGGGTGTAGAAGACCGGCAGCCCGTAGATTTCCAGCCAGGCGTCGCGATATTCGATATCGCGGGATTTCTGGTCGTGAATCACCTTGCGGGCCTTGAGGCGCCACAGGGGCGCCCTAGTCGGATCCTCTTCGCAGAGCTTGCACGGCGAAAAGACGACCTTGGCCATCTCCGTTCGCCGGCCGCCGGTGCGCGTTGCCCCATTGGCGGCGATCCGCGTGCCGTCCGGAAACAGCATCCGGAAGCGCTCGATCACGCCGTCGCGCAGGTCTTCCGACAGGACGACCCGGTCGCCGAATATGGTTTCGCCGCCCGGTTCGTCGATCGACACGTTGCCCAGCGCCGTCACCCGCCCGGCGCGACGGTCGTAGACGACCCTGTCGGCCCGGACGGTCCTGCCGCCCTGGGTCACCTGGACGTTGCCGCTGGCGACGACCCGGCCGCCCTGCTCGTCGTGGCGCAGGTTGTCGGCAGTGATCACGACGGGCTGTCTGCCGATCTGCGGCTCCTGGCCGAGGGCCTCGGGCAACCCGCCGGAATTGAGCGCGAGGGCCAGCAGAATTACCGGCCCGATCCGTTTCGGGAGACGCGCGGCAAACCGCAATCCGGTGCTAGCCATCTTCCAGATGGAGCAGCGCGGTTATGCCGAGAAAGGCCGTTGCCAGGGCCGGCGCCCAGGCCGCGAGCACGGGCGGCACGCCGGTGGAATGCGCCAGGGCGATGACGAGGTCGGAGACGAAGAAAAGCACGATGCCGGCGCCGATTCCGCCGGCGACGGCCAGCAGGACCCCGGTCCGGCGGTTGTGTCGCAACGACGACACGGCGGCGATCAGAATCATCGCGCAGTAGAGCATCGGCTCCGCGAGCAGCGAATGCCAGTGCAGCCGGTGCCGCTGGGCCGAAAACCCCAGGGCTTCGAGCGAGTCGATAAAGCGGGGAAGATCCCAGAAGGAAACCGAACGCGGCGAGGAAAAACTCTCCTGTATCGAGGCCAGGGTAAGCGTTGTCGGGATCGCGTGAACGGCCTTGCGGACCGGCGGCTCGCCGGGCACGAAGAGCAGCGTGTTCTCCATCTGCCAATGCCCGTCGCGCAGCACCGCCGTCGCCGAATCGATACGGCCGTCGAAACGGTCGTTCGGGCCGTAGCGCAACACCATCACATCATGCAGGGTCAGCGTGTCGCGTTCCACCGACGAGCTCTTTGCATGGATGACGGCCTGGCCGTCGTCCACCGGCTGGCGGAGCCAGACGCCCGAATGGGTTGCCGCCATCAGCGGCGACCGCCCCTTCAGGTGCCGGTTCTCGAGTTGCTCGTAATGGCCGATCAGGATGGTGCCCATCGGGTTGATCACACTGATCTTTACGATTCCGAGCAGCGCGGCGGCGAAAACGACCGGCAGCACGAAATGCCATACCGAAACGCCGGACGCCCTCAGCGCGATCAGTTCGCTGGTCCGGTTCAATCTCCAGAAACCCAGCATACCGCCGAACAGGATTGCGAACGGCATCGTTTTCTGGACGGTCTGCGGCAGCTTGTAGAGCGCCATATTCAACACGACACCGAAGGTGGCGCTCTCCTTGCCCGATGCCCGGCGCAGCAGTTCGATCAGGTCGACGATCAGGATAATGGCGACGAACAGAATGAAGACGAGCAGAAACGCGCCAAGGAACTGCCGGACCAGGTAGATCGAAACGCCGGGCGAAAGCCGGGTCGGCCGGACCGGGCGCGGCGCACCGTGCGGGCTTTCGGCATAAGGCGCGCCGGCCCGGATCATGCGCCGGCGGGCCCTTCTTCGCCGGAGCCGCCGCCTGCCAGCCGTTCGACGAAGCCGGCGGCGGCGGACGACCAGTCGGTCCGAACAAGCAGAACCAGGCCGCCGATCATCGGCAGGACAGCATTCGCGTAGGCCAGCGGGATCAGCGCATTCTGCTTGGCGGCGGCATTGGACAGGCCGATGGCGGCGCCCTCGCACAGTCCTGCGGCAGTGAGCACGAGCGCGATCCGCACCCCCTGCCCGCGCTTGTTGAACTGCCCGGCCAGCATGATGACCAGCGCGAGAACCGGCAGCGTCAGCGCATAGAGCGGGGCGATCAGCCGGTTGTGCCCTTCGGCGATCAGTTTGCTGCGGCGCAGCCCGTCGCCCGGAATGCCGCCCGGCAGGAGGAGTTCGCCGATGAAGCGTTCGTTGGGTTTGATGTTGGTTCGTTTACGCGGCTTGCCGAGCGCGAAATCGAAACGGTAGCGCTCGAAATACAGGGTGGCGATCTTGCCGGTCTTGCGGTCGCGTTCCTGCCGGTTGCCCCGGCCCATCAGAACCCGCGGACCCGTCTCGGAGAAGGTCACGGTGCCGCGCTCGGCCATCATGGTGACGGTTCTGGCCGTGTCGCGGTTGTCCTGGACGAGCACCCCGCGCACTTCGTCGCCGACCCGCTCGCGCACATATATGGTCAGCTTTTCGCCGAAATTCGTGAATGTGCCTTCCTGAATCAGCCGCACCGAAAAATTGGTGCGGACGTCGTCCTGCAGGTCGCGAAACTGCTTGAAGGAGACCGGCAGCAGATAAAGGCTGATGAAGTAGCAGACCATCGTACCCAGGACACCCAGCGCGATGACCGGCGCCGCCAGAGCCAGATCGCTCAGCCCGGCGGAGCGCATGACCACCAGTTCGCGGTCGTTCAGCATCTTGGTCAACACGAAGACGGCTGCCAGGAACAGGGCGATCGGCAGCGTGATGAGCAGGAACGACGGCACGAGAAGCGAGGTCAGCTCGAGGAACACGTCGAGCGACAGGCCGCGGTTCAGGATGAGCTTGAAGAAGCGGGTCGACTGGGTCAGCCAGACGACGACCGTCAGCGTGACGGCGATAAACAGCGTTGCGACCAGAACCTGCCGCAGAATATAGAACTGCACCTTCGTCATGCGCCGGACTATACGCCAAACCGGCGCTGGCGGGCCACTCCTGCGATATGCGGCGAAGCGCTTGAGCACAACGGCGCAGGCGTCGCTCCGGACGCCGAGGCGCCGGGTGCGGCGGCGTCGCAAACCGTAACAATACGTGACTTGGTGCGGCGCCGGGGCTTGTGGCACAGTCGCGCCGGACCGGAGGCGGGCCGGCCGCCGGCAATGCCCGCCGCACCGTGCAGAGTGAATTTATCGGCCGTAAGGACCATGCCGGGCCATGTCAGAGGAGCCCTCCGCCCTGAGCGGCGACCCCGCCGCGCCGTGCCGGACCGCCGCCGTCATTCTGGGCGCCGGCAAGGGCGTCCGTATGCAGTCGCGGCTGCCGAAGGTGCTGCATCCGATCGGCAACCGGCCGATGGTGCTGTATGCCGTGGATGCAGCGCGGGCGGCCGGCGCCGAGGCCTGCGTCGTCGTCGCCGGGCCGGACATGGCGGGAGTCGCCGAGGCGGTCGCGCCCGTCCCGACGGCCGTCCAGGCCGAACCGCGCGGCACGGCGGACGCCGTCAAGGCGGCGCGCGGCCGGATCGGGCCGGACGCCGATACCGTCCTCATCCTCTACGGCGACACGCCGCTGATCCGCCCGCAGACCCTCGAAGCCATGATCGCCCGGCGCCGGGACGGCGGCCATGCCGTCGTCGTTCTGGGCTTCCGGCCGGCGGATCCGGGCGGCTACGGCCGGCTGGTGCTGGGCGGCGACGGATCGCTCGAAGCCATCGTCGAAGCCGGGGACGCCAGCGCCGAACAACGCAAGATCGGACTGTGCAATTCCGGCGTCATGGCGCTCGACGGTGCGGTCCTGTTCGACCTGGTCGACGCGGTGGGCAGCGACAACGCCAGGGGCGAGTATTACCTGACCGACATCGTTAGCATCGCGCGCCGCCGGGGCCGGACAGCCAGTGCGATCGAGGCGGGAGCCGACGAGCTGATCGGCGTCAACAGCCGGGAGGAACTTGCCGCCGCCGAACGGAACTTCCAGCAGCGGATGCGCCGCGCGGCGATGGCGGGCGGCGCCACCCTCACCGACCCCGATTCGGTGTGGTTCAGCTACGATACCGTGCTCGGCCGGGACGTGACCGTCGGCCCGCAGGTCGTGTTCGGGCCCGGGGTCAGCGTCGGAGACGAGGTCGAGATCAAGGGCTTCTGCCATATCGAGGGCGCGGCGGTCGCCCGCGGCGCCACGGTCGGCCCCTTTGCCCGGCTGCGGCCGGGCGCCGAGCTGCAGGAGGGCGCCAAGGTCGGCAATTTCGTCGAAGTCAAGAACGCGGTGATGAAACCGGGCGCCAGGGCGAGCCACCTGGCCTATGTCGGCGATGCAGAGGTGGGCGCTGGGGCGAACATCGGCGCCGGCGCCATCACCTGCAACTATGACGGGTTCCGGAAGGCCAGAACGGTGATCGGCGACGGCGCCTTCATCGGATCGAACAGCGCTCTGGTGGCGCCGGTCAGCATCGGCGAACGCGCCATCGTCGGCGCCGGCAGCACGATCGACCGGGATGTCGAGGCCGACGCCCTGGCGCTGACCCGGGCCGACCACACGGCCGTGCCCGAGGGCGCCGCAAGGATCCGCCGGCGCAAGACGTCCGGGAAAGCCGGCGGCGGAAGTTAGGCGGGGGACCGGCGGCGCGTGTGTGGCATCATCGGAATCGTCGGCAGGGAACCCTGCGTCCCGCTGCTGGTCGACGGCCTCAAGCGGCTGGAATACCGGGGCTACGACAGCGCCGGCGTGGCCACCGTCGAGAACGGCCTGATCCGCCGCCGGCGCGCCGAGGGCCGGATATCGCGGCTTGAGGCGAAGCTGCGCGACCGGCCGATCGGCGGCACGATCGGCATCGGGCACACCCGCTGGGCGACCCACGGCATTCCGAACGAGATCAACGCCCATCCGCACATCACCGACCGGGTGGCGCTGGTCCATAACGGCATTATCGAGAATTTCCAGGAACTGAAGGATGAGTTGCAGGCCGGCGGGCGCACCTTCGACAGCGATACCGACACCGAAGTCGTCGCCGCCCTGCTGACCGACTATATGGAGCGCCGGATGCCGCTGCGCGACGCCGTCCGCGCCACCCTCGAGCGGCTGCACGGCGCCTTCGCCCTGGCCATCGTTTTCGCCGGCGAGGAAGAACTGATGATCGGCGCGCGCCGCGGCAGCCCGCTCGCCATCGGCTACGGCGACGGCGAGATGTTCCTCGGCTCCGACGCCCTGGCCCTGGCGCCGCTGACCCGGCGCATTTGCTACCTGGAAGAGGGCGACTGGGTCGTGATCGACCGGAAGGGCGCGACCGTCTACGACGCCGCGGGCGGGACGGTCGAGCGCCGGATCGTCGAGACCGCCGCGTCCGGCGCGCCGATCGGCAAGGCCGGCTACCGCCACTTCATGCTGAAGGAGATCTACGAGCAGCCGACCGTGATCGGCGACACCCTGCAGAGCTTCTTCAACCCGGCCGGGCAGACCGTCAACCTGCCCGACCTGCCGTTCGATCTTGCGGCCGTGCCGCGGATCACCGTCGCCGCGTGCGGCACGGCCTACTATGCCGGGTTGGTCGCGAAATACTGGCTGGAGCGGGTCGCGCGCATCCCGGTCGAGATCGACCTCGCCTCCGAACTGCGCTACCGCGAGGCGCCGATGCCCGAAGGCGGCATGATGCTCGTCGTCTCGCAGTCGGGCGAAACGGCGGATACCCTCGCCTCCCTGCGTTACGCCCGGGCGCAGGGCCAGCATGTCGTTTCGGTCGTCAACGTGCCTGAGAGTTCGATCGCGCGCGAATCCGACGTCGTGCTGCCGACGAAGGCGGGGCCGGAAATCGGCGTCGCCTCGACGAAGGCCTTTACGACGCAGCTGACCACGCTCGCCTGCCTGGCGATTTCGGCCGCCGTCGCCAGGGGCGCCATCGACCATGCCCGAGAGGCCGAACTCACCCGCAGCATCGCCGAGGTGCCGTCGCGCGCCGCCGAGGTGCTGGCCCATGACGACGCGATCCGGGACATCGCCCGCGCGGTCGCCGCCGCGCGCGACGTGCTTTATCTCGGCCGGGGCACGGCCTTTCCGATTGCGCTCGAAGGCGCGCTGAAGCTCAAGGAAATCAGCTACATCCACGCCGAGGGCTATGCCTCGGGAGAGATGAAGCACGGGCCGATCGCGCTGATCGACGACAGCGTGCCGGTGATCGTCGTCGCCCCGTCCGACGCCCTGTTCGACAAGACGGCGTCAAATACCGAGGAGGTGATCGCCCGCGGCGGCAAGGTGATCTTTCTCAGCGACCGGCCGGGCATCGAGAGGCTGGGCGAAAAGGCGATGGCGACCGTCGAACTGCCGCTGGTCGATCCCTTCGTCGCGCCGATCCTCTACGCCCTTCCGGTCCAGCTTCTCGCCTACCACGCCGCCGTGATCCGGGGCACCGACGTCGACCGGCCGCGCAACCTGGCGAAAAGCGTGACGGTGGAATAGCCTCGCCGTTACGCGGCAGCCCGGTCGCGGCGCGCCTGCGCGAGCTCGTAGCTCGCCTGCATCCGCATCCAGTGATCGGCCGTGCCCCAGCCGATGTCCTCCAGCGCCAGCGCCATGGTCGCCGACACGCCCGCCTTGCCGTTCAGCAGGCGCGACAGCGTTCCGCGTTCGCAGCCGAGCCGCACCGCCGTCCCGGTCACGGTCCAGCCCACATCGTCCATGCTTTCCCGGATCAGTTCGCCCAGGTGCGGCGGGTTGAGCATGGGGCCGACCCGATCGCTCGCAACGTCATTCATGGTCAGCACTCCTTCCCGTCAGTGATAGTCGATCAGGTCCACGTCCACGGCTTCGCCATCCTCGAAGCGGAACACCACGCGCCAGTTGCCCGAGACGCGGACGCTCCACTGGCCGGCGCGGCCACCCTTCAGCGGATGCAGCCGGAAGCCGGGTGCGTCGGCATCGCGCGGATGCGCCGCCTCTTGCAACCGGAACAGGATGCGCCGAAGCCGTGGCGCCAGACCGGCAGGCAGCCGTGCGGCATCGTCCCGCTCGTGCAGCGCCCGCAGCCCCTTGTGCCTGATCCTCATCAAAAGACTATAGCGCGTCGCGCTACGCGCCTCAATCCTCTGCAGGCACCTCGTCCGCCCGCTCCGTGCGCAGGATGAATTCGGCGAACTGGGGATGCTCGCGGGCGACCCGGGCGAACAGGCCATGCGCCGCCGCGATCAGGCGGCCGTCGCGCTCCAGCAGCGTGTCGGCGTAGGCGATCATGCGGCTGTTCGGCCAGAGCGGGTTGCGCACCGCCAGCAGGGCGTCCGCCGCCTCGGCCTCGCGGCCGGGAAAATGCTGGGCCTTGAGGATCAGGGCCGCCGCCGTCGAACGCGACCGGCCGAAATGGCAATGCACCAGCAGATGGCCGACCTCGGAGCGCGCCAGCAGGTCGCCGACCTGGAGCAGCCGTTCGACATCCTCTTCCAGCGGCGGGCGCCATCCCGGCCGGTCGGAGACGATGTCGTGCATGTGGAAGCGGTGATGCTCGACCGGGCCGAGCGCGGCCCAGCCGTCCGGATCCGGCCAGTCCGGATCGAGCAGCGAAATCACATGGCTCACCCCGGCGCCGGCGAAATGCCCGATCTCGTCGAGGCCGCAGATGGACACTTTGAAGGGCAGCATGTCTGTCCGGATTGTTTCTATAGACGGTGCGGGCGCGCCCGATGCGATCCGCGGGATTGAGCGCGTGTCCGTTTCCATCGGAACCGCCGAAGCAACCGAGGATGCCTCATTCGTCAGGCTCGGGATAGGCCCCTTCGGCAGGCTCAGGGTGAGGGACGAGGTGTTTGCATTTGCAAATAACAGCCTCGTCCCGAGTAGTCCCGGATGTTGCCCGGGACGTACCGCCGCCGTTCCGTCTACGGCGGATACGCTCTAGAACAGCCCCTGCACGAGGCCGTTCTCATCCAGGTGGATGGCTTCGGCGGCCGGCACCCGCGGCAGGCCCGGCATCGTCATGATGTCGCCGGCGATGGCGACGATGAAGCCGGCGCCGGCGGACAGGCGCACCTCGCGGATGTTGACCGTGTGATCCTCCGGCGCGCCCTTGAGCGCCGGGTCGGTCGAGAAGCTGTACTGCGTCTTCGCCATGCACACCGGGAAATCGCCGTAGCCGCCGTCCTCCCAGTCCCTGAGCTGGTTGCGCACCCTGGCGTCGGCGGTCACTTCGGCGGCGCGGTAGATTTCCTTCGCCACCGCCTCGATCTTGCCGAGCAGCGGAACGTCGTCGGCATAGAGCGGGCGGAAGCTGGATTCGCCGCTGTCGCAGATGTCGACCACGGCCCGGGCCAGATCCTCGGTGCCGGCGCCGCCGTCCGCCCAGTGGGAGGCCACGATGGCCTGCGCGCCCAGGCCGCCCGCCGTTTCGCGCACGGCGTTCAGTTCGGCCTCCGTATCGGCGACGAACCGGTTGACGGCGACCACCGGCTGCACGCCGAACTTCTTGATGTTCTCGATATGCCGGGCGAGGTTCGAACAACCGGCCCGCACCGCGGCGACATTCTCCGCGCCGAGGTCGTCCCGGGCCACGCCGCCATGCATCTTGAGCGCCCGCACCGTGGCGACCAGGACCACGGCGTCCGGCGCCAGCCCGGCCTTGCGGCACTTGATGTTGAAGAATTTCTCCGCGCCGAGATCGGCGCCGAAGCCGGCCTCGGTCACGACATAGTCGGCCAGCTTGAGCGCCGTCGTCGTCGCCGTCACCGAGTTGCAGCCGTGGGCGATGTTGGCGAACGGCCCGCCATGAATGAAGGCGGGGTTGTTCTCCAGCGTCTGGACGATGTTCGGCATCAGCGCGTCCTTGAGCAGCACGGCCATCGCCGGCGCCGCCTTGATGTCCGCCGCGCGCACCGGCTCGCGGCCGCGCGTGTAGCCGACGACGATGTTGCCGATCCGCTCGGTCAGATCGTCCAGGTCGGTCGCCAGGCAGAAGATGGCCATGATCTCGGACGCGACCGTGATATCGAACCCGTCCTCCCGGGCGAAGCCGTTGGCGACGCCGCCGAGCGACGAGGTGATCTGGCGCAGGGCGCGGTCGTTCATGTCCACGACCCGGCGGAAGGCGATGCGGCGGGTGTCGAGTCCGGCCTTGTTGCCCCAGTAGATGTGATTGTCGACCATCGCCGCGAGCAGGTTGTGGGCGATGCCGATGGCGTGGAAATCGCCGGTGAAATGGAGGTTGATATCCTCCATCGGCACGACCTGGGCATAGCCGCCGCCGGCCGCGCCGCCCTTCATGCCGAAGCAGGGGCCGAGCGAGGGCTCGCGCAGGCACACGGTCGCCCGCTTGCCGATCCGGTTCAGCCCGTCGCCGAGGCCGACCGTCGTGGTCGTCTTGCCCTCGCCGGCCGGCGTCGGCGTGATTGCGGTGACCAGGATCAGCCTGCCGTCCGGCCGGTCCTGCAACGAGCGGATGAAGTCGTAGGACAGCTTCGCCTTGTGCGGCCCGTATTGCAGGAGCCGGTCCGCCGGAATGTCCAGCTTTCCGCCGATTTCCGTAATCGGCTGGAGGGAAGCCTCGCGGGCGATTTCGATGTCGGATTTGACGGCCATGGCATGTCTCCCTTACCCGGTCCGCCGCCTGCGGCGCCTGGGCGGCAACCGGCGGACGGCGGTCAGGCAGGAGGAAAGGGTGATAGGTGCGCTACTAGAACTTGCGGTAGGCCTTGTACAGGTCGACCAGCGGGTGATCGGGCGACATCTGGAACTTGATCAGCATTTCCCGGGCGATCATGTCCCGGTCCTGCTGATTGTCCGGCAGGTCCATGTCTTCGGGAATCGCGACCCAGCCGTTGATGTTGCGGTCGAACACCGCGGCCTGGCCGTCGTCGTAGCCCATATGGACGTCCTCGAGCCAGTTCAGGTCGTCCCAGCCCATGAATTCGAGATAATCCTTCAGGAACGGCGTCAGCCGCCCGTAGTCCGGCAGCAGGTTGACATCGTAGCGATAGCCGATGTGCTGGCCGATGGTCTGCTCGCGTTCCGAATCGAGGCCGCCGCCCTTGAGGAAATGGTCGACATCGTCGATTTGGGCGCCCTTGTATCCGGTTCCGGCCATGGTGCCTGCCCTCCCGTCTGGATGTGGTGCCTAAATGTGGTGATAGTCCTCGACGCCGACCGTGAAGTCGGTGCCGGCCAGCGGAACCTGCGCGATCGCCGAGGCTTCCATGGTCAGCGCGGCCAGGTCTTCCGGCTCGAGGCTGTGGATGTTGGTCTTGCCGCAGGCGCGCGCCATCATCTGCGCTTCCATGGTCAGCGTGTGCAGGAAATTGTAGACCCGCTCGGCCGCCTCGTCCGGATTCAGCCGCTTGCGCAGCAGCGGATCCTGGGTCGCGACGCCGACCGGGCAGCGCCCGGAGTGGCAGTGATAGCAGGCGCCGGCCGGAACCCCCATTTCCGAGGGGAAATCCGCTTCCGGAATGTCCTTGTTGCAGTTGAGCGCCATCATCGCCGAATGGCCGATCGCGATGGCGTCCGCGCCCAGCGCCAGCGCCTTGGCGACATCGCCGCCGTTGCGGATGCCGCCGGCATAGACCAGCGAAATCTCGCCCCGCTTGCCGAGATCGTCGATCGCCCGGCGGGCCTGGCGGATCGCCGCCATGCCGGGCACGCCGGTCTCCTCGGTCGCCAGATGCGGGCCGGCGCCGGTGCCGCCCTCCATGCCGTCGATATAGATCGAGTCCGGATCGCATTTCACCGCCATGCGCACGTCGTCGTAGACCCGCGCGGCGCCCAGCTTGAGCTGAATCGGAATCTGCCAGTCGGTGGCTTCGCGCACTTCGAGAATTTTCAGCGCCAGATCGTCCGGCCCCAGCCAGTCGGGATGGCGGGCCGGCGAGCGCTGGTCGATGCCGGCGGGCAGCGAGCGCATCTCCGCGACCTGGTCGGTCACCTTCTGGCCCATCAGGTGGCCGCCCAGACCGACCTTGCAGCCCTGGCCGATGAAAAATTCGCAGCCGTCGGCGAGCAGCAGGTGATGCGGGTTGAAGCCGTAGCGCGACTGGATGCACTGGTAGAACCATTTGGAGGAATAGCGCCGCTCATCCGGGATCATGCCGCCTTCGCCGGAGCAGGTCGCCGTGCCGGCCATGGTGGCGCCGCGGGCGAGCGCCGTCTTGGCCTCGAACGACAGGGCGCCGAAGCTCATGCCCGTGATGTAGACCGGGATGTCGAGCTCCAGCGGCCGCTTGGCGCGCGGCCCGATCACGGTCGTGGTCTCGCATTTCTCGCGATAGCCCTCGATCACGAAGCGGGTCAGCGTGCCGGGAAGGAAGGTCAGGTCGTCCCAGTGCGGAATCTTCTTGAAGATGGAGAATCCGCGCATCCGGTAGCGGCCGAGCTCCGATTTCACATGGATGTCGTTGATGACTTCCGGCGTGAAGATCTGGCTCCTGCCGAGGATGTACTTCTCCTCGACTTCCAGCTTTGAGTGGCCTTCGCCACCCGGGATCGGATCGTCCAGCATGTCGGTTTCTTTCTTCGGTGCGACGGGGGCGCAGAAGCCGGCCGGCCCCTAGAGGACCAGCTTCTTCTCCGTCGGTTCGAGATTGTCGTAGCTCCACAGCTGCTTGCCGGCGACGATCTTGGTGAAGTGGTCGACGCCCTTCTCCGGCAGCAGTTCGTACATGCCGAGCTTGCGGGTCAGCCAGGCGCGGTCGAGATCGGTCAGGTCGGCCGGGACCGCATCGACGCCCAGGTCCTGGATTTTGCCGCCGATAAAGATCGTGCCGTCATACATGGAATCGCCGAGATTCTTGCCGGCGTTGCCGCACACGACCATGCGGCCGCGCTGCATCATGAAGCCGGAAAAGGCGCCGGTGTCGCCACCCACGAGAATGGTGCCGCCCTTCTGGTCGATCCCGGTGCGCGAGCCGACCGAACCCTTGCACACCAGGTCGCCGCCGCGCAGCGCGGCGCCGAAGGTCGAGCCGGCATTCTTCTCGACCACGCAGACGCCGGCCATCATGTTCTCGCCGAACGACCAGCCGACGCGGCCGGAAATCCGCACCATCGGGCCGTCGAGCAGGCCGCAGCCAAAATAGCCGAGGCTGCCGTCGACGATGAGGTTCATCCGGTTGAGGATGCCGACGACCAGCGAATGCTTGGCGCCCGGGTTCCGGAGCACGATGCTGCCGTGTCCGGAGTCCATCAGGTCGCGGATCCTGCTGTTGATCTCCGTCGGTTCCAGGCCGGCGCAATCGATCTCGGCGCGCCGGTTGAAATCGACATCCCGCGCGAAGTGGTAGCCGAAACCGCCTTCGTTCTCGAGCGTGAACTTGGTCTTGATGTCCCGGCCCGTCAGGGGCTCGGTATGCATCCCCATCTGGGTCGAGACGGACTCGCCTACGCCTGCCATACCCGGACCTCCTCGTCGTAGGGATCGGACGTGTCGATCTCGTGGGGGATGATGGCCCGGATGGCGACCTCCTCCGAAGCCAGGGCCACCAGGTCGTCCGCCTCGTAGAGCACCATCGGCTTGGCGGCCATGGTGTCCTTCGCCATGCCGAGCTCGTTTCCGGTCGTGATCAGATAGGTGAACACCCCGTCGATCTCGTCGATCGACCGGCGGAGCGACTCTTCGAGCGTCACGCCCTTTTCGAGATTGACCGCCGTATAGACCGCAAGAAGCTCCGAATCGCAGTCGCTGACGAAACGCTGGCCCTCGCGCTCCAGCTGCCGGCGCATCAGCCAGTAGTTGGTGATCTGGCCGTTATGGACGACCGCGATGTCGTTGTACGGATAGGCCCAGTAGGGGTGCGCCGAGCGGATATCGACATCGGATTCCGTGGCCATCCGCGTGTGGCCGATGCCGTGGGTGCCGGTGAACCCGCCCAGGCTGTAGGCGCCGGAAACGTCGGCGGCGTCGCCCAGATCCTTGATCAGCTCCAGGGCGTTGCCGATCGACAGGATCTCCGCGCCCTCGACCTCCTCGATCTGGTCGGCCAGCGTCTTCAGATCCCCGTCAAAGGAAATCCGGTAGCGGTTGGCGTATTCCGTCGGCTCGTCCAGTTCGAGCACGGTCACGCCGAGTTCCCTGAGCACCGCGTCGACCGCCGCCTTGCGCTCGACGATCGCCCGGTGGATTTTCGTGCCGCCGCCCAGGTCTTCCTTTTCGGCGACCTTGAAGCGCATGATGTATTCGTTCGGCCCCGGCTCGCCGTACATGGCGAAGCCGGTCGAATCCGGGCCGCGGTGCTTCAGGGCCTGCAGCATCGCAGTCATTTCGGTGCCGATGTTGCGGGCGCCGTCGCGGTAGATCAGTCCGGCAATGCCACACATGGCATCTCTCTCCTGTCAGATGTCGTTTGTCGAACGCGGGAGGCTGGAGCCTCCCCCCTAAAACACCGCCTGGGGAACGCCGCCTAGGGCAGGCAATCCAGATAAGTCTCCATGTCCCACTCGGTCGTGGTGTGCAGGAAACGCTCCCATTCGTCCCGCTTGTACTCCTCGTACAGGCGGTACATCTCGCCGGGCATCGAGGATTTGATGACCTCGTCGTTGGCAAGAGCGTCGAGCGAGTCGCCCAGCGTCATCGGCAGCTTCTTGACCAGCTTGCCCGCCTCCATCGCCTCGTAGATGTTGCGGTCTTCCGGCGGGCCCGGATCGATGTCGTTGACGATGCCGTCGTCGGCCGCCTTGAGGATGGCGCCCGCCATCAGGTGGGGGTTCACCATCGAATCCACCGAGCGGTATTCGAAGCGGCCCGGCGCGGAAATGCGCAGGCCGGTCGTGCGGTTCTGATAGCCCCAGTCGGCGAAGACCGGCGCCCAGAAGCCGGTGTCCCACAGCCGGCGGTAGGAGTTGACCGTCGACGCGCCGATGGCGGTGAGCGCGCCGAGATGCTTCACGATCCCGCCGACCACCTGCAGGCCGACCTTGCCGGGCAGCTGCGGATCGTCGGTATCGGGCATGAAGGTGTTCTCGCCGCCCTTCAGATACATGTAGTTGCCTTCCATGCCGGGCAGCGGATCGTTGCCGAGCGCGTTGAACTCCTCCTGCCCGCCGCGCCACAGCGAAATGTTGTGGTGGCAGCCCGAGGCCGACACGCCCATGAACGGCTTGGACATGAAGCAGGCGATCAGGTTGTTCTCCCGGGCGACCTGGGCGCAGATCTGGCGATAGGTCGTCAGCCGGTCGGCGGTCCTGAGCGCATCGTCGAAGGTGAAGTTGAGCTCCAGCTGGCCGGGCGCGTCCTCATGGTCGCCCTGGATCATGTCCAGGCCCATGGCGCGGGAATATTCGATCACGCGCAGGAAGACCGGGCGCAGGCTCTCGAACTGGTCGATATGGTAGCAGTAGGGGTTGGAGAAGCCGCCGTCGGGCTTGCCGTCCTCGCCCCGCTTCAGCCACATCATCTCCGGCTCGGTGCCGTGGCGCAGGTGCAGGCCGTTATGGTCCTTCCGGAACTGCTCGTGAATGCGGCGCAGGTTGCCGCGGCAGTCGGACGTGAGGAACGCGCCGGGTTCCTCGCGCTCCTCCCGGTTGCGGAACAGGGTGCACCAGACGCGCGCGACCCGCTTGTCCCAGGGCAGCTGGCAGAAGGTCTCCGGCTCCGGGATGCCGACCAGCTCCTTCTCGTGCGGGCCGTAGCCGAGATATTCGCCGTGCCGGTTCAGGAACAGGTTGACGGTCGCGCCGTAGACCAGCTGGAAGCCGCGCTCGGCGACCAGTTCCCAGTGATCCGCCGGAATGCCCTTGCCGCAGATCCGGCCGGTGATCGACACGAACTGCATGTAGAGATACTGGATTCCCAGCTCGTCGATCTTGCTGCGCACCTGCTTGACCAGCTCGTCGCGGCCGTCCGCCTGCACAAAGGCTTCGATATCCATCATGTCGCTGTCCCCCTCAGCTGCGCTCTACCTCGCGCGCCGGCCACGCCTTCCTGACGATTGACGTGACCAATACGAACCATTAAACTGAATCCGACCTGCCGATACCGCGCCCGATATCCAGTATCGAAAAATCAGGATATCCGCGCCAATGCGGTTCCGCAAGCGGCTTGCATCTCGCGATCCAGCTTGACTGAACGGTCACTACTTTGCACTGTTGCAGGACCAATTGCAAACCAATTTTGCCAATATCGACCAATCGGGTTAAGACGGCAAACAGCTTGGATGTTTCGGAGGGTGCCGCTGTGGATTCCACGGGCACGGATGCAAAGGAGGCCAGGCCGGCCGCAAGCGCGCGGCTCGGCGAAGGCGGGCGCCATGTCGGGCAGATCACGACCCAGCTGCGCGAGGCGATCCGCAGCGGAATTTATGTCAACGGCGATCAGCTGCCGGCCGAGCGGGACCTGGCGGAGCGCTTCGAAACGGCGCGCAGCACCATCCGGAAAGTCCTGTTCAATCTGGAAAGCGAAGGCCTGATCGAGCGGCGGGTCGGCAGCGGCACGTTCGTCAAATACGACGACCTTTCGATCGGCGCGGCGCACGACATCGTCAGCCGGGTCAGCCCGCTCGAACTGATCGAGGCGCGCCTGGCTGTCGAGCCGCACATGATCCGCCTGGCGGTGCTCCACGCCACGGCCAACGAAATCAAGATGCTGGAATCGATCCTCGACGACCTCGAACAGTGCCGGCACGACAAGGAGGCCTTTACCCGGCACGACAGCATGTTCCACGAATGGCTCGCCCGGAGCTCCAAGAACCCGCTGATGCTTCACCTCTACCAGCAGATCAACGCGGTGCGCAGCCACGACCAGTGGGACGCCATGAAGAACAAAATCCTCTCGCCGGAGGAGATCGACGAATACAACCGGCAGCACCGCGCGCTGTTCGAGGCGATCCGGCGCCGGGACATCGCCGACGCCGTCAAGCAGATCAACGACCATCTGGAAAAGGCCCGCCAGGACCTGATGGGCGCCGCGGCGGTTTAGGGCGTGTCTGTTTTACCTTGAACCGCCGGCGCGGCGGAGGCCCGCCCTTCGATACGCCCCGGCCTTGCGGCCGGGGCTACTCAGGGTGAGGGTGAGAATTGTCGAGGTTGAAGCCCCCATCCCCCTCATCCCGAGTAGGCGCGCTTGCGCGCCGTATCGAGGGACGGCATGCCGCCGCGGTTCAGTCCGAAACGGACAAGCTCCAGGGCCTCGCCGGTCGCTCATTGCTCCCGCGTTGGCAGCGAGTAGATTGTCATTTCGGTTTCCGCGGCAACTTCGAGCACATGGTTGACCATGACATCCATCGGATCGCCGCGTTCGGACAGAAAGTCGATTGCAGCGCGCAGCAAAGCCTCGGAACGTGCGCGGCCAACGCATGGCAGGACGATAAGGCCGGGGTGAACGTCCCGCGTGGCAACCAGAACGCGAAAATCCCGCGCGTTTTCCGTGACCAGAACAAGGTCCAGCTCAATGCATCGGGCCAGGACGTTACGGTCCGGCGCGCCCAGGCCGCCGAAGTCCCGCGGATGTATGGCGAGATGTATGCCTTCGGAATTGAGAGCCTGGCCGATCCCCGGCGACAGGCACTCGTCAAGAAACAGGCGCACGTCCGGGCCGCCGCCGGCAGTCAGCCCGCATTCCGCCAGGGCCTGCCGGAAGGGCGTCCTCGAAGCGGGTGGGCTTTGGCGTAAAGTTCGGCCGCCGCGAATGCCTCCCGAGGCACCTCCGGGTTGTCGGCGGCAAGGCCCTCGACGGTATCGCCATCCTGCAGCCGTCCCAGGATCGAATAGACGGTCAGCCGCGTTCCGGCGATGACCGGCGTGCCGCCCAGTATGTCCGGATCGGACGCGATATACCGGTCGCGGGCTTCCCGGTATCGCTCGGCGTTGTGCAGCGAGTCCGCAGCCAGACGCTCCAGATCGAGCATGGCGCCGAACGCAAATTCGACGGTGCCGAGCCGCATGGGCTCAAGCCGGACCAGATGCGTCCAGATCGTCCGCTTGTGGCGTACCGGGAGATCTGTGAGGTTCGCGGCCTTGAGGGAGTGGAAAAAGGGGACGGCGCGGATCGGAAGATAGCGCGTTGCCCCGCCGCGCAGGCGCGCCGGCGCCGTGACGGTCCGCAAAATGCTGGCTTCCACCGCCTTTTCGATCGTCGTTCGCGGCACGCCCGCCAGGGCCGCGGTCTCGCGAATGGTCAGATCGGCGGTGATCGGCATAATTAATCCCCTTTCAGGAATTAATATAAGCCACAGCCTTCGGAGCTGCAAGTCTGCCGGGCGCCCGCCCTCACTCCGCCGCCACCGCGCTGACCGGCGCTTCCGGCGTTATCGGCCGGTCGTGGTCCAGCGCCGGGATCTTTGCCCGCGCTTCGGCCACCTTCGCCGGGTCGATCTCGGCCAGGGCGACGCCCTCCCCGTCGCCGCCGTCGGCGAGCACGGCGCCCCAGGGATCGACGATCAGCGAATGGCCGAAACAGGCGCCGCCGCCTTCGATCCCGCCATACTGGCAGGGCGAGATCATGAAGCAGCCGTGCTCGATGGCGCGGGCGCGGTTGAGCACATGCCAGTGCGCCTCGCCCGTCACCTTCGTGAAGGCGGCCGGCGCCGCCAGCATGGTCGCGCCGCTATGGGCGAGCTGGCGGTAGAGCGGCGCGAAACGCAGGTCGTAGCAGATCGAAAGGCCGAGGCCGCCCCATGGCGTCGGCGCGACCACCGAGCGGTCGCCCGGCGCGATCGTCGCCGATTCGGTATACGGGCCGGAGTCGAGCACGACGTCGAACATGTGGATCTTGTCGTAGCGCGCGACGATGCCGCCCTCGCTGTCGATGACGTAGGCCCGGTTGGAGATGCGGCCGTCCGGGTTCCGCACGCCGAGCGAGCCGAGCAGGAACCAGACGTTCCACTCGCGCGCCGCGGCGGCGAAGGCCGGCAGGACCGGATGATCGGCCTCGGGAAACGCCGCCGGATGGAAAAAGCCGTCCTCGGTGCGCAGGCCGGAGAAATATTCCGGCGTGCAGATCAGGTCGGCGCCGGCCTGTACCGCCTCGCGCGCCAGCCGCAGCGCCGTTTCGATATTGAAACCGACATCCGGCGTGGCGTTGTTCTGGATGCAGGCGGCGGTGAATGTCTTCGACATCGGAGGCTCCTGCCGGCCGGCCGCCGGCGGTTCGGATCAGGCCCGCACCCGGGATTTCGTCGGATCGTAGAAGGGGAACGGCACGACCTTCGCCGGAATCCGCTTCTGGTGGCCGTCCAGCTTGCCGACCTCGACGGCCGTGCCCTCCTCCGACGCGGTCACGTCCATCCGGCACAGGGCGATATTCTTGCGCAGGATGGGCGAGCGCATGCCGCTGGTCACGGTGCCGACCTGGGCGCGGCCGATATGCACGCAATCGCCGTGGGCCGCCGCCTCCCGGCCCTCCAGTTCCAGGCCGACCAGCCTGTGCCGGGGCGATTCCTTGCGCCGGACCAGGGCCTCGCGGCCCATGAAGTCCTCGTTCTTGGTCTTCAGCGCCACGGTAAAGCCGATGCCGGCCTCGAACGGGTCGGTCTGGTCGTCGAACTCGTAGCCGGCGAAGATCAGCCCGGCCTCGATCCGCACCATGTCCAGCGCCTCGAGGCCGAAGGGCGAGAGGCCGTGCGGCTCGCCGGCCTGCCAGATGGCGTCCCACACCGCGCCGGCGTCGCGCGGATGGCACCACACCTCATAGCCCAGCTCGCCGGTGTAGCCGGTGCGCGAGACGACGACCGGGATGCCGTTATGATCGCCGATCCGGCCGATCGCGAAGCGGAACCAGCCCATCTCCGCGACGGACGGCTGAACGGGCGGCGTCCAGACGACGTCCGTGAGGATATCCCGGCTTTTCGGCCCCTGGACGGCGACGTTGTGCAACTGGTCGGTCGACGACCGGACCCAGGCGTTCAGGCCCAGTTCGGCGGCCTGCTCGCGCATCCATTCGCCGCCGTAATCGCAGCCGCCGACCCAGCGGAAATTGTCGTCGCCGAGGCGGAAGGCGGTGCCGTCGTCGATCATGCCGCCGGTCTCGTAGCACATGGCGGAATAGACCACCTGGCCGGTCGCCAGCCGCCTTATGTTCCGGGTGAGCGTCCACTGCAACAGCTGCTCGGCGTCCGGCCCCAGGACCTCGAACTTGCGCAGGGGCGACAGGTCCATGACGACGGCCCGTTCCCGGCAGGCCCAGTATTCGTCGAGCGCGCCGCGGTTGGTGAAGCTGTTGGCCAGCCAGTAGCCGTTGTATTCGGTGAAGTTTCTCGTGTGCCCGGCAAACCGGCCGTGGAAACCGGTCTCCTGCGTGAGTTTCGGATCGGCTTCGGGAGTCATGCGCGTGGCCACCGCTTTGGAAAACACGTTCTCGCGCGGGTAGACCCGCACATGGATGTCGGTCGGGTTCCAGCCGTTGGCGCCGTCGATATCGTCCGGACAGGCCGACGAGACGCAGACCAGGTCGGTCAGCGCCTGCAGCAGCACATAATCGCCCGGCCGCGACCAGGGATTGTCGAAGACGGCCTGGTCGGCCTCGAACCCGGTGTTGAAGAAGAAGTTGAGCGCCATCCAGCCGCGCCGCGGCGCGATCCCGAACGGCGTCAGCGCCCGGTTGAAATTGTCGGTGCAGTTGACATGGCCGGGATAGCCCATGTCGTCGTAGTATTTCGCCGTGCAGGCGAAGAGGAAGCTGTCGTGCCGGCCGCAGGTGTCGCGCACCACCTCGACCATGGGCTGCAAATCCTGATCGTAGCATTTCGACAGCAGCCCCGGCGCCGGGTAGGCGTTGCCCATCAGGGTGCGGGTCGCCGTCGCATCGAGGCAGAGTTCCCGCCCCTTGTCGAGGCCGGCCAGCGTCAGGGCCTGGAAATCCGAACACTCCCGGCCCTGCACGTCGATGATCTGGATGAACTCGCCGGCCCTGACCTCATAGGCTTCGGCGGTGCGGGCGGCGACGCGCAGGTCTATGCGCGGATCGGCGAGCGGCTCCGGCACCGGATGTTCGTCGGGCGCGACCGGGTTGGCGCGGGTCACGAAAATCTCGATCTTCGTCGGCGAGTCCTGCCGGTCGACGCGCATCGGGCCGCCGGGCGCCGCCACGAAGCAGACCAGGGGCCGCTCGGCGGTAAAGGCCGCCTCGTCGCCCGGCCGCGAGTCGCCGCCGAGAACCTCGATCGAGCGCGCCGCCGCGATATCGAGGCCGCGCCGCTGCAGGCTGCCCGCCAGCGAGCGGGCGGATTCGTCGCCGGCGCCGAGGATCGCCTTCAGGCCTTCGGCGGAGCCCCTTGCGGCTGCGCCCAGCGCCGCCGTATCGGCCGAGCCGTCCGGCGCGAAGGCCGCGATTTCGGCGGCCTGGCGCCCTTCCCGGTCGCGCACCGTGAGCGTGTCGCCGGGTTCCAGCGAGAAGACCGCCGCCGCGCCGCCCTCGGCGACATAGCGCTCGACGCCGAAACCCAGCGTCGGCACGCCGGGAATCAGAACCGCGCCGGCCTTCGAGGGCTGCTGCGACAGCGGCGGTTGCGGCGTCCGGATGTTCATTCCAACCCCAACACTTTCTTGCGTTCCCGGGCCCAGGAGTTGATCAACTGGTCGGCGATCAGGCCCATGAAGGCGACGCACAGGCCGACGACGAGCGACTTGCCGGCGTCGTTCTCGGCCTTGGAGCGGAAAATCTCCTGGCCCAGATCGGTCGTGCCGATGAACGCCGCGATGACGACCATGAACAGGGCGTACATGATTGTCTGATTTATACCCAGCATGATCGCGGGGAAGGCCAGCGGCATGCGCACTTTCCACAAAACCTGCCGCGGCGTGCAGCCGGAGGTGATCGCCGCTTCCACGATTTCGTGCGGCACGGTCCGCAGGCCGAAGATGGTCAGGCGGGTCGTCGGGATCGTCGCGTAGATCACGATCGCCATGATCGCGGCGAAATCGTTCACGTTGAACAGCATGATCGCCGGGATCAGGTAGATGAAGGACGGGAAGGTCTGGAAGGTATCCAGGATCAGTTCCACGACCTTGGTCCGCCGCGGCCCGGCCGCAGCCCAGATTCCGACGATCGAGCCGAAAGTCACGCACACGATAACGGCGAAGCTCACCATGTAGGCGGTGATCAGCGTCCGCTCCCAGAAGCCCGCGAAGGCGAGATAGAGCGCGAACAGCGCCTGGATGCCGGCGACCTGCCAGCCGCCGTAATACCAGCCGACGGTAACCACGAACACGAGCAGGGCCGACCAGGGCAGCAGGAGATAGAGGTCGCGCATCGGGATCAGGACATGGACCAGCAGCGTGTCCTTGATCAGCGCCAGATAGTCGAAGGCGTAGACGACGATGGCGTCGATCATGGCGTCCCACATCGGCGCGGTCGTCACCGACAGCGACTTGGGCCAGAACTGCAGCGGTGGAACGAACGCCGCCAGGATGTAGGACACGACGACGACCGCAACGCCGGCGGTCAGGAAGGGATGGCGGACGTGGAACGGCCCCTCCCGCAGATGCTCCGGTTCCTTCTGCGCCCAGGCCTGGCTCAGCCGGTCGAGAATGATCGCCATGAAGACGATGACGACGCCGATCTCCAGCGCCTGGCCGATCCAGAGCGAGCGCAGCCGGTTCAGGAGGTCGTGGCCCAGCCCCTTGGCGCCGACGAAGGAGGCGAGAACGACCATCGCCAGGCACAGCATGATGATCTGGTTGACCCCGACCATGAGCGTCGGGCGCGCCGCCGGCAACTCGACCTTCCACAGCATCTGCCGCCTGGTGCAGCCGGCCATGATGCCCGCCTCGCGCACCTCCGGCGACACGCCCTTCAGCCCCAGGATGGTGAGCCGGGCCATGACCGGGAAGGCGAAGATGATCGTGGCGATGGTGCCGGCCTTGTGGCCGATGCCGATGAAGATGGCGACCGGGATCATGTAGGAGAAATGCGGCAGCGCCTGCATGACGTTCAGGACCGGCCACAGCAGCGTCTCGAACCAGCGCCTCTTGTAGGCGACGATGCCCAGCGCCACCCCGATCGCGCCGGCGATGGGCGCGGCGACCAGCACCACCGACAGGGTGACCATCGACAGTTCCCATTTGCCGAAGATCGCCATGTAGGCGAAGCAGACGCCGGCGACGATGCCGAGCCGGCGGCCCTGCAGGTACCAGCCGAGCACGACCGCAAGGCCGGTGACCGCGATCCAGGGCAGGCCCGGCACCGAATCGGAGAAGCCCGCAACCAGGACGGCCTCGACGAAATCGAGCGGATAATCGATCAGGTCGGCGATCGCCCGGGTGATGTCCCGGAAGGTGAGCAGCCCGAAAATCTCTTCGGTGCGCAGCGCCTCCACGACCACGTTGATCCAGCCGACGAACGGGGCCGACCAGTCCTTCGGCACCATGCGCAGCCAGTCGGGCAGCCACGGGGTGACCAGCAGAACGACAACGAACGGCGCCAGAAGCAGCGCTGCAACGCGGTAGCCGGACTGCCCCGAGCCCGCGACCCAGCGCCGGACCGCCGCCTCGCCGCCCGGGACCGCCGCTTCAGCCACGGCCGCCGGCCTCCCCGGCGAACAGCATGTCCAGCACATGGGCGCGGCTTACCGCGCCGATGATCCGGCCGTCTTCGTCCGCGACCCGCAACGGCAGTTCGCTGTCGATGATCAGGCGCGCAACGTCGGCCACCTTGTCGCTCTGGCGCACGGTCGTGTCGGCAAGCGCCCGGCCCTCGGCCGGCGCCTCCATGACCGAGGCGACGGTCAGCAGCTTCTCCCGGGCGACGTCGCGGGTGAAGTTGGCGACATAGTCGTTAGCCGGCCGCGTCACCAGTTCCTCGGGCGAGCCGATCTGGACGATCCGGCCCTCGTTCATGATCGCGATCCGGTCGGCGAGCCGGATCGCCTCGTCGAAGTCGTGGGTGATGAACGCGATCGTTTTCTGCAGCATGGTCTGCAGGCGCATGAATTCGTCCTGCATCTCGCGCCGGATCAGGGGGTCGAGCGCCGAGAAGGGTTCGTCGAGGAACCAGACGTCGGGTTCGACCGCCAGCGAGCGCGCGATGCCGACGCGCTGCTGCTGCCCGCCGGACAGTTCGCGCGGGTAATAGCCGTCCCGCCCCTTCAGCCCGACCAGGTCGATGACGTCCAGCGCCCGCTTCTCGCGGGTCGCCCGGTCGATGCCCTGAACCTCGAGCGGGAAGGCGACGTTCTGCAGGACCGTCCGGTGCGGCAACAGGGCAAAATGCTGAAACACCATGCCCATCTTGTGACGGCGGATTTCGATCAGTTCCCTTGCCGGGATCTTCAGCAGGTCCTGGCCTTCGAACAGGACCTCGCCGGCGGTCGGTTCGATCAGCCGCGACAGGCAGCGCACCAGGGTCGACTTGCCCGAGCCGCTGAGCCCCATGATGACGAGAATCTCGCCCGGCAGGACGTCGAGCGTCGCATGGCGCACAGCCGGAATATAGCCGTCGTCGGCAACCGCGCCGTCCGGGGGATCGCCGTCGTGGGCGGCCAGAAAGCCTTCCGGATCCTTGCCGTACAGTTTCCAGACATTCCGGCAGGCAATCTTGGCGTCCAAACCTGTTCTCTCCCTGTATCCGCTTTCCCTGTTGTCGCTTAAGGGGCGGCGGGTTCGATCAACCTTTTGCGACCGGCCGCACGGCGCTGCAGCGAAGACCGGGGCAGGCCATACGGCGGGCAAATGCTACGACGATATTGCAGCCGGCGAAATGCCATAGTCGCACGGCTGCAAACCCTATCGCACCATTTGAAACCAATGTGAACCATTTATCGCCAGGTCAGTCGTTTTAGATGGTTGACACTATAGTTTTGTAGTAGTTTATGAATGTTCCGGCGTCGAATATGAACTAATTGGTTCAAATTGGTTCGACGCTTCAATTTCGTGAGGAGGAAATTTATGCGCAGAATTGCAATGGTGGCCGGAGCTGCCGCTTTGCTGATCGCCGGTGCCCAGTCTGCGGCTGCCGATACGATCAAAATTCCGCTCCACAACTGGTCCAGCCAGCTCGTGGGCGCCCGCATCGTGGGCAAGCTGCTGGAGATGGTCGGCAACAAGGTCGAATACGTCTCCGCGGACAGCCAGGTCGTCTACACCTCGATGTGCGAAGGCGATATCCACCTCGTGCACGAGGTCTGGCAGGGCGCGTTCGGCGTCAGCTACGAGAAGCAGCTCAACAAGGGCTGCGTGATCACGGCGGCCACGCACGAAGCCAAGACCCGGGAAGAGTGGTGGTACCCGGAATATGTCGAGAAGGCCTGCCCCGGCCTGCCGGACTGGAAGGCGCTGAACAAGTGCGCCGCCAAGTTCGCGACCGCCGCGACGAAGCCGAAAGGCCGATTCCTCGCCGGCCCGGTGGACTGGCTGAAGCATGACCAGGAGCGCGTCGACGGCCTGGGCATGAACTTCAAGGTGGTGAACGCGGGCTCGGCCGCGGCGCTGTGGGCGGAGCTGAAATCCGCCAGCAAGCGCAAGGCGCCGATCGTGCTGTTCAACTGGACGCCGAACTTCATCGAGGCCCTGTACAAGGGCAAGTTCGTGGAGTTCCCGGCCTACCATGAAAAATGCCGCAAGGATCCCAAGTGGGGCCTGAACCCGAACAAGGCCTATGACTGCGGCAACCCGAAGGACGGCTATCTGAAACTGGGCGTCTGGAAGGGCTTCCCGAAGAAGTGGCCGAAAGCCTACAAGGTCCTACAGAAAATGAGCTTCTCCAATCTCGACATCGCCGTCATGGCCAAGCTGGTCGACGTCGACAAGATGGAGGCGGAAGCCGCCGCGGCGAAGTGGATGAAAGACAACGAGAAGAAGTGGAAACCCTGGGTCTCCGCGGCCACCATGTAAGGCCCCGCCCTGACCGGGGCGCACAACCGAAACGGCCCGCCGGAAACGGCGGGCCGTTTTCTTTTGGCGACGCGGTAGGCCGGCCGGAATACGGGCTACTCGAAAACCGCCTCCGGGTTGTCGAGGCTGTCGGAGCCCTCGAACGCGATCTTGGCCAGGCCGAGCGCGGCAACGACCTTCTCGATCGTTTTGGTCTGCGCGGTCAGGGCGTCGATCGCCGCCTGGACGCGCGCGTTGCCGGCCTCGTTGCCCTCACCGATCATCTGGTCGTAGGCCTCGCCGCCTTCGGCGGATTTCACGAGGGCGCCCATCGCCGCCATCGTCGCATCCAGCTTCGCCCGCATTTCCTTGTCCACGTCGGGCGCGACCTTGGCGACCAGGGCGGACACGCCCGCGCCCTTCACCATCTTCCCGTTTACGCGCTTGTATTCGCCGAGATAGACGTTCCGGATGCCGAGCGCGTCGTAATAGTGCGAGGCGTGGGTGTTGTCGCTGAAGCAGTCGTGCTCCTCCTCGGGATCGTGGAGCAGCAGGCCGAGCTTCATCCGCTCGCCGGCGAGCTCGCCGTAGGAGAGGCTGCCCATGCCGGTCAGGATGGTCGAGAGGCCGCGCTTCGCATCGCCGCCGACCAGCCCGGCCCGGGCCTTGCCGCCCTGCGCCCACTGGGCGGTCATCCAGGTCAGATCGTCCACCAGGAGATCGGCCGCCGCCTTGAGGTAGGCCGCCCGCCGGCCGCAGTTGCCCCAGGAGCAGTTGGCCGGATCGAAGTCGCTGGCGGGACGCGCGCCGGCGCCGGCGCCGGTACCGTTGAGATCCTGCCCCCAGAGCAGGAACTCGACGGCGTGATAGCCGGTCGCCACGTTGGCCTCGACTCCGCCAAGCTCATGCAGCGATTCGAGCAGGGCCTTGTCGATCCTGGCGGCATCGATCGTCTTGCCGCCGAATTTGAACGACTTGTTGGCGATGACATTTGCGCGGATGCCCGGATTGTCTTCCGAATCCGCAGGATAGCTCGCCGCGACATAGTCGATCAGGCCCTCGTCGAGGGGCCAGGCGTTCACCTTGCCTTCCCAGTCGTCGACGACCGCATTGCCGAAGCGGTAGACCTCGCTCTGCTGGTAGGGCACCCGCGCCGCGACCCAGGCCTTCTTCGCCACGGCGAGGTTCTTTTCGGTCGGCCTGGCGACAAGGCGGTTTACGGCCTTTTGCAGAAGCCGCGCGGTGGTCAGCGAATCCTGGTATTTCGCGTGGGCCAGGTCGGCATAGTTGGCGAGCACGCCCCGTTCCTGCGACACGGCCGGGACCGGCATCGCAAGGAGCGAGACGGCAACCGCCGCCATGAACAGTTTCTTCATCTTCGGTTTCTCCCCGATACGGAATTGAGATCAGAATTCGGCTGCGAGCTGGACGGTGACTCCCGTGGCGTTCTCGCCCGTGCCTCCGTCGGCCTCCGAATAGTCCTTGTCGAGCGCAATCTCCGCGCCGGCGGAGACGCCTTCGACGATCCCCACGGACACGCCGACGAGAATCCGGCTTTCCGGCAATTCCAGCCCGACCGCCTGGCGGGTCCGCTGATAGCTTACGGCGCCGGTGATTTCCGATTTCATGACTTCGAAGGTAAGCGTGGCTTCGACGGTCCAGGCCGAAGGCTTGGCGCCGAGCGGGTCGTAAATAGGTTCGTTTTGATCGTCCAATACCGGTTGTCCGCCGTTATCCAGCCGCTGTTTCGACCGGAATCCCAGCTCCGCGCCCTGAAGGCTTTTCAGGGCGGTGACATATTCGCCGATCAGCGACACCGGGCCCCATTTGGCCAGAACGCTCGCATGAGCCCCGGGCACCGCTTTTCCCGCCTCGAGAGCGTCCGCATCGAGATCGAAGCCGTCGGCTTCGGCGATGTCGCTGATATAGGAGGCGTTCGCGCCGAGTTCGAATTCCTTGCCTTCGTAGGCGAAGCCGGCCGCAAAGCCGTAGTTCGTGATCCGGTCGTGGCCGCCCCGCTTGTTCCCGCCCTTGAAAACGAAGGCCGAGGCGGAAACCCCTTCGGCCTCCATGCCGAATTGCAGCGCGGTCTCGCGCGTCTCGCCGATATCGAGCGTGAGGGGATCGGATAACAGGTTGGTCTCGAACGTCCCGAACGGCACATACAGGATGCCGCCGGTCATCGAGAACATGCCGTCCGGCTGGGCGACGGTCAGGGCCGCAACGTCGACGCCGACCGTTTCCGCGTCGCCGTCCCAGGCCAGGACGATTTCGCCGCCGACCCATTCGTGAATCTGCGCGGCGATGCCGATCTCGACGGTCTCCGCCTCGAAGCTGTTGTCGGATTTGCCTTCGTAATCGCTATTGTGGACGAATTCGAGTTCGACAACGCCGCCGATTTCGACCTTTTCGAACCACTTATCCGCTTGCGCCTTCTTGGCCTCGCGCTGCTTGTCGACGATCGCCTTGTCCTGATCGGCGACCCGGTTCTCCAGATAGCGGATCCGCTGCTCCATCTTGCGGATTCGCTCTTCCTGCGACGTCTGCGCCACGGCCGGGCCCTGCCAGGCGCCCAGCAGCAGAAGCGCCGCAATCGATGCTCGTATTTTCATGTCCTACCCCTTTTCCCCGGCCCGCAGGGACCGTTCGACCACACCTGCCGGCGCGCGCGCCGCCCGGCCGGACCCGGCAATTAACGCTTGCGGGTATGTTTCTAGAATGCGAGTGATAAGCGATTGCATTCTAAATGCGAAGGATAACCGTTCGCAAGTTGATTGCAAATAGTTATCAATTGCAAGTTTGACGCAATGCCCGATTGGCTTCTTTCTGCATCGCGCCCGGGGAAATACGGGGAGAAATTCGGGGGGAAATCCGGTGCGAAACGCCTCGCCGCCGGCGCTGCCTGCGGCCTGAACGCCGCCCTTGCCGGCGCAGCGCTTCTGACCGGTCCGGCCGTCGGCCCGCTTACGGCCGGACCGGAGCGCGACCGGGCGCGCATCGCCGCCGTGACCCGGCCGACGCAGGACTTCTCCCGGCCCGAGCGCTTCGAGCGGCGCCCCGGCGGGGCGGCGACGGTGTTCAAGAAACCGAACCGGGACTCCTTCTCCCATCCCTCCGCCAACATGCCGTTCGAGCGGCAGCTCGATTTCCGGGTCGGCGACGGCATCTTCCGGAAGGTCTGGGTCTCGTCGCCGGCCTCGACGAAATCGTCGGACGGCCTCGGCCCCCTGTTCAACGCCCGCTCCTGCCAGCGCTGCCACCTCAAGGACGGGCGCGGCCGTCCCCCGGCTGCCGGCGAACGGGCCGAATCGATGATCCTGCGCCTTTCGGTGCCGCCCCGCAGCGATGCCGGGCGGGCGGCGCTGAAGGCGCACCGGTCGGCAACCCTGCCGGACCCGGTCTACGGCGGCCAGCTCCAGAATTTCTCCGTTCAGGGCCTGCGCGCCGAAGGCGAAATGACGATCGCCTACAAGGAAATTCCGGTCGTTCTGGCGGACGGCGAAACCGTTATCCTGCGCGCGCCGACCTACGGCGTTTCCGGCCCGGCCTACGGGCCGCTCGGCCCGGAAACGATGCTGTCGCCGCGCGTCGCCCCGCCGGTCATCGGCATGGGCCTGCTCGAAGCCGTCCCGGCGGAGGATATCCTGGCCGCCGAGGACCCGGACGACCGCGACGGCGACGGCATTTCCGGCCGCGCCAACCGGGTCTGGAGCGACGAGCACAACCGGGTCATGCTCGGCCGCTTCGGCTGGAAGGCCGGTCAGCCGACCGTCGCACAGCAGGCCGCCGCCGCCTTCCGCGGCGACGTCGGCATCGGCACGCCGCTCTATCCCGCGCCCTGGGGCGATTGCACCACAGCGCAGCCGGACTGCCGCGGCGCGCCGCACGGCGACCGGCCCGGACCGCGCGGCGTCGAGGCGAACACCGCGATGATGGACCTGCTCGTCTCCTACACCCGCAACCTGGCCGTCCCGGCGCGCCGGGACATCGGCGATCCGCGGGTGCTTCTCGGCAAACGCCTGTTCTACGAAGCGAACTGCATCAGCTGCCACCGCCCGAAATTCGTGACCCGGCGGAATTCGATCGGGAAGGAACAGTCCTTCCAGCTCATCTGGCCCTACACGGACCTGCTGTTGCACGACATGGGCGAAGGTCTCGCCGACAACCGGCCCGAAGGCAGGGCGAGCGGCCGCGAATGGCGCACGCCGCCGCTCTGGGGCATCGGCCTGACAAAGACGGTCAGCGGCCACACCCTGTTCCTGCACGACGGCCGGGCGCGCAACCTGCTCGAAGCGATCCTCTGGCACGGCGGTGAGGCCGAGGCGGCGAAGCAGCGGGTCGTGAAAATGACGCGGGAAGAACGCCGGGCGCTGATTGCCTTCCTGGAATCGCTGTGACGGAGGAGCGCGCGCCGATGACCCCGTTTTTCCGAATTCCGGCCGTCGCGCTGACGCTGGTCCTGCTCAGCGGTCATGCCCCGGCCGCCGAAGCCATAGCTCCGGCGGACTATGCGCGCGTCAACGCCGCGCTGGTCGAGAACCATGTCCTGCCGCGCTACGACAAACTTGCGGCGGCCACCGCCCGCTTCGCCGCAGCGGCCGGGGGCTTCTGCGGGCGAAACGGGAAAACGGATCCGAAGGCCCTGCGCCGGGCGTATGATGGCGCGATGCAGGCCTGGATAGGCGTCCATCATCTGCGCTTCGGGCCGGTCGACTATTTTTCCCGGACGCAGCGCTTCTATTTCTGGCCCCAGGCGCGCGGCAAGGCCGGCCGCGCCGTCGCCCGGGCGCTCGCCGGCGGCCCGGCGGCGTTGGACGCGCCGCGCTTCGCCCGGTCGAACGCCGCGGTCCAGGGGCTTCTGGCCGCCGAAGTGCTGGTCCATGACGAGCGCCATTCCGGGCCGGACCGGAAGGGCTGCCCGCTGCTCCGGGCCGTCGCCGGCAACATGCGGCGGATGGCGGCGGGCATCGCCGCCGACTGGCGCGGCGGCGACGCGCCCTTCGCCCGCACCGTGACCGGGCCGGGTCCGCAGAACGACCTGTTCGCGGACCACCGGGAGGCGACGCTCGCCTTTTTCCGCAGCCTGCACGACGGCCTGCAATTCATCGCCGATGTCCGGCTGACGCCGGTGCTCGGCGCCACCCCGGACAAGGCGCGACCGCATCTCGCGGAATCCCGCCGGAGCCGCCGTTCGATGCGCAACGTCGTCGATAGCCTCGACGCGCTGCGGGCGCTCTATCTCGGCGAAGGCGGGCCGGGCCTCGGCGATCTGACCCGGATCGCCGATCCGAAGCTCGACCGGCTGATGCGCCGGGCGTTCCGCATCACCGTCGCCACGGCGCGTTCGATCGGACGTCCGCTGGAAGACGCGGTGCGGGATCCGGCGCTCCGGCCGAAGGCGCGCAAGCTGGCGCTCCAGGTCCGGGCGCTCCACCAGATCGTCAGGGACCGGCTCGCGGCGGCGCTCGGCCTCGCGGTCGGCTTCAACGCGCTCGATGGCGACTGACCGCAGGGCCGCGCTCGGGCTGCTTGCCGGCCCCCTTGCCGCGGGCCTCGCCGCGCCGCTCCTGCCCCGGCCGCTGCGCGCCGCGCCGGCAGGGCGGATGTTTCTCAGCGCCCGGGCAACCGCCGGCGGCGGATTTGCGGTCAGCGGGTTTTGCCCCTCCGGCGCGCCGGCCTTCGACCTGCCGCTGCCCGGCCGGGGCCATGCGTTCGCGCTACACCCGGACAACAGCATCGCGGTGCATTTCAGCCGCCGGCCGGGAACCTTCGCGCTTGCCGTGGACCTCGTGCGCGGGCGGGTTCTGAGCGCGTTTGCGACGCCGCCCGATCGCCATTTCTACGGCCACGGTACATTCGGCCCCGACGGTCGCCTGCTCTACGCCACCGAGAACGATTTTGCGGCGGGACGCGGCGTTATCGGCATCTACGACGCCGGCAAGGGCTACGCGCGTATCGGCGAGATTCCGTCCCACGGCATCGGCCCGCACGAAATCCGGCTGCTGGCGGACGGCACGACGCTGGCCGTCGCCAACGGCGGCATCGCGACCCGGCCGGACCTGCCGCGAGTCAAGCTCAACCTGCCGACCATGCGGCCGTCGCTGTGCTACGTCGACCGGCGCGACGGCGCGCTGCTGGGCGAAATCCGGCTCGCGGACCGGTTCCGCCGGCTGGGCATCCGGCATCTGGCGGTCGGCCCGGACGGCCGGGTGGCGGTCGCCATGCAATACGAAGGGCCCGGCAGCCGCCTCGTTCCGCTGGTGGCCGTGCATCGGCCCCGGCGCGGAAAACGCGCCGACCGCTTTGATCGTCCGCTCCGCCTGTTCCGGGCCCCGGCGGCGGTCCTGCGGGCGATGAAACGCTATTGCGGCAGCGTCTGTTTCGATTCGGGCGGAACGGTCGTCGCCGCGTCGGCCCCGCGCGGCAACCTCGTGACCTTCTGGGATTCGGAGACCGGCGAATACCTGTCCGCAGTACCGGTGAGGGATGGCAGCGGTGTCGCGCCGGCCGGGCCGGCCGGCCGGTTCGTCGCGAGCAGCGGCCGCGGCGGCGCTTTCCTGGTCGACGCCCGGTCCGGCGCGGCGACGCCGATCCGGTCGGACTTCCTCGATTCGGGCCGCTGGGACAACCACCTCGCCGCGGTAATGCCGGCGTGACGGCCGAATTTCAGGAACCGCACAAGGGAAACTGGGGCGAATGACGGGATTTGAACCCGCGACCCCCTGGACCACAACCAGGTGCTCTAACCAACTGAGCTACATCCGCCGCCGGGGTGCGCCGGGCGCGTTTTCCGCCCGCCGCCGCAGGTCCGCGTATGTACGCACCGGGCCCCGGAGGGTCAAGCCGCGCAAGGCAGCGAGGGGCGCCCCCTTCGACAGGCTCAGGACAGGCTTTCGATACGCCCGCCCTTCGATACGCCGCCTGCGGCGGCTACTCAGGGTGAGGGGATTGTTTGAGCAAACTGTAACAAACCAAATCCCTCATCCCGAGTAGCTCCGGCCTCGGGGGCCGGGGCGTATCGAGGGACGCGCGCCCTGCCTTACCGCCCCAGCCACGCACGCATGCGTTCGAGGGCCTCATCGAGGGTTGCGTCCTCCTTGCAGAAGGAGAAGCGGGCGAAATGGCGGGGCGGGTCGCCCTGGTAGAAGGCGCTCACCGGCACGGCGGCAACGCCGGCCTCGGTCGTCAGCGTCCGGCAGAAATCGACATCGTCGCCGTTGAAGCCGACCGAGCGGATATCGACGGTGATGAAATAGGTGCCGTGGCACTCGACGGTCTCGAAGCCGATCGCCTCCAGACCGGCCCGGAAGCGGTCGCGGCTGCGCTGCATCCCGGCGGCGAGGCCGGTGAAATAGCTCGCGTCCTTCTCCAGCCCGTAGGCCGTGGCGCGCTGCAGGTTGGGCGGCGTCGTGAAGGTCAGGAACTGGTGCGTCTTGGCGATCGGCGTCATCAGCTCCGGCGGCGCCGTGATGTAGCCGACCTTCCAGCCGGTGAGCGAGAAGGTCTTGCCCGCGCTGCCGATGCGCACCGTGCGCTCGCGCATTCCGGGCAGGCTCATCATCGTGATATGGGGCCGGCCGTCGAACACCAGATGCTCGTAGACCTCGTCAGCGACGCAGTAGGCGTCGTGCTCCAGGCACAGGCCGGCGATGAACGCCAGCTCGTCGCGGGTGAAGACCTTGGCGGCCGGGTTCATCGGCGTGTTGATCAGCACCAGCTTGGTGCGCCCGGAGAAGGCGGCGCGCAGCTCGGCCTCCGGCAGCGACCAGTCCGGCGGCTCGATGCGCACCGGCTTCGGCACCGCGCCGGCGCGCCGGATGATCGGCAGGTAGCAATCGTAGAGCGGCTCGATCAGCACGACCTCGTCGCCCGGCTCGATCAGGCCGAAATGGGCCGCCGCCAGCGCCTCGGTCGCGCCGCTGGTCACCAGCGTCTCGGTCTTCCAGTCGATGTCGAGGCCGTAGAAGCGCCCGTTGTGCCGCGCCACCGCCTGGCGCAGCTCGGGCACGCCGAACATCGGCGGATACTGGTTCGGCCGGTCGTCGAGCGCCGTATGCGCCATGGCGCGGACGTCGTCCGGCCCGTTGCCGTCGGGGAAGCCCTGGCCGAGATTGACCGCCCTGTGCTCGTTGGCGAGCGCGGACATGACCTCGAACACGGTCGTGCCATAGCCGCTGAGGATGGAGTTCGCGGGTTTCATGGCCGCCTGTTTGCCCGCAACCGCCCCCGCAAATCAATGGGTCCGCCGCGTCGCAGGGGCCCCGGCCGGCCGGCCCCTGCCCGTCATTCCGACCGGAGGCCCGGCCCCCGGCCGGGGCGTAGTGGAGGAATCCGGCTCGCGCTCCATCGACGCCGCAGGTTCCGGCATCTGGCCGGCCTCCGTCGCCGGCCGGATTCCTCCGCTCGCTGCGCTCGGTCGGAATGACGGTGAGGGGGTGCGCTCGGTCGGAATTACGGTGAGGGGGTGCGGTCGGTCGGAATAACGGGAAGGGGAATCGCCGCCCCCCTGATTACAGCACGATCCTTCACGGGCAACCCAGGCGGTCGGCGAGGTCTTCGAAATCTTCTGCGGCCAGGTCGGCGCCGTCCCAGGCTTCGAGGTCCTTGGTCTGGCCCTCGTCCGCCATTTCCGTGCGCCGGGGAACGAAGACCGTGCGCAGGCCGGCTCCGGCCGCGGCCATCAGATCGTCGTTGTGGGCCGCGACCAGCGCGACCTCCGCCGGGTCCAGGCCGAGCATGCCGGCGGCCGAGAGATAGGCCTGCGGCATCGGCTTGTAGGCGCGCGCAACCTCGGCGCCGAGGATCGCGTCCCACGGAATGCCGGCCCGGCGCGCCATGTTCACGATCAGCGCGACATTGCCGTTGGACAGCGCCGCCAGCGGGAATTTCGCGCGCAGGCGGGCCATGCCGGGCAGCGCGTCCGGCCACGGATCGAGCCGGTGCCAGGCCCGGTTCAGATCGTCGATCTCCGCTTCCGGCAGGCCCGCGACGCCGAATTCCTCCAGCACCTCCAGCAGGTTTTCGCGGTGCAGCACGTCCAGCCTGACGAAGCCGCGCCCGCCGCTGCGCACCCGTTCCATCGCCGGCTGGTAACGCGCGCGCCAGGCGAGCGCAAAGCCGTTCCAGTCCAGCGCATGGCCCTTCGGCCCGAGCGCCGCCGCCGCCTCGCGCGCGACGCTGCGCCGCCAGTCCACCACGGTCCCGAACACGTCGAAGGTGAGCGCCTTCACCGCCAGCATGGCCTTTGCCCTCCCCGCCCCGGTCGGCTATCCGTATCCGGTGTATCGCACCGGCGCCGTCCGGCGCCAGTCCATCGGAGACACCCATCGGGGACAGGACATGACCGCACCGCAGCTTGCCGCCCGCACCGGGCGGCTCGGCACCGAATCCGCTTTCGAGGTTCTCGCCCGCGCGACCGCGCTGGCGGCAAAGGGCCGGGACATCATCAATCTCGGCATCGGCCAGCCGGACTTCAAAACCCCGGACCATATCGTCGAGGCCGGGCGCAAGGCGCTCGCCGACGGCCATCACGGCTATACGCCGGCGACCGGCGTGCCCGGCCTGCGCGAGGCGGTGGCGGCGGACATCCTGCGCCACCGCGGCGTGGAGATCGATCCCGCGACCGTGCTCATCATGCCCGGCGGCAAGCCGACCATGTTCTTCGCGCTGATGATGTTCGGCGAGCCGGGCGCCGAGATCCTCTACCCCAACCCGGGCTTTCCGATCTACGAATCGGTCATCCGCTTCTCGGGCGCCACGCCGGTGCCGATCGAACTGGCCGAGGAGCGGGACTTCGCCTTCAGCGCCGGCGCCGTGCTCGACCGGATCACCGACCGGACCCGCCTCATCATCCTCAACAGCCCGGCCAACCCGACCGGCGGCGTGACGCCGAAGGCCGAGATCGACGCGCTCGCCGCCGGGCTGGAGCGCTTCCCCCATGTCGCGATCCTGAGCGACGAGATCTATTCCCGGCTGCTGTTCGACGGCGAAGCCCACACCACCCTGCTCGCCTACGACCATCTGCGCGGCCGCACCATCCTGCTCGACGGCTGGTCCAAGACCTACGCCATGACCGGCTGGCGGCTCGGCTACAGCGTGTGGCCGGCCGCCTGGGCCGATACGGCAGAGCGCCTGGCGATCAACTGCCATTCCTGCGTCAACGCGAGCGCGCAATATGCCGGGATCGCCGCCCTCGAAGGCCCGCAGGATGCGGTCGAGACCATGCGCGCCGCCTTCGAGCGCCGCCGCACCCTGATCGCGGAGCGCCTCAACGCCGTTCCGGGCGTGCGCTGCCGGACGCCGGCGGGCGCCTTCTACGCCTTCCCGAACATCGCGGGCACGGGCCGCGACGCCCGCGCCATGCAGGACGGCATGCTCGAGGAGATCGGCGTCGCGGCGATCGCCGGCACCAGCTTCGGCGCCTACGGCGAAGGCTTCCTGCGCTTCTCCTGCGCCAACAGCGCGGCGAACATCGAACGGGCGATCGACCGCATGGCGGCGTGGCTGGCTGCCTGATCGCGCGGCACGCTGCCGTGAAATTAGGCATGTTGACTTTGACCGCCGATGATGTATGCCGGATTTTCCCGGTTTAACGGGCCTTTCCGGGGGTTCACTTGCCGCATTGCAGTTGGCACGAATGATGCTTATCCGGGGCGTATATCGAGCACACCGGCGGCCCGATCCGTTCCGGGCCGCGCGCCGGCCGTGCGGCAACCCGATCCCGCGCCGGACCCGCCCCGAAGACGATCCCGTGAAGACGATCCCGTGAAGAAAATCCCATGAAGAAAATCGAGGCGATCATCAAGCCGTTCAAGCTGGACGAGGTGAAGGAGGCCCTGACCGACCTGGGCATCCAGGGCCTGACCGTCGTCGAGGCCAAGGGCTTCGGGCGCCAGAAGGGCCATACCGAGCTCTATCGCGGCGCCGAATACGTCGTCGATTTCCTGCCCAAGGTGAAGATCGAGGTCGTCACCCACGACGACATGCTCGAGCGCGCCCTGGAAGCCATCATCCAGAACGCCCAGACCGGCCGGATCGGCGACGGCAAGATTTTCGTCACCGATATCGAGGACGCCATCCGGATCCGCACCGGCGAGCGCGGACGCGAAGCGGTATAGCGGGTCAGGAGCCCGAGCGAGCCGCACCGGACCAAGCCCCAACATCCCAGCCCAGAAAGTGGAACCCGACATGTCAGACGTGAATTCCGTACTGGAGAAAATCCGCGATGAAGACGTTCAGTTCGTCGATCTGCGGTTTACCGATCCGCGGGGCAAATGGCAGCACACCGCCCAGACCGCCCAGACCATAGACGAGGACACCTTCGAGGACGGCATCATGTTCGACGGCTCGTCGATCGCCGGCTGGAAGGCGATCAACGAATCCGACATGGCGCTGCTGCCCGATCCGGAGACCGCGGTGATGGACCCGTTCACCGCGCAGCCGACCATGATCATGTTCTGCGACGTGCTGGAGCCGACGTCCGGCCAGCCCTATAACCGCGACCCGCGCTCGACCGCCAAGAAGGCGATCAACTACATGGGCGAGGCCGGCATCGCGGATACCGCCTATTTCGGCCCGGAAGCCGAGTTCTTCGTGTTCGACGACGTGCGCTTCGCCGCCGACATGAACCACACCTTCTTCCAGATCGATTCGGAGGAAGGCCCCTACAATTCCGGCACCGAATACGAAGACGGCAACCTCGGCCACCGGCCGCGCCTCAAGGGCGGCTATTTCCCGGTCCAGCCGGTCGACCAGGGCGCCGACATGCGCTCGGAAATGGTCACCATGATCCAGCAGATGGGCGTGGAGACCGAGAAGCACCATCACGAGGTGGCGCCCTCGCAGCACGAGCTCGGCATCCGCTTCGGCCCGCTGGTCGCCATGGCGGACGGGCTGCAGATCTACAAATACTGCGTCCACATGATCGCCAACAAATGGGGCAAGACGGCGACCTTCATGCCCAAGCCCGTGGTCGGCGACAACGGCTCGGGCATGCATGTCCACCAGTCGCTGTGGCGCGACGGCAAGCCGCTGTTCGCCGGCAACCAGTATGCCGACCTGTCGGAGACCTGCCTCTATTACATCGGCGGGGTGATGAAGCACGCCAAGGCGATCAACGCCTTCTCGAACGCCACGACCAACAGCTACAAGCGGCTGATCCCGGGCTTCGAGGCGCCGGTGCTGCTCGCCTATTCGGCGCGCAATCGCTCGGCGTCGTGCCGGATTCCCTATGTCGCCTCGCCGAACGGCAAGCGCGTCGAGATCCGCTTTCCGGATTCGGCCGGCAACCCCTACTACACCTTCGCCGCCATGCTGATGGCCGGCCTCGACGGCATCCAGAACAAGATCCATCCGGGCGACCCGATGGACAAGGACCTCTACGACCTGCCGCCGGAGGAGCTGACCGACATCCCGACGGTCTGCGGCTCCCTGCGCGAGGCCCTGGGCGCGCTCGACGCCGACCGCGACTTCCTCAAGAAGGGCGAGGTCTTCAACGACGACCTGATCGACGGCTACATCGACCTCAAGTGGGAGGAGGTCTACTATCTCGAACACACCACCCACCCGGTGGAGTTCGACATGTACTACAGCGTGTAGGGGTATCGGACGAAGGGCGGGGTAAAACTAAAATCCCGCCCTTCAGTTCTCCTAAGGCTACCTATTGAAATTTCGCAAATGAACTTCGGGTGGAAATCTAAGGCGCCAATAGAATGCAAAAAATTTCCACTCTGGATCTTGGTTCTAATGATGCTGAAAATTACAAACGTCGCGAGCGAAAGCAATTTTTTGAAAGCGTTTTCGTCCGCACATCGGCATTGGATGAAATATGTGACCCAAAAACATCTTTTATCGTCGGCGAAAAAGGCACTGGAAAAACGGCGTATGCTGTGTTTATTTCCAACACTTCATATATGGACAATTTTTCGGCTACACGAAGTATAAGAGAAACTGAATTTCTCAAGTTTATCACCTTGAAATCAAAACATCATCTTGAATTGTCCGACTATTCCAATATTTGGAAGGTCATAATCTATCTCCTTCTGTCTCAACAAATTCTTTCTAAAGAAACACGATTTACAAGTTTAAATCGACTAACAAAGTTTGCGCAATTCAAGAATGTTATTGACGAATATTATGACAAGGCGTTTTCACCTGAAATCGTAAATGCACTTCAATTTGTTGAACGCTCAGGAATCGCTGCTGGCTTGATGACAAAATTTCTTAATGTTTCAGGAAGCACCGAAGAAGAACAAGTATTTTCAGAGTCTAATTTTCAGACCAATTTATTGTACATTCAAAGGCGATTTGAAGAAATATTTCGCGCATCGAGGTTGTCGCGAAATCATATGTTATTTATTGACGGAATAGACGTTCGGCCACATTCGGTACCCTATGAGGACTATTTAACCTGCATCAAAGGATTGGCCAATGCAGTTTGGGAAGTTAATACAGATATATTTTCGAATATTAAGGATTCTCCAGGACGCCTCCGTGTCGTACTACTGATTCGACCTGATATTTTTCAATTTTTGGGTTTACAGAACCAAAATGCAAAGATTCGAGATAATTCGGTAATCTTAGATTGGCGAACTTCGGAAAATGAATTTAGGAATTCAAAATTATTTGAGGTGGTAGACCGGCTTTTGATTCCAAAAAATGGGACAGCTAGATCTCTAGGTAAGGGATGGGATAGTTTTTTTCCGACTAATGCGCCTAACCCATTCATTACACTATTGGGGTTGTCGTTTCATAGGCCGCGAGATTTTGTTTCAATGCTTGGCACTCTTCAAGAAGTAGTCTTGGATTCAGGAGCACCGCACAAAAATATGTTTTCAAGTCGTGATATTTCTTCAGCAGAATTTTTGAATGGCGTATCTGACTACTTGTTGGGCGAGATTAAAGATCAAATTTTGTTTTACTGGTCTTTAGAAGAATATAATATATTTTTGAAGTTTTTTGAATTTCTTTACGGTGGAACCAGTTTTTCATATGCTGAATATGAAGAAGCTTACTCGCTCACTATAGGGTACATTGATAGCGAAAAAGTCGACCCTCCCACGTTTATGAAGAGTTCCTCTCAATTTTTGCAGTTTTTGTATGACTTAAATGTAATTTGTTGGGTTGAGCAAACTGAGTTAAACCAGAAATTTTTCAGGTGGTGCTTCAGAGAAAGACGATATTCAAATATTTCTCCGAGAGTTAGATTGGGTGCAGATTATGAAATTTATCGTGGATTGCGTCGTGCGTTGAACTTGGGAGTAAGGGTGCGTAAGTAAAGCAGAGGAGTAAGGGTGCGTGAGTAAAGCAGATCGGCGCGTTTAATAAAAATTTGACACTTACAATACACGATTCGGATAGCGTCGATCTAACTATCGGCGTCGACAACAATTTGGATCGCCGGCTCATCCGAACTCGGGCGGCGGGCGTATCGGGCCGCGTTCGGGAAGTTCGAGATCGGCGCCGCCGAGGATGGCGAAGCGGGCGTGGATGGCCCAGCCGAGATCCTTCGGCGGCGGCGCTTCGCCGACAGTGCGCTGGCGGATGTCGCGCGCTTCCTCCTCCATTGAGCGGCCGTTCTCGGCGACCGCAAAACCGGCAGTTCCGGTATCGATTTTCTGGTCAGCCGCTCAGTCGAAGTCGACTACGCCGTGGTTCCTGACGACTTCCAGTTCGATCCGCGTCTCCTGCTCGCAGAAGACGATGGGAGTGTTCGACGCCGGGTCGCGGGCGCTCGGGACGAGCAGGCCGTCGGCGCCGAGGAAGGCGCAGGCTTCGGCGATCTCCTGCGAGCGCGGATATTCCCGCTGCAGTTCCAGATAGCTCAATCGGCCGTATAGCGCGGTGTCGAGTCCGATGGCGGAAAGCGCCTCAAGGTCCGGAAACCGTATGGCCGCTTCGAGCGAGACCCGCAGTTCGTAGAGTTCGTAGCGCACTCTGGACGGCGGGATCGGCTGGCCCCGGTAGAGATGGAAGCGCCGCTCCGCAATCGCCGCTTCCCGGGTCTCCGAGGTATAGAGCATGTCCAGGGTGCCGTCGTCCCAGCGGCCGCCGGAGCGCCAGCAGGCGAGCGGATCGCGGCCCTCCCGGACCGACCGCCACACCGTGCCCGCATAGGGCGCCTGCCCGACGGCCTCCAGGGCGTCGAGCAGACGTGGGTCGCGAATCCGGCGCTCGGGCCGGACGCCGTCCCCAACCGCCATGGTCTAGAGACGCGCCACGTTCAGAGATAGGCGTCGGCGTCGAGGCGATCGAGGATCGCGATGACGTCTTCGGTCCGCTCGCTGTGGATCAGGTCGATGGCCCGTTCGCCGCCGGTTTGCGGATGCAGGGCGTACAGCCAGGCGCGGATTTCCTCCCGGTCGTAATATTCGCTCAGCCGCATCACAACATAGGACAGGTCCGACATGATGAGCTGCGTCCTGGGATGCGGCGTTTTCCGGCCGTTTGCCCATCGGGAAACCGTCGCCTTGGAAACGCCGGCGAAATTCGCAATGTCGGTTCCCTTCAGACCGCCGGTCTGCCGCAACCGCTCGATGAATTGCGCGACAGGCTTCGTCTGCATCTGGTTCATGTTCAAGCCTCGTGCGGCGCGGCGGAAATTTCCAACGGATTCGGTTGTTTCATTTAATTTATCTCTTGAAACCAAAAGATCAACCCGGGAGGCGGAGCGAGGCCGACCTGCATCGCCTCACGGCGCCGGACGGCGCGTCTGTCGTCAAGGACATGGACGATCCCGGCGGCGGCCCCCGCCCTGCGCGCCGCAGGGCGCGCCGACCTCTCCCGCCTCAGAGGATTCCTCTGCGAAAGTCGGACAGGGCGAAAACGGGCGGCGGCGCAGCCTTCCCCACGATACCCCTCCCCCTGCCCCCCTTCGACAAGCTCAGGGCAGGCTCTCCCCCAAGGGGAGGGGAGTAACGCATTGGAATCGCGCCGGTTTTTCGGCTTTCACACTACATCTCCGAAGCAAAGATCCCCCTCCCCTCCGGACTCCCCTGCGAAATCCCCGCCGTCATTCCGACCGGAGCCCTGGCCCGCAGGGTCGGGGCGTAGTGGAGGAATCTCGGCTCGGTCTCACCCATAAGAAACCCCTGGTCCTGCGTTGAGATTCCTCCGCTACGCGCCCCGGATTAAATCCGGGGCGCTCCGGTCGGAATGACGGTGAGGCAGGCGGGAGGCAGGCGCACGGTCTCGCCCCTTTCGCAAAGGAACCTTCTGAAGACGGGGAAGAACAGGGCGGGCGACGGTCGCCGTCCGGGAGATTTTTTTCTTGCATATCCCGCATTGTTGCCTATATTAGCGAAAGGAACAATATATGAACACAGGAGCCCAACCATGGCCATCTCCCTTCCCGTGCCCGAAGCGAAGCCGTGTCCGCGCTTTCCCGTCCTCTCGACCCGGCAGGAGGCCTTCTGCCGCCATTTCGTCGCCACCGGCAACGCCGCCGACGCGGCGCGCCGGGCCGGCTATGCCGAATCCTCGGCGCGCCAGACCGGCCATGCCCTGATCGAGCGGCCCCACATCATCGAACGGGTGCGCAGGATCCGGCTGCTGTGGCGCGAGACGGCGCGGCAGGAGGCGCGGATCCTGATCGAGCGGCTGGAGCAGGCCTGGCAGGTGGCGGCGGCGCAGGAATCGTCCTTCATGATGGTCCAGGTGATCCGCCTGCAGGCCGATCTCTCCGGCCTGTCCCGGCGCGGCATGGCGCGGCGGGTCGACCTGTGGCCGCTGCCCGACGAAGACGAATTCGGCGAGCTGGACACGGCGCTTGAGGCGGCCGACGCCGGGGCCCATATCGCGGCACGGCCCGGCCCGCTCGCCGAGGCGCTCGGAACCGGCCGCACCGGGACGGCGGCGCCCCCGGCGGCGCCCGCGGCGGTAGGAGGCCCGGCGGAACGGGAACCGGCCCCGGACGAGGCGCCCGTCATCGCCCCGGACGACCCGGCGGTCTACGACGATCCGCCCGAAGAGCATTACGACGCGGTCGAAATCGGCGTCGCCCCGACCGGACCCGACCTCCAGCAGGGCGACGACTCGGTCATCGACAGCGCCGAGTTCGGCTGGCTCTACGCCCTGCGCAACGGCTTCGACCCGATCGACCCGAGCTCGGAGGAACAGTTCGCCCTCCAGGCGGAAAACGACGCCCTCCTCGCCGCAAACCCGTCCGGCATCGCCTATACGGCCATGCCGCCGGCAGACAGCGCCCCGGCAGAGACGGATCAGGACGAATCCGGACATTTCATGACACATCATGACACTTCAACACCCCTCCCTTGTCACCCCGGACGGAGCGCAGCGACGATCCGGGGTCCAGGGCCCGCCCCTTCGACGTCGCTCAGGGCAGGCTCTGAGCTTGTCGAAGGGGCCAACTGCGAAGACCGTTCGGGTCGGCTCTGGGCCCCGGCTCGGGGGCCGGGGCGACACGGTGGTGTTGCCCTCAGTGCGAGTCCGGCGAATCATGACATTTCCTGACATCCGGAACGGTGTCTGCCGGGCGGTGCGGGCGCCGCCGCCGTTCTGCTTTCGGGGGCGGCAAAAAAATCCTTGGCCCGGCGGCGCATGGCCGGCAGGCAGGCGGCGCACGCAAGACCAGCTTCGGGGAGCAACATGACGGAGACGATGCGCGCCGCCTTTCTGGAGGGGCATGAGGGAATCGGCAGCCTGACCGTGGGCCGGCGGCCGAAGCCGGAGCCGGGCCACGGCGAGGTGCTGATCCGGATCGCCGCGGCGGGCCTCAACCGCGTCGACCTCTACATGGCGAACGACGGCTCGGGCTTCCGCCACAACCTGCCGATCACGCTCGGCGTCGACGGCGCCGGCGTCATTGAGGCGCTCGGCCCCGGCTGCACTTCGCGCCGGGCCGGCGAGCGGGTCGTGATCTATCCGGCGCGCTACGGGCTCGACGAGTTCACCCGGCGCGGCGACCAGATGCTGTCCTTCTCCCGGGCCATTCCCGGCGAGAATATCGACGGCTGCTTCGCCGACTATATCGCGATGCCGGAAGCCTGCGCCTTCCCGATCGCCGACGATTTCGGCTTCCTGGACGCGGCCGTGCTGCCGACCGCCTATCTCACCGCCTGGCGCGCGGTGACGACGGCGGGCCGGGTCGGCTCGGCGGACTGGGTGCTGATCCACGGCGTCGGCGGCGGCGCGTCCACGGCGGCGCTCCAGTTCTGCGCCCTGCGCCGGGCCAAGACCATCGTCACCTCATCCTCGGACGCCAAGCTGGCCGCGGCGCGCGAACGCGGCGCCACCCACACGATCAACTACCGGGAGCAGGACGTGCTGGCCGAGGTCCGCCGGATCACGGCCCGGCGCGGCGTCGACGTGGTGATCGAGAATGTCGGGGCGGACACCTGGGGCGCCTCGCTCAAGGCGCTGACCGGCGGCGGGCGGCTCGTCGTGTTCGGCGCCACCACCGGGCCGAACCCGCCGGCCGACCTGCAAAGGGTGTTCATCCGCCAGCTCCACATCATCGGCGTGACCATCGGCAATTTCGAGGAGTTCCGCACCCTGGTCGACGCCGCCGAGCGCAAGCTGTTCGTGCCGGTGATCGACCGGGTGGTATCGCTGGAAGACGTGCCGGAGGGCCTGGCCTATCTCGAATCCGGGCAGCAGACCGGCAAGATCGCCGTCGCCGTCGATCCGGCGCTGTGCGGGTGAGGGGGGCCGGGCGTGCTACCGGTCACCCGCCGGCCGGCCGGCGCGGGCGGCCCAGTAGTCCCAGGCGCGCCTGAGCGGGTTGGCGCCGGTGTTGGTCGCCCAGGACAGCGCCATCTCGCCGGCGGACAGGAAGCGGACGTCGCCGAGCGGCCGGGACGCGAGAAGGAGGGCAGCGTTGGTTTCGAGATAGATCGCCTTCATCACCGTATCGCGCAGGCCGGCGCCGGTGACGACGCAGCCATGGCCGCGCATCAGGGCGACGCTGTGGCCGGCGAGGGTCCGCGCCAGGTCTTCGCCCTGCGCCATGGTGGTGACCAGCATGTTCGTGTCGCCGAAGCGCTCGGCGATGTCCCAGACCGGGACGGTATCGCCGATGCCCGACGCCATGTGAAAGACCGGCTTCAGCGCCGCGCCGGTGACGCCGAAGGGGATCACCGACAGGCTGTGATTGTGGACGATGCAGCCGACATCGGGGCGCGCGGCATAGATCGCGCCATGGATCGGCCGTTCGAGATAGAGCGCGCGGGTCTCGCCCGCCGACGGTCCGGCCGGCGTGCCGTCGAGCGAGAGAGTTACGATATCGGCCTCGTCCACCAGCTCCGGGCTGCGCGAGACCGAAATGAGGTAGCGGCCGGCATCGTCCGGATCGCGCACGCTGACATGGCCGAAGCCGTCGACCACCCCTTCATGCGCCAGGATCCGGTTGGCCGTCACCAGATCGGCGATCAGCGTTTCCCTGTCGGTCATCGGCTTTCCCCGCAATCGCCGCCGGCCCGGCCGGGCGCGCGCAGCATAGCGCGGTCATCCCGCCGCTTGACAGGCTTTCGCCGGTCGCTACTTGTCCGCTGCGGGCTCACCGTTAATTCTCGGCCGCCGGGCCTGCCGGCAATTCCCAGACAGAATCGACCACGCCGGGCGCTTCCGATGCATCCCTTCCGCACGCATAGCTGCGGCGCGCTGCGCGCCGACGACACGGGCGAGACGGTCCGCCTCTCCGGCTGGGTCCACCGCAAGCGCGATCACGGCAACCTGCTGTTCCTCGACCTGCGCGACCATTACGGCGTGACCCAGTGCGTCGCCGAGACCGGCGATCCGGCTTTCGCCGTCATGGACGCGGTGAAGCTGGAGAGCGTGCTGACCGTGACCGGCCCGGTGGTCGAGCGGTCCGAGGACACGGTCAATCCGAACCTGCCGACCGGCCATGTCGAGGTGAAGGTCGCCGAGGCCCATGTCGAATCCGCCGCCGCCCCGCTGCCGCTCCAGGTCAACAGCGACACCGACTATGGCGAGGAGGTGCGGCTGCGCCACCGCTATCTCGACCTGCGGCGCGAGAAGATGCAGCGCAACATTGCGCTCCGCTCGGACGTCATCGCCTCGATCCGCCGGCGCATGATCGACCAGGGCTTCCGCGAGTTCCAGACGCCGATCCTGACCGCCGGCTCGCCCGAGGGCGCGCGCGATTATCTGGTGCCGTCGCGCCTGCATCCCGGCCGCTTCTATGCGCTGCCCCAGGCGCCGCAGATGTTCAAGCAGCTGCTGATGATCGCGGGCTTCGACAGGTATTTCCAGATCGCGCCCTGCTTCCGCGACGAGGACGCCCGGGCCGACCGCTCGCCCGGCGAGTTCTACCAGCTCGATTTCGAGATGAGCTTCGTCACCCAGGAGGACGTGTTCGCCGCGCTGGAGCCGGTGCTGTACGGCGTGTTCGAGGAATTCGGCGGCGGCCGGGCGGTCACCGCGCCGCCCTTCCCGCGCATCCCGTTCGACGAGGCGATGCTGAAATACGGCACCGACAAGCCCGACCTGCGCAACCCTATCGAGATCGCCGATGCAACCGATGCATTCCGCGGCTCGGGCTTCAAGATTTTCGCCCGGCTGGTCGAACAGGGCGCGGCCGTGCGCGCGGTGCCGGGGCCGGGAGCGGGCAGCCGCGCCTTCTGCGACCGCATGAACGGCTGGGCGCAGGACCAGGGCAAGCCCGGCCTCGGCTACATCTTCTGGCGCGACGGCACAGGCGCCGGGCCGATCGCCAACAATCTGGGGGCCGAGCGGGTCGCGCAGATCGCCGGGGCCACGGGGGCGGGCGACGGCGACGCCGTCTTCTTCGTCTGCGACAAGCCGAAGGCCGCGGCCGAGTTCGCCGGCACCGTGCGCACCAGGATCGGCGAGGAGCGCGGCCTGGTCGCGGACGACCGGTTCGACTTCTGCTGGATCGTCGATTTTCCGATGTACGAGATCGACGAGGCGACCGGCCGGCTGGACTTCAGCCACAACCCCTTCTCCATGCCCCAGGGCGGGCTCGAGGCGCTGGAGCGCGACGATCCGCTGGAGATCAAGGCCTTCCAGTACGACATCGTCTGCAACGGCGTGGAACTGTCGTCGGGCGCGATCCGGAACCACCGGCCGGAAATCATGGTCAAGGCGTTCGAGATCGCCGGCTATTCGGCCGAAGATCTGGAAACGCATTTCTCCGGCATGCTGAACGCGCTGCGTTTCGGCGCGCCGCCCCATGGCGGCTCGGCGCCCGGCATCGACCGGATCGTCATGCTGCTGGCCGACGAGCCCAACATCCGCGAGGTCATCGCCTTCCCGATGAACCAGCAGGCCGAGGACCTGATGATGAGCGCACCGGCCGAAGCGCCGGCGGACCGGCTGCGCGAACTGCATATCCGGCTACAGCTGCCGGCCGGGACTAAAGCGGATTAAGGGCGGAATAGGGCAGGCGCCGCGAATTCCGGCGATATCGGACTTGCCCGGAATTGCGCCCGGATTATCCTGCGTGGGCGAGGTCCGGCCGCGGGGAGGTCGTGCGCCGGGGCCCGGAAATCCCGATCGGGCGCGCCATGCAGCTGAATCGGCCGACCAGAATATCGATTGCCGGCGCCGGCGCGGCCTGGCTGCTGTTGCACCCGGGAGCAATCCTCGCCGAGAGCCTGGAACAGTTCGCCAGGCGGCAGGCGCCGCACAAGGCGATCTATGCGCTGTCGATAGACCGGATAAAGGCTGCGGCCGATCTCGCCCACGCCGACGGCGCGATCTACTACGAGCTCCACGAGACCTGCACGGATTGGCGCATGCACCAGCGTTTCCGGCTGCGCGTCACCCGGAACGACCGCGAGGCGGCGGAGACCGAGACCGACTCGGTCCTCGTCGAGGCGCGGGATGGCCGCAGTCTGTCCTTTACCGTTGTGACGAAGGTGGACGGCACGGTCACCGAACGCCAGTCCGGCGTCGCGACGCTCAGCCGGGTCGGCGGAACGGGCGTGGTCGAACTGCGCGAACCCGGTCCGGCGCGGATCGAACTGCCGGCCGGCACCGTCTTTCCGACCTGGCACTATCTGAGCGTCGTTCGCGCCGCCGAACGCGGGCGCCGGACGATCTGGTCGACAATTTTCGACGGTTCTGACGAGGGCGGCCGGCACAGCGGCATCAACGTAGTGGTCCTGAAGCGGAGGCCGGCGCCCGGCAAGGCGGAAGCCCGGCGGCTCCTGCAACAACCCGGCTGGCTGATGCGGGTCGCCTATTTCGCGCCGGAACCCAGGGACGGACGTCCGACCTACTCGTTCCGCGTGAACATGACCGACAACGGGATCGCGCGCGACATGCTGCTCGATTACGGCTCGTTCACCCTGAACGGAACCCTCAAGGCGCTCGAGCCGCTCGAAAGGCCGGATTGCTGACCGCCGGCATCTAACCCCGGCGGCGCTTTGGCGTTCGCAGGCTCCTGCCCTTGGCGATGGCGTCGCGGCCGAGCTTTTCGCGCACCGCGTCCAGCGTGTGTTCGACGGCGGCGCGCCTGCGGGCGTCCGGGTCGAGCAGGTCCGCCTCGCCGGCGTCGTCCGGCGGTGACAGATCGCTCAGCCCGATGCCGATCAGCCGGAACGCCGTGCCGTCGCATTCGCCGGCCAGCATCGGCAGGGCGGCCCGGTACATGTCCTCGGCCAGCTGGGTCGGCGCGCCCAGGCGGCGCTGGCGCGTCCGTGTGCGGAAGGCCGCGGTCTTCAGTTTCAGGGTCACCGTCCGGCCGGCCAGATCCGCCGCTTTCATGCGCCGGGACACCGCTTCGCACAGCGGCCAAAGCCGGGCTTCGAGCGGTGCTGCCTCGGACAGATCCTCCTCGAAGGTGGTTTCCGACGACACGCTCTTGGCCGCGCCGCCGCGATGCACCTGGCGGCTGTCCTCGCCGCGCGAGAACCGGTAGAGCCGGCTGCCCATGCTGCCATAGCGCAACAGCAGGTCCTGCTCGTCCAGGACCTGAAGCTGTCCGACGGTGCGGATGCCGTCGCGCGCCAGTTTTCTGCGCATCGCCTTGCCGACACCCCAGACGATGCCGACCGGCTGCCGGGCGAGAAAGGCCTTCGCTTCCGCCCGGCCGATGACCGAGAAACCGTGCGGCTTGTCGAGGTCGGACGCGACCTTGGCGAGGAACTTGTTGTAGCTCAGCCCGACCGAGGCCGTGACGCCGGCCTCGCGCCGGATGCGCCGGACTAGCCCGGCCAGGACGATTGCAGGAGGAGCGCCGTGCAGGCGCGCCGTGCCGGCCAGATCGAGAAAGGCCTCATCGATGGAGATCGGTTCGACCGCCGGCGTGAGGTCTTCCATCATCCGGCGGATCTGCCGGCCGACCGTTTGGTATTTCGCCATGTCGGGCCGGAGGACCACGGCGTCGGGGCAGGCTTTGAGCGCCTTGAACATCGGCATGGCCGAATGGATGCCGTGGATGCGCGCGACGTAGCAGGCCGCGGAAACCACGCCGCGCTTTCCGCCGCCGACGATTACCGGCTTGTCCCGCAGCGCCGGATCGTCCCGTTTCTCGACGCTGGCATAAAAGGCGTCGCAGTCGATATGGGCGATGGCGAGTTCAAACAGCTCGTCATGGCCAACGATGCGCCTGCCGCCGCAGGCCGGGCAACGGCGGAGGCCTTCGGCCGGGCCGGCGCCGTCCGCACCGGTTTCGTCGAGCACTGTATCGCAATCGCGGCAGAAGGCGGTCATCGGCGCCGGGCGGTCATCCGTTGCACAGCCCGCAGCCTATCACAAATTCCGGCGGGTCCCTGGGGCCCGTACAAATGCAAAGCGCCGCCGGGGCTGGCGGCGCTGTCTTCGGTTTCGCGATCTGGCGGCCCTGGCGGTCCGCCGCAGCGCTATTTGATCTTCGCTTCCTTGAACAGCACATGCTTGCGCGCCACGGGATCGTATTTCTTTTTCTCCAGCTTCTCCGTCGTATTCTTGGGGTTCTTGAATGTGACGTAGAAGTAGCCGGTGTCTGCCGTGCTGACGAGCCGGATTTGCTGGGTGTTGGGGCGCTTCGGCATAGTCTGGATGCTCCGCCCGTCAGCCGAATCGGCGGCGGGTTCGTTGGGTGACATCAAGGCGCAGAACATAGGGAACCCGTTGCACCTGTCAACCGGACGCCGGGATCGCTTCTAACGCTGGTTTGTCGCGTCGATCGGCGATTCTTCGGCGCGCTCCCGTTCGGTCGAAGCGCGATAGGGTTCCGCCGCCGAAGCGTTCAGCGCCAGGCGATACAGGCGCGGGTCCGCCAGCAGGAGCCGGGCAATTTCCACTTCCACATCCGGCGAGCCGCTCAGGTTGCGCCCCGGGCAGGCGGCGCGCAGGGCGCGGACGTCGTCGGCACCCGGTTCGCTTTGCCGGCGCCAGGCCCGGAAGGCATCTGCCGAGGCGGTTTCGCCTGCAACCAGCCGGTCGATCGCCCGTTGCGCGGCATGAGCATTTCTCCGATCGGCGCCGGTACAGATGTTCGGTCGTACGCCAAGGTCCTGGAGCGTATAGCCCGACGGTGCATGAAACCGGGACCATGTCAGAATGATCTCGCCACCGTTAGGCAGGGAAGCGACGCTCTGAACCGTGCCCTTGCCGAAAGAACTGCTGCCGACGACGACGGCGCGGCCATTGTCCTGCAAGGCGGCAGCGAGGATCTCCGACGAAGAGGCGGTGCGGCCGTTGACCAGCACCACGATCGGCTTGCCGCGCAGGACGTCGCCATATCGGGCGCTATAGGTGCGGCGACTGTTCGGATGGCGGCCGCGGGACTGCATGATCTCCCCGTCGTCCAGGAACAGGTCGGAGATCCGGATCGCCTGTTCCAGAAGTCCGCCCGGATTGTCGCGCAGGTCGAGAATGGCCCCGCTCAGCTCGCGCCGGCCGATATTCGTGCGGAGCCGTGCCACCTTGTCCGCCGCCTTGCGGGCAGTTTCCTCGCCGAACCGGACGATCCGGAGATAAACGGCATTGTCGGCGCGCCGCGCCATCACCGTCTGCGGCACAATAAACGCGCGTCTGACGCTGACCGTCAGCGGCTGTTTCCGGGTGGAGCGCAGAACCCTGAGCCGGACTTCGCTGCCGCGGGGTCCGCGCAGACGTTGGACGACATTCCTGAGACTCATGCCGCTTATCGGTATTCCGGCGATTGCCGCGATGATGTCGTTATCCTTGAGACCGGCTTTGTCGCCGGGAGCGCCGGGCATTACGGAAACGATTCGCGTCAGTCCGTTTTCGGTTCGAATCGTGACGCCGATGCCGCCGTAACCTTCGCGCAAGGCCCGGTTCTCGCGCGCTTCGGCCGGCGTGGAATAGCGGGAATAGCGGTCGAGCGAACTCAAAGCGGCGCGAAACACGGCGCGATAGACTTCCTCCGGCTGGGCGTTGCGGATTTTCACCGACCGATTCCCGGCGGCCTCGAAGGCGCGGACGGTAATTCCGGCCCAGCCGCGGAAATCGTCGAACCGCGGCTGTTCGAGCTGAGCCACGATTTTACCGTCGTATTGGACGGCTATCCTGCCGCCAGTCGGAATGACACGCGCCTTGGGATCGATCTTCGACAGTCCGCTCAGGCCCGACAACGCGACGGCCCGAACTGGAACGGAGCGTATGTAGCGCGTTGCCACGAAGCGGTAGCCTGCGCCGATTACCGTCTGTCCACCTTCCGACAGGGGCGCCGAAGACAGATCGCTTCGGCTCGCACAGGCTGTTGCCGCTACCAGCAGAAAGGCGGTTGCGTATCGCAAGGTCCACCGGGTCATGAAACGTCCGATCGATCGTCCGATGGCTCTGCCGGCCGGATCATTTCGTTCCATGCGGCTCTCCGCACGTCGTCCCGCTTGGGCACAGGGGTCACCGAATCGCCATACCTGTCCGCCCGAAAAAAGAATTGATGCGCACCGTTGATTTGTCAATTTCTTTTTCTACGCATTTCTTAAATACTTCAAATGGTTGAAAGAATTGGTTAATTTTTGTCTTTAATAAGCTCGACTCTTCCGTCCGGCACTTGGATAATATTTCCCTCTTCGCTTCGGCATTTTCCCGTCATCCAGCAGATCGAACAGCAGCCCTCCGGTGACCGGTACGGCGTCGCGCAGCCGCACCCGCACAGGATCGCCGATCTGCACCTTGATGCGGTCTTGAGGACTGGCCGCCCGGCGCCTCCTGCCGGCGGGTCGGAAGCTGGTATCGGGCAGCAGGCTCATGGGGATCAGGCCGCTGGCACCGGTTTCAAGCAGGGTGACGAAAAGGCCGGCCCGCGCGATGCCGGAGACAGTTGCGTCGAACGCAGCACCGATTCTGTCCTTCATGAATTCGGCCATGTAGCGGTCCGCCGCATCCCGCTCTGCCGTCATGGCGCGCCTTTCGGCAGAAGAAATCCGTTCGCCCCAATTGTGCATCGCACCCTCCGCACCAGAGGGCAGACCGCCACGCGAACCGCCAGACATTCCGCCGACAATGGCGCGATGCACAAGCAGATCTGCATAGCGGCGGATCGGCGAGGTAAAATGGGCATAGCGCGGCAAGGCAAGGCCGAAATGGCCACGATTCTCGGGGCTGTAAGCTGCCTGGCTCTGGGCGCGCAGGATCAGTTCGTGGATCGTCCGGCCCTGGGGCAGACCGGCGGTCTGATTCAGGATGCGGTTGAGGTCTGCCGGGCGGAGGCCGCTTGCAGGCAGAGGCACGCCCAAATCGTGAAGCGCCGACCTCAGGGCTTCCAGACCGTCCGCCGCCGGCGGCTCGTGAACCCGATACATGCACGCAAGATCGCGCTGCGCGAGATGCTCCGCTGCCGCGACATTGGCGGCGATCATGAATTCTTCGATCAGACGGTGACTGTCGTAGCGCGGCGCCGGCCGGATGTCGGAAACCTGGCCGGCTTCGTCCAGCAGGATTTGCCGCTCGGGAAGGTCCAGTTCCAGGGTCTCGCGCGCGGCGCGTGCCGCAGCGAGCGCCGTCCAGGCGCCGTAGAGCGGTTCGATGACCGGTCCGAGCAAAGGTGCGGTTGCCGCATCCGGCGCGCCGTCGCGGGCCCGCTGCACCTGCTCGTAGGTAAGGCGGGCGGAAGAGCGCATGACGGCGCGCTCGAACCGGCGGCGAATGGTGTGCCCGTCCGCGTCAATCGTGAGATTCGCCGCGATGCAGGCCCGGTCCTCGCCCAAACGCAGGGAACAAAGATCGTTTGACAGACGCTCCGGCAACATCGGCACGACCCGGTCCGGAAAGTAGACGGAGTTGCCCCGATTCAGCGCTTCCCGATCCAGCGGCCGGCCGGGTCGGACATACCAGGCGACGTCCGCAATCGCGACGATCAGCTTCCAGCCGCCAGGGTTATCCGGCTCCGAATCCGCCTCGGCCCAGACCGCGTCGTCGAAATCCCGCGCATCTTCGCCGTCTATGGTGACCAGCGGAAGCGCCCGCAGGTCACGACGGCCGTCGGCGGCTGCCGGTTCGAGCCGGGCCGCCTCTTCGAGCGCTTCAGTCGGGAATTCGTGTGGAATGTCATGGCTGTGGATACAGATCATGCTGACCGAATTCGGGCCCGCCGCCGATCCGAAATTCTCGACCACCCGGGCCAGCCGGGGGCCGAGCGGTCTGCCGGGAAGGATCTCAGCCCCGACCAGGTCCTGGTCGCGGGCGTCTCCCGTCATGCCGTGCGGTATTGCGGTCTCGTGGCGAACCCGACGGTCGGTTGCGATCAGCATTCCGCCATACGGACCGCCGCTCCTGTCGGTGCGGAAAATTCCCAGCACACGATCGGGGCCGCGGTCCAACCGTTTCATGGTGCGGGCGGTCCAACCGCCGCCGTCAGGCCCGGCCAGGCGCGCCAGAACCCGATCGCCGACGCCGGGCGGGCGGCCCCGCTCAGGCAATAGCCGGATCGGCGGCGGCGCGCCCTCGCCGTCCCAGCGAACCGGCGCTGCCAATACGTCACCGTCCGCCGTCACCGAGGTTACCTCGATCACCGTGACCTCGGGCAGTGTCCCGGCCTGCCGGCGGCGCCGGCCCCTGGGCAGCAACCCTTCGTCCTTCATTTCCCGGAGCAGGTCGCGCAGCCGGATCCGGTCGGCGCCGCTCAGGTTGAAGGCCCGCGCGATTTCGCGTTTTCCGACAGGGCTGTCGCTATCATTTATGAATTCAAGCACCCGTTCACGAGTCGGAAAGGGGCCCCGGCCCTTTGCCCTTGCGGATCGCTTGCCCGTCACGCTGTTTTCAGCTCGCTTCAGGAATGCCGGACCGTCACAGCCGTACCGCCGGCCTGGCCGGATCTATTTCGCGGGCGGGTTCGCCGCTTTGCCAGCGCTCGACCCGCGCGCCGCCGAACCTTTCCTTGCCGGTGCATTCTTGGCGGCCCTTTTCCTTCCTGCGGCCGGTTTCCGGGCACCCGACTTCGACAGTTTCGGCGCCAGCAAAGCGACAGCCTCATCCAGCGTCACCGACTCGACGGTCGAGGTCTTGGGCAGACTCGCATAGGTGCGGCCAACCTTGACATAAGGGCCATAGCGTCCGATTCCCGCGGTGACGGGCGCTTTCTTCTGTGGGTGCTCGCCGAGCGACCGCTGTTCGCCGCCGTTGCGTTTCTGCCGAGCCTCGGCCAGCAGCGTAACCGCCCGGTTCGCTCCAATCTCAAACAACTCTTCCCACGAGGCCAGGTTCGCGTAGACACCATCGTTCTGAACATAGGGTCCGTAGCGGCCGATGGCGCCGGTGATCGGTTTGCCGTTGTCCGGGTGAATTGCGATGTCGCGAGGCAGGGAAAGCAACTTCAGCGCGATTTCGAGGTTGACGGAGTCCGGTTCCAACCCGCGGGGCAGGGATGTCCGTTCGGGCTTTTCCGATTTCGCCACGCCGTCCCGCTGGACATACGGGCCGTAGGGGCCCGTTTTCAGCTCGATCGCCGCACCGCTTGCCGGATCCGCACCCAACCGCCGATCACCGGTTGCGGCTGCAGCATCGCGTAGGGCGCCGTCCACCACCGCCAGCGGGCGGGTGAAGCGGCAGGCCGGATAGTTTGAACAACCGATAAAGCCGCCGTTGCGGCCGATTTTCAGTCCGAGCCGGCCGTCTGCGCAAGCCGGGCAGGCGCGCGGGTCGGCGCCCTCTTCCCGGGCAGGGAAGAAGTGCGGGCCGAGCGCCTCATCCAGAGCATCGATCACCCGCGCGCGGTCCAACTCCATGGCGTCCGCGATTGCCGCATTGAACGCGGTCCAGAATTCGTGAAGGAGCTTCTTCCAGTCGGCCTGGCCGTCCGAGACGATATCGAGTTGTTCCTCAAGGCCGGCGGTGAATCCGTATTCGACGTATCGGCCGAAAAAATTGGTGAGGAAGCTGGTGACCACCCGGCCACGGTCTTCCGGATGGAAGCGGCGGCGCTCCAGACGGACATAGTCGCGATCCTGCAGCACTTTGAGGATCGAGGCATAGGTCGACGGCCGGCCGATGCCTAGGTCTTCCAGCCGCTTGACCAGACTGGCTTCGGTATAGCGCGGCGGCGGCTGGGTGAAATGTTGCGCCGGGCGCACTGCCGTCCGGTCCTGGGCTTCGCCCTCATGGATTTCCGGCAAGAGGTTGTTCTCATCGTCGGCGGTATCCTGACCCGGTCCTGTCTCCCGGTCGCACGGATCGTCACTGCCTTCGCGGTAGAGCTTCAGGAAGCCGTCGAAGCGGATCGTCGATCCCGCAGCGCGCAGCCGCGTCATCCGGTTTGCGCTGGCAATGTCGGCCGTTACCTGGTCGAGGACCGCGCTCGCCATCTGGGAAGCGACGGCGCGTTTCCAGATCAGTTCATAGAGCCTTGCCTGCTCGCCGGTCAGGTGATCCGCCACATCGGCCGGTCGCCGGAAAAGGTCAGTCGGCCGAATCGCCTCGTGGGCTTCCTGGGCATTTCGCGCTTTTGTCCGGTAACGACGCGGCTTCTCGGGCAAGTAGGCGCCGCCGTAGTCGCGTTCGATCAGGCGTCGACAGCCTCCTATCGCTTCCCCGGACAGCACGGTCGAATCGGTTCGCATATAGCTGATCAGGCCGACAGTTTCTCCGCCGATGTCGACGCCTTCGTAGAGGCGCTGGGCCGTGCTCATCGTCCGGTCTGCGCTCATGCGCAGTTTTCGCGAGGCTTCTTGCTGCAGGGTGGAGGTCGTGAACGGCGGCGCCGGGTGGCGCCGGACCTGCTTGCGCTCGACTCCCGTGCACGCGAAGGAAGCCGCTTCGATCGCCGCAACGGCGGCACCGGCCTGAGCCTCGCTGGCGATGGAGAGCCGGTCGAGCTTCTTGCCGTCGAGATGGGTAAGACGGGCGGTAAACCGGTCGCGCCGCGGGGTCAGGAAATCGGCGTCAACCGTCCAGTATTCCTGGGTGAGGAAGCGTTCGATCTCGTCTTCGCGCTCGCACACCAGGCGCAGGGCGACCGACTGCACCCGGCCCGCTGAACGCGCGCCCGGCAGCTTTCGCCAGAGTACCGGCGAGAGATGGTACCCGACGAGGTAGTCGAGCGCCCGGCGAGCCAGATAGGCATCGACCAGATCCAGATCGATGGTGCGCGGATTTTCCATGGCCTGCCGGACAGCGTCCCGCGTGATCTCGCGAAAGACAACCCGGCGAACATCGAGAGTCTTGAGCCCGTATTTCTGTCGAAGCAGTTCGAGGACATGCCAGGAAATCGCTTCGCCTTCGCGGTCCGGATCGGTTGCCAGGAACAGGCTGCCGGCCTTTTTGGCGGCGCTTGCGATTTCGTCGATCCGCTTTTTTGCCCGCGAGTCGACCTGCCAGGTCATGGCGAAGCCGTTTTCCGGATCGACCGAGCCTTCCTTCTCGGCCAGATCGCGGACATGGCCGTAGCTGGCAAGGACCCGCCAGTCCGCACCGAGATATTTGTTAATGGTCTTCGCCTTGGCCGGGGATTCGACGACGACGACGTTCATGGCGGCCCAATAGTCTGTTTTCCGGCAACGTCAGGTACAACGACCATTGTACCGGCCGGCCCCCGCAGATGGGCCTGTCAGTGCGCAGCGTCAAGCATATTGCAGCTTATGCGGCTACCAGCGCGACACGGTTGCCGGGGTGCCGTTCGAGCCTGCCGGCAAGTTCGAGCTCAAGCAGCGCGGCCGCGACAGTCGCGGGATCGTCACCGAATTCGCGCACCAGATCGTCGACCGGCGTGGGCGCTGGCGACAGGCAGTCGGCAAGCGATCGGCGGGCGTCCGCGATGACGGCATCCGCCGCCCTGCGCGGCGCTTCAGCATTCGAATCCGGCAGCGCGACGGATGGTTCTGCCCCTCCCGGCGCCTCCCGCAGTCCGGGTTGCAGGACCTGCAGAATATCGTCGGCGGTCTCGGTCAGGATCGCGCCGTCGCGCAGTAGGCCATTGGCGCCTGCACTGCGTGGATCGAGTGGCGATCCGGGAACGGCGAATACGTCGCGGCCCTGCTCGCCAGCGCAGCGCGCCGTGATCAGCGAGCCGGATCGCGCTGCCGCCTCAACGACCAGAACGCCACTGGCGATGCCCGAAACGATGCGATTGCGACGCGGGAAATGGCGGCCCTGCGGTTTCGTACCGATGGGCTGTTCGGCCAGGATGGCGCCGCGGGTGGCGATATCCCGCATCAATTCGCTATGTTCGGGCGGGTAGCAGACATCGATTCCTCCGGCGACGACGGCGATGGTACCCGTATCCAGCGCGCCGGAATGAGCTGCGGCGTCGATGCCGCGCGCCAGGCCGGACGCGACGGCGACACCGGCCTCGCCGAGCGCCTGTGCTATCGTCCGCGCAATGCGCTTACCGTTCGACGAGGCGTTGCGGGCGCCGACGACGGCGACGACCGGCGCGTTGCCCAGCGCGGCCGCGCCGGCGAGTGAAATCAGCGGCGGCGCATCCTCGGTCGTCGCCAGGCGCCAGGGATAGTCGGGCTCCTGCGCCGCGACCAGCCGGGCGCCTGTCTTGCACGTCGCGGCGATCTCTGCCTTTGCGGCAGCGACCGAAGCGATGCGCACCGGCTTTGCCCGGCCTCCCCGGCGCGACAACTCCGGCAGTCCATCGAGCGCCTCCGCAGCCGACCCGAAATGGCGCAACAGGTGCCAGAATGTGACGGGGCCGACGTTCTCGGTGCGGATCAGCCGGAGCCAGTCGACCCGTTCCGCCTCCGTCAGTGCCCGTCGATGACCGTATTCCATGAAAATTACCGGTATGGATATTTTGTTCGATTTATGTTCATGAAATTTGGCGCAAGTCAAGCGTCCGGCCTTCGCAGCCCCGTCGGTTTATCAGGGCACCAAGATAATCTTCGGGGCGGCGGCGCGGCCGGCGCCTATGTCGGCGAAGGCGCGGGCGCCCTCGGAAAGCGGCCGGACTTCGGCCCAGTCGAGCGAACCGAGACGCCCGGCAAAGATCGCTGCTGCCGTCTCCCGGAAATCGGCGGCGCTGTAGGTGTAGGTTCCGATGAATGTGATTTCCTGAAGGGTCATGCGGCGGATATCGAGTCCGCCCGCCGCCGAGCCGAGGCCGATATGCAGAATGGCGCCGCCGGGCCGTACAGCGGCAGACGCCAGTGCGCGTGTCGGCTCGAAACCGGCTGCGTCGATGACCAGGTCGACCTCTTCCGGACTGTCCTCCGCCACCGGGTCATAAACGCAGAAATCGCCGGCGCGCGCCACGATGACCCGGCGCGCTGGATTGGTCTCGGCGATGTGGATTTCCGACGCGCCCTGTGCGCTCAGGACCAACGCAGCACCAAGGCCGACGGCACCGCCGCCGATCACCAGACAGCGCATTTCTTCGACCGGACCGTCGAGAACCTGCTGCGACAGGCGCACCGCGTGCCAGCCGCAAGCCAGCGGTTCGGCCAGAACGGCCTTCTCGGTCGGCACATCGTCCGGTATCGCAATGAGGTTGCCCGGCGGCATCGCGAGCAGTTCGGCGAACGCCCCTTCACGCGGCGGCATCGAGATAATCTGGCGCGTTCTGCAGAGATTGTCCCGCCCCGAACGGCAGGCCGCGCAAGCGCCGCAGGTCACCAGCGGATTGACTGCAACGCGGCTGCCCGCCCCCGGCCCGTCGATCACGATGCCTGACACTTCGTGCCCGAGAATCAGCGGTGCCGGGCGACGCTCGTCATGGCCGGCCCAGGCGTGCATATCCGAACCGCAGATGCCGACATGCGCGACGCGAATCAGCGCGTCCTCGCCGGGTTCGGGATCCGGAGCCTCGCGATAGTCGAGGGTCTCGGCGCCCGTGTAAACGAGTGCTTTCATTTCGCGGTGTATCCCCCGTCGACAAACAGAACCTGGCCGGTGACGTAGCCGGCCGCGTCCGAACAGAGAAACAGGGCGGGTCCGACCAGATCAGCCAGTTCCCCGTTCCGCCCGATACAGGTTTGCGCCGCATGCTTTGCGGCCATTGCCGGGGCACCGAATACGGGAGAGGTCAGCTCGGTCGGGAAGAAGCCGGGCGCCAGCGCGTTCACCGTTACCCCGTCGCACGACCAGGCCTCGGCCATCGCCCGCGTCAGTTGGACGACTCCACCCTTGGAGGCGCCGTAGGCGAGCCCCCCGGGGAAGGCGCGCGCACTTTGCAGTGACGCAACATTGACGATCCGGCCCCAGCCTTTCTCCCGCATCGGGGGAACCAGAACCTGGGCGAGGAAAAAGGGCGCCGCCAGGTTCAGGTCCATGGTCCGGCGCCAGCTGTCGAGGGCCACCTCGTCCGCGGGCTCCCGCATATTGAGGCCCGCAGCATTGACCAGAATGTCCGGCGGGCCGAACGGCGCTGCGATGCGCCCGGCCGCCCCCTTTGTCCCGGCGGGATCGGAAAGATCGGCGGCTACGACTGCCGTCTCTTCGCCGGTGGCTGCGCGCCACTCCTCCAGCAGCGCGGTGCGCCGGGCCACACCGACGACAAGGGCGCCGGCTTCGGCCAGTGCCGTGGCGACCGCCCGGCCGATGCCCGAACTCGCTCCGGTCACGCAGGCGACGCGGCCCGCGACACTGAACAGATCGGCGCGATAGAGCGCAGCCATTGACTCAGTCCGATGCTGAAAGGTCGAAAGTTTCGTCCGGGAAGTATTTTTCCAGCCGGATATCGGCAGTGCGGGCATGGCCTTCCATACCTTCGAGCCGCGAAATTCGCGCCGTCGCCGCGGCTATCGGTTTCGCACCGTCCCGCGTCGCCCGCTGCCAAGTCACCAGCTTCATGTATTTGTGGACCGACAGGCCTCCGGTATAGCGCGCCGCGCCCGAAGTCGGCAGGACATGGTTCGGGCCGGCAGATTTGTCGCCGAAGGCCACCGTCGTCTCTTCGCCGAGAAACAGCGAGCCGTAGCATCGTAGGCGGTCGAGGAACCAGTCGAGATCGGCAGCCTGAACATGCAGGTGTTCGGGCGCATATTCGTCGGCGACCCGGGCCAGCGTTTCGCGGTCCGGCACGACCATCACCTCGGCCATGTCGCACCACGCCGCGGCGGCGCTTTTCCTGTTGAGCTCGGGCAATGTCTCTATGCAGCGCGGCACCAGTTCCAGTATCGATTCGGCAAGTGGACGATGAGTCGTCGCGAGCCAGACAGGCGAATTGTAGCCGTGCTCCGCCTGGCCGACGAGATCCCACGCAACAATGTGCGGATCGGCGGTTTCGTCTGCCAAAATCAGGCTGTTGGTCGGGCCGGCGAACATGTCGATGCCGACGCGGCCGAACAGGATGCGCTTGGCCTCGGCAACGAACTGGTTACCGGGGCCGACCAGGATATCGGCCTGCGGCAGGCCGAACAGGCCGAACGCCATCGCCGCGATGCCCTGCACGCCGCCGAGCGCCAGGATCGTATCGGCGCCGCACAAATCGGCGCTGTATACGATCGCCGGGGCAATTCCAATGCCCGGCCGGGGCGGCGAACAGGCGGTAATGTGACCGCATCCCGCCACCTTTGCCGTCGTCACGGTCATCAGCGCCGAGGCGACATGGCTGTACCGGCCGCCCGGCGTGTAACAACCGGCCGCCCGGCAGGGAATCGCTTTCTGACCGGCCACCGTTCCCGGCGTTACCTCGATCTCCATGTCACGTATCGTCGCCTTCTGGGCATCCGCGAAGCGGCGGATGTTGTCCCAGGCAAAGCGAATGTCGTCCTTGAGTTTTTGCGGCACCTCGGCAGCTGCGGCATCGATCTCGTCGCGCGTCAGCACCACGTTGCCGTCGTAGCGGTCGAACTCGGCTGCATGGCGCAGTGCCGCCAGCTCGCCTTCGCGCTCGATCTCGTCGAGCATCGCCGTAACGACCGCGGTTACGTCGCCGGCGTCGTCGGTTGCACGCCTGGCGGCCTTCTTTAGGTAAGCGACCGTCATCGACCCGCTATTTGTAGCTATCGGGCAGCAGCGTCGTGGAAATCTCAGGCAAGTAGGCGATCAACAGTACTACAAGAAGCATGAAGAAAACGAAAGGAACGGCACGCCCCGCGATCTTCAGAATAGATTCGCCCGTCAGTCCCGAAACGACGAACAGATTGAGCCCCAGCGGCGGCGTGATGAAACCGACGCCGAGGGCCGTGATCATCATTACGCAGAACTGGATTTCGTTCATGCCGATCTCTTGGGCGAGCGGCATCAGGATGGGCGCCAGGATCACGATGTTGGGCGTCGTCTCCATCACGCAGCCGGCTGCGATCAGAATGGCGATCATCAGCAGGATCAGCATGTAGGGATTTTCGGTCAGCGAGGTGACCGCGAAGACGAACCCTTGCGGGACCCCGAGCGCAGCCATGGCCTGTGCGAGCGGCAGCGACAACGCGATGATCGGCAGGATCACGCCGTTCACCTTGGCCGAACTCACAAGCATCGCGGGAAAGTCCGAGAGCTTCAGAGTGCCGAGGATGAAGCCCAGGAAAATCGTAATGACGACCGCCGTCGCCCCGGCCTCTGTCGGAGTCAACCGCCCCGAAAAGATACCCCAGAAGATGACCCCGGGAACCAGGAACGCGTACCAGCCGCTCCTCAGGGACCGCCAGAGGTTGGCGGCCCATTCGGCTGTAGTGATGAGGTTACCGCCTTCGTAAGCGTGACGGCGATTGACCACGATGTTGGTGACAAGGATCGAGCCGAGGATCAGGAGACCCGGAATCAGCGCCGCCTGGAACAGGGTCGACGCCGAAATCCCGAGGACCAGCCCGATCACGATGTAGGCGATCGAGGGCGGAATCAGAATGCCGGTACAGGCGCCGGCGGCGACCAGCGCGCAGGCATGGGGGCGCGGATAGCCCGCTTCGACAAGCCGCGCGATGGTCATGCGGCCGACGGCGGCGGCGCCGGCCGCATCCGAACCGGAAATTGCGGAGAACATGCCGCAGACCAGGACAGTGGCGGAACCGAAGCCGCCTTTGGCCCAGCACGTCAACGCTTCCGCCACGTCGAGAAACTTGCGGCTGAGGCCCGTGCGCACCAAGACGTCACCGGTCAGGATGAACAGCGGCACCGCTGTGAGCGCGAAATGGTCGATCCCGTCGAACAGGCTCTCGCCCAGCAGCGAAAGCGGCAACACGCCGGAAACGACCAGCATGGCCACCGCGCCCGCGCCGATCGCCGCCCAGACCGGGACGCCCAGTGCGATCAGGAGAACAAAAAGGATGACCGGGCCGTAAAAATCCCAGCCGATCGCCGCACCTTCCTGCTTCATCTGGTTCCAGAGCATGGCGCGTTCCTCAGTCGAAGAGCCGTTCGCCCTCGTATGCGGAGCGGCCCGCGGCGAAGTCGGCAATGTCGCGCAGAAGCGACTGGATCAGGCGGAAGATCATCAGCGAGAAGCCGAGGGGGACGGCGGCCAGGAACCAGACCATCGACATGCGCAGGCCGTGGCTAACCGAGCCGAACTTCCATGACACCGTCACCGTTTCGAACGACCACCAGACCGCCAGCAGCGCGATGATCATCATGACGATGTCGCCGAATATGTAGAGGCAGGCCTTCACCCGCGGCCCGACATAGTTGAACAGGACGTCGATGCGGATATGCGCCCGGTCGCGCACTGCCGCGGCTGCGCCGATCCAGGCCAGGTAGATGAACGCGTAGCGGACGATCTCCTCGCCCCAGATCGAGGAGTAGGCGAACAGTTCGCGGCGCACGACCTCAACCGCCATGGTCGCGACGAGCATGGTGTAGAAGACCAGCAACGCCCAGCGTTCGGCGTTTCGGTTCAGGATAGCGAGCATGCGCCTTCCCCTTTCCGGACCGGATTCGGTCAATCGGGCAGCTTCCCCCGACTTACGCCCGCAAGTCACGCCGGGCGCGGCAACCGCACCCGGCGCTGCAACGGCCGTCAGGCGTCGTGGACGTAGTACCGGCCCATCGTTCCGGCGGCCTCGACCAGCTTGTCGAAGGCGTCCATGGAGCCGGCGAGAGCGGTCTTAAAGCTGTTCCATTCTGCGCGCTGGTAGCCGCCGGCGTCCTGCCAGACTTTCAGCTGGGCCGGGCTCAGCGAATGGAACTTGACCCCCGAACTGCGCAGCTCCGCCATCGCGTAGTTGCGCGCGGCCGGCACCTTGGCGAGATTTTGATGCGACGTAATCTCGGCTGCGAATTCGATTCCCTGTTTGACGTCTCCGGGCAGGCCGTTGAACCATTCGAGGTTGCACGAATAGACTTGGCTGTCCGGCACCGCCTGGGTGAAGGTGATATGGCTGAGAATGTCCTTGAAGCCGAAGACGTGAAGCGCACCGACCGCCGGGTCGAGCGCGTCTGCGACCCCCTGCTTGATGGCCGAAGGAGTCTCGCCCCAGGCCACGGGCGTCGGGTTGGCGCCGACCATGCGATAGTATTGCTGTAGCATCTTGGAGCCCGGAACGCGGAATTTCACGCCCTTCAGGTCTGCCGGCGATACGACCGCGCCGGCGCCGCCCTTGCGGACGGCGACGACCCGCGGATCGATCACAACATAGTAGAGCGGCTTGAAGCCCCTGGCTTCGACCTTGGGGTGAACCGTCTTTTGCCAGTGGTCCGAGGTCACCAGGTTGACGAAGCGCTGATTGGCGCCGCACAGGTAGGGCAGGTTGATGAGGTCGACGACTGGCGCGAAGGGCGCAAAATTCGACAGTGAATGCTGTGCGGCCTGGATCGTGCCGCCCTGGACCTTCTGGGCCAGCGCTCCGCCGGCGCCGAGCTGGCCGCCCGCCGCGAGCTTGACGTAGACCTTACCGTTGGTCGCATTCTGGATGTTCTCCTTGAAGTCGAGCTGCATGATCGGGTAGCTGCGATCCGCCGTCAGCACATACGCGGTCCCGATCGTCATGATGTGTTTGGCGGCCCGCTTGCGCCGGGCTTCCTCCCGCGCCGTCTGGGCCGAGGCCTCGCTCGATCCGAGCACCCCGGCCGCGGCCGCGACCGCGGCTGCGGTAAATCCGCCGGTACCGACCAGTTTGACGAAATTCCGCCGTTCGACCGAGGCGATCTCGGCTTTGGTTTTCTCGTCTGTCATGTTGTTTCCTCCCTTGGGGTGTATCGTCTATTGGGTGTTGCCGCTTCGTATTTCAGCCGCCTCCAGCATCAGGACGCCGGTCACGAATAGAAGAGCGGCGACTAAGAGGATCAGCATCTCGGCCACGTCGCTGAACGGCGTGCCGAGGCCCGCAGCGCCCAATGCAACACTGGCAAAAAAGATGAGAAAGCAGATCAGCGCGCCGACGAGGACGATGCGGCCTGTACGAATCACCTGCGCGTCTCCTTACCCGGACAGCCGGCGACTGGATTGCCGTGCTGCAGGCCAGTATCGAGGCAGATTGTCGCGAATGCAAGCGCTTTTATTTTGTTTTGAAGCGCTTTCATTGCTAGAAATGGGAAATTTTGAAAATTGAGACCGGTTGGAAGATGAGATCGCGGCCGACACTCGAGGACGTTGCCGGCATGGCCGGCGTCTCGACTGCAACCGTCTCGCGCGTCCTCAACGAGCCCGAACGGGTGCGCGCGAAGACGCGCAGACGGGTCGAGGCCGCGGTCGCCCATTTCGACTACACGCCGCATTTCGGCGGCCGCGCGCTCGCCTCCAACCGGACCAACACCGTAGGTGCCGTGATCCCGACCATGGAGAACGCGATTTTCGCCCGCGGCCTTCAGGCGCTGCAAGAGGCGCTGGCTGCGGACGGGGTCACACTCGTCGTTGCAACGTCGAACTACGATCCGGAACGAGAGGCGCAGCAGATCCGTACCCTGCTCGGTCGCGGCGTCGACGGGCTTGTGCTGATCGGGGAGGCGCGGGATCCGGCGCTATACACGATGCTCGAACGGCGTGGCGTACCGTTCGTCCTCGTCTGGTCATGGCGACCTGACTGTCCGTGGCCCTGCGTCGGTTTCGACAACCTTGCCGCAGCGTCCGCCATGACAGAAAGGGTGGTCGATCTCGGACACAGGCAGATTGCGATGATCGCCGGTGTCACTCGCGGCAACGACCGGGCCGCGGCCAGGGTTGAAGGCGTACGCGCCGCACTTGTAGCGCGCGGCCTGCAACTCGACGAATCGAACCTGATCGAATCTCCCTATCATCTCGAGGCCGGCGCAAATGCGGCGCGGCGCCTCCTAGCAGCGGCGCCCCGCCCAAGCGCGATCATCTGCGGCAACGACGTTCTGGCCGCCGGCGCGCTGACGGCTGTCCGCGGTCTCGGTCTCAAGGCACCTGCCGATGTTTCCGTGACCGGATTCGACGATATAGACTTGGCTCTCGTGCTCGATCCCTCGCTCACCACCGTTCACGTTCCCCATCGCCGGATGGGCGAGGCGGCTGCGAGATTACTGCTCCGGCTGCGTGCCCGGGAAGACGACACGGACAGCGTCGTCTTCGAGACGGTGCTGGTCGAACGCGGCTCGCTGGCGCCGCTGGGCAAATAAAGACTTGAAAGGACAACGACCGGCTTCTGTCGCGGGCAATCAGAATTCGGGACACGGCGCACCCATGCTGCGCAAGAATTGTTATGAAGTGCGCCGGTCACGCGGCGCGAACATCGGGAACGGAGAAGCGAAATGATCGATTTCGTGGTGCATGACGAGGGCGACAGCGTCGGGGTGGTCGTTGTCGAGGGCGTCGAGGCAGGCGCAGAGCTCACCGGCTGGATCATGGACCAGGACAAGGATATCTCGTTCCGGGCGGCGAGCGATATTCCGATCGGCCACAAGCTCGCGATCAAGCCGATGAAGATCGGCGATACCGTCATCAAGTACGGCGTCGACATCGGCCGGGTGGTGGCGGACATCGCTGTGGGCGAGCACGCCCATGTGCAAAACATCAAGACCAAGCGCTGGTAGGAGGAGACCCGATGGCAATGGATCTGGCGAACGCGACATTCCGGGGCTACCGCCGCGAGAACGGCCGAGTGGGCGTGCGCAACCACGTAATAGTCCTTCCCGTCGACGATCTCTCGAATGCGGCCAGCGAGGCGGTCGCCAACAACATCAAGGGCGCCATGGCGATCCCGCACCCCTACGGCCGGCTCCAGTTCGGGGCGGACCTAGAGCTGCATTTCCGGACCTTGATCGGCACCGGCGCAAACCCCAACGTCGCCGCGGTCGTGGTGATCGGCATCGAGGAGGGCTGGACGCAGCGCGTGGTCGACGGCATCGCCGAGACCGGCAAACCGGTCACCGGCTATGGCATCGAGTTGCACGGCGACCACGAGACGATCATGCAGGCCTCGAAGACTGCGCGCGAATACGTTCAGCGGGCGTCCGAGGCCGTGCGCGAGGAAGCGTCGCTGGCGGACCTTTGGGTGTCCACCAAATGCGGCGAGTCGGACACGACCTCGGGCTGCGGGTCCAATCCCACCGTCGGCAACGCCTACGACAAGCTCTATCCGCTCGGCGCTACGATGGTTTTCGGCGAGACCACGGAGATCACAGGCGGCGAGCACCTAGTCGCCGAGCGTTGCCGCACTCCCGAAATCCGAGAGCGGTTCATGTACATGTTCAACCGCTACCAGGAAGTCGTCGAGCGCCACAAGACCAGCGATCTCTCCGAATCCCAGCCCACCAAGGGAAATATCGCGGGCGGACTCACCACCATCGAGGAAAAGGCCCTCGGCAACATCCAGAAGATCGGCCGCGAGTGCATGATCGACGGCGTGCTCGACAAGGCGGAAGCGCCGGACGGCCCCGGGTTGTGGTTCATGGATTCCTCCTCGGCCGCCGCCGAGATGGTGACCCTGTGCGCCGCGGCCGGCTTCGTGGTGCATTTCTTCCCTACCGGCCAGGGCAACATCATCGGCAATCCGATCCTGCCGAATATCAAGATCTGCGCAAACCCGCGTACCGTACGCACCATGGGCGAACATGTGGATGTCGACGTTTCGGGTTTGCTGCGCAAGGAAATGACCCCTGACGACGCAGGAGATGCGTTGCTCGACATGATGATTCGCACCGCCAACGGAAGGCTGACGGCAGCGGAAGCACTCGGCCATCGTGAGTTCGTGCTGACAAGGCTCTACGAGAGCGCATGAGTTCGACGGTTCCGGCCGCGCTCGGTTCACCATTCACCGACAAGAAAAGCGGTAACCCGGCGGGACCGCCGCCCGGTAATCACGTCCGGCCGATCCTGGGCTCCTCGCCGCGCATCAGGCGGCGGATGTTGGCGATGTGGCGTATCCAGACCATGACGGCGAGCAGGCCCGCGACTTCGGCCATCTGGTCGTAGAGGACGGGGCTGCCGGGGTCAGGCGCGCCGAACCAGCCCAGCGCTTTGGCGCCGACCGGCGCCGCCATGAGGGCAGCGAGCGCCGCCAAGCTGGAATAGCGGAACGCCGCAGCACAGAGCAGCCAAGTCAGGCAGGCCAATGCGCCGACCGGCCAGCAGCCGGCGAGCAGCACGCCGAGCGCCGTCGCGACACCCTTGCCGCCCCGGAATTTCAGCCAGACAGGAAACAGATGGCCGAGGAATGCGCCAGCGCCGGCGGCTACCGCGATGTCGGGCCCGTACAGGCTGTGCGCGATCAGCAATGCCGCTGCCCCCTTGCCGCCATCGAGCAGCAGGGTCGCCAGCGCGAGGCCCTTGCTGCCGGTGCGCAACACGTTGGTCGCGCCGATATTGCCGGAGCCGATCCGGCGCAGGTCGCCCCTGCCGGCGAGCCGGGTGAGCGCCAGGCCGAACGGCACGGAACCGAGGAGATAGCCGGCCGCCAGCGCCGAGACGAGGTAGGGCCACGCGAAGGCCCAGCTGATCGGATCCGGCATAGCGCGCGATCCTACGCAAACCTTACGTTATCCGGTCGTGCAGGACCCGCCCCTCGACTACGGTGCGCATCGCCATGCCCTGAACCGGAAGGTTATCCCAGGGCGCGTTTTTCGACTTGCTGAGGAAGGCGTCGGGATCGATGCGCCAGGGGCGGTCCGGGTCGATCAGCACCAGGTCGGCCGGTGCGCCCTTGCACAGGCGGCCTTCGCCGAGCCCGAGAATGCCGGCCGGCCCGCCGGTCAGCTTGCCGAGCAACTGGGCCATGCCGAGCCGGCCCTTGTGCACCAGGGTGAGGCTGAGCGGCAGCAGCGTCTCCAGCCCGGCGATCCCGTCTTCGGCCTGGGCGAATGGCACCCGTTTGCTGTCCTGGTCGTGGGGCGCGTGATCGCTGGCGATGGCGTCTATCGTGCCGTCGGCCAGCCCCTCGACGATCGCTTCCCGGTCGTCTTCCGTGCGCAGCGGCGGCGACAGCTTGGCGAAGGTGCGATAATCGCCGATTGCGGATTCATTGAGGGTGAAATAGGGCGGTGCGGTATCGCAGGTCACCGGCAGTTCGCGCGCCTTGGCGCACCGGATTGCGTCGACCGCTTCGGCGGTCGAAAGATGGGCGGCGTGGTAACGCCCGCCCGTCGCCTCTACGAGCCGTAAGTCACGCTCGATCATCACAACTTCCGCGACCCGCGGAATGCCCCGCAGGCCGAGGCGCAGCGCCATCTCGCCGCCGTTCATGACCCCGTTTTCTGCGAGCGCCGGATCTTCGGGATGCTGGACGATGAGCAAGCCGAAAGTCCGAGCATAGTTTAGCGCCCGTTGCATGACCCGCGAATTGGCGATCGCCCGCGTACCGTCGGTAAATGCAAGCGCACCGGTCTCCGCCAGCAGGCCCATCTCGGTAAGCTCGCGACCCTGCAGCCCGATCGTCGCGGCGGCGTAGCAGAACACCTTGGTCGCCTTGACCTCCCGCGCGCGCCTGGCGACGAACTCGACGCCGGCGACGTCGTCGATCACCGGGTCGGTGTTCGGCAGGCAGACCATGGTCGAGACGCCGCCGGCGCTGGCCGCCGCGCTCGCCGTCTCGATCGTTTCCTTGTGCTCCTCGCCGGGCTCTCGGAGCTGCGTGCGCATGTCAACAAGGCCGGGCGCCAGAATCAGGCCGCGGCAGTCCACGACCTCGACCGAAGCCGGCGGCGCATTGCTGAACAGACGCGGGCCGAGATCTGCGATAACCCCGCCGCTCGTCACCAGCGCGCCGGGCGTGTCGAGGTCGCTGGCAGGGTCGATCAGCCGGGCGTTGACGTAGGCGACCGTGCCGTTGCGTTCGCCCCCCCGCCGTGCACCTCCGTGGCGTGTGCTGGCGCCCGCCATCAGCCGTCGTCCGGTTCCGGCAGGTTTCGGGTCAGCACCTCAAGGCAGGCCATGCGCACGGCAACGCCCATCTCGACCTGCTCCTGAATCGCGCTGCGGCCGATATCGTCGGCAACTTCGCTGTCGATTTCGACGCCGCGATTCATCGGGCCGGGATGCAGGATCAACGCGTCCGGCTTCGCGTTCGACAACTTCTGCCGGTCGAGGCCGAAGAAGCGGAAATATTCCCGGATCGACGGCACATAGCTGCCCTGCATGCGCTCGAGCTGGAGGCGCAGCATCATCACGATGTCGGCGTCCTTCAGGCCGCGCTCCATATTGTGGAACACCTCCACGCCGAAGCGCTCCATCGTGCCGGGAACCAGCGTCGGAGGCCCGATGACACGAACGCGCGCGCCCATGGTGTGCAGCAGGTGGATATTGGAGCGCGCCACCCGGCTGTGCACGACATCGCCGCAAATCGCCACGATCAGGCCCTGCAGACGGCCCTTGCGCCGCCGGATGGTGACCGCGTCGAGCAGGGCCTGGGTCGGATGCTCGTGGGCGCCGTCGCCGCCGTTGACGACCACGCACTCGACCTTCTGTGACAGGAGCTTGACCGCGCCGCTTTCGGGATGCCGGCACACCAGGACGTCCGGATGCATGGCATTCAAAGTGAGCGCGGTATCGAGCAGCGTCTCGCCCTTTTTGATCGAACTGTGCTCGATCGACATGTTGACGACATCGGCGCCCAAGCGCAGCGCCGCCAGCTGGAACGATGTGCGGGTGCGTGTCGAATTCTCGAAGAACAGGTTGATGACCGTCCGGCCGCGCAGCATCTTTCCGGGTCTGGGCGCGCCACGGTTCAACTCGGCATAATGGTCCGACCGGTCGAGCAGCAGGCTGATTTCTTCGGCCGATAGCCCCTCGATGCCCAGCAGGTTGCGGTGCCGGAAATCGAAGTTCGGTTGTTTCAGCGCTGCGACCATCAAAGCCCTCTTATAGGCGCGCCCGGATGCAGAGAGCAAGGCGGCTTCAGGACGGCGCCGGGCCGTCGGCCCCTCCGGCGCCGAGACGCCGTTCCCGCGCCCAGATGTAGAGGCCGGCCAGCACCACGATGCCGGCACCGAGAATGGTCATGGCGTCCGGATAGTTGCCGAACATGACGATCCCGGCGAGGGCTGCCCAAATCAGAATGGAATAGGTAAACGGCGCAAGCAGCGATGCCTCGGACCGGGAAAAGGCGATAATCAGCAGGAATTGCCCGGAGCCCGCCGCGAAACCGCAGCAGGCCAGCCACAGCCAGCCCAGCGGCGTCGGATTCTCCCAGAAAAAGAGCATGAGTACCGAAGAGACAATCATGGCGACGACCGGTGTCCAGAACATCGTCGTGAACGGGTTGTCGTCGGCTGCGACGGCGCGGGTGATCAGCTGGTAGATCGCGAATCCGATCGCGGCACCGAATGGCAGCAGCATGGCCCAATGAAAGGCGCCGTCAGGCCGCATGATGATGATGACACCGGCGAAACCGAGCGTTACCGCCGCCCAGCGCCGCGGACCGACCCTTTCGCCGAGGAACAGGAAGCTCAGGATCACCACGACGAGCGGCCCGGCGTACATGATCGACGCAGCGCTCGCCAGGGTAAGAAATGTGAGGCCGCCGAAGAACAGAGTATTGGTAAAGAACAGGATGGCGGAACGGTAGAACTGCAGGCGCGGGCGTTTCGGCCGGATCGTTGCGCGATAGTGCGGCAGCAGGAACAGGGGCAGGAAAGCCAGCCAGTGGAAGACCATCCGGCCCCAGGTGATCTGGAATACGCTCATGTCTTCGGCCGCCAGGAATTTGACGAACACGTTGGTTGCGACGAAAAAGAGCGTGGCGCCGAGCATGAGAAGGATTCCGCTGGCGTCGGCGCGCCTGACGTAGCCGGCGCTGAAGCCGGAGCCGCGTGTCATGCCGAGCCGTTCATACCGCTGCGGTGCACCGGGTTTCGCGCCACCAGATATAGAGGCCACTGCCGACGACGACCGCGGCGCCCAGCAGGACCCAACCATCCGGAAGATCGCCGAACAGCCACCAGCCGAAGAAACCGGCAAACAGAAGCTGGACGTAGATGAAGGGCGCGACGGTGGAGGCTTCTGCAACCTGAAACGCCTTGATCAGCAGAAACTGGCCGGCGAAACCGAAAAATCCCACCAGCAGCAGAAGCATCCATTCCGTGCCGGTCATCGGGCTCCAGACGACGATGGCCATCGGCGTCGTGGCGACCAGACCGACGACGCTGGTGTAGAAAAACAGCGTGAGCGGGTGTTCCGAGAAACTGAGCAGACGGGTCGATACCTGGTAGCAGGCGTAGCACAGGCTGGCGAGGAGCGGCAGTAGCGCCGCCCATTGGAGGAAATCCGATCCCGGCCGCAGAATGATCACAACGCCGAGAAAGCCGACAGCGATCGCTGCCCGCCGGCGCCAGCCGACCGGCTCGTTTAGCACCCATGGCGACAGCAGAGTGACGACCAGAGGCGCCGAGAAAACCAGCGCCGTGGCATCGGCCAGCGGCATCAGACTGATCGCACCGATGCCGGCCAGGGTGCCGCCGGCCAAAAACAACGAGCGCAGCACATGCATGGCCGGCCGGCCGGTTCTGATCAGGCGAATCGTTGCCGGAGTGAGAAAAATCGGGACCGTTAACAGGAAGTGGAACAGATAGCGTCCCCAGACGACCATTTCGTACGGTTGCGACCTGGTCAGGTATTTCGCACCGGCCTCCATTACGCTCAGGCAGAAAACCGTGCCGATCATCAGCAGGATGCCGAGCCGGGGCCGGCTGGTGCGGGCGGAGGAAGTCAAGGCGCGGGTTGCAGCAGGGAGGTCGGTGCAGGCGTCGCCGGCGCGGCTTATTGGCAGAGCCGGCGGCCGCGGGCAACCCACCGGCCATGCCAACAGCGCGCCGCCGCCATGCGCTGCATCCCGCAGTCCGCCCGGAAACGAACCCCGTCCGGCGGCACAACGGCATTCGCGGACGTTTTCAAAGCGTTGATGCGTTTTCCTGTATTGCAGCGACCGGGAGGTGGCGCAGGCCCGCTTCCCTTCAGTTTCGAGCCAGCCGCTTCACTGCCGGCGCGACGGCTATGTTGCGATTAATGACATAGTCCTCATGGTTCGTCTCGATGGCCCGCAGATCGTACACATAGTTGACGAGCATACCGGCCGATTGCGCCATGCCGTTCCGGGAAACGTCGCCCCGCCAATTGATACGCTCGAGACGGGCCCCGTTGCGCAGATGGAACCGGGCGACCGGATCGCTGGGGAAACCGCCACATTTTGCCTCGAGGAAATAGATCGCCGCGAGCCGTTGCAGGAGCGGCTTCAGACCGTTCTCCGGACCGTGCCAATCCGGCGAATCGAGCGCCTGGAGACGTTCGCGGTCCTCGTCCGTAACATATCCCGACTCCGGATCGTCCAGCACCCCGGAGAGCCAGTTCCTGAACATCGGAACCGGAGACAGCGTCGCGAAAGTCTTCAACCGCGGGAATTCGCGCTGAAGGTCGAGTACAACCTGCTTGATCAGGAAATTTCCGAACGAAATTCCTTTCAATCCCCGATGGCAGTTGTTGATCGAATAGAAAATGGCGGTATCGGCGGTGTCCGGCCGCAGGACCGGACGCTCGCGATCGATCAGCGGCTGTATGGAGCCCGAGAGACCGTGAACCAGCGCCACCTCGACGAAAATCAGCGGATCGTCCGGCAATGCGCCGTGAAAAAAGGCGAAACACCGTCGGTCGTCAGCGAGGCGGCCGCGAAGATCGTCCCAGCCCGTTATGGCGTGCACGCTTTCGTAAGCGATGATTTTCTCCAGAATGGAGGCCGGCGTTTCCCAGTCGATGCGCCGGAGGGACAGGAATCCCCGGTTGAACCACGAGGCGAGAAGATGGGCGAGGTCGTCGTCGATCGGCCTCAGTTCGGGCGCCGCGGCGGCATGCCGGAGAAGGTCCTCACGCAGCGAAACCAGCATTCTGGTTCCGGCAGGCGCCATGTTGATGCGGCGGAAAAGTTCCTGACGACGGGCTTCGACGGCCGACTGCAGCTTCGACAGGCTCTCATCGTTGCCGGTCAGCCGGTATTCCTCGGCACAGGCGAGAATGCGATCCGGATCGACGTGGAAGCCGGAGCGAAGCTCCCGGAAGAAGGCGAGTTTCGCCTCGTCGTCCAGGGACTCGTAGGCATCGACAATCTGGCGCGCCAGGGCAACGCCCGACGCTTCGCCCAGGGTGGACAGCAACTCGCGGCAGAACTCGACCAGCGTAGCCGGTGACGACGCCCTTCGGGTCGCGCGAAGGCGGAACAGCTCAAGCCCCGCATCGGCAACCGAGTTGAGCAGGTGGTTCAGGCTTATGGATGCCATCGTCGAAGCGTCCGAAATGTCCTGTGCGACCGCTGTTACCGATTGGGGACCGGATTGTCGGAACCTGTCATGTTCCGTGAACTTAATTCGCGAAATTCGACAACTGCGGCGTTGCGGCCGACCCGATCCCCGATATGGGGACGCGTGACGCATCATCGAGCGGAATGTGCGGGTGTGTGCCGATCGGCTGCACCCCCGGCCTTCACATCCGCTTAAGCATCTCTGCAATCTTCGCCCCATGGGTCAGGGTCATCATGTGTCCGGCGCCGGGAAGGTCGATCAGCGTTGCGTCGGGGATCGACTGTGCCACCAATTCGGACAACCGGGCGTGCAGCGGATCGGTTGCGCCGCCGCGGATTACGGTGACAGGTAGCGCGATGGACGCGAGATCGGCGCAGCGCATGTCGAGCCGTTCCACGGCGTCCAATCCGTCGGCGAGGCGTTTGGCCAACGCAAGCATCTTCGCTTGCGCCCGGTCGTCCATCCTGCGCCAGAAGCCCGGCCGGTTGTTGAAATAATCCATGTACCGCTCCATCGCTTCGGCGTCGGGGCCGCCGCCGCGCACGGTGGCGATGAAGCTCCGGTTCTGCGTCTCGATCTCGTCGGCCAGCGCCGTCTCGCCGGCCTGGCGCAGCAGGACATAGGGCGCGGGTTCGAGCAGCGTCAGCCGGCCGACCAGTTCCGGCCAGGCAAGCGCCAGGGTCAGCGCGATCGTGCCGCCGTAGGAATGGCCGACGATATGGGCGGCCCAGCTTCTGCTCTTCGGCAGTTCGACGCGAATGACAGCGGCAAACAGCGCGGCCTCGTCGCGCAGGGTCATCGGCGCTGGCGCGGTGAAGGGTGCCGTATCGCCGTAGCCAGCCGGGTTGACCGCGGCGGTGCGGAAGCTATCCCGCAGCATGGCCGCAATCGGCCGCCAGATCGACGCGCCGCTGGCGCCGGGCGGCTGGAACAGAATCAGCGGCGCGGAGCTGTCGTCGGGGCCGCCCGCTTCGTAGCTTACGGTGCGGCCGGCGCAATCGGCATGGAGCATGGCGCGGGCTTCGGTCGGATCAAAAAGAAACGGATGTCACGGTGTAGCTTGCCCGGCCAGGAGACGATATCCGGAAATTCATTCGATACCGGATCCGGCTTCGGCGACGGCGCCGCAGCCGAAACGGCGAATTTTCAGCATGGCCGCTCGTCTCTTCCGCTTCGAATTGGACATTATTCCCTATTTTCCAGTGACAGTATGCGTCTAAGCCGACGGACGATTTTTTTCCGCACAAGATCCGATTTCTCAGTGAACGCATTATATCAAATTTTTTTATCACATTGAATTAAAGATATTTTATAAGATTTTTCGCGATGTATTGTTATAATATACGATAACATTAGAAATGGAATTCCGAATTGTAATCGTCAGAAATATGGAGAACTTGTAATTCTATAGGTAATAAATCAGAAAATCCGGCCAACTGAAGTCCCCATCTTCCGTGACGAAACAGTGAAATTCCTGTTGCCATTGTCGGGAATTCGGATAAAATTTCTGATCTTTTATTAAGACCTTCTATTTTTGCTACTTTTAGAACTACCTGTTCAAATGATTAAAACACATAAAATCAGTAAGTCACGAAGTCAGTCAGGTATTGGTTTGGGGCAACTAAAGAGGAGGACTAGAAATCGAAATGATCCTGCGTGCATTCAAGCGAACACGCATTGACTAGGAGGAAACAGTCATGGCGAATACTGTATTCCGCGCAGAAATGGACAAGTGGCCGGAAGACCAAGCGATAAAGACACACAATCGCTGGCATCCGGACATTCCGATCGTGGAAATGTTCAAGCCCGGCGACGAGTTCCGGGTCGAGTGCTACGACTGGACCGGCGGACAGATCAACAACGACGAGTCTGCAAACGACATCCGCGATGTCGACCTGTCGAAGGTGCACTATCTCAGCGGCCCGTTCGGCTGCGAAGGCGCCGAACCCGGCGATCTTCTGGTTGTCGATATCAACGACATCGGCTGGCTGGAAGATTCGCAGTGGGGCTTCACCGGCATCTTTGCGCTTGAGAACGGCGGCGGGTTCCTCGACAAGCACTTCCCGGAAGCGCGCAAGGCGTGCTGGGATTTCCACGGGATCTACACCACGTCGCGCCACATTCCGGGCGTGCGGTTCCCGGGGCTGATCCATCCGGGGCTGATCGGGACGCTGCCTGACGCCCCGCTGCTGAAGCGGTGGAACGATCGCGAGTCGGCCCTGTTCAATACCGATCCGGACCGAGTGCCGCCTCTGGCCACGCTGCCGGACGGCCTTGCCGGAACGACGACGGCGTTGATGGGCCAGATGTCCGGAGACGCCGGCGCGGCAGCCGGTCTCGAAGGCGCCCGGACTGTGCCGGGACGCGAGCATGGCGGCAACTGCGACATCAAGAATTTGTCGCGCGGTTCGCGGTGCTACTTCCCGGTCTTCATGCCGGGCGGCGGCCTCTCGATGGGCGACATTCACTGGTCGCAGGGCGACGGTGAGATCACCTTCTGCGGCGCCATCGAAATGGCCGGGTGGATCGACATCGGAGTCGACCTGATCAAGGGCGGTGTCGAGAAGTACGGGATTACCAACCCCGTCTTCACGCCGAGCCCCGTCGAGCCGCACTACTCCGAGTATCTGATCTTCGAAGGGGTCTGCGTCGACGAGCACGACGGCTCCCAGAAGTATCTGGATGCGACGGTGGCCTATCGGCGGGCCTGCCTGAACGCAGTCGAATATCTCAAGAAGTTCGGCTACTCGGGCGAGCAGGCCTACATGATTCTCGGTACCGCCCCGGTCGAAGGCCGGGTCAGCGGAATCGTCGACATCCCGAACGCGTGCTGCACGGTTGCAGTACCGACCGAGATCTTCGATTTCGATATCCGGCCGAGCAAGGCCGGTCCGAGCGTCCAGGTCAGCGGCGCAGACGCGGCATCCTGCAGCTAACTGACAGGACGAGCCGGAGGCAGGGATGCACATTCCCTGCCTCCGGTTGACTTTTTGTCGAAAGTGTAATTACATTCAATGTAATTACACTTAATGACATGTAACAGTCGGAGGAAGCGACTATGTTGGGACTGGCACTTCTCTGGGTCGGGGCCGTTCTCTTCCTGAACGGGATCTGGCTCATGGGCCGGATCGGATCGCGCGAGATCGCGATCATCAACATTTTCACCGGCGCCGTGACGGCACTGGTGGCGATGTATCTCGCTTTCGGTCCGGGCAACAATCTGGTGGGGCACCAGGCGGCGGGGCTTACCCTGCTGTTCTCGTTTACCTACCTGTGGGTGGCCTACAACCAGTTTAACGATGTCGACGGACGCGGGCTCGGCTGGTACAGCCTGTTCGTCGCCATTACTGCGGTTCCGGTCGCGATCACGACCCTCCAGGGCGCATCGACGCTCTGGGGCTACTGGTTCGGACTTTGCTGGGCGGCATGGGCCGTATTGTGGTTCATGTTCTTCCTGCTGCTGGCGATGCAGAAACCGATTGCCAAGGTGACCGGCGCGGTGACCTGCATACAGGGTATCGTGACGGCCTGGCTGCCGGGATACCTGCTTTTGGGCGGCTATATCGCCTGAGGTCTTCATCCTGAAGCTCATTTCGTAAACCGGGGCGTGTCGTCCGCTATCCGCGGACGGCGCGCCGCTTTTTCCGGCATAACGGTGCAACGGCAAGAGAGGGCGCGATGCCCCTTTACGAATATATCTGCGACGATTGCGGGCCGTTTACCGAGTTCGAAAAAATGGCCAGAGCGTCGGAGCCAATGCCCTGCCCGTCCTGCGAACAACTTGCCCCGCGCGGCATCAGTGCGCCGTTCCTCGCCGATATGGACCCGAAAAACCGCGTGGCGCACCAGCGCAACGAAAAGAGCGCCCACGAACCCAGGGTCGGCAACGTCAGCAAACACGATCACAGCCATCATGGCCACAAACACGGTCACGGCCATGGCAAGCATCAACACGTCCACAAGGGCTCGCGTCCCTGGATGATCGGGCACTGAGCTTCGCCCGGAACAGATATTTCAATTATCCTGTTGTCCCGGAAACTCCGGCCCCGATTTACCCTTGCGATGATATCCTGCCGCAACGCGCATCGTTCCGGACGGACCGCCCCGCACGACTTCAACACGCAAATTCACCGCATCCGACGCTTGACCGGACCCGAACCGCAGCTTCATCCTGCGTCGGGGCGCGCAAGGACCGGACGGCATACGGTCGAACAGGACCGACATTCGCATGACATATTTCTGGATCGCGCTGGGTAGCGCCCTCGGCGGTGTGGGCCGCTACTGGTGCAATACACTGGTTACAGCACGGTTGGGGCCCGAATTCCCGTGGGGAACGCTCCTGGTCAACGTGGTCGGCTCGTTGATCATCGGGGTCGTCGCCGCGCTCAGCACGTCGTTCGACCGGCCGTGGCCCGGACCGGAAACCCGCGCCTTTATCATGGTCGGCTTCTGCGGCGGTTACACCACGTTTTCCGCATTCAGCCTGCAGACGCTCGATCTGCTGAACAGCGGCGAATGGTTCCGGGCCGGGGGCAATATCCTGCTGTCGGTCGTGCTCTGCCTGATCGCCGCCTGGCTCGGCTATCTCGCCGGCAACGGCATCAACCAGTTCAGGGCCGGCTGAGCCGGGCGCTCAGGCCGCCGCTGTCCGAACTGCTTCGATGATCCGGTCGGCCGCGTCGTCGCGCATATAGGCGTGCATCGGCAGGCTGAGGATCCGGCCGCACAGGGCTTCGCTCACCGGCAGCGAGCCCTCCCCTTCGCCCCATGCCCTGTAGGCCGGCTGGAGGTGCATCGGTTCGGGATAATAGACCGCAGTGGGAATGCCGGCTTCGCCGAGGCGGGTGCGCAGGCCGTTGCGGTCGTCCGCCAGGATGGAATATTGCGCCCAGCTGCTCAGGATACCCTCGAACCGGGCCGGTATTTGCACCACATCGCCAACGCCGGCGTCGTACTGGTTCGCAAGCCGATTGCGCGCTCCGATCTCAGCCTCGAAAGCCGGCAGCTTGCCCAGCAGTACGGCGGCCTGGAGACTATCCAGGCGCGCGTTCAGGCCGACCCGCTCGACGGCATATTGCACGCTGCCCTGTCCATGCACCCGGATCGAACGCAGCCGGGCAGCCATCTCCGCATCGTCGGTAAAGACCGCACCGCCATCGCCATAGCAGCCGAGCGGTTTGGCCGGATAGAAACTTGTCGTCGTGACCGGTGCGAGCGTGCCGACCTTCCGTTTGCCGCGCCGCGCGCCGAAACTCTGGGCAGCATCGGCGATCAGGCTCAGACCCTCTGCCTCGGCGATCTGGTTCAACGTTTCGTAATCCGCCGGCAGGCCGAACAGGTCGACCGCGACGATTGCCTTCGGTCTCAGATTGCCGTCCGCGCGCACCCGGGCAATACGTTCGAGCAGATCCTCCGGATCCACATTGAATGAGGCGCCATCGACATCGACGAAGACCGGTGCTGCACCGAGCAGCAAGGCCACCTCGGCAGTCGCCGTGAAGGTGAAGCCGGGCACGAAAACCGCATCGCCCGGCCCGACACCCAGTGCCAGCAGCGGCGCCACAAGCGCGTCCGTACCGCTTGAGACGGTCACGGCATGTTGCGCGCCGCAGAAATTGCACAGAGCCTCCTCGAGTTCCTCGATCTCCGGCCCCAGGATAAACCGGCTGTGACGGAAGACCTCGGCGATCCGGGAGGCAATCGCCTCGTTGAGCGCGGCATATTGGGCCCGGATGCCGGCGAATTCCAGTTCCGGCACTTCGGCGTCCGGCAGAAAAAATCCCTGGCTGCTTTCCGGTGCCGCTTCTCTCAGCAGCGCCGCCGCGTTCGATTTCACCTTGTCGTTCTCCGGTTGTCGGGCGATCCGCCTCCGAGTCGGCCGCGACCGCTCATGCGGCCCGTTTGATCGCCAACCGGCTCCAAACCGCCGACAGCGAGGCTGCCAGATGTTCGATGTCGGCGTCCGAGTGCAACGGCGACGGGGTGATGCGCAGCCGCTCCGTGCCGCGCGACACGGTCGGAAAATTGATCGGCTGGACATAAATTCCGAAATCGTCCAGCAAGAGGTCGGAAATCTGTTTGCAGACTACCGGATCGCCAACCATTACCGGCACGATATGGCTGGGATTGTCCAAATGGCGGATTCCACGGTCGGTCAACTGCGTACGGACTTTTGCAACCGCGTTGCGATGCTTCTGCCGTTCGGCATCGCTCCCCTTCAAATGCCGGATGCTCGTTATGGCCGCCGCCGCGACGGCGGGCGGCAGCGCGGTGGTAAAGATAAAGGCCGAGGCATAGCTGCGGACGAAATCGACGATCTCCGCCGAGGCGGCGATATAGCCACCGACGCAGCCGAAAGCCTTCGCTAGGGTTCCTTCGATGATGTCGATCCGGCCCGCGACGCCCTCCTGGTCGGCCACACCACCGCCGCGCGGGCCGTACAGACCGACGGCATGCACTTCATCCAGATAGGTCAGCGCACCGTAACGCTCCGCCAGATCGCAATACCGGGCGATCGGCGCGATATCCCCGTCCATCGAATAGACGGATTCGAAGGCGATCAGCTTGGGCCTGGCCGGATCCGCTTCGGCAAGCAATCGTTCGAGATCGTCGGCGTCGTTGTGCCTGAAGATACGCTTCTCGGCGCGCGAATGGCGAATTCCTTCGATCATGGACGCGTGGTTCAGTGCGTCCGAGAAGACGATGCAGTCGGGCAGCTTCGCCGCCAGCGTGCCCAGCGCAGCGAGATTGGCGACATAGCCAGACGTGCAGACCAGCGAGGCTTCCTTGCCATGCAGGTCGCACAGTTCACGTTCGAGCAGGATATGGAGATGATTTGTGCCCGCGATGTTGCGTGTGCCGCCGGCGCCGGCGCCGCAGCGGTCGATCGCGCCGTGCATGGCACGCAGGACATCGGGATGCTGGCCCATGCCCAGATAGTCGTTTGAACACCAGACCGTCACTTCGCGCGCCACGCCGTCCTTGCGCCGTGTCGCTCTCGGGAAATCCCCCGCATGCCGTTCGATATCCGCAAACACGCGGTAGCGGCCTTCCCGGTGCAGATTCTCGATCTGCTGCTGGAAGAATCGGTCGTAGTCCATGAGAACTCCCGTATGGTCGCCCCGGTCGGCGCTGCCGGAAAGCTCAGGACGAAGACTCCATGTTCCACTACCGCCGTTCGCGCAAGAATCCGTCACGGAAAATTGCCGCAACGATGCTGTGTCGATTGGCGCCGAATTCGGTCCCGCGCGCTGCTCGGATCGCGCAATGCGGCTACGCGGGTAATGCCCGGCCGGCCGGCTGTATTGGAAATCCAACCTGCAGACTTCTGCTGCGCCGGCAGTCCCTTCGGCAAAATTCGATGGTTTGACGGTCCGGGCAATTCACCCTCGACGGATTTACAGTTTGGGGTCGCGCCGCTGAATTTGTTCGATCGTCGCCAGGCGAACATATTCTCTTGCCCGCGCAGAATGATAATTTAAGTCTGCCAAATGCCATATCGTCGAGGATTGCAGGATGCGATGGCTTACAGGCATCCGCGGTTCGTCCGGCGAGATTCAAGCGAATCTGGATTGGCCGGAGCGATATTCGTATACTTCGCTGCTTCGAAACTTTGTCTTGTTTTTTTGTCAAGTTTAGGTTAGGGCGACCGTGCCGAATGGTGTGCTGCTGTTTCCGACGCGGGCGGCATGCAGAACTGACTGACCCGTCAAACTTGTCTTCAGCGGGAACATAGTACCCGATCGGTACAGGAAGTATGTTTGCCGAATCTACCGGGCTCGAAGCGTCGGGCGGTCGAGAGCGGCGGTTCTTTGGGCATTACCGTAAACCGTAAGGGACAAATCCAGGATGTCATCGCATTCAATCGACCAGAGCGGACTGACCAAGGGGCAGCTCCGCAAGCTCAACGCGCTTTGCAAGTCCGTAGGCCATGAGATCGGAGAACGCGCCTTCGTCGAATGGCTGGCGTCGCAGTCCGCCGAAGACAGTGACAGCAATGCGGATCTGATTGCCGATACGCTGTGGCCGCTCGTCGAGAACGGCGACCTCAGAATTCCGCGCGGCGGATACCGGGTCAGGCGCGGCCGCGGCCGGATCATTGTCGAACCGGCTGGCTGACGGCACGGATTGTTGGGGAAGCCGGCGTTCTCCGGCACGGTACCGCAGTCGTACAGCTTGATGCTGCCGGGCCGGAGCGCCGGCTCTCTCCCCAACTGTTTTTGATTATCGACCAAGGTGACGGGATTACGGTCCGGACAGTCGGGCGTCGGATTTCCTTCCCGTTTCTGTCAGAAAAGACCGTCGTTCAGGCTGGTGGCATACTTGGCCGCGCCGGCTCGGAGTCTATTGGAAGAGGGTGAAGAAATATATCGGTCTATGCCGATTTCGCTGCATTTGACGGATTGTTGCAGACCTTTCGGAGCTAAACCCACCGCTTCTTCGGCTGTCGAACTCGTCTCGAAATTCGTGCGGCACTCCCGCTGTTTGAAGGCAGCGGCCAAGCTTAGAACCATCACACGGCATCTGGATTGATTGCCGATGAATTCGATCCGCCGCAGATTGCATCGATAAAGAGGACCAATCGGGCAGCCGGATAAATCAAGCCTGAAAATTTCGTTAACGCCGTGGTATCCCGCTACGGCAATGGCTGCCTCATATCATGCCGTCGCAAACGGAGAGCTGAAGCGGGCCGGCCGAATTACTGCCGCCAGGGTCGGTTAGCAGCCGGTCTGGTGAGGATCGGACGATATCGTTTGCATGAAACTCTGGGTCCGCCAGAACCCGCAACCCTGTCCAATGCGTATCCCCGACGCAATCAATTCGCATGCCGGCGCTTCCCGCCCGCTGCTTGACCATACGGAATGCTTCCAGCCTGCCGGACGCAGGGGCCGGGAGATACGGCTGCGCCCGGCGCATTGGTCAATCGTTGCCGAGCCGTGGTAGCATGACCGGGCGTGTCTTTCCGGTCACAAGGCGGCTCCTGGCTGCCGATGGAGACAGGCATCGCTGAATTCAACACAAGGAGGGAAACGTGACCGACACCAGCAACATTCATCGTGGCATGCGCCGGAGCCCGGCGGTCGCCGCGCTCGCCGCGGGCGGGCTGATGCTCGCCAGCCTGCCGGCAGCCGCCCAGAAGGACATCGTGATCGGTGCGAAGGAGCCGGGCTCATCCTTCTACACATACGCGGCGGCGATCGCCGGCGTGCTCACCAAGGCCACCGGCAAGACCGGTAAGGTTCTCTCCGTCGCCGGCGCCGGCGTGTGGCTGCCCATGATGGAAAACAAGGAAGCCGATGTCGGCCTGGTCTCCCACTATCAGGGCTGGGTGGCGAGCGTCGGGCGCAAGCCCTTCCCGCGGAAATACGACGTCCGCCTCGTGCTGGTCGGAGGCGGCATCAATGTCGGCCTTTACGTCCGCAACGATTCTCCGATCAAGTCGCGCAAGGGAATCGAGGGCAAGCGCATCGGCTGCAAATATGCTGGCAGCCCGGTGATTCACACATATGCCGAAGCCGAAATCGCCAATCCCGGCTTCGGATGGGGCAACCTCAAATGCGTGCCGCGCACCTCGCTCTACGCCGGCCAGCGCGACGATGTGAAAGAGAAGCGGCTTGAGGTGTTCTATGCCTCGGTCGGCTCCGGCATCACCCGCGAGCTGAATTCGACCATCGGAATCCGTTTCCTCGGCGTCGATCCGTCGCCGGAAGCAGTGACACGGATGAAGAAGGTGTACCCGGTCGTCGTCACCAAGGTGAAGGCCGGCCCTCCGGGCATCCGCGAGGACATGTGGCTGGTGCGCCTGCCGGTTTATCTGATTACCCAGAAAAATGTCAGCACGGACGTGGTCTATGAAGTGACCAAGGCGCTGTGGGAACACAACGACGCACTCAAGAAGGCGAACAAACGCACCCGCAGCTGGGACCGGGGGAACTTTGCCGATCCACAGGCGATCCTGCCCTACCATCCCGGTGCGGTCAGGCTCTACAAGGAAAAGGGCGTCTGGACCAAGCAGATGCAGGACGCCCAGGCTGCCCTGTCAAAGAGCATGTAGCCGAACAGGCGCGTTCCGGTAACGCGACGGCCCGGCGCCGGTCGGCGTCGGGCCGTTTCCTTCCGCCGCGAAGGCGGCGCGGGCGGGCACAACCCAATTCCGGCAAATCGGGGAGGAAGCCGTTGAGCAACGACGGCGGAACGGATCGCGGCAGGGCCTTGAGCCGGCCGGCCGAACGGGCGCTGGTCCGGGTCGTCGCCGTTCTGATAGCGCTTGTCGCCCTCTCCTATGTGCTCGACATTTTCATTTCCTTCGACATCACCTTTTACAAGGAACAGTTCTTCGGGCTGCTCTATGGCCTGGTGTTCGCCGGGGCCTTCCTGGTTTTTCCGGCGACCCGGCGCTCGCCGCGCGACCGCATCGCCTTGTACGATTATGTCCTGGCAGCGCTCGGCCTGACGGTCGGCCTCTACGTGTTTATCGCCTATCCGGCGATCGTTCTGACCGCCGGCATCATCACGCCGTTCAAGACGGCGCTGGGCGCCATCGCGGTCCTGATCGTTCTGGAGTTGACCCGGCGCATCTTCGGCTGGCCGCTGGTGATCCTGGCCCTGATCTTCATCCTCTATGCCAAGTTCAACTATCTGCTGCCCGGCGCGCTCGGCGGCCGGGGCAAGGATTGGGCGCGCCTCGCCGTCTATCTCTATCTCGACACCAACAGCCTGCTCGGGCTCATCGCCACTGTCGTGTTCGGCATGGTTTTTGCCTTCATCCTGTTCGGCCGGGTGCTCTTCGCGACCGGCGGAGCGGACTTTTTTACCGATCTCAGCATGGCCCTGATGGGTCGCTGGCGCGGCGGCCCGGCCAAGGTCGCCGTTGTCGCCAGCAGCATGTTCGGCACGCTCTCCGGCAGCGCCAGCAGCAATGTTGTGATTACCGGTTCGATCACCATTCCGATGATGACGCGCATCGGCTACCGGCCGCCGGTCGCCGCCGCCGTCGAATCGGTGGCGTCGAGCGGCGGCGGTCTGATGCCGCCAATCATGGGCGCGACTGCCTTCATCATGGCTGAGTTCCTGTCGGTGCCCTACCGCGATGTCGTGATCGCTGCCCTGCTGCCGGCAATCCTCTACTACGTGTCCCTGTTCCTGCAGGTCGATCTCGAAGCCGCCAAAGCCGGGATCAGGGGGTTTGCCGGGGACCGGATTCCCCGGCTGTTCGGGGTGCTGCTGCGCGGCTGGGTCTTCATCGCGCCGCTGGCCCTGTTGATCTACTGTCTGTTCGTGATCTTCCTGAGCCCGGCGAAATCGGCCCTGATCGCGACGGCAGCGCTGATCGTCGTCGGATTCGCGCGCCGGGAAACCTGGCTGACTCCAGGCCGGGCGATCGCGAGCCTCGACGATACCGGCCGGCTGCTGATCGAGATCGGCATCATCGGCGCGGTCGCGGCCCTGGTCGTCGGAATCGTCAACCTCACGGGTCTGGGCCTGGTATTTTCCCAGATCCTGCTGTCGATTTCAGGCGGCAGTATGCACCTTCTGCTCCTGCTGACCGCGGCGGCCAGCATCGTGCTCGGCATGAGCATGCCGGTCACTGCCTCCTATATCATCCTCGCGGTGCTCGCTGCGCCGGCGCTGACCGAGGCCGGGGTGCCGGAAATGGCGGCGCACCTGTTTATCTTCTATTTCGCCATCCTGTCCTTCATCACGCCGCCGGTCTGCGTCGCAGTCTACATCGCCTCCGCCATCGCCCGGTCGAAGCCGATGGAAACGGCAATGCACGCCATGAAGCTGGGCGTCGTCGCCTATGTCGTACCCTTCGTCTTCGTGGCCGATCCGGCGCTCCTGATGAACGACGCGCCGGGCGACATTGCGCTCGCCTTCCTCGCCGCGGTGATCGGCTTCATCGGGCTCGCCGTCGCGCTGCAGGGATACTACACCCGCGCGGTCAGCTGGTTGGTGCGCGGGCCACTTGCCGTCGCGGCAATCCTGGCGCTGATCGACATCGTCGAGGTGCGTATCGCCGGCGCTGTCCTGGTGCTCATGTTGGTGGGCTGGCTGCACGTTGCGGCGGCGCGGCGCTGAGGTCGGCCGGCGTACCGCGGAAGAGGATTCGGCGCATGTCCGAGTTTCCCCGGATGAAGACGGTCCGCATCCAGGACCGGCCGGAACAGGTCTACCGCGGCGATGTCTGCGTCGTCGGCTCCGGCGCAGGGGGGCTTTCGGCTGCGCTGGAGGCGGCGAAGCTGGGCCAGCGGATCGTCATCGTGGATGCCGCGCCCCATATCGGCGGGCAGGCGGTCGGCGCGGCGCTCGGTACGATCTGCGGCCTGTTCCGCAACGGGCCGGTGCCGAAACGCCTGACCCACGGGGTCATGGACGACCTGTTCGCGACGCTGTTCGCCCAGGGCGACGCCGCGCTGCGCCGGGTCCGCGGCACCTTCATTCTGGATTATGTGCCGAACGCCTGGATGCGCTGGGCCGAGCGGCGGATCGCCGAGGCCGGCATCGTCCCGCTGCCCGGCGCCATCGTCCGCCGGGTCGAAGTGCGGGAAGGGGTTGTTGAGGCACTTCAGCTCAGCACCCGGTTCGGCGACGCCCGGGTCGAGGCCGGCCGTTTCATCGACGCTTCGGGCGACGCCGTCCTGCCCTGGCTGGCCGGACAGGAGTTGCGCGAATCGGAAAAGCCGGTGCTCGGCACGGTGATGGCGATCCTGGAAGACGTGGACACGAGCCTGTGCGCCGGCTATCCCCGGTCGCTCTATCACGACCGGATCCGCGAGCACGGTAAGGAGTTCGGATTGGTGCGCGCCGAGGGGCCGGTCTTCGTTATTCCCGGCACGCGCAAGCTGTTGCTCAACCTGACCCATGTCGAGACGCCGATGGAAACGGCAGGGCTGGCGCTCGCCGGGATAGAGGGGCGGCGCCAGGTCGATGCGCTGCTCAGCCTGTTCAAGCGCGAACTGCCGGAGGCGTTTCACGAGGCGAAGGTCGCGGTCTATGGCAACGCCGGCCTCCGCCAGACCCGGACGATCGTCGGGCGCAGTCATGTCACGGTGGAGGATGTCGCGAGCGGTGCGCGACCGCCCGACGCCATCGCGCGGACGACCTGGCCGATCGAACTGCACGGCGATATGGCCGGCGCCGACTGGACGCTGTTCGACGAAGACCACATCCACTACATCCCGTTCGGTGCGATGCTGCCCGAAGGGCTGCACAATGTCGTCGTCGCCGGGCGCTGCATCGATGCCGAGCCGGCGGCGCTCGCCAGCCTGCGGGTCATGGGCCCGTGCTTCGCCATGGGCCGGGCCGCCGCGACGGCAACGTGGCTGAACACCAGCGGCTCGCTGCACCAGATCGACATCGCCGCGCTGCAGGACGCGGTCAGCGACAACCTCACCCGGGAGACCACCGACTCCTGGGCCGGAGAGGCGGTCAGCGAAACCGGCCCGGAAGCCGAAGGGAAGGGGGCGCGGGCGGAGCCGCCGGGCTGAGTCGAGATATGGAAACAAGGACCGGACAAGACTTCTTTTCGGAACTATTTCGACCCAATCTTGTCGATACAGCCGCACGAAGACGCAATCATTTTACTTGCTTTCGTTAGTCTGACTTGGATCATTCTTTTTGGAAGCGGAATCTTTCTTTTCGCTTTCGCTTCTCCGTATCCCGATGCCCGCCCCGAAGAAAGCCGCCGATTTCCCGGACGCCTGGCCGAAAGCAAAGCCAAAATGGAATGAACGATCTGTCTAACAATAGCTCGGGATATGATGCAGCCCCGGCATCGGCGGCGGATGCGGCGCAGGATCGAATGAGGCCGGAGCGCAGCCAGCCCGGCGCCGTCGTCGTACTCGGCAACGAGAAGGGCGGGACGGGCAAATCGACGACGGCGATGCATCTGATCGTCGCCCTGTTGCGCGACGGCCGTTCGGTGGCAAGCGTCGATCTCGACGGCCACCAGGGCACGCTTACCCGCTATATCGAGAACCGCCGCAGCTTCGCCGAGAGCGAGGGACTGCGCCTGCAGCTGCCGGACCACCATCGCCTCGCCGGCGGCGGGCCGGACATAGCCGAAGCCGACGCCCTGATCGACCGGCTGGCTGCGGCGCACGATTATGTCGTGCTCGACTGCCCCGGCACGGACAATCCCCTCGCACGTCACGCCATTTCCCGCGCCGATATTCTGATCACGCCGGTCAACGACAGCTTCGTCGATCTCGACCTGCTCGCCCGGATCGGCGGCGCGCCGCCGCGCGTCCTGGGCCCGAGCGTCTACAGCCAGACCGTGTGGGAAGGCCGCCAGCGCCGCGCCATGAACGGCGGCCGGCCGATCGATTGGATCGTGCTGCGCAACCGGCTGAGCCCGCTCGACTCGCGCAACAAGAAGAATGTCGGCCTGACCCTCGACGAACTGGCCCGGCGCATCGGCTGCCGCTGCCTCGACGGCTTCCACGAGCGCGTGATCTTCCGCCAGCTTTTCCTGCAGGGCCTCACGGTGCTTGACCTGCGCGAGGACGGCGCCGGCGTCGCTCTCAACATGTCCCACATTGCGGCCCGGCAGGAGATCCGCCGCCTGACGGATGCCGTACTCGACCGCGGAAACAGGGAGAAGTCGACGGCACCGGCTTCGGGAATCGAGGACGCCGAGCCCGCGCTGGCGGGGTTGTAGACCGGGATTGTATGCCGGATGGGCCGCGCCGCGGCCGGCAATCACCCCGGAGTTTCGTACCGGCCGACCCTGGCAAAATCGAGGCTGGGCAGGCCGCCCCAGAAATCGAGCGATTCGGGCACCGCCGGCATCAGCCGCGGCGCACGGGCGCCGGTTTCCGCGAACTCCTCCATGCCGAAGCTGTATTCGACGGTCATGCCGTCCGGATCCAGAAAATAGAGGAAGATGCTGCCGGACGGCGGATGGCGGCCCGGTCCGTAGACGATCTCGACGTCGTTCTTCTTGAGCCGGTTGAGCGCCCGGCCGACGTCGTCGATGTCGGTCACCATGAAATTGACGTGATGCAGCCGGTTCTCGTCGGCCCGTGCGACCCCCAGCGAATGGTGGAACCGGTTCGGGAAGCAGCGCAGGAAAGCGATCATGCCGTCGACCTCGTCGGACAGCACGAAGCCGAGATCGCGCATCAGCGAATCCCGCATTGCCGGCAGATCCGGCGTCGACACGACGACATGGCCGAGCCGGGCGATTCTGGCGAGGCGTGCGCCGAACGGCTCGGCCATCTGTTCCATGCCGACAAAATATTCAAGCGGGAGCCCGGTGCCGGGATGGCGGAAGCGCAGGCTGCGGCCCTGGTGCAGCGAGGCGCACTCCGCCGCGTCGAGCCAGGCCGGCGCGTAGTCGCAGCGCTCCAGATGGCCGAAGGCGCGCTCCAGATCGTCTTCGGTTTCGAGTTCGAAGCCGACCCGTTTCAGACCGGGTTCGGCCGTCTGGCTCAGCAGGATGTTGTGGTGATCCGGCCCGCAGCGCAGCGCCGCCTGCCCTTCCGCAATCCCGGTGACATCCAGGCCGACGATGTCGGTATAGAAGGCGCGCGTGCGGCCGAGGTCGGTGACGTTGAGCGCCACATAGCCCAGCCGGCTGTACCGAAAGTCCGCTGTCATCCGGACCTCCCTCGAAACAGGATCCGATACGGCTCCGCGGACCGATGCCTTCCCGAAATTTTCCCCGAGCGGCGCGGCTTCCCGGTCTCGAGGTCAATCTACGTTCCGGCTATCCGCCTTCAAGAATCGCCACCGCCTCGATCTCGACCTTGTACTCCGGCGCGGCCAGGGCGCTGACGCCGATCAGGGTGGAGGCCGGCATGCGGCCGTCGAAGAACTCCTTGCGGGCGCGGCCGATCTCCGGCCGGTCGGCGATGTCGGTGAGATAGATCGTCAGCTTGGCGACATCGGCGAGTGAGCCGCCCGCCGCCTCGACCAGCTTTTCGATCTTCGCGAAGCAGACGCGCGCCTGCTCGTAGGTCGAATCGCCGCCGATGACGCCGCCGGAGTCGTCGGACGCTACCATGCCGGACAGGATGACCTGGTTGCCGGCCTTCAGACAATTGGAAAAGATGTTGCCCGGGAATTCCGGCGCCTCCGGAACCGTGACCTGCTCGAACCTGACTGACGTCGGCATATTTCCCTCCTAATTGCCGTGTGCCCTATCCTCCCGGCGCGTTCCCATCGTCTGCCGCTTCTGCGGCCGCAGCACCCTGCCGCGCCGCCAGCGCCTTCGCCTGCTGCAGCGCCTCGCGCGCCATCACGCTGCGCACGCGGGTGAGGCCGAGATCGTGGCTGTAGAGATGTTCGCGCGCGTCGGCGTCGGCCGCCATGGTCTCCATGACCAGCCGGTCCTGCTCCAGAACGTGCCAGTGCCGTTCCTCCAGCCGAGTCCGGTAGAGGAACTGCCAGACATCGGCCTGCCAGCCGCTCACCTTGCGGTGGCGCCAGAAGAAGCAGGCCGACGTCGCCGCGTCGATCGGCGTGACGTGAAAGACGATGCCGAAATTGCCGCCCGGCCCGCCGGTCGCCGGATAGGGAATTTCCAGGCAGACCGCCTGGAAGCTGCGGTCGTACCACTCGCTCCAGTCGAAGTTCAGGTCCTTCTGGCCGGTCTTTTCGAAGACGAAGCCGGTTTCGGTGTCGCGGGTGCGGAACGCCGCCTGCCGGGAGCCCTGCTGCATCGAATGGGCGGTCGTGTGCAGATAGGCGCCGTGCATCGGGTCCATATTGTTGTCGATCAGAAACCGGTAGGGGCAGCGCCATTCAGTGTAACAGAGGATCGCCCGGTAGGCGCCGTTCATGAGGCGGTCGGGCGGCGTGAAATCGACCGGCGGCGCCTCAGGGTCGGACCCGTACCAGGCATAGACTGCGCCGCGGTGCTCGCGTGCCGGGTAGCCGCGCACGGCGCGCGTGCCGACCAGGGCGCAGCCGGGCTCGCCGGGGATTGCCGCCACCGTGCCGTCGCCGAGGATCTGGGCGCCGTGATAGGCGCAGCTCAGCCGGTCTCCGTCGTGCCGGGCCAGCGAGAGCCGCGCACCGCGGTGCGGGCAGCGGTCGTCCTGGATGAAGACGGCGCCGTCGCGGTCGCGCCAGGCAACGAGGTCGCGGTTCCAGCGTTTGAGCGCCACCGGGCGGCCGCCGATGCGGTCCGACGGGCAGATGCCGTACCAGCGGTCGTACAGGCCGGTCGCCAGGATTGAACGGGCCGCCTTGCCGAGCCGCTGTTTCGGGACGCCTTCCGCCATCGCGCCGCCCGCCCTTCCCGTCAATCGGCGCCGGACGGGCGGGACCCGGCCGGATCGCCGAGCCGCTGCATGGCGGCCGGGAAGTTGGCTTCGGTCCAGGCTTCGCCGTCCGGCGTCTTCAGCCCGGCCTCGTTCAAGGCTGCCGCGAGGGCCGGCAGATCGTGGATGCCGGCGGCGAAAGCGGCCTCCAGGGCGCCGCTCAGCCGGTCCTCATATTCGGTCGGCGCAACCTTGCGGAATTGCCACGGCTCGATCGACAGGCCGTTATGCGGCAGGCGCGGATGGTCGCCGCCCCCGGCGCCGCTCGACACCGGCGCACCGGCCGCGGCACCCGACGCCGCCGATCCGTCTTCGGCAGCCACGCCGGCTTCGCGCCGCGCCTGCGATTCCCGGGCGAGTCGGTCGCGCACCTTCAGGAAATCGTAGGAGGCGAAAATCTCGGTGCGGAACACGCCCCAGGCCGAGCGCTCCAGCTCGACGTTGACCGCCTGGAGCCGGTCGGGCGGCAGGCGCAGGGTTACGATCTGGCCGAGGCCCATGGCCACGGTCCACGAGACGATCTCGACCCCCTCCGGCGGAAAGCGCCGCCACCAGTCGCGCGCGTCGAGCGTTGCCTGGAACTCCCCCAGCGTCTTCGACTGATCGTGCTTCAGAAACACGGTCAGCAGGATATCGCCGCCCTGGATGTCGTTCGGCCCGGTCATGGGATCACGCCTGAACAGTTCCGGCGCCGCGTTCTCCGGGTCCGGCAGTGCCAATCCCTTGCCAGCGGCAATTGTCAAATGGTAACATATTAGTTACCCATTTTCGATGATCGAGATTCGGGAATATATCGGCAGTGACGGCCGTAGCCCATATGCCAGATGGTTCGACCGGCTCGACGCGCGGGCGGCGGCCAAGGTAGCGATCGCGCTTGTCAGGCTGCAACAGGGGAATGTCTCCAACGTGAAGAGCGTCGGCGCGGGTGTCCAGGAATGCCGGATCGATTTCGGTCCCGGCTATCGGGTCTATTTCGGCCGGGACGGCGATACCCTGATCGTCCTGCTGGGCGGCGGCACCAAGAAGCGCCAACGGCAGGATATCGAAACAGCGAGAGTGCTTTGGCAACGTTACAGGCAGGCCAGGGCGCGGGAGGTTTGAGGCGATGCCCCTGACACGGGACTTCAGGGAGACGGTCCGGGCACGGATCGGGCGCGATCCGGCCTTCCGCGAAGCGCTGCTCCGGGACGGCGTCGATTGCCTGCTTGCCGGCGATCTCGATACGGGCAAGGCCGTCTTGCGCGATTTCGTCAACGCCACCGTCGGGTTCCGGGAACTGGGCGAACTGACCGACAAGTCGCCCAAGAGCCTGATGCGCATGCTCGGCCCGGACGGCAACCCGAATGCCCAGAACCTGTTCGACATCATCGGCTGTCTCCAGGCCCGCGAAGGGCTCCGCCTGACGGTACAAACCGTTCACGACGCCGCGTAGCCGGACGCTTCACCCGGCACCCCTACCCCTCCGCCTGCCCGCGCAACGCCCCCAGCATGCGCTCCGGCGTGAAGGGCTGGATCGTTGCCTGTTTGCCGAGCGGGCGCAGGGCGTCGTTGACCGCGCACCAGACGGCGGCAATGGCGCCGATGATGCCGGCCTCGCCGGCGCCCTTGACGCCGGTCTCGGAGCCCGGCTGCGCGGTCTCGATATGGTCGATATGGATGGACGGGATCCAGTCGGCGCGCGGCAGGGCATAGTCCATCAGCGAGCCGGTCAGCAGGTTGCCGTCGCCGTCGTAAACACAGCGCTCCATCAATGCCGCGCCGAGGCCCTGGACCACGCCGCCGACGATCTGGCCGTCGACCAGCGCCGGGTTGACCGCCCGCCCGCAATCCTCGACCACCCAGTGGTTCAACAGGTCGATGGCGCCGGTCTCCGGGTCGATCGCCAGGTGGCAGGCCTGGATGCCGTTGGCGGCATAGAAGGGCGCGGTCTTCGGCACGAAGCTGCGGCTTGCGCTCAGGTCGGTCGAGAGCTCCGGCGACAACAGATGCTGGCGGTAATGGGCGATCTTCGCGATCTCGGCGACTGGCAGGCGCTCGGCACCACTGCCGTCGATGACATGGCCGCCCGCCAGTCTGAGGTTCGCGGTATCCTCCTGCAGCAGGGTGGCGGCGATCTCCAGCAGCCGCACAGCTACGGCATCGGCCGCGCGCCAGGCCGCAGTCCCGCCGATCGCCAGGCCGCGCGACGCCCAGGCGCCGCCGCCGACCGGCCCAGCGCTGTCCCCCGCCGCCACTGCCACGTCCGCCGGCGGCAGGCCCAGCCTTTCGGCCACGAGCTGGCCGACGCCGGTCAGCGTCCCCTGTCCCTGGTCGGTGCAGCCGACCTGCACGCGCACTGCGCCGGAGGGCAGCATCGCCACGGTCGCGGTGTCCTCGGCGGTCACGTCGATCTCCTGCGCGCCGTAGACGGCGGCGCCCGGCGCCGTCAGTTCGATCAGCGTCGCAACGCCAATCCCTTCGATCCTGCCCGCCTTTCGCGCCGCCGCCTGGGCCGCGCGCAGGGCCGGATAGTCCATCAGGGCCTCGAGCCGGTCAAGGCAGGCGTGCAGCGAGAGGGCGTCGGCGCGCACGCCGCCGGTGCTCGCGAAGGGCGCGCCGTCCGTCGGATAGTTGCGCCGGCGCAGGTCCAGCGGATCGAGGCCGAGCCGATGCGCCGCATCGTCGATCAGGACCTCGGTCACCGCCATGGCGACCGGCTGGCCGACGCCGCGGTAGGCGCCGGTCGGCGTCTTGTTCTGGGCCCGCGCCTCGGCCGCCACGCGCACCCGCCCGGCGCTATAGGCAGCGCCGATCACGGCCGCGGTCAGCGTGGCCTCGCCGGCGCTGGCCCGGGGATGGACCGAATAGGCGCCGGCGCCGTTTTCCATCTCGGCGTCGATGGCCAGCAGCGCGCCGTCCTCCCCGGTCTCCAAGCCGGCTTCGATGACAAACTCCCGGGCATGGACGTCCGACAGGAAGGATTCCAGCCGGTCCGCCGCCCATTTGACCGGCCGGCCGAGCAGGCGCGACGCCGCGACGACCGCCAGCTCGTCGGCATAGGCATGCAGCTTGATGCCGAATGCGCCGCCGACATCCGGGCAGATGACCCGCACCCGGTGCAGCGGCAGGCCGAGCAGACCGGCCCAGACGTCCTGCATCTGGTGCGGCACCTGGCCGGACTGGAAGACCATCAACGAGCCCTCCGACGGATCGTAGTCGGCGAGCACGGCGCGGCCTTCCAGCGGCACGCCGGTCTGACGCTCGAACACGAAGCGCCGCCGGGCCGTTGAAGTCGCGCCGGTGGAACCGCCGAACGTCCGGCGCAGCATAACGTTGCTATCCGTCTCCGGATGCGCTTTGCGGCTGCGGACCGCGGGATCAGCGTAGTCGGACGCCGGCGGCAGCGCGTCGATCTCCAGCCGGACGGCCTCGGCGGCGTCGCGGGCGCGGTCAAGGCTGTCGGCGACAGCCAGGGCGACCGGCTGGCCCTGGTAATGTACGCTGCCGTCGGCGAGCGCCGGCTGCGGCGGCGGCCGGTGCTCGGCAACCGTCGCCGAGCGCGTGACCATCGGGCTGCAGACCGGCCGCAGATCGTCCGCCGTCAGCACGGCGGCGACGCCGGACAGAGTCCGCGCCGCAGACACGTCGAGCACCACGATCCGGCCGTGGGCGACCGGGCTGCGCAGGAAAGCGGCGTGCAGCATCCGCGGCGCAGTCAGATCGCTAGTGAACCGGCCGCGGCCGGCCACCAGCCGGCGCGTCTCGCTGCGCGGGATCGTTCGGTCGGTCGTGTTATCCATCGATGGAACCGGATCGGATGGCGGAGCGGCGGCACTGTAGCCGCCGGTTGCACCGGCCGCCACATCGTCCGCCCTTTCGCCTCCCCGCTGGATCGGCGGGGCGGATTGGCGTATTCAGGGAAGCGCCATGTCCCTTCCCGGCGGCAGCAGCCTTCCACCCGCCATCGGAGCGGCCGAGATTGCCGCGCTGGTCGAACCGACCCGCGTGCACCGGCGCGCCTACACGGACCGCGCGGTATTCAACCTGGAGATGGCGCGCATTTTCGGCCGCGCCTGGATCTTCGTCGCCCATTCCAGCCAGATCCCGCAGCCGAACGACCTGATCCGCACCCGCCTCGGTCTGCACGACGTGCTGGTGACGCGCGACGCGGACGGACGAGTCCATGTCGTCGAGAACCGCTGCACCCATCGTGGCACGGCTCTCTGTTCGGTCGAGCGCGCCAATGCCGCCAGCCTCGTCTGCCCCTATCACGCCTGGACTTTTGCCCTCGACGGCGCGTTGCGCTCGGTGCCGCACCGCAAGAGCATGCCGGACTCCTTCGACATCGCCGATCCGCGTCTCACCCTGTTCCGCGCGCCGCGGGTCGCCGAATACCGGGGCTTCATCTTCGCCAGTCTGGCGGACGACGGCCCGACCATCGAGGAGTTCCTCGGCGACATGACCGAGGTTCTGGACAACCTGATCGACCGGGCGCCGGACGGCGAAATCTTCCAGGACGGCGGTATCTTCCGCCTGGAATACCGCGGCAACTGGAAGCTGCACCACGAGAACGCCAACGACACGATGCATCCCGGTTTCGTTCACGAATCCTCGGTCAACGCGGCGCGGGACGACGGGCGCGACTATGCCGATCCGGTCTACGACGAACACCAGGCCCACACCCAGCTCCTGTCCAACGGCTTTTCGGTGCGCGAATGGCAGTCGCTCGGCCTCAACGGACTGGCCAACGGCCACAGCTTCATGGACGGCTTTTACAGCCAGGGCGTGCTGTCGCCGGACCGGGAAGATCCGCTGTCCCGCGAATACCGGGCGGCGCTGGAGGCCGCGCGCGGCGCGGATGCCACGGACGCCATTCTCGGCATGGACCGCTTCAACAACCTGATCTGGCCCAACCTGAACATCAACGCCCAGTATCAGCAGATCCGGATCGTCCAGCCGGTTGCGCCGGACCGCACCATCGTGCAGGCCATGTGTTTCCGGCTCGGCGGCGCGCCCGAGGGGATTTTCCACCGCGCGGTGCGCTTTCTGACCAATCTCAGCTCGCCGGCCTCGATGATCTTCGCCGACGATGTCGAGATCTTCGAAAAGGTTCAGGCCGGCCTGTCGGACGGGAGCCGGGAATGGCTCGACCAGTCGCGCGGCCGCGATGCGCCGATTGACGGCGGGGCCGGCAACGGCCGCCTCGCCTCGCCCGGCACCAGCGAACTGCCGATCCGCGGCCAGTTCCGGGCCTGGCTCGACCATATGACGGCCGCATCGTGACGGACGCCGTCGACCGGCCGGCGGTCGAAGCCTTCCTCTACCGCGAAGCCAGGCTGCTCGACGAGCAGCGGTTCGAGGACTGGCTGGCCCTGTTCGACGAGGACGGCCTCTACTGGATTCCCGGCCTGCCCGGCCAGACCGACCGCTTCGGCGCCGTCTCCATCGTTCATGAGGACCGCACGGTCCTGCGCATGCGCATCCGCCGGATCAGCCATCCCCGGGCCTGGTCGCTCATGCCCCTGCCGCGCAGTTCGCACCTGCTCGGCAACATCGCCGTCACCCCGACGGACGACAGCGCGATCGAGGCGGTTGCCTCGCTCCAGGTCGCTCTTTACCGGGCCGGCGACCGGACGCGCTACGACGGCCGCCAGACCATGCGGCTCAGGCCCAACGGCGGCGATTTCAGGATCGCGCTCAAGCGCATCGACCTGATCGACTGCGACGGCGTGCAGGGCGTCATGCCCGTGCCCATCTGACGGGCGGGTCGCGCCCGCTATCCGCCCGGCACCGGGTAACTCACCTGCACGGTCACGATATCCATATCGTGGTACTGCTGGTGGCGCACCGACGAGGCGAGGTGGCGCAGCAAACGGAGCGACACCTCCTGCTGGACCGGCGTCTCGCCGGCCCCGGCGGCGAGCACCGCCATCCGCTCCTGCACATTTTCCTCCCTCGGCGCGACGATGAATTCGAGCACCGCGCCGCCTTCGCCCTTCGACGCCGACAACCTCAGGCGGCGCGGGCGTTCCGGATCATCGGTATTTTCTTCCGGCCGCAGAAGGCTCAAAAGGGTCTCCTCGGCGGCGGCATCGAGCCGGTCGGCCATGGCCTCGTCCCAGCCGTTGCGCGACGCGAACCGGCTCAGGAATTCCCGGATACCCGGCAGCGCCGAGACGGCGAACCCGGTCTCCATGCGGGCGGGCCGGGATCGGGAAAGATCCACGATCAGGGTCATGAGAATCGCCGCGAGGCCGCCGGCGGTGATCCCGTTGGCAAAAATGCCGCCGGCGAAATCGGATACGAACTCGGGAAAGATCGCGCCGTTCTGGAAGCCGACCCCGAGCCAGAAGGAAACGCCGACGATCACGCCCTTACGGGTGTTCATGCCGTCCTGCATCACCATCCCGATGCCGATCATGAACAACAGCGCGGTCAGGACCAGGAGATAGGCGGCGACGACCGGGCCCGGGATCGCCAGCACGACCGCCAGCGCCTTGGGCAGGAACGCCAGGGCAATGAAAATCCCTCCGGTAGCGATCGCCACCGCCCGCGCGGCGACTCCGGTGATCTCGACAAGCGGCGCGGCGAGCGAATAGGTCGTGTTGGGAACGGTTCCGGCCAGGCCGGACAGCAGGTTGCTCATGCCATCGACCGTGACCGTGCCCTGCACCGCCCGGAAATCGACCGGCCGCTGCCGGCGCCACGAGATCCGCTGCAGCGCCGTGCTGCTGCTGATCGCCCGGATCGAGCCGATCACGGCGGTCAGCAGGAACGCCGGGAGCAGCGCCCAGAAAACCGGTCCGAATTCCAGGTCGAAGCCGGGAATCTCGGTATCCGGCAGCCCGATCCAGGATGCCGCGGCGATGCGCTCCAGGTCGTAGAGGCCGAAGAATGCAGCAAGCGCCGTGCCAACGACGACACCGATTACCGGCGCCCACAACCTCAGCTTCGGCGTTCCCTTCAGGGAAATACCGAGGATCGCCACGAGCGTGACCAGCGCGATCGACGGCGCCGCGTGGGCCGGGCTGCCGTCCGGCACGTCGCCCAGCATGCCGAAAACGATCGGCATTACCGTAACCGGCACAAGCATGATCACGGTGCCGGAAATGGCCGGGGTCAGGATACGCCGGAACAGGGCGAGCCGGGCGGACAGCAGGAGCTGAAGAAGTGCCGCGCATATGACGAGGCTCGCAAGCAGCGCCGGCCCGCCTTTCGCGACGGCTGTAATGCTGACGCCGATAAACGCCGCCGAACTGCCCATGACGAGCATGTGGCCGCCGCCGATCCTGCCGAACCGCAGGGCCTGGAGCGCCGTGGCAGCACCGCTGATTGCGACGGCGGCGAACACCGCCCAGGCCAGATAGGAGTCGCCGGCGCCGCCGGCCCGCATCACCGCCGTCGGAATCAGGATCGGCACTGCCACGGTAATCAGGGCGAGCTGCAGTCCGAGGCCCAGGGTCAGCGCGGCGGGCGCGTGCTCGTCCGCCTCATAGCGAAGCCCGGCGCCGCCGGGCGGCCGGCGCCCGCTCATGCCGGCGCGAAACGGTGGCAAACGCCCCGAAACCGGAACGGTGCTTGCCCGTCCATCGCCTCTCGACCTCCTCCTGACCATGCCGGACGGAACGTCCAACGAACGCAGGCGCCACCGAGCGGCGGTGCGCGCGGCGCGATCGCGGGTATGGCCAGCCGGTTTCCCCGGGCAGGCGGCATTGCCGCCTTCCGGCGTCTGCTGGAAGCCACCGGGAGCGCCGTGCCGGGAGGCGTTCCGGGGTCCGGCATCGGTCGAGGCGGCGCTTTGTTCGCCCGAAGATTTCCGACCGATCGATGCCCGCCGATTGACGGCGGATATCGGCAATACCGCATCCCGTGCCGCGCGGGAAACCCGGCCGCCCCCGGATACGGAGGCGGCCGGTTTCGTTTACTCGCAGTCAGAGAATATCGTTCAGATGTCTCCGACCGACGAGGCGTATTCAGCCTCAGTTGGCGTCGATATAGTTCGCAAGCAGACGCAGGGTCTTGAACTGCAGGCATTCCTCAGCCTGCAGCGAGAGGCTGAACGCGCTGTTGACCTCCTTGAAGAACGCGACCGCATCCACCGAGGATACCCCGGAATCGGCCAAGCCGGCATCGAAATCCGGGTTGCTGCCGAGGCCCAGATGCTCGTCGGCAAGCTTCTTGAGGCGATCTTCCGTAGACGACATAGGCGTTTCCTCCTTCAGTGGTGTATCGGCCGGGCGGCGCGTAATGCGTCGCAGCGGACCGGAAAAAAAGGGACGTAACTCCCGGGACACGCGCGAAACCAGGCTCCGCAACGATGAAGCGGCGGAACTATGGTCCAACGCTATGGCTGCGGCAAGTCTGTTTGTCGGGCGCGCCCGGCCCGCGACCCCGGCTCAGGACTCCGCCCATGACTCCAGCCGGGTCATCGACCGGTTCCGGCAGTCCGAGCGCATTCATCGCCGTCCCCTGCCCCGCGCTTCGGACGGCTGCCGTGGGCATGTCGGATTTCCTGTCCGTTTTTCAAACGGTTCGTACGCGATTGCAGCGGCAAAGCGGGATTCGTCGATATTTTCGAAACGCCACCGGACCTCCGGCGTTTCGGGAAAACTGAAAACGCCCGTTCTCTCGCCCCGAACCATGCCCGGCGGAATCTCGAAGCTGGCGGGATCGATCGACAGGCCCGCGCCGACCGCCTTGATCGCCGCCTCTTTCAGGGTCCAGAGGCGGTAGAACAGGTCGACCCTCCCCCGGCCGCGCGATTTCTCGAGTTCCGCCTGTTCTTCGGGCGCAAACAGCAGCCGGATATATCCGTCCAGATTGCGCTTCGTCGAGCGCTCCTCCACATCCACCCCGATCCGGCCTCGCGGCGCGAAAGCGACCAGGCCGTGCCGGCCGCTGTGGCTGACATTGAAGGCGACCGGCGCCGGCACGCCGCCGACCCGGGCGAACGGCTTGCCGAACTTCGCCGTTCCGAACGAGAGTTCGGCGTTGCCGCAGCCGAGTTCGCGGCAGAGCAGCGACCGGAGCGTCGCGCGGCACAGCGTGTATTCGCGGCGCGGCCGGGGATACAGGAACCGGCTCCGACGCGACCGCTCCGCTTCGTCGAGCCAGTCCAGCGCCGCGGTTTCGCGCGCATCGTCGAGCGACAGATCGACATGAACGACCGTGGCGCCGTCCGTTTCACGGAACGGCCGCCACAGGGAGGAGACTGCCTCGGGCGTTGACTGCATCGGCCGAGCATACGGCCTGCGCCGGAAGGGCGGAACGGCAATTCCGGCCGGCGGCGCGCCGGGCACGCTCCCGAAACGGAATGCGGCGCCGATCGGGCCGGGACGTCGGCAAGCGCACGGGACGTCGGGACCCGTCAGGACGTGTCATGTTCTGTCAGGAAATGTCAGGATTTGTCATAACCTCCGACCGTCATTCCGACCGGAGCCGCCCGGAGGGCGGTGCAGTGGAGGAATCCCGTCGCAGGATTCGGGTTCCGGTCGGATAGATCGAGCCGGGATCCCTCCGCTCCCTGCGCTCGGTCGGGATGACGATGGGGCGCGCCGATCAGGATGACAGTCCTGGGGTGTGTGAGGAAATGTCAGGATTTGTCATGCCGCTCCCCTCGATTTCGCTCGGGGCAGGCTTCTTCGGTTCGTCGGGATGACGGGCGGGTGTGACCTGGCGCGGCGGGCATCGGCCTGTGTCGGAACATGTCATGAAATGTCATGATCCGTCATGGCGCTTCAGGCTCGCACCGAACGCAACGCAGTGTCGCCCCGGACCCCGATCCGGGGCCCAGAGTCGCCCGGCACGATCTTCGCGGTCGGCCCCGGACCCCGTATTTCCGCCACCCGGATCGCAGTCCGGGGCAGACCGCTCCCCGGATCGGGGTCCGGGGCAGGCATCCGGGTGACAAGGAAGGGGTGTCGGAATGTCATGATGTGTCAGGAAATGTCATAATCCGCCTTGGCGGCCGGGGCAGCTCGCCGCCAGCCGGTTTGGCACGAAAACCTAAAATAGGTAATATTACAGAAATTTCAAGCCGAATCGAGCGGCACGGTGAAAAAAAAGAAAGCGCCGCCCGGCGAAGGCCGCGATTGTGCGGGCCGTCCGGCCGCCGGCGCCGGCGCCTCAGCCCGGCTGTTCGGCCTGGCCCGGGTCGAACATGGCCCGGCGGGCGGCCTCGGCGGCGGCTTCGGCCTCGGCCTCGGCGGCCTTGGCCGCTTCGCGGGCGGCGCGGCGCTCCTCGCGGTCCATCATGGCGATGGCGTCCTCGTCGTTGAGCGTATCCTCGTCGCCCTCGGCCCGGCCGAGCACCACCGGGTCCTCGCCGCGGGCGGCGCGCGCGGCCTGCATCGCGGCCTCTTCCGGCGAGCGCGCGACGTTGACCGTGACGGTGACCGACACCTCCGGATGCAGCACGACGCGGACCGGAAACACGCCGAGCATCTTGATCGGATGCTCGATCACGACCTGGCGCTTGTCGACCGTATAGCCGGCTTCGGTGAGGCCGTCGGCGATATCGCGCCCGGAGACCGAGCCGTAGAGCTGGCCCGCCTCGCCGGCGTTGCGGATCGCGGTGACGGCCGCGCCGTCCATCTTCTCCGAGACCGATTCGGCCTCGGTTTTGCGCGTCAGGTTGTCGGCTTCGAGCTGCGCCTTGCGCGCCTCGAACAGGGCGACGTTGTCGTCGGTCGCGCGCAGCGCCTTCCTTTGCGGCAGCAGGTAATTTCGCGCAAAGCCCGGCTTGACGGAGACGATGTCCCCCATCTGGCCGAGCTTCTCGATCCGCTCGAGCAGGATCACGTCCATGGCGCCGGCCTCCTCAGCCCGAGACGTAGTGGATCAACGCCAGGTAGCGCGCACGCTTGATCGCCCGGGAGAGTTCGCGCTGCTTTTTGGCCGAAACCGCGGTGATGCGGCTCGGCACGATCTTGCCGCGCTCCGACATGAAGCGCTGGAGCAGCTTCACGTCCATATGGTCGATCTTCGGCGCGTTCGGGCCGGAGAAGGGGCAGCTCTTGCGGCGGCGGAAAAACGGGCGGCGGGCCATCAGGCGTCTCCCTCGGTCTTTTCGGCGGCCTTACCGGCGGCGTCATCGGCGGAGGCTTCGGCGTCGGCATTATCGGCGGCCTTGCCGTCGGCATCGGCGGCGGCGTCATCGGCGGATTGTTCCGCGGGCGCTTCCTCGGCAGCTTTCACGGCGTCCGCAGGGGAGGGTTTCAAACCCTCCCCTTCGGTCTGTTCGTCCGATTTTTCGGCCGCCTCTTTCGCCGGCGTTTCGGAAGTCTTGTTCTCGGGCACAGTTTCGGCGGTTTCTTCAGCGGGCGCTTTATCAGAGGCTTTCCCGCTGTCTGTAGGGGAGGGTTTCAAACCCTCCCCTACGGTTTCTTCGGCCTTTGCTTCATCGGCCTTTTTCGCCGGCTTTTCGGCCGCCTTTTCTGCGGTCTCGGATTCGGCCGGCGGTTCCTTTTCCGCCGCGGCTTCGGCGGGAGCGCGGTCCCCGCCGCCTTGCTTCTCGGCCGGTTTCCCGGCGGCGTCCTTCCCGGCGGCTGCCGCCCTCTCGGCCCGGCGCTCCTCGTCGCGCCGGCTGCGCCGGTCGCCGCGGTCGCGCCGTTCCTCGCGGCGCTGCATCATGATCGACGGACCCTCGTTCAACTCGTCGACCCGCAGGGTGAGCTCGCGCAGCACATCGGCGTTGAGGCGCATCAGGCGCTGCATTTCGTGCACCGCTTCGGCCGGCGCATCGATGTTCATCAGCACATAATGTGCCTTGCGGTTCTTCTTGACCCGGTAGGCGAGGTTGCGCAGGCCCCAGTATTCCCGCTTCTTCACTTCGCCGCCGCCCTCGGCGATCGTTTCGGCGAAGCCGTCGCTCAGGGCATCGACCTGGCTGGCGGCAATGTCCTGGCGCGCGAGATACACGCATTCGTAATACGGCACGGGCAAACGCTCCTTACGGCTGTTTCGCGACCTGCCGCTCTGTTTTCCGGTCCCGGTGCCGGCCCGCTCCCCCACCCGGCCACCCATTCAAGGATAATCCCGTTGGGTGGCCGGGTGGGGGAGCGGGCCGGAGCCGCAACTGGAAGACACCAGCCGCACAGGTCTAGCCGGGGTCTCCGGCGGGCACGCCGTATCCCCGGCAAGGAGATATGGAAAGCGCGGAATATACGGTGCAAGGGGCCGGGCGCAAGGGGCCGGCCCGGCACGCTATTGCCGCACGCTATCGCCGCACGCTAAGAACCGGCGACCCGCCACACCGCATCGATACACGTCATGGCAGATCGCGTTTTCGTCTTTCCGGGGCAGGGCTCCCAGGCCGTCGGCATGGGCCGGGACCTGGCCGGGGCCTCGACCGTCGCCCGGCTGGTCTTCGAGGAAGTGGACGATGCGCTGTCGCAGACCCTGTCCCGGCTGATGTTCGACGGGCCGGGCGAAGACCTGACCCTGACCGAGAACGCCCAACCCGCGTTGATGGCGGTCAGCCTAGCCGTCCTGCGCACGCTGGAGGACGCCGGGCTGGTCCTGGCCGACAGGGCGCGCTTCGTGGCCGGCCATTCGCTGGGCGAATATTCCGCCCTGTGCGCGGCCGGCGCCTTTTCCCTCGCCGATACCGCGCGGCTGCTCAAGGCGCGCGGCCGGGCGATGCAGGCGGCCGTGCCGGTCGGCGAGGGCGCGATGGCCGCCCTGCTCGGCGCGTCGCTGGAACAGGCGGAAGAGGCGGTGGCCGGCGCGGCGGACGACGAGGTGTGCGCCATCGCCAACGACAACGCGACCGGCCAGGTCGTGATCAGCGGCCATGCCGGCGCCATCGACCGGGCGATCGCGGCGGCGCAGGAGATGGGCGTGCGCCGCGCCATGAAGCTCCAGGTGAGCGCGCCGTTCCATTGCGCCCTGATGCAGCCGGCGGCCGATGTCATGGCCGGGGAGCTGGAGCGGGCGCCACCGGGCATGCCGGCGGTGCCGCTGATCGCCAACGTGACGGCGCAGGCGGTGAGCGACGGCCCGACCATCGGCGGCCTTCTGGTGCAGCAGGTGACCGGCCTGGTGCGCTGGCGCGAGAGCATGCTGTTCGCCAGGGAAGCGGGATGTTCCGGGCTGGTCGAGCTCGGCGCCGGCAAGGTGCTGACGACCATGGCGCGGCGCATCGATCCGGACCTGACGGGAACCGCGGTAGGCACGCCGGACGATATCGACAGGTTCCTTGCCGCGGCCTGAGCGCGCGCGCGGCGGAAAGAACACGGCATCCGGGACAGCAAAGGGACGGGGACAATGTTCGACCTTAGCGGCAGGAATGCGCTCGTCACCGGCGCTTCGGGCGCCATCGGCGGGGCCATCGCGAAGGCCCTGCACGCGCAGGGCGCGGAGGTCGCACTGTCCGGCACGCGGCGGGACGCGCTCGACGCGCTGGCCGCGGAACTCGGCGGACGGGCCCATGTCGTGACGGCGAACCTGGGCGATGCGGAAGAGACCGAAGCGCTGCCCGGCCGGGTCGGCGAGGCGCTGGGCGACCTGCACATTCTGGTCAACAACGCCGGGCTGACCCGGGACATGCTCGCCCTGCGCCTGTCGGACGACCAGTGGCAGAGCGTGATCGACGTCAACCTGACCGCCGCCTTCCGCCTGAGCCGCGCCGCCCTGCGCGGCATGATGCGCCGGCGCCATGGCCGGATTATCAACATTACGTCCATCGTCGGCGTCACCGGCAATCCGGGCCAGGCCAACTATGCCGCCGCCAAGGCCGGCATGATCGGCATGACCAAGAGCATGGCGGCCGAGGTCGCCGCGCGCGGAGTCACGCTGAACTGCATCGCGCCGGGCTTCGTGCGCTCGCCGATGACCGACGCGCTGAGCGAGCAGCAGCAGGCCGGCCTGCTGGAGCGCATCCCGGCCGGCCAGATCGGCGAGCCCGCCGACATCGCCGGCGCCGCCGTTTTCCTGGCGAGCGACGAGGCGGCCTGGATCACCGGCCAGACCCTGCACGTCAACGGCGGCATGGCGATGATCTGAGCGGGCGTTCGGGCCGGAACGGTGCACGCCATCGAAAGGCAAACCGGGGTCAGACTTTTGCCCTGAAAGAAGAAAGAGAGCGCGATGCCACGCAGGCTTTATCCGGCGATCGTGCACAGCGACGACGGGAAGACGTTCGGCGTTTCCTTTGTCGACTTTCCCGTTCACGCCGGCGGAAATTCCGTCGAGGCCGCAATCGCCGATGCGGAAATCGTCGTCGGAGAAGCGATCGACGCCCTTGTCGAGTCCGGCGCCTCGCTTCCCCGTCCCACCGCCGTCTCCGAGATCCCGGCGGAGGACCGGGAAGGCGCCGAACTGGTCACGCTGGTCCCGGTCCATCTGCCCGGCCGGTCCAGAGTCATCTCGGTCACCCTCGACGAGGATCTGATCGCGAGGATCGACGCGATCGCCCCGAACCGCTCCGGCTTCCTGGCCGAAGCCGCCCGCGCGCGGCTTGGCGGCCGATAGGGCGCGAGCGCCGCTGAAACGCATACCGCCGAATCGGCCTTCGGCCGGACCCTACTGCCCCATGAAGCGTTCGCGGCGGGAGAGCCACCAGCCGTATTGCTCGGGCCAGGCCTCCCAGCGGCCGTCGGCGCCGAGCGCCTTTGCGGCGTGGTGCGGCCAGAACGGGTTGTAGAGCGCCTCCCGCGCAATTGCGATCAGGTCGGCGTCGCCGTCCTGCAGGATGGCCTCGGCGTGGTCCGGCTCGACGATCAGGCCGACGGCCATGGTCGAAACGCCGGCCTCCCGGCGGATCTGCGCCGAGAACGGCACTTGGAAGCCGTATTGCCGCGGCAGGCGGGTCGCGGTCGCCGGGCTGCCGATGCCGCCGGAGGAGCAATCGACGATGTCGACGCCGACCTCGTTGAGCGCGCCGGCGAAGACGACCGAATCCCCGATCTCCCAGCCGCCCTCGACCGAATCGATGCTGGAGATGCGGTAGAACAGCGGCTTCTTCTCCGGCCAGGCGGCGCGCACCGCCTTTGCGACCGATAACGGAAAGCGCATCCGGCCCGCCCGGTCGCCGCCCCATCCGTCTGTCCGGTGGTTCGAGACGGGCGACAGGAAGCTGTGCAGCAGATAGCCGTGCGCGCCGTGGATTTCGAGCACGTCGGCGCCGGCGGCGGCGGCGCGCCGGGCCGCCGCCGCGAAGGCATCGCGGATCTGCGCGAGGCCGGCCTCGTCGAGCTCCGCCGGCATCAGCCAGCCCTCCTGCATCGGCAGCGGGCTGGGCGCGACCGGATCCCACGGCGCTTCGCCGCGCGCCGCGTCGCGTTCGTCCATCGGGCCGTTGCCGTGCCACGGCCGCTGCATGCTCGCCTTGCGCCCGGCATGGGCGATCTGCACGCCGACGGCTGCGCCCTGGCCCTGCATGAAGCGGAAGGCCGGCTTGAGCGCTTCGGCGTGGGCGTCGCTCCAGATGCCGAGATCGCCGTGGGTGATGCGCCCGCGTTCCTCGACCGACGCGGCCTCGGCGAAGACCAGCCCGGCGCCGCCCATGGCGAAGCTGGAGAGATGCGCGAAATGCCAGTCCTGCGCCAGGCCGTCGACCGCCGAATACTGGCACATGGGCGCGATGACGATGCGGTTGCGCAGGGTCAGGCCGCGCAGGGCGAAGGGCTGGAACAGCAGCGGCGCTCCGGTCGCCGTTTCGCGGGCGGTATCGACGGATTCGGGCATTTACAGTTTTCTCTTCAGAATGTCGTTGACGACCGCCGGGTTGGCCTGGCCGCGGGTCGCCTTCATGACCTGGCCGACGAACCAGCCGGCGACCTTGGGCTGTTCCTTCGCCTGGGCGACCTGTTTCGGGTTCCCGGCGATCAGCCGGTCGACGATCTCCTCGATGGCGCCGGTGTCGCTGATCTGCTTCAGGCCCTTCGCCTCGACGATGGCCGCGGCATCCGCGCCGGTCTCGAACATCTCGTCGAACACGTCCTTGGCGATGCGGCCGGATATCTCGCCGCTTTCGATCAGCGCGAGCAGGCCTGACAATTTTTCCGCCGTCACCGGCGAGTCCGCGCGGCGCTGTCCGGCCTTGTTGAGCCGGCCGTAAAATTCGTTAATCACCCAGTTTCCGGCCAGCCTAGCATCCTTACGGCCCTCGGCGACGGCCTCGAAGAAATCCGCGTCCTCGCGGTCGGCGACAAGAACGGCGGCGTCGCCGGCACTCAGGCCATAGTCCGAAACGAAGCGCGCCTTCTTCGCATCCGGCAGTTCCGGCAGGCTCGCCCTGATCTCCTCGACCCAGTCCGGGGCCAGCTTCAGCGGCAGCAGGTCCGGGTCCGGGAAATAGCGGTAGTCGTGCGCCTCCTCCTTGGAGCGCATGGCCCGGGTTTCGCCGCGGCCGGAATCGAACAGGCGGGTCTCCTGCTCTATCTCCCCGCCGTCTTCGAGAATCTCGATCTGCCGGCGCGCCTCGCATTCGATGGCCTGCTTGATAAAGCGGATCGAGTTCAGATTCTTGATCTCGCAGCGCGTGCCGAGCGCCTCGCCGGGCCGGCGCACCGAGACGTTGACGTCCGCGCGCAGCGAGCCCTGTTCCATGTTGCCGTCGCAGGTGCCGAGATAGCGCAGGATCGAGCGCAGCTTGGCGAGATAGGCGCCCGCTTCGTCGGCCGAGCGCAGGTCGGGCTTGGAGACGATCTCCATGAGCGCGACGCCGGCCCGGTTGAGATCGACGAAGGTGCGCTTCGGGTCCATGTCGTGGATGGATTTGCCGGCGTCCTGCTCCAGGTGCAGCCGCTCGATGCGGACCTCGCGGCTCGTGCCGTCCTCCATGTCCACCGTCACGACGCCCTCGCCGACGATCGGGTCCTTGTACTGGCTGATCTGGTAGCCGGCCGGCAGGTCCGGATAGAAGTAGTTCTTGCGGTCGAACACGCTGCGCCGGTTGACCTTCGCGTTCAGGCCGAGGCCGGTGCGCACCGCCTGCTCGACGCAGCGCCGGTTGATCACCGGCAGCATGCCGGGAAAGGCGGCATCGACCAGCGAGACCTGCGTGTTCGGCCCAGCGCCGAAGGCGGTCGCCGCGCCGGAGAACAGCTTGGCGTCCGACATCACCTGGGCGTGGACCTCCAGCCCGATGACGGTCTCCCACACGCCGGTCCGGCCTTCGATCAGGGTCATGGAGTACTCGGGGCTTCCGGCGGAAAACCAGGATTGTCACCCCGGCCGACCGGAGGGAGAGCCGGGGTCCAGGGCCGCACGCGGAGATCGTACCGGGCGGCTCTGGGCCCCGGATCTCCGCTTCGCTCCGTCCGGGGCGGCATGGAGAGGATATCAGGGGGAATCGAGGGGCGCGATTACACCCTCACTCCACCTCGCTCATCACCTGTTCGCGGGCCTCTTTCTCGCAGTCTTCGAGCTGGCGGCGGATCTGGTGGTCGCTCTTGTCGACGCCCCTGGCCTCGAAATCGCCCTTGATTTTGCGGATGACGTCTTCCGGGCCGGGCTCTTCGAAATCGGCCTCGACGACCTGCTTGGCATAGGCCTCCGCATCCGCCCCGGTCAGCCCCATCAGGCCGGCCGCCCACAGGCCGACCAGCTTGTCGCGCCGCATTTCGGTGCGGAACTGGAGCTGCTGATCGTGCTCGAATTTCTTTTCGAAGGCCTTTTCGCGGTCGTCGAAGGTCGCCATCGTCCGGTCGTGCTCCCCTGCTCGCCGGGCCGCGGTGCTGCGGCCCGTATTTTCCTTTTCCGCGGCCAGTTATATAAGGGCGCGTCCCCGGCAGGTAGCGGATTCTATGTGCACTGTTGTCATCCTGCGCCGGCCCGCTCACCGGTGGCCATTGCTCCTCGCCGCCAACCGGGACGAGATGAAGGACCGGCCCTGGCGGCCGCCGGACCGGCACTGGCCCGACCGGCCATGGGTCGTCGCCGGGATCGATCTCGAGGCCGGCGGCACCTGGCTCGGCATGAACGATGCCGGCGTCGTCGCGGCGGTGATGAACCGCACGGCGAGCCTGGGCCCGGCGGCGGACAAGCGCTCGCGCGGGGAACTGGTTCTGGACGCGCTGGATTCGGACGATGCGGCCGACGCTGCGGAGCGGCTGCGCCATCTCGACGGCAACGCCTGGCGCCCCTTCAACCTCGCCGTCGCCGACAATCGCGATGCGTTCTGGCTGCGCAGCCGCGGCGACGCTGCGGGCGGGCTTGTCGAGTGTTTTCCGCTGCCCGAGAGCCTGTCCATGCTGACCGCGCGCGAACGGAACGACCGGGCCTCCAGCCGGATCGAGCGCTATCTCGACCGGTTCGCCGACGCGCCGGCGCCGGACCCGGACGGGTTCGGCGGCGAACAGGGCGGCGGCTGGGCGGAGTGGCGCGGCCTGATGGCCGATACGGAGCGCAGCCCGGACGGCGAGCCGGACTCCGCCATGTGCATCGATACGGATTTCGGCTTCGCCACGACTTCGAGCTCCCTGATCGCGCTGCCCGCGGCCGGCCGGACGGACGCGCCGGTCTGGTTGTTTTCGGCCGGGCCGCCCGCCGCCTGCCCTTACGAGCCGGTCGCCGCGCTCGACGGGCCGCCCGCGCCCGCCCGCGCCGCCGGCTGACTCCCGCTCCGCCGCGGTGCGTGAATTTGTTCTTGCCGGGCCGGGTTGCTAAACGGGCGAGGCGGCCAACATTTCCAGGGACCGTGGATGCGCCGGCCGCCGGACAGGCAGCGCTATCCGGCAGTCCGATTTCCAGTATCGTCGGGGGTTAGGAGCACCATGGCCAGACGCAGACGGATATACGAAGGCAAGGCCAAGGTCCTTTACGAAGGGCCGGAGCCGGGCACGATCGTCCAGTATTTCAAGGACGATGCGAGCGCCTTCAACGCCCAGAAGACGGGCGTGATCAGCGGCAAGGGCGTCCTCAACAACCGCATTTCCGAATTCATCATGCTGCGCCTGAACGAGATCGGCGTGCCGACCCATTTCGTGCGCCGGCTGAACATGCGCGAACAACTCGTCCACGAGGTCGAGATCATCCCGCTCGAGGTGGTGGTGCGCAACGTGGCGGCGGGGACGATGTCGCAGCGGCTCGGCATCGAGGAGGGCACGCCCCTGCCCCGCTCCATCGTCGAGTTCTACTACAAGAACGACGATCTCAGCGATCCGCTGGTCAGCGAGGAGCATATCACCGCGTTCGGCTGGGCGACGCCGCAGGACCTGGACGACATGATGGCGCTGGCGCTGCGCATCAACGATTTCATGGTCGGCCTGTTTCTCGGCGTCGATATCCGGCTGGTCGATTTCAAGCTGGAGTTCGGCCGCTGGTACGACGAGAACGACTATATGCGCATCCTCCTGGCCGACGAGATCACGCCGGACAGCTGCCGCCTCTGGGACGTCAAGACCAACGAGAAGCTGGACAAGGACCGTTTCCGCCGGGACATGGGCAATGTCGAGGAGGCCTACCAGGAGGTGGCACGCCGCCTCGGCATCCTGCCCGACGCCGGCCCGCAGGATCTGAAGGGCACCAAGAGCATCAACTGACGAGAGCAGGCGCAACCGGGGCGGCCCGATGAGCCCGATGAAAGGGCGCCGATGAAGGCGAAAGTCCATGTCACGCTCAAGCCCGGCGTGCTCGATCCCCAGGGCAAGGCGATCGCCCATGCGCTGGAAGCGCTGGGTTTCGACGGCGTGGCGGACGTCCGGCAGGGCAAGTATATCGAGATCGACCTGAAGGACGGTTCCGGCGGCGGCAGCGCCGGCGCGGCCGAGGCCAGGGTGAGCGAGATGTGCGAGAAGCTGCTGGCCAACACGGTGATCGAGAATTACCGCGTGGAGATCGACTCCCGGGAGATCGATTCCTGAGCGTGCGGCGAACCGGCCGCGCGCCCGGAAATGAGGCGCACCCGAACGTGAGACGCAGCCCGCGATGAAATCCGCCATCGTGGTTTTCCCCGGCACCAACCGGGAGCAGGACATGGCCGAGGCGCTGGAACTGGCGTCCGGCCGGCCGCCGGCGATGGTCTGGCACCGGGATACCGGCCTGCCGGAGACCGATCTGATCGTGGTTCCCGGCGGTTTTTCCTATGGCGACTATCTGCGCGCCGGGGCAATGGCGGCCCACTCGCCGGTCCTGCGCAGCGTCGTGGCAGCGGCGCGCCGGGGCGTCGCGGTGCTCGGCGTGTGCAACGGCTTCCAGATCCTGGTCGAGGCCGGCCTGCTGCCCGGCGCTCTGCTGTGCAACGCCTCGCTCAAATTCGTCTGCCGCGATATCGGCCTGCGCGTGGCGAACGGGGCCACGGCGTTTACCGGCGGCTACGAGACCGGCCAGGTTCTGCGCATGCCGGTCGCCCACCATGACGGCAACTATTTCGCCGACGACGAGACGCTGGACCGGCTGGAGGACGAACACCGGATCGCCTTCCGCTACGCGCCGCTCGACGGCGAAGGGCCGGACCGCTTCAACCCGAACGGCTCGGTGCGCCATATCGCCGGCATCTACAACGAGGCCGGCAACGTCCTCGGCATGATGCCCCATCCGGAAAACGCCGTCCGGCCCGACCAGGGCAGCACCGACGGGCTCGGACTGTTTACCGGCCTGGACGCCGCGCTGGGATAGCCGGGTTTGCGATCCGCCCGGCATAGGACCCGCCTGCCGTGACCCGGACCCTGCCCCTGACGCTCGCGCTGCTTGCCGTCTGCGTTGCCGTCTTCATCTATGCGACGACCCTGTCGGGGCCGGACTATACGCAGTTCCTCGTCCGGTACGCGCTGATCCCGCGCCTGCTGCTCGGCGACCCCATATCGACCGCCGGCTACAGCCCCCTGCCGGCGCCGGTCACGCTGGTCACGTCCATGTTCGTCCACAGCGACACGGGGCATCTGGTGCTCAACATGATCGTGCTGATCTCGTTCGGCGCCATCGTCGAGCGGGCGCTCGGCGCGTGGCGGCTGGCGGCGATCTGGTTTGTTGCCGGGGTCGCCGGCGGCCTGCTCCACGCCGCCATCGAGCCGAACTCCACGATCCCGGTCGTCGGCGCCAGCGGCGCGCTCTCCGGCGTCTTCGCGACCGCCTTCCTGCTGGATCCGCGGGGTAAGATATTCCTGGTCTTCATTCCGATGCCGTACTGGCTGGGCATGATCGTCTTCGTCGCCGCCCACGCGGCCTTCATCGCAACCGGCTGGTCGCCGGGAATCGCCTGGCTCGCCCATGTCGGCGGCCTGCTGGGCGGCTTCGTCGCGACGGCGGTTCTCGCGCCGAGGCTTCTGCGTGCGACATAGCCCGCGGGCCGGCGCGGTATGATCTCGACCGCCGTCCTGCTGGCGGTGCTCGGCTCCGCCCTGCTGCACGCCGCCTGGAACGCCGTGGTCAAGTCCCGCGCCGATCCGGTGATCGGCATCGCCTGGCTGTCGGTCGGCTCGGGCGTCGCCGCCGGACTGGCGCTGCCCTTCGTCGCGGTTCCCGTTGCGGCGGCCTGGCCCTTCATCCTGGCGTCGACGACGATCCACACGGTCTACAACCTGATGCTGGCGACGGCCTACAGCCATGGCGATTTCAGCCGGGTCTACCCGATCGCCCGCGGCGGCGCGCCGCTGATCGTCACGCTGGTGTCGCTGGCCTTTCTCAAGGAGGAACTCAGCGACCGGGCGCTCATTGCGATCTGCCTGCTTCTGCTTGCGATCTCCGGCGTAGCCTGGCGCAGAGCCAGCGAACGCCCGGCGGCCCATGACGGCAGGATGCGCGACCGCTCCCTGGTCTTCGCCGGGCTGACGGCGGTTGCGATTGCCGGCTACACCATCGCCGACGGGCTCGGCGCCCGGGCCGCGGGCGATGCCGTCCCCTATATCCTGTGGCTCTTCTTCGTCGATGCCTGGCCGACGGTCCTGATCGTCATGTGGCTGCGCCGCGGCCGCTTCAGGCAGACGCCGCGCGGCGACGTCGTGCGCTCGGTGGCGGGCGGCCTGCTCTCGATGCTCGCCTACGGCATCGTCGTCTGGGCGATGGTGTCGGCGCCGGTCGCCGTGGTCGCCGCGCTCAGGGAAAGCAGCATCCTGTTTGCGGCGCTGATCGGCGTGTTCGTGCTCAAGGAAAAGCCCGGCCCGGTGCGCATCGCCGCCATCCTCCTGCTCGTCGCCGCGGTGGCCCTGCTGCGGCTCTCGTAGGCCGCCCGCCCGTTTTGACAGGCTCGGGGCAGGCTCCTTCGATACGCGCCGCCCTTCGATACGCCCCGGCCTGGCGGCCGGGGCTACTCAGGGTGAGGGTGAAGGGATTCAAGGTTGGAGCCATTCCAACCCCTCATCCCGAGTAGGCGCGCCTGCGCGCCGTATCGAGGGGGCCGTATCGAGAGCCTGCCCTGAGCGAAGTCGAAGGGGGCGCCCTACCCCTGGATCAGCAGGCCGATGCCGGCCAGCAGCAGGAACCACAGGACGACCAGGCGGAAGGTCTCCGCGCTGATCCGGCGGAACAGCTTCACGCCCACGAAGGTGCCGGCGAGGGTGACCGGCGCGCAGTAGACGACCAGCCAGACGACCTCTTCGGTGAAGAAGCCGGCGGCGATCTGGACGCCGCAGGCGATCGACAGGATCAGCGTGTTGAAGGGCTGGTAGATGCTGCGCGCCACCGCCGGCGACCAGCCGCGGAACTGGGACCAGACGACCGGCACGGCGCCGGCCAGGCCGATCATCCCGCCGAGCACGCCGCCGATAAAGCCGATCGCGCCGTCGGCGGCCGCGCGCCTGCCGGGGAACGGCGGCTTCATGCGCACCAGCAGGCCGAAGCCGGCATAGACGACGATCACCGCGCCGACCGCCGTCCGCACCGTATCGGCCGGCAGATGATCGAGCAGCCAGACGCCGATGGGGATGCCGAGCGTGCCGGCCGCCACCATCGGCATGGTGCGTTTCCAGTCGAGATGATCCTTGAAGGCCGGCAGGCTGGCGACCTGGGCGATCACCGAAGCGGCCAGGATCAGCGGCACGGCGACCGTGGGCGCGAGCACATAGAGCCAGAAGGCCGACGACGCGAGCGCCGTGCCGAAGCCGGTCAGCCCGCTGACCAGGCCCGCCGCCAGCGCGCCGAGGAGGACGAAGAGGAGTTCGACGGTCATGGGGTCAGGCGGGGCGGCAGTTGGCCTCGAGCCATTTTGCGAGCGTCCAGCCGGCAGGCACGCAGATTTTTCGGACGGTCCAGCGCGCTTTCCGGCAGGCCCCGATCCCGCAGCCCGAATCTACCGCCGGAGGCGGCAAGAACCTCGCGGTGTACGGCTTCGACCATTGCAGCGGTCAGCCATCGAAAAATCTTCACCGCTCGGCAAGTTTCTTCAGCGCCTCCCGGTGGCGGCGTACATAGCGGCGGCTCGCGTCAAGAACCGTGTCGAAATCGGGATCGTGCGCGGTGGGCGCAGTCCTTTCCGGCGTCCGGCCGCGTGAATCCGTCGTCGGGGCTGCGCGACCCGAATTGCGGACCTTACCGGTCTTCGACGTCTGGGCCTTGGAAGTCGGGGCGTTCATCGCTGCGCTCCCGGCTCGGTTCAAGAGTGATTTGTTGATATGACAGGCTTGACGACGACGGCAACCCCTGCCGCTCGGCGACGGCCCGGACTGGTGTTCCTCGCAGCCGGATTGCCCGTGCGGTGAATCATTCCTCGCCGCAATTCGGTGTCGCCGCGCTATACTGGTGCGGAGAACCGGCCCGCGGCATCCCCCGCAGGATGGGGCGACGACCATGAGCGACAGCAGCAAACCGACCCTCGACGACTGGCGCGCCCTGGCGGCGAAGGAAATGCGCGGCGGTTCGCCCGACGACCTGGTGTGGCAGACGCCGGAGGGCATCGCCGTCAAGCCGCTCTATACGGCGGAAGACCTGGAAGGGCTGGAGGCCGCAGACAGCCTGCCCGGCCTGTTCCCCTTCCTGCGCGGGCCGAAGGCGACCATGTATGCCGGCCGGCCCTGGACCATCCGGCAATATGCCGGCTTCTCGACCGCCGAGGATTCCAACGCCTTCTACCGCCGCAACCTCGAAGCCGGGCAGATGGGCCTGTCCGTCGCCTTCGATCTCGCCACCCACCGCGGCTACGACAGTGACCATCCGCGCGTCGTCGGCGATGTCGGCAAGGCCGGCGTGGCGATCGACAGCGTCGAGGACATGAAGATCCTGTTCGACGGCATCCCGCTCGACCGCATGTCGGTCTCCATGACCATGAACGGCGCCGTGCTGCCGGTGCTCGCCGGCTTCATCGTCGCCGGCGAGGAGCAGGGCGTCGCGGCAAAGGACCTGTCCGGGACCATCCAGAACGACATCCTCAAGGAGTTCATGGTCCGCAACACCTACATCTATCCGCCCGAGCCCTCGATGCGGATTGTCTCGGACATCATCGGCTACACCGCCGAACACATGCCGCGCTTCAACTCGATCTCGATCAGCGGCTACCACATGCAGGAGGCGGGCGCGACCTGCGCCCAGGAGCTCGCCTACACCATCGCCGACGGGCTGGAATATGTCCGCGCCGCGAAGGCGAGCGGGCTGGACGTCGACCGGTTCGCGCCGCGGCTCAGTTTTTTCTTCTGCCTGGGCATGAACTTCTTCATGGAGGTCGCCAAGCTGCGCGCCGCCCGGCTGCTGTGGGCCGAGCTGCTGGCCGGCGAGTTCGCGCCGCAGGACCCGCGCTCCATGATGCTGCGCACCCATTGCCAGACCAGCGGCTGGTCGCTGACCGAGCAGGACCCGTACAACAACATCGTGCGCACCGCCTACGAGGCGCTGGCCGGCGCGCTCGGCGGCACCCAGAGCCTGCACACCAACAGCTTCGACGAGGCGATCGGCCTGCCGACCGAATTTTCCGCCCGCATCGCGCGCAACACCCAGCTCATCCTGCAGAACGAGACCGGCGTGACCAAGGTCGTCGATCCGCTCGCCGGCTCCTTCTATGTCGAGCGGCTGACCGCCTCGCTGGCGGAAGTGGCGCGCGGCCTGATCGCCGAAGTGGAGGAGGCCGGCGGCATGACACGGGCGGTCGCCGAGGGGCTGCCCAAGCGCCGGATCGAGGAAAGCGCCGCCCGCCGCCAGGCCCGGATCGACCGGGGCGAGGAGGTCATCGTCGGCGTCAACAAGTTCCGGCCGGCCGAGGAAACCCGGGTCGACGTGCTGGAGGTCGACAACACGAAGGTCCGCGAACAGCAGGTCGCGCGCCTGAACGCGATCCGCGGGAGCCGGGACGGCGCGGCCTGCGACGCGGCGCTGGCGGCGCTCACAACGGTCGCGGAAACCGGCGAGGGCAACCTGCTCGGCGCCTGCGTGGCGGCGGCGCGGGCGCGGGCGACGGTCGGCGAGATTTCCGACGCCATGGAGAAGGCCTGGGGCCGCCACCGCGCCGACGCGCATGTGATCGGCGGCGTCTACGGCGCGGCCTATGAGGACGATGCGGATTTCCTGCGCATCCGCGAGGCCGTCGCCGACTTCGCCGATTTCGAAGGCCGCCAGCCGCGCCTGCTGGTCGCCAAGCTGGGCCAGGACGGCCACGACCGCGGCTCCAAGGTGATCGCCACGGCCTTCGCCGATATCGGCTTCGAGGTCGATATCGGGCCGCTGTTCGCCACGCCGGAGGAGGCGGCGCGCCAGGCGGTCGAGAACGACGTCCATGTCGTCGGCGTGAGCAGCCAGGCCGCCGGCCACAAGACGCTGGTGCCCCAACTGATCGACGGGTTGCGCGCGCAGGGCGCAGACGACATCCTAGTGATCTGCGGCGGCGTCGTCCCGCAGCAGGACTACGATTTCCTCAAGGCGAAGGGCGTCGCCGCGGTCTACGGCCCCGGCACCAACATCCCGAAAGCCGCCGGCGAAGTCCTGCGCCTGATCCAGGCCGGGCGGGAGATGGCGGCGGAGTAGCGGCGGGGCGTCTATGCCCCGCGCACCACTCCGACGAAATTCTCGTACAGGATCCGGGCGTCGCGGTTGAAGCCGGGCATGTTGCGGGCGGTTTCGGCGGCGAAGGGGGCAAGGCTGCCGGGGCCGAGGGTGTCTTCGAGCGCCGCCGAATAGGCCGCCTCCGCCTGCTGCCCGCCGCCCGGGTTGCGACTTCGTTCTTGCCTTCGCGGGCTTCCCGGCGCATATCGCTCTAATGCGCTGGCCGGTCGGTTTCCACGACGATTTCATGCCGGAGTTTCGCAACCTGCACAAGGACGTCCAAGACGAAATCTATGCTGTCGCCCGCCTGCTGGAGCGGTTCGGGCCGCAGTTGGGACGCCCGCGCGTCGATACGCTGAACGGTTCGCGGCATGCGAACATGAAGGAGATGCGGTTCGGGGCGATCGGCGGGGAATGGCGGCTCGCATTCGCTTTCGATCCCGAACGCAGGGCCGTCCTTCTGGCCGCAGGCGACAAGTCGGGCGGCGGTTCCAGGCGCTTTTACCGCGCGCTCATCCGCAAGGCGGACGAACGCTTCGATGGGCATCTCGCCCGGCTCGGAACGAGGCCCGGCAAGGACGGAGGACCGCGATGACCGTAAGTCTGGACGATGCGATGGCGGGCCTCGACCCCGCCAGACGGCGCAAGATCGAGGACCGTACCGAAGAGCTTGTCGCCGGGGAGATGACGCTGCGGACGTTGCGCAAGGCCCGGAAACTCACCCAGGCCAGCGTCGCGCGCGAACTCGGCATCGGCCAGGACGGCGTCTCCCGGCTCGAACAGCGCAGCGACCTGCTGTTATCCACGCTGCGCAAGACGGTCGAGTCCATGGGCGGCAGCCTCTCGCTCGTCGCGCAGTTTCCCGGCCGGCCGCCGGTCGAACTGTCGGGCATCGCCGGGCCGGAAGCGGGCGACTGAAGCCCCGTCGCGACGCCCCTTACCCCGCCCGCACGATCCCGACGAAATTCTCGTACAGCATCCGGGCGTCGCGGTTGAAGCCTGGCATGTTGCGGGCGGTCTCTTCGGCGAAGGGGGCAAGGCTGCCGGGGCCGAGGGTCTTTTCCAGCGAATCCGCGTAGGCCGGCACGGCGCCCCATTCGTCGACCGTCGTCGGCGTCTGCTCGACATGATACTGGATGCCCCAGGCGCGCCGCCCGACCCGGAAGGACTGGATGGCGCAGACCGGCGATGACGCCAGGGCGACGCCGCCCTCGGGCAGTCCGGTCACCGCGCAGCCGTGCCATTGCAGGCAGGTCACCGGGCTGTCGAGGCCGGCGAGCAGCGGATCGGCGCGGCCGGCTTCGGTGAGGTCGACCGTGAGCACGCCGACCTCGGCCTCGGCCATGCGTTCGACCCGGCCGCCGAGGGCGTCGGCGAGCATCTGGTGGCCGAGGCAGACGCCGAGGAACGGCATTTCCCGGTCCCGCACCGCCTCGCGAATCGCCGCCTTCTCGTCGGCCAGCCAGGGGAATTCGTCCTCGTCGAAGACATCCATCGGCCCGCCCATGGAGATCACGGCGTCGTAGCCGCCGAGCGGCGGGATCGCCTCGCCCTCGTCGAGCTCGACCGCGTCCCATTCGATGCCGTCCTCGCGCATGAAATCGCGGAAGACGCCGGGATGCTCGATATCGATATGCTGGAGGACGAGGAATTTCATCGCCGGAGTCTCCGTCAAGGCGGGGCGCAGCCGGCGCCGGATTCGCGGCGGCCGGGGCGCATCGCGTTTAATCACAACCGGGCGGTGCGGTGAAGCCGGTATGCCCGCCAAAAAGGTCGGCAAAACCGCTTGACAGGCTCATGAACATATCGCGTACATATGCGATTGCTTCGCGAATAGTCCGACGGGCAGGCGACAGGCGGGGCTTGGGCATTTGCCCGACCGTCCTCAATCGACTGGAGCCGCCCGATGACCGGTCGCGCTTTCACCCGGAATCCTGCGGGAAATCCGCCTGCCGCACAGCGCGCCCAGGCGCTGATCGCCGGCTTTCTCGCGCAGCACAGGTGGATGGTCCGCGCCTGGGCTGCGGCACAGCACACCGCCTTGGACGCCGACGGCCCGGACGCCGTTGCGGACGCGTTCGTCCCGCCGGATCCGGCCCGGCTCGGCGACTATCCCGTCTATGCGGCGCATTTTGCAAACCATGCCGGCGCCCTGTGCGCGGCCCTGCTGCCGGCGCCGATGGACGACGATGCGGTATTCGGCTTTGCCTGCAAACCGCTCGGTGAGGGCCTGGGCCTCGCGCCGCAGGAAGCCGCCGAACTGATGGTCAGGATACTGCTGCAGACGCCGCATAACACGGACGGCAGCGAACCCGACGAAGCGCAGATCCGGGCGCTTTCCGAAGACGAGCTGCGCTGGATCCTGATCGCGGACATCGCCCGGACCGATGCGGAATTCGTGCTCGAGGCCTTTCGAAAGGGCGCGGAAACCGTTGATCCGTCCGGCCGCGGCATCGAAGCCCTGGTGGCCCTGCTGGGCCTGCCGGCTGCGCCGACACGCGACTCGCCGCAGTCCTGAAACTCGTGCAAGACTGGGCCTGCCGCCCCTACCCGCCAGCCGCGAGGACACGCCATGCTGGAGCCCGTGATATTCTACACCAACCCCATGTCGCGCGGGCAGATCGCGCGCTGGGCGCTGGAAGAGGCCGGGTGCCCTTACGAAACCGTCATTCTGGAATATGGCGCCGAAATGAAGGCGCCGGACTATCTGGCGATCAACCCGATGGGCAAGGTGCCGGCGATCCGGCACGGCGGCCGGACCGTCACGGAGTGCGCCGCCATCTGCGCCTATCTCGCCGAGGCTTTCCCCGAGTCCGGGCTGGCGCCGACGGCCGACGAACGCGCCGCCTACTACCGCTGGATGTTTTTCGCCGCCGGGCCGCTGGAACAGGCGATAACGGCGCAGGCCCTGGGCTGGACGACGGAGGAGGACAAGAGCGCCATGCTCGGCTTCAGCACCTACGAGAACGCGGTCGACACGGTCGAAGCCCTGCTCGGCGGGAGCGACTATGTCTGCGGCAGCCGCTTCACCATGGCGGACGTCTATGTCGGCAGCCATATCGAATGGGGCCTGGGTTTCGGCACCCTGCCGAAGCGCCCGGCTTTCGAGGCCTATGCCGCGCGGCTCGCGGCGCGCGAGACCCACGGGAAAGCCCGGGCGATCGACGCGGCGCTGATCGCCGAGCGCGAAGCCGCGCAGTCCTGAATGCAACGGCGATCCGTGCATTCGCCCATATCCTGTCGGAACGAAACCGGAAACCTGCTACATCTTGAGAAAAGGCGGCGATAGCGCTATATCTTGCCGGGGAGTAACCGGGCGAAAGCCGTTTCATGTCCGCAATGCCTGACCTGTTCGCCGATCCGCCGAAACCGCCCGCGCGCAACGGGCGAACCAACGCGCGGTCCAACGCGCGGTCCGGCACGGGCCCCGACGCCCGGTCCGGGGCGGAGCCGGCGCGGAATCATGCGGCCAATCCGGCGGGCAAACCGGCGGGCAAACCGGCGCGCCGGCAGGCCTACACCGCGCGCGACATCGAGGTCCTGGAAGGGCTGGAGCCGGTCCGCAAGCGGCCGGGCATGTATATCGGCGGCACCGACGAGCGCGCCCTTCACCATCTGGCCGCCGAAGTCATCGACAACGCAATGGACGAGGCGGTCGCCGGCCATGCCTCCCGGGTGGAGGTCGCGCTGGGCGCCGACAATTACGTCACCATCCGCGACAACGGCCGCGGCATCCCGACCGATCCGCATCCGAAATTCCGCGACAAGTCGGCACTCGAGGTCATCCTCACGACGCTGCATTCCGGCGGCAAGTTCGGCGGCGAGGTCTACACCACGTCCGGCGGCCTGCACGGCGTCGGCCTGTCGGTGGTGAACGCGCTGGCCGACGACCTGGAGGTCGAGGTGGCGCGCGACGGGCGGCTGTGGACCCAGCGCTACGTCCGCGGCGCGCCGCGCGGCCGGTTGAGCGAAGCCGGCCCGTGCCACAACCGGCGCGGCACGACGGTGCGCTTCCATCCCGATCCGAAAATCTTCGGCGACGGCGTGGCCTTTCGTGCGGCGACGCTTTACCGGATGGCCCGGTCCAAGGCCTATCTGATCGGCGGCGTCGAGATCCGCTGGAGCTGCGCGCCGGAAGCCCTGCCGGCCGAAGGCGGCCTTCCGGCGAAGGAAACCATCCGCTTCCCCGGCGGCATCGGCGACTATCTCGCGGAAGCGCTGGGCGAGCGGGCCGGCTATACCGGCGCGGCCTTTGCCGGCGCCGCGCCGCTCAACGGCGAGGGCCGGGTCGAATGGGCGGTCGCCTGGCCGGCGGACGAAAAGGGCTTCGTCCACTCCTACGTCAATACGGTGCCGACGCCCCAGGGCGGCAGCCACGAACAGGGCTTCCGCGCCGCGCTGGTCAAGGGCCTGCGCAGCCATGCCGAACTCGCCGGCATCCGCAAGGCCGGGCAGATCGCCGGCGAGGACACGATGGACGGCGCCTGCGTGATGCTGTCCGCCTTCATCGCCGACCCCCAGTTCCAGGGCCAGACCAAGGAACGGCTCGGCATGCCGGAGGCCGCCCGCCTGGTCGAGCAGGCGGTGCGCGATCATTTCGACCATTTCCTGTCCGGCGATCCGTCCGGCGCGCGGCGGCTGATCGACCACCTGGTCGAAAAGGCCGAGGACCGGGCCCGCCGCAAGGCCGAACGCGACCGGAAGCGGGCGAACGCGGCCGCCCGCCTGCGCCTGCCGGGCAAGCTGGCGGATTGTTCGACGCGCTCCGCCGAAAACACCGAAATCTTCCTGGTCGAGGGGGATTCGGCCGGCGGCTCGGCCAAACAGGCGCGCAACCGGGCGACCCAGGCCGTACTGCCGCTGCGCGGCAAGATCCTCAACGTCGCCAGCGCGTCGGCCGACAGGATGCGCGCCAATCAGGAGCTGAGCGACCTGATTCTCGCGCTCGGCTGCGGCACCCGTGGAAATTACGACGGCGACAAGCTGCGCTACGAGCGGGTCATCATCATGACGGACGCCGACGTCGACGGCGCCCATATCGCCTCCCTGCTGCTGACCTTCTTCTATCGCGAGATGCCGGATCTCGTCCGCGGCGGCCACCTCTATCTCGCGATGCCGCCGCTCTACAGGCTCGCCCAGGGCGGCACGGTCGCCTTCGCACGCGACGATGCGCACAAGGACGCGCTGCTGAAGGACCGGTTCGACGGCCGCGGCAAGGTCGAGATCAGCCGCTTCAAGGGGTTGGGCGAAATGCCGCCGGCGCAACTCAAGGAAACCACCATGAACCCGGCAAGCCGCACCCTGCTGCGCGTTACGGTGCCGGCCGACGGCGACCCCCACGAAGCCGCGGCGGCGCGGGAGACCGGCGACCTGGTCGAGAAACTGATGGGCCGCAAGCCCGAGCCGCGCTTCGAATTCATCCAGGAACGGGCGAAATTCGTCGAGGATATCGACCTGTAGTTCGCATTTTCCGCCCGGCCGGGGCGGGGCGGCTATTCGGCGGCTTCGGGGCGGGGCAGGCCGATGGCGCGGGACAGCACCTCGAACATGCCCTCCATCCGCGCCATGCGTTCGCGCAACTCGCCCATCTCCCCGCGCAACTCGCCTATCTCCGCGCGCAACTCGCCCATCTCCGCGCGCAGGCCGGCGATCTCACGGTGCATGTCGGCGCGCAGCCAAGCGATCAGCCCGACCATCAGCGCGGCCAGAGCCGCGAAGCCGCCGAGGATTTCGTACATCATGCGCGTCCGCTCGCCGCAGAAAAGCCAATCTCCCCCGGACCTAGCACAGGACGCACAGCGCCGCCAGCCCGGCGGAACGCGACACTTGCCGGTATACCGGCGCCGCGCTCCGAGGCAGCGGCTTTCACGGCGTCTTGAGGGTCGTATTCGGTCCCCGGTCTTGCAGCGCAAAAAGACGCGCCCAAGCCCCTCGCCGCCGCACCTTTCGATTCCATGACAGAACCGATCTAATATTTCTCTTTACTTTAAGGGCTTTTGACTACATCTTCATTGAAACCTGTAAGTACTCATCTGTCTTTGGAGCATCCGGTCATGTCTCTTAAAAGAATGCTTCACGTCGCCTTGGCCCTGTTGTTCTTCGCCGCCGCCGGCGGCGGACTGACGGCCTGCAACACCATCGAAGGCGTCGGCGAGGACATCTCGTCGACCGGGCGCTACGTGAAGGACAGGGTATTCAACAGCGAATAGGGCCGGTGCCGGCGAACGGAACCGTTCGGCCGCATTCGAGCGCCCGCGCCCAGCGTCTTACGCGGGCCCGGTTGACGCCGAAATCCCAAATTCCGAACCGCGCCCGGCTGTAGAGCGCCGGCGCGGAAGCCTTGCCGTCCGCGGCCGGCAGGACAGCGACGCTCACCCTGTCGGGAAACCGGAATAAGCGGCTGCGCTGGACCAGTTCGAGCCTGAAGCCGGCGCGATCCTCCGCGAGCCACCGGATGCGCGGCTCTTCGGCGACAATCGCCCTCAACCGGCGGAACAGCGCGGCCGGCGCCTCGGCAAAGACCGGCGAGGCTTCGTGGGCTTCGGCCGGCGATTCGAACCCCTGCGGAAGCATCAGATACCGGTTCGGCCGCCACGGCATCCGCAGCTGCGTAAAGTCGCAGAAGCCGGCCATTCCGCCACGTTTCCGCGATCTGCGACCGGCCCCGACGATCGGATCCCGGCCTATCGGATAAGGGCGGAGACGGCGCGGAAGTCCGGGTGGCCCGCCGTCCCCAGCCATTCGAACAGGACCATTTCGGTGCTGACGATCGCAATGCCGGCCTTGCGCATCCGCCCGATCGCCAGGTCGCGGTTCTGCGCGGTGCGCGAGGCGATGGCGTCCGCCACGACATGGACCCGGTAGCCGGCCCTCTCCAGGCCCAGCGCGGTCTGGAGCACGCAGACATGGGCTTCCATGCCGCACAGCACGGCATCCGGCCGCCCGGCTTCGGCGAGGATGCGCGCCAGCCGGTCGTCGGCCTGGCACGAGAAGTGCACCTTGTCGAAGACCCGCCCCGGATCGGCCTTGTCCAGCACGGCGGCGACGGTCGGCCCCAGGCCGCGGGGATACTGTTCCGAGATCGTGTGCGGCACGCCCAGCAGGGCCGCGGCTTCGAGCAGAATGCCGGCCTGCTCCACCGTCCGATCGCCGTCGAGGGTGGCGGGCGCCAGCCGTTCCTGGATGTCGATCAGCAGCAACTGGCTCGTATCGGCGTTCATCATGATGTCACGTTCCATGGCTATCGTCGGTCGCGCTGCGGCGGACCGATCGCAGCCTTTTGGGGGCTGCGTCCCGATGTGGCGTTGATTTGCGCCGGAAAAGGACGATGTAGACCCCGCGTGGCGTGCACCCAAGAATAACTTTTCTGCCAGGCCCCTCGACTTCATGACATTCGATGCCCTCGGACTGAGCGACCCCGTTCTGCGCGCGGTCGCCGAGACCGGCTACACACAGCCGACACCGATCCAGGAAAAAGCCATCCCCACCGTCCTGATGGGACGCGACATGGTCGGGCTGGCCCAGACCGGCACCGGCAAGACCGCCGGCTTCACCCTGCCGATGATCGACATCCTCGCCGCCGGCCGGGCCAAGGCGCGGATGCCGCGGTCGCTGATCCTGGAGCCGACCCGGGAACTGGCGGCCCAGGTCGCCGAGAGTTTCGAGAAATACGGCAGGTACAACCGGCTGACCCATGCCCTGCTGATCGGCGGCGAGAGCTTCGACGGCCAGAACAAGCTGCTCGACCGGGGCGTCGACGTGCTGATCGCGACGCCGGGCCGCCTGCTCGACCAGGTGGAGCGCGGCAAGGTGCTGCTGCGCGACGTCAAGGTCTTCGTGATCGACGAGGCCGACCGGATGCTCGACATGGGCTTCATTCCGGATATCGAGCGTATCGTCAAACTGCTGACGCCGCTGCGCCAGACCCTGTTGTTCAGCGCGACCATGCCGCCGGAAATCCGCCGGCTGGCCGATGCCTACATGATCAATCCCAAGGAGGTCGCCGTCGACCGGTCGGCAACGACGGCGGTGACGGTCTCGGACGTTGTCGCCATCGTCCCGGAACGCGACAAGCGCGCAACCCTGCGCGGGATCATCCGGACCGAAAAGGTCGCCAGCGCGCTGATCTTCTGCAACCGCAAGCGCGATGTCGACATCCTGCAACGCTCGCTGGTCCGCCACGGCTTCGACGCCGCCGCCCTGCACGGCGACCTGGCCCAGGAGACGCGCACCGCAACTCTGGATTCGTTCCGCGAGGGTGCGCTGACCATCCTGGTGGCGAGCGATGTAGCCGCCCGCGGTCTCGATATTCCCGACGTGTCCCACGTCATCAATTTCGACGTGCCCTACAATCCGGAGGACTATGTCCACCGGATCGGCCGGACCGGGCGGGCCGGCAAGGCTGGGCGCGCCGTCACCATCGCAACGCCCGACGACGGCAAGTCGCTCGACGCGATCCAGCGGCTGATCGGGCGCCGGATCGAGCGGATGGACCTCGAAGGCTCGCTGGACGACAGCGCGCTCGAAGACGCCGGCCGGCCGCGCGGTCGGGGCCGGGGCCGCGGACGCGGCAACGGCCGGGTGCGCGACGATGCCGGGCCGGAACGGCGCGAGGCGAAAGACAATCCCCGGACGGAAAAGCCGCGCCGCAACGGCCGGCCGGCGCCCAAGCAACGCCCGGCCGCGGATCTACCGGACGAACCGGTCGTCGGCCTGGGCGACCACGTCCCGGCCTTTCTGCAACGGCCGGCGCGCAAGGCGGGCTGACCGGGCGGCTTCGCAGCGACGACGCCGGCGCGCGCGCCTCTCCCTCTCGCCATATTGGCGCCGAACGTCCAGACTGCCGTCCGCAAATCCACCGAACCGGACGGCTTGAGGAATGGACGGCGCCGGCGCGCATCCGCGCTTTCGAATCACCATTGAGGAATCAGGCGACCGCTTTGACTGCATCGGCGGCCTGCCGGTGCTGAAAGCCATGACCGCGCTCGGCGGCCGGGGCATCCCGTCCGGCTGCCACGGCGGCGGCTGCGGCGTCTGCAAGGTCAGGGTGCTCGACGGCGACTACCGGACCGCTGCGATGAGCCGGGATCATGTCTCGGCCGAAGAAGAGGCCGGCGGCATTGCACTCGCCTGCCGGCTCTATCCGGCGAGCGATCTCCGGCTTAAGGTATTGGGCAGGATGCAGAAGGCTGCGGCGGCGCGGCGCTACGGGCTGGTCTGACCGGCCGGCCCGCCGCGCCGGCAGGAACGAACCCGGAGGAGACAGGACAATGGGTGTGATGCGGATCGGACATGTCGACCTGCGCGTCCTCGATATCGACGAGGCGCTGAACCATTATGTGAACGTGCTGGGCATGATCGAGAGCGACCGGGATGCGGCGGGCAACGTCTATCTCAAGGGCTGGGACGAGTGGGACCAGTATTCCCTGATCCTCAACCCGTCGGACCGCGCCGGCATGAACTCCATTGCCTACAAGGTGGAGAAGGACTCCGACCTCGACGACTTCGAGCGGCGCATCGCCGACTGGGGCATCGCGGTTGCGCAGGTGCCGGCCGGCACGCTGCACAATTGCGGCCGCGCCCTGAAGTTCAACCTGCCGAGCGGCCACGAGATGTATCTCTTCGCCGAGAAGACATTCGTCGGCAAGTCGGTCGGCGCGGTCAACCCGGACCCGTGGCCGGAAGACATCAAAGGCGCCGGCGTGCACTGGCTCGACCACGCCCTGCTGATGTGCGAGCTCAACCCCGAGAAGGGCATCAACAAGGTCGAGGAGACGACGCGCTTCCTGCGCGAGGTGCTGGATTTCTACCTCGCCGAGCAGGTCACCGCCGGCCCGAACGGCGAGATCCAGGCCGCGACCTGGCTGTTCCGCACCACGACCCCGCACGACATCGCCCTGGTCGGCGGGCCGCGCCCGGGCCTGCACCATCTCGCCTTCTTCCTCGACGAATGGAACGACGTGCTCAAGGCCGCCGACACGATGGGCCGCAAGGGCGTGAAGATCGACGTCGCGCCCCAGCGCCACGGCATCACCCGCGGCTGCACGATCTATTTCTTCGACCCGTCGGGCAACCGCAACGAGACCTTCGCCGGCCTCGGCTATCTCGCCCAGCCCGACATGCCGCCCATCACCTGGACCGAAGACCAGCTCTGGCGCGGCATCTTCTACCATGTCGGCGAGGAGGCGGGCTCCTTCACCAGCGTCTACACCTGATTGTCCGAAGCCGTTCGCTGCGCCGCTACCGGGAGCGGCTGGAATCGACCGGTTACGCCACCGGTTCCGTCGCCGGCGCCGTACCGATCATGCTGTCCCGCGTGACCAGCGACTCCAGCCGCTCGGCGGGCCAGGCTTCGGTCCCCGCGGGCCGCCGGGGAACGACCAGATAGCGAAGGTCGGCGGTGCTGTCGAGAACGCGGATCGACATGTCCGGCGGCAGGATCGTGCCGAATTCCCCCAGCACCGCGCGCGGCTCCCTGACGACGCGGGCGCGGTATTCGCGGCTCTTGTACCAGGCCGGGGGAATGCCCAGGAGATTGCGCGGATAGCAGGAACACAGGGTGCAAACGACGACGTGGTGAACGGCGTCCGTATTCTCGACCGCCTCAAGCTCGGCGATCGTGCCGATGTCGATATCCATCTCCTCGCGCAGCGTCTTGCGCGCATCCCGGAGAAGTCGGCTGCGGAAACCGGAATCGGTCCAGGCCCGGGCGACGACTTTCGCTCCCAGCGCCGGATTGCGCGACTCTGTGAAATTCATCATGCGCTGTATGTCGGCCTCTTCGATCACGCCGCTTTCGATCAGAAGTTCCGAGAGCGCCTGCTCGAGGAATTCCCAATCGGATGCCGGCGGCGGATCGTCGGGCGGCGGCGCATGGGCATCCGGGTCGGCATGATCGTGGCCATGATCGTCAGCGTGCATTGGCGGATACCCTTCAGGCCGACTCTGTCAGCCAGTGTTCGAACAGGTCGGCGACCACTGCGTCGGCGGCATTTTCGGCCGCCTCACCCCACACCGACGCCCGATCGAAGCGCACCCGGTAGAGGAACCGCGCCGGCAGGCCGGGGCGGTGGCGGGCGAGCTGCTCCGGATCGCGGAACCGGCCGTGAACCGCTTCGACCAATCCCGTCTTGCCGCGCAGATAGAACGGGGTGCGGCAGTGGCCTTCCGCCGGGCGCGTATCGACCTGCACCCGGTCGCCCGGCGCGAAGCGGGGCGCGATCATGGCTGCACGCCTCCGGCCCTTTCCCGGAGCGCGGCAATCCGGGCGTCGATCTGCTCGTCGGTGAGGACGCCCTGCTCCACGAGAAGAATTCGCAGCGCCCGGACCCATTTTTCGTAATAGGTCAGATGGGCGTAGTCGGTTTCGTTATAGGCTTCGATCGCACGCCGCAGGGCATCGACCCGGAACGCGCCGGACGGGCCGATCATCAGCAGCATCAGGGCATCGACCCGGCGCTCGAACGTGGTCGGAGTATGGTCGCTGCGATCTATCGCGCCAAAGTCCAGACCGCCGACATCGTGGACTCCCCTGCTCCCTGCCCGGTCGGTGCCGTTTGTCATCGGCGTTGTTCCTCGCGACGCACCCGCTAATCCTCCGACGGGAAAAGCAGCACATTTTCAGGATCGAAGGAAAGGTAAACCCGGTCGCCCGCCCTGGCGGTTGCCCCGCTTGCCGTGGAAACCGCCGGCTGCCGGGCCAGGAACTCGATTCCCGCCGCCGTCCCGACATAGATCTCGACATGGGCGCCCTTGTAGACCGTCGTCTCGATCCGGCCGGAGATGCAGTTGACGGCATCCCCGGGCGGCTCGGCGGCTATCCGGATATGCTCCGGCCGGATGCCGAGCTGCGCCGCGGTCCCCACCGGCAATCGCGACTCCGCAACGACCCTGACGCGAAAATCGCCGCACGACAGGTGAAGGTGAGGCCCGTCGGCGGCATCGACCGTCGCTTTCCAGATATTCGACGTTCCGAGAAACGACATCACGCCCCGCACTTGCGGCGTGTGATAGAGCTGCTCGGGGGTTCCCGTCTCGATAATGCGGCCGTCGAACATGACGGCGATCCGGTCCGACAGGGACAGGGCTTCTTCCTGGTCGTGGGTCACGAAGACCGTGGTGATCCCGAGATCCTGCTGTATGCGCTTGAGTTCGACCTGCATCTGCTCGCGAAGCAGCCTGTCCAGCGCGCCGAGGGGTTCGTCGAGCAGCAGGACATCCGGCTTGATCACCAGAGCCCGGGCGAGCGCGACCCGCTGCCGCTGGCCGCCGGAAAGCTGGTCCGGCCGCCGATCTTCCAGTCCGTCGAGATGGGTGATCGCCACCATCTCCTCGACGCGCCTTGCCAGCTCGGCCTTGCCGATCTTCCGGCGTTCCAGGCCGTAGGCGATATTCTGGCGGACCGACATGTGCGGAAACAGGGCGTAGTCCTGGAAAACCAGGCCGACATTGCGCTGGTTCGGCCGCAGATTGACGACCGATTCGCCGCCGATGCGCACATTGCCCTGCGTCGGCACGACGAAGCCGGCGATGCAGCGCAATGTCGTCGTCTTCCCGCAGCCCGACGGCCCCAGCAGGGCAAGGCATTCGCCTTCCGCGATCGTCAGACTGACATTGCGGAGGATTTCCGTTGAACCGAGCGCAAAGCTGACATCTTCCAGATCGACCTGCGCCATGACTCACCCCCTGACCGACAGGGAAATCACGCCGAACCGCCGCTCGACCAGAACGATGATGGCGCTGACGATGACGATATAGATCGTGGAAAACGCCGCCGGCGTCGGGTCGAGCTGCTGGCTGATATAGTTGAACACCTCGATCGGCATGGTGGTCACACCGGCGCGCACCAGGAAGATGCTGATCGGGTAGTTGTCGAAGCTGATCAGGAACGCGAACAGGAACCCGCTGATCAAGCCCGGCGTCAGCTGCGGCAGAGTGATGGTGCGGAACACCGTCCAGCGATTGGCGCCGAGCGACGTGGCCGCCTCCTCCAGCGACGGATTGGACAGTGTGAGCGAAGCGACGATCGTTCGTACCGGATAGGCGCTGGTCAGCACGACGTGCCCGACCAGCAGGGTGATCCAGTTGAACGGCAGCCCGGTCCAGACGAAGAACTGCAGGATCGCGATGCCGATGGCGATCATCGGCACCGCGACCGGGGACAGGAGGAACGCCACGATCATCGCCTTGGCCGGGAACCCGTGGCGCGCGATGGCAAGCGCCGCGGGGATCGCCATCAATACGGTCAGGATGCCGGTTAGGGACGCGACCAGCAGACTCAGCAGGGTCGCCTCGCCGATCTTGTTGATCTTGGCGATGTTGACATACCAGTCCATCGAAAAGGACTTCGGCGGGAATTCGATGAACTGGGAGCCGTTGAACGAAACCAGGATCGTCAGGATGACGGGAAATACGAGAACGGCCATCGCCGTCCAGCCGAGAACGGCGACAACGCGCTGAAAGCCGCGATCGTCAAACATCGGCCTTCATCACCCGCCGGACGATCCACCCGTAGGCGAACACGACGGCGAATGTGGCGACGGTCAGGATGGTCACGATCGCCGATCCCCACGGAAAATTCTGCTGCACGAGCAATTGCTCGGCGGCGACCTGGGACATCATCGCGGTCGCCGGCGAGCCGAGCATCAGCGGCGTGACGAACGCGCTCATACAGATCGCGAAACTCAGGATCGTGCCGCCGAACACGCCGGGCATGGACAGGGGAAAGACGACCTTGCGCAAGGTGGTCCACGGTCCGGCGCCGAGCGAAACGGACGCCTCGCTGTAGCTATCCGGAATGCGCAGCAGCGAACCGTAGATCGGCAGGATCATGAACGGCATGACATAGTGCACGAGCGCAACGATGGTCGCGCCTTCGGAATACACCATGCGCAGCCCCCGGCTCGTGAACCCGAGCCCGACCAGCAAGGCGTTCAGCGGCCCCTGATCGGCCAGAACCACAAGCCAGCCGTAGTTCCGGACAATCAGGCTGGCGGCGAGAGAGATGAATATGACCAGCAGCATGGCGCTGCGCAGGCGCGGGCCTGCCCGGATGAGCAGCAGGGCGACGGGATAGCAGATAACCAGCGCGATGAGCGTCGATACCAGGGAAATCCGGAAGGTGCGCGTCAGCGCGCGGCTCGTGCGCGAGGACTGGAAGGTCTTCTTGTAATAGTCGAATGTCGGCTCCGCCTTCGGCTCGTCTTCGCCGTCCCACGACTGGAAGCTCTCCTGTGCGAGATAGACGAAGGGCGTCGCGTAGAAGACGGCCATGAAGCCCAGCAGCGGGCCGAGCATGCAGGCGATGAGCAGCCACCGGCGGGACCCTTCGCCGGAACGGCGCCGCACGGGGATCGCCACCCCCGATGCGGCGCCTGCGTCAGTCATCCGGTCGGTCCTAGCCGAAGACTTCGTTCCACTTCTCGGTGATCTTCGGCCGGTTCTTTGACAGGAACGCCCAGTCGGCATAGCCGATATTGTCGGCCGGGCCGTTCAACTCGAGCGTCCGTTTCGACGCCGAAACGTCTTTATGAGCCGCCGGCGAGCGCAGGATGCTGTCGATCTTGCTCTGGAACTCCTTGGACAGGCTCAGGTTGACATACACCTCGGCCAGTTCGCGGTTCTTGGCGTTGACCGGCATGTTCATGCCGACGATCTCGCCGTGCTTCTGTTCGGCGAGATTGGTCGACGGCGCAATCGGCGCGCCCTTGTCGATCAGCGGGTTGATGAAGATGCCGTAGAACGGCACCACCGGAACCTGTCCGCTCTGCAGCGACTGGATCGCCTGCGGCGCACCGGTATAGGCGATGGCCCCGTTGGCTTTCAGCTTCTTCATATGCTCGATGCCGGCCTGCCATTCGTATTGCGCCTCTTTCAGCGGCTTGCCGGTCGCGACCTGAGCCGAAGACGTCACCATGCGCACGCCGCTGTTCCAGGTGACCGGCGGAATCATGACCTGGTCCTTCAGCTCCGGTTTCCAGAGGTCGGCCCAGGCGCCGGGCGTCTTCTTGATGCGGTTCGTGTTGTAGAAAATCGTGTGCGTCGCATCGACAACGCCGGCGGAATAGTAGTCGGCGAGGTTGAACGCCGGGCGCACGAACGCGAAGTTCGGGATGTTCTTCACGTTGTGCTGGCGGATCAGGCCGCGTTCCTTGGCGAGGAACACGCCCGCCTCGGAGAATTGCATCAGGTCCGGCGGGCTCGCCTTCTGGGTGCGCAGCATGACCAGCATCCGGCTCGTGACCGACTGCTGAAGATTGATCTTCGCGCCGGTCATCTTCTCGAACTGCGGATGCAGATGATCGATCCACAGTTTCGCGAGCAGGCCCTGATTCAGAACCACGTTGATCTCGCCGGCGGCACGCGCCGCGGTGGTGACCCAGGGGGCGGCGAACGCCACCGCGCCGGTAGCCGCCGCTTTGCCCATGAAATCGCGGCGGCTCTGCCGCGACCCTGAACTCCGTTGCACTTCGGTCTTGCTATGTTTCGTGTCGGTCAACGTCATTCCTCCCTATGAAAAAGCGGAACTGCACCCAATCGATAGCTGCGGCTGCCGCGGAAAACTCAGGCAGAACCGTAGCCGATACGGTTCAGGATGTCAGCCCGGCCGGCATGCGCGGCGTCCACACTCCCGACGCATGGCTGGCCCCGCGCCCGGAGCGCACGGGCGGATGGCGCAACGCCCGGTGTATGCCCGGTTGCTCGGCTACGGATTCCTCCGCGAAACCGGCGTACCGCCAGGAATTGTCCTTCCCCCGATGAAGCGGGGGACGCGGTCCCGGCCTCGTTCCGGCGCCGCTCACCCCCACCTGACCTCCCCCTCTGAAGAGGGGGAGGAAAAACAAGGTAAAACAGAGTGTTACTTCAGTTATCCTTCCCCCGCTTCAGCGGGGGAAGTCCCGGAGCGCAGCGGAGGGGATGGGGGTGTCCATCCGCCTGCCGCATCGGCGGGGTTTCGCAGAGAAATTGGCTACGGGCGCTCCGGGACGGCGCCGGCTCCGCCGGATACCCAAGCGGTCAATACGCCAGCGGCTTGATCTCCGCGCCGGTGGCGATCTGGGGGGCGGACTTGTTGTTGACGATCACCAGGTCGTACTTGAACTTCTTGCCCTTGACCCACTGGCCGCCGACCAGCGGCGTCCGGCAGATATTCTTCACCGGGTTGCGCCGGTCGCCGAACTTCCACGAGACCGGGCCGACGATCGAATTGTAGTTCGTCTCCTCGATCGCCTTGAGGATGGCCTCGGGATCGCCGGGATCGCCGCAGCGCTTGAGCACGTCGATCGCGACCTCGATATTGGCGTGCTTGAAGCCCATCGGCTGGGTCCACTGCTTGCCCGTCGCCGCGATGTAGGCGGCGGCGAACTCGGCCGAGGTCTTGCCGTTCAGGCCGGAGCGGAACGGGTGGGACGGCGACCACCAGACCTCGGTCGTCAGGCCGACGCCGCGGTCGCCCAGCGCCTCGACGGCGGCCGGGAAGAGCAGCGCCTTGGCGATCGTCGCCGCCTTGAGCTGCCCGGCCAGCCCCTGCTGGGCGGCCTGGCCCCAGAAGGTCGAGAAATCCGGCGGCGTGGCGAGGCCGGTCAGGATCTCCACGCCCTCCTTCCTCATATCGCCGATCTGCCCGCTGAAATTGAACGTGCCGGGATTGAACAGCCCGCGCTGGAAATATTTGAACCCGCCGGCCTCCATCGGCGGCTTGAAACCGCGCTTGGGATCGCCGGCGACGACGCCGTCCGAATCGTTGGCGATCAGCGCGCCGATCTTCTTGTTCGTGTCCAGATCGTTCCACATGTTCATGAACACGCCGATCATGTCGTCGATGCCCCAGAAGAAGTGGTAGGTCCATTTGAAGCCCTTCTGCGGCGTGCCGCCCCGGCCGAAATAGACCACCTGCCACGGGGTATCCGAGGTCACGCAGGGCACCTCGTTGGCTTCACACTGGTCGGACACCGGATTGACGGTATCGCCGGACGACGAGCCCATCATCAGGTTGACGTCGTCCTTCAGGATCAACTCCGCCGCGACCTCCGCGGCCCGGTTCGGGTTCGACTGCGAATCCTTGGCGACGATCTCCACCGGCCAGGTTTTCGAGCCGATCTTGATGCCGCTCTTCAGCGTGGCCCGCGCATCGGCCAGCACGAAGCGGTCGGTCTCGCCGAACGGCGCCAGCGGGCCGGTCTGCGGGCTGACGAAGCCGATCTTGACCGTCTTGGCGGCATGCACCGCCGGCGCGCCCAGCGTCGAGGCCGCCACCGCCGCGGCCGCACCGCCGCCGGTCGCCAGGAAATCGCGCCGCGCCACCCGTTTCCGCGCCGCCACGCCTGTCTGCCGCTTCGTCATGATCGATCCTCCTCCGCTCCGGCGCCCGACGGTTCGCGGCGGGGCCGTCTATTGACAAATCCGTGCCGATAAGCGCCGTGCATGGCAGGCGCCGCCGGGAAGATTAGCCTGCCGGTTCGGGCAATGCCACTGTCGGGTTGCCGGCCGGCCCGCCGGCCGTCTATTCGAAGCCGACGCTCACCACGCCGAGTTCGCCGAAATCGGCGCGCAGCGTATCGCCGGGCTCGGCCCAGACCGGACGGACGAACGAGCCGGAGAGCACGATATGGCCCGGCTCCAGCCCGACGCCGTGGGCGCCCAGCTTGTTCGCCAGCCAGGCGATGCCCATGGCCGGATGGCCGAGCACGCCGATGGCGACTCCGGTCTCCTCGATATCCGTGTTGCGGTAGAGGGCGCCGCCGACCCAGCGCAGGTCGATATCGTGGGGCCCGACCGGATGGCCGCCCAGGATCAGGCCGGCGGCGGCGCCGTTATCCGCGATGGTGTCGAAAATCTTGCGCGGGTTCTGCACCCGGGCGTCGATGATCTCGATCGACGGCACGACATATTCGGTCGCGCGCAGGACATCGAGCAGGCCGACGCCCGGCCCTTCCAGCGTCGCACCGAGAACGAAGGCGAGTTCGAGCTCGACGCGCGGGATGCAGTAGTCGGCATGGCGCACGGTCGCGCCGTCCGCGATCATCATGTCCGCCAGCAGATGGCCGTAATCCGGCTCGTCGATCTGCGACGAGCGCTGCATCGCCTTGGATGTCAGGCCGACCTTGTGGCCGATCACCCGGGCGCCGGCGGCGACCTTGCGCGCCGTCACCTCGGCCTGGATGGCGTAGGCGTCCTCGAAGGTTATGTCCGGCCAGGTCTTCGACAGCTGAAGAACCGGCGTGCGCGTCTCCTCCGCCTCGATCAGCAGATCGGCCGCCCTGTTGCGATCGGCATCCGACAGCATGGTCTTGCCTCGATTGTCCCGTGTCGGAACGAGGGTATAAGCGGATGGAAAGCATCCGTCCAACGGCGACTTGCCCGGCCGGCGCCCGTTTTCGCTCTGTCCGACTTTCGCAGAGGAAACAAAAGGGGAGAAGACGATGCGCCAGGACCACGGCCCGTAGGGGAGGGTTTCAAACCCTCCCCTACAATTCCGGCCGGCTGCATGGGGTCAGTTCAGCGGGATCGTCCTGCCGCCGGACGCCGGCGCATCGCTGCCTGGGCCCGGCATGAATTCATCGAGGCGTCCGGCGTCGAAGCCGGCCAGGCGCTCCGCCAGCCGCGCTTCGTAGGCGCGGATCGCCGGCATGCTCCTGCGGTACGCTTCCAGTCCGAAATCGGACGCCATGACGATGACGGCCCGCTGGTCGCGTTCGCTCTGCTTGCGCAGGACCAGCGAGCGGACGACCATCCGGTCGACCAGCTTCGACAGGGCGGACATCTGGATCGCGGACTGCGCGGAGAGGCCGCTCATGGTCCGGCCCTTGCCGTCGCACAGGCTGTCGAGCACCCGCCACTGCGCCAGAGACAGGTCGAAGGGCCGGAGCAGGCCATCCATATCCTGCGCCACGGTCTGGCCGGCCCGAATCAGGGTATCGGCCAGGCTACCGGAGAAGGTCATCGGCACCTCCGCTTCCCCGCGGTCCGGCATTTCGCGGTTCCGCACCCGCGCCTGCGAAAGCGCTTGGCACAGGGCCGCCGGATTGGAGTAGGATTCGCTCAAGGGGAAAATCCAGCCCCGAACTGGTTCCGGACACGGTATGGCGAGCACGCACCGGATCGGCGTTTTCGTACCCAGGAGCGGCCCGGCGGGCATCTGGGGCCCGTCCTGCCGCGCCAGCGCCGAACTGGCCTGCGACGAGATCAACGCCGCAGCAACCGACGGCACGGTGTTCCGGCTCCGCTTCGTCGATGCCGGCTCGAAGCCCGCGGCCGTCGCGCGGCGCGCGGCGGACCTGATCGCCGCCCGGCGGATCGACTCGATCGTCGGCATGCACACCAGCGACGTGCGCGATGCGCTGGCGGCGGCGGTCGGCCGGCGCGTGCCCTATATCTATACCCCGCTGCACGAAGGCAGTGCGCCGGACAATGTCTGCTGCCTCGGCGTGACGCCGGAGCGGCAGCTCCTGCCGGCGCTCAGCTGGCTGAGCGCGCGCTACCGGCTGCGCCGCTGGTATTTCGTCGGCAACGATTATGTCTGGCCGCGGGTGTCCCATGCCCTGGCGGCCCGGGCGATGGCCGGGCAGGGCCGGTCGGTCGTCGGCAGCGACTATGTCGATTTCGACGAGACCGCCACCGACGTGGGCCGCTTCGACGCCATCCTCGACCGGATCGAGAAATGCCGGCCCGACGCCGTGCTGCTGTCCCTGATCGGCCAGGATTCGGTCCTCTTCAACCGCGCCTTTCACGCCGCCGGCCTGGCGCGCTCCGTCCTGCGCTTCTCCTGTGCGATCGAGGAGAACATGCTGCTTGCCATGGGCGCGGCGGCGACCGACGGCGTCTTTGTCAGCGCCGGATATTTCGCGGCGCTCGACACGCGGCGCAACGGCGCCTTCCGGGAACGCTACCACTCCATGTTCGCCGAACGGGCCCCGGTGCTGAACGATCTCGGCCAGTCGATCTACGAGGGCATGGCCCGCCTCGCCGTCCAGGTTACCCGGAACCGCCGCATCGCCGCCGGCGTCCGCAGCGACGGCGGATTTCGCGAACTGCCCGTTTACCTGGCCGAAGCGCATGGATACGATTTCCGGATCGTCTGCCAGCTGGCCCGCTGACCGGTCTCAGCCGGACCGCCGGCCTGCCGACAATTTATTTGACATGGAAAATAAAGCAAGGATAACTTGATCCGCGCTGCGAGGCTGTCAGAATTGCGGCCAGAATTGCGGCCAGAATTGCGGCCGGAATCGCGGCGGGCCGGAAAGCGAGGCGACCCCCATGGCGACCTTCATCACCATTGTCATCGTTGTCGTGGCGCTGGCGGTATTCGTCGCCTTCCTGCAGCGCTTCTACCGCAAGGCCACCCGCGAGACCGCCCTGATCCGCACCGGTTTCGGCGGGCAGAGGGTGGCGATGGACGGCGGCTGCATCGCCCTGCCCTTCCTGCACCGGGTCGAAGAGATCAACATGCGCGCCATGCCGCTTGAAGTGGCGCGCACGGGCAGTGCCTCCCTGATGACCGAGGACCGGCTGCGCCTGGATGTCGAGATGGAGTTCAACCTGCGCGTCCTGCCGACGCCCCAGGGCGTGGCGACCGCGGCCCAGGCCATCGGCTCGCGCTCGCTGCGAACCGACGGTCTGCACGAACTGCTGGACGGCCGGCTGGTCGGCGCCATGCAGGCGGTCGTCGCGACCAAGACCATGGACCAGCTGCACGAGAACCGCGGCGCCTTCGTCAAGGAGGTCGAGGCTTTGCTGGTCGACAATCTCGAACAGAACGGCCTGCGCCTCGAATCGGCCTCGCTCACCCGGTTCGACCAGGCGTCGCTGGCCTCGCTCGACGAAAACAACGCCTTCAATGCCGTCGGCATGCGCCGGCTGGCCGAGATCGTCGCCGCCAACCGCAAGCAGCGCGCCGATATCGAGGCCGACGCCGACGTCTCGGTGCGCCAGACCCAGCTCGATTCGCTGAAACGCAAGCTGGAGATCGAGCGCGAGCAGCAGGAAGCGGAGATCGCCCAGCACCGGACGGTCGAGGAAGCCCGCGCAGCCAGCGACGCCGCCGAGGAAGCGGCGCGCCAGCATGCGAAACAGGAGGCCGAGCGGGCGCGGATCGACGCCGAGCGCCAGACCCGCCTCGCCGAAATCCAGCGCGACCTCGCCCTGCGCCAGGAGGAATCCGAAGCCCTGCTGGCCGCCGAATCGACCAAGATCGACAGCCAGATCGCGCTCAGCCGCAAACGCGGCGAGGAGCTCGACGCCGAGGCCGAGACCGAATTGCGCCGCATCGGCGTCGTCGCGGCCCAGGAGCAGCTGCAGCGCGAGAAGGAAAAGCTCGCCGCCGAGCGCGATGCGGCGACGGCGCTGCTGCGCGCCCGGCGCGACGCCGACGTGTCGGAAGAAGTCACCAAATCCGAGGTCAAGACGCTGCTCGACAAGGTGCAGGCCGAAGCCAAGGCGACCTCGGTCAAGGCCGAGGCCCGGCGCCACGAGCTGAAGGCGGAGGCCGAGGGCAAGGCGGCGCTCGCCGAGGCCGAGAATGCGGTGAGCGACGAGGTGCTGCGCACCCGGCTGGAGCAGCACCGGATCGACCGGATGCCGGCGATCGTCGAGCAGATGGTCAAGCCCGCCGAGAAGATCGATTCGATCCGGATCAACCAGGTGAGCGGGCTCGGGACTGGCGGTCCGGGCGGAGACGGCGGCGGCGCAGCCTCGCCGTTCAACCAGGCCGTCGAGGGAGTCCTGAACATGGCGGTGCAGCTGCCGGCGATGCAGAAGCTGGGCCGGCAGCTGGGCGTCAATCTCGATGTCGGCGGCGATGACGGGCCGGCCGGCGACGGTTCAACCGATAGTGAAACGGCCGGCGACGACATATAACCGGCTGGAATTCAGCGAAAAGGGAGCAAGATCATGACGATCAACCGCAGACAGTTCGTACAGGGGGCGACCGCGGCCGGCGCATTGGCGTCGGTGCCGTCGGTCGCGATGGGCGCCGACACCATCAAGTTCGGCAGCATCCTGGATACGTCGGGCATCTTCGAGGCCTACGGCAAGCCGATGGAGAAAGCGCACCGGCTGGCGATCGACGAGATCAACGCCGCGGGCGGCCTGCTCGGCAAGAAGATCGAGATGATCCCCTACGACACCCAGTCGAAAATGGCGCTCTACACCCAGTATGCCCGCCGCATGACGCGCAAGGACAAGGTCGACGTGATTCACGGCGGCATCCTCTCGGCGTCGCGCGAGGCCATCCGGCCGAGCCTGCGCAAGGCCAAGACGCTGTATTTCTACAACACGACCTACGAAGGCGGCGTGTGCGACCGCAACGTCTTCTGCGTCGGCACCACGCCGGCCCAGCAGTCCGCCATCCTGGTGCCGGAAGCGATCAAGCGCTGGGGCAAGAAGATCTATGTGCTGGCGGCCGACTACAATTACGGCCAGATCACCTCGAACTGGATCAAGCATTACGCCCAGAAAGCCGGCGGCGAAGTCATCCAGGCCGATTACTTCCCGCTCAACGTGTCGGATTTCGGCTCGACCATCGCCAAGATCCAGAAAGCCAAGCCGGACATGATCTGCGCGGTGCTGGTCGGCCTGGCGCACCTGTCCTTCTACCGCCAGTGGGCGGCGGCCGGCATGAAGAAGAAGATCCCGATCGCGACCACGACCATGTCGTCGGGCAACGAGCACAAGATCCTCACGCCGAGCGAAGGCGACGGCATCGTCGTGTGCCAGAGCTTCTCGCCCCAGGCCGATTTCCCGTCGAACAAGGCCTTCCTGGCCGCCTGGAAGAAGAAGTTCGGCCACACCAACGACATCCACGAGATCGCGGCGTCGAGCTATGACGGCGTGCGCCTGTGGGCCGAGGGCGTCAAGAAGGCCGGCACGCTCGACCGGATGAAGGTGATCGAGGCGCTCGAAAGCGGCATCAGCTACACCGGCCCGACCGGCAAGGTGACGATCGACGGCAAGACGCATCATGTGACCCACGACATGCATCTGATCGAGGTCAAGAACCAGACGCTGACGATCGCCAAGAGCTACAGCCAGATCCCGCCGTCGGACACGCAGCGGGTCTGCAATTTGGAGAAGAACCCGAACGACACCAAGCAGTACGAGATCAAGATCTGATCGCGGCTGAGCTGACGTCTCGTTCGGCCGGCTGAAAAGGACGGCGGCGCTTCGATGGATCTGGCGGCGGTTGTCGTCTACGAGGTCCTGTACACGATCGCGTTTCTGGCGCTGATAAGCGCCGGACTCGCGGTCGTGTTCGGGATGATGCGCGTCATCAATCTCGCCCATGGCGAGTTCGTTCTGCTCGGCGGCTACGCGGCGATCGTCTCCCACAACACGCTGGGCATCGACATCTTCGTGTCCATGCTGGTGGTCGCGCCGCTGGCGGTCGCGGTCTTCGGCGTGATCGCCGAGCGGCTGATCATCCGCTTCCTCTACGGCCGGCTGATCAACACCATGCTGGCGACCTGGGGCCTCAGCCTCGCCATGATCGGCGCCTTTACGCTGATCTTCGGGCCGACCACGACCAGCATCAAGGCGCCGATCGGCGGCTTCGCGGTCGGCGACTATTCGCTCAGCGGCTACACGATCTTCATCATCGCCAGCGCCATCGGCGTCGTGCTGCTGATCTTTGGCGTGCTGAAATTCACCCGCGCCGGCCTGATCGCCCGCGGCGCGATGCAAAGCGCCGATATGGCCAGCGCCTTCGGCTACGACACCTCCAGGGTCTACATGGTAACGTTCGCCGCCGGTTCGGCGCTCACTGGCCTGGCCGGCGGCGTGCTGGCGCCCCTGGTCGGCATCGGCCCGACCGCCGGGCTGCTCTACATCGCCAAGGCCTTCATCACGGTGATCTCGGGCGGCGCCTCGGTCGTCTCCGGCCTGATCGCCAGTTCCGGCTTTTTCGGCATCGTCTCCCAACTCGTCACCTTCATGACGAATTCGGTGATCGGGGAGATCGGTCTGCTGGTCGCCGCCGTCATCCTGCTGCGGCTGCTGCCGACCGGCATCTCCGGCCGCTTCTTCCGCAACCGGCTGTAGGGCGCAGCACCGTGACCGCCCGGCAGGCCCTTGTTTCCGTCGTCGTCGCCGCGATCGTCATGTTCGTATTGCCGGTCTTCTTCGACGTCCTGAACCTGACGACCTTCGCCGCCTACGCGCTGCTGGCGCTCAGCCTGGGATTCGTCTGGGGCTACGGCGGCATCCTGTGCTTCGGCCAGACGGCCTTCTACGGCCTCGGCGCCTATGTCTATGCGCTCACCGCGATCAACACCGGCGAGGCCTGGAGCGGCTTTTTCCTCGCCATCCTCCTGCCCGCCCTGTTCGCCGCGGTCCTCGGCGCCATGATGTTCTACGGCCGGCTGAGCGACGTCTATCTCGCCGTCGTGACCCTGGTGGTGAGCCTGATCCTGTTCCGCTTCATGAACCACACGGCCGGCGAGCAATGGGTCATCGGCGAGGCGAGGCTGGGCGGGTTCAACGGCATTCCGGGCTTTCCGACCCTGCACATACCCGGCGATCCGGAAGCCTACATCTATGACGAGAACCTGTATTACTTCACCTTCGTCGTCCTGGTGCTGTGCTACCTGCTGACGCGCTGGCTGCTGGGCAGCCCGTTCGGCCGCATCCTGGTCGGCCTGCGCGAGAACGAGCAGCGCATCGAGCTGCTGGGCTACGACGTGCGCGCGCGCAAGACCGCGGCCTTCGCTTTCGGCGGCGCGCTCGCCGGCCTGGCCGGCTGCCTCTACGCCAACGCGGCCGAGATCATCACGCCGGAGCTGTTCGGCCTCGGCCTTGCCGCCGAGATCATCATCTGGGTCATCGTCGGCGGCGCCGGCACCCTGATCGGGCCGATGATCGGCGCCGCCGTGCTCGGATATCTCAAATTCGTCCTTGGCCTGCGCGCGGTGAAGGAGGTGTTCGGCAGGGAAAACCCGCTGGAGGCCACGCTGGTCTTCGGCATAATCCTGATCCTGTTCATCCTGTTCCTGCCGCGCGGCGTCGTGCCGTCGATTCAGGGCTGGCTCGGCAGGGCGCGCCCCGGCCGGGCCGGGGCGATCGGCGCCGGCCGGCGCCGGCGAACAAGGGCGGAAAGGGCGCGCTCCAATGCGTAGGGGCGCGCGCGACGGCGTCGTGGAGGCGCGCGGGGTCAGCGTCCGCTTCGGCGGCGTGACGGCGCTCGATTCCGTCGATTTCGCCCTCGCCGACAAGGAGCTGCGCTGCCTGATCGGCCCGAACGGCGCGGGCAAGAGCACCTTCTTCAAATGCCTGACCGGCGTGCTGCGGCCGAGCGAGGGCGATATCCGCATCCGCGGCATCGATTGCATCGGCGCCCATCCGCACCGGATCGCCGGTCTCGGCGTCGGCATCAAGACCCAGGTGCCGAGCGTGATGAACGCGCTGAGCGTGCGCGAGAATATCTGGATCGCCGCGCGCAAGCGCAATTCCACCCGCGAGGCCGACCGCATCGTGGCGGAGACGCTGGAGCGTATCGGCATCGCCGAAAGCGCGGGCGAGCCGGTCGGCAACCTGGCCCACGGCCGGCGCCAGCTCGTCGAGTTCGGCACCGTGCTCGCCGGCGATCCGTGGCTGATCCTGCTCGACGAACCGGCCGCCGGCCTGACCGCGGAGGAGGCCGAGCGGGCCGTCGACATCATCGTCGAGATGAACGCGCGCGCGGCGATCATCGTCGTCGAACACGACATGCATTTCATCCGCCAGCTGGCGAAGACCGTCACGGTGCTGCACCAGGGCCGCATCCTCACCGAAGGCCATGTCGATACGGTGCTGAGCGACCCGCTGGTGCGCGACGTCTATCTGGGCAAGTCGCAATGAGCGCCGCCCCAAAGGCGATTGGGAATTCCAACGGGAACGGCCGCCCGGCAAACGGGCCGGCGGTCCGGGGCGACGCGATCCTCTCGGTCCAGGGGCTGCGCGCCGGCTATGGCGACATCCCGGTGCTGCGCGGCGTCTCGATGGACCTTGCCGAGAACGAGGTGCTCGGCCTGCTCGGCCACAACGGCATGGGCAAATCCACCCTGCTCAAGACGCTGATGGGCCTGCTGCCGGCGACCGGCGGCCAGATCGCCTTCGAGGGCACGCCGATCACCCGGCTGCCGACCTGGCGGCGCAGCCGGCTCGGCTTCGGCTACGTCCCCCAGGGCCGGGGCATCTTCCCGAACCTCACGGTGCGGGAAAACCTCCACTTCGCCTGGAGCGAGGAGACCGGCGACGCCAGCGCCGAAGCCGGCATCGACCGGATCGTCGCCGATTTCCCGCGCCTGGCCCCGTTGCTCGACCGGCAGGGCGGCGTATTGAGCGGCGGCGAGCAGCAGATCCTAGCGGTCGCGCGCTGCCTGATTTCCGATCCGGTGCTCTTCCTGCTCGACGAGCCGACCGAGGGCATCCAGCCCTCGATCATCGAGGAGATGGCCGAGACGCTGGCCGCGATCCGGACCGGCCGCGGCCTGACGCTGCTTCTGGTCGAACAGAACCTGGAATTCCTGACCCAGCTGTCGGACCGCATCCTGGTCCTCGAACGCGGCGCGGTGAAAGCGGAGATCGCCCGGGACCAGTTCGGCGCCACCGGCCTGATCGAGGAATTCGCCGGCCTCGGCGGCAGCGGCGGCGGCGGCCGGAGCCCGGCTGCGACGCCTGCACCGGCCCCGCCGCCCGCCCCGTCGCCCGCCGGGTCGCCATCGCGCGAGGCCGCGCGCCCGCGGCCGCTGTCGCAATCGCAGGGGCCCGCCCCGGCCCCGGCAGCGACGAAACCGCCGGCCCGGACCGCCGTTCCGGAACCTCCACCGGCCCAGCCGATCGGAAACGCCATGACCGTGAGACGCCCCACCCTCGACCAGATGCGCGAGATCGTCCGCTCTTTCGGCATGAGCATGAGCGACGGCGAGATCCGGTCCTTCCTCGACCTGATGGAGCCGACGCTGGAAGCCTACGACCGGGTCGACGCGCTGCGCGACGCGCCGCCGACGGTGAAATATCCGCGCACGCCCGGCACCCGGCCCGGCGCCGGCGAAAACCCGATGAACGCCTGGTACGTCAAGTGCGAGATCCGCGGCGCGCCGGGCGGCAAGCTCAGCGGCAAGACGGTCGCGCTCAAGGACAATGTCTGCCTCGCCGGCGTGCCGATGATGAACGGCGCCTCGACCCTGGAGGGCTATACCCCGGACCTCGACGCCACCGTCGTCACCCGGATGCTCGACGCCGGCGCGACCATCATGGGCAAGGCCCATTGCGAATATTTCTGCCTGTCCGGCGGCAGCCACACCAACGCCTCCGGGCCGGTGCACAATCCGTGGAAGATCGGCCACACGGCCGGCGGCTCCTCCTCCGGCTCCGGCGCGCTGGTCGGCGCCGGCGAGGTCGACATGGCGATCGGCGGCGACCAGGGCGGCTCGATCCGGATTCCGGCCTCGTTCAGCGGCTGCTACGGCATGAAGCCGACCCACGGGCTGGTGCCCTATACCGGCATCATGCCGATCGAGCCGACCATCGACCATACCGGCCCGATGACCGGCACCGTGGCGAACAACGCCCTGCTCCTGGAAGTCGTCGCCGGCGAGGACGGGCTGGACCCGCGCCAGTACAAGCCCCGGGTCGGCGAATACACGAAAGCGCTCGGCCGCGGCGCCGGCGGCATGCGCATCGGCGTGGTGGAGGAGGGCTTCGGCCTGGCCAACAGCGAACCCGGCGTGGACGCAAAGGTGCGCGCGGCGGCCGAGCGGTTCCGCGCCATGGGCGCGACGGTCGAGGATGTCTCGATCCCGATGCACAGCGACGGCCTGGCGATCTGGACGCCGGTGGCGCTCGAAGGCGCGACCGACACGATGATGAAGGGCAACGGCTTCGGCACCGGCTGGAAGGGCCTCTACGTCACCAGCCTGCTCGACGCCCACGCCAACTGGCGCGCGCGGGCCGACGAGCTGTCCCACAGCCTCAAGATCACGATGATGGCCGGCGAATACATGCTGAAACATCATCGCGGGCACTATTTCGCCAAGTCGCAGAATCTGGCGCGCCAGCTGACCGCCGCCTACGACGACGCGCTCGGCCGCTACGACCTGCTGCTGATGCCGACCCTGCCGATGGTCGCGCCGCCGATTCCCGGCCCGGACGCGCCCCTGGGCCTGTATATTGCGCGCGCGTTCGAGATGATCCCGAACACCGCGCCGTTCGACATCACCGGGCATCCGTCGATGAGCATTCCCTGCGGCCTGAGCGACGGCCTTCCCGTCGGCCTGATGCTCACCGGGAAGCATTACGACGAAGCGACAATCTACCGGGCCGCGCACGCCTTCGAACAGGACGAAGACTGGCGGACGCTGTAGGCAATGGGCCGATTTGCCCCCCCCCCGGCAGGCCGGCCGTTCAGTCGTTGCGGAGGCTCAGCACCCGCGCCCGCAACGCCTCGGAGACTTTCAGATATGCCGGCTCGATCCAATCGGAATCCCAGAACCAGAGCCAGAGACCGCGGTCGACCTCGTGTTGCGTCACTTTCGTGCCGCCTTCCACCGGTTCCAGCAGCCAGCGGTGATCGAAGGTGATAAGGCCGAACATTCCGCCGACCTGGTTCAATTCCCTTTCCGGAACCAGCCTTCTCACCTCCGAAGCCATCACCACCGGCGGCTTGCCGGGCTCCTTCACGGTCGACTTCACGGTTGCGCCAGCTCGGAACTCCCCGTCCACGCGAACGAAAACCGGGTTCCAGTCGGCATATCTCCCGGTGTCGGTCAGCACGGCCCACACCGCTGCCGGCGGCGCCGGGATCGCGATCTCCACATGAAAGGTCTTTTTGCCGGTGAATGTCAGGACGGCGAGGACGGCGAGAACGGCAACCGCCAGCCCGAGGCCCCATTTGATCGACGTTCGAAGCATGGATCGGACGGCTCCTACGCCGGATGCCTGTCAGTCCCGCGTGCGCGGCCCCGCACGAAGCGGCCCGAAACAGCGGGGACCGGCATTCTTGATATATTGCTTTCGGCGTCAATCGATTCCAACCTCGAACTGCGGGCCGGCCGCACCCGCCGGCTGCTGCAGTGCAGCTTGCTGACGCCGCCAGGGTAAACCCGATACCGAGGCTGTCCGGACATGAGCACCGACTGGACCGTAGATCTCGCCAAGCCGATCACCTCGCTCGACAGGGCGCCGGCCGGGGGCAGGGCTGACGCCCCCCACGACCAGGGGCCGCGCGGCGGGCTTTCCCACGTTGTCGGCGCGCCGGCGCCGCCGCTGCTGGAGAAGACCATCGGCGCGCTGCTCGCCGAAACCGCCGCCGCCCGGCCCGACGCAACCGCCGCCGTGTTCTGCGACAGCGGCCTGCGCTGGACGTATCGGGAGTTGAAAGAGGAGGCGCGCCGCTTCGCCGCCGGCCTGGTGGCGCTGGGCTTCAGCAAGGGCGACCGGATCGGCATCTGGGCGCCGAACCGGCCGGAATGGCTGCTCACCCAGTTCGCCACCGCCGAAATCGGCGCGGTGATGGTCAACATCAACCCGGCCTACCGGCTAGCGGAGCTGGAATACGCGCTCAACAAGGTCGGCTGCAAAGGCCTGATCCTGGCCGAATCCTTCAAGACCAGCCGTTACCTGGAAATGCTGCAAACGCTGGCGCCCGAACTGGCCGAGGCCGAGCCCGGCAAGCTGCAATCAGAAAAGCTGCCCCATCTGCGCACCGTCATCCGCATGGGGGAGGACACGTCCCCCGGCATGGTGAACTTCGGCGGCGTCGCCGGCATGGCCGGGCCGGCCGCGCTCAGGATGGTCGGCGATATCGGCGCGACGCTGGAGCCGGACGACCCGATCAACATCCAGTTCACCAGCGGCACGACCGGCGCGCCCAAGGGCGCGACGCTCACCCACCGCAACATCGTCAACAACGCCCGCTTCACCACCGACGCGATGCGCTTCACTGCGGCCGACCGGCTGTGCATCCCGGTGCCGCTCTACCATTGTTTCGGCATGGTGATGGGCACGCTGGGCTGCGTCACCAAGGGCGCGGCCATGATCTTCCCCGGCGAGGGCTTCGACCCGGACGACACGCTGAGGGCGCTGAACGACGAGAAATGCACCGGCCTCTACGGCGTGCCGACCATGTTCATCGCCGTGCTGTCCCATCCCGATTTCGCGAAAGCCGACCTGTCGGCCCTGCGCACCGGCATCATGGCGGGCGCGCCCTGCCCGATCGAGACCATGAAGCAGGTGATCGGCGACATGAACATGACGGACGTGACCATCGCCTACGGCATGACGGAGACCAGCCCGGTCTCGTTCCAGAGCGCGACCGACGACCCGATCGAAAAGCGGGTCTCGACGGTCGGGCGCATCCAGCCCCACGCCGAATGCAAGATTATCGGGCCCGACGGCCGCACCCTGCCGGTCGGCGAACGGGGCGAATTGTGCACCCGCGGCTATCTGGTCATGCGCGGCTACTGGGGCGACCTGGAGCGCACCCGCGAGGCGGTCGATGCCGAGGGCTGGATGCACACCGGCGATCTCGCGACCATCGACGCCGGGGGCTATTGCGAAATCGTCGGCCGGGTCAAGGACATGCTGATCCGCGGCGGCGAGAACGTCTATCCGCGCGAGGTCGAGGAATTCCTGCTGCGCCATGACAGCGTGCTGGACGTCCAGGTCTTCGGCGTGCCGGACGCGCGTTTCGGCGAGGAGGTCTGCGCCTGGATCGTCCTGCAGCCCGGCGCCGACGAGACCGAGGACTCGATCCGCGATTTCTGCCGGGGCCAGATCGCCCACTACAAGATTCCGCGCTACGTCCGCTTCGTCGGCGAACTGCCGATGACCGTGACCGGCAAGCCGCAGAAATTCGTCATGCGCGACAGGATGGTCGAAATGCTCGCGGCCGGCGCCTGAACCCTTCGAGCCGGGAGACCGTCATGGACAGCTTCTCCGCCCACCGGCACAGCGACGACAGGATGGTGCTGTCGCCGCCGCACACCGCCGTCCTGGTCGTGGACATGATGAACGATTTCTGCGCCGAGGGCGGCGCGATGGTCCTGCCCGGCTCGGAACGGCTGGTGCCGCCGCAGAACGCCGTGATCCGGGCGGTGCGCGACACCGGCGGGACCGTCGCCTTCATCAAGGACACCCACCGGCCGCAGGCGAGGCGCGAGCGCGAATTCCTCAAGCGCACGCCCCATTGCATCGAAGGCAGCTGGGGCGCCGGGGTGATCGACGCGCTGGACAGGCAGCCCGGCGACATCGAGATCGTCAAGCGGCGCTATTCCGGCTTCTTCAACACCGACCTCGACCTCAGTCTCAAGGATATGGAGGCCGATACGCTGATCGTCGTCGGCGTCGTCACCAACATCTGCGTCCGCTCGACGGTCCACGACGCCTTCTTCCACGGCTACCGGGTGATCGTGCCGGAAGACTGCGTCGCCGCGACCGGCCCGCGCGAGCAGGAGTCGAGCCTCTACGACATCGGCACCCATTTCGGCCTAGTCTCGACCGCGGAGGCCGTCGTCCACGCCCTGCGCGACGGCGCGGCGGTGGAAAACCGGGTCGTCGCTTGATCTCGCACCGCAGATATCCCGGCCTTCCTTTACCTCCCCCTCTTCAGAGGGGGAGGCCAGGTGGGGGTGCGGTGGCGACAGACGTACGGTGCGGAACAGGCGCAGGCGCAAGCGGGACGGACACCCCCATCGACCCCGGATAAATCCGGGGCCACTTCCCCCGCTGAAGCGGGGGAAGGATAACTTCTGGCGGTTCGCCGGTTTCGCAGAGGAATACAGGGGGAGGGCATTCTGTCGCCGCCGACCGCCCTCCATGCGGCGGGTTCGCCTGACCGATCTTAAAATTATTTCCTTTTTTTCGATAAAATTCCTTGACACGGAGGCTTCCGCGTCCTATATCGGCCCCGTCACAATCCGAAGTGCGCCCGATCCGCCGCCCGGAGGTAATAGGATATAATTCTTTTTCAAATCGTTTTTGCGGCACTCCCGAATCGCGGTTTCCCAGCGTTTCCGCGGGGTCCGGGCGAATCGCGAGCCCGCAAAGTGCAAAAAAACGCTGTGGATAGACCGGTCTGTCCAAAATCGCCCGGCGCGGAGAAACGGCGGAAAACTGCGGAAAACGATCGCGGAAACGGAGAAAAATACTGGAATGGACGATCAAAAAACCAGAAGGCCGCAGACCTGCCGCAGCTGTGCCCCTTTTCGCAGAGCAATCCTCTGAAGCGGGGGAGGCGATCGATCCGGCCCCCTCCCCGTCCGATTTGATTCAAATCAACGCTTCGGACCGGGCGCCGGAATAGTCTGGCGTCGCACCGGAATTCTTTACGGGAGGCTCCCATGGCGTTCCATCGGGTGGCGGTGAATATCGACAGCGACCGGAGCTGCGCAAACCGGGTGGCCTTCGCAGCCGCCATTGCCGGGCGCTTCGGCGGCGAGCTGGCCGGCGTCTACGCCCGGCTGCCCAGCCCGGCGCTTGCCGCGTCGGTCTGGCCGGCCCTGCCCAACAACGAGGTGATGGACCGGCTGCGCGACGTGCACGGCGCGGAGGTCGACGCCCATATCGGCCGGCTGCGCCCGGAGTTCGAGGCGGTTGCCGGCGACGTGCCGACCGACTGGCTGGAGGCCGAGGGCGACCGCGCGGCGGCGATGGTCCGGGCGGCGCAGGCGGCCGCCCTGCTGGTCGTCGCCCAGCCGGACGAAGGCGATCCGCTCAACTACCTGACCCGGGAAAGCGTGTCGGACATCGTGATGCGCAGCGGCCGGCCGGTCCTGTTCCATCCCTATATCGGCGCGAACCCGGACTTCCGGCGCATCCTGGTGGCGTGGGACGGCAGCCGCGAGGCGGTGCGCGCCTTCAACGACGCCGCACCCCTCATGGACGGCGCCGAGGTCCTGTTCCTGACCGTCGCGCCGGACAGCGAACAGACCGCAACGGCCGGTGACGCCGACCGGCTGACCGGCTTTGCCGGCCGCATGGGCGCGACGGCGTCCTTCGCCGAGCACATCGCCCACGATATCCGGGTCGGCGACGTCGTCATGTCCCGGGCCGCCGACCACAGCGCCGACCTGGTCGTGATGGGCGGCTACAGCCATTCCCGCTTCCGCGAACTCGTCCTCGGCGGCGCGACGCGGGACATCCTCGACCAGATGCCGGTGCCGGTGCTGATGAGCCACTGAGCGGGCGGTGCGATCGCTCCGGCGCGGTCTGCCGGATAACGGAACCGCCGCTCAGCCCGGACGGGCCGTCGCCGGTATCCAGCCCCGGTCGCCCCCGGCGCATTCGCTCAGCGCCGCGGCGTCGATTACATCGATGGCCTGCTTGCCGACCGTCCGGATCGTGCCGGCGCGGCGCAGCCGGGTGATCGTCCGGCTCACCGTTTCCACCGTCAGGCCGAGATAGTCCGCAATATCGCGGCGCGACATCGGCAGGTCGAGCTGCGCGGCGTCCGGGTTGTGCCGCTGCATCCGGTGCATCTGGAACCACAGGAACGTCGCGATCTTCTCCATCGCATTCTTGCGGCCGAGCAGGAACATCTGGTCGTGGGCCGAAGCCAGTTCGTTGGAGCAATGGCGCAACAGCCAGTGCTCCATGTCGGGAAACTCCCGGAACAGCCCGTTCAGCGCCGCGATCGGGTACTGGCAGACGATCGCCCCGCCGAGGGCCTCGGCGGAATAGGCATAGCGCTGGTGGTGATTGAGGCCCAGCATGTCGCCGCGATAAAGAAATCCGGTGATCTGCCGCCGCCCGTCATGGACCTCCTTGAACACCATCATGGCGCCCTCGGTGACGACGAAATAATGCGCGGCCGGATCGCCCTCGTCGAACAGGCGGCCGCCGGCGTCGACCTGGCGGCGGATCACGATGTCTTTCAGGCAGGAGATCCGCTCGCCGCTCAGCACGCTGCAGACGGCGGACGGCCGGGCCTGGCAGACCAGGCACGGCAGGTCGCCCGGGATAATCCGGCCGCCGGTTGCGAAGGTATCGGCGTCATTCATGAATGCGCTCGAACGTCAGGGCGATGGCAGCCGGGCCGCAATCCGCCCGCCTGCCTCTCCAACCTGCGCAGTCTCCAATCGGCGGGGCCGCAGGTCAATCGGCTATCGCTTCCGTCACCCGCGCCCTGCGCTGCGCGGAATTTCAGCGGATCAGCCAGATCAGGCCGAGGCCGACCGCCGCCGCGCCGAGCCCGGTCAAGCGGATCGCGGCTTCCGAGGTTTCGAGGAGGGTCTGCATCATGCGGCGCATCCCGTTGGGGAAGAGCGCATAGATCATGCCCTCAAGCACCATGGCCAGACAGAGCGCCAGCAGCAGTTCCTTCACGCGAAACCTATCCGTCGTTCCGGCGGTCGCCCTGACGGCCGGCCCGGTTCCTGCCTCCGTCGGGCGGCCCTGTTCCGGCCTCGGGCGTCGGCCTCCGGCGTCCGGGGGAGGCCGCGGCGGCTATTTCTTCGCCCCGGCGGCCTTCTCGCCGTCCATGTTGCCGAAAAACTTGAAGAAGTCGCCGGAGGCGGGGCCGATAAAGCGGGTATTTTCCGCTCCGAGCGAATCGCGCAACGCGTTCATGGAAATCCAGAACTCGAAAAAGCCGCCGTCGCGGCCGTAGGCCTTGTTGTAGATCTCCTGCGCCTTGCCTTCGCCCTCGCCGCGCAGTTCCTGGGAGCGGCGCTCGGCCTTGGCGACGGTGATCCGCGAATCCCGGTCGGCGTCGGCCCGGATGCGCGCCGATTCGCGCTCGCCGTTGGCGCGGATGCCGGTCGCTTCCTGGCGCCGCTGGGATTCCATCCGCTGGAGGATCCGTTCGCTGTTCTGCGGCGGCAGGTCCAGCCGTTTGACGCGCACGTCGATCAGGTCGACGCCATAGCGGCTTTCGACGGCCCCGCTCACGCGGTCGGCGATGTCGCGCATGATGTCGGCGCGCTTCGCCGTCAGCAGTTCCGCCAGCGGAACCCGGGCGAACACCGCCCGCGTCGTCGAACTGACGATATCGCCGAGTTGCTGTTCGAAGACTTCCACGGCGCGCGCCGCCTGGAAGAATTTCAGCGGATTCTCGATCCGGTAGCGGGCGATGGTGTCGACGACGGTCTGCTTCTGGTCGGTGGTCGGCATTTCCGCCGGCGCCACGTCCAGGTCGAGAACGCGCCGATCAAAATAGCGGATATTCTGGATGAACGGCAGTTTGAAGTGCAGGCCGGGATCGCTGTCCTGGCGCACGACCTTGCCGAACTGCAGCACGAGCACCTGGTCGCGCTCATGCACCGTGTAGACGGCCGAATAGCCGAGGATGCCGATAACGACCAGGAACGCGATCAGGGCGATACGGGTGCGGGTCATGCTACTGGCTCCTGCTGGCGTCGGCTTCAGGCTGGCGGAGCGTCGGGCCCGTTTCGGGTGTCGCTTCGCCGTCCTCGTTCCTCGGCGTGCCGCGCTGCTTGATCAGTTCGTCGAGCGGCAGGTAGGGCACGACGCCCTGACTGCCGGACTGGTCCACGATGATCTTCTCCATGCTCTTCAGGATATTCTGCATCGTGGAGATGTAGATGCGCTTGCGGGTGATGTCCTTCGCCGCCTCATACTCCTGCAACAGCGCGAGGAAGCGGCTGGTCTCGCCCTGGGCGATCTGGATACGCTCCTGCTTGAAGGCCTCGGCCGCCCGGGTGATCTGGTCGGCGCGGCCGTTCGCCCGCTCGAGAACCCGTTTCTGGTAGGCGGTCGCCTCGTTGATCATCTTGTCCCGGTCGGCGCGGGCGGCCTGCACGTCGCGGAAGGCGTCGAGCACCTTGTCCGGCGGATCGGCGCCCAGGAGCTGGACGAGGACAACCTCTATGCCGGCGCCGTATTCGCTGAGAATGCGCTGGATCAGCAGCTTGGCGTCGCCCTGGATTTTCTGCCGACCCTTGGTCCGGATTTCCTCGAAGTCCGTCTTGCCGACGATTTCGCGGATCGCGCTTTCGGTCGCGTCCTTGAGCGTTTTCTCCGGATTGCGGATGTTGAACAGGAAGTTGCGGATGCCGGGCTGGCTCGTGACCTCGGCGCCGTCGACCGTGCGGGTCACCGGCCGGGCGTCGATGCGCCAGTGCACGACGACCTTGATGTCGACGATATTCTCGTCGCCGGTCAGCATCAGGCTTTCCTGCTCTTCCGTCCGGCGCGAATCGCCGAGTTGGATGAAGCCGACATTGGTCTTGTAGATTTCGGTGATTTTCGGCTTCTCGGTCTCGCCGATCGGCGACGGCCAGTTCCAGTGCAGGCCCTGGGCGGTGATGTTGACCACCTCGCCGAACACCAGCTCGACGCCGGCCTCCTTCGGATCGACCCGGTAGAAGCCGGTCGCCATCCAGATCGCGATCACCAGCAGGGCGATCAGCCCGAGGCCCTTGGGGGAGCCGACCCCGCCGGGCATCACCCGGCGCACGCCGTCCTGGCCGCGCCGGATCATGTCCTCGAAATTCGGCGGCTGGCCGCCCCGGCCGCCTCTGAAGCCGCCGGGTCGCCGTCCGCCGCCGTTGCCGCCGCCGGCGCCCCACGGGCCCCTGCCGCCGCCGTTGCCGCCCCACGGCCCGCCGCCGCCCGAGCCGCCGCTCTGGTTTTTCCAAGGCATCTCTTCGCCGTCCCTGATCTGGCCCCTTACCGGGTCTATCGCGCGCTGCGATGGTGCATTCCGTCCCGCTTCCCGCTGCGCATACCGTCGCGCATCGTAGCCGATTTGCGGTATCCTGCCGGTCGCCGCTACATAGCGACGCCAACGCCCGGCGGCAATGCGCGCCGGCCTCCCGGGCCCGGACTGCTGCGAAGGGGCGCAGCCCGGCACGCCGCGCTGGATCGTCTCCGGCGACGGGTCTAGTTCTGCGCCGGCCCCGGACGCCATCGACCCGCCTTTCGGGATATCAGGCGCAACGCGGAGAATTCAAGCATGGCGAAGATAACCGAAGAACGGGTCCTGGAGGCGTTGGGCCGGGTCCGGGACCCCGAACAGGGCAAGGACCTGGTCTCCCTCGGCATGATCGGCGGGCTGGCGATCAAGGACGGCAATGTCGGTTTTTCCATCGAAGTCGCCGCGGCGCGCGGCGCCGGCGCCGAGCCGCTGCGCAAGGCGGCCGAGCAGGCGGTCTTCGCGCTCGACGGCGTTACCTCGGTCACCGCGGTGCTGACCGCCCACCGGGCGGGCCAGGGATCGGGCCAGCGATCGGGCGGCCCGGGCGGCGGCCAGGCAGCGCCGCAAACCGCGGCCGGACAACCTCCGGCGGCGGCCAAGGGCGGCGGCGCCGACCGGGTCGGGTCGATCATCGCCATCGCCTCGGGCAAGGGCGGCGTCGGCAAATCGACGACGGCGGCCAACCTGGCGCTGGCCCTGATGGCCGAAGGCGCGCGGACCGGCCTGCTCGACGCCGACATCTACGGACCCTCGATGCCGCGCATGATGGGGGTCCGCGGCAAGCCGACCACGGCCGACGGCAAGGTGCTGGACCCGATGGTCGGCCACGGCGTCAAGCTGATGAGCATGGGCTTCCTGGTCGACGAGGAAACGCCCATGATCTGGCGCGGCCCCATGGTCATGAGCGCGCTGCAGCAGCTTCTGCAGGATGTCGACTGGGGCCCGCTCGACGTGATGGTCGTCGATATGCCGCCGGGCACCGGAGACGCCCAGCTCACGCTGGCCCAGACGGCGCGGCTTGCCGGCGCTGTCATCGTGTCGACACCCCAGGACATCGCGCTGCTCGATGCGCGCAAGGGGCTGAACATGTTCCGCAAGGTCGATGTCCCGGTGCTCGGGATCATCGAGAATATGAGCTATTTCGAGTGCCCGCACTGCGGCGAGCGCAGCCATGTCTTTTCCCACGGCGGTGCGCGGCGGGAGGCGGAGCGCCTCGGCGTCGACTTTCTGGGCGAAATTCCCCTCGACATTGCGATCCGGGAAACCTCCGACGGCGGCCGGCCGATCGTGGTCGCCGAGCCCGACGGCCCCCACGCCACGGCCTACCGCGACATCGCCGGCCGGATACTCGACCGGCTGGAGGCCGGGTCGGCCGGCCCGAAACCGGCGCCGAAAATCTTGATCAGATGAGCGCCTGCCGCCCTGCCGGCCCGCCGGGCGCCCGGCGCCCGATGGCGATCGCCGCCGGCGTCCTGGCGGCCGCGATCGCGCTGTCGGTTCTGCCCGCCGGATTCGTCCCGGGCGCCAGCGAACCTGTGCAGGCGGCCAGCCGCACGGCACGGGATCGAGGCACGTTCGTGCAGGCGAAGCCGCGGCTGCGCAGCGAAAGACCGCGCCGGCAAGCGCGGGTACGCGGTTACGCCCGGCTGGAGTGCAAGGCCTGGAAATATCACGGCGCCGACCAGATTCCCCGCCCCTACGATCCCGACCGCTTTGTCTATACCGAGGAATACAAGCGCGATCCCGGGCGTCCCGGCCGCGAGGAAGCGGCGCGGCTTGCGGACGCGGCCTTCCCGACGCTGATCGACGTCAAGGTCCTGCGCATGCTGCACCTGATCAACCGGATACGCGAACGCCGCGGCCACTCCACCATGAAGCTGGAGCCCCGGCTGATGGTGGCGGCGAAACGGCACAATCTCGACATCGCCCGCCATGCCCTGATGCAGCATACCGGCACCGACTGTTCGCAACTCGGCGACCGGGTCTGGGACGAAGGCTACACCTGGAGAAGGATTGCCGAGAACCTGGCCGGCGGCCGGGCGACGGCGGAAGCCACGATGCAGCAATGGACCGGCAGCGCCCGCCATCTGATGCAGATGACGCTGACCGGGATGACCGAAGCCGGAATCGCCTACGACTACAATCCGAACCCGCCGCGCCACGGCATTCCGATCAAGCATTTCTGGACGCTGATCATGGCGCGGCCCGACCCGTGGCGCGACCGGCTGTGGCCGAAGAAACCGGCGCCGTGCACCGGCAGGGACTGTCCGAAGCCCGGCGCGGAGCCGGCAAAGCCCGCAGACCCGGTGGGGAACACCGGCCGGCGGGAGAGCGGGCCCGGCGATAAGACGCGGACGCAATGACGGTGCGCGGCAATCGCAACTGCGGATGTGCGGCCTTGCGCCGTGCGCAAGTCCCGCTAATTTAGGCGCGCCATGAGATATCCGACTTCGATTGTCGCCGCTCTCCTCCTCCTCAGCGTCCTCGCCCTGGGCGGATGCACCGGGACGAGGACGGCCGAACTCTCCCGCACCGATGCCCGGGTCGCAGACCCCGCGCCGGAACAGATGCGCCACGCCCAGATGATCATCCGGGTCGTCAACGAATTCCGCACGGCGAACGGCCTGCCGCCGGTGATCCTGGAAGCGCATGTGATGAAGGCGGCCAACGACAAGGCGCAGGACTTCCGAAACGACTGGCGCTTCTACCACGCCGGCAGCGACGGCTCGTCGCCCAGCCAGCGGGTCGCGCGCACCGGCTACGACTGGGTCGAGGTCGGCGAGACCCTGTCGGCCGGGCAGATCACCACCCGCGGCGCCGTCGGCAATCTCAAGGCCAGCCCCTGTCACCGGTTCGCGCTGCTGCGCAAGGTCTATCTCCACGCCGGCGCCGCCTATCTCTACGCGCCGGATTCGCCGCGGGGCCGCTACAAGCACTGGTGGGTCGTCAAGCTGGCGCAGCCGAGTTCGGCCATGAACTGGGAGCGGACCTACCCGACCGCCGGGGCCGAACTGCACGAACGCGGCAAGCCCAGGCAGATGCGCCGGCCGCCCGGCTGCGTGATCCGCGAGGTCGTTTCCTGACCGGGCGCAGCGGGCCGGCGGCGCGGCGCGCGCCGGCCTTTCCCGGGGCAATCCCTTCAGGCTGAGGCAGGGCTACTCGGCGGCGCGGCGCTGCGGCGCGCCCGTGTCCATCCGCTTGAGTTCCGGCAGCACCTCGGCGGCGAACAGGCGCAGCATGTCGAGCGTCCGCTCGGGGCCGTAATAGGGCGGATAGTGGACCATCAGCGAGGTCATGCCGACATCGCGGAACGCCTCGATCTTGCGCAGCACCGTGTCGGGCGCGCCGTGCAGGATGGTGTCCTTCGCCAGGCGTTCGTAGGCGAACTGGCTTTCGTCCGTCTTCTCGGCGACGTCGCCGAGGTAGGCGCCGACATCGCCGCCCATGAACGACTTCATATGGTGCGTGATCCCGGCTTCGCTTTCCTCCCGCGCCCGGGCGTCGGTCGCCGCGACATAGGTCATGCGCACCACGTCCACCTCGCCGAAGGCCGGGTTGGCGTCGTGGGGCGTCCGCGCCTCCGCCATATGCTCGCGGTAGAGCGCGATATGCTCGCCGATGGTGGCGGCCGAGGGCAGCAGGGACTGCATCAGCCCGAAACCGTTGCGCGCCGCCGTGCGGATCGAGCCGTCCGTGCCCGCGGCCATGAAGAAGGGCGGATGCGGCTGCTGGACGGGCTGCGGAAAGACCTCGTAGGTCTCGTCCATCGCAAAGCGGAAATATCTGCCGTCGCTGTTCACGCGCTTCTTGTGGAAGCCGTCGAGGATCAGCGGAATCGCCTCGGCCTGGATTGCGCGCCGCTCCTCATAGCTGATGCCGAGCCCCTCGAACTCGTAGGGGCGGTAGCCGGAGCCCATGCCGAGCTGGAAGCGCCCGCCGCTCAGGATATCGACGAAGGCGGCATTCTCCACGATGCGCAGGGGATGGTGCAGCGGCACGACCATGACCGCGGCGCCGAGCCGGATGCGCGTCGTCTTCGCCGCCAGGTAGGACAGGTAGCTGAACGGGTCCGGCAGGATGCCGTATTTGTTGGAAAAATGGTGCTCGGCGATCCACACGGCATCGAAACCCAGCTCTTCCGCTTCCAGGATCTCGCGGGTGACGCGCTCGTGAATCCCCCGGTGCGGATAGGGTTCGGACTTCGGGTCCGGATGCGAGGTAAAGAGAATGCCGACCTTCATGGAAGACGCGCCTTTCGTAGTGCGACCAGTTCCGGGGCGGCCAACCTAGCAGGGTGCGGCGGCGGCTGCACGGTGCTGTTCGGCGCAGGCGCCCGGCCTCTCCGGGGCCGGCAAAATCGACATGCCGGTCGGAGTCAGGCCGGCGGGCGTTCGGCGATCGCCCGCTGCACCGCCGCCGGATCGGCCTCCCCCTTCAGGCCGATGCAGACGAGGCCGGCCACTGCACCGGCGGGCGCCTCCGAGACCGTCCAGCGGTTGCCGACGACCTGGACTGCGGCCAGCGCGCCGCCGGGCCGCCGGACGAAGCCTTTCGCCCGCAGCAGGCGGTGCGCCGGATCGGCCAGAATGCGGGCGAGCGCTTCCGGATCGGCCCCGGCGGGCGGATCGAACGTCGCGCTGACATAGCCGCTCGTATGGTCGGAGAACCGGCTGTCTGCCCTGACCGCGCTGCCATCGGTCCGCGTCCCCAGCACCGCGTCGATCGGCACATCGGCCTGCTCCGCCCGGACGATCCGGGCGGCCGGCGCCGTTTCGCCCAGCCAGGCCTCGACGGCGTCGGGATCGGCCGCCAGATCGCATTTGTTGAGCAGGACCAGGTCGGCCTGGGCGAGTTGCTGCCGGATCGTGCTGCCGACATAGCGGTCCGCAGCGCGGCGGCGCACGGTCTCGGCGTCGGCGAGCACGACGGTGCCGTCCAGCGCGAAGGCGGGCAGCAGGCCGACGGTCCCGGCGATTGCGCCGGGAAAGGCGACGCCGCTCGCCTCGAGCAGAACATGGTCCGGCCGGGGGTCGAGCGCGTCCAGCATGGCCAGCGACGACACCAGATCCTCGCCATAGCTGCAACAGACGCAGCCGCCGGTCAGGCTGACTATCCGGTCGTCCGCGGCTTCGACCAGGCTGCCGTCGATCGGCAGGTCGCCGAATTCGTTGACCATGATGGCAAGCCGCCGGCCATCGGCCTGGCGCAGCAGGGCGTTGATCAGGGTGGTCTTGCCGGCGCCGAGATAGCCGCCGACGACGGTGATGGGCAGAGCAGACGACCGGGGGCCGGGCCGATTGCCGTCGGGCGCCACGGCTAGATTTCCGATGCCGGAAAGATGCGCCCGCCCTGGACCGTGCCCCAGACGCGCACATCCTTGAGATTTTCGCCGCCGATCGTCTCGGGATCGTCTTCCAGCACGGCGAAATCGGCGCGCTTGCCGGTCTCGATGGAACCGATCTCGCCGTCCAGCTTGAAGGTATAGGCGGCGCCCAGGGTGATCGTGCGCAGGGCGTCGGCGACGCCGATCCGCTCGTGCCCGCCCAGGGTGCGGCCGGTCGCCGTCCGCCGGTTGACGGCGCACCAGGCGGTGAACAGCGGGCCGAGGGGCGTCACCGGCGCGTCGGAATGGATGGCGAGCGGCACGCCGGCGGCGAGCGCGGTCGCGCAGGCGTTCATCCGCTCGGCGCGCTCCGGCCCGACCGTGATGCCGTAATGCTGGTCGCCCCAGTAGAAATGATGGTTCGGGAACAGGTTCACGCCCACGCCGAGCTTCGCCATGCGCCGGAACTGGGCGGCATCGGCAAGCTGGCAATGCTGCAGCGTGAAGCGATGGTCCGGCGCCGGATGCCTGCGCAGCGCCGCCTCGACGCAATCGAGCGCCAGCTCCGTCGCCTCGTCGCCGTTGGTGTGGGTGTGGACCTGCACGCCGGCCGCCAGGGCGCGCTCGTAGATTTCGAGCAGATGCTCCGGCGGGATATACCACAGCCCTTCCGGCGCCCCGTTGTAGTAGCCGGGCCAGCGCAGCCGCGCCGAGAAGCCCTGGATCGAGCCGTCGGCCACCGCCTTGATAATGCCGAGGCGCAGACTGTCCTGGCTGCGGTCGCGCAAGCCGAGCGTGTGCGCGATCAGTTCCTCCGGCGTCACGCCGTAGAAGCGGCGCAGCGAGACGATGCGGGCCGGAAAATCCGGCTCGTCGGTCACCCGCAGCATCATCTCCACCGCATCGTCGGGCAGGGTGTTGGCGAGGTCGGCCGCCGTGGTCACGCCGGTGCGCACGCACAGCCTGGCGAAGCGGCGCAGGCCCGGCTCGTCGCAGGACAGCAGGTCCCGGTCGAATCCGGTATGCGGGCCGAGCGGCGCCATGGCGTCCGGGCCCTTCATCTCGCCGGTCGGCAGGCCGTCCTCGCCCAGCGGGATGCCGGGATGGTCGATCCCCGGCTTGAGCAGGCCGGCCAGCTCCAGCGCCCGGCTGTTGACGTTGAGAATATGGCCAGAGGCGTTGAGTACGCCGATGGCGCGTTCGGTCGATACCCTGTCAAGATCGTGCCGGTTGACCCGCCGGTCGCCGTAATAGATGGCGTCGAGCGACCAGCCGGCGAGCGGCGCGACCGGGTCCTCGATCTGGGCGGCCGCCTCGCTCAGCCGTTCCACGATCTCGTCGATAGACCTGAGGCCGGGCCACACCCGTCCTTCCGGGTCCAGCCGGTCGAAGAAGCCGCAATAGACATAGGCCCAGAGGGTGCCCTCCATGGTGTGGCTGTGGCCTTCCACCAGGCCGGGCATCAGCACCTTGTCGGCGAACCTGTCGTCGAGCGTATACGCCCCCCACCCGGCCAGTTCGTCCAGCGTGCCGGCGCCGACGATGCGGCCGTCGCGCACCGCGACATGGCTGGCGTGCGGCCGGGCCGGGTTCATGGTGACGATCTTGCGCGCGGGATAGACGGTGATGGTCACGCTTCGGGGTCTCCAGAGTTATCGCCGATAATGTCGCCGGCTCCGGGCACATGCTGATCGGATCGGGAAGGAGACCGGAAAGGCCAAGCGTCCGGCGACCGGCAGCCTCATCGGGCCAGCGATGATTCGCCCATCAGGAATTCGTCCACGGCGCGGGCGCATTGCCGGCCCTCGCGGATCGCCCAGACCACCAGCGACTGGCCGCGGCGCATATCCCCCGCCGCGAACACCTTGGGATCGGAGGTGACGTAGTTCTCGGTATCGGCGAGGACGTTGCCGCGCGTGTCGAGATCGACCCCCAGTTCCTCGATCATCCCCTCATGGACCGGATGGACGAAGCCCATCGCCAGCAGCACGAGTTCCGCCTTCAGCTCGAACTCGGTTCCGGGAACTTCCTTGAGATTTTCGTCCAGCCGGACGGCATGAATAGCGGACACGGTTCCGCCGGCGCCGGACAGGCGCTTGGTCGCGACGCTCCAGTCGCGCTCCGCGCCTTCCGCCTGCGACGAGGATGTGCGCAGACGCAACGGCCACAGGGGCCAGATGGTCGCCATGTCGGGGCTCTCGGGCGGCATGGGCAGGATTTCGAGCTGGGTCACCGAAACCGCGCCCTGGCGGAACGACGTGCCGATACAGTCCGAGCCGGTATCGCCGCCGCCGATCACGACGACATGCTTGCCGCGGGCGAGAATTTCCTCTTCGTCGCCGAGAGGCTCTCCGGCGATGCGCCGGTTCTGCTGCGGCAGGAAATCCATGGCGAATTCGACGCCGGCCAGATCCCGCCCCTCGACGGGCAGGTCGCGGGCCTTCTCCGCCCCGCCCGCCAGCACGACGGCGTCAAATTCATCGACAATATCCTGCGCGGGTATATCGACCCCGACATGCACGCCGTTGCGGAAGGTCACGCCCTCCGCCTCCATCTGGCCGACGCGCCGGTCGATATAGTGCTTTTCCATCTTGAAATCGGGAATGCCGTAGCGGAGCAGCCCGCCGGGTTTGGCGAATTTTTCGAACAGCGTAACGTCGTGCCCGGCGCGCGCCAGCTGCTGCGCGCAGGCCATTCCGGCGGGGCCCGATCCGACGATGGCGACGCGCTTGCCGGTCCTGGTCTCGGGAATGTCGGGAACCACCCAGCCTTCGTTCCACGCATGGTCGGCGATCGCGCACTCGATCGTCTTGATCGTCACCGGCGCGTCGCTGATGTTCAGCGTGCAGGCCTCCTCGCAGGGCGCCGGGCAGATGCGGCCGGTGAATTCCGGGAAGTTGTTGGTCGAGTGCAGGACCTCCATGGCCTCCCGCCACTGGTCGCGATAGACGAGATCGTTCCAGTCGGGGATGATGTTGTTGACCGGGCAGCCGGTGTGGCAGAACGGGATGCCGCAATCCATGCAGCGCGCGCCCTGCTGCATCAGCGTGTTCTTGTCCAGCGGGACGAGGAATTCGTTGAAATGCCGGATGCGGTCGCCGACCGGCGTGTACCGCTGTTCGAGCCGGTCGATCTCGAGAAAGCCCGTAACCTTGCCCATGGTTCAGCGGCTCTCGGCGACGAGGTCGGCGGGATCGGCCGGCTGCGCGAGCTCCATTTCCCTGAGGGCGCGGTAGTAATCGACCGGCATCACCTTGACGAATTGCGGCAGGTAGATTTCCCAGTCTTCCAGGATTTGCCTGCCCCGCGCCGAGTCGGTGTAGTGGACGTGTTTCTCGATCAGCTGGTGCAGACGCTCGGCATCGAATCGCGTCATGTCGCGCATGACGTCGACCAGGCCGTGGGCTTCGAGGTCTCCGCCCTGATGCGCCAGGCGTTCGAGCGAATCGTCCTCCGCCTTGATGGGTTCGAGTTCGACCATCGCCAGGTTGCAGCGGCGTTCGAAGTCGCCCTGTTCGTCCAGGACATAGGCGATGCCGCCGCTCATCCCGGCGGCGAAATTGCGTCCGGTGTGTCCGAGGCACACCACGACGCCCCCGGTCATGTATTCGCAGCCATGGTCGCCGACGCCCTCGATCACCGCGACCGCGCCGGAATTGCGCACGGCGAAACGCTCGCCCGCGACGCCCCGGAAAAAGCACTCCCCGGCGATCGCGCCGTAGAGGACGGTATTCCCGATGACGATACTCTCCTCCGGGACGACCCCGCTGTCCGGCGGCGGATAGACCACGAGCCGGCCGCCCGACAGGCCCTTGCCGGTATAGTCGTTGGCCTCGCCGATCAGTTCGAACGAGACACCGTGGGCGAGAAACGCGCCGAAGCTTTGCCCGGCGGTGCCGCGGAACGTCGCGCTGATCGTATCTTCCGGCAGGCCCGCATGGCCGTAGCGCTTTGCGACCTCGCCCGACAGCATCGCCCCGACCGTGCGGTCGATATTCCGGATCGGCAGGTCGATGCGAACCGGCTTGCGGCAGGTCAGCGCGGGCTTCGCTTTCTCGATCAAGCGGCGGTCGAGAACCTTTTCCAGATGGTGATTCTGGCGCTCGCTGTTATGGGTCGCGACGCCCGGCGCAGCCCGGGGCTTGGCGAGGATCCGCGACAGGTCGATGCCCTTCGCCTTGTAGTGCTCGATCGCGCGGCGCTGGTCGAGCCGCTGCGATTCGCCGATCATGTCGTCGAATTTGCGGAAACCGAGCTGCGCCATCAGCTCGCGCACCTCTTCGGCGACGAAGAAGAAATAGTTGATCACATGCTCGGGCGTGCCGGTGAACCGCCGGCGCAGCTCCGGATCCTGGGTCGCGACGCCCACCGGGCAGGTGTTGAGATGACACTTGCGCATCATGATGCAGCCTGCGGCGATCAGCGGCGCGGTGGAAAAGCCGAACTCGTCCGCGCCCAGGAGCGCGCCGACGACGACGTCGCGGCCCGTCCGCATGCCGCCATCGACCTGGACCGCGATGCGGCCGCGCAGCCGGTTGAGCACGAGGGTCTGGTGCGTCTCGGCGAGTCCGATCTCCCACGGCGATCCGGCATGGCTGATCGAGGTCAGCGGGCTGGCGCCGGTGCCGCCCTCGAAGCCCGAAATCGTCACATGGTCGGACCGCGCCTTCGAAACCCCCGCCGCCACCGTGCCGACCCCGACCTCGGAGACCAACTTGACCGAAACGTCGGCGTCCGGGTTGGTGTTCTTCAGGTCGTAGATGAGCTGGGCGAGATCCTCGATCGAGTAGATGTCGTGATGCGGCGGCGGCGAGATCAGGCCGACACCCGGCGTCGAATGGCGCACCTTGGCGATCACCGCATCCACCTTGTGGCCCGGCAGCTGGCCGCCCTCGCCGGGCTTCGCGCCCTGGGCCATCTTGATCTGCATCATGTCCGAATTGGCGAGATATTCGGTGGTGACGCCGAAGCGGCCCGAGGCGACCTGCTTGATGGCCGAGCGCATGGAATCGCCGTTGGGCATGGGCTGGAAGCGGTCCGGCTCCTCGCCGCCCTCGCCGGTGTTCGACTTGCCGCCGATCCGGTTCATGGCGATGGCCAGGGTGGAATGCGCCTCGCGCGAGATCGATCCGAACGACATTGCGCCGGTCGAGAAGCGTTTGACGATTTCGCTCGCCGGCTCGACCTCGTCGAGGGGCACCGGCGTTTCGGCCGGGATCAACTCGAACAGGCCCCGGACGGTCATCATCCGGTGATCCTGATCGTTCACCTGCTTGGCGAAGGCGCGGTATTTCTCGGGCACCTCGCCGCGCACGGCATGCTGCAGGTTCATCACCGTGTCGGGTGTCCAGTAATGCTCCTCGCCGCGCAGGCGGTAGGCGTATTCGCCGCCGACATCGAGCGCATTGCGATAGATCGGCGCGTCGCCGTAGGCGAGCTTGTGGCGCTCGACGGTCTCGCGCGCAACCTCGGCCAGCCCGACCCCGCCGATGGTGCTCGCCGTGCCGGTGAAATACTGCCCGACAAAGTCCTCGCCCAGGCCGACCGCGTCGAAAATCTGCGCGCCGCAATAGGACTGGTAGGTCGAGATGCCCATCTTGGACATCACCTTCAGAATGCCCTTGTCAACCGCCTTGATGTAGCGCCGGTAAAGCTGCCGGTCGGTTAGCTTCTCGGGCAGATCGTCCCGCATTGCCGAAAGGGTCTCGAACGCGAGATAGGGGTTGATCGCCTCGGCGCCGTAGCCGGCCAGGGTGCAGAAGTGATGGACTTCGCGCGCCTCGCCGGTCTCCACGACCAGCCCGAGAAGGGTCCGCAGCCCCTTCCTGACGAGATGATGGTGAACCGCCGAGGTGCCCAACAGCGCCGGTATGGCGATCCTGTCCTCGCTGATCGCACGGTCGCTCAGCACCAGGATGTTGTAGCCTTCCTGACAAGCCCGCTCGGCCTTGTCGCACACCGAGTCGAGTGCGGGACGCATGCCTCCGGCGCCGTGTTCCGCGGGATAGGTCAGGTCGAGGGTCAGGGTCCGGAAGGCGTTGTCCGCGATCTCGCCGATCGAGCGGATCTTTTCCAGGTCCTTGTTTGTCAGGACGGGCTGGCGGACCTCAAGACGCTTCTGCGGCGTCGTATCGTCGATACCGAGAAGGTTGGGCCGCGGGCCGATCAGCGACAGCAGCGACATCACCAGTTCCTCGCGGATCGGATCGATCGGCGGGTTGGTGACCTGGGCGAACACCTGTTTGAAATACGAATAGAGCAGCTTGGGACGCGACGACAGCGCCGAAATCGGGATGTCGTTGCCCATCGAACCGACGGCTTCCTGCCCGGTCGACGCCATCGGGGACATCAGGAACTTGAGATCCTCCTGCGTATAGCCGAAGGCCTGCTGCCGATCGAGCAGCGTAAAGCGGTTGGGCAACGCGACGGGGGCGTTCGTCGCGGGCAGGTCCTCCAGCACGATCCGGGTGCGGTCGAGCCATTCCTGATAAGGCTGGACCGAAGACAGTTCGGCCTTGATGTTGTCGTCGTCGAGGATGCAGCCCTGCTCGAGGTCGATCAGCAGCATCTTGCCCGGCTGCAATCGCCACTTCTTGACGATGCGGCTCTCCTCGATCGGCAGCACGCCGACCTCGGAGCCCATCACCACCATGTCGTCGTCGGTGATGACGTAGCGCGCGGGTCTCAGCCCGTTGCGGTCCAGGGTTGCGCCGATCTGCCGGCCGTCGGTGAACGCCACGGCTGCAGGCCCGTCCCACGGCTCCATGATCGCCGCGTGGTATTCGTAAAAGGCGCGGCGGCGCTCATCCATCAGCGGGTTGCCGGTCCACGCCTCGGGAATCAGCATCATCATGGCGTGGGCCAGCGAATATCCGGACTGCACCAGGAGTTCGAGCGCGTTGTCGAAGCTCGCCGAATCGGACTGACCCTCGGTGATCAGCGGCCACAGCTTTTCCAGATCGTCGCCCAGCAGTTCGGACTTCATCAGATGGCGCCGCGCCGCCATCCAGTTGATGTTGCCGCGCAGCGTGTTGATCTCGCCGTTGTGGCAGATCATCCGGTAGGGGTGCGCCAGCCGCCAGGACGGGAAGGTGTTGGTCGAAAACCGCTGATGGACGAGGGCCAGCGCCGAAACCATCGTCTCGTCCCTGAGGTCAAGGTAGAATTCCCCGACCTGGTGCGCCAGCAGCATCCCCTTGTAGACGATCGTGCGCGACGAGAAGGACGGCATGTAGAAATCTTCCGATGCCGCCTCGCCCAGTGCGTCGACACGGTGCTCCGCCAGCTTGCGAATGACGAACAGCTTGCGCTCGAACGCATCCTGATCCGGGCAGTTTTCGCCCCGGCGAACGAAGACCTGGCGCACGAACGGTTCGGTCGGCAGGACGCTTTCGCCGAGGCCGGAATTGTCGACCGGCACGTCGCGCCAGCCCAGGACGTGCTGTCCTTCCGCCTCGACAAGCTCCTCGACCATGCGCACACAGTCCGCCCGCGGCCCCTCGGCCTGCGGCATGAACGCCATGCCGACGCTGTATTCGCCCGGGTCCGGAAGATCGATCCCGACCTCGCCGGAAACCGCGCGCAGATGGGCGTCCGGCATTTGAATGAGGATTCCCGCACCGTCGCCGGCCAGCGGATCGGCGCCGACCGCGCCGCGATGCGTCAGGTTCTTGAGAACCTGCAGGCCCTGATCGATGATCCGGTGGCTCTTCCTGTTCTTTATGTCCACGACACAGCCGATCCCGCACGCATCGTGTTCGTTGCGCGGGTCGTAGAGCCCCTGCTTCCGGGGCAATCCTTTGAATTTGTTGGCTGCGGGTTCGATCATGCTGGTCTATTCGGTCGTCCTTTATGCCGGTTTGGCCTTCCCCGGTTTCTGGCGTCGGGACAGAGGGGCCGGTCGGTTCGTGTTCGTCTTGCAGTCTCCTTCCCGGTCTGCCTGATTTTAAGGCTCCCGACGCCTGCGGGCCAGTCGCCTGCGGTCGAACGTCCGAGCCCCGCCTGTCCGGATTCTGCCGGTCACGGCCTAGCCCACATCGCCGCAGGCATGGCGGCAGCAGCAACAGGAAGATCGTTTTAGGGGAATTCCGGCAGCCTGGGAAACATCCGGAATGCGGTTGACAGAAGGCAGCGGCGTCCGGTTGTTGAGCCGGAGCGGAAAACGCTGCCGCAGCGCGGATGGATACAAAGGGAAGCGCAATGGTCCAACTCCTGGAAGCCGATATCCGCACGCGCGATGTGCTCGGCTGGAAGGGCGTGCACCTGTTCCACTTCCACAGCTCGTCATGTTCCCAGAAGACCCGGATCGTCCTCAATCTGAAGGGTGTCGACTGGCAGGCGCATCCGATCGACCTGCCGGCGGGAGAGAATCTGAGCGAGCGGTTTCTCGGCATCAATCCGCGCGGCCTGGTCCCGACGCTGGTCATCGACGGCGAAATCCATATCGAGAGCAACGATATCGTCTCGCTGATCGACCGGCGGTTTCCCGCGCCGCGGCTGATCCCCGAAGGCCGCGAAGCGGAAATGGCCGAGCTGCTGCGCCACGAGGACGATCTGCATCACGATTTGCGGACGATCACCTTTCGATATACCCAGCCGCGGCCCCGCGCGCCGAAATCGGCCGAGGCGCTGGCCGACTACCGCGCGCGCGGCAGCGGCACCGTCCAGGGCAGCCGCGACCCCAACAAGGCTGCGGAGATCGCGTTCTGGGAGCGCATCGCGCGCGACGGTATCACCGACGAGGTTATCCGGGTCTCGGCGGCGCGGTTCCGGCGGGAATTTGAAAACCTGGACCGCCGGCTGGGCGCCGCACCCTACATTATGGGGGAGCAATTGAGCCTGGCCGATATCGCCTGGTTCATCTATGTCAACCGGCTCGGTCTCTGCGGCTATCCGGTGGCGCGGCTGCATCCCAATCTGTTCGCGTGGTTCCGGCCGCTTCGCGCGCGGCCGGAATTCGCCGGCGAGATCGCGGTTCCGCCCGGGATCCGGAAGGCGATCGACGAGAATCACCGCAGGCAGCAGGCGGCCGGAGAAACTCTGATCGAGGTAGCCGGGCTCTGAGCGCCTGGCCGACCCCGGAACGGGCCGAACAGGCCGGCCGGGGCGGTTGAACGATCCGGCGCCGATGATTCGGAACAGCGCCTCAATCGCCGCCGCCCGCCTCAGTTTCCCGACTCAATTTTCCGCCGCCGCGTCCAGCGCCTCGAGCAGGCCGGCGAACAGCGCACCGTCGTTGACGATACGCGGCACCTTGTTCTGGCCGCCCAGCTTGCCGCGCCGTTTCATCCAGGCGGCGAAGAACCCCGGCGGCGCGGCGCGTATTTCGGGCGGCCGCAGGCCGAAGCCGCCGGACCGGTGAGCGGCATAATCCTCGTTGCCCGCCGCCAGATCGGAGTCGAGCGCATCCGAAAACCGGTCGAGCGCCGCCGCAGCCGGCATGCCTCCGGCAAACTCGACGACATAGCGGTGGCCGCCCAGCGGCTGCTCCTGCGTCGGGAAAACCGCGCCCATCGCATAGTCCGCGACCGAGAGGCCGGCTTCGGCGGCGGCCCGGCTGACCGCCCGGTCGATCTCCTCGCCGGTCAGATGTTCGCCGAAGGCCGACATGGTCGCGCCGGTCCGCCCGGTCACCAGCAGGCGCGGCGGGTCGCGCTCCACGAAACGGACCGTATCGCCGAGCAGCCAGCCCCACAGGCCGGCGCAGGTCGATAGGAGGATGGCGTAGTTCACGCCGGTCCGGACCGATCCGGCCCAATGCCGGGTCGGCCGGTCCGCCCCCAACTCCTCGACGGGAATGAACTCGTAGAACAGGCCGGTATCGAGATTGAGCCGCAACCCTTCGCCGAACCCCCGGTCGCTGATCGCGACGAAGCCTTCGCTGGCGGCGTAGGCCTCACGGTAGTCGGCCGGCCGGCCGCGCACCCATTCGTCGAACTGCGGCTTGTAGGGATCGAAGCGGACGCCGCCGTGAACGATCAGGTCCAGGCCGGGCCAGATCCGGGTCAGGTCCCGCCCGGCGTCCGGCCGCAGTTCGGCGAGCCGCTCGAACAGCAGAAGCAGCCAGCTCGGCGTACCGCTGATCGAGCGGATGTCCCGGCCGAGGCTGTCCCGGGCGAGCCGGTCGATCTTTCGATCCCAGTCCGACTCCAGCGCCAGGTCTTTCGGCGGCCAGGTGAACCGCCGCGCCCACGGCGGCACGGTCGCCGCGGCGATGCCGGAGAGGTCGCCGGCCAGGATGCCGGGCGCCAGCGGCTTCAGGTCCGTGCTGCCGCCCAGGATGAAACTCCGGCCGCCGGGCGCCCGGCTGTCCGGCCGGGCCGCCAGATGGTGGGCCATCGTATCGAGCGCCGCCCGCCGGTTCGAGCGCACCATCGCCCGTGTGACCGGGATGTATTTGGTGACGTCCCGCGTCGTGCCGCTGGTGAGCGCGAACCAGGGAACCGGGCCGGGCCAGCCGATATCGGCGAGGTGCGGAAAGGCATCGCCCCAGATTTCGTCCCGGAACGCGTCGTAGTCCCGCACCGGCACGGCGGACTGGAAGTCGGCGACCGTGCGGATGTGGGCGAAGCCGTGGCTGCGCCCGAACCGGGTTCCGGCCGCCGCGCGCACCAGTTTCAGCATTTCGGCCTGCTGGACCGCGGCCGGGTCCATGTCCGCCAGCCGCCGCAGCCGCCGCCGGGCCCACAGGCGCAGAAGGGGCGTCGCATCCAACATGGCCGGGATATAGGCCGGCTCCGGCTCAGCCGTAGAGCCGTTCCAGGATTTCGATGATTTCGGCGTGGCGGCGGCATCGGTAGTCCGCGCCGAAGTCCGGGTCGGGATCGGGTGGCACATCCGGGACGAGGTCCAGGGCGGGGCTCGGCGTCTCCGGCACGAACTGGATCGTGGCGCGGACGCCGGCCTCCCGGCCCGCCGCGATATCGCCCGCCCGGTCGCCGATCAATACGCTCTTGGCCGGATCGACGCCGACGGCCAGCGCGGCGCGGCGCAGCATGCCGGCGCCCGGCTTGCGCCACCAGGAATCGCGCACCCATTCGGCCAGGAGCGCGCTTCCGTCCGGCGGCGTCAGATCGGGCGGGAACCACGGGCTGTGCTCGACACGGGCGATCGCCACGCCTTCGCGCGCGAACCGTGCCGTCATCCAGTCCATCAGGCCATGGAACTGCTGCGCGGTGTAGAGCCCGCGCGCGATGCCGGCCTGGTTGGTGATAATCATGATCGGCAGGTTCAGCCGCATGGCCGTGCGGCCCAGGTCGAACACGCCGGGGACGAAGGCAATCTGGTCCGGCCGGTGGACATAGCCGCGGTCGACGTTCACGACACCGTCGCGGTCCAGGAACAACCCGCCGCGCGGGAGAAAGGAAACGGACACGCTTATCTCGGGATTCTGCCGAAGCCTGCTTCCGGATTTGCCGCTGGATTTCAGCCGATCTCAGCCCACAGGCTGCTGACGGGGAGTGCAAACAGTCCGGTGCCGAAGGTCAGTTTCTCGGCGCCGAGAAAAAAGACAAGGCCTGCAAACTGCCTCTTTCGGCCCGGACCTTCGCTGGCGAACCAGTGCAGGTGGCGGAAATCGCGCACATCGACGGTCGCGGCCGCCTCACCAGAATGCGGTTAGCGACATCGCGAAACTACTACTTCGGAGCACGTGAAATTACTAGTATGGAACTCACCAAGTTTCTATTAGGAGTCGTTCGGCGCAAGTGTTCGTCGCCTGTCGGTGCGCGACCCTATTGAAGTCATTCGCTTCCAAGGGGTCAAATTCGGGAGGCGGTCAATACACCCCGCGCGATCCGGGCCTGCGAGAATTGGGCGCCGGGGAACGAACGCGCTTCCGACCGGCGCGCAGACGGCCTGCGGAGCGCCCGGTCCTCCGTATTCCAAATCTTCAAGCCGAAGCGATGCCGGAATGGTTCGACCGCCGGAATCCGGGCGCACTTCGCCTGCGCTACCGGACGTAGCTGGCGAGCAGGAGCGACAGGGTCGGCACGGCGACGATCAGCGTGAGCCGGAACAGGTCGGCGATCCAGTAGGCGGTGACGCCGCGGAAGATGGTCGTCGTGCGCACGTCCGGCAGCACGCCGCGCAGCACGAAGACGTTGAGGCCGACCGGCGGCGTGATCAGGCTGATCTCGGTGATGACCACCACGACGATGCCGAACCACACGGCCACCTCGGTTGCGTTCAGGCCGAGCCCGACATCGGCGACCAGATCCCACATCGGCGGCATCTGGCCGGTGATCGCGTGCCAGAAGGGCGGCACGAAGCCGGGCCCCAACTCCTTGATCAGCGGAAAGAAGATCGGCACCGTCAGCAGGATCATCGACAGGCTCTCGAAGACGCAGCCGAGCAGCACGTAGATCAGCAGGATGGCGGCCAGGACCAGCCACGGGTTGTCCTCGAAGTTCGCCGCGATATCGAGCAGCGTCTGCGGGAAGGTCGTGAAGTTGATGAAATTGGCGAAGACCAGCGCGCCGATCAGCACGGTGAACAGCATCGCGGTGGTCGCCGCGCTCTCCAGCAGCACCGCGTAGAAGCCGCGCAGGTCCATGGTGCGGCGCGCGACGGCGAACACGAAGGCGCCGAACGCGCCGATGCCGGCCGCCTCGGTCGGGCTGAACACGCCGCCATAGATGCCGCCCATGACGAAGACGAACAGCGTCAGCACCCCCCAGACATCGCGCAGCGCGAGCAGCCGGCCGCGCCAGTCCGTGCGCTCGCCGCGCGGGCCGAGCTTCGGCCAGATCGTGATCACGGCGCGCACCGCCATCAGGTAGAACACGATCCCGACGATGCCCGGAATCACGCCGGCGGCGAACAGCTTGCCGATGTTGGTCTGGGTCAGGATGCCGTAGATGACCAGCAGCACGCTGGGCGGAATGAGGATGCCGAGGGTGCCGCCGGCGGCGATCGCGCCGGCCGCCAGACCGTCGTCGTAGCCGTAGCGCCGCATCGAGGGCATGGCGACCTTCGACATGGTCGCCGCGGTGGCGAGGCTGGAGCCGCAGACCGCGCTGAAGCCGCCGCAGGCGACGATGGTCGCCATTGCCAGCCCGCCCTTGCGGTGGCCCAGAAATGCGTTGGAGGCGGTGTAGAGTTCCTCCGACAGGCGGGCCCGGGTCACGAAATTGCCCATCAGAACGAACAGCGGCACCACGGAAAGCTCGTAGTTGATCGCAGCGTCGAACGCCGTCTGGCCGACGTTGGCCAGCGCCCCCTCCAGGCTCATCGACCAACTCATGCCGATGAAGCCGACGATGATCATCGAGAAGGCGATCGGAACGCGCAGGAAGGACAGCGTCAGCAGCGCTGCGAAACCCAGCAGCGCGACGGTCACGTCGTCGGCTCCGAGGCTTTGGCTGGATCGTCGCGCGCGCCGATGACGTATGCCACCGCCGCGGCGAGCTGGGCGACCGCCGCCAGCACGCACAGGATCGCCATGCCCGTGCTGAACGGCCAGATATCCATGTAGAGTTCGTCGGTCGCGTCGCCGAATTCCAGATGGGCCTCGGCCTTAACCCACAGCCGCCAGGCGATGAACAGGACGGCCCCGGCGGCGACCAGATTGATGAAAATACCCTGCGGCCGCTTCAGCCGGGGCGGCACCATGCCGTCCAGCAGGTCGATGGTGACGTGGCCCTCGCGGAAGCACACCAGGGGCAGGACGCAGAACACCAGCCCGGCCATCATAAAGGCGATCACCTCGGCCAACGCCGGCAACGGGCTGTTGAAGATGTAGCGTCCGGCGACGTCGATGAAGGTCAACGTCATCATCATGAACAGGACGGCACAGGAAATCATCGCAAGCGCCTGGAGCGGCACGACGCCGATCCAGTAGGCCAGCGGCGAAACCCTGGTTTCCGCCGTTTCTTCGGACGCTTCGGTCACGCGCTTCATTCTTTGCAGTCGGGCGATGCCGGCGCGCTTACCGGTGCCGGTGCGCTGCCAACGCCCGGGTCGGACGAATAGGCCGGCAGCCGCGGCGGATCCCGCTCGGGAGCGTGCCGCGGCTGCCGGCCGTCAGGAAATCGGCGACTATTTCTGAAGTTTCGCCACCTCGCCGTAGTAGTATTTGAGCACCGCCGCACCGTTGATGCCCAGCTTCTTCATGTCGGCGATGTAACGCGCTTCCAGGTTGGCCTTGATCTTCTTGACCGAGGCGATCATCTCGGCCGACGCCTTGCCGAACTTGTGCCCGCCCTTTTTGGCCGCTTCCAGGCCGTCGGCGTCGTTCTGGTTCCACACCCTGCCTGCGACGAAGGCGAAGTTTTCGCCGGACACGCTGTCGATGACCTGCTTGTCGGCTGCCGACAGGCCGTCATACTTCTTCTTGGCGATAAACGTGTAGAAGCCGGAATTGTAGAGCCCGCCCGGCAGCTCCGTGTGGAACTTCACCAGGTTGACAATCTTGAATCCGGTCAGCGCCTCGTAGGGGAAGGTGACGCCGTCGACGACACCGGTCGACAACACCTCGTAGGATTTCGGCGCCGGCAGCCGGATCGAGGTGCCGCCCCAGGCCGTGACGATGGCCAGCGGCGCCGGGCCGCCGGTGCGGATCTTCTGGCCCTTCATGTCGGCGATCGAGAGGATCAGCTTCTTCGAGTGGTGAATCACGCCCGGGCCGTGGGTGTTATGGCCGAGCACATGCACGCCCTTGTAGAAACCCTTGCCCTTGAAGAACCTGTCGTGGGTGCGCTGGAAGGCGACCGATGTCGCCACCGCATCTTCTCCGGTCAGCGGAAATTCGCTGAAGGCATAGGCGCGCAGGCGCTTCGGCGAATAGCCGTGGACGCCGAAAGCAGCCCCGGCCTGACCGGTGCGCACCGCGTCCAGATGGGCGCGCGGATGGGCGACGGCCTTCGGCAGTTTGCGGAATTTCACCCGCCCTTCGGTTCTCTTCTCGATGACCGACATCAACGGAACCAAAAGGCGCGTCGACAGCTTGTGGGTCCACGGAATCCAGTTCGAAAAGGCGAATTCGGTGGCGGCCTGCGAGGCCGGCGCGAAGGCCGTCAGCGCAACGGCCACGCCGGCCGCGGCGAGCACAGGTTTCATGGCGGTTCCTCCCTTGAACCTTTGTATGAAGGCGGCGCGTCAACCGGGCGAACCGCCTTACGGAAGGCGGACCTTACAAATCTTTCCGGGCCGGGTAAACTCGCAAGAGCGCACGGATTTCCGTCACCCGCTTCCAAATCCCCTGCCGTAGGAGGCCGACATGCCGGACGACATTCGCACCCAGGTCGACAGCACCATTGGAACGGGGCTGCAGCCCGTCGCCCGGACGGACAAGGCGAAACTCGCGCTGGCGGCGCGCATCCTGGCCGCCAAGGGCCATTCGACCGGACTGGCCGGCCAGCTGACCGTCCGCGCCGAAGCCGGCGGCTGGTGGACCCTGCCGCTCGGCGCCGGTTTCGAGGAGGCCTCGGAAGAGACCCTGCTGCGGGTCGACGAGGATATCCGGACGGTCGAGGGCGCGGGCATCGCCAATCCGGCCGTGCGCTTCCATGTCTGGATCTACCGCGCCCGGCCGGACGCCCATTGCATCGTCCACACCCATCCGCCGGCGGCCTCGGCCCTGTCGACGATCGGCCGGCCGCTGGTCTGCGCCCATATGGACGCGATGCCGCTCTACGACGACTGCGCCTGGCTGCCGGAATGGCCCGGCGTGCCGGTGGCCGACGAGGAAGGCCGGATCATCTCCGAGGCGCTCGGCGGCAAGAGCGCGATCCTGCTGGCCCATCACGGCCTGCTGACGCTCGGCAAGTCCGTCGAGGAGGCGACCTATCTCGCCTACTGGTTCGAACTGGCGGCGCGCATGCAGCTCGATGCCGAGGCGGCCGGGACGATGCGCAGCGTCGCGCCGGCCCATGGCCTGGAAGCCCGCCGCTTCCTGCGCCAGGACGCCATCGTCGGCGCCAGCTTCGACCATCTGGCGCGGCGCGACGGGTAGAAGGGGCGAGTCCTTCGAGACGATCTGCCCTCCCTTCCATGGCCGTCATTTCGACTGGAGCGCCGCAAGGCGCGGAATGGAGAAATATTTCCCGCGCGGTGCTTCCGATCCGGCTCCGCGCAGAAAAGACATCTCCACTTCGCGTCCCTTCGGTCCGCTACGGTCGATGTGACGGCGAAGGGTGACGACGAGGCAAAACCCGGGAACCGGCCAAAATCCGCAACTCACGCCCCCGCAATGGTCATGCCGTCGATGCGCAGGGTCGGGGCGTCGATGCCGTAGCGCAGGGCCAGGTCGTCGGCCGGGGTGATCGCCCTGAACATGTCCTTGAGGTTGCCGGCGATCGTCAGCTCGGTAACGGGGAAGGCGAGTTCGCCCTTGTCGATCCAGTAGCCGCCGGCGCCGCGGCTGTAGTCGCCGGTCACGCCGTTCACGCCCATGCCGATCATCTCGGTCACATAGAGGCCGCTGCCAATCCCGGCCAGGAGAGCCTGCCGCGATACGGCGCCGGCCTCGAGATACACGTTGGTCGCCGCCGGCGAGGGCGGGCCGGACGTGCCGCGGGCAGCGTGGCCGGTCGGCGCCAGTTCCAGCTGACGCGCCGAGCGCAGGTCGAGCAGCCAGGTCGTCAGCACGCCGTTGTCGACCAGCGCGCTGCGCCGGTTGGCGAGGCCCTCGCCGTCGAACGGCTTGGAGCGCAGGCCGCGCGGCCGGTGCGGATCGTCGATCACGGTGAGGCCGGACGCCATCACCGTTTCGCCGAGCCTGTCCTTGAGAAAGCTGGTGCCGCGGGCGACAGACGCGCCGTTGATCGCACTCAGCAGATGGCGCAGCAGGCTGCCGGAAACCCGCGGATCGAACACGACCGGGGCCTTCACGGTCTTGACCGGCCGCGCGCCGAGGCGGGCTGCCGCCCGTTCGCCGGCGCTCTGCCCGATCGCAGCCGGCGCCATGAGGTCCGCCGAAAAGACGGCGCTGTGATAATCGTAGTCGGTCTGCATGTCGCTGCCCGACCCGGCTACAACCGATACGCCGACCCCGTGCGAGGTCCGCTCGTAGCTGCCGGCGAACCCGTTGGTCGCGGCGAGGCAAACCCGGGTCCGGCTCCACGAGGCCTCCGCGCCTTCGGAATTTGTGACGCCCTCGACGGCGCGCGCCGCGTCCTCGGCTTCGCCGGCCCGGGCGATCAGAAGATCGGCCGGCGGCTCTTCGGCGTCGGCCATCTCGATGCCGGGCGGCCGGACGGCGACCCCGCCCGCGTCGGCGATGCCGCAATAGGGATCCTCCGGGACTGCGCGCGCCATCGCCACGGCGCGTTCGGCCAGACCGGCGAAGGTCTCCGGCTCGATCTCCGTTGCCGAGACGCTCGCCTGGCGCCGGCCGACAAAGACGCGCAGGCCCAGATCGCGCCCTTCCGAGCGTTCGATCATTTCGACGGTGCCGAGCCGCTGGGTGTGCGAGAGGCTGGCGCCCTCGACATAGACGGCGTCGGCGGCATCGGCGCCGGCCGCCCGCGCGGCCTTCAGCAGGTCCTCCAGTCGGTTCAGATGGTCGGTCATCGTTTCCGGCGCCTCTCGATACGGCCCCTGCGGGGCCCACTCGGGATTGTGGTATCCTGGGTTGTCCCAGCCGCCCCGGCCCTCACCCTCGCCCTGAGTAGCCGCCGGAGACGGCGTATCGAAGGGCCGGCCGCCGCGACTTCTTGTCTGAGCGTACGAAATCCCCCGGGAGCGCCGGGCAGGTCAGTCCTTCAGGACGCCGGCCCGCTTCATCCAGTCGTAACAGTCCCGCACCATGAATTCGAGATCGGGCGACCGGTAGCCCAGCTCCCTTTCCGCCCGGTCCGACGCCACCCGACCGTGCGCCAGCACGATATGCGCGGCCTGCGGGGTCAGGTCCGGCTCACGGCCGCGCAGGTTGCCCACGGCGTTCTGAACATGGGCCACCGTCCGGAACAGCCAGGCCGGAATGGCGCGCTTCGGCACCTTGCGGGCGGCGATGCGGCCGATGAGGCCGATGATCTCGACATAGCTCGCCGCCGGCCCGGGCAGCAGATAGTTGCCGGCGGCGGTGGCGCTCTCGGCCGCTGCGATATGCGCCGCGGCGACTGCGCCTGCATGGCAGAACACGCCGGAGCCGGGCGGGATGCCGGGCAGGCTGCGCTCATGCACCATGCGGATCATGCGCCCCCAGTTGCGGCTGTCGTAGCGGCCGATGACGTGGCAGGGATTGAGGATGACGGCCGGCAGGCCATCCGCGGCGGCCTGCTTGACGATGATCTCTCCGGCCAGCTTCGTCCGGTCGTACAGCACCGGCGATTCGTTGCCCCGCTGCGGCGTGTCCTCGGTGAGCGGCGGATCGCCGGCCCGGTAGCCCCAGGAATTCCAGCTCGAGGTGAAGACGAACTTCCGCGCCCCCCGGCGCTCCGCCGCTGCGACCGCGTTGCGGGTGCCGTCGACATTGATGCGCAGCTGGCGCGAGCCGTGGCGCATCCACATGGTGAGATCGGCGGCCATGTGAAACACCGCGTCCGCCCGTTCCGGGATCGCGGCGGTCAGGCCGTCCAGGTCGAGCAGACCGCATTCGACGCCGGCGACATCCCATTGCCGGAGCGCCTCGAAGCGCGCCGGATCCCGGTAGATCGTGGTGATCTTCCAGCCCCGTTCCGCCAACTGCTCGACCAGGTTGCGCCCGAGGAAGCCCGTGGCGCCGGTGACGAAGGCATGTTTGGCGGCGGAAGGCATGGAAGGCAGGCGAATCGATACGAGGCGTGCGGTGGGCGGAATCGGGAGTCATATAGGGTTTTCGGAGCGTGACGACATCGGCGCCACTCAACCCCCTCCCGTCATTTCGACCGGAGCGGCGCAGCCGCGTAGCGGAGAAATCTTTCCGGCGCGGTGCCTTGAGCCTCACGCTGCAGCGGAAAGATATCTCCACTCCACGGCCCCTCCAGGGCCGTTCCGGTCGATATGACGGCCGACTTTGAAATTTGCTCGACAAGCGATTTCTCATTCCGGCGCCGGCGGCGTTCTTCATTCCCCTGCCCTCAGGCGACCACCCGGCATTTTCCATAGGCGAACGGGTGCGCGTCCTGTTGCAGGACCGCCTCCCGGGCGAGGCGCAGGAACCGGTCGGCGGCGTTTTCGCGGATGAAATCCTCGACCGTTCCTTCGTGCTCCAGCCGGCGATGGACCTCGGCGATCGCCCGGGGCTGCGGCCAGGACGGGCAGGCCCGCCCCGTTGCCGCGGCCTCGGCGAGGCCGACAAGCCCACCGTTCACGTCGAGCGCGCCGCCGCGATGGATGTAGGCGAAAGTTTCGTCAAGCGCGCTGCCTCCTTCCAGCACCAGATCGAGGCCGGACAGCACCGCATAGTCGTAGGACTGTCCCCGCCCCTCGGTGGCGTGCATGCGCGCCATAAGGTCGTCGGACAGCCAGGTTATCGAGATTTCGACGCGCACGCCCGGCGCCGGCATCGGGCAGGCGGAAACCGAGCCGTAGCCGGTGATATGGGCGGCGTAGACGACGTCGAAATCGCGCAGCCAGCCGCGCTGGACGGGGATCGTTACCGCATCGAAATCGAAATATTTCCGGGCCAGCTGGTCCGGCGACCGGTTCGAGCCGCAGGCGAGGATCGGATGCCGCCCGGCGGTCAGCGTCCCGCCGATCTCCGCGGGCCGCCAGCCCACCCTGTCGAAGACGAAGCTGCAATCCGGAATGGCATAGGGATAGCGCATTGCCCGCTCGACCGGATCGAGGTCGGAGGGCGGGACGAACATGGGCGCATCGGTCGTCATGGCGCGGAATTTACTTTACACGCCCGCTGCTGCCCACGACTCTGATGCGGACTTGTGCAGCGGAGGCGCCCGATCCATGCGGAACACCGTCATTTGCGCCGGCGCCGCAAGCATCGCGACTGCGCTCACCGCAAGCGTCGGCCATGCGGCGGACCTCAACAGCGTGACCGCGCTGACGGTCGCGGAAATGCTGGAGTCCCAAGGCCTGCCGGTCATAACCGGGTATCGGAAAGAATCCGGCGATCCCTATGTCAGGACCCGAGCCAGCGGGATCGACTACACCGTCCTCTTCTACAAGTGCAAGAAAGCGCGACGGCCGCGGCCGTGTCAGCACATCATGTATATGGCGCGCTACAAGCTCGCGCGGCCGATTTCCTTCCGCACGATGAACGAATGGAACCGGCGCGTTCACTTCCAGCGCGGCTATCTTGTCCAGGACCGGGCAACGGGGCTCTGGACGGACGCCCGGCTCGAGATGGATGTCATCCTTGCAGAACGGGGGTGGGTCCGGCCAAAGACCCTTCTGCCGTCCTTCATCGTGTTCCACCGCACGAACCGGCGGTTCTTCAATCTCATCCGGTCCCGCAAGGACGGCCAAAAAGATCGGATCCCGGGCGCCAAGGAATTGTAACACCGGGACCGGGATAGCAGACGGCGGGCGTCGCTTGCGGGTTTCGGCCCGCTTGTCCTTGCCGCGCGATTGGGCCATGTGTCCGGCATGTTCGACATACCGGATTCTATCCAGTTGCCCGATGTAAACGCAGCGCGACCGGCATGAGCGCCGGCGGCCCGCCCTTTGCCTCCCTGCGCGATTTCCTCGCCCGGCTGGAGCGGGACGGAGAGTTGCGGCGGGAAGCCGGGCCGGTTTCGCCGGCGCTGGAGATGACGCGCGTCCACCGCGCGGCCCTTCTGGATGGCGGGCCGGCGATCCTGTTCGAGCGGCCGCAGGACGGCGACCGGCGCTGGGACATGCCGGTGCTGGTCAACCTGTTCGGCACCGTCGAACGGGTCGCACTGGCGATCGGCCGGACGCCGGAGCAGTTGCGCGAAGTCGGCGAGATGCTCGCCTTCCTGCGGCAGCCGGAGCCGCCAGGCGGCTTCCGCGAGGCCCTGGAGCTGATCCCGCTGGCGCGCAAGGTGCTGGCGATGAAGCCGAAGACGGTGCGCAGCGCGCCCTGCCAGGAGGTCGTGCTCGAAGGCGACGCCATCGATCTCGGCCGGCTGCCGGTCCAGACCTGCTGGCCCGGTGAGCCGGCGCCGCTCATCACCTGGCCGCTCGTCGTCACCCGCGGCCCGGCGCCGGAGACCGAACGGACCGACGGCTTCAACCTCGGCATCTACCGGATGCAGGTGACGGGCCGGGACAGCACGCTGATGCGCTGGCTGCACCATCGCGGCGGCGCCCAGCAGTTCGCGCGCTGGAAGGCGCAGGCCGCGCCGGAGGAACGCCGCGAAGGCTTCCCGGCCGCCGCCGTCATCGGCGCCGATCCTGCGACCATGATCGCCGCCGTCACGCCGGTGCCGGACACGCTCTCGGAGTACCAGTTCGCCGGCCTGCTGCGGGAGAAGAAGGTCGAACTCGCCGACTGCCGCACCGTGCCGCTCAAGGTTCCGGCCCAGGCCGAGATCGTCATCGAGGGCCGGGTCATGGCCGACGAGGAGGGCGACGAAGGCCCCTATGGCGACCATACCGGCTACTACAACAGCGTCGAGCGCTTCCCGGCGTTCCGGGTGAGCGCCGTCACCATGCGCCGGGAGCCGATCTACCTCTCGACCTTCACCGGCCGGCCGCCCGACGAGCCCTCGGTCCTCGGCGAGGCGCTGAACGAGGTGTTCATTCCCCTGCTGCAGCAGCAGTTCCCGGAGATCGTGGATTTCTGGCTGCCGCCGGAAGGCTGTTCCTACCGCATCGCGGTGGTCTCGATCCGCAAGACCTACGCCGGCCACGCCAGGCGCATCATGATGGGCGTGTGGAGTTACCTGCGCCAGTTCATGTACACCAAGTGGGTGATCGTGGTGGACGACGACATCGACTGTCGCGACTGGAAAGACGTGATGTGGGCGATCTCCACCCGCATGGACCCCGCGCGCGACACCGTGACGATCGAGAACACGCCGATCGACTATCTGGATTTCGCCAGTCCGGTGAGCGGCCTCGGCTCCAAGGCCGGCCTCGACGCCACGAACAAGTGGCCCGGCGAAACGGCGCGCGAATGGGGCCGCAAGATCGATGAATGACGCGCCGGCCGGGCGGGCGCTGACTCTCGACCGGGTCGGGGCGACACGCGTCGCTATCGCGCCGTGGATCGTCGAAACGCCGGTGCTGGAATGGTCGGGCGTGGCGAAGGACGCCCTGATCGGCGCGGAAACGCGCGTCATCCTGAAACTCGAACTGTTGCAGCGGACCGGCAGCTTCAAGCCGCGCGGCGCGCTGGCGAACGTCCTGGCCCTCGATGCGGCGCAGCGCGCGGCCGGCGTCACGGCGGTCAGCGCCGGCAATCATGCCATTGCCGTCGCCTACGCCGCCCGGGCGCTCGGCAGCGACGCCAAGGTGGTCATGCACGAGGCGGCCAACCCGTTCCGCATCGCCCAATGCCGGGAACTGGACGCCGAAGTCGTCCTGGCCGCGGACATCCACGCCGCCTTCGACGAGATGGCGCGGATCCGCGACGAGGAGGGCCGCGCCGTCATCCATCCCTTCGAGGGGCCGGATACGATCGCCGGCACGGCGACTCTGGGCCTGGAATTCGTCCGGCAGGCGCCGGACGTGGACGCCGTGATCGTGCCGGTCGGCGGCGGCGGCCTGATCGCCGGGGTGGCGACCGGCTTCCGGCTGGCCGGTTCGAACGCGGCGATCTACGGCGTCGAGCCGGACGGCGCCTGCGGCATGCGCGACAGCCTTGCCCGCGGCGCGGCGCTCGACGCGGTCGACGTGCAGACCATCGCCGACAGCCTGGGTGCGCCGCTCCACCTGCCCTACTCCTTCGGCATCGTCCGGCAACTGGTCGAAGAGATCGCGACCGTGCCGGACGACGCGTTGCAGGACGCGATGCTGGCCAGCTTCAGCCGCCTCAAGCTGGCGGTCGAGCCGGCCGGGGCGGCGGCGCTGGCGGCGCTCGCCGGACCCCTGCGCGAGCGGCTGCGCGGCAGATCGGTCGGTCTGATCGTCTGCGGCGCAAACATCGACCTGGCCGGTTTCGCCGGCCATCTGGCCGCCGCCCAGAGGCGGCAAGACGCACGCGGGGAGCGGGCGGCATGACGTCCGCGCCGCCGGAGCCCGACGCGCCGTACAGTCCCGGCATCCGCCTTTATGTCGAGGCGCCGCTGGCGGCCGGCGCAACCGTCGCCCCGAGCGCAGAGCAACACCACTATCTGAGAAACGTCATGCGTACGCCCGCCGGCGCCGCGGTCAAACTGTTCAACGGCCGCGACGGCGAATGGCTGGCGACCGTCGAAGCGCGCGGCAGGAAAGAGACCGCGTTGGCGGTCACCGCCCGGACCCGCCGCCAGACCGCCGGGCCGGACCTCTGGCTGTGTTTCGCACCGGTCAAGAAAGCGCGGATCGATTTCGTGGCGCAGAAGGCCTCGGAGCTCGGCGTTTCCGCGCTCCAGCCGGTGATGACCCGCCATACGCAGGTCGCGCGCGTCAATCTGGCCCGGCTGCGCGCCAACGCCGTCGAGGCCGCCGAACAATGCGCGCGCCTCTCGGTTCCCGCCGTCATTCCGCCTCGCCAGCTGGAAGACCTGATCGACGACTGGCCGGCGGAGCGGCACATCCTGCTGCTCGACGAGACGCAGACCGGCATCCCGATTGTCGACACGCTGCGCCGGCGCGGCGATGCGCGCGGCCGGCCCTGGGCCGTGTTCGTCGGGCCGGAGGGCGGCTATGCGCCGGGGGAACTTGACCTTCTGCGACGGCTCCCCAATGTCACGCCGGTCGGGCTCGGCGGGCGCCTGCTCCGCGCCGATACCGCCGCCGTGGCGGCGCTGGCGTGCTGGCAGGCCGTGCTGGGCGACTGGACCGCCCCGACGAACTGACAGACCGTCCGCCGCCCCTGCCGCCGAATTCCGGATCGCCGCGCATGTCCATCCCTGCCGCCGCCAATGCCGAACCGGTGCAGTCCCGGGCGCAGCTCGTCGAAAGCATCGCGCAGGGCAGCAAGCCGGCGGCGGACTGGCGGATCGGCACCGAGCACGAGAAATTCGCGTTCCGCTGGGACGACTACCGGCGCCTGCCCTATGACGGCGAAAGCGGCATCCGGGCGCTGCTCGAAGGCCTGCGGCGTTTCGGCTGGGACCCGGTGCGCGAAGGCGAGACCGTCATCGGCCTGAAGCGCGACGGCGCGTCGGTCAGCCTGGAGCCGGGCGGCCAGCTCGAACTGTCCGGCGCACCGCTGGAGAACATCCACCAGACCTGCGACGAGGTGCACACCCATCTCGCCGAAGCGGAAGAGGTGACCAAAGAACTCGGCGCCGGCCTGATCGGCCTCGGCTTCGATCCGAAATGGCGCCGCGAGGACATGCCCTGGATGCCCAAGGGCCGCTACCGGATCATGCGCGACTACATGCCGAAGAAGGGCAGTCTCGGCCTCGACATGATGGTCCGGACCTGCACGGTGCAGGTCAACCTCGACTACGGCTCGGAAGCCGACATGGCCAAGAAGTTCCGCGTCGGCCTGGCGCTCCAGCCGGTTGCGACGGCGCTGTTCGCCAACGCGCCGTTCACCGAGGGCCGGCCCAACGGTTTCAAGAGCTGGCGGGCCCATATCTGGACCGACACCGACCCGGACCGCACCGGCATGCTGCCCTTCGTGTTCGAGGACGGTTTCGGCTTCGAGCGCTGGGTCGACTATATCCTCGATGTGCCGATGTACTTCGTCTATCGCGGCGGCCGTTACCTCGATGCGAGCGGCCAGTCCTTCCGCGATTTCATGGCCGGGAGGCTGCCGGCGCTGCCGGGCGAAATGCCGACGCTCTCCGACTGGGCGGACCATATGACGACGGCGTTTCCGGAAGTGCGGGCCAAGACCTTCCTGGAAATGCGCGGCGCCGACGGCGGGCCGTGGAAGAGCCTGTGCGGCCTGCCGGCCTTCTGGGTCGGCCTGCTCTATGACGGCACGGCGCTCGACGCGGCCTGGGATCTCGTCAGGGACTGGACGGCGGAAGAGCGCGAAGCGCTGCGGACCGACGTCGCCAGGCACGGTTTCCAAGCGCCTTTCCGTGCCGGAACGGTGCAGGACCTCGCCCTGCGCACCCTTGAGATCGCGCAGGCCGGCCTCTCGGCGCGGCGGGTGCTCGACAAGGCCGGTAACGACGAGACCGGCTTCCTCCAGGTGCTGCACGACCGCGCCGCCGCCGGCAAGAGCCCGGCGGACACCCTGCTCGAAGACTATGCCGGCCCGTGGGCGGGCGATATCGACCGCATCTGGAGCGCCTGCGCCTATTAGCGCGGATTTCCCGCCCGCTTCCGCGACCGGAACCACTACACCAATGACGGTCGGACGAGATACAAGGGTTCCCCTGCAAAGGAGGGACGGCGCCGCCCGCACCCTCCCTGCGGCCGGGCCCATCGGCCGGGCCACAAAAAATTCCTTTTTTACAATTAATTTCCTTGACACGGTGAAGCCCGTGCCCTATATCGACCCCGTCAACGCCCGAAGTGCGCCCGCAGCGGCCCGCCGACGCCCCCAAAGAAGCGAACGAAGAAACAGGCGGGAACCTACCCGCTTTCCGGCCCGCCGCCGCCGATCGGCCATCCGATCCGCCATCCAATGCGCCGCCCTGTGCGCCGCCCTCTGCGCCGCGGGGGCTTGACGGCCGGACCCCGTCCGGTTCGACCCTCCGCTTCCGACGGGCCATGCCGCCCGGCGATGCCGCCCCGGTGTCGAGGGCGCTCCCGCTCGGCCGGGAGGCTGGAAAATTTCCTATCGGGATTGAATTTGCGACTCTCCCGAATCGCGGTTTCCCAGCGTTTCTGCGGGGTTCGGGCGATTCGAGGGTCTTCGGGGTGCAAAAAAACGCCTATGGGTAGACCGGTCTGTCCAATCCGGCGCCTGGCGCGGAGAAACGGCGGAAAACTGCGAAAAAACAGCGATGGCGACCGAGAAAACACTGGAACGAACGATCAAAAACGAGAGGGCCGCGGGCCGGTCCATCCGGAACCCTTGTCCTTCCCCCTCTTCAGAGGGGGAAGTCCCGGAGCGAAGCGGAGGGGATGGGGGTGTCCGTCCCGCCTGCGCTGCAACGCACGTCTGCCGCCGCCGCACCCCACCTGACCTCCCCCTCTGAAGAGGATTCCTCTGCGAAAGTCGGGCGGAGCCAAAACGGCGGCGGCGGACCCTTTCCCACGATACCCCTCCCCCTACCCCCTCCCCCAAGGGGAGGGCCATCGGCGCGGCCACGTCACTTTCGCAGAGGAATGCGCTGAAGCGGGGGAAGGATACATCGCCGGCGGCAACCGAACGCAAACGTTGCAACGGGCATCGGCGATGGCATAGTGCCCGGAACCAGTCATGCCTGCCACGATCGGGAGAAACGGGATGAAGATCCGCAAGATCGTCACCGTCGTCGAGGAGACCCGGCGCGAGCTCGACCGGCCGGTCGAGCCGGCGACCCGCCAGGCCGCGGCGATCGCGGTGATCGCGAACCCCTATGCCGGGGTCTATGACGAGGAACTGGAGGAACTGCAGCAGGCCGGCGCCGAGCTCGGCGCCCTTCTGGTGCAGCGCGCGATCGACGCGCTCGGCATCGACGGGGCGTCAGTCGCGAGCTACGGCAAGGCGGCGATCGTCGGCGTGGAGGGAGAGCGCGAGCACGCGGCGGCGGTGATGCACCCCACGATGGGCAAGCCGGTGCGCGCGATCGTCGGCCCGGCGAAGTCGATCATGCCGTCGACCAAGAAGATCGGCGGGCCGGGCACGGTGATCGACTGCCCCCTGCACCACAAGGACGAAATGTGGACGTTCAGCCATTTCGACGCGATGCAGGTTTCGGTCACCGACGCCCCGCGCGGCGACGAGATCGTCGTCGTCGTGGCGGTCAGCGATGCAGGCCGTCCGTTCCACCGGGTCGGCAAAGGCCTCAACGTCGCGGACCTGATGACCAAGAACGAGTAGAGTCCCGGCACCGCGCCCTTCCGGGCGATCGGGTCGAACGGCGAGTGTCCGGAACGGTCCGAGCCATGCCGGGGCGTGCCGGCGGTAGGGGATCGACCTCAATCCCCCGCGAAGGCGATCAATCGCCCGCAGACGAGGGCGCCCGACCAGCAAACCGTGGAGAGGACGGCATGCCCGGCCAGGCGCGCGCGGGGGGCGTCCTTGAGCAGGAACCCGTGGGCCCGGCACAGGGCGAGCGTGGACAGCACCCCGACCGCGATGAAGATCAGCTTGAGCTGGAGGAATCCGACATCGCTGTATTCCCGCGCCCGGACCGCGAACAGCAGCGGTCCCGTGAGCAGGGCGAGGATCAGCCCGGCGGCCGCAACCGGCGCGAGCACCCGCACCACCGCTTCGCGGGCGATGCCGCGCCACACGCCGAGAAGCCGCAGGTTGAGCGGGACGACGGAGCCGACCAGCAGGGCGATGGCGAAGATGTGCGCGGCGTTGACGCCGGCATAGAGCCAGCGGGACCCCCGCAGCGTTTGCGCCAGGGCCGTCCCCTCGAGCGCTGCGAACAGGGCCTCCAAGACCTCAGTTGCGCCCGGGGTAGAGGATGTATTCCCGTTTGCCCAGGAACAGCCGTTCCACCTTCACCCGTTTCTCCGACACATCGGCGGCCGGCTCGCCGATTACCCGGATCTCGACCCCTTCGGCCAGATCGCCGTCCCTGAGGCCGGCGCGCCGGTTGCGCCAGGGCTGACCGACCTCGACCGTCCACTCCTCGCCCTCCACGTCGACCTTGAGGACGCCGTGGGGATTGCCCAGGCGGACGGTCTTGATGATGCCGGTCAGATCGATATTGCCGCCGGTCGTCCACGACCAGCCGTGATGGGCCAGGGCCGCGGCCGCCGGAGCCGCGAGCCCCAGGGCCAGGACCGCGATGAACAGGAGCCTCGTCATCGTGCGCCTCCGATGCCTCGAGCGTTACCGGGAAAGTTGCGTCGCACGGCCGGACATTCAAGCCGGCGCAGCCGCTTGCCGGGCAGTTCATTTGTTCAATTAATGTTCTGTCCGTTCCGTCAAGGCCCGTTTGCGCACGTCTCAGCGGCGCGGGCGCACGCCCCGTACCGCGACAGACGCATCAGACGCCGCCGCCTCTCGCTCACCCTGCCGTCCCCTCGTCCGCCCTCTCGCCCACCGGCAGCGCCGGTGCGACATCCGTTTGCGCGAAGTCGGCGCCCTTGAAGAGCAGGGGTTCGCCGGTCGCCTCGGCGAGGGCGTAGGCGAAGCAGTCGCCGAAATTCAGGCCGGCCGGGTGGTTGCCCTTGCCAAACCGCCGCCACGCGCGCCGTGCGGCGGCAAGCTGTTCCGTCGTAACGGGGACAAGTTCGATGTCTCCTTGTTCCAGAAGAACGTCGAGGGCATAACCCGCCTCGGCACCGCCACGACTTTCCACGACGATAGACGCTTCCAGCACGTTCGCGACCGACATCCTGCACGGCGACGTCGTCTGTATCGCTCTGGCATAACGCCGAGCGTCGGGCTCGCGCAGCAGGATCGCCACGACCGCCGAACTGTCGACGATCACTTCGGCAGCCCGCGCTCGTCGTAAAGAAAGTCCCCTATTTCAGTGGAAGACGGCCCCGGCTTCAGATGCGCGGCGCAGCGCTCCCCGATAGCAAGCATTTCCTCGATACGCGCCTCGACATCCCGCTGTTTCTTCTCCCGCTCCAGACGCTCGCGTAGCGCCGCGGAGATTGCGCCGGTCATGGTCTCGCCGGTCAGTTCCGCCAGTTCCCGGGCGAGCGCGCAGGTCTCTTCGTTCTTGATGTTGAGGCTCATTTACGATCCTCAGGGTAGAAATCAGGCATTTTCTTCTACCCTACCGCCATTCAGGTATTTGCACAACGCCGGCGCAGCAACTGGCTCGCCCGGTCCCGATCACTTGGGCAGCCCGTATTCGTCGTAAAGAAAGTCGCCGATCTCAGTGGAGGACGGCCCCGGCTTCAGGCGCGCAGCGCACCGCTTGCCGAAGGCGAGCATTTCCTCGATTTCGGTCTCTGCATCCCGCGACCGCTTCTCCCGCTCCAGACGCTCGCGCAGCGCCGCGGAGATTGCACCGGTCATGGTCTCGCCGGTCAGCTCCGCCAGTTCCCGGGCCAGCGCGCAGGTCTCCTCGTTCTTGATGTTGAGGCCCATGTCCGATCCTCGGGGGTAGAAATGCGTAACCTGTTTCTACCCTACGGCATTTCAAGAGGCTGCACAACGCCGGCGGGACGCCTTTGAACCGGTGTAGGTGAGAGTTTGAAACCCTACGGTCTCTCCGCTCCGGACGAAGCCCGGTTCGGCAGGCATCGGCCGGCCGCCCCTACGCAGAGCGGAGCCCGCCGCTCCCGTCACGTCGGCAGGTAGCGCGGCAGGATGGCCCAGCCGTCGCGCGCGGCGCCGCTGCGCATGAGGTCGTCTATCTCCTCCGCCGAATGCCCCGCCTCGGCCAGCACTTCGGCGGTGTGGGCGCCGGGCAGAGGCGCCGGGGCCAGGTGCTGCACCGACGCTTCTTCGGGACGCACCCAGGTCGGCAGCGGCAGGGTGGTGGCGTGACCGGACGGGTGCGGGCCGCGGCGCAGGCAGATGGAGCCGCCGCTCATCCAGTTGGAGCGCCGGTCGAGCCTTTCCACCGTGCGGTCGGCGCGGATGTCCGCAAGCGTGCGAAGCGCCGCCGCGCCGGCGCCCGGAATTCCCGCGAGCCGCGCCTGGATCTCCCCGGTCGTGAGGCCGCGCACGGCATCGGCGACCGCGCCGCCCAGGTCGTCCCCCGAGACGTCTGGCGAGCCGTCCGCCGCTCCGACAGCTTTGCCGAGCCGGACCTCGTCTCCGGGCCGGCAGCCGATCCAGGCCCATCCGTCGGCCGTTTCGTAGATACGCTGCCCGGGACCCTCGCCCATCGCGTCTTGGCCGGACGGTTCCGTGCCCGGACCGGCGCCGTCCCAGGCCACCATGTGGGGGAACTGGACGAGCTGTGCGGCCATCGCGAGCGAGCTGCGGACGTAGCTGCCGCCCTGCCCCCGCTCCCGCGCCAGAAGGGCCTGCGCGATGCCGGCCGCCGTCGAAAAGCCGGTGATGTAGTCGACGCAGGAGGCGATGGCGTGCATGACCGGCTTGTCCGGCCCGTCGCCGTACCGCGCCATGATTCCGGTTGCCGCCTGCAGCACGGGATCGAAGGACGGATCGTTGTCGTACGGACCGGGCTCCATCCCGGTCCAGGCGCCGATCTGGGCGGACACGATGGCGGGGTTGACCGCGGCGAGCTGGTCGTGCGCGATGCCGAGAGACCGGGCGGACCGGTCGAGGAAGTTGTGCAGGACGACGTCCGCGCCCTCGACCAGCCGCGCGAGCGCAGCCTTTCCCGCCTCGGTCTTGAGGTCGAGGACGACGGCGCGCTTGCCCTGGTTGACGTCGACGCCGAACCACATGGTCGCGTACGGCCCGGCCTGTGGCGCCGGCGGATCGATGCGGATCACGTCGGCGCCGTGTTCGGCGAGGCTGCGGCCCGCCGCGGGGCCGGCGACGATGTTCGAGAAATCGAGCACCCGGACTCCGTCGAGCATCCCGCGCTGCTTTGCTTCCGGGGCCCGGTCCGAACCCTCGCCCGCGGGCGATGGCCCGTCCATCGGCCGTTCCATAGGGGGGGCCAGCCACGCGAAGTCTGCCGCGGCGGCGGTCGCCGCCCGCAGCCCCGGCGACCGGACCGCCGCGTTCTCGATGGAGACGAACCGGCCGGGCTGGCGCACCGGGCCGCGCACCGGGTCGTCGAGATCGGCGGTGACCCCGGACTCGCGGAGGGTCGGCTCGGCCAGCCATTCGGCGCTCGTCCGGACCATGGACGCCGGCACGTTGGCGGCGCGCATCATCGTTTCCCATTCCCCGGCCGGGCGGGTCTTCACCGCCTCCGCGATGCATTCGATGAGCCGCGCGCGCCACGCCGGGGTCAGGCTCGCCGCCTTGTTGACGTTGTTGCCCGCGTCGTGCTCGACATAGGGGGTCTCGCTGACCATGCCTTCGGCGATGACCTTGTCGTAGACGCCGAGGACCTGGAGGAAGGCGCGGTTCTGGTAGACGTGGTCGGGGGCGCAGACGAACAGGATCCGCCCGTCCGCGCATGCGTAGAAGTTGATTGTCGGATTGGCGTGGCCCCGGACGAATTCCGCGACCCGGGCGACATGGTCGTCGGTCATGTGGCCGCGCAGATCCTGGAGCGCCGGAAACACGAGATCCAGCACCGCGTTGTCGATGGGCGGGAAATTGTAGCGCGAGGGCTGACCCTCGATCTTGCAGGCGAGCAGGGCCATGGCGGCCATCACGCAATCGGCGAGCGGCACCTCGATATGCTGGCCGCGGCCGGTGCGCTGCCGCCGGTAGAGCCCGAGCGAGGCGGCGAGGCTGCCGAGAACGCCGCCATAGGCCGAAGCCATCGGGATGGCCGAATAGACCGGCGTGCCGAGCAGGGTGCCGAGGGGGCTGATGTTGGTATAGACGCCGACGGCGGCGTCGATGGTCCCCTCCCAGGCGGGGACATCGCGCATCGGGTCGCCTTCGGCGAAGCCGGGCAGGGAGAGGTAGACGAGACCGCTTCGCGCGCCGCCGAGCCCGCTATGGTCGAGCCCCAGGACGGCGGCGGCGCCGGGGCGCATATTCTCGATCACGACGTCGGCCTCCGCGGCGCGGTCGCGGCAGATGCGCCGCGCCGCCTCGTCCTTGAGGTCGAGCCCGACCAGGCGCTTGCCGCGGTCCAGCAGCGGGTCGACGGCGTGGCTTTCGCGGCCGGGCCGCACGATCTCGACCACGTCCGCCCCCTGGTCGGCCAGCAGCATCGCGGCGACCCGGCCGGGCCAGCGCGTGCCGAGATTGAGGACGCGGACCCCCGCAAGCGGCGCCCCGCGATCCGGTGCATCGGCCGTCATGTATTCCTCCCTCCCGCGAAACCTGCCGGTCCTGCCGCGGACTCTGTTCCCGGCGGCGGCCGGCGGGTCCAAACCGGTGTAGGGGAGGGTTTGAAACCCTCCCCTACGGTCCCTCCGCCCGAACGGATGTCCGGGACGACAAGCTGCGTCCCGCGCCCTACCCCTTCTTCGGCGCGGGCTGCGGTTTTTCCTCGACCGGGCCGCCGGCCTCCTTCCAGCCTTTGAAGCCGCCGTCGATGTGGGCGACGTTGGTGAGCCCCATCTCCAGCATGGCCTTGCCGGCGAGCGCGCTGCGCCAGCCCGCGGCGCAGTAGAACACCAGCTTCTTGTCCGTTGCGAAGACCTCGCGGTGATACGGGCTCTCCGGATCGACCCAGAATTCGAGCATGCCGCGCGGCGCATGGACCGCGCCGGGGACCGTGCCCTCGCGCCACAATTCGCGGATGTCGCGGATGTCGACAAGCTGGATCGTCTCGTCGCCGAAGCGGGCGATGGCGTCCTCGACCGTCCAGGTCTCGACCCGGGCATAGGCTTCCTCGACCAGGGCCTTGATGCCTTTCGTCACCGGCATGGCAGGGTTCCTTCGTTGCTGGCAATTTGTGGAATTCGGGCGTGCAGATTTCGGCGCCCATCATGGCGCGGCCGCGTGCCCGGTCAACCGGATGCGGGCCCCAGCCCGCAACGCCAATCGCCGCGGCGGAGCGATGGATCGCCCCGATGCACGGCTCCGGCTCAAGCGAACGGAGCCACGCCCTCGGACGCCGCAGCCGCGTTCAAGCGCCGGTCCAGACTCGCCAGCTCGGCCTGAACCGCGTTTTTATCCGGCAGCACCCAGGCGGCCGCCACCGAGGCGTCGGATACGAACGCCATCAGCGCCCGTGTCCCTCGTGACGCCAGGACAGGATCTCGGCCGTCGTCACGGCCTCCTGCTTCGCCCGTTCTCGGCGCAGCGTCGCACTGAGCGCGGCATGTTCGTCTTTGCCGGCGATCCGCGTCACATGGGCGACCGGCGTCCCGCCGCGGCAGATCACCAGATCCTCGCCGGCCTCCACCGCCGCCAGCAACGCGGAAAGGTGGGTCTTCGCCTCTCCGATCTTCACATGTCGTGTCATGGGAATCCCCGCTCCTCGTCCGGCCCGGTTGCGAAGGCTGTGCCGCCGGGCGCCGCGGACGCCCGGCTCAACCTGGGAGATTAGCTCCGGCGGCGACTTGGTAAAGCGCTTGGTCCAATGAATGCCGGGCTTGCCGGGCTGCCTTCAGGTCCAGCGGTTGAAGACCTGCGCCCGTAACCGGTTGCTCAAGCCCTTCCCTAAGAAGCCGGCCGGAACGGTACGAAGGGACTTCGCCCTTTACCCCGCCGCCCGGATAATCTCGCCGAACGCGCCGGCGTCCAGGCTGGCGCCGCCGACCAGCAGGCCGCCGACATGTTCGATCGCCAGGATCGCGGCGGCGTTGTCCGGATTGACCGAGCCGCCGTACAGGATGGGGCTGCCCTCGCAGTCCCGGCCGAGCGCGTCGAGCAGGCGGAAAAGCCAGTCGTGGATCCCGGCAATATCCTCGACCGTGGCCGTCTTGCCGGTGCCGATCGCCCAGACCGGCTCGTAGGCGAGCATCATCGGGCCCTCGGCGTCCGGGACCGACCCGTAGACCTGGCCGGCGATGGCGTCCGTGGTCATCCCCCGTATGCGTTGCGCCCGGGTCTCGCCGACGCAGATGATCGGCGTCAGCCCGGCGCGGAATGCGGCCCTGGCCTTGTCGTGAACCGTCTCGCTGGTTTCGCGGCGGCCGTGGCGGCGCTCCGAATGGCCGAGGATGACATAGCGGCAGCCGAGATCGGCCAGCATGGCGGCGCTGATGCAGCTGGTATGGGCGCCGGATTCGGCCTCGTGGCAATCCTGCCCGCCGAAGGCGACGGGCGATCCGGCGAGCGCGACCGCGACCGCGTCGAGCGCAGTGAAAGGCGGGAACACCGCGACATTGCAGGCATCGGACACCGCAGCGGCGGCGGCAGTCGCTTCCGCCAGCGCGACGGCCTCGGCGCGCAGCCCGTTCATCTTCCAGTTGCCGGCAATCAGCGGCTTGGCGTCATTCATCTCGCGACCGGCTCCGCCAGGGTTCCCGCGCTGGACTTAGCAGGGGCCGCCCGCGTATGCCAGACTCCCGACCGGCCGCCACCGCTCCGATAACCGCCCGACAGGCCGCGCCGAATCTCGTCGCGCAGATTTGAACCGGCCCGCTTGCCAGCGCCGCGGTCGCATCCCTACATTGCCGGCAGACCCGGCGCAGCCGCACGGCCCGCCCGCGCACAACAACCGGACCCGGCGTAATGCTCCAAGACATCCGCAGGGGCGCCCGATCCTGGCTCGGCATCGTCCTCGCCTGCATCCTGATTCCGCCCTTCGCCATCGTCGGCGTGGAATATGTCTTCCGCGACGGCTTTTCGCGCGCCGAAGCGGTGATCACGGTCGGCCAGCAGGAAGTCCTGGGCCGCGAATTCGAGCGCGCCTTCCGCCAGCGGCTGGACGCGCTGAACCGGCGCAGCGGCGCCAGCGTCGACTACAGGACGGCGAAATCCATGGGCGTCGTCGACCTGGTCACCGAGAGCTTCGTCGGCGACGCGCTGTACCGCCAGGCGACCCGCGACGCCGGCATCCTGGTCGGCGATCCGGTGGTCCGCGAAGCGGTGCGAGGCATGGAGGCATTCAAGGGAGTGGACGGCAAGTTCGATCCGCAGCTCTACCGGCGCGGGCTGGAAACGGCCCAGATGAGCGAACCGGAATTCCTCGATGCGCAGCGGACCGAGATCGCGGCGCAGTATCTTTCGCAGGGCATCGCCGGCCTCGAGACCGCGCCGTCGGCGATCGTCGACACCATCGACCGCTTCCGCAACGAGAAGCGCCGCGCCACCTTCTTCACCCTGCGCGCCAGTTCGGTGATCGAGTTGCCGAAGCCGAGCGCGGCGCAGCTCGCGGAATTCTACGACCGGCACAATACCCGCTACACCCAGCCGGCGAACCGCACGGTTTCCGCCCTGATCGTGTTGCCGGAGGATGTGTTCGACCGGATCCCGGTCGCCGACAGCGAAATCGAGGCCGCCTACCAGCAGGACAAGAGCAACTACACAACGCCGGAGAAGCGCACGCTGCGGCAACTGCTGTTTACGACCCGGGCCGACGCCGGACAGATCGCCATGGCCATGGCCGGCGGCAGGAGTTTCGACACGGCCGCGAAAGAGGTCGTGAAGCAGGAGCCGCTCAGCCTCGGCACGGTGACGGCGGCCGAGCTGCCGATCCCGGAGCTGGCGCAAGCGGCCTTCGCCCCGAAACAGGGCGAGATCGCGGAGCCGGTCAAGACGGCGCTCGGCTGGCATGTCATCATCGTCGACAAGGTCGAACCGGCGAAGGTGACGCCGCTCGAGACGGCAAGGGCGGACATCGAGGAGGCGATCAAGCGCAGGCGCGCCGGTGGCATCCTGGACCGGCTGCGCGAGGATGCCGACGACGGGCTGGGCGCCGATCTGCCGCTCGACAAGATCGCCGGACAGATCGGCGTGAAGCTGCTGCGGATTCCGGCCATCGACAACGCCGGGCGCAACGCCGCGGGCGCGGCGATCGGCGGCCTGCCGGACGATGCCCGCTTCCTGCAGCGCATCTTCGAGCAAGATGTCGGGCGCGACGACCGCGACGTCATCGAACGGAAGGACGGCGCGTTCTTCATCGTCCAGGTCGACAGGATCACGCCGAGCCGGATCATTCCGCTCAAGAATATCGAACAGCGGGTTACGGCGGACTGGACCGCCGATGCCCGCACCGACGCGCTGAAAATCCGGGCCGATGCGCTGGTGCAGCAGATCCGGGCCGGCGCGGGCATCGAAACCGTCGCCAAACGGGCCGGCGCGAGCATCAAGAACAGCTCGCCGCTCAACCGCTATGGCGCAACCGGCGATCCGGATGTCTCGGGCCAGCTGCGCGACGCCCTGTTCAAGGCCCCGGCCAGGGGCGCGGCGGTCGCCGGGCCCGGCGTCACTGGCTATTCCGTCGCCGTGCTGGCGGCGGTCGAAAACGGCGGCGACACCGTGCAGAATCGCCGGTCGATCCTCGACAGCGTGAAAGCGTCGATCGGCCGGGAACTGCTGGCGCAATACGGCGCCATGCTGCGCCGGACCTATCAGGTGACGATCGATCGCGACGGCATCGACAGCCTGTTCTCACGCGCGGCCCAGCGGCAGCAGGGCTCGTAGGGAACCGGGCGCGGCGCGGTCGAAGCGGGCTCGAACATGGCCGATCCGGCGCAGACCTTCACCCATCTCGACGCGCAGGGCGCAGCGCGCATGGTCGATGTCGGCGCCAAGGAGGTCACGGAACGCCGGGCCGTGGCGCGCGGCAGCGTCCGCATGGCGCCGGCGACGCTGGAGAAGATCGAAGCCAGCGCCATCGCGAAGGGCGACGTGCTGTCGGCCGCCCGGCTGGCCGGCATCATGGCGGCCAAGCGGACGGCCGAGCTGATCCCGCTGTGCCATCCGCTGCCGGTCACCAGCGTCACAGTCGACCTGGCGGCCGACCGGGATGCCGGCGCGCTGGACATCGCCGCCACGGTCTCCTGCACCGGGCGTACCGGCGTCGAGATGGAGGCGCTGACCGCCGTCTCGGTCGCGGCGCTCACCGTGTACGACATGTGCAAGGCGATCGACCGCGGCATGACAATCGGCGACATCCGGCTGGAAGAGAAGTCGGGCGGCCGTTCGGGCGACTGGTCGCGCGGCGGTCCCGCGCCGTCGTAATGCCGGCGGTATGAAGCCGGCGGCATGATCCCGGTTCCATGATTCCGGTGGCCGAAGCCCGGGCGCGGATCGTCGGCCGGTTCGCACCGCTGCCCGCCGAAATCGTGCCGCTCTCCGCCGCCGCCGGGCGCGTGCTGGCGCGCGACGTTCCGGCGCGCCTGACCCAGCCGCCGATGGCGGTTTCGGCAATGGACGGTTACGCCGTGCGCGCCGCCGATACGCAGGCGCCCGGCGCGCGCCTGCGCCTGGTCGGCGAAGCGCCGGCCGGCCGGCCGTTCGGCGGCGCCGTCGGGCCGGGCGAGACGGTGCGCATTTTCACCGGCGGGCCGGTGCCGGCCGGCGCCGATGCCATTCTGATCCAGGAAAATGCCGAACGGGACGGCGACGGCGTCACCGTCGCCGGGCCGGTCGCCGAAGGCCGCTACATCCGCCCGGCGGGGCTCGATTTCTCGGAGGGCGAAATCCTGCTGCCGGCGGGCCGCGTGCTCCGGCCGCGCGATATCGGCCTCGCCGCCGCGGTGAACGCGCCCTGGCTGCCGGTAGTGCGCAAGCCGGTCGTGGCGGTCCTGGCGACCGGCGACGAGATCGTCCTGCCTGGCGATCCGGTCGGGCCGGGCCAGATCGTCAGCTCCAACAGCTGGGCGCTCGCCGCCTTCGTCGAGCGGAACGGCGGCACGGCGCAGAATCTCGGCATCGCCGGGGATGACCCGGCGGCGCTGCAGGCCGCGGTCCGGACCATGGACCGGGCCGACCTGCTGGTCACGACCGGCGGCGCCTCGGTCGGCGAGCACGACCTGATCCAGTCGGCCCTCGGCGCCATCGGCCTCGAGGTCGATTTCTGGAAAATCGCCATGCGGCCGGGCAAGCCGCTGATCTTCGGCGCGCTGGCGCAGGAGAGCGGGTCGACGCCGTTCCTCGGCATGCCGGGCAACCCGGTGTCGGCGCTGGTCTGCGCGCTCATGTTCATGGCGCCGGTCTTGCAGCGGATGCTCGGCCGCCCGGCGGACGGCCCGCCCACCGAAACCGCGCTTCTGGGCGCGGACCTGGCGGCCAACGACGAGCGGGAGGATTATCTGCGCGCGACCCTGTCCACCGACGGCGCGGGCCGGGCGATCGCGACGCCGTTCGCGAAGCAGGACAGCTCCATGCTCTCGCGCCTGGCGGCGGCCGACGCGCTGATCGTGCGCCCGCCCCACGCGCCCCCGGCCGCGGCCGGCGACAGCGCCACCATCATACCGTTGTCGAAAGACCTGGCCGCGATCTGACGATCGGTGCAGCCGGCCGCATGCGAGTGTCGGCCCGGCCGAACGGCATCGTCAAATCTGCGTCGGCGCCCGTACCGGGCCGACGTGCGACCTTCACACCTGTGCGGCAATCCGGCCGGCAACCGGAGCGGCGCGGGGTGCCGCGCAATCAGCCTTCGTACAGGTTCCTCGCGACGACATCCTCGTTCCAGTCCAGGCCGACGCCGGGCACGTCCGGGATGTGCAAATGGCTGTCCCTGATCTCGTAGGGCTTTTGCAGGATCGGTTCGGCCCAGTCCTGCCACTCCAGCCAATGCGCGGTTTCGGTCACCCGCATCGCATGGGCGCCGACCTCGGGATAGAGGTGCGTCGACATCGGGACGCCGGCCGCCCCGGCAATGGCTGCCGCGCGCATCCATCCGGTGACGCCGCCGATGCGCATGAAATCCGGCATCACAAAGTCGCAGGCCCGGGCCTGCAACGCCCGGTGCAGATCGCGCGGTCCGTAGAAATTCTCGCCGATCTGCAGCGGCGTCCTGAGCTCTCGGGCGAGCTGGGCGTAGCCGTCGAAATTGTCGTAGACGACCGGCTCTTCCAACCAGGCCAGGCCGAGACCGTCGAGCATGTGGCACCGGCGCAGGGCCTCCGCCATGTCCAGACCCTGATTGAAATCGATCATCAGATGCATGTCTTCGCCGACCGCCCGGCGGACCGCTTCGATCGTGGCGAGATCATCTTTGGGATCGTCCCGGCCGAGACGCAGTTTCAGGCCCTCGAACTGTCCTTCATCGCGGATCTCGACGGCCTCGGCGGCGACTTCGGACGGAGATTTGAGCCAGAGCCCGTTGCTGTTGTAGGCGCACACCGGGCCGGGAGAACCGCCGAGCAACGTGCACAACGGCATGCCGGCGGCCTTGGCGAGGGCGTCCCATACCGCCATGTCGATGCCGGAAACGGCGATCATCGCCATGCCTTCGTAACCGACGAAATGCAGCGACTTTCGCGCGGTTTCGTAGATGTCGGCCGGCGCCAGCTTCCGGCCCTCGAGCATCACCCCCATGTCCCGCAAGGCCGGCACGAGATAGTTCATCGACCGGACAAGATAGGGCTCCAGATAGGTGCGCCCGACGATCCCCTCATCGGTCTTCAGATCGATCAGGATAAGCGGCCATTCCGTAATGGTCGCAATCCTGGCGACGACGGGGCGCCTCAGCTTGAGAACGACGGCGCGCACATCGACGCTGTGGAAGGTCAGTGTTTCGGGCGTCATTTATCGGGACTCCATTGGCGTTGCGGAGAGGGGCGTTGCGGGCGCTCTCGGCGCATCGAGGCCCAACCGGTTTGCGGCGTTGCCGGCCGGCATCCCGGCCGGACCAGAATATCCCATTTCAACGACATGTTGACCGGCTTGCGGATCGAACGCCGGTCGCCCGCCAACGCATCGACCTTCCCCGGGTCCGTGGGACCAAACCGGGGCGCCGGACGACAAATGCAATTCGGGGGCCGCCGCACTGCACCGCCGGCCTGCAAACCCGCGGCGCGCGGCCATTTATCCCTCCAAATCCTGCGTAGTCCCGGCAGGTTACGGTACTTCCGATTTCGGCGCCGTCATTCGGCCGGATAAAATTGTTTCAAAGAATACTTGACCGGCGCGTCGAACCAAAGTAGAACAACGATCAGGTTTATATTTTGTTCCCTGAAGCCGGGTGGCCAGGCTTCCTGGAACCTGCGACGCAGAGAGGTCGATATGCTTACCCGCAAGCAGCACGAATTGCTCGTCTACATCAACGACTACATCGCCGAGAGCGGCGTGTCGCCGAGCTTCGACGAGATGAAGGACGCGCTGAACCTGCGCTCGAAATCCGGCATCCACCGGCTGATCACCGGCCTGGAGGAGCGCGGCTTCCTGCGCCGCCTGCCCCACCGCGCCCGCGCGCTGGAAGTCATGCGCATGCCGGAGACCGCCGCGGTCGGCACGTCGCCGGGCACGCCGGCGCGCAACAGCAAGTTCTCGCCCAGCGTGATCGACGGCGGGCGCAGCGGCGTGCTCGCCGGCCGGCAGGTGGAGGCGGCGAACGACGCCGCAGCCCTGCCGCTCTACGGCCGGATCGCCGCCGGCACGCCGATCGAGGCGCTGGCCGACTCCTCCAACACGGTCGCCGTGCCGCCCAGCATGCTCGGCCGGGGCGAGCATTACGCCCTGGAGGTCGACGGCGATTCGATGGTCGAGGCCGGCATCATGGACGGCGACACCGTGGTCATCCAGCGCTGCGAGAAGGCCGACAACGGCGCGATCGTCGTCGCCCTCCTGGTCGACGAGAAAGAGGTGACGCTCAAGCGCCTGCGCCAGCGCGGCAACTCGATCGCGCTCGAACCGGCGAACACGAAATACGAAACGCGCATCTTTCACCCCGACCAGGTGCGCATCCAGGGCCGCCTGATCGGCCTGATCCGACAGTTCTGAGAAAGCCGGAAGCAGGCCGGATCCGCACTGGCCTGAATTTCGATTCTTCTGCCCGGCGCTATGGGCGTCCGGGCGCCGGACCGGCCCCGGATACGCGCGCGGAGACTTCGTCGGTCACGCGTATCAGCGCTTCGACCGGATTCGTGTCGATCTCGGCGGCGCCTTCATATTTGTCGGGGTTTCGCTTGCGGTGCGCCTGTTCCAGTACCCGCTACTTCTCGTTGGGAAAATTCAGGGTGTGGCGAAGGCATTGGAACGCGAGGAATCGGCTATTCGAGCGGTAGCCGGCCATGCGCAACGCCGCGAGGGACAGGGCATGGACGGCGTTGCAGGCCGGATCGAACCGCGATCGACAAGGCGCCGCTTCGCCGATACCCGTTTAATCGTACAATGCCGTCCCACAGGGTCAGCCTGACGCAAAATCGATCTTTCATGACCGCGACTGTCGACGATACCAGCCCGTTCGGAACCTACGAGCCCAATTCCGTGCAGCGGCGCCTGTACCGGTTCATGGCCGGGCTTTACGGCTATGGCTGGATCGGCAAGCGGATCTTCGGGCGGCTGCGCTGGCTCGACCGGCTGGTCGCATCCGGCGAGATCGCCGATGTCGGCGCCAATTGCGGCTTCTACGCGGTCCGGGTCGCGGCGGCCGGCGGCCGGGTCGTCGCCGTCGAGCCGCATCCGCAGATGTTCCGCCGCCTGCAGTTCAACGTCGCGCTGAACCCGGACTGTCCGGTGCGGCTTCTGCAATGCGCGGTCGGCGACCGGCATGGCGACATCGGCATCGCCGAGGATCCTCGCAACCTGGGCCGGACCAGGATCGACGGCGCCGGCGCGATCCGGGCGGAAATGCGCCCGCTGCTCGACATATTGCGGGGCGAGAAAATCGAGCGGCTCGACGCCCTGAAGGTCGATGTCGAAGGTTTCGAGGACCGTGTCCTGGCGCCGTTCCTTGAGGACGCGCCGGACGGGCTGCTGCCCGCAACCATCGTCGCCGAGCACACCTGGAGCGACCACTGGGCGGAGGACTGGCGCCGGGCCGCCGACAATCGCGGCTATCGCGAATGGGCGCGCACGCCGACCGGCAACGTCATCCTGATCCGCGATCCGTGAGGCCGGGAAATGGCGCAAAGTTTGCAGGGGAGGGTTTGAACCCCTACGGATCGCATCGGATTGCGATTCCGCGCCGCTCTACCCCGCCAGCGCCGCTTCCACCTTCGGGCGCAGTTCGGCGGCGTGGGCGTCCATGATCTCGCGGTAGGACGGCTCGACATAGTCGGCGAGGCCGGCGAAGTTGGGCCGCACCTGCACGGCCTCGTACCAGGCCGCGAGCGCCGGGCGCCGGTCCCACATCCAGGATAGGTTGAGATGGTCGAGCCGGACGAGATAGGGGGTGAGCCCCGAATCGGCGAGGGAATAGGCTGCGCCGGCCAGCCATGGCCCGCCTTCCGCCAATGCCGCATCCATCCGGCCGAGCACGCCGTCGTAAAGGCGCATGGCGGCGCCGGCCGGCGGCCAGTCCATGCCCTGCTCGATGCCCATACGCTTGCGTTCGCGGCGCGCGGGATCGGGCGTCTGCGCCAGGTTCGCCGCCAGTTCCTCCGGAGTCAGCGCGAGAAACTGGTAGCGGAAGGCGAGTGCGTTGGAGACCGCGCCGCAGGCGGCGTGCAGCCCCTGGTCCGGCACGCTGGCCCAGCGCCGCATGGCGGCCCGGTCCACCAGGTCGGCGGGGCGCAGGGGCGGGTCGGGGAAGGCCTCGTCGAGATATTCGCAGATCAGGGTGGATTCGACGACCGGCCGGCCGTCATGCACCAGGGTCGGCACCACGCCCATCGGGTTGAGCGCCATATAGCCCGGCGCGAACTGGTCGCCCCGGCGCAGGTTGTAGTGGTGCTCGACGGGGCCCAGCCCCTTCTCGCGCAGCACCAGCCGCACCTTGGCCGAGCATACGCTCATATTGTTGTGGTGAAGCTCGAGCATGGGACCTGCCGACTCCCGCCCGGAGAGAGGGGCCGCGCCCGCGGCCGGTCAGACCGTCACGCCGGCTGCACGCAGCTTTTCGCCGAATTCGGCCTGCCAGTCCGCGGCCGGGCGGAACGTCGGCGAAGCGCTGTGAATAGCCTTCGTCTGCTCGTGGATCTCCTCGTCGCTCAGGGACAGGTCGAGCGGCGCGATGATCGGCTGTTCGACATACCAGGGCGTGTCGACGAAGACCTCGATCCGGTTGCCTTCCGGATCGCGGAAATAGATCGACCAGGCGGTGCCGTGATTGATCGGATCGAGGTTGGTGGCCTCGGGCTCGCCCTCGAGAATCGCCATCATGTCGCGCAGGTCCTGGAGCGAGCCGGCCCGCAGCGCGACCTGGTTGACCACCCGCGCTTCCGGGCCGCCGGTGCGCCCTTCCGAGAGGATGATCTGGTGGTGCTCCTTCGGATCGCGGCTCAGGAATACCAGAGGCGAGCCGCGCGCTATGCCGCGGTCGGTCGCCACGAAGCCGAGCACGCGGGTATAGAACGCCTCCATCTTCGGCAGGTCGTGAACGTAGAAGCCGACATGGCTGAAGCTGAGACTGGCGGGCGGCCTGGGCATGGTTCGGTTCCCCTCTTGCGGTTGTCAGTGTAAACGGCGGGCCGGCCGGATCAAATGCTGATTCCGCAGGCGCGATCTGCTATCGGTGACGCCCCTGACGGAATTACCGGAGCCAGCGCCGATGCCGTTCCCGCCCGATGCCACCTACGCGCCCCCGCCCGACTCCATGACCGCCATCGAGATTTCCGAACATGGCGGACCGGAGGTGCTGAAGCCCGTCCGCCGGCCGCTGCCGGCGCCCGGCGACGGCGAGGTGCTGATCGGGGTCGCCGCAGCGGGGGTAAACCGGCCCGACCTGGCCCAGCGCGCCGGCAGCTACCCGCCGCCGCCCGGCGCCTCGGACCTGCCCGGCCTGGAAATCGCCGGCGAGGTCGTGGCGCTCGGCGAACATGTCGAAGACCTCGCTATCGGCGACGAGATCTGTGCGCTCGCGCCCGGCGGCGGCTATGCCGAATATTGCGCCGCGCCGGCGGCGCACTGCCTGCCGCTGCCGCAGGGCTACGACATGGTGCGCGCCGCCGCGCTGCCGGAGACCTTCTTCACCGTCTGGACCAACGTGTTCATGCGCGGCCGGCTGCAAGGCGGCGAGACCCTGCTGGTGCACGGCGGCGCCAGCGGCATCGGCACCACGGCGATCCAGCTCGCAGCGGCGCGCGGCGCCACGGTCATCGCGACGGCCGGCACCGTCGACAAGTGCGCGGCCTGCGAGGAGCTCGGCGCAGTGCGCGCGGTCAACTACCGGAACGAGGATTTCGTCGACATCGTCAACGACCTGACGGAGGGCCGGGGCGCCGACGTGATCCTGGACATGGTTGCGGGCCACTATATCCCGCGCAACCAGAAATGCCTGGCGCCGGACGGCCGGCTGGTCACGATCGCCCTGCTCGGCGGCGCGAAGGCTGAGGTGAATTTCGGCCTGCTGATGATGAAACGGCAGACCTTCACCGGCTCGACGCTCAGGCCGCAGTCGGTCGAGGCCAAGGCGGCGATCGCCGGCGGGCTGCGCGCGGAAGTCTGGCCCCTGCTCGACTCCGGCGAAATTGCCCCGGTCATCCAGGACACCTTCGACCTGAAGGACGCCGCCGCCGCCCACGCCGCCCTCGAAGCCGGCGAGCATATCGGCAAGTTCATCCTGACGGTGGAGTGAGGCGCCGGCGCAAACCGGTCCGCGCCAAACCGGTCGTCGAGCCCTGTTCTCCCGCCGTCATTTCGACCGGAGCGGCGCAGCCGCGGAGTGGAGAAATCTTTCCAGTACATCGCTTTGGACCCCGCGCCGCGCGTGAAAGATATCTCCGCTCCGCCCCGGATAAATCCGGGGCTCCGGTCGATATGACGGCGAAGGGTGTTTTGCGGCGGCGCCGGAGGCTCCGCCTACTCGACCGTCACCGAATCGACCCGGTCGGTGTAGAAGGCGACGTGGCCGGCGATGGCGGCGACCGCTTCGTAGGGCTCCTCGTAGGCCCAGACCGCGTTCTCGGCGCTCTCGATGCCGACCGTGACGGTGTAGTAGCTGGCGTCGCCCTTGTACGGGCACCAGGTGCGGTGCGCGGTCTTCGAGAGGACTGCCCGGTCCACGTCCGCGAGCGGGATGTAATGGACCGGCGCATAGCGCGCCTCCTGCATCTTCAGCGCCCGCGACGATCGGGCGACCGTCTTGCCGTTGAACACGACCGTCACCGTTTCCGCGGCGGCCTCGACGGTAATGGGATGATCCGGGCCGGGAATTTTCACCTTTTCGCCTCCTCATTGACTGCGCCCTTATCGACTGCGCTTGCGGATTTCACCGCCCGGCGCGCCGCTTGTCCAGTCCCCCACGGCTTCGGACCCGGCGGCGGATTTCGGACCGGGGCGCCCGGCAGGACCGGCGCCGTCCGGCCTGTGGCGGCCGGGCCGCGCGGCCGGCTGCTTGCGGCATGGCGTCAGCTTTCCAAACGCCCGGCGCCGGTCTATGAGCCGGCCTATGATTCGTATGGAGGGTTTCGAAGGGGAGAGCGGGACCTCGCCATGTCAGAACAGTCGAAAACCGCAACCGCCGCCGCACCGAACGAACCGGTGCTGCTGCCGGACCTGTCGGACCGCGGCGTCCTCACGCTCACGCTGAACCGGCCGCGGGTGTTCAACGCCCTGTCGGAAGACCTGCTGGACGCGCTCGGAAGCGCGCTGGAAAGCGCGGCGAAAGACGGCGCGGTGCGCGTCGTCGTCATCCGGGCCGCCGGCCGCGCCTTCTGCGCCGGCCACGATCTCAAGGAAATGCGGGCGCAGCCGGACCGGGCCTATTACACCGAACTGTTCGACCGTTGCAGCGCGATGATGCAGTTGATCGTGGCGATGCCCCAGCCGGTGATCGCCCAGGTCCAGGGCATCGCGACGGCGGCCGGATGCCAACTCGTCGCCGCCTGCGATCTCGCCGTCGCCGCCGAAACGGCGATCTTCGCGACCAACGGGATCAACAACGGCCTGTTCTGCTCGACGCCCTCGGTCGCGCTGTCGCGCGTCGTGGCGCGCAAGCAGGCCTTCGAGATGCTGTTCACCGGCGAGTTCATCTCCGCCGCCCGGGCCGCCGAGATCGGCCTGATCAACCGCGCCGTGCCCGACGACGAACTGGACGACGCGACCGCGGACCTCGCCGACCAGATCGCCGCAAAATCGACCGTCACGACGCGCAGCGGCAAGAAGATGTTCTACCGCCAGCTCGGCCTCGACCTCGAAGACGCCTACGACTTCGCCGCCCGCAACATGGCCTGCGACATGATGAGCGAAGACGCCGCCGAAGGCATCGACGCCTTCCTGGAAAAGCGCGCGCCGGTGTGGCGGGACAGGTGAGGGGCGACACGCTAGAACGGCTTCAGGGACTGGAAGAGGAGCTGCGGCGGCGGGGCGTCGCCTCACTCGCCCTGTTCGGTTCCGTCGCACGCGGCGAAGCCGGCCCGGACAGCGATATCGATCTCCTGATCGACATTGCGCCCGGATACCCGTTCAGTCTGGTCGACCTCGCCGCCCTGAAGAACTTTCTTTCCGACTTGCTTGGCCGGGAGGCCGATGTCGTCACCCGGGAAGGCATCGTACCAGCCATCAGAGAACAGGTTTTCCAGGAAGCCGAGCAGGTTTTCTGATTTGGAGCCCAGCTCGTGCGATTGAGAATGGAACTGTCACCATGAGCGAGGACGGATTCGAACCGATCGAAGGCAGCGCAAACGTCTTTCGCGACTTCGGCGACCCGCTGGCCGACTTGAAGCAGGCCAAGACCATTCTGGCGGCGCGGATCATCGCGGTGCTCGACGACCGCGGGCTTGCGGTCCGGAAAGCCGCTGAAGCCACCGGCTTCGCTACGACTGACTTTTCCCGCATCCGCAACGCCGACCTCGGGCGCTTCACACTCGACGGGCTGATGAAGATGCTCGCCGCCCTCGAACCGCGCTTGCAGGTCACGATGCAGATCGGCGAGCGGCGTGACGGCGCGCCCGGCCGGGCCGAAACCATCGTCCTGTCGGAACGGGACAGTGCGGCGGTGCTGGAACTGCTGGACAATCCGCCCGAACCGACTCCGGCGCTGCTCGCAGCCGCCCGACGCGCCGCGGCCCGAAGCTGATTCCCGCCTCGCCGCGGCTCCGCACACTCCCACAACAACTTCCCCCTCGAACCGCTCCGGCGGGCGGTGTACAACGCCCCTTGCGCCCCGCCCTGACGGAGTCCGCTCCCGCCCATGAACCACGACGCCTATACCGACGCCTATCTGCGCAGCGTGCTGGGCGATGCGCGCTCGGTCGCCATTGTCGGCCTGAGCGCGAACTGGAACCGGCCGAGCTATTTCGTGGCGAAGTATCTCCAGGCCAAGGGCTACCGCGTCCTGCCGGTCAACCCGCGCGAGGCCGGCGGCGAGATCCTCGGCATGCCGGTCGCCGGTTCGCTCGAAGAGCTGGGCGAGACGCCGGACCTGGTCGACGTGTTCCGCAATTCGGCCGCCGCCGGCCCGATCACCGACGAGGCCATCGCCGCCGGCGCGAAGGCGGTGTGGATGCAGATCGGCGTGCGCAACGACGAGGCGGCGGACCGCGCCGAGGCCGCGGGCCTGCGCGTCGTGATGAACCGCTGCCCGAAGATCGAATATTCCCGCCTGTTCGGAGAATTGAGCTGGGGCGGCTTCTGGTCCGGCGTCATCTCGGCGAAGCGCCGGCGCGCAAGGCTGAACTGAAGATGGCGCGCCGGACGACAGCTTGAATGAGGACGGGGCGAATGAGGACGGGGCGATGAGCGACAGCGGCGATCCGGCCTGGGGCTTCGAGACCCTGGCGATCCATGCCGGCGCGCAGCCGGAGCCGGTGACCGGCGCGCGCCAGACGCCGATCTTCCAGAACACCTCCTACGTCTTCCACGACGCCGACCACGCCGCCTCCCTGTTCAACCTGATGGAGCCGGGCTTCGTCTATTCCCGGCTCGCCAACCCGACCAACGCGGTGCTGGAGGAACGGCTGGCGGCGCTCGAAGGCGGCGTCGGCGGCACGGCGGTCGCGACCGGTCACGCCGCGCAGGTCCTCGCCCTGTTCCCGCTGATGGCGCCGGGCTGCGAGGTCATCGCCGCCAACAAGCTCTATGGCGGCTCGCTCAACCAGATGGGCAACAGCTTCAAAAAGTTCGGCTGGAAGGCGCAGTTCGTCAATCCGGAGGACCCGGAGAATTTCCGCCGGGCGCTCAGCGACGATACGCGGGCGCTGTTCGTCGAGAGCATCGCCAATCCGGGCGGCGTGATCGTCGACCTCGAGGCCATCGCGTCGGTCGCGCACGAGGCCGGCGTGCCCTTCGTCGTCGACAACACGATGGCGACGCCGTATCTGTGCCGGCCGATCGAGTTCGGCGCCGACATCGTCGTCAACTCCACGACTAAGTTCCTGTCCGGCAACGGCACCTCGCTCGGCGGCGCGGTGGTCGATACCGGCGACTTCCCGTGGCTCGCCCACGCCGACAAGTTCCCCAGCCTCGCCCGGCCGGCGCCGGAATATCACGGGCTGACCTTCGCCGAGACCTTCGGCACGCTGGCCTACACGACCTACGCCCACGCCGTCTCCCTGCGCGACCTCGGCGCCAGCCAGCAGCCGATGAACGCCTGGCTCACCCTGCTCGGGCTGGAGACCCTGCCCCTGCGCATGGAGCGGCACTGCGCCAACGCGCTCGCCGTCGCAGAATGGCTGGAGGGCCATCCGGCGGTCGAATGGGTCTCTTACGCCGGGCTGCCGTCGAGCCCGTTCCACGCCCTGCAGCAGCGCTACATGCCGCGCGGCGCCGGCTCGGTCTTCACCTTCGGGCTCAAGGGCGGCTACGACGCCGGGATACGGCTGGTCGAGACCGTCGAACTGTTCAGCCATCTCGCCAATGTCGGCGACGCCCGCTCGCTGATCCTGCACCCGGCGAGCACGACCCACCGGCAACTCACCGACGAGCAGCGCGCCGCGGCCGGCGCCGGCGACGACGTGATCCGGCTCAGCATCGGGCTGGAGACCGCCGGCGACCTGATCGCCGACCTCGACCGCGCCCTGCGCGCCACCACAATCCGCGCCGCGGCGGAATAGGGCTGCGTCCGCAGCGCGGCTTCGGCTTCCACGATCCTGCCGCCCCGGGCGGAGCGCAGACAGGAGCCTTGCGCATGCTCCCCGATAAACGCGATCTGGAAAAGCGGCAGCGGGACCGGGTCTTCGCGCCGTCGTCGGGCGTCGCCATCGTCACGACCTGCGACGGCGCGGGCCGGGTCAACGCCGCGGCCTACGGCAGCTGCGTGCGGGTCAGCCACGATCCGCTCGATATCGCCTTCACGGCCTATGCTACCCACGACACGGTGGCCAATCTCGCCGAGGTCCCGGAATTCACCGTCAACCTGCCCCGCTTCGATCCGGACCTGCTCGCCGGGGTGCAGACCGTCGGCCTGTCCTTCGCGCGCGGCGTCGACGAGCTGGAGAAGGCCGGCCTGACCGCGCTCGCCGCCCGCGAAGTACGCCCGCCGCGGGTCGCCGAATGTCCGCGCCATTTCGAATGCCGGGTCATCTGGACGAAGGAATGGGACGGACGGGTCATGGTCGCCGGCCGGGTCGCCGCCGCCTCGGCCGATGCCGATTGCATCGACGAACGGGGATATCTCGTCTGGGATCGCGCAAAACCCGTCCACACCTGCGGCGCGCCCTATGTCGACATGTTCGTGCCGGCCTTCGAACCCATCGCCGTTGCGCCCGGTTACGACGGGCCGGAACGGCGGGATTACGAGGAACACGCCCGCCGGATGCGGGAACAGGACTGACGCAGGGGAATCTAGCACCGCCGCCACGCGCCGCTTGCCCGGAGGCGGGGCGGCCGATAAGCAGACCGGCATGGACAGAGACCGACCCGGCGGCCCGCCCGACCCGGCAGCAGATACCGGCCCCGACAGCCTGACGGAAGGCGCATCGGCGGGCATCGGCGCCCCACTGCTGCGGCTGGAGGACGCGCGGTTCCTTCGCGGCGAGGGCCGCTTCGTCGAGGATATCGCGCTGCCGGGCGAAGCCCGCGCCGTCTTCCTGCGCAGCCCGCACGCGCATGCCCGGATCCGCGGTCTTTCCGTCGCCGAGGCTCAATCGATGCCCGGCGTGCTGGCCGTCCTGACCGGCGCGGACATCGCTGCCGACGGGGTGGGCAGCGTGCCCTGGGAGGTCCGCCCGCCCGTGGACGGTTCGACCGACGCGCCACCCGACTCCCTGCCGCCCCTGGGCGATCCGTCCGTCGCCGCGCCGCAGCAGCTGATCGCCGCCGACACCATCCGCTTCTGCGGCGAGATCGTCGCCATGGTCGTCGGCGAGACCGAGGCCATCGCCCGCGACGCCGCCGAGCGTATCGAGGTCGACTACGCGCCGCTGCCGGCCTGCGCCGACAGCGCGGAGGCCGAGGCGTCGACGGCGCCGCCCCTGTGGCCGCAGGCGCCGGGCAACCGCGCCTTCACGATCCGGCTGGGCGACCGCGCGGAGACCGACGCCGCGTTCGCCCGCGCGGCCCATGTCGAGCGCATCGAACTCGCCAGCAACCGGATCTTCGGCGCGCCGATCGAGAACCGCTGTTATGTCGGCGAGTACGAGGCCGCGAGCGGCCGCATGGTGCTCCACGCCGCCGCCGGCAAGCCCCATTCGACGCGCAAGACCCTGGCGGCGGACATCTTCGGCGTGCCGCCGGAGAAGATCGCGGTGAAGGTGCGGGATGTCGGCGGCGGGTTCGGCATCAAGAATGTGCTCTATCCCGAGGAATGCCTCGTGCTGTGGGCGGCAAGGCGGCTCGGCCGGCCGGTCAAGTGGATCGGCGGGCGGACGGAAGGCCTGCTGAGCGACGTCGGCTGCCGCGAGCAGGAGAGCCGGGCCGAGATGGCGCTCGACGGCGACGGGCGCATCCTCGCCGTCCGCGTGCGCTCGACCGGCAATCTCGGCGCCTATCTGGCGCCGCGCGGCATCGTCTCGCTGCGCAACTCCGGCCACGTCCTCGCCAATGTCTACGGCGCAGCGGCAGTCGACTACGAGATGCGCGCCTGCCATTCAAACACCGTGCCGACCTGCAACTTCCGCGGCGCCGGCGAGCCCGAAGGCGTGAACATCGTCGAGCGGCTGGTCGACGCCGCGGCGCGGCGGCTCGGTCACGATCCCGTCGAACTGCGCCGGCGCAACCTGCTGCCGCCGGACGCTCTGCCCCGCACCAACCCGGCCGGCCTCGTCCAGGACACCGGCGACTACGGCGCACTCCTCGATTCGGCGCTCGAACTGGCGGATCGCGACGGCTTTGCGGCGCGGCGCCGACACTCCGAGAGCCGGGGCCTCCGGCGCGGCTTCGGCATCGCCATGCATGTATACATGTCGGGCTTCGCCTTCACCGAGACGACGCGGCTGGTGGTCGGCGACGACGGCGGGATCGAACTGCTGATCGGCGCGCAGTCCGGCGGGCAGGGGCACGCCACGACCTTCGCGCAGGTCGCGGCGGCGCGCCTGGGCATCGATCCGGCGCGGATCCGCGTGCTCCAGGGCGATACCGACCGCATCGCGACCGGCTCCGGCACCGGGGCCAGCCGCTCGCTCAGCATCGGCGGCACCTCGACCCTGCTGGCGGCGGACGCGCTGGTCGAGACCGGGCGGGACCGGGCGGCGCAGGCGCTGGAAGTCGCCGCCGGCGACATCACCTATGCGGGCGGCGTCTTCGCCATCGCCGGGACGGACCGCAGCATCGACCTGGCGGCGCTTGCCGGGCTGGCGATACAGGACGGCGAAGAGCTCGACGCCTCGGCGAGCTACCGGCCGGAGCACGGCACCTCGGCGGCCGGCTGCAACATCTGCGAGGTCGAGGTCGATCCCGAGACCGGCGCCGTGACGCTCGACCGCTACGCCATCGCGCAGGACGCCGGCATCGTCGTCAATCCGGCCGTGGTCGAAGGCCAGATCCACGGCGGCATCGCGACCGGCATCGGCCAGGCCCTGCTCGAACACGCGATCTACGAACCGGGCAGCGCGCAACTGTTGACCGGCTCCTTCATGGACTACGCCCTGCCCCACGCCTGCGATGTGCCGCCGCTCGGGCTGGTTCTGCACCGGGTTCCCTCGGCGCACAATCCGCTCGGCGCCAAGGGCATCGGCGAGGCCGGAGGAGTCGGAACGGCGCCGGCCGTCGTCAACGCGATCCTCGATGCGCTCGCGCCGCTCGGCGTCACCCATATCGATATGCCGGCGACGGCGCACCGGGTCTGGGAGGCGATCCGGCTGGCGCAGACCGGCGCCCGCCGATCTGCCGCGGAGGCGCGCGATGCATGACGGAATGTTCCAGGAGTGGCCGCGGAAGGTCTGCCACGGCCGCGGCAGCGTCGCCCGGCTGCCCGAGCTGATGGCCGGGTTCGGCCGGTCGCGCGCCTTCGTCCTGTGCGGCCGGACCGTCGCGTCAGGGCCGATGCTGGAAACGGTGCAGCGGGCGCTCGGCGACCGGCTGGCCGGCGTCTATGACGGCATGACCGCCCATACGCCCTACGCCCGGGTGCTGGAGGCGGCGGCGCAGTTCGACGCCTGCGGCGCGGATACAGTCGTCAGCGTCGGCGGCGGAAGCGCGATCGATGGCGGCAAGGGCATTGCCCTGCTCCGGTCGACCGGCGGCGAATTCGCCCCCTACGCCATCGACTTCGGCGTAAAGGGCATGGAACGCGCCGCGATGCCCGACCCCGGCATCGCCCATGTCGCGGTGCCGACCACGGCGGGATCGTCGAGCGACGTCATGCCGACCGCCGGCCTGCGCGATCCGGAAAAGCGCACCAAGCTGCTGTTCTGGGACCGGCGCATGGTGCCGGACGCGACGATCCTGGATCCCGAGATGGCGATCTACGCCGACCCGGTGCTAAGCGCGCTCACCGGCATGACCGCGATGGCGCGCTGCATCGAATCCCTCTATGCGCGCACGCGCCAGCCTGTCACCACCGGCCTTGCGCTGCACGGCGCGCGGCTGCTGCGCCGCGCCCTGCCGCGCGCCATCGAAAAACCGGACGACCCGGACGCGCGCGCCGACTGCCAGATGGCGTGCCTGATGTCCGGCGTTGCCGGCATCAACACGATGGTCTGCGTCGTCCACGCCCTCGGCCATATCTTCGGCGGTCGGCACGGCCTGCAGCACGGCATCGCCCATTCTATCCTGCTGGCGCCGGCGATGCGCCGCCTGCTGCCGGCGCTGGCCGGCGACCAGGTCTGGGTCGCCGATGCGATGGGTGTGCGCAGCGACGGCCTCGCGCCGGACGAAGCCGGAGCGCGGGCTGCTGACGCCATGGCGGAGTTGGTCACCGCCCTGCCGATCCCGCAGCGGCTCGCCGATGTCGGCCTGAACGATAACGATCTCGGACCGATCGCGGCGTCGGCGATGGACGATTACATGATGCCTCACGTCCCGCGGCCGGTGACCGTCGGCGAGGTCGAAGACCTGCTCCGGGAAGCGCTGTGACCGAAACCCCGACCGAGCCCAAGACCGAATGGGCGACCGGCCTACCCGCCGCACAGGCGCTGGCCGACTGGACGGCCGGCCTGCGATGGGCGGATGTGCCGGAGGCCCAGCATCCGCTGATCGGCCTGCGCGTGCTCGATACGCTGGGCCTCGTCCTGGCGGGCGCATCCACCGATGCTGCCGCGGCGGCGCGCGCGACCGCAGGCCGGCAGGGAACGAGCGGCGAAGCCGGCATTCTTTGCGAAGGTGGCAGGGCGGCAGCGGCCTGGGCGGCCTTCGTCCATGGCGTGAGCGCCCATTGCCGCGATTTCGACGACACCTTCCAGGATTCGGTGGTCCATCCCGGCTCGGTCGTGGTGCCGGCGGCGCTCGCGGCCGGCGAGGCGGCCGGCGCTGCGGATACCGAGATTGCCACGGCCATCGTCGCCGGCTACGAGGTGACGGCGCGGCTGGGCAGCGTCGCCGGACGGCGCTTCCACGTCCGCGGCCTGCACGCCACCGGCATCGTCGGCCCCTTCGCGGCCGCGGCGGCGGCCGGCCGGCTGATGAAGCTGGACGGCGCGGCCCTCGCACACGCCTTCGGACTCGCCGGCAGCATGGCGGGCGGGCTGATGGCCTTCGTCGCCGACGGCTCGTGGTCGAAATGGCTGCACGCCGGCTGGGCCGCCCATGGCGGCATCGTGGCGGCGCAGATGGCGGCGCAGGGCTTCCGCGGCCCGGCCGGAGTGCTCGACGGACGGCACAATCTCTATGCTGCGCTGCTGGCGGGCGAGGCGGTTTCTCCGGCCGCTCTGACCGAGGGTCTGGGCGCGGTCTGGCCCGGCGCGGAGGCCCATTTCAAATACTATCCCTGCGCCCATGTCATTCAGCCCTATCTGGACGCCGCCATCGACCTGCGGCGCGCCGAAAGACTGGCGGCCGGCGACATTGCCGGCGGCGTCTGCCGCATCGCGCCGTGGGCGGCGCAGATCGTGTGCGAGCCGAGGGCCGGCAAACTCCGGCCGGACAGCGAGATGGCGGCGATCGCCAGCCTCCCCTACCTGCTGGCCGTCGCGCTCGCCGAAGGTGCGGTGACGCTCGACGCGCTGGACGCCCCGTCGCGCACCGATCCGGCGATTCTCGATCTGGCGGGGCGTCTGACCCACGAGGAAGACCCGGCGCTCGGCCAGGGCTTCGACGGCGTGCTGATACTCAATCTGGCCGACGGCGGGCGGCTCGAACGGACGGTCTCTTCCGCTCCGCCCGATCCGGCCAAGGTGGTTGAGAAGTTCCGCGCCAACGCCGGGCGGGCGGCGGCGGCGGACATCGAAGCGCTCGAACAGGCCGCCATCGGCGGGCCGCTGCCCGATTTCGGGCGGCTGTTTTCGCTGTTCGGCAGCGTCTCCATTTGAAATCCGGAAATACGCAAATTCGCAACCTTTTGTAGGGGAGGGTTTCAAACCCTCCCCTACGATCCTTCCGCCTGGACCGGAGATTGGGCCAAACGTCCGGGCCGGCATGCGCTGCACGCGCTGGTAATCTGACGGGCGGTCGGCTAGGTTTCGCGGCGCAGTCCCGGAATTCCTTAGGGAGGAGACGGGAATGGCGGGAAAAATGAGGAGTCTGAAATGCGTAAATTGGGTCTTTTGATCGGTGCCGCGGCGATTGCCGCCGCCCCGTCCCTCGCGATGGCCGAAACCGGCATGCGCGCCATCGCCTTCATTCCGCACAAGCATCCGGTGATGAAATCGTCCCATGACTGGGTCGCCAAGGTGAACGCCGCGCTCAAGGGCACGCTGAAGATCAACTATATCGGCGGGCCGGAAGTCATCGGCCGGCGCGAGCAGTGGGATGCGGCCAAGAACGGCGTGATCGACATCATCTTCGCCGTGTTCGCCGACATCCAGGACCGCGCGCCCGAGACGGCATCGAGCTGGCTGTCCAAATGCACGATCCCGGACGAGCGCAACAACGGCCACTTCGCCCATCTCGACGCCCAGATGACGAAGCTGAACCTGAAACTGCTGGCCCGGGTCCAGTACGGCAACTTCTATCTGTGGATGAACAAGAACGCAAAGACACTGGCCGACGTCAAAGGCCTGAAAATGCGCACGGGCTCGCTCTACGACAAGATGATGAAGAAGCTCGGCATGGTGCCGGTCACCATGAACTCGCCGGCCGTCTACACGGCGCTGGAGCGGGGCGTGGTCGACGGGTTCGGCTGGCCGACCGCCGGCGTGCTCAAGCGCGGCTGGGTCAAGAAGGCGAAATACGTCATCGATCTGCCCTTCTTCGGCAACTCGAACATGGGCGCGATCATGAACCTGGACAAATGGAAGAAGCTGCCGGCCGACGCGCGGAAGAAGATCACGGAAATCTCCGTCGCCTACGAGCCGGGCATGGTGAAATACTACCAGGGCCTGGAAGCGAAGGACTGGGAAGCCCTCAAGGGGAACGTCACCAAGATCAAGTTCTCGGATGCCGAGAACAAGGCCTATGTCGACGCCGCGTATGAGACCGAGTGGGCGCGCCTGACGGAGAAGGTCGGCGCCAAGCGCGTGGCGGAGCTGAAAAAGCTCGCCTGCAACTAGGCGCACTCGATCTGAGGAAGTAATGTCGGGGGCGGCTTCCCGGCCGCCCCCGCATTTTACGGATCGCCCCATGCAGCGTTTGCTTCGCATCCTGGACCGGATCGAAGACGCGATGTCGTTCGGCGCCGTCCTGCTGCTGGTCGCCATTACGCTGGCGGTCTGCCTCGAAGTCTTCATGCGCTACGTTCTCAACGACCCGCTGGTCTGGGTCGTCGAGCTGTCCGAATACGCGTTGCTCTATATCTGCTTTCTGGGCGCGGCCTGGGCCTTGCGCGAGGGCAATCACGTCCGCGTCGATATTTTCCTCTATGCCTTCTCCCAGCGCTGGCGGCAGCGCTTCGGCGTCGTCTCGTCCCTGCTCGGGCTCGGAATCGCGCTCGTTCTGCTGATCTGGGGCGTCGGGGCGACGTGGGAAAAATACGTCACCGGCGCCTACAACCCGACGGTCGTCGAATTCCCGTCCTGGATCGTCCTGCTGTGCATCCCGGTCGGCTCCCTGATCCTGGCCCTGCGCTTCCTGCGCCACACGATCGAATTCGCCGCCGGCGTGCGCAGCGACCAGGCCAGTTTCGAAGCGGAGATCGAATAGATGGGCCCCGAGTGGTGGGTCGTCCTGCTGGTCATCTTCGGCGCACTGATCGTGCTGCTGGCGATCGGCGTGCCGGTCGCCTTCGCCTTCCTCACCATCAACGTCGTCGGCGTCTATATCTTCTGGAACGGATTTGTCGGCTTCAACCAGCTTGTCCTTTCGGTCAGCGCGTCGGTCACCCATTTCGCGATCCTGCCGGTCCCGCTGTTCATATTGATGGGCGAGGTGATGTTCCGGTCGGGCATCGCCTCGAAGCAGATGGAGGTGCTGGATTCCTGGTTCGGCCGGGTGCCCGGGCGGCTCAGCCTGATGGCGGTGGGCGGCGGCACCATGTTCGCGACGCTCACCGGCTCGGGCATGGCGGGCACGGCGATGCTCGGCAAGCTGCTGGTGCCGGACATGGAGCGCCGGGGCTACGCCAAGCCGATGACGCTCGGCCCGATCCTCGGCTCCGGCGGCCTGGCAATCATGATCCCGCCCTCGGCGCTCGGCGTTCTGCTCGCCGCCATCGGCGATTTCTCGGTCGGCGATTTCCTGATCGCGATCATCCTGCCGGGCCTGCTGATGGGCCTGTTCTACGCCTCCTACATCGTGATCCGCTGCATCATGCAGCCCCATCTGGCGCCGCCCTACGACGTCCCGCCCCAGCCGCTGCTGCCCAAGATCGGCAACACGCTGATCTATGTCTTCCCGCTGGCCGCCATCGTCTTCCTGGTGATCGGCCTGATCTTCCTGGGCGTGGCGACGCCGACCGAATCGGCGGCGCTGGGCGCGTTCGGCACTTTCATCCTGGCGGCCCTGTACCGGGGACTGGACTGGCAGGTCGTCACCAGATCCCTCCGCTCGACCCTGGGCACGACGGTCATGATGTTCATGATCCTGACCGGCACCACGGCGTTCGGCCAGATCCTCGCCTTTACCGGCGCCTCGCGCGGCATGGTCGAGCTGGCGACGGCGGTTCAGGTCGCGCCCTTCGTCATCATCATCCTGATGATGCTGGTGCTGCTCGTCATGGGCACCTTCATGGAGCCGCTGTCGATCATGTTCCTGACCGTGCCGATCTATCTGCCGATCGTCGAGGCGCTGGCGCCCGGCCTCGGCATGACGCCGGAGCAGGCCGTGATCTGGTTCGGGGCGATCATGCTGCTCAACATGCAGATGGCGAGCACCTCGCCGCCCTTCGGGCTTCAGCTCTTCGTCATGAAGGGCGTCGCGCCGGCCGGCACGCGGATGATGGATATCTACAAGTCCGCCCTGCCCTTCCTGGGCTGCGATTCCATGGTCATGCTGCTGATGATCTTCTTCCCGCCGATCGTCCTGTGGCTGCCGGGGCTGTAGGCGGCGGGGCGCAGATGGCTTCCGCCGATGCGGCGCGCCGGTACCGCATCGCCGTCGATGTCGGCGGCACCTTTACCGACGTGGTGATCGCCGACGAGAGGGGCCGCGGGCTGACCGGCGCCAAGGTGCCGACGACACCGCACGACCGGGCTGTCGGCGTGATGGAAGGCGTCCGGTCCGCCGCGGCGGCGGCCGGGATCGGGCCGGGCAATATCGTCGAGGTGGTCCACGGCTCGACGACCGGCACCAACGCCCTGATCGAGCGCAGCGGCGCGAAGGTCGGCTTCCTGACCACCGCCGGTTTCCGCGACATGCTGGAGATCGGCCGGGTCCAGCGGCCGATGGAGGGGCTGTACGACTTTACCGTGGACCGGCCGCCGCCGCTGGTGCCGCGCCACCGCTGCCTGGAGGCCGTCGAGCGCATCGACGCCGAAGGCCGGATCGTGACGCCGCTGGACGAAGCAAGCGTCGTTGCGGCGGCGGAAATCTTCGCCGGCCAGCAGGTCGAGGCCGTCGCGATCTGCTTCCTGTTCGCCCATCTGAACCCGGCGCACGAGGACCGCGCCGCCGAAATCCTCGCCGAACGCCTGCCCGGCGCGCCGATCAGCGTGTCGAACCGGATGAGCCCGGAATACCGGGAATACGAGCGCGCTTCGACCGCGGTGATGAACGCCTACCTGACGCCGGTGATGGACAGCTACCTGGGCAATCTCGAAGCCCGGATCGCGGAGGCTGCGCCGGCGGCGCGTCTCTCCGTCATCCAGGCGAACGGCGGCTCCGCCTCGGTCGGCGTCGCGCGGGAAAAGGCGGTGACGACGGTCAATTCCGGCCCGTGCGGCGGCGTCGTGGCGGCGGCGGTCTACGGAAGGCGGCACGGGCGCGAACGCATGGTCTCCGTCGACATGGGCGGCACGTCCTTCGATATCGGGCTGATCGAGGAAGGCCGCTCCCGCGTCACGACCGAAGGCGATTTCCAGGGCCTGCCGGTCAAGATCCCGATCATCGACCTGCACATCATCGGCGCCGGCGGCGGCTCGGTCGCGTGGATCGACCCGGGCGGCGCGCTCAATGTCGGGCCCCACTCGGCGGGCGCGGTGCCCGGCCCGGCCTGCTACGGCCTGGGCGGCGCCGATGCGACGGTGACCGACGCCAACCTGGCGCTCGGCCGGCTCAATCCGGACAATTTCAACGCCGGCCGCATGGCGCTGGACGCCGGCGCCGCCGGACGCGCCATCGGCGCGCTGGCCGACAGGATGGGCACGAGCCCGGAAGAGGCGGCGCTCGGCGTGGTCCGGGTCGTCAACGCCAATATGACCCGGGGCATCGCCACGGTGACGATCCAGCGCGGCATCGACGTGCGCGATTTCTCGCTGGTCTCCTTCGGCGGCGCCGGCGGCGCCCATGCGGTCGACCTGGCGCAGGAGTTGTCGATGGCCGAAGCCATCGTGCCGCCGATGCCGGGCACCTTTTCCGCCGTCGGCCTGCTGGCGACCGAAATGCGCCACGACTATGTGACGGCGACCGGCGGCATCGTCGCCGCCGAGGCGGATGTCGCCGGGCTGGAAGCGGCCTTTCTGGACATGGAAGCGCAGGGCCGGGACCTGCTGACCGCCCAGGGGTTTCCGGCCGACCGCATCCGCCTGACCCGGCTTGCCGACCTCAAGGTCGTCGGCCAGACCTATGAACTGCTGCTGCCGCTGCCCGGCCGGGGGCCGGTGACGGCGGCCGGCGTCGCCGCGCTGGTCCGGGAATTCGGCGCCCTGTACCGCGAGCGCTATGCCTTCTTCTTCGAGGGCGAGCCGATCGAGATCGTCAACCTGCGCCTGAGCGCCGAAGGCCTCAATCCGCCGGTCGACTTCCCGGAAAACGCCGATAGCGGCGAAGCGCCGGACATGGCGCAATCCGGCGTCCGCCGGGTCTATTTCGACGGACCGGGCTGGACCGAAACGCCGATTTTCGAGCGCACGCGCCTGTCCCGTGGCATGATGGTCCCCGGACCGGCGGTAATCGAGGAAGACACGTCGGCCACCCTGGTGCCGCCCGGAACGCAGGCGGCGGTGGCCGCCGACCTCGGCCTGATCGTCGATCTGCGGGGAGCGTAGGGGACGCTTGCGATGAACGATCTGGTGACCATGCAGGTGATCCGCTACGCCTCGGAACAGATCGCCGACGAGATGGGCTACACGCTGGTGCGCACCGGCCGCTCGACCATCATCACCGAGATCAAGGACATTTCCTGCGTCGTCACCGATGCGAAGGGCCAGACCGTCGCCCAGGCCCACCACACGCCCAGCCTGCTCGCCGGGTTCGAGATCACCATGCGCGAGCTGGTGAAGGAATTCGGGCCGCAGAACCTGACCGCCGGCGACGTGATCGTCACCAACGATCCGTACCGCGGCGGCCAGCACATCATGGATCTCTACGCCATCGCGCCCGCCTTCCATAGCGGCGAACTGATCGGCTTCGTCGGCAACATCACCCACCATTCCGACCTGGGCGGCGTGGCGGCCGGCGGCGTCGCGGGCGGCATCCGCGAGATCTACATGGAGGGCCTGCGCCTGCCGATGGTGAAGATCATGAAGGCCGGCGTCGAGGACCGCGAGATCGTCGGCATCATCGCCAACCAGATCCGGGTGCCGGACAAGACGCTGGGCGATATAAGGGCGCAGATCAGCTCGCTGATGGTCGGCACCGAGCGCCTCGGCCGCCTGTTCGACCGCTACGGCAAGGCGGTGGTCCAGACCGCCTGGAACGACCTGCTCGACTATTCGGAGCGGCGCATGCGCCAGGGGCTGGCGGCCCTGCCCGACGGCACCTGGGAGGCCGAGGATTTCATCGACGACGACGGCATCAACGACGATCCGATCCGCATCGCGCTCAAGGTCACGATCGACGGCGACCGGGCGATCGTCGACCTGACGGAGTCCGACCCGCAGGCCGAAGGCAACACCAACTCGACCATCGCGAACACCCACGCCGCGATCTACTACGTCATGATCGCCGTGGTCGATCCGCACGCGCCGCCCAATTCCGGCTGCTACCGACCGGTCGAGGTGGTGACGAAAAAGGGCACGATCGCCGATCCGCTGCCGCCCGGCGCGGTCGCGGCGCGCACCAACGCCTCGCAGAAGATCGCCGAGGGCACCTTCTTCGCCCTGTCGCAGGCCGCACCGGACCGGGTGACCGCCGGCAGCCACGGCCAGATCACGACCTGCGGCTTCGGCGGCACGGACCCGAAGACCGGCGAGACCTTCATCATGATCGACATCCAGGGCGGCGGCAACGGCGGGCGGCCGCGCCAGGACGGCGCCGACGGCCAGGACAGCCACCTGCCCCGCTTCATGAACACGCCGGTCGAGGCCGTGGAGAGCCGCTTCCCCTTCCGCATCGACCGCTACGAGTTCCTGCCCGACAGCGGCGGCGCCGGGAAATTCCGCGGCAGCCTCGCCCTGCGCCGGGACATCCGCCTGCTCACCGGTCCGGTCAGCTTCGCGCGCTACGCCGACCGGCAGAAATTCCCGCCCCAGGGGCTGTTCGGCGGCAAGGCCGGGGCGCCCGGCGCGATTATCCGCAATCCCGGCACGCCGGACGAAGAGCGCATGCGGTCCAAGGCGCTCGACACGCTGGCCGAGGGCGATGTCGTCAGCCTGCGCCAGCCGGGCGCCGGCGGCTACGGCGATCCCCACGAGCGGGACTTCGCCGCCATCGACCGCGACCTGCTGGACGGCAAGGTGACGGCCGAACGCGCCGAGCGCGACTACGATGCCGTCGTGGACCGGGCGTCGATGCGGGTCGACCGGACGGCGACCGCCGCCCTGCGCGCCGGGACGGGCAGCGCCGCCGTGGCGGCGGAATGACGGGCGGCGGAATGACGGGCGGCGGAGCCTGCACATGATCGACCTGCCGGAAGAGATCGCCGCCATCCGGAACACCTTCGCGCGCTTCTGCGACGAGCGGATCGCGCCGCAGGCCGAAGCGATCGACGAAGCCCACGAATTCCCCAGCGAGCTGTTCCGGGAGATCGGCGAACTCGGTTTCTTCCGCATGCGCTATCCGGAGCGAGTCGGCGGGCTGGAGCTCGGCCTGCTGCCCTTCTGCCTGGCGGTCGAGGAACTGTCCCGCGGCTCGATGGCGCTCGCCGCCGCCTGCTCGATGCAGGCCCTGATGGGCACCCATTTCCTCAACGAGCTCGGCAATGACGATATGGTCGAGCGGCTGCTGATCCCGGCGCTGGACGGCGACAAGATCGGCGGCATCTGCATGACCGAGCCGAACGCCGGCTCCGACCTGCACGGCATGAACACCCGCGCGACGAAGGCGGACGGCGGCTGGCGGCTCAACGGCCAGAAGATGTGGGTGACGTCGGCGCCGGTCGCGGATTTCTTCACCGTCTTCGCCAAGGCCGGCGAGGAAGACCGGATCACCATCTTCCTGGTCGAGCGCGGTTTCGAGGGATTGCAGGTCGGCCGGGCGATCGAGAAGCTGGGCGTGCGCGCGCTGCCGACCTCGGAACTCTCCTTCGGCGATTGTTTCGTGCCGGACAGCCACCAACTGTGCGACGTCGGCGAGGGCGAGACCCATCTGCGCAAGATCCTGGCGCGCATCCGCATCATGACCGGCGCCATGGGCATCGGCATTGCCCGCGCCGCGCTCGACGACGCCGTGCAATACGCCGGGGAGCGCAGGCAGTTCGGCAAGCCGATCAACCGCTTCCAGGCCGTCCAGATGCGCCTCGCCGACATGGGCACGGATCTGGAGGCCGCCCGGCACCTCGTCGCCCACGCCGCGCAGCTGTGCGACGCCGGGCTGCCGCACCACAAGGAGGCGGCGATGGCCAAGCTGTTCGCCTCGGAGGCCGCGGCGCGCATCTGCGAACACGCCTCGCGCATCTTCGCCTCCTACGGCTTCGCCATGGAGTATCCGGCCCAGCGCTATCTGCGCGACGTGCGCTTCCTGCTGATCGGCGGCGGCACCAGCGAGATCCTCAAGCTGGTCATCGCCAAGGAGGTGTCCGCGGCATGACGGAGAAACCGATCCGGGTGCTGATCTCCAAGCCGGGGCTGGACGGCCACGATGTCGGCGCCAAGGTGGTCGCCCGGGCGCTCAGGGACGCCGGCATGGACGTGATCTACACCGGCCTGCGCCGGACGCCGGAGGATATCGCCCGCCGGGCGAAGGACGAGGAGGTCGACGTGATCGGCATGTCGATCCTGTCCGGCTCGCACCTGCCGCTGGCCCGGCGGCTCAAGGATCTCTGGGACGAGTACGATCTCGGCACGCGGCTGTGGCTGGTCGGCGGCAACGTGCCGGAAAAGGACCACGAGGCGCTCGCCGACATCGGCGTTGACGCCGTTTTCAATTCGCGCAGCCGGCTCGACGACATCGTCCGGTATATCGAGGAGAATGTAGCGAGATGGCCGAGAAACTAGCCACGGAAGCCGGGAGCGGGCCCGATCTGCCCCGCAGCGATTTGCCAGGGGGCGTGAAGCCGGTCTTTTCCGACTCCGGCATCGAGGTGAAGCCGGTCTACACCGCGGCGGACGTGAACGGTAATGGCGCGAACGGCGCCGGCGGGGAACGGCCCGGCGAATATCCCTTCACCCGCGGCATCCACGCCGAAATGTACCGCCGCCGGCCCTGGACGATGCGCCAGTATACCGGATTCGGCAACGCGAAAGCGACCAACGAGCGCTTCCACTACCTGATCGAGACCGGCAATACCGGCCTCAACGTCGCCTTCGACCTGCCGTCCCAGTGCGGGCTGGACAGCGACGATCCGGCAGCCGAAGGCGAGGTCGGCCGGGTCGGCATGGCGGTCGACAGCCTGCGCGACTTCGAGGTCGCCTTCGACGGCGTGGACCTGGACAAGATCACCGTGTCGCTGACGATCAACGGCGCCGCGGCGATCATGATCGCCATGTATCTGGCGATGGCCGAGAAGCGCGGCTACGACATCGCGAAGCTGCGCGGCACGGCGCAGAACGACATCCTCAAGGAGATGGTGGGCCGCGGCACCTGGGTCTTTCCGGTCGAGCCGTCGGTCAGGCTGGTCGGCGACACCATCGAATATTGCGCCCGCCACGCGCCGAACTACAGCCCGGTCAGCGTGTGCGGCTATCACATCCGCGAATCCGGCTGCGATCCGGCCGAGGAAATGGCCTACGCCTTCGAGATCGCCAAGGCCTATATCGACGAGACGCTGAAGCGCGGCCTCGCCATCGACGATTTCGCCGGCCGGCTGTCCTTCAACTTCAACGTGTTCGGCAAGCTGTTCGAGGAAGTCGCCAAGTTCCGCGCCGGCCGCCGGATGTGGGCAAAAATTCTGAAAGAACAGTATGGAGCGAAAAATCCCAAGACCATGTGGATGCGCATGATCGCCGGCGGCGGCGGATTCGGGCTGACCATCGACCAGCCGGAGAACAACATCATGCGCGGCGCCTATTATGCGCTGTCCGCCGTGCTGTCCGGCGCCCAGACGATCGCGCTGTGCTGCTACGACGAGGCCTATACGATCCCCTCGCCCAAAGCGCAGCAGATCTCGATCCGCACCATGCAGCTCCTGATCGAGGAGCTCGGCCTGTGCGACACGGTCGATCCGCTCGGCGGCTCGTATTTCGTCGAGGCGCTGACCGACGAGATGGAGGAGAAGATCGGGGCCGCGATGCAGCGCGTGCAGGACGAGGGCGGCATCGTCGCCGGCGTCGCCAGCGGCCGGATCCAGGACCGGGTCTCGCAGCAGGCCTATGAGCACCACCGCCGGGTCGAGAGCGGCGAGGCCCGCAAGGTCGGCGTCAACTGCTACCGGGTCGAGGAGGAGAAGCCGGATGTCGAATTCCATCCCGAACGGCGGGAAGACCTCGACATGCAGATGGCGAGCCTGAAGCAGGTGCGCGCCGGGCGCAGCGCGGAGGCCGTCGACCGAGCGCTGAAACGGCTCCGGGCCGACGCCGGCGCCGGCGCCAACACGATGCCGGCGATCATGGAGGCGGTGAAGGCCTATGCGACGGTCGGCGAGATGACCAAGGTCCTGGCCGATGTCTACGGCCGGTTCGAGGAACCGATAACGATCTGAGGCCGGCACGGCCTTCCGGAGCGAAAAGCGGCGGAGGAAAAAGGTGAAGAGACGCACCCTCATCGCCATGGAACAGGCGCTCGCGATGCCCTACGCGACGATGCGCTTCGTGCAGCTCGGCTGGCGCGTCATCCGGGTCGAGTCGACCGGCGGCGGCGACCAGCCCGGCGACCCCAACCGCTATATCGGCGGGCCGGTGCCGGGCATCGAGCCCTATTCCTATTTCCTGGCGCAGAATGTCGGCAAAGAATGCGTCGCCCTCAACCTCAAGGCGCCGGAAGGCCAGGCCGCCCTGCACCGGATGATCCGCGAGCTCGACGCCGACGTCTTCACCTGCAACACGATCCCCAGCCGCTACGAACAGCTCGGCATCGACTACGAAACCCTGAGCGCCGTCAAACCGGGGCTGATCTGGGCCAGCATTTCCGCCATGGGGCCGGACTATCCGAAGGTCGCCGGCTACGATCCCGTCATCCAGGCCATGTGCGGCTACATGGAAGTCACCGGCTTCGAGGACGGGCCGCCGACCCTGATGGGCGTGCCGGTGGTCGACCTCAAGGCCGGCGACGAGGTCTATGCCAATGTCCTTCTGGCGCTGGCCGAGGGCGCCGACCGGGCCGGCGGCCGGCGGATCGACGTTTCCATGCTCCAGGCGGCCGCGTCGTGGCTGATCACGCTCCTGCCGCTGATCGACCTCGATTGCGATCCCGAGGAGATTTCGCGCTGGGGCAACGCCCACCGCAAGTTCATCCCGACCAGCGTCTACCCGACGAGCGACGGCTATATCTACATCGCCGTCGGCAGCAACGCCCAGTGGCGCCGGCTGACGGCGATCGACCGGTTCGTTCCCGTCGGCAAGGACGGCGCGCGCGACACGCCTGAGGCCCGCTACGCCGACCGCGCGGCGATCTACAAGGAAATCGGCGCGATCACGGGACAGGCGCCGCTCGCGACCGTTTCGGCGGAACTGGCGGCGGCGCAGATTCCCAATACGCCGATCAACCCGATCCCGCAGGTTCACGAGATGCCGGCGGTCCGCTCGAAGATGACCCGGACGGCGCTGCCGACCGGCCAGACGCTGCGCCTGCAGCCGCGCGCCGTGGACCTGCCGGACAAGCCGGAAGACTTCTTCCCACCGCGCGGCTACGGCGAAGACACGCGCGCCGTGCTGGCGGAGGCCGGCTATTCCGGCAGCGAGATCGACGGCATGATCGAGGCCGGCATCGCCGCCGGCCCATCCGCCGCATAGCCGGATTTTCGGGTGCCCCTTCGACAAGCTCAGGACAGGCTCCTTCGATACGCCCCGCCCTTCGATACACCCCGGCCTGACGGCCGGGGCTACTCAGGGTGAGGAAGAGGGTGATGTTGAGGCTTGCGAACCCCCAACCCCCTCATCCCGAGTAGGCGCGCTTGCGCGCCGTATCGAGTGGCGTATCGAGGGAGCGCCATCAGCCCTCGAAAATCCTGATCGCGAGCGGCGCGGAGCGGAAATTGTTGGTCGGCGAGGTGTCGGCCGGGCAGGCCGAGACTGCGGCGAGGACGTTCATCTCGGCGCGCAGGTCGATATAATCGTCCGGCCCGACTTCCGTCGGCAGGATCTTGAACGACCCGTCGGTAAACAGGTCGACATTCATGAAGACGTTGAACACGTCCATGATGTCGTCGCCGGTCAGGCCGAACGGCTCGACCGCCTCGCGCAGGTTTTCCTGGCACGAGCGGTGGCTGCCCGGCGGGAGATTGTCGCGGATTTCGTAGAGCCGGGTCGAGCAGCGCCCGCCCATGTTGCCCCAGTGGTTGGGATAGGTGTCCTCCAGCACCGTCAGCATGACGTTCTCGCGCGGCGGCTTGGAATAGAAATATTTGAACGCCTTGCTCGTGCCGGTCCCCGCGGTCACGTTGATCGCCCAGCTCTGGCCGCAGTGGAACGTCTCCTTGGGATCGTCCGCGTTGAAGAAGGCGCAGTCGCCGACCTGCCCGCCCTCGACCTGGGCGATGCGCAGCACCTGGCCCTTCTTCACGATGAAGCCGCGCCCGTAGCGAGCCGGAATGACGAACTCCTCGATCAGCTTTCCGGGCATCGACCTACTCCCCTTCCTTTTCCGCGTAGACCATCCGCCGTTCGCCCTCCAGCCGGAAGCCCGGCAACCCGAGGCTGTCCTGGAACATGCGGAGATAGGCAGGCGCCGCGCCGCCGCCGTTGTCCCGCGCCGCGCGCAGCGCCGCCCGCGCGGCCTCCGTCGCCCGGGCGTCGACCGCGCCGGCGGCGTCGAGCACCACGCCGTAGACCGCCGCGGCATAGTCCGGCGTGATCCGCTCTTCCGCAACATCCGCCGCGACCAGCGCGGGATCGCGCTCCAGCGGATCGCCCTGCCCGGCCCCGCCGGCGCCGATATGGCAGAACACCTCGCCGTCGGCGAGCCGGATCGCCGCCATCGGCATGACCGGCTCGGTGCGCTGGTCCGGGCCGGGATTGACGATGTTCCACGACGGCGTGCCGGGACAGCCGCCGTCCAGCCCGTAGGGCAGGAAGCGCCGCCGGTCCGAGCGCATGACCATCTGCACGCCGCCCGGCGCGCGCACCCGGTATTGCCGACGGTAGGCCGGCGCGCCGCGATAGCGGCCGGGCCCGCCGGAGTTTTCGACCATGCCGTAGCGCTCGATCTCGAGCGGGTTCAGCGCCTCGATCATCTCGACCGGCTGGTTGGTCAGGTTGCCGCCGGGGTTGGGGATGCCGAAGCTGCCGTCGCGGTCCGGCATCGCGCCCCAGCTTCCCGCCAGCGTCTCGGACAGAACGAACTGCCGGCCGCGGTGCATGCCACTGATCGCCGGGAAGGTGACGCCGCCCTCGCCCGCCGCCGGGACCCTGTCCGGCACGATCTGCGCGAAGGCGCCGAGCAGCACGTCGAGCGCGCGCCAGCCGACGATCGCCCGCGCCGCGCAGGCCGCCGGCGGGCGCGGGTTGACGATGGTGCCCTCCGGCAGGCGGATTTCGATCGCGCGCGCAAAGCCCTCGAAATTCGGGATTTCCTCCCTGGCGATGCATTTGACGATGAGCTGGACCGCCGACTTGACGAAGGGCGACGGGCAGTTGATCGCGCCCGGCACCTCCGGCGACGTGCCCGCCCAGTCGACGATCATCCGGCTGCCGTCGATGGTGACGGTCACCGTGAGCGGGATCGGTTCCGGATCGTCGCCCAGCCCGTCCAGCCAGTCGGTGAACGACCATTGCCCGTCCGGCAGTTTCGCGATTTCCTGGCGCGTCACCGCCTCGGCATAGTCGTGCAGGTCGGCCAGGATGGCGCGGAAGGCCTCGCTGCCGTGTTTTTCCACCAGCCGGCCGTAGGCGCGCTCGGCGGTGTTGCAGGCGGCGACCTGGGCGCGCATGTCGCCGGCCAGCTTGTCCGGCACCCGCGTATTCGTGTGCATCAGCCGGAAGAAGGTCTCGTTGGGCCGGCCTTCCTCGTACATTTTCAGAACCGGGATGCGCAGCCCTTCCTGGAAGATTTCCGTGGCGTAGACCGCGGTGCTGCCCGGCGCGATGCCGCCCATGTCGATCTGGTGCACCAGAGTCGCGGCGTAGCCCTCCAGTTCGCCGCCATAGAACAGCGGCTTGACGATATAGACGTCCGGCAGGTGCATGCCGCCGGCGCTGTAGGGATCGTTGAAGACGAAGATGTCGCCGGGCTTCGTGTCGTCGCCGTAGTCGGCGACCAGCGCCTTCATGGCGTCCGGGAAGGAGCCGAGATGCAGCGCCATGGTGAGGCCGTGGGCGACCGCCTCGCCGTTCCGGTCGCACAGGCCGGTCGAATAGTCCATCGAATCGCGCACGATGGAGGAATAGGCCGTGCGCAGGATGACCAGCGCCATCTCGTCGGCGATCGACGACAGGGCGTTGCGCACCACCTCCAGGGCGATCGGATCGGCGTTGCGGCGGGCCCCGGTCATGTGGCGCTTCCCTTCTCCAGCACGATATTCTGCGCCGCATCGAGGCGCGCCGTCCAGCCGGGCGGCACGACGCAGGTGGCGTCGTATTCCTCGACGATCAGCGGGCCTGTGCGCCGCCCGGCCGCCAGTTCCGCGCGCGCCAGTACCGGCACGTCGAGCCGCCCGCCGGCCTTGCCGAAAAAGGCCGGACGGACGGTTCCGGGCGCATTCCCTCCGGATTGCAGCCCGGTTTGCAGCCGGGGCGCCGGCTTCTCGACCGTGACGGTCGCGACGGCGCGCAGGGTGACGCTCTCGACGGCCTCGGCATCGGCCCGGTGGCCGTAGGTCCGCTCATGCTCGTCGCCGAAGGCGGCGGCCATGGCCGCGGTGTCCGGCAGCCCGTCCGGCCCGGCCGCCACCGGAACCGCCAGTTCGTGGGCCTGGCCCTCGTAGCGCAGCTCGGCCAGGCGGCGCAGGGAGTAGTCGCCGGCGCCGTAGCCCTCGGCGGCCATGTCCGCCGCGAGCCCGGATTCGAGTTCCCGGAACAGGGCGTCCAGCGCCGCCGGCCCGGTCCCGGAGAGCAAGGCGAGATGGCTGCGCGCCGCTTCCTGCTCGATGTCGGAGAGCAGCAGGCCGTAGGCGCTGAACACGCCGGGGTTCGGCGGCACGACGACCCGCGTCATCTCCAGCAGGTCGGCGATGGCCGCGGCCACGACCGGGCCGTTGCCGCCGAAGGCGAACAGGGCGAAATCGCGCGGATCGCGGCCGCGGTAGGTCGAGACCGCCTTGACCGCGCGCATCATGGTGCCGCAGGCGACTTCGAGGATGCCGTGCGCGGCGTCCGGCACGTCCCGGCCGAGCGCGGCGGCGATCTGCGCGGCGACCGCCCGTGCCGCAGCGTCTGCGTCGATGGCGAGGCCGCCGCCGACCAGGTAGTCCGGGTTAAGCCAGCCGAGGGTCAGCACCGCGTCGCAGAAGGTCGGCTCCGTGCCGCCCCGGTTATAGGCGACCGGCCCGGGCACGGCGCCGGCGCTCTCGGGCCCGACGCGGACCAGCCCGCCGGCGTCGACCCGCACCAGGCTGCCGCCGCCGGCGCCGATCTCCGATATGTCGATGACCGGCAGCTTGAGCGCATGGCCGCCGCCCATCACCAGCTTGCTCGACAGGTTGATGCCGGCGCCGACCTCGTAGTCGCCGGTCCGGGCGACCTCGCCGGCCTCGACGATGGACGCCTTGGCCGTTGTGCCGCCCATGTCCAACGTGATGCAGTCCGCCATGCCGTCGCGCGCGCCGGTGTGCGCCGCGCCGATGACGCCGGCGGCCGGGCCGGACTCGACAATGTAGGCCGGCTTCTCCGCCGCCGCGGCGGCGCTCATGATGCCGCCGTCGGATTTCATCACCAGAATCGGCGCGGTCACGCCGATGGCCTGCAGATGATCCCGCAGCCGGCCGAGATAGCCGCGGATCACCGGCCCGAGATACGCGTTGATGACGGTCGTGCTGGTCCGCTCGTATTCGCGGATGACCGGCAGGAGGTCGCTGGAGCAGGTCAGGAACACGTCGTCGCCGAGCCGTTCGCGCAGGATGGCGGCGACTCGGCGCTCATGATCCGGGTTGGCGTAGGCGTGAAGCAGGCAGACCGCGACCGCCCCGACGCCGGCCGCCGCCAGCCGCCCGGCCGCGGCCTCGACGCTCGCCGGGTCGAGCGGCCGCCAGACCTCGCCTTCGGGGCCCATCCGCTCGTCCGCCTCCAGGCGCAGCCGGCGCGGCACCAGCGGCTCGGAGCGCCGGTAGTTCAGCGTATACATTTCCGGAATGCGCAGCCGGCGCATCTCCAGGACGTCGCGGAAACCCCTCGTGGTGACGAGGCCGGTCAGCGCGCCTTTGCCCTCCAGCACCGCGTTGGTCGCCACGGTCGTGCCGTGCACCACCCGGCCGATGGCCCCCGGTTCGATCCCGGTCTCGCCGAGCAGCGCCGCAACGCCGTCGCGGATGCCCCGGCCGTAATCGTCCGGCGTTGAGAGAAGCTTGTGGGCGTGCAGGGCGCCGTCGGGCGCCGCGAGCACGAGATCGGTAAAGGTGCCGCCGATATCGACGCCGAGGCGCCAGCCGGATTTCGAACTCGACATAACTGACAGGTTTTCCGGAATTTTCCCGTCAATTCAACCTCGCATTTCCCCGGGTTTCGCGAAATCGGCGCAAGCGGACGCGGTCCAGGTTCGGCGCATTCCGGCGCCTACCCGGCGCGCCGGATCCCGCCGCTACCCGGCCCGGGCGCGCGAAACCGGCGATGCATCCATCCGCCTTCGAGTGCCGGCAAGGGGCGGCATCCGGGACATAGCGGTATCGATTTGAAATATTTTTTGGCGCATACTCCAAACACATAAACAAATGGAGAATCGGCAGGGGCCGAGATGGAAAGACGCACCAGCGCGGACGCCTATGACGTGCTTCGCCGGGAACTTCTGCACGGCACGCTGATGCCGGGCGAACGGCTTCGCGTGGCGGACCTGAACGACCGATACCGGCTCGGGCTGACGCCGATCCGCGAGGCCCTGATGCGTTTGACCAGCGAAGGTCTCGTATCCTGGGAGAGCCACCGCGGCGCGCGCGTGCCCGAAATCAATCTCGACGAGTTCCGCGACGTGATCCAGACCCGCCGGGAAATCGAGCGGCTGTGCCTGACCAAGGCCATCCGTCTGGGCGATGCGAACTGGGAGGCGGAGATCCTGCGATCCTTCCACCTTCTTTCGCGGATGCCGTTTCCGGACCCCGCCGACGGTGCGAAATCGACCGCTGAACTGGAGGTCTGCCACCGCCAGTTCCACTACTCGCTGGTGGCCGCCTGCGGTTCCGCCTGGCTTCTGCAGTTCTGGAACACGCTGGTGGACCAGTCCGACCGCTACCGCAAGCTGCGGCTGCTTGGGTCCCGACCCACAAGATGGCGCAGACGCAACGGCAAGGACGAGCACGAAAAGATCATGCAAGCGGTCATCGCCCGCGAAGTCGACGCTGCGACTGCACTCATGGATGAGCATCTGACGCAGACCGAAATGGCGATAGCCGAACTCATCGAACCCGCGCGCGAACGGAAGGCCAAACGGAACTGACCGGCAGGCAGCCGAACCGAAGCCCGGACTCGCCCGGTCAGGCCGCGAAGCGCTGTGTATCCAGGACCAGCCGGCCGCGGCTGTTCTCGCCGGCTTCGAGAATGCGGTGCGCTTCGGCCGCCGCGTCCAGGGGCAGCACCCGGCTGACCAGCGGCCGGATGTGCCCGGCGTCCGCCAGGCCGACCACGGCGCCCAGAATCTCGCGGTTGTCGAGGATCATGGCCTGGCGGACCTCGATATCCAGCCCGGCCGAGCGATCGTCGAACGGCTCGGCGATCAGCCAGACCAGCATGCCGCCGGGCCGCAACACGCCGTAGGACAGGGTGTGGACCTCGCCGCCGACCAGGTCGATGACGACGTCCTGGCCGGACACCGCCGTTTCGAAGGCCACCCTGTCGTAGGGCACGATCCGGTCGCAGCCGAGGCCGGCGACATGGTCGCGGTTCCGTTCGCTGCAGGTGCCGGTCACGCCGGCGCCCAGATGCTTGCACAGCTGCACGGCCATGCCGCCGATCGCGCCCGCGGCGCCGTGCACCAGCACCCGGTCGCCGGCCTTGACTCCAGCAGTTTCCACGACGGCGATCCAGGCGCAGACGCCGGCATGCATGACCGCGGCGCCCTCGATGAAGCTCAGGTTTTCGGGCATCGGCACGACATCGGCCGCAGGCCGCGCGGCGAGCTGGGCATAGGAGCCCTGGTCGACATGCTGGCAGGTGAAGCAGACCCGGTCGCCGACGGCGAAGCCGGTGACGTTCTCCCCCATCGCGCGCACGATTCCCGCGCCGTCGCGCCCTGGCACCTTCGGCGGCCGCACCGGGAACATCCCGGTCAGCAGGCCCTTGCGCAGTTTCCAGTCGCCCGGCACCACGCTGACGGCATGGACCTCGATCAACAGCTCGTCCGGCCCCGGCTCCGGATCGGGCATCTCGATCAGCTTCAGTTCCCCCGGCCCGCCGAAGCGGTCAAATCGGATGGCCTTCACGCTCGCGCCTCCCGCCTTTTCACCCGGCCCGCCCGACGGTCGTCGTCCAGGGGCGCCTTCCCGGGATTCCGCCCAAGAATCCGGCAGGCGCGGGAACCTTGCGAGAAGGCGGGGGCAAGGTCAATATTGCGCCGACTGCACCTTCGTTCCGGGTCCACGCATGACAGGCGACTCAGCGCAAGGTCCGGCGGCGGCACGCGCCGGACCCGATAACGACGCGCCCGACCGGCGGAAGATCGACGAGGAACTGGCGCGCTTCGCCGCGGTCCTGGAAGAGATCGGACCGGCCGATTCGGACCTCGAGCCCGGCGTGGACCTGAAGCGCCGGCTGGTCCGCGCCGCCCGGTCGTGACCCCGGACGCAAGCCCAGACGTGACCCGAGAGGTAACCGGAAACCCGGCCGATCTGACGCTGTCCGCGGCGGCGGCGCTGCTCCGGGCCGGCGGCATTTCGGCCCGCGAACTGGTCGCGGCCTGCCTCGACCGGATCGAGCGGCAGCAGCCCGTTCTCAACACCTTCCTGACCGTCAACGCCGAGGGCGCGCTCGCCGCCGCTGCGGCGTCGGACGCGCGCCGGGCGCGCGGCGAGGCCCGCGGTCCGCTGGACGGCATCCCCGTCGCCCACAAGGACCTGTTCGACCGGGCCGGCCGCGTCACGACCGCCGGCAGCATCCTGCTCAACGACCGGGTCGCGCAGGGTACGGCGACCGTTCTCGCCCGGCTGGACGCCGCCGGGGCGATCGAGATCGGCACCCTCGGCGCGTCGGAGTTCGCCGCCGGCGCGACCGGCCATAACCGGCACCATGGCGATTGCAGCAATCCGTGGGATCCGGCGCGTATTCCCGGCGGGTCCTCCGGCGCCTCGGCCGCCGCCGTCGCGGCCCGGCAGGTCTTTGCCTCCCTCGGCACCGACACCGGCGGATCGGTCCGCATGCCGGCGCATTTCTGCGGCACGGTCGGCCTGCGCCCGACCCAGGGCCGGGTCAGCCGCCACGGCATCTTTCCGCGCAGCTGGTCGATGGATACCGCCGGGCCGCTCGCCCGGACGGCCGAAGACGCCGCCCTGCTGCTCCAGGCGATCGCCGGGCCCGACGCCGACGACCCGACGGCCGAGGCCGTTCCGGTCCCCGATTACGGCGCAGCGCTCGGGAAGCCGGTCGCCGGACTGCGGATCGGCGTGCCGACACGCTATTTCTTCGACGAGGTCGACGGCGGCATCCGCGCCCTACTCGACGCCGCGCTGGACGCGTTCACCGGCCTGGGCGCCGCCGTCGCGCCGGTCGATGTGCCCGATCCGTCCGTGCCCTTCCGGCTGGCCCTGATCGTCCTCAAGGCGGAAGCGGCGGCGGTCCATGAAGACTGGATGCGCAACCGGCCGGACGACTACGACCACGGCATCCGCGAAGGCATAGATGCCGGCCTGTCCGTTTCCGCGGTGGACTATCTGCGGGCCCTGCGCGAGCGCGGGCCGGCTCTCGAGCGCTGGCTCGCCGGGCCCCTCTCGCAGGCCGACGTCCTGTTCACGCCGGTGCTGGACGATCCGACGCCGACGCTGGCCGAAAGCGCCGTCGCCGATGCCGCCGGCGCCGCCAGGGTCATGGCCCGGTTCGGCCGCTGCACCCGGCCGTTCAGCTTCCTGGGCCTGCCGGCGATGTCCGTCCCGTGCGGCTTCCAGCCCGACGGCATGCCGGCCGGCTTCCAGCTGATCGGACGGCCCTTCGCGGAAGCTACGCTGTTGCGTCTCGGCCACGCCTATCGGAAGGTAACGGACTGGCACGACCATGCGCCCGCCATCGTTTCGGGCGATACCGAAGAAAACGGCCGGATGAGGCCCCGATGACGTCCGATGCGACCGCCGCTCCGACCGGCAGGATAGGCCTGCGCGATGACGGCATGGTCCGGTGGCTGATCTTCGACCAGCCGGCCAAACACAACGCGCTGTCCATGGCCATGGTCGAGCAGGCGCTCGATGCCGTGCGTGCGTTCTCCGGCGGCGGGGAACAGCGCGTGCTGGTGCTGACCGGCGGCGGCGACCGGGCCTTCGTTTCCGGCGGCGACCTTGCGGAGTTCGAGAAGGAACGCAATTCGGACGAGGCGGAGCGCCGGTACCTGGCTCTGGCCAGCGAACTGTTCGAAGCGGTGGCGGACTGCCCGAAACCGACGATTGCGGCAATCCACGGCTATTGTTTCGGCGGCGGCGTGGCCCTGGCCGCCGCGTGCGACCTCCGCTACGCCGCCGACGACGCACAGTTCTCGATCCCGGCGGCCCGCCTCGGGGTGGCGTATCCGCTGATCTTCGTCAAATGGATCCTGGATCTGATAGGCCCGTCCGCCACGGGGGAAATGCTGTATACCGGTCGGCGCTACAACAGCGCGGACGCGGACAGGTTCGGCCTGGTCAACCGCGTGTATCCGAAAGCGGCCCTCGAAACGGAAGTTGCGCGGATCGCCGGGACGATTGCCGGCAATGCCCCCTTGTCGGTGCGGGCGACCGGGGAGACAATCCGCTACCTCTTGGGGGATTCCGCGGACGGCGGCCGGACGGCCTGCGACGAAGCGATTGCAGCCTGTTCGGACAGCCGCGATTTTGCCGAAGGCCAGGCCGCCTTCGCGGAGAAACGACACCCCGTGTTCGAGGGCAGGTAACGAAAAACCGGCCCTCAAGACGGGGCACCGGCAAACACGGGCAGGGTGTCGGAATGAGCCTGGAAATCAATTTGACCGAATTGACGGCGCGTGAAATCGCGCGCGGCGTGAACGACGGACGCTGGACGGCCGAAGCGGTGATCCGCGCGTTCGTGGAACGGTGCAGCGCCATCGACGGCCGGGTGCAGGCCTGGGCGGCGATGGACCCGGACCTGGCGATCGAACAGGCGCGCGCCGTGGACCGCGACGGCCGGGACAAGCCGCTGGCCGGCGTGCCGTTCGGCGTCAAGGACATTTTCGCGACGTCGGACTACGCCACGGAATACGGCAGCCCGATCTACAAGGGCCACCGGCCGACCGCCGACGCGGCCTGCGTGACGCTTGCGCGCGCACACGGCGCCGTCGTTCTCGGCAAGACGAGGTCGACCGAGTTCGCCGCAAGCAACCCGACCGTGACGCGGAACCCGCGCGACCTGAGCCGGTCGCCCGGCGGCTCGTCGAGCGGCTCCGCGGCGGCCGTCGCTGCGTCGATGGCGCCGGTGGCGATCGGCACGCAAACCGCGGGCTCGGTGATCCGGCCGGCGTCCTTCTGCGGCGTCGTCGCGTACAAACCCACATTCGGCTTCTCCGCGCGCGCCGGGCTCAAGCCGTCGGCGGACTCGCTGGACACCGTGGGGTATTTCGCACGCAATGTGGCCGACGTGTCGGAGTTTTCGTCGCTTTCGGACGGCCGGCAGCCGTTCTCCAAACCCGAGGATCCCGACGCGGCGCCGCGGCTCGCCGTGTGCCGGACCGCCGAATGGTCCGCCGCGGAGACCGGCATGACCGAGGCGGTCCTGGAATTCGCCGAAAGGCTGCGCGAAGCCGGCGCGCATGTGGCCGACATCACCTTCCCCGTTGGCTTCGACGGCCTGGCGGACGCCCAGTGGACGATCATGGCCTACGAGACGACCCGGGCGCTGTCCTGGGAACGGCTCACCCATCCGGATCTCTGTTCGCCGCAGCTGCAGGCGATCTTCGAGTTGGGAGAGAGCCTGTCGGACAGGGACTACGGCGCGGCCCGCATTCTCGCCAACCACAGCCGCACCATGCTGAACGAGATGCTGCGCAGGGCCGGCATCCATGTGCTGCTCGCTCCGGCCGCGCCCGGCGAGGCGCCGGAAGGGCTCGAGAGCACGGGCGACCCGATCCTGAACCGGGTCTGGACGCTTTTGCACATGCCCTGCATCACACTGCCGCTGCTTACCGGACCGGCCGGCCTGCCGATGGGCCTTCAGCTGATCGGCCGCATCGGCCGGGACTGGCGGGTCGTGACGGCCGCCAAATGGATCGAGGCCCGCTTCCCCTATCCGGGGACGCTCGACGAACGGATCGCCTGACCGTTCCCGCGCTTCAAACGGTTCGGTCGACCAGGCGGGTCTTGCCGGCCTCGCGCGGCAGGGCGCCGGGCGCCAGCCACGCGATCTCCGGCGTTACGCGCAGCCGGGCCCGGCACGCCCGCGCGATCGCATCCGCCAGCGCCGGCAGTTCGCCGCGGCGCACGCCCTCGCCATGCTCGACCTTCAGGACGAGCGGCGGCGCGACCTGCGGCCCCGGCCCGTCGACGGCGATCCGGAAATGGCCCGTGACCCGCGGCCGGAACCCGGCCAGCACATCCTGGATCGCCGCCGGATAGACGTTGACGCCCTTGACGATCAGCATGTCGTCGGTCCGGCCCAGGATGCGGAACAGCCGGCCGGGCGTCGGGCAATCGGGCGGTGCGTCCCGTATCTCGATCAGGTCGCCCAGCGCGTAGCGCATAAAGGGCGTGCCCTCCCAGTCCAGGAAGGTGAAGACCATCTCGCCGACCGCGCCGTCGCCCTGTTCCACCGGCGCGCGGGTTTCCGGGTCGATCAGCTCGAGCAGGCAATGGTCTTCCGAGACGAACTGCATGCCCGACGCGCGTTCCGGCGGCTCGTCCGGCGAGATGCCGTGGAAGGCGTGGCCGCCGCCCGTGTGGTCGAAGACCCTGGCGCCGAAGCCCTCGGCCAGCAGGGTGCGGACTTCCGGCAGCCCGCCGCCCGGCTCGCCGACGCAGAAGAAGGTGCGGATGCCGAGGTCGCGGGCCGGCCGGCCGGCGCGCTCCGGCGCCTGCTCGATGAGGTGGCGGCCGAAGGACGGCGTCGCCAGCAGGGCGGACGGCCGGGTGAGATCGAGATATTGCAGCACCCGGTCGGTGCCGCCCTCGATGCCGACCGGGACGACGCAGGCGCCGAGATGCTGGATGCCGTCGGACAGCGGCAGGCCGCCGGTGAACATGCTGAGCGACACCGCCTGGAGCATGACGTCGCCGGGCCGGATGCCGGCGCGCCAGTATTTGCGGGCGTGCATCTCGTTGATGACGGCGATGTCGTGCGCCGTGTGGGTGTAGAGGGTCGGCGTGCCGCTGGTCCCGGAGGTCGAGACGATGCGGACGATCTTCTCGCGCGGCGCGCAGGCCAGCAGTTCGAACGGATTGCCGAACCGGTCGAGCGAGTCCTGCTGGGCGGCGCGCTGGTCCGTCTTGTCCATCAGCGGCAGGCGGGCGAAATCCTCGAACGAGCGGATGTCGCCCGGCTCGGCGCCGGCTTTGGCGAACTGGGCGCGGTAGAAGGCGGAGCCGTCGTAATTGTAGCGCAGCTGCCGGGCCAGACGCCGCCATTGCAGGGCCCGCAGCGCGTCGCGCGACAGGGTCTCGACGGCCGGATTCCACAGGAGCTGCTGCAGATCAGCCGGCGGCATCGGTCCCGGTGCCGGTCTTCGCGCCGGCAGCAAAGGGCTCACAGATCTCGAACAGCAGGCCGGTCACGTCGTCCGGCTCGAAAAAGGCGACCCGGCCGTGCACCCCGTCGGCCGGAAACCCGTCCTGCACAGCGAAGCCGCGCGCCTTGAGGGCGGCGATGCTCGCCTCGGCGTCGGCGACTTCCGCCGAGACATGGTTGAGGCCGAGCCGGCTGCCCATGACCCCCCGGGCGAACGCCGCCTCGCCGGTATACTGGAGCAGTTCGATCGCCAGATTGGCGGTCTGGAAGATCGCGGTGCGAAGCTCGTATTGCGGCAGGTCCTTGTACGACACGTCCTCGCCGAATACCGGACGCAGCCGCTCGACGGCCGCATCGAGGTCGGCCACCATGAGGCCGATATGGTCGATCCGCGGTCGGTTCATCTGTCCGCTCCTCTCAGCGCCGCCGTGGCCGGCCGGTCGATCCCGCCATCGGGCGTGATCGCCACGCCATAGTCGCGCGCGGCAGCCTCCGGGCTGATCAGCCCGTTATGCACCTCCTCGGCGACCGCTTCCGCCGGCCGTTCGAACGGGTCGCCGTAGCCGCCCCCGCCGCCGGCCGTCTGCACCAGCACCGTGCCCCTGGCGATGTCGCGCAGGATTTCCTTCGATTTCGCAACCCGCTCCGTGCCGTCCGGCGCCCGTAGCACGGCCCGGTTGAGCGTGCCGGCGCCGCCGCCGAACAGGCCGAAGGCCGCGGCGCCCGGCTCGATGCCGTCGCCGAACGCCACGGCGGTGACGCTCTCGCCGTCGATGCGGAATTCCGTCTCGATCCCGAGGCCGCCGCGCCAACGGCCGGGGCCTGCCGAATCGGGCAGATATTCGTGCTTGGACAGGACGTGCGGGTTCTGGATTTCGAACATCTCGTAATCCTGGGCGAGGATGCCGCCGGCGCAGTTTATCAGGCCGATATGGTCGTAGCCGTCGGCCCCGAAGGTCGCGCCCGAGCCGCCCTTGAGCGCCAGGAACAGGATATCGGTGTAGGGCCGGCCCTTGCGCGGGTCGTCGCCGGTGACGGCGAATCCGAGGAAGCGGTTCCAGCCGGCGGTCACGGTTTCGGGAATCGCCTGGGCAAAGGCCCGCATGATCGCGTCGGAGGTCGGGCCGGTGATCGAATTGCCGAACGTGGTGGCCGCCGGGAAAGCGGCGTTGAGGAAGGAGCCTTCCGGATTGACGATCCGGACCCGGCGCTGGATGCCGGCGTTGTGCGGGATGTCCGGGTCGATCAGCATCAGGAAGGTCAGCATGACCGCCGAGGCGGTCGCCGCATAGGGCGCGTTGACGAAGCCCGGCGTCTGGGGCGACGAGCCGGTGAAGTCGAAGGTGACATGGCCGCCGTCCACCGTCACGGCGAGGCGGATATCCATGATCGAACCGTCGGTGACGCCGTCGTAGAAGACCGTGCTGGTCGCCTCGTAGCGGCCGTCGGGAATCGCCTCGATGCCGCGCGCGACGATGGCCTCCGTGCTGTCGAACAGATGGTCCTTGTGGGCGAGGAATCGCTCCAGGCCGTAGCGGGCGATCAATTCCTGCACGCCGCGCTCGCCGACCCGCGTGCCGCCGATCTGGGCCTTGATGTCCTCCTCGACGATCCGGTAGCGGATGTTGGCGAAGACCATGCCCCAGACGTCCCTGCGCAGCACGCCGCGGTCGTAGACCTTGAGCGGCGGAATGCGTAGCGCCTCCTGCCAGACCTCGCGCGCGTCCGGGTTGTAGCCGCCGGCCTGGGCGCCGCCGATATCGGCCTGGTGGCCCTTGCAGGCGGCCCAGGCGACCAGCGCGCCTTCGTGGAAAACCGGCCGGAATGCGGCGACGTCGTTGTTCTGGTTACCGCCGCTGAACACGTCGTTGTGCAGGATGACGTCACCGGGATGGATGTCGTCGCCGAAGAAGTCGATGATCCGCTTGCACACCGGCTGGAGCGCAAAGGCGAGCACCGGGATGTACTCGGTCTGCTCCAGCATGTCGCCGTCGGCGTCGTAGAGGCCGGTTACGAAATCCCGGGCTTCGTTCAGGATCGGCGAGCGCGTCGTGCGCAGCAGGGCGAGGCCCATCTCTTCGGTGATCGACTTGAGCCGCCGGGCAATCACCGACGCCAGGATCGGATCGATGGCCCGGTCCCGCGCCGTCATGCCGCCGCCCGGTCGGTCAGCACGGCCGTTCCCACGGCATCGATCTCGACGCCGAAGCCGGCCGGCGCCAGGATCGTCGTGACCGCGGCTTCTACGATGGCCGGCCCCGCAAGCGCGTTGCCCGGCGCCAGAAGCTCTCCGTCATAGACCGGCGCATCGACGAATTCGGCTGCGGCGGGCTCGAAGACGGACCGGCTGCCCTTTCGCGCCGCCGACGGGTCCGGGCCGGCATCCGGCCGGACAGCAAGGTCCGGCTTCGGGGTCCGGCCCAGCGCCGTCAGGCGCACATTCACCAGCTCCACCGGCGTCTCCTCCTCGGCGAGGTCGTAGCCGAACATGCGGTCGTGGCTGCGGTGGAACATGGCCGTGACGGTTGCCAGATCGAGGGACTTGAGCGCCGTTTCCGGGATCTCGTCGACCCGGACCTCGTGATACTGGCCGATGTAGCGCAGATCGAGCGCATAGACGAACTCCTGCTCGTCATCCGCCACACCCTCGACGCGGAGCAGCGCCCGCGCTTCGGCCTCCATGTCCCGCAGCAGGCCGGGCAGCACTCCGTCCCGCAGATCCCGCGTCGTAAAGGGTTTCGCGCAGGAGCGCACGAGGTCGTGGCGCAGGTCGGTGCGCAGCATGCCGGCGGCGCACAGGATCGAGGCTTCGCGCGGCACGAGGACAGTGCCGATGCCCAGCTCCCGCGCGATCATGGCGGCGTGGATGGCGCCCGCCCCGCCGGCGCAGACCAGCGGGAAATCCCGCGGATCGTAGCCCCGCTCGATCGAGACCTCGCGGATCGCCGAGGCCATGTTGACGTTCATCACCCGGTACATGCCGGCCGCCGCGGCGACCGGATCGAGGCCCAGCGGCCGGGCGATCTCTTCGGCGATGGCCCGGCGCGCCGCCGCCGCGTCCAGCCGCATCCGGCCGCCGGCGAAATAATCCGCCGACAGGTAGCCGAGCACGAGATTGGCGTCGCTGCAGGTCGGCCGGCCGCCGCCCAGCCCGTAGCAGGCCGGGCCGGGTTTTGCGCCCGCGCTTTGCGGCCCCATGCGCAGCAGCCCGCCGCCGTCGATCCAGGCGATCGAGCCGCCGCCGGCGCCGATCGTCTTGATGTCGAGCGACGGCAAAGCCATGGCAAACCGGTTGATCGTGGCGCCGGTCGTCACCGCGGGGGCGCGGTCCAGGGTCAGCGACGCTTCGAAGCTCGTGCCGCCCATGTCGATGGCGATGTTGCGTGCGGAGCCGAACCGGCGGGCATAGACCCCGGCGGCGACCGGGCCGGCCGCCGGGCCGGACAGCAGGGTCGAGGCCGCCCTGCCGATGGCCGCCTGCGGCGCGCAGACGCCGCCGTTCGACTGCATGACCAGCAGGACGCCGCCGAAGCCGGCCTCTTCCAGGCGCGCGGTCAGCCGTTCCAGATAGCGCTTGAGGATCGGGCCCACCGCCGCGTTGAGGACCGTCGTGCTGGTGCGCTCATAGTAGCGCACCTGGGGCAGCACGTCGGCGGACGCGCTGACATAGGCCTCCGGCATCAGGGCGCGGAGCTGCGCCGCCGCGGCCCGCTCGTGGGCCGGGTTGGCATAGGCGTGCATGAAACAGATGGCGACGGCCTGCACGCCGGCGGCGCGGAAGGTCCCGGCGGCGTCGGCGACGTCGCCGGGCTCCAGCGGCGTCATCTCTTCGCCGGTCGCCAGAATGCGGCCGCGCACCGGCAGGCGCAGCCGGCGCGGCACGAGCGGCACGGGTGCGAGAAATTTGTTGTTGTAGAGTTCCTCGCGGATACCCCGGCGCATCTGGAGCGCGTCCCGGAAGCCGTGGGTGGTCAGCAGCCCGGTCTTCGCCGTGGCCCCCGTCAACACCGCGTTGGTCGTGACGGTGGTGCCGTGGACGATGCGCTGTACCCCGGCGAGGAACGCGTCCAGCTGCCTGCCCTCTGCCGTCGCCATCTCCTCCAGCCCGGCCATGACCGCGATTGACGGATCGTCCGGCGTCGACAGCACCTTGAAGATGCGCCCGGCCCCGCTGCCGTCGCTCAACAGGAAATCGGTAAACGTCCCCCCGACGTCGATGCCGATCTGGTAGCGGGCTGGCAACTCACTCATATCTCATCGGTACGGCTTGATTTTCCGCAGCGACCTGCGGGGTTCCGGCTTCCGGAAAGGCAACCTTCGCACCTGCCCGGAAGCGCGAAGTTCCTTGCCGAACAGCGGCGATGGGCCGATTGTATACGCCGGTTTCCCGCCAAGAGGTCAACGGAGGAGAAAATGTTCAACAAACTGGGGATCGCGGCATCCCTCGCCGCGGCCGCCGTGCTGGCGGCGGGACTGTCCGCCCAGGCATCGGCTGCCGACATCAAGGCCGGGCTCATGCTCAAGAAGGGGTTTCCGGGCGCCGAGCCGGTCAACGGCATGTTCGAACTGTTCAAGGCGGAAGTGGAGAAGGGTTCGGGCGGCGCGATCAAGATGGAAATCGTCTATGGCGGCGCGCTCGGCAAACCCAACGAGCGGCTGAACCAGGTCCGCCACGGCATCATCCAGATGTCCGACGCGTCAGACGGCAACTATGCGTCGATCTACAAGGACATCCAGATCCTGTCGATGCCCTACCTCTTCCCGGACGAGCAGACCGCCTGGAAGCTGCTCGACGGGCCGGTCGGCACGAAGATGGCCGAGGACATCCGCAAGAAGACCGGCATCCGCGTGCTCGGCTGGTGGGAATCCGGCGGCTTCAAGCACTACAGCGCCAACAAGGCGATCCGCAAGCCGGACGACATGAAGGGCCTGAAGATGCGCGTGATGGCGCCGATCTTCGGCATCCCGGTGCTGACGCTGGGCGGCTCGGCGACGCCCATCGCCTTCCCGGAACTCTACACGTCGCTCAAGACCGGCGTGGTCGACGGCCAGGACAACGCCGTCTGGGTGTTCAACCTGATCAAGCTGCACGAGGTCCAGAAATTCCTGATGCTGGACGGCCACATCTATGCCTTCGGGCCGCTCGGCATCAACGACGGCTGGTTCGCCAAGCTGTCGGACAAGCACAAGGCCGTCGTGCTGGCCGCGGGCAAGAAGGCCATCGCCTACAACCGCAAGGCGTCGCGGGACGCCGAGGCCAAGAATATCGCGATGGCCAAAGAAAGAGGCGTCACCGTCATCCCGTTCACCCGGGAAATGAAGAAGGCCTTCGCAGACCGCGTCCGGCCGGCCGCAATAGAGTGGCTGAAGAAGAATGTCGACACGCCGGCGCTGGTCGACGAGATCATCGCCGAGGTGGCGCGGCTCTCAAAGTAGCGCCCCGGAGACCGCCGGGCTGTGGGCCGGGCGCCCGGTCCTGAACGTGTGACCATGACCGGCTGGCTGGAACGCCTGTTGCGGACGATCGGCGCGGCGGCGCTGCTGCTGCTGTTCGCGCTGATCGTCGCGCAGGTCGCGATGCGCTACGGCTTCGGCGTCACGCCCTTCTTCACCGAGGAGATGGCCCGCTACGCCCTCGTCTGGTCGGTGCTGGCGGGCACGGCAGTCTCGATCCGGATCGACGGCCACATCAGGGTGACCTTCGTCCCGGACCTGCTGCGGCCCGGCGCACGCTGGTACTGGATGCGGGCGCTCGACCTGCTGACCGTCGCCCTGCTGCTGGTTCTCACCGTCGCCGCCGTGCGGACCGTCGAGTTCGGCGGCGGCCAGACCAGCGACGGGTTGCAGATTTCGCTGCAGTATCCCTACGCCGCCCTGCCCGTCGCCTTCGGCCTCGGGCTGGTCTTTCTGATCGTCCGGCTGCGGCAGTCATGGTCCGGCCGGCCGTGGAAGGATGCCGGGTGAGCCTTTCGCTCGGCCTGTTCCTGGCGTCGTTCCTGTTCCTCCTGTTCGCGGGCCTGCCGGTCGCCTGGACGATGGTTGCTGCGTCGCTGCTCTGGCTCGCGGCAAGCGGCCAGACGGCGTTCCTGCCGGTCCTGCCCGAGCGGATCTTCCAGGGCATCGACGTGTTCGTGCTGATGGCGATCCCGCTGTTCATCCTGGCCGGGGAACTGATCAACGAGAGCCGGATCACCGACCGGCTGATCGCCTTCGCCAACGTGCTGTTCGGCTGGATGCGCGGCGGGCTCGCCCAGGTCAATATCGGCGCATCGATCCTGTTCTCGGGCATCACCGGGGTCGCGCTCGGCGATATCGCGGCGCTGGGCAAGGTCTTCATCCCGTCGATGAGCCGGAGCGGCTATTCCGCCGCCTACGCCGCCGCCGTCACCGCCTCGTCATCCATCATCGGACCGATGGTGCCGCCGTCGCTGATCGTCGTGATCTACGGCTCGATGACCGGCATCTCGATCGGCGCGCTGTTCGCCGCCTGCATCGTTCCGGGCCTGACCATCGGCTTCTGCCAGATGACGCTGGTCGGCATCCAGGCGCGCAAGCGGGGCCACGCGGCCGTCGAAATGGACCGCAGCCTGCCCGCGGTCGCCCGGTCGGCGGGCCGCGCCCTCCCGCCGCTGATGATCCCCGGGATCATCCTGGCCGGCATCCTGGGCGGCATCATGACGCCGACCGAGGCGGGCGGGCTGGCGGCCTTCTACGCCCTGCTGATCGCCGTGTTCCTCTATCGCTCCCTGGGCCTGGGCCAGTTCCTGTCGGTGCTCGACCGCTCGGCCGTGTTCTCCGCGCAGCTGCTGATCATCGTCGGCTGCGGTGCGATCTTCACCTGGGTGATGGGGATGGAGAATGTGCCGTCCCTGCTCGAGAACACGGTGCGCGAGCTCGACCTGCCGCCGGCGCTGCTGCTGCTCGCGCTCAACCTCATCATGCTCCTGCTCGGCATGTTCATCGATCCGGTCGCCGCCATTATCCTGTTCGTGCCGATCCTCGCCACCGCGGCGGCTGCGGTGGGCGTCGACCCGGTCCATTTCGGCGCCATCGCCATCCTGAACCTCAATATCGGCCTGCTGACGCCGCCGCTCGGCGTCTGCCTGTTCGCGGCGGAGCGGATCGCCGGCTGCGGCCTGCCGGCGCTGCTGCGCGAAACCTGGCCGTTCCTGCTGGTCAGCCTGGCCGCCCTCGTTCTGGTCACCTATGTGCCGGGCCTGAGCCTGTGGCTGCCCCGGCTGCTCGGCTTCTGACGGAGGCGGACGCGATGGAAGACCGCTGGGCCCATATCTGCTCGGCCGCCGTCGACCGCCCGGCCGCCGATGCCATGGCCTTTCTGCAAGCGCCGGAGAAACTGGCCCGCTGGGCCGTCGGGCTGGGCGAGGCCCGGGTCCATCCGGACGGCACGGTCAAAGGCGCCTTCCCGGACACCGGCGAGCCGATCTGGGCCCGGATCGACGCCGACCCGGACCGCGGAACGATCCTGTACCACCTCGGCCCCGATCCGGACTTCCTCGTCGCGCGGATCATGATCCGGGTGGTGCCGGGCGACGTTCTGGAACGCGATCCGCAAAGCTGCGTCGTCTCCCTGATCGCCTGGCGCCAGGCGGGCATGGACGACGCCCGCTGGGACGGCCTGCGATCCGGCCACGAAGCCGAAATCCTGGAACTCAAGCGGCTGATCGAGGCTTCGGCGCGCTGAAGCGGCAGATCTGCCGGCGCTCCCTTCGCGCTTCCGGCCGTTTCCGCCCTTGCCTTTCGTCCGGCAATCGGAATGCTGGCGGCGGTAGGGAGTGTATCCGTCCTTGATGGAACCGCGGCGGCCAGGCGTCCCTCGATACGGCGCTGACGCGCCTACTCGGGATGAGGGGAAAGGTGTTCGGGATACCCCCTCTCCCTCACCCTGAGTAGCCCCGGCCGCAAGGCCGGGGCGTATCGAAGGGCGTGCCTCGGCCACTTCGGCGGTCCCAAAATAGATCGGACACGCTTTGACTCGGACGTTCCGATTTAAGTTGTGAGGAAGCGGCCCATGGCCCTGGAAACCAACCTTGCCGGCCGGACGGCGGTCGTCACCGGCGCGTCGGAAGGCATCGGCCGGGCAATCGCAGAACGGCTGGCGGCCGAAGGCGTCCATCTGCACATTTCGGCGCGCACGGCGGCGCGGCTGGACGGGCTGAAGGCGGCAATCGAGGCGGCGCATCCGGTGTCCGTGACCTGCCATCCGCTCGATCTCTCGACGAGTGAAGGCCAGGACGCGCTCGCCGAGGCCTGCCTGGACGCCGACATCCTGGTCAACTCGGCCGGCGCGATTCCCAAGGGGCGGATCGACGAGATTCTCGAACCGCAATGGCGCGCGGTGTGGGACCTCAAGGTCTTCAGCACGATCAACCTGTGCCGCCATTATTACGCCGCCATGAAGGCGCGCGGCAGCGGCGTCATCGTCAACATCATCGGCAACGGCGGCGAGAAGCCGGTCGCCGACTATATCTGCGGCAGCACGGCCAACGCCGCGCTGATGGCCTTCACCCGGGCGCTCGGCGGCGGCGGGCCAAAGGACGGCGTGCGCGTCGTCGGCCTCAATCCCGGCCCGGTCGCGACGGAAAAGCTGGTCGGCATGATGCGCAAGGCGGCGCACGACGCCTGGGGCGACGAGGAGCGCTACGCCGACTATTTCGCGCCCTTCGCCTGGGGCCGCGCCGCAACGGTGGAAGAAATCGCCGACATAGCGGTGTTCCTGGCGAGCGACCTGTCGAGCTACACCACCGGCACGGTCGTCACCGTCGACGGCGGCATGGTGAACAAGGGCCCGCTGTTCTGAGGCCTGTTCCGAGGCGGCGGCTACAGCCCCATCTGCGCCTGGACGAGGCGGCTGAGCGGGCTTGCCGGATCGCGCAGGCAGAAGGCGGCGGCGAAATGGTCGGCGCCGCCCTGGACGTAGAGGTCCGCCGCGATGCCGTTATCGGCCAGAGCCTTCAGGTAGGCGTCCGCCTGGGGGCCGAATTCGGCCGGGTCCTTCGTGCCGTAGGAGATCGTCACCGGTGCGCTCTTGCCGGGCCGGGGCGGCGGCGGATTGTGCACCGGGCTGACCCGCGGGACGTCCGCCGGCTCCAGCTGTATCCATTCGTTGATGTAGGCGAGGCGCAGCGGCTCCAGGTCGAACAGGCCGCTGATCGGCGTCACGCCCTTGATCGCGTCGGCGGGCAGACCGTAGCGCGTCCAGTCGGTCGCCAGCATCATGGCGGTGAGATGCCCGCCGGCGGAATGGCCGGAGACGAAGAAACGGTCGCGGTCGGCGCCGTAGTCCGCCGCGTGGTTCCAGCACCAGACGACGGCCTGCCGGCACTGCTCGATGATCGTGTCGAGGGTGACGTTCGGGCACAGGTCGTAGGAATTCACCGCGACCGTCGCGCCGGCCGGCACCAGCCCGGCGGCGACGAAGCTGTGCTCCTCCTTGGTCAGCGCGCGCCAGTAGCCGCCGTGGATGAACAGGTGCATCGGACCGCCCTTGCTGCCGGCGGGAAAGACGTCCAGCACCTCCATGTCCGACGGTCCGAAGGACTTGTCCGGATCGATGTCCAGCGCCTTGCGCGTTGCCGCGGCCTCGGCCTCCCACAATGCGATCGTGGCGCCGAAATCGACCGTCGCGCGCGCGTTGTAGGCGGCGTCGAGCGCCTCCTGGTCGTAGTCGCGATACACCCTGGCGCCCATGGCCCACCTCTTTCCGTTCGCTGTCGTGGCGCGACCCTAGCGCCTCGGCGCAATCCGCGAAAGCCGGTCAGCACCGGGCCGGAAGCGGAAGATCGACCCGGCCCCGGCGCGGCATCTGACCCGTCTGCGCCGCGCAGCCCGGATTCGTCTGCATATCTTGCGTTTGAGTTCGAAAGGGAATACGGGTGGATAACGTCAAGATTGTAACTACATAATTGTCACGACAATAGTCGCGCCGCTGTGCAGTGGATATGGAACGCCGGCAAGAGCCGGGAAAACAGGCGAAAGCACGGCCTGGATTTCGAAACCGCCCGGCTCGTTTTCGACGATCCGCTTGCGGCGTCGCGTCCCGATGACCATGCGGTCGAGGAGCGTTGGCAGACGATCGGGCTGATCCGCAACACCGTGGTTATCGTGGCACATACCTGGCCGCAAACCGACAGGCAGACCGGCGAAGAGACGGGACGAATCATCAGCGCGCGGAAGGCCACGGCGCATGAGAGGAAAACTTATGAAGAAGGGAACTTCTGAAAGGCTCACCAAAGAGCAGAAAGCGGATCTCGCCGCGCTCGAAGCGGTACCGGACGACCGGATCGATACGAGCGAGCTTCCGGAACTGACGAACTGGAACGAAGCGCGGCGCGGCCTGTTCTACCGGCCGGTCAAGCAGCAAATCACGTTGCGTCTCGACGCCGATGTGGTCGACTGGTTCAAGCGAAACGCACCGGGCGGCCGGGGCTATCAGACGGAGATCAACCGGGCGCTGCGCCAGCATGTGCTACGGGTCGAGACGTCCTGAGCGCTGCCGTCTCCCGGGCGGTCGGCCGCCCTTTCCGAAAGCTCTTCGGACAGCCGGCCGGGCTCGCCGGGCTTCTCGCCGGAGCCGGTTGCCGGCCGCCGCCGCCGCGCTATCATCGCGCGCCCAACCGCCGGAGCCCCGAGCCATGCCCGAAACCGTCGCCGAACTCGTCGTCGAGACCCTGATCCGGAACGGGATCGAAAACCTCTACTGCCTGCCCGGCGTCCAGAACGACGATTTCTTCGACGCCCTCTACGACAAGCAGAACCGGCTGAAGCCGGTTACGGCGCGGCACGAACAGGGCGCGGCCTACATGGCGCTCGGCGCGGCCTTGGCGACCGGCCGGCCCCAGGCCTTCGCCGTCGTGCCGGGGCCGGGCTTCCTCAACGCCTCGGCCGCGCTCGCCACCGCCTATGCGACCAACGCGCCGGTGCTGGCGCTGGCCGGCCAGATCCCGCTGCGCGCCATCGGCAAGGGGTTCGGGATGCTGCACGAGCTGCCCGACCAGCTCGGCATCCTGGCGGGGCTGACCAAGCAGGCCGCGACGATCACCGGCGGCGGCGATGCCCACGCCCTGCTGCAATCGGCCGTCACGGCCATGCAGTCGGGCCGGCGCCGGCCGGTCGGAATCGAGGTGCCGGTCAACGTCTGGAAATCGCCGGTGGACGGCGCGCCGGCGGACCTGGCCGCCCCGGTTGATCCGGCGCCGGCGGTCGATGCGCAATCCGTCGAGCGCGCTGCCGCATTGCTCGAATCGGCCGAATGTCCGCTCATCGTCGTCGGCAGCGGCGCGCTGGACTGCAGCGAAGACGTGACGCGGCTGGCGGACATGCTGTCCGCCCCGGCCGTCGCCTACCGGACTGGCCGGGGCGTCGTCTCAAGCGAGCACGAACTGAGCGCGGGCGCACCGGTCGGCCATGCGCTGTGGCCGGCCTGCGATGTGGTGCTCGGCATCGGCACGCGGCTCAACCAGCAGATGCTGTGGGGCGCCGACGACGCGCTGAAGGTGATCCATATCGACATCGACATCGAGGAACTGGGCCGCGTCCGCCCGCCCGACGTCGCGCTCCACACCGACGTGCGCGAGGCGCTGCCGCTGCTGATCGAAGCGCTCGAGGGCAGGGAGGCGAAGCGCGGCGCCTGGCGCGACCGGATCGCCGCGGAAAAGGCGCGCTTCGCCGAGGCTTACCGGGACCGGCTCGGCCCGCAGATGGCCTGGCTGGGCGCGATCCGGGCGGAGCTGCCGCGCGACGGCCTCTTCTTCGACGAGCTGACCCAGGTCGGCTATGTCGCGCGCCTGGCGTTCCCGAGCTACCGGCCGCGCACCCATCTGACCTCGGCCTACCAGGGCACCCTGGGCTGGGGCATCCCGTCGGCGCTGGGCGCGGCCCATGCCCGCCCGGACGTGCCGGTCGTCGCGATCGCCGGCGACGGCGGCGCCCTGTTCGGCATCGGCGAACTGGCGACCGCCGTGCATTACGCCATCCCGCTCACCGCCATCGTGTTCAACGACAACGCCTACGGCAACGTCAGGCGCTTCCAGATCGAGAATTACGACAACCGGCCGATCGCCTCCGACCTGACCAGCCCGGATTTCGTCCGCCTCGCCGAAAGCTTCGGCGCCCGCGGGATGCGCGCGGAAACGCCGGACGAGTTGCGGCAACGATTGCGCGAGGCGTTCAGGAGCGGCGGCCCGACGGTCATCGAAGTCCCGGTCGGCGACTTCCCCTCCCCCTGGGACTTTCTGATGCTGCCGAAGGTCAGGGGGGTGTGAGGACCACGCGCCGAAGGGCGTCGTCAACCCGCTTCCTGGCCAACCAAGCGGCCGCGCACTGCAAACCGTTGCAGGCCAGGCATTTAGCCCGAGCGGCGCTTGAGCGGCAGCGCCCGCCGCGCACTTGCGGAGACAGTCCCCGAACCGCCGCGCGGCTTCCGGGCGGCAGTATGGGAAGCACGAGGTAACAAGACAATGCGGAGCGGCATGACAGCCGCCGGACTCGTTGTCTCGGGCGCGAAGCGCCGGGTAACGTATACATTGGCGCAGGGGGAAGCGGTCATCAGATCGCACAACGGTCGCCGCACCGCGGGTGACAGTTGCGGGGAAGGACGTGCCGGGCCATCTGTCGGCGCTCGTGCTCGTCGAGGCGTGTCGCCATCGGGCGGGCGTCCGACTTGCTGTTGTCGGACGGTCTGCGATCTTGCGGACGGTCCGAGCCATCGTCCACGCGGCTCGATTTGCTGTACGCAGCGGCATGGACATGGATAATCACCTGCTTGACGAAACGGGGAAGCCATGGACCTGGATGTCGAACGCCTCCTCGGCGCCGTGGAGCGCACAGTGTCGTCCCTGGAGCGCGACGGACAGGCCGCTCGCGCGGTCACCCTGGCCCGCAGCTACGCGACAACGGTGGAGGACCTCTGGGACGCCGTGACGAGCGCGGAACGAATCCCACGCTGGTTCCTGCCAGTCAGCGGCCGCCTCGAACTCGGCGGTCGCTTCCAACTGGAGGGAAACGCAGGCGGCACGATCAGGCACTGCGAGCGTCCCTCGCATCTCGGGCTGACGTGGGAGTTCGGCGGTGACGTGAGCTGGGTGGACGCGCGTCTGTGCAACGATGGTATCGACCGCTCGCGCCTGGCGATTACGCATACCGCGCTGGTGTCGGATCACTGGCACAAGTTCGGTCCCGGTGCCGTCGGCGTAGGTTGGGAGATGGGCTTGCTGGGGATGGAACTGCATCTTACGCGGCCGAACGAACCCAAGTTGGACGGGGCAACGTTCCACACGACTCGTGACGGAAGGGCGCTCGTCGTCAGAAGCAGTGCGGCGTGGGGCCGGGCGGCCGAGGCAGCGGGAACGGACGCCGACGTTGCGCGCGCCGCGGCGCAGCGTACGGCGGCCTTTTACACGGGCGACACGGTCGCGCCGGATTGATGCACGCTTTCGACGTGCTCCGCGACCCGGAGCGCTGCGGTGCTGTTGTCGATGCGTTATCGGTCGTGGGCGTTGACTCGCCGTCGCGGTGGCGATGATTGCTCCGACCTTCCCCGCCGCTTCGACAAGGTGCGCATCGGCAAGGTGGGCGTAGCCTGCCGTGGTGCGATGCCGGTTGTGCCCGAAAAGCCGGCCGACGAGCGGGACTGTTACCTGCTACCTGTCGCGCCGGGCCGGCCAGGACGTTCGGCGCCGCATTGCCCGTGCGTTCGTCTGCACCGCCGGAGGCGCCGCGCACAGACCGGTTCCGATTCGCTGCTACGGCTACGGCCAGCGTGGCGGCGTGCGGACGAGAGCCGCGGCGGCCCAATCCGGAAGAACGCAGGGAAGTCCACCGGGCAGCCCCTGCGATAACCGCGACCTCACGGTCGTGCCGGTCCGGGTTTGTGTTGTCGTAGAGACGCGCCTCGCCGGATAGCGCGACCGCAGCCGGCAGATTGGCCAGCGACCGGGCGAAGCGCCGCCGCACATCCGGTTCCGGAACATCGTGACCGCCGGACGCCACACGAGTCCGGATGCGGTCGAGGGCCAGATCGGGCGAATCCACGGATACATAGTGCTGTTCAATCCGATAGCCGGCCCTCCGCGCAGCCTCCATGTGGCGCAGAACGCCGGAACCCGCGAGGGTGGTTTCCACCAGATGCGTCCGGCCTGCCTGAAGCGCCGCTCGCCGGCGCCGCAGGGCGGCCCGCGCCGCCTCGGCGGGATTGCCGGACGCCATAGCGCGCGCAATCGCGTCGGGGTCGATGATCTCCAGCCCGCTGAGCCATTCGGTGCGCGTCAGCGTAGACTTGCCGCACCCGTTCGGGCCGGCGACGACATAGAGTGTCGGCATGGCGGGCAGCGCCGGACGGCCGGCTCAGGCGGACTTCCGGCCGGGCGGTTCAATGACCCGGTCTCCATGTTTGGTCCGCGCGATATAGGCGCCGTCCGACCGGACGCCGTACAGCGTGGCGCCGGCCTCAAGCTGGGCCGCGAGGTCCGCCTTGATTTGCTCGCGCCAGTCTTCCGGCCGGCCGGGCACATCGGGCGGCGGCGTTTCGTCAGGCTTTTCCATGCAGCCAACCTTACATCCGATGCCGGCGCCGTTCAATGCGCCATCGCCGCCACGGCGCGCGGTTTCGCCCGTACGGCGCGACGCGGAGGGCTTTGCCTGTCCCGGCCGGGCAACGGCATTATCCGGCCGGCCGGGACTCGCGCCCGCCCTTTCCCGAAACCGAACGCGGACGGAACACCATGAATCTCGACAGCCTCCCGCGGGTTCGCCTCGCCCATCTGCCGACGCCGCTGGAGCCGCTCGAACGGTTGAGCGCCGCGCTCGCCGAACCGGGGGCCGGACCGGAAGGCGGACCGGGGGGCGGGCCGGAGATCTGGATCAAGCGGGACGACTGCACCGGGCTGGCGACCGGCGGCAACAAGGCGCGCAAGCTGGAATTCCTGATGGGCGAAGCGCTGGCGCGCGGGGCCGAAGCCGTCGCCACCCAGGGCGCGGTCCAGTCCAACCACGCCCGCCAGACCGCCGCCGCCGCCGCGCGCCTCGGCCTGGAATGCCATGTGCTGCTGGAAAACAGGACGGGGTTTGCCGACGCAGACTACAACGAGAACGGCAACGTTCTGCTCGACCGGCTGTGCGGCGCCGTCGTCCATCGCTGCGAGCGGCGCGACGACATGGACGCCGCGCTCGACGAGCTGGTCGCGAGCCTGCCCGGCGGCGCCGGGCGCGTCTACGCCATTCCGGGCGGCGGCTCGAACGCCGTCGGCGCGGCGGGCTACGCCAACGCGGCTGCCGAACTGACCGCGCAGGCCGAAACGGCCGGCCTCGGCATCGACGCCATCGTGCTCGCCAGCGGCAGCGCCGGCACCCATTCCGGCATGCTTGCCGGCCTGCTCGGGGTGGGGTCGAAGATTCCCGTCTACGGGATCAGCGTGCGGGCCGAAGCGGCGGCGCAGGAGGCGAAGGTGCTGGCCCTGGCGCAGGCGGCCGCGGCGCGTATCGGCCTGGATATCGGCCTGACCGGGAAGATTGACGCCGCTTCCGTCCGCGTCGACGACCGCTTCGTCGGCGCCGGCTACGGCATCCCGGCGGACTCGACGCTGGCGGCCGTGCGGACGATGGCCGAGCTGGAGGGCATCCTGCTCGATCCGGTCTATACCGGGAAAACCTTCGCCGGCCTGCTCGGGCTGGTCCGCGAGGGCGTTTTCCGGGCCGGCCAGCGGGTCGTCTTCCTGCACACCGGCGGCTCGTCCGCCCTGTTCGCCTATCCCGGCTGGTTCGGGGCGGAGCGGGCGCAGGCGGCGTGAAGCCGGCTCCCGCTTGCCGGCGCCATAACACCTGTGGCGATCCGACCGGAAACGGGGGTTGACTCCAGTTTATAGAACATTATATGAACATTCCACGTCCCGCCGGCCCCGGAAGGGCCGTGACGCATCGCGTCCCGCCGCAGCGCCCGTTCTCCCGCTCGCCCGGACGGACCCCGGAGCGAATTTTGCTCTGGGTCGACCGGTCTGTCTATTTCGGTAAGGCGGTCGAAATGGCGGAAAACTGCGGAAAATAACTAAATCGAGGGCATATGAACGATCGTTAATTATACGATATTTTTCCTATCAGGACTTTCGGCCTATGCTCCGGCGCCCCCGGCGCACCCTGGTGGGGCACCCTGCCCCGGACTGCGACCGGGTGCTCCCAATTCCCCGTCATCCCGACCGAGCGCAAGCGAGTGGAGGGATCTCGACTCGATCCATCCGGTACGAACCCCAGGCCCTGCGCCGGGATTCCTCCACTCCGCGGCCTGACGGCCGCTCCGGTCGGAATGACGGGAAAGGGCAGAGCGGCACGAAACATGACCAATCATGACATTTCATGACACCCGGAAGGCCCCGGATCGCCCTACACCCGCCGGTCGACGAAGCGGGGGGCCTTCATGAATTTCTCGAAATCCTTGCCCAGCTCGCCGTTGGGCAGCACCTCGGTCGCGACCGCCAGTTCGAAGGTCTGGCGGATCCGAAAGCGCAGCGTATCCACGGCTTCCGTCGCATCGGCGCCGCGCTTCAGCTCCAGGCGCAGCAGAACGTCCTCCAGGCCCGTATCCGCGGTCGTCAGCACGACCTGGAAATCGTTCACCTTCGGGTCGGCAAAGATGAAATCCTCGAAATCCGTGTGGTTGACGTTGATCCCGCGCACCTTGAAGAAGCCGGCGGTGCGGTGGGCGTGGCGGATCATCGGGAACAGGTCGGCATAGCGGTGGCCGGTCGCGCCGCCGTCGTGCAGGGAGACGATGTCGCCGGAATTCCAGCGCAGGAAGGGCGTGGCGTGGCCGGTCACCAGCGGCGTGACCAGCAGCATGCCGGGCCGCTCGTCGTTCAGCGGCTCCAGCGTGCGCTCGTCGACCGTCTCGATGAAATAGAGGTCAGTCCAGATGTGGATGCCGTCATGGGCGCGGCCCTCGCCGCCCATCAGCCCGGCCTCGGACATGCCGAACACGTCGAACACCTCGGCGCCCCACTCGCGGCTGAGCTTCTCGCGTTTGGCGTCCGACAGCGTCTCGGCGGCGGTGATGATCCGGCCGATGCTGCTGTCGCGCAGGTCGATGCCTTCGGCGTCGGCGATGTTCGCCATGTGCAGCGCGAAGCTCGGCATGCCGACCAGCACCGTGGGCCGGATATTGGCGATCAGCTCGAGCTGCACCCGGGTCGGCATGGCGTTGCCGGCGCCGGCCCACAGGACGCCGACGCCCGCGCCGTGCGCGCCGCGCGCCCAGACCTGCCCGGCCGGATGCACGCCGATGGGAAAGCAGATATGCGCCAGTTCGCCCGGCGGCGTCTCCGTCACGCCCCAGGCCCGGCGCCACGACAGCATGCCGTAGTCCACGTCGGCGAAGGTGCGCGGATAGAAGACGGGTTTGCCGGTCGAGCCGCCGGAGCGCCAGTATTCGGCGATGTCCGTGTTGTCGACGATGCAGAGCTGGTCCATGAACTCCCGGTGGGACCAGCGGCGCAGGATGTCCTTGTCCAGGATCGGGATCTTCGCCCATTCCTCCGGGTCGTCCAGCCGGTCCGGATCGATGCCGTCCAGCCTGCCCCGATACCACTTCGCCCGCGTCGCCCGTTCGAATGCCGCGCGCTTGCGCCGGCTCTGGATCGCCCGGATCCCGTCGCGCGACGCCGGCAACTGAAATGGGTCGGACATTCCTGCGCCATCCCCCGCCATCGGATCGGGGCGCGGCTCCTGCCGCCGCCGTCCCGACCGTTCCCGTTCGAAGGCAGTCTGGCGCAACCGGCGCAGCAGGTCTATCGGCCTTTGCCCGCTCCGGCCCGGTTCCGGCTCAATCCCGGCCCGGCTGCCGACCGTGTTGACCGGGACCGGCAATTCTCTAACGTGTACGACATCCTCGAAACAGCGACGACCCGCACTGCCGAGAACCATGCCCGCCAGTAGCGCAACCCATTCGGACGGGCGCGAGACCGCGCCGCGGCTGCCGGAACGGACCAGGCGGACCGCCGACATCAAGGCGCTTGCGCTCAAGGCCGGCGGCGACGTGGTCGGGATCGCGCCGGTCGAGCGCTGGGACGAATACGTCCCCGAAGGGTACCGGCCCGGCGATATCCTGCCCGGCACCAGATCGGTCGTCGTGGTCGGCGTGCGCGGGCCGAGCGCCGGGGCATGGCAATCGCCCGACCACCGGATCATGGAGGTCAACGGCTACGATTTCGCCAACGACCGGGCGATCCACGTCGTCGCCGACCATATCGAACGGAAGCTCGGCTACTACGCGATGCAGGGCCCGGCGCTGCCGACCGCCGGCTACCAGCCGCGCATGTCGATGATGCTGGCCGCCGTGCTGGCCGGCTGCGGCACCCGCTCCTTCGCCGCCAACATCATCCTCAATCCGCAATACGGGCTGCTCTATTACTCGGCCTGCCTGACGACGCTGGAACTCGATTACGACGACATGCTCGAACAGGGGGTGTGCCCGGCGCCGATGTGCGTGCAGACCTACCGCCACATCGGCAAGACGCCCTGCATGGCGGCCTGCCCGGCGGATGACGGCGGCTGCCTCGACGGTTCGATCGACGCGGACGGCAACATCGAGCATGTCTATTACGACCGGGAACGCTGCGTCTCGCGCTCGATGAATTTCGGCATCTCCAGCTTCCAGAAGGCCCTCGACCAGATCGTCGAGGAGGAGGACGAGGACAGCCGGCGGATGATGATCCACTCGGATTTCTTCGCCCGGTCCTGCGGCGCGGTCAGCTTCTACAAGGAAAGCGTCGCCCAGTGTTTCGAATGCATGCGCGTGTGCCCGATCGGGCGCAAGGAACGCAAGCTGAAGTAGCGCGATGGCAGACGAGCGGACCGCCGCCGGCGCAGCCGGCAACATCAAGCAAGACCTGCGCGCCTTCGCGCTCAGGAGCGGCGCGCTTGTCATGGGCGTGGCCGATGCGGAAGCCTTCACCGCGGCGCCGGAGGGCAAGCGCCCCACCGACTATCTGCCCGGCGCGAAATCCGTCGTCGTGATGGGCGGCGCCCAGCCCCGGGCGGCGGACTGGCAGAGCCCGAAATACGAGCATATGGAGGTGAGCTCGACCACCGACCGCATCGCCGCCCTGGGCAACCGCGTCGCGACCCATATCGAGCGCACCTACGGCTATTACGCACTCAACGTCCCGCAGGCGCTGGACAAGGGGCGGCAGCCCTTCCTCAGCATGTCGCTGGCGGCGGAACTGGCGGGCTGCGGCTCGGCCAGCCTGGCCGGCCCGGTGCTGCACCCGGACTACGGCTTCATGTATTATTCCGCCGTCATCACCACCCTGCCGATGACTCCCGACCCGCAGCCCGAGACGCCCGCCTGCCCGGCGCCGCAATGCGTGGAGATGTACGACGAGATCGGCAGGACGCCGTGCATGGCGGTCTGCCCGATCGAGGAGGATGGCTGCATCGGCGGCACGATCGAGGACGGCCGCGTCGCCAGCCGCCGGTTCGACGCGGCGCGCTGCACGACCCGCGTGCAGACCTACTGGGTGCCCGGCTTCCAGAAGGCGATGGAAAAGCTGTTCGAGGAGGACGACCGGGACCGGCGGCGGATGATCCTCAACTCGACCCTGATGACCCGGACGCTGTGGTCCATGACCTACGCCAACATCAGCCAGGGCCAGTGTTTCGAATGTATGCGCGTGTGCCCCGTGGGCGCCGAGAAGCGCCAGCTGCGATAGGAGCCGGCCATGCCGTTCTATTTCGTCGATCCCGAGGTCTACCGGAAATACCGCGACCGGGTGGTGGAGATGGCCCAGTCGTTCCAGATCGACTATGTCGAGCACCTGCCGGCGGAGAGGCGCAAGCCGGGGTTTTCCGACGAGGAGATCGCCGAAAAGCTCGGCCTCGACGCCCGCACGGTCTCGGAGATCCGCTGCGTCGCCGAGCGCGAGATGTACGACGTCGACGAGTGGGAAAAGGCGGTCGAATTCAAGGACCGCCAGTGCCGCGGCTACGCCGACCGGGGCCTGAGCTTCACCACGAAGAAGTACTTCGACGCCAGGAAGGCGGAGAAGGGATAGCACGGCCTGCGATCCGGAGCGGTGGCCGGGTCGTAGGGGAGGGTTTCAACGCCTCCCCTGCAATGCCTGCCAAGGCGACAATTCAGGAATTCTGGCGGGCGCCGCCGCACATCGTCCCATCGACCTACCCGGACAGCTTCTCCGCCACCGAGTCCAGCCCGGACTGGTAGAGGCCCTCGATCGAGCCGACGACCTCCGCCTCGTCGGCGCCGGACACGCCGAAGCTGCCCGACCAGCGCAGGGCCGCCGTGCCGTCCGCGTTCTCGCTGACCGCGATGGTCGAGACATAGTCGACGAGCGGCATCGGGCCGGCGTCGGTCATCGAATAGGTCAGGGTCCGCGCGCCGTCGTCATGGGCTTCGAGCCGCTCCACGATCACCGCGCCGTCGGCCAGCGTGAGCGTCCGCAGCGCGCCGATCCCCTCTCGGTCGGCGACGCAGGTTTCGACCGGCGGCAGCCATTCGTCGAGCCGCCCGAAGTCGCGCACCACCGCCCAGACCTCGTCCGCCGACGCCTTGAACGCCGCTTCTTTCGTCACTGTCGGCATGGTTTGCCCCCTTTTTCTGATTTCCGTCCGATCCCGCATTCCGCCCTTATTCCAGCGCCTTGGGCGGCACGCTTCTCAGATATTCGGCGATCGCCCGGCGGTCGGCGTCGGTCAGCTTGGACGTGACGTTGGCCACGACCTCTTCCATTTCGCCGCCCATTACGTCGCCCGCCGGTGTGACGCCGGTCTGCAGGGCGAAGACGATTTCCTCCGGGCTCCAGTTGCCGATGCCCTTATTCTTGTGGGGCGTGATGTTCGGCGCGCCGCCGATCTTGGCCTTGCCGTCGCCGTAGTCCGGCGCGCCCGCCAGGCGAACGCTGTTGCGCAGGCCGCCCAGAACATTGCGCCTTGTGTGGCACTCGCCGCAATGCGCCGGACCGGTCACGATGTAGGCGCCGCGGTTCCAGCTGCGCGATTTCCCGGGATCCCGCCGGTAGGGGCCCGGTTCCAGGAACAGCAGCTTCCAGAGGCCGAGGGCGGGCCGGACCGAATAGGGAAAGGCCAGCCGGTGCCCCCCGGTCCGGCCGGCAACCGGCGGGACGGTCTTCAGGTAGGCCCACAGGTCGCGCAGGTCGTCGTGCGTCATCCTGGTGTAGGAGACGTAGGGGAAGGCCGGAAAATAGTGCCGCTCATCCGGCGACAGGCCCAGGGTCATGGCCCGGATGAAATCCGCCTCGGTCCAGCCGCCGATTCCGGTGGCCGGGTCCGTCGTGATGTTCGGCGAGACGAAGACCCCGAAGGGCGATGCTATCTCGCGCCCGCCGGCCAGCGGCGTCCCGCCCTTTCGCGTATGGCAGCCCGCACACCCGGCCATGGCGAAGAGATAGGCCCCGCGAGCGGCGTCGGACGTTGCCGAATCCGTGCCGGCCTTCGGCATCTGCCAGATGAGTGACGGGAAAAAGGCGGGAATACAGGCGGCGAAAAACGCCACGACGGCGAGGAACAGCAAAAACCTGATCAGGCGCATTACGGGCGGCGGTTCGTCATTGGCGGCTTTGGCACCGAAAGCCTGTCGAACGGCTTCCTGCCGGCCGGTCAGGGCGTCTCGCGCATGACAGTGCCATGCCGGGACATATCGATGAAATGAAAATTTCGATGCGGGAAATTTGGGACCGAATTAAGGCGACCGCAAAGCGCGTTGCCAGACGGGAAACGGCCGATACGGCCGCCCGGCCAGGGGGCCTGCACTGCCTTATCTATAGGCAGTGGGCGGCGGATCTGGCGCCGGCGGATCTTCTGCAGCCGGAGCCTCGAGCTGCGGCGCTTCGGGGTCATCGTCCGGGGCGTCGGCCTCCGGCCGGCTGCTCAGCAGCGGCGCCAGCAGGCCGGAGGCCGCGTCGAACCCGGCCATCGCGGTCAGCAGCAGGAAGGTCGAGGTGCCGAATCCGCCGACCAGAAGGAACAGGGCGGCCCCGCCGGCAAGCCAGAGGATCGCGAGCAGGCGATAGCCCAGTGTCCTGCCGCCGGCGCGCGCCGTTTTCAGGGTCTCGAACCCCAGCGCCGTCAGGCCAACCAGCAGGAACAGGGCGCCGAAATCCACCGGCCATGTTCCGTCCGACGGCAGGGGAATCGACCAGGCCGGCTCGACCAGGAACGCCGCCATCCGGAAATCGGCAGGGCCGAGCACCGGGCCCAGCAGGGAAAAACCGGCATAGGTGGCCATGACGACGCCGATTGAGGATATGAGCCTGAACATTGCGGTTCCCGGAATGTGGGCGGCGGCAGGGCAGGTTGCGGATCTGCTTCCGATCGAAACTCGTCAATACAGTTTCCGCGTCCCCTCCCGATAGCTGCGGTCGGCCTCGTCGGGATCGCCCTCCAGCCCGGCCATTTCGTGGACCATGCGGCCGCCGCCCGGCAGGATGCCGCGGTCCGGCTTGCTGGCTTCGTCCCACAGGCGCGCCCGGCGCAGGGCCCGGTTGCAGTGCACATAGGCCTCGCGCACCGCCACGCGGATCGCCATAAGGGCCGGCCTGCCGCCCATCGCCAACAGTTCCAGCAGTTCGGGATCGTCGGTCAGGCTGGCCCGGCCGTTGAGGCGGAGGGTTTCGTCGAAGCCCGGGATCATGAAGATCACCGCGACTTCCGGGTTTTCCACAATATTGGTGAGCGTATCGAGCCGGTTGTTGCCCGGCCGGTCGGGAATCAGGATCGTCCGGTCGTCGACGACATGGACGAAGCCCGGCCCGTCGCCACGCGGCGAGACATCGCCGGGGCCGCCGTCCGCCGCCGCGGTGCCGATGACCAGAAACGGAGCATGGGCGATAAAGGTCCGGCAATGGGCGTCCAGCCGGCCGATCACCTTGCGGCGCGACCGTTCGCCCGGCGCCCGATAACGCGCGCGCAGGGCGTCGAGGCTGTCGACGGCGGCCACGGTCATTGCACCGGCCGGGGCGCGCCCGCTTCGGGAGCGCCGCAGATTTTCGACTTGTCGGTCATATCGGCATTGTCGCTCCGTGCTGCGCGCCGATGCAAGAGACTCCGTGCCGCCGGCCTCAAAATCCGGGTTGGCAGGGCGGCGATATCCGGTATCTCTACCGGCGCCGCAACAGCAACGGACGGCAACCCGACGCCGGCCTGCCGGCACCCCGCCCTACCGCTTCCTCCAGGATCGACACATGACCCAATCCGACACCGCCGGCCCGATCTGGCAATGGTCCGCCCCCAGGATCGCCTCTTCGATCCGCGCCGGCGAAATTTCCGCCGCCGAGGCGGTCGAAGCCCACAGTGCGCGCATGGACGCGGCCAACCCGGCGCTCAACGCCGTGGTCATCGACCTGCGCGAGGATGCCCGGGCGGCGGCGGCGCAGGCGGATGCCGCCCTCGACGTTCACCGGTCCGCCGGCCAGCCGCTCGGCCCGCTGCACGGCGTGCCGGTCACGGTCAAGATCAACGTAGATTTCAAGGGCCAGGCCAACACGAACGGCATCGCCGCCTTCCAGGACGTCATCGCGCCGGACGATTCGCCGGTCGTCGCCAACCTGCGCAGGGCGGGCGCGATCGCCATCGGCCTCACCAACACGCCGGAATTCTCCTTCCGCGCCTTTACCGACAACCCGCTCCACGGGCTGACGAAGAACCCGTGGAGCCCGCTGCACAATCCGGGCGGATCGTCCGGCGGCGGCGGCGCGGCGGTGGCAGCCGGCATCGGCGCCATCGCCCACGGCAACGATATCGGCGGCTCGCTGCGCTTCCCGGCCTGGTCGAACGGCCTGTCGACCATCAAACCGACCCTCGGCCGGGTGCCGGCCTACAACCCGAGCGCGCCGGTCGAACGGCCGCTGATGGCGCAGCTCATGTCGGTCCAGGGCCCGATGGCGCGCGAGGTCGCGAGCGTGCGTCTCGGCCTCGAAGCGATGGCGGCGCGCGACTGGCGCGACCCGTTCTGGTGCCCGGTGCCGCTCGAAGGGCCGGCGCCGGACCGCCCGGTCCGGGTGCTCTACGCCCAGCCGGACGAGGACATGGACTGCGATCCGGCGGTCATCGCCCAGGTCGACGCCGCCGCGGACATGCTGGCCGATGCCGGCTATGCGGTCGAGAAGGGGCCGGCGCCGCTGCTCAGGGAAACCTGGCAGATGTGGAGCGACATCCTGATGGCCGAGGTCCAGACCATGCAACGGGAGGTGATCGACAAAGTCGCCTCGCCGGCGCTGACCGATACGCTGGACGCCTATCTCGCCTTCGCCAATCCGCTCGATCTCAAGGGCTACATGACGGCCATTGCCCAGCGCTCGCGCCTCATCCGGGAATGGATGCGCCAGCTCGAGGAGACGCCGCTCATCCTGACCGCGGCCTCGGTCCAGCCGGTCAACCTGCTGAACGAGGATCTGGAAAGCGCGCAGCGGGTCTACGAGATCTTCACCGCCGCGCGCTTTATTTCGGCGATGAACCTGCTCGGCCTGCCCTGCGCCATCGCGCCGGTCGGCACGCTGAACGGCCTGCCCAACGCCTGCCAGCTCGTCGCGAGCCGCTTCCGCGAAGATCTCGCCCTCGACGCCGCCCAGGCCATCGAGGACCGCGTCGGCATCCTGTGCCGGGAGCTTTGGGCAAGGGAGGGGTAAGGGCGGCGTTCTTCACCCTGAAAATCTAAAGATAGTTTCTAAGGACTGCATGAACTTCCCTTGCAGCAGTATCGCGGTCGTGCAGGAGCGAGGGGACATCAAACTCGGACACTCTTATTGTTGGCCGGAGACCATGCTGCGGCGGTAAGAGGTCTCGGCATGCGTCGAACAGCGCACGCTGCGCTGCGCGACCGCCATTGAACGGAAATTCGCGTTTCGGTTTCCTGTATCCCGATTGACCTTTCTTCAAGGCTGCATCGGCATACCGACTGCACAATGATCGATAGGCGTCGATATCAAATCCAAGTTGAGTATCAACCGGATAGTGTTCGAAAGTCCGGAAACGAAATGCCGTGAAGTGTTGCAACTCGTCGAACTCAAGAATGCGTTTGTGATCGGGTAGATATCCGTCAGGCGATAACCGGCGGGGTCTCTTGCTCTGCATCGCTTCCGGATCACCGTTAAGAGCCAAGAACGTATGCCAGAGAGCACCGTTGGAGACTGTAACCCGGTTGGTCAGCCAATCGAAGTTGCATTTCGCCACTTTGATTCCGAGTTCGCGGACGATATCGAAAAACGCTACTTGACCGGCACCCATTTCAGCCGCTGCGGTGCCGCATGAAGGTTCTGTCGATCTCTTTGTCGGAGGCAGTCTCGAAGAACAGGGTCAGCGCTTCGGCGAGATTGTCACGCGCTTCGGCGACGGTGTCACCCTGGCTGGCGACATCGACCTCCGGGCACAGCGCGACATAACCGTCGCCTTCGCGTTCGACTATCGCGGTCAGCCGTTTGTTCATGGCGTAGCTCCCTTTCCGGACGCTGAACCTTCATAACCCATCGGGGCTACGAACCGAAAGGCCGCCTATCCCGCCGCCGCCCGCATGAACACGCCGTCGATCTGGAGTTGGCGGGCGATGTGGCGGCTGAAATAGCCGGGGATGAAGAGGTGGGCGGCGTAGCCGAGCGCCTCCATGCGGTCGAGCATCGTGCGCCAGTCGGTCTCGCCGGCGTAGATCGGCTCGATGGACAGTTCGAGCTGCCAGCCGGCGATGCGCGCCATGACCGGCTCGGCGCCGTCCAGCACGGCGCTTTCGTAGCCCTGGGTGTCGGCCTTGACGAAGACCGTGTCGCCGTCGCGGACATAATCGCCGAACACGGTCGCCAGCCGGCGCAACGTCACGGTCTCCTGCCCGACCATCGCGGACGACGGCGTAAAGCGCATCGCGCTCTCGGCGAGCGGCAGGGCCGAGCTCATGTCGGTCTCGGCGGAGATGTTGAGCGCGACCTCGCCGTCGTCCCGGCCGAGCGCCATGGCCGGCGCGACCTGCCAGTTGCCGTCGGCCGCGGCCCGTTCCTCCAGCGCCGGGCGGACGGCGGATTGCGGCTCGAAGGAGACGATCCGGCCGGTCCAGCCGGCGCGCCGCAGATAGCCGCCGTATTCGCCCTTGTGGGCGCCGATATCGAGCACGACGCTGACGCCGAAATGCCCGAGAATCGTGACAAGGTTCTCCCAATGGGTCGGTTTGCCTTTGCGACTCATGCCGAAGCCCCCTGCCTAGATTTACCGCCCGGCGGGACGGCGGCCGAGCCGCCACAGGACCAGCGGCCCGAAGAAAGCGCCCAGCGCCATCGTCGCGAAGGCGACGAGCCATCCGGTCTCGGACGCGCCGCCGGCGAGATCGAGCGCGACGCCGACCGCCGTGGTGCCGAGGAAGCCGGCGCCGAAGCCGAGGGTCGAATGCAGGGCGAGGGTCGCGCCCCGCCGCCCGGCCGGCGCGGCGGCCACGGCGCCCGCGGTCAGCGAGGCCGAATCCGCCAGCAGCGGGATGCCGTAGAACAATCCGACCAGGCAGACCAGCCAGTAGGGCGCCCCGGCCAGCGCGCCCAGCGCCAGCGCCGTGACCGCGGACAGCAGCATGACGCAGACGATGGTCCGCCGCCGCCCGGCCCGCATGGCGATTTCGTTGCCGACGATGCTGGACGGCACGCCGACCAGGCCGATCACGGTGGCGACGAGAGTGGGCGCGAGCCAGAGCGGCGCGCCGCCTTCCTGCGCCGCAACCCAGGTGAGATAGGCGACCAGCCAGCCGCGCAGGGCGAACAATTCCCAGACATGGCCGGCATAGCCCAGGATATAGCCCATCGTCGGCGGGCTGCGCAGCACGGGGCGGACATCCAGCAGATGGCCGATCGGCGGCTCGCGCTCCTTGAGCGGCCGGGCGATCGCGGCAACGAGCAGCCCGGCGATCCAGGCGCCGCAGGCCGCCAGCCCGAACGCCCAGCGCCAGTTGAGCAGGTCGCCGGCCACTCCCGCGAACAGGAAGGACAGGCCCGAGCCGATGCCGAATGTCGCCGTGTAGAAGGCGATGTAGCGCGACTGTTTCGGCCCCTCCAGCCGGTCTGTCAGCACCCGCAGCCCCGGCATGTAGACCCCGGCGAGGCCGATCCCCATCGCTGTGTGCAGGACGGCGGCGCTCCAGAACCCGTCGGCCAGCAGGGCGAAACCGAGTTGCGCCGCGCCCGACAGCGCCGCGGCGGACAGGAAGACCCACAGGGCATCGAAGCGGTCCGTCAGCAGCACCAGGATCGCCACCGAGGCCATGTAACCGCCGAAATAGGCGCCGTTGATAATACCGGCTTCGGTATTGCTGAGCTGCCATTCGACCATCAGGCCGGGCATCAGCGCCGGAAAGGTGGCGAAGCCGAGCATGCCGAGCGACTGCGCCAGGCACAGGACGAAGACCAGCCGGACCGCCCCGCTCACGGCGACGCTCCGCACGTCTTCATCGGGCGCGGCCGTCCGCTCAATGGGCGGCCAGCGACCTGTCCTGAGCCCGCCGAAGGGCCGCTTCGATGGCTTTGGCGACGACGAGGTTGCGGCGGTCGCCCATGGTTTCGCCGACGACCATCAGGCCGACCGGCGCCTCGCCTTCGCGATGAATCGGCAGGGTGGTCGCGCATCGGTCGAGGAAATTGAACGACGCCGTGTTGCGCAGCATGGCGAGGTTGGCTTCGCCGAAGGCGGCGTCGTCGCTCTCGAGATCGGCGATCGGCGGCGCAACGCGCGGGCAGGTCGGCATGAGCACAGCGTCGAACGGCGCGGTCAGCGCATCGGCCTCGCGGCGCAGGCGCGCCCTGGCGTGCAGCAGGTCGACATAGTCCGCGCCGCTTATCTTCGCGCCGTTCAGGATGCGCGCCGCAACCCGGCGGTCGAAATCCTGCGGCCGGCTTTCCAGATCCCGGCGGTGCAGCGCCAGCGCCTCGGCCGCCGCCAGCCCGCCGGCGGTGCTGAGCTGCGGGATGTCGGCGAGGATCGCGAACGGCAGGTCGATCAGCCGGGCGCCGGCCGCGGACAGGCGGGTCAGCGCCACCTCGAAGGCTGTGGAAACCGGCTCTTCAAGGCCGTCCAGCACCAGGGTTTGCGCGACGCCGAGGCGCAGCCCGCTTACCGGGATGTCGGGCAGCGGCGCCGGCGCCTCCCCCGCCATGACAGCGTCGACGAGGGCGCAGCACGCGACCGAGGCGGCGAGCGGGCCGATGCTGTCGAGGGAGAAGGAGAGCGGGAAGCAGCCGTCCTGCGGCACCCGGCTGGCCGTCGGCTTGAAACCGGTCAGGCCGCAGAGCGCCGACGGGATTCGGACCGAGCCGCCGGTATCGGTGCCGATGGCGGCGATCGCCATGCCGTCGGTCACGGAGACCGCCGCGCCGGACGAGGAGCCGCCGGGAATCCGCCGGTTCGCCCGGTCCCACGGATTGGCCGGCGTGCCGTAGTGCGGATTGATGCCGATGCCCGAATAGGCGAACTCGGTCATGTTGGTCCGCCCGACGAGGATCGCGCCGGCGCCCTTCAGGCGGCGCACGATGGCGGCGTCGGCCGCCGCCGGCGCCGCGTCCTGCCGGACGATCGAGCCGGCCCGGGTCGTCTCGCCGGCCACGTCGAACAGATCCTTGATCGCGACCGGCATGCCGGCGAGCGGGCCGTGATCGACCCCGGCGGCGCGCATCGCATCGGCATACTGCGCCTGTTGCCGGGCGGTATCGCCGTAAAGGCCGAGGAAGACGCGCACGCCCTCCCCGTCCTGCGCTTCGGCTCGGGCGCAGGCTTCTTCGACAAGTGCGGCGACGGTCGTTTCGCCCGCCGCAATGGCGGCCCGCTGACGGGCGAGGGTGTCGAGCGGCGGGACGGACGGCATAGGGCGGCTCCGGATGGCGGTGCGTTCGGTCTGCGGTTGTCCTTACCGGAAGCCGCCCGGCAAGGCGAGGGGCGGCCTCCCCTGTGGGACGGGGGCCGTCCGCCAGCCGGTCGATGGCCTCGACGGTGGTGAGGCGATTCGCCTTGAGGTTCTCGACCGCCGCGAAGGCCGGGCCGCGCGACGAGAACAGCGCTACCGACCAGGCATCGAGCACCAGCCGCGCCACCCGCCAGCCGTCCGGGCCGTGCAGCACCGGCTCCGCGTATCTGCCGGCGGCGGTGCCGAGAGTCGCCGATCCTGCGGGCGAGCCGATCATTCCGAACGCGGACGGCATCAGGAAGGCAAAGGAGCTGCTGCGTGCCGGCAAGACGATCTCCTGACCTGGGCGCGGATACGGCGTGTGAATGCGCGCGAGAGCAACCGGCATGCCGCTTTCGCCAAACGGCGTCGGGGGTCGCTGAAACACAGTCAGAAATCGAAAAAATTCTGCATTCGACTTGATGACTGATTTTGGGTTTTCCGCGTTGATACGTCGCGAAGAAAGACATTTATTCAAATATTACAATACTTTATAAACTCAGCATGAAATTCTCCTCCGCTTTCATCCGGGGCGAAGCGGAGGAATCCCGTCGCAGGACCCGGGTTCCTGTCGGATAGGCCGAGTCGAGATTCCTCCGCTCCGCGGCCTGACGGCCGCTCCGGTCGGGATGACGGCGAGGGGTTTCGCAGAGGAATCCTCTGGGGGAGGGGGATTTGTCGGCGTCCTTTCGCAGCGGAATCCTTGTGCGGATGCCGCGCGCGGCCCAAGCCCCGTAGGGGAGGGTTTCAAACCCTCCCCTACAAAGGCCGGCCGGGAGCGCCGGACTGTGCCGCCGTCGATGTGCGGGTAGTGGGAATTTTTCGCTTGCATTTCTCGTCTATTTTCCTATGTTCGGGAAAGGAACATTTATCGAACATAAGGATGCCCGCCATGTCCATTGCCCTTCCCGTCGCTTCTGCCGAAACCGCGCCGGAGGCTCCGCCCCCGGATTCACCCCTCACCCTGCGCCAGGAGGCGTTCTGCCGCCACTATGCCGCCACCGGCAACGCCGCCGGGGCGGCGCGGGACGCCGGCTATGCCGAAGGCTCGGCGCGCCAGACCGGGCACGATCTTCTGGACCGGCCCGATATCGCCGGACGGGTGCGGGACATCCGGGCGGCCTGGCGGGCGGTCGAGCGCGACGAGGCGCAGATCCTGCTCGGCCGGCTCGAGCAGGCCTGGGATGCGGCGGTGGAGCAGGGCTCGGCCTCGCTCATGATCCGGGTCGTGAAGCTGCAGGCCGAACTGTCCGGCCTCGACCGGCGCAGCGCCCACCGGCGCGCCGGCCTGTGGCCCCTGCCGGGGGAGGCGACCGGAGACGTGCCGGGGGAGCAGGCAGCGCCCCGGGCGGACAGCGAGCCCGGCCCGCCCATCGGCCCCCTGGCCGAAGCGGTGCGCCGGGGCCGGCACCGCACCGAGCGGGCGCTCGCCCTGCACCGGCTGAGCCGGAAGGCGCTGGAGAAGAAGACGGATTTCGACGAGGCCGACTGGCTGGCGACCGCACAGCGCCTCCACGCCACCGTCGAGGAGCGCCGGCTGCCGGCGGGAAGCCGCCCTCCGGGCGGCGTGCAGGCCGGGGAGGCTTCGCCGCCGGACGCCCCCGCCGTGACGGAACCTGACATTTCCTTACATCCTGCCGAGGACGCGCCGATGCCGGACAGCCCGCCGGACGGTTCTGACCCGACGGAACCTGACATTTCCTTACACCGGGCCGGCCTGATGCCGGCGAAGGACGGCGCCCGCAGGGCGGTCCGTACAGCCAGAGTGCCCTACAGGCCGTTCTTCCCGTTCTGGCCCGAAGAGTCCGACGTCCCGGGCGACGACAGCGACGACGACGACGAGGAGTGGGAGTGGGAGGAGTGGGACGAGGAGAAGGAGGAGTGGATCAGGTCCGAGGCCCCGGCGGACGAGGCGCAACCCGGGGACTGCGGCGGCCAAGGGGAATGACGCCGGCGGACCATGACGGATCGTGACAATTCATGACGGATCGCGACGATTCCTGACTATTGATGACACCAGCCCCGTCCCTTCGGCTTCGCTCAGGGCAGGCTATTTCGACCGGAGCGGCGAAGCCGCGCAGTGGAGAAATCTTTTCTGTACGGCGCTTCGGACGGTGCATCGCGCAGGAAGGATATCTCCGCTTCGCCCCGGATTTCATCCGGGGCTCCGGTCGATATGACGGGGAAGGGCGAAGCAGAGGAAAACCGGCAGATCCTGACATAACCTGACATTTCCTGACGCACGCGAACCGACCGCGCCCTGACCCGCGCCCTACCCCGCGCCGGGCCCCGCGTTGGGCGCGATGCGGCGGTAGCTCAGGGCCTCGGCGATATGCAGGCGGCCGACATTGCCGCCGGCGTCCCCGTCCACGCCCGCACCGTCCATGTCCGCCAGCGTCCGCGCGACGCGCAGGACCCGGTGATAGCCGCGGGCGCTGAGCCGCAGCTTGTCCGCCGCCTCGGTGAGCAGGCGCCGGCCGCCGGCGTCGAGGGCGGCGGCGTCCTCCAGGAGGTCGCCGTCGGCCTCCGCATTGGTCCGGATGCCGTGTCCGGCGTAGCGCGCCTTCTGGACGGCGCGGGCCGCTGCGACCCGCCGCGCCACGTCGAGGCTGCTCTCGCGCGGCGGCGGCAGCGACAGATCGGCGGCGCTCACCGCCGGCACGTCGGCATGCAGGTCGATGCGGTCGAACATCGGGCCGGAAATGCGCATCTGGTAGTCCCGGGCGCAGCGCGGCGCGCGCGAACAGGCGAGCGCCGGATCGTCGAGATGGCCGCAGCGGCACGGGTTCATCGCGGCGATCAGCTGGAAGCGCGCCGGATAGGTCACATGATGGTTGGCCCGCGCCACCACCGCCCGCCCGGACTCGACCGGCTGGCGCAGCGCCTCCAGGGTCTGGCGGTTGAACTCCGGCAGCTCGTCGAGGAACAGCACGCCGAGATGGGCGAGGGAGACCTCGCCGGGCCGGGCGCGCAGGCCGCCGCCGACCAGCGCGGGCAGCGAGGCCGAATGGTGCGGATCGCGGAACGGCCGGCGCCGCGTGATCCGCCCGTTCTCCAGCATGCCGGCGACCGAGTGGATCATGCTGACCTCGAGCGCCTCGGCGGCGTCGAGCGACGGCAGGATGCCGGGCAGGCGGGCCGCCAGCATCGACTTGCCGGAGCCGGGCGGGCCGATCATCAGCAGGTTGTGGCCGCCCGCAGCCGCGATCTCCAGGGCGCGCTTGGCGGTCTCCTGCCCCTTGATGTCGGCGAGATCGGGATAGCGGCCGTCGTCGTCGGCGAGCGCCGGCTCGGGCGGGCTCAGCACCTGGGCGCCCTTGAAATGGTTGACCAGGGCGATCAGGGAATGCGGCGCCAGCACGTCCAGGTCGCCGGCCCAGGCCGCCTCGCCGCCGCAGGCCGCCGGGCAGACGATGCCGCGCCGTCCCTCGCCCACGGCCGCCATGGCTGCGGGCAGGACGCCCGCGACCGGCGCGATCTGGCCGTCCAGCGCCAGTTCGCCGACCACCGTGTAGCCGTCCAGCGCATCGGCCGGCAGCGCGCCCATCGCCATCAGCATGCCGACGGCGATCGGCAGGTCGAAATGGCTGCCCTCCTTCAGCACGTCGGCCGGGGCCAGGTTGACGGTGATCCGCTTTGCCGGCAGGGCGAGGCCGAGGGCGGAGAGCGCGCTGCGCACCCGTTCCTGCGATTCGCCTACCGCCTTGTCCGGCAGCCCGACGATCTTGCAGGCGACCATGCCGCTGCTGATCTGCACCTGGACGTCGATATCCAGCACGTCGATTCCGTTGAAGGCAATCGTTTTAACCCGCGCGACCATGCGACGGGCGATAGCAGAGCGGCTCCGGATCGGCAATTTATTCGTTTATCCCATCCGGAAGCCGGCCGGTTGACCGGATGCGTGCAGCCGCTAAGGTCCGGCCCCGACCGAAGTTGCGAACCAGGGGATTGCCGCCATGCGCGTCATGCAGATCGAAGGGGACTGGGGCCTCGACAATATCCGGCTGGCCGAACGGCCCGATCCGGTGCCCGGCCCGGGCGAGATCGTCGTGCGGATGCAGGCGGTGTCGATCAACTACCGCGATACGGTCATGGTCAACCGCGGCTACGGCCGGCGCTCCGGCGAACTGCCGCTGGTGCCGCTGTCCGACGGTGCGGGCATCGTGGACGCCGTCGGCGAGGGCGTCGGCCGGGTGACGCTCGGCGACCTGGTCTGCCCGATCTTCGGCCAGAACTGGATCGACGGCACGTTCCGGGAGGAATGCTGGGGCGGCACGCTGGGCGGCCCGAACGACGGCACGGTGCAGGAGAAGATGCTGCTGGCGGAGACCGGCGTGGTCAAGGCGCCGGCGCATATGACGGCGGTCGAGGCCGCCACGCTGCCCTGCGCCGCCGTGACGGCCTGGAACGCGGTGGTCGAGCAGGGGCAGGTGAAGGCCGGCGACGCCGTTCTGGTGCAGGGTACCGGCGGCGTTTCCTTGTTCGCCCTGCAGTTCGCCAGGATGCACGGGGCGGAGGTGGTCGCCACGTCTTCGAGCGACGACAAGCTGGCCAAGGCGCAGGCGCTGGGCGCCGATCACCTGATCAACTATCGCGAGACGCCGGACTGGGGGAAAGCGGCGCGGGCGGCGCTGGGCCGCGGCGTCGACCATATCGTCGAGGTCGGCGGCGGCGGGACGCTGGAACAATCGCTGCGCGCGGTCCGGCCCGGCGGCACGATCAGCCTGATCGGCGTGCTGGCGGGGGCCGCGGGCACGCTCAATCTCGGCCCGGTCGTGACCCAGAATGTCCGGCTCCAGGGCGTCACGGTCGGCAGCCGGACCATGTTCGAGGCGATGAACCGCGCGATGGCCCGCTCCGGCACCCGGCCGGCCGTGGACGACGCGCACGGCTTCGCCTTCGGGGATGTCGCCGAAGCCCTGCGCGCCTTTCCGGAGGGCCGCCATTTCGGCAAGGTCTGCGGCGTCGCCTGGGGCGCGTGACGCCGGCGGGACGGCCTCAGTCGGGCCGCGCCGGGCCGCCGTCTTCGGCGGCGCCGTCGGCGGGCGCGCCGGTCAGCTGCAGGAACAGGTCTTCGAGGTCGCTTTCCCGGGTCGACAGGTCGACGATGGTCAGGCCGTTCTGGCGCACATCGTTGATAAGGTCGCGGAAGCGCGTCCGGCTCGGCCGATAGCGGATGACCAGCCGGCGCGGCGGGAGGAGATCGGCGTCGTAGTGCGCCAGCCCGGCCGGCAGTGCGCTCAATTGCTCGCCCAGCGAGAAGGTCACCTCCTTGCGGTCGACGCGCCGGAGCAGCGCCTCGGTGGTGTCGCAGGCGATGACCTCGCCGTGATTGATGAAGGCGATGCGGTCGCACAGTTCCTGCGCTTCCTCGAGATAGTGGGTGGTCAGCAGGACGGTGGTGCCCGACCGGTTCAGCGCCCGGATATGGCCCCACAGCTGCTGGCGCAGCTCGACGTCGACGCCGGCGGTCGGTTCGTCCAGCACCAGAACCGGCGGCTTGTGAACCATCGCCTTGGCGACCATCAGCCGCCGGCGCATGCCGCCGGAAAGGGTGCGCGAATAGTTCTCCGCCTTGTCGGTCAGCTGGACGGCCGCAAGCAGCTCGTCGGTGATCCGCTCGCGCGCCGGCACGCCGTAGAGGCCGGCCTGGAATTCCAGCAGCTCGCGCGGCGTGAAGAAGGCGTCGATATTCAACTCCTGCGGCACGACGCCGATCGCGGTGCGCGACCGGCGCGGGTGCCGGTCGATATCGATGCCCCAGATCGAGGCCGTTCCGCCGGACTTGTTGACCAGGCCGGCCAGGATGTTGATGAGCGTCGACTTGCCGGCGCCGTTCGGCCCGAGCAGGCCGAACACGGAACCCTTGGGAATGTCGAGGTCGATCCCCTTGAGCGCCCGGCTCGGCGGGAAATTCTTCGATCCGCGGTAGGTCTTGGCCAATCCGCGCACCCGGACGGCGGGAACGGTATCGGCGGTGGAAACGGCCGGGGCGGCGGCGTCGGGCATGGCCGGGAAAGTGGTACGGCGGCCGCGTGCATGCAAGGGAAGGCACACGGCACGGGCCGGCCGGCTTCCGGCAATCTTCCGGACGCCCGCCCGGCGGCGGCGCACTGCACTATTCCCGGCGCAGAATCCGGTCCACGAGCAGCGTCGCCCACCACTGGCTCATGAAGTCGGCCTTCAGGGCCGCCGGATCGTAGTCTTCCTCGATCCAGCGCCGGAACCCCTGCCCGCCGGCGTCCCGGACATAGCGCTCGAAGAAGAAATCCAGGATGCCGGTCTTGGCCTGGCGGACGTGGCCGTAGCGCAGGCCGAGCTGCAGTTGCGCCAGCCCGATCGGCCGGCCCTCCACGCCGTGCAGGAAGGCGGCGGCGAACAGGCCGGCCCGGTCGGCCCCGGTCTTGCAGTGGGCGAGCACCGGATAGTCCAGCCCGTCGGCCATGTCGAGCAGCCGGAGCAGCCGGTCCTTCGGTGGCGCGCCGCGGGAATCGAGGCGGAAATCGATGTGGACGAGACCGAGCTCCCGGCAGGCGGCGATTTCCTGGCCGTATGTGGCATGGGGATGCCGGCCGCGCAGGTTGATCACCGTCCTGAGCCCGTGGATGCGGGTCCAGCGGCGCAGCTGGGCCGGCGTCGGCTGGCCGGACCGGAACAGGCGCGGCGAGACGCGGTGGAACCGGTTGAAGACCAGGCGGAAGACCGCATGGTCGCGGAACAGGGCGTCCGCCGCCGCGCCCGGGGGCGAAGCGGCCGGGGACGAAGCGGCCGGGACGGGCGGCCGGTCCGGCGAATCGGCGCTCAAGCGCCCTGCCGCCTCGCGGCCCGCAGGCTGTAGGCCATGCCGGTGAACAGCATGATCAGGCCGTAGACGGCGCTCGGGATGGCGAAGCGGACGTCGTTGAGCAGGGTCGTCCCGACAACGATGCCGAGGGTCGCGTTCTGGAAGCCGCATTCGATGGTAACGGCAATGCGCTGCGGCCTGTCGAGGCGCAGGCCGGCCGCAACGCTATGGGCGATCGCCAGCATCAGCAGGTTGAAGACCAGGCACACCGGCCCGGCCGCGGTGAAGAAGGGCACGATGTCCTCGCGCGACGAGATCAGCCCGGCGGCGACGACCAGCACAAAAACGATGACGGACAGCAGGCGCGTGTGGCCGCCGGCCCATTCGGCGAAGGCCGGCGCGAAGCGGCGCACCACCATGCCGAGCGCCGTCGGCACCACGACGATGGCGGTGATCTTCAGGACGGTCTCGAGCACCGGCAGGGACGGCGCGGCCTGGCCCATGAAATGCGTCAGGCTGGTGCCGACGATCAGCGGCACGGTGACGACGGCGAGCAGGCTGATCACCGCGGTAAGCGAGATCGAGAGCGCAACGTCGCCCCGGGCGATCAGGGTCATCAGGTTGGAGGTCGTCCCGCCGGGGCAGGCGGCCAGGATCATCAGGCCGACCGCCAGGATCCCGGCCATCGGCCAGACCGTCGCCAAGGCGAAGGCGGCAACGGGCAGGACGATCAGCTGCAGCCCGGCGCCGACGACAAAATCCTTCGGCTGGGCGAACACCCGGGCGAAATCGCGCCCGGTCAGGCCCATTCCCATCGCAAACATGATGAGGGCCAGCGCCAGCGGCAGGATCACATTGGTGATGAGGCCCATGACATCCTTCCCGGTTCGGGGCCGAACCTCTCTGCGGAACCGTTACGGCGGCGAAGCGGCAGACCTTCCGTCCTTCATTCCCGGAAGGACGGATCGCGCCGGTCGAGCATGCGCAGCAGCGCCGGCCAGGCCATGGTGTTGGAGAGCATGGCGAAATAGTCGTCGTTGGCGCCCTGGAGCGCGGTCCTTATGACGATCTCTTCCTTCGGCGGATGGATTTCGGCGCCGGTCGAAAGGGTCCGCACCTGCATCGAGCAGGCGCGCTCGAGGAAATACATGCGCTGAAACGCTTCGGCGACGGTCCGGCCGCAGGTCAGCGTGCCGTGGTTCCACAGCAGCATGTAGTTCCGGTCGCCCAGGTCCTGTTGCAGGCGCGGCCGTTCGTCGAGGTCGACCGCAACGCCCTCGTAGTCGTGCCATGCGATCCGGTCGCGGATCAGCAGGGCTGTCTGGTTGAGCGGCAGCAGGCCGCGGCTGTCGGTCGAGACCGCCGTGCCGTCCAGCGTGTGAAGGTGGATGACGCAGCGGGCGTCGTCCCGCGCCTCGTGGACCGCGCTGTGGATGGTGAAGCCGGCCTTGTTGACGCTGTAGTCGCTCTCCATGACGAGGTCGCCGTCCATGTCGATCTTGATCAGGCTGGAGGCGGTGATCTCTTCGAACATCATGCCATAGGGATTGATCAGGAAATGATGCTCCGGGCCGGGAACCCGCGCGGAAATATGGGTGTAGATCAGGTCGTCCCATCCGTAATGGGCGACCAGGCGGTAGGCCGCGGCAAGGTCCACGCGGACGGACCATTCCCCGTCGGATACGCGGTCGCGGACGCTGCCGGCGGGGCGGATGGCCGTAACGCTGCTCATGCTCATGCTCCGGGCGGTTGGTCTGTCGGGTCGGCCAGCGTTTCGATCGGCGCGCCGAGGGACTGCATGGTCGGGATGAAACCGGGGAAGCTGGTGCCGATCATAGCCGTATCGTCGACGGCGACGCCATCCCTGCTGGCGAGGCCGAGAACCAGGAAGCTCATGGCAATCCGGTGGTCCTGCCGCGTGGCGACCGGATTGTCCGGGCCGCCGCCGGCGACCGGCCGGCCGCCGGAGCCGTCGATCTCCATCCAGTCGTCGCCCGTGCGCACCGGCACGCCGCAGCGGGCGAGCCCGTCGGCGACGGCAGCGAGGCGGTCGCTCTCCTTGACCCGCAATTCGCCGACCCCGTCGAACCGCGTCGTGCCCTTTGCCACGGCCGCCGCGGCGGCGAGGACGGGGTATTCGTCGATCATCGAGGCCGCGCGCGCCGCCGGCACCGCGACGGCGTTCAGCGGGCCGGCCGTCGCCGCCAGATCGCCGACCGGCTCGCCGGAGACCTCGCGCCGGTTCCCGATGGAAAGGTTTGCGCCCATTTCGGCGAGGGTATCGTACAGGCCGGTGCGCAGCGGATCGAGGCAGACGCCGCGGACGGTCACGCTGCCGCTGCCGGCCAGCAGGGCTGCGACCAGAGGGAAAGCCGCCGATGAGGGATCGGCCGGCACGGAGAGATCGGCCGCGGGAAACTCCTGCCAGCCGCGAATCGTGACGCGCGTTCCGATTCTTCCGTGCGCGGTGGAAACCGTGCAGCCGAAATGGCGCATCATGCGCACGGTATGGTCGCGGGTCGGCGCAGCTTCGATCACCGAAGTCTCGCCCATCGTGTTGAGCCCGGCGAACAGCACCGCCGATTTGACCTGGGCCGAGACGACAGGCAGGGCGTAGACGATGGGAACCGGCGTCCGCGCGCCCCAGACCGTCAACGGCAACCGGCCGCCGGCGGCACAGTCGAAACGCGCGCCCATCTGCGACAGCGGATCGGTCACCCGCGCCATCGGCCGCCGGCGCAGGGAGACGTCGCCGGTCATCACGGCGCGCAGATCGTGGGTCGCCAGGATGCCGAGCAACAGCCGCGCGGCGGTGCCGGCGTTGCGCAGGTCGAGGACCGTATCGGGCTCGGCCAGCCCGCCGATGCCGACGCCGTCGATTGTCCAGGCGCCGTCGGGCTGCCGCACAACCGTCACGCCCAGATGGCCCAGGGCCCGCGCCGTTGCCAGCACATCGTCGCCTTCGAGCAGGCCGGTCACGCGGGTCCGGCCGACGGCGAGGGCGCCGAGCATCAGGGCGCGGTGCGAGATCGACTTGTCGCCCGGCACCGCCGGAGCGCCTTCGAGCCGTTCGGCGCGCCGGGCGATGGCGGGGCGGGCCATTCTGTCTGATATATCGGGCCGGGCAGCGGACATAAGCAAGCGGAAGGACGCGTTGGACGAGAGGTTCGGCGGACGACGGGAGCGGCCGGATCGCTGCGGACGGGCAATTCGGGCCTTGACGGCAGACGCCTCTCTACCACATAGCCGCCTCATGCGAATTTAGCATGGCGCAGGTTGCCGCCGCCCGGCACGACTGCCAGAATGTTCGCCACGATCCGGAGACCTGCCTTGGCTGACGCCGAACTCGGACAGAAGCGCGCCTGCCCTTCGTGCAGCGGCAAGTTCTACGATCTCATGAAGGTGCCGGCCGTGTGCCCCTATTGCGGCGCGACGTTCAACCCGGACGACCTGATTCGCGGCCGCAACCGCAAGCCGGCGACGCAGGAAGAAACCAAGGAAAAGCCCGCCGAAAAGCCCGTCGACGACAGCAAGGCGCCGGAAGACGGCGTGGCGCTGCCGGACGATCTCGAAGACGTCGATGTCGACAGCGACAGCGAGGAGGACGACGACGTTCTGGAGGATGCGTCGGACCTGGGCGAGGACGATTCCGATCTCGACGAGGTAATGGAGCATGTCGAGAAGCCGGAGAAGGAAGGCTGATCCGGGCTGACCCGGCTGGCCGGGCCGACCGGGGCCGGCCTCAGGGATAGAGCACGTCCGTGCGCCAGGCCGCGCCGTCGCGGCGGTAGACAAGGCGGTCGTGCAGGCGGAACTGCCCGTCTTTCCAGAATTCGAAACAGCGCGGAACCAGCCGGAATCCGCTCCAGTGCGGCGGCCGGCCGACCTTGCCGACGGCGAATTTCGCGGTGAAGACGCCGACCCGTTTGAGCAGCTCGGCCTTGCCCGCCATCGGCCGCGATTGCTCGGAAGCCCAGGCGCCGATCTGGCTGCCCCGGGCGCGGCTGGCGAAATAGGCGTCGGCCTCGGCGTTGCTGACGGCTTCGACCGTCCCTTCGACGCGCACCTGGCGGCGCAGCGACTTCCAGTGGAAGCACAGCGCGGCCTGCGGACGGGCCAGCAGTTCCGTGCCCTTGCGGCTTTCGAAATTGGTGTAGAAGACGAAGCCGTCTGCGTCCGCATCCTTCAGCAGCACCATCCGGACCGACGGCATGCCGTCGGCGCCGACGCTGGCCAGCGCCATGGCGTTGGCGTCGTTCGGCTCCGCTTCGCCGGCTTCGGCGAACCAGGCGTGGAACAGGTCGATCGGCTCGGCGGTCGGTTCGATGCTCATGGCGCCACTATATCCCGATCCGCGCCGGCTCGGATACTGCCGGGAATACCGCCGGAAATACCGGCGGCAAAGCCCGGACGGGGCCACAGCGCCAACGTCGGCCGCCCGAACGATGTCCGGCGACGGATTGCGGCAATGCGGGCGTATATCATTCGGACCGGAAATCGCGGCCGGGCGCTGCGCGGGTCGCGCGGCTTGGCCGGACTGCAACGGAAACGGGAGATCGAACGGTGCGCAAAACGCTTCTGGCCATCGGATTGAGCGCCGCCCTCGTCGTCGCGGGCTGCACGACGAACAAGGAAACCGCCGGGACCGCGGGCGGCGCGGTGATCGGCGCGCTGGCCGGCGCGGCCATGGCGCGCAAGGGCGACACGAGCGGCCGCCTCGCCGGCGCGGCGATCGGCGGGCTGGTCGGCGGCTTCATCGGCAACCGGATCGGCGAGGCGCTCGACCGCCAGGACCGCGAGATGGCGGATCGCAATGCGGAGCGGGCCATGGACCGGGGCAAGACCGGCCGCCGGCACGCCTGGCGCAACCGGCGCACCGGCAACCGCGGCGCCGTCACGCCGACCTCGCCGCCCTACCGGGCGAAGCGCGGCCGGTTCAAGGGGCGGTGGTGCCGTGACTTCACCGAGCATGTCGACCTCGCCGACGGACGGTCGGAAACGGTGTCCGGCCGCCGCTGCAGGACGGATGTGGGCGACTGGAAGATCGCAAGCTAGCGCGAAGCCTTCGGGCAGAACCGCCGTCTCAGCGGTTGCCGGCCCTTCCATACGCCCCGCCCTTCGATACGCCCCGCCCTTCGATAGGGGCTTACAAAGAATAATTGACAGCCAGGCACCTGCGGCACGTCACACTTTCACCAATGCGTAATTCCCGCGGGCGAGGCTCTGTCCAGTGTTAATAGTCACGCCCGTTCCACCACCGGTGCGTTTCACGTACGACGAAGTGCCGATGTAGGCCGCAAAGCGTGTGGGTCTGGGGGAAGGCCGGGTGTGTCAATCATTCTTTATAAGCCCCGTTCGAAACGCTCCGGCCCCGGGGGGCCGGGGCTACTCAGGATGAGGGGCGGGGAGTGTCCTGAGCACTATTCCCCTCATCCCGAGTAGGCGCGCTTGCGCGCCGTATCGAGGGGGCCGCACCGCCGAACAGGTCGCGCAGGGGAACGTCCAGCGCGGCCTGTTGCGCCGTCTCGGACCGGGCGATGAGGCGATCGAGCCGGTCCGTCCAGTCCGCCGCGTCCTCCAGACCGCCCAGGCCGGGCCGGATGGTGACGCCGAGGTCGCGGGCGATCTCGTAGACGCTCAGGGCCGCGGGATCGCGCGACAGGATCCAGGCGTCCTCGTTGGAGCGCGCGATATAGTGCAGCGCCTCAAGCTGTTCGAGCAGCGGCTCCAGAAGCTCGGCGGAATCGGGCAGCGGGTCCAGCAACGTCTCGGTATCGACCGGCCGGCCGGTCTCGCCGGCCCGGTACAGCCCGTGCAGGATCACCATGGCCTGGGCGAGGCGCCGGGTCGTGCGGCCTTCGCCGGGCATGCCGTGCTTCTGCAGGGCCAGCCACTCCGGCAGCGCCGCGGCGGTCTGCGCCCCGAACAGGACGGCGCACCACACCAGATACATCCAGATCAGCAGCAGTGGGATGTAGGACAGCGCGCCATACAGGGTTTCGTAGGACGGGAAGGCGCGGAAATAGAGCGAGAAACCCCATTTCAGCCCGTCGTAGAGCAGCAGCGCGACGAGCGCGCCGAGCGCGGCGTAACCCAGCCGCACCTTGCGGTACGGGATCACCATATAGGCGACGGCGAAAGAGACGAACAGCAGGACCGGCGGCAGCCAGCTGACCGCGGTGCTCTGGATCCAGCTGCCCTCGGCGATGCCCAGGTTGGCCTGGGCGAACAGATAGGTCGAGATCGCGATGCTGCCGCCGGCGAGCAGCGGCGTCACGGTGAGGACCGCCCAGTACATCGTCATGCGCTGGACCAGGGGCCGGACCTCAGGCTGGCGCCAGATCCGGTTGAACCAGGTGTCCACCGTGTCGAGCAGGATGACCGCCGTGACCGCCAGCGCGACCGTGCCGACCGCGGTCAGCTCGCGCGTATTGCGCAGGAACAGGTCGAACTGGCCGCGCACGGCGTCGACATTCTGCGGCAGGAAGATTTCGAGGATGAAGGAGAGCAGGTCGGCGCGGATCCGGTCGAACACCGGGAAGGCCGCCAGAATGGAGAAGCCGATGGCGGCCAGCGGCACGACCGCGAGCAGCGTGGTGTAGCTGAGCGAGGCCGCCGCGCTGAAATTGTGGTCCTTCCAGAAGCGCAGGCAGAGATAGGCGCAGAATTCGCCCGCAGCCCGGACCGTCCGCCGTGCGGCGGAGGCGTCCCGGATTTCGGTGCGGTCTTCGCTGCGGTTCCCGGCTTCCGTCATGCCCGGCGCGTCTGGTATCCCCCGAATGGACCGGCGAACGACCATACTGCGCTTCGCCGGCCGTGTCGCGCACTTGACCGCCCGCCGCCCGAATGCCCCTCGATTTCCCGCCCTCCGATTGACCCCCTCCGATTGACCGGCATGGCGCGCGGTGTAGGATGCAGCCGCTTCGGAACAGCATGGGCAAAGCCGATACATGGCCGCACAAGCGGGACTGATGGCCGGCAGGCGCGGCCTGATCATGGGCGTCGCCAACGACCGGTCGATCGCCTGGGGCATCGCGCGGGCGGTCGCGGACCAGGGCGCGGAACTGGCCTTCACCTTCCAGGGCGAGGCGCTGGAGCGGCGCGTGCGCCCGCTGGCCGAGAGCGTCGATGCAACGCTGGTCCTGCCCTGCGACGTGACCGAAGCGGACTCGCTCGATTCGGTGTTCGCGGCGATCGAAACGGCCTGGGGCAGCCTCGATTTCGTCGTCCACGCCATCGCCTATGCCGACAAGGACGAGCTGAAGGGCAAGTATCTCCACACCTCGAAGGACAATTTCGTCCGCTCGATGCTGGTCTCCTGCTATTCCTTCACCGATGTCTGCCGCCGCGCCGCCGCCGTGATGAACGACGGCGGCAGCCTGCTCACGCTCACCTATTACGGCGCCGAGCGGGTCATGCCGCATTACAACGTGATGGGCGTCGCCAAGGCGGCGCTGGAGGCGAGCGTCAAGTATCTCGCCGTCGATCTCGGCGACCGCGGCATCCGGGTGAACGCCATCTCGGCCGGGCCGATCAAGACGCTGGCGGCGTCGGGTATCGGCGACTTCCGCTACATCCTGAAATGGAACGCCGACAACGCGCCGCTGCGCCGCAACGTGACGACCGGCCAGGTCGGCGGCGCCGGCCTCTATCTGCTCTCGGATCTGTCGACCGGCGTGACCGGCGAGGTCCACCATGTCGACAGCGGCTATCACGTCGTCGGCATGAAGGCGATCGACGCGCCCGACCTGATCGCCGAAGCGCGCGGGACGGGCTGACCATGCCCGGCAACGCCTTCGGCACGGCGTTCCGGTTCACCACCTGGGGCGAGAGCCACGGGCTGGCGATCGGCGGCGTGGTCGACGGCGTGCCGCCGCGCCTGCCGCTCACCGAAGCGGATATCCAGCCCTGGCTCGACAAGCGCCGGCCGGGCCAGTCGAAATTCGTCACCCAGCGCAAGGAGCCGGACCGCGTGCGCATCCTCTCCGGCACCTTCGAGGGCCAGACCACCGGCACGCCGATCAGCCTGATCATCGAGAATGTCGATCAGCGCCCGCGGGACTATTCCGAGATCAAGGACCTGTTCCGGCCCGGCCATGCGGATTTCACCTACTGGAAGAAATACGGCATCCGCGACTATCGCGGCAGCGGCCGGGCCTCGGCGCGCGAGACCGCCATGCGGGTCGCCGCCGGCGCGGTCGCCCGGCAGGTCCTGAAGGCGGCCTGGGGCGGCGGTTTCCGCATCCGCGGCGCGATGGTGAAGATGGGGGCCCTGGAGATCGACCGCGGGCGCTGGGACTGGGACATCGTCGACGACAACCCCTTCTGGTGCCCGGACGCGGCGACCGTGCCGGTGTGGGAGCGCTTCCTGACGGACGCGCGCAAGGCCGGCTCCTCGGCCGGCGCGGTGCTGGAAATCCACGGCGAGGGCGTGCCCGCCGGCCTGGGCGAGCCGGTCTACGACAAGATGGACGCCGACCTCGCCAAGGCGATGATGTCGATCAACGCGGTCAAGGCGGTCGAGATCGGCGACGGCTTCGCCGGCGCGGCGCTGCCCGGCGAGGACGCCCACGACACCATGCATATGGAAGACGGCGCGATGGTGTTCGACAGCAACCGGGCCGGCGGCACGCTGGGCGGCATCACCAACGGCGAGCCGCTGGTCGTGCGCTTCGCCGTCAAGCCGACCTCGTCGCTGCCCCGGCCGCGGCCCACGGTCACGGTCGGCGGCGAGGACGCCGCCGCGGTCACGAAGGGCCGGCACGATCCCTGCGTCGGCATCCGCGCCGTGCCGATCGGCGAGGCCATGATGGCCTGCGTCCTCGCCGACCACTGGCTGCGCCACCTCGGCCAGCAGGGGCGGTAGGCGGGGACCGGCATCCCCTCTCCTGACGGACCGTAGGGGAAGGTTTCAAACCCTCCCTACGGCGTCGGCGGGAGACTGCGGAATCGGAGACGACCGGGCCCTCAGCCGGCCGCCGCATCCTCCGGGCGCAGGAATTTCTGCTGGTCCTGGATGTCGCGGACGTTGTCCGGCCGCTCGAAGACCGGGGGCGGGCCGTCGCCCGGCGTGCGCGGCCGGCCGATGGCGCGGAACCAGTCCTCCAGCCCGGGCGGGAAGATGACCCAGAGCATGCGCATCTGGTCCTCGCCCTCATTCTCCAGATAGTGCAGCACGCGCCGGCCGACGACGATCAGCGTCTCGGGTTTCAGCTCGTGGCGCTCGCCGTCGATGATCGCGTGGCCGGTGCCTTGGTAGACGAAGATCAGCTCGTGGGCGCGCTGGTGGCCGTGTTCGCGGATCGCGGCGCCGGGCTCCAGCACCTGGATGCCGGAGGCGAAATCGTCGTAGGGCGCGGTATAGGGCGTGATCTTGGCAGTGATATGCCCTGTCGAGGGCAGGGGCTGCCAGAAGCTGTCGCCCTCTTCGGGGCCCACCACGATGGCCGTGCCCTTATGGCTGCCGTTCACTGCTGCTGTCGCTTGAGTCATACGCCTTCTCCTTTCCCGTCCGTCGAAGGCCGTCGCGCGCCGCCGCTGTCCGAAGCCGGATCGACACTGGGCCGACACCGGACCGAAGCGCGTCGTTACACGGGAAAATCATGCCACGAAAGGGGCCGGCGACGCAATCGGCGCGCCGGCTTCGGACGATCGGCAGCGGGCGGGAAAGTGGCGCGCCAGAGAGGATTCGAACCCCTGACCTTCGCCTCCGGAGGGCGACGCTCTATCCGGCTGAGCTACTGGCGCGCGAGCCTGTGCGAGATAAACATCAAATCGGCCGATGACAACGCGGCGAAACGGGCCTCCTTCGAGACGGGGCTTCCGGACGCGCCCTGCCGCAAGCCCCGCCCGTCATTCCGACCGACTGAAGGGCCTGCCCTGAGCTTGTCGAAGGGGAGCGGAGAAATCTCTCCGGTGCGGCGCTTCGAACCCGGCGCCGTGCGTGAAAGATATCTCCGCTCCACGACCCTTCGGGCCGTTCCGGTCGATATGACGGGATGGGGAAAAGCGCGTCGTTCCGGTCGAAATGACGGGTAGGTGTGGCGGTCGCCGCTCCCCTCGCCCTTATCGCGGCGGCATGCGGGTGCCGGCGTCGAGGCGGATGGTGTCGCCGTTGAGCATCTGGTTCTCGCAGATGTCGATGCAGAGCCGGGCGTATTCCTCCGCCCGGCCGAAGCGGGCGCGCGGGAAGATCTGCGAGGATTTCAGATTGTCCTGGAAATCCGGCGGCACCAGGTCCATCAGCGGCGTCTGGATATAGCCTGGCGCGATGGTCATGACGCGGATGCCGTGGCGGCCGAGTTCGCGCATCGCCGGCACCATCAGGCCGACCACGCCGCCCTTGGACGCGCCGTAGGCCGCCTGGCCGATCTGCCCCTCGAAGGCGGCGACCGAGGCAGTGTTGATGATGACGCCGCGTTCGCCGCCCTCCAGCGGCTCGGCCTTCGACATGTCGGCCGCGGCGAGGCGCAGGCAGTTGAAGGTGCCGATCAGGTTGACCTGAACGGTCTTCGAGAAGGCTTCCAGCGGCATCGGCTCGCCGTCGCGGCTCACGATGGTGCGGGCCGGGCCGATGCCGGCGCAGTTGACCAGCACGCGCGCGGTGCCGACGGCGGCGCGGGACTGCTCGATCGCCGCTTCGGCTGCGCCGGCGTCCGAGACCTCGCACTGGATCGCCACGCCGCCGATCTCGCCGGCGACCCGGTTCGCGCCGTCGAGGTTCAGGTCCCAGATCGCGACCTTCATCCCCTTGGCCGCAAGCATGCGCGCCGTCGCCTCGCCGAGACCGGAGCCGCCGCCGGTCACGATTGCCGAATGTCCGTTCAGATCCATCGGGTTCCCTCCCAAGAGCCTGCCAAGAGCTATGATGCGTTATCGGGCCGGCCGCCTTTTCAAGGGCCACCGGCGCACCGTTCCGGGCGGTTTCATAGCGCGTTTCGCCCGGCAGTAAACCCGCGCGTCGCCGCGCGCCGCAAAGACCGGGCTACGGCGCCCGGCCGCGCGCGCCCGCCCGCGATCCGGCCCGCGATCCCGCCCGCGCCCTGGCGGGCGGCGGCATCTCGACCCCGGCGAGCCGCCACCAGGCAAAGGCGAGCGCGAAGGCGAGCACGCCGGCGCCGGCGACGTAGGGCGCGTTGTGGCCGATCTCGTGGAACAGCAGTCCCGCGGCGGCCGGGCCGACGATCCGGGCGAGGCTGCCGACCGATTGCAGCACGCCCATGATCGCGCCCTGCCGGCCGGCCGGCGTGTTGCGCGAGATCAGGCTGCTGACCGCCGGATCGATGAAACCGTAGCCGCAGGCGATCAGCGCGCCGTTGACGAAAACCAGCGGGATCGTATCCGACACGGCGACCACCGCCATGCCCGCCGTCACGAAGGCGAGGCCGAGATAGAGCATGCCGCGCTCGCCGATCGCCCGTGTCACCGGCCCGACCAGGCCGCCCTGCACGATCACCAGCAGCACGCCGATATAGCCGAAAAACAGGCCGGTCTCGCGCGCGCCCCAGCCATGCTCCTCGTTGACCCAGAGCGCGTAGGTCGCCTCCAGCCCGGCCATGGCGAGGCCGGCGATACCGGCCACGGCGATCGGGATCAGGACGATCGGGATCGACAGGGCGAGGCCGAAGCCGCGCAGCCGCGCCCGGAAGCCGCCGGTCTCGGCGCTGGAGCGGTGGGTTTTCGGTTCCTTCAGAAGCGGGATCGCGGCGACCAGGGCGAACGCGCTGATGGCGGCGCCGACGAAGAAGGCGATCTGGCCCGGATTGGCCGGGTCCGGCCCGGCCACCACGCCGCCGATGAACGGGCCGAGCACGAAGCCGGCGCCGATCGACGCGCCGAGCAGGCCCATGGCGCGGGCGCGCTCCTCGCCGCTTGTCACGTCCGCGGCATAGGCGTAGGCGACCGCGATGTTGGCGCTCATCACGCCGCCCAAGGCGCGCGCCAGCACGATCATGAGCAGCGAATCGGCGAGGCCGACCAGCGTGAAGCTGACCACCGAGCCGCACAGGCTGAGCAGCAGGATCGGCTTGCGCCCGACCCGGTCCGACAGCCAGCCGAGCGGAAAGGCGAAGACGAACTGGCAGCCGGCATAGACCGACATGACCAGCGCGACCTCGAAGGCGGTCGCCCCGAAGGATTTGGTCCAGAAGGGCTGGGACGGAATGATGACGCCGAAGCCGACCATGTCGATAAACACGATCAGGCAGAGCACCCAGAGACGGCGGAAGAGGGGCTTGTCTGGAGGCTTGTCCGGCATGGGGGCGTGTCAAAGAGCGGGACGGCCCGGCGATCAAGCGGAAAACGCCGGCAAGGTCAATTCGCGCCCGGTCACGGCATCTCGTGCCCGCATACGGTCCAGCTCGGTCGAAGCGAAATGAATCTCCGTCTTGGTTTCGTGCGTCGATCCAGTCCCGAGCACCATTTTCGACATGTTGAAGTGTCACCCCGGACGGCCGTAGGCCGATCCGGGGACCAGAGCCGACCCGAAAGACCGCGCCTCATGACTCTGGTCCCCGGATCGTCGCTGCGCTCCGTCCGGGGTGACAAGAAAGATGGCGATCAACAAAGAAGCGTGTATGGGTACGGGCGCGGCGCCGCTCGCTAAGTGCGCTCGCAGTGCGTCGAAACCGGAGAGATGCCCGATGACAGCGCCGAACCGCCAGATCTTCCTGGTCGAGAGACCCGCCGGAAAGCTCGAAGAGACCCATTTCGAGATGCGGACCGGCGCGGCGCCGGCGCCGCAGGACGGGCAGGTCCAGGTCCGCACCCTGCTGCTGTCGCTCGACGCCGCCAACCGGGCCTGGATGCAGGGCGACACCTACCGCAAGGGCGTGGCCGCCGGCGCTGTGATGGACGGCTACGGCGTCGGCGTCGTGACGGCGAGTGCAAGCGACGCCTTCGCCGAGGGCGACATCGTCGGCGGCGCGCTGGGCTGGCAGGATTATTCGGTGCACAAGGCAGGACGCCTGCAAAGGCTGCCGGCGGATGTGCGCCCGCACAGCCGCCTGATCTCGCTCTACGGCGTGGCCGGCAAGACGGCCTATCACGGCCTCGTCCAGGTCGGCCGGCCGCAGGCGGGCGAGACCGTGCTGGTCTCGGCGGCGGCCGGCTCGGTCGGCATGTTCGTCGGCCAGATCGCGAAAAATCTCGGCTGCCGGGCGATCGGCCTCGCCGGCGGGCCGGAGAAATGCGCCTGGGTGACGGACACGCTCGGCTTCGACGCCTGCATCGACTACAAGAGCGAGCCGTTCCGCAAGCGGATCGCCGAGCTCGCGCCCCACGGCGTCGACATCTATTTCGACAATGTCGGCGGCGCGGTCCTCGAAGCGGCCCTGTTCAACATGGCGCTGCGCGGGCGGATCGTGTGCTGCGGCGCGATCAGCCAGTACGATACGAGCGAGATGACCAGCCCGCGCGGCGTGCCCGGCATCCACGTGTTCAAGCGGCTGCGCATGGAGGGCTTCATCGTGATGGATTTCGCTGATCGGGACGAAGACGCCGTCCGCGACATGGGCCGCTGGTTCGCCGACGGGAAAATGGTCGTGGAAGAGGACATCCTCGACGGGCTGGAGACTGCGCCCCGGGGCCTGACCGGCCTGCTGGCCGGCGACAACCGCGGCAAGCGCATGATCCGGGTTGCGCCCGACCCAGCCTAGGGCGGCGGGGCGGGATGCGGCGAACGGCGTGCAGGCCGGGCCGCGCATCCGGCCCTATCTATACGGGACGATGACAGCCGGCCGGACACCTCTCATCCTGTTGCTCCTGGGCAGCGGCGGACTGCTGCTTGCCGCACTCGAATTCCAGTATTTCGAGGGCCTGACGCCCTGCCCGATGTGCCATGTCCAGCGCTGGCCGCACATGGTTGTCGTTGCGCTCGCACTGCTCGGCCTGGTCGTGCTGCGGGAGCGCCGAGCCGGTCTTCTCCTGTTCCTGATCGCCGCGGCGCTTGCCGTGACGTCGGGAGTCGGCGTCTATCATGCCGGGGTGGAATATGCCTTGTGGACCGGCCCTGGCACCTGTAGCGGCGGTGGCGGGTTCGATGCAGGCAAGATCACCGCGGGCAACCTGAAGGACATGATCGGCGCGGCGCCGCCGGCGCGCTGCGACGCCATCCCCTGGTCGCTGGCCGGGATCTCCATGGCCGGATGGAATGCGCTGATCTCCGCCGCGATGGCGGTTTTTGCCCTGACTGCGGGCGTGCGCGCGTTGGGTGGTACGGGCCGATGACCGGGAACGGGCCCGAAAAATCGCGCCGGCCGATGCCCGGCGAGCCGGCCGGCGAGGCGCTGATCCACAGCATGATCCGGGTCAACCAGGCCGGCGAATACGGCGCGGCGCGCATCTATGCCGGCCAGCTCGCCGTGCTGGGCGACAGCGAGGACGGGCCGGCGCTGCGTGAGATGGCGGCCCAGGAGCAGAAGCATCTCGACACCTTCAACCGGATGATCGTCGAGCGGCAGGTCCGTCCGACGGTGATGACGCCGGTGTGGCACGTCGCCGGCTTCGCGCTCGGCGCGGCGACCGCGCTGCTGGGCCGCGAGGCCGCGATGGCCTGCACCGTCGCGGTCGAGGACGCGATCGACGCGCACTACGCCGACCAGGCCGCGCGGCTCGACGAGGGCGAGGCGGACCTGAAGCAGACCATCGAGGAATTCCGGGCCGACGAACTGGCGCACCGGGACACCGCGCTTGCCCGCAACGCCGAGGCCGCGCCGGCCTATCCGCTGCTCACCCGCGCCATCAGGGACATCTCCCGCGCCGCGATCTGGATTTCCAAGCGGGTGTAGGAAACCGCCGCCGCTTCAGCCTTCGCCGTCATTTGTAGGGGAGGGTTTGAAACCCTCCCCTACGGCGCCGATCCAACGACTGCGGAAAAGCTTTGCCTCAATCCGCGCCCTCCGCCGCCGGTTCCACCGAAACCGTGACCCACCGCCGGGTGCTGCGGCTCGCCGTGCCGATCATTCTGGCGAATATCGGCCAGCCGCTGCTCGGCGCGGTCGATACCGCGGTGATGGGGCATCTGCCCTCGCCGGCCTATATCGGTGGCGTCGCCATAGGCGCGCTGATCTTCAGCTTCCTCTACTGGGCCTTCGGCTTTCTGCGCATGGCGACGACCGGCTTCGTCGCCCAGGCGCGCGGCGCGGGCGACCATCAGGAAATCCGCGACGTCGCGCTGCGCACCGCCCTGCTGGCGGCGATGCTCGGCCTCGCCATCGTGGCGTTGCAGACGCCGGCGCAATGGTTCGCCTTCTGGGCGGTCGAGGCGCCGCCGCGGGTCGAAGGCCTGGCCGCCGCCTATTTCGACATCCGGGTTTGGGGCGCGCCGGCGGCCCTGCTGGTCTATGTCTGCATCGGCTGGCTGATCGGCATGGAGCGGACCGGCGCCGTCCTGGCGCTCACCCTCTACATGAACGGCCTGAACATCGCCCTCGACCTGCTGTTCGTGCCGGTGTTCGGCTGGGGCATCGAGGGCGTGGCGCTGGCGACCCTGATCGCGGAGGTCTCGGCCGCAATCGTCGGCGTCGCGGCGATCCTGCGCCTCCACCGGCCGCTCGGTGGCAGATGGCGCCGGCGCGGGCTGTTCGCCGACCGCCGCCGGACGGCCGGCCTGCTGCGCGCCAACGCCGATATCTTCCTGCGCACCCTGTGCGTGATTTTCGCCTTCGCCTGGTTCACCGCCCAGGGCGCGAAGCTGGGCGAAACCGTGCTGGCGGCCAACGCCGTGCTGCTCCACTTCCTCATGTTCATGAGCCATGGCCTGGACGGCTTCGCCTTCGCCGCCGAAGCGCTGGTAGGCGGCGCCATCGGCAGCCGCAGCCGGGCGCGCTACGACACGGCGGCCAGGCTCACCACCCTGTGGGCCGGGATCGTCGCGGCCGGCTTTGCCCTCGCCTATCTCGCGGCCGGCGGACTCATCGTCGACGCCCTGACCGACCTCGAAGCGGTGCGCGAGGCGGCGCGGGTCTACCTGCCCTGGGCCATCGCGATCCCGCTCGCCGGCGTGTGGAGCTTCCAGCTCGACGGCATCTTCATCGGCGCGACGCGGACCCGCGAAATGCGCAACGGCATGGCGCTGGCGCTCGCCGTCTATCTCGCCGCCGGCTATGCGCTGCTCGACCTCTGGGGCAACGACGGCCTGTGGCTCGCGCTCTACGTCTTCCTGATCGCCCGGGCCGCCATCCTGCTTTTCTGGCTGCCGCGCATCGCCGCGTCCTTCGAGACGGGCGTTTCGAGACGGCGCTGACGCGCCTCCTCAACGCTCTCCTCAGGATGAAGGTGAAAATGTTGAGCTATTTTTCTCTTCATCCTGAGGAGAGGTTGAGCAGCGGTCCGCAGGGCCGCGTCACGAAACCTCGTCCCGAAGGGCGGAAAACCGTCTTGAAATTGCCGTAGTTGCGCGCATCTATAGCGGCGGCACGGTGAACGGGTGCGATTCCTGCGCCCGGTGCGGGACTGCATGGGTTCCGTCCGCCGCCGCCCGGCCGGTTTGTTCAAGCCGTTCAGCCGGGTTTTTTGCACCTATCGCTGCACCTTTCAGGCGTTGGACCGAATGATCGAAGTTCAGTCGCTTACCAAGCATTTCGGCCCGATCCGGGCGGTCGACGATGTGTCCTTTTCGGTCGAAAGGGGCGAGGTGCTCGGCTTTCTCGGGCCGAACGGCGCCGGCAAGTCGACGACCATGAAGATGATCACCGGCTTCGTCACCCCGACGGCCGGCACCGCCGCGGTCTGCGGCCACGACATCCGCGAAGCCCCGATTGCCGCCAAATCGCGCATCGGCTACCTGCCGGAGGGCGCGCCGCTTTACGCCGACATGACGGCGCGGGGCTTCCTGAACTTTATCGCGGCCAGCCGGGGCCTCGGCGGCGCGGACCGCACAAAGGCGATCGACCGGGTCGTCGAAATCGCGCAGCTCCAGACGGTGCTCGACCAGCCGATCGAAACCCTGTCCAAGGGCTTTACCCGGCGCGTCGGCCTGGCCCAGGCGCTGCTGCACGATCCGGACGTGCTGATCCTGGACGAGCCGACCGACGGGCTGGACCCGAACCAGAAACACCATGTCCGCCAGGTCATCAACGACATGGCGCCGGACAAGACCATCGTGATCTCGACCCACATTCTCGAAGAGGTCCACGCGGTGTGCAGCCGGGCGATGATCATCGCCCAGGGCCGGCTGCTCGCCGACAGCACGCCGGCCGAGCTCGAGGCGCAGGCGCAGCACCACAATACCGTCACCCTGCGGACGCTCGCCATGCCGCCGGCCGAGGAGCGCGCCGCGCTCGGGCAGCTGGAGGGCGTACTCGGCGTCGAGGAAGGCGGCTCGGCCGGCGAGCCGGTCTTCCGGGTCATCCCGAAGCAGGGCGCGAACGTGCTGCCGGCGGTCACCGGCTTCGTCGCCGGAAAGGGCTGGGACATCGACGAACTGCGCCAGGAAAAGGGCCGGCTGGACGACGTGTTCCGCGAAATCACGGCCGACGGCGAGGCGGCCGCCGATGCGGAGGCAGCATGACCGCCGCTCGCACCGTCGCCGTCATCTTCCGGCGCGAATTCGCCGGCTATTTCGCCAGCCCGGTCGCCTATGTCTTCCTGATCGTCTTTCTGGCGCTGGCCGGGGCGCTGACCTTCTTCTTCGGCAACTTCTTCCTGCGCAACCAGGCGGATCTGGACGCCTTCTTCGTCTTCCATCCCTGGGTCTACCTGTTCCTGATGCCGGCCATCGCCATGCGCCTGTGGGCCGAGGAGCGCAAGACCGGGACGGTCGAACTGCTGTTCACCCTGCCGATCGCGACCTGGCACGCCGTCGCCGGCAAATTCCTGGCGGCTTGGCTGTTCGCCGGCATCGCACTGGCGCTCACCTTCCCGATCTGGCTCACCGTGGCCAACCTGGGCGCGCCCGACCACGGCCCGATAATCGCCGGCTATCTCGGCAGCTTCCTGATGGCCGGCGGCTACCTCGCCATCGGCTCGTGCCTGTCGGCGACGACAAAGAACCAGGTCATCGCCTTCGTGCTGGCGGCGATCGTCTGCTTCGCCTTTTCGATGGCGGGCGCCGAGGTCGTGCTCGGCCTGATCCGGGACATCCTGCCCCAGGATTTCGTCAACCTGGTCGCCTCGTTCAGCTTCCTGAACCATTTCGCCGAGATGCGCAAAGGCGTGATCGACCTGCGCAACCTGCTCTACTTCCTCTCGGTCATCGGCGTGTTCCTGTTCGCGACCGTGCTGGTGCTCGACCTCAAGAAGGCGGAGTAGGCCGATGGCGTTTCTCAACGACCGGCGCAGCCTGACGATCGCCACCCTGGTCGTCGCCTTCGTCTTCCTGTTCGCCTTCAACGCCTTTGTCGGCAACGCGGCGCGCAACCTTTCGGTCGACTTGACCGAGGACGGGGAATTCACCCTGTCCGACGGCACGGTCCGGGTGCTGAAATCGCTCGAGGAGCCGGTTACGCTGCGCTTCTTCCTGTCGCCCGCGCTGGTCGACCGGGTGCCTAGCTACGCCCCCGCGGCAGAGCGGGTGCGCAACCTGCTCGACCGCTACGTTTCCCTTGCGGACGGCAAGATCCGGCTGGAGACCTACCGGCCCGAGCCCTACTCCGCCGACGAGGACAGGGCCGAGGCCTATGGCATGGAGGGCGTGCCGATCGACCAGGCCGGCACGATGGTCTATTTCGGCCTCGCCGGAACCAACACGGTCGATGCGGAAGAGAAGATCGCCTTCTTCCATCCGAACCGGCAGCGCTTCATCGAATACGACATCACCCGGCTGGTCTACAGCCTGGGCGTGAAGAAGAAGGTCGTCGGCCTGATCGCCGGCCTGCCGATCGACGGCACCTTCAGCATGCAGGGCGGCATGCAGCAGGCCTGGCCGATCATGGCCGAGATCAGGAAGCCGTTCGAGGTCGAGACGATCGACGAGAGCCAGGACAGCATCCCCGACAATATCGACGTGCTGATGATCGTCCATCCGCGCAGCCTGCCGGACAAGGCGCTCTACGCCATCGACCAGTTCGTCCTGAAGGGCGGCAAGGCGCTGATCGCGCTCGACCCGGTGCCCGAGACCGCACCGCGCCGGCGCACCTTCGCGGGCGCCGGGCCGGTGCAGCCCGGCTCGGACCTGCCGAAACTGCTGAAGGCCTGGGGCGTCGCCTACGACAGGGAGGCCGTCGCGACCGACGCCAACCGCTTCGTCCAGATCCCCCATCGCTACCAGGGCCAGACGGTGATGGCGCCGCACATCGGCTATCTGGAATTGCGGGATCAGGACATGAACGCGGACGACCCGGTGACCGCCCGGGTCAAGACGCTGATCTTCGGTCTTCCCGGCCACTTTACGAAGGCCGAGGGCGGCAGAACCGCGATCGCGCCGCTGGTGACGACGACCGGCATCGCCATGGTAGGCAAGGCAGCGGATTACCGGCAGGAGCCCGACCTCCTCGGCCTCTACCGGAACTACGTTCCCGGCGACCGGAAACTGTGGCTCGCGGTGCGCGTGACCGGCAATGCGGACAGCGCCTTCCCCGAAGGCCGGCCGGCCGACAAGGACGCCGAAAAGGCGGAGGGGAAGAACGACGGGGACAAGGCCGCCGGAGACGATGCAAAGAAAGCCGCGAAGCCGGCCCATATCGCAAAGTCGCAAAAACCGCTGAACCTGATCCTCGTCGCCGATGCGGATTTCATGGAGACCGGGTTCTGGGCGCGGAAGACGAGTGCCGGCGAGGGCGAGGTGCTTGTCCCGTTCGCCAACAACGCCGACTTCGTCGTCAACGCGCTGGACGACCTGGCCCGCCCCGAACCCCTGATCGGCCTGCGCGGGCGCGGCGCGCCGGTCCGGCCGTTCACGGTGGTCGACGACCTGCGCAAGGCGTCCCAGAACAAGCTGCGCGCCAAACAGCTCGAACTGGCGCAACAGCTTGAAGACCTCAGAAAGAAAATCGCGGACACCCGCACCCGGAGCAAGGATGGCAAGACCGTCCTCAGCGCGGAGCAGGAGGAAACCCTGCGCGGCTATCTGGCGAAATTCATCACCGTTCGGCAGGAACAGCGCGCCGTGCTCGCCGATCTGCGCGCGGATGTCGACGCGCTCGAATCGCGCACGAAATTCTACAATATCGCGCTGATCCCGCTGATCGTCGCCGTGCTGGCGATCCTGGTCGCGGTCTGGCGCGCGCGCCGGCGGCGGCGGCGCTACGAAACCGCCTGAGCGCGCCGTTCGATGCGGAACCGTCCACAATGAACCCACAATGAAAACGCCGTCATGAACAAGACAGGCTTCCTGATCCTGACCGCCGTCACCGCCGCCCTGATCGCCGGGGCGGCGGCGCTGCGGCCGGCGGAGACCACCACCGCGCCCGCGGCCGGCGCCCGCTTCTTCCCGGACCTGGACGCCAAGGCGGTCAACGCCGTGGACCGGCTGCGCGTCACCGCCGAAGCCAGGAGCTTCACCCTGGAGCGCAAGGCCGGGACATGGTTCGTCAAGGAGAAAGGCGGCTATCCGGCGACGTTCGCCAGGGTCAAGGAAGCGCTGGTCTCCCTGTCGCAACTGAAGCAGTTCGAGCGCAAGACCAGCGATCCGTCGCGTTACGACAAGCTCGATCTCGAGGATCCGGACAAGAAGGGCGCGTCGTCCAAGCGGCTGACCGCCTTCGCCGGCGGCAAGACGGTCGCCGACGTGATCGTCGGCAAGAGCAATGCCAAGGAAATCCTGTTCGGCCGCTCGCTGGTCTATGTCCGCCTGCCCGGAGACAGGCAGAGCTGGCTCGCCGCGGGCGATCCGAAGCTCGCCGCCGAAATCGGCGACTGGCTCGACCGTTCGGTGCTCGACGTCAAGACCGGGCGGATCCGGGAAGTGGTCCAGACCGCCGCCGGCGGCACGGGCGGGGACGCGGCCGGCCCGGCCCGGGTGATCGTGGGCAAGGACAAGGCCGGCGACGCCGAATTCACCCTGCGCAACATGCCGGAAGGCCGCGAGATCAAGGGCGAGCGCTTCCTGCGCTATATCGGCGAAAGCCTCGACAAGCTGACGCTGGAAGACGTCAAGCCGGCGGGCGAGATCGATTTTGCCGGCAAGGCCGCGGGCGGCGCCGTCTTCCGGACCTTCGACGGCCTGGTCGTCACCGCGAAGCTGGCCCGGACCGGAAAGCCGGACGAGGACGACAAATACTGGATGACCTTCGAGGCCGGCGTCGACGAATCCGCGCTGCTGAAGGAAAAGCCGAAGGCGGAGTCCGGCCTCAAGCCGGCCGGCGAGGTCCGCAAGGAAGCCGCGGCGATCAACGCGCGCACCGCCGGCTGGGCCTACAAGGTCTCCAGCACCGTGACCCGCTTCATGCGCTACACCATGGCCGACATCCTGAAACCGCCGCCGGAAAAGAAGGACGGGGACGCCGGCGAGTCCCAGGCGCAGGACAAGGCGGAGGAGTAGCCCGCCGCCAACGATAGCCTGAAACCGATCCGCGAAAGGCCGCAACCGAACCTGACCGCACCTCAAGCGCGAACCGGTGCGGAACTGGTCGCCTTTCTGCGCGCCTCGCCTCTCGTCGGCGCCGAATTGCCCATCGAACGCGACCGATCCGCGGGCCGGTCCGTTGATCTCGACCGGACCGGGCGCGAATGAACTGCCTCTCGCCACCGCAAAGCGCGAGGGCTATGATCCGGCCCGTACTGGATAATGTTGCAACGCCGCGGTTCTGACGGACCCGGAAACCCTAGCCGCGGCGCATCGGGAGGGACGGCATGGCCGGCGAATTCATCGACATTCCTGCTGCGGACGGCGGCACGTTCCAGGGCTATCTGGCCCTGCCGGAGGGCGGCCGGGGCCCCGGCCTGATGATCCTGCAGGAAATCTTCGGCGTGAACGAATCGATCCGCGCGACCTGCGACTACTTCGCCGAGGAAGGCTATGTCGTGCTCGCGCCGGACATGTTCCACCGGCTCGAGAAACGGGTCGACCTCGGCTATTCCGACGCCGAACGCACGAAAGCGTTCGACTATTTCGGCCGGTTCGATTTCGCGAAGGCGGTGGAGGACATGACCGCCACCGTCGGGCGTCTCAAGGGCATGGACGCGGTGAAGGGCCAGGGCAAGGGCGGCGCCACCCAGGTCGCGGCGCTCGGCTATTGCCTGGGCGGCGCGCTGGCCTACCAGGCGGCGGCCCATTGCGGCGTGGCGGCGGCGGCGAGCTATTACGGCGTCCGCATCGAGCAACAGTTGCACCTTGCAGACCAGATCGATTGCCCGACAGTGCTGCATTTCGGCGGGGTGGATGAGCATGTGCCGATGGAGGCGGTCGAGCAGATCCGCGAGGCCTTCGCCGGCAAGGACCATGTGCTGATCAACGTCTACGAGGGGGCGCCGCACGGCTTCGCCAACCGCTTCCGCGACAGCTACGACAAGGCGGCGGCCGGCATGGCCCATTCCCGCACGATCGCGCTGCTGCGCGGCACCATGGGGCCGGCTTACGATCTCGAGCATCTGTGGGACATGCACTGCTACTACGAGTTCGCGACCCGCGACGTCGACGCCACGATGGCGACGATGGTGGCGCAGCCCTACGTCAACCACATCCCGACCATGACCGGCGGCGTCGGCTATACCGAGCTGCACCGCTTCTACAAGAACCATTTCGTCAACGCGAACCCGGACGATACGGCATTGATCCCGGTCTCGCGCACCGTCGGCGCCGACCGGGTGGTCGACGAGATGATCTTCGAGTTCACCCACGACCGGGAAATCGACTGGATGCTGCCCGGCGTGGCGCCGACCGGCAAGCGGGTCCGCATCCCGCTGGTCGCGATCATCAACTTCCGCGGCCCGAAACTGTATCACGAGCATATCTACTGGGATCAGGCCTCCGTCCTGGTCCAGATCGGCGTGCTCGACGCCAGGGACCTGCCGGCCGCCGGCATGGCGACGGCGGAGAAGATGCTCGACGAGACGCAACCGTCCAACACGCTGATGCAACGCTGGGCCGAGAGCGCGCCGGCAGAAGCCGCCGAATAGGCCGACCGGCCAACGACAACACAATTTTCCAGGGGAGGAAACGATGACCCATCTCGACCGCAGGCAGTTCCTGCACACCGCAGGCGCGGCCGGCGCCGCGACCGGCCTCGGCTCGCTGCTGTTCAACCGTGCAGCGGCGGCCGCCATCGGCGATACGCTCACCATCGCCTACCACGTCCCGCTGCCGGCCTGGGACCCGACGACCGGCCTGTCCTCGGTCAACCCGCAGCTCATGTCGATCTACAAATGCGTGTTCGACCAGTATGTCGACCAGAACGCCGACCTGAGCTTCCGGCCCGGTCTGCTGACCAAATGGGGCTGGACCGACGGCAAGACGAAGATCCGCATGGAGGTGCGCCAGGGCGCCAAATGGTCGGACGGCACGCCGATCACGGCGCAGGACATCGTCTGGAACCTGCAGCGCGTCGCCGACCCGAAGACCGGCAACCCGGTCGGCTTCATCTGGGCCTCGGTCGCAAACCTGAAGGCCGAGGGCAACGTCGTCACCGGCGACGTCAAGCAGTATACGCCGGACCTGTTCAAATGGATGGCGTTCCTGACGGCCTACGTCCTGCCGCCGCACCACTATCAGAAGGTCGGCAAGGCGGGCTTCGAGAAGCAGCCGATGGGCTCCGGCCCCTACCTGGTGGACGAGTTCCAGCGCGGCTCGTTCGTGCGCCTGAAGGCCAATCCGAACTACTGGGGCGATCAGCCGGCCTTCAAGACCGTCGTGTTCAAGTTCGTCACCGATCCGGCGGCGCGCATCGCCGAGATCGAGAGTGGCCGCTCCGACCTCACCCTCAATATCCCCTTCGAGGAATACGACAGGCTGCGCGCGAAGGACGGCCTGGACGGCGTCGCGACGCCGGTCTCCGACATCGCCATGATCTTCTTCAACGATGTCGAGCCGATGACCGATATCAACGTGCGCAAGGCGGCGGTGATGGCGGTCAACAAGAAGGCGATCGTCGACCGGCTGCTGCGCGGCTACGGCGTGCCCATCGAAACCCTGCTGGCGCCGCCCTATACCGGCTTCGATCCGAATGTGAAGACGCCCTACGACCCGAAGGGCGCGGCGGCGCTGCTCGCGAAATCCGGCTATTCGAAAGACAAGCCGGTCAAGTTCAAGATCCAGACGACCCGCGGCTACATCGCCAAGGACTACGAGGTCATCCAGGCGATCGTCGGCATGTGGCGCAAGGTCGGCATCCAGGCCGATATCGAGGTCTACGAGGTCGCCAAGCATTTCGAGCTGCGCGCCCAGGACAAGCTGGCCCCCGCCGCCTTCTACAACTGGGGCAACTCGATCGGCGATCCGACCACCTCGACCGGCCACGCCATGTTCGGCCCGTCGCCGCACTCGACCTGGGACACCAAGGACCTCGACGGCATGATCGGCCCGCTGTGGGGCGAGAAGGACGAGGCTAGGCGAATCGCCGGCTGGCAGAAGGTCAACCGCTACATCGCCGAGAAGGCCTATGTCTTCCCGCTCTATCAGCAGGTCCAGCCGGTCGTGTTCAAGACGGGCCTCAAATTCCGCGGCCACTTCGCCAACTTCGTCCTGCCCCAGGCGATGTCGAAGATGTAGGGGCGGGGAATTCTGCGGCCTGCATTTGCATTCGCGATAGCGCTCTGACCCGATTCCTCCCCCTCTTCAGAGGGGGAGGTCAGGTGGGAGTGGCGCGTCGTCAGACGCGCATTGCCGCAAGGCAATTGCCGTCGGTCCGGAACTACACCCCCATCCCCTCCGCTACGCTCCGGGACTTCCCCCGCTGAAGCGGGGGAAGGATAATCGCGGACCGGTTCGGCGCAAATCCGCACTTCGAGCGAAGGGCGCCGCACCGACCGTACGCGACAATTCCGGCTGACGCCGCAAACCGATGTCCTGGTCCTTCCTGCTCCGCCGGCTGCTTCTGGCGATCCCGACATTGTTCGGCGTGGCGGCGATCGTGTTCGTCTTGCTGCGGGTGGTGCCCGGCGATCCGATCGCCATGCTGATCGGGCCCGGCGCCACCGAAGCGGACATCGCCGATCTGCGCCGGCTCTACGGGCTGGACGAGAGCATCGCGCTCCAGTTCGTCTACTATCTCGAGGACCTCGCCGGCGGCAATTTCGGCACCTCGATCTCGATGCGCCAGGACGTGATGGAGCTGGTGCTCGGCCGCCTTCCGGTCACCATCGAGCTGTGCCTTGTCGCCATGTCCGTCGCCATAGCGCTCGGCGGCGCGATGGCGCTCGCCGGCGCCTACTGGCGCGGCCGGGCCGGCGAGGCGGCGGTTGACGGCGCGGCCGGATTCGTTCTCGCGATCCCGGATTTTCTGTGGGCGCTGCTGTTCATCCTGTTCGTCGTCGTCTTCGCGCTCGACGGGCTGCCGATCTCCGGCCGGATCGGCCATGACGTCGCCTTCCGGGGCGCGACCGGCTTCCTGCTGATCGAGAGCCTCGTTCGCCTGCGCTTCGACGCCTTCGGCTCGGTCCTGCTGCACGCGGTCCTGCCGGCTTTCGCCCTGGCGCTGCCGCTGGCGGCGATCATCGCACGGGTGCTCAAGACCTCGATCGCCGAGGCGATGACCCAGGATTATGTCCTGATGGCACGGGTGAAGGGCTTCTCCCGGGCGCGCATCGTCTGCCGCGAGGCCCTGCGCAACGCGCTGGTGCCGACCGTGACGCTCACCGGCGTCCAGTTCACCTTCCTGGTCGGCGGCACGGTCCTGGTCGAGAAGATCTTCTCCTATCCCGGCATCGGCAACATGGCGATCGACGCCGTGATCAACCGCGACCTGCCGCTGATCCAGGGCCTCGTGCTGACCTTCGCGGTGCTGTTCATCGCCGTGAACCTGCTGGTCGACATGAGCTACGCATTGCTCAACCCGCGGATGCGCCATGGCTGAGGCGGCGGCGGTTCCCGGCGGCTCGTTCCCGCACACCCGGGAAAGCGCGGTGCGCCGGATGCTGGCCAACCCGCGGGTCGTCCTGGGCGGCGCGGTGCTGCTTTTCTTTGCGCTCGCCGCCGTCTTCGCGCCCCTGCTCGCGCCCCACGACCCGGTCGAGCAGGACCTGATGCTGCAATATATCCCGCCGGCCTGGTCCGAAAGGGCGGAGCCCGGCTACCTGTTCGGCACCGACAATCTGGGCCGGGATATCCTGTCCCGGCTGATCTACGGCGCGCAGATCGCGCTGTTCGTCGCCGTCGCCGCCGCGGCGGCGGCCGGCCTGCTCGGCACCGTGCTCGGCCTGCTCGCCGGCTATCTCGGCGGCTGGGTCGATGCCGTCATTTCCCGGCTGGTCGAGATCTGGATGGCCTTTCCGGCGGTCCTGCTCTCCATCGTGCTCGTCGCGGTGATGGGGACGGGCCTGCATTCCGTCATCATCGCCATCGCCGTGATCGACTGGACGCGCTTCTGCCGGGTCGTGCGTGCCGAGACCATGGCCCAGAAACAGCAGGACTATGTCGCCTCGGCGGTCACCGTCGGCCTCGGCCGCATGGGCATCCTGTGGCGCGAAATCCTGCCCAACGTGCTGCCGCTGCTGATCGTTCTGTTCACGCTCGAAATGGGCATCGCCGTGATCGTGGAGGCGATCCTCAGCTATGTGAACCTGTCGCTGGCCTCCGATTTCCCGACCTGGGGCACCATGATCGCCGACGGCCGAAAATATGTGAACCAGGCGCCCTGGCTGATGATCCTGCCGATCTTCTGCGTCATCGCCCTCGTTCTCGCCCTCAATGCCCTGGGCGACGGGCTGAAGGACGTTCTGGATCCGGTTATGCGCAAATGACTGCCCCCCAAAATACCCCCGGGGCGCCGCCGAAAGGCCCGATTCTCTCGGTCCGCAACCTGCATCTGGGGATCGCCGGCCGGCGGCGGCAGACGCCGATCCTGCGCGGCGTGTCGCTCGACATCGCCCCCGGCGAGGTTCACGGACTGGTCGGCGAATCCGGCGCCGGCAAGACGATGATCGGCAAGGTCATCCTGGGCATCCAGCCGTCGCGGGCCATCGTAACCGGCGGGTCGGTGCGGTTCGACGGCCGCGACATCACCCATCTGCCGGAGCGGGAGCGCCGGCGCCTGATGGGCCGCGGCCTCGGCCTGATCCCGCAGGACCCGATGACTTCGCTCAACCCGGCCTATCGCATAGGCGGGCAGATCGCCGACGTGCTGCGCCTGCATTTGGGCATGGACCGTGCCGCCGCCCGTGCGCGGACGCTCGAACTGTTGAACGACGTTCATATCCGGGAGCCGGAGCGGGTGCTGCGCCGGTATCCCCACGAACTGAGCGGCGGCATGCGCCAGCGCGTGCTGATCGCCATCGCCTTCGCCTGCCGGCCCAAGCTGATCGTCGCGGACGAGCCGACGACGGCGCTCGACGTGACCGTACAGCGTCAGGTCCTCGCGCTCATCAAGGAAATGCAGGTGCAGGAGGGCGCGTCGATCCTGTTCATCACCCACGATCTCGGCGTGGTCGCCAAGATCTGCGACCGGGTGACGGTGCTGCACGGCGGGCGGGTCCTTGAAGCCGGCGACACACGGCGGATCGTCGAGGCGCCGCAGCACGATTACACGCAGGCTCTGATGGCCGCGACGCCGCGCCACGACCGGCCCGGCGACCTGCTCCAGCCGGTGCCCGAAGCGCTGACTCGGCGCCTGAACGAAGAGGCGCTGGCGTACGACGCCACGCCCGATGCAGCGAGGGCGAACCATGCCTGAGCCCGCGCTTCTGGACGCGGCCGGGCTGCGCCTGTCCCTGCCGGACTACAGCCGCAAGCCGCCCTTCGGCGCCGCGCCGCCGGTCGATATCCTGCACGGCATCGATCTGGCGCTGGCGCCCGGCGACACGCTGGGCATCGTCGGCGAAAGCGGCTCCGGCAAGACCAGCCTGGGGCGGACGCTGGTCCGCCTCTACACGCCGACGGCGGGCCGCCTGCTGTTCGACGGACAGGACATTACGGCCCTGCCGGAGGAGCGGCTGCGCCCCCTGCGCGCCGGGTTCCAGATGATCTTCCAGGACCCGCAATCCTCGCTCAACCCGCGGCGGCGGGTGGCCGAGATCGTCGCCCAACCGCTGCGCCTCTACGGCCGCGCGGCAAACGGGGCGGAGGCGCGCCGCCAGGTCGACGCCCTGCTCGAACGGGTCGCCCTGCGGCCGGTGCACGGCGAGCGCTATCCCCATGAACTGTCCGGCGGCGAGCGCCAGCGCGTCGGCATCGCCCGGGCCATCGCCCTGCAGCCGCGGCTGGTCGTCGCCGACGAGATCGTCTCCGGCCTCGACGTTTCGAGCCAGGCGCAGATTCTCGCCCTGCTGCGCGAACTGCGGCGGGACCTCGGCCTCGCCCTGCTCTTCATCAGCCACGACCTTTCCGTCGTGCGCACCGTGTGCGACCGGGTTATGGTGATGCTGAACGGCCGGGCGGTCGAACAGGGCGATTGCGCTTCGATCTTCGCGGCGCCGAAACATCCCTATACCCGCCGGCTCTTGAACGCGATCCCGCTGCCCGACGTCGACCCGGACTGGGTCGCCCGGGCAGGGGATAACGATTCGGCGGAGAACGAACTGGGAGAGACACTGACGATGGATGTGAAAGACAGCGTGGCGCTGGTCACCGGCGCCAACCGCGGCGTCGGCGAAGCCTTCGTGCAGGCGCTGCTCGACCGGGGCGCGGCCAGGGTCTACGCCGCCATGCGCTCGACCGGGGGTTACGAAGCGCCGGACGGCCGCGTGCAGCCGGTCGCGCTCGACGTGACCGACCATGCGGCGGTCGCGGCGGCGGCGGCAAACTGCGGCGACGTCACCCTGCTGGTCAACAATGCCGGGGTGAACCACAACCAGCCGATCTCCGCCGACGCCGCCCAGGGCAACGCGCGCGACGAGATGGAGGTCAACTATTTCGGCACTATGGAAATGTGCCGGCAGTTCGGCCCGGTTTTGGGCGCCAACGGCGGCGGCGCCATCGTCAACATGCTGTCGATCCTGGCCCGGGTGAACCTGCCGATGATCGGCACCTACTGCGCGTCGAAGGCGGCGACCCTGTCGCTGACCCAGGGCGTGCGCGCCCAGCTGGCGGCGCAGGGGACGCTGGTGGTCGCCGTCATGCCGGCGGCGATCAACACCCGCATGGGCGACATGAACCCGCCGCCGCTTGAAGAGCCCGGCGATGTCGCCAGTGCGGCGCTGGACGCGGTCGAGGCCGGCGAGGAGGATATCTATCCCGGCGTCGTGGCCAGCGGCGTCAGCCAGGGCCTTGCCGCCGACCCCAAAGGCGTCGAGAAGCAGTTCGCCGAATATCTGCCGGGATAGGGGCGGGCCGGGCAGCAGCGCGGCGGCAAGTGTCATCCCCGTCGGGCGCGTTCCCGCACCCCATCGCTACTCTCCCGTGTCACCCCGGACGACCCGCAGGGGCGATCCGGGATCCAGAGCCTGCCCTGAGCCTGTCGAAGGGGCCACAAACGCAGGCTGTACCGCACGACCCTGGACCCCGGCTCTCCGCTCCGCTCCGGCCGGGGTGACAAAAGGCGGTTGTTTGTGGGAAGGAAGAACGGGCCGCGCAGGGCGGGATACCTTTGCGGCTCCGGCGTTCTATCCTCTACGCAAGGGACCGTAACGAATGCCCGTTCCCTACTATGACTGGGCCGCAGGCCATGCGGCGATCCGGCCGGACGCGCTGGCCCAGGTCGATATCCAGAACGGCCGCCATTTCACCTATGCCGAGATGGACGAGCGTTCGGCGCGGCTCGGGCGCTGGCTGCAGGACCGCGGCGTCGGCCGCGGCGACCGGGTCGCCATCCTGGCCTATAACGGCCCGGAATTCTTCGAACTCGAATTCGCCGCCGGCAAGACCGGCGCGGTGATGGTGCCGCTGAACTGGCGGCTCGCGCAGCCGGAGCTGGAATACATCCTGGGCGATTGCGCGCCCAAAGCGCTGATCCACGATGTCGAATTCACCGGGATGTGCGATGCGCTGCGCGACAGCTGCAACATCCCGCACGGCCTGGCGATCGACGTGGAGAATCCAGACAATCCCTATGACGCCGCGCTCGCCTCGGCGCCGCCGGAGCCGGCGCTCGAGGCGCTGACCCACGACGATCTGGCGATGATCATGTACACCTCCGGCACCACCGGCCGGCCCAAGGGCGCGATGATCACGCACCGGATGCACCTGTACAACTGCATCAACCTGGGCTTCACCAGCCGGCTCTCGCCGGACACCATCCAGCTTGTCGTGCTGCCGCTGTTTCATACCGGCGGGCTCAACTGCTACACCAACCCGGTGCTGCACGCCGGCGGCCAGAACATCATCATGCGCGAGTTCGAGCCGGCCGCCGCGCTCGACTACATCGGCGACCCGGCCCTCGGCATCACCCATTTCTTCGGCGTGCCGGCCCACTACCAGTTCATGATGCAGGCGCCGAACTTCGAGACGGCGGACCTGTCGCGCCTCGTCATGTGCGGCGTCGGCGGCGCGTCCTGCCCGGTGCCGATCCTGGAGGCCTGGCTCGACCGGGGCATTCCCTTGGTCCAGGGCTGGGGCATGACCGAGACCAGCCCCGCCGGGCTTTTCCTGGACATCCGGGATACCCGCCGCAAGGCCGGCTCCGCCGGCAAGCCGGTCATGCACACGGAAATCAGGATCGTCGACGGCGAGGGCAGGGACGTGCCGCAGGGCGAGACCGGCGAACTGCTGATCCGCGGCCCCAACGTCACGCCCGGCTACTGGAACAGGCCCGAGGCGACCGAGGCGGCCTTCGTCGACGGATTCCTCAAGACCGGCGACGCCGCCCGGATGGACGAGGAGGGCTTCGTCTATATCGTCGACCGCTGGAAGGACATGTATATCTCCGGCGGCGAGAACGTCTATCCGGCCGAGGTCGAGAGCGTGATCTACCAGCTGCCGCAGATTGCCGAAGCGGCGGTGATCGGCGTCCCGGACGAGCGCTGGGGCGAGGCCGGCAAGGCCGTCGTCGTCGTCAAGCCCGGCGAGACGCTGACCGAGCAGGCGTTGATCTCCCACTGCCTCGCCAACCTCGCCCGGTTCAAGGTGCCGGCTTCGGTCGCCTGGACCGACGTATTGCCGCGCAACGCCACGGGCAAGGTACTCAAATGGGAATTGCGCAAGGACTATGTGCCGGCGGCCTGACGAAGCCGACCCGGGACGGAGACGGATACTGCCATGATCCCGCTCAAACCCATTGCCGACCTGCCGACCCACGAGGTCGTCAACATGCCGCCGCCGATCGGCGACCAGGATTTGTGGGCCGGCGATGTCGCGCTGCGCGAAGCGGTGGCGCGGGAAGGCGCGGGGCCGGCCGCGGACCGATTTGCGGCGTTCGGCCGGCTGATGGGGCAGGACGCGGTCTTCGAGAAGGCCGACCAGGCGAACCGGCACGCCCCGGAACTGCGCGCCTTCGACCGCCACGGCCGGCGGATCAACCAGGTCGCCTATCACCCGGCCTATCACGACCTGATGGAGATCGCCGTCGCGGGCGGCGCGCCGAACCACGCCTGGATTGATGGCGGGCCGGGCGCCCACGCCGCCAACATGGCGATCGTCTACCTGTTCAGCCAGGCGGAAAGCGGCGTCCTGTGCCCGATGGCGATGACCTATTCGGTCATGCCGGTGCTGCACAACAATCCGGGTGCCGGAGACGAATGGCTCCCGCGGCTGCTCTCCGCCGAATACGATTCCCGGGACATCCCGGCCGCCGAAAAGGCCGGCGCGCTAGTCGGCATGTTCATGACCGAGAAGCAGGGCGGCTCCGACGTCCGGGCCAATTCCACGACCGCCGAGCCGGCCGGCGCGCAGACCGGCGAAGGCGCGCCCTATCGCCTGTCCGGGCACAAATTCTTCTGTTCCGCGCCGATGTGCGACGCCTTCCTGACGCTTGCCTATACGGCCGGCGGCCTGTCCTGTTTCCTGATGCCGCGCTGGACGCCGGACGGGGAGCGCAACGGCCTGTTCATCCAGCGGCTCAAGGACAAGCTGGGCAACCGGTCCAACGCCTCGTCGGAAATGGAGTTGCAGGATTGCTGGGCCGTGATGATCGGGCCGGAAGGCCGCGGCGTGCGCACCATCATGGACATGGTGACCGGCAACCGGCTCTATTGCGCGACCAACTCCGCGGCCCTGATGCGCCAGGCGCTGGTCCAGGCGCTGCACCACACCGGCCACCGCACGGCCTTCCAGAAGAAGCTGATCCAGCAGCCGCTGATGCGCAACGTGCTCGCCGACCTCGCGCTGGAGGCCGAAGCCGCGCTGGCGCTGGCAATGCGCGTCGCGCGGACTTTCGACGAGGCCGGAAACGGCGACGAGGCCGCCGCCCTGTTCCGCATCGGCACGGCCATCGCAAAATTCTGGAACTGCAAGCGCGCGCCGGTCCACACGGCCGAAGCGCTCGAATGCCTGGGCGGGCCGGGCTACATTGAGGAATCGCCGATGCCGCGCCTCTACCGGGAGGCGCCGCTCAACAGCATCTGGGAGGGCTCCGGCAACGTGATCTGCCTCGACGTGCTGCGCGCCCTGCACCGGGAACCGGCGGTCGCGCCGGCCCTGACGGCGGAACTGGAGACGGCCCGCGGCGCCGATGCACGGCTGGATGCGGCGCTGGACGGCCTGAAAGCGGAGCTGACCGACCGGGAAAACCTCGAGTTCCGCGCGCGCCGCCTGACCGAGCGCATGGCCGTGCTGTGGCAGGCTGCCCTGCTGGTGCGGCACGCGCCGGCTCCGGTGGCCGACGCCTTCTGCGCCTCGCGGCTCGGCGAACGCTGGACCGGCAGCTTCGGCACGCTGCCGGCCGAAACGGACTTCGCCGCCATTCTGGAGCGCGCCCTTCCCCGGCCGGAGTATGCCGCATGAAGATTCGCGGCAAGGTCGCCATCGTCACCGGGGCCGCGAGCGGCATCGGCAGGGCGCTGGCCGAGCGTTTCGCGGCGGAAGGCGCGAAAGGGCTGGTGCTGGGCGATATCGACGGCGAAGGCGTTGCGGCGGTCGCCGGCCGGCTCGGCGCAACCGGCATGGCCTGCGATGTCGGCGACGAGGCGCAGGTGCAGGCTCTGGCCGCGGAAGCGGAGCGCACTTACGGGCCGGTCGATATCTTCTGTTCCAACGCCGGCATCCTGCGCATCGGCGACGAGGACCAGCCCGACGCCGATATCGAGGACAGCTTCCGCATCAACACGATGGCCCATGTCTACGCCGCCCGCGCGGTCGCGCCGGGCATGGCGCAGCGCGGCGAAGGCTATCTGGTCAATACCGTCTCCGCCGCCGGCATCCTGCTTCAGGTCGACAGCCTCGCCTACACCGTGAGCAAGCACGCCGCCATCGGGGTCGCCGAGTTCCTCGCCGCCAAATACGGGCCGAAAGGCGTGAAGGTTTCGGTCCTGTGCCCCCAGGGGGTGCATACCGGCATGACCGCCGGCCGCTCCAGCCCGGCTTTCGTCGACGGCGTGCTGGAGCCCGAAGAGGTCGCCGAGAGCGTCGTCCGGGCGATGGACGAGGAGCGCTTCCTGATTTTCCCGCACGAAACGGTGTACACCTACATGCAGCGCAAGACCGAGGACCGCGACCGCTGGCTGCGCGGCATGGCGAAGGTGCGGGCGCGTTTTCTGGAGGATGCGCCGTGAGCGCGGCCGGCAGCGACCGGCCCGGCGCCGTCGAGACCATCCCGGTCCGCGAGGCGCACCGTTTCGACGAAAGGGCGCTGGCCGCGTATCTGCGCGACCGTCTCGACGGCTTCGACGGCGGGATCGAGATCCGCCAGTTCCAGGCCGGCCAGAGCAACCCGACCTTCTGCCTCTCCGCCGGCGGCCGGCGCTATGTGCTACGCAAGAAGCCGCCGGGCAAGCTGCTGCCCTCGGCCCACGCCGTGGACCGGGAATACCGGGCGATCAACGCGCTGCAGGACACGGACGTCCCCGTGCCGCGGACTTTCCTGCTGTGCGAGGACGAGAGCGTCATCGGCACCGCCTTCTATGTCATGGAACTGGTCGAGGGCCGGGTGTTTCACGACGCCGGGATGCCGGGCGCCACGGCCGCGGAACGGCGCGTCTTTTTCGACGATTTCGCCCGCATCCTCGCCGCGCTGCACACGGTCGATATCGAGCGGGCGGGCCTCGCCGATTTCGGCCGGCCGCAGGGTTATCTCGAGCGCCAGATCGTCCGCTGGGGCAAGCAGTACGATCTGTCGAAGACCGAAGAGATTCCGGAGATGGACCGGCTGCACGCCTGGCTGATCGACCGCCTGCCGGACGATCCCTCGGTCTCCATCGTCCACGGCGATTTCCGGCCCGGCAACGTCATCGTCTTTCCCGACCGCGCCAACATCGCCGCGGTGCTGGACTGGGAATTGTGCACGCTCGGCCATCCGCTGGCCGATCTCGGCTATTGCTGCGCCGCCTATCACGGCGAGATCGGCGCCCATGGCAGCTTCAGCACGCTGGACCATGCCGCGCTCGGCATCCCGACCGAGCGGGAATTCGTCGACGCCTACTGCCGCTACAGTGGCCGGGAGGGCATCGACAATTTCCACTATTACGTCGTCCACTCCCTGTTCCGCAGCGCCGCCATCATCCAGGGCGTCTACAAGCGCGGGCTGGACGGCAACGCGGCGTCCACCGAGGCGCTCGGCTTCAGCGGCATGGCGCGCGAGCGGGCCGAGACCGCCTGGCGGGTCGTCGAGGAGCAGTTCTAGTATGCGTTCCGGGATGTGGCCCGAGCCCTTCCGCGCCGAGGGCCGGACGGTCGCCGTCGAACTGCTGTCCCACGACCATGCCGAAGACCTTGCCGAGGCGGCGGCGGACGGCGAATTGCACCGGCTGTGGTACACCTTGGTGCCGGCGCCCGAGGGCGTCGGCGCGGAGATCGACCGGCGGCTCGGCCTGATGGCCGAGGGCAGCATGTTGCCTTTCGCCATCGTCGACCGGCGCGACGGGCCGTTCAAGGGCCGCGCCGTCGGCATGACGACCTACATGAATATCGAGGCCAAGCACCGGCGCCTGGAAATCGGCTTCACCTGGTACCGCCGCGCCGTCCAGCGCACGGCGCTGAACACGGAATGCAAGTTCCTGCTGCTTGCCAAGGCGTTCGAGGAGCTGGACTGCATTGCCGTCGAATTCCGCACCCACGCCATGAACGTCCAGAGCCGGCGCGGCATCGAACGGCTCGGCGCCAAACTGGACGGCATCCTGCGCCATCACATGATCCTGCCGAACGGCACGCTGCGCGATACGGCGGCCTATTCGATAACCGCGCCCGAATGGCCGGCCGTGAAGGCGAACCTGCTCTGGATGATGGAGCAGCCGCGCGGCTGAGCGAAAGGAGCCGGTTCGTCGAAGAGTCTATCGCCGATGGCTAACCTCTTGACACCATCATTCTCTAATAGATATTTCATCTATGTTTGCCGTGAAGATCACGAAAGCGGCGCGCCGACAACTCAACGCCATGCCCGACAACATCGAACGAACGATAATCCGAAAGATTCGCCATGTTGCGGCCGACCCGTTCGCGCCGAACAACAACGTGACCGCGCTGAAAGGAGTCGATGGCTTCCGGCTCAGGGTCGGCGATCGGCGGGTGTTGTACACCCTGGATATCGAGGCCCGTTCCATGACGGTCGCCGCGGTTTTGCCACGGGGAGACGCATACCGATGAAAGCGGCCCAGTTCGTGGAACTGGCCGGTGAGCAATACGCCATCGTGCCCCGCGCCGAGTATGACCTGTTGCGCAGCGCCGCCGACGAGGACGCCCTGGACGCCGCCATCCTCCGGCGGGCCCTCGAAGACCCCGGCGAGGAGGTCGTGCCCTTCGAGCTTGCCGAGCGCATCGCCGATGGCGCGCATCCCGTTCGGGTGTGGCGCGACTATCGCGGGATGAAGGCCGCCGACCTGGCCGCCGCCGCCGGCGTCGCCGCCTCTTATCTCTCGGATATCGAAAACGGGAAAAAGCCGGGATCGGTCAAGGCGCTGAAACGCATTGCAGGCGCGCTCGGCCTGACGGTGGACGACCTGATTTAGGCCTGTCCCTGCAGGCGCCGGGAGAATGTGCCGCCCGGAACCGAAAACACTGTTACCTATGCAGCCGGTTGCTCAGGCGCCGCGCCGTTCGCCGCGATCATGCCGGCGGTCCTGCTCCTGGTTATCTTTTTCCCGTGGCTCAGCCTTGCGCTACTCTGAATCCGCCCGCCGTTCCGGAGGAACCGCCCGATGACACGCAAGATTGTCGACATCTCCATGCCGCTGGAGAACGACGTGATCTCCGACCCGCAGCCCTACAGCCCGAAGATCACCTATTTCGACCATCATCAGTCCTACGAGCAGATGGCGCCCTTCTTCCCCGGCCTGGAGAAGGAGGATTTGCCGGACGGCGAGGCTTGGGCGGTCGAAATGGTCCAGCTCATCACCCATAACGGGACGCATCTCGATGCGCCCTATCACTTCGCCTCGACCATGAACAAGGGCGAGCGGGCGATCACCATCGACGAGGTGCCGCTCGACTGGTGCATGCAGCCCGGCGTCAAGCTGGACTTCCGCCATTTCGACGACGGCTATGTCGTGAGCGCGGACGATGTCGCTGCCGAACTGGAGCGCATCGGCCACGAAATCCGGCCGCTCGATATCGTGATGGTCAACACGCGCGCCGGTTCGGCCTACGGCGGGGACGATTATGTCGATGCCGGCTGCGGCATGGGCTATGACGCCACCATGTATCTGCTGGAGCGCGGGGTTCGTCTCACCGGCACCGACGCCTGGAGCTGGGACGCGCCCTTCACCTACACGGCCGAGCGCTACGCCGAGAGCCGGGACGCCTCGATCATCTGGGAAGGGCACAAGGCCGGGCGCGACATCGGCTATTGCCACCTGGAGAAGCTGCACAATCTGGAGGCGCTGCCGGGCGACGGCTTCACCGTGTGCTGCTTCCCGGTGAAGATCCGCGGCGCCTCGGCCGGCTGGACCCGGGCGGTCGCGGTATTCGACAGCTGAGGCGCTACGCCGCCGCGCCAGAGCGGAACCAGCCACCGCATTTACCGCACCCCGTGGCCCGGCGACCCGCGGGTGAATATCCAGAACGACAAGGGCAAGGCGAAGCCCTATCAGGTCCGCCAGGTCATCAGGGCCATCGAGAAATTGCGGGACATGCCATGAACGACCGCTACACCTACCGGATCACCTGGTCCGCCGAGGACGGCGAGCATGTCGGCCTGTGCGCCGAGTTCCCGTCGCTGAGCTGGCTGGCCCCCACCCCGGAAAAGGCGCTCGCCGGAATCCGGCGCACGGTGCGCGATATCGTGGCGGATATGAAGGAGACCGGAGAAGACCCGCCCAAACCCCTGGCGGACAGAGCCTATAGCGGGAAATTCCTGGTCCGGCTGCCGCCGGAGACGCATCGGGCGCTCGCCATCCGCGCCGCCGAGGAAGGGGTGAGCCTGAACCGGCTCGTCAGTGCGCGGCTCGCCGGCGGTTCGGGGTGAGGCGACCGCCCCCGCGCTTTTCTTGTCACCCCGGACTGCTTCGTCCAGCATCGTAAGGGAGGGTTTCAAACCCTCCCCTACACAGGATTGCAAGCGCGCCCTACGCCGCCGCGCGGATCGCCGCCCTTTTCACCGCGTCGCCGACGAAGGGCTCGAAGCGGGTGAAATTGTGCTCGAAGCGCCGGGCGACGTCGCGGGCCATGCTGTCGTAGGCGCGCTTGTCGGACCAGGCGCTCTTCGGATTGAGCACGTCGGCCGGCACGTCCGGGCAGGCCTGGGGCACCAGCACGCCGAAATTCGGGTCCGGCGCAACATTCACCGTCGCCAGCGTGCCCTCGAGGATCGCCCGGATCATGGCTCGGGTGTGCGCGATCTTCATGCGCGCGCCGACGCCGTAGGCGCCGCCCGACCAGCCGGTGTTGACCAGCCAGCATTTCGCGCCGTGGGTCTCGATCTTGTCGCCCAGCATCCGGGCATAGACCGACGGATGGCGCGGCATGAAGGGCGCGCCGAAGCAGGTCGAGAAGGTCGCCTGGGGCTCGCTGCCGACGCCCTTTTCGGTGCCGGCGACCCGCGCGGTGTAGCCGGAGAGAAAGTGGTACATCGCCTGTTCCGGCGTCATCATCGAGACCGGCGGCAGCACGCCGAAGGCGTCGGCGGTGAGCATGACGATGTTTTCGGCATGGCCGGCGCGGCCGGTGTCGCTGGTGTTCGGGATGAACTCCACCGGATAGCTGGCGCGGGTGTTCTCCGTCAGCGTCGCGTCGTCGAGGTCCGGAACGCGCGTGACCGGGTCGAGCACGACATTTTCCAGCACCGTGCCGAAGCGCCGGGTGGTCGCGAAGATTTCCGGCTCGGCCTCGGCGGACAGGCGAATGACCTTGGCGTAGCAGCCGCCCTCGAAATTGAACACGCCGTTGGACGACCAGCCATGCTCGTCGTCGCCGATCAGGGTGCGCGACGGGTCGGCCGACAGCGTCGTCTTGCCGGTGCCGGACAGGCCGAAGAAGATCGAGACGTCGTCGCGCTCGCCGATATTGGCCGAACAGTGCATCGGCAGCACGTCGCGCTCCGGCAACAGGTAGTTGAGAATCGAGAAGACCGATTTCTTGATCTCGCCGGCATATTCGGTGCCGCCGATGATCACCATGCGCTGGCTGAAATCGACCAGGATGAAGGTGCTGCCGTTCGTGCCGTCGGTTTCCGGATCGGCGAGGACAGACGGCGCCTGGAGCACCGTGAAGTCCGGCTCGAACGCGGCCAGCGCCCCGGCCGGCGGCCGGATGAACATGTGGCGGGCGAACAGGCTGTGCCAGGCGCACTCGGTGATGACGCGCACCCGCAGGCGATAGTCGGGATCGGCGCCGGCAAAGCAATCCTGCACGAACACGTCGCGGTTCGACAGGTAGTCGGCGATCCGGTCGCGCAGCCGGTCGAAGGCCGCCCGGTCGATCGGCCTGTTGACCGCGCCCCAGTCGACCGAATTTTCCGTGGCGGCATCGCGCACCGTGAACTTGTCGTTCGGCGACCGGCCGGTGTGCTCGCCGGTTACGGCCACGAGCGGGCCGCCATGGGCCAGCCGCGCTTCGTTGCGCTGCAGCGCCTGCTCGTACAGCTCCGGGACGTTCAGATTCCAGAATTCGGTTCCGCCGGTGCGAACGCCCTGCTTGTCGAGCCCGAAACGGCTTGCAACAGCTCCGGTCTGCGCCACCTTCATTCCTCCGCCAACAGCCGATCTTGTGAGTGCCGGGCTTGTAACGGCGCCGTTGCACAGCGCCCGAAGCGGCCGTCGCCGACGCAGAATTCCTGCGCAATTCGCCCCAGCCTGGGCGGAAAACTGCCAGCCCCGACAGCGCATTGCAACGCCTGTTTGCGCTCTCCGGGCCTTGCGGCAAAAGGAACGGTCAGGGCGGAATGCCTGTCAGGACGGGGGCTGAGCGGCGCGCGCCTTGCGGACCAGGGCGACCAGCGACGTGCGGGCATCGTCCGGAGTCAGGACCGGCGCATCGAAGCCGAGCCGCGCGATCTCGCCGCCGTTGCGCAGATCGATACCCCAGGGGTCGATCCCGGTCATGCGCCACGGCCCGCCCGGGCGGCCGAGCAGCCCGGTCGCGTAGGCCGCGACTGCGTCGGCGTGATCGTCGTTCATATGGGCGACGATCTCGGCCTCCGCGGCGCGCAGCGGATCCGCTTCCGCAAGGCCGGGCGGCCACGCCGCGCCGCCGAAGGACGAGATGCGCCCGAAACCGCCGACCAGATGCACGGCGCCGACCGCCATGCGGAAAAAGTCGAAATCGGCGAAACCGGCATAGTCCGCCGCGGCCGGATGGCGGGACAGAAAGCGGGACCGGTCCTCCGGCTCGTCGGTTATGGCGATCGTGCCGCGCAGCGTAACGCGATCGCCGGCCAGGGGATCGGCCGCCGCCTCGACCTTCCGGCCCTCGCCGGTCATCAGCAGCGCCGCGGCCGGGTTCGCTTCGAGGTTCCGGCGATGCAGGGCCAGCCCGGACAGCAGCAGAAGCGGCGACAGATCCGGGTCCAGCGCCACGGTCACGAAGGACGCGTGGGGCGGGCCGCCGTCCGGATCGAGCGTCGCCAGGCTGGCGACCGCGCTGGCGCGCGCCAGTTCCCGCGCGAATTCGAGATCGCCGCCGCTCATTGGCGGACAGCCGGCGAAGCGGGCCCGGCATCCGGCGCGGCGGGCGTTTCCGGCCGCATGGACGGCGGCATCGTCTTTTCGATGATGGCGGCGGCATCGTTTGCCGACAGAACGCGCGCTTCGACGGTAATCGCGCCGGCCTGCTCGAAGGTCAGCGTGATGTTCACGGATTCCCCGGCGCGCAGATTGCTGCGCAGGCCGACCAGCCTGAGATGGAGCGCCATCGCCGTCAGATCGGTCACCTGGCGCGCCGGCGCGGGAATGGCGTCGACCCGGCCGGTCTCCCAGACCTCGCCGCCGGGCACCGGGCCGCGCAGTTCGACCCGCTTGGCGAACGGGGTGGACGCGTCGATCAGCGCGTCGTCGTCCTTGCCGGCGTTGCCGATCCTGAGATAGGCCGCGCCGTCGCGGCGTGCCGACTGGTGCGCCCAGACGTCGCCGATCGTCAGGTCGGCGAGCCGGTAGGGGGCCGGCTCCTGGGGCTTTTCCTGCGTCTCCTGCGTCTCCTGCGTCGTTGCGGTCCGCTGCGCCTGCGCCGGCGGCGCAACGGCGAGTCCCGACAGGTCTGCCGCGAGGACGCCCGCCCCGACCGCGACGGCCAGAAGCGCGGCCGGCCGGATCATGGCAGCCGCGCCCGCTGCGCGTCCGGGCAGCAACGCGCCCGTTTCCCGGGAAAAGTCCGGCATTCGTCAACTCCGGCGGCTCTCGGCCAAACCCTGCCCCGGTCCGGCCGGAGAGGATTCACCGGCCGGTCCGGGAATGATAGGGTAAACCAAGCTGCAATTGCGCACCGCCGCAAAATCGCCCGACTTGGACGTTTTGTTCGCTGTTGCCGTTATCGTGGCGCGCTGCGGAGGCGGCGGAAACCGCCCGGAACCCGGTCCGGTGCGGGTCGAAACGAATGAGCCGAGCGGAACGCCGATGAAACACACGATCGCCCTGGTCGACGACGACCGCAATATCCTGACCTCGGTGTCGATCGCGCTCGAGGCCGAAGGATTCGAGGTCCGGACCTACAGGGACGGCGCCGAAGCGCTCTCCGGCATCGCCGCCCGGCCGCCCGATCTTGCCATTCTGGACATCAAGATGCCGCGCATGGACGGCATGGAACTGCTGAACCGCATCCGCAACCAGTCGCGTCTGCCGGTCATTTTCCTGACCTCGAAAGACGACGAGATCGATGAGGTGCTGGGCCTGCGCATGGGCGCGGACGACTATATCACCAAGCCCTTCTCCCAGCGCCTGCTGATCGAGCGGATCCGCGCCGTATTGCGCCGCGCCGAGGCGGAGGCCGCAGGCCCGGCGGCCGACACGGTCATCGCCCGCGGGCCGCTGGTGCTGGATCCGGATCGCCACCGCTGCACCTGGCACGACGAGCCGGTCCAGTTGACCGTTACCGAATTCCTGCTTCTCCAGTCGCTCGCCCAGCGCCCCGGCCACGTCAAGAACCGGGACCAGCTGATGGACGCCGCCTATGGCGAGAACATCTATGTCGACGACCGCACCATCGACAGCCACATCAAGCGGCTGCGCAAGAAGTTCAAGACGGTTGACGAAGGCTTCGACAAGATCGAAACGCTGTACGGAATCGGTTACCGTTACGCCGAAAGCTGAGGGCGCCGGCCATCTCCCGCGCCGCGGCAGGATGCGATGCCGGACGATTCGGGCCTGAGATCGACTGACGTATACGGAGCGGCGGCGCCCGCGCGCCGGCCTGCGGGAAAACCGGAACGCGAGAACGGCCGCCATCGCCCCGGCGCGCGCGGCCGGCGCTTTTCCCGGCTCACCCTGCGCATCCTGGCCATCGGCATCTTCCCACTGGCCACCATCTTCGGCGGGCTGATGTATCTGGGCGTCTACGAGCGCAGCCTGGTCGACGGCCGGCTTCTGGCGCTCGGCACCGAAGCCCGGATGATTGCCGGCGCGCTGGGCGAAACCGCCGTGCCGCCGGGCGACCCGGAAACGACCGAAATCGAGATCGAAACCGCCCGCAAGGTCTTGCGCCGGCTGGTGCGGCCGACCCGGGTGCGCGCCCGGCTGTTCGCCCGGGACGGCGCCCTGATCGCCGACAGCCGGGCGCTGCTGGAGCGCGGCGGCGCGGTCCGCCAGGAAGCGCTGCCCCCGCCCGCGGGGCCGAGCCGGGTCCTGCGTGTCCTGGGCGACGTTTACGACTGGTTTTTCTTTCTGCTCTCGCAGGGCCGCGACCGGGCCGACGTCTACCGGGAAAAGCCCTATGAGAGCGCGGCGGATTACGACGAAGTCCGGCGGGCCCTGGGCGGCGAGGACGGCAGCATGGTGCGGGTCTCGGACCGCGATCGCCTGATCCTGTCCTTCGCGATCCCGGTCCAGCACTTCAAGAATGTCTACGGCGCGCTGATGCTGTCCATCTCCAGCGCCGAAATCGACCGGTCGGTCAGGGAGGTGCGCCAGGATATCGTCCAGGTCTTCGGCATCGTCTTCGTCCTGTCGCTCTTGCTCTCCTTCTATCTGGCCCGCGCCATCTCGCAGCCGATCGCCCGCCTCGCCGCGGCGGCGGACCGGATGCGGCGGCTGCGCACCCAGTCGGTGACGATCCCGACCTTCCCCGACCGGCGCGACGAGATCGGCGACCTTTCGGCGGCGCTGAACGACCTGACGACCGAGCTGTTCGACCGGATGGACGCCATCGAGCGCTTCGCCGCCGACGTATCGCACGAGCTGAAGAACCCGCTGTCGTCGCTGCGCAGCGCGGTGGAAACCGCATCGCGTATCGACGACGCGGAAAAGCAGAAGCGCCTGATGGCCGTCATCGAACAGGATGTCGACCGCCTCGACCGCCTGATTACCGACATCGCCAACGCGTCGCGGCTCGATGCCGAGCTGGCCCGCCTTGCGCCCGGTCCGGTCGATCTGCGGCAGCTGCTGCAGACCCTGGCCGAAGTCTACCGCACGACGGCGAAGGACGGCGCGCCGGACATCCGCCTCGACCTGCCGCAACGCGGCAGCCTCGTCGCGCAGGCGGTCGAGGACCGGCTGGTGCAGGTACTCCGGAACCTGGTCGCCAACGCGATTTCCTTCACCGCGCCCGCGGGAGTCATCCGGATCTCGGCGGCGGCCGAAAGGAGCAGCGTGACCGTCACGGTCGAGGATGAGGGGCCCGGCATCGCGCCGGGCAAGGAAGAGGAAATCTTCGAGCGCTTCTATTCCGAACGGCCCGCAGGCGAAGCCTTCGGGCAGCATTCGGGCCTGGGCCTCAGCATCAGCCGGCAGATTGTCGAAGCGGTCGGCGGCGACCTGCGGGCCGAGAATATTGCGAGTCCGGACGGAGCGGTCCTCGGCGCGCGGTTCACGATTACGCTGCCGCGCATCGATCGCGCCGATGCCCGGCCTCCCCCGGACGACGGAACCGATCCGGCGGACTGAGGCGGCGTCAGCGCCAGGGCAGCAGGCCCGGATCGATCGCCACGGCCACGATGAGCGGCAGGACTGCGAAAGCCAGCAGGGTCGAGACGAACACCACCCCGGCGACCGCTTCCGGGCTGCGCTCGTAGTAGGACGCCCAGAGATAGTTGAACACCGCCGCCGGCATGGCGCACTGGATCAGCAGCACGCCGCGCGCCAGATCCGGCAGGCCGAGCGCCATGCCCATGGCGAGCCCGATCGCAACCCCGATCAGGATGCGCACGACGGCGTAGAACAGGCTCTTGCCCAGGCCGCGCACCTCGAGGCCCGCGAGCGACACGCCCATCGCAATCAGCATGAGCGGAATGGCGAAGCCGCCGAGCAGTTCGAAGGCGTTGCCCAGGGCCGTCGGCATGGGCCAGCCGAGCGTATTGAGAATCAGCGCCAGCCCGATGGCCCAGATGACCGGCGACAGAATCGCCGTCCTGAGGGAGAAGCGGCCGGCGACGATGAACTGGCCGACGGTGAACTGGCCGACGGCGCCGACGGCGAAATAGGCGATGGCGAGGGCCAGCCCGGGTTCGCCGAAGGCGAACAGGCACAGCGGCAGGCCCAGATTGCCGGCGTTGGCGAAACCGAGCGGCGGGCCGTAGGTGCGGAAATCGTCTCCGGTCAGGCGGGTGACCGCAAAGGCGATAACGAAGAACACGAATATGGAAAGCACGGCCGCGCCGGCCATCGACCAGAAGGCGCCGGCCTCCAGGCGCAGGCCGGTGAGCGTCGCCACGATCAGGCAGGGCGTGCCGACATTGGTGACGAGCCGGGTCACCATCCTTGTATCGAACGGCCGGCCCGAGCGCGCCCAGCCATAGCCGATCCCGGCGCAGATCAGGACCGGCAGGATAACCTCGATCAGACGCAGCAGCATGGCTGCCTGTTACGCGAGGACGGTGGACCGGTAAAGGGCGGCAACCTGCCCCCTTTCCGCTCCGGGGGCGCCGTGCCAGCGTTTCGGTCATGACCAACGACCCTTTGTGCGAGCGTGGCGGTGCAGCAGTCGACCGGGCAACCGGCTGATCCGGCCGCCGCTCCGGCGGGCACAGGCCGCAGACCGCGGGAAATCTCGCTGCACGCCACCTGTGTCGCGATAGACGGGCGCGGCGTGGTGCTGACCGGCGAGAGCGGCGCCGGCAAATCGGCGCTGGGGCTTCAGCTCATCGACGCCGGCGCCATGCTGGTGTCGGACGACCTCACGATGCTGTTGCGCGACGGCCCGCGGCTGATCGCGCGGGCGCCGGCCCGCGGCGCCGGACTGATCGAGGCGCGCGGCAACGGCATGATGCGGCTGCCTTTCGTCGATCAGGCGCCAATCACCTTCTTCGTCGAGGTCGGCGCGCTCGCCGGCGAACGCCTGCCGGAGCCGGCGTACCGGACGGAACTCGGCGTATCGGTGCCGCTGTTGCGGGCGGATCCGGCGAATCCGGCGTCGGCCCCGCTGATCCGGCTTGCTGTCACCCACGGCCCGCCGCATATTCCCGAGACCGTCTAGGGCGTATCGAAGGGCTGACAGGAAGGACCGGCAGAGTGCAGCGCTTCGGTCCATGACAGGTTCCGACAGAAGCCCCGAAGCCGGGCCGCCGCTGCTGGTGCTGGTGACCGGCCTTTCCGGCGCCGGAAAGTCGACCGCGCTGGCCGCGCTCGAGGATATCGGTTTCACGGTCGTCGATAACCTGCCGCTCGCCATGCTCGACGGCTTCGTCGGGCCCGGCGGAGGGGGCGGCCGGAAGGACGGGCCGGTCGCTCTGGGAATCGACGTGCGGGCAAGGGATTTCGATACGGCGGCGATGGAAGCCGCGGTGCGGCGCATCCTGGCGCGCAGCGATATCGAGGCCCGGCTGATCTTCCTGGACTGCGCCGACGACATTCTGGTGCAGCGCTATTCCGAAACCCGCCGCCGCCATCCGCTGGCCCGCGAACGGCCGGTGCTGGACGGCGTGCGGCTGGAACGGCAGATGATCGCGCCGCTGCGCCGCCTGGCCGACCCGGTCATCGACACGACGGACGAGACGGTCCGCACGTTGCGCCGGCGGGTGCAGGACCGCTTTCCGGACGACGGGCAACGGCAGCTTTCGGTCTTTGTCGAGAGCTTCGGCTACGGCCACGGCGTGCCGCGCCATGCCGACCTGGTCTTCGACGTCCGTTTCCTGCGCAATCCGCACTATGTCGAGGGCCTGCGGCCGACCACGGGGCTGGATCCGCAGACCGGCGACTACATTGCCGGCGATCCGGATTTCCGGCCGTTTTTCGACCGGCTGACCGACATGCTGGCGCTTCTGCTGCCGCGCTATCGCGCCGAGGGCAAGAGCTATCTCACCATCGCCGTCGGCTGCACCGGCGGGCGCCACCGGTCGGTCTATGTCGCGGCGCGGACGGCCGACTGGCTGGCCGCCGGGGACTGGCCCCACACGCTGCGCCACCGCGACCTGGGGCGGGACCGCGGGGAATTCCCGGCGGATCCGGCGTGACGGCAGCGCGGGATCGAGGCGGGTAAAAGTATTTTCCGAATTTCAGTATTTTTCCTTGACATCGCCAATTTTGTTCCCTATATGTGCTTTCGCCACCGCCCGAAGTGCGCCTGCTGCGTGGCCCGCCCTTGTCCTTCCCCCTCTTCAGAGGGGGAAGTGGCCCCGCGTCAGCGGGGCCGATGGGGGTGCCGGCGCCGCTGGTCGCCCCGCAACGTACGTCTACCCCCGCCGCACCCCCACCTGGCCTCCCCCTCTGAAGAGGGGGAGGTAAAAAGTACGGCAAAACAGAGAGGCATCTCCTGTTATCCTTCCCCCGCTTCAGCGGATTGCTCTGCGGAAGTACGGCACAGCGGCCCAAATCCCCCTCCCCCTAACCCCCTCCCACTAACCCCCTCCCCCGGAGGGGAGGGGGGAGCTTTGTTTCGGAGATGTTGAGCAAAAGCCGAAAACCCGTCGCAATTCCAATGCGTTACTCCCCTCCCCTTGGGGGAGGGGGCAGGGGGAGGGGTATCGCGGGGAAGGCTGCGCCGGCGCCCGTTTTCGCTCTGTCCGAATTTCGCAGAGGAATCCCTCTGAAGAGGGGAAGTGCCGGAGCGAAGCGGAGGCGATGGGGGTGTCTGTCCGCCCGCCCGCCATTTGCCCGCCCCGGACAGGACATAGAAATATTTCCTAACAGGATTATTTTTGCGACTCTTCCGAATCGCGGTTTCCAGCGTTTCTGCGGGGTTGGGGCGTTTCGAGGGCCTTCGGGGTGCAAAAAAACGCTGTGGGTAGACCGGTCTGTCCAAATCGGCGCCCGGCGCGGAGAAACGGCGGAAAACTGCGAAAAAAGCAGCGACGGCGGCGAAAAATACTGGAATGACCGATCAAAGAGAGCCGCAGGCCTGCGGCCGGGGAGGCGGTCGACAGGACGGTTCGGGGGGCGGTTGGAGACGGCCGCGGGCTCCGGCCGCCGTCCGAAGCCCGGACCGGCCCGCTGCCGTCCCGCTTCCGGGGCGCGACGGCCCGCTTCCACCGTGACGGGACATGGACTAGTGTCAGCCGGCTTGGAAGACCGAAGGTGCGCCCATGATCGGGTTGGTTCTGGTGACCCACGGCCGGCTGGCGGAGGAGTTTCTCGCCGCCCTGGAACATATCGTCGGACCTCAGGAGCAAACGGCCGCCGTCTGCATCGGCCCGGACGACGACATGGAGCAGCGCCGGAGCGATATCCTCAAGCAGGTCGAGGCGGTCGATTCCGGCGACGGCGTTGCGGTGCTGACCGACATGTTCGGCGGGACGCCGTCCAATCTCGCCATTTCGATCATGGAACCGGCAAAGGTGGAAGTGCTGGCCGGGATCAATCTTCCGATGCTGATCAAGCTGGCGGCGGCGCGCGGCGAAGAGGGCCAGGGCGAAAACGACCTGAAATCCGCCGTGACGGCCGCCCAGGAAGCCGGGCGCAAATATATCAACATTGCCTCCGCCCTGCTGAGCGACAAGGACTGAGCGCGGGCCGGCCCCCATTCGCACCGACGCCGATGCCTTTGCGGACCGCACGGATCGTCAATCGCAAGGGGCTGCATGCGCGCGCCGCCGCCGCCTTCGCCAGGACGGCGGGGGGCTTCGCCTGCGATATCCGGGTTTCGCGCGGCGGGACGACCGTATCCGGCCAGTCCATCATGGGCCTGATGATGCTGGCGGCGGCGCGGGGCACGACGATCGATATCCGCGCCGAAGGCCCGGACTCCGGCGCCGCGCTTGATGCGCTGGAAACGCTGATCGCCGGCGGCTTCGGCGAGGGGCCGGCATAGCGGCTGTCCGCTTTCAAATCTCCCGGATTTGCACTAGCGTTGAAAGCGTAGTCCGAACAGCTGTTGCTGCGGGGGATGGGAAAATGGCAACCGACACCGACACCGCCCCGGAAGCGGGGGGCGAAACAGGCGGGAACGCAGGCGCGGCCGACAGGCCCTGGCTCAAGACGTATCCCGAGGGCATCGACTGGCAGGCGCCGCTGGAAATGGCGCCATTGTGGGAAAATCTCGACGGCGCGGTCGCGAAATTCCCCGACCACAACCTGCTCGATTTCCTCGACCGCAAGTTCACCTACCGCCAGATCGGCGACCTGGCGAACCGGGCGGCGAAGGGCTTTCAGGACATCGGCGTCGGCAAGGGCGTCAATGTCGGGCTGTTCCTGCCGAACTGCCCGCAATTCGTCGTCTGCTACTACGGCATCCTGAAGGCGGGCGGCACGGTCGTGAACTATTCGCCGCTCTATTCGGAGCCGGAGCTGGAATACCAGATCGAGGATTCGCACACCGACATCATGGTGACCCTGAATGTCGAGGCGCTTTATCCCAAGATGGCCAGCCTGCTGCCGAAAACCCGGCTGAAGAAGCTGGTGATCGGCACGATCGCCGAGGTCCTGCCCTTCCCGAAGAGCCTGCTCTATCCGCTGGTCAAGCGGAAGGAGATCTCGAAGGTTCCGAAGGACGACCGGCATGTCCGCTTCGCCGATCTGACGGCGAATAGCGGCGACTTTGCGCCGGCCGAAATCGATCCGCAGGAGGATGTCGCCGTGCTGCAATATACCGGCGGCACGACCGGCGTCTCCAAGGGAGCGATGCTGACCCACGCGAACCTGATGGCCAACGTCCAGCAGGCCTATCTGTGGAACACGTCGATGGAGGAAGGCAGGGACGTGTTCATGGCCGTGCTGCCCTTCTTCCATGTCTTCGCCATGACGTCGGTGATGAACCTCTCGATCCGCTCCGGGGCCGAGATGATCGTCCATCCGCGCTTCGTCCTCGACGACGTGATGCGCGACATCGACAAGAAGAAGCCGACCGGCTTTCAGGGCGTGCCGACCATGTACAACGCCATGTCGAACCATCCGAAGATCGCGGATTTCGACCTGCGCTCGATCAAGGCCTGCATCTCCGGCGGCGCGCCCCTGCCGGTCGAGGTCAAGGCCCAGTTCGAGGGGTTGGCCGGCTGTACGGTCATGGAGGGCTACGGCCTGACCGAATCCGCGCCGAGCGCAGCCTGCAATCCGCTGGAAGGGGTCAACAAGGCCGGGTCCATCGGCATGCCGCTGCCCAATACCGAGATCGTCATCACCGACCGGGAAGACCCGCACAAGATCCTCGGCATCGGCGAGGACGGCGAGATCTGCATCAAGGGGCCCCAGGTGATGAAGGGCTACTGGAACCGGCCCGAGGCCACCGCCGACACCATCGTCGAGGGGCGGCTGCGCACCGGCGACGTCGGCTATATGGACGAGGACGGCTACACCTTCATCATCGACCGCATGAAGGACCTGATCCTGTGCGGCGGCTTCAACGTCTATCCGCGCCATGTCGAGGAGGCGGTCTACCAGCATCCTTCGGTCGAGGAGGTGACGGTGATCGGCATCCCGGACGATTATCGCGGCGAGAGCCCGAAAGCCTTCGTCAAGCTGAAGGAGGGCGCCGAGCCGGTCGACGAGGCGGGAATGATCGAATTTCTCAAGGAGCGGCTCGGCAAGCACGAGATACCGGGCGAAGTCGAATTCCGCGCCGAACTGCCGAAAACCCTGATCGGCAAGCTGTCGAAAAAGGAACTGGTGCAGGAGGAGCAGGAAAAGTACGAGGCCCGCAAAGCGGCGGGCTGAGCCGGCCGGCGGGGGCCGGGACGGCATTTCTGCGCGTACGCCCGAAGCACGCTATGGACAATCGCGGCGTGTGCAGATACGTTGGCATGTGCGGCAGAACATATCCGGCACATTGCCGGTAATTCGTGAAAGTGCAAAATATGGCAGTGCGGAAAGCGGCGCTTCATCGTGCCCCGGAGCGGCCCCGGCTGAAGGACCTGTTGGCCAGGGCGAAATCGATCACGATGACAGAAGAACAGCTACGCGAGCAACGTGCGAGCTTCGTTTACGGCAACGCTCCGAAGGGATCCGGAATAACAAAAGAATCCGCGGAGAAGTCCGTCAACCGGATTCGCATCCGCTAGATGATTCGAAAACGGTAAAGATTTCGTCACCGGGTTTTCGCGCAATGTTTATTCTGGAAGAGGAAGATCGGAATCTTTTTATCCGCGTTCAGGAACAAAACCTGAAAAGACAATACGATCTTCTGACGAATTGCATCGAGATCGGCCTGATGAAGGGTCCGGCATCGTTCGACAAATTTCTCCTGTGGGCGCTAAACCATGTGGCGGTGGCCAATATTTCCCAGTTCGGGGGCCGTTTCCGGCGGGAGCCGATCTATGTCGGCGATCATAAACCCCCGCATTTCAACGAAGTTTCCGACTGGATGGACCGATTCGTTTCGACGGTACAGGAGAACTGGTATATCTGGACCGAAACGGAACTGGCCGCCTACGGCCTTTGGCGGCTGAACTGGATTCACCCGTTTATCGAAGGCAACGGAAGAACCGCGCGCGCCGCGAGCTATTTTCTGCTCTGCGTCCGGTCAGGTTATCTGTTGCCGGGAAGTAAGATCGTTCCGGAGCGAATACGGGAAAACAGGGCAGGTTACGAAGCTGCCTTGACCGCTGCGGACCGCGCATGGGACGCCGGGCACTTAGACTTTAGAATGATGGAAAATTATCTCGCCGATCTTCTGGAGGCGCAACTTTCCGGGGCCGTAGAGGGCACCTGATCCTTACGCCGGCCGGAGACGCCCCGTTTCTCCTTCGGTTTTGCCGGCCGCAGCCAGCACGCCGTCAAAACCGAAATACGGCTATACCGCCGCGTCTGCGACGGGCTCCGCTGCCGCCGTATCCTCGGCCTCGGCAGCCGGTTTGCGGCGGCGCGCGCGGGGCTTCGGGGCCTTTTCGGCGGGCTGGCCGGTGGACTCGTCGGCATCGGCGGCGGCCGGAGCGGCAGCGTCTCCGGCGGTCTTGTCGCCGGCAGGCTCGTCACCGGCAGTCTTGTCATTGGCGGCCTTTTCACCGGCGGAGTCGCCGGCGGCCGCTTCGCCCGCGGGCTCGTCCCCGGCAGGTCCGGCCGCGGTCGCATCTTCGCCGGCCGGATCGCCCGCATCACCGGGATCGCCGGCCCGGCGCGGCTTGTCGGACGCGCCGCCCAGTATGCGGTGCAGGCCCTGATCCAGCGGCTCGTCGCCCGGAACGGCTTCGTTCGCCCTGCCGCCGCTGCGCCGCCGTGGATCGGAATCCTGCCGGCGGACGGACGGGCGCCGGTCGCGGCTGCGCGGTTCGGCTTCGGCCTCGGGCGGCCGGTCCGCTGCAGCGGCTTCCGCGGGCGCCGCCGCCTGTTCCTCGCCGCCTTCCTGGCGATCCCGGCCGCGGCGGTTCCGGTTGTCCCGCCGGTCCTGGGTCTGGCCATCTCCGGGCAGGTCCATAGCGCGCTTTGCAGGGCCCCGGTTGTCCCGTCGGTCCTGGTTCTGGGCCGCCTGATTTTGGCCGCCATGAAGCTGTCCCCGTTCGCCGCGCCCGCGCCCGTCATGAGGTTGGCTCTCGTCGGACTCGGCGAGATCGGGCTGGCGATCCTCGTCGCGAACCTGCGGCGGATTGAGGGAAATCATCACGCGGTAATAGTGATCCGCATGCTGGTGGTAGTTTTCCGCCATCACCCGGTCGCCGGCCGAGGTCGCATCGCGCGCCAGGCCCTGGTATTTCTCGTTCAGCTGGGCAGCGGTGCCGCGCAGGCGGACGCTGGGCCCGTTGCTGTCGAACGACTGGTTGCGGCCCGGACGCCGGTTCTGGTTGTTCCGGCTGCGCCCGCGGCGTTGGTTGCTGTTCTGTCTCATGCTGCCCTGAAGAGGTTTAGCCTATTCCCGGCCAAAACGACGCCTCTGGCGTCATCCGATTTCAGCGTGCCGCCGGGCAAAGCCCGAAAACGCGCGGGAACTGTGTAAAGTCCGGATCGTCGGCGAGGTCTGCTACGACGCCCCTTGGCGTCCGGTCCTGCCCGTCACGATGCGGAAGCTGCTTCGCCTTTTATCTGCGAAACCCAATAAACGGGTGCCCGGCCCAGCGAATGCCCCGCCGTCATAGCAGAGCGCTTCCCGCCCCGCCAACGCTATTTCGCCGCGGTTGCGCGACGAGAACCCGCAGCTGTCCGGCGAGGTCCGGGGCCGTCTCCAGACAGTCCAGGCCGGCGTCGGAAAATATCTCCCGAACGGCGGCGGCCTGCCCCGCGCCGAACTCCACCGCCGCCTTGCCGTCCGGCGCCAGACGGGCGGCAATGGCCGGGGCAAACCGGCGAAAGGCATCGAGGCCGTCGGGGCCGCCGTCCAGCGCAATGCGGGGATCGTGGTCGCGGACCTCGGGCTCCAGCCCGGCGATGTCCGCCGCCGGGATGTAGGGCGGATTGCCGACGACCCAGTCGAACGGGCCCTCGAGGCCGGCGAAACCGTCGCCGGCGGCAAACCGCGCCCGCTCCGCCAGGCCCAGCGACCGGGCGTTGGCCCGGGCGGTGTCGATGGCGGCGGCGCTGATGTCGGAACCCGATGCGGATGCGTTCGGCAGTTCGGTCAACAGCGAAAGAAGCAGGCAGCCGGTTCCGACGCCGATGTCGAACAGCGCGAGCGGCGCCGAACGGTCGCCGGTGTGGCGCAGCACGGCTTCGACCACGGTTTCGGATTCGGGCCGGGGGTCGAGCGTGGCCGCCGACAGCATGAAAGGCAGGCCCCAGAATTCGCGCCGCCCGATCAGCCGCGAGACCGGCATCCGCTCCTCCGCGCGCTTGCGCAGCAACGCGATCAGCCGGCCCTCGGCATCGGGCATCAGGGGCTTCGCCGGATTGGCGCGAACGGTATCCGCGGACAGGCCGGCCGCATGGGCGACCAGCAGGACGGCATCGAGCCGCGCCGTGCCGATACCGGCGGCGGCAAACTGCCGCTCGGCTTCGCGAATGGCCTGACCGGCCGAAATCATCGCGGTGTTTACCTCCGCGCGCCGATCAATCGGCCCCCGATCGACCGGCCCCCGATCGACCGGCCCCCGATCGACCGGCCGTCGCGCCGGGCGCGGCCTCTTCGCCCACCGCCGCCAGCCGTTCGGCCTCGTCATGGGCGGTCAGCGCGTCGACGATCTCGTCCAGGGCTTCGCCGGCCAGGACCTGGTCGATCTTGTAGAGGGTCAGGCCGATCCGGTGGTCGGTCACGCGGCCCTGGGGAAAATTGTAGGTCCGGATGCGCTCGGACCGGTCGCCGGAGCCGACCTGGCTCTTGCGCGCCGCCGCCCGTTCGGCGTGCCGGGCGGCGCGCTCCGCCTCGTACAGGCGCGCCCGCAGGATCTTCAGCGCCTTGGCCTTGTTCTTGTGCTGGGACTTCTCGTCCTGAATCGCGACGACGATGCCGGTGGGGATATGGGTGATCCGCACGGCGCTGTCGGTCGTGTTGACCGACTGCCCGCCGGGTCCGCTGGAGCGGTAGATGTCGATCCGCAGATCGTTGTCGGCGATCGCGATATCGACCTCCTCGGCTTCCGGCAGCACCGCCACCGTAGCCGCGGAGGTGTGAATGCGGCCGCTCGATTCGGTTTCCGGCACGCGCTGTACCCGGTGGACGCCGCTCTCGTATTTCAGGCGGGCGAACACGTTGCGGCCGGCGACCGACGCCTGGACCTCCTTGATGCCGCCGATCCCGGTATCGTTGGCCTGGATCGCCTCCATCGACCAACCGCGCTTCTCGGCATAGCGCTGGTACATCCGGTACAGATCCCCGGCGAACAGGGCCGCCTCGTCGCCGCCGGTGCCGGCGCGGATTTCCAGGATGGCGTTCTTCGCGTCCGCTTCGTCCTTCGGCAGCAGCAGCCGCTGCAGGCGCATCTCCATGTCCGGGATGCCGGCCTTCAGGTCGAGGAACTCGGCCTCCGCCATCTCTTTCATCTCGGCGTCGGTTTCGGGATCGGCGATCAGTTCGGCGAGATCGGCCATTTCGGCCTGGGCCGCCCTGAGGGCCCGGATACCGGCGACGACCGGCTCCAATTCGGCATATTCCTTGGACAGGCGGGCGAATTCCCTGGGGTCGCCGGCCGCGCCGGCGGACATCGACTCTTCGATGTCGCGGTAGCGAACGAGGACGGCATCGAGACTGGCTTCAATACTCATGGAACATCTTCCGGCGGCAGAAGCAGGGAACAGACCGAAACTGCACCCCCGCTACCGGAAAGGGGCGAGCGCGTCCGCCAGGGTATCGAGGGGCACCCGGCTTTGCTCGCCGCTGTCGAGATCGCGCACCGTCGCCGCATCGGCCGCCAGCTCGTCGGCGCCGATCAGCACGGCGGCCCGGGCGCCGGCCCGGTCGGCCCGCTTCATGCGTTTCTTCAGATTGCCGCCGAACGCCATATCGACCCGGTAGCCGGCGGCGCGCAACCGTTCGGCAATCGGCAGGGCCGCGTTTTCGGCCGCGTCTCCGATCGGCACCAGGGCGACCGGCCGCGGCGCGGGCAGGTCGGCCTCGGCCAGCAGCGCCAGCCGCTCGATCCCGCCGGCCCAGCCGACCCCCGGCGTCTCCGGCCCGCCCATCCGGCCGATCAGACCGTCGTAGCGCCCGCCTGCGATCACCGCGCCCTGGGCGCCCAGCGCTTCGGTCGTGAACTCGAAGGCGGAATGGCAGTAATAGTCGAGGCCGCGGACCAGCCGTTCGTTCAGCGTGTAGCCGAGGCCGATCGCGTCCAGCCCGGCCTTTACGGCGTCGAACCAGGCGCGGGCGCCGTCGGTCAGCGAGTCGCCGAAGACCGGCGCGCCGGCCACGATCTCGCGGTCGCGGGCATTCTTCGAATCCAGGATGCGCAGCGGGTTGACGTCCAGCCGGCGGCGGCTGTCTTCCGAAAGATCGTCCCGGTAGCGGGAGAGATAGCCGACCAGCCGGTCGCGGTAGGCGTCGCGGCTTTCGGTATCGCCGAGTGTGTTCAGCTCCAGCATTGTCCGTTCCCGCACGCCGAGCGCGTCCAGCACGGCGGCGCCGGCGGCGATCGTCTCGACATCGCCGAGCGGATGGGCGACGCCGACCAGCTCGATGCCGATCTGGTGGAACTGGCGCTGCCGGCCCTTCTGCGGCCGTTCGTGACGGAACATCGGGCCGGCATAGAAATAGCGCAGCGGCAGGCTCTGCTGCAGGCCGTTGGAGATGATCGCACGGGCGACTCCCGCCGTATTTTCCGGCCGCAGGGTGACGCTGTCTCCGCCCTTGGTTTCGAAGCTGTACATCTCCTTCGTGACGACGTCGGACGTTTCGCCGAGGGTCCGGGCGAACACTTCGGTCGCCTCGAACACGGGCGTCGCCATCTCGTCGTATCCGTAGCGCCCGGCGACCGCGCAAGCCGTATCCACGACATGGCGGTGCCGGCGCATGGCGTCGGGCAGCAGATCGTGGGTTCCGCGGATCGGTTGCAGCTTGCTCATCGGAGACTCTCGGGCCGGGTGGCGCGGTTCCGGCCGCGTCGCGGCGGCCGGCAGGTCGCGGCGGGCGCGGCTATTCCGCCGCTTGCGTCTGGGATGCCGCCTCTTCGGCCTCGATCTCGGCGGCCTTGCGTTCGACCAGTTCGACGAGATGGTCGACCAGGTCGCCGTCGCGCATCACATGATGCTTCTCGCCGTTCAGATAGACCTGATGGCCGCTCGCCCCGCCGGTCAGGCCGATATCGGTCTCGCGCGCTTCGCCGGGGCCGTTGACCACGCAGCCGATGACGGAGAGCGACATCGGCGTGCCGATATGGGCCAGCCGCTCCTCCAGCCGCGCCACCGTCGGGATGACCTCGAAATTCTGCCGGGCGCAGGACGGACAGGAAATGACGTTCACCCCGCGATGGCGCAGACCGAGCGCCTTGAGGATCTCGAAACCGACCCTGATCTCCTCCACCGGATCGGCCGACAGGGACACGCGGATCGTGTCGCCGATGCCGGCCCAGAGGAGCGAGCCCATACCGATGCTGCTCTTGACCGTCCCGGTGGTCAGGCCGCCGGCTTCCGTAATGCCGAGATGCAGCGGGTAGTCGCAGACATCGGCGAGCAGTTGGTAGGCCGCCACGGCGAGGAACACGTCCGACGCCTTGCAGCTGATCTTGAACTCGAAGAAGTCGTTGTCTTCGAGGATGGCGATATGGCGCTGGGCCGATTCCAGCATCGCATCGGGGCAGGGTTCGCCGTACTTTTCGAGCAGGTCGCGCTCCAGCGATCCGGCATTGACGCCGATGCGCATGGAGCAGCCATGGTCCTTCGCCGCCCTGATGACCTCGCGGATCCGCTCTTCCTTGCCGATATTGCCCGGATTGATGCGCAGGCAGGCCGCGCCGGCCTGCGCCGCCTCGATCGCCCGTTTGTAGTGGAAATGGATGTCGGCGACGATGGGCGCCTCGGCGCCGCGCACGATCTCCTTCAGCGCCGCCGTCGACTCCTCGTCCGGGCAGGAAACCCTGACGATATCCGCGCCGGCCTCCTCGAGACCGCGGATCTGCGCCAGCGTCGCCTTCACGTCGGTGGTCGGCGTGTTGGTCATCGACTGGACGGCGATCGGCGCGTCGCCGCCGACCGGTACGGCGCCCACATGGATCCGGCGGCTCGTGCGCCGGTAGATATCGCGATAGGGGCGAACGCTCATCGGAGGGCACCGCACTGGATCGGACGAAGGGATCGGTTTCGCAAGACGGCGCGGAGGCCGCGGTGCAATGCACAATCCCTGCAACGACTTAAGCGCTGGCGCGGCCGCTGGCAACCGCAGCCGGTTCCGGCGCGCCCCGAAAATGGCGGGTCATTCGTCCGGATTCAGCCTCGCCGGATCGAGGGACAGGTTGTGGACCGGGCCGGGTGAATCGCCCGCCAGACCGGCCGGCTTGCCGCCGACCAGATATTCGAGCTGGTTGGCCCGGCCGACATCGAGCACCAGAGCCGGATCGTCGGGCACGGTCACCCGGTTGCCCTTTTTCATGATGCCTTCGACCACCACCCGACGGGTCTGCGGATGCCGCACCCGGATCCACACGAGGCCCAGCGCCCGGAGAACGATGGTTCCCTCGGCCTCCGCGGGCGCTTCTTCGGATGTTTCGCTTTCCGCATTCCTGATTTCCGGATTTCCGGGGGCGGCCCGCTCGCCGCCCGATCCGGCCGCATCGCGCGCAGCGATCGCGTTGGCGGAGCGGAAAAGGCGGGCCGGATCGAGGGACAGGTTGTGGCGGACCGAGGCCCTCGGGCCGGCGAATCCGGCGGACCGGCCGCCGATCAGGTATTCGAGCTGGCTGGCGCGGCCGACATCGAGCACCAGGCCGGGAAGGTCGGGCACCGTCACTTCGTTGCCCTCCTTCAAAATGCCTTCGACGATCACCTTCCCGTCCTGCGGGTTGCGCACCCGGATCCATACGAGACCCCGCGCCCTGAGAACGATCGGCCGGTCGGCAGGCTCGGTTTCCGGCTCCGGAGCCGGAGCGCGGTCCCTGCGCGCAGCGTCCGGCCCGTCGGCCGTGCCGGCGTCAGGGCTTTCGGGCAGGGCGGCAACATCGCCGCCTTGCGTGTCCGCCGCGCCGGCCCCGCCGACGCCGTCAGCCGCCGCGACAGCGCCGGACGGCGCGCCCTGCGGCCGTACGATGTCGACGGCGGCGGCCGGCTTGCGGGCATCGGCCGTCCGGTAGTACCAGCCGACATAGGCGGCGCTGGCGATCGCCAGCGACGCGAGCAGCAGGAGGCTTCCGGAAAAGCGGCCCCTTTCGACCGGCTTCAGCCACATGTAGTCCTGCCTGACCGAAGACCTGCCCGCTTCCTCGCTGAAACGGCGGGCCAGGTCTCCGGGCTCCAGGCCGACATAGGCGGCGTAGCTGCGCACGAAGCCGATGGTGTAGGCCATTGCCGGCAGCGCCGCATGGTCGCTCCGCTCAAGGCAGGTCAGGTAGTCGGCGCGGATTTTCAGGGCGTCAGCCGCGGTCTGGACCGACACGCCCATCCGCTCGCGCGCGGCGCGCAGCTCGGCGCCGACAGAAGCAGCGTCCGGCCCGACCGCCGGCCCGGCGGCGTGGCGCCCGGCAATGCGATCAGGTTGCGTCTGCTTTTCCATGTCAGCCCTTTTGCCCGAAGGCCCCGGCCAGCGGGACGGATACAGGGTTCAGCGCCGGTCGATGACTACATCGTGATCCCTGGCATAGCCGGCAAGCCGGTTGCGCAGCGAAGGTTCGCCGGAGCCGAGCATCCGCCCGACGAAATCCTCCAGCGTCCCGATATCCAGGCTGCGCACCATCGCCTTGACCGGGCCGATTGCAGCGGCAGACATCGACAGCCTCCGGATGCCGAGCCCGACGAGCGTCATCGCCTCCAGCGGCACGCCCGCCATTTCCCCGCACACGGTCAGCGGCACGCCCGCGCCGCGGCGGGCCGCACGGCAGTGTTCCACAATCTGCCGCACCATCGCAAGGAAGGCCGGAGACAGCGCATCGTAGCGGCCCGAAAGGCGTGGATTTCCGCGGTCGCTGGCGAACATGAACTGGAGCAGGTCATTGCTTCCGACAGAGACGAAATCGGCCCGCTCGACCAGCGCCGGCAGCTGCCAGACCAGGGCCGGCACTTCGAGCATAACGCCGACGGACAGGCTGGCCGGCAGCAGATTGCCCGCCGCGGCGGCCCGCTCCAGCTCCATATCGACCAGACCGCGCGCCGCTTCGAATTCCGCGAGGTCGGCGACCATCGGGAACATGAGACTGAGGGACTGCCCGGCCGCCGCCCGGATCATGGCGCGCAGCTGATGGCGCAGGATGGCCGGGCGGTCCAGGCCGATCCGGATGGCCCGCCAGCCCATCGCGGGATTGTCGTCTTTCGGATCGCGCAGATAGGGCAGCACCTTGTCGCCGCCGATATCCAGCGTGCGGAAGACCACGGGCGCGCCCTCGGCCGCCGCCAGGACGCGCATGTAGATTTCCGCCTGCTCGCCGACATCCGGGAAATTCTGGCGGACCATGAACGGGATTTCGGTGCGGTACAGGCCGACGCCGTCGACCCCGTGGGCGGAAAAATCGTTCAGCTCGACCAGCAGCCCGGCATTCTGGTTGAGGGAAATCCGCACACCGTCGCGGCTGACCGGCTCGACATCGTGCAGCGCGGCGTAGAGCGCCCGGCGCTTGGCCCGGTCGCGGACGCCGGTCTCGAACAGGGCGCGGACATTCTCCGTCGGCCGCACGAACACCTGGGCGTTGTCGGCGTCGAGAATGACCGGATCGCCCGTCTCGACGCGGCCGAGGCAGCCGGCAACCCGCCCGACGACCGGAATGTCCATCGCCCGGGCCATGATGGCGGCATGGGCGGTCGGCGAGCCCTCTTCCAGAACGATGCCGCCCAGCCGGTCCGGATCGTAATCCAGCAATTCGGCCGGACCCAGATTCCGGGCGAAGACGATGATCCGCTCGGCGGGCGGCAATTCGGGCGCCGCCGGCGCGTCGCTGGACGCCGACAGGTGCTGCAGCAGGCGATTGCCCAGATCATCGAAATCGGCCATCCGCGCCCGCAGATAGGGATCCTGGATCGACGCCATGCGGGCGCCGGTCGCCTCCTGGACCTTGGAGACGGCGGCTTCGGCGGTCAGGCCCTCGCCGATCGCCTCGCGGATTCGATGCAGCCAGCCCCGGTCCTCGGCGATCAGGCGATAGGTCTCGAGAATCTCCCGGCTCTCGGAACCGCTTTCCAGCCGGTCGTCGGAGAGCATGACGTCCAGCGCGTCGTACATCGACGACAGGGCGGCGTTGAGCCGCTCCTGTTCGAGTTCGGGATCCTCCGCGACGACATTGACGATGGCCGGCCGGTCGCGATGCACGACGGCTTCCCCGGTCGCCGGCCCGCCGTGCAGCTTCAGCCCGGTCAGCCGCAGCGGCAGCAGCGCAATGCCGTCGGCCTCGCGCAGTTCGTCCCGGCTGACCAGATCGCCCGACCCGACCATCTCGGCCACGACCATGGCCACGGTCTGGAGCGTTTCGACCTCTTCGTCGGTATAGTGGCGCCGGGTGCGGTTCTGCACGGCCAGCACGCCGACGACGCGGCTGTTGCGCAGTACCGGCACGCCCATCATCGAATGATAGATTTCCTCGCCGGTTTCCGGCCGGTAGGCGAAACCGGGATGGGCCTGGGCGTCGGCGAGCGCAATCGGCCGGGCGCGCGCGGCGACGTCGCCGATCACGCCTTCGCCGATACGCAGGCGGGTCTTGTGGACCGCCGCCTTGTTCAGGCCCTCGGTGGCGTAGAGTTCCAGCACCTCGCCGGCGCGCCGCAGATACAGCGAACACACCTCGGCGACCATGTTGGCCGCGATCAGGGAGACGATCCGGTCGAGCCGCTCCTGGCCGGAGATCGTCCGGGCGCCGGCCATGACGTTGCGGATGCGCCGCAGCAGCCGCCGGATATCCGACAGCCCGCCGGCCGGCAGCCGCGGCGCCGCGCCCACGCTGTCGGACGGTCCGGGCAGTTCGGTCATGGCGGATCCGCTCCCTTGTCCCTCTCCGTGTCCCCGCTCTTTCCGCGTTCGGGTCCTTCCCGGCGCCGGCGCCCGCCGGGTCGGGAACGGCGGGGCGGCCCGCCTATTCCGCGTCCAGGCCGTAGGCCGAATGCAGGGCGCGCAGCGCCAGTTCGGTATATTCCTCGGCGATCAGGACGCTCACCTTGATCTCGGACGTCGAGATCACCTGAATGTTGATGCCCTTTTCGGCCAGGGTCCTGAACATCCGCTGGGCCACGCCGGCGTGGCTGCGCATGCCGACGCCGATCACCGACACCTTGACCACATTGGCGTCATGATCGAGCCGCCCGTAGCCGATCGCGTCGCGCGACCGCTTTATGGCTTCGATGGCGCGCTGATGGTCGCCTTCCGGCACGGTGAAGGTGATATCCGTCTGCTCACCATTTTCCGACACATTCTGGACGATCATATCGACATTGATCATGGCGTCGGCAAGGGGCCCGAATATGGCGGCGGCGACGCCCGGCTTGTCGGCGACCCGCGCGACGGTGATCTTGGCTTCGTCGCGGCTGTAGGCGATGCCGCTGATGATTTCCTGTTCCACGATCTCGTCCTCGTCCACGACCAGCGTTCCCGGGACGTCCTCGAATGAGGACCGCACCTGGATGCGCACATGGTGCTTCATGCCCATTTCGACGGCCCGGGTCTGCAGCACCTTGGCGCCCTGCGACGCGCTTTCCAGCATTTCCTCGTAGGTGATCCGGTCCAGCTTGCGCGCCCTGGCCACGATGCGCGGATCGCAGGTATAGACGCCGTCGACATCGGTAAAGATATCGCAGCGGTCGGCGTTCAACGCCGCGGCCAGCGCAACCGCCGTCGTATCGGAACCGCCGCGGCCCATCGTGGTGATGCGGCCGTCCGGCGAAATGCCCTGAAATCCCGGTACGATGGCGACGCATCCCCGGCGCAGGCCGGTTTCGAGCGCCGCGGTATCTATGGTCTCGATGCGCGCCTTCGTATAGGCACCGTCGGTGCGGATCGGCAATTGCCAGCTGGTCCAGGACCGCGCTGCGATTCCCATATCCTGCAGAACGATCGCCAGCAGGCCGATCGTGACCTGCTCGCCGGCGGAGACGACCACGTCATACTCGCGGGGGTCCGCTTCGGGCGACGCTTCCCGCGTCCAGGCAACGAGCTGATCCGTGGCCCCGGCCATGGCGGACAGGACGACCGCCACCTCGTTGCCCGCCGCAGCTTCGCGCTGCACCCGCGCCGCGACATGGCGGATACGCTCCAAGTCGCCGACGGAGGTGCCGCCGAATTTCTGAACGATGCGCGCCATCGGCAATCCTGGAACGAAGCTGACGGAATGGGCGGTTACCGGCCAATTTCCGCCGGCCAATTTCCACCGGCGGTTTGCCGCCGGCCGGGCGCGCCATACATATGGAAGCGACTGGACTTGGGCAACCGGGGCTGCATGACCGACGCACCGCAAGATCGCCGCAGCGACGGGCCGCCGGAGGCCGGGGGGGCCGCCGGCGCGACGGTCGATCCGGCGGAGGTTGCCCGTTTCGCCGCCCTGGCCGGGGAATGGTGGGATGCGCGGGGCCGGTTTGCGCCGCTGCACCGCATGAACCCGGCGCGGCTTCGCCTGATCCGCGATGCGATCTGCCGGAATTTCGGCCGCGATCCGGCCGGTGCGCGGCCGTTCGACGGCCTGCATATCGTCGATCTGGGCTGCGGCGGCGGCCTGATCTGCGAGCCCATGGCCCGGCTCGGCGCCACGGTGACGGGGATCGACGCCGGGGCCGAGGCCGTCGAAATCGCGCGCGCCCACGCCCGGCAGTCGGGCCTGGCGATCGATTACCGGCACGATACGGCGGAGGCGCTGGCCGAAGCCGGCGAGGCGTTCGACGTCGTGCTCAATCTGGAAGTCGTCGAGCATGTGTTGGACGTTGCCGTCTTCATGGCCGCGGCCGGCGGGCTGGTGAAGCCGGGCGGCCTCCAGATCGTCGCCACGCTCAACCGCACGCTGCGGTCGATGGCGTTGGGGGTCGTGGCGGCGGAATACATCCTGCGCTGGGTGCCGCCCGGCACCCACGACTGGCGGAAGTTCCTGCGGCCGTCGGAGATCGCCGTCCATCTGCGGGCGGCCGGCCTGACCGTCGAACGCACCGCCGGCCTGATCTACAACCCGCTGACGGACAGCTGGCAGGAGAGCGGCGACCTCGGCGTCAACTATATGATGGTGGCGCAGAGGGCCGCGTGAACGGCGAGGACCGGCCCCGCAGCTGATCCTCGCCGGCCCGAACGGCGCGGGAAGACGACCTTCTCCACGACTCTGCTGGAAGGGGAAGAACGGACGTTCCAATTTTTGAACGCCGATATCGAAGCCCTGCGCCTGTCGCCGGCCGACTATTCGGCGGGCGCCGTTCCGGCTGCGCGCAACGTATTGCAGCAACTGGATGAAAATCTGCGCAGGAGACAGAGTTTTGCCATCGAGACCACCCTGTCCGGGGGCGCACGCTTGAGACACGTCCGCTATGCGGTCGCTGAAGGCTGGACCGTCGACCTGCATTTTCTCTGGCTCGAATCCGTTGCGCTCGCCCGTGAAAGGGTAGCTGCCAGAGTCGCTGCCGGCGGTCACGGGATTCCGCGGGATGTCGTTTCGCGCCGATATGTTCGGCGGCTGCAAATGTTGCCGATATATTGTAGGGAAGTATCCCGCTGGACGATCTTTGATAACTCGAGCAAGGAAGCGACAATAATCGCATCAGGCAGCGCGGAAAATATAAAAATTGACAGAATGAAGCAATTCAGAGAAATCGAAAAGTATTGGTGAGAGGGCTTGGAATGACCGAATATCAGGAATTGGAGAAATTCTCCAATAAAAATTTACGTCTTCTTCGTCGCGCCGTCAGAAAAGCGCTTCATCAGCACTATAAAGCTGACGAATACATCGTTTATAGTAAGAACGGCAAAATATATCGTACGAACAAACCTGACACTAAAGGCACCGTCGTTTCGTCCGGCAGATCAAAATCCGCCTGACCGGCATTGAATTCAAGCGGCTCGAACGTGAAATCTGACGCGCTCACTCCGCCGGCGCCGGGGCGGGAGCGGTATCGGGCGCCGCGACGCGCGGGCGGAAGGTGCGGACGACCAGCGCCATGAGCGCCGGGATGATCAGCAGGGTCAGCACGGCCGAGAGGGTGAGCCCCCCGAGCACGACCGAACCCAGCCCGCGATAGAGCTCCGAGCCCGCGCCGGGGAACACGACCAGCGGCGCCATGCCGATCACGCTGGTCGTCGTCGACATGAAGATCGGCCGCATCCGGTGGCGGGTCGCCACGAGGATGGCGCTCTGCGGGTCCATGCCGTGGTCGCGGGCCAGGCGCAGCGTTCCGTCGACCAGCAGGATCGCGTTGTTCACCACCGTGCCGATCAGGATCACGAAGCCGAGCAGCGTCAGCATGTCGAGCGGCTGGCGCACATATTCGTTGAGCAGGGCGAGGCCGAGGATGCCGCCGGCGGTCGCCAGCGGCACCGAGAAGATGATGATGAAGGGATAGAGGAAGCTCTCGAACAGGATCGCCATCACCAGATAGACGATGACGATCGCCATCAGGAGCTGCCAGACCATGGCGTTCCAGGTCCGGGTCAGCTGGTCCGCTTCGCCCGACAGGTTGATCTTCACGCCTTCCGGAAGCCCCTGTTTCTCGAGCGCCGGAATGACCTGCTGGCGCAGGATGTCCATGGCGGCCTCGAGCGCGATCGCCTTGGTCGGGCTGATCTCCAGCGTCACCGTACGCGCCCGCTCGGTATGGCGGATCTCGGTCGCGCCGGACGTGACCTCGACCCGGGCCAGCGAGCGGACCGGCACGATCTTCCCGGACGGCGTCACGACAGGGATGCTCTCGATTCCCTGGGTCGTCCGGATGCCGCGTTTCGGGCCGGTCAGCATAAGGTCGGTGCGCCGGCCGCCGATCGTCACTTCGGCGACGCGCAGCCCGTCGTTGAAGGCGTCGATGGTCGTCGCCAGTTCGCGCGCGTTGACCCCGGCTTCGTCGAGCCGGGTCCGGTCGGGAATCACCTTGACTTCCGGCGCGCCGAGACTGAGGCCGGGGCGCGGCCGGACCTGGTTACCCTCGCTGCGCGGCAGGAATCGGTTGATGATGAAGAAGGCCTGCTGTGCGACCTGCAGATTGCGGCCGAGATCCGGCCCGGACACGTCGAAATTGATGACCCGACCGCCGCCGATGCCGCGGCCGAACAGCGAGGGCTGGAAGGTCCGGCCGAAGGTGCCGGGCTCCTTGCGCAGGGTCTTCTGGATGATCGGGATCAGTTCGCCCGCCCGGGTCGGATCGACGGCGGCGGCGCCGACAATGGTGAGCGAATTGCGCGCCACGAAGAAAAAACGCGAAATTTGCGGCGGACCCCTGGCCGCCTCGTCGTCCGCGCCGAGCCCGACCGTCGCCATCACGCGCTCGGGCAGGCTCGGGGGCTCGATCTTCTTGCCGCGCACGACGCCTTCGCCGCTCGCAAGAAAGGACTTCAGGTCCGCTTCGACGCTCCGCGCGATGCCGGTTACCGTATCGAGATTGTAGCCCGGCGGCGGCAGCGAGAGGGCTATGACCAGATTGCGGTTGCCCGTCGGCAGATATTCCAGTTTCGGCAGCAGTTTCCAGGTGGCGAATGCCGCGCCGCCGGTCACCGTCGCGGCCACCAGTATCGCCAGGATTCGGTAGGACACGACCAGCGCGGTGAACTTCAGGATGAGCCAGGCGAAGAGCCGGGCCAGATGATCGATCCCGGGCAGGGGAAGCCGGAACGGCGCCGGGTCCGGCGCCCGTCCCGTTTCGTCCGGCGGTCCCTCCGCCGGCGGTCTGCGCCGCCTGCGTGACGCCCTCGATGCCCGGCGGCCCGGCAGCAGCCAGTTGGCCAGCGCCGGGATCAGGGTAATCGCGACCAGCAGCGACAGAATGACGGAGACCGAAATGGCGACCGCAATATCGCGGAACAGCTGGCCGACCTCGAGCTCCAGCACCAGGATGGGGATGAACACCATCACCGTCGTCAGCGCCGACACCAGAACGGCGCCCCACACCTGGCTCGCTCCTTCGAAGGCGGCCTGCCGGACCGGTTTGCCCTGTTCCTTCAGGCGATAGATGTTTTCCAGCACGACGATCGCGGCATCGACCACCATGCCGACGGCGAACGCGATGCCGGCCAGCGATATGACGTTGATCGAGCGTCCGAGCGCCGCCATGGCGACGAAGGAGCCGATCACCGAGACCGGAATCGCCAGCGAGATCACCAGCGTCGCACGCGGCGAGCGCAGGAAGAGGAGCAGGATCAGCGCCGCGAGCAGGCCGCCGACCCAGATATTCTGCGTTACCAGGTCGATGGCGGAGTGAATGTAATCCGTCTCGTCGTAGACCTGCTCGGCAACCAGGCCTGCGGGCATCAGCACCGTCTTGTTCAGCTCCGCCACCCTGGCGCGGACCCGGTCCATCACCTCGATGACGTTGGCCCCGGTATCGCGCAACACATTGAAAACCAGGGCCGGCCGGCCGCTGCCGCGGATGCTCGCCGTCGGATCCTTGTAGCCGAATCGCACGTCGGCGATATCGCCGAGGGTAACCCGGGCGACCCGCCCGGAGGCCCGGTCCTCGACGGTGCGCAGCAAGACCCGTCGCGCAGCCTCGACCGCGGTCAACTCGCCTTCGAAGCGCACGACGTAGCGCCGCTTGCCCTCGTTCACTTCGCCGGCCGAAAGGGCAATGTTGGCCCGCTGCAGAGCCGAGAGGACCGCCGGGATCGTCAGGCCGTACTGCGCCATCTTTTCGGGCTGCACGACGATCCGCAGTTCTTTGGCGCTGCCGCCGTAGAAATTTGTGCCGGAAACGCCTTCGAGGCGCTCCATGCGTTCGATGACGAAATCCTCGATGAAATCGCCGTAGGTATGGATCGGCCGGTCGTTGCCGTCGCGCCGCGTGATGACGAACCAGGCGATCGGGTTGTCTTCCGAGCCTCGGGTCTGGATCTGCGGGCGTTGCGCTTCGTCCGGATAGCCGTTGACCCTGTCGAGCCGGTTGGCGACCAGCAGGATGGCCCGGTCCATGTTCTGGCCGATCTGGAATTCCAGCGTGATCCGGGATCGGCCGGTCTCCGCGCTGGAGACGATCCGCTCGACCCCTTCTACGCCCTTCAGCACCTCCTCCTGGCGGTTCAGGATTTCGCGCTCGACTTCGGCCGGCGCGGCGCCCGGCCAGCGGGTGGTGACGGTAAGGTTGGGCTTGCGGACATCGGGAGTGAGCTGGATCGGGATCTGCTGCAGCGCCACATACCCGAACATGACGATCATCAGGACGCCGGCGACGACCGCGACCGGCCGGTCCAGGGATGTCCGGATGAGGTTCACCTCAGTTCGCCGGTTTCCGTTCCGCTGGGCCCCGGTCCCCGATTTGACGGCGTGCGGCGGCGCCCATCAGCGGACGGTGCCGCACCGGCTGGCCGGGACGCAGGCGTTCGTTACCGCGCACGACGGCGATGTCGCCGGGCGCCACGCCGGACTGCACGACGAAGCGCGATCCGATCGCGTCGCCAAGCGCGACCGGACGGGGCACGGCGTGGCCGCCTTTCACCAGGAAAACCAACCGCACCGCACCGCGGTTGACGATGGCGTCCTTGTGGACCGAAACCACGACGCGCGTGGCCCCGAGAGGCACATCGACGGTGACTGCCTGGTTGATCGAGAAATTGACGGCCGGCGCTTCGCCAAGCGGTACGAACCGCACCGCCTGGGTCCGGGTCAGGGCATTCTGCATCGGCAGCAGCGCGCGCACCCGCGCCCTGTGGGGCACGCCCCCGGCGCGCACGGAGAAGGAGACGACGCTGCCGGGCCGCAGGCCGCCCAGGCGATCGGCCGGAACATCCGCCTCGATCTCCACCTCGGTGTCGTTGACCAGTTCGACGACGGCGGACCCGTCTTTCAGATAGGCGCCCAGCTCGGTGGCCTTGCGGATCACAACGCCGTCGTAGGGGGCAACCACGACCGCCCCTTCGATCGCCAGCCGGGCAAGCCGGACGTTGGCCTTTGCGCGGGCCAGCCGATGGACCGCCGCATCGTAGCGCGTCCGGGCGAAGGCGGCGGACTTGTTCTTGCGCAGGGATTCGAACCGCCTGAGTTCCCGTTCCGCCAGATTCATTTCGGCAATCTCGAACGCGAGACGCGCCTCGGCGGCGCTGGTATCCTGCCGGACGAGGAGCTGGCCCTTCCTGACATGTTCGCCGACCGCGACCGCGATAGCGACCACCGCGCCGGAGACCCGGGCTGCGACCACACCCTGGCGGGTGGCCACGATCCGGCCGATCACCGGCTCGGTCCGCGCCAGCGGGCCTTTGCGGACCGCATCGACGCCGACGAACATCGGCGGCCGGCCGCCGCGCTGCCTGCCGGCTCCGGGGCCGCCGCCCTTGCGTTTCGACGCGCCGGGGCCGGCACCCCCGCCGGCCGGGCGGCGCTTCTCCTGCCAGTTGCGATTGCCGGGTTTGGCGCTTTCTTTCGCACCGGGATTGTCGCGCGCGTCGCGCCGGGGCTGGCCCCGCTGCCAATCCTGCTGCCGGTTCTGGGGCTCCGTCCTCGCCTCGGCCGAGGCGACCTTGCCTGCCGGCGCCGTTGCCGCAACGCAAAGCAGCGCCGCCGCTACCGTGAGCAGCGGTCGCGCCGCACCGCACCTGCGCGCTCCTGTGGCCGAACTCAAGGCTCGGTTCCGTTCTCCATCCCCCGGGCGTCCGGCGTCGGCTCTCAAGGCCGTGGCGGCACCCTGTTGCGGCATGATATGGTGAAAAAAATCCGGCGATCTACCGTAAACTTCCGGAGACCGGCCGAGCCGCCGCACGTCTGGGCCGCACGCTTGGAAGGTGCAGGACCGCCGCCGCCGGGCAATCCCGAGCCTTACGAGGGCGCGTGACCACAGCAATTTATGCCCATCCGGCCTGCCTGGACCACCGGCCCGGCCGGCATCATCCGGAGCGTCCGTCGAGGATCGCCGCCGCACTGGACGGCCTGAAGGAAGCCGAAATCGCCGGCCTCGAACCGCGCGAAGCCCCCGGGATCGACCCCGCGCTGCTCCAGCTGGTCCATCCGGCGGCGCTGGTCGATCATGTGCTGGCGCCGATGCGCGGCGACGAGCGCCGCTGGATCGACGGCGATACGGTGATGAGCGCCGGCTCGGGGGAGGCCGCCCTGCGCGCGGCGGGAGCGGTCTGCGATGCCATCGACGCGGTGATGGCCGGCGACGTCGACAATGCCTTCTGCGCGGTGCGGCCGCCCGGCCATCATGCCGAACCGGGCCGGGCCATGGGATTCTGCCTGTTCAACAACGTGGCCGTCGGTGCCCTCTACGCCCGCGAAACATTCGGGCTGGGCCGCATTGCAGTGATCGATTTCGACGTGCATCACGGTAATGGAACGCAGGCCGCCTTCGAATCCGACGGCGACCTGTTTTACGCCTCGACCCATCAATGGCCGCTCTATCCCGGCACCGGCGCGGCCGGAGAGACCGGAGTCGGCAACATCTGCAACGTCCCGCTGGCGGCAGGCAGCGGTTCGCGCGAGTTCCGGCGGGCAATGTCGGAGACCGTTCTTCCGGCGCTGGAGGCCTTCCGGCCGGACATGATTCTGGTCAGTGCCGGCTTCGACGCCCACAAGGACGATCCGCTGGCCGGACTGAAATTGCATACCGAAGACTATGGCTGGGTGACGGCGCGGCTGGCCGAGATCGCCGCGGGGCTGTGCGACGGCCGGATGGTCTCGGCGCTGGAAGGCGGTTACGACTTGCAGGCGCTGGCCGATAGCGTCGTTGCCCATGTCGGCGCCCTCGCAGGCGCCGACAGCGCGTGAATGCCCGGACAATCGCTTAAACCGGAACAGATTGTCGCAGTTTCGATTGCGTCCGGCTGTGAAAATGCGAATAATGCCCCGATCGGCGACCTTTTCCGGCTGCACATAACCCCATCATGTCCGATACGTCCGCCCCGGCCGATACCGCTGCCGCCAATGTTGCGGCGCTCAGCTTTGAGGACGCGCTTGCCGAGCTTGAGAAGATCGTGCGCGACCTCGAGACCGGGCAGGCGAAACTGGACGATGCAATCGCCGCCTATGAGCGCGGCGCGGCGCTGAAGCGGCATTGCGAAGCCAAACTGCGCGACGCCCAGGCGAAAGTGGACCGGATCGTCACCGGACCCGACGGCAAGAACCGGCTGGAACCTGCGGAGTTCAGCTGAGGCGGCTGCCCCGTCGGATACCGCGGAAAAACCGAACTCATGCGTACCCCCGGACAACCGTGACCAACGACGCCCGTATCGAACCGGCGATGTCCGAAGTCGCCGACCGGGTCGAAGAGACCCTGGCCGCGCTGTTGCCGAAGGGCAACGGGCCGGAAGCGCGCGTGTTCGACGCCATGGCTTATGCCAGCCTGGATGGCGGCAAGCGGCTGCGGCCGTTCCTGACGGTTCAGACAGCCCGGCTGTTCGGCGTACCGGACAGCCGGAGCCTGCGCGCCGGCGCGGCGATCGAATTCGTGCATTGCTATTCCCTGGTTCATGACGATCTGCCGGCGATGGACGACGACGACCTGCGCCGGGGCCGGCCGTCGAACCACATCGCATTCGACGAAGCGACCGCGATCCTGGCCGGCGACGCCTTGCAGACCCTGGCGTTCGAAGTGCTGGCCGATCCGGCGACCCACCCCGACGGCAGCGTGCGGGCGAGGCTGGTGTCGGCGCTGGCCGAGGCCGCGGGCGCGCGGGGCATGGTCGGCGGCCAGATGTTCGACATCGCCGCCGAAACCGCCGGGACACGCTTTACACTTGAGCAGATCACCCGGTTGCAACGCATGAAGACCGGACGGCTGTTCGACCTGTCCTGCCAGGCCGGTGCAATCCTGGGCGGGGCGGACGAAAGGGAACGGGCGGCGCTGGCGGCCTACACGGAAGCGCTGGGCCTGGCCTTCCAGATCGCCGACGACATCCTCGACGAGACCGGCGACGAAACCGAGGTCGGCAAGAAAGTGGGCAAGGATGCGGGCGCCGGGAAGGCGACTTTCATTTCGATCCTGGGCCTTGACGCCGCCCGCAAACGCGCCAAATCGCTTGTAATTCAGGCAGTTGAGGTGCTTGATTGTTTCGGGACGCGCGCCGATCTCCTTCGGGAAGCGGCGCACTTCGTCGTTGGGCGGCGGGCCTGATGCGCGGCGGCTGAACCGGAATGTCCTTTCTCGAGACGGAGTTCGTCATGTCGAAGACCAGCAAGACGCCCCTGCTCGACAAGGTCGGGTCGCCGGCCGATCTGCGCAAGCTCGATGTCAAAGAGTTGCGCCAGTTCGCCGACGAATTGCGCGCCGAAACGGTCGACGCCGTATCGGTCACCGGCGGCCATCTCGGCGCCGGCCTCGGCGTCGTCGAACTGACCACGGCGATCCACTATCTGTTCGATACGCCGGACGACATCCTGATCTGGGATGTCGGCCATCAGTGCTACCCTCACAAGATTCTCACCGAACGGCGCGACCGGATCCGCACGATCCGCCAGGGCGGCGGCCTCTACGGCTTCACCAAACGGTCGGAGAGCGTTTACGACCCCTTCGGCGCGGCGCACAGTTCGACGTCCATTTCCGCCGGACTTGGCTTCGCCGTGTCGGGCGAATTGCAGAAGAAGGAAGGCCGCAACGTCATCGCCGTGATCGGCGACGGCGCCATGAGCGCCGGCATGGCGTACGAGGCCATGAACAATGCGGCGGTCACGGGCTCGCGCCTGATCGTCATCCTGAACGATAACGACATGTCGATCGCGCCGCCGGTGGGCGGGCTTTCGGCCTATCTCAGCCGGTTGATCTCCTCGCGCAGCTTCCGGTCCGTCCGGCAACTCACCATGATGCTGGCCGAGAAATTTCCGCGCCAGATCGAGCGGGCGGCCCAGCGGGCCGAGGAATATGCCCGCGGCCTGCTGACCGGCGGCACCCTGTTCGAGGAACTGGGCCTTTACTATGTCGGCCCGATCGACGGGCACAACCTGGACCACCTGATCCCGGTTCTGAAAAATGTCCGCGACGACCCGCAGGGCGGCCCGATCCTGGTCCATTGCGTCACCAAGAAGGGCAAGGGCTACGAGCCGGCCGAGTCCTCCGCGGACCGGTATCACGGCGTCGGCAAGTTCGACGTCGTCACCGGCGAGCTCTACAAGCTGCCGTCGAACGCGCCGAGCTACACCAAGGTCTTCGCCAACGCCCTGATCAAGGAAGCCGAGAAGGACGACAGGATCGTGGCGATCACGGCGGCCATGCCGTCGGGCACCGGGGTCGACCTGTTCGGCAAGGCATTCCCGGAACGCACCTTCGACGTCGGCATCGCCGAGCAGCATGCCGTGACCTTTGCCGGCGGCCTTGCCGCCGACGGCATGAAGCCCTTCTGCGCGATCTATTCGACCTTCCTGCAGCGCGGCTACGACCAGGTCGTCCACGATGTCGCGATCCAGAAACTGCCGGTGCGCTTCGCCATGGACCGGGCCGGCCAGGTCGGCGCCGACGGCCAGACCCATGCCGGCTCGTTCGACATCGCCTATCTCGGCTGCCTGCCGGGTTTCGTGCTGATGGCCTGTTCGGACGAATCCGACCTGGTCCATATGGTGGCGACCGCCGTCGCCATCGACGACCGGCCCTGCGGCTTCCGCTATCCGCGCGGCGAGGGCGTGGGCCTGGACATGCCGGAGGAAGGCGTGCCCCTGGAAATCGGCAAGGGCCGGATCGTGCGCGAAGGCAATGCGGTCGCCATCCTCTCCTACGGCCAGCGTTTGCAGGATTCGCTGGCGGCCGCGGACGAACTGGCCGCCCGGGGCTGGAGCACCACGGTGGCGGACGCCCGTTTCGCCAAACCGCTCGACGAAGACCTGATCCGCCGGCTCGCCCGGGAACACGAAGCGCTGATCACCGTCGAGGAAGGCTCGGTCGGCGGCTTCGGCAGTTTCGTCGCCCAGTTCATGAGCCATGACGGGCTGCTCGACCGCGGCGCGCTCAAATTCCGCCCGATGGTCCAGGCCGACCGCTTCTTCGACCAGGACAAGCCGGAGAAGCAGGTCGACTCCGCCGGCCTCAGTACGCGCCACATCGTGTATACCGCGCTGACCGCCCTCGGCGCAGACGCCGGGGATGTGGAACTGACGGCGTAGGCGCAAGGGCGGCGTCGTATTTCGGTTTCGCGCCGCGGCCGGTGAATTCGACTGGACCGGCCGGCGGGGCGGTCACCCGGCGGCAGCGGCCACTTCGATAACGGTTGCCGTACATTGCGGTTCCGGCACCGGCTCACCGTGTTCTTGCAAACTCTCGATGTGAAGCCGGATTGCCTCGCGGATTTTGCGGGTCGCATCTTCTTCGGTCGCCCCGGTGGCGATGCAACCGGGCAGGTCGGGAACGTAGGCAGCGTAGTTTTTCGGCGCCCTCTCGATAACGATGGTGTATCGCATTTTGCCCGTTACTCCTTGAGGCCGGCCTGTTTCATGACGCTTGCCCATGTTCCTCGCGGAAGATCGTCGCCCGGTTTGCCCGCAACCGTCACGGTGCCGGGTTTGTCGGGGTGTCTGTATTGGCGGTGACTTCCTCTAACGCGGACCAACGTCCAGCCGTCCCGTTCGATCAAACGGATTGCATCGCGAACTTTGGGCATCAATCAGCGTCTATTGCGTTCAACTTTCCGCATTTCCGACGCTGTACCAACATTTTGCCATGGTCCTGGCCGATGGGAAAGGCGCAGACCGGCTGCTCCGGCGCGCCTCAGCCTGCGTCGTCGTCGTTGTAGGCCTGGACGACCTGGTCGGCGAGGCGGCCGGTCAGTTCCTGGAGATAGTCGAAGGCGTATTCGAACGTCCCGACGCCCTGGGTGAGGGAGCGCAGCTCGATGATCAGGTCCTGCAGTTCGGCCTGGGGCAGCTTGGCGCTGATCTCGTCCCAGTTGTTCCAGCCGGTCTTGGAATCGAAGCCGAGGATCTGGCCCCGCCGGCCGCTGATCAGCCCCTGGATGTTCGACGTGAAGTGGGACGGCGCGGATATCTTCACGTCGTAGATCGGCTCGAGCAGCACCGGCCGCGCCTTGGGCATGCCCTCGCGCATGGCGAGCGAGCCGGCGGTCTTGAACGCCTGGTCCGAACTGTCGACCGAATGATACTGGCCGTCGGTCAGCGTCACCGAAACGTCGACCACCGGAAAGCCGAGCGGCCCGGACGACAGGTAATCCTTCACCCCGGCCTCGACCGCCGGAATATACTGGCGCGGCACCCGGCCGCCGACGATCGTATCCTGGAACTCGAAGCCGGCGCCGCGCGGCAGCGGCTTGATATCGACATGCACGTCGCCGAACTGGCCGTGCCCGCCCGACTGTTTCTTGTGCCGGGCGTGCTGGGAAACCGGCTGCTTGATGGTCTCCTTGTAGGCGACCCTCGGCCGCCGGCTGGTGACGTTCAGATTGTATTTGCTCTTCAGCCGGTCGATCGCGACCTTGAGATGGATCTCGCCCTGGCCGGCCAGCACCAGTTCGCGGGTGTCCTGGTTGTGCTCCAGAATGATCGAGGGGTCCTCCTCGGCCATCCGGCCCATGGCGCCGGTCAGCTTGACCTCGTCCTCACGCTTTTCCGCCTGGACGGCGAGCGCGAACAACGGCATGGCCGGCGCGGGCCACAGGGATTCGGGCGCACCGCCGCCGTCGGCCAGGGTCTCGCCGGTCTTGACCGGCTCCATGCGGCCGAGGGCCACGACATCGCCCCGGGCGGCCTGGGTGACCTTCTCCTGGTCATAGCCGTTGAGCCGGTTCATGCCGCTGACCCGGTTGCCGTTCAGGCTCATGCCGTCCTTGATCTCGCCGTCGAGCACCCGGGCGATGGAAAGCTTGCCGGTATGGGGCATGTAGAGCGTCTTGAAGACCGTCGCGCCGTTGCCGCTCCAGTCGCCCAGTTCCAGCCGGTCGCGGACCGACGCCACGCCGGGCGCTTCGTGGCGCAGCACCTTGAGCAGCCGGCGGATGCCGGCGTCGTTCTGGGCCGAGCCGATGAACAGCGGCACGATGCTGTCCGACTGCAGGGTCGCGGTCAGGTAGCCGTAGACCTCTTCCTTCGGCGGCACGGCGTCTTCGAGGAGCTGCTCCAGCAGGCCGTCGTCGAAATCCGCCAGGGATTCGAGCATTTCCTGGCGGGCCAGGGCGCCGTCGTCCGCCATGTCGGACGGGATCTGGATCAGCTTCGATTCCTTGCCCGGCTGGTATTCGTAGGCGCGTTCGCTCGCCACATCGACATAGCCGGTGATCGCCTCGCCGTTGGCGATCGGCACATGGCGCAGCACCAGCGGCTTGTCCGACGCGCCCTGCAGCGCGTCCAGCATCTCCGGAACGGTGGTCCCGGCCATATGGTCGATCTTGTTGAGGAACAGACAGTGCGGAATTTCGTGATCGTCGAGGAATTTCAGGACCGGCGCGGTCATCATCGCCTTGTCGACCGAGGGCTCGCACACCACCACGGCGATGTCGGCGACCATCAGCGCGTGGCGCGCATCCTGCTGGAATTCCACCGAGCCGGGGCAGTCCAGCACCGTCCAGTGGTCGCCGAGATAGTCGAAATTTGCGACATTGATCTCGGTGCTCATCTCCCGGTTGCGGGATTCGGGCGAGGCGTCGCCGACCGTGTTGCCCGCCGGCACGCTGCCCTTGCGCTGGATTCTGCCGGCCGCCATCAGCATGGCTTCCAGAAGGGTCGTCTTGCCGCTCAGATACGGTCCGACGAGCGCCACACATCTCGGATCGGTGGTTCCGGCCATGCCATGCTTCTCCCTGGGCCTGTATTATTGTGTCGGGGCGACGCCCCGTTTCGCGGGAGCGCAAAGTGACAAGACGGCAAACGCGAAGCAAGTGTTTTGGCGATTGGGGTTCCCGACGGGCCTGCCGTTCACGGCAGCACTACGGAAGGCCGTTTGCGTCCCGCGCCGCCGGCGTATCGGTGCGGGGCGCCGCCGAATCCGTCCCCGGAGCCATAAAGTCCAGAACGTTGCGCTGGAAGACTTCCAGCGGCGCTTCGGCGCCCGCGCCGGCGGCCAGACGGCCGACGCGGTATGCCGGCGAATTCAGCGAGCGCTGCATTTTCTCACAGATCCACACGTCCTCCCAATGGAAGTCGCCGGTCTCGAGCGGATGGCGATCGAGGCGGGAGAGACGGAAACAGCCGCTGGAGGGATCGTAGCCGGGCGCGTCCTCGATATTCTCCCGATCGAACCACTTCGACCAGCCCGCGCCCTTGCGCGTCCACACCCGCGACGACAGCCGGCTGACGCCGGCGCCCGCGGCCTCAAGCCGGGAGACGGTCAAATCGGTCGGCGTTGCGGTCACGATCGTGTTCGGGAACAAGAGATAGACGCCGCCATAGTGGCCTGAACCGGCCCCTTCGACAGGATGGGCCGACCGGCCGGCCGCCTTGGCGACCGTCTCGGGCAGGCAGGTCTTGCGGCCGGTTTCCGTCGAGTACCAGACGAGATGGTGCCCGTGCACGTCCCACACGTTGCGGTCGGCGCGCGGGCCGCCGAGGGTTTCGCGGTGCAGATAGGCCAGGTGATAGCCGTCGATGGCGTTCTCGACGAACACCTTCCAGTTGCAGTTCATCTCGTGGATCGTCTCGGGCCCGGCGCTCATCCGCTCGAACCGGTGCGGCCAGACCGCCCGGTCCAGATCGCCGCGCCAGTCGGCAAAGTCGGCGCGGGGGTCGGGATGAACGAAAACGAGGCCGCCCAATTCGCCGACCGCCGCGGGGAACAGCGGGTATTCGGCGGTATCGAGTCCGGGGAAGCACTGCGCCTGCATGGGGACGGCGCGCAGAGCCCCGTCGAGGCCGTAGGTCCACCGGTGATACGGGCACACGATGCGCGGCCGGTCCAGCCGTCCGGCGCCTTCGAGCAGTTCGGTTCCGCGATGGCGGCAGAGATTGTGAAAGGCGCGCAGCGTTCCGCGCTCGTCGCGCAGGACGACCAGCGGACGGTCGCCGGCCGCTACCGTCGCATAGTCGCCGGGCGCCGAAAGGTCGACGGCGGCGCCCGCGCAGGCCCAGCTCTTTCCGAACAGGTCGCGGCGCTCGCGCTCGAACCACGCCGGGCTCGTGTAAGCCTCGCGGGACAGGAGCTGGACCGGCCGGGCCGGCATCGCAGGCCCGGACCCTACCGGGCCGCCGACAACGGTGTTCCCCATGACGGAATTCGCCCCAACGGAATTCATGGTGCATTTCCCATCCGTCGATACGGTCCTGCCCGCGGCATCGTGCTGTCGCCCGGTCCGGCCCGGGTCAGGCAAAGCGCCAGACCAGATCCGCGTACAGCATCCACAGGCCGAATCCGGTCCACATCGCGGTGATCGACCAGAACAGGATCGGGTTGCGCGCCCTCGAAACCGATTCGATGAGGAACGCCTCGCCCCATCGGAGACCGGCGGCGACCCAGTAGAGGAAGAGCAGTCCCCACGGCCAGTACCATTCAGAAAATGTCGCTGCCGCCAGCCCCAGCAGCACGGCAACGGTCAGCGGCTTCGTTCCGGGCAGACCGGGCATCCGGCGCCGTAGCGTGGCGAACGGCATCATTCGGCCTTCGACAAGCCGGACAGGAAGGTGCGGCATGCGAGCGCCGCGGCGTGGCGCGGCGCAACGGAGCCTTCGCGCACCGCCGTCCAGGCCGTGTAGATCAGCGAATCGATAACCAGCACCGCCCAGTCGACCGGCGCGTCGGGCGCCAGCACGCCGTCGCGGGCCATCCAGCGCACCATCTCTTCGACCCCGCGAATCTGACGGGCATAGGCCTCTCTGACCTCTTCGCTGGCGGCGCCCGGCGCCGTCACGGCGAGAAAGTGATACCGGTCCCCGAGGGGAACGACCGCTTCGAAGACGGCCAGCAGATATTCGGTGCTGCTCATCTTCGCGTAATCGATCGCGCCCACGGCGGCATCGGTTTCCCGGATCGCTTCGAGCCCGATGGCGTCGATGAGGCGTTGCCGGCCCGGAAAATGCCGGTGAAGCGTGGCGCGGCTGACACCGGCGGCATCCGCGATCGTCGACATGGTGGCATCCGGATTGCCGGCAAGCGTTGCGATCGCGGCATCGATTATGGCGGAGCGGCTCGGGAGCCGCCGGGGCGGGGAAGACGTCTCTTGTATGCCGGGAGTCACGGGATGGGCCTGTTCGGCTCGATGCATTGATGAAACAATATTGTTTCAAATTAAACTAAAATGTTCAAATTCGTATTTCAACCCCCTTTTCCCCCTGATTCCCGGATAAGGCTGGCGCCGGATCCGAAAAAGTGCGCACGCTGCGGGCGAAATCGGCAATATTGCCGGCGAGCATTCCATCACCTCGCAGGTGCGCGATGACCACGGTAATTCCCCGGCCGCCCAAAGTCGAGATGGACTTCACCGACGCGCAGCTGACCGGCTTCGGCGGCTGGTCGGTGCTGGGCCAGATGGCGTCGCGGCTTGGTCTGCCACAGGCGCTGTCGGCGGTGTCGGTCAAGCAGCGGGCGCGGGGTGCGAGCGACGCGGAGACGCTGTGGAGCCTGATCGCCTCGCTGGCGGCGGGCAACGGGGCGCTGTCGGATCTGGACGCGCTGCGCGAGGACCGGGTCGGGCAACGGCTGCTGGGTCTTGGCGACGTGCCCTCGGGCCGGCGTCTTGGCGAGTATCTGGCGCGCATCGACGAGGCGCAGGTCGAGACGTTGCTGGCGGTGGCGCGCGGACTGGCCGCACAGGTGGCGCCGGCGGTGGTGGAACATGAGGCGTCGGTGCGCGGCTACGTCCCGGTGTTCGTCGACGGCACCGCGATCGAGGTCGACGGGAGGCTGTTCGAGGAGGCGCGGCGCGGCTACGACGGCACGCGCCAGTACTGGCTGCACGGGGTGTTCATCGGCTCGCTGTGGGCGAGCGGTCGGCTGCATCCGGGCGGCGGCGACGTGGCCGGGGGCTGGCGCGAGCAGCTCGACAGCGACGTGGCGCCCTGCCTGCCCGAGGGCACGCCGGTGTGGCTGCGCGCGGACAACGCCTACTACCGGGGCGAACTCATCGCCTGGTGCCGCGAGCGGGGATGGGACTACTCGATCAGCTTGACCCACGCGCGCAAGCGGGCGCCGGTGCTGGATGTGATCGAAGGCCTGCCCGAAGACGGATGGACCGACATCGGGCTCGGCGAAGATGCGACGCTGGTGCGCTACCGCCCGGCGGGCTGGGAGGAACAGAGCTACGTGGTGATCCGCCGCCGCCGCGACCGGGGCCAGACCCTGCTGCTCCCCGTCTACACCGTGATCCTGGTCTCGCGCGACGACCTTCCGCTCGACGAGCTGGTGCGCCGGCACCGCGGAAAGCAGGGCCAGGAGAACGCCTTCAAGGGGCCGCTGATCGACCTCGACCTGCATCACCCGCCGTGCCGGAAGTTCCGCGCCAACCAGGCCTTCTACATCTGCGGCCAGATCGCGCAGGTGCTGCTCCGCGCGGTCCAATACCAGTTGTTGCCGGCCCGCGCCCGGCGCCATGGCCTGCGGCCCCTGATCCGCTATCTGGTTCGGGTCGTGGGAAGGCTGGTGCGCAGCGGCCGGCGCTGGCGGCTCGACTTCGCGCGCAACAACTTCCGGCTCGACTGGCTCTATCACGCCGCAGTCCAGCTCGAATAGCAGGCCCCGGCGCATCCCGCTCCATCCCCGCTCGAAACCGGCAAGCCCGGGGCAACCCGCTCGTCCGCCGAACGGCGAAGTGCACCGTCCAGTCCGAGAAGCCACCTCACCCGACCTCTCGCTGGCGACACGTGCACCGGCCCCGGCATCGCTGTACCCGAAAATCCGCATCGTGAGCCTCAAACCCACTCGTGCTCAGCGCTTATCAGGGAATCGAGGCCTTTTCCGGGCCGCGACCGCCGCGGCTGCCGGGCTTTCCGCCAGCAATCAGAGGGCCAGCAGCAATACGACTGCCGCCAGCAGGGCGATGGCGGCCCAATGCGGCCATTGCCGGGCCGGCGGCCCGGGCGGGTCCGCTTCGGCCGGCCGGTTCAGCCGTTCGAGCGCCCGGTCCAGGTTGCGCATCGTGGCCGGCAGGCGCTCGACCGCTTCGGCGATGGCGCGCATCTGCTCCATGACGCGGGCCTGCGGGCCGCGATGCTCGCGCATCCAGGCTTCGATCAGTGGCCGGGCGAGCGTCCACATGTTGATGTCCGGGTTGAGTTTCCGGCCGACGCCCTCGGTCACGAGCATCGTCTTTTGCAGAAGGAGCAGCTGCGGCTGCGTCTCCATCTCGAACCGTTCGGTCACCTGGAACAGCAGGCCGAGCAGTCGCGCGATCGAGATGTCGTGCAGCGGGCGGTCGAAAATCGGCTCGGCGATCGCGCGCAGCGCCAGGGCGAAGGCCGCGCGCGACTGGTTCGGCGGGATATAGCCGGCGCGGAAATGGACGTCGGCGACCGCCTTGTAGTCGCGGCGCAGGAAGCCCATCAGCATATCGGCCAGATAGTAGCGGGTCTCGCGGTCGAGGCGGCCCATGATGCCGAAATCGACCGCAACGATCCGGCCCTCGGCATCGACGAAGGCGTTGCCCGGGTGCTGGTCGGCATGAAAGAAGCCGTCGCGGAACACCTGGTTGAAGAACACCGCTGCCGCGTTGCCGAGAATCTCGGTCGGGTCGTGGCCGGCCTCGACCAGCCGCTCGCGCTGGTCGACCGGAATGCCCTGGATCCGCTCCAGGGTGAGGACGCGGCGGCCGGTCCGGTCCCAATCCACGTCGGGCGTACGGAAACTCGGGTCGTCGTCGAAATTCTCGGCGAGTTCGCGCGCCGCGGCGGCCTCCATGCGCAGGTCCATCTCCACCCGGGTCGAGTCGGCGAAGGTCTTCACCACCTCCACCGGCTTCAGCCGGCGCAGGTCGGGCCGCAGCCGGTGGACCAGCCCGGCGATCCAGTAAAACAGGTCCAGATCGCGCGCGAAGGCGGCCTCGATCTCCGGGCGCAGCACCTTGACGGCGACCTCCCGCCCGTCTGCGGTCACGGCGAAATGCACCTGGGCGATGGACGCAGCCGCGGCGGCCTTTTCGTCAAACTCGCGGAACAGGTCGCCGACCGGACGGCCCAGCTCCTCCTCGATCGTGCGCCGCGCGGCCGCGCCCGCGAACGGCGGCAGCCGGTCCTGCAGGGCCGCCAGGTCGCCCGCCACCTGTTCGCCCAGCAGGTCCGGGCGCGTCGAGAGCATCTGGCCCAGCTTGATGAAGGTCGGGCCGAGGCTCTGCAGCGCCAGGGCGAGCCGTTCGCCCGGCCGGCCTTCGATCTGCCGCTTGCGGAACCGCCGGCCGATCCACAGCGCGAACGGCGCGATGTGCAGCCGTTCCAGCGGAAAGAGCGCGTCGTGCCGCGCCAGCGTGGAGGCGATGGCGATCAGCCGGGCGACGTTGCGGACGGAGCGGAACATCGGGAACGCGCCGGGCCTAGATCCGCCAGCCCGAATGGATGGCGACGATGCCGCCGGTGAGGTCGCGCCAGCTCACCCGGCCGAACCCGGCATCGGTCATTATGGCGGCCAGCTCCGGCTGCGGCGGGAAGCGGCGGATGCTCTCCACCAGGTAGCGGTAGGCCTCGCCGTCGCCGGTCACGATCTCGCCGATGCGCGGCAGGACGGCGAAGGAATAGCGGTCGTAGAGTTCCCCCAGGAAGGGGACGGAAACGGCGCCGAATTCCAGGCACAGGAAGCGGCCGCCCGGCCGCAGCACCCGGCGCATGTCGGCGAGCGCCGCCGGCTTGTCGGTCACGTTGCGCAGGCCGAAGGCGATGGTCACGGCGTCGACGCAGCGGTCCGGCAGCGGCAGCCGCTCGGCGTCGCCGCACACCCAGTCGATACCCTCCAGCATACCCCGGTCGATCCCGCGGTCGCGGCCCTGGGCGACCATCCCGGCATTGATATCGCACACGATCGCCGGCCCGCCGCCCCGGCGGCGCCACAGGAAGGCGACGTCGCCGGTGCCGCCGGCCACGTCGAGCAGGGTCCGCCCGGCGGACGGGCGCAGCATGGCCGCCAGCTCGCGCTTCCACAGCCGGTGCAGGCCGCCCGACATCAGGTCGTTCATCAGGTCGTAACGCGAGCCGACGCTGTCGAACACGCCGCGCACCAGATGCCGCTTCTCGTCCGCCGCCACGGTGCGGAAGCCGAAATCGGCGGTTTCGCTGCTGTCGGCCCTCTCGGTCATGCCGAAGAGGTAAGCGCGCCGCCGCCGCCCTGCCAACCGACTTGATATCGCATGGGGTTATTGCAGAGGGGTTATCGCAGGGGGGCCGCACGGCCGGCCGCCTGCTTCCCGCCGGGAGCCTCTCCCTTTGGAGTTCCCTGAAAAAGGGGCGCACCTGCGGCAGGTCTGCGGCTTTCTCGTTTTTGATCGTTCGTTCCAGTATTTTCTCCGCTGCCGCTGCCGTTTTTTCCCAGTTTTCCGCCGTTTCTCCGTGTTTGATGCCGAATTAGACAGACCGGTCTATCCTCCACGTTTTTTTTGCACTTCGAAGCGCCCGAACCCCGCGGAATCGCTGGAAAACGCGATTAGGGAGAGTCGCAAAATTAATCTCACTAGGAAATATTTCTATATCCACACCGGGCAACGCGGCTCCGTTGAAATGTCGAAAATACAACTCCGCCGCCGCCCGGACGGAGCGGAGCGACGATCCGGGGACCGGAGTCACGGGGCGCGGCCCGTCGAGCCGGCTCTGGACCCGGATCGAGTCCGGGGCGGCAGCGCTTATAAGGGTTTTGGAGGTTAAGGCTTTGGCGCTTCGGGACCGAGGCGGCCGGGCATTCCGGACATCCGGGAGCGCCCGCGGGCCCGCGGCGGGCGCATTTCGGGCGTTGGCAAAAGTACATATAGGGAACGAAATTCGCGGTGTCAAGAACTGTCATCAAAAAAGAAATGTTTTGAGGACCGCCCGGCGGCCCCCGGCGAGCCCGCCGCATGGAGGGTGCAGGGCGGCGGCCGAATCCCCTTTCGCAAAGAAATTCCAAGGGGAAATCCCAAGGGGAAGTCCCAAGGGGCTGCGGCACGGGCGAAGCTGGTCATTTCCGCGGCCCGGCCTATGGTGCCGCCATGACGACCGAAACCGACACCCCGCCCGCCCATTCCGGAACCGCCGGCCGCCTCGCCGGAGCGACGGCGCTGATCACCGGCGCCAGCCGCGGCATCGGCCGGGCGATCGCCGAAGCCTTCGCCCGGGAAGGCGCCGACCTGTTTCTGAGCGCGACCGCGCGCGCCAACCTGGCCGGCATCGAGGCGCATGCCGCGGCGACCGGCCGCCGGGTCGAGGTCGGCGCTGTCGATGTCGCCGACGAGGCGAGCGTGGAGGCCCTGTTCGCCGCCGCGGTCGAGGCGTTCGGGCAGATCGACATCGTGGTCAACAATGCCGGCGTCTACACGGGCAAGCCGTTCACCGAATACACCGCGGCGGAGTTCGACCGGGTGATGCGGGTCAACGCCTACGGCACCTTCCACGTCATGCAACAGGCGTTGCGCCACATGCAGGGCCGCGGCCGGGGCAAGATCGTCAACATCGCCTCGACCGCCGGCAAATGGGAAAGCCCGAACCAAGCGGCCTATAACGCCTCCAAGCACGCCGTCGTCGCGCTCACCCGCTGCGCCGCGCTGGAGAACGCCGGGGCGGGCATCCGGGTGAACGCCATCTGTCCCGGCTTCGTCGAGACCGACATGATCGGCGAGTTCGAGGCCCACGCCGAGCGGGCGGGCATGGACTTCGACGCCTTCAAGGCGGCGATGACGGCCCGGATCCCGACGGGCCGCCTGCTCCAGCCGGAGGAGATCGCCCATATCGCGGTCTATCTCGCCTCGCCCGAATCCGACGGCATGACCGGCCAGACCATCTCCATCTCCGGCGGCATGCGGATGGGTTGAGCCTGAATTCGCGCCGCGCCGGATTGCGGGCCGGCTTTCCGGCATTGGCGCAGCGCCGGTGCGGTGCTACCTCCCGGCGAGCCGCTACGGCACCCCCGATTCCCCCTGCCCCGCCCCGATGACCGATTCCCCGACCGACATCGCGCAGATCCGCAATTTTGCGATCATCGCCCATATCGATCACGGCAAATCGACGCTGGCCGACCGGCTGATCCAGCAGACCGGCGGGCTGAGCGACCGGGAGATGAAGCAGCAGGTCCTCGACAGCATGGAGCTGGAGCGCGAGCGCGGCATCACCATCAAAGCCCAGACCGTGCGCCTGGAATGGGCCGGGCCGGACGGCCGGACATGGTTTCTCAACCTGATGGACACGCCCGGCCATGTCGATTTCTCCTACGAGGTCAGCCGGTCGCTCGCCGCCTGCGAGGGCGCGCTGCTGGTCGTCGACGCCTCCCAGGGCGTCGAGGCGCAGACGCTGGCCAACGTCTATCTGGCGCTCGACGCCGACCTGGAGATCATTCCGGTGCTCAACAAAACCGACCTGCCGGCGGCCGAGCCCGAGCGGGTGCGCCGGCAGATCGAGGACGTGATCGGCCTCGACGCCGCCGGCGCGCTGCCGGTTTCGGCCAAAACGGGCGCCGGCGTCGAAGACATGATCGCCGCTTTGGTCGCCCAGGTGCCGCCGCCGCGGGGCGACGCCGACGCGCCGCTCAAGGCGCTGCTGGTGGACAGCTGGTACGACCCCTATCTCGGCGTCATCATCCTGGTGCGGGTGCGCGAGGGAAGGCTGCGCAAGGGCCAGCGCATCCGCATGATGGCGACCGGCGGCGTCTACGAGGCCGACCGGGTCGGCGTGTTCACCCCCAAGCGCGAACCGGTCGCCGCGCTCGGCCCCGGCGAGATCGGCTACATCACCGCCGGCATCAAGACGGTGGCGGACTGCAAGGTCGGCGACACCATCACCGAGGACCACCGCCGCACGGCCGAGCCGCTGCCCGGCTTCCAGCCCAGCCTGCCGGTCGTGTTCTGCGGCATCTTCCCGGTCGATACCGGCGAGTTCGAGCATCTGCGCGAATCGCTCGAAAAGCTGGCGCTGAACGACTCCAGCTTCCACACCGAGCCGGAGACCTCGGCGGCGCTCGGCTACGGCTTCCGCTGCGGCTTCCTCGGCCTCCTGCATCTGGAGATCGTGCAGGAGCGCCTCGCCCGCGAGTTCGACCTCGACCTGATCACGACGGCGCCGAGCGTCGTCTACCGGCTCCACATGAACGACGGGACGCAACGCGAACTGCACAACCCGGTCGACATGCCGGACGAGACGCGCATCGCCACGATCGAGGAGCCGTGGATCCGCGCCACCATCCTGACGCCGGACGACTATCTCGGCGCCGTCCTCGCGCTGTGCACCGAGCGGCGCGGCGAACAGCTCGACCTGACCTATGCCGGCTCGCGCGCGATGGCGGTCTACCGGCTGCCGCTCAACGAGGTGGTCTACGATTTCTACGACCGGCTGAAATCGGTCACCCGCGGCTATGCCAGCTTCGACTACCGGATGGACGGCTACCGGGAGGGCGACCTGGTCAAGGTGCAGATTCTGGTGAACGGCGAGCCGGTCGATGCGCTCTCGATGATCGTGCCGCGCCCGTCGGCCGAACAGCGCGGCCGGGCGATCTGCGGCCGGCTCAAGGAGCTGATCCCGCGCCAGCTGTTCAAGATCCCGATCCAGGCGGCGATCGGCGGCAAGGTCGTCGCGCGCGAGACCATCTCCGCCCTGCGCAAGGACGTGACCGCCAAATGCTATGGCGGCGACATCACCCGCAAGCGCAAGCTGCTGGAGAAGCAGAAGGCCGGCAAGAAGAAGATGCGCCAGTTCGGCAAGGTCGACATCCCCCAGAGCGCCTTCATCGAAGCGCTCCGGATGGGGGAGGATTGAGGGCGGTGCGGGTCGTCATGCGCCGAAGGTCTGCGGCAGTCTTGTGACCATGATTGGATTAACTTGATAAATTATCAAATTCATGTTGCCTCGACCGACGCGGAATGTTATGTTCGATACAGTCAGCGAACCAGAATATGGAGGAAATCATGATGCGCAATATCGTACTGATTGGAAGAAAGTATCGTTTCGATGCCAAAATCTGCAGAGGTTGGCCGTCAATCCAGCGTATTGAGGTCTCTCGCTAACGATCCCGCGACCGATTTTGCCTTCACGAGGCACGCGGCCGAACGAATGATGCAACGTCAAGTTACGAAACTTGACGTCTTGGCGGCGCTTCGAAAGGGCAAGATCATCGACATCGCGTTGCGGGAAGGCGAGACGTCTTGGTTGACGACCGGCGACGACCTGGATGGAAGGACCCTCGGTGTGGTGGTTGTCCCTTACCCGTCAGAGAGCGTCATCAAGGTAATCACGGTCTATGAACCGGACTAGCCCGCTACCCGTTGGCAAATTGGGAACCGTTTGCCGAGGAGTGAGACCATGGAAAACAAGCGCCAAATCGTGACGTCCGAGATTCTGCCGGTCCATGAGGAAAACCTGATGGGCATTCCGGTCGTCCTGAAGGACGCGGCAGTCGTCGAAACCGACGCCGCCGGCGACGAAACCGTTACGATTCCGGACATGGATGCCTTGGTGGCGGCGATTGCGGTCTACCGATGCCTCGAACCCGGAAAACTGGCCGGCGCCGAAATCAGGTTCATGCGCAAGGCCCTCGGTTTGACGCAGGCGGAATTTGCCGAAACGCTTGAAATCGACCCGGCGACGGTGTCCCGCTGGGAGAACGATGGGCAGGTGCTGGGCGGATTTGCCGAGAAATGCCTGCGTCACCTGGTGTGCGACACGCTTCACGCGGAATTTCCGCACTTCGACTACGATCCCACAATCATCTCTTATATGAAGATTGCGGTGCCGGCCCGAGGGAAGCCAAGCGACCCTATGGTATTCGTGAGGGTACGTCGTATTTCGGACCGAATGAACGTCTGGGGCCGTCAAGCCGCCTGAATCATGGTGTTCGCAGCCGACATTCTCCGGCGCGCTCGTCCCATTCGGGCGGCACGGTTAAGTTAATTTCTTTCGCTAGCCGTTTCGTAAAGAAAAGATAGCGCGTTATCTATTCCTTAGACTGATCGTTACGAAAGGTTCGGCGCGGTTTCGATGGAACCGCGCGGCGAGGGCGCCGCCGCTAGTAGCGCGGGCGGGACACCATCCAGAGCAGGACGCCGGGCACGAGGAAAACCGCGTAGGCGGCGGCGCCCCACAAATAGGGGATGAGAATCGACTGGTTGAAATCGGCGCCGAAGGTCTGCTCGAGAAAATGGGCGGCGCCGAGCTGCGCGGACTGGTCGATCCACAGCCAGATCTGGGCGAAGACCACCGGCTCGAATGCGCCGGTCTTCAGCAGTTCGACCGCGGCGTGGCCGAAAACGCCGATCCCGGCCAGGAGCAGCAGCCAGGCGAGTATGCGGACAACGATCATTGCGCCTCGCTGATCGTGGCGGCCTTACGAACCCGCCCGGTGTGCTAGCAGGTTCGGCTGCGCCGCGCCAGTCCGGCCCGGACGGACGGTCGATGGCGACGGCTCCCGTCGCCCACCCTTGATTCCGGCGCCGGCGGGCGGACCCCTGCGCGCAGAACCCGGCGCGCAAGACTTGGCGCAGGGGGGGCCGGTTGCTACATAACCGGGCCAGGCGGATGGGTGGCCGAGCGGTCTAAGGCGCACGCCTGGAAAGTGTGTATACGGTGATCCCGTATCGTGGGTTCGAATCCCACCCCATCCGCCATTAAACCGATATTTCCACGAGCCCTGTGGCCTATCGGGTGCGGTCGGCCGCGAAATCGATCCTTTTTGTGCGATTTCGGCAGCGTCTTCGCTTGACAGCGATGTTCTGTCGCGCCGTAATGCGCGGCACACCGTACGACGCAGACGCCTTGTTGCCCGTCTGTCCCGCACCGAACAGACCGGTTTTCCGCGCCGATTTGGCGCCAGGCTCAATACGGTGAACCGACAGGAACGGACTCGTGATGATTCTCCACGATTCAGTGCGGCGCGGTTTCCGGATGCGTTATGCGGCGGCCCTCGCCGTCGGGCTCGCAGCGATCAGCATCTTTGCGTTTTTTCCGGCAGACGCGCATGCGGCCCTGAGCGACGAATCGCAGTTCGTCCTCAACAGCTTTTCCTTCCTGATCTGGGGCGCGCTGGTGATGTGGATGTGCGCCGGGTTCACCATGCTCGAAGCCGGCTCGGTGCGCACCAAGAACGCCTCGGTCATCTGCCTGAAAAATATCGGCCTCTACTCCATTGCCGGGCTGATGTTCTATTTCATCGGCTACAACATTATGTATGTCGGCGTGCCGGAGGGCGGCTGGTTCGGCTCGCTTTCGCTGTTCTACGGCACCACGTCGGACGAAGTGACGCTGCTGACCAGCGAGGACGCCGCGGCCAAGGCGGCGGCCGGCGCCGCCGTGATCGAGAACGGCTATTCGACGATGTCCGACTGGTTCTTCCAGATGGTGTTCGTCGCCACGACCGCCTCGATCGTCTCCGGCGCCCTGGCCGAGCGGATCAAGCTGTGGTCTTTCTTCGCGTTCATCACGGTGCTGACGGCGATCGTCTATCCGGTCGTCGGCGCCTGGACGTGGGGCGGCGGATGGCTTTCGGCCATGGGCTTCCAGGATTTCGCCGGTTCGACCATCGTCCACTCGACCGGCGGCTGGGCCGCGCTCGCCGGCGCTCTGGTGGTCGGCGCGCGCAAGGGCAAGTTCCGGGACGACGGCAGCGTCAAGGCGACTCCGCCGTCCAACGTGCCTGCGGTCACGCTGGGCGTTTTCATCCTGTGGCTCGGCTGGTTCGGCTTCAACGGCGGGTCGCAGCTGGCGCTCGGCGGCGCCGCCGATGCCGTGGCGCTCAGCAATATCCTGGCCAACACCAACCTCGCCGCCGGGGCGGGCGTGATGGCCGCCATCGCGCTGTCGCGGCCCCTGCTGGGCCGGGTCGATCTGCTGGCGAGCCTGAACGGCGCGCTCGGCGGCCTGGTCTCGATCACCGCGGCGCCGGATATCGCCGAGCATTACTGGGCCGTGATCATCGGCGGCGTCGGCGGCGGGATCGTCGTGCTCGGCATGATGCTGCTCGAACGGTTGAAAGTCGACGATGTCGTCGGCGCGGTGCCGGCCCATCTGTTCGCCGGCATCTGGGGCACGCTCGCGGTGTGCATTGCCGCCGGCGGCGATCTCCTTGTACAACTCATCGGCATTGCGGCCATCGGCGCTTTCGTTTTCATTGCGTCATGGGCTATATGGTCGGTGCTCAAGCTGACCATCGGCGTCCGCGTTGCGCCGCTGACGGAAGAATTGGGCCAGGACGTTGCGGAATTGGGGATCGAAGCCTATCCGGAATTCGTCGTGATCCCGGAACACGACGACTGAAATCGGAACGGCCTGTTCAGAGAATGATAATGTCGCCATCGGGCGCCGGACGAAGCGGGTGAACGGCGCGGTGGGGATATTGCGGAGGGTAAACGATGGTGAATGTAACGACCGAACGGATTGACGATGTCATGTCCGCCGATGTTGAGGGACGCATCGACGGCTCCAACGTCGTCCAGTTCGAGGAAGCGGTCAGAACTGCGATCGAAGACAGCGATCGCGCCGTGATCATGAATTTCGAGAACCTCGTCTACATCAGCAGCGCAGGGCTGCGCGCAATCCTCCTGACGGCCAAATCCCTCCAGAACCGCGACGCCAAGCTGTTGCTCTGCTCCCTCTCCGACCGGATTCGCGAGGTATTCGAGATCAGCGGATTCGACAAGATTCTGCCGATCCACGCGACGAAGGCCGACGCGCTCGCTTCGCTGGACCGCTGACGCCGCCCGCGTCGGTCGCGCCGGGCACAAAATGCCCGGGCCTCCCAATCGATGCACATTGAGGTCAATCCGGACAGGAATTGAAATCGCGATATCCGGCCGGCGCGGACCGGAATTTGAGCAACTGCCGGATTCCGGCGCAGCGGCCGGCGCCATCGACCGGACGGGCGCGTTTCCGGCAGAGGAATTCGCGCAACAGGACAGCTAGGAGGGCAACATCAAACGGGGCGCCAACAAAATCCTGGTTGTGGACGACGAGCCGGACGTCGAACGGCTCGTGCGTCAGCGCATGAGGCGCGAGATCCGCAGCGGCGAGTATGAGTTCGTCTTTGCCGGCAACGGCATCGAGGCGCTCGCCGAACTTCGCGAACACCAGGACATCGACATGGTCCTCTCGGACATCAACATGCCCGAGATGGACGGCCTGACCCTGCTTGAGCAGATTCCGTCGGTCGATCCCAATGTACGCTCGGTCGTGGTGTCCGCCTACGGCGACATGAAGAATATCCGCACGGCGATGAACCGGGGCGCCTTCGATTTCGTCACCAAACCGATCGATTTCGACGATCTGCGGATCACGATCACGCGAACCCTGGAAACGATCGAACTGTGGCGCTCGGCGCTCGAATCCCGCGACAAGCTGGTCGTGCTCGAAAACGAGCTCAGCCTCGCCAACCGGATGCAGCAGTCGATCCTGCCGAAGAGTTTTCCCGAATCCGATGCGTATCAGGTCTTCGCCAGCATGGAGGCAGCGCGCGACGTCGGGGGCGATTTTTTCGACCTGTTGCCGATGGAGAACGACCGCCTCGGCCTGGCGGTCGCCGATGTGTCGGGCAAGGGCATCCCGGCGGCGATGTTCATGATGTCGAGCCGGACGCTGCTCAGAGGCGCCGCCATCGGCCAGTCCGATCCGTCGAAGATCCTGCGCGAAGTCAATCAGTTACTGTGCGAGAACAACGATACGGCGATGTTCGTCACGCTGTTTCTCGGCATTTTCGATCCGGCGACGGGAGAGTTCGTCTACGCCAACGGCGGACACAATCCACCGGTGATTTTCCGGGCCGACGGCACGCCGAGCCTGCTGCCGACAACCGACGGAATCGCGCTGGGCATCTTCCCCGATATCGCGTTCCAGGAGAACGCGATTACGCTCGCGCCGGGCGATTCGGCGATCCTCTACAGCGACGGCGTGACCGAAGCGGAAAACGAGGCCGGGGAACAGTTCGAGCTCGACCGGCTTTACGATGTCTTTGCCGACGCGCCGCCGGGCGACGCCCGCACGGCTACGGCGGACGTTCTCGAGGCGGTGAACGCGTTCGCAGACGGCGCGCCCCAGTTCGACGACATCACCTGCCTTACGCTACGGCGCGGCGGAGGGACTGTGTGAGCGCGGAACTGTCCCTGCAGCTGTCGGCGACGCTTGACGACATTGCGCAACTCCACGACGGGCTCGAGGCGTTTGCGAAACGGGAGGGCTGGACCTCGAAGCTCGAATTCGAGGTGAAGCTTGTTGTCGAGGAACTGTTCACCAACGTCGTCAACTACGGCGATTGCCCCGGCGAACCGGTACAGATCGATTTGACGTCCGATGCGGACCGTCTGACCATCGAATTGGCGGATGGGGGACGGCCGTTCGACCCGCTGGTCGATACTCCGGAACCCGATACGTCATCGTCCGTCGAGGATCGGGCCATCGGCGGGCTGGGCGTTCATCTGGTCCTGACGATGATGGACGAGGCGAGCTATCGCCGGGACGGCGACCTGAACCGTCTGACCCTGGTGAAGCGGAGAGACGAATGAGGCGCCTGCCGGGCTGGCGGGCGGCAGCATTCCTGGCGGTCGCGCTGCCGGCATTGGCACACGGTGGGGCGGACGCTGCGGTCGCCGCGGAACAAGGTGTGACCGCCGAGCGCGTCCTGTTCGGCCAGTCCGCCGCATTCAGCGGTCCGGCACAGGAACTGGGCCGGAACATGCGGCTGGGCATCCGGGTCGCCTTCGCCGAGGCCAACGCCAGGGGCGGCGTTCACGGCCGCCGGCTCGATCTCAAATCGCTCGACGACGCCTACGAACCCGAAGCGGCGATCGCCAACACCGCCAAACTGGCGAACGAAGAAAAGGTCTTTGCCCTGATCGGCGCGGTCGGCACCCCGACCTCGCGCTCTGCCGTGCCGGTCGCCGCTGCTGCCGGCGTTCCCTATGTGGCGCCGTTCACCGGGGCCGAATTCCTGCGAAGCGCGAAACTGCGCAACGTGGTCAACCTGCGCGCCTCCTACTACCAGGAAACCGAGGAAATGGTGCGCCGTCTGATTGCAGACCGCGGCATCGACCGGATCGCCGTCCTGTATCAGGACGACACCTTCGGCAGGGCCGGCTATCGCGGGGTTCTCAAGGCGCTTCAGCGCCGCGGGCTGGCGCCGGTGGGAACGGGCGTCTATCCGCGCAACACCACGGCGGTCAAGACCGCCCTGCTCGACCTGCGCAGCGCCGACCCCGGGGCGGTGGTCCTGGTCGGGGCGTACCGGCCGGTGGCGACCTTCATAGCATGGGCCCGGCATATCGGATTCAATCCGGTATTCATCACCATCTCGTTTGTCGGGAGCAACGCCCTGCTTCGCGAGCTGGGCTCCGCGGGCGCCGGCATCTTCGTCACCCAGGTCGTGCCCTTTCCCACGGCCGCCGGGCCGCCCGTCCTGCAAGCCTATCGCCGGGCCCTGAAAAAGTACGGGAACGGCGCACACCCGGGATTCGTTTCCCTGGAAGGCTATCTTGCCGGCCGTCTCGCCATCGTGGCGCTGCAGCTGTGCGGCCCGCAGCCCGACCGAGCCTGTTTCCTGGGCAGGTTGAGGCAGCGGAAGACCATCGACCTGGACGGCTTCCCGCTGCGCTTCGGCGCGGACGACAACCAGGGTTCGGATGCCGTCTTCCTTTCCGTTATCGGCAGCGATGGCCGGTATCATCCGGTCAAAACGCTCCAGGAAGCTGCAGGACAGTGAATTTCGTTCCCAGAAGCCTGTCGACGCAGCTTTACCTCGGCATCGGGGGCGCTGTGGCCTTCACCATCGTCGCCAGCCTGGTCGGCTGGATATCCTTCGACCGCGTCGGCGACGTTCAGAGCCGGGTCAACGAAGGCAGCGTGCCCGAAATGGCCGCCGCCTTCGCCGTCGCCCAGCAGAGCGGCGCGCTGGTCGCCGCGGCGCCGCGCCTGACCGCCGCCGGAACGCCCGGCGAACTGGAGCGGATCGCCGGCGGTATCGCCGAGGACCGAAAGGCTTTCGAGGCGCAGCTCAAGGCGCTGACCGGCATCGAAGGTGACGTATCGCGCTCGGAATCGCTGCGCCGGAGCGGCGGGGCCCTGATGTCCAACATCGAAGCGATCGAAGTCTCGATGGCCAAACGCTTCGAACTGGCCGAACAGCGCCAGGCGCGGCTCCGGGAACTCACCGAATTACGCAGCCGGCTGGTCGGCAGCCTGGTCCCGCTGATCGACGATCAACTGTTCTACTCGGTGACCGGCTACCGCCAGCTCGGCCGGCCGCCGGCGCCGCGCAGCGAACATGCGTCCCAGACGGCGATCACCCGGTATCGCCGTCTCGCGGAACTCAGGGCCGATGCCACGACCGGCGCCCAGCTTCTGGCGACGGCGCTGAACATTTCCGATGCCTCGCTGCTGGAGCCGTTGCGGGAGAGCTTCGAAGCCACCGCCCGCGGAATTAAACGCCGCCTGTCCCGGCTGAACGCCGCGTCTCTGGGCGAGCGGCTTACCGTCCCGTTCACCCGGCTTGTCGCGCTTGGCGAAGGGCCGGACAATGTCTTCCGCCTGCGCGCCCGGGAACTCGCCATCGACGGCCGGCAACGGAACCTCCTGGAGCGCAACCGGACCCTCGCGGTCGAACTCGTCGCCGGAGCCGAGGGCCTGGTCCGGACAGCGCGCGCCAGCGTCCAGCAAGCGACGCTTGCCTCGGCGGAAGCGGTACTGACAGGCCGCAATCTGCTGCTGCTGATCAGCGGCGCCAGCGTCGTCGGCGCGTTCCTGCTGTCCTGGATCTATGTCGGCCGCTTCCTCTCGCGGCGGCTGGGGCGCCTGTCGGACCGCATGCGCCGCATGGCCGAAGGCGATCTTGAGGCCGAGGTCGATATCGGCGGGCGCGACGAAGTCGGCGAAATGGCGGCGGCGCTCGAAGTCTTCCGCCGTCACGCCCTCGAAGTCCAGCGCCTGAACCTGGTGGAGAAGCTGGCCGAGGAGCTCAAGAGCAAGAACGATCAACTCGAGAACGCGCTCGGCGACCTGGAAAAGGCCCAGGACCAGATCGTCATGCGCGAGAAGCTGGCGGCCCTCGGCGAACTGACCGCCGGCGTCGCGCACGAGATCAAGAATCCGCTGAATTTCATCAAGAATTTCTCGGAAGTCTCGGTCGAGCTTCTGGACGAGTTGCTGGAGGAAATCCGCACCCTGACCGAAGACAGAAAGGCGGCGGAGAACGGCGGGGACGGTGAGGAGCCGGAAGACGACGATACCGCGGGGCTGATCGAGGAGATTGCCGGCGACCTCACCGGGAACCTGAAGACGATCCACGAGCATGGCGAGCGGGCGAACAACATCGTCCAGAGCATGCTCCAGATGGGCCGGGGCTCGGGCGAACGCCGGCCGATCGACGTCAATGCGCTGCTCTCCGAGCACGCCAAGCTGGCCTATCACAGCGCGCGGGCGAGCGATTCGGACTTCAACCTGACGCTGGAGGAGGATTTCGACCCCGGCATCGGCGACATCGAGGCCATCCCCCAGGACCTCAGCCGGGTGTTCCTCAACATGGTGACGAACGCCTGCTACGCGACCCACGAGAAGCGGATGGCGATGAAGGAGGCCGATCCCGACTCCGTCAAGCTGAAGGAGGGCGGTGTCGGCTACGACCCGCGGCTGCAGCTCACGACCCGCGGCACCGAAGACGGCGTGGAAATCCGCATCCGGGACAATGGCGCCGGCATTCCGGCCGACCTGGTCGAGAAGATCTTCCATCCCTTCTTCACGACCAAGCCGACCGACAAGGGCACCGGCCTCGGCCTTGCGCTCTCGAGCGACATCATCCGCCAGCATGGCGGCCACATCCGGGTCGAGACCGAAGCCGGCGAATTTACCGAAATGATTATCGATCTGCCGCAATCGGCAGATGCCTAGTGCAGCGGCCCGCCGTTACGCCGCGTCGCCGTCTCCGGGCCCGTAGCTGAAATAGGCCGCGTCGATATCGCCGTGGAGCCGGCGGCAGGACTCGCCGATCCCGCGCAGGGTGGCCCGGATGGCGTCTTCGTCGGCCGGATCGCGGTTCGGCCAGTCGTAATCGATCGACGCCGCCAGCCGGCCCGCCCTCCGGCCGGCCTCGACAACGAGCGGACGCCCGGCGGAAACCGCCTCGATCGCCTCGCATATCCGCGCCAGGGCGAAGCGGATCGATCGCGACTGGTGCGGATCGGCAACGAGAAAATCGACCACGGCGGCAGGCTCGTAATGGAGCGAATGGAGCCGGCCATAGGAATCCCGGGCTGCGCAGATGCGCAGCAGCGAGAGCCAGTCCGGATCCGCGCCCGGATCGGATTTGAGGCCGGCTTCCGGATCGCGGGCCGGATAGACGGCGAGTTGCGCTTCGATCAGCCCGGCAAGCAGCTGCGCCCGCTCGACGAACCGGCCGAGCTGCAGGAAGTGCCAGCCGACGTCCCGGTACATGTTGCTCCCGGCGATGCCGAAGAAGGTGCGCACCGCATTCTCGGTCCGGCGAAAGAATTCGTTCGGGCGGTCCTGCCAGATGTCCGCGATTTCGATATCGCGCAGATCGAGGAAGGAGAGGTTGAGGCAGGACCACAGCTCCTCGTCGACCACGTTGCGCACCTGGCGGGCGTTCTCCCGCGCGTTGGCGAGGCTGTTGCGGATCGAATCCGGGTTGCCGGGCTCGAACGTCAGATCGTCGGCGAGGGTGTAGGCGTCGACCAGCATGAACTGCTCGTCGTCCAGGTTCGAGTCCAGTTCGCCGCCGGCAGGAACGCGCTGGAGTCCCCGAAAGAGGCGCCGCCAGCTCCTGTCGATTTCGTCGACCGGCCGGTCCTTCATGGTTTCGAACTGGTCGGCGATCAGCCGGCAGCTGTGTTGCGCCCGCTCGAGATAGCGGCCGATCCAGTACAGGCCCTGGGCGCTTCGCGACAGCATGGCCCTACCCCGAGAGGACCCAGAGGTCCTTGCCGCCGCCGCCCTGGCTCGAATTGACGACGAGCGAACCCGGGGTCAGCGCGACCCGGCAGAAGGCGCCGGGGACCAGGCGGGTCTCCCGCCCGCGCAGAACGAAGGGCCGGAGATCGACATGGCGCGGCGCCGCGCCGTCGTCGGTCAGGCAGGGCGCGCAGGACAGGTCGAGGGTGGGCTGGGATATGTAGTTTTCCGGAGTCGCGCGGATTTTTTCGGCGAAATCGGCGCGTTCCTCCGCCGTCGCGTGCGGGCCGACCAGCATGCCGTAGCCGCCCGAGCCGCCGACTTCCTTGACCACCGTCCTGTCCAGATTGTCGAGGGTGTATTCGAGCCCTTCCGGATCCCGGCACAGATGGGTTTCGACATTTGCGAGCAGCGGCTCCTCGTTGAGGTAGTAGCGGATCATCTCCGGCACGTAGGCGTAGACGCTCTTGTCGTCGGCCACGCCGGTGCCGGGCGCATTGGCTATGGCGACGTTGCCCAGCCGGTAGGCGTTGAACAGTCCCGGCGTGCCGAGCACCGAATCCGGCCGGAAGGCATGGGGATCGAGGAAATCGTCGTCGATCCGCCGGTAGATCACGTCGACGCGCCGCAGACCTGCGGTCGTGCGCATGTAGACGAAACCGTTGCGGGCCAGCAGGTCGCTGCCCTGCACCAGCTCCACGCCCATCTCGCGGGCCAGGAACATGTGCTCGTAGAAGGCGGAGTTGTAGACGCCGGGGGTCAGCAGGACGATGGTGGGATCGGAGTCGCCGCGCGGCGAGAGTTCGGCCAGCGTCCGGCGGAGCAGCCGGCCGTAATCCTCGATGCCGCGCACGCTGTGGCGGCGGAACACGTTGCGCAGGCTCGTCTTGACCGCCGCGCGGTTGGCCAGCATGTAGGACACGCCGGACGGAACCCGCAGATTGTCCTCAAGCACCTGGAAGCCGTCATGGGTCCGGACCAGATCGGTGCCGCAGACCGAGACATAGGTGCTGTGGGCAACCTCCACCCCGCGCATCGCGATCCGGAACTGCGGGCAGCCGCGCACCATATCGGCGGGAATGACGCCGTCGGCGATGATTCGCCCGGGCCCGTAGATGTCCGCGAGGAACAGGTTGAGCGCCTCGAGCCGCTGATGCAGTCCCCGTTCGATCAGTTCCCATTCCGCGGCCGCAATCACCCGCGGGATGATATCGATCGGGATGATCCGTTCCTGCGCGCCGTCTTCGCCGTAAACGGAAAAGGTGATGCCTTCGTGCAGGAACGACCGTTCGGCCCGCTCCTGCATAATCGCGATCTCGTCGCGCGGCGTCTCGCCGAGGACTTTCCACAATTCGCGGCAATGCGCGCGCGGCGCACCGGCGGCGTCGAACATTTCGTCGTAGAAAGCGGGGTCCGTTTCGTAGCCGGCGAAGAGCTGCCCTCCGTCCGCCGACCCGCCGGTCCCTGCCTGTTCGACCGGCATTGGCCCTCCCCCGTCCGTTGTCGATCCGCCCTGCCGCGCGATTGCCGATAGCGTAAGTCGCCCCTCCGATGTTGGGCAAGCGGGATTTTTCCTCCGCCGGCCGCGAAGAGCCGATGCCCCGCGATCCGCCCCGATCGGATGGTAGTGAGTCGGTTTGAATTTTCAGTCCGACATAGCCCGACGTCTTCGCGGAGAAACCGAAGTGTCACCCTCTCTTGTCACCCCGGCCGACCGAAGGGAGAGCCGGGGACCAGAGCTAACCCGACAGGTCTTTGCCCGTGGCTCTGGTCCCCGGATCTTCGCTCCGCTCCGTCCGGGGTGACAAAGGAGGAATTTCGGGCGTTGCGGCGCATCGGATGATTTCAAACTGACTCACTACCGATCGGATGGATATCTTGATTCGCTGCGGAGGGGCGTGCGACTATGGCATGCTTGGCCCAGTTCGGCGTCAGCCGCCGGTGCCTCGGATATGTCCCGGCGCCGCCGTCACCCGATCAACGGAACGCTGGTCATGGACGAAAAACTCAAAGATCCCGATTACCGGCCGCCGCTGGGCGAGGCCATCCCCCTCGGCATTCAGCATGTCCTCGCCATGTTTGCGGGGAACATCACGGTGCCGCTGCTCATCGCCCTTGCCGCGGGGCCGCAGTATATCACCGTCCTGGTCCAGATTGCCCTGCTTGCGGCCGGTGTGGCGACGCTGATCCAGACGGTCGGCATCGGGCCCGTCGGCTCGCGCCTGCCCATCGTCCAGGGCACCAGCTTCGCCTATGTCGGCATCCTCACTGCGGCGATCAAGGGCGGCGCCAGCCTCGCCGCCGTCTTCGGCGCCAGCCTTGTGGGCGGCCTGTTCCAGATAATTCTTGGCTATTTCATCCCGCAGATCCGGAAGTTCATTCCGGGCCTGGTCTCCGGCGTGGTGGTGATGACGATCGGCTTCACCCTGCTGCCCGTCGGCATCAAATATTCCGCCGGCTGCGGCGCCTACCCGGCCGGCTTCTGCAAGAAGGCAGGATTCGGCGACATCGGCAACTGGGCGATGGCCCTGTTCGTCATCCTCGTGATTCTGCTGATCCGCCGGTTCGGCAAGGGAGTGTGGTCGACCGCTTCGGTCTTCATCGGCATCGTGATCGGCTATCTGGTCGCGATCCCGTTCGGCATGCTCAATCCCGGCAAGGTCGCGAATATCGGCAAAGCCGACTGGATCGGCCTGCCCGGCCAGTGGTTCGGCCTCGAATTCTCGACGCCGGCCGCGCTCGGCCTGATCGGCCTGATGATCATCATGGCTTTCATCACCACGGTCGAGACGGTGGGCGACATCTCCGGCGTGACGGCCGGCGGCGCGGACCGCGAGCCGACCGACAAGGAACTCAAGGGCGGCATCATGGCCGACGGCGTGGGCTCGGCGATCGTCGCCCTGTTCGGCGGCCTGCCCAACACGTCCTACAGCCAGAATGTCGGGCTGGTCTCCTTCACCCGGGTGATGAGCCGGCATGTCGTGACCATCGGCGCGATCTTCCTGCTGCTGTGCGGCTTCGTTCCCAAGCTTGCCGCCGTGATCGGCGCCATGCCGGAACCCGTGCTCGGCGGCGCCGCGGTGATCATGTTCGGCCTGATCGTCTCCGCCGGCCTCAAGCTGGTGGCGCGCTCGGGGCTGTCGACCCGCAATATGCTGATCGCGGCGATCTCGCTGGGCCTCGGCATGGGGCTGTGGCAGGTCCAACAGCTCGCCGGCGCCGCCGGTTTCGGGCCGCTGCCGGCCGATGTCCTGCCGGCCTGGTCGCTGCCGCTGTTCGTCTCCGGCATCGTCGTCTCCGGTGTCGCCGCCGCGATCCTCAACGCCGTGCTGCCCGAAGAACTGGAAGGCGCCTGACAACCGCGCGGAGCGGCGCCCGGAATCGCAACGGTCAGGCGCTGAGGGCAGCGCCTGACCGCCGTCTTTCGGGCCGCTTCCCGGATCCCTTCCTTGGGGCGAGGCTGCGGGCGACCTCCGCGGCGCCTTTCTGCGCAGCCGCCGAGAGTTCGCGCAGCCAGCGGCGATAGGCCAGCGAGACCGCATCGGTCGGCACGGACTGCTCCATGGCCGGACCCGGAATCTCGGGCGGATCCTGGGCCTCGATGACCGGGAGATCCTCGCCGAGCACGAGGTCCTGGAAATCGAGATGCGGCCGGTCGCCGCCGTCCCGGTCGGCGGTTCGGCAGGTAAACCAGAAGCTGCGGCAGCGGCCGGATTCGACCGGCGAAGCGCACATCCAGAGCTGTCCCCGTTCCCCGTCCGGAAAATGGAATTCCAGATTGACCGTGAACGGCATCCAGATGCGATAGTCGGTCGGCGCCATCAGGGCGACGTTGGGCAGGTTCATGTCCGGCTCCGGCTCGAAGCGGAACCGGAGCTCGCCGCCGGCCCGGGCGATGTCCGCGATCGGAACGGTCGTGTGCCGGCGGTCGCCGAGCGAGCCGTCATGGACGAACGGGAAGTGCGCCAGGTCGACGAAATTCTCCAGCCGCCGCCCGGCCGAGGTCGGCCAGGTATAGGGTTCCCCACCGACGCAGCGGAAGGCGCCGTCGCCCCAGGCCGGGCATCCGGGAATGCGGGTATCGGCCTCCGGGTCGAGGCGCAGCCAGACCAGATCGTAGGCGACCTCGGCCTCGATCCGGCGCAGCCGGAAGCCCGGCGGAATCTTGTAATCCGGCATCGCGGGGATTTCGACGCACGCGCCGTCGGCGTCATAGAGCCAGCCGTGATAGGCGCAGCGCAGCCCGCCCGCCTCCACGCAACCGACCGACAGGCGTGTCGAGCGATGGATGCAGCGGTCGGGAAAGGCCGCGACCGCGCCGCCGATCCCGGCGACGGCGATCGGCTCGCCGAGCAGCGTCACGGCAAGCGGCCGGCTGTCCGCCGCGGCGTCCGCCAGTTCCGACAGCGTGCAGACCGGATGCCAGAAATAGCGCCATGCGCTGTCGTCGAGATAGGCCATCCGTTTCCTCCACATTGCAGCTGCCCAAAGAGCGTAGTTCCGCCCTCGCAGTCCGGACAAGGCAGAAAATCCATGCGCCGGAATCCGTCCGGTTCCGGGGTATCGCCATGACGCCGGGTGTTTGCGCCGTTGCAGTCCCGGCATTGACGGCGCGCCGGCGCACCCCGCGGCGCGACCCGGGTCTCCGGACTCCTGAACCCGGCCGCCGCCTCCATCGCCGAAGCCGGCCGGCCCGGCATATTCCCGCCGATGTATTTCGTCCTTGCCCGCCGGCCGGAATGGCGGCCGGCTAATCCTCGCCCCAGAAAGCCCGGTCGTCGGCGATGTCCTCCGGATGGAACCGGGCCGCGGCGATGCGGCCGTCCCGCACCTCGTAGACCGCCAGTTCCCGCCCTTCGATGCGCCGGCCGTCCCGCTCCGCCGACCAGGCGATGAGCGCGGCGACATGGCTGCCGGTCTCGACGGTCGCGGCCACCCGGAGATCGAAGGTGCCGCCGGTCGCCGCAAGCGCGCGGCGGATCATGTCGAGCACCGCCTCGCGGCTCCGCAGGTCGCCCATATGCGCGCCGACATCCGGCTCCTGCCAGTCCACATCGGGCGCGATGAACGGCGCGAGCGCGGACAGGTCGCCGGTCCGGCCCGCTTCGCGGCGGGCGTCGTAGAAATCGCGGACGAAGCGGCCGAGCGGCCCGGGCGGTGCGGCCGCGCTCATATCGGCCGCTCCCGCCCCTTCCAGTATTCCGCCCTGATGCGGTTCTTCTGGATCTTGCCGATGGCGGTGCGGGGCAGGGTGTCGACGAATTTGACGAAGCGCGGGCGCTTGTAGCGCGGGATCTGGCCGGCGACGAACTCGATCAGGGCGGCCTCGTCGGGCGGCCCCGTATCGTCCGATGTATCGTCCGGTACGGCGCCGTTGGCCACGACGTGGGCGGCCGGCACCTCGCCCCAGCGGTCGTCAGGCACGCCGAACACGGCGCATTCGCGGACCGCCGGATGGCGGTAGAGCGCGCGTTCGACCTCGGCGGGAAAGATGTTCTCGCCGCCCGAGACGATGACGTCCTTCGAGCGGTCGACCAGATGGAGGAAGCCGTCCTCGTCGATCCGGCCGATGTCGCCGGTCCTCAGCCAGCCGCCGCCGGCCTGCAACGCCGCCAGCTCGGCCCCGATACCGTCGCCGATATAACCCAGCAGCGTGTGGCCGCCGCGGCTCGCGACCTCGCCGGCCTCGCCCGGCGGCAGGGGCCGGCCGTCCCCGTCCAGCACCGCCATCTCGACGCAGGGCCGCCCGGCGCTCATCGGTTTCGAGCGCGCGAAGGCGGCCGGCCGGTAGGCGAGCGGGCAGCTTTCCGACTGGCCGTAATGCTCGACGATCTCCAGGTCCGGCCAGGCGCCAAGCGCGCGCTCCAGCAGGCCCGACGGCATCGGCGCGCCGCTGATGTTGAGGTGGCGCAGGCCGCCGCCGTCCCGCCGGATCCGGGCGGCCGCCACCGGATCGTTGAGCAGCGCCGCGACCTGGGACGGCACCAGGAAGGCGGCGGTGACTCCGTCGCGTTCGATGGCGTCGGCGAACAGGTCCGGCGCCCATTTCTCCAGCAGCACGACGGTGAGGCCGCGCCTTATGCCGATCTGGAGCCACATGAACAGGCCGGCGACGTGGAACAGCGGCGTCGTGCAGCCCATGACGTCGCCGTCGGCCAGCTCGAAGGCCTGCGCGCCGAGGCAGGAGGCGAGCGTGCGGTTGCGGTACGAGACCAGCACGCCCTTGGGCGCGCCGGTCGATCCGCTGGAAAAGGTCACCGCCGCCGGATCGTCCGGCGACACCGCGACCGGCGGGTCGCCGTCCGGCGCATCGGCGATGAAGGCGTCGAGCGAATCCGGCCCCGCCGCGCCGCCGATGACGACGATCCGCTTCAGCGTTGCGGACTCTGCGAGCAGGGCGCGCGCCTCGTCCGCCAGCCCGGCATGGACGAACAGCAGTTCGGCTTTCACCTGCTCCAGCATCTCCGCCCGCCCCGCCGCGTTGGCGCGCACCGAGACATGGGCGAGCGGGCAGCCGGCCCGCGCCGCGCCGAAATGGACCGCCGCGTAGTCGACGTCGTTCGGCGACAGAATGGCGAGCCAGCGGCCCGGCCGGTCCGCCGCCTTGGCATAGCCCCCGCGCACCAGCGCATGGGCCAGCCGGTCGGCCGCCCGGTCCAGATCGGCATAGGTGCGCGCCGCGCGGTCTTCGCCGGCGGGGCCGTCGCGGGCGCCGACGACCGCCGGTCTGTCCGGATGGCGCCGGGCGCTCTCGCGCAGCAGGGTGCCGAAGGTTTGCGGGAAATCCGCGGGAAAACCGGCCGTCACGGCGCCGCCAGCCGCCGCAGCATGTCGATCAGGTGCGCCCGCTCGGCCGGCGACAGGTTGCGCGCGATCTCGGCCTCGTGGGCGTCGAGGCGCGGGCGGAGCGTGCGCAGGAAGGCGGCGCCTTCGTCCGACAGCTTGAGGGCATGGGAGCGCCGGTCGGTCGGCGACGGCTCGCGCCGGACCAGGCCGCGCGCCTCCAGCGTGTCGACGATCGAGACCAGGGTGGAGCGGTCGATGCCGAGCGCCCGGCCGATCCGGGTCTGGTTGGAGCCCGGATTCGCCTGGACCAGCAGCAGCACGCCGAGCTGGCCGGGGCTGATCCCGTCGGCGCCGAGATGGGCGGCGAAATTCTGGAAGGCGGAGACCTCGGCCCGGCGCAGATGGTAGCCGAGCAGGCCCGCAAGGCGGCCGAGATCGACGGCATCGCGGCCCGTCGCGGAATCGGGCGCAGCCGGGCCGGTTCCGGACGATGCGGGGGCGGAGGCGGCGTCGTTCAGCGAATCGGGGGCGGTCATGAGGCGGGGGCATAGCATGGATCGTCCGTCGGCCAAACAGTCCGGCGTCAAACAGTTTCGAGTCGCTATTAACCGGAACGCCGAGCCGTCGCGAGGACCGCCGCATGCCGCTCAGCCGGATTGACTTGCACATCAAGAACATTATATGAACATACGGCCGGTCCCGGCAATGTCGCGCCATACGGGATCGCGCCGCCGCCCCGCCCGCCCGAAACCCGATCTTGACGAATAATAGCAAAACAAAGCAGCTATTGCCGGCCCGATGGTCAACCGGGAGCATTTGGGGACTCTTGTGGTCAACAGGATGATAACGCACTGTAATAATTGACGTTGTGTTTTTTCCGCAGGTCGTGTACAAGTCCCGGGAAGGGTCAGACGGGAGCCGGCGGGAGCAGCGATATGACATCAGTCGCTTGCGATTTGAAGACCGATATGCGGACCGAATATTCGTCGGGTTCCCGAGTTTCCGGACGCCCGTGCGGTCGCCGGGGGACGGGCACGGACCGGGGCCCGAACCGCGCCGCGCGCGTCCCGCGACCGGGGAAGGATGGCCGCCCATGGGCGCCGTGAAGCTGAGCAAGAGAAGCATCGACCGCCTGAGCGTGGACCGGGCCTCCGCGGTGTTCTGGGACAGCGAACTGCCGGGATTCGGGATACGGGTCCACGCCACCGGGCGCAAGCTGTTCGTCGCCCAGGCGCGCACGCCGGGCGGGCTGCCCAAGCGGGCGACGGTGGGCCGCTACGAGGACATGGACGCCGAGGATGCGCGGCTGAAGGCGGCCGGGATGATCGACCGCATCCGGCGCGGCCGGGACCCGGCGCCGGCGGCCGCGGAGGAGCCGACGGTCGCCGATCTCGCCGCGCGCTTCATGACGGCGCATGTCGAGCGGAACTGCAAGCCGGGGACGGTGGAGAATTACGAGAGCCTGCTCAGGCTCTGCATCCTGCCGCGCCTGGGCGCTCTCCGGCTGGGCGAGGTCGACCGCTCCCATGTCTCGGCGCTGCACCACGGGCTGCGCGACACGCCGGCGCGGGCCAACCAGACGGTGGGCGTGTTCTCGAAGATGTTCAAGCTGGCGGTGGCCTGGGGCATGACCCCGGCCCGGCCCAACCCCTGCCGGTCGGTCAGGCGCTACAAGGAGAGTAGCTGCGAGCGGTTCCTCACCGGGGACGAGTATGCGCGTCTCGGCCGGGTGCTGTTCGAGGCCGAAGCGGAAGGCCCGCCGATGGCGTCGGCGGTGGCGGCGGTGCGCCTGCTGCTGCTGACCGGCTGCCGCCGCAACGAGATCCTGACGCTGAAGTGGGACGACATCGACCGCCGGGCGGGCGAGCTGCGGCTCGCCGACGGCAAGTCCGGCCCGCGCCGGGTACCGCTGACGCCGGCGGTGGAGCGGGTGCTGGCGCGGATACCGCGGGCGGACGGCAATCCCTGGGTGATCGCGGGCGACAAGCCGGGCGAGCGGCTCCGGCGCCTCGACCCGCTCTGGAACAGGCTGCGGGCGCGCGCCGGGCTGGACGGCCTGCGGCTTCACGACTGCCGTCACTCGTATGCGTCCAGGGCGCTGGCGATCGGCGAGAGCCTGTCGGCGATCTCCCGGCTGCTCGGCCACAAGACGGTGATGACGACGGTCAAATACGCCCATCTGGCGCGGGACACCGAGCGGGCCTCGGCGGCGAAGGTCGGGGACAGCATCGGCAGCGATCTCATGGCCCCGGAGTCCGGCATCCAATCCGAAGCGGCGTAGGGGCGAGGAGAAGAGCGTTCATGGCGAAGCTGAACCGCACCACGATCTCGCGGCGCACGGTGGAGCGCCTCGAGGCGGACCGGGACACGGTCTACTGGGACAGCGAGCTGCTGGGCTTCGGGGTGCGGGTCTATCCGACCGGGCGCAAGGTCTACGTCGTGCAGACCCGGGCGGGCGGCAGGGACGGCAAGCGGGTGACGGTCGGGCGCCACGGCGTCATCACGCCGGAAGAGGCGCGCCGCCGGGCGGCGCACATCATCTCGCGGATCAAGGCGGGCGAGGACCCCGTCCCCGAGCCGCCGGCGGCGGAGGCGAACGGGCCGACGGTGGCGGACCTGGCGGCGACCTATCTCGAAGAGGTGGTCGCGGTGCGTCTCAAGCCGGCCTCGGCCCGGTCCTACCGCAGCACGATCGAGACGCACATCCTGCCGGCGCTGGGGCGCAGGCGGGCGCTGTCGCTCGACCATGCGGCGGTGTCGGCGTTCCACCATTCGCTCGGCGGGACGCCGGCGGCGGCCAACCGGGCGGTCGAGATGCTGTTCCGGATCTACCGGGCGGCCGAGGAGCGGGAGACGATCCCGGAGGGCAGCAACCCCTGCGGGCAGGTCGCGATGAACCGGCGGCGGCGCCACGAGCGGTTCCTGACCGACGGGGAGTTCCGCCGCCTCGGCCGGGTGCTGGACGAGGTCGAGGCGGGTGGCGGCGCGATGGCGCATGCGGCGGTGGCGATCCGCCTGCTGCTGCTGACCGGCTGCCGCAAGAACGAGGTGCTGACGCTGCGCTGGAACGATGTCGACCTCGCGGCGCGCGAGATGCGGCTGCGCGACGCCAAGACGGGTCCGCGGACGGTGCAGCTGTCGCCGGCCGCCGCCGAGGTCCTGGCCCGGGCGCCCCGGGTCGCGGGCAATCCGCATGTCGTGCCGGGCCTGCGGCCGGGCAGCCGCATGGGCGACCTGCAGCGTCCCTGGGAGCGGATCAGGACGCGCGCCGAGCTGGACGGCCTGCGGCTCCACGACTGCCGTCACTCCTTCGCCTCGCGGGCGCTGGCGCTCGGCGAGAGCCTGCCGACGATCGGCAGGCTGCTCGGCCACAGCCACATCCAGACGACCGCACGCTATGCGCACCTGGCGCGGGACTCGGTGCATGAGTCCGCACGGCGCGTGTCGGAGTCGGTCGAAGCCGCCATGTACCGCGACTGTCGGGAGCCTGCGGCGACGCGCGCTTCCGATGAAACGCTGGGCCGGGACGACGGCTGAATCCGACAGGATCGCATCCGCATGAGCGGATGAGGCGCGGTGGGTTCGCTCCGGCAAACGCGGCCTTCGACCAGGCCCCCGACGGCATCAGGGCCGGTCCGACAGCGCTCTCAGCAGGGCCTTCACGACGGCTGCCGCGTTGCCCGCCGCGATCCCGAGAAAAACCTCCAGCTGGTTCTCCCCCTCGCCGCCGCCCGCGAGATCGGAAAGGCTGCGGACCGCGATGAAGGGCACCCCGTTGGCGTAGGCCACATGCGCGACCGCGGCACTTTCCATGTCCAGCACTCGCGCGCCGAAGGTCTCGAAGGTCCAGCTGCGGAACGCCGCGTTGTCGATGAAGGCGCCGCCCGAAACCCCGGCGCCGCCGACGACGATCCGGGGCGCTTCCTTGAGGCAGCTGTCTTCGGCCGTGCAGCGGGCGAGCGTCACATCGTCCGCCGCGCGGCGCGCGCCGGACAGCAGCGCCTCGTCCACGGGGAACCAGAACCTGGTCTCGGGTTTGTCGGCGCCGGGGCGGAGCACGGTGACCGAGCGCGGGAACATCATGCCGAAATTCGGGTAGGGATACTCGAAGAAGGGCATCGTGGCCCAGCCGCTTTCGGTCTCGCGGGCGAACAGCATTTCGAGGTACTGCCCCCAGCGGTCCGCGATCACCACATCGCCGATGTTCAGTCCCGGATCCACGCCGCCCGCGATGCCGGAGAACAGGATGCGGTCGATCGCGAAGTGGTCGAGCGCAAGCTGCACCGTCATCGCCGCGTTGACGACGCTGATCCCGCTCTGGAAGAGGACGACTTCGCGCCCCTCCAGCCTGCCGACAGTGAACGACGCACCGTTCACCGTCTGCACCGACGCACCCTCCATCGCCTTCCGAAGGAGCGCCAGCTCCGGCGCAAAGGCCGAGACCACGGCGGTACGCGGGGTCTCGTCCCGAATGGCATGTGCCTCCACCGGCAAGGGCGCCGTGGCGGCGAGCATCGTCGCCGTCGCGATGGCCGCGATCAGGGTTCGCAGGGTGCGTGGCGTGAAGGAAACCGGCGTCATTGTCGTCCGTCGCTTGATTGAGAAACGTGGGTCCGGGACCCGGCGCCGCGATCCTGGCGAAGGACAGGCCGGTCTGCAATCCCGGATCGGATACCCGTCTCGCAGCCCGATACCCGCCCGGTCGGTCATCCGGGCTTGCGCCCTCCGGCTCACGGGAAGCGGCGGAACCGGGCGCGAAGCCCCGGGCGCCCCTCATTCCGCCCGCCAGCGGGAACGGCCGCCGGTCCCGCCGCGATTCGCGGGATACGGTGGGTGCAAGAGGCGCCGCCGCTCGACGATCCTCATGATCGCCGCGCCGCCCGGGGTCAGTCGCCGAACGGCACGACATAGCCCAGCGACAGCGTCCATTCCCGGACATCGAAGCTGTAGCCCAGCGTCGGTTCGTCGGCCGCACCGCCGCCGAACCCGAAGGCGACGTCATCGGCCATGTGGCTCAGCCGCAGGTCGAAGCGGCCCGCGGCGCCCCCGAACTCCATGCCGATCCCGATCAGCCACGGATTCAGGGTGCGCTCCGCGCCTCTCGACCCCGCAATGTCGAAGGCCCGGTTGACGTGCCGCGCCTCGATCTCCGCCTCGACCCAGCGCGTGCCGGCGAACAGGTAGAGCGAGCGCCCCGGCCCCAGGAACTCCAGCGACTGCGGCACATAACCCAGCCGCACGTTCAGACCGACGGCGTGACGCCGTTCGAGACGCCACGCTCCGGGCCATACATCCGTGCCGCCCTCGCCCGTGCCCTCCAGAAATCCCGCCACCCTGCCGTTGACATAAAGCGTGCCCGCGACCTCGCCGGCGAGGTACAGCCGGTGCGACAGCGGCCAGCGGTACCCCAGGGCCGCGCTGATCCCGTCGACCGGATCCCGCGCGCGGTCGCCGGCGCTCATCGCGGAGAACGGCGAAGCGAACCCGACCGACTTTTCGTAGTCCACGACGGTCATGCTCCGTTCGAGCGCGACACGACCGTAGAACCCGTCCCCGGCGTTCGCGGTCGCACACCACATGCCGCCTGTCAGCACCAGGCCGGCGGCAAGCCGGAGGCCGGGACGTGACGCTCGTGCAGGCATCGGACAACCTCCGTTTCGTCCCCCGGATCCGCCCATCTCCTCGCCGGGATAGCGGGCCAGGGTCTTCGCCCTGGCCGGCGATCCGACGTGAGACCGGATAGGGCAACCACCCCGGCTCTGCGGCCGAGACACAAGCTGAGGGCGGCTACGGGCCCCGCGCCAAGCCGTCATCCGCCACGCCCTCACGGCTCTCCCTGCCAGAGCTCAAGGGCGTGCCGGTCGGGACCGCCGCCGGCTTCGGCGTCTCGCGGCCGACCCAGTATCGGGCGCAGCGCGCCTGGGACAAGGGCGAGCGTCGCGGCGGCAACGGCGATCAGGAGGAGGCGGTGGTTCGCCGACCTGATCGCAGGCTCTCGATCGCACGGGCACCATGCTGTTTCGCCTGGCGCAATCTCTGAGCCCGATCGTGCCGCCCACCTTGCGCTTCCGCCAAACCGACATACTCGAGGGACAGGAAAGACATGCGTCGGAGATGAAGGCGGATTGCCGCCGACTTTCCGCTGGGTAGAGCGCAGGCGAGATCGGCGAGAAGCTGGCGGTCCCGCCCCGACGCCTGGTCCAGCCGACCGCACTCAGTGGAGCCATCCGGCGATGGCTGCGGCTACGGTTTCCCGATGATGCCGCAGGCAATGCGTCCACCGGAGCCACCGATGGGCTGGCTCATGTGATCGTCGGGATTCTCGTGGATGATGACCGCCGAGCCGTCCTCGTCGAGCAGCGCGGGCATGTCGCCCCCGGACACCGAGACACGGGCGGTGAAGAACTCCGCCCTGGCCGTTCCATCGGCCGCGACGAACAGATTGGGCAGATCGCCGTTGTCCGGCCCTTCGGGGTTGCGCAGGCCATGTTTGACCTTGCCGGGATTGATGTGGCCCGTGGCCGCCTTGAAGTTCGGAGTGCAGGCGCCGACGGCGTGCAGGTGGATGCCGTGGCCGCCGGGCGGCAGCCCGGTCACGTTGACGGAGATGAGCACCCCGGTGGGCGTCTGCTCGAACGCGGCCTTGCCGATGACCTCGCCGTCGGTGTTGACGATGTCGGCCCCGGCCCTGTCGGCCGCCGACGCGATGGGGGCCGCGGCGAGGGCGACGAGAGCGGCAAGCACAGTTGCAACCTGTCTCATTGGGACTTCCTCCCCGGTTCGGGCTTCGTTGCGGAGATCGAAGGCTTCAATTCTGGACCCTGCGTCGGCGCACGGCAAGCAGACGCCTCCGTGTCTCTGGTCGGCTTCCGCAAAGTTCCATTCGAGGCCTGCCCGACGTTCACTGGCGTTGCGGCCCGCATGGCACCGGGCCGCACGCCGCGCCTATCGCCGCAACCCGGAAAGCCTGCCCCCGCCGCTGCGTCATCGTCGGCACGTCCAAAGACATGCAGGTCCTGCCGAAAGACCCGTCCGGCCTGCGCCGGTTCGTGCCTGTCACCTTGGAAGGCGGCGACCCTGCCCATGTCTCCGACTATCTCGACATGCACCGGGACCAGCTGTGGGCCGAGGCGCTGGAGCTGTATCGCGAAGGCGCCCCGGCCTGATTCCCGGCGCCCCTGGCGGGCGTCCAGGCCGCCGCTGCGGACCGCCACCGGCGCTGGAACGAAATATGGGAAGAGCGGTTCGAGCCGCTGAAAGGCGACCCGCTGGTCGCGGGCCAGGACGAGCCCATGGCGCGCCTGGCCGGGCTGGTCGGCCTGGACAGGAGCCGCGAGGGCGTGCTGGTCGAGAAGGCGTTCCTGGCCGGCATGGTTTCGGGCCTCAGCCAGGCCTTCCAGCCCCAGGCGGTCGCGACCGGCGGCGGCGCGGCCGTCGCCAACACCGCGCTCGGCGACATCGGCCGGGCCGGCCTCGGCGCCGGGGCGTCCACGGCCGGCCAGAAGGTCGCCGACTACATGATCCGCCGCGCCGAGCAGTACCAGCCCGTGATCCAGCTCCAAGCCGGTTCGCGCGGCTGTTCGGCGGCGAAGCGGCGGAGGAGAAGAAGACCGCCGGTTCCGGGCCCACCCGGCTCCTGCCGACCGAAGCCTCCTCCGCGCTACCGGCAGAGCCGCCTCCGGCTGAACCGGGCTCCGCCGCCGTCCCGGCCGAACCGGGTTCGTCAAAAACACACCCGGTAGCCGAAGACCCTCCTGGCGCCGATCTCCGCACGGACGAGGTGGTGGCGCGGATCTGGATCGCCCCCTTCGTGGATGCCGGCGGTGTCTATCGCGAGGCCTCGTACGTGCGCATCGTGCTGCAGCCGGCCGGCTGGATCGCCGAACCAGACGCCGCTCTCGTCGTCCCGCGCGAACAGGTCGCGCATCACGGCGCCGCCGGCGGCCTCGTAGGCGTCCACGCCGACGAAGCGCGGCGGCTCTGAGTTCGGCATAGGTCTCGCCGATGCGGAACCGCTTCATGCTCTCGCAGGCGCGCCCGTCAGGGCCGGTGCGGTCCGCGACCGCGGCCTCCTGCGCGATCCACCAGTCGGCGAGCGACGGGTCTTCGCGGATGAGGTGCAGCAGCTTCCCCCGGCCCTTGAGAAAACAGAGCCCGCAGTTTCCGGCATAGCCGGGCAGGCCGAGGTCGAAGGGCTGCTCCCGCCACCAGGCCAGCACGTCGCGTTCCGCGACCCGGGCATCGGCGAGCGGCAGCGCGGCACGGGCGCCGGTGCGCGCGCCGCAATTCATCGCCCGCATGCGCCAGACCCGGCGCGGTTCGTCGGCGCGCAGCCCCACCACCGAGTGCCAGCGCCGGAGGCCAAGCCAGTAGCGGGCATAGGACTCGATGCGGTCTCTCTTCAAAAACCCGGTACAAAACCGGATCCCTATCGACGGCACGAAGCCCTTGCGCGCGATCAGCGCGGCGTAGGGCTCGCCGTCGCGCGAGGCGGTGCGGTGGTCGACCGGGCGGGTGCGGTGCGGCGCGTCCCAGTCGTATTCGACCCAGGCGATCGGGACGCCCCAGGCGGTGGCGCAGGTGTCGACGAAGTCGAGGGTCTCGGGCCGTTCCAGGCCGGTGTTGGCGAAGACGACCGCGATGTCGTCCGGCAGCCTGCCGCCATGGGCGTCGACGATGTGCTTCAGCATGTAGCCGCTGGTGCGCCCGCCCGAGAAGCTGACCACGGCGGGACGCGGCACCAGGTAGGGATTGCGCCGGCCGGGCGACGGGCGTCCCGTGCCTGTCGTCCGGCGCGTCGGCCCGGTCACCCGTCCGGCGCTGCCCGTGCGGGCGGCGGGAAAATCGGCGATCTCTGCGGTCATGGCGGCGGTCTCCCCGGCGGCGGCGCGGGAAGCCCTTCCGCAGCCCCCCGACGAAATCGCCCGGAAACGCCGGCCTCGACCGCCTGACGCCGCGCGGCGGGTCCATGCCGTACGAGACGGCAGGAGCGCCGCTCGGACAGGCCGGGAGCGGAATTGCCGTCGCCAGGATCGAAGGGGGCGGCGCCGGCGCCCGCTCGCTCAACGTCGAGCTCCAGGCGGCGCTCAACCCGGCCGGCGCGCGCAAGGTCGAGCGTTTCGGCTGGACCTTCGCGCCGGGCGACAAGGTGATGCAGGTCGTGAACGACTACGACAGGGAGGTCTACAACGGCGACATCGGCCAGGTGGCGGATGTGGACCCGGAGGCCGGCGAGCTGACCGCGCGCTTCGAGGGGCGCGATCTCCTTTACGGCTTCGGCGAGCTCGACGCGCTGGTGCCGGCCTATGCCGCGACGGTGCACAAGAGCCAGGGCTCGGAATACCCCGCCGTGGTGATCCCGGTGCTGACCCAGCACTACGCGATGCTGCGGCGGAACCTCCTCTACACCGGGGTCACGCGCGGCAAGCGGCTGGTGGTGCTGGTCGGCCAGAAGAAGGCGGTCGCCATCGCGGTGCGCAACGCCTCCGGGCGCCGGCGCTGGTCGAAGCTCGACGAACGGCTGGCCCAGGGGGCGCACCGTCCGGAACGCGGGGCCGGCGTCGACCGTCGCGAGGGGGTGCAGAAAACAGCCGGGCCATGAGCGACACGGACCCGGACCGCTTTGAGGGATAGCGTGCGGTCAGACTAACGCCCGGGCTGCTGGCGCGCGGTCGAGCGCTTGTAGTGCCCTTGGACGATGCGGTCGATCACCATCGCGCAGAACAGGATGGCGAGGCCCGCCAGCATCCCCTGGCCCTTGGCCGCATACTGGAGCGCGATGAGCACGTCCTGGCCCAGGCCCTTGGCGCCGATGAGCGACGCGATCACGACCATCGACAGACACATCAGGATGGTCTGGTTGACCCCGGTCATGATCGACGGCATGGCAAGTGGAATCTCGATATCCTTGAGCAGGGTCCACCGGGTACAGCCGAATGCGGTTGCGCCTTCCTTGATGTTTTCCGGCACGCCGCGAATCCCGAGCGCCGTGAGGCGTATGACCGGCGGCATCCCGAACACGAGGGTCGCGAGCACGCCCGGCGGCTTGCCGGTGCCGAAAAAGGCGATGATCGGGATCAGGTAGACGAACGCCGGCATCGTCTGCATGAAGTCCAGCACCGGCAGCGCGGCGTTGTAGGCCCGCTGGTTCTTGCCGAACCAGATGCCGAGCGGGATCCCGAACAGCACGCACAGGAAGGCGGCGGCGCCGAGCAGGGATACCGTCACCATGCTGGTTTCCCACAGGCCGAACAGGGCCAGGTAGGCGAGCGCGGCGCCGGTGAACACCGCGACCCGGGGCCCGGCGAGGCGCCACGCAACAACGATAATTACGGTCATGACGACCGGCCACGGCGCGTCGACCAGCACCGTTTCCAGTCCGTCCAGAATCGTCCTGATCGCTGTGACGACTCCGTTGAAGACGCCTGCACCCTCGACCGACAGCCAGTCGAAACCGGTATCCAGCCACTCCGACACGGGCGCGTAGTAGAGCTTTTTCCGGATCGGAAGGCCGGCAATGTAGGGTTCGAGCGCCGGATCGATCCTGCCGACCGTGAAGCGGTAGAGCGTGAGCGGCACGATGGCCAGCCACAGCAGGCCGGCAAGACCGGCCCTCGTCCAGCTTGTGCCCGAGACCGTTCCTGCGGGGTTCGCGCGCCAGCTCAGATACTGCTTCTCGTAGCGCGTGTTCGCGTAAAAGCCCTGCACCAGGCGCAGGCCGGCCAGCAGAACAAGGCCGACGAGCAGAATCGTCGTCGCGCCCTGGGCTGCAAGCGCCGCCTCCTCGGCGACGCGGGCGGCGATCTTCTTGAGGTTCTCCGCGCGGTTCAGGAATGACGCCGCGTCCGGATCGCCGGCGAGCTTCGCCGCCTCGTACTTGGCCATGAATTCGTCGGACTTGAGGTTGAGCCTTTCAAGCCGGGCAAGCTTGTCTGCGCCGAGATCGCCCCACCAGCCCCGGCCGATCTGGACGAAGGCGAGCACCTCGAGGATCAGAAAGGTCCAGAAAAACCCCCACAGACCGCGGTATGCGCCCCAGAAGGGACCGGCCAGGGCGGCCATCGTATTCCATGACCGGGGGAACCGGGTGGCCGCCTGAATCTTCTCGAATTCCCGGCCGTAATACTCTTTCCGGGTGCCGGCAAATTCGCCGACCGAACTGGCGAGCCGGTCCGGCGCTTCGCGATTTTCGGTCTGTTGCATCAGTTGTCCCCGCCCTTGATTCCCTTGAGCAGCGTGGCCTTGTCGATCACGCCGACATCCCTGCCGCCGTCCTCGATGACGATCGGCTGATCGGTCGCGGCCGCGATGTCGATGAGTCCGCTCAGGTCGGTATCGTGCGCCGCCCGGGGCGACAGGCTCAGATCCTCGCCCGGCCGCGGCCGGTAGTCGTCGATCCGCTCCATGATGGTATGGGCGAAGATCAGCTTCAGCGTGGAAATGCCTTCGACGAAGTCCCGCACATAGTCGTCGATCGGGTTGGTGACGATCTCTTCGGGGGTGCCGATCTGGACGATCCGGCCGTCCTTCATGATCGCGATCCGGCTGCCGAGGCGGATTGCCTCGTCCAGGTCGTGGGTAATGAAGATCGTGGTCTTGTTCAGCTCGGCCGACAGCATCATGAACTGGTCCTGAAGCTGCCGCCGGATCAGCGGGTCGAGGGCCGAGAACGGCTCGTCCATCAGCAGGATCTCCGGGTCCGAGGCGAGCGCCCGGGCGAGACCGACCCGCTGCTGCATGCCGCCCGACAGTTCGCTCGGAAAGCGGTCCTCGTAGCCGTCCAGATTGACGAGGTCGAGGCAGCGCTGGGAGACCTCCCACCGCGTCGATTTCGGCTCGCCCTGAACCTGGAGCGGGAACGCGACGTTGTCGCGGACCGTGCGATGCGGAAACAGCGCCATGTGCTGGAACACCATGCCGATCTGGGCGGCGCGCAGCTTGCGCAATTCGCCTTCTCCGAGCGCCAGCACATCCCTTCCGAGCACCTCGATGCGGCCGGACGTCGGCTCGATCAGCCGGTTGATATGGCGAACCATCGTCGACTTTCCCGAGCCCGACAGCCCCATGACGCAGAAGATCTCGCCCCGGGGAACGTCGAATGAGCAATCCGCGATTCCGACGACGCATCCGAACTCGTCGAGCGTCTGCGCCTTGGTGAGGCCATGCTCCGCGATGGCCTGCATCGCTTCTTCGGCGCGCGCGCCGAAAATCTTCCACACGCCGTCCAGTCTGATTACCGCTTCATTCAACGGGCAATGCTCCGGTAGAGTGGGACTGCGCGTTGCGGCGCCGCCGCCCGCGTCTTCCGCCGGCCATCAGGCCGGTTTCTCTCGCCCGGCTTGATCGCCCAGATGGCGGCAAGCTCAAGGTTCCAGGCGAAACCGGGACAAGACACCTATGACCTCGACTGCATCCGAGCCGCGCCGATGGGGCATCTCCAACGACTACGGACCGCTGAAGGACGTGCTCCTCGGCATCCCCGAATACTACCGCTGGATCGACGCCGGCCCGATCGTAATGCGGACGCTGAACAACCAGCAGTATACGGGCGTCGAATTCAACCTTCAGACGGCGATGTCCCAGCACGCCGAGATGGTCTCGATCTTCGAGTCGAACGATGTCACCTGCCACTATCTGGATGCCGACGAGGCGCTGCATCGCAATTTCTTCGCGCGCGACTCGAGCGCCATGACGCCCTGGGGAGCCATTATCTGCCACATGCAGCTCAAGAGCCGGCGCGCCGATTATGTGACCGCCATCCGCTTCTATCAGGACAACGACATTCCGATCTGGCGCTACGCCACCGCGGGCCATTTCGAGGGCGGCGACTTCAACATCCTGGAGCCGGGTTTCGTACTGATCGGCTACAGCGGCGAGCGGTCCGAGCGCGAAGGCTCGGAGCAGGTCGCGCAGTGGATGCGGGAGCAGGGATGGGAGGCGGTCGTCGCGCCGATCTCGCGGGAGTTCGTCCATATGGACGGCCTGGTGGTGCCGCTGGCGCCGAAACTGCTCGTGGCCTGCGTCGACGCGCTGGAGGACTGGCTGGTGGCGCTGCTGCGCGGCCGCGGCTTCGAGTTCGTCGAAGTCGGCTATGCGGAAGCGAAAGACCTCGGCGTCAATCTGGTCGCGCTCGGCAACGACCGCGTGCTCTCGATGCGCGGGGCGGAAGACCTGAACGCGCGAATGCGGGCCATGGGCTTCGAGGTCTTCGATCCGGACATGTCGATGTTCACCCTGGGCGGCGGCGGCGTCCATTGCCTCTGTCAGGCGCTGTGCCGGGACGAGGCGTAGCCGAACCGAAGGCGCCGTGCCGGACCGGGTCCCGGGCGGCGGTCGCCCACGCCCGGCGAAGACCGGGACCGGGCCGGGGCCGCCGGCCGGATTGGACCGCAATCGACAGCGGAAGTCCGTGTGCAAAAAAAGGGGCGATCCCGAGGGATCGCCCGATTTGCGCATCGTTCCGGCCGACTGAAGCGAACGCCTCGGCCCGCACCGGGAGGCCATGGCGGCCCGAAGGAGAATTGCGCCGGCGCTGCAACGGCTCCCGGAGGTCTATTTCATCCAGGAATCCACGAGCTTGGCGTTTTCCTTCGCCCATTGCTTGGCGTAGTCGGCCGCGCTCATCTTCTTGACGACGAGGGCGAAGGTCATCCTGGAGACCAGATCGGTGGTCAGCTTGACCTTGCTCAGCAGAGCTGCCGCTTCCGGATGTTTCTTTTCCAGCGACGCCGCGTAGTGCACATGCAGATAGGCGAGATCCCAGGCGACCGGAGCGCTCGATTTCTCCAGCCATTGCGGATCGTCGGTCGGCTGAATGATCTTCCACTTGGACGCGTCGTATTTGGGTTCCTTCAGGATCACCAGGTCGTGCAGCGCGAACATGTGGTTGGGCGTATAGCAGTAGAAGACGTGATTGGCGTTCTTCGCGACGGCCGAGTCGACATTGGCCATCGCCAATGCCTCGTCCATTTCCAGCAGCTCCATGGTCTCGTCGTAGCCGTAGCTCTTGGCCCGGATCTTCTCGATATTCGTCGAGGCCCAGCCCGACGCGCCGACCCAGACCTCGCCCCGGCCGTCGCCGTTGGTATCGAAGTTCTTCGCCATATCGGGATCGGCCAGATCGGAAACCTTGGTGATGCCGGTCCGCTTCGCAGTCGCCTTGGTCACGCACATGCCCTGAAACGACGGCACGCCGTTCGGGCTCATCCTGACGGTCTTCTTGGACTTGACGAATTTCGCGTGCAGGTTGGCCTGGTTGGGCAGCCAGACCTCCGGATGGACATGCATGCTGCCGGAATCCATCGCTTCGAAGATGACCGGGTTGGTGCCGTTCTGAAGCTCGACTTCCAGGCCGAGATTATCCTCCAGCACCACTTTGAGGATGTTTGCAGTGGCCGTCGCCGACGGCCAGTTGGGAACGCCGACGACGACATCGGCCGCCTGGGCGGACGACACGCCGGCAAATAACAGGGCCGCACACAGGCCGCGGCACCAATTGAGTATTCTCATCCTACTCTCCCTCGTTTGATCGGACTGGAGCCGAACAGTGTCGGATGCGCCGGCCGCAGACCGATCTGACAACAGCGTGTTCGACCGGCCGGCGGACGCCGCGACCGCTTTGACCTGCGATTGACGGTAGGGTCGAATTCAGTTTGAATAAACATCGATCATAGAATGCTAAGATGCCAAATCCATCAAGTAAGGCCGCATCGGACGCGATCACGGTCCCGCGCCTTCACAAGGCCGATCTCCACATGCTGGCCGTCTTCATGACGGTCGCCGAATGCGGCGGGTTCGCCGCAGCGCAGGTCGCCCTGAATGTCGGCCAGTCGACCATCAGCCGCCAGATCGGCGATCTGGAAAGGCGCCTCGGCCTGCGCCTCTGCCAACGCGGGCGGGCGGGCTTCCGCCTGACGGACAAGGGGCGCACGGTCTACGAGGCATGCCAGCACCTCGCAACGGCCCTGGAAGGTTTCCGCGCCACGGTCGGCGCCCTGCGCGGCGAACTGGTCGGCGACCTCTCGATCGCAGCGATCGACAACTGGGCCACCGAGCATTGCTTTCCGCTGGCCGACGTGCTCCGGGCCTTCAGGAGCAGGGCCCGCCAGGTCCATATCGACCTCCACACGCTGGCGCCCGACGAGATCGAACGGGCCGTTCTGGAAAACCGGGTCAACCTCGGGATCGGCGTCTTCCACCAGCACCGTCCGGGCCTGATTTACGAGGCGCTCTACGACGATCCGGTCGAACTGTATTGCGGCGCCGGCCACCCGCTCTTCGACCGGGCCGGGCACGGGCTCGACCGCGACGACCTGGCGGCGGCCGATCTCGCGCACCGCGCCTATCTGTCGGAGCGGCAGGTTGCGCCGCTCACCGGGGACCTGCCGTCAACGGCCGCGGCACGCCAGATCGAAGGCATCGCATTCCTCGTCCTTTCGGGCTGGCACGTCGGCTACCTGCCCGTGTCATACGCCCAAAGATGGGTGGAGAATGGGCGGATGCGCAGCATCCTGCCCGAAACCTACGGCCTCAACACGAAGATGGAGCTGGTGACACGGCGCGGCGTGGCGTTGACGCTGGTCGGCCAGACCTTCGCGGATATTCTGCGGGAAACCACACTTCCGCTGCGCTGCTGACGGTCGACCGCCACGCGATCCACAATCCGCACGCGGTTGGCATCTGTCGCCACCTGGGCCGACCGCATATCGTCCGGCGCCAGCGTTCGCCCTGATTTGGAAAGAAAGGCAAATTTTCCACGCATGAGTAGCTGTCAAGAATTCTCGCGGACATTGGTACTTCTTTCTGCGGGCGTCTTTTCATTCAGGGCCCACCCTTCGACCATGCACTACCCTCGGGCAGTCGAAGCCCAAGTGCCTACCGGTCTCGACGTCCATCTGGTCATGGACAACTACGCAACCCGCAAGACGCCCGCCGTCCGGCGCTGGCTGCCCACCCTCGTCGCCATCGCCGGCGGCAAGGACCTGCCGGAACGGCCGATGCTGGCTGCCCGCAAGGCCGGCCTCAGGCCGGCGGCCATCGCGCGGGAAATCCGGCTCTCGCGGCCGGTCGTCCAACATGTTATCACCGGCGCGCAGCGCGACCGGCGCAAGACGGAGCGATAGATGGTTCGACGCCACAGGCGGACAGCGGCACCCGGGAGATTGAGCCGGCTCGGTTACGGTCCGATGACGGGGCCGCGTCGACCGCCTCAAGGCGATGGCGGAAAATCACGGAGCGACAGGGATCTGGCGCCGAAACACCGACATTGCGGCATGCCATGTGGCATAACTGGCAGAAATACGCCATGAACGTGGATTGGGCAGTGTCTGAGGACATGCGTACCCAGTGAGGGACAGCAGGTTGAAATCACGCGATTTCGGTTCGAAGACCGGCGGCGCCAGCCGTTTCTTCGGGCGGATTGGAGAATCGAGGCCTGGCCTGGGGTTTCAGCGATCAGCCTGGTCCCGGCCAACGGGCCATGACAGAACTGGCAGAAACGCAGCATTACCAGCTGGACGAGACCAGTCTCTGCGGCGGGGGCGGATGAGGATCTGGTCGCCCACCGTGATCGTGCCCTCGGATTCGAGGTCGAGCGGCAAGACCTCGTGAAGGGCCAGCCGGGGTCCGGAGGTTGAACGCAAACCGCATCCGGCACGATGACAGACGCCCGCCCCCGCTTCGGCGGACAGAACGATGAATCGCGGAATTCCGCCGGGTTGAGCGATCCCGGCAGCCTCGGATCGGCGATTCTGACGAAATGAGGTCAAGTCTCGACTCTCGGGACGAGGTCGCGACTTGCGGCCGGAGGGCGGGGGAACGGCGTGCAATGTCGGTTTGCCCCCGGGGTCGGGTTCGGGATCCCGGTGTCGACCGGGTGGCGGCCGATGCGGGAAGCCCAGGGTGAGCGATCCCGCAGCGTGTCGCGGTATCTCCGGGCGTCATGGCCCGGTTCCTGTCCGGGGGCGGCGGCATCCGGCGCTTCCGCCGGCGCTGGCGACGAAGCCCTGACGCTTCGCCCGGCTTCACGATGCGCCGGAAGCTCTCGAAGCGGACGATGCCGCCGTCCCTGAGGTTCCGGAGCTGACCGGCCCGGGCCTCGCCTTCAGGCCGGGGCGGTCCCGAGCAGCCTCCTGGCGTTCCGGCCGGCGATGGTCTCCCTGACCGCCCCGGGGGAGAGCCTGCGGCGGGCGCCGACGACCGGTCGGGAAACCCGCCCGAACCGACGCCGGCACGCGGGGGCCGCTCAAATCAGCGCCGCCATGTCGCCCCGGCCGATCGCTGCTTCGGAATAGCTTTTCTTCAGCCGTCTCAGGGTCGCGCCGAGATCGCCGATGCGGTCCGGCTCGAACGGCGGGACGACGGTGTCGAGCGCTTCGTGCAGCTCTGCGAGTTTCGGCGGCGGGGGACGTCGGGTGAGACGGAAGGCCTGTACGATGGCGACGCTGAGCGTCGCCAGCGAGGCGTCGACGGCATCGGCGACGTCGAGATGCCTTTCATAGGCCAGGAAGACCGGTGCGGCGACATCCGACTGCCCGCCGCCGGGATCCTCCAGCCCGATCGGAAGCACCGCCGGCATCGCAGCCTGCCGGGCCCGCTCTGCGTGACTCGTCTGCGACCAGGCGAGCAGCTCCGTGCCGATCGTGCCGGAGCCGGCGGGCACCAGAAGATTCGGAAGACCGAACGGCGCACCGTCGAGCAGCCGGCAGGTCTGCTTCGTCGCGAGGGCGCAGATGTCCGCGCCGGCAATGTTCAGCATGTCGATGGCGCGGCTGGCCTGATGGTCGTGAAAGCCGCCGGACGAGATGGCGCGACCGTTCGGATGGCCGGGTTCGGGCGGCAGGTACACCGGATTGTGCGCGATCGACCGGAGCGACTGCCCGGCCGTTTCCTCTGCACTTCGCACCGCACGCGCCGCCGTTGCCAGGACCGTGGGGACGATCCGCCAGCTCACCGGCGCCTGGTGGGGAAGCCTGCCGGATTTCGGAACGCCGCCCAGCAATTCGTTCAAACGCCGCAGGATGTTGCGGTGATCCGGATCGGCGGTGATGGCCTGCAGGGCGGCGTCATAGGCGTCGAGCGGCGCGGCGACCGCCTCGACGGCCAGGGCGAAGACCCGCTCCAACAGGCGGAGCCTCCTTGCGGACGTGAGCGCGGCATCGGTCACGAATCCGGTGGCGAAGGGCGATCCGTTGTACAGCGACATGATCTCGCCGGCCGCGAGCTCGACATCGGCAAGCTTCGGATAGAGCCAGCTCAGCGGCATGACCTCGCCCGGCCCGGTTGCAGTGTCGAGCGGCAATGCCGGCGCGGGTCCGGAGAGAAGGCCTGCGACCCACTCGGCGGTTCCGACCGTGACGCTCGCGTGGCCTTCGAGGTAGCCCGCGACCCGGGCGAGCAGCGCCAGACGCATCGCGTGCCCGGGCACCCACCGGTTTCCGCCTCCGAAATCCTTCGGGGCCCACACGGTCTGCGCGTTTGCCAGCGCCTTCCGGCCCTCGGCGGAAAGCGGCGTTTTCGCCCGGGCGCCCGGCGCTGCCGTGGACCCGTACACGAACCCGGCGCTGTCGCTGGCCAAAAGCCGTTCGAAGGCTTCCCGACACTCCCCGATGCGTGCCCTGGCGCGATCCGACAGGACGATGCCGGCGTTCTCGAAGCCGACCTGCCAGGCGGTTTCGAGCGTCACGTCGGCCAGGGAGTGCAAGGTCACGACCATGGGTTTCACCGAACTGCGAACCTGCGGTCGACGCAGTATCACCCGATGGGATGCGCCGCCAGACCGAAACGCAATCGCCGAAACGACATCGCCGGAACGACATCGCCGGAACGACATCTTTCGCGTCGGCCTGGCGGCGTCGCGTTGCACGACCGCGGGTGTCGGACCTGAACCGCGCCGGCGGCCCCCCGCGTCCCCGGACGACGGGCCGGGCCGGGAGGGCCGGCCCTGCCCCGAATGCCCGCGTCGCCGGCATCTGGAGGGAAGGACGGCAGACTGTCTTGCGGTTCTCCCTGCCGGTGCCCACATCGAGGGACCGACACCGGAAGGCGAGCGACCGCGGGAGCCGAGGGATGAGACGCAGCGACACCCCTGTTCGGCCGGCGGCAGGCCGGGGCGGCCGAGGACCGGCGCGGCTTCGCCGGAGGCTGGCGACCGGGTTTCTGGCGATCGGGTTGCTGGCCGCCGGGCTGCTGGCGGGCGGCGCGCTCCTTGCGCCGCTGCCCGACGAGACCTCGATCGAGCAGCGGCTGTCGGCATTCCCGACCTCGGGCCTGCCGCTCGAGGGGCGGGTCACCGTCTACTGGGACAGGCACCAGATCCCGTTCATCGAGGCCGAGCGCGACGGCGACGCGGCGTTCGCGCTCGGCCTGGTGCACGCCCATCTCCGGCTCGGCCAGATGGAGGTCTACCGGCGCATCGCCCAGGGCCGGGTCGCGGAGATGGCGGGTCCCTTCGCCACCGACATCGACCACGCGCTGCGGATCCTCGATTTCGGGCGCGCGGCGGCGGAGATCGAGGCCGGACTGCCGCCGGCGACGAGGGCCTGGCTCGAGCGCTTCGTGGCGGGGATCAACCATCATCTGAAGACCGCTCCCGAGCTGCCCTATGAGTTCGGCGCGCTCGGTCTGGACCGCGAGCCCTGGTCGATCCGGGACGTGCTCGCCTTCGGCCGCCTCGCCGGGACCGACGTCAACTGGCTGGAGTGGCTGGACCTGCTGGGGCTGCGCGGCCGTGACGACTGGCCCGCGCTGTGGGCGCGGCTGATCGAGAGCGGATCGTCTTCGGCAACGAGCTTCGGGCCGCGCGAGCGCGCCGCGCATCTGCGGACCCTGCTCGGCGGGTTGAGCCGGTCGGGCAGCAACAGCCTGGCGGTGGCGCCCGCGATGAGCGCGACAGGGGCCGCGATCATGGCGAACGATCCGCATCTCGGCATCCGCCTTCCCAATATCTGGCTGCTGGCGGGCATCAAGTCGCCGTCCTACCACGCGGTGGGGCTGATGATCCCGGGGATTCCCTTCATCGCCATCGGCCGCAATCCGTGGATCGCGTGGGGCGGAACCAACATGCGTGCCGCCTCGAGCGCGCTGTTCGACGCCGGGGATGCCGCGATGACCACAAGGCGCGAACGGATCGCTGTGCGCTGGTGGTTCGACCGCGAGGTCGAGATCCGCGAGACGCGCTGGGGCCCGGTCTTGTCGGATGCGCCGCAGCTCGCCGCCGCGGTGGCGGCGTCGGGCTCGGGACCGTTCGCGCTCAGCTGGATCGGCCATCTGCTGAGCGACGAGATCAGCGCGATGCTGAAGGTGAGCCGCGCGCGGAGCTTCGCTGAGTTCCGCGAGGCGCTGTCGGGCTTCGCGGTTCCGGGCCAGAACATGCTGTATGCGGACAATGACGGCAATATCGGCCAGGTCATGGCGGTCCGGCTGCCCGGGCTCGGCGACGCGGCGCCCGGGGACCTGGTTCTGCCGCCGGACGGGTACGCGGAGCGCTGGGCCGGGATGCGGGGCACCCTGGACCTGCCCTTCAGCCTCAACCCGGGGCGCGGGTTCCTGGTGTCGGCCAACAACCGGCCGACCGCGGCGGCGGGTCGGGTCGGGTACTTCTTTTCGCTCGACGACCGTGTGCTGCGCATGGCCGAGCTGCTGCGTGGCGGCGGGATCGGCATCGACGACGTCAAAGCCCTGCAGCAGGACGTCCGCAAGGCCTCGGCGGCGGCGCTGCGCGACCTGTTCGTCGAGCGGATCGACACATCCGGCATTGCCGCGGGCGCCGGCGAGGACGGGACGCGCGCGCTCGCAGCGATGCGCGACTGGGACGGGCGCTACAGCCCGGACTCGCGCGGCGCGGTCGCCTACGAAGCCTTCCGCGAGGCCTTTGTCCGCAGCTTCTATTCGGCCAAGCTGGGCGGAACGGACTGGGAGGCCTTCGCCGACGCGGGCCGCATCGAGAGAATGATGGCCGCCGACATCGCGAGCGCCGGCGCGGCCGAGCTCAACGCCGCGATGGGAACGGCGCTGAGGAGCGCCGGCGCGGTGACGGCGAGGTTCCCGGACTGGGGCGCCATGCACCGGCTCGGCCTCGATCACCCGCTGTCGCTGCTGCCGCTGGTCGGCGGGCGCTTCCGTTTCACCGATGTCCCGGTCGGCGGCGCCAACGACACGCTGATGAAGACCGCCCACCACACCGGCGCCGACCGTCACTTCGTCGACTACGGCTCGAACGCGCGGCATATCTCGGACATGTCCGATGTGGACCGCAACCATTTCGTGCTGCTCGGCGGCCAGGACGGGCATATCGGCAGCACCACCTTCCTCGACCAGACCGAGCTCTGGCTCGAAGGGGCCTATATCGAGATGCCGCTCAGGATCGAGACCGTGCGCGAACGGTTCGCCTACCGCACCGAACTCCGGAACCGGGCGCCCGCCGGGACACCCGCCGGACCGCCGGCCGAACCGGCGGCCGGGCGTTGACGGCGCAGGACACGGCCCGGGACGCAACGGATCGTGCGGCCGGCCGGGCCGGTGAGAGTGCCGCGTCCGCGGAGGCCGGTCACCGGGTCCTGCTCGAGCGGGCGCCGGTCCCGGGACGGGTCGGGTCCCGGGACCGGAAGCGGCTTGCCCGCCGCTTCTCCAGCAGCTCCACGATCCTCGCGGCGGCAGGCCGGTCGAACATCGATCCGTGCCCGCCCTCGACGGCGAGGACCCTGGCGCCTCTCGATTCGAGGAAAGCGATCTCGGCCGCGGTCAGCCGGCCGATCTCCCGGTCCGTCGTGCCGTAGGCGTAGATCACCCTGGACAGGTCCGTCTCCGCGAGGAGGCGGGTGTAGCGGTGCTTCCCGAGCGCGCCCTGGAACACCGCCTGCATCCGGAGCCAGCGCGGCAGCATGCCGTTCTCCAGCGGCGCGCCGGGGTCGTCGGCCAGGTCGAACCGGGTGAGCGTCGTGCCGCCCTCGTAGTACCAGGCGACGGTGCTTCCGTCGTGCAGCTTGCCCAGCCGGTTCTCGTACATCTCCCGCTCGATGTCGAGCCGGCCCGCCATGATGACGTAGCGGTCCGCGCCGCCCGGACCCTTGAGCGCCAGGTAGCGGGGCACGATGAACGAGCCGAAGGAGTGGCTGAACAACACCACCCGCTTGCCCCGCGCCCTGAAGTGGCGGATCACCCGGTCGAGGATCTCGACGCTCACATCCATCTCCGCCTGGACCCGCGCGACGCTGTCGAGCCGCCGGTCGTCGATCAGGCCGGGGTTCAGGGTCTGCACCTGGTGCACGTTGACCAGGATGCGCTTCCCGTGGCCGGGGAACTCCGTCAGGTCCGCCCCGGAGTCCAGCTCGGTGACGGGACCGCCCTGGGAGAACAGCCAGACCGTGCCGGCTTCGGGATCGCCGCCCGGCACGATGCGGGAGAGCTGTGTCACGTCGTCCGGCAGAGCGGTGATGGGTACGAGCAGCCTCGTGGCGATCTGCCGTACCGCGACGATCTTCTCGCGCGCGACGAGGGCGAGGCGGTTGAGCCCGGCGTCCTCCGCGCAGGCGCCGCGCCGCGCCCCGAGGCGGATGCTCAGCCCGAGACGCGCCGCCGTCTCGCCGCGCCTTGTGTCGCGCTCGAGGTCGAGCCCGACCCTCGCGCAGCCGAACCGGTAGCCCGCGCCGGCCGCGAGGCGCCAGGCATCCCCGGCGCCGGAGCCTTCGGGACGGCGGCCGCCGCGGCCGATCTCGCGGAACGCCCGCCCCCGCAGGCAGCGTCCAGCGGTCGTCCGGGGCGAAGCGGTAGCGCAGCTCCGGGCCGCCCACGGCGTATTCGGTCAGCCGTGCGCCGCCGTCATCCCATTCGCTCCGCCCGGTAAGGGGGATGTACCAATTCGCGCCGATGTGGCTTCTTCCGCTCTGGTAGTCCGCCCCGAGGCCCGCCTGGCGGTGCGTCCTGGCGCGGCCGGGGCCGGAGATGCGGTTGAAATCGTGGAACGCGTTCAGCCCGACGATCCCGCCCGCGCCCTCGAAGCGGTAGACGATCCCGAGCGAGCCGCCCTGGAGGCTTCGCTCTCCCGGCCCCCGCGAAAGGACGAGGCCGGGCTGGAGAAAGAGGGCGCTGCCCGGTCCGGCGTCCGGCCGGAGAGGGATCGCCGCGTCGAGCTCGACGCGGGCGGCGGCGCCGGGCTCCCATGTCTCGCCGCTGGCCGAGAATTCGTAATGGGGCCGTTGCCGGCCCGGCCCTTCCGTCGCTTCGCCAGGACTACCCGCGCAAGCGGCAAGCGTCAGGAGCGCCGCCGCCAAGCCGCAAAACGGGGTCCGGGGGCCGCGGGCCGCCGCGCCGCGCCGGGCGCCGCAAGGCCGCGGGCGATGGCGTTCAGGCACGGACTCTCTCAAGTGCACGACTGCGATACCCCCTTGCCGGACCGGCACCGGGAACCCCCGGCGTCGACGTCGAACACGGTGCCGGGCAGAGGAACCGGCGCGTCCCGGTCATTCGGCGGCGCCGTCGCGGCCCGGGGCTCGGCTCGGGCGGCTACCCGTCCGGCGCCGGCGCCAGCACCGTCCTGGACAGGGGCGACCGGGCCGGGGCCTTCCGGCGGGTGTCGCGCCCGAGCGTCACATGCCCGGCGATGCGCATCGCCTTTCGGATCTCGCCCGCGTAGCTCGCCGGCAGGTCGGCCTCGAGAACGATACCATCGACGGACGACCCCCACGCGCGGATCTCGCCGGAGTAGCGGATGCCGAAGAGGTGGACGGTGACCGCCTTGTCGCCTCCGGGCGCGGAGCGGAAGCCGTCGCGGAGTTCGCGGACCATCTGGCCGAAATTCATGACGTCTCGCTCCCGTCAGCAGAAACAGGCAATCTCGAGCGGCCCGCTCCGGAGCGCGAAGGCCCTCCCGCGGCCCCGGTCGCGGACGATGATCACGAGCTCGCCGATGACGAGTATCGCCTGGCAATCGTATCCCAGGTTCCTGGAACCCCAGGTTGCCGTCCTGCAGAGGGTATCGCCGACCCAGCTCCACGTTCCTTCGACGCGCCTGCCGCGCGAGACGCCGGTCATCCTGCCGTCGGCGGTGTAGCGCAAGGCCCTCGCCTCGCCGGTGAAGTCGCGGTCGACGACCCGTTTCCGGAATTCCTCCTCGGTGGTGATCCGTTTCCCATCCGCCGCGGCCGGTGCGGCAAGCGCCAGCAGAACGGCGGCGGTCGCCGCGATGCGCCTGGTGATCGTCATCGCGTTCCTCCCGGTTCGGGTTCAGCCGTGCCGCTTGATCGCCATGCGGCTAGGAATGTCCTCCGGTTCGATCCACCGGTGCCTGAGCGCGGCGACAACGTGGCCCGCGGGCATCGCCAGCATCGCGCGGGCCAGCCACATGGGCGGGGTCGCGCGATCCGGTCGAGCAATGGCTTGCCGCGGGCGGGCGCTACCGCCGCACGACGCGGCGGCGGTCAACCCGGTGCATCATCGGGAACTGCCGGATCGATCCTTGGCATCTTGCGGGCACCGAGGATCAGGCAGACGCAATGACAGAGCCAGCCGGCGAGCAACATCAGATAAGCCAGCTCAAAGAGCTCCTCGCGATAGGGAACATCGACGCCTGCAAGGGACGTCATCCCGAGTGCGATCAGTAACAAGGAAAGCAGGTAGACGATGCCGATCGCTTGCCACAGGAGCGAACCGACCTGTTTGCCGAAACGGGTCGCAAGGATTGAGAACCATGCCCACGCCAGAGGCGCCACAGGAGGGAGGCACGCCAGTAAGGCAAACAACGTTCCAATCGTCAGATCGGCGGACCGATAGCCGAATGCGTTGAAGACCTGTTTCGTCGCCCACAAGACAAAGGCGGCGCAGGCCACAAAGGCATAGTACATCACGAAGACCAACAATCCGAGCTTCTGAAAAATGCCATAGGGGGGATCCGTCCACGCAACGAAAAGGCCCGAGCCAGGCACGATCAGAACGGCCCCGCAGCCCACGATCCCGCTGATGCACACCCCCTTGGCCGACATCGCAACTCCATCGGACGTTGATTTCCGTGAATTTCAGCCCGGCGCCGGCACGCTGTCAATTCGGTACCGGGGCGGAGCATGATCGGAAGACAGCCATCGAGCCGCAACGGGCGTCGCAGGGGCAAGCTGCCGAAGGCGCCTTCGGAAAGGCCGCGCGATAGGGAGCAGAGCAATCTCATCGTCCCCGACGGCGGACTGATGGGGAAGCGCCGTCCGCGCGAGTTCCGTCGGTGTTTCAGCGCGCAAACGGCGGTCGATGCCGGGGGCAGCCAGCCGGTGCTCGGCGCCGGGATTGCCCACAATGCCAGCGACCGCAACGAGTTGGCGCCGAACCTCGGCCTCGGCTTCCCCGAGAAAGTGCGCCGGTTCCAGCGCGACGCGCCAGCCGGGCGACATTTGCCCGTCCGGCGAACGCGGCCTCGATGACACCGTGCAGTTGCGGCGCGCAGGCTGGCGAAGCCGAAGCCGGCGGCGTCCTCGCGGCGCACCAGATCCCGGTCCCAGCCGTTCTCGCCGAAGCTCAGCAGGACGGCAAGATCGGCGATGCCGGCGCCGTCCTCGGCGACGGTGAGCGGCTTGTCGCCGGTGTCAGGAGTGTGGGCAGCGGAACCGTGCGTGGGCCGGTCGACAGATATGCGGATCCGGGCGGCGCCGGCGCGGCGGCCCGGACGTTCTTCCGGCACTGCCCGTGCGGGCGGCGGGAAAGTCGGCAGTCTCTTCGGTCATGGCGGCGGTCTCCCCGGCGGCGGCGCGGGAAGCCCTTCCGCGGCCCCCCGACGAAATCGCCCGGAAACGCCGGCCTCGACCGCCTGACGCCGCGCGGCGGGTCCATGCCGTACGAGACGGCAGGAGCGCCGCTCGGACAGGCCGGGAGCGGAATTGCCGCTGCCGGGATCGAAACGGCAGAGGTTTCGTGCTAACCGTGGGCACCGGCCTCGGATATCCCGGATGACCAGAGGCGATGAAATACCGGCAGCGCTCCGAATTCCGCCTAAAGGGTCACGAAGGGCCAATCGTGCCCAGCAGTTGAAATTCACCCGCTTCCGACATGAAGACCGGGTATGACCCGGCGGTATATGCACTACCGTAACACACTGAATACGCTTGGCTTTTCGCGCCTCGGCCAGAGCCGCCGCGATCTTGACGGATGAACATAAAACGCAGCATTACCAGCTGGACGAGACGAGTCTCTGCGGCGGGGGCCGATGAGGATCTGGTCGCCCACCGTGATCGTGCTCTCGGATTCGAGGTCGAGCGGCAAGACCTCGTGAATGGCCAGCCGTGGTCTGGAGGTTGAACGCAACCGCATTCGGCACGATAACAGCCGCCCGCCCCCCGTTCCAGCGGACAGAACGATGAATCGAGGAATTCCACCGGGTTGAGCGATCCTGGCAGCCTCGGATCGGCGATTCTGACGAAACGAGGTCAAGTCTCGACTCTCGGGACGAGGTCGCAACTTGCGGCCGGAGGGCGGGGGAACGGCGTGCAATGTCGGTTTGCTCCCGGGGTCGGGGTCGGGATCCGGGTGTGGACCGGGCAGCGGTCGATGCGCGAAGCTCAAGGTGAGCGATGTTCCGAAGTCCGATCAGGTGGTAGTGGTGACCGGGCCGGTCATGGACGCTCTCCGCGCGCACGGGCCCTCCGCGCCCCCGGCTCCGGAATGGCCACCTCTATCCGCCGCCGAAGGTCATGCGGCGGATGACGTCGTGGCCGTCGAACCAGCGGTGCTTGTTGGAGGTGGCGATGAGACGGTCGTTGGCATCGGTATTGCTCTGCGCGTTCTGGGCGCTTTCGGCCGTATCGGGGCCGGGCGGCGCTTCCGCCGGGGACGGCAGAGCGGGGATCGCCGCGGGCTACGCATCCCGCGCCGGTGCGGTGCTGGGGACGTACCGTCCGGCGCCGCCGGACCGCTCGCCGGAAACCATGGCGCGCGCGGCGGTCCGGTTCCTGGATTCGCTGGACGCGGCGCAGCGGCGGTCGGCGCGATACGGCCTGGCGAGCCCCGAGAGACGCCGGTGGACCAACGCCCCGGTGCGCGGGCCGGCCGGCGGAGTCGCGCTGGGCGACCTGGGCGACGACCAGCTCCGCGCCTTCTCGGACCTTCTCGCGGCGCTGCTGAGCGCGAAGGGCTACGGCAAGGTTCGGGACGTCATGCTGGGGGACGATCTGCGCGCCACCGTCGACGGCGAGCCGAACGAAGGGGTGGGGATCGGGGCCTTCCGCTTCGCCGTGTTCGGCGATCCCTCGCCCGCGTCCCGCTGGGCGGTGCAGCTGGACGGGCACCATGTCGCGCTCAACGTCACGCTCGACGGCGACGCCTATTCCCTGTCGCCCAGCTTCATCGGCACCTACCCGCAGGCGTTCGCCGTGGCGGGTGCGGAGTTGCGGCCGCTGGGGGCGGAGACCGATCTCGCGCACGAGCTGGTGGCCAGCCTGACGCCGGAGCAGCGTGCGCTGGCGGTGGTCGGCGAGAGGCGCGGCGCGCTGCGGGTCGGGCCCCGTTGGGACGGCGTTGTCCCGGCGCCCGCGGGCATCCCCGGCAGGCTGCTGAACGGGACGCAGAGGGAGGCGCTCCTCGCGCTCGCCTCGCAATGGTTCGATCTCATGCCGGCGGCCCCTGCGCGGGCGCACAAGGCGCGGTTTCTCGACGGGCTCGCGGAAACCCGGTTCGCCTGGAGCGGCCCGCTGGCGGCCGGGAGCGACGTTTCCTGGGCGATACAGGGGCCGTCGGTCGTCATTGAGTATGCCAACGACGCGCGGGGCGGCGCCGATGCCGGCAATCCCGCGGATCACGTGCACACGGTCTACCGGGACCTGGAGCGCGATTATGGCGGCGGGATGGGCGAAGGTTCCCGACGGCAGGCGGAATGAAGACCGCCTGAGGCTTCGCGCCCGGTTCCGCCGGTCGCCGGCGTGCATGCCGGCGGGGCATGTCTTTTCCCCGACCGGCATTTCAAACAGCGCGCCGGGGGCGTTAATGGGTCCGGTCCAATACGCGGCAAGGCTGCGGCCGGACGAGGCATGGACCGCCCCACCGCCCAGCGCGCATGGACGACGCCTGCCGGCGCTCCCCGTGAGCCGGACGGCGCATACCCCGGCGCCCGCCCGTCCCGCGCGCGGTTGACGCCGAGCGGGTCGTGGTCGTCGAATCGCCGGCCAGGGCAAGAACGCCGACGCCCTGGTGCCCGCGACCGACCCCGACCGCGAAGGCGAGGCGGTGCGGCGCGTGGCGGGCGGATAGCCGGAACGGCCAGTGATAACGGGGATTCGGGCAGCGCCACCGGCTGGGCGTGCCGGTGAAGCGGTCGCCGCCGAACCCGAGCCCGTAGCCGATCTCGCGCTGGAGCCTGCGCCACCGCGCCGGCCGTTGCTTCGGCAGGGTCCTAGAGCCGGGCAAGGGGTTCGGGACCGGCGACGCGAACGTCTACGACAACGAACCGCCTGGTCCGGGTGCGGCCGGCGCCTTCGGCAAAGGGATCGAAGCCGGCGTCGAAGGGCCTGATCGACATGGTCGTCGCAGTCGTCGATGAAACGGGCGCGCCGGCGGACCACCCGTCGCAGCATCCACCGGACGGCCTCCCCTGCCAACGGCGCGACAGGTCGAGCCGGCCCTGCCGCCCGGGAAGCTCTGCGCCACTCCGAGAACCGCCTCAACCGGCGTTCGGTCCGGCGCATGTCAACGGCGGCGAGACTGTGTACCGGCGCACACGTCATCTCTTCGGATGACATACAGGCGTGGACGGCGCCGGCAGCATCCGGCTCTACGGAAGAGGCGCCGCCACAGGGCAGCCTCGCCTTCGCGCGGAGGCCGAACGCGGCCGATCGGGTCCGGGCCGTTGCTTGCAACGGTCGTTCCGTGATCGCCGCCGGGGAAGCGCCCGCCCCGCCGGATTGCGCCTCGCCGGATCGAACGGAAGGGAACGGGACATGAATATCCTCGACGGCTTTTCCATCGAGGCGTTGCCGAGAACCGCTTCCAGAATCGCGGACTTTCGCGAACTCCTGCCTGCGGGAACCCGGATCTACATTGCCCACGTCCCGGGCACCCCGATCGACGACATGGTCTCCGCCGCCGGCCGGCTGCGCAGCCAGGGATTCCCGGTCATGCCCCACATTCCGGCCCGGCTGATCGCCGGCCGGCGAACGCTGGAGGATTGGCTGGCCCGGTACCGGGACGCCGGAGTCGACGAGGCTCTCGCGATCGCCGGAAGCCTATCCGCCCCGGCCGGGGATTTTTCCGGCGCCATCGACCTTCTGGAAACCGGGCTGTTCGATCGACGGGGGTTCTGCCGGCTGCATGTGGCCGGCCACCCGGAGGGCAACCGCGACATCGACCCGGACGGCGGCACCCGGCGCGCCGACGATGCGGCGGTATGGAAAGACAATTTCGCATCGGCACGGACCGACTGCGAGATGGCGCTGGTCACCCAGTTCGCCTTCGACGCGGCGCCCATCATCGACTGGTCGATCCGTTTGCAGGACATGGGGGTGCGCCTGCCGGTCCATGTCGGAATCGCCGGGCCCGCGAAGCTCGGAACGCTCATCCGTTTTGCGCTTGGCTGCGGAGTCGGCGCGTCCGTGTCCGTGCTCAGGAAGCGCGGCCGCGACCTGACCAGGGTGCTGAGCGTCCACGAGCCGACGGAGATCGTTGCCGCGCTCGACGCGTTCAAACTGGCAAACCCGCAAAGCAATATCGCAGGCATCCACCTCTTCCCCTTCGGCGGCATCGCGGCCAGCGCCGAATGGGCGGCCGGCGCGCGACGGTCCGCTGCCCGTCCGCAGCCGGGGCCTCTTCCGCGCGGCAAGCGGCCATCGGATGAAGACGGCGACCCGGTTCGGGCGCCGGGAACCGGACGACGGCGTCAATCGTTGCCGTCGCCCGCGAATTGACGGTCATGCAGCATCAACGCCATCAGTTCGTTGGCCGAAGCGACCCGGAGCTTGCGATAGGCGCGCTGCCGCAGAGTTCTGACCGTACTCTCGGCAATGCCGAGGTCCACCGCGGTGCCGGCGACGGTGACGCCTTTCACGAGGCAATCGCAGACCTCCGCTTCGCGTTTCGACAGGGCGGCGAAGGCCATGACGTTCCGCTCGCGCAGGCTCGAGGCCGAGAGGCCGGGGACGAATTGAAAGGACTCCGATCCGGCGAGGCGGTGCCTCAGGCCGATCAGTTCATGCGCGAACGGCAGCACGTCTTCCAGGCCGGCGAACTCCCGGTCGGTCAGCCAGCCGTCGGCAGAACTGCGCAGAAAAAAGGACTGAAAGCCGCCGCGGCCCAGACGGGTCGATATGGAGACCTTCTCCAGCACCCCGGCCCGCGCATACATCGCGATCCGCGGATCCCCGGCGGGCGGGTGCCAGCGTTCGATCAGGGCGCCTTCGCCCGGCGCCGCCCGGATCTTCTCCACGATCTCGTCCTTGACCGAGGTGTGCGCCAGAATCTCGGCGGCGTTTCGACGAAACCGGTAACTGCCGATCTTGCCCGACCAGACAGACAGAACCGGCGTGACCTTCCCCAGTTCCGACGCATAGAAGGCGCCGAAGTTGTCGATGCGCGCCGCGTCCGAGATGAAGCGCAGCAGATGCGCGCCGAAGTCCTTCTTGTCGACCGACGCTGCAAGCTTCGTCGCGCCCCGGTAGGCCAGCGCTTTCGCGAAAACCCTGTCATTCATTCGGACGGCGTTCTAGCAGGGCCGCCCGGACAGGTTCAAGCAAACGGGACGATCCGTCGGCGCAGACGACGACGCCTGTCCCGTCGGGGTGCGGTTTGTCCGTCATCCGGATGACAGACGGCCGGTGCCGGGTTCCTATCATCGGGGCAGGACAGGGAGGTTCAGATGACCGGCTTCTCACTCGAACAGCGTATACGGGCGAGCGATTCGAGCGTATTCGATCAGCTTTATCACGCCGGCGGGCGCCCCTTTTCCTTCCCCCTCGCGTCCGAATTCAGCAACTGGCAGGACGAACAGCGCGCCTGGCGCCGTGCGGCAATCTTCCAGGACATGTCGTTTCATATGTCCGAACATCTCTTCGAAGGGCCGGACACGATCCGCCTCCTCTCCGATCTCGGCGTCAACAGCTTCAGAGATTTCGGCGTCATGCAGGCCAAGCAATATGTGGTCTGCAACTATGGCGGCTACTATATCGGCGACGCGATCCTGTTCTGCGAGGAGGAAGGCAAGGTCGCCATCGTCGGCAAACCGGCGGTGGGCAACTGGGTGGCCTTCCACGCGGAGACCGGCGGCTATGACGCCACCCTCACCCAGGTCAATCCCCCGTCGCCGGACCTCGCCGACCGGCGGGTGTACCGCTATCAGGTTCAGGGGCCGAACGCAGACAGGATTTTCGAGCGGGTCAACGGCGGCCCCCTGCCGGACATCGGCTTCTTCAAAATGGGGCGCTTCAAGGTCGGCGACCGGACCGTCACCGCGTTGAACCACCGTATGTCGGGCGCTCCGGGCTACGAGTTCTGGGGGCCGGCCGAAGAGGGTGAGGCGGTCAGGGACATCGTGCTCGACGCAGGCGCCGATTACGGCCTCACCCGGATCGGCGGCCGGGTCTATCCGGTCACGGCGGTCGAGTCCGGCTGGGCGGGAAGCGTTCTGCCGGCGATATATACCGGCGACCGGATGAAGGCGTATCGGGAGTGGCTGCCGGCGGCCGGCTTCGAGGGCGCGATATCGATCGGCGGCAGCCACGCGACCGGGAACATCGAAGACCACTACCAGACGCCCTATGAGCTGGGATACGGCTTCATGGTGAGGTTCGATCATGACTTCATCGGCCGCAAGGCGCTGGAAGCCTTCGCCGAACGGAAGAAACGCAAGAAGGTGCGGCTGGTGTGGGACGCCGAGGATACCGCCGCCATCCATGCCAGCGCGCTGAGCGGCGGCGAGCGGTACAAATTCATGGAAATCCCCTACGCCAACTACTGCACGTCGCCGCAGGACATCGTGCTCGACGGCGATGCGCAGGCGGGTGTCTCCTACTACCCCGTCTATTCCGTGAACGTGGGCGGCTGGTTCTCGCTGGCGGCCATCGACGAGGACCTGGCGACGGAAGGCCGAAGCCTGACGGTCGTCTGGGGCGAGCCGGACGGCGGATCGCGCAAGCCGGCGGTCGAGCGCCATGTCCAGAAACATGTCCGGGTGACCGTCGACACGAAACCGGTCAAGCGTGCCTAGGACACGTCCGGCGACCGTGCCGCCTCTTTCCGACGTAAGGGCCGAGAACGGCGTCGCCGTCGATTTGCAGACCGGCGGTTCGCCTGCCCCGGACTGCGGTCCGGGGGCCGCCCCTCGCGCCTCGCGCCCGAGACTCAGAACGCCGGCTGGGTCTGGCGGCGGCGTTGGAGCAGGATGACGAGGATCAGCAGGATCAGGGCCGGGATGTAGAAGAATTCCTTCGCCATCCGCTCGTTCGGCACCAGGATCGATTTGATGACCGTCGGCGTGTCGCCGTAGAAATCGAAGCTTCGCGCCAGCGCCTTGAGCGGGCTGGTCGGGAGCGGCTCCTCCATCCTGGCCTTGCCCTCCTCGACCTCGACGAGCAGCCCGGCGGCGCGCAGCCGCGCTAGGCCCTTGCCCGGCTTGCCGAAGGGAATGGTCACGGTGGTTTCGTCGATCCGGTCCGGATCGTTGAAGTTGGGCCCGGAGACCGTCACCCGCAGCGCGCCGCCCTCGGGCACAGCCTCGGCGACCTGGACGATCTCGCTGCCCGGCCGCTCGGCAAATTCCGGTTCGACCTGGTCGAGCCAGTAGCCGGGACGGAACAGGGTAAAGGCAACCAGCAGCAGGATGAGCGATTCCCAGATCCGGTTGCGGGCGAAGAAATAGCCCTGGGTCGCCGCTGCGAACAGCATCATGGCGACGACCGCAATGACAAAGACGATCACCGCCTTGCCCGCCGAAACGTCGATCAGCAGCAACTCCGTATTGAAGATGAACAGGAACGGCAGCAGGGCGGTGCGGATATCGTACATGAAGCCCTGCACGCCGGTGCGGATCGGGTCGCCGCCCGAGATGGCGGCGGCGGCGAAGGCGGCGAGGCCCACGGGTGGCGTATCGTCCGCCAGGATGCCGAAATAGAACACGAAGAGATGGACCGCGATCAGCGGCACGATCAGGCCGCTCTTCGCGCCCAGCGCCACGATCACCGGCGCCATCAGCGAGGAGACGACGATGTAGTTTGCGGTGGTCGGCAGCCCCATGCCCAGAATCAGGCTCATCACGGCGACCAGCAGCAGCATGATGATCAGGCTGCCGCCCGACAGGAACTCGACGAACTCGCCGACGACCTGGTGCGCGCCGGTGAGCGAAATCGTGCCGACGATGATGCCGGCCGCGCCGGTCGCAACGGCGATGCCGATCATGTTGCGCGCGCCGGAGATCATGCCGTCGACCAGTTCTCCGACGCTGTGCCGGAAGGTGGCGCCCAGATTGCCGGTGCCGCGGAACAGAGCCTTGAGCGGATGCTGGGTCAGCGCGACGACGATCATGGCCATGGTCGCCCAGAAGGCGGACAACGCCGGCGACAGCCGCTCCAGCACGATGCACCAGATCAGGATAACGATCGGCAGGACGTAATAGAGCCCGGTAATCGCCGTGGCGCCCGCCCGGGGCAACTCGGTAATCGGCGCGTCCGGGGGATCGACCACCAGATCCGGCTGGCGCGACGCCAGCCAGAGCAGAGCGAGATAGGCGATCGCCACCAGCACCAGGACGACGAAGAAGGCTGCATCGGGCGCAATGACCTTGATCCAGCCGAGGCCGAAATAGACGGCGATGCCGAGCAGGGCGATGCCGATGAAGCCGGTGAGGAACCCGATCAGCTTCTGCGCGACCGTCATCGTCGTGGACGGTTTCGGCAGGCCTTTCAGCCCCAGCTTCAGGGCCTCCAGATGCACGATGTAGACCAGCGCGATGTAGGACACGAGCGCCGGTATCAGGGCGTGCTTGATGATATCCGTGTAGCTGACGCCGGTGAATTCGGCGATCAGGAAGGCCGCCGCGCCCATGACCGGCGGGGTCAGCTGCCCGTTGGTCGATGACGCGACTTCGACGGCGCCGGCCTTTTCCGGCGAGAAGCCGGTGCGCTTCATCAGCGGGATGGTGAAGGTGCCGGTGGTCACCGTGTTGGCGATGGAAGAGCCGGAGTAGAGCCCGCTCAGGGCCGAGGCGACGACCGCCGCCTTGGCCGGGCCGCCGCGCCGATCGCCGAGCAGCGCGAAAGCGATCTTGATGAAGAAGTTGCCGGCGCCCGCCTTTTCCAGGATGGCGCCGAACAGCACGAAAAGGAATATCAGGGACGCCGAAACGCCCAGCGCGACGCCGAAGACGCCTTCGGTCTGCATCCAGAAATGCCACATCGCCTTGCCGAAGGACGCGCCCTTCCACTGGACGGCGTCGGGCAACCAGGCGGCATCGCCGAAAAAGACGTAAAGCACGAAAACCGAGGCGACGACGACGAGCGGCAGGCCCAACGCCCGGTAAACGGAGATCGCGAGCACCACCATGCCGCAACTGGCGATGACGAGATCCGTGTCCGTCGGCACGCCGGCGCGTTCGGCCAGTTCGTCCCGGTACAGGATCATGTAGAGGCAGGAGGCGATGCCGACCGCGGCCAGCAGCCAATCGTACCAGGGGATGTAATCGCGCGGGCCGCGCTTGAGCAGCGGGAAGGCCAGGGCGGCGAGCAGCAGGCCGAAGGCCAGATGGATCATGCGCGCTTCGGTGTTGGGCACAACGAAGGGCAGCCCGGTCACTTCCTGCAGGGTAAAGGGGACGGCCGACGCGATATAGAGTTGGAACAGCGCCCAGATGAAGGCGATCGCGGGGATCAGGTTGCGCTGCCATCCTTTCGGATCGCGCCCGCCGGTATCGACGCTGCTGACGAGCTCTTCGGCGGTCGGGCGTTGCGCGGCGGCATCGGCCATCGCCGTCTCCTCTCAAGCTCTCTGATTGGTCAAAAAAAAGGGCGGGGCCGCATCGGGCCCCGCCAACCGGTCCGGGCTGTTATTTCATCCAGCCCTTTTCCTTGTAGTATTTGGCCGCGCCGGCGTGCAGCGGAGCGGACAGCGAATCCCGGATCATTTCGCTTTCCTTCAGGTTCCTGAAGGCCGGGTGCAGTTTCTTGAATGCACCGAAATTGTCGAACACCGCCTTGACGACGACATAGACCACTTCGGCCGGCACCTTGGCGCTGGTCACGAAAGTGGCGCCGACGCCGAAGGTCTTGATGTCGGCCTTGTTGTTGTACATTCCGGCCGGGACCGTGGCATAGCGGTAGAACGGCCATTTCTTGACAAGGCCGTCCACCGCAGCGCCGGTGGCGTTGACAAGATGCGAGGCGCAGGTCGCCAGCGATTCATTGGTTGCGGCCGAAGGATGGCCGACCAGCCAGAAATACGCATCGATCTTGCCGTCGCACATGGCGGCGCTCATTTCCGCGGACTTCAAGGCGGTGGCCAGCTTCAGGTCGGTCCGCTTCCAGCCCAGAGCGGCTTCGATGACCTCCCAGGTGGCGCGCGTGCCGGAACCCGGATTGCCGATGTTGACCCGCTTGCCCTTAAGATCGGTGATGTTCTTGATGCCGGTGCCGTCGCGCGCCAGGACCGTGACCGGCTCCGGATGAACCGAGAAGACCGCCCGCAGATCCTTGAAGGCGCCGGCCTTCTTGAACTTCGACGTGCCGTTATAGGCGTGGTACTGCCAGTCCGACTGGGCGACGCCGAATTCCAGCTCGCCGGCCCGGATGGTGTTGATGTTGTAAACCGAACCGCCGGTCGATTCGGCCGAGCAGCGGATGCCGGTCTTCTTGCGCATCCGGTTGACGAGGCGGCAGATCGCGCCGCCGGTCGGATAGTACACGCCGGTGACGCCGCCGGTGCCGATGCTGATGAAGCGCTGTTTCTGCGCCGACGCGCCGGTCGTGGTGCCGGTGAACGCCAGAGCGGCGACCGCGGCGGCGGCAACGAGCTTGATTGTGGTAGACATGCTTCCTCCGATTTCCTCCAAGTGGAAATTCCTCTCACGCCCGGCCGATGCCGTGCGCAGCACTTCGCGGACAGTCCGGAACGGTTCCGCCTGCCCGAACGAAAGAATCCTACCGCATAAACGGTGCGAATGTACCCCAAAATTCGATAACGGCCTCAAATGAGGTCGTTCGACTGCCGGATTGCGCCGGGCGGATCGCGATGTCCGGCCGGGTCGCGGCGCGCCTGGCGGCAACCGCGGACTGCGCCAGGACGGTCGCGCCTACCTCCGGGCAACGTCGACGAAGCGGTCGACGTCGTCGGCATCGGTGTTGAAAGCGCAGACCAGCCGGATGCTCGGCCGGTCCGGATCGCCCCAGTCGTAGAAGTCGAACCCGGCGTCGCGCAGGTTTTCCGCAACATCGCCCGGGATGCTCGCAAAGATCATGTTGGCGTCGACCGGATAGTCGATCGCCACGTCGTCAATTTCCGAGAGGCCCGCCGACAGCCGTTCCGCCATGGCGTTGGCGTTGGCTGCAAGCTGAAGCCAGAGACCGTCTTCAAGATACCGGAACAGCTGGGCGGATACGAAGCGCATCTTGGAAAACAGGTGCCCGCCGCGCATGCGCCGCCGGCTCAGCGTATCTTCCAGGTCTTCGTTGAACAGGACGACCGCTTCCGCCGCCATGGCGCCGTTCTTGGTCGCGCCGAAGGACATGAGGTCGACGCCGGCCCGCCAGGTGATCTCCGACGGGTCGCAACCCAGCGCGGCGACGGCGTTGGCGAAGCGCGCGCCGTCCAGATGGACATACAGATCGTTGGCCCGCGCGACGGCGCAGATGTCGCGGATCTCGTCGGCCGAGTAGACCGTGCCGCATTCGGTGACCTGGGCGATGGAAACGGCGGCGGCCTCCATGACATGGGGCAGGCGGGCCCCGCCGCCGCCGACCTCGCCGATCGCCGCCTCCAGCACATCCGCCGTCATCTTGCCTTCGACAGCGGGAACCGGAATCAGCTTGGCGCCGTTGGTATAGAATTCCGGCGCGCCGCCTTCGTCCTCGTAGGTATGGCTGTGCCTCAGGCAATAGACCGTGTTGAACGGCCGCGCGATCAGGCTGAGGCACAGGGCATTGGCGGCCGTTCCCGTTGCGACCGGATAGACGCACACCTCCGTATCGAACAGTTCGGAAAACCGCCCGTTCAGCCCGCCGGTCACATTGTCGTTGCCATAGGGCCAGGCGCCCTGGGGCCCGTTGGCCTCGACGATCGCTTCGATGATTTCCGGGGCGACGCCGGTGACATTGTCGGAGGCGAAATTGACCGGCCCCGGATCGGCCGGCGGAAAATTGTCCGGCGCAGCGGCCGGCCGGAATGTCGGTTCGTTCATCGCTTCCGCTTACCTGCCGTCCCGTGTTACTCGCCGCCCTTTGGGCCGGTGACCCGAATCCGGAACGGCGCCTGCCGGCGATCCAGCGGGACCGCATAGATCACCTGCTCGCCCGAAGGCAGCAGCACCAGCACCGCCAGCGCGCCGCGAACGTCCGTCATCCGCAGCACTTTCGCCCCGGCCGGCAGCCCGAGCGAAACCGCGCCGGTGCGCAACTCGCCGACCGCTGCCGGCACGGCCGCTTCCGGGCCGACCGTTTCGCCGGCCTTGTAGACGATGCCGGCGATCAGAACGACCAGGCCGATCACGATCAGCACGCCCATGCCGATCACGGCGCCGATCAACAAACGCACCCGCGACATGCTCTAAATCCGACCTGCAACCTGCTAGGATGACGCCGCCCAGCCCGGCAATGAACCCGGCAATGAAGACGCGACCGGCCCATGGACGACGAGCTTCCGGAAACCGAGACAATAGCCGAACCGGACCCGGTGTCGAGGCGACAGGTGAGAGCGGATGACGCAGCCGCCGGCCGGCGCCTCGATGCCGTTCTGGCGGCGGCGCTCGACGGCCTGTCCCGCACCCGCATCCAGGCGCTGGTGAAGCAGGGCGCGGTGACGGACGGCGACGGCCGGATCGTTGCGTCGCCCTCGATGAAGGTTGCGGCCGGCCAGCGCTTTACCGTCGATGTGCCCGCGCCCGGTCCCGCCGGGCCTGCGCCGCAGGCCATCCCGCTGCAGATCGCGTTCGAGGACGACCATCTCATCGTGATCGACAAGCCGGCCGGCCTCGTGGTGCATCCGGGGGCGGGCAGCCCGGACGGCACCCTGGTCAACGCCCTGCTCGCCCATTGCGGCGACAGCCTCTCGGGCATCGGCGGCGGCGCCCGCCCCGGTATCGTTCACCGCATCGACAAGGATACCTCCGGGCTGCTGGTGGCGGCCAAGTCCGACGCCGCGCATGCCGGCCTGGCGGCCCAGTTCGCCGAACACAGCATCGAGCGGCGCTACACGGCGCTGGCGTGGGGCGAGCCGCGGCCGCTCACGGGCCGGATCGACGCCGATATCGGCCGCGACCCGGTGCATCGAACGAAAATGGCCGTCCGGCGCGACGGAGGGCGCGCCGCCACAACGTATTACGCGGTAATGGCGCGCTACGGCGGACTCCTGAGCCTGATCGACTGCCGGTTGTCGACCGGCCGGACGCACCAGATCCGCGTGCATCTGGCGCATCGCGGCAATCCGCTGGTCGGTGACCGTCTGTATGGCGGCCGGCGGCACCTGCCGCAGCCCTGGCGGGATACGCCGCAGGCCGCTGCGGTCGAATCCTTCGGGCGGCAGGCGCTGCACGCGGCCCGGCTGGGCTTCGTCCACCCGGTAACCGGCCGGGCCCTTTCGTTCGAGGCAGCATTGCCGCAGGACATCGCGGCACTGGTATCTGCCTTGAAACCGTTAAAAAATGCCGGGCAACTCTCTGCGGATCAATAAGTTTTTCAAATCATGACCGATCTTGAAAAGACGGGCGCCAATCCTCAAATACAAGGTGGGCAACGAGAGACCGGCGCCGCACCGGTGCGAACCCCCGGAGGAAGGGAGGACGAGACGAAGATGGCTGCGTCTACGGCAATCGCGACTTTGCCGGCGATCCCTTCCGTCGGACGGGACGGGAACCTGTCTGCCTATCTGGCGCAGATCCGCAGGTTCCCGATGCTGGAGCCGGAAGAGGAATACATGCTGGCGACCCGCTGGCGCGACCACGAGGATACCGAGGCCGCGCACCAGCTCGTCACCAGCCATCTGCGCCTGGTCGCCAAGATCGCCATGGGCTACCGCGGCTACGGCCTGCCGGTCGCGGAACTGATTTCCGAAGGCAATGTCGGCATGATGCAGGCGGTCAAGCGCTTCGACCCGGAGCGCGGATTCCGCCTGGCGACCTACGCCATGTGGTGGATCCGCGCCTCGATCCAGGAGTACATCCTGCACTCGTGGTCGCTCGTCAAAATGGGCACCACGGCGGCGCAGAAAAAGCTGTTCTTCAACCTGCGCAAGATGAAGAGCCGGCTGGACGCGCTGGAAGAAGGCGACCTGTCGCCCGACAACGTGAAAAAGATCGCGACCGAGCTGAAGGTCTCCGAGGAAGAGGTGGTCAATATGAACCGGCGCCTGGCCGGGCCGGACAATTCCCTCAACGCGCCGTTGCGGAGCGACGGCGAAGCGGGCGGCGAATGGCAGGACTGGCTGGTCGACGAGGAGCAGGAGAGCCAGGAGACCATTGTCGCCGATCGCGAGGAGTTTCAGCTCCGCCAGGCCATGCTGGCCGAAGCGATGAAAATACTGAACCCGCGCGAGCGCCATATCCTGACGGAACGCCGCCTGCAGGAAGAGCCGCTGACCCTGGAGGAACTGTCCCAGGAATACGGCATCAGCCGCGAGCGGGTGCGCCAGATCGAGGTGCGCGCCTTCGAGAAGCTCCAGAAGGCGATGAAGAACATGGTGATCGAGCAGCAGGTCGCCCGGTAGAAGCTCCCGCCCGGGCCGATACGCCGCCGGACGGGCGCCGGCGCCTCAGCGCGCCGCTGCGAGCAGGCGGTCGGCGAACTTTTCCAGCCCCGTTACCCCGTCGGCGTTGGTCAGGATCACGACATAGTGGTCGGTGCCGGCGGCGGCGTCCCGGTAAATCTTGTTGATCGACGAGAATCCGGGAATCCGGCCGGTGGTGAAATAGGCCTGCCGGTCGCCGGCGCCGCGGACGTGCCAGCCCGCGCCGTACCACAGGTCCCCTTTTCCGGCGCGGATATGCCGGCCGAACATGGCCCGCTTTGCATCTTCCGAAAACAGCCGCCCGCGCATCAGTCCGCTGTCGAACCTGATCAGGTCGGCCGCCGTCGAGGTCGCATCGGCGCTGCCGAGGAACATGGTCGGGTTCACTTCGCGGCTCGCCTTGCCATCGGCAAAACCCTGCGCGCGCCGGCCGAGCGGCGTGGTGCCGAGGAATCCGGACCGGGTCATCCCGTTCAGGTCGTAGATCTCGGTCTGGATATAGTCGTGGAAGAACAGCCGCAGTCCGACCTCGATCACCTGCGCGATCAGGAAATAGTTGGAGCGGCTGGCCCGGAATTTTTCACCCGGCCGGAAGGCGAGCTCGCGGCCCTTGATGAAATCGAGAACCCGGTGATCCTTGATGTTCGAATAGAGCCGTTCCTCGAAAAAGACCGAATCCGTCAGCAGCGGCAGCCCCGACGTGTGGGTCAGCAGGTGGCCGAGCTTCATGCCCTGCCAGTGGTCGACGCCGAAAAAATACTCGGTCACCGGATCGTTGACCCGAACCGGACCGGCGTTCTGATAGTTCCGGTCCTGCCACCACAACAGGGCCGCGGCGGTGAACTGCTGGGTGACTTCGCCGATCGGGTAGATGGTGTCCTTGCCGGACGGCAAACCGGGCCGCGCTTCGCCATAGCCGGTGGCGAGCAGCAGCTTGCCGTTGGCGCCGATGCCGATCGACATGCCCTTGATGCCCTGGGCGCGCATGAAGCGGCGCGCCAGCGTCGCAATCCGCGCCTGCTTGGCTGCGGAGATGGCCGATTCCGTCCGGTCGTCGTCGATTCGCTGAGCCGCCGTATGGCCGGGCAAGGCAGCCGCAAGGAGGGCTGCCAGGGCCGTCATGCCGATCAGTCTTCGCACCATGCGGGAATCCTCGTGATTGGCGGCGGACCGGGGTCCGCAATCGCCGGTATGCCGTCAGGGTACGGGGCCGGGCAGTTGCCGGGCAACCGTCTTGCGTCAATCCGCATAGGGATCGCGCACAAGGATTGTATCGTCCCGTTCCGGGCTGGTGGACAGCAACGCGACCGGCGTTTCGATCAATTCTTCGATACGGCGGACATATTTCACCGTCGTCGCCGGCAGATCGGCCCACGACCGGGCGCCCCTTGTGCTGTCCGACCAGCCGTCGATCTCCTCCCACACCGGCTCGACCGCCGCCTGCTCGCTCTCGCCGGACGGGAAATGGTGGATCGTTTCGCCGTTCAGCCGGTAGCCGGTGCAAATTCTCAGACGTTCGAAGCCGTCCAGCACGTCCAGCTTTGTCAGCGCGATGCCGTTAATGCCGCCGACCTTGATCGACTGCCTGACCATGACGGCGTCGAACCAGCCGCAGCGCCGGGGCCGGCCGGTCACCGTGCCGAATTCGTGGCCGCGTTCGCCGAGCCGCGCGCCGGTCTCGTTATCCTGCTCGGTCGGGAAAGGGCCGGCGCCGACGCGCGTGGTGTAGGCTTTGGTGATCCCAAGGACGTAGCCGATGGCGCCCGGCCCCTGGCCGCTGCCGATCGCGGCCTGCCCGGCCACCGTGTTCGACGAGGTGACGAAGGGGTAGGTACCGTGGTCGACGTCGAGCATCGCGCCCTGGGCGCCCTCGTAGAGAATGCGTTTGCCGTCGCGCCGCAGCCGGTCCAGCCGCTCCCAGACCCGTTCGAGATAGGGCGCGATCCGCGGCGCGATTTCCATCAGGCTGTCGAACAGGGCCTCGCCGTCGATCGCCGCCGCCGCCAGCCCGCCGCGCAACGCATTGTGATGCTGCAGGGCGCGGCCGATCCGGCTGCGCAGAACCTCAGGATGGACGAGGTCGCCGGCGCGGATGGCGCGCCGGCCGACCTTGTCCTCGTAGGCCGGCCCGATGCCGCGGCCGGTGGTGCCGATCCGGCCGCTGCCGCTCGCCGCCTCGCGCAGATTGTCGAGCTCGCGGTGCATCGGCAGGATCAGCGCCGCGTTTTCGGCGATTCGCAACCGGTCGGGATCGACCGCCACGCCCTGGGCGGTCACCGTGTCGATTTCCTCCAGCAGCGCCCAGGGATCGATCACCACGCCGTTGCCGAGCAGCGAGAGCTTGCCCGGCCGCACGATGCCGGAGGGCAGGAGGCTCAGCTTGTAGGTGACGCCGTCGATGACCAGCGTGTGGCCGGCATTGTGGCCGCCCTGGAAGCGCACGACGACATCGGCGCGCTCGGAGAGCCAGTCGACGATCTTGCCCTTGCCCTCGTCGCCCCACTGGCTGCCGACGACTGCGACATTGGCCATGGCCCGCCCCCTACTCCGGCGCTTCCGCGGCCGGCCGGCCGGGCGTAACGGCGCGGGGCGCGCCCGCGTCCAGCACAGCCTCGCAGCCGAGCCGCCGGGCCTCCGCGTCGATATCGCCGGCCGGTTCGAGACCGGCGACGACGGTGCGGCCCTCCCGGCGCATGGCGTCGACGGTGTCCGGCGGCGTTCCGTAGGGCGCAAAGGTCCGGGACGGTTCCCGCGGCGCCGGCAGGCTGCGGATGACGGTATCCAGGAAGAGGGTGAAACCGGTCGCCGGTTCGATCGCCCGGTCGGCGAAGCCGGAACCCGCCAGATAGCGGCCGCCGGCGCCGATCTCGCCCCGGCTGCCATTGCGGTATACGGTAAAACCGATGCCGGTGTGATACTCGAAGCCGCGATATTCGACCGGATCGACGGTCAGCGCGAGATCGGGCGCAGCGGCGCCGAGCCGGGCCGCCACGTCGGCCAGATGGTCGACGTCGGCGCGGGCCTCCGCCGGCAGTTCGGCCGCCTCCAGGAGTGCGAGGCCGGGTCCGGCCGGCCCGGTCGCATCGAGCAGCGCGAGGAACGCCGCGCGGCTTCCCGCATCCTCTTCCAGCGCCGCGGCGAGGGCCCGCCGGTCCTTGCTGTCGAGGGCGGCGCGCAGCGCGGTTTCCCGGTCGCCCGCAATGCCCAGGTGCCGGTTGAGAGTCGAGATCAGGGTCGGAAAGGTCAGGTCGACCGAGAGCCGGTCGAGCCCGATGCCGCGCAGCGCCCGCACCGCCATCAGGATGACCTCGGTGTCCGCCGCCGGCCCGGCCGCGCCGATCAGTTCGCCGCCGACCTGCACGAACTGCCGTTCGGGCCGCAGTTGCGAGCCGCGCACCCGCAACACGTCGCCGGCGTAGGACAGCCGCAGGGGCCGCGCCTCCGCTGCGAGCCGGCTGGCGGCGATCCGGGCGATCTGCAGGGTCATATCGGCGCGCACGCCCATCATCGCCTGGCTGACCGGGTCCATCAGCCGGAAGGTTTCGCCGGCCATGGCCGCCCCGGCGCCTTCGAGCAGCGACGTCTCGAATTCCACCAGCGGCGGCTTGACCCGGCGATAGCCCCAGCCGGCGAACGTGCCGAGCAACCGTTCGACGATGTCGGATTCATGGGCCGCATCCGGCGCCAGCACATCGCGCAGTCCGGCCGGCAGAAGGCCTCGATTGTCGGAAATCGCCATGGCTCGATCGGGTGCGCGGGACGCCGGCGGAACCGGCGGCTAGAAGCGCAGGACTTTCACCTGTTTGACATGAGGCAGGGTGCAGAGCTGCATCAGGATCGGCTCCGTGATGTCGCTGTCGGCCGAGACCAGGGCCATCGCGTCGCCGCCCGGCTCCGACCGGCCGAGATGGAAGGTCGCGATATTGACTCCGGCATCCGCCAGCGCCTTGCCAAGCGAACCGATCATCCCCGGCTTGTCCCGGTTGCGCACGAACAGCACAACGCTGCTGAGCGTGGCTTCGATCTGGATGCCCTCGATCTCGACGATGCGCGGCTCGTCGCCGTGCACGATGGTGCCGGCGACCGAGCGCCGGCGCTTCTCGGTCGTGATCGCGAGGTGGATCCGGGTCTGGTAGTCGGTCACGCGTTCGTCGGTTTCCTCGGTCACCGCGATATTCTGTTCCCGGGCGATATGGGGCGCGTTGACCGGATTCACCCCCTCGTAAAACGGCGCCAGCAGCCCGGTGAGCAGCGATGCGGTCAGCGGGCGGGCGTTGAGTTCTGCCGCCTGGCCCTCGTAGCGGATCTTCACGTCGACCAGCGGGCTCTCGGTGATCTGTCCGGCGAAGCCGCCGAGCTGGCGCGCCAGTTCGACATAGGGGCGCAGCCGGAAGGCTTCCGCGGCCGACACCGCCGGCATGTTGATCGGATTGGTGACCGTGCCGTTCAGCAGATACTCGGAAATCTGTTCGGCGACCTGGACGGCGACATTCTCCTGCGCCTCTTCGGTCGACGCGCCGAGATGCGGCGTCGCGACGACCTTGTCCGAGCCGAAGAGCGGGTTCTCCTTCGCCGGTTCGATTTCGAACACGTCGAGGGCGGCCCCGGCGACATGGCCGTCGTCCAGCGCCGCCTTGAGCGCGTCTTCGTCGATCAGCCCGCCGCGGGCGCAGTTGACGATCCGCACGCCCGGCTTCATCCGGCGGATCGCGGCGGCGTCGATCATGTGGCGGGTGCCGTCGATGAGCGGCGTGTGCAGCGTAATGAAGTCGGCGCGCCGTATCAGCTCGTCGACCTCGACCTTCTCGACGCCCATTTCCCGGGCGCGCTGCGGCGACAGGAAGGGATCGCTGGCGATCACCTGCATCTTCAGGCCGCGGCCCCGTTCGGCGACGTTCGACCCGATGTTGCCGCACCCGACGACCCCCAGCACCTTGCCGGTCAGCTCGACGCCCATGAAGCGGGATTTCTCCCATTTCCCGGCCTGGGTGCTCAGGTCGGCGGCGGGAATCTGCCGGGCGAGCGCGAACATCAGCGCAATGGCGTGCTCGGCGGTGGTGATCGAATTGCCGAACGGCGTGTTCATCACCAGAACGCCCTTCGAGGTCGCCGCGGCGATATCGATATTGTCGACACCGATGCCGGCCCGGCCGATGACCTTCAGCCTGGCCGCCGCATCGAGGATTTCGCTGGTCACGCGGGTGGCCGACCGGACGGCCAGCCCGTCATACGCGCCGATGACGCTCTTCAGTTCGTCCGGCGCCATGCCGGGTTTGACATCCGCGTCGACTCCGTGCTGGCGGAAGATTTCCGCCGCGCGCTGGCTCATCTTGTCGGAGATCAGCACCTTCGGCATATCCGGGGACGTATCTGAAGGCATGATGTCGCCGTGACTTCGGTTGGAGCGGAGCGGGCGGCCCGGCCGGCCGACGGACCGTCAGGCGGCAGCCTTGAGCCGGCCGGCCGCTTCACCATATGCCCAGTCGAGCCACGGTAAAAGCGCCGAAATGTCGGCGGTTTCGACCGTCGATCCGCCCCAGACGCGCAGTCCCGGCGGGGTGTCGCGATACGCGGCGATATCGTAGGCGACGCCTTCGGCCGCCAGCAGGCCGGCGATCGATTTTGCAAAATCCCTCTGCACCGCCTCCGGCAGGCCGGCCACCTCCGGATCCGCGAAGACCAGGCAGATCGATGTGCAGCTCCGGATCGCGGGATCTTCCGCCAGAAAACGGAATTCCGCCGAGTCCTCGACCCATCCGGTCATGGCGGCCAGGTTCGCCTCGGATCGGGCGATCATGGCCGGCAGCCCGCCGATCCCTTCCGCCCAGCGCAAGGCGTCCAGCGCGTCCTCGACGCACAGCATCGACGGCGTGTTGATCGTCTCGCCCTCGAACACGCCTTCGATCAGCGCGCCGTTCTTCGTCAGCCGGAACAGCTTGGGCAGCGGCCAGGGCGGCTGGTAGCTCTCCAGCCGTTCGACGGCGCGCGGGCTCAGCACCAGCATGCCGTGCTGCGCCTCGCCGCCCAGCGCCTTCTGCCAGGACCAGGTGGTGACATCCAGCCTGTCCCACGGCAGGTCCATGGCGAAGACCGCCGAGGTCGCGTCGCACAGGGTCAGGCCGCCGCGGCGGGAGTCGATCCAGTCGCCGCCGGGCACGCGCACGCCGGAGGTCGTGCCGTTCCAGGTAAAGACGATGTCATGCGCGGGGTCGGCCAGTGCCAGATCGGGCAGTTCGCCGTAGGGCGCCTCGATCAGGCGCATGTCGTCCAGTTTGAGATGTTTGGCGGCATCGGTCACCCAGCCCTTGCCGAAACTCTCCCAGGCCAGCATGTCCACCGGGCGGGCGCCGAGCATCGACCACATGGCCATTTCGACGGCGCCGGTGTCGGACGCCGCGACGATGCCGATCCGGTAATCCTGCGGAATGCCGAGGACGGCGCGTGTGCGCTCGATGACTTCGTTGAGCCGCGCCTTGCCTTCGGGCGAACGATGGGAGCGGCCCAGCATCGCGCCTCGCAGAACGTCCACGGTCCAGCCGGGGCGCTTGGCGCACGGGCCGGACGAGAAATTCGGATTGGCCGGACGAACGGCCGGCTTTGCGCGCTGTGTCGCCATGGCTGCCTCGCGGCGCGTCGCCGTTGCACGGGCAGGCGTGCGGACGGGACGATGGTCGGTCGAAAACCGCCGCGAACGGTATGGTCCGGCCCCGGACCGGTCAAACGGACTGCCGACGCGCTGACAATGTGCCGCAAGTCCGGGCCGGCTGCCGGATTCGCCCGCACCGGGCCGTATCCGCCGGGCGGCGCGCTGACCCGTTGAGGGGTTGCCGATCAGGCCTATGTGACGCTTTGCAAAGCGCCCGGCCGGGCGCAGACCCTCTCCCTCTACGGGGAGACCGACCGACGGAAGGCCCTTCATGCCCCGCATCCTTTACGACCTCGCCGGCGCCGAAGACCGGCGCTTCAGCCCGCATTGCTGGAAAACGAAGATGGCGCTGAAACACAAGGGGCTCGCGTTCGAGACCGAGCCCTGCATTTTCACGGAGATAAAGGAGAAGGTCGCGTTCGCCGGCGCCGAAAGGGTGCCGACGCTGAAGGACGGCGGCAGGAGCGTCGGCGACAGCTGGGCGATCGCCGAATATCTGGAAGAGGCCTATCCCGACGCGCCGGGCCTGTTCGGCAGCCCGGAGGGCAAGGCGTTCGCGCGCTTCGCCAACGAATTCGCCGATACGGTGATGCTGCCGCCGATCGCCGGGGCGATCGTCTACGACATCCACGAATGGACCGTCGATGCCGACCGCGCCTATTTCAAATCCTCCCGCGAGGAGATGATGCGCCGCAGCTTCGAGGACCTGCGCGCCGAACGGAAGGATTTCGTGGCCCGCTTCCGGATGGCGATGGTTCCGGTGCGCCGGATCGTCGGCCGGCAGCCCTACCTGACCGGCGACCGGCCGCACTATGCCGACTATTGCATCTTCGGAATGCTGCAATTTGCGCGCTGCACCAGCGATTGCGCGCTGCTGCGCCCGGACGATCCGGTGCTCGCCTGGCGCGACCGGCTTCTCGACCTTTACGAGGGGTATGCCGCCGCCGAACCCGCCGTCGCGGCATGACCGTCGGGCGCATCCTCGCCGCCGCCCTGTTGCTGATCCCGCCCGCGGCCGCGGCGCAGGACCGGAGCGCCGGTTCGTGGGGCCCGCCCACGGTGAGCTACCGGGCCGACATGGTTTTCACCGACGACCGGGGCCGGTCGCGCAAGGCGCGGCTCTACTACACGGCGCAGAGGCAACGGATGGAGTTCACGGCCGGCAAGGAGATCGTCGCCATGATCTTCGACCGGGCGGCCGGCAGGGCGTACCAGCTTCTGCTCAGCCGGCGCAGCTGGCGCCCGGTCGCGGCGCCGGCGCCGCAGTTCAACTTCGGCCTGTCCGACCCGGCGTCGAAACGCGAAAAACTGGGCAACGAGACGATGGCCGGGATGGCGGTCGCGAAATACCGGGTGTCGAGCGAGACGGCGGCAGGCGACCGGTTCAGCGGCCTCGCCTGGGCGACGAAGCAGCGGATCGTCCTCCGCATGGAGGGAACCGTCGTCCGCGGCGCGCGGGAGCAGCCGCTCACCCTGGAGCTGCAAAACCTGAAGATCGGCCCGGTCGATCCGGCCCTGTTCGCGGTGCCGGCGGGCTACCGGAAACTCCCGCCGATGCGGAATTAGCGCCGGCGACGGCGCGACGCGCTACGGCAACGGACGCCGGCCTTTTCTGCGCGGGCGCGGCGGAAGCGGGGCTCCATGAAGCGGTGCGAGGCCCGTATATCCCGGATTGCGCACCGTCGACCTGCCGGACGGCTGACCGGCCGCAACCGGCCTTGCTATGGCCGAATTGCAGGTCGGTGGAGTTCGATGAAGCGAACATAGTTTACAAACTGAACGATCTGAGCAACCATGGCTGTCGATCCGCGATCCGGGAGCGAGAGCGACATGGCGAGCCCGACCGATGCGACGAAGGGGACGATGGGGTTTCTGGTGGACGGGTTCCCGGCATTGTCGAGTAACGCCAAGGCATTCGTCCGCCATCATCCGCGAGAAGCGCGGCTGGCGGTGGCGGTCGCGTTAGAAGCCGCCGCCGCACAGCGCGAGACGGAGGACGCCGATGCCGCCGCCGAAGTGCCGGAAGGACTGCGGCCGTTCGTCGTTCGCCGAGGCGGCGGCGGGGACATTCTCGGTGTCTCGGAGGCCGCGAAGCAGCTCGAAATATCGCGCACCACGGTCTATGACTGGGTCGACCGAAAGACGCTCATCGCCTGGAGGACGACCAAGCGCGGGCTCAGCATTCCCGCGGCGCAGATTCTCGGCGCCGGAAAAGTGGTCGCGGGCCTTGCAGATGTCGTCGAAGCCATCGGCGACCCCGAGTTGGCCTGGGCGTTTCTCAGCCAGGAGTGGCCGTTCGAGGACAGGGCGGCAGCGCCTCTGACATTGCTGAAGGCGGGCCGCATCGACGATGTGCTCGGCGCCGCCGCGGGCTTCGGCGCCACCTTCGCGTGACCGGGGCGCTCTATCCGCGGAACCGGATTGCGTCCGTACTGCTGAAGTCGAGACTTCCCGACTGCTACCGGATCGTGCCCGCGCGCCATATGGCGAACCCCTTGGGCGCCGTGCCCGCGGACTCGTGCTTCTGCGCGCGCAACGCCGGCTACACGGTGCTTTATGCGTCGCCCGACTTTGCCACCGCCTTTATCGAAACCGTCGTGCGGGACAGGTTCGCGCGGCGGCGGGAACGGCGGGTCGCGTTGAGGGAAGTCACGGAGCGTGCATGGGTACGCGTCTCGACGCAACCCGAAGCCGACTTGACGCTGCTCGACCTGCGCGGAGACGGATGCACCCGCATCGGAGCGCCGACCGACACGGTTCGCGCCAGGAATCATGCAGCGGGGCGCGAGGTGAGCGATCCGGTCATCGGCGCGGGATTGCCTGGGAATGACATACCCGACCTGAACGCCGGCCGCGGGGCCATAGCCGTTTTTCGTTGACGCACGCGCCGCGGCACCGCACCGGGACGCCTGCAACCTCATGGGCGCCCGCCATGTCGGGCCGACCGCCGAATGCAAGAGCCCGACACCGGCAAGGGACCGCTTCCTTGCCCGGCAAACAGGCGGACTCCACGAGGTACGTCCCGTGCGGGTTGTGACGGCCCGGCGCCACGGGGACGCGGACCGGCCTTGAGCCGGTTTCATCGGGCCGGGAATGGAATTTCATGAGCGAGGCGGGCGGCCGGGCAGGGCCGCGCCGCCTCTGACACACCGATGGGCGGTCGCCATCGCCATGCCGTGCCCGGACAAACCGGGCGGGCCTCCGTCTATCGACAGACAGGGAGGCCGTCATGAGAAAACTCTCGGGGACGGTAGCGATCGCTGCGGTCCTGACGATCGCCGCGAACGGGTCATGGGCTCAGGAGCATCGCACCACGAACAAGGCCGGCGGCGCGGCGTGCGTCTCAAAAGACGCCCAGGAGGAGTTTCGCAAAGCGGCGCTGCGTTCTCAGCGCACGAAGGACCCGACCTGGATGGAGCAGGTTTACAATTCCGGGCGCTGCTTCCCCATGGAGCGCGGAATGCGGGTGACGGTGAAAGACTCCGGCACGCAGGGAACGTCGCAGATCTACCTTTACCCGCGCAGCGGCGGGACACCGATGGAGGTCTGGACTGCGGACGAGAATTTCCGATAGATCGCACAGATTTCTGACTGACCCACATCCCCGGCGAGCGGTCGAAGCCCTGCAATCCCGATAGTTTCGCTGTTTGTCGCAATCTGTTGTGCGAAAACATATTTAATAGTATGGTTTCGCACATGAGAACGACGATCGATATCAACGACGCGCTGCTGCGCGCGATCAAGGCCCGCGCGGCGCGCGATCACAAGACCCTGAGGGAGACCTTCGAGCAGGCCTTGCGCGCCTTTCTGGCAAACCCGGCGCCGGTCGCCCACGCACCGCCCCTCCCGGTGTTCCGGGGGCAGGGCATGCAGCCGGGCGTCGACCTGACGGACAACGCGGCGCTTCTGGACGCGATGGATGCAGAGTCCTGACGTCGCCGTGCTGGTGAGCGCGTTCCGCGAAGACGCAGTCCATCACCGGGCGTGCCGCCGGTGGCTGGCCGAAGCCGTGTCGGGCCGGGAGAGCGTCGGCCTGTCCGAACTCGCGCTCGGCGGCGCGCTGCGGGTTCTGACGCACCCCAGGGTCTTCCACCCGCCGACGCCGGCCGAAGCCGCCGTCGCGTTCGTCGACGCCCTGCTCGCCCAGCCGGGCGCCGCGCCGCTGCGCCCGGGCGACGGCCACTGGCGCATCTTCCGCGGCATGGCCGCCACGCTGCGGCTGACGGGCAACCGCCTGCCGGACGCCTATCACGCCGCGCTGGCCATCGAGCATGGCTGCGAATGGGTGACCCTCGACCGCGGCTTCGCCATCTATCCCGGACTGCGCACCCGCAACCTTCTGGACGGCTGACCGGCCGCGCCGTCTGCTGTGCGGCGGGCTGTCCGGCTAAGACTCGAGCCTTGCCAATATCGCCTCCGGCGTCTGCGCCGGCGACGCGAAAGGGTCGATGACCCGGACCCGGCCGAAGATCTGGCCGTGCTGGAATTCCTCGGTGAGCAGCGCCGAACAGCCGCAGGATTGCGCCGCAGCGACGATGAGCGCGTCCCACCATGAGAGGGAATAACGATCCTGTAGCATCCAGCCGCGCTCCAGAATGGCGAGATCGATGGCCGCCGGCTGCCACACCGTCAGGTCGCGCACGATCCCCTGAGCCTCACCGGCATCAAACGCGGGCTTCAGCTTCCTCGTGAGCGTTGCGTAGAGTTCCTGAAGAACCTGGAAGCTGATGCGCGCAGCGCGCCGGCGCGCGAGATGAACGATCCAGTCATCGGCACGGGATTGTTTGGCCGGCTCCGAACCGTCCTCCCGGTAGACGAAGACGTTGGTGTCAACGAAGACCGGGGTATCAACGAAGACCGGTGCGATCATGCAGTTCGTCGCGCGTTGGCTTGCGACCGTCGACCCAGTCCAGCTTGCGCGGTTTTCTCGCCAGATAGCGCTCCATGGCGAGGTCGTACGCGTCCTCCCCGCGCCGCATTCCCTCCAGCAGCTCGGCGAGCCATCGGGACACGCTGCGGCCGTTTTCGGCGGCCCGGACTCTCAGCCAGGCCGCGACGTCTTCGGGCAAGGTGACAGTGACATTCTTCATGGCACGAAATTATGAAAACACGAACTTCGTGTCAATGGTCGTCAGGCACGCGATCCGGCGTCGGAGACAATCCGGCCGAACCCCCGCCTCCGTCGCGGCATTGCAGGATGTGGGTGCATTCGCAGGCGAACACGGCCGCGCCGTCCTGGTTGACCGTCCGGTGCTCCATGGTCACCGCGCCGCGGTCGGGTTTCGATTCGAAGCGCCGGACGGAAACGACCTCCGATTCGACGTGCAGCGTGTCGCCCGGCCGCACGGGCTTCAGCCAGCGCAATTTGTCGATGCCGGGGCTGGCCAGCGCCGCCGCGCCGATGACGCCGTCCATCTGGAACTGGCGGAAGGTCATGCAGACCGTGTGGAAGCCGCTCGCCATCAGGCCGCCCTGGGCCAGGGTGCGCGGGTGGCGCGCGTTGGTGTGGTAGGGCTGCGGATCCCACTGCATGGCGAAATCGATCACCTGGCTCTCGGTCACCGTCTCGCCGGCGGTGACGAACCGGTCGCCGGGTGCGAAATCCTCCATGAACAGATCGTAGCCGCCCATCGCCCGTCCCCCTGCCGCGCCCCATGATAGAGGCCCCATGATAGAGACCCCGGCGCAACCCGCAAAAGGCGACAAGAGGGCCGGCGGCGCGGTGCGGCCCGTTCCGCAGGGGATTCCCGGGGCCGGCGCGCGGAGGGAGACGCCGGAAATGCCTTGACTTTCGCTACAAGAACATTATATGAACAAACTTGCGGCTTCGGCGGACGGTTTGCAGCGGCCCAATCCGGCGGCGGACGCCGAACGGAACGGCCCCCGCCGCGAATCGCAATGGACCATGACAAATCCTGACATTTCATGACACGAGCCCCACCGTCATCCCGACCGACCGAAGGGAGTGGAGGGGTCTCGGCTCGATCCCGCCAACGGGAACCCTAGCCCTGCACCGGGATTCCTCCACTCCGCGCCCCGTGCGGGGCGCTCCGGTCGGAATGACGGGAAAGGGCGACGGAAGGAGCGCCATGACGGAACATGACATTTCATGACACAGCTCTGCCGTCATCCCGACCGGAGGCCCCTTCACCGTCATCCCGACCGACCGAAGGAAGTGGAGGGATCTCGGCTCGGTCCCGCCAACAGGAACCCAAGCCCTGCACCGGGATTCCTCCGCTCCGCACCCCTTGCGGGGCGCTCCGGTCGGAATGACGGGCGGGATAAACTGAGCGCCATGACGAATCATGACATTTCATGACATACCGGAACGCCGGCCGGCCGAATCGTTTCCGGCGCGGGGCCGGTCCGGCGGGATATGGCGGTGCAGGATATGGTAGTGCGGAGCATGGCGGAGACGGCTGAACGGACGGACGCCTGGGACCCGGCGCAGTATCTGCGCTTCGCCGGCCACCGGCTGCGCCCGGCGCTCGACCTGCTGAACCGGATCGACCTGGAGCGGCCGGACGCGGTCACCGATCTCGGCTGCGGCGCCGGCAACGTCACCCGCTGGCTGGCGCGGCGCTGGCCGGACGCCGCCGTGTCCGGGATCGACGGTTCCGCCGCCATGCTCGCGAAGGCGGCGGACGCCCTGCCGAAGGTCCGCTGGCAGCGGGCGGACATCGCGGCCTGGACGCCGGAGCGGCCGCAGCATCTGATCTGGTCCAACGCGGCGCTGCACTGGCTGCCGGATCACGAGATCCTGTTTCCGAAGCTGGCGGGCGATCTGGCGGAGGGAGGCGTGCTGGCGGTGCAAATGCCGCGCAATTTCGCCGAACCGTCGCACACCGCGATGGCCGGCGCCGCGCGCGACGGGCCGTGGATCGACGTGCTGGAACCGCTGCTGAAACCTGCGCCGGTGCACGAGCCGGCCTTCTACCACCGGCTGCTCGCGCCGGCCGTTTCGGAACTCGACCTGTGGGAAACGACCTATTTCCAGGTGCTGGAAGGCGAGAACCCGGTCGCCGAATGGACCAAGGGCACCTGGCTCAAGCCCATGCTCGATGCACTCGACGGCGACTGGCGCGACGGGTTCGAGGCGGCCTACCGCGCCCGGATCGCCGCCGCCTACCCGCCCGGCTCCGACGGCCGCACCCTGTTCCCCTTCCGGCGCCTGTTCATGGTCGCCAGGCGGTGACGGACGCACCGGGCGCAGCGGTCTCCGATAACGCCGCGAAACAAGGCCGGCGCTGCTCCGGCGGAGGACGCCGCGACCGCGGCCTACCGCAGCGGGTGGGCGAGGCAGGTTGCGGTGCCGCGCACCAGGAGCCTGCCGTCGCGGTCGACCACATCCGCGTCGGCGACGGACACCTGCCGGCCGTGCTTGACGATCCGGCCGACGCACCGCACCGGGCCGGTCTCGAGCGTGATCGCGCGGAAAAACTCGCAGGTCAGGCTGACGGTCGAGAAACTGTAGCCGGGCGGCAGCTTCGTCTGGATGGCGCAGCCGGTGGCCGCATCGATCAGGGTGGCCGGCACGCCGCCATGCACGATCCCCAGCGGGTTGTACTGCCGCTCGGCCGGTTCGCACACGAAGGTCGCCGCGCCGTCGCCGACGGCTTCGAGGCTGAAGCCGAGCGTCTGCCCGATCGGCGCCGCCGGCAGCCGGCCGTCCGCGATCATGGACAAAACCTCGAAACCCGTGCTGCCGGCCGACGCCGCGCGGATGACATCCGTATCGCCCCATTCGGCGAGATATTCGCGCCCGGCGGGCGGCGGCGGCTCGCCGGCCGGGCTCCCGGCTTCGGCGGCCGGCACAACCATGAAGGTGCCCTGGGCGCGGCCGACATCCCGCCCTTCCCCGTCGAAGATCGCCGCGTCGGACAGGATGATGGTACGGCCGACCTTGGCCGTCCGGCCTTCGCAGACGACCGTGCCGGATCCGGCGGTCAGCGGGCGCAGGAAATCCACGTTGAGGCGCACGGTGCGGGTCACCGAGCCTTCCTCGATCCAGGACTGGGCGGCGATGCCGGCGGCCGAATCCGCCAGGATGGCATAGACGCCGCCATGAATGCCGCCGACCGGATTGACCATGTGCGGCCCCGGATCGCACTCGAACCGGCAATAGCCGGGCTCGACCCCGGTCAGGCGCATGTCCAGCACCGAATAGATCGGCACCGCGGGGATCTCGCCGCGCGCCATCGCCCGAAAGAAATCGAGGCCGCCGAGCCGCCTGCGGTGGAAGGCCAGGACGCCGGGATCGGTCCAGCGCAGGGTGCGGGAATGGCCGAGGTTCGGCGAAGCGTCGGGCATGGCGCAGATCGGGAGCCGGGAAAAGAAAGCGCCGCGGCCGGAAAGCGGCGGCGGCGCAGTGATACTCCGGGGCGGGCCTGCGGGGCAATCGGAGGGACGGGATGCCGCGCCGGGGAACGCCGGACCGGCGCGGCACGAAGGAGGCGGTCCCGCTACGGCGCCGCGGTTACGGGCTTGAGAGCAACCTGTAGCCCGGTGTCCAGCCGTTCCCGGCGCGGACGAACGCGCCGTGCAGTGCCGTTCCGATACGGCGGAAGAAGCCGTGCGCCGCCTCGGCCCGGAGCCGGTGCGCGCGCCGCAGGTAGAAATCGTAGTCGATGACGCCGGCGGCCGTGCGTTTCAGGTCCGGTATCCGGTCGTCGATGCCCATCCGGCCCGTCGCAGGCCAGTCCGGCCGTTCGGAAAGTTCGTTTGCAAAGGTCGACATTGCAATGTCTCCTCGATTAGATATATTTCATCTGACAGCCGCCTTCGAACGCGCGGCATGTCTGTAAACGTCAATGTAGTGAACGGTTTTGCATTTCTCAAAGGATCGTTTCTCACTATAAAAATTAGAAATACTCATCTGAGCCGGATATATGAACCTGCCCCCTCTCGATGCCCTGCGCGTGTTCGAAGCTGCCGCCCGGCGCGGCAGCTTCAATGCTGCGGCGGCTGAGCTGAACCTGACGCCTTCGGCCGTCAGCCACCGGATCCGCACCCTGGAGGATGTGCTCCAGGTACGGCTGTTCGACCGCGCGCACCGGCGCGTCGTCCTGACTCCGGAGGGCGCCCGCTACGCCGTTTCGGTGGCCGATGCCCTGGCGATCCTGCGCTCGGCCACCCGGAAATTGTCGGCAGGCCGCGCAGACGGGCCGCTGGCGATGACCCTGTCGCCCGCCTTTGCATTGCGCTGGCTGTTGCCGCGCCTGGCCCGGTTCCAGCAGCGCCATCCCGAGATCGACCTGCGCTTCGTCAGCAGCTCGGACCTGCACGATTTCCGGTCGGGCGACCTCGACCTGGCGGTGCGCTACGGCCGCGGCGACTGGCCGGGGCTCGAGGCCGAATGGCTGATGGCGCTGGACGCAACGGCCGTCTGCACGCCCGAAGTCGCAGGCGACGGCCCGCCGCTCAACGTGCCGGCCGACGTCGCCCACCGTGTCCGCATCCATGTCGAGAACCGGCCGGACGACTGGCGCATGTGGCTGCTCGCCGCCGGCGTCGAGGGGGTCGATCCGGCAGCCGGCCCGGTCTTCGAATCCGTTCCGGTCGCCCTCGAGGCCGCGTTGAACCATGTCGGCATGGTCATCGCCGACCGGCAGATTCTGGACCGGGACCTGGCGGAGGGCCGCCTTGTCGAGCCCTTCGATGTCCACATGCCGTCAACGGCCGGCTACTACCTCGTCCATCCGCCGGGCGGCGGCGAAGACCCGCGTGTCCGGACCTTCCGCGACTGGATGCGGGAAGAGATTGCGGCGATGCCGGTCCCGTCGGCAACGGCGGAGCAGGATTGACAATCGGCGTTCGCCCGGCGGGCAGCCGGCGCCGGAGCGGGCGATCGATTCAATATGGACACATTTATGATCTAGTCATATATATTGACTATGTTATGGAGGACGGGACGATGAAGACGATCGGCGCTGCGAAATTCAAGGAGCGTTGCCTGGCGCTGCTCGACCGGCTCGATCACGACGGACTGGTCATCACCAAGCACGGCAAGCCGGTTGCGCGCCTGATTCCGTTCGAGCAGCAGCATGCCGAACTGATCGGCAGCCTGCGCGACAAGGTCGAAGTCCGGGGCGACATCTTCTCCACCGGCGTCGACTGGGAGGCCGATGCTCAATCTTGATACTCACATCCTGATCTTCGCCGTCGGCGGGGCGCTGCGCCCGGCCGAACGCGCATTGCTGGAGCGGAACCGGTGGTCGATCTCGGCCATCGTGCTGTGGGAAATCGCCAAACTTGCCCGGCTTGGCAGGATCGGTATGGATCTCGACGACCGCGACGTCGCCCGGGTGCTGAACCACGTCCATGTCTGGCCCATCGATCTCGATGTCGCGCAAACCTCCGTCCGTCTCGACTTCGACGGCGACCCGGCGGACGGGATCATCGCGGCCACCAGCGTCGTACACGACGTGCCTCTGGTGACCCGCGACCGCGTCATCCGGCGGTCCAAGATCGTGCCGCTTGCCGCCGCGGACGGAAACGGAGGGATGTGACGGGACGCCCGCACCGCGGGCCCGGACCGGCTAACCGCGACGCCGTGCCCGCCGTTCGCGCCAGATGACGAACAGGCCGGCGCCGGCGATGATGGCGGCGCCGGTGAGCGTCGTCGGCGGCAGGACTTCGTCGAACACGATGACGCCGATCGCCGCCGCCCAGATCAGCGAGGAATAGTCGAACGGCGCCAGCGCCGAAGCCGGCGCCCGGGCGAGCGCCAGGATCATGGCGAAATGCCCCAGGCCGCCGATCGCCCCCATCGCCAGCATGGCGAGTATCTGGCGCCAGTCCGGCGTCTCCCAGAAGAAGGGGGCGATGCAGGACACCACGACCGTCCCGGCGAGCGCGGTGAAGATGAGGGTGGTCACCGCCGAATCGCCGGCCGTGACCTTGCGCGTCGCGATCTGCTGGAGGGCGTAGCAGGTCGCCGCGAAGAACGGCAGCAGCGAGGCCCACTGGAATGCCGCCGCGCCGGGTTGCTGGATGATCAGCATGCCGGAAAAGCCGACCGCGACCGCCGCCCAGCGGAACAGGCCGATCGGCTCGCCGAGCAGGGGGCCGGCGAGCGCCACGACGATCAGCGGCGCGACGAAGAAGATCGCGGTGGTTTCGCTGAGCGGCAGCGCCTCGAGACCGGCGAAAAAGAAGAAGGTCGCGGTCAGCAGCAGCAGCGACCGGGTGGTCTGGAGCCCGACATGCCGGGTGCGCAGCCGGCGCGCGAGGGACGGCGCGAAGATCAGCACCAGCAGCAGGGTCTGGGCGGCGTAGCGGCCCCAGACGATCATCACCAGATCGATCTGGCCGGTCAGCCATTTCGCCACCGCATCCATGCTGATGAAGCAGAACATGGCGAACAGGAACAACGCCGCCGCGACCGGAAAATTCTGCGACGACGCGATGGCGGAGGTCGGCGTCCGGTCGTGGGCGGGCGGGGCGTTCATGGCCCGCGCGGTTGACCACGGAACCGCGCCGCGCACAAGCGCCGCACGCCGCTGCATAACGAAATGTTCATGTTTGCATGCCGGCGTTGCCGCTGGTAACACGGGGCGCCGGAAATTCTCTGTGCGGCACCGGCCGGCGCGGCCGCAACTCCAGCCTGACAGTGTATTCGACGCGGACGGCGCCGGCGGCGCGCCTTCGAAGGAGAGACCATGAGCGAGGCCACGCAGGATTATGCGATCGCCGATATTTCCCTGGCCGACTTCGGCGAGAAGGAAATCGCGCTCGCCGAGGCCGAAATGCCGGGCCTCATGGCAACGCGCGAGGAATATGCCGCCGCCCAGCCGCTGAAGGGCGCACGGATCGCGGGTTCGTTGCACATGACGATCCAGACCGCGGTGCTGATCCGGACGCTGGAAGCCCTGGGCGCCGACGTCCGCTGGGCGACCTGCAACATCTATTCGACCCAGGACCACGCCGCCGCCGCCATTGCAGCCAACGGCACGCCGGTCTTCGCCGTAAAGGGCGAGACGCTGGAGCAATACTGGGACTACACGCACCGTATCTTCGACTGGGCCGACGGCGGCGTGCCCAACATGATCCTGGACGATGGCGGCGACGCCACGCTGCTGGTCCATCTCGGCGAGAAGGCGGAGAGCGACCCGTCGGTGCTCGACGATCCGCAGAACGAGGAGGAGGAAGCCGCTTTCGGCGCAATCCGCAGACGGCTGGCCGAAAAACCGGGCTGGTATGCCGGGGTCGCCGGTTCGATCCGCGGCGTGACCGAGGAAACGACCACGGGCGTTCACCGCCTCTACGAAATGCAGAAAAAGGGCGAATTGCTGTTCCCGGCGATCAACGTCAACGACAGCGTGACAAAGTCCAAGTTCGACAATCTCTACGGCTGCCGCGAATCGCTGGTCGACGGCATCCGGCGCGGCACCGACGTGATGATGTCGGGCAAGATCGCCGTCGTCGCCGGCTACGGCGATGTCGGCAAGGGTTCGGCACAATCGCTGCGCAACGCCGGCTGCCGGGTGCTGGTGACCGAAATCGACCCGATCTGCGCGCTGCAGGCGGCGATGGAGGGATACGAGGTCGTGACGATGGAGGACGCCGTGACCCGGGGCGACATCTTCGTCACCGCCACCGGCAATATCGACGTCATCACCGCCGATCACATGCGGGACATGAAAGACGGCGCCATCGTCTGCAACATCGGCCATTTCGACAACGAGATTCAGGTCGGCGCCCTGCGCAACATGAAATGGACCAACATCAAACCGCAGGTCGACCGGGTCGAGTTCCCCGACGGACACAGCATTATCCTGTTGTCGGAGGGCCGGCTGGTGAACCTGGGCAACGCCATGGGCCATCCCAGCTTCGTGATGAGCGCGTCCTTCACCAACCAGGTGATCGCCCAGATGGAGGTCTGGCAGAATCCGGGCCGTTACGAAAAGGAAGTCTATGTGCTGCCGAAGCATCTGGACGAGAAGGTCGCCCGCCTGCATCTCGCCAAGGTCGGTGCGCGGCTGACCCAGCTCAGCAGCGCGCAGGCCGACTATATCGGCGTCCCCGCCGCCGGGCCGTACAAGCCGGAGCTTTACCGCTACTGAGGTCTCCGGCCGGCGCCGGAATCTGCCGGTCCGCTCCGGCCGGTCCGGCGGCCTTACGCCGCCAGGGCGACGTTGCCGGCCAGCGCCGCCTTTGCCGCGGTGACGAATTCCTGCATTTTTTCCGGGCATTTCTGCCCCGGCGCGCGCTCCACGCCGCTCGAAACATCCACGGCGGCCGGCCGGAAGCGGCGGATGCGCTCGACGACATTGTCCGCGCTCAGGCCGCCGGCCAGAATGAACCGCGGATCGCCGGCGAGGGCCGCGGCCGCCGCCTCATCCGCCGGCAGCCCGGCGCCGCCGTAGCGCTCGCCCGCGTCGCCGTCGAGCAGATAGCCGGCGGTTCGGTATTCGAACACCTCCCGACAGGGAACGGCGCCGCGGAATGCCTTGATCACCGGACCCGGCAGGGCATGGGCGGCGTCCGGCGGCTCGTCGCCGTGCAACTGGACCGCAGTGAGCCCGACCTGCGCCCGGATCGCGCAGATGTCCACCGTCGGCAGATTCACAAAAATGCCGATCCGGCCGACAGAGGGCGGCAGGCAGCGGGAAATCTCCATCGCCTGGAGTGCGGTAACGGCCCGCGGACTCGGCGGATAGAAGACGAAACCCAGGGCGTCGGCCCCGGCCTCGACGGCGGCGCGGGCATCCCGCTCGCTTGTAATGCCGCAAATCTTGATCCGCATGGGTCAGGCTGCCTCGCTCTGAAGAGCGTCCCGGCGACCGGTCTCGCCCAGCGCCCGAAACTCCGCGATCAGCGCGCCGGGACTCTCTGCGGTCATCAGCGAGGTTCCGACCAGTACCGCGTCGGCGCCGGCCGCGCTCATACGTCCGGCATCGGACCCGGCGAAGATGCCGCTCTCGGCGACCCTGACGGTAGCCGGAGGAATTTGCGGCAGCAGGCGTTCGCATACGGCGAGATCGACGCTGAGATCGGTCAGATTGCGGTTGTTGACCCCGACGATCGGGGCCCGGGCATCGAGCGCAACGCGCAGCTCGGCCTCGTCGTGAACCTCGACCAGCGCGTCCAGTCCCGCCTCGGCGGCGTGGCCGAGATAGTCCGGCAGCGCCTCGCCGAGCGCGGCGACGATCAGCAGCACGGCATCGGCCCCCGCTGCGCGGGCTTCGACAATCTGGTAGGGATCGACCACGAAATCCTTGCGCAGAACCGGCGCGGTCTGCGCGTCCCGCACGATCTCCAGATCTTCCAGCGCCCCGCCGAAATGATCCGGCTCCGTGAGCACGGAGATCGCTGCGGCGCCGGCATCGGTGAAGCGCCGGGCCGTCGCGCCGGCGTCGGCATCCGGGGAAAGTGCCCCGGCGGAGGGCGAACGGCGCTTGACCTCGGCAATCACCCCGAGGCCCGGCGCGCGCAGCGCCCCGGCGAAATCGCGGAAGGCCGGCGCCAGGGGCAGCCGGTCGCGCAATGCCTCGACCGGCAGCGCACGCTTGGCCGCAGCGACCGCTTCGTGCCGCGCCGCCAGAATCGGTGTCAGCCGGTTCATGCCGCGGCCGCCTGCGTTTCGGCGGTAAAGCCGATCCGGGCCAGTGTCGCCGCCGCAGCGCCGCTGTCGATGGTCCGGGCCGCCAGGTCCGCACCCTCCTCCAGGCTGCCGGCGGCACCGGCGGCATAGAGCGCCGCGGCTGCGTTCAGCAGAATGCCGGTACGGGCCGGGACATCCGTGCCTTCGAGGACGGCCCGGATGATCTTTGCGTTGAATACCGGGTCGCCACCGCGCACCGAATCGACCGGCCGTTCGGCGAGGCCGAAATCCGCCGGAGTGACGAACCGTTCCGTCAGGGTACCGCCGCCGACTTCGACCACGCGGGTCCGGCCCGCCGGCGCGACCTCGTCGAGCCCACATTCGGCCGAAATAACGAGGGCCCGCTCAACTCCCAGACGCAGCAGCGCCTCCGCCATGAAGCGGGTACGGGAGGGATGGAAAACGCCCACAACTTGCGTTGGCACACGCGCCGGGTTGGTGAGCGGGCCCAGCAGGTTGAAGAGAGTCGAAACCCCCAAGGCCTTGCGGACCGGGGCGACGCTCTTCATGGCGGGATGATAGTGCGGGGCGAACAGGAAGCTGAAGTTGCTGTCCCGGATCGCCGCCGCGGCTCCCTTAGGAGACAGTCCCGTGGGAACGCCGAGCGCATCCAGCACATCGGCGCTGCCGCACCGGGACGAGACGGACCGGTTGCCGTGCTTGGCGACCGGCACGCCGGCCGCCGCCGCGACCAGGGCGGCGGCGGTCGACAGGTTGATCGAGCCGAAGCGGTCGCCGCCCGTTCCGGCGGTACAGAGGACCGGCCGGACCGAATCGGGCAGGCGCACCGCGCGTTGGCGGAAGGCCGTCGCGGCGCCGACCAGTTCGTCGACGGTTTCGCCCTTGACCCTCAGAGCCATCAGAAAACCGGCGATCTGCGCGGGTTCGCAGTCATAATCGACGAAGACGCCGACGGCTTTCGCCATTTCGTCGGCGCTCAGGTCTTCGCGGCGGGCGATCTTTTCGAGAATGTCGTTCAACATGGCGGCGGTTCTTTTCGGTATTCGGTTGCGGATCGTCGTTTCGGAAAAGGAAAGGGGCCCGCCAGCGGTTTCTGGCGGGCCCCTTGGGAAGTCGGATGGGCCGGTTTGCGGAAAGGATCGGTTCAGTCGATCAGGCGCGCACCCCGGCTGGGCCCTGTGAGCAGCGCCACCACCACATGGCAACCGCCGCGCCGGCGGGCGCGGTCACGATCTTGCCGAACGGGGTGCGGAACTGGTTCACAGCAAACCCAAGGTTAATCACTCAAGTCGCTTGTAGCGGCGGGCTTTGCGGCTGTCAAGTCACCGAATGGGGAGCCTGGCGTTGGCCAGTCCTTCTGCGAGGCCCGCCACGACATCGCCGACCGCATCGGCGGCAGCGCGGCCGGTATGGCCGGCGGCGAGCGATTTTTCGAGGGCGTCGACGACGACAGTGCCGATCGCGACGGCGTCGGCGAAGCCGCCGATCGCGGCCGCCATGGCGGGGGTTCGCACGCCGAAGCCGGCGACGACGGGCAACCCCGTGACGCGGCGCACGGTGCCCGACCGACCGGCGAGCGCGGCAACCGCCGGCGGCGTACCGCCGGTCGGGCCGTCGGAGGCGACGCAATAGACGAAACCGCTGCGCGCCCAGGCCGGGCCGGGCGGCGACCGGGCATCCTCGTCGCTGGCGACGATCTGGATGAAGGCGACGCCGCGCTCGCGCGCGAGCTGCGACCAGGCGATGCGCTCCGGCGGTTCGGCATCCACGATCAGCAACGCGTCGGCGCCGGCATTCGCCAGCGCGTCCATGTAGGGCGCCGGCCCGGCCGAGCGCAGCTCGGCGGCGTAGCCCATCAGGACCAAAGGCACGTCGGGGTCGCGTCCGCGCAGCCGCGCAGCCTGGGTGAGCGCGTCCAGCGAACCGGCGCCGGCCGCAGCGGCCCGTTCATGGGCGCGCCGGATCACCGGCCCGTCCATATCCGGCTGCCGCGCCGGGATTCCGATCTCGATCAGGTCCCCGCCGCGCCGCCGCAGCGCATCGAACACGAGGTCGGCCGTTGCCGTGTCCGGATCGCCGGCGACCGCAAACGGCGCGAGGCCCGGACGCCCGGCCCGGGCCAGCAGGTCGAACCGGCGCTGGAGCCGTTCGCTCATCAGGCCGCCAGTTCGGGCCGGTCGCGGAAATGGTCGAGCGCTTCGGGATTGGCGAGCGCCTCCCGGTTCCTGACCGGACGGCCGTGGACGATGTCGCGCACCGCCAGTTCGACGATCTTGCCGCTCTTGGTGCGCGGAATGTCCGGCACCGCCGCGATGCGGGCGGGAACATGGCGCGGCGAGGCGCCTGCCCGGATTCGGGCCCGGATCCGCCTCTCCAACTCTTCAGTCAATTCCAGGCCTTCGCTGAGGACGACGAACAGGACGACGCGGGTGTCGTTGTCCCAGTCCTGGCCGACCACGATGGCTTCCTGGATCTCGTCGAGCTGTTCGACCTGGCGGTAGATTTCCGCCGTGCCGATGCGCACGCCGCCCGCGTTGAGCGTGGCATCCGAACGGCCGAAGAACACCATGCCGCCTGTTTCGGTCCACTGCACCCAGTCGCCGTGCCGCCACACATCGGGATAGTCGGCGTAGTAGGCGTTGAAATATTTCTCGCCGCTGTCGTCGCCCCAGAAGCCGAGCGGCATGGAGGGGAACGACCGGGTGCAGACCAGCTCGCCCTTCTCGCCGACGACCGGCCGCCCGGTTTCGTCAAACACATCCATCTTCATGGCGAGGCACGGCGCCTGGAGTTCGCCGCGATAGACCGGCGCAAGCGGGTTGGCGCCGACGAAGCAGCCGAGCAGATCGGTTCCGCCGGACATCGAGGAGAGATGCACATCGGCTTTGACATTCTCGTAAATGTAGTCGAAGCCCTCCGGCACCAGCACGGAACCGGTCGATGCAATCGACCCGACGCTGGAAAGATCGTGCGTTTCGATGGGCCTGAGGCCGGCCTTGCTGCAGGCATCGATGAACTTGGCCGAGGTGCCGAACAGGGTGATCTTTGCGTCGTCGGCGAAGTCGAACAGCGCATTGCCATCCGGATAGAAGGGCGAACCATCGTAGAGCACGATTGTCGCCTCCGCGGCCAGCGCGCCAGCGACCCAGTTCCACATCATCCAGCCGCAGGTCGTGAACCAGAAGACCCGGTCGCCCGGCTTCACGTCGGCGTGCAGCCGATGTTCCTTGGCGTGGGTCACGATCGCCGGCCCGACGCCGTGGACGATGCATTTCGGCGCACCGGTGGTGCCTGAGGAGTAGAGGATGTACAGCGGGTCGTTGAAGCCGACGCGGGTAAACTCGATCTCGCCCGGATCGTGGGGCGCCATGTAGTCCCCGAACATGGCGGCATGGGGAATTGCCGTAAGTTCCGGGGACGGTTCGACATAGGGCACGATCAGGATCCGTTCCAGGGACGGCATGCCGGCGGCAATGGCGGGCAGCTTGTCGAGGCAGGTCTGGACCTTGCCGTTGTAATAATAGGCATCGGCGCTGATCAGGACCTTGGGCGAAACCTGGCCGAACCTGTCGAGCACCCCCTGGACGCCGAAATCCGGCGAAGCCGAGGTGAAGACGCAGCCGATGCTCGCCGCCGCGAGCATGGCGACTACCGTTTCCGGCACGTTCGGCATGTAGGCCGCCACCCGGTCGCCGGCTGTCAGGCCGTCGGCGCGGAAGGCCTGCGCGAGGCTCGACACCGCGTCGTGCAGCTCGCGCCAGGTCATCTCCCGCCGAACCCTGTCTTCGCCGCGGAACACGATGGCCGGCGTGTCGTCGCGGCGGCGCAGCAGGTTTTCGGCGAAATTGGCCCGGCCGTCCGGAAAGAAGCGGGCTCCGGGCATCTTCCCGCGGTCGACGACGACCCGACCGCCCGGCTCGCCGACGATCTCGCAGAAGTCCCAGAGCGTCGCCCAGAACTTCTCCGGCTCGTTGACCGACCAGGCGTGCAATCCGGCATAGTCGGAGAAATTGGTGCCCCAGCGGTCCGTAGCCGCCTGCATGAAGGCCGTCATGTTCGAGGCGTCGATGCGTTCCCGGCTCGGCTGCCACATTATCCGGCTGGCCATCGGTCTCCTCCGGTCTTGTCCTGCGCCCCTGACTGATAGCGGATTGCCGGCCCCGCCGGAAAGTCCTGTGTGCCATGCGCCGGGTGCGGGTGCCAAAGCGCGGGCCACCGCCTATATGGGCGGCCATGCCGGATCCCGCCTACCCAGTCGAAGCGCGCCATTTCGCGTACCGGGCTCCCGAACCCAACTTTGTTCTCGCCGCGGTCCTGATGATCGTCGCCTCGGTCTTCTTTGCCGCCATGGCCGGGTTGATCCGATACGGGAGCGAGGATCTGCACCCCTTTCAGTTGGCCTTCCTGCGCAGCGCGTTCGGGCTGCTCTTCATGCTGCCCTGGCTGATGAAGTCGGGCATCGGCATACTCAGAACGGACCGGATCGGACTGATTACCATACGCGGGCTGGTGGCCGCGGCCGCCATGTTCTCGTTCTTCTGGGCCCTGTCGATCATGCCGCTCGCCGAAGCGGTCGCACTCACTTTTACCGCACCCTTCTTCGTGACCATCCTGGCGGTGATCTTCCTGAAAGAAATCGTGCGGGCGCGGCGCTGGACCGCCGTCGCGGTCGGCTTCCTCGGTGCGATGATCATCCTGCGGCCGGACAGCGGCGCCGTCGCCTGGCCGGCGCTGGCTGTCCTGTTCTCCGCGCTGATGCTGGCGAGCGCCATTATCTGCATCAAACTGCTGTCCAGGACCGTGCCGCCGAACGCCATCTATCTGTGGATGGTGATCTATCTGGCGCCCATCACGCTCATCCCGGCGCTGTTCGTCTGGCGGCATCCGACCTGGGAGCAACTCGGCGTCGCCGCCGGGATCGGGTTCGCCGGCACCGTCGGCCATCTCCTGGTGACCCGGTCGTTCGGTCTGGCGGACACGACCGCGATCATGCCGTTCGATTTCGCCCGGCTGATCTTCTCGGCGATCGTCGGCTTCCTGTTTTTCAGCCAGGCGCCCGATGTGTGGACCGGAATAGGCGCGGCGATCATTGCGGCAGCCGGAATCTATATTGCCCGGCGCGAAGCGCGGGCGGAGCGGGAAATCCGGACTAGGCGTGCCCCTTCACGTCCTTCTTCACCTGCCGGTAGATCGCATACATGAAACCGGTGAACAGCAGCAGGAACAGGATCACCTTGATGCCCATGCGCTTGCGCTCCGCCATATAGGGCTCGGCGGCCCAGGCGAGGAAGGCGGTGACGTCCTTGGCCATCTGGTCGACGCTCGCCGGCGGCGCGCCCGTCTCCTCGTATTCGACCTGGCCGTCGTCGGTCAGCGGCGGCGCCATCGCAATGATGTGGCCGGGCATGTAGGTGTTGCAGTACTGGCCCTCGCCCGGGAGCAGCGGCTTGCCCTGGCTGTCCTTGAACTCCTTCTTGCACGCCGCTTCCGAGACATAGCCGGTCATCAGCGAAAAGACATAGTCCGCGCCGCCGCCGCGCGCCTTGACGACCAGCGACAGGTCCGGCGGCGCCGCGCCGTTGTTTGACGCCATCGCCGCCTGGACGTTGGGGAACGGATCGACGAAGCGGTCCTTCGCCTCGGCCGGGCGGACGGTCGGTTCGCCCTCTTCATCCGGCTCTCCGGCAACCTCCTTGTCCGCGGCGATCGCCCGGATTTGCGCCTCGCTCAGGCCGATCGCCGCCAGGTCGCGATAGGCCACCAGGCGCAGGCCGTGGCAGGCGGCGCAAACTTCCTGGTAGACCTGGAGGCCGCGGCGCAACTGGGGATAGTCGTATACCCCGAATACGCCGTTGAAGGTCCAGGCCACAGCCTTCGGCGCAACGGCGTCGCCGGCAGCGTGGGCCGGCAGCGTGGCAACCGGTGCACCCGCTGCCACGCCGGCGGCGACGGCGACCGGCGCCAACAAACGGAGAAACGGGCGGATCATAGGGATTGCTCCATCGGCGCAGCAGGCGCCGCTGCAGCCGCGCCGCCGCTGCCCAGTACGGACTGGCTGATGCTGTGGGGCAGCGGCCTCGGCCGCTCAATCCGCGAGATCAGCGGCAGCATGACGATGAAATAGGCGAAATACCAAAGCGTCGCCCACTGGCCGATCGCGGTCCAGGGCTGCTCGGCCGGCTGGGCGCCGATCCAGCCGAGGATCAGGCAATCGATCACGAAGAGCCAGAAGAAGATCCGGTACAGTGGCCGGAATTTGGCGCTGCGCACCTTCGACGTGTCGAGCCATGGCAGCACGAACAGCACAGCGACCGCGCCCCCCATCGCCAGCACGCCGGCCAGTTTCGCTTCCATGCCCCACCAGCCGAGCAGGATCTGGAACAGCCACCAGTCGTCGGTGAAGGAGCGCAGGATCGTGTAGAAGGGCAGGAAATACCATTCCGGCACGATATGCGGCGGCGTCTTCAGCGGATCGGCCTGGATGTAATTGTCGGGATGGCCGAGATAGTTCGGCGCATAGAAGACGAAGGCGGCGAAGACCAGCAGGAACACGCCGGTGCCGAACAGGTCCTTCACCGTGTAGTAGGGATGGAAATCGACGGAATCCTGCGGGCCCTTCATGTCGATGCCCAGCGGGTTGTTCGCCTTGACCGTGTGCAGCGCCCAGATGTGCAGGACGACGACCCCCAGAATGACGAAGGGCAGCAGATAGTGCAGGCTGTAGAAGCGGTTGAGGGTCGGGTTGTCGACCGTGAAGCCGCCCCACAGCAGTTCCGTCAGGGATTCGCCGATCAGCGGCACGGCGCCGACCATGCTGGTGATGACCTTGGCGGCCCAGAAGCTCATCTGGCCCCAGGGCAGCACATAGCCCATGAAAGCCGTCGCCATCATCAGGAACAGGATGACGACGCCGAGCCACCAGAGCAGCTCCCGCGGCGCCTTGAACGAGCCGTAGTAGAGGCCGCGGAAGATGTGCAGGTAGACGACGATGAAGAACATCGACCCGCCGTTCATGTGAACGTAGCGGATCAGCCAGCCGTAGTTGACGTCGCGCATGATGCGCTCGACCGAATCGAAGGCGTGGTCGGTATGCGGCGTGTAGTGCATCGAGAGCACGATGCCGGTCACGATCATGATGATCAGCGAAAGACCGGCCAGCGAACCGAAGTTCCAGAAGTAGTTCAGGTTGCGCGGCACCGGATAGTAGAGCGCGTGCTCCACCATGGAGACGATCGGCATGCGATCGTCGATCCATTTCAGGGTCCGGTTGCGCGGCGCGCCCTGCGCTCTTGTACTCATCCTCTATCCTCGCTCCTGGCCTTCGGGGCCGTTGCGATGAAGGACAACGGGATTTCCTCGCCGCCCGGCAGGAACATTCCCGCTCGCTCGCCGAGTCCCCGGCCCGGAACATGCTTTGCCCGGAACATGCTTTGACCTCGGCGTCAGGCGGTCTTGCCGCCCTGACCGCTTTTCGGCTGCTCCTTGCCGATGATCAGCTTGTTCTCGGCCGTAATCGTGTAGGGCGGCACCGGCAGATTGCGCGGCGCCGGCCCCTTCCGGATACGGCCGGAAATATCGTAGTGCGAGCCGTGACAGGGGCAGAACCAGCCGCCATATTCGCCCTTGTTGTCGGTCCCCTTCTGGCCCAGCGGAATGCAGCCCAGATGCGTGCACACGCCGACGACCACCAGCCATTGCTCGCGGTCGCCGCTGCCGAAGCGCTGCTCGTCGGACTGCGGATCGGGCAGGTCGTCCGGGTCGACGGCCCTGGCTTCGGCAATCTCCTTCTCCGTCCGGCGCCTGATGAACACCGGCGACCCGCGCCACTTCACCGTGATCGCCTGGCCCTGCTCGATCGGTCCCAGATCCACTTCGGTGGTCGAGGCGGCGAGCGTATCCCTGGCGGGGTTCAGGCTGTCGAGCAGCGGCCACACCGAAGCACCCGTGGCGAACGCACCGAAAGCGCCGCCCGCCAGGAACAGGAAGTCCCGCCGGCCGGCCCCATCTTCATGTTCGCCGGCCGCACCGGCGCCGTCAGTACTGGCGGCGTTCGCCATCTGCTCTTGACCTCTTAGCGCGGGAGAAAAAACAAATAAAATCCGATGGTTACGCCACATTCAAAATTGATTCGCGGCCTGTTCCAAGGTATGGCCCGGCTTTTCGCGCGCGAAATGTGACACCGCGACGCAGAGACATCCGGGCAGCCCGATTCCGGCCCGGCGGCAGGGGAAAATCCGGCACTGCAGCACCTCCGGCGCGCCGCGCGGGAAAGGCATTGCGAGGCCGGTTCTCCATCGGCCGGATTTCCCGCAGAATGTCTTCACGGCAGGCGCGACGGCCCTTGCGGGGGCGTTGAGGCAGACCGGGGGCCGGCCGAATGCCCGGGCGGCGGCCCGGATAGAGGCGAACCGGAGCATCATGGACACCGCGGCAGGCACCAAGGTCCAGAAGAACGAGGCAAGACGCTGGTTCGAGGCGTTGCGCGACCGTCTCTGCGCGGCATTCGAGGCGCTCGAGGACGAGCTTTCCGGCGAACCGCTGAAGGCCGCCGGCGGCGGGCCGGCCGGCCGCTTCGAGCGCACGGCCTGGAGCCGCAACGGCGCGGGCGGCTCCGGCCCCGACACCGACGGCGGCCCGGACTCCAGCGACGGCGGCGGCGGCGTGATGTCCCTGATGCGCGGCCGGGTCTTCGAAAAGGTCGGCGTCAATGTCTCGACCGTCTACGGCGCGTTCTCCGAAGAGTTCCGGAGCCAGATCCCCGGCGCGTCGGAGGACCCGCGCTTCTGGGCCAGCGGGATCAGCCTCGTGGCGCATATGCGCTCGCCGAAAATTCCGGCCGTGCACATGAACACCCGCCATATCGTGACGACCGAGAGCTGGTTCGGCGGCGGCGCCGACCTGACGCCGACGGTCCCGGACGAGGCCGACACGGCGGACTTCCACGCCGCACTGAAAGCGGCCTGCGACGCCCACGACCCCGCCTACTACCAACGCTTCAAGGAATGGTGCGACCGCTACTTCTTCCTGCCGCACCGCAACGAGGCGCGCGGCGTCGGCGGCATCTTCTACGACCGGCTCAACGACGGCTGGGACGAGACCTTCGCCTTCACCAGGGCGGTCGGCGAATCCCTGCTCGAAGTCTACCCGGCGATCGTACGACGGCATCTCGGCGAATCCTGGACCGAAGCCGAGCGCGAACATCAGCTCGTCCGCCGCGGCCGCTATGTCGAGTTCAACCTGCTCTACGACCGCGGCACGAAATTCGGCCTGATGACCGGCGGCAATGTCGAGGCCATCCTGATGTCCCTGCCGCCGGAAGTCCGCTGGCCCTGAGGCCGGTTTCTCCCTGCGGTAGCGGCCCAGGGCGCTCTTTAGGCGGTATTTCCTATATTTTTGCTTGATCGCTCATTTTTTCATTCCGCCTAACCCCTTGGAATTGCGCCGTTTTCCGGCTGACCAAAAGTTTAGACAGACCGGTCTAGCTACCGTCTTTTTTTGCATCCGGCCTGTCCGCCGCATCCGTTGGTTTGTTCATATAATGTTCTAGAACCCCAATGTCAACCCCTTTCGGCGTAGTGTGCCGGACTCAGGCCGCGGAGCCGGTCGCGCGGCCCCACCTTCCGCCTGACGGTGAACCGGTTGACATAGCCGCCGGCTGCGCCTATATGCGGCGTCCAATATCCGCTACGCCCGTAGGCGGGCATGTTGCAGGACCCTCCGCGGCACAGACCGCGGAGGGTTCTTTTCGTTGAAAGTTGCTGTTTTTATCGACGGCGGACATTTCCGGGTTCTGGCCCGGGTTTCCGGCCTTCAGGTCGTGCACATCCGCTTTCCCGGACAAAGGCTCGCGGCGGAAATGATGTGGCATGCCGATTTCGTGCGAGACGTCGATTGGCCCGATTGACTGCCTGCCCGGCGCAGGGCGAACGAAGGCCGCGACCGCGGTGAGGACTCCGGGCCGTCATGTCGAGCGAAAACCTGCTACTCGTCGGCAAGCTGCTCGACCACCGGCCACATGAATCTACGGCAGGCTATGGCCACCTCTCGGTCGGTTGCCTTGTTAAATCGGCGGAGAAGACCGGAATCATCTTTACATGCATAATGCTAGTCCGAGCATCTGACCCTTCCGGCCAAGCGCCGTATCCACCATGAAACCGTACCAAGACACTCCCTCGCCGAGAAAATCTAAGCCGAGTTTCTTTTTCCAGCCGGTGTTGGCTACCGTCATCATACTCCTCGCGTTCGCGGGGGTTGCCCTGGCTCAGAGATCCTCTTCCGACATTTGGCCGGAGAGCCATATAGACTGCGAAAAGTCTCGCTGGGAAATCACCGTGGAAGATCCCAAGGGAAGGCCCGTTACCGTGGAGATCCGCCGCCGGAGCATTATTCTTTGTGGCTGGGTGAAAGAAGGTTGGGAAATGTTCACTTTCAATCGCAAGGGCTGCATTCTCAAACGAGAGGATCGGTTCTGGATGCGCAATGTGGATGCAGCCAAAATCCGCCAGTGCTTTCGGTAAATCCAATTTACTTCCGATGCAACGGATTCGCTCTAGCTGGCGTATGGGAGCAATTATGACGCGCCCTTGTAGTTTCCAGAAAATAACATAAATGTTCTGGCATCTGGCACTAGATTTGGTTGACTGAGCGCACCAGCCATGCAATATTCAAAACACTTAACTCGCGTTGAGGAAGCTGCTTTGGCTAAACTGTCGAGTCTTCATGTTTACAGAAACAGCAGAAATGCTCGTGAGATATGCGTCACCAACGGTAGCCACCCACCACCGGAAGGTCGTCGAACTTGGCATTATTTGAGTTCCTTCAACACACCGCTTCATGGAAAAGTGGCATTCGATATCGACTTCCCCGACGTGTGTCGCGAGGTATTAGAGAACGGTTATGCCCTTAGGCAACTCGCGAGAATTCTTCGCGCGAGGTAGTAGACTCCTGCAAGTCATTGCACCGGGGTTCAATGCCAACCTGAAACTGCTAAGCCGAACCGGGTAAAGCGTACGACAATGACAGAGCAATTGACCCCTTGGGAAACGAAACGGCTGTCGAAGCATTTTATATTACTGGATTTTATGGCTGACCGTGCGGTTTATCGATCTTGCATGCGCTTGGCGTTCGACGAAACTTGGAACGACGAGCACGATCCTCTCGCCAGAGGACTATGCGAAAGACTGCTCGAACCATTGATGGCAGCTTATGGACCGGTTTCCGTTGCAGATGCATTCTGGCCCGAGTCTATTGCAAAGACAGAGTGGCCTCGAGAACTCCAAATGGGCCATTACCAAGCCAACGCTTCCCGTCCAGACAAACACCGCTGGGCCGGAGGTGAGGCAACCGTGGACATCGCACTCTACAGACTGGTGGACGAGGGAAAAACAGGCGCGGCGTTTAAGAGAGCAGTGGAAGCTGTGAAGACCATTGGCAAATATCGTGATCGCGTTCTCTATTATCCCAATACCGAGTTTTTATGCGTGACCTTCAAAGTCAAGGGTGCCAAAAGAAATCCCAGAGGTTCTATCTTGAATAAATTACAAAATCTGCGGGCGCATCATGTGCGCGCGGGGCGCCATTTCAACCTACTCGATTTTTGTCGCAGTGGACGGGCGATTGAAGAAGGCCGCGATCTTGTGCCGAAGGGCGCCGAAAATAACAGCGCGTGTCACTATAGCCCGGTTCCGGAGGAAGCAGCGGCGCGGTCCTTTGCTGCTGCCCTGGACCCGCTGGTCGAGAAGGTTGGTCGAATTTCCGTGGTGCGCGGGATGGAAATGGCCGGATTTTCCGGCGACGAACGTACGGATTTACACCGCTGGGACAGGGACGGCGGCCCTTGGCGGCTCGTCTTTGTGTTGCCTCAAGGGACGGACCCGAAGGTGGCTCGCGACATCTTGGCAAAGCGCCCGCATGTCCGCGACGTTCAGTCATTCCCCCACGCATCCGACTCCTATGCCGTGGCGCTCGTTGTAGATCAGAAGGATTACAACAAATACCGCGGGTTGCGGCTCCGGCCAGCCTCGTAGCGCTTCGCCATCCATGGTGGGCTGAAATCGCAATTGCTGTAGTCTGGTAGGCAGATTCATGGGTGCAGAGTGACATTCGCGCCGATCCAGATCGGCAAGCTGGCGCGCACTTGGGATGCATCTCTTTTTCGGCGTTTGGTCGCGAAAATGATTCATGCGTGCAGCGCACCCGCCCGTCCTTCGGCAGCAGTCCTCTCCCGCCGCGCCTGCGCAAACTCATAGTTCGCCTGCATCCGCATCCAGTGACCGGCGATGCCCCAGCCGATTTTCTCCAGCGCCAGCGCCATGGTCGCGGACACGCCCGCGTTGCCGTTCAGCAGGCGCGACAGCGTTCCGCGCGCGCAGCCGAGGCGCGCAGCCGTCCCGGTCACGGTCCAGCCCGCATCGTCCATGCTTTCGCGAACCAGTTCGCCCAAGTGCGGCGGGTTCAGCATCGGGCCGACGCGATCGCTTGCAATGTCGTTCATGGGCAGTACTCCCTTCCGGCTGGCGCGTGCCGCTACGGGTTGCCCGGGCCGTCTTCCATTCCGTCCCGCATCGCGCGCACCAGCGCGATCGCCTCTTCGAGCTTTTCGAGCGCCGCCTCGCGGCCCGGCCGGAAATCCTGGGCGATCCACCAGCGCTCGACGAATTTCAGCCCCTTGCCGACCGCCGGGCCTGCGATGCCGCGGGCGGCCAGATCGGCGCCGCGCACCGGCAGGACCGGGCGTTCCCAGCCCGCCGCAGCCTGCACCAGATCGTGCAGCGGCCCGCCATCGGCGGACTCCTGCGACGCCGCCGCAAGCAGCGACGCATCGCGCCACGGCTCCGCGCCGTGCCGGTAGAAGGCGGCGCGCACCGCCCTGCGCTGGTCGGGGCGCTGGTCGGGGCGCTGGTCGGGGCGCTGGTCGGGGCGCTGGTCGGGGCGCTGCGCCTCTCCGGCCGCCGGGGTCTCCACGGCCGCGGCGGCATCCGGCGCCAGCCCGAAGATGGCGAGCAGCCGGTCTCCCTGCCTGCGGGACAGGCGCAGGGAGCGGCCGACCGCGTCCGCCCGCCCGGCGTCGCCGATCAGGGCCGCGAGCCGCCGGACCGGATCGGGCGGCAGCGCCAGTTCCGCCTCCAGCGCCGCCATGCGCCGGAAGCGGGCCGGGTCCCAGGCGACCGCAGCGACAGCCGCCAGAATGCCGTCCGCCGCCAAGGCCTCCACCGCCTCGCCGGCCAGCGGGGCGGTCAGGGTCTTGAGAAATTCCTGGCCGACCCGCTCGCGCGACAGCCTTTCGATCCGGCCGGCAAGGGCCGCGCAGGCCGCCCGGCCCGCCGGATCGCCCGCGGCGATCCCGAAGCGCGCCGCGAACCGGTAGAAGCGCAGGATGCGCAGATAGTCTTCCCGGATCCGCTCGGCGGGATCGCCGACGAAGCGGATGCGCGGCGCCGCGAGATCGGCCAGGCCGCCGAAATAATCGAACACCGCCCCGTCCGGACGCAGCGACAGCGCATTCATCGTAAAGTCGCGGCGCAGCGCATCCTCGCGCCAGTCGGCGGTGAAGGCGATCGCCGCCCGCCGCCCGTCGGTTTCGACATCCCGGCGCAGGGAGGTGACCTCGAACCCGGTCCCTTCGCATATGGCGGTGACCGTGCCGTGCGCGATGCCGGTCGGCACCACGCGCAGGCCCGCCGCCTCCAGCCGCGCGACCGATTCATCCGGCGGGAGCGGTACGCCGATATCGATGTCGCTGACCGGGCGGCCGAGCAGCGTATCGCGCACGCAGCCGCCGACGAAGCGCACGTCGACGCCGCCTTCGCCCAGCGCCGCCATGACCGGCGTTACCGCCGGGCCGGTCATCCAGGCTGCGGCCGCACGAACGTCCGTTGCGCCCGTATCGTCGTTGGACGATTCCGACATTCGCCGATGCAGGCTTCAGGTCTGCGGCCCGGTGGGCGGAATGACCGGGTTGAGGGGATTGGCGTCCTTCAGCACGGCGAACAGAATGAAGGCCGCCACGGTGAGCGCCAGCCCGGACAGGACGATCCAGAACCAGGGGCTGTCCTCCCAGCGCGGGCCCGGCAGGCCCTTCTTCCGGGCGCGACGGCGCTCGATCTGGAAATAGATGAAATAGAGCACCAGCGGAACGAGGAAGATCGCCAGTTGCTGGATGATCGTGCGCACCATGGTTCCAGGCGTCCTATGCTGCCGCTTTCCGTGTCAGGACTTCGTAGAGATTGACGAGCATGGCCGCCGTCGCGCCCCAGATATAGCGGCCGTTCCAGTGCATGGCGTAGAAGGTCCGCTCGATCTCCTTCCACCGCTTGGTTTCCCGCTTGTGGTTTGCCGGGTCCATAAAAAAACCCAGGGGAACCTCGAACACGTCGTCCACCTCGAACGGATCGGGGACATACTCCCGGCCCGGCGCGACGAAGCCGACGATCGGCGCCACGACATAGCCCGTCCCGGTGATGTAGTCGTCGAGCCGGCCGACGACGTCGACCGCGCCCGGCGGCAGGCCGATTTCCTCCTCGGCTTCGCGCAGCGCCGTATGGACCGGATCGCGGTCCGTCTCGTCCAGCCGTCCGCCGGGAAAGGCGACCTGCCCGGCGTGATGCGGCAGGCCGTCGGTCCTCAGGGTCAGCAGGACGCGGATGCCGTCCGGATGGTCGATCAGCGGCACGAGGACCGCCGCATTGCGCAATTCGGCCGGGACGCGCACCCTGGCGTCGACGATATGGTCGCCGCGCAGGCGCGACCGGCGGCGCGCAACCGCCGCCGCCGGATCCAGCGGATCGCGCAGCCGGGGCAGGGACCCGGCGAGCAGTCCGGCGATGAACGGCCGCTTCATGCCGCCGTCCCTTCGAGGCTGCCGATCGGCCAGAACCGGCCGCCGGCCCAAATGCCGAAATCCGCGCCGCCGAAATCCGCGTCCCCCGAGTCCGCATCGACGCCCTCCGCCGGCGTTTCCTCGCCGAGGTCGACAAGCTCGTAGTAAACCGGCCGGGACAGCCGGGCCTCGAGCCCCCGGTGAACGTGAACGTAGGGCCGGGGCTCGCCGGTCGCCGGATCGCGGTCGAAGCGCAGCGGATGGCCGGCTCCGACAACCACATTGTCGTCAATATTGGTGCGCAGCGTCACGCTCCTGTTGCGTCCTTCGCCTTCAACCGTCATCTCGACCGCCACGAACGGAACGTCCTCAACCTCGATGCGGCCCTTTTCGACCGGCGTTATGAGCCAATATTCCCCGGCATCGTCCCGCTGCAATACGGTCGCAAACAGTTTTACCAGCGGCAACCTGCGAATCGGGGAGTCATGATAGTACCACGTGCCGTCGAACCCGATCCGCATGTGCAGATCGCGCACCATGGCCTGGAACTTCCGGCGATCGGCGCCGGTCGGGTTTTCCGGCCGTTTCCCGGCCATCGGGCTGCTCCCGCCACTTCCGGAGACTGTCGTTGACTACCGATTCCGCCGCCGATTCCGCCGCGCCTCAGCCGGCCGACAACACCGCAAATCTTGTGACCCCCAATCTTGTGACGGGCGAAGCGCCTGACAAGGCCGCGGCCGAACTGGAGCAACTGGGCGACGCGCTCATCCGCGTCCGGGACGGCGTCGAACGCGTCATTTTCGGGCAGCGCGACGTGATCGAGCAGACGCTGGTAACGCTGCTGTCCGGCGGCCATGTCCTGCTGATCGGCGTGCCGGGCCTGGCCAAGACCAAGCTCGTCGAAACCCTGTCGGCCGTGCTGGGCCTCCAGACCAACCGCATCCAGTGCACGCCCGACCTGATGCCGGCCGATATCCTGGGCTCCGAAGTCCTGGAAGAGCAGGACGGCGGCCGGCGCGGGTTCCGGTTCATCGAAGGGCCGGTCTTCTGCCAGTTGCTGATGGCCGACGAAATCAACCGGGCGAGCCCGCGGACCCAGTCGGCGCTGCTGCAGGCGATGCAGGAGCACAGGGTCTCGATCGCCGGGAAATACCATGCGCTGCCGGAGCCCTTCCACGTCCTCGCCACCCAGAATCCGCTGGAGCAGGAAGGCACCTATCCGCTGCCGGAAGCCCAGCTCGACCGTTTTCTGCTTCAGGTCGATGTCGGCTATCCGGAATTGGCGTCCGAGCGGCAGATGCTGTTGGCGACCACCGGAGTGACCGAGGAGAAACCGGGGCAGGTGATCGCGCCCGACGCGTTCCGCAAGGCCCAGCGCCTGATCCGCCAGATTCCCGTCGGCGAGAGCGTCCTCGAGGCGATCCTCGGCCTGACCCGCCGGGGCCGGCCGGACTCGACCGATCTCGACGCGGTCAGGACCCATGTCGCCTGGGCGCCCGGCCCGCGCGCCAGCCAGGCGCTGATGCTGGCCTGCCGCGCCCGCGCCGTCATGCACGGCCGGCTGGCGCCGTCGGTCGACGACGTCCTCGCACTGGCGCCGCCGGTGCTGCGGCACCGCATGGCGCTCAACTTCGCGGCGCGGGCGGACGGGATAACGGTGGAAGACGTGATCGGGCAGATGTGCGAACCCCTGCGTTAGCCGCAGATCGGGCCGATGGCAGTCCCCGTCCCCCGCTTTGCCGTCCGGCGCCAGGCCGAGGCCAGCGCGAGCCGGCTGCCGCCGCTGCTGATGGCGGCGCAGCGCGTCGCCGCCACCGTCGACCAGGGCGTCCACGGCCGCAGGCGGGTGGGCCTGGGCGAAACCTTCTGGCAGTTCAGGCGCTACGAAACCGGCGATTCCGTGCGCAGCATCGACTGGCGCCAGTCGGCCAAGTCGGACCGGCTGTATGTGCGCGAGACCGAATGGGCGGCGGCGCAGAGCATCTGGCTGTGGCGCGACGCCTCGGCCTCGATGCGCTGGTCCTCCGGACGCAAGCTGCCGGAAAAGCGCGACCGGGCGGACCTGTTGCTTCTGGCGCTGGCATCGCTGCTCGCCCGGGCCGGCGAACGGATCGGCCTGCTCGGCATCGACGAGCGCCCGTCGGCCAGCTCCGTCGCGCTGGACCGGATGGCCTTCAACCTGCTGGGCGACGCGCTGGAGCGGCAGTCGCTGGAACTGCCGCGCTTCGAGACTCTGCCGCGGGACAGCCATCTGGTCCTGTTCGGCGATTTTCTGAGCCCGCTGGACGATGTCGACCGGCGGCTGCGCCAGTTCGCGGGCAACCGGATCGGCGGTCATGTGGTGCAGGTGCTGGACCCGGCGGAAGCCGATCTGCCGTTCGGCGGCCGGACGCGCTTCGAGGGGCTGGAAGACGAGGGCCGCATCCTGATCAAGCGCGTCGAAAACGTCCGCAGCGAATATATCGACCGGATGGCCGAGCATCAGGCCGGGCTGAGCGATATCGCCCGCAGCATCGGCTGGTCCTTCGTCGTCCACATGACGGACCGGGCGCCGGAGCGCACCTTGCTGGCGCTCTATGTGCGCATGGCGGCGGCGGTATGACGCGCCCGGAGCCTCGCACATGCTGACCCTGGGCGCCTTCGCCTTTGCCGCGCCCTGGGTCCTGGCGGCGGCGGCCGGACTGCCGATCCTCTGGTGGCTGCTACGCGTGACGCCGCCGGCGCCGAAACTGGTGCGCTTCCCGGCAATCCGCCTGCTGCTGCGCCTTCAGGAAAAGGAGGATACCCCGGCGCGGACGCCCTGGTGGCTTCTGCTGCTTCGAATCCTCGTCGTGCTGCTGCTGATCGCCGGCCTCGCCCATCCGCTGATGAACCCGCAAAAAGGGTTCGAGCGGGACGGCCCGCTGGTCATCGCGATCGACAACGGCTGGAGCGCCGCGCCGAACTGGCAGGCCCGCCGGAACAGGGGCTCGGAACTGCTGGATGCCGCGGCGCGCGAGGACCGGCAGGTCGTTCTGGTCACCACGGCGCGGCGGATGCCCGGCGAGAAGATCGGCACGTCCAATCTGATGCGGCCGGCCGCGGCCCGGACGGTGTTTCAGGCAATGAGCCCGCATCCCTGGCCGGCGGACTACAGGGCGGCGACGCTGGCGCTGGAAGACCTCGCCGAACGGGTCCGCAACGGCAACGTCGTCTGGCTTACCGACGGGCTGATGCACCCGGAGACCGAAGCCTTCGCGGCCGCGCTGAAGAAAGTCGGCCGCGTCGAGGCGCTGAGCGACGGCGCCGCCGACCTGCCGGTCCTGCTCCACCCGGCGCGCCTTGCGGGCACGCGGATCGTGCTCGCCGTGGAACGGGCCGCCGCCGGCCGGCCGGCCGGCTACGACCTGTCGCTGACCGACGACAACGGACGCGGCATCGGCCGGCGGACCGTGACCTTCGAAGCGCACGAAACGAAGGTCGATATCGCGCTGTCGCTGCCGTCCGAATTGCGCAACCGGCTGGCGCGGGTATCGGTCGACCGGCATCGCAGCGCCGGGGCGACCCTGTTGCTCGACGAACGCCTGCGCCGGCGGCCCGTCGGCCTGATCTCGCCGGCGCGCCTGAACGACAGTCAGCCGATGATGTCGGACCTGTACTATATCGAACGGGCGCTTTCGCCGTTCAGCGAAATCCGCAAGGGGCCGGTCGCCCAGCTGCTCCAGCGCCCGCTGTCGGTGATCGTTCTCCACGACCGGGCGAACCTGACCCTGCGGGCGCGCACCCGGCTCGCCGGATGGATCGAGGCCGGCGGCCTTCTTATCCGCTTCGCCGGACCGGCCCTGGCCCTCAATCCGGACAGGCTGGCGCCGGTGCGCCTGCGCGGCGGCAACCGGTCGTTCGGCGGGACCATGACCTGGGCGCAGCCGCTCGGCCTGGCGCCGTTCGACGCCGAGAGCCCGTATGCAGGCCTGGCGATTCCCGCCGACGCGACCGTGAAGCGGCAGGTGCTCGCCGAACCCGGCATCGATCTCGAACGCAAAACCTGGGCGCGGCTCCGGGACGGCACGCCCCTGGTCACCGCGGAAGCGCGCGGCAAGGGTATGCTGGTGCTGTTCCACACCATGGCCAACCCCGGCTGGTCGACCCTTCCGCTCTCCGGCCTCTTCGTCGAAATGCTGCGGCGGACGGTGGAGCTGAGCCGCGGCGTCGCCGAAGCCGGCGCGCGCCGGGCCACGCTGGCGCCGTTCCGGGTGCTGGACGGGTTCGGCCGTCTCGGCGAAGCGCAGGAGTGGATCCGGCCGATCGAGACGGCGCAACTGCGCCGGGCGGTCGTCGGGCCGGCGAATCCGCCGGGCCTGTACGGCACCCCGGCCAACCGGCGGAGCCTCAATCTCTCGGCGACAGTGCGGGCGCTGGAGCCGCTTGCAGCGCTTCCGGCCGGTATCGCGAGACTGGCGTATGAGAAGGCGCAGGAGATCGATCTTCGGCCGTGGTTCCTCGTCGCCGCGCTGGCGCTGTTCCTGCTCGATCTGGCGATCAGTTTCCTGCTGCGCGGGCTCGTGCCGCGCCGCGCCGCGGCGGCAACGGCCGCCCTGCTTCTGCTCGCGGTGCCGGCCGGCATGCTCGCTACGCCGCAGCCGGCGCTGGCCCAGGCCGCCGAACCGGAGGAAGACGCGATTCGCGCGACCCGCGAGATCGTCCTGGCCTATGTCAAAACCGGCGACGTAGAGACCGATCGCATCAGCCGCCGCGGGCTGATCGGACTGGGCAACATCCTGGCGTCGCGCACGTCGGTCGAGCCCGGCCCGCCGCATGCCGTCGACGTGAATGTGGATGCGCTCGCCTTCTATCCGCTGCTCTACTGGCCGGTCACGACCGGGCAAACCGCGCCCGGCAAGACAGGCAATGCCCGCGTCCACACCTTTCTGGTGAACGGCGGGATGATCGTTTTCGATATCCGGATACGCGACGGGTTTCGGAGCGACGCCCTGGGCAAACTGGTCGCCGGCCTGAAAATCCCGGCCCTTGAGCGCACGCCGGCCGATCATGTGCTGACGCGGTCCTACTATCTGCTGCAACGGTTCCCCGGGCGGCGGACAGGCGCGCCCGTCTGGGTCGCACGGCAGGACCAGACCGCCAAGGACGGCGTCTCGCCGGTGATTATCGGAGCCAATGACTGGGCCGCCGCCTGGGCGGTCGACCGCGCGGGGCGGCCGATGTTTCCGGTGCAACCCGGCGGCGAGTACCAGCGCGAACTGGCCTACCGGGTCGGCGTCAACATCGTGATGCACGCGCTGACCGGCAACTACAAGTCGGACCAGGTGCACATCCCGACGATCCTTCGCCGGCTCGGCCAATGACCCGGGCACCGGGATGATCGGAACACGCAAATGATCGGATCGGGGACCAGCATCGCCTTTGCGCCGCTTGTGCCCTGGTGGCTGCTGATCGCGCTTGCCGCCGCCGCCGCCGCCCTGGTTCTGCTCGGGCTTTACATGCGGGCGCGGGGAATCCTGTACCGGGCCCTGGCGGCGGCCCTGTTCTGGGCGATTCTGGCGAATCCGTCGCTGGTCGACGAAATGCGGGAATCCCTGCCGGATATCGCCGTGGTCGTTGCGGACGAATCGCCCAGCCAGCAACTCGACGGGCGCCGCCGGCTGAACGAGGAAACCCTCGCGGCAGTCCGGGAGAAACTGCGCCGGCTGGACAATCTGGAGGTCAGGACCGTCCGGGTCGGGCTCGACCGCAGGGACGACGGCACCCTGCTGTTCGGACCGCTCGAGCGCGCCCTGGCCGAAGTGCCGCGCAAGCGCCTGGCCGGCATCGTCGCGATAACCGACGGGCAGATCCACGATGCGCCGGGCGCCGATGGAAACCCCGGCGGCGGACCGATCCATTTTCTCCTGACCGGCCGGAAGACGGAGCGCGACCGGAGACTGGTCGTCGAATCCGCGCCGTCCTACGGGCTGCTCGGCAAGCCGCTGACCATGACAGTCCGGCTCGACGACAATGCCGCCCGGCCCGGCGAAAGCGCCGTCATCCGGATCAAGCGCGATGCAAAGGCCTGGCGGCGCATCACCGTCCGGCCGAACGTCAGCGTCCCGGTGGAAATCGTGCTCGACCATCGCGGACAGACTTTTTTCGAGCTGGAGGTGGGCCCCGGCCGCAGCGAACTGACCCTGGAAAACAACCGCAAGGTCGTCACGATCAACGGTATCCGCGACCGGTTGCGCGTCTTGCTGATATCGGGCGAACCGCACCCGGGCCAGCGCTCCTGGCGCAACATCCTGAAATCGGATCCCGGCGTCGATCTTGTCCATTTCACGATCCTGCGGCCGCCCGAGAAGCGGGACATGACCCCGGTCAACGAACTCGCGCTGATCTCCTTCCCGGTGCGCGAACTGTTCGACGAAAAGCTCGGCGAGTTTCACCTGATCATTTTCGACCGCTATCGCCGGCGCGGCGTGATCCGCGCCCATTTCCTGCAGAACATCGCCGATTTCGTCCGGCAGGGCGGCGCGCTGATGGTGGCCGCCGGACCGGCCTACGCCGGGCCGCTCAGCCTGGCGCACACGGCGATCGGCCCGTTGCTGCCGGGCCAGCCGACCGGAGAGGTGTACCGGCGGGGCTTTCGCGCCAAGCGGACGGACCAGGGCAGACGCCATCCCGTGACGGCCCGGCTGCCCGGCGCCGGCGTCGGGCCGGAACCCTGGGGCCGCTGGTTCCGCCAGATCGATGCCGAAGGGCAACGGGGATCGATCCTCCTGAGCGGGCTCGACGCCCGGCCGCTGCTCATTCTGGACCGGGTCGGCGAGGGCCGCGTGGCCCAGCTGCTGTCGGACCAGGCCTGGCTGTGGGACCGCGGCTTCGAAGGCGGCGGACCGCAGGCGGAGATGCTGCGCCGCGTCGCCCACTGGCTGATGAAAGAGCCGGAGCTGGAGGAGGAATATCTCCTTGCCCGGATCCGCAACCGCCGGCTCGAGGTGCTGCGCCGAAGCCTGAAGCCCGTCAACCGGGCGGCGCAGGTAAGAACACCCGGCGGCCGGACTCTTCCGGCGCCGCTGAAAGACCGCGGCGACGGCACGGCGGCCGGCTCGATCCCGGTCGAGGCGCCCGGCCTGTACCGGGTTTCCGACGGCAAGCTGAACACCATGGTGGCCATCGGCTCCCTGAACCCGCGCGAGATGTCGGACGTGCGCACGTCCGACCGCCACGCGCTTCCCGCCGTCCGGAGCCACGGCGGCAGCGTCGTATGGCTGGCGGAATCCGGCGTGCCGGATATCCGCCGCGTGGCGCCGGAGCGGCGCGTCAGCGGCAGCGGCGGCGTTTCCGGGCGCTGGATCGGCCTCAGGCGCAACGGCGACTATGTCGTGACCGGCATTCGCGACATCCCGCTGCTGTTCGGCTTTCTGGCCCTCTTGCTGGCCCTGCTGCCGATGCTCATCGGCTGGCGGCGCGAGGGCCAGTAGCGGCGATCTTGACAATCGATAAAACGCAGGTGAATTGTGCCGCTGAAGGTCGCGGAACGACAACCGAAGTCCGGGCGATGACTGAGCAGATCCTCGACTACGTTACCCTGGCGGGGATTGCCGGCATTCTGCTGTTCCTGTGGAACTTGCATCGCGACATGGCGGCCGTGCGTGAGAGATTGGCCCGGCTTGAAGGGACGGTTGAGACCCTGCGTGCGGGCCTGTTGGACGGCATGTATCGAAAGTCGGCAGAATAGCCCGATCCTGGACCGCCCCTCGATACAACCCCCTGCGGGCATCTGCTCGGGATAAGGATTTCGGTGTGGGTCCGGTTTTGGCATCGTGCCGCCATCCCTTACCCCTCATCCCGAGTGGTGGCTGAAGGCCGCGTATCGAGATCGCGGACATACCGTGCGGCGCATTTGGCGCTGGCAGCGACAGGGCGGCGGTCTATTCTGCCAACGCCTCTGATCCATCTACCTTTCCGCCATGACCGTCCTGATCACCGGCGTCGCCGGTTTTATCGGCATGAGTTGCGCCGCCGCCCTGCTGGCGCGCGGGGACGCGGTCGTCGGCATCGACAATCTGAACGCCTACTACGATCCCGCGCTGAAGAAGGCCCGGCTCGACCGGCTGACCGAAAACGATCGGTTCAGGTTCGAAAAGATCGACGTCGCGGACGCAGCAGAGGTCGCGCGGATCGTCGGCGGCCTGCCGGACGGCGCCGCCGTGCTGCATCTCGCGGCGCAGGCCGGGGTCCGCTATTCGCTGGAGAATCCCGGCGCCTATGTCGAAACCAACGTCCGCGGCCAGCTTTCGGTGCTGGAGGCGGTGCGCCATCATGGCGGCATCCGGCATCTGGCCTATGCCAGTTCGTCCTCGGTCTACGGGGGCAATACGAAAATGCCCTTCGCGGTCGAGGACCGGGTCGACCGGCCGATCTCGCTCTACGCCGCGACCAAGCGGTCCGCCGAGGCGATGAGCTGGTGTTACGCCCATCTCTACGGCCTGCCCCAGACCGGCCTGCGCTATTTCACCGTCTACGGGCCCTGGGGCCGGCCGGACATGTCGGCCTTCATCTTCACCCGGGCGATCCTGAGCGGCGCGCCGATCCCGGTGTTCAACCATGGCGACATGCGGCGGGACTTCACCTTCATCGACGATATCGTCGCCGGCACGCTGGCCGCGCTGGACCGGACGCCCGAATCGGATGCGGAAACGGAAGCCGGTTCGGCGGACAACGGCGAGCCCCCGCACCGGCTCTACAATCTCGGCAACAACAGGCCGGAACGGCTGATGGACTTCATCGGCGAAATCGAGGAGGCGTGCGGCCGCAAGGCGACGCTCGAGATGAAACCGATGCAGCCCGGCGACGTGAAGGAAACCTGCGCCGACATCGAAGCCAGCGCGCGCGACCTCGGGTTCGACCCGAAAACGACCATTGCCGAAGGCGTGCCCCGCTTCGTCGCCTGGTTCCGGGGCTATCACGGCCTTTGAGGATCGGCGGCGCGGTCATCCGCTTCGCCGAGGAAATCGCGCAAGACCCCGCGGCGTGCGCTCGCGACCGCCAGGGAACGGATGAGGCGGATGACGCCATGACGAAACTGAGGGACCTGAAGAAACGCCTTATGGAGGACCCTGAATTCCGGGAGGAATATGGGCGGGCCGATGACGAGTTCGCGCTGATCGAGGCGCTGGTTCGCGCCCGCGCGGCGGCAAAGCTGACGCAGGCGGAGCTCGCCCGGCGCCTCGGCACGACCCAATCCGCCATCGCGCGGCTGGAGGGCGGCCGTGTGTCACCGTCCTTCGCCACCCTGCGCCGCTACGCCGAAGCGACCGGCACGCGGCTGACGGTAGGCCTGGCGCCGGCGGACAGGTGAACCGGCCCGGATAACGGCCGGGGGTTGCCGCGCCTGCGGCAGCCCCCATTTTTCCGCCATGAGCGAAACCGGCAATCTGGGCGGGCGGGTCCGCCGCTATGTCACGGCGGGCCGCGCCGTCGGCGGGCTGGCCGCAAGGGTCGCCGGCGAGCGCTATCTCGGCGTCACGGTTGACCGGCAGCGGCACGCCGCCGAATTGCGCGCCGCGCTGGGCGGCCTCAAGGGGCCGCTGATGAAGGTGGCGCAGCTCCTGTCGACGGTGCCGGACGCGCTGCCGCGCGAATATGCGCGCGAACTGGCGCAGCTGCAGAGCGACGCGCCGGCCATGGGCTGGCCCTTCGTGCGCCGCCGCATGGCGACCGAACTGGGCCCGGACTGGCGGGGCCGCTTCGGCAGTTTCGAGCGCAAGGCCGCGGCCGCCGCCTCGCTGGGCCAGGTCCACCGCGCGACGCTGGAAGACGGCACGGCGGTCGCCTGCAAGCTGCAATATCCCGACATGGCCTCCGTCGTCGCCGCGGACCTGCGCCAGCTGCGGGTGATCTTCGGCCTCTACGCCCGCTACGACAGCGCGATCGACACCGCCAACATCCACAAGGAACTTTCCGCCCGCCTGCTCGAGGAACTCGACTACGAGCGCGAGGCGGCGCATATGGCGCTCTACCGGCACATGCTGCGCGACGAGGCGGATATCCACGTCCCGCCGGTCGTCCCGGACCTGTCGACCCGCCGCCTGCTGACCATGGGCTGGCTCGACGGGCGCAAGCTGACGGCGTTCGAGGATGCCCCGGTCGAGACCCGCAACGCGCTGGCCCGCACCATGTTCCGCGCCTGGTATGTGCCGTTCTACGACTACGGCGTCATCCACGGCGATCCGCACCTGGGCAACTATGCGGCGCGGGAGGACAACTCGGTCAACCTGTTGGATTTCGGCTGTATCCGGGTCTTCTCGCCGCCCTTCGTGAAAGGCGTGATCGACCTCTACAACGCGCTGAAGGACGACGACGAGGCGTTGGCGGTGCACGCCTACGAGACCTGGGGCTTCACCGGGCTCGACCGCGAGATCATCGAGATCCTGAATATCTGGGCGCGCTTCCTCTACGAGCCGCTGATGGAGGACAGGGTCCAGTCGATCCAGGAGGACAACAGCGTGCAATACGGCGCCCGGACCGTCGGCAAGGTGCATGAGGAGCTGAAACGGGTCGGCGGCGTGAAACCGCCGCGGGAATTCGTGCTGATGGATCGGGCCGCCATCGGCCTCGGCTCGGTCTTCATGCGGCTGCGCGCCGAGGTGAACTGGCACCGCCTGTTCCACGGCATGATCGACGATTTCGACGTCGATGCGCTGGCGGCGCGGCAGACGGCGGCGCTCGACCGCGCAGGAGTGCCGGCGGCGGCTTAGCGCCTCCACGGGCAGACAGAACGTCGTGCCCGCGGCCGGTCAACTCCGTGTGCAACGTCTGCGACGCCACGCAGACGTCGAGGAGAAATCTCACGAAGCTTCCCGTATGGCGACCCGGTCGTGCACATGCTCGCCGGCCACCGAGCGGTGGGCGAAGAGCAGACAGGCCCGGATATCCTCCGCGTCGAGGTCGGGAAATTCCTGCAGGATTGTCTCCGCCGAATCGCCGGCCGCCAGCATGCCGAGGACATGCTCGACCGCGATCCGCATGCCGCGGATGACGGGTTTACCCCCGAAGATACCGGCGCACACGGTGATGCGCCCGAGCAGTTCCGCCTCTTCGGTCATGCTGCCTTACCCCCGGTTCCGTGCGCCGCCGGCGCGGCGACCCTGCCGCATCCGCTCAGCCGGCGGGTCGCGCTCCGCCTCAAATTTCGGCCGCGGCCCGGAAGATCGGAAGCCTTCGGGTCAGAAGCCTTCGCGCTCCATGCGCTTGCGGGCCAGCTTGCGGGCGCGGCGCACCGCCTCGGCCTTTTCACGGGCCTTGCGTTCCGATGGTTTCTCGTAGCTGCGGCGCAGCTTCATTTCGCGGAACACGCCCTCGCGCTGCATCTTCTTCTTCAGCGCCTTCAGGGCCTGATCGACATTGTTGTCTCGGACTACGACCTGAACGATGGTCAGGGTCTCCTTCGATTCGGATTGAACTCCGCGTATACAAAGAGGCGCCCGCCTGCCCGGCCGGGACGCCCGTCAACCGGACGCTATCTATCACAGGGCGCCGGAAAATCAAAATGCGGTGACAATTTGCCTGCCGGTTCCTAGGTTATTCCGAGCGACACCGCACAGGCCGCAACCGAATGAACGACGAGACACCCGAAGCCGAGCGGTTCGAGGCGGAGCGCCGGGCGCTGCTCGACGCGCTGCTTGAGCATGTCCCCTTCGACGGCTGGACGGGCACGGCGATGGCGGCGGCGGCGGAGCAGGCCGGCCTCGACGCCGAATTCCCGCATCGCGCCTTCCCCCGCGGCGCCGTCGACGCGATCGAGTATTTCAACCGAATTGCCGACGAGGATATGGCCGCCGCGCTGGCCGGGGAGGATCTCGAGGCCATGCGCGTGCGCGAGCGGATCGCCCGCGCCATCCGCGTCCGGCTGGAGCAGAATGCCGGGCATCGCGACGCCGTGCGCCGGGGGCTCACCGTGCTGTCCTTCCCGCCCAACGGCCCGGCGGGGATGCGTATTCTCTACCGGACGGTTGATGCGATCTGGCGCGCCGCCGGCGATACGGCGACGGACTTCAACTTTTACACCAAGCGGGGCCTGCTCGCCGGCGTCTACGGCGCGACCGTCGTCTTCTGGCTGAACGACGGCTCCGAGGATTCGGAGCGGACCTGGCGCTTCCTGGAGCGGCGCATCGACGAGACGATGCAGATCCCCAGGGCCGTACAACGTCTCAGGGAAACCGCTGAACGCCTGCCCGACCCGTTCGGCCTGCGGAATTTCCTGAAACAGGCGCAGCCAGGCAATTCCCGGCGGTAGCCGCGGTCTCTCGACAGGGTGTCCATCCGGGCCCCCGCGCGAAACATTGTCCGTTCCCGGGAGACGGTGCCGTCCCCGCCCGCCTCGCCAGGCAAATCTGTTCTCCGCCGTTCGTTTCCGCTAACCTTTGCTGTTATGTCGATCCTCAGGGAATATCTTGGGCGGGCGCCGGCAATGGCTTTCGGACGAAAAGCGGCAGCGTGTATTTGCTGCGCCCTGTCTCTCGGCGCCGCGCCGCCTGCAGTCGCGCAGCTTTCCTGTACCGGCTGGAACACATCGGCATTCTTCAAAAATGCCACCGGGTCAGACGTCTCGCGCTGCCTGTCGGCCGGCGCCGATCTGAAGGCGCGGGCCGGCAAGAAGTACACGCCGCTGCACACGGCTGCGGCCTCCGGCGCGTCGCTTTCGGTCATCGAAACGCTGCTGGCTTCGGGGGCCGACCCGAACGCGCAGGCCAGGCACAAGGAAACGCCTCTGCACCTGGCGGTAAATTCCTCCGGCACCGACCTCGCCGTCGTCGAGGCGCTCCTGGCCGCCGGAGCCGACCCGCGCGCGCGGGCCTTGAACTGGCGGACGCCTTTGCACACGGCGGCCAATTCCGGCATCGCTCCTTCGGTCGTCGTGGCGCTGCTCAAAGCCGGCGCCGACCCGAACGCTCAGGCTTACTCCGGAGAGACCTCCCTGCACTTTGCGGCGGCGTTCAATCCGCTGGCGATCCCGGTGCTGCTGGATGCCGGCGCCGATCCGGATGTGCGGGATAACACCGGATGGACGCCGCTGCACACCGCGGCATGGTTCAGCAACGCTCCTTCGGTGATCGAGGCGCTGCTGGACGTCGGAGCCGGCCTCGAAGACCGGACGAAAAGCCGTTTGACGCCCCTGCTCCTGGCGGCGCAGAACAGCAAGACTCTGTCGGTCGTCGAGGCGCTGCTGGACGCCGGAGCCAGCGTCAGGGCGCGGACCAGAAACGGAGACACGCCTCTGCACCGGGCGGCGGGGTTCAACACCGTTCCTGCAATCGTCCAGGCGCTCCTGGACGCCGGAGCCGATCTGGAGACGCTGTCTTACAACCGTACGAGCTCCGGCAAGGGTACGACGCCTCTGTATCGCGCGGCGTATTTCAGCAAGACTGCCGCGGTCGTCGAGGTGTTGGTGAAGGCAGGGGCCGACACGAAGGTACGGGATAACGACAAGAAGACGCTTCTGCACGTCGCGGCGGCGTTCAATACCGTTCCCGCAATCGTCAAGCTGCTGCTGGATGCCGGGGCCGACCTGGAGGCACGAGACAGGTTCGGAAATACGCCGCTGCATCAGGGGGCTTTTTTCAGCCAGACCCCTGCGGTCATCGAAACGCTCCTCGCCGCCGGAGCGGACCCGCGCGCAAGGGATATGTTCGGAACGACTCCCCTGCACGACGCAGCGAAGAACAAGTCCGACAGAATCGCTGCGATCATCGCGATGCTGCTGGCCGCCGGCGCCGATCCGCAGGCACGGGATGAAGACGGAGATACGCCGCTGCACCGTGCGGCCACCAACCGCCGCACTGCATCCCCTTCAGCCGTCCGGGCGCTGCTGGCCGCCGGCGGCGACCCGAAGGTGTGGAATAAAGAAGGAGATGCGCCTCTGCACCTGGCGGCGGAAAACTACTCCAAGGCCGCCCCTTCGATGATCGAAGCGCTGCTCGGCGCCGGAGTCGGCGTGAACTCACGGGATAAAGACGGGAACACGCCTTTGCACATGGCGGCGGCGGCCTACTACGACGGCGGCACGGCGACCAGGCGAGCGACCCCGACGAACTTCATCGCGCTGCTGAAAGCCGGCGCCGACCCGCAGGCGCGGAACAAGAACGGAGAGACGCCCCTGCATTGGGCGGCGGGAAACCGCTACGGCGTAGCCGATCCGATCGTCGCCATGTTGCTGGGCGCAGGAGCCGACCCGCGGACACGGGACAGCAAGGGATGGACGCCCCTGCACTGGGCGGCGGCGAAGAACCTCGATTCCGATGCTCTTTCGGTCGTCAGGAAGTTGCTGGACGCAGGCGCCGACCCCGAGGCCAGGACCGGAGCGGGCGAGCGGCCGCGGGATCTCGTTACCGACGCAAGATCCCATCTGAGGAAATCGGACCTGCTCGGGCAGCGAAAGTAAATCGACGCTCAACTGTTCTTCGGCGCCTCCAGGGCCCGATCGACGTTGCTGTCTCGGACTGCGGCCCCAACGATGGTGGGTTTCTCCGTCGGTTCGGTTTGCGCTTCGCATTTGGGAAGGGGCGCCCGGCCGATCCGCTCGGCCTGCGCTGGTTTCTCGATCAGGCCCCGCCCGGGGGAGTTTCCGACGACAACGGGTAGACAGAGGCGCGGCAGCCGATTTCAGGTCTTCGGCCCGGCGACGATGCGGTCGAGGATCAGGGCGCAGAACAGGATGGCGAAGCCGGCCAGGATGCCCTGCCCGACCGAGGCGTATTGCAGCGCTTCCAGCACGTCCTCGCCCAGGCCCTTGGCGCCGATCAGCGAGGCGACGACGACCATGGCGAGGCTGAGCATGATCGTCTGGTTGATGCCGGCGATGATGGACGGCTTGGCGAGCGGCAGATCGACCTTGGTCAGCAGGTAGAATTTCGACGCGCCGTAGGCGATGGCGGCCTCGCGCACGGATTCGGGCACGCCGCGCAGGCCGAGCACGGTGAGCCGCACCACCGGCGTGCCGCCGAAGATCATCGTCGTGACGACCGCGGCCGGCTTGCCGGTGCCGAAAAAGGCGATCACCGGGATCATGAACACGAAGGCCGGCATGGTCTGCATGAAATCCATGATCGGCCGGATCGCGGCGTAGACCCTGGGCCGGCGGGCGCAATAGACGCCGAGCGGAATGCCGATGGCAATGGAGATGCAGGCCGCGGTGCCGAGCAGGGCCAGGGTCGTCATCGCTTTGTCCCAGAATCCCAGGATGCCCATGTAGCCGAGGAAGGCGCCGGCCCAGATCGCCGGGCGCGGGCCCGCGGACAGGCCGGTCAGCAGGATGATGAAGCTGGCGACGACGAGCCACGGCGTTTCGACGAAGACGATCTCGAGGAAATCCAGAATCACGCGGATGCCGTAGGCGATGGAGCCGAAGAAGGCGCTGCCGCCGGTCGTGATCGCCTCGAAGAAGGCCTTGACCGCCTCGCTCGATTCGCTGCGGAAGATGTCGTCGGTCGGAAAGCCGGCGAGGATCCGGAACTCGCCGGGGAAGGCGTAGTGCAGGATCGACGCCGCCACGATGAGGAGGCAGAAGACGACGCTGAGCATGGTGCGGCGCAGGGAAACGCCGCTGGCGACCTTCCGGTCGGACAGCCATTCGGAAAAGCGCTTCTCCAGGGCCCGGTTCGCCCAGAAGCCTTCGGCCGCCTTGAAGACCAGCAGCATCGCGATACCGGACAGGACCACCCAGATCGCGCCCTGTTCGATTTCCAGCGCTTCCTGCCGGATGCCGTCGATGGCCGCTTCGAGCGATTTCACCGTCCGTTCGAACACCTCCACATTGTCGGCGTTGGCGGCGCGCGCCGCCTCGAGCTGCTTCTTGCGGAAGGCCAGCGTGGCCTCGATCTGGGCGACCCGGGCGTAGGCGTCGGTCGCCAGGTTGCCGAACAGGCCGCGGGCCATCTGGATGAAGGCGAAGGTCTCGACCAGCAGGAACGGCAGGGCCGCGCTCCAAAGGCCGCGCGCGCCGTACCAGACCGGACCCAGCAGCGCGGCCCAGGGATGAAAGATCCAGACAAATTTCGACGATCCGCCGATCCGCTCGAATGTCCGGCGGTAGTAGGCGCCGTCGGTTTGCGTGAACTCCGCGACGAGCGGGCCGGTCTGGTCCGTCTGGCTGCCGGCCGGAGGAGCGTTTTCGGCAACATCGGTCATGACGTTTCCGTGCCTTCCACCACGGCGCGCAGCAGGTCAGCGCGGGTGATCGCTCCGATGTCCTGCCCGTCCCCGTCGACCACGACGACCGGCGCATCGTCCTCGATCGCCGCCTCGATCAGGACGCTCAGATTCTCGTCGTGCCGGAAGCGCCGCGCTTCGGCGGGGACCGGCCCGTGTTCGGCTTCGTGCTCGTCGAGCCCTTTCATCACGGCGTGGGCGCGCACCACCTTCAGGCGCGAAATGCCGGCGACGAAGTCGGCGACGTAATCGTCTTCCGGATGCAGCACGATGTCTTCCGGCCGGCCGGTCTGGACGACCCGGCCGTCGCGCATGATCGCGATCCGGTCGCCGATGCGGACGGCCTCGTCGAGATCGTGGGTGATGAAGACGGTCGTCTTGTTCATGACGCCGGCAAGCTTGATGAACTCATCCTGGAGCTGCCGCCGGATCAGCGGGTCGAGCGCGCTGAACGGCTCGTCCATCAGCAGGATTTCGGGATCGGCCGCCAGCGCGCGTGCGAGGCCGACCCGCTGCTGCATGCCGCCGGAAAGCTCGTGCGCAAATTTATGGCCCCAGCCGCCGAGTTCGACCATCCGGATCGCGCGCTGCGCCACCGCGAGGCGTTCGTTCTTGCTCACGCCGCGGATTTCCAGCGGCAGGGAGATATTGTCCAGAACCGACCGGTGGGGCATCAGCGCAAAATTCTGGAACACCATTCCGATATGTTCGTTGCGATAGCGCCGCAACGCGTCGTCGTGCAGGGACAGGATATCTTCGCCGTTGACCAGGACACGGCCGGCCGTCGGCTCCAGCAGCCGGTTGATATGCCGGACCAGCGTGGACTTGCCGCTGCCCGACAGGCCCATCACGCAATAGATTTCGCCGCGCCGGACCGAAAGGCTGACATCCGCCACGCCGACCACGCAGTCGAACCGTTCCAGGACCTCGGCCTTGGAGATGTCGTCGGCCCGCACGGCGTCCAGCGCCTCCCGGGACCGGGCGCCGAATATCTTCCAGACGCCCTCGATCTCGATGGCGCTGTCCGCCCGGCCCGGGTCGGCCCCGTTTCGTCCGGCCGGGCCCTCGGCTGAAGCGGCGTTCATGGGTCGGCGGTCAAACGAAAGAAGAGCGCCACCGGGGCCGGAGCCCCGATGGCGGTTCTGGTTTCCTCAAACAGGGACAGCACGCAGCGCTACAGGCCGAGCCAGCCGTCGACCCGCTTGCCGTTCTTCGCGACCCATTCCTTGGCCACTGCGGCGGGGTCGCGCCGCTTGGCCGCGATCTCGAAGACAAGGCTGCTCACCGTATCGGAATCCAGCTTCATGTTGCGCAGGAAGGCGGCGATGGTCGGAGAGCGCTTTTCGAGCGATTTCGAATAGGCGACCTGAACCGCCTTCAGCGCGTCCTCGGTCATCACCTTGGACTTCTTCTTCCAGTCCGCGCTCTGTTTCGGCTGGACCATGATGTACTTCTTGGGATCGAACTTGGGCTCTTTCAGCCGCACGATATCGAACATGTTCCAGATGGCGTGGGGCGAATAGCAGTAGAAGGCATAGCCCTGCTTCTTCTTGATGCTGTCGCCGACGCGCGCCGTCATCACGCTCTGCTCGGCGCGGATCGGCTCCATGAACGCCATCAGGCCGTAATCCCGGACCTTGATCTCGTTGACGTTGGCCGAGGCCCAGCCCGGCGCGCCGATCCAGATCTCGCCCTTGCCGTTGCCGTCGCTGTCCATCGCCTTGGCGACTTCCGGACGGGTCAGGTCGAAGATCGAGGTGACCTTGTGCTTTGCCGAGAAGTCCTTGGAAACGCAGAAGCCCTGGCGGCCGACATAGGGGTTCTTGCTCAGGACGACCGTCTTCTTCTTCTTGACGTACTCGTTGGTGAAAGTTTCCTGGTTCGGCAGCCAGACATCCGGATGGACGTCGATTTCGCCCTTGCCGCGGTCCATGCCGGCGAAGATGCTGGCGTTGGTGCCGGGCACCATGTCGGTCGTGCCGCCCATCTTGGTCTCGACAACGACCTTGATCAGGTTGGCGATCGCCTTGGCGCCGACCCAGTTCGGCACGCCGATATTGACCGCTTCGGCGTGTGCCGGTGCCGCAACAGCCACCATGGCCGCGGCGAGCAGAGTTGCTTTGAACTTCATGAATTCCCTCCGGATTTCTGGATTTAGGCCCCGTTCTTCGATGGGTCGCCCGTACACGAACGCAACACGGGCATCCTTGCCCGCCTCGTCCGTAAGCGCTTTCAATTACCGGCGGCGCGAGGGGGCGACAAGCGATTCCCGGCGGATTTGCCGGCATTTTACGTCGCATCGAACGGGCGCAGGCGCATCAATCGTTGCCTGCCCGTAGCGAACCGGGCGGCAACAGCCGGGTGACATGCCCCATCTTGCGACCTTCGCGGGCCTCGGCCTTGCCGTACAGGTGCAGGTGCACCGCCGGGTCGGCCACCGGATCGACCCAGTAATCCGCCTCGTCGCCCAGCAGGTTCGTCATCACGGCATCGTACCGGCGGCCGGGGTCGCCGAGCGGCAGGCCGCAGATCGCCCGGACCAGCTGTCCGTACTGGCTGGTGCGGCAGGCTTCGATCGTCCAGTGACCGGAATTGTGCGGCCGCGGCGCCATTTCGTTGACGAGCAGGCCGCCCTCCGGCGACCGGAAAAATTCGACGGCCAGCAGACCGGCGAGCGACAGGCGCTCCGCAAGCCGGCAGGCCGCGGCCTGCGCCTCCGCCCGGACAGCCTCGGCGACCCTTGCCGGCGCCCGGGTCGTGCGCAGAATGTGGTTCTCGTGCTCGTTCTCGACCGCGTCGAACGACCGGATTTCGCCGTCCGCCGACCGGGCGACGATCACGGAAAGCTCTTTGTCGAACCGGCACACGGCTTCGGCGATCAGCGAGTCGCCAAGCTCCCGGCAGGCCCGTTCGGCCTCATCGAGGTTCGCCACCCGGCGCTGGCCCCTGCCGTCGTACCCCATGCGCCGGGTCTTCAGGATGGCCGGGAAGCCGACCGTTTCCAGCATGGCGGAAAGGTCGCCGCACTCGACAGGAGCGAAAGCGACCGTTGCCAGTCCGGCGTCGCGCGCCAGCGTCTTTTCCTTCAGCCTATCCTGGGTCACGGCGAGAATGTCGGCTCCCGGCGCGGTCGGCACCTTTTCGGCCAGAGCCGCGACCGCCTGCGCCGGCACATTCTCGAATTCGAGCGTGACGACATCGGACAGATCGGCGAGGCGGGCGAGCGCCGCCGCATCGTCATAAGGGGCGACGACGGTCCGCCAGGCCACCTGCGACGCCGGGCTGTCGGCTTCCGGCGTCAGGACGGCGCAGCGGTAGCCCATCGGCGCCGCCGCCAGCGCGATCATCCGGCCGAGCTGGCCGCCGCCGAGAATGCCGATAACGCTGCCCGGCGGCACGGGCTTTCCGGGCTGGACCGGTTTCGTCAAGCCGGGGTTTCGGCAACGGCGTCGGTCTGGGCCTGCCGCCACGCCGTCAGCGCTGCATCGATCCGCGCGTCGCCGAGCGCGAGGATGGACGCGGCCAGCAAGCCGGCATTCTTCGCCCCGGCCTTGCCGATGGCCAGGGTCCCGACCGGCACGCCGCCGGGCATCTGCACGATCGAGTGCAGGGAATCGACGCCGGACAGGGCCGCCGACGAAACGGGCACGCCGAGGACGGGCAGCGTGGTCAGCGACGCGATCATGCCCGGCAGGTGCGCCGCGCCGCCGGCGCCGGCGATAATCACCTTCAGCCCGGCGTCTTTCGCATGTTTTGCGAAGGCATAGAGGCGGTCCGGCGTCCGGTGGGCGGAGACGATGCGGACATCCGTAGCCACACCGAGTTCGGCGAGAACGTCCCGCGCTTCCTTCATCGTCTCCCAGTCGGACTGGCTGCCCATGACGATGGCCACCGGCGGCGACGTGCTTTCCATGGTCTCGTGGCGATCCGTCTTGCAGGAAGCGGCGGATTATAGGCCGGGTGTGGCCTCGCGCAACCGGCCGCCGCACTGCGCCTGGCGTGCGGCGGGTCTGTCGGGGCCAGACGTTAACAATTATTTCCTTTTTTACAAATAATTTCCTTGACACGGCAAGTCGCACGCCCTATATCGGCCCCGTCAACGCCCGAAGTGCGCCCGCCGCGGCCCGCCGACGCCCGATCCGTCGCCTCTTCGCCCCGCCCATCCCGTCATTTCGACCGGAGCCCCGGCCGCCGGCCGGGGCGGAGCGGAGAAATCCGGCCGGCGACGGACGTCGATCCCAGGCACGGCCCTGCGGCGGCGGCCCAGCGCCGACCGGATTCCTCCCCTTCGACTACGCTCGGGGCAGGCTCCGTCGGGCGGCTCCGGTCGGAATGACGGACGGGAAGGTTGAGAAAGGGGCGCAGCTGTCCGCCCTCCTGCTTGACACTTCCGCTCGGCCAGGATGTAGAAATATTTCCTAACGAAGTTATTTTTGCGGCACTCCCGAATCGCGTTTTCCCAGCGTTTCCGCGGGGTCCGGGCGGTTCGAGGGCCTTCGAAACGCAAAAAACCGTTGTGTATAGACCGGTCTGTCTAATTCGGCATCGGGCGCACAGACACGGCGGAAAACTGCGAAAAACGGCGGCGGCAACGGAGAAAACACTGGAACGGACGATCAAAAACGAGAGGGCCGCGGACCGGGCTGCTGTCCGGCTCCGTGCTGGACTGCCCCGGGCAGCGGTGCTATATATCATTGATATATTCTATCGGGAGGTATTCCGGTGTCGGAAACGGCGAAACTCTTCTGGTCGGGCCGGTCGCAGGCGGTGCGGCTGCCGAAGCGGTTCCGGATGCCGGGCGCGGAAGTGCGCATCCGCAGGCAGGGCGCGGCGGTTGTCCTGGAACCCCTTGAGTCCGACTGGGCCTGGCTGGACGCCATTGCCGGCGAATTCTCGTCCGACTTCTTCGCCGGCGGACGCCGCCAGCCCGAGCTTCCGCACCGTCCCGAACTCGACCGCGCGTTCGAGTGATGCGCTACCTCCTGGATACCAACGCCTGCATCGCGCTGCTCAACGACACCTCGCCGCCGCTCGCAGCCCGCCTGCGCCGTCACGCTCCGGCGGATATCGGCCTGCCGGCGCCGGTGGCCTACGAGCTTTACTACGGCGCCTGCAAGAGCCGGCAGGCGCAACGCAATCTCGAACTGCTCGACCGGATGGCGTTCGAGATCGTGCCGTTCGACGCCGGCGACGCGCGTGCGACGGGCGCGATCCGCGCCGAACTCGAAGCGGCGGGACAGCCGATCGGGCCGTACGACCTGTTGATCACCGGGCAGGCCCGCGCCCGCGCGCTCGTGCTGGTGACCGCAAACAGCTGGGAGTTCGAGAGGGTGGACGGCCTGGAATGCGAGGACTGGTCGCGCCCCGGCGCGGGACCCTGACTGCGCCGGCCGGGGCGATGCCTGCGGCCTGCTCTCACGCAATAATGTCGGGCAGCAGTTCGCTTTCGAGCCGGTTGATCTGGTCGCGCAGGGCCAGTTTCCGTTTTTTGAGGCGCTGCATGCGGAGCTGATCGAACGGCGCTTCCTCGTTCACCCGGGCGATCAGGTCGTCGAGATCGCGGTGCTCGACGCGCAATTCCTCAAGCTTGCGCCGGATCGCCGCCTGGGTCTCCGCTTTCGCGTCGCCGGCATTCGTTTCATCGGCCATGGCTTGTCTCCGGCTGACAGACTACTCTTTTACGCCCCGATTGTGAAGCGAAGGGCGGTGGTGCCGCCGGTCCGCGAACGGTGCAGGAGCGCAGGCAGGCGCATGGAGTTTCCCGATCATCCGTTCTGGGAATTTTCCCTCGCCACCTATGGCCGGGACGGCGTCGCCGACGCCTGCATCGCGCTGCAGGAGGCGCACGGCGCGGATGTCAATATCCTGCTGTTCTGCGCCTGGGCCGGCTGCAACGGCGTGCGCCTCGGCCGGCCGCAGATCGAGGCGGCGTGCGAAGCGGTCCGCGAATGGCACGAGGAGATCGTCAGGCCGTTGCGCTCGGTGCGCCGGCGCCTGAAATCGCCGGTGGACGGCGCCCCGCCCGGCGAACTGCAACCGGCCCTGCGCGCCCGGGTGCAGAAGACCGAGATCGACGCCGAGCATATCGAGCAGCTTCGCCTCGCCGCCCTCGCCGATGCCCTGGAAGCGGGCGCGCCCGGCGCAGCGGCGCCGGACGGCGCGGCGGCGCGCGCCAATATGGCCATTTATCTCTCGGTTCTCGGATCGGAAGCCGGCGCGCAAACCGAAGGCGCGCTGGCCGCAATTTCGGCAGCGGCCTGCCGCAGCCATGCCGACCGGTAACGGAGCGGGCGCCCGAATTGCTGGATTATGGCGGCGGCGTCTGGTAGATATCGGTTGCCGATGTCATACGGTTGTCACATGGAGGAGCCCATGACCGTCGATCCCCGGATCGAAGCATTGAAAGCCCGTCATCATTCCCTTGAGCAGTCCATCGCAGACGAAGAATCCCGCCCCCTTCCGAACGATCTGCATATCGCCGAGCTGAAAAAGCAGAAGCTCCGCATCAAGGACGAGATCGCCATGTTGAGCAGCGCCTGACGGCGCTGTTTTGCTGCCCGGCCGGCCCCCGGGCGGTCACCTCGACCGCCCCGTCGCGCCGTCATTTCGAGACGTACCGGCTAGCGCGTGTCCAGGCGCTGCCGGGCCAGGTGCTGGAGTTCGTGGCGCCGGACCTTGGTACCGTTCGGGCTTGGGGTGGTCGGAAATTCCTCTATCTCCCAGACCGCGACCGGCGCCTTGTAAGCGGCCAGCCCGGCCCGGCAATGGTCGATAACCGCAGCTTCCGAAACCGCCGCGCCCGCTTCGGGGATGACAAAGGCGGCGCAGCGCGACCTGCCGCCGGCGGTCACGCCGACGACCTGCGATGCGGCGACACCGGGCATTTCGTCGATCCGCGCCATGATCTCTTCCGGCGCGACCAGGAAGCCGCCCAGCCGCAGCGCATCGCCCATGCGGGCCAGGAACACGAAGCCGGTCTCGTCCAGATAGCCGGCGTCGCCGGTGCGCAGGAAGCCGTCGCCGTCGATCGCTTCCGCCGTCGCCTCCGGGTTGCCGAAATAGCCGAGCATCCGGTTCGGCGTCCGGATCTCCAGCGCGCCGGTCTCGCCCTTGCCCAGCAGGGCGCCGGATGCCGGATCGCGCACCCGGACGGCGGTTTCCGGGCAGACCGGCCGGCCCGCCGCCCTGATCCGCTGCTCGCGCGGCGCATCGGGCGGCTGGGCGGCGAACAGGGCCATCACCTCGCTCATGCCGTAGAGGCCGACCAGGGGCACGCCGTGGACCTCGCAGCGATCCATCAGCGTACCGGGATCGCCGTTGAAGGCGGCGAAACCGGCCATCCGGAGGCTGCGCAGCGCTGTCCGCTCTACATCGAGATCGAGCATGGCGTGGAGCATGTCGTCGGTCGCGATCAGATGGGTGACGCGCCGGTCGCGAACGGCCGCCACGCTCTTTTCTGCGGAGAAACTTTCTTCCAGCAGCATCGGGCGGCCCGCGGCGATCGTTGCCATGGCGAAGCAGAAGCCGAACACGCCGCACAAGGGCAGGTTCTGGATCAGCGGCGCGCTATCCTCCGTCATGCCGAACGCCCGGATGACGTCGAGCGCGTGGCGGGTCACGTTCTGCTGGCTGTGCAGCACGAATTTCGGTTTGCTGGTCGTGCCCGACGTCGTGAAGACGGCCACGCCGGCCTCCGGCAGGCCGCCCGGCGGCGGCAGATCCAAGCCGGACTCCGATCCGAGGCGGAGAAATTCTTCGAACCGCATTGCCGGCACTGTGCCGAAGCGCGCCGCGGCGCCCTCTCCGCCCGCGGGATAAACCGAGACCAACGCCTTCAGGGACCCGAATTCGTCCGGGTCGATTTCTTCCAGAATGGCGGGAAAATCGATGCCGCGGAAGTCCGGCCACAGGAACAGCGCCTTCGCCCCGGACCGGCCGACGATGTCGGCGACCTCGGCGCTGCGGTAGCGCGTGTTGACCATGACGGCTATGGCGCCGATCCGGGCCGCGGCGATGAACAGGGTGAACCATTCCGGGCAGTTCGGCAGCCAGAGCGCGATCCGGTCGCCGCGCCCGACGCCGAGCCGGGCCAGCGCCCGCGCCGCGTCTTCGGCCTGCCGCGCCAGTTCCGCGATGCCGACCGCCCGGCCCCGGAATTCAATCCGCGTCGCCGACGCGGCGCAGAAGTCGGGAATCGACGGGCCCGGCGCGGTCATCGGAAACCCGCCGGTCCGCTAAAGGGCCGACGCCCGGTCGCGCAGCTTGAATTTCTGCACCTTGCCGGTCGAGGTCTTGGGCAGGTCGGTGAAGATCACGGTTTTCGGCGCCTTGAAACGGGCGAGATTGTCCCGGCAATACGCGATGATCTCGGCTTCCGTCGCGGTTTCGCCCGGTTTCAGCGTGACGAAGGCGCAGGGCGTCTCGCCCCATTTCTCGTCCGGCCGGGCGACCACGGCGGCTTCGAGCACCTTCGGATGGCCGAAGATCGCGCCTTCGACCTCGATGGTCGAGATATTCTCGCCGCCGGAGATGATGATGTCCTTCGACCGGTCGCGCAGCTCGATATAGCCGTCGGGATGCCAGACGCCGAGGTCGCCGGAATGGAACCAGCCGCCGCGGAAGGCCTCGTCGGTGGCGGCGGCGTTCTTCAGATAGCCCTTCATCACCAGGTTGCCGCGGAAGAACACCTCGCCCATGGTCTCGCCGTCCATCGGCACCGGCTCCATGGTCTCAGGGTCGGCAACCATCAGCCCCTCCTCGACCGGATAGCGCACCCCCTGGCGCGACTTGATCCGCGCGCGCTCGACCGGCTCCAGCGCATCCCATTCCGGATGCCAGGCGCAGATCGTGGCCGGTCCGTAGACCTCGGTCAGCCCGTAGACGTGGGTGACGCGGAAGCCCATCGCCTCGATCCGCTCCAGCACCGCCGGCGGCGGCGGGGCCGCAGCCGTCATGATTTCGACCGTGCGTTCGAGCGGCCGGCGCTCTTCCTCCGGCGCGTTGACGACCATGTTGAGCACCACCGGCGCGCCGCAGAAATGCGTGACCCCCTTGCCGGCGATGGCGGCGAAGATGCCGGCGGCGTTGACGTTGCGCAGGCAGACGCTGGTGCCCGCCACCGCCGCCAGGGCCCAGGGGAAGGTCCAGCCGTTGCAGTGGAACATCGGCAGGGTCCACAGATAGACCGGGTGCTGCGGCATCGACCAGGTCATCGGGTTGCCGATCGCGCCGATATAGGCGCCGCGATGGGAATAGACGACGCCCTTGGGGTTGCCGGTCGTGCCGCTGGTGTAGTTGAGCGCGATGGCGTCCCACTCGTCGTCCGGCTCGTGTCCGTCATAGGCGGGGTCGCCGCCGGCGATGAAATCCTTATAGGTCGTCTCGCCCAGCAGGACGCCGCCGCCGCCATACTCGGTATCGTCGACGTCGATCACCGCGATATCTCGCCCGATCTCCTTCAGGGCCGCTTCGACGGTCGGGGCGTATTCGCGGTCGGTTATCAGGATCTTCGCCTCGCCATGGTTCAGGATGAAAGCGATGGTCGCGGCGTCCAGCCTGGTGTTGAGCGCGTTGATGACGCCGCCGGTCATGGGAATGCCGAAATGGCATTCGAACATCTCCGGGATGTTGGGCAGCATGACGGCCACGGTATCGCCCTTGCCGATGCCGCGCTGCGCGAGCGCCGAGCCGAGCCGGCGCACCCGCTCCCAGGTCTCCGCCCAAGTGTAGCGCCGGGCGCCGTGCACCGCCGAGGGACGGTCGGGAAACACCGACGCCGCGCGCTCGATCAGCGGGATCGGCGAGAGGGGCGCGAAGTTGGCCGGGTTACGGTCCAGGTGCTGCTCATAGATATTCGGCATGGTTCGGGGTCCGCTGGGCAGATATCGGCCGTTGTTTTAGCGCCCGGCGGAGCAATTTCAAACGCGCCGTAATTTCAGCCGCGCGGCATCGGGCGCGATTGCGCCGGCGGGCGAGGGAGATAGGCTCGGCAGCATAACGCCGCTCCGGGACATCGCGCGAGGCCGACATGACCCAGTCCTACGCCGAAATTCACAAGCGCTCTCTGGAAGACCCCGAAGGGTTCTGGGGCGAGGCCGCCGCCGGCCTGCACTGGCACAAGCCGTGGGACAGGGTGCTCGACAGCAGCAACCCGCCCTTCTACCGCTGGTTCGCCGGGGCGGAATGCAACACCTGCTACAACGCGGTGGACCGCCATGTCGAAGGCGGCCGGGCCGACCAGCCCGCCCTGATCTACGACAGCCCGATCACCGGGGCGCAGCGGACATACACCTACCGCCAGCTGCGCGACGCCGTGGCGGCTTTCGCCGGGGTCCTCAAGGCGCGCGGCATCGCCAAGGGCGACCGGGTGATCGTCTATATGCCGATGATCCCGGAAGCGGCGATCGCCATGCTCGCCATCGCCCGGCTGGGCGCCATCCACTCCGTCGTGTTCGGCGGATTCGCCGCCAACGAACTCGCCGTGCGGATTGAGGATGCGGGGCCGAAGGCGATCGTCTCGGCCTCCTGCGGCATCGAGCCGGGGCGGGTCATCGCCTACAAGCCGCTGCTCGACGAGGCGATCGAGCTATCGAGCCACAAGCCGGACTTCTGCATCGTCTATCAGCGCGAACAGGTGACCGCGGATCTGGTGCCCGGCCGCGACGAGGATTGGGAGGACGCGGTCGCCGGCGCCACGCCGGCCGATTGTGTGCCGGTCGCGGCGACCGACCCGCTCTACATCCTCTACACCTCCGGCACGACCGGGCAGCCCAAGGGCGTCATCCGCGACAATGGCGGCCACATGGTGGCGCTGCACTGGTCGATGAAGAACATCTACGGCGTCGAGCCCGGCGAAGCCTATTGGGCGGCCTCGGACGTCGGCTGGGTGGTCGGCCATTCCTACATCGTCTACGCCCCGCTGCTGCACGGCAACACGACGATCCTGTTCGAGGGCAAGCCGGTCGGCACGCCCGACGCCGGCGTGTTCTGGCGCATCATCTCCGAGCATAATGTGAAGGTGCTGTTCACCGCGCCCACGGCGTTCCGGGCGATCAAGCAGCAGGATCCGGAGGGCGACCTGATCGGGAACTACGATCTGAGCGGCCTGCGCTACCTGTTCCTGGCCGGCGAGCGCGCCGACCCGGACACGATCCAGTGGGCGGCGCGGCAGCTCAACGTCCCGGTGATCGACCACTGGTGGCAGACCGAGACCGGCTGGTCGATCTGCGCCAACCCGGCCGGTATCGAGCTGCTGCCGGTCAAGCTCGGCTCCCCGACCCTGCCGATGCCGGGCTGGGACATGCGGGTGCTGGACGAGAAGCAGCAGCAGGTCGCACCGGGCGAGGTCGGCGCGCTGGTCGCGAAACTGCCGCTGCCGCCGAGCTGCCTGCCGAACCTGTGGAACGCCGAGGCGCGCTTCCTGGAATCCTACCTGGAAGAGTATCCCGGCCACTACAAGACCGGCGACGCCGGCTTCATCGACGAGGACGGCTATGTCTTCGTGATGACCCGGACCGACGACGTGATCAACGTCGCCGGCCACCGGCTTTCGACCGGCGGGATGGAGGAGGTCCTGGCCGACCATCCGGACGTCGCCGAATGCGCGGTGATCGGCGTGGCCGACGCCATGAAGGGCCAGATCCCGTTCGGGTTCCTCGTCCTGAACGCCGGCGTGGCGCGCGAGGCCGGCGAGATCGTCGGCGAGGTGGTGGGCATGGTGCGCCAGCGCATCGGCCCGGTGGCGGCGTTCAAGTCCGCCGTCATCGTCCCGCGCCTGCCCAAGACGCGCTCGGGCAAGATCCTGCGCGGCACGATGCAGAAGATCGCCGACGATGAGTCCTGGAAGATGCCGGCGACGATCGACGACCCGGTAATCCTCGACGAGATCACCGAGGCTCTGCAATCGGCGGGATACGCGAAGGGGGCGTAGGCCCGGCGCCCCACGCGCAGCCTACGCCCGTTCGCTGCCCGGCAGGTCGCTGACCAGCGAGGCGATGCCGAAATCGATCGCCGGTTTCGGCGGCTGTTCCGGCGCGGGTTCCGCTTTCTCGTTTTCCTTCTGGAGCCTGGCGCGCCCGATCTCGACGGCGGCGTTGTAGTCGCTGTAGCTGCACAGGCCGAGATCCATCGGATCGCGCGCCCGGATGTTCGAGCTGTTCCAGTGGGAGCGGTCGCGGACGGCGTTGATCGTGTTCTTGGTCGTCCCGAGCAGTTTGGAAATCTGCGCGTCGGTCAGCTCGGGATGGTGCTTGAGCAGCCAGGCGATCCCGTCCGGCTTGTCCTGGCGCTTGGCGATCGGGGTATAGCGCGCGCCCCTGGAGCGCTGCACCGGCATCGGAATGTCGGTTTCTTTCAGGACCAGACCTGCCTCGGGATCGGCCTGGCAGCGGTCGATTTCCTCCTGGGTCAGCTGGCCGGCCTGGATCGGGTCGATCCCCGCCATGCCGACGACGATGTCCTCGTCGGCGATCGCCTGGACCTCCAGCTCGTGCAATTCGCAGAATTCGGCGATCTGCCGGAAGGTCAGCGCCGTGTTCTCGACCAGCCACACGGCAGTCGCTTTCGGCATCATCGGCCGGTTCATCGCAATCCTCCTGAGGCAGGGCGGTCGGGCCGCCGGACCTGCGCGGCGCAGGAACGGCGTCGCCGCGGTGCGTATCTTTGGCGAGGCGGGAAAGGCGTGATATAGGCGACGGACACGCCAGCGTCTAGACACGGGCGTCCGGACACGGGCGTCCAGACACGGGCGGGCGCGGACTGTCCGGCACAGGCTGCGCGTGGCGATGGGAGGGAGTGCCTTGGATACCGACGATCTCGAACCCGCCGCGCGGCCGGCCGGCAAGCCGGACATGGACCTGATGTCCATCGACGAGCTGAACGACTATATCGCCGGGCTTCAGGCCGAGATCGAGCGCGCCCGCGCCGCCATCGCCGCCAAGCAGGACTACAAGAGCGGCGCAGAGGCGTTTTTCAGGAGCTAGGCGCTTTCGCCCGCCGAATCGACCGACCCCCAAGCCGTCATTTCGACCGAGCGCAGCGAGCAGCCTGCCCTGAGCTTGTCGAAGGGGAGAAATCTCTCCGGTACGGCGCTTCGGACCTTGCTCCGCGGGCGATAGATTTCTCCACTCCGCGGGCTGACGCCCGCTCCGGTCGAAATGACGGTAAGGGCGGGCGGCTCCGATCGATATGACGTGGTATGAACTGCCCTGCGGACCGCCGCCCCTACAGCGTCGCGTGGCGCGCGCGGGCGGCGCGTTCGATCGCGGCGGCGGCGAGGCGGTCGACGCCCAGCGCGTGGCGCAGCATCTGCAGGAAATAGGCCTCTTCCTCCTCGACCTTGCCGTCGGCAGCGGCGATGTCGCAGGCGACCGCGTATACCGTTTCGCGCAGCTTTGCCGGCGTGCCCTCGGCAATCAGGCCAAGCGTCTTCTCCAGCCCGTCCTCGTCGTCCAGCAGGGCGGCGCAGTCCCGCGCCACGGCCGGCAGATCGTCGACGGGGAAATCCCGGAATACCGGCAGGATCGTCACCAGCTGGCCCATGCGGCGCAGCTCGGCGTCCGTCATTTCCCGGTCCGCCGCCGAGACGATGACCATGGTGTAGATCAGGGCGTTGTGATGCTGGCTCATGCATGGGGCTCCGCAGAATCGCCGGCGCGGGCCGCGCGGCAAGCTGGCACTTAGGGGGCCGGCATGGCCGGGTCAACCGGCGAGAAATGCGCGCGTTCCCGCCACCGCTTCGGCAAGGCCGACCCGCCGGACCTCGACGCCGTCCGGGAACGCCGTCGTCAGCCGCGTCGGCAGGCGCGAATCGAGCAGGACGAACACGCCGCGGTCGTCCTTGCGGCGGATCAGCCGCCCGAAGGCCTGCTTCAGCTTCAGCCGCGTCTGCATGTCGTCCCAGGCCGCGCCGCCGAAGCGTTCGCGCCGCGCCCTGTGCAGCCGGTCCGGCCGGGGCCAGGGCACCCGGTCGAACACGATCAGGCGCAGGGCGTCGCCCGGCACGTCGATGCCGTCGCGCACGGCGTCGGTGCCGAGCAGGCAGGCGTTGCGCTCGGCGCGGAACAGGTCGACAAGGGTCGCCACGTCGAAGCCGTCGACATGCTGGGCGAGCAGCGGCAGGCCGGCTTCGTCGAGCGACTCGGCGAGGCGCTCGTGGGCGGCGCGCAGGCGCGCGATGGCGGTGAACAGGCCCAGCGCGCCGCCGCCGGCCGCGATGAACAGTTCTCTGTAGGCTGCGGCGACCTGGTCTGCATTCCCGCCGTCCACGTCGCGGACGACGAAAATCCGCGTCTGGGCGGGATAGTCGAAGGGCGAGGCAACCGAGAACCGCTCGGTCGGCCCGTCGAGATGCCCGACGCCGAAGCGCAGGTCGGCCGAGTTCCAGCCTTCGTCACCCTCCTGCGTCCGGTCCTTCATGGTCGCCGATGTCATGAGGAGGCCGTGGGCCTGGCGGGACAGGACGGCGGCAAGCGGTTCCATCGGATCGACCCAGCGCCGGTGCATGCCGATATCGGCGTCGCGGCCGAAGTGGCGGTCGACGGCGAACCATTCGACAAAATCGTCCGGCGGCTCGCTGTCCAGGGTTTCCAGCATGGCGCGCCAGGCGGCGAGCGGCATCAGGGCGCGGCGCAGGATGCTGCGCGCCGCGCCGTCGAGCCGCTGCCGGGTCGCCGTGTCCAGCGTCTCGGCCTCCGCATCAAGCATGTCTTCCAGCGCCGTGCGGAGGCGCTTCAGCGGTTCGGCCAGCCGGTGCAGGACCGTATCGAGCTCCCGCGCCGTGTCGAGCACGGAAGCGGGAACCGGCCGGATATCGGCTTCGAGGCCGTAGGGGCTGTCCCGCTCCGGGCTACGCGCATAGACCTGCTCGCGCACGGCGGCGAGGAACCGCTCCGCCGCGCCTTGCGGATTGCCGGCCCCGAGCCGCTGCAGCCAGCCCTGCGCCGGCAACTGGGCGGCGTGGCGCAGCACCTGTTCCAATGCCTCCGCGGCGCCGTCGTCCTCCACGATCAGGTCGCCGATCCGGTTGTTGAGGCCGCGCACCCGCGACCGCCGCCCGGCCGCGGCCTCGGCCCCGCGCAGCCAGCGTCGCAGGTCGGCGGTCTCCTGCCCGCTCAGATGGGCCGCGAACGCCGAATCCGCCGCGCCGAACAGGTGATGGCCCTCATCGAACACCAGCCGGGCCGGGGCATGAGAGTCGCCGGATGGGCCGCCGGGGTGGATCGCCGCCATCGCCGTCTGCGCCATGACCAGCGCGTGGTTGGCGATGACGATGCGCGCGCGGCGCGCCCGGCGCTGGCTGTGCTCGACGAAGCAGCGGCTGTAATGGCGGCAGGCGGCATAGACGCATTCGCCGCGATGGTCGGTGAGGGCGTCGACCCGCCCGCGGCCGATCCGGTCGGCGAGCCAGCCCGGCAGGTCGCCGGCGACCAGCGCGCCATCGCGGGTCGCCGTCAGCCAGCGCGCCACGAGGCCGAGATTGACCGCCTCTTCGCGGCGGGTGCGCGCGACGGCGACGGCGTCGTCCAAGTTGAGCAGGCAGAGATAATTCTCCCGCCCCTTGCGCAGCACGGCCTTGCGCGCCTTCTCCGCCGAGTCCGGATAAAGCCGGTCGAGTTCCCCGTCGATCTGGTTCTGCAGATTGCGCGTGAAGGTGGACAGCCAGACAGTTCCGCCGTTCTTCTCGGCCCACAGGCTGGCCGGGGCGACGTAACCGACGGTCTTGCCCACGCCGGTGCCGGCTTCGGCGAGCACGACATTCGGCTCGTCCTCCGCCCGGCGCGGCACGAAGGCGCCGGCGGCGGCGGCGGCATAGTCCGCCTGTTCCGGCCGCTCCTCGGCGCCCTCCGGCACCAGGGCGGCCAGCCGGGCGCGCGCTTCCTCCGCCGACACGGGGCGGTCGCCGGGCGGCGGCTCGGGCGCCCGTTCGGCCCATTCCGGCAGATCGCGCCAGACTTCGAGTCCGGCCATGACGCCGGGGCGTTCGACATCGGCTGCAGGGATCTTCAGCGCCGCCAGCACCGGGCCGGCCCAGCGCCAGCCGCCGGCCGCCATCGCGCGGGCGATCGGGCGGGCCTGCACGGTCGGGTCGTCGGCAAGGTCGGCGATCTCCTCCAAGAGCAGCGCCGCAGCGCCGGTGAGCGCGTCGGCCTCTTCGGCGGGCGTCCGTGGTGCGGCGAGGCCGAGCGCCCGCGCAAGGCCGGTCGGGGTCGGCAGGCAAAACGCGCCGGGGCGGGCAAAGGCGAACAGGTCGAGGACATCCCGGCCCGGAAAGCGCCGGATGGCGAGCCGCCGCGCGATCCCGGCGCCGTAGCAGTGCAGCGGCAGCATCCGTTCCGCTTCCACCGCCAGCCGGTCGGCGAGCGCGGGCAGCGGCAGGTTCTCGTCCGCGCCGTCCGGATGCCGCCACAGCGCCCGGCGCGAGCCGACGACAAGAACGGCGCCGGCGGACAGGTGGTCCGGGCTGTCCGGCGCCACCCGTGCCGGGGCATATCCGCTATTCTCGATCATGCCCGATTGTGCCGCTTGCGCACCGCCAATTGCCACACCGTTTCCGCTTCATTTCGCCCTCCCGCGCCGCGGGACGCGCGTTGACGGGTTGTGCGGTGCGGCATAGGTACGGCCCATGCAGATCGGACCGGAGATTGCCGGGGCCGCCAAAGCCTGGCCGTTCCAGGAGGCGCGGGCGCTCGCCAAGCGGCTGAACGGCAGGCTGCCCGACAAGGGGCATGTGCTGTTCGAGACCGGCTACGGCCCGTCCGGCCTGCCGCATATCGGCACCTTCGGCGAGGTCGTGCGAACCACCATGGTGCGCCGCGCCTTCGAGGCGCTGACCGGCATGCCGACCCGGCTGATCGCCTTCTCCGACGATATGGACGGCCTGCGCAAGGTGCCGGACAACGTGCCGAACCGGGACCGGCTGGCGCCCTATGCCGAGGCGAAGGACGCCGACGGGCGGGTGATCCGCCACGGCTCGCCGCTCACCTCGACGCCGGACCCGTTCGGCGAGAGCGGGAGTTTCGCGGCGGCGAACAACGGACGGCTGCGCCAGTTTCTCGACCGGTTCGGCTTCGACTACGAATTCCTCAGCGCGACCGACGCCTACGGCTCGGGCCGGTTCAACGAAACGATCCTGCGGGTGCTGGAGAAATACGGGCCGGTGCGCAACATCGTCCTGCCCGAGCTCGGAGAGGCGCGCCGCAAAAGCTATTCGCCCGTGTTCCCGGTGATTACGGCTTTCGACGACGCCATCGGCGCCAAGCGCCGCCAGGTGATCCACAACGCCGTCGTCGTCGAGGCCAGGCCGGCTGACGGCACGGCTGTATTCCAGTGCGTCGACGACGCCGGCGAACGGACGGGCGAGCCGTTCGAACATTCCGTGCTCGACGGCGGCTGCAAGATGCAGTGGCGGGTCGACTGGGCGCTGCGCTGGACGGCGCTGGACGTCGATTACGAAATGTCGGGCAAGGACCTGATCGATTCCGTGCGCCTCGGCGGCCGCATCTGCCGGACGATCGGCGGCACACCGCCGGCGGGCTTCACCTACGAACTGTTCCTCGACGAGAAGGGCGAAAAGATTTCCAAGTCGAGGGGCAACGGCCTGGCGGTCGAGGAATGGCTGCGCTACGCGCCCCACGAGAGCCTGGCATTGTTCATGTACCAGCAGCCGAAACGCGCCAAGCGCCTGTATTTCGATGCAATTCCCAAGGCGACCGACGAATATCTGACCTTCCTCGGCAAGGCCGGCGGACAGGCGCCGGGAGAGCTGGCGGAAAACCCGGTCTGGCATATCCACGAGGGCGAGCCGCCGGCCGGGGCGACGCCGCTTTCCTTCTCGCTGCTGCTCAACCTGGCGAGCGTCGTGAACGCCGAGGACAAGGATGTGCTCTGGGGCTTCATCTCGCGCTACGCGCCGGAGGCGACGCCGGCGTGCCATCCATTGCTCGACCGGCTGGCGGACTATGCCGTCGCCTACTACCGGGATTTCGTCAGGCCGGCCAAATCCTACCGGGCGCCGGCGGACGGCGAACGGGCGGCGCTGGAAGACCTGGTGGCGGTGCTGGAGGCCCTGCCGGTGGGCGCGTCGGGCGAAGACATCCAGACGCAGATCTACGAGGTCGGCAAGCGCCACAGCTTCGAGAACCTGCGCGACTGGTTCCGGGCGCTCTACGAAATCCTGCTCGGCCAGAGCCAAGGCCCGCGCATGGGCTCCTTCGTGGCGCTCTACGGCCTGCCGGAATTCGTTTCGCTGGTGCACAAGGCGCTGGACGAGGGCGGGTTGCAGACGAACTGACCCGCGAAATTGCGCTGAACTTCCCGGAATTCAGGGAAATTCAACATAAATTGTGCATTGCACAAATTTTTGCTTGACATTGCTGCGCTGCCACATATATGCCGCTTATAACGCAGTGCACAATCGCTCTGCCGCATCGCAGCAGGCGGCGCGCCGCACCCCGGAACCCCGAACAGGAAGACGATACCATGACCGCAAGGACCGCGAAGAAAGCCGAAGCCAAGGACTTCGCCAAAGCCGGCGTCGAGCAGTTCGAAGCCGCCGTCAAGTCCGGCCAGGAGAGCGCCGAGAAGGCGCTCAAGGCCGGCAAGGAGAATGTCGACAAGGCCTATCAGGCCGGCGCCGATGCGCTGAGCGAGAATGTCGACAAGTTCTACGCCGCCGCCCGGGAGCAGTACGCCAAGGCGTGGCCAACCATGGCGCCGAAGATCGACGAGGTTGCCGAGTGGAACAAGGGCAATCTCGACGCCCTGTTCGCCGCCAGCGAGATCGCCAAGAAGGGCGCCGAGACGATGGCCGAGGAACTGGCCGCGTTCAACCAGGCCGCCATGGCCGATGCCGCCGCCGCCGCCAAGGACCTGATCAGCGTCAAGTCCTATCCGGAACTCGTGCAGAAGCAGACCGAATCGGCGCGCAGCGCGTTCGACAAGATGGTCGCCGAAACGAACAAAATCTCGGAAATGTCCGCCAGCCTGGCGTCCGAGGTCTCCGAGCCGCTGCAGGCCCGCTGGGCCAAGGTGAGCGAGGCGTTCCGACCGGCCGCCTGACCTGCCGTCCCTCCGCGCGGCCGTCCACCCTCCCCGGACGCGCGAAACGAGGCCCGGAGCGCCGCTCCGGGCCTTATTTTGTGTGGCTCAATCGGAAAGTGACCAGTGCGGCACCTGTTCGACAGGATGGCCGCGCAGGCGCTTCGGCCTGGCGGCAGGCTTCACTTCGCAGGCTCGTTGTAGCGGTCCATTACAGCGTTCCGCAACGTCCCGACCATGCCTTCGAGGCGAGCGACGCGCTCGGACAACCCGCGGATATCGCGGTCCAGATTGCGTACGTCACCCTGCAACCGCCACAGGAATCCCAAAACACCAAGCAGCAAAAGGGCTACGGTGACCCATTCGGTCGAAAAGCTCACGATCCGCCGCCCTTTCTTCGTTGCAACATGATCGGCAGGCCTTGCACCCGCAGCATGAGTGACCCAGCCTATATAATGTATCGATTAAACGAAAGAACCAGTATCGCACCATGACCGCGCTTTCTCCGCTTCAGGCCGCCGAACGCAGGGGCGAGGGCTGGCTGCGCGCCCAGTCGAAATAGAGCTCGCGCGCCTTGCGGTAGACCGGACCGGGCTGCATGTCCGCGTCTTCCACCCGCGTGCAGGGCAGCACCTTGCCGTAGTTCCCCGTCGAGAAGACCTCGTCGGCGGCCTTTACTTCGGCGAAGGTCACGCGCCGCTCCTCGACGCTGACGCCGGCCTTGCGCAGCAGGTCGATCACCCGGGAACGCGTGATGCCGGCGAGGAAGGTGCCGTTGGCAATCGGCGTCACGGCGACCCCGTCGCGCACCAGGAACAGGTTGGCCGTGGCGAACTCGGCGACGTTACCGTTGCCGTCGAGTACCACGGCGTTGTCGAAGCCCTTGTCGAGGGCCTCGGCGAGGCAGCGCGCGACGTTCGGATAGAGCGCGCCGGCCTTGGCCTCGGTCAGCGCCGTTTCGGGCGACGGCCGGCGGAACCGGGTGAGGCAGGCGGAAAACCCGGTCGGTTCGGGAATTTCCATGACCTCAAGGACCAGGGCGAATTCGGTGCCGTCCGGATCCGGGATCAGGAAACCGCTGCCGGCAAAGAACATGGGCCGGATATAGAGCGAGCGATCCCGGGCATATCGTTCTATCCCTTCCCACGCCAGGGCAGCAATCTCCTCGGCCGACTTGATCGCCTTGAGGCCGAACTGCGCCGCGGAATCGACGACCCGCTGGCAGTGCAGGTCGAGATCCGGCGCGACGCCGTCGAAATAGCGCGCGCCGTCGAAAACGCTGGAGGCCAGCCACGAGCCGGGGCCGATGGCGTCCATGACCTTGACCGGCTTGTCGTGCCACTCGCCGTCGTACCAGGTCCAGGCCGTGGCGCCGGTATCCTTGTCAACATAATGGGCCATATCGTGTCCGCAATCTGTGGCCGGCCGGAAATCGCATGGCCGGGCCGGAAGGGGCGGCACCCTAGCACCCGATATCGGCGCTTTGCGAGTCCGATCGCGGCCGCGCGCGCATCGCCCGATCCGATCTGCCGTTTCTGCAATTCGGACGGCAGCATCCGGGCCCGATGGCATGGCCCGGCGTCCCCGACTGTCCCCGGGCGGCTTGCTGCGTTCGGGATAGTCTTGTAGGTTTCGGCGTCGCTTTCGCCGGCGCCCGGCAATTGTGCCGCGCCCGCTGCGGAGAGCCGATGTCCTGGGAATTGCGGTCGGGCGCCGCACCTCCGATCAGCACCTGAACGAGGCAAATCGTTTCGATGCGACAGCCCCGCGACCGATCCCGGATCGGCAAACTCTTGCCGCCGCCCGGCGGTCGGCGTCCGATTCGCTGTCGGTACAGTCCCTTCGCCGATACCGCACAATCGTCTTTGCCGGCGTCTTTGCCGGCCCTGCAGCGGCCCGTTCCGCGGACGCCGGCCGAAACCGACCGTATCCGCTGAAATGCCGGCTGAAACCGTCTGGAACATTCCCGAACCGCATTCGGTATGCGAGGTCGCCATCGACGAGCGGTCGGCGACCGTTGTACGCCGGCACGGCAATCCGGATGCCGGCGTCCGGCTCGTGCTGAGTCACGGCAACGGACTTGCCATCGATCTTTATTACCCGTTCTGGTCCCTGCTCGCCGACGAGTTCGACCTGATGGTCTACGACGTCAGAAACCATGGCTGGAACCGCGTCGGCCGCCGACAGGAGCATAACATCCCGACCCTGATTCACGATCATGACCTCGTCCTCGAAACCATCGACCGCACCTTCGGAAACAAACCGACCGTCGGCATCTATCACTCGCTGACCACGCTCCTGCCCCTTCTGTCGTTCAGCAGCAACTATGCGGCGCTGATTCTGTTCGACCCGCCGCTGTGCAAGCCCGGCGCGAACCAGATAGAGCTTCACGATGCAGCCGAACGCACCGCCGCCGTGATCGAGCGCCGCGGGCATCGCTTCAAGACGCGAGAGGACTTTGCCACGTTCCTCGGCTACTTGCCGACCTTCGCGCGGGTCGTTCCCGGTGTGCGGGAGCTCATGGCGCGGACGACGCTTCGACAGTCCGCCGACGGCCAGGGCTACGAGCTTCGCTGCCCCCGGGAATATGAAGCGCAGCTGATGAACTACGCGCGGAGTTTCTTTCCGTTGCTGGACCTCGAATTGCTCACCTGCCCGACCAAGGTCATCGGCGGCGATCCGACCCTGCCCTATGCATATTTACCGACGTTCGACCTCAGCAGCGTCCTTTCGGTCGACTATGATTTTATCCCCGAGGCGACGCATCTGCTTCCCCTGGAAGAACCCGGGGAATGCTTTGCCGTTGTCCGGGACTTCCTCAAGCGCCACGGACTCGATTAAATCGCTTCGCTGTCCGGGGAGGGACTACCGCTTCGGGGACTTTATCCAGAAACGCCGGCGCTGGAACGGGTAACCCGGCAGCGAAATGCGGCGGCGGCTCTCGCCGGCGAACATGCCCTCCCAATCGACGGGCAGCCCCGCCTCGTAGGCGCCGGCGACCGCAGCGGCGAACGCATCTCCGCCCCCGGATTCCCCGGATTCCGCAGGTTCGGCGACCGGCCGCCCGATGCCGGCGAGAACGGGCGGCGCTGCGCCTTCCGCACCGGCCCCCCAGGCCTCGCAGATCGCCGGACCGAGCGCCGGGTCCGGGCCGATTTCCAGCACGGCGTCCACCTGCAGGCCCGCAAGCGTCTCGATACAGGCCTGGAGCGCAAACGGCTCGCGCACCTGCCGCTGCCAGTATGTCCCGCCGGGCACTTCGCCCGGGCCGAACGCGCGGCCCGTCATGCCGCTCACCAGGGTACATGCCGGAGGCGAGAAATCGACATCGCCGAACGCGGCCTCGAACGCCCCTTCACCGGGCGTCGCCGCGCCCCTGGCCGCTGCCATACGCAGCCCGTCTTCGAGGCCGAATACTCCGGCCGCCTGGGCCGCGGCCAGCTCCCCGACATCGCGCCCGAACACCGCGCCGGGGCGGATCCCGAGCGTCGACCACAACGCCGTAATCGCGCATTGGAGCGCGTAGACGGCCGGCGGCATCCACAGCGGATCGTCGAGGTGTCCGCAGGCGCCGTCCTGCGAGAACATGGCGTCCAGCAAGGACCCTTCCCGCTCCGCGCGAAGCGCCGCATCGCAGCGGTCGAGCACCGCGCGGAACGCCGGCTCGCTCTCGTAGAGCGCCGCGCCCATTCCGACCCACCGGCCGCCCGTGCCCGTGTAGGCGAAGGCCGCCTTCGCCGCCGTCCGCGGTTCCGGCCTCGCGTCCGCTCCGGCGAGCGCAAGCAGAGCCTGGCGCAGCGACGGCGCGTCGCGAAACACGAGGCCGGCCCGGTGCGCGAAGTGGCTGCGGCCCGTACCGGCGGTCCACGCCATATCCGACAGCAGCGGATCGGCGGCTCCGCCGTCCTCCGTCACCTCGCCGGCCCGCTCGTCCAGCCAGGTCAGATAGCGCTCCGCCAATGTGCGCAGCGCGTCGTCCGACTTGGCCGAAAGAGGCAGCACGCGGCTCTTGCGGGCGCCCGGCGCAGTTCCGGCCGGAGCCGGATCGGAAACCGATTCGGGTGCGCGGACGGCAACCGGCCGTGCGCTTCCCTCCGGATCTGCACTTTCGACTGAAGCAGCCGCAGCGCGGTCCGACACTCCGTGGCTCTCGACCACGATATGCGCATTGGTGCCGGAGACTGCGAAGGCGCTCACGCCGGCCCGCCGCGGCCGGTCGGTATCGGCCGGCCACGCCGCCGCTTCCGAAACGACCCTCACCGGCAGCCTGTCCCACTCGATCTGCGGATTCGGATTGCGGAAATGCAGTTGTTTCGGGATCGCGCCCCGGCGCATCGCCAGCACGACCTTGATCAGTCCGGCGACGCCCGCCGCGGCCTCCAGATGGCCGATATTCGTCTTCGCGGTTCCGATCAGAAGCGGCCGGCCGGCCGGCCGGCCGCGGCCATACACCGCCGCCGCCGCATGCACTTCGATGGGATCGCCCAGCGACGATCCGGTGCCGTGCGCTTCCAGGTAGTCGACATCCGCCGGGGCGATGCCGGCGCGGGTCAGCGCCGTCTCGATCACCTGCTCCTGCGCCGGCCCGTTCGGTACCGTCAGGGCGGCGCTCGCGCCGTTCTGATTGATGGCCGTGCCGCGGATCGTGGCCCAGATCCGGTCGCCGTTCGCTTCCGCATCGGCAAGCCGTTTGAGAACGACGATTCCGCAACCCTCGCCCCGGACGTGGCCGTCCGCCGACGCGTCGAAACTGGCGCACCGTCCGCGCGCCGAAAGCATCCCCAGCTCGACCTGGTATTGCGCGGTCTCAGGCGACAGGATGGCCTTGACGCCGCCGGCGAGAGCGAGATTCACTTCGCCGCGCTGCAGCGCCATGGCGGCTTCGTGCACCGCGGCCAGCGACGACGCGCAGGTCATGTCGAGCGGAATCGCCGGCCCCATCAGGCCGAGCACGAAGGCGATCCGGCCCGCGGCCACGCCGCCGGAGGTGCCGAGATAGTTGACGCCCGTGCCGCCGGCGCTCATCAGGTCGCGATATTCGCAGCCGCTGACCCCGGCATAGACGCCGGTAAGGCTGCCTTTCAGCCGTTCGGGATCGATGCCGGCATCCTCGAGCGCATGCCAGCTCGTCTCCAGGAGCATGCGTTGCTGCGGGTCCATCGTCCGCGCTTCGATCGGCCGGATACCGAAGAAGCCGGCATCGAAGAGATCGATTCCCTCGACGAAGCCGCCGCGCCGGGCCGCGGCTTTATCGGCCCCGGGATCGCCCGCGATCCCCGACCAGGAGCCGGGATCCGTCCGTCCGTCCGTTACCGCATCGCACCCGGTCTCAAGCTGCCGCCAGAACGCTGCAATGTCCGGCGCACCCGGGAACCGGCCGGCCATGCCCACGATCGCGATCGCGCCGTCGTCGACCGGCGGCGCCTGCGGCGCGACCGGTTCCGGCTCGGCCTGCGGGGCCGGCGCCGCGCCGACGTCGCCGATTTCGCGGACCAGATGCCCGGCGAGCGCAGCGATATTCGGATAGTCGAACACCAGCGTATTCGGCGCCGCATAGTGCCCCTCGAAGGCGCGGTTCAGGCGGTTCCGCAGCTCGACCGCCATCAGCGAATCCATGCCGAGATCGAAAAATCCGACAGCCGGCGCCGGGGCGAACGGCAGGCGCAGCACCGCCTGCACCTCCCGCTGCAGGAAGGACACCAGTACGCTCTCGCGCCCTGCCTCCGGCGTCGCGCCGAGCATCGCAAGCAGGTTTTCCGACGCAGATGAATCGTCCTCGTCGTCCGCCGCGCCGGCGAGCATATCCTCCAGGAAGGGCGGACGGTCGCCGAGGGCGTCCCCGAAGACCGGCCAATCCACCGCCGCCACCACACCGTTCGTCGCATCCTGGCGCAGCAGGCGCTCGAACGCCTTGAAGCCCCGCTCCGGCGTGAACCATCCGGTGCCGGAAGCCTCCCGCCGCCCGGCGATCCGCTCACGCTGCTCCTCGGCCTCGCCCAGCTCCGACCAGGCGCCCCAGGCGATGGCCTGGCCGGGGAGGCCCAGCGCACGCCGGTGGGCGGCGAGCTGATCGAGGAAGACGTTGGCCGCCGCATGGTTGGCCTGGCCCGGATTGCCCAGAATGCCGGCGACGCTCGAGAAGAGGACGAACAGGTCCAGATCGCGTTCCATCGTCGCCCGGTGAAGATGCCAGGCCCCAAGAATCTTCGGCCACAGCACGGTCTCGAAGCTTTCCCAGCTCTGGTTGCCGAGGGCGGCGTCCGACAGCACGCCGACGCTGTGGATCACGCCGGCAAGCGGCGGCAGGGCTCCGTCCATCCGCGCCAGCATCGCATCGAGCGCGGCCGTGTCCGTCACGTCCGCGATCTCGACCAAAACCGTGAAACCGCGGGCGCGCAGCGCGGCGATCGCCTGTTCCGCCGCCTCGTCCGGCTGCCTGCGGCCGTTCAGCACGACCGTTCCCGCGCCGCGCTCGGCAAGCCATTCGGCGAGCGCGCAGCCGATGCCGCCCAGGCCGCCCGTCACCAGATAGGTCCCGTCCTGCCGCAGCCGTCCGGCCCTGAGCGGCGGCGCCGTCAGGACGATCTTGCCGATGTGCCGTGCCGCGCGCATGAAGCCCATGGCGGCGCTCGTCTCGGCCAGCGGCCATCTGGTGTGCCTGAGCGGCGCAAGCTCGCCCGTCGCCATGCGCGCCAGCACGTCTTTCAGGGCCGCGCCCGGCCGCGCCGGGTCGTGCTGTTTCAGGACGTAGAGATCGAGGATCGAATAGGCGACATCGGGCCGGAGCGCCGCCATCTCGTCTTCGCTCAGGATGTCGCGCCGGGCGAGTTCCACGAAGCGGCCGCCCTGCGCGAGGCATGAAAGGCTCGCCTCGATGAAGCCTTCGCCGGTCAGGCTGTTCAGCACAATGTCGACCCCGGCGCCGCCGGTCGCGTCGAGGATGTCCCGGCCGAATGCGGTCGAGCGGCTGTCGAACACATGCCCGACGCCGAGCGCGCGGAGATAGTCCTGCTTGGGTGCGCTCGCCGTGGCGAACACTTCCGCACCCGCCGCTTGGGCGAGCTGGATGGCCGCAAGCCCGACGCCGCCCGCGCCGGCGTGGATCAGCACCCGGTCCCCGGCTTTCAGCCTGGCAAGCTCGTAGGACAGCACGCAGGTCACGAAAACCGAGGGGACCGTGGCGAGCGCCGCCGCCGACACGCCCGGCGGCGCGGGCGCGACCAGTGCCTCGTGCGTCACGACCTCCGGCCCGAACGTGCCGAAGGCGAAGCCGGCGACGCGGTCGCCGGGCGAGACGGCCGTTACGTCAGGACCGGTTTCGACAATCCGGCCGCAGAATTCCTCGCCGAGCAATCCCTCCTCGACCAGGCCCATGGCCCGGAACACGTCCAGGAAGTTGAGTCCGCAGGCGTCGACCGCGACACGCACTTCGTTCGGTTGGAGGGCCTGCGTCGCCAGCGGCTGCACCTGCAGCGTCTCGATCGCTCCGCCCTCGTCCGGCGCCAGCACCCAGTCCGCCTCCTCCGGCAGGGCGAGACGCGCTGCGCCGGCGCCGGTCCGGACCAGCCGGGCAGCCTGGCGCCGCTCCCGGCGATGCGCGATGTGGTTCTCCGAATCGGGGAACAGCAGTTCGTTCGCGAGGACGGCCTCCGGCTCCGCGGCCTCGGGGTCGAGATCGAGCATCCGCGCCTGCATCTGGGGCGCTTCCCGCAGCAGCACCCTGCCCAGACCCCAGAGGGCGGCGCCGGCCAGTTGCCCGGTCCGCTCCCGTTCCAGCACCTGCGCGCCGCGGGTGACGAACCACAGGCCCCTTTCGGGCACGGCGTCCGCGTCCGCGATGCCCTGCACGAGCGCGAGCGCGCTTGCCGCCGTCTGTTTCGCATCCGCCGCCAGGTCGGCGGCCGTCGCGCCGGCCCCGTGGCCGTCCTGCCCGACGAGATGCACCGCGCCGGCGAAGGGCACGTCCGGGGGCAGGCCTTCGACCAGCGATTGCCACGCCTCGCGCCGGTCCATCTCAACCGATGCTACGACGATTCCGTTCTTGCTCTCCGCTGCTGCGCCTGCCCCGTCCGGAGCGGCGCCGGCCAGCACCACCCGCTGGTTCTGCGCCGCGAGTTGCCTGGCCAGCGCCGCCGCCGTGCCGCCCCGGTCGGCGGCCAGAATCCAGACGCCCTCCGGCAGGTCGATCTTCGCCGGACCCTGGGCCACGATCACGCCCCGGTCCGGCAGGCCGGCGGATTCCGACCGGTCCACACCGAGAACTTCGGACTCGGCAAACCCGGTATCGGCGAGCGCCGCGCGCCACACATCGGGCCCGGCGAGGGCGTGGTTCGTGCGGTAGCGGTCGGCGAAGCGCCACCATCCGTCCAGTTGGCCGAAGATCAGGTCCATCCAGCCCCGGCCGCGCTGGTTCTCCAGCGCCACCAGCAGCCCCGATGGCGCCAGGAGCGCCCGGCAGTGGGCAAGCGTCTCGTCCAGACGGCGCGTGGCGTGCAGCACGTTGGCCGCGATGACCATGTCGTAGGCGTGGGGCTCGAAGCCCTGGTCCACCGGATCTTTCTCGATGTCCAGCATCCGGTAGTCGATCGAAGCGTCCGCGCCGCCGAAGCGCGCCTCCGCATCGGCGAAAAAGCCGGCGGAGATGTCGGTGTACATATAGTCGAACCGTCCGGCCGGAAGCTCGGGCAGAATGGTTTCGGTCGCCGAGCCGATGCCGGCGCCGACCTCGAGCACGCGCAACCGCCGCCCGTCCGGCAAGGCGTCCACGAGCGTCCGGACCACCTCGCCGATCATCCGGTTCGCCGCCCGCCAGACCGGCGCCAGCCGATAGAGATCGCCGGCCGTCGGCTCCGCGTCGCCGAACAGCAGCGACAGCGGGTCTTCATTGCCGCGGAGAACCTCGGGCAGGGCGCCGGCGCAGCGCCGGAACAGCCCGATCTCGTTGGTTGCGTGCGGGAAGCGCTCCGTCACCTCGGCCAGGAACGCCCCGGCATCGCGCGGCATGTTCTCCGGCAACGGGTCGTCGGCGCCGACCGATACCGCGAAGCCGTCGTCCGTCTCCCGCACCACGCCGGAACGCGCCAGGATTTCCAGGAGCCGGCGGAGCAGGTGCGCGTGCTCGGGCAGAATGCCGAGGCGCTCGCGCAGCGCTTCCGGGTCCACGATTGCGCCTGCGCTGCGCTCCCACCCGAGCGCCTCCAGCGCCGCGAGCGCGTAGCACCACGAAACCCGCTCCATTTCCCCCTGCAGGTCGATCTCGGCCGCGACCTCGACTCCTTCATCGCCGAGATACCGGGAGAAGGGATGCGAACGGGCGGCAGCGGCCGACGGGCTCGGCAGGAAGTCGGCGGGCGGCATGCCCGGCGGGAGCGCGCTGTCGCGCCACACGACCTCGTAGAGCAGGTCATCGACCCCTTCGACCGCCGCGAGCAGCGCCGCCCGCGTCGCGCGTTTGACGGTAAAGCCGGCCAGTTCGCCGACGGGCTCGCCGCTCCGGTCGTAGAGGCGCAGATCGGCGGCGACGACTTCCAACGGATCGCCGTTCCCGGCGTCCTCGGCGGCGTCCGCCGGGCGCTCCCGCATCCTGACATGGCAGACCAGCCGGTCCGGCAGCCGGTCGCGCAGCCACAGCCGCTCCCACGCGAACGGCAGGTAGGTGACCGCCTCGTCCCCGGGCTCGGGGTTGCGCGCCGCGCCCACGACCTGGAAACAGCCGTCGAGCAGCAGCGGGTGGATTTCGAGGGCGTTCGAGCCGAGCGCCTCGGGAAACGCGATTTCGCCGAGCGCTTCGCCCGGCCGGCTCCAGACCGCCTCGAGGGTGCGGAACGAGGGGCCGAGATCGATTCCGACGGCGGCCTTGGACTTATAAAAGGCCGGCAGGTCGACCGGCGACAGACCCGCTTTCAGATCCGCGGGATCGACGCTCTGCAACGGCTCCGGCGGCGCGGCGCCGGGCGCCGACGGGACCCGGCATTCCGCGTGGAGCGTCCATTCGTCGTCGGTCTCGCCCTTGCTGAGAATCTGGACCCGGCGCGTCGGCCCGTCGGCAGGCGCATCGAGCAGGGCCTGCATCCTGCGCCCGGCGTCGTCGCCGTTTTCCCCGCCGCCATCCGCCTCCGGGAAGACGAGCGCGTTATTCAGCTGCATATCGTCGACGGAGATCGGGCCTGCGCCTTCGCCGGTCGACGCGTAGGCCGCCATGGCGCCGTAGAGTGCGCCCGGCGCGATCAGCCGGCCGAACACGCGATGGTCGTTCAGCCACGCCGGTTCGGAGGGAAACACCTCGCTCTCGAATACGATGTCGCCGCGGGCGGATTCATGCCGGTCGCCCAGCAAGGGGTGGCCGGCGGCGGCGCGGCGGCGCTTGGGCGCCTCGACCCAGTAGCGCTCGCGCTGGAAGGGATAGCCCGGCAGCGCGATGCGGCCGCGCGACTCGCCGGCGAAAAGCCTGTCGAGGCGCAGCGGCAACCCCGCCTCGTAGGCGCCGGCGACCGCCTCCACGAAGCCGCCGCCGGACCCCGGCGCCGGCGGTTCTTCGCCGGTCACCGGCCGCCGGAGACTCGACATCACCGCCGGCTCGGCCGCCCCGCCCGCCTCCGGCCAGGCCATCGAGACCATCGGCCCGAGCACGGCGTGCGGGCCGATCTCCACGACCGCGTCCACCCCCAGCCCCGCCAGGGTCTCGACGCAGGCCTGGAACGCCACCGGCGCGCGCATCTGCCGGCACCAGTATGCCGCGTCCAGCGTTTCGCCGGAGCCGACCGCCCGACCGGTGAGATTGCTGACGACGGGGAGCGACGGCGGCGCAAATTCAAGCTGTGAGAAGGCGGCCTCCAGATCGTCCAGCGCGGGCTCGATCATGGCGCTGTGGTAGGCCGGGCTCTTGCGCAGCCGCGCGACCCGAATGCCTTCCGCTTCCAGACGCTCCAGAATCGCCGCGATCTCCGCTGCCGGACCGCTGATGACCTGATGCGCCCCGTTGTCGGCGGCGATGCAGAGGCCGATGCCCTGCGAAGCCGCATTGTGCCGGTCCAGCGCCTCCGCGACGCGGGCGGGCGGTGCGAACACCGCCGCCATTGCCCCCTCGCCGGGCAGGGCGCCGACCAGCGCACCGCGCACCGCCGCAAGGCGCAGGCCATCGTCCAGGCTGAACACGCCCGCGGCGTGCGCCGCCGCGATCTCTCCCAAACTGTGCCCGAGCACCGCGTCCGGCCGGATGCCGAGGCTCGACCACAGCGCGGTGAGGGCGCATTCGAGGGCGTAGATCGCCGGCTGCTTCCACTGCGGATCGTCCAGGTCTCCCGCGGCGCCGGGGCGGCCGAACATGACGTCGAGCAGCGAGGCGCCGCGCTCTTCGCCGAGAACGGCGTCGCACCGGTCGAGCACCGCCCGCACCACAGGCTCGCTGTCGTAGAGCGCCGCGCCCATGCCCGGCCACTGGCTGGCCTGTCCGGTATAGACGAACGCGACGGTCGCCGCCTGGCGCGATGCCGGCCGCTCGTCCGCCTCGGCGACCGCCCGCAAACCTTCGCGCAGCGACTCCGCGTCCTGAAACACCACGCCCGTGCGGTGGTTGAAGTGGCTCCGCCCGACGGAGGCCGACCAGGCCATGTCGGACAGCAGGGGATCGGACGCCGCATCCCCGGCCGCAAGCGCCGGCGCCTCACCGTCGAGCCATTCGACATAGCGCCCCGCCAGGTCGCGCAGCGCAGCGCCCGACTTTCCGGAAAGCGGCAGCAGGCGCGTCGCGCGCGGGGCAAGCCCGTCCTTCGGCGGCGGGGACGTGGCGGGGACCGGCAACGATACGGCGACCGGCTTCGGTGCGCCGGCGATCCAGCGGTCTCCGTCGGGGGCCGGCGCGGCGCCATCCGGCGGCGGGTATCCCTCCAGCACGATATGGGCGTTCGTGCCCGACCAGCCGAACCCGCTCACACCCGCCAGCGGCGGGCGGTCTGCATTCGACGGCCAGGGCGTCGGGGCGGACGTCACCTGCAAGGGCAGCCGCTCCCAGTCCATATCCGGATTCGGGTTATGGAAATGCAGGTGCCTGGGGATGATTCCCCGATTCATCGCCAGCACCGTCTTGATCAGTCCGGCAGATCCGGCCGCGGATTCCAGATGGCCGATGTTGGTCTTGACCGAGCCGATCAGCAGCGGCCGGTCCGCAGCGCGCCCGCGCCCGTAGACCGTCGCCGTCGCGTCGATCTCGATGGGGTCGCCGACCTCCGTCCCGGTCCCGTGCGCCTCCAGGTAATCGATGTCCGACGGATGGACTCCCGCCCGTTCGAGCGCCGCCGCGATCACGCGCTCCTGCGCCGCCCCGTTCGGAACGGTCAGACCCGGGCTCGCCCCGTCCTGATTGAGCGCCGTGCCCCGGATCACGCCCCAGATGCGATCGCCGTCGGCCTCCGCATCGGCCAGCCGCTTCAGAACCAGGATGCCGCAGCCTTCGCCCCGGACATACCCGTTGGCGGAGGCGTCGAAGGTCTTGCACTGGCCGTCCGGCGCGAGCATCCCCGCGTTGGCGCGGAACTCCAGAAGCCGGCCGGAAAGAATGATATTCACCCCTCCCGCAAGCGCGAGATCCGCGTCACCCCGCTGCAGGCCCGTGACCGCCTGGTGCGTCGCGACCAGCGACGACGAGCAGGCCGTGTCCACCGCCATCGCCGGCCCCCCGAGGCCCAGCGCGAACGCGACCCGGCCGATCGCCGTGTTGAGCGACGTGCCGGTGACGGCATAAAGACTGGCGGCGGGTTCGGCGGGCCCCGCATTCTCGTTGGCCTCCAGGATCAGCCCGCGGTAGTCGTTGTTGCTGATCCCGGCATAGACGCCGGTGCGGCTGTCCCTCAGCCGCTCGGGATCGATGCCCGCGTCTTCGAGCGCCCGCCAGCTCGTCTCCAGTATCAGCCGTTGCTGCGGGTCCAGCAATTCCGCCTCGACCGGCGAAATGCGGAAGAAGGCGGCATCGAACAGATCGAGCTCGTCGAGATAGGCGCCGAAGCGGCAGGCATCGATCTGTCCCGTATCTTCGGGGAACAGGGCGCCCACGCGGCCGATGCCGGACCCGGGAACGCCCTCCTGTACCGTGTTTTCACCTGCGTCCAGCAAGCGCCAGAAGGCGTCGAGGCCGGTCGCGCCGGGGAAGCGGCACGCCATGCCGACAATCGCGATCGGCTCGCTGCCCGGGACGTCCTCCCGATCCGCTTCCGCCGGTTCGCCCGGCGGCGCCGGAGCCGGTTCCGGAGACATATCGCGTTCCATCATCGACAGTTCCTTTGCCGGGCCGGCCGGTGCCCGTTCCATCCCGGCACAGCCGCACCTTGTAAGGCGCTTCTGCGCCTGCGGTTCCGACTATATCGCGGCAAGGATGGGATGCTGTCCAGCATGGATTGCCGGCAAGCCGATCGACCGATCGGGTCGAATCCGTACGCCGGGAGGCGTCGGCCGGCCCTGCCGGATTACGGCTCAGGCAATCTTGCGCGGCGCCTGCGGGATGCTCCGCCAGAATTCGGGATCGTGGCCGAAGAATATCCGGGCGCCATTCCGCCTCAGCTTGCGAAGCAGGAGCAGCGAATCGAGCATCCTGGCGCGGTCGTAGACCAGCGACGGCAGATGCATGTTCTCAAGGGTCTGGCAGAAATAGCAGGCGTCGGCGGCAAGGACGATTTCTCCGCCCGGCAGCCTGAGCTTCAGGGACTGGTGGCCCGGCGTATGGCCGAAGGTCGGGATCGTCACGATCGTCCCGTCGCCGAACAGGTCGAACTCGCCGTCGACCCGCTTCACCAGATGGCCGTGATCGTAGTTGACCGGGTTGTAGAAGTTGGCGTCGACCAGCTCCGGAATCCGGCCCGCCTCCCACTCGGTCTCCTGCACGACGACGCGGGCGTTGGGGACGCATGCGTTGCCGCCCGTGTGGTCGAAATGCAGGTGGGAATTGATGATGTAACGCACGCGGCCGGGATCGACGTCCAGCCGTTCGAGGCGCGATACAATATCGTCGCCGGGCCTGGACCGCACGTCGAAGGCGTTTGCGAGCGGGCCGACCTGGGTATGCGGATCGTCGATGCTGTGCGGATGCAGGCCCGTATCGAACAGGACGAGGCCCTTCGGATGGTCGATCAGATAGGCCGGAATCGGAAAGGTGATCCGGCCCTCGCTGCCGGCCAGCATTTCGCCGAGATCGCAACTCAGCCAGCCGCAGGTCATGGCGTACAGCGCCATGCCGTCGCCGCGTGCGCGCCGCGGCAAATCCCGGCGGGCGCTCCTCGACAGGCCGTCCCACCAGGCCTGATTGGCGCTCAGCGATCTCGAAAGCGTCACCGACATGTCCAGCGGTTCAGAAATCTGCGGCTCGGGCCGGCCGGATCGCCACCGGAATCGCTGCCGGGGCCGAACGCAGCCGCGATGCCGTCAACCCGTCCGTTCCTTGATGATGCGCAGGGCCTCGCGCAGGTAGACGCGGAAGACCTCGTGATTCTCGCTCATCGGGAAATGGCCGATATCCTCCATCTCGATATAGACGCCGCCGCGGATCTGGCGGGCGGTGTTCTCGGTCGCCTCGGGCGGTGTCAGATAGTCGTAGATGCCGGTCATCATCACGACGGGGCAGCGGCGCGCATCGATATTCTGCAACTCCTCGCGCAGATCGTGGTCGACCGAATAGAAATAGAGGTCGCCTTTGAACGCCTCGGAGCCCTGGGAGTAGTAGTGCCACGTCAGCCAGCGATCCATGTCCGGCGACTGCGGCGCCATCAGGTCCCACACGCCGCTCGCACACACCTGCGCCGCATTCGCATGGGGATGGCGCCACCAGTCCAGGAAGAATCCCGGCGCATAGTCGGCGGCCTCGACCGGGATGACGGCCTTGAAGCGGTCCGGGCGGCGCAGCGCCAGTTGCAGCGCGACGTTGCCGCCGAACGAGGAGCCCATGAAGATCGGGTCCTTCAGTTCCAGCGCGTCGCACAGCTTGACGATGAAGTTCACATAATGCTCGGCGGTGAGCCGGTATTCCTCTTTCCACCACTCCCGGTTGTGCGGCGGATCGGACTTGCCGTGGCGCGGCAGGTCGTAGGCGATGATGTTGTAGTCGCGGGTGAACTCCTCGTCCTCCAGCAGGCCGCGCCACTGGTGGTTGTGGGCCCCGGCGGTGTGCTGGCAGATCAGCGGCTGGCCGTTGCCGTTGTGGAGGTAGAACACCTTGTATTCGTTGCCGTCGACTTCGATCGTCACATAGCGGCCTGTCACTGGAGAATGGCGAGCCATTGTCTACTCCCTGCGAATTTGAACTGCTCGATCCCGGTTCGCCCGGCTGCTCAGACCGGCACGCCGCACTTGCGCAGCAGTTCGAACTGAACCGTGAAATTCCTGAGATTCTGCATCAGCACCAGAAGATTGCCTTCCAGCTTCAGATCCTCGCAGAAGCTGGCGGCCCAGATGCCGTGGAACATCGGCTTCGGCACCGGTTTGGCGAATTCCCGCCAGGTCTGGGCGCTGGCGCGCAAGGCGAAATCGTACGGATCGAGCGGCGCCGGGTCGGTGTTGATGGTCTTCACCTTGCCGTCGTGCATCTCGACGATAACCTTGCAGTCCGTCATGTCGTACAGGAACGAGCAGGTATAATACTTGCCCATGCACTGTATGGTTTCGTCGTTGTCCGTCAGGTTCTTGAACTTCGACGCCCAGGTCTTCACGTCAACGGCCATGTCTGCGTCCTCATCGGGTCTTCGAATGGTGGTGCGCCGGCGCCGGAATTTCCGGCGCCGCCGCTGCTAGCTTTTCTCCGTGTCGGCGCCGCCTTCCGCCCCGCGCTCCTCGCGCAGAAGGTTGCCGATATGGGTGATCTCGTTCGGCGACATGCCGATCTCCTTGAGCAGGGTATCGACGAACGGCGCCTGGGCGCGGTAACGCAACGCCGCACCGACGATGTTGTCCGCCAGCGTCCCGCCGGTGCGCGGGCCCGCGGGGTTCTGAGCGCCGCCGTCCGGATCGCTTGAGGAATCGTCTCCGCCTCCGCCGCCCCCGCCGATGGCCGTCGGGGCGAGGCCGCTGAGGCCCGGCAGGCCATCGACCTGGAGGATCTTGATGTCGCCGATATTTTCCATCGGCTTGACGGATTCCCGGATAATTCCTTCGAGGTGCTCGACCAGCTTCGTGCGCAGGGTGCTCTCGCGGTTTTCGTCGCTGCGCATGTTCTCCGCCTCGTTCAGGGCGCGCTTGCCGGCGGCGTCGATCTCGTAGCGCAGCTTGACCGCCAGGCTCGAGAAACGGTCCGCTTCCATGCGGTCCTCCGCGGCGGTTTTCTCGGCCGCCGCGATCGTGGTCAGGAGAATGGCCTCGCGCTCCGCCTGCAGGGCGGCCAGGATGGTCTCGACCTTCTTCTTGCGCTCGGCGACCTCGGTTTCCTTCACCGAGGCAACCTTCTCCGAAGCCTCGGTTTCCCGGGCGCGGGCCTCCTCGACGGCGGCGAGCGTCTCCAGTTCCTGCTTCTGCTTCTCGGCGACGGCGATGGCGCGGTCCTTCTCCTCTATCGCGAGTATGCGGCGGCGCTGGACTTCGAGGCGCTCGGTTTCCTGGGCGTGCGCGATCCGTTCAGCGTCCAGGGTTTTCTCCCGGTCGATGCGCGTTTTTTCGACCTCTTCCTCGGCCCGGATGTCGGCCTCCTCCGCCTCGCGCCGGCGCTCGGCCTGCTCGCGGGCGATTTCGGCCTCGCGTTCGGCGCGCCGCACCGCGATGTCGCGCTGCTGCTCGAGCCGCAGATACTCGGTCTCGCGGCCGATGCGGAGATTCTCCTCCTCCGCTTCCAGGTTCTTCTCCCAGATCCGGATCGCGGTATCCTTTTCGACATCGTTGCGGTGCTTGCGCCGGGCTTCGATCTCCTCGGTCAGCCGGGTTTCGCGCAGGGACGCCTCGGCCTCGATCGCCTTCTGCTGCGCAATCCGCGCCTTTTCCACATCCTCGCGGGCGCGGATTTCGGCTTCCTCGGCCTCGCGTTCGAATTCCGCTCGCTCCTTGGCGATGTCCGCACGCTGCCGCGCTTTGCGGACGGAAACCTCCTGCTCCTGTTCGAGCCGGGCGTAGTGACTTTCCCTGTCGATTTCGAGCGTCAGCTTTTCGGCATCCAGATTCTTGTTGCGGATCTGGATGGCGGTGTCCTGTTCGATGTCGTTGCGCTTCTTGCGCCGCGCCTCGATCTGCTCTGTGAGGCGCGTCAGGCCCTCGGCATCGAAGGCGTTCTGCGGGTTGAACTGGCCGATATCGGCCTGGTCGAAGCCGGTCAGCGAGACCGCTTCGAGCTCCAGGCCGTTCTGGGTGAGCGCATCCTCGACAAGCTCCTTGACGCTGCGCACATAGGCACCGCGCTGCTCCTGCATCTCGTCCATCGTCATCTGCGCGGCGACGATGCTCAGCGCATCGACGAAGCGGCCCTGCACCAGATCCTTCAGCCGCTCGGGATCCATCGTGCGGTCGCCCAGCGACTGGGCGGCCAGAGCCACGGATTCCCGGTCCGGCCGGACCCGCAGATAGAATTCCGCGACCACCTCCACGCGCATGCGATCCTTGGTGATGAGCGCACCGTCGCCGCCACGCCTGACCTCGAGGCGCAGGGTGCGCATTCCGACCGGAGTGATGGTGTGAACGATCGGAAGAACCAGCGCGCCGCCGGTCAGCACCACCTTCTCGCCGCCGAGGCCCGTCCGCACGAAGGACATGTCCTTCGAGGATCGCTGGTACAGCCAGTAGAGAAGGTAGACGATGACCGCAATTGCGATCCCCGCGAGGAGAATCGCGGTGATGATGTCCACTCCGCTCACGGCTCAAGTCTCCCTGTTCTCGCCGGATGCATGCCGCATCCGGGCATGGTGGAGGTGCCCGTATTCATCGCGTCAGCCCGTATCCTTGACCGCGGCCCGGTAGACGACCAGGCCGAAGGCGATCTTGTTCAGAAAATCTGCGAGGTTGTAGATCACGTTGATGCTCTTCGGATCCACGCCCCCGCCCCAGGAATTCCATGAAATAGCCGAGCGGATAGATCGCCCAGCCGATCGTGGCGATCAAACGCAGCGCGTTGAACGAGCCCTGCACGACCGCGTTGCCGCTGGCCGAATTGATCTTGCTGGCCTCGCCCAGATAGATTTCGCCCAGGATGTAGAGGCCGCCGGCCGCCGATATCAGGAAACCCAGCGTCGGGCTCATATAGCCCGCCGCGCCGAGATAGGCGGAGCCGATCATCACCACCGAAGCGACCAGAAGGCGCCAGAAGACGCCCGCCGAGATCGTGGCGATCGCCGCCAGCACCAGGTAGAAGATCACCGTCTGCATCGGCACGGTGAGCTGCCAGTCGATGAACCGGTAGACCGTCGAGACCTTGCCGGCCGCGGTCCAGACCTCGCGCAGGTAGAAATACTGGATGGCCGAAACCAGCGTCACCACGCCGGCGACGGTGACCGGCGCCTTCCACCGGTCGGCGACCCGGCGGCGCTCGAAAAGCAGGAAGACCGTCGCCGCCGCCATGGCGATGGAAACCAGCCAGAAGGTTGCGCCGACGATATCGGTTGGGTCTACGAACTTAGTCATTCGCCTGCCCTTCGCCCCGGCCCGATCGATAACCCTGACTCATTTTCGCCTCAGATCTGGTTCCGGATATGCGGCGATCTGGCATAGAGCGCCACAAGCGGGATGATCAGCAGCCCGAACACGAACTGCTGACCCTCGTAGTTCAGGCCGATCCCGACGAGGAACGACGTCAGGACCTGCAGGACGAGCACGCCGATCACCGTGAAGCCGTATCCGCCCCAGCCGCCGAGCAGCGACGTGCCGCCGATCACGACGGCTGCGAGCGTCGTGAACAGGTAGGGATTGCCGACGCCGATAAAGCCGCTGCCGCTCCAGCCGAGCAGCAGCGAGCCGGTCATGGCGGCGATGAAGCCGCTGATCGTGTAGACGCCGACCCAGTATTTCCGTTCGGAGATCGAAAGCCGTCTCGCCGCGGTGCGGCTGCCGCCGAGGGCGTAGAGGTTGCGGCCGTAAACGGTATTCCGCATCGCGATGATCAGCAGCACGGCGACGACGATCCAGATCAGGATGACCGGCGGAATCTTCAGGCCGAAGGTTTCGCCGTTCATCGCCGCGATGTTGGTCAGCCATCCGGGCACCGCGCCGTGCACATTGCCGGCATAGCGGGTGCCGATGCTGGTCACGATCTGGGTGGCGCCCGCAACCGCGAACCCGACGCCGAGCGAAACGATCAGGGCCTGCCCCTGGAGGCGGAAACTCAGGAATCCGGTGATTGCGCCGATGCAGGCGCCGAGCCCCAAAATGAGCAGGACGGCCAGCCAGTTCGGCAGGCCTTCGATCCCGAACAGATAGGCGAGCGCGATGTTCGCCGATCCGATGACGAAGGGAATCGAAAGATCGAGCCCGCCGAGCAGCACGACAAGGGTCTGACCGAGACATGCCAGGCCCAGGAAGGCGGCGAACACCAGCATCGATTTTAGATTGATGACCGAGAAGAAGCCGTCGACGATCAGCGAGCCGACGATGAACAGGCCGACCAGCACGGTCACGCCGATATACGCGCTCTTGTTGGTCGTCACATAGCGGTTCAGCGCGACCGCCAGCCCGAGCAGGACCACCAGAATGATCGTGGCGAAAACGTTGCGCGCCGTGAAGAAGCCGTCGACCGTCGCCGTCAGGATCAGGAACAGGATAATCAGCAGGGCGACGCCGATGAGGATTGCCCGGATGCGGTAGATCAGGTTCCGGAAATATCCGCCGTCCTCGTTGGCTTCTTCCTCCTGCGGAGCCTGTTCCTGTGCCGCCGCCTCCGGTTGCCGGGCGCTTTCGAGGCCGATCCCGTCCTGGCCGTAGACCCAGCGGATGGAAAAGTGGTGCCAGCCCCACAGGACGAGCACGACCGTCGCGGCGGTAAAGAAGATGACATGCTGCAGCGGCATGTCCTCGACCACGCCGAGGATGGTTCCCGCACCGGCGATCAGGACCGCAAAGACGAACCCCAGCCACTTGTAGAAGAGGTGCGCCGACCGGCTCATCGGCCGGCTCCCGCCGATTGCCGTGCGAGGCCGCGCCCGCCGAGCTCGCGCCTGACGATCGACAGCATGCGGTCGCCGCGATAGCCGCGCAGGAATTTCCAGGCCCGCCGGGCGACGATGACCGCCGCAACGATCGCAATCCCGAGTTTCCACAATGGCGCTTCGGCGGCGTAGAACATCGCGCCGAGGAACAGGATCGAGACCAGCACGATGAATGTGCTGTTGTAGGAAAAGACGCGCACGCCCACGCTTTCGGCGACGTAGGCCAGGATTTTCCTGCGCACCAGCGGCAGGGTTCCGATGTAGAGGGCGGCGGCTGCCAGGATGACCCAGAACAACGCGCCCAGCAGCGCTTCGGACGGCCGGAGCTGGCCGACGGCGGCGGCGGCTGCAACCGGCGCCGTGGCCGGCGCCGAAGCCGATGGACCGGTGGCCGGGCCGGCCGCGAAATACATCGCGCCGAGCGCAGCGATCGAAAGGATCACGAAGGGGAGGATCGCCGCGTTGCCGATTCTCTGCTGCACCCGGGGCAGGCTGACGATGAACAGCAGCGCGCCGACCAGGACCGCGCCGATCGCCGGTGTGAACAGGCCGCCGCGCGACGCCGGGATGCCCTGGTTCGCATAGACGACGACGAGCGCCGCCGCTGCGCCCAGGCCGATCAGGAAGAGCAGGGGCACGTTGCCGATCCGGCTGCGCAGACCCTTTTGGGCAATCAGGATCAGCAGCGACGCGAGCAGGACCGTTCCGGCGACGACCAGCGCCAGCGCGATTGCCGGCGAGGCAAACGCGCCTCCCGGCGCCGGCGTTCCGCCGGCCGCACCGACCGGACCGGCCCACTCGAGAAGGAAGGACTTCAGGCCGGCCGCTCCCGAGGACGCGGCGTCGGCCGCCGCGGGCGGGCCCGGCCCGCCATAGAGCGACAGACCCAGGACGAGCAGGGCAAGAACGCCGATGAACGCAATCAGCGATGCGCTGATGCCGCGATAGAGCAGATAGATCAGGAAAACGATGACCGCGATGATGATTCCGGCATAGACGACCGGCGTGCCCCTGGGCGCCGGCGGCGGCGCTTTGGCCTTGGCGCCGCCGAGCGACTGGATCCCGGAGGAGCCGCCGGAGCCCAGAGACTGGATGCCGGAGCCGCCAGAGCTTCCGGAGCCGGAGCCGAGCGATTGGATTCCGGAGCCGCTCGAACTGCCCGAGCCGGAGCCCGAGCCCAGAGACTGAATCCCTGAGGCGCTCGAACTGCCGGAACCGGAGCCCGAGCCCAGGGTCTGGATCCCGGAGCCGCCGGATTTCGTCTGACCGGAGACCTGTGCCGGCGCGGGCGGCGGCTTCAGCTCCTCCTTCGAATACAGGATTACGCCGAAGGCGAGCACGCCGAGCACCACGAAGAAGGCGTAGGGCGAAACCCGTGTGACCTGGACCGGCAGCCTCGGCAACGCCAGGGTAAGGAGCAGGGACACGACGAGGACGACGCCGTAGGCCGCCTCGGTCACGAAGCTCTGGACCCGGCCGAAGCTGAAGGTCGAGAGCACATAGGTGATCAGATAGATGTTCAGCGCACCGAAGAGGGATCCGATAATGCTGCCCCGGCCGCCGGCCAGGCTGGTGCCGCCCAGGACGAGTGCGGTGACGGCCATCAGCGTGTAGGTCGTCCCCTGGTTCGGGTCGCCGGACGCGATCAGGGAGGTGAAGGTCAGCGCCGCCATCGCCGCATAGACGCCGGCGATGACATGGGCGCCGAGGCGGACGAGGTTGATGCGCACGCCGCTGGCGTAGGCCGTGCGCTCGTCCGCGCCCATCAGCCTGAGATGGCCGAAAAAGGCGGTGCGGGTCAAAGCGAACCAGGCGAGGGTCGCGACGACGACGATGGCGAGGACCGGAGACAGGATTTCCGTGCCCAGGCCCCAGGACTGCATCCATTCGGGCACGACGCCGCCGGGCCGCCGCAGGATAACCAGATTGAGGCCGACCAGCGCCAGGAAGCCGCTGAGCGCGACGATGATCGGCTGAACCCGCACATAGACGATGATCAGCCCCATCACCAGCTGGTAGATCACGCCCACGGCGATGGCGTAGGCGAAGAATTCCACCGGCGTCGTGATGATCTTCGCGGCGTAAAGCTGGACCATGCTGACGTTGATGAAACCGATGAGCGGCCCGATCGACAGGTCGACGCTCACCCGGCCCGCCATTGCGATCACGGTCAGCGCGAAGGTCGCGAGGATCAGCGGCGACGCGACGATAACGGCGCTGCCGATCCCGGCGTTGGAGATCAGGTTCGGCCCGCGGAGCGTCGCGACGACGAGCAGTGCGAACAGAAGCAGGATCGGCACCAGCAGATAGGTGTGCGACGGCGACGATGCCTGCCTCAGTTCCGCAGCGCTCATGCCGGTGTCCTCACCGGGAGCCGTGCGTCACAGCGGAGAGATGGTCCGACCGCCGGGCCATCAGTCGAACTCCATCACCTTGATTTTCGGCCCCGTGCCGGCCGCGCCCGGCCCGGCGGATTCGGCCTCCGCGCCGAAATCCCTGATCTTGATCGCCTTGCCGGCCGGCCGCGGCGGCGCGGCGGCCTCCGGTTGCCGGGGTGGCGCGGACGGCCCGTCGTCGTCGTCGAATTCGACGATCTTGATGGGGCCGATGTCCTGCGCGGTCGCCACGGTCTTGCGGCCGTCCTCCCGCTCGTTGTCGTACTCGATGATCCTGATGCCCTGCTTTTCGCTCGGGCGGCCGGCCGGCGACCGGTCGTCGTCGTCGAACTCGACGATCTTGATTCCGTCACGCCCCATGGCGCTCTTCCTTCCTCATCTGCTCTCCGCCCGCCGGCGCATCCCCTGCGGCCGGTCAGTCGTCGAAAAACACCACCTTGATCCGGTCGCCCGGCGAAGAGGCGGCCGCCGCCTTCCCGGCCTCGCCGGTTTCCGCATCCGTCTCGACGATCCTGATCGGCCCGATCTGCACTTTGGGCTGGCGCGCCCGCTTGTTTTCCTCGAAATCGTAGATTTCCGCAGCGGCGCGGGTTTCTCCGTCGCCGTGGCGATGGCGATGGGCGCCGCCGCCCTCGGTCTGGCCGAACATGGCCTCGAGGATCCGGTCCGGGTCGATCTCGTCGTCGATGAAGCTGTCGAATATGCTGCCGTGGCGGAACACCACGACGCGGCCGCACAGGCCGATGAATTCTTCCAGTTCGCTCGACAGGAAGACGATCGAATTCTCGCGCGACGCGTACTCCCGCAGGTGGTTGTAGAGCTCCCGCTTGGTCTGAACGTCAACGCCGCGCGCCGGATCGTTCAGCACGAGAATGCCCGGCTGCATGGCGAAGGAGCGCCCGATCAGCACCTTCTGCTGATTGCCGCCGCTGAGCGAGGTGATCAGGTTCGACCGGTGTCCGATCTTGATCGACAGCCGGTCGACGAACCAGGAGAAGACGCTCGCCAGATCGGCCCAGTCGATGATCCCCAGCCCGCCTTTCTGGGTCGACTTGCGATAGAGCGGGAAGAGCAGATTCTCGAAAATGCTGAGATTCGGGAAGATGCCCTCGTGCTTGCGGTCGCCCGAAACGTAGTAGATCCGGCACGCTTCCGCGTCCTCCAGATCCTCGACCACCACGAAGTCCCCGGCTTCGTTGCGCGCCTCGGGAAGCCCCTCCAGCGCGGGTTGGACGCCCGCCAGGGCGCGGACGAACTCGTTCTGCCCCTGACCGTCCAGACCGGCCACGCCGAGGATCTCGCCGCGCTTGAGGTCGAAGGCGAATTTCTCGCCGTCTTCCCACAGGCGCAGCCCGGCGCCGTGCAGGACGATCTCGTCGCTGATCGCCTGGTGCGCCTCCTGACCGTGGTGCGCTTCGGCGAAATCCCGCTCGCCGGTCATCAGTTCGAGCAGGTTTTTCTCGGTGATCTCGCCCTTTTCCAGGACTCCGACGTCGCGGCCGTCGCGCATCACCGTCGCCCGGTCGCTGACCCGGATCAGCTCGGCGATCCGGTGCGTCACGATGATGACCGCGCATCCCCTGTCGCGCAGTTCGCGCATCTTTCCGAACAGCCGCTCGGTCGAATCCAGGTCGAGCGCCGCGGAAGACTCGTCGAGAATCAGCATCCTGGGCTCGGCGAGCAGCGCGCGCCCGATGGTGATCCATTGCTTGATGCTGAGCGGCAGGCCGCCGACGAGAATGTCCGGATCGATTTCGACCCCGGTCAGCTCCTGCATAAGGGCGCGGGCGGTCTCGTATTTCTCGTTGGACGGGCGCGATTTCGCCCAGAGCCCGTCGGAGCCGACGAACAGATTGTCGACGACCGAGCATTCGTCCGCGACCAGAACTTCCTGAAAGACGGTGGCGATCCCGGCGCGGCGCGCTTCGAGCGGCGACCTCGGCGTGTGGCCGAGCATGGAAATCTGGCCGCTGTCCGGGATCTGAACCCCCGACATGACCTTGGCCAGGGTGCTCTTTCCGCAGCCGTTGCCGCCGACGATCGCGTGGATCTCGCCCAGGCGCGCGCTGAAACTGCATCCGTCCAGCGCCTTGGTGACGCCGAACGCCTTGTGCACGTCCACGACAGACACGGCATCGCGCGACGACCCCCCGTTCGCCGTTACGGCGCCGGGGATATCTTCCGCTGGGCGGCCCGATGGCGACGCTATGCTGTCCAAGTTCCTGTCCTACCGCTCGGCCGGAGCCGCTGCTCCGGCTCCGGCCTGCGATAGTACGGCGTCTAGTGCATCGACGCCTTATATTTCTCCGGATCGGCAGGACGCAGGAAGAAGTTGTCGAGGAACTTCTTTCCGCCCCACGTCTCGATGCCGACATGGGCCCAGAGCTTGTTGTTCTCGTCGCAATCCGTGCCCATCATCTTCTTGACGTCTTCCTTGTCGAACGGAATCACGTCGACCAGCACCGACTGCAGCTTCGGCCCCTGGCCTTGGAGCGTCCGCATCATGATGTTCCAGATCAGCTCGAAATCGTCGCCCGGCGGCCAGACGTGATAGGCCGAGCTGATATAGTCGATATTCTTGCGCCAGTAGCAGATGGCGCCGAGTTCGCCGCCGATCGTCACCGGAATCATCTTGCGGCCCGACTGCTGCAGGGCGCGCAGGACGCCCATTTCGGCCGCCGACTGGACCACGATGCCGTCCAGCTTGCCCGGATGGGTGGCGAGCCACTTCTGCACCTCGGCCTGGGCGACCTGGTCGGTCCACATGCCGGCGATGCTGCCGACCACCTTGATGCCGGGATTCGCCGCGAGGCCGGCCTTGATACCGCGATCCTGGGAATCGGAGCCAGACGTCCCCGGAATGCCCTCGACGACCAGAACGTTGCCCTTGCCGCCGAGCTCTTTGGCCATCCAGGTGCCCATCCGGTGGCCGGCCAGCTGATAGTTGGACGACGAGTTGATCGAATAGGGCGAGGTCAGGTAGCCGACGAAGGAGAAGGTCGGCACGCCCTTGTCGAAGGCGTATTTCACCGTCGCGTTCAGGGCGGTCGGGTTCGAGCAGCAGACGATCAGCGCATCGACGCCGCGGTCGACGAGCTGGCGCATCTGCTGAATCTGCAGCGCGTCATTGAGGTTCGACTGGGTGACCAGCACCTCTTTCAGCAACCCGAGTTTCTGCCATTTGCCGATCAGCTTCTGAACCAGCCGGTCCATGACGCCCGCGCGCCAGGTGTTGCCGGCGTAGGAACTGGCATAGCCGATCGTCCACGGCGGCTTTCTCGGCGACTTCCAGTTGCGGTAGGCGCTCGGCCCGATCGGCTGCATCGGGTCCAGCATGTCCTTCGAATACAGTTTTTCCTGAACATCCTTCGGCAGTTCGTCCACGCCTTCGGCGATCGCCTGGCCCGGCAGAAGCAACAGGGCTCCCAGCAGAACGCCCAGCTTGGCCAAATGTCTCATCGTTTCCTCCCGGTTGCTTGGAATGGATGCGCGTTCCCGACGGAACGGCGCCCCCGTCGCTCTCGCCCCCGCGCGGTTCGGAATGACGCGACCGCACGCAGGCGCAAGCGGCGTCGGAACGCGGGCAGACTAGACCGAATCAAAACCGGCTGCAATCGTTTGCAGCAATCGTTTGCATTTTTTTTCCAATTGGCGGAGATTTATAACCGCAATCTGGACACATCTCCGGAGGACAGGGCCGTCTGCCGGTCCGTACCGGAGATCGTCCGACGGGACCATTCGAGGATCTCTTACCAGCGATGGACGAAAAATCCGCCGGCAAGCCGGAGAAACCCGGCAAGCGCATCAACGCCAAGCGCCTGGCCGAGGACCTGGATGTGTCCATCTCGACGATCTCGCGCGCCTTCAACAAGGATGCCGTCATCGCGCCGGGGACGCGCAGCAAGATCCTCGACTACGCCGACCAGCTCGGCTACCGGCCCAATCCGTACGCCCAGAGCCTGATTACGCAAAAGAGCCGGATCGTCGGCATTATCGTTTCCCACCTCGAAAACCCGTTCTATCCGGAAGCGCTGCGCGGTCTGAGCGAGGCGCTGCGCGAAGCCGGATGGCACCTGATGCTGTTCACGGTCCCGTCGGGCGAGACCCCGGACGATATCCTGCCGCTCGCGATCAGCTATCAGCCCGAATTCGTCATCGTCATGGCCGTGACGGTTTCCTCCCGGTCCCAGGAAGTGGCCGAGCGGGCCGGGACGAAGCTGATCTATTTCAACCGCCGCGACCCGGATTCCTCGACCTTTTACGTCGTCTGCGACAACGCGCATGGCGGCGGCACGATCGCCGACCACTTCATCGATACGGGATGCCGCCACCTCGCCTACATCGCCGGGTTCCAGAACGCCTCGACCACGCTCGACCGGTGGCGCGGATTCCGGGACCGCTGCATCGCGCGCGGCTTCCCGGACGTCTGGCGCGAGGAAGGCTATTCGTTTTCCTACGAGGCCGGCTATCGGGCCGCGATGTCCCTGATGAAGCGAAACCCGCGTCCCGACGCGATCTTCTGCGCCAGCGACATCATCGCGCTCGGCTGCATCGAGGCGATCCGCACGGAATTCGGCCTGCGCGTTCCCGAGGACGTGTCCGTCGCCGGGCTGGACAATATCGAAATGGCGGCCTGGCCGTCGCACGCCCTGACGACCTACTCCCAGCCGCTCGACAAGATGATCGCGGCGACGGTGCGGCTGATCGAGGAAATCTCCATCGGGGCCGAGAGCGAGACGATCGCCTGGCGGATCAAGGGCAGCATCATCATTCGCAAATCGACTCGGCCGCCGCCCGGTGGCAAAAAGCCGGAGACCCTGCCGGACCGGCCGGCGTGACCGGGACCGCGAGCGCCGCGGGAGCGAGGGCAGACCGTTGTCGGAAAAGATCGTCTGGCTCTTCATATTCCTGACCCTGTACTGGGGCTATTGCATTTTCTGGGGCGCGCGCTGCGGTTTCCGGTCGCCGACCGCCAGCGATTATTTCGTCGCCGGCCGGCGCCTGCCGATCTGGCTGTTCGTCATGGCGGTAACGACGGCGTCGTTCGGCGGATGGAGCTTTATCGGCCATCCGGGCCTCGTTTTCCGCGACGGCTTCGCCTATGCGTTCGCCGCCATCGGCGCGATTGCGATTCCGCTCTCCGGGGTCGTTCTGTTCAAGCGGCAATGGACGCTGAGCAAGCGGTTCGGCTACCTCACGCCCGGGGAGATGCTGGCGGACTATTACGGCAGCGAGGCGCTCCGGCTCGTCGTCCTGGCGATCGCGCTGCTGTTCGCCATCCCCTTCACCGGCCTGCTGCTCGGCGGGTCCGGCTTCCTCATCAGCATCGTCACCGACGGGTATGTGTCGCGCGACATGGCCATGTGGGGCCTCGCCGCGGTCCTGGTCATCTATGTGACGGCGGGCGGCATTGCGGGCATCGCCAACGTCGCCGTGCTCCAGGGCATCCTGATGGCGATGGGCATGATCCTGCTCGGCCTTGTCGCCCTGGATCATGTCGGTGGCTTCGAGACGCTCAACCGCAAGCTCGCCGATCTGGCGGCGACCCGGATCGGCGACTGGGGCACGACGCGCGGCCTCGGCGGCGGCGACTATAACGGCCTGTTCGCCCTGTCGGGCGTCGCGCAGTGGACGGCCGGCCTGGGCAGGGAAGCGCCAGCCGGCGGCCTCTGGACCGGGGTGATGTGCCTCAGCTTCGCCTTTGCCCTGCTCGGCGTGCTGGCCGCGCCGACCTTCTCGATCTGGGCCTTCTCCAGCAAGACGCCCCGGCCCTTCGCGGCGCAGCAGGTCTGGGCGTCCGCCGCCGCGGTCGGGGCGATCGTCGTCGTCTTCTCGGCGATCCAGGGCGCTGGCGCCCTGTTCCTCGGCGCGAACAGGGCCGTAACCGAGGCCGGCCTGGCCGTCGCGCAGGTCCTGCCGGACCTGTCGGACGGCAAACAGGCGGCGCTCGTCCCCTATTACATCAATTCGGTGACCGAGGCGCTGCCCTGGCTGGCCGCCCTCCTCGCCGTCTGCGGCCTGGTCGCCATGCAGGCGACCGGCGCCGTGCATCTGGCGGCGTCGGGAACGATGCTCAGCCGCGACGTGTTCCGCCGGTTCCTGAAACCGGACGCGAGCCACCGGGGCCAGAAGCTGTTTGCGCGCATCGCCATCCTGATCGTTACCGGCCTGGCCCTGGCGCTGGCGACCTACGACCGGGATACCCTGATCGGGCTCGGCGCGCTTGCCCTGCCGGTCGCCTTTCAGCTCTGGCCGACATTGCTGGGCGCTACTTGGTTTCCCTGGATCACGCGCCAGGGTGCGCTGTACGGCCTGTGCGCCGGCATTCTCGCGGTGATCCTGACCGAAAGCATCGGCCAGACCCTGACCGGCGGCACGCTGCCCTGGGGACGCTGGCCCTGGACCATTCACTCGGCCGGCTGGGGCATGGTCTTCAACCTGTCGATCTGCGTTGTCGCCTCGGCGATGTCCCAGGAGAACCGGGGCAGACTGCACCGGCAGAAGTTTCACGACTTCCTGCAGGGCCACGCGGCGCCGAGGACCGGCTCGCGCGGCGTCAGGACCTTCGCCTGGATACTGGTCGTGGTGTGGCTGTTCTTCGGCGCCGGGCCGGGCGGGGTCGTCGGCAACCATCTGTTCGGCGCGCCGGACGCCGGTTACGGCGGCTGGGACTTCGCGATGCCGTCGCTCTGGGCGTGGCGCATCCTCTGGTGGGGCCTCGGCGTCGTCCTGGTCTGGTTCCTGGCCTACGGCCTGGAATTGTCCACCGCGTCCAGGAACGCCTTTGCGTCCCTGTCCGAAGACATTAACGGCGAAACCGGCCGGCCGCCGCCCCCTGCGCCCGGAATTGCGGCGGCCTGAGGCCTGGGGTCCATGCCGCGGTAAGGCCTCTCGTTCTGCATGGCCGCCGGATGCCGACGGTTACGGCAGGCCATGGACGTTGCCGCCGTCGGTCAGCACGGCGATACGCCGTATCCTCATGGCTCCGGTCCGCATCAAAAACAAAAAGCCCCAAGCTTTCGGCGCACGCTCGGGATAAGGGAGCGGGCGTACTCGCTTGGGGCGGATACCCGTCGAACCTAATGCGCGTCGAGACGGATTACAACGGTCTGTTCCGGTTGCCGCCGGGCCGCGCGGCGCTACTGGCTCGCCCAGACGATCCGGTGGATGAACTCGATCTCCTCGCGCGCCAGGCTGCGGTCGTCGTGCTCGCGGTTGATCGACAGCAGCTCGACGCGGCCCGCGGTCATGCGCTGGACTTCCTTGGCCATCACCTCGCCGGAGTTCGTGCGGGCGACGACACGGTCTCCGCGCCGGACGCTCGCACCCGGGTAAACCACGATGCGGTCGCCGTCGCGGTAGACCGGCACCATGCTGTCGCCGGAAATTTCGAGCGCATAGGCGTGCGGGTCGCCGAGATCGGGGAAATCGACCTCGTCCCAGCCGCTGCCGGTCGGGAAACCGGCATCGTCGAAATAGCCCTCGTCGCCGGCCTGGGCGTGCCCGATCAGCGGAATCCGCCGCACCGGCATGGCCCCGTCGCCGCCCTGGAGCATCGCCATGAACTCCTCGAGCGGCGCCCCGGTCGCCTTGAGGACCTTCGAGACGCTCTCCGTCGACGGCCAGCGCTGCCGGCCGTTCGGCATGATCCGCTTGCTCTTGTTGAAGGTCGTCGGATCGAGCCCTGCGCGACGCGCCAGACCGGACGCCGACATGCCGTATTTCTTCGCGAGCCGGTCGATCGCATCCCAGACGTCGCTGTGGGTCAACATGGTGCTGCCTCCCGATGGCAATATGCGGAAACCGGCGATGCCCGGCCGGCCCGCTGCCGCGCACCGTTTCGCCGGGCGGATGCTCGCCGGACCGCCGTGTAGGAAACATTATTTATTCTTGGCGAAAAATCAACAGTTTAAAGCAAATTTGGAAGAAATTTCACGTCTTTTTTCGCACTTTATCAGAATTATAAGAAAAATACCCTTGTTAATCGAACAAATAGAGAATATATGGGCGGAATCGCTGGAGGAGACCGCCCGATGAAAAAGCCGAAATTCGCGCACAAGGCGCCCGACCCCGATGCCGCCGAACCCTTCGACACGGCCGAGGAGGCCATACGGGGGAAGGAACGGCTCCGGTCGCCAATATTGTAGGGGAGGGTTTGAAACCCCTCGATTCCCTGATAAGCGCTGAGCACGAGTGGGTTTGAGGCTCACGATGCGGATTTTCGGGTACAGCGATGCCGGGGCCGGTGCACGTGTCGCCAGCGAGAGGTCGGGTGAGGTGGCTTCTCGGACTGGACGGTGCACTTCGCCGTTCGGCGGACGAGCGGGTTGCCCCGGGCTTGCCGGTTTCGAGCGGGGATGGAGCGGGATGCGCCGGGGCCTGCTATTCGAGCTGGACTGCGGCGTGATAGAGCCAGTCGAGCCGGAAGTTGTTGCGCGCGAAGTCGAGCCGCCAGCGCCGGCCGCTGCGCACCAGCCTTCCCACGACCCGAACCAGATAGCGGATCAGGGGCCGCAGGCCATGGCGCCGGGCGCGGGCCGGCAACAACTGGTATTGGACCGCGCGGAGCAGCACCTGCGCGATCTGGCCGCAGATGTAGAAGGCCTGGTTGGCGCGGAACTTCCGGCACGGCGGGTGATGCAGGTCGAGGTCGATCAGCGGCCCCTTGAAGGCGTTCTCCTGGCCCTGCTTTCCGCGGTGCCGGCGCACCAGCTCGTCGAGCGGAAGGTCGTCGCGCGAGACCAGGATCACGGTGTAGACGGGGAGCAGCAGGGTCTGGCCCCGGTCGCGGCGGCGGCGGATCACCACGTAGCTCTGTTCCTCCCAGCCCGCCGGGCGGTAGCGCACCAGCGTCGCATCTTCGCCGAGCCCGATGTCGGTCCATCCGTCTTCGGGCAGGCCTTCGATCACATCCAGCACCGGCGCCCGCTTGCGCGCGTGGGTCAAGCTGATCGAGTAGTCCCATCCCCGCTCGCGGCACCAGGCGATGAGTTCGCCCCGGTAGTAGGCGTTGTCCGCGCGCAGCCACACCGGCGTGCCCTCGGGCAGGCAGGGCGCCACGTCGCTGTCGAGCTGCTCGCGCCAGCCCCCGGCCACGTCGCCGCCGCCCGGATGCAGCCGACCGCTCGCCCACAGCGAGCCGATGAACACCCCGTGCAGCCAGTACTGGCGCGTGCCGTCGTAGCCGCGCCGCGCCTCCTCGAACAGCCTCCCGTCGACCTCGATCGCGGTGCCGTCGACGAACACCGGGACGTAGCCGCGCACCGACGCCTCATGTTCCACCACCGCCGGCGCCACCTGTGCGGCCAGTCCGCGCGCCACCGCCAGCAACGTCTCGACCTGCGCCTCGTCGATGCGCGCCAGATACTCGCCAAGACGCCGGCCCGAGGGCACGTCGCCAAGACCCAGCAGCCGTTGCCCGACCCGGTCCTCGCGCAGCGCGTCCAGATCCGACAGCGCCCCGTTGCCCGCCGCCAGCGAGGCGATCAGGCTCCACAGCGTCTCCGCGTCGCTCGCACCCCCGCCCGCTGCTTGACCGACACCGCCGACAGCGCCTGTGGCAGACCAAGCCGCGACGCCATCTGGCCCAGCACCGACCAGCCGCCGAAGCCGGTCAGCTGCGCGTCGGTGAAGTCCATCTCGACTTTGGGCGGCCGGGGAATTACCGTGGTCATCGCGCACCTGCGAGGTGATGGAATGCTCGCCGGCAATATTGCCGATTTCGCCCGCAGCGTGCGCACTTTTTCGGATCCGGCGCCAGCCTTATCCGGGAATCAGGGTTTGAAACCCTCCCCTACTGTCCGGCATGCTAAGTCGTGGTGTCCGGCTTCTGTGACGGGCGGTACCAGCGTGCCGCCCGCCCCTTCACCTCGCCGCGGCCAGCACGAGGCTGACATTCTGGCCGCCGAAGCCGAAGCTGTTGGACAGCGCGAACTCGACGGCTTGCGCGCGGGCTTCGTTGGGCACAACGTCGAGCTCGATGTTCGGGTCCGGCTCCCGGTAGTTGATGGTCGGCGGCAGCAGGCCGTCCTGCAGCGCCTTCACCGTCGCCACGGCCTCGACCGCGCCGGCGGCGGTCAGCGTGTGGCCGATCATCGACTTGTTGGAGCTGACCGCCAGCCTGTCCCTGCCGGCGCCGAACACCTCGGAGATGCCGAGATATTCCATCTTGTCGTTCTCCGGCGTTCCGGTCCCGTGCGCATTGATATAGCCGATGTCCGCCGGCTCCAGCCCGGCGTCGGCGATGGCGCCGGCCATGGAGCGGATGATCGCCCCGCCGTCCGGGTTCGAGCGGGTGCGGTGGAACGTGTCCGCCGCCTCGCCGCAGCCGAGAATGTAGCCGAGAATCGGTGCGCCCCGGGCCCTGGCATGCTCGGGATGTTCGAGCACAACGGCGGCCGCGCCTTCGGCCATGACGAAGCCGTCGCGGTTGCGCGAGAAGGGCTTGGCGGCCTGCTCCGGCGGATCGTTCTTGGTCGAGAGTGCCGAGAGCAGCGCGAAGCGGATCAGCGATTCGCTGTTGATGCTGCCGTCGGTGCCGATGCACAGCGCCGCCGGACGCTCGCCCCGACGGATCGATTCGACGCCGAGCTGGATCGCCGAGGCGCCGGAGGCGCAGGCCGTGGTGAGCGTGATCGGCGAGCCGGTACAGCCGTGGCGTTCGGCCAGCCGGTCGGCCAGCGAGCCGTTCAGGAACTCATGGTGCCAGGACAGCGTCTCGTCCGTTCCGGCGCCGCCTGCCCCGCGCGCATAGGGCCCGCCGCCCGGATCGACGGTATCGAGCAGGTCGAAGCGGGAGTCCCAGTCATGCTCGATCGGCGGCGCGGCGAGGAACAGGTCGCCGTCTATGGCGCCCGACTCCGCGATGCCGCTCGCGGCCACGGCTTCGTCGGCGACCGCTTCGGCCATCGCCCGGCTGAGCGACGGGATGGTGACCGGATCGACATCCATGAAATCGACGCAGCCGGCGATCTGCGTGCGCAGGCCTTCGGTCGGAAAACGGGCGATGCGGCGGATGCCGGACTCGCCGGCGGTCAGCCGGCGCCAGTTCTCCGCCACGCCGCGGCCGAGCGATGTGATCGCGCCGACGCCGGTGACGGCAACGGCGCGGGCGAAGGGGTCGCGGGTCTCCGTCATCGCGATGCCTCCACATGGGCCAGGGCTTCGCCCCTGGCATGGCCCCAGCCGGTAACCAGGGCGCGGCCGACCGGGCCGGCGCCGATTGCCTCGACCGCCGCATCCGGCGACAGGGGCGCGAAGATTTCGCCGCGTTCCACACAGGCGGCGGCGAGAATGACATTCTGCAGGAACGCCGCCTCGACGGCGTGGCCGACCGCCTGGGCGGTGCCGCGCACCGGCACGCCCGCGCCGAGGTTTTCGAGCATCGCCCGCTCGGCAGCGGTAATGCCGGTCGCCGCACCCGCCCCGCTGGCGCCGCTCAGCACCGCCGTCTCCGGCCCGAGCGGCCCGAGGCCCAGCCGGTCGAGCTGGCGGCGCGCGGTTGCCGCCGGATCGCCACTGCGCCGGTCGGTCCGGTCGCTCTCCACGCCGCGCAACACCGCCCGCACGGCAATCCCGCGGGCCGCCGCACTTTCCCGCGATTCGAGCACCAGGAAGGCGCCGGCCGCACCGAAACAGATTCCGGCGTCGGGCCGGGTCCAGAAGTCGGCGAAAGCGCCGCGCAGCAGCAGGCCGCCGGCATTGTAGGAAATCTGGATTTCCGGGCGCTCCGACGCAAAGGCGGCGCCGACCAGGAAGAGATCGCCCTGGCCGGCCGCCAGCCGGCGATGCGCGATGCGCAGGGCGTCGGCGCCGGCAGCCTCCTCGCCCATGAAGGTCCGGCTCGACCCGGCAACCTTGTGCACGATGGAGATGTTGCCGGCGAACAGGTTGGGCAGCTGCGCCAGGAACAGGGTCGGCCGCAGCCCGTCCGCCATCTGGGCGGTGATCCATTCGTCGCGATCGTCCCGCGCCGGCGCGCCTTCGAGAATCTGGCGGTCGAGCTCCAGGTCACGCTCGCCGCCGCCGGATGCGACGATCATGTGGGTTCGCTGCAGCAGGTCCGCATCGTTCTTGAGGCCGGCCATATCGAGGGCCAGTCCGGCGGCATAGGCGCCGTACTGCATCATCGGCCCCATGGCGCGCCGGTCGCCGGGCCGCGGCACCTGGGCTTCGAGGTCGTGGTCGCCGACGGTGTGGATGGGGAAGGGCGCAGTCGCCGACTCGTCGACCCGCGCACGCCAGGCCGCCGGATCGTTGAGCGCGGCCCACCAGGCCGCCGGCGTTTCGCCGAGCGGAGAGAGCAGGCCGTAGCCGGTTATGCAAACCTCGCGATCCGTCACCTCTGTGCCCCGCCTGACCCGGCTCCTGTCACCGGCGCGCCGATCTCCCGGGCCCGGGCGATCACCAGGTCGCGCAGCGCCGGCGCCGGGAACGGCATCGTCCTATAGCGGATTTCGCACTCCGCCGCACGCCGGTCCGCCACCGATATCCGGCCGTCGATGGCCGAAATGCCGGAGCTGACCTGCTGCACCTCGGCTTCGATCTGCAGGACGGCGCCCGGCATCACCGCCTCGCGGATGCGGGCCTTCACCACCTGGGTCAGGACCGGCATCCGGCTGTAGCCGTCGAGCGCCATCAGGAGGAATCCGCCGGCCTGCGCGACCGTCTCGACCAGCAGGGTGCCGGGCATGACGGGATAGCCGGGGAAATGGCCCTTGAACACAGGCGAATGCCGGGGAACCTGCGCCAGGCACCGGATGGTCCGGCGCTCCAGGTCGATCGCCTCGACCCGGTCCACCATCTGGAATTCTTCGAGAATCACGATCGTTCGCCGGACCGGTACGGTGCGCGCCGACGGGCGGGCCGGTCAGGCGGCCTTCGCGGCGCGCAGTTCCTCGATCCGGACCACCAGATTCTTCATGACGAAGAATTCGTCGGCGTCGGCGTCACCCTGGTTGACCTCCTCCATCCACTGCTCGACCGGCATTTTGATGCCGAACTTCTTGTCGATGTCGAAGGTGACATCCAGGAAATCCAGGCTGTCGATCCCGAGGTCGTTCACGGCGTGGGAATCCGGCGCGATCTCCGCCCGGTCGATCGAGCAGATGTCGGCGATGATGTCGGCGACCGAATCGAAGGTCTCCTGGTTGAAGGCGGTCATCAAGGTCTCCGCTCGCACTGCGGTTTTCCGGCTGCCGTTCGCGGGAACCCGCACCGGAGACAGGCCGGAAAAAGATGTAATCTCAAACGGTTAGCGCGAGGCCACGGCTGGAGTTCGCAGACCGGAAAACAATAGTCGCGCCGCCGGGCCGGGGCATCGTATGTTTTGTCGCGCCGGGCTTACTTTCCCCAGCGCCGGTGCAGCCACAGCCACTGTTCCGGCGTCTCGCGTACCCATTCTGCGATCCGGTCGTTGACCCGCTGCATGAAGCGCGCCTCGTCGGCCCGGTCGTCGCCGGTCCGCCTGATCGTCATCGGGTCGTCGATCTGGATGGCGAACCGCCGGCCTTCGAGCCGCCGGCAGCAGGCGCCGAAGACCGGCGCGTCGAAGCGGAGCGCAAGGCGCGCCAGGGTCACCCCGGTCATGGCCGGCCGACCGAGGAAATCCAGTGCGACGCCGCGATTGTTCTTCTGGTCGACCAGCAGCGCGAGGCGCCCGCCCTCGGCCATGACCCGGCCCGCCGCAACGCCGCCCTGGTAGCCCTTGGGCAACAGGTCGAACAGGCCGGCGCGGCTCCGGTCGACGAGCCAGCCGACATAGGGGTTGTTCGGGCGGCGGAACACGACGGAGGTGAAGGCGCCGAAATTCGCCGCCCCGACCGCCAGGAATTCCCAGTTGCCCATATGAGGCACAAAGACCAGCGCGGGCCCGCGGTGAGTCAGAAGGCGGAGGAAGTTCTCCGCGCCCCGGATCTCGACCCGCCCGCCGTGAAGGGTGACGGATTCACCGGCCCGCGCCGCCGCCATCAGACGCTCGATGCCGGCCTCCGACAGGGCCTCATGCAGGGCGGGGTCCCACAAGGTTTCGATGCGCGCCGATTCGGCGGCCACCCGGCCGAGATTGTCCCACATCCGGCGCACGATCCGCCGCCGCCGGGGCGCCGGCATTTCAGGAAATATCCGCTTGAGATTGACCTTCGCACGCCGCGAAAAGGGCAGCAGCGGGCCGAGCGTGCGCCCGGCGAAGCCGCCGATCGCCGAGGCGGCCGCCGACGGGACGAGGCGCATCAGGCCCAGGAACAGGAAGACCGGCACGGCCTCAAGCGCCCGGATCAGCGGCAGGAACCGGGCCGCACGCGCGGCGGCTGCCCGTCGACGCCCCATGCTTCAGGGTCTCCCCGGAATTTCCAACCGTTGACGGCGACGGGCCGGAATGGCGCCCAGGGGCGGAATCGAAACAATCCTGTAACACATTGTATTTTCGCAGTTACCTCATGGAACCGTGGACGTTTCCCCACGTCCGGCGCCGCCGCGCTCTGTCGACCCGCCGATGCGTTCGGTGAGGTCGGCGGCGGCCCGGCGGACGGCGGCGCTGAAGAGGGAGATGCCCTGCGCGGTGAAGCGGGCGGTCGGGCCGGAGACCGATATTCCCGCGACGGCATCGCCGTAGGCATTGAACACGGGCGCCGCGATGCAGCGCATGCCGGCATATCGTTCCTCGTCGTCGAACGCCCAGCCGCGGGTCCGGACGGTGTCGAGTTCGGCGAACAGGCGATCCGGTTTGGTGATTGTCCCGGGCGTGAACTCGGGCAGTCCCTTCCTCAGGAGAATTTTTTTGATGTCCCTGGGCGCAAACTGTGCGAGCAGCGCCTTGCCGGCGCCGCAGGCGTGCATTGGGCTGCGGGCGCCGGGGCGGAAGAAGGCCCGGATCGGATTCGGGGTTTCGACCTGGCTGACGAAGACCATGTCGCCGTCGTCGGGGATCGCCAGGTTTGCCGTCTCGCCGGTCTCGCTCATCAGCCGCTGCATGATGTCCCGGCTCGCTTCCACGAGATCGATCCGCTTCAGGAAGCCGGAGCCGGCGCGGAAGGCCTCGACTCCGATCATCCACTCCTGCGCGTCTTCGTCGAATTCGGCAAACCGGTGTCTCTGAAGCGTCGTCAGGAGGCGATGGGCGGTCGACGGCGGCATCCCGGCCTGCATGGCGAGGCCGGTAAGCGCGATCCGGTTTTCACGCGCGAGCAGGCGCAGCAGCTGCAGTCCGCGGTCGAGCGCCCGCACCGTTCCCGTGTCGGCATCGGATACGACCTTGCGCGGGCGGCCGCGGGAGCGTTTCGAAGGATTGCGGTCCATGAGACGCGTTTCTTACCGGACAGACCGGGGCGGGACACCAGTCTAAAACGAAAAAAATATTTCGGCAAATTTTCCATTGGCGAATTTGGAAAATACAACGCGTTGTTAATACGCTGTTTTCTAATATAATAAAAAAATGATATATTTTTCTGAAAAAATTGACAAATTCATACGGACAGCTACCCTCCCGCCAGTGTCGATGCGGAGAAGCCGCCATGACCGGACAGAATCCCGTTTTCATCCCCGCGCCGACCGGTCTCACGAGATCAAGGCCGTCCTGGTGACCCACAACGAGACGGCGACCGGCGCCAAATCCGACGTGGGCGCGGTGCGCCGCGCGATCGATGCGTGCGATCATCCGGCGATGCTCTTCGCCGACTGCGTCTCCTCGCTGGCGTCGATGGACTTCCGCATGGACGAGTGGGGCGTGGACGTGGCGGTGGCGGGCTCCCAGAACGGCTTCATGCCGGCCACCGGCATGGCGATCGTCGGCGTCAGTCCAAAGGCCATCGAGGCCGCTGCGACGGCGGCGTGTCCCAGAGCATTCTTCGATTTCGGCGAGATGCTCGCCGCCAACGCCGCGGGAGGCTTTCCCTACACGCCGCCGCTGCAGCTCATGTACGGCCTGCGCGCGAGCCTGGACATGCTCTTCGAGGAAGGGCTGGACAATGTCTTTGCCCGGCACCGGCGCATCAGGCCAAGGTTCCTCCCCGTTGAAACGGCGCGACTCGCGGTGCGGTGTGTTGCGGCGCGCGGGGTCGGCGCCTTGTCCGGATAACCAAAATTTACACCAACGATACTAGAAAATCCTGTATCGATACGCACATTACATACAAAAGTTCCTAGTGTTCGCCGAGACTAGCGAGGCGGCGGCGACGATAACGCCGCATTTACCGCTCCAAGAGGGATTTAATATGTGGCTGGAATCGATTTTTTGGGCGTCGCGACCGGAATTTCCTTTTTCGCCAAATGCGCTGCCGTTCGCCCGCCCGGTGATGTCTGGCGGCTGCGCTCGCCGTCGCCGCGCCCGCCGCTTCTGCCGAGCCGAAGGCGGCAGACGAGGGGACGTCGGTAGGCCGCCGCATCATTTCCCGGCGGACGGTCCACAATGAACGATATCCCCACCGATTATCTGGCAGGTTACGAGAAGGCGCGGGCCATCGACCCGGAGCGGGCGGCCCTCTACGTCAAGCACACCGTCGTCGGCGATCCCCTGGCCGAAGCCGCGGCGGATGACCTTGCGGCTCTCGACCCGGAAGAGGCGAGACGTTTCGTCGAGATCGGGATGAGCGGCGCGGCCGCCGGCGCGCTCGACGCCGCGCCGGCGACGTTGCGGGCGTTCTTCAAGGACGCGGAAGCGCAGCCGGAATGGCTCGACTACGGGTCGTTCCGCCCCGGCGTCACCATGTTCCACAGGAACTCGTACATCGTGCTGGTGGCGTTCGTGGCGGGTGTCCTGATCGAGGGGTTCACCACCAACATCGCGCAATCCTTCATGCTCACCGGGCGCGTGCGCGACAAGGGCGTGAGGCGCTTGGGTCAGAACAACCGGCACATGACCGAGATCTTCTTCCCCGGCGGTCTGGATCAGTATGCGGACGGCTGGAAGCTGTCGGTTCGTATCCGGTTGATCCATGCGCAGTTGCGGCACCTCCTGAATAGGTCGGATGAATGGGATGCCGAGGCATGGGGCACGCCGATCTGCGCGGCCCATCTGGGTTTTGCCATCGCCGCATTTTCCGCACGGCTGCTGAAGCATATGAAGAGGCTGGGCGCCAGATATGACGAGGAAGAGTACAGGAGTTTCATGGGCGTCTGGCGCTACACCGGCTATCTGATGGGCATCCCCGAGACTATCCTGTTCCGCGACGCCGAGGACGCCCTGGCGCTCTACGACATCGGCCTCGTGTGCGAACCCGAACCGGGCATCGAATCGATCGTCATGGCGCACGCCCTGGTCAACTCGGCCCCGGTCATTGCCGGGGCAGACAACTCGACGGAGCGCCGGAAACTGGCGCGCTACGTCTATCGCATGTCGCGCGGCCTCATCGGCAACCGGGTTGCGGAATCGCTGAATTACCCCGACGTGTCCGGCTTCGGCGCCGTCCCGTGGTTCATGTTGCAGATGCGGTTCGGGCAGTTCCTAGACAAGGTGCTGCCGGGGCACCGCGAGAAAAGCAGCTTCAACCGGTTCGGATACCTGCTCACGGCCTCAACCTACGACAGCGGCGGCATCAATTTCAGACTGCCCAACCACGTCTACGGGGAACGTTCCGGCGAATGGTAGCGCTCGCGCTCCGGGTGCTGATGCTGGTCTGCCGGCCCTATGCCGAACACCGCGCCCTCACGAAGGCGTTTCGGAACGTGGAGCAAGAGGTCTGGAAGACGCCCCTCTCCGACGACGAACCGTTGTGGCAAGCCGCTGGACCCGGACCCGGCTGCGAGATTGGGTCCGGGTATCTCGAAGCACGTTTTTCCGGCCCTTCGCCATCAAGCGGAAGATTCAAGACTGAGGAAGGCGGGGAGAGATGACTGAGCGATGGATTGCCAACCCCCAGATACCGAGACCGTTCCCTTTACGATTCGAGTGAATCCGCACGCGAATGTACCGCGTCCTGTATTGCGGCGCTGGCTGTCTGCCGGGATCGATTTCCCGAAATTGGCGACAGGTCAGCGATTGCCGATTCCATCGCCCGGGGCGCCTTGTGGTTGCGCCGGAACCAGGCGGCGGATGGCAGTTGGCGCGGCGTATGGGGGGTCCAATACATCTACGGCACCCTATTCGGCATCAGGGGCCTCATTTCGGGCCGGGCCAGTCCGGGCGATCCGGCACTGCGCGCGGCTTGCCGCTGGCTGCTGGAGCACCAGCGGCAAGACGGGGGATGGGGCGAACATCACAGCGGCTGCCTGAGCGGTCGCTATGTCCCGCATCAGGAAAGCCAGGTTATACAGACCGCATGGGCGCTGATCGCACTCCTTGAGGCAGGCGAAACGGACTAGGCTGCGATTTCACGCGGCGCCGGCTTCCTGCGTGATACGCAGGACGCAGATGGGGCCTGGCCCAAGCAGGACATGGCCGGCGTTTTCTTTCGTACGGCGCTCCTGGACCACATGCTCTACCGCCAGTATTTCCCGCTGTACGCGCTTGGTCTCTACGAGCAGCGTCGCCGGGAGCGACCAGGGCCCGTTGACAATCAGGTTGCCGCGACCACACCCGCCGCGAAATGAATCGCCGCGGCGGCGTCCGGGCGGCAGCGACATACACGCTCATCGGCATCGCCAAGCTTGACAACGTCGAGCCCCGGGCCTGGCTCGCCGACCTGCTCTCCGGCATCGCCGGAACGCCCCGGAACCGGCTCCACAAGCACCTGCGCCGGAACCGGCAGGACAGCCGGCGGCACGATCGGGCCGCATGGAACAAGACGCCTGCACGGCGCTTCCCGATCGCCAGCACGCCGCCGACAAAATCGGCCCACGATACATTTCGGTCTTCATCGAATGCTATCGAAGCAAAAGGCCTTCGAAAACATCAATGTTCTCAAGTGATTTCGGTGGTCGCGGGGGCAGCATCCGAACCTGCGACCGGCAGGTTAAGGAGCCGTGGGTCAGTTTACTCGCCACATGCCTGCGTCTCAATTCCGCCCGCTCAAGGCTGCTACCCGGGTGCTTGCGCACGACACAATTCGAGATGCCGGTTCAGAGCTCCATCGGCTCCAGGCCGAGGCTGGCAAACAGTCCTGCGTCCCTGTCGCGCGCCGGATTTGCCGTCGTCAGCAACTCCGGCCCGACGAAGATCGAATTGGCGCCGGCCAGGAAGGCCAGTGCCTGCATTTCGTCCGACATCTGCTCCCGCCCGGCGGAGAGCCGGACCACCGAACAGGGCATGGCTATCCGCGTTGCCGCAACCGTGCGGACAAACTCAAGGGGATCGAGCTCGGGCGTGCCGTGGAGCGGCGTACCCCTGACCTGCACGAGCATGTTGATCGGCACGCTCTCCGGATGGACCGGCAGGCTGGCCAGCGTCGCGATCATTTCCGCACGGTCGTTCCGGGATTCGCCCATGCCGACGATACCGCCGCAGCAGACCTTGATGCCGGCATCGCGCACCCGGGCAAGGGTATCCAGCCGATCCTCGTAGGTCCGCGTGGTGATGATCTCCCCGTAATACGCTTCGGATGTATCGAGATTGTGGTTGTAGTAGTCGAGTCCGGCGTCGGCCAGTCGGATCGCCTGCGGACCGTCCAGCATCCCGAGGGTGGCGCAGGTCTCCATGCCGAGCGCCGCGACGCCTTCCACCATGGCGCAGACTTCGTCGAGATCGCGATCCTTGGGAGCCCGCCAGGCGGCGCCCATGCAATAGCGCGTCGCGCCTTCAGCCTGTGCGCGTTTCGCCTGCGCGACGACCGTGTCGACATCCATCAGTTTTCCGGCTTCGACGCCGGTGTCGTAGAGCGCGCTCTGCGGGCAATAGGCACAGTCTTCCGGGCAGCCCCCGGTCTTGATGCTCAGCAGCGTCGAGATCTGGACCCGGTTGGCGTCGAAGTTACGCCTGTGCGCGATCTGTGCCTGGAACAGCAGATCGTTGAACGGAAGCCCCAGGAGTTCTTCGACCTCGGCGGCCGACCAGTCGTGCCGAACGGCCGGCCGGGGAGTCCCGGTTGCCTTTGAAGCGCCCGGTGGTGCCCTGTCGGATGACGACGCCGGGACGGAATTCGGGACCTTTTCCATGATCGCTCTCCGCGGATGCCGCCTGCGGCGCTACGACAATCTCTGACGAATTGCGTCCAGCATCGAGGCTCTTTTCCGTCGCGCAGCGAGCGCCGTCTCCATGCCGCCCTTCACGAAGCGCGTATCGGTGTGGATGGATGTGGGATTTGCCTGGTCGATCGGCGCCGAACTCAACGAAGCTGCCAAGGCGTTCGTCGAGTTCCTGCATCTCGCCATGGGCGTCGGGCAGCAATAGTATCGGAAGGTCAGGGAACGGGGAATAACAGCGGATGGTGCCCAGGGGCGGAATCGAACCACCGACACCGTGATTTTCAGTCACGTGCTCTACCAACTGAGCTACCTGGGCTCCGATGCGGGACAGCGGCCGCCGGGAAGCGGATCGGCGGCCCCGCGCGAAGAACGCGACTTATAGGTTTATCGCCCGGGCAAGTCCACCCGCAGCGCCGCCCCCTGCGTCGCGATGCGCCAGCGCGCCGCGCGGGTTTTTCGGGCCGCCGCCGCCGGCCTATTCGCCGCCTTCCCCGTCCGAATCCCCTTTTGTGTCCGCTTCCTCATCCGTCTCTTCGACCGGGATACGGTAGTCCTCATTGAACCACCGCCCGAGATCGACATCGGCGCAGCGGCGCGAACAGAAAGGCCGGTAGGCGGCGGCCGCAGGCTTGCCGCAAACCGGGCAGCTCACGGGAGGACCCGCCATCGCGCCGGCCCGTCGGGCATTGCCGCGCGCCCCTTCACCCGGCGCCCTCCAGCAGGGCCCAGGTTTCGAACAGCGGCAGGCCGACGACGTTCGAATAGGAGCCGGACAGGCGGCGGACGAATACCGCCGCCCTGCCCTGGATGGCATAGCCGCCGGCCTTGTCCTGCCATTCGCCGCTCTCGATGTAGCGGTCGATTTCGTCCGGATGCAGCCGCTTGAAGATCACCGTGGACTGGACGACCCGGACCGCGATTCGCGCCGCAGTCGCAAGTGGGCCGGAATCGGCCGGGTCGGGAACCGCCAGCGCGATTGCGCCGATCACACGATGCCGCCGGCCCGACAGCAGGGTGAGGCACCGGCGCGCCGCCGCTGCATCGGCCGGCTTGCCCAGAATGCGCCGCCCGGCGGCGACCGCCGTATCGGCGGCGAGCACCCGGTCCGTGCTGCATCGGCGGCTGACCTGGGCGCATTTCTCTCGCGCCATTCTTGCGGCATAGGCCGCCGGCAATTCGGCCCGGCGGGGCGATTCGTCGATTTCGGCGGGAATCACCCGGTCCGGCACGAGGCCGACCTGGGCGAGAAGTTCGAGGCGGCGCGGCGAAGCGGAGGCGAGGACGAACGTCACGATCCACAGACACTCAACAAAGCGGCATGGCCGCAGGCGCCCGGCCGACCCGGCGCCGGATGAAGCGGCCCTTTCCTGTGCGACGCTCCTTGAAGCAGCTTTACTTGAAGCGGAAAGTGATCCGCCCCTTGGTCAGGTCGTAGGGAGTCATTTCCACGCTGACCTTGTCGCCCGTCAAAACCCGGATCCGGTTTTTTCGCATCTTGCCCGACGTGTGCGCGAGGATTTCATGGTCGTTCTCCAGCCTCACGCGGAACATCGCGTCCGGGAGGATTTCCGTGACCGTCCCCGAAAACTCCAGCAGATCCTCTTTCGCCATGCGGCCGTTTTCCCTGGAACCAACAATTTGTGCCGGCGGAGCATGGCCGGGCGGGAAGGTCAGGTCAAGCAGCTTGGCGGGATCGATCGGGTTCGGGCAGACCGGACGCGCCGCCCCGGCGGCGTCAGGCGCTATCGGACGGACGGCTGCATGCCGGCGAGCAGGTAACGATCCGCCGGCACGCAGGGTGCATTCCGGTCCACGACGATGGCGAGATTGAACGCCATGCCGCCATGTTCGGCGAGCCATTTTTCGCCGTTGCGGGCGCGCGGATCGATGGCGTAATCCATGTGCGACGTCGCCACGACGACGACGGCTACGGCCAGGGCCGGGCACAGCCAGACGAGAACGCGGCGTATTGATTTGTTCTTCATGGCATCTGGCGCAGCTTGAAGCGCGGAGCCGGATTATGGCACCGCCGCATTGCAGATTGTGTAATCAATTAGTCAAATTGAGTATAAGTGTCGAGTATATTTCACAAATTTCGCAATTTTTTTCCAATGCTGCAGAGTCGTTTGATTATTTTTTGTGGAGATCAGGCGAGTTCAAGCAGAGACACAATGATCCCTGCATTCCAGTCAGGGCTTCATTGGCGGCGCGAACCGCGTGCGGATACGCCCGAAAATCCAGTCGCGCACCTGCCGGTAGGCGTCGAGCCGCTGTTCCCGGCTGCCTTCGACGAGGCTGGGATCGAACGTGTTCCAGAGCTCGACCTCGACCGGACTGGTCCGGGTCAACTCCAGGGCGCGATGGTGCGCTTCCGGCGACAGGGTGACGACGATGTCGAACAGGTCGTCCTCCAGATCGTCGAACGTCTTGGCCGCGTGGCGCGAGATATCGATGCCCATCTCCTCCATGACGGCGACCGCAAAGCCGTCGACCGGTTCCGCGCGCATACCCACCGAATCGACATAGATGCGGGTGCCGTGGAGAAATTTGAGATAGCCCTCCGCGATGGGCGAGCGGATCGAATTCATCGAGCAGGCGAACAAAACGCTTCCCGGCAGGTCGCTCATCCCGATACGCGCCCCGCACCGGAGGTTCCGCCGCCGGCCGGCCGGGCTCCTACGTCTTGATGTGCAGCACGCACAACAGGGTGAACAGCCGCCGGGCGGTATCGAAGTCCATCTCGATCCGGCCCTTGAGCTGGCTCAGCAGCAGTTCCGAACCTTCGTTGTGGAGGCCGCGCCGGCCCATGTCGATGGCTTCGATCTTGCTCGGGCTGGCAGTCTTGATCGCCGCGAAATAGCTCTCGCAGACGGTGAAATAGTCCTTCACCGTACGCTTGAAGGGCTGCAGCGCCAGGGGAACGACCGTCAGTTCGGCATCGTTGCTGTCCCGGATATCGAACAGGAGCCGGTTTTCACTCACCGACAGGACGAGGTTGTAGGGGCCGGCGGCCTCAACCGCAGGCGCAAAGCTGTTTTCCTCCAGCAGGTCGTAGATCGCGACGGCGCGTTCGTGTTCGATATCCGCGTTGCGCCGAACGACCGTCCTCTCGTCCAGCCGGATATCGGCGAGGCGCGCAGTCTCAGCCATCGCGGCTTGTATCACCTTCGGCCAGCCGGATGCCGACGGAAAGGGCATGCGCATCCAGCCCCTCGGCCGTTGCCAGCGTCACCGCGTCGGGGCCGACCGCGCGCAGCGCGTCGGCGTCTCCCTTGATGGTCGAGATCCGCTTCATGAAATCGAGGACGCCGAGGCCCGAAGCGAACCGTGCGGTCCGGGACGTCGGCAAGACATGGTTCGGGCCGCCGATATAGTCGCCGATGGCTTCGGGGACGTGGCGGCCGATGAAGATCGCACCGGCGTGGCGGACGGATGCCGCCAGAGCGTCGGCCCCGTCCATCGCCAGTTCGAGATGCTCGGGCGCGATGCGATCGATCAGGGGCACGGCGCCGGTCAGGGAATCGACGACGACGATCGCGCCCAGCCTCTCCCAGCTTTCGCGCGCAATGTCAGCCCGGGGCAGGCTCTCGAGATGCCGCTCGACGGCGGCCGAGACCCGGTCGGCGAAAGCCGGGCTGTCGGTGATCAGGATGGCCTGTGCGGCGCTGTCGTGCTCGGCCTGCGACAGCAGGTCGGCCGCGATCCACTCCGGGTTGCTGCGCCGGTCCGAAACCACCAGGATTTCCGACGGCCCGGCGATCATGTCGATCCCGACGACTCCGAACACCTGCTTCTTGGCCGAGGCGACATAGGCGTTGCCCGGCCCGACGATCTTGTCGACTTGCCGGACGGTGTGCGTTCCGTAGGCCAGCGCCGCGATCGCCTGGGCGCCGCCGATCCGGTAGATTTCGTCGACGCCGGCGATGTCCGCGGCCGCCAGCACCAGATCGTTGACCGCGCCGTCCGGCGTCGGCACCGCCATGACCAGCCGCTCCACCCCCGCGACCCTGGCCGGGATGGCGTTCATCAGGACCGAGCTGGGATAGGCCGCGGTACCGCCCGGAACATAGATGCCGGCCGATTCGACCGGGGTCCAGCGCGCGCCCAGTTCGTAGCCCGCGGCATCGGTATAGGCCCAGTCTTCGGGCAACTGCCGCTCGTGGTAGGCGCGGATGCGCCGGGCGGCGTGTTCCAGGGCTGCGAACTGCCGTTCAGGAACGGCGGCGCGCGCCTGCGCGATCCGCGCCGCCGGAATTCTGAGCCCGGCGGCATCGGACCCGAACCGGTCGAACTGCAATGTGTAGTCGAGCAGTGCAGCATCGCCGCCCTCGCGGACCGCCGCGAGAATGGCCGAAACCGCCGCGTCGACATCGGCCTCCCCCGCCCGCTTCGCTCCGATCAGCGCAGCGAATTCGGCCTCGAAGCCGGGCGTGGACCGGTCAAGCCGCCGCGCCGGCATTGTGCGTCTCCACGGCTCCGGTAAAGGCATCGACCCAATGGCGGATTTCCGCCGGCCGGGTCTTCATTGCCGGACGGTTGACGATCAGCCGCGAGGTCACGTCGGCGATCTTCTCGACCTCGACAAGCCCGTTCGCCTTCAGGGTGGCGCCGGTCGAGACCAGATCGACGATCCGGCGGCACAGGCCGAGCGCCGGCGCCAGCTCCATGGCGCCGTTCAACTTGATGCATTCGGCCTGCACGCCCTGGGCGGCGAAATGGCGGCGCGTCGTCAGGGGGTATTTGGTCGCCACGCGGACATGGCTCCAGCGCGACGGATCTTCGGCGTCGACCAGGTCGCGGGTCGCGGCGACCGAGAGCCGGCACCGGCCGATCTTCAAATCCAGCGGTGCATACAGTTCGGCGTAGCCGAACTCGCCGACCACATCGTTGCCGGCAATGCCGAGATGGGCCGCGCCGAAGGCGACGAAGGTCGCAACGTCGAAGCTCCTGACCCGGATGATCTCCAGATTCGGGAAATTCGTGCCGAAGCGCAGCCGGCGCGACGACGGGTCGGAAAACCCGGCCGCGGGCCGGATTCCGGCAGCCGCTATCAGCGGCATCGCTTCCGCGAGGATGCGCCCCTTCGGCACGGCCAGCACCAACGGCTCGTTGGCGGCATAAGGCAGGTTTGCGGCGTCCATGCCAGGAAGGGTCCTTCGCGAAGCCGGTCAGTCCGCTTCGGCATCCCCGTGTGACGGCCGCCATGCGGTCGGCCAGGGCTCGCCAATATCGTCCAGCCGGCAGTCGATCTCCGCGACGCGGAGGCGGATGGAAGCGGCACCGGCACAAATTAATGTGATTTCCGTTGCATCAAGCCCGGCTTCGGTGCGGATCGCCAACAGCGACAAAATGCGTGCGGTATCCTCGCGATCGAAACCGCGGGTCTGTGCACCCTGCACGTTGCCGAACAGCAGGCCGGTATTGACCCGGTGGTGCGCCGGGCGCTGCCGGTTGCGGGCCGGCACGGATGGCGCGCCGTTTTCCTCCGCTTCCCAGCAGAAGCGGTTCGCCACCAGGGCGAACCGACCTTCGTCCGGCAGATAGGCCATATCGGCGACCGGGATCAGCGCGTCCTGCAGCACCGCGCCGATGACGTCGAGATCGTCCGGGCTTTCCGCCCGCAGCCGCAATTTCCGGGAAGCCATCGCGCGCCCGCTTCAGGAATCGGCGTCAGGAACCGGCGATGCGCTCGACCCGGGCGCCGCAGCCGGTCAGTTTCTCGACCAGCCGCTCATAGCCGCGGTCGAGGTGATAGACCCGGTTGATCGTCGTTTCGCCTTCGGCCGCCAGCGCCGCGATAACGAGGCTGGAAGACGCGCGCAGGTCGGTCGCCATGACCTCGGCGCCGTGCAGCTTCTCGACCCCGCGCACCATCGCCGAGGCGCCGTGAAGATTCACGTTGGCCCCCATGCGCTTGAGTTCGGGCACATGCATGTAGCGGTTCTCGAAAATCGTCTCGGTGATCATGGAGGCGCCGCCGGCCCTGGACATGAGCGCCATGAACTGGGCCTGAAGGTCGGTCGGGAAACCGGGGAACGGATCGGTGATGACGTCGACCCCGGTCAGGTCGCCCGGGCTGCAGGATACAAGTATGCCGGCGCCGTTCGGCTCCATCCTGACGCCGGCCTCGCGCAACGCGGCGGCGGCGGCGCCGAACAGGTCTTCGCCGACATTCTGCAGCGTGACCGTGCCGCCCGTTATGGCGGCGGCCATGGCATAGGTGCCGGCCTCGATCCGGTCGGCGACGACCCGATACTGCGCGCCGCGCAGTTCGTCGACTCCCTCGATGACCAGCCGCTCGCTGCCGATCCCCTCGATTCGCGCGCCCATCGCGTTCAGGCAATGGGCCAGGTCGGCCACCTCCGGCTCCAGGGCGGCGTTTTCGATCACCGTCGTGCCCCTGGCGAGAGTCGCCGCCATGATCGCGTTCTCGCTGGCGCCGACCGAGACTTTCGGAAAGATAATCCGGTTGCCGACGAGGCCGCCCGGCGGCGCTTCGGCGTGAATGTAGCCGCGCCCCAGGCTGATCTCCGCGCCGAGCTGTTCGAGCGCCATGAGGTGCAGGTCGATCGGGCGGGAGCCGATGGCACAGCCGCCGGGCAGCGAGACGGCCGCGTTGCCGAAGCGGGCGACCAGCGGCCCGAGCACCAGCACCGACGCCCGCATCTGGCGCACCAGATCGTAGGGCGCCATGGTGTTCGGAATGTCCGCTGCGGTGAGCCTGAGGGTCCCCGCGCCGGATTCGATCTCGACGCCGTGCTGCTCCAGCACCCGGATGAGCGTGGCGATGTCGCGCAGCCGGGGGACGTTGGTCAGCTCAAGGGGTTCGGCCGTCAGCAAAGAGGCCGCCATCAGCGGCAGCGCCGCGTTCTTGGCCCCGCCGATCGGGATATCGCCGCTGAGCGCGGCGCCGCCATTAACCCGGATTCTGTCCATCGGCGCTGAGCTTTCCCGGTCTTGTTCCGTTTGATTCCGGCGGCCGGCCGCCGTGTATCGGAGCGGTTCTAGCGAACCTCCCGCCCCGCCTCAATCGGACGGATCGGCCCGCCGATGCGCACCGAAGGCAGTCCGGGCGCGCGCCGGTCAGTCGGGCTTGCCGGCCGGCTTGCCCTTCTTGCGGCGGCGCAGGTTCTCGCGCAAGGCCGCAGAGAGCCGGGCCTGCCGCTCTTCCCTGGCGCCGGACTTCGTATCGGGTCTCGCCGCGTCCCGCTTGCGCGGTGGCCGGCTGTCTTTCCGGTCGGTCATCCTGTTGCCGTATCGCCTGGCGCGCCTGAGCCGGGAATCTCACATCATTCGATCAACTTCGGCAACCAGACCGCGACGCCGGGAACCAGGACGATCAAGGCCAGTACGGCAAGCTCCAGCAGGACGAAGGGTACGGCTGCGGCATAAACCTGCGTGAGGGTGACGCGCATCGGCGCGACGCCTTTCATCACGAACAGCAGGAGGCCGAACGGCGGGGTCAGGAGCGAAATCTCCATGACGAGCAGGATCAGCACCATGAACCAGAGCATCTCGACGCCCTGCTGCAGCGCCAGGGGAATGAAGAACGGCAGGGTGAGAAGCAGCATGCTCACCTGGTCCATGAAGGCGCCGAGGAACAGCAGGATCAGGAGCATCACGATCACGACCATCAGCACCCCGAGGTCGAGGGCCTGCATCGTTGCAATCAGCCCCTTCGTCGCACCGGAAACGGCGAGAACCTGCGAAAAGGTCAGCGACCCGGCGATGATGAACAGGATCATGGTGGTGATCTTGGCGGTCTCCAGGGCCGCCTTGACCAGTTTCCGCCAGGACAGCGACCGATAGGCGGCGCAGGCGATCGTGGATGCCACGCATCCGAGGGCGGCCGATTCCGTCGGCGACGCGATGCCGGTGAAGATGCTTCCGACGACCACCGCGAAGATCGACAGCAGCGGAACGACCTGCACGAGGAAGGGCCGCCACCGGGAACCCGATATCCGGTCCTCGGGATCGTAAGACGGCGCCAGATGGGGGCTGATTGTACTGCGTACGACGACGTAGCCGACAAACAGCACGACCATCATGATGCCGGGAATGATTCCGGCGATCAGCAGCGCCGCAATCGGCTGCTCGGCCAGGCTCGCCAGCAGGACGGCCAGCGCCGACGGCGGGATCAGCATGGCGATTCCGCCGGTCGCCATGATCGGCCCCATCGCGAACTTCGGCGCATAGCCCCGCTCCACCATCTGGGGCAACAGAACGTTGCCGAGCAGCGCCGTATTGGCGATCGTCGATCCGGACAGCGTGGAGAACAGGGTGCCGCCGAATATCGTCACGATCGACAGCCGGCCCGGCACCCGCGCGATCAGCCGGTCGACGGCGGTGATCGCCTTGAGCGCGACGCCGCTCTGAAACAGGATCTCGCCCATCAGGATGAACAGGGGGATGGGCGTCAGGGAAAACCGCCCGATCGCCTGCAGGCATTCGGCCGCGAAGGTGGAGAGGCTGACCGAGCCGCCGAGGAACGCGAAGCCGCCGACGATATTCGCGAGCAGGAAGGCGAAGGCGACGGGCAATCCGAGGGCCATGAAGCCGCAGACAATGCCCAGCATCAACGCCAGCGCCGCGGTCCATTCCATCGCCTACATCCCGCTTGTCAGGTCGCGGTCTTCGCCGCGCGCCGCGTCGGGCCGGGACGCGCGGGCGAACCTGAGCGCGAACTCGATTGTCAGCAGCAGCATCGAGAAGGCGAAGACGCTCAAGAGCGGCCAGTTGGGGATCGTGATCGTCTTGAACTGCATGTGCCCGAATTCGTAGGCTTCGAGCGTGCCGACGCATCCGAAATAGAGCAGCACCGCCGCGACGCCGCAGCCCAGCAGGTCGACGAACTGCTCCAGGTTGCGCGACGCCCGTTCGGGCAGGCCATCGACGACGATATCGATCCGGACATGCGCGCCCAGGCGAAGGGCCCAGGGTGCGGCGAGGAAGGTCCCGATATACAGCGCGTATTCGGCCACCTCGTTGAGCCAGGGCAGGTTGCCGATGCGGAATGCGCGAAGGCCGACATCGACGGTAATCAGGACCGCCATCGCGCAGATCGACGCCGCAACGAGATAGCCGATGCCGGCGAGAAAACGGGCGTATCCCTCGCCGATCACGGCTTTGGCCCGCAGCGCCGGTACGGTCATAGTGGAACGGTCATTGCGGGCGGGCGCCGGCCGAGGGCCGCCGGCCGGCGCAGGAAGACGCGCCGGTTCGCGGCGCCCCGACCGGACGGCAGCGACCAGAACCGATGAGCCCGGGCCCGGCGGCCGCGGCCGCCGGGCGGCGGTCGCGACTCAACCAGGGCCGCACCGCAGCGTCACTTGGCAAGCAGTTTCTGCAGAGCGGGCCCGTGTTTCGGGCTGCGCTTGGCGATGCCGGCCCACGCGGTCTTTTTCGCTGTGGCAAGCCATTTCTCGCGGTCTGCGCCCTTGAATTCGATCACCTTGACGCCCTTGTCGGCCATCTTTTTCCAGGCGGCGGCATCGCCCTTGCGCTGTTCCTCGGCGTTGGTGGCCTCGAACTCGACGATCAGATCGTTCAGCAGTTTCTTCTGCGGCCCGGAAAGCGATTTCCAGGTCTTGAGATTGACCAGAACGTGCATCGCCGGCGTGTAGAAGCTCGGATCGACACGGTATTTGGTCACCTTGTACCAGTCGGGCAGGAAGCCCTGCGCCGGCCAGGCGAAGCCGTCGATGGTGCCGTTCTCCATGTAGGTATAGATTTCCGCCAGGTTCGACCGCTGGGCGGTGGCCCCGAGCGCGGTGATGAAGTCGCGGTGATGGGGCGCGATCCGGAGGTGCAACCCTTTCAGCTGCGGCTTGTCGATCGGATTTTTCAGGTAGACGTGGAACACGGTATTGAACGTCCGGCCGAGATAATGGATGCCCTTGGCCATGTGCACCTTGTTCACATAGTCGAACGCGCCATTCGTGCGCTGTTGCTGGATCGGGATTTCCGCCAGCTGCAGGGCCTGCGCCTCGGGCACCACGCTCGCATAGTAGGGGCCGGTGATCGTGATGATATCGAACGCCCCCTGCTGGACCTTCGCGCCGAGCGTAAAGGGGCTGCCGATAGCCGGTGCGCCGCCCTTGTAGTCGATCTTCAGCACGCCCTTGCCCCGCTCGTTGAGGACTTTGACGAACCGCTCGAACTTGACCGAGAAGATATGGCCGACCGGGAAAGAACTGGCGCCGCTCAGCACGCGCTCTGCGGCCATTGAGGCGGGCGCCGCTGCGAGACCGAATATTGCGGCCAGGGCGGCACAGGCTGGTTTGGTGAATTTCATGATTTCCCTCCCGGTTTGCGTCTGCTGATACCGTTGACGCGACGGTCGCCGCCGTTCCCGGAATCGACCCGCCCGCAGGCGCGGACCGGCCCCGAAGGGCCGCGCCGACTGCAGGCGCCAAGGTATCCGTATCGGGCATTTTCCGATTAAAACGCCCCGGTTCGCAGAGTGCCGGTTCCTGGGAACCGGATCAACCCTCTGACGCGCATCGGACCGGTCGGAGGTTCCCGGCGTGCTTGGATCGGCACGATGGAAGCCCGCTCCTGCCGGCCGAGCGGCGCGCAACCGGGCAGCCCCTCCGCTTCACTTCGCCCGGCGCCCGCCGCGCCGCCCGGCATTGACGCCTGTCCGGCCCGTCCGCATATTCCGCCCGCCTTTCGCGCGGCCTGCCCGGATCGTTCCGGGGGCCGCCCGACAGACGCCCGATAAGTGGCGCGCCGCGGTAGCTCAGGGGTAGAGCACACCCTTGGTAAGGGTGGGGCCGGGAGTTCAAATCTCCCCCGCGGCACCAGTCCCTTCCGTGCAGCCCCGGTCGGCCGGCAGTCCGCTGGCGTCAGTCGCTGCCGCCTGCCGTGGAAACGCCCGACGCATCGGACTCCGGTTTCGAGCTGCCGCCGCCAGCCGGGTCGCCCTCGTTCTGCGCCTGCATTCGCTTGAAGCGCTTCTGGCCGCTGCGGTGCACGAAGAACAGGATGCAGCAGACGATCGCGAAAACGCAGAGCATGACATAGCCGAAGTTTTCGCTGATATCGCCGAGCACCTCCTCGAACGCCTTGGCGAGGATGTAGCCGCCCCAGGCGAAGCTGTTGGCCCAGATAAAGGCGGCGATGAAGTTGAAGACTGCAAAACGGCCCCAGGGATAGCCGTTCATGCCGAGCGCCGGCGAGGCCACGTTGCGCACGCCGTAGATGAAGCGGAAGCTGAGGATGAACAGCACGTCGTATTTCTCGACCATGTCCATCGCCACGGCGACGCCGGTCTTCAGCTTCGGAAGCTTCACCAGCAGCTTTGCGCCGAAGAGCCGGCCCAGCGCGAACCAGCACTGGTCGCCGCAGAAACTGCCCCACCATGCCGCGAGGATCAGGATGTAGATGTTGAGGTCACCCTTGAACGCGGCGGCCCCGGCGAAGATGACGAAGCTCTCGCCCTCGATGAACGCCCAGCCGAACGTGATGGCGTAGAAGAGGTTCTGATACTCACGGATCAGTTCGGCGACGTCCAAGGGATGACCTTTCGCTTTAGCGGTCGCGCGCGCGGAAATCTGCTGCGGGACGGGCAGGCAATGTCCTAAACACCGGATGCAGGTGCGCTGCAAGCCTTTGCGGCAAGGACCGAACGAAGCAGAAGGATACCGGCGCCATGGCCTATTCAACCCTTACCTATGAACGCGAAGGCCGGGTTGCGAGGATCACCTTCGACCGGCCGGAGCGGCTGAACGCCATCGCGGCCGGGACGCCGGACGATATCGAGGCCGCAGTCGCGGAAGCCAACGGCGACGACGGGATCCATGTCATCGTGCTCTCCGGCCGGGGCGCGGCCTTCTGCGCCGGATACGACCTCAAGGATTTCGCCGAGGGCTCCAGCGAAGGGATCCAGGAGCGTATGCCCTGGGACCCGATGAAGGATTACGCCCTGATGAAGGGCTACACCGAGAAATTCATGAGCCTGTGGCGCTCCTACAAGCCGGTCATCTGCAAGGTGCAGGGCTACGCCGTCGCCGGCGGCTCGGACATCGCGCTGTGCTGCGATCTCGTCGTGATGGCGGAGGACGCGCGGATCGGCTATCCGCCGGCCCGCGTCTGGGGCTGCCCGACCACCGCAATGTGGGTCTACCGCCTGGGCGCGGAAGGCGCCAAGCGCATGCTGCTGACCGGCGACCTGGTGAGCGGATCCGAGGCGAAGGCGATGGGCCTGGTGACCGACGCCGTGCCGGCCGACCGTCTCGATGCGCGGGTCGAGGCGCTGGTGCAGCGGCTCGCCGGCGTGCCGAAGAACCAGCTGATGATGCAGAAGCTGATGATCAACCAGGCGATGACCAACATGGGCCTGGAGACCACCCAGATGATCGCCACGATCTTCGACGGCATCACCCGCCATTCGCCCGAAGGCATGGCCTTCAAGCGCCGGGCCGAGGAGGTCGGCTTCAAGCAGGCGGTGAAGGAACGCGACAGCGGCGACTATCTCGACGAACTCTGGCCGATCCGCACCGGCCCGGTGCAGTACGAATAGCGCCGGCAGCGGTGCGCCGAGGCGAGCGCACGGTTCGGATTGGCCGGTCGATACTTTCAATCGGTCGGCCGCAATCCGGGCGGGACGGAGGCGTGGGGGGCGAATCGACCGGGCATCGCGCCGGACGGGCCGGACGCCGGAAAACGGACAGACCGGTCTACCCACAGCGTTTTTTTTTGCATCCCGAAGGCCCTCGAATCGCCCCAACCCCGCAGAAACGCTGGGAATCCGCGATTCGGGAGAGTCGCAAATTTCTTTGAGTTAGGAAATTTTCCAGCCTCCCGGCCGAGCGGGAGCGCCGGGCAGGATGACGGACAACTGCGCCCCCTTCTCAACCCCCGCCCCCGTCCGTCATTCCGGACGGACGCAGCCGCCCCTTCTCGTCATTTCGACCGGAGCCCCGGCCCCCGGCCGGGGCGTAGTGGAGAAATCCGGCTGGAGACGGACGCCGACCCCAGGCACGGCTCTACGGCGGCGGCACAGCGCCGACCAGATTCCTCCACTACGCCGCCCTTTGGGCGGCTCCGGTCGGAATGACGGGTGGGGGGCGAAGAGGCGGCGGATGGCGCGGCGGGCCGGAAAGCGGGAAGCTTCCCGCCTGTTTCTTCGTTCGCTTCTTCTGGTGGCGTCGGCGGGCCGCTGCGGGCGCACTTCGGGCGTTGACGGGGCCGATATAGGGCGTGCGACTCGCCGTGTCAAGGAAATTAATTGTAAAAAAGGAATTTTTTGGGGAACGCCCGGTGGGCCCGGTCGCATGGAGGGTGCGGGTGGCCCCCTCCCCCTGACCCCCCTTCGACAAGCTCAGGGCAGGCTCTCCCCCGGAGGGGAGGGGGGATGTTCTTGCGGGAGCCGCCGTGCGGAAGCAGGAAAAACGTACGGAATACGGGCGTTTTGCCCCCTCCCCTTGGGGGAGGGGGTTAGGGGGAGGGGTCTGCCCGGGAACCCATGCCGGCGCCCGTTTTCGCTCTGTCCGGCTTTCGCAGAGGAATCCAATTATGGGAGAAATCAATAATTGATTTATCATTAAACTATTCTATGATGACCCCCGAATCCGAGGGGGCTGCGATGACAGAGGCAGAGGCCATATCCGGAGCCCGCACATCTGCCGGGGCGAAATTGCGGGTCGACATGGACAGTCATGTGCCGGCCCTGTTCGTGATCCTCGGCGGCAAGATCGGGCTGCACGCCCTGCGCCACCATGCGCGCGGGCTCGGCCTCGACCTGCGCGAGTGGCGCATCGTCCAGGTGCTGGGCAGCGACGGCCGCTCCACGATCTTCGGGATCGCGGACCGGATCGCCATGGACCGCGGCGGCACCAGCCGTTCGGTCGCCCGGCTGGAGAAACGCGGCCTGGTGGCGCGGCAGGACGATCCGTCGGACCGGCGCCGGTCCTTCGTCGAACTCACCGACGAAGGCCGGGCGGTTCACGACGAAATCGCCCGTTTCGCGCTCGCCCGCGAAGAACGCCTGCTGCGGAATTTCCCGCCCGGCGACAGCGCCCGGTTGAGGCGGTATCTCAGCGCGCTGGTCGCCGAGGCCGACGCGATGATCGCGGAAGGGTGGGCGCCGTGACCCGGCCCGATGCTTTGCGCACGGCGCATGCGCCGGAACCCGTGCGGCACTGAACGAGGAAGCAAACGATGTCCGATTTCGCCATGGAGCCCCTGGTCCACGACGCCTGGTATATCGGCGCGTGGTCCCACGAGCTGGACGGCGGACCGGTCGCGCGCCGGATTCTGGGCGAGGATGTCGTCCTGTTCCGCAGCGGCGACGGCACGGCGGCCGCCCTGGAGGACCGCTGCTGCCACCGCGGCGTGAAGCTGTCGCTGGGCGCCCCTGTCGAACAGGGCCTGCAATGCGGCTATCACGGCCTGGTCTTCGACGGCGGCGGGGCCTGCGTCGTCAATCCGGGCGAAAAACCCGGCCCGGCTTTCCGGGTCCGGGCCTTTCCGGTCGTCGAGCGACAGCACTTCGTCTGGATCTGGATGGGCGATCCCGCGCAGGCCGATAACGGCCTGATCGTCGATTTCGCCTGGCACGACCGGACAGACGAGTGGAATTTCCACTACGCGCGCTACGACATCGCCGCCAACTTCATGTTCATGATCGACAATCTGATGGACCTGACCCATCTGGGCTATGTCCACACGTCGACCATCGGCGGCCATCCCGGCGAACACGACGACGCCGAGCTGACCACGACGCGGACGGAGCGCGGCGCCCGCTATGTCCGGTGGATGATGGGCTCGACCCCGCCGCCCTCCTTCATCAAGGTCGCCGGATTCAAGGGCAAGGTCGACCGCTGGCAGGATTTCGAATACATCGCGCCCGCGTCGGTCCTCCAGTGGGGCGGCGGCCACGACGCCGGCACCGGCGGGCGCGAAGACCGGGACAAGCCCGGCGGCATGGTCGTCAGGCTGTTCCATCATGCAACCCCGGCCGACGCGGAAAACTTCCACTATTTCTTCTCCACCGCCGTCCGGGGCCAGGCGCTCGATGCCCCGGCCAACACCGCGTTCCACTCGGATATCCTGGAGGCGTTTCTCGAGGACAAGCTGTTCATCGAGGCGCAGCAGGAGGCGGTGGGCAAGGACCCGGCCCGCGCGCTCCTTCTGCGCGGCCACGACAAGGCGGTCGCCTATTCCCGCCGGGCGATCGGGAAGATGCGGGCTGCCGAGCTTCCCGCCGCTGCGGAATAGCGTTTACGATCCGGCGCGCGGGTCCGGACTTCCCCAGGTCACCGGCGCCGGGATAACGGATTTTGTCCGGTAGCCCCCGCCGCCAAAGCGCGATATGAAAACGCCGGGTCCGCCGGACAGCCTGACGGAGGTTGACCCTTCCCGGCCGTGTTCGGGGACGAAACGATCGCGGTGCGAAAACGGATGACAAGTCCTGTCGATAACAGCGCCGGCAGCGCTGCGGCGCAGGTTGACGATACGGTTCTGCGGCGGATGACGGCAGCCATCGTGGCTGCGGCCGACCCGGAGCAGGTGATCCTGTTCGGCTCTCACGCACGAGGCGATGCCGGGCCGGATTCGGATATCGACGTGGTGGTTATCGAGGCCGAGCCGTTCGGGCCGGGGTGGGACCGGCGCGCCGAGGCAGCGCGGCTCTGGCGGGCGCTTGCGGGTATCGAAGCCGCCGTGGATATCCTGGTCTACAGCCGCGACGAGGCCGAATACTGGCGGGACTCTCTGAACAACGTGCTCGCACGCGCCCTGCGGGAAGGCAAAGTGCTCTATGAGCGACCCTAAGCAGGCCCGGACGCTTCTGGAAGCGGCCGAACGAGGCGTCTCCGCGCTTCGCGGCATGGGCGATGCCGTCGTGTTCGCCGACGAGATTTTCGGCTTCCATGTCCAGCAGGCGGCCGAGAAGCTGTTCAAGACCTGGCTTGCGCTGTCGGGCGTGACCTACCCGGCCATCCACGATCTGAGGCGGCTGCTGGAGATGTTGGAGGCCCACCAACCGGACGCGGCGCGTTTTGACGCTCTGATCGAATATGCCCCGTATGCCGTTCAGTTGCGTTACGGCGCCCGGGATGCGCAGGCCGAAGCGCTCGACCGCGGCAGCGCCCTCGCGCAGGTGGAAACCTTACTCGAAACCGTCCGGCGGCGGTTGGCGGGCGCCGGAGGCGGCTGACCGGAACGAAGCGAGTATCGAAAATCCGGTGCGAAAGACCTGCGAAGCGAGCGGGCGGCGGGTGCGCCATTGCCCGGTAGCCCCTGCGGCTAAAGCGCGTTAAGAAAACGCCGGGTCCGCCGGACCGGGCCCTGAACTGGGAGGAAACCATGAAAGTACATGCCCTGGCTGCCGCTGGCGCGGCGGCCCTTACCCTCGCCGCCGCACCGGCGTTCGCGCAGACATACAGCATCGGCACCAATCCGCAGGGCTCGTCGGCCTATGCGACCGGCGCCGCCGTCGCCAAGGTCGCCAAGGACGTGCTCGGCCTGCGCGCCCGCGTCGTGCCCCAGGGCGGCCCGGTCGTCACCCTGCCGCTGGTCGACAAGGGCCGGCTGAACTTCTCGATCGCGGTCAGCGTCGTCGCCGCCTTCGCCAACCAGGGCAAGGCGATGTTCAAGGGCAAACCGCAGAAGAATGTCCGCGTGGTCGCCGTGCTGCGCACCCTGCGGCTCGGCATTTTCGCGCCCAAGGATTCGAAGATCAATTCGGTCGCCGACCCTAAAGGCGTGCGCCTGTCGTCCGGCTTCGCCAAGCAGCGCATCCAGGGCCTGTTCTGGCGCGCCCTTCTGAACATGGCGGATCTGACCTTCAAGGACGTCAAGGGCGTGCCGGCGCCGAACGGCGTACGGGGCGTGGACGACTATATGGGCGGCAAGGTCGATGCCGGTATGTTCTCCATCACCTCGGGCAAGATGCGCCAAGCCTACGCCTCGCGCGGCTTCAAATATGTCTCGCTGCCGGACGATCCGGCCGCGGTGAAGAAGATGCAGGCGATCGCGCCGGGTTCGGTGGTCGAGAAGATCGGCCCGTCGCCGGCCTATGCGGGCGTCACCGGCCCGACCAACATCATGGCCGCGCCGTTCATCATCACCGCGAACGCCAAGGTGTCGGACGATATCGCCTACAAGCTGGTCAAGGCGATGGCGGCAAACAAGAAGATGATGGTCGCCGCGTTCAAGGGCATGGCCGGCTTCAATCCGAAGAAGATGTATGTCGATATCGGCGTGCCCTATCACCCGGGCGCGATGAAATACTATCGCGAGACCGGCCAGGCGAAGTAGCCCCGGACCTTCCGGAGAACGGCTGTGACGGACCCCGCGCCGGACGCGGAGTCCTACGCGGCCGAGGTCGAGGCGGAGGCCGCCGCCCCCACGGGCGACGTTCTGGTCAAGTGGGTGGGCGGCGGCCTCTGCGCCCTGCTGACGCTCGGCGCCCTGCTCTGGGCGGCCGACCTCTACCGCGCGGTCGACCTCGTTTTCATGAACGAGCAGTTCTACGCCGCCATGCTCGCGATCGGGCTGGCGGCGCTCTATCTCTGCGTGCCGGCGCAAAAAGGGGCGCCCCGCACCCATGTGCCGTGGTACGACCTGATCTTCGCCGCCGTTTCCGCCGCGGCGGCGCTCTATGTGACGGTCGAATACCCGACCATCCTCGACAATTTCGCCGATAATCCGCCGGACGCCGTTGCCGCGGCGGCGATCCTGCTGGCCGCCATCGTGGAAGGCCTGCGCCGGACCGCCGGCCCCATCCTGTTCGCCTTCCTGATGTTTTTCCTGGTCTTCGCCCTGGTCGGCCATCTGATCCCGGGGCGGCTGCAAGGGGAGAACGTCCCGATCGACCGGCTGGCGATTTATGTCGTGCTCGACGCCAACGGCATGTTCGGCTTCCCGATGAAGGTCTCGACCACCATCGTGCTCGCCTTCATGTTTTTCGGCTTCCTGCTCGAGCCGGCGGGCGGGGCGCGCTTCTTCACCGATATCTCGGCCGGGCTGATGGGCCGGTTCCGCGGCGGCTCGTCCAAGATCGCCATCGTCGGCTCCAGCCTGTTCGGCTCGATCTCCGGCAGCGCGGTCTCCAACGTCGTCTCGACCGGCGTCATCACCATCCCGCTGATGAAGCGGGGCGGATACCCGACCCATTCGGCCGCGGCCATCGAGGCGGTCGCCTCGACCGGCGGGCAGCTCATGCCGCCGATGATGGGCGTCGCCGCCTTCGTCATGGCCGAGCTGTTGCAGATCGGCTACGCCGAGGTCGTGCTCGCCGCGCTGATCCCCGCGATCCTCTACTACGCCGCCCTGTTCATACAGGTCGATCTCCAGGCGGCGCGCGACGGCATCCTGCCGATCGACCGGTCGATGATCCCGCGGCTGCTGCCGGTGGCCGGCCGCGGCGGCATCTTCCTGACGCCGTTTGTCGTTATCGTATTGTGCCTGTTCCGCTGGTCGCTCCAGCCGGAGACCGCGGCGCTCTACGCCGCGCTCACCCTGCTGCCGATCGGCTTCCTGCTCGGCTACGGCGGCGACCGCCTGTCCTTCCGTTCGCTGATCGCCAGCTTCGTCAAGACGGGCAAGGCGGGCCTGGAGCTGCTGATGATCGGCGGCGCGGCCGGCGCGATCATCGGCGTGCTGAACATCTCGGCCCTCGGCTTCGCGCTGACCAGCGAGCTGGTCGGCATCGCCGGCGGCAGCCTGCTCATTCTGCTCATCCTGGCCGCCATCGTCTGCATCGTCCTGGGCATGGGCATGCCAACGCTGGGCGTCTACATCCTGCTCGCCACCCTGGTCGCGCCGGCGATCATCGAACTGGGCGTGCCGGACCTGTCGGCCCATCTGTTCGTCATGTATTTCGGCATGATGTCGATGATCACGCCGCCGGTCGCCATCGCGGCCTTCGCCGCGGCGACGCTCGCCGGCGCGCCGATGATGAAGACCGGCTGGCAGGCCGTGAAATACGGCTGGTCGGCCTACCTGATCCCTTTCGTCTTCATCATGTCGCCCGCGCTCATCATGCAGGGCGGCGCGCTTGAGGTCGCGCTCAGCTTCACGACGGCCCTGTTCGGCGTCTTGCTGGTCTCGGTCGCTGTCACGGGCTTCCTGTTCACGCCCATCGCGCCGACGTTCCGCATCGTCCACGCCGCCGCCGGGCTGGCGCTGATCGTGCCGATCTACGCCTTCGCCCAGGCGCCCTGGCTCAATCTCGTCGGCGGAGGCGTCGGCGCGGCCCTGATCGCCGCCGATGTCGTCAGGCGCCGGGCGCGCGCACCCCTTCCCGCCACTGCCGGAGAATAGGATGGCCGATACCGCTCCCGGCCGGAAGCGCCCGAACTTCCTGCTGATCGTCACCGACCAGCAACGGGCGGACTATCTCGGCTGCGCCGGCCATCCGGTCCTGAAGACGCCGCATATCGACGGCATCGCCGCCCGCGGCGTCCGCTTCGACCGCTTCTACGTCGCCAACCCGGTCTGCATGCCGAACCGGGCGACGCTGATGACCGGCCGCATGCCCTCGCTGCACGGCGTCCGGCACAACGGCATCCCGCTTTCCCTGTCGGAGAACACCTTCGTCGACCTGATGCGCCACGAGGGCTATCGCACCGCGCTTATCGGCAAGAGCCATCTCCAGAACATGACCGGCGAGCCGCCGTCGATGCAGCGCCGGATCGAGCCGCGCGACGACGCCTTCGCCGAGGCGCGCAAGCCGGAACCGCTGCCCGAAGGCGCCTATGCGGAAGAGCGGCCCTGGACCTGGAAGGAGGATCCGGGCCACGAGATCGCCACGCCCTTCTACGGCTTCGAGGATGTCTCCCTCGCCACCATGCACAGCGACAGGGTCGGCGCCGCCTATATCCGCTGGATGAAGGCGCGCGGCGGCGATCCGGAGACCATGGTCGGCCCGGCGAACAGCCTGCCCCACGACTATGTCGCGCCCCAGGGCTGGCGCACGGCGGTGCCGGAAGAACTGTACCCCACGACCTACGTTGCGGAGGAAACGATCGGCTGGCTTGACGCCTATGCCGCGGAAGGCGGCGGCCGGCCGTTTTTCCTCACCGCCTCCTTCCCGGACCCGCACCACCCCTTCACGCCGCCGGGCAAATACTGGGACATGTACGACCCGGCCGATTTCGACCTGCCGGAAAGCTTCCACCGCCTGAGCAACCAGGCGCCGCCGACCCTGCAATGGATGTGGGACAACCGCCCGCCGGGCGACGGGAGCCGCAATGCCGGCCAGGTCGCCTATACCGTCACAGAGCGGGAGGCGCGCGAATCGATGGCGCTGACCTGCGGCATGATCTCGATGATCGACGACGCGGTGGGCCGGATCCTCGCCAGGCTCGACGCCCTCGGCCTTGCCGATAACACCGTCGTGGTCTTTACCGCCGACCACGGCGATTTCCTCGGCGACCACCGGGTCGTGCTCAAAGGCCCGATGCACTACCGGGGGCTGGTCACGGTGCCCTTCATCTGGGCCGAGCCGGACGGCAGGAACGCCGGCGCGGCCTGTTCCGCCCTTGCCGGCACCGTCGACATCGCCCGCACCATGCTGAGCCGCGCCGGTATCGTGCCCTATAACGGCATCCAGGGCCGCAGCCTGGAACCGGAAATTTCAACCCTGAAAGACCATGGCTGCGGCGCCGTCCTGATCGAGGACGACCAGCAGCGCTCGATCATGGGCTTCGAGAGCGACTTCCGCGTCCACACGTTGATCACGCAGGGCTGGCGGCTGTCGGTCTACAGCGGCGCCGGTCATTGCGAACTGTACGACCTGGAAAACGACCCCCACGAGCTGGCGAACCTGTACAACGATCCGGCGTATGCAACGGTCAAGGCCGGGATGCTGGAGCGCCTGGCCAAGGCCGAGATCGAGACCGTCGACCGCAGCCCCTTCCCGACCGCCATCGCGTGAAGCCCTGCCGCAGTGGCCTGCCCCGGCAATGCCGTGAATAGCGAGCATATTCTCCGCATAATTTGCGGAGAATATCTTTCCATGCGGAGATTACCCGCTATATTCTCTGCATAATTTGCGGAGAATAGCCATGTACATCTGGCAATGCGCCGACTGGCCGCGCTTCCGGCAGGACCCGGCCCGCCTGACCGGGCCGCTCGCAGCGGCGCGTCATGCCCAGGGGCGCCTGCTCGGCCGGATGGAGGCGTTGGGCTTCGATCTGCGCAGCGAAGCGACCTTGAGCACGCTCACGGAAAATGTCGTGAAGACGAGCGAAATCGAAGGCGAATTCCTCGCCCCCGACCGGGTCCGCTCGTCGATTGCGGGCCGCCTCGGCATGGATGCCGGCGGTCTGCCGGCGTCCGACCGCGATATCGACGGCGTGGTCGACATGACCCTCGATGCGACCCGAAACTACGCTGCGCCGCTGACCGAAGAGCGTCTTTTCTCGTGGCACGCCGCCCTGTTTCCGACGGGACGGAGCGGCATGCGGCGGATCGGGGTCGGCATGTGGCGCGACGACGCCGACGGACCGATGGAGGTCGTCTCCGGCCCGCTCGGGCGGCAGCACGTTCATTATACCGCACCGCCGGCCGAACGCCTCGCGGACGAGACGGCCGCTTTCCTCGACTGGTTCGAGGGCGCGCCGGCGATGGATCCCGTGCTCGCCGCCGGCATGGCGCATCTCTGGTTCGTCTCGCTGCATCCGTTCGACGACGGCAACGGGCGCATCGCCCGGGCGGTCGCCGACATGGCGCTGGCCCGCTCGGACGACAGCCCGGAGCGTTGCTACAGCATGTCCGCCCGGATACGGGCGGAGCGAAGCGCCTACTACGAGCTCCTCGAATCGACGCAAAGGGGCGCTCTTGACATCACGAAATGGCAGGTCTGGTTCGTCGAATGCCTCGCCCGCGCCATCGAAAATGCCGGCGCCACGCTTGCCGCCGTCCTGCACAAGGCCCGGTTCTGGGAGGTCCATGCGGCCGAAGCCTTCAACCCACGCCAGGCGAGGACCCTCAACCGGCTGCTGGACGGCTTCGAGGGCAGGCTCACCTCGTCGAAATGGGCGAAGATGAACGGCTGCTCGCAAGACACGGCGAACCGGGACATTCGCGACCTGATTGAACGCGGCGTCCTCACGCGCAGCAACGCCGGAGGGCGCAGCACCAGCTACGAATTCGTGATGCCGCCCCGGTAGGCCGGTGCGGCCCCGCCCGCCTCAGGCGTTGACGTCGATCACCGTGCGGCCGCGCACGCCGCCTTTCAGGATCCTCTCGCCGGCCGCGAAGGTGCCGTCGAGAGGAATGACCTCGGTCATGGCCTCGAGCTTTCCGATCGGCAGGTCGGTGGCGAGGCGCTGCCAGGCCGTCTGGCGCGGCGCGGCCGGATACATCACCGAATCGATGCCGAGCAGGCTGACGCCGCGCAGGATGAAAGGCAGGACCGTGGTGGCGAGATCGTTGCCGCCGGCATTGCCGCACACCGCAACGGCGCTGTGCAGGCCCATCTGTGCCGCGGCGGTGGCCAGCGTGGCGCCACCCACGGTATCGACGCAGCCGGCCCATTGCCCCTTTTCGAGCGGGCGGCCGGTCGCCTCCAGCCGGCCGATTACGGTGGACGCTCCGAGGCCGCGCAGATAGTCCTCCTCGTCGCTCTTGCCGGTCGAGGCCGTTACCTCGTGGCCGAGCGCGGCCAGCAGCGCCACGGCGACGCTGCCGACGCCGCCCGAGGCGCCGGTCACCAGCACCGGGCCGGCGCCGGGCCGCAGCCCGGCATGCTCCAGCGCCATCGCCGAGATCATGGCCGTGAAGCCCGCCGTGCCGATCGACATCGCCTGCAGGTTGCTGAGCGCGTCCGGCACCTTAACCAGCCAGTCGGATTTGACCCGCGCCTTCTGGGCGAAGCCGCCCCAGTGCCGCTCGCCGAGGCCCCAGCCGGTCAGCACCACCCGGTCGCCGGGGGCGAAATCCGGCGACGCCGAGTCTTCGACCGTGCCGGAAAAATCGATGCCGGGCACATGCGGATAGGTGCGCACCAGCCGGGCCAGACCCTTCAGGATCAGGCCGTCCTTGTAGTTGAGGTCGGAATAGTCGATGCGGACGGTGACGTCGCCCTCGGGCAGCCGGTCGTCATCGAGGTCCGTCACCGAGCCGGTAACGTTGCCGTCGTCTTCTTCGAGCAGGATGGCGCGGAAGGTCATGCCGGTCTCACAGGGTTATGATATCTCAAGCGTTCGGTAGGGAGCGGCGCGCGGCCAAGGCCGCGCCGGGCACCTCCGTGTCAAATCAGGTCTGGCGCGCCAATGCAAGGCGGGCGCGGCGATAGTGGTCGAGGTACGATGACCGACGGAACCGACCCGGAAGCGGCCATCGCAGCCGAAGCGCCGGTTCACCGGCTGCTGCATGATGGCCGCAGCGGCGAACTGTTCGTCATCTTCCTGTTCAATCTGGCGCTGTCGATCCTCACGCTGGGCATCTACCGCTTCTGGGGCAGGACCCGGATCCGCCGCTATGTCTGGAGCCAGACCAGCCTGCTTGGCGAGCCGCTGGAATACACCGGGCGCGGCATCGAACTGTTTCTCGGCTTCCTGTTCGCCCTCGTACTGATCTACGGGCCGATCCTGGGCTTGTATTTCGGGCTGGATGTCGAACTGCCGGACCCCGGGGAAGAACTCGGGGGCGCCAAGCTCAACGCGCTGATCCTGTTCATTGCGATCGTGCTTTTGGCGACCCCGATCCTGATGCTGTTCTACTATGTCGCCCTGTTCGCAGCCTATCGTTACCGGATCGGGCGGACCTCGTGGCTCGGCATACGCGGGGGTATGGAAGGATCGGCGTGGCGCTACGGATTTCTGGGCCTCGGGCTCGGAGTCCTGAATGTCCTGACGCTTGGGTGGACCAAACCCTGGGCCGATTCCGTAGTGTTCAAATACCGCCTTGGCCGCACATGGTTCGGCAGCGGCAAATTCGAATCGCTGCTCGATGCCGAGGGCCTCTACAAAAGCTACGCGCTGGCATGGATCGGGACCGCGATCACCGTCGCCGCCCTGTTCGGCGCTTTGTTCTCGATCGGACAGAGCCTTGTCACGGATCATGGAGGGCCGGAAAGCCCGTTCCTGTTCCAAGCGATCGCCATCGCCATCGAGTTGACTCCGCTGATCGTCTATCAACTGCTGATCTGCGCTTACAAGGCGGCGCTGGTGCGCAATATTGCAAGAACGCTGTCATACGGTTCCGTCCGCTTCAGGGCGAACGTCACCTTCGGGGACGTCTTCAAGCTGCGCATACCCAATATACTGCTGATGCTCTTCACCCTGGGCTTCGCCTATCCCTATGTGGTCCTGCGCACCACGCGCTTCATTGCGCGGCATGTCGAATTTCACGGCGATATCCGGACGGCCGCGATCGGCCAGACCGAAGTCGAGACACCACGTTACGGCGAGGGCCTGATGGAGTTCTTCGGCATCGGAATGATCTGAGCGATGATGGCCTGGGGCGCCTTCGCCGACGGAACCTACACGGACGGGCGGACGGCCCGGCGGCATATCGTACGGGTCTCGATCGAGGCCGACGGCCTGCACATCGAATCCGGCGATGGCACGATTGCCGAGGTCTGGCCCTTTGCCGAACTCCGGCTGGTCGACGAAGTCTATGCCGGGCGGCCGGTCCGGCTGAAGCGGAAGTCCGGCAACGAACGCCTGACAATCGCCGATGCCGAATTTCTCGACCGGCTGCGCGCCCATGCCGGCCAGCTGCGCCACAAAGATCTGCGCGGCGCGAACCTGAAGCTCCGGGCGGCCGGCTGGATCGGGGCGACCGCCGCCATTCTCGCCGGCTTCTGGTTCCTGCTGCCGGTCGCCGCCGGCCCGATCGCCTCACAAATCCCCCGGTCCTGGGAGGAGGGCCTGGGCCGCACCGTCCAGCGCCAGGCGCTCGCCCTGATGGCCTCCGGTTCCCGCGTGTGTACCGGCCGGGCGGGCCGGCAGGCCATCGAACGCCTGGTGCGGCGCCTGTCCGCCGCCGAACCCTCGCGCTACCGCTTTCGCGTTACCGTGGTCGACGACAAAACGGTCAACGCCTTCGCCGCGCCGGGCGGTTACATCGTCGTGTTCCGCGGCCTGATCGACAACTCGCCCGGCGCCGACGGGCTCGCCGGCGTCATGGCCCACGAAATGGGCCATGTCATCGAACGCCACGGACTGGAAAATCTTGTCAAGGCGCTCGGCCTGAGCTTCGTCATGGCCGCGCTGATCGGCGACACATCGGCATTCGGCAGCATCGCAACCGACATGGCGCAGAGTCTCGCAACCTCGAAATTCAGCCGCGACGCCGAACGCGAAGCCGACCGGATCGCCGTGGACATGCTGAACCGGACGGGGATATCCGGCCGGGGCTTCCAGGCGTTTTTTCAGGCGATGGCGCGCACGTCCGGCACGGAGGAAAAATCCATCGGCCGGTATTTCGCCTCGCATCCTGCGACCGGCGGACGGGCACAGTTCGTCGGAACGCATGCGACGGGAACCCGCCCCGCCATGTCCGACGCCGATTGGCAGGCCGTCCGCAGGATGTGCCGGGGATAGCGGGGCCGCGCATTTTTCCGCTGGCGAAGGTTGAACGCCATGATAAGAACATTATATGAACAAAAGCCCATCGGGCGGCCGGCGCCGGGGCTTCGCGCGGCGGACGTCCGGAGCGGCAGCGGATACCCGGTCCGGCGGCGCAACATGGCGGATCATGACGGAACATGACATTTCCTGACACATCGCAACGCCTCTCCTTCCCCGTCATTTCGACCGAACGGAGTGAGCGGAGAAATCCGGCCGGCGACGGAGGCCGGACAAACGCCAGAGCCTTGGGCGTAGATGGAGCGCCCGCCAGATTTCTCCACTCCGCCCCGGCCGGGGGCCGAGGCTCCGGTCGAAATGACGGGAAGGGTGCGTACAGCGGCGGCTCACTGCGGAACCTGACATTTCATGACATATCATGACACGAGCCTACCCCTCCCTTGTCACCCCGGATGGAGCGAAGCGGAAAACCGGGGTCCAGAGTCGACCGCGAAAATCGTGCCGGGCGGCTCTGGGCCCCGGCTCGGGGGCCGGGGCGACACGGTGGTGTGGTCAGGGCGAAGACGGGAGCGCCATGACGGATCATGACATTTCATGACACTTCCGCACTCCGGCCGGGCGCCGGCGCGCGAAACGGTCAGGCCGCCCCCTGCGCGGTGTCTGAGACGAAGGGGTTGGTCCGCCGCTCCTGACCGAAGGTCGACGGCGGGCCGTGGCCGGGGATGAAGGCGATGTCGTCGCCGAGCGGGAACAGCTTGTTGCGGATGCTGGCGACCAGCTCGTCGTGGTTGCCCATCGGGAAATCGGACCGGCCGATCGAGCCCTGGAACAGGACGTCGCCGACCACGGCGAAGCCGGCCCCGCGATGGACGAAGACGACATGGCCGGGCGTGTGGCCGGGGCAATGGATCACGTCCATCGTGACGTTGCCGAAGCTGACCGTATCGCCGTCCTTCAGCCAGCGATCCGGCTCGAACTCCCGGGCGCCGGCAAAGCCGAACATGCGGCACTGCTCCTCCATCCGGCCGATCCAGAAGATGTCGGCCTCGTGCGGGCCCTCCACGGGCACCGCGAGCCGCTCGGCCAGGTCCTTCGTGCCGCCGGCATGGTCGAGATGGCCGTGGGTGATGAGGATTTTCTCGACCGTGACGGCCCGCTCGGCGATCGCGCCTTCGATCAGCTCCAGATCGCCGCCCGGATCGGTCACCGCGCCGCGCATGGTCTCGGTGCACCAGAGCAGCGAGCAGTTCTGCTGGAAGGGCGTCACCGGAATCATCACCGCCTGGATCGGCGGTTTAGCGGCATCTTCGGACATGGCGGGAGATCGGGTTTCGGTCAGGCCCCTGAGATGTCGCGCGGGCCGGGGCGGCGCAAGCCCCGAACTGCCGCACGATTGAGCGCTTCAGGCTGCCCCGGCGGCGGCCCGCTCCGCCGGCCTTATCCACACCGCCGTGTCGTGGAACGCCACGCCGCCGATCGGCCCGACCGCCTCGGCGGAGACCAGCTGGTTGATGCCCATGCCCCCGCCGGCCGGGTCGCGGTAGCTGTCGCCCGGCCAGATGCCCTCGACGATCGCCGTGCCGGGCAGCAGGCCGTCGGCGATGCGCGCCGTCAGCGTCACCGCGCCCCGCTCGTTGCCGACCCGCACGCTGTCGCCGTCTGCGATGCCGTGGGCCGCAGCGTCGTCGGCATGGATGAGGACGGCCGGCGTCCCCTCGCGCCGTTGCGAGCCGGCCGTCTCGGTGAAGCTGGAATTCAGGAAGGTGCGGGCCGGCGGCGCCACCATGCGGAACGGCCGGGCGTCGTCGGCCGCCTCGGTCACCGCCCAATGGTCGGGCAGTTCCGGCATGCCGGCATGGTAAGGGCCGACCGCGGCCCAGTCCGGCCTGAAATGGAACCTGCCGTCCGCGGTCGGGAAGCCGTTCAGGAAATGCGCGTCCTCGAACGGATGGTTGCAGTCGATCCAGCCCTTCTCCGCCGCGGCGTCGGCGCTGCCCTTGCCCGAGACCTGCAGCGTGGCGTCGATCAGCTCCCAGGCGCTCATGTCGAAGGCCGGGCTCTCGGCGCCCAGCCGTTTCGCCAGCCCGCACACGACGTCGTGGTTGCTGCGCGTCTCGGCGAACGGCTCCAGCACCCGCCGGCCGACGGTGAGCGCCGAATGGCCCCAGCCCATATAGAAATCGTCGCTTTCCAGGAAGGTGGTCGCCGGCAGCACGATATCGGCGTAGCGGGCGGTCGCGGTCATGAACTGCTCGTGCACGCACAGGAACAGGTCGTCCCGCGCCAGCCCGGCGCGCACGGCCCGGCTGTCGGGCGCAACCTCGGCGGAATTGGCGTTCTGGATCAGCATCGCGGTGACCGGCGGGCCGCCCTCCAGCGCGCCGGGCGCCCCGGTCAGCACGGGCCCGATGCGCGACTGGTCGAGGGAGCGGATCGCCGGGTCGGCGAGGTCGAGGCCGTGGGCGAGGTTCAGGTCCAGCCCCCAGTCCTCCAGCCGGGCATAGAAGGCGCCGCCGCCCTCCTCCTGCCAGGCGCCGGTGAGCGCCGGCAGGCAGCTCACGGCATGCATGGCGACGGCGCCGTTGCGCGACCGGGTGAAGCCGAGGCCGAGGCGCAGGAAGCTGCGCCTGGTCCGGCCGTACAGGCGGGCGAAATCGATAATGTCCTGTTCGGGCAGGCCGGTGATTGCCGCCGCCCAGGCCGGCGTCCGGCTGCGGATGTGGCGCTCGACGTCAGGGCCGAAATCGGTCAGCCGGGCGAGATAGCTCCGGTCCGCCAGCCCTTCGGCCAGGATCACCTGCATCATGGCCAGCGCCAGCGCGCCGTCCGTGCCCGGGCGGAGGATCAGGGCCCGGTCCGCGGCCTGCACCGTCGGCGTGTCGTAGACATCGACCACGACCAGCTCGGCGCCGCGATCCTTGCGGGCGCGCCGGATGTGGCTCATCAGGTTGACGTGGGTGGCGACCGGGTTGCCGCCCCACACGACGACCAGATCGGATTTCGCCGCTTCCGCCGGGTCGGGGCCGGTCAGCATGCCGACGCCGGCCTTCCAGCCGGACGAGGACGGGCCGACGCAGATGGTCGAGCGCTGCTTCGAATAGCGTTTCGCGTTGCGCAGCCGGTCGAGGCCCCAGCGGCTGACGATGCCCAGCGTGCCGCCGGAATGATAGGGCCAGACCGTCTCGCTGCCGTGGCGGGCCTCAGCCCGCAGGAAAGCTTCGGCAATCTCGTCGAGAGCGTCGTCCCAGCCGATCGGCGCGAAATCGCCCTCGCCCTTCGCCCCGGTCCGGCGCAGCGGCCGGCCGAGCCGGTCCGGGTGATGCACGCGCTCGGCGTAGCGGGAGACCTTCTCGCACACGACGCCGGCGGTGTAGGGCAGGTCCCGGTTGCCCCGGATCCGGCCGATGCGCGTCGGCGACAGGCGCTCCACTTCCAGCGCGCAGGCGCTCGGGCAATCGTGCGGGCAGGCTGAACGGACGGTTGCGGCCGCCCCGGAGGCCGGCCCCGTTGCAGCTCCGGCCGCAGGATGTGCGCTATCGAGCGGCATGGAATTTCCTTCCTCTCAGGCCCGGTCTCGCCGAGCGTAGGAATCGGCAGCGGAGGCGTCAACAAAATGTGAACCGCCGGTCGTCTCCCGGTTTGAACGCGGTGCCCGGAACCACCCAATTCCGTCATTTCGACCGGAGCGGCTTCAGCCGCGGAGTGGAGAAATCTTTCACGCGCAGTGCAAGGACGGAGGCGGTATAGCGGAAAGATTTCTCCGCTTCATGGCCCTTGCGGGCCATTCCGGTCGAAATGACGGGGGAGGAAAGCAAGGAACCGGCGCGCCTGCCGGCTTCAGGCCGCCGCGGCGGCCGGGCCGAGCAGCGGCAGGACGTCCCGGTGCAGCCGCTCGATGGTCTCGCGTTCCCGTTCAGCCGATATGCTGGTGAAGCGCGCGATGAAGGCGGCCTCGGTGAAGCCCAGGTCTCGATAGGCGGCGATCTTCTCCGCCGCCCGGTCCGCCGTCGTCATCAGGCAGCGCTCGCGGAACAGGGTGGTCAGGTCGTCGATCCCGGTGCTGCCGGTCAGCGCCGCCTCGCTGGCGGCGAAATCCCGGTTCCAGGTGTCGCCGGCCAGCACCTTGCCGAAGGCGGCGACATGCTCCTGCACCGCCGGCTGTCCGATCGCGACGGCCTCCTCCTCGGTGTCGGCGATCACCGTCAGCAGGGCGACCATGGCTTTGCGGCCGTCCGGGCCCGGGCTTACGTCGGCATGGCCGGCGCCGGTCAGCGCATCGCGGTACCAGCCCATCTTCTGCGCCAGACTCTCGAAGCTCATCGGATACTGGTTCATCATCAGGTTGTAGCCGCGCCGGCCGGCGGCCTCGAAACTGCCGCGGTCGTTGGAGGCGGCGATCCAGATCGACGGCCCCGGCTGGACCGGCGCCGGCCAGGGCTCGACCTTGTCGAACGACCAGAAGCGGCCGCGATGGTCGAACGGCTCGCCGGCCCAGAATTTCTCGATGACCTCCAGCCCCTCATACATCCGCTCGGCACTTTCCTCCCGGGTCACGCCGAAGGCGGCGAACTCGTGGGGCACGAAGCCGCGGGACAGGCCGATCTCGGCCCGCCCGCCGGAAAACTGGTCGAGCGACGCCAGATCTTCGGCCACCTGCAGCGGGTGGCGCAGCGGCAGCAGCGAAACCGCCGTGCCCAGCCGGATCTGCTTCGTCTCGCGCGCCAGCGCCGTCAGATAGAGCGCCGGGTTGGGCACGGCGCCGCCGTAATAGTGGAAATGGTGCTCCGTCGTCCGGTAGCTGCGCCAGCCCAGCGCGTCCGCCAGCTTCACCGCGGCGATCAGCTCCTCGTAGAACCGGTTCAGCGTGACCGGGTAGGCGTTGCGCCAGGTCGGCAGATGGAACAGGCAGAAATCCAAGGCTGGTCTTCCGGGCAGGCTGCATTCGCCTCGACCATGCCCGTTCCCGGTGGGGCCGGTCAAATCCGTAATTCAGGCCGGTGCCTCACGTCAGTATTTCCCTTGGGCGGCAGACGCAGCGGCGCTATCGTCGCAGACAATATCACCTTAAGGGAGGAGACCGCGGCATGGTCACGGTATGGGGCCGCAAGAATTCGCTCAATGTGCAGAAGGCGATCTGGGCGCTCGACGAGGCGGGCGTGCCGTTCGACCGGATCGACGCCGGGCTCGAGTTCGGCCAGCTCGATACGGAAAGCTACGGCAGGCTCAACCCCAATCGCCGCGTTCCGACCCTGATCGACGGCGATACCGTGGTCTGGGAATCGAACGCGGTCGTGCGCTATGTCGCCGCGAAATGGAGCGAGGGCGACCTGTGGCCGACCGACCTGGCCGAGCGGGCGGCGGCGGACATGTGGATGGACTGGCTCCAGACCACGGTCATCGGGCCGCTGATTCCGGTCTTCGTGGGGCTGGTCCGCACCCCGCCGGACCAGCGCGACATGGGCCTGATCGTTGAGAAGGCCATCGAATGCGGCCACGTCTTCCAGATCCTCGATGCCGCCCTGGCGCACCGGGACTATGTCGCCGGCAGCCGCTTCACGATGGGCGACATCCCGGTCGGCGCGGCGACCTGGCGCTACCTCAACATGCCTATCGAGCGGCCCGAACTGCTCCATATCGCCGACTGGATGGACCGGCTCGAGAAACGCACGGCCTTTCAGAAACACATCATGCTGCCGCTCTCCTGAGCGCGGGTGCGTTGGCCCCGGCTGGAAACCCGGCAAGGAGACAGGACATGGCGGATATCCATCGCGATTGCCGCGGCCTTGCGCTGACGGCGGCATCGCCCGAGGCGGTCGAGGCGTGGGACCGCACGGTGCGCAGCTATCTCGGCATGCGGCGCGACACCGGCGACCGGCTGAAGGAGGCCTACGCCGCCGACGCCGACATGGCGATGGCGCACTGCCTGCGCGGCTATTTCATGCTGCTGTTCAGCGAGGCGGGCCGCTGGGCGGCCGGGCGAAAATCCCTGGCGAAAGCGCGGCAGGCCGCGGCCGACCGGCCGGTGACGGCGCGCGAAGCCGCCCATATCGAGGCGCTCGACCGCTGGGCTTCGGGCGACATGACGGGCGCGACCGCGCTGTGGGACGGCATCCTCGCCGACCATCCGCGCGACCTGCTCGCCATGCGGCTGGCGCACTACACCCACTTCTACAGCGGCGACAGCGTCGCCATGCGCGATTCGCTCGCCCGGATCATGCACGCCTGGGACCCGACGGTGCCGGACTACGGCTTCGTCGCCGGCTGCTACGCCTTCGCGCTTGAGGAGGACGGCGACTATGCCCGCGCCGAACAGCGCGGCCGGGAAGCCGTCGGCATCAACCCGGACGATCCCTGGGGCACCCATGCGGTCGCCCACGTTATGGAGATGCAGGGCCGGCAGGCCGAGGGCATCGCCTGGCTGTCGGGCCTCGAGCCGCACTGGACCCAGGTGCAGAACTTCCGCTTCCATCTCTGGTGGCACCGGGCGCTGTTCCACCTCGAGCTCGGCGACTGCGACGCCGTGCTCGACCTCTACGACCGCGGCGTGCGCGAGGAGGAGACCGGCGACTATCTCGACCTGACCAACGCCGTCGCCCTGCTGTGGCGCCTCGAATCCGAGGGCGTCGATGTCGGCGACCGCTGGCTTGAGGTCTCCGCCCACTGCGCGGAGCACGCGACAGACCAGCTCCTCGCCTTCGTCGACGCCCACCACGCCGTCGCCCTCGCCCGGACCGGCGACCGGGCGACGCTGGCGGATCTGCTGGCCGGCGCCGAAGCGGCGGCGCAGGCCGAAGGCAGCCAGGCGCCGGTCTACCGGGAGGTCGCGATCCCGGTGTGCGAGGCTGCGGCCGCCTATGGCGACGGCGACTATGGCCGCGCCGCCGACCTGCTGGGCGACGTGCGCTACGGGCTGCGGCGGCTCGGCGGCAGCCATGCCCAGCGCGACCTGTTCGTCCAGATGATGGTCGAGGCCAACATCCGCGCCGGGCGGACGGCGCAGGCCAAGGCGCTGATCGCCGAGCGCGCCGAGCGCCGCCCGACCAGCGGCTGGACCCGCCGCCGCTTCGCCGCCCTGTTCGGCGAAACGGACGGGCCCGCGGGGCAGAGGGCGGCGGCGCTGGCGTAGGGAGTCATGCCATTCGGCACGCCCGGCTGGCATACGGGGCGAAGAGTGCCTAAATCCGTGTCGGTGCGCAGCGACCGCGGATTCGGGCATCCGGCCGGCCGCGGCCTTTGACTTGGGAGGCGGAAGGCGATGGAGCGGGAGGCCCAGGCGGCGTCTGACGATCGAAGCCCCGATCTCCTTGACGCGCTGCACGACCTGGACGAGGCAATCGCCGAGGCGGGCGAAGAGAATTTTCCGGAACCGTCCAAGACGGCGTTGACGAACGCGCGCCGGCTGCTGGCGGCGATGTACCGGATTTCGCCGCGGCGCTATGAAGTCTATCCCACCCCTGATGCCGAAATCGCCATCGATGCACCGGGCGGACATGGACGCTCGGTCCTGCTCTTGTGCGAGTCCGATGGCGGTGCGTTATGCCTGGTCAACATGAACGGCGCCCACAGGCGGGCGCGTTATTCCAGTGCTGATCTGCTGCCCGACGGATTCGTTCGCGAGGCCCTGGCCGAGCTGACCTTTGGGGACAATCTGGCCGCGTGACCGTCGAGACAGCCGCCGCCAGCGGGCGTCGAGCGGTTGCCTCTCCTCAACTCGGCAATCCCTACCACGCCGATATCGTGTTGCCGGACCCGGCGATCGAGGACCGGGAAGAGCAGAAACGCCACGCGCAGGAACTGGCCGACAGTTCGGTCTGGCGCGAGCGCAATTCCCACGATTGAGCCCAATCCATCCCGCATTTTGACTTCTCTGCGAAACCCGGCCGATGCGGCAGGCGGATGGACACCCCCATCCCCTCCGCTGCGCTCCGGGACTTCCCCCGCTGAAGCGGGGGAAGGATAACGGAGGTAACGCTCTGTTTTACCTTGTTTTTCCTCCCCCTATCCGGAGGGGGAGGTCAGGTGGGGGTGAGCGGCGCCGGAACGAGGCCGGGACCGCTTCCCCCGCTTTATCGGATTCCTCTGCGAAATCCCCGCCGTCATTCCGACCGGAGCCCCGGCCCGCAGGGCCGGGGCGTAGCGGAGGAATCTCGACTCGGCCTCACCCACAAGAAACCCTTGGTCCTGCGTTGAGATTCCTCCGCTGCGCGCCCCGGATTAAATCCGGGCCGCTCCGGTCGGAATGACGGCGACGGTGGCGGGAGTCAGCGAAGAGCCGCAACGCGGGCGCCGGCTCGGCTACAGCGTCAGCGCGATCTCGCCCAGCGTGCTTGGCCAGAACAGGGTGTCGAGGACCAGCTGGCCGAGGCTGAGATCGGCGGTGAAGACGAGGACGACCAGCGTGACCGCCGCGCCGAACAGGTAGCAGCGGATCAGCAGCTTCAGGACCTTGCGCGCCCGTTTGCGCGCCTCGGCCAGCTCGGGCGTCCGCTCTTCGGCGCCGTTGTCGCGTTCGTTATGGGGAGGCCCGGCCATGGCGCGGCATCATCCGGCAAAGTCGAACCGGGCCGCAAGCTCCAGATGCGCCGACCAGAGGAACTGGTCGACCGGCCGCAGGCGGGTCAGCCGGTAGCCGCCGTCGGCAAGTATCCGCGCGTCGCGCATGAAGGTGCCGGGCTCGCACGATACCGCGACCACGACCGGAACCCGGGCGGCGGCGATTTCCGCGGCCTGCGCCTTCGCCCCGGCGCGCGGCGGGTCGAAGACAACGACATCGGCCCCGGCCAGTTGCGCAGCCGGCACCGGCCGGCGCATCAGGTTGCGCGCCTCGGCGTGCAGCGTCGCCAGGCCGGCCTGCCGCGCCGCGGCGGCGAGGTTGGCGACGGCGGCCTTGTCGATGTCGGCAGCGAAGACGGAACAGCCCCGCTTCGCCAGCGGCAAGGCGAAGGCGCCGGAGCCGCAGAACAGGTCGAAGGCCGAGGCCGCGCCCGCCGCCGCTTCGAAAACGAAACCGGTCAGCGCCGCCTCGCCGTCCGCCGTCGCCTGGGCGAAGGCGCCCGGCGCAAGCGCGACCGGGACGCCGCCATGGACCGCCCGCACCGGCCGGGCCTCGGCCAGCACCTCGGCGCCCTCCTGCTTCGGATGGGCGCGCGCCACCCGGGCAAGGTCCTCGCGCGCCAGCAGATCGACCAGCGCGTCCCGCCCCGCGCCGCCGAGCCGGGCGGCGGTCCGGACCAGCAGGTCGAGGCCGCTGTCCGTCATCGCGACATGGGCGGCGGCGCGGTCGCCGGGCTGCAACGCGGTCTCCGCCCAGGCGCGCAACGGTTCGATCAGCGCGGCGATTTCCGGCCGGACCACCGGACAGGCGCCGAGATCGACGACGCGATGGCTGTGGCGTTCGTTGAATCCGACGATGGCGGATTCGCGCCGGCGGCGGATGGCGAAGGTGGCGCGCCGCCGGCTGTCGGGCGGGCTGCGATGCAGCGGCTCGACGGCTGCGCTGTCGAAGCCGTTGCGGGCGAGCAGGCCGCGCAGCATGTCCAGCTTCCACGCGCCATAGGCGTCCGGCGTCAGATGTTGCAGGGCGCAGCCGCCGCATTCGGCGAAATGCGGGCACGGCGGTGCCCGTCTGTCCGGCCCGGCTTGCAGCAGAGCCAGCAGCCGGCCGCGGAACCGGCCAGGGCCGGTTTCGGTCAGCGCGACCGTTACCCGGTCGCCCGGCGCGGTCGCGGGAACGTGGACGATTCCGCCTTCCAGGGCGGCCACGCCGTCGCCCCGCCGGCCGATGCTCTCGATGGCGACTTCGGCCCGAAATCCGGTCATGGTTCGGTCATGATCCGGTCATGCGCCGGCAGCCGCTTCCGGACGGTAATCGGCGCAGATCAGGAATTCCCGGTTGCCTTCCGGCCCGGTGACCGGGCTTTCCCCGATCCCGCGCACCGACCAGCCGGGCTGCGCGTCCAGCCAGGCGCGCACGTCCCGGCACACCGCCTCGTGGACCGCCGGATCGCGCACCACGCCGCCCTTGCCGACCTGCGCCCGCCCGGCCTGGAACTGCGGCTTGATCAGGGCGATCAGCCAGGCGCCGGACGCGGCCAGCGCCATGCCGGCGGGCAGCACGGTCTCGAGCCCGATGAAGCTGGCGTCGCAGACGATGGCGCCGGGCGGGTCGGGCACCGCGCCGCGGTCGAGATGCCGGGCATTGGTCTTCTCCAGCACGACGACGCGCGGATCGGTGCGCAGCTTCCAGGCGAGCTGGCCGTGGCCGACATCGACGGCGTAGACCTTGGCCGCGCCGTGGTGGAGCAGGACATCGGTGAAGCCGCCGGTCGAGGCGCCGATATCCAGGCAGATCCGCCCGGCCGGATCGACACCGAACCGCTCGATGCCGTGGGCCAGCTTGAGCCCGCCGCGCGAGACCCAGGGATGGTCCCGCCCGCGCACCGTCAGCGCGCCGTCGTCCGGCACGGCCATGCCCGGCTTGTCGATCCGCCGCTCGCCGTGGAACACCAGGCCGGCCATCACCAGCGCCTGCGCCTTGCTGCGCGAATCGGCCAGCCCGCGATCCACCAGCAACTGGTCCACGCGCTTTCTGGCGTCGCTCGCAGTCGTCTTTGCCATGTCCGATTTTAGACCGGGCGCGCCGGTTCCGGCGAGGGCGGGCCGGACCGGGTCATCCGGTTGAAGCGGGTGACGAAGAAGGTGCCGGTCGCCGCCAGGCCGAGCGCGAGGCCGATCCAGATGCCGACGGCGCCCCAGCCGACGGCGAAGCCGAGCGTCCAGCCGACGCCGAAGCCGACGATCCAGTAGCCGACGGCGGCTGCGACCATCGGGATCCGCGTATCGTTCAGCCCCCGCAGGGCGCCGGCGCAGATGGCCTGCATTCCGTCGACGATCTGGAAGGCCGCCGCGACGTAGAGCAGGCTTGCGGCCAGCGCCAGCACCTCGGCCGAGCCGGGCTTGCCCGCGTCCAGGAACAGGCCGGCGAGCGATGCGGGAAACAGGGCGATCACCAGGCTCATGACGCTCATGAAGGCGATGCCGAGGCTGAGCGCGGTGAAGCCCGCCCGCCGTATTCCCGACGGATTCCTGCGGCCCATCTCCTGTCCGACGCGCACGGTCGCCGCCTGGCCGATCCCCATCGGCACCATGAAGGTGACGGCGGCGACCTGGATCGCGATGTGATGGGCGGCGATGGCCGTGGCGTCGATCCAGCCCATCATCACCACGGCGAAGGAGAAGACGCCCATCTCGATCAGATAGATGCCGGCGATCGGCAGGCCGATGGCGAAGATCCGGCGGAAGACCGCCCAGTCCGGGCGCCAGAAGCGCGCCAGAATCCGGTAGTCGCGCAGGTCCCGGCTCCTTGTGCTGAACCACAGCAGCCCCAGGAACAGGAAGGTCTGGACGATGGTGGTCGCCAAGCCCGCCCCGGCCAGTTCGAGGCGCGGCGCGCCCAGTTCGCCGAAGATCAGCGCATAATCGAGCAGCGCGTTGAGCGGCAGGCCCGCCAGCATCATCCACAGCGCCGGGCGCGGCCGGTTGAGCGCCGCGCCGAAACAGCGCAGCACGACAAAGCCGACGATCATCGGCAGGCACCAGGCGACGGCCCAGAGATATTCCCCGGCGCCGCGGACCGCCACGGCCGGCTGGTCCATCCAGAGCAACACCGGCTCCATCGCCAGGAGAGCGAACAGGCCGGGTATCGAAACCAGCGCCGTCACCCACAGGCCCTGGCGCGTCACCCGGCGCACCCGGACCGGGTCTTCCGCGCCGAAAGCCTGGGCCGCAAGCGGCGCAACCGCCGTGACCAGCCCCATTCCGGTGACCGACCACAGGAAGATCAGCGTGCTGCCCAGCGCCGCGCCGGCCAGCGCCTCCTTGCCGAGCCGGCCGATCATCAGCACGTCGATCGTCGACATGGCGATCTGGCTGAGCTGCATCAGCGCCAGCGGCACGGCGAGACGGACGGTCTGCCGCGCTTCCACGATCCATGTTTCCAGCCAGGTTTCCGGCTGGGATTCCGGTGGGGTTTCCGGTCGTACCGCCGTCATGATCTGCCGGTTATCGATTGAACGGGGCGCAAGGCCGGCGATATGGGATCGGTCCCGTACGGCGTTCAAGGTCTGGCGCGGCATGGCGCCTGTGCTATGACCCGGAATGAACCGACCGCCTCGAGGATAGCTGCTTCAGGCCCCGCCATGTTGACCGAAAGCGCCGCCCTGGCCGCCGCCGAACTGCTGCTGAAAGCCCGCGGCGATCACCGGCGGCTAGACCGACTGCCGCCGGATTGCACGCCGCAGACCGTCGAGGACGGCATGGCGATCCAGAATGCGCTGGCCGATCTCTGGGGCCTTGAGGTCGCGGGCTGGAAGGTCGGCGCGGCGAGCGTGGCGGCGATGGATATGCTGCGCACGGACGCGCCGTTCCCCGGCCGGGTCTTCGCGCCCTACCTGCTGGACAGCCCGGCAAGCGTCGCCGCCGAAGCCCTGCACAAATGCGCCGTCGAATGCGAGTTCGCCTTCCGGCTGGGCCGCGATCTGCCGCCGCGCGGCGCCGACTACGGGATGGACGAGATCCGGGAGGCGGTGACGGAGGCGTGTCCGGCCATCGAGCTGGTCAACGATTACTGGGTCGACGGCTTCGCGCTCGGCGTCGCCCATTTCGTCGCCGACAACGGCTCGAACGGCGGCCTCGTGCTCGGCGGTCCGATCGGCGACTGGCGCGAACGCGACCTCGCCGCCGCGGCGGTGACCCTGACGATCGACGGCGAGCCCGCCGCCAGCGGCGCCGGCGCCAACGTGCTCGGCCATCCGCTCAACACGCTGGTCTGGCTGGCCAACGACCTCTCCCGGCGCGGCATCGGCCTCAAGGAAGGCGAGGTCGTCAGCACCGGCTCGATGACCGGCATGACGCCCTGCCGCGCCGGGGCGACGGCGGTGGGCGATTACGGCGCGCTGGGTTCGGTACAGGTGACGTTCGATGTATGAGGCAGCGCCATGACGCCCGATAGGATCAAGCAGGCCGCACAAACGCTGATCGACGCCCGCATCACGGTGACGGCCCTGGAAGACCTGCCCGAAGGCTGTATCCCGGCGACCGACGATGACAGCCGCGCCATTCAGGAATCCATGGCCGATCTGTGCGGCTGGCCGCTCGCCGGCTACAAGATCGGCTGCACCACCGCCGCCGCCCGGGAGATGCTGAACACGGACAGGCCCTTTCCGGGCAGGGTCTTCCGCCCCTTCCTGTTCCGCGCGCCGGCGGTCGTACCGGCAGAAAATTTCATCCGGCAGGGCGTCGAGGGGGAATTCGCCTTCGAACTGGCGGCGGACATTCCCGCGCGGCCCGGTCCCTGGACCCGTGACGAAGTCGCGGAACGGGTCGCCTGCCTCTTCCCGGCCATCGAAATCATCGATACGCGCTTCACCCGGTTTGCCGAGGCCGGCATCCTCAGGCTGACCGCGGACACCGGCGCCAACGGCGGACTGGTTCTCGGCGACGCCGTAGCCGACTGGCCGGCGGTCGATCTCGAAGCGGCCGAAATCGTCATGTCCATCGGGGGCGCGGAAACCGGCAGAGGCCGTGGCCGGGAGGCCCTGGGCCATCCGCTGGAGGCGCTGACCTGGCTGGCGAACGATCTCTCCCGCCGCGGCTACGGGATGCTGGCCGGACAGGTCGTGACCACCGGCACCTGCACCGGCATGCAGTATGTCCCTGACGGCGGCACGGCGACGGCTCATTTCGGCGCGTTGGGTACGGTCCGCGTAACCTTCTCCGCATGACCGCACGCAAGAAACCCTCCGCCTCCGCCCCGGCTGCACCGGTGCGCGGCGGCGCGAGACTTTGGACCGTCGGGCACGGTCCAGGTGACATTCGAAGAATAGAACCTGGAGAAACCGATGTTCGGACTGTTCAAGAAGAAGCAAGAGACAAACGAAGACGGCCGGAGGCCGGATTGGGCGGACTATGCCGCCGTCGATATCCTCAACGGCCGGTCCAACAACTGGACCATCGACAAGATGGACCCGACTCACGCGCCGCGCACCGTGGAGGACGGGTACGCCGTTCAGAGCATTGTCATCGGGCGGTTCCAGCGCAGCATCGCCGGCTTCAAAATCGGCTGCACCTCCAAGCTGGCACAAGACATGATCGGCACGTCGGAGCCTTTCTACGGGCCGGTGTTCGAAGACGTGTTGTTCGAGAAACCGCCGTGGTTGACGCATGACAGGTTCATCCGACCGGGCGTCGAAGGCGAAATTGCGTTCATTCTGAACCGGGATTTGCCGCTGCGCGCCGCTCCGTACACGCGCGCCGAGGTCGAAAGCGCCATCGCCAGGGTCGTCGCTGCAATCGAGATTTTCGACACCTGCTTCAAGGATTTCGCCGATGCCGGCGCGCCCTGCCTGATCGCCGATCTGGCGGCCAACGGCGGCTTGGTGGCTGGCGAAGGTGTCGACTACGAGCCGGGCATGGACCTCAAATCCGTCGAACTGGTAATGACAGTCGACAGTGTCGAGGCCGGTCGGGGAGTCGGCGCCGATGCATTGGGCGATCCGGTCGATGCGCTGGTCTGGCTCGCCAATGCCGCGTCGCGAAGGGGCGTCGATTTGAAGGCCGACGAAATCGTTTCGACGGGGACTTGCACCGGCATCGTCAGGGTCGAGCCGGGTCAGCTGGTCGAACTCAGTGTGTCGGGCATTGGATCGGCATCGCTGCTATTCGGAGACGATGACGATTTCGAGATATCGGAAGACGACGAGACCGTGCCGCACGAGGAGCCGGCGGAAAGCCGTGCGACGGACGTCCGCGGAAAGGACGGTTATGCGGACCAGGAAGAAGACGAATACGTAGAGCCGGAACCGCCCTCGACCGAACGGATCGTCAAACGCGCGCTTTGCATGGCCGCTGTCGCCATACGCAGCGATGCCGAACGGGCCGGCGAGGCGGATCTATACAAGGCCGAATATCTGCCCTGGCTGAAGCGGGAAGGGCTTGAAGACGAACTGGAGCCCTGGGAACGCGAGGTCATCCACGCGCCGGCAGGCGGGATATCCGATCATGAAATGTGGGAGGCGTCGTGGCTGGCGGCGTGCTGCCATGTGCTGTCCTGGTCGCTCGGCCTCAACGACCTGCCGCGCCCGGACAGGCAGATCGATTCCGTCGAGATGCTGTCGGCCCTCGGAATCGAGCCGCGGGAGATTTCCCGAACTTCTGTCGCCGATCTGTTGGCCAAGTCGCGCAGGCGGAGCGTTGCCGAAGTGAGCGATGCGAGCGAACTTTATATGGCGATAAACTGGAGATTCCGGCATTTTCAGCTTCATCCCGGCCCCTATGACTTTGTCGAGGCCAGCAAGAAGTCCTGGTGGCATCCATTCGATCCCTCAGGAGAATGGATCGTGGACGGCGACCTCGGCTTCGAAGGTACGCCAATCCATGCACTCGACCCGGACGATCTCGGCAGGGCGCACAACTTCGCACAGTTTCGGCACAGGGCGGTAAACTGGGTGGAAGGCTCCGAACCGGTCTTTTCCGAAGTTCCCACCGATACCTGACCGCCATCGCATGACCGCACGCAAGAAACCCTCCGCCTCCGCCCCGGCTGCGCCGGTGCGCGGCGATCTGCAGGCCGTCTGGCGCGTGCGGCAGGGCGCGCTGGACGGGGCGCGGCCCGAAGCCACGGCGAAGCGCCACGCCCGCGGGCAGATGACGGCGCGGGAGAGCATCGCCGCCTTCCTCGACGCCGGCAGCTTCGTCGAGTACGGGCGGGTGTCCAAACCGGTGCGCGACGACATGAGCGGCGCGGCCGACGGCGTCGTCATGGGCCACGGGCTTGCGGAGGGCAGTCCGGTCGCCGTCATGGCCTACGACTACACCGTCCATGCCGGGACCCAGAGCTTCACCAACCACCGCAAGACCGACCGGATCTATGCCCTGGCCGAGGCGCAGCGCTGGCCGATGGTGAGCTGGCTGGAGGGCGGCGGCGCCCGGCCCCACGACATGATCGCCTCGACCCTCGGCGACACGCGGACCTTCGTCAATTTCGCCCGCCTGTCCGGCCTGGTGCCGACGGTCGGCGTCGTCGCCGGGCGCTGCTTCGCCGGCAACGCCAACCTGGCCGGCATGTGCGATATCCTGATCGCGACCGAGCAGGCGGTGATCGGCATGGCCGGGCCGGCGCTGGTCCAGCAGGCGCTCGGCTACACGCCGACGCCGGAGGAGATCGGCCCGGTCGACGTCCATGTCCGGGCCGGCGCGGTCGATATCCTGTGCAGGGACGATGCCGGGGCGGCGCAGATGGCGCGGCGGGTGCTCGGCTATTTCCGCGGCGCCGCCGAGCCGGGCCGGGCACCGGACGTGGCGAAATTGCGCGATATCGTGCCCGAAGACCCGATGCAGGCCTACAATGTCCGCCGGGTGCTCGACCATCTGTTCGACATCGGCTCGGTCCAGGAGCTGCGGCCGAAATTCGGCGGCGCGGCCATCACCGCCTTCGCCCGGCTGGAGGGAATTCCGGTCGGCGTCGTCGCCAGCCAGCCGACCTTCCTGGGCGGCGCCATCGACAGCCCGACCTCGGACAAGATCGCCCGCTTCATCCAGCTGTGCGACGCCCACGACATCCCGATGGTCATCCTGTGCGACACGCCGGGCCTGATGGTCGGCCCGGAGGTCGAGACGACCGGCCTGGTGCGCCACAGCGCGCGCATTCTGGTCGCATTGGCGAACGCGACAGTTCCGTGCCTGACCGTCGTGATGCGCAAGGCGTACGGCCTCGGCTACTACGTCATGGGCTCGCGGGCGCTCGACCCGGCGCTGCTGGTCGCCTGGCCGACCGCCGAGTTCGGCGGCATGGGGCTGGAGGGCGCGGCACGGATCATCTGGAAGAAGGATTTCGAAGCGATCGAGGACGAGGCCGCGCGCGAGGCCGCGATCCGGGAGAAGACGGAATGGCTGATGGAACAGAACACGGCGCTGGAAGTGGGCGGCCGTTTCGAATACGACGATGTAATCGATCCCGCGGACACCCGCGACATGCTCACGAAAACCCTGCGCGCCCTGCCCGCGCCGCCGCCCCGCGCCGGCCGCAAGCGCACCGTCGACGCCTGGTGAACGCCTCATGACCCGGACCAACCACGATATCCGCTCGCTGCTCGCCCAGGCCGGCCACTATCTCGACCCGGCGACCGGCGCCGTCGCGCCGCCGATCCACGCTTCGGTCACCTATGCGCGGGACAGCGATTACGAGCCGATGGGCGCGTATTTCTACACCCGCTACGGCAATCCGAATTTCACCCCGGTCGAGGACCTGCTGGCGAAGCTGGACGGCGGCGCCTCTGCAATGCTGTTCGCCTCCGGGCTTGCCGGCGTGGCGGCGCTGGTCGAACTGGTCGAAACCGGCCGGCATATCGTGGCGCCGCAGATGATGTATTTCGGCGCCCAGGCCTGGATGCAGCGCATCGCCCGGACCCGCGGCATCGCCCTCACCCTGTTCGACCAGGCGCAGCCCGGCGCTCTCGAGGCCGCCGTCCGGCCCGGCGAAACCGCGCTGGTCTGGATCGAGACGCCGGCCAACCCGACCTGGGACGTCACCGACATCGCCGCGGCGGCGGCGGCTGCGCACGATGCGGGGGCATTGCTCGCCGTGGACAGCACGGTAGCGCCCGGCCTGACGCAGCGGCCGCTCGATCTGGGCGCCGACTATGTCTTCCATTCCTCGACCAAATATCTGAACGGCCATTCCGACGCGACCGGCGGCGTGGTGGTGACGCGGGAGAAGGACGACCGCTGGGAGGAACTGGATACCGTGCGGAAATATTCCGGCGCTGTGCCGGGGCCGTTCGAGGCCTGGCTGCTGCTGCGCGGCCTGCGCACGCTGGCCCTGCGCTGGGACAAGGCGTGCGAGAACGCCATGGCCGTCGCCCGGCATTTCCGCGGCCATCCGAAGGTCGAGCGGGTCGCCTATCCGGGGCTGGAGGACCATCCCGGCCACGCGATTGCGAAAAAGCAGATGACCGGCGGCTTCAGCGGCATGCTCTCGCTGCTGGTCGCCGGCGGCTATGAGGGCGCCAACACGCTTGCCCGTTCGACGCATCTGTTCGTCCCGGCGACCTCGCTGGGCGGCGTCGAGAGCCTGATCGAGCACCGCGCCGTCGTCGAGACTCCGGAGTCGCCGACGCCGAAGAATCTCGTGCGCCTGTCCTGCGGCATCGAGACCGCCGCGGACCTGATCGCCGATCTGGAGCAGGCGCTGGAAAGGGTCTGACCGCCAGACGCGGAAGCGGGGGCGAAGGGAAGATCATGGCGCAGGAACTGTCCGCGCAGCGGGTCACGCTGATTTCCCTCGGCGTCGCCGACCTCGAACGGTCCGGCACCTTCTACGGGGCCCTCGGCTGGCAGCCGGCGCAAGAACTGCCCGAAGTGACGTTCTTCCGCCTGAAGGGCCTGATGCTCGGCCTGATCGGCAAGGACGCGCTGGCGGCGGACCAGGGCCGGCCCGGCGTCAACCTCGGTTCGGGAGCCATTGCGCTGGCGCAGAATTACGCCTCGCCGGCCGCGGTGGATGCGGCGTTCGCCGCAGCGGTGTCCGCCGGCGCGACCGCCCTGAAACAACCGCAGAAGGCCGACTGGGGCGGCTATTCCGGCTGTTACGCCGATCCGGACGGCCATGTCTGGGAGGTCGCGCACAACCCCTTCTGGCCGCTCGACGCGGAAGGCTATCTCGCCGAACCGGACAACCCGTGAAATGCGGCGATCCGATCCGGCGCAGTCCTTTCCCCGCTTCAGCGGAGGGATGGGGGTGTCCGAGCGCCTGTATGGCCGCGCCGCCGCCGCGATACGACCGGCGGTCGCGCGTCTTCCGGCGCCGCTCACCCCCACCTGACCTCCCCCTCTGAAGAGGGGGAGGTAAAAAACAACCCAAAACAGAACGTTAGCTCCTTTATCCTTCCCCCGCTTCAGCGGGGAAGTCCCGGAGCGCAGCGGAGGGGATGGGGGTGTCTGTCCGCCCGCTCGGCATGTACCCACCTCTCCATTGCCCTCCGGCCGGCCGGGGCGGCAACGAGGGCCGCATTTTTCCTTGACATCGCCAAATTTGTTCTCTATATGTGCTTCATCAACGCCCGAAGTACGCCAGCGGGGCCGATGGGGTGCCCGCGCCGCCGTTCGCCCCGCAACGTACGTCTACCCCCGCCGCACCCCCACCTGGCCTCCCCCTCTGAAGAGGATTGCTCTGCGAAAGTCTGGAAGCGGGTTTCTTGCGGTTGTTTTCGGTCGGTGACGGTGCGCTGTCCGACTTTGCCGTTGTGGGGTTTGGGCGCAGGCGCGGCGGTCGGCCCTGCCAGGTCTGGCACAACAGGGGCGTCTGCCGACGGTTCGGGGTCTTCGGGCGTGTTTTCCGGCTCAGGGTCCGGCGATCAGGCTGGCCCGTCTGAGGTTGTAGGCGGTGACCGCGGCCATCAGGCGGGCGGTGTTTCTTTCGAGGGTGAGGCCCTTGGCGCGGCTCTGGCCGTAGAGGCGCTTGAGGGCGGAGAAGACCGCCTCGACCGGCGCCCGGTGCCGGGAGATCAGCCGGTTGCGGCGCTGCTGCCAATGAGGCAGCGCCGCCATATGCCTGTGCCGGCGGTGCATGATGCGGTCCTTGATGCCGGCGGCCTTCAGGCGCGCGCGGCGCTCCTTGTGCTCATAGGCCCGGTCGCCGTAGACCGCCTTCTCGTCGCCGCAGATCAGCCGGTCGGCGACCGTGCTCTCGTAGACCTTGGCCGAGGTCAGGACCGCGCGCCGGACCAGGCCCGAGCCCCGGTCGACGCCGACATGCGCCTTGTAGCCGAAAAAGGCTTTGCCGTTCTGCTTGGTCCAGTCGGCGCCGGGCTCTTGCCGATGGCCGGCGCCGGCGCCCGCCGAGCGCCGCGGCGGACGCCGGGCCGAGGCCACAAGGGTGGCGTCCATCAGCGTGCCCTGACGCACCACCAGCCCTGCCTTGTCGATCTGGCGGCCGATCTCCTCGAAGGCCGCCTTCAGAAGCGGACCCGCCTGCTCCCGGAAGCGCCAGATCGTCGTCTCGTCCGGCGTCGGGGCGTCCAGCGCAAAGCCGCAGAAGCGCCGAAACGACAGCCGGTCCATCAGGGCCTCCTCCAGCCCCGGATCCGACAGGTCGTAGAGCGCCTGCAGATACAGCGCCTTCAACATCGACAACGGGTCGTAGGGCGGCCGGCCGGTCTGCGCCCGGCGCATATCGGCCGCCAGACGGCCGACCGGCGACCAGTCGATCAGGCCGTCCAGACGCTCCAGCTTCGGATTCCTGCCCAGACCCGCAGACACAAACGCTTCGGCAAACCCCAACTGACCCCGATCGCTCATCACAGCCCCCAACCTGTTCCGCAGCGCAAAGAATCACACCACACGCAGCTTGAGAATCCCCCTTTTGCAGAGAAATCCTCTGAAGAGGGGGAGGTAAAAAAAACAAGGAAAAGTAGCGCGTTACCTCGGCTATCCTTCCCCCTCTTCAGAGGGGGAAGTGCCGGAGCGAAGCGGAGGCGATGGGGGTGTCTGTCCGCCTGCCCGGCGTTTGCCCGCCGCCCGGAGCAGGATATAGAAATATTTCCTAACAAGGATTATTTTGCGACTCTTCCGAATCGCGGTTTCCAGCGTTTCTGCGGGGTTGGAGCGTCTCGGGGCGCAAAAAAACATCGTAAAACAGACCGGTCTGTCCGAATCGGAATTCGGCGCGGAGAAACGGTGGAAAACTGCGAAAATACGGCGACGGCAACGGAAAAAACACTGGAACGAACGATCAAAAACGAGAGGACCGCGGGCCGGCCGCCGCCGCCGCCCCCCTTTTTGCAGGGCAATCCCCTGAAGATCGGGAGGAAGCGGAGCAGCGCGCCGAGGCGATCGAATTCGGATGGCAATCAATGACCGGCCGGCCCGGTATGCTGCCCCGGTATGCCGCCCCTCCTTGCTCGCCCGCACCGCGCGCCATAAGTTTCGGCCATGCTGAACGGCAAAACCATCCTGCTGATCGTCACCGGCGGGATCGCGGCCTACAAGAGCCTGATCCTGGTCCGCCGCCTGCGCGAGCGCGGCGCGGCGGTCCGCACCGTCCTGACCGCGGCCGGCGAGAAATTCGTGACGCCGCTCAGCGTTTCGGCGCTCAGCCACGAGAAAGTCTACACCGACCTGTTCTCGCTGACCGACGAAGCGGAGATGGGCCATCTGCGCCTGTCCCAGGAGGCCGACCTCATCGTCGTCGCGCCGGCGACCGCCGATATCCTGGCGAAGATGGCGAACGGCCTGGCCGACGATCTGGCGAGCACCGTGCTGCTCGCCGCCGATGCGCCGATCCTGGTTGCGCCGGCGATGAACCACCGCATGTGGCAGCATCCGGCGACCGCGGCGAACATGGCGGCGCTGGAGGCCCGCGGCGTGCGGCGCATCGGCCCGGAGGACGGGCCGCTCGCCGAGGACGAGAGCGGCCCCGGCCGGATGGCCGAGCCGGAGGACATCCTCGCCGCAATCGAAGCGGCCCTGGGCGGCGCAGCCCACCGGCCGCTCGCCGGCCGCCGCGCCCTGGTGACCAGCGGCCCGACCTTCGAGGCGATCGACCCGGTCCGCTTCATCGGCAACCGCTCGTCCGGCAAGCAGGGCCACGCCATCGCCGCGGCGCTCGCAGCGCTCGGGGCCGAAACGGTGCTCGTGACCGGGCCGGTGGCGATGGCCGATCCGGCGGGAGTCGAGACCGTCCATGTGGAAAGCGCACGCGACATGCTGGCGGCCTGCGAAGCGGCCCTGCCGGCGGACATCGCGGTCTGCGCCGCCGCCGTCTCGGACTGGCGGGCCGAACAGGTGGCCGGCCGGAAAATGAAGAAGGAGGGCCGGGGTCCGCCTGCGCTCTCGCTGACCGAGAACCCGGACATCCTGGCGACGCTCGCCCGGTCGGCGCAGCGGCCGGCGCTGGTCGTCGGCTTTGCGGCGGAGACCGAGGATGTCGTCGCCAACGCGCAGGCCAAGCGCGCCCGCAAGGGCTGCGACTGGATCGTCGCCAACGACGTCTCGCCCGCAACCGGCACCTTCGGCGGCGACGCCAACCGCGTTCACCTGATCCGCGAAGACGGGGTCGAGGACTGGCCGAAGCTGGCGAAAGACGAGGTTGCGCAGCGCCTTGCCGGGCGGATCGCGCAGGCGCTGGAGTCCGGAAACCGGGAGCCGTTCCGGGCCGAAGCGGCGGAATGACGGGCGCGGCGCCGGTCACGGTTGCCATCCGCCGTCTGCCCCATGGCGCCGACCTTCCTCTGCCCGGCTATGCGACGGCCGGCAGCGCCGGCGTCGACCTGATGGCGGCCATTGCCGCCCCCCGGACCCTGGCGCCAGGCGCCCGCGACGCAGTGCCGACCGGCATCGCCATCGCCCTGCCCGCCGGATTCGAAGCCCAGATCCGGCCGCGCTCCGGTCTCGCCCGGAAACACGGCATCGGCATCGTCAACGCGCCGGGCACCGTCGATTCGGACTATCGCGGCGAAATCGAAGTGTTGCTCGTCAATCTGGGCAATGCCGATTTCACCGTCGGGCCCGGCATGCGCATCGCGCAATTGGTGATCGCGCCGGTCGTCCAGGCGGCATGGCGCGAGACCGATACGCTCGACGGAACCGGGCGCGGCGCCGGCGGCTTCGGCTCCACGGGCACGGCCGCAAAGACGGGCTGAACGGGCGATGACCATCACCGACGCCCAGCTCGAACGCTACGCGCGCCACATCATCCTCGACGAGGTCGGCGAGGAGGGGCAGGAGGCGCTGCTCGCCGCGCGGGTGCTGGTGGTCGGCGCCGGCGGCCTCGGCGCGCCGGTGCTGCAGTATCTCGCCGCGGCCGGGGTCGGCACGCTGGGCGTGGTCGACGACGATACGGTCGACCTGTCGAACCTGCAGCGCCAGATCGTCCACACGACCGGCCGGCTCGGGCAGCCCAAGGTGGTGAGCGCGGCGGAAAGCCTCGCCGCCATCAATCCGGAAATCGCGGTCGTCGGGATCGAAGAACGCCTGACCGCCGCCAACGCCGAACGCTTGCTCGCCGACTATGACATCGTCGTCGACGGCTCGGACAATTTCGCGACCCGCTACCTGCTCAACGACGCCTGCTTTTTCGCGCGCACGCCGCTGGTCTCCGGCGCCCTGCTGCGCTTCGAGGGCCAGGTGGCGACCTTCCGGCCCTGGCACGACGGCGACGATAACCCCTGCTACCGCTGCCTGTTCCCCGAACCGCCGCCGGCGGGCCTGATCCCGCGCTGCGAGGAGGTCGGCATCTTCGGCGCCGTCGCCGGCGTGATCGGGACGCTCCAGGCCGCCGAGGTGCTGAAGCTCATCCTTGGCCTGGGCGACCCGTTGACCGGCCGGATGCTGCTCTACGATGCGCTCGGCAGCGGTTTCCAGGAACTGAAGGCGCGCCGCGACCCGGACTGCGCTCTGTGCGGCCGCCGGCCGACGATTACCGACCTGTCGGGGCACGCGGAGTAGGGTTCCGCGCCCGCCTCATTCCTCCCGGAACCGGCGGGCCATCATGCTGTCGACCATCGCCTGCACCGTCTCGCCCCGGTGCAGGACGGCGTTGACCCCGGCGCAGATCGGCAGCTCGACGTTCAGCTTTTCGGCCATCCCGGTCACGGCGGGGGCGGTCCAGAAACCTTCGGCCAGCTTGCCGCGGGCGGCCAGAACTTCCGCCGGCGTCCAGCTTCGGTCCGGTTCGGCCCCAAGCGCCGCGCCGAGCGCCATGTTCCGGCTCTGGAAGGAATTGCAGGTCAGCATCATGTCGCCGATGCCCGACAGGCCGGCGAGCGTCTGCGCCCGGCCGCCCTTCGCAACTGCGAGGCGGACGGTCTCGGCGAGGCCGCGGGTCACCGTGGCGGCGCGCGCGTTCTCGCCCAGCCCGGCGCCGACGACGATGCCGCAGGCGATCGCAATGACATTCTTGACCGCCCCGCCGATCTGCACGCCGACGGGATCCTCCGACCGGTAAATCCGGAAGCGCGGCGTGCCGAGAAGCTGCGCGGCCATTTCGGTCAGCGAACGGTCGGTCGAGGCCGCGGTCAGCGCCGCCGGCAGGCCCTGCGCCACCTCGCTTGCAAAGCTCGGTCCGCTCAACACGCCGGACGGACGGCCGGGCCGGGCCTCGGCCAGCACCTCGGTCAGGAGGCGGCCGCTCGCCCGGTCGATGCCCTTGGCGCAGACGACGACAGGCGGGCAGTCCGGCAGTTCGGCCAGATGCCCGGCGACGGCGCCGATATGCTGGGCCGGCGCAACCAGCAAGGCGAGTTCGGCCCCGGCCGCCGCTTCCTCCAGGTCGCCCGTCGGCACGACAGCCTCGTCGATCCGATGGTCCGGCAGGAACAGGGAATTACGCCGGTCGCGCCGGATCGATTCGACGACCTCCGGCTCGCGCGCCCACAGGCCGACCGTACAGCCGGCGCGCGCGGCGGTCATGGCGAGCGCGGTACCCCAGGCGCCGGCGCCGATGACGGCGATCTTGCTCATCGGCCCCGCCTCACACCGCGGCAGCGTCCGGCGCGCTTTCGGGCCGGCCCTCCATCTGCTCGAGCGGCCAGCGCGGCCGGGGCGCAAAATCCAGCGGCGAGGTCAGGCCGAGCGCCAATCGCTCGGCGCCGGCCCAGGCGATCATGGCGGCATTGTCCGTGCAATAGCGCTGCGGCGGCACGGAGAGAGCCAGCCCTTCCTCTTCGCAGAGTTCCTCCAGCGCGCGCCGCAGCCGCCCGTTCGCAGCGACGCCGCCGGCGACGACCAGACGCTGCAGTCCGGGTTCGCGTTCCCGCCCCATGCGCAGGCCGTTGCCGGTGCGCTCGGCGAGGATGTCCGCCACCGCCTCCTGAAACGCCGCCGCCATATCCGCGGCGTCGGCCGGCGCCGGATCGCCGTCCAGCGCGCGCAACCGATGCAGGACGGCGGTCTTGAGGCCGGAAAAGGAGAAGTCGCAGCCGGGCCGGCCGCGCATCGGCCGGGGCAGGGCGAAACGGTGCGGGTTCCGCGCCCGCGCGGCGGCGGCCTCGACCACCGGGCCGCCCGGATAGCCGAGGCCGAGCAGCTTGGCGACCTTGTCGAAGGCCTCGCCGACGGCGTCGTCTACGGTCGTCCCGAGCCGCAGGTAACGGCCCACGCCGCGCACGAGAAGCAGTTGGCAATGGCCGCCCGAGACCAGCAGAAGCAGAAACGGGTAGCCGACCGGGCCCGTCAGGCGAGCGCTCAGGGCATGGCCCTCCAGGTGGTTGACGGCGAGGAAGGGCTTGCCGACCGCCGCCGCGATCGCCTTGCCCATGGTCGCGCCGACCATGACGCCGCCGATCAGGCCGGGTCCTGCGGTCGCGGCCACCCCGTCCAGATCGCCGAAGCCCAGACCGGCTGCGGTCATGGCGCGGCCGATCAGCCCGTCCAGATGGTCGAGATGGGCGCGGGCGGCAATCTCGGGCACGACGCCTTCGTAGGGCCGGTGATCGTCAATCTGGGACAGCAGGGTTTCGGAGAGAATGTCTGGCGTTCCGTCCGGCAGCCGCCGCACGACCGCCGCCGCGGTTTCGTCGCAGCTGGTCTCGATGCCCAGTATCGTCAGCGGGCCGGCCGGTTCAGCCATCATCGATTTCCTTCCGCGCCGCCGTGCGCGCCGCCGGGCGGCGATAGGCCCTGCCGCTCTCCACCCGGCCGCCGCCCAGGGCGCGGCGCAGACGCCAGAAGGGATCGCGCGACCGCACGGCCTTCTTTACCCGCTTTTTCCGCTTTCGCTTGACGGCCATTGGCGAAATTCCGGTTCGAATTCCGGGGTTTTCCGAGGGCGTTCCGTACGCCCGCGCAGCCGGCCGGGAGCCGGCAGGTGTGAAGGCAGAAAGATAATCGCACCGCTGCGATGCGCCACCCCGCCGCCTTGCCCCGGCAGGACGAACCGTTACCTCGCCGGGCATGTCCGGGTCGACCGCGCCGCCGCTGCAAGAACGATCCCTGCGCATCGGCACGCGGGGCAGCCCGCTGGCGCTGATCCAGGCCAATCTGGTTGCCGATGCGCTGGCGACGGCCGATCCGCAGGCGCCCGCGGCGGACATCGTGCCCATCGTGACGACGGGCGACCGGATCACCGACCGGCCGCTCGCGGACATCGGCGGCAAGGGCCTGTTCGCCAAGGAGATCGAAGCGGCGCTGCTCGCCGGCGCCATCGACTGCGCCGTCCATTCCGCGAAAGACCTCGAGACCCGGCTGCCCGACGGGCTGACCATCGCCGCGGTTCTGCCGCGCGGAGATCCGCGCGACGCCCTGATCTGCCCGGCGTCCCGGACGCTGGCCGGCATCCCGCACGGCGCACGCCTCGGCACGACCTCCACCCGGCGCAAGGCGCTGATGCAGGCGCTGCGTCCGGATCTGCGGATCGAGCCGATCCGGGGCAATGTCGGCACCCGGCTCGGCAAGGTTGCGAACGGCGAGTTCGACGCCATCCTGCTCGCCTTGGCCGGCCTGATCCGCGCCGGCTGCGCCGGCGACGCCGCGCCGCTCGCCGTGGAAGAGTTTCTGCCCTCGGCCGGGCAGGGCACCGTCGCGGTCCAGTGCCGGTCCGACGATGCCGCGGCGCAGGCGTGCCTGGCGCCGATCGACCATGCGCAGACGATGGCGGCACTGCGGGCCGAGCGGGCCGTGCTGGCGGTTCTCGACGGCTCCTGCCGTACGCCGATCGCGGCCCATGCCGAAATCCGGGACGGCCGGATGACGGTGCGCGGCCTGGTGGCCGATCCCGACGGCGGCAGCATCTGGCGGCACCGCGAGACCGGCCCGATGGCCGATCCCGCCGGCGATCCGGTTGCGCTGGGACGCGAGGTTGGACAGGCCCTCAGGGCTGCGGCGCCGGCGGCGATCCTGGCGGCGTGAATGACGGCGCTGATCGTCCGCACCGAACCCGGCGCCGGCGCCTTCGTCCGGCGACTTGCCGGGGAAGGGATCCCGGCCATCGCCTGTCCGGTCACGACGATCCATCCGCTCGATTCCGCGCTCGCGGTTCCCGAGGCCGCCCAGGGGGTGGCGTTCACCAGCGTCAACGCGGTGCGCTTCTATGCCGGGCGCGGCGCGCGCACGGACCTGCCGGCCTATGCCGTCGGCGCCGCAACGGCGAAGGCGGCGAAGGCGGCCGGGTTCTCCGTCGTACTCAACGCCGATTCGGACGTACGCGGCCTCGCGGCGCTGATCGCCGGGCGATGCCGGCCATCCGGCGGTCCGCTGGTCTATCCGGCGGCGCGCGATGCCGCCGGCGACCTGGGACAGGCGTTGGAATCTTCAGGCTTCGCCGTCCTGCAAAGCACCCTGTACGAAGCGCGGGGCGCGGATAAACTGCCGGAATCGGCGATAAACGCGTTGCATACGCGTACGGCAACGTCTGTGGCTTTGTTTTCTGTACGCAATGGTTTAGAATTCGCCAGGTTGATCCTTGCGGCCGGCCGGGAAGATGCCATTTCCGCCTTGTCTGTCTGTTGCGTCAGCGAATCGGTTGCAGCGGCGCTCGGCAATGAGCGCCGATTGCCGGCCGCGCGGCGGACCGTCATTGCCGCATCGCCCGATGCCGATGCCATGGCCGCAGCGCTCGGGGCGTTGCGCACCGTATAGCGGAGGCGGCATGGCCGGCCGCGGCAACCGGAGATGGATCGACACGGCGCAGACCATGGCGGTATTTCAGCGATGAGCGATCCGGTCCCCAACGACGCTGCCCGCATCATCGAAGCGTTCGGCGGCATCCGGCCGATGGCGAAGAAACTCGGCGTCGCCGTGACGACCGTCCAGGGCTGGAAGGAACGCAATGCCATTCCGATCCGGCGGCTGGACGAGCTTCGCGCCGCTGCCGAGCGGGAAGGAATCGATCTCGGCGCCCTGACCGTCCCGGCGGATGACCCGCCGGAGAGCGGGAGCCCGCCGCCCCCCGGCGGAGACGCGCCGCGTGCGGAAGCGCCGGCAGGCGCCGACCCGGTCGAAGCCGAACCCATGCGGGCCGAAAAGGTCGAGCACACGCCATCGGGGGTGCGGGAAGCGGCGAGCGCGGCAGGCGGGCCGACCGTGGACGCGGCGCCGGCGCAGCCGGCCGGCCGGAACCGGGCCTTCGCGTTCGGCCTCGGGTTTGCCGGGATGCTGATACTTGGCGCCCTGATCGGCTGGGCGGTCGCCGACCGGTCCGCCGGAACGGATTCGGACCGGGAGACGGTCGCGGCCCTTGAGCAACGGATTGCCGCTGCCGAAAAGGCCGCCGCCGGAGCCCGCTCGGCCGCGGCAGCCGCCGGGGCGCAGGCCGCTGCATTGGCGGAACGCCTGACGGCGGCCGAGGCGGCGGCCAGGGCGCTGGCCGGGAAGGTCGATGCAGGAGACGATAGCGCGGCGCTGAAGTCGCTCGGCGATTCGGTTGCGAACCTAAAGGCCGATCTGCAGTCGCTGCGCCAGGCGGTTGCGGCGGCGGGAGCGGACGAAGGACTGGCGAAGGTCGCCGCGGATCTGGCCGCCCTCCGAACGAGCGTCGCCGACCTCCGGAAGGCGACCGCGGAAGCGGCCGGAAAAACGGCCGGACGCGCCGGCGAGGACGCGGCGATCCGGGCGGCGCTGGACGAACTGTCGCAGGATCTGGCGGCGCTGTCGGACAAAATTGCGGCTTTCGAGCCGAACCGGCTGGCGAATGCGGAAAACGCGCTCGCCGGCCTTGCCGCACGGCTCTCCGCCGCTGAAACCCGCCTGGGTTCCCTGAAGGCGGGCGGCAGTGCGGCCGGCGTCCTGGTGGCGCTCGGCCAGCTGCGCGCCGCGGCGACCGCCGGCCGGCCCTATAAGGGCGCATTGACGGTGGCGCGGAAACTCGCCGGCGGCAACGAGTCGGTGGCCGGCATTCTCGGGGCTCTGGAGCCGGCCGCAGCGAGCGGAGCGCCGGTCCTGCCGGTATTGCGCCGCGAGTTCGATGCGCTTTCGGCCCGCCTCGTATCCGCGGCCGGCCCGGCCCAGGGCGAGAGCTGGATCGACCGCGCCTGGAACAGGCTGAAATCGACCGTCGTCGTGCGCCGGACCGGCCGCAACGTCGCCGGCGACTCGATTTCGGCGCTCGTCGCGCAGGCCGAAGTCAGTTTAGCGGACGGCGACCTGGCCGCCGCCATCGCCCTTGTGCGCAGGATGCCGGCGGCAGCGCAGAAAACCGCAGGCGAATGGCTGACCGCCGCCGAGCGGCGCGCCGGGATCGACGCCGCACTTGTCAAACTGGACGCGCTGATGCCGGTGCTGTCCGGAACACCCTCCGGCGCCGAGAGTCGATAGGCCGGGGGCGCGGCGATGACCCTGTTCGTCCGGGTATTCCTGTCTTTGATCGCCTTCGCCGCGGTCGCGGTGGCTGCGGCGTGGCTGACCGAGACGCCCGGCGCCGTCACCCTGGAATGGCGCGACTGGCGGGTCGATACATCGGTGGCGATGCTGGCGCTTTTCGTCGTCCTGCTCTTTCTCTCGGGCGCCGGCATCTACCAGGTGTGGCGGCTGTTCCTGCGCGCGCCCAAAGCCATGATGGAAGGCCGCGCGGCCCGGCGGCGGGAGAACGGCTATCTGGCGCTGACCCGGGGCATGGTCGCCGTGGCGGCCGGCGACGCGGCGGAAGCCCGGCGCCAGGCCAGGAAGGCGAGCGAGGTGCTCGGCCGGCCGCCGGGCGCGCTGCTCATCGGCGCCCAGGCGGCGCAGATGGAGGGGCGGCCCGACGTTGCGCGCAAGTTCTACGATGCGATGTTGGAAACCGGCGAAACCGAATTGCTGGGGATCCGGGGCCTGCTGACCCTGGCCGAGCAGGCCGGGGATGACGCGGCGGCAATGGAACTGGCGGAGAAGGCGCGCAGACTGAATCCCCGGGCGCCCTGGGCGCTGACGCGGCTGTTTCAGCTCCAGATCAAGGACCGGCGCTGGGAAGAGGCCGAGGCGACGCTGCGGGACGCGATGGCGGCGGAGGCGGTATCGCCCGCAGAGGGGCAGCCGCGCGATGCGGCCCTGCTGGTCCAGCTCAGCCTGATGGCGGAGCGGGCCGGCAATCGCCGTCTCGCGCTGGACCGGGCACGCAAGGCGCAGAAGACATCGCCGGCCTTTCTGCCCGCCACCCTGCAGCTGGTTGCGCTGCTGCACGCCGACGGCAAGAGCCGCGCCGCCCGCAAGTCCGCCGAGCAGGCGTGGCAGGCCGAACCCCATCCCGACCTGGCCCGCCTTTACCTCCAGATCGAGGGCGGCACCGATCCGGCGCGCCGGCTAAAGGCCGCCGAGGCGCTCGCCGCGCTGGCGCCGGAAACGCGGGAAACCCATCTGGCAATGGCGCGCGCATTGCTCGATGCACGACTGTGGGGCCAGGCGCGCAGGCATCTGGAAACGGCCGGCGGCGATCCCGACGCCGCGTTCTGCCGGCTGTTTGCCGAGCTCGAGCAGGCGGAAAACGGCGACGTCGCCCTGGCGCGGGACTGGCTTTCCCGGGCGTCGGAGGCGCCGCGCGAGCCGGCCTGGCTGTGCAGCAACTGCGGCGCGACGGCGCATGAATGGTCGGCCCTTTGCGGCCATTGCGGCGCCTTCGAGACCCTGCGCTGGACGACGCCGCCCCGGGTCATGCCGCATGACGAGGCGGGGCAGCAGGGCAAGCCGGTCGAAACGGCAACGGGCGGCGACCCTGCTCCGGCCGGCGCTGGGATTGCGGCGGCCGGCGAGATGCTGGAAGCGCAGCGGGGCTGAACGCCCCACAGCGGACCGCGTCGGAGGAACGGTGCGGCGACGCAACAGGCCGGGTCCCCGGCCGCTTCATTGACCGGCGCCGCCCGGATGGCTAAATGCCTGCGGTCTGCAGACCGGTGCGCCCCGAGGCCGCAGACACCGGAACGATGCCGATGTAGCTCAGTCGGTAGAGCAACGCATTCGTAATGCGTGGGTCGGGGGTTCGAGTCCCTCCATCGGCACCATTCTTCCCGATTGCGCGGCCCGCGAGCGCAGGGCCGGCAGCCATGCGCGACGGCGCCCGTTTCCGCCCGGCCGGACCGGGGTGCTGCCCGAGGACGAGTCCGCCATGCGAATCTGGTATCAGAGCTTCACCCACGAAGACGAATCCAGGGCCTACCTGGATCGCCTGAGAGCCCATCTCCGGTCGGTCGCCGATCCGGATACGGAGATCGTGGTCCACACCCTGTATCCGTCGGCCACCAATGTGCATCCGATCACGGAGATGCGCCTCGGCGTGCAGGTGGTGAAGAACGCCGTGCGGGCCCAGGAAGAGGGCTATGACGCTTTCGCCGTCGGCCATTTCCAGGACTCCGGCCTGATGGAGTCGAAGTCGGTCGTCGACATTCCGGTGCTCGGGCTGGGCGAGACGACCATGCTTCACGCCTGCACCCTGGCCCGCAAGACCGGCCTCGTCACGATCCACCCCGTGTTCATTCCGTGGCACGAGGACCAGATCGCCGCCTACGGGCTGGGCAGCCGGATGACCGGCGTGCGCGCGATGACGACCTCGCCGCTCGACTATGTTGCCGCGATCTCCGACCGGACGGCCTATGAAGGCATCCGCGAGCAGTTCGTGGCCCAGGCGCAGCCCTTCGTCGACGAGGGCGTCGACGCCCTGATCCCGGCGGGCGGCCTGCCGATGCTGCTGCTCGCGTCCGAGCACGGCTTCAATGTCGGCGGTGCGCCGGTCCTGAACGGCATCAATATCCTGGTGAAGCAGATGGAAGCGGCCATGAAACTGAAGGCGATCGACGGGACCGCGGTCAGCCGCCGGTCAAGCTTCGCCCGGCCGAGCGACGGCGCGATGAAAGACTTTCTCGGGCAATGACCGGCGCGACGGTTTACGGACTCTTCCGCGCCGCCGCCGCCGAAGCGCCGGATCGCGCATTTCTGGTTATCCCGCCCTCGGCGTCAAAGGGCTATGCGCCGGGCGGCGCAAGCCTGACCTACGCCGACGGGGTGGCGCGGATCGAAGACAAGCGGGCCGCCTACGCCGCCGCGGGTTACGGCCACGGCCAGCGCGTCGCGATCCTTCTGGAGAACCGTCCTGATTTCCTCATCCACTGGCTGGCGCTGAACGCGCTGGGCGTGTCGGTCGTGCCGGTCAACCCCTACTATCGCAGCGCGGAACTGACCTACCTGCTCGACCACAGCGACTGCGTCCTGGCCGTCGCCGTGCCGGAACGCGTCGCCGATATTGCCGCCGCCGCCGCGGAGGTCGATCGCCGCCTGCCTGCGATCGGGGCGGACGATGCCTTGCCCGATGCTCCCGCGCCGCCGCGCCGCGACGGCCCGTCGCCGGCCAGCGAATGCGCCCTCATGTACACCTCGGGCACGACCGGCCGGCCCAAGGGCTGCATGCTGTCCAACGAATATTATGCCGGCGTCGGCCGCTGGTATGTCGGCCAGGGCGGGCTGGCGACGGTGGAACACGGCCGGGAACGGCTGCTCACACCGCTGCCGCTGTTCCACATGAACGCGATGGCCTGTTCCTTCGTCGCCATGCTCGTGGCGCGCGGCACGCTGATTCAGCTCGACCGGTTCCATCCCTCGACCTGGTGGCAGGACGTGCGCGATACCGGCGCGACGATCGTCCATTATCTCGGCGTCATGCCGGCGATCCTGCTCAACCTTCCGGAGGAGCAGGCGGAGCGGGACAACCGGGTCAAGTTCGGGTTCGGCGCCAATGTCGATCCGGCCCAGCATATCCCGTTCGAGGAGCGGTTCGGCTTTCCGCTGATCGAGGGCTGGGCGATGACCGAGACCGGCGCCGGCGCGACCATCGCAGCCAACCGGCCGCCCCACGAGCCGGGCCGGCGCTGCATCGGCCGGCCCGCGGGCTGCGAGGCCCGGATCGTCGACGACGACGACAACGACGTGCCGGCCGGCACGCCGGGCAGCCTGATCGTCCGGAATTCCGCGGAACTTCCGCGCCGCCTGTTCTTCTCGGGCTACTACAAGGACGAAGCGACGACCGAACGGGACTGGCGCGGCGGCTGGTTCCACACCGGCGATGTCGCGATGCGCGCGCCGGACGGCCGATTCTATTTCGTCGACCGCGACAAGAACATCATCCGGCGCTCCGGCGAGAATATCGCGGCGCTGGAAATCGACACGGTGCTGGTCAAACACCCGGCCGTGGCGCAGGTCGCGGTCATTGCGGCGCCGGACCCGGTGCGCGGCGAGGAGGTAATGGCCTGTGTCGTGCCGGCCGCCGGCATCTTGCGCGACCGGGCGCGCGACGAAGCGACGGCGCGCAGCCTGGTCGAGTGGTGCCTCGCCCGGCTCGCCTACTACAAGGCGCCCGGCTGGGTCCTGTTCCTCGACGAACTTCCGGTCACGGCGACCAACAAGATCAAGAAGGCGGACCTGAAGGACCTGGGCGGAGATCCGGCCCGGAACCCGGCCGCCATCGACCTGCGCAGCATGAAGAAGCCCCCGCGCCCCGCCGCCTGACGCCGCAGGTTGCCGTTGCCGGAGGCCGGGCTACACCGGCGCCAGATCCAGCAGCAGCTTGCCGAGGCGGGTAACGCTGACCAGCACGACGACGCCGAAACAGACGATGGCGACGCCGGAGATGCGGTTGATGCGCTGCATCCGCGCCTCGTTCAGGCCGGTGCGGAAGAGGCTGGTGAGGGCGGCGAGGGTAAGCCACCACAGGGTCGATCCGGCAAACACGCCCAGGATAAGCGTCCAGGCGCGCGGGAGATCGCCTTCCGGCACGATGGCGCCGAGGGCCGGAAACACGACGACCAGGCTGGCAATCGTCGCCGGATTGGTGATGGTGAGCACGAAGGTGCTGGCGAAATCGCCGAAGCTGCGCGTGAAGGAGAGGTGCGGCTTCGCCTCGGTCCTGACCGGCTTGAGTGCCGTCAGCACCCCCAGAAAGATCAGCAGGATGCCGCCGCCGAGGCGAAGGCTCGGTTCGATCTCGTGCAGGAACGCGGCGACGAAGGTTATGCCGAAGGCGGCGACCGCCCCGAAGACCGTGTCGGCCAGCGCGCCGCCCGCGCCGGCGATCAGCCCGGCCGGAATCCCTTTCGACAGGGTGCGCTGGGCAACCATGATTCCGACAGGACCGACCGGCGCCGCGATGACAAAGCCGGCGATCACCCCCTTGGCGAAAAGTATGAAATCCACAGGCGGCCGTCGTTATTACGGTTTGCCGGTCCAGACGGGCAGAGCGGCAAAACGTTGGGTGGGATCGATCATTTCCATCTGCGCCGGAACCAGCGCCAGCGAATCCCGGTTGAGCTTCTGCGTCGCCAGCAATACGCCGTAGATCGAACTGACCGCCCTGTCGAGAGCGGCGCGGGCATCCTGCAGGTCGAAATAGGCGCCGAGGAACATGGCGGAAAACGCATCTCCGGCGCCATGGGACGGAATGTCGATCAGCGGCGTCGTCACCTGCCAGGCTTGCCGGCCGGTGACCAGCAACGCACTGATATCCCTCTCGTGCCGGAGCCCGGTGACGACAACGGCAGATGGGCCGCGCTCCACGAGCGATGCCGCGGCGCGCGCGGCCGTATCGACATTTTCGATCGACTGGCGGGAAAGCAGGGAAAGTTCGAACAGGTTCGGCAGAACGATATCGGCACGCTTCAGGGCTTCGTCGCGGAGGAAATCCGCAATGCCGTCAGCGACGTAGACGCCGCGCTCGGCATCGCCGATGACCGGGTCGAGAACGTACAGCGCCCTCGGATTGGCGCGCTTGATCCTGTCGACCGCGTTGAGCAGCACCGGGCCGGTCGCCGCCGCGCCGAGAAAACCGCTCAGTATCGCGTCGCAGCGGCGAAAAGCGCCCCGCCGTTCGAGCTCGTCGAGAATCTCGGCGATATCGGTCGCATGATAGACGCCGCCCCGGTAGCTGCTGAAACCCGGATGGTTGCTGTAGTTGACCGTCGCGACCGGCCACACCTCATGGCCCAGCCGCTGCAACGGAAACGTCGCAGCCGCGTTGCCGACATGGCCGTAGGCTACCGAGGACTGGACCGAAAGAACCTGCATTGCGCTCCGCTTGCCCGCACCACGTCCGAAGCGCCGGACCGGTCGCGCAGCCGGCGAAGCGAAACGGACGAACGGGGAGCTTTTCTGCCGGCCCGGTTGCGCGCCGGGCGCACCCCACCGATCGCCGCCGTGACGCGCGTTGCTGTGCGGCCTTGTGTCAACGTGCCGGATCCGGCGGGCGGTAGCTAGATGGATGCAGCATTTGTTTGAGACCTCGTTTTCGTCAATGGATATTTCGCCCGCTCGCCGCGTTGTGAAAAGGGACAGGCCGCGCCGTTCGGCGCTCTACGTGCCCGGCGCCAACGCCCGTGCCCTCGAAAAGGCGCAGAGCCTTCCTGCCGACGTCCTGATACTCGATCTGGAAGACGCCGTTGCGCCCGACGCCAAGGAAACGGCGCGCGACCGGGTCTGCGCCGCCGCGGCGTCCGGCGGATACGGGCAGCGCGAAATCGTCGTCCGGATCAACGGGCTCGATACCGGCTGGGGTCATGCCGACCTGCCGGCGGTCGCCCGATGCGGCGCCGATGCCATTCTGCTGCCGAAGGTGGAAAGCGCCGACCAGGTGCAGCATGCGGAAGCGCTGATGGGAGACTGCGGCGCGCCGGACGAAATGGCGCTCATGTGCATGATCGAAACGCCGATGGGCGTTTTGCACGCGGCGGAAATTGCCGGCTCCAGCCCGCGTCTGAGCTGCCTGGTGATGGGTACGTCCGATCTGGCGAAAGATCTGCAGGCCCGGCATGTGCCCGGGCGCGAGCCGCTCCTGCCGAGCCTCGGCCTGGCGCTGCTCGCCGCGCGGGCGCACCGCCTGGCGATCCTCGACGGCGTGTCGCTGGACCTGGGCGACGACGCGGCCCATGATGCGGCCTGCCGGCAGGGCCGGGACATGGGCTTCGACGGCAAGACGCTGATCCACCCGAAACAGATCGCCGCCGCCAACCGGGCCTTCGCGCCCGATGACGCCGAGATCGCATGGTCGCGCCGGATCATCGCCGCCCATGGCGAGGCTGAAGCGGCCGGCGCCGGCGTCGTGCTGGTCGACGGCAAACTGATCGAGGCACTCCATGTCGAAGAGGCGCACCGGACGGTTGCGCTCGCTGAAGCGATCGAACGTCTGGCGGCCTGACGGCCCGAACGGCTCCGGAGGAACCGGCCGCGAAAGGCGCCGCCATGGCGCTGGCTGAGACGGCCGTCCGCCTGCTGCGCCTGTTGCCGCCCGAAGCGGCCCACCGGTGGACGGTCCGTCTGTTGCGCGGGGCCCAGGCGCTGCGCCTGCCCCTGGAAGGCGGACCGCACCGCATTGCGCCGGTGCGTGCGCTCGGCCTGGACTTTCCCAACCCGGTCGGCCTCGCCGCCGGCTTCGACAAGGACGCCGAGGCGGTGCGCGCCGCCTTCGGCCTCGGCTTCGGTTTCGTCGAGGTCGGCTCGGTCACGCCGCGGCCGCAGCCCGGCAACCCGAAGCCGCGGGTGTTCCGCCTCGCGGAAGACGGCGCGGTCGTCAACCGGTACGGCTTCAACAGCAAGGGGCTGGACCATGCCGAACGGCGGCTGGCCGGGCTGCGGCGCCGGCCGCTGCCGGGGCCGCTGGGCGTCAACTTGGGCGCGAACAAGTCAAGCGACGATCCGGCAGCCGACTATGCGGCGGGCGCGCGACGGCTCGCGCAATACGCGGACTATCTCGTTGTCAACGTCTCCTCGCCCAACACACCGGGCCTGCGCGCGCTCCAGGATGCGGCGGTGTTGCGCGATCTGCTGGAGCCGGTGCGGGCGGCCATGCCGGTTGCGCGTCCGTTGCTGCTGAAGGTTGCGCCGGACCTGGAACCGGCGGATATCGACGATATCGCAGGGGTTGCGCAGACGCCGCTGCTCGACGGCCTGATCGTCGGCAACACGACCGTCGCGCGGCCGGCGTCGCTGCGTTCTGCATTGGCGAGCGAAGCCGGCGGCCTGTCCGGCCGGCCGCTCATGGCGCTTTCGACCGCCGTGCTGAAGGCTTTTCGCGAGCGGATCGGTCCCGACCTGCCGATCATCGGAGTCGGCGGCATCGCCGGCGGTCCGGACGCTGCAGCCAAACGGGTCGCCGGCGCCACGCTGATCCAGCTCTATACCGGACTGATCTACGAAGGCCCGGCTCTGATCCGCGCCACTGCCGAAGCCTTCGGCGCAGCGGCGGACCGAACCGCCGGACAGCGCTGAAATGCAGGAGAAGAACACGCCGGACCGGCCAGGCCGCACCCGCCCGGCATCGCCGGCCGCTCCGGATCCGTTGCGATTTCGCTCCGGGCTGCACCATCGCCCGCCCATCGTCCCGGGAAGAGGCGCGGCTTGACAGTGGTATCGATTTAGTAAAGCATCGAGGCCGTGATCGCTCGCAGGCCCTGCTAGGTCGGGTCACCCGCCGAATACAACAGCCTGATGCCCGACGCGGGATAGCTTCCTGCGTTCAGGCGAATAGGCGGGACATCTCTGCATTCTCTGCGAGTTGGTCACAATGGCCCGGCGCCCCGGCCGGGCACAGCCTGTTTGTGGCCTGGCTGGAGGGAAGCGCCTTGACCTGTGTCAAGCGGGATCGGCATTTCCGCTTGATTGCGCGAGCGACACCGGCGGTCGGCGCGTTGGCGCTGACCGCCGCGCTCTGCACTGCGCCCGCCGGCGCCGCGGACTACACTTGGCCGGTCAAACGGGTGATCGACGGCGACACTGTGGAGGTCAAGGTTCCGGGCCTGCCACCCGAACTGACCTACATCAGGGTGCGGCTGCGCGGCGTCGACACGCCGGAAACTCGTCGCCCGAAATGCGCGCAAGAAAGAGAAAAGGGCGGGGAGGCGACAAAATACACAAGGGAGCGCGTTGGCGAAGCGCGCGAGATCTTCGTGCGCAATCCGGAGTGGGGTAAGTATGGCGGTCGTGTGATCGCCGAACTCGTCCTGGACGGCAAGTCGCTTTCGGAGGACCTGATCGACGAGGGCCATGGCAGACCCTATGACGGCGGGCGGCGCAAGAGTTGGTGCCGGTGACGTGCCTGCAGCGCAAAAGGCTCTCTGCCCCGCACAGTCAAAGGCTCACCCTCCCGCCATCCACCCCAGCGTCTCTTCAGTAACCCGGCTCGGCACATATTCCGCGGCGCACCAGCCGGCGTAGCCCAGCCGGTCGAGCGCGGCGAAGACGGCGGGATAGTCTATGGTTCCGGTGCCGGGTTCGTGCCGGCCGGGGTGGTCGGCGAACTGGATATGGCCGATGCGCGGCAGGATTTCCTCCAGCCGCGGGATGAGCCGGCCTTCCATGATTTCCATGTGATACAGGTCGTGCTCGAGCGACAGGTTCGGGTGGCCGGCCCGGTCGATCGCCTCGAGCGCCTGCTCGCTGGTGGACAGCAGGAAGCCCGGCCGGTCCACGGTGTTGACGGCTTCGACCACCACGCCGAGGCCAATGTCGCCCATCAGGTCCGCCGCGACCCGCAGATTCCCGGCCAGCGTCGCCAGGCAGCGCTCCCGCCCGAAACCGTGCAATTCGGGAAAGCCGGCGAGCACGTTGACGTTGCGCGGCCGGAGCGCCGCCGCCACGTCGCGGGCTTGTTCGGCGGCGCGGCGGAAGTCGGCCGGCCGGCCCGGCGTCGCGGCAAGGCCCGGCCCGCCCTTCAGCATGTCGCCGACCGGAACGTTGATGACCGAGACGGCGAGCCCGGCCGCCTCGATCGCCCGCTGCCAGTCCCCGGCCGGCCGGTCGTAGGGAAACTGGATCTCGACGGCCCCGAAGCCCGCCGCGGCGGCGGCGGCCGGCCGGTCCAGCCAGTCGCGCTCGGCGAACAGCATCGAGATGTTGGCGGAAAAGCGGGGCATGGCGCGGGCTCGCGGGGGCGTGGGCGGACAGCAGGCGCCGCATCCTGACGCTTTCGGACCGACCGGTCGAGAGGCTGCTCGCGCCCGCCCGGTCCGACCGCCTGCACAAGGCAGCCCTGCATCGAACGCCCTTCCCGCGCGGGCCGGCGGCGGCTATGCCGGCGCCATGCTTATCGAGAACCCCTGGTTCTGGGCGGCGGCGGTTCCGGCCGTGCTGATCGTCGGCATATCCAAGGGCGGGGTCGGCGGCGGACTGGGCACGGTCGGCGTGCCGATCCTCTCCCTCGTCGTCGATCCGCGCATCGCCGCGGCGGTGCTGCTGCCGGTGCTCTGCCTGATCGACCTGATGTCGCTGAAGGCCTACTGGGGCCGCTGGCACCGGCTCAACATGTGCATCCTGATCGCCGCGGCAATGATCGGGATTCTCGCCGGCGCGCTGACCTTCCGTCATCTCGACGCCGACGCCATCCGGGTGTTGATCGGACTCATTGCCATTTCCTTCGCCGTGCGCACCTGGCTCGGCGCGCGGCGGTCAGACCGGCCGGCGAGGGCACCGAACGTCCTGCGCGGCGGCCTGTGGGGCGCGGTCGCCGGCTTCACCAGCTTCGTCTCCCATAACGGCGGGCCGCCGGTCGCGGTCTACCTGCTGCCGCAGAAGCTGGACAAGACGCTGTATCAGGCGACGACGGTCGTGTTCTTCGCCGCGATCAACTATGTCAAGCTGGTGCCCTACTGGCTGCTCGGGCAGTTTCCGGCGACCAACCTGACCGTATCGGCTGCGCTGTTCCCGCTGGCCGTGGCCGGGACGCTGCTCGGCGTGTGGATGCACACCAGGATATCCGACCGCATCTTCTTCATTGCGGCCTATGTCCTGCTGTTCGGCATCGGCATCAAGCTGGTATACGACGGCATGACGGGCCTGCTGGCCTGACCCGAGGAGGAAAACGCAATGACAAAGAACGACGCGGCGCGGCGCGAGGCGCGTTGCCGGGCGGTCGAGGCGGCGGTCGCGGACATCCGCACCATCGAAAGCGACCACGGGGTGACGCGGAACGGCCTCGCCCGGATCAAGCAGCGTTTGCTCGACCTGGCCGCACAGGCGGACCTGTTCCCGGCCGGGGATTTTCCACCGCCCGACGGGGATGTCGACTTTCCCGCCAATATCTACCGGATCGCGGAGGACGACGACCACCGCTTCGCCCTCTATGTCCAGTCGGCCCGCAGCGCGCTGGATACGCCGGCGCACAACCACACCACCTGGGCGGTGATCGCCGGAATCCGGGGCGACGAGCTGAACCGCTTCTGGGAGCGCACGGCAGACGGCGGCGTGGCCGAGACCGGCCAGCATGTCGTGCAACAGGGCTCGGCCGTCGCCTTCCTGCCTGACGACTTGCATTCCATCCATGTCGCGGGCGACGACGGCGTCATCAACTTCCACATGTACGGCCTGGCGCTGGACCATCTGCATACGCGGGAATATTACCGGGCCGACGACAACAGCTGGCGCAGCTTCCCGGCCCAGCAGGGAATCATCGACGCGCGCGGCGCCTGAGACATCCCCCGGGACATCCCTCAAGAGATCCATGAGCCTCTACATTTCTCCGGCGGACCTGCACGCCGCCTTGCAGGACGATGACGAACTCGCGCTGATCGACGTGCGCGAACAGGGCGTCTTCTTCCATTCCCACCTGTTCTGGGCGGTCTGCATCCCGCTCTCGCGCCTGGAACTGCAGATCCTGGACCTCGTGCCGCGCAAGGGCGTGCGGGTCGTGCTGTGCGACGACGGGCCGTCGGGCATGGCCGGCGAGGCGATGGAGGTGCTGGGCGCGCTCGGCTACGGCGATGTCCGCATTCTCGAGGGCGGAACGGCGGCCTGGGCCGAGGCCGGCTACGAGCTCTATTCCGGCGTCAACGTGCCGTCCAAGGCGTTCGGCGAATTCGTCGAACATGCCTATGACACGCCGCGCGTTCCGGCGCCGGAGCTCGACGAACTGATCCGTTCCGGCCGGGATATGGTGATCCTGGACAGCCGGCCGGTCGAGGAATACCGGCGCATGAACATTCCGGGCGGCATCGACGTACCGGGGGCGGAACTGGTCTACCGGGTCCACGAGATCGCGCCCGACCCGGAGACGCTGGTGATCGTCAACTGCGCCGGCCGGACCCGCAGCATCATCGGCGCCCAGAGCCTGATCAACGCCGGCATCCCCAACGAGGTCGCCGCGCTCAAGGACGGCACCATGGGCTGGGAACTGGCCGGGTTTTCCTGCGAGCACGGCTCGGAGCGCTTCGGCCCCGATCCGGCGCCGGATGCCATAGCGGTGGCGCAGGACCGGGCGGCGGCGGTCGCCCGGCGCTTCGGAGTATCCTTCGCGGACAAGGCATCGGTCGAGCGCTGGCAGGCCGAAACCGACATACGTACGCTCTATCTTCTGGACGTACGTACGCCCGGGGAGTTTGCCGCCGGCCATGTCGCCGGCGCGCGCCACGCGCCGGGAGGCCAGCTGGTGCAGGCGACCGACGAATATGTTGCGACCCGCAACGCCCGGATCGTCCTGTTCGACGACGAGCGGGTGCGCGCCGTCATGACCGCATCCTGGCTGATCCAGCTCGGCTGGACGGACGTTCATGTCTATGGCGGCGCGATCGCCGACTGGCCGGTCGAGACCGGGCCGCGCCCGGCAGCGACGCCGGAGATCGAGCTGTGGGAGACGATCGGGCCGGACGATGTCGAGCCGGACGATTTCATCCTCGACCTGTCGGACAGCCTGACCTACCGCCGCGGCCATATTCCCGGCGCCTGGTGGGGCCTGCGCAGCCGGCTGGACGAGGCGCTCCTGCCGGACGACGAGCGGATCGTCCTCTATGCCGACGACGACCGGATGGCCCATCTGTCGGCCACGACGCTGTCCTGCCTGGAATTGGAGGACGATTTCGTCGTGCTGGCCGGCGGCCTCGAGGCCTGGCGCGCCGCGGGCCGGGCGGTCGAGCCCGACAGCGGCCGGATGACCCTGGCGACGGCCGAGCCGAACGACGTCTGGTACAAGCCCTACGACACCGACGAGGAAGTTCGGTCGAAGATGGAGGAATACCTGGTCTGGGAGGTTGCGCTCGTCGAGCAAATGGCGCGCGACGGCACCGTGAGCTTCCGCAAGTTTCCATGACGCTCCGGACCATGGAGGTCCGCGGCATGGATGCGGGCATGGACCCGGCCGATATTTCCGCGCCCCTGCCGTCCGCCACCGTCCTTCTGCTGCGCGACGGCGCATGCGGCCTCGAAGTCTTCATGGTAGAGCGCAGCGGCCGGGTCGGCGCGTTCGCCGGCGCTATGGTGTTCCCCGGCGGCAAGGTAGCGCCGGAGGATTCGTCCGCCGCGTTGCGCGCGCTGACCGACAACGGCGAAACCCTGGACGACGACGCCTTCGGCTTCGCCGTCTCCTCGGTACGCGAAGCTTTTGAAGAGTGCGGCGTGCTGCTGGCGCACCGCAACGGAGCGACCCTGACCGACGCCGAACTGGCCCCGCTGGCCGGCTTCCGGGACGCGATCGGCCGCAACCGGATCCCCTTCGCCCGCTTTCTCGCCGACCACGACCTGCGCCTGGATTTGGCCGGGCTGGCGCCCTTTTCCCGCTGGGTGACGCCGGTGTTCCGGCCCAAGCGGTTCGACACCATGTTCTTCCTGGCCGCCGTGCCGCCGGACCAGACGCTCAGCCATGACGGCAGCGAGACGGTGCACGGCCTGTGGACCCGGCCGGAGGCGGTTATCGACGGCGCAGACCGGGACCGGAAATATTCGCTTTATTTCGCCACCCGGCTGAACCTGATGGACCTCGCGCTGAGCGAGACCGTGGCCGACGCGCTAGTCCGCGCCGCCGGGCGAACGCCGCCGGAGGCCATGCCGTGGCGCGAAATGACGCCGGACGGTCCGCGGCTGCGTATCGACCCCGACTCCGGCTATGAGCTGGTGCAGGCGAGTCTGGAAGTCGCGGGCGGCATTACCCCCTTGCCGAACTGACGTTCGCCCCGATATTGGAATCGATCTAATCCACGACGGAGCCAGCGGGACATGAACGTGCTGACGCGCGCCGACATCATGGCGATGGCCGACTACGGGAAGGTGCGCACGGAAAAGCGCCGCGAGATCGCGCGGGTTAAAAAGAACCGCCGGGTCGAGGTCGGCCCGTTTGCGACCCTCTATTTCGAGAACCGCGCCACCATGTGGCACCAGATCCACGAGATGCTGTTCATCGAGAAGGGCGGGGAAGAGCAGATCGCCGACGAGCTGGCGGCCTACAATCCGCTGATCCCGAACGGCCGCGAATTGATTGCGACGGTGATGATCGAGATCGACGACGAGCGCCGCCGGCGCACCGTGCTGGGCCGCCTCGGCGGTTTCGAGGAAACCATGTTCATCCGCTTCGGTGATACCGAGATCCGCGGCGTGCCCGAAGATGACCTCGACCGCACGACGGCAGACGGCAAGGCCTCCTCGGTCCAGTTCGTGCATTTCCCGTTCAGCGATGCCGAGGCCGGGGCATTCAAATCGGGCAAGCCCGGCGCGGGCGAAGCCATCGTCGGAGGCGGCCATCCGAACTATGCCCATATGGCGGTCATGCCGGGCGCTGTGCGGGGAGCGCTGGCGGCGGATCTGGATTAGGCGGGCAGCGAAGCCGGCCCGCACCATACCCGAAACGCGCGATCAGCCGTCACCGTCGGCCGGGTCGGCGTCGATGGTCGTACGGGGTTCGGTGCGCATCTTGCCGCCGGTCGCGTTTGCGCCGGGCCGGATCGGCACACTGCGCACCGCCTCCTCGACGGCCGGGCGCGCCAGATCGATGCCGAGCAGGCCGTTTTCCAGTGCGGCGCCCTCGACCTCGATCCCCTCGGCCAGCATGAAGGTGCGCTGGAACTGGCGCGCCGCAATGCCGCGATGCAGGTAGACCCGGTCCTCGCGCTCGGTCTGCCGGCCCCGGACGATCAGTTGCCGGCCTTCGACCGTGACGGCAAGGTCGTCCATCGTGAAGCCGGCGACGGCCAGCGTGATGCGCAGCGCGTTCTCGCCGGTCTGCTCGATATTGTAGGGCGGATAGCCGTCGGCCGACGCCTTGGCGATCCGGTCGACGGTCTGCTCGAACTCGTCGAAGCCGAGCAGGAACGGGCTGTTGAACAGGGACAGGCGGGCCATGCACGCATTCGCTTGCTGATGGATCGGCCGGCGGGCCGGTCCCTGAAACTGGTGCGCGCCCGGCGGCCGATCAAGGCAGCCCGGCCGGCGTTCTCCGGGAGCCGCCGCACTCTGTGCCGGGACAGCGGTTGGCCGGCACCGATTCGCGCGTTGCCTTCGGGGCCGTCCGCGCCGAAGAAGAACCGATGAGCGAAAACCGCGCCACCGGCCGGCACGCCGCCCCGGCATCCGAAATCGACCGCGGGTCGTCCGACGACCCATTCGGCGGTCCGTTCGCGCGGCTCGGCGCCTGGCTGGAAATGCTGATCCTCGACCACGGCTTCCTGCGCCTCGCCTACCGGCATTGGCACGAGGTCGCGCCCGGACTGTATCGGTCCAACCAGCCGGCGCCCTTCCAGGTTCGCCGCGCCGCCCGGTCCGGCATCCGCACCATCGTCAACCTGCGCCGCGCCAACGACAGCGGGCACTATCTCCTGGAGCGGGAGGCGGCGGCGAAAGCGGGCGTTACCCTGGTCGATTTCTTTCTCTCGTCGCGGGGGCCGCCGCGGCGCCAGCAATTGCTGGACGCAGCCGACATGTTCGGCCGGATCGATTATCCGGCCCTGGTCCATTGCAAATCCGGCATCGACCGCACCGGCCTGATGGGCGCGCTGTATATCCTGATCCGGGGCGGCTCGGCCGGCGAGGCGCTCGAGCAGTTCGGCTGGCGCTATGGCTATATCGGCGCGGGGCCGACCGGCATCGGCAAGGCGCTCGTGCTGGAATACGGCAGGGCGCGGGCCGAAACCGGCTTCGATTTCCTCTCCTGGATCGCGGAAACCTACGATCCGGCCGCGCTCGAAGCCGGATTCCGTCCTCGGCCGCTCGCCACCGCCCTGGTCGATTTCATCCTGCGCCGGGAGTAGCGGCGGCGGTACCGCGCTTTGGGACATAGGGACGCGTCCTCCCCGGCGATTCTGCGCCTGAGAGCGCTGTCATGATAAATAACCGCCCGCTCGAAACCATCAGGAGCCGCCGTTTGGCCGCCGGATCGACATCCGTAGGGAACCCGCCGCTCGACGCCAGGACAGTGCCGATGGTGAAGCGGCTCGTCCGCGACTATCTGGTGCGATACTGGCTGCGCATCGCGCTCGCCTTCGCGCTGCTCGGCCTTGTGTCGGCCTGTACGGCAACGATTCCGTTCATCCTGAAGGAACTGCTGGACAGCGCGTTCAGCGGCGGGACGGCGGCGGAAAATGCCTGGTTCACCCGGGCGATCGCCGGGCTGTTCTCGCCCGATCCGCGCTACAACCAGCTCTATTTCATTGCGCTGGCGACGGCCGCCGTCTTCGTCGTCAAGGGCAGCGCGGCCTACGGAGCGGTAACGATGATGGCCTATGTCGGGCACCGCTCGGTTGCCGACATCCAAGACGCCATGTTCGCCCGCCTGATGCGCGCCGATCTGGGATTTTTTCACAACACGCCGACCGGCCGGCTGGTCTCTGCCTTCACGAACGACGCCAGCGCGACGCGCACCTTGTTCTCCGACACGGTGGTCAGCATCGGGCGGGACATCGTGACGGTGGTCGCCCTCGTGGCGGCCATGTTCTGGATCGACTGGATTCTGTCCTGCATCACCTTCTTCGTGTTTCCGCTGGTCGTTTACCCGGTCTACCGGATCGGCCAGCGCATGCGGAAAGTTTCGGCCAATACGCAGGCGGAGATGGCGCAGTTCACCACCCTGCAGGACGAGAGTTTCCAGGGCATCCGCCACGTCAAGGCCTATGGCATGGAGGACTACGAGACCGGGCGCGCCGCCGCACTCGTCAAGCGCATTTTCCGGCTGAACTACAAGGCCGAGCGGGTCCGCGCGATCACCGAGCCGCTGCTCGAAGCGATTGCCGGTATCGCGATTGCCGCCGTGCTGCTCTACGGCGGCTACCAGGTGATCGCCGGCGCGCGCACGCCGGGCGACTTCGCAGGCTTCATCGCCGCGCTGTTGCTGGCCTACGATCCGGTGCGCCGGCTGGCGCGGCTCAACGCCAACCTGCAGAAGGGCCTGGCCGCCGCCGAGCGGGTATTCGCAATGCTGGATATCGAGCCGGAGATCGTCGACCGGCCGGGTGCCCGCCCGATGGCCCCCGGCGCCGGCGGCGTTCGGCTGGACGATGTCGTCTTCGCCTACGGTCCGGGAAACGGCGGCGCGGAGCCGGCCCCGGCTTTGGGACGGAACGGCCGCGGGGTGACGCTCGACGTGCCGGCCGGCAAGACGGTCGCACTGGTCGGACCGTCCGGCGCCGGCAAGACGACGGTGCTGAACCTGATCCCCCGCTTTTTCGACGTCGACAGCGGCGCGGTGCTGATCGACGGACAGGATGTGCGCGGCGTGACCCTGGCGTCGCTGCGCGCCCGGATCGGCCTGGTCAGCCAGGAGACCAGCCTGTTCGACGATACGATCCGCGCCAACATCGCCTACGGCAAACGCGGCGCTTCCGAGAAGGACATCGTTGCCGCCGCCACCGCCGCAGCGGCGCACGATTTCATCATGGAGCTGCCGCAGCAATACGACACCCATGTCGGCGGCCTCGGGGCCAAGGTGAGCGGCGGTCAGCGCCAGCGTATCTCGATCGCCCGCGCCATCCTGAAGGATGCGCCGATTCTGCTGCTCGACGAGGCGACATCGGCGCTGGACACGGAATCGGAGCGCCAGGTCCAGGCCGCGCTGGATTCGCTGCGCCGGGGGCGCACGACCATCGTCATTGCCCATCGGCTGTCCACCATTGCCGACGCCGACATCGTTTATGTGCTTGACGAGGGCCGGGTTGTCGAATTCGGCAGCCACGGCGATCTCGTGGCGGCCGGCGGCGCCTTCGCCCGCCTGCATGCCGAACAAATCGGCGGGGGACAGATCAGCGGCGCCGGGCGGGCCTGAGCCATGCTGCTCGGCCTGTATCGCGGCGTCGGCTGGCTCGCGCCGCCGGTCGCACGGCTCGAACTGCTGCGCCGGCGCGCGCGCGGCAAAGAGCATCCGGAGCGGTATCGCGAGCGGATGGGCCAACCGCGCCGGGAACGGCCGGCCGGCACGCTGATCTGGCTTCACGCCGCCAGCGTCGGCGAAGCCCAGTCCGCACTGCCGCTGATCGGGCGGCTGCTGGCGCGCCTGCCGGCGGCCCATATCATGGTCACATCGGGCACCGTCACCTCGGCAGAACTGATGGACGAACGCCTGCCGGAGCGCGCCTTCCACCAGTTCGTCCCGATCGATTGCCCGGCCTGGGTGCGGGGATTCCTGAACCACTACCGGCCGGACCTCGCCTTGTGGGTGGAGAGCGAATTGTGGCCGGCCCTGCTCGCCGAAACGGCGCAGCGCGGCATCCCGGCGGTCTTGCTCAACGGACGGTTGTCGGAGCGGTCCTTCAGGCGCTGGCGGCGTTTTCCGGGCGCTGCACGCCGGCTGATCCGGTCATTCGATCCGGTCATGGCCCAGTCGGAGGCCGATGCCGGACGGTTCCGGCGGCTCGGCGCCCGGCGCGTCGAGACACCGGGCAATCTCAAGATGGCCGCCCCGCCGCTGCCGGCCGATCCGGCGGCGCTCGCCGAATTCGGGCAGGCCACGGCAGGGCGGCCGGTCTGGCTCGCCGCCAGCACCCACCCCGGCGAGGAGGAAGCGGTCGCCGAAGCGCACCGGGCCGTGCGCCGCCAGTCCGGCGACGTCTTGCTCATCCTCGTCCCGCGCCATCCGGAACGCGGTCCCGCCTTGGCCGACGAACTGCGCCGCGCCGGACACTCTGTCGGGCTGCGCAGCGCCGGGGATACGCCGGATCCGGAACGGGATATCTACCTTGCCGACACGCTGGGCGAACTGGGCCTGTTCTATCGCGCGGCGCCGGTCGCCTTCGTCGGCGGTTCTCTGGTACCCCATGGCGGTCAGAATCCCGTCGAGCCGGCGCAGCTCGATTGCGCAATCCTGCATGGCCCGAATGTCGGCAACTTCGCCGGCGTCGCCGGGACCTTGTGCGAAGCCGGCGCCAGCGAAACCGTCGATTCGGCCGATGCGCTCGCAACGGCGGTGCGCCGCCTGCTGGCCGATCCGGCCGAATGCCGGGACCGGGCGGGGCGGGCGGCCGGCGCCGTGAAGAACCGCACCGGCATCCTGGACCGGGCGATGGCGCTGCTGGAGCCCGGTCTTGCGGCCCTGCCCGATCAAGTGCCGGGCGCGTCGACGCCGGCCGGCCGGGACGGCGCCTGATGCGCACGCCGGACGCCTGGTCGCGCAAGGGCGCGGTCTCGACCATGCTGCTGCCGGTGTCGTGGCTGTACGGCGCCGGCACGGCCATGCGGGCAGGTCGGGCGCCGAGATACGTTCCGCCGGTACCGGCGATCTGCGTCGGCAACCTCACCGCCGGCGGCGCGGGCAAGACGCCGGTCGTCCTGTCGCTGGCGCGGCTGTTGCTCGAACGGGGCCGGCGGCCCTTCGCCGTCAGCCGCGGCTATGGCGGCCGGCTGGCCGGCCCGGTGCGGGTCGATCCGGCGCTGCACACCGCCCGGGAGGTCGGCGACGAGCCGCTGTTGCTGGCCGGAACTCTGCCGACCGTCGTCGCCCGGGACCGGGCCGCCGGCGCAAGGGCCGCCGTCGACGCGGGGGCCGACATCCTGCTGCTTGACGACGGCCACCAGAATTCCGCCGTCGCCAAGGCCCTGTCGCTGGTCGTCGTCGACGGCGGCTTCGGCTTCGGCAACGGCCGGCTCATTCCCTCCGGTCCGCTGCGCGAACCGGTCGGGCGCGGCCTGGCGCGGGCGGATGCCGTCGTCATCGTGGGCGCCGATGCCGTGGATGCGGCCCGGCGCTGCCGAAAGGAAGCGAACCATATGCCGCTGCTGGAAACCCGCTTCGTGCCGGCCGAAGAGGCGATGGCGCTGCACGGCCGCAGGGTCGTCGCCTTTGCCGGCATCGGCCGGCCGGACAAGTTCTTCGACACGGTGAAGGAGATCGGCGCGGACCTGGCCGAGGCAATGGCCTATCCGGACCATCACCCCTTCCCGGAAACCGAGATCATGTTCATCTGCGAACTGGCTCAGGAGCGCGGCGCGATCCCGGTCTGCACCGAGAAGGACTATATGCGTCTGCCGCCCGACGCCCGCCTCATGGTGACGCCGGTCCCCGTCACCCTCGAATGGCGCGACCCCGATGCGCTCGACCGGCTGCTGGAGGCGGCAATGCCTGCGCCTGGCGTCAGACCGTAATACCGATGCCGCTTCTTTGGCCCGCTTCGCGCACATCCGCGAGGAACGTCGGATCGTCCTGACCGTCGCGGGTCCGGACGATGCGGAAATCCCGCGATGTCACCCGGTCGCCGAAGAACAGGCAGGCAGTGTCGGGATCGCACCGGTTCGAGGTCCAGGCCAAACCTTCAACCTTGGGAAACCGGTGGTGAATTGCGCAGGCCCAACGGGCGGTCTCCCGATACAGCGTCGGCGAGGAAGCGATCAGGGCGTTGCGGCCGATGCGCCACCGCCGGAGGTCCGGGGCGCGCAACGAGGCGAGGCGCAGGTCGCGCAGCGCTTCGAGCCGGCTGTGCATCCGGCTTTCCACAAGGGATTTGGGAACGGTCGCGCGTTTGGCGCGTACGGGAATGTCGTGAAAGATCGTCTCGTAAATTGCCGCTTCGAGAGTATCGGCGGCGTAGAGCGACGGAATGCAGTTGCCCTCCGTATCGCGGATCGGCGCGAAGCGCGTGGGGCCGCCCTTGCAGGGATTGAAGTCGCTTGCGCCATAGCGGCGGTCATGGATCCGTTCCACCGGCATCCCGGCGCGGAGCAGGACGATGTTGGGGCTGGCGAGTTCGCCCGACGGCGCCCTGATCGACATTCGGGAGACCTGCGCTAGCCGACAGCAGGATCGGCGAGCCTCCGGGCCGCATCGACAACGGAATCGGGTTCGGACAGACGGTCCTGCGGTGCGGCGCTGTCGAGCCAGCCGTTCGCGGACGCGAACCACAGGGCGATCTGCCAGCCTGTTATCCCTTCGGGAAGAGCGGCGAGGATTTGCCCGATCGCCGGCCGCGGCGCGCCGTCGCCGAACTGGAAGGCCGGGTACAGATCGATGCCCGACCGGCGCACGGCGAACAGCCTACCTTCCCGCTTCCAGCGCGAAGCGGGTTCGCTCTTGTTTCGCGGGTTAAGGCCCGATACGGCGCGAACCTCCCCTGCGGTCAGCGTCGGCGTTTCCCGGAGATAGTCGGAGCGCAGACGCGCATTGTCGATTTCGAGCGCGGTTTCGACGGCGGCGCGCGGCACGTCGGCAAGGATGATGTCGAGTATTTTCTCGATATTGGCTTCGGTGAGCCGGAGGCCGCGTGCAGCCGCGAAAGAAGGCAGTGTCTCGACCGTGCGTTCGATCAGCCTCGTCAGTTCCTCCGACTTGCCGCCGACAAGCAGCCATGCGCCCGATCCGGGGCCTTTCGCCGCCGGCGATTTGCCGATCCTTTCGTGCAACCCGGCGGGTAGTTTCGCGATGTCGTCGGGCGTCAGGTCGATCAGGGACAGGGAGCCGGTCATGGGTGTATCGGAAACACAATGTGATTTACATGAGAGAAAAATATATAGTGTAAATCACAATTGCAGGCAAGACCGGTTTCGTGCAGCGGCCGGGCCTGCCGTATTGCGGCAGAGCGCAGGAAGACGCTCCGAAGTTATGAATTACGCGTCGGTCTTCGACACCCAGGGGATGCGGCCGAACTCGATACCCTCGTCGCGCAGGGCATCGGATTCGGCGTCCGTCGCCTCGCCGTAGATGCTGCGCTGCTGGGTCTCGCCATAATGGATCTTGCGCGCCTCGTCGGCGAATTTCGGGCCGACATAGTCGGCATTGCTTTCGACATGCCGGCGCATCTCGACCATCGCCTCGCGGATCTTGCCCATCACATGGATGCGCTTGGCGTCTTCGGCCGAGACCGGTGCGGGCGGCGCGGCGGCGGGCGGCGCGGCGGGCTCGGCGGAGTCCGCCGCGCTGTCGCCGACCGGTTCGGTAGGCGGCGGCCCGCTGCGCTGCGTCGCCTTGGTGCCGGAGAGCGCCGGCGCCATCGGGGCGCGGCGCACCTCGACGGAGCCGCAAACGGAGCAGGAAACCGCGCCGGCGGCCTGCAGGGTTTCGTAGGTCTTCGAATCCCTGTACCAGCCTTCGAATTCGTGGCCGGCTTCGCAGCGGACGATGTAACGGATCATCGCACACCCGGTGTTGAGCGACGCAATACCTAGCGGAGTTCGTATCCCATAGCACGGATTTAGGGACTTTGGCGCATCAACGGAAGACCTTGCGGCGCGATGACTGAAGCCGCCATGTCCGCACCCAGCGGCTGGGTATCGCGCTTCCTGCCGGCGGCGCCCGCGGCCGGCGGCCGCGCCCTGGATCTCGCCGCCGGCCGCGGACGTCATGTCCGGCTCGCGCGGTCGCGCGGCTGGCGGGTGACCGCCGTCGACCGGGAGACCGGTGCGCTGACGGCTCTCGCCGCAGCGGACGACGGGATCGCCGTGCTGACAATGGACCTGGAGTCCGGCGAGGCCGCAGAAACGATACGGGCCCTCGGCGCGGCCGGTCCGTTCGACATCGTCATCGTCTGCAATTACCTGCACCGCCCGCTTCTGCCGCGTCTGCCCGGACTGCTCGGGCCCGGCGGATGGCTGATCTACGAGACCTTCATGGTGGGCAACGAGGCCTACGGCCGGCCGCGCAATCCGGCTTTCCTGCTGCGCCCCGGCGAACTGCTCACGGCATTCGGGCCCGGCCTTGCCCCGGTGGCCTTCGAGCAGGGCTTCACCGGCGAACCGTCGCCCAGGGAGGTCCAGCGTTTCGCCGGCATTGCGGGCGAACCGGTATTGCCGGCGGCGTTTGATCCCCGGCGGGCGCTTACTAGTTAAGGCGGGCCAGTTAAAGCGGGGCGGCGATGGCGGGCCGGTCGAGGCGCGCGGCGCTCCGCAGCGCTCCCCGCCAACCGGCTAACGGAGGACAAGGAAGATGGCTGTCAGAATTGGTGACGAGGCGCCGGACTTTACCGCCGCCACAACCGAAGGCGAGATCACGTTCCACGACTATGTCGGCGACGGCTGGTGCGTCCTGTTCTCGCATCCCAAGGATTTCACGCCGGTCTGCACGACGGAGCTCGGCAGCGTGGCACGCCTCATGCCGGAATTCCGCAAGCGGAATTGCAAGGTCATGGGCCTGTCGGTCGATTCCGTCGAAGACCACAATGCCTGGAAGAAGGATATCGAGGAGACCCAGGGCGCTGCGGTGAGCTACCCGCTGGTCGGCGACACCGACATGACCGTGGCCAAGCTTTACGACATGCTGCACCCGAACGCCCGCGGCGAAGCCAGGGCGCGGACCGCGGCAGACAACGCCACCGTCCGTTCGGTCTTCATCGTCGGCCCCGACAAGAGGGTAAAGGCGACGCTGACCTATCCTATGAGTTCCGGCCGGAACTTCAACGAAATCCTGCGCCTGATCGATTCCTGCCAGCTCACGGCCGCGCATCAGGTCGCCACCCCGGCCGACTGGGAGCACGGCGAGGAATGCATCATCGTACCGGCGGTGTCGGACGAGGCCGCGAAAGAGAAATATCCCGACGGATGGCGCGCCGAGAAACCGTATCTGCGCTACGTGCCTCAGCCGTAGGGCTGCCGGCCGATCGAATTTCCAGTCCGGCCGCCGCCGGCGGCCGGACTTTTCTTTTCTCCGGCGCGCGCGCATGATCGCCGCGCTGCCGGCGGCGTGGCGCACCGCTGCCGCCGGCCGACCGGTGACGGCATGCTGAAGACCCGCATCATCCCCTGCCTGGACGTCAAGGACGGCCGCGTCGTCAAGGGCGTGAATTTCGTCGACCTGGTCGATGCCGGCGACCCGGTCGAGCAGGCAAAGCTCTACGACCGGGAAGGCGCCGACGAACTGTGCTTTCTCGACATCACCGCGAGCCACGAGAATCGCGACACGATCTACGATGTCGTCGACCGCACGGTCGCCTCCTGCTTCATGCCGGTCACCGTCGGCGGCGGCGTGCGCGAGGTCGAGGATATCCGCAAGCTGCTCCTCGCCGGGACGGACAAGGTCTCGATCAACACCGCCGCGGTGCGCCGGCCGGAATTCGTGCAGGAGGCCGCCAACAAGTTCGGCAGCCAGTGCATCGTCGTGGCGATCGACGCCAAGCGGGCGACCACCGGGCCCAACGCCGGCGGCTTCGAGATCTATACCCATGGCGGGCGCAAGCCGACCGGCATCGACGCCATCGCATGGGCGCAGCGCATGGCGGACTACGGCGCCGGCGAACTGCTGCTGACCTCGATGGACCGGGACGGCACCAAGGCCGGCTTCGACCTGGAGCTGACAAGGGCGATCGCCGATGCGGTGCCGGTGCCGGTGATCGCCTCCGGCGGCGTCGGCACGCTGGACCATCTGGTGGAGGGCGTGACGCAGGGCCGCGCCTCGGCGGTGCTCGCGGCCTCCATCTTCCATTTCGGCACCTATACGATCGCCGAGGCCAAGGCCCATATGGCGGCCGCCGGCGTGCCGGTGCGCCCGCACCGGACGGCCCCGGAACCCGGGGCGAAGACGGCAGCGGAGGAAGCGGCGTGAGCGAGCGCGACACCTTGCGCGATTCCGGCGCCCGGCATGTGCTGGACGCCCTGTATGACACCGTCGAGAGCCGGCGCGGCGCCGACCCGTCGAGTTCCTGGACTGCCCGGCTGCTGGCCGGCGGCGTCCCGGCGGTCGCGAAAAAAACCGGCGAGGAAGCGGTCGAGGCCATCCTTGCGGCCATGGCGGAAGACTCCGACGCGCTGGCTGCCGAGAGCGCCGACCTGCTCTACCACCTGCTGGTGCTGTGGGCGGCGTGCGGCGTGAAGCCGGAGGATGTGTGGCGCGAGCTGGAACGGCGGGAGGGCACTTCGGGCCTTGCCGAGAAAGCGGCCCGGACGCCATAACTGAAACATCGCAACCCCGCGGGGCCGGCCGGCCGATGAGCTACGATCCGAACAACATCTTCGCCAAAATCCTGCGCGGCGAGATTCCGTGCGACCCGGTCCACGAGAACGACCATGCGCTGGCGTTCCGGGACATCAACCCGCAAACGCCGGTCCATGTCCTGGTCATCCCGAAGGGCGCCTATGTCGACCTGACCGACTTCGCCGCCAACGCCCCGGCCGAGGAGATCGCCGGCTTCGTCCGCGCACTCGGCGAGACCGCGCAGATGCTCGGCATTACGGAGGGCGGCTACCGGGCGCTCACCAACATCGGCGAACACGGCCTGCAGGAGGTGCCGCACTTCCACGTCCACCTGTTCGGCGGACAGCCGCTCGGCCGCATGATCAAGCCGCCGGGGAAGTAGGGGGCGGGTCAGGCGGACGGCCCCGGCGGACCGGCACGTCTGAAAATTTCCGGGGCCATCCGTCGGCGGACAGGTCCGGCGCGGTATCCGGATCGAATTCCCGGTCTTCGGGCGGCTCGTTCATCGGTTTCGTCCTTTGCCGCCGTGCGGCACAGTGCTCTGCGAATCGGATGTTTTCTTCCCCCGCTTTAGCGGGGGAAGTCCCGGAGCGCAGCGGAGGGGATGGGGGTGTTCGTCCTGCTGGCGCCTGCGTCTGCTTCGCAACGTACGTCTGTCGCCGCCACACCTCCACCTTGGCCTCCCCCTCTGAAGAGGGGGAGGTAGAGATGCGCCGCGCGGGCTCAGTTGTTCGGCGTTTCGCGCGGGGCGTATTTGTTGAGGATGCGCTGCAGCGTGCGCCGGTGCATGTTCAGCCGGCGCGCGGTTTCCGACACGTTGCGGTCGCACTGCTCGTAGACCCGCTGGATATGCTCCCAGCGCACCCGGTCGGCCGACATCGGGTTCTCCGGCGGCCCCGGCAAAGGCCGGTCGGTGTTGAGCAGCGCCGCCTCGATCTGGTCGGCGTCGGCCGGCTTGGGCAGGTAATCGACGGCGCCGGCCTTCACGGCGGCGACGGCGGTCGCGATGTTGCCGTAGCCGGTCAGCATGATGACGCGGCAGTCCGGCTTGACCTCGTGCAGGGCGGCCACGACGTCGAGGCCGCTGCCGTCGCCCAGGCGCAGATCGATCACCGCATAGTCCGGCATTTCCGACTTGGCACAGGCCACGCCCTGGGCGGCGCTCTCCGCCGCCACCACGCTGAAGCCGCGGCGCTCCATCGCCAGGATCAGGCGCTGCCGCAGGGGCCGGTCGTCGTCAACGACCAGAAGTTTTCCTTTACTGTCCTGCGTGTTCTCCGACACGTCCGGTCTCCGAAGTTGCGTGTTCGAGTTCCCGGCGCGGCCAGGTTATCCGAACGATGGCGCCGGCCCCCCACCAGTCCCACCAATCCTGATTGGCGAACCGGAGTGTGGCGCCCGTACGATTGAGCAGATTCTGGGCGATGAAAACACCCAGCCCCATATGCTCGCCTTCGCCGTCCGCACCGGCACGAGTCGAAACATAAGGCTCGCCGAGGCGGTCTAGCAAGTGCGCCGAGAATCCGGGGCCGTCGTCGATGATCTCGACGGTCACCGTTGCGGCGTCCCAGCGTGCCCGCAGGATGACTTCGGCTTCGGCGAACTGGATGGCGTTCTGGATCAGGGTGCCGACGGCACGGAGAAATTCGGGGCTGCGGGTCAGCACCGGTTCCGGGCTGCCCGGCGACTCGCCGACCGCGCGGAAATCGTGCGTGAGATTGACCGACTCGGTCAGATACGGCCGGGCGGCCTCGTCGAGCATCGTGCTGAGCGGAAGCCGGGTAAAGGGCTCGCCGCCCTCGGTCTCGGGTTTGCGGCTCAGCTCCATCAGGATTTCGCGGCAGCGGGCGGTCTGCTCCAGGATCAGTTCGACATCGTCGGACATCGGGCTGCCGGACTTCAGATCGTGGCTCAGCTCCTTTGCGGTGACCGCGATCGTCGACAGCGGCGTGCCGAGCTCGTGGGCCGCCGCCGCGGCCAGCCCGCCGAGCGACGACAGGCGCTGTTCGTGCTCCAGCGCCACCTGCGCCGCGTTCAGCGCATCCTGCATGCGGCGGCCCTCCTCGGCGACGCTGCCGACGAAGGCGGCGATGAACAGCCCGCCGATCACCAGGGCCTGCCACACGCCCAGGACGTAAAACACCGGCAGTTCGAGCAGCGGCTCCGGCCCGGGCAGCGGTTCGTACCGGAACGCCAGAACGCTGATGCAGACTGCGACGAGCAGGCCGAGGCTGAGCGTGCTGATGCGCGACAGGACCGAGGCCGAGACCACCACCGAGGCGAGGAGCATCACGGAGAACGGATTCTGGAGGCCGCCGGTGAGATAGAGCAGCGTCGACAGCTGCAGGATATCGTAGGCCAGCCAGAGCGCCGCCCCCCGGTCGGAAAGCGTGCCGCTCATCGGCCGGGTCAGCGTGATGCCGACATTGACCGCCGCCGAAATTGCGACCGTTGCCAGGCAGGCGAGCATCGGCAACGAATAGTTCAGGCCGAAATTGACGATGACCAGCGCCGCCAACTGTCCACCGACGGCGAACCACCTTATGTAGACGAGCGTGCGCAGGCGCACCCGCCCCGTTCTCGGAGCGGTTAAGCGGCGGATCGCGGCGAGTTTGGATCTCATTGTCCGGTTGTCATGGCCCCTTCGGGGGCGAACTGATTCCGGGGGCGGATTGCTTCCGGGGCAGACCGCCCGGAACAGAGTTCAGTACTGACGAAGACAGGCGATGTTCGCAAGGCGATTGATGCAGTTCCCGGTTGCGGGCCAAATTGCAGGCCAAATTACAGGCCAAATTACAGGCCAAGTTACAGGGTAGTGAGCGTGGCCCAGACCGAAGCTCCGCCGGCCGCCATCCGGGTCGCCAAGCTGACCAAGTCCTACGACGACGTCCTGGCCGTCAACCGCCTGTCGTTCAGTGTGCCGGTGGGCGCGACTGCGGCGCTGCTCGGCGGCAACGGTGCGGGCAAGACGACGACGATCTCCATGATCCTGGGCCTGCTCCTGCCGACCAGGGGGCGGATATCGGTGCTCGGGGTCGACATGCTGAAGCATCGTTACGATGCCCTGCCGCGCATGAATTTCTCCTCGCCCTATGTCGATCTGCCCAAGCGTCTGACCGCGCGGGAGAACCTGAAGGTCTACGCCGGGCTCTACGGCCTCGCCCGGCCGGCGCGGCGGATCGGCCGGCTGGCCGAAGAACTGGACCTGACGGCTTTCATGGACCGGCCGAGCGGCACCCTTTCCGCCGGGCAGCGGACCCGCCTCGCGCTGGCCAAGGCGCTGCTCAACGAGCCGGATGTCCTGCTGCTCGACGAACCGACCGCCTCTCTCGACCCGGATACGGGCGACCGGATCCGGACCTATCTCGAAGCCTACCGGGACACGCACCGGGCTACCATTCTGCTGGCCTCCCACAACATGGCCGAGGTCGAGCGCCTGTGCAGCCGGGTGATGATGATGCGCGCCGGCCGGATCGTCGACCAGGGCAGCCCGGCCGAGCTGATCCGGCGCTACGGCCGCGCCAATCTGGAGGATGTCTTTCTGGACATCGCGCGCGACCGCCAGAACGCGAATGGGCAGAACGCCAATGGGCAGAACGCCGACCGGCGCCCCGAACAGACGGGCAAGGCGGCATGAGTGCGTTCGAGGGCAGCGCCGCCGGGAACCGGGGCGCGTTCGCGACGTGGCGGCGCATCCGGGCGATGGTCCTGCGCTACGTCTATCTCTACCGCGGTTCCTGGCCGCGCATTCTGGAAATGGCCTACTGGCCGACGCTCCAGATGATCATGTGGGGCTTTCTCACGATCTTCCTGGCGAGCAAATCCGGATTTTTCGTCCAGGCCGCCGGCGTGCTGATCGCCGCCGTTCTGCTGTGGGACGTGCTGTTCCGCGCATCGCTCGGCGTCAGCCTGTCCTTCCTCGAGGAAATGTGGTCGCGCAATCTCGGCCACCTGTTCGTGAGCCCCTTGCGGCCCGGCGAATTCGTCGCCGCGCTGACGCTGATGTCGCTGATCCGCGTGCTGATCGGCGTGATTCCGGCCGCGCTGCTGGCGATCTGGCTGTACGCCTATTCGATCTTCGACATGGGATTGCCGCTGATCGCTTTCTTCACCAACCTCCAGGTCATGGGCTGGTCGTTCGGGCTGGTCGTGTGCGGCCTGCTGATGCGCTACGGCCTGGGGGCGGAAAGCATCGCCTGGTTCGCGATCTTCGCGGTCGCGCCGTTCAGCGCCATCTACTATCCGCTGTCTGTCATGCCGGAATGGCTGCAATGGATCGCGGGCATCCTGCCGTCGACCCATGTCTTCGAGGGGATGCGCGCCGTTCTGGTCGACAACGACTTCCGGACCGATCTGCTGTTCAACGCCGCCGCCCTGAACGCCGCCTACCTGAGCGTATCGGTTCTGGTTTTCCTGCGCTTTTTCCGTTCGGCGCGCGAACGCGGCCTGATCCTCCAGATCGGCGAATAGGCGGCCCGCAGGCATCGACAGTCTGGTCCTGTCGGGACCGGGCGGGATAGCCTATATTTCGAGCCGAGGCGTCCGGCCGGACCGGGAACGGCCCTGCCGGGCGCGCAGGAGGATGCGGAACGACGATGACCGAAAATCGGGGCGACGATCGCAGCGACGATCCGGACACCTGGCTCGGCCTGTCCCGCCGGAACGGCGACGGCCCGCTCGCAGGAGCCGGCTGGTTCCGCGATTGCCGTAACGCCGCCATCATCCTGACCGGCTGGCCGTTCGGCCGGCGCGGCGAGATCGGCCGGGCCGCCGAGGCGGACAGTCGCCGCGCCTTCGTCCTGGTCGGCCTGGCGCTCGGCGTGCCGGCCGCCCTGTTCGCATGGCTCGCCGATATCCTCGGCCTCCAGGCTTTCGGCGCGGCCGTGTTCGCCGCCGTGACACTTACCACCCTGACCAATGCGCGGGCCGAAGGCGCGGCTGCCGCTGCCGCTGCAGACCTTACCGGCGCGGGAGAGGGGTCCGACCGGCGCTTTGCCGTTATCGCAGCCGCGGTCGGCGCCATCCTGCTCGCCCGGATCGCCGGCCTGGCCGCCGTGGCGCCGCTGTCGGCCATGCTGGCAGCGTTGCTCGCCGCGCTGGTGCTGTCGACCGCAACTATGGCGCTCGCAACCCTGGCGGGCGGGGACAGCGATGCCGACCCACTGTTCGACCGCCGACCTGACGGGGGCGGCAGCATCGCCCTGTGGATCAGTGCAGCCGCCGCCCTGTTGCTCGCCATCCTGTTCCTCGGCCTGTGGACCGCCTTGCTGGCGGCGGTCGTGAGCCTGATCGTCGGCGGGCTGGTCCTCGCGTCCGCGGGCCTGTTCGGGATGCCGCGCGACCGGAATCTGCTCTATACCGTCCGCATCAAGACGGAACTTGCGGTCATCGTCACGGTGGTCGCCGTCACCTGATCGCGCACGAGGCTTCCGGCATGACTGTAACCGTAACCCGGTGGTGGTGGATCCGCCACGCCCCGGTGACCGACGACGGCGGCTGTTTCTACGGCCAGGCTGACCTGGCGGCCGATACCGGCGACACGGCGGCCCACCGCGCTTTGGCCGAAGCGCTGCCCCGGGATGCGGTGTGGGTTTCCTCCCATCTCCGCCGCACCCGCCAGACCGCCGCCGCCATCGGCGCGGCCGGCTACCCACTGCCGGTGGTAACGCCGCACAGGGACCTGGCCGAGCAGCATTTCGGCGACTGGCAGGGCGAGCCGCGCGCGCCGTTCTACGAGAGGTATGGCGGCTTTCGGGATTTCTGGATGTCGGTTCTCGACCGGGCGCCGCCCAACGGGGAGAGCTTCGGCGACCTGCGCATCCGGATCGCCGCTGCGGTGCAGCGGCTGTCCGCCGAGCATCGCGGGCGCAATATCGTCGCCGTCGCACACGGCGGGACGATCCGCGCCGCGCTGGTCGGCGCTTTCGATCTGCCGTCGCCGATGGCGCTCAGCCTGACCATCGGCAACAGTTCGCTGACCCAGATCGACCTGGTCGAGGAGCCGGGCCGCGGCGCACATTGGGTCCTCAACCTGCTCAACGGATACGGCGTCGCCGGATTGCGCTGACGCCGGCGGGATTCGGGTCCCCTCGCGCCCACGCCCGTAACCGGTATCGCTTCGGTGATGACTGAACATGCCTTAATCGGTTGTGCAAAGGGCCGCCGCATGATTTGTTGCAGTGCAATAGGGAGGCCGACGGATGTCGTGTCTTCGGAAGCGTTCGATTTGTAAAACTGAAGCGACGCCGGAGCCGGCTCCCTGATGCTCTATTCCCTCTATGACTGGCAGCTCGCCGCCTTCGCCCCGATGCGCATGATGGCGGTCGCCGGCCGGAATTTCCTGACCAACCCGGATTTGCCCTTTACCGAGAGCCGGTTTTTCCGCGGCGTGGCCGCCGGCTGCGAACTGTTCGAGCGCGTAACCCGGCGTTACGAAAAGCCGGCATGGGCGCTGGACCGTACGCGGATCGATGGCGCGACGGTTGCGGTGACGGAAGAGGTCGTCGAGGCCCGGCCGCACTGCAACCTGGTGCATTTTTTACGCGAGTCCGGCAGACGCAACGATCCGAAAGTCCTGGTCGTCGCGCCGATGTCCGGCCATCACGCCACTCTGCTGCGCGGCACGGTGGCTGCCCTGCTGCCCGACCACGACGTTTACGTCACCGACTGGATCGACGCCGGCCGCGTGCCGGTTTCGAAAGGCCGGTTCGATCTGGACGATTATGTCGACCACGTCATCGCCTTCCTGCAGCGGCTCGGGCCGGGCGCCCATGTCATCGCGGTGTGCCAGCCCTCGGTGCCGGTCGTCGGCGCGGTTTCGCTGATGGCGGCCGACGGCGACCCGTGCCAGCCCCTGTCCATGACCCTGATGGGCGGGCCGGTCGATACCCGGGTCAACCCGACGCGGGTCAACGACTTCGCCAAACGGCACAGCCTGGGCTGGTTCGAGCGCTCGGTCATCACCCGGGTGCCGTTCGGCTACGAGGGCTTCAACCGGCGGGTCTATCCCGGTTTCCTCCAGCTCACCGGCTTCATGTCGATGAATTTCGACCGCCATCTCGGGGCGCATCTGAAGCTGTTCGAACACCTGATCCGGGGCGACGGCGACAGCGCCGAGGCGCATCGCAAATTCTACGACGAATACATGTCGGTCATGGACATGACGGCGGAGTTCTATCTCCAGACCGTGGACGTCGTTTTCCAGAAACATGCCCTGCCGCGGGGCGAATGGATCTCCCGCGGGCGCAGGATCGAGCCGGCGGCGATCGCGAAGACCGCGCTGCTGACCGTGGAAGGCGAACTGGACGACATTTCCGCAGTCGGCCAGACCCGCGCGGCCCACGAGCTGTGCACCGGCATCCCGCACGACTGCCGCCACCACATCCTGCAACCGGATGTCGGCCATTACGGCATCTTCAACGGCCGCCGCTGGCGCGAACTGATCTGTCCCCGGGTCCGCGGTTTCATCCGCGCCGCGCACGATGCGCCGCCGGTGGCGTAGCCGCCGTTTCCGCCATGACCGACTCCCTGACGCTGCACGCCGACGGCCGGACGGTGACGGTGGGCGTCAGGCGCAGCGCCCGGGCCCGCCGCATTCTCCTTCGCATCGACCGCAACGCCCGCAGGGCCGAACTCGTGCTGCCGCCCGGCGCGTCGGTCGCCGACGGCCGGGCCTTCGCCGAAGAGAAAGCGCTGTGGCTGCGCAGCCGGCTGGCGCTGCTGCCCGAATGCATCCCGTTTGCGCCCGGCACAATCGTGCCGATCCACGGAGCCGACTGCCTGCTGGTTCACGCCCCGGAGGCGCGGGCCGGCGTCGTGCTGGACGGCAGCCGGCTGATCGTTTCCGGCGCGCGCGATTTCTTCGCCCGCCGGGTGCGCGACTGGCTGAAACGCGAAGCCCGCCGCCGGATCGCCGGACTGGCGCACGACAAGGCGGAACGCATCGGCCGGACGGTGGCGCGGGTTTCCGTGCGCGACCAACAGAGCCGCTGGGGCTCGTGCAGCGCAACGGGCAATTTGAGCTTCTCCTGGCGCCTGATCCTCGCGCCGGCCGAGGTGCTGGACTATGTCGTGGCGCACGAAGTCGCCCATCTGGAGGAGCCGAACCATTCGGCGCGCTTCTGGCGGCGTGTCGACACGCTCACCGAACACGCGGCGTTCGGCCGGTCCTGGCTGCGCAACCATGGCCCCGGCCTGCATGCCTACGGCGCCGACTGACCGGACGGGCGGCACGACACGCATCGGATAGCGCGGCAGGCCGGCCTGTCCCAAACTGCCGGCTTCCCGCACAATGGGCCCGCAAGACAGGATGCGAACCATGCCCCCCGACGCTGCCGCTCCGGCCATCGCCACCGCCACGCCCGCCGCTTCCGGAACCGTCCAGGACCGGCGCATCGAGCGGGCCTGCCGCTTCATCGACGCCTTCGACGAGGGCGTGCCGACCCTGCGCCAGATCGCCGACCATGTCGGGCTCAGCCCGGCCTGGCTGCACAAGCGCTTTACCGGAGCGCTCGGCGTCTCGCCCAAGCAATATGCCGACCAGCGCCGGCGCGCGCGGCTGAAATCCCTGTTGCGCGACGGCGACGAGGTGACCGGTGCGCTCTACGAGGCCGGATACGGGTCCTCCAGCCGGCTCTACGAATCCTCGGATGCCACCCTCGGCATGACGCCGGCGACCTACCGCAGGGGCGGTGCCGGGGCGCGGATTGCGTGGACGACGGCGCCCTGCGCGCTCGGCCTGCTGCTGGTCGCCGCCACGGAGCGCGGAATCTGCTTCGTCGGTTTCGATGACGACGAAGCGCCCCTGCTGGCCGAATTGCGGGCCGAATTTTCGCAGGCCGAAATCGTGCCGGATATCGGGATCCTCGAGACCTGGACTGCCGAAGTGCTGCGCCGGGTTGACGGACGTCCGCCGCGCGAAACCCTGCCGCTCGACGTGCGGGCGACCGCCTTCCAGCAGCGGGTCTGGCGCGCGCTCACCGAGATTCCGCGCGGCGAGACCCGGACCTACAGCGAGATCGCCCGCGCTCTGGGCAAACCAGGCGCGCAACGCGCGGTCGGCCGGGCCTGCGCCACCAACCCGGTCTCCATCGTCATCCCCTGCCACCGCGCGAAACGCAGCGACGGCGGCCTCGCCGGCTACCGATGGGGCGTCGCGCGGAAAGAGGCGCTGATCGGGTCGGAGAAGGAGGGGGCCGAAGGTTAGGGCCGCCCCTTCTGTAAGCGGCCGGACAGCGCTGCCTCCGTTCTCCTTTCCCCTCTTCAGAGGATTTCTCTGCGAAAGCCGGGCAGAGCGAAAACGGGCGCCGGCGCAGCCTTCCCCGCGATACCCCTCCCCCTAACCCCCTCCCCCAAGGGGAGGGGGCGAAACGCCCGTATTCCGTACGTTTTTCCTGCTTCCGCACTGCGGCTTCCGCAAAAACATCCTCCCTCCCCTCCGGGGGAGGGGGTTAGGGGGAGGGGGCCACCGGCACCTCCATGCGGCCGGGCCCACCGGGGCGTTCCCCAAAAAATTCCTTTTTTACAATTAATTTCCTTGACATGACGGCATCCACGCCCTATATCGGCCCCGTCAACGCCCGAAGTGCGCCCGCAGCGGCCAGCCGACGCCCCCAAAAGAAGCGAACGAAGAAACAGGCGGGAACCTTCCCGCTTTCCGGCCCGCCGCCGCCGATCGGCTATCCGATCCCCCATCCAATGCGCCGCCCTCTGCGCCGGCGGGGCTTGACGGCCGGACTCCGTCCGGTTCGACCCTCCGATCCCGCCGGGCCATGCTGCCCGGCGGTGCCGCCCCTAGTGTCGAGCACGCTCCCGCTCGGCGGGGAGGCTGGAAAAATTCCTATCGGGATTGTTTTTGCGACTCTCCCGAATCGCGGTTTCCCGGCGTTTCTGCGGGGTTCGGGCGATTCGAGGGCCTTCGAATCAAAAAAAACGCCTGCGGGTAGACCGGTCTGTCCGTTTTCCGGCGTCCGGCCCTTCCGGCCCCTTTTGCAGAAGAATCCTCTTCAGAGGGGGAGATCGGGCGGGGGTGCGGCGACGGCAGACGTGCGGTGCGGAACCGGCGCAGGCGGGACGGACACCCCCATCGACCCCGGATAAATCCGGGGCCGCTTCCCCCGCTGAAGCGGGGGAAGGATACATCGCCGGCGTGGCGGTTTCGCAGGGGAATGCAGGGGGAGGGGGGAACAGTTGCCTGGTCCGTCGGAACCGACTCGCAGTCTTTCGCCCGTCGGCGCCAACCATTCCGGATAAGCCCCGTTTTAAACCCGCCCTACGGGTCACCGGGAACCGAACCGCGCCGCCAAGTCTCCGCCATCGAGATAACCTCAGCGGGCGACAGGCCCTCTTCCCGCAGGGTGCGCAGAGTCAGCGCCCGGTCGCGCTTGGCGAAACGCTTGCCCTCGGCGTCCAGCAGCAGCGGATGGTGGACATAGCGCGGCGCGGGCAGGCCGAGGATCGCCTGGAGCAGCCGATGGACATGGGTGGCGGCGAACAGGTCCGTGCCGCGCACCACGAGCGTGACGCCCTGCCAGGCGTCGTCGACCGTGACCGAAAGGTGATAGCTCGTCGGGATATCCTTGCGCGCCAGCACAACATCGCCGAAGGGGGCCGGATCGGCCGGCACAGCGCCGGCGTCTTCGTCGTGCCAGACCAGACCGGGGAAGCACGCGGCGGCCGCCGCCGTATCCAGCCGCCAGGCATGGGGTTCGCCGCGGTCGATCCGCGCCTGCCGGTCCGCTGCGGTCAGGCCGCGGCAGGTGCCGGGGTAACGGAGTCCGCCAGTCGGATCGGGCGGGCCGTGGGGCGCGCCGCCGGCGGCCTCGATCTCCCGGCGGATATCGGCCCGGGTGCAGAAGCAGGGATAGGCCAGGCCCCGCTCCCGGATCGCCGCCAGGGCCGCCCGGTAGCGGTCGAAATGCCCGGACTGGCGCAGCACCGGCTCTTCCCAGTCGAGCCCGAGCCAGGCGAGGTCCTCGAAGATCGCCATCTCGAATTCCGGCCGGCAGCGGCCGGTGTCGATATCCTCGATGCGCAGCAGGAAGCGGCCGCCTTCGTCCTGCGCGCGGCGCCAGGCCTGCCAGGCGGACCAGGCATGGCCGAGATGGAGGTGGCCGGTCGGGCTGGGCGCGAAACGTGTAACGACCACGATGCGGACGATCCTTTCACGGCCTCCCCTTGCTCTACTGGCGGTGGCCGGTGCGCGCGGTTATAGCAGAGCGATGCGGGAACTGACCGAGCAAAGCCTGATCGCCGGGCTGGACGAGACGGCCCGGCGCTGCCCGGCGGTGGCGCGGGCGCTTGCCGAAGTCGGCTATCCGGACCTGCGGCACCGGCCGGCGGGCTTCCCTGCCCTGCTGCGCGCCATCGTCGGCCAGCAGCTTTCCGTCGCCAGCGCGGGCGCGATCTGGGCGCGCCTCGAAGGCGCCGTCCGCCCGATGACGCCGCACGGGCTGCTGGCGCTGGACGAAGCTGCCCTGCGCGCGCTCGGCCTCAGCGGGCAGAAAACCCGCTATACCCGTGCGCTCGCCGAAGCATGCCTGTCCGGTGCGCTCGACCTCGAACGGCTGCACGAACTGCCGGACGAGGAAGCGGTCGCCGCCCTGGTCGCGGTCAAGGGCATCGGCCGCTGGACCGCGGAAGTCTATCTGCTGTTCGCGCTCGGCCGGCGCGACGTGCTGCCGGCCGGCGACCTGGCGCTGCTGACTGCGGCGCAGCGGCTGTACGGCCTGTCCGAACGCCCGGCGCCCGCCGGGCTTCTGGAGCGCGCCGAAATCTGGCGGCCCTGGCGCGGCGCCGTCGCCCATCTGTTGTGGCGCTATTTCAGCGCGGCCAAGGCCGGAAACGGCGGCGCGCCGGTGTAGGACGTATCGCCGGGTTGCGCCGGCCGGCATCAGCCGATAGACAATGCAGCGATGAAACCCGCAACATATTGGGGAATGGATCGGCGCTTGTCATCGGCCCGTCGTGAACGGCCGGTTGACCCGCCGGTTACCGGATAGCCCGGCGCCTTCGGCCGGCAGGATCGACGAAACGCCATGACCGTAGCGCTGAACGCCTTCCCCGCTTTGGTCCTGAACGCCGATTTCCGACCGCTCAGCTATTTCCCCCTGTCGCTCTGGTCATGGCAGGAGGCGATCAAGGCCGTCTTCCTCGACCGGGTGATCGTACTGTCGGAATACGACCGCAAGGTGCGCTCGCCTTCGGTGGAAATGGCGCTGCCGAGCGTGATTTCGCTCAAGCAGTATATTCCGTCGAACCGGCGCCCCGCCTTCACGCGCTTCAACGTGTTTCTGCGCGACAAGTTCACCTGCCAGTATTGCGACGTGCCGAGCACGGCCGATGGACTGACCTTCGACCATGTCATCCCGCGCTCGCGCGGTGGCCGGACGCAGTGGGAGAATATCGTCACCGCCTGTGCGCCCTGCAACCTGCGCAAGGGCAACCGGCTGCCGCAGGAAAGCGGCATTCGGCCCCGGCGCATGCCCCAGGTGCCGACCAACCACTACCTGCAGGACAACGGCCGCAGCTTCCCGCCCAATTTCCTGCACGAGAGCTGGGCGGACTATCTCTACTGGGATACCGAGCTGGAAGCAGATTAGGAGTCGTTGGCGAATTAGCAACCACGAATATGCAGCGCGGCGCGACTAAGTGTAATGCACCTGCCCAAGGAATTGACTAACAGATGAGTATACGCCTCGGGAAACCACCCACAGGAACAACACCTGTTAAATTAGAACACCTAAAGGATTTTCTGTGATGAATACGACAGATCAGAATGCACCCTAAGCCATTACCAAGCTAAAAAAAGCATGAGGCTATCTCAATGGGCGAGCCCTAATCTGCCGCCCATCGATCTTCAAAATCGTCGTCTTGCATTTTCAACGTTGTACGCAACTTTTGGTTTAGTTCACTCCCGCCAGGCATTGCAGGTAACATGTTAAAGTAATTCGCAGTTGATTGACGAATTCCGGCTAAGCACGCCTTTGTCTTGATCCAGTTCTGAGGGCTGAAGACCCTATTTGTAGGCTGTGGCTCATTTGCAGCCGCTTCGAGTGCAGTGTTTAGACATGTTCCCGCAGAATCTACTATTTGGCCGACGAAGTTAGCTTCTGATGCTTTAGTAAGTGTTGTTGCTGGATTCGGCACTCTGTTGCCTTTACTATTTGCCTGGCAGAAAAACAAGGACACAGCGTATAGATGATGATAAGATGCAAATCCGCGCATCGCCAACAGTGATTCATTCAAGCTAAGCGGGTTTTCCCTTTCCCATCGTTTCCTTATTTCTTTCATCCAAGCATGAAGTGCGTATACATTCCCGGGCGCGTATTCAGCATTGCGCTTGAAGAGTTGCTCAAAATGTTTATCGAAAATTTTATTTTCGCTATATGAAACGTTGGGACGCTGTGAGTGCCAAGCCATGAGGCACTTGCCAAGCTCAAGCAAATCTACGACTAGAGAGCTTTCCTTGTTTGCTGGCGGCTCCTCTCCTCGTTTTGTGACAAAGTAGGCACTGGGATACTTCTGCTCATAAGCACGCTTTATAGCTAGCACGCGCCGATCATTGCTCCTCAAGTCTCGTGGCTTTACAGCGCTCTGAGAATTGGTAGAAATACTAATCCGATCAGCTCTTTCTCGCTCAGGAATTTCATAAAACCGGAACATTACATACGCATCGTCCAGTTGTTTTACTCGCTCGCTGCACGAAAGAATAGTGTTAAGAGACTGGCAACCATTAACGACATTGATGCCCCTAACTGTCAACGTTCCATCTGAGATCTCGGTGTTTCTGCATAGCGCGGTTATGCCATTATGACGAAAAAAGAAATCTCCGCTGTTGCCGCCATATATCGTGTCTTTAATACCTTTGTTTACTCGATTGTTTAGGCCAAGTGACTGGCGGACATTTCTCTGAAACAGAGTACCATCCCTTATGCCGGGTAGCCTCGCGCATTCGCTAAGAGACAATGCTGCCACGACACAATTCGTACTGCCAACTTGCATAACCATATATTTTCCGCTCTCAAGTTGAAGCTTGTGGCTAAGCAAAGGATGTTCTTGCTCCAAAGCCATACTATAGCGACGTTTAAGTTCATCAGAATCGACGATGTGAATCTCGGCTGGAAAGTCTTCAGTATCCGCAAGTTCTTGTTGAAATCGTGCTAAATCCTTATTGGCAGACGTTGTCAATTTACCCGTAATTATCAGCTCAAAAGAAACGCTATATTCATCCTCAAGCGCAGTCGCAACCTCTGGCAAACGTTGCTTGAGTTTCTGGTTACCGGTCTCCTGAAGTCTCACGATATCTTTGAGATGAACCCATGAAGAAAGAACCTCGCGAAGTGGTTCCGCGTCAACTGTTTCATCGCTAACGAATTTACCCTGAATCACAAAAACTTTCGAAGCATCGTCATCGACAACAATTGCGTCTATTTGTTTGTCATCCGGGCCGTCTGTTACATCGTCCACTGTCCCGATCATGTCTCGACGGTGAACATTGTGAACGTACCAAGCGACAAATCTCTGGCCGTCATTATCAAATTTCTCCCGATAGAAGGGGCTTTGGATGTCTCTTTCAATCTGGTCGCGCATAAAATTTCTCCCGCGAGTTAGATATTTTTTGTCAGCGTGTCGTATGCCGGTGTCGTATCAATATTATGTCATTCGACAAACGAGATGGGTACGAACCGGCAGATAACCCCATACGTTCGCGAAATCAATCGTGAAGTACCTTTGCCCTGTTCTATGCGATCATTCGACATAACGATCTACTGCTTCCTGGTATCTGGTGAAAGGATCCAGGCCGAGCCTTACCGCCCGTCATCCTTATCGTGGAGCCCCCAGACCGCTGTACGGCGGACCCAGCCGGTGTAGCCGTCGGCGGAAATCCGGCACCAGGCGCCGGTGCATTTCTTCAGCTGGGCGACCGCGCCGGCTTCGGCCCTCGCCACGGCCGCGGCCGCCTCCTGCGGCTGCTTGCGCAACAGAACGGTCCGCCCGTCGATCAGCACGGTGCGCCGGCCGGTCAGGTTGCTGACATGGATCCAGCCCACGGTGCCCCAGCGGTCGCGGACCCGCCGCCAGGTATCGAGGTCCCGGATCACCTCGACCGGCAGGCCGCGCCGCTTGTAGACCCAATCGATCGGATATTGCCGGCCCGGGCCGGTGCGCAGGTTAACGGTGCCGAAGCGCAGCGAGACGAAACGCGGCACCTTCAGCTTCGAGGCCATGGCCGGCCCCACGCCGAACGGTCCGATGCCGCTCTGCCACGGCGCCGCCGTCGGAACCGCGGCGAGCAGGGCGCAGAAAGTGGCGAAGCGGCGCAGATTCATGCTGGCGGTATGCGATCCGCGGCAATCCACGTCAAGCGGCAGGCCGCAGCACGCTGGACATCGCCATGGCCCCTTGATACCCACAATCTGCGGCGGGCGAGGCACCGCCCGCTTCGCCCGCCGGATGAAACGAGGAGCGCCATGGCGCAGGAAAAGCCGGCCGTCGTCGTGACCCGCAAGCTGCCGGACCCCATCGAGACCCGCATGATGGAGCTGTTCGACACGCGCCTGAACCGCGACGATCAGCCGATGACGAGCGCCGAGCTGATCGAGGCCTGCAAGATGGCCGACGTGCTGGTGCCGACCGTGACCGACCGGATCGACAAGGGCATCATGGCCCAGGCGGGGCCGCGGCTGCGCCTCATCGCCTCCTTCGGCACCGGTGTCGACCATATCGACCTGGCCACGGCGCGCGAACGCGGGATCACGGTGACCAACACGCCCGGCGTGCTGACCGAGGACACGGCGGACATGACGATGGCACTGATCCTCGCCGTGTCGCGCCGGGTCGCCGAGGGCGAGCGGCTGATGCGCTCCGGCGAATGGAAGGGCTGGGGGCCGACGACCATGCTCGGCCACCGGATCTGGGGCAAGCGCCTGGGGATCCTGGGCATGGGCCGGATCGGCCGGGCGCTGGCGCGCCGCGCCCGCGGCTTCGGCCTGTCGGTGCACTATCACAACCGGCGGCGCCTCGACCCGGCGACCGAGAGCGACCTGGAGGCGACCTTCTGGGAGAGCTTCGACCAGATGCTCGCCCATATGGACATTCTCTCGGTCAACTGCCCGCACACGCCCGCGACCTATCACCTGCTGTCGGCGCGGCGCCTGAAGCTGCTCAAGCCCCACGCCATCGTGGTGAACACGGCGCGCGGCGAGGTGATCGACGAGAATGCGCTGACCCGGATGCTGACCGCCGGTGAGATCGCCGGCGCCGGGCTGGACGTGTTCGAGCACGAGCCGGCGGTCAACCCCAAGCTGCTCGGACTCGACAATGTCGTGCTGCTGCCGCACATGGGATCGGCGACGATCGACGGCCGGATCGACATGGGCGAGAAGGTCATCGTCAACATCAAGACCTTCGTCGACGGCCACAAGCCGCCGGACCGGGTGATCGAAGCGCTGGTTTAGCCCGCCGTCATGCCCCCGCCCGACCCGGCCGGGGACGTGTGGCTCGCGCACCGCCCCCGGGGCCGCCCGGTCAGGCGGCGAGAGCGCGGGCTACGCTAAAATTTCCGATCCACTCCTTGACCCATTCGACGCCATCGTCTTCGGGGATCGTGCCGGAACTGGCGTCGTGGGTGAAGATCGTGCCGATCCGCGTGGCGCCGCACTCCTCCAGCGCCTTGTCGAACCGCTTGCCGCCGAAGTTGAAGGTATCCGAATAGGTCATGTCGCCGAGCGAGAACACGCCATAGCGCACGGCGCTCAGATCCGGCTTGTCCTGGACCAGTCCCTCGTAGAGCACCATGGCGTTGTCCGGCACATCGCCCTGGCCGTAGGTCGAGGAGACGATCAGGAAGTCGCCGCCGCCGTCAAACACCGAGATGTCGAGATCGTCCATCGCCTCAACGTCGACCTCATGGCCGAGTTCGGCGAGGGCGTCGCTTATCTCTTCCGCCACCATTTCGGCGGTGCCGGTCATCGTGCCGACGAGAATCTTCAGTTCCACGGCCGTTGCTCCAACCTAGTCTTTCCCGTGCTCTTCCCTGTGCCCGATTCGGGCAGGCGGGCCTACCATGTCCCGGTCGATCCCGCCAGTGCGGGCTGATGGCGAATAATGCGCAACATAAAGCCAATTGCCCTTGAATACAAGAAATATATTGCATATATTCACTTCGAACGTCGATTCCGGTCAAGCATCATGGACGTGTCCACGCAATCCTCCGACGCCCGATCCGCCCCGGATGCGCGGGGCGGCGGGGCGCCGGACGTTTTTCTGGCCCGGCTGGGCGAGCGTGTCAGGGCGGCCCGCGCCCGCCGCGGCATGTCGCGCCGGATCCTGTCCCGCGCTTCGGGCGTTTCGGAACGCTATCTGGCGCAACTGGAGGCGGGCAAGGGCAATATTTCCATTGCCCTGCTGCGCAAGGTTGCCGAAGCGATGAGCGTGCCGGTCGCCGATCTGGTGCGCGACGGCGCCGAGCGGCCGGTCGACCTGACACTGCTCATCCGCAAGCTGGAACGCCTCCAGCCCGAAGCGCTGGCGCAGGCCAACCACCTGCTGACCGAATCGCTCGGCCTGGGCAAACGGGCGGACCGGGTGGATCGGATCGCGCTGACGGGCCTGCGCGGCGCCGGCAAATCGACGTTGGGCGCGGCGCTGGCGGAGCGCCAGGGCATGCCTTTCATCGAAATGGCGCGCGAGATCGAGCGAACGGCGGGCATGCCGGTCGACCAGATTTTCGACCTGTCCGGCCAGGCCGCCTATCGCCGGTACGAGCGCCGCGCGCTCGAGGATGTCCTGGCCGTGCATCCGCAATGCGTGATCGCGACCGGCGGCAGCATCGTTTCGGAGCCGGAAACCTACGAATTGCTGCTGGACGAGTGCTTCACCGTATGGCTGCAGGCATCGCCGGAGGATCATATGCGCCGGGTCCGCGACCAGGGCGACACCCGCCCGATGGAGAACAGCGGCGAGGCGATGGCCGACCTGGAGCGGATCCTCGAGACGCGGAATGTGCTGTATGCGCGTGCGGACATCGCGCTCGATACGTCGAACCGATCAGCGGAAGCGGCGTTGAACGCCCTTGGCCTCGCTTTGAACGATGCGCGGCGGAATAACGAATAATATTGCTTGCGTTGAAAATATCATGCATTATATTGCATATATGTAAGCCACTGCGGCGGATGTCGATCAACCGCTTGCGAAGGAAACCGCAGCCTCCCGGGGAGCGACCATGACCGAAAACATCGTGCTGTATGACCGGGAACCCGGCGACTACAAACACTGGTCGATCGATATCGACGGCGATGTCGCGCGGCTGACTCTCGATGTCGCCGAGGACGGCGGCCTGAAGCCCGGCTACACGCTGAAGCTGAATTCCTACGACCTGGGCGTCGACATGGAACTGTCCGACGCCCTGCAGCGCATCCGCTTCGAGCATCCGTCGGTCAAAGTGGTGATCGTCACCAGCGGCAAGGACCGGGTGTTCTGCGCCGGCGCCAACATCAACATGCTGTCTTCCTCCGAGCACTGGTGGAAGGTGAATTTCTGCAAGTTCACCAACGAGACCCGCAACGGCATCGAAGACATGTCGGAAAGCTCCGGCCTGAAATCGCTCGCCGCGGTCAACGGCGCCTGCGCCGGCGGCGGTTACGAGATGGCGCTTGCCTGCGACGAGATCGTGATGGTCAACGACCGCTCCTCCACTGTGAGCCTGCCCGAAGTGCCGTTGCTCGGCGTGCTGCCCGGCACCGGCGGCCTGACCCGCGTCACCGACAAGCGCAAGGTGCGGCGCGACCTGGCCGACGTGTTCTGCACGACCTCCGAAGGCGTGCGGGCCGACCGGGCCAAGGCGTGGAAGCTGATCGACGATTACGCGCCACCGGCTGCGTTCGACGAACTGGTCGCCGATCGGGCGAAGGCGCTGGCCGCGCGGTCGACTCGTCCGGACGGCGCGAACGGCGTGAAACTGCCGCCGCTCGCCCGCCGGATCGACGACGAGGGCTACCATTACGACTTCGTCGACGTCGCGCTGAACTCGGCCGACCGCACGGCGACATTGACCGTGCGCGGCCCGACGGGAGCGCTGCCGGCGACGGCTGCGGAAATCGAGGCTGCCGGCGCCGGCTGGTGGGCCCTGCAGATGACGCGCGAACTCGACGACGCGATCCTGATGCTGCGCACCAACAACACCGATATCGGCCTGTGGCTGCTGCGCGCCGAAGGCGACGCCGGGGCCGTACTAGCGGCCGGCCGCTCGCTGCTGGAAAACCGGGACAACTGGTTCGTCAACGAAACGGTCCAGTATCTCAAGCGGACACTGGCGCGGCTCGACGTCTCGTCCCGCAGCCTGTTCGCCATTGCCGACGCCGGCACCTGTTTCGCCGGGATTCTCGCCGAGCTGCTGCTCGCCGCCGACCGTTCCTACATGCTGGACGACCAGGAGGACCCGGAGAATTCGCCGGCCATCCTGCTCGACGAAACGAATTTCGGCCTGTTCCCGATGCCGAACGGCCTGACCCGGATCGCCGCGCATTTCCAGGAGGACGCCGATGCGGAAGCTGGGGCCCGGGGGCGGACCGGCTCACCCATCGGGCCGGAAGACGCCGCCGAACTCGGCCTCGTCACCTTTGCGCCGGACGATCTGGACTGGGAAGACGAGGTGCGCCTCGCCATTGAGGAGCGCGCCAGCCTGTCGCCCGACGCGCTCACCGGCATGGAGGCCAGCCTGCGCTTCGGCGGCAGGGAAACGATGGCCACCAAGGTGTTCGGCCGGCTGACCGCCTGGCAGAACTGGATCTTCATCCGGCCCAACGCCGTCGGCGACCAGGGTGCGCTCAAGCTCTACGGCACCGGCACCAAACCCAGCTTCAAGTGGCAGCGCGTGTAACGCCGCCAATCGCGCCGCCCGATCCCGAACACCCGGCCCCGAGGACCCCTTTCATGTCGATCAACTATGCCGAGAAGATTCCCAACAACGTCGATCTCAGCGCCGACCGCCAACTTCAGCGCGCGCTGGAGCGCTGGCAGCCCGCCTTCCTGAACTGGTGGGGCGAGATGGGCCCGGACGGCGACTTCCAGGCCCGGGACGTCTACCTGCGCACGGCGACCTCGGTGGACGCCAAGGGCTGGGCGACCTACGGCCACGTCAAGATGCCGGACTACCGCTGGGGCATCTTCCTGGCCGACAAGGTGCAGGACCGCACGATCGGCTTCGGCGACAATTTCGGCCAGCCGGTGTGGCATCAGGTGCCGGGCGAATTCCGCTCGGACCTGCGCCGCCTGATCGTCACCCAGGGCGATACCGAGCCGGCCTCGGTCGAGCAGCAGCGCATGCTCGCCTACACCTGCCCGTCGCTCTACGACATGCGCAACCTGTTCCAGGTCAACGTCGAGGAAGGCCGGCACCTGTGGGCCATGGTCTACCTGCTCCACGCGCATTTCGGCCGCGACGGCCGCGAGGAGGCCGAGGACCTGCTGGAGCGCCATTCCGGCGACGTCAACAACCCGCGCATCCTGACCACATTCAACGAGCCGATCGACGACTGGATGTCGTTCTTCAGCTTCACCTATTTCACCGACCGCGACGGCAAGTTCCAGCTCAAGATGCTGGCCGAGAGCGCCTTCGATCCGCTGTCGCGCACCTGCCGCTTCATGCTGACCGAGGAAGCCCACCATATGTTCGTCGGCGAGACCGGCCTCGGCCGGGTCATCAGGCGGGCGCTGGAGGTCATGCAGGAGCTGAACACCGACGATCCGCAGCGCATCCGCAACCACGGCGCGATCGATCTGGGGCTCGTCCAGAAATACGTCAACTACTGGTACTCCTCCTCCCTCGACCTGTTCGGCGCCGACCGCTCGACCAACGCCGCGGCCTATTTCGCCAACGGTCTGAAGGGCCGGCCGGACGAAGACCGGTTCGAGGACCATCTCGAGGCCGACACGCAATACCGGATCGAGGAGCCGACCGACGACGGCGCCGGCGTGCGGGAGGTCGAGATCGCGACGCGCAACGCCATGAACCTGGTCGCGCGCAAGGGTTATTCCAGGGATTGCGATATCGGCATCACGCGCTGGAACCGGATGATCCGGAAGGCCGGCGTCGAATTCGAGATCAGCCTGCCGTCGGACCGTTTCCGCCGGACGGTCGGCCCCTTCGCCGGCTTCCATTTCGCGCCGGACGGCACGCCGGTCTCGAAGGAGGCCTACGAGAGCCGGATGGACGGCTGGATCCCGTCGGAAGCCGACCGGGCCCATATCAAGAGCCTGATGAAGCAGGTGACTGCTCCGGGCAAGATGGCCGGCTGGATCGCCCCGCCCGACCGCGGCATCAACAACAATCCCGTCGAGTACGAATACGTCCGGCTGTAGCCCCAGCCAGTGGCGAGGCGCCCCCTTTCGACTTCGCTCTGGGCAGGCTCTCGATACGGCGCTTCGTGCCCGCTCGGAATGAGGAGAGTCTGTTGTGGCGCGTAAATCGAACCCCCTCCTCACCCTGAGTAGCCGCCGCAGGCGGCGTATCGAAGGGCCTGCCGTGCGCCTGTCGACGGGCGGGCGGGTCCTGCCGCTGGCTATCTTGTCAGCACTCCGGGTGGAACGCTGCTAAATCATTGATATTGTTGATTTAATCTCCACTTGTTATGTTGACATCCGGTCACGGCAAGCGGGGAGGACGGCATGGGCACGAACCTGGGATCGCGCAGTCCGCCGGCCGCGCCGGGCCTGCTGCGGCAGCTGCGGGGCCACCGGCTGACCACCGCCGAGATTATCTACCGCCTGCCCGACCATCCCGCCCTGCTCCAGACCTATGTGTGGCAGAGCCTGGATATTGCGCCGCGCTTCCCGAAACTGCGAAGCTTCCTGTGCTTCTGGGAGGAGAATCTGGAAGGCGCGCTGCATATCGTGCGCGTGGCGTCGCGGCAGCTGGTCCGGCCCGCGGAATTCCGCTTCGTGAACGGCGAACTGCGGCTGAACTGACGCTTCCGACCGGACGGGGACTCCGGTCGGCCACCGAGATGACAAAGGGGCTTCCAACGAAGGCGTACACGCACTAGCTTGCCTGCCGCGCCTCCCGGTGCCTGAGTGAAATCGATAGCGAAATTAACGGTATGACGCTCCGCGTCGCGATCGTCGGCTCCGGGCCGAGCGGTTTCTACACGGCCGAATCCCTGCTGCGCGCAGTGGACGATGTCGAGATCGACGTCATCGAGCGGTTGCCCACGCCCTACGGCCTGATCCGCGGCGGCGTGGCGCCGGACCACGCCAAGACCAAGAACGTCGCGCGGTCCTACGAGAAGACCGCGCGCGATCCGCGGATCCGCTACTACGGCAACGTTTCCCTGGGCGAGGACATCGGCCTGGACGCCCTGCGCGGCATATACGACGCGGTGGTGCTCGCGACCGGCGCCGCCGTCGACCGGGCCCTGGGCATTCCCGGCGACGACAAGGAGGGGGTGCTGGGCGTCGCCGCCTTCGTCGGCTGGTACAACGGCCATCCGGATTTCCGCGATCTCGACCCGCCGCTCGACACCGGGGCGGTTGCCGTGATCGGCGTCGGCAACGTCGCGGTCGATGTCGCCCGGGTGCTGACCAAGACGCCGAACGAGATGGCGTCGACCGACCTCACCGACTATGCCGCCGCGGCGATCCACGCTGCGCCGGTCCGCGACGTCTACATGTTCGGCCGGCGCGCCGCACACCACGCCAAGTTCAGCAATGTCGAATTGCGCGAGATGGGCCAGCTCGAGGACAGCGCGCCGGTCCTCGACCCCGCGGAGGTGCCGGAGGACGTGCCGGAGGAAACCGCCGCAACGATGACCGACCGCGACCTGCGCATGACGCGGCGCAACCTGGCGACCCTGCGCGACTTCGCCGCCATGGAACCGGGCGGCCGGACCAAGCGGGTGCATTTTCGCTTCTGCGCCAGCCCGGTCGAGATCCTGGGCGGCGCGCGGGTCGAAGCGATCCGGATGGAGCGGACGCGGATCGAGGACGGAAGGGCGGTCGGCACCGGCGAGACGTTCGACATCGCCTGCGGGCTGGTGATCCCGGCAATCGGCTATTATTCCGAGCCGGTCGACGGCGTGTCCTTCGACGGTGGGCGGAGCCGCAACAGCGACGGCCGGATCGAGCCCGGCCTCTACGCCGTCGGCTGGATCAAGCGCGGGCCCTCGGGCGTGATCGGCTCCAACAAGCCGGACGGCGCGGCCGCGGCGGAACAGATCGTGCAGGATTGCGGCACCGGGTCCGGCAAGCCCGGCCGCAACGCGCTGGACAACAGTTTGCAGGCCGACAATATCCGGGTTGTCTCGTTCGACGACTGGAAGCGGATCGAAGCTGCCGAAGAGGCCGCCGCGACACCGCCGGCGCCGCGGCGCAAGTTCGGCCGGGTCGGGGAAATGCTGGCCGTGCTGGACTGACCGACGGTTTTCAAAACGGTCGATTGCTTTAGGTATGAAATATTCGGATCGCTGATTGTTCGGGACTTTAACGATCGCCCGCGCCCCGCTATAAGCGGCAGGCGCACAGACGTTCAGGGCCAGCCGGACTTTGCCGGCGGACCCGCAGGACAAAGGAGAGAGCCGATGGATGGCGGCTCGGTCGTATCGGACGAATCCGGTAACGAACTCGAAAGCGCAGTCGTCCGTTTTGCCGGCGATTCCGGCGACGGCATGCAGCTTACCGGCACCCAGTTCACCCAGGCCACCGCCATGGCCCGCAACGATCTCGCGACCTTTCCGGATTTTCCGGCCGAGATCCGCGCGCCCGCCGGGACGACCTTCGGCGTTTCGGCCTTCCAGATCCATTTCGGCTCGCGCCCGATCCGGACCTCCGGCGACGCGGTCGACGTTCTGGTCGCCATGAACCCGGCGGCGCTCAAGACCAATCTGGGCGACCTGCGCAACGGCGGGCTGATCATCGTCGATACCGGCTCGTTTTCGCCGCGCAATCTCAGCAAGGCCGGCTATGCCGAAAATCCGCTGGAGGACGGGGCGCTCGACGGCTACCGCACGCTTGAAGTCGATATGACCCGCATGACGGTCGAGGCGGTAAAGCCGTTCGGCCTGGGCAACAAGGATGCGCAGCGCTGCAAGAACATGTGGGCGCTGGGGCTGGTCGACTGGCTGTTCGGCCGCGACCGGACGATCAACGAAGAGTGGCTGAAGCAGAAGTTTGCCAGTAAGCCGGACATTTCCGACGCGAATATCGCGGCGCTCAACGCCGGCCACGCCTTCGGCGAAACCGCCGACATGGCGCGCGAGTTCGGCAGCTTCGTGGTGCCACCGGCGGATATCGCGCCCGGCACCTACCGGGCGCTGACCGGCGGGGAGGGCGTCGCGATGGGTCTGGTCGCCGGCGCCCGGCTGGCCGGGCTTCCGCTGCTGTTCACCGGCTATCCGATCACGCCGGCCTCGGCCCTGCTGCACATGCTGGCGCCGCTCAAGGATTACGGCGTCACGACCTTCCAGGCCGAGGACGAGATCGCGGCGGTCTGCGCGGCGATCGGCGGCTCCTATGCCGGCGCACTCGGCGTTACCTCGAGCTCCGGCCCCGGCATCGCGCTCAAAACCGAAGCCGTCGGCCTGGCGATCGCCACCGAACTGCCGCTGATCATCGTCAATTCCCAGCGCGGCGGACCCTCGACCGGCCTGCCGACCAAGACCGAGCAGTCGGACCTCTATCAGGCGGTCTACGGCCGCAACGCCGATTCGCCGCTCGCTGTGGTCGCCTGCCATTCGCCGGGCGATGCCTATTTCGCGGCCATCGAGGCCTGCCGCCTGGCGGTCAAATACATGACCCCGGTGATGTTCCTGACCGACGGCTATATCGCCAACGCCGCCGAGCCGTGGCTGATTCCGGATTTTGAGGACCACGAACCGTTTCCGGTGAGCTTCCGCACCGATCCGGAGGGCTACCAGGTGTATGCGCGCGATCCGGAGACCCTGGCGCGCGACTGGGTCAAGCCCGGCACGCCCGGCCTGCTCCACCGGATCGGCGGCATCGAGAAGCATCATCTGACCGGCGACATCTCCTACGATGCCGACAACCACCAGAAGATGACCGACAACCGCCGGAACAAGATTCTCGGCATCGCCAGGGACATCCCGGACCAGGCGGTCGATCAGGGGCAGGAAGGCGGCAAGGTCGCCGTCGTCGGGTGGGGCTCGACCCATGGGCCGATCGGCCGGGCCGTCTCGAACATGCGTGCCCGGGGCCTCGACGTGTCCCACATCCACATCCGCCATATCTGGCCGATGCCGCTCAATCTGGGCGACCTGCTGAAGAGCTACGAAACGATCCTCGTGCCGGAGATGAACACCGGCCAGCTGGCGACGATCCTGCGTGCGGAATTTCTCGTCGATGCCAAACCACTGAACAAGGTGAACGGCAAGCCGTTCCGCATCGTCGAAATCGAAGAGGCGCTGAAAGCCTGGCTCTAGGGCCGGCGGAGACCGAGCGATGAACATTCAGACCCCTGCAAACCTGTCGCCGAAGGACTACGCCACCGACCAGGAGGTGCGCTGGTGCCCCGGCTGCGGCGACTACGCCATCCTGAAGGCGGTGCAGAAGGCGATGGCCGATATCGGCGCCGATCCGGCGAACACCGTGTTCGTCTCCGGCATCGGCTGCGCCGCGCGGTTTCCCTATTACATGGAGACCTACGGCTTCCACACGATCCACGGCCGGGCGCCGAGCTTCGCGACCGGGATCAAGCTGGCCAACCCGGACCTCGACGTGTGGGTGGTCGGCGGCGACGGCGACGGGCTTTCGATCGGCGGCAACCACACGCTGCACGCCATCCGCCGCAACGTCGACATCAGCTACCTGCTGTTCAACAACGAAATCTACGGCCTGACCAAGGGACAGTATTCGCCGACCTCGCGGCCCGGCACCCGCACGCCGTCGACCCCCCACGGTTCGCTCGATACGCCGGTCGACGCGCTGAGCTTCGCGCTCGGCGTCAACGCCCGCTTCGTCGCCCGCGGCATCGACCGGCGGCAGGACCATCTGCCCGGCCTGCTCGCCCGCGCCCATGCCCACAAGGGCTGCTCCTTCGTCGAGATCATCCAGAACTGCATCGTCTACAATGACGGCGTGTTCGAGCATTTCACCGAGAAGGCGGTGAAGGCGGACATGCAGCTCGAGGCCGAGCACGGCCAGCCGCTGCTGTTCGGCAAGGACCGGGAAAAGGGCCTGCGCCTGAATCGCCACACGCTGGAACTCGAGGTCGTGACCCTCGGTGACGAAGGCGTGCGCGAAGAGGACATCATCGTCCACGACGAGACCAACCGGACCATCGGCGGCGCGCTCGCCCGCCTCAAGCCGCCGGACTTCCCGGTCGCCATCGGGGTGCTCTATTGCAACCCGGCCGAGGAGAGCTACGAGCGCGCCGTCCTGAGCCAGAACCGCGCCATCGCCGACAAGGCGCCGACCAAAGGCGACATGAACGCCCTGCTGCACCGCGGCGCGACCTGGGACGTCGCGGCCTGAGAAAGCGCCGGCCGGGACGGCAGCAATCCGGGAAAGGCAAGAGAGTTGAACCAGACCGCAGCCGAAACAATCGTGCGCCAGGCCGAGGCGGTGTACCGCCGGCGCGACATCGAGGCGACGATGGCGCTGTATACCGACGATGCGGTGATCGTCTGGAACGGCCGGGAGGTCGCGCGCGGCGCCGACGAAGTGCGCGCCTTCCACGAACGCTTCTACGATCCGGCGATCCGCAACGTGCAGCTCGACAAGACGCTGATCGCGGCGAGCGGCGACTGGATCGCCGTGGAATGGACCGCAAGCTGGGACAATCCCGACGGCACCGCGGCCCGCCAGATCGCCGGCGAGCACTGGAAGATGCGCGGCGACCGGCTGTGCGAATGGCGCGCCTTCGTTTCGACCAGGCGCGTCGGCTGACGGCGGAGGCTGCCGGCCGACCGACCCGGGCCCGCCCGGCACCCGTTTCCTGCAACTCCGGACGGCGCTGGTCCGAACCGGTGTAGGGGAGGGTTTCAAACCCTCCCCTACGATCTCTCCGAGCGGACCGGAGTCCGGGACAAGCGACCGGAACGGCATTCCGGGTTCCGTGCCTGAATGGTTCGAACCGTAACATCGTCCCGCGAGGCTTGACCGCCGAAGACTTGACCCGGGGCCCGGTTCGGCGAGACTGCCGCCCCATGACCGAAGCCCGTTCCGCTGCCGCATCCGAATCCGGCGCGCCCGATCTCGATACCCTGATCGTCGGCGCCGGGTTCGCCGGCCTGTATCTGCTGCACCGGCTGCGCGGCGCCGGTTTCCGGGCGCGGGTCTACGAGGCCGGCGCCGGGGTCGGCGGCACCTGGTACTGGAACCGCTATCCCGGCGCGCGCTGCGACGTCGAGAGCATGTCCTACTCCTACCAGTTCGACGAGGCGCTGCAGCAGGAATGGGAGTGGACGGAGCGTTACGCCGTCCAGCCCGACATCCTGCGCTACGCCAACCATGTCGCCGACCGCTTCGCCCTGTGGCCGGACATGCAGTTCGACACGCGGGTCGCCGCGGCACACTGGAACCACCGGGCCGGCCTGTGGCGGGTCCGCCTGGAGTCGGAGGGCGGCGCGCCGGAATGGGTGACGGCGCGCTTCTGCATCATGGCGACCGGCTGCCTCTCGACCGCCAACCTGCCCGACATTCCCGGCCGCGACAGCTTCCGCGGCGCGACCTACCACACCGGGCGCTGGCCCCACGAAACGGTCGATTTCACCGGCCTGCGCGTCGCCGTCATCGGCACCGGATCGTCGGCGATCCAGTCCATCCCGGCGATCGCGCAGCAGGCGGCGCAGCTGACCGTGTTCCAGCGCACGGCGAACTATTCCGTGCCGGCGCAGAACCGCCCGCTCGACCCGGCGGAAGTCGCCGCGGTCAAGGCCGACTACCGGGCGCTGCGCGAGGAGGCCAAGACGCGCTTCGGCTGCTTCCTGGTCGACCTGCCCCGGCCGTCCGCGCTCACCGACAGCCCGGAGCAACGCGAAGCCGAGTTCGAACGCCGCTGGCAGACCGGCGGGCTCACCTTCATGGCGAGCTACGAGGACCTGCTGTACGACCCGGCCGCCAACGAGACCGCGGCGGACTTCGTACGCGCCAGGATCGGCGAGACCGTCGACGATCCCGAGACCGCGCGCAAGCTGATGCCGACCAACGTGATCGGCTGCAAGCGGCTGTGCGTCGACACCGGCTATTTCGAGACCTACAACCGGCCCAACGTGCGCCTGATCGACATCAACGAGCGGCCGATCCGGGCGATCACCGAGGCCGGCGTGGCGATCGGCGGCGAAACCGGAAACGGGAAAACCGGCGTCGAGGAGATCGACGCCGACGCCATCGTCTTCGCCACCGGCTTCGACGCCATGACCGGCACGCTGAAGCGCATCGACATCCGCGGCCGCGATGGCCTGGCCCTGCGCGACGCCTGGGAGGCCGGCCCGCGCAGCTATCTCGGCCTGGCGGTGAGCGGCTTCCCGAACCTGTTCACCATCACCGGGCCGGGCAGCCCCTCGGTGCTGACCAACATGATGCCGTCGATCGAGCAGCACGTCGAATGGGTGTCCGACTGCATCGAAGCCCTGCGCGCGCGCGGCGCCGCGGTCATCGAGGCCGAGCGCGCCGCCCAGGACGGCTGGGTCGGCCATGTCAACGAGCTGGCCGACGCCTCCCTGCGCTCGACCTGCTCGTCCTGGTATGTCGGCGCCAACATCCCCGGCAAGCCGCGCGTCTTCATGCCCTATATCGGCGGCTACCCCGCCTACGCCGCCAGATGCGCCGAGATCGCCGCGGCGGGCTACGCGGGCTTCGCGATCCGGTAACGGCCGCCGGGGTCCGGCATGTCATGGAATGTCATGATTCGTCATGGCGCTCCTGTCTTCGCCCTCTCCCGGCATTCCGACCGGTCGGGGCAAGGGCCGGCGGATGTGTCAGGACATGTCATGATTCGCGCTCCCGAACGCGGCCGGTCGATGGAAGAGGAAGCGCGGACGATCCTGCGCGATGCCGTTGCGGCCGGCGCCGCGCCGGAGCGCGGCCTCGGAACCGAACTCCGCGACCTGTTCGGACCGTTCGGCGGCGTCGAACTCGACCTGCTGCCGCGCGAGCCGGTGCGCGAGCCGCCCCGATTCGATTGAGGCGCTTCGATTAGGGCGCAAGGCGATGTGGGTGCTGGACACAAACGTCGTTTCGGAAACGATGCGCGCCGGGCCGAGCTTCGACGTCATCGCCTGGCTGGACGGGAGGCCGGCCCGCGACCTGTTCGTAACGGCGGTGACGGAGGCGGAGATTTTCACCGGCATCGCGATGCTGCCCGAAGGACGCCGCCGCCGGGACCTCGCTGCGGCTGCAGAGCGCGCTTTCGGCGACACGTTCGCCGGCCGCGTGCTGCCCTTCGACAGCGCTGCGGCGTGCGTCTATGCGGACATCGTCGCCGCGCGCCGCTTGGCGGGGTGGCCGGTCTCCATGGCCGACGGCCAGATCGCGGCGATCGCCCGCGCCCGGGGCATGGCGGTGGCGACCCGCAACGTCTGCGATTTCGAGGAGATGGGGGGTCGACGCAGTCGACCCGTGGGCGGACGGGTGAGGGCTGCCCCGCAGATTTCCCGGCGCAGATTTCCCGGCGCAGATTTCCCGGCGTGGCGCCGGCCGAGCCTGTCTGCTATGGTCCGACGATATACGCCAGCCCGACCGCCGGACATCGCGGCGGAAGGCGATAGGAGAGGCGGGTCATGACCGGCTACGGCGACCGGATCACCATCGAACCCGGCAAGCGGGGCGGTCAGCCCTGCATCCGGGGAATGCGGATCACCGTTTACGATGTCCTGGACTATCTCGCCTCCGGCATGTCCATTCCGGATATCCTCGACGATTTCCCCTATCTCGTAGAGGAGGATGTCCGGGCCTGCCTCGCCTTTGCCGCCGACCGCGAACGCAGGCTGATGTCCCTCCCCGCCGAGTGAAGCTGCTCTTCGACCAGAACCTGTCGCCCAGACTCGTGCAGTTGCTCGCCGGCGTTTACCCCGACTCCGCGCATGTCATGGACATCGGGTTGAGCGCCGCCGCCGACCGCGCCATCTGGGCGTTCGCCCGAGAACGCGGCTTCGCAATCGTCTCCAAGGATGGGGATTTCCGGCAGTTGAGCTTCCTCGCCGGTCCGCCGCCGAAGGTCATTTGGGTGCGTCTCGGCAACTGTACAACGGATGACATAGTTACGGTTCTGCGACAGCGTGCGGACGATCTCCAGGACTTCGCTTCGGCCCCGGAAGCCGCCTTTCTGGTCGTCGCCTGAAGACACCTGCGGCGATGCGTCGAACCGGCCGCCGCCTCTATCGTCCTTCGCTTCCGTAGTGCCGCCGTCGCCTCGTTGCGGTCGCAAAGCGCGCCTTCGGTGATACGTTCGCCCGCCGCGTGTCGCCCTTCGACAGCGCCGCTCCCCCTACCCCGTGAACTGCCGCTTCAGGCGCTGCCAGTCGGCCGGGTAGTCTTTCTGGAGGGCGCCGCCGGTGAGCGCGTGGTCGGTGACCCGGTAGGGGTAGCGGCTCTCGAACATGAAGCTGATGCCGCTGTCGACATGCTGGGGCGACAGGTCGTGCGCGCTCGCCGCCTCGAAGCTCTCCGGCGACGGGCCGTGCGGGATCATGCAGTTGTGCAGGCTGGCGCCGCCGGGCAGGAAGCCCTTGGGCCTGGCGTCGTAAACGCCGTAGAGCAGTCCCATGAACTCGCTCATCGTGTTGAGATGGTACCAGGGCGGCCGGAAGGTGTCCTGCCCGACCAGCCAGCGCGGCGCGAAGACGACGAGATCGGCGTTGGCGACGCCCGGCGTGTCCGAGCGCGAGGTCAACACGGTGAAGATCGACGGGTCGGGATGGTCGAAGCTGATCGAGCCGAGGACGTTGAAATCGCGCAGATCGTATTTGTAGGGCGCGTGGTTGCCGTGCCAGGCGACGACGTCGAGCGGCGAATGGCCGAGCGCGCAGGCGTGGAAGGCGCCGCCCGCCTTCTGCACCAGCTCGAACTCGCCCTCGGCCTCCTCGTAGGCCGCCTGCGGATAGAGGAAATCGCGCGGGTTGGCGAGGCCGTTGGACCCGATCGGGCCGAGGTCCGGCAATTCGAAGGGCGCGCCGTAATTCTCGCACAGATAGCCGCGCGACGGGCCGTCCGGCAGGTCGACGGCGATCTTGATGCCGCGCGGGATCACGGCGAAATCGCCGGGCGTCAGGTCGAGCACGCCGCATTCGGTGCGCAGGCGGACGTTCCCGGTCTCCGGCAGCAGCACCATCTCGGCGTCCGTGTTGCGGAAATAGCGCCGCTCCATCGAGGCGTTGGCGCGGTACAGGTGGACCGCCAGGCCGGCGCCGGCGCCCATGTCGCCGTTCCAGACATAGCTCGCCATGCCGTCGAGCAAGTCGGCGGGCGCCTCCGGCACCGGCTGCGGCGACCAGCGGCACTGGGCATGCGGCCAGGTCCCGTCCGCCGCCGGCGCGGTCAGCCAGAGCGGCAGGTCGATCCGGCGCCAGTCGCCCTGCGCCAGAACCGACGGCGCGATGCGGTAGAACCAGGTCCGCCGGTTCTGGGCGCGCGGCGCGGTGAAGGCGGTGCCGCTGATCTGCTCGGCATAGAGGCCGTAGGCCGGCCGCTGGGGCGAGTTGCGCCCGGCCGGCAATGCGCCGGGCAGCGCCTCCGTGGCGTGTTCGTTGCCGAAGCCGGTCATCGTGCCGGTCGCGGTGCGGTCGGCCGCGCCGGCCGTCGGACGGGTAGGGGCGAGCTCGTTCATGGCGCTGATCCGAAGCTGGAGTTTCGCCGGAGCCTAGCCGATTCCGGGGCGGCGTGGGAGTCGCGCATCGCGGCGGCAGGGGCCACCGCGCAGACGGTTCCGCGATCCCGTATGGGCGGTTATGCTTCGCCGCAGGGCGGCGGACATCGGGGAGGGAGCGGCGCGATGGATTTGAAGGAGCATATCCGCGGCATTCCCGATTTTCCGAAACCGGGCATCCTGTTCTACGACATCTCCACCCTGCTGGCCCATCCGGACGCCTGGCACACGGCGGTCGACCGGCTGGCCGCGGCGGTCGCGCCCTACCGGCCGGACGTGCTCGCCGGCATCGAATCCCGCGGCTTCCTGGTCGCCGCGCCGCTGGCGCTGGAGCTGGGCTGCGGCTTCGTCATGGTGCGCAAGCGGGGCAAGCTGCCGGGCGAGACGGTCGGCCACAGCTACGAACTCGAATACGGTTCGGACCGGGTGGAGATCCAGGCCGATGCGGTGGCGCCGGGCCGGCGGGTCGTCCTGCTCGACGACCTGATCGCCACCGGCGGCACGCTGCGGGCCTCCATCGAACTGATCCGCAAGGTCGGCGGCACCGTCGCCGCGGCCGCCTGCCTGATCGAGCTGACCTTCCTCAACGGCCGAGCCGGCCTCGACATCCCCCTCGAATCGCTGATCCGGTATGAGGAATAGGCCTGGTCGACGTGCCGGCCTGCGCATTCCCCAAATGCCGTCATTTCGACCGACCGGAGGGAGTGGAGAAATCTTTTCGCTTCGGCGCCTCGGACCGGGCGTCGTGCGGGAAAGATATCTCCACTACGCGAACCTCCGGTTCGCTCCGGTCGATATGACGGGTTGAAGGAATGCCGCTTCAGCCGGCCGCGCCGAGGGCTTCGCCGATGGCGTCGATCTGGGTGTCGATATCGATCGGGCAGATCGCCGTGACCTCTAGGTCGCGGTCGTCATAGACCGCGCGGCCGAGGCGGCGCGCGCGCTCGTCGACGACCCGGTCGCGCGCCTCGATCAGCATCTCGATCTGCGGCCGGAACAGGTCGATCATCGCCGTGATCCAGCGGTTGACCGGCCAGGACGGCCGCGCCAGATCGACCACGAAGCGGTCGAGCATGGCGATGACGTCGGGGGCGGCGAACCAGGTCTCGTCGGTCACCCAGCGGTTGACGGTGAACAGGCTGACCGGCGCGCCGAACTCGTCCATGCCGATCGCGACCAGATGGGCGACGGCGTCCCTGCGGTCGGCCGGCGGCGCACCGTCCGGCCCGGCGAGCGGCCGGCACGAGTCCGGCATGCCCGGCCCGCGCAGGAAGGTGTGGAAATGGCCGTGCTCGCCGTCGGCGGTCGGGCCCGGATGGGCGTGGTAGAAATACTGCGCCAGGGTGTCCGGGTCGCACACGTCGCCGGGCGGCTGATGGTCCCATTCGAAGAAACTGCGCGCGCCGAGCAGTTCGCTGATCGGGTTCTCGCCGCTGCGCGCCAGAACGCGCTGGCAGCGCACGACCTCCTCTCCGGCGTCGAGCAGCGCCTCCAGCCGTTCCGCGCCGAGGGCGGCGAAATCGGGCGCGTCGATGCGCACCATGCCGGGCTTGCGCGGAGATCGCCGGGAGGATTTCCGTGCGGCCATGGCGGCGGCGTCCGGTCCGGGCTTCGCGGTCGCGCGGCCGTCAGGCCGGGCGCTTCATGTGCCGGTCGGCGCCGGCGCGGGCCAGGAAGGCCGAGTGCCACTTGCGCGCCAGGCGGTCGATGACCTCGAAGGGCACGCCCATGTCGCGCAGCGGCGCCACGGCGTTGCAGCGGTCGTCGTAGCGGGCGATCAGCCCGTCGCGCAGGTGGAAGACGCCGACGCCCTCGAAGCCGCAGCGTTTACCCGCATTGTGCTTCGTCGTGCTGGTGTAGCTGAACAGCCACGACGCGTAGCCGACCTCCGCCGTCGCCACCGGGTCGCGGAATTCCCAGTCGAAGTCCCTGGCGTCGCGCCAGAAGATCTTCTCCAGCATGTCGCGGATCGCGTCCCGGCCGTGGAACTCGCCGTAGAAGATGTCGTCGTAGACGCCGTCTTCGGTGAACAGCGCGGCCAGCGCCGTGCCGTCGCCCGCCTCGACGGCGGCGGCGAAATCCTGGAGGAGACGGCTGAAATCGCCTGCGGTGTCGGACGTGTTCATCGGCGGCGGCCCTGGCGCGGGGATCGGGGAGGAACAGCCGTCCGGCACGCGCGCATTCCATCGCCGCGCGGCACCGTCCGGCGGTCCCGTTCTGCACCATCGCGCGACCCGCCGTAAATGCGGCAGAGCGCTGCTTCCGGCCGCTGCCGGGGCGGCGGCCCGGGCGCGACCGCTAGACGCCCGTTTGGTCTTTGAGCACATTCTCTGCGCGGTTGAGATCAAGATGCAAATTCATTGATTGATCATATCCTGACTCCACAACTCGCTCACGAGGCAATCCATGTTCCACTGATCTTCTTCGGCAATATTAGAGATAAGTGATAATCTCTCGATAGGTGTTTTCCTACGAAGATCTTCAATTAAAGCGATAATTCTATTCTTCAAAGAAATTAAATTTCGAGGTAAGCATATTCCCATTTTTTCCGACGGATTAGCTCTTTCGTCCACTGAAATATCTGGACCTACAAAAAGAAGGCCGAGAGAAGTATAGTTTCCATAGTTTTGAATCATCCATTCAAGGTGGTCATGGCCCTGATTAATTTCTCTCTTAAAATATGTTGATGAGCCTTCCTTTTCGGTCTTGAGTTCAAATCCAATCATACGACATTGCGCTTCGTCGAGCCACAATACATCGGGTCCGGTTCCTTCGTCATTATCCGGTCGAATAGCTTTGAAACCGAGAAGCTCTCCAAGTTGACGCACGCCGGCTTCGGCTTGGTTCGGTGTACCAGACTCAATGAATGCCAGAGTATCGGTTTGTTTCTTTAGTTCGCTTTCGAATTTCACGCCCTGTGGATAGCCGAGGAGGTCGTTAAGTGATCTTCCGAAATCATTCAGGTCGTAGGAGGCCCCCCTTTAGAAATGCGCCCCAAAAATCTCGGTAGCGTTATTGAGCGATTGAGTCTACTCCCAGCAACGCTATAAGCTCGATAAGCTGCGTCTTTGTCGCCATCCAATTCGTAGGCAGCTCCAAGCCAGACTGAATGCCAGCCACTCAACTTCGCGTCATAAGTCGCGGTTTTGTCGATAGTCTTTTCAAGTTCTCGTCGCGCTGTCGCTGCGTCATTGCTCCACATAGCCGCCGCATACCTCGCTTCAGATTCTGTAGCTGCCACCATGATTGGTTCGGCCTGCTGTGCTCTTTTGAGTTGATCCTCGTCGAGCTCGGCTAGTTTGACTTCGCGCCCATAGTAGTCGAGCCATCCTTCATCGCGTTCGAGAACTCGATCAACGAGTTCTATGACATCGTCATCATTTGTCGGCTTGAATACCGTCTGCACCTCTCGGCCGATCAGAATTTGCTGTTGAAGAAGAGAGGGCAATAGCGCAAGATTACGGTCACGCGCAATCCATTTGCTTAGCTCTTCTCCTTGCAATAGGAATGCGCCATAATCATTTCGACCTCTATTGATTCGGCCAAATAGCTGTGCCAACCGATTAGCGATCCGGCTCGCGTGAACGTTATGCATGTCCAACCATTCCCACTGATATCGCTCCAAAAGAGACGTAGCGGAAGGAACACCGTCCATAATCATGATGCGGCAGGTATCGTGTGGCAAATCGATTCCATCGACTCTTGAGACCAATGTGAATGCGCCTTTTCTTTGGGCTTCCCGAAAATCATTGAGTGCATTTGAAAATTCATCCGGCGTCGGCGGTGTGGCAAGATCTTTCCACTCGCTAGCGCGCACGTAGTCCGGTACCGCGACAATAGCTTTACGTTTCTTGACAAGTTTCTTCGCAAATTGTGGTCCGAATCCATTTTTTACCTTTCGGCCATCAAGAATTAGGCGTTCACCATTCCCGGCGTCGTTCGGCGGCGCAATTGTGTCGCTGGGTTGGCGTCCAAAAGCACGGACAAACTCCGTAGGACTCTGAAGCGTTGCCGAGAGATATACACGTCTGATATTTTGTTCGAAAATGTCAAGGGCAAGTGACGGTAGGAACGGTGGCGTCAGTTCGAAAATGCCTCTAGTAAAGATTGCCGCGCAACAATTCAATCGATCTTCCAGCCAAGCGAAAGGAAATTTGTATTTTTCATTAGCCTTAACGCCGTGTCTGGAGAAAACTTCCAGAAGCCGATCACGTCGTTCGTAGAGGCCACCAGGCGCGACGAAGGCCGTGTATTGTTTCGAAATATCGAGACTGTCGGTGAAGCGGCCAAGAATGCTCAAATCTTTGAAATGCGGTCGAAAGAGGGCTGCGATTTCACTAAAGAGGGCTTCGTCTTCCCGAACGGCAATCCGTAAAGTGAATGCGTCCCGAAGCAAAGATTCTGCAACGTGGGCGTCATCAAAGATAATTGCGCTGGGAAAAAATTTTCGACGAATTGAGCTTAGCCCGTTAAACAGTGCGGCATATGTTGTTATACAAAACGACTTACCTGTTTCGAAAAGGTCATTAGAATAGCCTCCTCGAATGCGCGTTGTATGATCGATCCCAATTCGTGTGGCTTCTTTTGAAGTTTGCTCAATGAGGTCTATTGTCGAACAGACATAGATAATATTTTCCAAGCCTTCGTTCACTAGACTTTGAGCTATCAGTAGTCCAACTATTGTTTTTCCGGCACCTGTATTAAGTGAAATTAAGATATCGCGCTTACCCCGGATCATGTCCCAATCGCTAAGCGCGTTAGCTTGTCCACGCCATAGGTCATTCGGTGTTCCAGAGAGACTCGGTAAAGTTTCGAAAATTTTGATCGGATTGGACGGCGCCTTAGGCTTTTTTGCGCTGCCGAGCTTCGAAAAATCCATAATAGCCTCTGTGCTTTAGGTGATTCCACCTATTGGAACAGTCTGGCGGCGAAGGTAAGGCGTATTCAAGGTGTCGATCAAGTCTGTCAACTGGAAATCAACATCGCGTTAGTTTGAAATCGACGCTTCTGGGGACAGGCGGATGGAACATGACCTTACAGATGCGTTGGATTTTCAATAATCCAACGCCAGAGAGACTACAGCCCAGTTGGGCGTCGACCCTGCGTAGCCGTGACGCCGGCGCGGTCGTCAAACATGGGCGGTTCCTTCCGGCTGACGGCGGCGCCCATCATGCGCCTAAGACCGGCGGCGTTGCGACTCCGAATTCGGAAGGCGTCGCGGGACAGCGCGCGCGCCCCGCCATTTTGCGGTTGACCGCGGGCGCCTGCCCGGTTTCGGATCGGCGGCATGAAGACGGTGCTCATCACCGGCTGTTCCTCCGGCATCGGCCTCGACGCCGCCCGAACCCTGCATCGGCGGGGCTGGCGGGTCTTCGCGACCTGCCGGCGCGAGGCGGATTGCGACGCGCTGCGCGGCGAGGGGCTGGAGAGCTTTGCGCTCGACTACACGGACCCGGCCTCGATCGACGCGGCGATGGCGGAGGCGCTGGCGCGCTGCGACGGCGCGCTCGACGCGCTGTTCAACAACGGCGCCCACGCGCTGCCCGGCGCGGCGGAGGATTTCAGCTACGAGGCGCTGGAGGCGATCTTCCGGGCCAATCTGTTCGGGCCGCACGAGCTGGCCCGCCGGGCGATCCGTGCCATGCGGGAACGGGGCGGGGGCCGGATCGTCAACTGCTCCTCGGTGCTGGGCTTCGCCTATCTGCGCTTCCGCGGCGCCTACACGGCGACCAAGCATGCGATGGAAGGGCTGACGGACACGCTGCGGTTGGAGCTGCGCGGCACGCCGATCGAAGTCTCGCTCATCCTGCCCGGCCCGATCCGCACCTCGATCCGCGAGAAATCGCGCCCGCACTACGAAAAGTGGATCGACAGGGAGAACAGCGCCTGGCGGGATTTCTACGACACAGTGCTCGAACCGCGCCTGTACGATCCCGCGCCGCGCCGCGATCCCGGCGAACTCGGCCCGGAGGCGGTGACCGCCAAGCTGATCCACGCGCTCGAAAGCCCCAGGCCGAAGGCGCGCTACTATGTGACCCGGCCGACCTATGTCGCGCGGCTGTTCCGCATTCTCGTGCCGGCCGGCCTCCGCGACCGGGTGCTGGAACGGTATTCCTGAGCCGGCAGCCGATCCGCGCCCGGCCTCCAACGGCCGCAGCCCGCCCTAGAAAGGCACTCCGACGGCGCGGGACAGGAAGGCGATGAAATTCGCGCCGGTCCGGGCGATGGCGGCGAAGCGCCCGGGGAAATCGGGGGCGCAGGCCTCGGCTTCGGAAAAGCGGGTGACGGCGACGAAATCCTTGCGCTTGAGATCGTCGATCAGCGGATGGTCGGCGTCGTAGCCGCGCGGCGGCCGCTTGAGCGACTGGCCCATCATTTCGAACGTCCCGAGAAAGCCCTTCGCGGTCGTGATGCGCCGCCATTCGTCCGCCCGCCCGACGATGGCGTCGCGGATCCCGGCAAGCGCCGGCCCGTCGGGATGCCAGATACCGCAGCCGGCGAAACACGATTCGGGCTCCAGGTGGAGATAGAAGCCGGGCGCATGGGCGTCCCGGCCGGCCTCGTGGCGGAAATGCGCGCCGACATTGGTCTTGTAGGGCGTCTTGTCCTTCGAGAATCGGGTGTCCCGGTAGATGCGGAACAGCGAGCCGCCGTTGGGCCGCGGATCGGCGCGGAAATGCGGGCTGATCTCGGCCAGCGGGCCGGCGAAGGCGGCGATGAAATCGAGCATCGGATCGCGCACCTCTTCCCGGTAGCGCGCCTTGTTCGCTTCGAACCAGGGCCGCTCGTTGTTGGCCTTCAAATCGCGCATAAAGTCGAACAGGGCGGGTGAAATCGGCTGGTCGGTCATCTGCCGGTCCTGAAGTGCGTGTCCGAAACGGCGGGCTGCGCCGCGGCTCCGTCCGTCATTGCCGGCCGGGCGGTATGGGTAAAGCCGTTCCGCGACCGGGACGCAACCCCCGGTCGGCCGCCGGCAATAGCCCGCAGTGGGAAAATGCACGCGATGGCTCAACATCGGCGTGAGAATCTGATAAACAGTGCTCCCGCGGGTGCAAGCCATTTGAATGATGAACAAATCCGTCGAGGGCCTTTAATCGATGACCCTTGGTCGGTGATTCTTGGCCGATGACCGGGCCGGACCGGCAATCGAAGACCGTGGCGACAAGCGGGGGCACGCCATGAAACGGATGACGAGGAGAGCGGCGCTCGGCGCCGGCGTCGGCGGTGCGCTCGTCCTGCCCTGGTCCCTGTCCCGCGGCGCGACCGGCCGCGCGGCCGGTTTCACCGATACCGAGATCATTCTCGGCATGTCGGCGGCGTTTTCCGGACCGTCGCGCGGCCTCGGCATCGAGCTCTACCGGGGCGCAGCCTCCTATTTCACCCACGTCAACCGCGCCGGCGGCGTCGGGGGCCGCAAGATCGTCCTGAAGACGTATGACGACGGCTATCAGCCGAACCCCTCGGTGGAGAATACCGTCAAGCTGATCGTGAAGGACCGGGTGTTCGCCCTGTTCGGCTATGTCGGCACGCCGACGGTGACGCGGGTGCTGCCGCTCTTGAAAAAGTTCCAGAACGAAAAGACCTTTCTCTTCTTTCCGTTCACCGGCGCGCAGCCGCAACGCCAGCCGCCCTACGGGGAGTTTGCCTTCAACCTGCGCGCCTCCTACCGCCAGGAAACCGAGGGCCTGGTCGACAACTTCGTCTCCATCGGCCGGAAGCGCATCGGCATGTTCTACCAGGCTGACGCCTACGGCCGCAGCGGCTGGGCCGGCGTGCGGCGCGCGCTGAAGAAATACGACGCCCGGATCGTCGGCGAGGCGACCTACCGGCGCGGCCAGAAATTCACCAGCATCATGCGCCGGCAGGCCGAAATTCTGAAGGCCGCGAAGGCCGAGGCGGTGATCTGCATCGGCGCCTACGCCGCCTGCGCCGCGTTCATCCGCGACGCCGTCGACAGCGGACTGCGCGTGCCGATCGCCAACCTTTCCTTCGTCGGCAGCGAGAACCTGCTGAAGCTGATCGCCGAATCGCAGGACGAACCCAGGCGCTACACCGAGCTTCTGGTCAATTCCCAGGTCGTGCCGAGCTACGAGGACGATTCGATTCCGGCCGTTCGCGAGTATCGCGAGTTGATGGGCCGCTACAACCCGCAGCCGCCCAGGGAACTGCTCAAGGAATCCTACACGCCCTTTGCCCACAGTTTCGTCAGCCTCGAGGGGTTCCTCGACGCGAAACTCATGGTCGAGATTTTGCGGCGCATGGGCGACAGGCCGGAACGCGGCAGGCTGGAAAGCGCGGTTTTCTCGGTCAGGGACTTCGATCTCGGCGTCGGCGTGCCGGTCTCGTTTTCCGCCGATCGCCGGCAGGGCCTGGACCGCGTCTACTACACCGTGGTCGACGGCGGCCGGTTCGTGCCCCTGGACGATTGGAAAGGCAGGTTTTAGCGAAATGAAGACTCAGAAGCTTTTTCAGAAAACGCTGTTCGGCATCTTCATGCTCTTCGGCCTGATCGGCATTTCGACCTCGATGCTGGCCATCTACACCGTCGATTCCCAGTTGACGGAGGAATACGAGTCCAACGCCAGGGGCATCGCCAAGACCATCGCCGACGCCAGCGTCGACATCATCCTGAACCGCGACCTGTCGGCGCTGCAGTCTCTGATCGACCAGTTCGTCGAAATCCAGGGCATCAGCTACATCTACATCGTCAACGATACCGGCGAATATCTCGCCCATACCTTCGTGCCCGGAATCCCCGAGGAAATTCTGGCCGGCAAGGGCGCCGGCGCGGAGTCGGTGCAGCGCAGCCTGCCGGGGATGGGCGATTTCGTCGAAGTGAACAGCCCGATCCTGGCCGGCATCGCCGGCAAGGTGCATATCGGCATGGATACCGGGCTGGTTGCCCTGAAGATTCAGCGCGCGATCGGCCAGCAGGTCTACCTGTTCTCGACCATTTTCGTCATCGGCATCATCGCCGCGATCTGGCTGGTCAACCTCGCGGCAAGGCCGGTCGCGAACCTCCTGACCTACGCCGTCGAACTGGCGCGCGAACCATCCGCCACCGAGGATAACGGCGTCCTGGTGCGCGATGACGAGGTCGGACAGCTGGCCCGCCTGTTCCAGTATTTTTCCGGTACCGGCGAACTGCCCGCAGCCGCGCGGCCCTCTCCGGCGGCCCCGGCCTGATCGGGACGGCCGGCGGGTAGCGCGGAGCCTTTGATGACGCTTCCCCGCGCCATGACGGTTCTGCTCTGCACGGTGCTGCAGATCTGCCTGGGCACCGTCTACGCGTGGAGCTTCTTCCAGACGCTCCTGGTCCGGCAGCACGACTGGTCCTACACCGAAACCGCGATCGCCTTCAGCGTCACGATTTTCTCGCTCGGCACGTCGGCGGCCTGGGCCGGCTACGCCCTGCCCAGGCTGGGCCCGCGCAAGCTGGCGATCATCGGCAGCCTGCTGTTCTCCGGCGGCTATGTCATCGGCGGCTTCGCCCTGCAGATCGACAGCCTGCCGCTGTTCTATCTCGGCTTCGGGGTGATCGGCGGCGCGGGGATCGGCCTCGGCTACGTCACCCCGGTGGCGACGGCCGCCAAATGGTATCCGGACCGCAAGGGGCTCGCGACCGGGATCGTCGTTATGGGCTTCGGCGTCGGCGCGTTCCTGTTGAGCAAGGTGCTGGCGCCGATCATTATCCTGGCCACGGAGGGCGACCTGCCGTCCGTCTTTATCTGGCTCGGCGTGCTGTTCGCCGCGATTCTGCTGCCTTCCAGCTTCCTGCTGCGCGATCCGCCGCCCGGCTACCGGGTGACGGCCGCCGGTGTGCAATCGGTTTTGCAGGAAGAGGAGGAAACGGGCTCCGTCCGGCAATGTCTCATGTCGCGCGAATTCGCCATCATGTGGCTGGTCTTCTTCTTCAACATCGCCGCCGGTATTTCCGTCATCAGCTTCCAGTCGTCCCTGCTCCAGGACGTCTGGGGCCTGGCCGATCCGACCGTCGAGCCGGAGGTTTTGGCGCAATACGGCGCGACGCTGATCGCCGTCAGTTCGCTGTGCAACGGCGCCGGGCGGCTGTTCTGGGGCCTGCTGTCGGACCGGATCGGCCGGGTGCGCGTCTTCCGGATCCTGCTCGCCAGCCAGATGATCGTCTTCGGCGTCCTGATGACCGAGAGCAACCCGTGGATCTTCTCGGCGCTGGTCTGCTATGTGCTGCTGTGTTTCGGCGGCGGCTTCGCGACCATGCCGTCCTTCGTGCTCGACGTTTTCGGGACGAAGCGCATGTCGGTGATCTACGGCGCGATGCTGACGGCCTGGGCGGCGGCCGGCATCTTCGGCCCGGTCTATGTCGGCTATATCAAGGACCAGTATCCCGACCGGGCGGTGATCTACTGCTTCCTGATCGGCGTCCTGATCCTCGGGCTCGGCTATTCCTTCTCCTACCTGCTGAACGACGACCGGATCCGCTTCGGCAAGCCGACCCTCGAAGGCACCCTGCGCCGGTTCGGGATCGCCGTGCCGGCGGGCAAATAGCTGTCGCCGGAATGCGCCAAGGCTAATGCAGCTTGCTCGCTTGCCCGGGAAGCCGCACACTAGCCGGATCGGCACCGCGACCCGGAAGGTTTTTCATGCAAGGCGACAAACAGGTTATTGCCCACCTGAACAAGATCCTGCGCAACGAGCTGACGGCCATCAACCAGTATTTCCTCCATTCGCGGATGCTGAAGGACTGGGGCCTGAGCCGGCTCGGCCATTACGAATACGAAGAATCCATCGACGAGATGAAGCATGCCGACCGGCTGATCGAGCGGATCCTGTTTCTGGAAGGGCTGCCGAACCTGCAGGATATCGGCAAGCTGCTGATCGGCCAGGACGTGAAGGAAATCCTGGAATGCGACCTCAAGCTGGAGGAGATCGCAATTCCCGACCTGCGGGAGGCCATCGCCCATTGCGAAAGCGTGCGGGACTATGTTTCGCGGGAAATCCTCGAGGACATCCTCGAATCAGAGGAAGAGCATGTCGACTGGCTCGAAACCAACCTCGCGCTGATCGACAGGGTCGGGATCGAGAACTATCAGCAGTCCCAGATGGGCGAGGGAAGCGGTTCCTGACCGGCCGGCCCGGCCGGCAAAGGCTACTCGGCCGGCTGGATCGTTTCCGGCGCGGCTTTCCCGGACTCTGAGCCCGGCCGGCGATCGGTCGCGGGCTGGTCCATGTCCGGTCCGGCCGCCTCAAGCCTTTCGGCGCGTTTGCGGCTCATGCCGACACAGGCATCGACAATCGTGCCGGCCTTCAGGTTCTTCCACAGCATCATGGCGAAAGCGCCGCGGCTTCCGGCGCGTCGTGGCTTGCCCCGGCCCGGCTCCCGTCCGCCCCGGCCGGTCGGGCGTCCGTAAGGATCGCCTCGGCATAGTCGACGCACTGCCGACAGGCCGGGCTGCCGCCCAGAATCTCGTAGGCATGCTCGACGCAGGCCACGCCGGACCGGGCGAGTGTTTCGAGCTGCTGACTGGTATGGCCGTTGCACAGGCAGACGAACATGACAGGCGACCGCGAGGTTAGGGAATCGAACTAATAATGAAAGTGCAAGTCATTCGCAAATGGAATCGTTGCGGCAAATTTTCAAGGCCCGCAGCGCCTTTCGCCCTGCTCGTGGCGGAGCGAACGTCCGGACCCGGGGCAAGCGGCGACGCCGGCGGGAAAACCGGGCTAATGGGATGCGATCGGTTGCGGGCGCGCCGAACCGCGCCGGTATGCATCGAGCGCTCCGTGCGCCATGAGTTGCGGCTGAGGGGTAAACCTGTAGCCCGCGCGGTCGAGAATCGTTGCGACCGCAGCGACGGGTTCGAACGTGTGCCGGATACAGGTCTGGGGCAGGAAGTCTTCGAGATAGGCGACAGCCAGCGGCCAGTTCTTTCGCTGGGCTTCGGCGAGCGCCCCGACCAGCAATCGCTCGTCTTCGGAAATCCTGGCGCTTTTCATCGGCGCAACGAGAAATTGCCGGGTTGCCGCGCCGCCGATCAGATAGAAGATCGTATAGAGGTTCCGGCTGAGCGATTGCCCGGTCTCGACACCGAACGGGCCGCTGAGTTCCTTTTCGACGCGATGCCACTCGGACCGGCCGGTCGACCAGGTCCGGGCGCTCCAGATGACGATATGGTCAGCCGTCGAAAACCGGCACAGGCAACCCATCGCTTCGAACCTCGGCAGAGTTGTGGTATGGGAGGGGCCGTGACTCGGGCCCCGGTCGGTCGGGGACGGGGCGTGCGGCGACGGTCGACCCGGAAGGTCTGACCGTCGCCTTTGCCCGCTGCGGCGTCGTAATTAGGGGCATCGCCGCCGCAGCAGTGTCGGGGTCATCGTCTTGCCGTGCGCGGCCATCTGCCGTGAACCGCGCTCGCCTCCTGCGATGATCCCCGAATGCTGTAGACAGCCGCTAGCGCCAGCCGGCGCGGTCGGCGATGCGGACCGCTTCCTTCTGGTATTTGGCGAGTTCGGACAGCGCCAGGGAATCGGCCTTGAACTCGCCGAAGTCGGCGACGATCTTGCCCGGCTGGACATCCTTGCGCACCGGATATTCGTTGACGATCCGGGCGTAGATTTCCTGCGCTTCCTTGCTCGCCAGGAACTCGATCAGCTTCACGGCGTTCGCCTTGTTCTTGGCGTGCTTCGCCACGCCGGCGCCGGAGATGTTGACATGCGCGCCTCGGCCCTCCTGGTTCGGCCAGAACAGGCGGACGGCGGCGGCGGCCTTGCGGTCGCGCTCCTTCTTCGATTTGGCGAGGCCGGCAAAGTAGTAGGTGTTGGAAATCGCGATATCGCATTCGCCCGCCGCCACGGCGCGAAGCTGATCGCGGTCGCCGCCGGCCGGCTTGCGGGCGAAGTTTTTCACGAAGCCGTTGGCCCAGGCCTGCGCCTTCTCTGCGCCGTTGGCCGCGATGATCGAGGCGATCAGCGACTGGTTATAGACATTCGACGAAGAGCGGATGCAGATGCGGCCCTTCCACTTGCCGTCTGCCAGGGCTTCGTAGGTCGACAATTCGGACGCCTTGACCTTGGCCGGATTGTAGAAAATCACCCGGCCGCGCACCGTGAGGCCGAACCAGTGGCCCTTGGGATGGCGGAGGTTCGCCGGGACGGCCGCGGCAAGCGCCGCGGAATCGAGAGGCTGGAACGTACCCATCCGGTCGAGACGGATCAGCCGGGAGGCGTCCACCGTCAGGATCACGTCGGCCGGGCTTGCTGCGCCTTCGGCCTTGAGCCGGGCCATCATGCCCTTCTTGAGATAGACGACATTCGCCTTGATGCCGGTCTTTTCCTGGAACCGGTCGAGCAGCGGTTTCATCAGGACCGCCTGGCGGTAGGAGTAGATGTTGACGTCGTTCGCGGCAGCGGCCGACGCGGTTACGGCAACGGCGAGCGCACCGGCAAAAAGAGGGAAGATCTTTCGCATGGTTTCCGATTCCCGGTTTGAAGTGCAATTGATAATTATTTGCAAAACTATCCCCTGGCCGTGTGTCGGTGCAATCCAGAAATTGCGAGTGACTCGCAACAAGGTGTCGCAGGTCCGGTCTCGGGTTTGGTCTAAGGTCTACGGGCGGCCGCCGTACAACACGGCCGAGACGATGTCGTAGGGCTCCATCCCCAGCTCGATGGGGTGAACGCTGCCGGCGGGGTGGGCCGCCACCATCCGGCCCCGGGCCGTCAGGCCGATCGCGGCGACCGATTCGTCGACGCCGTGGCAGCGGTCCGGGTTGTAGGTCCGGACCAGGCCGCTTGCCCGTGCGGCCCGCACCGCTTCCGTCCCGAACTTGCGCGCGAGATCGTCTTCCGCGATCAGCCCGTCGGGAACGCCGTACATCGTTTCAAGGTCCAGCAGCAGGGAGAGCATCGACATCGCATGTTTTGCGAATGATTATCATTAGCAATAAGCGTATTCGGCGCGCTTTGCAAGATCGAAAACGGTGCACTGCGCGCGGAGAATTCGTAAGGGAGGGATTCAAAGGGCGTTATCCGGAATGGTTGACGGGCCGGCGGAAACCGGTGGTTGCATCCGCCGCGGCCGGGCGGTGCAGCGTCCCGATTGCGCCTGCCTTCGGTTTCGTCGGGAGCGAACGCCCGGCTTTCGCCCCTGAGGCTTCCCCTGCGAAACGGGCGTCGATCGAATCCCCCTCCCTTGGGGGAGGGTTCCCCTGCAAAAGAGCGAAGGCGCCGCCCTGCACCCTCCCTGCGGCGGGTCTGCCGGAGCGGCACGCCAACAATTATTTCCTTTTTTATAAATAATTTCCTTGACATGACGGCATCCACGCCCTATATCGGCCCCGTCAACGCCCGAAGTGCGCCTGCTGTATGGCCGCCGGGGCCGGCCGACGCCCCCGGAAGAAGCGAACGAAGAAACAGGCGGGAACTTTCCCGCTTTCCGGCCCGCCCCGCCGATCGTCTATCCGATCGGCCATCCGATCCGCCATCCAATGCGCCGCCCTCTGCGCCGCCCTCTGCGCCACCCTGTGCGCCGCCGGGGCTTGACGGCCGGACCCCGTCCGGTTCGACCCTCCGCTTCCGCCGGCCCGTGCTGCCCGGCGGTGCCGCCCCCGGTGTCGAGCGCGCTCCCGCTCGGCCGGGAGGCTGGAAAATTTCCTAACTCAAAGAAATTTGCGGCACCCCCGAATCGCGGTTTCCCAGCGTTTCTGCGGGGTTCGGGCGATTCGAGGGCCTTCGAATCGAAAAAAAACGCCTGCGGGTAGACCGGTCTGTCCGTTTTCCGGCGTCCGGTCTCCGGCTACCGGCCGGCCCCTTTTGCAGAAGAATCCTCTTCAGAGGGGGAGGCCGGGCGGGGGTGCGGCGACGGCAGACGTGCGGTGCGGAACCGGCGCAGGCGGGACGGACACCCCCATCGACCCCGGATAAATCCGGGGCCACTTCCCCCCGCTGAAGCGGGGGAAGGATACATCGCCGACGTGGCGGTTTCGCAGGGGAATCCAGGGGGAACAGTTGCCTGGTCCGTCGGAACCGACTCGCAGTCTTTCGCCCGTCGGCGCCAACCATTCCGGATAAGCCCCGTTTCAAACCCTCCGCTACCGTAGCAGGTTGGGACCCTCGCTGTCCGAGGCTTGACCGGCCTGCCCGCCCGTGGGAAGGCAGCGCGTCCCGATTTGCGGAGCGCGCCATGCTCGATCCCAAATTCCTCAAGTTCGATACGCTGAGCCTGCATGCCGGCCAGCATCCGGACCCGGCGACCGGGGCCCGGGCGGTGCCGATCTACCAGACGACGTCCTACATGTTCCCGGATGTCGAGCACGCCGCCTCGCTGTTCAACCTCGAGCGGGCCGGCCACATCTATTCGCGTATCTCCAACCCGACGGTCGCGGTGCTGGAGGAAAGGCTGGCGGCGCTGGAGGGCGGCGTCGGTTCGATCTGCACGTCCAGCGGCATGGCGGCGATCCATCTGGCCGTCGCCACGCTGATGGGGCAGGGCGGGCATATCGTGTCGTCCGGGTCGATCTACGGCGGCACCCACAATTTGTTCACCCACACGCTGCCCCGCTTCGGCATTGAGACGACCTTCGTCGATCCGCGCGATCCGGCCGCCTTCGAAGCCGCGATCCGGCCGGAGACGAGGCTGGTCTTCGGCGAGACCCTGGGCAATCCGGGCCTGGAGGTCATGGACCTGCCGGTCATCTCGGAGATCGCCCACGGGCACGGCATCCCGGTGATGATCGACAGCACTTTCGCCACGCCCTGGCTGTTCCGGCCGTTCGACCACGGCGCGGATATCGTCATGCATTCGGTGACCAAGTTCCTCGGCGGGCACGGTGTGGCGATCGGCGGCGCGATCATCGACGGCGGCACCTTCGACTGGGAGGCGTCCGGCCGCTTCCCGACCATGACCGAGCCCTATGCCGGCTATCACGGCCTCGACTTCGCGGACGAGTTCGGCCCCGCCGCCTTCATCATGCGCGCCCGCGCCGAAGGTTTGCGCGATTTCGGCGCCGCCATGGCGCCGGCCAACGCCTTCTACCTGCTCCAGGGCGTCGAAAGCCTGCCGGTGCGCATGGCGCGCCATGTCGAGAACACGCGCAAGATCGTCGCCTTCCTCGACGCCAGCCCGGACGTCGACTGGGTGAGCTATCCGGAACTGCCCTCCCATCCGGACCACGAACTGGCCAAACGCCTGCTGCCGAAAGGCTGCGGCGCGATCTTCAGCTTCGGCATCAAGGGCGGGCGCGAGGCCGGCCGCCGGTTCATCGAGCGGCTCGGCCTGTTCTCCCATCTCGCCAATGTCGGCGACGCCAAGTCCCTGGTCATCCACCCGGCGAGCACGACGCACCAGCAGATGGACGCCGAGGCATTGAAGGCCGCCGGCGTCGGGGAGGACCTCGTGCGCCTGTCGGTCGGCTTGGAGGATGCGGACGACCTGATCGACGACCTGGCATCGGCGCTCCGGGCCTCGCAGAAGCGCCGGGCGGCTTAGGGGGCGCGAAACCATGGAACTCACCGTCAAAGGCAGGCGCGTCTATGGCTCGACCGGCGGCCGGGATTTCGATCCGGCGCAGGACCCCGTCATTTTCCTGCACGGCAGCGGCATGGACCGCACCGTCTGGCAGTTGCAGACCCGCTATTTCGCCTGGCACGGGCGCAGCGTGCTCGCGGTCGACCTGCCCGGCCACGGCAAGTCGGAAGGCCCGGCGCTCGCCAGCATCGAGGCCCAGGCCGACTGGGTCGCCGCCCTGCTGGACGCCGCCGGCGTTGCAGAAACGGCGTTGGTCGGCCATTCGATGGGCGCGGCGCTGGCGCTGGAGACCGCGGCGGCCTACCCGGATCGGGTGAGCGCCATTGCGTTGTGCGGCGTCGCCGAGGCGATGCCGGTCCATCCGGAGCTGCTGGCGGCGGGCCTGGAGGGCGCGCATCACGCCTACGACCTCATCACCTCCTGGGGTTTCGACCGCAAGGCCCATCTCGGCGGCCACAAGGCGCCCGGCACCTGGATGACCGGCGGCGCGATGCGCTTGCTGGAGCGCGGCCGGGACGCCGTGGTCGGCACCGACCTCGCCGCGTCGAACGCCTACAAGGGCGCGCCGGCCGCGGCGGCGAAGGTCCGCTGCCCGGTGCTGTTTGTGCTCGGCGACCGGGACCGCATGACCCCGCCGCGCAACGCAAGGCCGCTGATCGAGGCGGTCGACGGCGCGATGGTCGAGACCATCGCCGATTGCGGCCACATGATGATGGTCGAACGCCCCGACGAAACCCTGGATGCGCTGCGGACGCTGTTGTAGCGGGGCAGCCGGCAGGGCGGACGGTTTTCGCGCGCCCTCCTGCATGCACTTTACACTGCTGTGGTGCGCCCCTATTTCTGCCGGAAGTGCGACTGCCGGGGCCGGCCCGTTATCCCGGCTGCATCCGTCATTCCGCTGTTGCAGATCCGCCGACCAGGGCGTAGCGGAAGATCGAGAGACTATCGAATATGCCGAACGACGGAGCGAGTTTGTCGAAGGGGAAATCCGGGGACCCTGTTGCACCGGAGTCGGGAAGCGCGGTCAAGAAATCGTCCCGGAACCGTAAGCCCCACCGGAGGCCAGTATCCGAGCGCATCATCGAGGATATCTCGGTGGAGCGCAGGGCCGCCCTGGAGATATTGGCGAATCGCTAAAGGTCATTACAGGGTCGCTTGGGTCGACGCTATCCGCGGCCACGACCAAGCGGTGCGCGGCAACGCGGCGCCCGGAATTCTCAACGAAAGTAGCATCCGATCGGCGCTGGCCCGGCCCTACCACGGATACCATCATTTCATTCACGAAAAGTCGGCCGCTCTCGTTCACGGAATTGTCTCCAGCCACGGATTTGTCGACGGGAACAAGCGTACGGCGCTCTATCTCGTCGAACTGCTGCTGCGTCGGAGCGGTTATCGTCTGGTCGAAGACGACATCGCCATCGCCGATACCATCACGGCCGTTGCCGCCGGGGAGATGGACTATGAGGCGCTGGCGCAGTGGTTCAGAGAACGTGTGGTCCGGGCCGAAGGAGCGTAGAGGCAGGGAACGCAGCCGCCCGCCTCACCACAGCCAGGAGTCGATCTTCGGATAGGGCGCGCGCTGGCCGAGATATTGCAGGCCCTTGACGGTGCGGACGATCCACCAGATCAGGGCCGCGACCAGGATCAGCCAGCCGACGAAAATGAACACGGTCGCCACGCCGACGGCACTGTAGAGCAGGCCGATCCAGAAGGTCCGGATCTGGAAGCGGTAATGGTCGGCGGCCCAGTCTGCGGCGTTGCTCCTGCTGACATAGGCGATGATAACGCCGGCGATGGCGAGCACGCCGAAAACGATGGCGCCGAGATAGAGGAAATAGACGATTTTCGCGTTGCCGCTGCCGTCCGGGGACGGGGTTTCGGACGGCAGAATGTCGGAATTCGGCATAGGCTGTACCGGTTTCCTCTACGAGAACAGCACCGAAGACAGTCCGCGGCGGCCCTTCTGGGTGAGCGGATGGCCCGGTCCCAGGGCGTCGAAGATTTTCAGCAGCAGCTTGCGCGCTTTCGCGTCTTCCCATTCCCGGTCGCGCCGGATGCTTTCGATCAGCGCGTCGATGGAATCTCCGGCCTGGCCGCGGGCGTAGAGGGCGCAGGCCAGGTCGTAATGCGCCTGGAGATCGGCGGGATCGGCCCCGACCTTCGCCTTGAGCGCGTCGGGATCGCCGGTCTCGCCCAGTTCGTCGATCAGGGCGAGCGCCGCGCGGGCCGCCATGACGTCGGGGTCTTTCGCCATCTCCTCCGGCAGCTGGCCGAGCATCTGGCGGGCCTGGTCCGGCTGGCCCAGGGCGATCGCCGACCGCGCCAGGCCGACCAGCGCGGCTGCGTTCGCGCCGTCGAGTTCGAGGATGCGGGAATACAGGCCCGCCGCGGTGCCCGCGTCGCCCCGGTCGAGCGCGGCCCTGGCCTCGCCGAGCATCTGGTCCACGACCGGGTCGGCCGGCGGCGCGGCGCCGGGCGCGGCCGTGGCCAGCCGCTCGACGAACTGCCGGAGCTGGCTTTCCGGCTGGGCGCCGACGAAGCCGTCGACCGGCCGGCCGCCGGCGAAGGCGAAGACAGCCGGGATCGACTGCACCCGCAACTGGCCGGCCAGCGCCTGGTTCTTGTCGACGTCGATCTTGACCAGCCGGACCTTGCCGTTCTGCTCTTTCACGACCTTTTCGAGGGCCGGGCCGAGCTGCTTGCACGGGCCGCACCAGGTCGCCCAGAAATCGACGATCACCGGCGTCTCCTGCGACGCCTCGATCACGTCCCTGGCGAAATTGGCGGTGTCCGAATCCTTGATCACGTCGGCGCCCGCCGCGCCGCCTTCGCCGATCAGCATGTCCATGGAAACCCCTGCACCCTCGGGTGGTCGCGTCGCGTCTTACATGGCGGAGCGTGCCGCATTGGGCAAGGGGGCGGGCAAGGGGATGGAAGCGCGCGGGTTTCCCGCCCGGTTCGGCGCGCGGCCTCAATCCGGCGCGGCTTCGAGATCCATGATCTGCGGATCGTGGCCGCAGCTTCGGACGAAGGCGAGCAGACCGGCGCCGGCGATCGTCGTCGTCGCGTCGTTGCGCAGGGGATGGACGTTGACCAGCCGGTGTTCCATCAGCCCTTCGTCCAGGATCACCGTGACCCGGCGATCCGTGTCGTTGATCAGGCCGAAGGGTGTGACCGCGCCCGGCGCAACCCCCAGCACCTCCATCAGCAATTCCGGGCTGCCGAAAGAGAGCGATCCCCGCGCGCCGATGCGCTTGCGGAAGGCCTTGAGATCGACCGGCCGGTCCTCCTCCGCGACGACCAGCCAGAGCCGCTTGTTCTTGTCGCGCAGGAACAGGTTCTTGACATGGCCGCCTTCCAGTTGGCCGCGCAGCGCCTTGCTCTCCGCCACCGTATGAAGCGGCGGATGCTCGGCGGTCGTCCAGTCGACGCCGAGGGCGGCCAGGCGGGCGTAGAGGTCCTGTTCTGTGGCGGGCATGGCGGCGTGCCGATCGTTGCCGGGGACGGGGCGTCCGGCTTGAAAAGCCGGGGCCGCTATCTAACTCTGACGCAGCCGCGGCGCCAGCCCTTGCGCTTCATCCGGGCCGGCGTATAGTCCGCGGCTTCACGGGCGGTCCGGGCCTGTCCGGGACTGCCGCCAGAGTCTGCGCGGGAGTAGCTCAGAGGTAGAGCATCACGTTGCCAACGTGAGGGTCGCGAGTTCAAATCTCGTCTCCCGCTCCAGACTTTTCCGGTAAATCCATTCCCGCTCCGCAGCGCCATTCGCGCCTTGAATCCGTACCCGTCAGGCGGTATCGGCTGCCCGCGAAAGGCCGTACTCGGCCATTGCTTCCGGACAGCGAAGCCCCTCCGCAATACCCGCCGGCGGGCCGGCGCCAGCGCGAGAGAATTGCCATGAGCACCAACAAGTCCCTCCTCATGCTGCCGGGCGACGGCATCGGCCCGGAAGTGATGGACCAGGTCGTCCGGGTCGCCGACTGGTTCGGCCGGGAACGGGCGGTGAAGTTCGATCTGGACGACGGCATCTGCGGCGGCGCGGCGCTGGACGCCGAGGGCACGGCGATGCCCGACGCCGTCATGGCCAAGGCGAAGGCCTGCGACGCCGTGATGTTCGGCGCGGTCGGCGGCCCGAAATGGGATGCCAACCCCTTTCACCTCAAGCCGGAACAGGGCCTGCTGCGCCTGCGCAAGGAGCTCGACCTGTTCGCAAACCTGCGCCCGGCGCTCTGCTTCGAGGCGCTGGCCGAAGCCTCCTCGCTGAAGGCCGACCTGGTTTCCGGCCTCGACATCGTGATCGTGCGGGAGTTGACCGGCGGCGTCTATTTCGGCGAGCCGCGCGGCATCGAGACCCTGGCGGACGGCAGCCGCAAGGGCGTCGACACCCAGCTCTACACCACGCCGGAGATCCACCGCATTGCAAGGGTCGCCTTCGAGCTGGCGCGCAAGCGGCGCAACCTGGTGCATTCGTCGGAGAAATCGAACGTCATGCACACCGGCGTGCTGTGGCGCGAGGAGGTGACGGCGGTCCACGAGGCCGAATACGCCGATGTCGAACTGCGCCACATCCTGTCGGACAACTGCGCCATGCAACTGGTGCGCGCGCCCAAGCAGTTCGACGTGATCGTGACCGACAACCTGTTCGGCGACATGCTGTCCGACGTCGCCGCCATGCTGACCGGCTCGCTCGGCATGCTGCCCTCGGCCTCGCTCGGCGCGGAAGACCCGGCGACCGGCAAGCGCCACGCGCTCTACGAGCCGGTGCACGGCTCGGCGCCGGACATCGCCGGCCAGGGCGTCGCCAACCCGCTCGCCAGCATCCTCAGCTTCGCGATGGCGCTGCGCTATTCCTTCGACCTGGGCGACGAGGCCGACATGCTGGAGGCCGCGGTCGCCGGCGTGCTCGCCGAAGGCCTGCGCACCGCCGATCTCGCGCAGGCCGGCACGCAGCGCGTCGCCACCGCCGAAATGGGCGACGCCGTGCTGCGCGGGCTGGAGCACGCGGCGGGGTAGGGCCTCCCTTCTACACCCCGATCAGCAGCCGTTCGGGATCTTCCAGGCCTTCCTTGACCTTGACGAGGAAGGTCACGGCTTCGCGGCCGTCGACGATGCGGTGGTCGTAGCTTAGCGCGAGATACATCATCGGGCGGATGACGACCTGGCCGTCGCGGGCGACCGGGCGCTGCTCGATCCGGTGCATGCCGAAGATGCCGGATTGCGGCGGGTTGAGGATCGGCGTGGACAGCATCGAGCCGTAGACCCCGCCGTTCGAGATGGTGAAGGTGCCGCCGGTCAGCTCGGCCATCGAGAGCGCGCCGTCGCGCGCCCTGACGCCGAGCTCGGCGATCGTCCGCTCGATCTCCGCGAACGATAGCCCGTCGGCATCGCGCAGGACCGGGACGACCAGGCCCTGTTCGGTGCCGACCGCCACGCCGATGTCGTAATGGTTCTTGTAGACGATATCGTCGCCGTCGATCTCCGCGTTGACCGCCGGGATTTCCTTCAGCGCCTCGATGCACGCCTTGACGAAGAAGGACATGAAGCCGAGGCGCACGCCGTGGCGCTTCTCGAAGGATTCGCGATAGCGCTTGCGCAGATCGAGGATCGCGCCCATGTCGGCGTCGTTGAAGGTCGTCAGCATCGCCGCGCTGTTCTGGGCCTCCTTCAGCCGTTCGGCGATGCGCCGGCGCAGGCGGGACATGCGCACCCGCACTTCGCGGTCGCCGGTTTCGCGCGGCTCCGCCGCCGGCGCCGGTTTCGCGGCGGGTTTCGGCGCAGACGCCTGCGGCGCAGGTGCGGGTTCCGGTGCGGGTTCGGGCTCCGGCGCGGCGGCACTCTCTTCCGCAGCCGCCTGCGCCGCCAGGTGCGCTTCGACATCGGCCTTGAGCAGGCGGCCGTCCTTGCCCGTGCCCTCAATGGCGGCCGGGTCGAGATCGTGCTCGGCGACCAGCTTGCGCACCGCCGGGCTGAGCGGCGGGGCTACAGGCTCGGGGGCAGGTTCCGGGGCCGGCTCGGCGGGTTCCGGCGCAGCGCTGGCCGGGGCCGCTGCGACCGCGGACCCGGTCTCGTCGATCCGGCCGAGGACCGCGCCGACCGCCACCTCGGCGCCCTCTGCGGCGACGATTTCCGCCAGCACGCCGGCCGCCGGCGCGTTGACTTCCAGCGTGACCTTGTCGGTTTCCAGTTCGACCAGCGGTTCGTCGGCGCCGACGGCCTCGCCCACCGCCTTGAACCACTTGGCGACCTCGGCCTCCGTCACCGATTCGCCGAGTGCGGGAACCTTGATGTCTACGGTCATGTGCAGGGTCCGGATCGTTAAATTCAGTTTATTCAGATATTTCAGTCGTCAAGCGATAGCGCCTCGTCGACCAGCCTCTTCTGCTCGGCGACGTGGCGCGCGTTGAGGCCCGTCGCGGGCGAGGCTGATTCCGGCCGGCCGACATAGCGGGGCCGGTCGGGAGTCATGCCGATGTCGCGCATCACCGCCTCGATCCGCCGGTCGACGAAGGTCCAGGCGCCGGCATTCTCCGGCTCCTCCTGGCACCAGACGACCTCGGCCTGTTTGAAGCGCGACAGTTCCTCGGTCAGCGGCCTGGCGGGGAAGGGATAGAGCTGCTCCATGCGCAGGATGCAGACCCGGTCGTTCAGGCCGCGCGCGTCGCGCTCCGCGGCCAGATCGAAATAGACCTTGCCGGAGCACAGGATCACGCGCTCGATTCCCTCGTCCGGACCAAGCGCCGAATCGTCCCACAGGATCCGGTGGAAGGAGCTGCCGGTCGTGAAATCGGCCAGCGTCGAGACCGCCGCCTTGTGCCGGAGCAGCGATTTCGGCGACATCACGATCAGCGGCTTGCGCGTCTTGCGCCGGACCTGGCGGCGCAGCGCATGGAAATAGCTGGCCGGCGTGGTGCAGTTCACCACCTGCATATTCTCTTCGGCGCACAGCTGCAGGTAGCGCTCCAGCCGGGCTGAGGAATGCTCCGGACCCTGGCCCTCATAACCGTGGGGCAGCAGCATGACGAGGCCGCACAGGCGCAGCCATTTCGATTCGCCCGAGGAAATGAACTGGTCGATGATGATCTGGGCGCCGTTGGCGAAATCGCCGAATTGGGCTTCCCACAGGATCAGCGCGTTGGGCTCGGCGAGCGCATAGCCGTATTCGAAGCCGAGCACCGACATTTCGGCGAGCGGCGAATCGATCACCTCGAACAGCGCCTGATCGGGCGACAGCCTCTGCAGGGGCAGGAATTTGGCTTCGGTCTCCTGGTCGACCAGCACGGCGTGGCGGTGGGAGAAAGTGCCCCGGCCGCTGTCCTGGCCCGACAGGCGCACCGGCGTCCCCTCGACCAGAAGCGACCCGAAAGCCAGCGATTCGGCCAGCGCCCAGTCGATGTCCTCGCCCTTTTCGACCGCCTTCTTCCGGGCATCGAGCTGCCGGGCGATTTTGCGGTTGAGGTTGAATTCCTCCGGCACGTCGCTCAGCTTGCGGCCGAGCCGGCGCAGCTGACCGGCATCGACGGCGGTGTCGCCGCGGATGTATTCGCCGCGCGTCGGCTCCAGCCCGGTCCAGGCGCCTTCCAGCCAGTCGGCCTTGTTCGGCTTGTAGCCGCCGGCCGCCTCGAAATCCGCCTCCAGCCGCTGCTCGAACTCGCCGACCATGGCCTCGGCTTCCTTGTTGGAAAGCACGCCCTCGTCGACCAGCTTGCGGCTGTAGACTTCGCGCACCGTCTCATGGCGCGCGATCGTCCGGTACATCAGAGGCTGGGTGAAGGCCGGCTCGTCGCCCTCGTTGTGGCCGTGCCGCCGATAGCAGAACATGTCGATCACGGCATCGGTCTGGAAGGCGTCGCGGAACTCGGTGGCGATGCGCGCGACATGGACGACCGCTTCCGGATCGTCGCCGTTCACATGGAAGATCGGCGCCTGCACGATCTTGGCGAATTCGGTGCAGTAGGGGCCGGAGCGGCTGTGCACCGGGTTGGTGGTGAAGCCGATCTGGTTGTTGACGATGAAATGGATCGTGCCGCCGGTGCGGTAGCCGTTGAGCTCGGCGAGGTCCAGCGTCTCCGCGACCACGCCCTGGCCGGAAAAGGCGGCGTCGCCGTGCAGCAGCAGGCCCATGACCTGGCGCCGGGCGCTGCGGACCCTGGCGCCCTTGGCGGTGCGCTGGGTCTGCTTGGCGCGGACCTTGCCGGCGACCACCGGGTTGACCGCCTCCAGGTGGGACGGGTTCGCGGTGAGCGAGAGATGGACGATGTTGCCGTCGAAATCCCGGTCCGAAGAGGTGCCGAGATGGTATTTGACGTCGCCCGAGCCCTGCACGTCCTCCGGGTTGGCGGCGACGCCCTGGAATTCCGAGAAGATCGCTTGATAGGGCTTGCCCATCATGTTCGCGAGGACGTTGAGGCGCCCGCGATGCGGCATGCCGATGACGATTTCCTCGACGCCGAGCTGGCCGCCCCGCTTGATGATCTGTTCCAGCGCCGGGATGGTCGATTCGCCGCCGTCCAGTCCGAAGCGCTTGGTGCCGGTATGTTTCCGGTCGAGGAACTTCTCGAAAATCTCGGCCTGGACCAGGCTGGCGAGGATCGCCTTCTTGCCCTTGGTGGTGAATTCGGTGCGGTTCTCGATCGCCTCGATCCGCGCCTGGATCCAGGTTTTCTGGTCCGGGTCCTGGATATGCATGAATTCCACGCCGATGGTGCCGGCGTAGGTCGCCTTGCAGCGGGCGACGATCTCGCGCAGCGTGGCAGTGTCGCCGAGGCCGAGATAATTGTTGATGAAGATGCGCCGGTCGAGGTCGCGCGGCGTGAAGCCGTAGGTCTCGTAGTCCAGCTCCGGATGGTCCTCGCGCACCTCGATGCCGAGCGGATCGAGCTGCGCCAGCAGATGGCCGCGCACCCGGTAGCTGCGGATCAGAATCAGCGCCCGGATCGAATCGCGGGTCGCCTCGCGGATTTCGTCGTCTGTCGCGGGGGCCGTCGCAGGCGTTGCCCGCGCGGCGGCCGGGCCGCCGTTGGTTCGGACCGCCGCTGCATCGCCGTTGCCGACGACCCGGGTCGCCCGGGGCGCCCAGTCCGGCCCGGCAAGATCGGCCAATGCGGCCTGGGCGCCGTCGTCCAGATCGTCGAAAAAGTCCCGCCAGTCGTCGGCGACCGAGCGCGGATCGGCGAGATAGCGCTCGTACAGGTCGATGATGAAGGGTGCGTTGGCCCCTGTGAGGTAGGAGGACGCCTCGAACTCCCGTGCCGTCTGTGTCATGGGTCCGGCTTGCCTGCTGTGACGGTCATTGGCGCCCGGCCCGCGCCGGGCACCCCTAAACACTAGGTATCCCGGCCGCTCTTGTCACCGGGAAGCGCTATCACCGTTGCGCGACGGAACGCAGAATTACGCGCTCAACCTTTCATCGCGGCCAGCATGGTGCCGCCGATCGCCGCCGGCGAGTCCGCGACGTGGAATCCGGCGCTTTTCATCGCCTCGATCTTGTCGCCCGCCGTTCCCTTGCCGCCGGCGATGATCGCCCCGGCATGGCCCATGCGCCGGCCGGGCGGTGCCGTGAGGCCGGCGATGAAGCCGGCGATCGGCTTGGACGTGCCGGAGGCCCTGTAGAACTCGGCCGCCTCTTCCTCGGCGGTGCCGCCGATCTCGCCGATCATGACGATGCCCTCGGTCTCGTCGTCGGCCAGGAACATCTCCAGGCAGTCGATGAAATTCGTGCCGTTGACCGGATCGCCGCCGATGCCGATGCAGGTCGATTGCCCCAGGCCGGTCGCCGTGGTCTGGGCGACCGCCTCGTAGGTCAGGGTGCCGGAGCGCGAAACCACGCCGATCCGGCCGCGCTTGTGGATATGGCCTGGCATGATGCCGATCTTGCAGGCGTCCGGCGTGATGACGCCGGGGCAGTTCGGCCCGATCAGCCGGGTCCCGGAATTCTGCAGCGCGCGCTTGACCCGCACCATGTCGAGCACCGGGATGCCCTCGGTGATGCAGACGACCAGCGCCACGCCGGCGTCGATGGCCTCGAGGATCGCGTCGGCCGCAAACGGCGGCGGAACGTAGATCGCGCTGGCGTTCGCCCCGGTCTGCGCCACCGCCTCGCCGACCGTGTCGAAGACCGGCAGGTCGAGATGGATCGCGCCGCCCTTGCCGGGCGTGACGCCGCCGACCATCTTCGTGCCGTAGGCGATCGCCTGTTCGGAATGGAAGGTGCCCTGGCTGCCGGTGAAGCCCTGGCAGATCACCCTGGTGTTTTCGTCGACCAGTACCGCCATGGCTACGCCGCCTCCTTCACGGCTTTCACGACCTTCTCCGCCGCGTCGGCCAGGTCGTCGGCCGAGGTGATCGGCAGGCCGGAGTCGGCGAGGATCTTCTTGCCCAGGTCGACGTTGGTGCCGGCCAGGCGCACGACCAGCGGGACGTGCAGGCTGACTTCCCGCGCCGCCGCGACCACGCCCTCGGCAATCACGTCGCAACGCATGATGCCGCCAAAAATGTTGACCAGGATGCCTTCGACGTTGGGATCGCTGAGGATGATCTTGAAGGCGGTGGTGACCCGCTCCCGGGTCGCGCCGCCGCCGACATCGAGGAAATTGGCCGGCTCGCCGCCATAGAGCTTGATGATGTCCATGGTGCCCATGGCGAGGCCGGCGCCGTTCACCATGCAGCCGATGGTGCCGTCCAGCTTGACATAGTTGAGGTCGTGCCGCGCGGCTTCCAGTTCCGCCGGGTCCTCCTCGTCCTCGTCGCGCAGTTCGGCGACGTCGGGATGGCGGTAGAGCGCGTTGTCGTCGAAATTCATCTTGGCGTCGAGGGCGAGCACCTCGCCGCCGCCGGTCACGACCAGCGGGTTGATCTCGACCAGGCTGGCGTCGAGCTCGGTGAACGCCTTGTACATCGCGGTGAGGAACCGGGTCGCCGATTTCACCTGGCCGCCCTTGAGGCCGAGGCCGAAGGCGACGGTCCGGCAATGATGGGCCTGGATCCCGGTCGCCGGATCGATGGCGACGCGGATGATCTTCTCCGGCGTCTCCTCGGCGACCTGCTCGATATCCATGCCGCCCTCGGTCGACGCCATGACGGTCACGCGGCTCGTCGCCCGGTCGAGCAGGACCGAGAGGTAAAGCTCCCGGGCGATGTCGCAGCCGTCCTCGATGTAGAGGCGTTTGACCTCCTTGCCCTCTGGCCCGGTCTGCTTGGTGACCAGCACCCGTCCGAGCATGGCGTCGGCGTTCTCGCGGACCTCTTCGACCGATTTGACGACGCGCACGCCGCCCTTGCCGTCGGGATCGTTCCGGAAGCGGCCGGCGCCGCGGCCGCCGGCATGGATCTGGGACTTGACCACCCAGACCGGGCCGCCGGTCTTTTCGGCCTGCGTGACCGCCTCGTCCGGCGTCCAGGCGACGCCGCCGTCGGGCACCGCGATGCCGTAGCGGCGCATCAGCTCCTTGGCCTGATACTCGTGGATGTTCATGCTGGCTCCCTTGCCGGGAAAAGAGGGCGTTTCGGGGCCGGTCAGGGCCGCGGCTACATCAGGGGCCGGGTGGCCTCGATCAGGGCCTTCACGGCGTCGACCGATTTCTCGAACATGGCCCATTCCCCATCGTCGAGCTCGATCTCCATGATGCGCTCGACGCCGCCGGCGCCGATCACCACCGGCACGCCGACATAGAGGCCCGACTGGCCGTACTGGCCGTCAAGATAGGCCGCGCAGGGCAGCACCCGTTTCTTGTCCTTGAGAAAGCTCTCGGCCATCAAGATGGCGGAGGCCGCCGGCGCATAGAAGGCCGAGCCGGTCTTGAGCAGGCCGATGATCTCGGCGCCGCCGTCGCGGGTGCGCTGGACGATGGCGTCGAGCCGCTCCTGGCTGATCCAGCCCATCTTCACCAGGTCCGGCAATGGCACGCCGGCGACGGTGGAATAGCGCACCGCGGGCACCATGGTGTCGCCGTGGCCGCCGAGCACGAAGGCGGTGACGTCCTCCACCGAGACGTCCATCTCCTGCGCCAGGAAATAGCGGAAGCGGGCGCTGTCCAGCACGCCGGCCATGCCGACGACCCGGTTGTGGGGCAGGCCGCAATGCTCGCGCAGCGCCCAGACCATGGCGTCGAGCGGATTGGTGATGCAGATGACGAAGGCGCCCGGGCAATGCGCGCGGATGCCGTCGCCGACCGCCTTCATGACCTTTGCGTTCGTGCCGATCAGGTCGTCGCGGCTCATGCCCGGCTTGCGCGGCACCCCGGCGGTGACGATCACGACGTCCGCGCCGGCGATCGGCGCATAGTCCGACGCGCCGGCGTAATCGGCGTCGAAGCCCACGACCGGCGAGGCCTGGGCGATGTCGAGCGCCTTGCCGCCGGGCACGCCCTCGACAATGTCGAACAGGACGACGTCGCCCAGTTCCTTGAGGCCGGCGAGCAGGGCCAGCGTGCCGCCGATCTGGCCGGCGCCGATCAGGGCGATCTTGTTTCGAGCCATAGGAGTCCCCGCGGTGTGGACCGGCGGGCGTTCGGTGCCCGGGAAGGAACATCCGGGACGGGGAGCGCCCTGCCTGAAAGCAACGCGGCGGGATTAGCGCGATGGGCCGGGCAAGGCAACCGCGCACAATGCGCGGGCGCGAGCCGGTTTCGATTTCGGCCGGGAGGGAGCCCTGAATCACCGCCAAGAGTTCCCGAGTGTCACCCCGGCCGACCGAAGGGAGAGCCGGGGTCCAGAGCCACCGGAAAGGTCGGAGACTGTGGCACTGGACCCCGGATCGTCGCTACGCTCCGTCCGGGGTGACAAGAAAAGGCTGACGAAGTGATTCGCCGCCCGGTGCGCCGGCGCGATCGCCCCTACGGCGTCATCTCGTACAGGTTCCAGGCGGTCTTGACGGCGACCCGGTCGTAGAGGGTGCGGGCGCGGTAGTTGTCGTCGCCGGTGATCCAGCGGATGCGGCTCCAGCCGCGTTCGGCGGCGATTTCGTTCAGGCGCGCCAGCAGCGCCTCGCCGACCTTCGCGCCGCGCGCCGCCGGGTCGACGAACAGGTCGTCCAGGAAGCCGATCTCGATGGCGCGCAGCGGGCTCGGCATGGCGCGGTAATGGGCGAGGCCGACCAGCGCGCCGCCCCGCTCCGCCACCAGCGCCTCGACGACATGGCCCGGATCGTGAATCCAGCGCCACACCGTCTCCAGCGTCTCCGCCGTCATCGGAACCTTGTAGAAGTCGCCATACCCAAGAAACAGCGGCTCCCAGCCCGCCCGGTCCCCCGGCGCCGCAGGACGGATGATGAGGTCGGTCATGGGGCTATCTCCCGCGTTGTCGGGCGTTGGATCGCGCGGCACGAAGGGTCGGACCAAGACAAATGCTCAATGGTTGGTTTCCGCACCCGTCGAGGTAATTGCCGAAGACGGGGTCCCAATCAAAAGGGAATTATGTAGCGAAATCCGCAGCGCCGCAAATCAACCGCGCGGCGTCAGCTTCCACCCCTGATTGAGTTCGGCCAGCGTCGGCTCACGGTTTTCGCTTTGGCGGCAGGCTTGGCCGGGTGCGCCATGACCTGCCGAACGGCGTGCTCAACGTCCCGCGTCTTCACCGAGTCGCGCGGTGTCTCCACGAAGGCCGCAGAGTCAGGTTTGGTTTCGCGCTTGGTCATGGCGCTTCCCTTCGCTCACTCTACAAGCCGATTCCCACCAACACCAAGGGCATCGGTGGGTGTCCTCTGGGACGTGTTTTCAGCACCTGCATGGCGCTCTCCCAGCTACCGACGCCGGAAGACATCTCCTTGGTGAGACTGCGCATCGCCATGATCTCCACGCCGACATTGATACGCTGTTCCTCGTAGAACGCGAGGAACTTCACGAAGTCGTAGGCGATGAATGCGTACTTTCCGAACTGAACCTCAACCCCCACCCCATCCTTGGTGAAGTCGATTTCCCGTTGCGAGCCGCTACTGCCTTCGACTTGCTCCAGCATCGGGGCGTCTTCGACCATGGACTGCCATCCTTGCTCTTCCAGACTGGCCTTGATGATCTCGTTCATTACGGTGGGGCTGTAGAGAAGTTGACCCTCGCGCCCCCTCTCACGGGACTTCTTCGTCTTCACTTGTTCCGGCTTGATGGCAGAGATAGCTCGTTCGACCTCGTTCCACCTGTCGCGATAATGGGATTCGATGACCTCGGCTCCTCCCATGTGACTCCATCGTTGGATGATCCTCACGCCCCGTGCCCTCCATTAGGCTTGGTCGGATCGTAGATCGGCTTGCCCATCGGGCGCGTCTTTAGAGTGCCGTCCCGGAGCGCTTGTAGCCGCCTGTGGGCCGTCTTGATGTACCCTGGGACAATATCGCAGCCATAAGCGACTCGCCCGTGCATAAGCGCTGCCACGGCGGTAGAACCGACACCGATGTACGGGTCAAGCACCGCGTCGCCTTCATCCGTCATGGACAGGACAAGCCGCTCGACCAATTCGACCGGGAACTGGCACGGATGATCGGTCTTTTCCGGGTGATTGTTCTTCACGTTCGGGAAGGCCCATACGTCGGACGGATTTTTGCCGAGCGGGTTGCCGGAAAGCTGGCCGATTCGCGGCCCCTTGAAATACCGCTTACCTGGATATTTCGACGGGACGCGGATCGGATCGAGATTCCATGTGTAGTCGTCACCGCGCGTCCACCAGTTGATCGTCTCGTAGCGCCCGGACAGGCGCTTGGTGCAGTGCAGGCCGTGGCCGAAATGCCAGATAATCCGGTTGCGCAGCTTCAGGCCGTGCGCCGCGAAAATCGGATACAGCACGGTGTCGAGCGGGATGATCTCGCCGTTATCGACATAGTTGCCGACCTGCCAGCAAATCGACCCCCGATCATGCAGCAGCCGGACGCATTCGGCGACAACCGCCTTTTGCGATGCCAGATAGTCGGCTAGCGACAGGCGCGCATTCTCATACGACTTGCCGAGATTGTACGGCGGTGACGTGACGATCAACTTGAACGACCGATCGGCCAGACCGGCCATGAAGGCGAGATTGTCCGCGCACTCGATCACCGCATCTGGCGCGGCGAGCGGCTCCAAGGCCAAGGCGGCGGCGGTCTTCAAGGCGCGGTCGCCGAATTGTGGGCGTAGGTCGGCCAGTCCGGGCGGTAATTGTCCGCGGCCTGATTGCCCCACACGGTCCAGCCGTCCCGTTTGCCGCGGCCGAACAGTTCGAGATACGGCCCCCAGCTGCACGCTTCGATCAGGTCGTACTGCTCGTCGGGCTTGCGGGAATGCTCCCGTTTGCGGCTGGCAAGCAGGTTAACCTGCCGCCGGCCGGGCGCCAGCGTTCGCGCACCCTTGCCGCGAATGCCGAACAGCACGAGTTCCGTGACATTGCGGAAATAGAAGCCGACGCCGCGGCCGTCCGACCCGCCGTCCTTGCGGATTTTGTGCCACACGATGTTGGTCTTGTATTCGAACCCCCAGGCATTCAGGACATCGAGGCCGTGGGGCAGCAGGGCATTGGGCACCCACAGATAGCAATGCGCCGCGTCGAGCAAATGGTCCTGCACCGGCAGGCTTGCGATTTCTTCGAAAGACAGGGTCCCGTAGCGGCTCAGTCGGCGATGTTCGGGCGCGACTTTCCCGGTCCGATTGTCGAAGCGCCACGGCGGATCGGCCAAGACCGTACCGAACCTCCGGTCTTCAATTTCGAATGCGAAATCAGCCGCAGCCCTAAACGTCATGCTCTCAAATCCCTACCGTGCCGGGAGAAGTAAACGATTTGAATTCTAGTCTGAACAAAATAAGAACACAACGCCATATATGGGTTCGTTCCCATCCTGCACACTACAGGTAGAGTTTCAAGGGCGCATCCGGCCTCCGGGCGACCTGTCCACAGGTTTCCGCCGCCCGGCCCCCGCCCCTCACGTCCGGTACGTCGCGTCTTTGTGCTCCATCAAACGCATCAGCGCCGGCCATTCGAGGGTGTCGTCTTCCTCGGCGCCGTTGCCGGCCGCGCCGGTCTGCCACTGGGCCGCCGTGTGCTCCTGCACCGCCCGGGCCGGCAGGCTCAGCGTGCCGCTCGCCATCGCGTCGAGCTGAATCTTGCAGGCCATCTCCAGATAGTAGATGCGCCGGAAGGCCTGGCTGATATTCGCGCCGCAGGCGAGCAGGCCGTGGTTGCGCAGGATCATGACGCTGCATTCGCCCAGGTCGGCGACCAGCCGTTCCTGCTCGTCCGCGTCGAGCGCGATGCCCTCATAATCGTGATAGGCGATGCGGTCGAGGAACTGGAAGCCGTTCTGCTCCATCGGGATCAGCCCTTCCTCGAGGCAGGAGACCGCGATGCCGGCGCGGGTGTGGGTGTGGATGACTGCGTGGAGGTCCGGCCGCGCCCGGTGGATGCAGGCGTGGATGACGTAGCCCGCCGGGTTGATCCGCGCATCCGGATCGTCGACCGGCGTGCCGTCCGGATCGACCTTCACCAGGCCCGAGGCCGTGATCTCCGAATAGTGCGGGCCGAACGGGTTGATCAGGAAATGATGCGCCGGCCCCGGCACCCGCGCGGTGATGTGGTTGTAGATCAGGTCGGTCATGCCGAAATGGTCGATCAGCCGGTAGCAGGCGGCGAGCTGGACCCGCACGTCCCATTCCCCGGCGGAGATATGGTCGGGGCGGTGGTCCGACCGGCCGGCCGGCAGCGTGGCGATGTTCATGGCGGTTATCTTCCCGGATCGGGCGCGGCATGGCGTCGGAGCGAACATGCCGCCGATCCGGCCCGGATGACAAGCCTGCGTGGCGCTTGCGCTTGCCTTCGCGCGCTGCGTTCGGGCCGATGCCGCGTGTACTGCGGCGGACGGCGCGATGCGCGAAGGCCTGCTCCCGTTCAGGCGCACCGCCCGGCAGCGCGAGCGGCATGGGGTGTCGTTCAGGCTGTCTCGGACGCAGTGACGCGCAGCTTCCCGTCGCCAGCGGCGCGCGGCTGACGGATGACGATGTCGATGTCGCGGCCGAGCGCCGTCAGAAGCCGCAGCAGGCGCTCAAGCGAATACTCGCGGAAATCCCCCCGGAGCAGCCGGGAGACGTCGGGCTGGGAGAGGCCGAGCAGCCGCCCGGCCTCGGTCTGGGTGATGCCCCGCTGCCGAACGATGGCGTCGATCCGGGTGACGAGTTCGGCCTTCACGACGTGCGCATCGGCGTCGGCCAGGCCGAGATCGGCAAAGACGTTGCCGCCGCCGGGCTTGATGGTGGTGTCGGATACGGTCACGGTTCGAGCCTCATCCCCGGGTTTCGCGGTAATGCCGCTCGGCAATCCTGAGCCGGCGGCGGACCGTGTCGAACTCTTTCTTCGGCGTGGCGATGCCCCGCCGGGCCTTCTTTTGGAAGGCGTGCAGGACATAGACCGCCGTCTCGAACCGGACCGTGTAGACGGCCCGGAAAGTGTCGCCGTCGTGGCGTGAGACGACTTCCAGCACGCCGGCGCCGAAGCCCCGGAGCGGCTTGGCGTCGCGGTGGCGCACGCCCGCCTGGGCCTGGTAGATGGCGAAGCCCATCCGGCGGCGCACCGGCTCCGGAAACCGCTTCAGGTCGGCGTTGCTGGATCCTGTCCACAGGACCGGCTTGAGCATCTCATCGTTCATCGGGATTTATAGGGGTTCCGCTATAAAAAGCAATCCGGGCGCGCCGGAACCGGCGGGCCGGGATCGCCCGCCATGCGCCGCACCGGCTTTGCCTGGGCGTGGGCGCTGCGGTAGGACAGCCGCGAACTCCCACCCGCCGACCCTGCGCACAACGGAGCCGCCATGTTCTACCGGCCCGGCCACGAGCATCACGGCCTGCCCCGCAACCCGTTCAACGCGCTGGTCGTGCCGCGGCCGATCGGCTGGATCTCCAGCCTGGCGCCGGATGGCACGGCCAATCTCGCGCCCTATTCCTTTTTCAACGCGGTAAGCTATTCCCCGCCGCAGGTCATGTTCTCCGCCGGCCCGCGCCCGCACCGCAAGGGCGAGCCCCACGCGCCCAAGGATTCCCGGGCCAACCCCGAAGCGACCGGCGAGTTCGTCTGCAACATGGCGACCTGGGACCTGCGCGATGCGATGAACCTCACCTCCGAGCATGTTCCGCCGGGCGTCGACGAATTCGAGCATGCCGGCCTGACCAAGGCGCCGGCGGAGACTGTCGCGCCGCCGCGGGTCGCCGAATCGCCGGTCCACCTGGAATGCCGCTATCTCCGGAGCGTCCGCCTCAAGGCGCGGGAGGGCTACGGGCCCAACGTGGTGATTTTCGGCGAGGTGACCGGCATCCATATCGACGATGCGGTGCTGACCGACGGCTTCGTCGACATGGCGAAGGTCCGCCCGATCGGCCGGCTCGGCTATCTCGACTATGTCACCGTGAACGACGTCTGGACCATGCCCCGGCCGGATTGATCGGGCCGCCGCAACTCCCGCTATTTGATCGCGAAGGCTTGCGGGTCGAGCGGGTCCAGGCGCGCCGGATCGAAGGGCCGCAGGTCGACGGTCGCGGCGGCCCCGTCCCCGATCAGTTCCGCCATAGCCTCGCCGGTCGAGGGGCCGTTGAGCATGCCCCACACGCTGTGGCCCGTGGCCACATACGCGCCGGCGACACCCGGCACCGGGCCGATCAGGGGCAGCCCGTCTGCCGTCACCGGCCGGAAGCAGGCCTGTTCCGCCAGCACTTTCGACGCCGCAAGGCCGGGCGAGACGCAGGCGGTCAGGCGGTGCAATTGCGCAACGGCGGCGGGTTCGGCCTCCACATCGGCCGGATCGACGGGCAGGCCCTGGTCGCCGGACGAGCCGCAGACATAGGTCGTGCCGTCCGGCCGCGGGTAGAATTCGGGATGCGCGTCTTCTTCGCCTTCCGTTTCGACGTCGGCGAACAGGGTTTCCGGTGATGGCTCGTAGTCGAACACAAGGCTGTGCGCCTTGATGCCGAATACGGGCGGCAGCGGCAGCCAGCGGCAGGCCAGCAGCGACCACGGCCCCATCGCGACGACGACGGTGTCGGCGGCGATTTCCGCGTTGTCCACGATCGCGCCGGTCGCCCGTTTGCCGTCCGGCGCCAGGGCAAGGCCCTGCACGCAGCCCCCGACCAGCCGCGCGCCGCGGTCGATTGCACCCGCCATCATCGCGGCGGTAAAGGCTGCGGGATGGACCTGCGCTGTCGTTGCGGTCGTGCTGAGCCGGCCGTGGACCGCGCTGGTGGCGCCGAGCCAGTCCGGCGAAGGCAGGCGCCCGAACCGGCTCACGTCCCGCCCTTCGCCGGCGACGACGCCCAGCGCTTCGACCCGGCGGTAGCCCCAGTCGCCGGGACTCTGCGCCGCAAGCTCGGCGTGCAGGTCGAAGCCGCGCTGCGCGAGCGGTTCCACCGGCGTGCCGTCGCACCAGTCGCGCGCCAGGAAGCCGCCGGACTTGCCGGAGGCCGCATTGGCGACGCCGGCGCGCTCGGCCACGACCGCCTCGATGCCGCGCAGGCAGAGGAAATACGCGATGCACGCCCCGATGACGCCGCCGCCGCAGATCAGCACCTTCATGCCGCCGCCCCGCTCAATCCGGGTCCTGGCGCGCTTCGAGATAGTCTTTCGACTGCATCTCCATCAGGCGCGAGACGGTGGACCGGAAGCTCATCGCAAGGGCGCTGCCGCGGTTGCGGCCGGGCGGTCGCGGTCACGCGGCGGCGAACCGGCGGATCGCGACATTCTCCCGGCCCCGTTGCGCATGCCGCAGATCGTATTGCATCTGCTGCGTCAGCCAGCTCTCGGGGCTGCCGCCGAACGCCTCGGACAGCCGGATCGCCATCTCGGGGGATATCCCGAGGCGGCCGTTAAGCAGCATCGACAGCGTATTACGCGATACTGAAAGCCCCTTGGCGGCCTCGGTCACCGTTAATCCGAGCGGTTCGAGACACTGGCGACGAATGAACGCGCCGGGATGGGGCGGGTCGTGCATGAGCATGGGAGAGCCTCCCTGGCGGATTCCTCTGCGAAAAGCCGCAATCGAGGCTCGACAACGCGGCAATGCGCGTATCCCCCCTCCCCTTGGGGAGGGGTATGCGGCGGCTGGAGCCTTGCCGGAAGCAGCATCGGCGCGTCGGCAGACGACCCCTCCCCTAGCCCCTCCCCCAAGGGGAGGGGGATTCGATCGGGGCGCCCCTCGCAGAGGAATCCTGATAGTAGTCCGGATAATCGACATCTACGGCGTGACCGTCCTCGAACCGGAAGACCATGCGCCAGTTGCCGCACTCAGTCCGCATCCTGGCGCGCTTCGAGATAGTCCTTCGACTGCATCTCCATCAGGCGCGAGACGGTGCGCTGGAATTCCATCGCGATGTGGGTGCCGCGGTACAGGTCGTGCGGCGCGCCGGCCGCCGAGGCGAGCAGCTTGACCTTCCGCTCGTAGAGCGTGTCGATCAGGATGGCGAACCGCTTGACCGGGTTCTTCTCGTCCGGCTTGAAGCGCGGGATGTCGTCGATCAGCACGGTCCGGTAGGCGTCGGCGATGGCGATATAGTCGGCGGCGGCGCGCGCCTCGCGGCACAGCGCGTCGAACGGGAAGCGCGCGACGCCGTGGGCGGCCCGCGGCACCGGCACCTCCCGCCCCTTCACGGTCAGCCGGGCCGGCGCGGCCTCGGCGCCGTCGGTCAGCGCGTCGAAGGCTCTGTCGAGCGCCCGGGTCGCCGCCGGACCGAGCGGCGTGCGCCAGACCTGCATCGTCATCAGCCGGGCGAGCCGGTAATCCTGCGCCGCCTCCAGATGCAGCACGTCCAGTTTCGCCTTGAGCAGTTCGATGAAGGGCAGGAAGAGCTGGCGCTGCAGGCCGCCCTCGTAGAGCCGGTCCGGCGGCCAGTTCGAGGTCGCGACCATAATCGCGCCGCGGGCGAACAGGGCCTCGAACAGGCGGCCCAGGATCATCGCGTCGGCGATGTTGACGACGTGCAGTTCGTCGAAACAGAGCAGCCAGGCGTCGTCGGCAATGTCATTGGCGACCGCGGGCAGCAGATCGTCGACCCGGCCCCCTTTTCGCGACTCCCCGCGCCGGCGGTGCAGCCGGTCCTGGATCTCCAGCATGAATTCGTGGAAATGGACCCGGCGCTTGCGCGCGACCGGCGCAGCGTCGAAGAACAGGTCCATCAGCATGGATTTGCCGCGCCCGACGCCGCCGTAGAGATAGAGGCCGCGCGGCGGCTCCGGCGCTTTCCGGTTGGCGAGCCCGAAGCGCGCGAGCCAGGAGCCGGCCCGGCCGGGCTCGTAGCCCTTGATTGCCTGGTGCAGGCCGGTCAGCTTCTCCGCCGCCAGCGCCTGGGCGGGATCGTGGGTCAGGTGTCCGGCGGCGACCCGGGCGCGCCACTCCGCCAGCGGCGTCCGGGCCGGCGGCGTTTGCGCCGGCTCTGTTGCAGCAGGGCTGTCCACCATCGGCGCTCGGTTCAGCCTTCCGCCTCATCGGCGACCCGGACATGCCGCTCCGGCGCGGCAAGGAGCGTATCGACCGCGTCGGCGACCATGCGCTCGACCAGCGCGCCGGCGGCCGGCCGGTCCGCGATCAGGTCCAGCCCCTCGCCAGCGAAGGTGACGGCCGTGTCGGTATCGCCGCCGCGCTGGGCGGCGAAGAAACGCTCGCGCATCGGCTTGCCCTCGGCGCGCAGATCGTCGTCCCGCTCGTGCCACGTTTCGGTGAAGGCGTTGCGGATGGCGCGCCCTGTGTACGGCTCCGGCCAGGTCAGGCCGCGCGCCGTGTCGAAAACCCTGGTGCGCAACGTGTCGTCGCCGCCGGTTCGCTCGATCAGCGCCTTCTGGTTCGGATGGCCGAGCGCCTCCTGCGTCGCCCAGAAGCGGGTGCCGACCAGCACGCCCTCGGCGCCCAGCATCAGGGCGGCGGCCAGCCCGCGCCCGTCGGCGATGCCGCCCGCCGCCGCGACCGGGACGGGCGCGACCGCGTCGGCGACCGCCGGGACCAGCGGCAGGGTCGCCCGGTTCGCGCCGTGGCCGCCGGCTTCCGTGCCCTGGGCGACGACGATATCCGCGCCCTTGGCCGCGACGTCCTTCGCGTCCTTCAGGGTCTGGATCTGGCAGATCAGCGCAGCGCCGGTGCCTTTCACCTTCGCGGCATAGGGCGCGATGTCGCCGAACGACAGCATGACGGCTGCGGGACGGCGCTCCAGCGCCGCGTCGAGCGCGCCCGGCCGCTTGTCGAGCGCCCAGGTGATGAAGCCGATGCCGACCGCCCGGTTGCCTGCCTTGTCGAACTCGGCCGAAATCCAGTCGTCGGAGCCCCAGCCGAGCGCCGGGTCGGCATAGCCGGCGCCGATCAGGCCCAGCCCGCCGGCGGCCGAGACCGCCCCGGCCAGCGCGCCGCCGGAAACCCCGCCCATCGGCGCCAGCAGCACCGGATGGTCGATGCCGAGCAGGCGGGTGATCGCGGTCGAGAGCTTCATGCGCGCGGGCATAGCGGCTTTTGCCGGGCGATGGCAAAGGGAATGTCGGGTCGGTTTCGCCGGCGCGTCTCCGAACGTCATTTCGACCGGAGCCGCCCGGCGGGCGGCGGAGTGGAGAAATCTGCACGGCGCTCCATCGACGCCGAAGGGCAGAGCGCACGGCCAAGCAGCGGAAGGGACAGATTTCTCCGCTCGCTTCGCTAGGTCGAAATGACGGTCAGGTGTTGTGCCGGAGCAGCAAATCGGGGTTCTGGCGGGCCGTCACTCCCCCGCCGGCTCCGGCCAGCCGTCGATCGCCTCCAGCGGCAGGCTGCTGATCTCGGTGACGACCTGGACCAGCACTTCCGTGGCCTCGTCGAGCAGGCGGGCGCCGGTCTCCGGGGTGGCGAGGGTGGCGTCGCCGACGGCGCCGGCCGGGTTCAGGTCCTGGGTCTGCCAGCCGAAGCCGACCGTCCGCCCGAAGGGTCGCAGATGGGCGTAGGCCTGCGCCATCTCCTCGGAGCGCGAGGCGAAGCGCTGCACCTTGTCCTGCCGCACAGCGCCGGGGCGGATCGCCTGCATGATCGAGGTTTCCGCCGCGCCGCCATGGATGCCGTGCGCCGCCTCGTGGACGCCGAAATGGCTCTCGGCCTGCCAGTAGCGGTAGCCGTTGAGCGGGAAGACAAGCAATTCGTGCTTGCGGCGCAGCTTGTGGGCGACGATGTCGAGCACCGCCGGGTTGCCGCCGTGGCAGTTGAGCAGCGCCAGCTTGCGGAAGCCGGCCGCCGCGACGCCGCCGGCCAGCTCCATCAGCACGGCGATCATGGTCTCCGCCGACAGGCTGAGCGTGCCGGGGAAATCGCCATGCTCGATGCTGACGCCGACCGGCAGGGCCGGCAGCACGAGCAACGGCACCTTGATCGGCAGCCGCGCGACCAGCCGCTCGACCAGCGCCGTGCAGATGTCATGGTCGACCGAGACCGGCAGATGCGGCCCGTGCTGCTCGGTCGCCGCGACCGGCAGCAGGACGACCGTCGCCGCCGGGTCGAAGGCCGCGAACTCCCCGGTCGTATGGTCGGCCCAGTAGCGGGAACGGTTGGTCATGGGGATGTGGAGCGGTTGGCGGGGTTCCGTCTGCGCCACAATCTATGCGCCGTCAGGCCGCACGGCAAATTCGGTGTCGCGCCGAAACGGCCGCCGCCGGGATGGCGCGGCATCGGTATCAGAACAGGCGTTTCCTTTTGCCGTGCCGCCAGGCTCGCGGGTCATAGGCGACGGCGCAGCCCCACATCCCCCGCCCTTCCGCGCGGGCTTGCCGTTCGACCGCCTCGTAGCGGTCGCCGTAGGCGGCGATCGCGTGACCGTTGCGGACCAGCCATTCGCCGACGTCTCTGCCGTCGCAGGTCGCGACGCCGACCGCCCGATCGTATTTGTCGACCTTCACGACCGCGACATGGACGTATCTGCCGCCGACCTCCGCGATCAGGGCGCTCTTGATGCGCTTGCCCTGATTGAACCAAGTGCCGTCCCGGTGCATCGCCCGCTGGTCGAATTCCGGTGCGTCGAGGCCGGCGAGCCGGATTTCATGGCCGGAAACCCGCAACCCGTCGCCGTCCGTGACATAGGCCTTGCCGGAGATCGTACGTCTGCGCCGTATCCTCCGGCGGCCCCGGAGGAGCAGGAAGACGACAACCGCGACGGCCAGAAAAGCGAGTAGTTCCATGGCGAACGCAATCTAATCCGGCTCCTGAATGTGATCCAGAAAGAGCCGGAGGCCGTCAGGCGCGCCCTGTCATCGTCGTGACCCTGCGGTCGCGCGTCGGTCGCCCGCTGCCCGCGCCGCCCCGCCCCTTGTCCCGCGGCCGGCAGCCCCCATCTCCGGGCCATACCCTGTCGGCTTCGGGCGGCCGGCGCTGCAAAACCCGGAGGACGGCATGACACAGTCCGCAAAATCCAGGGCCCGGCCCGTCGGCATCAACCATATCGCGCTCGAAGTCGGCGACATACAGGAGGCGCTGGACTTCTACGGCAGCTTCCTCGACCTGGAGATCACCTTCCAGAACGACAAGGCGGCGTTCATCTATTTCGGCGACCAGTTCATCAACTTCATGACCGGCCGGCGCCAGGGCCCGGACGAGGGCCGCCATTTCGGCATCGCCGTGGACGACAAGCCGCTCGCGATCGAACGGCTGAAGGAGATGGGCGTCGAACTGCTCGATACCCGCTTCACCGATTTCCTCGACCCGTGGGGCAACCGCGTCGAGCTCACCACCTACACCAACATCCAGTACACCAAGGCCGACCATGTCCTGAACGGCATGGGCCTCGGCCATCTGAAGAAGACGCCCGGGGCGATCGAGGAACTGGCGAAGAAAGGCATGGCGCCGGAGGGGTAGGGCGTACGGTTGTCGTGCACACAAAATCTGCGGAGACGTGTAGCGAATGCCGGTCGTTTTCCGACACGGAAACATACGCTTTCACTTCTTTTCGAACGAAGGAAGCCCGCGCGAACCGATCCATATCCACGCCGAAAGCGGTGACGGAGAGGCCAAATTCTGGTTATATCCGTCGGTGACGGTGGCCCGGAGTGCCGGGTATAGCCGTCGTCGGCTTGCACAACTGGCAGAACTGGTTTTCCGGCGGCGGGACGAGATTGAGAGAGCCTGGAATGAGCATTTCGGTCAGAGCTAAGTCGCTGCGCTTCGACCGGCACACCATGTGGGTCGAGCTGGATGACGGCCGCTCGCTCGGCGTGCCGCTCGCCTGGTTCCCCCGCCTGATGCAGGCGACGCAGAAGCAGCGCGAAAACTACCGCATCGGCTATACCGGCAACGGCCTGCACTGGGACGATCTCGACGAAGATATCTCGGTCGAAGGCCTGTTGCTGGGCCGCGGTGACGGCACGCAACCGGGCTCCGAGGCAGCCTGACGCTGCACATCGGGCGCGGGCCGGCACAGTATTCCATGCCGCCGCCTCTGCGCCTTCCCGATACGGATGTCATCGTCGCCGGCGGCGGGCCGGCGGGGCTCATGCTCGCCATCGAGCTCGGGCGGCGCGGCGTGTCCGTCGCGCTGTTCGACGACGACCGGGCGGACTCCTTCAGCCCCCAGGCCAACGCCACCCAGGCGCGCACCATGGAGCATTTCCGTCGGCTCGGCTTCGCCGACGAGATTCGCCGGCTCGGCCTGCCGCCGGACCATCCGACCGACATCGTCTACTACACGACCTATGCCGGCTACGAGCTGGCGCGCTTCCGCCTGCCGACCGCGCGCCAGGCCGCCGAACTGCCGAAGCAACTCTCCGGCTCGTGGAGCGCCGCCGAGCTGCCGCACCGGGTTTCGCAGATGTATGTCGAGCGGGTGCTGCAGCGCCACGCCGCGGCATTGCCCACGGTAGACCTGCGCTACGAGCATGAGGTTGTCGCGGTGCGCGACGACGGCGCGCGGGCCACGGCGACGGTCGAGCATGACGGCAAGACCTTCGAGACCTCGGCGCGCTATCTCGTCGGCTGCGACGGCCCGGGCAGCCTGGTGCGCAAGCATCTCGGCGTGCGCTACGAAGGCGAGGCCGGCGTGCAGCGCAATTTCGCCGGCGGCCGCATGCATGCCGTGCATCTGCGCAGCGCGGCGGTCAAACCGGCGATGAGCGGCCCGCCCGGCTGGATGCATGTCAACGTTCACCATGCCCGCCGCAGCTTCACGATCGCGCTCGACGGCGTGGCGGAGTTCGTCTTTCATACCCAGCTCAGGGCGGAGGAAGACGAGGCCGCGCTGACCGACGGCGACGTCCGGGCCATGTTCGCGCAATGCATGGGCCGGGACATCCCGTTCGACATCCTGTTCCGCGCCTCTTGGACCGCCGGCTTCGCCCTGGTCGCCGAGCGCTTCCGATCCGGAATTTCCGGGGGCCGGCTGTTCCTCGCCGGCGACGCCGCCCACCTGTTCACGCCGATGGGCGGCCTCGGCTACAACACCGCGGTCGAGGATGCGGTCAACCTGGGCTGGAAGCTGGCCGCCGTCCTCCGGGGCTGGGGCGGCGCCGGCCTGCTCGACTCCTACGAGCTGGAGCGCAAGCCGGCGGCGGTGCGCAACACCGGCTACGCCCGCGCCTTCGCCGATTCCCTGGGCAATTTCGTGCCGGACCCGCGACTCGAGGAGGCATCGCCGGACGGCGAACGGCTGCGCGCCGAGGCCGGCGCCTATTTCGAGGACCACGGCCGGCGCGAGTTCAACATCCCCGGCATCACCTTCGGCACGCGGATCGACGGCTCGCCGGCGATCGTGCCCGACGGCGCAAAGCCGCCGCCGGACCGGCCGAACGAATACATCCCCACGGCCTGCCCCGGCGGCCGCCCGCCGCACGCCTGGCTGGCCGATGGCGCCTCGCTCTACGACCGCTTCGGCTTCGAATTCACCCTACTCGACCTCTCCGGCGATCCGGCGCGCGCCGCGCCGATGCAGGAGGCCGCCCGCAGCGCCGGCCTGCCGCTCACGCTCGTGTCTCCCGGCGAGCCCGGCCTGCGCGACCTCTACGAAGCCGATTACGCCCTCATCCGCCCCGACCAGACAGTGGCGTGGCGGGGGGACGACTTTGCGGACGCGGCGGCGGTCGTGAATGCCGTCAGGGGCGCCGGCACGCGTTGACGCAACCCTGCAGGACGCCGGACGACGCGACAGGCGTTCGCAGTTGTCTCGATAGATCGGACTCCCATGTCCGCCAGCCTTCGCCCGAAACGGGAATTCCGCCCGCCGATGACCGAGCATTCGACCAGAAAAGACGCTTCCGCAGGGCGCGACCGCGTGCTGCTCGGCGCGGCCCTGGTCGCGGCGGCGGGGCTGATGTTTGCGCTCGCGGGCATGGCGATCAAGATGGCGGGCGCCAGCCTGTCGAGCGTCGAGGTGCTGTTCTGGCGCAACGTGCTGAGCCTGGCGATCCTGGCGCCGTGGATCCTGTGGCGCTGGCCCCGGTCGCTGCGTCCGGAACATGCCGGCCTGATGGCGCTGCGCGGCGTGGCGGTGGTGGCGTCGCTGCTCTGCTACTACTACGCGGTCAAGGTCCTGCCGCTCGCCGAGGCGGTGCTGCTGAATTTCAGCTCGCCGATTTTCGTTCCGCTGCTCGGCTTCCTGCTGTTCCGCTTTGCGCTCGACCGCACGGTGTTGCTCGCCGTGCTGATCGGCTTCCTGGGCGTCGCCCTGATCCTCAAGCCGGGGACGGAATTCTTCCAACCCGACGCGCTGATCGGGCTGGCCTCCGGCGCGCTGGGCGGGCTCGCCGCGGTCGCCGTCTGGCGCATGTCGGTCGAGGAAAGCCCGGTGCGCATCGCCGTCTACTTCGCCCTGATCGGCATTGTCATCACGGCGGGGCCGGCGCTCGTCGCCAACCCGTCCCTGCTGCCGCCGGCCGAAGCTTGGCCGCCGCTGATTGCGCTCGGCCTGTTCTCGACCGCCGCGCACATCCTGTTCGCCCGGGGCTGCCTGGTCGCGCCCGCCGACCGGGTGAGCCCGCTCGACTACACCGCCGTCTTCTTCGCCGCCGGCCTCGGCTGGCTGATCTGGGGCGAGGGTGTGGACTGGTTCGTGGTTGCCGGAACCGCCCTCATCGTCGCCGGCGGCGTCATCGCCATCCGCGCCGGGCGGGGGAGTGGCGAGGTGTGAGGCGTGGTGACGGGGTGTGAAGCGCGCTGTTCGTGCCCGGTTGCGCCGCATCGGGCGTCGGGTAATATCCGGCCCGACTTCCGCAACCCGGCAGGACTGCGCCCGATGGCAGAGACCGACGCTCCCGAGATCGTCGAGGTGACCGAGCGCAGCGTGTCCTGCGACGGCGGCGGCGGGGCGCTGGGCCATCCCAAGGTCTATCTCAACATGGGCGACGCCGATTTCGTCGAATGCCCCTATTGCGACCGGCGCTTCGTGCTGGTGCCGGGCGCCGGCTAGTCCGGCCGCCCTGTCTCCTTCGGCGCTGCGCGGCTTCCCGGCCGGCCCATCCTCAACGCATGACAGGACTCCCAACAGGAATTTCCCATGAAACTCGCTTCCTTCATTTTGAACGACACGCCGACCTGGGGCGCCGTGGACGGCGACTCGGTGATCGACCTGGGCGGCCTCGCCCCGAGCCTGAAAGCCGCGCTGGCCTCCGGCCTGCTGGCAGAGGCGGCGGAACGGGCCGCCGGGCAGGAGCCGTCGGCGGCGCTGGCCGATGTCAGCCTGCTGCCGGTCATTCCCGATCCGGACAAGGTGATCTGCGTCGGCCTGAACTACAAATCCCATATCGAGGAGACGGGGCGGGGCGACAGCGACTATCCCGTGCTGTTCACCCGCTGGGCCAATACCCAGGTCGGCCACGGCGCGCCGATGATCCGGCCGGTCAACTCCACCCGCTTCGACTATGAGGGCGAGCTGGCGGTCGTGATCGGCTCGGCCGCGCGCCATGTGAAGGAGGCCGACGCGCTCGGCCATGTCGCCGGCTACAGCTGCTACAACGACGGCTCGATCCGCGACTGGCAGCGCCATACCCACCAGTTCACGCCGGGCAAGAATTTCGAGGGCACCGGCGGTTTCGGGCCGTGGCTGGTCACGACCGACGAGCTTCCCGATCCGTCCGCCCTGCACCTGAAGACCCGGCTGAACGGCCAGGAAGTGCAGAATTCGAAGACCGACCTGCTGATCTTCACGGTGCCGGTCCTGATTGAATACATCTCCAGCTTCACGACCCTCGAACCCGGCGACGTCATCGTCACCGGAACGCCGGGCGGCGTCGGCTTCAAGCGCAACCCGCCGCTCTTCATGAAGGACGGCGATACGGTCGAGGTCGACATTTCGGGCATCGGCGTGCTCGCGAACCCGGTCCGGGACGAATAGGCCGCCGGCCCGGCCTCGCCGGCCCCGATCCGTCGAAAAGGCGCCGTCATGCCGGCGCCTCGACCCGATAGCGCCGGGATGCGCACCCGCTGGACGATTGTCCTGCTGGGCATGTTTGCCGGTATCATGGTGGCGTTCCAGATCGGCAAGCTGCCGGCGGCCATACCGACCCTGCAGCGCGAACTAAGCCTCGATCTGGTCCAAGCCGGCTGGGTGCTGGCCGTGTTCCACGCCCTGGCTGCGGCCATCGGCGCGATTGCCGGTGTCCACGCCGACCGTTGGGGGGTCCGCCGGGTCGCCTTCACGGGGCTCCTGGCGACCGGGCTCGGCGCCGCGGCCGGCGGTCTGTCCGACGGTCTGACCCTGCTGTTGCTCTCGCGGATGGTCGAGGGCGTGGGGTCGATCACCGTGCTGGTCTCCGCGCCGGCGCTGATGCTGCGGGCAAGCCGGCCGGGCGACCAGGGCCTCGCCATGGGCATGTGGGCCTCCTTCATGCCGACCGGCATGGCGGTCATGACGCTGCTGACGCCGCTCCTGCTCGCGCTTGCCGGCTGGCGCGGCCTTTGGATCGTCAATGCCGGACTGGTCTGGCTGTTTGCCGGCCTGTTCTGGGCCGCGACCCGGGCCGCGCCGGATCCGGCCGGGCCGGGCGCCGCCGGGCCCGGGCCGTGGCGCGAACTGGCGCAGGTGCTGGGCCGCACCGGGCCGTGGCTGCTCATGCTGGTCATGGGCCTCTACGCCGCGGCCTATCTGCCGATTCTCGGCTTCCTGCCGAAATACCTCATCGAGCATCACGGCTATTCGCATCCTGCGGCGGCAGCCTGGGTGGCGCTGGCGATCTGGGCCAACGCGGCCGGTAACCTCACCGGCGGCTGGCTCGGCCATCGCGGGGCGCCGCGCTGGCTGTTGATGATCGTGGCGCTGACGACCATGGGCATTGCCGGCTGGCTGACCTACCAGCCCGGTTTCAGCGGCGAGGCGCGTCTGGTCTTCGCCTTCGTCTTCTCCGGCGGCGGCGGCCTGCTGCCGTCGTCGATCTTCGGCAGCGTGACGCGCCACGCGCCGGACAGAAACCGGGTCGCCGGCGTCAACGGGCTCATTCAGCAGAGCACCAATGTCGGGCAGTTCGCCTCGCCGCCATTGTTCGCCATGCTGGTCGCCGCCGGCGGCTGGCCGCAGGGGCCGTGGCTGATCGTGGGGCTGACCGCAGCTTCCATCGTCTTCGCCCTGCTGCTGCGCCGGCTGGAGCGGCGGGGCTGAGGCGGGTATTTCCGACGGTCGAGGCGACGCCGGGACTCCTGTCACCAAATTCGTGTGACCCCGTAGCGGTCGAATATCGTATCGACCGACAGCACCGGAAGTTCGCGCGCCAGCGCCTGAGCGATGAGCATCCGGTCGAACGGATCGCGGTGAGGGCCTGGCAGGCGGCCGGCCCGTTCGGCATCGGTTACGCCGATCGCCAGTTCTTCGAAACCCTGATGTGCGATGTGGCCGGCGATGTCGCCGGCAAGGACCGCCGCGTCCGGGAGCTTGCCGATCCGGACCTTTGTCGCGATTTCCCAGGCCGACGCCGCACTGACCGAAATTTCGTTCGCGTCGTCCGCGATGGCGTGCCGCGCCGGTTCCGAAAGTCGTCCGCTGTCTGCGAGCCACCAGAAAAAGGCATGCGTGTCCAGCAGGATACGCACCGCTATCGGCCTTCCCAGGCGGCCAGTTCCTCCTCCGGCAGCGGATCGAAGAAGGTTTCGGGAATGGAAATTTTGCCCTTGAGGATATCGGGCTGCCGCCGGCCCGGTTGCTTGCAGCCGACGAGACGCGCGACGGGTTCGCCCCGGCGCGCAATCACGATGTCCTCGCCCGCTTCGGCCCGCGCCAGCAGCCGGGAGAGATGGGTCTTGGCCTGGTGAACATTGACGACAACCATCGTTGCTCTCCCGGGACAGGGTAAAGATGACTAATAATCTAGCTAGATCGGGGGTGGATTTGAAGCCGATTCCTTCCGAAATCGCAGAGGCCGGCGAAAGCGGCCGGATTCGCCTGCCCTCGCTGCACCCTCGACGCGGCGCAGTGCCCGGCTAGCTTGCCGCCAGGGTCGGGTGTTCCTCTTCCAGGCCTTCCGGATCCTGGTGGATGATGACCTCGGCGTTGGGGAAGGCCTGCAGGATGGCGGCCTCGACCTCGTCGGCGATTGTGTGGGCGCGCATCAGCGACATGTCCGGGTCCATCTCCAGATGAAACTGGATGAAGGTGTCGGCGCCCGAGCGGCGCGAGCGCAGGTCGTGCAGGGAGCGGACCTCCGGGTGGCCGAGCGCGATCTCCCGGATTCGGGCCCGGTCCGGGTCCGGCAGTTCGCGGTCCAGCAGCATGTCGAACGACGCCAGGCCGACCTTGCGCGCGTTCCACAGCAGCCACAGCACGATGCCGACGGCGAACAGCGGATCGAGCCAGGACCAGCCCCACAGCGCATGGGCGCCGAGCGCGACGATGACGCTGCCGTTGAGCGCGAGGTCGCCGGCATAGTGCAGCGAATCGCCTTCGATCGCCACGGAGCGAGTGCGCCGCACGACGTGGCGCTGGAAGGCGACCAGCATGAGGGTGAGCACGACCGAAAACACCATCGCGGCGATGCCGATGGCTTCGTCATGCACCGGCCGGGGGTCGAAGAAGCGCCGTACCGCCTCGATCAGCAGCAGCGCGCCCGAGCCGCAGATGAATGCGGCCTGGCCGAGGCCGGCCAGCGCTTCGGCCTTGCCGTGGCCGAAGCGGTGCTCCCGGTCGGCGGGCTCGACCGCATAGCGCACCGCGAGCAACGTGACGATGGAAGCCGCGGCGTCGAGCAGGGAATCGACCAGCGAGGAGAGGACGGCGACCGAATCCGTCAGCAGCCAGGCAGCGAGCTTGGCCGCGATCAGCAGCGTCGCAACGGCGACCGAAGCAATCGTCGCCAGCTTCTTCAGGCGGATCTGGGCGGCGGCTTCGGCGGCGCGTGCGTCGGCGGGCTCGGTCATCGCGGGCTGAACATAGGCCCGCCGCCCCCCTGCCTCAACAGCGGCTGCCGCGACCGGCGCCGCTTGCTGCCCGGCGCTAGATCCGGGCAAAGAAAGAGCCCGGTCGGTACCGAACCGGGCTCCGGAGGAGAGGGAGGAAAGCAGAGGGCGGGCGCGCCCCCGAAGGGTCAGGATCCGGAGGGCTTGCCGTTCGGGCCGTTTCCGTTTCCGTTTCCGTTGCCGTTCGGGCCGCCGCTGGCATAGGCGCTGCCGGTAAAGCCGCCGCCGTTGCGTTCGGCCATGAACTGGTCGAATTCGGCCTGGTCCTTGGCGCGGCGCAGCCGCTCCATGAACATCGCGAACTCGCGGCGTTCCTCGTCCAGCCGGCGCAGGGTTTCCTCGCGGTATTCGTCGAAGGCGGCGTTGCCGGTGGACGGGCCCCGGCGCATCCTGCTCTTGACGCTGATCCAGTCGCAGGAATCTGCGCAGCTGCCGAGGCGGCCGGTGAACAGCAGGAAACCCAGAATCGCGAGGCCGATCGGCCAGAACACGATGAATCCCAGGACCATGATCGCAATCCATGCCGGTTTCGGCAGGCTGGGTCCGGTCCACTCGCGGCTGTGGCGGGCGGGGTTTTCCCGGGCCATCGAAGCTGCGGTCATTGAAGTCCTCCTCGGTTGGTTGTGCCGTCAATGTAAAACGACTTCACATAGATGGGAGATGAACGCGCGGATACAAGAAGTCCGTCGAAAAAATCTTGCGGACGGCCTCCCGGCGCCGCACTACGGCGTGACGCCCAGGCCCTTCAGGTAGATTTCGACGCCGATATCGAGCATCCGGTGGCGCGACAGGGCCGGCGCGCCGCCGCTCCGGCCCAGGGTCGCGGCGCCGTGGGCCAGCGACCAGATATGGAAGAACACCGCTTCCGGCGGCACGGACTGGCCGGCCGGGTCGTCGCCCTTGAGCCGGTCCGTCACCGTGGAGAGGGTGCGGTAGGCCCGGTCGGCCGCGTCGTGAAAAGCCGGATCGCCGTCTTCGTCGAGGCCGGCCTCGAACATCGCGGCGTAATAGGCCCGCTCGGACAGGGCGAAATCGAGATACGCATGGCCCAGGCGCCGGAAGGCGGTCAGCCGGTCCGGTTCGCCGCCGCCCCAGGCGTTCTCCAGGCTGTCAGAGAATTTCGCGTAGCCGCGCCGCGCCACTTCCGCCAGCAGCGCCTCCCTGTCCTTGAAATGGCGGTAGGGTGCGGCCGGGCTGACGCCGGCCAGGCGCGCCGCCTCGATCAGCGAGAAGCCGTGCGGGCCCTTCTCCAGGATCAGAACCCGCGCCGCCGAGACCAGCGCCTCTTTCAGATTGCCGTGGTGATAGCCGCTCTTGCGCAGGCCGCCAACCCGGCGCTTTTCCTTGGAATCCGACATGTAAATATATTTAACATTCATTTCGCCCGTGCCAAGCCCCGTCTCGAAAGACGGAACCGCAGGCCTAATAGCCGTAAGCCTTGGCGAACAGTTCGATCGGGTGGGGCGCGCGGTCCGGCACGTCGGCGCCTTCGATCCGTTCCATGCCCTGCAGGATATGGGCGCCGGCGAGCGGGCATTCCGAGGCGATATACGGATTGCCGGCCTTGGCGGCGTCGCGCATGACCGGTTTGCCGACCTTCATGCCGGTCTCGAAATTGTCTTTCATCACGCCCCACGAGCCGCCGTGGCCGGAACAGCGCGGCAGGATCTTCGGCTTGGCTCCGGGAATCAGGCGCAACAGTTCGGCGGCCTTGACGCCCATATTCTGCGCCCTTGCGTGACACGCGACGTGCAGGGTGACGCCGCCGTCGAGCGGTTGCAGGCCCTCGGCGAGCCCTTCGGTCTTCGCGATGTTGACGACATATTGCGCCGCGTCGAAGCAGTTCTCCGAGAGCATCCGGACATCCTCGTTGTCCGGCAGCAGCAAGGGCCATTCGAATTTCAGCATCAGGGCGCAGGAGGAGACCGTCGCGACGATGGCGTAGCCCCGGTCGATCCACGGCCGGAGCGCTGCGGCCGTCCGCGCCGCGCCGGCGGCGACGGCCTTCAGGTCGCCCTGCTCCATCTGGGGCATGCCGCAGCAGCCGGGATAGACGACCTCCGTCTCGACGCCGTTGCGCGCCAGCACCTTGAGCAGGGCGACGCCGATTTCCGGGTTGTTGCCGTTGCCGTAGCAGGTCGCATAGACCGCCGCCTTGCGGCCGTGGGCCGGCGCGTCCCGGTCGGTCTCCGGCGTCTCGGCCGCGGCGCGCTGCTCGAGGGTCCGGGAGGCAAAGGCGGGCAGGGCGGCGTCCCGGTGCACGCCGGCAACCGCCTCAAGGGCCGGTCGGGTCAGGCGGTTGCCGCGCCGGGTCGCCCAGTTGGCGAGGCCGGATGCGGCGCGGCCCAGCCGATTGTTGCGGTCGGTCCGGGTGAGTTGCCGCTCCCGGAAGCCGCGCTTGCCGTTGCGGTTCTCGACTGCCCTGTAGCGCAGCATGAGATGGGGGAAATCGAGGTCGAACTCGTGCGGCGGCACATAGGGGCACTTCGTCATGAAGCACATGTCGCACAGCGTGCAGCCGTCGGCGACCTTCGTGAAATCCGCGCTGTCGACACCTTCGAGTTCGGCATCGCCCGCCGTGTCGATCAGGTCGAACAGGGTCGGAAAGGAATCGCACAGGTTGAAGCACAGCCGGCAGCCGTGACAGACGTCGAACACGCGGCGCAACTCGGTATCGAGCGCCGCTTCGTCGTAATACGCAGCGTCCTGCCACGGAATGGGATGGCGGACGGGCGCTTCCAGGCTGCCTTCCGACATGGCGTCCGGTCCGGATATCGGGATGCGGTGCGGGAATGCGAAGGCGCGGGCCGAAGCCGGGACCGGACGATTGCCGCCCGGTCCCGCCGGCCCGGCCCGGCCCGGACAGCGTGTCAGGCGATCTCGTCCAGCGCCTTCTGGAAGCGGCCGGCGTGGCTGCGCTCGGCTTTCGCCAGGGTCTCGAACCAGTCGGCGATCTCGTCGAAGCCCTCGTCGCGGGCGGTCCGGGCCATGCCCGGATACATGTCGGTATATTCGTGGGTCTCGCCGGCGATGGCGGCTTTCAGGTTGTTCTCGGTATCGCCGATCGGCTCGCCGGTCGCCGGGTCGCCGGTCTCTTCGAGGAACTCTCTTCGAGGAACGCCAGATAGCCGTGGGCATGGCCGGTTTCGCCTTCGGCAGTTGAGCGGAACACGGCAGCGACGTCGTTATAGCCTTCCACGTCGGCCTTCTGGGCGAAATACAGATAACGCCGGTTGGCCTGGCTCTCGCCGGCGAATGCGTCCTTGAGATTCTGTTCGGTCTTGCTGTCTTTCAGGGACGTGAATGGCTCTCCTCTCTGGGCCGGTGCGCCGTCCGGGGAGGCAGCCCCCGGCGGTCGCGGAGAGTCGGATGCGGCGTCGATGACGGCGCGGGGCCTGTCCAGGCCGTGGGCGGCGGCTGAGTCAACAGTTTAGATTTGTTCTAATCTCTTTGAATCCCGGCGACTGCGGGCGGGGCCCGCCTATCCGGCCTCGCGCAGCCGTACGATAACCTCGACACGCGCGATTTCGGTGCCGGCCGGCGCCCGGGGCACGCCTTCCACGGCCACGCCCTCGGCCTCGAAGTCGGTCAGCGCTCCGGTTGCCTCGTGAAAGAAATGGTGATGGTCTTCCAGATTGGTATCGAACCAGGACCGGCCGGAATCGACCACGACCTCGCGCAGCAGGCCGGCTTTGCGGAACTGGTTGAGCGTGTTGTAGATGGTCGCCAGCGAAACCGGGATCTCGTCGCGCCGCGCCTCGGCATGGAGCTGTTCGGCGGTGACGTGCCGGTTGCCGCCCTCGAACAGCAGGCGGGCCAGCGCCAGCCGCTGCCGCGTCGGCCGCAGCCCGGCCTCGCGCAGGCGCTCCAGCATCGGAGTGAACGGGCGATCTTTCATAACGCCCATTATATGGTATCGCGTAGTTTAGAATCAATCTTGGATTTGGCCATGTCGGCGAAGCGCGGAAATCCGTCGGCCTGTTCCGGTCGACCGCGGCAGCGAATCCGGTAATTCGCCCAAAGGCTTGAACCGACCCTGCATTTCCTTACTTATTTGAAAAGTAAGGAATTCCTAAGAGAGTAAGGACTATGGAACGGTTATCGACTGCGAAAGTAACCTCCAAGGGTCAGATCACCATCCCCAAGCATGTACGCGAGAAGCTCAATCTCAAGCCCGGCGACAAGGTCCGGTTCGAGATCGACGACGACGGCGGCGCACGCATGAAGGCGATGAACCGGTCGATCGACGACATCGTCGGCATGCTGAAGCCGTATACGACGGTTCGACTCACGACCGAGCAAATAAAAGATTCGGCACGGGACGCGGCCGCCGAAGATGTGATGCGATCCTTTGATCGGCGTTGACACGAATTTCCTCGTCCGATTAGCCGTCGCGGACGATGAAATGCAACTGGCTCAAACGTTAGCGTTTATCCGAGCGCGCGTTTCCTCGAACATTCCGCTGCTCGTCAACTCGATCGTCCTTTGCGAATTCGTTTGGGTGCTGACGCGAATATATCGGCTGCCGGTCGAAAGCGTCGCACAAAATGTAGAGCAATTTCTCGAGTCTCCGGCATTTCGAATTCAGGATGAAGCGCTCGTTCGATCCGCTGTTCAGGCAATGCGATCGGGCTTCGATTTTGCTGACGTACTCATCGGCGGCGTTAACCGGTCGCTTGGCGCTTCTTCGACCGTCACATTCGACAAACGCGCACAAGCGCTGGACGGTTTCGAACCGGTCGCTTGACCTCGGTTCGAAACCGCAGCGATCCTTTCCGCAATTTGCAGTTACGTGTTGAGGCTTTCATCGCCCGAACCACTTGCCGGTGCGGCCCTGCCGCCGGTTGCCGGGCTGCACAGGATCGCCAGATAATCCCGGCCCCACCGCCACGGAACGCCGATCATGAAATTCACCCTGTCCTGGCTCAAGGAGCATCTGGAGACGGATGCGCCGCTGGGCGAGATCGCCGCGAAACTGACCGCCATCGGCCTGGAGGTCGAGGGCGTCGAGGACAAGGCGGCCGAGCTCGCGCCGTTTCGCATCGCACGGGTCGTCGAGGCTAAGCAGCATCCGGACGCCGACCGGCTGAGCGTGTGTATCGTCGATACCGGCGAGGCGCAGGTCCAAGTGGTGTGCGGCGCACCCAACGCGCGCACCGGCATGAAGGGCGTGTTCGCACCGGCCGGCACCCACATTCCCGGCACCGGGCTGGACCTGAAGAAAGGCGTGATCCGCGGCCAGGACTCCAACGGCATGCTGTGCTCCGAGCGGGAGATGGGCCTGTCCGACGAGCATGAGGGCATCATCGACCTGCCGGACGACGCCCCTGTCGGAGAGCCGTTCGCCGACTGGCTCGGCCTGAACGACCCGGTCATCGAAGTCGCCATCACGCCCAACCGGCAGGATGCGCTGGGCGTCCACGGCATCGCGCGCGATCTCGCTGCCGCCGGTGTCGGGCGGCTCAGGCCCTTCGACGCTTCGCCGGTCGAGGGAACCTTCGACAGCCCCCTGGTCTGGCGGCGCGACCTGCCGGCCGGTCTGGAAGACGCCTGCCCCTTCGTGGTCGGCCGATTCTTCCGCGGCGTGACCAACGGCCCGAGCCCGGACTGGGTACAGCGCCGCCTGCGCGCGATCGGGCTGCGGCCGATCTCGGCGCTGGTCGATATCACCAACCTGGTGACCCACGATCTGGGTCGGCCCCTGCATGTGTTCGACGCCGACAAGCTGGCCGGCGACCTCACCATGCGCATGGCGCGCGACGGCGAGACGATCCAGGCGCTCGACGGCAACGAATACACGCTGACCTCCGAAATGACGGTGATCGCCGACGACCGGGCGGTCCATGCCATCGGCGGCCTGATGGGCGGCGAGGAGACCGGCTGCCAGCCCGGCACGACGAACGTGTTCGTCGAAGTCGCCCTGTTCGACACGCTGCGCACCGCAGCGACCGGCCGGAAGCTGGGGCTCAGTTCCGACGCCCGCTACCGCTTCGAGCGCGGGGTGGATCCGGAATCGGCCCTGTGGGGCGCCGAGGTGGCGGCGCGCCTGATCCTGGAGTTCTGCGGCGGCGAGGCGAGCCACGTCTTCAGCGCCGGCGCCGTACCGGACTGGCCGCGCGACGTGCGTTTCCGGCCGGCGCGGCTGGAAAGACTGGGCGGCCTCGCCGTGCCCGACGCCGAGGTCGAACGCATCCTCGAAGCGCAGGGTTACGCGATAAGGGAAAAGGCATCGGTAGACGGCGACGAGACATGGACAATTGCGATCCCGTCCTGGCGCGTCTTCGATGTCGACGCCCATGGCGAGGCGGACATTGTGGAGGATGTGCTGCGCGTCTACGGCTATGACCGCATACCCGCCGTCTCGGTGGTGCCGGAAGGCGTTTCGGTGCGCACGGTGACGCCGGCCCAGCGCCGCCTGCGCCTGGCGCGCCGCGCGCTCGCGGCCCGCGGCATGCTGGAAGCGGTCACCTGGTCCTTCATGGACGCCGGCCATGCCGCCCTGTTCGGCGGTGCGACGCCGAAGACGACGCTGGAGAATCCGATTACGACCGATCTGGACGTCATGCGGCCGTCGATTCTGCCGAACCTCATCCAGGCGGCCCGCTGGAACGCCGACCGCAGTTCGCCCGATGTTGCGCTGTTCGAGATCGGCCCGCAGTTCGCCGGCAACGAGCCGGAGGATCAGGCCACTGTCGCCGCCGGCCTGCGCGCCGGCGACCGTAACGGCCGCCCCTGGTTCGAGGCGCCGCGCGCCGCCGACGCGTTCGACGCCAAGGCCGATGCGCTGGCGGCGCTGGACGCGGCGGGCGCGCCGGTCGGCAGCCTCCAGGTCGCGGCCGAAGCGCCCGGCTGGTACCATCCGGGCCGGTCCGGCGTCCTGAAGCTGGGCAACCGGGTGCTCGCTGCTTTCGGCGAAATGCATCCGCGGGTCCTGCGCGCGCTCGACGCCAAGGGGCCGATGGTCGGCTTCGAGGCGTTCTTCGACCGGCTGCCGCCGCACAAGGACAAGGGCACCAGAGCCCGCGCCTTGCTCGATCCTTCGCCCTTCCATCCGGTCGAGCGCGATTTTGCGTTCGTGCTGGACCGGAACACGCCGGCCGAGAAAGTCGTCCGCGCGGCGAAGAATGCCGATAAGGCGCTGGTGGCCGATGTATCGGTGTTCGATGTCTACGAAGGCGCAGGGATCGGCGACGACCGCAAATCCGTCGCCATTGCGGTGACCCTGCAACCGACGAAGAAAACGCTCACCGATTCGGAGATCGACGGGGTGGCCGATAAGATCGTCGCTGCCGTGCAGAAGCAGGCCGGCGGCGAACTGCGCGGTTAGCCGGCCTCCGGATCGGCTTCCTTCCCGCCCAGCGCGTCGGCGAGGCGGGCGGTGGCGCTGCCGGGGCGCAGCGGCCGGGGCTGGCCTTCGGCCGGCGCCCAGCCCGTGAGAAAGAGGATGTCGAAAGTGGCTCGCAGCCGGCCGGCCCTGTCGGCGAAGCGGCGCAGATAGACCTCCGCCGCCTCGACCAGGGTGCCGCGCCGGCTGAAGCTCCGGCGCCGTGCGGCGACTGCGTTGGTTTCGCCCATGTGGCGCAGGTCCATCATCAGGCTGAACGCGTGTTCGTAGGTCGCGCCGATCCGCTCCCGGTCGGCCACAGGCAGGGCAAACCCGGCGCGCTGCAGCAGGTCGCCGCCGTCGCGCACGTCGGCGAAGGGCGAGACGCGCGGCGAGACCCCGCCTTCGCCGGCCAGTTCGGCCTCGGCCAGCGACTCGCGCAGTTCCGCGAGCGCGCCGCCGCCGATCAACGCCGCCAGCAGCAGACCGTTCGGCCTGAGCAGCCGGTTGAGTTGGATCAGCGTTCCGGGCAGATCGTCGACCCAGTGCAGCGACAAAGGGGCGAAGACGAGGTCGAAGCTGCCGTCGGCGAAGGGCAGGCATTCCTCGTCCAGGCACAGCGCGGGGAAGAAGCGGTTGGCCGCCCGGGCGGCGGCGGCCATCGCCGGACTCAGGTCGGCCTGCACGACCCGCTGCATCCCGGGCCGCGCGGCCAGCCGCCGGGTCGCCGGGCCGCGCCGGCAGCCCAGATAGAGGCAGTCGGCGAACGGTTCGCGCACCTCCCCCAGCCGTTCCAGCAATCGGTCGGTGACCTCTTCGTGCAGGAACTCCGGGTTGCGCGAACCGCCGGGCGCCAGCCAGCGGCGGGCCGCCCGGTCGCGGTGCAGGCGGACGGCGCGGCGGTCGAAGATCCGGGCCGGGCCGTTCACGGCATTATTGCAGGACCCGGCGGCCGGCGGGGCAGCGCCATGCCCGTTGCAGGATATGCAGGACGACCGTTCCGATCCTCATCCCGGCCGGCCAGGGTTCGCCGCCCGTCCGCGAGGGCGATTTCAGTTCCGAATCGACAAGTTTGCGCAGCTCGGCGCTTGTCATGCCGCCCTCCGGGGCGTCGGCGGGCGGGCAGAACAGCAGCGGCCCGCCGGTGCGGCCGAGGCGACGGTTGGCCAGAAGCAGGCCGCTGAGAATCCCGCCGAGGCGGACCTCGACCAAGCCGGTCGGGGTCGCCCGGACCGTGCGCGCGTCGTGCCGCCATTTCTGGTAGTCCGCCACCGTGACCGCCCCGGCCGGATGCGCCGCCGCCGCAAGGGCGAGAGCGAGCAGGCCGGCCCCGGTCACGCGGCGGGCCGGTCGGCGGAGCCTCACAAATAGACCGTGCCGCCGTCGACCATGATCGTCTGGCCGGTGACGAACTTGCTGGCGTCTCCGGCAAGATAAAGCACGGTGCCGACCAGGTCGTCGGCCTCCAGATTCTTCTGCAGGCTCTGCGACGCGGCGATCACCTGCATCCCCTTTTCCTTCTTCTCGCCGAAAAATTCGTCCGTCCCTTCGGTCAGGACCGCCGACGGCGCGATGGCGTTGACCCGGATCCAGTCGCGGCCGAGTTCTCGCGCCATGGCCCGCGTCATGCCGATGACCGCGCCCTTTGACGTGGAATAGTGCAGCGCATAGGGCAGGCCGTAGACCGCAGCCAGCGAGGAAATATTGATGATGCTGCCGCCGCCGCGCTCCCGCATCGACGGGATAACGGCCTTGGCGCAGTTCCACAGGCCCTTGACGTTGACCGCCATGCAGGCGTCCCAGTCCGCCTCGTCGATCGTCTCGATCCGGCCGCCTGCCAGCGAGCCGTAGAGGGCGGCATTGTTCACCAGAATATCGATGCCGCCGAAGCGCTCGCAGGCGAGCGCGGCCATCGCCTCGGCGCTGTCGAAACTGGCCACATCGACGCTCGTGCCGACGATCTTGCCGGGGCCGTAGGCGGCGTCCACCGTCTCGCTGCAATCGGCGATGTCGGCGGCAACCACGTTGACGCCCATGACCACCATCTGTTGCGCATAGGCGCGGCCGAGACCGCGCGCGGCGCCGGTTACAATTGCGGTTTTTCCCGTAAGGTTCATGCTAGTATCCGTTCAACAAGGGTAGCGGCGCGCCGGAGAACCTGTACCGGCAGCGGGGTGCGACGCCCGTCGGCATCCCGTCATCCGGCGCACGGCCGCGTCACGCTCGGCGACACTCTAGGGAGGTCGGCAGTCATGAGCAACGCCGAACGGGGCAGCCGCGGCAAGCGGGCGGAAACGATGGGCGTGAACGCCGAACCGCTGCCCGAACTGACCGAAGTTTCGCCGGTGGGAAAGCCGTCCGTGGCGGAAATCCGCCGGGACCGGGAGGCCATCCGCCAGGTCTTCGAATCGGGCGAATACCCGTACAAGCGGAAGATCCGCCGCAAGGACTATGAGAACCGCAAGGCGGAACTCCAGATCGAACTGCTCAAGGTGCAGGAGTGGGTGCGGGAGACCGGGCAGAAGATCGTCTGCCTGTTCGAAGGCCGGGATGCCGCCGGCAAGGGCGGCACCATCAAACGGTTCACCGAACATCTCAATCCGCGCGGCGCCCGGGTGGTTGCCCTCGACAAGCCGACCGAGAAGGAACGGGGCCAGTGGTATTTCCAGCGCTATGTCGCGCATTTGCCCTCGGCCGGGGAGTTCGTCCTGTTCGACCGCTCCTGGTACAACCGGGCCGGCGTCGAACGGGTCATGGGCTTTTGCACCCCCGGCGAATATCTCGAGTTCATGCGCGAGGCGCCGGAATTTGAGCGGATGCTGGTGCGCAGCGGCATCCGCCTGTTCAAATACTGGTTCTCGGTGACCCGGGAAGAACAGTTGCGCCGCTTCAAGTCGCGCGAGAACGAGCCGCTGAAACACTGGAAGCTGTCGCCGATCGACCGGAAGTCGCTCAACATGTGGGACGACTACACCGAGGCCAAGGAGGCGATGTATTTCTACACCGATACCGCCGATGCGCCCTGGACCATCATCAAATCCGACGACAAGAAACGGGCGCGGCTGAACTGCATGCGGCATTTCCTCAGCAGCCTGCCCTATCCGGGCAAGGACAGGCGGACCGTCGGCGAGCCCGATCCCCTGATCGTCGGCGGCACCGCACACGCCATCGGGGACGGCGCTCACGTTTTGGGCCGCTCCCTGCATCCGGACCGGCGCCGCGGCGCCGGGCACAATCACGGCGGTGACTGACGGCGCCGGCAGCGCATCGCGGGCCGGGAGCGCACCCGCCCGGACACTCGGCTTTCTGCGCAGCGCCGCCCTCCGGGCCGCGGACGCTCTCCTGCCGCCGCGCTGTCTGGCTTGCGGCGCCATCGCGCCGCAGGACGGCGCCGTCTGCGGCGCCTGCTGGGGCGGCCTTTCCTTCATCGAACGGCCCTGGTGCGCTTGCTGCGGGCTGCCTTTCGAGTTTGCCGCCGCCGAGGATACGCTGTGCGGCGCCTGTGCGGCCAAGGCGCCGGCGTTCGATTCGGCGCGCGCCGTGCTGCGCTACGACGACGCCAGCCGGCCGCTGATCCTGTCGTTCAAGCATGGCGACCGGATGCAGGCGGGCCGGTATTTCGGCCGCTGGATGGCGCGCACCGGCGCCGACCTGGCGGCGCGCGCGGATCTGGTCGCGCCGGTTCCGCTGCACTGGCGCCGGCTCGTGGCCCGGCGCTATAACCAGTCGGCCGAGCTGGCGCGCGGCGTGGCGGCGGCGAGCGGCGCCGGCCTGTGCGTCGATCTTTTGCGCCGGACGCGGCCGACGCCGAGCCAGGGCGGTCTCAACCGCCGCGCCCGGCGCCTCAACGTCCGCGGCGCGTTCGCCATCGCGCCGGGCCGCGAGCCGGCGGTAAGGGGCGCGCGCGTCCTGCTGATCGACGATGTGCTGACCACCGGCGCCACGGTCGAGGCGGCCGCCCGGACGCTCAAGCGGGCCGGCGCTGCCGGTGTCGACGTGCTTGTTTTGGCGCGGGTCGTCCGCGCCGCGCCGCCGGAATGACCGGGATGGGGAGGCCGCGGCCGGACCGCAGGATCGGGAAGCCGGTTGCGCCGCCCGCACGGGATTTGAACGGACCCGCCGGCGTATGCTGGACTCCGGTGCTCCGGCAGTCCAATTAGATCGAAAATAACCGGACATCCCAAGGAGCGATGGCAAACGTAGAAATCTATACGGCGATGCTGTGTCCGTATTGCGCCGGGGCCCTGTCGCTGCTCAAGCGCAAGGGTGTGGACTATACCGAAGTAGACGTCACCTTTCGGCCCAAGCTGCGTCGGGCCATGGCCGAGCGCGCCGGCGCCACCTCCGTGCCGCAGATCTGGATCGACGGGCGGCACATCGGCGGCTGCAACGAGCTGCATGCCCTGGACGCGGCAGGGGAACTGGACCCGTTGCTGGCGCAGGGTGCGCGATGACTGCCAGCGCTACCGGCGACAGGAGCGTCAAGGTCGCCTGCCTGCAGGTAACGGCCGGGCGGGAGTTCGAGCCGAATATAAGGAAACTCACCCGGATGATCCGCACCTGCGCGGAAGAAGGCGCGGGATTCGTCCTGACGCCGGAAAACGCCTCGATGATCGAGCCGGTGGCCGCCGCGGCATTGCGCAAGGCGCGGCGGGAAGAGGACCATCCGGCGCTGCCGGCATTGACCGAAGCGGCGCGCAAGGCCGGCGTCTGGCTGCTGATCGGCTCGCTCTCGATCAGGCTGCCCGGCGGCAAACTCGCCAACCGCTCTTTCCTCGTCGATGACAGCGGCGCCGTCGTGGCGCGCTACGACAAACTGCATTGCTTCGACGTCAACCTGCGCGACGACGAATGGTATCGGGAATCCGACACCATACAGGCCGGGACGGAGGCCGTCCTGGCGCCCTCGCCCTGGGGCCGGATCGGCATGACGGTGTGCTACGACCTGCGGTTTCCCGGCCTGTACCGCGCGCTCGCTCAGGCCGGCGCCGACATTCTGACGGTCCCGTCCGCCTTCACCCGGACGACCGGCAAGGCCCACTGGCACACGCTGCTGCGCGCCCGGGCGATCGAAACGGGCTGCTACGTGATCGCGCCGGCCCAGTGGGGCGACCATGCCGAAGGCCGCAAGACCTTCGGCCACTCGCTGATCGTGAATCCCTGGGGCGAAGTGATCGCCGATGGCGGCGAAGGCGAGAACCTGGTGTTCGGCACGATCGACCCGGGTCTTGTGGAGAAGAGCCGGCGGCGCATTCCCTCGCTGCACAACGAGCGGGCGTTTACGGTGAACGACCTGGCCGTGCGCCGGGACGCGGCGGAGTAACGGCCCTTTCGGTGCGCCTTCCCCTCTTCGGAGGGTTGCTCTGCGAAACCGGAGAACCGCCGGAAATCATCCTTCCCCTGCTTCAGCGGACTTCGCTGCGAAACGGGCGAACCGCGCGGGCGGCCCCCTCCCCCCGACCCCCTCCCCCGGAGGGGAGGGGGAGTTTTGTTCCGGAAGCGCCGCGCAAAAGCCCAAAAAACCGGCGCAATTCCAACACCTTACCCCCCTCCCCTTGGGGGAGGGGGTTAGGGGGAGGGGTATCGTGGGGAAGGGTCCGCCCGCGCCCATTTTGGCTCTACCCGCCTCCCGATTGCCCGCCGTATCGGCCGGGCTTCCGCAGAAAGCTCCGGCAGCGCGGGATCGCGGCGCGGAAAAAATATTTCCTAAATACGATTTTATTTCTTGACACCGCCAATTTTGTACCCTATATGTGCTTTTGCCAACGCCCGAAATGCGCCTGCTGCGGGCCGGCGGAGTCCAATCCGCCGCTTCTTCGCCCCCGACCCCCGCCCGTCATTCCGACCGGAGCCCGGCATTGGGCCGGAGCGGATTTCGGCGCGATCTATTCGACAGGAACCCAGGTCCGGCGACGGGATTCCGCTCCGCCCCCTGCGGTCGGTCGGAATGACGGACGGGTTTGCGCCCTGCCGAGACGCTGGAAAAATTCCTAGCAGGACGGATTTTGTGGTTTCCGGAATCGCGGTTTCCCAGCGTTTCTGCGGGGTTCGGGCGCCTTCGAACAAAAAAACACCATAATAAAGACCGGTCTGTCTAATTCGGCATATGGCACGGAGAAACGGCGGAAGACTGCGAAAAACGACGGCGGCAACGGAGAAAACACTGGAACGAACGATCAAAAACAGAAGGCTACAGACCTGCCGCTATTCGCCGTTCGCCTCGACCGGCCGGAACAGCGTAACCGTCGTCTGCCGGCCGCGCGAGTAGTTGAGGCCGGAAAGCGTGCCGACCGCCCGGATCGCGACGCCCCGCGCGGCCATCGTTTCGCGGAATTTCCTGACCCTGTCGTCGCGGATCACGGCCAGCCAGTCCTGTGCCGACAGTCCGGACCCGAGCGACGCCGGCGATGTCAGGCGCAGGCCGCTGCCGAGGTAGAAGGCCAGGCTCGGCTCGGTATAGCCGACGGCGAAGAACCGCGTTCCGGCGGGCAGGTCGAGCGCCGCCACCGTGCGGCCGATCTCGCGGCTCATCCACAACTGGTTCACCGCGGGCGCCACGGCGGACAGGATCGGCGCAAACACCAGCGGCGCGGCGAAGGCCGACGCCAGCAGCGCCGGCCGGAGCTCGCCGCGCCACAGGCGCGGGACGGTATAGATGCTCGTCGCCGCGACCGCGAGAATCGGGACAAGGCCGGCCCAGACGACGCCGTTTCCCGTTGCGATCGGCAGCAGGAACGCGACGACCGCGAACCCGCCGATCAGCACGAGCCCGACGATGTAGAGGGTGCGCGACGCCCAGTGCTGCAACCAGCGGAATTCGCCGGCTTCGGCGGCCTGGACCGCCAGCGCGATCAGCAGAGCGAGCGCCGGGAAGGTCGGCAGGATATAATGCGGCAGCTTGGTCGGCGTCAGTTCCAGCACGATCCAGAAGGGCAGGATCCAGCACAGGCAGAAGCGCACGGCCGCCTCGCGCCGCCAGGTCCAGCTCCAGCGCAGCGCCTGCCAGACGAACAGCGAGGCCGGGGCAAAGGCGACGATCAGGATGACGGCATAGGCGCCGGGCGGCGCGCCGTGCTGTTCCTGCGCGGTGAGCAACTTGCCGAGGAAATCCCGCCCGCCGGCCTCGCGCACGAAAGTGTCGTCGGCCAGGATTATGGCGAGATACCAGGGCGCCGCGATCAGCAGGAGCAAGGGCAGCCCGACCAGCGGCCGCAGGCCGCGCCAGAAACGGGCCTGCCGGTCGGTCGCCAGCAGGGCGGCCAGTGTCAGGAACACCACCGCCACGGGAACCGGCCCCTTAATCAGGATGCCGACCGCAAGCGCGGCCCAGAACAGGATGGCGATGCGCCAGCCGCTGACCGTGCCGCTGCGCCCGTCGAGATAGATGCGCGCCAGAGCATATTGCGTCGCGACGATCGTGCCGAGCAGGGCCGCATCGGTCTTGGCGGTATGGGCCTCGACGACCAGCACGAAGGAAGGCGCCAGCAGCGCCGCCCCGAGAAAGGCGCCGCGCCGGTCGAGAAACAGCAGGCCGAGCGCGAAAGCGAACAGGACGGCAATGGTGGCGCCCAGCACCGACGGCAGCCGGTAGGGCCAGAGCGCCGTGCTCTCCGGCGTGCTCAACAGCTTGACCGAAGCTGCCTGCATCCAGTGGATGCCGGCCGGCTTCTTGTTGCGCGCCTTGTCCAGGAAACGGATGCGGATCGTGTCGCCGGTCTGCGCCATCTGGCGCGACGCCTGCATGAAACGGGATTCGTCCCGGTCCATGGCCGGCAGCGAGGCGAGGCCCGGCAGGTAGAGCGCCGCGCACAGCAGCACCAGCCACAACCATGCGCGATACCCGGTGAGCACCCGTTCCGTGTCCTTTCCGCAAGCGCCGATGGCCGCCGCCGCAGGGTGACGCCGCGCCCGGCGGCATGCTAATCGATCCCCGGCTGAGGTGCCCGGCTAGGTACGACAATCGTTTACGGCGGTCAAACCGGCTGCCGGCCGCCGGCAGGCACAAGGGGAGAAGACCGTCAGCGCCATGTCCGCCCCAGGGCTTTCCATCGTCATTCCCGTCTACAACGAAGCCGGCAATATTGCCGGGGTCGTCGGCGAGGTGCGGGCAGCGTTCGACGGACGGGTCGACTACGAGATCGTTCTGGTCGACGACGGCAGCGACGACGGCACCGCCGGCGAAATCGCGGCGGAAGTCGCAGCAGCATCCGGTGTCGTGCGGTCGGTGACCCACGCGACGCGCGGCGGCAAGAGCCGGGCGCTGATCAACGGCGCGAATGCGGCGCGCGGCCGGTTCATCGCGACGATGGACGGCGACGGTCAGGACGATCCCGCCAGCCTGCTCGCGATGTGGGACAGGCTCTGCGAAGGCGGCCAACCCGACCCGCGGCTGCTGGTCTGCGGCTGGCGGCGGGAGCGCAAGGACGGCTTCCGGCGCAAACTGGTCTCCCGGATCGCCAACGGGATCCGGCGTGGGCTGCTCGGCGACGGCACGCCGGACACCGCCTGCGGCCTGAAGCTGATGAACCGGGAAACCTTTCTGGAACTACCCCATTTCGAGAACATGCACCGTTTCTTCCCCGCCCTGTTCGCCCGGCGCGGACACCGGGTCGTCTCGGTTCCGGTGGCGCACAGGCCGCGCACCAGCGGCGTCAGCAAATACGGCACGTTCGACCGCTTGTGGGCCGGCCTGTGGGACCTGATCGGCGTCATGTGGGTGCTGCGCCGGATGCGCTATCCCGACGTGCGGGGGGATCCGGAATAGCCGGCTGCCGGCGCGCTATTCCGCAGCGCTGCGCAAGGCGAGGGTCACGGCCGGCGGCGCGACGACGAGGCCGGCGAGCAGGGCGGCGCCGAGCAGCAGGATATGCGGCCACGGGTCGGCGGCGTGGATGACGGCGTCGACGCTCAGGACCCCGAAGATCAGCACGGGGATGTAGAGCGGCAGCACCAGTATGGCGATCAGCACGCCGCCGCGCCGCGCGCCGAGCACGAGCGCCGCGCCGACGGCGCCGAGCAGCGTCAGGACCGGCGTGCCGAGCAACAGGCCCAGGGCCAGCATGAGATAGCCGGCCGCTGGCAGATGCAGCATGGCGGCAAGGACCGGCGACAGGACCATGAGCGGCAGGCCGGTCGTCAGCCAGTGGGCCGCGCATTTCGCCAGCACGACCAGCAGCAGGCTGTTCCGGCCGGTCAGGAACAAGTCGACCGTGCCGTCCTCGAAATCGGCCGCGAACAGCCGGTCGAGGGACAGGAGCGTCGCCAGCAGGGCGGCAACCCAGACCACGCCGGGCGCGATGGCGGCAAGCGTTCCCGCCGCCGGGCCGATGCCGAGCGGGAACAGGACGACGGCGACGACGAAGAACGCCAGGACGACCGCGGTGTCGGCGCCGTGCCGGATCGCGAAGCCGAGGTCCCGCCGGAAGGTCGCGAGATAGGGCTGCATCAGGGGCTGTCCGCCCCGTCGGGCGCATCGTGGCCCAGACTCACCGTTCGGGCGTCGGGCAGGCCGGTCGGCCGGTGGGTCGCCACGATCGCCAGACCGCCCCGTTCGCGGTGCCGGCCGATCATGGCCATGAGCAGTGCGATGCCGTCTTCGTCGAGCGATACCGCCGGCTCGTCGAGCAGCCAGACCGACGTGTCGGCGAGCGCCAGCCGGGCCAGCGCCAGCCGGCGGCGCTGCCCGGCCGACAGCAGCCCGCCGGCGACCATCAGCAGCGCATCGATGCCCATGGCCTCGGCGGCTGCTTCGACGCTCCCGTTTCCGGCCAGATCGCGCCACCAGGCGAGCTGCTCGCGGACCGTCAGCCATGCCTTGACCGGGTCGCGATGGCCGCAATAGGTCAGCGGCGGGCGGTCGGCTCCGTCGCCGCCGGTCCAGACGACGGCGCCTGCCGCCGGAGGTAACAATCCGGCCAGCAGGCGCAACAGCGAAGTCTTCCCGGCGCCGTTCGGCCCGCGCAGTTCGATGGCGTCGCCGCCGACGCCGGCAAAGCTGACCCCGCCGAACACGGCCCGGCCCCCGCGCACGCAGGCAAGGCCCTCGACGCTGAGCGAAATCGTCGGATAGGGCCGAAAATCGTTCATGGCGCCGCACAAATACCCAAAGGGAGCCCGACACTCTGCAATCCGCGGCGTGGCGCGCAAGTGGACAAATGATGAGAACGCTTCAGATTTGAGACTGCGAAACCGCAGCCGGGCGCGGAGTGGACTGCGGCGCTCTGGTCGGGCTACGATAACTTCTGATTCTGAAACCTGTTACCGTCGGGGATAGTGGAGGCTGCCGATCTTCGGACACCGTGCATCGACGGACGATCTGCGCGCCCTGCCCGCTTACACCATTCTCGAGGCGGCGCATTATCTCGCCGTTCCTGCGGCGACCGTTCGCTACTGGTCGGTCGGCCGGAACGGTCATGCGCCGCTGATCGAGGCGGCCGGGCGCGATCCGACACTGCTGTCATTCCTGAATCTCACGGAGCTTCATGTTCTGGCCGCCATCCGGCGCAAGTACGGTGTGAAAATGCAGAACGTCCGGAAGGCGATTCAGTATCTGAGAGCAAAGGCGCAGAGAGCGGCGGACAAGCGGCATCCGCTCATTGCCTGCGAACTGGAAACAGACGGCCTGCATCTCTTCGTCGAGGAATACGGGCGGCTGACCAATATCAGCCGGCAGGGGCAGATAGCCATGCGGGAGGTCATCGGCGCTGCGTTGAAGCGGATCGAACGCGATCCGGATGGCATACCGGTCAGGCTCTACCCGTTTACGCGCACAACAATGGATGAAGCTCCGGCCATGGTCGTCATCAACCCGGCGATCTCCGCCGGCCGGCCCGTCATCGTCGGCACCGGCCTCGCAACCCAGATTATCGCAGAACGCTACAAGGCGGGCGAATCGGTCAGCGATCTCGCGAACGATTATGAGCGCCCCGATGAGGAAATCGAAGAAGCGATCCGGTGTGAGCTCCAGGCTGCCGCCTGACGAACCGACCCTGTTCCTGGATCGCAGCCTCGGGAAACACATCATCGCCGACCGACTTCGCTCCGAGGGAATGAAGGTCGAAGTGCATGACGATCATCTGCCGGCGGATGCGCCGGACGAGGACTGGTTGGCGCTGGTCGGGCGGAACGGCTGGGTGGCGATCACCAAAGATCGGAATATCCGCTACCGCGCTGCCGAGATCGACGCCATCCGGGTACATTCGGCGCGGGTCATCGTGATTCGGATGAAGAACGCCTCGGGATCGGATCTTGCCGAACTCCTGGCGAAAGGAAGACGCCGGATCGCCCGTTTCGCGGCGCGGACGACGGCGCCGTTCGTCGCCCGAATGTACGGAAACGGCCAGTTAGAAAACTTCCCGATCTTATAGCGGTTCCGGCCCCGCGCGCGCCTCTATTCGTATTCGCGCACGTCGTCGATGACCTTGCCGTCGTTGGGCAGGGCGCCGGGCTCGACGATCTCGACCGTCGCGCGCAGCTTGCAGACGGTCTGGAAGCTCTGGGCCACCGCGTCGGCGACGGCCGGGTCGGCCACGCCGGCTTCGACCCGGAGGTTGGGCGCGTCCTTGCCGTCGACGGCATCGACGACCAGCCGCGCTCTGGCGATTTCCGGATGGCGCTTCGCGACATCGGCGATCTGTTCCGGATGGACGAACATGCCGCGCACCTTGGTCGTCTGGTCGGCGCGGCCCATCCAGCCGAGCATCCTCACGTTGGTGCGGCCGCACGGGCTGGGCGCGTCGGTCAGCGCCGACAGATCGCCGGTCGCGAAGCGGATCAGCGGCACTTCCGGCGTCAGCAGCGTCACCACCAGTTCGCCGACATCGCCGATGTTGGCGACGGGCTCGCCGGTGCCCGGAACGAGGATTTCAACGATCTTGTCTTCGGCGATCACCATGCCGTTCTGCGACGCCGTCTCATAGGCGACGATGCCGAGCTCCGCCGTGCCGAAGGTGTTGAAGACATCGATGCCGCGTTCGCCGTACCAGTCACGCAAGGGCGGGAACAGCGGGCCGGCGCCGACGATGGCGGATTTCACCGAGGTGAGGTCGAGGCCCATCTCGTCGCCCTTTTCCAGGATCGCCTTCAGATAGTCCGGCGTGCCGGCATGCCCTTTCGGGCGGTACTGGGCCATCACCTGGGCCTGCTGCTCGGTATTGCCGATGCCGGCCGGAATGACCGGGCAGCCGAGGGCGCGCGCGCCGTCATGGAAGATCCAGCCGCCGGGCGTGAGATGGTAGGAGAAGGAATTCTGGACGATGTCGCCCTTGCGCAGCCCGGCAGCGTAAAGGGACCGGGCGCCGCCGTAATAGTCCGCGCGCGTGCCCATGACCTCGAAGATCGGCCCCGGCGAGGTGAAGGCCGCGGCGGCGTCGCCCAGGTCCAGCGCGTTGAGTCCGGCCAGCGGAGGCGCTTCCCTCTGCGCCTCGATCAGGCCGTGCTTGCGGGTGACCGGCAGCGCCGCGAGGGCTTCCCGGGAGCTCACGGACGCCGGATCGACTTCTGCCAGGCTCTTTGCATACCAGTCCGTTGCGTCCTTTGCGTGGGCGACCTGCGCCGGCAGCGCCTGCATGAGCGCAGCCTCGCGCTCCCCGGGATCCCGGGTTTCGAGGGCGTCGTAGTGGTCGGACATGGCGGTTTCCCCGAATTGACCCGAATTGAAAAACCGCCACCCCGGTCGTGGGATGACGGCGCGCTTGTCGAATTTGCAGCGCGGCCGGGCCGCTGCCTCCCTTGCGCCCGCGGTCAGGCGAGCCAGCGCTTGCGGCGCTTGTAGTGCTTTACGTCGCGGAAGGATTTGCGGCTCTCTCCGGCGACGCCGAGGTAGAATTCCTTCACGTCCTCGTTCTCGGCGAGGTCCTTCGCCACGCCGTCCATAACCACGCGACCGCTCTCCAGGATATAGCCGTAGTCGGCATAGCGCAGCGCCATGTTGGTGTTCTGCTCGGCGAGCAGGATGCTCACGCCTTCCTGGACGTTGAGGCGCTTGACGATCTCGAAAATTTCCTCGACGAGCTGCGGCGCCAGGCCCATGGAGGGCTCGTCCAGCAGCATGGTCGAGGGGTTGGACATCAGCGCCCGCCCGATGGCGCACATCTGCTGTTCGCCGCCGGAGATATAGCCGGCGAGGGCCGAGCGCCGCTCTTTCAGGCGGGGGAAATACTCATAAACCTTTTCCATCGACTCGCGGATCGCGCCGCCGCCGTCCCGGCGGGTATAGGCGCCGGTCAGGAGGTTTTCGTCGACCGTGAGATGCGGGAAACAGTGACGCCCCTCCATGACCTGGATAACGCCGCGCCGCACCAGATCGTTCGGATTCAGGCTCTCCACAGGGATGCCGTCGTAGAGGATCGATCCCTTGGTCACGTCGCCGCGTTCCGCGCCGAGCAGGTTGGAGATCGATTTCAGCGTCGTCGTCTTGCCGGCGCCGTTGGCCCCAAGGAGGGCGACGATGCCCCCCTTGGGAACCTCGAGCGAAACCCCCTTCAACACGAGGATCACATGATCGTAGATCACCTCGATGTTGTTGACGCTGAGCAGCGCCTGGTCAGCACCGTTCGCGCCGTTGGTCGCGGGGGCTTCACTCACGGCGGTTCTCCCTGGTTACAGGCCGTTAGAGGCCCGTAACGGACCTAGCACTTGCGCGGCGTGATGTTGTTCTTCTTGGCGTAGGCCGCGGCGGATTTCTCGATCAGCGGACGGACCACCTCGCGCATCGGCGTGATGAAGTCGCTGACGATGTTCCACTTCTTGCCGTCCCACTGCTGGATCAGCACCGGGCCGTTGCCTTCATGGTCGGCGCAGGTGTTCCTGACCGGCTGCATGAAGCCTTTCAGGCCCAGCTCGGCCCAACGCTCCGCGGTGATGTTGAGGTTTTCCATGCCCCAGCGCATCTGGTCGCCGTTGACCGCCTTGACGCCGAACTTCTTCTGCGCGGCGCGCATGGCCTCGGTCGCGAAGATGGCGTTCACCATGCCGCGGTTCCACAGCACCTGACCGACATACTTATCGCCGCCCTTGATGCCCTTGCCGGCGTCGTAGACGACTTTCTTGATGTCCTTGATCAGCGGGAAATCGGAACCTGCAGCGTGGAACGTGCCGGCCTTGTAGCCCTTGGCGGCGTCGCCGGTCGGCACCACGTCCTGCTCAGCGCCGGACCACCAGACGCCGATCATGTGGTCCATCTTGAAGCCGATGTTCGTGGCTTCCTTGATGGCGACCTGGTTCATCACGCCCCAGCCCCAAAGCAGGACCCAGTCCGGACGTTCGCGGCGGATCTGCAGCCAGGTGGCCTTCTGCTCCTGGCCCGGATGGTTCACGGCGAGCAGCATGAGCTTGTAGCCAAGCTTGCGCGCGAGCAACTCGAGCGTGCGGATCGGCTCCTTGCCGTAGGCGCTGTTATGGTAGATCAGGGCGATCTTCTTGCCCTTCAGCTTGTCCATTCCGCCTTCCTGGGCGCCGATATACTTGATGAAGGCCGAGGCCTGGCTCCAGTAGGTGGTCGGCGTCGTGAAGGTCCACGGGAACACCCGACCGTCCGAAGCGGATGTGTTGCCGTACCCGACAGACAGGATCACGACCTTGTCCTTGTCGGCGTTCGGGATCAGCTTGTAGGTAAGGCCCGTCGAATAGGGGAAGACGATCGTCGCGCCCTTGCCTTTCAGGCGCTCGTAGCACTCGACGCCTTTCTTGGTGTTGTAACCGAACTCGCACTCTTCCGTCACCAGCTTGACGCCGTTGACGCCGCCGTGCTTCAGGTTGACGTAATTCATGTAGTCGATGATGCCGTTGGCCGACGGGATACCGTTCGGCGCGTACGGGCCGGTGCGATAGGTGAATAGCGGGAAATACTGCGTATCCGCCGCCTGAACGGCCGGCGCCGCAATGCCTGTCGCGGCGACTGCAGCGGCCAGCCCCAATGTGAGCCCTTTCAGCCTCATGCCATTATCCTCCCTGGATCGGGTTCGCCCCTGACGGGGCTGTGGGGGTTGGATAGGTAGCCCGCAGGCCACCGCGGCCTGCAGGTTGCCGGAACCTTAGCATGCGCCGAAGGTCCCGGAAAAGGCCGCAACAATGCGGCCGGTGACAGCCGTTTCCCTGGCGCTGTCGCGCTTCCGCGGCAGCCCGCTAATAGGGGAAGGGCCATTGTCTCAACTTTTCCTTGCCGATCTGCCACAGGCGGGCCAGCCCGAGCGGCTCCATGATCAGGAAGATGATGATCAGCGCGCCGAAGATCATGAACTGGAAGTGTTCGACGACCGCGGCATCGATGGGGATACCGAACCCGCCGCCCACCCACGGCAGAAAGACGATCAGGAAGATCGGGATCAGCGTGATGAAGGCGGCGCCCAGGAACGACCCCGTGATGCTGCCCAGCCCGCCGATGATGACCATGAACAGGACGGCGAAGGATTCGTTGATGTTGAAGGCTTCCGCGCCCTCGAGCGCGCCGAGATAGAAGATGAACAGCATCGCGCCGGCGACGCCGCAGTAGAAGGAGCTGACGGCAAAGGCGAGCAGCTTGGTCGCCAGCGGGCGGATGCCGATGAGCTGGGCCGCGATATCCATGTCGCGGATCGCCATCCAGGCCCGGCCGATCCGGCCGCGCACCATGTTCTTGGCGACGAAGGCGAAGAACACGACCGTGGCAAGGCAGATCAGGTATTTCGTTTCCGCCGCCGGGTAGAACGTCACCTGTTTGCCGTTTTCCACCACCGTTTCCGAACCGGTGACGAGCAGGCCGAACAGCTTGAGCGGCGGAATCTGGATCGTCGACGACGAGACATAGTCGTACAGCCACTCGACGCGCGAGAAGCACCACACCAGGAAGAACTGCGCCGCCAGCGTCGCCACCGCCAGATAGAAGCCCTTGATGCGCAGGCTGGGCAGCCCGAAAATCACTCCGACGACCGCGGTGACCGCGCCGGCCAGCAGCATCAGGATAATCGGATTGTCGATCGCCGGCAGTATCGGCACGAGGTGCGAGACCAGTTCGCCGATTTCATCCTCTTTCTGGATCCGGTAATTCATGCCGGTCGAGAACTTGTAGGCGGTAAACGCGCCGACCCCCATGAACCCCGCCGTGCCCAGCGAAATCTGGCCGCAATAGCCGGTCAGGATATTGAGGCCGAGCGCGGCCATGCTGTTGACCAGCAGCAGCAGGAAGATCGAGTTGTACAGATAGTCCTTGGTCGACGCGGCCATGAGGCCGCCCTGCACCATGAGATACAGGCCGACCGGGACGACGACGAAGGCGATGAACAGGATACCCCAGAGGCCGTACTTGTCCTGCCGGAGCTGGAAGATGCCCTGGTCCTTGGCGTAGCTCGTGTAGAACTGCCCGGCTTCGCGATAGAACATGGCGTCAGACTCTTTCGATGATCTTTTCGCCGAACAGGCCCTGCGGGCGGAACACCAGGAAGACCATCGCCAGGATATAGGCGAACCAGTCCTCTATCGCGCCGCCGACATACGGCCCCCAGCCGACCTCGGCCAGTTTCTCGCCCAGGCCGATGATCAGGCCGCCGATGATGGCGCCGGGGATCGATTCGAAGCCGCCCAGGATCAGAACGGGCAGCGCTTTGAGGGCTATTTCCGAGAGGCTGAACTGGACGCCGGACTTGGCGCCCCACATGGTGCCGGCGACCAGCGCGACGATGCCGGAGACCGCCCAGACGATGATCCAGATGGTCCGCAGGTTGATGCCGACCGAGAGTGCTGCCTGGTGATCGTCGGCCACGGCGCGCAGCGCCCGGCCGATTTTGGTTTTGTTGAAGAAGATCGCCAGACCCGTCACCAGCGCCGCGGCGACCGCGCCGGCGGTGAGTTCGAGATACTGGATCTGGATGCCGAAGGGCTCGAAGCGGCCCTGCGGGATGCCGACATCGAGCTTCTTGACGTCGGAACCCCAGATGGTTTCGCCGAAGGCCGAGAGAAAGAATGCCAGCCCGATCGTCGCCATGAACAGGATGATCTGCTCCTGGTTCACCAGGTGGCGCAGGATCAGATACTCCACCACGACGGCGAACAGGATCATGATCCCGATCGTCAGCAGGATGGCAAGCGGGATCGGTACGCCGATGCCGATGAAGCCGGCGAGGTTCAGCGCCGCGAACAGGACGAGCACGCCCTGGGCGAAGTTGAACATGCCCGAGGCCTTGTAGATCAGCACGAAGCCCAGCGCGACGAGCGAATACATCACCCCGGCCAGCAGGCCGCTGATCACGACCTCCATGCCGAATTGCCAGCTCTCGAAAATGAGCACCGGCGCCAGGACGAATTCCCAAAACTCTCCCATGTCTTCCCCCTCAAACGGGCGCCCGGGTTCGGATTCGCCGAACCGGGCCCGCCCGCCGCGGTCTGCTGGCGCTTGCGCAGGGCCGGACCCGCAGAACCGGCGCGCGCGCCGTCATGTCTTGCCCTACTGCTCGACCAGGTCCTCTTCGTGCGCGACGCCGAGATAGGCGTCGATCACATCCTGGTCCGCCTGGACCTCCGCCGGCGTGCCCTCGGCGATCTTGCGGCCGTAGTTCAGCACGACGACGTGGTCCGAAATGTCCATCACCACGCCCATATCGTGTTCGATCAGCGCGATGGTGGTGCCGAACTCGTCGTTCACGTCGATCACGAAGCGGCACATGTCCTCTTTCTCTTCGAGGTTCATGCCGGCCATCGGTTCGTCGAGCAGCAGCAGGTCCGGCTGCATGGCGAGCGCGCGGCCCAGCTCCACCCGCTTCTGCAGCCCGTATGGCAGGCGGCCGACCGGCGTGCGCCGGATCGACTGGATTTCCAGGAAGTCGATGACTTCCTCGGCGGCCTTGCGGTGCGCGAGTTCTTCCTTCTGGTACGGCCCCCAATAGAGGGAATCGAGCAGGAAGTCGCCGAACCACATGGCGGGATAGGTCAAGTAGTTGATCACCGGCATGTCGGCGAACTGCCGGCGGTGGTAACGCATGCCCGGGCCGCTCATCTTCAGCAACCTGCCGGTCATCACATTGTCCAGCGTGCTCATGCCGCGGAACAGGGCGACGTTCTGGAACGTCCGCGCGATGCCGGTCTCGGCGGCCTCGTGGGGCCGCATCTGGTGGCGCGGGTTGCCCTTGTAGGTGATCGTCCCTTCCTGCGGATGATAGAAGCCGTTGACGACGTTCAGCATTGAGGTCTTGCCGGCGCCGTTCGGCCCGATGATCGCGAAAATCTGCCGCTCGCGGATTTCGAAGCTGACATCGGTAATCGCCTTCACGCCGCCGAAATGCAGCGTGATGTTGTCGACCTTGAGCAGGACGTCGCCGAACGTGCGTTCCGAGTGTTTCATCGACGATCAGCCCGCCTGACGCAGCGGTTCGGCGCCGGCGGCCCCGGCGGTCGCGGCATCCATGATTCTGAGATCGGCGGCGCTGACGCCCTTGCGGCCGTCCTCGAACGTCGTCTCGACTTCGCAATGCACCTCACCCCGGCCGTCGTACAGGGCCGCGATTACGGCGTCGTAACGGTCGTTGATATGCCGGCGCCGGACCTTGCGCGTCCGGGTCAGTTCGCCGTCGTCGGCGTCCAGTTCCTTGTGCAGCAGGGCAAACCGCGCGATCTGGGCGCCGGCCAGTTCGGTGTCCTCGGCCAGGTCGCGGTTGACCTGTTCGATATTCTTGCGGATTTCCTCGTACACGTCCTGCTTGGCCGCCAGTTCCCGGTAGCTGGCATAGGCCACGTTGTTGCGCTCGGCCCAGTTGCCGACCGCGTCGATATCGATGGAGATCATCGCTGCGGTGTAGTCGCGCCCGGCGCCGAAGGTCACCGCCTCCTGGATGAAGGGGAAGAACTTCAGCTTGTTCTCGAGATATTTCGGCGCGAACATCGAGCCGTTGTTCAGGATGCCGACATCCTTGGCCCGGTCGATGATCTTCAGATGGCCGTTGTGGTCGATGAAGCCGGCGTCCCCGGTGTGGACCCAGCCGTCCTCGGTCTTGGTCTTCCGGGTCTCTTCCTCGTTTTTGTAGTATTCCTTGAACACGCCTTCGCTGCGGTAAAGCACCTCGCGCGAATCGGGATCGACCTTAACCTCGACGCCCGGACAGGCCTTGCCGACGGTATCGGCATAGACTTCGTTGTCCGGCTGCAGGGTCACGAATACCGACGCTTCGGTCTGGCCGTAGAGTTGCTTCATGTTCAGCCCGATCGACCGGTAGAAGTCGAAGATATCCGGCCCGATCGCCTCGCCGGCCGTATAGACCCGCCGCACCCGGCTCATACCCAGCGTGTTCTTGAGCGGTCCGTAGACCAGGAATTCGCCCAGCCGGTACTTGAAGCGAGCCCAGGCGCCAACTTTCTCCTTCTGGAGGATTTTCACGCCGACCCGCTTGGCGTGATTCATGAAATAGCGGAACAGGTGCTGCTTGGTCCGGCCGGCGTCCTGCATGCGCACATTCACCGAGGTCAGGATATTCTCGAAGATGCGCGGCGGCGCGAAGAAATAGGTCGGCCCGATTTCCTTCAGGTCGGTCAGGAAGGTCGCCTGGCTTTCCGGGCAGTTGGCGCAGAAGCCGGCAACATAGGACTGGCCGATCGAGAACACGCAGTCGCCGACCCAGGCCATGGGAAGATAGGCCAGCGTGTCCTCGTCTTCGCGGATCTGTTCCAGCTCGACGGACATTTCCGCCATCGAGATCAGGTTGTCGAAGGTGAGGACGACCCCCTTCGGATTGCCCGTGGTGCCCGACGTGTAGAGGAATATCGCCGTGTCGCTGCCTTGGCCCCTGGCGACCTCGGCCTCGTAGAAGCCGCCGTTGGCCGCCCTGTGCGCCTCACCGGCCTTCTTGATCTCGTCCAGCGACCGCAGGAAGTCCTGATCGTATTCGCGCATGCCGCGCGGGTCGCAATAGACGATCGTCTTCAGCGCCTGGGCCTTTTCCGTCGCCTCAAGAAGCTTGTCGACCTGCTCCTGGTCCTCGGCGAAGGCGAAAGACACCTCCGAATGGTCCAGCACATAGGCGAGTTCGCCCGCGACACTGTCCTGGTACACCGGCACCGGAATGGCGCCGAGCGCCTGCGCCGCCACGATCGCCCAGTAGAGATAAGGCCGATTGTCGCCGATGATCGCGATCCGGTCGCCGCGCTCGAGGCCGGAGGCGGCAAGGCCGTGGGCGACGATCTCGACTTCGGCGCGCGAATCGCTCCAGGAAAAGGTCTGCCAGATGCCGAGATATTTTTCGCGTATGGCGGGCCGCGGTCCCCGCTCGCGGGCGTTGCGGTCCAGCAGTTTCGGGAATGTGTCTGCCGTCATCGGCGTCTCCACTCGATCCCCTCGGCAAGCCGCGACGCCGCAGCGCGCGGCTCATACGAGCGCACCGCGCGCGGTCCCGGACCAAGTTTGAGACTTGCCGGCGGGCGGCGGAACGCGTCCCGCTGCCTTGTCCGCCCGTGCAAACCTCCCTGGCACGCCGCACCGTCGTTCTTCTTTTATGCGCGCCGGTTTGCCTAACGAATCGAAACCACAGGGTCAAGACGCAATGACCGCACGTTTCGCTTCGCCGCGCGCCCGGTTGGGGTTTCCTATAACCCTCTGACCGGATTTGCTTTTTTTGCCGAAACGCCAGCCCGGCTGCGCAGCCCGGTTCAGGTCCGCTCGAATCGGTGGATGCCGTCCGGATCGACCCGGCCCGTCAGCGTCCCCTCACCCTCCAGATAGGCGAGGTGGGCCAGGCATTCGCCCATCGCGAATCCCATCTGGTGAAAGTCCAGTTCGCGCCGGAACAGGAGCGGCACCGCATCTGCCGCCGAAAGGCGGGCGCCCCTGGATCTGTCGCCGGATTTGTCGGCGAATCCGCCGGACAGGCGCTCCAGGCGAACCCGGTGATGGTCGACGATCTGGCCGATCCGGGTTTGTACGCCGCAAAACGGCAGATTGTGGCTCGGCAGCACCAGCGCATCGTCGGGCAGGGCGGCGAAATTGGCAAAGGAGCCGAGATAGTCCTCCAGCGGGCTGGCGTCCGGCTCGCTCGCCCAGACGCTGATGTTCGGCGTGATCTTCGGAAGAATCTGGTCGCCGGAAATCAGGATGCCGTCGTCGGCGCACCACAGGCAGGCATGTTCGGGTGCGTGGCCGGTGCCGACGATGATTTCCCACTGCCGCCCGCCGATATCCAGCACGTCGCCCGCGCGCAGGCGCCGATGATGAAAGGGCGCCTCGGCGACGCGCCGGCGATAGGTGTTGCCCCCGGAGGTCATCCTGTCCACTAGGTCCTGCGCCATTCCGTGCAGCGCGTAGAAATCCGCCATGCTGCGGTGGTTGACCGCGTCCGAATCCATATAGAGCATCCGGGCCATCAGCCATTCCGTCCGGGTGATCCACAGTTCGGTGTCGAGCAGGCCGTTCAGCCAGCCGGCCAGGCCGATATGGTCGGGATGGAAATGGGTGACGATCAGCCGGGTAACCGGCTTGCCGGTCTTGCCGCCGTGGGCGATACCGAACCGCCGGAAGATCGCCAGCCAATGCTCCTTGATCTCGTCGAGCTGGAGGCCGGTATCGACGATGGCGTAACCCTCGCCGTCCTCGAGCAGCCACAGGTTGATATGGTCGAGCTGGAAGTGCAGGGGCATGCGCAGCCAGTGAACGCCGGCTGCGATCTCGATGGTCTCGCCGCCGGCGGGCCGGCTCCCGCCCAGGGGATAGTCGAGGCCGTCATTCGCGGGGCGTCCGTTCGCGGTGCTCATGCTGCCTTCCTGCCGATATGCCGGCTGACGGCGGCCAGGATGTCCTCCGGGCGGTCGCGATGGGGCGAGTGCCCGCAGTCGGGCAGCATGATGACGTCGACCGGTCCGCCGGTGTGCCGCTCGACCGCTTGCGGCTGCAGCGGCGAGCCGAATTCGTCGTCCAGCCCCTGGATCACCGTCATCGGAACGTGGATGTCCGGCAGGAATTCCTCGATATTCCAGTCGCGGAATTCCGGCATCATCCAGGACAGGTTCCAGGCGAAGAAGGCGCCGTCCGGATCGTCGTGATAGCGGGCGAGCCGGCTGCGCAGGTCGGTCTCCTCCCACAGCACCCGGGCCCTGGCGACCGACGGGATGGTGCAGGGCTCGACCAGCACATGCGGCGCCATGACGATGAGGCTGTCCACTGCCGGCTCGATGCCGCTGCCGGCGTAGATCAGTGCGATCGAGGCGCCGTCGCTGTGACCGAACAGGATCGGCCGGCGCACATCCAGCGCGCGCAGCAGATCCGGCAGCGCGTCCTGCGCTTCCCGGTGCATGAAGTCGAACGGCAGCGGCAGGTCGGCGCGGGTCAGCCGGTCGGATTTGCCGTGGCCGCGCCGGCTGTAGACCAGCACGCGCAGGCCGGTCGTTCGCGCGATTCGGGACGGAAAATCCCGCCACATCGCGACGGAGCCGAAACCCTCGTGCAGCATGACGACAGTCGGCCCGTCCGCCGGGCCGACCCCCACCCATTCATACTCAAGCCGGCTTCCGCCGGCTTCCACAAAGGCCATCGCCGCCCCGCTCTCCTGTCCCGCGCCAACCTGCGGCCGGGCGCGGACCCCGGCAAGGGACGGAAGGTCGCCGCGGAAAGGGCTATTCCGTCGCTTCGCGGACGATGGCGTCGAGCAGCGTTTCGACCGCTGCGAGCGCCTTCCGGGACTCTGCCGATCCGGCCCGCGCAGGGCGGCGGTATCCGACATGGACGGTGCCCGGATTCGCCGCCAGCTCGTAGACGAAGACGACATAGGGGCAATAGGCGATGTTGCGCGGATCGGCCTCCATCGTCCGCCGCGAAAAGACCGCCGAGCAGAACTGGAAGAATTGCGCATCCCGGTAGATCGGCTTCGCGCTGCCGGCGTCCGCGCCGGTTCGCTTCAACATCCGGCCGATATAGCCGCGATAGTCGATGACCAGGCCGCGGTTGACGATCGCGTCGGCGACATACGCCGCGACATCCTCGAACGCGCCCTCGACGGCAACAATCCTGACTTTGCCGCCGGGTTCGGCCCGGACGCGCTCTGCCGGCCCGCCGGCTGCAACCAGAACGGTCGCCAGAAGCAGCGCGGCGAGCGCGCCGCGGCCGGTCGCTGGTCTGCCCTGCCGGGCCGGGCGCGTTGCCGACCGCCTCATGCCGCTCAATGCGGCCCCGAAACCGGGCCGTTGCCGCGCTGCTCGCGCCAGATGCCGAGTTTGCGCTGGGCCGCCCGGTCGGAGAAGCTGAACAGCACGGCCTCGCCGTCGCACTCGTGATGGTGCGGCATCCAGCTCGGCACGATGAACACGTCCTTCGGCCCCCAGGCCAGCGCGACGTCGCCGTCCGGCGTACGCACGACCGTGCGGCCCGCACCCTCGACCGGCGAATAGACCATGCCGTCGGTCGAGCGGTAGGGCGTGGTCGTCGTGCCCCTGGGCAGGAGTTGCATGAAGGTGGCGATGGTCGGCATGGCGTAGCCGCCGTCGACCGGGTTCGTGTATTGCAGTTTCAGTCCGTGGCACGGATCCCATTCCTCGTAGGCCGCCATGCGGTGCAGCGTCTCGCGGGTCCGCGCGTAGGGATAGTTGAAGATCGGCGAATAGGCCTTCGTGTTCTCGTAGCCGACCGGCAGCAGGTTGTGGGAATAATGATCCGGCGAATAGTCGGTCGGCCGGGAAAGCTGCTGCTCGTCCTCCGCCAGGTTCTCCGCGAAGGAGGTGTCGAAGCTGTTGACCATCGGCACGTCCAGCCCGTCGAGCCAGATCATCGGCCGGTCGCTGTCGTTGCCGTGGTCGTGCCAGGTCCAGGGCGGGGTGATGACGAAGTCGCCTTCCTCCATGATGGTCTTCTCGCCGTCCACGGCGGTGTAGGCGCCGCCGCCCTCGACGATGAAGCGCAGGGCCGAAGCGGTATGCCGGTGCGCCGGTGCGATCTCGCCCGGCAGGATCAGCTGCAACCCGGCATAGAGCGACTGGGTGATCCGGGATTCGCCGCGCAGCCCGGGATTTTCCAGCACCAGCACCCGGCGCTCGGCCTCCTCGGCAGTGATCAGGCTGCCGGCTTTCAGCACATGGGGCCGGACCTCGGCGAATTTCCACAGATGCGGTTCCGTCCGGCTGACCGGCTCTTTGGTCACCAGGCCGGCCAGCACCTCCCACAAGGGCGTCAGGTTCTGCCGGTCGATCGTGTCGTAGAAGTCCTGCCGGGCTTCCCGGTCGGCGGGGCTGGTTTGCGGCGCTTCCATCGGCGGCCTCGAAGTCTGGATGTCGTCGGGCGCAGGATAACAGCCGTTCCGCCGGCTTTGAACGGCGAAGTGCGCATGGCCGCCAATCCCGAAGAGCGGCCTACCGCGCCACAATCTCCCGCTCGGCCGCGGGATCGCTGCAGGTCTCGCGCAGGGCGGTCTTGAGGACCCTGCCCCGTGCGCTATTCGGCAAATCGGGCAGGAAGGCGTACTGGCGCGGGGTGTTGCAGCCGCCGATCCGCTTCCGGCAACGGAGGCGGGGCCGGAACGCGCCCTATTCGGCCTGAAGCGAGCTCAGGATTTTGCGGCTCGACGGGGCGAGTTCGCACTTGATCGCGTCGAAGGCGGAGAGCGGCGGGAACACCAGACCGGTGCCCACCATGTGGCCGCGCATCTCGGTGAGGTAGCGGTTGACGATCTCTTCGGTGGTGTTCCGCTTGAGCCCGTGCTCCAGGCAGAAATCGTTGTCCGCCCCGGTCAGCCGGCCGAAGGCGCGCTTGACGCAGTTGGGCAGCACCCGGTTGAAGATCTCCTGGAACTCGGCGAGTTGGGCCGGGTCCCTGGCGACCTCCTTCAGGTTTTCGACGCCGTTGTCGTAGTGGTCCTCCTCGTCCGCCAGCACCTCTTCCTGGCTGTCCGCCCAGGGGGTGTAGGACGACTGGCGGTACTCCATGATCTGGTGGCTGCCGGCGCGGTCGACGGTGAAGTTGAACACCGCGATATGGAGCCAGTTGTCGAGGTCGAGCTGCCAGAAATCGGCCGCGTCGGGGCGGCCCGCAATGATCTCCTCCGGGTCCTCGCCGAGGTCGAGCAGGAGGTCGTAGAGCCCCTGGCTGTGGCGCGCCTCCTCGGCCGCGAATTCGGCCGCGAGCGCCTTTTCCTTCCAGTTGGGCGCGACCGAGATCGCCTTTCCGAACACCTCGGCGGTCGCGGTCTCGGCATAGATCTGCCGCGTCATCAGGCGGACCAGAAGATCCTTGTAGGCGCCGCCTACCTGTTCCGGGCGGGCAAATTCGGGTGCCGGGGCCATCGTGCTGGATCCTCTCTCGGTGTCTTCGAATGTGCGGGGAGTCTAGGCCGGGGGCCGGCGCTGTCAATGCGGGCGCGCCTACCGCGCCGCGATCTCCCGCTCCGCCGCGGGATCGCTGTAGGTCTCGCGCAGGACGGTCTTGAGAATCTTGCCCATCGCGCTCTTCGGCAGCTCGGGCAGGAAGGCGTACTGGCGCGGAATCTTGTAGCCGCCGATCCGCTCCCGGCAATGGGCGACCAGCTCCTCCGCACCCACGCTCTGCCCCGGCTGGGGTACGACGGCGGCGAACAGGGCCTCGCCGTACTTGCTGTCCGGGACGCCGATCACCGCGCATTCGCCGACCGCCGGATGCTGGTACAGCGCGGCCTCGACCTCCAGCGAATAGACGTTCTCGCCGCCGGTGATGATCATGTCCTTCTTGCGGTCGACCAGGTACATGAAGCCGTCGTCGTCCATGCGGCCGACGTCGCCGGTGTGGAACCAGCCGCCGCGGAAGGCCCGGGCATTCTCCTCCGGCAGGTTGAGATAGCCCGCGGTCACGTTGGGCGCGCGCACCACGACCTCGCCGGACTCGCCGTTCGGCACTTCGCGCCCGTCCGGGCCGACGATCCGCATGTCGACGCCGATGATCGGCCGGCCCGCCGCCTTGAGCCGCTCGCGGTTGCCGCCCTCGATCGCCTCGACATGCTCGCGATGGGACATCAGCGTGAGGATCGGCGAGGTCTCGGTCAGGCCGTAGCCCTGGATCAGCTCGACGCCGTCGAACGCCTTGAGCGTCCGCTCGACCCATTCCGCCGCCATCGGCGCGCTGCCGTAGAGGAAGGCGCGCAGGCTGGAGAGGTCGTAATTCGAGAGGTCCTCCTGCTGCAGCGTCAGGATGATCATGGTCGGCGCCAGCATGGTCCAGGTCACGCCCCGCTCCTGGATCGCGCCCAGCAGGTCGGCCGGGGTGAAGGCTGGCAGGAAGGCGTGGCCGCTGCCCATCAGCGTGAAGCCGGTGCCGAGCAGGTCGGCGGAATGGAACATCGGCGCGACGTGCAGGTAGACGTCGTCGGAAAAGACGCCGACCGTGTGGCCGACCTGCATGCCGTTCGCGACGGCGTTACGGTGGCTGAGCGGCACGCCCTTCGAGCGGCCGGTCGTGCCGCCGGTGTAGAACAGGATGGCGGGATCGTCCTCCTGCGCCTCGTGCAGGCCGGCCGGCTCCGCCGCGGCGATCAGGCTCTCGTAGTCGTGCTCCGGCAGCGGGGCGCCGGCCTCCACGGCATCGTCCGGCCCGATCACGCAGATCGCGCGGTCGCGCCAGCGGGCCAGCGCCTCGTGCTCCAGCAGGCCGAGAAACGGCGCATCGACCGCGACGACCTCCGCCCCGGCATTGTCGAGGATGTAGGCGATCTCCGGCGGCGCCAGGCGGATGTTCACCGGCGCCGGCACCGCGCCCATCCAGTAGCCGGCGTGCAGCAATTCGAAATTGCGGAAGGTGTTGCGTGACAGCGTCGCGAAGGCATCGCCTCGCCCGACGCCGAGCGCTTGCAAGCCGCCGGCGAGCCGCGCCACCCGGTCCAGATGGTCTGCCCAGGTCCACCGCCCTTCGCGATCGACCACCGCGGGCCGGCCGGCATAATGGCGCCGGCAGCGGTCCAGCGCCGATGACATGGTCAGCATGGTGCGGCCCGCCCCTTCGGCCCCGTCCGTTCAGAACATTCCGGTTCGTTCTTGCCGCGTGCCGACGCGATTCGCAAGATCAACGCCGCCGACCTGCTTGCCCTGCCCGGTGCAAGGCGGCCTTCAGCTGGCCCTGATACCGCGGAGCCGTTCGCTGCGCCGGCGAAGGAGTTCCAGGGTCGTAAGAAGAAGGATCGAGACGCAGACCAGCAACGTGGCCGCGGCAAGGATGGTCGGTCGGATTTCCTCTCTGATTCCGGAGAACATTTTCCACGGTATAGTGCGCTGTTCCACCGAACCGACGAACAGCACCACGACGACCTCGTCAAACGAAGTAATGAACGCGAACAATGCGCCGGATACGACGCCGGGCAGGATCAAGGGCATGGTCACCTTGAAAAAGGTCTGAAACGGGTTGGCGCCGAGACTGGCCGCGGCCCGGGTCAGCGAATGGTCGAATCCGACCAGCGTCGCGGTCACGGTAATCAAGACGAACGGGGTGCCCAGCGCGGCGTGGGCGACGATCACGCCGAGATGCGTCGAGGAAATGCCGATGCGCGCATAGAAGAAATACATGCCGGTCGCCGAGATGATCAGCGGCACGATCATCGGCGAAATCAGCAGGGCCATGAGAGCCGTCTTGAACGGCATTTCGGAACGGCTGAGGCCGAGCGCCGCCAAGGTGCCGAGTACGGTCGAGATCAGGGTCGCGAAGACGGCGATGACCAGGCTGTTCTGCACTGCATCTTGCCAGGACGCCTCGGTGAAGAATTCGAGGTACCATTTCGTGCTGTATCCGGCAGGATCCAGGGACAGCATCGCCGGCGTGAAGGTGAAATAGGGCAGTTCGTTGAAGCTGAGCGGGACGATCACGAAGATCGGGCCGATCAGGAACACGAAGATCGCCGCGCAGAGCACGCGATAGGTATAGTGCCAGCCTTTTTCGATCGGGGATGCGTATACGGGCGGCGGCATTGGACAGGCTCAGCCCAGCTTCATGTTGTCGATGCCGACAAGGCGGTCGTAGAGCAGATAGAGCGCCAGGACCAACGCCAGCAAAAGCGAGCCCAACGCTGCGGCAAGTCCCCAGTTCAGGGTTTCGCTGACATGCACGGCAATGAAATTGGAAATGAATGTGCCGGTCCGCCCGCCGACCAGCGCCGGGGTGATGTAGTAACCGATGGAAAGAATGAACACCATGATGGAGCCGGCCCCGACTCCGGAGACTGTGTTGGGCATGTAAACCCTGACAAACGCGGTAAACGGCGTCGCCCCGAGCGAGCGCGCGGCCCGCATCAGAGACGGCGGAATCGTCTTCATTACCGAGTAGAGCGGCAGGATCATGAATGGCAACAGGATGTGGACCATCGCCACGAATGTGCCGAACTGATTGTGAATCAGCTGCAGCCGTCCGTCTTCGGCGATCAACCCCGTAAAGACCAGCACGTCGTTCAGCACGCCCTCGGTCTGCAGGATGGCGATCCAGGACGTCGTCCGCACCAGCAAAGACGTCCAGAACGGCAGTAGGACGAGGATCATCAGCAGATTGCTGGTGCGTAGCGGCAGCGTGGCCAGCAGATAGGCCACCGGATACCCCAGCAGCAGGCACAGCACGGTAATCAGTGCGCTCATCCACAGGGTGCGGTAAAACAGGGTCAGGTATATCCGGCGCTCCTCCGACTGCCAGACGACCGCGCCGCGGTCGTCCGTCTTCAGGTCGACCGAAGCCAGAAAGTATCCGCTCGTAAGCGCACCGGCCTCCCGACGGATAAGGCGCCATGTGTTCAGGTCTCTCCAGCGTCCGTCTAATTTCAGGATTTGCTCCTTGTATGGCGGTCCGGCGATGCGCCTGGCCCTCCGGCCCGTTTTCCGGAACAGGCTGGTCATGCCGGGCTTTTCGTAGTTCAGGCGGCGCGCGACCCGCCCCAGCGTCCTTTCCTTGAAGGCGGCCTGGATATCGAGAACCAGGGCTTCGAAGACGGCTTCATCGGGCAATTCCGTGCTGTCGGGATTCCAGTTCTGGATGGAAACGGCGGTGCGCGGCAGGATCGAGGCAACGATCCGGTTGTCGACGCTGCGAAACAGCATGTCGCCGATCGGCAGGACGAATGCGACGAAGATAAAAGCCAGTAAGGGGACGACCAGAAACAGCGCCCGGATCCGGCTGCGCACCAGCGCCCGCTGAAGACTGATCTTCAGCGGCACGCCGTCTGCCGTTCGCATCACATCATCCGGTGTCTGGGGCATGGCGATACACCGGTTGCCGCAAAATTCCGGAAAGTTGTGCCGGGCGGCAGAATGCTTCGCTGCCGCCCGGCCGGAAGAGGTCTACTTGGCGAGCCAGGCGTTAAACCGCTCGTCGAGCTCCGCCCGGTGATCCGACCACCAGACATAGTCGAAGATCAGGATGGTCTTCGCGTTCTTGGGGTTGGTCGGCATGTGCGGTTTCATGTCGATGCCGAGCTTGGCATGGTTGCCGACGCGATCGATGGAAGAGGTGCGCGCCGGCCCGTAGGAAATGTATTTCGCTTGGTCGGCCAGCCGCTGGGTATCGGTGGCAAAGCGCAGATATTTCTTGATCGCCGCCATTTTCTTGGCCCCTTTCGGAACCACCCATCCGTCCAGATCGAAGGCCTGCCAGTCCCACAGCATCGCGATCGGCTGTTTCTTTTCGACGATGGCTGAGAACAGGCGCCCGTTATAGGCCGAAGCGATGACGACCTCGCCGTCCGCCAGAAGCTGCGGCGGCTGCGCGCCCTTGGTCCACCAGATGACGTGGTCCTTGATCGTGTCGAGCTTGGCGAAAGCGCGCTTCACGCCTTCCGGCGTGCTCAGCACCTTATAGACGTCCTTGCCGGGAACGCCGTCGGCGATCAGCGCCCATTCCAGGTTGGCGATCGGCTTCTTTTCCAGCGCCCGCTTACCAGGAAACGTCTTGATATCGAAAACGTCGGCGATCGTCGAAGGCTGTTTCCCCTTGAAGGCATCGGTGCGGTAGCCGAAGGTCGTCGAATAGACGATCTGCGGAATGAAACAGTTGGTTCCGCCGATCGTCAGCGTGCCTTGGATGAAGTCCTTGGATGCCGGCGTGCCGTCAGGCGCGGCCGCCAGCCAGGTGTCCGGGTCGATGGGCTCGAGCAGGCCCTCGTCGCAGGCGACGATCGCGTCGGCGGCGACCATATCGACGATGTCCCAGGTCACCTTGCCCGATTCCACCTGGGCCCGCAGTTTGGCCAGACCTTCCGAAGCCGAATCGTCATTGATGATTTTTACTCCGGGGTTCGCCTTCATGTAGGGGTTGTGATAGGCGTTCTGCTGGCTTGCCGTGTAGGCGCCGCCCCACGACACGATCGTCAGGTCGACCGCGTGGGCGTTTCCGGCCAGCAGCGCGGCTGCCGCCGCAAGTGCCACAGATTTGAGCGCAGTTTTCATCGGATACCTCCCTTTCCTGCATCCATTGCGACCGGGTATACCGGCCCGTTCATCGCGTCCCATCGCAGTTTACCACGACAACGCCATCGCATCGGGTTCACGCGGGACTCGAGATGTTGCCGGACGCGTCCAGCGCCCGGCAATCTTCCGCCGCCCAGCAGAGACGAACGCTCGTCCCCTGAACGAGGGAAGCGTGGTGGTGCGCATTGGGCACCTTGACTATGAATTCGTCGTTTCCGGCCACCGTCAGGCGTGCGCGGATGTGATCGCCGAGATAGATCAATTCTTCGACACGGCCGCTGCAGATATTCTCCGCTGCCTCGCCAACCGGTTCGATGGTGACCCGTTCCGGCCGGAGCGACAGGGTGGTCGGCGCGCCCTCGCCATCCACATTGACCTTGAGCGCGCGCACCGTGCCGCCGCCGTGGAGCTTCACTTCGCAGAAATTTCCGGCAGCGGATGTCACCGTGCCGCCGAGGCGATTGTTCTCTCCGATGAACTGAGCGACGAAGGCGTTTTCGGGTTCCTCGTAGAGCACGCTGGGCGTCGCCAGCTGTTGGATGACGCCGTCGTTGAAGACCGCGATCCGGCTGGACATCGTTAGCGCTTCGGACTGGTCGTGGGTCACATAGACGACCGTCACGCCGAGATTTTCGTGAATGTGCTTGATCTCGTACTGCATTTCCTCGCGCAGGTTCTTGTCCAGCGCGCCGAGCGGCTCGTCCATCAGGACCAGGACCGGCTCGAACACGAGGGCGCGCGCGACCGCGACGCGCTGCTGCTGGCCGCCGGAAAGCTGCGCGGGGCGCCGGTCCTCGAATCCTGACAGGCGGACCATGTCGAGCACCCGCTCGATCCTGGTCCGGATTTCCGCCTTGGGAAACCGGCGAACCTGCAGGGGAAACGCCAGGTTCTCCGCCACCGTCATGTGCGGAAACAGGGCATAGTTCTGGAACACCATGCCGATGCCGCGCCGGTGCGGCGCAACATGGTTGATCGGCCGGTCGTTGAGATAGATTTCGCCGTGCGTTGCGGGCTCGAACCCGGCCAGCATCATCAGGCAGGTCGTCTTGCCGGAGCCGGACGGCCCCAGCATGGTCAGGAACTCTCCGGTTTCTATGTCCAGATTGAGATCCTTGATGACCAGCGTTTCCCCGTCATAGGTCTTCTGAACCCGTTCGAACCTGACAATGCTCTGCATCGGCTCAGCCATTCAGTCACCCGGCTCCGGACAACCCCGCCCGACGGACCGCGCCGGCACCGCCACGATCGCAATTCCGACCGTGCGGTCCCGATGCCGCCCTGTCCGCGGTTACGCTATCAGACATATTCGGAGGACGGCAATGTCAGGGTCAGCCGGATTCGTCACTTGCGCACGATATTGTGCTCCGGCCCGTACGGGAACCCGGTGATGTCCTCCGCGCCGTCTTCGGTCACCACCAGGATGTCGTGCTCGCGGTAGCCGCCGGCGCCGGGCTCGCCCTCGGGGATCATGATCATCGGCTCCATGGAGACCACCATGTTCGGCTCCAGCACGGTCTCGACGTCCTCGCGCAGCTCCAGCCCGGCTTCGCGGCCGTAATAGTGGCACAGCACGCCGAAGCTGTGGCCGTAGCCGAAGGTGCGGTTCGCGAGCAGGCCGTGGCGCTCGTAGATCGCGTTGAGCTCGGCGGCGATGTCGCAGCAGCGCGCGCCGGGCCGGATGAGCGCGATGCCCGCTTCGTGCACCTCGACGTTGATTTCCCACAGCCGCAGATTCGCGTCCGGGCACTCCTCGGCGAACAGGGTGCGCTCGAGCGCCGTGTAATAGCCGGCCGGCATCGGAAAGCAGTTGAGGCTCAGGATGTCGCCGCGCGCGATCCGGCGCGCGGTGACGGGATTGTGGGCGCCGTCGGTGTTGATGCCGGACTGGAACCAGGTCCAGCTGTCCATCAGCTCGACATGGGGCTGGCTTTCGCCGATCTCGCGCACCATGGCCTGCGTGGCGTGCAGCGCCACCTCGTATTCCGGCACGCCGACGGCGATCGCCTCGACGCAGGCCGCGCCGCCGATGTCGGCGATGCGCGCGCTCTCGCGGATCCAGGCGATCTCCTCGCCGGACTTGACCATGCGCATCCGCATCGCCGGCCTGCTCACGTCGACCAGCTCCGCGGCCGGCAGCGCGCCCTGCAGCTTGCGGAAATTCTCCAGGCTGATGTGGTCGAACTCGATGCCGACCCGCGATCCGTCCGGGATCAGGCGCTTGACGGCGACGAAGTAATTGTCCCGGTGCCAGTCGGTGTAGACGACATTGTCGCCGAACGTGCGCCGCCAGGGCTGCCCGGCGTCGATGTTGGCCGAGATCGTGGTCTGGCCGTCCCGGGTGACGACCAGGCCGTAGTTGCGCCCGAAGGAGCAATAGAGGAAATCGCTGAAATAGTGGATGTTGTGGATCGAGGTGAACAGGCAGGCGTCGATCCCGCGCGCCGCCATGTGGGCGCGCAGGGCGGCGAGCCGGCGCTTCATCTCGCCGGCGGAGAAGGTCGGCCTGACTTTCTCTCCGTTGCGGATCGTCTTGAGCTGTTCCATTCGCGTAATCCCGGTCGTCGACAATGAACGCGCGGGTCGGGCGGCCGCGCAGCGTTGATCGCGGGAACCATACCGGCGCTTCGGCCCTGGCCGCCAGCGCCAGCATCGGCGCATGCGGGCAGGGGGTCTCGCGCTCCCGCCCCCGCCGGGCGCGGCGACGACCGTTCCGCAGAACTGCAGGAAAGATCGAAAGCGCCGCCCGCCCCCTACTCCTCGATCGCGTCCTCTATCGTGCGCAGGCCGGGGCGTTTGCTGCTGACCAGCACGGCCATGTTGCCGGGCTTGTGCTCGTTGCGGCGCATCTTCATGTGGGCTTCGGGGATGTCCTCCCAGGCGAAGACCTCGGACATGCACGGGTCGATGCGCCGCTCGATCACCAGCCGGTTGGCCTGCGACGCCTGCATGAGATGGGCGAAGTGGCTGCCCTGGATGCGCTTCTGGTGCATCCAGACATAACGGGCGTCGAAGGTGATGTTGTAGCCGGTGGTGCCGGCGCAGAAGACGACCATGCCGCCGCGTTTGACCACGAAGGTCGAGACCGGGAAGGTCGCCTCGCCGGGATGCTCGAAGACGAAATCGACATTGTTGCCCTTGCCGGTGATGTCCCAGATCGCCTTGCCGAACTTGCGCACCTCGCCGAACCAGGCGCGGTAGGCGTCGGTGCCGACTTCCGGAAGCTGGCCCCAGCAGTCGAACTCCCGGCGGTTGATGACGCCCTTTGCGCCGAGCGACATGACGAACTCGCGCTTGTCCTCGTCGGAGATCACGCCGATCGCGTTCGCGCCGGTCGCCGCGCACAGCTGCACCGCCATCGAGCCGAGGCCGCCGGAGGCGCCCCAGACCAGCACGTTGTGGCCGGGCCGCAATATGTGCGGCCGGTGGCCGAACAGCATCCGCCAGGTCGTCGCCAGGGTGAGCGTATAGCAGGCGCTCTCCTCCCAGGTCAGGTGCTTCGGCCGGTGCATGAGCTGCTGGGCCTGCACCCTTGTGAACTGGGCGAAGGAGCCGTCCGGCGTCTCGTAGCCCCAGATGCGCTGGGTGGTGGAGAACATCGGGTCGCCGCCGTTGCATTCCTCGTCGTCGCCGTCGTCCTGGTTGCAGTGGATGACGACCTCGTCGCCGACCTTCCAGTTGCGCACCTTCTCGCCGACCGCCCAGACGATGCCGCTGGCGTCGGAGCCGGCGATGTGGAACGGCGCCTTGTGGATGTCGAAGGGCGAGACCGGCGTGCCGAGCGAGGCCCAGATGCCGTTGTAGTTGACGCCCGCGGCCATCACGAAGACCAGCACGTCGCGGCTGTCGAGCTCCGGCATGTCGACGACCTCGACCTGCATGGCCGTCTCCGGCTCGCCGTGCCGTTCGCGCCGGATCGCCCAGGCGTACATCTGTTTCGGCACATGGCCGAGCGGCGGGATTTCGCCGACCTCGTAGAGATCCTTCTTCTCGCCGCGCAGCAGCGGGTCGGCCGGCTCCTGACGCTCGGCCAGTTCGACCACGGGAGAGGCTCCGCTCATCGTTCGCACTCCTCGACTGTACAGCGCCGAACCCTGCCCCCGGAAAAGTCGACCGGATCGCGCGCCGGAGCGGAGTCATACGCGCCGCCGTTTCATGTTGCAATGCAAAAAAGACATAAAATTGCGCAGATTCCCGGAAAAATTGGTCAATGTTTCGTGACCGGGTGTACAGTGTAATATAAGTGCGGAAACGGCCGTTTCGCCGCTTGCATCCGCCGGCCGCGCCGGCACATTCTTGATGCAGTGCGGTGAAAGCCGCCATCCGCCGAGTGGAATCCATGAACGAGACAGCCCAAGCCGACCGGCCGCAGACGGACCGCCCCCGGAAGGACCGTCCGTGGATCATGCGGACCTATTCGGGCCATTCCTCGGCCGCGGCGTCGAACGACCTCTACCGGACCAACCTGGCGAAGGGGCAGACCGGCCTCTCGGTCGCCTTCGACCTGCCGACCCAGACCGGCTACGACGCCGACGATCCGCTCGCGCGCGGCGAGGTCGGCAAGGTCGGCGTGCCGGTGTCCCATCTCGGCGACATCGAGACCCTGTTCCGCGACATCCCGCTCGCCCGGATGAACACGTCGATGACGATCAACGCGACGGCGCCCTGGCTGCTCGCCCTCTATATCGCGGCGGCCGAGCGGCAGGGGGCGAAGCGCGCCGAACTCACCGGCACGACCCAGAACGACATCGTCAAGGAATATCTCTCCCGCGGCACCTACATCTTCCCGCCCGAGCCCTCGATGCGGCTGACCGCCGACGTCATCGCCTTCACCTGCCGCGAGGCGCCGAAATGGAACCCGGTCAACGTGTGCAGCTACCATCTGCAGGAGGCCGGAGCGACGCCGGTGCAGGAGTTGGCCTATGCGCTCGCCACGGCGGTCGCGGTGCTGGACCGGGTGCGCGGCATCGTGCGGGCGGCCGATTTCCCCGCCGCGGTCGGCCGGATCAGCTTCTTCGTCAACGCCGGCCTGCGCTTCGTCACCGAAATCTGCAAGATGCGCGCCTTCACCGAGCTGTGGGACGAAATCTGCCAAGCGCGCTACGGCGTGGACGATCCGAAGCTGCGCCGCTTCCGCTACGGCGTGCAGGTCAATTCCCTCGGCCTGACCGAGCAGCAGCCGGAGAACAACGTCTACCGCATCCTGCTCGAGGCGCTGGCCGTCACCTTGTCGAAAGGGGCGCGGGCACGGGCGGTGCAGCTGCCGGCCTGGAACGAGGCGCTCGGCCTGCCCCGGCCGTGGGACCAGCAATGGTCACTGCGCCTGCAGCAGATCCTGGCCTACGAGACCGACCTGCTGGAATACGGCGACATCTTCGACGGTTCGGCCGAGATCGCGAACAAGGTCGCCGAGCTGAAGCGCGAGGCGACGGCGGAGCTGGAGCGGATCGAGGCGATGGGCGGCGCCGTGGCCGCGGTCGAGTCCGGCTACATGAAACAGCGGCTCGTCGCCTCCAACGCGCAGCGGGTCGCGGCGATCGAGGCCGGCGAGCAGGTCGTGGTCGGCGTCAACCGCTGGACCGGCAGCGCGCCGTCGCCGCTCACCGAAAACGCGGACGACGGCAAGGCCGGTGACGGAAACGGGGGCGACGGCGACTTCCTCGCCGTCGATCCGGCGGCCGAGTGGGCCCAGATCGAAAACCTAGTCGCGTGGCGCGCGGCGCGGGACGAGGGCGCGGCAAAGGCGGCACTGGCCGACCTGGAGAGCACCGTCCGCGACGGCGGCAACGTCATGGAGCCGTCGATCGCCTGCGCCCATGCCGGCGTCACCACCGGCGAATGGGGCGAGGCGCTGCGCGGCATCTTCGGCCTGTATCGCGCGCCCACCGGCGTCGGCGCGGCGCCGGCGGTTCGGGCGTCGACCGAAGACGGCATGGCCGCGCTGGACGCGGTGCGCGGCCGGGTCGAGGCCCTGTCCGGGCGGCTCGGCCGGCGGCTCAAGATGCTGGTGGGCAAGCCGGGGCTGGACGGCCATTCCAACGGCGCCGAGCAGATCGCCGTCAAGGCGCGGGACTGCGGCATCGAGGTGGTCTACGAGGGCATCCGCCTGACCCCGGCGCAGATCGCCAACGCCGCGCTGCAGGAGGATGTCCACATCGTCGGCCTTTCGATCCTGTCGGGCAGCCATGCCGCGCTGGTCGGCGACGTCGTCGCGCGGCTGGCCGGGCAGGGCCTCGGCGACGTGCCGGTCGTGGTCGGCGGCATCATCCCGCCGGCCGATGCGGCAGCCCTGAAAGCCGCCGGCGTCGCCGCCGTCTACACCCCCAAGGACTTCGACCTGACGGCGATCATGAGCGAGATCGTCGAGATCGTGGAGCGCGGGGCGCGGGAGGCGGCGTAGGGGGTGGCAAGCGCCGGGCCAGCGCCATTGCCGGGCTTCTGCGAGGGCTATATCGGTTCCTTGCACCTCGACGTTCCGGAACCGGTCATGCGCCCCGAACCGTCATCGAAGACAAAGCCGGGCCTGCCCGAGACAATCCCGGACGCCGCCGGAAATGCCGGCGCGCCCGCAACGAACGGCCCGTCCGCCCGCCCGCCGGCTCCGGCGAGCCGCGCCGACGCCGCGCGCGCAAAACTCGCCGAACTCCGGCTGTCCGAGGCCGATGCGGCCGACGCCGTCGCCTGGGCGCGTTCCGAGGCGCGCTCCAGCGGGTGACGCCGACCGGCTGGCGCGGTCGGATTTGCAGTCACAACCCGCCGTTTTTCCAGTCAAGAAATAGGAACAGCGCGATCGCGGCTAACTATGTGTATTCTCCTCCTCTTTGGACACGCAGAGAACAGACGTGCTGGCGTCGGTCAGGCACATTCTCTGCTTCTGCGAAGCGTGCGTTTCCTGTCTCGCCGGTTGGAGCGGTAGCAGGTCACGGCGATATCGCCGGCGACGACGAGCTTCCAGCCGCTCAACCGTTCCAGCGCTTGGATTTTGCGCTTGAGCTGTCGGATTTCCCGCTGGCGGCCGTGTTGGCGGATTTGCGCTGCAACCGGTTCAGACAGCGGATTTCCCGGTTCATCGGGCGAACCGCGCGCCGAACGTCCCTACGGTCGAGATACAGGATATCGTTGCCGATTTCGGAGCCGTAGCGCCAGATCAATTCAAGATCGGCTGGCCGTCGCCCGCGCTGGCTCATACGGGTTTCGACATGGCGCGAAAGGACATACCCGCTCATTGGTCCACCTCTATTTCGTCGGTTTCCACAAGGCCGGTCTTGCGGGCGAGCACGTCTTTGAAGGCTTGCCTCTGCACGGGCACCGCATGCTCGCCGAGGCGGATGCTGACGGTAGCCAGGTTTTCGAAGGCTTGCCTCTGCTCCGCCGGAAGCTCCAGAAGCTGCTCGTCGAGCCGCTCTTCCAGCCATGCGATTCGTTTGTCCGAAGCGTCGTCGGCCAGCAGCTCTTCCGGAATCCGGTCGAGATGCAGATAACCCAATAGCGCAGCCAAATTGAGCCGGCCGGCCCCACCCGTGAATTTTGCGAAGTCCGCGCCGCAGACGGTGAATTTGGGGAAGTCTTCCAAGGGTCCGAAAAATTCGATGCCTTGGTCTTCGTCTATCTCGACGACATCCGGATCGCCGATTTGCGCCGCCAGATGTCGCAGATAATCGGCGAACGGGTTGTTGACGCTCCGGTCGTAGCCCAAACCGAACGACCCTTCGGAAACCTCTTCTCCGAAGAGATCGCGCTTCTGAATCGACTCTTCTTCGTCCGAGACGCCGTTCTGAACGGCAATCGCATTTTGCGCGAACGCCAGATGCCCAACGCCCAGGTCGCAGAGCCGCCACGCCGCAGCATCGATTTCTTTAAGTTTTTCCCGCCGCCAGACGAAGCTACCCTCGGCGAGAAGTATGAACATAAGCGGAGCCGCATTGAAGAGAGTGGTGCGGCTGATTCCGTACCGCCGCGCGACCAGAGCGCAGGCGAGGCTCGCCTCGGGCTGAAGCCGGGCGCTCACCTGCCGCGAGACGCCGCGGCTTGAATGCGGGTAGAGGCCGGCGTCGGGCATCGGCAGGTCGCCGGTCAGGACGCCGGGTTCGACGCCCAGCGCCCCGGCGAGTTCGGTCACTGTCCGCTCGCGCACGTTGCCGGCCGCTGCGGCGTTGCCCTCGATCCGGGTGATCTGCCGCTGCGAAATTTTAGACTTGTCCGCCAACTGTGCCCGACTGAGTTTCTTGCCTAGGCGGAGTTCTTTCAATCGGTTCGGATCGATCTGCATGTCGCGCTCCTTGTCTGCTGGAGACAAAATGGCAGCGTCGCGCATTGCATAACAAGTGACTTATTGAGATATTTCACCGAAAATAAAGCTCAATACTATGCCGTTAATGTCCATATGTCCTGATATACGGGCCGAACTCTCCGGAATCCGCAGCCGGGCAGGCCCCGGCGCCGGACATTTCGGGACATGGCGGCCTCTGGCCGGTTTCGGGCGGCGCGAACGCACGGCTGGGGGCTGCGCCCGGCCGTATAACGGGAGCCGCACTGCCGGCCGGCAAGGACTTGAAATTTCGCGCCGCCGCCTGACGATTCGCCCTAATCGTTGCTACCCGTTCCAACCGATGAAACTTCGATGCTGACCCCCACCCTCACCACCCGCCCCGACATCCGCGTCGTCGGGCTTGCGCAGCCGTTCCGGCGGGGCGGGGAGTTGGACGGGCCGGCGGTGTGGCGGCGCTTCCGGCCTTTTGTCGAGCGGATTCCGAACCGCATCGGCGCGCATGCGTTCGGCGTCAACGAAGTCGTGGATATGGCGGCCGGCGACCTGGTCTACGCGACGGCCGTGGAGGTGAGCGAATTCGGCGACCTGCCGGACGGCCTGTTCGGCCCCGAGAAACCGTTCAGGAAATCCCTGGAGGGCGGGCGCTTTGCCGTCTTCGCCGTCCCGCTTGCCGGCGGCGACATCGGCGCCGGCTTCCGCCGCGCCTATGACTTCATCTACGGCACGTGGGCGCAGCGCGACGGCGTTTGTCTGCGGGCATATTACGACTTCGAATATTACGACGAGCGCTTCGATCCGGCGACGCTCGGCGGCGAAGTCGCGATCTGGGTGCCGGTCGCTTAGGGCGGCCGGCCCGGCCTGCGCCGGCTGTGCCGCCGGCTGCACCCCAGGCACCTTGGACGTCGCCTCGCATCATGTCCGGGATCGCCGGGATCGCGCCGCGCAGGGCATGGGAGGCGGCGGCGCGGAATGGCGCCAGAAATTTAGGTTAAGTCCGGCTGAATTTCGATAAAGTTATATAATTTCAAATAGTTGCATGCCGCCTGTATGGAATCGGCATGTTTGCCGAACCAAGTCCGAAGAGTCGATCGGTCCTGCCGGGGACCGGGATCTCCGCGGCAGTCCGCAGCGCCTCCGGCCGGCGCAGACGCAGACGCCCGCCGCAGCGCGGCCTGCAATCCGCGAACCGGGCCGGAAGCCGGTGAACCTGCAGCCCGTCTTTGCAACCCGCGGCGATCTGACGGTCGTCGGACTGGCGCAGCCGTACCGCCGGAACGATGCGTTCGACAGGCTGGCGGTCCGGCGGCGCTTCGAGCCGTTTATCGGGCGGATTCCGGACCGGATCGGCACCCATACCCTGGGCATCAACGAGGTCCTGGACATGGCGGCCGGCGACCGGTTCTATGCGCCGGCCGTGGAGGTGCGCGAATTCGGCGGCCTGCCGGACGGGCTGTTCGGCCCGGAGAATCCGTATTGCAGGGTGCTCGAAGGCGGCCGGTTCGCGATCTTCCCGGTTCCGCTTGCCGGCGGCGATGTTTCCGCCGAACTCCGCCGCGCCTGCGATTTCATTTACGGAACCTGGGTACAGGAGAGCGGTGCCCAGCTGCGGTCCTGGTACGATTTCGAGTATTACGGCGACCGGTTCGATCCGGCGACACTCACCGGCGAGGTCTCGATCTGGGTGCCGGTGCGGTAACGTCCCGGACGCAGGCGCCCATCCCTATCTGCCGCCGAGCGCGCGGTAGAGCCGGCGGGCGGCGCGGCCGGTGACGGGCAGGCCGAGAGTCTTTTCGGCCTCGCGGATCGCGGCGCGGCTCTTCGGGCCGATCTTGCCGTCCGGCTCCCCGGGGTCGTAGCCCTCGGCGATCAGCAGCTCCTGGAGCCATTTCCGTTCGATGCGCGAAAGGCCGGGATCGTCGGTCGGCCAGGCGGTGCGGAACCGGCCGCGCCCGGCCAGCCGATCGGCCAGATGCGCCACGGCCAGGGCGTACGACTCGGCGTGGTTGTACGCGTACAAAGCGTCGAAGTTGCGGAACGTCAGGAAAGCCGGGCCGGCCGGGCCAGCCGGGCGCAGCAGCCCGGCGCGCAGCCCACCCTTGAGGCGCCGCCTGTCCGCCCGCGTGAGGCCCCGGGCCGCCCATCTGTCCAGCGCGGCCTTGCGCTTCCGCCCCTCGGGCCCGCGGTAGCCTCCGGGCACGCGCACCTCGACGATGCGCGGCTGCCCGGTGCGCCAGCCGGCCCGGCGCAGATAGTTGGCCGCCGAGCCGAGCGCGTCGGGCACGGAGCTCACCAGGTCTTTGCGGCCGTCGCCGTCGAAATCGATCGCGAGGCGCCGGTAGGTCGTCGGCATGAACTGGGTCTGGCCGAAAGCGCCGGCCCAGGATCCGTAGAGCTTGCCGAGCGGCAGGTCGCCGGCGTCGACGATCCGCAGCGCCGCCAGCAGCTCGCGCCGCCAGAAGGCCTCGCGCCGCCCGCCGCGGCAGGTCAGCGTCGCCAGGGCGTGAGGCAGGAAGTTCCGGCCGGCGGTCTTGCCGTAATCGGTCTCGACGCCCCAGATCGCCGCGATGACGTGGCGGTTCACGCCGAAGCGCGCCTCCGCCCTGCGCAGCGGTGCAGCGTGCCGGCGCATCGCCGTCCGGCCCTCGCGGACGCGCTGGTCGTCGACTACGAAGGCCAGATAGTCCCAGATCGCGATGCGGCGTTCCGGCTGCACCGTCGACAGGCGCAGCACCCGCGCGTCCGGCTCTGCGATGTCGAGCGCCTCGCGCACCACCGCCCGCCGGATGCCGGCCTTGCCGGCCGCGCGTTTCAGGCCGTCGACGCAGGCCGGAAAGCCGGCGGCGTGGCCGGGCGGCGAGCCCGAAAGGAATACGGCGACGGCAAGCGTTGGGAACAGGACCGGAAACAGGGCATGCCGCATGGCGACGATCCATATAGTTCGGCAGGTCGCACATAGCACAGGGAACTCCCGCGCGTCTTTCGAGACGAGGCTTCGAGACGCGGTCTTTCAGACCGCTCCTCAGCCTCTCCTCAGGATGAAGCCGAGAAACATAGACCATCCAACTCCCTTCATCCTGAGGAGGCCATTGAGGAGGCGCGAAGCGCCATCTCGAAATGGCCGTCTCGAAGGACGGCGCAATATCCCCCGTTGCCGGCTGGCCCGCTTGTCCGGTAGAGGATCGATCATGGTTGCGCTCATCCGGCGGCGCGCGCACCATGGCGCGCGCCATGTCAGCCGCTGTTCGCTCGTTGCCGCCGTCCTGTTCGCCCTTGCTCTTGCTCTTTCAGGGGCCGGGGCCGGTCCTGCGGCGGCGCAATCCGTGCGGCCGTCATTCTGCGCGGACGGCGCGACGGGCATGACCGCAGCCGGGGACGGAATCGCCTTCCGCGGCGGGGGCGGGGCTTCGGAGCTCGTCACCGTCGCGGCGGTCGGCGACGTGCTGCTGCACGATGCGGTGCAGAAATTCGCCGCGACCCGGCCCGACGGCTATATGAGCCTGTTCGCGCCGGTCGCCGACCTGATCCGCGGCGCCGACATCGCGTTTGCCAATCTGGAGGGCCCGGCGGCGGCCGGAATCACCAAGACCGGGCGCACGACCGCCCCGCCGGATACGCTGTGGGACGACCGGGTCTACAGCGGCTACCCGATGTTCAACTACCATCCGTCGGTGCTGGGCGCGCTGAAGCAGGCGGGGTTCGATGTCCTGCTGACCGCCAACAACCATGCGCTCGACCGCTACGCCGTCGGCGCCGACCGGACGATCGACGCGATTCGGGCGGCCGGCCTCAAACACACCGGAACGCGCAGGCGCGGCGGCAGCGAGGAGCCCTGGTATGCCGTGACCGAAGCCGCGAAGGACGGCGGGACATGGCGCATCGCCTGGCTCGGCTGCACTTACGGCACCAACGGCCTGCCGGACAAGCACGGCCAGGTGCTGCGCTGCTATCGCGACAGGGCGCGGGTGCTCGGCACGATCGAGGCGCTCGTCCGGCGCGACGATATCGATGCCGTGATGTTCGCGCCGCACTGGGGCGCGGAGTATGAGCACGCGCCCGAGCCGCGGCAGCGGGCGCTCGCAGTTGCCGCCATCGAGGCCGGCGCCACCGCGGTGATCGGCACCCACCCCCATGTCATGCAGCCGGTCGAAAAGCATGTCGCGAAGGACGGCCGCGAAGGGCTGATCGCCTATTCGCTCGGCAACTTCGTCTCCAACCAGATCAGCCTGGCGCGGCGCAGTTCGCCGATCCTGCTGCTCGGCCTGGCACCGGACCCGAGACAGGGGCCGAAGGGCAGGCTGCGCCTCGCCGCCGTCGGCTGGATCCCGATCCGGGTGCGCAACCAGGACGGCGCGATGCAGGTCGAGGCGATCGACCGGGCCGGCCCGGAGGCCCAGCGCCATCTCGATCATCTCAACCGGCACCTGCCGCCGGGCAATCGGATGCCCGCCAGCGCGGACTACTGGCGGCAATATGCCTGCGGTCCGGGCGGCCCGGCCCATCGACAGGACCGGCTGACGGAAGAATATTGAGCCGAATATTAACGCGGCGCCGGCGCGCCTGGCGCGTCGCAATCGAATCCGGTGCGAGATGAACGAGACGATCCGCCCCGCCGCGGCCGAGAGCGGCCTGCTTCCCGATCCGCCGGCGCTGTGCCGCGACGCGCTCGCGGCGGCGGAAGGGCTGAAGGACGCCGCGCGCGCCGCGGTCGCCGGCCTGGTCGCCCCCGGCGGAAGGGTCGATCAGGCGCTGCTGGAGCGGCAGCAGTTCGCCGCCCACGGCCTGGCCTGGCTCAACACCTATGTCGCGGCGCTGGAGCAGACGCTGGCCTGGGCCGAACGGCTCGACGCCGCCGGCCGGCTCGGCGAGGCCGAACGGCTGATCCTCCAGGCCGGCTTCGGCGAATATCTCGCCCAGCTACAGGGCGGCATCGCGATCAGCCAGGGCGAAGTGTTGCGCCCGGCCGACATGGGCGTGCCGGAGGCGGCGGTCGCCGATTTCGGGACTCCGGCGGTGCGGGCGCTGATCGAAGCCGGCAACAGCAATGCCGCCCGGATGCGCCTCGCCGCTCTGATCGCCCAAAACGGTTCGGGAAGCGGCTTCGGCGACGACGGGCTGGACGACGAGACGCTGGCGATGATCCGGGACCAGTTCCGCCGCTTCACCGACGAGAAGGCCGCGCCCCGCGCCCATGGCTGGCATGTCGACGACGTGCTGATCCCGATGGACGTGGTGAACGAACTGGCGGAACTGGGCGTGTTCGGCCTCACCATTCCGGAGGACTTCGGCGGCCTCGGCCTCGGCAAGGTCGCCATGTGCATCGTCACCGAGGAGCTGTCGCGCGGCTATATCGGCGTCGGCTCGCTCGGCACCCGCTCCGAGATCGCCGGGGAGCTGATCCGCCTCGCCGGGACGCCGGCCCAGCGCGACGCATGGCTGCCGAAAATCGCCTCGGGCGCGGTGCTGCCGACCGCCGTGTTCACCGAGCCCAACACCGGCTCCGACCTCGCCAGCCTGCGCACGCGGGCGATCCGCGACGGCGAGGTCTACCGGGTAACCGGCAACAAGACCTGGATCACCCACGCGGCGCGCACCGACATGATGACCCTGTTGGCGCGCACCGACCCGGACAAGCCCGGCTATCGCGGCCTGTCCATGTTCATCGCGCCCAAGCCGCGCGGCACGGATGCCGAGCCCTTCCCGGCGCCCGGCATGTCCGGCGGTGAGATTCACGTCCTCGGCTATCGCGGCATGAAGGAATACGAGATCGGCTTCGACGGTTTCGAGGTGCCGGCGGACTGCCTGCTCGGCGCGGCCGAGGGCGAGGGTTTCAAGCAGCTCATGGCGACCTTCGAGAGCGCGCGTATCCAGACCGCGGCGCGCGCCGTCGGCGTGGCGCAGAACGCCATGGAGCTCGGCCTCGCCTACGGCCTGGAGCGCCACCAGTTCGGCAAGCCGATCTACGAATTTCCGCGCGTCGCCGGCAAGATCGCCTGGATGGCGGTCGAGACCATGATGGTGCGCCAGCTCACCTGGTTCGCCGCGCGCGAGAAGGACAGCGGCCGGCGCTGCGATATCGAGGCCGGCATGGCCAAACTGCTCGGCGCCCGGGTCGCCTGGGCGAACGCCGACAACGCCCTGCAGATCCACGGCGGCAACGGCTATGCTCAGGAATACGAGATCAGCCGCGTGCTGTGCGACGCCCGGATTCTCAACATCTTCGAAGGCGCCGCCGAAATCCAGGCCCACATCATCGCCCGCGGCCTGATCGAGCGGCGGAATTAGCGGCGGATTGAGGCGGCCGATTTGCGACCGTCAGGCAACGCCCGTGCGTGAGGGGAGCAGAGCCTTCTTGATCAACACGGCATGATTGCGTTCGATTTCGCCATGAAAACGTTCGGGCAGGCGCGCCCAGTCGCGCGCCTCGACCAGGAACGGGACGGTCGATTCCCTTACTGCCTCCTCAAGGTCTCCCAACTGGCCGACCGGAATCTCCTTCAGGCCCGGTCCGCGCAGCACAAGGTCGAGGTCGCTGCCGTCGTGGCTCTTCCCGCTCACGCGGCTTCCGTAGGCCCAGACCTCGACGTCGGGTAGATGCTCCCGCAACAGCGCTTCCAGCACTTCGCGGTGCTTCGGTTGCAGGTGGAGGCAGTCAGCCATCGTTCGCCGCCCGCCCCAGAGGCCGGAGGCAGCAACGCAGAAAGGTCGTGTCGATGCTCATACCCTGCTTTTCCGTTCCCCGGGCAGCGGACCGTTGTGTTTCATGTGTGAGCAGCAATCCGGTTTGTCGATCGTTTTTAGCATAATGTGATTGTCAAGCGCCGTTGTGTTGTACAGGCGGGACTCAAGACGCCTCTTCCCCCTCCGAGATGGCCAGCAACGCGGGAAACGCCAGGACGGCGGACCGGCGCCCCCGTGCTTCAAGGAGGGTTGTGAGGATGCCGGCCTCGCGCAGAACGCCAAGAATCCGCCGCGCCGTGGGGGCCGGCACCGCCGCCTGGGACACGAAATCGGCGCTCCGGAAGATCGGCCGTTCGAATATCCAGTCCAGGGCGTAGATGGCGTATTGGGACCGGGTCAGGTCGATCGTGCGGTCCTTCATGGCGTTGTAGAGGTCGATAATCCCCTGGGCCCTGGCCAAATTGTCCTCGGCTTGCAGCCTGACGGCATCGAGGAAGAACCGGCACCATCCTGTCCAGTCGTCGTCGCGGGAGACGGCAAGCAGGCCGTCGTAATAGGCGTCGCGGCGAGCCTCGAAATAGGCACTGATGTAGAACATGGGCGCGCGGATAAGGCCGGCCTGCCACAGGAACAGCGGCACGAGCATGCGCCCCAGGCGCCCATTGCCGTCCAGAAAGGGGTGCAGGGCTTCGAATTCGGCATGAAGGACGGCCAGCTGCACCAGCTTGTCGGGCACTTCCGTATGAATGTAGCGCTCCCACGCGTCCATCGCGTCCGGGAGCTTGTTCGCCTCGACCGGCACGAACCGCGCCTCGTCCACGGTGCAACCGGGCGGGCCGATCCAGTTGGGGATGCGCCGGTACGATCCCGGAGACTTCCCTTGGCCCGGCACCCCACTCAGCAACACCTCATGCGCTTGCCGGATGACCCTTTGGGAGAGCGGCAGCGTCTCCAGAGATGTCTCCGCCCGGCGCATGGCGGCGCGGTAGTTGAGCACTTCATGGATGTCGTCGCGGCGTTCGGGCGAGTCGGGTTCCCGCCCGGCCTCGAATTGCAGCACCTCGCCCATCGTGGCCTGCGTTCCCTCGATCCGCGATGAGAGCACCGCTTCCCGGGTGGTGAGCGGCGCGAGCAGGACACCGGGATCGGGAACCGCCGCCAGAACCCCATCGTAACGCGCCAGCGCCGCGGCCGCTGGCCCGATATGCGGGATCAGTTCACGCCATTCGAGCCGCTCTTCGGGCGGGAAACGGCCGGCATGGTAGCGGACGGCGGGCATCAATCCACCACGCCCATGCCGATGACGTTGTAGCCGCAATCGACATGGTGGACCTCGCCGCTGACCCCGGCGCTGAGTGGCGAGATGAGATACAGGCCGGTGTTGCCGACCTCGTCCAGTGTCGGGTTGCGGCGCAGCGCGGCGTTGCGCTCGACCCACTGGTAGAGATAGCGCGCATCGCCGACGCCGGCGCCGGCGAGGGTGCGCATCGGGCCGGCGGAGAGCGCGTTCACCCGGATGCCGGCCGCGCCCAGATCGTTCGCCAGATAGCGCACGCTGGCCTCGAGCGCCGCCTTGGCCACGCCCATCACATTGTAGGAGCGGAAGACCCGGTTCGAGCCGTCGAAGGTGAGGGTGAGCAGCGCCCCGCCGTCTCCGTCGCCATCACCTTCGCCGTCACTCTTGCCGGCCGCCATCAGCGGCTCGGCCCGGCGCGCCAGGTCGGTGAAGGAAAAGGCGCTGATCTCCAGGGTCTGCCGGAAATTGTCCCGGCTGGTGTCGACATAGCGGCCGGCCAGCTCCTGCCGGTCGGAAAAGGCCAGCGAGTGGACGGCGAAATCGAGCCGGCCCCACAGGCTGCCGATCCGCTCGAACAGCGCGTCCATGGTCTCCGGATCGGCGACGTCGGCCGGCATGACGATCGGCGATCCGGTGCTCTCGCACAGCGGGACGGCGCGGCGCGCGATCGCCTCGATATCCTGGTAGGTGAAGGCGATCTCCGCGCCCTGGGCGGCGGCGGCGCGCGCGATGCCCCAAGCGAGCGAGCGCTCGTTGGCCACGCCCATCACCAGGCCGCGCTTGCCGGCCATCAGGTCGCCGGTCCTCTCGATCCCGTCCGCAGCGCCTTGCGGCATGCCCGTTCCCTTTCCGCCGGACGGAACTGCTCGAAGAAATCCCGCCAGGATATCCCGGCGCGGTTAAACCACGAATGGCCCGGAGGCGGAACCCGCCCGTCGGCGGGGAGGGGCGCGCCGGGCCGCGGATCGTTCGCCCCGATTGATTCATGTCAAACCGGAATGTCCTCCGCTGTGGCACAACGGGACGGCGGAGGCGGAAGAGAACGGCCGGATGCTGGGCATCGCCGTCGAAAAGGTGTGCGAACTGATCGAACGGGTCGAAGCGTTCGACGCCGGCCTGGAAGGCACGCCCGAAACCGAAGAGAGCGTCCCGGATCTCGATCGTCTCGAAGCGCTCGAAGACGGGCTCGAAAACGAAAACGATCCCGACCCGGCGCACCGCGAACTCGTCGGGTTCATCGACTCGCTCAACCTGGACGAGCAGATCGCGCTGGTCGCGCTCGCCTGGCTGGGCCGCGGCACCTACGACAGGTCGGAGTGGGACGACGCGCTCCGCGACGCGCGCGACGGCCATACCGAGCACACCGGCCACTATCTCGTCTGCATCCCGCTGCTCGGCACCTGGCTCGAAGAAGGTCTCAGCCAGCTCGGCCTGAGCTGTGAGTGAGGCGCGAGTCGCCTTCCGGTTCGGTGGACAGGATGTTAGGGATGTGGACCCGGTCGACTGTCGCCTGGAGGATCGAATCGTGCCGATGAAGAATCCGTCTCATCCGGGCCTGTCTGTGCGGTACGATTGTCTGAAGCCCCTGGGGCTCAGCGTTACCGAGGCGGCGCGCAGGCTCGGCGTCAGCCGCAAGCAGCTTTCGGATATCGTCAATTGCCGTTCGGGGATTTCGCCCGAGATGGCGATCCGGCTCGACAAGGCGTTCGGCGGCGGCGCGGAAACCTGGTACCGGCTCCAGTCGGCCTACGAACTGGCCCAGGCAATGAAGAAGGCCGACCGGATCGAGGTCGAGCGGCTGTCGCCGGCGGCATAGCCGCCCGCTACGCCGCCGCCTCCGCTGCGCCCGCCTTCGCCACCCGGTTGGCGGCGCTGACGATGGCGCGGAGCGACGCGGCCACGATGTTCGGGTCGCGGCCGACGCCGAACAGGGTGCCGCCGTCCGGCGTGCTGACCTCGACATAGGCGACCGCGGTGGCGTCGGCGCCCTTGCCGACGGCGTGCTCGTGGTAGCTCTGGATCGCCATGTTCAGGTTCAGGCCGTTCTTCAGCGCGTCGATGAAGCCGTCGATCGGGCCGTTGCCCTTGCCCTGGATGGTGCGCGGCTCGCCGTTCCAGACGATCTCCGCGGTCATGCGCCGGATCTCGCTGGCGTGGGCGTCCGGCACCGTGCGGTAGTTGCCGAAGCCGATCGGGCCCGCCTGGTCGAGATATTCCTTCTCGAAGATCGACCAGAGTTCGCCGGAGGTCATTTCCTTGCCGGTCTCGTCGGTCACCTTCTGGATGACGCCGGAGAATTCGACCTGCAGCATGCGCGGCAGTTTCAGGCCGTAGTCGGCATCCATGACATAGGCGACGCCGCCCTTGCCGGACTGGCTGTTGATCCGGATGACCGCCTCGTAGGTCCGGCCGACATCCTTGGGGTCCATCGGCAGGTAGGGCACGTCCCATAATTCGCTGTTGCTGGTCTCGAGCGCGGCGAAGCCTTTCTTGATCGCGTCCTGGTGCGAGCCGGAGAAGGCGGTGAAAACCAGCTCGCCGCCGTAGGGGTGCCGCGGATGGACCGGCAGCTGGTTGCAGTATTCCACCGTGCGGATGATCTCGTTGATGTCGTGGATTTCGAGGCCGGGATCGACGCCTTGTGTGAACAGGTTGAGCGCCAGGGTAACGATATCGACATTGCCGGTGCGCTCGCCGTTGCCGAACAGGGTGCCCTCGATCCGGTCGGCGCCGGCCATCACGCCCAGCTCGGCGGCGGCGACCGCGGTGCCCCGGTCATTGTGCGGGTGCAGGGAGAGGATGTAGCAGTCGCGGTCGGCGATGTTGCGGTGCATCCACTCGATCTGGTCGGCGTAGATGTTGGCCGACGCCATCTCGACCGTCGCCGGCAGGTTGATGATCGTCCGCTTCTCCGGCGTCGGCTGCCACACGTCCATGACCGCATTGCACATGTCCCTGGCATAGTCCAGTTCCGTGCCGGTGAAGGATTCCGGCGAATACTGGTGGATCACCTCGGTTTCCGGGACGGTCGGGAGCAAATCGCGGATCAGTTCCGCGCCGTCGGTCGCGATCTTCATGATCTCCGCCCGGTCGGCGTTGAACACGACGCGGCGCTGGGTCGTCGAGGTCGAGTTGTAGAGATGGACGATGGCGCGCCGGGCGCCGTGGATGGCGTCGAAGGTGCGCCGGATCAGGTGCTCGCGCGCCTGGGTCAGCACCTGGATGGTGACGTCGTCGGGGATCATGCCGTGCTCGACGAGCTGGCGGCAGAAGTCGAAATCGGTCTCGGAGGCCGAGGGGAAGCCGACCTCGATCTCCTTGAAGCCCATGCGGCACAGCAGCTCGAACATGCGCCGCTTGCGCTCCGGCCCCATCGGCTCGACCAGCGCCTGGTTGCCGTCGCGCAGGTCGACCGAACACCAGACCGGCGCCTTGTCGATGACCTTGCCGGGCCAGGTCCGGTCGGTCAGGCCGACCGGCTCGAATCCCTGGTATTTGTGGATCGGCATGGTGGACATGGAAACGTCTCCGGTTGGGCGGGGCGGAGAGGCGCCGGGCCCGCAGGTCGGGCGGCGCAGCGCTCTGTTCCGGTTGTCGCGATTGTCCCTTGGGGAATCCGGCCGCGGGCTACTGGCCTGTCGGGCGCCGGATCGGGGGTGTCACATGCGGCGGGCGGCGGTCGCGCGCCCTTGGCCCGGCGTCCTAGGACACCGGGCTCCTAAGCAGAAGCAGACCGATAATGGCGTGCGGCATGTGCATCGTGCCGCAAACGGTAAGGGCGGCGGCGGCGGCGGTCAAGCCCCTGATTCCCGGATAAGGCTGGCGCCGGATCCGAAAAAGTGCGCACGCTGCGGGCGAAATCGGCAATATTGCCGGCGAGCATTCCATCACCTCGCAGGTGCGCGATGACCACGGTAATTCCCCCTGATTCCCGGATAAGGCTGGCGCCGGATCCGAAAAAGTGCGCACGCTGCGGGCGAAATCGGCAATATTGCCGGCGAGCATTCCATCACCTCGCAGGTGCGCGATGACCACGGTAATTCCCCGGCCGCCCAAAGTCGAGATGGACTTCACCGACGCGCAGCTGACCGGCTTCGGCGGCTGGTCGGTGCTGGGCCAGATGGCGTCGCGGCTTGGTCTGCCACAGGCGCTGTCGGCGGTGTCGGTCAAGCAGCGGGCGCGGGGTGCGAGCGACGCGGAGACGCTGTGGAGCCTGATCGCCTCGCTGGCGGCGGGCAACGGGGCGCTGTCGGATCTGGACGCGCTGCGCGAGGACCGGGTCGGGCAACGGCTGCTGGGTCTTGGCGACGTGCCCTCGGGCCGGCGTCTTGGCGAGTATCTGGCGCGCATCGACGAGGCGCAGGTCGAGACGTTGCTGGCGGTGGCGCGCGGACTGGCCGCACAGGTGGCGCCGGCGGTGGTGGAACATGAGGCGTCGGTGCGCGGCTACGTCCCGGTGTTCGTCGACGGCACCGCGATCGAGGTCGACGGGAGGCTGTTCGAGGAGGCGCGGCGCGGCTACGACGGCACGCGCCAGTACTGGCTGCACGGGGTGTTCATCGGCTCGCTGTGGGCGAGCGGTCGGCTGCATCCGGGCGGCGGCGACGTGGCCGGGGGCTGGCGCGAGCAGCTCGACAGCGACGTGGCGCCCTGCCTGCCCGAGGGCACGCCGGTGTGGCTGCGCGCGGACAACGCCTACTACCGGGGCGAACTCATCGCCTGGTGCCGCGAGCGGGGATGGGACTACTCGATCAGCTTGACCCACGCGCGCAAGCGGGCGCCGGTGCTGGATGTGATCGAAGGCCTGCCCGAAGACGGATGGACCGACATCGGGCTCGGCGAAGATGCGACGCTGGTGCGCTACCGCCCGGCGGGCTGGGAGGAACAGAGCTACGTGGTGATCCGCCGCCGCCGCGACCGGGGCCAGACCCTGCTGCTCCCCGTCTACACCGTGATCCTGGTCTCGCGCGACGACCTTCCGCTCGACGAGCTGGTGCGCCGGCACCGCGGAAAGCAGGGCCAGGAGAACGCCTTCAAGGGGCCGCTGATCGACCTCGACCTGCATCACCCGCCGTGCCGGAAGTTCCGCGCCAACCAGGCCTTCTACATCTGCGGCCAGATCGCGCAGGTGCTGCTCCGCGCGGTCCAATACCAGTTGTTGCCGGCCCGCGCCCGGCGCCATGGCCTGCGGCCCCTGATCCGCTATCTGGTTCGGGTCGTGGGAAGGCTGGTGCGCAGCGGCCGGCGCTGGCGGCTCGACTTCGCGCGCAACAACTTCCGGCTCGACTGGCTCTATCACGCCGCAGTCCAGCTCGAATAGCAGGCCCCGGCGCATCCCGCTCCATCCCCGCTCGAAACCGGCAAGCCCGGGGCAACCCGCTCGTCCGCCGAACGGCGAAGTGCACCGTCCAGTCCGAGAAGCCACCTCACCCGACCTCTCGCTGGCGACACGTGCACCGGCCCCGGCATCGCTGTACCCGAAAATCCGCATCGTGAGCCTCAAACCCACTCGTGCTCAGCGCTTATCAGGGAATCGAGGTAATTCCCCGGCCGCCCAAAGTCGAGATGGACTTCACCGACGCGCAGCTGACCGGCTTCGGCGGCTGGTCGGTGCTGGGCCAGATGGCGTCGCGGCTTGGTCTGCCACAGGCGCTGTCGGCGGTGTCGGTCAAGCAGCGGGCGCGGGGTGCGAGCGACGCGGAGACGCTGTGGAGCCTGATCGCCTCGCTGGCGGCGGGCAACGGGGCGCTGTCGGATCTGGACGCGCTGCGCGAGGACCGGGTCGGGCAACGGCTGCTGGGTCTTGGCGACGTGCCCTCGGGCCGGCGTCTTGGCGAGTATCTGGCGCGCATCGACGAGGCGCAGGTCGAGACGTTGCTGGCGGTGGCGCGCGGACTGGCCGCACAGGTGGCGCCGGCGGTGGTGGAACATGAGGCGTCGGTGCGCGGCTACGTCCCGGTGTTCGTCGACGGCACCGCGATCGAGGTCGACGGGAGGCTGTTCGAGGAGGCGCGGCGCGGCTACGACGGCACGCGCCAGTACTGGCTGCACGGGGTGTTCATCGGCTCGCTGTGGGCGAGCGGTCGGCTGCATCCGGGCGGCGGCGACGTGGCCGGGGGCTGGCGCGAGCAGCTCGACAGCGACGTGGCGCCCTGCCTGCCCGAGGGCACGCCGGTGTGGCTGCGCGCGGACAACGCCTACTACCGGGGCGAACTCATCGCCTGGTGCCGCGAGCGGGGATGGGACTACTCGATCAGCTTGACCCACGCGCGCAAGCGGGCGCCGGTGCTGGATGTGATCGAAGGCCTGCCCGAAGACGGATGGACCGACATCGGGCTCGGCGAAGATGCGACGCTGGTGCGCTACCGCCCGGCGGGCTGGGAGGAACAGAGCTACGTGGTGATCCGCCGCCGCCGCGACCGGGGCCAGACCCTGCTGCTCCCCGTCTACACCGTGATCCTGGTCTCGCGCGACGACCTTCCGCTCGACGAGCTGGTGCGCCGGCACCGCGGAAAGCAGGGCCAGGAGAACGCCTTCAAGGGGCCGCTGATCGACCTCGACCTGCATCACCCGCCGTGCCGGAAGTTCCGCGCCAACCAGGCCTTCTACATCTGCGGCCAGATCGCGCAGGTGCTGCTCCGCGCGGTCCAATACCAGTTGTTGCCGGCCCGCGCCCGGCGCCATGGCCTGCGGCCCCTGATCCGCTATCTGGTTCGGGTCGTGGGAAGGCTGGTGCGCAGCGGCCGGCGCTGGCGGCTCGACTTCGCGCGCAACAACTTCCGGCTCGACTGGCTCTATCACGCCGCAGTCCAGCTCGAATAGCAGGCCCCGGCGCATCCCGCTCCATCCCCGCTCGAAACCGGCAAGCCCGGGGCAACCCGCTCGTCCGCCGAACGGCGAAGTGCACCGTCCAGTCCGAGAAGCCACCTCACCCGACCTCTCGCTGGCGACACGTGCACCGGCCCCGGCATCGCTGTACCCGAAAATCCGCATCGTGAGCCTCAAACCCACTCGTGCTCAGCGCTTATCAGGGAATCGAGGGTCAAGCCGCATCCCGCCGCAGGACCGGGCGGGGCCGCGCAGAGTCCGACACTCCGGTTGCGTGTACAAGGCGCCGGCTCCGGATTACCCTGCCCTGCAGGCGAACTGCAGGGAGATACGACCGTGCGCAAGCCTACCAGGCGTACGCTGCTGCATTCGGCCGCCGCCGCCGGCGGGTCGGCGGCTGTCTACCGGACCATGGACGCGCTCGGCCTGCTGGGGCCGGGCGCCGCCCGCGCCGCGGCGCTGGACCTGCCGCCCGGGTCGGGCAAGGGCGGGCACGTCGTCATTCTGGGCGCCGGCCTCTCGGGTCTGGCGGCCGCATGGGAGATGTCCAGGGCCGGCTGGAAGTGCACGGTGCTGGAAGCCACGGCGCGCGCCGGCGGCCGCAGTCTGACCGTGCGCGGTGGCGATGCGCTGACCGAGCGGGGGATGCGCCAGGAGGTCTGTTTCGACCGGGAGGACCATCTCTACGCCAATCTCGGCCCGGCGCGCATTCCCTACCATCACCGCACCGTGCTCGGTTATTGCAAGGCGTTCGGCATCGACCTCGAAGTCTTCACAAACGACAACCGGGCCGCCTTCTTCCACAACCGCGGGCGCTTCGGCGGCCGGCCGGTTGCCGCCCGGCGGGTGTTGACCGACATGCGCGGCTATGTTGCGGAACTGCTCGCCAAGGCCGTGGACCGGGGTGCGCTCGACGCGGAGCTGACTCCAGGCGACAAGGAGCGCGTGCGCGCCATGCTCGGAAGTTTCGGCGGGCTGAAGGACGACCGAAGCTATTCCGGGTCGAACCGCGCCGGCTACCGGGGCGCACAGATTCACGCCGGAATGGCGGCGGGCGAGATCGAAAAAAGGCTGGATTTCGGCGAGTTGCTGGGCAGCGAGTTCTGGCAATACAAGCTCAATTTCAGCCACTTCCTCAACCAGAACCCGACGCTGTTCCAGCCGGTCGGCGGCATGGACGCGATCGTCCGAGCGTTTGCGGAGCGGGTCGGCCATCTCGTGCGCTTTGGCTGCGTCGTCGAGCAGATTCGCCGCCGGGGCGACGGGATCCGGATCGTCTGGCGCGGCCCGGACGGCGCGGAGCGGACCACCCTGGCGGACTATGCCATCTGCACGATCCCCGCGCCGGTTCTGAAAGACATCCCGAACGACTTTTCGCCCGGGACGCAGGACGCGCTCAAGTCTTTCGACTTCGTCGAGGCGGTGAAAGTCGCCTTTCAGGCGAAGCGGCGCTTCTGGGAGGAGGATGCGGCGATTTACGGGGGCATTTCCTGGACCGACAACGACATCACGCAGGTCTGGTATCCGTGCAACGGCTATCACCGGCCCAAGGGCGTGCTGGTCGGCGCCTATATCTGGAGCCGCAAGCCGGGGCGGCGCTATTCGGCCATGTCGGCGCCGGAGCGTCTCCGGGCGGCGCTGGCAGAAGGCGCGCCGCTGCATCCGGGATACGCCGGCGAGATGGAATGCGGGATCAGCCGCGCCTGGCTCAACGTCCCCTTCCAGAAGGGCGGCTGGCCCCGGCGCAACCCCGACGCCGCCGCAGCGTTGCGCCGGGGCGACGGACCGTTCCATTTCGCCGGCGATCAGGTGACCGCGCTTCCCGGCTGGCAGGAGGGCGCCCTGCTCGCCGCCCACGCCGCCGCCGGGGCGATTCACGGCCGCTTCACCGCCCGGTGAGCCGGGGTGCGGCCGGCATGTCCGGGCGAAACCCGCTGCGCCGGCCGGGCGCGACCTTACCCCGATGAATCCGCACGCATTTCGTAAGGCGCTCCCTGCGCGGCGTACCGCTATATCACGCCCGCGTCGCGCAGCGCGGCGAGGTCGTCCGCGCCGTAGCCGACGGCGGCCAGCACCTCATCGGTATGCGCGCCGGTTGCGGCCTGGCCGGTCGGCGGCAGGGCCGGGGTCTCGCTCAGCCACACCGGGGCCTGCGCCACCATGGCCGCGCGGTCGGCGCCCGGCAGCGCCACCGGATGGAGCAGGCCGAGCGCGCGGACCTGCGGATGGTCGAGCGCCTCCTGCGGCCTGAGCACCGGGCCGGCCGGAACATGGGCCGCGGCCAGCGCCTCCAGCGCCTCGTCGCGGGTCCGCCCGGCGCACCAGGCCGCCATGCGCTCCGACAGCACCGCGCCGTTGTCGCCGCGCCCGTCGTCGGTCGCGAAGCGTTCGTCCTCCAGCCATTCCGGCTCGCCCAGCAGATCGGCCCAGCGCCTGAACAGCGGGTTGCCGACGATGTGGACCGCGATGAAGCCGTCCTTCGTCTCGAACAGGTCGGTCGGGCCGGAGTTGAAGCCGCGGTTGCCGATCGGCCCCCGGTCCGGTGCCACGGCGGACTGCTCCGTCAGCATCGGGCCGTTGAAGGCGGCGGCGGTCGCCAGCAGCGCGCCGACGACCTCTTGGCCGCGGCCGGAGCGCTGCCTCTCGATCAGCGCCATGGCGACGCCGAAGGCCGCATGCAGGGCGGTGCCGAAATCGACCAGGGCGATCTGGGCGCGATAGGGCCGGCCCGGCTCGCCGGTCAGATAGACCGAGCCGCACATCGCCTGGCCGATGGTGTCGAATCCGGGCCGCGTCGCCCAGGGGCCGTGTTTGCCGTAGGACGACAGGTTGGCGAGAATGATGTCCGGTTTGACGCTGCAGAGGCTGTCATAGTCCAGGCCCATGCGCGCCATGGTCTGCGGCGGCAGGTTGGCGATCACGATGTCGGCCGTGCCGGCCAGACGGTCGAGCGCGGCCCGGCCTTCGGGCTTCATCGGGTCGAGGGTGATCGACCGCTTGTTGCGGTTCATCTGCAGGAACAGGGCGCCTTCTCCGGGCTGCCCGTCGGCGCGGGTCGACAGCGGCAGGACGAAGCGGTCCTCGCTGCCGCCGCGCTTCTCGACCCGGATAACGTCCGCGCCGAAATCCGCCAGCAGCGCCCCGACATAGGGGCCGGCGATGTAGCGGCCGAAGTCCAGCACGCGAATTCCGTCCAGCACGCCCGGCATCTGTCGCTCCTTCGTCTGTCCCGCCGGAAGAATGCGCCCAGAATGCGTCGGGTGCGCCTGCCGTTCCAGCGGCTTTTCGGCGCTGCCGCCGGGCCGCCGCCGATCCCGGGGGCAGCCCCGGAACCGGCCGCGCAGCGGGACATGCGGGCATCTTGCAAACGGCAGGTGCGGCGCTATGGTTTGCGCCCTCTCTGGGCGCTCAGGGGCGCTCAGGGGTGCGCCGGGCAGCCCCTGTGGCGGAATTGGTAGACGCGGCAGACTCAAAATCTGTTGCCGGCAACGGCGTGGGAGTTCGAGTCTCCCCGGGGGCACCATTGTCCATGACTGCTCGGTAATCGGGCAGCGGCGTCGCACCGATACCGGCTTGCAACGCCGGGAAATCCGGGCGAGGCTTGGGATCGGGCAGGACTTGGGTTTCCGATCGGGACGGAGGAACGGGAAAATGTCAGGAACGACCGATGCGTCGCTTGTCGGCGACGGTTTGCGCATCGAGGGCAGTGTCGATTCGGAAGGCGATCTGTTGGTCGAGGGCGAGATTCAGGGCGATGTCACTGTCCGGAAGCTGACGGTCGGAGAGGGCGGCCATGTCGAGGGCAAGATCACCGCAGACGAAATCATGGTGCATGGCCGGGTGACCGGCGGGGTCGCCGCGCAGGTCGCGACCCTGTGCAAGACGGCCCGGGTCGACGGCGATGTCGAATACGGGAGCCTGTCGATCGAGAACGGCGCCGAATTCGAGGGCCGCTGCACGCGCCGGACCGGCAAGGCCAGGGGCGCCGCCCAGCCGACCCTGCTCGAGGCGGCCGGGAGCGGCGCCCGGTAGGCGCGCGGCCGGCGTGGCGGCCGGGCCCGGCCTGCGGCCGGACCGGCGGTTGTTGGCCCGGCGGCGGTTGACAGGGTCCACCCCGCCGCCAAGATACTGCGGGGAAACGGCCCCGTAGCTCAGCAGGATAGAGCACAGGATTCCTAATCCTGGTGTCGCAGGTTCGAGTCCTGCCGGGGTCGCCAAACAGCGTTTCCGCCCGTAACCGGCCTGCGCAACGGACTCTGCCCGCACGGATTTTCCATGACCGGACCCCACCCGGGATTCCACAGGGGCGGATCGGGCCGCCGGCTTCCCGGCCATTCCTTCCATCCCGACATTCTGCGCGAATACGATGTCCGCGGCATCGTCGGCGAAACCCTGTTCCCGGCGGATGCGCGGGCGCTCGGCGCCGCCTTCGGCGCGCTGGTCGGCCGGGAGGGCGGTTCGACCGTGTGCGTCGGCTGGGACGGGCGGCACAGTTCGCCGGCCCTGCGCGACGCGCTGATCGAAGGGCTGACGGCAAGCGGCCGGTCCGTTCTCACGGTCGGGCCCGGCCCCACGCCGATGCTGAACTTCGCGCTGCACGACCGTGGCGACGAGGCCGGCGTTATGGTGACCGGCTCGCACAATCCGGCCGCCCATAACGGCTTCAAGATGACGTTCGGGCCGGGCTGCGGCGCCGGCCGGCCGGTGTTCGGCGCCGAGATCCGGGACCTCGGCCGGATCGCGGCGGCGGGGATCGAGGCGGCCGCCGCGCCCGGCGATGTCGCTGCCATCGACGTTGCGGACGCCTACACCGACCGCCTTGCCGCCGAGCTGGACGGCGCCGACCTGTCGCGCCTCACCGCCGTATGGGATTGCGGCAACGGCGCAACGGGCGAGATCGCGACCCGGCTGACCGGCCGGATTGCCGGAAACCACCGACTCCTGTTCGCCGAAATCGACGGCGACTTTCCGAACCACCATCCGGACCCCACGGTCCCGGTCAACCTGGCCGACCTGCAGGCGGCGGTGGCGCAGGAGGGTGCGGATGTCGGGATCGCGTTCGACGGCGACGGCGACCGCATCGGTATCGTCGACGACAGCTGCGCGATCCTGTGGGCCGATCAGCTGATGGTCTACTTCGCCGCCGACTTGCTCCGGGCTCGGCCGGGCGCGCCCGTGATCGCCGACGTCAAGGCAAGCCGGGTCTTCTTCGACGAAGTGGCGAGGCTCGGCGGAAGGCCGGAAATTTACCGGACCGGCCATTCCCTCATCAAAAGCCGGATGCGCGAGACCGGCGCGCCGATGGCTGGCGAGATGAGCGGCCACCTCTTCTTCGCCGACCGCTATTTCGGCTTCGACGATGCGCTCTACGCCGCGGTGCGCCTGCTGCGCCTCATGGCGGGAGACCCGGCGCCGCTCTCGGCCTTCCGCGCCGCCCTGCCGCCTGCGTTCAACACGCCGGAAATCCGTATCGGGGTAAGCGAGGCGCGGAAATTCGCCGTCGTCGAGGCCGTCCGCGCGCGGCTCGAAGCGCAGGGCGCCGATTTCGTTTCCATTGACGGCGTCCGCGCGGAGACGAAAGACGGCTGGTGGCTGCTCCGGGCGTCCAACACCCAGGCAGCCCTGTCGCTGCGCTGCGAGGCGGGGACGGAGGAAGGCCTTGTCCGGCTGGTCGAGAACCTGCGCGGTGTGCTTGCGGATGAAGGCGTCGATCTGCCGGCGGTGTAGCGCAGACCTGTTCAGCGCGGCTTTGAATGGAACGGAGCAAATGGCGCCCTGGCGCGCCGTCCTGAGAGGACGGGACAGGCGATAGTTTCAGCCGCCGATATCCTCGTAGTAGATCAAGGCCGGCAGATTGCGGCGCTGATGGACGATGCGCAGAATGACAGGCTCGCCTCCGGCCGCGGCGATACGGGCGAAGAAGACGACATGGCGCCGGTAGTTCACCGAGCGTAGGCCCGCCGCGAACAGGCTCCGGTCGCGTCCTCCTTCGGGGTAGGCCGCAATCGTTTCGAAGGTCCGCACCAGGCCGCGGTAGTAGGTCAGCCACTGGTTCCGGCCCCAGGTTTCGAGGGTGTAGCGCCTGATATCGTCCAAGTCGCGCTGCGCCGGCCGGGACAGCCTGATGGTCATTGCGTTGCGGCTATCGCTCGCCGGCCTCCGGCTCGTAGGCGACGGGATCGAAATCGCTGAACCCGCCGGCCTCTGCCTCGCGCACCGCCTCTTCCAGATCCGCTTTCAGCGCATAGAACTGGCGCGCGCCGTCGCGTTCCATCAGCAGCCGGAGTCCGGCCCGCACCACTTCGCTTGCATTGGCATAGGCGCCGGACTCGATCTGGCCGTGAACGTAGGATTCCATCGGTTTGGTCAGATGTACGTTCGGCATGTCTGCGCCCACATATATGTCCGATAATGTCAGATACTGATAGATTCCCGGAACACCGTCAAGGTGGGCGAAGCCCGGGCGAATCGCGTTTTGCAGCGACCAGAGCCGCAATGAAACGGCCTAGCGCGACTGCCAACGGCCGCCAGCAGTCAGCCTGCGCTCGTCCGGCGCGGCAGCGCCGAGACCAGCAGGGCGAGAGCCAGCAGGGCGCCGCCGGCCAGATTGATCCAGCCGGCTTCGGCGAAGGCTTCCGGCGGCAGGAGCAGGGCGAGGCCGGCGACGCCGATTGCCAGGCGCCTGGCCGGTCCCAACGGTCCCAGCGCATAGCCGGCCAGCGCGCTTGTCACCGCCGCGACGCCGGGAACGGCGGTGCCCGCCGCCAGCAGGATGGAAACCGCGCCGCCTTGCATCAAAAGGGTCGGCGAGAGCACGAACAGGAAGGGCACGACATAGGCCGGCCAGCCGAACCGGACCGCGCTCAGCGCCGTCGCCATGGGTCCGGCGCCGGACAGGTTGGCGGCGGTAAAGGCGGCGATGGCGACCGGCGGCGTGATCATGGAGAGCATGCCGAAATACAGCACATACATGTGGGCCGCGATCGGCTCGACCCCGAGCTTGATGAGCGGCGGCGCAGCGAGCGCGGCGAGCAGGAAATAGACTCCGGTCGTCGGCATGCCCATGCCGAGCAGGATCGAGACTCCGGCAGTCAGCAGAAGCAGCAGAAACAGGCTGTTCTCGCCGAACTGGACCAGCACGAAGCCGAGGCCGAAGCTCAGGCCCGACCGGTCGAGAATGCCGATGATGATGCCGGCGGCGGCCGTGATCGCGATGATGTCGACGACCGCGTATCCGGTATCGCGCAGGGCGGTGACGAGGGCGGCGGGGGTCAGCCGCCGCGCGCCGTAGCCGACGAACAGCGCGATGCCGGCCAGGCTGGCGCAGGCCGCCAGCGCGGCCGTCTCGGCCGGCTGGTTGAGGCTGAACAGGACGACGATCAGCACACCGAAGGGCACGATCAGGAACCAGCCGCCGGCCAGCACCTTGCGCGCCGCGGGTATCCGGTCCGGCTCCAGCGCGGTCACGCCGGTGCGCGCGGCCTCCAGGTCGGTGTGGACGAAGAGGGCGACGTAGAACAGCAGCGCCGGAACGATCGCGGCCAGGACGATATCCTGATACGGCATCTGCAGGAACTCGGCCATCAGGAAGGCGGCGGCGCCCATGATTGGCGGCGTGAGCTGGCCGCCGGTCGAGGCCACCGCCTCGATGGCGCCGGCGGCCCGCGCGCTGTAGCCGCCGCGCTGCATCAGCGGGATGGTGATGACCCCGGTCGAGGCGACGTTGGAGACCGCGCTGCCGGAGATCGAGCCGAACATGGCCGAGGCGGTGACGGCGATCTTGGCCGAGCCGCCGCGGCTGCGCCCCATCAGCGCCGCGGCGATATCGGTGAAGAAGTCCGAGCCGCCGGACAGCAGCAGCAGCCGGCCGAGCAGCACGAACACGGTGACGATGGTCACGCCGATCACGATGGGCCGGCCCAGCATTGCGGTCGAATCGAGGCCGACATAGCGGATCATTTCGGCCGCGCTCATGGTGCGGGCCTGCAGCTTGCCGTCGAATATATCGCCATACAGGCCGTACAGGATGAAGACCGCCACCACGATGAGCAGCGTGGGGCCGGTGGCGCGGCGCAGCGCCTCGACGGTCAGCGGAACCAGAACCAGGCCGATGACCAGGACCTCATCGGGATGGTAGAAGGCATCTTCGGTGAGCACCGGGAAGCGGATCGCGAGCCACAGGCCGGCGGCGAGGCTGGCGGCGGCGATGGCCAGGTCGGCGGGCGGCGCCGACGGGCGGGCGCGGCCCCGGCGGAACGGCCGCCGCAGGAAGATCAGCGCATTGGCGGCGCCGAGAACGACGGCGATCATCTGCTCGGTATAGAGGGATGACAGGCCGGCCAGGCGCGGCAGGTCGGCCGCCCAGGCGACTGCCAGCGCCGTGATCAGCGCGGCCAGGAACGCGCACAAATGGCGAAGCGCCGGAGCGTCCTGCAAAACGGCGCCAACGGAGTCGTCCGGGGATCGGGCGTCGCCGCCGGGGCGCATCTCCCTGCCGGAATTTGCGGCGGCGTTCGCGAAGGCGGGCCGTCAGGCCCCTATTGCCGCCACAGCCCCTTCTCGCGGTAGAAGCGGATCGCCCCCGGGTGATAGTCGATGCCGGCCTTCTTCGCCATGCCGGCCGCCTTGAATCCGCGCCACAGCGGGGCGGCGGCGCGCAGGTCGGCGGCCCGCTCGTGCATCGTGCGCGCCACCCGGTAGACGAGATCGTCCTTCACGTCCTTGTGCGCCCACAGCGTATAGTCGAAAGCCATGATGTTGACGTCGCGGCTCAGGCCGGGGAGCTTCGGATTGGACTTCATTCGGATGACGTAGGACTGCGGCAGATGCCGGCGCATCCGCGCGACCGAATCCCGGTCGTCGTTGATCGGCAGGATGCGCAGCGCGCCCTGGGCCGCTTTCATATCCCGGGTCGGCTTGGAGCCGACGGCGGCGATCGCGGCGTCCAGCGTGCCGCGCTTGAAACCGTCCCACATGCGCGGGAAATTGGGCACCTGAACGAATTTCCAGTCGACGGTGCTGACATTTAGATTTGCGGCGGTGCCAAGCAGAAGGTAGGTGCCCAGGGCCCGCTGCTTGAAGCCAGGAAGGCGCTTGCCGTTGAGATCGGCGAAGCCTCCGATGCCGGATTTCTCGCTGACGAAATACGCGACCCGGAAGGGCATCAGGGTGGCGACCATGCGCAGATTCGGGTTGGGCCGGCCCTCCGACATGCCGGTGCCGTTGACGGCAAAGGTCAGCTGAAAAATGTTCGAGGCGGCGAACTCCAGTTTTCCGCTGTTGACGACCGGAATGTATTGCGAGGTGTTGGCGTAGGGCTGCGGACGCATCTGCAGGCCGGCATGGGCCGAAATGACCTTGGCGATGGCCGCCGTGACCTGCGCCGTTGCACCCCCCTTGGTGGTGCCGATGCCGACGCTCTGCGCCTGGGCCGGCACGGCGAGCGCAATTGCACCGACTCCGATGAGGCTGAGACCGGCGAGGCCCCGAGCCGCATTGCGTCGTCCGCCAGGGTGCAACGATGTCACAATCCGCATGGTATCCTTCCTTGTTCCTCGGCGCCGGTCCCGCGGGAACCGGCCAGCGCTGCAGGCAGAATATCGCCATGGCCGGGCTTCGCCAATGGCAATCGCGCCGGCCGGAATTTGCATCGATCTGCTCAGTTTCGCGCCGCAGCCGGCGAACGGGCGAATTTTCTTTCAAACCGGCGGTACTATGCATTATGGTCCGCCGGTTCGACCGGGCGGAAAAAGCCCGGCGGACAGTCCGGAGAAGCAGCGGTTGTTCCGTTTTGATTCGATTCCTGCCGTCCCTGATGGGCGCCGCGGCGTGCGCCGCGTTTCTTGCATCGCCCATACATGCCTCGCCGGTCGACGGGGAATGCCGCGCCGGCAAGCCCGTCTTCCGCGGCGCCCATAGCTGGAACGGGCGGCGCCTGGAAATCGGCCGCCTGATCCACTGGCAATCGTTTCGCAACAGCGTTCCCTGGCGTCTCACCGCCGACGGTATCGTGACCGGGCGCGGCCCGGTGCGGCTCTCACAGCGCGAGCAATACCGGCTGAAGAGCGTACCGACCGCCTGGCGGAAATACGGCAGGCTGATCCGGGCCGCCGCCCGCAGATACCGCGTCCCGGCCGAGCTTTTCCTGACCATCATCGTCAACGAATCGGCCCTCAATCCAAGAGCGTTCCAGACCTATCGGGGCTATATCAACGACCGGGAGACGCCGGACCGGATATCCGTCGGTCTCGGCGGGGTTCTGATCAGCACTGCGCGTTTCATGCTCCGGAACCCGTCGATCGACCGGGCCTGGCTGGAAAACCCGGCCAACAACATCCGCATGATCGGCATCTATCTGAACCGGCAATACCGCCTGACCCGCTTCGATCCGCCGAAGGTGGCGGCCGCCTACAACGCCGGCGGCCTGTACCGGCAGAACGGCCGGAAAAACCGCTGGAAGCTGCGCAATCATCCGATAGGCCGCTCGGTCTATATCGATCTCTTCGTGGCCGTGTTCGACGAATCCATGCGCTATCTCGCCAGGCTCCGCCATCGTCCCCGGGAGAGTTTCGCTGCGCTGTTCGCCAGGGATTCGATCGCCGCAGCCTGTGCGCGGATACCGGATCTCCGCTTCCGGCACCCGATCGTTCAGGCGTCCGCCCGACAGCCGCTGGCGCACGGCATCGGCGGCGGGGTGCTCGCCGGCGGCCGTTCCGGTATCGGCCGCGCCGCGGAGAAAGGCGGCGGGCCGGACGATTTTCTGGTCGAACTGTCGCGCCATCAGCGCGCCCGCATCTCGCTCCAGTCGCGCATTTCCGGCCGGTTCCCGGACGATCCGGCCTTTCGCGCCGTGCCGGCGCCCCGGCGCTTCAGGTAGGACGCCGGGCTCTCACCGGCCGCAGGCGCGGTCCTTCCCCGGTTTCACGAGGCGCATCCGTTCGCGCACGATGCGGGCCTTGCGGCCGATGCGGCGGTTCGGCCGGTCCGGCCGCCACCGCAACGGGCCGGGCAGGGTGCTGGCGAGCAGGGCGGCCTGGGCCGGCGTCAGGCGGGATGCGGAACGGCGGAACCAGGCCTGCGCCGCCGCTTCCGCGCCATAGATGCCCGGGCCCCACTCGGCGATATTGAGATAGGTCTCCAGGATGCGCCGCTTGCCCCAGACGGTTTCGATCAGCACCGTGAACCCGGCTTCCAGCCCCTTGCGGATCAACGAACGGTGCGGCGTGAGATAGACATTCCTGGCGGTCTGCATGGAAATCGTGCTGGCGCCCCGGCGGATTGCGCCGGTTTTCTCCAGGGTTTTCAGCACCTGTCGAATCTCCTGCCAGTCGAAGCCCCTGTGGCTGCAGAACCGGCTGTCCTCGGCGGCGATGGCGGCGCGCACGAGATGCGGCGAGATCCGCTCGAGCGGCTGCCAGCGCCAGCGGGCCGGATAGGCGTCACGGCGCTGTACCGCCCGCAGAACCATCAATGGCGTATGGGTCGGCGGGACCGCGCGATAAACCGCGACCGAGGCGACCGCCGAAAGGCCGAAGACGAGCCCGGCGACCGCGGCGGCCAGCAGAATTGCGCCGGCGGTCCGCAGCATCAGGCGGTTTCGGCGCGTCCGGCGTTCCGGCTGCGCAGGCTGCGGCGCGGAAACGTGGGCGGAAAACCTGTTCGGGCCATGGCCGGCATTATCGCGCGGCAACGCCGGGTGTCATCACCGAATCGGCGATGCAACCGGCGCCGCCGGGATGCCCGGGCCCGCCCGGTCTCACCAAGCTGTGAGCGTCTGTTGGATTGTCCGGGCGTCGGCGGCCTGTTGAAATGGGTCAGGCACCGGCGCTCCGGAAAGATGCCCGGATAGACGCCCGGAAAAACGTTGGGCGCCGGACGGAGACATTGCCATGAACCGCCTCCCGGTCGGCCGCAGGCCGCTTCTGCTCGCTGCGATTTTCGTTCTCGCCGGCGCTTTCGTCCCGATCGACGAGGGCGCCGTCGCTGACGCCCCGGCCTCCTGGAAGGGCGAATGGCCCAAGACCGATTTTTCGAACGCCATCGTCGATCTCGCCTCGATCCGCTCTGGCGGACCGCCCAGGGACGGTATCCCGCCGATCGACGATCCGAAATTCACCACCGTCGGCCAGGCCGCCATGAAAGGCCTTGCCGGGCGCGAGCCGGTCATATCCGTTGCGATCGGGGACGACGCGCGCGCCTATCCGCTGCGCATCCTGATGTGGCACGAGATCGTCAACGATTCCGTCGGGGGCCGGCCGGTTTCGGTCACCTGGTGCCCGTTATGCAATTCCGCGGTGGTGTTCGACCGCCGGCTGAACGAGCGGGTGCTCGACTTCGGCACCACCGGCAAGCTGCGCAATTCCGACCTGGTGATGTACGACCGCCAGACCGAAACCTGGTGGCAGCAGTTCCTCGGCCAGGGCATCGTCGGCACGCTGGCGGGCAGCAAGCTGAAGATGCTGCCGATGCGGGTCGAGAGCTTCGAGCGGTTCGCCGGCCGCCATCCCGGCGGTAAGGTGCTGGTCCCCAACAACGAAGGAATGCGGGCCTACGGCCATAACCCCTACCGCCGCTACGACAGCCGCAGCCGGCCCTATTTCGATGTCGGCAGCCTGCCCCCCGGCGTGCCGCCGCTCGAGCGCGTCGTGGTCGTCGGCAAGCAGGCCTGGACCTTCAGCCTGCTGCGGGAGAAGGGCAAGGTGACGGCCGGCGCCTACGTCATCGCCTGGGAGGAGGGGCAGGCTTCAGCCCTCGACAGCGCGGTGATCGCCGAGGGGCGCGACATCGGCAATGTCACGGTGCAGCGCAAGGGTCCGCGCGGCCAATGGCAGGACGCCGTGCACGACGTCTCCTTCGCCTTCGCTTTCCACGCCTTCCATCCGGACGGGAAAATCCACAGCCTTCCGGCTGCGGAGTAGCACTTACGCCGCGCTCGCCCGGGCCGATGCGGCCATTGCGTCGCTCCGGTTGACCAGCGCGTCGTAGTCGGCGACCAGCGTACGGGTGATCTCGCCGACGCTGAAGCGGTAGTCGTCGATCTCGCGTACCGGGGTCACTTCCACGGCGGTGCCGGTCAGGAACACCTCGTCGGTATGGGCGAATTCCTCCGGCATGATGGCGCGCTCGACGATCTCGAAACCGCGTTTGCGGGCGAGACCCATCACCGTTCGGCGCGTGATGCCGTCCAGAAAGCAATCCGGCACCGGCGTGTGCAGGATGCCGTTCTGTACCAGGAAGATGTTGGCGCCCGTCGCCTCGGCGACCTGGCCGCGCCAGTCGAGCATCAGTGCGTCGTTATAGCCGGCGGCCTCGGCGGCGTGCTTCGAGAGCGTGCAGATCATGTAGAGGCCGGCGGCCTTGCTGTCGGTCGGCGCGGTCGCCGGGTCCGGACGGCGGTACTTGGCGACCGTCATGCGAATGCCCTGCAGGCGGGCTTCCGGCGTGAAATAGGCCGGCCACTCCCAGGCCGCGATGGCGAGGTTGATTTTCGTCTGCTGGGCCGAGACGCCCATCATTTCGGAGCCGCGCCAGGCGACCGGACGGACATAGCCGTCGACAATTCCCTGTTCCGCCACGATCCGGCGGCAGGCGTCGTCGATCTCGGCGACTGACCACGGAATTTCGAAGTCGAGCAGGCCGGCGGACTTGTGCAGCCGCTCGGTATGCTCGGTCAGCTTGAATATTTCGCCGCCATAGACGCGCTCGCCCTCAAAGACGCAGCTGGCATAATGCAGACCGTGGATCAGCACATGCACGTTGGCGTCGCGCCACGGGATCAGCTCACCGTTGAGCCAGATCACGCCGTCGCGGTCGTGAAACGGCGGCATGGACATTCGTTTACGCCTCCCTGGGGGTCAACCCGCACGGTTCCGGCCGCCGGAGGCGAAAACGGGCCTGCTGCTGCAACGGATGGCCTTTACCGGCAAATCGGGTTAGATTCTTTCAACAAAAGGGCGCGCTGGGTAACATTGTTAGGGAATCGTGTCAACGATGGCCAACGTCACACCGTCCGCAGATCCGCCCGCCAGCCGCGGCGGGAGCCGGCATTTCCGGGGCCGGGAGGTGCTGCGCGGCGGCATTCGCCTGTACCCTGTTGGGCAGGGATGACAGGGTAGCGGCAATGGACGACGGCGATGCTCATATTCTGATCGTGGACGACGACAGGCGTCTGCGTGACCTGCTGCGGCGCTTCCTCGCGGACAACGGCTTTATGGTCGATGCGGCGGCCGACGCCTCGGAGGCTCGGCGCAAGCTCGAATCCTTCGCGTTCGATCTGCTGATCGTCGACGTGATGATGCCGGGCGAATCCGGGCTGTCGCTCACCGAGGGCCTGCGCCGGGCATCGTCGGTGCCGATTCTCATGCTGAGCGCGATGGGCGAAACCGAGGACAGGATCGCCGGGCTGGAGCGCGGCGCCGACGACTATCTGCCCAAGCCGTTCGAACCGCGCGAACTTCTGCTGCGCATCAAGACGGCGCTGCGGCGGCAGAGAACGGATTCAGCGAATGTCCCGCGCTCCCTGTCCTTTGGGCCGTGCCTGTTCGACTTGGGCCGCCTGGAACTGACGCGCAGCGGCGCGCGGGTCCGGCTGACCGAGACCGAGGCGCGCGTGCTGAAGGTTCTGGCTGCGCGCGCGGGCGAGGCGGTCGCGCGGGACACCCTGACCGACGAGGGCGAACTTGAGGGCAGCGCAAGGGCGATCGACGTCCTGATCACCCGGCTGCGCCGCAAGGTGGAGCCCGATCCCCGGGATCCGCGCTACCTGCAAACGGTGCGCGGCAAGGGTTATGCCCTGATGCCGGACTGACGGGAGGCCGGGCCGCCATGCCGAATTCCGACGACCGGACCCTGTCGCCGTTGCGCCGCTTTCTGCCGCGAAGCCTGCTCGGCCGTTCGCTGCTGATTCTCGGCCTGCCGATCATCGCGGTCCAGCTCATCTCGCTCTGGTTCTTCTACGACCGCCACGTCCAGAACGTGTCGCGGCGCATGGCGCAGAATCTCGCCCACAACATCCAGTTGACCGTCAATCACATGCGGTATTTTCCGGCGGTGAAGGACAGGACGTGGATCCTGTCCGCGCTGCGGTCCGGGCAGGGCATGCGTGTCACCTTTCAAAAGGACCGGACCCTGGACGGCCTCGAGAGCCGGAACATGGACGGCCAGGTGGGCCGGGAGGTGATGCGCCAGTTCCACAGGATTCTGTCGGAAGAGTTCGTCATCGACGGCGACCATGACGACCGGCATATCCGGATCCAGGTGACCGCGCCGGGCGGCGCCCTCGACATCGTCGCGACGAAGAAAAAGATCCGGCCGATCACGACCGAACTCTTTGTGGCCTGGTCGATCGGCGCTGCCGTGGTGCTGCTCATCATCGGCGGATTGTTCATGCTCAACCAGGTGCGCCCGATCCGCGAGCTGGCTGCGGCCGCGGACCAGTTCGGCAAGGGGCGGGATGTGCCCGGTTTCAAGCCGTGGGGCGCCACGGAAGTGCGCCAGGCCGCGACCGCCTTCCTGATCATGCGCGAACGTATCCGGCGCCAGATCGACCAGCGCACGGAAATGCTGGCGGGCGTGTCCCACGATCTGCGCACGCCGATCACCCGCCTGAAGCTCGGTCTCGCCATGGAGCCGGACAGCCCCGAAACCGCCGCTCTCCGGCACGATGTCGACGAGATGGAGCGGATGGTCGAGGAGTATCTCGCCTTCGCCCGGGGCGAGGGGCTGGAGCAGGCCGTCGAGGCGAACCTCAACATGCTGGTGCGCGACGTCGTCGCCAAGGCGCGGGACGACGGCGCCAGTATCGAACTGGCGCTGCCGTCCAGCCTGAAGGCCACGGTGCGGCCGATCGGCTTCAAGCGCGCGCTGACCAACATCGTGCGCAACGCCGAACGCTTCGCCAGCGAGATCAGGGTCGGCGCCAGCCGGCGCGCCGGCATGATCGTGATCTTCGTGGACGATGACGGCCCCGGTATTCCCGAGAGCGAACGGGACGACGCCTTCAAGGCATTCAACCGGCTCGACCACGCGCGCAACCGGGACGCCGGCGGCGCCGGCCTGGGGCTGACGATTGCGCGGGACATTCTGCGCGGCCACGGCGGCGACGTGATCCTGGCCGAATCGCCGATGGGCGGGTTGCGCGCCGTGCTGCGCTTTCCAGTGTAACCTGCATTGCAAGAATCCGGCATTGCAAATTTACGGAGCGACGCGATGCGAATCGACGGGCGATGCCATTGCGGCAATCTCGGCTTTTCGCTTGAAACGGCCCTGACCTGGGAAACGATCCGGCCGCGCGAGTGCGACTGTTCCTTCTGCCGGGCGCACGCCACGCGCTGCGTCTCGGACCCGAAGGGCCGGGCGACGATCTACGCGGCAGACCCGGAGCGGCTCGTCCGCTACACCTTCGGCCTTCGGACGGCCGAGTTTCTCATCTGCGGCACCTGCGGGGTCTATATCGGCGCCTACGCCGAGGAAGAAGACGGCGGATTCGCGACCCTCAATCTGCGCGCCACGGCGCACCACGACCGGCACGGAGCCGCAACTTCCTACGGGCTGGAGACCGCGGACAGCCGCCGCGCGCGCCGCCGCGAACGCTGGACGCCGGCCGAACTGCGCCTCGGGGTTCCGCCGCCGCTGGCGGCCGGGCCCGCCTAGCCCGCGGTTCCGCTACTCGGCAGCGACCGCCATCGCGTCCGGCGTCAGGCCTTCCTGCTCCCAGGTCGGCGCGACGTCGAGCACCGTCGCGCGCTGGGCGTCGCGCGGCCAGCGCAGGTCGTCGTAGGGCAGGCCGCGGTGCATGGTGCAGCGGTTGTCCCAGATGACCAGGTCGCCGGCGCGCCAGCGATGGCTGTAGACGAACCGGCGCCGGGTCGCGTGGTCCATCAGCCGCTGCAGCAGGTCGGCCGCCGCGTCGTCGGCCATGCCGTCAATCCGCCCGGCATGGGACGCCAGATAGAGGCCGGTCCGGCCGCTGTACCCGTGATGGCGGACCATTGCCTGCGGCACCGCCGGCATGGCGGTATTCTCGTCCTCCGACATCTCGAAGCCCTGACGCGCCCGCGAATAGGCGATGGCGTGGCGGGCGATCCGGCCCTCGGCCTGCGCTTTCAGATCGTCGGGCAGGGCGTCCCACGCCGCGCGCATGTCAGCGAACTCGGTCTGGCCGCCGACCGGCGGAATCGCGCGCATGAAGAGCAGGGACGCCTTGGCCGGCACGTCCTTGAAGGAACTGTCGGTGTGCCACAGCTGGTTGCCCGTCTGGAAGGCGCGCAGGCGGCTGTCCGCGCCCCAGATCCGGCCGTCGGGCATCAGGTTCGAAACGTCGGCGATATCGGTCAGCACCCGCGGCTTGACGCCGTCCAGATCGACGATCATCGACGGGTCGATCGGCCCGAAGCGCCGCGCGAACGCGACATGCTGCTTCTGGGTCATCCGCTGATCGGGAAAGATCAGCACGGCGTAGGTATGGAAGGCGTCCTCGATCGCCTGCCAGTCCTCCGGCGGCAAGGGCTTCGACAGGTCGGCGTCGCCGACTTCGACGGCAAAGGATTCGGTGACCGGCCAGATTTCAACCGCCATCGCTTACCTCCGAAGGGCTCGCCAATTCCCGGGACCGCGCAACGATAGCCCCGGTCCCGCTCCGGCGGCAAGGGCGCTGCCTGCCGCCAACGGTTCTGACGGCGCGTGGGATATCGCGGACCCGGCCGGCGAACCCGGCGGCGCCGTTGAAAACCGTTCGAATTGTCGTATTTCTGCACCAAGAAGTGTCGTATTTTTGCAAATGATGTCGGATATGAGACCCAAGAAGCGCAAAACCCTGGAAAAGCGCATCGCCGAGCGAATCGCGCGCAAGAAAGGCGATGTTTTCCTGCGTTGCGATTTCGAGGACCTCGGAGCGTACGACCAGGTGGGCCGCGGTCTGCGCCGCCTTGCCGCCAAGGGCCGACTCGTCAGAATCGGTTATGGCCTTTATGCCCGTGCCGCGGTCTCCCCGATTTCCGGCAAGATCGTTCCCGCCAGGCCTTTGCCCGCGCTCGCGCGCGAAGCGCTGGCGCGCCTGAATGTCGAAACCGCCCCATCGGAATTCGAGCGAGCCCACGGCGAAGGTAGAACGACACAGGTTCCGACGGGCCGCATGATCGCGGTCAAGGGCCGCATTTCCCGCAAAATCGGCCACGATGGCAAATTCGCTGTCTTCGAGCGCATTTCCTGACTCCGCGCTTCTCGAGGCTGTCGCCACGGAACTCGGCGTAGACCCGTCTTTCGTGGAGAAAGACTGGCATGCGACGCAGGCGATCGCTGCGGTCGTGGGCGTCGTGCAGGACGGGTTGCGGCCGGTGTTCTCCGGCGGCACAAGCCTGTCCAAGGGATACGGCCTGATCCGGCGATTCTCGGAAGACCTCGACTTTAAGCTCCTAATTTCCGAGGCCGGAATTGGTCGCACCGAACGTCGGAGCTATCGCAACGCGGTGATCGAGACGCTTCGCGCAGGGGGCGGGCGGACGCTCCACGATAGCGACATTCTTGTCCGTAATGAGGGTCGCTTTTTCCAGTGTCGGATCGGGTACCCGACGAACTTCGATCCTGCCTCCGCTCTGCGCCCGGAAATCAGGCTGGAAATGTCACTGTTACGCCCGGCATTGCCGCCGGAAGAGCGGCCCTTGCGCCCCCTTGTGGCTGCAGCGCGCAAGGAGGCGGAGGAAGTTCCACTGGCCGCCTGTGTCGCGCCGGCGGAGACCGCGGCCGACAAACTCAGCGCTCTGACCTAGCGGGTGTTGACCCGGCAACGGGGTGGCGCGAATGACGATCCCACGCTGGTCCGTCATTTGCACGATTTGGCGGCGCTTGAAGCGCACGCTACCGATCATTCCCGCTTTGCCGAGCTGTCGCGACGCACTCTGGATGCGGATGCCGCAAGAGAAAGGCCGAGGCCCGACCGCCGCGAAAGGACGCCGGCGGCACGGGTTGCGGCGGCTCTGGACATTGTTTCGACCGATCCCGAATACGCCGACGAATACGGACGCTTCGTCGCCGCGATGTCCTACGGAACCGAGGCGGATACCCCAAAGTTCCGCGACGCCGTCCAGTCTGTACGGCGTATCGCCGAGCGATTGGATTGAAAGCCGCTGCATCGCCAGCCTGCCCGCTGCGGGCCATCGTCTTCCGGCAGCTCATCCTGCGGCTGCTGAAGCCGGTCTGCGGCTGAGCGGGGCGGCCATACGGGGCTTGCAGCGGCGCGCCATCCGGCCGATATGACGGGCCGACCGGCGGTGCCACCCCGAAGTTGCGATGACCGCGCCGCCGCAGGAGGAGCCGAGCCATGCCCGAAGCCTATATCTGCGATCCCGTGCGCACCCCGATCGGCCGCTACGGCGGCAGCCTGAGCGCGGTGCGCGCCGACGATCTCGGCGCTGTGCCGATCCGCGAACTCATGGCGCGCAACGCGGGTGTCGACGCCGAAGCCATCGACGATCTGGTCTACGGCTGCGCCAACCAGGCCGGCGAGGACAACCGCAACGTCGCCCGGATGAGCCTGCTGCTCGCCGGCCTGCCGGAGAGCGTGCCGGGCGCGACGGTCAACCGGCTGTGCGGCTCGGGCATGAACGCCGTCGGCGTCTGCGCCCAGGCGGTCAGGACGGGCGAGGCGGAACTCACCGTCGCCGGCGGCGTCGAGAGCATGTCGCGCGCGCCCTTCGTCATGGGCAAGGCGGACACCGCCTTCTCGCGCAAGGCCGAGGTCTACGACACGACGATCGGCTGGCGCTTTGTCAACCGGATGATGAAGAAGCAGTTCGGCACGGATTCGATGCCGGAGACGGCGGAGAACGTCGCCGAGGAATTCCAGGTGACGCGCGAGGACCAGGACGCTTTCGCGGCGCGCAGCCAGGCCCGCGCCGTGGCCGCCCAGGAGAACGGCAAGCTGGCGGCCGAGATCGTGCCGGTCACCATTCCGCAGCGCCGGGGCGATTCGGTCATCGTCGAGAAGGACGAGCATCCGCGCGCCGGCACCACGGTCGAGAAACTGGCCGGCCTGCCGACACCGTTCCGCGCCGGCGGCACCGTGACGGCGGGCAACGCCTCGGGTGTCAACGACGGGGCGGCGGCGATGTTCGTGGCGTCGGAAAGAGCGGTTGCGGAGTACGGCCTCGAACCCGTCGCCCGGGTCATCGGCATGGCGACCGCCGGCGTGCCGCCGCGCATCATGGGCATCGGCCCGGCGCCGGCCTCGGAAAAGCTGCTGGCGCGGCTCGGCCTTAAGATCGACGACATGGACGTGATCGAGCTGAACGAGGCCTTCGCCGCCCAGGGCCTGGCCGTGCTGCGCATGCTGGGCGTGCCGGACGATGCGGAGCATGTCAATCCGAACGGCGGCGCGATCGCGCTCGGCCATCCGCTCGGCATGTCCGGCACCCGTCTGGTCGCGACCGCAGCCCGCGAACTGCAGCGCCGCGGCGGCACCTACGCGCTGTGCACCATGTGCATCGGCGTCGGCCAGGGCATCTCGATGGTGATCGAGCGGGTGTAGGGCGGGATTATCAGCGCCGGGGAATCAGTTGCCGATCGATCGTTCCGCCGTGGCGATGGGACAAAACAGGCGATTTTCCGTGTCGGCCAGCCGGATGAAGCCGAAACGCTCGTAGAATATCCGGGCCTGCTCGTCCTTGGCGTCCACGATGACCGCATAGACCGCAAGCGCCTCGCCGGCGCGGATCACACGGCGGAGCGCGTCCGCTACAAGAGCGGACCCCAAGCCCCGGCCGCTCCATCGCCCATCGACCGCCAATCGTCCGATCAACGCCACCGGTACCGGATAACGGGGTAATCGCCGGGCTTCCCTCGGCGGTAGCGCGGTTCTCGCCAGACTTCCCGCGCTGAGCGTGTAGAACCCCGCCACCTCCCGGCTTCCCTCCGGAACGGCGACAAACACCCGCGCCACTTTCCGCCGCGCATCTTGCGACGCCTGCTGGCGGATATATCGATCAAGCGCCCCGGAGCCGCAATCGAAGCGCGACCGGTCATGAGACCGCGCCAGCACCTCGATGGCGAATGTCATCAGCCCGCGGTTTTCGCGATCAGACGTCCGTGGGCTGCGAATGCCTGACGCAACGCCGCGTTCGGTTTGGGGGGATCGACAAGTGCGTCGAAGAACAGATTCCAGTCCCGCTCGCTCACCGTGAGCCGCTCGCGGTCCTGGATCAGGCGATCGGCAGCTTTGAGCGCGTTATGCACCACGAAGGCCGACACCGTGGTGTTCTCCAGCGCAGCGGCGCGCTCCAGCATGCGTTTTGCCTCGGGATCGACACGCATCTGCACGCGCTCGGTCTTGGTTTGCCGAACCGCCATAGAAATCTCCTTCCGTTTGCCGGAAACGTAAGCCGTAGCGGCTTACAGTTCAAGTTCGGACTCCGGTCGGGAAAGGAAGTTCGGCGATGGTGGTGGTTCCGGTGCGGCGCCAGACCGGATCGGGGCGCTACCCCCCGGCTACCGCACCTTGAACACCAGTTTGCGCCTCGCGCGCCAGCTTTCGCTGTCGCGAATGACCGTGCAGTGTCAGGCCGTGCGGTAGGCTTCGTCGTGCGGTCCGGCAGCCACCGGCTTCGCGTTTCCGTTCTCCAGAATCTGGAACACGAAACGGTAGTTCCGGGTCAGCCGGACGGAGTGAAGATTACCGCCGCCTCGCAGTTTTTCGTAACGCCATCCGCGAGGCAGCGTACCCGCCAGCAATTCGTCGATGACGGCAGCAAGCTCCCGTTGCATCCGCGGCGGGAGCCGTTTGACCTGGCGCCGGAACGGTCCGGCCGGTTCCTCGAACGCTGGAATTTTCGGGACCGGGACATTCACGAGGTTACTCGGCCGTCAGCGAAGCGACCAAGTCCGCGCCGGAGGTAAATGTCTTGCCGGTCGTCGGCGCGAGGGCGCCGTCGCCAATCATCAGAAGCCAGCGAATCCCCTGACATTGGCTGACAATTCCGGCAAACAATTCTTCGAGGCGTTCGAGTTCCCGGAATATGCCTGCGCCATGCGCGGCCTCTCCTCCTGAGCGTTCCAGCGCTTTGCGGATGTCACGCAGTTCGCCGCACTCCCTTCGGAAGTGATCCTCGGCGTATTCAAGCGCCTGAGCGCCTGTCCCTTCGGGATCCAATTCCGTATCGGCGGGGGCCGACTCGATTTCTGTCCGCAGCTTGTCCGTCATCGCAGCGACGACAGAATTTACAGCCTCGTAGCGTTCGCCAAGATTGCGCTCCAACGCGGCGACGGCTTTCCGGGTCTCGCGGTTTGAGGGCCGCAAGAGATCATCGGACGTAAACCGGGTCCGATCCGGACTGTTCGGTATTTCGGCCAGCCAAGGCAGCACCCGCCCGACATTGCGGATCGCATCGCCGGTCAGCGAAACAGGCTCGGATGCAATGGTCATGGCGTAACCGCTCCGTTCGGACCGGCGGGGAAGGCTTGTTTGGCGATGGCGGACTATCTGGCGTTGCGCGGGGGCGAAATCAAGCAACCCTACCGCACCTTGAACACCAGCTTGCCCCTCAGGTGCCTACCTTCGCTGACCCGGTGGGCGTCGGCCGCCTGGGCGAGGGGGAAGGTGCGGATCGGCGGCACGGTCACGGCGCCGGCGGCGACCAGTTCGGCGACCCGCTCCATGTGGCGCCGGGCGCGGGCGACGTTGGGCCGGAGGGCGGTCACGTCGCTGCGCGGCGGCTTCGGCGCCTGGCCGCCCGAAGCGATGAACGCCGCCCGGCCGCCTGGCCGCAGCACGTCGAAGGAGCGCCGGGCGACGTCGCCGCCGACGGTCTCGAACACCGCATCGACGCCGGAGACTTCTTCGGTGAAATCCCGCGCGCGGTAGTCGATGACCCGATCCGCGCCCAGGCCCCTCACATAGTCATGGTTCGCTGCGCTCGCCGTAGTGACGACGGTGGCGCCGATATGCTTGGCGAGCTGGATGGCGAAGCCCGCGACTCCGCCGGCGCCGCCCTGGATCAGGATCGTCTCGCCGGTTTTGAGTTGCAGCGTTTCCTCGAGGGAGACGATCGCCGTCAGCCCGGCGAGCGCCAGGGCGACGGCCACCTCGTGGGACCAGCCATCGGGCTTCCGTGCCGCGAGATCGGCCCGCACCGCCACCTTCTCGGCATACGCGCCTTCCTGGCCGGCATCGAGCACGCCGAAAACCGGATCGCCCGGAGCAAGGTCGTTCACGCCGGCGCCGGCCGCCGCCACGACACCGGAGAAATCCCGGCCCAGCACATAGGGGAAGTCCGTAATCTTCGCGTAGCTGCCGGAACGGACCTTCCAGTCCGCGGCGTTGACCGAAGCGGTGTGAACGTCCACCACGATCTCGCCCGGCCCGGCCTGCGGGTCCGGCAGGTCGCCGTATTTCAGGACCTCCGGCCCCCCCTGTTCCTCGATATAGGCTGCTTTCATGACAATCGCCGGCTAATCTGAATCCGCAGGTTTCGGCGCGTCCGGCGTTGATCGCCGCGCGCCGCAGGACTATCCTTTGCCTCATCCCGTTCCGGCCGGCCCAGATGTCCAAAGGGCGCACGACGATGAAGCTCACGCAAGACCAGATCGACCGGTTTCACGAGACCGGCTACATCATGCTGCCCAACCTGTTCTCGGCCGAGGAGGCGGATGTCCTCCTGCAGGCGGCCGATGAAGTCTATGCCATGGACCGCAAGGAAGTGGTGCGCGAGAAGGACAGCGCCGCCCCGCGCACGGCGTTTGCGGCGCATCTCTACCACGAGGCGTTCCGGCGGCTCGGCCGCCATCCGCGCCTGATCGGGCCGGTCATGCAGCTGGTCGACGGTCCGGTGTACATGCACCAGTACAAGGTCAACGCCAAGGCCGCCTTCGACGGCGATGTCTGGCAGTGGCACCAGGATTACGGCACCTGGTCGCGTGACGACCTCATGCCGGAATCGCGCGCCATGAATATCGCGTTGTTCGTCGACGAAGTGACGGAGTTCAACGGCCCGCTCTGGATCATCCCCGGCTCGCATCGCGAAGGCGTCTATGAAGCCGGCCACGATATCCAGACGACCAGCTACCCGCTGTGGACGCTCGACAGGGCGAAGGTGAGCGAACTGGCCGAGCGCGGCGGCATCTATTCGGCCAAGGGTGCGGCCGGCGGCGTGCTGATATTCCACAGCAACCTCGTCCACGCATCCTCGCCCAACCTGTCGCCTTGGGGGCGGACCATCGTCTACCTGTCGCTGTGCCACGTCGAGAACCATATCCGGCGCTTCAAGCGGCCGGACTGGATCGCCCATCGCGACTTCGCGCCCATCGAGCCGCTGCCCGACGATTGCCTGCTCGCGCCGATGACGCCGTACGCCGGAGACGGGAGCGGAATTCAGGTGGCGGCGGAATAGGCGGTGTGAACCTTCACCGCCTCCTGCAGGAGCGTCAGGCGCAGGACAATCCCGTCCGGGTCGGCATCCTCGGCTGCGGCAAGTTCGCCTCGATGTTCCTCGCCCAAGCGATTCGCACGCCGGGCGTCCACATTGCCGCCATCGCCGACCTGAACCCGGTCGCTGCGAGGGAGAACCTGGCGCGCATCGGCTGGCCGGCCGAGCGCTACGCGGCGGCGGATTGCGGCGCGGCGCTCCGGTCCGGCGCAACCTGGATCACCGGGGATGTCGAGGCGCTGTTCCGCCAGGAGGCGATCGACCTGGTCATCGATTCGACCGGCGATCCGCCGTCCGGCGTGCATCACGTTCTGCTCGCCTGCCGCCATGGCAAGTCGATCGTCATGGTCAATGTCGAGGCCGATGCGCTGGCCGGCCCGATGATGGCCGAGAAGGCGCGCGAGGCAGGCATCGTCTATTCGCTGGCCTACGGCGATCAGCCGGCGCTGATCTGCGACCTGGTCGACTGGGCGCGCGCCAGCGGCTTCGACGTGACCGCGGCGGGCCGGGGCCACAAATGGCTGCCCGAGTTCCAGTTCTACACGCCGGACAATGTGTGGAGCGGCTACGGCCTGACGCCGCAACAGGCGGTGGAGGGCGGCCTCAACCCCAAGATGTTCACCTCCTTCCTCGACGGCACCAAGCCGGCGATCGAGAGCACGGCGGTCGCCAACGCGACCGGCCTGACGCCGGCGCCGGACGGCCTGACCTATCCGCCCGGCCGCATCGACGAGATTCCGAATATCTGCCGGCCCCGGCCGGAAGGCGGCGCGCTCGACCACAAGGGGCAGGTCGAGGTCGTGTCTTCCCTGCACCGGGACGGCCGGGTCATCGACTACGACATTCGCTTCGGCGTGTTCGTCGCCTTCGAGGCGGATACTGATTACATCGCGCGCTGCTTCATGGAATACGGCCTGCAGACCGACGACAGCGGCCGTTACGCCGCCATGTACAAGCGCTGGCACCTGATCGGCCTGGAGTTGGGCATCAGCGTTGCCAGCGTGGCGCTGCGCGGCGAGCCGACCGGCGCGGCGACCGGCTGGCGCGCCGATGCCGTCGCAGTCGCCAAGCGCGACCTCGCAGCGGGAGAACTGCTGGACGGCGAAGGCGGCTACACGGTCTCCGGCACGCTGATGCCGGCAGCGCGCTCACTGGCCGAAGGCGCCCTGCCGATGGGGCTGACCCACGGCGTCCGGGTGGTCGAGCCGGTCGCGAAAGGCCAGGTCGTCCGCTGGTCGGACGTGGCGGCGGACGAAGCGCATCCGGCCGTGCAGCTGCGCCGGGAGATGGAACAGCGCAACCGCCCGGTCCTGCTTCAGGCTGCGGAATAAAACTCAAGCGTCCGGCGCCGCGCGCCGCTCCGCGATCACTCCGTCCGGCTCTTGTTGTCCCACAGCCGGTATTCGGCCCGGAACGAGATCAGCGAGCGCCAGACCCGTTTGAACAGCGGGTTGGCGGCGCTTTCCTCCTCGGCCACCTCCTGCCAGGCCGACTCGAGAGCGCTCAGCACGTCTTTCGGGAATTTCCTGATCTCGACGCCCTTGGCGGTCAGTTCGCGGATCGCCGCCGGCTGGAGCGAGGCGCCCTCGGCCAGCCCTTCGCGGATCGTGTCGCCGCAGGCGTTCCTGATCGTGGTCTTGGCCGCGTCGGCCAGATCGTTCCAGATGCCGCGGCGAATCAGCAGCTCCAGCAGGGTCGCCGGCTTGTGCCAGCCGGGCACATAGTAATATTTCGCGGCGGTGTTCAGGCCCATGTTGAGATCGATCAGCGGGATCGAATATTCGGCGCCGGCGATCTTGTCGGTTTCGAGCGCCTTCTTCATTTCCGCCGCATCGAGGCGGACGGCGGTCGCGCCGAGTTTCTCGACCACGCGGGCGCCCAGGCCGAAAATCCGGATTTTCTTGTTCTTGAAGAACCCGGCGCCGACGATTTCCTGGCGGAACCAGCCGCCTCCTTCCGCTGACGAGACGCCGCACAAAATCGATTTCAGGCCCTGCCCGCCATAGATTTCGTCGAGCAGTTCCTCGCCGCCGCCGTAATAGTACCAGGCCAGATATTCCCGGGCGTCGGGCCCGAACGGCACGCCGGAGAACAGGGCGAGCGCCCGCTCGGTCGAGGTCCAGTAGCCCGGCGTGGACCAGCAGGTCTCGACCTTGCCTTCGATCACGGCCTCGAAGCATTTTTCGGCCGCAATCGGCTGGCCGGGTTCGGCGAAGCCGATCTGCATGGCGCCCGCGGAGGCCCGGCGCAATTTCACCGTGAAGCTCTTGCCGAGGGTGCCGAACTGCGGCGTGTCGCCCCGAAAGGCGCTCGCCATGGTCCATTTCAGATAGACCGACTCCGGAACCTTGAATTCCGGCTTCTTGGTAACCGTTTCGCGCACGATGATTTTCTGCGGCCCCGGCGCAAGCAGGAAACGGCCGACGGCGCCGCCGGCGACCAGGCAGACGACGGCGACGGTTGCGATCCGGATAAAGAATGGGTTCAAGGGCCGCGCCTCACGGGTGAATACCTGTACTTAATCGAAGTGCGCGCGCTTTTCGAGTGCAGCGAAGAATCATTGCGCCCCTTGCGCCCGGCGCGGCGCAGTTCCGGCGTCCCTGCAGCGGCCGGGCCGCCGTCCCCGCCGAACGGCAGCGCTCATCCGCGCCGGCCGGACCGTTGATCGGCCCGCCGCGATGGGGCAGTTTGCCATCCCGTCCGCCGAGCGCGTCCCGGGTCCGGCGCGCCAGAACCGAATTTTGGGGAACCGAATTTTGGGGAGCCGGAAAGTGCGGTGCCGGTATCGCCGTTTTCGCAGTCCTGCCGACTTTCCCGGCCCGTCTGCCCGTTCAACGCTGCAAGGCCGCTCAGCGAGAGGAATCCGAACATGCCGAACAACGATCTCAGGGTGTGGGGAATAGGGACTTCCCGGACCATGCGCGCCCACTGGATGCTCGCGGAAATGGACATCGACTACGATCTTCGCCCGATCGGGCCGCGCACCGGCGAGACGCTGACCGAGGAATATCTGCGCCTGAACCCGAGGCACAAGGTTCCGGTGATCGAGCACGGCCCGTTCGTTCTGGCGGAGAGCGCGGCGATCATCAACTATCTGAGCGAGACCTTCCCGGCTCCCGAAGGCTTTTTCGTCCCGGAGGATCCGGCGCGCCGGGCTGCGCTGAACGAATGGTGTTTTTTCGTCATGACGGAACTGGACGCGCACCCGCTCTACCTGATCCGGCGGCATCTGCAACTGGCCCACATCTACGGCGAGGCGCCGCTTGCCGTCGAATCGGCGAGGGAATATTTCTGCGAGCAGATCGACGGCATGATGAAGAAGTTTCCCGATGGCGTGGACTCGCTCATGCCGGAGGGCATGAGCGTCGCCGACATCCTGATGGTGACCTGCCTCGACTACGCGCTGACGCTGGAAATCCCGATCCCGGAGGCGCTGCACGACTACCGGGACCGGCTGATCGAACGGCCGGCCTACCGGCGCGCCCGCGAAATCAATTTTGACTGACCCGCGCCACGGCGCCCGACCGACCGCCATTCCGGCGGCTCCGGAACGCTTACAGGAAAGAAACGGACGAATGACAGGACCGCTCAACGGCGTACGCATCCTCGATCTGACCACGATGGTCTCGGGGCCGATGGCGACGATGATGCTCGCCGACCAGGGGGCGGACGTCATCAAGATCGAATCTCCTAGGGGCGATCACATGCGCCATGTCGGCAGCATGAACCGGGGCATGTCGGCCTCCTTCCTGTCGTGTAACCGGAGCAAGCGCAGCCTGGCGCTAGACATCAAGCATCCCGAAGGTCTCGCCGCCGTCAGGCGGCTTGCCGCAACCGCCGATGTCCTGGTGCAGAACTTCCGTCCTGGCGCGATCGAGCGAATGGGGCTGGGCGAAGGCGTCGTCCGCAAGCTCCGGCCCGACATCGTCTTCGTGTCGATCAGCGGCTTCGGCGAAACCGGCCCCTATGTCCATCAGCGGGTCTACGACCCGGTGATTCAGGCGCTGTGCGGGCTTGCCGACATCCAGACCGACTATGCGACCGGTCAGCCGCGCATGATCCGCACGATCATTCCCGACAAGACCACGGCCGTTGCGGCGGCCCAGGCGATCACCGCGGCGCTGTTCGCGCGGGCGCAGACCGGCGAGGGGCAGCATATCCGTCTCGCCATGCTCGATACCATGGTGGCCTATCTCTGGCCGGAGGCGATATCCAGCCTGACCTGGGTCGGCGGCGAATCCGACCCGGCCGAAGGCCAGATGGGCCTCGACCTCGTTTACAGGACCAGGGACGGCTACATCACGGCAGGCGCAGTCTCGGATTCGGAATGGCAAGGCATGTGTCGCGCGCTCGACCGGGAAGACCTGCTCGAAGATCCACGGTTTGCGACCGCGGGCGCCCGCGCGAAGAACCGGCCGGCGCGCCGGGACATCGTCGGCGCGGAAATGGAAAAGTGGCCGAGCGACGAACTCCTGGCACGCCTCGACCGGGAAGACGTGCCGAGTGCTCCCATTCTGACGCGCTGGCAATTGCTCGACGACGCCCAGATCGAAGCGAACCGGGCCATCGAGATCCACGAGGACGGCCTGCTCGGCAAGGTGCGTCAGCCCCGGCCGGCGGCACGCTTCGACCGGACGCCCGCATCGGTCCAGATGCTCGCGCCCTTCCTGGGGGCCGACAACGCCGCGATACTCGGGGAACTCGGATATACCGATGCGGAGATCGAGCGCCTGGCCGAAGACCGGGTTCTGGCCTCCCGGGGGCCGGCTACGGATTGCTGAGCAGTCGCATCAGGCTCGAGGTGTCCCAGCGGCCGCCGCCGCGCGCCTGGACCCGGGCGTAGAACTCGTTGACCAGCGCCGTGACCGGCAGCAGCGCGCCGACGCCGTGCCCCTGGGCCAGGCAGATGTCGAGATCCTTGCGCATCCAGTCCACGGCGAAGCCGAATTCGAATTCGTCGTCGACCATCGTGGTTCCGCGGTTGTCCATCTGCCAGGACTGCGCGGCGCCTTTCGAGATCACGTCGAGCACCAGCTTTGCGTCGAGCCCGGAGCGCATGGCCAGGTTCAGCCCCTCGGACAGCCCCTGCACCAGGCCGGCAATGCAGACCTGGTTGACCATCTTGGTAAGCTGGCCCGAGCCGGCCGGGCCGAGCAGGGTGACGGCGCGGGCATAGGCGTCGATAACGCCCTTGCAACGATCGAATACCGCGGGCTCTCCGCCCACCATGACCGTGAGCATGCCGTTGACCGCGCCCGCTTCGCCGCCGGATACCGGTGCGTCCATGAAGCCGAAGCCGCGCTCCGCCGCGTCCGCCGCCAACTCCTGTGCGACGCTGGCCGACGCGGTGGTGTGATCGACGAAAACGGCGCCGGCGCCCATCCCCTCGAAGGCACCGCCGGCGCCGACCGTCACCGCGCGCACGTCGTCGTCGTTGCCGACGCAGGCGAAGACGATCTCGTTGCCGGCGGCCGCTTCGGCGGGGGTGGCGGCGGTTTCTCCGGCAAATTCGCCGGCCCACCGCGCGGCTTTCGACGCCGTCCGGTTGTAGACGGTCACGTCATGGCCGGCTTTCGCCAGATGTCCGGCCATGTGGTAGCCCATGACCCCGAGGCCGAGGAAGGCGACCTTCCGCGGTTCGTTGTTCGCTGAATTGCTCATGCTTCGCTCGTCGTCCTTATGTTCCGGGCCCGAACTCATTTTTGAGCGACGGGCGGATGCGGATTATCGGGGCCGGTCCGGGTGCGGTTCAAGGCGCAATCGTGCCGAAGCGGCAGCGGAAACCGGACGGGCGCCTCCGCCGCGATAACTTTGCTGGACCGACCCCGCCCGGCATGCGACATCGGTTCGGTCGATACGGACGCGTCCGATCCGCGACAATCGGTTTCGGGATTCCCCGAAACGATCTCCCGAATTGCGTTATCGGCAAATCGCGGCGAGGGCAGATGAAACCGCCAGCGTTCAAGTATGTTGCGGCCGGGACCGTCGAAGAGGCTACCGCGCAGCTGGCCGAATACGGCGGCGACGCCCGGCCCATCGCAGGCGGCCAGAGCCTCGTGCCGATGATGAATTTCCGCCTCGTCAGCCCCGCGGTGCTGGTCGACATCCGCGGCATCGCGCCGCCCGATGCGATCGAGGAGGCCGATGGGCAGGTCCGCATCGGCGCCCTGACCCGGCACCGCGCCCTTGAAATTTCGCCGCTCATCCAGGACCGCTTTCCGGTTCTATCCGCTGCCATGACCCATGTCGCGCATCTGGCGATCCGCAACCGCGGGACCATCGGCGGCAGCCTGTGTCATGCCGATCCGGCGGCGGAACTGCCGGCGATGGCCGTACTGCTGGATGCCCGGATTCATGTGGCGCGCTGCGGCGGCGAACGCATCGTCGAGGCCGGGACGTTTTTCGAAGGCGCGCTCTGGACTGCGCTCGAAGACGGCGAAATCGTCACGCGCATTGATATTCCGCTGCTGCCGCCGGGAACCGGCTGGGGCTTCCACGAGTTTGCCCGACGGCACGGCGATTTCGGGCTGGCCGGCGCGGCGGCCACGGTGACCGGTTCGGCCGGCCGGGCGACGGAGGTGAGGATCGCGCTGCTCGGCGTCGGAGAGACGCCCGTCCGGGCGTCGGCGGCCGAAGCGCTGCTCACCGGCACCGGCTTCGAGCCCGATGCGATGGCGGCAGCCGCCGAGGCCGTGCGCGACGGCATCGATCCGGACGACGACCTGCACGCGTCGGTCGACTACCGGCGCCACCTGGCCGGCGTCCTGGCAGAACGCGCCCTCGGCGACGCCTGGGCCCGCGCCGGCACCGGAGCGGCATGATGGAACGGCTCGAAATTGCGCTGACCGTCAACGGCGTCCGCCATGAGCGGCAGGTCGAACCGCGCCGCCTGCTGTCGGACTTCCTGCGCGAAGACCTCGGGCTGACCGGCACCCATGTCGGCTGCGAACACGGCGTCTGCGGCGCCTGCACGGTGCTGCTCGACGGCGACAGCGCCCGGTCGTGCCTGACCTTTGCGGTCCAGTGCGACGGGGCTTCGATCCGCACGGTCGAGGGGCTGGGCGAGATCGGGGCGCTCGACCCGCTGCAGGAGAGTTTCCGCCGGCACCACGCCCTGCAATGCGGCTTCTGCACGCCCGGCATGCTGATGACGGCGCTCGATCTTCTCGTCAAGTATCCGCTCGCCTCAGACGACGAAATCCGCGAAGGGCTGTCCGGCAACCTCTGCCGCTGCACGGGCTACGTGAACATCGTGAACGCAATCCGCGAGGCCGCCGCGGCGCGCGGGACCGACACGGCATGAGCGATCGCGCATCGGCCGGCGCGGCGGAGGCGGTGCGGCCCGGGATCGTCGGCGCCCGGGTGCAGCGGCGCGAGGATCCCCGGCTGCTCACCGGCCGGGGCAACTATACGGACGATCGCAAGGCGGCCGGCGCGGTTCATGTCGCCTTCTGCCGGAGCGACCGGGCCCATGCCCGCATCGCCGGGATCGACCTGGCCGAAGCCCGGCAGGCGCCGGGCGTCCTGGGCGTCTTCACCGCCGCGGATATCGACGCCGTCGCCGGCCGGATCCGCGCGACCTCGAACATGCCTGACTATCGCGCGACGGAGTTCGTGCCGCTCGCGCGCGCCAAGGTGCGCCATGTCGGCGAGCCGGTCGTCGCCGTGGTTGCCGACAACCGCTACCTGGCCGAGGACGCCGCCGCCCTGGTTACCGTGGACTACGATCCGCTGCCCGATGTGGCAGATCCGGAAGAGGCGCTCAAGGACCGCGCCTTGCTCCATGAGGAGGCCGGGACCAACCTGATCGCGTCCCGGGAGTTCTCCAGGGGCGATGTCGACGGGGCGATCGCGGGCGCCGCGCTCGTCGTGGAGGACCGGTTCCGCATCCGGCGCAAGACCCCGGCGGCGATCGAGAACCGCTGCTATCTCGCCGAATTCGATGCCGGCCGGCAGGCGCTGGCCCTGCACGGATCGACCCAGGTGCCCGGCCTCCTGCGCGACGCGCTGGCCGAGATTTTCGGCCTGCCGGGCCGCCGACTGCGGGTCGTTGCGCCCGATGTCGGCGGCGGCTTCGGCGGCAAGGCCTCGCTCTATCCGGAGGAGGTCGTCGTCTGCGCGCTCGCCATGCGTCTCGGGCGCCCGGTCAAATGGACCGGCGACCGCATGGAGGATCTGACGGCGACCAGCCAGGCCTTCGACGAGATCGTCCGGGCGCGGCTGGCTCTGGATGCGGACGGCCGGATGATCGGACTCGACGCCGATGTCATCGGCGATATCGGCGCCTATTCGATCTATCCCTGGACCGCATCGCTCGAACCGGTGCAGGTGGTGAGTTTCCTGCCGGGGCCATACCGGATTGCCAACTACCGCGGCCGGGTCCGGGCGGTTGCGACATCGAAGGCGCCCGGCGGGCCGTATCGCGGCGTGGGCCGGCCGATCTCGACCTTCGTTATGGAACGGCTGGTCGATATGGCGGCACGGCGGCTGTCGCTCGATCCGGCGGAAATCCGGGCGCGCAACCTGGTGCGCGACGAGGAGTTTCCCTACAAGTCCGGCTCCGGAATCGTCTGGGACCGGGCGGGCTTTCAGGATTGCCTCCGGTCGGCGATGGACCGGTTTGGCTATGCGGCGCGGCGCGGCGAGCAGGCGGCAGCGCGGGGCGAGGGCCGGCTGGTCGGCATCGGGATCGCCTCCTACGCCGAACTGACGGGCATCGGCTCGCGCATTTCCGCGGCGCCGGGCATGCCGATCAACACTGGCACCGAGCGCGCCGTCATCGAGATCGATTCCACCGGCGCCGTCACGGCGGCGTTCGGCGTCGCCTCCCACGGGCAGGGCCTGGAGACGACGCTCGCCCAGATCGTCGCCGAGGAGCTCGGCGTCCGTGTCGAGGATGTCGGGATCGTTCACGGCGACAGCGCCGCGGTCGCGCACAGCACGGGCACCTATGCAAGCCGCAGCACCGTGCTGGCCGGCGGCGCGGCGACGCTTTCGGCCCGGTCGCTCAGGGAGCAGGTCGTCAGGGCGGCGTCCTACATTCTGGAAGCTGCGGAAGCCGATATTGAAATGCGCGACGGAGTCGTCTCGGTCGCCGGCACCGATTCGTCGATCACGCTCCGGGATCTGGCGCGGGCCTTCTACACGGAAATGCGCCGCATCCCCAAGGAAGCCCGCGAGTCGCTCGATCTCAGCGCCAGCGCGACCTACGATCCCTTCTTCGGCACGACGACGGCGGCCACCCATATCGCGCAGGTCGAGATCGACCCGCAGACTTTCGGGGTGACGGTGCGGAATTACGTCGTTGCCGAGGATTGCGGGCGCATCGTCAATCCGATGATCGTCGACGGGCAGGTGCACGGCGGCGTCGCCCAGGGCATCGGCGCTGCGCTCTACGAGGAGGTCGTCCACGACGAGACCGGCCAGATTCTGACCGGAAGCTTCGTCGACTATGTCGTGCCGTCGGCGGCCGAGATTCCGGACGTGGCGGCGGTTCATCTCGATACCGAATCGCCGTCGACCCTGGGCGGTTACCGGGGCATGGGCGAGGGCGGCACCATCGGCGCGCCGGCGGCCATTGCCAATGCGGTCGCCGACGCGCTATCAGCCTGCAACGCTCAAATCAACGAATTGCCGATCACGCCGGACCGGCTCTTCCGCCTGCTCCGCGATGTCGAACACGCGAGGGAGAATCCGCAAAATGAAACTTGATCTGGAAGGCAAGGTCGCTCTGGTCACCGGCGGCGCGCGCGATGTCGGGCGCGAAATCGCCCTGGCTTTCGCCGCAGAGGGCGCGACCGTCGCGGTGAACTACAACCGGTCGGCCAATGCCGCCGGCAGCGTTGTCGGCGAGATTGTCGAGAACGGCGGGACGGCGAAGGCCTACCAAGCCGACATTGCGGACCTCGATTCCGTCCGGGCCATGACCGATGCGATTGTCGGCGACTTCGGCGGGATCGATGTGCTGGTGAACAACGCCGGCTATGTCGAGCCGCGGCGGTTCCTCGAGACCGGCCCGGAGGAGTGGAAACGCCAGATCGACGTCGGCCTCTACGGCGTGATCCATTGCTGCAGCGCGGTCGGCGCCCACATGGTCGAGCGGGGCGGGGGCCGCATCGTCAACCTCGCCGGCGATTCGGCGCGGATCGGCGAGAAATTCCTGTCGGTGACGACATCGGCGCGCGGCGGCGTGCTCTCTCTCACCAAGTCGCTGGCGAAGGAATTCGGCCCCTCCGGCGTCACGGTCAACGCGGTTACGCTCGGTTACGTCGAGACCGCCCACACCGACCGGGAGTGGCTGGAAAAGAACCGCGAGAAGATCGTCCGGCAGTATCCCATGCGCCGGATCGGCAAACCGGAAGACGTCGCGCCCGCCATCGTCTTCCTGGGGTCGGGCGGCGCAGGCTGGATCACCGGCCAGGTGCTCAGCATCAGCGGCGGCTACAGCATGGTGGGGTAGACCCGGCCGGCTGCATGACGGCAAGGGAAGCGCGTCGGCGGCCGCGGCCTACGCCTTCCTGAAGCGCCAGCCATACATCAACGAAATGCCGGATGCCCGGGACTCCCGTTCCGCGGGCGGCTTCCGTTGCGCTGCTCGGCCCGATACCATACATGCCGCAACAGTCCTGCAAGCGGGCCGATCGTTCGGTTGGCGAAACCGCAGCCTTCGGGCCCAGGCAAGTCCGTAGCAAATGAATGCAACCCCAGACATACGCAACGGCGACCCGGTGTTATCTCCGTTTCCGGAGGGCTGGTATTTCGTTGCCAGCCGCAAGACGATCGAGAAAGAAGAGCTGATCCGGAAATCCTGGCTCGGCGAGCCGATCGTAGTCTGGGGCAACGCGGACGGGGACGTCTGCGTGGCCGAAGCCGTCTGCCCGCACATGGGCTCCGATCTGGGGCCCGAAGCGGGAGGGCGGGTGCGCAAGGGCTGCCTCGTCTGTCCCTTTCACGGGTTCGAGTACGATGTCACCGGCCGGTGCGTCGCCACGCCCTTTGCGCCGGCGCCCCGGTCCGCCAGGCTGAAGGTCTTCGAGACACGCGAAATCGCCGGGCTCGTCTTCGCATGGTGGGGCAGCGGCGGACGGCCGCCGCAATGGGATGTTCCGGAGGTGCCGGCAGGCGAAGACGACTGGTGCGACATGGAATTCTGGAGCGTCCGCTTCGCCGGGCATCCGCAGGAAACGACCGAGAACTCCGTGGATCTCGGGCATCTGCGTTATGTGCGCGGCTATGACAGCGTGGCCGGGGTCGGTCCGGTATCGGTCGAGGGCGCCTGGCTCAGGAGCTGCTTCGATTTCAGGCGGACCCAGACCGTCGCCGGGATAAAGATCTTCACCTACGACGTTTCCGCCGTCACCCATGTGCACGGGCTCGGCTATTCGATCGTCGAGGTTCGCGAACATAACATCGGCATGGATTCCCGCCTGTGGGTACTCGCAACGCCGATCGACGGCGAACTCGTCGAAATGACGCTGGTCAGCCAGATGCGGGAACTGCTTAGGCCGAAGCGGCCGATCGTCGGCATGCGCTTCCTTCCCCTGCGTCTGCGCACCCGGATCATGAACAGGATCATCATGGCGGCCCAGAAGCGGGACGTGTTGCAGGATGTCGTTATCTGGGGCCGAAAACAATATCGGCCCCGCCCGATGCTCTGCCGTTCGGATGGCCCGATCGGTGAGTTCCGGCGTTATTGCGAACAGTTTTATCCGGACAGTCAGGTTTGCGACCGGTACGGCGTGGAGGGGCCCTCCATTCGCACATAGCGCTAGCCGAAACATCATGCCGGTCCGTCGTCGATCTCGCCGAGATCGGTTATGTGGCGCGGAACGATCCGGCAGCCGCGGCGTGGCCCCGATCGAAGGGGCAGGCTGGAATCGCAGGCGATCCCGGAAGATAAAGCAGCGGATTCTGCGGCTTACAATGCCGATTATTCGTCAAAAAATATCCGAATGTCGTGACGATCGGCGGAAATCGGGGAATAATCCTGGCAGGCATGATGAGAGACGGGGGTGTTGCCCTGTGTGCCGCGCGGCACCACTTTCATTAGTTAGGTGATGGAGTTGGGCAATTTTTTCGAAATCGTACTGTTGCGTCCGAAGCCGAAATTATCCGGTCGGATCGGAAACGCTGCGGCCGACAATCTCCATTCACCGGGAGGCGGCCATGGCATGCGTTTGGGTCGCACCGCGTTCCCGGCGCAGAGGCTGTCCCGGTACAGTGCGGCCGGCATGACGTCCGGGTCCATATGCGTCGTCCCGCCGATGAGCGGGATTCCTTCGCCGATGTCGAAGGATGCCCGCTCCGTACCGGGTCACAGATCCGGAAGCAGGGAGGCCGCGGCCGATGCCTGATTCTACCGAGCGTTTGACAACCCAAGGGCTGAGTCTGCCGGAAGAACTGCTGCTGGCGCTGCTGGACGAAGAGAGGGGTTATTTTCGTCAGGTACCCGGCTGGAACCTGAACTGCGCGATGGTCGGCGCAGCGCTGGGTGAACTGTCGCTGCTCGGTCGCATCGACACCGATCTGGAGTCGCTGACCCTGCTGGATGCGACCGACACCGGCCGTCCGCTGCTCGACCCGATCTTGCAGGAGATCGCGACCGAAACGGAATCGCACGATGCCCGCTACTGGGTTGAGCGGCTTGCTCCACAGGCCGAGTCGATGATCCCCCAAGCGCTGGACGGGCTCGTTCGGCGACAGATCCTCAACGTCCACCCGGGCGGCTTCTATACCTTCGCCAAGCGCCAGCAGCCGGGCGAAACGCCGCCAGGAGAAGACCACCTGACGGGCGAGTTCGTAAAGGCCCAGCTGACCAGGATCATCTTCACGGACGAGATTCCGGGCCCGCGCGACGTGATTATCGCCGGCCTCGTCAATGCCTGCCATGTGTTCCATCTGATGTATCAGATTGACGAGGAGGTGGAAGAACGGATTCAGCTTGTCTGCCGGATGGACCTGATCGGCCAGGCGATTGCGGCAGCGGTGAGCCAGAGCATCCTCGCGCCCGCGCTTCGCCGGCCCTCGCTGACCAAGCCGATTCCAACCGTGTCCCTGCGCGATCTGGTTTTCAACCGCGAGCTGCGAGAGGGCAGGCTGCCGGCAGGGTTCGCCAAATTGGCCGACAAGTACGGTCCGGTGTTCGAGCTTCGGCTTCCGTTCCGCCAGAACGTGATTTTCCTGGCAGGGTTGAAGACGAATGAATGGGCCCATCGCATGGGGCGGGTGTATCTGAGGTCGAAGGAGTACTTCGAGGGCGTCGACAAGGCGTATGGCGTGTCGCGCTCAATGCACTCGATTGACGGTGCCGACCACTTTCGCTTTCGCAAGGCGTTGCATACCTCCTACTCTCAAAGGACTCTCACCAGGCGTCTGAACGAGGTTTATGACCTGGCCCGCGGGCACATGGCGAGCTGGGACGTCGGCGCCACGATGCCGGTGCAGACGATGCTGCGACCGTTTGTAAATGCGCAGACATCGCCGCTCCTGGCCAACATAGACACCCAAGCCGAGATTAAAGAAGCGCTCGAATACAAGGTCCGGGTGCTCAATGTGGGCATCATCAAGATGTTGCCGCGTTTCATGCTCAAGACCCCGGGGATGCGCCGCCGGGCGAAGGCCACGGAACAGATCATTGACCGTATGCAAAGGACGCATACGGCCGGGCAGCGGGTTGGGGAGCATGAGGACGTGGTGGACGCGTATCTGGCTCTGCACGCGTCGGATCCCCAATTCCTGCCCGAATCGGACCTGACGCTGCCGCTGGGCGCGATCTTGATGACCGCCATGTACATGGGCGATCAGGTTGGCTTCGCCCTTTACTGGTTGCTGCAGAATCCCGAGTTGTACGAGCGAGTCACGGCTGAAGCGGACGCGTTGTGGGCCGACGGCGATCCCGGCGAGGACGACTTCAGTCTAGACCGGATCGACGTGACCCACCGGGTGCTGATGGAGACTCTGCGGATGTCGCCGATCGTGCCCATGTCGATGCGCACGGTGATGAATACCTGCGTGGTGGAGGGTTACGAATTACCGGTCGGGGCGCAGATCGTGATTGCGCAGACGGCCACGCATTACTCAGAAGAGGCGTTTCCCGATCCGTGGAAGTTCGACATCGACCGCTACCTGCCCCCGCGAAACGAGCACATGGGCAGAGGATACGCGCCCTTCGGGCTGGGCACGCACTCATGTCTCGGGAGCCACTGGGCCGACTTGCACATAGCGATCAACCTGCTGATGCTCACGCATCACTTCAAGCTCGAGTTGGCCCGCCCCTACAATCGGTTGCCGATGGATCCGTTGCCCTCACAGTCGCCCAGCAACAAACTCAAGATCAGGCTCGCTGAGCAGCGGCACGAAATTCGAGTCTGAGTTCGCTGCGCCCGCTCCTCCAGCGCCCGGTCCGGTATACGATTCGGGAATTGAGCCTTTCGCAATGAAATCGTCTGGCGGCGGACGACCTCACACCGAACGGGTGGTCACGGGAGCAAGCGGGCAGATCGGCGGGGTCCTCGCGCGGGCCCTGGCCGACCGGTACGGGCCCGGTCAGATCCGCGCGATCCACCGGGGGCGTCGCGGCACGGCGGCGGACCTGGATATCGCATGGGTCAATGGCGACATCCTGGACAAGGAATCGCTGATCGCCGCCTTCAAAGGCGCAGAGACCGTGTTTCATCTGGCCGCGCTGGTCTCGATCGATGCCGTCGGGGCGCAGGAGTTCCATCGCACGAATGTCGTGGGCACTCGCAACGTCGTGGAGGCGGCCCTTGCATGTGGTGTACGGCGCCTGGTTCACGTTTCCTCGATCCACGCCTACGACCAACACCCGTTGGACGAAGTTCTCGATGAGAACCGCGGTCCTGCTGATGGCCCACACCACGATCCGTACGACCGATCGAAAGCCGCCGGCGAAGTGGAAATCCGTCGCGGCATCGACCGGGGCCTCGATGCCGTGATCCTGAATCCAACCAGTGTGATCGGTCCCTACGACGGCAGGCCGTCCCCTATGGGGCAGGTCTTTCTCGACCTTTACCGCAGGCGAATTCCCACGCTGATCGCGGGGGGTTACGACTGGGTCGATGTGCGCGATGTCGTGTCTGCCACGATGGCCGCCGAGGCACAGGCGAGATGTGGCGAGAACTACCTCGTCTCGGGTCACTGGCACACCGTGCGCAAATTGGCCCAGCTCTCCCAGCAGGCGACCGGTGTAGCTGCACCCCGTCTCCAGTTCCCGGTGTTTGCCGCCCGGTTATGGGCACCCTGCCAGGTTTTCCTGGATCGGTCTCGGGGTCGCCGGCCGCTCTACACGCCGGCGGCCGTTCGCGTCATGGCCGACGGCAATCGGCGGATATCCAGCGCAAAGGCCCAGGCGGAGCTCGGGTTCCACCCGCGCCCTCTCGCAGAATCGGTCAACGACACGTATCGCTGGTTCGACGAACACGGCATGCTCGGTGAAGGGGCATGAGATGACCGAGGAACGACTGCACGGGATGCTGGTATGGGCTGTCCTCGTGATGGCGGTCCTGACGTTTTCGTACCTGCTCCGCAGAACCGCGCCCTACGGGCGTCACTACGCGGGCGCGGGCTGGGGACCCCACATTTCCGCCAGGCTCGCCTGGATCATCATGGAACTGCCGGCGCCCTTGCTCTTCCTCGTGGTCTTTCTTAACGGCAAGCACGCGTTCCAGATCGTGCCGTTGCTGTTTCTGGTCATGTGGCAGGGCCACTATCTGAACCGTACGTTCGTCTATCCGTTTCGAATCCGCGCACGCGGCCGGAAGACGCCCCTGCTGCTGGTTGCGTCCGGCTTTTTCTTCAATGCGATCAACGCGTACATCAACGCCCGCTTCATCTCGGAATTCGGCGAGTACGCCGCCGAATGGCTCGCCGACCCCCGCTTCCTGATCGGCGTCGGGATTTTCCTCGCCGGGCTCGCGCTCAATCTCCACGCCGACAACACCCTCATGCGCCTGCGCCGGCCCGGCGAGACCGGCTATGCGATACCGCAAGGCGGCGGGTTCCGGTTCGTCTCATGCCCGAACTACCTCGGGGAAATCCTCGCATGGCTGGGCTGGGCGGTCGCGAGCTGGTCGTTGTGCGGCCTTGCGTTCATGCTGTTCACCGTCGCCAATCTCGCTCCGAGAGCGCGGAGCAACCATCGGTGGTATCTGGACACGTTCAGCGATTATCCGGCGCACCGCCGGGCCCTGATACCGGGCATCTACTGAGGCGTGAGAGCTTGAGCGGGAATTCTCGAGTAGCCCCGGCCCGTGGGCCCGCGATGCGGTTTCAAAGGGCCTTATCCGGAATGGTTGACGGGCCGGCGGAAGCCGGTGGTTGCGTCCGCCGCTGCCGGGCGGCGCGGCATCCCGAGTGCGGCTGCCTCCGGTATCGTTGGGAGCGACCTCCCGGCTTTCGCCCCTGAGGCTTCCTCTGCCAAACGGGCGCCGATCGTATCCCCCTCCCCCTGGATGTCCCTGCGAAAGGCTGTGAGCCGGAACCGGTATTAAAAAATATTCCCTTTTTTCGATAATATTCCTTGACAAGGTATGTCCCACGCCCTATATCGGCCCCGTCAACGCCCGAAGTGCGCCCGCAGCGGCCAGCCGACGCCCCCAAAAGAAGCGAACGAAGAAACAGGCGGGAACCTTCCCGCTTTCCGGCCCGCCGCCGCCGATCGGCTATCCGATCCCCCATCCAATGCGCCACCCTGTGCGCGGCTGTGTACGCCGCCCTTTGCGCCGCCGGGGCTTGACGGCCGGACCCCGTCCGGTTCGACCCTCCCGATTCCGCCGGGCCATGCTGCCCGGCGGTGCCGCCCCCGGTGTTGAGCGGCGCTCCCGCTCGGCCGGGAGGCTGGAAAATTTCCTATCGGGATTGTTTTTGCGACTCTCCCGAATCGCGGTTTCCCAGCGTTTCCGCGGGTTTCGGGCGCTTCGCGGGCTGAAAAGTGCAAAAAAAAAGCCTGTGGGTAGACCGGTCTGTCTGCTTTTCAGCGCTCGCCCGTCCGGCGTCAACCATTCCGGATAAGCCCCGTTTCGACCCTGCATCAGGAGGCTGCCACGGCATGTGCCAAGGCTACTCACGCCAGGTAGACGCGTCCGGGTTCTCGTTATGAGAGCGACCTGAAGGATGCGGAATGGGATGTAGCGATTGCCTGCCGGCAGCCGACCCGCCGTGCAGAGACAACGATAGAGCGAGAAGTTTCGGCAACCGGCGAGAAAAGCGCCAAACCGAGGCGCATCTCCCGGACCTATTCAGGGGACCGCTTCAGTCGTTCTCTAATCTGCGCAGTCGTTTCCCGGGTTGTGTCCAGCGCCATCAGCAAGGGCGGGAGGAAAAGGAAATCGGCCGTCAGCGCGATGATGACCGTCATGCCCACGAGCAGGCCGAGCGCCTGGTTGGTCGCCATCCCCGACGCGCCGAACACCATGAAGCCCAGCCCGAACACGACGGTCGTCGCGAATAGCGCCTTGCCCACCGCGCGAAAGGCGGATTGAACGGATTCCGACGGCAGGAGACCGCTGTTTCTCGCCCTCTGGTATTTGGTCATGAAGTGGATCGTGTCGTCCACGATGATGCCGAACGCGATCGCGGTGACGACCGACGCCGCGACTCCGACTTCCCCGACCACATAGCCCCACAGCCCCATCGCCATGGCGGCCGGAACGAAATTCGGAATCAGGCTGATGAGGCCGAGACGCACGCTTCTGAAGACGATGAGCAGGAGCAGGGAGACGATGGACATCGCCGCGAACGTGCCGAGCAGCATGCCTTCGATATTCCGCTGAATCGAGCGGGCCCCGACAACCGCAACCCCGGTGGCTTCGGTTTCCATGCCGGGGGCATTCTGCCGGAGCCAGGCTTGCGCACGGTTGTCCAGCGCAATCTTCTCCTTGGTCGCCAGGCTCTTCAGCGTCACCGTTACGCGCGTTGCCGAGCGTTCGATGTCGATGATGTTGTTCAGGTCGCGGCCCTCCGGCAGCGAAAACTCGTAGAGCAGCAGATACTGCGCGGCGAGATCGGGATCGTCCGGAAGGCGGTAGAATTTCGGATCGTCGCCATGAAGATTCTTGTTCAGGCGCTTCATGATGTCGGAAAGGGCGAAGACGTGGGAGACCTCCGGCTGCGCCCGGTACCATTCCGCAAACGCGTCGACCCGGCGCAGATATCCGATATCCGTTACGCCGCCCTCGCGCCCGGATGTGAGCGAGTATTCGTAGGTTTCCACACCGCTGAAATTCTTGCTCACGAAATCCGTCGAACGCCGGAACTCGTAGCTGTCGTCGAGAAGTTCCAGCCAGTTTTCCTTGAGATCGATCCGCGAGATACCGGCGATCAGGACGACGATCACGACGCCGGAGGACCAGAGCAGGGTCATCCGGTGGGAGACGACAAACCGCCCGAGACGATCGAAGAGGTCGCGCTTACCGGCGGGCAGGGGGCGGCTGCGCATCGGCATGAGCGACAGAAATGCCGGCAGCAGCGTCACCGAAAAGACGAACGCGCACAACACGCCGAACGCCACCATGTTGCCCATGACGCGGAACGGCGGCATGTCTGCGAAATTCAGGCTGAGGAAACCGATTGCGGTCGTGAGCGACGTAAGAAAGACGGGCCACATGTTGGCGTGCAGGGAATCGATAGCCGCCTGTTTGCGGTCTTTTCCCTCGCGCAGGCCCGCTTGCATGGCCTCGATGATGTGTACCGAATGGGCGACGGTGACCGCCATCAGGACGAACAGCGCCGCACCACTCTCGCCGAAAAACTTCATGCCGGTCCAGCCGGTGAAACCCATCGCCGACGCCATGACCGCGATCAGCGTGAGAACGATCCCGACGGTCCCCCATATCGAACGCAAAAGGAGCAGGGCGAAGACCATCATTGTCAGGAACGCGATGGGGCCGAGGATGCCCGTATCGTCGTCGATCGCGTCGCGCATGGCGCGATTGAGGACGACTTCGCCGGTCAGGTGGTAGTCGATGTCCGGGTATTTCGCGCGCGCCGCTGCCGCCGTGGCGTGGAGATAGTCGGTCACCTCCGACTTGCCCTGCTCCCGGTTATCGGGAAGCGTAACGCTGACGACGAGTCCGGCAACCCGGCCGTCCCGTGAAACCAGGCGCCCGGCAATTTCGTCGGTTTCGAGCGCGATTTTCTTTACCCGGCTTATGTCTTTTTCGCTCAGGGCGCCGGCATCGTCGACAAGCCGCTCGACAATCAGTTCGTCTTCACGGCCTTCGCTGTGCGTATAGTTGACGATCGAATCGACGCGGGTGACGTAGGGCGTCCGCCAAAGCCGTTCGGTCAGTTCTTCTATGGCAACGAGGGGTTTCCGCGTGAAAACACTGCCGTCCCGCGGCGCTACGGCAACCAGCGCGGCGTCCGATATCGAATAGGTGTTTTCCAGCCGATCAAGCGCAATAATGTATGGATTGTCACTACCGAAATGATTCCGGACGTCGACGTCGACAACTTTGATGAACTGGCCGCCTGCCGCGAGTATCGCCATGACGACCAATGAGAGCAAAACGGTCAGCCACCGGCGGCGCATTATGAGCGCTATGAAGGAATCCAGAGTCATATCGATTGGCCGGTTTTCGAACAGGCTTCGAAGGTAGCATCCCGCATTCGCCGGGCACGGTCAATTTCCCTTCGCCCCGGCGGCGCGGCCGGTTGCGAACGGAGGTCTGTAACCGGCAGGCGCTGCGAACCGGCGGTAAGAAGGCCTCCCGAATCACCCTTTCGCCGGCGGCGCGCCGCCGGCGAAGGCGTTGGCACCGCTGTAGTCGCAGGGCGCCTCCTGCATTTCCAGATGCAGCTTCGTGCCGTCGTAGGGATGCGCCCGCGCCAGCTCCTCGTCGAAATCGATGCCGAGTCCCGGCGCGGTCGGCGTCCGGATGTAGCCGTCTTCCCACTGGATCGTGTCGCCGATCAGCCGGCGGTGAAAGTCGCCGCCGGTCTGGATGGTCTCGACCATCAGCAGGTTGGGGATGCAGGCCGCGAGCTGGATATTCGCCGCCCACTCCACCGGTCCGGCGTAGAGGTGCGGCGCGACCTGGGCGTTGAACACCTCGGCGATCGCCGCGATCTTCTTGGTCTCGAGCAGGCCGCCGGAACGGCCGAGCGCCGGCTGGACGATGCTCGCGCCGCCGGTCTTGAGGACTGCGGCGAACTCGGCCTTGGTCGACAGGCGCTCGCCGGTCGCCACGGGGATTCGCAGGGCCGCCGCGACCTTCGCGAACTCGTCGGGATTGTCGGGCGGCACCGGCTCCTCGAACCAGAGCGGGTCGAATTCCTCGAGGCGCCGGCCGAGGCGGATTGCGCCGGCGGTCGTGAACTGGCCGTGGGTGCCGAACAGGATGTCGGCCCGGCACCCGACCGCGCTTCGCACCGCCCTGCAGAATTCCGCGGACAGTTCGATATCGCCCATCGCCGGCTGGTGGCCGCCCCGCAGGGTATAGGGGCCGGCCGGATCGAACTTCACGGCGGTGAAGCCGAGGCGCACCATTTCCGCGGCGCATTCCGCCGCCATCACCGGGCTGGTCCAGAACTTCATGAGATCATGGCCGAGCAGCGGATAGAGATAGGTGTAGGAGCGGAGCCGTTCGTTCATCATCCCGCCGAGGAAGGCATGGACCGGCCGGCCGTGCGCCTTGCCCAGGATATCCCAGCACGCCATCTCGAGCCCCGAGAAGGCGCCCATCACCGTCGGGTCGGGGCGCTGGGTGAAACCGGAGGAATAGGCCCGGCGGAACATCAGCTCCGAGTTTTCCGGGTTCTCCCCTGCCATGTGCCGCTCGAAGACGTCGCGGACCACGGCCTCCATCGCTGCCGGGCCCACCGCGGCGGCGTAGACCTCGCCGTAGCCTGCGATCCCGCAGGCCGTGGAAACCTTCACGAAGAAGAAATACCGGCCGCCCCAGCCCGGCGGCGGGTTGCCGACGACCAGGATGTCGAGGTCCGCCAGTTTCATCGGCCGTTCCGGTCGAACAGGATGACGTTGCGCCGGGACCGGCCGGCGCGCGTGTCGTCGATGGCGTCGTTGATCCGTTCGAGCGGGTATCTTCCGGTCACGAGCTCGTCGAGCTTGAGGCGCCCCTGGCGGTAGAGCTCGACGAGAAAGGGAATGTCGCGCGAGAGCACCGTGTCGCCCAGGCACGAGCCGCGGATGCCCTGGCCCAGATAGGAGAAATCGCCCGGAGACCATTCCGCCCATGCGTCCGACGGCGGCATCCCGACCGCGATCAGCTGACCCCGCGGCGCCAGGAAGCGCGGCGCGTACCGGTAGGCTTCGGCAGCGCCGACCGTGACCAGCACGGTATCCGCGCCGCGGCCCCCGGTTAGCCGCCTTATCTGGAGATCGGCGTCGTCGCCGGTTGCCAGGACGACATCGGTCGCGCCGAATTCGCGGGCGCCGTCGAGCTTTTCCGGGACCGTATCGACGGCGATCACCCGCGCGGCGCCGGCGATGGCAGCGCCCTGGATGCTGTTCAGGCCCACGCCGCCGGCGCCGACCACCACGACGTCGCTGCCCGGTTTCACGCCGGCGGTATTCGTGACCGCGCCGAAGCCGGTGATCACACCGCAGGAGAGCAGGCAGGCCGCATCCATGCCGACGTCGGACGGAAATTTCTGGATCTGGCTGCGGTCGACGACCACCCGTTCCGCAAAAGCGGCCGCTGAGATGCCCTGCTCGACCGGCGTGCCGTCCCGGTCCCGCAGCGGGCTGCCCTGTACCCGGTCATAGGGCGTTTCGCAGGTCGCCGGATGCCCGCCGGCGCAGGACGGGCAGGTTCCGCAGGCGCGGATCGGCGTGACCAGCACCGGATCGCCCGGCGCGATATCGGGAACGCCGTCGCCGACCGCCGTCACATGGCCCGCCGCTTCGTGGCCGTAAACCGCCGGCAGGTAGCCGCCCCACGCGCCGTTCATGCCGTGGATGTCCGAATGGCAGACCGCGCAGGCGGCGATGCCGACCTCGACCTCGCCCGGCCCCGGCGGCCGGAGGGCTATGTCCGCGATTTCCAGGGGCGCGCCGAACGCCCGGCACACAGCCGCTTTCATTGCGCCTGCTCCCGTATGCTCCGCCCCGTGCCGTATCCCAGATTGCGCGCAGGCGCTACCTCCGTTGTGCCGTCGGCGTTGCGGCGTCGTGCCGGCCTGGCGACGATATCCGTATCAGCGAAGCGATTGCGGCGGTCAGCGCCGTCGCCCCGCTGCGCGAACACGGGCAGGACGGCGGGAAACACCGCCCGCAGACACGCCTACTCAGGCTCGTCGTCGTCCAGCAGGATGCGTTCGGCGGCGCCTTCGGGGTCGTCGAACTGGCCCGAGCGGGTAGCCCAGAGGAAGCCGGCCAGACCGAGCCCGCCGAGCAGCAGGGCGATCGGGATCAGGTAGACGAGCACGCTCATCCGGCCGCCTCCGGCATTGCCGGCCCCGTCCCTGCCCCCGTCGCCGGCCCCGTCGCCGCCCGGTGGTGCGCCCGCTGCGTCCGGCCGGCGAGGCGGACCGCGTTCAGCACAACGACGATGGACGAGCCCGACATGCACAATGCGGCGATCATCGGCGTGACCAGCCCGGCGACGGCGAGCGGTACCGCGAACAGGTTGTAGCCCACGGCGAGCCCGATATTCTGCCGGACCAGCGCCTGCGCCCGGCGCGCGACGGCGAGCGCCTCGGCCACCGGCCGCAGCGACCGGCTCTGGAACACGATGTCGGCGGCGACCTGGGCGATGTCCGCGGCGCCCGACGGCGAAACCGAGACATGAGCGGCGGCGAGCGCCGGCGCGTCGTTGAGGCCGTCGCCGACCATCAGGACGGTAGAGCCCTGTGCGCCCAGGGCCTCCAGCGCCGCCAGCTTGTCCTGCGGCGTGCAGCCGGCGCGCCAGTCCGCGATGCCGACGGCGTCGGCGACGGCGGCGACGGCTTCCGGCCGGTCGCCGGAGAGGAGCAGCGGGCGCAGGCCGGCCTTGCGCAGGGCATCGACCGTATTCCGGGCGTCCGGGCGCAAGCTGTCTTCGAAGCGGAAGCGAACCGGCGCCGCGCCGGGCCGGGCCAGCCAGAATTCGCTTCCCGGCGCATCGCCGCCGCCGGCGTCGGCCGTCTCTGCTCCGACGCCGCACCAGTCCGCCCTGCCGAGCCGGATCTCGCCTTCGGCATTCGCCAGGCTCAGGCCGCAGCCCGGTATCTCGGCCACATCGTCCGCCGGCGCGATCTCCGGCGCCGCCGCGGCAAGGGCGCGCGACAGCGGATGGCGGCTTGCTGCGGCCAGCGACGCCGCCAGCGCCAGGGCGTCGCCCGGTATCGCATCCCGGTCGATCAGTTCCGGCGTGCCGAGGGTCAGGGTGCCGGTCTTGTCGAAGACCACCGTGTCGGCGGCTGCCAGGCGCTCCAGCGCGTCGCCGGACTTGACGAGCACGCCGCGGCGCAGCAGCCGGCCCGTCGCCACCACCTGCACCACCGGTACCGCGAGCCCAAGCGCGCAGGGGCAGGTGACGATCAGCACCGCAATGGCGATCAGCAGCGCCGGCTGCCAGGCCAGCCCGCCGAGCAGGACCCAGCCGAGGAAGGCGAGCAGGGCGAGCGTGTGGACCGCCGGTGCGTAGAGCCGGGACACCCGGTCGGCGAGCACGACATAGGCCGACCTGCGCTGCTCGGCGGCTTCGGTGAGGCGCACGATGTCGGCCAGCACCGTGGCGTCGCCTGCCGCCGTGACCTCGATCTCGACGGGCGCCGAAAGATTGACGACCCCGGCATGGACCGTCGCGCCCGGCCCGATGGAACGGGGCGCAGCTTCGCCGGTCATCAGGCTGGCGTCGATTTCCGAGCGGCCGCGGCGGACAATGCCGTCGGCGGCCAGCCGCTCGCCCGCCGCCGCCGCCATCCGCATGCCGGCTGCAAGGTCGGCCGCCGGAATCCGGCCGGGCCGCCCGTCCTCGCCGATCACCGTCACCGGCGTGTCCTGCAGGGCGATCAGCCGGGCCGCCGCGGACTGGGCCTGGCGCCGGGCGCGCCGGTCGAGGAAGCGTCCGATCAGCAGGAAGAACAGCAGGGCGATCGCCGAATCGAAATAGGCGTGCGGCCCGCCGCGGATCGTCTCCCACAGGCTGACCCCCGCCGCCAACGTGACCGCCAGCGCGATCGGCACGTCCATGTTGGTCCGGCCGTTGCGCACGGCCTTCAGCGCCGAGCGGAAGAAGGGCCGCCCGGCCCAGGCCAGCGCCGGGAGGGCGATCAGCGCCGAGAACCAGTGAAACAGGCTGCGGGTCTCCGCCGCCATGCCTTCGGCGTGGCCGGCCCAGATGGAGAGCGACAGCAGCATGACATTGGCGGCGGCGAAGCCGGCGACCGCCATGCAGCGCACGATCTCGCGCTCTTCGGCAGCGGTCCGGACCGGCAGGCTCTCCGGCACGAGCACCGAGGCGTCGTAACCGGCGGCGCGCAGGGCGGCGATGAAGCGGTCGCCGGGTTTGCCGCCATCCCTGGCGCCGGTCTGTGCGGCGCCGTCCTCCCCGTCGCGCCAGCGGACGCGCACCCGTCCCTGGGTCAGGTTGGCCCGGGCCAGTTCGACACCGGGCATTCCGCCGAGTGCCCCTTCGACCCTGGCGATGCAGGCGCCGCAATGCATGCCGTCGACATGCAGGCTGATTTCGCGGACGGCCGGCGCCGACACGGAGGTTGCCCGCCCGGGGGACGCCCGCTGCGCTGCGATTCCGGCCATGTCGGGCGAGACGGCCATCAGTCCAGGACGAAGCGGCGCTCGGCGGTGATCCGGTCGCCGCCCAGCGCGATATGGAACAGCACCCGCCATTGGCCGGCGCGCGGTGCGCGGACCGGCGCGTCGTAACGGCCATCGCCGCGCGGCGTCAGGGCCACCGTGAAGTCCAGGCCCCGTTCGATCGGCCGGCGGAACTCGGCGCGGACCTGCGCCGACGACAGCGCCCGCCCGGCCCTGTCGTGCAGCGCCAGAACGAGGCGCCGGTCCGCCGCCCCGGTGTCCAGGCGGGCCGCGACCTGCCAGCCCAGGGTTTCGGCGCGCTGCCGGGCTTCCACCTGCTCGTTGAACCCGAGGCCGCGCCGGTAGGCGTCGTCGGTCGAGATGCCGGTGAAGCTGTCGAAAGCGAAGAAAACCATGATGCCGTTGGCCGCCAGAATCACGACGAAGCCCCAGACGAAGGTCCACGGTATCCAGCGGCTGCGCCGCTCGCGGTCGCCGTTCGCGGTCGTCCGGCCCGAACTCATATGGCCCGAGTTCGTATTGCCGGTCATCGGTCCGGCGCTTTCGGGCCCCGGAAGGTGGTCTCCCGGACGGTCTTCCGGCCCTCGGCATTGGTCACGACGAACCGAATCCGAGTCTCCGGCGCGGTCACGCTGGCCGCCGGCGCCCGGACATGCAGCCGGTATTCGCCCAGCCCGTCCGGCGGCGCGCTGACGGCGACCCGGGCCGCCGGTTGCGTGGAGCGGCCCACCAGGACGATCCGCGCGCCCGGCAGGCCCTCGACGGTCAGGTCGAAGCGCCGCGTCGCCCGCGCCTTGTTCAGCACCTTGACGTCGTAGCTGTTCTGGATCGCGCCGCTCGACAGGCGGACGAACAGGGTCCGGTCGTGCAGCACGTTGACGCCCTGGTCGTCGCGCGTCGCCAGCGCAAAGACCATCAGGCCGGCGACGCCGAGCATCAGGAAGAAGTAAAGCACCGTGCGCGGTCGGATCAGACGGTAGGTCAATGGCTGCTTCGCCGAACGCTGCGCCATGCGCCGCTCGGTATCGAAGGCGATCAGGTCGGGCGGCAGGCCGACCTTCGCCATGATTTCGTTGCAGGAGTCGACGCACAGGCCGCAGCCGATGCATTCGAGCTGAAGGCCGTCGCGGATGTCGATGCCGGTCGGGCAGACCGCGACGCACTGCTTGCAGTCGATGCAGTGGCCGGCGTCGCCCCCCGTTCTTTCTCGTGTTTCGCCCTTGCGGATCGGACCGCGCGGCTCGCCGCGATAGCGGTTGTAGGTGACGACGAGGGAATCCTCGTCCAACATCGCCGCCTGGAAGCGCGGCCAGGGGCACATGTAGGTGCAGACCTGTTCGCGCATCATGCCGGCCAGCAGGTAGGTCGTGACGGTGAACAGGCCGACGAAGAAATAGGTGGTTTCCGACGCCGCGCCGACGAAGAAATCGCCGACGACCGTCGGCGCATCGACAAAATACATGATCCAGGCCCCGCCGGTGAGGAAGGCGATGGCCAGCCAGGCAGCGTGTTTTGCCGCCTTGCGGCCGGCCTTGCCGGCCGACCAGGGCCGTTTGTCGAGCCTTATCCGCGCGCTGCGGTCGCCCTCGATCTGCCGTTCGACCCACATGAACAGGTCGGTCCACACGGTCTGCGGGCAGGCGTAGCCGCACCAGACCCGCCCGGCCAGGCTGGTCGCCAGGAACAGGCCGACCGCGGCGAGCACCAGGATTCCGGTCAGGTAGTAGACCTCCTGGGGCCAGATCTCGATGAAGAAGAAATAGCCGCGCTCATGGTTCAGATCGACCAGCACGGCTTGGTCCGGTGCGCCCGGGCCGCGGTCCCAGCGCACCCAGGGCAGGATGTAATACAGGCCGAGCAGCCCGATCAGCGCGGCCCATTTGATGCGGCGGAACCGGCCGCGGACCTTGCGGGGATAGACCTGCGCCCGGCGGGCATAGAGATTGAGCGGGCGGGCCGGTTCGGCGGCGCCGGCGCGCGCGTCCGCCTTCTGCTCCCGGACCGAGCGGATTTCCGCGACATCGCCGTAATCGTGGGCCGTAGCGCTACCGTCCGGGGACACGATGGCTCTCCCTCAGCGGACGCCTCTACTCGCCGCCGCCCAGGGCATGGACGTAGACGGCGAGCATCTTGATGGTCTCGGCGTCCAGCCTGGTGTGCCAGGCGGGCATTGCCCCCATGTTCGGCTTCGCGATCTGGGCAACGATTCCGGCCTTCGATCCGTCGCGCAGCCAGATGGCGTCGCTCAGCCGGGGGGCGCCCTGCTCCCGGTCGCCCTGGCCCGCTGCGCCGTGGCAGGTCGCGCAGTGCTCCTTGTAGAGCGGCGCGCCCCGGGACGCCGCTGCGCCGTCGGTCGCGCGTTTGCCCAGGGACAGGACGAATTCGGCGACATCGGCGATCTGTTCCGGCGTGAGCGGCGCATCCTCCTCGCCGCCGAAAGCCGGCATCTCCGAAACCCGGGCGTCGTCTTCCTCGGTGCGCACGCCGTAGCGGATCGTCTGGTGAATCTCATCGAGCTTGCCGCCCCAGAGCCAGTCGTCGTCGGCGAGCGACGGATAGCCGCCCTGATTGCCGGTGCCGCCGACGCCGTGGCAGGGCGCGCAATTGTCGGCAAATGCCGCCTTGCCGCCGGCCAGCGCGAAACGCAGCAATCGGTCGTCCGCGCGGATTTCAGCGAGCGAGGACCGGCGGACGCCGTCGCGGAATTTGCCCTGGGCGGCCCGGGCCGCGGCGATCTTCTCTTCGATCTCAACCCGCGAGGAGTAGCCCAGTACGCCCTTCGTATAGCCGCTCCAGCCCGGGATCGCCGGATAGAGGATGAAATAGACGATGGCCCAGGCGATCGTGGCGTAGAGCAGCCATAGCCACCAGCGCGGCAACGGCGTGTTCAGCTCCTCGATGCCGTCCCATTCGTGGCCGGTGGTAGCCTGGCCGGTATAGAGGTCTTTCTCGCTCTTGCTCGGCATGGCCTACGCCCGGTCTTTCGCCGCGGCGGCGGGGTCGGTGCGCGCGCCGCCGTCGGCGGCTTCGCCCGGCCGGTCGTCTTCGGCCAGCGGAATGCGCGATGCGCGGCGGAACCGCTCGCGGTTCGACGGCCACAGCACCCAGACAACGATGCCGACGAACAGCGCCATCATCCAGACGACCCAGGCGGAGCGGACAAAGGCGGTGAAGTCCTCCATCGCGCGCCTCTACTGCTGCAGGTCCTTGACGGTGTATTTCTTGAAATCCACCATCCGGCCGAGAATCTGGAGATAGGCGACCAGCGCGTCCATTTCGGTGAGCCGTTCGGCGCTGCCGTCGAAATCCGCGATCGCCGCCTTGGGGTAGCGCTCCAGCAGCGCATCGTGGTCGTGGTCGCCCTCCGGGTCGGCCTGGGCGACCATGTCGGCGTAGGCTGCGGCGATCATCTCCTCGGTATACGGCACGCCGACGGCCCGGTTGGCCCGCAGGTGCCGGGCGATGTCGTCCCGGCCCAGCCGGCGCCGCAGCAGGAAGCTGTAGGGCGGCATGACGCTGCCCGGCTCGACGCTGCGCGGGTCGACGAGATGCTGGACATGCCAGGCGTTGGAATACTTGCCGCCGACCCGGGCGAGGTCCGGCCCCGTCCGCTTGGAGCCCCACTGGAAGGGATGGTCGTACATGCTCTCGGCGGCCAGGCTGTAGGGGCCGTAGCGCTCGACCTCGTCGCGGAACGGCCGGACCATCTGGCTGTGGCAGTTGTAACAGCCTTCCCGGATGTAGATGTTCCGGCCGGCGAGCTCGAGCGGCGAATAGGGCCGGACGCCCTGCACCGGCTCGATGGTCGACTTGATCGTGTAGAGCGGGACGATTTCCACCAGCCCACCGATCGACACGGTGATCAGCGTCGCGATCGCCAGCAGGATGACGTTCTTTTCCAGGATAGCGTGGGAGAATTTCGCCATCGCGCGTGTCCCCTCACGCCGTTGCCGCTGCGCCGGCGCCCGACGGCCCGGCGGGCTCGTACGCGGCGACCTGGTCGTCGGCATAGTTGCCCCGGATCGTGCGGTACAGGTTGTAGATCATCAACAGCGCGCCGATCAGGAACAGGATGCCGCCCAGGGCCCGGATCACATAATATGGATGCATGGCCTCGACGGTCTCGACGAAGCGGTATTGCAGGAAGCCGAGATCGTTGTAGGCGCGCCACATCAGCCCCTGCATGATGCCGGAAATCCACATCGAGGTGACGTAGAGCACGATGCCGAGGGTCGCGATCCAGAAATGGTAGCTGACCAGTTTCAGGCTGAACAGTTCGCGCCGGCCCCACAGTTTCGGCACGAGGAAATAGAGCGCGCCGAAGCTGATGAAGGCGACCCAGCCGAGCGCGCCGGAATGGACGTGGCCGACCGTCCAGTCGGTGTAGTGGCTGAGCGCGTTGACCGGCTTGATCGACATGACCGGGCCCTCGAAGGTGCTCATGCCGTAAAAGCCGACCGACGCCACCAGGAAGCGCAAGACCGGATCGGTCCGCAGTTTGTCCCAGGCCCCGGAGAGCGTCATCAGGCCGTTGATCATGCCGCCCCAGCTCGGCATCCACAGCATCACCGAGAACATCATGCCCAGGCTCTGCGCCCAGTCGGGCAGGGCGGTGTAGTGCAGATGGTGCGGGCCGGCCCAGATATAGAGGAAGATCAGCGACCAGAAATGGATGACCGACAGCCGGTAGGAATAGACCGGCCGCTCCGCCCGCTTCGGGACGAAGTAGTACATGATCCCGAGGAAGCCGGCGGTCAGGAAGAAGCCGACGGCGTTATGGCCGTACCACCACTGGGTCAACGCATCCTGAACGCCCGACCACAGGATGTAGCTCTTTGCGCCGACCCACGACACGGGCACCGCCAGATTGTTCACGATGTGCAGCATCGCCACGGTGATGATGAAGGCGAGGAAGAACCAGTTGGCGACGTAGATATGCGGCTCTTTCCGGCGCAGGATCGTGCCGCCGTAGACCAGCAGGTAGATCACCCAGACGATGGTGAGCCAGATATCGACATACCATTCCGGCTCGGCATATTCCTTGCTCTGGGTGACGCCCATGACATAGCCGGTGCCGGCCAGCACGATGAAGATCTGGTAGCCCCAGAACAGGAAGGCTGCGAGCGACGGACCGCCCCAGAGCGGCGCCCGGCAGGTCCGCTGGACGACATAGAGCGACGTCGCGAACAGCGCGTTGCCGCCGAAGGCGAAGATCGCCGCCGAGGTGTGGAGCGGTCGCAGCCGGCCGAAGCTCGTCCAGGGCAGATCCAGATTGAGAACCGGGAAGGCGAGCTGCAAGGCTATGACGACGCCGACCAGAAACGCGGCGATGCCCCAGAAGGCCGTCGCCAGCGTGAACTGGCGGACCACGGTCATGTTGTAGGCAGGCAATTCCGGGCTTCCGGCCGTTGCGCCGGCGGCATTTCCGCCGCCCGGCCCCGCTTCCGCCGTCGCTGCTACCATCGCGATCCGTGCCCCTGACGTGCCGGCTCCAAGCGTCACCGGACCGTGCCGAGCCGCACGCCGGTGACAGGTGCCTAGGGTGCAGTTGATGGTTGCACAGGCATTGACTAATATCAATCTGTCGCGACTTGTGACGACCTAACCTGCTGCCGGTTGACCGGTAACCTGTTCGGCGGGGCTGAAACGTGGCAGTGGCAGGAGCATCGGCTGATAAACAGGCGGCGGACGGTGTGACCGTCCCTGTCGATGCGCCGTGGACGTGGCTCGCCGCCGGGTGGGAGGATCTTCGCCGGTCGCGCGGCACCAGCCTGGTCTGGGGCGCCCTGTTCGCCGCTGTCGGCCTCGCCATCCTGCTCATCCTGCACCGCTACAGGATGTACAATCTGGCGCTGCCGCTGGTGGCGGGCTTCATGCTGGTCGCGCCGCTGCTCGCGGTCGGCCTGTATCATGTCAGCCGGGAACTGGAGCAGGGCCGGCCCGTCGGAATCGGCACGGCGCTGGGCGCCTGGCGCCGCAATGCCGGTCAGGTAGCGCTGCTCGGCTTCATCCTCGGGCTGTTCTTCCTGTTCTGGATTCGCGTGGCGACGCTGCTGTTCGCCCTGTTCTTCGGCAGCGAGCCGCCTGTCGCTTTCGGCTCGGCTCCGCCGGACCTGCTCGGCTTTATCGAAACGGTCATCCTGACCGGCCGGAATCTCGTTTTCCTGATCGTCGGCTGCCTGGTCGGCGCCGCGCTGGCTGCCGTCGTCTTTGCCATCTCCGCCGTATCGGCGCCCATGCTGATCGACCGGGACGTCACGGTGTTCGAGGCGGTTCTGGTCAGCTTCCGTACGGTGCAGCGGAACAAGGCCGCCATGCTGCTCTGGGCTTTCCTGATCGTTCTCTTTACCGGAGCCGGAATCGTCGTCGGGTTCGTCGGACTCGCCGTAACGCTGCCGCTCGTCGCCCATGCGACCTGGCACGCCTACCGCAATCTGGTGCCGCCGCCGGCCAGCTAGCAGGTCATCCGCCCATGTCCAATGTCGTGATGATGTTCGTCGGAATCCTGGTTGCGCTCGCCGGTCTGTTCATGGTGGCGCGCGCGACGGACGACATGTTCGGCTTCGCCGGCGCGGTGTTCACCGCCTTCGGCGTTCTGTTCGCTTTCGGCGTGGTCCGCCGGATGACCGGATAGGAGATTTTCGAAGCCGCCGGCCTGCGCGGCGCAAGGCACCCGCAAATCTTCGCTGACAGCCTCCGTGAGGAGGACGTCCCGGTGACCGTCTTCTCCTTCCCGGCCGAACCGGGCGGCGAAGACCGAACCCGCGTCCGGACAGCCGGGCCGCTGCGCCTGCGGCGACGGGTCAATATCGCGGCAACTTCAGGTCCGGTCCTTCCGTCGCGCAGCCCGGCTCGACTCTCCGAGCGCGCCTTCGCTCAGCAACCGCGCGCAGGCGGCGTCGGAATACGACAGCTCGCGCTTGAGGACATCGATGGTATCGGCGCCGAGCGCGGGGGCCGGGCGTCGTACGGAGCCCGGCGAATCCGAGAGGCGCGGCACGATATCGGGCGTGCGGTACTCTCCGATCTCGTCGTCCTGCACCCGGCCATAGCCCCGGGCGGCGAGATGCGGGTCCGCCGCCAGGTCCGCGACATCGTTGATGGGGCCGGCAACCAGGCCATGGCTGTCGAAGCTCTCAATGAGGTCCCGGCGCGTCTGCAGCCGCGCCCAGTCGGCGAACTCACGGCATATCAGTTCCCGGTTTTCCGTGCGCGATGCGCTGTCGGCGTAGCGACGATCCGTGAGCCAGTCGGATCGTTCCACGAGCTGCGCCAGGCGCCGAAACTGTTCGTCGTTCTGTACGGAAACGCAGACCCACCGGTCGTCGCAGGTCAGGAAATGGCCGGTCGGCGCGCCTCCGAGACTGTGATTTCCGCTCCGGCTCCAGACCTCCTGAGAAAGGTCGAAGTAGCTCAGGAGCGGCGCGGTCATTCTGAATGCGACGTCGTAGAGTGCGATATCCACCGACTGGCCCCGCGCACCGGGAGCCCTGTCCCGGCCGTAGAGCGAAAGAACGGCGCCGAGCGCTCCGGCGACGCCGGTCATGAAATCGCAGACGGGAATGCAGCCCCCGGCCCGCATGGGCGGTCCGCCGGCCTCGCCGGTCAGGTCGCTCAGGCCGCTGAATCCCTGCGCAATCGGGTCGTAGCCGCCTTCCGACGCCTTCGGGCCGGTACGGCCGAAAGCGCTGACATAGACGATCACCAGCCCGGGATACGATGCCTTCAGGCCCTCCTCGGTGAAGCCCCATTTTTCCAGGGTACCGGGCCGAAGGCTGTTGATCATCACATCGCAGCGCGCAATCAGCTCGCCGAGCACCGTCCGGCCCGAGGCCGTTTCGAGGTCGAGCACGACAGATTTCTTGTTGCGGCCGTTGACCTTCCAATAAAGGCTCTCGCCGTCGACCATCGGTCCGAACTGGCGGAGCACGTCGCCGCGGCCGGGCCTCTCGACCTTGATGACGTCGGCGCCGAACTCGCCCAGCAGCGTCCCGATGAAGGGTCCCGCGACAAGCTCTCCCAGCTCGAGAACCTTGAGGCCCGAAAGTGGAGGCTTTGTCATCGCTCGCTCGCTGGCATCCCGCGTTCTGCGATCCCCGGCGGTCGACTGCGCATTCCGGAGACCAGCCGCCCGGACACCTGCAACGGCCCGAGCCCGGCGGTCTCCGGAAGCCCGGATCAGGCCGCCCGCCGCTCCCGCGCCTCGCGGATGAACTCGACCGCCGTGTCCGTTGAGATGACCGGGGCGAAGAACATGTCGAGCCGCTCCAGGGTCGGGGCCTCGTCCTCCTCCCGGCCGCAGCCGCAGGCGTCGCCGATGACGATGGGCATGTAGCCCATGTCGCGGCAACTCCGGGCCGCCTGCTCGATACACCAGTCGAGGTGGAAGCCGGACAGCAGGACGGTCCGGACGCCGCGCATGTTCAGGTAGCTCGACAGCATGGTGCCGAGGAACACGTTGCCGAGCGACGTGTAGTGGATGATCTCGTCTTCCGGCCGCATCAGTTCCTTGATTTCCGCGACTGTATCGCAGTCCCGTTCCTTCTGCGCGTCGGTCCAGTCGTCCTTGCCCGACGCCCAGTAGTCGTATTGCGACCTGTCCATCGGCGATTGCGGAAAGCTCTGCCGGAAGATTTCGTACCGGGTGAAGAACAGGTGCATCCCGGCGTCGCGGCAAGCGTGGATCAGCTTGACGGTGTTGCCGAGGGCCCCGCCGGGCAGCCGGGTCCGCTCCCACAGCCGCTCGTGGGATTGCGCGCCGAAATTGCTCAGTATGCTGTTGGAGTATCCGACCGCCAGATACGCTGTCGGCAGCGCGAGGATTTCGGCGAAATCGACCCCCGCCCATTGCGGATGAAGGTCCGGAATCTTCGATCTCCAACTGGTTTTCTGTTCAGGAATCATCGCTTCCTCCTGTGGATTGACGTTTCCGGAGATTGCGCACGCCGGCGGCGGCGCGTTTCTCCTCGAGAATTTTGCGGTAGCTCTGGTGTTCCTCGTGATCGGCCATCCCGAGATAGAACCGTCGAACGGTGTCGTCCCGGGCCAATGCGTCGGCGCGGCCCTCCGAGACGACGCGGCCGCCTTCCATCACATAGGCGTACTGTACGATGGAAAGCGCCATGAGGGCGTTCTGCTCGGCGAGAAGGATGGCGACATCTTCGTCCCGGTTGAGGCGGTGAACGATCTGGAAGATCTCCTTCACCAGCAGCGGCGCCAGACCCATGGAGGGTTCGTCCAGGAGAATGAGCTTCGGACGCCCCATCAGGGCCCGGCCGATCGCCGCCATCTGCTGTTCTCCGCCGGACAGGTAGCCGGCCTTGAGCTCGCGCCGCTCGGCGAGAGCCGGGAAATACTCGTAAACCCGCTCGAGATCGCTCCTGACGCTCTCGCCCCAGGTTTGCGCATAGGCCCCCGCGCGAAGGTTTTCCTCGACCGTCAAATGCTCGAACAGCCGCCGGCCCTCCAGGACCTGGACGATTCCGAGCCGGACGATGTCGGCGGGATCGAGTTTCAGGACGGAACGGCCCCGAAACTCGATCGTGCCGCGGGCGACCTCGCCCCGTTCCGCCCGCAGCAGGTTCGACACCGCCTTCAACGTCGTCGATTTTCCGGCGCCGTTGGCCCCGAGAAGGGCGACGATGCCCTTCTCGGGGACCGCAAGCGAAACGCCCTTGAGGACGTGGATGACGCCACCATAGTAGACCTCGACATCCTCGATCCTCAGTACGGGCGCCACGGTATCACTGCTTGGTTTGTTTCTTGTATTCGGCGGCGGCCCGCTTGATCTCGGACTTGACCACGTCCTCGTACGGCGGGACCCAATCGGAGATCGTGGTCCATTTCTTGCCGTCCCACCGCTGGAAGAGCTGCGGTTCGATGCCGCCGTGATAGGTCGCAGAGAACACGAGCTCGGGAAGCAGTCCTTCGGCCCCGAGTTCCTTGAGCCTCTTCTTGTCGAGTTTGATCATGCGGAAGCCGTCGCGGACCTTCTTGCCGTCGAGCGGCATGCCGGCGCTCTTGATGGCGTTACGGAATGCCTCGACGATGATGATCCCGGTCAGGACGCCGCGGTTGTAGGCAACCGTACCGACCCGCTTCCGGTCGATGTTGCCCTTGCCTTTGTCGTGGACCTTCTTGATGATTTCCTGGATCACCGGGAAATCGAGGCCGACTCCATGATAGTTGGCCGAGACGTAGCCTTTGGCAAGATCGCCCGCCGGCGTGACGTCCTCCTCGGAACCGCACCAGAGCGTGCCGACGAATTTCTCGATCGGAAATCCGACCTTCTTCATCTCGGTCATCGGGACGTTGCAGGACTGGCCGTAATTCCATTGGATCGCCCAGTCCGCGCGGAACCGGCGTGCGATGTCGACCCAGGCGGCGCTCTGCTCGAGGGCCGGCCAGGCAAGCGGCCACGACTTCCATTCGAAGCCGTATTTCTTGGCGAGCGCATCGAAGATCGGGAACGGCTGGCGGCCGTAGGCGTTGTCCAGGTGCACGAAGGCGATCTTCTTGCCCTTGAGCTTGGCCTCGCCGCCCTCCTGCTGCGCGATATAGCGGATGGTCGATGCGGCCTGGGACCAGAAGTTCAGGATGACCGGCGAGAGATAGGGGAACGTCGTTCCGTCGGTCGATTCCGATCGTCCGCCGGCAAGATTGATGCCGAGCACCTTGTCTTCCGTAAGTCTCTTGGACAGCGCGAATATGACCGGCGTGCTGTTCGGGTAGACGATCTTCCACTTGCCGCGGAAGCGCTCGTAGCATTCGAGCGCGCGCGGCGTCTTGTAGCCGAATTCACATTCCTCCCACTTGATCTTGACGCCGTCGATGCCGCCGTTGGCGTTGACCAGGGCGAAATAATCCTGCTGGCCCGAGCTTACGCCGCTGGCGGCGGAAGCGAACGGGCCGGTCCGGGTGACCAGCATCGGATGATAGATCTCGCCTTCCGCGGCGATGCTTGTCTGCGTCGGCAGCGTCGCCGATGCCGTCGCAAGCACACCTGCGGCCAGGACCCCGGTCGCGAGCGCCGGGGAAAAACGAATGGATGCACGTCTCATCAACATATCGACCTCCTGTTTCCGTGCCGTTGCACGGCGTAGGGTCTCGAATCGGCCGGATTGACCGATTCTTCAGCTAGCTCGCGAACGCCTCGCCGGTTCATGGGCGTACTGCCGACCGGAGCCGAAATTCGAAGCGCGACGAAAGCCGGTGCCAGATGTGGGCCAGCCCCAGCGGTTCGAAAATCAGGAAGAGGACGATCAGAACGCCGAATACGACATGCTCGGCGTTCGCGAGCACGGCGGCGGATACGATCTCGCCGCCGACAATTCCGTACAGGTTGTGCATTCCGATGCTGATCGCGATAGGCAGCAGCGCGATGAATGCAGCGCCCAGGTAGGATCCGAGGATGCTTCCGAGGCCACCGATGATGATCATTCCCAGAAGTTGGATCGAGAGTTCCAGCTCGTACTCCTGGACGTTCGCCGCCCCGACCCAGGCAAAGACGACAAGGGCGCCGGCGATCCCGCCATAAAACGCCGACACCATGAAAGCGAGCAGCTTGTAGCGAAGCATGGAAATGCCCATGACCCGCGCCGCCACGTCGTGATCGCGGATTGCCATCCAGGCTCTCCCGACGCGGCTGCGGGTCAGGTTCCAGGCGAAAAGCGTCAGCACGGCGGCGACCGCGAGAGAGAAGTAATACTGCTCGAGCGCGGTATCGATCTCCCAGGCGCCGATGAAGACCGGCGGCGTGTTGATGGTCACCATCGACGCCGCACCGATCCAGGGGACGCGCTGGATCGTCCAGACGATGATGAACTGGGCGGCGAGCGTGGCGACGAGCAGGTACAGGCCCTTGATGCGCAGGGACGGCGTCCCGACGACGGCGCCAACGAGGGCGGCCGTCAATCCGGCGAGTAGCAGCGTCAGGGGGATCGGAATCCCGTATCGTCCGTAGGCGATGACGCCGGCGAACGCGCCGATGGCCATGAACGCCGCCTGGCCCAGCGAAATGAGCCCGGCATACCCCGTCAGGACGTTCAGGCCGAGGGCGGCGATCGAGAGGATCAGCATGGGAACGAGGATTCCCTTGAGCCAGTAGTCGCCGAGAAACGGCGGCACGAACACGAAAAAGCCGACAAGAAGGAACAGGGCGAGCCGGTCCAGGGAGCCCGGCAGGTAGCGCATGTCCCGTTCGAGGACCTGCGGCAGCTGCTGTCGGGTGTCCGGAAGGGCCATTCACACTCTCTCGATCATCTCTTCGCCGAAGAGGCCGTAGGGCCGGAACATCAGGAACAGTAGCGCGACGAGATAGGCCATGATGTCCTGGACGCCGCCGCCGACGAGGGGCCCGATGAACCCCTCCCCCAGCGCCTCGGCAACGCCGACGATCAGGCCGGCGACGATGGCGCCGGGAATGCTTTCGATGCCTCCGATGATGAGAACGGGAAGCGCCTTCAGCGCGATCAGCGACATCGCGAAATGAACGCCGATCCGCGCGCCCCAGAGCATCCCGGCGGCCAGCGCCACGATGCCGGCCAGAACCCAGACAATCGTCCAGACCTTGCGCAGCTGGATCCCCATCGACTGGGCGGCCACATGATCGTCGGCAATGGCCCGCAGTCCGAGCCCGATCCGGGTCTTGTGGAAGAACAGGACCAGCAGGACCACGAAGAAGGCGGCGGCCAGGGCCGAAATGAAATCCGGCATCGAAACGAAAACCCCGCCGATCATCAGCGGTTCGACGGGCAGGCCGAGCTTCAGTCCGTGGGGCTGCGTGCCCCAGAATATCTGGGCCGATCCCTCGAGGATGAAGGCGAGGCCCAGCGTCGCCACGAAAATGACCAGCGGTTCGGCGCCGACCAGGGGACGGAAGATCGCCCGTTCGGCGAACACCGCAACCCCGCCCATCACGGCGACGGTGAGCAGCAGGGCGACCCAGAAACCGACTATGGGTATGAGGCCGACAAGGGTCAGCGCGGCGAACAGCGTCATCGCTCCCTGTGCAAAGTTGAACACGGAGGACGCCTTGAAAATGAGGACGAATCCGAGCGCGACCATGGAATACATCGAGCCGATGAGGAGGCCGGTGATCGTAAGCTCGATGCCGTAGATGAGGTCGTTCATCATGCCTCCTGACCGAGATACGCCCCGATCACGGTCTCGTCCTGCCGGACCGTTTCCGCGTCGCCCTCGGCGATTTTCTCCCCGTGATCGAGCACGACCACCCGATCGGAGATATCCATGACTACGCTCATGTCGTGCTCGATCAGGATGATGGTCGTCTCCAGGTCGACATTGGCGTCGACGACGACGCGGACCATGTCCTCTTTCTCCTGCCGGTTCATGCCGGCCATGGGCTCGTCCAGGATCAGCAATCCGGGCTCGGCCGCCAGCGACCGCCCCAGTTCGACGCGTTTCTGCAGGCCGTAGGGCAGCGTATCGGCGGCCCGGCCGCGAAATTCCGTGAGGTTCAGAAACTCGATGATTTCCTCGACCCTGCGGCGGTTCTCCAGCTCTTCCCGCCGCGCCGCGCCCCAGTGGATGCCGCCGGCGAAGAGGCCGGTGCGCATGTGCAGGTGGCGGCCGACGAGGATATTCTCGATCACCGTCAGGCCTCGGAACAGCGCGAGGTTCTGAAACGTGCGCGCGATTCCCAGCGCTGCTACGGCCTGCGGCGAGAAGGCGGTCCGATCCTGTCCCTTGAAGAAAATGCGTCCGGACGTCGGCCGGTACAGGCCGCTGATCACGTTGGCCATCGATGTCTTGCCGGCGCCGTTGGGACCGATGATGGACAGTATCTCCCCCGTCAGCACGTCGAACCCCACATCGATCAGGGCGCGAACGCCGCCGAACGAGAGAGAGATGGCCTCGGTCCGCAATATCGGCGGCTCCGCATGCCTGCGAACCGATATCGCGTCCCGGCTCTCGCCGGCCGGTGCGTTGTCCAAACTCCGCTCGGCATCGCTGCCCGCTTCCTCGTCCGCGCTCGTGATGCCCGAACTCACCGGACAGCAACCGATGGACGCGCCTGCGAAGCCGCTCTTCCGATGACGTTGCCCCCGATGAAAGTGTGCGGATCGTCGATTGCTGCGAAAATTGCCGTATTCCCCCGAAAAGCCTGCCGATATGCGCCTAGGGGTCCCGGCACCGGTGCGGCCATCGCCCGTCTCCCGGGGCGTCTTCGCGCGGCATCCTATTCCGCCGCGCTGCGTTCTTGCCGGGACAATCCTTCCGCGATGAAACCGACCGCCGCTTCCGTTGAGATCACCGGTGCATAACAGGTGTTGATCTGCTCCAGGGTCTGGTCGTGCAGCGGCTGGGTGCTGCCGCACGCATCGCCGACAACGACCGGCATGTAGCCCAGTTCGCGGGCGTGCCGGGTCGCCATCTCGATGCACCAGTCGGTGTGGTATCCCGAGATCAGCAGCGTCCGCGCGTGCCATTGATTGAGCCACCGGATCACGGGTGTCCCCGTGAAGACGCTCCATCCCGGATAGACCAGGGTGATGTCGTCGGGCTCCATGATTGCCTTCACCTCGGGGACGAGATCGGCTTCCCAGTCCTTCTTCGCGCGGTCGCCCGCATAGTCCTTGTTCCAGAAATGGTACTGCACACGGTCCATTTCGTTGACCGGCTCGATCTCGCCGATGAAACGGTCGTATCGCAGCCACAGGAACGGCATCCCGGTCCTGCGGGCGGCTTCGGCCAGTCGCAAAGTGTTGTACAGCGGGCCGCCCTGCTCGTTGGCGTCGACCCAGATCCGTTCGTGGGTCAGGCAGCCTTCGGGATTCAATATGCTGTTCTGGGAATCGGTGTTCAGGAAGGCGACGTCGGAAGTCAGCAGGCTGGCGAAGTCGAGCGGCTGCCATTGTTCGTGAAGTTCCGGAACCATGCCTCTTACCCCAGCTTCTTCGAATCGATCATTCAACGGCGCGGGACCGATTATGGATATCCGTATATCTATTTGTCCAATGCAATTTAGTTCCGATTTCTAGCGAATTTCGTTATAGGTCGGCGCATGAAACTCAGTCACTTCCGCTACTTCGCTGCCGTCGCAGAGGAGATGAGCTTCTCCCGCGCCGGCGAAAGGCTGCGGATCAGCCAGTCTGCCCTCTCCCGTCAGGTCCATCTGATGGAAGAAGATCTCGGGGTGCGGCTCTTCGATCGCATCGGGCGGCGCATCGAGCTGACCGCGGCGGGGCGAGACCTCCTCGACCGGAGCAGAGCCATCCTCAACGATGTCGACGCCATGGGGCTGCGCGCCAAGGCGCTTGCCAAGGGTTCGAGGGGCATACTCAGGGTTGGCGCGACGCCGCAGACGATGGAAAGCGTGGTCGCCCGGTTTCTGTCCAAGTTCCGCCAGCGGTCTCCCGACATCGAAATCAAGCTGGTGGAGGACGGCTCCGCCCGGCTGAGCCAGCGTCTCGAGAGCGGCGAGCTGGAAGTGGCGATCGCCGGACTGCCGTCGAACTCCGCGCTCGAAGGGCGGCCCCTGCTGCCCCTGGGCCTGTTGGCGGTGGTCCCGGCCGGCAGCCGATTTGAAGGATACCCGAGAATAGACATCGGGGACCTGGCAGCGGAGACCATGCTGCTGCTGAAACCCCAATTCATGACGCGGCGAATCTTCGATGGCGTGTGCCAGGTCGCGAACGTCAACCCGCACATTCTCATTGAGAGCGACAGCCCGCATTGCCTGCTCGCCCTGGTCAGATCTGAGCAGGGAATCGCCGTCGTTCCGTCGACGGTGCTGCTCGGTCCGCTCAAGGACAGGGCGATTCCGATCTGCCACGGCGATCGCCTGCTCGGCTTCAACATGTCGGTACTGTGGGATCCGAGACGGTATGTGTCCCCGGCGATGAAGGTCTTCATCGAAGAGCTTCGTACGGCAACGCGCAGCAATTATCCGGGCAGCTCCTTCAATTTCCCGGACATGGATATAACCGTTTCCCGGTTCGATCAGACCGCCGCGCGATAGGTGCGGAGAAGCGGGCGACAACGGGACCGGGGCCGGCATCGCCGCCCGCTTCCGCCGAACTCAATGCACTCGGAACGGCGATGCGTTGGCCGGCGCCGGAAACTGCCCCGAACCGGGCTGAAACCGTGGCATGCCGCTTGAAAGGATTGGTCGGAGTGAGTGGATTCGAACCACCGGCCCCTGCCTCCCGAAGACAGTGCTCTACCAGGCTGAGCTACACTCCGGCCGAGCGCGCTATATAAGGGCCGGCCCGTGCCGGTGCAAGCCGGTCGCCCGGCCCGCCGCCCGGACGATCGGAAGCGCGCATTCGGCGCGGTGAATTCAGTAGGGCCTCTCCACCGCGAATGCGACGAGATCGCCCAGCGCCTCGCGGATCGGGGTGCGCGGAAAACCGTCCAGCGAGCGGAGGGCGGAATTGGCATAGTGCCGGGCCCGTTCGACCGTTTCCGTCAGCGCGCCGCGGCGGCGCATCAGGTCTATCGCCCGCTCGAGATCGCCGTCCTTGAGCCTCTGCTCTTCCAGAACGCGCCGCCAGAATTCCCTTTCCGCCGCGCCGCCGCGCCGGTAGGCCAGAATGACCGGCAGGGTGATCTTGCCTTCGCGGAAATCGTCGCCGACCGTCTTGCCCAGGGTCGCCTGTTGCGCCGAATAGTCGAGCACATCGTCGATCAGCTGGAACGCCATGCCGATATGCCCGCCGAAGGCGGCGAGGTTGCGCTCCGCCCGCTCCGGCTGGCCGGCCACGATGGCGCCGACCTGCGCGGCTGCCTCGAACAGCTTTGCCGTCTTCGCCGAGATGACCTCCAGATACTCTTCTTCCGTGGTCGAAAGATCGTTGGTCGTGGCGAGCTGATGCACTTCGCCCTCGGCGATGGTGGCCGAGGCGGCGGACAGGGTTTCGAGCACTTTCAGCGAGCCGTCGGCGACCATGAGCTCGAAGGCCCGGGAGAACAGGAAGTCGCCGACCAGGATGCTCGCCGCGTTGTCCCACACCGCGTTCGCCGTCGGCACGCCGCGGCGCAGGCCGCTCTCGTCGACGACGTCGTCGTGCAGTAGCGTCGCGGTATGGATAAATTCGACGCAGGCCGCGAGCTCGACATGGCGGTCGCCCTCGTAGCCGCACAGGCGGGCGCTGGAGAGCGTCAGAACGGGGCGCAGCCGCTTGCCGCCGGCGGCAATAATGTGGCCGGCCAGTTGGGGAATCAGCGAAACCGGGCTTTGCATCCGGTCGAGGACCACCCGGTTCACCCGTTCGAGGTCGGCGCCGACGATCCTGAGGATACGGTCGAGACCGGGGGCGGAGGCGAGTCCGGCGCCTGTTGCCGCCGCGTCGTGCTGTAGGGTCGCGACTGGCGTCACGGCGTCTCCTCACCTGCCGGCGCTGGCCGGCCGCAACATCGCAGCGGCCGGGCGCACATCCACTAGGCGCCCAGTATAAGCCCTTGATATTCTTGTTGTATTGGCAAAAAATCGTACCCGCTACAGGGCAATCAGATACCGCGACCGAAAGGCCGGTCAAGCGGCAAACAAGCGCAGCGACCCTTCGCGAGCGCAGCCGGAACAGTCGGGAGGAAACGATGCGCGAACTGGTCAGAACCACGGATCCGGTGCTCATTTCCTGGCTCGAGGCGGCCTTGCGCGCAGAGGGGATCGAGTCGCTGGTCCTCGACCTGCATATGAGCGTTCTGGAAGGAAGCGTCGCCCTGCTGCCGCGGCGCGTCATGGTGACGGAGGAGGATTTCGCGGCGGCCCGCCTGATTCTCTCCGAGGCGGACGGCGCATGCGATGACGGCTGACACCACCGAAGGCGCCCTGCTCGGCGGCCGCATCCGGTTCCGGCAGCCGGCATCCGGCTATCGCAGCGCCATCGATCCGGTCTTCCTCGCCGCCGCCGTGCCGGCCGGACCCGGCGACCGGGTGTTCGAGCTCGGCCTCGGCGCCGGCGCGGCGGCGCTGTGCCTGCTGGCGCGCGTCCCGGACTGTTCGGTGGTCGGCGCCGAGCCCGATCCGGCCCTCCGGCGCCTCGCGCTGGAGAACGCGGAGGCGAACGGCTTCGGCAGCCGGCTGGCGGCTGTCCCCGCCATCGAGAATTCCCGCAGCTGCGGCGGGCCGTTCGACTGTCTGATGTCGAACCCGCCCTTCTGGCCCGGCGGATCGGGCAACCGGCCGCCGGACGGCCGCAAGGCGCGCGCCAAGCACGAATCCGATTTGCCGATCGCCGAATGGGTGGACGGCCTTTGCCGTCTCGGCCGTCCGAAAGCGACGGTGACGACGATCTATCCCGCCGCGCGGCTCGACGATCTGCTGGACGCCTTGTCGGCGCGGACCGGCGGCCCGGAAATTCTGCCGCTGTGGCCCAGGGCCGGGCGCGAGGCGAAGCGGGTGCTGGTCCGGGCGCGGGTCGGTGGCAGGGGATCGGCGCGGCTGCTGCCCGGCCTGACGCTGCACGAGGCGGACGGCCGCTTTACGCCGGCGGCCGAGGCGGTGCTGCGCGGCGGCGGCGGCGTCGAATTTTGAGCATCGAGTTCCGGGGAAAGTCCGCCACATTGCCTTCCGGCGCCCCGTTTGCAAATTAGGGGCGTCACCTGAAGGCGGATCGCGGATTGGCGCGCCGGGAACGGGTCGAGGGGCGGAATTGTTCGGGCTCGGAAGACGTAAACCGACCGTTGCCGTGTTGCGGCTGAACGGCGCGATCGGCAACATCGGACCGTTGCGGCGCGGCATGAACATCCAGCGCCTCGCCCCGGCGATCCAGCGTGCCTTTTCGGTCAAAGGGCTGAAGGCCGTCGCCCTTTCGGTCAATTCGCCGGGCGGTTCGCCGGTCCAGTCGGCATTGATCTACCGGCGGATCCGCGATCTCGCGAACGAGAAGAACGTGCCGGTGCTGGTCTTCGTCGAGGACGTGGCGGCCTCCGGTGGCTACTGGCTGGCCTGCGCCGGCGACGAGATCTATGCTGACGCCAACTCGATTATCGGATCGATCGGCGTGGTGACCGGCGGCTTCGGCTTCGTCGAGGCGATCGGCAAGCTGGGCATCGAGCGGCGCCTCTACACGGCGGGCGCGCGCAAGGGGATGCTGGATCCCTTCCGGCCGGAAAACGAAGAGGACGTCGCGCATCTGAAGACGATCCAGAAAGACATGCACGACAGCTTCATCGAGCTGGTCAAACGCCGGCGCGGCAAGAAGCTGAAGGGCGACAACCTGTTCACAGGCGAATTCTGGACCGGCCGGAAGGCGCTCGAACTCGGGCTGGTCGACGCCCTGGGCGATCTGCGGACGGTGTGCCGCGACCGCTTCGGCGAGAAGGTGCGCCTCCTCCCGGTCGGCGAGCGGCGCGGATGGCTGAAACGGCGCTTCGGTCTGTCGGGCGAGCGCGCGTCGGAAGAAACCTGGGGCATCGCGCTCGGCGCCGGGCTGCTGGCGGCGGTCGAGGAGCGGGCCCTCTGGTCCCGTTTCGGGTTGTAGGCGGGACGAGCGGAATGTTCGGCCTTTCCATCGGCAAGATCCTGCTGATCCTCGTGGCGGTCGTCGTGCTGCTGCTCGGATCGAAAATCGTCCGCCAGCTAAACCGCAACAGCGGCGACTGGGGCTCGCGGGATGGCGGACAACCGCGCGGCGGCCCGACGGAGTCCGGCGAACCGCCCGCTTCCGGATCGGCAGCGGACCTGATCCAGTGCCGGGCCTGCGGTGCCTTCGCCGCGGGAAACTGCGGCAAGTCCGGCTGTCCGTTGGCGTGAGACCGCCCGCGTGAGACTGCCGGTGTGAGACTGCCGGGCCGTCGTGCGGCGGCGTGACCCGTGCGGCTGCCGGGCGGTTTTGTGATAGTGCAGCGCACAATTCCGCCGCCCTCCCGAAATAGAAATCCCCCGATGGCGCCTGCCGTATCGCCTGAGACCTGCTTCCAGCGGCTCATCCTGAAATTGCAGGATTTCTGGGCCGGGCGGGGCTGTGTGATTCTCCAGCCCTACGACATGGAAGTCGGCGCCGGCACCTTCCATCCGGCGACCACGCTGCGCTCGCTAGGGCCGGAGCCGTGGAATGCGGCCTATGTCCAGCCGTCGCGCCGTCCGACCGACGGGCGCTACGGCGAGAATCCGAACCGGCTCCAGCACTATTACCAGTTCCAGGTGCTGCTCAAGCCGTCGCCGGCCAACAGCCAGGTCCTGTATCTGGACAGCCTGCGCGCCATCGGTATCGACCCGATGGCCCATGATATCCGCTTCGTCGAGGACGATTGGGAAAGCCCGACGCTGGGCGCCTGGGGCCTCGGCTGGGAGGTCTGGTGCGACGGCATGGAGGTGACCCAGTTCACCTATTTCCAGCAGGTCGGCGGCATCGACTGCAACCCGGTCTCGGTCGAGCTGACCTACGGCTTGGAGCGGCTCGCCATGTATATCCAGGGCGTCGACAACGTCTACGACCTGGACTGGGACGGCGTCCCGAAGGACGAGGGCGGCGTGACGTACGGCGATGTCTTCCTGCAGGCCGAGCGGGAATTCTCGGCCTTCAATTTCGAGCACGCCGACACCGACCGGCTGTTCCGCCATTTCGAGGATGCGGAGAGGGAATGCCTGGCGCTGGTCGAGGCGGCCCTGCCGCTGCCGGCCTACGACCAGTGCATGAAGGCGAGCCACCTGTTCAACCTGCTGGACGCGCGCGGCGTCATCAGCGTGACCGAGCGGCAATCCTACATTTTGCGGGTGCGAACGCTGGCCCGCGCCTGCTGCCGCGCCTGGCTCGACAGTCGGAGCGAACCGGACAACGGCGATTCGGGCGCGGCCGATGCCTGAACTGCTGCTCGAACTGCTGTCGGAGGAAATCCCGGCCCGCATGCAGGACCGGGCGCGCGCCGACCTGGAACGCCTGATAGCCGACGGGCTGAAGGAAGCAGGGCTCGACTGGTCCGGCCTGTGGGCCTTCTCGACGCCGCGCCGCATCGGCCTGAGCGTCGATGACCTGCCCGAACGGCAACCCGACGTCCGCCAGGAGCGTAAGGGCCCGCGCGTCGGCTCGCCCGACCGGGCCATCGAAGGCTTCCTGCGCTCGGTCGGCTTCGACAGCCTGGAGCAATGCGAACGGCGCGAGGTCAAGGACGCGGAATTCTGGTTCGCCGTGATCGACCGCAAGGGTGCGGCGACGGCGGACGCGCTGGGCGGCATCGTCACCGGCGTGATCCGGGCGATGGGCTGGCCCAAGAGCATGCGCTGGGGCGGCTCGGCTTTCCAGTGGGTCCGGCCGCTGCACAATATCCTGTGCCTCTTCGACGGCCGGCCGGTGCCGGGCAGTCTGGACATCGGCGGCGAAGCGCTCGACTTCAACGGTACGACCGTAGGGCACCGTTTCCTCGCGCCGGGCGAAATCGCCGTCAAATCGGCCGCGGACTATCGGGCGTCGCTGGAAAACGCGTTCGTGCTGGCCGATCCCGACGAGCGGCGGGCGCGGATCGAGAAGGCGGCGAAGTCCGTTGCCGAAGACATCGGTTGCTTTGTTCGAGAAGATCAGGCGCTTCTGAATGAAGTGACCGGACTGGTCGAATGGCCGGTCGCGATCGCAGGCCGGATCGACGCCGGGTTTATGGACCTGCCGCCCGAAGTCCTCATCACCTCGATGCGCAGCCACCAGAAATATTTCGCGCTCGAAACCGCCGACAAACAAATGGCGCCGCATTTCATTGCCGTCGCCGACATGGAGACCGGCGACGAGGGCAAATCGGTCGCCGCCGGCAACGAGCGCGTCCTGCGCGCCCGCCTCGCCGACGCGCAGTTCTTCTGGGACCAGGACCGCAAGACGCCGCTCGCCGACCGGATCGAAGCGCTCGAAGGTATAACTTTCCATGCGAAACTCGGCACAGTTGGCGCGAAAATGCGCCGAATTCATGATCGGGCGCGGGAACTGGCTCCAGGGGTCGGTGTCGACGAGAATTTGGCGAAACGCGGCGCCGAACTTTCTAAAGCAGACCTGACGACCGGCATGGTCGGCGAGTTTCCCGAACTGCAGGGCGTCATGGGCCGTTATTACGCCCTTGAGGACGGCGAGGATGCGGCAGTCGCTGATGCCGTCGCCGGCCATTATTCGCCCCAGGGTCCGTCCGACGACTGCCCGAGCGATCCGCTGGCCGTTGCGGTCGCCCTCGCCGACAAGATCGATACGCTGGCCGCTTTCTGGCTGATCGGCGAGACGCCGACCGGATCGCGCGACCCCTACGGATTGCGCCGGGCTGCGCTCGGCATCATCCGCTTGATCGTGGAAAACGGCCTTCGTCTGTCGTTGATCGAATTGCTTCAGCGGGCCGCTGATTCCGTGAAACACCAGCCGGCCATCGATAGCGCTGCAAACTATTCTGAGCCGCAAGTGTCCGCGCTGCCGGGTGATCCGGAACAGGCGGCGCGCGACGCTTTCCAGTTCATCGTCGACCGGTTGAAGGTCCATCTGCGGGACCGCGGCGTGCGCCACGATCTGATTTCCGCGGTGTTCGCCGAGGGCGACGAGGACGATCTCGTGCGGCTGCTGGCGCGGGTCGAGGCGCTGGACAGGCTGCTGGGCTCGGACGACGGCGGGAACCTGCTGACCGGCTATCGCCGCGCGGCCAATATCCTGCGCATCGAGGAGAAGAAGGACGGCCGCAGCTATGAAGGCGCGCCGGCGGCCTGCCTGCTGAACATGCCGGAAGAGTCCGGCCTTGCCGGCGCACTGGATACGGCGGCGGCTTCCGCGCAACAGGCGCTGGAGAAAGAATCGTTCGCCGACGCCATGGCCGCGCTGGCTGCCTTGCGCGCGCCGATCGACCGGTTTTTCGACGAGGTCACGGTCAACGACCCTGACCCCGCCCTGCGCGAAAACCGATTGCTGCTGCTGTCCAACATCCGCGCGGTGATGGACAGCGTCGCCGACTTCTCCCGGATCGAGGGCTGATGACCGGCCCGGTTCGCAGGCTGGTGTCGGGCCCGGACCCTAGGCTGACGGCGGCGCGCCGATGACGCGGTGGGTCTACAGCTTCGGCGCCGGCGCCGCCGACGGTTCTGCCGGCATGAAAGACCTGCTCGGCGGCAAGGGCGCGAACCTTGCCGAGATGAGCGGCATCGGTCTGCCGGTGCCGCCCGGCTTCACCGTCACGACCGAAGTCTGCACCTGGTTTTACGATCACGACCGGACCTATCCGGACGATCTGGCCGGGCAGGTCGAGGCTGGCATCGCCGGGATCGAGGCCATCGCCGGCCGCCGCTTCGGCGATCCGGCCGATCCGCTGCTGGTCTCGGTGCGCTCCGGCGCCCGTGCTTCGATGCCCGGCATGATGGACACCGTGCTCAATCTCGGCCTGAACGACGAGACAGTGCGCGGGCTGGCCGAAGCCGGCGGTGACGCCCGCTTTGCCTGGGACAGCTACCGCCGTTTCATTCAGATGTACGGCACCGTCGTGCTCGACGTCGACCACGACGAGTTCGAGCGCGAGCTGGAATACGTCAAGGAACGGCGCGGCGTTTACCTCGATACCGAACTCGGCGCGGAAGACCTGAGGGCGCTGGTCGGCCGCTACAGGGAAATCGTGCAGGAGCAGACCGGCGCCGCCTTTCCCCAGGAGCCCCACGCCCAGCTCTGGGGCGCCATCGGCGCCGTCTTCGGCAGCTGGATGAACGCCCGCGCCGTCACCTATCGGCGGCTGCACGATATTCCGGCGTCGTGGGGCACGGCGGTCAACGTCCAGGCCATGGTGTTCGGCAACATGGGCGAAGACTGTGCCACCGGTGTCGCCTTCACCCGCGATCCCTCGACCGGCGACAACCGCTTTTTCGGCGAATTCCTGGTCAACGCCCAGGGCGAGGACGTGGTCGCCGGCATCCGCACGCCGCAGAACCTGACCGTGGCCGGGCGCGACATGCACGGGCCGGACATGCCGTCGATGGAAGAGGCGCTGCCTGACGCGTTCGCAGAGCTGGACCGGGTGCGCGGCATCCTCGAGCGGCATTACCGGGACATGCAGGACATCGAGTTCACCGTCGAGCGCGGCCGGCTCTGGATGCTGCAGACCCGCAGCGGCAAGCGGTCGGTCCAGGCGGCGCTGAAGATCGCCGTGGACATGGTGGACCAAGGCATCCTCGACCCCGCCGGCGCCATCGGCGCCCTCGACCCGGCGCAGCTCGACCAGCTGCTCCACCCGACCCTCGATCCGGCGGCGGACGTGGCGATCTTCGGGCGCGGCCTGGCCGCGTCGCCCGGCGCGGCGACCGGCGCAGTCGTATTCTCGGCCGACGAGGCAGTGACGCGCTCCCAGTCCGGCGAGGCGGTCATCCTGGTCCGGGTCGAGACCAGCCCGGAAGACATTCACGGCATGCACGCTGCGGCGGGAATCCTGACGACACGCGGCGGCGCGACCAGCCATGCCGCGGTGGTGGCGCGCGGCATGGGCCGGCCCTGTGTGTGCGGCGCGGGCGACATCAGGGTCGATTACGAAGCGGCGGAAATGACCTGCGCGGGCCGGACGGTCAAGGCCGGCGAACGCATCACCGTCGACGGCGCCTCCGGCCGGGTCATGCTTGGAAAGGTGCCGCTGATCGAGCCGGAACTGTCCGGCGATTTCGCGCGCATCATGGAATGGGCCGACGATCTGCGCCGGATGGCGGTGCGCACGAACGCCGAGACGCCGGCCGACGTACGCACGGCGCGGGAATTCGGCGCGGAAGGCATCGGCCTGTGCCGCACCGAGCACATGTTCTTCGACGAGGACCGTATCCTGGCGATGCGCGAGATGATCCTGGCCGACGATGCCGCGGGCCGGCGCGCCGCGCTGGACAAGCTGCTGCCGATGCAGCGCCGGGATTTCGCCGGACTGTTCGAAATCATGGCCGGGCTGCCGGTGACGATCCGGCTGCTCGATCCGCCATTGCACGAATTCCTGCCCCATGGCGAAGAGGAGCTGGCCGGCGTTGCCGAGGCCGCCGGCGTGAGCGCGCGCGAGGTCCGGCGCCGCATCCAGCGCCTGAGCGAGGCCAACCCGATGCTCGGCCACCGCGGCTGCCGGCTCGCCGTCACCTTCCCGGAAATCTGCGAGATGCAGGCGCGGGCCATCTTCGAGGCGGCGGCCGAGGTGCAGCAGAAGACCGGCCGTCCGGTCGTGCCGGAGGTCATGATCCCGCTCGCCTTTTCGAAGGAGGAGGTTGCCCTGTTGAAGGCGGAGATCGATCGGGTGGCGGCAGAAGTCGCCGAACGGACCGGCGTGGCGACCGAATATCTGGTCGGCACGATGATCGAACTGCCGCGGGCGGCGCTGCGGGCAGGGGAGATCGCAGCGGAAGCCGCCTTTTTCAGCTTCGGCACTAACGACCTGACCCAGACGACCTTCGGCCTGTCGCGCGACGACGCCGGCAATTTCCTCGGGACCTATGTCGAGCAGGGCATCGTGCCCAAGGACCCCTTCGTCTCGCTTGACATCGAGGGCGTCGGAGAACTGGTGCGGATCGCTTGCGACCGCGGCCGGGCGGAACGGCCGGACCTCAAGCTCGGCATCTGCGGCGAGCATGGCGGCGACCCGGCGTCGATCGCCTTCTGCGAGGAGATCGGCCTGGACTATGTCTCCTGCTCGCCCTACCGGGTGCCGATCGCCCGGCTGGCCGCGGCCCAGGCAAGGCTGCGCGGCGGGTCCTGATCCCGGATTTTTGGTCTTGACGCTCCCTCGATACGTCCCGGACGAGGTCCGGGACTACTCGGGACGAGGGAGATATTTGCATTTCCAAATATCTTTCCTTTTACCCTGCAAACCCGATGAGCCCGCCCTGTACCCGTCGAAGGAGGCGGGCTGACGCGGCTTCGCGCCGGCAGTTCCGGAATTCGACTATTGCGCGTCGGACGCGGCGGCGTCCTGTTTCAGCGCCGCCTTCAGCCACTCCGGCGGCGCCGGGTACAGGCGGGTTTCGCCGGACCGCAGGCCCGTCTCCGCTTCGTCGACCATCTCCGTCCGGGCGAGGACCATGACGAGGTCGCCGGCCGACGAGCGGCATTCGCCGACCGCTCTGCCGTCCCGCTCGACCGTTGCGCTGCGCGCCGGTACCGGGCCGTCCACGCGCATCGGCGCGAGGCGCCGCTTGGCGAGGCCGCGATAGTGCATCCGGGCGGTGACCTCCTGGCCCATCCAGCAGCCCTTTTCCCAGTCGATGCCGCCCAGCAGGTCGGCATTGCCCTCGGCCAGTGTCGAGCGTTCGATTTCCATGTCGCGGGAGCCGTCCGGCAGGCCGAGCGCCAGGCGGCGCCGGTCCCACTCCAGCGGTTCGGCGGGGGTCAGGCCTGCCGATGCCATGACCTGCTCCACAGTGCTGCGTGCGCCGATCGTCCGGTAGCCTGCGTCCCGGTGGCGCGGATCGGGAAAACAGGGCGCAGCGCCGGAAACCGGAATCGCATCTGCCGAGGCCAGCGCCACGACCAGATCGTCCGCCGCCTCGACCCGCGCGTCCGAGCGCAGCGTGTAGCGCCGCAGCCGCTTGCGCAGGTCCTCCGCCCGCGCCCTCTCGCAGTCCAGCAGGATCGACTCGGCGTCGGCGGCCAGGAAGAAATCGTGCAGATACTTGCCCTGGGGGGTGAGGAAGGCCGCCCAGACGCCGCGGTCCCGGCCGGCCTTCGCGACATCGTTCGACACGATGCCCTGGAGGAAGTCGACCCGGTCGGCGCCGGAGACGCGCAGGACGGTCCGGTCTTCGGCGATATGGTATCCGGTCATTTGCGGCGGGCTCTCTCCGGTTTCGGGCACCGGTTATCTAGATGCGCCGGGAAATCCTTCAACGCGGCCCCTGCGCGGTATATGAAACGGAACGGGCGGCTGCGGCGACGGGCGACGGTATGGACGACAATTCCTTCGATCTGGTGATTTCCGGCGGCACGGCGCTGACGCCGATGGGCCGCGTCGCGGCCGATGTCGGCGTGCGGGACGGCCGTATTGCAGCACTGGGCGACCTCGGCCGGGCCGCCGCAGCCGAGCATTTTGACGCTGCCGGCCTGCACGTCCTGCCCGGCGTCATCGACACCCAGGTCCATTTCCGCGAACCGGGGCTGGAGCACAAAGAAGACCTGGAGACCGGCACGCGCGGCGCCGCCAAGGGCGGCGTCACGGCGATCTTCGAGATGCCGAACACGTCGCCCAATACGGATTCGGCCGAGGCGCTGGCCGACAAGCTGCGCCGCGCCGAAGGGCGCGCCTGGTGCGATTACGCCTTCTTCCTCGGCGCGACGGATGCCAATGCAGAGGAATTGGGTGGGCTGGAGTGGCTGCCGGGCTGCGCCGGCGTCAAGATCTTCATGGGCAGTTCCACCGGCTCGCTGCTGGTCGCCGACGATGCGACCCTGCGCCGGGTGCTGGCGAGCGGCCGCCGGCGCGCCGCCATCCATGCCGAGGACGAGGACCGGCTGAGCGCGCGCAAGGCGCTGCTCGACCCTGCGGCCGGCGCCGCGCAGCATCCGCATCTGCGCGATGTCGAGACGGCGGTGCTGGCGACGAAACGCATCCTGGCGCTGGCGCGCGAGACCGGCCGGCGCATCCATGTGCTTCATATCTCGACGGCGGAGGAACTGCCGCTGCTCGCGGCGGCAAACGACGTCGCGACGGTCGAGACGACGCCCCAGCATCTCACCCTGTCGGCGCCGGACTGTTACGAGCGCCAAGGCAGCTACGCCCAGACGAATCCGCCGGTTCGCGAGGCCCGGCACCGCGAGGCGCTGTGGCGCGCCGTCGCCGACGGGGTCATCGACGTGATCGGCTCCGACCACGCGCCCCATACGCGCGAGGAGAAGGCGCGGCCCTATCCCGCCAGCCCCTCGGGGATGCCGGGAGTGCAGACGCTGGTCCCGCTGCTGCTCGACCATGTCAGCGCCGGGCGGCTGAGCCTCGAACGCTTCGTCGACCTGACCAGCGCCGGCCCGAACCGGATCTACGGCATCGCCGGCAAGGGCCGAATCGCCCTGGGCTACGACGCGGATTTCACCGTCGTCGACCTCAAGGCGCGGCGCACGATCACCGACGATTGGATGGAGACCCGCTGCGGCTGGACACCGTTCGACGGCATGACGGTGACCGGATGGCCCAAGGCCACAATCGTCCGCGGCGCGATCGTCATGCGCGAGGACGAACTGCTTGGCCGGCCGGCCGGCGCTCCGGTCGCTTTCCAGGAGTGCCTGCCGGCGGCGTAGGGCATCCGCGGCCCGGAATGCACGGTATCGGCCGCCGTTTCCGGGCCGCCGTCCGGGGGCGGCGCGAGGGGATGCCGATGTGTCATGAAATGTCATGGTCTGCCAAAAATGATGTTTTTTCACATAATTACAATAACTTAAATCAGAACCATTCCTGTCGGTCTTCAAAGCGCAAGCCGATTCAATCAAACTCCCGACCCCGCATGTCCACCGCAACCGCCCCGACTGCGGCCCCGTTTCCGGCCGGGTAGGCGGGGGCATTGCTGCGCCCCGCCCCCCACAGAGCCGAGCGTGCGCGACTGACGCACTCGGTTCCTCACCTGACAGGTTCGCTCAAGGAGTTTTGCCATGAGCGCGTGATCGTGACCGGCGGCAGGGGATGCCGCTTGAGAAGCTCGTTCATCCGGTCCCAGTTCATGCGCCGCAGGCGGCTGCGGCGTGCGAGCCACGTCCGCCAGATGCGAGTGATCTGGTAGCGGAACCACCGGAGACGTTTGCCGTTCCCCGCCAGACCATAGTATGCGCAGTGGCCCCGGATCGCCCGAGCGAGATAGTCATGCTGCGCCTCGATCGGCAGGTGCCGGTTTCTCTTGCACCAGTCGTGCACCGATTTCAGCGCGCGGGCGAAACGGCCTTTCGCCGTGATTTGGCGAACGACGTCCTTGCCTTGCCTCGACCGTCCCCAGACATGGGTGAAGCCGAGGAAGTCGAACGTCGTGGCCGATGCCATCCAGTGACGCCCGTAGGGGCGCCTCCGGCGGAAGTCCACATAGCGCGTCTTGGTCTCGTGGAGCGTGAGCCCGTATCGACCGAGACGTTTGCCCAGCGCGTCAAGCAGCCGCTTGCCGCTCTGGCGGTCTTCGAGGGCGACGATAAAGTCATCGGCGAATCGCACTAGCTGGCAGTTGCCACGCAAGCGCGGCCTCGCCTCGTCCTCGAACCACTTGTCCAGCACATGGTGCAGGAAAATATTGGAGAGAATCGGCGAAACGACCCCGCCCTGGGGCGTGCCAGCGACCGGCCTGTGCACGGTGCCCTCTTCGAGCACCCCCGCTTTCAGCCATTTGTCGATCATGCGCCTTGCGACGCCGTCCTTGATCCGCAGGTCGAGGAATGACCGGAGGTGGGTGTGCGAGATCGAGTCGAAGTAGGATTTCACATCCGCATCGATCACCCACCGTTGGCGCTGCTCGATGATGCCCTTGCGTAGTGCGTCCAGAGCATCGTGAGCCGACCGCCCGCGCCGGAAGCCGTACGAGCACGGCAGGAAGTCCGTCTCGTAGATCGGCTCCAGCAGCATCAGGATCGCCCGCTGCGCCACCTTGTCTTCGAACGTCGGGATGCCGAGAGGGCGCTTCGTGCCATCCGCCTTGGGGATGTAGTGGCGTCGCACCGGCGGCGCGAAGTAGCGGCCCGACTTCATTCGGCCCAGAAGGTCGTCGAGATTGGCCTCCAGGTCCTTCTCGTAGTCGGCGGCCGTCACGCCGTCGATGCCCGTCGCCCCATCCTTGCGCGTCAGGCGATACGCTTCGCGCATCCACTCGCCGTCGATCAGGTGGTGCAGGGACGTGAACACCCGGTCCGGATGTTCCCTCGCCTGTTCGGCTATCCACTGCTGTTTCGTGTACGTGTTGGTGGAACTCAGGGTTTCCTCCAGCGTTTCCCATCAGTGGGTCTGTTCAGGTGACGCCCCGCTTCCCTCCAGCGGGTCCCGATGGCCACGGTTCCCCGCCTTCGGCGGTACTATCAGGGCGCTACGACTTCCTGCCCCCGCATGGCCTTCGGCTTATTGGTTTCGCCAGCCGGCTCCGCAGGCGCCTGCCGGGGTTCGTGTCCGCCCTGGGGCGCTCCCGCCGCCGTGCAGGCCCGGCGACGGGCACGGGGTCTGGATTGGTCACGCTGGCACTCCCCTTTCCAGCGTCCTTGCCCACGGGCAAGAGCAGGATCTCCCAGGTTCCCAGGCGATCCATCCCGTGACTCTGCGCCGGTCCACGACCCCGGACGACCCGTTGCGCCTCACCAGTAGCGGCGCTTCCGGTGCTGCCCCCACACAGTTAACAATGAAGGCGTCATCGCTTCACGATTTCGAGGCTTGCCCCACCGCTTCGTCACCTGCTGTCTACGCTTCACGACAGGCGTTGCCGCACGCCATGCAAGACTCGCTTCCGGCTGGCGGGCTGCGCCTTTGCCGGGCGGGAGTCGAACCCGCTGGATCGCGACGAGAGGTTTCAGTTCATGGCATCCTCCTCTCCAGGGCCTACCCTGGCGCAATAACCGTTCGTCTCCCCGGGGACGGAGCACATGCCGTCGGTACCAGGGTGAAGCAGTCCCGAGGGAAGCCGCCACCTTGCGACCGCTCAGCGCGGTCTGTCGCCGCGCTCATCCCCCGGGACCCGAACAGATACCCGTTTCCGATACGCCGCCGCCGCGCTCCAGCGACGGTAGCCCCGGGCGGCAGACGCCGCAACGCGATTTTCCGACACCGGCCGGGCAGACGGTCGCTACGCGTCCGATCCCAAGGCCGGCGTCTCCCGCCACGGCTCCGGCACCTGGCGGGGCACGAGGTCGCGCCAGCCGCCTTGCGCCAGCGCCCTGGCCTTCGGGATCCAGCGCCGGACCTGCGCGCGCATCCAGCTTTCGCAGCTCCACTCCGAGGCCACCCTGGCCTCGCCCCAGATACGCTCGGCCATCCAGCGGTGCGACTTCTCCGCCCCGAGCCCGTCCATCACCGATACCAGCGCGCGATCCTCCCGTCCCGTACGCCCCCCGGGGGTTCGACAGCCTAAGCTTGAACGTCTCCTTGCCCTCGTCGATGGCGTCGTCGAGCAGCGGCACCGAGACCGTCTTCGCCGTCTCGCCCGGCGCGAAGGTCAAGGTGCCGGAGACCGCCGTGTAGTCCGCTCCCGCCTTCGCCGTGCCGTCCTCGGTCGCGTAGTCCACCGAGACTTCCTGCGCCGCCGCGCGGCTCAGCGTCACCGCGAAGTCCAGGCTCGCGTCCTTGCCTTCCCTGGCCCTGGCGTCCGCGACCCGGATGCGCACCGGGCCGCCCACGGCCGCGCTCGACGTGTTCGTCAGCGCCCGTCCGTCGGCCGTGCACACCGCGCCCGCCGCGCCGCAGGCGCGCCCGCCCGCAAGCGTCACCGTCATGTCCTTCCACGACTTCGGCGCGATGCGCACCCGCCACAGGCCGGACTCCACCTTGCGCACGCCCTTCCCGCAAGGCGGCGAGGGTCGGCAGCGACAGGTCCGGCGCAGGAAGCCCGCCAGGTATGGCGCCCAGCAGGGCTGCGTCCGGCAGGAAGGCCGAGGCGGCGGGCTTCGGCAGAGCCGCGCTCTGGATCGGGACATGGGAGACGTCCTGCGAGTAGCCGCCGACCGGCACGAATCGTCTTGCGGTGATCCCGGAGGTGTATTCGACACCGGGTGGCCTCCTTCTCCAGTGGACAGCTTGAATCACATCCCCAAAACAAAGGGAATCCCCAAGATTCACTCAATGACGGATACGTTCCAGGCAAAGGAAGGACAGCGGAACCCCGGAGCCGGCGCCGAAACCGGCCATCGATTTCGGCATCGCCTCGCTGGTCGGCGACCTGCCGGGCGGCGGAGGGTCGTAGCCCGGCCAACTCCGCCGCATCGGCGAAGTTCGGCGGGCGCCGACGGCGGGTTCGGTCCGATCCTGTCCGGGCGGCTCGCCGGCCGGCGAGCCGCGTCAGAACGCGGCCCGTAAACGCAGGCCTATGCGCCTCGGCGGCAGTGCATAGGACGAATAGGTGCGCAGTGCGAAGCCGTCGGCCCTGCGGATGTCCATCGGGGTACCCACGGTCGCCGTCACCGCGTATTGGTCGAACAGATTCTCGGCGTAAAGCGTCGCCATCCATGAGGAAGAGCGGTTCGACAGCGACATGGAAAGGCCGTGAACGCCGTAGCCCGGCAACCGCTCGCCGCCCTCGCGCCCGCCGATGCGGGTCAGGACCGGGCCGGTCCAGGCGTAATCGTAGGAAAGGCCGAGCCGGAGATCGCCGGAAATGCGCCGGCCCCAGGAAACGATCAGTCCGGCCCGGTGCTCCGGCGCGCCGGCCAGACGGTCGCCCTTGAACGCGTCCGCCCCTTCGGGCAGCAGTCCGGGGGCGTCTTTCGTCAACTCCGCGCGGGCGTAGGACCAGAAACCGCGCAGGAGGAGCGCATCGGCCGGGCGCAGCGCCAGGGCGAGTTCGGCGCCCCGGCTTCTCGCATCGGTGTTCTGCGTAAGCGCTTGCTTGCTGAACGGAGTCCGGCCGGGCATCCGGGCGTCCTTCCATTCGGTGTGGAAGACGGCGCCGCTCACCGCGACGCGGCCCCCGAGCCATGAGCCGCGCAGTCCGACCTCGTAATTGACCGTGGAATCCGGCTCGATCCGTTTCTGACGTTCGTAGATGCAGTTCGGCTGCTGGCCGGTCCTTCCGGCCGCGACCTGCTCCGGGGTGCAGACCGGATAGTTGTTGATGCCGCCGGCGCTGGCTCCCCTGCCTTCGGAGCGGACGGCGTAGACGACCCGGTCGCCGCCGAGCCGGTATGCGGCGCCGGCTGAGAACAGGACGCCGCTGTGGCGGCTGCGGGTTTCGGTATAGGGGGTGTTGTAAGCCGGCGTGAACGGAAAGTCGGTGGCGCTGCCGCTCTTTTCGTCGATCTCGAACCGGCGCACGCCGGCGAACGCCCGCAGCCGCGCGCCGATCCGGCGCGACAGCGTGGCGAACAGGGCGCGCCGCGTTTCCCTGCTCCGGGCCCTGTTGCGGTATTCGACGTCCATCGGGACCGCCGGGTCGACGCCGGCGAACTGCGACAGGCCGGGCGCGAATTCCCGGCCTAAGGCCTTCGTCTCCACGCTCCGCCAGGAGAATCCGGCCGTCCAGCCCCACGGGCCGTCTCCCGTCGAGGCCAGGCGCAGTGTCCAGTGCAGCGCTTTCTCTTCCTGCTCGTCCCGGGTGTAGGCGGAGAAGGCGCAAAACGGCGAAGGGTCCGCCGAGTCGCAGGGCCGTGCGGTCAGGTCCGGCACCGCCAGGGGACTCGGCAGCAGGCCGTCGATGGCGAAATTCCGCAGGAGAAAATCGGTCTGGTCGCGCTGTCCCGCTGCCGACCATTGGGTGTATCCCACGGTGGACGCGAGCCGCGCCGGGCCCACGTCCCAGCCGATATCCAGACTCCAGAGCCGGTCTGTGCGGTCCACCGGCTCGGCATAGCGGCGCGCCGATTCGTACCGGCCCGTTCCGTAGGCGCGCGCATGGTTGGCCCGGTACCCTCCGGCGCTCAGGTCGTGCGTCTGATGGGACAGCACAACCTCGATATCCTCGGTGGCCCGCCATAGCAGGGCCAGGCGCGCGGAGAGCGTGCGCCCGTTATCGGTGTCCGCCTTACCGTGCAGATGGGCCGCCGCGTCCGCCGCGGGCTGGGGATGGGAAACCCCGGGGGTGCGGAGCAGATGGCGGTAGTCGATGAAGCCGGGATCCCGGTACAGGCCGAACGAAGCGCGTAGCGCCAGCCGGCCGTCCGCCAACGGCAGGTTGGCCGTCAGGCCGAGGTCTCCGCCCGGATCGCCGCTGTGCGCCCACGCAATCCCCTCGCCGCGCAATTCGAGGGTCCGGCGCTGCGGGTCGGGCTTGCGCGGCGTATAGCGCACCGCGCCCGCCATCGCGCCGAGGCCGTACCGGACGCCCTGCGGTCCGGGCAGCGCCTCGACCCGCTCCATGTCGTGGAGCCGCGGGTCGAAACCGACGGGAATCTCGCCCCAATAGGCCGGCGTTCCGGCGCCCAGGTGGCGAAAGGTCCGCCCCGCCGCGCCGCCGTTTGCATCCCCGCCGCGCGGCCCCAGACCGGTGACCGCAAGCCCCGGCATCCAGCGCGCGGCGTCCGCCAGGGTCCCGTAGCCGCGCCGGTCGATTTCGTCGCCGGAAACTGCCGCCGCCGCGGCAGGAATTCCGTGTGCGCTCCCCGGCGGCATTTCTCCGGCGTGCGCCGGCGCCGCGAACCAGCACAGAGCGGACAGAAACAGCAGACGACCAGCCGCCATGACCATCGCGATCCTCCGCAGCAGAATCTGTGCTGCGCAAGACTATGCGCCGCTGCGCTCCGGCATGTCAAACCTGAGGCATGTGCGTTGTGCCGTCTCTTGACGGCGCGCCGCTGATCTTTGGCAGCCGGATACCCTGCGGCCGCTTCAGCCGGGGCGGCACCACGCCGTCCAGCAGGTCGATGGTGACGTGGCCCTCGCGGAAGCACACCAGGGGCAGGACGCAGAACACCAGCCCGGCCATCATAAAGGCGATCACCTCGGCCAGCGCCGGCAACGGGCTGTTGAAGATGTAGCGTCCGGCGACGTCGATGAAGGTCAACGTCATCATCATGAACAGGACGGCACAGGAAATCATCGCAAGCGCCTGGAGCGGCACGACGCCGATCCACCAGGCCAGCGGCGAAACCCTGGTTTCCGCCGTTTCTTCGGACCCGTTGGTCACGCGTCAGGTTCTTCGCTGTTCGGCAGCAGGCGGGCGGCGTCGCGACACGCGCCCGACGCCGCTCGAGAAACGGCCGGCGGACCGGCAGCGGCGGCGGCTCCCGTTCGGGAGCGCGCGGCAGCCGCCGGCCGTCAGGAAATCGGCTACTGCTTCTGAAGTTTCGCCACCTCGCCGTAGTAGTATTTGAGCACCGCCGCACCGTTGATGCCCAGCTTCTTCATGTCGGCGATGTAACGCGCTTCCAGGTTGGCCTTGATCTTCTTGACCGAGGCGATCATCTCGGCCGACGCCACGCCGAACGTGTGCCCGCCCTTCCTGGCCGCCGCCAGGCCGTCGGCGTCGTTCTGGTTGAACACCCTGCCTGCGACGAAGGCGAAGTTTTCGCCGGACACGCTGTCGACAACCTGCTTGTCGGCTGCCGACAGGCCGTCATACTTCTTCTTGGCGATAAACGTGTAGAAGCCGGAATTGTAGAGCCCGCCCGGCAGCTCCGTGTGGAACTTCACCAGGTTGACGATCTTGAATCCGGTCAGCGCCTCGTAGGGGAAGGTGACGCCGTCGACGACACCGGTCGACAACACCTCGTAGGATTTCGGCGCGGGCAGCCGGATCGAGGTGCCGCCCCAGGCCGTGACGATGGCCAGCGGGGCCGGGCCGCCGGTGCGGATCTTCTGGCCCTTCATGTCGGCGATCGAGAGGATCAGCTTCTTCGAGTGGTGAATCACGCCCGGGCCGTGGGTGTTATGGCCGAGCACATGCACGCCCTTGTAGAAACCCTTGCCCTTGAAGAACCTGTCGTGGGTGCGCTGGAAGGCGACCGATGTCGCCACCGCATCTTCTCCGGTCAGCGGAAATTCGCTGAAAGCATAGGCGCGCAGGCGCTTCGGCGAATAGCCGTGGACGCCGAAAGCAGCCCCGGCCTGGCCGGTACGCACCGCGTCCAGATGGGCGCGCGGATGGGCGACGGCCTTGGGCAGTTTGCGGAATTTCACCCGCCCTTCGGTTCTCTTCTCGATGACCGACATCAACGGAACCAAAAGGCGCGTCGACAGCTTGTGGGTCCACGGAATCCAGTTCGAAAAGGCGAATTCGGTGGCGGCCTGCGAGGCCGGCGCGAAGGCCGTCAGCGCAACGGCCACGCCGGCCGCGGCGAGCACAGGTTTCATAGCGGTTTTCTCCCTTGAACCTTTGTATGAAGGCGGCGCATCGACCGGGCGAACCGCCTGAGGGACGCGGACATTACAAATCCTTGCGGGCCGGGTAAACTCCCCCTTGATTCCCTGACAGGCGCCGAGCATGTGACGGACTGAGGCTTGGGATGCGTGGTTCCGGGTTCAGCGATGCCGGAACCGGTGCGTGCAGTTCCTGCGGAGGGCCGGGTCGGGCGGTTTCGCCGGTCGGACGGCGCGTTTCTCCGTTCGGCGGGCGAGCGGACTGCGCCGGGGCCTTGCCGGTTTCGACCGGGGAGTGAGCGGACTGCGCCGGGCCTGCCATTCGAGCTGGACCGCGGCGTGGTCGAGCCGGAAGGTGTTGCGTGCGAAGTCCGGCCGCCGGCGCCGGCCGCTGCGCACCGGCCTTGTGACGGCCCGCACCGGGCAGCGGATCAGGGGCCGCCGGCCGCGACGCCGGGCGCGGACCGGCGACAGCCGGTACTGCACCGCGCGGAGCAGCATCCGCGCGACTTGGCTGCAGATGTGGAAGACCTGGCCGGCGCGGAACTTCCGGCACGGCGGACGATGCGGGCCGAGGTCGATGAGCGGTTCCTTGAAGGCGTTCTCCTGCCTCTGCTTTCCGCGGTGGCGGCGCACCAGCTCGTCGAGCGCGACCGGGATCACGGTGCAGACGGGGAGCAGCAGGGTCTGGCCCCGGTCGCGGCGGCGGCGGACCGCCACGTAGCCCTGTTCCTCCCGGCCCGCCGGGCGGTGGCGCACCGGCGTCGCGTCCCCGACGGGCCCGATGCCGGTCCATCCGTCTTCCGGCAGGCCCTCGATCACGTCCAGCACCGGCGCACGCTTGCGCGCGGGTCAAGCCGACCGGGTAGTCCCAGCCCCGCTCCCGGCGCCAGGCGACGAGTTCGCCCCGGTAGCAGGCGTTGTCCGCGCGCAGCCGCACCGGCATGCCCTCGGGCAGGCATGGCGCCACGTCGCTGTCGAACTGCCCGCGCCAGCCGCCGGCCGCGTCGCCGCCGCCCGGATGCAGCCGCCCGGATGCACCCGCCCGCCGGCCCACTGCGAGCCGATGAATACTCCATGCAGCCAGTACTGGCGCGTGCCGTCGCAGCCGCGCTGCGCCCGCTGCTTGCCCGATACCGCCGAAGGCGCCCGCGGCAAGTCCTGACGCTCCGCGGTCCGGCCCGGCGCCGACCGGCCGCCGAAGCCGGTCGGCTGCGCGTCGGTGAAGTCCGTTTCGACTCCGGGCAGCCGGGGAAGTGCCGTGTTCATCGCGCGCCTGCGCGGTGATGGAATTCTCACCGGCATCATTGCCGATTTCGCCCGCAGCGTGCGCACCTTTCGGGTTCGGCGCCGGCCTTATCCGGGAATCAGGGGTAAACCCGCGAGTGCGCACGGATTTCGTTCGCCGGAATCCGGACCCCCTTCTCGCCGCAGGAGGCCGACATGCCCGACGACATTCGCACGCAGGTCGACAGCACCATCGGCACGGGGCTGCAGCCCGTCGCCCGGTCGGACAAGGCGAAACTCGCGCTGGCGGCGCGCATCCTGGCCGCCAACGGCCACTCGGCGGGCCTGGCCGGCCAGCTGACCGTCCGCGCTGAAGCCGGCGGCTGGTGGACCCTGCCGCTCGGCGCCGGTTTCGAGGAGGCCTCTGAAGAGACCCTGCTGCGGGTCGACGAGGATATCCGGACGGTCGAGGGCGCGGGCATCGCCAATCCGGCCGTGCGCTTCCATGTCTGGATCTACCGCGCCCGGCCGGACGCCCATTGCATCGTCCACACCCATCCGCCGGCGGCCTCGGCCCTGTCGACGATCGGCCGGCCGCTGGTCTGCGCCCATATGGACGCGATGCCGCTTTACGACGACTGCGCCTGGCTGCCCGAATGGCCCGGCGTACCGGTGGCCGACGAGGAAGGCCGGATCGCCTCGTCGACCAGCAGGTGAAAGAGCGCGTGGCAGGACGCCGATACCGAGCGGCGAAGGCTGGCCTGGGTCGGTTTCCTGGGTTCCTTCCGGGCGAGGAAACCGGCCTGTTTCAGCAGTTCCGAATGAAGGCTCACTGGTCCTGTTCCACCTCGGACGCGCCGCGAAAGCGGACATAGACGAGCATGGAGGACCCGTCCGCCTTCGCCGTGACGACGAAGTCCCAGCCGCCGCCGCTGGCCTGGCCCGTCAGGGTCGCCACCTGGTTCTTCGATATGCCTGCGATTTCGGACAGCTTCTCGACATGGGAATCGAGCTGCTGCGCCTGGCTCGACTCGCTCTCGGTGAACGGGCCATGCCGGGTCGCCGGAGCGACCCGGCCGGCCTTCCGGTCCGCAGCGGCATCCGGGGCGCGGCCCGCCGCTACTGGTGCCGCCCCGGCGGCCTGCCCCGACGGTTGCCGAAAGACGCAGGGCCGGCCCCCGGACCGCAGCCCGGGGCCGGCGGATCGCCGGTCTACAGATCGACTTCGACGAGGCCATCCCTTTGCGCTGCACGGCTTTGGCACAGGATGATGGCGTCCCGGCGTTGCGCTTTGGACAGCACGAAGTCGCGGTGTTCGACGTCGCCGGCGACGAGGTTGCACTTGCAGACGCCGCAAATGCCGTCCTCGCACTTCACGTCGACGGCGACGCCGTTCTCGGCCAGCACGTCGGTGATCGACCTGTCGGCCGGAATGGCGAGCTCGCGCCCGGAACGCGACAGCCGCACCCTGAACGGATGGTTCTCATATTCCGGCAGTTCGGGGACCGAGAAATATTCCAGATGGCGGCTGTCGTCCGGAAAACCCCGGCGTTCGGCCGCCTCCATGACCCCGGCCATGTAGCGGTCGGGGCCGCAGGCGTAGACGTGCCAGCCGGGCCGGTAGCCGGCAAGGACCGCGTCCATATCGGCCCGGCCGCCCTCGTCCGAGACGTGAACCGCGATCCGGTCGGCCCAGGGCATCGCCGAAAGGTCGTCCAGATAGCCGGCCGCGCGGCGGGATCTCACCGAATAATGCAGCTCGAACCGCGCGCCGAGGGCGTATAGCCGGTGGCCCATGGCGATCATCGGCGTAATGCCGATGCCGCCGCCCATCAGGAACGATGCGGACGCGCGCTCGTCCAGGGGAAAATGATTGACCGGCCTGGAGACGAACACCTTGCGGCCCTCCGAAAATATCCGGTGCAGCAGCTTCGAGCCGCCGCGGCCGCCGTCCTCGCGCAGAACGCCGATCCGGTATACCGACCGGTCGGCCGGGTCGCCCGAAAGGGAGTATTGGCGAATGAAGTCCGGCGCCACCACGACGTCCAGATGCGCGCCGGCGGTCCAGGCGGGCAGATCCGATCCGTCCGGGGACCTGAGCTCGTATCCGGCGATTTCCGGCGCCTTCCGGTCGACCCTGGCGACCTCGACCCGCACGACGGGGCTTTCGCCATCGTTTGCGTATGTGTGCGTCAGCCCGCCGGTCTCCCCCCGGGCAAGCCGGCGTTTGTATTCATCCGCCGTGATGAGCGCCCGATAGGCCTCGATCCCGACCTCGCGATCCATCGGAAACGGATAGGGCCAGGGGTGGGGGGCCAGGTTGGCGGGATAGACCGCCAGCGTCTGGTCCTCGTATTTGAGATCGAGATCCTTTTGCAGGCCGCGGGCATTGACCGGTCGCCGGGCCGGCCGGTAACCGCCGTCCTCCTCCAACTCCAGATCCCACCACCATTTCTTGACCGGGTTCAGGCCGCCATTGCCCGCCGCGTCGTCCAGTTTCGCGAGGAAAGGCGCGGTCTTCGGGAAGGTCATGGCCAGCCACCGGAACGGCTTCTCGTGAAACAGTCCCTCCAGGTTCCAGGGGCAGGTCTTCATGCACCGGCCGCACATGGCGCCGCCCGGTGTCGTGATCCGGTAGGTGGCGCATTTCTGGCTGTCGGACTTCCAGATCTCATACCCGTTGAACATCAGTTTCGGCCCGGCGGTTATGGCGCCCGCCGGGCATTCGCGCGCGCATTTGTTGCAGGCGTTGCAGAATTCCTGCAGGCCGAAATCGATCGGCTTGTCGTGAGCGAGCGGCATGTCGGTCGTGACTACCCCGGACTTCAGACGGGGCCCGAGGAAGGGATTGAGGATCACCTCGCCGATGCGGCTGACCTCGCCGAGGCCGCTGAGGAGGAGCAGGGGCGGCTGGAGCACTTCGCCGTCCAGCACCGTGTGGGCCCTGGCCTGGTAGCCCAGATTGCGAATCTGCTTTGCGACGATCCCGCCCAGGAGGGAGAATCTGAGATAGGCGCGCATCGATTGGGCGACCGAGATCCAGTCGTCGCCGCTGGCGCCCTCCATGGTTTCGTAGCCCTGGTCGACGATCATCGAGACCGCCTGGTCGTGGGGCGGCGCAATGGGCGCGCCCGTCGCGTCGTGGGAATACCAGACCCAGTCCGGACATCCGGAGATCCCGACGGCGTCGACGCCCAGAAAGTAGCTCGCCGCCTTGACGTTGGCGGCGTTGCGCGCCGCGTCGTCCGGGCGCGGGCCCGCTGCCGGCGCGCCGTCCTGCAACAGCACCAGGGCGCCGAGCATGCGGCGCTGGGCGGCGGAGGTCGCCGCCTTCCGGATGTAGCGACCGCCCCTCGCGCAGTCTTGCACGGACTTGCCCATGTCGCCGAATTGCGCGCGGGCGAACATGTCGGTGCGCTTGGGCACCCGCGCCACCCGCGCCGCGTCGATAAAGGTTGTCGTCGCCTCGACGCGCTTGAGGCGCTCGAAGGGATGGGGTCCGTCGGCGAAGTTGCGGCGGGCGAAGGGTTCCCGGTTGATGGCGCTTCGGGCGAAGCCGGCGCCGACCCACCAGGCCGGCCCCCTGGTCCGGAACCGGGGCTGGGCCGCCAGCGGCGCCAGCGGCGGATCGATCGTCAGTTCGAAGTCCGTGGTGACGGCGGCGACGCCGAAGCGGTCGCCGACATAGGGGTTCACGAGCTTTCCGTCTTCCGCCGTCGCCAATCCGGCGGCGACCGCCAGCCGGTTGAGGTCGACATCGGAGCTGGTGGCCGTGTGCGCCTTCGCGTCCCAGCCGAGGAGCCGGATATAGTTGGCCACGACCACGGCGGTTTCGCTGGCGCGCAGGCAGGCCCGGTGGGCCTGGGCGTCGGCCAGCCACTCGGTCCCCGGCTCGCCCGGACGCGGATCGCGCGGGTGGTCGTAGAGAAACACCAGCGCACGGTTGTGGCCGAGGATCGTCGCGGCCGGTGCCTCCATCGACTCCTTCAGCTCCGCCATGATCGAGTCGATGCCGCCGGCCAGCGTCTTGGTCTGCCGCGTGCGCAGGTCGTCGGCCAGGCGGTCGATGTCCGGGTTGCGGCAGGGCCGGTCGAGAAGGGCGCTCGCCGGCAGCGGCCCGACGCCGACCATGGCTGCGTCCGCGAAATAGCCGAACCCCTTCAGATGGTTCGCACGTTCGACCGGGTCCTCGGGGCACCCGGCCCGTGCCCTGTTGACCAGGCCGTCGCGGATGGCGTCCATCATCGCCTGGTATTCGCGCATGGCGTTGACGATCGACTGCGGCGCTTCCGGGCGGTCGAACGACAGCGGGACGAACGGCGGGACCCGGGCGAGGTCCGGCGGCGCCGCCTCGCGCTTCAGTCGCTCGAGCGGATACGGGCCCATATGGGCCGGGCGCTTGCGGTCGGAAAACAAACGGGTCATGATCGCTCCACGATGCTGCCCCGGCGGAATGCGGCTTCATGTGCGCCGCATCGGAAAGCGGCGGCACGGTCGCCGGACGTGTCCTAGGCACGCTTGACCGGTTTCGTGTCGACGGTCACCCGGACATGTTTCTGGACATGGCGCTCGACCGCCGGCTTGCGCGATCCGCCGTCCGGCTCGCCCCAGACGACCGTCAGGCTTCGGCCTTCCGTCGCCAGGTCCTCGTCGATGGCCGCCAGCGAGAACCAGCCGCCCGCGTTCACGGAATAGACGGGGTAGTAGGAGACACCCGCCTGCGCATCGCCGTCGAGCACGATGTCCTGCGGCGACGTGCAGTAGTTGGCGTAGGGGATTTCCATGAATTTGTACCGCTCGCCGCCGCTCAGCGCGCTGGCATGGATGGCGGCGGTATCCTCGGCGTCCCACACCAGCCGCACCTTCTTGCGTTTCTTCCGTTCGGCGAAGGCTTCCAGCGCCTTGCGGCCGATGAAGTCATGATCGAACCTCACCATGAAACCGTATCCCAGCTCATAGGGCGTCTGGTAGTGGTCTTCGATGTTCCCGGTCGCGTGGCTGCCGCCGATCGATATCGCGCCCTCGAAGCCGGCCGCCGGCAGCCACTCCCGATACGCCTTCATCCGGTCGCCGGTATATATCGCCGGCAGAACGCTTCCCGCCCAGCCGGACTCGACCGCCGTGACCGGATAGACCCGGCCGCCGATCCGGGTGAGGCCGTAATCGGCGCCTGCGTCGAGCACGATGTCCCTGACCGCCTCACCCTCTTCGGCCGGCCCCCAGAACTCGTAGCCCGGAGCGCCCGACATACGGTGGTTCAACGCGGTGACGGTCCGGTCGCCGACCTTGAAGCGCCCCATTTTGAAGAAGCCGATGTCCGGCAGGGGGCCGCCGTTGACCCGCTCGAAAATCCTGTCTGCGTTCGGCCCCTGAACCTGATAGCGGTACACCCGCCGGTCGGCGAGGTCCGGCGACGGGGGATTGACCTGGGTGAGGGTGGCGTCATAGCCGCCGGTCTCCGCGTGGAAGGCCACCCAGTTGCCCACCGCCGGTTTGCCGACGATGGCGACCTTGCCTTCCTCCTCGCAGAACAGGATCGCGTCGCCGATATAGTAGCCGCCATAGTTGCAGACCACATATTGCTTGGCCTGCATGACGCCGAAATCTCTGAAGCTGTTGACGCCGAGATCGGAGAGGAGGCGGATCGTGTCCGGCCCTTCGAAGAGATGTTCGGACATATGAAACGACATGTCCTGGAAGATTGCCGCACGGCGCCAGGCGCGCTGTTCGTCCTGCCAGTTGCTGAATTCGGACGCGAGGGGGAAGGAAAAGGGGCGCCCGCCGGCGTGATAAAGCTGATCGAATACGCTCGAATCGCTCGCCCGTATACGCTGTTCGAGTGAGAAGCCGGTCATCTGAACCTCCCTGTCCTGCCCCGATGATAGGAACCCGGCACCGGCCGTCTGTCATCCGGATGACGGACAAACCGCACCCCGACGGGACAGGCGTCGTCGTCTGCGCCGACGGATCGTCCCGTTTGCTTGAACCTGTCCGGGCGGCCCTGCTAGAACGCCGTCCGAATGAATGACAGGGTTTTCGCGAAAGCGCTGGCCTACCGGGGCGCGACGAAGCTTGCAGCGTCGGTCGACAAGAAGGACTTCGGCGCGCATCTGCTGCGCTTCATCTCGGACGCGGCGCGCATCGACAACTTCGGCGCCTTCTATGCGTCGGAACTGGGGAAGGTCACGCCGGTTCTGTCTGTCTGGTCGGGCAAGATCGGCAGTTACCGGTTTCGTCGAAACGCCGCCGAGATTCTGGCGCACACCTCGGTCAAGGACGAGATCGTGGAGAAGATCCGGGCGGCGCCGGGCGAAGGCGCCCTGATCGAACGCTGGCACCCGCCCGCCGGGGATCCGCGGATCGCGATGTATGCGCGGGCCGGGGTGCTGGAGAAGGTCTCCATATCGACCCGTCTGGGCCGCGGCGGCTTTCAGTCCTTTTTTCTGCGCAGTTCTGCCGACGGCTGGCTGACCGACCGGGAGTTCGCCGGCCTGGAAGACGTGCTGCCGTTCGCGCATGAACTGATCGGCCTGAGGCACCGCCTCGCCGGATCGGAGTCCTTTCAATTCGTCCCCGGCCTCTCGGCCTCGAGCCTGCGCGAGCGGAACGTCATGGCCTTCGCCGCCCTGTCGAAACGCGAAGCGGAGGTCTGCGATTGCCTCGTGAAAGGCGTCACCGTCGCCGGCACCGCGGTGGACCTCGGCATTGCCGAGAGTACGGTCAGAACTCTGCGGCAGCGCGCCTATCGCAAGCTCCGGGTCGCTTCGGCCAACGAACTGATGGCGTTGATGCTGCATGACCGTCAATTCGCAGGCGACGGCAACGATTGACGCCGTCGCCCGGGTCGATGTCACGGTTGCCCTCCGGGTGGCCGGCCACATGCAACCGACAGAACCCCGCTTCCAGACTTTCGCAGAGCAATCCTCTGAAGAGGGGGAGGTAAAAAGGAAGGTTCCCCTCGGGCTTCCCCTGCGAAACCGCCAGGCCGCCGACGATGTATCCTTCCCCCGCTTCAGCGGGGGAAGTGGCCCCGGATTTATCCGGGGTCGATGGGGGTGTCCGTCCTGCCTGCGCCTGCGCCTGTTGCGCACCGCACGTCTATTGCCGCCGCACCCCCACCCCTAATTGTATTTCGGGCCTCCCCCTCTTCAGAGGATTCCTCTGCGAAAGTCGGACCGAGCGAAAACGGGCGCCGGCGCAGCCTTCCCGGCGATACCCCTCCCCCTAACCCCCTCCCCCAAGGGGAGGGGGAAACGGCGGTATTCCGCGCTTTTTTCCGGTTTCGCACGGCGGCTCCCGCAGGAACGTCCCCCCTCCCCTCCGGGGGAGGGGGTTAGGGGGAGGGGGCCACCGGCGCGGCATCGCCCGCACCCTCCATGCGGCCGGGTCCACCGGACGTTCCCCAAAAAATTCCTTTTTTACAATTAAATTCCTTGACACGGCGAAGCCCGCGCCCTATATCGGCCCTGTCAACGCCCGAAGTGCGCCTGCAGCGGCCAGCCGACGCCCCCAAAGAAGCGAACGAAGAAACAGGCGGGAACCTTCCCGCTTTCCGGCCCGCCGCCGCCGATCGGCCATCCGATCCCCCATCCAATGCGCCGCCCTCTGCGCCGCGGGGGCTTGACGGCCGGACTCCGTCCGGTTCGACCCTCCGATTCCGCCGGGCCCTGCTGCCCGGCGATGCCGCCCCTTGTGTCGAGCGCGCTCCCGGTCGGCCGGGAGGCTGGAAAATTTCCTAACTGAATTGAATTTGCGACTCTCCCGAATCGCGGTTTCCCAGCATTTCTGCGGGGTTCGGGCGATTCGAAGGCCTTCAAAACGCAAAAAAAAGCCTGTGGGTAGACCGGTCTGTCCAAATCGGTGCCCGGCCCGTGGAAACAGCGGAAAACTGCGAAAAATCGACGACATCGGCGGAGAAAACACTGGAACGAACGATCAAAAACGAGAAGGCCTTGGGCCGGCCGCAGCCGCGCGCCCCCCTTTTTGCAGGGCAATCCTCTGAAGAGGGGGAGGTAAAGGAAGGCCGCAACCCCTGTTCTTTTCCGCTCTTTCGAGGCCCCCCTGCGAAAGGCCACGAGCCGGAGACGGCGGACAAGGCGCTGCGGAAGCACCCCTTCCTTCGGCGGACAAGGATTCGGCCGGCGCGCCTGTTTCGCAGAGAATCCCCAAGGGGAGGGGGGAAGGATGTTACCCGGCAGTTCGCGGACCAAGCCGCGCAGGAGCGCGACCCGCTACAGCCCGGCCACAGTCTCCTCGATCAGCTGCGCGACCACCGCCTCGATGGCGGCCTGGTGGTCCAGCCCGTCGGCGCGGCCGGCCTCGTAGGTCCGGACCTGGCGGCGGGCGCTGGTGCCGTGGGCCAGGATGGCGCGGCTGTGCTCGATCTCGGTCAGGCAGCCGAAATGTTCGGCGTCCGGCCGGGTCATTTCGAGCAATTCTTCCAGCAGGTCCGCAAACGGCACCATGCGGCGGATGCCGAAATCGATCAGGTCGCCGTCGCAGCCGTAGCGCTGCGCCCGCCAGCGATTCTCGCGGATCAGCAGGTTGGCGTAGCGCCGCCAGCGCTGGTTCTGCCGGCGCAGGCGCCACAGCATGCGCAGGATGCAGCGGTAGAAGGCCGCGATCGCGATCGTGTCGGCGAGCCTGGGGCACAGGTCGCAGATGCGCATTTCCAGGGTCGGAAAGCGCGCGGACGGGCGGATGTCCCACCAGATTTTCGTCGGCTCGTCGATGATGCCGCACTCGATCATCATCTCAACATGGCGGGTGTATTCGCCGAAGCTCTCGAACTGTTCGGGCAGGCCGGTGCGCGGAAGTTCGTCCCACACCGCCAGCCGGTAGCTCTTGAGCCCGGTGTCGCGGCCCTGCCAAAAGGGTGACGACGTGCTGAGCGCGAGCAGGTGGGGCAGGAAATAGCTGACCTGGTTCATCAGATCGACGCGCAGGTCGTCGTCGTCGATCCCGACATGGACGTGCATGCCGCTGATGACCAGCCGGCGGACCACGCCCTGCAGGTTTTCCGCCAGTTCGTTGTAGCGTTCCTTCTCCGTCCGCTTCTGCTCGCCCCAGGCGGCGAACGGATGGGTCGAGGCCGCCATGATGGCGAGGCCGTGTTTTTCCGCGACCCCGGACACTGTTTTGCGCAGGCGGCGCAGGTCCGCGGCGGCCTCCTGCACCGTGGTGCACACCTTCGTGCCGATCTCGATCTGCGCGCGCAGGAATTCCGGCGCGACCTGGGAGCCGAGCAGTTCCTCGCATTCCGCAAACAGGGCCTTTGGTGGATCGGCCGCGAGGTTCAGGCTCTCCCGGTCGATCAGGAGATATTCCTCCTCGATGCCGATGGTGAAACTGGGTTCCTTCAGCGCCATGGTGCGATCCTTCCCGGCCGGTTACGGCGGCAGGCTGTCGAACGCGGCGGCCAGCGCGTCGCCGACGATCGCCGCCCAGCGTATCACGCCGTCGCCATCGGCGATCAGATCCTGGCGGATTTCGACCAGCAGGTGCGGCAGGCCGCGCAATTCGCCGTGGCGATGGACCGTGTAGCCGAAATTGTTGCGGGCGCTGTAGGGCTGGTTGTCGCCGACCGTGACATCGCCGCACGCCGTCAGCGCCGCCATGAAGGGCAGGGCGAGGCGGCCGTCCCGGTTCCACAGCGCGGAAACCTGCCAGGGACGCGGCCGGCCGTCGAACACCGGCGTGAAGCTGTGCACCGAGACGAAGGCGTGAAGCGGCGGATCGCGGTCCTCGTCCAGCAGCCGTTCGATCTCGGCATGATAGGGCAGCATGATCTGGCCGGCGCGCGCCGCGGCCTCCGCCCCGGTGAGAGTCCGGTTGCCGGGGATTGGCACCCCGTCGCTCACCTGCGGAATCGAGGTCTCGTCCGCCAGATCGCGGTTGCAGTCGACCACCAGACGCGAGTAGCCGGATTTGACCAGGGGCGCATCGAACCGGCCGGACAGGATATCGGCCACCGCCGCCGCGCCGATGTCCCAGGCGATATGCTCCTGCAACCGGTCCCCGGCGAGGCCCAGGGTGCCGAGCGCTGCCGGCATCCGGTTGCTGGCATGGTCGCAGACGAACAGGGTCCGCCCCCGGCCGCCGGCGTTCGCGACCGAAAAGGGCGGCGGATCGGCCGGTCCGAGCAGAGCCGGCAGCCCGTCCGCTTCGCGCAGGAGCGGCCTCGCGCTGCCGGACACTCAGCGCAGCTCCCGGCGCCAGGCGCGCAGCTGGTCGGTGACGGTCAGGGCCGCCGCCAGCACGTCGCGCACGCTTTCCCCGCTCGCGACCGGCTCGCGCCGGGTCCGGATGCAGTCGAGGAAATCGGCGCATTCCAGCATGATCAGGTCGGCCTTGTCATATTCGCGCTGTTCGGCGCCGAAGGTGGGCGGCTCGTCCTTGCCGCCGGTCCGGTTCATGATGACGAGCCGGTTCTCCGCCATGTCGGCGACCAGCCAGGCATTGCGCTGGAAGACGCGCATGGTGCGCTGGATTTTCCAGCTCACCCGGCTGGCGGTGACGGCCGCCACGCAGCCGTTCTCGAAGCGGATGCGGGCGTTGGCGATGTCCTCCGCCGGGCCGATAACCGGCACGCCGACGGCGTCGATCCGGTCTATCGGGCTGTTTACGAGGGTCATGATGTTGTCGATATCGTGGACCATCATATCCAGGATGACGGTCGTGTCCGTGCCCCGGCCGCGATACTGCGAGATGCGCTGACATTCGATATAGCCCGGCCGGTCGGCGAGTTCCCTGACGTCCCGGACGATCGGGCTGAAACGCTCCAGATGCCCGACCTGCAGGATGCGGCCGCCGGCTTTCGCCCTGGCGATCAGGTCGTCGGCTTCCTCCAGGGTTTCGCAGACCGGTTTTTCGACCAGCACGTCCTTGCCGGCCTCCAGGCAGCGTTTCGCGATGGCGTAGTGGGTCGTGGTCGGCGTGACGATACTGACCGCCTCGACCCGGTCGAGCACAGCGTCGAGATCGGCCGTCGCTTCGGCGCCGGTCGCGGCGGCGGCCTTTTCCGCCCGGGCCGGATCGGTATCGACGACAGCGACCAGGTCCGCCGGCTCCAGCGCCGCGAATTTCGCAGCATGCAGCGCGCCGAAATAACCGCAGCCGACAACCGCGATCCGCACCGGCGCGGCGTCGGAATTTCGGTCGGTTGCTGACAGTTTTCCGCTCCCGGCAAAATTGACCGCGGCCGGCCCGTCCGGCGTCCGGCTACTGCGCGTCGGCGATGGCGACGATGCGCTGCATCGAGCGCAGCACCGGCTTTTCGATCAGCTTGCCCTGATGGACGACGAGGCCGCCGTCGCCGGCCTCGAAGGCGGCGATGATCTCGCGCGCGCAGGCGACCTCTTCCTCAGCCGGGCTGAAGGTTTCGTTCAGGATCGGAATCTGCTTCGGATGGATCGCGGCCTTGCCGGTAAAACCGAGGCTGGCGCAGCGCCGGGCTTCGTCGCGCAGACCCTCCATGTCCTCCAGATCGAGCCAGGGCACGTCGATCAGGTCGATGCCGGCGCCCGCCGCGGCATGAACGACCCGGGAGCGGGCGAACAGCAGATTCTCCCAGTCGATGGTCGTGCGCAGATCGGCCGCCATATCGATCGCGCCGAAGATCAGGGAGCCCACCCGCCGGCTCGACCGGGCGATCTCGAACGCCTGGTCGAGCGCCTCGTTGGTCTCGATCATAACGTGCAGGACCGAGCGGGCGCCGGCTTCGCTCAGCACGTCGTCCAGAATCGTGACTTCGCCGAGGCTCTTGACTTTGGCGATCATGAAACCGGCCGGTGGGCTGGGCAGGTCGGCGAGCGCCGCCACGTCCTTCAGGCCGTCCAGCGAGTGCAGGCTGTTGATACGGACCAGGGTTTCGGGGCCTGCCGCCTGCGGGTCGAGATCGCGGAAAATGCTGACCGCGCCATCGCGCGCCGTATCCTTGTCGTCGGGCGCCACGGCGTCTTCCAGGTCGATGCAGACCATGTCGGCGCCCGTATCCAGCGCCTTCATGCACATGCGCGGCTTGTCGCCCGGCGCAAAGATCATGCTGCGGCGCGGGCGGTAACGGGTTTCGGGCATGGCGACCTGCCGGATTCGGGATTTGGCTTCGGGATTTGGCTGCGGGCTTCGATGGCCGGCAGGTTTAGAGCATTTGGCGGGGCCTGTTAATGCGGCCCTTGATACCGGCCGGCGTCGGCTACCGGTTCTTCCCCGGTGTCCACAGCACGTCGGCGGCGCCGTTGTCGTTGTGCGCCCGCGCCATGACGAACAGATGGTCGGACAGCCGATTGGCATAGGCGATGGCGAGGGGATTGACGGTTTCATCGTCGGCCAGCGCCGTCATCTCCCGCTCGGCGCGCCGCGCGACCGTGCGGGCGAGATGCAGCCAGGAGGAAAGCGCCGAACCGCCGGGCAGGATGAAGGATTTGAGCGGCGGGATATCGGCGTTCATTGTGTCGATCTCCGCCTCGAGCCGGTCGACCTGGGCCTGCGACATGCGCAGGGGCGGCCATTTCGGATCGTCCTCGTGGGGCGTGCACAGGTCGGCGCCGAGATCGAACAGGTCATTCTGGATCCGGGCGAGCATGGCGTCGGCCGCCGCGTCGCCGGCCGCGTGCCGCCGCGCCAGCCCGAGGACGCTGTTGCATTCGTCGACCGAGCCGTAGGCCGCCACGCGGGCGTCGTGCTTCGGCACCCGCGCGCCGTTGCCCAGGCTGGTCAGCCCCTTGTCGCCGCCGCGGGTGTAGATCTTGTCCAGTTTGACCATGGCGCGTCCTAGCTCTGGTACACAGCGAACAACAGAAGAAGCAGGACGACCGCAATCAGCTGCAGGCCGACCCGCGCGCGCATCAGCTTGTTGCCCCATCGCGCGTTGGCCTCGCCGCCGCGGCCCATCAGGATCACGCCGGTGAACAGGGCGCCCACGACGCCGATCAGGGCGATCACGGTGAGCACGATGAGGACGGTCTTCATAGCCGGAGAATTGGGGTGCTCCAGTGCGCGGGGTAGCGCGACTGACTGGCGCGATGCTGCGGCGGGGCGATCCCTCAGACCCAGTTCGCCTCGCGCAGGGCCCTGGCGTAGCGGCGGCTGACCGGCACTTCGGCGCCATTCTCCAGAATCGCCACGGTCCGGCCGGTGCGCCGCACGATTTTCTTCAGCGCCGCGCGCGCAATCCAGTGCGAGCGATGGACCTGCATCCCCTCCGTTCCGCCCAGTTCCTTCAGGGCGTCGCCGAAGCGCATCAGCACCAGGTCCGACCCCTTGTCGGTGTGGATCTCGACATAATGATCGCGCATCTGGAGATGCAGCAGCCGGCCTCGCCGGTCGGCCGGCAGCCGCTCCAGCAGAAGCACCGCCGCCATCGCAGCGTCTTGACCCTCTCCCGATCGTCCTGCTGGAGCCGGTTCCGAGAAAGGCGCGCCGCCGCCGGCGCGCATCGGCAGTTCGACGGTCCCCCAGACGATCAGGCCGATCACGAGATGGACGAGGGCGACGGCGACGAATAATTCGCCCGTTCCCAACGGCTCCGGCAACGCGCCGGAAAACAGCAATTCGAGGGCCGAGATCAGCAGCGTTCCCGGCACGGCTGCGGCAAGACTGCCGCCCAGGACGCAGGCGATGTCCGGGACGCGGCGCGACAGCCACGCCACCGCCGGCAGGATGCAGGCCAGGGCGAACGCCCAGTTGCCGGCCACGGCAATGACCCAATAGGCCATCCGCTCGCCCAATGGCATCCGGAGGTAGGTGCCGAACGGGCCGAGATAGCCGAGGAACAGAATCGCGACCGCAAGCAGGGCGACATGCCAGCGCAAGCGCCGCCAGACGAACCATTCGCGAAGCGCGAACGGCCTGTGCTGCGCCATTCGCGAAGTATCCGGGCCGTTTGCGTAGCCGCCGTTGGTCATCGCCGTCCGCCGTGCTCCTTCAGGCGCGCACCATACGCACTCGAAAAGGAGCACCCAACCATGAAGCGTATTTTCCTCGCTCTCGCCGCCGCCGCGATTCTCCCGGGGCTGCCGGCCCTGGCCGCCGCCGAAAAGGGCGGCGCGGCGCAGACCGCCGAACTGACCATCGCGGTGAGCGGCGTCAAATCGGCCGACGGCCGGGTCTATGTCGCCCTGCATCGCGCCGCCGCCGGCGTGAAGTTCCCCGATATGAAAGGCGCGGTCGCCGGCGCCTGGCGCAAGGCCCAAAAGGGCGGGTTCACAGTTACCTTCGCGGGACTCGAGCCGGGCCGCTATGCCGTCAACGGATTCCACGACGCCAACGGCAACGGCGATCTCGATACCAACCTGCTGGGCATTCCCACCGAAGGCTACGGCTTCGGCAACGGCGCGACCGGCCTTTTCGGTCCGGCGAGCTTCGGCGCATCCTCGGTCGTCCTGAAGAATGCGGCCACCATCGGGCTGCCGATCGGCTATGCCGGTTCCGCCGGATCGCCGGACCGGGAGAGCAACCGATGACCGCCGGCGGATTTCCGCGCCGCCGCTTTCTCGCCGCGTCGGCCGCTTCCGGCATCGCCGGGCTTGCACCCTTCGCGCCGGCGTTTGCCGCGTCCGGCGACGACTGGGGCGCGGACTTCGCGTCCGCCCTCGCGCGCAACCGGATGCTGCTCGGCTGGAAGACGCCGCCGGACCGGCTGGACGCCAAGTCCCTGACCGTGACCGGGAAGTGGCCGGCTGTGCTGAAGGGCCGCTTTTTCCGCAACGGGCCGTCGATCCACGACCGGTTCGGCCGGCGCTACCGGCACTGGTTCGACGGCGACGGCATGATCCAGGAATTCGCCATCGACGATGGCCGGATCGCCCATCGCGGCCGGATCGTGCGAACGCCGAAGCTGGACCGCGAGGATGCGGCCGGCAAACGGCTGTACAGCGGTTTCGCCACCCATCTGGAGAGCGGCGCGCCGGTGCGCGGGCCGGACAGCATGAACGCGGCGAACATCTCCGTCCTGCATCACGGTGGGGACCTGCTGGCGCTGTGGGAAGGCGGCTCGGCGACGCGGCTCGACGAAGCGACGCTGGCGGCGTCGGGCTTCAAACGCTGGAGCCCGCAGCTCAGCGGCGTCCCCTTCTCCGCCCATCCGAAGGTCGATCCGGACGGCACCCTGTGGAACATCGGCTGCGCCCTGCTGCCGCGGTCGGCGCTCGTGCTCTACCATATCGACCGCGCGGGCAGGCTGGTGACGGCCGGCCTGGTCAAGGCCGGGCCGATGGGGCTGATCCACGATTTCGCCGTCACGCGGACATCGCTGGTCATCCTGATCCAGCCTTTCCTGTTCGATCCGGCGCGGGCGGAAAGCGCAAGCGCCCTCGACGCCCATGTCTGGAACCCGCGCGCGGAAACCCGGGTTCTGGTGGTCGACAAGGCCGATTTCGGCAAGCGCCGTTGGCACGCGCTACCGGCCTGCTTCGGCTTCCACTACGGCAACGGCTGGGAGGAGGCCGACGGCACGATCCGGCTCGACCATTGCCTCGCCGACGATCCCGGCATCGTCACGGAGACGCTGCGCTATGTGATGAAGGGCGAGTTCCGGCCCTCGGCGCCGTTGCGCTACGCGCAGATCGTCCTGCCGCCGAACGGCGACGGCCGGATCGTCAGCCGCGGCGAAGAGGCGGAATTCGCCAGGGTGGCCCCCGCCGTCGTCGGCCGGCGGCACCGTTTTGTCTACACGCTCGGCGCTCCGGACAATCCGGAGGGCTGGCACTTCCGGACGGTGGTCAAGCGCGACCTCGAACGCGGCCTGGCCGAGCGCTTCGATTACGGGCCGGGCAAAATCCCGGAAGAGCATATCTTCATCCCGAAGCCCGGCGGCCGCGGCGAGGACGACGGCTGGCTGATCGGCACGGTGCTGGACTGGAGAAAGGGCGTGACCGGGCTGTCCCTGTTCGACGCCCGCGCAGTCGCGGCCGGCCCGATGGCCCGGGCCTGGCTGCCCTATCCGCTGCCGCTCGGCTTCCACGGCGCTTTCGTGGGCTGAGACGCCCCTCGATACGGCGCGCAGGCGCGCCTACTCGGGATGAGGGGTTTGTTGGGGGTCCAATAGCCTCAACACCATTCTTCCTCACCCTGAGTAGCCCCGGCCGCCAAGGCCGGGGCGTATCGAAGGGCGGACTCCAGCTCTCGGGGTGCAGCGCGGCGCGACAGATCGGGGACCGGCGCCGGACGCGCCAGACCGCGGTGGGCCGGAACGCGCTTCGAACTCTCGCAATCGTCCCTTTTTGTTTCTACGGATTATACGTATATTGAGGCAGGTACCTGTCACTTGGGGAGGTTGCCATGCCCACGGTGAGCGCCCTTGAGTTCCAGCGCAAGTTCGGCCGGTTCCAGCACGAAGCGCAGCGCGAGCCGGTGGAGATAACCCGGCACGGGCGCCGCGAATTCGTGCTTATGTCCGCGGAACAGTATGACTGGCTTCGGGCTTCGGCACAGCGCAGCCATCGAACGGAAGACGCCGCCGATGTTGTGATCGACGCCGTGGAGCGCGCCGAGATGGATGTGGAGCACAAGCCGCTCGACGACCTGCTGACGTAACGACAAAACGGTGGCGCTTCCCGATCCGAAGCCGGGCCTGGTCGTCCGCTACGACTATCTCTGGACCCATGAGGCCGCCGCCGGCCGCGAGCAGGGCAAAACCCGTCCGGCCTGTCTGGTCGCCGCCACCGATCCGGCGGTTCGTCCGCGCTATGTCGTGCTGCTGCCGATCACCCATACACCGCCCGCGGGCGATACGGAGGGCATCGAAATCCCGGCGCGCGTCAGGCAGGCCCTCGGCCTCGACGACACGCCGGGCTGGGCGATCGTGTCGGAACACAATGTCGACGAATGGCCCAATGCCGGGCTGTCTCCGCTGCCCGGCCGGCCGGACACCTTCAGCCACGGTTTCATCCCACCGGGACTGTTCGCGCAGATCAGGGCCCGCTTTCTCGAACTGGCCCGTGCGAGGAAGAGCCAATCCGTGCGTCGTTGACCGATAGACCCGCGAAACGCGACTGAAGGCTCTCCGACCGGAACCCCCGGCCCGCCCGTCATTGCGCCGGTTCAATCCGAAGCGGGGATGCTCCGGGAGTCGGGGTGCGGCCCGGGATGAAGCGCGGCGCGCAGGTCGGCCGCGGCGTCGTCGAAGGCGGCCCGCGCCGCATCGACGATTCCGCCCATGTTGAAATAGCCGTGGGTCAGGCCGGAGTAGTGGCGCTTGACGACCGGCACGCCGGCGGCCGCGAGCCTGTCGGCATAGGCGATGCCCTCGTCCTGCAGCGGGTCGAAGCCGGCGGTGTGGACCGCGGCGGGCGGCTGGCCGGAGAAATCGGCGTAGTGCAGCGGCGACAGGCGCGGATCGTCGTTGGCGACATCGCGGATATAGCCGCTCCTGAACCATTCCAGGAGCGGCTTTTCCAGCAGGTAGCCGCTGGCGTAGGTTTTGCGCGACAGGGAGTTGGTGGCCATGTCGGTCGCCGGATAGATCAGCAGCTGGAAGCAGGGCAGAGGCAGGCCGGCCTTGCGCGCCTCGTGGCACAGCACCGCGGTAAGATTGCCGCCGGCGCTGTCGCCGCCGACCGCGATGCGGGCCGGATCGATGCCGTAGTCCGCCGTTCGGGCCTGTAGCGTCTCCCACACGAACATGACATCGTCGACGGCCGCCGGGAACGGGTGCTCCGGCGCCAGCGCGTAATCGACCGAAAGTACCCGGCAATCGGCCTGCGCCGCCAGCCCGCGGCAGGTCCGGTCGTAGGAATCGAGGCTGCCGATGGTCCAGCCGCCGCCGTGAAGCCAGACCAGCAGCGGATCGGGGCCGCCGGGAATCGGGCCCGTCCGGCGCGGCGTGTAGAGGCGGGTGCGCACGAACCGGCTTTCCCGCCCGAGCGCGATCTCGACCACCGAATCCATCGGCGCCGGATCGATATCCAGCTTGACCGCCGCCTCGTCAAACTGGGCGCGGGCCGCCTCGGGCGAAAGCGTGTAGACCGGCGGTAAGGACGAGTTCGCGACGAGGTCCAGCACCCACCGCATCTGGGGATCGATGGTCATGCCGGCCCGCCGAACGATGCACGCAGCGCCTCGGCGCCTTTCGCCAGCAGCAGCAGGTCGATGCCGACGGCGACGAAGGCGAAGCCCCAGCCGATGTAGCGCCGGGCCTCCTCCGGATTGACGGTGAGGATGCCGGCCGGCTTGCCCGCCGCCTTCAGCCGGGTCGCGGCGTCCCGGATCGCGGCCTGGACCTCGGGATGGCCCGGCTGGCCGACGAAGCCCATCGAGGCGGCAAGGTCTCCCGGACCGATGAAGACGCCATCCACCCCCTCCACGGCCGCGATGGCCTCCAGTTCGCCAAGCGCCGGGCGGGTCTCGACCTGCACGAGGACGCAGATCTCCTCATGGGCGCGCCTGGCATAGTCCTTCACCCGGCCGTAGCGCGCCGCCCGGCCGCTGCCGGTGACGCCGCGCACGCCGGCCGGCGGATAGCGGGTGGCGGCAACCGCGGCGGCGGCTTCTTCGGCATTCTGGACATAGGGGAGCAACAGGCTCTGGGCGCCGATATCCAGGATGCGCTTGATCAGGACGGTATCGTTCCAGGCGGGCCGGACGATGGCCGAGGTCTCGCTGCGGCCGAGCGCCTGCATCTGGGCGAGCAGGTCGGGCAGTTCATTGGGCGAATGTTCGGTGTCGAGCAGCAGCCAGTCGAAGCCGCTGTCGCCGAGAATCTCCGCCCCAACCGTGCTGCCCAGCGTGCTCCACAGCCCGATCTGCAACCGGCCCTCGGCAATGGCGTGCTTGAAACGGTTGCGGGGAAGGTCCATGGGTCCGGTCCTACGCCTCCGACGGGTCGAGGACGATCTTGCCCATGACGTTGCGGCCGGTGATCTCGCCGAACGCCTCGACGAAACCGGCCAGCGGATAGCGCGCGGATATCAGCGAATCGAGCTTGCCGGCGGCGAGCAGGGCCAGCCAGGCGTTCACGCCCTTTTCCATATCCGCATAGACCATGTCGAACTGGATATCGAGCGGCGCGCCCATCACCGTGAGATTGTTGAACAGCAGATAGTTCGCCTTGGCCGCGGGGATGGTGCCGCCGGCGAAGCCGACGATCACCAGCTTGCCGGCGAAGCGCAGCACGCGCAGGCTGGCCTCGAACAGGTCGCCGCCGACCATCTCGATCACGGCGTCGCAGCCCCGGCCGTCGGCCGCGCCCGTCGCCGCCGCGACCTGGGCTTTCAGGTGCGTTTTGAGGGCGTCGACATCGGCGGCGTTGGTGTCGATCACCGCGTCGGCGCCGCAGGCGCGCACGAAATCCGCCTTCTCCGCGCTCGACACCGCGGCCAGCACCGTCGCGCCGCGCGCCTTGCCCAGCTGGATGGCGGCCGAGCCGACGCCGCCGGCCGCGCCGGTCACCAGCACCGTATCGCCCGGCTGCACGCCGGCGCGCATGTCGATGGCGACCCAGGCCGTGTTGAACACGGTAATCATGGCCGCGGCGTCCTCGAACGATACGCCGTCCGGCAGCAGGAAACAGCGCTCCTGCGGCGCGGGCACGAGCTGGCCGAAGGCGCCGGTGAAGACCTGCGCGACCACCCGGTCGCCGGGATTGCAGCGCGTCACGCCGTCGCCGACCGCCCGCACGACGCCGGCGCAGTCGCGGCCGGGCACGAAGGGCCGTGCCGGGCGCTTCTGGTACCGGCCCCGGAGCATCAGGGCGTCCGGAAAGTTGATCCCGATGGCCCGGTTCTCGATCAGCACCTCGCCGGGGCCAAGCTCGGGGTCCGGCAGGTCCGCAATGGCATGGCTTTCGACGGGGCCGAACTCGTTGACCAGGACTGCGCGCATGGTGCCTCTCAACCCGATTGCCGCCGCTCCCGGAGCGCCCTCGCGGCGTCCAGGCCGGCGTTGATGATTTCGTGATAGCCGGTGCAGCGGCACAGGTTGCCGCTCAGCGCGACCTTGATCTCCTCGACCGTCGGATCGGGGTTTTTCTCCAGATACTCGCTCAGCGACATCAGGAAGCCCGGCGTGCAATAACCGCATTGCAGGGCGAAGTTCTCGTGGAACGCCTGCTGCAACGGGCCGAAGCTGCCGTCGGCTTCGCTCAGTCCCTCGATGGTTTCGATCTCGGCGCCGTCGGCCTGGACCGCCAGCATCAGGCAGGCGCGCACCGCTTTGCCGCCGATGCGGACTGTGCAGGCGCCGCACACGCCGTGCTCGCAGGCGACATGGGTGCCGGTGGCGCCGACCTCGTGGCGCAGGAAATCGGTCAGCAGCATGCGCGGCTCGGCAAAGCCCTCCTCCGGCATGCCGTTCAGCGTGAGGCGCACCGGATGGCGGCTGTTGCGGTCGAGCGTTTTCATGCGCCGGCTCCCCCGGCCGCGGTCGCTTCGATGGCCTGCCTGCCCAGATGGCGCACCAGTTGCCGGCGGTGGCGCGCCGTGGCGTGGATGTCGTCGCTCCCGCCGAGCGCCCAGGCGAGATCGTTGAGCGCATCGTCCACGGCATCGCCGGGCAGGGCGTCCCAATGGCAGACTTCCGGCCGGTCCGCCACGCCGCCGACCGCCAGGCTGATCGCCTCGCCGCTGCGCTTTGCGGCGACCGCCACCACGGCAAAATCGCCATGGCGGTGCTGAAATTCCCGAAAGGCGAATCGCTCGCCGTCCCGCGCCTTGGGCAGGCGCGCCCGGACGGCCAGCTCGTCCGGTTTCTTCGCGGTCGTCAGAACGCCCTGCTGGAATTCGCCGGCCGACAGCGTCCGCACGCCGCGGGCGCTGTGCAGTTCGACCGTGCCTTCCAGCAACGCGAGGCAGAGCGGCAGTTCCGACGACGGATCGGCATGGCAGAGCGAGCCGCAGACCGTGCCGCGGTTGCGGGTCTGGAAATGGCCGACATGGGGCAGCGCCGCGGCGGCCACGGGCAGGACGGAGGCGAGGTCCGGCCAGTCCGCCAGATCGCCCTGGGTGACCGCCGCGCCGATGGCGACGGTTTCGCCCTCGTCCTCAATCTGCGCCAGGTCCGGGAGGCCGCCGATGTCCACCAACACTTCCGGGCGGACGAGGCGCATGTTGAGCATCGGCATCAGCGACTGGCCGCCGGCCAGCACGCGGGCCTCGTCGCCATGTTCGGCGAGGACCGCGACGGCGTCTTCGATGCTCTCCGCGCGCACATAATCGAAAGGCGCCGGCTTCATGCCCGGCCTCCGACCAGCCGCTTCAACCGGCCGGAAAGTCCGCCGGAGGAACCGGGGTCCGAATCGCCGCCGGCCTCGCGGACCAGGGCGCGCAGGAAGCGGTCGATCAGCTGCCGGGCCGCGCCGCGGACCATGCGCCCGCCGACCGCCGCGACCTTGCCGGACAGCTCGACGGAATAGCGGTAGCGCACCAGGGTGCCGCCGTCCTGCGCGACCAGATCGAAGGCGCCGCTGCCCCGCGACGAGCCCAGGGGTCCGTCGGCGGTGCCGGACAGCCGGGCGCGATGCGGCTTCTCCAGATCGGTCAGGTCGATCCGGGCCTCGAACCGGCCCCTGACCGGCCCGGCGCCGAGCACGACCGTGCCGGTGAAGCCGGTCTCGCCGGCCGCTTCCAGCCGCTCGCAGCCCGGCACGATGCGGGCCATCCGTTCCGGGTCGAGCAGCATGGCCCAGACCGTTTCCGGCGGCGCCGGCACCTGCATTTCGCCGGACCCGTCGATGGTCGGGCGCGCCGGTATCGCGTCATCGCCGTCCGGTTCGACCGCGGCGGACGGCGGCGGCTCTTCCGCCTCGATCCAGTCGAGCACCTTCGCGGGCTTGAGCGGCAGTTCGATATCCTCGACGCCCAGCGCGTCGGCCACCGCATTCGCGACGCAGACCGGCGTCGTATACTGGTTGCCTTCGGCGATGCCTTTGGCGCCCAGGCGGGTATAGGGCGACGGGTGAGGCGTCGGATGGACGAGCCGGATATCCGGCAGTTCGGCGGCTGTCGGCACCAGATATTCCGCAAAGGTGCCGGAGCGGAAGGTGCCGTCCTCCTCGTAGCAGAATTCCTCCAGGAAGGTCGCGCCGTAGGCCGAAGCCCAGGAGCCGCGGATCTGCCCCTCGGCCAGTCCGGGATTGAGGATGGTCCCGCAATCGTGGGCCGAGACATATCTGTCGACCGTGACGACGCCGGTTGCCGGGTCGACCTCGACGCCGCAGAAATCGAAGCCGAAGCCGTAGGCCAGCGAGGTGTTGATCTCGTCCTTCGCCGTCGTCGGCGTCAGTTCCGGCGCGTTCCACATGGCGGTTTCCCGGATGCCGGGCTCGACATCGTCCGGCAGGCTCGACGGCGACCAGTGCGCCAGCCCGCCGATGCGGTAGAAGGGGATGGCGTTGTCCGGGTTGTTCGCGGCGTGGATTTTGCCGTCGGTGAATTCGACGTCGTCCGCCGGCACGTTGAGGTTCGCCGCCGCGATCCGCGCCATCTTCTCGCGCACCCGCGTGGCGGCCTGATGGGCGGCGCTGGCCGAGGCCGGCGCGAAGCGGCAGGAATAGTTGCCGGCGGCGATCGACCAGCCGTCCTTGGCCGTATCGGTATCCAGCGACACCACGACATCATCCGGGGTCAGGCCCAACTGGTCGGCGACGATCTGGGCGAGCGCCGTCTGGTGGCCCTGGCCCTGGGGAACCGAATCGCCGATCACGTTGACCGAGCCGAGAGCGTCGACCGCCACGGTGACCGAGGCGACGGCGCCGTCCTTCGGTCCGGCGCGCTCGCGCTCGAGGCCGGTCTTGACGGTCGAGATGTAGCCCATGTTGGACTGGCTGGGCTCGACGCAGGCGGCGTAGCCGACGCCGTAGAGCCGCCCTTCGGCGCGCGCCGCGTCGCGCCTGCGCTTGAGCGCCGCCAGACCGCCCTGTTCTACCGCTTCGTCGACCGTGCGGCGGTAGTCGCCCGAATCGAGCAGGGAGCCGGCGGCCGCCTTGTAGGGGAATTGCTCCGCCGAGATCAGGTTCTTGCGGATGACGTCCAGCGGGTCCTGCCCGGTCAGCACGGCGATGCGCTGCATCATGCGCTCGACCGCGAAGTAGAGCTGCGGCCCGCCGAAGCCGCGCACCGCCCCGGTCGGGCACTTGTTGGTCATTACGATATGGTTGGTGACTTCCAGATGGCGGATGAAATAGCCGTTGGTCGAGACGCCGTGCATCCGGTAGATCGGCGCCGGCATCGGCGCGCGCAGATAGGCGCCGTGGTCGTCCCAGTGGGTCAGGCGCAGGCCGGTCACCGTGCCGTCCTTCGTATAGGCGGCCTCGACCTTCGTGACCCGGTTGGGCGCGACGCTCGAGGCCGAGAGATGTTCGAGCCGGTCCTCGATCCACTTGACCGGCCGGCGCGCCTTGCGGGCGAGCACGCAAAGCACGACGATATAGGGGAAGATCACCAGCTTGGAGCCGAAGCTGCCGCCGGAATTCTTCGGGCTGCGGTGGCGCAGGGCGGCGGTGCGGATGCGCAGGGCGAGCGCCATCACCGTGTGGACGGAGAACGGCCCCTGGAAGTTGGACAGCACGTCGAAGCCGCCGGTCTCGGGATTGGCCTCGACGACCGCGGCGTAGGTCTCCATCGGCGTGATGGAATTGCGCGGATAGCGGATCGTCAGGTCCGTCGTGCATTCGGCCTCGGCGAAGGCCGTGTCCGGCTCGCCGTGCACGAAATGGCGCTTCGAGACGCAGTTGGAGTCGCTGCGCGGATGCAGGATCGGCGCGTCGGGCTCGCACGCCGCGACCGGATCGACGGCCGCCGGCAACACGCTATAGGTCACCTTGATGAGGTCGGCGGCGTCCTCCGCCCGGTAGCGGTCGGTCGCCGCGACGGCGACCACCGGCTCGCCGACATAGCGCACCTTGTCGACGGCGAGGCCGAAATAGTCGATCGGGTTCTCGAAGCCGACGATCATCGGATCGGTCTCGGCCGCCATGTCGGCGCCGGTCACGACCGCGAAGACGCCCGGCATAGCGAGCGCCGCGCCGGCGTCGATGCCGACGATCTCGGCGTGGGCATGGGGCGAGCGCACGAAGGCGGCGTGCAGCGTACCCTTCTTCACCGGCACGTCGTCGACGAATCCGCCTTCGCCGCGCAGCAGGGAGCGGTCTTCGATCCGCGGCGTGCGCCGGCCGACATGGCCGTCTTCCGGGCGGACCTGTTCCGGGATCGCAAAGTCGGGCATGGGGCTCCTAGCGGGTTGCGGCGCGTGCGGGATTGAGATAGCCGACCGGCCTTGTACCGCGCAACGGCGTTGGCCTGCGGCACAGACATGCCGGCTATTTTCGTACACTATGCTTTTGGATCGGACGGGGAGGCGGTGAATTGGGCTGGTTGGTCGGCGTCGATGTGGGCGGTACTTTTACGGACTTCTTCGCCAGCCGGAAGGAAGACGGCGCCACCCTGGTCTACAAGCGGCCGTCCACGCCGCACAATCCGGGCGAGGCGATCGTCCGGGGCCTGCAGGAGATGGCGGCGGCGCTGGATTTCGATCCCGCGCAGATCGAACGCCTGTGCCACGGCACGACCGTTGCGACCAATGCCCTGATCCAGCGGCGCGGCGGGACGGTCGCCCTGGTCACGACCGAGGGCTTCCGCGACCTGCTGGAAATCGGCCGCCAGACAAGGCCGCACATGTATTCGCTGCAGATCGACCATCCGGCGCCGCTGGTGCCGCGGAAACGGCGCTTCGAGATCCGCGAGCGGTTGGGGCCGGACGGCGAGGTGTTGACGGAACTGGACGAGGCGGGGCTCGCGGCGGTCGCCGAGGCCGTTGCTGCGAGCGGGGCCCAGTCCTGCGCCGTGTGCTGCCTGTTCTCCTTTATCGATCCGGCGCACGAAGAGCGGATCGCCGAAGCCCTGAAGGCGCGCCTGCCCGATCTTTCGCTCTCGCTGTCCTCCAGCGTCCGGCCGGAGTTCCGGGAGTATGAGCGGTTTTCGACAACCGTCCTGAACGCCTATCTCCAGCCGGTCATCGCCGGTTATCTGGCCTATCTCGAAGCCGAAGCGGCCGCGCTGGCCCCGGACGCCGCGATCCGCATCTACCAGTCGAGCGGCGGGCTGATGTCGGTCGAAACCGCGAAACGATACCCGATCCGCACCGCGCTCAGCGGCCCGGCGGCGGGCGCGGTCGGCGCGGTGCACACCGCAAAGGGCGCAAACCGGCCGAACGTCATCACCCTCGATATGGGCGGCACAAGCGCCGACGTTGCCCTGATCCGCGGCTACGATGCCGGAATCGGCCTGGACAGGGAGATCGCCGGCTTTCCGGTGCGCCAGCCGATGGTGGATATCCACACGGTCGGCGCCGGCGGTGGCTCGGTCGCCTGGTTCGACCGGGACGGGCTGATGAAAGTCGGGCCGCGCAGCGCCGGCGCCGATCCGGGGCCGGCCTGCTACGGGCGTGGCGGCACGGAGCCAACGGTGACCGACGCCAACCTGGCGCTCGGCCGCCTGTCGACGAAAGGCCTTGCGGGCGGCGAACTGGCCCTGGATGCGGCGGCGGCCCGGCACGCTATTGCGCCTAAAGCGCGGCAGCTCGGCTTCTCCGTGGAGAAAACCGCTCAGGGAATTCTGGGCATCGTCGTCGCCAACATGGTGCGGGCGGTGCGGACTATTTCGGTCGAGCGCGGCCTCGATCCCCGCGACTATGCGCTGATGCCGTTCGGCGGGGCGGGGCCGTTGCACGCCGTCGAAGTTGCGCGGGTGCTCGGGATGGGCGAGATCGTCGTGCCCGCCGCGCCGGGAATCCTGTGCGCCCGGGGCCTGATCGTCTCCGATTTGAAGGAGGAATTCGTGCGCAGCGGCCGCTTCGCCCTGACGGCGGACGGCATGCGCCGCATCGGCACGCTTCTGGACAGCCTCGAAACCGATGCCCGCGCCTGGTTCGCGGCGGAAGGCGTGGCGCAGGACGACCGGGAACTGACGCTCGCCTTCGACGCCCGCTATGTCGGCCAGAATTTTGAACTGCCGGTTTCATTTGCCGGCGGGCCGGCCGGCGCGCTCGCCCGGCCGGCGCGGACGGAAGCCGTCGCCGCGGCCTTTCACGCGGAGCACGAACGGCACTACGGCTTCCACAGCGCAGGCGAGCCGATCGAGATCGTCAACATCCGGCTTACGGCGATCGGCCGGACTGCAACGGATGGCGCGTCCGTCACCCGAAGGTCGGCGGCAGCGGCGCCGCCGGCGGCCGACACCCGCCCGGTCTGGTTCGACGGCGACGGCGCTGTAGAGACGCCGGTCCACCGCCGCGAAACGCTGACACCCGGTATGGCTCTTGCCGGCCCGGCCATCGTCGAGCAGCTCGATTCCACGACCGTCGTCTTTCCCGGCGACCGGGCGGCGGTCGACGAGGCCGGGAACCTGGTCATCGCCGTCGGAGACGCAAGATGAGCCCCGCTGCAACGCCGGTCGATCCGGTCACGCTGGAGATCATGGCCAACGGTCTGCGCTCGGTTGCCGACGAGACCTTCGCCGCCCTGATGAAAAGCGCCTATTCGACCAACATCAAAGAACGGCGCGACCATTCCACGGCGGTCATGGACCCGGCCGGCCGGCTGATCGTCCAGGCCGACGCCTCCCTGCCGATCCATCTCGCCTCCATGGGCGGGCTGATGGAAAGCCTGCTCGCCCGGTTCGGCGGCGAACTGCGCGACGGCGACCTGTTCGTCGCCAACGATCCCCATGTCGCCGGCGGCACCCACCTGCCGGACATCAACATGGCGATGCCGGTGTTTTTCGCGGGCGAGCTCGTCGCCTTCATGTGCAACATCGCCCACCACGCCGATGTCGGCGGCGCCGTGCCGGGCAGCATGGCCGGCGGGTTGACGGAGATCTACCAGGAAGGCCTGCGCATTCCCGTGGTGCGCCTGTTCCGGGAGGGCGTGCTGCAGCAGGATCTGCTGGACCTGATCCTGCTCAACGTCCGGGTGCCCGCCGAACGGCGCGGCGACTATTTCGCCCAGATCGCGTCCTGCCGGCTCGGCCGCAGCCGGCTGGGCGAGATCGTCGACCAATACGGGGTCGCGGCGGTGCAGGACGGCTTCGAGCAGATTGTCCGGCGCAGCGCCGGCCGCCTGCGCGCCGCCGTTGCCGAACTGCCGGACGGCGTCTACCGCTTCGAGGATGCGATGGACGACGACGGCATGGGCGCCACGGACATCCCGATCCGGCTCGCCATCACGGTGAAGGGAGGCGACGTTCATTTCGACTTTTCCGGCTCGGCAAAGCAGGTCAGGGGCAACATCAACGTGACCCGCAATGCGACCCAGGCCTCGGTCTGCTATGCGCTCAAGGCGCTGCTCGATCCCGACGCGCCGAACAACCAGGGCGTCCTCGATCTGCCGCGGCTCACCGTCGAGAAGGGCAGCCTGCTCGACGCCGCCTTCCCGGCGCCGGTGGCGGCCCGGGCCAACACCTGCCAGCGTATCATCGACGTCATCCTCGGCGCGCTGGCGCCGGCGCTGCCCGAGGCGGCGGTCGGCGCGGCCAACGGCGCCAACACGACGGCGGTCTTCTCCGGCGCCGATCCGCGCACCGGCGAGGATTATGTCTATCTGGAGACGCTGGGCGGCGGCTTCGGCGGCCGGGCCGCGAAGGACGGCAGGGACGGTGTGCAGGTCCATATCACCAACACGTCGAACCTGCCGGTCGAAGCGATCGAGATGGAGTACCCCCTGCGCGTCCGCTACTACGGGCTGATCGCCGATTCGGGCGGCCCCGGCCGGCAGCGCGGCGGTATGGGCCTTGAGCGGGTCGTCGCGCCGGTCGGCCATGCCTGCACCTTCAACGGGGCGGGGGAGCGTTTCACCCGGCAGCCCTGGGGCCTCTTCGGCGGCGGACCCGGCGCGACCGGGGAATTCCGCCATGTCGCGGTTGACGGAACGGCGGCCCGCCTGCCCAACAAGCCGATCGGCGTGACCATCGCGCCGGACGAGGCGGTCGTCGTGCGCACGCCGGGCGCCGGCGGCTACGGCGATCCGGCCGAGCGCACCGCCGAAGCCCTCGAAGACGATCTGGAGAGCGGAAAGTTCGGCGAGGCCTGGCTGGCGGAACGCTATCCTCGATTCCCTGATAAGCGCTGAGCACGAGTGGGTTTGAGGCTCACGATGCGGATTTTCGGGTACAGCGATGCCGGGGCCGGTGCACGTGTCGCCAGCGAGAGGTCGGGTGAGGTGGCTTCTCGGACTGGACGGTGCACTTCGCCGTTCGGCGGACGAGCGGGTTGCCCCGGGCTTGCCGGTTTCGAGCGGGGATGGAGCGGGATGCGCCGGGGCCTGCTATTCGAGCTGGACTGCGGCGTGATAGAGCCAGTCGAGCCGGAAGTTGTTGCGCGCGAAGTCGAGCCGCCAGCGCCGGCCGCTGCGCACCAGCCTTCCCACGACCCGAACCAGATAGCGGATCAGGGGCCGCAGGCCATGGCGCCGGGCGCGGGCCGGCAACAACTGGTATTGGACCGCGCGGAGCAGCACCTGCGCGATCTGGCCGCAGATGTAGAAGGCCTGGTTGGCGCGGAACTTCCGGCACGGCGGGTGATGCAGGTCGAGGTCGATCAGCGGCCCCTTGAAGGCGTTCTCCTGGCCCTGCTTTCCGCGGTGCCGGCGCACCAGCTCGTCGAGCGGAAGGTCGTCGCGCGAGACCAGGATCACGGTGTAGACGGGGAGCAGCAGGGTCTGGCCCCGGTCGCGGCGGCGGCGGATCACCACGTAGCTCTGTTCCTCCCAGCCCGCCGGGCGGTAGCGCACCAGCGTCGCATCTTCGCCGAGCCCGATGTCGGTCCATCCGTCTTCGGGCAGGCCTTCGATCACATCCAGCACCGGCGCCCGCTTGCGCGCGTGGGTCAAGCTGATCGAGTAGTCCCATCCCCGCTCGCGGCACCAGGCGATGAGTTCGCCCCGGTAGTAGGCGTTGTCCGCGCGCAGCCACACCGGCGTGCCCTCGGGCAGGCAGGGCGCCACGTCGCTGTCGAGCTGCTCGCGCCAGCCCCCGGCCACGTCGCCGCCGCCCGGATGCAGCCGACCGCTCGCCCACAGCGAGCCGATGAACACCCCGTGCAGCCAGTACTGGCGCGTGCCGTCGTAGCCGCGCCGCGCCTCCTCGAACAGCCTCCCGTCGACCTCGATCGCGGTGCCGTCGACGAACACCGGGACGTAGCCGCGCACCGACGCCTCATGTTCCACCACCGCCGGCGCCACCTGTGCGGCCAGTCCGCGCGCCACCGCCAGCAACGTCTCGACCTGCGCCTCGTCGATGCGCGCCAGATACTCGCCAAGACGCCGGCCCGAGGGCACGTCGCCAAGACCCAGCAGCCGTTGCCCGACCCGGTCCTCGCGCAGCGCGTCCAGATCCGACAGCGCCCCGTTGCCCGCCGCCAGCGAGGCGATCAGGCTCCACAGCGTCTCCGCGTCGCTCGCACCCCGCGCCCGCTGCTTGACCGACACCGCCGACAGCGCCTGTGGCAGACCAAGCCGCGACGCCATCTGGCCCAGCACCGACCAGCCGCCGAAGCCGGTCAGCTGCGCGTCGGTGAAGTCCATCTCGACTTTGGGCGGCCGGGGAATTACCGTGGTCATCGCGCACCTGCGAGGTGATGGAATGCTCGCCGGCAATATTGCCGATTTCGCCCGCAGCGTGCGCACTTTTTCGGATCCGGCGCCAGCCTTATCCGGGAATCAGGGGAACGCTATCCGCAGATGCGATAGTCGAGGGGCGCCTGTCTCGACGGGCCTTGCGCCGAACAGCGGCTAACCGGCGTTCCGAAATCCGTCCCGGATCCGTCCGAAGGGGCGGGCCGCCGGTCTCGCCGGCCGTCAGAAACTGCCGTCAGAAACTATAGGTCAGGTTGAGCGCCACGAAGCTGTCGCGGCGGGTCGGATGGACGATCAGGTCCGCCTTGCCGACATGGAGCATGAGGATCGCCTCTGCCTTGATCGACAGGGAGTCCGTCAGCCGCCGGTTGAATTCGAACGACAGGGTGCGGGTGCGGTAGTCCAGATCGGTCAGGGTGCCGAGGGTGAAGGATGCGTCCTGAACGTCGTTGAGCGCAAGGCGCGCGCCGAGAAACAGGTCGTTCTGGTACTGGTTGGTCGCGCGGTGCCGGCGCCCGTCCACGATCCATTCGGCGAGCAGAGTCAGATCGGCATCCGAATCGAAGATGCCGCTGAAGGCGTACTCGCCGCCGACGACGAAGGCGGCGTAGTCCTCTTCCTTGCCGAGATCGGTCGGGTCGAGCGGATTGCGAACGCCGTTTCGGGCGCCCTGGCGGTAGATGGCTTCGAGCTTGAGCAACCAGGCCTCGATGGTGAGTTGGGCGTCGAGGCCGAACTGGCGGATCTGCTCGTAATGCGGCGCCAGCACAATTTCTGTGGGGCTGAGCGGCTTGAACGCCATGATCGGTTCCCGGCTGGTGCCGTCGAACACGCTCAGGCCCAGATCGAGCGGTCCGAAACTGTGGCTGTAGCGGGCGGCGAAATCGAGGTGCCATTCCCGCGCCCCGCTCTCGTAGGTCGCGAGGTCGTTGTCGATCTTGAGCGCCGGGCGCAGCCGGCCGCCGCGGCCCGGGAAGGTGCGCAGCCGGTGGTAGGATATCAGGAAGAACTCCGCCACGCCCCAGTCGCCCGACAGCGTGAGATGAGCCATCGGCTGGCCCAGCTTGACCTTCTCGTTGGGGTTCTCGACGAGGTCCGTCTGGTTGACGATGTTGACCAGATTGCGCACTTCGGCGACGCCCCAGAACACCCGGTCTATGCCCAGGCGCAATTCCCATTCGTTCTCGCCCAGCGGCCCGTTCAACAGCAGATAGGCTTCGCGCAGGTCGGCATGGGTCTGGGTCCGGTCCGCGGCGTCATAGCGGAAGAACGGCGCGATGGTGACGCTGAAATTCTCTTCATCCCTGAGGAAAAGCTGGGGTTGCGCGACGAAGCCGGCGTTGTAGTTGCGCTGGCCGTCGAAGTCGCCGGACCGCGGGAACCAGCGGGTCTCAAGACTGAGCTTGCCGGAGATTTCGTGCTCGGCGAGCGCGGCGCCCGCCGCCGGAGCGAGGACAAGGGCGACCAGCGCGGTCCGCGCCCCGCGCCGCAATACGCGGCCTATCGCTGTCTGCACGCCCATCAGAGCACCCGTTTCAGTCCGGTCCGGGCGAATTCGCGCGCGTTGAGGCCGGTTTCTCCGGTGCCGGCGCCGCCGGCCGGCCGCGACGCGCGCAGCAGGACAGCCGGAATTGTCGACGGGGCCGGATGGATGCGGATCATGTCTTCCTCCGATCGATCGCCATCGGCAGCGGCGGCAGACGCAGAATACCGGCGGGCGGCGCACCGGAAATCGTGACTGCCGCGAGCCGGCCGGGCGCCCGGCTGCATTCAAATCCCGAAGCGGCGTACACCGGAAAACCCAAGCACAGGACGACGGTCACGGTCCATAGCGAATGGCCGGCAATCCGGAAAGTCGAACGCGCGGATCCGGGAGAAGCATCGGGGTTAACAGCCCAGACCCTGGGACACCTGGGCGTAACTGGTCAGTGGGACCGCGCACATCCGGTTCCAGTCCGCCTTGTCGATGACCGGCCGGTTCAACAGTTCGATCATGTCGTCGAACTTGCGGAGCGCGTCGCAACCCACAGCCTCGGGGTCCGCCGATTTGCGGAAATCCGGCCAGGCACGGTCTCGGGCATAGCGCCAGAACTCGGTTTCGTACATTGAGCCGACGGAATAATGCCAGCCGACGAACAGGCCGTAGCAGAGGATCTTGTTGATAAGGAATCGATTCACCACCGGCGCGTCGCGCTCAAGATATTCTGCCGAACGGTTGAGGCGCATATGGAGAACCATCCCGATCTGCAACTGGGCGGATACGATCGCCGTTGCTTCGAGCGGTTCCATGAAGGCCGCTGCATTGCCGATGCGGGCCACCGCGCCATCGTACATCTGACGGTGGACAAAATTGGGAAACCGGATGACGGCGCGTTGCTCGAATTCCGATACGCCATCGGATTCCAGGAATGAATCGAAATCCGATTCGACTTCGGCAAGGCCGGATACATCGCGGTTGAAGATGTACCCGTAGGATGTGTGTCCGGTAAGCGGAATGACGAACACCCAGCCGTGCGGACGCGCAACCGCGCGGGTATAGGTATGTTGCAGAACCGGCCCGTTCCGCTCTTCTTCGATGATGGCCGGGCAGCGGCGGATGACGGCTGTATTGGTGGGGATGAAAGAAAAGCCGATGTGCCGGTCAGGATCGAGTTCTCGGGGAAACCCGCGGGCATCGAAGACCAGATCGTAGCGTTCCGGCGCCAAGCCCTCGAATTCCACCTGCGCGCCGCCGTCCACCCTGGCGATGTTGAGCACTTTCGCATCGATGTGGCGCGCGCGCGTGCTCTCGTGCAGCAGGTCCGCCAACAGGTCGGCGGACAGGTGGTAGGCGTAGGACACCTGTTGTGGGGTGAAATAGTGGGTAAAGTCCCGATTGCGGCGGCCCCATCCCTCGAATGCGACGCCGTACTTGCGCGTGCCTTTCAAGCGCTGCTGGACGGTTTCATGAGCCAGGTCCGTCAGCTGCCGCAATTCCTGAACCAGGCTCGGCCAACTGCCCTCGCCCACGCCGATGACCGGGATGCGCGAGTCGTAGATATGGTGCAGTTCGTGGTCGCTGTCGGGATGAAGACGCGTCACGCTGGCGGCCGCCAGGGACCCCGCGGTTCCCCGCCCGACAACCGCGATCTTCGTTAAGGAATTGCTGCCCATGACTGCCCCTCACGGACGGGTCCGGTTCGAAGGTTAGTGCATCGGCGGTTTCGCGGCCAGCTTGGCGGATCGGCGACGCACGGGCTCCGTCGAACCTGCGCAAAGTCGTTGACAATGCGTCCCGGCGGGCCAAACCTTGCCCCGCATTGACCTCCGGTCGGTATTGCCGTGAATAGTGAATGCCCTGATCGACCTCCCTTCGGTGTCGCCGGGTCCGGAGCATGCGGCTTGGGTTCGATCGCTTTCGGTCCGGCCGGGTTCCCGGCTGCGGGTCGGCGGGTTTGCTGCCCGGCCGCAAGGCTTCGGTTGCAATGAGGCATGGCGCGCCGCTTGCCCCCAGGGGCGCCGGCAGATAGCGGCACCGGCCCCGTGAACAAGCGCAGCATGGCAGGAGAGCAATTCGCAAGCCGATTTGCCGAACGGGTGCTTGCGGCCCGCTGGCCGGTCATCCTGGTGACGCTGTTCTTCGTTGCGGTCGCGTCGGGCGGCGTCGTTTTTCTCGAATTCTCCGCCAACTACCGCATCTTCTTCGACGAAGACAATCCGCAGCTTCTGGCATTGGAAGAGCTGGAGAACACCTACGGGAAAAACGACAACGTCGCGTTCCTGATCGTTCCGGACGATGGCGACGCCACGTCGCAAAACGCCCTTTCGGCCTCTATCTGGCTGACAAAAGCCGCATGGAAGACTCCGTATTCGAGGCGCGTCGACTCACTCGCCAACTTTCAATACACGACCGCCGACGGCGACGATCTGCATGTACGGAATCTTGTCGATCCGCAAGATCTGACCCGGGCCGAAGCGCGGACGCGCATCCGTGCCGTCGCTTTGTCCGACCCGCGTATCGCCGGCAGTATTCTGGCCCGGAACGGCGATGTCAGCGTTGTAAACGTCACCGTTGAAATGCCGGAAGAGGGCCTCCTGGAGGCTGTGGGAAAGGTAGCCGAATTCGCCAGAACGGTCGCTGCGGAGGCGGAAGAACGGTTTCCCGGCATAGACCTTCGCGTCGTCGGTACGGTCATGGTCAACCGGACCTTCGTGGAGGCCTCGATCGGCAGCCAGATGATCTTCCTGCCTGCAAGCCTCCTGCTCATGGCCCTGGTCCTCGGCATTCTCATCCGGGGCTGGGCGGGCGTGGCGTCGACCGGGGTGGTCATCGTCTTTTCCATACTCGCGTCGATGGGCCTGGGCGTATGGGTCGGCATGCCCTTTTCTCCGCCTGTCTCGCCGGCGCCGACCATCGTCCTGATGATCGTCGTGGCGAACTGCGTGCACCTGCTGGTGGGCTTGCAGCAGTCTCTGCGCGCCGGAAAGTCCAAGCGCGATGCCATCGTCGAATCCGTCAGGCTCAACCTGCATCCGGTGTTTCTGGCGAGCCTTACGACGGCGCTCGGATTCCTGAGCATGAACTTTTCCGAAGTGCCGCCCTACCGCCATCTGGGTAACTTCGTTGCGTTCGGTATCGTCGTCTCCTTCATTCTCTCCGTTACCTTTCTGCCGGCCCTGCTTTCGCTTCTCCCCGTTCGCGCCAGGAAGGAACGCCGGTTCGGCGGACCCTCAATGAACCGCCTGGCGGATTCCGCGCTGCGCTACAGGAAAGCGCTGATCTGGGGATGGCTGGCCGTTGTGGCCGCAATGGCGCTGGCCGTTCCGCGCAACGAGCTCAACGATGTCCTCGTTCATTTCTTCGACGAGAGCGTCGAGTTCCGGCAGGACACGGATTTTATGGACGAGCGCCTGAGCGGCAATACCCTGCTCGAATATTCGCTGCACGCGCCGGCCGAGGGCGGCGTCACCGATCCCCGGTTCCTCGCCGAGGTTTCGAAATTCGCCGACTGGTACCGAAAGCAGCCTCCCGTCCGCCATGTATCGGTCATCACCGATACCTTCCGGCAACTCAACAAGAGCATGCACGGCGACGACCCGGCCGCTTACCGGATTCCGGAAAGCAAGGAGCTGGCGGCGCAATATCTGTTGCTTTACGAGCTCTCGCTTCCGCAGGGTCTGGACCTGAACAATCAGATCGACAGGTCCAGGTCGGCCACGCGCCTGACGATATCGGCGGAGACGCTCGATTCGCAGGAGGTGCTCGATCTGAACGCGCGCGCCAAGGCCTGGCTCAAGGAAAACGCGCCGCATATTGCCGGCGTCAACAGCACCGGCCCCGCAGCGCTGTTCGCCTACATCGGGCAGCGCAATATCCGCGCCATGATGATCGGGACGCTGATCGTGCTCCTGGCCATTTCCGCCATACTCCTCTTCGCCCTGCGATCGCTGCGGCTGGGCCTGATAAGCATCGTGCCCAATCTGGTTCCCGCAGTGATGGGACTCGGCGTCTGGGGGTTGACGGTCGGGCAGGTGGGACTCTCGCTGTCTGTCGTGGTGGCGATGACCGTAGGCATCGTCGTGGACGATACGGTGCATTTTCTCGCCAAATACCGCCGTGCGCGGCTCGAATACGGCAGGGGCCCCGAAGATGCGGTGCGCTACGCCTTTGACACGGCCGGCCGGGCCCTGTTCACAACGACGGTCGTGCTGGTGGCCGGATTTTTGATTTTCGCGTTCTCGCCGTTCGTTCCGACCGCACAGGTCGGGGTGTTGACCGCGATGATTATCGCCTTTGCGCTCGTCGCCGATCTGACGCTCCTGCCGGCGCTGTTGACGGCGGTGGACCGGCGTCCTGCGGAGCGCGCCGCGCCTGCGCCCTAATCCGCGCCGCCGGACGATGGCGCGCGATCGAGCCCGCCGGCCTCGCCGGCCGCGGACGGGAAGCCCAGCAAAGGCGCCCGACCGGAATCGTGGGGCCGAAAACAGCCTTCGCCGCAAGCCTTCTGCCGATGCGCGTCAAACCGGTATTTCCGGCCCTTCGAGGTCTTGACGTTGCAACAGGGCGGTGTTACGTCGATTCGCAAGTTGGGTTCGTTCGCCACGTGTGACCAAGGAGACTCGCCGTGAGAAGTGGCGACGAAATGCTACAGCAGATTGTCGAGAAATCCGCCTTGGACCAGGATTTCCGGCAACAGCTTCTCGCAGATCCGAAGAGCACCATCTGTGAAGAATTGGGCATAACGATTCCCGATTCGATGAACATTATGGTCCATGAGAGCGACATGCAGACTGTGCATCTCGCGTTGCCGCCGGATCCGAATATCACCGAGGAACAGCTCGAGGCTATCTCGGCCGGCCTTTGCTGCTGCTGGTAGACCGAATTGCCGGTGAATAGCCGGTTAAGGTTCGGAACAATCCGAACCTGAATTCATGCATCGCTTGAACAGCCCCCCGGTCTTCGACCGGGGGCGCTGGGCTTTGCGCGTCTGCCCGAGGCTGAGATCAGGAAGGAACCGCTCCGGAAAGCACCATGAACACATAGGCTTTGACTTTTCGAAGCCGGTTTCCGGAAATGACCAGCTTTATGTGGTGAATGCCACGCAGCATCAGGAAACGCCCGGTCCTGGCGAACAGCGTCGTCGGTTTCGAAACCCAGCCGGCAAGCGCCTCGAGCTTCTCCGGAACGACGAGTTCCTCATGGCTCAGGGCTTCCAGAAACGGATCCCAATCGGTCAGGCCGTCGAGCCAGTATCGTGAATCCTTTGTATATCTCTGCTTGACAATGAGCGTAAGGCCGAGCGTCGGACCGACGCCTTGCTCGTGCACGTCTATATTCGCTCCGGTTCGCACAATGTTTGCGCGTTCCTCGAAGCGTGAAATCACAGCTTCTACGGCCGGAATTTCACCCGGCCAACCTGTATCTTCAAGAAAAGAACAAATTTGCCGCTGCGATTTGAAGCCCATAACCGCCAGGCGGATCGTGCGCGCGCGAGACGGAAATACGCCGAACGAATCCAGACGCGTATCGTCCGGCTGGGCCAGGTAGACCCGTTCGGCGTTTTCCCGCTCGGCGGCAATCCGCTCCCAACCGGCGCAGGAAACGAGCGCATCGACGACAATGCCGACATCGTTACGCCGGCCGGCGCCCCCGACTATCGCGCGCTCGTTGGGCCGCAGAAACATTCCCGGCCGCGATTCTTCGCTGTCCGGTGCCGAACCGATGTCGTATTCCAGCATCAATTTGCGCCCGACAATCTCCCGCAAAGGCGAGTTCCGGGCCTCCATCTCCTGGAACAGCCGCCTGACCGCCTTCGCAGTCTCATCCGTCTCGTCGCGCCGCGCCCGCTCTTCGAAATACGCTCCCGATCGGTTTCCGCTCGCCAGCGAGACCCCGAAATCCGCCTCCGGCTGCCGTGCATGCAAGGGCAATTCAAAACCGAACGGCTGAGCGCCCATCGTTATCGGGAGATTCCCTGCACATTCCAGTATGCGTTCCCATTCCTGATCACCGATAAGGAGCGGAGAAATCCTGTTTCTGAAGAACCCGAGCAATTCGCCCATGGTGCCGCCCTCTTCGGCGAGACGGTCCTGGGTTATCGCTATTGCTTCGTCGATGTCGTGCATATTCCTGCTCAGGCGATGACGGGCGCGGGGTTCACATCGGCTTCCGCGATCGGTCGCTTCCGGCGGCCCATGGCGACCGGCACGTCGTACAGGCGTCCCGGCGCGAGTCGCTCCCAGAAATGGCGCATGCCGGGTACGATGACCCGCACAACCGGCAAGCCGATGTCCGGCCGGGTCTGGTCCAGCACCAGGAATTCCATACCCCTGGCTTCGACCAGCTTTCGGCAAAAATCCACGTCGTCGCGCGTGTCCGCGGATTCGATCGCCGGATATTGTGAAGCCTCGCGCAGCGGCGCGTCCGGTGCCGGCGCCAGCCAGGAGCAATCGGCGAGCCGGGCCGTTTTCCACCACCAGAGCGCCAGCGGATCGTCGATCAGGGGCCGGCCTTCGCCCCCTCCGGGACGCGGCAGCCAGGTAAGGCACTGGTTCAGCTCGCAAATCGAGCGCAGAGCCGCAATGCGCGGATCGGCATGGGCGCCGGCCCCGTAAATGATGTCCTCGGTTTCCCCGTCCGGCCGCCGCGAGAGCGCGACGAACGCCGGAATGCCGATATCCGAAGTGACGTCGAGCATCCACAGGTCCCGCTCGCAGCGGCTGTAATAATCGGCGGCCGACGCAAGGTATTCATCGTCGAAGCTGGCAAGATCGACGGCCGGCACGCGCAGCCGGTTATACCACCAGATGGCAAAGGCATCGCGCTCGACCAGTTCATAGAAACCCTGAAGGATGGCTTCCTCCAGGGTGTTCCCCGCCGCACAGCCATTGGAATCGGCGATCAGGTCGGCGGCGCCACGCTGCTCGGCAGACGTTCCGTAGAGCATCGATGTCGGCAGATAGCGGTGCCGCTGCTGCGTGAGCGACCATACGGGTGACCAGTCGATTTCGGCGTCGGGATCCAGGCGCGGCGGGACGATGTTGTACGGATGGCCTTTCGCGTTGATGCGTTTCGCGTTGTCCAGCTGATTGTCGCTGAACAGCTGCGCCGCGTTGGGATGGATCGCCTCTTCGCCCTCGGCGAAGTCGGAGAAGCGCTTGCGGACACGAATCTCGTCGCCATGGCGCGCACCCGAATAGCGTTCAATGGCCTCGCAGAGCGCGCTGGCCTCGGATTGCGCCCGTGTACTGCCCTTGCCGGCGCTCTTGCTGCGCAGGCTTCGCCTGAGAGAACTCAGGCTCCGGCTTCTCATGCCGAGATTGCTGCCCGCCCAATAGACATGGAGCCAGGGATCGGTTTCATCGGTCGTGCGCCTGAGCCAGCTCATTACACCGCTGATCGGACTCACCAGGTGGCGATACTTCGCGACCGTGACTTCCGGAGCCACTGCACGCGCACCGCTGCTGCTGGAGTGCTTTTTGGGACTGGACCGCAGATGTAGCGGGACGGCCGGCCGGTCCGGCCGGTGCAGCGCTTCGTCGCCGCAGGCCACGCACTGCGGCCGGCGCATTACGCGATGGCGCGAACTTTCGAGCGTGCCGACATTCAACGCGATCGCGTGATCGTGGATCGGGGCCGCCTCGTCCAGCACCAGCCACTTTACGATCTCCGTTGCGATCAAGCGGTATAGCGCTTCAAGCACGGTCGGCTCCGCGGCGAACGCCCTGAAGGCGGCCTCTTCGCCGGCGAAATTGCGCAGGAAAGTGTGCACCTCCTGATGGTTGCGCAGGCGGTAGGCGAGGCAGGCCCAGCAGGGTCCCTCCGGATGTCCCCGAAAGACCGGGCCGAACAGCGGCTCGATGCCAAGCGGCCGTACCAGCGTCCAGGGCGCACCCGCTTCAAGCTGGCGCCGGTTCACTTCTGCAAGCTGTGCGTCGAGATAGTCGTCGCAGACGATAACGGTGAGCGCGGGATCGCCGGTCCCCACGCTGGCGCCGCTCTCTTCCAGGTGTCGGATCAACCGTCCGTCGCCGCCTTCGACCGCGATGCGCGACTCCGCCAGGCGCCCCTCGACCCAGCATGGCGATGCACCGAGCGACGACCAGTACGCCGCCCGGGACCGGTTCATGTCATGATCGGCGGAGACGACATAGCCTTTGGCGGAGAGCGAAACGATGGCCGCAAGGACATCCGCGGCGGCATGGGCGCCCTTGAGCGCTGCGACGATCGCGTCTTGCGGGTGCCGGCCGTCGAGAAACGGCATCAGATCGCAATACAGCTTGCCGTGCAGCAGGGTATTGAACGATTCCGAAACCAGCAGCACCTGCCGGTCGCCGGTATCGTGGAATTGCAGGTGCGGGGCAAGCGCGGGACGGTCCACGAGGCCCCGGTCCGCGGGAGTCGTCCTGATCAGTATCCCGTGCCGGCGATTCGTGTCCGTCTGCGCTGGCATCTGGGATCTCCGGGCCGGAGCAGCCGGGACGTTCATGCGCGCGAAAGAAGCGTATCGATCCGGGCGGCAGAGTGGGATGCGGTTTCGGCGACCGCAGACTCCAGCGCCTCGAAATCCTCGTGCCCGCAAGCATTCGCAACGAGAGACCTGACCTTCAGCCCCGCGGCAGCCGCCTCGGATCCCTCCTCAACGACGAGATGTGTGATGCCCTGTAAATCGCGCCACAGAGCCGCAGCCTGCGCCAGCGGCTCGGCGCCGGCGGCATCGAACACCGCTGCGGCGGTCGGAGCCGGATCGTCGGGGACGGCGCCGCCATTCGTCAGCTGCAGGAATCGCGCGGCCCTCTCGACGTCATACAGGCCGCCGCGCATACGGGCGTACGCCGAAACCCCTGTTCCTGCGGGGCCTTCGGGCGGCGCGCGCAACCCGTCGATCAAAGACTCGTTCGCGCCGCAATCCGCCAGGATTTCGCGCCGCGCCTCGCCGAAGCGGCGGCCGATTTCGGAATCGCCGCCCTCGTAAACGCAGCGCGCCCTGGTGAGGACGGGAATGTCTCCTGAACCGGAATTGCCGCAATGCCCGGCCAGTCCGGAAAGCGGCAGGGCAGGAAGGAAATTCGCGCCGGGCGGGATCGGCGAGAACAGCAGACTGTCGCGCGCCAGGTCGGTCAGGGTTTCCCGGAACCGCCGACACAGACGTTCGGTTTCACCGGACCGTTCGCCGTCATGGACAAACAGCATATCGATTGCTGCGCCGGGATAGGCTTCCCGGCTGGCGAGATCGCCCAGAAAAACGGCGGCGACCCCACCCGTTGGCAGTGGCCCTGCCCGCTCGACAAAATCCGCGACCACGGCGGAAAGCACCGTCGAAACCGACGCTTCGGCGAGATTTGACAGCGCAACCTTCGCCTCGGCCGGCACCAGGTTACCGCGCACGACATGCATGCCGATCTGGAATGCCTTGTCGTTCGACCAGTTCCGCGCGATCTCGGCGGTTTCTCTTGCATCGGCCGTCGGCAGTTCGGCGATCAGGTCCGTCATCTCCCGAACGCCCATTTCGTGCGTCCAATAGAGCCTCGCAAGCCCGCGCCGCGCAATCGATTCGGATTCCCGATCCGGTCCGAATCCTTTCGGCAGGTCGAGATCGGTGAATTCCCGATCCTGTAAGCTGTCAAGAAGTCCGGGATTGCGTTCGATCCACTTGGCGAGCCGCGGCGCGGCGCCGAAGATCTCGGCTATCGTGTCGAACGCGTCGGGCCGCGCCGCGGAAATCGGGCTGTCGTAGGCGCTCCAGTCATCGATCTCCGGATAAAAGTGTTCGCGCCATTGATCCACCAGCGGATCCATCTTCGCAAACCAGCGCCTGGGTCTCAGCACGATGTTCATCATATCGGCGTAGGTTCCGGGCAATTCCGGCGATTCTTCGGAACTGCGGAACTGGAGCAGCGGATAGTGGCGGGATGCCATTGCATGATGATCCGCGTGCCGCTGCATGTTGAAGAACATCCAGTTGCTGAACTTCCAGTCGGCGCTCCAGGAATGGCGCGGCATCACCTTTTCCCAACGGCCGTTCGGCAAACGGACCCGGCGCAGACCATAATGTTGAAGATAATTGCTGATCTTCATCGAAAAGATGCAGCAAAGTCCGAGAAAAGCAAAAACCAGAACCGCCCAGATTCCGCTCATCCAGAAGACCAGTCCGTACCAGAAACCGATCGCTATTCCGTAGCGCCAGAACGGATTGCTGTAATGCCACAGCGGAAGACGGCGCTTCGCCAGTCGTTCGCCAACAACCTTCCACGAATTGGTGAGGTTGCTCGCAATTTCCTTGGGAAAATACCGCCAGAAACTCTCTCCCTTCGGCGCGGATCCCACATCGTGAGGCGTGCCGACCTTGGCATGGTGGATATAGACATGCTCCGTGGCATATTGCGGATAGGAGGCCGAGGCGAGCAGGAATTCTCCGAGCCGCCTTTCCCAGGTGGAGCGCCGATGAACCAGTTCGTGGCCGACGATAAAGACAGCCTGTGCCTCCATGGTCAGAATGATTGCTAGGAGGACGTCTTCCCAGAGTGCGAACCGGTTCGCGACAAGGATTTGCCACATGCCGAAAACAAGCGTCGATGGCCACAGAAACGCCCAGGCCCAGACCGGAAGATTGTGCCAGATCAGGCGGCGTTCCGGCGTTTTCGCCGGGTTCATATTGCGTCCGTCAACGCCGAGCGCCCGATCGAGCGGCCCGGCAACCATCATGAAGAGTAAGGGCGGCAGCAACCACCAGCCGCCATAAATTGTGGCGCCGAGTATCAACGGAAAAACGACTAATGGAAGATAGTGCGGAAGGGCGTTAAGTACCGACGGCTCGATGTGCTGCGCAATGCCAGTCTTGTTTGAATCCAGGCCGCCGCCTATGGCTGTATCCTGGGGCATGGCAGCGTTCCCGATGGGCTATTGCTCCTCAATATCGAAGGGGATGTTACCACCGGACATGGTAACCCGCAATTCGCTCACGCGCTCAGGATCTCCGCGAGATGCTCGAGAGCTTCGATACAAAATGCAGAGGTCACGGCTTCGGAGCCGTGCCCGATCTGCCCGACCGAGCCCCACTTTAACGATTGGTCGCCGAACGCCAGAAGCTCGGGCCAGCTGCCGTCCTCGCGTTGCGAACCGACAATTCTTTCCGCCAGGCGTTGCGCGTCGACGCTTTCGAGGCGCCCGACATTGTAGAGAGCCGACACGGCCTGGGCGGTCAGAAGGACATTGCCGAATTCGCCCTCTTCGTCGCGCAAATCCAGGATGCGGTCCGCCAGCACCGGACGCAGCCGGTCGAGCGCGGGCTGGACGCGAATCATGGCGCGAGCGATTGCATAGTAGATTGCGACCGTGTCGGGATACCATTTGGACGAGCCTTCCAGGTCGCCTTCGATCACCAGATTTTCCAGCCATCGCCGGGCCTCCCTGGTTTCGGGACGGTCGCCAAGATAGGCAATGACATTCGCATTGACGACGGGATCGGCTTCGAGGCGAAAGCGCGACACGACATCGGGTTCGTCTTCGGCAAGAACCCAGGTTTGAAAACGGCCTTCCTTGTCGCGAGTTGCCAATATTTGCGGAATATTTCTTCCCAGCAAAATCCAGGGGTGAGCCCCGATGGCAAGCGAACAGAGCGTCGTGCTGTCAAGATCCTGGGGCAGATGGCGGTAGTAGCGCCACAATCCGGGAAATTCGATGGTTTCGGCAAGATACGACACGGTGGAGGCGCACAGGGCTCTGGCCCGCGCCTCTTCGCAACATTCCAGGGCAAGGACGCAGAGCGCCGAGACAAAGGGAGGCCTTTCGAAATGCCTTGGAATGTCCGGGTCGGCGACGTTGTACCGGATGCAATGCCATGCCCCGTTTTCGTCGATTGTGGAGTCCAGAAAGGCGAGGCCGCGGCGGATGCTTTCTCTGCCCGCTTCTGCGAATGCTCCGGGCGTATGAGCGCGCGCCCGGGCAGTCTCCGGTGCCGGGGCGGGGGGCCGAAGCGGAGGCGCGGGATCGTACATTGTCTTCTTGAGAAACTCGAGCGATGCCGCGCCGGCTTTCGCTGCTTTCCGCTCGGCCTCGCTGATTTTGCTGCGCGGCGGCAGTACAATATGCGTCGAACTGTAGGTTTCTTCGTGGACGTGAATTTCATGGCCTTCGGCCAGCGCCACGCCGAATTCCTTTTCGATTGTTTTTTTGGGGCTTGCGACAAGGCGATCGCGAAATTCACTCTCTTCGACCGCTCTTGCGATAAGGGCATTCGCTACATCGGTGGGTTTGCTCATCGAGTTCATCCGTTTCCCCGGATCCCGGCCTGGCGTGAATTCGCGGCGGCAAAAATAAGCTGAGCGTGCGATTTATGGCGAGCCAAACCTCCGGAAACGATCTCCTCGGATCAGGCGATCTGCCGTTTGATCAGATTCCTGAATACCCCGTCGACCTCCATCAGTTCGTCGAAGGAGCCGCTTTCTGCAACTTTTCCGGCCTGCATCACATAGATGCGATCAGCCTGTTCCAGCGTGGACAGGCGGTGAGCGATGACGACCCGGGTGGAGGTCAGGGCGGTGAGGTTCTGCATGACCTTGGCCTGGCTTTCGTTATCCAGCCAGTTGGTTGCCTCGTCGAACAGCATGATTCTCGGACTGCCGATCACCGAGCGGGCAATGGTGACGCGCTGACTCTCGCCGCCTGACAGGACAGATCCGCTGGTGCCGACCATGGTCATCATGCCCATGGGCATACCCTTGATTTCGTCTTCGATATCGGCGACGCGGACCGCCGCCCAGACTTCATCGCTCGTCACTTCAAATCGGTGACCGACCAGATTGTCCCAGAGGTCCTGCGGGTGGAGACCGACCGATTGCGGCACCGCGCCGATATTCCGGCGCACCTGTTTCAGGTTCAGGTGCCTCAGATCGCGCCCGTCGTAATACACCGCGCCGGCGGTCGGCCGGTCGATTCCGAGCGCGAGCCGGAACAGGGTGCTTTTGCCGGCGCCGGACTCGCCGGCAATCGCGACGAATTCGCCGGGACGGGCGTGAATAGTGACATCGTCGAGTATCAGCGGGCCGTCGGGGTCGTAGCGGAAGGAAATGCGGTCGAACAGAATTTCACCGCCCAGATATTCGACCGGGTCTCCCTCGACCTCGGTTTCGGGAACTGCGGCGAGCAGCGGCCGCATCTGATCGAACGCGGGGAGCATGGCGGCAATGGTGCCGAAAGACTCGCCGAGCCGGGCGATGGCGGACTGGAACGCGATGAAGACGGTGTAAACGACGAGAAAATCGCCGATCGGGGCATTCCGGTCGCCCACCGATACCACTGCAAAAAGCAGCACCCCGCCGGCAAGGAACGGGAGTGCGACGCCGAATGCCCGCGAATGCCCCTGCAACGCGCCCAGTTCGATCTCCGCGCGTTTCTGCTCGCGATAATCCTGCGCCCAGATGGCGAAAGCCGACCCTTCCGCATTTTCGACACGCAGCTTGGTGATACCGCCGACGATCTGGAACAGACGGCCGGCTACGCGACGGGCAGCGCGAATCATCCGCCCATAAGGCGAGATCTGGCGCAACCCGAGAACGACGGTGATCAGAAGCGAAGCCAGGCTGAAGGCGAGGGCGACGATCCCGAGGGTGGTGTCGTAGAAGAAGATGACACCGAACACCGGAAGCAGAAAAATGATCGACAGCAGGCTGTCGGCGACGACTCCCTGCAATCCGTCGCGAAGATTCTGGAACGTCATTCCAGACATGGCCAGATCGCCGGATGGATGGCGGTGCAGAACGCTGGGCGGAAGGCGCATGAGGCGGTCCCAGAAGGCCGCTTCGACACGCGACGCCGCGCGTCCTTCGAGCCGCATCATCGCCGTGCTTTGAAGCAGGTGCAGCAGTGCGCCGAGCAGGCCGAACCCCGCAACTGCCACGGCCACGGCATAGAGCGCACCGGCGCTTCCGCCCGCGGCTACGTGAGTCGCAACGAAACCGAGCGCGATTGCCGGCAGCAGTTTGATCAGCCCGCCCGGAAGCCCTGCGATCACCAGCCGCGCCAGATCCGCGGCAGACCCATGCAGGGCGGCGCCCAGAAGGTCTGCGGGCCTCACGGTCCCGGACGGCAACGGCCGGTAGAACATCCAGGCCTCCCCATCCAGTGCGCCGGCGCGCGCCGCCGTCATTCGGACGCTCCGCTTGCTGACCGGATCGATTTCCCGGTAGCGCCCGAACATCCCCGGCATCAGCGCTACGGGCCGGCCGTCCTCGGGGCGGAAGACCAGCATGGCGTTGCTGTCGCCGCGCCACCAGTTTTCCTCGGCGTCGAGCCGCACGCGCCGGGCACGTACGCCCGAGACATCGAGAATGTCGACGAGGCCGATAGGAGATTCGGAAGGTCCGGAGCGCACCGGAATCTTGAAATCGATTCCTTCACGGCGACCGATGATGTGCAGGGCATCTGCCAGGGCCGTGTCCTCAACACCCGTATCCCGGTCAACCGGCAGGTCGTAGATATTGAACAGCCGCTGCCGCGCGGTTGTTTCGGCCGTGCGGCGGCTGATCGTCCGCGCAAGTTCGAGATTGGCATCGTCGACCACGGCCAGCCGGCGGTTGAGGCGCTCCAGGGTGAAAGCAACCGCGTGAAAGGAGGCGAGAGCCGGCAGCAGTTTGCCTTCCTGCGCCACCGTTTCAGTCGATTTGCCGGAAAGCGTTGCCTCGTCGAACAGAGTGAGCCAGCTCGTCCTCGTCAGCGGTAAAATCGGTTCGTGCGAGATGCTTGCCTCGCCAAGTTCCGCCCGGTCGACAATATCCATGAACAGGCTTGCGCCGCGCGGCGGTTCGGAAACCCAGACCACGCCGCGCCGTACGGACAGCGTACAGGGAGCCAGGGTTTGCGTCAGACCGGGTTTGGCCAGCGCAGTCGGACGCGGAATGCGGCTTGCAAAACGCGAAAGCGTGGCGGTGATAGCGGTCAGCCAGGTGTCGGTCTGGTCCGCCAATTCCGCCGGATGAACCTCGGACAGCAAGGATGCCGGCAGGCGTTTCAGAAGGGTGCCCGGCGAACCCTTGGCGATCAGGCTGAGCGTCGTGTCTTCATCCCCGTCCCGGCGGTCGGGTGCTACTCCCGGCAGCAACCAGCCCGCTTCGCGGCGCAGCAGATGCTGCGGCGCCGCTTTCTCCGTCCCGTCCTTGAACTCGACCAGGAACAGATTGACGGCGCCCCGATCAATGAACCAGACACTCTCCGGATCGTCCAGCCTGACCGGCAGATTGCCGGCGCAGGGCACGGATGTACCGGAGCGGGCGGCGAGTTCGGCTATCGATGTGTATTCCGGTCCGGTGTCTTGCATCAGCCTGACTTGACCAGCTTGTAATACATGCCCGTCTCGTCCCCGATCAGTTCGTCGTGCGTGCCGCGCTGCACTTCGACGCCCTTGTCGAGCACGATGATTTCATCGCAATCCCGCACGGTGCTCAGCCGGTGCGCCACAATCAGGCAGGTGACGCCGCGACGCCGCAGGGCTTCATCGACCTCCTCTTCCATTGCGGCATCGAGGGCGCTGGTCGCCTCGTCCAGAATGAGCACTGTCGGATTGCCCACCAGCGCACGGGCGATTTCCAGCCGTTGCCGCTGTCCACCGCTGAAATTGATTCCGCCTTCCTCGACGAGGGTCGCATAGCCGTGCGGCCTGAGCAGGATTTCGTCATGGACCCGCGCATCTCGCGTTGCGGCGAAGATGGCTTCATCCGGAACGGCAGGGTTCCATAGGGTGATGTTGTCGCGCAGGGACGCGGAAAAGAGCACGATATCCTGATCGACCATAGAAATGGACTGCCGCAGCACTTCCTCGGGAATTTCATTCCGCGGATGGCCGTCAAACAGGATTTCGCCCGACCAGGGCCGATAGACGCCCGAAACCAGACGCGCCAAGGTCGACTTGCCGGAACCGCTGGGACCGACCACGGCAACACGCTGCCCCGGTTTGATCAGGAGGTTGAAGTCCTTGATCAAGGGTGGCCGGCTCTTGTTGAAACCGAAGGTGACGTTTCGCAGTTCGAGCTGGCCCGCAAGCTGGAGCCGGCCCTTGAACGTGGGAATGGACTCCGTTTCCGGGCTTCGGCGCTTGATAACGGGGTCTTCCGTGGCTCTCGAGATATCATCGAGCCTTTGCAGATCGGTAACGAGCGCCTGGCGTTTATCGGCGAATTCCAGGAAGCGCCCGACCGGCGCCAGGAACATCTCCGCCAGGATATAGAACCCGACCAGCGTCCCCAGCGTCATGTTTCCGGCCAGAACCTGGCTTCCCCCGATTCCTAGGATCGCCGCGCTGCGAAGTGCGGCGACCAGGACGGGAAGCGCGGCGTTGACCGAGCCCAGTTCGGAACAGAGCTGGCGTGCTTCCAGTTCGCGCGCCTGCTGGCCGCTCCAGCGCGAAAAGAACCGGTCGTCCGATCCCGTCATGCGCAGGTTGTCGGCATGACTCAACATCTGCATGCCGACGCCGATCAGCAATCCCTGTTCGCGCCTCATCGCCTGGCTGCGAACAGCCCTGAGCCTGTTGAAAAAGTGAGCCAGAAATCCGTGCAGAATGGCCAGCAACAGCACAATCAGCGTGAGCATGACATCGAAGGCCAACATCGCGACGAGCAACACCGCGCACATCGCCATGTCGATAATGAGCACAAGAAACTGGTCCGTGATATTCTTCGCGATTCTGTCGATGGACGAGACCCGATCAGTCAGATCGCCGACCAGCCGGTGTTCAAAAAACTCCACCGGCAACCGCAGCAGCAGCGATAAATTTCGATTGTAGCCCGTCACCGAAATCCGGACCGCGAGCCGTTTGAGGAAGCGGTGCTTGAGCAAAGTCAGGATGTATACCAGGACGCCGCCGCCAAGGAGGGCTGCCACCAATCCGCCCCAGGGCCCATGATTTTCCAGAACATCGTCGACGAAAACACCGAGCGATGCGGGTACGATCAGCGCCAGCAACGTCAGCATGAACCCGCAGGCGATCACCCCGGTGAGCACACCCCAGGATCCGACAAGCAAGGCGCCCAGTTGCGCGAACAGGCCGGGCAGCTCACCGCCGGGGATGAAATCGGCACCGCGTTTGAAGCGCAGCGCAATTCCGCTGAATCCCTTGTCGAATTCCTCAGCGGAAAGCGTGCGTCGGCCGGTTGACGGATCATTGAGAAAGAAATTCTCGCGATCGAATCCTTCCAGAATGACGAAATGGCTGAATTGCCAGAATAAAATCAAAGGCAATTGCAGCTTTTTCAGCTGATCGGCGCGCACGCTGAGGCCGCTGCATTCAAGACCGTAGTGCCTGGATGCGCGCAGGATGCTTGCAGCACTACTGCCGTCTCGGCTCACTTCGCATTTTTCGCGCAATTCGGTAAGCGGCACCCAGCGTCCGAAGTAGGCCAGTACGCTGCCCAGGCAGGCTGCGCCGCATTCCGATGCATGCATCTGCAACAGAATTGGCGTGGTAATTCTTTGTTTTGAGGAGTCAGATGTGGCCTTGTCGCCAGCCCCCTTAGAGCTGCGCGGGGGCATCTTATGACGGCCTTGTTTGCAGAAGTCTGACCGGAGGCTGCTCGCCGAGTTCAATGACAATCCGGCATTTCCTGTCCGCAACGGAGGTATAATCGAGCCCTTCATCGAGCGTGATAACGACGCGATGCACGGTCACCGGCGCTGCGGAGCCAATCGCCGCCAGCCGCTTGCCGGACGGTACGGCGGAAATTGCCGCGACCTCTCCGTAAAGCGTTTCTGCGTTTCCGTCTGCCGAAACCAGCTCTATCGCCGCCGGCATTCCAGCCTTGATTTGCAGCGCGACGCCGCGATTGGCCCAGACGAATGTTTGCACGGACCGATTGGTCCCGGCCGAGTTATCGCCAGGCTGGACCAGCACGCCGTCCAACGCAACGGTCCGGGTTACGCTGCCAAAAAAGACCCATACCGCGAGGGCGAACACCAACAGCGCGATGACGACGACAAGCAGACGTTCCCGGGGTGTGGAAATCGTCAGCAGCCGGTCTAGTTGTTCACGTTCTTCCTTTGCTTCGGCGACAGTATTTTGAAACGAACCGAATGGATTATTGAACACGACCGCGCGTAGCCTCCGCGTAGAGATCGGGCAAGGACAAAGAAATTGTCAATTGTCTTCAGTGAAAGAATTGGCAGACCATATGCAATCTAGACTATGCAAGGTCAAGTCATCGGCAAAGCAGACCGCGGCTTCTGGCGGCCCGGACTCGTCGTCCTCGGCGCGCGTCCCGGCCGGTTTCCGGGCGCAGCCGCACCGGGTGCCCACGCCCTTCGAGAAATCCGGCAAGTCTGCGGCTTCACCGTTTCCGGGGAATCAAGGTACACTACGGTGTGTCCGTCATGAGACCTGCACATATGTATTCTGACCGCGAAACCGCCGAAAAACGGTTTGTCCGCCAAGGCAGGACGAAGGTTTTCCCCTACCCACGGGTTGCTTCGCTCGGTGTCCTGGTTCTCGCGCTGGCGCTCTTCTGCCTGCCGGATGCTCCTGTCCGTGCCCAGGAGGAAACGCCGGAGGACAAAGGCCTGCGCATCGCGCGGGAAGCGAGCGCCCGTAACGACGGCTTCGGGAATTTCACCGCCGGACTGACGATGGTGCTGCGCGATCGGCATGGCCGGGAGAGCGTCCGCAGGATGCGCTTCAAGGTGCTGGAGGTGCAGGGGGACGGCGACAAGAGCCTGTTCGTGTTCGACCGGCCGCCGGACGTGCAGGGAACCGCCCTCCTGACCCACGCGCACATCAACACCCGGGACGATCAGTGGCTGTACCTGCCGGCCCTGAAGAGGGTGAAGCGGATCAGCGCTTCGAGGCGTTCCGGATCGTTCATGGGCAGCGAGTTCTCCTATGAAGACATGACCGCTCCGGAGGTGGAGGAGTTCACCTACAGGTATCTTCGCGACGAGCCCTGCGGCAAACTCATCTGTACGGTGATCGAGCAGATTCCGGTGGATGAGAATTCCGGTTACAGCCGCAAGGTCGTTTGGCAGGATACCGGCGAACTTCGAGCCCGGAAGGTGACGCTTTACGACCGGAAGGGATCGCACCTGAAGACGCTCACTCTTGCAGACTATCGGCAATATCTGGATCGGTTCTGGCGGGCAGGGCAACAGACGATGGTGAATCACCTGACCGGGGCGAGCACGGTGCTCAAATGGACCGACTTTCGGTTTCGCACCGACCTAAGGGAAAGCGAATTCACCAAAACGGCGCTTCGACGCGTGCGCTGAGGCGATTCGGCGGTGCAAGTGCGGCGCTCGTGCTCCTGGTCGCTGCAAGTGCCCGGGCGCGGGCAGTTGCCTGATCCGGGACGACCGGAACTCGTTCGCCCGCAGGCTGTCCGGGCGGCGTGGCAGGGCCTGCCCCTCACGCACCGACATCGCACGACCGTCGGACGAACAGGCAGCGGGGGCGACCGCGCATGATCGAACAGCTCAAACCGGTGCCGTCCCGGCGCCATACCGGCGAGACCCCGACGCGCGGCGTGCATCATCTGGCGCTGACCACCGGGGACATGAAGGCCACGGTCGAATTCTATGTCGGCGTGCTGGGCATGCCGCTGGTCCACGCCATGAAGGTGCCGCCCGGGCTCGGCAGCGGGCCCGGCAACCGGGGCAACCCGCCCTATGAGGAAATCCGCCATTACTTTTTCGACATGGGAAACGACAGCCTGATGGCTTTCTTCGAGATTCCGAAGGATGCGGAGCCGCAGTCCAACCGCAACGCCATCGGCGGAATGCAGCATGTCGCGATCGCCTGCACGCCGGCGCGCTTTCGCGACATTCTGGACCGGCTGGAGCGGCATGGCGTTCCGAACAGCGGCCCGGTCGAACAATTGCCCGGCATGGTCGGCGTCTATCTGCGCGATCCGAACGATATACGGCTGGAATTCGCCTGCCAGCCGGCCCAGGGCGCGGACCAGCGCAATATCGAAGCGGTCACCCAGACAAAGGCGGAGGCCGCTGCCGAACTGTTGACCATGGACGGCGTTGATGCCGCCTGGCTGGCCGACTACGCCGGCGACCTGCCGGAAAACTGACGGTCTGCCTCAGCCCAGTTTGTGCCTCAACAATTTGCCTGCGGCGTTGCGCGGCAGCGGGGCTGCTGACAGGTCCAACCGCTTCGGGATCTTGTAGCGCGCCAGACGGCCGGCGCAGAAACGCGCCAGCTCGGCCTGGTCCGGCGGCGCCGCGCCCGCTACAGCAACGATCACGGCGGCCGGGATTTCGCCCCACGCCTTGTCGGGCCGGCCAAGAACAGCCGCTTCGGCGACCGCCGGGTGGGTCTCCAGTATCGCTTCCACCTCAGCGGGGTAGATATTTTCCCCGCCGGAGATGATGACGTCCCGGCTGCGGCTCCTGATCCAGAGATAGCCGTCGGCATCGAGGCTGCCGAGATCGCCGGTGCGATACCAGTCGCCGTAGAACGCCTCGGCGGTCGCCGCCGGATTGCGCCAGTAGCCGGCGAACAGATGGGGCGCGCGCACCTGGATTTCGCCGACCGCATCCGCCGGCAGCGTCCGGCCGGCGTCGTCAGCGATGCGCAGATCGGTGTGGAAGAAGGGCAGCCCGGCCGAACCGGCCCTGGCCTCGGCATGGGCGAGGTCGACGACGGTGGCCGGACCGCCGGTCTCCGTCGTGCCGAAAGTCTGAAGCACCGGCACGCCGCGCCGTCCGAACGCGCGCACAGGATCCGCCGGCACCGGTGCGCCGCCGGCCATGATCCAGCGCAGGCTCGACAGGTCCGCCGCCGCGAATCCCGGCGCATCGAGCAGGCTCTGGAGCATGGCGGCAACCGCGAAAAAATGGCTGACCCGCTCCTGCGCGATCAGGGCGAGGATCGCTTCGGGCTGCCAGGCCGGCGGCAGGAGCGCCGTTGCGCCGGCATGGACGAAGAAGGTGACGAAGGACATGCCGCCGACATGGAACATCGGCACCGGAATCAGGCTGACGTCGCGGCGGCGATAGTCGAGGGTGTGGGCCATGGTCGCCGAGGCCCAGACCATGCCGGCATGGGTCATCACCGCGCCCTTGGGCCGGCCCGTCGTGCCCGAGGTGTAGACCAGCAGCAGCGGATCGCCCGCAGCCGCCGGCGACTGCCGGCAGACGGTTCCCGCCGCCGTTGCTGCCGGCCCGGCGCCGGGCCGCTCCGGAGGCGGCGGCATGGGCGCGGAATCGAAATGCCAGACCCGTTCGATCCCCGCCCGTGCGGCCAGGCTGCCGGCAGGTCCGGCGAATTCGGGATGGGCGACCAGCAGCGCCGGTTCCGCGTCGGCCGCAATGTAGCCGAGCTCGTCCCCGGTGAGGCGGACGTTGAGGTTGCATACGATCGCCCCGCGCTGCGCCGCGCCGTAATACAGCGCCACGCCTTCGGCGCTGTTGCGGGAAAGGACGGCGACCCGATCGCCCTTGCGGATCCCGGCGCCCGCCAAGGCAGCAGCGATGTCTTCCGCCCAGCTTTGCAACTGCCCGAACGTCAGGCGCAGGGAGCCCGCCACCAGCCCCGGCGTATCGCGGTCGAGCAGGGCACGGCGCTCGAGCAGGGCGCCGACCGTCGGGACCGGCCCGGTTGCCTCTCCGGTATCGGTCACTGCGTCTCGGAGGATGATTCGGAGGGCGCGGAGCCTCTGAACGGCCCGTCGCGTGCTTCGAGAAACGCGCGCATGCCTTCCTTCTCCAGAATTTGTTGGGAGGGCGCGCTGCTCCGGGAAATCGCCGCCGATCACCAGCGTGTCGGCCAGCGCGTGCTGCCGGATCGCCGTGGTAAAACCCATCGCATCGTAGGCGGCGCGCAGGCTGCGCTTCTTCATCTGCAGGCCCCAGGGCGGCACCAGCGCCAGGCGCGAAGCGGCGCGCATCGCCTCGTCGGCCAGCGCCTCCGGCGGAACCACCGCGTTCGCCAGACCGAGGCGGACCATCGTTTCCGCATCCAGCGCGTCGCCCGTGAAGTAGAATTCGTGGACCGCCTTGGCGTGGGTCAGGAACGGCAGGATCAGGAAGGGCGAGAGCGCGCCGTGGCGGATCTCGGGTTCGGCGAGCCGCGCGGTTTCGGAAACGATGGTCAGGTCGCCGGCCATCGCGATGGCGGCGCCGGTTCCAACAGCGTGGCCATTGACCGCCGCAATCACCGGCTGGCGCAAATTCCAGATTTTCAGAAACAGGTCGGTATTGGCGCGGATCAGCCCGTCGAGCGCCGGGATCGACGTGTCCTCGATCAACGACAGGTCCCAGCCGGCGGAAAAGGCACGGTCGCCTGCCCCGGTCAGGATAACGGCGCGCACCTCGTCGTCCGCCTCGAAATTATCGAGCGCGTGAACGAGCTCGCGGTCGGTAATCGTCATGCGCAGCGCGTTCAGCCGGTCCGGCCGGTTGATGACGATCCTGCCGACCGCGCCGCCGCGCTCCAGCGCATGCCGCTCGACGAGAATATCCCGATATTCCCCTTGATGTTCCCCGTGATATTCCCGCGATATTCCAAGGTCCGCCTCCCCGCCCGATAGCCGGCCTGCAGGCCGGAACATCTTTCACGGCGTCGCTTTTTGAACTAGCATATGAAACGGTCACGAATACAGCCCAAGCGGGCGTTCCGGGACCGTCTTCGTTTCAAGGGAGGGAATTTTCGGTCATGTATCGCACGATATCCATTGTTGCGGCGCTCGCCGCGCTGACCGCTGCCGGTGCGGCCCAGGCGGACACCACGATCCGGCTGGAAACCTATGCCGGCCCGCGCCACGCCATGAATACCAATGGCTGGCCGACCTGGATCAAGGACCTCACCAAGGCCAGCGGCGGCAAAGTCAAGGTCCGGATGACCTATCCGCCGATCAACCCGCGCGTCCTCTACGACCGGGTGCGCGACGGCATCGCGGACATGGCCTGGATCACCCACGGTTACACCACCGGCCGTTTCGTGCTGACCCAGATGATCGAGCTGCCGGGCGCGGACGGCAACGCCGAGCAGATGTCCCGCGCCTTCTGGCGCACCTATACCGGCCGTTTCGGCAAGCGCGACGAGCACAAGGGCGTGCAGCTGGTGGCGCTGTTCACCCACGGCCCCGGCCTGGTCCATTCGCGCGGCCCGATCGCCAATATCGACCAGGTCAAGGGCATGAAGGTGCGCACCGGCGGCGGCGTGCAGAGCCAGATCGCCAAGCGGCTCGGCATCGTCAGCGTTTCCGCCCCGGTGACCAAGGCGCAGGAAATCCTGCAGCAGGGCGTCGCCGACGGCATCTTCTTCTCGATCGAGACAATCTACAGCTTCAAGCTGGGCGGCGTGGTCAAGCATCACTATGCCCTGCCGGGGGGCCTCTATTCCGCCAGCTTCGCCGTGGTCATGAACCAGCGCAAATACGACAGCCTGAACGCGGCCGATAAGGCTTCGCTCAAGAAGGTCGGGGGCGAACACATGTCCGGCATCATGGGCCGGACCTGGGACGGCGCCGACAGCCTGGCGGTCGAAAAGCTGACGGCCGCCGGCAACAAGGTCGGCGCCTTCGACGCGGCGACGGCGAATGCGGTCAAGGCCAAGCTCGCCGGTCTCGACGACTGGTGGATCAAGCGGGCCGTGGCCGAGGGCGCCAAGGACGCCGCTGACGTGCTGAAGGCGCTGCGTGCCGAGGTCCAGAAGGTCAAGAAGGGCATGTAGGCGGCCCGCGCGCGCCGCGCCCTGCCGCCATGCCGAACGAGTCGTCCGGTTCGGCGACACAGCTTCCGCCAGCCCGCTTCACCCAGGACGTTCACCGGGTGTCCGGCGGGCTGGCCGGGCTGTTCCTGTTCTTTATCATGCTGGTCAGCGTGGTCGACGTATTCGGCCGCGAACTGCTCAATGCGCCCTTGCCCGGCGGCTCGGAGATCACCGAAGTTCTGATGGCGGCGCTGATCTATGCCGGGCTGCCGTCGGTGTGCCGGCAGGAAAGCCATGTCACCATCGATCTGCTCGATCCGGTGACGCCGGGCGCGCTGGTGCGGCCGCGCCAGATCGCGATCAACCTGGTCTGCGCGGCGATCCTCGCCGTTCTCGCCTGGCAACTCTGGCTCTACGCCGTCAAGATTGCCGACTATGGGGATGTCACGGAATATCTGCGGCTGCCCCAGGCGCCGCTGATCTATTACATGGCGGTGCTGACCGGGGTGGGCGCGCTGATCTCGCTGGCCAACATCGGGCGCTATCTGCGCGGCCATACCGAGCCGGCGCCGGGACTGATCTGAGCCGAGGGCGACGAAGCCAGCCATGCTCGCCGCCGCCCTGGGATTCGCCGTTCTCCTGGTCCTGGTCTTCCTGCGCCTGCCGATCGCCTTCGCCATGGCGCTGGTCGGCGCGGTCGGCTACGCGATCCTGATCGACTGGCCGCCGGCCTTTTCGCTGATTGCGCAGATCGCGCGCGACACGGCGGAATCCTACGCCCTTTCGGTCGTGCCGCTGTTCATCCTGATGGGCAATTTCGTCAGCCGGGCCGGCCTGTCGGAACAGCTCTACACCGCCTCCAACGCCTTTCTCGGCCATCGCCGCGGCGGCCTCGCGATGGCGACCATCGTGGCCTGCGGCGGCTTCAGCGCGATCTGCGGCTCCTCCCTCGCCACGGCGGCGACCATGGCCAAGGTGGCGATGCCGTCGATGCGCCGCTTCGGCTACGCCGACAGCATCGCGACCGGCTCGATCGCCGCCGGCGGCACCCTCGGCATCCTCATTCCGCCCAGCGTGGTCCTCGTCATCTACGGCCTGATCACCCAGTCCGATGTCAGCAAGCTGTTCGCCGCCGGCATCCTGCCGGGCATCGTCGGGATTCTGTTCTATGTCGGCGCGGTGCAGTTCATGATCCGCCTGAAGCCGGAGCTGGGGCCGCCCGGCGAGCGGACGGCCTGGCCGGAACGCTGGCGCGCGCTGCGCGACGTCTGGGGCGTGGTGGTGCTATTCGTCGTCGTGATCGGCGGAATCTATGTCGGCGCCTTCACGCCGACCGAGGCGGCCGGCATCGGCGCCTTCGGCGCGCTGCTGTTCACCCTGTTCAAGCGGGTGCTCGACCGGCGGATGCTGTTCCGCGTGCTGGCGGAGACCGGCGTCACCACTTCCATGCTGTTCGTCGTCCTGATCGGCGCGCTGATCTTCGCCAACTTCATCAACGAAACCGGCATGCCGAACCAGCTCGCGGATTTCGTGCGCTCGCTGGAGATCGAGCCGATCTTCGTGATCTTCGGAATCATGATCATCTACATCCTGCTCGGCTGCGTGTTCGAGAGCCTGTCGATGCTGCTGCTCACCGTGCCGGTCTTCGTGCCGCTGATCGTGGCGCTGGCCGACGGCCTCGGCATGACCAAGCCGGAAGTGCTGATCTGGTTCGGCATCGTCGTGGTCGTGGTGACCGAGATCAGCCTGATCACACCGCCGGTCGGACTCAACGTCTATGTCCTGCGCGGCGTGCTGCCGGACGTCAGCACCGGCACCATCTTCGCCGGCGTCACGCCCTTCTGGTGCGCCGACATCCTGCGGCTGACCCTGATCGTGCTGGTGCCGCCGCTCTCGCTCTTCGTGCCGTCGCTGCTCTGAGGCCGGCCCGGCTTGCCTAAGCCCTGCCGGCTTTCTTGCGGTAGGCGTGGTTGGCGTTGAAGCTGGCGGTAAGATAGTCGCCCCACACCACCGGATCGTAGCGCGGCGGGTTGCCGGGGCCGGTGCAGCTCTCCAGGCAGGCCACTTCGGTCTCGAAATCGGGATCGAAGAAGAAAGGCAGCGAATAGCGGTCCCGGCCCGGCGCATTGATCACCCGGTGCACGGTCGAGCGGAAGCGGTCGTTGGTCCAGCGCATCAGCATGTCGCCGATATTGACCAGGAACACGCCGGGCCGATTGGGCGCGTCGATCCAGTCGCCGTCGCGGGTCTGGACCTGAAGGCCGCCGACATTGTCCTGCGCCAGGATGGTGATGAAGCCGAAATCGCTGTGTGGAGAGGCGCCGAACTGTTCCGGATCGGCTTCGGCCGGCAGCGGCGGATAATGTAGCGACCGCACGAAACCCATCGGATTGCGGTAGCGCGCGGCGAAGAAGCCTTCCGGCAGGTCGAGGGCGGTCTCGAACAGCGGCAGGAGCCTGAGGCCGAGCGTCGACATGGCGTCCCGATACCCGGCGAGCGCGTCCCGGAAACCGTCGAGCCCGTCCGGCCACGGATTGACCCCGTGCAACGGCCGCCCTTCCACGACCGCAGGATCGTCCTCCGCCAGCTCCGGACCGATGAGGAAGGATTCGCTGAGATTCGGTCTCGCCGCATCGGCCCTGTGCTGGTCGGCCATCGGCATGTAGCCGCGATGCCCCATGTTGATCCGCACCGCCAGCTTGTCGGCCAGCGGCTGCCCGAAGAAGCGCTGCGACGCAGCAAAGGCCGCCTGGACGACGCCCTTCGGAACGTCGTGATTGGCGATGCCGAAAAAGCCGATCCCTTCGAGCGCAGCGCAGATGTCCGCCGCCGCGGCGGCCCGGCCGGCCTCGACGCCGGCGAGATAGTCGCGCAGATCGACGATGGGAATTTGGGAGGCCGGGACGCCGTTCATCGTGCCGTTTCGTCGCTGATCCGTTTCAAACTGTAGCTCAATATTCTTCTGTCAGAAACCCGCTCCTGATAGCATGGCCGGGCGACCGCGCCGCCGGGCGCGACACAATCGGGCCCGCATGCAGCTCTTCCACCCGACCACGATCGACGACGCCGTTACGCTTCTCGCCGCCCACGAGGAGGCGCGCTGCATCGCCGGCGGCCAGACCCTGGTGGCGATGCTGAACCTCGGGCTTCTCGACCCTCCCGCTCTGGTCTCGCTGCGCAAGGTCGAGGGGCTGGACCGTCTGGTCCGGCATGCCGACGGCAGCGTCACGATGGGCGCGGCCGTTACCCAGGCGGCGCTCGCCGCGGCCGGTCTTCCCGGTGCCCTTGCCGTACTGAGCGAGGCCGCGCAACAGGTCGCCCATCCGGCGATCCGCAATTTCGGCACGGTCGGCGGCGCGCTGTGCCATGCCGATCCGGCGGCCGACCTGCCGCCCGCTTTCGTCGCCGCCGCCGCCCGGCTGACCGCCACCGGCCCAACCGGCGAACGCAGCCTTTCCACCGGGGATTTCTTCGTCGATTATCTGACAACGGCGCTCGCCGAAGACGAGATACTGACGGCGATCCATCTTTCGCCGCCGCCCGCCGGCTCCGTCGGCGCATACTACAAATTCGCCCGGGTCGACGGCGACTATGCCACGGTGTCCGTCGCGGTAACCCTGATCCTCGAACGGGGCGTCTGCCATGCCGCCCGGATTGTGCTGGGCAGTTGCGCCGCCGGACCGCTGCGCCTGGATGCGGCGGACGAAGCGCTGGCCGATACGCGGCTGGACGGCAAGGCCGTCGCCCGGGCCGGCGCGCTGTTGCAGGAGGCCGCCGAACCGCTCGCCGACATGCGCGGCTCCGCCGAATATCGCCGGCGCATCATTCCCGGCCTGGTCGCCCGCGCAGTCGAGGCCGCCATGGCAAAGTCTGAAGCCCGGACATGACCGCGACCGCAGGAATCGGCCTCACGGTCAACGGCGATCCGCTGACCCTGGTTGCCGATCCGGGCGCGACGCTGCTGGACCTGTTGCGCGGCGCGGCGCAACTGACCGGCAGCAAGCGCGGCTGCAACAGCGGCGTCTGCGGCGCGTGCACCGTGCTGGTCGACGGCAGCGCGGCGCGCGCCTGCCTGATGCTGGCCGCCGACTGCGCCGGACGCGATGTCGTGACCGTGGAAGGGTTGGACGGCGACCCGCACGCCGCCGTTCTGGGCGAGGAGATGGCGAAGTCCGGCGCCGTGCAGTGCGGCTACTGCACGCCCGGCATTATCGTCGCCCTGACCGACCTGTTCCGTAGCGCCGCCGAACCGCCGGACGCGGGAGCGGTGCGCCATTGGCTGGGCGGCAACATCTGCCGCTGTACCGGCTATGTCAGCATCGTCGAAGCCGCCGTACGGGCCGGCCGGCGCTGTATCGGGAGCGAACCCGGAATGCCCGCGCGATGAACGATCTTCCCGAAGCGATCGGCAAGCGGCTGCCGCGCCGCGATGCGGCCGACAAGCTGGCCGGCGCAGCGCGCTATACCGACGACCTCGCCCGGCCGGGCATGCTGCACGCGGCCATCCTCGGCAGCCCCTGGCCGAGCGCGCGCATCCTCGGCATCGACACAGCCGCCGCCCGGGCGCTGCCCGGCGTCAAGGCGGTGCTGATCGGCGCGGATCTGCCGGACCGCCGCTGGGGGCTGTTCATCTACGACGAGACCGCGCTTGCCACCGGCGTGGTGCGCTATGTCGGCGAACCGGTTGCCGCCGTCGCCGCGGCCGACCTTGCCACCGCCCGCGCGGCGGCGGCGCTGATCGAGGTCGACTACGAAGAACTGACGCCGGTCCTGAGCATCGAGGACGCGCTGAAGGACGGGGCGGTCCCGGTGCATCCGGACTTCGACAGCTACGAGAAGCGCCCGGACCTCGGCGCCGAACGGGTTAACGAGATCGCGTCCCAGGAATTCAGCGAGGGCGATGTCGAAGCGGCATGGGCGGATTGCGATGTCGTCGCGGAAGGCGTCTACGAAGTGCCGTCGCAATCCCATGTCTATCTGGAGCCGGTCTCGGCAGTCGCGGAGTTCGACCGGGCCGGCAAGCTGACCGTCCGGTCGGCCAACCAGTCGGTTAACAAGGTGCAGGCGACGCTGTCGCGGGCGCTCGACCTTCCGATGTCGAAAATCCGCGCGACCACCCCGGCGGTCGGCGGCGCGTTCGGCGGCAAGTCCGGCGTGACCATCCAGCCTCTCGTGGCCCATCTCGCCCGGGCGACCGGCCGGCCGGTCAGGCTGACGCTGACCCGCGAAGAGGACTTCATGATGATGCGCCGGCGCCATCCGGCGATCGTCCGGGTCAAGACCGGCGCAAAGGCCGACGGAACGCTGATCGCCCGCGACCTCGAGATCGTCTATGACGGCGGCGCCTATGCCGAGGATAGCCCCGCCGTGCTCGGCTTCGGCCTGCTGATGGCCCGCGGCCCCTACGCGCTCCCGCATTGCCGGCTGCGCGGACGCGCCGTTTACACCAACCGGTTGCGCGCCGCCGGTTTCCGCGGCTACGGAAACCCGCAGGTGACGTTCGCCACCGAAGCGCAGATCGACGAACTGGCGGACAGGCTCGGCCTCGATCCGGTCGAATTCAGGCTGAAGAACGCGGTGACGACGGGCGGGCGCTGGATCGGCGGCCAGACGATCACGTCCTGCGGACTTGCCGAGTGCCTGACCAGGGCGCGCGACGCCGCCGGCTGGACCGGAAAACGGCGCAGATCCGGGGCCGGGACCGGAGCCGGAGCGAACGGCACGCTGCGCGGCATCGGCGTCTCCGCCTTCGCGCATATCTGCGGCCTGCTCGGCACATCCGCGACCGTACGCCTGCTGGAGGACGGCACCGTCGCGCTCGCCCATAGCGCGGTCGATCTCGGCCAGGGCGCGGAATCGGCACTCGCGCAGATCTGCGCCGGCGCGCTCGATATCGACGTCGACCGGATCGATTCGACGCCGGCGGACAGCGGCGCGGCGCCCTACAACTGGAGCACCGGCGGCAGCCGGGTGACCTACATGGTCGGCCGGGCGGTGGTGAAGGCCGCCGATTCGGTGCGCGAACAGATCGTCCGCCACGCCGCCGAGACCTTCGAGTGTGCGCCCGGCGACATCGAGATCCGGCCGGGGGGCCGGGCCGGCATCGTCGGCGTGCCGGAGAAGGAGGTGAGCTTCGGAGACGTTTCCCTGCGCGCGCACTACCAGGCCGGCGGCCCGATCATCGGCAGCGGCGGGCTGGTGTATGACGGCGAGGCGTTCGACTACAAGGAAGCCCTGATCCGGAACTATCCCTTCGCCCGCATCGGCACCTACGTATTCGGCGCCCATATCGTCGAGGTCGACGTCGATACGGTGACCGGAAAGGTCGAGATTTTGCGCGCCTGGGCGGCCCACGATGTCGGCCGGGCGATCAACCCGACGGCGGTCGAGGGCCAGATCCAGGGCGGTTTCGTCCAGGGCGCCGGGTATGCCCTGGTCGAGGAACTGCTGTGGGAGGACGGCCAGCCGATCAATCCGAGCATGATGGACTACAAGGTTTTCGGCGCGCCCGACCTGCCGCTCGAAATCCATCCGATCGTCGTCGAGGATCCGGAGCCGTCCGGCCCCTTCGGCGCCAAGGGGGTCGGCGAGCCGCCGCTGGTCGGCGCCGCGCCCGCCATCGCAAACGCCGTCGCCAACGCAACCGGTCTGCGTCTGCGGACGATCCCGATGACGCCGGAACGCGTGCTCGACGCGCTTGCCGCCGCGGCGGAGCAGGGCTAGCCCGGATATTCCCGCCGCGCCGATCCGGACACCGGCCCGCTTCAGGCGGCGGCCTCGAGTCTGCCGCGTTCCACCGTCTTTTCTTCCGGCGCGCTGCCGAATGCCGCTGCCGCCTCGGCAACAAGCGCTTTTCCGCTGTTCGTTACCGCTGTCGCCAGGATTTCGGTCCAGCGCTGGCCCTGCGCGGCGACCCGGTGGGTGAGGCCGATATGCCGCGACGGTTCGGGCGACTCGAAGCGCAGAAAGTCCAGGTCGGGCGATGCGGCGCGCTCGGCGACGGCGGCCGTTTCGGGAAGCAGGGTCAATCCCGCGCCTTTCGCGACAAGACGCGAGAGCGTGGCCAGCGATCCAGCGCCGCGTTGAACCTCGCCGATGCGCCACATCAGGCACGCCCCCAGGACCTGGGCGGCCAGGCAATCGCCCTGACTGAGCGTGAGTAGCGGTCCCGTGTCCGCCCGGGCGATCTCGGCCGGCCGGATCGCACCGCGCAACGCGCGGCGGATCGAAGCGAGGCGCCCGGCGCGGCCGGCAAGCAGGAAACGGTCGACGAACAGCGGCCGTTCGGTGATCTCAAGCATGCCCAGCGGAACGGAAACGACGGCGGCATCGATGCGGCCGGCAAGCAGATCCGATACGAGACTTTCGCCCGACGCCTCCACGACGCTCAGGTCGATGCGCGGCGAGCTCCCTTTCAGACGCTCCATGATCCCCGGCAGAATGTAGGGGGCGAGCGTCGAAATGATGCCGAAGGTAATCCGCACCGGGCCGTCCCGGAAGCGGTTCCCCAACGTCTCGAGCAGCAACGTCTCGTCAAGGATTCTCAGCGTTTGCTCGAACGCGTCGCGGCCGAGGCGGGTCACGACGATGCCCCGGTTATCGCGCTCGACCAGCGGGCCGCCCATCGTTGTCTCGAGTTCGCGGATCTGGATCGACAGGGCGGGCTGCGAAATGTGGACGTTCTGCGCTGCGCGAGAGAATGAGCCGTGTTCGACCAGAGCCCGGAAATAGCGCAACTGTCGTAGTGTGACCGGCATGTCCGATTACTCCCGGCGGGAAGGCGGCGGCCTCACGCCTGCCCCGTCCCGCGCATTGCCTGGATTGACCCGCACCCGCAGAGGCCGAGCCGGTGGAGCGCCCCGTCCATCCGGACGACGAGGCGTCGCGCGGCGGCCAGAAGCGGCCTGCCCAATTCCGGGTAGTGAACGTGCGGGACAGCGATACTGCTCATCGATGGTTGCCCTTCGTCGAAGGAGTGCGATGACCTCGACGTGGCAACGATCGGTCAGGTTGGCCAATATTGTATTACTATTGTCGCGATAAGAAAAAATGATCGTAAGATGCTCTGCACGCAGTGTAATTATTGAAAATACTGGTCCCGAAATTTGAAATTGCCGCAATATTTCTCCGGGAAATACGTAATATAATGACCCTTCCTCGATCCGGCGCGCGCATGGGCAAGGATCCGGAACCCGACGTGGCGTCTGCGCTTCCCGCGAGACCGTTCGCGTACACCGGAACTCGGGCGCCGGGCATCCCGGCTACGGCGCCCTCACCCTGCTGCGCAGTCCGGCGGCGTCCGCCGGTTTGCGGGCGGTGGTGGGCCCGGCAGGACTCGAACCTGCAACCAGACCGTTATGAGCGGCCGGCTCTAACCGATTGAGCTACGGGCCCGCGACGCGGCGCCGTCGCCCGGCGGGAACGGCAGGCGGCGTTGCGCCGTCCCGGGTCTGCCGCCTGTGGCGATGCTGCCGTTCCGGCAGCGGCGCGGAGGCACTACATAGGCCGAACGGAAAGCGGCTGCAATTGCCGCCTGCACCGATCCGCGGGCAGGGCCCTGCCTTCGCCCGGCGACCCGAACCCGGTTCCGCCATGCCTCAGGATGCCACGCCCACCTTCGCGACCCATCTCGAATGCTCGCTGACCGGCGAGCGCTATCCGGCCGACACGGTCCACGGCCTGTCCCGCGCCGGCAGGCCGCTGCTCGTGCGCTACGATCTTGATGGGCTGGCCGCCGCGGTCACCAGGGAACAGGTCGCCGCTCGCACCGAAGGCCTGTGGCGCTATCGCGAGTTCCTGCCGGTGCGCCGGGCCGAGAACCGGATTTCGCTCGGCGAGGTCGTGACGCCGCTCATCGACCTGCCGCGCCTTGCCGCCGATAGCGGGGTCCGGGGGCCGGGCCGTCTGATCGTCAAGGACGAAGGCCGTCTGCCGACCGGCAGCTTCAAGGCGCGCGGCCTGGCGCTCGCGGTGTCGATGGCCAGGGAGCTGGGGCTCACCCATCTCGCCATGCCGACAAACGGCAACGCCGGCGCCGCCATGGCGGCCTATGCCAGCCGGGCCGGCCTGCGCAGCACCGTGTTCTGCCCGGACGATACGCCGGAGATCAACGTCAACGAAATCGCCTTGCAGGGCGGCGACGTCCGGCGGGTCAACGGCCTGATCAACGACTGCGGCGCCATCGTCGGCGCCGGCAAGGAGCCGGTCGGCTGGTTCGACTGCTCGACCCTGAAGGAGCCATACCGGATCGAGGGAAAAAAGACGATGGGGCTCGAACTGGCCGAGCAGATGGGCTGGAAACTGCCCGACATCATCTTCTATCCGACCGGCGGCGGCACCGGCCTGATCGGCATGTGGAAGGCCTTTGCCGAGCTCAGGGCCATCGGCTGGCTGCCGGACGATGCGCCCCTGCCGCGCATGGTCGCCGTCCAGGCCGCCGGGTGTGCGCCGATCGTGCGTGCATGGGAAGCCGGCGAGGAATTTGCGCCGCTGTGGGAGGAGGCCCATACCGTGGCGGCAGGCATCCGGGTGCCGGTCGCGGTCGGCGACTTTTTGATTGTCCGGGCGATCAACGAAAGCGGGGGTTTCGCGATTGCGGTGGACGACGACGCCATCCTCGCCGCGGTCGACGAGGTCGCCCGGGCCGAAGGCGTGATGCTGTGCCCGGAAGGCGCGGCGACCTACGCGGCGTGGAAGCGGGCGCTGGATGAAGGCCGGATCGGACCGGGCGACACCGCCGTCCTGTTCAACTGCGCGACCGGCCTGAAATACCCGATGCCCCCTGTGAGACTTTCGGTCGACCGGCACCGCGCGATGGACTGGGCGCAGTTCCGCTAGCGCCGGTTGCGGCCGGGCGTCCGGTTGCCAGCCGGCCTTGCGCGTCCAACATTCCGCAAAACGAACACCGCCCCTCCGCCCATTCGCCGATGACCGACATCGCCGTCCCGTCCCGTCCTGTCGCGCCCCGTCCGGTGGTGCTGTGCATTCTGGACGGCTGGGGCCATCGCGCCGAAACGGCGAACAACGCGATAGCCTACGCGCAAACGCCGGTGTGGGACCGGCTCACCTCGGCCTGCCCGTACGCTCTCGGTGATGCATCGGAGCATCATGTCGGACTGCCGGGCGGCCAGATGGGCAACTCCGAGGTCGGCCACATGACGATCGGCGCCGGCCGGGTCGTGCTTCAGGACCTGCCGAAGATCGATGCGGCGATCGCCGACGGCTCCCTGGTCCGGCGGCCGGCGTTCGGCAGGTTTGTGAACGCGCTGAAGCGCTCCGGCGGCACCGCCCACGTCATGGGTCTCATGTCGCCGGGCGGTGTGCACGCCCATCAGGACCATATCGCGGCCGTGGCGAACGCCCTTGCCGCGCGGGGCCTTCCGGTCGCGGTCCACGCCTTCCTCGACGGCCGGGATACCCCGCCGCGAAGCGCGGCTGACTACATCGCGAATTTCGAGAAAGACGTTGCGGGTAGCGATCTGGTCCGGATCGCCACAATATCCGGTCGCTACTACGCAATGGACCGAGACAAACGCTGGGAACGCACGGCCCTAGCAAACACGGTTATGGCAAATTCAATTTCGGTCTCCGACTTGCGTGCGATGTCGGCGGAAGAAGCGATCGAGAAGGCTTTGGAGCGCGGCGAAACCGACGAATTCGTTCAGCCAACGAAAATCGGCGATTACGATGGTATGACCGACGGCGACGGCCTGTTCATGGTCAATTTTCGAGCCGACCGGGCGCGGCAAATACTGAGTTCATTCCTCGACCCGAATTTCGATGGCTTCAAGCCGCAGAAACAGGTGCAATTCGAAGCCGCGCTCGGAATGGCGGAATATTCTGCCGAGCACAACGAGTGGATGGACACGCTGGTCCCGCCGGAGGTTCCGGCCAGCGTCCTGGGCGAAGCGATTGCCGGAGCGGGCCTGAGACAGCTGCGTATCGCCGAGACCGAGAAATACGCGCATGTCACCTTTTTCCTGAACGGCGGCCGCGAGGCGCCCTTCGCCGCCGAGGAGCGCATCCTGGTCCCCTCGCCCAAGGTGGCGACCTACGATTTGCAGCCCGAGATGTCGGCGCCGGAACTGACGGACCGGCTGGTCGCGGCGGTCGGGCGCGGCGGCTTCGACCTGATCGTCGTCAACTACGCCAACACCGATATGGTCGGCCATACCGGCGACATGGCGGCGGCGGTCCGCGCGGTGGAAACGGTCGACGCCTGTCTCGGGCGGCTGGAGGCGGCGGTTACGGCGGCCGGCGGCGCATTGCTCATTACGGCGGATCACGGCAATGCCGAGCAGATGGCCGATCCCGACACCCGGCAGCGCCACACCGCCCACACGCGCAACCCGGTGCCGATCCTGCTCGCCGCCGGCGGCGCCGGGCGCGCCTTGCGCAACGGGACGCTGGCCGATATCGCGCCGACGGTCCTGGACCTGATGGGGCTTGTCCAACCTTCTGAAATGACCGGCGCGTCGCTGCTCGGCGACGGTGCCGCAGGCTCGGAGACAATTGCTGCGTAGCTCCGCCCGATCGCTGTTTGCGGTGGTCGCCATATCTGCCGCCGTGTCCGCTCCGCTTGCATGGCAGGCAGGCGAAGCGGTCGCCAGGAACGAGCGGGACCGGCTCGAGGACGTCGAGCGCCGGATCGGCAAGAGCCGTGGCCGCGATGCAGCGCTGTCCCGGCACGCCGGCGCGCTCGCCCGGGAAGTGCGCACCCTCCGGGAACAGGTCGTTTCGGCGGCCCGGCGCCTCCAGCTTCAGGAAGCCGCCCTGATGGGAGTCGAGCTGGACCTGGCGCGGCTGGAAGCTGCGATTCGCGAAGACGACGCCGAATTCCGGCGCAACGAACGGCAGTTCCTGCGCATCGTCGGGGCACTTCGCCGGATCCGGAGCAATCCGCCTGGCGTTCTCGCCATGCATTTTGCCGATGCGCAGGACGCGGTCCGCAGCACGATCGTTCTGCGCTCCCTGGTGCCGCGGTTGCGTGCCCGCGCCGACCAGCTACGCCGCAAGGTGGCCGATTACAACGAGCGCCGCCGGAAAAGTTCGAAGCAGCGCGAAGATATCGCCGCAAGGGCCGCGCAGTTGCGCCGCACCCGGCAGGAACTCGCCGCCCTGCTGGGACGCCGGATCCGCCTGCTGGCCCAGACCCGGGAGGAAAAGGCCGAAGTCCGCCGCCGCCTCGTCCGGCTGACCCGGGAGGCGGAGACGCTGCAGGACCTGATGACGAATCTGGAGCGCGAGAACACGGGCGCCCCGCCGCCGCAGCCGGTGCGCGCGGCGGCGCTGACGCGGCCCGACCGGCTTCGCCGTTTTCGCGAGGCCCGCGGCAAGGTCATTGCGCCGGTTTCCGCACGCCTCGTTGAGCGGTTCAGCGACAGGGACCGGCTGGGCCTGGCCGTCAACGGATTGCGCTTCGCGGCCAGGGCCGGCGCGCAGGCGGTTGCGCCATACGACGGACAAATTGTGTTCGCAGGGTCGTTCCGCAGCTACGGACCGATCTTGATCATCGAGCATACCGACGGTTATCACTCTCTGATCGCCGGGCTGGCGCGAATCGATGTCGTGAACCGGCAATGGGTGCTGGCCGGCGAGCCGGTCGGTATCGTCGGTACGACCGAATCGCCGGGAGCGCGGCTGTATCTTGAGTTGAGACGGGGCGGCCGCCCAATCGATCCGCAGCCGTGGTTGGCGGCGGACAAACGCAAGGTAGACGGATGAAACGTATTGCGCTTGCCCTTCTCGTCCTGGTTTCGGTGACGATTGCCGCGCCGGTCCGGGCCGCAGACGAGAAAGAGCCCGATACCTACAGATATCTCGACCTGTTCGGCGCCGTGTTCGAACGCGTGCGCTCCGGCTATGTCGAGAAGGTCACGGACAAGCAGCTGATCGAAGCGGCGATCAACGGCATGCTGCAGGCGCTCGACCCGCATTCCAGCTATCTGAGCCCCGAAGCCTTCAAGGATATGCAGGTCGATACGGCGGGCAAGTTCGGCGGGCTGGGTATCCAGGTCACGACGGAGCGCGGCATCGTAAAGGTGATCTCGCCGCTCGACGACACGCCGGCGGCCAGGGCCGGAATCCGCGCCAACGACCTGATCACCCATATCGACGGCAAGCCGATCATCGGCATTTCCCTGCGCGAAGCGGTCAAGATGATGCGCGGACCGGTCGACTCGAAGATCACTATCAAGATCCGGCGCAAGGGGGTCGACCCGTTCGACGTCACCATCGTGCGGGCCATCATTACGGTCAAATCGGTGCGCCACCGGACGATCGGCAATATCGGCTACATCCGCGTCACGGCGTTCACTCAGCAGACCACGGTCGGCCTGCACGCCGCGCTGACCGAGTTCAAGAGCAAGTCGGGCAAGGCGTGGCGCGGCGTTGTATTGGACCTGCGCAACAATCCGGGCGGCCTGCTGTCCCAGGCGATCGACGTGACCGACAGTTTCCTCGACCGCGGCGAGATCGTCTCGACCCGCGGCCGCGAAGCCAAGATCAGCAGCCGCTACAACGCCAAGAAGGGCGACATGACCGATGGCCTTCCGATCGTCGTGCTGATCAACGGCGGCTCCGCCTCGGCCTCGGAAATCGTCGCCGGCGCGCTGCAGGACCATCGCCGGGCCATCGTCATGGGCACCAAGAGCTTCGGCAAGGGTTCGGTCCAGACCGTCGTGCCGCTGGGCAGCCAGGGCGCCATGCGGTTGACCACCGCCCGCTACTACACGCCGTCCGGACGCTCGATCCAGGCCAAGGGCATCGTTCCGGACATTGTGGTCGAGCAGGCGAAGGTGACCGCCCTGGAGCCGCGCGGCCTCGGCCGGGAGGCCGATCTGCCGAACGCGCTCGACGCGGACAAAAACAATGCCGGCACGAAGCGGGAAGAAGGCGGGGCCGGCGCGGACAAGGGCGATGGCGCCAAAAACCCGGCAACCGCCGACAAAAAGGCGCCGGAGGACTATCAGCTGTCCCGCGCCGTCGACCTGCTGAGGGGCCTGGCCCTCTTCAAGAGGGCGGACGCCAGCGAGTAGCAGCCGCTGCCGCGACGGGCGCCGCCCATGGCCGGGCCGGGCCCGGAATACCGCCGCGGCGTGGGCATCATGCTGCTGAACGGCGCGGGCCGCGTCTTCGTCGCCGAACGCACCGATACGCCGGGCGCTTGGCAGATGCCCCAGGGCGGCATCGACACCGGCGAGGAGCCGGCGGCGGCGGCCCGCCGCGAACTGGCCGAAGAGACCGGCGTCGACCGTGTGACGATACTGGCCGAGAGCCGCGGCTGGCTCAGCTACGACCTGCCGGCGGACCTGCGCGGCCGGGTCTGGCAGGGGCGCTATATCGGACAGGCGCAGAAATGGTTCGCCATGCGTTTCGACGGCACGGACGCCGATATCCGTCTCGACGGTGCCCATGCGGAATTCGGCGCCTGGCAATGGATCGTGCCGGAACGCCTGCCGGCGCTGATCGTCAAATTCAAGCGGCCGCTCTACGAAGCGGTGCTGGCGGAATTCGCAACGGAGATCGCCGCGCTGGCGCGCGGATAACGCGACCGGAGGGCGACGCCGGCCCGGTCGTTGCCGCTTTCAACGGCCGGGGCTCCGTTGAGTTGGCCAGGATATCGAAGTTTCGATCAGGCTTCGGCGGCGACCGGAGGCCGGCCGGCACGGGTACGCCATTTCAGAACCGCGTAAATCACCTTTGACATCAATGTGCAGAAACGGCCGTGCGGCCTGAGGCCGGCCGCCTTGAACGCCATGGAGACGGCCCGCTCGACATGGTGGTACCGGTAGAAGCCGTAGACCACGGCGGCGTATTCGCGATTTGCGGCCCTGCGGTCGTAGATGCCGCCGTCGCGCCGGTTCGCCGCGAAATAGGCGTAGGCGAGTTCGTCGTCTTCGGTTTCCGACGCCCGGCTCAGCGCGACCCAGAAGCGGCGCACGCGGCCGATTTTTTCAATCTCCAGATAGCGCTTCTCATGCTTGTAGAAGAGCTTGTAGTGGCGCAGTTCGTCGGCGGCGATCTTGTGGCAGATCTGTTTGAGCACGGGTTCCTCGGCCGCGTTGGCGAGCGCCGTGTACATGGAGGATGTGCCGCATTCGACCACGCAGCGGGCGACCAGTTCGCCGACCCGCGACCCGCGCACGGACGCGTCAACGCCGGACGGCAGTTTGATATTTTCTGCGAAGTCTTCGAAGGCGGCCTGGAAATCGAAGGACGGATCGGCCATTTCGGCCCAGCGACCCAGCGCGTCGCCATGCTGGACCTCTTCCTCGCCCCACCGGACCGCGGCTTCGGAAAACTCGGGATCGTCCTCGAAGACTTCCTGGAGATACCGGCCGTAATCCCGGCCGTTCTTCTCCACAAGGCTCGCCGCCTTGATCACCTTGACCAATTCGGGATCAACCTTGCCCGGGTCGAAGTTCTCCCAGGCAATATCGTCGAGCGTCCAGTGCTTCACCGCTTTGCCTCGAACCGTCGGCAGTCCGCTGCCTTGACCGATGACGGGGCGGCCCCCCAATCCGCCCGGATTGACCATCCGTAATATAAGCCGCGCGCCGGAGCGCGTCCAGCCGTCGGCAGCCCGTCCAATCGGTTCAACGAATTTTGAAGAGAAACGAATCAGGCTGCGGCCAGCATGGCCTCGCGCGTCGCGATACGCGCCTCTGCGGCGCTCCGTTCCTCGGGCGTTTTCGCGTCCGCAGCGTCTTCCCGCAGATTCTTCAGTTCGGCCTCGATGGCGCCGCGGTCGATATCGTCGACCCGGACCGCTTCCTCGGCCAGCACGGTGCAGCGCTCGCCGGTGACCTCGCAAAAACCGCCGGCGACAAAGATACGGTCGGTCACGGCATTGCCGTTCCAGACCTGGATGACGCCGGTGCGCACCCCGGAAATCAGCAGGGAATGACGCGGCAGGACGCCGAAATCGCCTTCGGCGCCGGGCACGACAACCATGTCGGCGGCTTCGGACGACAGCAGCCGTTCCGGTGACACCAGCTCGAATTCGACCTTTTCGTCAGCCATCGTCCAGTCCGTTTTTCGCCCGTTTCCCGTCTACGGCGCCGCCGGCCGGTCAGGCGGCCTCCGCCGCCATCTTGCGCGCCTTTTCCAGGGTCTCCTCGATGGTCCCGCACATGTAGAAGGCGCCTTCCGGAATATGGTCGTAGTCGCCGTCTACGATGCCCCGGAAGCCCTTGATCGTATCGTCCAGCGGTACCTGCACGCCCGGGAATCCGGTGAAGACCTGGGCTACGTCGAAGGGCTGGGACAGGAAGCGCTGCATCTTGCGCGCCCTGGCAACGACCAGCTTGTCGTCCTCCGACAGTTCGTCCATGCCGAGAATGGCGATGATGTCCTGCAGGGCCTTGTAGGACTGCAGGACCTGCTGCACATCGCGCGCGGTCCGGTAATGCTCCTCGCCCAGAATCCGCGGATCGAGGATGCGCGAGGTCGAGTCGAGCGGGTCGACGGCGGGGTAGATGCCGAGCTCGGCAATCTGGCGCGAAAGCACGGTGGTCGCATCCAGATGGGCGAAGGAGGTCGCCGGGGCCGGGTCGGTCAGGTCGTCCGCCGGAACGTAGATCGCCTGCACCGAGGTGATCGAGCCTTTCTTGGTGGTCGTGATCCGCTCCTGGAGCGCGCCCATATCGGTCGCGAGCGTCGGCTGATAGCCCACCGCGGACGGAATCCGGCCGAGCAACGCCGACACTTCGGACCCAGCCTGGGTGAAGCGGAAGATGTTGTCGACGAAGAACAGCACGTCCTGGCCTTCCTCGTCGCGGAAATATTCGGCGAGCGTGAGCCCGCTTAGGCCGACCCGAGCGCGGGCGCCCGGCGGCTCGTTCATCTGGCCGTAGACCAGCGCGGCCTTGGAGCCCTCGGTGGTGTCCTCGCCCAGCTTGATGACGCCGGAATCGATCATCTCGTGGTACAGGTCGTTGCCCTCGCGGGTGCGCTCGCCGACGCCGGCAAACACGGAAAAGCCGCCGTGAGTCTTTGCGATGTTGTTGATCAATTCCATGATCAGCACGGTCTTGCCCACGCCGGCGCCGCCGAACAGGCCGATCTTGCCGCCGCGCTGATAGGGCGCCAGCAGGTCGACCACCTTGATGCCGGTGACCAGGACTTCCTGTTCCGTCGACTGCTCGACGAATTCCGGCGCCGGCTTGTGGATCGGCGAGGTCCGCTTGTGGCCGACCGGGCCCCGCTCGTCGATCGGGTCGCCGATCACATTGATGATCCGGCCCAGGGTCTCCGGCCCGACCGGCACCTCGATCGGCTGGCCCATGTCCTCGACGCTCTGGCCGCGCACCAGGCCCTCGGTCGAGTCCATGGCGACCGTCCGGACCGTGGATTCGCCCAGATGCTGCGCCACTTCCAGCACGAGGGGCTGGCCGCCCCGTTCGGTGTGCAGGGCGTTCAGGATTTCGGGCAATTCGCCTTCGAACTGAACGTCCACGACGGCGCCCAGCACCTGCGAGACCCTGCCGACGTTATTCTTGGCCATTGATTGCTCCCGTTCCCTAGAGCGCCTCTGCGCCCGAGATGATCTCGATCAGTTCCTTGGTGATCTGCGCCTGGCGCGTGCGGTTGTAGGTCAGCGTCAGGCCGGCGATCATGTCGCCGGCATTGCGCGTTGCGTTGTCCATGGCGGTCATGCGCGCGCCGTGCTCGCTGGCGGCGCTTTCCAGCAGGCCGCGGAACACCTGCACCGCCAGGTTGCGCGGCAGCAGGTCGGCGAGGATTTCCGCTTCGTCCGGCTCGTAGGAGTAGATCGCAGTCGAGGCGCCTGCACCGCCGTCGGAAGCGTCATCCGCCCCGCTTTCCGGCGGCGCGAAGGGAATGAGTTGCTGGGCGGTGACGACCTGGCTGATGACCGACTTGAACCTGTTGTAGATCATCGTGCAGACGTCGAATTCGCCGGCCTCGAACATTTCGGTGATTTTTCCGGCGATCTCGTCGGCATCCTCGAAGCCCAGCCTGCGCCGGCCGATATCGCTGTAGGCGCCGGCGATGGCATCGGCCCAGTCGCGGCGCAGCAGGTCCCGGCCCTTGCGGCCGACGCAGAGGATGTTCACCGTCTTGCCCGCGTCGGTCAGTTCGGCGGCCATCTGGCGCGTCCGGCGCACGATCGCGGTGTTGAACCCGCCGCACAAACCGCGGTCGGACGTGACCGCGACCAGCAGATGGACCCTGTCGTCCCCGGTGCCGGCCAGCATGGGCGAAACGCCGGCCCGGCCCTGCAGGCTGGCGGCCAGCGATCCCAGCATCCGGTCCATACGCTCGGCATAGGGCCGGGCGGCTTCCGCCTGTTCTTGGGCGCGGCGCAGCTTCGCGGCGGCGACCATCTTCATCGCCGACGTGATCTTCTGCGTCGACTTCACGCTCGCGATGCGGTTGCGCAGGTCTTTGAGGCTCGCCATGCCGCCAATCTATCCTTTCGGCACCCTCTCCGGCCGGAGCGCGCGGAACGCCGGGCGCGTCCGCGGCCCCTCCCGAATCCTTACGCGAAGGTCTTGACGAATTCGTCGAGGAAGGCCTTGAGCTTTGCCTCGGTCCCGTCGCTGACCACGCCTTCCTCGCGGACCGCCGCCAGGATATCGGCGCCCCTGTCGCGGATCGCGTCGAGATACTGGGCTTCGAAGCGTGTCACGTCGCGGGTCTCGATCCCGTCGAGATAGCCGTTCACCCCGGCGAAGATCGACACGACCTGCTCCTCCATCGAGAGCGGGTCATACTGGTCCTGCTTCAGCAACTCGGTCAGGCGCGCGCCGCGGGCGAGCTGGCGCTGGGTGGCGGCGTCGAGATCGGAGGCGAACTGGGAGAAGGCTTCCAGCTCGCGGTACTGGGCAAGCTCCAGCTTGATCGAGCCGGCGACCTGGCGCATCGCCTTGACCTGCGCGGCCGAACCGACGCGCGACACCGACAGGCCGACATTGATGGCCGGGCGGATGCCCTTGTAGAACAGGTTGGTCTCCAGGAAAATCTGGCCGTCGGTAATCGAGATCACGTTGGTCGGGATATAGGCCGACACGTCGTTGGCCTGGGTCTCGATGATCGGCAGGGCGGTCAGCGATCCCGCGCCGTGTTCCTCGTTCATCTTGGCCGCCCGCTCGAGCAGGCGGGAGTGCAGGTAGAACACGTCGCCCGGATAGGCTTCGCGCCCGGGCGGGCGGCGCAGCAGCAGCGACATCTGGCGGTAGGAGACGGCCTGCTTCGACAGGTCGTCGTAGACGATCACGGCGTGCATGCCGTTGTCGCGGAAATATTCGCCCATCGTGCAGCCGGTATAGGGCGCCAGGAACTGGAGCGGCGCCGGATCCGACGCCGTGGCGGCGACGACGATGGAGTAATCCATCGCACCGTTTTCCTCGAGCGTCTTGACGATCTGCGCGACGGTGGAGCGTTTCTGGCCGACGGCGACATAGATGCAGTGCAGCTTGGTCGCCGGGTCCTCGGCGGCGTTGACCTCCTTCTGGTTGATGAAGGTGTCGATCGCCACAGCGGTCTTGCCGGTCTGCCGGTCGCCGATGATCAGTTCGCGCTGGCCGCGCCCGATTGGCACCAGGGCGTCGAGCGCCTTCAGGCCGGTCTGCATCGGCTCGTGCACCGACCGGCGCGGGATGATGCCGGGCGCCTTGACCTCGACGCGCGCACGCTCGGCCGCCTCGATCGGGCCCTTGCCGTCGACCGGATTGCCGAGCCCGTCGACCACGCGGCCGAGCAGGCCGGTGCCGACCGGCACGTCGACGATGGCCCCGGTCCGCTTGACCGTGTCGCCCTCCCGGATGTCCCGGTCGTCGCCGAAAATCACGATGCCGACATTGTCGATCTCGAGATTGAGCGCCATGCCCTTGATGCCGCCGGGGAACTCGACCATCTCGCCGGCTTGGACGTTGTCGAGCCCGTAGACCCGGGCGATGCCGTCGCCGACCGAAAGCACCTGGCCGACCTCGGCGACGTCGGCCTCGGTATCGAAGTCGGCGATCTGCTGCTTCAGGATTGCGGAGATTTCAGCGGCCTGGATGTCCATGCCCTCAGGCTCCCTTCATCGCAAGTTGCATGCGCTGCAGTTTGGTCCTGACCGAGGAATCGACCATCCGGGATCCGACCCGGACCACCAGCCCGCCGATCAGCGACGGATCGACCGCGGTCTCGACCCGCACCTTCGACCCGACGGCTTTGCGCAGGGATTCGGCGAGCCGTGCCAGCTGCTCGTCGTTCAGCGCCGCGGCGCTCGACACATAGGCCGTTTCCTCGCCGCGTCGCCGGGCCAGCATGGCGAGATAGGCGTCGATCATCCCGCCCATCGCGAACAGGCGGCGGTTCTGGCCGACGACGCCGACGAAGCGGCGCGTCAGGTCGCCGACGCCGGCCTTCTCGAGAACGGCCATCATCGCGGCCGTCTGGACCTGGCGGTCGATCAGCGGCGAACGGACCAGGCGGCGCAGGTCGTCGCTGTCTTCCAGCAGGGATTTCAGCCCGCGCAAATCGTCGGCCACGCCGTCGAGCTGCTTCGCCTCGTCCGCCATATCGTACAGCGCCGTTGCGTACCGCTCGGCGATGCCGCTGGTATCGGTCGATTCAGACGCCAATATCCGGTTTCCCGCTCCACGGCATGCGACGAACCCTCAGCGCCGGAGCGCGATAATCTGCCATGGAAATTGGTGATTTTTCTGCGAAAGTCCGGGGCAAACGCACGCCCGGATCCCTGCCCGTCGGGCCGGATTTTGCTATCATAGCGGCTTCGGGACCGGCAAGAAACCGGCGCTGCGTAATGTGGCCGCAGCGATTTGCCCCCATATGTTCGGGCGCGCCCCGCCGGGCGCGGGACGGCCGGCCCGAGACCCGTCAGGAAAAGCTGTAGGGATCGATATCCACCTTGATCCGGATTCCGCCGGGCTGCGGGGTCCGCGACAGCCAGCGCCGGATGTAGTCCTGAAGGTTGACCGTCCGCGCGGCCTTGACCAGGAGGCGGTGGCGGAAATAGCCGCGCAGCAGGGCGAGCGGCGCCGGCGTCGGGCCGAGAACCGACAGTCCGTCCTGCACCGGCGCGTGGCGCCCCAGCGCCTGTGCCGCCTGCTCCACCGCCTCGGCGCGCCGGCCCGATACGATGATGGCCGCCAGCCGGCCGTAAGGCGGCATGCCGTAGCGTTTGCGCGCCGCCTTTTCCTCGGCGAGGAAACCGTCGCGGTCGCCATCCGCGATGGCCCGCAGCACGGGATGGTCCGGTTGCCAGGATTGCAGGATGGCGCGCCCCGGACGCTCCGCCCGTCCGACCCGGCCGGCCACCTGGTTGAGCATCTGCCAGGTTCGCTCCGCCGCCCGCAGGTCGCCGCCGGCGAGTCCCAGATCCGCATCGATCACCCCGACCAGGGTGAGCCGGGGAAAATGATGTCCTTTGGCGAGGATCTGCGTGCCGATCAGCAGGTCCACGGCGCCGTCCTGGACATCATGCACCAGCGCCGCCGCCGCGGCCGGCCCGCGGATCGTGTCGCTGGTCGCCACCAGGACCCGGGCGCTCGGCAGCAGGCCGGCGACCTCTTCGGCCAGCCGCTCGACACCCGGCCCGCACGGCACGAAGCTGTCTTCCGCGCCGCACGCCGGGCATGCGCGGGGCAGCGGTGTCGTGTAGCCGCAATGATGGCATTCCAGCCGGCCGGCCAGCCGGTGCTCGACCAGCCAGGCGGCGCATTGCGGGCATTCCAGCCGCAGGCCGCAGCTGCGGCACAGGGTGAGCGGCGCATATCCGCGGCGGTTGAGATAGAGCAGCGCCTGTTCCCCCGCCGCCAGCGTTTCGGCCATCGCGCCGACAACGCGGTCGGCGAGCCAGCGGCCGGGCGGCGGCCCTTCCTTTCGAAGGTCGAGCAGTTCGACCGCCGGCATCGCGGCGCTGCCGTGGCGTTTCGGCAGAACCAGCCGGGAATAGCGCCCCCGCTCGACATTGGCGACGGTCTCCAGTGACGGCGTCGCAGAGGCGAGCACCGCGGGAACCTGCTCCAGCGTCGCGCGGACGACCGCCATGTCCCTGGCGTGGTAGACCACGCCGTCTTCCTGCTTGAAGCTCTGGTCGTGCTCCTCGTCGACGACGATCAGGCCCAGGTCCGGCATCGGCAGCATGAGAGCGGAACGCGCACCCACCACGACCCGCGCCGCGCCGGTTGCCGCGGCGCGCCAGATCCGCCGGCGCTGGGCGCGGGTCAGGTCCGAATGCCAGGGTGCCGGTGTGGTGCCGAACCGCCGCTCGAAGCGGGCGAGCCATTGGGCGCTCAGGGCGATTTCAGGCAGCAGGACGATCGACTGCCGGCCCTGGCGCAGCGCTTCGGCGATCGCTTCGAAATAGACTTCGGTCTTGCCCGATCCGGTAACGCCTTCGAGCAGGCAGGTGGCGTAGCCCGCGCCGACCGCCCCGGTGAGCGCCTGCGCTGCCGTCCGCTGATCCGCGGACAGGGCGACGCCGGCGCCATCCGGCTGCGGCGCCGGCCAGTCCGCATGTACCGCGACCGGAGCCGCTTCGATCAGTCCGGCCGTCGCCATGCCCGTCAGGACAGCGGACGACACCCCCGTAGAGGACTTGAGCCGGTCGGCCGCGACAGTGCCCGCGCCGGCGAGCATCTCCTGAACGCGCCGGCGCTGCGGCGTGATCCGCACGCCGGGCGGAATGGGGGCCGCGAGCCGGTAGCCGGTCTCCGGAGCCGGCGGATCGAGCGCCTCCGGCACCGGCATGGACATGCGCAGCACCGATCCCGGCGCCGCGACCGCGTAGGCGGCGATCCAGTCGACGAACCGGCGGTGCGCGCCGGACAGCGGCGGCGCGTCGTGCCGGGCGATCATCGCCTTGAGCCGGTCGTCCGGCACGGCGCCGTCGGCTTCGCCCCAGACCACGCCCGTCATCTGCCGCGGCCCGAGCGGCACCCGCACGAAATCGCCGGGGGAGACCGCCATATCCGCCGGAATCCGGTAGTCGTAGCCGCTGCCGGCCGGCATCGGCAGCAGCACTTTCGCCCGGTCGGCGTCAGGCATGCGGAGCGGTCCGTCGACCGGTCGGCCGGCACGCCGCCTTCCGGCCCTGCGGCTTGGCGCGCCGGTATTGCTGGGCTATCATGCGCCAACGGATAACAGAGGCGCAGGGCGGCTGCCAGCCCATGTCGGCTGCGGCGCCCGCCGGGCGCGGCGGACGAGGAGCGGAAGGACAGAACGGAGCGATGAAATTCTTCATCGACACGGCCGATCTCAACGAGATCCGCGACCTCGCGGCGACCGGCCTGCTCGACGGGGTGACGACCAACCCGTCGCTGATCGCCAAGAGCGGCGGCGACTTCCTGGAGACGATCCGGGAAATCTGTCAGGTCGTGCCGGGCGACGTCAGCGCCGAGGTGACGGCGACCGACTATCACACCATGGTCCGGGAAGGTCAGACGCTCGCCCGGGTTGCCGACAACGTGACGATCAAGGTGCCGCTCACGATGGACGGCCTGAAAGCCTGCCGGACCTTCCGCAGCGAGAATATCAAGGTCAACGTGACCCTGTGTTTTTCCGCCGGCCAGGCGATTCTCGCGGCCAAGGCCGGGGCGAGCTACGTTTCGCCCTTCGTCGGCCGGCTCGACGATATCTCGACCAACGGGATGCAGCTGATCGCGGATATCGTCGGCATCTACGACAACTACCCGGAGATCGAGACGGAAGTTCTGGTGGCCTCGATCCGCAACCCGATGCATCTGGTCGAGGCGGCGCGCATGGGCGCGCATGTTGCGACCCTGCCGCCTTCGGTCCTGCGCCAGTTGTTCCGGCATCCGTTGACCGACAAGGGCTTGGCGGCCTTCCTCGCCGACTGGGAAAAGACCGGCCAGGCCATCCTGTCGAAGGACGCGCCGGCCGAGAAAACCGGATAGGGCGGTAAGCGGGGGCCGGGGCGGTGAGCAAGGCGGAAGTTTCCAGAGCACCGGTGCCGGCGGCTCTCTCGGCCGACCGGGTCGCGACCTGGCTGCGCCGCCATCCGGACTTCCTGACCGACCGGCCGGAACTGGCCACTATCCTGACTCCGCCGCCGGTGGCAGGCGCCGGCGAGAAGGACGGCCCGATCGATTTCGGCCGGTATCTGGTGCAGCGCCTGCAGCGCGACCTGGCGGCGGCGCGCCGGGGCGAGGCGGCGGCGGTCGAGGGCGCGCGCCTGCTGGTCAGGCAGCAGGCGCGGGTTCACGAAGCCTGTCTTGCCCTGATCGACGCCCGCAACTTCGAACATTTCGTCGAGGCGATTACCCACGATGTCGCCCGCACCCTGCGGATCGATGCGGTCGGCCTGTGCATCGAGGCCGGCGACGGTCAGCCGAACGGCCGGACGCGCAGCGGCGTCAACCTGCTGCCCAGCGGCGCGGTGAATGCCTTGCTGGGCGGCCCCGAGATTGCGGATCGATGCCGCGACACCGTCCGGGCCGAGCGACTTCTCTACGGCGGGGCGGCCTCGCTGGTGCGGTCCGACCTGCTGATCCGCCTGTGCGTCGGCCGCGGCGCGCCGGCCGGCCTGCTCGCCCTGGGCAGCCGCGATCCCGACGCTTTCGCCGACCGCAGCGGGCGGCAGCCCTATCTGTTTCTCGCCCGCGTCATCGAGAGTACGGCCCGCGCATGGCTGGACCTGCCCGGCTAGAAGCCGAGCGGCCGACTTCCGGAAAGGCTGAGGCCGCCAGCGAGGATTTCGACGCTGCACTCGATCCTTCAGTCAGCCGCGACCTGATCGACTGGCTGGCCCGGCTGAGCCACGAAAAGCGGGCCTCGGAACATACGGTGGCGGCCTACCGGCGCGATCTCACCGCGTTCCTGCTGTTTCTCGGCGATCACCTCGGCGCCCGGGCCGACCGCGCCGCGCTCGAACGGCTCGATGCAGGGGATTTCCGCTCGTGGCTCGCCTCGCGTTCGGACAAGGCGCGCCGTTCGACCGCGCGGGCGGTCTCAGCGGTTCGCAGCTTCTATAATTTTCTGGATAAACAGAATATTCTGCATAATCCATCGGTTTCCGGCCTGCGCGCGCCGAAACTGCCCCACGCGGTGCCCAAGCCGCTGAGCGTTGCGGAAACCGGCGACCTGCTCGACAAGGCCGGGACCGACAGCCCCGAGGCCTGGATCGCGGCGCGCGACCAGGCGGTGCTGACGCTGATCTACGGCTGCGGCCTGCGCATCGCCGAGGCGCTCGGCCTCGACCGCAGCGCCGCGCCCTTCGGCCCGACGCTGGTCGTCACCGGCAAGGGCGACAAGCAGCGCGTCCTGCCGATCTTGCCCGTCGTCGGCGAGGCGGTTGAGCGCTATCTCACGCTCTGCCCCCGTGCCCTGCCGCCGGACGGGCCGCTCTTCGTCGGCAAGAAGGGCGGGCGGCTCAATCCAAGGATCGTGCAGATGCTGGTCCGGCGCCTGCGGCCCGAACTCGGCCTGCCGGACACCGCAACGCCCCACGCGCTGCGCCATTCCTTCGCCACACACTTGCTCGCCAGGGGCGGCGACCTGCGCGCCATCCAGGAGCTGCTGGGCCATGCCAGCCTGTCGACCACCCAGCGCTATACCGATGTCGACGCCGCCCGCCTGCTCGACGTCTACGACTCCGCCCACCCGAAGGCGAAGGGCTAAGCCGCCACTTCCAGGGCGTCGAGGCCGAGTTCGTGGCGCAATCCGGCGGTCGCTTCGCGCTTGGCGTCCTCCAGCGGGATGCCGGTTGCGTCGGCCGCGCGGGGATAGGCGTTGAAGGCTGCGATGGTGGCGGCTGCGTCGACCATGGCGGCCTCGCCCGTCGCCTCGACAACCGCGGCGCGCGCCGCCGCGATCGCCGCCGGGTCGCGCCCCAGGATCGCTTCGACGAAGGCGTTCAGCTCGCCGCCGTTCGCCATGGCGGCGTCGCCGCCCTCGATGATGGCGGTGAGATCGTAGTCGTCGCCGGTTTCCGTGCCGCTCAACCTGAGCCGCGCCGCATGGCTGGTGGTTCAGTAGTAGCAGTCGAGCATCATCGAGGCGCGCGAGGCGAGGAATTCCATCTGCGCCCGGGAGATCGACCGGTCCAGCCCGTCCAGTTCGCGGATCCGCGGGTCGGGCATGTAGAGCAGGTTCATGACCGCCCAGAACTTGCGCACCTCGCCGGGCAGCAGGGTGAGCGACCGGCGGATGTAGAAGCCGGAATCGTTGCCGTAGAAATCCGCGAAATCGGGGCTGGCGTTTTCCGGGGCGATGGTGGCGACCCAGCCGGGGCCGGGGGTCGCGGTCGGCTCGCGCCGGCGCGGCGGGGCGCCATCCTGTACGGCCGGCAGGTCCGGCGCCGGCAGCCCGATGGCCAGCGCGAAGATGTCGATGACCGTCGCGATCGTCGCCACGGTGACGAGCTCGACATATTCGTCTTCCGCTATGCCTCGGCCCTGGACCCCGCGGCACCATTTCTCGGTCAGCCGGCCGGCGTCGGTCACGACCCGGTGGATGACGTCGATCCAAGGCTCGGGCAGGTCCGTCGCCGCATCGTGGTCGCCGTCGATGGCATAAGGAGAGAGCGCCGTCTTGCACACCCGGCACAGCGCGCAGTCCCACGCGGCCCGGGCCTCTCGGACGACCGCCACCCGCTCTTCGCCGGTCAGCCACGCGCCCGTCCCGCCGAGCTGCGCCCAACCGCGGTCGAGCGCAGCGGCAAGGTCGGCCCGGATCGGCAGGGAATCGGCGGTGAAGTGGTTCATTGGCGAAGGCTACAGGCCGGCGGAGCGGCGATCAAGCGGACTACGCCGCTACCACGTCCGCGCCGCCGTCTTCGTAGAGCCGTTCGACCAGCCCGGCCCTTGCGGTCAGGATGGCGCGCTGGTTGAGGTAGCCCTTGTCGGTGATCTCGCCGGCGTCGATGTCGGGCGGCGAAATCATCAGCAGAACGCGGGCGATCCGCTGGCTGGAGCCGGGATGCTCGCGGTTGTAGGCGGCGATTTTTTCGCGCAGGGCCCCGTGCACCGCCGGATGGGCGATAATCTCCGCCGGCGACAGGCCCTCGGCCTCCGGGCCGATCTCCGCCTTGCAGGCGTCGACATTGGCAAAGCCGAGCAGGCCGACTTCGTCCCGGTCCTCGCCGGTCACCGCGGCGTCGGAGACCAGCGGGCCGAGGAAGGAGAGGGCATCGAGGCGCAGCACGCCGGTCGCGACCCAGGTGCCGGTCAGCAGCTTGAAATTCTCCGCCACCCGGCCGTCGAAGCTGAGGCCCTGCATCGGGTCTGCCTCGTCGACCCATTTCACGGCGTCGCCGATCCGGTAGAAGCCTTCCTCGTCGAAGGCCTCGGCGGTCTTTTCCGGATTGCGGTAGTAGCCCGGCGCTATGTTCGGGCCGCGGAAGCGGATCTCCGTCTTGCCGCCGGCCGGCGCCAGCTTGGCCTCCAGGCCCGGTATGGGCAGGCCGACGGTGCCTGACCGGTCGCATGGCCAGTAGCCCTTGATCGCCGGCGGGCCGGTCTCGGTCGAGCCGAGCGAGGTCATCATCGGGATGCGCGCGCCGCGCACCCGGATCGACAAGGCTTCGATCCGGTCCCACAGCGCCTGGGGCAGGCCGGCCCCGGCATAGAAAAGATACTGGCAGTCGCCCAGAACGTGTGCGGCGAAGGCGGGGTCGGCCTCCAGCGCCGGGACCAGCATGTCATAGGCGCGGGCGACATTCATATACTGGTTGATCCTCACTTCGCGCAGGTTGCGCAGGGTCGCCTCGAACCGGCCCGGCACCGGCTTGCCCTCGTCCATCCAGTAGGTGCCGCCGAAGCGCAGAACGGAATTAAAACAGAAGTTGGCCGCAAAGGTGTGGTTCCAGGGCAGCCAGTCGCAGATCACCGGCGGTTCGTCGTGCAGGAACGGCCAGACCTGGCCCGTCTGTGTGACCGAGGAACACATTAGCCGCTGGGTGTTGATCACGCCCTTGGGCAGGCCGGTGCTGCCCGAGGTCAGCAAAATCTTGCCGATGCTGTCGCCTGTCACCGCGGCGTAGGCCCGTTCGACCGCCTCGCCGGCCCCGGCCGCCAGCAGATCGTCAAACGGGATCGCGCCGGCGATGGCCTCGACATTGCGTGTTGCGACGATGGTTGCGGCCGGCTGCACCGCCTCCAGCGCCGGTTTGAACAGCGCCGCATCCTCGACATAGACCAGGCTCGGCGTGAAGCTGTCGCAGGCATGGCGGACCTTGGCGAAATCCTTCGACATCAGCGAATAGGCCGGCGAGACCGGCATCGCTGGGATGCCGACCTGCATCGCGCCGAGCTGCAGGGCCGCGAAATTCAGGCTGTTGTCGCTCAGGATGGCGACCGGGTTGTCACCGTTATGGCCGTTGTCCAGCAGCCATTGCGAGACCCGGTCCGCCTTCCCGCGTGCCGCGGCATAGGTCAGGTGCACCCAGTCGCCGTCCGCGTCGCGCTGGGCGAGGAAGGTCCGGTCCGGAATGCGCGCGGCCTGCCGACGCAGATCGTCCGACACCTGGGTCGGACAGGCGTCGAGCGGCGTCGCGTTGCGCAGGACGATTTCGCCAGTGTCCCGGCGCTCGATCTCCAGCGAACGCTCGGCGAGCCGGAGCGGCGTATAGGGCCAGTCCTTGGTCCAGCCGGTCGAGGGATCGGCGTCGGGGATCGGACGCGCGTCGTTCATTAGGCTTGCGACACCTCCACCACCACCGCCATCCCGGTGTCGCCCGCCGCGCAGCCGGTGAACAGGCCGCGGCCACCGCCGCGCTGCACCAGCTCCTCGATCAGTTCGATCGTCAGGCGCAGGCCGGTCGGCCCGTTCGGATGGCCGAAGATCAGCGAGCAGCCGAAATTGTTCATTGCGCTGACGTCGTAGCCGGTCTCCCGGGAGAACACGACATCGTTGACCGCGAACGGGTTGTGGGTCTTGACAGCGTCGATGTCGTCCATCGTCAGCCCGGCCATGTCGAGTGCCTGCTGCGCCGCCGGCACCGGGGCAAAGGGCATGTAATGCGGCTTCGTCCGGGCCGTGCCGAAGCCGAGCACTGCGATCTCGATGGACGGGTCCTTCGACAGGTCGCGCGCCTTGTCCGGCGACGCCAGGACGATGGCGGCGTTGCCGTCGGCCGGATGGGTCTGGCCGCCGAAGGTCACCGTGCCGTCCGGCTGCACCGGCCTGAGCCGGGCCAGGCCTTCTCGCGTCGACGGCCGCACGCCCTCGTCGCCCTCGATCGCGCCGGCCATCTTGCGGAAGCGCTTGTCCGGCACCTCGAAGGGCAGCTTCATGTAGCCCTTCTGGAAGGCGCGGTCGTCCGCCAGCGCCATCTCATACTGCTCCCAGCGGCGATACACGACATCGTGCTGCTCCTCGGTGGAGACCTGCCAGTCGCGGGCGCAGTTCTCGGCCGTGCCGACCATCGGCGGGCCGCCCAGCGGATCGCCCTCGAACCCGTCGATCGGCCAGCGCTCGATATCCGGCGCGCCGCCGGGATTGGACGGGCTCGGATAGCTCAGCACCGGGCCGTTCGAGGTCCGGTCCGCCGCGACGCAGAGCGAGGCGCTGCCCAGGCCGCGCTCGATCTCGAAGGACGCGGTCTGGAGCACGCGCGCGCCGGTGGCGCAGGCCTGGGAGACCTGGGTGCCGGGCACGGCGTCGTTGCCGATCATCTTCATCAGCCAGGGCAGGCCGAAGAAGCTCGATTCCTGCGGCGTCGTGATGCCCATGACCGCGTGGTCGAAGCTCTGCGGGTCGATTTCCCGCTCGGCCAGCGCATCCTTCGCGACATGGGCGGCGAAGCGGATCGAATGCAGCTCGGCGAAGCTGTTCTGCCATTTGGAGAACGGCGTGCTCCAATAGGCGCCATAGGGGATGCGGACATTTTCGATCGCGGCCATCGGGCGGCTCCCTTTGCGGTCTTTCCGGACGTTGGCGTGAGTGTACACAGACCGGCGAACCGGTCCAGAGGGGCAAGGCAATGCGGTCTATGCGTGTCGAGGGCAGCGGGGAGAGCGGGCATCCCGCACGGTTCAAGTGCAGGGGTCGCGTGCATGGGTCGGACGCATGGGGCGCGGCCTCGCTGCGGTCACGGCAGCGGGCAGGTCGGGTCCGTCACCGCAGTGAATCTGGCCAGACGAGTCAGAATGCCGTTGAAAGAGCGCGCCGGGCCCGCTGCGCCGTAGAGTTCGGGCATGGTCCTGGGACTGTCGTTGCCGAACCAGACGCCGATGACCAGGTCGGCGGTGTAGCCCATGAACCACGCATCGGTGAATTCGTCTCCGGTGCCGGTCTTGCCCGCGACGTAAACCTTTGCCGGCGGCCCGCATTCGTCCGCCTCGCCCGGGTTGCGCTCGCGTCCTTCCCGGACGGCCTGCGACACGCCCTGCGCCGCGGGCCGGCCGGTGCCGTGCCGCACCACGTCGAGCAGCATGGCGTTCAGGTCGCTGACATGGCGCGGATCGAACATCCTGAAATGCTTCTGCGCCGCACGCCGCCAGACGATGTCGCCGGATTCCCGCATGATCGCGAGCATGGCGTAGGGCGTCGCCCGCCAGCCGCCGTTGGCGAGCACTCCGTAGGCGCCCATCATCTCGATCAGCGGCACGCCGCTTTGCCCCAGCGCGAGTCCCCATTTCCTCTTGAGGTAACGCGTCTCGAGGCCGAGCCGCCGCAGCACGTCGAACAGGCGGTCGAACCCGACTTCCTTGTGCAGCAGATGCACCGCAGCCGTGTTGATCGACTTTACGAGGCCGTCCCGCGTCGAAACCTTGCGCCGGTACACGGCGCCGTCATGGTTCGCCGGCTCGTAGCGTCTTCCGCCCGTGATCGGAATGCTGACCGGGCGCGCATCGATGAATTGGTCCGGCCTAAGCCCGCGCTCGAGCGCCGCCAGATACAGAAACGGCTTGAACGCCGAAGCGGGCGGCCGCGGAAATAGATTTTCCGTCCGCTTGGCCCGGTTGGTGCCGCGCGATTTCGGATCGTCACCGGCGCCGCCTACCATGGCGAGGACTTTCCCGTCGGGACGCATGACGACGACCGCGCCTTCGCCGACCGAAACGCCCTTGTTCTGCCAGCGCCGGATTTCCCTTTCCAGTTCGGCCCTGGCGTAGATGTGCGCCTCGGCGTCCAGGGCGGTGACGACCTTGTACTTTCCGTCGGGCCGGCTCCGAAGGGCCTCCCTCGCCTCCGGCTCGATCCACATCCAGAGATGTCCGAGATAGGGTTTGTTGGGACGGACCCCGCCGCGGCGCGGACGGAACCCGGAGCCGAATGCGGCGCCGGCCGGCGCGAAGCCCTGCTGCTTCATGAGATCCAGGATCAGCCGGGCGCGCCGCAAGGCGCCCGCCCGGTCGTCGAAATAGTTCCATCTCGACGGTTTCTTGATGGCCGCCGCAAGATAAACGGCCTCGCCGAGCGACAGATCCTTGGCATGCTTGCCGAAGTAGTGACGCGAGGCCATCTCCGCGCCGTAGTTGTTGTTCCCGAGATAGACGCGGTTGGCGTAGAACTCCAGAATCTCTTCATTGCCCAAATAGACTTCCATTTTGAGCGCCCAGACGAACTCGACGATCTTTCGCCAGATGCTGCGATATTCGCTGGACAGCAGGTTCCGGGCCAATTGCTGCGGCACCGTGCTGTTGCCGGCGCAGCCCCGTGTCCGCAAGCCGGTTGCCCGTTCCAGATAGCACAGCGTCGCTTCGCCGAATTTGAACGCGATGTACGGCAATCGATAGGCCGTCGATCGGTCGAACTTGTTATCCTCGCTGGCGATCACCGCATTGATAAAATCTCCCGGAATATTCTCGCGGCTGTAATTCAGGCTGTAATCGTACCGGTTGCCGATCAGCCTCAGGCGGATCCGGGGTTCGCCGTTTCCGCGTGCCGGAACTGCGGTTTTCTCGACATGATAGTGGACCGAGCGCGCAATCTGCCGGGTCTGTTCGGCGTCGGGCAGGCGAAACCAGAGGTAGAATACCGGTGCGGCGGGCGCCGCTATCGCGACGACCATCGACGCGGCGATATAGCGGAGCCGGGTTTTCCGCCGCCCGGTCCGGCTGGCGGGGTGGCGACGGCCGTGGCCTTTCTCCGCAGCATTCGATACGGGCCGCCGGCGCCGATTGCGGCTTCGCTTCCCGCCGGGCTCGCCGGCGGAAAAAAACCGGATCGTCGCCTCGCGAAATGCCAGTTCGGAGGGCTTGCCGCCGCCCTCCCGCGCCAGCTCGTCGAGACGGTTCAATCGCCGGTTCCGGCTCGCCTCGGCCGACAGGGTGACGATCTGGCCGAGAAGGGCGGTCACCGCCAGCGCGAACAGCGACGACGGAACGACAAGCGCGTGCAGCGGGTTTGGAAACAGGGCCGCAGCGAGCAACGACGCCGGGAGATGCGCCAGCAACACCAGCACGAACATCTTCGCGACCGGCTGCATGCGCCAGTGGTACCGGTGGAAAGGGCCGCGGTTCCTGGCCAGAAAGCCCACCAGCACAATCGATGCCAGGCCCGCCGCGCCCATCGCGGCGTGGACGATCGCGGCCTCGAGCCGGCCCTCCGACAGGGCCGGCGCAGCCGCCGCGGCGTGCGAAAAGAGATCGGACCGGTCGTGGAATGTCCGCGCAGCGAGCATCGGCCATGACACGGTGAAGGCAATCGCGAAAGCCAGCCGGCCGGGCCGCCGGAAATGCCGGCCGAGCGGCGCGAGGGCGAAGGGGTGGCGAAGCGGCCCGCGGATCCGATCGAGCGGCACGCGAAGCACCCAGAACCGGAAGACGGCAAGCGCGAAAAGCTGCCAGAGGCATGCGGAGACCGGAATTGAAATCCAGACCGCAAAAGGTGCGTCGGGAAGCGGCGATCCTTCCGGTACCGGAAGCAGGGCCGCGATGTCCTTCGCCGTGGGAAGCCCGGGCGACGCCGGCGCCTGTCCTGCCAGGAAGGTGAACGCCTGCCAGTACAGCTCCGCCGCGGCATCCAGCCGGTCCACCGCGATGCCAACGAGGAAAACGACGAGCGCAGTCCCGCATACGAATCCGACGAGGCTGCTCAGTTCGGCGCCGGCGCTCCGCCGGCCGGGTGCATCGTCCATGACCGTTTGCAGCCGCGGCTGAATTGAATTCAGTCCAGGGGTCTACGAAATCCTGATGAGGACCGCCCGTCCCGGACCCTGCACGTTCGGCCGGGCGATGACGCCAGCGGCAAAATTTCGTCGAACGCCGGTTGCCATTCTGGAAAAGGGGCATGCGTCCAACGGGGCGCGGCGTTTCCCTGTTGCGGCCATGAACCGGCTCCATTTACGGGTATCCCGGATGTCGGTGCGAGTGTACACACGGCTATGAACGGTCCGGAGGGGGTGACGTGACGCAGTTCATGCGCAGGACCGGCAGGTTCCGGAACGGTCCGGACCGATGACGGCCATGCGCATCCTGGCCGGCGCCGTGCTGCTGAACCTGATGACCGGCTCGCTCTATGCTTGGAGCCTGTTCATCGCGCCGGCCCAGGAGGCGCTCGATGTCGGGCGCGCGGCGGTCAGCAGCATCTTCGCGGTCGCAACCGTCGCCTTCGCCGCCGCCATGTTTCTCGCGCCTGTGCTGGTCCGGCCGGGCACGGCGCTGATCCCGGCCCTCGTGACGACGGCGCTGGCGGCCGGAGGGCTGCTGGTGTCCGGCGTGACCGAAAGCCTGTGGGGCGTGATCCTGGGCTATGGCGTCCTGTTCGGCGTCGCCAGCGGCATCGCCTACAGCGCCGCCCTGCAATCGGCGGTCGGCGCGCTGGAGAGCCGGCGCGGCCTGGCGACCGGCATCGCGGTGTCCTCCTACGCGCTGGGCGCCGTCGTGTTCGCGCCGCTGTTCCGCATCGGTCCCGAACGCTGGGGCGTCTGGGATACCTTCCTGATCGTTGCGGCGATCTTCGCCGGCATGGGCATTGTCAGCGCGCTCCTGATCGCCCCGGCGCAGATCCCGCGTCCCGATGCCCAGGAGGGCGGCGGGAAAGTATCCGGCCCGTTCTGGCGCCTGTGGTTCTGCTTCTTCTGCGGCTGTACGGCCGGGCTGATGGCGCTCGGCCACGCGGCCGCCATCGTCAACGCCTACGATCTCGTCGCGCCTGCCGCCGCGCTCGGCACCGGGCTGATCACGGCGGCGAACGGCGCCGGCCGGCTGGCGTCCGGTTTCGCCACCGACTATCTGCGGCCGCGCACCGTGCTGCTCTGCGGGAAAGTGCTGGCCGCGGCGGTACTCGCCGCACTGGCGGCCTTCGGCTCGGCGCCGCTGGTCTATATCGTGCTTACGCTGATCGGCTTTGCCTATGGCAGCATGGCGAGCGGCTATCCGGCGGCGACGGTGCAGTATTACGGCCCGGCCAACCTGGGCCGGGTCTATGGCCGGCTGTTCAGCGCCTGGGGCGTCGCCGGCCTGACCGCGCCGCTGATTGCGGGCTATCTGTTCGACGTCACCGGCACCTACACTCTCGCGCTCGCCGTCGCGGCCGGGGCGGCGGTCCTGGGACTCGTCTTCCTGTGGACCATCCCGCCGCCGCCTGAAGCAGCGGGATAGCGGTTGATTTTTACCCGGATAATCGATAAATCTGGCCTATGACTCCCGAATTCATTGCCATCCTTATCCTTGCCGGCGTTCTCGGCCCGCTCCAGATCGCGATCCTCGGCTTCCTCTGGAGTCTTGCGGGCCGCGTCGGCAAAGTCGAAGGATTGCTCGAAGCCCTGGCCGCCGGACACAGGCGCGAATAAGCCGCGCTGGCGGCCTTCGGCTCGGCGCCGCTGGTCTATATCGTGCTTAGACTGATCGGGCTTCGCCAATGGCAGCATGGCGAGCGGCTATCCGGCGGCGACGGTGCAATATTACGGCCCGGCCAACCTGGGCCGGGTCTATGGCCGGCTGTTCAGCGCCTGGGGCGTCGCCGGCCTGACCGCGCCGCTGATTGCGGGCTATCTGTTCGACGTCACCGGCACCTACACTCTCGCGCTCGCCGTCGCGGCCGGGGCGGCGGTCCTGGGACTCGTCTTCCTGTGGACCATCCCGCCGCCGCCCGAGGCATCCGAGGCGCCGGCCCGGTAGGCGACGGCGCAGGAAATCGGGTACGATGCAGACGGTCGATGGCGGATGGACGAAGGGACGGAAAGATGATCGAGCGCAAGGTCCTGCTGCGGGCTGCAGTCTGCGCCGGGATGGCGATGCTGTGGGCCGGTGCCGTGCAGGCAGACTACAAGGCGGGCCAGCGCGCCTGGGAGGACGGGCGTCATGCCGAAGCCGTGGCGCAGTGGCGGGTTGCGGCCAGGGCGAACGACAGCCGCGCGATGCTGGCGCTGGGCCGGGCCCGCATCTGGGGACTGGGCGTGCCGCAGGACTATATCGAGGCGCACAAATGGCTCGACCTCGCCGCCGGGCGGGGTAACGCGACCGCTGCGGCCAGGCGCGATGCGCTGGCGATGGAGATGACCGCGCGGGACCGCGCCGAGGCCCGCAAGCTGGCCCGGGCCTGGCGGCTCTCCGGGAAACCGGCGGCGACCCAGAATACCGCGAAAAGGAAACCGGCGGCCCAGAAAACGGTGAAAGGGAAGCCGGCGGCGCAGAAAGCAAGGAAAAGCAAACCGGCGGTGCAGAAAGCGGCGAAAAAGAAACCGGCTGTTGGCAAGCAGGACCGGCGAACCGCCGAACAAAGGCGTCTTGACCTGCAGTGGCCGGCGGGAAAGGAGTTTCAGGACTGCGACTTCTGCCCGCAGATGGTCGTCGTGCCGGCGGGCAGCTTCGCGATGGGCGGCGAATCCGAGGGGCCGCGCCATCGCGTGACGATCCGCCGGCAGTTTGCGGTCAGCAAGTACGAAATCACCTTCGCGGAATGGGACGCCTGTGTGCAGGCGGGCGGCTGCGGCGGCCACCGGGCGGGCGACCGCAACTGGGGCCGCGGCCAGCGCCCGGCGATCTATGTGAGCTGGCGCGACGCCCGATCCTATGTCCGGTGGCTGCGGAAGTTTCTCGGCCAGCCCTACCGGCTGCTCTCGGAGGCGGAATGGGAATATGCCTCGCGCGCGGGCACGCGGACCGCTTACCCTTGGGGCGCTGCCGCCGGCCGGGACCGGGCGAATTGCAAGGGCTGCGGTAGCCGCTGGGACGGCCGGAAGACCGCGCCGGCCGGAACCTACCGGCCAAACGCCTTCGGGCTGCACGACATGCACGGCAATGTGCGCGAATGGGTGCAGGATTGCTGGCACGTCAGCTATCGCGGCGCGCCGGCCGACGGCAGCGCCTGGACGGAGCGCGCCGATTGCAACAAGCGCGTGCTGCGCGGCGGCTCGTGGAATGACATCCCGTGGGATATGCGCAGCGCCAGACGCATGTCCGGCAGGTGGAAGGACCGCAACAGCAAGACCGGCTTCCGGATCGCCCTGACCCTCGAACCCTGACCGGGTGCCGTACAACCAGCCCCGGCCGGGCAATTCAGAACGCGAAGGCGCAGGATTCCGACGGGATATGGATCGTCTGGAAATAGACGGGCCGGTCGTCGTGCGCTACGGCCCGCGCGCGCAACTCCAGAACCGGCGCGGAAGACACACGCCGGGGAAACAGATCCCGGGCAGCATCGGAATCGGCGCCGTGAATTTCCGTGCTCGCCCGGGCGGTCGCGACGCCGAACTCGTCCTGGAGAAACGTCCGGATGTTGATCGCGACCAGCTCGTCCGGCGACATTTTCAGCAGATCGGGCGCGGTCCGGGTGCACAGCACCATGCGCCCGGCAACCGCCGCCCCGTTGGACATCGTGAGCGCGCGGCGGATCCGGATATAGCTGTCGTCCGCGCCGAGAAAGGCGGACCACACGGGCGCCAGCGGATCGTCCCCGGCAGTCCCGCCCGTTTCGGAGCCGGCGACCTCGTCGATCCGGATGCGTTCCGCCTCGACGGTCAGGCGCCGGCCGCTCTCGCGGTCAACCATGCGGAAATGCCAGATTGCGCTCGAGAAGCTGTCGCCGAGCACGACGCGGCTGCCATAGCCGCTGCGGCGTACGATCTCGCCGCGCTGCTGCAACTGTTGGAGCGCCGCCTGCACGGTGCCGACGCTGACGCCAAAAATTTCCGCCAGCCGCTTCTCCGGCGGCAGCAGGTCGCCGTCCTTCAACACGCCGTCGCGCATTGCCTGCGCAACCGCGAGGCGGACGGCGCTGCGCTTGGTGCGGCCGGGCGAATCCGCTGTGCCGTCGAGATAGGCGGCCAGCGCGCGCTCGACCGGGTCGGTCAGCGGCGGCCCGTCAGGCACGGCGCAGCGCCCGGAGCAGGACGAACAGGGTGAGCGCCAGGAAGACCAGGGCGATCGGGCTGCCGAGGAAGGCCGTCAGGTCCGACTGATGCAGGCGCAGGGACTGGCGCAGCGAATTCTCCAGCATGCCGCCGAGCAGGAAGCCGATGACCATGCAGACGATCGGGAAACCGAGGCGCTGGAACGCCAGCCCGAGGCAGGCGAAGGCGAGCATCACGCCGACGCCGAAGATCGATTGGTTGGGCAGGTAGACGCCGACGATGCACATGACCAGCACCGGCGGCAGGATGATCGCGCGCGGCGTCCGGGCGATCCGCGCCCAGAGCGGGATGCCGATCCGGCCGATCACGAGGTGGACGCCGTTGGCCATGAGCATCGAGGCGAACAGGGCGTAAATGAGTTCACCATGATTGGTCAGCATGAAGGGCCCGGGCACGATGCCATGGATGATAAAGGCGCCGATCAGCAGGGCGGCCGCGATATTGCCCGGAATGCCCAGCGCGATGGTCGGCACCAGGTTCGCCCCGACGACGGCGCTGTTCGCCGCCTCGGTCGCGATGATGCCCTGCGGATTGCCCCGGCCGAAGCTCTGCGGTTCCTTCGATGCCCGCCGGGCCGCGCCGTAGCTCAGGAAGGCGGCCAGCGTGACGCCGAGGCCGGGCAGCATGCCGACGCCGGAGCCGATCAGCGCCGAGCGCCCGATGGTCTTCCAGTGGCCGAAAAATTCCCGCGCCGGCAGGCGGGTCTCGATGCGGGCGTATTCCTCGACGCCGAGGCGCTTCTCGCCTCTGGCCCGCCACAACTCGAACAGCTGGCCGAGCACCGAGGCCATGGCGAGCGAGCCGACGGCGAGCGAGAACAGGGGGAAGCCGTCGTAGAGTTCGACCTCGCCGAACACCATGCGCTGGGAACCGTCGACCGGGTCGAGGCCGACCGTCGAGACGAACACGCCGAAGGCGATGGCGATCAGGCCCTTGATCGGCGAGTCGCCGGAGATCCCGGAGAGCAGGGCGAAGGCGAACAGCAGCACGGCGGTGTATTCCAGCGGGCCGAACTCCAGCGCGATGGCGGCGAAGGGCACGACGAGCACGATCAGCAGGAGATCGGAAATCGTGTCGCCCGTCACCGAGGAGAACAGCGCAAATTTGAGCGCTCGCTGGGACTCGCCGCGTTTCGCCATCGGGTGGCCGTCGAGCGCCGTTGCCGCGGCTTCCGGCGTTCCCGGCGAATTGAGCAGGATCGCCGGTATCGCGCCGCCGGACGTGCCCCCCTTGTTGACACCGACCAGGAAGGCGATGGCGGCGAGCGGCGACATGTAGAAGGTGATCGGGATCAGGACGGCGAGCGCCGTCACGCTGCCCAGTCCGGGGATGACGCCGATGACGATGCCGAGCGTGATGCCGGCGGCGATGAACAGCAGGTTGGTCACCGTCAGCGCATTGCCGAAGCCGGCGATCAGCTGCTCGATCATGGCGCCGCCCCTGCCGCCCGTTTACGGCAGCACGACGCCGAACAGCAGATCGGCGCCGAACCAGGTTGCGGCGGTCATGCCGGCGATGACGAGCCCGATAACCCACCAGCGCCGTTCGCCGCCGGCCAGCAGGCCGGCCAGCAGTACCGCCGGCGCGACGACGAGATAGCCGGCCGCGCCGAGCGCCCAGGCGACGAGCACGCTTCCGGCGGCCAGGATCGCGATTTCGGACAGGACCGCGCCGCCGCCGGTCGCCGGCCGGATAGCGCGCAGTTTCGGGAAGCGGATCAGGCGATGGCCGACCAACAGGACCGACAGGACGAGCAGGGCGCTTGCCGCAATCTGGGGGAAGAAACCGGGCGCGACTTCGAGGTCGTCAGCTGTTGCTCCGGTATGATTCGGGATCAGCCAGAACAGGGCGAGCAGTGACAGGCCGATCAGCACCGCCCCGGCAGCAAGTTCCTGGCGCGGGCCCGGGCCGCCGGACGAGTCCGCCTGCGGGGTGACGTCCGGCGAGGAACCGGCTTCCGGCGTGCCTTGCCGGTCGGTCACTTCACCGTTACTTGGTTGTGGCGGCGATCACTCGTTTCATCCTGGCGATGACCTCCTGAATTTCCGCCGTCAACGCCTTGTGGCCGACGAAATTGGCCGGGAATTTCAACCGCTTCGTCAGCAACTCCATGAATGCCTTGTCGGCGGCGGCTTTCTTCGCAGCCGCTTCGAGCTTCGCTACCAATGCCGGATCCATGCCCTTCGGACCGACGATCACGGTCTGGCTCGGCATCGACACGCCGTAGAGTTCCTGCATCGAGGGAATGTCGGGCGATGCGATGAGCCGCCCGCTGTTGAACGACAGCAACACCTTCATCTTCTTGGGAAAGCGGTTGTGGATGCCGCCGCTCCAAGCGAAATCCACCTTGCCGCCGAGCAGGAAAGGCACCATCTCGCCGCCGCCCTTGGTCGGGATGCTGGTCCAACTCACGCCCTCCTTCGAACCGATGAAATTGACGAAGGCGCGCGGCATCGGCCCCTGGTCGGCATAGTTCAGCCGCTTCGTCTTCGCGTGGGCAATCAGTTCCTTCAACGTATTGAACGGCGCGTCTTGCCGGGCGATCAGCGCCATCTGCGAATCGGTAACCTGGGCGATGTAGGTGAAACTGTCGAGGCCGAAGCCGACGCTCCGCGTCAGGGGGTGCCAAAGCAGGGACACGGAAGCTGCGAACAACAGGGTATATCCGTCAGGCTTCTTCTTGGAGACTTCCAGAGCGCCGACCGCGCCGCCCGCGCCGGGCCGGGTGCGGATCACGACATTGGCGCCCAACTCCTTGCCCAGCGCCTTGGAGAATATCCGGGCCATGGTCTCCATGCTGCCGCCGGCCCTGTACGGAATGACGAGAGTGACCGGCTTGTTCGGGTAGCCGGCAGCGACTGCCGGTATGGCGGCGCCGGTCAGGGCAACGCCGGTCAGGGCGACGGCCGGAACGATGGCGGCGCCCGCCGCAAGAAGGGCGGAAAGGGGTTTTTGACGATTCGGCATGACATGCCTCCCGCTGAACATGGTCTGCAAAACACTATAAAACTATATAGTTTTCTCGCCGATGTCGAGCGGATTGGATGCGATGCGCGCTTCTCTGACCTTGTGAGGGCGGCGCATTCGGGCATAAGAACCGCGTTTGCGCGAGCGACCGGACCGCCGGTGGAAGGAGGACTGCAGGCATGCTCATCAACACGCTCGACGGGCCGGTGCCCGAACATCTGGTGGGCGAGGCCTGGCCGGCGGTCCAGCCCGGCGCAGATCCGGTGCTGCTCGGCCATGCGAAGCTGGACCCTTCGGACCCTGTCGCGGTGCGCTCGGCACAGACCTTCACGCTCACCTACACGGTCGGCCGCTATGGCCTTGACGACACCGGCGCTATCCGCGTGGCGTTCCGGGCGATGACGGATTTCGGCCGCCTGCAGGTCGAAGATCCGGCCGCGCCCGGCTACGTCTCGGCGCGGACCGACGGCAACGCGCGAATCGTACTCGACTATGCCGGCTTCGGCGTCGCTTCCCGTCCGCGCTGGCGGGCGCTCACCGCCCGGGTCCGCGGCGGCTATCTGAGCGAGGGCGACATCATCGAGATCGTGTTCGGCGATACGTCGGGCGGGTCGCCGGGCATGAAGATGCAGACCTTCGTGGAGGGCGGGTTCGAGTTCAAGGTGCTGGCCGACGTCTGCGCCTCCGGCCATTTCACGCCGATCGTCGACACGCCGAGCGTCGCCATCGTGCCCGGCCCGCCTGCGGTCTGGCGCGCCGTGCTCTCTTCCCTGCGCCGGCCGGGCGAGCCCTTCCGTTTCGGCCTCAAGGCCGAGGATGCCTGGGGCAACCCGACGCCGCTCGCCGAAGGCGACTTCGTCTTCGAAACGACTCTGCCGGTGAACGGCCTGCCGGACCGCTGCCGCTACGAAAAGGGCAACCGGTCGCTCGTGTTCGACAATCTGACGGTCGATCGGCCCGGCCTGGTGCGCATAGCCGTGCGCGATGCATCCGGCGCCGTAGTCGCGGAAAGTCACCCGATGGTCGTGCGCGACGGAACCTACGGCGGCTACTGGGGCGATCTGCACGGCCAGAGCGGCGAGAGCATCGGCGTCACCACCGCCGAGCAGTATTTCGATTTCGCGCGCAACAAGGCGGTGCTCGACGTTACCAGCCACCAGGCCAACGATTTCCAGGTCAACAACGCCTTCTGGGCTCATATCAACACTCTGACCGCGCGCCATGACGAGCCGGGCGCATTCGTGACCTTTCCGGGCTACGAATGGTCCGGCAACACCGCGGTCGGCGGCGACCGCAACGTCTATTTCCGGCAGGAGGGCCGGCAGATCCGGCGCTCGTCCCATGCCCTGCTGGTCGACCGCTCCGACCTCGATACGGACGCGCCGGACGCCCGGCTGCTGTTCGAGGCGCTGCAGGACGAGGACTGCTTCGTCTATGCCCATGTCGGCGGGCGCTATGCCGATACCGCCTTCGCCCACGATCCGCGCGTGGAAAAGGCGATGGAGATTCACTCCGCCTGGGGCACCTTCGAATGGCTGCTCACCGACGGCTTCGCATTGGGCCACCGTTGCGGCGTGGTGTGCAACAGCGACGGGCACAAGGGCCGTCCCGGAGCGAGCTACCCCGGCGCTTCGATGTTTGGCGCCTATGGCGGACTGACCTGCTTCCTGGCCGAAGAGCTGACCCGCGACGGCATCATGAACGCCGTGCGCCGGCGCCACACCTACGGCACGACGGGCACCCGGATGCATATGGACGTGCAGGTCGCCTTCGCCGGCGGCGGAACGCTGTTCGACCGGGACCCCAATGTCTACCCGGATACGGAAACCCGCCGCGTCGACTCCGTCATGATGGGCGACATCGTGCGGACATCAGACTACGAGGCGGCGCTCAGCCTGCACGTCATTACCCAGACGCCGATCGAGCGCATCGAGGTGCGCAACGGCACGGAGGTGGTGCAAACCCTGCGTCCTTACACGGAGGGCGATCTCGGCAACCGGCTGCGCGTGCTGTGGAGCGGCGCCGAATATCGCGGCCGCGGCCGGGACAGTGCCTGGAGCGGCGAGGCGCGGTTCAGCGACGCCAGGGTCCGGCGGCTCGCGAAGATCAACATCTGGAACCACGAGCGCCGGCTGGAGGTTGCCGGCGACGACAGGATCGTCTTCGAGGCCATCACCACCGGCAACTATGGCGGCTTCGACGTCTGGCTCGACGGCAACTCCGGCGGGGTGGAGATCGAGACCAACCGCGGCACGCTCGCGGCATCACTCGCCGACATCGGCCTGGGGGACACCGTGCTCGAAGCCGGCGGTCTGGCCCGGCGGGTCAGGGTCTTCCGGCTGCCGGAAGCCCTGAGCGTGCGCGAAATGCAGGAGACGGTAACGGTCCCGCTGTCGGAGGGCGGCGACAACCCGCTGTGGATCAGCGTCTACACCGAAGACGGCTTCCAGGCCTGGAGCAGCCCGGTCTTCGCTTTCCGGTAGGTCGGGGACGAAATTGCCCTCTGGAAATCGGCGCCGGCGGACGCGATATCAGGCCGGCAACCGAATCCAGCCGGAGCCGAATTCATGGATGACGCCACCCGCACCGAACTGGAAGCCGCCGCCTTCCGCCGCCTGGTCGGCCATCTGCGCCAGCGCACCGACGTGCAGAATATCGACCTGATGAACCTGGCCGGCTTCTGCCGCAACTGCCTGAGCAACTGGTACAAGGACGCCGCCGACGAAAAGGGGCTCGCGCTCGATAAGATGGCGGCCCGCGAGATCGTCTACGGCATGCCGTTCGCCGAGTGGAAGGCGAAGTACCAGAAGGAGGCGACGGCGGAACAGAAAGTCGCCTTCGAAGCCGCCCAGGCCGCCGCCGATCACTGAGCGGCGTTTCCCGGAACCTTTCCGGACCGTCTCGAATGGGAGAGATTCGGGGAGCGGCTATTCCGCCGGATCGGCGGGCTGGCGCCCGGTAAACCCCTCGGACACCCCCTCCAGTCGCGCCATCCGCTCGCGCAGATCCGTTACGTCCCGTCGCAATGAATGGAGCGAAGGCAGGATCGTGGCGGCGAGGGCGATGCCCGTCCCGACGGTGACGATGATCTCAGGGCTCAGCATTGTTCTCCAGCCTGTTTGTTCACGATATAGCCCTAGGGCTGCATTGCAAGCCGGAATTCCGGCCATGGCGCCGTTCCGATCCGCCGTCGGCCACAATCCGCAGGACAACGCCGCCGGCCCCCGCTACCATCCGGCCATGACCGCAGCCACCCAGGAATCCGCCACGGCGCTGAGCCTTGGGGTCGTAACGGGCCTTGCCAGGGAGGCCGGGTGCCTGCGGCGCGCAGGCGGGGCGGAGCGGTTGATAGTCCGGGCCGCGGCGGGCCGGCCGGAGGAGGCCGCGGCAGCGGCGGGGGCCATGGTTGCGCACGGCGCCTCCGGCCTGGTCAGCTTCGGCGTTGCCGGCGGGCTGGACCCGTCGCTCGGGGCCGGTGTGGTCGTCATCGCTTCGTCGGTCATCGGGCCGGCCGGCGGTGCGGCGCCGGCACACGAACCCTGGGTCAAGGCTCTCATGCGGATCGACGGCGCCTTCGACAGCGGCGCCATTGTGGGGAGCGACGAGCCGGTGATGACGGCACTGGACAAGCGCCACCTGTACCGCCGCTACGGCGCCCTGGCCGTCGATATGGAAAGCCATGCCGTCGCGAGTGTGGCGCGCGATGCCGGGATACCGTTCGCAGCAATCCGCGCCATCGGCGATCCGGCCGGTCGTTCCGTGCCGCGCGCGGCGCTCGCCGGCCTCATGCCCGATGGCAGGACACGGGCGCTTCCGGTATTGGCCGGCCTGATTCGCCGGCCGCGCGATTTCGCCGGCGTCTGGCGTCTGGCGAAGGAGACCAATCGGGCGCTCGCCGCCCTGCGCGCCGCTGTCGAGGCCGGCGCGGTCGACGCGCTTCGATAGGAACGTCGGGCTGTCGGCGGACCGGCCGGATTCCGGCCGGATTCCGGTCGCCGGGTGCCGCTACACGCTGGGCACCGTGTAAGCCCCGACGCCGACGATATAGGGGCCGACGCGGATGACGTAGGTCATCTTGGGCTGCATCGAGCGCGTGCAGGGGCTGTACCAGCGGTAATGGACCCAGCCGCGGCCCGCCGAAGACGCGGCGCGGCGGCGGATGCGGGCATAGGGGCCGCCGGCGCCGTACGGGCCGACGACGTTGGCCCCGACATGTTCCGGCCAGCCGCCGCTGGCCAGCATCGTGCCGTGGAAATCGAAGACGAAAACATAGAGATCGCCGGCGCCGAAACCGTGGGTCCGGCCGGTAAAGGCCGGCAGCGCTACCTCGGCGCCTCTCGCCTTCAGGAAAGCCGCCGCCCGCTCCGCCAGCGCCCTGGCCCGTTCCTCGGTCGCCACCGGGCATCGGGGGTCGAAGGCCCGGGCCTCCGACGCGGGCAGCGCAACCGCAATCAGGACCGGCAGGAGAAGCAGCGCGGCCCGGATCGTTCGGCGAGACATGAAGATCTCCGGCAGCCTCAGTGCAGCCTGGGTTGCTTGAGCATGCTGCTGCGGTCGATGCTCCTGACCGAGACCTGCGAGACCTCGCCTTCGCGCACGATGGTCAGCGGCACCCTGGTCCCGGCGGTGCCGGTTTCCCAGACGGTGCGGAAGAAATCGGGCAGATCGCCGACCGGCGAGCCCATGACCTGGAGCACGATATCGCCGGGCAGAAGGCCGGCCTTGTGGGCCGGGCCGTCCTCGACCAGGCCGATGATGACGAGCTGGTCCGACACCTCGGCGGCGTAGAGGCCGAGCCACGGGCGGGCGGTCCGCTTCGAAACGCCGAAAGTCTGGAGATCGCCGAGCACCGGCGGCAGCAGATCGATCGGGACGATCATGTTGCCGTCGGAGCGCTGCTCGCCGCCGCGTGCATTCTGCACGAACAGGGAGCCGACGCCGTAGAGCTTGCCGTCCGGCCCGATCAGCGCCGCGCCGCCCCAGTTGGGATGGGCCGGCGCGGTGAAAATCGCCTCGTCCAGGACATATTCCCAATAACCGGCGAATTCCCGCTTGCCGACGACCCGCGCCGCCAGGGCGTGCTCGTACCCGCCATGGCCGGCGACCACGACTTTCGATCCGGCGCCGAGGTCCCTGGAACTGCCGAAATCGAGCGCCGGGCAGTGCAGCCGCCCGAGCGCCTGGACGAGGCCGAAGCCGCTTTCGAAATCGTAGGCCACGGCATGGCCGGGCACCGCAGCGCCGGTATGGGTGTTGAGCCAGATGGTCTCGGCTTCGGTGGTCAGGTAGCCGATGGTGAGGATAAGGCCCGTGTCGTCGATGACGATGCCGTTGCCGGCCCGTTCGGTGCCCAGGATACCGGCGGTAAAGGCATCCTCGGGAATTTCCGCCCGTAGGGCCACCATGGACTGAAGCACCTGGTCGAGATCGTAATCGACCTCGTCCGGATTCGCCCGGTCGGCTTCGGCGAACGCCCAGTCAGCTTCGGTATCTTCGTCGCTCATGCCAGGATGATAGCGCGCCGCGCAGCGGAAGCAATCGGCCCTGACGGCCGCAGCAATGCCGGCATGGCCGGCGCCCGGCGGGTCGCCGGAACCGGCGTCCGGTCAGGCTGCCTGCTCTTGCTCGATCGTTATCACCGGCTCCATCGCCGTAAGCTGGTCGGGCTCCAGATGGCAGGCGATGTTGTGGCGCGGCGCAAACTCGCGCACCGGCGGCGGGTCGACGTCGCAGACACCCGGCATGGCATAGGGGCAGCGGGTGCAGAACACGCAACCGGAGGGCGGATTGGCCGGCGACGGCAATTCGCCGGTCAGCACGACCTTGCGCTTGTTCACCGTCGTATCGGCGATCGGCACCGCCGACAGCAGCGCCTCGGTATAGGGGTGGTAGGGCGGCGCGAAGATTTCGTCGGTCGTGCCCTTTTCCATGATCCGGCCGAGATACATGACGACAATCCGGTCGGACAGATAGCGCACGACCGAGAGATCGTGGCTGATGAACAGCAGGGTCGTGCGGTTCTCGCGCTGAATATCCATCAGCAGGCCGGTGACCGCCGCCTGGACCGACACATCGAGCGCGGAAACCGGCTCGTCGGCGATCACGACCTTCGGATCGCCGGCAAAGGCGCGGGCGATGCCGACGCGCTGCTTCTGTCCGCCGGAGAGCTGGCGCGGTCGCCGCTTGGCGAAATCCCGCGGCAGCTTGACGATATCGAGCAGCTCGTGGACCCGCTGCTCGATCTTCTCCTTGTCGGTCTCGACGCCGAATTTCCGGATTACCCGGCCGATCTGGCCGCCGACGCTGTGGCTCGGATTGAGCGTGTCGAACGGATTCTGGAACACCATCTGGAGGCGCGAGATCGTATCCTCGTCGCGCTTCTGAACCGCGAGCTGCCCCAGTTCGACATTGTCGAGCGTCACTTCCCCGTTCGTTGCCGATTCCAGGCCCATTAGCACCTTGGCGAAGGTGGACTTGCCGCAGCCGGATTCGCCGACGATGGCGACCGTCTCGGCCTCGCGCGCGCGGAAATCCAGCGCTTCGTTCGCCTTGACGGTCTTCTTCTCGCCAGGGAGAAAGAGCCCGCCGGTTTCGATCTCGTAATGCTTCTGCAGCTGCTGCACGTTGAGGACGACATCGCCCGCCTCGACCGGCGGGCCGGTATCCGGCAGCGGCAGCGGTACGGACCAGTCGATTTCCTTGAAACGGACGCAGCGCACGGCATGGCGCTCGCCGGCGCCGGTATCCTCCATCGGGATCAGTCCCTGGTCGCAGCGGCCGCCCTCGAAATAGTCGCAGCGCGGGCCGAAATAGCAGCCGGTCGGCCGGTCGTGCGGCAGCGGCAGCTGGCCGCGGATCGGCAACAGCGGCCGGGCGTTCTTGTCGGCGCTGGGCAGCGGAATCGAGGAGAACAGGCCCCGGGTGTAGGGGTGGCGCATGTTGTTGAAGACGTCCTCGATGCTGCCGTTCTCCACGGCTTCGCCCGAATACATCACGGTGAGCCGGTCGCACGTCTCCAGGATCAGTCCGAGATTGTGCGAGATGTAGATCATGGAGGTGCCGAACTCTGAGGAAATGTCCTTGATGAGTTCGACGATGCCGGCCTCCACGGTTACGTCGAGCGCCGTCGTCGGCTCGTCCAGCAACAGCAGTCTCGGGTTGGCGAGCAGCGCCATGGCGATCACCACGCGCTGCTGCTGCCCGCCGGATATCTGGTGCGGATAGGCATTCATGATCCGCGCCGGATCGGGCAGGCGGACCTTGGCGAGCATCTGCCCGGCCCGGTCGTAAGCCTCTTCCTTCGTGGTGTCCGACTCGTGGTACAGGGGCACCTCGGCGAGCTGCTCGCCGATCCGCATGGCCGGATTGAGCGAGGCCATCGGCTCCTGATAGACCATCGAGATTTTCGAGCCGCGGATCTGGCGCAGTTCCTCCTGGCTCATGGTGCGCATGTCGCGCCCCTCGAACAGGATCTCGCCGTTCGTGATGCCGCCGTTCTTGCCCATGTAATTCATGACGGCGAGCGCGACCGTCGACTTGCCGCAGCCGGATTCGCCGACGATGCCGTGGGACTCGCCGGGCATCAGCTTCAGGTTGAAATCCACGACCGCGGGGATTTCGCCGGCGCGGACGTAATAGGAAATGCTGAGATTCCGGCACTCCAGAACAGGAGTCGCGTCGTTCATGTCACTCTCCTGTTCCTAGTCGCGCAGGCTCATTTCGCGCAGGCCGTCCGCCATCAGGTTAAATCCGAGGATCAGGCTCGACACTGCCAGCGCGGGGATCAGCAGCATGTAGGAGAATTTCCAGACCATGAGGTTGGAGGCCTCCTTGATCATCAGGCCCCAATCCGGATCCGGCGGCTGCAGGCCGAGGCCGAGGAAGGTCAGGGTGGTGATCGCCACCGTCGTGTAGCCGAGGCGCAGGCAGGCATCGACGATGATCGGCCCGCGCACGTTGGGCAGCAGTTCCCACACCATGATGCGGAACGGGTGCTCGCCGCGCGTCTGTGCGGCGAAGACATAGTCCCGCGTCTTGTTGTCGAGCGCGAGGCCGCGCACGATACGCATGATCGCCGGGGCCGAGGCAAAGGTGACCGCGATGACGATGTTGAAGCCGCTCGGCCCGAGATAGTTCAGGATCAGGATGAACAGTACCATCACCGGGAACGACAGCAGCACGTTGGAGACGAAGGAGATGATCTCGTCCCAGATGCCGCTGATATAGCCGGCAATCAGGCCGAAAATGCAGCCGACGACATAGGCGACCGCGGTTGCCGTGACGCCCCAGACCAGAACGCGCTGGCAGCCCCACAGCATGCGGGAGAGCATGTCCCGCCCCTTGAGATCGGTGCCGAGCCAGAAGGTGATGTCGCCCATCTCGGTCCCCGGCGATGCGAAGGGCCGGATCGGCTTGTTGGGATCGAGCAGCGGCAGGTAGGGCACCGAAACGGCGATGAATACCCAGAAAAAGACCAGCGTGCCGCCCAGGACGGCGACCCAGGATTCGCGCCAGCTCGCCATGGCGATGGCGTAGAGGATCAGCGTCGCCGGGACCGCCGGGGCGAGCACAATTTCCCTGATGCCCGCCTTGGCGAGCGGCTCGCCGAACATGACGTAGGCGATGAGCGGGATGATCATCAGCAGGCTGAGGACGATCAGCGCCCTCGGCCGTTTCAGGCGCTGCATCAGCGACAGGCGCGGCGCCGGCATGGTGGTGTCTGTCATCGCCGCCTCCTAGCTGAACCGGATGCGCGGGTTGAGGAATGTGTACCCGACGTCCGAAATGATCTGGGAAAGCACGGCGACGAAGACCGCGACAAGGGTCGCTGCCTGAATGACGTAAACGTCGCCGAACAGGGCGGCTTCCAGCAACATCTTGCCGAAGCCGTTGAACTGGAAGAACACCTCCACCACCACAACGCCGGAGAGCAGCCAGTTGAGCTGCAGCACGATCACGGTGAACGGCGCGATCAGCGCATTGCGCAGCGCGTGCCGCATGATCACCCGGGCGTAGGGAATGCCCTTCAAGACGGCGGTGCGGATGTATTGCGAGGTCATCACCTCGGCCATCGAGGCCCGGGTCATGCGGGCGACATAGCCGAAGTCATAGAGCACGAGGGTAAGGACCGGCAGGATCAGCTCCGCCGAATTCCAGCCGCCGGTCATGGCGGACTTCGCCGGCAGCCAGCCGAGGCCGAGCGCGATGATGACCGTAAGCAGGATCGCCGTCGCGATCTCGGGGATCGAGGTCGTGAAAACGGCGATGAAAGACACCGATCTGTCCTGAAACGAGCCCTCCTTCATGCCCGCGACGATCCCGAAGACCAGCGATAGCGGAATCATCAGGAAAAACACCCAGAAGGCGAGGATGCCCGTGTTGACCAGCCGTTCGCCCATCACCTCGGAAACCGGCGCATTCTTCTCGAACGACTTGCCGAAGTCGCCCTGCAGCAGGCCGCCGACCCACCGGGCGTATCGCTGATAGACCGGGACGTCGAGGCCCTTGCTCTTCAGCCACTTCTGGTAGTCGTTGTCGGACATCGCCGCGACCGAGAAGCCGCCGAGTTCGGCAGTCGCGATCTGCTTCTTGAACTTGTCGCTGTCGAAAATGACGAACAGCACCAGCGACACCACAACCATGATGAGAACCATCTGGAGGAGGCGCCGGGCAATCAGTTTCAGCATGGGGCCCTACCGGTCCGGGGTCAGGAAAAACGCCCCGGCCAGTTCCGGCCGGGGCGTCTCGATTTCCTGGGGCTATGCCATCCAGACCTTGTTGAGCTGGTGGAAGCCCGTCGGGTGCATCACGTACCCGTTCACATTTTTCAATGCGGCGGTGTAGACCGGCTGATAGATCGGCAGGACCATCACGGCCGCATCCTGGAGAAGCTTTTCCACCTTCTCCATCTTCTTCCGGCGCGCTTCGACGTCGAACGTCGCTTCCGCGTCGCTCAGGGCGTCGTCGAACTCCTTGCTGGCGTAATGGGTCTCGTTCCACGGCACGCCGGTCCGGTAGCCCAGGCCCATCACCATGGTGCCGAGGGCGCGGTGCGTCCAGGCCGTGGCGCCGAAGGGCGTGGTGTCCCAGACCTCCCAGTATTTCGAGGAGGGCATCACGTTGATCTTCAGCTTGATGCCCGCTGCCTTCACCTGGTCGCGCAAGGCTTCGCACACGGTCTGTTGCCACGGACCGTTGGTGTTGCCGACGTCGATGGTCAGCTCGATACCGTTCGGATACCCGGCTTCGGCGAGCAGCTTCTTCGAACCCGCGATGTCCTGCTTGAGATCCGGCAGCGCAAAATACTCCGGATGCACAGGCGCCACATGGTGGTTCTGGCCGACGTCGCCGCCCTTCGGATAGACGAGGTTCTTGATCTTCGCGTTGTCGGCCGCCTTGACGATGGCCTGACGCAGCTTGTGATTATCGAACGGCTTCTTCGAAATCTGCATCCGGCAGCACAGGGTGCGCGCCGTCCGCGCCGGGAAGATGTTGACCGGCAGCGATGTGGCGAGCGCCATCTGCTCGATCGTGAACTCGAGAATGGCGTCGACCTGGTTCGAGGCGAGCGCCGAAAGCTGGTTCTCGTTCGAGAAGTTATAATACTGGATTTCGTCCAGATAGACCGAGCCGCCCCAGTAGTTGAACGGCTTGCCGTTCGTCATCTTGGAGACGCGCTTCAGGATGCAATCCTTGCCGACGTTGAGCTGGGCCAGGGTGTAGGGCCCCGTGCCGATCGGGTTCTTCGACAGCGGCCGCTTGAACGACGGATGCAGGATTGCCGCCGGATAGTGGTAGCAGTCTTCCGGCACCGAAAGGACCGGTTTCGAAAGGTTGAAGCGCACGGTGTATTTGCCCTGATTCCCGGATAAGGCTGGCGCCGGATCCGAAAAAGTGCGCACGCTGCGGGCGAAATCGGCAATATTGCCGGCGAGCATTCCATCACCTCGCAGGTGCGCGATGACCACGGTAATTCCCCGGCCGCCCAAAGTCGAGATGGACTTCACCGACGCGCAGCTGACCGGCTTCGGCGGCTGGTCGGTGCTGGGCCAGATGGCGTCGCGGCTTGGTCTGCCACAGGCGCTGTCGGCGGTGTCGGTCAAGCAGCGGGCGCGGGGTGCGAGCGACGCGGAGACGCTGTGGAGCCTGATCGCCTCGCTGGCGGCGGGCAACGGGGCGCTGTCGGATCTGGACGCGCTGCGCGAGGACCGGGTCGGGCAACGGCTGCTGGGTCTTGGCGACGTGCCCTCGGGCCGGCGTCTTGGCGAGTATCTGGCGCGCATCGACGAGGCGCAGGTCGAGACGTTGCTGGCGGTGGCGCGCGGACTGGCCGCACAGGTGGCGCCGGCGGTGGTGGAACATGAGGCGTCGGTGCGCGGCTACGTCCCGGTGTTCGTCGACGGCACCGCGATCGAGGTCGACGGGAGGCTGTTCGAGGAGGCGCGGCGCGGCTACGACGGCACGCGCCAGTACTGGCTGCACGGGGTGTTCATCGGCTCGCTGTGGGCGAGCGGTCGGCTGCATCCGGGCGGCGGCGACGTGGCCGGGGGCTGGCGCGAGCAGCTCGACAGCGACGTGGCGCCCTGCCTGCCCGAGGGCACGCCGGTGTGGCTGCGCGCGGAGTGCCGCGAGCGGGGATGAACGGCTTGCCGTTCGTCATCTTGGAGACGCGCTTCAGGATGCAATCCTTGCCGACGTTGAGCTGGGCCAGGGTGTAGGGCCCCGTGCCGATCGGGTTCTTCGACAGCGGCCGCTTGAACGACGGATGCAGGATTGCCGCCGGATAGTGGTAGCAGTCTTCCGGCACCGAAAGGACCGGTTTCGAAAGGTTGAAGCGCACGGTGTATTTGTCGAGCGCCTCGACGGCGTTCTCGATCCCCACCATGATCGCCTTGCCCTTCTTGTCCTTCTTGCCGCTGTCCTTGCGCATGGCGCCGAAGGTCGCGAGCCCGACATTGGAGGTACCGAGGCCCGGAGTCAGCCAGCGCTTGACGTTCCAGACGACGTGATCGGCGACCAGTTCCTCGCCGTTGTGCCACATCACGCCCTTGCGCAGCTTGAAGGTCCAGGTCTTCAGGTCCTTCGACGGCGTCCAGCTTTCCGCCAGCATCGGCCGGGTGATGTTGTCCGGGCCTGTCATCGACAGATATTCGACGATATGGCGCGCCTGATTCGACATCTCGATCCACGAGAATGTCGCCGAATCCTCCATCTTCTGAATCGCCATGCCGACGCGAAGCTTGCCGCCCTTCTTGGCCTTCGGATCGTCGGCCGGGAAGGGCGAATTCTCCAGCGCCCAGGCCGGCGACGGAATGCCCGCCATGGCATAGGCGGCGCCGGCCGACACGCCGAGCAGGGCGGCGATGCGGACGAATTCACGACGGTCCATCCGGCCGTCCTTCATCACCTCATAGGCTTCGTGGACTCTCGGATGATCGTCTTTTCGCGGTTTGAGAAACGACATGTTTCCTCCCTGGGGTCACGGTTTTCCAACGTCTCGCCGCTTCTCCGGAAATGCCTCTATCTCCGGGCAAGGCAGCCGCACGCTGCGGGCGGCAACAATATCATTTTCGATTGCCGGGAAAAGCATGATTTTCGATTCGCGAAATATCGCGGAAAACAATTATACGTTATCGAATTTTGCGGCTTTCCGTTTCTGCGCCTTCGTCCGGTGCCAGCGGAGCGAAAATCTTGTGTTGACACGCAATGAATCAGCCGGTATTGTTCGTTAAATGAACATTTGTTCGTAAAACGAACATTTTGAAAGGGAGGAACGATCGTGACGGACTATAAAACCGTGTTCGGCGGTCTGCGGGATTTCACGCCGGGCGGCGTGGACGCCATAGACGACAACCCGAAGAACTATGTGTTTTCCAACGTGTTCGACGTTGCAAGCCAGAGCGCGCCCTATGACCGCGTCGCCGTCGGCAAGAATCTCGAATACGTCATCGAGGCCGTGCGTGCCGAGGGGCAATCGCCCTGGTATGTCTGCGCCCACGACGAATTCGCCCTGTGCATGGACGGCGAGGTGGAAATCCATCTGGTCAAGCCGGACGACGCAGACAGCCTGGTCGATCCGGACAGCGAGGGCGCCGTCATCCTCGACGAGGCGCCCGACGGCCGGAAGATGGGCCGCATCGTGCTGCGCCGCGGCCATCAGGCCCTGCTTCCCGGCGGCGGCGCCTACCGCTTCGAGGCCGGCGCCCCCTCCGTGATCCTGACCCAGACCATCCAGGGCCCGGCCACCGTCGAGCGCTGGGCCGAGATCTGCCAGTCCGAAAGCCGCTCCGCCGCGTAGCGCCGCGCGCTAGGATCGCGATACGATTTCGAAGAGGATAGACCGATGACAGAAGCCCTTCAGACCCACTACAAGATCAACCCCGCATCCAACGAGACCGGCTACAAGTCCTACGAGGCCGGCTCCTTCAAGTTCACGCGCGACGAGTATTTCGTCTCCATCGTCTGGCCCAAAGGCGCCCACACCATGGCGGCCGACGGCTTCATGCGCGCCATGATGCGCACCGTCGCCTGGGGCTTTTTCTATGGCACGCTGAGCTACGATCCCGTGTTCGGCACGACGAACCATTACGGCATCGTCGACATGTTCGCCGGCACCTACCACCCGGTGTTCAAGGAAAACGGCCGCGACCATCTCGAGAAGTTCAAGGCCGAGGACCTGCTGGAGTTGTTCCGCGACCTCGTCGACGACTGGACCAACGAGGGCTACGACCCGTTCGCCGCGCCGGGCGAGGACGATGCCGGCCAGCCCTGGGGCCGCAAGAACGGCAACAATGCCGACGCCGTCAGCCGGATCCGCGTGACGGCCAACCGCATGGTCGGCCTGCCCGGCGACGCCGAAATCCGCACCGACGCCAACGGCTTTCCGCAGAACCGCATGTTCGCCGACGTGTCGTCCGACCAGCCGCTGGTCGAAGTCGAGCCCGGCTTCGAGGACGAGGTCGCCGCGTTCAACCTGTACGACTACCTGTCCCGTTCCGACGTCACCTGGAACCCGTCGGTCTGCTCGGTGGTCAAGGAGAGCCTGTTCTGCCCGACATCGGAGGAGTTCATCCTGCCGGTCGAGCACGGCAACGACCGCTGCGAATGGTTCGTCCAGCTGTCCGACGAGATCACCTGGGAGGTGAAGGACAAGGAAACCGGCAAGCCGCGCAGCCGCATCGTCATGCGGGCGGGCGATGTCGCCTGCATGCCGGCGGATATCCGGCACCAGGGTTACAGCCCCAAGCGTTCGATGCTGCTGGTCTGGGAAAATGCCAGCCCGCGTATCCCGGACATGATCCAGAGTGGCGAAGCGCCGGTCGTCGCGGTGCAGTTCTAGCGCCGTCCTTCACCCTTCGAGATGGGGCTTCGGGACGCGATCCTCCGGATCGCTTCTCGACCCCTCTTCGGGATGAAGCCGAAATCAGGAGAGCCGCCCAAATTATCTCCTCATCCTGAGGAGGCCGTTGAGGAGCGCCGGACCTGATCCGGGGCGTCTCGAAACGCGAGAGACGAAGGGCGGAGGGCGCGGCCTCGAAGACCAATGGCCCCGGGGACAGCCGGGGCGACGCAGGGAGGAGTGAATCATGGACGGCATGAGCGCCTCGAACGATCCGACGGCCTGGAAGCCGGCGACGCTCCGCAACAAACTGTTTATCGGCGGCCAGTGGGTCGACGGTGCGGAAGGCGGGACGATCGACGTGGTCAACCCGCACGACGGTTCGGTCATCACCGTGATCGCCGAAGCGACCGCTGCCGATGTCGACCGGGCGGTCGACGCGGCGCAGAAGGCCTTCCCGGCCTGGTCGTCCATGGCGGCCATGGACCGGGGCCGGCTGCTGCTGAAACTGGCCGACCGGATCGAGGAAGAGCAGGCGGAACTCGGCCGCCTCGAAGCGCTCAACACCGGCCACCCGTTCCGCGATACGCAGATCCTGGACGTGCCGCGCACCGCCGTCACCTACCGCTATTTCGGCGGCATGGCCGACAAGTTCGAAGGCTCAGTGATTCCGGTCGAAGCAGGTTTTCTGAACTACCTTGAGCGCGAGCCGGTCGGCGTGGTCGGCCAGATCGTGCCGTGGAACTTCCCGCTCATGTTCACGAGCTGGAAAATGGCGCCGGCGCTCGCCGCCGGGAACTGCATCGTCATCAAGCCGTCGGAGATAACGCCGCTCTCGACCCTGCGCATCGCCGAACTGATGCAGGAGGTCGGCATACCGGACGGCGTGGTGAACGTGGTGCCCGGCTACGGCCACACCGCCGGTGCGCGCATCGCCGAGCATCCGGAAATCGCCAAGGTCGCCTTCACCGGCTCGACCGCGACCGGCCGGACGGTCGTGAAGGCCTCGGCAGGCAACCTCAAGAAGCTGCAGCTCGAACTGGGCGGCAAGGGCGCCAACATCGTGTTCCAGGATGCCTTCATTCCGGCCGCGGTCGGCGGCAGCGCCTTCGCCATCTGGCATAACCAGGGCCAGGCCTGCATCGCCGGCTCGCGCCTGATGCTGCACGAAAGCATCGCGGATGCGTTCATGGAGAAATTCCTCGGCCTCACCGAATCGATCCGGCTGGGCAACCCGCTCGACCCGGCGACCGAGATGGGGCCGCTGACCTCGAAGATGCATCAGCAGCGCGTGCTCGACTATTGCGCCGTCGCCCGGGAGGAGGGCGGCGAGATCGTGACCGGCGGCGCCCCGCCCGACGATCCGGCGCTCGCCGCCGGCTGCTACGTCCGGCCGACCATCGTCCGGGCGAAGCCGGCGGACCGGGTGTGCCAGGAAGAGGTGTTCGGCCCGTTCGTCTCCGTGATGACGTTCAAGGACGACGCCGAGGCGCTGGAGATCGCCAACGGCACCGAATACGGGCTGGGCAGCGGGCTTTGGACCGCCGACCTCAAGCGGGCGCACAAATTCGCCGGGGCGCTGCACGCCGGCATGGTCTGGATCAACAGCTACAAGCGGGTCAATCCCGGCTCGCCGTTCGGCGGCGTCGGCCAGTCCGGCTACGGCCGCGAGATGGGCTTCGAGGCGATGCGCGAATACACCCATCCTAAATCGGTCTGGGTCAATGTCGACGCGCAGATCCCGCCCTACTATCCGCGCTGACGCCCGAGGGCAGGGAACCGCGGCGTGATCGACCCCTTCACCTATATCGGCCTGCCCGCCCGGGTCGTCTTCGGGCCGGGCAAGCGGCGCGAACTGCCGGCCGAGGTGGAGCGGCTGGGCGCGGAGCGGGCGCTCGTGATCTCGACGCCCGAACAGCGCGGCGACGCCGAAATGGCCGCCGGGCTTCTGGACGGTCGCGCCGCCGGAATTCACGACAGGGCGGTGATGCACACACCGATGGAAACGGTGCACGAGGCGCGGCGCGTGGCCGCCGAACTGGCCGCCGATTGCTATGTCACCGTCGGTGGCGGCACCGCCATCGGCCTGGGCAAGGCCATTGCGCTCGAATCCGAAAGGCCGGTGCTCGCCCTGCCGACGACCTATGCCGGCTCGGAAATGACGACCATCCAGGGCTTCACCGAAGGCGGCGTCAAGACGACGAAGCTCGACGCGCGGATGCTGCCGAAGACGGTGATCTACGACCCGGAGCTCACGCTCTCCCTGCCGCCGTCCTACAGCGGGCCGAGCGGGATGAACGCCATCGCCCACGCCGTCGAGGCGCTTTACGGCGAGCACGCCAACCCGATCACCTCCCTGATCGCCGAGGAGGGCATAAGGGCGCTCGGCAAGGGCCTGCCGCGGGTATGCGCCGAGCCCGGCGACCTGGAAGGGCGCAGCTACGCCCTCTACGGTTCCTGGCTGTGCGGCATCGCGCTGGGCGGCGGCGGCATGGCCCTGCACCACAAGCTGTGCCATGTCGTCGGCGGCAGCTTCGATCTCGCCCACGCGCCGACCCACACCGTGATCCTGCCCCATGCCATGGCCTATAACGCGCCCGGCGCCAAAGCCGCGATGGCGCGGATCTGCCGGGCGCTGGATGCACAGAATGCGCCGCAGGCCGTCTACGACCTGATCGCTACCATCGGCGCGCCGCTGGCATTGAAGGACATCGGCATGCCGGAGGACGGCCTGGACCGGGCCGCCGATCTGGCGGTCCGCAATCCCTATTACAACCCGCGCGAGATCACCCTCGCCGGCATCCGTCAATTGCTGGACGACGCCTTTCACGGGCGCCGCCCGGCGGCCTGAGCAATCCCACTCGCACTACGCTTCAAACAGGAGGAAACCCGGGATGAGTGACCTTACCAAGACGACGCTGTCACGGCGTCACGCCCTGCAGATCGGCGCGGGCGCCGCTGCGGCATCGGCCATCGGCGCGCCGGCGGCCCTGGCCGCGTCGAAGACGGTCAAGATCGGCTTCGTCAGCCCGAAGACCGGCCCGCTGGCGCCGTTCGGCGAGGCCGACCGGTTCGTGATCGGCAAGATCCGCGAGGCGCTTAAGGGCGGCGTCAAATCCGGCGGCAAGACCTACAATATCGAGATCATCGAGAAGGACAGCCAGTCCAACCCGAACCGCGCCGCCGCGGTCGCCGCCGACCTGATCCTGAAGGACGAAGTCCATATGATTCTGGTCGGCTCGACGCCGGAGACCACCAACCCGGTCGGCGACCAGTGCGAGGCGAACGACGTGCCCTGCATCTCGTCGCTGGCGCCCTGGCAGCCCTGGTACTTCACGCGCGGCGGCAAGCCGGGCGAGGGCTTCAAGTGGACCTACCACTTCTTCTGGGGTCTGGAAGACGTGATCGCCGTGTTCACCAACATGTGGTCCAAGGTCTCGACCAACAAATCGGTCGGCGCCCTGTTCCCGAACGATGGCGACGGCAACGCCTGGGGCGACAAGAAGCTCGGCTTCCCGCCGGTGCTCGCCAAGAAGGGCTATACGCTCACCGACCCCGGCCGCTACCAGAACCTGAACGACAATTTCTCGAACTACATCGACGCGTTCAAGAAAGCGAAGGCCGAAATCGTTACCGGCGTGATGATCCCGCCGGATTTCATCACCTTCTGGAACCAGGCCCAGCAACAGGGCTTCAAGCCGAAGGCGGTGTCGGTCGGCAAGGCGCTGCTTTACCCGGTCGTGATCGAGAGCATGGGCAAGAACGCGCACAATCTCTCGTCCGAGGTGTGGTGGACGCCGACCCATCCGTTCAAGTCGTCGATCACCGGCGAATCGGCCGGCGCATTCGCCCAGTCCTACACGGTCGGCACCGGCAAGCAGTGGACCCAGGTCATCGGCTTCGTCCACGCGCTGTTCGAGGTTGCCGTGGACGTCGTCAAGCGGTCCGAGGACCCGACCGACAACGAGGCCAACCTGAAGGCGCTGACGGCCACGAAGGCCAGCACCATTGTCGGCCCGGTAGACTGGACCAAGCCCGGCCCGTTTGCGAACGTGTCCAAGACCCCGCTGGTCGGCGGCCAGTGGCGCTATGTGAACCAGAAGTTCAAATACGACCTGGTCATCACCGCCAACGAGACCGCCCCGATCATCCCGGCGGGCGGCAAGATGGAGGCGATTTCGTAACCCGTTAAGCGCTCTTTTGGACGAGCGTACCGGGACGGGGCGATCGCCCCGTCCCGGAGGCCGCGGAAAGAAACCATGCCCCAGATCGAGCTGCATAACGCGCGCAAGTCGTTCGGATCGCTGGTCGTCATCGACGATCTCAGCATGCATCTGGACGAGGGCGAGGCGCTGGGCGTGGTCGGGCCGAACGGCGCCGGCAAGACGACGCTGTTCAACCTGATCAGCGGCGGCCTGGCGCCGGATGCCGGCCGGATCGACTTCGACGGGACGGACATTACAAACGTTCCGGCCCACGAACGCTGCCGCAGGGGCATCGGCCGCTCCTACCAGATTCCGCACCCGTTCATCGGCATGACGGTGTTCGAGAATCTGCTGGTCGGCGCCGCCTTCGGCACCGGCAAGCCGGAATCCCAGTGCTACGGGCCGTGCGCCGAAATCCTCGAAAAGACCGGGCTGATCGCCAAGGCCAATACCCTGGCCGGCAGCCTGTCGCTGCTCGAGCGCAAGCGGCTGGAACTGGCCCGGGCGCTGGCCTCGGATCCCAAGGTCCTGCTGCTCGACGAGATCGCCGGCGGCCTGACCGAAGAGGAGTGCCTGGCGCTGGTCGACACGATTCGCGAGATTCGCGCCGGCGGCGTCTCGATCGTCTGGATCGAGCATATCGTGCATGCGCTGCTTTCGGTCGTCGACCGCCTCATCGTCATCAATTTCGGCGTCAAGATCGACGACGGCGACCCGCATACCGTGATGAACAGCACCCAGGTGCAGGAAATCTACATGGGGATCACGGCGGAATGAGCCTGCTCGAAACCCGCGACCTGACGGCGTTCTACGGCGATTTCCAGGCCCTGTTCGGCATCGACTTCGCCATCGGGGAAGGCGAGACCGTCGCCATCATCGGCTCGAACGGCGCCGGCAAGTCGACCTTCCTGCGCAGCCTGACCGGCCTGCTCGCCAACGCCGCCGAGGCCATCCGTTTCAAGGGGCAGCCGGTCGGCGACCTGCCGGCCAACCGGATCGTCGGCCTCGGCATCGCCATGGTGCCGGAAGGCCGCAAGCTGTTTCCCTCGCTTACGGTCGAGGAGAACCTGAAAATCGGCGCCTACAGCGGCCGGGACGGCGACTGGTCGGTCGACCGGATCTTCGAGCTGTTCCCTTTCATGACCGAGCGCCGCCAGACGCCGGCGACGGCGCTGTCCGGCGGGCAGCAGCAGATGGTCGCCATCGGCCGGGCGCTGATGTCGAACCCCGAACTGCTGTTGTGCGACGAGATCAGCCTCGGCCTCGCGCCGACCGTCATCAAGGACATCTACGACGCCCTGCCCGCAATCCAGCAGGCCGGCACCACCGTCGTCGTGGTCGAGCAGGATATCCAGCAGGCCATGGCGGTCTCCGACCGGGTCTACTGTTTCATGGAGGGGCGCGTTACGCTGGAGGGCCCGCCGGACGAGCTCAGCCACGACGCCATCAGGGAAGCCTATTTCGGGCTCAAGGGAGCCGCCTGATGGGCCGGATCGACCGATGGACTGGGTAAACGCTGTCATACAGGGCGTCCTGGTCGGCGGGCTCTATGCGCTCTTTGCCACCGGCCTGTCGCTCATCTTCGGCGTGATGCGGCTGGTGAACATCGCCCATGGCGACCTGATCGTGCTGTCCAGCTTCCTGTGCCTCGCCATCGTGAGCGGGCTCGGCCTGCATCCGCTGATCGTCCTGGCGATCGTCGTGCCGCTCATGTTCGCCTTCGGCTACGCGCTCCAGCGCGGCGTGCTCAACTTCACCCTGGGGCCGGATATCCTGCCCCCGCTGCTCGTCACCTTCGGACTGTCGATCGTCATCCAGAACGCGCTGCTCGAGATCTTCTCGGCGGACAGCCAGAAGCTGCCGGCGGGCGCCCTGCAGACGGCGAGCCTGCAGATCGTCGAGGGGCTTGCGGTCGGCGTATTCCCGTTGATCGTCTTCGCCTGCGCCATCGCCGTCATCGCCGGCCTGCAATTCCTGTTCTACCGCACCGCCCTGGGCAGCGCCTTCCGGGCAACCTCCGACGACGCCGACACGGCCCGCCTGATGGGCATCGACAACCGCCACATCTTCGCCCTCGCCATGGCGATCTCGCTGGCGGTCGTGGCGCTCGCCGGCGTGTTCCTCGGCATGCGCACCTCCTTCGATCCCAGCATCGGGCCGGGCCGGCTGATCTACGCTTTCGAGGCCGTCATCATCGGCGGGCTGGGCAGCCTGTGGGGCACGCTCGCCGGCGGCATCATCCTCGGCGTCTCCCAGATCGTCGGCGGCAAGCTGTTCCCGGGCGCCGACCAGCTGGCGGGCCATGTCGTGTTTCTGATCCTCCTGGTGATCCGGCCCCGCGGCCTGTTCCCCCGGGCGGTCGACTGAGGCCGCCGCGCCATGGCCGAAACCGCGCAATACCGCGTCGCGACGGCGACCCGCACGAGCCGGATCGGCCTGCTGGTCCTGCTCGCCGGCGTCGTCTTCCTGGCGGCGACGCCCTGGTGGGGCGGCCGGGCCGAAATGCGCCTGGTCGTCGAGTTCTGCTATTTCCTGGCGCTGGCGCAGATGTGGAACCTTCTGGCCGGCTATGCCGGGCTGGTCTCGGTCGGCCAGCAGGCCTTCGTCGGCCTCGGCGGCTACGCGCTGTTCGTTTTCTCGATCTGGCTGGGCGTCCATCCGCTGCTGGCGCTGCCGCTCGCCGCCGTGGCGGCGGCCGTTTTCGCGATTCCGACCGCGCTCATCGTGTTCCGGCTGCGCGGCGCCTATTTCGCCATCGGCACCTGGGTGACCGCGGAGGTTTACCGCCTCAGCTTCGCGCAGGTCTCGGACCTCGGCGGCGGCTCCGGCATGAGCCTGCCGATCGGGGTGATCAAGGCGGTCGCCGGCAGCCGGTCCGAGCGGGAACTCGTGGTCTTCGCCATCGGCGTCGCGGTCGCCGTGGCCGCGACCGGCATCGTCTACTGGCTGCTGCGCTCGCGCTACGGCCTGGGGCTCACCGCCATCCGCGACAGCGAGGCGGCCTCGGAAAGCCTGGGCGTCAACAATTTCCGCACCAAGCTGTATGTGTATGTGCTGGCGGCCTCGATCACCGGCTTCATCGGCGCGCTGATCTATTTGCAGAAATTCCGCATCGCGCCCGACGCCGCCTTCAGCCTGATCGACTGGACCGCCTATGTCATCTTTATCGTGGTGATCGGCGGTATCGGGCGGATCGAGGGGCCGATCGTCGGCACGATCGTCTTTTTCATTCTGCGCGAATTCCTGGCCGACCTGGGCAGCTGGTACCTGATGATCCTGGGCCTGGTCGCCGTCGTCATCATGCTGCGCGCGCCACAGGGCATCTGGGGTCTGCTCGCCGCGCGCTTCGACCTGCACTTCTTCCCGGTCCAACGCCGGCTCTATCTGCGCGATGGCCGCCCGCCGGGCAGCGCGTAGCGGGGCGAGACAGTGACCGTACGCTTCGACCGCCCCTGGTACAGCCGTCCCTTCGCGCCATCGCCCGGCGACCGGCTGTGCGACGCGGCGGCGGTCGGCGAGGGCGAGGCGCAGGAGTTCACCTATGGCGAGGGCAAGACGGCCTTCGATTTGATTCTGGTCGGTACGCCGGACGGGCCGCGCGCCTATGTCAACCAGTGCCCGCATTTCAAGATCCGGATGACCGCCCGGCCCAACGAGCTGCTCAATTCCGACGGGCTGATCCAGTGCGCCTGGCACTATGCCTGCTTCCGGCCGGAGGACGGCCATTGCGTCTCCGGCCCGGTCGAGGGTTATGCGCTCAATGCCGTGCCGGTCGAGGTGCGCGACGGCGCCGTCGTGATCGGCGAACCGGCGCGGACGGCGCCGGCCGCCGGACCCGCGGCGAGGGCGGAGAGCGCGGCATGAACCGGCCCGAGATCGCCCCACGCGAAACCGGCAGCCCCGATGCCGCCGACCTGCCGAACGCCGCCGCCCGGACCGGCGAACGGGAACGGGTCCGCTCGCTGGCGCGCGGCCTGGCGGTGATCCAGGCCTTCGGGCCGGATCGGCCGTCGATGACGCTCACCGAGGTCGCGGCCGCCACCGGCATGACGCGGGCCGCGGCAAGGCGCTTCCTGCTGACCCTGGAAGACCTCGGCTTCGTGGCTTCGGACGGCAAGCATTTCTCGCTCACCCCGCACATCCTGCGCCTTGGCTACGCCTATCTTTCGTCCATGAGCTGGTGGCACATCGCCCAGCCCTTCATGGAGGATGTCGCGCGCACGGTGCAGGAAAGCTGTTCGGCGGCCGTGCTCGACGGCGACGAGATCGTCTATGTCGCGCGCGTCCCGGCGACCCGGATCATGGCGGTCAATCTCAGCATCGGCACGCGCCTGCCGGCCTATTGCACGTCGCTCGGCCGGGTGCTGCTGGCCCATCGGCCGGGGTCGTGGCTGGACGGCTATCTGGCGCGGACGGTGCTGGACAAGCGGGCGCCGCGCACGATCACCGATGCGGACCGGCTGCGTGCCGAGATCGACAAGGTGCGCGCCCGGGGTTTCAGCCTGGTCGACGAGGAGCTGGAGCACGGCGTCCGCTCCGTTGCCGTGCCGCTCTGCGACCGCACGGGCGCCTGCATCGCGGCGTTCAATATCGGCGGCGCCGCCGCACGCACCCCGGTCCAGCGCATGCTCGACGTCTACCTCCCCGTACTCCGCGACGCCGCCCGCAAGACCACCGCGGCGCTGCCGTAGGGTGGTTTGCCCGGCAATCGCGTGTCTGATTTTCTGTTTTTGTTCTTGATTTTCGATTGCCAGTTCCTATTTCTGCGGCATGGTCCGGGCGTTTCCACAAATTCCGCCGCCGCCGGCCGGCCGCGTAATCTGCCGTTCTCGCGATCAAAGGAAACCCAGTCAAACGGGTCTGTCAAAATCAACGGCCCCGTCCCGCCCCTTCGAATCATGACATTTCATGACACTTCCCGATCCCACCGAATATCACCCCGGCCGGCCGCAGGCCGATTCGGGTCCAGGAGCGTTTCGAACGTCTCGGTCCGCGGCACCGGGCCCCGGATCGGCGTCCGGGGCGATACGTTTGCGGGTCGATGCGACTGTGCGGGCAGGGATGCTATCGCGCTGAAGTTGCACGACCGTTCATCGGTACTCATGACATTTCCTGACACATCATGACACTTCGCCTGACAGGAGACGTATCCTCCCCCTCTGGAGAGAAGGGGGAATAACGCGCAACGGTGCTGAAGCACAGAATGCCGAAACACGACGAAGTTAGACTCGCCTTCCCGAACAACTGGGACAGACGGGAGCGGAGCAGGCACTGGCGTGCTCGGGGCGACCATAAGCGTTTGTCACTAAGAAGATTTTGTATTTCCCGGCAATTCTCGGCACTACCCTGAGAGGGGCCTGGCGGGAGCGGAGCGACCCGCCGATTGCATACCAGGCGATTGCGGATTGAAGACATGCTTGCTATCATGCCCGCAACGAATTCCGAAGCGGGAGATTGTACTTGTGGGCGCCGTCAAGCTGAACAGGAGAACCATAGACCGCCTGACCGTCGAACGCGGCAACCGGGTGTTCTGGGACAGCGAGCTGCCGGGGTTCGGCATCCGGGTGCACGCCACCGGCCACAAGGTCTATGTCGCGCAGGCCCGCATCCCGGGCGGCCTGCCCAGGCGCGGCGTCATCGGCCGGTATGCGGAGATACCCACCGAGGAGGCGCGGCGCAAGGCGGCGGCAATGATCGACCGGATCCGGCGCGGCCTGGACCCGGCGCCGCCGCCGGCGCCGCCGGAGCCGACGGTGGCCGACCTGGCCGGGCGCTACATGACGGCGCATGTCGAGGTCAACTGCCGGCCCGGGACGGTGAGCCAGTACCGGACCCTGCTCGATCTGCACATCCTGCCCGAGCTGGGCGGGCTCAGACTGTCCGAGGTCAACCGCTCGCACGCCTCGGCGCTGCACTACGGGCTGCGGGACAAGCCCAACCGGGCCAACCACGCCGTGGGCCTGTTGTCGCGGATGTTCAAGCTGGCGATCGCCTGGGGCATGACCCCGGCGCGGCCCAACCCCTGCCGGTCGGTGAAGCGTTACGGGGAGCGCGACTGCGAGCGGTTCCTGACCGAGGAGGAATATGCGCGCCTCGGGCGGGTGCTGTCCGAGGCCGGGTCGGAAGGCGGCCCGATGGCGTCGGCGGCCGCGGCGGTCCGGCTGCTGCTGCTCACCGGGTGCCGCAGGAACGAGATCCTGCGGCTGCGGTGGGACGACGTCGACCGCGCGGCGGGCGAGCTGCGCATCCGGGCGTCCAAGACCGGTCCGCGCCGGGTGCCCCTGACGGCGCCGGTGGCGCAGGTGCTGGCGGGCATCCCGCGCATCGAGGGCAATCCCTGGGTGATCGCGGGCACGCGGCGCGGCGAGCCCCTCAAGAACATCAACGCCTGCTGGGACCGGCTGCGCGAGCGCGCGGGGCTGAAGGACCTGCGGCTTCACGACTGCCGGCACAGTTACGCCTCCCAGGCGCTGGCGATCGGCGAAGGGCTGCCGACCATCGCGCGGCTGCTCGGGCACAGGACGGTGATGACGACCTACCGCTACGCGCATCTCGCGGAGGACAGCGAGAAGGCGTCGGTGGCCAGGGTCGGGGACAGCATCGGCAACGATCTCCTGTCCGCCGGCCCCGGCGGCCCCGACGGCGAAGACCTGGCGGCGTAGGACGGCGGGCGGGGAGACGGGCGATGGCGAAGCTCAGGCGGACGGCAATCTCGCGCAGCACGGTCGGGCGGCTGGAGGCGGACAGCGACACGGTGTTCTGGGACAGCGAGCTCCAGGGCTTCGGGGTGCGCGTCCATGCGAGCGGGCGCAAGGTCTACATCGTGCAGACCCGCGCGGGCGGCCCGCACCCCAAGCGCGTGACCGTCGGGCGCGACGGCGTGATCACGCCGGAGGAGGCGCGCCGCCGGGCGGCGCAGATCATCTCCCGGATCAAGGCCGGCGAGGAGGCCGTGCCCGAGCCGGAGGCGGTGACGCTGGCGAAGGGGCCGACGGTGGGTGAACTGGTGGAGACCTATCTGAAGGAAGTGGTCGAGGTGCGCCTGAAGCCGGGAACGGCGAGATCCTACCGCAGCTCGATCGACAACCACATCCTGCCGGCGTTCGGGCGCAAGCCGGCGCTGTCGGTCGATCATGCGGCGGTGTCGGCGTTCCATCATGCGCTGCGCGAGACGGCGGCGGCGGCCAACCAGGCGGTCAAGGTGCTGTTCCGGATCTACCGCGCCGCCGAGGAGCGCGAGACGATCCCGGAGGGCAGCAACCCCTGCCGGCAGATCGCGCTGAACCGGCCGCGCCGCCACGAGCGCTTCCTGACCGACGAGGAGTTCCAGCGTCTCGGACGGGCGCTGGACGAGGCGGAGGAGACGGGCGGCGCCCGGATGTACGCAGCCATGGCGGTCCGGCTGCTGCTTCTGACCGGCTGCCGCAAGAACGAGATCGTCGACCTGCACTGGGACCGTGTCGACCTGGAGGCCGGCGAGATGCGGCTCCCCGACACCAAGACGGGACCCCGGACGGTGCAGCTGTCGCCGGCCGCCGTCGCGCTGCTGGGGCGGATCCCGCGCGCGGACGGCAACCCCCATGTCGTCGCGGGCGCGCGGGGTGGGAAGGCCATGTCGAACCTGCAGCACCATTGGGCGGCAATCCGCAAGCGCGCCGGGCTGGAGGACATGCGGCTGCATGACTGCCGGCACAGTTTCGCCTCCCGGGCGCTGGCGCTCGGCGAGAGCCTGCCGATGATCGGCAGGATGCTCGGCCACAGCGAGGTGAAGACGACCGCGCGCTACGCGCATCTTGCCCGGGATTCGGTGCATGAGGCCGGAGAGCGGGTCGCCGCGAGGATCGAAGGGCTCCTTGGACGGGATTGACCAGGCTCTGGCGAGCCCGCTCAATCCGTAAGATCGTTCCCGGACTTAAGCCGGGGAGATTTCTGCACCCGGTCGACCGTCACCCGCGCGCCGTCCGCCAGCGCAATCTCGATCCGCCCGGAGGGCCTCGGTTCGGTATCCTCCGGCGTCGGCAGCAGCTTCGCCGGCTCCGCCCCTTCCGTCGAAGAGACAACCACTGGAACAAAGCCCCCGGCCGCCTGCGCCAGTTCCCGATACTGGCGGCGCCTGGTGAAGACCTGGTTCGCGTTCACGTCATGCCGGTGCGCCACGACCGACACCGAAATCCCGGGCTGGTAGCTCTCCGCCACGATCCGGCGCTTCCGCGCCTCGCTCCACCGGCGGCGACGGCGGCGAACCCGACCGTCGCTCCCGGCGCCCGACTGCTCCGCTTCGTCCGACATCCGCGCAAGTGTCCACTTATCCCTGGTGGACACTTACGACGTGCGCCCACCCCTGAGCGCGAAATCTCCCCGATCCGCCGAAAAAGCGACAGGCGGCCCACGCCGGAGGCTTACAACTGCTAACGCTCTTCGTGTGATGAAGATTGCTACGGGTCTAGCAGAAGAAGAGTATGTTGGTGGAAAGAAAAGGAAAGTTAAGAAGTAGCTTTTTCTTTTCGTGCTTATTCCTTTATCAATTTTATTTCAATCAACAATATTAGGCATTTTATTCTTAGAACAAAACATCTCATAATTGCACTCCGATGGTTATGGGATTGTGAGTGCCGGAGGACAGCATTTCCTCCGGCACTCTTTTTTCTGTACATTATCAATTACTGTATCTAATCATCATGTAGGCTAATTATCAAGATTGGCAAGCACACTGTTTATTGTTGTGGATAATAACGTTCGGGAACCCCGGAGAATTCCCAGCAACCGTCTTTCCGATCAAGCCAAAACCCTTCGATAACACACTCTTCTTCGTTACCATTGGCGGTTATGAAATAGATAGTCACTTGACCGGAATCATATTCAACACTACTGTCAGGATCATCACACCTAAAATATCCACTCGGTTGAAGGGTAGCCGTACCGCCTATTTCCCATTCATGACCATCTCCATGTGCCTCCATGAATCGTAAATCAAAAGCTATTTCATTGGTGCGAAGGATAATTCTTTCCGCTCTCAATGGAAACTCGTTGGGTTGAACGTCAAGTCTTCCGGTATATGTACACATGAGCGATCGCCTAGACTAAGGTAGCGCACATGCGAATAGATATGTCCTTCGTAGTATGACTTTATTCTTACCATTTATTGTGACCCAATATCCATTACGTGTATCTTGACAAGCCATGTAAAATCGATAGATCATATAGTCAATTGGACAGCGACTGTGGGTTTTCATTGTTAAAATTGCAGGTTCCAGTAGGTTCCGAAATAGGAGTCGTTCCGACGGTGCTTCGTTTTGAAACCCCAGTCGGGCTGCTCGGCAATCTCTGAGGTCCAATTGGCGCTGTCTCTGTCCTTCAGAACGAGCCACGCAACGATCCCGACGACGATAAGGCCTCCGGCCACATACAAGAGCGTGTTGGTGTCGTTCTTGTTGCTGCGATGGCAGTGGTAGCCGCCGGTCGCCGTTTCCCGATGGCAGCCGTGCCGGTCGAGCCCACCGCCATGGGCGACCGCTTCGCCGACCGGAAGCAGGAACATCAGGCCTGCGGCAAGGACGGAGATCGTTCGATTCGTCATGCGGTTTTGCCTTATCGACAGGGGCGGAATTGAATTAGCCCGGCGGCAATATAGGATAGGATTTGGCGGCAAAATGGCAATCCCCATAAAATCGGTATGGACGGCATGTCGAAAATGTCAAACTTGTACACTACCTGAAAATCGACGGCCATGCCCGGCTCGCGGAACTGGAAGTCAGGGATACTGGCTCATCGCGCGCCTTCGTCGCGATGTGGTTCGACACCTCCATGAACAATGCCTGGGAAAGAGGGATCAAGCCGGGCATCGAGGATTCGGGATATGAGCCGATCCGCATCAACGAGGCCGAGTTCAACGACAGGATCGATGACGAGATCATCGCTGCGATCAGACGGTCGCGTTTTCTTGTGGCGGACTTTACGCAGGACGGGGATCGTGCGCGTGACGGCTTCTACTACGAAGCCGGGGGCAAGCGCTTCGCCAAGCGCGACCGGGCCGTGGCGCTCCGCGGCCTGCGAGAGTTAGGGCCTATCGCCTGCCGGGGCGGTCGCGCTGGCCGCGGGCCGCGGACGGGATAACTCCGGCTTGGCAAGCCCGCGCCGGACATCCGCCGGTAGCCGCAAGTCAAACGCCGCCCGGATCGCCGTTGCAGCCTCGTTCTGATTCCCCTGCGAAGGGGGCGAGACCGTGCGCCCGCCGCCTGCCTGGGCCATCGCCGCCCTCGGTGTTTCGGCCACGGTCTCCTCCGAACGTTCGAGCCGGATCCTGCCGGTCGCGGGATCGACCGAGAGGAACAGGATGTCGAAACACCGCGCGCGACGGTCAGGCCGCGCTCGATCCGACCCGCCTGGTGTTCATCGACGAAGCCTGGGCCAAGACCAACATGGCCCGTGCCTACGGCCGCGCGCCACGCGGCGAGCGCCTGCGCATGGCCCGGCCGCACGGCCACTGGAAGACCTCGACCTTCGTCGCCGGGTTCACCGTGCGCGGCATGATCGCTCCCTTCGTGCTCGATCGCCCGATCAACCGTGTCGCCTTCGAGACCTATGTCGAGAAGGTGCTGGCCCCCGAGCTCCGCTCTGGCGATATCGTCGTCATGGACAACCTGTCCAGCCACAAGGGGCCGGGGGTGCGCCAAAGGATCGAGGCCGCCGGCGCCGAAATCCGCTTCCTGCCGCCCTACTCGCCCGACCTCAACCCCATCGAAATGGCCTTCGCCAAACTCAAGGCGCTGCTCCGCCAGGCCGCAGAACGCACCGTCGAGGGGCTGTGGGGCGCCATCGCCCGAATCCTCGAAACCTTCCAACCACAGGAATGCAGAAACTACTTCGCCGCCGCAGGATACGATCCAGGTTTATCGGATACCGCTCTAGCGCGAAGGCGGCGGATCCCGCCGGCATTGTCGACATGGGTGACTCAGATCACCAGGCGCGGGCGCTGTGCCTCCTGCGGCCGTTTTCTCGGCGAGGATCGTGGCGAAGTGCCCTGCCATCCCCCACGGGCCCTTTGGCGACGATGCGTCCGATGGCCTCCTCGCGGGCGGCCCGCCCGGCGCCCTTTCCGGTCCCCGATGGCTCGTACAGATACAGCGGTTCGGGGATATGAACCGGGTTATCCGCCATCTCGACGATCGGCAGCATGAAGCCCCAGTCGTTGGCGAGATCGACGTAATCGCCGTCGAGCCGCAGCGCCTCGTCCGGTATGGCGTCGAAGAGCCTCTTCCGGAACGACCGGAGATGCTGCCACACATTGCCTCCGCGATGCTCGCGCGGCCGTTCGAAGCATACCGGATAGTCCGCCTCCTTGTCGGTGCGCAGCATCGACCCGACGGTCACGTCGGCGCCGCGCCGGTATTCCGCCGCCAACCGCTCAAGTACCCGGTCGCCGATCAGGGCGTCGTCCGCGTCGAGCGTCACGATCACCGTGTCCGCGTCGGCGCAAATCGTCCTTATGGCGGTCACCATGTTGGCCAGCAGGCCGCGGCGGCGCCGGTTGCGAATGACCGTGCAGCGCTCCCCGAGCCCCTCGCAGGCGACTTCGAAATGTTCGGCGAACTCGGGATCGGACGCGTCGTCGAAGATCACCGCGCCCCATCGCGGCCCCTTCTGCCGGGTCATGGATTCCAGGCAGCGGCGGAACCGGCCCGCCGGCACGTTGCGGCCCGAGACGACGAATACGAACGGCTCGCGCCGGGGCGGTCCCATCCATTCGGCCATGCCGCCGGTCCAGTCCGGCCTTCCCTGCTGAACGCGCGGCACCGCGCCATGCTCGATGCGATCGAGCGCCGCGAACCACGCCTTGATGTCGTTCTTGCGCGCGTTGGGCGGGTGCACATGGAAGGTCCGGCGGTCGCCGCCGCGAAACGAGCGGCCCGCGCCCCCCTCGATCGCCCGGTCGAGAGCCCTGTGCCAGGGAAGCGCGAGGCGGTCGCCCTCGGTCCGGTTCGGCAACGGTCCCGCTTCGCGCAGCCGGGCGAGATCGATCATCCCGGCGCGTGCTTCCGTGCGCCACGCGCCGCGCGGTCCGCGGTCGGTATAGGGCCGGTCGCGTAGCATGGCGATGTTGAGCGCCACGGTCAGCGCTCCCGGCTCTCCGCTCAGGACTGCAAGCATCTCGGCCGTGTAATCGTGACCCCGGTCCGTCCGGGCGACCATGACATCGGCGTCCATGTGGAGAACGTATCGCGTCTCGCACGCCTCGAACCCCGCCAGCGTGGAACAGATCTGCGCGCCGGTCGCGGCGTGCGCACGCGCGGAGGGAATGCCGAACCACCGCCGGTTCAGCGCGGCGGCGTCCTCGCCGTCGCCGGGGCCCTCGACGATCCGGTCGATCCATCCGGCATCCATCAGGCGGCGCGCTTCCCGGCGAAGGTCGTCCAGGCTTCCGGGCGCGTGCTGCCGGAGGAATCCCTCCCCCCGGGAGTCGATCGCGAGGATCCGCTCGGCGAACGCCCGCGGCCCCTCCAGTTGCGAGACCAGGTGGCGCACCTGCACGTCGAGGGTGGCCGCTTCCATGGCGCATGCCTTGATCAGCAGCGTGACCTCGCCGGGCAGCGGTGCGAGGGGACGGAGCTCGAACGCCAGATGCTCCGACATCGGCTCGAAGCGTTCCAGGTCGATGGAAGTCTCCTCGATGCGTCGGGTTACCGTCAGGCCCGCGCGGGCGAACTCCCGCCGCAGCGCCCGTTCGGGCCGATGCACGTCCCGGCGTACCCGGCCCGTCGCTCGCAGCCTCTTCCGCCATGCAATGGTGGCCTCGTAGCGGGCGCCGGGGGGCAGTTCCCGGTCGGCTTCGGGGCTCGGCCCGCCGAAGGTGAAGTGCGGATCGCATACCGTCACGACGACCCGGCCATGCCCGGTCACGCAGGCGCGCAGGTCGGCCAGGACCGCGCGCAGATCGGCGGTGTCCTCGATCGTGCAGAGCACGCGGCGGCAGACCACGAGATCGAACGGTCCCGCCGCCAGCGCCTCGCTTCGTTCGCGGGTGAAGCGGAGATTGTCCGCCTCCCGACAGAGCGAATCCCAGCGCCGCCGGTGGGCGCAGTCCGGGTCGTAACCGAGGACCCGCGTCCCGCGCTTCGCCATCTCCCGGGCGAGGCGGCCCTTGCCGCAGCCGTAGTCGAGAACGTGTTCGGCCTCGCCAACCATGCCCAGCACGATATCCCCGGACGCTTCTTGCCAGCCGGTCACGCGCCGGACCGCCTCGTGGAACCGGTCGAAGCCATCGAGTTCGGGAATGTCGGAGTCGTTCAGCGCGCGTTTCATGATGTCCCTGAGATCGGGACGGTTCGACCAGCGATACGAGAGCCATGAGCTCGGCGTCGGCCCGGGGATCGGGCGGGGTCTTGCGGACATTCTCGGGGGCGAGCGAAAGCCGGCTCAGCGGGATCTCCCGGATGAGCGGTTCGGCCCCGGGGGCGATGAGGTTCATGCCAGTCTCCGTCGAGGGATTGCATCGGCGCGGCGCCTGGCTCTCTGGACCTTGGCACCGAACACCCTGGAACCGCTCAACGCCGCTCCCCGGGGCGCGCCGAAGGCGGTGCGCCGAACCGGGCACATCGGCGGCGTGGCGTCCGGGCGCAGGACAGGGCTTGCGCCTCGCGAGCCGGTGGCGCAGGGTCGGGCGCAAGGTCGGGCGCAGTCCCGGCGGCGGTTACGGGGCGGGAAAGGCGGACGGACCGGTGTGACGACCTTCGCAAAGTCCGACATCGAGCGCGCGGTCGGCGAAAGCGCCTGCCGCGCGGGAGTCGACGGACGGCTTGCAGGGTCCGCCGGGGCCGCGCTAAGTTGCGGGCATGGCAAGCTGGAGCGACAACATCGAGGCGGTCGCGCGCGCCATCACCGCGAAGCAGCTGGGGCATGACGGCATCAGCGAGGAAAAGCTCGCCGCCGACGTCGACATGTGGTGGCACTTGGTTGCGGCGGAGCTTGAGTGCGGGGTCATCGACGAGACCGGCGAATATGTCGGCGGCGAGATCGACTGGAAGCGCAAGATGGACGGCTATCGCGACTGGATGGACCGCCATCCCGGGAGCCGCGCGGTCTGGGAGACTGCGCGGTTCGGAGCGCCGCTACCTCGAGACTGAGGCGGCTCGGGACCGCGCGGGACAATCCCCCTTGAGCCCTCGGGGTGGGAGCGGCGTGGAGACGGCGCCGTCGACCGGGATTCCCGTCAGCTCCGGCAGATACTTCCGTGTGGGCGAGAGCGTGTGGGCGATTCGCCGTTCGAGTTGCACGTATTTCGCGTAGAGGTCCGGACGAAGCTCCGCTGCGCGGCGCAGATCGGCGCGGGACGCCAGGATGCAGAAGCTGCAACTCAGCCGCGACATGCCGGCGGCGTAGGCCCAGTGCGGCGCTTGGCCGGCGTGACGGATGACGCGGAACACGTCCTCGGCCGAAAGATCGAAGACCGGCAGCCAGTCGAAGACCTCGCGCCCGGCGACGCTCATCCGGTCGTTGCGCCGCCATGGAGCTTTCCGGGCGCGCGCCGGGCTTTCCTCCGCGCGCATGCCCATGGCGTTGACGAGCCGCCCGCCGAAGCGCGGATGGGTCTTCAGATAGCGGCGCAGCTCGCGCTGGATAGGTCCGGCCTTGAAATCGCTGGTACACCATCGAGCCGAATTCGAGGGCCAGAGGCCCCGTTCCTCGACCCGGTCGAGCAGGGTCTTGCCGGACGCGACGGGCGCGAATATCAGCGGCACCCCCGCGGGAAGCGTCGCCTCGATATGCTCGACCGTGCCCGGCCACTCGACCTCGCCGAGCGGGGCGTGAACCGCCACGATCTGGTCGCGGGGAACGACCCGGGACAGCAGGATGGTCATGGCCTGCGAGTCCTTGCCGCCCGAATGGTTGATGGCGACGAGGGCGCCGGCGCGGATCATTTGGTTGCATCGCGGCGGCACGGCAACATCGGCGATGCGGCTGGACATGGATCGGCCTCCCCGGCGGCGGCGCGGGGTCCGCTCTACGGCCCCCTGGAATCGCCTGGAAAACGCCGGCCTCGAACGCCTGACGCTGGACCGCGGGTCCATGCCGTGCGAAACGCCGGAGGCGCCGCACGGGCATGAAGGGCGCGGAATGACCGCTGCCGGGATCGATATGGCCTGCGCTTCGTGCTAACCGTGGGCGCCGGCCTCGGCTATGGTCTGTCGGGTGAACCCGGCAACGCAGGGAGAGAACGGGTGAACAAGCCGGAAATTGCGGGCCGTGCGGCCGGCCGGACCGGAGTCGGACGGTCGGCGGCCGGGGACGCCGTCGATGCCGTCTTCGAGGCGATCGCGGAAACCCGGGCCAGGGGCGAGGACGTGCGGATCGCCGGCTTCGGGACGTTCGGCGCCAGGAACCGCCCCGCCCGCACGGGGCGCAATCAGAGGACCGGAGAGAGCCTGAACATTGCTGCCTCGACCACGCCGACCATCAAGGCCGGCAAGCCGTTGCGCGACGCCGTCAACGCAGGCGGATCGCGATGGGCGTGACGGGCGATCGAGGACAAGCGGGGACAGGCGGGGCCTTATGTTGAATTCGGCCGATTGCGGTACGAAGACAGTGCGCGCTCCAGCGGGAACGCCAACCTGCGAGAAACCAAGCAGGGAAAAGGGGCTGATGCAGGGGCGCAGTCTCCTACGCCGCCGAGTTCACGAAACAAGCATAGGTGACTAAAGACATCTGACAGCGCATTGCAGGCCAAACACATGCGAACCGCAGCTGGCTCTATATCGCGACGGAAGATGCCAAGGATACCTTCGGTTTGTAGCTGATCCAATTTCTGTACGATGCCACGTATCCCGGCTGGTGCCACACCACTGTCCCATACAACCGACTCGCGCCCCGATTTACAGGCATTTCCACGAGCGCCGTTCGACTGGGTACTGGTATAGGAGGCAATGAAATCAGGGAAGACAGTCAGGCGTGTGTTGGGTTCCGAGTAGTTCGAGCAGCCGAGGGAGCGGCCGAACCGTCCCATCCTCGATTCCAGCCAGCCGGGTGAATTCAGCCCGCGAAGTGCCGGGATATGTTGTCGGCGGCGTCCCGGCTTAGCTGCGGACCTTCGAAGGTCTCTATCAGGCGGCCGGGAAAGTTCTTGTCGTACCAGACGATCTTTCGTTCCCGGTGCTCTTGGTAGGAATCGGAAGACATCATTCCCCAGTGCTCCCAGAACCAGGTCTCGCCCTGCCAGCTGATCGTGAAGTCCGGCAGGTACATCGTCCCGTCGGGCGCGCGAAGAAGAACTTCATAGGCAAACGGCACGTCGTGCTCATGGAGCAGGTTGGCGATCACGAGTTCGGACTTTGAGCGGACCATGTCGCCGCTCAGCGCTTCGTGAATGCGGCCTTCCTCATACCAGCCCCTGCGATTGATGAGCTCGTCCGGCACCGCGCGGAAGAATCCGTCAAACAGCGAGGAGTTAATGAGGCCGGTCTGCGCGTTTTCCGGACGTCGCGCCGACAGCAATGTCGACACATCCCCCTGCACGAGCAAAGTGCAGTGTTGCCATGCACGAGTCAGCGCTGTGTAAAGGAGCTCGGAAGACAGTGACCAGCCCTTTGAGCGGGGCACGACCACATAGGAATGATTGAATTCGCTGCCCTGCGCCTTGTGCACTGAAATGGCGTAGGCCAGCTCCAGATTGTCTTCGACACTTTCAAACCGGCCGTTCGAGGATAGCTCGTTGCCGTACCCGACGGCCAGGTGGTCCTTCCGCTCGAACTTGACCTGAAAGCGCCTAAGCCGTCCGCCAGGCTTCTTGTCGAAGCTATGTTTTTGAACGAAGCCGATTTCACCGTTGAAAACCTCAACGTTCTCCGCTCTCTTTGCATTGAAGTTATAGGCCCAGATCGGATTTGACTGCGGCCGGTTTCGGTACTGAATAACTTTGTCGTAGAGCGTAATGCCGTCGAGCAAGCCGTAGCGATTCATCACGCCGGCGGCAACGCGATCCTGGACGGCCTGGTTTAGCGCCTCGACGCCGTGAAGCTCGCCGCGATACGGAGTAAGAACCTGGTATTTTTCAGGCTTCCAGTCGAACGCCGTGCGCCAGAGCTCGTAGGGCTTTTGCGGATCGAGCGTCGCGCCGGTGTGATCCGCCATTTCCCTTTCAATGGCCTGAATGAGCGTGTCGGGCAGGGTTGTTGGCTCATCCCAATAGATCACACGCAAATCGGCATCGACGTCGCCGCCCTTGTGAACGCGCGTGAGAAATTCCTCGGCATCCGATGCGGTGGGCTGACCATCATCGCGGGCGTTTGCGCTGATGAACAGATCAGCAAGGCGCAGGATCGCGGTGCCCTTCCCTTCAACGGCGTTTTGGAGCTGGCGGAGGTTATATTCGAGCCGGGCGATGCCTGAGGCGTTCTTTTCAGCGAGCCACTGAATAGTGTCAGCAAAGACCCGTCCTCGGCCGATCGGCGGGAGCTGGTTGGGATCACCGACTAGGATGAAGCGCCGAACCTGCCGCCAGTCGATCGCGCGCATCAGACTGGCCATGAGCGCAAGATCGAGCATCGACGCTTCATCGACAATGATCGTCCCGCTTCCGGCGCGCTTGCCGCCTGCGCGCTTGAGCGTGAGGTTGTTGTTGAGCCAGCCGCCTTTCGCCAGAAAGGAATGGACCGTGGAAGTCCCGACTCGTTCGATCTCACGCTCGTGCATCTTGGCGCGGACGCGGTCTGACGCCTTGCCGGTCGGCGCCAGTACGGTCAGAGGCGCACCGTCACCTTCGGTCTGCCGCACAGCGCGGATGATCGCGCAGATGACAGACGTTTTGCCGGTGCCGGCCGCACCGGTCACGACACACAGCGGCCGCCGGAAGATCTCCGCGCAGCTGTCTGCTTGGGCATCGATGGCAGCTTCGTACTGCTGCTGTGCTTTCTTTAGAAGCGGGCTCTTCGTGTTGCGGATTTCGTTGCGCCAATCATCGGCATCGAAGGGGCGCGTGAGTTCGATGTCAGCCCGGCCGGCGAGTTTGGTCAGCGAGTCTTCGATCGTCCGCTCGTCATCGTAGACTTCGGCGAGATAAAGCCAGAGGCGGTCGCTTTCGCTTCGCATGACCAGCGATTCTTCGAGGACCTCGCGATCAACTTCGAAATAACGCGCGGTGAAGGTGGCCGCCTTCCATTCCGGCAGCTTGGCCAGGCGGGCATTGACCTCGGCGAGTACGGCATCCGCTGCGCGAAATGTCTGGTTGGGCTCGCGCCGCAAATGCTCGACGCATAGCGCCCTGAAGCGGCGCGGATCATCGAATTCCATCTCGGCCAGGGTTTCGCCGCCCAGTTCCGGAGAGGGCAGCACGCCGCGGTCTACCGTGCCCCAGGGAATGGTGTCATCAGGGCTGTCGCCGACGTAGCCTTCAGATAGCAGATAAGGATTGTCGACCGGGTCGGTGATGGCAGGCGGCAGGCCGTGCGCCTGCCGCACGACTGCCTCTTCGCTGACAATCCGCTCTATCTGTTCAAGACGCAGATCGAGGCGTGGCAGCACATCGCGCAGCAGCGACCGCGTGCTGTCCGGCTTGAGCCGCCATTGCCGGGAGAGCCGCTGTAGCGGTTTTCCGAGCAGACCGAATGACGTGACTTCAGCACCGTTGTCGACCGCATCGAAGAAGAGCCGGTGGGCTTCTTTGGACTCTCCCTTTTCGATGAGGGCGCGCGCAGACCCGGTGGCGGTATCCGCCCCGAGAAAGCGCATGACATTCAGCAGGCCGGGATAAAGACCGCGCTTGCTCCACAGTTCGGCAATGCAGCCGAGCAGCCAGCGCTCGCGCTCATCCCAGTCCTCGCTGTCATCGCCGATGGCCTTGAGCTCGTATACAGCGCTGAGGATCTGTTCCAGCAGGCCGATCGCATCGTCGTTAGTGAGGTGACGCGCACCGTACTTGCAGGTGCGCGGATTCTCGGGGAATACGGCGATGCGCAGCAGTGTCTCGGCATCCTCACGGTACCGGTGATAGGGTAGCCGCAGGCCTTCGTTCGGATAGTGTGAGCTGACATTGCGCGCCCAGATCATGCCGCCTGCGTATCTCTCGCGGATATAGTCGGTTGACTGGTCGTAAATGAGACGGTCGCCAAGCTTCTTGACACGAGAGACGCCGATCAGCGCGTAGCGCGGGCTTTCTTCTTCGGAGAACGGGTTGGAGTAGTTCGCGTAGTAGAAGATCAGGCTCCTATTGTCCTCGATCTCGGCAAAGAACGCGTCAGCGTTGGCGGACCGGCGGTCATTATCGAGCCGGCCGGCTTCGTCATAGACATCATCGCCATACATGGCCTCATAGGGCCAGACGCATACCGTCGCCTCGGGAATATCCCATTCCGTCCGCTGCGCGCCGCCTTTGAAGAAATCCGGCGGGTTGGAATAGCCGCGGATGGGCTCGGGGCCGAACGCATTGACGCTGTAAATGCAGGGCGGCAGGTCCGCACCGCCAAGTTTGGCGAGAGGCTTGCCGGCCTGTGCCATCTCCTCGTCGAGGTCACGTTCCCGCGCAACCACGTCGCCAGGATAGGAGTGCATGCCGACACAGTAACTGTTGCAGTCCGGCCGCTCACAAATCCGGCCGTTCCAACCGTCGTCGTGCCAGGCCAGGCGCGCTGTCAAATGAACGGTCATGAAGTATCCCGGGAGCCGATATCGGTGCGCAGTTCAAACATGGTCGACGTCACCGTTAGCCGAGATGCGCAGCACCGGCCCGACCAGTTCATACTGTGTGGCATCGCGCGCGACCGAAGCCAGCCTCATTTGTGACAGCTCGAAGTCCATCAGGCTCACATCCGTATTTTGATGATCACCCACCGGCTCGAAGCCGGCATCCACGCGAATGCCGCCCTTGTCTGTCAGTAGATAGCGGGCATGAAAATCCTCCCCGCCGTCCCGCTCTTTCCAGCAGTACAGAGTGACGGCCATCTCGGCCGGAACAATGTTGCCGAACAGAGCGGCGGCTTCGCCTTCGAGATCGGCATTGTCCGGCTTGTTCTCGTGATACCGATAGTGAATTTCGCACTCTGCACGCGGGTTGACGTCCTTGACGATGCTGAGCAGGCGAAAAAACATTCTCCTGTACCGCACATTGTAGGGATCGAAGAACGGGTCAACGAACACGATGCACCCGCCAAAGCGCAGCATCCCGTGAAGGGCTACGGCCAGAGACTCGACATCGCGTGGCACAGCGCGCTCGCGCGCGCACACCATGAGCGCATGGGCGTCATCGACCTCATCGCTGCGAACGACGCAGGCATCGCCCCGGGGATTGGCTGCCGCGATGATGGCGTGAAAGGGCTCGCGGCCATGCTCTATGAGCGCGTTGTCCAGCCATCCTGCAAGATCGGGGTCATAGGGGCGGCCGGTACGGACAACCTTGTTCTTCTTGGCTTCGTTAAGCGCTTCTTCGACGCGCTTTTTTTGCAAGTCGCTGAGGCCTCCGGCAGCCTGATAGACGTCGCGAAACCAGTGTTTGGGGAACTGGGAAATCAGGCGGCCCTGGTCAAAGCCGAACTTCTCGATCAGGTAGCGAAATGTCTGCCAGTCCGAGCTGATGGCGGCAGGCTCTACCGCGTATTCGTGGAACATCAGAAGAGCTCCCCGGCCCGCTCCCTGAAGAAGCCGTGCGGCCACCGATCACGGAACTCTCCTTCTTCATCGACACGCAGCGGCCGAAACCGCACGCCGTCATCACCGCCTTCGACATAGACGACGGACAGGTCGACCGCGGTCAGACCGGTCACACCGGGCGGCAATTCATCGTTGGTCGTTTCCCTGATCCTGCGCAGCAAGCGCAACATGATATGCTCGCTATGTGTTTCGATGATGAGCGATTTTCCCTCAAACAGCTGATCGGGAACACTGCCAACCGAGTGAATGAAGAGGTCGCCCATGCCGACCTGAATTGCTGGATGGACATGCAGTTCAGGCTGCTCAATTGCCAGCACGCCATCCTGCTCCCGCAGCGCTGCGACGACGACTGGCACCATCTGCGAAATGCCGACACCGACATCGCTGGGCGCAACCAGGATGCCCTTTTCGAAGTCGCGTAACGCGATCTGGGTCCTGGTCCCCAAACTGTAGTAGAGTTCCTGCAGCTCGCCGAGATCATCCTCGCTTAAGCCGCGCTGAAACATTTGATCAAGAGCGCTGGGAACAGGCACTTCCTTGAATTCGACACGCTCCAGCCGGTAGGAGGTGCGCAGCCGGGCTTCATCGGATATCCAGCGGTTGACCTCCTCCATTAGATCGCCGCTGCGATCATTGTAGAGAAGGTCCCAGGCGGCAAGTCCAGTCGCCCAGCGCGCTTCGTCGGGCGTAGCTTGTGCTCGGTAGCTACGAGTTGGGACTTCGCGGAGCGGACCAATATAAGTCATGTGTACGAGGTGATCGCGGACAAGACGCGTCGAGCCAAGTATCAGTTCAGACAGGAGAGAACGCAGGCCGTTGACGCGCGGCGTGCGCTCTTCAAGCTCGGCCTTCTTCACATCCGGGTCGCGGATGCCGAGGACAAGCTCGCGGTCTAATGCCGGCAGCGCGCCGATCTCCGTCGCCACAGAAATGCGTAGCAGATCGTCCGGGATGCTTGGGGCAGCGCGGTCGGCAGCCGCTTCGCGTGCCAGAGCCCATATTTCATCTTCGAGAGGCGATGAGGCCGTTACTTCCTCGGCCGGCTCATCGTCCGGCATCACGGCGCGTCGTAGTAGCGGATGAGCAAAATTGAAATAGGTGAGTTGCGCCCGCCCGGTCTGCGGCGGCGAGACGATCATTGCAACCGGCTTACCATCGAGGTCAATCGCTAGCCGCGCCACAAAAGGTGCCTGCGCCTGATGGCTCCAGCGGATATCGACTGCTAGCCCCACCTCCTGCACGATGGCGTAATCGCGGTACTCCTCGCTCTCTCCAACAAGATAACGTACTGGCAACTCGCTAAACTCTGGCTCACCCATCGACAGCCCGGCATTGAGTGGCAGCCCTTCTGCACCCTGCTCATCGGATACATCGATCGTCACTTTCAGCGTGACCGTCCGATCAACTTCGTGATTGTGGACAAGCGTTGCAAAGCCGCCGAGATCAACCAAGCCGCCCGCGATCGTCACATCGGGATCGACGTTGCCGCGCTCCAGGATTTCGCGCAGGTAGTGCAGCGCCTGCAGGATCGTGCTCTTGCCCGAACTGTTCGGGCCGAAGAGCAGCGTGATCGGTCTCAGGTCGATCCCTTCGCGGGTGCCGATCCCTTTGAAGTTCTCGATCTCGATCCGGGTCAAGCGCATTGCGGCATCTCAGAGCTCGCCGCGAAAGGCGCGTTGCGACAATGATTGGAAAAGATCATCCCCTGAGCCGTCGGGCATTTGGGCCCTTGCTTCCATGGCCCGTACTTTCCGAAGCATCGCGACGAAACGGAGCTGCTCTTCCATTGGCGGCAGGCTGATTTCCAGCTTCCGTATGATTCCAAGGTTCAAGCCATCCATAATCGCGCCCTTATTGTAGGACTTGATCTGGCGAATGATCAGGGGATCGGAATGAATCGCGAACGACAGCACTTCCGGGTGTATGAGCTCTCGGTCGCAGGTAATCGTCGCTAAGTGCTTGGTCGTAATGGCTTCGGGAATGTCCTTTGGCACGACGGCTGATCGGCCAGTTGTCCCCATGATCGTGATGATCACATCGCTCGGGAAAACCTTATAGCGACGAAGCTCCTCGTATTTGGAGGGCAGGATGAAGCGTCGCTCCGCCCAAACGAACTTGTTTTGAACTGCGTTGTCGATGCCGAGCACTGCGACGCCATCGTCCACAAATTCCCCGTGTCTAAGCGCGCTCCCGAACGGACCGGAACGAATTGCGCCCTTGCGCTGTTCCGCAAGTGCTTCAATCGTGAGTGGTTCCCAGTCACCATGGCTCGAGTTGAGGTGGCCAATTGTGCGCACATAGGCAGATCTCAAGAAGTCGCCAATTGTTCCAAGTTGATGCGTACGCTTGCGTCGGATGCCATCGGCTTGGTCAAGGATCGCCGCAATACGCCGCTGGTCTTCCAGGTCCGGGACGAGGATCTTCTGCTGATAAGCATCATTGCGATTCAGTCCAGGCACCGCAGCGGCTTTGTTCAGCTCAGTGAGACGCAATGACTTCATCGCATGGTACAACCATCTCAGGTCGGCTTCCGAGGTACTTGGATCGACGTAGTAAGTGGTGTCGATCGGCCAACAAGGATCGCAAGAATAGTGCAGTTCTCCTACGGACCCCTTTCGTCCTACAACGATTGTCGGCGCCCTAGTAATTGCCTCTACGTGCGAACCTACTTGGCCATTTGATCCGAATACAGGGTATACGCCCTCGACACGGTTCTTCGCTGGAAGGCTCTTTCCATACTTAAACTCGCAAATTTCGCCGAGTGTCGACTTCCTCATCGAAGCATTTCCTCAAGCTCAGCGATCTCGTCGGCAATCTGGTCGTTAAGGGATTTCATACGACCAAGAATTACGTTCGGCGGATCGAACTCCTCCTCCTCATACACCCGATCCTGATAGCGGCTCAGAGACAGGTCATAGCCGGCCTCTTTGATCTCGGCTGACGAAACGAAGAATGCCTTTGACCTCCGGTCCGTATCGTTGGCCGGATCGCGAGAGCGCCATCGGGCCAGGCAGTCCGGCAGGTCGTTCTCTCCTATCGGCTCGCGTTTGTCGTCGAGCGACAGGCCATCGGCCTGGATGTCGTAGAAAAAAACATTGTCGGTGCGCCCGCCCTTGGTAAAGACAAGGATGCCGGTTGAGACGCCCGCATAGGGTTTGAAGACTCCGCTGGGCAGTTTGACAACAGCCTCGAGCTGGTTCTGGTCGACCAAGAGCTGACGCAACTGACGGTGGGCGCCGGACGATCCGAACAGCACGCCGTCGGGTACGATTGTCGCCGATCGTCCGCCGGTATTCAGCATGCGCAGGATCAGGACCAGGAAGAGCAGCTCGGTCTTCTTCGTTTTGACTTGGCGCAGAAGCCCGGAGTGCACATCCTCGAAATCGAGACTGCCCTTGAAGGGCGGGTTGGCTAGGATGACATCGAAGCCCTCGCTCGCCTGCTTCGGGAACTTGTCCGTAAAGCCGGTACTCAGCGTGTCCTGATAGTGGATGTTGGGGTCGTCAACCCCGTGCAGCATGAGGTTCATCGCGGCGATGCGCAGCATGGTGGCGTCGAAATCGAGGCCGTGGAACATACCGCCGCGGATGTGTTCACGGTGCTTCTCGAGCAGGTCGCCGATGAAAATCTTCTCAACTGCGCCGGTCTCGGGGTCGGTCTCCTCGATCACGGCCTCGGGCGAAGTGTAGGTCTCGAGCAGATACTCCATCACGCTGACGAGGAAGCCGCCGGTGCCACAGGCCGGGTCGCCGATTACATCCGCCGGCTTGGGTTCGAGCATGTCGACCATCAATCGAATGATGTGCCGGGGCGTACGGAACTGTCCGTTGATGCCGGCCGTCGTCAGCTTGCTGAGCAGATACTCGTAGAGATCTCCCTTGGTGTCGCCCTCGGTGAGCGGCAGCTCATGGATCATGTTAATCGATTTGACTAGAAGGCCCGGCTTCTGGATCATCAGCTGCGCGTCTTTCATGAACTCGGTGAACGCCGTGCCGATTGCTACCGTTGATTTGAAGTGTGGGAAAACCTCATCGCGCACGAGCGGGATGATCTTTTCTGCCGGCGTGTGACGAATATTCTGCCAGCGCAGATGCTGCTCATCATCTTGGAAGCGCCGCTGAAAAGGCTTTCCCGTGCGCTTTGTACGGTTCTCATCGCGCGTTTCATTGATGTCCAGAAGCCTGGCATACATCAGGAACGTGATCTGCTCGATCACCGTCAGCGGGTTCGTAATCCCGCCCTGCCAAAACTCTGTCCAAAGCGTATCGATACGCCGTTTCAATTCCCCCGTGACCATTTTATTCAGACCTTACGTTCGGTTTGGTTTCGGGGCGATCTCCTGCCGGCGGCCCGAACCGCCGCACAACCTCAAGAAGATCGCTGACCTCTTTTTCATTTTCGAAGACGCCATCAAGACCGTTGGCATCGACGACGGTGAAGGGCGCGTCGTAAAGCCGGTCGACAGTGATCGAGCCGTAGCGCGCAATGTGGTTCTGCAGCAGAGCGAGGAAGCGCGTCTGTTTTGCCGTCAGCTTCGGGTGCTTGCGCGCAAAGTCGCTGAATCTTTCTTTGACCGTTTCGGGATCCATGCCGATGATCGAGCGAATCGCGAATAGCAGTGGCTCCGCCGTCGCGCTGAAGAACTCAGCCAAGACATCGCGGCTGGCGCTTGGGCTCTGCGTCAGTATCATCGACACGAGGGCCTGCACATCGGATTCAGAAACGGGATCGCCGGCTTTGATCTTCTGAAGCGTTGGGTTGGTCTCAAAATGCTTATTTAGCTCGGCCTCAACGATCTGCTGGTAAGCCTTCAAATCCACAGACTTCAGGCTGGCTGAGCGGCGACTGTAATTGACGCCGGCGGCATCTTCGGTAATGTCGACGACCTTCGGCGGCAAGGGCTGTCCGCCGCTACGCTCTCGGTGATGCATTATCTCACGTAGCGGGACACGCACCTCTTCAAGTGTATGGACTGTTATGCAACCCCAGAACTCATCGGACTTGACGCGTTTGATGACGTCCGCCTTTTCCCGCACCGGATTAAGGTGCATCTGTAGTGCGGCCAAGCGATCCATCAGTTCGACTCTCAGATCACCTAGCTCACCGGACTCGCGTAGAACGGCGTTTTGCATGCGAGCGATCAGCAGGTCGAGCGCGTAGGCGTCACTGAGACCTCGGATATTGCGCCACTGCATGAGAGATGCGATCTCCTGTCGCAGCCGGGCGACTGTAGCGGGCGCAAAGGCTTTGAGTGTGGCGGACTGGGAGAGCGCGCGCTTTTCCTTCCACTTTTCTCGCACGGCGATCGAGTCCTCGGGCAGCGCCGCAATGTCGGCCGCGATGAGTTCGATCGTCCTTTCGAATAAAGGAAGCTCGCTGCTGTTCAGGGCGGTTTCGGCAATCGTCAGACGTTCCTCGAAGACAAGCTGCATGACGGACTTGCTCTGCGCTGGCTCGGCCAGCCGGTAGCCAATCTCAAAGCGCTCAAAATTCCCCCAGTGATCGAAAATGCGGAAGATGGTCTTGTGCTGGCCCGGGCCGAACAGGTCTTCCCGGAGGCGAGTGCCGCGCCCGATCATCTGCCAGAACTTGACCGGCGATTTGACCGGTTTGGCAAAAACCAGGTTCAGAACCTCCGGGATGTCGATGCCGGTATCGAGCATATCCACGGAGATCGCGATGGTCAGACTGCTGTTCGTCCCCTCACCTTTGAAATCGTCGATCAGCTGCTCAGCGCGCGGATCATAGTTGTCGATCACTTGGCAGAAAGTGCCGCCATATTGCGGATACATCTCGTCGAAGAGCCGCCGCAGCAGGACGGCGTGCTGATGGTTGCGCGCAAAGATGATGCTCTTGCCCGGTAGCTGACCAGTCGCATCCCGCAAGCCATTTTCCATGAGGTTGCGCAGGATCGCGCGGTTCGTGTCTTTGTTGTAGATGATTTTGTCAACCTGCTCGGATGAGAAGTCATACTGCGCCGGGTCCTCACCCTGCTCTTCAAGTTGCTCGATTTGCTCCTTGGTCAGCGTGTCGAGGCTGATGCCCTCGCGCAGGAACTGCGTCGTATACTCGAAGACCTCGAACGGAGTCAGGTAGCCGTCCTCCACGGCCTGCTCCAGGTCATAGTTCGCGGTCGGCAGCTGACCTTCACAGTCGAACAGCTTGAATGTGCTTCGGGTTAAAAAGTCCACCGGCGTCGCTGTTAATCCAACCTGATGACAGTCAAAATAGTGAAAGATATCGCCATAAACATTATAGATACTGCGATGGGACTCATCGGCGATGATCAGATCAAAAAAGCCGGGATCGAAGGACTGGAAGACCTTCTGCATTGCCGGATAGGTCGCGAGAAAAATCCGCTCGCTCGCGTTGGATCGGACGCGTGAAGTAACAATCCGGATCGGCTCGGAGAGAAAGTCACCAAAAGCGTTCTTGGCTTGTTTGCGCAACTCGCGGCGGTCGCAAAGGAACAGCACGCGCTTTACCCAGCCGGCACGAATCAGAAGGTCCGTCAGGGCGATGGCCACGCGAGTCTTGCCGGTGCCGGTGGCCTGCACGATCAACGATTTGCGGTGTTTGTTCGTGAACCGCTCGGAGACCCGTTTTATTGCCTCAATTTGATAGAGGCGATTGACGATATCCTCGTTGATTTCGAGCGTGTCGAGCGGCTTGCGCTCAGCGCGCTGATAGTTGGCAAGGTGCTGCAGGCTGTCCTTTGAGTAAAAGCCATACAGCTTGCGCGGCGGAAAGCCCTGCGCGTCATCCCAAATCCAGATATCAAAACCGTTCGTGTAGAAGATCACGGGCCGGTGGCCGTGCGCCTTCTCCAAGCCGTCGGCATAGAGCATTGCCTGTTGTCGCCCCCGCTCGGGATCGACACTGGCCTTCTTGGCCTCAATGACGGCGAGCGGATTGCCGTTGTCGTCCCAAAGCACATAGTCGGCATAGCCGATGCTGGATTCGGTGGGCTGATCGGCGACCTCGACCTCTTTACCTACCTCATCCGTGCTTGCCTCACCGGCCGCAACGTTCCATCCGACGCTAGCCAGCAAGCTGTCGATCAGCCGAGCGCGGGTCGTCGCCTCGTCGAATTCAAGCTCATTAGCCGCCTGCGCAGCCTTGACCGCGAGAGCTTCAAGATCCTCGGCCTTCTTCTCAGCCACCGCTGCCTTCTGGCGCGTCGCCTCAAGCTCCTGCAGCAAGGAGTCCATCTGCGCTTCCTGGGCGGCCAGCTCTTCGAGAACCTTGCGCCGCTCGCGCGCCTGTCCGGCCTGGAGTTGTGCCGGCCGCCTGAAAGACGGAATCTCATTTGTCTTGCCATCGCCGTAGCGCACGAACAGCCAGCGCGCGAGATCGTACGCCTCGCGCAGAAGCCAAAGCGCATTTTGCGGTTTGACCGGCTCGCCGTGCGCGGCCTTGTTTCCGTGCATGCGCAGGGCGTGCAGCTTGCCGATCACGACTTTCGGGGTGATGGCCGTGAAAGACGGGTTCTTCAGCAGATCTACAAATGTCGGCTGATCCGGCTTCGGTAGGCCCAGGTCACGATAGATGTCCTTGGTCAGGTTCTCCGCGAACAGTCGGAGCTTGACGAGTGCACTCGCCGGATCAGGATGCGCATAGGCCTCCGCGAAACCGCCGAGTGCGGCTAGCTCCGGCCACCCCTCTCTAATGAATTCGAAATTCTCGGACTTCATGACATCGCCTCTTTGAGCGCTGCATCGAATTGAGCGCGATTGGAGACGAGCACCGGTGCCTCTTCTGGACGATCGAGCGCATCAGCAACATCGAGGCGAAGGCGTTTAAGAAAGTAGTAGAGCAGTGCCATTCGAACAGGGACAACGACCTTGCCGTCCCGCATTTCGTAGTCTTGGGCAATCACGTCTTGCTGTGGAGCGCTCAGTATCGGGTTCGGAACGAGTGTCACATCAAACTTCTTTTGCCAGAAATGATCTTCGGGCGGCACCGCTTCCGGATCGGCGGTGCCACGAATCTCCAAGCATCGTGAAAGAATGAAGTCTTTGAACTTTCTATCGATATGACAGAAGGCGCGAACGTGCCAACGCAACCCATCGTTTGCGAGCGCGTGCGGCGTGATCCAGCGCCATTCCGGATCAGGTCGGCGGTCGCTCATCGACTGGTATTTGATCTCTACGGCCCTGTTGGCACGTATCGTCGCCAGGATTTTGCGGAGTACGCCGACTGAGATGCGCCGAAATGGCACTGGCATGGTGTCGAAGGATGGAACTGCAGACAGCCAGCTTTCTTCCAATCCATCATCTGGAAGACTTCTTGCGCAGAGTTGTGCCAGATATGGGCTGGCGTCCGGGTTGAGGAACACCGGTTTGAATTTCTCCGCCGCCAGATACCGTTTCGCGCTCTTGTCGTAGACAAGATTGCCGGGGGCCTTTTCTTCGTACAGACTCAGGTCTTTGGACGCCTGAGGGACGGACACGCTAAACTGATCCATAATGTCAGCACGATTGATGCCGCCCTCCCAAAAGAGGCGAAACTCGATAAACTCCAATCGTTTCTCAACACCCCAGCGCATCTCTAGGCTCTTCTGTTCGCATGAAGAGGCCTGCTGGCCTCCCATGTGTCTTACATAAACTTACTAGACGAGTATAGTATATATACGCACGAGCGCAGTTGTCAAGAGGCTTCTGAGAGAAAGCCCCCGAGGCCATTCACATCCCGCGATCGAAGTCCATGTCCCGGGCGTGCCGAGCCGGCAGTGTCGTCTGCAGTCGATCGGACGCTCCTCGGTCTACTACGAGCCGAAGGTGTAGAGCGCGGAACGCCAGGCGCGGCTACGTGTTCCCGGCGGCACAGCTTGGCGAGGGGTACCGTCCGTTGGCGGGGCTCGACAGCGTGACCGGGCCGTTCGCCGACGGCTATTCCGCGTGGGTCTGGCTGACGACGCCGCGCCCGTCGCTCGACGGGCGGAGCCGCTCCCGCTTCCGGCGCGGGGCGAAGTCGAGCGTGTGGCCGAGGCCGCCTAAGGAGACCGTCAGGGCGGCTTTGCGTGAGCCAGGGTTACGACCCGGACCGGCTCCGAGCGGGGGCGGCGCGCGAAACGCCTGGAGCGCATGTTCCGCGCAGTGCATCGCGATCATCGCGGCACGCCGCCGGCGGACCGGACGAAATAAGCGGACCGAACGGGGAGCCGGGGCGCAGGACCGGAGCCCCGCACGCGACCCGCGAGGCTCGAAGACCGGTTGCTGACGGTCGGGGATGGCTCAGCGCAACTGGTTGAACTTGGATGGGAGATTCAGGATAGGTGGGGATCAGCAGGCGCGGCATGCGGCATGCGTAGCCTGGAATGTGATCGAGTCCGGTGACTATTCGATTACGGAGTTTGTATCAGAAATATAAATTAAATGAATACAATACTTTAGGATGATATGCCGCACAACTGCGCCGTAGTTCGTGAGTAGTGAAATTCTGCGGTACGATGCCCGCGTTGGGTGAGACGGCTGGGACGCTCCGAATTCCGATGACAAGGACATGGAAGGCCAGTCGTGGTCTGGGGATTTAATCGATCCGATCACGGCACGATGACAGACGCTGCACTCGTTTCGCCGGACAAACATAAGAGTCGAGGCATTCCGCCGAGTTGCGCGCCCTCTCACAGCGTCCGGCCGCGTTTCTGACGAAAAAGGGCAAGTCGTGACTCTCGGGACGAGACCGCGCGCTGCGTCCGGTGATGGAGTGCGCGGTTGGCGAGGAGGCCGAGAGCAATTTGCGGTACATGATGGCTCGGAGAGATTGGTGGCTCTGGGAGATCCTGACCACGCCGAGGCGACGGGGATCTTCGGGCAGCCGGACCTCGTTGGCGCCTTCGGCGCAAAGCGGCAACAGGCGCCCGATCAAGGGGGGCTCATGTCTCCAGGGAACGGTCCTTGCTCGGCGCCCGGCGTGGCCATGCGGCACCCTGGGCCGAGTCAGGGTGCGCCTTCGTCGACGACCGCCGGGGATAGACTGTGCGCGTTTTCACGCGTTCCCATAGATTCCGTAAAATCAATGGGTTAGACGAAGCAGACGGACCTTGCGTTGGCACCCGTTTTCACCGATTTTCGGTCGATTTGTGGGATCCGAAAAGGGAACGATCAGGCGTGGAAAACGCGGGTTCGATCTCCTCGGAATCGGCCGAAGAACAGCGCGAACTACTGGCCTGGCCGCACAGCCTGGAGCTGTTCGCGCATTTCCGCGAACAGCCCGGGCCGTTGCGCGAGGAAGACTTCGCCGGCTACGCCCGGGCGCTCGGCCTGACGCGGCTGGCGAACTTCTCCATGGCGTTCCAGGGCACGCCGATGCGCCACCGGGAGACGAACATCAGGACGCTGCTCAACGCCACGCCGACGCACGCCGAAGAGCTCGGCGCGGTGTCGATGGTGGTCACTTTGCAGGACCTCGCGCCGCTCGACGAGGTCGAGCGGTTGCGTCCCCGGCTCGGTGGGCCGCTTGCCCCGGACATCGATCCGGGAGGCCGGCTCCCCCCGATCTGTCCCAGCCCCCCAGCCGGGATCCGGGGTCCGCCTGCTGACCTGGGCGGCGATGCCTGCCCCGGAGGCTTGGGGAGTTCGGAACAGCCCAAGATGCCTGCCGTCCCGCATGGGCCCTTGACAGTTCCCTATCCACCAACAATATTGTTGCCATCGATATTGTTGGGAAACGACGATGGCGCTTCGAAAGGCTGGAGCAAACTGGGTCGAGGGGGACAGGTTCTTCGACCGGGAGACCGATCTTGCGGCGCTCGCCGAGCGCGTGCGGGATGGAACCCATACCCTGGTGACCGCGCAGCGACGCATGGGCAAGACGAGCCTGGTCCGCGAGTTGCTGCGCCGTCTGGGAGAGAAGGGGGAGTTCGAGACCGTCTTCGTCGACGTCGAGGGCGCCGACACCGCATCCGACGCGATCGCCGAGATTGGGACCGGTTCGATACCTGTACAGGGAGCGTGGCGCCGCATCGTGGCCGGGTTCGGCAACGTCCTTCGCGAGACCGGCGACCGGATCGACGAGTTGAGCGTCGCCGACATTCGGGTGAAGATGCGCGCCGGGATCGATGCCGGGAACTGGCGACGAAGGGGAGACGAGGTATTTGCAGCCCTGGCGGCGAATGACCGGCCGGTGGTTCTCGCGATCGACGAGCTGCCGATCCTTGTTGACCGGCTGCTCAGGGACGGGGGAGAGAGCATCGCGCCCGAGGGAATACGGGCGGCGGATGCGTTTCTGAGCTGGCTCCGAAAGAACGGGCAGGCGCACCGGGGCCAGGTGATTTTGATCCTTTCCGGCAGCGTGAGCCTGGAGCCCATCCTGCGGCGGGCCGGTCTGAGCGCCCAGGCCAACATCTATTCCCCATACGATCTGAAGCCGTGGGACGAGAAGACCGCTGTCGCCTGCCTCGGTGCGCTGGCGAAAGCCTATGGCATCGACCTTCCTTCCGCCGTTCGCAGCGACATGTGCCGCCGTCTGCGGTGCTCGATACCCCACCATGTGCAGCTGTTCTTCGACTGCCTGCACGAGTACTTGCGCCGGTCCGACCGGAGCGCGGCAACCATGGAGGACGTGGAAGGCGTGTACCGGGACGACCTGCTTGGAAGCCGGGGGCAGATGGGCCTCGACCACTACGAGACCCGCCTGAGGTCCACGCTCGGGAACCACGGATACCGGATCGCCCTCGACCTGCTGACCGAGACAGCGGTCGACAGAGGATTGCTGCGCGACGATGCCGTCGGCCTGTACCGCGAATATTTCGAGGCGCCGAACGCAGAAGCGAAGAGGGACGTCATCGCGGTGGAGGAAGTGCTCCGCCAGCTCGAACACGACGGCTATCTGGAGCGGAGGGGCGAGGGCCTCAGGTTTGTCTCCGGCCTGCTGGAAGACTGGTGGCACGCCAGACACGGCCGGTACTTCGTGCCCATCGCCCAGCGCCGGGTCTGAACGGAAGAGGACACGATGGCCGCGACAGCGAGAAAGTACAATCCCGGCTTCCTGACCGACGACGAGCTGGTGGAGTCGTTCTGCGTCCGGAGGGCGGAGTTCGACTCGGCGATCGAGATGTTGCGCGAATGCGATGGGACCGCGAATCCGCACCGGATCGTGATCGGCCAACGCGGCAGCGGCAAGACCAGCCTGCTGCTCCGGATCGCAGTCGAGATACGCCGCGACGACGACCTCTCGCGCCGATTCTATCCGGTCGTCTTCGCTGAGGAGAGCTACGAAGTCTCCACGGCAGGCGAGTTCTGGCTGGAATGCCTGTCGCGGCTGGCGGACCGGGCGCCGACCGGGGAAGACGCCTCCGAGCTCCGGCGCACCGTCGAGGATCTGCGGATAATCCACGACGACCGGACGCTCGGGGACCGCTGCCTGGGGGCCTTGCTGGACGTCGCGGATCGGGTGGGACGGCGGCTGGTGTTGATGGTCGAGAACCTGGACACGATGCTCGGGGAGATGGCGGACGGGGATGCGGGATGGCGGCTGCGCCAGACACTTCAGACGGAACCGCGGATACTCCTTCTGGCGAGCGCCACATGTCGCTTCGATGAGATCGACAACCCGGACCGTGCTCTCTACGACCTGTTTCGGGTCGTTCCACTGCGCCCGCTCGACAGGGACGAATGCGCCGTTCTCTGGCAACGGGCGTCCGGCCGGCCCCGCGATCCGGGCAACATCCGGCCGCTGCAGATTCTGACCGGGGGCAGCCCCCGGCTGATCGCCATCCTGGGGCGTTTCGGAGCTGGTCTTTCGTTTCGCGAGCTGATGGCGGAACTGCTCGACCTGGTCGACGATCACACGGAATATTTCAGGAGCCACCTGGAGGCGCTGGCCGCGCAGGAACGGCGTGTCTATCTCGCGCTCGCCGATCTGTGGAAGCCGGCGACGACACGCGAGATCGCGGACCGCGCCCGGCTGGACACCAGCAAGTGCAGCGCCCAGCTGAACCGCCTGATCGAACGCGGCGCAGTCGAGGTTGCAGGCGGCGGCGCCCGGCGCAAGCAGTACTACCTGACCGAAAGGCTGTACAACATCTACTACCTCATGCGGCGGTCTCGCGGGCCCGAGCCCATGGTCGAAGCGCTGGTCCGCTTCATGGAAGCATTCTATTCGCCGGGAGAGATGACCGATTTCGGGGTTCGCCTCGCCGGTGAACACACCGACGATGCGGAGGCGGAATCGCTACGCCGAATCGCGCTCGCGCACCTGATGGAGTTGCCGAGGCTGGCGACATACAGGGACGAGTTGCTGGCGGGCTTTCCCGGAGACTTGGCGCGGGACCTTGATCGGGGCACGGGTCTCTCGAAAGCGGTGGGCGCCGCGACGGTCGGTGCAACGCAGTCTCTGGAAGCGAGGGAATCCGTCGAAGAGAGCGTGAAGACTGCTGAAGGTCGGGAAGCCGCCCCGACACTCCTGGATGAGGTTGTTGCGCTCAATGACGAGGGTCGGACCGAGGACGCACTCGCCAAATGCGACGAAGCGATAGGTCGATTCGGGGATACGGACGCTTCGGAGATAGTTGAAACGGTCGCGAGTACCCTCGTTCTCAAGGGAGACCTACTCGCCGGATTGAACCGGCCTGAGAATGCGTGGATTGGCTTCGCGGAAGCGGCACGCGGGGTCCGCGACGGCGGCGCTGCCGTTCTTGCCGACTTCGTCTCGATGGCGCTCACTGGCAAAGAAGCCGGATCGAATCGGGCTGCGGAGGCGCTCGGCGCCTATGACGAAGTGCTCAACCGGTTCGGCACAAGCGATGTTCCCGCCGTAATGGACCATGTTGCGAGGGCTCTGATCCGCAAGGGGACAGTGCTCCTTGCCCTCGATCGAACCGATGAAGCGCTGGCTGCCCTCGATGAAGCGACATCGCGGTTCGGGAAGAGCAACGTCCCCTTGCTCATCAAGACTGCCGCAGGCGCCTTTTACATGAAGGGGATCATTCTCTCCTTACGCGACCGTGGGGACGAAGCACTGGCCGCGCTCGACGAGGCGGTACGACGACTCCGGGGACACGATGCGCCCGAAGCTTTCCAGCAGATTGCTCTTGCCTTCGTCTTTCGAGGGCACGTTCTCGTCCCGCTGGGCCGAACCGAGGAGGCGCTGGCCGACTGGAACGAGGCTGTGAGGTTCTTTGCAAAGGCCGAGAGCCCGATGGCTTCCGAGATGGCGGCGGCTACCCTGGCCCAGAAGGCAGCCGTTCTCGCCGGCCTTGGCCAGCTTGAGGAGGCGCTGGCCGCCTGGGACAGCGCGCTGCAGCGTTACGAGTCGATCGAGTCGCCGGCGTTCCCCGAAGTCGCGGCGACGGCCCTCGTCAACAAGGCTCACACGCTCGGCCGGTTGAACCGAATTGAGGAAGCGCTGGCCAATTGCAACGAGTTCCTGCGGCGGTACGATGAGGAGGACGGGCCGGCGCTTCGGGAGCTCTTGGCAAACGCTCTCTTCGGCAAGGGGAATTTGCTGGAGAAGTCGAACCGCCCTGACGAAGCATTGGCCGTCTTCGACGATGTGGTGGATTGGTTCGAGTCGGATGACAGGCCGGGCATTCTGGAACCGGTAGCGAAATCCCTCTTCCAAAGGGCGAAAATTCTCGAACGACTGGGGCAGCCGGAGGAGACGCTTTCCGTTCTCGATGAGATAGTGCGCCGCTTTGCGGAAATCGACGAACCCATGCTTGTCAGGTGGGCGGCGAAGGCTTTGCTCCAGAAAGAGCAAACGCTGCGCAAACTGGGGCGACTGGAAGACGCTTTGGCGGCGAACGTTGAAGTCGTGCGTCGATTCGGAGAGCGGGAGAATCCGGAACTCGCCGGTCTGGTGTCGACGGCCCTCGTCACTCAGGGATTTGCGCTGTACGAGTCGAGCCGACCGGCAGAAGCTCTGTGCGCCTTCGAAGAGGCCGTACGGCGATCCGGCAAGAACGACGTGCCGGATGTCTTCGGTATGCTCGCATTTGCTCGTGTCGGCCAAGGACAGGCTCTCCGAGAGCTCGATCGACCGGAGGAAGCCATTTACGTTTTCGAGAAGGCACTGGCCCTCCTTGAGCAGACCGAACATGGCTGGCTTCAAGACAAAATCGGCCCTGCGCTTATCGAAAAGGCGGCTCTTGAGTTGAGGTGCCAACGGTTGGCGGCGGCTGTCGAGACCGCCGGCCGGGCACTCGACCCAATTCTGATGCCATCATTGGAGAACCGGCTTCGAGCGCACATGATCCGGGCGAAGGCCAAGCTGGCGATCGGCGATACGTCCTCATGCAAACAGAACATCGAAAGCATCCTCACGATTCTGCCGGAACTGGACTCGCTCCCGAGAGGGGTTGTGGAGATGTTGATGTCACTGAGCGTCGGGTTGGGACTGGAGGAAATGCATACGCTGATTCAAGCCTCGCCTGCGGCGTCGCTCCTGCTGCCGCTCGTGACGGCATTGGAATTGGAGTTGGGCATGGAACCCCGGGTAGCGCGGGAAGTTGAGGAAGTCGCCCGGGACATCCGGAAGGCTTGGCAGCAGGGATAGAAGACTTGGCGTCAAGCCACGGGCGGAATGGTCGCTGCCGGGATCGAAACGGCAGGGGTTTCGTGCTAACCGTGGGCGCCGGCCGGCCTCGGCTATGGTCTGTCGGGCGGACAGGGCGTTCGGAGAATGAGGCGACGCAGGAGAGAACGGTGATCACGTCTGACATTGCGGTCTTGGCGGCCGACCGGACTGATGTTCGGGCCCGGCAAGCCGTTGAGGGATACCGTCAACGCAGCCGGGTCGTGATGGGCATGACCGGCAATCAAGGTCAAGCGGGGACAGGAAGGGCCGCATGTTGAATTTCGGCCGCTTGCGGTACGAAGACACCGCGTGCTGGAGCGGGGACGCCGTGCTGCGAGAAACCAAGCAGGGATAAGGGGTTGATGCAGGGTCGCGGTCTCCGCTACCGCCGAACCGACGAAACAAGCAGGAAAGACGAATGAGGGCAAAGAGGGAGTGGAAAGGTGGACGGCGTAGCTTTCACGGTCCTCTAGGATTGCGTTTGAAAGTCCCCGGTGTCTGGTGTGTCGAATAGCACTGTGGCTGTTCGGGGAGGATGGCATCGATTAAGCGACGGTTGAGACAGTAGCCATAGGATATTGGTTTGAAGCCAGACCTGAGGAAGAATCAAGAAGTTTATGGAGGACAATGTGGACAGTTGTTCTGACTGCGAGAGGTATAAGGCGCAGGGCCATAACTATTGTCGAATGTGTGGGTTTTCACTTAGGGAGGGGTACGAACGAAATGCACGTATCGCGGTGGCATACACAGCAGCCGAGAAGTATTGCGGGTATTGCGGCACCTCTCGCGAGGCATGCGGGTGTTAGCAGAGTTCTTGCCGAATTCCCACGAAGTTGTACGCAGCACCAGTGAAATTCACTGAAAGATCGTAGGCCGATCAATTCCGCATACGGGCATTAGGACACTCCACGGATACGGAGGAACAGCGCTCCTTTCATACTGATAAACGGCGATCTCTGGCAAGTTGCGCTTATCATAGAGCCGGCCAAAGCGAAAAGCGACACTGTTTTGGGCAGCAAGGAACAGATGGATACGGCGTACGCCGCGATTGGCTATGGTGATTGCATTTTCAAGGAATTGTTTGCCAAGAGCACGCTGCTTTTCTTCGGACCAGTGGCAGTCTGGTGAGCCATCCTCGAGGATTAGCTCGACGACTGGTATGTCACATAGGCGAGCACGAATGTCATCGGCTTTCACGCCGTAGGATACAGAAACTGCCAAAGCGACTTCCTTCGTGCCAACTGGCACATTGTCTAGGCCGTCCACACGAAAGCGCTTGCCGTCATCGACACTGTTGAGTTCACGCCAAGACTCCGCGTGTCGATCCCAGTCCATGATAAAGGTCGACCCCTCGTCATCGATCAGGACTCCGGTCAGAAACGTAAACGGCACGGGCGTCAATCCGCCGTAGAAAAGCGTGAGATCGCGGCGATCGTAGCCGTTCTCTCTCCGCTTCAAGTCGGCGGGCAGCGAAATCAGATCCTCAAGGGCCGCTTCTGGCGCGACGATCTCGCCATCCTTGACCCGCTGGCGCAAATCAACAAGGACTTGCTCTCGCTGTCCCTGAAATCTTGTGGGTAAGGATTCGACTAGAGGCGCACCGCTAGTATCACGCAGTCCCCGAGCCTCAACGACAAGAATCTTCTTCCGAGCGAGGTGTCGTTGCTCTGCTCTGTAGCGAATGATCTCCCAGATGAAGCCCGCGCCAATCAGACCCAGCCCGATGGTTGCCGCTGCCCAGACCAGGACGATCGGTGTTCCGCCTGCACTGTCAACACCAACATCGATGCGGCCCCCCTGAAACGGGAATGAGACGTCCAATACCCAGCCGGCACCAAAGGCAAGCGCTAGACAGGCAACGCCGATGCGCATAATCAACAGAGCGGGAGAACGTCTTCTGAATATCCAATCGATGAACGACCTGATGAAGTGCTGGCGTAGGTTCATAATAAGCTGTCGCCCTATCGAATATTGACGATGAAATTGCCGTTCAGCACGCCGACTGCGTTCCACGAGAAAAGGATCCTAACAGCGGATACGTGATCCTTCACTTGGTCGAGGGATGTCATCGGAAGGTTGCGCGTCTGAACTGCCGGGATTTCTTTGGGACCAATCAAGGTCATGGCCTTCTCACTTCGGCTGGAGAGGCTTGAAGCGGCCTCTTGTGCGCACGAAAACGCGTACCTCGTCGGTCCCGACCAGTACGAATGCGAGCGGTCGCCCGCGATTTGCTTTCAGGCAGGTAGCCCAGTCGTCGAGATCGACTCGCGACGGTGTGGGCGTCGGCTCCGGATGCGTGTGCCATGTACCGAGATAGATCGCGCGACCCAGGGAAGACTTGAACCTCCGACCTACCGCTCGTTGATGTCCTGGATCGCGAAGCGCGAATGAGAAGCGCGAGGACCTGTCGCGCGGCATTGGAGTGGTGACTGCTTCGATCCAGATTGCACGGCGGTCGATGGATGTCGTGCCGATCAACACGCCGAAGGACTCGGCGGCGGCGGCGTCCGTTTGCCGATGCCCACGCCAGACGCCTGCCACATCCTCGTGCACGGTGACCCGCCGACGGTATCCTTCGAAACAGCATTCGCCGTCACGCGCCACAGAGATCACAGTTTTCGTCATGCAGGGGTAGGAAGCGCAGAGACTCGGCGAAATGTCGGTATCGCCATGTAACTGCCAGTGACTCCCGCTCGGCCTCGGCGCTGGAGCCCTTCCAGCTTACCTTGGAGGAGTTAGGCACCCGATTCTCGAGAAAACGCACGGCTAAGTCGGCAGCAATCGAGGCAGTGTTCCCGGCGGCGAGGCCGCTGTAGGGCAGAAACTGCGTACCGCACCCCCCCTGGTTGCGCATGACGACCTGGTCGGGCGCGAGAAAATTGAGATTCGAAACGAGGTCCCGGGCGAGCGTTTGTGGATTCACATACGCACAATGCCAGCATCCCTTGGTTCCCGGCACGACCAGAATGGCATGGCCGCCGATGCCGTAGCCTTCGAGCCAGCAGATCATTACTGGCACGTCGATCCCTTCCGCGCTGCAATACTCTGCGAAGAACCGTTCGACGTTGGGAGAGCCAATCGCGATCACAATCAGATCGAATTGTCTCAACACGTCGGGCTCCCGCAGGTCTTCCAGAGACTTGCTCCAATGTGTCACTTCTACCCAAGGATGTTTGTGGGCAATTGCGTGGGCCAGGGCCTCGGTCTTTAGTCGGCCGATGTGGTTCAATGCGAGGGTGTGGCGATATAGGTTTTCCTCAGACAGCCTGTCGGGGTCCGATACGGTGAGATGTCCCACCCCGGCAGATGTAAGGCGCAGGGCAAGCTCGCCGCCCACCGAACCGCAGCCGACGAGGAGAACGGATTTGCCTGTCAGATCCGTGGAGCCACCGCCCCGCGGAACCAGGGATCGCCGAGACAGACACCGGACCGAGTGCGGCGTAACGGTCCAGCCTGCCGTTTCTGCCTCTGCTGTAGAGCTTGGCAACGGGGCTCTTGATTTTGCTCGCCAGTGAACGGCGAACATCGTCTCGCCGTCTGGAATCGGGGCCGAGAAGACAAGCCAATATTCGCGTTTCCGTTCCTTGTGCAATTTTTGCAGGTGGCGTCGGCCCGCATTATCCATGCGATCGACTATGCTGAATAACCATGGTAGCAAGTCGCTGGGGGTCATCGGTGCCGGGTCTAGGTCGCGCAACGGCACCGCAAGCGCATTGCCGATAAGTTGTCGCATGCTCCACACTGCGCTTTCGCGCACCGAAGCCAGTCGCGGATGGTTCACCAACGACGCAGACAGCGCGACAGGCCTTGTTCGCAAATCCCTGCCGGAATCCGCCTTTCTCCCCGAATTCGTTCGGGGCCGCTTGGTTTGTAAGTATTCAACTTCGTCTCCGTCCCAGGCCACGAAAAGTTCGTTCCGTCTGCCCCCCGGACCCTCGCAAAGTACCCTCCAGTGGGCGTCGAATTCCCGCAATTGTTCTGCCCGGTTGTACGCCGGTTCTTCGATCAGCTTCGTCAGCAGCTGAACGTGTTCTTGAACGGTGGCGCGGTAAGCCAGTTCCGGGCGATCGGTGTTGACAGCGGTCGATGACGGATCGGCGATGCATACTTCGCCACCTTCGTCATACTCGCTCGTGAGGACGTGGGCCAGCTTTCCGAAGCCGTGGCCTTTCAGCAGGTAGAACTTCGGCACGCGTAGCAGGTGGTCGGGAAACGTGTGCGCAAGCTTTACTGTTCGGCTCCGGACGGCAAACTCGACGACGAGCTTCGATCCGGCGTCCTCCAGGCGGGCATCGTAGCCGAGCTCAGCGATGGAACGTCGGACTTGATCCCTGTTCATGCACCGACGGAAGAAGTCACAATTCCGGCGCTCGAATAAGTCGCCTTGGTCGTCTTCGAGCTTCCCTTTGGCGGTTCCGGGATCTCGAAGTCATCGCCGAAGAGCCCGTTGAGGATCTCACACTGCTTGCGTTCGTCGCTCAATCCCTCCACTTCAGCGAGCTTTTCCTTGAGACGCGTGAGTTTGTTGTAGAACTGCGTTCCGGTATCGAGGCTCGAACCGTCGAAGATGTCGCGCCACGGTTCCTTCGGAAGATCCACACGGACGCGGAACCGCCCGGGCTGCTCTTCGGCAAAATAGCCGTAGGCGAGAATCGCCTCCACGGTCTTGCGCAGCGCCTGCAGATCCTGTTTGGCGCCTTCGGTGCTGAAGGACGATACGAGGTTCTCCTTCACCATCACCGTGAGTCCGATCGAGAATATCTTGGCCGCGACCGTTTCGCTAAACTGAACGTCGCGCCAGCGCTTCAAGTAACGCACCAACCGCCGGAACTGGGCCAGAACGTCTTTGGCGTCGGCTTCCCAGTAACCGCTGTCGTCGTTGATCCAGTCTGTCAAGCCGTGCGGGTCGGCGGCTGACCACTCGCGGTTGTTCTCGTCCGAATTCTCCTTACCCACGGCTAGGTAATGTTGGTTGCCCCACCTCTTGTATATGATGAAGTCGATGTGGACGTTATCGCTCGCGTAGTCCGCCGTCACGCATGGCTTCTTGATCTTCGCGTTCTTGAACCCCCGGCCGTCAAGCACGTCGAGTGTCTTCTTCTTCGGCTCCACGGGATTCTCCGGAGCCGTCTCGTCCTCGATCACCAGAGCTCGGTCGACGTCATAGTCGCCCGATATAGGGACGATGCCAGTGTTTGTTTTGAGTGAACCTTGGATAAAGTCGTGGACGACGGGATACCCAGCCGACGCAAATTCAGAGATTACTTCTTTCTTGATGCTGTCGTCGCGCTCCCGCGCCTTCTTGTAGGCGTCGTCCCCGCGGCCCAGCTTGATTTTGTCGTGGAACTTGTCGAAGTGGGTCTGGATTCCCATGGTATCCCTTTTCTTTCGATTCCCGCGGTTGACGTCCGTCGAGAGAAAAAGCCGTCAGCCGGCATCTGGTGCACAACAGGGCAGCCAACGACGCTCGCGGGTAAGCGAGGCTGCCGACTGCTCCATTCCCCAATTGGGGTCTATCAGTGGTGCGTACAAGGTCACAAGGCTCGGATGATTCGGTTAAACGAGAGGGTTGCCGGTCATCGGCACTTCACCTCAGTCCAAGGGCCCTCTGGGAGGCCATGACGCTAACTTCAGGTCCCGGCGCCGACCGGCCCGAGGAAGGCCAAACGTGGTCTGGAGATTGAATCCATTCGGTTTCGGCACGATGACAGACGCCGCGCACGATCTCGCCTGTGAAATCGAAGAATCGCGGAAATCCGCCGGGTTGCGCGCGCCCTCGCCGCATCGGAGCGCGGTTCTGACGAAATTAGGGCAAGTCGTAATTTTCGGGACGAGATCGCGACCTGCGGTCGGAGCGGAGAGCGACGCTTGCGGCGGCGCCGTCGGTCCTGCGGATCGCGTGCATTCGGTCTGCCGGGACCCGGAGTGCGACCATGGCGGCGGGTGAGCGGCGCCCGTTCCCGCCGCGCGGGCGTGCATGCCCGTCGGGCATGCCGTTTTCCCTCACTCGGCATTTCATGTAGCACGTTGGGTGCCGACGGAGATCGTTGCCGCGCTCGACGCGTTCAAACCGGCAAACCCGCAAAGCGGTATCGCAGGCATTCACCTCTTCCCCTTCGGCGGCATCGCGGCCGGCGCCGAATGGGCGACCGGCGCGCAACGGTCCGCTGCCCGTCCGCAGCCGGGGCCTCTTCCGCGCAGCAAGCGGCCGTGGAATGAGGACGGCGACCCGGTTCGGGCGCCGGGAAACCTCGGGGCTGCCTGGAGTGCCGGCAAACGCAGCATGGGCGGGCGGACCGAAAACTCCGGTTCATTGAAATACTTTCACAGTCTCGTTTGAGCGGGCAGCTTCGCCGGCACGAGCGATGGCACGGGTGCGAAGCACCGTGCTGAGCGGCGCGGCATCGGCACGCGGTCCGGCGGCCGACATGGCGGAGGTGCATCGCGTCGTGCGCCGGATCGGTGCAGGCGTCGATGTAGCGATGCCCGACCGGCTGCATCGGTGTGAGACACGACCTGCGCGACCGCCTTCATCACGGGGATGCCGAGCGACCGGACCCTGTCGACGAGGTTCTCGGCGATCGCCCGGCGCAGCTCATGGGTCGGCGCCATGATACCGGTGTTTTCCCGCTCTTCCGGGGAGAGCTTCAGCCAGCGCGCGGCGACCGCGCCGGCAATGACGTCCGGCTTGAACTCGGCGAGGTTGGTCTCGGGCTTCTCGAAAGCCCGCCCGATCTCGCCTTTCAGGCTCGCCTCGACCGCTTCCTTCCGGGCCGGATCGCGCTGGCGCAGGATCCCGTCCATGACGTCGGTCGGCATGCCGGCGGCCTGGAGCCGGGTGAAGGGCTTGCCGGCATCCGCCGCATCCAGCTGCTTGGCGTCGCCTATATCGTGAGGTGCCAGGTGCGTTCCCCGCCCGCGCGGGGATGAACCGACCAAAACGGGCGATCCCGGAGTCCTCGCCACGGTCCCGCCGGCGATCCTGTGCGACGATCCTGCGCGACGATCCGGTGCGGATCGAGAAGCGCGCGGACGGCTCAGGCGAAGCCGCGACGCTCGAAACTGACGCTGTTCCCGGCCTCGTCCCATTCGAACTCCATGCCGCTACCGTAGGCCAGTAGCCTACCGATACCAGGTCTCCGGCTGGGGTGTTCCCTGCCAGAGCCGCAGTTGCGGTGTCCGCCGTGTGACATCGGTAGCCACCAAGAGGGCTCGAAAGGCAGTGCGGTTCCGATGGAGGAACAGCTCGAACAGGTCGGAGCGACTGACCTTGCCTGTGCCGGAGATCGATATGGTCCGCCGGACTTTATGATCATTTGTTCCGGTCAACGAATTGCCATTCGAGTCGCTCGTTCAATTCATGTCGAATGACAAAGACCAAAAAGCTGGATGCAAATGCCGGTCGAGTTCGACCGGGATACGGAGCGCACTTGTCCGTGAAGGACAACGGCGCACTCGTGCCCGGAACCGTTCCTTGCCGCTCTCCTTTCCTTTACCGCTTCTTCAATAGAGAATAATAACGATCCTGGGCGCTATGATACGCCAATAGCGCCTTTCTTGCATTTGCCTTGAGACTCTCCATTCGCATCGAGGCGTGGCGTGATTTCGATTTGCGATAGTATTCGTTCACTCTGTTGGCACAGACGCTGTCGCTCAGTCTCAGAAACGCGCTGCATCCGGCAAATTTTCCTCCTGTATGAGAGAGACGTAAATCGGCGTGGCCCAGTAGTCGTGCCGCCAACGATGCTCTGTAATTTTTGAGCTCTCTCCTCGCAGCAGAATATCGGTCCCTGGCAGCGGAGTATCGGGCTCCGGCTTCGTCCATTGCACGCCGGGCAATTTCCCTTTTTTCTTCGATGGCGCGGCCTGCTGCGTCGGTGCTGTCCTTCTCCTGCGCTCGGTTCCTCGTTTCGGATTCCGTTCCTTCCGGACGCGCCTCGACCAGCAGCGAACCGTGGACGAATGCCGCGACACCGCCCGACGCCTCGATACGCAGCCACTCCCCGACTTCGCCGGTCACCCGGACCTTCTGGCCGGTTTCCAGCGTTCCGATCCTGGCACGGTCGGTGCCCGGCCCGCTGCGGACATTGGTTCGCGTCCGGGCCTGCATGAGGCGGTCCGTCGGCGCGATGTCCGGCCCGCCCTCCGGTTCGCCGCCCTCCTCGACGACCGTTGCCGTCACCTCGCAGCGGAAGCCGGTGAAGTCGGTTATGCGCGTCGCGCCCGACCCGTCGCACTTGCTCGTCTGGCGCCGGAAATGCGCAACGCAAGCCCGCGACTGGTCCCTGAAGATCGGCAGGCAGCCCGAATACTTCCGGTCCTTCGTGTTGCTCTCGAAGCTCGTGTTCTGGCGGCACAGGTAGATCTTTCTGCCGATCGCCTGCCGGCAAGCGTCGCGATCCTGCGAAACGTCGGTGTAGTAGATCCCGTCGATGTCGCCGAACTTCGGCTTGAGCTCCGCGCCGAGGGCCGCCGGAACCAGCATGGCCGGAAGCAGAACCGCGGCAAGCGACACGGTGCAGATTCGCAGCATGAATTCCTCCCGTGCCGGCAGCTTGTCCGTTTTCCGGTCGCAACGTTAGCGGCGCCGGTGCGGCGGCGCAACGGCGCCATCGGAGTGGGTGACGTACGAGGTCTTGTGTCAGTAGCGGGAGGGGGTACTCCCTGCGGTCAGCCAACAGCCGCATGGAGGAGCACGGCGAGGACTCGGACCGCTTCGCCACCGAGATCCTGCCGGTGAGCGCGGAGGGGCGGAACGAGGAACGCGCGCATGGCGCGGTGCGGCGTCCGACACGGACGGGCCATCGCGCATGCTCCGGCAGAGCCCGCTACGAGCCTGTCGAACGGGGCTGTGCCGGGTTGGTGCAACCGCCGACCGGCCTGCGCCCGCTCCAGCGGACGGCGGTTGGCCATGAAAAGTGAAGGAGAGATGGCCCGGGCGGCCGGGATCGCCGACGTCTTTGCCGCTGTCGGGCAACCGGCGCGGATCGTCCCGATCGGGGACGACCGCGTCATGCCGGTGCCGGCGCAGCCGGAGCGGCTGGCGGCCGATCCGAATTCCGCCCTGACGAGCCCGGCGGAAAGGATCGCACCGCCCTCCGGGAGGCCGAACGGCGGCGCCGCAGGCACCCGTCTTCGCGCCATTCGCCGAGACGCGCCACGACTTCTTCCCGGTCCTCCCCAGGCTGGGGACGTGCGATCCGTGGCGGCTTGCGGGGACGGATAAAGGTTTCCAATGGCCGCCATTGCAAAATCCAACTGGCCCCGGGCGGCCGCGTTCCCACCTGACTCCTGAAGGGTATCCCCGCGGACGCGCGCCTGCGGAGACACGGAATAGCCGGGAGATGTGCGCACGAAGCCCAGGCAGCCGGAAAACGGAACGCCGCGCCCGGTTCCGCGATCCGCCGCCGCCGGACCCCGGCAGCGGGTTCCGGGAGACGGCTCCGGCCCCGATGACAGCGCCGCGCACGAACAGCCGTGCGCGGCGTCCTTCTCTCCGGAGCGCCGCGGCGGCCGCCATTTCGGGCTTGATATCGGCCTGTCCGGCGTGGATCACGCCGATCGGGCGTTCGAGCTGGCGTCCAGGACAGAAAAAGCGTGGAACGACAATGACTTGCGCCGTCACGGGGGCGGCGCGGAGCCGGAGCCCGCGGTGCCGGATTGCGCACGATAACTGTCATTATCGGGCGCAATCTTGTCAATATTGAATTGCACGCACGCCGCACCGGCTTGGCCGGCGCGCCCACGCGCGGGCGTGCTGCGACCCCCTAAATCCAGCAATTACAAGGGTTTGCGGGAGAAGAGCAGGAGCTGGCACGGCGCGGCGGCCTTGCACCGCCCGCCCGGACGCCACGCATTATTGCGCACGATAACTGTTTTTGGAATCCGGACTTCTGCGGGCCAGCGCGCCGGGAAGGCGCCCCGATTACCTTGCCCTATACAGCCCCGGCCGGCATGAATCCACCCCGCCGCGCGCCTCTCCGGATGCCTCCTCCGCCGATCTACGTCCTCTCCTGGATGCGGGCGAGCTGCGCCGCGCCGCTGCGCCTGGCCAGCAGCCGCTCGCCGTAGCGGTTCACCATCGAGGTGGACTTCCAGCGCCCGGCCTGGAGGATGGCCGGCAGCTCGATGCCGGCCGCGATCATGTCCTGGGCCGCGCCGACCCGGGCGCTGTGGCCGGACAGCCCGTCCACCACCGTCTCCGGCAGCCCGGCCGCGCGCGCCATCGCCTTGAGGATGCGCGACACCTGTCCCGGCGGCAGGGGGCCGCCGACCCGCCCGCCCTTGCCGACCGAGCGGAACAGGAAGCCCTCCGAGACGCCGCCGCGATCGAGCCACACCCGGACCAGCCTCAGACTGTCCGGCCCGACCCAGGCGATCGCGCCCTTGCCCTCGCCGTCGGTCTTGGAGCGGCGAACCAGCAGCGTGGCCTCGCCGCCCGTTTCCCCAAGCAGATCGGGCACTTGCAGGGACACGAGCTCGGTCCGGCGGAGCAGCGTGTCGTAGGCGACGGCGAGCAGGGCACGGTTGCGGTCGTCGATCGGGCGGTTGCCGGCGGCCGCCATGAGGCGCTGGCGCAGCGGCCAGGTCAGCCCGTGCGCCTGGTCCTGCCGGCGCCCCTTCTTCCGGTGCATGCGCTTGAGCGCGAGGCTCACCAGGGGGCTCTTCACCGTCTTCTCCAGCCCCACCGCCCGGTGGGCCACGGCGATGCTGGCGACATAGCGGCGCACCGTCGCCGGCGCGCGCTCCTCCGCCATGGCGTCGACGAAGGCGGCGACGGTTCCCGGCCTGGCCGGCAGCGCCCGTTCCCCGCGCTCCGCACACCACCCGGCGTAGATCGAGAGATCGGACCTGATCGCCCGCTCGGTGTTGCCGCTGAACGCGCTTTGCGCCGCCCGGGCGAACCGCTCGAGCTGTTCCGGGAGCGCGGTCCCCCGGTCGTTCAGCGGCGCCTCCGAAGCATCGAACGGGGGTTCGAGATACATCAGGGCGCCTCCGGAACCAGCCAAACCAGGGCGCCGGATTGCGCCCGATAATGACAGTTATCGTGCGCAAAAACGCAAGGTGGAGGCGCGTGTGTCCGGTCGTACCGAATGCGTTGGCAGGCTCGTGCCCGGCGTCATGACGCCGTGGTCCTGCCGCCCGGTCAGGCATGCCGAAACGGCCTCCCCGGTCCAGCACGCCATACGGCACGAACGTGAGGGTGGAGCAATGGCTTCGAACGCGATGACATTCCCGCGGGAGCGGCGGTCCGGGAGTATCGAGACGAAACCCGGGGCGGCTCCCGGGAAACACCTCCACGGCGGGGAGCCCGGCACGCGCGGATCGGCGCTATCGACCCCGGCAGGTTCCCCGTCCAGGCCCGAGCCGCGCCTCGGGCGCCCCCGCGCCCGCCGCTTCCGTCTCCTACCCGTCCTCGCGCTGCTGCTTGCGGCGCTGTCCCCGTTCGCCGCCGCGCCGGCCGCCGCCGACGTGCTGGTGAGCAACATCGGGCAGACGCGATCCCTCTGGACAGCGATAAACAGCAGCATCAAGGCGCAGGGGTTCACCACCGGCAGCCATACCGCGGGCTACACCTTGGAGAGCATCGAATTCGATGTGAACGTGAGGGGAACCCTGAGTGCCTCTTACCTGGGCACCGTCAAGGCGGAACTGTGGTCGGACAACGGCAGCGGAAGGCCGAACGCGAAGCTCGCCGACCTGACGGTCCCGTCGAGCGTTTCGACCGGCGCGGTCGCCTTCGCCGCACCGGCGAACACGACCCTCTCGGCAAGCACGAACTATTTTGCGGTCCTGTATTCCACCGCCAACTTCGCTACTACAAACGATATACAGGTTGAAGTCACGGCCGCGACCGCCGAGGATTCCGGTGCTGCCACAGGCTGGAGCATCGCGAACATCGGCCTGTTCATAGGTGGAACCGATCCCTCGTCAGTAACGACTTGGAGTACCGGCGGTCCAAGAACAATCCGCGTCAACGGCTCTGCGGTGCAGACCTCCCAGCCCACCGGCACCATCTGGTCCGCCACGCTGACGGTGAAGGAGGTGGCTGGAAACTTGGGCTGTCTCAACGCCCTGTCAAACGTCGAGTGCAGTTCGACCTCGGTGCTGACGGACGACGACTTCACGCTCTCGGGCACGGACTGGGCGATAACGGGTATCACAAGCAATAGTACCGAACTCTCTGTCCAGTTCAGCCGCAACGTGCAGACCGCGCTGGACAGCTACAGCTTCTGCGTCGGCACGACGGCGCTCGCGTTCTCGTCCGCCAACCACACCTCGAACGATTCGGCCACGTGGAGCACCACGGTCGCCTCGGGGTGGAGCGCCGACGACACGGTCTCGCTGAGCATCGGCACGTCCTGCCCGCAGGCCACCCGCTCCACGAACGCGAGCCTGTCCCGCCTGACGGCGGGCAGCAGCACGAGTTCGACCGGGACGTTCACGAATTTCAGCATCGGCAATTTCTCGGCGACGACGACGGCCTACACGGCGACGGTGGCGCACGCGCAGACGCATGTGAAGCTGACGCCGACGGTGGCGGACACGGGCAAGGCGACGGTGGGGGTGCGCAAGGGCCAGGGCAGTTTCACGGCGGTGACGGACCGCATGGCGAGCGATGCGATTGCGCTGGACGTGGGGTCGAACACGTTCGTGGTGCGGGTGACGGCCGAAGACACGACGACGACGAGGGACTACACGGTCACCGTCACGCGGCGGGTGGCGCCGTCCTCGACGCCCATCTGGTCCGGCATGCTGACGGTGCAGGATATCAGCGGGGATGGTGGGATACTGGGCTGCGCCAACCCGTCGACCGGCAATGAGTGCAGCTCGACCTCGATACTGGACGACGACGACTTCACGCTCTCGGGCACGACCTGGGAGATAACTGCTATTACCAGATCTGGGAGTGGACTCAATCTCAATGTCAGTCGCGACGCGCAGACCGCACTGGACAGGTACCACATTTGCGTCGGCACGACGGCATTTGCGTTCTCGGATGCCGGTCATGGCAATGGCGCCTCAACTGCCAGCTGGACCTCGAGCATAACCTGGACCGTCGGCGGCACGGTCAGGGTGAGCATCGCCGGCGCGTCCTGCGCGCAGGGCAGCACGCCGACGCAATCCACGAACGCGGACCTGAGCGCCCTGACGGCGGGCAGCAGCACGAGTTCGGGCGGCCAATACACGAATTTCAGCATCGGCACCTTCGGGGCGTCGACGACGACCTACACGGCGACGGTGGCGAACGACCAGACGCATGTGAAGCTGACGCCGACGGTCGATGACACCGGCAAGGCGACGGTGGGGGTGCGCAAGGGGACGTCGGGCAATTTCACGCCGGTGACGGACGGAACGGCGAGTTCGGCGATCGCGCTCACCGTGGGGTCGAACACGCTCGTGGTGCGGGTGACGGCCGAGGACACAACGACGACCAAGGACTACACGGTCACCGTCACGCGGCGGGCGGCGGGCTCCAGCCCGAAGGCGACGACCGCCGTCTCCGGCACCATGACGGTCGGAGACGGGGGGAGCTGGAAGGGCTTTCGAGCCAACCCGAGTGTTGGAGCGCTCTCCGACGCCGACTTCACCTACGGCGGGGTCGATTACAGGATCCTCGGTCTCCGGCTCACGAACTCCGGCGGCTATCTCTACTTGCACCTGAACAAGGCCCTGGCCCGCAATTGGGGCCTTGTGCTGAACGTTGGCGACAGCCGGTTCCGCATCGCGGACGCCGCTCTGTTCAGAGGGAACTACGAGGGCGTATTGGCGGGCTGGGGCTATGCCAACCAGGGCGAAACGCCCCCGAGCTGGAGCGTCGGCGACACCGTGCCGGTGAGCCTGGGGACGCTCACGTCCTCCACGGTGAAGCTCTCCGTCAGCCCGAACCCGGTGGCCGAGGGCGCGTCGGCGACCGTGGAGGCGTGCCTGTCGGCGGTGCCGCAGGGCACCGTGCGCATTCCGGTGACGCTGAGCCACGGGACCTCGGAGGACGGCGACTGGGGGGTGTCGTTGTCGGGCGACACGGACGGCCGCCTGCCGGTCCACACGGCGTACTCCATCGTCATCAGCGGCTGGCTCCAGCGCGGCTGCGGCACCGTCAAGATCCCGACGCACCCGGACAGCGACGACGACGACGAGACCTTCATCGTGGCGCTGGACACGACCAGGCTGCCACCGGGGGTGCAGGCGGGCAGCCCGGCCTCGGTTGTGGTGACGATCCAGGAGCCCCGCAACTGGCCGAAGGTGACGCTGCGGGCGGTGCGCAGCACGGTGGCCGAGGGCTCGCCGGTGGAGTTGCAGGTAACTCTGGAGGAGCCGCCGGCGACCGACGTGGCGATCCCGCTCAGGGTGAGGTTCGTCACGTCGGAGACGGGCGACCACGGGTTCATCAGGAGCATCACGATCAAGGCCGGCGCGACCACCGGGACGGGCACGATCAGGACCCACCCGGACGACGACACGGAAGACGAGCGCTTCCAGGTGGCGGTGGTCCAGCCGGACCTGCCGTCGGGCGTGGCTGCGGGCAGACCGTCCGTGGTCGGGATCACGATCGCCGACGGGGCCAACGCCCGCCTGCGGGCGCTTGACTTGAGCGGCAATTAGGGGGGGCCTGTCCGATGAAGACGATGGTACGGATTGCGGTGCTGCTGTCGGCGGCGCTGTGCATGGCGGCCGGCGCGACGGGCGCCCGGGCCGCGGCAAGCGGGCAGGTCAGCCTGGACGCAGCGTTCGACCCGGACCGCGCGACCTACAGCGCGACGGTGGCCCACGACGTGACCGAGATCACGGTGAACGCGCGCCCCGAGAACCCGAACGCGCGGGTGACGGTGAACGGCAAGGACCCGTCGACGCCGGTGGCATTGGCCGTGGGGAAGAACACCATCACGGTGGTGGTGACGGCGCCGGACGCGGGCTACACGCGCACCTACACGGTGACGGTGACGCGCGCGGCGGCGCCGGCCGCGGCGCAGCAGCAGGCGGCGCAACAGCAGCGTACGGAGCCGCTGACGGCGGCGTTCGAGGGCGCGCCGGACGAGCATGACGGCAAGGCCGCGTTGGCGCTGGACGTGCGCTTCAGCGAGGCGCTGGGCGAGACCGCGAACGCCCCGGCGAAGGCTTCCTTCGCGGTGGAGGGCGGCAGGGTCAAGGACGTGCGCAAGGTGGAGTCCGGCCTGTGGCGGGTGCGCATCGCGCCGAAGTCGTGGAAGGACATGACGGTGACGCTTGCGGGCGGGCGCGCCTGCGGCGCGGCGGGCGCGGTGTGCACGGCCGACGGACGGGCGCTGACGAACACGTCGAGCGCGGCCGTGGGCGGCCCGGTGCGCATCCGGGTCGCGGACGCCAGGGCCAGGGAAGGCAAGGACGCGAGCCTGGACTTCGCGGTGACGCTCAGCCGCGCGGCGGCGCAGGCGGTCTCGGTGGACTATGCGACCGAGGACGGCACGGCGAAGGCGGGAGCGGACTACACGGCCACGTCGGGCACGCTGACCTTCGCGGCGGGCGAGACGGCGAAGACGGTCTCGGTGCCGCTGCTCGACGACGCGCATGACGAGGGCAAGGAGACGTTCAGGCTCAGGCTGTCGAACCCCCGGGGGGCGTTCCTGCGGGGCATCCACCGCGAGGCCAAGGGAGTGATCCGCAACGACGACCTGCTGCAGCAGGCGTGGCTCGCCCGCTTCGGGCGCATGGTGGCCTCGGACGCGGTCGGGGCGGTGACGGCGCGGCTGGAGACGCCGCGCGATGCCGGCTCGCACCTGACGCTCATGGGGCAGCGCGTGAACTTCGGCGAGGCCGAGGGCGACGCCGGATCGGGCGAAGGCCCCGGATCGGGGTCCCCCGGATCGGGTCCGGGGCAGGCTGGGGCAGGCAAGGCGCTGACCGACGTGCTGACGGGCCTCGCGAAGGCGTTCGGCGCGCGCGAGGCGCCGGCGAAGGACGACGATCCGTTCGCCCGCCACGGCCTGACCAGCGGCCGGAACGATCCCGCCGCCAGCGCGGCCCCGCGCTCGGTGACCGGGCGCGAGCTGCTGCTGGGCACGTCGTTCCGCATGGTGCTCGACCGCAGCGCCGGCGCGCAGTGGACGGGCTGGGGCCAGGGCGCGTCGGTGTCGCGCTTCTCGGCCGCGGGGACGGGCCTCGGTCTCACCGGCGAGTCGGCGACCGGGTCGATGGGTATGGACTGGGAGCGGGGCCGGCTGCTGCTGGGCTTCGCGATGACCCACAGCGTCGGCGAGGGCACGGCAAAGGATGCCGGATGGCGCTACGCGCTCGGGAGCACGGCGACGATGGCGCTGCCCTATGCGCGGCTCAGGCTCACCGACCGGGTGTCGGTGTGGGGCCTCGCGGGCGCGGGCAAGGGACGCCTCACCCTCGACATCGACGGCGCCGTGGCGCAGACGTACCGCACGGACCTGTCGATGTCTCTGGTCGCGCTGGGCGGGCGCGGCGACCTGCTGACGCCCGCCGAGGCCGGCGGCTTCGCGCTGGCGCTGAAGGCCGACGCCTTCTGGGTGGGCACGAAGTCCGACCGGGTCGCGGCGTCCGAGTTCGGCAGCCTCGCCGGCGCGCGGGGCGAGTCGAGCCGGGTGCGGGCGATGCTCGACGGCTCGCGCACCTTCTCGTTCGCAGGCGGCGCGGCGCTGACGCCGTCGCTCGAGTTCGGGGTGCGCCATGACGCGGGCGACGCGGAGACCGGGACGGGCCTGGAGCTCGGGGCCGGCCTCGGCTACGCGGACCCGTCGCGGGGCCTGGACATGGCGCTGAAGGTGCACGGCCTGGCGGTGCATGCCGAGCGCGGCTACGACGAATGGGGCGTGTCGGGGCAGCTCCGGCTGGTGCCGGGCGGCGCCGGCCGCGGCCTGTCGATGTCGCTCACGCCCTCCTGGGGCGTGGACCCGGCCGGCTCGCAGCGGCTGTGGGCGCTGCCCGCGTCGTCGGGGCTGGCGGCGCAGGCGAGCGGCGCGGCGGACCCGTCGAGCCGGTTCGACGCCGAGGTCGGCTACGGCCTGGCGCTGTTCGGCGACCGCTTCACGGGCACGCCGAATGTCGGCTTCGGGCTGTCGGAGACGGCGCGCGAGTACCGCATGGGCTGGCGGCTGACCTCGGCGGTCGAGGGCGACCCCGGCTTCGAGGTCAGTCTCGACGCGACCCGCCGCGAGGCCGCCAATGACAACGGCGCCGAACACGGGGTGATGCTGAGAAGCACGATCCGCTGGTAGGGGCCCGGCGCACAGCGGAAACCCGCTCGAACGCTCGAGTCCGGGAAAGTGCCATGACTGCCGGTCATGTCGGAGACGACGCGGCGATGCGCGCGGCCGTGCCGGCCGGCCTCCGGTTTTGGCGGCTGTAAAATCGCTCCGGCGCCCCGGCGACATGACGTGCGCCCGATGACCGGTCGGTGCCCGGTCGGTGCGCAGCAAGCGGCCTCCCCCACGATCCGGACCCGTTCCCCGGCTTCCGGGGCCGCGGCGCCGCGAGACCGCTCCCGGCCCGGCAGGCGCCCCGGTCGCCTGCGCGCCCGCTTCTGCCGTCTGCTCCCCGCCCTTGCGGCGCTGGCCGGCGCGCTCGGCCTGTTCGCCGCCGGGCCGGCCATGGCGCAGTCCTCCGACAGCACGCTGCGCGCGCTGACGGTGGAGGTCAGCACCGACGGCACCAATTTCAGCCGGGTCGGCATCGTTCCGGAGTTTTCCGCCAGCCATTCGAGTTACGAAACGGTGGTACGGGCGTCTGAGAGGCACACGCACATGCGGGTGACCGCGACGGCGAACCACGCCGGCGCGACGCTGAAGGTGGGCAAGAATGTGGGGGGACGTTTTCCCGGCCAGACGTCGGCGACGAGCGGTTCGCCGAGCGAGGCGATCGCGCTGGCCGACGGCGGCAACCAGATTCGGATCAGGGTCACCGCGCAAGACCGCAGCTCCCAGGACTACGTCGTGACGGTGTACCGGGGCGGGCGGCAGGGTCCGGCGCCGCCGCGCTACGTCAAGGTGACGGCGGGCACCGCGAAGCTGACCCTGACCTGGACGGCGCCGGCCCACTGGGGGAGCTTTCCGGCGGGCGGCTACGAGGTGGACTGGTATGCCGGCGCGTCCCCTCCGATGGACGACTCGGACTGGAACCTGGCCACGCCGACCCCGTCGCCGCTGGCGGCCACCGCCACCAGCTACGCGTTCACCGGGACCTACGGCACCCACACGGTGGCTGACGGGACCACCTACCAGCTGCGGATCCGGGCGCTCAGCACGAACCCCGACGACAGCAGCGACCACCTGGTCAGCGACTGGACCGCGCCGCAGGCGGGCACGCCGCCGAGCGGGTCGAGCCGGTCAACCGACGCCAGGCTGAGCGCGCTCGCGGCGGGCAGCGCCACGAGTTCGACCGGCACGTTCCAGGCGCTGACGCTGACGCCCTCGGCCTTCTCGGCGGCGACGACGGAGTACGCGGCGTCGGTGGCGAACGACCGGACGCACGTGAAGCTGACGCCGACGGTGAACGAGGCCAACGCCACGGTGCAGGTGGGCAAGGGCTCGACGCTGTCCCCGGTGACGAGCGGCCAGGCGAGCGGCCCCATCGCGCTCGATGTGGGCGCCAACGCGATCACGGTGCGGGTCACGGCCCACGACGGGTCGACGACGAAGGACTACACGGTCACCGTCACGCGGGCGGCGGCGCAGCAGACCCGGTCCACGAACGCGAACCTGAGCGCGCTCACGGCGGGCAGCAGCACGAGTTCGGGCGGCCCGTACACGGATTTCAGCATCGGCACCTTCGGGGCGACGACGACGACCTACACGGCGTCGGTGGCGAACGACCGGACGCATGTGAAGCTGACGCCGACGGTGGCGGACACCGGCGCGTCGGTCACCGTGCAAGGCTCGTCAGTGACCAGCGGCACGGCCAGTGGACCCATCGCGCTCAACGTGGGGGCCAACGCGCTCACGGTGCGGGTGACGGCCGAGGACAGGACGACGACGAAAGACTACACGGTCACCGTCACGCGGGCGGCGGCGGCGGTCCCGGTCGGATTGAGCATAGAAGCCCGCCCCCCATGCGGCACCGCAGTCACCGACACCTCGGTGACGCCGAAAACGGATCTCGTGCTCAACCCCGCCCCGACCACGCCGACCCGGACGGAGTACAGGGTGGTCACCGTCCCGACGACGGAGACGCTGTGGCTGTCGTCCGGGACGCTCGGCGGGGGCGGCCGCCTGGGGCTCGCAACCCACAACAGCTTTGCCGAGTTGACGCGAGCGTTCCCCGGTTTCATCGGGTTCGAGTACAGGCTGACCGACAGGCCCAGCGTCACCGCGCGTTGCACCTGGCGGATCGATGACGCGGTCACGACGACGCCCACGGTGCGGCTGTCGGCATCGCCGAACCCGGTGACCGAGGGATCGAGCGTGACGGTGACCGCGACGCTGTCGGGGGCGCTGTCAAGCGGCGTGACGATCCCGCTGACGATCACCGACGACTCGGCGGAGCCCGAGGACCACGGGACGCTGACGGGCATCGCGATCGCCTCCGGCGCGACCAGCGGCACGGGGACCATCACCACGGCGCAGGACGCCGACACCGTGGACGAGACCTTCACGGTGGCGCTTGGCGCGCTGCCGCCGGCGGTGACGGCGGGCAGCCCGGGTTCGGTGCGGATCAGGATCAGGGACGACGACCGCTCCGGCGGCGGCGGGGGCGGCGGCACGCCGGACCTCGTTCCGAGCTTCGGATCCGCGACCGTGGCGGACCGGACGTACACGCAGAACACGGCGATTACGACGCTGACGCTGCCGCGGGCGACGGGCGGCGACGGGACGCTGACCTACCGCCTGACGCCCGGGCCGCCGTCGGGTCTGGCGCTGGACGCGGCCACGCGCAGGCTGACCGGCACGCCGGACACGGTGCAGGGGCCGGTGCGCTACACCTGGACGGTGCGGGACGCGGACGGCGACACGGACGAGCTCACCTTCACCATCGAGGTGGAGGAGGACCTCGTTCCGAGCTTCGGGTCCGCGACCGTGGCGGACCGGACGTACACGCAGAACACGGCGATCGCGACGCTGACGCTGCCGCGGGCGACGGGCGGCAACGGGACGCTGACCTACCGCCTGACGCCTTCCCCGCCGTCGGGCCTGACGCTGGACGCGGCGACGCGCAGGCTGACCGGCGCGCCGGACACGCCGCAGGAGCCGGTGCGCTACACCTGGACGGTGCGGGACGCGGACGGGGACACGGACGAGATCACCTTCGCCATCGCGGTGGAGGCGGACCTGATGCCGTCGTTCGGCGACGCGGTCGTGGCGGACCAGTCCTGGACGGCGGGCACGGCGATCACGGCGCTTGTGCTGCCCGAGGCGACGGGCGGCGACGGGACGCTGACCTACCGCCTGACGCCCGCGCCGCCCTCGGGTCTGAGCCTCGACGCCGCCACGCGCACGCTGACCGGCACGCCGGCGCGGACGCAGGGGTCGCGGCAGTACACCTGGACGGTGCGGGACGCGGACGGCGACGAGGCAACGCTGACTTTCGCCATCGCGGTGGCGGCGGATCCGCGCCGGGCGCGGATTCAGGGCGCGGTGAAGCGGGCGCTGGCGGCGGTGGCCAGACGCGCGATGGCGGGTGCGCTGGACAATATCGGGGCCCGGTTCGGCGATATCGGCGCGAGCGGCCTGTCGCTGGCCGGCCAGTGGGTGCCGCTGGAGGGCTCGGAAGCGGCGGCCGCGGCCATGCCGGAAGACGCAGCACAACGGCCCTGCGCGGCGGCGCGGTCCGGAAGCGCCGGCTTCGGGTGGACCCGGCCCGGCTGCGCGGCACCATGGAGCCGGTCGATGACGGCGGGCGAGCTGTTCGGCGCCAGCGCCTTCTCGCTGCATCTGGGCGCGGCCCAGGGAGCGGACGGCGCCGCCGTCCCGTCGGGGCCGCTGTGGTCGGTGTGGGGCCGGGGCGAGCTCGGGAGCTTCGCGGGCCGGGGCGAGCCCGGCCTGCGCTACGACGGCAGGCTGCGCACGGGCTGGCTCGGGATCGACGCGCGGGACGGCCCCTGGGTGGCCGGGCTCGCGGTGAGCCACGGCACCGGCGAGGCGGACTACGGCTTCGCCGACGGCGCGCTCGCCGGCCGGGGCCGGCTGGAGACGGCGCTGACCTCGGTCTACCCCTACGGGCGCTGGACCCTGGACGACGGGCTGGAGCTGCGCGCGGTCGTGGGCGCGGGCTGGGGCGAGGCGCGCCACAGGCTGGAGGACGGGGAGGCGGAGACCGGCGATCTCACGATGCGCATGGCGTCGCTCGGGGTCAGGCGGGCGCTGCCCGGCCTTGCCGGCGTCGCGCTGGCGGTGCGGGCGGACGGCAGCGTGACGCGGATCGAGACCGGCGACGGCCCGGACGCGATCCACGGCCTCAGCGCCGACAGCTGGCGCCTGCGCGCCGGGCTGGAGGCGTCGCGGCGCTTCGCGCTGGCGGACGGCAGCAGCCTGGAGCCGTTCCTGGAGGCGGCGGTGCGCCGGGACGGCGGCGACGGGCTTGAGGGCAGCGGCGTCGAGCTGGCCGGCGGGCTGCGCTGGCGCGCGCCGGAGGTGTCGATCGAGGCCCGCGGGCGCTGGCTGGCGGCGCACAGCGCGGACGGCGCGGAAGAGACCGGGCTGAGCGTGACGGTGCGGGCCGGCCCGGGGGCAGACGGGCGCGGCCTGTTCCTGGCGCTCAGCCCGCGCTGGGGCGCCGGCACGGGCGGCGCGCGGGCGCTGTGGGGCGAGGAGATGCCGAAGCCGGCGGCTTCGGGGCATGCCGGCGCCGTCGATGCGCGGATCGGCTACGGCATCGCCCTGCCGGACAGGGGCCAGCTGACGCCGTTCGCGGAGGCCGGGCTGGCCGGCGGCGACAGCCGGCGCCTCAGGCTCGGCGTCCGCTTCGAGGCCCTGCACGCGGCCTTCGGCATGGAGCTTGCCGGCGAGCGCCGCGCGGGCGCGGCGGCGGGGCCGGAGCACGCGCTGCGGCTCGACCTGCGGCTGCGGTTCTGAGGAGGCGGGCCATGACCATGCGGACGATGCGGACGATGCTGGCGATGCTGGCAATGCTGGCGATGCGAACCGGCCGCCGGCCCGGTCGGAGCCCGGCCGCGACGGGGACCCGGACCCTGCGTGCAGCGGCGCTCGCGGGCGCGCTGGCGCTGGCCGCCTGCGGCGGCGGCGGCGGCACGGCGCCGCCGCCCGACATCATGCCGCCGCCCGACGACACCCCCCCGCCAATTGCGGAACCCGCGGCGGCGCTGGTGACCGGGCTGTCTTTCGACTACGCGCTGGAGCGCGCGGGCGAGGAACCGATCGAGGAGACCGGGTCGACGCCGCTCGGCTGCCCGTTCTCCGGGGCCCGCGCCGGCTGCCCGGCGGACGACCTGCGGGCGCTCGCGGGCCGCGACGGCACGGGCATGCGGGACGGGTTCGCCACGGCGACCGGCACGACCGGCGGGCCGCCGCTGACCCGGACCTTCGCCGGGGCGTCGGCGACGGTCACCGGGGCGGAATTCAGGCGCTACGGCTTCTGGGGCAAGTACGGCTGGGCGGCGGTGGAGATCGGGACGGGCGGCCTGTCGGCCTCGGCCGAAGGGCAGACCTGGACCGGCAGCTTCACGGCGGCCCACGCCTGGGCGGCGGGCGAGCCGTCGGGGACGAACCCGGCGGGCACGGGCGAAGCGACCTGGCGCGGCATCGCCGAGGCGGCCCGGACCCCCGACTTCGCGCGCCTGCCCGGCGCCGCGGAGCTGCGCATCGCGGACCTGTCGCGGCCGCTCATCGACGTCGACATCGACCTCGACGACGGCGGCGCCGGCGTGGCGCTCGAATGGCGCGGTATGCCGCTTTCCGCCGGGAGCTTCGGCAAGGGCACGGCCGGCACGGACCGCCTGTCCGGCCGGTTCCACGGCCCGGGCCACGAAGAGGCCTTCGGCACCTTCGACACCGGGGCCTATGTCGGCGCCTTCGGCGCCAGGCGGGACCAGGAATGATGCAACCCGCGGCGCGGGGAGCGGGAGCTGTTGCGCGCCGGCGCCGCCGTCAACGCTCCGGCAGGTCCGTCGGGGCGGCCGACGGCCTTCCCGACCGGTTCGGCGGCAGCCTTGCCGCGGCCGGCGGGCGCACGGGGGGACGGAACGCCCGTTTCCAGGCGGGCGCCATGACGGCCGGGCATGGCGGGGCCGATGCGGCGATGACGGCGGTTGCGCTGGCCGGCCTCCGGTCCGGGAAGTCCATGCGGGAGATCGCCGTCGACCTGTACGGCGCCGACCGGGTGGCGGCGGGCTGGCACGGCGACGGCAGGATGCGGGCCAAGGTGCGGCGGCTGGTGCACCGCGCGCGGGCCGCACCGGGCGAGGGGCGGGACAACACCGGCCCCGCAACGCCATGACCGCCGGAAACGACAGCGGGCGCCCGGCGGGCGCGGACGCCGGCCCGGCGCCGCGGCGCCGGGCCGGGGAGGCGTCCGGGACGGAGACCGGGGACGGCGTCCTTGCCTGGATGGTGCTCCGGCAGGTCGGCGAATACCGGGAAGCCTGGGACCGGCATGCCGCCGCCGGCGCGTCCGCCGCGACCGAGACCGGGCCCTTCCCCATCCGCGTTCAGACGGAGGCGGACCGGGAGGCGGAGCGGTTCGAGATGCTCGCCTGGGAAGACCCGAGGAAGGCGGACGGCCCCGCCTCGGCCTTCTGGCGCCAGGACGGCATGCCGGAGGGCGTGCTGGAGCCGGGCGCGGAGCCGCTGGTCGGGATGGTCGGAGACCGCGGCTCGGTCGAGGGGCTGCGCCTGCTCGACGGCGACCTGGTGCTCAAGATCGAACATGGCGGCGCGGCGGTCCAGGTCCGTCTCCGGGACGTGGCGCGGTTCCCCGACGGCGGGGCGATTTCGGTCAAACACGGCTTCGGGCTCCGAATGCCGCTGTCGGTCCGGCGCCTGCTCGACTTCTGGAGCGTGGCGGGTCGTCCGGCCCCTCGGAACGGGCGGGATCGGGGGGTGGGGTTCGGGAGATCGACAGGCTGGTGACGGTGCTGGCCGGGCTCGGGGCGGGCAAGAAGCCGCGCGGGATCGCGGAGGACATCTGGGGCAAGGAGGAGGTGGCGGCCGTGTGGTACACCGAAAGCTGGATGCGCTCGCAGGTGCGGCGCTGGATACCGAAGGCGCAGGCGCTTGCCGAGGGCGGCTGGCGCGAGTATGTGCCGCGCGTCGTGGCAGGGGAGTGATCGGGAGGCACGACGCGCCGCCACGTCGTCGCGTGCCGTCGCCTTGAGCGCCGGGAACGCCGTTGCGGGTCCCCTCGCCTGGCGCTGGCGTGGCCGGACGCCGCCGGACAATCGTTTGGGCGGGCCGCGGAAGTCCGAACCGGGGCAGGCGGGAAACCGGGCTTCGGCGAGAACCGCAGTTCGGGATCCGGCGAAGTCTCCCGCCGTCCGCATGCCGCAATATGCGGTTCCGGCCGTTCATCCGGCCGCGACCGCCGCGACGTCGCGCTGTTCTCTTGCGCCTCTCGCTCGCGGTATGCCGGTTCCACGGCTTGACCGAACGGAACGCTTTCTCGGAACGCTCCGCACACAAGTGGACAAACGGGGCCCCGGGATTGAAAGGATCTGATTTCAGTATGAAGACATCCGAGGGATCAGAATATCAAGCTATTGTAATGAAACGATAAATTGACAAGAAAGAGCGAACATGACGAATCATGACATTTCCTGACACGGCCCGGGACCGTCATCCTGAGAGACCGAAAACCATGGCAGCACGCTTGACTAACGAGACAGTTGCCCCACTCCGCAGCCCTTGCGGGACACTCCGGTCGGAATGACGGGAGAGGGCGAAGAAAGGAGCGCCATGACGGAACCTGACATTTCATGACACACCGCTGGAGTGGGCCCCTGGGATCGGACGGTATCATGCGGCTTTTTTGACATGCTTGCGGGACAGTTTCTCCTCGAAGTGTTTTGGGCTCAGATATCCGAGCGCGGAGTGCAGGCGTCGTTGATTGTAGCTGTCGATGTAGCGGGGCAGTTGCTCTGCGACGTCTTCGGCGGTCTCGAAGGCCATGGGGTAGACGCCTTCGACCTTCAGGGTTTTCATGAAGCTTTCCATCATGGCGTTGTCGTAAGGGTTGCCGCGGCGCCCCATCGAGCCGGCCAGCACCTCTTCCAGCCCGGCGCGCAGCGATCCGCCGGCGCGCGGGCCCGTCAGTTCGATGAGCTGGTAGCAGGGATGGACTGTGCCGAACGGATCGCGGTTGCCGGCGATATGGTCGAGCGCCATCCCGTCGCCGGCAGGCCGGGGATGCGTGTCCGGGATATCGGCGCAGAATTTGCGTCCGACCCCGCCTGCCGCGTCCCGGCCCCGAGTCCCGGCCCCGCGCGCCGGCGTCGCACGGCCTGCCGGCCGGCAGATTCTGATCGGTCGGGCGCTCGGTAAATATTTGATAGAATTGGAATTATTGGCGCTTTCACCCGATTTGGCTACTGTACCGGCCTCGCCGGACGGGTCTGCAAGAATAGGGCGAATCTGATCGCTGCAACGTGGTACGGCGCGGCGATTTATAAGAAATTCTTATGTAAAACATGAACAATTTGTCTTGGACATTATTGAACGGCGCCGCCTAAATTTCGACCGATGGGGCGTCGGGCCGGCCGGCGCCGCGGCCTTCCCCAAGATGGAGGCAGAGGGATGAAACCTTCGCGGTATTTCGGAGCGCGGCCGGGCGCGGATTCGGTTCGCGCAGACGCCGGCGCGGCCTTGCCGGCACGGCTTCGGCGACATCGTGCGGTATTCATCCGGGGCCCCGTTCCGATTAACCCCGTTCCGTCTACCCGCGCTCCGTTTACCTGCGTTCCGTTTACCGGACATCGGACCCGATGACTTCAGGAATGACCTCAGAATCGGGCATATCGCCGGGCGCGTCGGCGCCGCCGGTTTTCGTGACCGGTTCGGCCGGGCATGTCGGCGCCAATCTCGTGCGCCGGCTGCTCGGCGACGGCGAACGGGTCCGGGTGCTGCTGCGGCACGAAGACAACAACGCGGCATTGGACGGCCTCGACGTCGAGCGCGCGTTCGGGGATCTTCGGGACCCGGAGGCGACCGGGCAGGCGATTGCAGGGTGCCGGGGCGTCTATCACTGTGCCGCCTATGTCTCGACCATCGAAGGCAACCGCACGCATCGCCGCGATGTGTTCGAGTGCAACGTGCTGGGAACGCGCAACCTGCTGCAGGCGGCCCGGGAAGCGGAGGCCGGGCGGGTGGTGGTCACGGGCTCTTTCAGCGCGGTCGGTTACGATCTGGACGATCCGTCCGCGCCCAGCAACGAGACCATGCAATTCTATCCCATGGAACGCACGATGCCCTACGAGCGCAGCAAGTCGCTCGTCGAGCAGGAATGCTGGCGCGCCGCGGCGACGGGGCAGGATGTCGTGGTCGCGACCTGTTGCGCGGTGGTCGGGGGCGCCGATTTCTTCCCGTCGCGGCTGGGCAGAACCCTGTGCGACTACACCAACGGCAAGCTGCGCGCCTATGTCGACGGCGGCTTCGAGTTCGTCGCGGTGCGCGACATCGTCGAAGGGCATCTGTTGTGCATGCGCCACGGCCGCTCGGGCGAAAAATACATCTTCAGCAGCGAGTACAAGACCGTCTCGGACATTCTCGACCTGTATGAGGAAGTCTCGGGCCTGCCACGGCCGCGCCGACGGATTCCGGTCCGCGCGATGCTCGCGTTCTCCGAAGTGGCGAGCTTCTATCTGAGCCGGTTACATCCGGGGTTCCCGCAGCGATTCACACCCGGCGCCATCCGCCTGCTGCAGAAGTGCCGGCACGCGGACACGAGCAAGGCGAAACGGGAGCTCGGCTACCGGCCGACGTCCATCCGTGATGCCGTGCACGAAGCCTACGCGTTTCACTACGGCCGCGGCGCGATCTCGAACCCGCGCGCAAAACGCCCGCGCACGGTAGCCCCGAAGGCTTATGCCGAAAGGCAGGCCGAACGTCCCGCGCCGGACGGGGGAATGCAGGCCATGCCCGGCGGGAGCCCGACATGAGACCGGCGCAAGGCCCGCCGCCCGGCTTCGACGAGGCCGGCACCCTGCGTCAGCGGGCGCGCGCCGCGGGCATGGATCCGAACTACTGGTATGCCGTCGAGGAAGTGCGCCGGATCAAGCCCGGAACGGTGGTCGAGGTCGTTTTCTGGAAGCAATCCATTGCGCTGTTCCGGGGCGGGGACGGCGCGTTCCAGGCGGTCGAGAACCGCTGCGCCCACCGCCAGCTCAAGCTCTCCATCGGGGACGTCAAGGGATGCCGGCTCGTCTGCGCCTACCACGGCTGGGAGTATGGCGGCGAAGGGCGCGCGCCGGGGGTTCCCTACGGCACCGACGGGCGGGGCATGCCCCGGCTCGCGATCAGGACCTATCCGGTGAAGGTCCGCTACGGCCTGGTCTGGATCTACCCCGGCGACCCCGAACTGGCGGAGGAGAGCCGGATCCCGGCTATCCCGGAGCTCGAGGGGCCCGGCCGATGGACCTGCGTGCCGCTGCGCTTTACCTGGTCGGCGCACCATTCGATGGTGATCGAAAATGTGTGCGACTTGACCCACGCCCATCTGCACCGCCGCTACCGTCCCTTCGACGGGGCCAAACTCACCCGCTGCGAGACGGTCGGCGACAATGTGCATCTGTCCTACGACACGCGGGTCGGGTGCGGGCGCATCTCCGGGCTGTTCGTCGACCACAAGCGGCTCAACACCAACCGGATGGAGCTCTGCTACGAATATCCCTACCAGTGGTCGAACACAGGCGATTCGATCAGGCACCGGCTTTTCGTTCTGCCGATGGACGAGCGCACCACCCGTGTGTTCTTCCTGTTCTACTTCGAGTCGCTGAAAATCCCCTTGCTGCCGGTGCGCATTCCCCGCTTCGCCATGACCGCGGTCATGAAAATCTCCAACCGCTTGCTCATCGCGCCCCTGCTCTCCCAGGACCGGTTTGCGCTCGAAGCGGAGCAGGAGGGGTATGAAGAGCATTGGGACGCCCGCCCCTACGAGTTCAATCCGGTGGTGCAGGCGTTTCAGGAAGTGACCGTGCGCAAGTGGCGGGAGCATCTGGCGAACGGGGCGGAAGTCGGCGATGTCCGCGTCTGACCTTCCCGTTCCGTTTTCCGCGCTGTCGGGCGGACAGCTGCCCGGGGCGGCGGCAATGGTGCTGGCGTTTGTCGCCCTGCTGTTCCTGGGTTCGTCGCTCCTGCCCGGCCGCCGCATCGAGGGCCCGGACGCCGACGGAAAGCAGCGGGTCTACAAGTTCAACGGCCTCGCCCTGTTTCTGATTGCCGCCGCCGCCGCAGGCCTCTGTCAGGCCTTCGGCTGGTTCTCGCTTTCGGTGCTGCATACCCACTTCGTCGCGTTGTTCGTGGCGGCGAACGCGTTCGCCTTCGCGCTTTCCGGCTGGTTGTATTTCCAAGGCGTGCGGAAGTACGGCGCATCGTCCGGATCGTGGCGGGGATTCTTCTTCGGCGTGGAGGCGAGCCCGGTCCGGTTCGGGCTGGACCTGAAGCTTTTCAGCTACCGCCCCTCGCTGATCGGACTGGCGCTGTTCAACGCCTCGTTCGCCGTCGTGCAGTACGAGACCTACGGCGGGATCACCCTCGCGATGGCGCTCTACCAGGTTTTCACCTTCCTCTACGTGCTCAACTATTTCCAGTTCGAACACGGGATGATCCATACTTGGGACATCGTCAGCGAGCGCTTCGGATGGATGCTGGTCTGGGGCGATTATGTCCTGGTGCCGTTCTTCTATTGCCTGCCCGGCTGGTGGCTGGTCCACGCGCCGGAGCCGCTGTCTCCGGTCGCCGCGGCGGCGATCGCCCTGCTGTTCGTCTTCGGCTTCTGGCTGTTCCGCGGCGCCAACCAGCAGAAGCACCGCTTCAAGCGCGATCCCAACGCCACGATCTGGGGTCGGCCGGCCCAAACCCTGGACGGGCGCCTCCTGGTCTCCGGATTCTGGGGCATCGGGCGGCATCTAAACTATACCGGCGAAATCTGCATCTACTGCGCGTTCGCCCTGACCGCCGGGCTCGCATCCTGGGCCCCCTATCTGCTGCCGGCGTGGCTGGCGGCCTTGTTATGGCACCGTTCGAAACGCGACGAGCGCCGCTGCCGCGCAAAATACGGCGCGCTGTGGGACCGCTACACGCAGCGCGCGCGCTTTTCGATGCTGCCCTTCATTCATTGAGCGCGGGGATGGCGGACCGGCCCGACAGCATGGCGGCACCGGATACGGCGGAGTTCCCGCAGCGGGCGGCGAATGCCACTCCCAGGCTCGCGGGCGGATGGCCGCTCCTCGGCCAGCTGGCGGAGTTCCGGCGCGACCCGATCGCCATGCTGAGCCGCGGATGGCGCGAACACGGCGACCTCTTCCGCTTCCGGATCGGCCCCCGCGATTTCGCCCTCTTTACCGGCCCCGAAGCCCACGATTTCTATTTCCGCGCGCCGGAGGAGCAGCTGAACGCCAAGGCCGTATACCGGTTCACCGTGCCGATCTTCGGGCGCGGCGTGGCGTACGATACCTCTCCCGAGATCATGTCGGAGCAGTTGGGCTTCCTGTTTCCGGCGCTGCGCGAAGCCAACATGCGCAGGTTCGCCCTCATCATGTACGACGAGGCGCGGCGGTTCGCCGACGAGCTCGGGGACAGCGGGGAAATCGATCTGCCGGAAGCGCTGAACGAGCTCACCGTCAGGATCGCCAGCCGCAGCCTGATCGGCCAGGAGGTCCGCGACCAGGTGGACACCGGATTCGCCGAGGCCTACCGCGATCTGCAGAAGGGCCTCAACGTCCTGGGATTTTTTCTGCCCCGGCTTCCCACCGCGTCGCATCGAAGCCGCGACCGGGCCCGGCGGAAAGTGGCGGAGATTTTCGGCGGCATCATGGCGGCGCGCCGGAAATCCGGCGCCGCCCCCGACGATTTCATGCAGACCTTGATGAACGCCCGCTACAAGGACGGCCGCGCCCTGACCGACGACGAGATCACCGGCATCCTGCTGACGGTATTGTTCGCGGGCCAGCACACCAGCGCCGTGCTCGCGACCTGGACCGGCCTGGAACTCCTCAGGGCGCCCGCCTATGTCGAACGCATCCGGGACGAGTCGCGGGAGGTCTACGGCGAAGCGGGTTCCATGAGCTTCGACAGCCTCCAGCGCCAGCAGGCGATGGAAAACGCCGTCCGCGAAGGCGAGCGGCTGCACCCGCCGCTGATCCTGCTGATCCGGAAGGCGCTCGCACCCCTGCGGTACGGCGGCCGGGTCGTGCCGGCCGGCACCATGGCCATGGTGTCGCCGGCGGTATCCCACCGGCTGCCCCACATTTTCGCCGATCCGGAACGGTTCGATCCCGACCGTTTCGCGCCGCCGGCTTCCGAGGACAAACAACACCATTACGCCCTGATCGGCTTCGGCGGCGGCAAGCACGCCTGCATGGGGAAGAATTTCGCCTATATGCAGCTCAAGGCGATCTGGACCGTTCTGCTCGATCGCTTCGACTTCGTTCTGGACGGCGAATTTCCGCGGCCGAACTACGGCAGCTGGGTGACGGGGCCGAAAGCGCCGTGCCGGGCCCGCTACCGCCGCCGCGCGGAACCGGGCGTCTTCCGATGAGCGGCGCCGCGTCGCGGCAGTACGATGTAGCGATTGTCGGCGCGGGCCCGGTCGGCAGCCTGTGCGCGCTCGCCCATGCGCGCGAAGGCGCCCGGGTGGTCCTGCTCGAAGCGAATCCGAAGGCGTCCGGGCGGCTGGCGGGCGAATGGCTGCATCCGCCCGCCGTCCAAATCCTGCGCGACATCGGAATCGATCTCGATTCGCTGCCGCGCACCGCCCCCGGCAAGGGCTTCGTGGTGTTTCCCGAAGACGGCTCCGAGCCGATCGAGCTTCCCTATGCGGGGGGATCCCCGGGCCTGGCATGCGACCATGCGTTGCTCGTCTCGAAGCTGCGCGAGGCGATCGGCGGCGAAACGGATGTCGATTTCATCCCGTGCGCACGGGTAAACGCGGTCGACGACGGACGCGTCGCCTATTCCCTGAACCGCAAGGAGCAATCCCTCGCCGCCGCGCGGATCGTCGGCGCCGACGGCCGGGCCTCGGTGGTACGCAAATCCCTGGGTCTGTCGACCGATCCGGTGCTCTGCTCGCGGATGCTGGGGGTCACCCTGGAAGAGGCGAGCCTGCCGTTCGAAAATTACGGCCATGTGCTGCTCGGCGGGCCGGGGCCGGTCCTCGCATACGGTCTGGCGGAAGATTGCGTCCGGGTCATCGTCGACGTTCCGCTCGATCGCTGGGCTCCCCGCGACCGGGTCGGTTTTCTGTCAGAAGCCTTTGCCGGCCTGCTGCCGGGGGCGCTCGGCCCGGCGTTCGTCGAAGCGCTGCGGGCGGGAAAGTTCCACGCCGCAACCAACCAGCTGCGGCCGCGCGCCACCTACGGAAGCTCCCGCCGGGTGCTGATCGGCGACGCGGCCGGGCACTATCATCCCATGACCGCGGTCGGAATGACCCTCGGCTTCGGCGACGCGCTTGCGCTCGCCGAAGGCGGAAAATTCCGCGATTTCGCCAACGGACGTTTCAGGGCGACCCGGGTTCCGGAGTTCCTCGCCCTGGGGCTTTACGAGGTCTTTGCCGATCATCGGGCCGAGTCGGTCGCGCTCCGGCAGGCGATCTACCGGGGGTGGCGGACGAATGCCGTATACCGGGACCGGACCACGCGGATTCTGGCCTGCGAAGACCGGTCGGCGACGGGGCTGAGCCTCGCATTCAGCGGAACGATCCTCCGGGCGGTGGCGCGGGAGGTGTCGCTGGGCAACCGCCGCCGGGTTTCCTGGCGCCGGGCCCGGAGCATCTTCCACGCCGTCGCCGTTCGTATCTGGTGGTTCGTGCGCGGCATTCTCCAGGTGCGCGAGGCGAAAGGCGCGGGCGGGGAAAAGGGCAGGCGCGCGCGCGGCAACCTCGCCCGCGCGTTTCTCTATTCCATGTCCACGGAGGCGGGAACCGCCGGTTCCGCCCGGCCGAAGGAGGCCGAAGCGCCCGATGCCGGCCCCGCCGTGAACAGAGCCGCAGCGCGCCTGTTGAGCCTTCAGGGGGACGACGGCGCCTGGGAAGGCGAGATGGTCTGGTGCCCCATGCTCACCGCGCAATATGCGCTGCTGCACCACATTATCGGGCGGCCGCTCGAGCCCGGGCGCCGCCGGCGGGTGCTGCGCTCCTTCGAACGGACCCGGCTGGAAGGCGGCGCATGGGGCCTGCACGAACACTCGCCGCCCCATCTGTTCGTCACCGCCCTGGTCTACGCCGCAGCGAGATTGCTCGGCGTCGGGCGCGACGATCCCCTGGTCGCGCCGGCCCGGCAATTCATCCGGGCCGAGGGGATTCTCGGCATTCCGAGCTGGGGCAAATTCTGGCTGGCGCTCCTCAACCTTTACGACTGGCGCGGGGTCAACGCCGTTCTTCCGGAGCTGTGGCTCCTGCCGCGCCGCATACCGTTGCATCCCTCGAACTGGTACTGCCACACCCGGCTCATCTATATGGCGATGGCAGCAGTGTACGCCCGCCGCTTCCAGGCGCCCGTCACGCCCGAAATCGCGGCGCTGCGGGAGGAGTTGTTTCCCGAAGGCTTTGCAAACGCCGGTTTCTCCGCCGCCCGCAACCGCCTGCGCGAGGCCGACCTCTACGCGCGGCCGAGCGGATGGCTGAAGGCCGGATACGCGGTCGCGCGGCTGTACGACCGGTTCCACGGCAAGCGCCTGCGCGCCCGGTGCGTGGAAGCGATACTCCGGCGCATCGAATGGGAATTGCAGACCACCGGCCACACCAGCATCTCCCCGGTCAGCGGCCTGCTTAACATCCTCGCCCTGTGGCTGCACGATCCGGACAACGCCGATTGCCGCCGGGCGCTCGAAAATCTGGACGGCTGGATCTGGGAAGACGAGGATCGGGGCGCGCGGGTCGTCGGCGCGCGAAGCGCCTCGTGGGATACCGGATTTGCGTTACAGGCGCTGGCGGCGGCGTGGCCTGAGTCGGGGCCGGACGGCGTCGAAGACGCCCTCCGGCGCGGCGCCGATTTCCTGCTTGCGAACCGGATCGGCGCCAGCTTCGACGGGTTCCGCGAGGCCTATCGCTCCGACCCTAAGGGCGGCTGGTGCTTTGCCGGCGGCTGGCACGGCTGGCCGGTAAGCGACTGCACGGCGGAAGCGGTGCTCGGAATACTCGCGGCCGGAGGCACCGCCGGGAATGCGGCGGCGTTGAGCGATGCGGTCGCGTTCATGCTGCGCAGCCAGAACCGCGACGGCGGTTTCGGCAGCTACGAGGCGCGGCGCACGGCGTTCGGCTTGGAATGGCTGAATCCGGCCGAGATGTTCGGCGATTCGATGACCGAGCATTCCTTCGTCGAGTGCACCGCGTCCTGCCTCGCGGCACTGGCCGCCAGCAGGGAGCAGTTTCCCGAATTGGCGGATGAGGCGGTGACGGGCGCTGTTTTCCGGGCCAATTCCTGGCTGCGCCGGACCCAGGCGACCGACGGCTCGTGGCGCGGCGTATGGGGCGTTCAGTTCATTTACGGAACCTTGTTCGGGGTCCGGGGCCTGCTCGCCGCCGGAGCCCGGCCCGGCGACCCGGCGCTGCGCTCGGCCTGCCGCTGGCTGCTGGACCACCAGCGCGAGGACGGCGGATGGGGCGAGCACCATAGCGGCTGCCTGACCGGCCGCTACGTCCCGCACGGGGAAAGCCAGGTCGTCCAGACCGCCTGGGCGATGCTTGCGCTTCTCGAAGCCGGCGAACCGGACTGGGCCGCGATTGCGCGCGGCGCCCGGTTCCTGCTCGATACGCAGGAAGCCGACGGGTCCTGGCCGAAGCAGGACATGGCCGGTGTGTTCTTCCGGACGGCGCTCCTGGATTATGTGCTCTACCGCCAGTATTTCCCGCTGCACGCGCTGGGCCTCTACGAGCGGCGGCGACGGGACCGGCTCGGCCTGACCGCCTGCGGTTCCGTCACCTCCGCCGCGGCGCCGCCCGCACCCGAAGCCGTGCCCGAAACCGCGGCCGCCTGAGTCCCCGGCCGGACGCTGGCGGCCCCTTAGCGGTTTGTCTTTAGCTGTTCGTCGCAGCGGTTCGCCGGACCGGAAACCTCTCCGTTCAGCCTTCCGGGCGTTCCGGCTTGCGGGCCAGGAAGAAGAACATCGGCGTGAAGATGCCGGAACTGCCGCCTTCGACCAGCGCGTTCGCAGCCGAATTCAGCAGCGTGCAGACCGCGCGGGACCCCTCGGGAAACAGCCGCAGCCTCTCCCCGACCCGCAACGTCAGATTGGTCAGGGCGCGACCGAAAGGCGTGCGCGGGATGCTCGTCAATGTGAGGTCGCGGCCCTGCAAGGCGCGGTACCAGGGCGTCTGCGGATCCGATTCGGGGGCGCGGTCGTGCGCGTCCAGAAGCTCGAACCCGGCTATCCGCAATGCGTCGCAAATCTCCGACGTGGAGGCGATTTCCGGCAACGCATCGCCCACCATGATGTCGTTCTCGATCCGCCGGTGCCCGGCATTGTCGGGATCGAAGACATCGGTGAGGCACCATTCGTAGCCGGCGAAACAGGCGCCCGGCCGCAGGACGCGGAAGACTTCCCGGAACGCTCCCGCCTTGTCCGGCGCGTGGGGCATGGATTCGATGGCGAAGGCGGCATCGTAGCGGTCGTCGTCATCGGGAATCCGCATGTAGTCGCCGTGGATGAAGCGGCATTGCGGCCGGACATCCTTCGTGTGATGTTTCGCGCGCTCGATCTGGTAGGCGTTGTTGTTGATGCCGACAAAGCTGGCCCCGGAATGGCGGGCCATATTGCCCATCGGCCCGCCGACCCCGCATCCCACGTCGAGGACGTCCATCCCCGGTTTCAGGGACAGCCGGTCGGCGAGATAATGCTGGTGCCTGAGCAGCGACGCCTTGAAGCGCTCGCCGCGCCGCCGCGGCGCGAAGTGAAAGGACTGTCCCCAGCCGAACTCGTAGAAATCGGTAACCAGGTCGTAATAGCGATTCACGAATGCGCGGTAGTGCTCGCGCCGGCCCTCCGGGCCGGCGTCGTAGATCGCGGTGTAACCGTCGACCGTGGATTTGACCTCGTCCGGCGCGAGATTCGCGAGCGACCGGGTACCCGGTCGTTTGGTGAATAGCCCGGTCATCCCGGCATTGTGCCAGAAGCGCCCGGTTTCCCCAATACGGGAAATTGCGGGACGCCGCAGCGCCTTGCGTCACGGCGCCGGGATCGAAGATGCCCGCCTGGAGCGCGGCGCGATTTTTCGGGGCGCAGGGCGCTCCGGCGGGTACAATGCGGCGCGCCGCAACGCCGGATCGTCTGCGAGGACCGTAACGGATGCCCGATAATCGTCCTGAGAGAACGCGTGCCGGACCCGCCCCGCACCCGGCCGGGCCGGCCATTCCGGCCGTGGTGTTCACGGCGCTGGTCATCGGGGTCCTGGCGTCGGCCGGCATCGGCGCCCGCTATTGGGCCCGCGGGGATTTCGACGTCATCCATGCCCTGCTGACCCTGTTCTTTTCGGTCAATCTGTGGATCTGCTATTGGGAAATCTGCCTGTTCCTCGGGCGCGACAATCTCGAGCGGCGCGCCGGATACTGGCGCGCGCGCCAGCGCGAAACGGGGCGCAAACCGGCCATCGATTTCCTGACCTCGAAGGTTCCGCTTTCGAAACTGCTGTCGCCGGCGGTCTGGGCCGACGTCTGGGCCGCCTATGCCGAGGTCGACAATTCCTACGCCGACCGGCGCACCTACGGCTACAACGCGGATATCGCCAACGGCTTCGTGACCCCGGTCCCGATGCTGATTCTCTACGCCGCCTACACCTTCGAAGCGGTGTCCGCCGTCGTCGCCGGCATAATCGGCGCGATGCTGTTCTGGCAGCTGTTCTACGCGACCTCGGTCTACTGGGTCAGTTTTTTCGGGGTCGATCTGCAATCCCGGATCGAGCGCAGGGATCTGTACATCTACATCTGGGGGCTGAATTCCCCCTGGGCGCTGTTCGCGCTGCTGGGGATATTCGTCTCCGTCCGCCTGATCGTCGACGGCGACTACAGCGTCCTCGGGTATTGAGCGCAGCCTCCCGGGCCCGGCGCCGGACATCCCTTTCTCCGGAAGGGGGATTTCCCTGCGAAACCCCTCGCCGTCATTCCGACCGGAGCCCCGGCCCCCGAGTGGGGCGGGGTGGCGTTTCGGGCTCGCACCGAGCGCACCACCGTGTCGCCCCGGCCCCCGAGCCGGGGCCCAGAGCCTGTCCCTTCGACTTCGCTCAGGGCGGGCTCTGAGCCTGTCGAAGGAGCCTGCCCTGAGCCTGCCGAAGGGGTCGCCCGGCACGATCTCCGCTCGCGGCTCTGGACCCCGGATCGTCGCTGCGCTCCGTCCGGGGTGACAAGGGAGGGGTGTTGGATGTGTCATGAATTGTCAGGATTCGTCATGGTCCGGTCGTCTCAGCGGCAGGGGCGCAGGAACTCGAAGTCCCGGAGATGCGCTCCGGCGGTCCGAATCTCGAGCGGCGGACGGGTCCGGGCGAGGGTCTTGAGGAAGTCCTGTTCCTTTTCGGCCGCACGGCGTTCCTCGGGGCCGGGGTTCGCGGCCGGCAACGGGAGGCGGTCGCCGCGCCGGCGCCGGGACTCCACGGCCAGCCTGTTCACGATGGCCCGATAGGCCTGCATTTCCCTTTCGGTGAAGGGCCGGCCTTCGGCGTCGATGCGCGCCATCTCGGCGTGGTGGTCTTCGCGCCAGGCGCGTGCGTCGAATGCGGGTTCGCCGGCACGCTCCCCGTCCTGTGCCGGCAGCAGGCCGGCCCGGTGTAAGGAAATGTCAGGATCCGTCGGGGTCGGGGAGCCCGGCACACTGTCCGGCATTGGCGCATCCGCTGCGGGATGCAAGGCCCCGTGTAAGGAAATGTCAGGATCCGTCATGTCGGGGGCGTCCGGCGGCGAAGCCTCCCCGGCCTGCACGCCTCCCGGAGGGCGGCTTCCCGCCGGCAGCCGGCGCTCCTCGACGGTGGTGTGCAGGCGTTGCGCCGTCGCCAGCCAGTCGGCCTCGTCGAAGTCCTTGCGCCGCTCCAAGGCCTTGCGGCTGGCCCTGTGGGCGGCCAGCGCCCGCTCGGTCCGGTGCCGGCCCCGGCGCAGCGCTTCGGCCAACGGGCCGATGGGCGGGCCGGGTTCCGAATCGGCCGGGCGGGGCAACGCATCCTCACCGGACACCTCTCCGGGCCTCTCTCCCGGCTCTTCTCCCGGCCCTTCTCCGGGCAGGCGCCACAGGCCGGCGCGCCGGTGGGCGCTGCGCCGGTCGAGGCCGGACAGCTCGGCCTGCAGCTTGACGACCCGGATCATCAGCGAGGCCGAGCCCTGTTCCACCGCCGCGTCCCAGGCCTGCTCGAGCCGGCCGAGCAGGATCTGCGCCTCGTCGCGCTCGACCGCCCGCCACGCCGCCCGGATGTCCCGCACCCGTCCGGCGATATCGGGCCGCTCCAGCAGATCGTGCCCGGTCTGGCGCGCCGAGCCCCCGGCATAGCCGGCGTCCCGCGCCGCCCCGGCGGCGTTGCCGGTGGCGGCATAGTGGCGGCAGAACGCCTCCTGGCGCAGGGTGAGGGGTGAATCCGGCGGCGGCGCGGGGGGCGCGGAATCCGGTGCGGTTCCGGGCGCGGTCCCGGCAGAAGCGGCGGGCAGGGCAATGGACATGGCGGGCATCCTTATGTTCGATAAATGTTCCTTTCCCGAACATAGGAAAATAGACGAGAAATGCAAGCGAAAAATTCCCACTACCCGCACATCGACGGCGGGATGGTCCGGCGCTCCCGACCGCCGTTGTAGGGGAGGGTTTGAAACGGGCATTATCCGGAAAGGTTGGCGCCGACGGGCGAAAGACCGCGAGTCGGCTTCAACGGACCAGGCAACTGTTCCCCCCTCCCCTTGGGGGAGAGCCTGCCCTGAGCTTGTCGAAGGGGGGTCAGGGGGAGGGGTCCGCGGACCCTGTCGCGGTGCCGGGATCGGACATCGGTGCGGCGGCGGACAACCCCTCCCCTGGCCCCTCCCCCAAGGGGAGGAGGATTCGATTCGGCGCCCGTTTCGCAGGGGAAGCCTCAGGGGCGAAAGCCGGGCGTTCGCTCCCGACGATACCGGGGGCAGGCGCAATCGGGATGCTGCACCGCCCGGCGGCGGCGGACGCAGCCACCGGTTTCCGCCGGCCCGTCAACCATTCCGGATAAGCCCCGTTTCAAACCCTCCCTTACGGGCCTTCGGCCACGCGCGGCGGCGAGGTTCGCTGCACGGTCCGGCGGCCGGTCTTCTTGACCCGCTTGGCGTGCTGTACCACTTTCCGGGCAGCGCCCGACCGGCCCTTGCCGGATGCGCCGCCACAGCCCTCCGAACCGCGGGGAATTTCGATGTTCATCCAGACCGCCGAAACGCCGAACCCGGTGACCCTGAAATTCCTGCCCGGCCGCACGGTGCTGGAGCAGGGCACCGCCGACTTTCCGACCGCGGAGGCGGCGGACGGCCGCTCGCCGCTCGCCGAGGCGCTGTTCGGCATCGACGGCGTGGCCGGCGTGTTCCTCGGCTCGGATTTCATCACCGTCACCAAGGCCGGCCACACGGACTGGCCGCTGCTCAAGCCGCCGGTGCTCGGCGTCATCATGGAGCATTTCACGGCCGGCCGGCCGGTCATGGCGCCGGAGCGGGCCGAGGCGGGCGACGAGATGCCCGGCGCGGACGACGACGATCCGGTGGTCCAGCAGATCCGCGAGCTGATCGACACGCGCGTCCGCCCGGCCGTGGCGATGGACGGCGGCGACATCCAGTTCCACGGTTTCGACAGCGGCGTCGTCTACCTCACCATGCAGGGCGCCTGCTCCGGCTGCCCCAGTTCCACGATGACCCTCAAGGCCGGGATCGAGAACATGCTCCGCCACTATGTGCCGGAGGTGGACGAAGTGCGCGCGGTCTACTGATGGCCGCCGACCCCGCGACCCTGGACCTGATCCTGCGGTCCGCCCGATCCTTCGACCGCTACACCGACCGGCCGGTTTCCGACGACACGCTGGCCGCCGTCTGGGACCTGACGAAATGGGGCCCGACCAGCACCAACGGTCAGCCGGGGCGCGTCCTGTTCCTCAAGTCGGCCGAACAGAAGGAGCGGCTGCGTCCCGCCCTTTCGGCGACCAATGTCGAGAAGACGATGGCGGCCCCGGTCGTCGCCCTCGTGGCGCACGACACCCGCTTTTTCGAACACCTGCCGCGCCTGTTCCCCAAGGTTCCCGACGCGCGGACCTGGTTCGACGGCAAGCCCAACGCCGGGATCACCGCATTCCGCAACGGCACGCTCCAGGGCGCCTACCTGATCGTCGCAGCGCGGGCGCTCGGGCTGGATTGCGGGCCGATGTCCGGCTTCGACAATGCGAAGGTCGACGCCGAGTTCTTCCCGGACGGCCGGCTGCAATCGAATTTCCTGTGCTGCCTCGGCTATGGCGACCGGTCGGCCCTCAAGGACCAGCCGCCGCGCATGTCCTTCGAAGAGGCCTGCGAAATCCTCTGAGCGTCCGGCCGTGTCCCGGCTGCTGATCTTCGACACCAGCGGCGGCGCGTGCAGCGCCGCGGTCTGGGCGGACGGCCGCGTCGCCGCCGAACGCTTCGAAGCCATGGCGCGCGGCCAGGCCGAACGGCTGCTGCCGATGATCGGGGAGACCCTGGCCGCGGCCGGCCTCGCCCACGGGCAGCTGGACGCTATCGGCGTCACGCGCGGGCCCGGCGCCTTTACGGGGATTCGAATCGGCCTGGCGGCGGCGCGCGGCCTGTCCCTCGCCCTCGGCATTCCCGCGATCGGGATCACGACCTTCGAGGCGCTGGCGGTGCGCGCGCCGGAGGGCTGCGCGGTCGCCATCGACACCAAACGTGGCGAGGTCTTTTTTCAGCTGTTCGGGCCCGGCGGCGTCGTGGAGGGCGAACCCGGAATTCTCGCGCCGGCCGCCGCGGCCGCCGCCGCAGAGGAAAGGCGCGTTCCGCTGGTGACGGATATGCCCCGGGCCGCGGAATTCGCGCCGCTGGCCGCGGCCCGTCACGAGGCGCTCCGTGCGGACCGGTGCGCGGACCCCGGCATGCCGCGCCCGCTCTACCTGCGGCCGCCGCAAGCGCGCCTGCCCGAAGCCGGACGCCGCGCGCGGCGGCGATAATCGCTGCGGTCGACGCGGCGGCTGAAGTTCTCGCGTGAAAAGATGCGGGGGCGATCCGCTCTTTACATATGGCAATTTCTGTAACCGGGAGGAAAATACCAACTAATAGCAAGAAAGAGAATCGGAAATACGCGGGATATTATTGAATTTCTGCAAAAAATTTATTTTATACGGGTTGAAAATTACCGGGATTTTCGTATTCTCCGCGGTCGCAGCACCCAATTTCCGGCGGAAGCGGCCATGTCCGACCAAGAAAACAGCGATCACGCAGGCCTGTTGTCACAGACCGTGGAGATCGTTTCATCCTATGTCTCGAACAATACGGTGCTGCTGAGCGACCTGCCCCGCCTGATCGAGGACACCTATGCCGCGCTCGAGGCGCAGGGCGGCGGCGCCGAAGGCCTCGACCCGGAACGTCCGCGGCCGGCGGTGCCGATCAAGAAGTCGGTGCAGCCCGACTACATCGTGTGTCTGGAGGACGGCAAACAGCTCAAGATGCTGAAACGGCATCTTAAGACCGCCTACAACATGACGCCGGAGGAATACCGGGCGCGCTGGAACCTGCCGTCGGACTATCCGATGGTCGCGCCGAACTACGCCAAACGCCGGAGCCAGCTCGCCAAGCAGATCGGCCTTGGCACCGGCGGGCGCAGCGGCGGACGCGGCGATTAGGCCGTGCCATCCGGCGGCGACGGGCTGCCGCGAAATCCGGTTTCGGGACTCGTGTCGCCGCCGCGGACGCGATAGTCTGTCATCGCTACGGGTCGCGGTGCCGGCGGCTGCGCGACCTGCCGCATCCGAGGCCATGCCGGTGGACCATGCCCGACCGGATCGAAAAACTCTGTAACGAACGCGGCCTGCGCATGACCGGGCAGCGTCGCGTCATCGCGCGCGTGCTGTCCGAGAGCGAGGATCATCCGGATGTCGAACAGGTCTACCGGCGCGCCGTCGAGCACGATTCGAATATCAGCATCTCGACCGTGTACCGGACCGTCCGCCTGTTCGAGGAAGCCAATATCCTGCACCGCCACGATTTCGGCGACGGCCGCGCGCGCTATGAGGAAACGCCCGAGGAACATCACGATCATCTGATCGATGTGCAGACCGGCGAGGTCATCGAATTCCGAGACGACGAGATCGAGCGGCTGCAGGACCGGATCGCCGCGAAACTCGGGTACGAACTGGTCGACCACCGGCTCGAACTTTATGCCCGCAAGAAGAAGGGCGGGTGATGCGTTGCGCCGGTCCGGCTCCCCGCAGGCCGCGGAACCCGGCGGCGTAGTCCCCGGCGGCGCAATTCCGGTCCGTCGATGACGCCATTGCCCCTCGCCGATCCGCGCGACGCCGCGGGGTTCGCCGCGCGCCAGATCGACGAGCGCGTCGGTTCGCTGCAGGTCCGGCTGGCCGAGACCGCGGCGGAAATCGACGCCGCGCTCGCGCTCCGGTACCGGGTTTTCTACGAGGAGATGGCCGCCCGGCCGACCGGCGAGATGGCGCGGCTCAGGCGCGATTTCGACGAATTCGACGCCCATTGCGATCACCTGATCGTGCTGGACGAGGATCTGGGCGCCGGGCCGGAGCGCGTCGTCGGCACCTATCGCATGCTGCGCCGGGAAGGCGCGGCCCGGGTCGGCGGGTTCTATTCCGCGGCGGAATACGAGATCGACCGGCTGGTCGCCGAGCCGGGCGAGATCCTGGAGATGGGCCGGTCCTGCACCGACGCCGCGCACCGCACGAAACGGGCCATGCAGGTGCTGTGGCGCGGCGTGTCGGCCTATGTGCTGTCGAACGACATCGCCTTCCTGTTCGGCTGCGCGAGCCTGCACGGCACCGACCCCGAAGCCGTCGCCCTGCCGCTGGCCTATCTGCATCACAACCACCTGGCGCCCGAGCGCTACCGGCCGGTCGCCGTCGCGGACCGCTATACCGACATGAACCTCATGCCGGCCGACCGGATCGACAGGAAAGCGGCGCTGCGCGACCTGCCCCCGATGATCAAGGGCTATCTGCGGCTGGGCGGCGGGGTCGGCGACGGCGCCGTCATCGACCACGGGTTCAACACGGTGGACGTTTGCGTCGTCGTCGATGTCGCCGCCGTCTCCGACCGCTATTACAAGCACTATACCCGCGTGCTCGATTTTCCCGACAGGCGCGCCCCGGACAAGCGCAACGGAGCCGAAAATCCGGGCGCGGCCGGCGGCTGCTGACGGCCGGTCGCCGAAGGAGGGCGGCGGGATGCTCTACATTTCCCATGTCCGGGCGACCGTCCGCCTGATCGCCTGCATGGCCTGGTTCGCGGTGCTGATTCCGGTCCAGGCGTTCAACCTGGCGCTGCGGCTGAAATTTGCGCGGAAATGGCCGGTCAGCGTCTACCGCGTCTTCAACGGCCTGCTCGGGATCAGGCTGTCGGTTGCCGGAAAGCCGGTCAGGCAGCGGCCCGTGCTGTTCGTCGTCAACCACACCTCCTACGCCGATATCCCGGTACTCGGCGCGCTTCTCGAGGCCTGTTTCGTCGCCAAGGCGGAAGTCGCCAAATGGCCGGTGTTCGGCCTCTGCGCGAAAATCAGCGGCACCGTCTTCGTCGACCGCAACCCGCGCCTCGCCGTCCGCCAGTCCGAACTTCTGAAGCAGCGGCTGACCGCGGGCGACAGCCTGATCCTGTTTCCCGAGGGCACCAGCAGCGACGGCAATTTCGTCCTGCCGTTCCGCAGCGCCCTGTTCAGCGCCGCGGCCATCCGGATCGGCGAAGAGCCGGTCGTCGTGCAGCCGGTGTCCGTGGCCTATACTCATCTGGACGGCATCCCGATGGGGCGGCATCTGCGGCCGTTCTTCGCCTGGTACGGCGATATGGATCTGGGGCCGCATCTCTGGCAGCTCCTGGGCATCGGCCGGTCGCGGGTCGAGGTCCGGTTCCACGATCCGGTGAGCATCGACCGGTTCGCCTCGCGCAAGGAACTGTCCGCCTGGTGCCACGCCGTGATCGCCGCCGGCGTCGCCCGGTCGCTGACCGGCCGGGACCAGCCGCCTGTCGCCGCGCCGCCGGCGCCGGCCGGGCAGACGGTCCGCTCCGATGCCGGCCCCGATTCCGGCCCCGGCGATGCCGGAACCCTGATCGGCGATCAGAAAGATTTGGTCACCCGGTTGGGCCATTGATTACAATGGGTTGCGCAGACAACCCGCCCCGAGGGGCGTCACCAACCGGGTGAAGATCATGGTCCCTTGTTATCGCTCTCCGATCAAGCTCGAAGTGACGGGTGATGGTACGGCCGCGACGGCGCGCGGCGGTCTGGTGCTGCTGTTCGAGGTTCTGGCGTCGCGGCGCATCCTGGCCGGGCTGCCGCGCTGCGGCGGCAGCCCGTCGCAGGGCTGGAGCGACGGCCAGATGATGCTGGCGGTGCTGGTTCTCAACGTTGCCGGCTTCGACCGGGTGTCGGACATCGAGCATCTGGAGGCCGATACGGGTCTTTGCGCTCTGGTCAGGCGGTTCGAGCCGAAGCTGTTGGGTCTGTCGAGGGGCGCGGTCGCGCGGCGGTTCCGGGGCGGTCGCGAGCGCTGCTTTCCCTCGGCGCGTTCGCTGCGCGACTGGCTCGACCGTTTCCATGTCGCTGGGGTGCACGATGTCGAGAGGGAGAAGGGCACGGCGTTCATCCCGCCGCACACGGAACGCCACGAGTTGTTCCGGGCGGTCGCCCGCCGCCTTGTGGCCGAAGGGGTACGGGAGGCCGTCGCGGCGTCGGTGACCATCGACCTCGACGCGACGATCATCGCGTCCGGCAAGCGCGAGTGTCTGTATACCTACCGTGCCGCGGAGAGGCTGGTTCCGGGCGAGCGGGGCTACCAGCCGCTGGTCGCGTTCTGCCCCGAGATCGGGATGGCGCCGTGGCTGGAGAGCCGCGACGGCAACGTGCCGGCGGCGCTGGACAACCGGCGGGCGCTCGAGGAGGCGCTGTTGCAGCTTCCCGGCGCCGTGCGCCAGGTCACCCTCCGCACCGATGGGGCGGGCTACCAGGAGGATGTGATCCGCGCCTGCAACGACCCCGCCTTCCGCCGGGCGGAGACGCGGCGCTTCGGCACGGTGGGGCTGATCTGCGGCGCCACCCGTTCGGAGCCGCTGATGGCGGAGGTGGCGCGGCTCGCCGACGACGCCTGGCGCCCGGCGAAGGGGCCGGTGGAGACGCCGGACGCCGGGCCGGCGTCGGACAGTGTGGCGCTTGAATGCGCCGAACTGCCCTACGTCCCCGCGACAACCAACGGACTGAAGCCGCGCCATGTGATCCGCTACGTCGTCACCCGGCGCGCCCTTCCCGGGGCGCTGGGCCTGGACGAGGGCGACCTCCCGGCCGCCGATGGCAGGCCCGCCTACAGGATCAGGGCCTACATGACCAACTTCCCGGCCCCCGACGCGATCCGGGCGGAAAAGGCGAACGGCCTGAGGGTGCTGGACGCCGCCGAGGTCGTGGCCGCGGCCCACGAGCGCTGCGGACGCGGCGAGGAGGTGCACGCGGTGCTCAAGTCCGACCTCGCCGCCGGGACGATGCCGTCGGGGCGGTTCGGGGCCAACGCCGCCTGGCTGTGGCTCGCGGCGCTGGCGCTGAATGCGATGGCGCTGGTGCGCCGCGCCGCCTACGGCCCCGAGTGGCGCTGGGTGCGGATGAAGCGCATCCGCGCGATATGGATCCACCTCGTCGCCCGCGTCGCGCGTCACGGGCGCCGGGTCACCCTCGTGCTCGGCGGCGCCGGCGCCCATCTCCTGGCGGCGCGCCGGCGGATCCACCTCGCCATGCCGCCGCCGGCATCCGCGCCCGGCTGACCCCGGCGCGACAGTTCGACGCGACAAGGCGGACCCGGCACGGCACCGGAGGGCGTTGCGCGCGCCCAACGCGCCGGTGAAGACCCAACCATCACGAAGAGGCCGCCGGCCCCGCTCCGTTGCCGCGTCAAGCTCTCGCCGGCAGCCCAAATCGACGACCCGGCATGACCGGACGGCCCTGCCGATGGCCGAAATCGCGCCGCCAGAAAACCAGCTCGCCGATCAGGGCGGAAAGGCCGCCGCTTGACACACCCACGCGCGCGCTTACCGTATTGGGCCTTGAAGGCGCGCCCAAAGGCGTCCGGGCCGCGCCGCTACCGGTAACGCGCCCGCATGCAGAAATCGGTCTATATCAAGACCTACGGCTGCCAGATGAATGTCTACGATTCCGCCCGCATGGCGGATGTTCTGGCGCCCTGCGGATACCGGCCGGCCGACGCGCCCGAGGATGCCGACCTCATCGTCCTCAACACCTGCCATATCCGCGAGAAGGCGGCCGAGAAGGTCTATTCCGAATTGGGCCGGCTGAAACGGATCAAGCAGGCACGGCGGGCCGCCGGCAAGGACGCGACGATCGCCGTCGCCGGCTGCGTCGCCCAGGCCGAGGGGGCGGAAATCCGCCGGCGCGCGCCCGCGGTCGATCTGGTGTTCGGCCCGCAGAGCTATCACCGCCTGCCCGATCTGCTGGCCGAGGCAAGGCGCGCGGGCAGCGCCATTGATCAGGCGTTCGAGGCCGACGAGAAGTTCGATACCCTGCCCGAAGAAAGCGCCTCCCGGGGCCCGTCGGCCTTCCTCACCGTCCAGGAAGGCTGCGACAAGTTCTGCACCTTCTGCGTCGTGCCCTACACCCGCGGGGCCGAATATTCGCGCCCGGCCGCGGCGATACTCGCGGAAGCCCGGCGCATGGCCGCCGGCGGCGCGCGGGAAATCACCCTGCTGGGCCAGAACGTCAACGCCTATGGCGGCGCGGCGCCCAGTAGAAGCGGGGGTGGAAGCGGGGGCGGAACCGGCGGCAGGGTCTGGCGCCTCGGCCGGCTGATCCGCGAACTGGCGGATGTCGAGGGCCTCGAGCGGATCCGCTACACCACCTCGCATCCCCGGGACATGGACAACGACCTGATCGCCGCCCATGCCGAGGTGCCGGCGCTGATGCCCTGCCTGCACCTGCCGGTGCAAAGCGGGTCGGACCGCATCCTGGCGGCGATGAACCGGAAACACACCGCCGACGATTACCGCCGGACCGTCGACCGGCTGCGCGCCGCCCGCCCCGATCTGGCGCTGTCGTCGGATTTCATCGTCGGCTTTCCGGGCGAGACCGACGCGGATTTCGCGGCGACGCTGAAGCTGGTCACGGCCGTCGGCTATGCCCAGGCCTATTCCTTCAAGTACAGCGCCCGGCCCGGAACGCCGGCGGCGACGGCGGACAACCAGGTGCCCGAAGCCGTGAAAGCCGGGCGGCTCGCCGCGCTCCAGCAGCTGCTGGAGGCCCAGCAGGCCGCCTTCAACCATGCCTGCATCGGCCGGACGATGCCGGTGCTGCTCGACCGCGCCGGCCGCAAGCCCGGCCAGATGGTCGGCCGCAGCCCCTGGATGCAGGCGGTCCATGTCATGGCGCCGCCGGAGCGGTTCGGCCGGATCGCGGATATCGCTATCGACCGCGCGACCGCCAACAGTCTCGCGGGACATCTGGCGGCCGCGCCCGCCGCGCCGCAGCGCGCCGGGGACGAAAGGGCCTGCGCCGCGTGAGCCGCAGGACAGCTACCGGAATGGGGACCGGCACGGCCCTTCCCGGCCCGCGCGACGGCGGAACGAGCCTCCGCTTCGACGACAATGCGCTGATGTCCGCCCTGTGCGGCGCCCACGACGCCAATCTGGCCCGGCTGGAACAGAAGACGGGCGTGACCATCCACGCCCGCGGCAACCGCCTCACCGTGACCGGGCCGGACGACGCCCGGGTCACGGCGGTCAGCGCGCTGAAAGCCCTGTACAAGGCCGCGGGCAACGGCGGCGCGGTGGCCCAGCCCGACGTCGACGCCGCGATCCGCATGGCCGGCCGGCCGCAGGATCCGGCGGAGGCTGCCGAAGACGTCACGATCCGGACGCCGAAACGGACGGTGAGCGCCCGCTCGCCCGGCCAGGCGGCCTATGTCCGGGCGCTGCGGGACTATGAAATGACCTTCGCGCTCGGCCCGGCCGGCACCGGCAAGACCTATCTGGCGGTCGCCTGCGCGGTGAGCATGATGCAGAGCGGGCAGGTCGAGCGGCTCATTCTGTCGCGGCCGGCGGTCGAAGCGGGCGAGCGCCTGGGCTTCCTGCCCGGCGACCTGCGCGAAAAGGTCGATCCCTATCTGCGGCCGCTCTACGACGCGCTCTACGAGATGCTGCCCGGCGACCGCGTCGCGAAAAAGCTGGAGAGCGGCGAGATCGAGGTGGCGCCGCTGGCCTTCATGCGCGGCCGGACCCTGTCCAACGCCTTCATCATCCTCGACGAGGCGCAGAACACCACGCCGATGCAGATGAAGATGCTGCTGACGCGGCTGGGCGAGAACTCGCGCATGGTCGTGACCGGCGACCTCAGCCAGGTCGACCTGCCGCGCGGCGTCCGCTCGGGCCTGCGCGACGCCGTGGAGATCATGAACGGCATGGACGGTGTGGGCTTCGTCCATTTCGGCCATATCGATGTCGTGCGCCACGATCTGGTTTTGCGCATCGTCCAGGCCTACGACGCAAGGGACAACAACCAGGGCCGGTTGGACCTGGAGCCGGAGGAGGACGCGCAGGCGCCATGACCGGCCCGGACATCGCGTTCGACTTCGCGCCGGGCGGCTGGCGGCCGGCCGACGGCGACGCCGAAGCCCTGTGCCGGGCCGCGGCCCGCGCCGTGGCCGGGGCGCTGCCCGGCCTGGACCTGGAGGGATGGGAGCTGGGGATCGCGGTCACCGACGATCCGGGAATCCGCGCCCTCAACCGGGACCATCGCGGCATCGACCGGCCGACGAATGTGCTGTCCTTCCCGCTCGACAGGCCGGCGCCCGGCCCGTTCGCGCCGGATCGGAACGCATCGAATCGCGGCGGCCCGCCCGGCGGCCTTTTGGGCGATATCGTCCTGTCCGGCGAGACCGTGCGGCGCGAGGCCGAGAGCGCGGGGCGGGCGCCCGCCGATCACCTGACCCATCTTGCGGTTCACGGCATGCTGCATCTGCTGGGGTACGATCACGGCACCGCATCCGGCGCCGAACGGATGGAGGGGCTGGAAATCGCAATTCTGGCTGGATTGGGCGTTGCGAATCCCTATGCTGGTCCCCAGATGGCCGAGAGTTCCCTGCGACCCCTGGAAACGGAAAATGCCTGAGCAATCGGGCGGCGCGCATGACAGCGCACCCTCTGACAGTAGCGGCGGCGAGTCCGCCGCGGTCCCCGCCGGCCCGGCGCCGACGGACGGGGCATCCGGCCCGCCTGCCGTAACCGGCAACGGCCATCGCGAACCGGCCGCGCCCGACGCGCTGAATCGGGCCGGCGCCCCGTCCAGGCCGGCGCGCGGCCCGCTTCAGCGCTTCCTGCGCAGCCTGCGCCGGCCGCGCAACGGCGAACAGATCCGCGACACGATCGGGGAACTGCTCGACGACGCCGGCGGCCCCCAGGCGCCGATGGCGGCGGACGAACGCCGGCTGATTCACAATATCCTGCAATTGCACGATCTGACCGTGCGCGACGTCATGGTGCCGCGGGCGGATATCACCGCGGTCGACCTGTCGACGGATCTGCCGGACCTGATCGAACGGGCCCGCAGCGAGACCCATTCCCGCCTGCCGGTCTACCGCGGCACCCTCGACGAGATCGCCGGCATGGTGCACATCAAGGACGTGCTGCCCTACTGGAGCAAGCGGCGCAGCTTCAAGCTGGAGAAGATCGTCCGCAAGCCGCTGTTCGCGGCGCCGTCGATGAGCGTGCTGGATCTGCTGGCGGAGATGCGCGACACCCGGATTCACCTTGCGCTGGTCGTGGACGAATATGGCGGGATCGACGGGCTGGTCACGATCGAAGACCTGGTCGAGGAGATCGTCGGCGAAATCGAGGACGAGCACGACGACGCCGAGACCCCGAAGATCGAGGAGGTCCGCCCCGGAATCGCGGAAGCCGACGCCCGGGCCCGGCTCGAGGATCTGGAAGCCCTGTATGGCGACCTGCTGACCGACGAGGAACGGGACGATATCGATACCATCGGCGGGCTGGTCTTTCTCCTTGCCAACCGGGTGCCGACCCGCGGCGAACTGATTTCCCATTCGAGCGGAATCGAACTGGAGGTGCTGGAGGCCGATCCGCGGCGCATCCATCGGGTGCGGCTGCGCAGGCTGCCGGCGCGGCGGGCGGAAGACGGCGACGGGCCTTGATTTCCCGGTGAACGCCCACCGCTCCCGTCGGACCGGCTTCTCCCGTCAGACCCGCTTCTCCCGTCAGAATCGTGTCGTCCGGCCGCACCGGCCCCGCTGAACCGGCCGGGCCGGACGCCGGCGCGCCGGACCGGCGATCCGGCTGGCGCAACGCGGCCCTGCTCGTCGTCGCCGGTGCGCTGTGCGCCCTGGCCCAGCCGCCGCTGCACCTCCTGCCGCTGCTGTTCGTCGGCTTCGGGCTGCTGTTTCGCCGGTTGGAGGCCATAGACCGGCCCGGCCCGGCCTTCGCCGCGGGCTGGCTGTTCGGCATCGGCTATTTCGCGGCCGGTCTCTACTGGCTCGGCCTGCCGGTGGTGATCGACGTCCCCGGCGATCTCGCCAGGGATCTGCTGGTTGCCGCCGGGCTCGCCGGGTTTCCGCTGGCGGCTCTGGCGGCGGCCGTCCTCGGCGCACGCCTGACCGCCCGGCTCACGGGCCGCCGATGGACCGGTGCCGCCGTCGGCGCCGCCCTCGCCCTGGCGGTCTGGATCGCGCTCGCCGTCGCCGTGCTGCCCGGCCGGTTCACCTGGATGATCCCGTTCAACGTGTTCGGCCTCGGCGCCGTGCTCGCGGCAACGACCGCCATTGCCACCGGGGTCGCGTGGCGGGCCGCGCCGGGCGGCGGCGTCCGGCTTGTGCTGGCGCTGGCCGTGGCCTGGGCGGCGCTGGAATGGGTGCGCGGCGCGATCCTGACCGGGTTTCCGTGGAATCTCGCGGCGACGGTCTGGGCCGAGTTTCCCGGCGCGGCGCAGTCGCTGGCCTGGTGGGGTCCGTTCGGCCTGAGCCTGGTCACCGTCGCCCTGGCCGCGCTGCCCGCCGCCCTGATCGGCAGGAAAGCGCGCAGCCGGCGCGCGCTTGGCTGGTCCGCCGGTCTCGCGGCCGTCTGCATCGCGGCGCTGGCCGCCGGTTTCTTCACGCTGCCGGCGACGGTCGAGGCGGTGTCCGGCGTCCGCCTGCGCATCGTGCAGGGCGCCGTCGCCCAGAGCCTGAAATGGCGGCCCGGCGCGCGCCGGCCCATCCTGTTGCGCTACGCGGCGCTCACCCGGTCGGAAGGCTTCGACCGGATCACCCACGTCGTCTGGCCGGAAACCGCGCTGCCCTACCGCCTGCAGACGCGCCATGCCGCCGTCGCGGTCAAGGGCAAGGTCCGCGACCTCCTGCGCACCGCCATACCGGCCGGCGGCGTGCTGATCACCGGCGCCAACCGCGACGCCGGGCCCGACACCTGGAACAGCATCCATGTCGTCGACAAGGCCGGAAACCCGGTCGGCACCTACGACAAGCACCATCTGGTGCCGTTCGGCGAATATGTGCCGGCACGCGAATTTCTCGGCCGGATCGGCGTCACGAAGATCGTGCACGGGCGGCGCGACTACGCCTTCGGGCCCGGGCCGCGCAGCATCGCGGTGCCCGGCGCGCCGGACGCCAGCCCGCTGATCTGCTACGAGGCGATCTTCCCGGCCGAGGCGGTGGGCACGACACGGCCCGGCTGGCTGCTCAATCTGACCAACGACGCCTGGTTCGGCGACAGCGCCGGGCCGCATCAGCATTTCGCCGCCGCGCGCCTGCGCACGATCGAACAGGGGCTGCCGATGGTGCGCGCCGCCAATACGGGGATTTCCGCGGTGGTCGATCCCTGGGGCCGGGTGACGGCGCTGCTGCCGCTGGGCGCCCGCGGCGTGCTCGACGCCGACCTGCCCACGGCCCGCCCGCCGACCCTCTACGCGCGCTACGGAGATCTCGTCTTCCTGCTCCTGCTGCTGGCGGCCGCCGCGCTCGCCCGCTTCGCGCCGGGGCGTCCGACGGGAGAGCCGCAAGCCGGCATTGTGGGGGATACCGGACCGTAAGGGAGGGTTTGAAACCCTCCCCTACAACGTTGGCCCGCCATGCGATCCGCGCCCATCGCGGTTGCTTGCGCGGCCCGGTGCCGCTCTTTATGGTCCGGCGGCAATCGGCCTGTCGCTGCCTCGGTGGCAGGCGACGCGTTCCATAAATTGTTCGTAGCGGCCTGAGGGAGAGTGCCTGTGCCCAGCGCAAACTACCTGTTCACCAGCGAATCCGTGTCCGAAGGCCATCCGGACAAGGTCTGCGACCGGATTTCCGACGCCGTGGTCGACGCCTTTCTGGGCGCCGATCCGGAAGCCCGGGTGGCCTGCGAGACGCTGACGACGACCAACCGGATCGTCATCGCCGGCGAGTGCCGCGGCCCGGCGCCGCTGGTCGACGGCGACGGCACGGTGAACGGCGACCATATCGCGGAGATCGCGCGCGCCGCCGTGCGCGACATCGGCTATGAGCAGGAGGGCTTCCACTGGCGCACGGCGGATGTGGCGGTCCATCTGCACGGCCAGTCCGGCGACATCGCCCAGGGCGTGGACGCGGCCGGCAACAAGGACGAGGGCGCCGGCGACCAAGGGCTGATGTTCGGCTACGCCTGCACCGAGACCAAGGCCCTGATGCCGGCGCCGATCCATTTTTCGCACCAGATCCTGCTGTCGCTCGCCGAAGCGCGCCATTCCGGCGCCCTGCCCCTGCTCGGCCCGGACGCCAAGAGCCAGGTCACACTGCGCTACGAGAACGGCAAACCGGCCGGCGCGGCCTCGGTCGTCGTCTCGGCCCAGCATTCCGAGAAGATCGACGCCGACGCCGTGCGCGAGATGGTGCGGCCCCATGTCGTCAACGTGCTGCCCGGCGGCTGGATGTGCGACGAGGCCGATTTCTACGTCAACCCGACCGGCCGCTTCGTGATCGGCGGCCCGGACGGCGACGCCGGCCTGACCGGGCGCAAGATCATCGTCGATACCTATGGCGGCTCGGCGCCCCACGGCGGCGGCGCCTTCTCGGGCAAGGACCCGACCAAGGTGGACCGGTCGGCCGCCTACGCCGCGCGCTATCTCGCCAAGAATGTCGTGGCCGCCGGCCTGGCCGAAAAGTGCATCATCCAGGTTGCCTATGCGATCGCCGTCGCGCGTCCCCTGTCCGTCTATGTCGATCTGGCCGGGACGGGACAGGTCGACGAGGAGAGGCTGTCCGACGTCCTGCAGGAGCTGATGAACCTGTCGCCCCGCGGCATCCGCGAGCATCTGGGCCTCAACAAGCCGATCTACGCGCGGACCGCCGCCTACGGGCATTTCGGCCGCGAACCCGACGGCGACGGCGGTTTTTCGTGGGAACGGACCGATCTGGTCGATGACCTCAAAGGGGCCTTCTAGGGCGGGCCCGGCCCGCGCCGAAACTTCCGGAGCGCCTCCGGGCGGGGCCCGGGACCGGTTTCACGGCCGCCGCAAGGGCCGGCCGCTGCGCAAGGGCCGCGCCCGGCTGGTCGAGGCCCTGCTGCCGGACCTTCTGGTCCGGTTTCCCGAGGGCGGCACGGTCGATCTGCCGGCGCTGTTCGGAGCGCCCCGTAAGGCCTGCTGGCTGGAAATCGGCTTCGGCGCCGGCGAGCATCTGGCCTGGCAGGCCGAAACCCATCCCGATATCGGCTTCATCGGCTGCGAAGCCTTTGTCAACGGCGTCGCCTCCCTGCTGCGCCATATCGAGGACCGGTCCCTCGCCAATATCCGGATATTCGACGACGATGCGCGGCTGCTCCTGGCGGCGCTGCCCCCGGCGGCGATCGAACGGCTGTTCCTGCTCCACCCCGACCCGTGGCCGAAACGCCGGCACCGCGGCCGCCGCCTGGTCCAGAGCGCAACGATCCGGCGCTTCGCCCGGCTGATGCCGACCGACGGCGTACTGCGGATTGCGACGGATCATCCGGTCTATCTCGGCTGGACCCTTCGGATCATGGGCCGGCAGCCCTGGTTCGACTGGACGGCCCGGCGCGCGGCGGACTGGCTGGAACGGCCGGCGGACTGGCCGCCGACGCGCTACGAGGCCAAGGCGCTGAAGGAAGGGCGGCGCTGCACCTATCTGAGCTACCGCCGCAACGGGACGGCGGCCTAGCCTGTACCGGCGGGCGGTGATATACCCCCGGCAAGCGCCCGGTACGCGGTTCCGCGGGCTGGAGACAGACGTCCATGGACCAGGTCTGCCCGGTAACCGGCGCCCGGCTCGATCCGGCCGCCGACTACAGCGATCGCACCCTGATCATCTCCGGCGCCAGCCGGGGCATCGGCCACGCCACGGTCAAGCGCTTTCACGACGCCGGCTGGCGTGTCATCACGATCTCCCGCCAGTCCTTCGACAAGGCCTGCCCGTGGGAGCACGGCGAAGACAATCATGTCGAGATCGACCTGTCCGACCTGGTGGCGCTGGCCGAGGGCCTGGCCGTCCTGAAGCGCAAGCTCGCCGGGCGGCCGCTGACTGCGCTGGTCAACAATGCCGGCATCTCGCCCAAGGGGCGCGACGGCCAGCGCCTCGGCACGGTCAACACCAGCCTGTCGCTGTGGCAGGAGGTGATGACCGTGAATTTCTATGCGCCGCTCGTCCTGGCCCGGAGCCTGATGCAGGAACTGCGGGACGGCAGCGGCTCCATCATCAACGTCACCTCCATCGCCGGCGGCCGGGTCCATCCCTTTGCGGGCGCCGCCTACGCCACGTCGAAAGCGGCGCTGGCGGCGCTGACCCGGGAGATGGCCAACGATTTCGGCCCCTGGGGTATCCGGGTGAACGCGATCGCGCCGGGAGAGATCGATACGACGATCCTGTCGCCGGGCACCGAGACGCTGGTGGAGCGGGATATACCGATGCGCCGCCTCGGCCTGCCGGACGAAGTGGCGTCGGTGATCTACGCGCTCGCCACCGATGTCGGCGCCTATGTCAACGGCGCGGAGATCCACATCAACGGCGGCCAGCACGTCTGAGCCCGAGGTATCCGGCCGCCATGGATCTGAACATCGTCGGGCTGAATCACCGGTATGGCGACATGCCGGTGCTGGACGGCATCGATCTGAGGATCGAGAGCGGCCGGATCGTGTGCCTGATCGGGCCGTCGGGCTGCGGCAAGTCCACATTGCTCCGGCTGATCGGCGGCCTGGAACAGCCGACGGACGGCGCGATCCGGCAGGTCGGCGCGCCGCCGGACGGCTGCCTCAACCCGCTGACCTACATTTTCCAGGATTTCGCGCTTCTGCCGTGGCGGACGGCGCGGGGCAATGTCAGCCTGGTGCTGGAAGATCACGGCCTGAGCGAGCGCGAGACGGCCCGTATCGTCGACGATGTGCTGGCGCGCACCGACCTGTCGGACTTCGGCGATGCCTTCCCCCGCCAGCTTTCCGGCGGCATGAAGCAGCGCGTGGCGATCGCCCGGGCGCTCGCCGTCAACCCGGCGGTGTTCCTGATGGACGAACCGCTCTCGGCGCTGGACAGCCAGACCCGCGCCCTGCTGATGGACGACCTGATCGGCCTGTGGACGCGCGAGCCCTTCACGGCGGTCTACGTCACGCACAACCTGCAGGAAGCGGTGCGCCTCGGCCACAAGATCGTCGTGCTGTCGCGCAGGCCGGGACGGATCCGCGACCAGGTGGCCATCAACCTGCCGCTGGAGGACCGGACCGACGCTGTGGCCGAACTGGCCCCGACCCAGCGCTATCTTTGGGAGTTGCTGCGCGAAGAGGCCCAGGCCGCCGACCGGGAGCTTGCCGATGCCTGAGACCCTGGCCGGGCGAAACCCTGCCGGGCCTGCCACTGCCGGCCGGCCCGTCGTCTTCCGCGGCGGCGGCTTCGCGCCGCGCCCCGTCGGCCCCCTCGGCCCGGCGGTGTTCATCGTCGTGATCGGGCTGTGGGAACTGGGCTCGCGGATCGGCTGGATCACGCCGCTGATCCTGCCGGCGCCCAGCGAAGCCTTCGCGGCGCTCGCCTACCTGGTCGAAACCGGCGAGATCTGGCGGCACCTGGAAGCATCGGTCTCGCGCCTCGTGATCGGCTGGAGCTCCGGCATGGTCCTCGGCGTTGCCGTCGGCTTCTCGATCGGCCTGTTCTCCATCGCGCGGTCCGGGCTTGTACCGGTGGTCGCCGCCCTGTTTCCGATCCCCAAGATCGCCCTGCTGCCGCTGTTCATCGTCTGGTTCGGCATCGGCGAGGGCTCGAAGATCGCAACCATCCTGTTCGGCACCTTCTTCCCGACCGTGATCGCCACCTACGGCGGGGTCGACAATGTCGACCGCAACCTGATCCGCATGGGCCAGTCGTTCGGGCTCAGCTGGTTCTCGATCGTGCGCAAGATCGTCCTGCCGGGCGCGCTGCCCGCGATCCTGTCGGGGACGCGCATCTCCGCCTCGATCGCCATCATCCTGCTGGTCGCGGCCGAAATGATCGGCGCCGAATACGGCGTCGGCGCCTATGTCCTGCTGGCCGGCAACCTGGCGGCGACCGACCAGCTGATCGCCGGGGTCGCCATGCTGTCGGTGCTCGGTCTGATGGTCTCCTGGCTGATCGGCCGCGCCGAGCGGTATTTCCTGCGCTGGCGGTCGTAAGAAAAGGGCCGGCCCCGAAGGACCGGCCCCGTTTGCAAAGCCCCGGTCGCGCAAGCGCGAACGCTGCGGTCAGTTGGTCTTGACGAAGCTGGTGTCGACGACCTGCTCCAGCGTGACGTCCTTTTTCACGAAGCCCTGGGACTGGTTCCATTCCAGCTGGTGCTTCACGCTCTTCACGTCGAGCGACGCGCCCGGATTGAGATACATGGCGCCGGCCTTGATCGAGCGCGCGGCCTTCGCGTAGGGCCGCGAGGTGTAGACATATTTGTGGATCGTCTTGACCATCGTCTCGACGGCCGCCGGATCCTTCTTCTGGTCCAGCATCACCCGGTTGAAGTCAGCGATGCCCCTGGCGTAGGCGCGCAGGAACTTCCGCACCAGGTCCGGCTTCTCCTTGATGTTGCGCGTCGAGGTGATCAGCGCGGTGATCTGGTAGTCGGTATGCCAGTCGCGCAGCCAGCCGACGATCTTCGCGGCGCCGCCCCGTGCCAGCGGCTTGGCGATGTGGGGCACCATGAACATGGCGTCGACCTGGCCGGACTTGAGCGCGCCGATCATCGCGCCGACCTTCTGGAGCGGCCGCACGCGGATGTCCTTGAGCGAGAAGCCGAACTTCGCCGCCGTCACGGCCCCCATGTAATGGAAGGTGGAGCCGATCTGGGTCATGGCCAGCGACTTGCCCTTGAGATGCGCCGGCTCGGTCAAACCGGCCTCGTACGCCTTCTTGGACGCCAGGAGGGCCATGCCGTCGACATTCTTGCGCTCGTGCAGCACGCCGCCGACCGCCTTGATCGCGCCCTTGCCGGCCAGGTTGATGAAGCCGCCGGTGATGCCCGCGATGGCGAAATCGGCATCGCCCGCAGCTACGGCGACCGCGGTCGGCGCGGCGGCCTGGAAGAACCGGAACTCGACGTCCAGCCCCTCCTGTTTGAAATAGCCCCTCTCCAGGGCGATGAAGCCGGCGCTGTGCGAGGTGAAACGCAGGGCGCCGACCACCAGCTTGTCGGCGGCAACGGCCGTCTGTGCGCTTCCGGCCGCAGCAATCAGCGCCGCAGCGGCGCCGAGCAGCGCGCGGCGCGGGTAGGGACGATATCGCATCGTCATGTCTTTGCTCTCCCTTGGGTTATTCTCCGTAGCGGCTCGCAGCCGCCCCGCCGGAGGCGCTTCTAGCCCGGATTCCTCTCTTTTGTCACGGATTGCGTCACCGTCCGGCGGTTCGGGACGATCCGGTTGCCGGGAGCGGGGCAGGGTCGTCGCGGGGATTGCGGCCGGGCTGCGCCCGGCAGCGTGCGGGCGGTCAGCTACACGGCTTTCCGGTCTGCGGATCGGTCTTCGCCCCGTTTTTGCAGCCCGCGGCTCCTTGGGAGCCGACGGTCTGCACGTTGCCGCCCTCCTGGCGTTCCTTCGCCAGGCCGAGGGCGGCGAAACGGGCGTCGACCTCTCTGCGATGCGCGAGGAATTGCTTCAGTTCGCGGCCCTTGAGGCTCTCGCGCGACGGCAGGGCGATCTTCATCGGGTTCACAGGCCGGCCGTTGCGGATCACCTCGTAATGCAGGTGCGGGCCGGTCGAGCGGCCGCTGTTCCCGACATAGCCGATCGTCTCGCCCTGCCTGACCCGCGAGCCGACCCTGAGGCCGCGCCGGAAACGGCTCAGATGGGCGTAGGCGGTTTCATAGACGCTGCCGTGCCGGAGGCGGACGTAGCGGCCATAGGCGCCGAACCAGCCGATCTTGACGATCGTGCCGCTGCCCGCCGCAAAGATCGGGGTGCCGAGGCGGGCGCCGAAATCGACGCCGTGGTGCATCTTGGTAAATCCCAGCAGGGGATGCTTGCGATAGCCGTAGCGCGACGTCAGCCGTGCGCCGTCGATCGGCGTCTTCATCAACGCCCGGCGATTGCCCTGGCCGCGCTCGTTCAGATATTGCGCCGCGCCGCCCTTGAGCCGCTCGTACAGGTACAGCTTCTGGGTCTTCCCGCCGACGGTCAGAGACACGTAGACGATGTCGCCGTGCCGGACGATGCGGCCGGATTCGTCCATCTGCGAGCGGTACATGATGTGGAATTTCTCGCCGCCGTGAAGGTCGCGCTGAAAGTCCACGGCAAAACTGAACAGACGGACCATCTGCAGCATGACCTGCGGCGGGGCGCCGGCCTTGACGCCGGCGCCGAACAGGCTGGTCTCGATCTGTCCGTCGGCCCGGGAATAGACCCGCGTGACGATCTTCTCGACCTGCCGGGCGGCAAAGTTGCCGGTCCCCTGCAGCGAGACCTGGACCATCCGATCGGTCGACGAGTCGAACCGGTAGCCGAGGAACTGCGGTTTGCCGATTCCCGGAGTCTCGAAATTCACCCTGAGCTCCAGGCCGATCGGCAGTTTGCGCGGATCGTAGACCTTGCGCAGGGCGGTGACCGCCCGCGTGGCGTCCTCCGCCCCGACGCCGGCGCGCAGCAGCATGGCGCTGAAGGTATCGCCGCGGGCCGAGCGGATCACCCGGTCCACGGTTTTCGGGGTGATCCGGTATTCGAGGTTGCCGACGGCGCTCGCCGCCGCCAGTTCGACTCTTGCCGGAGGCCGGTAGATCAGGGGTTTCCGGGCCGGGGCGGCGGCAGCGATTCCCGAGGTCTGCGCACCGGCCTTCCCGCCGCCTTTCGGCCCAGCAATATCCGTCTTGCTTGCGTCCACCACGGTTTCCGTCGGCGCCGTTCCCGGCCCCGCGAAATACCAAGCGACCGTGCCGAGAGCGGCGGCGATCACCAGACCGCACAGGATGTTGGTCCACAGGTCGGAAGCGACAGCGTCGGTCCGGCCCGCAAGCGGTTTCGGTCTGCGGACGGCGCGGCCGCCGCTTGCCGCGGCAGTTCCGGATTCTCGCGACGGCCGGACCCTGCCGACCGCGGCGCCCGACGGTTCGTCCTGCTTCGTCCGCGCCGTTTCGGGCGCGCCCGATCGTGCCGCCGGAGCCCGTTCGGAGGTTCGGGAAAAGGCGCTGCCGGCCGGCGCGCCGCCGCCGGGTGCCAAGCGCCTGGCGCGGGCGGGCGACGATCGGGCCGGGTGGGCTCCCGACCGCTCCGTTGGTTCGGGAACGCCGGAGTTCGCATCGTACGGCGCCACGGGCGTTGCCGCGGCGTCTGCCGCATCGCCGGACCGCCTGGGAGCGGCCTCGAGGGCTCTCGCACGCTCTTCGTAGAGAGTCCGCACCGGAAGAATGTCGTCCTCGCCGAGGATCGGGATGCCCAGGTCGGGGCCGACTATGCGGTGATCGGCCGGGGCGCCGCCGGAAGGAGCCGGTTTCGGAGGGGGTGCGGCGTTGGGATGCATGACGCGGCGGGCGGCAGGCTGCCTCCCGGCGCTCTCGCCGCCGGAATTCCCGGAATCCAGCAATCCGCTCCCGTAGCGGGCGGTCTCCGGGCCGGGCGGCAGCGGTTCGCCCGGCCAGGATGCGGGGTCGGCCGGGCCGCCGCGGCCCGCCGCGCCGCCGTCTCCGCCCCTGCCGGACGGCTCGGGCGTCCAGGGGATTCGGACAGCCCCGTCATCGTCGCCCGAAACGGCGGCCTGGATAACGAATTCGGCCAGATCGAGCTGTTTGCCGGACAGCCCGTCCAGTTCGGCGACTTCGGGCGGCGGGGCGTTCTCCGGCTCGACCGGCCCCCGGCCGGCCCCGGCATCCCCGCGCTCCCGGTAGGCAGGCGCCTGGCCGCCATCGGCCTCGAACGGAGCCGCGGCGTCCAGCGCGGCCGCCACGCCGGCCGCGGTCCGGTCGCCCCGCGCCGCCTCCGGAGACGTTTCGCCGAGAGGTCCGGTTTCGGGATTTTGCGGGCCTGCCTCCGCGGCGATCCGGTCGGCCTCGAAAAGATCCGGCGCAGCGGAATAGCCCTGCTTGCGCTCTTCGCGCCTTGCGCTGGCCGCAGCCAGCTCGGCGCCCAGATTGGCGACGTCGCGAATCCGGGCCTGGCGCCGGCCCGCCCGGCCGATCGAACCGGCTGCCGGCAGCGGCTCGGCGCCCCCTGCATCTGCATCGCGCGCAGGGCCTGCATTCCCGGCATTGCCGGGCACCGGCCCGCCATCGGTCCGCTCGCCCTCCGCATGCGCAGGAGCGCC
>CBDBCG010000002.1:0-97500 GCA_965202925.1 Alphaproteobacteria bacterium | reverse complement strand
TGTCTCCAGCACCGACTCAGCGAAACTGAATTCTCCGTGCAGATGCGGAGTAGCCGCGGCTAGACGGAAAGACCCCGTGCACCTTTACTGCAGCTTCGCACTGGTATTAGGACCGTCATGTGTAGGATAGGCGGGAGCCTTTGAAGCGCTGGCGCCAGTTGGCGTGGAGGCATCCTTGAAATACCGCCCTTAACGCTTCTGATATCTAACCGCGATCCGTGAACCCGGGTCCGGGACCGTGCGTGGCGGGTAGTTTGACTGGGGCGGTCGCCTCCCAAAGAGTAACGGAGGCGCGCGAAGGTTGGCTCAAGCTGGTCGGAAATCAGCTGTGGAGTGCAAAGGCATAAGCCAGCCTGACTGTGAGGCCGACGGGCCGAGCAGAGACGAAAGTCGGCCTTAGTGATCCGGTGGTCCCGGATGGAAGGGCCATCGCTCAACGGATAAAAGGTACGCCGGGGATAACAGGCTGATGATTCCCAAGAGTTCACATCGACGGAATCGTTTGGCACCTCGATGTCGGCTCATCACATCCCGGGGCTGGAGCAGGTCCCAAGGGTACGGCTGTTCGCCGTTTAAAGTGGTACGTGAGCTGGGTTTAGAACGTCGTGAGACAGTTTGGTCCCTATCTGCCGTGGCTGTACGAGACTTGAGAGGAGCTGCCCCTAGTACGAGAGGACCGGGGTGGACGTACCTCTGGTGTACCTGTTGTGGCGCCAGCCGCACCGCAGGGTAGCTAAGTACGGACGGGATAACCGCTGAAAGCATCTAAGCGGGAAGCCTCCCTCGAAACCAGGTCTCGCCTGAGAGCCGTGGAAGACCACCACGTTGATAGGCCGGGTGTGGAAGTGCAGCAATGCATGAAGCTAACCGGTACTAATCGCTCGATCGGCTTGTTCTTTCTCCGGCGGCATGCCGGCCGGAGCGGAAAATCTCACATGCAGCGGAAAACGCTGCATCTCCGATGCGTACGCCGCCCGGACAACCGAACCGGGACAACCCAATGGGCGGACGGCGGCGCAAATCGGCTTTCCATGCATCGTCCAGCGGCCGGCCCCGGATCTGTCCAGGGCGCCGGTCCGCGATGCGCGCGATCGCGCCAGCTTCCGGTTTGCCGCCTGAGCGGCAGAAACGTACACGTACGTACTCGTACGAAAACCGGCAGCCGGGACAGGCTACCCGGTGGGCTGCCCCGTGCGGCCGTCCTGTGTTTGCATGGCCTGGTGGTTATAGCGAGGGGGAAACACCCGATCCCATCCCGAACTCGGCCGTGAAGACCTTCAGCGCCGATGGTACTGCGTCTCAAGGCGTGGGAGAGTAGGTCGCTGCCAGGCCTTGCAAGCACAGGCCGGTCCGCCGGCTGGCCCGTCAGTCCGGTGGCTTGCCTTCCGGTCTGCAGGCGCCCCCGGGGCGAACCTGTGGTCGGGAACCGGCCGTCGAAGGCCGGTGGGCGAAAACCGGGCGGCGGGGAACCGGGCGGCAGCAAACTACCTGATTTCGATGGGCGAACCCATTTTGTCCCCGACGCCGGGCCGGCAGCCTGCCGCACCCGTACCGGGCCGGGACCGTGACGCGGGGTGGAGCAGTCTGGTAGCTCGTCAGGCTCATAACCTGAAGGTCGCAGGTTCAAATCCTGCCCCCGCAACCACAAAAAACGCCGCTAATCCAATGGGTTAGCGGCGTTTTCATTTTCGGCACAGATCCTCGGAAATTCATTTCGGAATGCATTCGGAATGGAAAATGCGGGAATGCAGGGGCACGCCGGTCCTCTTCCGGCCGCGATCCGCTGGATCGAGCCGCGGCGGTACGAGCCGGGCGGTTGGCGGAGCAGGCTCGCACAGTGGCCGTGTCCGAGCGGCAATGCGAAAGGTCACCTTGCAAACGGCATGGTGCGGTGACCGACCAGGGGCGAGCCGAGGTGGACAACAGCGACGGCTTCGTCGGAATGGACGTGTCCGTGCTGGCATTGCGGCTGCTGCGCCGTTATATTCCTACCGGATCGGAGGAAGGATAAATGGCGGCAACTACGGCAGTGCCGAGGGTGTTATCCGCGAACGAGGCGGCTTGTGTAACCGGCGTGCCCCTCAGGCAGGTACACCGCATTATCGACACGGGGGTCCTGGGCAGTGCCGCGTCGCGGCGCGAAGGGGCCCGCATCCTCCATTGCGACGGGCTGGTGAGCCTGAAGCTGGTCCACGAGACGACGGCGATCTTCACGCTCGACGGGCGCCGGCGGCTGGTGCGCTACCTGCTCGGCCATCCCGACGCGGAGGCGGCCTGCGTGCATGACGTCTCGGTGGACGTGCGGGAAATGAAGGAGGAGGTGCTCCGGGGACTGTCGCGCCTGGGTCGTGCTCGGGAGGCGATCACTGTGGACGATGCCGTACTTTCCGGCACGCCCTGCGTGAAGGGCACCCGCATTCCGGCGCACGATATCGCCGAGATGCTCGCGAACGGCGACAGCGTAGAAGCGATCGTCGCTGCCTGGCCGGAGCTGACGCCGTCGCAGATCGACGCGGCGGCCTGCTACGCGCGCGCCTATCCCCGGCGGGGCCGTCCCCGCACCGCGCCGGCCTGGCGCTCCCGGGTTCCCGTCGCCTCCGGCGAGGCGGTTCTCGATGCCCTGCCCGGGTCGCGTTGAAATTCCTGATCGACGAGTGCCTCAGTCCGAGGCTGGCTGCCATCGCGCGAAATCGGGGCTACCCGCTGTCCACGCATGTGACCTGGCTCGGGCTGAGGGCGCGCGAGGACTGGGCGCTGGTACGGCGCGCGGTCGCCGGCGGCTATGTGCTGGTGACCAACGACCGGACCGACTTCACGACGCTGCTGGAGCGGGAGCCGCACCATCCGGGCCTGGTCTGCATCACGGTGGCGCACGGGCTGATGAGCCTCGACGTGCAGACGAGATTGTTCGAGCACGCCCTGGTCCGCCTGGAGGGGCATGATATCGGTGACCGGGTGCTGGAGATCTCGCTCCGGGCCGACCGCACCGTCCGCTTCGATCTGTATCCCTCGACTGTCGCCTGACCGGGTCCGAAACCCCGCATAGCTGACGCCGGGAACGGCGGACCCTCCGCCACCCCCAACATCCGTTCCATTCCGTCGAACAGCGGCTCGCGATTCGTCCGTTTCGGGGCGTGCGACAGCCGCCGGAGCGGGCGAATCACGTCCATCCGGGGTGGTCGCCGGGCGGGCGGCGGCTCGACCGATCATCGTTCTGTCCCTTCCTGTCCATGTGAGTCCTCGCCTGGGTGGTCGTTCGGGGGGGTGCAGATCGACCATGCACGGCGACCGGTTTTTTCGCTTCGATGGCCGCACATGCGTCCGCGCCGCCCTGGGCACGGGCGGACCCATCGAAGACGAGGAGACGGGAATGACGGAGGACACCCACTTTCTGGACACGCAGCAGGCGGCCCGGTTTCTGGGCCTGTCGGCGAAGACGCTGGCCCGCTACCGGGTCTCGGGCGACGGGCCGGTGTTTCACCGGTTCGGGAACCGGATCCGCTATCGGCGTGCCGCCCTGGATGCCTGGGCGGACGAGCGCGAGCGGGTCTCGACTGTTGACGACGGGGGCGACCGGCCGGGAGCGGGCGGATGAGGACGCGGGCGATGACGGTGCCGGGCGCCTGCAGCGCCGGCGTGCTCGGCAGGGTTGCGGTGGTGTCACTGGCGGTCGCTGCCGTTCTGGGTGGGCCGGAGGTTGCGCTGGCGACCAGCGACACTACCTTCGGAGATCCGCTCGACACGGTGCAGGACATCGTGGGCGGCACCGGCGGCCAGCTCGCCGCGGCGCTTGCCGTGGGCGCCGCCCTGGTCGGCTCGGTGCTGCGGTTCAATGCCATGCAGCTGATGGGCGCGGTCGGCGTCGGCATCGCGGCGGGCGCCGGCACCGGGATCGTCACCGGCCTGGTCGGCACGGCGATCGTGTGATGAACGACACCGCGCGTCACACCATTCCCCGCCGGCTCGACGATCCGGAGCGCTGGCTGTTCTGGACCGTCGACGAGGCCGCAGCACTGATGGGTCCCGCCCTGCTGGGCCTCGCCGCGAACCAGTTCGTGCCGGGCCTGATCGCCGGCGTCGGCGGCTGGCTGCTGCTGAGGCGCGTCAAGCGCGGCGGCGGGGCCAACATCGCGCGCTACGCGCTCTACTGGTTCCTGCCGGACTTCGTGCTGCGCCTCAAGGCGACGCCGCCGAGCCATCTGCGCCGGTATGTCGGCTGATGCGGCGCGGCGACATGGACACCGCCTTGCGCCGGGTGCGGGACATCAGGCTCGCGCTGGCGGGCCTGCTGGTGCTGTCGATGACCGCCAACCTGGCGCTCACCATGAGCTTCGCCGGGCGCGAGACGGTCACCGTGCTGGTGCCGGCGACGGCGGGCCCATCCTGGGAGGTCGGCAGCCGGGCAGCGGGCGCGCGGTATCTCGAAGACATGGCGCGCACGGTGGCGGTGACACTGCTCACGCTGACGCCGGAGAACGCGGCCCATGTCCGCCGCGCGGCGGCGCGGCTGTCCCACGCCTCGGCGAGGGGCGCGATCGGCGCCTGGGTCGAGGCCGAGGCCGTCCGCATGGCCGGGCGCGACCTGGCAAGCGCCTTCTATCCCGACGAGATCGAGGCCGATCCCGCGCGGCTCACGGTCGAGATCGCGGGCGAGCTCGTGACCTGGATCGGCCGCGAGGAGGCGGCGCGCGAGGACCGGCGCTACCGGCTCGTGTTCCGCATCGACGCCGGGCGGATCGGGCTCCTGAGATTCGAGCAACTGGAGGACGGCAAATGACACGCTTCTCTCCCCGGCGGCGGTTCGCGCCGCTCTTGGCCATCGCCCTTGCCTGCATGGGCGTCTTCGCGGCGCCCGCCCCGGCCCTGGCGATGCAGATCCTCGACGCGGCGAACCATGCCGAGCTCGCCGCCGAAATCTCCGCAACCGGCATCAACCGCATCGCGCTCGCGGGCGATAGGATCGCGAAGGTGGTGCGCACGCCGGACGGGTTCGCAGTCGAACACGATGCCGCCTCGGGCGACCTCTATCTCAGGCCGGTTGCGGCGGAGGCCGCGGAGCACGATGCCGTCACGCTGTTCGTCGGCACGGAGCGGGGCTTCACCTACCGGCTGACGCTCACCCCGTCGGACCGCGACTCGGCGCAGATCCTGATCCGTAACGCCGAGGCTCTGCCGGGGGACGGCGAAACTGCCGCCGCCGCTCAAGCGACGAGGTCCGATGCCCACGTCGCGGCGCTGGTGCGGCTGGTGCGGGCCGTCGCCCGCCGCGATCTGCCGCCGGGCTACGCCGTCCATGCGGGCGGGGAGGCGTCGCAGTCCGGCCTGACGCTCATCGAGACCTGGCGGGGGCCTCGCCTTGCGGCGCTCGTCTTCGAGGCCGCGCGTCCGGCATCGGAGGATGCGGACGGAGGTGCGGGCCTCGCCGGGACCATCGGGAGCCTGCCGGGCGTCGGTCCCGTCGCCGCGCTCTGGCTGGCGCCGCCGGCCACCGGTCCCTCGGGCGGGCGGCTCGGCGTGGCGGTGGTCGAGACCGTCGGCGCGGGAGATCGGCGATGAACGCCCGCACCGACAGGCGCCCCGCCGGGGACGCGAACGACGCCGATGCGGTGCGGCGGCGCCAGCTGCTGCTGTTTTCGGTCATCGCGGCGGTCGCGCTGGTCGCGCTTGCCGCCTGGCTCGGCATGGGCGGCAGCAAGACAGATGCGCCCGAGGGCGGCATCGACGCCGGGATCGTGGAGCCGGACGCCGCCGAGATGGTCTGGACGCGGCGCTCGGAGGCACGGCTCAAGAAGGTCGAGGACGCGCTGCGGCGGATGGAGCAGGAGGCGGGCCGGCTGCGCACCGAGAACGAGGGGCTCCGGACGCAGCTGGAAGGCCAGACGGCCGATGCGCTCAGGACGATCGATGCGCAGAAGGCGCAGATCGACGAGCTGGAGCGGCGGCTTCAGCCGGCCGGACCGGGCGGCGCGTCCGGGGACGACCCCTGGTTCCGGGGTGAGGCGCCGGCATCGCCGGGCGGCGAGCCGCAGGGGCCTGCCATGCCGGCGCCCTCGCGCATGATCGAGACCTTCGAGCTGGAGGGCGAACCCCGGTCTTCCGTCGACGAACCCCGCAGCGGCCCGGAGTTGGTCGCCGATGCGGTCGCCAAGCCCGTGTCCGTGTGGCTGCCGGCGGGCGCCCATGCGGAGGCGGTGGTGCTGGCCGGTGTCGACGCCTCGGCCGGCGTGTCCTCCCAGGGCGATCCCCGCCCGGTGCTGCTGCGCATCACCGGCCCGGCCTGGACGGCGGCGGAGGACGGGACCGCCCTGCAGGTGGATGTCGACGGCTGCACCGTGACCGGCGCGGCCCACGGCGATCTCTCTTCCGAGAAGGTCTATGTGCGCTTCCGCACCATGACCTGCGTCGGCCCGGAGGCCGGCACGGTGATCGAGACCGATGTCGCCGGGTTCGTCGCGGGCTCCGGCAAGACCGGGGTGCGCGGCCCCGTGGTGAGCCGCGAGGGCGCGCTGGTCGAGAAGGCGTTTCTCGCCGGGCTGGTCTCCGGGGTCGGCCAGGGCGTGAGCCAGGCATTCCAGCCGCAAGCCGTGGCCACCGGCGGCGGCGCGGCAGTCGCCAACACCGGTCTCGGCGACATCGGACGGGCGGGCCTCGGGGCGGGCGCCTCGTCGGCCGGGCAGAAGGTCGCCGACTACATGATTCGCCGCGCCGAGCAGTACCAGCCGGTGATCCAGCTCCAGGCCGGGACGAAGGTGACGCTGGTGTTCCTCGAGGGCGCTCGCATCGACGGCCGCGGCCCCGTCCTGACTGCGCAGAAGGGAGACTGACATGACGCTTTCCACGAAACACCCGCTCCGGGAAGCAGTCCCGGCCGCTGTACTGGCTGGGCTTCTTCTCGCCGGCTGCTCGTCGGGCAATGTCGGCGAGAGCTGGCAGTGCCCGTTGGCCGACGCCGGGACCTGCGACAGCGTCGCGGCCGCCGATCCGGCGGTGCCGGATACGAGCGCGGCCCAAAGCGCGGTTCTCACGGAGCCGCTCTGGCGGGTGCAAGACATCCGGCCGCGGAACCCTGCGGTCGAGGCTCCCTGCGACGCCGCCTGCGATGGCGGGTTCGATCCCTTCGCCTGGCTGGCGCGGCTGTTCGGGGTCGAGGAGAATGCCTCAGAGAAGGCCGATCGGGCGCCGCAACCGCTCGCCCCGAGATCCTCCATGACTGCCGCTCCGGCAGCGGCCTCTCCGGCGGACGCGCTCCCGGTCGAACCGATTCCGGTCGAACCGCGCTCCGCTGCCGTCCCGGCCGAACCGGACACGCGCGAATTGCGCCCGGGCGCCGAAGACCCAAATGGCGCCGATCTCCGCACTGACGAGGTAGTGGCGCGCATCTGGATCGCGCCCTTCGTCGATGCCGACGGGGTCTATCGCGAGGCGTCATGGGTCCGCGCGGTTCTGGAGCCGGCCGGCTGGAGGCTGGGGCGGTGAAGCGGCTGCTGGAGCTGTTCGAAGGGCCGGAGGCGCCGGGTCCCTGGGCGCCGCCGTCCATGCCGGCTGCACTGCACGCGCTCCTGCCCTGGCGCGCCTTCGACGAGTCGAGCGAAACCTACGTCAACGCCGCGAGCGCCGGTTTCGTCGTCGAGCTGCCGCCGTTTGCGGGGATCGATACCGAGACCCTGGGCGCGCTTGCGGGCACGCTGGCTGATGCCGCGCCCGAGCGCTGCACCATCCAGGTCATCCATTGGGCGAGCCCGAGATTCGGTGCGGCATCCCGCGCCTGGGCGGAACCCCGTTCGGACGCCGGCGGTGCATTGGCCCGCATGGGCCTGGGGCGTCGCGAGCTCCTCACCTCCGGCGGCTGGCGGCGGCTCCATGCGGGCGGCCCACCCTTCACGCTCTCGGACTACCGGGTGTTCCTCACCGCCTGCCTCTCGGCCGGTCCCGGTCCGGCGACGGAGACCGCGCTCGGCGCGTTCCGCCGGGCGCTGGAGGGCACGCTGGCCTCGGCGGGCGCGCAGACCCGCCGCCTTGAGCCGGATGCGCTGTTGTCCTTGGCGGCCGAGCTGATCGCGCCGGATATTGGCGGATACCGCGACGGCGGCAGCGAACGCCCGCCCCGGCGCTGGGCGCCGCGCGATCCGCTGCACGAACAGTGCATCGCGCCGGGCCGCGCCCTCACGGTCCATCCGACCGGCCTCACCTTCCATCACCCTGACGGCGGCGCCGGCGACATCGCCGTCCGTGTTCTCAGCGCCATCGCCTTCCCCGAGGTCTGGCCGGGCTGGCGCGGCAACGCGCTGATCGGCGACTTCCACCGCGACTTCCTGCAACCGGGCTGCCCGGTGCTGACGTGCCTCACGGTGACGACGGGCGACGAGGCGGCCGGTGAGAAGGCGTTCCTCAAATCCGCCCGCGCCACCCAGCAAGCCGGCACCGGGATCGCGCGCTACCTCCCCGGCCTGCCGGAGAAGGCGCGCGACTGGCAGGCGGTGACCGAGCGGATCAAGGACGGCGAGAAGCTGGTGCGCGCCTGCTACACGGTCGCGGTCTACGCGCCATTGGACGCCCTCGACGAGGCCGAGCAGGCGGTGCGCGCGATCTATCACGGCCAGGGCTGGCGCGTGAATGCCGAGCGCTATGTGCAGCTCCCCTCCTGGCTCGCCTGCCTTCCAATGGCCTCCGCCGGCGGCCTCGATAGCGATCTTGAACGCATGGGCCGGATGAAGACGCTGCTGACCTCCAGCGCCGTCAACCTCGCACCGCTCCACGGCGAATGGCGCGGCCAGCCCGCCAACCGGGACAACCCGCCCGCCCTGTTCCTGATCGGCCGCCGCGGCCAGCCGGCCTGCTGGTCGCCCTTCGCCAACGAGGCGGGCAACTACAACGTCGCGGTGACCGGCAAGTCCGGCTCGGGCAAGTCGGTGCTGATGCAGGAACTCGTCACCGGCCTCATCGGCGCCGGCGGCGAGGCCGTGGTGATCGACGACGGCCGCTCGTTCCAGCACACGGCTGAGGCGCTCGGCGGCGCCTTTATCGCCTTCGGCAAGGACCCGGCCTGCCTGAACCCGTTCGCCATGATCGACTCGGGCACGGCCGAGCATGACGGCGACTACCGCGAGGAATGCTTCGCCATGCTGGCGGGCGTGATCGGGCGGATGGCCAGGCGCCGGGGCTCGATCGACGACATCGAGGCGGCGTTGATCGCGGAAGCCATCGCCGCCGCTTGGGACGAGGCCGGCAACGACGCCGATCTCGGCACCGTCCGCAAGAACCTCGAAACCCGCGACGACCGGCGGGCGAAGGACATGGCGACGGCATTGGGTCCCTGGTGCCCGGGCGGCGCCATGGGTCGTCTGTTCGCGGGGAGCAACGTCCCCGACCTGGAAAACGCGCTCACCGTGTTCGAACTCGCCGAGCTCAAGGGCCGGGGCGACGTCCAGGCGGTGGTCCTCATGCTGGTGGTCTTCCTCTCGACCCAGCGCATGTATCACGGCCCGCGCACGCGGGCGAAGGCGATCGTGATCGACGAAGCCTGGGACCTGCTCTCCGGCGAGGACAGCCGGGCGTTTCTCGAAGGCGCCGCTCGCCGCGCCCGCAAATACCGTGGCGCGCTCATCACCGGCACGCAATCGGTCAACGATTACTACGCCAACCCGGCGGCCCGCGCCGCCTGGGAGAACTCCGACTGGGTGATCTTCCTCGCCCAGAAGGATGAGTCGGTCGAACTGCTCAAGCAGGAGAAGCGCATCCACTGCGATCCGGGCATGGAGCGCGCGCTCAAGAGCCTGACCACGGCCGACGGAAGATACGCCGAACTCGTGCTGCACGGCCCGGACGGCTGGCGCGTCGCGCGCCTGGTGCTCGATCAATGGTCGGTGGCGCTGTTCTCCTCGCGCGGCCCGGCCTTCGCCGCCGTGGAAAACCTCAAGGCGCAGGGCCTTTCCACTGTCGAGGCCATCGACCGGCTCGCGGGGGACGCTGCCCACGGGGACGACGTTCGTCGCGCCGGGGACGCCGCCCCTGCCGCTTCCGGCCATACCGAAACGACAGAATTGGAGGAAACCGCATGACTGCGAAGCGAAGCCGGACGGGTTCGCAAGGTCCGCTCAACTGGCCGGACGATCCGGAGACCGTGACGGCGGCCGACATCGACTTCGAGGCGCTGGCCCATGTGCTCGCCAACACCTGCCGTCGGGGCGGTTGCACCCGGCAGTACCACTCGGTCGCGGCCCATGCGGTGATCGTGAGCGAGGAGATCGCGGCGCTCGACGGGCTCGGCGAGGAGGACCGGCGGCGGCTTGCGCTGCACGCGCTGATCGCGAATGCGCCGTCGGCCTGGCTCCGGGGGCGGCTACCGGACTCGCAGCGCGCGGCGGAACGCGCCGGGAAGCTCGCTTCCGGGATCGAGACCGCGGTGCGCGAGGCAGCGGGGCTCGATGCCGTGCTCGACGAGGAACAGGCGGAGCTCTTGCGTTTCGTCACCCGCATGGCGGCTGCGGCCGAGCGCCGGGACATCATGGAGCCCGGATCGGGGTCCGGGCCAGGCTCGCCCGCGAACGCTGGTGTCGCCTTTCCACCCATGAAGCGGCGCATCCGCTCGATCCCGCCCGACAAGGCGGCGGAGAGCTGGCTCGCCCGCTTCCGGGCGCTCGCCGGGCTGGAAGAAGAGCGGGACAAACGGGTTGCGGCGTCTGCAGGACCGGAAGGCCAGGATGCCGGCGAAGGCTGACATGGACCGCAAGGCGTCCAGCTGGCCGGTGATGGTGTCGGCGGTGCTGCTGTCGGGCGCCGTGGCGGCGGCGGTCGCGGCCGCGACGCTCCGCTTCGGCGTCGAGGCGCCGCCGCGCATTGCCGGCGTCCGGCTGGCAGAGATGACCGCCGCCTACACCACGCGCGCCGCGAGCGAAGGCGAGAGTGCCGAGGACGTGCGGGCCTGGGGCGAGGCCCTCGAAGCGGCGCTCGACCGGGTTGCGTTGCAACATCGCCTGGTGCTGCTGCCGGCGCGCGCCGTCGCCGCGGGAGCCCCCGATGCGACGGCCCGGGTCGAGGCGGCGCTCGCGGCGATCCTCGCGGACCGGGGAACGGAGCGATGAGGATGGAGCGTCCGGTATTCGGTCTGAAGACGGCCGCCGCGCGCCGCCGCAGGATCGGCCTCGCCGTCATGGTCCTGCTGGCGGCTGCCTGGCTCGCTGCGGTCTCGCATGTGCATGTCAATGCGAGCTGGTCGGACGGGGCCTGGGGCTACGCCGCGTTCCCGCTGTTCGGCGAGGATCCGGAGGTCGGCGACAGCGTGCTGTTCGAGCCGCCCGAGGCGGTGGGTTCCGAAGTGCCGTATCTGAAGACCGTGCGCGGCGTGCCGGGCATGGCGGTCGCCGTCGGGGCGGATGGAACGGTCAGGCTGGACGGCGAGCCGGTTGCCCGTGCCAAGCCGCGCGCGCTCGACGGTCGGCCGCTCGCGGCCATCGCGCCCGGGATCATCCCGGCGGGTCATTTCTATCTGCACGCGGATCACGTCGACAGCCACGACAGCCGCTATGCGGAGATCGGGCTGGTGCCGCGCGGTCGCATCCTCGGGCGCGCGATCGCCATGCCGGACGTGCCGTGGCTGGGCCTGGAGGGGCCGCTGGTCGGGCCGGAGGACGCGGGCGAGGCCGGCCGGGCGACGGTCCTGCCGCACCCGGTGGCAGGGACGCCGCGATGATGCGCCCCGCCGTCCTGCTGCTCGCCGCGACACTGGCCGCCCTGCCGGCCGCGGGCATTCCGTCCGCCGCATGCGCGAAGGACCTCGGCGTGCGCGGGGCGACCTGGCCGGTCGCAGAGCCGGACCTGCTGGCGCAGATCGAGGCGCGCCTCATCGAGATGGAACGCTCGGGCGCACTGGCGCGGCTGGAAGGCGAAGCCCGCGCGAACGCCCGGCGCAAGCTGGAGGAACCCGATCCCCTTCCGGGCATCGCGCCCGCCACGAGGGAACGCAGCCGGCTGTGGGACCCCGCCATCACGGTCGCGCGCGACATCCGCACACCGGAAGGAATCCTCATCGCCGCAGCCGGCACGCGGGTCAATCCGCTGGAGCGGATGACGCTCGTTCGCGACCTGCTGTTCGTCGACGGCAGGCGCGAGGCCGAGATTGCCTGGGCGCTGTCCCATGAAGAGGAAAGCGGGCAACCCGCGAAGATCGTGCTGCTCGCCGGGCGGCCGCTCGACCTGATGCGGCAACACCGCCGCCCCTTCTTCTTCGACCAGGGCGGGCGGCTCGCCGCGCGCTTGGGCCTCCGGTTCACGCCGAGCCTGGTCGAGCAGGCGGGAACGCGGCTGCGCATCACCGAAATCCCGGTCGAGGACCGGGGATCAAAGGAAGCGGACGAGGAGGACTGAACGATGCTGAACATGAACCGGGCGACCCTGGTGGGCCATGCCGGCCGCGATCCCGAAATCCGCGAGCTCGGCAACGGCGGGCGGGCAGCGGTCTTCACGCTCGCCACCACCGAGAAATGGACCGACCGGGAGGGTCGGCCCGCCGAGGCGACGGAGTGGCACCGGGTGGTGGTCTACGGCCCCGCGGTTGGGGCGGTGGAGACCATGCTGAGGAAGGGCGATCGGGTGATGGTCGAGGGCAAGATCGCCACGCGGAGTTTCCACGACAAGGACGGCAACGACAGGACCGCGACCGAGATCGTCGTCTCGCGTCGGCAGGACACGGTGAACATCCTCTCGGCGCGTCGGCAGGAGTCCTCCGGGGAGGCCGAGACCGGGGCCGGCAGCGGCGCCGCGGATCTCGAGGCATGACTCGGCGCCTCGCCCTGCCGGCAGTGCTGGCCTTCGCGGCCCTGCTGTGGTCCGCGCCGGCCGCGGCGCAGACCTGCACCGGGCGGTTCGTCAACCCGATCTCGGACGTCTGCTGGGAGTGCATCTTCCCGATCTCGATCGGGCCGATCACCATCGGCAGCGTCTCGGGCGTGCTGGACACGCCGAACCCGGGATCGCCGATCTGCCTGTGCGGCTCGCCGATCCCGCGCATCGGTCTCTCGCTCGGGGTCTGGGAGCCGGCGAGGCTGGTCGACGCCACGCGGGCGCCCTGGTGCTTCCCGAACCTGGGCGGCCTCACGATCAACCCCGGCCTGCCGGCCGGGCGGGGGCGCACCGGCGCGGCCGGCGGCGACGGCGCCAAGGGCTCGGTCTGGCACGCGCACTACTACATGTACCCGCTCTTGAGCTGGATCGGCGTGCTGCTCGATCTGGGCTGCCTGGAGGGCGGCGGGCTCGACATCGCCTGGGCCTCGGAGCTCGATCCGGCCTGGCTCGACGACGAGCTCACCTTCCTGCTCAACCCGGAAGCCGCGCTCTTCGCCAACCTGCCGGCCCAGGCCGCATGCGCCGCCGACTGCGCGGCCTCATCGGTGGGTCTGCCGCTGGATCCGATGTTCTGGTGCGCCGGCTGCCAGGGCGGGATGTATCCGCTCACGGGCAACGTGGCGGCGCATGTCGGGGGCGTGCAGGCCTCGCTGCTGGCGTCGCAGCGCCTGCTCTACCGGCTGCACCGCGCCGGTCTGGCCTGGGGCACGTTCGGCTCGGGTGCGCTCTGCGGGCGCTATCCGATGCCGATCATGCAGAAATCGCAATACCGCTGGCAGATGACCCAGCCGGTGCCGGCGGTCGATCCCTTCACCGGCTGCAACCCCACGGGGCGCTCCTCGGTGCTCTGGGAGACGCTCCGCGAGGTGCCGGTCGCGGGGGAGAATTTCGGGTTCCTGCTGTGGCGCAAGCGCAACTGCTGTTTATTGTGAACCCATTGATAAACAACGAACTTTTCAACCACGAGGATAGCCCGATGCGCCGTTTATCACAAGTGCCGACCGCCCCGTTCCTGACCGCCCTGCTGCTGGCGGCATGCTGGCTCGGCTCGGTGCAGGCAGATGAACCGGCGCGCGCTCCGACCCCGGATGAGGACGCGGCGCGTCTGGTCGAGGAGGTGCTTGGCAAGGCGGGCGGCAATGACGGGGAGTCGCTCGGCGAGTGGACCCGCTCGATCGTCGAACGCGCTCTCGGACGAGCCGGCGAGACCGCGCGCCAGACCGTCCCCGAATCGGGATTCGGGGCAGGTCCTGGATCGCCCGGACGGTCCGCCGATCCCCTCCCGGCGGAACGGCATGCGGCGGAGATTGGGGAAGGCGCAGTTGGGCGCGCCAGCACGGCGGAAATCCTGATCTTCACCAGCCTGTCGGTGCCGGCGGCGAGCTGGCGGCAATGGGCGCGCGAGGCGGCAAGCTTCGGGGTTCCGCTGGTGCTGCGCGGCGTGTCGGAAGACGGACTGCCTGCTACCGCCAGGGAAATCGGCGCGCGCCTCGGCGGCGCGGAGGCCGGGGTCGCCATCGACCCGCGCCTGTTCCGCCTGTTCGGCGTGACGCGCGTGCCGGCGGTGGTGGTGGTGCCGGGCGGCGTGCCGCCCTGCCGGAGCCGGGGCTGCGCGGACGATCCCGCGCCGCCCCATGACCGCGTGACCGGAAACATCGGATTGACGGCGGCGCTGGAAGCGGTCGCGGACGAGGGCGCGGTCGGACGCGATGCCGCGCGCCGTCATCTCGACCGCCTCAGGAGGGAGCCATGACGGACCGAAACGAAGCGTCCGATGATCGGGTGGCCGTTCTCGTGGATCGCGGGACGCGGATCGTCCGGCTGCTGACCTGGACCGCGATGTTCGTCCTCGTCTGCCTGATGCTCTGGTTGGTCTCCGGCATGGTGGCGAAAGCGGATCCGGGATCGGAGGACCCCAAGGCCGCGGCCCGCGCCATCGGCAATGCGGGCAATGCGGCGGCACGCACGATCGCGCGCGATTCCTCCAATGCGGCGGACGTGCCGGGCTATGCCGGCACGGATCTGCCGGAGCGGAACATTGGCGCGGGCCGCCTCCAGGACGAAGGCCGGGCGCGGCTCGCCGATCCGGACGACCCCGGCGGCGCGGCCGGGCGTGCGGTGGTCCGGGGCGCGACCTCGCGGCCCGCCGCGAACGTGCCGGCGAGGGATCCGATGGTGCGGCGCTCGGAAACCGTCGCGGCCTCGCCGCAATCTTCCGTTCACGGCGCGGACGGCCTCGCCTCGGGCAGCGCCACGGCCTGCGGCGCGGACCTCCGGGATGCGGAAGACGGCGGGTCCTGCGGGCAGGTGACGTACTGCGTCGGCGCCGGCTGCGAGACGGTGAGCCCGCAAGCCAATACCGGCTTCGTGAATGCGACGACGCGGCTCAACATGGCGCTGGAGCTCGGCGGCGAGGAGTTCGACCGCACCGACATGCGCTTCTTCACCGGCCAGCGCCGGGCCTGCCACATCAAGTATTTCGGGCTGGCGAACTGCTGCAAGAACTCCGGCCCGCTGGTGGGGATGGCCGACTGCTCGGCCTCGGAGCGCGAGCTGGCCGAGGAGCGCAACGCCGGCAACACCCACTATCTCGGGAAGTACTGCTCGAAGAAGACCCTGTTCGGCGTCTGCATCCGCCGCTCGCGGGCCTGGTGCGTGTTCGGCTCCAAGCTCGGGCGCATCCTGCAGCAGCAGGGCCGCGCCCAGCTCGGCATCGGGTGGTCGAGCTGCCGGGGCCTGACCGTGGCCGAAGTCGAGTCGATCGACTTCGAGCGCCTCGATCTCTCCGAGTTCACCGAGGACCTGATGGACGGATCGAGGGAGCCGTCGGTCTCGCTGCCGGACGCGGGCGACACCGGGGACGCCATGCGGACGCGCATCCGAGACTTCTACCGGCGGGGCGGGTGATGACGCTGCGCGCCAAACACGCCGCCCTGCGCGGCCTGAGACGCGCCCTTACGGCAGCGGCGGTCTGGGCCGCTCTGGGTGCACCGGCGGCGGGCGGGGAATGGCGCTCCTGGTGTGACGATGAGGGCGCCGGCGCCTCGCTCGGCTGGCACTTCTATTGCGACCGGGAAGACGACCCGCCTGCGGCGGAACCGGCGCCCGTGCCGCCAACGGCGCCCTCTGCCGGCAACGAACAACCCGCAATGGAGCGCATCGAGGCGATGCGCAAGGCGCTGGAAGAGGCTCGCGCCGAGGCGATCCTTGATCCTACCCCAGGCAACGTCACCGCCTATCTGCGCCTCCAGCAGGAGACCCTGCAACGGGCGGCGGCGTTCTCCGACGCCTTCCGGCGCACGGTCTGGGCGACGCCGGAGCTGGACTATACGCTGAAGCGCCCTGTGGGCGCGCTGGCGAAGCAGGTCTGGTCGGACGGCCGGCGGCAGGACCGCGACGCGGCCCTTGCCCGCCTCGGCGAACGCTACGGGCTGATCTACCTGGGCCATGCCGGCTGCGCCGGTTGCAAGGTGTTCGGCCCGCTCTTGCGTGCCTTCTCCATGCGCCACGGCCTCGACGTGCTGGCGGTCTCGCTCAGCGGCGAGGCGCTGGAGGGCTGGCCGGAGGCGGTGGCGGATAACGGGCGCGCCGCCCGGCTCGGCCTCGGCAACGCTCCGGTCCCGGCCCTGGTGCTGTTCGACACCGCTTTGAGGCGCGTGATCCCCGTCGGTTTCGGCGTCATGGCCGAGGACCAGATGGCCGAGCGGATCTACGCGCTCACCGCCCTGGAGGCCGGCAATGACTATTGATGTGAGGAAGAGCGCCGCCTGGATCGCGCTCGCGTCGATCCTGATCGCCGCGCCCGCCCGGGCGGACGTGCTCTCGGAGATGAACCGCTTCTGGCAGGGCGCGGCGGTGAACACCACCGGGCCGACCGCCTTCCAGGGCCAGGCGTCCGGCCACTGGACCCTCGGCAACCTCTACCTGCGCTCGCCGGTGCGCTCCGAGCAGGTCGCGACGGTGAACCTGCCCTCCTTCCGGGCCGGCTGCGGCGGCATCGACGCCTTCGCGGGCGCGTTCTCGTTCATCGACTCGGACCAACTGATCGCCTTCGGCCGCGCGGTGGCGCAGAACGCCGCCGGCTTCGCCTTCGAGCTGGCGCTGGAGACCATCTCTCCGGTGATCGCCGAGACGATGGCGAAGCTCCGGGCGCTGGCGCAGTGGGTGAACGCGCAGAACCTGAACTCCTGCGAGACCGCCCAGGCGCTGGTCGGCGCCGCCTGGTCGAAGAACGACCGGGCGAGCGCCGCGATCTGCGCCGCGATCGGCACGTCGCAGGGCATCTTCTCGGACTATGCGGCTGCCAAGCATGGCTGCGGCGCCGACGGCAAGCGCAACTCGACGCTGGCCAGCGCCTCCGGGGCGATGGCCGACCAGGTGCCGGTCAACGTCAACTACGCCTGGAAGGCGATCCGGGCGTCCTCGTTCCTCTCGGGCGACACCCAGCTCGCCGAGTTCGCCATGGCGGTCACCGGCACGGTGATCGTCACGGCACCCACCTCGGACGGCGACACGTCGGGCCCGCGGGTCCGCATCCTGGAGCCGCTGGCGCTCGACCGCCGCGTCACCGAGACCCTGATGGAGGGCGGCGGCCAGCTGCCCGTCTACAGCTGCGACACGACGACCGACTGCCTCAACCCGAGCATGGGCACGGCGACCGTGCCGCCCAACCGGGGCTTCCGGGCGCGGGTTGCGGAACTGCTGCGCGACATGGTCGACGCGGTCCGGAACGATACCGCCGTGCCCGCGCCGGCCCTGGGGCTGGTCAACCTCACCACGCTCCCGGTCTACCGGGTCGCCAACACCGCCGCCGCCTACCGGGGCGCGGTGATCGACCAGGAGATGGACGCGCTCGCGGAAGCGGTGGCGCTCGACATCATGCAGGTCTGGATCACCGACCTGCACCGCACGGTCGAGGAGCGCGCCGGCACGCTGGACATCGCCGACGGGGAGCAATTGCAGCGCTGGCGCGAGGGACTCAGGAGCAACCGGATCGCGCTCGCAAGGCACCGCCACCAAGGCCTCCAGCGGCTCAACACGGCGCTCGCCGTGGTTGAAAAGCTGCGCCTGATCGAGACCGAGCTGGCGGGCGCGCTCTCGGCGGACCTGCGTGCCGCGCTTGCCTTCGCGCGCGGCGGCGCCGGGGCCGGATCGCGGTAGGCGCCATATATAATGTACGAGCTCTTCACCCTCGGCGGCGGCACCTATCTCGTCGATCTCCTGAACGCGGTCGCCGCGATCACCTCGGGCGGCGCCTATATCACCTTGGCCCAGATTGCCGGCGTCGCCGGTCTCGCCTGGGTCCTGTTCCGCACCGCTTTCGGCGGGTCGTGGAAGGACAACGCCAAGTGGGTGCTGCTGTTCGTCGCCGTCTGGGGCGCGATGATCGTGCCGAAGGCGACGGTGCGGGTGGTCGACCGTCTCGATCCGACCCTGGCGCCGGCGGTGGTGGCGAACGTCCCGATCGGGCTCGCCCTCTTTGCCTCGCTGACCAGCCAGGTGGGCGACGGGCTGACGCGTCTGACCGAACAGACCTTCGCGCTGCCGAACGACCTCGTCTACCAGAGGCACGGGCTGATCTTCGGGGCGCGGCTCGCGGCCAAGGCGACGCGGCTCGAGATCACCGACGCGGTGTTCGCGCGCAACATCCGCAACTACGCCCGCCAGTGCGTCTTCCACGCCCTGCTGCTGGGCCACGTCACGGCCGACGATCTGCGCGAATCCACCGACCTCTGGCGGTTGGTCACCGCCACGGGTACGCCGTCCGCCGGGGCCTCGCCCGCACGGATGTTCGAGTTCGCCACCCGCGGCGCGGCGGGCGCCGGCGGGGCCACGACCATGGACCGCCAGGTGGTCACCTGCCGCGACGGCGCCGGCAGGCTCAACGCGCTGTGGAACGCCGAGATACAGCGGGCGGGGACGATCTTCGGGCGCAGGATATTCCCCGATGCGCGCACCGATGCGCTGGCGCGGGCCGAGCTGCTGGCGGCGCTGCCGGCTTCCCACACCTTCCTGATCGGCGCGGCGCGCTCGGCGGCCGAGATCATGCGCCAGCAGATGGTGCTGAACGCCGTCCACGACGCGGGCGAGCAATGGGCGGCGGAGGCCGGCAACGCGGCAGCATTGCGCGCCTATACCGAGGCCCGGGCCGAGGCCCAGACCGTCTCGGCCTACCGGGCGATCGGCCGGCAGGCCGAGACCTGGGTGCCGCTGCTGCGCATCGTCTTCGAGTGCCTCTATGTCGGCGCCTTCCCGATGGCGGTGCTGCTGATGCTGACGCCCGCGGGGACGGCGATCTTCCGGTCGTATGTGACGGGGCTGGTCTGGCTCCAGTCCTGGGGACCGCTCTACGCCGTGTTGCACCGCATCTCGATGGGGGAAGCCGCGGAAAGGATGCAGGCCGCGGCGCTGATGCCGGGAGGCGATATCGGCATCTCGCTGGTCGCGCAGGCCGGGATCAGGGCGGTTGCGTCGGACGTCGCGGTGATGTCGGGCTACCTCTCGATGTCGGTGCCGTTCCTGGCCGCTGCGCTCGCCTACGGGCTCTCCAAGGCGACGGTGCTCGCGACCTCGGTGCTGGCGGTCGGCCAGGACGCCGCATCCTCGGCGGCGCACGAGGGCACGACCGGCAACCTCTCGCTCGCCAACACCGGCTACGACACGCACCGGTTCGCCACCCTGGAGGGGCGCCAGATCCGCACCTCGGCCCACGTCGACACCGACCGCTACACCGGCTACGCGCCGATGGGCGCCGCGATGACCGTGACCGGCGACGGCACGGTGGTGGCCGACGCCGGAGCCGCCACCAGCCGCATCCCCGCTGCCGGAGTTCGATTGTCGGAATCCCTCGCCACCAGCCACGAGACCCGGGCTGCCGAGGCCCGGACCCTGTCACGCCACTGGTCCGCGGAAGCCGGCCAGGCGCGCAACGCCGCCGTCACCGACGCCACCGCGATGATCGAGCGCTACAGCCATGACGTGAGCACCGGAGAGGCCTTCGCGCGCGGCGTGACCGAGAGCGAGAGCACGCAGGCACAGGCCCTGGATACGCACCATGAAAGGCTCGCGGAGATCGCGGGGATCACGAAGGACCAGGCGGCGGTGCTGACCGGCCGGGCCAGCGTCGGCGGCGGCTGGGACTTCATCGTGAAGGCAAAGGCGGACGGCTCGGTGATGTGGCGCGGCCAGACCATCGAGTCCGACGCCTGGAACCGGGTGAAGGAATACGACCGCCAGCACGGCGTCACCGAAACCTGGTCGCAGGTCTCGGAGGCTTCGCGCCGCTACTCGACCTCCACCGGCGACAGCGAGATGGCAGGGCTCGACGAGAGCCTCAGCGCCAACCTCACCCGCATGCGGACCTTCCAGGAGCGCGCCTCGCTGGCGAGGCAGGAGTCCGAGAGCTGGTCCGAGCAGGCGGCGCAGGTGCGTTCCGACGCCCAGGCGATCGAGCGCGAGCTCGGCCAGCCCTTCTTCGCATGGCTGTCGGAGCAGCCGGGAACGGACGGCCGCGCGCTCGGCGCGGCGGGCGCCATGCGCATCGCATCGCCGCAGACCGCGGAGGACTCCGAGCAGCTCCGCGAATATGCGGCCGCGTTCATCGCCGAGAAGTATCCGGCCCCGGCGGGGCCGGACCCGGCCTCCGTCGGGGGCGCGGCGGAACACGAAGGTGCAGCGGGGGAGCTGCGCGGCGCCTACAGGACGGAGACCGCCGCGGCCTACGGGGGCTGGTCGGCGGGGGTGCGCGACCGGGCGCGCGAGGCCGGCGCGCCGCGGCCGGGCGAAACGGACGTGCGCGCGATGGAGGAGCGTGTCGAGACGAAGACCGAGCAGATCATGATGGGGACGGCCCGCGAGGCGCGGCAGACGGTGACCGGGCGGGAAACCGCCGAGGGCCGGGCGGGCGTTGCCGTCGAGACGAACAAGCCGTTCGAGCGGCACGCCACGGAGAACCTGCCCGTGGTCGGCGACTGGCTCGCCGGCAAGCTGTTCGGCACGGCGCAGAACGCGGTGCCCGACGGCGCGCCCGGCGGCGCGGAAGCGCCCCGGCGCCAGCAGGACGAAAAGGGCTGGGGGGAGTCCTCGCCGTGACCCCGGCGGAGGCTTCAGTCGCCGCGCATCAGGCGTTCATGCTCCTCGGCAACCGCCATGTACGCATAGGCCCCGCTCTTGAGAGACCAGTCCAGTGCGTCGTTGTCGTCGGGCAGCCCGGAGCGGCGGAAGGCGCGCCAGTCGCCGTCCCGGAAACCGCGCCGGAGCGCCAGGGCCAGCGACGCGATGAAAGCCCACACGGCCGCCGTCAGCCACATCGCGGCCACGACCTCCAGGTCGCCACCCGACAGGAAGGCGGGCGCCGTGGCGAGCGCCGCGACCGAGAAGCTGCCGAGGACCACGGCGCGTTCGGCCGTCGTCGGCCGGTGGGCGCTCGGCGGCGCGGGAGATGTTCGCGTCATGTTCATGTCCTCCGATCATACCGGCAACGGTTCGAATTGGAATCCCGCCTGCCCCGGACCGCCATCCGGGGTGCGCCGTCCTCCGGCCCGTTGCCCTTCGCCCGGCCCCCGCTTCCCTCCGCCTCCACGGGGCGCTGATCGCAAGGACAGGGAGAACGGCAATGCGCGGCATCGGCGGCAGCACGCTGAGGGGCGGCCAGACCGTCTTCCACTCGATCCGCATGTGGGGCCAGCTGTTCCGGGCGGCGATGCTGTTCGCGGCCTTCACCACCGTCGCCGTGCCGGCCTGGACGCTGTGGCAGCGCACCAGCGGCGCGGAATGGTACGCCGCCGGCATGGTGACGCTGGCCGAGGTCAAGCTGGTCCTCGGTTACGATCCCGACTCGGGCCAGGAAATCCGGTTCGAGGACGGCACGCGGCGTGTTCTGCGCATCCGCGACATCGCCGCCTCCGTGCCGGCCCACGAGGCGCGGGAGCGGATCAGGGACGAGATGTTCGCCAGCGCCGGGCTGGGCGCGGTCTCCGGGGCGGGGCTGATCGGGCTGTTCCTGGTCGCGTTCTGGGTCCGCGGCGCGCAGCTCGGGCGACAGAAGCGCATCAGGGGCGCCGAGATGGTGACGGCCGGGGAGCTGCGGCGCCGGGTCCAGCCGCCGCATCACCGCGCGCTCGCGCGCCTGCCGGGCGGCAGGCGGCTGCGCCCCTACTCGATCGCCGGCATCCCCTATCCGGAGAGGACCGAGACCCAGCACACAATCGTCTCGGGCACCACGGGCTCCGGCAAGACGGTGCTGATCTCCGACCTCGTCTCCCAGATCCGCAGCAAAGGCGAGCGTTGCGTCATCTACGACAAGATGGGCACCTACACCCGGTCCTTCTTCGACCAGGACCGCGACGTGCTGATGAACCCGCTCGACGCGAGGGCGCCGCGCTGGTCGCCGTTCCTGGAGGCCACCAACCCGCGCGACTTCGACATGATGGCCGCGGCGCTGATCCCCCAGCAGAAGGACACGGTGGACCCGTTCTGGGTGACGGCGGCAAGGCAATTGTTCTCCAACGGCGCCGGCGTGCTCAGGCAGAAGGGGGTGAAGGACAACAAGGTCCTGGTCGACCACCTGCTCAAGACCGACCTGACGGCCCTGGCCCAGGCGATGGAAGGCACGGTGGCGCAGTCCATCGTCGATCCCGAGAACCCCAAGACCGCGCTCTCGGTGCGCGCCATGCTCACCGCCAACCTGGGCGCGCTGGAGTTCCTGCCCGACGAGGGCAAGCCGTTCTCGATCCGGGAGTGGATATCCGACGAGGAGCGCGGCGGGTTCCTGTTCCTGACCTCCCGCGGCGACCAGCATGCTTCCCTGCGGGGCCTCATATCCACCTGGCTGGAGATCGCGGTCAACGCCATGCTGTCGCTCGCCCAGGACGACGGCAGGCGCATCTGGGTCATCCTCGACGAGTTGCCGACCCTGCACCAGGTGCCGTCGCTCCAGCCGGGGCTTGCCGAATCCCGCCAGTTCGGCGGCTGCTTCGTGCTCGGCGTCCAGGTCGCCTCGGCGCTGCGCGACCTCTACGGCAGGAACGGCGCGGAGACCGTCTCGGGGCTCTGCGGAACCCGCGTGGTGCTCGCGGCGCCTGACCGCGACACCGCGCAATGGTCGGCCGACAGCCTCGGCCGCAGCGAGATCGAGGAGGTCTCCGAGGGCTTCTCCTACGGCGCCAACACCATCCGCGACGGCGTCTCGCTCACGCCCCGGCGCGAGCTGCGGGCGCTGGCGCTGCCGTCGGAGATCATGCGGCTCGCCAACCTGGAGGGTTATCTGAAGTTCCCCGGCCCCTTCCCGGTCGCCTCCATCCGCCTGAAATACGTCGCCCGGCCAAAGGCGGCTGAGCGGTTCGTGCCGCGCAAGGATGAGGGGGCGGAACCTGCGGCGGAGACGGCTTGGGCGGCGTCCGCCGGGGATCATGACGTGACGATCCCGGTCCCGCCGGACCGGGCGGACGCGGGCGGAGCATCGCCGGAGCCGCAAGACATGCCCGATTCCGGGCCGATTCAGCGCGAACTGGAGCTGGTGCCCCTTCCCGGAGAGGCGGGTAACCCGGCAGAGGAGGCGGAAGCGGCGGAGGCGCCCGCGCCGGATGACGAGCCGGAACCGCAAACTCCGGCGGGCGAGGCCCCTTCGACGCAGGACGAAGACGCGGCGCGCCCGGACGCGGATCGCGCTTCCGACTGGGCCTGACATGCTGTCGATCGGCGCGCTCTCCTCGGCGGCCCAGGGCGCGTCCTATTACGAGCGCGACGGCTACTATGCGAAGGACGATCCCGAACACCGCGACGCCAGCGCCTGGGCCGGCAAGGGGGCGGACGAGCTCGGGCTGAAGGGGCCGGTCGACGCCGGAACCTTCCGGGCGGTCCTCGAAGGCCGCGTGCCGGACGGCTCCGACACGCGGCTCGGGCGGCGCGGCAAGGACGGGAGTATCGAGCACCGCCCCGGCCGTGACCTCACTTTCTCGGCGCCGAAGTCGGTCTCGATCGCCGCGCTGGTCGGCGGCGACCGGCGCATCGTCGAGGCGCACGACAAGGCGGTGGCGGCGACGCTCGGCTGGGTCGAGAAGAACGCCGCCGAGACCCGCATGAAAGATCCCGAAACCGGGAAGATGGCGCGGGTCGGGAATCAGAAGATCGTCGCCGCCACCTTCCGGCACGACACCTCGCGCAACCTCGATCCGCAGCTTCATACCCATGCCGTGCTCGCCAACATGGTCCAGGGGGAGGACGGCAAGTGGCGCTCGATGGCCAACGAGAGCCTTTACGCGAACCAGAAGCTGATCGGCATGCTCTACCGCAACGAGCTCGCGGCCGGTCTCGGCAGGCTCGGCTACGGCATCGAGAAGACCCATGCCGACGGGCGTTTCGAGATTGCGGGCGTCTCCCGGGAAGCGATCGAGGCGTTCTCGAGCCGCCGCGCCGAGATCGAGGCGGCGATGGAAGCGCGCGGGCTCGGCGCTTCGGGCGACAATCCGCGCATCGCGGAGCGCGCCGCACTGATGACGCGGGCCGCAAAGCGCGATATCGACCGCGACGAGCTCGGGGGCGTGTGGCAGCGCCAGGCCGCCGATCTGGGGCTGGATGCGGGCGCGCTGGTCGCCGGCGCCGTGGAACGATCCGGCCCGGCGGAACGGGAAGCGGCGCCCGAACCGGCCTCCGGGGCGGGCAGGACGCTGGAGCCGGAGGCGCCCGTGCTGCCGGACATTGGCGACGGCGGCCGGACAGGCACAGCGGCCATGGGCGCGGCGTCGTGGGAACTGGCGTCCGTGGGAGAGAAGGAACGCGCCCAGGAGCGCGGAACCACCCCCGGCGCAGCGCCGCCCTCGCCCGCCGCGGAGGCGATCGCCTGGGCAATGACGCACCTCTCCGAGCGCGAGGCGGTGTTCTCGCGCACCGACCTGTTCGCGGCCGCGCTCGCCCACGCGCCGGGCGCGGTCGCGATCGGGGATGTGGAGCGGGAAGTCGCGGCGCTGGAGAAGGCCGGAACGCTGCACGCCGTAGACCTGCCCGGCGCGGAGGCCTCGCTCACCACCGACCGCACCGTCGGCGAGGAGCGTGAGACGGTGGCGCTGATGCGGGGCGGACAAGCGCGCGGCCGGGCTCTCATGCGCGGCTGGCAGGTCCAGGGGCACCTCAACAAGGGACCGCTCACGGCCGGGCAGAAGGACGCGGTGAAGCTGATCCTGTCGGCGAAGGACCGGGTGGTCGGCGTGCAGGGCTACGCCGGGACGGGCAAGACCACCATGCTGAACCGGGCGCGGACACTCGCTGAGAAGAAGGGCTGGCGCATGGCGGGGCTCGCGCCCTCGGCCTCGGCGGCGCAAACGCTCGCGTCGGAGGCCGGCATTCCCACCGAAACCCTGCAGATGTTCCTGGCCCGCAACGCCGGCGTGGCCGAGGGCAGGCTCACGAAGAAGGGCGCGAGGGAGATGCGCGCCGCCTTCGCGAAGACGATCCTGGTGGTCGACGAGGGCTCGCTCGCCTCGACCGTGCAGGCGCGCGACCTGCTGCGCATCGCCGCCGAGCTGCGCATGCCCCGCGTGGTACTGGTGGGCGATGCCAAGCAGCTCGACGCGGTGGACGCCGGCAAACCCTTCGCGCAGCTCCAGGCCGCCGGCATGCAAACCGCCACCATGGACGAGATCATGCGCCAGCGCGATCCGGTGCTGCGGGAAGCCGTCGTTGCCAGCCTCAAGGGCGATATCGAGAAGGCGTTCGAGAAGCTCGGGAGCAACGTCGCGGAGGTGAAGCCGGACAATATCGCCGGCGCGGTCGCCGCCCGATGGCTCCGGCTCGACGAGGAAGCGCGCGCGAATACAGGCGTGATGGCGCCGTCTCACGAGCTGCGCCAGGCGATCAACGGGCATATCCGCGAGCGGCTCGACCGTGAGGGGCGTATCCACGGCCGCGCCATGGGGTCGGAACGGATGGTCTCGAAGGGCTACACCAACGCGGAGAAGGCGCTCGCGGACAACTATGAGCCGGGCGACGTGGTGGCGTTCCACCGGCCCTACAAGCGGATCGGGGTCGAGAAGGGCGACGAACGGCGCGTCACGGGCGTCGATCACAGGGCCGGCGCGGTGCTGCTCGCCGACGGCGAGGGCGGCTCCGTCGCCTGGAAGCCGGATGAGATCGGCGGGCGCCGGGGCGGGAGCGAGGTCTACCGCGTCGAGGAGATCGAGCTCAGGGCCGGCGACCGCATCCGCTGGACCCGCAACGATGCCGGCCTCGGCCTGGTCAACAGCCGCACGGCGGACGTGCTCGCGGTGAAGGACGGCCGGGTGACGTTCCGGCTGGAGGACGGCAAGACGCTTGAACTGGGCCGGGGGGATCCGCAGCTTCGCCATCTCGACCATGCCTGGGCCTCGACCGTGCACGCCTTCCAGGGCCGCACGGTGGACAACGTGATCGCGGCGATGGAAGCGAGGCACAAGCACCTCACCACGCAGAAGAGCTTCTACGTCGAGATCAGCCGGGCCCGCGACCGGGCCGAGCTGGTCACCGACGATGCGGCCGAGCTCCGCGCCCAGCTTCAGGCCGCCACCGGCGAGCGCATCGCGGCGCTCGAAGGCATCGGCGAGATGAAGCGCGAGGCGCCGGACAGGGGTGCGGGAGCAGCCCTGGGCGCGGAGCGCCGGGCGGATCGCGGGTCCGCTCCGGGCACGGCGAAGGACCGCGAGACCGGGAGAACGCCGTCGAAGACGCCTGCGAAGGAACCCGAAACGCCGGTTCGCGACCGCGGCAGGGGAGGCATGGACCTTGGACTGTGACGATATCGGCGCACCGCATCCGGCCGGAAGGGCGCGATTGGCCGTGCTGATCGACGCGGAAAACGTCAGCGCGCGGCATGCGCGGGAGGTGTTCGAGGCTGCGGCGAAGCTCGGAGAGGCCACGGTGCGGCGCATCTACGGCGACTTCTCGAATGGCCGGCTCGCCTCGTGGAACGTCGCAATCCGCTCCCGGTCGATCGTGCCGTGCCATCAACCCGCCCTTGTACGGGGCAAGAACGCGGCGGATATCGCCCTCGCCGTCGACGCGATGGACCTGATGTACCGGGAGCGGCTGGATGGAGTCGTGCTGATTTCGAGCGACAGCGACTTCACCCGGCTCGCCCAGCGGCTGAGAGAAGGTGGGCTAGCGGTCTGGGGCTTCGGTGAAAACAAGACGCCGGAGGCGTTCCGCGCTGCCTGCAACCGCTTCGAGATCGTCGGGAAAGCCGGGAAAGGCGTGCGCGAACCGGGGCAGCAGTTCTTCTAGGAGGCTGAGGAGATGAGCGAAGAGGCCCGCAAGGAGTCACCGGCGGGCGAAAATGCGGCCGATAAGTCGGGTGACGCGCGCAAGACGCGAGGCATTCGTTTCTCGGAATCCGAATGGGAAGAGGTCAAGAAGGCCGCCGCCACCCATGAAATGCCGGTCGCGGAGTTCGTGCGCGAGCGGATTCTCGCACTGGCGCGCGCGCCGGAGGGAGCCGACGCGCCACCGGTGGCCCCGTCCATGGCGCCGCTGGTCGAGCGGATGTTCCGCTACACCTGGTTCCTGGCAACCGAAAAACGCGATGCGATGGTCCGCGAAGGGCGCGAAGAAGAGGTCGACGCGCTGGTCGCGGAGGCCAGGGCCTTCCACGAAACGCTGCGCTCGGGCGCTGGCGACTGAGCCGGGCCGGGTTCGAAGGGATGCATCGCGGAGTGCCGGCGCCGCGTTCACGCAGGCCATGGCCATATCGAGCTAACCTTTGAGGCGGCGCTCCGGAGGCATCTCGACGGTAAATTCGTCGACGATCGCCTTGAGCGCCGCCTTGAGGACGCCGGTTTCAGCGAACAGGGCATCGTGCTCATGCGCGTATCTCCACTCGGTGAAGATATCCTTGTTCTGACGCAGCGCGTTTTTTATGCCCGGATAGGCCGGCCAGTCCGGAATGGGGCCTGGAACTTCCGGCATCCTGTCTTCAAGTCGTCTTCGGGTGTCCTCTGCCAGGCCATCGAACAGCTCCAGAAGATCGTGAGTCTTGACGGGCGCCTCGTTGCGCACACTGCCGGCGTGGCCTCTTCCTGACATGGCAGGGGCAAACATGCCATGGAACTCCGAAGGGCCTTCGGCGGTGGGCGAGGCACATTTGCAAGAGCGCGGTGCGCCTGCAACAGAGGCGAGGGCTCACCGGAAGTCGCCGGACTGGAGCAGATGCCGGGAGTAAATCGCGGCTGGATCGATGACCACCCGCCACAAGCCGGCTTGGGATGGACAAACGGGCAGGCGATTCGCGCGCATGGCGGTCGTGTATCGGTCGGTGTGTTTACACAGTTCGAGAGCGCATGGCGGTCGTATATCGGTGGTGGACAGGCGGGGCCTTGTGGGGACTGGGCGATGACGATTGCCGTGTATCGGTGCGATACACGCTCGGTCCAACAACCGTGGGACCTCTATTGAGCCCGAAAGTCCCCGAAAAGGCAGCCTAAGAGGCCGCCTGGAACCCCTGCATCAGGGATGCGTGGGGTGTGAGACCCAAGGCCCGCCACGGCGGGTCAAGGCCTGATTCGCGCTGAACGGGGGATCGGGAAATCGACGCCGGGGAACCCGGCGGAGGGGAGCCGCTGCGGCGACTGAGCGGGCGGCGGAGCCGACGCGAGCGAAGGCAGCGGTGCGAAGCACGCTGCCGGAGGCGCGGGCGGAAGCGTCCGCACTGGTGCGGACAGCACTGCGCGGCGCAGTGCGGAGGACGGTGATCGGCGAAGCCGTCACCGGCGGCGCACGGAGTGCAGCGGCGGCGAGCGTAGCGAGCCGCCGGGCAAGCGGAGCGCCCAACAGCATCCGATGGATGAGGGCAGGCCTGTCGATGTGAGGCACTTGCTTCGCAACCGTCATTGCCGCCGCCGTCACCGGCAACGAGGCGAGCAGCGCGAGCGTCGGCGGAGACCTGATGCACAGAGGGGGAAGGGCGGCGGAGCCGCCGCGGAGCGCGGCGCCGAAGGCGGCGCGCGACGCGAAGGCGGGCCGCGCGGTGAGGGCGCCGAAGGCAGGAGCGCGCAGCGCGATGCCGCAGGCGTCCGGGGCGGTGCGAGCGGAGCGAACGCACCGGCGAGCGGCGAGCGACAGCGAGCCGCCGGATCGCGGTCCGGCGCAGGCTCCGCACGAGCGCGGCGCGAAGCGCGCGCGAGGTGTCGGCGGTGCCGCGCGACCGGTGTGCGAACGCGAAAACGGGCCGCGCCGCCGCCGGAGCGACGACGCGGCCCGTCGAGGCGGTGCCGGCTACGCGGCGACCTTCTGCACCGGGATGCCGAGCTGCCGCGCCTTGTCGACGAGGTTCTCGGTGATGCCGCTGCCGGGGAACGCGATCACGCCCTTCGGCAGGAGGTTGAGGAGGTCGTCGTTGCGGCGGAACGGAGCGGCGCGGCCGTGGCGGTCCCAGTCCGGCTTGCAGACGATCTGGTGGACGCCGTTGCGCTCTGCCCAGCTGGCCGCGATCTTCTCGACGCCGGGTCCGCCGCCGTGGACCAGCACCATGTCGGGGTAATCCGTATTCGGATGCGGGTTATCTCAATACGAAAATTTATAGAATAAAAACAGATCTTTATAGTAAATGAGCGAGGCAGGTGCAGGAAACCTACGGCGGTCGGGTATCGCATAGGTACCAACTGATTTCAAAGCTTCCTGAATCCGCGTCGATGTCGCATTCGCCGCGTCTCCGGCTGCCGTCAGGCGCCGAGCCCTGACCCTCCACGATCGAATGCGATCGATCGCTTATGGCGCAGATCGGTGTCCAAGCGACACGCCGGGCAACAGCCAGCCTCCCGCGTCTCCCGATGGCCGGGCTACTCATCGGCCGAGGCATGGGGAAGGCTCTCCCGGATGTCCGGGATGCCGGTCAGAAAGATCGCTTCATGCCGATGACCGGTATACGCGCAGAAGATGTACTCGTTCCAGTGGTTGGGCTCCGAACCGTACTTCATCAGGTGACCGTGTGCGTCCTCCGTCCGGGGCGGCTTGTTCGCCTTCATCCGCGCGAGCTCGCGCTCCAGATAGTCGACGAAGGCGCGTTCGGGCCAGTCCCGGATGACGTAGGGCGTGTTGATCACGATATGCCGGGGGCACAACTGGTGGGGCGGTGGAAGCACCCGTACGAACCAGACCTCCCCCTCGCGGCCGGCATAGCCGGCCGGCACCGTGCAGGAGACGGTCTCCCGCGTGCCGACCTCGCGCAGCAGGACCCCTTCGCCCTCGCTGCCGCAATGGACGTGGAAGCCCATTCTTGAGTGCTGCATCCGCTCGACGGCGTCGATCAGCCAGGCCGGGAAATCGAACTCGGGCGCGATGCGCAGGATGCAGCTTCCCATGGTCTCCCGGCTGCTTCCGAACCTCACGTCGAAGAACGCCCACATCGCGAAACAGCTGACCGTCAACGGGCTCATCGGCGGCCCGGACGGCATGTATTCCTCCTCCGCGTCGCCGACGAGCCTGGCGAAGCCCTTCGCCTCTCTCATCCCGGAAATCGATTCGGCCATGAGGGAGACGATGTTCTCCGCCAACGCGTAGATGCCGTGGCACGGGTCGAGGTCCGCGAACCTGGCGGGGACCGGACCTTCGCCGCCGAAACCGGCTTCGAGTGCCATCTTCCTGCCCTCCCGCCAGCCCGCCAGATCGACCACCTTCGACCCGCGGGAGGAGAGAAGCTTCCTTGCGATCCTGTCGGCAACGGAACCCATGATCGTGCTTTCGGCAATTGTCGGTGGCGGGGCGCGCCGGCCCGCATTTGGATATACCGGCGCGAGTCTTGCAAGGCGATGGCGGGCCGGGTCACCGGCGGCCTTGCCCGGCGCCGGCCAGCACGCCGTCGACCTGGGCGCGCGACAGGCGGAACTCGCGGGCGATCGCCGCCGGCTTGAGGCCGGCCTCGAAGGCGGCCAGGATCAGCTTTTCCTGCCCCGGCGTCACCGGCGCGGGCCTGCCGCGCGCCCTCCCCTGAGACGTCTTGCCGGCCTGCCGCCCGCGCCTGCGCGCTTCGGCGGTCGCCGCTTCGACCAGCCGGTCGAGGTCCGCGTCATCGAGGTGGCGGAGCGAGCGTTCCAGGTGCGCGGGCAGAGCGAGCGCGACCGGCCGGTGAGCGCCGGTGCCTTCGGACGCACCATCGCCGGGGCGACTCCCGCCGCGCTTCCCCGATCTCCCGCCGGAGTGTGCCGCCCTTCCCGCGCGTTGCCCCATCTTCGCGGTCCTTCCTGTCGCCGGTGAGCGCGTCACGTGTGCGCCCGCCGATTACAGCCCGAACATGCCGGCGTGGCCATAGCCGGGGCGTTCTCCCTCTGCCCGTCGCCGTTCTGCCGGCCCGGCACCCGCCGTCGGGCACGCCGCCGGTCCGCCCCGCGCCGGCGGGAGTGGAGGTTTGGCCGTGAGCGGGGCGGCGGTCGGCGTCCCGGAGGGGGGCGCTGCCGCCGTTTCCCGACACGGCAGGATGGAGACGGCACCATGACGGCAGCAACGATGGCGATGCCCGGCAACACGGCGGAGACGTTCCTGGTTCATTTCTTCGGAACCGGCCTGGCCGACGAGCGCTACGTGGTCGAGCGATTCCGGGCCTGCGCGGACGGCGACATCGTTCCCGCCCCCGCCGAGGCGCTCGCGGCGAAGGGCCGGTGCAAGACGAAGCGCATCGTGGTCTCGCGCAAGGAGGCCGAGGCGATGCGCCCAGATCGCACCGAGATCATCATCTGCACGGGGCTGCGCACCCGCGGCGGCAGACAGGCCTGGGGGGCGGTGGCCCTGGGCCTTTTCTGCGACCGCAAGCAGCGCGGCTGAGCGGCCTGCCCCGGACCCGATCCGGGCGCTTTCAGGGAGGTCCGGCCGGCCCCACTTCGGCCGGGCGTCCCCCGTCCGCGTCCCCCAACGGCAAGGAGAACGCTCTATGTGCGAGCAGCAGGACATCGAGGCCCGCCGCGCGCGCGACCTGGAGCGCTGGCATCGCCGGGCGGCCGAGCGGCGCGCCCGGGGGCTTTGCCAGAAATGCGGCTTATGTGGAACTCCACATAATGAATAGGCTCTTATCGGTCGTGCGCAGCAGGACCGATAAGATCATTGAGCTGAGCCGCGCGGCACGTCGGTTGTGCCCGGCTATGGGGAATGTATTGGCTCCGCGGGGGTCAATCAGGCGAGGGAGACAGAGCCAACGGGGGCCGACAGCGGCGACGCCGCTGCAATATTCAGCCCTGCGGTGGCGAAACCGCCCGCGCACCCGCCGGAGAAGATGGTTCGTCGGTGCGCGGCGCAAGACGGGCGCAGGGATGACCGTTGCGCGCTGATCGGCGCGCCGTCGTGAGACCTTGACTGGCAGCCGCGCATCGTCATGGCGGTCCGGTCTTCATCGCCGTCATCCCCGCTGGGTGCTGCGGCTCCAGAACGAGGATCTGCCGCAGCGTTCCCTCGCCGCACTGCCGGCACATGGTGATGTCGATCCCCGTCAGACGCAGCATCGTCTCCTGCATCGTTTCCGGCTCCCGCGGTTCCGGGGCCGGCTGGTCGAGCAGGGTTCGGCACAGGGCAAGCTTCCGAGCCCGGCAGCGATTGGCGAGCAAGCCGTAGTAGCGCAGCCGGGTGAAACCGTGCGGGAGTACATGCAGAAGGAAGCGGCGGATGAACTCGTCGGCATCGAGCCGCATCACCTTGACTGTGTTGCCGTCGGCGTAGTCGCGCCACCGGAAGCGAACATGCTCGCCGTCGAAGTCGACGAGGCGATGGTTCCCGATGGCGATCTTGTGGGTGTAGCGCCCGAGATAGGCCAGAACCTGCCCGGTGCCGGCGAACGGGGCCTTGCTGTAAACCACCCAGTCGTGTGATCGCAGGACCGTCTTCAGGCACTCGAACTCGTGGCCGTCGTCGTCCCCGTCGGCTGCGGCCTTCAACCGGAGTTCGCCGTCGCGATGCGCCGCGCCGAGGAAGTCGAGATACTTGCCGCGGAAGACCTTCGAGAGTGCGGCCGTGGGGAACAGGAAGCCCTTGCGCGCGGGGCTGAGCCAACGCTGCCCGTCCGGGCTCAGGCCGCCGTCGGTGACGATGCAGTGGACATGGATGTGCTGCCCCAGATTCTGCCCCCAGGTATGCAGCACCATGGTGATGCCGAGCTCTCCGCCGAGCCAGCGGGGGTTGCGGCCGAACTCAAGGAGGGTCTGGGACGCCGCCCTGAAGAGCAGACGATAGATCAGCGCCGGGTTGCCCTGAGCGACGGGGTTGAGCTCGTGGGGCAGGGTGAACACGACATGCCAGTAGCCGATGTCGAGCAGATCGGCGCACTGACGCTCGACCCACCTGGTCTGCGACAGAGTTTGGCACTTGGGGCAGTGGCGGTTCCGGCACGAGGCGTACTGGATGGTCACCGCCCCGCAGCGGTCGCATTGCGACTTGAACCCGCCGAGCGCGGCGGTGCGGCAGTTCACCAGCGCGTCGACGACCTTCCGCTGCTGGGCCGAGAGGCGATGGGTCTCACCGTACGCTTCGCCGCGCCGGCGCAGGATGTCCGCGACCTCCAGCGCTGGCCGTGTCGCCGGCGCCGCGTGGCCGGCATGGGGCACCGGTCAGGCCTGGGCGGGACGCGGGAACTCCAGCAGGTCCAGGGGCGACGGGGTGGCCGAAGTCTTGTCGTGGGCCAGATGCAGGTAGCGCATGGTCGAGCGGATCGAGCTGTGCCCGAGGCGGCGCTGAATGACGTGCAGCTCGACGCCGGCCTCGAGGAGCCCGGTTGCGTAGCAATGGCGGAGCGTGTGAATCCCACCGGGCTTGTCGATCCCGGCCTTCTCCTTGGCTCGATCGTAAATGTGCGCCGACCCATGGCGCGACATCGGCCGGCCGAGCAGCTCATTGGCGAACAGCCAGTGCTCGGGGCGCATGCGCCGCCAGTACTCGCGCAGCTCCTCCAGCAACCGGGGCGAAAGCGGGACGTAGCGGTCCTTGTTGCCCTTGCCCTGGTCGACGCGCAGGCACATCCGCTGCGAGTCGATATCGCTGATCCGCAATCGGCCGAGCTCGCTCGCTCGAAGCCCCGCGGCATAGGCCGTCATCAGCAGGGCCCGGTGCTTGAGGTTGGTGGTGACGCTGAACAGCCGCACCAGCTCGTCGTGGTTGAGGAGCTCGGGCAGGATCGAAGGCGTCTTGGCGCCCGGCAGGTAGAAGTGCGGCTCGGGCAAGCCGAGCGTGATGCGGTAGAAGAAGCGGATGCCGTGGCGGGCGCAGTTGCAGCTCTGCCAGGTCAACCCGCGCTCGTCGTGCAGGAAGATGAGGTAATCCTGAACTTCCTGCGCCGAGATCCGGTCCGGGCTGCGGCCGTAGTGAAGCGCGAGCTTGGAGACGGAGTTGAGGTAGGACTTCCTGGTGTTCTCGGCGAGGCCGCGAACGGTCATATCGTTGAGCATGCGCTCTCGAAGCGGGGTCATGGGCTGTCTCCCTCTGGGTCTGATCTGTCACGAAGACACGCCCATGCTCGTGCTCGCCGGCCTCGCGGTCGACGACCATCGATCAACGAGAGAGAAACGGGTTGAGACCGTGCAGCGCCACGCCGAGGCGCACAGTGCCAATCAACTTCGCTGCTGTGGGAAGATCACTCCCAATATCCGGTGGGCAAGACACCCCGCCGCGGAACGCGGCTCAGTTCAAGCCGCATGATGTGCATTTCACGGTTATGTTGGGCAATGTCGATGTCTCCTTGTCTTCCAAGGGTTTGACGGCGAATCACTTCACATAACTGTTGCCGTCACTCTCCTGTCCGTGCCCGCGTATCGGGCGCTTCATCACGACAGGAGATTTCGATGGCCGATACACTTTCCGACCCCTTCCCGCAGCGATGGCTATTCGATCCGGGGCCGTACGCTCCGCACATCGACGCCTACCGCTGTCATCTGTTCTCCCTCGATTACAGGCCCTGGACGGTTCGGGGCTACGAGCACGCCGCTCGCCACTTTTGCTACTGGCTTCACATGTCGGATGGGCATCTGGCTGAGGTCGGCGAGACCGCTCTGGATCGGTTTCGTGGTCATGACTGCCGCTGTGCCGGGCGGCGGCGTCGCGCTCCGACACGCCCGCAATACCTCCACCGAGTGCGATGGTTTCTGCGGTTTCTGGCTGGGTGCGGTGTGATCGATGTTGTCTGGGAGAGAAAGCCGGAACGGGCGCCGGAGATTGCGGCTTGGCTCGACTGGCTTCAGCGGCACAAGGGATTGGCCGTCGGCACACTGAATAACTACGAACGATCGCTGGGGAAACTGCTGCCACTGATCGGCACGGATCCGACGCTCTACGACGCAGTGAACCTTCGCTCCGCGTTCCTGGACAGATGCTCCTCCGAAGGGCCATATAACCGCCAGTCGATGGCGCCGGCGCTGCGGTCGTGGCTTCGCTACAACGCCGCGCTCGGCCTCTGTCCGACTACGCTTGCGGCGGTACTGCCGCCTGTTGTGCGACCGCGACGCGACAACGTTCCGCGCGGTCTCAAGCCGGCGGACGTGAACCGGCTCCTCGCTTCCTGCGACACGGCCACGGCGATCGGGCGGCGAGACCACGCCGTTCTGCTTCTGGTTGGCCGGTTGGGGCTCAGGGCGGGGGAGGTCCGGAGTCTGACGTTCGACCAGATCGACTGGCGACGCGGCAGCTTAAGCATTACCGGCAAGGGGCGGCGGGAGGACAAGATGCCCCTGCCCCAGGAGGTCGGCGACGCCATCCTGGCCTGGCTTGAGGACGGGCGGCCACCGCTGGACGACCCTCATGTGTTCCTCCGCATGCGACCGCCCTGGCGCCCCTTTGCCGGTGCGCAAGTTGTCGGCCAAATCGTCGCCCGCGGGCTCGACCGCGCGGGGCTGAAGGACACGCCTTCAAGAGGCGCGCACCTGCTACGTCATTCGGTAGCCCGCGGGTTGGTCGAAGACGGCGCCTCGATGGAAACCATCGCCACGCTTCTACGGCACAAGAGCATTGAGACCACGTCGATCTACGCCAAGGCGGACTACGGGCGGCTTCACGAGATCGCGCAGCCGTGGCCGGGAGGCGCGTCATGATTGTCGATGCCGTCGACCGATATATCGCCTTGATCCGCGCTGGCGGCGGCCTCTATCGCCACGTCGCTCGCCAGCTCGCCGACTACAGTGCCTTCGCCCAAGCTCGCGGCGAAAGCCACGTCAGGATACAGACCGTCCTCGAATGGACGCGGCGATGTTCATCGGCCGCGCAGAGCCGCACCCTGCTGCTTGTCGTGCGCCGCTTCGCTCTGGCGGCCGCGTTGGAGGATCCGCGACACGAGGTGCCGGCGGGCGATCTCCTGCCTCGCGTGCCCCAGGTGCGGCCCAAGCCCTACATTTACAGCCCTGACGAGATCGCCTCTCTCCTTGCCGTCGCTGACGAATGCTCATCGATCGGCTGCCTGGTTCCGGGGCAGTACAGGACCCTGTTCGGGCTGATTGCCGCCACCGGGCTCCGTCGCTGCGAAGCTCTGGCGCTCGACATCGGCGACATCACCCCGGACGGGCTGATGGTCCGGCCGACCAAACGCGCCGGACGGCGGTTATTGCCTTTGCATCCCACGGTGGAGACGGAGCTCATGCGGCATCGTCTCACACGGGTCCGCGTGCCGGCCGATACCCAAGCTCTCTTCCTGGGCGATCGGCGTGGCCGCCTGGCACCTTCCACAACCGGATACGCGTTCAGTCGGATGCTCGCGCGTACCGGTCTCGCCGGTGCGGGCAGCGGTGGCTGCAATCCGCGCATCCACGACTTGCGACACACCTTCGCCGTTCGGTCTCTCGAAGCCTGCGGTTCCGACCGGCGGGCGATCGACCGGCACATCATCGCGCTGAGCGCCTGGCTCGGACATGCCTCGGTCGTCGACACCTACTGGTATCTCGAGAGCACCGAGACGGTTCTGAGGCAGATCGCGCGGCAGACGGAAGCCTTCCATGGGGAGGATGTGTCATGACCCCGCTTGCCGGACATATGAGCGCCTTCCTGCGCGATCATCTCCCCCGCGACAAGAATGCCAGCCCTCACACGGTCGACGCCTACTCGCAAGGTCTGTCACTCCTGATCCGCTTCGCCGCCGACACATTCAAGGTAAGGCCGTCGCAGCTCGTTCTTGAGCAAATCGACGCCGATTTGGTCCTTGCCTTCCTTGAGGACATCGAGCGCGGGGGCGCGTCCGTGAGCACACGCAACGCCCGTCTGGCCGCCATCAAGGCGTTCTTCCGCATGGTCGAATGGCGCGAGCCCGCAACTCTGGAGCAGGTCGCCAGGATCGCCCTGATCCCGCAGAAGAAGGCGGACAAGACCTCGGTCGCCTGGCTCACCCACGCCGAGATTGAGGCGCTGCTCGAAGCCCCCGATCCGAGGCGGAGGAACGGAATACGCGATCGAGCCATGCTTCATCTGACGTACACCTGTGGGCTGCGCGTCAGCGAGCTGACCGCCTTGACCATCGGCGATTACGATCGCCGGGAACCGGCCAGCGTCAGGATCATGGGCAAGGGGCGGCGCGAGCGGACCCTCCCGCTCTGGAAGGAGACGCGGCTGAGCATCGAGGCATGGCTCCGCCTCCGCGATCCGGACGGCGACCCCGAACTCTTCCACAACCGCGTCGGACGACGGATGAGCCGCTGGGGCTTCAGCGTCATGCTCGCAAAGCATGTAAAGGAAGCGGCGAAAGCAGAGCCTGGTCTCGCGGACAAACATGTGACGCCTCATGTCCTGCGCCATTCCTGTGCGATGCATACGCTCCAGGCGACGGGGGATGTACGCAAGGTCTCGCTCTGGCTCGGACATGCATCCGTCCAGAGTACCGAGATCTATCTGCACGGCGACCCGACCGAAAAACTCGAGATGCTCAACGGCGTTGGAATGCCCAACCTGCGGCCGGGGCGGTTCCGTTCGCCCGACAGGCTGCTCGCCATGCTCGCCGGCAATGGCGACGGACATCCGCCGAAGTCCTGACGGCGAAACGGAACGTGCACAACGGTGGCAAGCCTGCTCGCTGCTGTCGCGTTCCGAAACAACCGGAACAGAAATCCAGACGGCAACAGTTATGTGAAGTGATTCGCCGTCAAACCCTTGGAAGACAAGGAGACATCGACATTGCCCAACATAACCGTGAAATGCACATCATGCGGCAAACGCCCGCCCGAGCTGGAGCGCAGCCAGTGCGGGCTGTGCGCCGAGAGACGGCGGTCCGCCGACCGCGAGCGCCATCGCCGGCGCACCGCCGCGCGCGTCGCCGATGGCAAATGCCCCCGGTGCGGCGTCCGCCCGCCCGCCGCCGAGCGTTCGATCTGCGATATCTGCGCCGAGAAGACCAACCGGGCGAGCCGCGCCCGCGATGCCCGGCTGCGCGCGGCGGGAATTCCGCGCCGCGATCCCGAAAAGGAGCGCGAGTACGAGCGCGAGCGGTCCCGCCGCGAGCGCGCCGCGCGCCTGGCCGACGGTCTCTGCACCGCCTGCGGCACGGCGCCGGCGGCCCCGGACCGGGTGCGCTGCGAGCCTTGCCTGGAGAAGCGCCTGGCTTCGGACCGCGCGAAATACGCCGCCGGCAAGGCTGCCGGGTTGAAATACGGTGGGGCCGATCCCGACGCCAAAAAGCGCGCCGCCCGGGCCAGGAGCAAGCGCCGCCAGAAGGCCAGGATCGAGGCCGGCCTCTGTATCCGTTGCGGCAAACGGCCTCCCGCCGAGGGCGGAACCACCTGCCGGACTTGCCGCGACAGGAGGCAGGCGGCGGAGCGCGAGAAGTACGAACAGCGGCGCGCCGCCGGGCTTTGCACACGCTGCGGAGGGCCGGCGATCAACGGTCTGTCGCGCTGTACCCCGTGCGCCATCGCCGAGGAGGCCAGCCACGATCCGGAGCGCAAGAACGCGCGCTCGCGCAAGCTGTATTCCGAACGGCGCGCCCGCGGCTTGTGTACATCCTGCGGGGCGCCTTCGCAGGGGGCGAGCAGGTGTGCCCCTTGCGCCGAGCGCAGCTATCACGGCTCGGCGCATTTCAGGGGCATCCCGGTCTGGGACCCGACCTGGACGGTGATCGAACTGGACACGGGCCGCGAGCACGGGCCGTTCGACTGCGAGGCCGACATCGCCCTCTGCCTCGCCTTCGAGAAGCTCGACCGCGAGCGGGTCGAGATCGTGACCGACGCGAGCCCGATGGCGCGATATGCCGCCTGGGCCTGAGCCCCGCAGACGTGCCGCCGGCCCGCCGACCGCCGCCATGCATATGGCCGGCCGGGGGGGCTGCATCGCTGCCCGCCCCGTCGGTCGATGAGACCGATATTCACCCGTTCCCATCCATCACCGGGAGTTCGCATCATGAGCAGCACCACCCTGCCCGAAAATCTCGTCTATGCGTTTGCGCCCGTCGAGGATCCCGACACGGGCTTTCAGCAAATCCGCATCGTCGTCGACGAAATGGACGTCACCATCGGCACGTCGCTGGTGGTGTTGGGGATCGACGAGGCGATGGGCGTCGCCGACCGGCTCAACCGCCCGCTCGGCTGGACGCGCGAGGGCTGGACCGGGTTCGTCGCCGGGCGGCTGTAGAGCCGGGGGCCGTTCGGCGAACCGAGCCGCCGGTCCCGTCGCGCAGGCAGCCTCGCACGCGCCCGCCGCGTCTCCGCCGAGACCGGTGCGGGCTTCCCTGTCTTCCCGACACCGACCGCCGCCGGCGCTTCGGACGTCTCGGAGTTGGAGAAGAGCTTTCGCGCGGGCGAGTGCCCGGGAGGGTCGGAGGAGGGTCTTTCGGCCGGATGCCCGGGCGTCGCCAGGGGAGACATGCCCGATGTTCGATTTGATCCATGACGCCGACACCGACGCCGAGACCCCGGATGCCGGCGAGCTGCTGGCCGAGGCGGGGCTCGATCCGAGGGCCATCCGCGAGGTCCTCCGGGGCGGCGGCGACGCGGAGTAGGAGGAAAGCGGGAAGGAGATGGGCGGAACGGGGCTGGAGAGAGTGCCGGTCCCATCCGTTCGTCCAACCATCGTCACTATCGAGAGCATGAAGGAGAAGATCATGAGCTTCGGTCTCAATCGCGCGGAAGTCATCGGCCGCCTGGGCGCGGACGTCGTCATCAACCATCTCGCCTCGGGGGGCCGCGTGGCCAATCTGAGCGTGGCCACCGACGAGAGCTATATCGACAGGAACCGCGGCGGCGAGCGGGTCGACAGGACCGAGTGGCACCGGGTGGTCACCTTCCAGCCGGGCCTGATCGACATGCTCGAGCGGCACGCCAGGAAGGGCCGTCTGGTCTACGTCGCGGGCAAGATGCAGACGCGGCGCTGGAGGAAGGACGGCGAGGACAGCGACCGCCACGCCACCGAGATCCTGCTGGTTCCGGGCTCGCGCATCCAGTTCCTGGAGCGGGCCCCCGCGTCGGCCGCGCCGGCGGAGGAGGACGCTGCGGCGTCGGCGAACGGCGCGGCCGTACCCGCCGGCGGCGATGACGGGCAGGGCGAGGATTTCCCGTTCTAGCCGATCCCATCGACCTTTCGACTCGGGCGGTTGCGCCGGCGGGCATTCCCGTCGGCGGCCGCCCCTTCTTCTTGCAGCCGGTCCGGAGACCCCGCCGCTCCCGGCGGCACGGAGGCCGTCGCATCGGCCCGACATCGCGGAGAACGAAATGACCGAGATCGCCTTCAGCAAAACCGCCGAAGACGAGGCGCGCATCCTCGCCGACGGCGAGCATGTTGGAGACCTCTACCGCCACACCGACCCGCTCGACGGCGGCGCGGTCTACATCGCACACCTCGACGAGGACCCGAGAGGCTTCCGCCGCATCCGCGACCGCGCCCGGGTCCGCGAAGTCGTCGCCTCGATGGTTGACAGCCACCCGCTGTGGTAGCCGCCCCGGCGATCGGTCCCGGCAGCACGGTTCGCGCGTCCATCCCGACCGCCGTGCGGGCGGCACCGCCGATGGGGGCCGTGCGTGTGGCAAGGGAATTGCTGGCCGACATGATCGCTCATTGTCACACACGTGCTCGGTCCAGCAACCCTCCGGGTCCTCCGGTCGCTCCGCTCCCTCCGGCCTGGACAAGAAGCTCTAGGGGCGGACCGTGAAAGTCGCCGACCGTGAAGATCGCGGAGCGATCTTCCGCACCACTCGACGACTTTCCGCACCACTCCGCCCCAAGAGCTTCTAAGCCCAGGTGCTTCCCCTGCGCGCGCGTGAGCCAAAGAGCCATCACATCGGCGCACAACGCTCCGGTGGATCGAACCATCGCAAGGAGATCGTCATGAACGCCATCGACATCATCGAGACCGCCGAGACCGAAGCGCAGTCCGCGACCGCGAGCATCTGCGAGAACGCCGCGCTGTTCGGCGCGACGCCCGAGCGCGGCGAGTTCGACAGCCGCGAGGTCTGGGACCAGGACGACGCGCTGACCGCCCTGGGCGAAGCGTTCCGCATTCTCGCCGAGGGCGTCGCACCCGACGGCTTCCAACTCGCCGACGAGCGCGAGGGCCTGCTGTGGGGGTTCGTCAACATGCTCGACGCCCAGGTCCGCCGCCTCGACCGCGCCGCCGACCGGCTGATGCCCGAACTGCGCGACCTCCAGCGCGCCCAGGACGGAACCGAGATCAAGTCGCTCGAACTGGAGATGACCACCCACCGCGCGCAGTGCCTCACCGACCGGCGCGACGCCTTCGAGATCATGCGCGACCAGGCCGCCGAGCAGTACCGCGCCGAGACCGGCGACGTCTGGCGCCCGAAGCACGGCAGCCACGTCTCGCAGACCGGCAAGCTGACCTCCGCCGCCATCGACGCCCGCGACTACCAGCGGGCGAGGAAGGAGCGCGAGACCATGGCGCACCTGCCGCAGGGAACGCTGGTCGCCATCGCCGGCGGCAAGGACGTCGCCGACCCCGCCGCGGTGATCGCCAGGCTCGACCAGGCCCGCGCCAAGTACAACGACATCGTCATCGTCCACGGCGGCGGACCCGGCGTCGAGCGCATCGCCGCGCGCTGGGCCGAGCGCAACGGCGTCCACCAGGTCGTCTGCAAGCCGGACTGGGACCGCCACGGACGCGCCGCACCGTTCCGCCGCAACGAGGAACTGCTGAACCTCCTGCCCAAGGGCGTCATCGCGTTCCCCGGCTCGGGCATCACCGAGAACCTGATCGACCGCGCGCGCCAGATGGGCATCCCGGTCTGCCGCGCCAGCTAGACCGCCTCGACGGGCCGCGCCGTCATCCCGGCATCGGGACGGCGGCGCGGCTCGTTTCGTTTCCGGTCGACGGTGTCGCGACGGCACCGTCGTCCTCGCGGGCGCTTCGTCCTGCCCCGGACCACGATCCGGGGGCCGCGCTCGTGCGCGCGCCCGCGATCGCCCTGCCGGTCGTTGACCCCATCGACGATCCCGCCCGGCCGCCGCGCGCCCCGCCACTCACTCGCCGTGGCGGCTCCGATCCACCGCTCTCGCCGGCGACGAATCCCCCATCGTGAATGCTGTCCCATTCGGCTCTGTCTCTACGGCAAAGCCGCTGTTTCCTCACACCTAACGCACCTTGGGTGCATAGAGCGAGACCTCCCCGGCCCAGTGCGACGGGCGATTTCCTCAATCGTGACAGTTCGTTAGGCCGATTTGGCCTCTCGCCGCAGACTCCCGCGCGGGCCGCATCTCCTTCCCCAAACCGCCGCCGATGTTCCCTCGGAACCCGACGGCCCCGAGGGAACAGAAAGGAGATGGTTCCATGCGCATCTACGCAAATATCAATGATCGGGCGGTACGCCGCAAATTCACCGACCCGAAGCACCGCAAGCGGCCGCTGACGATCGTCGACCATACCCTTCCGGCCTTCAGCCTCAGGATCGTGGCCGACGATACGCGGACCTTCTTCGTCCGCGTGAAGCGCAGGCTGAACGTCGACACGCTGCGTCTCGGCACGACCGCGGAACTGACCGCCGACGAGGCCCGCGCGATGGCGGTGGCCGAGATCGCGGCCGCTGAGGCCGAGAGCAAGACCGGCCCTCTGTTCCGCTATTTCGCCGACGAGTTCATGCGCCGCCAGGGACCGCGCTGGAAGCCCGCCACGCGCGAGAGCAACCGCTCTGCACTCCAGAACCACATCCTGCCCTTCTTCGGCGGTATACGGGTCGCGGACATCGCGCGGGCCGATGTGCAGCGCTGGTTCGACTCCATGAGCGGCGCCCCCGCCAGCGCCAACCGGGCGTTGCCGGTGCTCTCGGTGATGATGACCCGCGCCGAGCTCTGGGACCTCCGGCCCCAAGGCTCCAACCCGTGCCGCAACATGCGCCGCTACAGGACGAAGCCGCGCGAGCGCTTCCTGTCGCTGGACGAACTGAAGCGCCTCGGCTTCGTGCTCGATCATGCGGAAGACCGGCAGGCCGCCGCCGCGATCCGGCTGCTGCTGTTCACCGGCGCCCGGTCCTCCGAAATCACCCGCCTCCGGTGGGACTGGATACGCGACACCCGCGCGGTCCTGCCCGATTCGAAGACCGGGCCGAAGACGATCCAGCTTCCGCCCCCGGCGCGGGCGGTCCTGCATTCCCTGCCGCGCAAATCGCGCTTCGTCTTCCCCAACGCCCACGGGACAGCGCCGATGACCGACTTCGGGCGTCGCTGGCAGAAACTGCGGGCGCTCGCCGGCCTCGGTGACGTGCGCATCCACGACTGCCGACACACGTTCGCCAGCCATGCCGTGATGAGCGGCCTCGACCTGTATACCGTGGGCCGCCTGCTCGGCCATGCCGACAACGCCTCGACCGAGCGCTACGCCCATCTCGCGGACGAGCATGTCCGCGAGGCGGCGGGTCGCATCTCCGGCATCGTGGGCGCTGCGATGTCGGGCGGCTGGAAGCGGGAGGGCTGAATCATGGCGCACATTCCCGCGAAGAAGTCGCTGACCGGCAAGGCCGTTGCCGCCGCAAAGCCCAGGTCCTCCGAATACACGCTCTGGGACGGCGCGCTAGCGCATTTCGGGGTACGGGTGCAGCCCTCCGGCGTGCGATCGTTCATCGTCCAGGTCCGCGTCGACGGCCGGATGCGCAAGTTCACCCTCGGGCGGTTTCCCGAAGCCAGCCTGGGCGATGCGCGGAAGGAGGCGGCCGCCCTGCTCGCCCGCGTGTGGGCGGGCGAGGCGGTGCCCGAGCGCAAGGTCAAGGCGCCGCTGTTCCGCGATTTCGCCGCCACCTACCGCGAACGGCGCAGGAACCGGTGGAAGCGGTCCTCGCTCAAGACCCATGATATTTACATGCGCAACCGGCTGATGCCGGCATTCGGCAGGCTGCGGCTCGACGCCATCGACCATGCGCGGGTCTCGGCATGGTTCGACGCGGCGAGCGCGGACCGGCCCGGCGCGGCCAACCGCGCCTTCGATATCCTGCGTTCCATGCTCGCGGCGGCACGCCAGTGGGGCGAGCTCGGCGAGCACATTCCCAACGCCTGCGCCAACATCGCGAAGAACCCGCGACGGCCCGTCGCGCGCTTCCTCGGCCGCGAGGAGCTCGAACGCCTCGGCGCGGTGCTGGACCGGCACGCGGTCGATCATCCGTGGCCGGTCGCTGCGATCCGCCTGCTGACACTGACCGGCGCCCGGCTGTCCGAGATGCTCAATCTGCAATGGGCTGAGATCGGAGAGCTTTCCCGGGACGGCGCGAGCGCGCGCCTCGAAGATTCGAAGACCGGCCCGCGCACCCTGTGGTTCGGGCCGGAAGCGGTGGAGGTCCTGGCCGCGCTCCCCCGGCAGGACGACAAGGCGCGGGTATTTCCCGAGGACCTCACTTCGGCCCACCTCTACACGTTCTGGGTCGGCGTCCGGGAGGAGGCTGGGCTGCACGGCGTCCGCATCCACGACGCCAGGCATACCTACGCCTCGCAGGGCGTCATGAACGGCGTCGGGCTGACCGCCGTGGGCAAGTTGCTCGGGCACCGCAAGCGCGCCACCACCGCCATCTACGCCCATCTCGACGACGCCGCGCTTCGCGCCGCCGCCGCCCAGGCAGCCACCGTCATCGCCCGCGCCATGGGATACTCGGCCCCGCCGCCGCCCCTCCCAGACGAGACGAACCGGGGGGATGGGTCCGAAGCTCGCCCGGAGTTCCCTGGCCCGAGCGAGCAGTCCCCGGAGCGCAGCCGGCGACCGTCCCTGCTGTTCTGAAGCGGAGAGGAGGAGAGATCGGGCGAGCCCCCGCTGAAACGCGATCCGGCGGACGGGCATCGGAGCTACTTCTACGGAGAAGATGATGTGCCGGACATCGCACTGCGGTTAAGTTCTCGAAACGGAGGTGCTTTGGCCACCCACTAAATCCATTTGGGAGCGTTGAGCCAGTAGTCACGCAAATCGATTAGCCGCCGCGCGACCTCGGCGATAGCAACGGCGCGCGAGCCCTCGACATTCTCGGCGGCAAGGACATCCAGTGAAGAAATCCCGGCCGCAATCTCGCCACCACGCAACGAAGCAGTCAGCGCCCTTTCTTGGCGGCGCGTCTGAGCCACTCCGACTCATCGATCGCTACGCGGCTCAGCGTTCCTCCAAAGGTCTGGGCAATTCTTTGTGCGTACTCCGCCTTGAGTTCACCGCGCCACTTGTATTGATTGTCACTGATATCCGTGAACTCAAAGCCGCCATTAGGTTCCCGCTTTGCTGCGGTTACGGCCCTGCTTCCCGCCGATGGTTTGAATCGGAGAAGAACCCAACTTCCTGGATCGCGTTCGATGCCCAGCCGCTCAAAATTGTTGTCGACCCTTACGACAATTTGGTCCATTCCTTCCTTTGGACCAACAAGCGGCAGGAAAAAGAAAGCAGTCTCATCGTTCAATCTCACGCAATCGCATCGAGGTCTCATGCAGATCAGATGCTTTTCACCGTCAGCGTGAGACGCCGTAACGACGGTTCCCAACCACAATATCGGCGGCGGAGCGCTGTACACCGTCCGAGAGATCATGATCCAGGCCAACCGCTCGTCAAGTCCGACGGCATTGTGGCCGGAGAAGCCGGCGGATAGACCCTCGAAGGCGTTGTTTTTCAACACACTTGCCTCCAGGCCCTCGTTGGCCAAGGTTATGGTCTGCCCTATGTCGAGTTGTCGATCGCCGAATGCGAAGTTCGCAATCCCATCGCCCTTACGCCTAATCCAGACATCCACCGCATCCGCGCCGGCAGGAGATTCCTCCGCTACAGCGTTATCCATGAGGCCGCGAAGCTCCTCCGCCACATGGTTCACGATCTGGCGTTCCGCCTCTTCGGGGTCTGGAAGACATGCCTTGTGGGCAAGAAACGCGGGATCCAGCTCGCCGCTGAACCGGTCCAAGACCTTGTGCGCACCCTCTCGCACCGCGGTTAACGAGGTGAGAGCGATGCCGGGAAGCAGTCCCGCAGTCATGGAGGCGAAGTCGTCGACCAGCCGATTCGGAAACTGCTCTTCCGACACGCTCCGTTCGTTCAGCGGCGGTGCTAGATTCACATCGGACTTTGCGTAAAGAACGACGCGCCCATGCCGAAATGAAATTTCTGGCTCAGTCTCGTTCTCCGCCGGCTCAAGACCCTGCTTCTTCAGTTCGGCGAAAACGTCTGCACGGATATCCCCCAGCCGCGCTTCCCCAGTGTAAATCGCCACGAGTCGAAGCGAATTTCGATCGGTTTCTCCAGTCAGCAAACCTCGCAGCAGGTCCAGCGCAAACTCCGGCTCATCCCTTTTCAGGCGCCAATCCAGAATGACGATGTCGGCCTGCCTCATCGTTTCCAATGCCGCATCGGTAGGACTCACTACGCCGCAGATCACCCCGAGCGCCGAGAACGAACCAATGAGCGTACCCGCATCCAATGCATGACTGGCCCCGTGACTAACCGGCTCTTTCTCGTCCCGACTCGACGACCTTGTGTTCCGACCCGGCGCCACAACCTCCACCTTCGGTCCATTGCTTCGGTTCTGGGCAATGTACGCCTCGTCGTCCACCACCACCGCCGTTCGGAGAAATCGCAGCGCAATTTTGCGGCTGCGAAGTTCAAATTCTTCCTCGGAACCCATCGACTCTGCCCTATGACCCTTTCACCTGCATGACGCCGAACGTTGTACCCTCATCGCCATCGATCAGCAGCAGGTCGAACCCGACGCGGCGGAGTGTTTCACGTCCGATGTGCAATCCCATCCCGCGTCCACCGGGTTTTCGGCTAAAGCCGAACTCGAAAATCGCCTCCCTGTCGCGAATATCGACCCCAGGCCCGGTATCCGCGACGAGCAGCGTTCCCCCGTCTTCATCCAGCGTAATGCACCGCTCGCCCTTTTCCGGATTCTGTTGCGACAGCCAGAAAATGGCGTTGTCCACTAAGTTCACAAATACGGGATAGAAGCTCGACGGGAACCCGACGATCTTGGCATCGCTAAAGGCTTTCGTCGCCGTGAACGATACGCTATGGCGCGCCAAACGCGCCCCGAACAATTCTTCCAGAAAGTCTCTAATCTCGGAACCTCGAATTTCCACAGCCTTCCTGTAGAGTCGCCGCTGAAGCGGCGTGAACAATGACAGATAACCGTCAAGATGATCGAAACTGGTGCGAATACTGTCGTACAATTCGCCCAATCCCTCATTCACGTCCGCCCAAGCCTTCAATCTTCGCAAACCGGTCCGAACAGACCGTATCGTTCCCGAAAACTCGTGGTTGATGATTTCGATGGCCATTCCCAACTGCGCCAACTGCGCATCGGCCTCGGCTTCCTCTTCAAGCAGGAGATTGCGTTGCTCGATTGCCATGAGCTGTTCAGCTGCCGATATCCCGCCCGTTACGTCCACAGCTTGGAGCTGCTCCAATACCGACCGCAACAGCGCTCCCTGTTCTTCCGCGACCTTCAGAACCCTGGTCTCCAGCGTATCTCTGGTTTCCACGAACAGCTCGTCGGGCATTCCCGCAAGATCGATTCGCTGAAACTCGCTCAGTACCTCCCGCAATTCCGACTCGACGCTCTTCAGTGACCGTCCTGCCACCTCTCGCGCCTTCGAAGCGACCTTGTCCGCTTCCGCTCTCACGGCTTGGCCCGACTTGCCTGTGCTCTTTCGTGCTTCCTGTCCCAAGCCATCGAGTGCGGCTTCCGTCCTGACGCGTCGATCAAGCGCCAACTCCGCCCTTCTGGCCTCTTCACCGATCAACTCATCAAGCATATTCCGAGCCGGTCTGAATACGTTCTCCTGAAGCGAAGCAAACTCCGAGTTGTACACGCCCCAGTCCCGAAGTGTAGCCTTGCTCAATCCAATTCGCGGACGCGAAATTCGATAACGCTCCTCAAGTGCCCTGATATCGACATACGCCTGACGCTCTAGATCGAGAATCGCGCGGGCCGCCAGTTCGCTATCGGCTATTCTGCATGCCAACTGCAACTCCGAGGCCACACGCTCCGTCAAAGACAAAGTTTCGGTCTGAGGTTCACTGTTCTTGAGCTTTTCGAAGAAATTGTTCAGATTAGACTCGAACATTCTTTTCCGTTCTATAACCTGTTTTTCACGGCGCTTCCTGGCTTCGTCCTCCCGAGAAAGCTCGGTCTTTCGCAGATCGAATGATTCAGCATGTACGCCTTCGGAGCGGAAGAAGTCGGCAGCCATCTGGAGAAAGAAATTCTGAAGAATATTCCGGAATTGTCGATAGGCTTTGTTTTCCTGGAATCCTTCTCGGCCCGCTTTCTCCAACAGATTTCGATTTCTGTCCGCATCGATATCTACCGCCCCGAACATCTTCCTATGAGAGAAATAATAGTAGGCAGCGCCTTTCGTTCTCCGAAATTCGATGTCTAACCAATCATAATCCGTGTCGCCGTAGGGCAGCACTCGAATGCCGTTGCGATAGATGTACAGTCCTCCCAACTGTTCGGTCTTTGTTGCCAGTCTCGCATGTTCCTCGTGCGGGATCGTCGAATATCTGTTTTCGCCCTCGAACGCGGCGAAGTCGATGGAGAAGGGACCGCAGAGCGTGCGCCCGCCGCGCCCACCGCTCCAAGGAATAACATGATCGGCTACCGTATCGCCGTAGATTGAAATTTCGCCGCGGAATTGGCCGAACTCGTCGAACGATCCGCGTATCCGGTGGTCCGAATTCTGAAACTCATCCGGTGTGAAGAATTCATCCTCTTCAATCAGGTCATCCACCAACTCGTCCGTCTTGTGATCGCGGAACGCAGTACGGATCACGGCTATCGAACCCGACGTCATGGTGTTGCTGAACCCGAGCAACGCTTTCTTCAGAGGTGTTGCCTTCTTCAGCGCAGCCGCCCTGCTCGCTGTAAAGTCGCCGTCAATGTCATCTGCCAGTAGTGGCGACGCAGGCTTGATGATGAAGTGCGTTCCGCTGCCATTCCCTCCAAGCGATGGTTCTCGCAAGTAGGAGTCGATATGTTGTGGATCGACTTCAAAGAGATCCAGTTCACTCGTTAGCTTCTCCAGCAAGCGCTGCTCGACATCGCCCCCTACACTCTCGGCACTCGCGCGAAATTCTGCCAACATATCCGACACGTCATGCGCTGATGGCAACGTGCCAGATGGAAATGTCCGCAGGGGGATGTCGATGTTCTCCAGGTCAATGCCTGGCCATTCGAAGATGCCCCAGTTCAGGAATGCCGCAGTGATGTCGGATGCCTGGCCGTCGGTCTTCCCTCTAGTGAGGACCAGGAGTTGCGGGCCGATGGTTGCAATCGCTAGCCTTCCGATCCCCTTCTCCCCGAGCATCGGACGCGGTTCCTTGTCGGGATCTTGCGGTGGTCGTTGATTGGGGTCGAACTTGCTTTCCGTGCCGATCGTCAGCCATCGCGTCACGAAGTCGTCGCGATTCATTCCGATCCCGTCGTCTCTCAACACGAACAGGCCGTCCGAACGGTAGTAGTCGATCTCGACGTGATCGGCATAGGCGTCGTGCGCGTTCTTGAAGAGCTCGCTTATGGCTGTCGGGATACCGGCAATCTGTTGCCTCCCAAGCATGTCGAGTGTGCGAGCGCGGGTCTTGAAAGTTGCCATCAGGGCAGTCTTCCCGCGTCCTTCAGGTGTTCGATGAACTGACGACCGACGAGCTTCGCCAAGCGGACCGGCACCGCATTTCCGATCTGTCTTGCCATCGACGCCATGCTGCCCTCGAAAGCGAAATCTTTGGGGAATGTCTGCAAGCAGGCCGCTTCTCGGATGCTGATCGCCCTATGCTGGTCTGGATGGCCGAAGCGGCCGTTGGAGTAGCTCGTGCACCTTGTGGTAAGCCCTGAGGCCGGTGCGTCCCATGACATGCGACCGTAGACATCGCTATAGCCCGATATTCCCTTGTGGCATTCAAGCGTCAGTTCTTCCGGCCAGTCCCGATTGCCGCCTCCTTCCGGCGTCGCTTCGATACGCTCCAGGTTGCGTGCCGAGAGATTCGCCGCTCTGTGGTTCGGAATGTCCTGATGTTCCTCCCCCGCCTTTATCGGTGGAAGGTGGGCTATCCAATCTCGGACCGTGGCGTATCGCTCGTTTGGCGCTCCCGGACCGTGCGTTTCTTCTGGCAAGCGTACCTTGCCGTGGCGACTCCCCACGAGGACAAGCCGCCGCCGGCTTTGCGGTATCCCAAATTTGGCGAGTTTGATCGGCCTATAGTCCAGTTCATAACCCGCATCTTCCAGTTGCTTCACGAAACCGCCGAAGGGCTGACTGCGTGCGTCCAGTTTCTGCAGCCCCGGTACGTTCTCCACAAATACCAGATCCGGTCGGCAACCTTCGACCAACGAGGCAAAGCTGGACAGCAACGGCACCCGCTCATCCCGACTCAGCTCCGGTCGCATCGTGTTCTGCTTCGTGTAGGGTTGACACGGCGCACACCCACTGAAGAGCACCGGGTTCGATCGCTCAGCCTCCATCCGGGATCGGACAGCTTCGACGCTCACCTTGCGGATATCCGCAAATTCGAAATGAGCATCGGGAAAATTGGCTTCGAAGCTCGCTCTGGCATCCGTATCGTGATCTAGCGCAAACGCTATCTCCATCCCGGCAGATCGAAAGCCGCAGCTCGCACCTCCGCATCCGGCGAAGAAATCATATACATGGACAGTTGTGGGATTATTGCGGTCAGTCACGTCTAATCACCGCCGTAAGGCGCCGAAGAGCCTTTTGTGATCATCCCACGTCCAACCCGTTGGACATTCTGGTGCTGGTTGGCAACCCAGCCGGGTTTGACCGAAGCAGCCAGCCGGTGTTCAACCGCCGTCTCGTTCTTGGTTTCGCACTCCCAGATGACGAGGACGCTCCAGCCCAGCTCCTTCAACGCCGCTTCCTGGCGAGCGTCGCGAGCGACGTTGGCCGCGAATTTTTCGTTCCAAAAAGCGACCCGAGACTTGGGGTTGGACGCGAACCGGCATCCTTTGTGCCGATGCCAGAAGCACCCATGTACGAACACAGCGAGTCTATGTTTCGGGAACACCAGGTCTGGGCGCCCCGGAAGGTCGTTCCTGTGAAGACGGAAGCGCAAACCCATCCGGTGGGCGATCCGACGTACGGCTATTTCCGGGGTAGTATCCCGACCGCGAATCCTCGCCATCATCTCGCTTCGCCGCTTGCTGTCCACGATATCGGTCATGGACCAGCCTCCAGGAGGCGCGATAGGAGAGAGGAGCTTAGTGCCGCAACCCTGCCTGCCGCAGTCTCGGAGACCGAGACAAGGTCTCGAGCAGTCGCTACAATCTTAGCATAAAGCGCCTGTAATTCCATAGGTGGCACCGGAACGGGAAAGCCACCCAAATGGGTCTTGTTTACACTTGCGATTCCTGTCGTTCTCTTGGCCACGGACAGAAAATATGTTTTGCCGTATGCACTGCCAGCCACATCCCTCAGATAGTCTGTCAGCACCACTTCGGTATGAGGTCGGACACGAAATACATGGTTCTGGTGAGCGCAGTAACCGAGCTCACCGTTCCAGACGGCAGCCCGTCCCAGTTTGTCCGGATCGCCGCCCTCGGTCATGACGAGATCACCCGGAGCTAGCGCGTATTTTTGCTCTTCACCACGTCGAATCGTGATAACTTTTATCTCGTCGAGATTCAGGAACCCGTCTTGTACATTCGCGACACGGAGATACGGAACTTTGATCGCGTTGGCCGCTTCTATCCTTCGGCCTTTCGTTGCACCTGATCCTATCTCGGCGATTTCTCGAAGCGGCATACAAGGGTACGTAACGCCCACTTGGTCTTGCCCACCGAACATTCTGACGAACAGCGCTGAAGTGAATTCGCCCATCAACTCCCGCGCCTGCCCCCGCAACCGCGCGATCTTCGCCGATCGGTTCAGGATGCCCACGATCTGCCGCTGCTCGTCGAGCGGCGGACAAGGCACACGTAGCGACAGAAGCGCTTTCATGTCGGTTCGCGGCATCCGTGCACCCGTCACCGACGACATGACGTGGTCGACGGTCTCCTGTCGTCGCAGAAGAAACGCAATGAACTCGCGGTCAACCCCATCTCGCGGGAGGAGTGGAACCAACTCAGTGGAACACCTGCCAGCAAATCCAGGAGTAGCGACCTTGTTGAGATATGGCCGGAGCTTTGCGTAGAGGACGTGACGCTCGTCGAAGCGAAATGTGGTACTTCTCTGGCTTCCTATACGCGAACCGTTATTGAAGTTGAAAGCGCCACTATCAGACTCGACATGTTCGACGCCCACGAAGGGGAGGCCGTACGCGAACGGGTCGTCAGGACGAAGTCCTTGGCGATCCATTTCGCAAAGTTCACCGAGCGGAACGATTGGCACACTCATTCTACCACCGCCCCCCGCACCGCCTCGTCCAACTCGTCGATCTCGCCCAGAATTTCCGTCTCGATCCCCCGCAATTCGTCCAGAATCTCCAGTGGGTCCCGATGTTCGACTCTGCTGCGGTTCTGCGGCCGGTGGCGGTTGGCGCTAAGGTTGAAATCGGCCTCGCGGATGTCGCCGGTTTCGGCGAACCACCAGTTCTCGGTCCAGTCCTCATCCGGTTCGCTGGCGCGCCATTGTTCCCAACACGACTCCCGATCTCGGAACACCTCGACCAGTCCGGGAAGATCGTCCTCGTCGATCGGCTGGTCGTGGTTGGCGTCCAGCTTGAAGCCGTCGTTTTCGGCATGCAGGAACATGACGCGCCCGGTCGCGCCGCCCTTGCGGAACACCAGCACCGATGTCTTGACCCCGGAATAGGGATTGAACACGCCGCCGGGCAGCGACAGCACCGCCTCCACCGTGTTGTTCTCGACCAGCTTGCGGCGCAGTTCCCTGTGCGCCCCTGTGGAGCCGAACAGCACCCCTTCGGGGACGACCACCCCGCACCGGCCGCCGTCCCGCAGATGGTTCAGCATGTATTGCAGGAACAGGAGCTCGGTCTGCGCGGTCTTGCCCACCTTTACGTCCTCGACGACGCGGTCCCGGTCCAGCCGGCCCGAGAACGGCGGATTGGCGAGGATGACGTCGAACCCGCACGCCGGGAATCCGAGTTCCGCCTTGGCCGCCCGGTCGAGGGGGCGCGTGAGCGCATCCCGGCGCAGGATACGCACCCGGTCCAGCCCGCGCAGCGTCAGGTTCATGGTGGCGAGGCGGACCATCTGCGGGTCCACGTCCGCGCCGTAGAACGTCGCCTCCTGCAACTGCTTTACGGCGTCGCGGCTCAGCGCATCGCCGAGTCCGCGCCGGATAGTTTTGCCTTCCGCGTCGATCTCCTCAATCCCGGCCGGCGAAGAGTTGGCGAGCCGGATATGGTCCCAGGCGCCGACCAGGAAGCCCGCCGTTCCCGCCGCCGGGTCGTAGATCGTCTCGCCGAGCCGGGGATCGACCAGCCGGATCAGGGTCCGGATGACGTGGCGCGGCGTCCGGAACTGGCCGAGCTCGCCCGCCTGCCGGATCTGCCGCAGCACATGCTCGAACAGGTCTCCCTTGGTGTCGGCGTCCACCCGGTCGAGATGCAGGTCGTTCAACTGGCTGACCACCTGGGTCAGCACGGTCGGCTCGTCGATCACCAGCCGGGCGCCGTCCATGAAGTCGGTGACGCCGTTCGCCGCGAGCTCGGCGTGGAACGGAAAGACTTCCTCGCGCACCCAGTTCACCAGCCGCTCGCCGTTGAGCACGTCCGCCCAGGACGACCAGCGCAGCAGCTCGCGCGGCACGCTCGCGGCGCCGGGCTCCCGGGCGTTGCGCGGATCGCGCAGGATCCAATTGCCCTCGAAGGCGCTGATGTACCGCTCCGCTCCCGGCCGCTGCGCCATGCGCACCCGCGCCGCGTCAGCCGCCTCGTACATGTAGAAATAGATCAGGAAGCTGAGCTGTTCGGCGTTCTGGGCGGGGTTGGGATAGCCGCCGCCGAAGAGATAGTCGCGCATGCGGTCGATGCCGCGCCGGAGGCCGGGCGTCATGGTCATGCCGTCATGCCTCCCCGCCGCCGACTTCGGCCTGGCCCGTTGCCTGCCGTTGTCCGAACACCGCGGCATTGAGACCGGCGATCAGCCGGCCGAGCGGCTCCTCGCCGCCGAACACGCGCCGCGCCTGGTTGTAGCCCCCGAGCGCAGCGAACGGAAACTCGTCGAAATCCCATCCGCCGAAAGCGTCCATGCTCGTCGCATTGGCTCGCATTCGGCTTCCGATCAGCCCCGCCCAGCGCGCCTGTTCCGCATCGAACTCACGTTGCTCCCCGCGCCATGCCTCGAAGCGCATGCCGACTTCGGCAGCGCGCGCCTCGTGTTCGGGCGTGCGCACGATGCGGCCCGTTTCGTCAAGGGTCAACCAGTCGCGGCTTTCCGGGTCGATATGATCGTCCACGTCCAGCGTCAGCAGCGTGCGCGGGTCGCCCGGAGGGGTCGGACGGCCGCCATCGCGGATCGAACCACCGTCGATGTCCCCGTCGTCGTCGCCGTGGAACTCCGTCACGCCGACGAAGTCGAACATCGTGAACCCCGTCTTTCCGATGTGATCCGCCTTGCGCGTGCCGCGGCCCCGCATCTGCCGATAGAGGATCGTGCTCCGCGTGAAGCGGGCCATGACGAGATTGACGACCTCGGGGCAGTCGAAACCGGTATCGAGCATGTTCACGCTGACAAGTATCTTCGGATAGTCCTCGTCCTTGAAGCGCTTGACGATGGCGCTCGCGTCGAGTGCAGGACCGCCGCCGACGTCGCTCACCACGAAATCGGCGTACCGCACGGTCGGATGGGGCTTCAGGTCCGCGAAGTGCGCGTCGAACATCTCCGCCAGCGTCTCGGCATGGTGCCTGGTCACCGCGAACACGATGGTCTTGCCCCAATCCGGCCAGCGCCTCACGCCGTCCCGGCCCATGAAACCCTTCTCGTGCGCGTCGCGAAACTCCCGCACCATGGCGCGGTTGCGTTCGGGAATCGTAAACTTGCGCTCCAGCGCCCTCGGGTCCACGGCGATCGTATCCGAGCCGGAGAACAGCTCCTCGAACTCTTCCCGCGTCCGCGTGTCCATCGCGCTCCAGTCGAGTTCTCCGCGTCCGACCTCGAACCCGTCTTCGGCTGCGGTCTTGACCGTCATCGCCTTGTAGATGCGGTAGGGTACCAGATGGCCTTCCTCGACGGCCCGGCGCAGCGGGTACCGGAAGGTGGGCTCGGCGAGCTCGAAGAAGCGCAGCGTGTCGCGCACGAACAGCCCGTCCTCTGGATCGGGGAGCATATCGGCGTCCGCCGTGCAGGGCGTGGCCGTGAGGCCGAGCTGGATGCCGTCGAAGTGGCGCAGTACGCCACTGTACTTGCCGTAGATCGAGCGATGGCACTCGTCGGTGATGACGAGATCGAAATAACCCGGCGACAGACCGCCGTACTCCGCAATCATGGTCTGCAAGGTGGCGACCGTGATGAGCTTGGCCCGGTCGAACCGCCTGCCGGGCCGCAGAACATGGCAGGGATAGTCCCGCAGATGGTCGGTGAATGCGTCCTCGGCCTGGCGCGCCAGCGCGATGCGGTCGACCAGGAACAGCACGCGGGTGACCATGCCCGCCTCGAACAGGCGCTTGATGAAGGCGGCCGCGGTGCGGGTCTTGCCGGTTCCCGTCGCCATTTCGACCAGCAGCTTGCGCCGTCCATGCGAGACCTCGGCGGACAGCGCCTCGACGCATTCGATCTGGTAGTCGCGGTCGACGATCTTCCGGTCGATGGCGACGGTCGACAGATCGCGGCGGTTCTTGCGCGCCGCGATCCGCCGCTGGAGGTCGTCCTGTGCATGGAAGCCTGCGATCTTGCGGGCATGAGCGTCCGTCTCTCGGTCGAGGAACCGCACTTCCTCGCCGTTCGACACGAAGACGAACGGCACGCCGAGCTGTTCAGCGTAGTGCCGTCCCTGGTCCTGCGCCGCGATCGGATCGGTACTCGCCCGCTTGGCCTCCAGCGCCGCCATGGGCCGGCCCTGGCGATCGCAGAGCACATAGTCGGACTGCGTGCCGTCCGGTAGCGCGTGTTCGAACAGGACGCTCGAACCGTCGATCAGGTTCCAGCCCGCGTCCTTCAGCAGGGCATCGATCTTTACCCGCGCGAAGGCTTCGGTCGTTCCGCTCATGCCGCCGTCCAGGGATCGACGATCTCGACGTCGATGTCCCCGAAATCCCGGACGTTGCGCGTCGCGACGACCATCCCGCGGCATCGCGCGATCGCCGCGATCTGGCAGTCCGCCGGGGCGATGGGACGTCCGGCGGAACGTCGGCCCGCCGCGATATCCGCGTAGTCTCGCGCCGCGGCGCTGTCGAACGGCAGAATCCGCTCCGCAAAGCCGGTGTCGAGCCATCGGCGCATGACGGCCTCGAGCTCGTTCCGCCGTCTGCCCGCCGGCACGATCGCGACGCCGTAGAGCAGCTCGGCCTCGCTGACGGCCGTCAGGTACAGTTCTTCCGCGTCCCGACCCGCAATCCACGCCGCGACGGCGGGAGCCGGTGAGGGCCGCATCAGTTCGGACGCGACGTTCGTGTCTATGACATACATCCGGGCGGCTCAGGAGAAGTCCGGCGGCTCGCGCATCGCGACCCGAGTGGGGAGTTCCAGCTCGACGCCGCCCAACGGCGCGAAGCATTCGCGGGTGAACTTCGCCAGGTCGCGGGGCGCGGCACGCCCACCGTTCACCGCATCGCGCAGTATGATGCGCACCTCTTCCTCCATGGAACGATGGTGTTCCGCGGCCCGCACACGCAGCCGCGTCTTCACGTCGTCGTCGAGGTTGCGGATCGTGATGCTCGCCATGCCCGTTTCCTCCGCTCGCCGGTCGGCTGCATTCTACGAGCGACTGCGATGCAATCAAGACACGGACGCGCGATACCCTTGCCGGAGAGGCCGCGCCGGCACTGCGTCCGTCGATATCCGTATAGCCGTCACACGGGCCGCCGTTCTGCCGCGCCTCCCCATTGCCGCGCGCCGCCGAGAGTGGAGGGTGGCCGGAAGCGGGGCGGCGTTGGGCGTCCCCGAGGGAGGCGCCGGCGCCGTTCCCCACCCACGGCAAGACGGAGACGGCAGGATGACGGCAGCAACGGCGATGCCCGGCAACACGGCGGCGACCTTTCTGGTTCATTTCTTCGGCAGCGGCCTGGCCGACGAGAATTACGTGGTCGAGCGGTTCAAGGCGCACGCGGACGGCGATATCCGCCCCTGGCCGGGCGAGGCGCCGGCAAAGGGCAAGAGGCGGCGGGCGAAGCGCGTCACCGCCACGCTCAAGGCGGTCAGGGAGATGCGCCCGGCCCGCACCGAGATCATCGTCTGCACCGGGCTTCGCACCCGTGGCGGTCAGCAGCTCTGGGGGGATCTAGCGACCTCCCTGTGGCACGACCGCCGGCAGCGCGGCTGAGCGGCGCTGCCGCCGGACGTCCGGCCGGCCCGCCGTCCCCGGACCGCCGGCCGGGTGTCCTCCATTTGCAGTCCGATTTCGACAGGGAGAAACGGGATGGCCTACGCGGATCCCGAAGTTCGCAAGCAGCGCGACCGCCAGCGGTTTCGCAAGCGTACCGCAAAGCGTATCGCCGCCGGGCTCTGCCCGCGGTGCGGTGTCCAACCGCCCGCGCCGGAGCGCACGGTGTGCGCCGGTTGCGCGGCGAAACGCAACGCGGCGTCCCGGGCCCGGGACGCGCGGCTGCGCGAAGCCGGCCTGCCCAGGCGCGATCCGGCCAGGGCGAAAGCCTACGAGCGCGAGCGCACCGGCCGGCAGGCCGCCGAGCGCCGCGCCGCCGGCATCTGCACCCGCTGCGCCAAGGCCCCGGCCGCGCCGGAGCGCACCGCCTGCGCGGCGTGCCTGGAGAAGCGCCGGGCGGCGGACCGGGCGCGCTACGCCGCCGGCAAGGCTGCAGGATTGAAATACGGCGGCTCGAACGCCGAAGCCAAACGGCGCAGCGCCCGCGCCAAGAGCAAGCGGCGCCAGAAGGCGCGCCGGGAGGCCGGCCTGTGCATCCGCTGCGGCAAGCGCCCGCCCGTCGAGGGCGGAACGACCTGCACGCCGTGCCGCGAGACGCGGCAGGCGGCGGAACGCCGGCAGTATTCCGAACGCCGCGCCGCCGGCCTGTGCACGGCGTGCGGGGCGCCGTCCCAGGGCGCCGCACGATGCGCGCCGTGCGCCAAGCGTTCCTATGAGGGGTCGGCGCATTTCCGGGGCATGCCGCTCTATCCGCCGAGCTACGCCGTGTTCCTGCGCGGCACCGACGACTGCCTCGCCACCTTCGACGACGAGATGGAGGTCGCGGCCTGGCTCGCCTTCGAGAAGCTCGGCCGCGACCGGGTCGAGATCGTCGCCGACCGGCCCTGGCTCGCGGCGCTGACCGCCTGGGAGTGACGCCCGTATCGCCGGCGACGGCGGGCCGGGAGCGAGAGGCGGGCGCGTGCCGGCCAAGCGCCCGGCGGACGGAGGGAGACGGGCTTCCTCGCGCCGGGCGCCGCATCCGACAGGAGACCCGGCGATGTTCGATCTGCAATCCGACTATGACCCGATCGCCCCGTGCGGCGCGCAGCTGCTGACCGAGCTCGGGCTCGATGTCGGCGCCGTGAGGGAGGCCGTGGCCGACGACCGGGCCCGGCGCTGCCCCGACCGCGAGGCCCCGGCGCAGAAGAGTTGGAGCTGAGCGAGAGAAGAAGTGAGCGGAAGGGGCTGGGAGAGAGATATCCCGGTCCCGGCCGCTCGACCATCGTCATCATCCAGACCTGAAGGAGCATCGTGATGAGCTTCGGAATGAACCGCGTCGAACTGATCGGTCGCCTCGGCGCCGACGTCAGCGTCAACCACCTGATGAGCGGCGGCCGCGTCGCCAATCTCAGCATCGCTACCGACGAGTCGTATTTCAACGGGTCCGGCGAGAAGGTCGACAAGACCGAGTGGCACCGGGTCGTGACCTTCCAGCCCGGCCTCATCGACATGCTGGCGCGGCATGCGAAGAAGGGCCGCCTGGTCCACGCGGAGGGCAAGCTCCAGACCCGGCGCTGGAAGAAGGACGGCGAGGAGTCCGACCGCTTCTCGACCGAGATCCTGATCGTGCCCGGTCACAAGGTCCAGTTCCTCGATCGCGCGAACGGAAACGGCGCCCAGGCCGAGCCCGCCCCGGCGCAGGTCGACGATCCGGGAACCGAAGAGACGCCGTTCTAGAAAATCAGTCTCCCTCCCTCCCCACTCGGGCGGCCGTTTCGACGGTCGCCCATTTCTTTTGCCGCCGAACCGGAGTCCGCCGCCATCCCGGAAACAGGCGCCGCGAAACCGGTGCGCAAATCCCCGGCGCCGTGCGGGCCGAAACGCCGAAAGGGGGGCGGTGCAGCGGGAGAGAATACGCTCTCTCGCTTGATCCATCATTGTGCCACACGTGCTCGGTCCGCCAACCCTGCCTCCGGCAGGGTCCTCCACTCCGCTCGCGCTCCGTTCCGGCCGGGACTCGGAATGAAACGGCGCTGACGCGCCTAGGCCCGGCGCGGCGCGCGACCGTGGCTCAGTCGCTGCGCTCCCTGCGCCCGCACCACTCGCGCGCCACGCCGGTCCATTCATTCCGGTCCCGGTGGCTCCCCTGTGCGCGCGTGACCCAACAATGCATCAAGCGAGGCAGCCGCCCCGCACGGTTCAACCTTCAGCTCAGGGGAGCTTCACCATGACCTTCGATACCGACACCTTCGAGACCGAGCAGCAGTCCGTCACCGCGACCGTCTGCGAGAACGCCGCCCTGTTCGGCGCAGCGCCCGAGCGCGGCGAGATCGACACCCGAGAGGTCTGGGACGCCGACGACGCCACCGACGCGCTCGCCGAGGCGTTCCGCATCATCGCCCAGGGCGTCGCCCCCGACGGCGTCCAGCTCGCCGACGAGCGCGAGCACCTGCTCTGGGGGTTCGTCAACATGCTGCACGCCCAGACCCAACGGCTCGACCGCAGCGTCGACCGGCTCACCCCCGACATGCGCGACCTCCAGTCCGCCCAGGACGGCACCGAGATCAAGGCTCGCGAGCTGGAGCTGCTAACCGACCGGGCGCGGAACCTCGGCGACCGCCGCGACGCCTTCGAAATCCTACGCGACGACGCCGCCGAGCAGTACCGCGCCGCCACCGGCGAGACCTGGCGCCCGAAACACGGCAGCCACACCAGCCGGACCGGCGCGCTGACCTCCGCCGCCATCGACGCGCGCGATTTCGTCCGGGCGCGGAAGGACCGCGAGACCCGGGCGCACCTGCCCGCCGGCACCCTGGTCGCCATCGCCGGCGGCAAGACCGTCGCCGACGCGGGCGCCGTCATCCAGAGCCTCGACCGGGCCCGCGCCAAGTATGCCGATCTGGTGCTGGTGCATGGCGGCGGACCCGGCGTGGAGAGGATCGCCGCCCAGTGGGCCGAGCGCAACGGCGTCCACCAGGTCGTCTGCAAGCCCGACTGGCAGCGCCACGGCCGCGCCGCCCCGTTCCGGCGCAACGACGATCTGCTCGACCTGCTGCCGAAGGGCGTCATCGCCTTCCCCGTCGGCGGCATCACCGGCAACCTCGTCGACAAGGCCCGGCAGCGCGGCATCCCGGTGATGAAGGCTGCCGCATAGACCGTACCGCATCGAGGGGCCGCGTCGTTGAGACGGCGCGGTCCCTCTCATTTTGCTCGGACCGTGACCGCCGCGCCGGCACCGGCGTCCGGCCTCGCGTCGCGCGTCGCCTGCGGCGCCGCGCTCCGCGGCGGCTCCGCCGCTCCTACCGGACACCGTCGAAAGCAGCAACCGCATCGCCCGCGTAAACCGTGCCGATTTCGACGAAGATGGTGACGGATTTCGCGACCGCAGCGATGATGAACACGATGACGGCGACGGCGATCGGCATGGACACAACAGTTGAGGCCGCGGCGGTGCAGGTGTCCGACTGTCGTGGGGACCCCGGTGCAGACGATTTGGGCGCGTCGCTTCGTAAGCGGTGCGCCTGGCCCACCTTCCTATATATAAGGTGATGGCGTTCGATAGCCCTTTCGCCAACACGGGAGGGTTTCACCATGCCGGATGGGTTCGAGCGCCCTGTCTACGCTCGGGACGGGCGGGACACGGGTGACGCGGCTTCGGAAGATGCCGATGTCGCCGAGGACGGTTTTGTCGACGATGCTCCGGCGCCGGCTCGCGATCGGCAGTGGACCGAGGAAGAGAAGGCGGTCGTGGTGAGCGAGTGCTGCTGGCCGGGGAGGCGCGTGGGCGAGGTGGCCCAGCGCTACGGCCTGTCGGTGAACCGGGTGAACGGCTGGCGCAGCCAGGCGCGGCGGGGCCGGCTCGCATCGCCGTTTTCTCCGGAGGCGGAGGCCGAGCCTGTGGAGGCAGCGCAGGCGGGGCGGACGCTGGCCGCGCGCAAGGCCGAGGCCGAGCCGGTCCCCGCCACATCGAGGCCGTCACCGGCATTCGCCGCGCTCGAGGTGGAGGCTCCGCCGCCGGGTTCGGTCGGTTCGGTGTCGATCGAGGCGCGCGGGGTGATGGTCCGCCTTGACGGGGACCTCGACACGCCGCGGATCGCGGAGATCGCCTCGGCGCTGCGAGCCCTTCGATGATTGGCCCGGGGGCTGCGCCGCGGATCGTGCTCGCCACGCGTCCGGTGGACTTCCGCAAGGGGCATGACGCCCTGGTGTCATTGGTCGAGCACGAGCTTGGCCTGGACCCGTTCTCCGGCGTCATGGTGGTGTTTCGGCCCAAGCGGGCGGATCGGATCAAGGTGCTTTGGTGGGACGGGACGGGCCTGGTGCTGGCATCCAAGCGCCTCGAACAGGGGCGCTTTGCCTGGCCCTCGGTGCACGATGGGGTGGTCCGCGTTTCGCGGGCGCAGTTCGAGGCGTTGTTCGAGGGCCTCGACTGGCGCCGGGTGTGGCGGCCGCGGACCCGCCGGCCGCTCGCGGCGGCCTGACCGGAGAGGACGGTCCCGATTCGCATTGTCGCAGGCTAAGGCGCTGATTCTGTGATAGTATTCCTTCATGGAGTCGAGCCCCGGCACGGTCGATCTGGCATCGCTTGCGCCGCCCCTGCAGGCGCTGTTTGCAGGCCAGCAGGAGGCGGTTGAGGCGCTTCGCGCCGAGGTCGCCTCGCTGACCGACCGCAACCGCCGGCTCGAAGAGCGAGGCCCCGAGGGCGTTGTCGAGGATCTGCGCGCCAGGGTCGCGTCGCTGACCGATCAGAACCGGCGTCTCGAACATCTGCTCAACGAGCTGCGCCGGGCGATGTTCGGGAAGAAGTCCGAGAAGCTCCACCCCGACCAGCTCCTGCTCGCCTTCGAAGAACTCGAAGGCGCGCTCGCCGAGGCCGAGGAAGAGGCCCCGGTGGACACGACACCCACGCCGCGCGCGAAGCGTCCGGCCGCGGAACGCAACCTCGGTCATCTGCCGGCCCATCTGCCGCGGACCTATGAACTGGTGGAGCCCGGGAGCACGCAGTGCCCGTGCGGGTGCGGCGAGATGGTGAAGATCGGCGAGGACCGCACCGAGCGGCTGGACATCGTTCCGGCGCAGCTTCGGGTGATCGTCACCATCCGGCCCAAGTACGCCTGCCGCAAGTGCGAGGAAGGCGTCACCCAGGCGCCGGCGCCGGCGCACCTCGTCGGAGGCGGACTGCCCACCGAAGGCATGCTCGCCCATGTGCTGGTGTCGAAGTTCGCCGACCATCTTCCGCTGTACCGCCTGTCGCAGATCTTCGCCCGCTCGGGCATTGAGCTGCACCGTTCGACGCTGGCCGATTGGGTCGGCAAGGCGTCGTTCCACCTGCGGCCGGTGTTCGACTGCCTGAAGACGGAGCTGAAGACGTCGAGCACCCTGGGGCTGGACGAGACCACGGTCCGGGTGCTCGACCCGGGCCGGGGCAAGACCAAGACGGGGTACATGTGGACGATGGCGCGCGACGAGCGGGGGTGGTCCGGGCCGGACCCGCCGGGCGTGATCTATGAGTATGCGCCCGGGCGCAGCGGCAAGCATGGAGAGAAGCTGCTCGACGGCTTCAGGGGAACGGTGCAGGTCGACGGCTATGCCGGCCATAACCGGCTGGCTCGGGCGGACCGCCCGGGCGGGGCGCTGACGCTGGCGGCATGCTGGGCCCATGCCAGGCGCGGCCTCGAGACGGTGTTCGACAGCAACGGCTCGCCGATCGCGAAGGAGGGTCTGAAGCGGATCGCGGAGCTCTACAGGATCGAGGACAGGATCCGGGGCGAGGCGCCGGCGACGCGCCAGTTCGTCCGGTGGACCGAGTCGGCCCCGCTGGTGAACGCCTTCGGGGTGTGGCTCGACGAGCAACGCTCACGGGTCTCGCCGCGTTCGCGCCTGGGCGAGAAGCTCACCTATATCGCCAACCAGTGGGACGGGTTGCTGGTGTTCCTCTACGACGGGCGCGTCGAGATGGACTCGAACTTCGTCGAAAATCGAATCCGACCGATCAAGCTCACAGCCAAGAATGCGCTGTTCGCGGGCCACGACGAGGGCGCCCGCTCCTGGGGCCGGATCGGCTCGCTCATCGAGACCTGCAAGATGAACGGCGTTGAGCCCTACGCCTGGCTCAAGACCACGCTGGAGAAGATCGCCGCCGGGCATCCCAACAGCCGCATCGACGAACTCCTGCCCTGGAACTTCGACCCGGCATCAAGCTGAAAAATCAAGATGGGCCGAGCCAGCGCCGGAGCATCGTCGACAAAACCGTCCTCGGCTTGATCGGCGCCCTCCGAAGCCGCCTCACCCGTGTCCGCCCATCCCGACCGTAGACGAGGTGCTCGAACCCATCCGACATGGTGAAACCCTCCCGTGTTGGCGAAAGGGCTATCGAACGCCATCACCTTATATATAGGGGAAGGTGGGCTGGACGCACCGCTTACGTCGCTTCGCGACCGGGCTCTCCGCTCCTATCGACGCTGCGCGTCGATACCGCTGCGATCCCTCGCGCCTTCGCTCCCTTCGGTCGCTGCGCGCTGACGCTTGCCCGGCGGCTCGCTGCGCTCGCCGCCGCCAGGTCCCCACGACGGCAATGCTCGGGCGCGATGGTTTCTCCGCAGACGTTCGACCGCGCCATTCGGGCCGAATGCGCAACCGGGACGATGCTCGCCGCGCGCGGCGCCGTTGCCGGCTTCGCCGCGCACCGGTCCGTGCACTTGCCGGGATCGTCGTGACTACGCCGGTGACGATCCGCTCCGCCGCCGTGCTGCGCACCGGCGGCGACCCTGGCGTCGGCGATGCTGGCGGCGCCGATGCGGAGCGGTAACAAGAACATGACCTCTCCCTGCGCGCGCGGTAACGAGTCGGGAGACGCCCCATCGCCCCGCACACCGGGGCAAATATCGGCATGGCTGGATCTGCGGTAACGTGTGCAAGCGCTCGCGAAAAAGTGCGGTAACGAGTGAACGACCGCCGCTGCGCAACGGTAACGCCGTGCCGCCGGTGCGCGGTGTGTGAAATCCGGCATCGCGGTTTGCACGCCGCATCCCGTACTGTTACCCCTGCCGTCAGGAAGGCGATGCGGAACGCGCACGGTGACCGCGGCCCGGTCGTCTCGCTCAATCGCCGCGACGGCTCCAACCCCTTGCGGCGACGGCTGTTCCAGCCGGTGACGATTGGCAGGGCACAAGCCCGCCTCTGACTCCCTGCGGAGTCCTTTCTCGTCACACCCGACGCACCTTTGGTGCCCTTCCCGCCAGCGCCCGCCTTCGCATGAGCGAGCGGAAAACCCGGTAACGTCAGCAGCTTAGACACCGGACGGTCCCGCACCGCCGCGCGGCTTCCACGACGAAACGCCGCCGCGGCCGCTTCCTGCATTACCGCCCAGCCGCGCGGCCCAACCGAGGAGCCGCCGCCATGAGCGACCATCCCAAGTCCACCTTCGCCCGGCGCGTCCGCGCCGCCCGGCCCCGCGACAAGCGCTTCGAGGTCCGCGACGACGCGGTGCCCGGCCTCGTGCTGCGCGTCTTCCCCAGCGGCGCGCGCAGCTTCACCCTGGAGACCACCGCGCGCGGGCGAAGGCGCTACGCCACCCTCGGCGACGCCGATGCCATGACCGTCCCCGAGGCCCGGCGCGAGGCCCGCAGGCTCATCGCCGCCTTCACCCACTCGGTGAAGAACGACGGCGCCCCGAGGACGCCGGGGCATCCGATGGACGCCTTCGCCGCCGAGTTCCTCGACCGCCAGGCCCGGCACTGGAAGCCCGCCACCGTCCGGACCAACACCGACATCGTCCGCAAGGACATCCTGCCCGCCTTCGGCCACCTGACCGTGGACGCCGTCACCGCCGAGCACGTCAGGGACTGGTTCGCCTCGATGAGCGCGCGGCCCGGCAGCGCCAACCGCGCCATGCCGGTACTCTCCATGATGATGCGCATGGCCGAGCTGTGGGGATACCGCCCCCACAACTCCAACCCCTGCAAGAACACGCGGCGCTACAAGACGAAGCCGAAGGAGCGGTTCCTGACCGCCGACGAGATGGCCCGGCTCAATGCGGTGCTCACCCGCGACGAGTTCCATTGCCCGAACGTCGTCGCCATCGTCCGCCTGCTGATGCTGACCGGCTGCCGCTTCGGCGAGGTCGCCTCCCTCGAATGGGACTGGATACGCGGCGGGCGCATCCACCTGCCGGACTCGAAGTCCGGGCCGCGCACGGTCTGGCTGTCGGGCGCCGCGCGCGCGGTCATCGACGCCATCCCGCGCTACAGCGCGGATTGCCCGTATCTCTTTCCCGCGCGTCCGCCGACGCGGCCCATCGACAACATCGGATACCAGTGGGACCGCATCCGCGACGAGGCGGGCCTGCCCGGCCTGCGGCTGCACGACCTGCGCCATAGCTGGGCGTCCACCGCCGCCATGCACGGCGTGGACATGGTGACCATTGCGAAGCTCCTGGGTCACGCCCTGGTCGAGACCACCGAGCGCTACGTCCACCTGTCCGACCGCTCCGTTGCCGACGCCGCCGACCGGGTGTCGAACCGCATCCATGCCGCCCTGGCCGGTAGCGGCGCGGAGCGCGAGGGAGGGTGCGATCATGCCGAGCGTTGACCTCACCCCGCGCCTTGCCCGCGATGCCGAGCCCGGCAACAAGGACACGTTCCTGTTCGACAAGTCGCTGCCCGGCTTCGGGCTCCGTATCCATCCGTCGGGCCGGAAGGTCTGGATCGTGCAGGCCCGCATCGAGGGACGCAGCCGCCGCATCGTCGTCGCGCGCTTCGGCGAGATGGAGCTGGCCGAGGCCCGCCGCCGCGCCCGCGACATGCTCGATACCATCCGCGCGGGCGGGAACCCGGCGGACGACATCCAGCGCGAGAAGAAGGCCCCGACGTTCCGGCAGTTCGCCGACGAGTACCTGCGCCGCTCGGACCCGCACTGGAAGCCCTCGGGGCGCAAGACCGTGCGCATCTACCTCAACGCCCGCATCCTGCCCGCCTTCGGCAGGATGGCGCTCGACGCCCTCGGCCCCGAGGATGTGGCCGCGTGGTTCGACGCGGCGAGCAGGGACAAGCCCGGCGCGGCCAACCGCGCACTCGAAATCCTGCGCGCGATGATGTTCCGCGCCGAGGAATGGGGATTGCGCGACCGTGGCACCAACCCCTGTCTCGGCATCGCAAGGAACCCGAGGAACAAGGTCGCCCGGTTCCTCGACATGGACGAGCTGGCCCGGCTCGGGCGCGCGCTCGATGCCCGCGAAGCCCGCTGGCCCGAGGCCGTCGCCGCGATCCGGCTGCTGGCGCTCACCGGATGCCGCCGCAGCGAAGTGCTCGATCTGCGCTGGCGGAACATCGGCGACGATGCGTTGAACCTTGAGGATTCCAAGACTGGCCCGCGCACGGTCCCGCTCGGCGCGTCCGCGCGGGCGCTCATCGAGGCGTTGCCCGGTCCCCGCGACCAGGACGCGTTCCTGTTTCCGCGCCATGCAGAAGGCCGGGGCATCTGGGTTCTCACGAACTGCTGGCGCGCGGCCTGCGCCGATGCCGGACTCGGCAGGCTGCGCCTCCACGACCTGCGCCACACGGCCGCCAGCCAGGCGGTCATGGCGGGCGAGAACCTGCCGCTGGTCGGCAAGATTCTCGGGCATCGCCGGCACCGCACCACGGCGGGCTACGCGCACCTTGCCGACGAGCATCTCGTCGAAGCGGCCGAGACGGTCGGCGGCATCATCGCCCGCGCCATGGGCGGCCGGACCGGGCCGCCGCTCCTGCCGGACGCGCCGGACGGCCCCGGCGGCGGCGAAGGGTGCGGGCGTCCCGGCGCTCCGCCGCGCGGCGGGGTCGCAATCTGACGGAGCGCCGGGCCTCCCCCGTCACGGGGCGCGCGCATGGCACCCCTTGACGGCCCGTGCACTTGCCGATACCCGTTGAATCGGATACCGTTTCGACGTACCGGTAAGCGCACGTTCAAGGGGAGCCAAGCATGGAACCGACATTCGTTTCGACCGGGGGGTTGACACCCGAGGCCCGCCCGCGCGCTATAATTAGCGCCGAGCGCCGAGCGCCGAGCGCCGAGCGCCGAGCGCCGAGCGCCGAGCGCCGAGCGCCGAGCGCCGAGCGCCGAGCGCCGAGCGCCGAGCGCCGAGCGCCGAGCGCCGAGCGCCGAGCGCCGAGCGCCGAGCGCCGAGCGCCGAGCGCCGAGCGCCGAGCGCCGAGTATTGCCCACGGCTAACCCTCCCGCCTGACCCGTCCTCCGCCCCTCGCGGGCGCGCACGCAACCTCCTCCCCCTTCTTCCCGGACTGACCGGCCGCCGCGGCGCCGCTCCGGCGGTCTCGCGCCGGGCCGGGTCCGTGTGGCGCCGCCTTGCCTTTCTGCCTGTCCTCGCGCTGCTGGCGGGCGCGCTGTGCCTGTTCGGGACTGCGCCAGCCAAAGCGCAACTGGACGCCATCTGGTCTGCCACGCTGACCCCCAAGCATGTGGGCGGGACGGCAACCTGGGGCTGCACCTCGGTTGGCAGCAACGCCGCGAATAAATGCACCACCGTGGCGACGTTCTCGGATGACGATTTCACGGTCGACAACGTCGGGTTCCAGATCAATCAGATCTACGTTACCACCGCCGGGCAACTGGCCGTCAGTTTGAACAGGAGCCTCACGAGCGCGCTCAAGCGGCACACGCTGGTTGCCGGCAGCGCGGTGTTCCACTTTTCCGAGGCCGGGGGCGAGTCGGTCGTTACGTGGGACAACAGCGGACTGAACTGGTCGAACGGAAGCGCGGTCCAGTTGAGCCTGGAGCGGTCACCCCGCCATGTCCTGGGTCACTGCAAGTCGGGAGCCTGGAGGACCCCGCAGTCGAAGGTCGCTGTGACCAGCGCGATGCCGGAGTCGACCAGCGTGGCGATCGCCTGGAGCGCGCCGACCACCACGTCCACCAGCGGCTATATCACGGGGTACTTTGCACGCGTCTTCACGCCGGATGGCGCCTTGGCGGCCAGCAAGTGGTTTCCCGATCCGGACGATGCGGTGAGGAGCGGGACCGTCGAGGGGCTGACGCCGGGCACCAAGTACATAGCGAAGGTGGTCTCGCGTAGCATCTTTGGCTGTTACAGCGCCACGACCAGGGGGCAATCGTTCACGACCGATGCGATGCAGGGCGGCGAGGGGCCGAGCTCCGGCGAGGAGGAGGAACGCGACCCGCTGACGGCGTCGTTCGAGACGGTGCCCGAGGCGCATGACGGGCAGTCGGCGTTCACGCTGGACGTGCGCCTGAGCGAGACGGTGGGCAGGTTCAGCCGGTCGCCGCGCGCGTCGTCGTTCGCGGTGACTCCGGGCCGGGTGACGGGCGTGGTGCAAGTCGGCGCCGGGCTGTGGCGAGTGACGGTGCAGCCGGCGTCGTCGAGCGACGTGACGGTGACGCTTGCGGGCGGGCGGGACTGCGACGACGAACCGTCGGGCGCGGTGTGCACGCCGGACGGGCGGGCGCTGTCGAACACGTCGAGTGCGAGGGTCGCGGCGGGTCCGCAGCAGCAGCAGGAGGTGTTGGTCACGCCGGAGCCGGCCGACGTGCGGGTGGTGCCGGGCGACGGCAGCCTGACGGTGAGCTGGACGGCGGTGGCGCACCCGCGCGTCGCTGCGGAGCGGGTGCAGCACGCGCTGCGCTGGAGCCAGGAGGCGGGCGTGTGGGCCAACCCGTCGGGCAACAACGGCGTTGCCGTGGAGGCCGGTGTGAACGGCTACACCATCACCGGGCTGAGGAACGGCGTGGCGACCGGGGTGTTCGTGCGCGCCTTCGTGGGCCGGCTGCGGTCGGAGCGCAGCGAGCACTCGAGCGGGTGGGTCCGGGTGAAGGGCGAGCGGACAACGCCGCAGGCGGCGGCCCAGACCGTGGCGGTAGAGTTCGGCAAGGTCCCGTCGGAGCATGACGGGCGGACGGCGTTCGCGCTCGACGTGCAGTCGGGCTCGAAGCCCGCTCCCGACGCGTTCAAGGTGACGGCCGGGACGGTGACGGGCGTGGAGTCGCTGGACCCGGTGCTGTGGCGGGTCCGCGTCGCGCCGAGTTCCTGGAAGGACGTGAAGATCGCGCTCGGCGCGGCGTCGGCGACGGTCCCGGGCCCGGCGCGCATCCGGGTCGCGGACGCGCGGGCGAAGGAGGGCAAGGACGCCTCGCTCGACTTCGCGGTGACGCTGAGCCGCGCGGCGTCGGGGCCGGTGTCGGTGGACTACGCGACGAAGGACGGCACGGCGGCGGGCGGCGCGGACTACACGGCCGCGTCCGGCACGCTGACCTTTGCGCCGGGCGAGACGGCGAAGACGGTCTCGGTGGCGCTGCTCGACGACTCGCATGACGAGGGCAAGGAGACGTTCACGCTCAGGCTCTCGAACCCGCAGGGTGCGTATCTGCGCAAGATGCACCGCGAGGCGAAGGGGGTCATCAGGAACGACGACCCGCTGCAGGCGATGTGGCTCGCGCGCTTCGGGCGCATGGTGGCCTCGGACGCGGTGGCGTCGGTGACGGCGCGGCTGGAGACGCCGCGCGGCGCCGGCTCGCACGTGACGCTCATGGGCCAGCGCATGAACTTCGGCGAGGCCGAGGGCGGCGGCGGCGCCGCGCTCGCGACGGTGCTGACGGGCTTCGCGCAGACCTTCGGCGCGCCTTCCGCGCCGGCGCGGGACGAGGACGATCCGTTCGCCCGCCACGGGCTCACCAGCGGCTGGAACGACCCCGCCGCCGCCACCGGCGCCCGCCGGGTGACGGGGCGCGAGCTGCTGCTCGGCACCTCGTTCCGGGCGGTGCTCGGCCAGGGCGCGGGCTCGCAGTGGACGAGCTGGGGCCAGGGCGCGTCGGTGTCGCAGTTCTCGGCCGCGGTGCCGGGGCTGGGCCTCACCGGCGAGGCGGCGACCGGGTCGATGGGCATGGACTACGAGCGCGGCCGGCTGCTGATGGGCTTCGCGATGACGCACAGCGTCGGCGAGGGCACGGCGAGCGATGCGGGCTGGCGCTACGCGCTCGGCAGCACGGCGACGATGATGATGCCCTATGCGCGGCTTGCGCTCTCGGAGCGCATCTCGGCGTGGGGCATGGCGGGCACGGGCTCGGGGCGCATGACGCTCGACCTCGACGGCGGCGTGACGCAGCGCTACCGCACGGACCTCGCGATGACGCTCGCGGCGACGGGGGTGCGGGGCGAGCTGATAGCCCCGGCCGAGCCGGGCGGGTTCGCGCTGGCCTTGAAGGCGGACGCGTTCTGGGTGCGGACCGAGTCCGACCGGGTCGCGGGATCCGCGTTCGGCAACCTCGCGGGCGCGCAGGGCGAGTCGAGCCGGGTGCGGGCGGTGCTCGACGGCTCGCGCACGTTCTCGTTCGCAAGCGGCGCGGCGCTGACGCCGTCCGTCGAGTTGGGCGTGCGCCATGACGCGGGCGACGCGGAGACGGGGACGGGCCTCGAGGTCGGGGCCGGCCTCGGCTGGGCGGACCCGTCGCGCGGCCTCGACATGGCGCTGAAGGTGCACGGCCTCGCGGTGCATGCCGCCGACGGCTACGACGAATGGGGCGTCACGGGGCAGCTGCGGCTGGTGCCGGGCGGCAACGCGGGGCGCGGCCTGTCGATGTCGCTCACGCCCTCGTACGGCGTGGACCCGGCGGGCTCCGAGCGGCTGTGGGCGCTGCCCGCGTCGTCGGGGTTGGCGGCGACGAATGGCGGGGCGGAGCCGACGAGCCGGTTCGACGCGGAGGCGGGCTACGGCATGGCGCTGTGGGGCGACCGCTTCACGGGCACGCCGAACGTGGGCTTCGGGCTGTCGGAGACGGCGCGCGAGTACCGCATGGGCTGGCGGCTGACGTCGGCGGTGCGCGGCGACCCCGGCTTCGAGGTCAGCCTCGACGCGACCCGCCGCGAGGCCGCCAACGACAACGAAGCCGAGCACGGGGTGATGCTGCGAAGCCTGGTCCGCTGGTAGGGGTCCGGTAAGCGGCGGCGCGGCACGACGCAAACGTCCGCGCCGCTGTTGTTTCGCGCTTTAGGTCGATAGAAGGTCGGGCTTTTTGTTCACATTGATCCGGCGGCGGATTTCTCGTGATGGTGGCCGAATGTGGGAAGGACGCCGCCTGCGGCATTTTTTTGATCCTCAGCAGAATCCTCATTGCTGTTGGAGCTGTGGAGCGGTGGGCGCGAGATCGGCGAGTGTGGTCAGGCGGTGGGCAAGCGCCAGCTTGTCCACGGGCTGTCCACACGGTCCGCAGGACGCGTCCACGGCTCCACAGCTTGGCGGCACCGGGGCGCGCCCGTAATCTTGTCTTCTCTCTGAACCACAAAGAGAGGCCCGGGGGACTCAACTCCCGCCGGGCCATTGCCGGTGCAGCTTCGCTACGAAACGGGGCTCACCAGCGAGCAGTACGTTACCGAGCAGGCCTGGCTCAAGGCAAGGCTTGATCGGTGCCCGAACCATCCGCATGGCGGATGCTCTCTGGCCCATCACGGCACCTATGAGCGCAAGACGCCCGAGGGTTGCCAGATCGCTCGCTGGTACTGCCGCGAGAGCCACACGAGCTTCAGCGGGCTGCCCGATTGTCTGGCGGCGCGGCTGCCGGGCACGCTCGATGATCTGGAAGCGGTTGTGGTGATGGCCGAGGAGGCCGGCAGCCTGGAGGAGGCTGCGAACGAGGTGCGTTGCCCTGAGGACGAGGACGCCATCGAGCTTCCCGGCGCGCTTCGTTGGCTGCGCCGGCGGCTGGATCTCGTTTACAACGTCCTGGCCCGCGTCATCGGCCTGATCCCCGAGAAGCTCGCGGGCTGCGCGCCCACCATGAGCGCGGTGCGCGAGCGTCTCAAGAGCGACAGCGCGTTGAGGGTGCTGCGCGGCCTGGCCGCCGGACAGCTGCAGACGCTGCCCGCGCCTGTGGGCTTCCAACCTCACGGAATCGGCGTGAGGAGTCGCAAATCCGCGTTCCAACAACGGGCGGGGCCGGACCCGCCGCCGGAGAGTTCGTAGCGTGACGATCCCGGGGCCAGAGAGCCCCCCTGAACGAGGATCGCACCATGAACAGCTCGGACGACGACCTTCGCCAGGAGGTCGCGCTCTTCCGATACGGCGTCATCGTCGATCTGGTGCACCTGCCGGTGGGTACGCAGGGCATCGGCGAGAAGCTGCGCGACAAGGCCAGCCAGAGCTACACCATTCCCGGAAGCGACCGGACCCATGTTGCCGCCAACACGATCCGGGGGTGGATCAAGCGCTACCGCTACGGCGGCTTCGACGCGCTCTACCCCAAGCCGCGCACCGACCGGGGGCAGCCCCGGCGGCTTCCGCCCGAGGTCGCCGCGCAGCTCATCGAGCTGAAGACCAACAATCCGGCATGGTCGGTGCGCAGGATCATCCAGAAGGCCCGCGAGGGCGGTGTGGATCATCCGCTCGCCCCGTCCACCGTGCACCGGCTGCTGAGCCGCGAGGGCCTGTTCGACAAGAAGCCGCCCGACGGTGCCGACCGCCGCCGCTTCGCCTTCAAAGAAGCCGGCGAGCTGTGGATGAGCGACGTCATGCACGGGCCCAAGGTCCGGCACGGGCGCAGCCGGCGCAAGACCTACCTGATCGCCTTCATCGACGACGCCACCCGCGTCATCCCCTTTGCCGCCTTCGCCCTGGCCGAGAACGTCCAGGCCTTCCTGCCGGTGTTCAAGAACGCCCTTGTCCGGCGCGGCCTCGCAGCGCGCCTGTACGTCGACAACGGTGCCGCCTACCGCTCCCGCCAGCTCGCCCTGGTCTGCGCAAAGCTCGGCATCGCGCTGATTCACGCCAGGGCCTATCAGCCAGCCGGGAAGGGCAAGATCGAGCGCTTCTTCAGGACATTGCGGGCCAGCTGGCTCGCCCACCTCGAGCCCGAGGCCCTGGACAGCCTCGAGGCGCTCAATCGCAGCCTCTGGGCCTGGATCGAGGGGGAGTATCACGACACCCCCCATCGCGGCCTGGACGGGCGCACGCCGCTTGAGCAGTGGGCGCTGGTCGGCGCAGGCGTGCGCTATCCCGAGCCCACTCTCAACCTTGACGAGATCTTCCTCTTCGAGGTCAGGCGGCGGGTCCAGAAGGACCGCACCGTCAGCCTGGACGGTCGGCTCTACGAGGTCGATCCCCTCCTCGTCGGCCGCAGCGTCACCTTGCGCTACGACCCCGTCGCGCCGCCGTCGCGCCCCCTTGACGTCGTCTGTGACGGAAAGCCTGCCGGCAAGGCAACCCGCCTCGACGCCTACGCCAATACCGCAGTGAAGCGCGGCCACTGCTCCAAGCAGATCGAGACCGACGAGCCGGCGCCCGAGCCGCCACCCTCGCCGCTGGCCATGCGGAACTTCAAGAAGAAGCAGGAGGAGGACGACTGATGTACCTGCGCCACTTCGCCTTCACCCGTCTGCCCTTCGAGACCCCGGCAGAGACCGACGAGCTCTTCGAATCCAATGCCCGGCGCGAGGCAGAGGCCAGGCTCGGACACCTCATCGACTTGCGCGGCATCGGCATGCTCACCGGCGAGGTGGGCTCCGGCAAGACAACCGTCTGCCGTCACCTCACAGCCCAGCTCCATCCGGGCCTCTACCGCGTCCACTACGTCTCGCTCACCACGGGCAACGTGCTCGACATGTACAAATCCATCGGCTGGGAGATCGGCATCGCCGTCGAGCGCTCGCGATCCTCGGCCCACCATGCGATCAGGACCGAGATCACCCGGCTTGCGAACGAGGCCAAGCAGCTGCCCGTCCTCGTCGTCGACGAGGCCCACCACCTGCGCAACGACGTGCTCGAGGACCTCCGCCTGCTCACCAACTTCGCCATGGATTCGGAGCAGCGCATGTGCCTCATCCTCGTCGGCCTGACCGAGCTCAGGCGCAGGCTGTCCATGGCGGTGCACGAGTCCCTCAGCCAGCGCCTTCTCGTCCGCCACCATCTCAGCGGCCTCGACCGCGACGAGGTCGACGCCTACATCAAGCACCGCCTCCGTCTCGCAGGCTGCGAGCTGCCGCTCTTCGAGGCGCCGGCCGTCGAGGCCCTGTTCCAGAGTGCGCGCGGTCTGCCGCGCCAGATCAACCGCATCGCACACTACGCGCTGGCCGCCGCCGCCCTCGACGAGGCGAGGACCGTCAACGCCGACCACCTGCAGCACGCGCTCGAGGAGTTGCGGCCATGAACGGCTTCCCGACCCGCGCCCCGGCCGAGCTGGAAGAGCGGCCGCGCGAGCAGCAATGGCTGGTGGACACGCTGTGGGGCGAGCAGGCCGTCGGCATCGTCGGCGGCGAGCCGAAGTGCGGCAAGTCCATCCTGGCGCTGGACCTCGCGGTCGCGGTCGCCGCCGGCGTCCCATGCCTGCGGCACTTCGCCCCGGCCCGGCCTGGACCGGTCCTGATGTTCGCCGCCGAGGACGCCGGCCACCTCGTGCGCAAGCGTCTGCAAGGGATCGCCCGCGCCGCAGGCGCCCGCTTCGAGACCCTCGACATCGCCGTCATCGACGTGCCCACACTGCGCCTCGACCATCTCGACGACCGGCGCCGCCTGCAGCAGACCGTGGAGCGCATCGCACCGCGCCTCGTGGTCCTCGACCCCCTGGTCCGCCTGCACGGCGTGGACGAGAACACGGTCGCGGACGTCGCCCCGATCCTCGGCTTCCTGCGCGACCTGCAGCGCCGCTTCGAGACCGCCGTGCTGCTCGTCCACCACGCGCGCAAGAGCGGGGCTACGAGGCCAGGCCAAGCCTTGCGGGGAAGCAGTGAGCTGCACGCCTGGGGGGACTCGAACCTCTACCTGCGCCGCCGGGACCGGCAGACCCTCATGACCGTCGAGCATCGCGCCGCACGCGGTCTCGACGATATCGAGATCGAACTCATGGATGACGGAGAGGAGCCCGCCTTCCGCCTGCGCCAGCCGCCCCCGGCCGGCGGGGCGCCTCAGCCCGAAACCCCCGAATGCCGCGTCCTCAAGGCGCTCGCCGACGCCGGGGCGCCGCTCTCGCAGCGCCAGATCCGCGAACGCGCCGCGACCCGGCACAAGACCGTGGGCGCAATCCTGCAAAAGCTCGTCCGGGAGGGGCGCGTCGCGCGCAACGCCGAGGGCGGCTACAGCGTCGTCGCAGGCGCAACGGACAAGCGGACGGCGGGCGCCGCCGCCAACGGCAGCTCCCGGCCACAGGCCCCGCGGTTCCCGGAGCCCGGTTCCGCCAACGCCTAGGGGTTCGAGGCGGAACCGCCGTCGGGAACCACCCCCCAACGGCCCGGAAGGCGCTGCGCCTCCACCGGGACACGGGCGTCAAGTGAGCGGCCAGTCCGTGGCCGGAAGCTTGCTTCAGGCCATGGCAGCACTTCGTCGTGTGGACGGCCGCGCGACACCTCGTCAGCTCTCCTCAAGCACCAGCCCAAACCTCAATCGGACAGCGAGCCTGAACCGCGCGCAGAGACCATGAGCACCTACGCATCGATCCGGAAAAGACCGAACAATCAGAAAAATCCGGGCAGGGTTCACGTCAAATAATCTGGGAAATCCAGCGTCAAATAGTGTGGGAGACAACAGCCGCCGTCGTCGCCGCCGGCCCCGATGCGGAGCGGCAGCCCGCGCACCGCGCGGCCCCGCACTGCGGGACCATCCGCGGCCGGTGCTGCACGGGACGGCCGCACGCACGCCCGCACCGCCGCCGACGATGCGCGCCGCGCGAGTGACGCTTCCCACGCGCATGACTTCCCGCACGACTTCCCGCATTGCAATGCCGCGTCCTGCTTCCTAGACTGCCGCCCGGACGCCGCGCGGCGGTTCGGGGACTGTCCCCGCAAGTGCGCGGCGGGCGCTGCCGCTCAAGCGCCGCTCGGGCTAAGTGCGGATTGCACAACGGCTTTCATCGCCCGACGGGATGAGCGGCCAGGAAGCGGGTTGACGACGCCCTTCGGCGGTTTGTTCACACACCCGACTCACCGCTGGTGAATAGGGCGCATGCGTAGCCCTGCGGTGTCCTGGCGGTGCCAGGCGCTGCCAAACGGGGCCTACCGTATGATGGGAACCTGTGGTGCGCTTTGTGTTACGCCCAATCCTCTGGAATCATTGGTTGTGTTTTTGCCGTGTTCGCCATGTATGCTCCAGAGAACCGTGCGCAATGCGCGCGCATTGCGCCCAGGGACAGAAAAAACACGGCGTTGCCGCCCGCGGGCAGGTAGCCCAATGGACCAGGAAATAGCCCCATGGCAGTCCGAAACCGCTCGGCGTTGGGCGCTAGACGAAGCAGGTCCGGGCTCGAACAGGGGAGGTAACGATGGCAGTAAAGAGCTTCCAGCGCTCGATCCGGTTCACGCAAAACGAGTGGGATGCCGTGGTCGAGGCCGCCGAGAAGGCTGGCACGAGCCCCGGTTCGTTCGTGCGCAAGGCCGCCGCGCGCGCGGCGGCGGACGATCTCTATCTCTACGGCGGCGGTTTGACGCCGGAATTGGCCGAGCTGATCAAACGGACCTTCCGCGGCGTGCACCTGTTGGCGTATCTAAAGCGCGAAGAACTTGATGGACCCGACAGGAAGGACCTCTTTCACAGGGCCGCGGCGGACGCTCGGGTCGCCCAGGACAAGACGCTGGGAGCGGACGAACCGAATGCCGCGATGCTCCACACGCCCCCCGGGGCCAGTTCCGGAGTCGCTGACGCATGACCGGGTTTCGCTTCATCCATTCCTCTGACCTGCACCTCGGCCGACGGTTCGGGAACTATCCCGAAGACATTCGCGGCCGTCTGGTGGAAGCGCGTCACGCCGCGATCGACAGCCTGTCGTCCGCCGCACGGGACCATGGGGCCGGCCATGTGCTTATCGCCGGCGACCTTTTCGACACCGAAACGCCTTCCGATCGGGTCTGGCGGCAAGCGCTCGCCGCGATGGCCGCGGCGGACAACATCGATTGGTGGATTATTCCGGGCAACCACGACAGCCTCTCCGCCGAGGCGCTCTGGGATCCAATCCGCGCACAGCCCCCAGACAACGTGCATCTTTGCGATGCCGCCGAGCCCGTCGAGATCGCGCCCGCCACCATGCTTCTTCCTTCGCCCGTGCCGAGTCGGTCCCCCGGTCGCGACGCGACGGAGTGGATGCCGGACTGCGCTACCCCCGACGGTTCTCTGCGAATCGGTCTGGCGCATGGCGGTATCGTGACATTCGGAAGCGAGGACGACGGCGCCGAGACAATCTCTCCCGACCGCGCGGCCACCGCCAGTCTCGACTATCTGGCTCTCGGCGACTGGCACGGCTTCATGCGAGTGGGCGATCGGACGTATTATTCGGGCTCGCCCGAACGCGACCGCTTCAAGCATCAGGGGCGTGGCGTCTGCCTGGCGGTGGAGATCCCGGGCCCGGGAGCCGTGCCCGAGGTTGCCGAGATCGCAACCGGCCGGTTCGGTTGGCACGACATTCCCCTTCCTCTCACACCGGAGCAGGACGCGTCAGACGCCCTTGCCGGCGCGCTGCCGGAGGATGGGACCGGGCGCCGCGACACACTGGTCCGGGTTCGGGCTTCCGGGTGGATGCGACTTCCCCAGCGGATGGAATTGGCACGGGCTGCCGAGGACGCCGCGCCGGAGTTCGGGTATTTCGAGTTGAACGATTCCGAACTTGCGACCGAGTGCGCGCCCGACGATCTCGATGACATCGCCCCGGGAGGCGCCCTCCGCATGGCCGCCGATGTCCTGTATGGCGACGCTGAGGATGCCGCAATGAGCGCGGAGGACCGCGCTATCGCCGCGGCGGCGCTTCGCCGACTCTACGGTTACGTGACGGAAGACGCGCGGTGAAGCTCCGAACGATCCGCCTGGAGAATGTCCGGCGCTTCGTCGATCCCGTGGAGATCGGTGGCATCGGCGACGGGTTGAACGTGTTCTCTGCGTCCAACGAGCACGGCAAGTCGACCGTTTTCGATGCGCTGCACGCGGTTTTCTTCAAGCCAAGGACGTCCTGGGACAGGGAAATCCGGAGCCTCGCGCCCCACGTCGGCGGCGATCCATCCGTCGCCGTCGAGATCGAACTCGACGACGGCATCTATCGCATCGAGAAACGCTGGAGCCACCGGCGCAACGGCGATGCGCGAATCGAGACGGCCGGCCGGCTGATCGGGCAGGCTGATGAAGCCGAAGCCTGGATCGCCGAGACCTTGAAGGCGCCCCGGGACGGAGGCCCGGCGGGACTGCTCTGGGTCCGCCAGGGGCTCACCGGGCTCGACGACGGCGATGCTGCGCAGCTCGCCCGCCGCGATCTGCTGACCTCGGTCGCGGGCGAGGTCGAGGCGATGACCGGCGGCAGGCGCATGGATGCTGCCCGCGAACGATGCCGCCGCGAGCTCGACCGATACCTGACCGGCACGGGCCGCGCAAAGGCTGACGGTCCTCTGAAGCACTGGCAGGACGAGGTTGCTGCCCTCAGTTCTGCGCGCGAGGAACTCGCCGCGAAGTCGCAGCACCTACGTACCGAACTGGATCGTCGTCGCGATCTCAGGCGGGAACTGGCGAATCTGGAGGATCCGGAAGAACGGGAAGCGCGTGACGCGCGGCTCGCCAAGGCCAAAGCGGTGCATGCCGAAGCGTCTCGCCATGCTGAGTCGCTGGAAAAGGCGAAGAGCCATGAACACACGAAACGCGTCGAGCTAGGGCGTGCCGAAGAACGCTTGGAGGCCTTGGAGAAGGACCTCTCCGAGATGACCGAGGCCAACTCGGCGCATCGAACCGCGATGGACGAGACGCAACAGGCGACGGAACGACTTCGCCTTGCCGAAGGCGCAATGTCCGAAGCGGCGGACGCCCATAAATCCGTGCTCGCCCGCGCCGAGACTGCCGCCGACGTGTTGCGGCGCTCCCTTATCGCGGAAGCCGCCACTGCGGAGGCCCGACACCGCGATGAGCTGATCGAGAAGATCGAACGCGCGGAAGAATTGCGTCGGCGCGCCGAGCAGGCGTCAGCCGATGCCAGGACGGAGCTGTCTGATTCGGCGCTCGAAGACCTCGACAAGCTGGATGAATCCGTGCGTGTCCTGCGAAGGGCGCGCGATCTTGAGGCCGGCGCGATCGCCATGGCCTATGCACCCGGCCGTGAGGATGGTGTTTCCATGGATGGAACACCGCTTCTGGACGGCGAACGGTTGTCGATCCCGGACGGTGCGCGGTTGGATATCGAAGGTATCGGCCGGCTGGACATACACCCCGGACAACGGCCCGATGGCGAAACCCTTGCCGAGGCGGAGGCGGAGCTGGCGCGAGCGCTGGAGGCCGCAGGGGCGAGCACCATCGCGGATGCGCGCGCATCGGCCCACCGGAGACGCGATGCCGAACTGAATCGACGCAATGCGGAAGCGGATCTGGCCGTTTTGGCGCCGGACGGCATCGATGCGTTGCGCGACCGGCTCGCAGAGCTTCCGCAACCGATCGCCGACGAGGATGACATTCCAACCGCCGAGGAAGCGCGGCAAGAGGACGAAGCGTCGAAGCAAGCCTTGGCGGAGGTTCTCGCAAAATATGAAGCAGCGCGCGCCGCGCACGGACGGGCGCAGACGGTGGCCGCGCAGGCTAGCGCGGCAGCCGAAGGCGCCGATACACGCCTCGCGCGTGCAACGGCGGCCCTTTCTGGAATCGACGAACCGGAAGCCGAGAGGGCCGTTCGGCAGGAGGCCGTTTCGCGGCTTCGCACCGAATTGGGGGATGCCATCCGCCGCAGAGAAGAGGTCGAGGCGGAAGCGCCCGATCTGGAAGCCGCGGCGACGGCCCTCGAAAGAGCGCAATCGATCGTCGAGCGCGCCGATGAAGAACGGCAGCACATTCGTCTTGAGCTCGGGAAGCTCGACACTTCGATCGGAATTCAGGCCGGCGAAGCCGTTGACGAGGAACTGGCCGATATCGACGTCCGTCTTGAAGCTGCCCGGACCGCACTCGAAGGTCTGGAGTTCGAGGTCGCTGTCCTGAAGAAGCTCGGCGCGGCACTGGAGAAAGCACGAGCATCGGCGCGGGACCGCTATGTCGAACCCGTGATGACGGAACTCGTGCCGCTCCTGCGTCTTTTCTGGCCAGAGGCGGAACTCCGCTTCGATCCAGAGACGCTACTGCCCACGGCCCTGGTGCGGGCTGGCACGGAAGAGGATTTCGATATCCTGTCCGGCGGTACGCAGGAGCAGATCGCGCTGCTCGTCCGTCTCGCATTCGCCCGCATGCTGGCCAAGGCTGGCACGCCCGCGCCCATCATCCTCGACGACGCCATCGTCTACACGGACGACGACCGCATCGAGCGGATGTTCGATGCGTTGACGCGCCAGGCCCGCGATTTACAGATCGTCGTGTTCTCTTGCCGCCAGAAAGCGTTTCGGGATCTGGGCGGTCGAGGCCTCGATATCGTGGCGGCAACGCGAGCGGTGGACGATCGATGAGGCGACGGAACGTTGAGCGTCCAACACTTGCTTCCCCGCGGGCACGCGATAGGCATTCAGACCGTCATCGCAGCGGGATGATCTCGGGACGATGAGGACGGGACATGGCCTCTAGCGCCCGAACGATCCGGCAGGGCACGCTTGGCAAGCACAATCTGCGCCTCGTCCAGAAGGACCGCCACTTCTACGGACTGGTCGATGGCCAGAAATGTGTCGATGGAACAGACGCCGACGATGTGTGGCGGCGGCTTCACCGCGATGCGGGAAAGGCGGATCCGAAATTTTTCGGTTACGCGGGCGCCCGGAACCGGTTCCGCAAATTCTTCCCCAACGGCTTCCACTCCGACGGCTTCTCGTCTCAGGAGCGTGACTACAAGCAGGCGGCCAGTAGAAAACTGGACGCCACCGCGCCGCTGGCAGAAGCCTTGAACGGCAGCGGGTTGGGGAAGACGGTTCTTTCGGCCTTCCACGCGACGAACATGCTGTCCCGGTTCGAGAAGGCAAGGATCGCCGATGTGCTTCGCAGTCGCGACGCCGATGCCTTCGTTCAGGCGGCGGCAAGATTCGCCGATGACGCGACCGCGGCAACGCTGTCCGAAATCGAGCGGGTTCTCAGGCCTCACGACTGCGCCAAATGGACCGTCGCGACCTACCTGCCGTTCCTGTGGCGGCCCGAGACGCACATGTTCCTGAAGCCCGAAGCGACGAAGGATTTCGCGGTACGGGTGGGTCACCCGTTTGCCTCGATCTATCGGGCGCAGCTCGAGCTCGACGTCTATCTGTCGCTTCTCGACCTCGCGGACGAGACCTCGAACGAGCTTTCGGACCTCGACCCGCGCGACTGGATCGACATCCAGAGCTTCATCTGGGTCGTCGGCGACTATCGCGATGACCGTGAAGGGGTCTACCCGTAAGTCTGACGATCATTCAGCGCGCAGGCTGTCCGCCTGTTAGATCGCGTATCTGTCACCGATCCAGGACAGCCACTCGCTCCAGTGGCCCTCGCGGTCGTGTTCCCTGACCCAGTTCACCCATTGCTGGTGAGTGAACACGGCGAAGATCGCGCGTCCCTTGAACACAGTCTCCCATCGGGCCAATTCCGATACGCCGCTCTTCTTGAGGCAGGTATCGAGATCGGTGTTTCGAGCGTCCACCGCCACCGCCGAAACCGTCAGGTCGTACTTCCCCGACCGCGCGATCCCCTCGGCCAAAGCGGTTTGCCGGAACAGTTGATAACCGCTTCTGGCCGCCGGGCACCAGGGCAGGGTCGCCAACACTTTGCGATCCGCCACCGGCGCAAGATGCTCCCAATACTGCCGGCCCCACGCTGTTTGATGACATTCGCGGCATGGATCCCGCGCCACCGCCAACGCGTGGTCGCATCGATCCGGGTCGGGATTACCCGGCCGTTCGGCGCTTCCGTTGCGCCTACGGGCGGAACAGGCAGAGAAATCGCGCTCGGTAAACTTGTTCTCCACGAGAACCAGACCGCGTCCGCCATTCACTATCAGCCCGAGGTCCGGTGATGTCTGTCCCGCACCGCGGCTTCCGCCTGTCTCACCCAGCAGTTGCGAGGGTTGCAAATCGCCATCCTCCGAGTATTCCAGCTCGATCGCCTCGAGAGTTTCGATTTGCGGGGCTATGTGGTGGCGGAGGAAGGAGCCAAAGAGGTCTCGGTCGCGACGGCTATTTCGGAACGGAAAGTAGAGGTTCGCGCACAGCATCCAGGAGCTCTTGAGGTTGTGCACCCCGCTGTGCTTCTGCACGCGCGCCTGTTTGAGATAGGCCGTCAGTGCATTGTTCGAATGGGTGCGGATGCCGGGCCAAAGGCCTTCTTCCCACAGATTCCGGGGCAGAATCCAAGGGTATGGCTTCTTACGCCAAGTCCCCATTTCCTTCGAAGACACGTTGCGTTGGCGCCACGCAACCTGATGATGGTTCATCTTCTCACTCAACGAAGGCATGCACGTCTCCGTTTCTCGACGAGCGCGACGAGCGTACGGAACGCTTCACGGCCCGCCACCGGTTAGACTGGCCTCGCTGGCTCGGCGGCGCCCACTCCCCCACTGCGCCCTGGTAAGCCGCGTCTTGGCTGCGTGCTTGCTCGATAGCGCGACTTCACGCTCCATTAGCATCCCGATCTTACCGGAAACGGCGCGGCCGACTGTCGCAGTCGTCCCCGACGTCTTCCCCAAGGTCGTTCGATATGCGTGTCACCGCGTCTTCGGCCTGGCACCGGTGTCTGTCTGTACGAGCCGTTCCGGAAACGAGGGCTTGTGACGATCAAGTCGGCGATGTCCTAGTCCCGCTGAACTTGTAGGACCCTCACTCCGTGCCGCTTGCAAAACTTCCTGACCTTCTTCGGAACGCTGTACGCCACGAGAAAGGCATGCGGCTGCTCGGTGGTGTCCAACTGGCCCGCTAGAAGAGCCCGGTACTTGAGCGCTTGGTGCGCCCCGGTCATGGTGGACGGTCCCTCGACCTCGATTTCGACCACGCAGCTTTCCCCGCTAGCCAGATTGACGATGACATCCACACGATCCCCCGTCACGAAGCTATGCTCGACCTTTCCTTTTCCCGGGCCCAGCTTCAGCCTTTCGGGATTTTCCGCGATGAAGTGCTTCAGCCACCGATGCGGCTCGCCTTCTCCGCCTGGACCATATTTCGTCCTTGAGTCGGCACCCGGGATCTCCACATCCGGATTTTCTTGCGCAACGTCACGCGACAAGTCTCCGCAGCACTCCAGCAAAATCTCGAGCGCTATCCTGTCCTGCGCGTTTTGCAGGAACGGGTGCAGCGCGTGCAGGAAATTTGAAACCTCTTGGTTCGAGACGGAGCGAAACAATCCCATGCGCCAGTCCGGCGCACCTGATCCGGGGTAACCCTTGAACCTCCAGTATGGAAGAGCCAGCGCAGCTGATTCGGACAAGCGGATCGCAGTGTCGGACTCTCCCGTTAGCCAAGTATCCCCATCATCATTTTCCGATACTTCTATGATCTTGAACGCGCCGAACACGATTCTCTGGCGCTCGGTATCGTAGTCGGGGTGTCGGGTCGTCAGCAGCGCGACCTTGCCCTTGCGGGCAAGATTCATCGGAATCGGGTCTCCGTCCCTATCCCCTGAGTGATAGGTTCCCGGCCCGAAACCCCATTCCGTGAAGATCTGGCTCTCGTAGCAAGGACGTCTTGGCCTTCTGCCTCGAAAATCCCTCTCGTAGAACTTTCGGCAGGGGTTATCCACGTGAGAGCACCAGACACGTTTCTTCTTCTCCACGTTTCGGATGATATTCCCATCAGTGCAGGTTCCCCCAAATCCGACGAAACCGCGGTCCCCACCATCGTTGTACGTGCACTTAAAGGCCACATTCCCATCCGGCATCCGGTATTCTTCCTTTCTTGCTCGCACTGCGCCAATCGCACAGTTCTTCCTGTCGCCAACGGGTCTGAACCTGAGGCCCTGCCCGCCGGCGCCTCGGTTTTAGCCCGCTTTGCCCTTCGCCGAGGAGCCCGCCGCCCCTCCCTTTACAACCTCGCGCCGGAAACGCGCACTCTTGCCCGGTCCCTTCCGGACCGCGAGTTCGCTGGACTTCTCAAGCAGCATGCTCAGGCCAGGGAAACCTGCGGCCAGTAGAATGCCACCAGTGCTCATTACATGCCGAGATCCATCTCCACCGATTTCTGCTTCGGCTCCGGTGCCCTCTCCGTCTGGAGTTCGCGACTCTTGTCTTGTGCCTCGTCTCGGATCCCGGCGGGCTGCTCCAGCATTGCCTCCAGCCCGCGCCCGCGTTCCTTCTCTCCCCCCCGTACTTTCTGTTGGACGCGCGCCTTCTCTTCGGCGAGCGCTCTGTCGGCGGCGCCGATCCCTTCGAGCGCGGAGACTCGCTCGCCGGTGGCGGCCTCCAGGGTCTCGCGCAACTCCTTCGCATCGTCGGTGACCAGCTCTGCATTGTGCCGTGCGCGGCTGATCTCGACGTAGAAGCTCTTCTGGGTCGACAGTTTCGGGTGTTTCGCCTCCATCACCGCGATCACGTAGTCGACGGTGCGGCCCTGAAACGCGTGCACGGTCGAGGCCCAGGCATGGTCGAGATGGCGCATCTGCGGATCGCTCTTGCCGAGTTCGAGCGTCCGGCCGTCGCCGAGCCGGAAGGCGACGCGGTCGCCCCGGACCCGCGCAACTTCCGCCGTGTCGCTGTTCACCAGCCCGAGGCCGGTGTCGTTGCGCGTCCAGCGGATGCGGTCGCCGGCGCGCAATTCCATGCTCTCCGTCCGGTAGACCTCGACCGCGCTGCGCCCCTTGCCGCTTCGGGCGCCGACCCGGCGCGGCCGCCAGGGGACGGATTGCCCCTCGGGCCCCTCCAGCGTCACCGTGCCCTTGCGGTGATCCACCCCGGCGACACGGCGCTCATCGCCCTTCGCGACGCCGAGGCTTCTGTAATCCCGATGGAAGGCGACGACATCGCCGGGTGAGTAGTTCGCCGCCACCGCCTTCTCCGCGCTGGTGTAGCCGTGGGAGACCAAACGTTCGGCTTGATAAGCAGGGCCGTGGATGACGCCGTCGCGGGCGAGGCGCTCGCGGATGTGGCCGTTGATTTCGGTGCGAAGGGCATGGCTCGGCGCCATCAGCCCGGTGTTTTCGCGTTCATGGGCGGAGAGCTTCAGCCAGCGCGCGGCGGCCGCGCCGGCGAGGTTGTCGGGATTGACCTCGGCGACCCGGTCGCCGAGCTTGCCGAAGGCCCTGCCGATCTCGCCCGCGAGGCTCGCGCGCACCGCGTCCTTCAGTTCGGTGTCCTTCTGGCGCAGGATCTCGTCCATCACCGCCGTCCTCATGCCGGCGGCCTGGAGCTGGGCGAAGGGCTTGCCGGCGTCGACCGCGTCGAGCTGCTTCCGGTCGCCCACCAGCACGACGCGGGGGATGCGGATGGCCGCGGCGATCCGGAGCAGATCGCGGGCCTGGACGGTCGAGGCGAGCGAACCCTCGTCAACCACCAGCACCGTCTTCCGAAACGCGGCGCGCATTTCCCTGGCGCCCTTCCGGGTCAGCCGTCCTTCGGCGATGCCCGCGTTGCGGGCGAGGAAGCGTTGCAGCGTTTCGGTCTCGATCCCCGCTTCGACCGCCAGCGTCCGCGCCGCCGAGGCCGAGGGGGCGACGCCGATCGTGCGGTAGCCGCTCTTTGCCGCGAGCTGCCGGACACGGTCGAGCATGGTGGTCTTGCCGGTGCCGGCATAGCCCTGCACGCCCACCACCCGGTCCTTCGACGACAGGATCGTCTTCACCGCCTCCTTCTGGCCCACGGTGAGGCGGCCGTTGTGCAGCAGCGGCCCCGCGATCCAGCTCCGCATCACGGGGCGCGACATACCCTGGCCGCGTTCCATCAGCGCGATGGTTTCCTTCTCGTCCGCCACCGCCTTGTCGGTGGTGAGCGACTCGCCCCATTGCGGCAGGCCGCATGGATGCAGCGTCCCTTCCTTCTCCAGCCTGGAGACGGCGGCCTCGGCTTCCCCGATGGTCACCGATCCCGGTTTCCACGCCAGCGCGGCGGCGAGCAGGTCGGTCTTCGCGAACACCGCCTCGCGCTCGGACAGGTGTTCCACCGCCCAGGCCATCGCCACGTCCGCCGGGGATTGCGGCGGGGGATCGAACAGATCCGTCTGGCGAACCGCCGCCCCGTCCAATGCGGCGTCCCTGCCAACCCCACGATCCTCGCCCGGAGCGTCCCGGCTCCGCTCCACCGCGTCGGCTGTCAGCGCCTTGGCGTCGAACCCGAGCCCGTTCGCCTGGGAGTGCCACATATCCCGCAGCTCCGCGCGGTCGACATCGCGTTTCGCCGCCCGGGTCATCAGCGCCGCGCGCTGGGCGGCGCGCTGGTTCTCCGCCGGCGTTCCGAGGCCGCGCCCGTCCATCGCCGCCTCGATCTCCGCCCGGCGGGTGGAAAAGGACTCGATCACGTCCCGCGAGACGCCCGCGATCTCGAAGCGCCCGTCGGCATGGGTCTTCTCGATGCCGTAGCCGAGCGAGGTCAACTCCCGCGCGAGTTCGCCCCGGTAGAGCGCGCCGATCAGCATCTTCGAGGAATAGAGCTTCTCGTTCGCCATGGTGCGCCACTTGCCGTCTTCGCCCTGCACCATGTTGGCGATCACCGCATGGGTATGGAGTTGGGGGTCGAGATTGCGCGAGGTCTCGTGGGCGAAGGTGGCGATCACCGCCTTCTGGTCGCCGGCGCGGATCATCCGGCCGCCATCCGGACCCTTCATCCGGGTCTCGACGGAGCGCTCCTCGACCCAGGCCAGCGTCCGCTTCACCGCCCGTCCGTGAGCCTCGATAACGCGGGCGTCGCCGCCGACGAGCGCGGCGAGCGAGACGGATTTCGGGGCCGACAGGGTGAGGTCGCGACCGGGCCGGTGGACGATTTCGCCGTCCTTGCCGGGACGCCCGAGTTGCGGGCCGTCCGGCACCCGGCCCTCGAGGATCGCGGTGAACACGTCCGGATCGACCGGGCCGGAAAGGCCCAGAGCCTCGGCTCCCTTGCCGGCCCAGGCGCTGGCGTCGCGGTGATCGGGATCGTCCTTCGCGTAATAGCCGTCCCGTTCGTAATAGCTGACGCCCTGGGACGGCGCGGCGACGGCGCCGATCGAGGCGACCATCAGAAGAACTGCTCGCCCGGCTCGCGCCTGCGCCCAACTGCTTTGCTCCCGGCCGGCTTGTCCGCCTCTGTCGTGTCAGGGCGGCTTACGGGATCGGCGGGGACCGGTTTCGCCTGGACTGAAGCCTCACCCGCCGGTTCCGCGCCCTCCGGCGACGGAAGGCCCGGCGTCCTTGCAGGCGGCAGCGATTCCCGCAGCGTTGTGGAGTGTCCGGCGTCGTCGCCCCTGGTTCCCGCCAGCCGTTCGACCTCGGCGGGAGACACCAGCAGCACGCCGACCCTGTCGCTCCGGCGGGCGAGTGCCGCGATCAGTTCGCCGTCGCTCCAATCGTCCGAGTGGTGCATCCGGCCCGCATATCCGGGCCGGGCCCGCGGCGCCGGCTCCACGACCGTCCCGCGCCCGCCCACGAACCGCCGCAGGCGCATCGCGGCCCCCACCCCCATCCATATTGCGAACAGGGCAAGCCCGGTGCACGCGCCCAGCACCGCGCGGTCCGCCGCCAGGGAGAATATCTGCCTGCGGGCCCACCACGCTTCGCTCATCACATAGGCGAGCTGGTACCGCTGGACAGTAATGGTTTCGCCGGCCGCTGTGCGATACTCGACAACCCCGTAGTCGCTGAAGCCGACGGTCAGCATGGCCTCGACCAGCGTGAACTTCCAGGCCGCGTACCAATCGTGTCCGGTCGTGCCGAGCGCGAGCGCGAGACCGGCGACCAGCACCGCCATGCCGGCGGCGCAGATCCCGGCCACCACGAGCGGCATTAGCCATATGTCTCTGTCAGGCATGACGGACATCCCCGCGCCCGGGGACGCCCGGGCTCACGGCGATGTCCGCCGCGCGGCCTCGTCCCCGGCGCCGACGCCTCCGGTCCCGCGTCCCCGGCGGCCGGCGGCCCATACCTCCAGGTCCGGCTCCGTGTAGCGCACGCAGCCCCCGAAACGGTAGTACCAGGGACCCGCCCCGGTGATCCGGTATCGGGCCAGCGTGCTCGGGGACAGCCCAAGCCGCTCCGCCGCCTCGCGGGTGTCCACATAGCCTCGGTCCTCGTGACGGCGGGCCGGCCGCTCCGGACCGGGATCGCGATCTATGGACCGGGCAGGAGGCTTCGGAGACGGCAGCGGGGCACCGGTCAGGATCGCCGGCATCGCGCCGGCACGGGCACGAATTTCACGCCGCTCGGCAGGGCTGGCGTGCGACTTCATCGCTGCGCGCACCGCTTCCACCGTCGCCAGCTTCGGCGACACGCCCCCGAGCAGTTGCGCGACGAAGGAGGGGTTGCCCGTCGCTTCCCGTCCGAGCAGCGAGCGCTTGACCCCCGTCACCGCGAGAAAGGCATCGATTTCCCGACGAAAGGCCGGGCCGGCCGGCGGCTCGCCCATGACGGCGAGCGCCCGGTCCACCGTTCTGAGCCGCGGGCTGCGGCCGTCGCGCAGCGAGGCGACGAAGCCGCGGTCGCGGCAGACGGCGGCGCCGAACGCCCCTGCGCTCATCCCGTTTCGGGCGCACCAGACCTCGATCGCCCGCAGGAATCGGGCATCGAGGACGCCGCAGGGATCCGAATTCGGTATGCTCATCCGGCATAGATAGGGACGGCGGGAGCATCGGAAAACCGCTTTCGGTATGGCAAATCCCGCGTTTCATATCCTAGGCCCCGCTAGGCCCCGCATGCCGCATCAGGGCGGTGAAAAAAACTTGGCTCAGTGCCCCGAAATCACCGGTGTGGCGGCAATCGAAAACTTGACGTTCCTGGCAATCCAAAATCTGGACAGTTTTGGTCTGTCGATTCTGGCGCTCCCGGCCCGCTCGGTGGGTTTTCCAACAGAGCTGGATGGGGGGCGCGCGCCCGATGCGCCGACGTCATGGAGGTCTCGCAGCACCTCAAGGTGAAGCCTCGAGGCGCGCCCTAGATGCGTGGCGAGGTAGCGGCGCCGTGCCGGTCGCCACCCCGGCGCTCGCCCGAAGGCATGAGAGGAGGGCGGAATGCTTCCGGCGCAGTTGGAAGTCTACGCCGGCGGGTGCCTTGGCGCGCGGCGGAGCGTGGCACTCGAACCCACGCAGATAAGAGGCGGGAGCCCGCTCTGGGAGCGCGGTCACCTAACCGAGTAACGAGATTCTATGGTCGGCCACCGTCCGGGTGGATTGAGCAACGAACGGCCGCCGCTCCTTCACCGTGTCGCGGGCGCGGTTTCAGTGACCGGAGGAACGACACCTGCTCGCTCTGTCACCGGGAGAAGCTGCTCATCCGGTCGGGGCTCGACGAGGAACCGCTTGTCCCGAAACCCGGGCCACGCTAACGGAGGATGAACCAGCCGCCCGTGGGCGCCTGTGCTCGTTCTCGGGCTTGCCGATGCCGCATCGACCCGGTCAGTCCGGGAAGCCGTTTGGGTGCGACGACAGCCAGCGCCAATGATCCGTGCAAATGGCGTCAAGACCCCGCTTTGCGGTCCAGCCGAGTTCAGTTCGCGCGCGCGTCGCGTCGGCGCGGCTGATTGGCGCGTCGCCTGCGCGCCGCGGCGCAGTGCGAACCGGAATGGTGTGCCCGCTAGCCCGCTCGAACGCATTGACCACCTCCATTACGCTGTAGCCGACGCCGGTTCCAAGATTGTGCACCGCGAGACCCGGTTCGGACTGCAGATGGTCCAGGGCCTCGACGTGTGCGCTGGCGAGATCCACGATGTGGACATAGTCGCGGACGCATGTGCCATCCGGTGTCGGATAGTCGACTCCGAAAACATCGAGCGACTCGCGCAGGCCGAGCGCGACCTGCCCGATGCGGGGTATAAGGTTCGACGCCCGTGTCGGGTCTTCGCCGATGCGTCCGCTCGCGTGGGCACCGACGGCGTTGAAGTAACGCAGGATGGAGATGCGCCAATCGGGATTCGCCGCGTGCAGATCACGCAGCATTTTCTCCTCGAAGAGCTTGGCGCGACCGTAGGGGCTGGACGGCCCGGTCGGATGCGTCTCGGTGAGTGGCTCGCAACTCCCGCGGTAGACGGTGGCGGAGGAACTGAAGATCAGCGTCTTGACGTCGTGCGCCGCCATCCGTTCCAGTAGGCAGATGGTCCCGGCCACGTTGTTCGCGAAATAGCGTAGCGGGTCCCGCGCCGACTCGCCCACGGCCTTGAGCGCGGCCAAGTGCACGACAGCGTCGAAACAGCCGTCTTCGAATACGCCATCGAGGATGTCGTCATCGCGGACGTCGCCGTGCACGAACGGCACACTCTGCTTGATCAGGCCGGCAAGCGCTGGCAGCGCCCGGAGGAATGCGTTCGAGCAATTGTCAAGCAGCACCGCCTCGTGGCCGTTCTCAAGGAGCTCGACGGCCGTATGCAGCCCGATGTAGCCAAGGCCTCCGGTGACGAGGACCTTCACGGTGTGGTGTCGCCCTGGCGCGAACCGCGAGGGAAACGCCGGCGAACCGATTCGCGCCGGTTCTCGACCGAGCGGTCATCCTTCGTGAAACTCGCTCGCCGGGTTCCGAGCCGCGTCCGCAACCGACGAAGCCCGATTGAAACCAGAAAGCAGGCAACAAGAAGCTTGAGATCCAGCAAGGGGGTCATGCTTGCAATGTACAGGTTGTCGTAGCGGAGCTTGTGCCGCGCTGTCACGTGGTAGTGGCGGCGGGCCTGGCTCAGCCCCGCGATTCCCGGCCGGACGCGCAGGCGCTGATCGAAGTCGGGCAGTTTCCGGCGGATCAGGTTCGCAAGCTCCGGGCGTTCCGGGCGGGGGCCGACCAAACTCATGTCTCCCATGACGACGTTCAGGATCTGCGGAATCTCGTCGAGATGGGACGACCGCAGTATTCTGCCGACCCTGGTGAGGCGCGGGTCGTTCTCGGACGCCAGGACCGCCGCCTCGGGCCTCTCGGCTTCCTCGATCATTGTCCGGAATTTGAACATCCTGAAGTGTCGTCCCGCGCGGCCGAGTCGGGTCTGTACGTGGAAGACCGGGCCCCCGTCCTCCAGGCGGATCGCTATCGGGATCGCGATGCAAAGAAGCAGCCACACGGGTGCGAACAAGAGGCCTGCAACGACGATGACGGCGAGGTCGAAGGGGCGCTTGTACCGCGCTGAGGCTCGCGGGTACATGGGCGGCTCCACTCACGGACGTTGCGATTGCGCCCGGGACGCCTCGGGCAATGCATAGGAAGCCGGGGCGTAGGGAGAACCCCCGAGTGACGGCGTCCGGTCATTCATCTTTTCGAGTACTCTGTCCTGTCCGGTATTGCCTCGGATCGGCCCGCGCGACACGAACCAAGTACCGGATGGGCGAGCGCACCCTTTCAGCGTTCCCTAAGGTCGACATTGGCTACCTCTCGGGGTGATCGGAACGACGTGACGATCAACTTATGACGGGGATTGCACCATGGCTCAACCCCCCGACACCAATCGTCGAACGGGAAACCGCACGGCCGCAGAGGCCGCAAGGCGCTGACTGACACCGGGTTGCCGAACGACCGGGGTCCCCGGCCCCGGCGCGGCGTCGATCCTTCGAATGCCCGGCGCACCGGTCAAATCATTTCAATCCACCTGTCCGGGCTCAGGGGCCCACTCCAGATCGACGTCGAAGATTCCGCACCGAATTACAGGCGGTGCGGGGGGCAAGCCTTCGGCAATCATGCGTCCGAATTGGCCAAATGAGATGAAAAAGGTATCAAATACAACGAAGAAGATACACACAGGATAATCATAATTCCGATAATGGGCGCATGATGCGGTGGGTGCGCGAGACGCCGGGCGGTTCGCTGTCCGGGAAGGACAGGAGCGCGCCGGCGCCGCAGGGAGACCGCGGGCCGGATGGCGGGAGGGCGCCATGATCTCGCACCGCCACCGGTGCATCTACGTCAAGGTGCCGAAATGCGCGAGCACGAGCGTGCTCGACTGGTTCATGACCCACGGCGGGGGCCGGCCGAGCTTCCGGCCGGCCTGGCACGGCGGGGCGATGTCGCGGCGGCTGCCGGGCACCGCGCAGGCGATGAACCTCTACCCTGACTATTTCACGTTCACCTTCCTGCGCGACCCCTACGAGCGGTTCGTCTCGCTGTGGCTGGACCTGCGCCGGGTGGCGCGGCTGCGCCGCCGCGGCGCGGGTGCGGAGCCCGAGGGCCTGGCGACACCGGGCGGCTTCGCCGATCTCTGCGCGGACATCCTCGCCGATTTCGGGCCGTGCTGGGGGCGCGAGGCGGCGGACGCGTTCCGGGAGAAGCGGGACCGCGTCTACGGCCCGGGCAGGGTGCGGCTGGGCGATCTCGGCTGGTCGGCGGACCATCTGTGGCCGCAGACGGCGTTCCTGCCCGACTGCAATCCGGAGCGGCTGTTCGGGGTGGCGCGCCTGGATGCGCGGCCGCTCGACTTCATCGGCTCGGTGGGGCGCATGGAGGCGGACTTCGCGCGGCTGGGGCGGCTGCTGGGCCTGCCCGATGCGCCGCTTGCCCACCGCAACGCCTCCGGCGCGCGGGACGCCCAGGCCTGCGGCGGCTATGCCCGTTATTACGACGCGGCCACGCGGCGGGCGGTGGAGGCGCTCTACGCGGCCGATCTCGAGCTCACCGGCTGCGGGTTCGGGGACGAAGGTGCGGCGGCGTGCCGGAGGACGTGGACGGTGGCCCGGACGGTGGTGCGTCGTCCCCCGGGCGCGCCGGCCCTTGCGCACGCTTCCGGCGCGGGCGTGGCGCGGGCTGTGGTCGCTGGAGGCCGGCATGACGGCGCGCCTGCTGCGCCTGCCGGGGGCGATGCGCGCGGTGCGTCCGCTGGCGGTCCGGCGCGGCCCCGGTTGAGCGCGGGCCGTGCGGAGATGGCGGGGCGATGAGCCTGCTGCGCTCGGGCGCGCTGGTCTCGGGGCTGACGCTGGCGGGCCGGGCGCTCGGCTATGCGCGCACCGCGGCCGCGGCGGCGCTGCTGGGCGCCGGGGGCGCGGCGGATGCGCTTTTCATAGCGCTCCGGCTGCTGGGCCTGCTGCGGGCGGGCCTGGCCGCGGGCGGCGTCCGGGAGGCGTTCGTGCCGCCGGTCGCGCGCCGGCTCGCTGTGGACGGCCCGGAGGCGGCGCGGCGCCTTGCCGGGGACGCCTTCGTCTCGATCCTGGCCGCGCTTTGCTGCGCGGCGGCGGTGGCGGCGCTCGCGATGCCATGGCTGGTGCGCATGGCGGCGCCGGGTCTCGCGACCGATCCCGGCCGGCTCGACCTCGCGGTGACGCCGGCGCGGGTCATGCTGCCCTTCCTGGTGCTGGGCGGCCCGGCACTGGTGCTGTGCGCGGTGCTGAACGGGGCCGGCCGGTTCGCGGCCGCCGCCTCGATGGCGGCGCTGTTCAACCTCTCGGCGCTGGCGGGGCTGTTCGCGCTCGGGCCGCTGCTGGCGAGCCCGGCGCACGGCCTCGCGGCCGGGGTCGCGGCAGCGGGCGCGGTGCAGCTCGTGCTGCTGGTCCCGGCCTGCCGGCGCGCGGGGTTGGGGTTCCGCCCGCGCCTGCCGCGCTTCGGCCCGGAGGTGCGGCTGCTGTTCCGGCGGGCGGCGCCGGCGGCGGTGTCGGCGGGCGCGATGCAGGCGGTGCTGCTGGTCGACCTGGGGGTCGCGACCCTGCTCGGGCCGGGCGCGGCATCGCATCTCGACTATGCCGCCCGGGTGAGCGGGCTGGGCCCGGCGCTGCTGGGAGTGGCGGCGGCGACGGTGCTGCTGCCGGCGCTCGCGCGCGCCGACGGGCGCGGCGTGGACCGCGCGGTCAACCGCACGCTGGAGGCGGTGCTGCTGCTGGGTGTGCCGGGCGCGGCGGCGCTGGCTGCCGGCGCGGAGCCGCTGGCCGCCGCGCTGTTCCGCCACGGCGAGTTTACGCAAGCCGACGCGGCGGCGACGGCGCAGGCGATCGCGGCCTACGCCATCGGCCTCCCGGCCTGGATATCGGCGGCGACGCTCGCCTCGGTGCTGTTCGCCCGCAGCGAGCCGGGCCCGGCGATGGGGGCCGCGGTCGCGGCGGTGGCGGTCAACCTAGGGCTCAGCCTCCTGCTGACGGGCCCGCTCGGACATACCGGCATCGCGCTCGCGACGGCCGCCTCGGCCTGGCTGCATGCGGCGCTGCTGCTCGCGGTGCTGCTGCGCAGGCGCGCGTTCGCGCCGGACCGCCGGCTGGGCGCGCGGCTGCGGGCGATCGGCATCACCGGGGCGGCGACGGGGCTTGGCGTCTGGCTTGCGCGCGGGGCGCTGGGCGAGTGGTCGGGCGTCGGGGAGCGGGTCGCGGTGCTGGCGGCGCTCGGCGCGGCGGGCATGGCGGCATTCGCGCTCGCGGCGGCGGCGAGCGGAGCGCTCGGCCTGCGCGAGCTGGCGGCGGCATGGAAGCGGCTATGAGCGGCGGTCGCGGGACGACGGTGCTGGTGAGCGGCGGCGCGGGCTATGTGGGCAGCCACGCGGCGGCGGCGCTCGCCGGGGCGGGGTATCGGCCGGTGGTCATCGACGACCTGTCCGGCGGCTGCCGCGAGGCGGTGCCCGTTGGGGTCGAGTTCATACAGGGGGACGCGGGCGACCGGGACGCGGTGGAAGCGGTGGTCGCGAAGCGCCGCATCCGGGCGGCGGTCCACCTCGCAGGCCGCGCCGGGGGTGGACGGGCCGGCCGATACCGCCTGGGCGGGATGCGGAGACGAGCCGGGCGTTCGCGGAGGCCTGCGCTGCGGGCGGGGTGCAGCGCCTGGTGCTGACCTCCAGCGCCGCGGTGCACGGCGCGGGCGCAGGTCCCATCAGCGCCTACGGGGCGGCGAAGCGGGCGGCCGAGGAGGCGGTGCGGACCGCGTTGGCAGGGCCCGATCGGAGCGCGGCGGTGCTGCGCTGCTTCAACCTTGCCGGGGCGGACCCGGAAGGCCGGGCCGGGCCGGGAACGGGCCTTGTGGCGGCGGCGTGCGGGGGCGGCGCTCGGCCGGCGCCCGGACATAACGGTGTTCGGGACCGATTGGGAGACCGCCCTGGTCGCGCTGGCGCGCGGCGCGGCGGCTGGAGGACCCGCGCGAGCGGGCGCTCGCGGCGTTCGCCGGCGCGGCGCTGGCGGGCTGGTTCGTGCAGGGCCTGACCTCGTTCTACAGCGCCGAGAGCTGGCTCCAGCACATGCTGCTGCTCGCCTTCCTCGTGCATGTCGAAGCGCGGATGCGCGCGGGCCCGGACCCGGAGGAGCCGCGCCAGCCGCCGGTCGCGCTGCGGCTCGCGGCGGCGCTCCGCCTGCCCCCGCTGCCGGGCCTGGCCGGGCTGCGCGCCGCGGCCCGGGGCGGCGGCGCTCTGCCTCGCCGGGGCGTCGATCGCCTCCAGCGCCGCCATCCATGCCGGCGCGGCCGCGATGTGGCGCGCCGACCGCGGCGGGCCGTTCATCGCCGAGATCGAAAGCGCCATCGCCGCCTTCGGGCCGCTCGCCACCGGTCCGCGCATCGTGCTGTTCAACAACCTGGCGCTCAACTGGCAGGTGCTCGCGGAGCACGAGACGCAGGAGGCGGCGCGGCTGCTCGCGCTCGCCGACGGCGAGGCGGAAGCCGCGCTCGCGGCCGAGCCCGAGAGCTGGGTGCTGCACCACGCGCTCGCCCGGCTCTACCTCAAGGTGGCCGCCACCCGCCCCGACTACGCCGCTCGCGCGCAAGGCCACCTGGAGCGCTCGCGCGTGCTCGCCCCCAACCTCGACCCCATGGAGGCCCCGCTGCCGCCGGCGGCCGCGCACCGGGGGACGCGGTGAGCGCGGAGCGCCCGCACGGCCGGCGCCGGGGCTTCGCGGTGCTGTTCACCGGGCTCTCCCGGGCCGGCAAATCGACGCTCGCCGCCGCGCTTGCCGCGATGCTGCGCGCGCGCACCGGACGCCCCGTCAAGCTGCTCGACGGCGACGCGGTGCGCCGGACCTCTCCGGCGATCTCGGCTTCTCGCGCGCGGACCGCGAGACCCACGCGCGGCGGGTCGGCTTGGTCGCGGCCGGGGTCGCCAGGCACGGCGGCATCGCGCTCTGCGCGCTCATCGCCCCGTACGCGTCGGGCCGGCGCGCGCTGCGCGCGGCCGTCGAGGCGGCCGGCGGCGCTTCGTCGAGTCCATGTCTCGACCCCGCTCGCGGTCTGCGAGGCGCGCGATGCCGGGGGGCTCTACGCCCGGGCGCGGGCCGGGCTGCTCGGCGGGGTTCACGGCATCGACGACCCTTATGAGGCGCCGGACCGTTCGGACCTTACCATCGACACTGCGGAGATCGACCCCCAAGCCGCCGCGCTGCGCGTCTTGGGGGACGCTGGAACGCCTCGGCCATGTGCGGGAGGCCGCGTCCTGCCCCCCGGCCCGGGAGCCTGCCCCGGACCGGAACCGGGGGCCGGCGCGGGCGGCTTCCAGGGGCGGCGGAACCCTGCCCCGGACCGGATCCGGCGGCCGGCCGATGACGGAGACCGGCGAACCGCGCGGGCGCGTCAGGGGCCGGTGGGGCGGCCTGCGACCGGCTTACGACTATGTGCTGGCGGTCGGACCGGGCCGGTCGGGCACGACCTTCCTCTACCGGCATCTCAACGCCCATCCCGCGTTCACTGCGCCCGAGATCAAGGAGGCGCACTACTACCGCTCGGCGCGGCGCCTGGCGCGCGCGCTGCGCATCGCGCGGGGCTCCGGCGCGATGCTGCTCGACGTCGCCGACACCGCCTGGTCCGACCCCCGGCTCGCCAGGGTATCGGCGCTGGTCCGGAGCGGCCTGCGCGTCCTGGTCGTGGTCCTGCTGCGCGGGCACCGCGACCGGGGCGCGCTCGGTGATGGCATACCGCCGCAGCCGGGTCCTTCTGGCGCTCCCGGCTCTGCTGGCCGGGCCCGGGGGGCTGGAGCGCGCGGCGGTGCGCGACAGCCTGACCCCGGAGGCGCTGGAGCGGATATTCGCGCTCGGCGCCGACG
>CBDBCG010000001.1:0-2157533 GCA_965202925.1 Alphaproteobacteria bacterium | reverse complement strand
ACGACTTCCGCCCTCGTCACGTGGCTGCCCCGGCTCGCGGCGGCGGCAGGACTGGCGTTCCTCACCTGCCAGACCGCCATCTACCTGCTGCCCGCCCAGCCCGCCTGGAACAGCTTCGCGACCCCCGCCGCGTTCGGGGGCACGGCGTTGCGGCTGGGCATCCTCGGCGTGGCGGCGGGGCTGGTCGGACGGTCTCTCGCGCCGGAAGCCGACCATCCTGCCGCCGGGCCCGCCGCGGCTTCGTCGGCAGTCCTGCGCGGACTCGCGCTGGCCGGCATCCTGGCCCTCGCCCTGGAGTTCGTCGTGGTGCCGCTCCATCTCGCCGCCCTGGCCGGCGAGCCGTCGGCGGCCGCCGCGGCGAGCGCGCGGCGCCTGACGGGCGACTACGGCGGCGTGCTCCTGCTGCGTCTCGGGCTGCTCGCCGCCGCGGCGGGGGCGCTGGGCTGCGTCCTCGCACTCGCCCGCGGGCCCCTCCTACCCTCCCGGCATCGACTCGCCGCCGCGCTGACGAGCGGCGCGCTCGGGCTCGTCCTCGTGTCCGAGGTGTGCGGCCGCTTCCTGTTCTACGCCATGCGGGTGAGGGTCGGCATTTGACAGCGCCCGAGTCGAACCACCGCGGGGGTCGGCACGGGGCGGCTCCCACGTCGAACGATGACGAGGGTCGGCGCGTTGCGGCTTCCGTGTCGAACGATGTCGAGGATCGGCGCGGAACGGCTCCCGCATCGCGCGAAGCGCCCACCGTCCCCGCCGAGTGGCGGCGTCGCCAGGAGGAGCAGGCCCTCGCCTACCACTTCCTCGGCCGGTGCTTCTACGAGCCGCCGCGCGCCGAGTGGCTGGCCGCCCTCGCCGGCGACCGGCTGTTCGAGGCGTGGCCCTTCCCGTCGCGCGACGACGCCACCGCCGCGGGGCTGGCCCTGCTGAACGCGTTCTGCGCGGGCTGGGACCCGGCCCGGCTCGGCGCCCTCGAGTGGGACTTCAACCGGCTCTTCGTCGGCCCCGGCGAGATGCTCGTTCCCCCGTGGGAATCGGTCCACCGCAGCAAGACGAAGCTCACGTTCCAGGAGCCCACCCTGCAGGTGCGCGAGCTCTACCGGCGGTTCGGCGTCGAGGCGCCGGCCGTCCACCGCGAGCCCGACGACCACCTCGGGCTGGAGCTGGCCTTCGTGGGGACCCTCTCCAACCAAGCCGCCGAGGCCTCGGGCCGAGGCGACGCGGCGCACCTCGCGCGGTGCTTCCAGGCCCAGACGGACTTCCTGCGGGACCACCTGCTCGCGTGGGCGCCCGCCTGCCTCGCGCTCGTCGAGAAGCACGCCGACACCGACTACTACCGCGGCGCCGCCCGCCTCGCCCTCGGGTCGCTCGCCGAGTCCGCGCGTCTCTGCGCCGCCGGCGCGGGGGCCGGCGTCGGCCCGCCCCGCTGACGCACTGCCCAGGTGGCCTTGTCTCCTCGCTTCACGTCCGAACGTCTCTTCACATCCGACCGGGAACGACGCCTCTGGGCCTGGACGGCGGCCGTCGTGGCCGCCATCTACTCGACCCTCGGCCTCGCGCGCACGCTGGCCGCGGCGCTGGCCGGCAGCGGCGTCGGCGAGGGCCTCTTCATCCTCTGCTGCCTGCTCGTCCTGGCCGCCGTCGTGACGCAGGGGCTGCGGGCGCGGCCAAAGGGCACCGAAATCGGCGTCGCCCTGGGCATCGCCGCCGCCTACGTCCTGGTCTTCGTCCGGATGTCCATCCCGACCGAGCGTTCCCACCTCATCGAGTACGGCGTCGTCGCGTTGTTCATCCACGAAGCCCTCACCGAGCGGACGAGCCGGGGCCGCCGCGTCCCCGCGCCCGCCCTGCTCGCGGTGCTCGCGACCGGCCTGGTCGGCGTGGTCGACGAGTGCATCCAACTGCTGCTGCCCAGCCGCGTGTTCGACCCCGTCGACATGCTCTTCAACGTCCTGGCGGCGATAATGGCGGTGACCGCCAGCTCCGCGCTGCGCTGGGCGCGGTCGCGGCGACCGAGTTCGACAAGTATGGTGAGGATGAAATGAAGGCGCGCTACGACGAGGCAACGGATACCCTCACGCTCATCCTGCGTGACGGGCTGGTCGCCGAAAGCGACGAAGACAACCCCGGCGTGATTCTCGACTACGGCGAGGATGGCTCCCTCATCGCCCTCGAAGTGCTCGACGCGTCCAGGCGTGTCGAAGACCCGCGCATCGTGACTCTGGTCGTGGACGCCTGACGAGCCCCATCTCTACGGGCGGAAGGTGAAGCTGATGGTCATCCGCGTGTCGACCGGCACGCCGTGGAGCAGGGTCGGCTCGTAGCGCCACCCGTCGACCGCCTCGACGGCCGAGCGCGCGAGGTCGGGGTGCACCGTCGTCATCGTCTCCGGGTCCACCGGGGCGAGAATCTGCAGCACCTCGACGGTGCCGTCGGTCTTGATCAGCCCTTCGAGGACGACCTTGCCCTCGAAGCGCTGCGGCGCGATCCGGGCCTCGAAGTCCGGGTACTGAGCGGCGAGGACGAGGCCCGCCTTTCGGCCTATGGCGTCATGGCCGGTTTTCCCCGGGCCGAGGGCATCGTCGGCGACCTGGGCGGCGGCAGCCTGGAGCTCGTCGGGGTCGGCGGCGAACAGGTCCACGAGATGGCGACCCTGCCGCTCGGTCCGCTGCGGCTCAACGAGGCGATGGCGCAGGGCGAGACGGTCGGCGCCCTGGTCCGGAAATCGCTGGGCGACATCGACTGGCTCGCCGGTGCGGAAGGCGCGACGCTCTACGCCGTGGGCGGCGCGTGGCGCTCGCTGGCCAAAGTGCATATGGCGCAGCACGACCGGGCGTTGAGGATGATCGACGGGTACCGGGCCGGGGCCGTGGAGTTCGCCGATTTTGCGAAACTGCTGGCCCGCCAGAGCGAGCGGGGACTGGAGCAGCTTCCGGCGATTTCGGTCCGGCGGATAGAAGCGGTGCGGGCGTCGGCCATCGTGCTGCGCCGCCTGATCCGCATCGCCCGGCCGGCCCAGATCGTCTTCGCCGCGCGCGGCGTCCGCGAGGGAGTGCTCTACGAAGCCCTCGACCTGAGGATGCGGCGCGCCGATCCCCTGCTCGCCGGTGCGGCCGCCTACGGTCAGCGCTTCTGCCGCTTCACCGGCCTCGGACCGGCGCTCGCCGCCTGGACCGGCGGCCTCTTCCCGCAGGAAGCCCGCGAACGGGCGCGCCTGCGCCGGGCGGCCTGCGAGATTGCCGACGCCGGCTGGATCGACCATCCGGACTACCGCAACCGCCACGCCTGGGACCGTATCCTGACCGCGCCGCTGATGGGGCTGGACCATCCGGGCCGGGTCTTCCTCGCCCTGGCGGCGAGCGCGCGCTACAGCGGCGGGATTCAGGAGCCAATGGAACAGGTCGCCCGCAATACCGGGCTCGGCGAAGACGATGTCCGCGATGCCCGTGCGCTCGGCCAGGCCCTGCGGCTGGGCTACACCGTTGCCGCAGGGCAACCCGAAATCCTCGCCGGCAGCCGCTTCGAGCGCACGGACCGCGGCCTCGCGCTGCAGGTCGAAACCCATGCCGCCCACTATTCCGGCGAGGTCATCGACCGGCGCCTCGGCGACCTGGCGGCAACGCTGGAGCTGGAGCCGGCGTTGATCGTGGACTAGGGCCGCGCCGGGGCGATTGAGCCGGCCGGGCCTCGATCGACGGATAGCCCGCACCACACCGGAAGGACATCATGACGGCAGCGGAAGGCCTGTTCCAGTTCCTGGCCCAGGAGCGCGTAGGCTGGGGCACGCCGGCGCCGAAGGCGATCGCGCGGGAGATGGCGGCGCTCGATGCGAGGCGGGCGCTGATCGTGGCGTCGACGACCCTCGCCACCCGGACCGACCTGATCGCTTCCATCGAGGCCGAACTGGGCGACTCCGCCGCCGGCCTGTTCACCGGCTGCCGGGCGCATACACCGGTCGATACCGTGATCGACTGCGCCGCCGCGATCCGGCGGTCCGGGGCCGATATCGTCGTCACCGTGGGCGGCGGCACGCCGATCGACACGGTCAAGGCCGCCCTCCTGTGCCTGGCGGAAAACGTGCACGATGCCGAAACCCTGAAACCCTACCGCGTGACGGTTGCCGGGGACGGATCGCGCACCGTGCCGCCGGTCGGGCCGTCGGCGGTCCGGCAGATTGCCGTGCCGACGACGCTCTCCGGCGCGGAGTTCAGCAACATCGCCGGCGTGACCGATCCGGCCCGCGGCATCAAGGACGCCTACATCGCGCGCGACAGCGCTCCGGCAGCCGTGATTCTCGACCCGGGGGCGACGGTCCACACGCCCGAATGGCTGTGGCTCTCGACCGGCGTGCGTGCGGTCGACCACGCCGTGGAGACCCTGTGTTCGCGCTCGGCCCAGCCGCTGCCCGACGCCACGGCCATCCATGCCCTGAAGATTTTCGCCGAAGCGCTGCCCCGGACGAAGGACCGGCCGGACGACCTGGCGGCGCGGCGCGACTGCCAGCTCGCCGTATGGCTCGCCGGCTTCGGCCTCGGCCGGGTCGAATACGGCGCCAGCCACGGCATCGGCCACCAGCTCGGCGCGGTCGGCGGCGTGCCCCACGGTCACACCAGCTGCGTCATGCTGCCGAGCGTGCTGCGCTGGAATGCGCCGGTGAATGCGAAGCAGCAGGCGATGGTGAGCGAGGCCTTCGGCCGGGCAGGGGAGGCGGCTGCCGACGTCGTCGCCGATTTCATCGCCGGGCTCGGCCAACCCCGCACCCTGCGCGCCGTCGGGATCGCCGAAGGCCAGCTCGCCACGATCGCGGAAGGCAGCCTCGGCAACATGATGGTCCGCTCCAACCCCCGGCCGATTACCGAGGCGGTTGAAGTGCGCGAGATCCTCGACATGGCGTGGTGAGCGGAAGGACAGACGCTCAATTCCTGTCGGTCGCTTCGGCCTGGGCGACGTGCAGGCTGCGGATGAACTCGATCAGGAAGGCCGTGGTCAGGCCGAACAGGATCAGGCCGTCGGCGGCCATCATGCCCGACAGCAGCCGGTAGGGCTTGTCCAGCAGAATATCGCCGAAACCCAGCGTCGTGAACGAAACGAGCGAGAAATAGAGCGACTCTTCGAAATCGGCCAGCGCACGGGTCCAATGGAGAAAGATCGCCCAGATCCAAATGCTTGCGCTCAGGCCCGTCAGCATCCAGAGCGAGACGCCGCAGAAGGCGCCGGCCAGCTTCGGAAGATGCGGCGGCCGGCTGAGCCAGGCCCCATGCCTCCGGATCGTCTGAACGGCCACCGCCATCAGGGCCGCCTGAATGGCGATGGACAGCACGATCAGCACCGTTCCCCAGGCAAGCTGTCCGATCATTCCGCGGGTTTCCTCTCCGGGCGCCTGGCCGATGGTGCCAGATTTGCCAGGCCCGGCCTATGTTCGATTGAGCGAAGACCGGCTTCGATCCACACGCACGGGGAACCACGCGCACGGTCGGCCCGGGCAGCCGGGCCTTGACGGCGCGACGGCGATGATCCATATGGGGACCGGCGCCGATTTAGACCGACTTGCGGGCGCTTTGAAGAAATGCGGCTAAAGAGGTGGGAACCCGTCCGGAAGCCGCGACGGGTTTTTGTATGGGCCGATCCCCCTTACCGGATCCGCGGGATTTGATCGGGCAGCTTGCATCCGCGTCACCAACTGCTAAAGCGCCACGGAGCCGATCTCCGTGGGCCCGCCGACCGGCAGCCCGTGGGGATGACCGTGAACCAGATTCTTCAGCCGCCCGGCGCCCCTGACCGGGACCTTCCGCACCCGCTTCACCCGGAGACCGCCGCCGTGCACGGCGGGATCGTGCGCAGCCGCTTCGAGGAAACCGCCGAGGCGCTCTATCTCACCTCGGGCTATGTCTACGGCTCGGCCGAGGAGGCGGCGGATGCCTTCGACAACCCGGACCTGCGCTACGTCTACAGCCGCTACGGCAACCCGACGGTGCAGATGTTCGTCGACCGGCTGTGCGCCATCGAGGGCGCCGAGGCCGGCGTCGCGACGGCGAGCGGCATGTCGGCCGTCTTCACAGCCCTGATCGGCCTGTTGCGCCAGGGCGACCGGCTGGTCGCCTCGCGCGCGCTGTTCGGTTCCTGCGCCTTTATCTGCACCGATATCCTGCCGCGCTTCGGCATTGTCACCGAACTGGTCGACGGGACGGATCTCGCGGCCTGGGACCGGGCGCTGGCGACGCCGGCGCAGGCCGTCTTCCTGGAATCGCCGACCAATCCGCAGCTCGAAATCGTCGATGTGCAGGCGGTCGCCGATCTGGCGCACGGCGCCGGCGCGACGGTGGTGGTCGACAATGTGTTCGCGACGCCGTTGCTGCAGCGGCCGCTCGAGCTCGGCGCGGATGTCGCGGTCTATTCCGCGACCAAGCATATCGACGGGCAGGGGCGCTGCCTGGGTGGCGCCATCCTCGGCTCGAAGGACTATTGCACCGAGGCGCTTTCGCCCTTCATCCGCCATACCGGGCCGAGCATGAGCCCGTTCAACGCCTGGGTGCTGCTCAAGGGGCTGGAGACCCTGGCCGTGCGGGTCGAGCGCCAGTGCCGCACCGCGCGCACGGTCGCGCAATGGCTGGAGGGGCGGGGCGGCGTCCGCCGGGTGCTTTGGCCCTTCCTCGAATCCCATCCCCAGGCCGGGCTGGCCCGGCGCCAGATGTCGGACGGCGGCACGGTCGTCACCTTCACCATCGGGGGCGGCCGGCGCGAGGCCTTCGACCTGCTCAACGCCCTGCAACTGATCCCGATTTCCAACAATCTGGGCGACGCCAAGAGCCTGGCGACCCATCCGGCCTCGACGACCCACCACCGGATCGGCGCAGAGGGCCGGGCCGCGGTCGGCATCGGCGACGACATGATCCGCCTGTCGGTCGGCCTGGAGCACCCCGACGACCTGATCCGCGACCTCGACCGCGCGCTGACTTGTGCTGGCGCTGCGGCCGGTCCCGGCGCCTGACGAAAGGATCGAATGCAATGGCGACTCTTTCGAACGACAAGAAGACCATCACCGTCCAGGCGGTCGACGTGCACCGGGCGAAGATGCTGCTGGAGGCGGGCGAGGCCGTCCTGATCGACGTGCGCGAAACCATCGAATACGAGGACGAGCACATCCCGGGCGCGGCGCTTTTTCCGCTCTCGGACTTCGATGCCCGCCGTCCCGAAGGCGACGCCGGGAAAATCGGCATCTTCCACTGCCGCTCCGGCCGGCGGACCGCCGAGCATTTCGGGCGCTTCGTCGACACCGGCTTCCGCGAGGTCGTGCACATGGACGGCGGCATCGTCGACTGGTCGATCGCCGGCTACCCGGTGCGCACGGAGGATGATGAGGAGGCGGAGGAGCAGGCGCAGCCGTCCGGATCGAAAGCGGCCTCGGCAGAAAGCTACAGGTAGGGGAGGGTTTGAAACGGGCATTATCCGGAATGGTTGACGGGCCGGCGGAAACCGGTGGTTGCGTCCGCCGCGGCCGGGCGGTGCAGCGTCCCGATTGCGCCTGCCTCCGGTTTCGTCGGGAGCGAACGCCCGGCTTTCGCCCCTGAGGCTTCCCCTGCGAAACGGGCGTCGATCGAATCCCCCTGCACAGGAGCGAAGGCGCCGCCCGCACCCTCCCTGCGGCGGGTCCGCCGGAGCGGCACACCAAAAATTATTTCCTTTTCTATAAATAATTTCCTTGACACGGCGGAGTCCGCGCCCTATATCGGTCCCGTCAACGCCCGAAGTGCGCCCGCAGCGGCCAGCCGACGCCCCCGAAAGAAGCGAACGAAGAAACAGGCGGGAAGCTTCCCGCTTTCCGGCCCGCCGCCGCCGATCGGCCATCCGATCCCCCATCCTGTGCGCCACCCTTTGCGCCGCCGGGGCTTGACGGCCGGACCCCGTCCGGTTCGACCCTCCGATCCCGCCGGGCCATGCCGCCCGGCGGTGCCGCCCCCGGTGTCGAGCGCGCTCCTGCTCTGCCGGGAGGCTGGAAAATTTCCTAACTCAAAGAAATTTGCGGCACCCCCGAATCGCGGTTTCCCAGCGTTTCTGCGGGGTTCGGGCGCTTCGAGGGCCTTCGAATCGAAAAAAAACGCCTGCGGGTAGACCGGTCTGTCCGTTTTCCGGCGTCCGGCCCCTCCGGCCCCTTTTGCAGAAGAATCCTCTTCAGAGGGGGAGGTCAGGCGGGGGTGCGGCGACGGCAGACGTGCGGTGCGAAACCGGCGCAGGCGCAGGCGGGACGGACTCCCCATCGGCCCCGGATAAATCGGGGGCCGCTTCCCCCGCTGAAGCGGGGGAAGGATACATCGCCGGCGTGGCGGTTTCGCAGGGGAATCCAGGGGGAGGGGGAACAGTTGCCTGGTCCGTCGGAACCGACTCGCAGTCTTTCTCCCGTCGGCGCCAACCATTCCGGATAAGCCCCTTTCAAGCCCTCCGCTACACGATCGGCAAACGCCGCATCGACGGCGCCCGGAGGTGCTACTCGCTCTCGCCCTTCTTCGCCTTGTAGGCGGCGATCGCTTCCTTGAGCTCGGTGTATTCCTCACAGCCGAACAGGCAGGCCCGGTCGAGCACGGCGAGCCGCTCCTCGGCCTTATCAAGCCGGCCGAGCGCGAGATAGAGCTCGCCCAGATATTCGTTGGCCCCGCGGTGCCGCGGCGCGATCCGCAGCGCGGTCAGGTAATGCTTCATGGCCGCGTCGTAGCGCTTCAGCTTGCGCAGGGCATAGCCGAGATAATTGTGGACATCCGCATCGTCCGGCAATGTCGCCTCGGCCTTGCGGAGCAGCGGGAGCGCCTCGGCGTATTTCCCGGCCTTTATCAGCGCTTCCGCATTCGTATAGTCGGGATTCGCCGCCGCGCCCTGCCGCGCGCCGCTGTCCGGGGTGGTGCCCGCTGCTGCTGCCGGACCGGCGGCAAACGGGGCGCAGATCAGGAGTGCGAACACCGCCGATGCGGCCTTTCGGGCGAGAGCTTTCGTCATTGATCGTCCTTCCCCGGAAACGCCGCAGGCGGTCGCAATCCGGTAATGCAAACCGGCCGCGCCGCGCGGGTCCGTTCTGGAATCAGCATTCGAGAAATAACGCGATAATTGTTTTTTTTCATCGAGTTATGTCCCGGATTTTGCGGATAGGGTGACCGCCGGGGATAGACCGTGCGCGTTTTCACGCGTTTCCATACGTTCCGCAATGTCAATGGGTTAGACGAAACAGACGGACCTCGCGTTGGCACCCGATTTCACCGATTCTCGGTCGAATTGTGGAACTCGATATGGGAACGATCAGGCATGGAAAACGCGGGTTCGATTTCCCCGGAGTCCGTCAGCAAACGGGGAAAGCTCACCGCAGCCTTCGTCCGAACCGTCAACCGTCCCGGCGTCTACGGCGACGAACACGGACTCCGATTGAGAGTTTACGAGTCGTGCAAGCGCAAGTCGATCTCCAAACACTGGATCTGGCGGGGGACCAGTCCTGCAGGAAAGACGTGGGCCGCTGGGAACCCGGAAGCCCTCGGAGCGAAGCGCCTTCGATGCAACCGGGCTATCGCGCATTCATCCGGGCGGTCCGCTTGCCGGACGGACTGAAGACGGCGACCCGCCGCGCGCTCACCGTCGCCGGTTCGCCCGTCCTGGGATTGCGCGCGGGCCGCTCCGGCCTGCCCCGCAGCACGAAGCTGCCGCACCCGGAAACCTTCACGTCCTCGTTTCGCACCAGCGCCTCGACCGTCACCGGCGTGCCGCGAGATTCAGCCGCGCGCGGCGGCGCGGGCATCGCGGTGCCGCTCCCAGCGCGGCTGGAGGCAGATGTTGCCGAGGAACTCCAGCACCGTATGCGCGGCGAGATAGGAAGTGGCACCGGTCCTCACGTCCAGGGTCGGATTGACCTCGACGAGATCGAACCCGACCACGGTGCAATGCTCGGCGATGGCGGCGAGGGTGTCGCGCAGTTCCGCGTAGCTCATCCCGTTCGGCTCGGCCGAGACGCACCCCGGTATCAGCGGCAGGTCAAGCACGTCGATGTCGATGCTGACATAGGTCCGCGCATCGCGCGGGACCGTCTCGGCGACGCCTTGCGGGCCGACGTCGCGGAATTCGGCCATGGTCATCACCCGGTTGCCGTCGTTGATCGAGTCGTCGATTTCCGATTCGGCGCTCCGGAGACTGCGGATCCCGACCTGGGCGAGGCTCAGAACATGCTCCAACGGGGCGATGTTGCGGAACGGGTGGACATTGGTGAAACGGAGATCGTGGATGAACGGCGCATAGTCGATATGGGCGTCGAAGTGGATGACGTGCAGCGGCGTCTCCTCCTCGTAACCCCGTACCACCGGATAGGTGACCGCGTGGTCGCCGCCGAGCATCACCGGCAGCGCCCCCCTGGCGAGGATCGCCTTGGTGAGGTCGGTCGCATTGTCGAACGTGCTTGTCACGTCGGTCGGCCAGACGTCGGCGTCGCCGACATCGGCGATGGTCCGGTTCGCCATCTCGTGGGCGAGGTATGTGCGCCCGGTTTCCGGGTCGTAGAAGCCGGCGCCGGAGTCGGCGAAGCGCAGCGAATGTTCGCGGATCGAGCGCGGCCCCATGCGCGAGCCGGCGAGGAAGGGCGACCCTTCGTCGAAGGGGACCCCGAAGACCGCGATGTCGGCGTCGAGCGCATCGAGATCCGTGACGATCGGCGCACGCAGGAACGACGGGATGCCGACAAACGGGCGGCCGAGAGTGACTCCGGAACGTCTGCTGCTCGATGTCATGACCCGACCTCCGGATCTGTTGGCTGAATCCTGCCGGGCAGCGAAGCCTGACCGTTAAGTACATCCCCGCTGAGAACCTGCCCATCCCAATGGATGCACCGATCCTTGCGGACAACGTCAGTCACCACCTTCTAGCAGATTACGAAATTCACTATGCTTTCATAGTGTGATATTTTATTGAATGTCGTGCAATATCCATGATGGAGAATCAAGATGTTTACTTCGTTGAACCGAATGTGGGCGGTCGCAATTGGGGCGACCGTTACAGCATGCCTCGCCGTTTCCGGCGGTCCGGCCAATGCGGATCTCCTGGCCGAGATCAAGAAACGGGGCGAATTCATCGTCGGAACCGAGGCGCGGTTCCCGCCCTTCGAGTTTGTCAAGGACGGCAAGATCGTCGGCTACTCGACGGACATCATGGAGCACGTCATGAAGGCTTTGCCCGGGGTCAAGCTGAAACGGCTCGATCTCCCCTGGCAGGGGATTCTTCCCGGCCTGGCCGCAGCCAAGTTCGACTATGTCGTCACCTCCGTGACCGTCACCAGGGAACGCTACGCCAAATACGCGCTGAGCCTGCCGATCGCCGACGCAACCATGGCGCTGGTGAAACGCAAGGGCGACGCTTCGATCATGGCGCCGGAAGACATCGCCGGCCGCATGGTCGGCTCGCAGGCCGGCTCGGCGCAGCTGCAGGCCCTCCAGGCCTTCGCCAACGGGCTCAAGAGCGCGGGCAAGGGGGTCAAGGGAATCAAGACCTACGTTGATTTCAACGAGGCCTTCGCCGATCTGGCGGCCGGGCGGATCAGCGCCGTCTGCAACAGCCTGCCGAACCTGCTCGATCTTGTCCGCAAGCGGCCGGACACGTTCGAGATGGTCCTGCCGACCTTCGGTCCCAAGAAGTATTTCAGCTGGGCCGCGCGCAAGGATGCGAACAGCGCTTCGCTGGTCGCCTTCATGGATGCGCAGATTGCAAAGCTGAACAAGTCGGGCATCCTGACCGCGCTGCAGAAGAAATGGTTCGGCGGGCCCATGGATCTGCCGGCCGACAAGCTGCCGGCGCCGCAAAACTAGGTACCCGCCGGTCGCCGCCCGACCGCTGCCGGCGGCCGGGCGGCCGACAGCGCGGGCGTTGTCCGGCAGACGGTGTCGGCGGTTGACGGGTCTCGTCGGTGGACTTTCTCGGCGTCATTTCGAACCACTACAACGCTTTCCTCGTCGGGGCGGCGACGACCGCCATTGTCTCGGCGGTCTGCATCGCCGCCGGCATGATCCTGGGGCTCTGGCTCAGTTTCGGTCTGATCTCTCCGAACCGGGCGATCCGGCGGGCCTCGGCCGCCTACCGGAGTTTCTGGCGCGGGACGCCCATCCTGGTGCAGCTCCTGATCGTCTTCTACCTGTTGCCGGCAATCGGCGTGGACGTGCCGCCGGTCGCCGCGGCCATCATCGCACTGACCATGAATACGGCGGCGTTTCAGGCCGAGATCTTCCGGGGCGGCCTGCTGTCCATCCCGAAAGGCCAAATCGAGGCCGCGCGCATGCTCGGGATCGGAATCCTGTCCATCAGGGTCAGAATTCTGATTCCGCAGATGATGCGTCTGGTCCTGCCGGCGCTTGTCAACGAGACGATCAGCATCCTCAAGAACTCGTCCCTGATCTCGGTGATCGCGGTGACGGAACTCATGCGCACCAGCCAGCAGGTGGTCTCCGTCACCTACCGGCCTTTGGAAACCTACATGATCGCGGCGCTCATCTATCTCGCCATGAACCTGGTCCTGGCCCGCGCCGGGGCCTGGTTCGAGAAGCGCCACGCGGTCGCGGCGGCGCGCTAGCGGGGCCGGATACGCCATGTCGTTCGATATCGACGTCGTTGTCCGCTACGGCCCGCTGCTCCTGTCGGGGTTGTGGACGACGGTCTATATCTGCGTCCTCGCCTCGTTTCTGGCGGTCTCCGCCGGTCTTGCCGTCGCGCTGCTCTACAGCCTGCCGTTCCGCGCCGCGAAGCTCCTGTGCCGGGCCTATATCGAGATCATGCGCGGGACCCCGATCCTGATCCTGCTATTCATTCTGTATTATGGCGGCCCGTCGATCGGTCTGACACTGGAGGCGGAAACGGTCGGGATCGTCGGTCTTGGATTTTACGGCGGCGGCTATTTCGCGGAAATCTTCCGGGCCGGGTTCCAGTCCATCCCGCCCGGGCAGATCGAAGCCGCGCGGATGCTGGGCATCCCGCGCCGGGCGATCGTCGTCCGCATCCAGATCCCGCAGATGCTGACGCTGATCGTCCCGCCATCGACCAATCAGGCGATTATCCTGGTCAAGGAATCGGCTCTGCTGTCGATCATCACGGTCGCCGAGTTGACGAAGAACACGACGCAGATGGTCAACGAGACCTTTGCGGTGGTCGAGCCGTATGTCGCGGTCGCGCTGCTCTACTGGCTGATCATCGAGGGTATCGCGTTTGCCGGCGCGGCCCTGGAACGCCGGTTCGGCCGCGCCTCGTGAAGGAAGAAGGGAGGAGCGGCGCGATGAAAGGCAAACCCGTGGTCCTGGTCGAGGGCCTGCACAAGCGGTTCGATGCGGCGCACGTCCTAAGGGGAATCGACCTCGCAGTCGACAGTTCGCAAGTGGTTTGCGTCATCGGCCCGTCCGGTTCCGGCAAGAGCACCCTTCTGCGATGCATGGCGTTTCTCGACCGGTACGACGAGGGCCGGGTGTTCATCGAAGGCCGGCTGCTGGGCTACCGCGAGGTCGACGGCAAACGGGAGTTCGACAGCGACCGCAATATCGACAGCGTCCGCAGCGTCATCGGCATGGTCTTCCAGCACTATAACCTGTGGCCGCACAAGACGGCGCTCGGCAACGTGACCGAAGCGTTGCGCGTGGTCAAAAGGCTGGGCAGGGCCGAAGCGGAAGCGATCGGCATGGAGGCGCTGGCCAAGGTCGGGATGGGCGAAAAAGCCCACGACTACCCGGCCCAGCTGTCGGGCGGGCAGCAGCAGCGCACCGCGATCGCTCGGGCGCTGGCGATGCGCCCGCATGTGATGTATTTCGACGAGCCGACGTCGGCCCTCGATCCGGAACTCGTGGGCGAGGTGCTTCAGGTGATGCAGGAACTCGCGAGCGAGGGCATGACCATGGTGGTCGTCACCCACGAAATGGGATTCGCCGCCCATGTGGCCGACGAAGTGGTGTTCATGGACGGCGGCGAGGTCATAGAACACGGCCCCCCGGACGACATCTTCAAGCGGCCGCAGAGCGAACGTTTGCGGGAGTTCCTCGATACCTGGCGGTCGCGTGCGATCTAGCGATCGGGATCGGGCAGGATGCCGCGCGGAAGGGACGCCGGACGCAGGCTGAACAGATGCTTGAACCCGAGGCCAAACGGAGAGTCTGCCTGGCCTACCGGGGCCCTTCGGCCGGTCCCTATCGGCCGGTCCACCTCGAATGTCGGTGCATTGGTATGATCCGCTAAAATGTGGGGGGCGTGTTTATCCAGAGCACGCGGGCAACGGTGCTCCCGTTGTTGGCAAACGAATGCGCCAGTTCAGAACGAAAGACGAAAGAGTCGCCCGCTTCGAGGCGATAGGACATGTTATCGATGGTAAGGAATAGCGACCCCTCCATTACCAATCCGAATTCCTCTCCGGAATGCTGGATTTCTCCGTTGCTTCCGCCACCCGGGGGAATGACGTACATGTCGGCCTGAAGCAGCCTGCCCTTTTTTGCAGGCACAAGCTGTTCCAGACGTATCCGGTCCCCGTCGGATTCGTCGCCCCCGGCCTCATCGCCCTCGGACTTATCGCCGTCGACGAGAATCACATTCCTCTTGTTCGCCCGTGTGACGGTTTCGCTCTCTCCGGACCCGAAAATGTCGCTGATACTCAAGCCCAGGGCGACGGCAATATTGTGCAATGTGCTCAGGGAGGGCGACGTCCGGTCGTTCTCGATTTTCGACAACAGGCTTTCCGAGCACCCGACGAGCTTTGCCATGTCTCTCAGGGTGAGGTCCTTCACCAGACGCCAGTGACGGATCTGTCCGCCGAGCCTGATGCTCCTGTCCCCATCCTGGCTTGTAGCGCCATTCATTCTGCGTTCTCCCATTGGCGCGACCGGAACCGCCGGAGCAAGGAGGCAAGCTCGGCTGCGTTGGCGACGCTAGATCCCGCTCGAACGTGGCAGATCATTGGACTCTTGAAATAGTTCCTCGACGACAATCGGCGAAGTCGCATTGGCCCGGATATCCCGCAAATGGGGAGCGTCAGACCCCATAAGTAGTGACAATTCAATTGCTTGTGGTGAACAACCAGGAGCCAAACGTCGACAGAATGTAACCACAAAGCGTTCGCCCTTTCAAACTGTCGCAAGCGGCAGTGCGGATTGCTGTCGGACCTGGGCCGCCCGGCGAACCGGCCTAAGAGTCAGGTGTGGCGAGAAAGGACTCCGTAAGGAATCGGGGGCGGGCTCTTGCCCTGTAGATCGTCACCGGCAACGCCACAGCATCCAGCAGACCCCCGTTCAGCTCTTGTTTCGATCCGCACCCCTGGCACGGGGTCGACGCGCCGGTGGTTGCGAGCTCGCAATCGAAATAGCTTTCGAAAACACTGAGTTTTCGAGGCCTTTTTCATTTCGTGCGATCGCGGATTTGGCAAGAAGGCAAACTACTGGCGAACAATTTGATTCCCGCAGGAGGCGGCGCATGCACCGCCCTGGCAGTGAATTTGCAGGGGGATGCCGAGGCGACTGTTCGGCGCTCCTGGCACATTGCCGATTTGGGAACCGGCTCCAATCCTGTCTGAAAGGTCGGAGCCGAACGTCCCTTCGGGAAGACGAGCTGGATCCGATCCGGACCGATCCGCTTGCCTCGATATGCTCGACCGTGCCGGGCCATTCGGCTTCGCCGAGCGGCGCGTGAACGGCGACCGGCCGGGCTCGCGGAACGATGCGCGACAGCGGGATGGTCATCGTCCGTGAGGCCTTGCCGCCTGAGTGGTTGATGGCGACGAGGTCGCCGGCCCGGATCGGCTCCCGGCACCGCGGCGGCACGGGACTACCGGCGACGCGGCCGGACATGGACCGGTCTTCCCGGCGGCGGAGCGCGAGTCCGCGTTCCGGCCGCCGAATTCGCCCGGAAGCGGCCGGCCACTGCCCCCTGCGATTGCGCTGACGGTCGGCGGAACGCCGGCGCGTGTGCGCCGTTCCCGGACGGGCGTCGCCACATGGCCTTCGGGGGATCCGATCAGGGGGACCGCTTCCGGCTATCGGCTCCAGGTTCTTCCGATCGGCCCGGGCTGTCCTTCCCGGTCAAGCGGTATCAGGCATCGCACGCCATGCCCGTCGACGACGTCCCATGTCGGGGTTTGTCGGCATATCTCTTGTGCGAACGGACAGCGGGGGCGAAACCCGCAGCCTGCCGGACGGTCGTGGAGACCCGGTGGCTCCCCCTTGAGCGCAATCCGCTCGAGGCGGGCATCGGGGTCCGGCTGCGGGTTCGCGGACAAGAGGCAAAGCGTGTACGGATGGCGCGGCGCGGCGAATATCGCCTCTGCGGATCCTTCCTCGACAAGGTGGCCGAAATACATGATTCCCATGCGGTCGGCGATGTGGCGCACCACATTGAGATTGTGGGTGACGATCACCAGTCCCAGGCCCAGGCGGCGGCGCAGATCGTTGAGGAGGTTCAGGATCTCACCCTGCACGGAGACATCGAGCCCGGCGGTCGGCTCGTCGGCGAGGATCAGCTTCGGCTCCAACGCCAGCGCTCGAGCGACCCCGACCCGGCATGCCTGGCCGCCGGAGAGCTGGTAGGGATAGCGTGCGGCGATGTCATCCGTCAGGCCCACCAGGGCGAGCAGGCGTTTCGCTTCGGCGTCGAGATCCAGATTCCTGGTGCCCTGTATCCTGTAGGGCTCGGTGACGAGCGAGCGTACGGTCAGGCGCGGGCTGAGGCTGCCTGCGGGATCCTGAAAGGTCATCGCCATGTTGCGGCGCAGGGGGCGAAACGCGCGCTCGGGCAAACCGAGCAGTTCGCGGCCCTGGAACCTGACCGAGCCTCCTTGGGAAGGGAGCAGTCCGGCGATGGCCCGGATTGCGGTGGTCTTGCCGGAGCCGGATTCGCCGACCAGAGCATAGGTTTCTCCGGCCTCGACCCGGAACGAAACCCCGGCAACCGCTGTCAGCGGCCCGTATTCCACGCGCAGACCGGTGACTTCCAGGAGCCTGCTCATGGCGCTGCGGCGGCTTCGTTCAACCAGCAGGAAACGGTGCGTCCGGTCCCGCATGGCGCCGATGCCGGGCGCTCCGCCGCGCAGCGCGGCAGGGCTTCCATGCAGCGGTCGCGGAATACGCACCCGACCGGCAGGGCGGCAAGGTCGGGAATCTCGCCCGGGATCGTCGGCAGTATGCGTGTGCGGATCCTGGCGCGGCCCGGGTCGCATTCGATCAGCCGCCGGGTGTAGGGATGCTTCGGATCGTGGAAGATGTCGCGCACCGATCCGGCTTCGACCGCCTCCCCCGCATACATGACGACCACGCGGTCGCACAACTCGGCGATCACGCCGAGATGGTGGGAGATGAAAAGGATGGCGCAGCGCCGGTCCGACAGCAGCGCCTTCAGCTTTTCGATGATCTGCACTTCCAGCGTTGCGTCCAGCGCCGTGGTCGGCTCGTCGGCGATCAACAGGTCCGGCCGCGACATCAACGCCATGGCGATGGCAACCCGCTGGCGCATCCCGCCGGACAACTGGTGAGGGTAGTGCGCCAGCCGTCTCTTCGCGTCAGGAATGCCGACCTCCTCCAGCATGGAAGCCGCGCGCTGGCGCTTCACCGCTTTCGATACCGCTTCGCGATGCTGGATATCGACCATCTGGGCGCCGACGGTCAGCACCGGATTGTGGGTCTGCATCGGATCCTGGAAGACGACGGCGATGTCGGCCCCGCGCAGCGCCTGCATCTCCCTGTCGGACGCCAGCAGCAGGTCCTGTCCCCTGAACAGGATGCGGCCGGCGCGGAAGCGGGCGTTCGGCGCGGTCAGGCGCAGGATCGAGGAGATCAGGGTCGACTTCCCGCAGCCGGATTCGCCCACGATACCGACGATCTCGCCCTCGTACACCGACAGGGAGACATTGCGCAGGGCCTTCAACGGCGCCCGCGCGGTCTCGTAATCGACCGAGAGGCCCTGGATGTCGAGCAACTTCCCGGTCATCTGCGTTTTCTCACCTTCGGGTCGACCGTGTCGCGCAGCGATTCTCCCAGGAAGGTGAAGCCCAGGGTCGCCAGGACGATCGGCAGGCCGCCTGCGATCACGAGCCACGGGGTCTGGCGGATCAGCGCGTATCCGTCTTTCAGCAGCGAGCCCCAGGACGGAGTCGGCGGCTTCACGCCCATGCCGAGGAAGGACAGGCCCGCTTCCAGCGCGATCACGGTGGGGATGTCCATCGCCGCCAGCACCGCCAGGACGCCGACGATGTTGGGCAGAATGTGAACCCCGAGGATGCGCACCGTCGAGGCGCCCATTGCCCGCTCGGCAACGATAAACTCGCTGTTGCGCAGGGTCAGCGTCTGGGTTCGCGCCACCCTGCCGTAGGTCGGTATCGAGGTCATCATCACCACGAAGACCACGGTCTCCAGGCTCGGTCCGACCAGTGCGACGACCGCCAGGGCAAACATCACGGTGGGGAAGGAGCGGATCGAGTCGAAGAACAGCGCCAGAAGATTGTCGAGCCAGCGCGGGCCGTATCCGGCGATCATGCCCAATGTCAGGCCGATCGCCATGGCCCCGGCGACGGCGGGCAGCGCCACCTGCAGCGCGACCCGCCCGCCCATGACCATCCGCGAGAACGTGTCCCGGCCAAGCTGATCGGTGCCGAGGAGGTGCGCGAGAGACGGATCCTGGAGGCGGTTCTTCACATCGAGGCCGTTCGGGTCGTAGGGCAGGATCCAGTCGGCCAGGGCGGCACTCGCGACCAGTATCGCGACGATGACCAGCCCGGCCAGGCCCAGCGGGTCGCGGGCCATGGCACGCACGACCGTCACAAACTCGGAACGGTCCCGGAGGGAGGCAACCACCGTTGTGCGCCTAACGCAGGCTGGTGCGCGCGCGCGGATCGAGCGCGGCGTTGACCAGGTCTGCGATCGCGGTCGCCAGTACGAAGAGCGCGGTCGAGACGAGGACCGCCCCCATGACGATCGGGTAATTGCGGGTGGTGATCGAATCGATGGTCAGCTTGCCGAGGCCGGGCCGGGCGAAGACGATTTCGGCGAAGACGGCTGCCGACAGGAGAAAGCCCATGCCGACGCCGATCACGGTCACAACCGGCAGGATGGCGATCCTCAGCGCGTAGACCAGGACGACCCGCCGCTCGGAGATGCCGAAGGCGCGGGCGGTGCGGATATGGGGTTCGCCCAAAACTTCAAGCATCGAGGCGCGCACCAGCCGCGCGATGTAACCGACCCAGGAGAGCCCGATCGCGAAGCTCGGCAGCACTAGATGCGCCAGGCGGTCGGCAAGGTCGCCTTCCTTTCCCGCGCCGATCGCCGGGAACCACTTCAGGCTGACCGCAAATGCCAGCAGCGACACCAGCGCCACGACGAAGGCGGGCATCGCGACGAAGCCGACCGAGACCGCCCCGGCGATCCGGTCGGCCAGTGTGTTGGGACGGGCAGCGGCGTAGGCGCCGAGCAGCACGCCCAGCGCCGCCGACCACAGGATAGAGGCGGCGATCAACTCCAGGGTGTAGGGAAGCTGCTCGAAGACGATCCGGCCGACGGACCGGTTCGAGAACACGTCGACGCCCAGGTCTCCCTGCACCAACTGGCCGAAATAGATCGCGATCTGGTCCGGCAGCGGCCGGTCCAGTCCCATCCGCTCGATCAGCGCCGCCTTGAGCTGCGGTGTCGCCCGGGGGCCGAGCATCGCGCTGACCGGATCGCCGGGTATCACCCGGATCATCACGAACATCAGCGTCACCGCGACCACGAGGATCAGCGCCGCCAGTCCGAGCCGCCGTGCGGCATATCTCAGCATCGCCGTACGCGTTTCTCCTGTGGTCCCGCCATGTATCGGCGCCCGCTCATCCCTTGCCGAAATAGCGCAACAAGGGCAGGCCGTCCGGGCGCAGCGCCGGGGCGACGGACGAGGCATGAACAACCGGCGTCGCCTCATGGGTGATGAACCGGTAGGCGCCCGACTCCTCCATCAGGTCCTGTGCCCGGCGGTACATCGTGTCGCGTTTGGAAATGTCGGTCTCCCTGGCGGCCGCTGCGTGCAGCTTGTCGAACTCCGGGGAACGGAAGCGCTCCCAGTTCCATACGCCGACCTGCTCGGTCGTGAACCAGGCCGTAGCGTAGTAGGGATCCGGCGTCATGGAAAACCGGTTCATGATGAGCTGCACATTCTTCCAGCGGTCGCCGCCCTTTTCGTCGCCGAGGGTCCAGAAGGTCGCGCCCTCGTGCACCCTGATCTCGACGGCAATGCCGATAGCCGCCAGGTTGGCCTGGATCACCTGTGCGGCGGTGGTGTTGGCGGTCTTGTTGAGCACGTCGAGGGTGAGCGAAACGCCGCTCTCGCCCGATTCGGCCAGAAGTTGCCTCGCCCGCCCGGCATTGGCGGCTGGCGGCACCAGGCCCTTGTCGCGATGGCCGATCAGGCCGGGCGCAATGATGCCGGTCGAGGGTTCGGCGGCGCCGAAATAGGCCGCCTCGAGGATTGTCGGCACGTCGATGGCGTGCTGGATCGCCTGGCGCAACTTCCGGTTTCCCAGCTTCGGGTGGTCCAGGTTCATGCCGACCCAGACATAGTAGAGGGAGGGATATTCCAAGAGCGTGCCGCCGTTCGGCACGGCCTTGCGCAGCCGTGCCACCGAGCCCAGCGAGACCCGGGTGAAATCAATCTCCCCCGCCTCGAAAGCGGTCTCGGCGGTAACCTCGTCGTCGATCGGCAGTATCTCGATGCTGTCGAAGGCCGGCGCGGGGCCCTTCCAGTCGGGGTTGCGGACCAGGACGGTCCTTTCCTTTGGGCGCCACGTCCGGCGCAGGTAGGGGCCGGATTCCGCCGGCGGGTCGGTCCCGATACGCTTGTCGGCGGTCGCCTCGACCGCCTTGCGCGAGACGATGTTGCCCGTGATGTAGGGCAGGGCAATCGACCAGAGCGGCGCGAACGGCTCCTTGAGCACGATCACGCCCTCGCGCTCGCCGGTCACTTCGACATGGGAGAGCGGCCCCATGTCCGGCTTGTTCGAGGCCTCGAGCGCCGGGTCGACGACGCGTTCGAACGAGAACTTCACGTCGTCGGCGCCCATCGCGCCGAACCCGTTGGTGAATCCGATATCGTTGCGAAGCGCGAACCTGATGTGGGTGGCATCGACCTGTTCGATCATGGCGGCGGCGTCGAGCTGCCAGCCCCAGCTGCGCCCCGGCCTGTACTGGATCAGCTTGTTGTAGATCGGGGCCTGGATCTCCTCGTCGACCACGCCCTGGCTGAAGGCAGGGTCAAGGGTGCGCATGTCCGCATAGCTCCGCACCCTGAGCGTTCCGCTTCCGGCGGCGCGGCTGCGGTGCGGGAAAGCGGCAGGCAGCACGGCGGCAACGGCAAATGCCGAGCCGCCCTGCATGAAGCGGCGCCGGCCGATCGGCAAGGCTTTCCATTCGATGGTCATGTCTTCCTCCTGGGTGAAGGGGGCGGGCCGAGCTCCGCTCAGAGAAGCCCCCGCGGAATGTCCTCGCGCCAGCGGCGTTCGAGGACGACGGCGCCGCCCTCGCGGGCCGTCACCGTGCGTTCGAGTCTGAAAGTCGCGGCGTCGCAGGTCATGCGGTTCCCGGAATCGATCCGGACCGACCATTCGCCGCGGCGGAGTTCGACGCGCCAGGCCACCTCGTGACGCGCCGAAAGCGGATCGCCGGGACGAATGGCATAGCGCTGTGCGACGCGGCGGCCGGCCTCCAGCCCGTGGTCCGGATCGCGGGTCAGGCCGAAATCGTCGACGCTCTCGCGTACATGGGTATCGCCGTCCTCAAGCCGGTACTCGACGCGGTTGTCGGGCTCCCGCAGAACCACCGGCCCGAGGCGCGGGAACGGCCGCGGCGCAGCGGGCGCGGCGGGGTCGATCTCCTTCGCCGCACGGCGCTCCGGCAGGATCAGCCGGCATTCCGCGAGATGAAGCGTTACCGCAGCGGACGCCGGCGCCGGCCAGATCACCGGCCAATAGCTCGTCGAAAACGCCAGGCGCAAACGGTGACCCGGCCGCAGGCGATGGGCGCAATGGTTGAGCGCGATGCGCGCGCGGTACAGACGACCGGAGCGCAACGCCGCCGCCGTTTCGTGACCGGGCTCGTGGGCGAGGTTGAAGGCCCGGTAGGCGATCCGCTGCGACACGCCGTCGGGAGCCACGTCGCAGAGCCGGACGCAAAGCTGTGCCGCCGGCCGGTCGGCCTCGAAGGCGATTTCCACTTCGGGCCGGCCCAACAGTTCGAGCGGCGCCTCCACAGGACGCGTATCGAAGCATGCGGACAGGGCGTCGTCTCCGGCCTGGTCCCCGGCGAGTTCGCCGCCGATGCGCATGCCGGGGCACCAGTGGCCGGCCTCGCGACCGACCTGGAGCGGCGTAGAGATGCGGCATTTGCCCGACCCGGGCGCTTGCCTCAGTCCTGCGTCCGTCGGGTAGAGGATCAGGCGCGTCACGTTCGCCGACGGCCATGCCGCCTCGGCGATCCAGCGGCCGGCCCGGGGCTTGAATTCGGGCGAGGGCGCGTCGTGTTCCTGCATGAAGGCGCGATAGGCCGGCAAATCCTCGGCGCCGTTCCGTTTGCCGCCCAGCCAGCGGTCGAACCAGCCCAGAACCTCGCCATGGAAATCGGCCGGATCGATCCGCGCGAGGTGCGGATATCTGTGCTCCCAAGGTCCGACCAGCGCCTTGACCGGCACATCCAGATTGGCCGCCAGTGCGGGCGGAGCGTTGACGTAGGGGTCGGCCCAGCCGCCGACCGCGAGCGTCGGCGTCCGGATCGCACCCCAATCCTCGCACACCGAACCGCGCTTCCAGTAGTCGTCGCGCAGCGGATGGCGCTGCCACATGGCGGCGAAGAACGGCAGACCGTCGATCCGCCTGCGCCATTCTTCGCGCCAGTTGGCGCACAAGGCCGGGTCCGCCGGCTGCGACAGGGAGGCCGCCATCTGGGCGCTCCAGCCGAAATTGTCGGTCAGCAGGCAGCCATCCATGAAATGGGTGTCGTCGCGATACCGGTCGGTGGTCGAGCAGACCGTGACGATCGCCTTCAGCGCCGGCGGGCGGCGAAATGCGATCTGCAGGCTGTTGAAGCCGCCCCAGGAGATGCCGATCATGCCGACCGCGCCGTTGCACCAGGGCTGGCGCGCGGCCCATCCGATCGCTTCCTCGCCGTCCGCGAGCTCGCGCTCCGAATATTCGTCGTCGAAAAGGCCGTCGGACTCACCGGATCCCGCAATATCGACCCGCAGGCACGCATATCCCGCCGCCGCGAATACGCGCAGCGTCGTGGCATCCCGGGCTGCGGTTCCGTCGCGCTTGCGGTAGGGGAGGTATTCCAGGATCGCCGGCGAAGGGACGTCGCGCGCCGGCAGCCACAGCCGCGCCGCGAGCCGCCGGCCATCGGCAAGCGGGATCAGGAGATGTTCGGTTACGCGTATGCGGGCGTCCGGCGGCACGGCCTTGCTCTCTGCGTCCCTTGTCGAGCGACGCTGTAGTCCGGCCGGTAATCCGGCAATTGCGCGCGCTGATGCGTTCCATTGCGAGAAGACGCGAATTCGCGTAAATTCGCGTAAGATTTTTCTGCCAATGTGAACGGGATGGGCGATTTCTCGCTTAACCTTCGGCTGTTGTGCAGCCGCGAACGATCGATCTCCGCAGTGTGTCGCGAAATCGGGCTGAATCGGCAGCAGTTCGGCAAGTATCTGAGCGGCGCGGCCTTGCCGTCAGCCCACAATCTGCGCCGGGTTTGCGCCCATTTCGATATCGACGAACGCGAGCTGTTCAGTCCGCACGAGGTTTTCCGGGCCCGCCACGGGTCCGGCGCGGGCGATCCCCGCAACCTGCCCTGGCGGGCGCTGTTCCAGGCATTTCCCGGCGACCGGATGGCGCTGCGCCGTTATCTCGGGCTCTATCACAGCCATTTCATCTCGCCGTCATGGCCCAGAACCGTCATGCGCGCCCTGGTCCTGATCTACGAGCACGAGGAATTCGTCATGTCGCGCAGCGTCGAGCGCGCCGTCGATCCGGAGCGCGGCGTGCGCCAGCGCTCAAAGTATGAAGGGCTGGTCTCGTTCCGGGGCGAGCGCCTGTTCGTGGTCGAGCAGGAGACGCTGTCTCGCGACAACATCGTCGAGACCATCCTGTTTCCGGCACGCCGCCATCAGCTCTCATACTTGAGAGGAATGACTTTCGGCGTGTCGTGGCGGCCGCGCCGGGCGCCCTACGCCTCGCGGGCGATCTGGAGACGCCTGCCGGACGGCGCCGATCTGCGCGCGGCGCTGATGGACTGCGGAGTCTTCGCACACGATAGCCGGGCCCTGGACCCTGTGGTGCGCGGCTTCCTTGGCGACAGCACCTTCCCGTCCAGTGAGGAATTGCAGCGCGGCGATTTCTTCTAGAGCCTGTCAATCTCAGGTCAGAACGTATCCGACGTTCCGGATGCCGTTGCGGCATTCCCCAGAATCGATGGTCCTCGGAAGCGATGGCGTCGATGAGTTGTCCGAAATGCCGCCATGCGTTTCCCAAAGGATCGCAGAAACCGTACTTGCCGTTATGCGGCCTGGTACGCGAACACCGTCACCGTCGAGGCGGACACGCTCGATGAAGCCCCCGAGAAGGCCATCGAGGCCGCCAACGAGAACCCCGCCGTTTTCGGCGCGGCGCTTTGACATCGAAGCTTGTAGTAATCGCAACGGGTTAGCATGCTTATTGGCGCCCGACAGCCGAGCCGAACAACGGACGACCGGGCAGAACACGGCGGCTTCGCACTGGACAAGGAGGAGGCCGAACCGGCCGCTTGTCTCGACCGCAAGATCGCCTGGATCGCCCACGGCCTCAGGATCCGCTACGGCGAGTGGCGCGACGACCCTTCGGTCTAAACCATTTGCAACCTTCCGCTTTCGGGAAGACGCGCTGGATCCGATCCCGACCGAACCGCCTCACGAGTCCAGCGGGCGGAGAAAGATCTGCTCGCGGAGCACCTGCCAGCGCCCGTCCTCGAAACGCCATTCGATGTTGCACAGCAGCTTCATCTCCTCGCCGTTCATGCCGCTGTGCTTTCGGGTCAGCACGCAGACCGCGCTGTCGCCCAGGACGTGGAAATCGTGCCAGTCCGCCCACGGATTGAGCCGGGTCTTGCCTTCCTCCGCCTGTTTGCGGAAATGGGCGATGAAGCCCTCCTTGTCGTAGGTCGCGACCGTGCTGTCGGGCATGACCAGCGTGGTATGAAAGTCCCGGTGGTAGATGGTCTCCAGCGCATCGACATCGAATTGCGTAGCGCGGTCGATGAGGCGGTCCATGGCCGCGCGGATGGCTTCCCTGGTGTGCGTGGGTTTCGTCATGGCATTGCTTCCCGTGGATGTCGGATAAAGGGTTCGACTCTCGTAGCTGCCGCCGCCCCTTCGCGTCGCGAAAGTCCATGCCGGACTCGCCCGAACCGCGCAAGGGTAGCGTGTGCGGGCTGCGGAGGCGCTTCACGGCGAATGGCCGGACCGGAATCGGCGGGGTCCGTTCGCACTATGCGCCGCCAGGTGGCATCGACCCCGGCCTCGCCATCAGGCCGGGTCGATCCCGAGTAGCCTCCGAGCGTTGCCGTGCGCGATCTTCTCCTTCACAGCCCGGGGCAGAGCGACGGCCCGGATCCAATCCGCGCCCGCCTTGGCGCTTGCCATGGGATAGTCGACCGAGAACATGATCCGGTCCTCGCCCAAGGTCGCCAGCGCCAGCGCCAAGAGCTCGTCGCGGAAGAAGGCGCTGGTCGTGATCCAGAGATTGTCGTGGAAGTATTGCTGCACCGGCTTGTGCAGCCTCTTCCTCGCGATGCGGTCGAGGTCCTCCCCGACCCGCCAGTACCAGAAGGGCAGCCCCTCGCCCATGTGCCCGACCACGATCTGCAGACGGGGAAAGCGGTCGAACGTGCCGCTCACGATCAGGCGCAGGCACTGCAGCGCCACCTCCTGGTGCCATCCGTAGCCGGGGCCGCCGAGGATCTTGCCCACCAGCTTGTCGCCCAGCCCGGCGTAGTAGACCTCCACGGCCTTGGGCGAAGGCCAGTTCGGGTGGATGTAGACCGGCACGCCGAGGAATTCGGCGCGGGCAAGCACCGGGGCGAAGTCGGCGTGGTCGAGGAATTTGCCTTCGACGGAGCCGTAGCTCATGCAGCCGACGAAGCCGTGCTCGCGCACCGAACGCTCCAGCTCGTCGGCGGCCGCCCGGGGCTCGCTCAGCGGCAGCGTGGCGAAGGCGCGGAACCGGTCCGGATACGCCGCGACAACCTCGTTGGCGATCCGGTCGTTGAGCTTGCGGGCGAACGCCACGCCCTCGCCGCCGGGCAGGGTCTGGGCGCCGGGCGTCACGGCCGAGAGCACCTGGATGCCGATGCCGGCCTCGTCCATGTCGGCGATCCGCCCTGCGCCCAGGTCGAGGAGCTCCGGCCTGCGCCCGCCGCCCGCGAAGAGCCGCTCGTCCTTGCCGGTCTGCCGCCGCCGGAGTTCGGGCGTCGCGAAGTGCTCCTCCAGTCCGATCAGGAACAGCTTGCCGTCCCCGTCCGGGGCGTCCGCCAGGGCGGCGCCAAACGGCTCCGCCGCTGCCGTCGCGGCGGCGCCGAGGCTCGCGGTGCCGCCCAGGAATGCGCGCCGGCTCAGGGCGCCGCGGGCCGCCGGCTGTCCGCAATCGATGTGCTTGTCGGTCATGATGCAATTCTCCCGTTCTTCGCGATCGGGCCCGTCACGCGCCCCCGCCGCCGGAACGGCGGCCCTCTACCTGCCGCCGAAGGTCATGCGGCGGATGACGTCGTGGCCGTCGATCCAGCGATGCTTGAAGGCCGCCGCGACATGGCCCACGGCGACCGCCAGCATGCCGTAGGCGAGCCACATGTGGACGTCCGCGGACAGGTCCTGGAGCGCCTCCCCGGTCTCGGGGAATATCCTGGGCATCTCGACGCCGAACCATTGCACGGTGTGGCCGCCGAAGTTGGTCTCCGCCCAGCCGGCCGCGATCACCAGCGCGGGAAGGGCGTAGAGGGCGGCGTGGCCCAGATGCGCAGCGGTGCGCTCGATCCCCCGGATCGAGTCCGGCAGCGGCGGCGGCTTGTGGATCAGCCGGATCGCGATGCGCGCTATGAGCAGGGCAAGCAGCGTCACGCCGACCGAGATGTGCAGGTCGAACAGGAACTCCTCCAGCGGCGAGTCCTCCGCGACCAGCGTCGTCATCGCATAGCCGCAGCCCCACATGAAGACGAAGCCCACGGCCATGATCCAGTGCATCAGGCGCGCGGAGAGGCGGTAGCGGTCTTCGGTCATGGTCATGCTCCTCCGGTCGGGCCACGATGCCGAGGCCCGGACTGGCCCGGCCGGGGCGAGGCTGGGGCGCCGGCATCGATCAGGGGTGTTCGATATTGGGAGTCCGGCCCGGCATTCAATGCGCCGCGCCGTGGCGGACGGTATTTCGCGGAACGGTGGCCGGGGGCGAACGGCATCCCGGCGGCCCGCTGCGGGCGGCGCGCGCAGGGATACCGCCGGGGATGCCGCCGGGGCGGGGTCAGTCGTCGTCCCGCCAGCCGCCGCGATCGTCGTGGTCGTGCCGGGCGTCCCGCAGCGAGAGCCCGCCGTCGCGGTCGCGGTCGAGCCGCTGGACGATGCCGGCGAGCGGCCGGTCGTACTCGGCGCGGGCGATCACGCCGTCGCCGTCGGTATCGAGCATCTGGAAGGCGCGCACGGTCAGCGGCCGCGTGGTCTCGTGCCACAGTCCCGCAAACTCCTCCAGGCTCAGGTTGCCGTCGCCGTCGGCGTCGTGGGCGGCGTGGCGGTCGTTGCGCGCCTTGTCGATCTCGGCCTGGGTGAGCTTGCCGTCGCCGTCCGCGTCGACGGCGGCGAACACCTCCATCGCGGACAGCCCGAGCTGCCCCCTGTCGAGGAAGTCCATGCCGTGGCCGCCGCCGCGGTGGCCGGCGTAGCTGATGCCTGCGAGTGTCGCCCCGCCGAGTGCGGCGGCGACGGCGATGGCGGTGAGTGTCTTCGTCCTGGTTTTCATCGGTCGTGTCCTCTTCCGGTTCGTCCATCGGGTATCGATGGGTGAGCGCTATATGGGCGCCTTGTGTCGCAGAACCTTGCCGGCGACGGCGCGGAAGTGTCGCCCGGTATGCCGGGGCGGCGTCCTGACACATCCTGTTACAAAGTTTTCGTGCGGCGCCGGGGATGGCGCGTAATCTCCCGCCATGGACGCCTCCCCGCACATACTGGTGGTCGACGACCACAGGGAGATCCGCGAGCCGCTGGCGCGCTACCTGGAGCGCCACGGGCTGCGCGCGACCGTGGCCGAGAGCGCCGCCGCCGCGCGCCGCGCCCTCAAGGCCGCTTCGGTCGACCTCGTGGTGCTCGACATCATGATGCCGGGGGAGGACGGCCTCGCGCTCTGCCGGCATCTGCGCGAGACGACGCGCATCCCGGTCATCCTGCTGACCGCCATGGGCGAGGAGACCGACCGCATCGTGGGCCTGGAGGTCGGCGCCGACGACTATGTCGCCAAGCCGTTCAACCCGCGCGAGCTGCTCGCCCGCATCAAGGCGGTGATCCGGCGCGCGCACAGCCTTCCGCCCGACAGGGAGCCGCTGCCGGCCGGGACCTGGCGGTTCGACCGCTGGTCGCTAGATACGGGGAGGCGCGAGCTAATCGACGAGGCCGGTGTGGTGACGCCGCTGTCCGCCGGCGAGTTCCGGCTGCTGGTGGCATTGCTGGAGCGCCCCGGCATGGTGCTCTCGCGCGACCAGCTGCTTGACCTGACCCGGGGCCGGGGCGCGGCGCCGTTCGACCGTGCCGTCGACAACCAGGTGAGCCGGCTGCGGCGCAAGATCGAGCGCGACCCGAAGAACCCGGCGCTGATCGTCACGGTCTGGGGCGGCGGCTACCGCTTCTCGGGCAAGGTCGAGCGCGGATGAGGCTCGCGCCGAAGAGCCTCGCGGGCCAGCTCACCCTGCTGCTGCTGCTCGCGCTGGCCGTCGCGCAGGGCGTCGCGGTCGCGCTCTTCGCCTGGGAGCGGATCGAGGCGCTGCGCCATGCGCACCGCGACGATGCCGTCATGCGCACCGCCACGGTGGCGCGGCTGCTCGCCGACACGCCGCCCGGGCTCCACGACGCCGTCATCGCGGCGGCGAGCACGGAGCTTGCGCGGTTCTCGCTGAGCCCGGAGCCGCTGGTGGGCGAGACCGGCGCCGGCGAGCGGGCGGCCGCCATTACCAGCGATCTCTCCGGGGCGCTCGGCGTGCGCGCGGAGCGGGTCCGTGTGGCGCCGCTGTGGACGCGATACATGGACGACGACGATAACGACGACCGCCATCACGACGATGACGGAGACGACGATCACGATCACGGACGCTGGAAGCCCGACTGGTTCACCGCGTCGGTGGCGCTGGCGGACGGGCGCTGGCTGAACGTGGCGGTCGGCCCGCCGCCGGGCGCGCCGGCCTGGGGTTCGGCGTTCGTCGCCGTCTTCCTGCTCTCGGCGCTGGGTATCGCGGCCGTGGTCGTCCTCATGGGACGGCGGCTCGCCAGGCCCATGCGCGGCCTCGCCAACGCCGCGGGCCGGCTCGGCCGCGGCGAGGCGGTGGAAGACCTGCCCGAGGCCGGGCCGGTGGAGACCCGGGAGACGGTGCGAGCGTTCAACCTGATGCGTGCGCGGCTCGACCGCTTCGTCCGCGACCGCACGGCGATGCTAGCCGCCGTCTCGCACGATCTCAGGACCCCGATCACGAGCCTGCGGCTGCACGCCGAGTTCGTCGAGGACGCGGAGACGCGGACCAAGATCCTCGCCGCACTCGACGAGATGCAGCGCATGACCGAAGACGCCCTCGCCTTCATCCGCGAGGACATGCAGGGCGAGGAGACGCGCACGGTCGACATCCATGCCCTTCTCGACAGCACCGCCGCCGATCTCGCGGAGCTCGGCCACGACATCGCGGTCGCGGACTCCGCCCGGTTACTTGTTGCCTGTCGGCCGGCGGCGCTGCGCCGGGCGCTGCGCAACCTGCTGGAGAACGCGGCCGCCTACGGGTTCCGGGCGGCGGTACGGATCGAGCGGGACGGCGAGGAGGTCCGCATCGTCGTCGAGGACGAGGGGCCGGGGATCCCGGAGGCCGACCTGGAGCGGGTGTTCGAGCCCTTCGTGCGGCTGGAGGCGTCGAGGAGCCGCGACACCGGCGGCAGCGGCCTCGGGCTCGCCATCGCTCGCGGCATCGTGCGCGGCCACGGCGGCGACATTTCGCTTGAGAACCGCGCCGAAGGCGGATTGCGCGCGACCGTGGCGCTGCCGGAAGCCGAAGGTGCATGAAGCGGGCGCGGACGCAGTGCGCGCCGGCGCCGCCGCGCTTCCCGGACGATGGGCCGGGTCGCGGCGGATCGCATCAAGCGAGATCTCGAGGCCGGGATCGCCTCGCACCGAGACCGAGAGGGTCTCGCCGGTGGACGACAACGATCGCTATCCACTTTCACCCGGCCCGGTCAGCGCATGAATTCGGCCTACTGCAGCGCGGCGCGCAGGCCGATGAAGACGGCGGCCTCCGGCCGCCGGCCGGCGTCGTGGCCAGGATGGCGGCTCAGCACGGCGCCGATACGCAGAACCGAGCCGGGCGCGACCGCCCCGGTCCAGTCGACGCCGAAATCGATCTGGCGGCCGGATGGCGCGAGGCCGACCGGAACCCCCCGGCGCACGACGTCGCCCGCCGGCGTCCGCCCGACGGGCAGCGACAGATGCAGGCGCCCGCGCTCGATGCGCAGCGGCTGCTGCAGCGAAAGCCTGAGCGTCCCGCCCGCGAGGTGCCGGGCGGCCGTCGCCGAGAAAGCCGTGCTGAAGGCCGGCCCGGCGTTCCGCAGCAGCCCGCCCGCGGCGCGCGGCGCGGCGTGTCCCAACTCCGCCGCCATGCCGAACCGCCAGCCGCCGGCATCGAACGATCCCGACGCGCCGGCGAAGAACAGATCAGAGGACAGCCGGCCGAACGCCCCCTGCGCGCCGGCGCCGTACATCGTGTCCGCTTCCCGGAGCCAGCCCGCGCGAAGGCCGGTCCGGAATCCCGCCCGTCCGGTCGGCTCTCCGGCCGACGGGCGCCAGGCCAGGGCCAGCCCGTACACGCCGGAATCCAGGCTGCCCGCCCCGCCGCGGTCCGGGATTCCGTCCGGGATTCCGTTCGGGATTCCGGGCCCGTCGTCGAACCGGGTCGAGGCGAAGGCGGACAGGACCGTATCCCCGAACCGGGCCTCCACGGCCGCCGGCCGGGCTGCAAGGGACATATGCGCGCCTTCCGGCGCGCCGAAGCCGAGCCGCAACCCGCTCCCCGCCGGGCCGGCGGCGATGGCGAGAGCGGTCCTGCCGGCGCCCGAAATCCCGCCCGCGCCGGGAACGGGCGGCGCGGCGCGCGCGCCGTCTTCCCCGGCAAGCCAGCGGGACAGGCGCACCGCCGGATCGGCCGGCGGCGCGGCCTGCGCGAAGCGGGCGGCGTCGATCCAGAAGGGCGCGCCAAGCGAATCGAACACCGCGATCGTCCGGCCCGCCAGGCTGCGGCGCGTCGCGTCGCCCATGGCGCCGCCGGAAACGATCCGGCTCGACCGCGCCGGCGGGCCGCCGCCCGCCGCCCGGCTGCCCAGGGCGATCATGGTCGTTCCGACCGGCGCCGTCGCGGCGCCCAGGTTCATGATGCCGCGCCCGAAGACCGACGAGAGTTCGCAGCGGCCGAAGTCGCCGTCGAGATCGAGATGCGCCGGGCAGGAGCCGCCGTGGGCCGACACCGGGTCCGGCGTCACCCGCGCCGTCGCGTAGAGCCGCGCCAGCAGTTCCTCGTTCTTCATCTGGCTGCGGAACCAGTGCTTCAGCACCGCCAGGCCGCCGGTCACATAGGGCGCGGCGTAGGAGGTTCCGCTCGGTGTGGAGTAGCCGCGCGCCTGCAGGCCGGGGACGTTCGGGTGAGGACCGTAATAGGCGGCCCGCACGCTGGAGCCGGGCGCGGCGATGCACCATTTCGCGGCGATCCCGCAACGGTTGGAAAACGAGGCGATGCGCCCGCTGCTGTCCGTCGCGACAACGGCAACGGCATTGTCGCGCAGCGACGCCTCCAGCACCGGCAGGCCGGCGTAGAGTTCCGGCGAAGAGGCGACAATCCTGCCGCCGACGCAGTTCGGCTCCGTGGCAACGCATTTCTCTCCGTGTGCGTTGCCGGCCGCGAACACCAGAATCGTCTTGCCGTGGCCGGCCCCGGCGCTCTCCTGCGCCAGCGTCCGGACGGCCTGTTGGTACTGCGTCCCGAAGTTCCGGCCCCGGTAGTTCTCGATCAAGCCGTTGTGGCCGAAGCTCAGATTGACGAAATCGCTTTCCGCCAGGGCGGAGACCAGCTGCGCGACCCCGTGGACGGCGGTGCCCACATTCTGCGGATCGATGCCGCTGTAGGGGGTGTTTGGGTTTGCGCTGCCGAGAGCGACCGACATGATCTGGAGTTTATCGACGCCCCAGGCCACGCCGTGGAAATCGGATTGCCGGAGATTGGACGGAACTCCGCCGCCGTTACGCTGCGCGGCAATAACGCTGGCGACTGCCGTGCCGTGGGTCGGGACGGCGCTGACAGGCTGGTTGGTCCGGGTGATCCGGCTCGTGTCGAATTCCCAGTGTCCGAGGTCGATGCCGGTGTCTATCACGGCGACGCGGGCGCCGGCCCCGGGGGCGGTTCCGGCGCCGTCGCGCTGCGCGATCCGGGCGTAGGCGGTCGCCGCATCGATCTGCCGAAGGCCCCAGTTCCGGCTGTATTCGGAGTCCCCCGTATAGAAAGCGACTAGAGTCTGCAGGGCCGTGGGCGGAGGGATCGGGCGCGGGTTCGCGATGACTGGGCTGCGTCCAACGACGCCGGAAGCGATTCCGCCGCCCCCACCGCCGGTGCAGCCCGCCGCAAGCGCCGCCAGAAGGACCGCCGCAACCGGTCGTAACGCGCCCGTCCTCATCGTTCCGCGCTCAGCGCGTCTTGCCTCGCGGGGCGGCATCAGCCGGGCAAACCCTTGTCGGGCTGGCCATGGTAAACGTCTCCCCCGCAATCGTCCGCGGCGGTGACCCCGGCGTCCGCTGCTTCTCCCGTCGGGTCGCCGGACCGGATCCCGGCTGCGGTTCGCCGGGCACGGCGCCCCGACAGGAGTGCGCACGCAGGCGCCACGCTCGAATTCTGGAAGCACATCCAGGTAGCCACACACCGGCGGTAACGGGAAAACAGACCAAGGCGCCAATGGCATTGTTGCGGAATGACTATGAGTAAATTGTGTGCAGAATGAAGAGTTTCGTGTGTATTCCGGGGATGTCTTTGGACCCTGGTAAGGCCGTTCTGAGGGCCCAGCTTGACGTCAAGGAACGGTTGGGAGAGGCCCGGAGGCTGTACCGGAATCGGTTACGGCGCCGACGCCAGGCCGGCTGCGCGTCGTCGGCTTTGCCGCCGGCTGCAAATTCCGGCCGCATCGCGCAGGCGTCGGCTGACCGTCTGCCGACGTCGAACTGCCGATCGCACGCACAGTAATTGACGGTGGCGTTTTCGGATCAGTTGATGGTCGTGATGCGGCGCTTGGCTGATCTGCGCGAGCCGTGAGCGCCTGACGGTCATAGTGACTGCACCAGGATTTCGTTCCAGTCCTTGGCGGCGTGCGGGCGCAGTCATTTCATTTTGGAATCGCTGATCCAGAGACACTCTGCGCCGCGGTCGGCCTCGCAAATTGCATGTGCGTGCCCGCGGTCTGTTGGAGGAAAGGGCAAGCAACGCCTGCGCCGTTCACTGTAGAGACCCTGTTGTGAGGCTATCATGACCGAATCGACGAAAGTCGTGTGCGCCGCGGGGAGCCCGAAATCGGCAATCCGGCCCGCATGGACCCGCGCCCGGCTTCGGGGGACGGTCGAACTCCGCGCGCTCTTACCGGCGGAGACCGCCGCTGCGGAATCGCTTGGAGAACGCCGGCGGCCGGTTCGCGCTCGACCTTCTCCTGTCCTTGCGTCCGGGCGGGCTCCGCGGACGGAACCAGGCGTCGACGGTCGCTGGCACGGCACACCCCCCGGGAACGGTTCCGACGCGAAGCCGGCTTCGCGCGACCCGCGCTACCCTTCCGGGCTCGGCACGCGGTAGCCGACACCGCGCTCGTTGAGGATCCAGCGCGGACGGGCCGGGTTGTCGCCGAGCTTGCGCCTGAGCTGCTTGATGAAGGTGCGCACCCGGTCGGGGTCGCCCGCGTCCGGCTCGTTCCATAGCCGGCGGATCAGGGATTCGTAGGTCGAGACCCGCCCCGCGTTCAGCGTGAGCAGGCGCAGGAGCTCGTATTCGGTGGCGGTGAGGCGCACCGGGCGGCCGCTCACCGTGACCCGCCGCGCCTCGTAGTCGACGGCGAGATCGCCGAGCGCGAAGGTCTCCGGTCCGGCCCGTTTGCGAAGCGCCGCCTGGATCCGCGCCGTGAGCTCGATCGCCGAGAAGGGCTTGACGAGGTAGTCGGCGGCGCCCCGCTCGAGCGCCCTGGCGACGGTCTCGTCGCGCCCGTAGGCGGAGATGAAGATCACCGGGATGTCGGCCAGCTCGGGCAGGGTCTCCATGAGCTCGATGCCGTCGGTCCCCGGCAGCATCAGGTCGAGCAGCACCAGGCAGGGGCTCTCGCTCCTGACGATACGGGGCAGCTCTTCGGGGTCGCCGGTGGCGAGCGGGGCGTAGCCGGCCTGGGCGAGCGCGTCGCGGACGAAGCGCAGCATCCGCGGGTCGTCGTCCACCACCAGAACGGGCGGCGGCCCGCCGTCCGGGCCGGCCGGGCGGGCGCGGACGGGGACGGCGCCGACGAGTTGGACGGGATCCCCCACCGCCGGAATGGTGAAGGTGAACCGGGCACCCTGGCCCGGCCCGCCGCTCTCGGCCCGTATGCGCCCGCCATGGGCCTCCACCAGCCCCTTGCAGATGGCGAGCCCCAGGCCCACCCCCCTCAGCCCACGGCCAGCGTCCCCGTCGCCTGGGACGGTGTATTTGCGGAACAGGCGCGGCAGTTCCACGGCCGGGATCCCCGGGCCCTCGTCCGCGACCGCGACCGCGACATGCGTGCCGTCGCGCTCGGCCGCGACCCGGATGGGTGAGGACGCGGGCGCGTGCCGGGCGGCGTTGGCGAACAGGTTGTTCAGCACCTGCACGATGCGCGGGCCGTCGGCCAGCACCGGCGGCAGGTCCTCCGGCAGGTCGACGATGACCGTGTGGGCGGTGCCGCCGTTCAAGAGCGCGCTGCGCGCCTGCTCCACCAGTGCCCCCAGCTCGGTCGGCGCGGGCGAGACCGAGAGCGTGCCCGCCTCGATGCGGCCCGCGTCCAGGAGGTCGGCGATGAGGCCCCGCATGTGGTCGGCCTGCTCGTCGACCACCCGGAAGAACTGGTGCAGCTCGGCCGGGTCGAGCACCGGCGGGGCGCCCAGCACCGTGGCGGTCGAGCCCTTGATGGCCGCGAGCGGCGTGCGCAGCTCGTGGCTCACCATGTTCAGGAACTCGGAGCGCAGCCGGTCCAGCTCCTCCAGCGGCGCCAGGTCCTGCATGGCGACCACCACCGAGGCCACCTCGCCGTCCTGGCCGCGGATCGGCGTCGCGTTCACCAGCATCGAGACGCTGCGCCCGCCCGGCGCCTGGAGCACGACCTCCTCCGCGCGCACCGTCCCGGCATTCCGTAACAGGTCCGCCAGCGCCGGCTCGTCGAGCGCGATCTCGCGCCCGTCGCCGAACCGGCAGGTCAGGATCTCCATGAGCGCCTCCGCGGGGCGGTCCGGCGTGCGCAGCAGTTCGACGATCCGGTCGGCCTCCCGGTTGGTCGACACCGGCTGCCCGGTGCCGGCGTCGATGACCAGGACGCCCACGGGCGTGGTCTCGATCAGGGCCTCGAGGTCGGCCCGCGCGCGCTGCTCCTGCTCATGGGCGCGCGCGTTGACGATCGCCGCCGCCGCCTGCGAGGCGAAGAGCATCAGCATCTCCTCGTCCGCGGCGCTGAACTCCGGCGCGTCCTCCTTCCCGCCCAGGAAGAAGTTGCCGACCCGCACGCCGCGGTGGCTCATGGGCGTGCCGTGCATCGTCTTCGTGCGCACCAGCTCGTCGGAGAAGCCGAGGGCGCGGATGTGGCCGGCCAGGTCGTCGAGCCGGAAGGGGCCGGGCAGGTCGCGAAGAAGGGCGAACAGCTTCGGGCCGTCGGGCCACGCGGCCATCTCGCGGTGCTCCTCGGGGCTGAGCCCGGAGGTGACGAACTCGCGCGCCTCGCCCGCCTCGTCGACGGCGACGATGAGGCAGTACCGCATGCCGGTGAGCACCCGGGCGCTGTCGGCGGCCTCCTGCAGCACGGTGGCGAGGTCGAGGCTCGAGCCGAGCCGCAGCACCGCCGCGCTCAGCGCGGCAATGCGCAAGCCCAGGACCTCGACCTCGCGGGCCAGCTCGTCGGGGCTCTTCAATCGAATCTCCCGAATCGCGCCCGGGTCGCCGGGGATTCCGGGGCTCCGGCGGGTGCGGCGTAGAAATAATCGCAAATATATCCGAGAACCACACGAATTTCTTCAATTTGCGCACAATTATCTCATAGACGATCTGGTTCAAGAACGCGGGCAGTTCTGCCTGCCCAAGTCGCGCCACCGATTTGCGAGGCAGCCGATGCGACACCGAGGCCCACCCGAGGGTCCGGACCTGACGCACTTGAGCGCATCCTATCCGGCGCCAGCCGGGCTGCCGATATGCCCATCCCCGCCAGGCCGCGGCTCGAGGGCCTGCGGCTCGCCGACGGCGCCCTGATCCTCAAGGTGGAGAAGGCGGGCCTGGCCGTCCAGGTGCGGGTGACGGCACCCGGCCCGCTGCTGGCCGGCGGCGGGGTGTGCGTGTGGCACGACTGGGGCCTGCGCCTGCCGGTGAACATCGCCCGGCTGACCGACCTCTGGAGCGTGTCCGGCGGCCGACTGCCATCGCTACGACTGCCTGAGGGAGGCCGATCGTGGAGCGGCATGACGTGCTGGCGATGATGACGACGCTCAAGCTGTCGGGCATGCGCGCCGCCTGCGACGACATCCTCGCCGACGGCCTCAAGCGGCGCCATCCGGTGCAGCAGATTATCGGCGCGCTGCTCAAGGCCGAGATCGCCGACAAGACGGCGCGCTCGATCAAGTACCAGATGACGAGCGCCAAGCTGCCAATGGCCAAGGAGCTCGCCGACTTCGACTTCGCCGCCTCGCCGGTCAACGAGCCCCTGATCCGCGACCTCGCCGGCGGCGGCTTCCTGGAGGCCAAGCGCAACATCGTGCTGGTCGGCGGCACCGGGACCGGCAAGACCCATCCCGCCGTCGCCATCGCCCGGTCCTGTATCCGCAAGGGCGCCCGCGGCCGTTGCTACAACGTCGTCGACCCGGTCAACCATCTCGACGCCGAGCACCGCTCCGGACGCCAGGGCCGCACCGCCGACCAGTTCACCCGGCGTGACTTCGTCATCCTCGACGAACTCGGCTATCTGCCCTTCGCCCCCGAATTGCCTTCGGGCCGGCGGCCAGCTGCTGTTCCACCTCATGAGCCGGCTCTACGAGCGCACCTTGATCGTCGTCACCACCAACCTCGCCTTCGGCGAATAGCCCTCGGTGTTCGGCGACCCCAAGATGACCACCGCCCTGCTCGATCGTCTCACCCATCATTGCGAGATCGTCGAGACCGGCAACGAGAAATAGCGCTTCAAGCACCGCTCGTAACCCGGCGCCCGGCACGATTCAGCCGAGCCGGCGGTCCGGTTGACCCGGCGGGTCACAGGCACCCCCCGCGCAGCTTCGCTCCACGTAACGCAAAGCGCTACGCGGAGCCGCGCGGGTCCCCCCTGTTGGCTACCGGGACAACCTCCATCCAGCCTCCGGTAGGGGTCGACATTGCCCACTCCAGATCAGGGGTTAAAGTTGAACGCCGTTTGACACATGTTGCCTCAGAACACAAAATGAGGGGGGCGAAGAAGGTGCGCCCCCAGCCGGCCGCGCGCGGCCCGTCGGTCAAGGAGGCGTTTGTGGAGAAACTCGCGTCGGTGACGTTGTACACGTCTGCGGTCAGCTCAGGGATACCGGTGTGAGCTTGCCTCTGTCATGACCGGCACGGTCTGGCGATCACGCAACCCGTCTGGGAAAAAGGAGGCGACGATGGGCGGGAAGACGGCGGAACGGGGTCTGTTCGAACTCTACCGGGACGATGCAGACAAGGCCGACCGCCTGCTGTTCGGCCGCGAGACCTATCCCGACAGGCGAGGGTTCCTCAGGGGAGCCGGACTGGCAGCCATGGGGGCGCTTGTCGGCGCCAGTATTCCGTTCCACCGCAACATGCCGGCCCACTTCCTGCCGGTGGCCCTCGCAGCGGAGGACGCCATCCAGGGGAAGGACGGTCTGACTGTGTTGAACGACCGGCCGCTGAACGCGGAGACGCCGCCGCACCTGCTCGACGACCCGATCACGCCGACGGCGAGGCATTTCGTCCGCAACAATGGCGTGCCGCCGGACGATGTGGACGCGGGCACGTGGACGCTGACTGTTGACGGACTGGTCGACAGCCCGATGACGCTTGGCATCGCCGACCTCAAGCGGCGTTTCGAGGTCGTGAGCGCGGCCCTGACATTGGAATGCGCGGGCAACGGCCGCGCCTTCTTCGATCCGCCGGCGTCGGGCAACCAGTGGACCTACGGGGCCGTCGCCTGCTCCGAATGGACCGGGGTCCGGCTGGCCGATGTGCTCAGGGCCGCCGGGGTCGAGGACACCGCTGTCTATACCGCGCATGTGGGCGCCGACACTCACCTATCGGGAAAGGAGGGCAAACTCCCCATCTCGCGCGGCGTGCCCATCGCGAAAGCCATGGACCGGCACACGCTTGTCGCGTTCGCCCAGAACGGCCGACCGATCCACCCCATGAACGGCGCACCCCTTCGCCTGGTCGTCCCGGGATGGCCGGGATCGTGCTCGCAAAAGTGGCTGACCCGCGTCTGGCTGCGGGACCGGGTTCACGACGGCCCGAGAATGACCGGCACCTCCGACCGGGTCCCCAACCGCACGGTGGCGCCCGGTGAAAAGGTGGACAGGAAGGACTTCGTCATCATCGAGGCGATGCCGGTCAAGTCGTTGATCACGCGTCCGGTAACGGGTCACAGGATGGCCGGCGGGACGCTTGAGGTGCGGGGGCACGCCTGGGCCGGAGACCGGAAGGTCGATGCCGTCCGCCTGTCGGTCGATTTCGGCGCGACCTGGATCGAGACCGTGCTCGACGACCCGGTGAACCCTCATGCCTGGCAGAACTGGCGCGCCTCTGTCGCCTTTCCCAAGCCCGGATACTACGAGATCTGGGCTCGTGCGATCGATTCGGAGGGCGTCGGCCAGCCACACGCCATCGCCTGGAACCCGAAGGGCTATCTGAACAACTCGATGCACCGCGTGGCGGTGACGGTCGGTTTCGGACGGCGCGGATGAATCCCCGTTGGCTGGGTTTTGTGGCCGGCGCGGCGCTTGTCCTCGGCTGGGCGGCGGGCGCGGCCTCGGACGGCTCGGACAAGTATTTCGGCCTTCCCGAGGAGGCGGGCCGGAAGGAGGTCATGACCTTCTGCGGCACCTGCCATTCCTTGAAGCTGGTGGCTCAGGAAGGCCTGACCCGTGCCCAGTGGGCCGAAGTGTTGGTGTCGATGTACGAGGACCACGCGATGGAGCCGCTTGGGGACGAGGACGCGAAGCTGGTCCTCGACTACCTCGGCAGACACGTCGGTCCCGAGAACCGCAAGCGGCGCTTGCGCGAGCGCGGAGTTTCCCGCTGATGTACGCCGCCGGAGCCGATCCCCTGGCGGCCCCGGCGATTGCAGGGTCCGGGGTCATCGATGGCCATTTTGCCCGGCGCCTGCGCCCGCCCGACGACGGGACGGGCTCCATCCGGACGTGCTGCGACCGCGCGATCGGACACGGAGGGCCGGTAACTTCCGGTCGCGCCGTAAGGGTGTGAATGGGGGACTCACAATTTCAGAGTTTAAAAAAACCATTTCAAATCAGTATATTAGTAACACAAATTGGCGGATGGGGTGGGATTCGAACCCACGAGACGCGTTAACGCCTGCCGGTTTTCAAGACCGGTGCCTTCGACCGCTCGGCCACCCATCCGGACTGTGCGGCCACGATGCCTTCGTCGTTCAGATCAGGGTCAGATTAGGGACGGGGCGCAAGGCGTCAACCGGCGAAACCGGCGCTGGCGGACTTCCGGCTGGCATTTGCCCGTCCGGCCCGGCGCGATAAGATTTGCGCGATCCGCTTTGCGCGATCTGCAGGATTGTGAACAATACCGGTGCCGGGCTCGTCGTGCCCGGGAAAGGGAATGCCGCGCCGCGCGGTCCGATCAGCCGAAGGGAGAGAAACGCCATGCCATACAAGACCGTCGTTCCGGAGGGCTCCGCGCCCCCGCTGGCGCCCTATTCGCCCGGCGTGCGCGCCGGCAACACCGTGTACGTCTCGGGGGTCGTGGCCCTCGACGCCGACGGCAACACGGTCGGCGTGGGCGATGTCAAGGCCCAGACCCGACATGTTCTCGAAGCGATCAAGGCAATCGTCGAGGCAGCCGGCGGGTCCATGGCGGATATCGCCTTCAATCAAATCTTTCTCGGCGACCTCGGCGACTATGCCGGCATGAACGAGGTGTACCGCGAGTATTTCCCCGCCGATCCGCCGGCCCGCTACTGCATCCGCGCCGATCTCGTGAAGCCCGAATTCCTGGTCGAGATCGCGAGCACCGCACACATCGGGGACTGAACCTCCGGGACGTGGGGGAGGGGACCCGCACGGTTCCCGGTCCGCGCCGCCCGTCGTACACTCCCGCCGGCCCTTAGGATCGGTGAGCGTGCCGCTCGTCCGGCCGGCGAATTTTCCGTACAATGGCGCCGCCGCCGACCGCTCGGGAAGACCATGCGTGCGCTGTTGCCGATCCTGACGCTCCTGATCCTGACGCCCCCGATCCTGACGCAGGCTGCGGGCGCGGGCGGGGCTGCTGGAGTTCCCTCAACCCCGGCGAAACAGGCCCTGCTGGTCGAGTATCCGTCTTTCCGCACGCTCCTCGCGAAGAATGCCGAGTCCAGGATGCGGCCCTCGTCCATGACCAAGCTGATGACCGCCCTGCTGGTCTTCGAGGCGCTCCGCTCCGGCCGGATGTCCGGCGCGGAGCGGATCGCCGCCGGCAAGCGCGCCGCGGCGCAGCGCGGCTCCCGCGTCGGGCTGAAGGCCGGCGGCCGCTACCGGGCGCGCGACCTCGTGCGGGCGATGATTGTGTATTCCGCCAACGACGCGGCGGTCGCCCTGGCCAAACGGCTGGCCGGCAGCGAAACGGCCTTCGCGGCGGAGATGACCCGGCGCGCCCGCAATCTCGGCCTGCGCGACACGGCGTTCCGCAACGCCACCGGCTTCACCGCCCCCGGCCACCTGACCAGCACGCGCGACATCGCCCGGCTGGCCGGCGAGATCATCGCCCGGTTTCCGCAGCGCTATCGGCTGTTCGCCCTGCGCTCGGTCCGGTTCGGCGGCCGGGACTGGCGCAACCGCAACCCGGTGCTTGGCCGGGTCGCAGGGGCCGACGGCCTGAAGACCGGCTATACCCGGGCCGGCGGTTACGGCCTCGTCGCCTCGGCGAAGCGCGGGCGCCGGCGGCTGATCCTGGCGATCAACGGCCTGAAGAGCGAGGGCGAGCGGCGGCGCGAGGCGGTTCGGCTCCTGCGCTGGGGCTTCGGGCAGCCGGCGGGACGGGAATGATCGAGCGCAACACTGCAACCGGGCGCTTCATCACCGTCGAAGGCGGGGAGGGGGCCGGCAAATCGACCCAGATCCGCCGGCTGGCCACCTGGCTGGACGGGCGGGGCATCAAGACTGTGACGACACGGGAGCCGGGCGGGACGCCGGGCGCCGAAGCGATCCGGGCGCTGCTGGTCACCGGCGAGCCGGACCGGTGGGATGCCACGACGGAAGCCCTGCTCATTACCGCGGCCCGGCGCGACCATGCCGAGAAGGTCATCCGGCCGGCGCTGGCGCGCGGTGCCTGGGTGCTGTGCGACCGCTTCGCCGATTCGACCCTGGCCTACCAGGGCTATGCCGGCGGCCTGCCGCCGGACGGACTCACGGCGCTCACACGGTTCACGGTGGGCGACCTGACGCCGGACCTGACGATCATTCTCGATTTGCCGGCGGCTGAGGGATTGACACGGGCAGGGGCGCGGACCGGCGCCCGATCGGCTGCCGAATCCCGTTTCGAGGAGAGGACTCTCCGGTTCCACAACGCAGTGCGCGACGGGTTTCTCGACATCGCGCGGCAGGAGCCGGCGCGGTGCGTCGTCGTCGATGCGTCCGCGCCGGTCGAAGCCGTGGCCCGGCAGGTCGTCGCGGCGGTCGGGCAAAGGCTGCTTGCCGATGGCTGAGCCGAAGGGCGAAGAGGCGCGGCCCGGTCCCGAGGAGACCTTCACGCTGATCGGCCAGGACGCGGCGCAGGCCGTTCTGGCCAAGGCGTGGCGCAGCGGCCGGCTGGCCCATGGCTGGCTGCTCACCGGCGGCGAGGGCGTCGGCAAGGCAACCCTGGCTTTCCGTTTCGCCCGCGCCATCCTGTCTGGCGCGATGGAGGACGCACTGGCTCCGCCGGGCTTGTCTGGCTTGGACGCGCCCGCCCGTTCGTCGCAGGGCGACCGGCTGCCCGATGTCGTCCCGGACGATCCTGCGGCCCGGCGGATCGCCGCCGGCGCCCATCCGGGCCTCCGGGTCGTCCGCCGTTCGGTCAACCCGAATACCGGGAAGATGCGCGGCGAGATCGCCGTAAGCGACGTGCGCGCCGCCCTGGAGTTCCTGACCCGGACGGCCACCGACGGAGGCTGGCGCATCGTCATCGTCGATCCGGTCGACGAGATGAACCGGAACGCCGCCAACGCCCTGCTGAAATCGCTTGAGGAACCACCGGGCAAGTGCCTGTTTCTGCTTATAAGTCACGTTTCCGGAACCGTCCTGCCGACGATCCGTTCACGCTGCCAGCTCCTCGCCCTGCCGCCGCTGGCGCCGCGTGACGTCCGGGCTGCGGTCGCCGCGGCGGCGCCGGATCTGGCGGACAGGACGGACGATGTGCTGCTCGATCTGGCGGCAGGCAGCCCGGGCCGGGCGATCCGGCTGCTCGAGGCCGACGCCGGCGCGCTGGAGCGCCGGATCGGCACGATTCTGGCGGCGCCGGAAGAGGCGGACGGCATCGAGGCGCTGGATCTGGCCGAACAGGCGGCGCGCGCCGGCGCGACCGCCGCGTTCCGGACCGTCGGCTACCTGCTGGCCCGCCGCGCCGCGAGCCTGGCCCGCGACGCACAGGAGCCGGCCATGCGCGAGGCGGCCGCTGCCCTATGGTTCGAGGTGGCGGAGCGGTTCCGCGAGGCCGAGCTGCTCAATCTGGACCGGCGCCATACGGTGCTGAAGGCGTGTCGGGATACCGGCAGCCTGATCCGCGCTGCCGGAACGTCCGGCGGCTGACGCCGGGGAGGGAAGGGGGCCGACCGGGGTTACTCCCCTCGCCCAAGGCGGGACGGATTCGGGCTGCGGACCGGTTACATGGGTAACAGTATAGCCGGAGAAATCGGTAACCCGCCCGACGATCGACGAAGTGGCGTTCACGAACGGTGCAGGGGAGGCTTCAAACCCTCCTCTGCGGTTCCTCGGGGCTGGAAGAAACGGCCATGCGCGCTATTTCCGGCGTGCCATGCCCGAACCCCGCCTCATCGCCAGCGAGATCTATCGGAAATCGCGCTATGGCGGGAAACATCCGCTGGCGATCCCGCGGGTCTCGCTCGCCGTCGACCTGAGCCGGGCGCTGGGTTGGCTGCCGGCGGAGCAATATATCGTGAGCCCGGTCGCCACCGCTGAACAGCTCACCCGGTTCCACGATCCGGACTATGTCGCCGCGGTCCGGCAATGCGAACGCGACGGCAGGGCGACGCCGGAGCAGCGTGCGCGCTACAATCTCGGCGTCAACGGCAATCCGGTATTCGGCGAAGTCTTCCGGCGCCCGGCGACGGCAGCCGGCGCCACGTTGTACGCCATCGGCCTGCTGGAGAAGGGCGGCATCGTGTTCAGCCCGGCCGGCGGCACCCATCACGGCCTGAAGGACCGGGCGAGCGGCTTCTGCTTCTTCAACGATCCGGTGCTCGGCATCCTCGCCGCCCTCGACCGCGGCGCGACGCGGGTCGCCTATCTGGATATCGACGCCCATCACTGCGACGGCGTGGAAATCGCCCTCGGCGACGATCCCCGCGTGATGATCCTGTCGGTCCACGAGGCCGGCCGCTGGCCGCGCACCGGCAACGACAGCGATCCGTCGCGGCATATCCACAACCATGTCGTCGCTGCAGGTTTCGACGATAAACAGTTCGAATCGCTGACGAATTCTGAGATTCTGCCGGCTGTCCGCGCCTTCGATCCGCAGCTCCTGATCCTGCAATGCGGCGCCGACGCTCTGGCCGACGACCCGATGAGCGGGCTGGCGCTCACCAACGCCAGCCATGCCCGGATGGCCGCGGCGGCGATGGCGCTGGGACCGCGCCTGCTGGTGACGGGCGGCGGCGGCTACAATCCCTGGGCGACGGCGCGCTGCTGGACCCGGGTGTGGGGCGCGCTGAACGGCCTGGAGGCGCAAAGCCCGATCGCCGACGAGGCCCAGGCCGTGCTGCGCGCCGTGACCTGGAGCCATTCCCGCAGCCGCAATCCGCCGGAGCGCTGGTTCACGTCGATTTGCGATGAGCCGGAATAAGCGGCTGACGGTAATTCTTCAGCCGACAGCTGGCTTTGTAGGGGAGGGTTTCAAACCCTCCCCTACGTCCCTGTAATGGCCCGGAATTGCTTTCGGTCAGCGCAGTCGTCTGGCGAGGAGCAGGCCGTCGCCGATCGGCACGATCGAGACCTCGAAATCGTCGCGCTCGCTTGCCATGCGTGTCGCATCCCGGATTGCGACCGTCGATTTTCGCGTGTCTTCCGGGTCGGCGACCCGGCCGCCCCAGAAGACGTTGTCGATCATCACCAGCCCGTTGGGCCGCACCAGTCGGGCGCACAGCGCGAAATAGGCCGGATAGTCCTCTTTGTCGGCATCGATGAAGGCCATGTCGAAACTGCCGGGGCCGGGATCGGCCAGAAGCCGTTCGAGGGTTTCTGCCGCCGGGCCGATGCGCAGGTCGATGCGGTCTTCCATGCCGGACTCGCGCCAGTGCCGGAGGCCCGCCTTCTCGACGAATTCGTCCGTCACGTCGCAGGCCACGACCTGCCCGCCCTCCGGCAGCGCCAGGGCCATGCGCAAGGTGCAATAGCCGGTGAAGGTGCCGACCTCAAGAAAGCGCCGGGCGCCGATCGCGCCGGCGAGCAGGGCCATGAACTGGGCCTGTTCGGGCGAGCTCTGCCAACCGTCCTGGGAAAGCTTGCGTGTGTCTTCGCGCACGGCCCGCACCGGCGCGGGCTCGTCGACGCCCCAGCGCAGCAGGTAGGCATGAACTGCATCAGTGAGATGGCCGGTGCGGCGGGACATGGCGAGTTCCTGTATCGGGCAGGCGTTTGCCTAGCCGGCGCTTGATATCATATCTCTGCGGACACACCATAACGGATGCGACAGGTGCTTGCCGGGGCCGCCGGGTTCGGCTATCGGCAGGCGGGTGCCGGGGCGTAGCTCAGCCAGGTAGAGCACCTGCTTTGGGAGCAGGAAGCCGGCGGTTCGAATCCGTCCGCCCCGACCAGGCCCCGAGCGGGCAAGCAAATATCGGAATTCGGAAGCGAACCATGCGCGCGCGCATCTACCGTCCGTCCAAGACCGCCATGCAATCCGGCCGCGGCAAGGCGAAAGGCTGGATTGTCGAGTATGAGCCGCAGGCAGCCCAGAAGCAGGATCCGGTAACCGGCTGGACGACATCGTCGGACACCGGCCAGCAGGTGTGCCTCGGTTTCGAGACCTGCGACGCGGCGATCGCCTTCTGCCGGCGCAAGGGCATCGACTACCAGGTCCGCGAACCGCGCGAACGGACCGTAAAGCCCAAAAGCTACGCCGAGAATTTCCGCTCTGACCGCGTGATCGGCTGACCGGCTTCCTCCCGCGGGAGCGGCTGGCGGGGAAGCGGCGCCGGCCGGCGCGTCCCGCGCGCAATCGCGCCTTGAACGGCAGCGGGCCAGGGGGCATCTCCGGGGCATGGCGATTTCCGAATCCGCAGCCGTTACCGCCGGGGACCGGGCGAAGCCCCGGCATCCCGAAAAGGCGCACCGGCCGGACAGCCCGATCCGGCGCAAGCCCGACTGGATCCGCGTCAAGGCGCCCGTCAGCCAGGCCTACCACGCGACCCGGAACCTGGTCCGGGAACACAATCTCGCAACGGTCTGCGAAGAAGCCGCCTGCCCCAATATCGGCGAGTGCTGGGCGAAGAAGCACGCCACCTTCATGATCCTCGGCAGCGTGTGCACCCGCGCCTGCGCCTTCTGCAACGTCGAGACCGGCCTCCCGGACCGGCTCGACCCGCACGAGCCGGAGAATGTCGGCCTGGCCACAGCGCGGCTCGGCCTGGAGCATATCGTGGTCACCTCGGTCGACCGGGACGACCTGCCGGACGGCGGCGCCGGCCATTTCGTCGGGACGGTCGAAGCGATCCGGCGCCACGCGCCGCGGACGACCGTCGAAATCCTGACGCCGGATTTCCTGCACAAGGCGGGCGCGGTCGAAGCCGTCGCCCGGGCCCGGCCCGACGTGTTCAACCACAATCTGGAGACGGTGCCGCGGCTTTATCCCGAGATCCGGCCGGGCGCGCGCTATTTCGTGTCGTTGCGCCTGCTCCAGCTGGTCAAGGAAACCGATCCGTTGATCTTCACCAAGTCCGGCCTGATGGTCGGCCTCGGCGAGTCGAAGGAGGAGGTCTATCAGGTCATGGACGACCTGCGCGCGGCGGACGTCGATTTCCTCACGATCGGCCAGTATCTGCAGCCGACGCGCAAGCACGCTCCGGTCGACTGCTTCGTCCATCCGGACGAGTTCCGGGCCTACGAAAAAATGGCCTACGGCAAAGGGTTCCTGATGGTTTCTGCTTCGCCGCTCACCCGCAGCTCCTATCATGCCGGCGACGATTTCGCCCGGCTGAAGGCGGCGCGGGCGGCGACCGGAACCGCGAGCCGGACGGCAGGCGGCTAGCGCCATGCCAAAGCACCGGCAGATTGCGATCCTGCCCTATGCGCCGGAGCAGATGTTCGATCTGGTCGCCGACGTGAAACGGTATCCGGAATTTCTGCCTTGGGTGATGGGCGCGCGCATCCGCCGGCAGTCGGAGACGCTGATCGTCGCGGACCTGCTGGTCGGCTTCAGGATGATCCGCGAGCGCTACACCTCCCGGGTCAGCCTCGACCGGCCGGGCCGGATCGACGTCACCTATACCGAGGGGCCGTTCCGCTACCTCGAAAATCACTGGAAATTCTCGCCGCATCCGGACGGCTGCGAGATCGAGTTCTTTCTCGATTTCGAGTTCAAATCCCGCCTGCTTCAACGGCTTATCGGCGCTTTATTCAACGAGGCCGTGCGCAAGATGGTCTCCGCCTTCGAGAGCCGCGCCCGCAAGCTGTACGGCAACCCCGCATCGGTCGGGAAAGCCGTGCCGGTGGCGCCGCACGAAACGCCGGCCTGACCGGTCAGCCGAGGCCGCTGCGGTCGGGTGCGAGCGCGACGGCGCCGTAGACGAAGGCCAGCTGCGCCGTGTTGAAGGTCTGGTGCAGCAGGATGCAGGGCAGGATCGATCGCGACCTCTCGTAGAGCCACGCCAGCAGGCAGCCCATCGCGAAGGCGACGATCATGACCTCGATGCGCAGATGCACGACCGAGAAGGCGAGGGCGCTCAGCGGGATGGCGGTCGTCGCGGCCAGCCGGCTGCGCAGCCAGGAATAGATCAGGCCGCGGAAGAACAGTTCTTCGAACAGCGGCACAAGAATCCCGCCATACAGGATGATCGTGCCCGCTGCGATCCAGGACAGGCCGTCCGGGACGAGAAAGTCGGTGACCGGCGGGTCGAGATCGAATGTCCGGCGCAGAAACAGGCCGACGGCGAAGGCCAGCGGCGTCGCCGCCAGGCCCATCAGCACGGCCAGCCGCCTCCACCGGTCGCCGGACGGACGGACGCCGAGATCCGCCCAGCTGTAGCCCGAACCGCGCAGCAGGAGCGCCGAAATGCCGGCCCCGAACGCCGCCATGTTGGCCGCCAGGTAGCCGATCAGCACGAGCTGCTTGCCCGAACCCGTGACCGGTTCGGATTTGAGCAGCGGCACGAACTGGATCGCGAAGGCGTAGACCAGAACGGTGACGCCGACGGCGATCAGCACGTCGCGCCCGGCGATCGGTTTCGGCGCCCCGGTCTTGGTCGGGTTGGCGGACGGGGTCGCGCTCATCGGCTTTGCCTGCCGGCCGTTTGTTCGACCGCCTGAATAAGCAGGGCGAGGGTGTGCTGAGTCGCCGCCGTGCGAATCTCCGCGCGATTGCCGGCGAAAATCCGCCGGTCCGCGCCGCTTGCGCCGCCTCGCACCGACCAGCCGAAATGGACCAGGCCGACCGGCTTGGCCGCCGAGCCGCCGCCCGGGCCGGCGATTCCCGTGACCGACACGGCAACGTCCGCGCGGGACCGGCGGAGCGCGCCCTCGGCCATGGCCCGGGCGACCGGATCGCTGACCGCGCCGGGGCCGCCGGGCCCGGTCAATGCCGGATCGACGCCGAGCAATTCCGATTTCGCCGCGTTGGAATAGGTGACGAAACCCCGCTCGAACACGTCGGACGAGCCGGCGATGTCGGTCAGCGCGGCGGCGACCATACCGCCGGTGCAGGATTCGGCCGTGGCGACGGTCAGCCCGGCAACCCGCGCCGCCTGTAGCAGCCGGGCCGGATCGGCTGGCGGTTTCTTCGGATTCACAGGCTCGGCTCCAGCTGGATGGCCAGCCAGGTCAGCGCGCCGGCATAGAGGCCGGCCGCGACATCGTCCGCCATGACGCCCCAGCCGCCTTCGAACCGCCGGTCGATCCAGCCGACCGGCCAGGGTTTGGCAATATCGAACAGCCGGAACAGGCCGAACGCCAGGACATAGTGCCACCACGCCGCCGCCGAACCCGTAATCGGGGCGGCCGGCAGGAGGGCGATCCACTGGCCGGCGACCTCGTCGACGACGATGGCGGCGGCATCGTGGCCGCCGGTCTGCCCGTCGTAATGCGCCGCCGCCCAAGCGCCGAGCGGCAGCAGGAACAGAACCGCCAGGCCGAGCCAAATCCAGCCTGATGCGCCGCCGGCCCAGAGGATGACCGCGCCGAAGGGCAGGGCGGCCAGCGAACCGGCGGTTCCGGGTGCGACCGGCGACAGGCCGGCGCCGAACCAGACCGCCAGCCAGCCGGCGAGATCCGACGGTCGCTCAGCGGCCACGTCACACCATATCCGGCAGGTCGAGGGACACGACCGCCTGGGCCGCGAGACCTTCGCCGCGGCCGGTGAAGCCCAGCCTCTCGGTCGTGGTCGCCTTGAGGCCGATCCGCGCCGCCGGCAGGCCGGTCAGGGCGCACAGATTGTGCTTCATCGCGTCGTAATGCGGCTGCAGTTTCGGCCGCTCGCAGACGAGAGTGAGGTCGAGGTTGACCAGCCGGCCATCCGCGGCGGCGGCCAGGTCGAACGCATGACGCACGAAGCGGTCCGAGGCGGCATCGCGCCACTGCGGATCGCTGTCGGGAAAATGCTGCCCAATATCGCCCTGGCCGAGCGCGCCGAGAATGGCGTCGGTCACGGCGTGCAGGGCGGCGTCGGCGTCCGAATGGCCCTCGAGCCCGTGCGTATGGGCGATTCGCACGCCGCACAGCACGATATGGTCGCCGGGGCCGAAGGCGTGAACGTCGAACCCGTGCCCGACGACCGTGACCCGCGGCGCCGAAGCCCGCGCAATCCGGTCAGCCCGCGCCAGGTCTTCGGCTGCGGTGATCTTGAAATTGTCCTCCGATCCCAGACTCACGGCGACGGCGAGGCCGGCGGCTTCGGCAACCGCGGCGTCGTCGGTCAGCCCGCGGCCGGCCCCGGCTTCGTGCGCCGCCAGCAGGTCGCGGTAGCGGAAGGCCTGGGGCGTCTGGGCCCGCCACAACCGGTCGCGGGCGATCGTTCCGGTCACGAGTCCTGTGCCGTCGGTTTTCTTGACGGTATCGGCCATCGGAACGCCGGCGGCGGCGGCGCCGTGGCGGCGCGCGGCATCGAGGCACCGGCTGACAATTTCCGCAGTGACAAACGGTCGGGCCGCATCGTGGACGATAACGAAACCCGGATCGAGATTATCGAGGAATTTCAAACCGTTGTAGACCGATTCCTGACGCGATGCGCCGCCCGTTACGAAATGGACCGGCGCCCGGCCGACTGCACGCCGGGCTAGATCCTCGTCGTCGGGATGGATGACGGTCACGACCGTGGAGACCGCGGGGTGCGCCGCGAAGACGTCGACCGTCCGGCGCAACACCGGTTCGCCGCCGATTCGGGCATATTGCTTCGGCACGTCGCCGCCGGCGCGTTCGCCGCGCCCGGCCGCCACGATCACGGCCGCGCAGGCGCTGCGGTCTCCGCCTGAATTTCCGGGTCCACCGGGGGGTGGCGCGTCGCTCATGCTGCCGCTCATATCACCGATCCGGCATCGTTCCCATCCCGCGCTATCCGCCGCATCGCCGGGCCCCGCGTTGCCGCCGCTCCGGCCCCGGCCTACTTCCTGCTGAATTGCACAATAAACAGGCGCTGGACGAAAAATGGGCATTCGGCTCGGAAGTATGACGCTGGACGCGCCGGTTCTGCTGGCGCCCATGTCCGGCGTGACCGATCGGCCCTTCCGGCGGCTCGTCCGGTCCTTCGGCGCCGGGCTGGTCTTTTCCGAGATGGTCGCCAGCCGCACGATGGTAGAGCGGACGCGCAAGTCCCGGCTCAGAGGCGACTTGCGCTGCGAGCGCCGTCCCGCCGCGCTCCAGCTCGCCGGTGCGGACCCGGCGGTCATGGCCGAGGCGGCCCGGCTGGCGCGGGACAGCGGCGCGGATCTGATCGACATCAACTTCGGCTGTCCGGCGAAGAAGGTCGTCAACAAGGCCTGCGGTTCGGCGCTGATGCGCGAGCCGGAACTGGCGGCGCGCATTGTCGATGCGGTCGTGCGCGCCGCCGGCCCGGTGCCGGTAACGGCAAAGATGCGCCTGGGCTGGGACGACGCCAACCGCAATGTGCCCGAATTCGCCCGGCTGTGCGAAGCGGCCGGCGCGCAGATGCTCACCGTCCACGCCCGGACCCGCGAACAGCGTTTCGGCGGAACCGCCGACTGGGCTGCCGTCGCACCGGTGAAGCGCGCCGTCGGCGTACCGGTCGTCGTCAACGGCGATATCCGCACTCTGGCCGATGTAGACGAGTCCCTGGCGCTGTCGGGAGCCGACGGCGTCATGATCGGCCGGGGCGCCTGCGGCCGGCCGTGGCTGCCGCGCGACGCGATGAACCGGCTGTCCGGCCGCGCGGCGGTCGCGCCGCCGAGCGGCCCGGCGCTTGCCGCGCTCATAAAGGGGCATTACGGCGCCATCCTCGAACAATACGGCGTTCGGGCGGGAGTCCGGATCGCCCGCAAGCATCTGGCCTGGTACGCCGAGGCCGCCGGCGTCCCGCTGGCCTTCCGGGCCGCGGCAATGCGGCTGACGGCGCCGGCCGACGTGCTCGCGCTGATCGAGCGGACGTTCGCCGCTACCGCGCCGGAACCCGCAGCCCTGGCGGCATGAGCATGCCCCTGCACGCCGCCGCCGCGATCCGGCAGGAGCAGCCTGAAGCCGGGATGGGGGTCGGAGCGGAAGCCGGCGCCGAATCCGGAACTGAATCCGGGATCGGGGCACCGGAAAGCTGGGCCTATCTCAACGCGCTGGCGGACGCGATTCTCGTGATCGACCGGTCAAACGCGATCCGGTTCGCCAATCTCGCCGCCGAAAACCTGCTGCGGTCCAGCCGGAAGACCATCTGCCGGCGGACCCTCGCGCAGTATTTTCCGGAAGACAGCCCGATATTCTCGCTTCTGAAGCAGGCGCGGGAGACCGGCAGCACCGTCGCGGACAGCGACGCGTCGCTCGAATCGCGGCAGCGGACCATTCCCCGTGTCGCGGTCCATGCCAGCCCGGTCGGCGACGGCGCCGGATCGATCGTGCTCAGCTTCCGGGAACAATCCATCGTGCACCAGATTGACCGCCAGCTAAGCCACCGCAGCGCCGCCCGCTCGGTCTCCGCCATGGCCGCCCTGCTGGCCCACGAGATCCGCAATCCCCTGAGCGGCATCAAAGGTGCGGCGCAGTTGCTCGAAACGGCGGCGTCGGAGGAGGACCGGCCGCTCGCCAGCCTGATCTGCGACGAGGCGGACCGGCTGAATTCCCTGGTCGACCGGTTCGAGATATTCGCCGACCGGCCGCTGGTGCGGCGCGAGGCGATCAACATCCACGAGGTGCTCGGCCGGGTCCGGCGCAGCGCCGAGAACGGCTTCGCCAGGGATCGGCGGATCGTCGAGGACTACGATCCCTCCTTGCCGTCGGTTGCGGGCGACCGGGACCGGCTGGTCCAGGTCTTCCTGAACCTGGTGAAGAACGCCGCCGAAGCGGCGCCGGAGAGGGAGGGCGAAATCCGGCTGCGCACCGCCTACCGGGCGGGCGTCCGGATCGCCGCGCCGGCCAGCGACGGCTATATCCGGTTGCCCATCGTCGTCTCGGTCGAGGATAATGGCTCCGGCGTGCCCGGCGAGCTGCGCAACCATCTGTTCGATCCGTTCGTCACGACCAAATCGTCGGGCAACGGGCTGGGACTGGCGCTGGTCGCCAAACTCGTCGAAGAGCTCGGCGGTGTCGTCGAATTCGAACGGGAGAACGGGCGCACCGTGTTCCGGGTCCTCCTGCCGGCACAGGAAAGGCTCTGACTCATGGCCGAAGCGACCATCCTGCTGGCCGACGACGATCGGAGCATCCGGACGGTCCTCAGCCATGCCCTCATCCGGGCGGGCTACGATGTGAGGGCGACCGGGAACGCCGCCACGCTGTGGACCTGGATCAAGGACGGCGCCGGCGACATGGTGATCACCGACGTAATCCTGCCGGACCAGAACGGCCTTGATCTCGTGCCGCGTATCCGCAAACTGCGGCCGTCGCTGCGTGTGATCGTGATGAGCGCGCAGAACACCCTGGCGACCGCGGTTCGGGCGACCGAGCGCGGCGCCTTCGAATATCTTCCGAAACCCTTCGATATCAACGAGTTGGTCGGCGTCGTTCAACGCGGCCTGACGGCGGCGGCGTCGAACGGTTCCGATCGCAGGGGCGGCCCGCCGGCCGACGACGGCCTGCCGCTGATCGGCCGCTCGCCGGCGATGCAGGAGATCTACCGCACTCTGGCCCGCCTGATGCCGACCGACCTGTCGGTGGTCGTGACCGGCGAATCCGGGACCGGCAAGGAGCTGATCGCGCGCGCCCTGCACGACTACGGCAAGCGCAAGAACCGGCCCTTCGTCGCGATCAACATGGCGGCGATTCCCCGCGACCTGATCGAGAGCGAGCTGTTCGGCCACGAGAAAGGGGCGTTTACCGGCGCCGATTCGCGCGCGCCGGGGCGATTTGCGCAGGCCGAGGGCGGCACGCTGTTCCTCGACGAGATCGGCGACATGCCGATCGAGGCGCAGACCCGGCTGCTGCGCGTGCTCCAGCAGGGTGAGTATCTTCCCGTCGGCGGCCGGTCGCCGATGCGGGCGAATGTCCGGATCGTCGCCGCGACCCACCGCGACCTGCGCACCCTGATCCGGCAGGGGCTGTTCCGCGAGGACCTGTTCTACCGGCTGAACGTGGTGCCGATCCGCGTGCCGCCGCTGCGCGAGCGGCCCGAGGACATTCCCGATCTTGTCGGCCATTTCCTGGCGCGTGCCGAAGCCGAGGGCCTGCCGCGCAAGACCGTCGACGAAGCGGCCCTGGCGCGCTTGGCGCGGGCGCGCTGGCCCGGCAACGTCCGGGAGCTCGAAAACTTGATCCGGCGACTGGCGGCGCTCTATTCGGAGGAAACGATCACGACCGGGATCGTGGAGGCGGAACTGGCGGACCGGGGGGAGGCGCCGGCTCCCGCCCCGGACGGCGTCCGGGATCACGGCGGCGCCGACGACGAGAGCATCGGCGGTTCGGTGGAACGCCATCTGCGCGCCTATTTCGACGCCCATGACGGCAAATTGCCGGCCTCCGGCCTCTATTCGCGGGTCATCCGGGAGGTCGAACGCCCGCTCATCGAGCTGTCGCTGGCAGCGACCAGGAACAACCAGTTGCGCGCCGCCGAAATGCTCGGCCTCAACCGGAATACGCTGCGCAAGAAGATCACGGACCTCGGCATTGACATTGTGCGCAACCGGCGGACGGGGCGTTACCGCGACTCCGCGCCCGGCGGGGAAGGAGTCTGATGGCGACGGCCGCCACTGTTGCGCGCCGGAGGCAGCGCTGGATGCTGCGCCTTTCGGCGCTCGCCAATCGGCTCGCCCTGTCGAGCCGCCTGACGATCGGCTTGACGATCGCTGCGGTCGTCATCAGCCTGGCGACCGCGATCAACCTGGCGGAATCGCCGCTGGGCGCCAATCCCGGCATCAACGTTGCGCTGATCCTCGCCGATCTGGTGATCCTTCTGCCGCTTGCCGGGCTTATCGCCTTCCGGATCGTCCTGCTCTGGACGGCGCGGCGGCAGGGCAAGGCCGGATCGCGGCTCCACGCGCGGCTGGTGCTCCTGTTCAGCATCGTGGCGGTGACGCCGGCGATCATCGTTGCGGTGTTTTCCGCCGTGGTGTTCGAATTCGGGATCCAGTCCTGGTTCAGCAGCCGGGTCGGCACGGCGCTGCGCGAATCGGTGCAGATGACGGAAAAATACGTCGACGAGCACATTATAGCGTTGCAGAGCGACATCCGGAATCTGGCGTCCGACTTCAACGATCATGCGCTCGAACTGATGAGCGAACCGCGGCAATTGCGCGATTTCTTCAACCGGCGGGCGCGCGAGCGCGGCATCGTCGGCGCATCGGTGTTCGACGAGCGCGGCCGCGTTCTGGTTGCCAACGTCGGCAGCTTTTCTCCGGCGAACGAAAGACCGGCCAACCTTCGCGCCGCCATCTCGCGCATCAGGAAGGACGGCGACATCGTCGTTGTGGCGCGCGCAGGCGAACCCAATATCCGTGCGCTGACGCGGCTGACCATCTTCTTCGATTCTAATCTTTATCTCTATATCAGCCGTCCGATCGAACCGACGATCCGGTCCCACATGCTGCGCATGAAGGATGCGGTCGACGAATATCTCAGGCTGGAGGGGCAGCGTTCCGGATTGCAGATCGGCTATCACCTGCTCTACGGCGTGGTCTCGCTGCTGCTGCTGCTCGCGGCTATCTGGCTCGGCCTGTATTTCGCGAACCGGATGGTGCGGCCGATTTCCGAGTTGATCGCGGCGTCGGAGCGGGTCGCCAAAGGCGATCTCAGCGTCCGCGTCGGCAGTTCGGGACAGGATGAAATCGCCAGTTTATCCCATTCTTTCAATGAAATGATCGGCCAGCTTCAAACGAACCGGGAAGAGCTTGTCGAAGCGAACCGGCAGGTCGAGGCGCGCCGCGAATTCACCGAGAAAGTGCTCGAAGGCGTGACCGCCGGGGTGGTCGGGCTCGACGCCGAGCGCCGCATCAACCTGCCGAACAGGTCGGCCTCCGATCTTCTGGGAATCGATCTGGAAGAGCGGATCGGAGAGCAGATCGCCGATGTCGTGCCGGAATTCGGCGAGATGATGGACCGGGTCGCGCGCAATCCGGTGCGCCGCCACTGGAGCGAAATCGTCATTCACCGCTACGACCGGACACGCACCCTGATGGTCCGCCTGGCTGCCGAACATCTGGAGTCCGAGATCGTCGGCTACGTCCTCACCTTCGATGATATCACCGACCTGCAACAGGCGCAGCGTACGGCGGCCTGGGCGGACGTCGCCCGCCGGATCGCCCATGAAATCAAGAATCCGCTGACCCCGATCCAGCTTTCGGCTGAGCGCCTTCGGCGCAAATACCTCAAGCATATCGTGACGGATCCGGAAGTCTTCGACACCTGCACCGACACGATCATTCGGCAGGTCGACGATATCGGTCGGCTGGTCAGCGAGTTTTCCAGTTTCGCGCGGATGCCGGCGCCGCGCATGAGAGAGAACGATCTGTGCAGGCTGTGCCGGCAGGCGATCTTCCTGGAACGGTCGGCGCATCCGTCGATCGCCTACGAATTCGCCACCGCCGACACGCGTTTGCCGTTCATGTGCGACGGGCACCAGATCAGCCAGGCGCTGACCAACCTGCTTCAGAATGCCGCCAACGCGATCGAGGAAAGGGGTACGCCGGACGGTTCGGGAGAGGAGTCGCGGAGCGGTCCGGGCGACGGTTCCGGCGGGGCCGGCAGGATCGCCGTGACGATCGACGAAAACGAGGCCGGCATTGCGGTTTCGATCTCGGATACCGGCCCCGGATTGCCGACCGACATGCTCCACCGGCTCACCGAGCCCTATGTTTCCACCCGCGCCAGCGGCACGGGCCTGGGACTCGCCATCGTGCGCAAGATCATGGAGGATCATGGCGGCGAGCTGCAGTTGAAGAACGACTATTCGGAGGACAGGAACATTCGCGGAGCAACAGTCTCCATGGCATTCCCGGCGACGATTCGCGTGGACGAGGCCGCCCGGCCCGTTCCGGCGGACGCCTGACCGGATGCCTGAGATGCGCCGGGACGGCTAACCGATGGCGGCAGAAATCCTCATTGTCGACGACGAAGCCGATATCCGCGAACTGATATCGGGCATTCTGAACGACGAAGGCTACGAAACGCGGGTCGCCGCCGATGCCGCCGCCGCGCTGCGGGAGATTCGCGTCCGCCGGCCGTCGCTGATCGTGCTGGATATCTGGCTGGAAGGTAGCCGGATGGACGGCAACGAGATTCTCGAACTGGTCAAGAAGGACCATCCCGACCTGCCGGTCATCATGATCAGCGGCCACGGCAATATCGAGATGGCGGTCAACGCCATCAAGAAAGGCGCCTACGATTTCATCGAGAAGCCGTTCAAGAGCGACCGGGTGCTCCTGCAGATCGAACGGGCCATCGAAACCGCGCGTCTCAAGCGCGAGAACGAAGCGCTGCTCGAACGCGCCGGCGGCGCCTTCGAGCTTGTCGGCAGTTCGCCGGCGATTTTGCAGATCAACCAGGCGATCGGGCGGGTTGCCCGCACGAGCAGCAGAGTCCTGGTGACCGGCGGCGCCGGTGTCGGCAAGGAGGTGGTCGCCCGGCTGATCCATCAGCGCAGCACCCGCGGCAACGGCCCCTTCGTGGTTGTCAACTGCGCGACCATGCATCCGGACCGGATGGAACAGGAACTGTTCGGCGAGGAATCCGGCGAGCGCACGCTCAGCGGCGTTCTCGAGCGCTGCCATGGCGGCACCTTGTTGCTCGACGAGGTCGCCGAAATGCCGCTGGAAACCCAGGGCAAGTTCGTCCGGATCCTTCAGGACCAGGGATTTCAGCGGATCGGCGGCCATGCGACCGTCGAGATCGATATCCGCGTCATCGCCGCGACGAGCCGGCGACTCGAGTCCGAAATCGCCGCCCGCCGCTTCCGGGAGGATCTCTACTACCGGCTCAGGGTCGTCCCCATCGACATCCCGCCCCTGAGCGACCGGCGCCCGGACATTCCCGATCTGGCGCGGCATTTCATGGAAAAGGCCGCCGCCCGCTCCGGCCTGCCGCCTTACGGTTTCTCCGAGGATGCGCTCGCCGCCCTGCAGGCCTACGACTGGCCCGGCAACGTCCGCGAGCTGGGCAATGTCATCGACCGGCTCCTCATCATGGCCCAGGCTTCGCCCGGCGAAGAACTGACCGCGAAGATGATGCCGCCGGAAATCCTGGGCGAGGAGACGATGCTGCCGCGTTTCGAAAAGGGCGGCGAGATCATGGCGCTGCCGCTCAGGGAGGCCCGCGAGATGTTCGAGCGCGAGTATCTCATGGCGCAGGTCGACCGCTTCGGCGGCAATGTTTCCAGGACGGCCGAATTCGTCGGCATGGAACGCTCCGCGCTGCACCGCAAGCTGAAGCTGCTCGGCCTGACCGGCGGCGAACGCGGCGCGGGCGACCGGTCCGACACCGTCCATTGATCCGCCGCTCCTCTCTTCACGACAGGGTCCGTTGACGTTATGCGCGTAATCGTGTGCGGGGCAGGGCAGGTCGGTCTCAATATCGCCCGCCACTTGGCGACCGAGAATAACGAGGTCACGGTCATCGACCGGTCCGAGGCGCTGATCCGGCGCATCAGCGATGCCCTGGAGGTCCGGGCCATCGTCGGCCACGCGCCGCATCCCGACGTGCTGGAGCGCGCCGGCGCCGCCGATTGCGACATGATCATCGCGGTTACCCAGACCGACGAGGTCAACATGGTGGCCTGCCAGGTCGCCCATTCCCTGTTCGACGTGCCGACCAAGATCGCCCGGGTGCGGGCGCAATCCTACCTGCAGCCGATCTGGGCGAGCCTGTTCAGCGCCGATCACATGCCGATCGACGTGCGCATCTCCCCGGAAGTCGAGGTCGCGCGCGCCGTCCGGCGCCGCATGCACGTTCCCGGCGCCTTCGACGTGATCCCGCTCGGCCTCGGGCGGGTGCAGGCGATCGGCACCCGGCTCGGCGAGGACTGCCCGGTGCTGGATACGCCGATCCGCCAGTTGACGGCGCTTTTCCCCGACCTGGCCACTGTGATCGTCGCAATACTGCGCGGCGGCAGGACGATCGTGCCGACGCCGGACGACCAGCTCCTGGCAGGCGACGAAATCTACTTCGTCGCCGACCGCGACCATGTCGCCCGCGCCATGGCGGCGTTCGGCCACGAGGAGCCGGAAGCGCACCGGATCATCATCGTCGGCGGCGGCAACATCGGGCTGTTCCTGGCCCAGGAGATCGAGGAAGAGGACGAGGACATCACCGTAAAGCTGATCGAGCGGGACGAGGAGCGGGCAAAGGTGGTCGCTGCGGCGCTTGCCCATACCGTCGTCGTTCATGGCGATGTCCTGGACAACGAAATCCTCGAGGAACTCAATCTCGCCCATACCGACATGCTGATCACGGTGACCGACAACGACGAGGTCAACGTGCTGGCGGCGCTGCTCGCCAAGCGGTTGGGCTGCGCGCGCACGGTGGCGCTGGTCAATACCGTGCACTATCAGCCGCTGGTCACCTCGCTCGGCGTCGACGTTGCGGTCTCGCCCCGGGCGATCACGGTTTCGACCATCCTGCAGCACCTGCGCCGCGGCCGGATCCGCGCCGTCCATTCGCTGCGCGAGGGGGTCGGGGAAATCATCGAGGCCGAGGCGATGGACACGTCGCGGATCGTCGGCAAACCGCTGAACAGCGTGAAGCTGGACAAGGGCATCATGGTCGGCGCGATCGTCCGGCAGGAGGCCGCGATCGTGCCGCGCGGCGATACCGTGATCGAGGCCGGGGACCGGGTGATCCTTTATGCCTTGCCCAATGTTGTGCGGAAGGTCGAGAAGCTGTTCTCGGTCAGCCTCGAGTTCTTCTGACGCCGCCCGGACGGAGCCTACCCCGGTCGGGCGACACCCAAACGAGTGAGTCATGTCCCGCATTGCCTATGTCAACGGCCGCTTTACCCGACACCGCGACGCGGCGGTCCATATCGAGGACCGCGGCTACCAGTTCGCCGACGCCGTCTATGAGGTGATCGCAGTCCAGAACGGCCGGTTCGTCGACGAGGAGCCCCATCTCGACCGGCTTGACCGGTCGCTGCGGGAGATCCGGATCGCGCCGCCGGCCGGCCGCCCGGCCCTGAAGCGTATCCTGCGCGAAACCGTCCGGCGCAACCGGGTGCGCAACGGCATCGTCTACATGCAGGTTTCGCGCGGCGTAGCCCGGCGCGACCACGCCTTTCCGGCGCACCGAAACAGTTCCCTCGTCGTAACCGCCCGGTCCACCATGGCCAAGTCCGCGGCCAGGGCCGGGGGCGTTTCCGTGGTGACGACCGAGGACATCCGGTGGAAACGCTGCGATATCAAGACGGTCGGCCTGCTGCCCAACGTACTCGCCAAGCAGAAGGCCGCGGAGGCGGGCGCCTACGAGGCGTGGATGATCGCGGCCGACGGCACGGTCACCGAATGCACCTCGGCCAACGCCTGGATCGTCGCGGCCGGCCGGGAGGTCGTGACCCGGCCGCCGACCCACGCGATTCTCAACGGCATCACACGCCGCACCGTGCGCGCCATCGCCGAGCGCGAAGGGTACAGCGTTGTCGAACGCGTCTTTACCCTCGACGAGGTGCGCGCCGCCGCCGAGGCCTTCCTGACCAGCACGACCTCCCACGTCATGCCGGTCGTACGGATCGACGATGCAACGGTCGGCGACGGCCGGCCCGGGCCGCTCACCGCCGCGCTGCAGGCGCATTACGACGTCCATGCGGGTATGGTTCCGGCGCGCGGGACAGGTTCGGGCGGGGCATGACGCAACTGCCGGCGCCGGCCGCCATCCTGTTCGACTGGGACAGCACGCTGGTCGATAACTGGGCCGCGATCGCCCGGGCGCTGAACGCGGCGCGGGGCGCCTTCGGCCATCCGGAGATGAGCGAAGCGGCGGTGCGCGGGTGGGTCCGGAAATCGATGCGCGACAGCTTTCCCGCCATGTTCGGCGACGCCTGGACCGAGGCGCGGGAGATCTTCTACGGCAGTTTCCGCGCGCATCACCTGGACTCGCTGAATCCGCTACCCGGCGCCGGCGAGCTGCTGCGGCGGCTCAACGGGCTGGGCCTCTATGTCGGCATCGTCAGCAACAAGCACGGCGACTTTCTGCGCAAGGAAATCCGCCATCTGGCATGGACCGGCCATTTCGCGCGCGCGGTCGGCGCGGGCGACGCCGTCGAGGACAAGCCGGCGGTCGCGGCGGTCGACCTGGCACTCAGCGGATCGGGCATCGGCCGGTCGGGCGCGGTCTGGTTCGTCGGCGATGCGGCGGTCGATATGGAATGCGCCATCCGCGCCGGCTGCACGCCGGTCCTGCGGGCGACGGGAGACGAGCCGGAAGCGGCGTTCCGCGACTGGCCGCCGGCGGCTGTGGCAGAATCCTCCGACGGCATATTGAGGCTTGCCGTCGATGCGCGGCGGCCCATATGACCTAACGCGTCCGGGAGAAGAAAGGGCTCCGACTCTGACACTGACGCAGCGTAACCCACTACAGAAAAATAAAGAAGGGATCGAGCATGTCGTCGGAAAAACAACAGAACCTGCAGGACGTCTTTCTGAACAATATCCGGAAGAACAAGACGCCGGTGACCGTGTTTCTCGTGAATGGCGTAAAGCTGCAGGGGATTGTCACCTGGTTCGACAATTTCTGCCTCCTGCTGCGCCGCGACCAGCATTCGCAACTGGTCTACAAGCACGCGATCTCGACGGTGATGCCGTCGCAGCCGGTCCAGTTGTTCGAACCGGACGCGGCGGACGCCGACAGCAAAGCCTGAAACCGGGCTGACCCCATCGCTACCGAACGACAGCCGAACGGGCCGCGTTCCCGCGCGCCCGGAAGCCCGGCCGCAACGAGCCATTCGGGATCGGACCGTTCCAGATCGGGCCATTCGGGATCGGGGGCGCTTGTTGTGCATCCCTGGCTGCGCGGCGACGGCAGCGCGGCGGACCGCAGCGCCGACCGGCTCGAGGAAGCCGCCGGCCTGGCGCGCGCCATCGGGCTCGATATCCGGGGCGCCATCCCGGCGCCCTGCAGGCGCATCGTCCCGGCGACCTGGATCGGCAAGGGAACGGTCGAGGCGATCGGCGACGAAGTCGGGGCGGCGGGTGCCGGGCTTGTCGTCATGGACTGCACGCTCAGCCCCGGCCAGCAGCGCAATCTGGAACGGCGCTGGCATTGCAAGGTCATCGACCGGACGGCGCTGATCCTCGAAATTTTCGGCGCGCGGGCGCGCACCAGGGAGGGCCGGCTCCAGGTCGAGCTCGCGCACCTGACCTGGCAGCGCAGCCGGCTGGTGCGCAGCTGGACCCATCTGGAGCGACAACGCGGCGGCTTCGGCTTCGTCGGCGGGCCGGGCGAATCGCAGATCGAGCTGGACCGGCGGCTGATCGACGACCGGATCGCCCGGCTGAAGCGGGAGCTCGAAACGGTGCGCAAGCGCCGTGCGCTTCAGCGCAAGGCGCGGGCGCGGGTTCCATACCCGGTGGCAGCACTGGTCGGCTACACCAACGCGGGCAAGTCGACCCTGTTCAACCGGCTGACCGCGGCCGGCGTGGCGGCGGAGGATGCGCTGTTCGCGACCCTCGATCCGACCATGCGCCGGATTGCGTTGCCGCGCGGCCGCCAGATCGTCCTTTCGGATACGGTCGGGTTCATTTCCGATCTGCCGACCGAGCTGGTCGCCGCGTTCCGGGCGACGCTCGAGGAGGTCGCGCAGGCCGACGTCATCCTTCACGTCCGGGATATCGCGCGGCCGGACACGGCAGCCCAGGCCGAGAGCGTGCGCCGGATCCTGTGCGGCCTGGTCGCTGAAGAAAGGCTCGCCTCGGGGACGATCGAGGTCTGGAACAAGATCGACCGCCTCGACGGCCCGGGCCTGGAGCGCCTGCGCAACCGGGCGGACAGGGCCAACGACCTGATACGGCTGGTCTCCGCGCTCACCGGCGCCGGGGTCGACGGTCTGTGCGCCGAGGTCGAGGCGCTGCTCGGCGCCGCGCGCCGGCGCATGACGATCCGCGTGCCGCACGAAAAAGGTGCGGCGCTGGCCTGGCTGTACGACCGCGGGGCGGTTGTTGGGCGGACCGACGACGAAGAGGGCAGCCTGCTGACCGTCGAAATCGAACAATCGGACTGCCGGACCCTGGACAGCCGCTACGGGTTGCGCACCGCGGCCCTATCTGGCGACAGGATCGGCGATGGGACCGGAGATGGGGCTGCCCGCCCGTGACTCCGCGCCCGGTATACTGCGTGTAAAGCAGCGCATCTGCATGCAGTATACTGGATTCGGGTTGAATACGAGGCCTGTCCGATGACATCGCCGGGCGATTGCAGCCCGCTGCCCGACCGATCGGGCCTGCCCGACCTGCCGGACCTGCCCGATTTCGATACGGTCGACGGCATCCTGCGCGAAGCCGCCCGGACCATCGTGCTGCCGCACTTTCAAAATCTTGCCGGCGCGGATGTCAAGACGAAATCCGGCCCCAACGACTTCGTCACCGTGGCCGACGAACGCTGCGAGGTCTTTCTGCGCGAGGCGCTGACCCGCGCGCTGCCCGGCTCGGAAACGATCGGCGAGGAAGCGGCGGCGGCCGATCCGTCCGTCATGGACCGGCTCGGCCGGCCGGGCGACGTCTGGATCATCGATCCGATCGACGGCACCTGGAATTACGCCCACGACAATCCGCGCTTTGCCATGATCGTCGCGCTGGTGCGCAACGGCGTCGCGGTTCGCGGCTACATCCATCTGCCGGTCAGGGACGAGACCTATGCGGCAGGGCTGGGGCAGGGGGCCCGCGGCGAAGCCGGCGCGCTCCGCCTGCCGGAGCCGGCCGCCTTCGGCGCCATGACCGGCGCGCTCTATGTCGGCAAGTCGCGGGCGCCGGCGATGTTCGAGCGGATCAAGGCGCTGCGCGGCAGCGGGCGTCTCGGGCCGCGCCGCTTCGCCCGCTGCGCCGCCTGGGAATATATCGCGATGCTGACGGGCAGGGCGCACTATGCTGTATTCACCCGGCTGCTGCCCTGGGACCATGCCGCCGGGATCCTGATGATCGCCGAAGCCGGCGGCTGCTACGGTTACGTCGACGATTCGCCGCAGACCGGACCGTGGCGTCCGGTCGAACGCGACATTCCCTTCCTGCTGGCGCCCGATGCCGCAAGCTGGCGCCTGATTCGCGACACGCTGACCGGAGCGGAGACAAGCTGATCCCGATTCCCGCGTCGAATACCATCTGCGCGACGCCCGCCAATAGACCAGAAACTGTAGGGGAGGGTTTCAAACCCTCCCCTACGCCAAGGTATTCTCCGGTACAAAGGTCCACCCTTCGATACGCCGCTCCCCGGCTATTCTGGATACGGAGAAAGGTTTTCTAACGGACTGCATTACAATGATAAACTTCATCCCTATCGGGTGCGAAGCGCCGCCCTTCGATACGCCCGGCCCAAGGGGCCTGGGCACCTCAGGATGCGGGGGAGCGGTATGTCGAGGTTTTTGAATCCCCCAACAAATTCCTCATCCCGAGCAGGTGCGTCAGCGCCGTATGGAGGGGCTTATTCCGCCGCCTTGGCCGCGTTCCAATAGCGCTCCAGCGCGTCCATGGGCAGCGCGGCGATATCGCCGCCGTCCTTCCTTATGCTGTCTTCCGCCGCTCGGAAGCGGCGCTCGACCTTGCGGTTCGCCCGCCGCAGCGCCTCTTCCGGCTCGATGCCGAGCCGGCGGCCGACCTGGGCGACCGTGAACAGCAGGTCTCCCAGCTCCTCGGCGATGCGGCCTTCGTCGCCGCGCCGGATCTCGTCGCGCAGTTCGCCGAGTTCCTCCGCAACCTTGCCGACGATCGACGGGGCGTCCGGCCAGTCGAAGCCGGCCCGCGCCATGCGCCGGCCCAGCTTGTGGGCGCGGAGGAGGGCGGGGAGGGCGGCCGGCACGTCGTCCAGAACGCTCGCGGATTCGCCGGATTGGCCCGATTTCCGGGATTTTTCGCCCCGTTCGCGCGCCTTGTGCTCTTCCCAGGCGGCCGACTGGGCCTCGACCGTGGCGACCCGATCCTCACCGAAAACGTGGGGATGCCGCCGTTCCATCTTGTCGGCGATCGACCGGGCGACGTCGGCGAAGTCGAACGCGCCGGCCTCTTCCGCCATCCGCGCATGGAACACGGCCTGGAACAGCAGGTCGCCGAGCTCGTCCTGCAGGTCGGCCATGTCGTTGCGGTGAATCGCGTCGGCGACCTCGTAGGCTTCCTCGATGGTGTAGGGCGCGATGGTCGCAAAATCCTGCTCGAGGTCCCAGGGGCATCCGCCGTCCGGATTGCGCAGCGCCGCCATGATGGCGAGCAGACGCCGGATTTGTATCGCGGCCTCGGCAGCCTCATCGGACGAACCGGCGGCCGGATCGCCGGTCCGATCATCCGCCGCCGGGCCCGCGGCTGGAGAGGGGCCTGTCGTCATCGTTTCAGTTCCCGTGCGTCATATCCATGATTCGCATAATATATATTATGGAAAATAATATCAGGATAAGGCCGCTGTAGCCGGACGGGATATCCGGTTGAAAAGTCTGTAGAAATTGTCTGTCGTCGTCTGCGCCAGACGTTCTGTGGGAACACTGCGCACCGATGCGAGGCACTGCGCCGTGTGAACGACGAAGGACGGCTCGTTGGTCTTACCGCGATGCGGCACCGGCGCGAGGAACGGCGCGTCAGTCTCGACCAGCAGCCGGTCCTCCGGCAGGTCCCGGGCAATGTCCCGCAGGCCGTCCGCCTTCTTGAAGGTCAGGATGCCGGAGAAGGAAACATACAGCCCGAGCGCGACCGCCCGCTCGGCGAGCGCCCGCGAGCCGGTAAAGCAGTGGATGACGCCGGGAAAGGCGCCCCTCTCCCGCTCCGCCGTCAGGATTTCCATGGTCTCCCGGTCGGCGTCGCGCGCATGGACGATCAGCGGCAGGCCGGTTTCGCGCGCCGCCGCAATATGGGCCAGGAAGCTGGCGCGCTGGGTTTCCGGACGACTGTTCGTGTAAAAATAGTCCAGCCCGGTCTCGCCGATGCCGACGACCTTGGAATGTTCCGTTTTTTCAACCAGTTGTGCGGCATTGTCGATGCCTTCCCCGTCGGCATTGTGCGGATGGACGCCGACCGAGCAGAACACCCGCTCGTGCGCCGCCGCGATCGCCAGGATGTCGTCGAACCGGCTGATCCGCGTGCAGATGGTCACGACGGTTTCGATCCCGGCCCGCCAAGCGCGGTCCAGCACGGCGGCGCGGTCCTCCGCCAGGGAGTCGAAATCCAGATGGCAGTGACTGTCGACCAGCATCTTCGGGTGTCTTCGGCTGTCTTCGGGGCCCCGGCGGGTCAGGCGGCGTCTTCGGCGACGAAGCGCGGGAACACGGGCCACGGCGCCGGCAGCGCCGTGCCGGGCGCGCTCCGCGCGGCGATGGCGGAAAAGTCGCGGGCGCCCTCCTCCTCCGGGACGGCAAGCTGCGCCAGCAGCGCCGCCGCGGCGTCCGGCGCCACCGGCTGCACGAAGATCGCCAGTTGCCGGATGACGTCGGCCAGAACGTAGAGCACGGTCGCCATGCGCGCCGGATCGGTCTTGCGCAGCGCCCACGGCGCCTGGGCGTCGACATAGCGGTTGGCGTCGCCGACGACGCGCCAGATCGCCTCGAGCATCCGGTGGATCGCCAGATCTTTCATGGCCTGCCGCGTTTCTTCGAGCAGCGCAGCGGCGGCGGCGAACAGCGCCTCGTCTTCCGCTGTGAAATCGCCCGGTTCCGGCACCTGCCCGCCGCAATTCCGCGCAATCATGGTCAGGACGCGCTGGCCGAGATTGCCCAGGTCGTTCGCCAGGTCGCTGTTGATGCGCTGCACGATCGCTTCCGGCGTCACCGAGCCGTCGTTGCCGTAGGGCACCTCGCGCATCAGGAAATAGCGCATCTGGTCGAGCCCGTAGGTTTCCCGCATCGCCTCCGGCGTCACGACATTGCCCACCGATTTCGACATTTTCCGCCCTTCGATGGTCAGGAAGCCGTGGCCGAACACCTGGCCGGGCAGCGGCACCCCGGCCGACATCAGGAAGGCCGGCCAGAATATGGCGTGGAAGCGCATGATGTCCTTGCCGACGATGTGGATGTCGGCCGGCCAGTAGCGCCGGTAAAATTCTGAATCCTCATGGGGATAGCCGGCGGCGGTGATGTAGTTGGTCAGCGCGTCGAGCCAGACGTAGACGATGTGCTCTTCGTCGCCCGGCACCGGCACGCCCCAGCTAAAACTGGTTCGCGACACCGACAGGTCCTTCAGCCCCTGGCGTATGAAATTCATCAATTCATTGCGCCGGTGCGGCGGGGCGGCGAAGCCCGGGTTGGCCTCGTAATGGGCGAGCAGCTTGTCCGCATAGGCCGACAGGCGGAAAAAGTAGCTCGGCTCCTCGATCCACTCGACCTCCGCCCCGCCCGGCGTCAGCCAGCGGTCGCCGTCTTTGACCAGTTCATCCTCGCTGATATACGCCTCGTCGCGCACCGAATACCAGCCGGCGTAGCTGCCGAGATAGATGTCGCCGGCGTCGACCAGCTTCTGCCAGATCGCCTGGGTCGATTCGTAGTGGCGCGGTTCGGTCGTCCGGATGAAGCCGTCGTTCGAGATGTTGAGCGTCCGCGTCATCTCCTTGAACTGGGCCGCGATCATGTCGCAGAAGTCCTTCGGCTCCATGCCCTGGGCGCGCGCCGAGGATTCGACCTTCTGGCCGTGCTCGTCCGTCCCGGTCAGGAAAAAGACGTCGTAGCCGTCCAGCCGCTTGTAGCGGGCGATGACGTCGGTCGAGATCGCCTCGTAGGCATGGCCCAGATGGGGCGCGCCGTTGACGTAGGAAATCGCCGTCGTGATGTAGAATTTGGGCTTGTCGGTCATGCCGTCGGAACCGCGGGGCGGCGTTGATGGAAGGAAGGCCGGGCGCGCCGGACGCCCGGCGCCCCGGCTCAGACACATAGGACATGCCGGCCCGCGGCGCTACAGCGGCCAATCGCCCTTGCGGGCTTCTTCGCAAGCCGCGGTGTCGCTGCGCCGACCGTTCTCCGGCCCACCCGTAGGGGAGGGTTTGAAACCCTCCCCTACAATCGGTTTGGACCGCTTCGTGTGCGGGATCGCGTCCGAACGCCCGGCCTTGCATCGGACCGCGGCTTGTCCTAGTCCTGTCGCATCACTTGGGGGAGCCCTAGCCCGGCTGAGAGGTTCCCCGCCCCGCCCGGCCCGCAACGGCTGGCCGGACGGCGCGGCGAACGACCCCTGGAACCTGATCCGGTTCGCACCGGCGTAGGGAACAGTGACATGGCCCAGAGCCGGGAAGACAGCCGCAATACCAGCCGGACCGCCCCGTCTTCCGCTTCGGCCGCGCCGCACGATCTCTTCGCGCCGGACGACCCCTTTGCGCCGGACGAAGCGGGCCCGCTCGAACGGGCGGTCCGCATTGGCGTCGTGCTGCTCGGCGTCGTCGCCTTCTGGTATGCCGCGATCCTGCTGACCGGCGCGCCGCGATTCATCCTGCCGCCGCCGGATGCGGTGCTGGCCTCGCTGATCAGCGATGCTGGCCTGCTCGCCGCCAATGCGCTCACCACGATAAGCGAAATCCTGCTCGGCATGCTGTTCGGGCTCACCGTCGGCTGCGCCACGGCGCTGACGATGGCGGCGAGCGCGCCGGTCCGGCGCTGGATGCTGCCGGTGCTGGTCGCGAGCCAGGCGGTGCCGGTCTACGCGCTGGCGCCGGTGCTCGTTCTGTGGTTCGGCTTCGGCATCTGGCCCAAGGTCGTGATGGCGACCCTGATCATCTATTTCCCGGTAACGGCGGCCTTCTTCGACGGGCTGCGCCGGGCCGACCGCCAGTGGATCGACCTGGCACGCTCGATGGGCGCGTCGCGCGGCGACGTGCTGCGGCTGGTCCGCCTGCCGGCCGCCCTGCCCTCGCTGGCCTCCGGCATCCGCATCGCCGCGGCAACCGCGCCGATCGGCGCCATCGTCGGCGAATGGATCGGCGCCAGCGCCGGCCTCGCCCATGTCATGAACCAGTCCAAGGCCCAAGCCGAGGAACCGCGCATGTTCGCCGCCCTGGTCGTCATCGCGGTCATCGCGGTCGGCCTCTATTTCGCCGTCGACCGGCTGCTCCGTCTCGCCGTGCCGTGGCGCGCAGAAACCGCCTGAATCGACCTGAATCGACCTGAATCGAAAGGTAGACCGATGCTGCTTCCACCTGCATTTCGCCTGTTTCGCACCGTTTGCCTGGCGGGCGCCGTTGCGGTCTTTGCCAATGCCGCTCCTGTAACCGCCGCCGAAAGGTTTACCGTCCTGCTCGACTGGTTCGTCAACCCGGATCACGGGCCGTTGTTCGTGGCGCAGGAGCGCGGCTACTTCCGGGAGGCCGGTCTGGACGTCGAACTGATCGCGCCGTCCGACCCGAACGATCCGCCGCGGCTGGTCGCGGCCAGGCGCGGCGACGTCGCCATCTCCTACCAGCCGCAACTCCACATCCAGACGAGCAAGGGCCTGCCGCTGGTCCGCATCGGCACGCTGGTGGCGACGCCGCTCAATTCGCTGGTCGTGCTGCGCGACGGCCCGGTCAAGGGCATCGCCGATCTCAAGGGCCGCAAGGTCGGCTATTCGGTCGGCGGCTTCGAGACCGCTCTGCTCAAGGCCATGCTGGGCAGGCACGGGCTGACGATCGAAGACATCACGCTGGTCAACGTGAATTTCGACCTGTCGTCCAGCCTGATGGCCGGCAAGGTGAGCGCGGTGATCGGCGCCTACCGCAATTTCGAACTCAACCAGATGGATATCGAAAAGCGGCCGGGCACCGCCTTCTACGTCGAGGAAGAGGGCGTGCCGCCCTATGACGAGCTGATCTACGTCGTCCATAAAGACCGGGTTTCCGACCCGAAAATACGCAAGTTTATCAATGCGGTGGAACGCGGCGTTCAATTTCTGGTGAATTATCCGCAGCGCAGCTGGAAGCTGTTCATCAAGGGCCGCGAGAAGGAGCTGGACAGCGAACTCTTCCGCCGGGCGTGGCGGGACACCCTGCCCCGGTTCGCCCTCCGGCCCGCGGCGCTCGATACGCAGCGCTACCGCAATTTCGCGGTCTTCCTGAAACGCCAGGGCATTATCGGGAAAATCCTGCCTGTCGCCGAGTATGCGACAGAGCTGAAGTGACGGTTCAGAAATGGATGTCGTCCGCAGGGGAGGGTTTGAAAGGGGCTTATCCGGAATGGTTGGCGCCGACGGGCGAAAGACTGCGAGTCGGTTCCGACGGACCAGGCAACTGTTCCCCCTCCCCCTGGATTCCCCTGCGAAACCGCCACGCCGGCGATGTATCCTTCCCCCGCTTCAGCGGGGGAAGCGGCCCCGGATTTATCCGGGGTCGATGGGGGTGTCCATCCCGCCTGCGCCTGCGCCGGTTCCGCACCGCACGTCTGCCGTCGCTCCCCTCTCCCGTCATATCGACCGGAGCGCTGTAGTGGAAAGATTTCTCCCCTTCGGCTTCGCTCAGAGCCCGCCCTGAGCGAAGCCGAAGGGGCAGGCTGCTACGCGGCTGCGCCGCTCCGGTCGAAATGACGGCCCGAGGGTCGGGCAAGAGGCCGTATCGAGAGCCTGCACCGAGCTTGTCGAAGGGGAGCGGAGGGCTCCCGGCTCGTTCCAACCGACACGGCCCCGAGTCCTGCAACCTATTTTTGAACGAAGACTCAAGTATTTTTCTCCGCCGGTGCCGTTTTTTCGCAGTTTTTCGCCATTTTCCGGGCCGATTACCGATTTGGACAGACCGGTCTTTATTTTGATGTTTTTTTGCGTTTTGAAGGCCCTCGAATCGCCCGAACCCCGCAGAAACGCTGGGAAGTTGCGATTCGGAAGAGTCGCAAATTTCTTTGAGTTAGGAAATTTTCCAGCATCCCGGCCGAGCGGGAGCGCCCTCGACACCAAGGGCGGCATCGCCGGGCAGCATGGCCCGGCGGAAGCGGAGGGTCGAACCGGACGGGGTCCGGCCGTCAAGCCCCGGCGGCGCAAAGGGTGGCGCACAGGGTGGTGGATCGGATGGCCGATCGGATAGACGATCGGCGGGGCGGGCCGGAAAGCGGGAAAGTTCCCGCCTGTTTCTTCGTTCGCTTCTTGTGGGGGCGTCGGCCGGCCCCGGCGGCCATACAGCGGGCGCACTTCGGGCGTTGACGGGGCCGATATAGGGCGTGGACGCCGTCATGTCAAGGAAATTAATTGTATAAGAGGAATTTTTTGGGCAAGCCTGGTAAGCCCGGTCGCATGGAGGGTGCGGGCGGCGCCTTCGCTCTTTTGCAGGGGAACCCTTCCCCAAGGGGAGGGGGATTCGATTGACGCCCGTTTCGCAGGGGAAGCCTCAGGGGCAAAAGCCGGGAGGTCGCTCCCGACGAAACCGAAGGCAGGCGCAATCGGGACGCTGCACCGCCCGGCCGCGGCGGACGCAACCACCGGTTTCCGCCGGCCCGTCAACCATTCCGGATAATGCCCGTTTCAAACCCTCCCCTACAAATTTTGTCGAATCGTGCCGCAGCGGGCCGGAATTTATCGAACTGAGACACTGCCGACGTTCCGGCAGCCTTGTCACGGTTGACAGCGGTCACTAGGGTTCGCCGCACTCAAATTCGGTCGGCGAAGGAGCCCTGTATCGTGCGGCTGATCGGTCTCTATCTTGCCCTGTTCGTCTTCTGGCTGCTGATGTCCGGCCATTACGAGGCGCTGATCGTCGGCTTCGGCGTCGTCTCCTGCGCCGCGGCGGTCTATATCGCCCGGCGCAAGGACATCGTCGATGACGAGACCCTGTCCTGGTATCTCAAGCCGAGGCTGCCCGTCTACTGGCTGTGGCTGCTCGGCCAGATCCTGAAAGCCAATCTCGACGTCGCGAAGCGCTGCATCCTGCCCGGCAACCGGATCGACCCCTGCGTCTTCCGGGCGCCGGCGAACCAGGACACCAGCGTCGGCGTCGTGACCTACGCCAATTCGATCACGCTGACGCCCGGCACCGTCTCGATGCAGACCTGGGACCACGAAATCCGCGTGCATGCACTGACCCGCGACGGGGCCCGGGAGGTTCTGGGCGGGGCAATGGACCAACAGATCTGCCGGGTGGAGGGCCCTTCGAAGACCGGGACGGAGGGCGGGCCATGATGTTCGCCGCGGCGATGGCCGGCGTGCTGGCGGCGATGGCGCTGACGCTGGTCCGCGGCTTGCTAGGCCCGACGGTGTTCGACCGGGTTCTCGCGCTGAACACCTTCGGCACCGTGACCGTGCTGGCGATCGCCGTGCTCGGTTTTCTGATGGGCCGGCCGCAGTTCCTCGATATCGCCCTGCTCTACGCGCTGATCAATTTCGTCGGCACCATCGCCATCCTGAAATACCTGCAATACGGCGATCTCGGCGTATCCGGCCGGGAAGCCGGCGCCGTCAAGGCCGACTCCGGCGAGGACGGAGGCTGACTGTGGCGCTGGCGGTCGATATCGCAAGCTGGCTCTGCCTGGTCGCCGGGGCGCTGTTCTGCCTTTCCGGCGGTATCGGCATGATCCGCTTCCCGGATGTTTATGCGCGCAGCCACGCCGCCGGGGTCATCGATACCGGCGGCGCGCTGTTCATCCTGTTCGGCCTGGCGCTTCAGGCCGGGTTTTCGCTGGTCACGGTGAAGCTGGGGACGATCGGGCTGCTGCTGTTCTTCACCAGCCCGACGGCGACCCACGCGCTGGTCAAGGGCGCGCTCGCCGGCGGCCTGAAGCCGCTGTGCCCCGAATTCAGCGCCGACGAAACCGCCGAGATGGCGGACGAGGCGCAGCCGTGATCACGGCCACCAATCTGGCGCTGCTCGCCTTCATGGCGATCACCGCCTGGTCGATCGCCCGGACCCGCAACCTGTTCGTCGCCACGATGCTGGCCGGCATTTACAGCCTGCTCACAGCCACCGTTTTCGTCTTGCTCGACGCCGTGGACGTCGCCTTTACCGAAGCGGCGGTCGGCGCCGGCATCACCACGGTGCTGTTCCTCGGCGCCCTGCTGCTGACGGACCGGGAGGCCAAACCCCCGAAAGACCGATTCGGGCATCGCTTCGGAACCTATGGCCCGATGCTGCTGGTCGTGCTGCTCGGCGCGGCGCTCGTCTACACCACCCTGGATCCGTTGATGCCGCATTTCGGCGACGCCGGGGCGCCGGCCCAGGGGCGGCTGGCGCCGGAATTCCTGGCCGATACGGTCCGACAGGTCGGCCGGGAGAAACCGACGGCGACCCATATTCCGAATGTCGTGACGACGACCCTGGCGAGCTATCGCGGCTTCGACACCCTGGGCGAGGTCGTCGTGATCTTCACCGCGGGAGTCGGCGTGCTCATCCTGCTCGGCGGCGGCACGATCGGCGCGGCGGTCCGTGGCCGGCGGCGCGGCCGGCCGAGGCGTAGAGAGGCGCCGAATATCAGCGGTACCGGCGGCGGGGCCGGCGCATGATCGAGCATGTCGTCCTGCGCGTCATCGCCAAGCTGCTGGCGCCGTTCATCGTGCTGTTCGCGCTCTATGTGCAGTTCCACGGCGATTTCGGGCCGGGCGGCGGCTTCCAGGCCGGGGTGATCTTCGCCTCGGCCTTCATCCTCTACGCGCTGATCTACGGCGTGGAAAACGCCCGGCAGATCGCGCCGCCCGCCGTCGCGCAGGCGGGGATCGGGCTGGGCGTGCTGATCTATGCCGGCACCGGCGTGGCCGGAATGCTGCTGGGCGGCAAGTATCTGGACTATTCCGTCCTGGCCCACGATTCCGGGCACGGCCAGCATTACGGCATCCTGATCATCGAGTTCGGCGTCGGCGTGACCGTGGCCGCCGTGATGATCACGGTCTTCTTCACTTTCGCCGGCCGGCGCGGCGTGCTGGAAGAGCGCGAGGACGCCGTTCTGCCGCCCGACGGCGACGAAGAGCGGTAGCCGGCGCCCATGTGGGAGACCTTTCTCGGCCTCTACAACTACTGGATCGTCATCCTGCTGATGATGGCGGGCTTCTACATCGTGATGTCGCGGCACAATCTGGTGAAGAAGCTGATCGGCCTGAACATCTTCCAGTCCGCCGTGTTCCTGTTCTACATCAGCGTCGGCAAGGTCAAGGGCGGCACGGCGCCGATCGTCGAGCAGGGAATATCCAGTTATTCCAATCCGTTGCCGCACGTTCTGATCCTTACGGCCATTGTCGTCGGCGTCGCGACCGTCTCCCTCGGGCTGGCGCTGGTCGTCCGGCTCAAGGAAGCCTACGGCACCATCGAGGAAGACGAAATCAACGAGATGGATGCTGCCGACTGATGGGCGAGCATCTGCCCATATTGCAGGTGATCCTGCCGTTGATCGCCGCGCCCGTCTGCCTGCTGGTCCGCCACGGCGCGGTCTGCTGGCTGATCGCGACGCTGGTCAGCTGGCTGTGCCTCGCCATCGCCGTGCTGCTGCTGCTTGAGGCGCTGGACGGCGGCACGATCCGCTACCAGCTCGGCAACTGGGTGGCGCCCTGGGGCATCGAATATGTCGTCGACCGGCTGAACGGCTTCATCCTCGTCATCGTCGCCGCCATCGGCGCGGTCGTTGCGCCCTACGCCCTGCGCAGCGTGGCCGAAGAGCTGCCGGAGCGGCAGATCGGCCTGTTCTATGTCATGTACCTGCTGTGCCTGGCCGGCCTGCTCGGCATCACGATCACCGGCGACGCCTTCAACGTCTTCGTGTTCCTCGAGATTTCCTCGCTGTCGTCCTATGCGCTGATCAGCCTGGGGCGGCACCGCAAGGCGCTGCACGCCGCCTACCAATACCTGGTCATGGGCACGATCGGCGCGACCTTCTTCCTGATCGGCGTCGGCCTGCTCTACCTGATGACCGGCACTCTCAACATGGCCGACCTGGCGGTCCAGCTGAAACCGCTCGCCGGCTCGCGCATCGTGCTGGCGGCCTTCGGCTTCATCGTCGTCGGCATGGGGCTGAAGCTGGCCGTCTTCCCGCTGCATCTGTGGCTGCCGAACGCCTACGCCCATGCGCCCTCGGCAGTCAGCGTCTTCCTTGCCGGGACGGCGACCAAGGTGTCGCTCTATGTCGTGCTGCGCTTCATCTTCACCGTCTTCGGCTTCGAATTCAGCTTCGCCGGCCAGCCGTTCGGCCCTGCCCTGCTGGTTCTCGCCATCGCCGGCATCGTCGCCTGCTCGCTGGTGGCGATCTACCAGGCCGACGTCAAGCGGCTGCTCGCCTGGTCGTCGGTGGCGCAGATCGGCTACATGCTGCTCGGCCTGTCCTTCGCCACGGCGCTCGGCCTCCAGGCCGGGCTGCTGCACATCTTCAACCACGCGATCATGAAGGCGGGCCTGTTCCTCGCCATGGGCTGCGTGTTCCTGCGCCTCGGCAGCTGCCGGATCGAGGCCATTGCCGGGGTCGGCCGGCAGATGCCGTGGACGATGACGGGCTTCCTGCTGTGCGGCCTCAGCCTGATCGGCGTGCCATTGACCGCCGGCTTCGTGAGCAAATGGTATCTGGTGCTCGCCGCGCTGGAAAAGGGCTGGTGGCCGGTCGCCGCGCTGATCGTGCTCACCTCGCTGCTTGCGGTCGTCTATGTCTGGAAGGTCGTGGAGGCGGCGTGGTTCCGCGATCCGCCCGGGACCGCCGGCCGGGTCGGCGAGGCGCCGCTCGTCATGCTGGTCCCGCTCTGGATCGTCGTCGCGGCGAACATCTGGTTCGGCTTTGAGACCAGCGGCAACGTCGACGTGGCGAAAGCGGCGGCCGCAGCCCTGATGGGGGCCGTCCCGTGAGCGCGCCGCTGCTCGTCGCGCTCGCGGTCCTGGTTCCGCTCGCCGGCGCGGGGCTGATCGCCCTGTCGGGCCGCTGGCCCAACCTGCGCGAGACGGTGACGATCGCTTCCGCGATATTATTGTTTGCGGTCAATGCGTTGCTGGCCGTTCTTGTGCTGGAGAACGGCGCGCCGGCGCTGCATGTCGTCGAGATTGTCGAAGGCGTGCCCTTCGCCTTCGAAATCGAGCCGCTGGGCATGCTGTTCGGCCTGGTCGCGTCCTTCCTGTGGATCGTCAACTCGATCTATTCGATCGGCTATATGCGCGGTAACGGCGAGGGCCACCAGACCCGCTTCTATGTCTGCTTCGCGATTGCGCTCGCCAGCACCATGGGCCTCGCCTTCTCGGCCAACCTGTTCACCCTGTTCGTCTTCTACGAGGCGCTGACCCTCTCGACCTACCCGCTGGTGACCCATGCCGGCACGGAGAAGGCGGTGCGCGCCGGGCGGGTCTATCTCGGCATCCTGATCTCGACCTCGATCGTCTTCCTGCTCAGCGCCATTCTGGTGACCTGGCAGCAGACCGGCACGCTGACCTTCGCGCCGGGCGGCATATTGCAGGGCAAGGTGAGCGATACTCTGGGCCTGATCCTGCTGGTCCTGTTCATGTACGGCATCGGCAAGGCCGCCCTCATGCCGATCCATCCATGGCTGCCCGCGGCCATGGTGGCGCCGACGCCGGTTTCCGCCCTGCTCCATGCCGTCGCCGTCGTGAAGGCCGGGGTGTTCACCGTCGTCAAGGTGATCGTCTACGTCTTCGGCCTCGACTATCTGCAAGGGCTCGGCGGATCGGAATGGCTGCTCTATGTCAGCGGCGCGACCATCATCGTCGCCTCGGTGATCGCGCTGCAGGCCGACAACCTCAAGCGCCGCCTCGCCTATTCGACGGTCAGCCAGCTGTCCTACGTCATCATGGCGGCCGCCCTGTTCACGCCGCTGGCGGTCGCCGGCGCCGTCCTGCATATCGCCGCCCACGCCTTCGGCAAGATCACCCTGTTCTTCGCCGCCGGATCGATCTACACGGCGGCCCACAAGACTGAGGTCAGCCAGCTCGACGGCATCGGCCGGCGCATGCCCTGGACGATGGCGGCCTTCGGCATCGGCGCGCTCTCCATGATCGGCCTTCCGCTCACCGCCGGATTCGTCTCCAAGTGGTATTTCCTGTCCGGCGCCCTGGACACGCGGTCGGTCGTGACGGTCGGTGTGATCTTCGCCAGCACCCTGCTCAACGCCGGCTATTTCCTGCCCATCGTCTACCGCGCCTTCTTCCGCCCGGCGCCGGAGGGCGGGCCGCACGACGACCACGGCGAAGCGCCCTTCCCCATCGTGCTGGCGCTGACCGTGACTGCGGCCGGGACGATTATCCTCTTCTTGTTGCCGCAACTGCCGCTGGCCCTCGCCCGGGCGGTGGTGGGAGGCTGACGCGATGACCGACAGACCAACCGCGCACCCACCCGACGATCACTGGCTGGCGCGCCCGGCGACGATCCGCAGGCTGTGGATCGGCTTTGCTATCGTGCTGGCGCTGCTCGGTGCCGCCGATTTCCTGGTCCACAAGCACAACTATGTCGGGCCGGACGGTTGGTTCGGCTTCTACTGGGTCTACGGCTTCGGCGCCTGCGTCGCCATGGTCGTGTTCGCCAAGGTGCTCGGCATCCTGATCAAGCGGCCCGACAGCTATTATGGCGATGAGTAGCCTCCCGCCCGGCCTGATCCTGATCGCCGCCGGTCTGCTGCTGCCGCTGGCCGGGCCGCGCCTGCGGCAAGGGCTGATCGTCAGCGCGCCGCTGCTCGCGTTGTGGTGGGTCTGGCAGATTCCGGACGGGGTTCACCTCAGGCTGCATCTGCTCGACCTCGCCTGGATGTTCCCGGGCGCGGATCTGAAGCCCGGCGCGTTCGATCTCGAACTGGTACGCGGCGACAGGCTGGCCCGGTTGTTCGGCACGGTCTTCGCCGTCATGGCCTTCGCCGGCGGCCTGTTCGCCCTGCCCCAGAAGCGGACGACGGAGCTTTCCGCCGCCTATTGCTATGCCGGCGCCGCCCTCGGCGTCGCCTTTGCCGGCGACATCATCTCGGTCTTCATCTTCTGGGAGATCATGGCGATCGGCTCGACGCTGGTGATCTGGTCGGCGGCGACGCAGGGCGCCCGGGCCGCCGGCCTGCGCTACGCTGCGATCCACCTGCTCGGCGGCGTCGTCCTGATGGCGGGGATCGTCGATTATATCGTCGCCACGCAGTCCATCGCCTTCGGCGGCGACGCGATCCAGACGATTCTCGGCCTCGACCGGCCCGGCACCTGGCTGATCCTCGCCGGTTTTCTGATTAATGCCGGGGCGCCGCCTTTCTCGGCCTGGCTGCCCGACGCCTATCCGGAAACGTCGTGGAGCGGGATGGTCTTCCTTTCCGCATTCACGACCAAGACCGCCGTTCTCGTCCTGATCCGCGGTTTCCCGGGCATGGAGCTGCTGATCTGGATCGGCCTCTACATGATCTTCTACGGCATCATCTATGCGCTGCTCGAAAACGACATGCGGCGCATCCTGGCCTATTCCATCGTCAACCAGGTCGGCTTCATGGTGTGCGGCATCGGCCTCGCCGGCAGCGCCGATCCGGAATTCAACCGGCTCGCGCTCAACGGCGCGTCTTCCCACGCCTTCACCCATATCATCTACAAGGCGCTGCTGCTGATGTCGGCCGGCTCGGTCCTCTACATGACCGGCAAGCGCAAATGCACCGACCTGGGCGGCCTGTTCCGTACCATGCCGCTGACTATGATCTGCGGCACCATCGGGGCGCTGTCGATTTCCAGCTTCCCCTTCACGTCGGGCTTCATCTCCAAGTCGATGATTTTGTCGGCCGCGGCGGAACAGCATCTGCTCTGGATCTGGCTCGCCCTGATGGCGGCTTCGGCCGGCGTGTTCCTCCATGCCGGCATCAAGTTTCCGTGGTTCGTATTCTTTCAGAAGGACAGCGGCCTGCGCCCGCCGGAGCCGCCCCGGAGCATGCGCTGGGCAATGGTCCTGTTCGCCTTCCTGTGCATCTTCCTCGGCGTCTGGCCCGATCCGCTCTACGCCATCCTGCCCTATCCGGTCGCCTATGTGCCCTACACGGCCGAGCATGTCGTGACGATGCTGCAACTCCTGCTGTTCAGCGGGCTCGCTTTCTTCCTGCTGCTGCCGATGATGAAGCGCACGCTGACGATCAGCCTCGATTTCGACTGGTTCTACCGGAAGTTCGGCACCGCCGTAGCGCGGGAGTTCGGCCTGCAGGGCGCGAAGCTGCAGCTCGGCTTTTTCGGGCTGGCGCTCCGGTTTCTCGAGCGCGGCCACGACCGGCTGCTGCGCTTCGCGGGGCCGCAGAGCCGGCTCGCCCGGACCTGGCAGACCGCCGGCATGGTCGGCCTGATCCTCATCCTGATGGCGGTCTATCTGGTCCTCGCGCAGGCGTGAGCGCCCTACGGGCGCCGCACGTCCGCTGCGGCCGGGTTTTGGGAAGTGCTTGCATTTTGCTGGTTAAATCTTCATAATGCGTTCATGCCGGTTCAGATCACGATACGAGGCGTTGCCGAAGAGGTTCGCGACGAACTGGCGTTGCGCGCGGCGGCGCGCCGCCAGTCCATGCAGGAGTTCCTGCGCTGCGAGCTGGAGCGGATCGCATCCCGCCCATCCGTCGATCTCTGGCTCCGGGACGTGCGCCGGCGCAAGGCGGCGGCCGGCTCCGTTGTGCCGCGGTCGGCCATTCTGCGGGCCCGGGACGCGGACCGCCGGTGAGCGCCGCGCTCGCCGCGGTCGATGCGTCCGTGGTCGTCGCAGCGCTGATCGATACCGGCCCGGACGGCCAATGGGCGGAAGCGGCGGTCACCGGGGATGCGCTGGCCGCGCCGGAACTGGTGCTGGCGGAAGCCGCCAATATCCTGCGCCGGCTCGAGCGGACGAACGCGATCTCCCCGGCCGAGGCAAACGGCGCACACGCCGATCTGCTCGGGCTGGGCATCGAACTGTTTCCCTTCGCCCCGTTCGCCCGCCGCGCTTGGGAACTGCGCAGCAACCTGACCGTCTACGACGCCTGGTATGTGGCGCTGGCCGAGGCGCTCGGCTGCCCGCTCCTGACGCTGGACCGCAAGCTCAGCCGCGCGTCCGGCCCGAGATGCCGCTTCATCGTCCCGGCGCACTCCTGAGCCGTCAGCGCAGCGGGCGGGCAGTCACCCGCCGAGGAACAGACGGCCGACTTCCGGGTTTTCCAGCAGCGTCTTGCCCGGACCCGCCATGGCGAGGCGGCCGGAGACCAGGACATAGCCGATATCGGCGAATTCCAGCCCCTTCTTGGCGTTCTGCTCGACCATGACGATGGTCTTGCCCTCGCCGCGCTGCAGATCGTCGAGGATTTCGAACACCATGTCGATGAAGCGCGGCTCGAGGCCGATCGAGGGCTCGTCGACCAGCAGGACCTCCGGGTTCATCACCAGGGCGCGGGAGATTTCCAGCAGCCGCCGCTCGCCGCCGGAGAGCACCTTGGCCGGATGCCTGCGCCGGGCGGCCAGCCGGTCGTATTTCTCGAACACCCGTTCGGCGGCGCGCCGGGCGTCGGCCGGGTCCGGCATCAGATAGCCGCCCATCCAGAGATTTTCCTCGACCGTCATGTCCGGGAAGACGGACTTGTCCTGCAGGATGTAGGCGATGCCGGCGCTCTTCAGCTTGTCGCTCGAGCTGAGCCTTGTGACGTCGCGTTTCACCGCGCCGTCGGTGGTGATTGCGCCGGAGTAGATGTTGGTGAAGCCGAAGATGGAATGGAGAACGGTCGATTTTCCCGCGCCGTTCGGCCCGATCAGGCAGAGCGACTGGCCCTTGCCGACATGGAGATGGAAATCGTGCAGGATCTCCATCTTGCCGTAGCCGGCGCACAGCGTGTCGATGGAAAGGAACGGGTCGTCGTTCGCCAGCGCGGCCAGTTCCACGGCGGTCGGCCCCTCCTCCGCGATCTTCTGGACCTCGCGGACGACGTCCTCGACCGAGATGACCGTGTCGACCGAGCCGCCGCCGTAGCCCGCGGTCGGTTTGCCGCCCGGATCGGTCGCGCCCGCGGCCATCAGTGCGCCCCCAGATAGGCGTCGATGACGCGCTGGTCGTTGCGCAGCTCGTCCGGCGGGCCGTCGGCCAGCAGCTCCCCGTGGGCCAGGCAGTAGATGTGCTCGGCCAGGTTCATGATGACCCGCATATTGTGCTCGATCACGAACAGGGTGACGCCGAACCGGTCGTTGGCCTGGCGCAGCCGGTCGATCAGGCCGTTGATCAGCGTCGGGTTGATGCCGGCGGTCGGCTCGTCGAGCAGCAGGACCTTCGGCTCGTTCATCAGCGCCATGGCGAATTCGAGCAGCTTCTGCTGGCCGAAGGAAAGATCGCCGGCGCGCAGCTTGCGCTTCTGGTACAGGCCGACGAAGTCCAGCAGGCCTTCCGCCCGCTCCTCGGCCTCGCCGGACTTGCGCGCGAACATGCTGCGGAAGGTGCCGCCCCGGTGGGACAGGGCCGCGTGCATGTTCTCGACGCAGTTCAGCTTGCGGAAGATCCGCGTCTGCTGGAACGTGCGCAGCATGCCGAGCCGGGCGATCTGCGGCACGCGCAGCTTCGAAATTTCCCGGCCCTCGAAGCGGATGCTGCCCGAATCGATCGGGTGGAAACCGACGATGGAGTTGAACAGGGTCGTCTTGCCGGAGCCGTTGGGGCCGATCAGCCCGGTAATGCTGCCCTCCGCCACGTCGAGCGCGATTCCGCTGTTGGCGACCACGCCGCCGAACGACTTGGTGACGTTGTCGACCTCGATCAGCGCCGTCATCGGGCCGCCTCCCGGGCAGGTCCGCCGGTTTCGTCGAGCGCGGCTTCGAGCGCCTCGGCCGCCGCGGCGTCGGCGCGCTGGCCGGCCGTACCCCGGTCGACCTCGATGCCGAACCATTCGGGCCGCTGCTCCTGGAGCCAGCCGACGATGCCCTGCTGGAAGAACACGACCGTGACGACGATCAGCAGACCGAGCACGACCCACTGCCAGCCGAGCAGGTGGGTCCAGGTCACTTCCTTGATGATGTGGAACAGGGTGGCGCCGATCACCGGGCCCCACAGCGTGCCCTTGCCGCCGAGCAGCGCCATCAGCACCATGAAGATGCCGAAGGTGACGGTCGGAAACGCAACCTCCAGCGGCTCCATGAAGCCGATTATGTTGCCGAACAGGGCGCCGGAAATGCCGAGGAAGAAAGCGGAGATCGACCAGGCGACCGTCTTGTAGAGCTGGGTGCGCACGCCGAGGGCCTCGGCCTTGGTCTCGTCGTCGCGGATCGCGTTCAGCATCAGGCCGAAGCGGGTGCGGTAGAGCCAGCGCAGGAACAGGAAGGTCAGCACCGCCAGGACGAAGCAGGTCCAGTAGAAGAAGACGCCCTGAAGGTCTGCGGACTGGATATCCCCGAAGGGCACGCGGAACAGCGGTTCGGCGTCGGTGCCGGACGGGAAGACCGGCAGCCGGATGCCGCCGCCGCCGCCGACCCAGTCCCAGGCGCCGATCAGTTCGCCGGCGGCGATTGCCAGGCCGAGCGTGCCGATGGCGAAATACGGCCCGCGCAGGCCGAACACGATCAGGCCGAAGACAATCGCAAGGACGACCGATCCAAGCGCCGCCAGAACGACGCCGAGGGCGAGGCCGGCGAAATACTGGTCGGTCGTGAAAGAGGTGGTCAGCGAACCCGACGGATCGGTGTATTGGCCGACATCGTACCAGGGCCAGATCTGGCAGACCGCGGCGATATACATGCCGGCGCCGAAGAAGAAGATATTGCCCAGCGAGTTGTAGCCCATCTGGCCGCCCATCGTGTCCCAGGTGAGCGCGAACACGATCATGATCCAGAGCATCGCGATCTGCTGGACGTAGGCGGGGAACACCATCGGCGCGATCACGCCGAAAACGGCAAGGAAGACGTAGCCCGGCAATTCGATCCGGCGTCCGATCATCGGGCCCCTACTCCACCACCCGGCGGTGTTTGTTTTCGATGATCTGGCGCCAGATCAGGACCAGCAGCAGCATGCCGACCACCGTCGCCTGCTGGAAATCCGCCCCGAGGACGAAGCCGCTGTACTGCTCGGCGACGCCGAGGCCGAGGCCGGCCATGATGACGCCCGGCAGATTGCCGAAACCGGCCGCCGTCACGACGACGAAGGAGCGGATCGAGTGGGTGATGCCGTAGAAGGGCTGGATCACCCAGATCATGGCGATCAGCACGCCGGCGGCGCCGCAGATCGCGGCGTTCAGCGAATAGGTGAAGGCGTAGACCCGGTCGGTATCGATGCCCATGACCCGGGCGGCGCGCGCATCCTGCGCGGTGGCGCGGATCGCCTGGCCCATGCGGCTGCGCTTCATGAAAATGACGACGGCCAGGGCGAGAGCGCCGCACATCAGAAAGGCGGTCAGCTTGATCCAGGCGAAGGTGAAGGCGCCGCCGCCGACGGTGACGGTGGCGGTCGGCAGGCCCGAGCGCGCGGTCTGGACCTCAGGTCCGAAGATCAGGTTCAACCCCTGCTGCAGGACGATGGCGATGCCGAAGGTCGCGAGCAGCGAGGTGAACAGGTCGCGGTCGATGACCCGCCGGATGACGAGGACGTAGATCGCCCAGCCGAAGCCGAACATGAAGACGATGGCGACCGGCAGGCCGAAAAAGGGATGGATGCCGGATTCGTAGAGGTAATAGGCGATGTAGCCGCCCATGATGACATATTCGCCCTGGCACAAATTCTTGACGTTCATCACGCCCCAGACCAGGGCGAGGCCGTAGGCGGCGAGCGCGAAGATCGCGCCGATGAACAGGCCGTCAAGCAGCAGCTGGATATTCTGCTGCCAGGCGACCTGCAGGATGGTCAGGTTCATCTGCGCCTGGCCGCTGATCAGCACCAGCACGACGCAGACCAGCGCAATCATCAGCAGCAGGGACCAGCCGTCGCCGGAGGATTTCAGCCAGGCCGGCGACAGGAAGCCGGTGCGGGCCGTCGGGCCTGATTTCGGGCTCGCCATCGGGTCAGATCGTCAGTCGCGGCATCGGCGGGCGAAAATGCAGCCGCCCGGCTCCCGAGGGAGCCGGGCGCACTGCGTTCACGCGCCGGTTGTCCCGTGCCGGGCTACTGGACCGGGCGCGGATGCTGGACCTTGTGCGACGCCCATTTCGACGGCGCCACCACGACATATTTGCCGTCCTGGATCTGGCGCAGCACCATCGGCTTGGCGATGTTGTTGCCGGCCTTGGAGAATTTGATGCCGCCGTAGAACGTCATCATTTCGGTGCTGGCGATCGCCTCGCGCACCTTCTCCTTGTCGAAGCTGTTGGCACGCTCGAACGCCTCTTTCCAGACCAGCACCGCGGCTGCCGCCTGGGCAGACTGGTAGGGCACGGTCTTGTAGCCGCTGAAGGTCGCCTTGAACTTCTTGTCGAACTCCGCCGCGCTGCCGAAATACTTGCCCTTGTAGGACAGGGTCTCGGCCCACTGGGTCGGGCACAGGAAGCCGTTGACGGCGGCGCCGTACTTCGAGACCAGCTTCGACGATTCGCAATGGGTCATCGCGACCATCGGCGTGGCGATCTTCAGTTCCTTGATCTGGCGGCCCGCCGTCGCGGCGCCCTTCGAATGGCCGGAAACGACCAGAAGATCGGGCTTGAGCGCCCGCACCTTGGTGAGCGTCGCCGTCATGTCGGACAGGTCGCGCGGCAGCCGGTCGTCGATCACGACCGTCATGCCGAGGCGCTTGATGTCGTCGATCACGCCGGCGCGGACGTCGAGCGAGAAGGGATCGTTCTCGAACGCCATGGCGATCTTGACGTCCTTGCGCTTCTTGCCCGCCTTGTCGGCGATCTCGGCCGCCAGCTGGATCGCGCTGGCGAGATACTGCTCGGAGGTCGACAGCACGGCGAACAGGTACTTGTAGCCCTTCGTGAACAGCGAGCGCGATGCGCCCTCGGCCTCGACCATCGGGATTCGGTATTTCTCGGTGACCGGGGCGATCGCCTTGGTGAGGCCGGAACTGTACGGCCCCAACATGTATTTCACGCCGTCCTGCCGGATCAGGCGTTCGGCAAGCTGGGCGCCGCGGGCCGGCGTCGACTCGTCGTCGTAGTAGATAACCCGCAGCTTGTAAGCCTTGCCGCCGACCTTGACGCCGCCGGTCTTGTTGATGAGGTCGATGGCGATGTTGTAGCCGTTCTTGGCGTGGATGCCGTTGGTCGAATACTTGCCGGTTTCGGACAGCGCCGAACCGAGGACGATGGTGTCGCCCTCGACTTTCGCCGAAACCGGCGCCGCCGCCACGGCGGCGATTGCAACGGCTGCGATGGCCGCCGCCGGGCTGCAATATTTGAGCATGTCGTCTCTCCCTGAGATTTTGTCGAAGAAGGGGATACCCGTCCGACCGTATAGAAAGGCCGGTGTCGCCCCGCCTCCTAGACAACGGGACGCGCGTCATTCTTCGCGCGCCTTCCTCGAAGTGATGTAACAGACCTGATGGGATTGCCAAACGGAATTCTGCCCGCGGCCGGAACAGTGTGGCGGCGGCTTGCACGATCCTGCTGCGCCGCCTAATTACACACCGGATTCCTGCAAAACCGGAGCTTCCCCGACATGGAAATGAGTGGCGAGTACCGTATCCCCGCGAGCCGGGAAACCGTCTGGAAAGCCCTCAACGATCCGGACGTGCTGCGCGCCTGCATCCCCGGCTGCCAGGAACTGGAGCAGACCTCGGAGACCGGTTTCGCGGCGACGGTCAAGGCGAAGGTCGGGCCGGTTTCCGCGACCTTCAAGGGCGAGGTCGAGCTGGACGATATCGACCCGCCGGCCGGCTACCGCATCCAGGGCGAGGGCAAGGGCGGCGTGGCCGGCTTCGCCAAGGGCGGCGCCAACGTCCGCCTGGCCGAGGACGGCGGCGAAACCGTCCTGACCTACGACGCCGACGCCAAGGTCGGCGGCAAGCTCGCCCAGATCGGGTCGCGGCTTATCGCCGGCACGGCGCGCAAGATGGCGGACCAGTTCTTCGGCAACTTCGCCGAGCATGTCGCGCCCGGCAGCGGGGGCGCCGCACCGGAATAGCCGCCGTTCCGGCCGGCGGCAGCCCTACGTCTGCCGCTCGGCCAGCTTTTGCAGTTCGCGCCGCGCCGCCTCGTCGACCATGCCGGGCGCGTTCCTGTCGAGCCATTCGCGGACGGTCGCCGCAAGGCTGTCCTGGGTCACCGGGTCGAGCGCACCCTCCCCCACCCTTTCGCCGCCACCCGCCCCCGCTCCGGGCGCTGGGCTTCCGCGCTCGGGCGGCCCGTCCGGCAGCGGCGCTTCCGCCGGGCGCGGATCGAGGCGCACCACCGAGCCGTCCGGTGCGATCATGTCGGTCAGCAGCAGGACCGTTTCGCCGGCGTCGGCGTCCGGTCCGGCGTCGGAATCCTGACTGGAGTCGGAATCCGGACTGGCGTCGGGATCCAGACCGGCATCGGGGTCCGGTCCGGAATCGAAGCCGGCGCCGACAGGTTCCTCGGCGGCGGGCCCGGCCGCAGCCTCCGGACCATCGGGCGCCGGTACGGGCGCGGCCGGCTCCGAAGGCGGCGCCTTTTCCGCCGCCCCGGCCGTAGCCTCCGCAATATCGGGCGCAGGTGCTGACGGGGGCGGTTTCGGAGGCGGCACTTCTTCCGCCACACCGGGGTCGGCTGCCCCCCGGTCTTCGCCGGCTGCGGTTTCGCTTTCGCGCGGCGGCTCGACGGGCGGAGCGCCCGTTTCGGCGGGCCGGGCCATTGGGTCCGGAGCTGCCCGGCCAACGCGAGCGACGGGCATATCCGCGACGGGCATATCCGCGACGGGCATATCTGCGGCGGGGACATCCGCGACGGGGACATCCGCAGTGGGGATTTCCGTGACGGGGGCATCCGCGGTTGGGATTTCCGCTTCCCGGATATCCGTATCGGGTCCAGGCCCCGTGCCGTCATCCTCGAAGACGATCCGGCGGATCGACGCCAGAATCTCGTCTACCGACGGTTCGTCGGGCTGTTTCGAACGGGAGTCGCGGTCGGTCATCGCCCTGGCGTCTGCACAAACCGGTTGGCTTCGCGCCGGCCCGGCGGCCCCGGCCGGAGCCGCGCAACCGGCCCTATTTCTTCTCCGGCGCCGGGCTGCCGCCGATCGAAGCGCCGAAACCGAACATCTTGCTGCGCACCTTCCGGTAGTGCGCCTCCGGATCGTGGAGTTTCACCTTCAGTTCGAGCTGTTTCGCGTTCATCCGGCCGACGGCGGCCAGCAGTTCGTAGGTTGCGACGGCCAGATCGCGCCGCGCGCGCACCAGGTTGACCTGCGCATTCAGCAGCTCCTGCTGGGCGTCGAGGGTATCGATCACGGTGCGCAGCCCGGCCGCCGCTTCCTCGCGCACGCCGTTGAGCGCGATCCGGCTGGCCTCGAGCTGGGCCACGAACGCCGTGACGCTCGAGCGCGCCGTCCGCAGGGCGGCATTGGCCCGCGCCGCATTCTCGATCGCCGTCCGCTGGGCGTGGCGCAGTTCGTCGCGCCGCCGGAGCACCGACTGTTTCGCCGCCCGCACGCGCGACGCCACGGCGCCGGACCGGTACAGCGGTATCGCGACATTGGCCGTGACGCTGGCGGAATCGCTGATCGTATCCCGCGCCTGGGCATTGTAACGGCGCACAAGCTGCCCGTTGATCGAGACGGTCGGCATCAGCTCGCCGCGCACCAGCTCGACCGCCGCCTGCGCCGAACGCTCGTCCCACCGCGCCGCGACGACCGCGGGATTGCCGAGCTTGGCCTGTTCGGCGATTGCCGCGGGATCGCCCGGCAGGCCTGCGGGCAGTTTGGGCGCTTTCACCGCCCCGGGCATGGCGCCGATCACGTTGACATAGCTGGCCTGCGAGGCCTGCAGGATGCCCTGCGCCTGAATGGTCGAGGCGCGGGCCCGGGCGAGGCGCGCCTGCGCCTGGGACACGTCGGTCCGGGTCACCTCGCCGACGCTGAACCGGTCGCGCGTCGCCTGGAGCTGGCGGGCCAGCACCTGCTCGTTGTTCGCGTTCAGCCGCAGAACGGCGAGATCGCGGAACACGTTCATGTAGGCGCGAACCGCGTTCAGCAGCACGGTCTGCTCGACGCCGGCCAGCCGCGCCCGCTGGGCGGAGATATTGTAATTGGCCTGGCGCAGCTGATGCTCGTTCCGCCCGCCGCGATAGATGTTCTGGGTCACGTTCAGCGATGCGCCGGCAGGAATCCGGTTGGTGCTCTGGAATTTGCCCGACCGATTAGCCACTCCGGGCTGCTTGCTCCGACCCGCCGTCAATCCCGCATCGGCGGAGAAGGTCACACCGGGCCGCCAGTTGGAGAGGGCCAGCGCCGCCTGCTCGTCGACAGCCCGCAGGGCAGCCCGCGCCGCGAGCAGCTGCGGGTTGTGCAGATAGGCGCGCGCCAGGGCTTCGGCCAGGGATTCGGCCCGCGCATCCGGCGCGCCGAGGGCCAGGCCGGCCGCGAGGACCGATGCCGCCCCCGCCAGCCCCGGCAGGATACGGCGCACAGGCCGGCGGGACGGCCGCCGCAAGGCCGGCATCTTCTGCTGCGTAACCATCGCTTCAACCCCTCCGCTTTCGCTTCGGTTCCGCCGAAGCCTGCCTAAAACCTGAATACGCCGGTTTCGGCGAATTCCGGCAACGGCGGCACGCTGGCGTCGAACACCGGGCGCTTCGATACGATGCCGCCGAATTTCGTGCCGACCGTCGCCCGGCCGATCCCGCCGCCGCCGGTGAGGACGCCGACCATCCGCCCGCCTTCGGCGCACTGGGCCGAAACCGCGTCCGGAAACCCGGGGATCGCGCCGTCGAACAGTATCACATCGTAGGGCGCCTGCTTCGGATATCCTTCGTCGGCCGGGCCTTCGACGATCAGCGCATTGTCGATGCCGAGGTCGGTCAGGGTCGCGGCGGCGCGGCCGGCCAGCGCCGGATCGGATTCGACGCCGATCACCGTTTCGCACAGGCGCGACAGCACGGCGGCGGCATAGCCGGTGCCGCAACCGACCACCAGGGCAATCTCGCCAGCTTCCGGCGCCGCCGTCTGGACCAGGCGCGCAAGCACCATCGGCTCGGTCAGATAGCGGTCGCCGCCGATCGCCAGATCCTCGTCGACATAGGCCAGCGGACGCCGCTCGGCCGGAACGAACTGTTCGCGCGGCAGCGCCGCCAGCGCCCGGATCAGCGCCGGATCGGTCACCTTGTTGGGGCGAATCTGGCTTTCCACCATGTTCGCCCGGGCTGCTGCGAAATCCGTCATTCCGTCCCGTGGAGCGCGAACGCAGAATTTCCGCGACAAAACCGGGGCATCGCGGCCGAAGCGGACTTATAGGTTGCACGCCGCCCGGTGACAACGGACTCCTCGATGGCGGCATTCCGGCCCGGCCCCGGTCCTAGACCCGGTCCCGCCCCGATTGTTGACCGGCCGGCGGCCGCCCCCTATATGTCGCCGCCCGGTGGGAACGGCGCCGGAGACGGCGCCCGATGCGGAGTTGGAGTATGGTGTCGGGGCTGGCGTTGGGCAAGACGGCGGTTTTCGCCCGCGCGCCGCGCCGGAGGCCGCGGAACCGGGCCCGGTGGCAGAGTGGTGATGCAGAGGACTGCAAATCCTTTCACGTCGGTTCGATTCCGGCCCGGGCCTCCAGACCGCGCATATCCCGCCGCCGTCGCGCTTGACCTTTGACGCCCATGAACTAGAAATTCGGGGACATTCGCGGACGGCGATTTTCCCGTTTGCACCGCCGATGCCGCGGGCGGCGCGACGCAACCGATCCGGAGTAGCTCAGCGGTAGAGCAGGTGGCTGTTAACCACCCTGTCGGGGGTTCGAATCCCTCCTCCGGAGCCAATTTTGAGAGGCCGGTCTCTTCGGGGACCGGCCTTATCTTTTGTCGGACCCAGGTTCCGATACCGCTTTCGAAAAAGAACTTTCCCCTGACCCGCGTCTGGACGGAAACCGGCAGGCAATCTAGATTTCGGGAAGTTTGTGCACAATGACTGCCGATGGACCGACCGCCGTGGAAACCAGCCCCAAAGATAGATTGCATCGTCTGGTCGATGCCCTTCCCGCGGGCGAACATCTGGCGGCCGAACGTTACCTTGAATTCTTATCCGGACACGGGCATCCATTCGTTCGAACGCTCAGCAATGCTCCCGAGGCGGACGAACCTCTGAGCAAGCAGGAACGCGCCGCTCTTGAGGAAGGGCGCAAGGCCCTGGACGAGGGCGATACGGTTTCCGACCGTGAGTTGTGCGACGAGCTCGGAATATGACATGGACGCCGGTTTGGACCCGTCCGGCCCTCAAGGATATGAAAAGGCTTGATCCGGCTATGGCACGCAGGGTCCACGCCGCCGTGGTCGAAATGGCCGACACCGGTCGCGGCGATGTTGTCAAACTCAAGGGCTCAAATCCGCCGGAATGGCGGCTGAGATTGGGTGACCGGCGGATTTTCTTCCGATTCCAGAGCGAACTCCGCGAAATCCACATATTGCGCGTCCTGCGCCGCGACCGCGCCTATTAGCGACCTCCGCCTGATCCTCCGACAACCGGTGCGGGCCATGGAACCTGACGGCCGCACTCAGCCTCCCTCCGCCCGCTCCGGATACAGCGCCTCGATCCCCGCCCGGCTCGCCTTGCAGACGCCGCGTTCGGTGACCAGTGCCGTGACGAGGCGCCGGGGCGTCACGTCGAAGGCGTGGTTTGCCGCGCTGCTGCCGTCCGGCGTGATGCGGAAACGCCCGACCCTGCCGTCCTCGGCGACGCCGCGCAGGGTCGTCACCTCCTCGGCGGCGCGCTCCTCGATCGGGATGTCGCTTCCGTCGTCGAGCGACCAGTCGATCGTCGGGCCGGGCAGCGCGACATAGAAGGGCACGCCGTTGTCCTGCGCCGCCAGCGCCTTGAGATAGGTGCCGATCTTGTTGCAGACGTCGCCGCCCGCCGTCGTCCGGTCGGTGCCGACGATGCAGAGATCGACCTCGCCCCGCTGCATCAGATGGCCGCCGGCATTGTCGACGATCACCGTGTGGGACACACCGTGGCTGCGCAGTTCCCAGGCGGTGAGCGCGACGCCCTGGTTGCGCGGCCGCGTCTCGTCGACCCAGACATGGACCGGCAGGCCGGCGTCGCTGGCCTGGAAGACCGGCGACAGCGCCGTGCCCCAGTCGACCGTCGCCAGCCAGCCGGCGTTGCAGTGGGTCAGCACGTTGAGCCGCCCCTTCCCGCCCTTCTCCTTCCAGTGCTTCTCGAACAGGCCGAGCGCATGCTGCCCGATCGCCCGGTTCGTCGCGACATCCTCGTCGCAGATCGCGGCGGCGCGGGCATAGGCGGCCGGCACCCGGTCGCCCGGCGGGCGGTGGCGCACATGGCTGCGCATGTCGTCCAGCGCCCAGCGCAGGTTGACTGCGGTCGGCCGCGTCGCCAGCAGCCGTTCGCAGGCGGCGTCAAGCGCGGCGTCGGACGGGTCCTTGCGCAGGGCGAGGCACAGGCCGTAGGCCGCCGTGGCGCCGATCAGCGGCGCACCGCGCACCCGCATGGCCGCGATGGCCTCGGCGGCATCCTCCAGGGTATGGAGCGGCCGGGCCGCGAATTCGAACGGCAGCAGCGTCTGGTCGATAATCGTGACCGTGCCGCGGGCGTCCAGCCAGATCGAGCGGTAGGGCGTGCCGTCAACGCGCATGGCCTGGGCCTTCGGGCATGAGCCGTTTCTCCCGGATCTCCCCCGTCATTCAGACCGGAGCGATATTGGAATTATAGCCGAATCCATCGGTGAACGCAGGTCCGTAGGGGAGGGTTTTAAATTCTCCCCTACAATGCCCGGCGCCGCACCGGTCTTGACCGCAGGCGATCTCTCCGGCTGTCTACGGTCCGATGCAGGAAAGCCGGAGATCGCCGTGCAACAGCTTCGTTTCGGAGACATAACGGTAGACCGGATCGTCGAGGCAGAGGGGCTCGGCTTTCCGCCGGAATTCCTGCTGCCGGAAAGCGACGGCGCGGCCATCCGCAGCTACCGCGACTGGCTGGAGCCGCATTTCTTCGATCCGGAAAGCGGCCGCTTCATCCAGAGCGTCCATTGCTATGTGGTGCGCTCGCCGCGCCACACGGTGCTGATCGATACCTGCGTCGGCAACGGCAAGGAACGGCCCTCGACCCGGGCCTGGAACCGGCTCGACACGGATTTCCTCCTCCGTCTGCGCGACCTCGACGTGATGCCGGCGGACGTCGACTATGTGCTGTGCACCCATCTCCATGTCGACCATGTCGGCTGGAACACCCGCCTGCTCGACGGCCGCTGGGTGCCGACCTTTCCCAACGCGCGCTACCTGTTCCACCGGATCGAGTTCGAGCATTGGGAGAAGAACGGCGACTATGTCACTGAAGGGCCGGGATCGAGCGACGGATTCTACGAAGACAGTGTGCTGCCGGTGGTCGCGGCGAAACAGGCGGTCTTCGTCGCCGACGGCCACACGATCGACGACTGGCTGACGGTCGAAGCCTGGCCCGGCCACTCGCCGGGGCATGTCTGCCTGCGGCTGAAGGCCGGCGGGCGCGAGGCGGTGTTCGCCGGCGACCTGCTGCACCATCCCGTGCAATGCCGGCATCCGGACTGGAACAGCCGCTTCTGCTGGGACCCGGCGCTGTCCGCGGCCAGCCGGCGGCGCTTCGTCGAGCGGCATGCGGAGACACCCGCCGTCATCCTCGCGGCCCATTTCGCCGCCCCGGTCGCCGGCCGCATCGCCGCGCCGGGCGGGCTGACCCGGTTCGCGATGCTGTGAGGCCCGGCCGCGCCGCCGGACCGGCCCCTCGATACGGCGCGCAGGCGCGCCTACTCGGGATGAGGGGAGCTTTGGATTTGTTCCGCCTCAACACCCCCACTCCCTCACCCTGAGTAGCCCCGGCCGCAAGGCCGGGGCGTATCGAAGGGCGGGGACCGGCAGGTCGGTAACGGGCTTCCGGCCGCCGTTTGTAGGGGGGGTTCAAACCCTCTCCTACGGTCCGGCGTCGACGGTTCGCCGGTCCCTTGACGCCGGCCTCCGGCGCGCGCATTTCCAACTGCACTGGCAGCACGGCCCCGTAGCTCAGCTGGATAGAGCACCGGCCTTCTAAGCCGACGGTCGCAGGTTCGAGTCCTGCCGGGGTCGCCAATTTTGTTAACGCTTTGATTGCAATAGTTTTTTTGATTTTCATCAATCGGTTTTCGGTGGGAGAGTCCGGCCGTGGTCCGGAAGCATGAAGTGTAAGGCCGGCTTGCAACGGAAATCCCCCGCCGCCGCGTTAGCGGCGATCTGCGCGGCGCTTTCTGCGCTTTCCGCGCTTTCCGGATTCGACGCGCGGGCGGATACCGGCAAGCCCGACATCGTCATCGACGGCGTGCCGTTGCCCGGCGATGTCGCGCCGCTGGACCGGATGCCGGCCGGCGTCGCCGCGGACAAACGCCTGACGGGAACCTGGGTGGGCTCGTGGGGCGGCGGGCTCAAGACGATCCTGGTCATCGAAGCGGCCGAACCGGACGGCGCGGCGGCGGTGGTCTACGCGATCGGCGCCTACCCGTCGTGGGGCATCCGGCGCGGCTGGTGGCGCTTTGCCGGGCGGATCGAAGGGACGGTGCTGCGGACCGGGGGGCGGATCGCCGAAATCACCTATGAGCTGGCGCCTTCCGGCAAGCTGGTCGCCACCTTCGCGCGCAAGAACCAGCGCAGCCGGGCGGTCCTGACCCGGCAGAGCCTTGCCGCCCTTCGCAACCCGGGGCGCAAACCCGGGCGCAGGCCCGGCGCGGCGGTGCCGTGGACCGGCGGCGAGCGGACCTTCCTGAAGACGGGCCTGGTCGAAAGCGGCAAGCAGGTCCGGCTCGAAGCCATGGTATTCCGGCCGGCCGGCGCGGGCCCCTTCCCGCTTGCCGTCGTCAACCACGGTTCGACCGGCCGCGGCAGCAACCCGAAGCTGTTCGGCGATACCTTCACTGCCCCGATGCTGGCGGAATTCCTGACGCAGCGCGGCTGGCTCGCCGCCTTTCCGCAGCGGCGCGGCCGGGGCCGCTCGGACGGCCTTTACGACGAAGGCTTCAACGTCGACCGGGCCAGAGGCTACACCTGCAAGACCAAGAGGACGCTGGCCGGCGCCGACCGGGCGCTCGCCGATCTCGACGCCGCGGTCGCCGCATTGCAGAAACGGCCGGACGTGAAGCCAGGGCCGGTGCTGCTGATCGGCCAGTCGCGCGGCGGCGCCCTCTCGGTCGCCTATGCCGGACTGCATCCCGGCAAGGTCCTCGGGGCCGTCAATTTCGTCGGCGGCTGGGTCGGCGACGGATGCCGGAACGCCGTCGCGGTCAACCGCACGCTGATGGGCAAGGGCGCGGCGTTTCCCCGGCCGGTCCTGTGGCTCTACGGCGAGAACGACCCCTTCTACGGCCTTGAGCACAGCCGGGGCAATTTCGCGGCTTTCCTTGCAGCCGGCGGCCGGGGCCGGTTCGTCGAGTTCCGGGTGCCGGGCGGCAACGGCCACGGCGTCATGCAGTTTCCCCGCCTGTGGGCGGGCGAGGTCGACCGCTATCTCGGGGCGCTGAAGCGCCGGTAGTCTGCGGCCCGGCGGCGCGCACGCAAATTTCCGCTTATCGAACGGCCGATACGGACCTACCTATCGGCGCGTCGCAAACCGCCCGGACCCTGGCCATGGACCGCGCTACCGAAATCGAGCTGCTGGAGGAGCTGGCCGGCCTGCGCGAGGCGCGGTCCTTCTATCTCGACGACGCCGTGACGACGTCTCCGGTCGAGCGCTACACCTGCCCGGAGCGGTTCGCGCGGGAGCGGCAGGCGCTGTTCCGCTCGAAGCCGGCCATCGTGGCTCATGGCAGCGAACTGGCGGGCGCGGACGCCTTCCTGACCCGAGACCTTGCCGGCCTGCCCCTGCTCCTGACCCGCGATTCCGCGGGCGATGTGCATGCCTTCCTCAACGTCTGCCGCCATCGCGGCACCCGGCTGGTCGGCGAGGCCGGCGGCTGCCGGCGCCGCTTTACCTGCCCCTACCACGCTTGGACCTACGACAATCGCGGCGCGCTCAAGGGCATGCCCCATGGCGAAGCCGGCTTCCCCGGCGTCGACAGGGCCGCTCTGGGCCTGAAGCGCCTCGGTTGCGCGGAGTCTCACGGCTGGATCTGGGTATCGGCCGGGTCCGGTGCCGCACCGGATGTCGACGGCTTCCTCGGTAGGCTGGCAGGGGATTTCGCCTGGCTCGGCGCCGGGGGCTTCAGGGTCCTCCACGAAGAGACGTGGGAGCGCGCGGCGAACTGGAAGATCCTGTTCGAGGGCGGGCTCGAATCCTACCATTTCCGCATCGCCCACAAGGATACGATCGGCCCGTTTTTCCAGGACAACCTGTCGAGCTACCGGATGTTCGGGCCGCATATCCGCTCGGTCCTGCCGCGCACACGGCTCGACGCCGAGATGGCGGAACCCGAGGAAACCCGGTCGCTGCGCCGCGCCGCCAACCTGGTCTATTCCGTCTTTCCGTCGGCGCAGCTGCTGGTCCAGGAAGACCATGTCGTCTGGATTCAGGCCCTGCCCCTGGCGCCCGACCGGACACGGGTGCGGCTCGCCACGCTGGTTCCCGTTGAAATCGACCCCGACGGCTCGGCTGCCCGCCACTGGCGCAAGAACCACGACATCACCGTGCGCACCCTGTCGGAGGATTTCGCCATCGGCGAGAGCATCCAGCGCGGCCTGTCCTCCGGCGCCAACGAAGCGCTGCATTTCGGCCGCTTCGAAGGCGCGCTCGACCGCTTCAACCGGATCGTCGAGGAGGAACTGGCGGCGGCCGGCTGACCTGCACGGCGGCAGCCGCCCCGCTTTCAGCCATTGGGCGAGTTTGAAACCCGCCCCTACGGTCCGGCGTCCCCGCCGGCCGCTTCCGCCTGGAGCGCTTCGAGCAGCAGTTCCAGCGCCGCGCAGCCGAAGGCACGCATATTCTTTTCGCGGTCGTTATGGCCGGTTTCGACGGTGCGGGTGAGGCTCGCCGGGCCGCTGACGGCGAGGCAGGTCGTGCCGGCCGCGGGACCGTAGGGGCTGTCCGACGGGCCGGCGGCGCCCGATTCGGCGATGCCGAACGTCGCCCCCAGCTGTTCGCGGATCCGCGTCGCCGCGATCAGGGCGTAGTCCTCGGTCGCGCCGCGCACGCGAACGTCGGCATCGGCCAGTTGCAGCAGTTCGCGCCGCGCCTTGCGGGTATAGATGACGCCGCCGCCGCGGAAATACGCCGAGGCGCCCGGCACGGCGAGCAGCGCCGCCGAAACCAGCCCGCCCGACGACGATTCCGAGACGGCAACCGTCCAGCCGTTTTCCTTCAGGATCGCGGCGCAGTCCCGCGCCGGCGGCAGCAGCGTTTCCAAGACTCCGTCTCCCCTCCGGTTTTCCGCCGGACTGCTGTAGCGGACGGGGTCCGGGGCCGCAAGCGCCGCTACTGCCTGCTCACGAAACTCCGGTGGACCCAGCGGCCGCCGCTCCGGCGGGTTTCCATGAACACCGATTGCGCCGTCTGGGCGGTAACCAGGCGATTCCCGCCCGGCATCACCTTCGAGGCAGCGCTGGCGGCGCCCACTCGTTCGATGAAGGCGGCGACCGCGGGAACCGTGGGCGGTTGGCCTGCCCGCGCCGCGCCCTCGGCGAGCGCCTCGGTTGCCGCGGCTTTCAGTTGCCGCAGCCAGAGTTTGGCGAACAGGCCGGCGCTGTCGAACTCGTCGCCGCTGTTGATCCGGCTTCCGATCGCGAAGACAAAGCCTACCGCGTCCGGATGCGTCTCCAGCAAGGCACCGAGCGCCTTCTCGTAGTCCGCCAGGGCGGCGGCAAGGGCATCGTTCTCCAGCGAAAGCTGCAGGCTGGACCGGGACCGCCTGTCCGCCACGTTGCTCTTGACGGACGCGCTCAGCCGCGCCTGCATCGTCCGCACGGATTTCCAGACCCGGCCCTGCCGGTCGCCGGAACGCCCACGCCGTATGAGCGGGCGGAGTCCGCTCCGGTCCGTCCGGCGCGCCTCCGGGCGCTCCGTTCGGGGCCGGTTCGCCCGCTCCATCAACGCGAGCTTGCCGGCCCTGGACGGCAGGCGCGCGGTGGACGCCGAGAATTCCGACAGACTTTCGCGGCTGCGGCGCGCCCAGCGGCCCTGCTCGACGCAATAGGCGCCGATCGGAATATCGCCGGACTTCGGCGGGACGATCATGCTGACGGTGAGCACGCGATCCTGCTTGCCGCCCTTCACGATATCGCCCGCCTGGATGAACACCTCCCGGCCGCCAACGTTGCGCACGACCAGTTGCCGGACATTGCCGGTCTCGAGAACCTTCATCGTCCCCTGCTCCAGCGCCTCGCGCAGGGTCATCGGCACCGGGGTCGTCAGCGCCGGGCCGGCATTACGGCCCGCGCGGTGGATCAGGTAGATCGAGAGATTCCGGTGGGTGTAAGGCCCGGTCAGCCGGTAGCCGCTTCCCGGTGCAGCCAATGCCGGCGTCCGGAACGCCGGCCCGAGGGCCATGACGCCGGCCGTTCCGAGGCCGGCCGACAGAATTTCGCGCCGGTGCATGATCGCATCTCCCTCTCCGCATTCGGTTTCCGCGGAACAGGTTTAGGCCGGGTTATTGGCCTGCGTTTGACGCGATTCGGGCAAATCGAGCGGGATTAGGGCAAATTGAGGGTTTTCGCGGTGACGCTGGGCGAAAGGCGACGGCTACGCACCGGTCGCCAACTTCTCTTCCAGCAGCCCGCGTATGCCGTCCGGTATCGGCGCGGCCCGGCGTTCGTGCTTGTCGAAGAACACCTCGACCAGGTCGGCGGTGGCGTGGACGACGCCGCTGTGGGTGTCGCGCATCCGCTCGCGGTAGGTGAAGCTCTTGGAGCCGACCCGGACGATGGCGCTTTCGACCACCCAGAGCTGGCCGGCCCGCATTTCCAGCAGGAAATCGATCTTGAGCGACGCCACGACGCCGATCAGGCCGAGCTTCTCCTCCATCTCGATGATCGGGACGCCGATCGCCGACCAGATATGGAAGCTCGCATCGTCGAACGCCTCGGCGTAGAAGCGCACGTTCATGTGGCCGAAATGATCGCATTTCCAGGGCACCACCACCCCGCGGCCGGTCTCGTACCAGCCCTCTTCCCCTGCTGAGGTCACAGCCCTCTCCCACCTTTGGCGATGCGCCGGTGATAGAGCAGGAACCGCATCCGGGATAAGGGCAAATTGGTCCCCTGCGCGAAAGAGAATTGCGTTCAGGCTTCGGACGATCGCCGGTGCCGTCATATCGAACGTCGCGCGCCTCCGGCCCCGGCCCGGACTCCGGTACGGGCGCCGGGACCGTAGGGGAGGGTTTCAAACCCTCCCCTACCTCCGGGCGACAAGGCGGGTTGACGCCGGTGCGGCAACGGGTTTCTGTCGCCAGCCCTGCAAAAACCGGAATGGCGAAGGCGAAAGCATGGCGCAGAACGCCGGTCCGCTGCTGGAAGACGACGCCGGCAACCGCTTCGAACCGGCGGGGCCGGAGGCGCGGATCGCCTGCTTCGTGCCGTCGATCACCGAACTGCTGGTCGATCTCGGCCTGGGCGACCGGCTGGTCGCGCGCACCCGCTTCTGCATCCATCCCGCCGATGCGGTCGCGCGCATTCCGGCGGTCGGCGGCACCAAGAAGGTCAGCCTGCAAAAGCTCAGGGCGCTGGCGCCGACCCACGCCGTCCTGAATATCGACGAGAACACCGTGGAGATGGCCGAGGCGATGCGCGAGTTCGTGCCCAACGTCGTCGTCACCCATCCGCTGGTCCCGGAGGACAATCTGCGGCTCTACGCGCTCATGGGCGGCCTGTTCGGCAGGGCGGCCGAGGCGGCGGCGCTGAGCCGGCGGTTCCGCGCGGCGCTCGACGCCCTGCCGCCGGTCGAACCCGCCGACCGCCTCGACGTGCTCTATTTCATCTGGAAGGACCCGTGGATGACGGTGTCGCGCGACACCTACATCTCAGCGATGCTCGACACGGTCGGCTGGCGCACGACCCATCACGACCCGGACGTCCGCTACCCGACCGTCGACCTGACGCCGGAGACCGTGGCGGCGACCGACCAGTTCCTGTTCCCGACCGAGCCCTACGAATTCACCCGGCAGGATATCGACGCCTTCCTGCGCGATTACGATTGCCCGCCGGACAAGGCCCTGGCGGTCGACGGCGAATATTGCAGCTGGTACGGCAGCCGCGCCATCGCCGGCCTGCGCTATCTCGGGAACCTGGCGGAGAAGGTGCGGCGGCGCTGAGGCGCCCCTTCGACAAGCTCAGGGCAGGCTCTCGATACGGCCTTTCGGGCCTACTCGGGATGAGGGATGGGGTTGTTGTGGGACTCAAAAGCCTCATCGCACCCCTCCTCCTCACCCTGAGTAGTCCCGGCCGCCAGGCCGGAACGTATCGAAGGGCGGTTGCAACAGGCACGTTCGCCGGCAAACCCTGCTGGCGAATCGGCCGGCCGGGCGTTATGTTGGAATTGTCCGCCCAGCGACGCGGAGCCTGACCCAGCGGAGCACGATCATGCCCGGACTCGCCGCCTTCAACCTGATGCAGTGGATCGCCGACCATGACGACGTGCTCAGGCCGCCGGTCGGCAACGCGCAGATCTGGCAGGACGCCAATTTCATCGTCACAATCGTCGCCGGGCCGAACGAGCGCACGGATTTCCACGACGATCCGCTGGAGGAGTTTTTCTACCAGATCAAGGGCGACATGACCCTGCGCATCATCGAGGACGGGCGGATCAAGGACGTGCCGATCCGCGAGGGCGACGTGCTGCTGCTGCCGCCGCACACCCGCCATTCGCCCCAGCGGCCCGAGCCCGGCTCCTACGGCCTGGTGATCGAGGCCCAGCGGCCGGAGGGCCATCTCGACGCCTTCGAATGGTATTGCGACCGCTGCGGCCACCGCATCCACCGCGACGAGTTCCAGCTGAACAGCATCGTCGACGACCTGCCGCCGGTGTTCCGCAACTACTACGCCAGCGAGGAACTGCGCACCTGCCCCAACTGCGGCTGGATCGACCCCGGCCGCCGCCCGCCCCCGCCGGCGCAGGGGCTGCCGTCGATTACGATGGGGTAACTAGTTTAAGACCACCAAGTGTTTCGTTAAGCCCAAACCGCCGCTTTACATCCCATAACGGGATAAGTATATTTCTTCGGTCAGAATGCGAATAGTCGCGAAGCGAACTTTGCGCTCCTATTGGGAATCTGAGCCGCGGGCCGAGCAGCCTCTGAAGGCTTGGTTTTCCATTGCCAAGAAAGCCGAGTGGTCTTCGCCGGCTGACGTTAAAGCCGTTTTCGGCAATGCGAGCATCGTTGGGAATGACCGTGTCGTCTTCAACATTGGCGGCAACAGGTTCCGGCTTGTTGTGCGTTTCGACTACAGCTACCGAATCGGCTTTATTCGCTTCGTAGGCACACATGCAGAGTATGACGCCATCGATGCGTCCACGATCTAGGAACTCGAAATGAACATTCGACCGATCAAGAACGAAGCCGACTACGACACAGCCCTGGCCGAAATTGATCGCCTGATGGGAGCAGCCCCGGAATCTCCAGAGAGCGATGAATTGAATGTCCTTGTCACTCTCGTCGAAGCATACGAGTCCGAACACTGGCCGATCGAGGCGCCCGATCCCGTCTCAGCGATCGAGTATGTTATGGAAGCCCGCGGCTTCCGGCAGAAAGACCTTGCCGCGGTGATCGGTTCGCAGCCGCGCGCCTCGGAAGTGATGAACCGCCGCCGACCGTTGACCTTGCCGATGATTCGCGCGTTGTCGGCCAAATGGGGCCTGCCTGCGGACCTGCTGGTTCGCGAATATGATCTCGTCGTGGAATAAATCGAACTGCATCCGCCCGAACCCGACCGATTCGGCGTTTATCTCTGTACGCGCCGCGCCGAATGGATGCGCGGTTCTATATTCCCATCGCGAGGTTGTTCCATGCCGCCTGCCAGAACCGGGTACTCCGCAACGCAGATTGCGCTGCACTGGATCATTGCGGTGCTGATCGTCGTGCAGGTCGTGGCGCATGAGGGGATGGAGACGGTGTACGGCGCCGGGCGGGGCGGCCCGGCGGCCACGGAATTCGAGCTGCTGATGGCCGATCTCCACGTCGCCGGCGGCATCGCCGTGCTCCTGCTCGCCGTGCTGCGTGTCGTCCTGCGCCTGCGGCGCGGCGCCCCGCCGCCGCCGCAAGAGGAGCGCGCTTTCCTGCGCTTTGCCGCCCGGGCGGTCCATGTCCTGTTCTACGCCGTGATTCTGCTGATGCCGCTGACCGGCGCGCTCGCCTGGTTCGGCGGCGTCGAGGCGGCGGCCGCAGCGCACGGCGCCGGCATGCTGGTGATCCTCGTCCTGCTGCTCCTGCATATCGCCGGCGCGCTCTACCACCATTTCGTGCTCAAGACCGATGTCATGCGCCGGATTTTGCGCCCGGAACGGAGCGGCGGCTGAAGCGCGCCCGGCGCAAAACCGAACATCCGAAACGGGGTTTCGCCTCTTCAAACGCCGGCAAGACCGGCAGGACGGTCCGGGTTATTCGTCCGACACCCGGAGCAGGACCTTGCCCATATTCTCCCGGTCCTCGAGCACCCGTTGCGCTTCCGCATAGTCCTCGAACGGCAGAACCCGGTCGATGGATATCTTCAGCCAGCCGTCGAGAATACCGCCGAAAAGGTCCCGCGCCTGCGCGCGGACCTCTTCGGCATTGCTGGTGAAATGCTCCAGATGGCTGCGGGTGAACAGGACCGAACCGGCGGCGCCGAGCGCCAGCGGCTCGACTTCGTGCACCTGCCCGGAGACCGACCCGAACAGGATGCAGATGCCGCGCCTGCGGGCGCATTTGATGCTGTCGTGAATGGTCGCGATTCCGACCGAATCCCAGACGATATCGACACCGGCCCCGTCGGTTTCCGCCTTCACGATATCGAGGAAGGACTGATGCCGGTATTCGATCACGACATCGGCGCCGAGGCCGCGCACGAAGGCGGCTTTCCCGGGGCTGCCGACGGTCGTGAAGACCCTGGCGCCCTGGCGCTTGGCCAGCTGGATCAGGATATGCCCGACGCCGCCGGCCCCGGCGTGAACCAGGCACGAACTGTCCGGCCCCAGGGTGGTGAAGCCGTGGCACTGGTAATGGGCCGTCCCGCCCTGCAGCGGGACCGCCGCCGCCAGCTCCATGGAAATGCCGTCCGGCACCGGGGCGCAGCGCCAGGCCGGTACGGCGACGAACTCGGCATAGGCGCCGATGCCCTCCTGGAAGCAGACCCTGTCGCCCGGCTTTACGTCGTCGACGCCGTCGCCGGCCTCGGTCACGACGCCGGAGGCTTCGAGCCCCAGGGTGAACGGAAACTTCGGCTCATAGCTGATCCCGGACGGCCCGGTCGGCCGGGCCTTGTAGACGCCGGTCCGGAGATAGATGTCCTTGAAATTGATGCCGACGTGCGAAACCCTGACGACGACCCAGCCCGGCGCCGCCGCGGGCACGGGCAGGTCAGCCATTTCCATAACCTCGGGGCCGCCGAACCGATTGACGATAACCGCTTTCATAATGCCTCCCCTTTGCAGCCGGACCGGGAAAATTCGGATCTACGACCGATTTGCGGGCCCTCTCAATTCACCGGAAAAATTCCATCCATTCAGCCGGCTCAGAACAGATAATACAGGCCGATGGCGAACAGAACGATAGCGACGTAAAGCTTCAGCAGCCTTTCGTTGATATAGTGGTTCAACACCGGCGCAAGGAGCGAACCGATCATGATCCCGCTGCCTTCGATCCCGACCAGCCACCAGTCCATCCGGACGTGCATGGCGATGTAGGCGAGGACGCTGGCCATCAGCGGGATCATCAGCGCGACCAGCGCCGTGCCGACCACGAGATGCATGGGAAACAGCAGGATCAACGCCATGAACGGCGTGACCAGAAAGCCGCCGCCGACACCCATCGACGCGCCGACGAACGAGACGCCGAAGGCGCCGGCGGCGACGCCCAGCGGCTTGAAATCGAACTCGTCGCCCGCAAAGGCGATGCGCACCCTGTTCCAGGCGATGGACAGGGTTTTGGGCGCGTGTCCGGCCGGCGCCGCACCGGAAGCGGCGCCGATCTGCGCCCGGCGCACCCGCTCCGACGCGGCCTCGGCCTTGCGCGCCGCGCGCGACGGCGACCGGGTCCAGGTCTCGTACAGGATCCACGCCGCGACCAGAACCACGAGGCCGCCGAATATGGGCCGGTAAAGGGCCATATCGCCAAGATAGGTCTTCGAGAACCACGAACCGGCGACGGCGCCGAAAGGCGCGCCGATACCGAACGCCAGGGCAAGCGGCCAGACGATGCGTTTCTGGCGCTGATAGATGGGGACGGAGAAAATGCGGCTGATGAATTCGAGGATCTGATTGGCGGCCTTGATCATGTTGGGGTCGCCGATCCCGAGAATCGAGATATGGCCGATGCCCGCGAGAATGCCCCCGCCGCCGCCGCCCATGGCCATGACAAATCCCGCGATCACCGACCATCCGAACGCGAGATAGGGATTGAACGCCAGGTCTTGCATACGCCGGGGCCCCGGATTCTGACCGCCGACAAGTTAGCACCGTTTGCTTCGCGTCTCCAAAACGGGTAGGTAGGTGCCGGACGCCGCGGGTCGGGGAGCGTCCGTAAGAGAGGCGGGAAATCAGAGGTCCAATGTCAAACGCCGCGCTCAAAAGTTTGTTGCAGATGATTGAGGAAGAGGAAGACCCGAACGTCCTGAAGCAACCCAAATATGCCCAGCTTGCCACGCATTTGTCACACATGATCGAAGCGGGTGTCTGGAAGCCGGGCGACAAGTTACCGTCCGAAGCCGACATGGCCGAAGTCCTGCCCGCAAGCCTCGGGACCATCCAAAAAGCCCTGAGCCGCCTGTATGACCAAGGCGCCATCATTCGCAAACATTACCGCGGCACTTTCGTCAACGGCCCGCAGTCGCTTCTCGGTCCCTGGCATCTGAAATTCATGGATGACGACGGCAGAACGATCCTGCCAGTTCGTCAGGAAGTGGTCGGTATCGAGAAGGTCGGCGGCGAGCGGCCGTGGGCGGCTTTTCTGGGCGAAAGCCCCTTCTATGTCTGCATCAAACGCGCCGTCGAAGTGAACGATGAATTCCGCGCCGTCAGCCATTTTTTCGTCTCCGGCGAAAAATACGGCGATCTTCTCGATATGCCTATCACGGAACTCGACGGCACCTACATCCGGGCAATCCTCAGGTCGCGATTCGGGACGCCGACCCTGCGACTCAGCGAAAGGGTCGCGTGCCAGGCGTTTCCGCGCGACGTCTGCGAAAGCCTTGGCCTGCCCGACGACTCGGTCGGCATGGTTTTTCATATCCAGAGTTACGGGTACCGGGACGGGGCGATTTCCTACCACCTCGTTTACCTGCCGCCCAACCGGCGGCTTCTGGTATTGGGCGAGAAGCAGGCATAGCGCCGCCAGGACACACCGGACACTCCCGGCGCTTTCCCATTCGATTTACCCACGCACGGACTCCGGCCGGAGGGATGCCGTCAGGTCCCGCATATCGTCAAGCGTTTCCAGGTTGTCGACGACATCGATGACCCGGTCGGCCCAGCGGGGCCCGAAGCGTTCGGTCATCCGGCGGAACTTCGATTCCAGCTCCTGCCCGGTCAAGGGATTGGCAACTTCGCCTTTATGGGCCGTGAAACAGACGCGGTGGCGCTGACCGTCGGTCGTTACGATCTCGGCGCCGCCGGGCCATGACCGGCCGGTCAGCTTTTCCAGTTCGCCGGAGCGAACGATCTTCACTTTCTCCGATGCGAAGCGAAAAATATCGGCGTTTGCGTATTTTTCTTCCGACAACTGGTCGAACCAATAATCGCCATCCATGGCCGTTACCGCGGCAATATAGCGGAGGTTGTTGAACGCTTCCGTCGAATTGTTCGGCGCGCGGAATATGTCGTGGGCGTGGGCCGACGCATAGGCCGACAGCAAATCTATGCGGGCGATGTCCCCGGTCTTCAGTTTTTCCCTGCGCAGGATTTCGAGCAGGGAATCGATATTGGCGTTGAACGTCTTTTTGGCGGGATGAATGCAAAAATCGACCTCCCGCGAGCGCCACACTGCGCCGAAACCCGCTGCCGCCTCTTCCAGATTATAATTCGGCGAGACGATCCCCGGTCCGGAGCAAAGCCCGTCTTCATAGAGCCGGTATCCGGCAACGAAGCCGGTCCGGGCGATGTAGCCGTTTTCGATGCCGCCGGCGACGGCTTTGCCGGCGAACAGCGACTTTCCCATATAGCCGCCCGACGGACGGTAGACGCCCGCCAGCTGCGTCCCGCCGAGGACCAGGGCCTGAACCATTCGGTCCGGGTCCAGCCCGAGCAGACGCGCCGCGGTCACGGACGTGCCGATGGCGCCGAGCGCGCCGGTCGCCTGCCAGCCCCTGCCGTCCGCATCGAAATATCCGCCGCGGCCACTGACGTCCGTCGCCACGGCCGCCCGAAGACAGACTTCCGTGCCTGCGACGCAGGCCGCCAGCACATCCCGTCCGGAACGTCCCTCTTTCTCGGCCACGGCGATCGCCGCCTGCGGCATCAGATAGTTGGTATGGACGGGATGCGCGTTGAACGAATCGCCGATGTTGGGTGCGTGCGCCGTCGTTGCGTTGACGAGCCCCGCTGCACGGGCCGGCAGATCGATGCCGGTTCCCCAGACGCAGGCATCCGGCGTTCCGCCATCGAGGCCGCGGGCATAGTCGAGGATCAGGGCGCCGGTTTCGAACTCGAGGCCGCGCACCGCGCAGCCGATGCCGTCCAGAATCGACCGTTTGGTGAACTCGACGACGTCCGGCGGGATGTCGTCATAGACGAGACCGGCCGCCCACCCGGCGACCCGGGCGGTGACCGGTCCGACAATTTCCTCGTCCGACATTCGGGAAAAGCGGGCGCAACCCCCGGGGGGTGAACGGGGGGAGGGGCTGCGCCCGATCCGGTCTTCAGGCGTCGGGCTTCAGCCGGAACACGTCGATCAGGTTCCGGGAGAAGAACAGCTCCCTGTTCTCGGGGCTGATGTCCGGAAACTCGTTCAGGTAGCGTTCGACGCCGCTGATGCCGCTGGAATCCCAGTGCGGATAGTCGCTGGTGTATCCCATATTCCTGCCTTCCCAGAGCTCCATCGTCTCGGCCAGCAGGGGCTCGTCGTCCTCAAAGGCGCAGATGCAGACCTGGCGCTTGAAATAGTCGGACGGCAGCATGTCCAGGTTCAGCTCGTGGGCCGGACGGGATTCCACATGCTCGTCCATGCGGCCGATGAAATAGGGCACCCAGGTGACGCCGGCTTCGCACATCATGACGTTCAGCCTGGGATGGCGCTGCAAGACGCCATAGCCGATGATGGCGATGAGCGCGCCGCACATTTCCAGCGGATGGGACGCCACATGGGCCATCCAGTAGACGTCGTATTTGTAATCGGCGCTGTGGGTGGCGTTGTAGGTGCCGGTCGCCTCGTGGAACAAAAGCGCCATGTCGTTGTCCGTCATGGCCTCCCACACCGGATCCCATTCCTCCGTCCACCAGCGCACGTCCTGCATGACGTTGGGCCGGAGCCACATGGCCGACGCGCCCATCTCCTTGCAGCGCTTGACCTCGACGACGGCGCGCCCCGGCTCCAGTGGAATGGCGCCGCACCACAGATGGCGCTTGCCGACGCAATAGTCCTTGGCGGTCCAGTCGTTCAGCGCCCGCATGAGGGCGTATTGCAGGTCGATATCGATCACGTCCGGCAGGAACAGGCCGCCCGTGGGAATCCACATGCCGATGTCGACGCCGGTGATGTCCATGTCCTCGTCGCGCTTGTCGAGGGCATGCTGCACGGCTTCGTCGCGCGTCAGGGATACGCCGCGCGGCCGGTAGTCCGAGTTGCCTTCCGGACGGCCCACACCCCAGCCGTGCGGCTTCTGGTACATGCGCCCCTCGACAACAAAACGGACACCGCCGCCGTTATCGATCGCCACATACGGCGCCTGATCCCGGAAATCCTTGTCCAGGTATTTCGTGAAGGCTTCCAACGGCTCGATCAAATGGCGATCGCCGTCAAAAACGAAGAAATCCTTGCCCACCGTTTTCGACGATTGCCGATAGGAATCGGCGACCGCTTCGTAGAAGTCTGCCCCGTTCTGCTGTATTGCTGGCTCGCCCATAACGCCCCCGCTTCCATTCTCTGCACGACGCCTTGACCACCAAGGCATTTCGATGTGCTATATAGTACAAATTACCAAAAAACCTTCCGCATGGCGAGTCAAACGTTACGGCGGAGGAATCGTGCCCGCCGCGGCTTGGCCTGGCAGCCGGGCCGCCGCGGTTTGCGCCCCGGATGGCCCCTGGCCGGCTGCGGCGGGGAGCACGAGACGTATGACGCGGAGCGCCATGCGGCGGTTCGGCTGGCGGTTGTCGACGGGGGTCTGAGCCATCACGACCATGAATGCCGACCGATGGCCGGCGAGTATCGCCGATGCTGGCGCCGGGTTGCGATCGGGCGCCTTCAGCGTCGAGGCGCTGACCCGGCATTGTCTGGAGGGAATCCGCCGGCTCCAGCCCGAGCTGAATGCGCTGATCGCGGTGACCGGGGATCTTGCCGTCGCGACCGCTGCGACGCTGGACGCCGAACTGAAAAACGGCATCGACCGGGGCGCGCTGCACGGCATTCCCATCGTCGTCAAGGACGACACCGACGTCGCCGGATATCCCACGACCGTCGGCTCCGCGCTCTACAAGGACCGGGGCGCAGCGCGCATCCCCGAACGGGATGCAACGGCGGTTGCGCGGCTGAAGGCGGCGGGCGCGGTCATCCTCGGCAAGGCCAACATGAACGAATTCGCCGCCGGCGGCAGAGGCGGCTTCAACCCGAATTTCGGGAATACGGGAAATCCCTGGTCGCTTCGCCACGAGCCCGGCGGCTCATCGAGCGGCACGGGCGCTGCGGTGGCGGCCCGGCTGTGCCTGGGCGGGACGGGCACCGACGCCGGCGGCTCCGTGCGCGGGCCGGCGGCGCGATGCGGTGTCGTCGGCATCCGGCCGACCTATGGGCGGGTCAGTAGCCGCGGTACGTTTCCCAGGTGCCGGAGCTTCGGAACGGTCGGGCCGATCGCAAGCCGGGTCGCCGATGCCGCCGTCTTGTTGACGGCGATGGCCGGCCACGATCCCGGCGACCCGAACTCGCTGGACCTGCCGCAGGAGGATTTCGGCCGGGACATGCACCGGGGGGTCGAAGGCGTGCGCCTGGGTCTCATCGACGACTATTCGTTCGACGGTCTCGACGCCGAAGTCGGCGAAGCCCTTTCAGGCGCGGTCGCCGTCTTCGAAAGGTTGGGCGGGCAGATCAAATCCGTCAGATCGTCCTTCTTCGGCCAGAGCTTCGACCCGGCTCTGCTGGCGGAAATCATTTTCCATGAATTCGCCGGCGCGATCGGGGACGAGTATGACGATGCCGACGAATCCCTGTTCGGCGAGATCGTTCACCGGGATATGGCCAAGGCCCGCGACGCGGTTCCGGGCCGTTACGACCGGCTTGTCGCCGAACGAGAGCAACACAGATGCGAGTCCGCAGAACTTTTTGCCGAAGTCGATTGCCTGTTGACGCCGGTATTTCCCGACATGCATGCCGGTTTTGACGATCCGCCGGATTTATCGGGCGGCCATCGCCGCTTCACCATACCGGTCAGTTATCTCGGATTGCCCGGCATCGCCTTGCCGTGCGGCCTGAGCTCCGAGCGCTTGCCGATCGGCATGCAGATCATCGGCAACCGGAACGGCGAACGCCTGATCGTTCGGGTCGCCGCGGCGTTCGAAGCGTCGCTGGGCCTGCTCGACGAACGGCCGCCGATCCTCTGGACCTGACCGGGCATCCGCGGCCGCAGCGTCAAACGGGCGGCGGAACGTTTCCGTTACAGGCTCCCCCATGCTACATTATAGTACGGAATCCAGATTTTCGCCGGAACGGAAGTCATTCGTCATGAACAGGATTTCACCGCGGGTATACCGAATTCCGCAACAGATCGGCGTGCTGTATCACCCGGTCATTCTGAAACTTGAGCTGCTCAGCCAGGGCTTGCGGATTTCGCCCGCCGCCAGCGAGGAAATCGGCAAGTCGCTCAAGATCGACCATGCGGTCGGCGCGGTCGGCAAGCACGCCCTCGATATCGTCCTGACGCCGGGAAAAGTCTATGTCGGGCTGCCGCACGGCGCCGCCGTGAACGCGCATTTCGAGGAAGGCACGCCCTTCACACTGGAGATCGACAGCGACGGTCAATATTTCATCGGCAAGAAACCGGCGCGTCTGAAAGAAGACGGCCGCTGGATTTGCGTGGAGGAGGATGCCGAGCCGGAACGGCTGATGAATTGCACCCTGCCGGAGACTCCCGCTTACTATGACAAGAAGACGTCGAACGGCCATTCCATGCGGTCGATCATGCCTCATGCGGGCGATTTCGGCGGCGCCACGATCTTTCCGCAGTGCGTTTATTTCGGTCATTTCCTCAAGGAGTTCGAAGGAACCGAGTGCCGGTTCTGCGGAATTGACGAGAACCTGGAATCCGGGCGGGATCCGTATCCGAAACGGATCGAGGATTTTCTGGAAACCCTGGAAGAAGCCCGGAAACATCCCGGCTTCCGGCACGGTCCGGTTTTTGCCGGCGGCACGACGGCCGGACCCGACAGGGGCGCCAAGGTGCACGCAAAGTTCCTGAAGCCGATCAAGGAAGCGTATCCGGACAACTGGCTGCGGCTGACGATCGCCCCGCCGAGAGAAGAAAAATACGTCGATATGCTGTTCGAAGCCGGCGCCGACATGGTGGGATACAACTACGAAATCTTCGATCCGGAATTGTTCAACAAATTGTGCCCGGGCAAGGTAAAGGACATCGAAAACGGCGTTCCTGGCCACGATCAGTATGACAAAATGATCAAGTATCTGGTCCGGACTTTCGGCTCAGGCCGGGCAAACGCCAATCTGCTTGCCGGGCTGGAGCCGGCGCAAAGAACCGTCGACGGCATCGAGCATCTGGCGTCTATGGGCGTGATTCCGACGATTTTCGTTTTTGTGCCGCTAAAGGGCACGGCACTGGAAAACCAAAGGCCGCCCAGCATTCGCGAAATGATCTATATTTATTCCAGCCTGAAATCGATCACCGAGAGTTACGGAGTCGACACCTATTGCGCCGGCTGCTGCCGCATGCTCGTCAATACCAAGTTCTATGACGGCATGCAGCCGACCATGCCGGCGGTCACCGAAGACGACCTTCGCTACGTCGGATTGCCGCCGGAAGACCTGTACGAGCCGCCGCCGCTTCCCTTCCGCCTGGATTGCGCCTGGTGAGCGGACCGGCAGGCGAAGGGCGGCGGACACGGATGTGTCGCAATGAAAAGCCCGAGGGCCGCAACGGAATCTCCCGATAGTCCGGCCCCGTATTATCCGGGAGACTACCGCTGCCAGATCTTCTGCTGCATGTTTCAGCGCAGCCCGGATGCGCGCCGGTCCTGCGGCCTTAACGGCTCCGCCGGCCTTCGCGATTACCTGATCGCGCGCGTCAGGGAGCTGAATCTCGAGCATGTACGGGTTCATTCGGCCGGGTGCCTCGACATCTATTGCGAGGTCGGCCCGATGATGATGATTCTGCCGGATGGCGTGCGCTATCGCTACGCCAGCCGCGAGGATATCGATGAAATCTTGCTGAGCCACGTCATTCGGGGAAAACGGGTCGAGAAACTACTGGTGACGCCGAAGCAGAAGACAGAAATCACCTGGGGAAATCCGAAAGTCACGAACGACTGATGCGCTTTCCCGGGAAGAGCAAATCGGCGAAACCCGAAGCTCCTGTCCAAGGCCGGCCTTGGCTTCAAAGTTCCGGAACGTCGTTGAGGCTCCCGGTCAGGCCGGACCGCCGATACGATTTCTGATCGTCCGGCCGAGCTGCATGATGGACGGCCACAGGGACCACAGCAGGAATGCGAAGGCGAGCGCCATGATCACGCCGCTTTTCGGCCGGGTGAAAAAGATCAGCGCCGTGTCGTAGCTGGCCAGGGACGTCAGGTAGAACCGCTCGGCCAGCGGCCCCAGGATTATGCCCAGGACCATCGGCGTCGTCGGTATGTTGAACCGCTTCATGAAATAGCTGAGGACGCCGAAGAACAGGCAGATATAGATGTCCACGATGTTGTTGCGCACCGCAAACGCGCCGATCACCGCCAGAACGATGATCATGGAATAGAGGATTGCCGGCGGCACTTTCATGATCAGGGAGAAGCCGCGCGCGATCGGCAGTCCCATGACGACGATCAGCAGGTTGGCGATCAGGTAACCGGCAAAGACGGTGTAAACCAGCTCCTTGCCGCTCACGAACAGGATCGGGCCCGGGTTCACCCCCTTCAGCATGAGGGCCGCCATCATGATCGCGGTCGCGGCGCTTCCGGGAATCCCGAGGGTCAGCATGGGTATCGTCGCCGCGCCCGTGGTCGCGTTCTTCGCCGTTTCCGGCGCCGCCAGCCCTTCCTCCACACCGGTTCCGAACTGGTCCCCGCGCCGCGAAACCTGCTTCTCCACGCCATAGGCGATGATCGCCCCCACCAGGCCGCCGGCGCCGGGGATGACGCCGATCATGCAGCCGAGGCCGGAGCCCCGCGCGATCGTCCCCTTCAGCGTCCACAGTTCCCTGAAAGACGGGAGCTGGGTGTGCTTGTCGAGGTCGCGATGACCGATTTTCAGCTGCTGGGTGAGCGAATACAGAACCTCGCCGACGGCAAACATTCCGATCATCGCCACGACGAAGCTGACCCTGCTGTCCAGGACCTCCCAGCCGAAGGTCAGACGGGGCATGGCGTAAAAGTAATCGATTCCGATCGAGGCGATGATGAGGCCGGCGAAGAGCGACAGCAGCGCCGGAAGCATGTTGCCCTTGGCGATGGACACCACGGTGACGAGCCCGAGGAAGGTCGCGGCAAAAAACTCCGGCTGGTCGAAGGTCAGGGCAAACTGGGCGAACGGCGGCGCGAAGAAAATCATCAACAGCGCGCTGACCATGCCGCCGATGGCCGAACAGGTGATGGCGATGCCGAGGGCTTTCGCCGAACGCCCCTTCTTGGTCATCGGATAGCCGTCCCACGTCGCCGGCAGCGAGCCCGGCGAACCCGGAATATTCAGGAGCACCGACGAAATGGAGCCGCCGAATATGCCGCCGACATAAATGCCGGTCAGAAACAGCATTGCCGAAACGGGAGACATGAAATAGGCGAAAGGCAGGCCCAGTGCCATGGCGTTGACGAATGCAATGCCGGGTAGCGCCCCCGCAACGATACCGATGAATGACCCCGCCAGAAGAAACGCAAAATTGGTGATCTGAAAGAGATTGCCCATCCCGGCAATCAAATTCGGAATTATGTCCATCGCCGTGCCTTACCTCGAACAGTTCGCCGATCCGCCACGATGCTAAAATAAACCCAACGTGCGGTAGAGCCCGATCGTCAGATCGTGAAAAACGCCGACACCCTTGGGCAGCGGCATATAGGCCAGTCTCAGAAATATGTATAAAATCACCAGGGTTGCGCTGACACTGGTGATCAGGATCGGCACGGGCCGGCGCTGCCCGTTGATCAGAAGCCAGTATATGATGACCAGGAACGTTGCGAACGCGAAGCCGATATATGTGGTGGCGAACCCGTAACCGAATACGCCCAGAAATCCCAACACCATCTTTCTGTTGTCGTGTTCGCCCGCCTCGGCCCCCTCGCTGGCGACGATCGCAACGACATCATCGCCCATGATCTCGCCGGACGTGGGCGGCGCCGCTGCGGCGGCCGTTTCCCGGCCGAGCGAATTCCTGCGGTCGTTCCAGAGGCCACGCAGGTTCCACAAAAGCATGACTCCGGCGACAAGCATAAGCGCCGTCGTCATCATCGACGGCCATGTCACCGGGTTGTGGGGCCGGTCGGCATCGAAATTCACGTCGGTAAACAAGGCGTAGAAAATAAAACACCCGGCGCCCAGAACGAGCACCGGGACGCCCAATTGCGACAGGCCCGGCCGTTTCCAGACTGTATTCAAATCGGCCAATCCAATCCCTCACCTCAAGCCGATCCCCCCTTCCGCCGAACGGAAGGGGGGATCGAAGCAGACTCTACGCACTGATTGCAGGCGTACTTTGCAGGCTGTTTCCAGTCCTACTCTTTAATCTTGATCCCGAACTGCTTGGAGTACTTCTTCATCGTGTCGTAGTAGTTCTCGATGAATGCCCTGGTATCCTGGGGATTCCGGGGCGACGTACACGTCGCGGTCCGATCGCAGAACTTCTTGAATTCGGGCGATGTGAACGCCCGGCCCAACGCTTCGCTCAGGATTTTCTGGCGATCCGCGGGAACGTCCTTGGCCGTGATGATCGCCCGGTAGTTTTTCAGATACATATCGAATCCGAAGTCCGTGATCTTCGGAACGTCGGGATAGTACGGGTTCTTTTCCGGAGAGAACACGACCACGGGCCGGATCTGCTTGGCTTCGAGGAACTGCCTCACGTCGCCGGGTTCCTCATACATGATGTCGACATGGCCGCCCAGGGGCGCCGCATACCGTTCGGCCGGAAGCTCGTAGGGAATCGGCTTCCATTTGTAACCCTTCGTCGCGAGATATTTCAGGGTCAGGTCGTCGGGACCTCCGAAACTGGCGCCGAGCGCAAGTTTCATCTTGCCCGGGTTGGCTTTGACGTGCGCCAGGATGTCCTTGAAGGTCTTGAACTTGCTCTTGTACGGAACGAAGAGCATGGAATCGGTGACCTGGCCGAGGCCGATGAACGACATGTCCTTGGCCCGGAGCTTACCGTACCCCTGCAGCCAGGAGGCGACGGAAAACGCGGTGATCGAACCGATGGTGTACCCGTCGGGCTTTGCCGTTGCGACCGCGTGAACGCCGGCATTGCCCTGGGCGCCCGTGACGTTTGACGGCTGAACCTTCACGCCGAGTTCTCTCGACAGCAACGGCGCCAGGGCCCTGACGAACTGATCGGCGCCGCCGCCGGGGCCGTAGTTGGCGATGATGTCGATCGGCCTGTTGGGGAATTTTTCTGCGGCCCATGAAGCGGACGCCGCGACCGACAAGGCGAGTCCTATCGCAACGACACTCGTCGTATTACGGATGTATGCAACCGTACTCATTGCTATTCCTCCCAGCGCAAATTTTGCGTAATAGACCTAACGAATTCGTTCCAGGTACAGCTCGAACTTTCCGTGATTTGTCTCCTTTTCCTGTCTTGGTTGTGCCTCTTTTCTAAAGGTTACCGAGCACGTCGATCGCATTGTGCGAGAAGAACCGGTTGCGGGTTTCCTCGTCGAAATCGGGGTAGTATTTGAGATATTGCTCGACGCCGCTGACGCCGCTCGAATCCCAGTGGGGATAGTCGCTCGTGCACGCCATGTTCCTGCCGTTCAGCCACTCCATCGTCTCCTTCAGGAGCGGTTCCTGAGGCTCGAACGTACAGATGCAGCACTGCTGCCTGAAATACTCCGACGGCAGCCTGTCGATAAAAATATTCTCTCCCGGCCGGTCCTCGAAATGGTCGTCCAGCCGTCCGAGGTAGAACGGCACCCATGTCGCGCCGCCCTCGCACAGCAGGACTCGCAGCCCCGGATGGCGCGCGAGAACGCCCATGCCGATGATCCCTACCAGGCCGGTGGTCATTTCGCACGGGTGCGAGACCGTGTGGGTCAACCAGTAATGGTCGAACTTGTACTCGGTGCTGTAGGACGCGTGATAGGTGCCGGTCCCTTCGTGGAACACCACGGGCAGTCCGGCGTCCACCATGGCCTCCCAGACCGGATCCCAATCCGGCCCCCACCAGCGGACGTCCTGCATTACGTTGGGGCGCATCGCGATCCCGTTCGCCCCCATTTCCGCGACGCGCTTGATTTCCGCCACGGCATTGACGGGATTGAGCGGAATCGAGGCGCACCACAGATGCCGCTTGCCGACCGCCCAATCGTTGGCGATCCAGTCGTTGTATCCGCGCATATACGCGTATTGCAGGTCCCAATCGAGGACGTCGGGCAGGAACACACCCATCGTCGGGATCCAGAGCGCGACGTCGATCCCCGTGCGGTCCATGTCTTCGTCCCGGTTGGCGTAGACATGTTCGCAGGCGTCCCTGTAGCTCAGGGAGACGCCCCGGGGACGGTGGTCGGAGGTGCCCTCGGGCCGGCCGCTGCCGAGCCCCCTCGGCTTCTGATACAGCCGGCCTTCGATCATCAGCCGGGTTGCGCCGAAATTGTCCCGGACTTCCTTGACCGCGGCGTCGGCATATTTTTTGTCGAGATATTTGTTAAAGGCTTCGGGCGGTTCGATGATATGCCGGTCCGCATCGATCACAAAATACTCGGGACGGATTTTTTTGGTCGGAGATCGATACTCGTCGGCAATTGTCTGATAACGATCCTGTTCGCTTAACTTCAATGCTGGTTCCGCCACGGCGCGCCCCTCCCCCGTAAACAATTTCTCTAGTTGGTATAAATTAAATGCATACCTTGTCGAAAAACCGGCATCGACAAAGACGTTAGAATGATTCAAATGCGGTAATCTATAAAACTACTATATATCAGTCATATTTTAGTGTCAACGGCGGCCGCCTTTCCGGCCTCGCGCGCCGGGCGGGCATCCATTGCGGCGGCGGCCCCGGCGCGGCTCCGCAGCCGGACAGCGCCCGCCCGGCCGGCGGCGCTGGTCCCGGCCCTTCAGACTCGACTCCGCGTCCGCCTTCGGTGAAACTGCACGTCAGGACACCGGAACAACGGGGCAGGACACGCGGCGCATGACGAACGGGAGGGCGAACCGGGCATGGGGACACTGATCGATATCGAACAGGCGCACGCGTCCCGGCGTGCGGCCGGCCACCGGGCTCAGGCATCCGGGACGCGCCATCCACCCTCCCTCCCCGCGCGGCATCCGCCCGCTTCCTGCCACACCTTTTTCAGCCGCTCCGAACTCTGCAAGCTGCTCTCGCTGTACAGCCGGCGCGTCGTCAACGGCGAGTGGCGCGACTACGCCATCGACCACGACGCGACCCAGGCGACGGTGTCGTTCTACCGCAACGCCGCTGAGCATCCGGAATACGCCATCACCAAGACGGCGGATCACAAGGGCCGGCCGGGCCTGTTCGTGCTCAAGGCCGGACCGCAGAAGATCACGCAATCCCAATCGCTCGAGGACGTGATCGGCGCGGTCGAGCGGCAGCCGCGCCTGGTCTGGTCGTCGGCCGGCTGACCGGCCCGCCCTTCCCCTGCCCCGACATGCGGAGGCTCCTGCCATGACCGACGCCTGGATCGTCGGCGCCAGCTCGACCCGTTTCGAGCGCGCGCCGGACAAGAGCACCCGCGACCTCGCCCGCGAGGCCTATTGCGCGGCCCTCAAGGACGCCGGCATGGAGACCGGCGACGCCATCGAGTTCGGCTGGTTCTCCAACTGCGGCATGTGGGTCGACGGCCAGGCCTCGATCCGCGGCCAGATCCTGTTCACCCCGCTGGTGCGCGAGGGCCTGTTCCCGGAGCGCGTGCCGATGGTCAATGTCGAGGGCGGCTGCGCCTCGGCCCAGATGGCGCTGCACGGCGCGCGGAAGGATATCCTGTCCGGCCAGTGCGAGCTCAGCCTCGCCATCGGCGTCGAGAAGCTGTTCAACCCGGCCGCGCCGGAAGACACGATGGCGGTCTACAGGGCGGCGATCGACCAGCTGACGCCGGAGGAGTGGCGCCGCTACTACGCCGAAGCCGGCGAGGAAACCGGCAAGCCGTTCGAGGAAGGGCCGGACCGCACGGTGTTCATGGACACCTACGCCATGCAGGCCTGCTACCACATGAAGGCCCACGGCACGACGCAGCGCCAGATTGCGGCCGGGGCGGCCAAGAACCACGGCAACGGCGCGCTGAACGAGAAGGCGCAATACAGCTTCGATCTCTCGGTCGAGGACGTGCTGAACGACCGGCCGGTGAGCTGGCCGCTGACCCGCGCCATGTGCTCGCCGGTCGGCGACGGCGCGGCGGCGGTGCTGGTCTGCTCGGAGGATTTCCTGCGCGGCCAGCCGGCCGAGGTGCAGGACCGCGCCATCCGCATCCGGGCCTGCGAGCTGGCCGGCGGCAAGTACCGGCGGCTCGACGAGCCGGGCCTGTCGCACGTCGCGGCGCAGAAGGCCTATGCCCGGGCCGGCGTCGCGCCGCAGGATATCGACGTCGCCGAGGTCCACGACGCGACCGCCTTCTGCGAGATCTACCAGGCCGAGATGATGGGCTTCGCCGAAATCGGCAAAGGCGGCGAACTGGTCGAGAGCGGCGAGACCGCGATCGGCGGGCGGATTCCGATCAACACGTCGGGCGGCCTGGTCGCCAAGGGCCATCCGGTCGGCGCGACCGGCCTGTCGATGATCTACGAACTGGCCCGGCAATTGCGCGGCGAGGCCGGCGCCCGCCAGGTCGAGGGCGCGGAACTGGCCCTGTCGGAAAACGGCGGCGGCGTCATCGGCTTCGACGAAGCCGCCTGCGCCGTGACCGTCCTGGAACGCGCGGGGTAGCGGGGGCGCGCTCTCTCCCTCCCTACTCCGTCACCTGCCGGATATCCGTCTCGATCAGGTTGGCGCGTTCGAGCGTCTGGTGGACCGGGCATTTGCCGGCGATCTCGAGCAGCCGGCTGCGCTGCCCGTCGTCGATTCCGCCCCACACCTCGATCGAGCGCTCGAGCCGGTCGATCTTGCCGGTTCGGGTCTCGCAGTCCGCGCAATCCTCGGCATGGATCTTGTCGTGCCGGACGCGGGTGGCGATCCATTCGACCGGCCAGCCTTTCCGGTCGGCATACAGCCGCAGCGTCATGGTCGTGCAGGCGCCGAGCGCGGCGGCGAGATAGCCGTAGGGCGTCGGTCCGGTGTTGGTGCCGCCGACGGACACCGGCTCATCGGCCATCAGGCGGTGTTCGCCGTCGTCGACGATCTGGGCGAATTTGCCGTCGCCGGCCTCGTAGACGATCAGTTCGCCGGGTTCGGGCCGCTGGCGCCGTGTCGCCGCAGCGTCCCGTTTCGGCAGGTAGCGGGCCGCCCATGCGGCCAGCACGTCCGCGACATAGACCGCATCGGCGCGCCGGGTCAGCAGGTGGTCGGCATCGTCCAGCGATACGAAGCTCTTGGGATGCTTGGCGGCCTGGAAGATCGCCCCGGCATTCTCGATCCCGACGGTGGCGTCCCGCGGCGCGTGGAAAACGATCAGCGCCTTCTTCAGCGCACCGATTCGCGCCTTCAGCCGCTGGCCCGCGATATCCTCCAGGAACTGCCGGCGGATCGTGAAGGTGCGGCCGGCCAGCTTCACCTCGGCCTCCCCGTCCGCCTCGATCCTGGCGATGTCGGCCTCGAAATTGCGCGCGACATGGGCCGGATCGGCCGGCGCGCCGACCGTGGCGACCGCCCTGGCCTCGGGGATGTCGCCGGCCGCCGCCAGCACCGCCGCGCCGCCCAGCGAATGGCCGACGAGCAGGTCCGGCGCCCGCCGGTTGGCGCGCAGCCAGTCCGCCGCCCGGACCAGGTCCTGAATGTTGGACGAGAAGTTGGTGTTGGCGAAATCGCCGTCGCTCGCGCCCAGGCCGGTGAAATCGAAGCGCAGGACGGCAAACCCGCGCTCCGCCAGCCCCGCGCTGATCCGGGCGGCCGCGAATACGTCCTTCGAGCAGGTGAAGCAGTGCGCGAACAGGGCACAGGCCCGCGGCGCGCCCTCCGGCAGGTCGAGTCGCGCCGCGAGCTTTGCGTTCTGCGAGCCTTCGAATTCGATACGTTCGCTCCTGTCAGCCATGGTCAGACACCTTGCGCCTTGCCGGTTCCGCTACAGGCCATATGGTCGGCTGCGCGCCGATTCCCGCACTCTTTTCGAAAGCGGACCTTCACGTTGCTGTCAGGACGACACATCCGGCCCGGCCGGAAGGCCGAGCTTCTGTCGCGAAAAACCGGCTGGCACGGCTATTTCCGCCTCGACCTGCTGACCCTGCGCCATACCCGGCACGACGGCTCGATGAGCCCGGCGCTGGAACGCGAGATGTTCGAACGCGGCCATGCGGCGGGCGTGCTGCCCTACGACCCGGTGCGCGACGAAGCCCTGCTGATCGAGCAGTTCCGGCCCGGCCCGCTCGCCGCCGGCGATCCGGAGCCGTGGCAGATCGAGATCGTCGCCGGCATGATCGACAAGGAAGGCGAAAGCGCCGAAGACGTCGTGCGGCGCGAGGCGATGGAAGAAGCGGGCATCGCGGTCCGCGACCTAGAGCCGATCGCCGACATCTACACGACGCCCGGCGCGTGCACCGAACGGATCGCCCTGTTCTGCGGCCGCTGCGACCTCGCCGGCGCCGGCGGCATCTTCGGCCTCGCCGGCGAAGACGAGGACATCCGGGCCTTTCCGTGCAGCATGGCCGAGATTCGCGAGGCGCTGGCGGCGCGCGCCATCCGCAACGCCATCACGGTGGTCGCCCTGCAATGGCTGTGCCTGAACCGCGACCGCCTGCGCACAGCATGGCAATCGGCCGGCTCAAGATAACCGACACACCGCGACCCGTTCTCTGCACTCGATCGGCAACGCTCATTCCTCCGGCTCTTCCTCAGTGTCACCCCGGATGGAACGGAGCGGAAATCCGGGGTCCAGAGCCGCGCGCTCAGGCCGTGCCGGCGACTCTGGTCCCCGGCTCTCCCTCCGGTCGGCCGGGGTGACAATCGGGTTTGCTCTGCGGGATCCAGGCCCCGTCCGACACCGATATTCGAGCCGGTCCGCCATCCGCCGCGCGGAACGGTTGATGGGTACGGCGCGGGCGCTTAGGTTGCGCTATCGACCGCCACCCGGAAGCGCGCCCTTGCGATGACCATCAACGACGGCTTTGTCGGCACCATCGGCAACACCCCGCTCATCAGGCTGAAAGCCGTATCGGAGGCGACCGGCTGCACGATCCTGGGCAAGGCCGAGTTCCTCAACCCCGGCCAGTCGGTGAAGGACCGCGCCGCGCTCGCCATCATCGAGGACGCCGAACAGTCCGGCGCGCTGCGGCCGGGCGGCACGATCGTCGAGGGCACCGCCGGCAACACCGGCATCGGCCTCGCCCTGGTCGGCAACGCGCGGGGCTACCGGACGGTGATCGTGATTCCGGACAACCAGTCCCGGGAGAAGAAGGACATGCTGCGCCTGTGCGGCGCGGAGCTGGTCGAGGTGCCGCCGGCGCCCTACCGGGACCCGAACAACTATGTGAAGGTGTCGGGCCGGATGGCGGAGAAACTCGCCGGGACCGAGCCGAACGGCGCGATCTGGGCCAACCAGTTCGACAATGTCGCCAACCGGGACGGCCATTACCGGACCACCGGGCCGGAAATCTGGGACCAGACCGGCGGCGGGGTCGACGGCTTCATCTGCGCCATCGGTTCCGGCGGCACGCTGGCCGGTGTGGCGATGGCGCTGCGCGAACGCCGGAAGGACGTCCGGATCGGCCTGGCGGACCCGATGGGCGCGGCGCTGTGGCACTATTACGTCCACGGCGAGCTGAAGGCCGAAGGCGACTCGATCACCGAAGGCATCGGCCAGGGCCGCATCACCGCCAACATCGAGGGTCTGGAGATCGACCACGCCTACCGGATCGACGACCGCGAGGCCCTGCCCTACTGCTTCGACCTGCTGCAGTACGAGGGCCTGTGCCTCGGCGGCAGCAGCGGCATCAACGTCGCCGGCGCGGTTCGCCTGGCCGAAGAGATGGGGCCGGGCCACACCATCGTCACCGTGCTGTGCGACTACGGCAACCGCTACCAGAGCAAGATGTTCAACCCGGCCTTCCTGCGCGAAAAGGACCTGCCCGTGCCGCCATGGCTGGAGGGATAGAGACCCGCATGACCTACGCCGATCCCACCGCCCTCGCCTCGACGGACTGGCTCGCCGGTCACCTGGATGCGCCGGACGTCCGCGTCGTCGACGCGTCCTGGTATCTGCCGGCGATGAACCGCGACGCGAAGGCCGAATACGCCAACGCCCACATCCCCGGCGCGGTCTATTTCGATATCGACGAGATCGCGGACACCGACTCGCCCTATCCCCATACCCTGCCGAGCCCGGAGAAATTCTCCTCGCGGGTGCGCGGGCTGGGCCTCGGCGACGGCAACCGGATCGTCGTCTACGACGGCGACGGCATCTTCAGCGCGCCGCGGGTCTGGTGGATGTTCCGCCGCTTCGGCCATGGCGATGTCGCGGTGCTCGACGGCGGATTCCCGAAATGGCTGAAGGAGGGCCGGCCGACCGAAGCCCTGGCGCCCATGCCCCAGGAGCGGCATTTCACGCCGCGCGTCGACCACACCATGGCGCGGGACCTGCCGCGCATGCGGAAGATCGTGGCCGAGGGCCGCCGGCAGATCGCCGACGCCCGCTCGTACGACCGGTATACCGGCGAGGCGAAGGAACCGCGCCCCGGCCTGCCGTCCGGCCACATTCCGGGCAGCCTGAGCCTGCCGTTCCAAAAGCTGCAGGACGGCGACAGCGGCACGATGCTGCCGGCCGACGGGCTTGAGGCGGCGTTCCGGGACGCCGGGATCGATCTCGACCGGCCCGTGGTGGTGACCTGCGGTTCGGGCGTTTCGGCCTGCACGCTGGCCCTCGGCCTGCATTTGCTCGGCCACCGGGACGTTGCGGTCTACGACGGCTCCTGGAGCGAATGGGCGGCGCAGCCCGATGCGCCGATCGCCACCGGGCCGTAAAGCCGGGAGCCCCATAGCCGGCGGGCTGGCCACCGCCGTTGACAGCGCCGGCGTTCGGATTACATGCCGGTTCCGGTTGCAACTGTGCGGCCGGTCGGTTCGACCGGCATCGCTGTGTAGTTCGGAAATGGCCTGCCGCAGTCGAATTGCATTCGTCGAGAAATGAGCCGAAATGACTTTCATTGCAGATAACCGAATCGCGGAACCGCCGATGTAGGGAGAAATTTGTGTTTGGAATGAATTTTGCTTATCGCATCAACGTAAAGTACGATAGGAAAGGGCATAATTTCCGGACCGGCCCTTTGAAAGGACACAGAAGCCACTTGCAGTTCAATTTCTGGAACAAGAACAGGAAAGGGTCGGATCTTAGAATCAGAATACCCTTATGGAAGGACATGAGGCATCCGGCGAACAAGCGGCGAACGGCAGGGAGGCGAAAGTGAAGAGAAAACAGCTTAAATCGATCGCCCAGGAGGTCGTGGATAAGATAGCGTCGGAGAACGACTACGGTTTCATCTCGGGGCTGACGAAGGAATGCTGGCGGTCGGAACGGAAATGCGACGGTCAATATGTACAAATCGAGGTCGATGCTGTCGTACAGGAGAAAGAGCCTCTTCAAGTCCGCGTGCGCGCATTTGCAGACGACGGTAAATTTCTCAATGCCGTTTCGCCGGAAGGAGCGTCGGTCGTAATCGAATTGCCAGAAACCGCTCCCGTCGCAGGAAGCGCATAAGCAGCCGTCCGCCCGGCTTCGCCGGGGACAGGCGCGGCGGCGTATCGAAGGGCTTGCCCTGAGCCTGTCGAAGGGGAGCGCCTCTACCGCAGCGGCGGTTCCAACCTACACGAACACGCGCTAAATGGCCGACCCGCTCGCCCTCGCCCGGATCCGCCCCTGCACCGACGGCGATTCCGAGGCCATCGCGGCGCTCTGGCGCAAGACGGGACTGGCCCGGCCGTGGAACGATCCGGCGCAGGATATCGCCCGCTGCCGGCAGGCGCCGGCCGCCGAACTGTTCGTCGCCGAACTCGGCGATGCGGTGGTCGGCAGCGTCATGGCCGGCCATGACGGCCACCGGGGCTGGGTCTATTACCTGGCGGTCGATCCGGACGTGCAGCGCCAGGGACTCGGCCGTCGCCTGATGCGCCGGGCCGAAAAATGGCTGGAAACGGCCGGCGCGCCGAAGGTGCAGCTGATGGTGCGCACGGACAATGCGCCGGTCCGCGCCTTCTACGACACGCTCGGCTATGCGGACTCGGAGGTCGTCACCCTCGAAAAATGGCTGGACGGCGAAGCGGGGGCGAAGAAGGCGGCCGCCCGCACCGGACCCGAAGCCGGGACCGCAGCCACGCTCGAGGTCACTATCACCTGGCTTGAAATGACGGCGCGGCCGGCCCGCCCGTCCTTCGCCCGGCCGCACGGCGTGGCGCTCATGCGCGCCGCCGATCCGGGCGTCGGTTTCTACCGCTATCTCTACAACGGCGTCGGCGAGGACTGGCTTTGGACCGATCGGCGCGTGCTGGACGATGCGGCGCTCGACGCGATCGTCTCGGACGACAGGGTCGAAATCTATGTGCTCTACCGCCACGGCGTGCCGGCCGGGTTCGCGGAACTGGACCGGCGGCAGGACGGCGACATCGAGCTGGCCTATTTCGGCCTGATGCCTGGCGCCATCGGCCGGGGCCTCGGCGTCTGGCTGCTGCACGAGGCGATCGACATCGCCTGGTCCTACGAGCCGGAGCGCCTCTGGCTGCACACCTGCACCCACGACCATCCCCGCGCCCTGCCCCTCTACCAGCGCGCCGGCTTCGTGCCCTATCGGCAGGAGACAAGGACGATCCCCGACCCGCGCAAGACGGGCGTGATCGGAGGCGGCCCGTTCAGTTGATAACGGGGTTCGGTTGCGGAATTCCTGCGCCGGTGTCGAAGGCACGCGGTCTGCTTTGTAGGTGACGGTTTGAAACCCTCCGCTACGGCCCCTCTCCCGCAATTCCTGCGTCTGCTACCGGCCTGGGCGGCGCGCTCCGGGCGTCGGTCAAACGCCCTCGCTCCAGACAGGCGTTTCAAGCGCGGTGAGAACGGCGCGCGCGCAGTAGACCCGGTTGCGCCTTCTTTCGCCGACCGGCGAGACGATACCCGTGTTCTCCAGCCGGTCGACGGCGCGGCGGGCTGTCGTATAGGCCACGTCCAGCCTCCGGGCGATCTCCCGCACGGTCCAGAACGGGTTCTCGACAAACAACTCTAGAACCTCTTCCGCCCGACCCGACCCTGCGCCGGCGATTTGGTCCAGCCAGCCTGCCAACAGGGCGTCGATTCGCCCGATGCGCACAAGCGCATCCTCGGCTTGCGAGCGGACACCTTCCAGAAAATATATCAGCCAGTCCTCCCAGGCGCCGTCCTCGGTCAGCGCGAGCAGATGGGCATAGTAGGCTTCCCTCGTGGCTTCGAAATACGCGCTGAGATAGAGGAGCGGGGACGGCAGCAGGCCGCGTTCCATCAACAGGAGGGTAATCAGCAGGCGCCCGACCCGGCCGTTGCCGTCAACGAACGGATGAATCGCCTCGAACTGGGCGTGCGCCAACGCAATCTGCACAAGCGGCGGCAGGCCCTTGTCGTGGAGGAATTTCTCCAGGGCATAAAGACATTCCGCCATTTCTTCTACAGGCGGCGGAACGTAGGTGGCGTCGTTCAATCCGCATCCCGGCGGCCCGATCCAGTTTTGGCTTCGCCGGAATTCTCCGGGGACCGCAACGTCGCCCCGGACGCCCCGCATGAGCCGTTCGTGAAGCTCCCGGATCAGGCGAAGCGAAAGCGGCAGGGTTTCAAAGCGCCCCAGTCCGTATTCGAGCGCGGCGACATAGTTACCGACTTCGCGCAGGTCTGCGGCATCGCTCGCGCCCGTTCCGCCCGCTTCGGCCGCGAGCAGTTCTGCAAGGGTCGTGCGGGTGCCCTCGATCCGGCTCGACAGCACGGCCTCCCGGCGGACGAACGAGCGGATAAAGAAATGGGGGTTCGGAAAACGGCGGCCTTCGCCCGCGAGGCGCCCGAGTGCAAAATCGGCCTGCGAAAGCGCAGCCGTCAGTGCACCGTCCCAGACGATGGGCGGCGGAAGCGGCGCAGGCACGAACGCGAAATAGCCGCCGGGGCAACGAACCCTGCGGCCATGCGGCCCGCGACCTTTCCGGGATGCGGCCATTGTGCGACCCCTTGTTTTCGCCGGCGAAAACAACGTGCCCCGATATTATCGAAAATACCCGTTTTTGAAAACAACGCCGGATTACGCGGTCCGGCCGCCGTTGTAGGGGAGGGTTTGAAACCCTCCCCTACGGACCGTCGGCTGTGCAAAACGTCCGCACACGGTGCTGCCGCTCCGCCCGGTCGGGATGTCGGGCGGGGAAATTTCGTCCGGCCGGCTTTGTAGAAACCCTCCCCTACAATGCGGGCCGGCTTTCCCGGCCCGCCTATTTGTCGAGAATCTGGCTCAGGAACAGCTTGGTGCGGTCCGATTGCGGGTTGTTGAAGAATTCGGACGGGGTGTTCTGCTCGACGATCTGGCCCTGATCCATGAAGATCACCCGGTCGGCGACCTGGGAGGCAAAGCCCATCTCGTGGGTCACCACCAGCATCGTCATGCCGGAGTCGGCGAGATCGACCATCACGTCGAGCACTTCCTTGATCATTTCCGGATCGAGCGCCGAGGTCGGCTCGTCGAACAGCATGATGTTGGGCTGCATGCACAGCGACCGGGCGATCGCGACGCGCTGCTGCTGGCCGCCGGAGAGCTGGCCCGGATACTTGTCGGCCTGTTCGGGAATCTTGACCCGTTCGAGATAGCGGTGGGCGAGCGCCTCGGCCTCGTCGCGCGGCGTCTTGCGCACCCAGATCGGCGCGACGCACAGATTTTCCAGCACGGTCAGGTGCGGAAACAGGTTGAACTGCTGGAACACCATGCCGACCTCGCGCCGGATGGTGTCGATATTCTTGAGATCGTGGGTCAGCTCCGTGCCGTCGATGACGATCCGGCCCTCCTGGTGATCCTCGAGCCGGTTGATGCAGCGGATCAGGGTCGACTTGCCGGAGCCCGAAGGCCCGCAGATCACGATCTTTTCCTGGCGCTCGACGGCCAGGTCGATATCGCGCAGCACATGGAACGAGCCGAACCACTTGTTGAGCCCTTCGATCGTGATGATCCGCCTGTATTCCTGCGTCGGATCGCCGGCCGCGGCTGGTTTCGCGGCGGGCGCTGCGCCGGGGGTCGCGCCGGGGGTCGCGTCGGCCATGCGTCAGTCCCTCCGTTCGGTGTCGAGGCGCTTTTCCAGATGGATCGAATAGCGCGACATGGAGAAGCACGCGATGAAGAAGAACAAGGCTATGAACACATAGGCCTCGGTCGCCAGGCCCAGCCAGTCGGGGTTCGACACCATCGCGTTGCCGATGCCGAGAATGTCGAACAGGCCGATGATGATGACCAGCGTGGTGTCCTTGAACAGGCCGATAAAGGTGTTGACGATGCCGGGAATCGAGATCTTCAGCGCCTGGGGCAGAACGATCAGCGCCATCATCTGCCAGTAGCGCAGCCCCATGGCCTGCGCCGCTTCGTACTGGCCGCGCGGGATCGCCTGCAAACCGCCGCGGATCACCTCGGCCATGTAGGCCGAGGCGAAGGCCGTCACCATGACGATGACCCGGATCAGCGCGTCGACGGTCACTTCCGGCGGCAGGAAGATCGGCAGGATGATGTTCGAGACGAACAAGAGGGTGATCAGCGGCACGCCGCGTACGATCTCGATAAAGCCGATGCACAGGATGCGGATGATCGGCAGGCGCGAGCGGCGGCCGAGCGCCAGCACGATGCCGACCGGCAGCGACAGCACGATGCCGGCCAGCCCCACCGTCAGGTTCAGCATGAAGCCGCCGAACTTGTCGGTCGGGATCCCTTCCAGCCCGATGCCGCCGACCAGCAGGAAGGTCGCGACCACCGGATAGGCCAGCGAGAACCAGCGCAGCTGGCGGGCGAAGGGCACGCCCTCGAACAGCAGCGGCGCCAGCGCCGGGATCAGCAGGACGACGGCGAGATCGACCCGCCAGGTCTGGTCGGGCGCGTAGAAGCCGTAGAGAAACTGGCCGATGCGCTGGTCGACCCAGGCCCAGCAGGCGCCGCTGCTCTTGCAGGCGAAGCGGTTGTCGCCAGCGACATCGGCGTCGAAGAATGCCCAGTCGGCCAGGGCCGGAACGATCAGCCACAGCAGATAGAGCGCGATGAGCGTGAACGCGGTGTTGATCCAGCTCGAGAACAGGTTGGTCCGCAGCCACCCGATGACGCCGACGGAGGTGACCGGCGCCGCCCGCTCGGGCAGCATCTCGGCCTGGCTGCGATGGAAGGGCCGCGCCGTCATCGCTCAACCAGCGCGATGCGCCTGTTGTACCAGTTCATGAACAGCGAGGTGAGCAGGCTCAGGCTGAGATAGACCACCATCCAGATGCCCACGACCTCAAGCGCCTGTCCCGACTGGTTCAGGATCGTACCGCCGATCGACACCAGGTCCTGGTAGCCGATGGCGATGGCCAGCGAGGAATTCTTGGTGAGATTGAGATACTGGCTGGTGAGCGGCGGAATGATAACGCGCAGGGCCTGCGGGATCACGATCAGCCGCATGGTCGGGCCGGGCCGCAGCCCCAGGGACCCCGCCGCCTCGGTCTGGCCCTTGCCGACCGAGAGGATCCCGGCGCGCACGATTTCCGAGATGAAGGCGCCGGTGTAGGTCGAAAGGGCAATCCACAGCGCCACCAGTTCCGGCGTGACGTTGAAGCCGCCGCGGAAGTTGAACCGGGTCGGCTCGGGCACGTCCCAGGCGAGCGGCGATCCCGCGATCCAGTAGACAACGACCGGCAAACCGACGATCAGCGCCAGCCCGCTCCAGGCGACCGGAAAGCGTTTGCCCGATACGATCTGGCGGCGCTTGCTCCAGTGCGAAACCAGGACCGTGGCGGCAATCCCGGCCAGGACGGCGGCGGCGACCCACACAAAGCCGGGTTCGAACAGCGGCGCCGGCAAGCGCATGCCGCGGTTGTTGAGAAAGACGGAATCGCCGATCGACAGGCTGTCGCGGACCTTCGGCAGGCCGCTCAGCAACACCCACCAGAAGATGATCTGCAGGAGCAGCGGCACGTTGCGGGTGATCTCGACATAGGCGCCGACCATCCGGCTCAGCAGGAAATTGGGCGACAGGCGCAAGATGCCGGCAAAAAAGCCGAGCCCGGTCGCCGCGACGATGCCCATCGCGGAGACCAGAACCGTGTTGAGCATGCCGACGATCAGCGCGCGGCCGAAGGTCGATGTCGAGCTGTACTCGACCAGCTTCTGGTTGATGTCGAAGAAGGCCTGGTCGAAGAGGAAACCGAAGCCCGAGGCGAGCCCGGCGCGCTGCAGGTTGGCGATCGTATTGGAAACGATAAAGGCGGTGAACAGCGCCAGGCCGAGGATGACGAGCAGCTGGTAGATCAGGCCGCGCGTGCGCTCGTCGAACCAAAGGCGCTGCCATCCGGGGCTGCCGATCCGCGCGGCGGATGCGTTCCGGGCCATGCTAGATGCGGGTGCTGTTGCGCCGCCGGATCGAAAATCCGGAAAAATCGGGGTGTCCGCGCCGTGCTACCGGCGCGGACACCCCTTCTCTGGCTAGCGCATCGGCGGTGCGTAGAGGATGCCGCCGTTCGTGTACAGCGCGTTCAGGCCGCGCCCGAGGCCCAGCGGCGTCTTGGTGCCGAGATAACGATCGAAGATCTCGGCGTAGTTGCCCTCCGCCTTGATCGCGTCGACCGCCCAGGTCTTGCGCAGGCCCAGCATGGCGCCGAGGGAGCCCTCGGTCCCGAGCATGCGGTTGATCTCGGGATTGTCGGTGGCCTTCGCGGCCAGCTTTTCGACGTTGGCCGCGGTGACGCCGTATTCCTCGGCGTTGATCAGCGCGTTGAGGGTCCAGCGCGCGATGTCGGCCCACTGGTCGTCGCCCTGCCGCACCAACGGACCCAGCGGCTCCTTCGAAATGATTTCGGGGAACACCATGTGGTCATCGGGTTTCGCGAACGTGGTCTTGGTCGCCGCCAGCCCCGAGGCGTCCGTCGTGTAGACGTCGCACCGCTCGGCGACATAGGCCTTGCGGGCTTCCTCGTTGGTCTCGATCGGAACCGGCTCATACTTGATCTTGTTGACGCGGAAGAAGTCCGCCAGGTTGAGCTCGGTCGTCGTGCCGGTCTGGATGCAGACCGAGGCGCCGTCGAGTTCCTTGGCCGACTTGATGCCCAGCGCCTTGCGGCCGATGAAGCCCTGACCGTCATAGTAGCTGACGCCGATGAAGGTGAAGCCGAGGTCGACGTCGCGCGAGAAGGTCCACGTCGTGTTGCGCGACAGGACGTCGATTTCGCCGGCGGCCAGCGCCGGGAACCGGTTCTTGCCGGTCAGGTTGACGTATTTCACCTTGTCGGGATCGCCGAACACCGCCGCCGAAAGCGCGCGGCAGTAGGCGACGTCGAAACCGGTCCACTTGCCCTTGTCGTCGGTGTAGGCGAAACCGGGCAGGCCGGTGTTGATGCCGCATTTGAGCACGCCGGCCTTTTTGACGTCGTCGAGGGTGGCGCCCTGGGCCGTCCCTGCAACGAGCAATGCCGCCGCTCCAGCGACGGCGGCCTTGAGAACGTGTTTCATTTTATTCCCCTGTATTTCCCGAGAGTTCTCTTGCCGGTATTAGCTGCCCGGACCGGACCGGCACGCCCGCTTCGGGCCTACAAGTCTCGACGCGACGCACATTCCGCCCTCACGCGGCCAAATGACGGCGCATTGCAGACAGGCAGACCTATACGATAAGCGGATGCGGCCGGTACAAGCAACATGCCGTATCGGTTAAATCGTTCCGTATCGTGTCTTCGTCGTCGCCGGATAGCTGCTGCCGACCGGGCCGTCGGCGAGGCCGTCCTTCCAGGTACCGTCTTTCCGGGAACCGCCATGAAAACAGAAACCAGGATCGTCAGCGCCGGCCGCCATCCGGAAGACCATTTCGGCGCGGTCAATCCGCCGGTCTACCACGCCTCCACGATCACCCGCCGCTCCATGGCGGAATGGAGGGAGGTCCGGACCCGCATGTTCGACGACGTGGTCTACGGCCGGTTCGGCACGCCGACCACCAAGGCGTTCGAGGAGGCGGTCGCCGCGCTCGAAGGCGCCGACCGGGCGGTTGCGGTATCGTCCGGCATGGCGGGCTGCACTGCCGCCATTCTCTCCGCGGTCAAGGGCGGCGATCATTTTTTGGTGAGCGACAGCGCTTATCAGCCGGTGCGCAAGCTGTCCGACAATTTCCTGAAGCCCTTCGGCGTCGAGACGACCTACTACGATCCCGCGGCCGGCGCCGGAATCGCGGCGCTGATCCGCCCGAATACCAGCCTGATCTGGCTCGAAGCGCCGGGCTCCCAGACCATGGAAATGCAGGATATCCCCGCGATCACGGCCATTGCCCGGGAGCGCGGCATCCGGACCGGCATCGACAATACCTGGGCCACCCCTTTCTTTTTCAGGCCGCTGGATTTCGGCGTCGATCTGTCGGTCAACGCGGCGACGAAGTATATCGTCGGCCATTCGGACGCGATGCTCGGCGTCGTCTCCATGCGCGCCGAACTTTTCGAGAAGGTGAAGATCACCGCCAATTCGATGGGCAGCTGCCCGGGCTCCGAAGAGTGTTATCTCGGCCTGCGCGGCCTGCGCACGCTGGGCGTCCGCCTGAAACAGCATGAGAAGAACGCCCTGATTGTCGCCCGGTGGTTCCGGGACCGGCCGGAGGTGAACCGCGTGCTCTACCCGGCCCTGCCGGACGATCCGGGCCATGCGATCTGGAAGCGCGATTTTTCCGGCGCGTCGGGCCTGTTCTCGGTGATCCTGGAGCCGGCGAGCGAAGCGCAGGTCGCCGCCATGGTCGACGATCTGGAGCATTTTGGCCTGGGCGCGAGCTGGGGCGGATTCGAAAGCCTGGTCCTGCCCTTCGACCCGACGGCCTATCGCACCGCTACCGAATGGCGCGCCGCCGGCCCCTGCCTGCGCTTCCATATCGGCCTGGAAAACCCCGACGACCTGATCGCCGACCTGGAGGCCGGCTTCGCCCGCATGCGCGCCGCCGGGTAGGCCCGGGAATTCCGGACCCGCCGCCCGGACCGGGTTCCGGCAGCGGCGGAGAGGCCCTGCCGTACCGGACATATGCCGCGCCGGACGCTGTCGCCGGGCGTGTGGACAGTGCGGCGCGTCCCCGTTAGGATTACCTTCATGGACATCAATCTAGCCGGTTTCATCGCGCTCGGGGCATTGATCCTCGGTCTGTTCGCTTGGCTGCGGCAGGACATCCGCGCCTTGCGCGCCGAAATGAACGCCCTTCGCGACGAGGTGAACGGCAGGATCGACTCCCTGCGCGACGAGATGGGCGAACTGCGCGAACGGGTGGCGCGCATCGAGGGCCTGCTGGAGGCCATGTTCATGCGCCGCGACCTGACGCCCCTGCCCGAACCGCCCCCATCCGGGACGCCGGACAAGTCTCAGGCCGCCTGAACCGGCCGGGCGGCGTCGGCGCCGCAGCACCGCAGCGCAAGGTTGGAAAAGGCGCCGCCGGAACTGCGCCGCCCGGTCCCTTTCCCGGCCCGCCCGACAAGCCTAAACTATCCGCGAACCGCCCGGTTGCGCCGCGCCGTCCCCAACGGCCCGGGTAACCGGCTTCCCCCGGAAACGAGCCCGCCATGAACATCGCCCTGCCGCCCCGCCAGATCGCCAAGGTTCCGCAGAACGCCCATCCGCCGTTCCAGTGGGACGATCCGTTCCTGCTCGACAGCCAGCTCGGCGAGGACGAGCGCATGGTGCAGCAGACGGCGCGGCAGTATTGCCGGGACAGGCTGCAGCCCCGGGTGCTGGAGGCGTTCCGCCACGAGCGCTTCGACCGGGAGATCATGACCGAGTTCGGCGAGCTCGGCCTGCTCGGCGCCACCCTGCCGGAGCGCTACGGCTGCGCCGGCATGAGCTATGTCGTCTACGGCCTGGTCGCGCGCGAGGTCGAGCGGGTCGACAGCGGCTACCGTTCGGCCATGAGCGTTCAGTCGTCGCTGGTCATGCACCCGATCCACGCCTACGGCACCGAAGAGCAGCGGATGAAATACCTGCCGAAGCTGGCGACCGGCGAATGGGTCGGCTGCTTCGGCCTGACCGAGCCGGACCACGGCTCCGATCCAGGCTCGATGAAGACCCGCGCCGTCGAGACTGCGGACGGCTGGCGGATCACCGGGTCCAAGATGTGGATCACCAATTCGCCGATCGCCGATATTTTCGTCGTCTGGGCCAAGACCGACGACGGCGCGATCCGCGGCTTTATTCTGGAAAAGGGCATGGCGGGGCTTTCGGCGCCGAAGATCGAGGGCAAGTTCTCGCTGCGCGCCTCGCTGACCGGCGAGATCGTCATGGACGATGTCGAGGTGCCGCACGAAAACCTGCTGCCCAACGTGGCGGGGCTGGCCGGCCCGTTCGGCTGTCTCAACCGGGCGCGCTACGGCATCGCCTGGGGCGCGATGGGCGCGGCGGAGTTCTGCTGGCACGCCGCCCGGCAATACACGCTGGACCGCAAGCAGTTCGGCCGGCCGCTCGCCGCCACCCAACTGGTCCAGAAGAAGCTCGCCGACATGCAGACCGAGATCGCCATCGGCCTCCAGGCCGCCCTGCGCGTCGGCCGCATGTTCGACGAGGGCAGCCTGTCGCCGGAGGCGATTTCGCTGGTCAAGCGCAACAATTGCGGCAAGGCGCTGGACATCGCCCGGACCGCCCGCGACATGCACGGCGCCAACGGCATCGCCGACGAATTCGGCGTCATCCGCCATGTGATGAACCTGGAGACCGTCAACACCTACGAGGGCACCCACGACGTCCACGCCCTGATCCTCGGCCGGGCCCAGACCGGCATCCAGGCATTTTCGTAGGCGGTATATGAGATAACACGGCCGGCCGCTGCCGGACCGGTACGGCGCGCGCCTTCGACAATCTCAGGGCAGTCCTTCGATACGCCCCGCCCTTCGATACGCCCCGGCCTCGCGGCCGGGGCTACTCAGGGTGAGGGAGAGGGGGTATTGAGGTTTTTGAACCCCTAACAACTTCTTCATCCCGAGTAGGCGCGTCAGCGCCGTATCGAGGGGCCGTATCGAGGGGCGCTATCCGGCGGCGGTTTTCGGGGCGATGTCGTCCTCGACCAGATGCGGCTTGTGGGCGCCGTGCGCCACGGCGCCTGCGATCAGCTGTTTCGGCCGCTGCACGCTCGCCGGATCGGCGGCCTCGACGCCGACCGGGCGGACGCCCTTGATCGTCACCCGCTCCATGATCCGGGTCTGCGGCCAGAAATCGTGCACCGCATAATGCTGGACCGAGCGGTTGTCCCACAGGACGAGCGTGTTTGGCCGCCAGCGCAGCCGGTACTGGTATTCCGGGATCAGCGCCTGGTGGAACAGCGTGTCGAGCAGCGACGCGCTTTCGCGCTCGTCCATATCCCTGATCCGGACGGTGAACAGCGGGTTGACATAGAGCACCCGCCGCCCGGTCACCGGGTGGATGCGCACGACCGGGTGCGCCGTCGGCGGATAGATTTCCTCGAAGCGCCGGAGCGACGCGCGGTCCTCCGGCGTGTCGGAGAAAAGCGGCCGGAACGGCTTGATGTCGTGGATCGCCTCCAGCCCGTCGATGAACGCCCGGGTGCGCGCGCTCAATCCGTCGTAGGCGGCCGACATGGAGGCGAACACGGTGTCGCCGCCGACCTCGGGCACGGCCTTGGCGCACAGCGCGGTCGCCATCGGCGGCGCGGCGCGGAAGGTCTCGTCCGAGTGCCAGACATCGGTGCCGAAGGGCGGCGTCTCGGCATTGTTCTCGAACCGGATCAGCGCCGGCGTGCCCTCGACATGGGGCGCGAAGGGATGGACCGAGAGCTCGCCGAAGGCCCTGCCGAACGCCATGAGCTGTCCGGCGGTGATCTCCTGGTCGCGGAAAATGAGCAGCTCGTGCTCCGCCAGCCCGTCCCGGATGGCGTCGCGGGCCGCGCCGTCGAGCGGCCCGGCAAGGTCGATGCCGCTGACTTCGGCGCCCAGGTTGGCGCCGGCCCGCCGGAAGGAAACGCTCATGGCTGCCTCTTCGTACCGATTTCGCGAATCTACCGGAGACCGTGTCAGTCGGCCAGAAGCGCCGGCATGATCAGGGTGAGCGCCGGGAAGGCGATGATCAGCACGACGCGGACGGCGTCCGAGGCGAGGAACGGAACGACCCCCTTGAAGGTCTCGATCATCGGCACGTCGCGCGCCATCGAGTTGATGACGAACACGTTGAGCCCGACCGGCGGGGTGATCAGCCCGACCTCGACGACGATCAGGGTGATGATGCCGAACCAGAGCTTGGTCTCCTCGGGGCCCAGGCCGAAATCGAGCCCGGCGACGATCGGCCAGAAGATCGGCACCGTGAGCAGGATCATCGACAGCGAGTCCATCACGAAGCCGAGGGCGAGGTAGAGCACGATTATTCCGAGCAGCACGACCAGCGGGGCGAAGCCCGAATGCTGGAAATAGTCGGCGGCGAAGATCGGCAGCTGGGAGAAGCCGAGAAAGGCGTTGAACACCGCCGCGCCCAGCAGGATCAGGAAGATCATCGCGGTGGTGGACGCGGTGCCGAGCAAGGCCTCGATGGCGCCTTCGAGGCGCATCCGCCCCTTGGTGACGGCGATCAGGAAGGTGCCGACCGCGCCGACCGCCGCCGCCTCGGTCGGCGTGAACAGCCCGACATAGATTCCTCCCATCACCAGGAGGAAGATCACCAGCACCGGCCAGATATCGATCAGCGCGGCCCATTGCGCCGCCGCCGAGGCCCTGACGCCGGCCGGACCGGCCTCGGGGTTGATGCGCACGATGATGGCGATGGCCAGGATATAGCCGATCGCCGCCAGCACCCCGGGGATGAAGGCGGCCTGGAACAGCGTCGCCACGTTGGCCTCGACCATCACCGCGTAGATGATCAGCACGATCGAGGGCGGGATCAGGATGCCGAGCGTGCCGCCGGCGGCGAGCGCCCCGGTGGCGAGGGAGCCGGCATAGTTGTAGCGGCGCAGCTCGGGCAGCGCGACCTGGCCCATGATCGCCGCCGTGGCGAGCGAGGAGCCCGAAATCGAGGCGAAGCCGGCGCAGCCGCCGACTGCGGCCATGGCGATGCCGCCGCGCCGGTGGCCGAGCCAAACATTGGCGGCATGGAACAGCGACTGGCTGATCCCCGCCTTGGCGGCGAACTGGCCCATCAGCAGGAACAGCGGCACCACCGAGAGGTCGTCGTTGGTGAAGCGCCAGTAGGTCTCGGTCTTGAGGTAGCTGAGCAGCGCCGCCTCGCCGGCGATCGAGACATAGCCGACCACGCCCACGGAGAGCATGGCGACGCCGATGGGGATGCGCAAAGCGAGCAGCAGCAGCAGCGCCGCGAACCCGAGCCCGCCGATGGCGAGGCCGCTCATCGCCTCAGTCGATCCCCCGGTCGTCGTCTTCCCCGTCGAGGAAGCGGCCGGCGCGCATCTCGCCGAAGCTGCGGTAGACGGTGTAGGCCGTGACGGCGATCAGGAAGGCCAGCAGCAATACCGAGACGGGGAAGGTCGTCCAGCGCGGAAAGTTGAGGGTCAGCGACAGCTCGGCGTAGCGGTGCATGTCGATCCCGCCGAAGACCATGCGCCAGGTCAGCAGCGCGCCGAGCGCGACGTAGAGGATGCCGCCCAGCGCATCGCACAGCGCCTTGGCGCGCACCGGCGCCCGGTCCATGAAAAAGTCGACGATGACGTTGCCGCGGGTGAGCTGGCACCACGGCAGGAAGGCGAACACGGCGATCCCGGTGCCTATCGCGACCAGCTCGAAATCGCCGGGCACGGGCGCGGAGAACGCGGCCCGGCCGGCGATGCTCACCGCCGTCAGCAGCGCCATGGCGGCGAGGAGGACGCCGCCCAGGATCGCCAGCCAGCGGGCGATCCCGTAAAGCGCCCAGCCCACCGGGTCGGTGGGCCGGGGAAAGCCGTTGCCGGCCTCAGCCATGGCCGGGGACGGCGGCGCCGGTTACTTCGAGTATTTGTCGATCAGCGCGCGCGCGTCGGCCAGCAGCGCCGGGGCCGTCGATGCCGATCTTCTTCATCTCGGCGAACCAGCGGTCGAACACCGGCTTGGCGGCGGCCTTCATCTTGGCCGTCTCCTCGGGCGAGATGGTGTAGAACTTGTTCTTCTTGCGCGATTTCACGACCTTGAGGCCGGGCTCCTCGATATCGACCCAGTTCTGCCCCGCCGCGCGGGCGATGTTGCGCCCGGAATTGTCGTCGATCGCCTTCTTGAGGTCCGCGGACAGGCCGTCGTAGCTCTTCCGGTTCATCAGGAAGGTGAAGATGTTGGTGCCGAGCCGCGGCTGGCTGCCGGAGAGCCTGGAGAAGTGACTCACCAGGTCCGGCGTCTTGACCGCCGGTGCGATCTCGTAGGGCAGCGTCACGCCGTCGATCACCCCCTTGGACAATGCAGGCGGGATGCGCGGCAGCGGCAGCCCCATGCCGGTCGCGCCCAGCGCGTTCAGGAGCCATACCCCGCCGCGCGAGGCGGCGCGGATCTTGAGCCCCTTGAGGTCGGCCATGGTGCGGATCGGCTTCTTGGTCTGGAACAGGAAGCCCTGGTGCACATGCAGCAGCAGCGGGTGATAGTCCTTGAGGTCGGTGTCCATCAGGTGTTTGGCCTGGTAGTCCTGTAGCGCCAGCGTCGTGGACAGCGCGTCCTTGTGGACGAAGGGCAGCTCGAAGGGTTCGACCCGCGGCATCCGCCCCGGCGTGAAGCCGGGCAGCGCCCAGACGATGTCGACCACGCCTTCGCGCACCTGGTCGAGCAGCTGGGTCGCCTTGCCGCCGAGCTGCATCGCCCAGAAGGGCTGCACCTTGAGCTTGCCGCCCGAGGCTTCGCCGACCTTCTTGGCCCAGGGGATCAGGAAGGTCTTGCCGGGGTTGGCGACCGGCGGGATGAAGGTGTGCATCCGGAGCGTGACATCCGGCCGCACCCGCCGGCCCGCCAAGGCCTGCGAGCGGCAGCGCCAGGGCCGCGGTCGCCGCCGCGGCAAGACAGAATTTCTTCATCGTGAGTCCTCCCTGAACATCCCGTGAGTAACGGTGTGCGGCAACAACATCACGACCGCCGTGGCTTGTAAAGCCGCCGGCCCGGGCGCCCGGCGCGCACCCGCACCGGGCCGGGGCGGCGATGCGGTCCTGCCGACGTTTTGCACAGCCGATGGTCCGTAGGGGAGGGTTTCAAACCCTCCCCTACAAAGCCGGCCGGGACCGCCGGACCATCCCGCCGTCGATGTGCGTCTAGTGGGAATTTTTCGCTTGCATTTCTCGTCTATTTTCCTATATTCGGGAAAGGAACATATATCGAACATACAGGATGGCTGCCATGTCCCTTCCCTCATCCGCCGCTTCTGCCGGGACCGTGCCGGAGGCTCCGTCCCCTGCGCCGCCTTCGGAAACACCCCTCACCCTGCGGCAGGAGGCGTTCTGCCGCCACTATGCCGCCACCGGCAACGCCGCCGGGGCGGCGCGGGACGCCGGCTATGCCGAAGGCTCGGCGCGCCAGACCGGGCACGACCTGCTGGACCGGCCGGATATCGCCGGACGGGTGCGCACCATCCGGGCGGCGTGGCGGGCGGTCGAGCGGGCGGAAGCGCAGATCCTGCTCGGCCGGCTCGAGCAGGCCTGGGACGCGGCGGTGGAACAGGGCTCGGCCTCGCTGATGATCCGGGTCGTGAAGCTGGCAGGCCGAGCTGTCCGGCCTCGACCGGCGCAGCGCCCACCGGCGCGCCGGCCTGTGGCCCCTGCCCGGAGAGAGGTCCGGAGAAGGACCGGGAGAAGGACCGGGAGAGGCGCCCGGTGAGGCGCAGGGAAAAGAGGCCCGCCCCCGCCCGGCGGATACGGAGGCCGGCCCGCCCATCGGTCCCCTGGCCGAAGCGGTGCGCCGGGGCCGGCACCGGACCGAACGGGCGCTCGCCCTGCACCGGCTGAGCCGGAAGGCGCTGGGAGAAGAAGACGGATTTCGACGAGGCGGCCTGGCTGGCAACCGCACAACGCCTCCACGCCACCGTCGAGGAGCGCCGGCTGCCGGGGCAGCGGCCGGCACCGACCGTGACGGAACCTGACATTTCCTTACATCCTGCAGCGGACGCGCCGGAGCCGGACAGCGTGCCCGACAGCGCGCCGGACGGCTCCGTCCCGACGGATCCTGACATTTCCTTACACCGGTCCGGCCTGATGCCGGCGGAGGGCGGCGACGGGGGCGACAGGGAATTCAGGGAATACCGGGCCAGAGCGGACGCGGTGTACCTGAAGTACAAGCTTCTGGACGAGCAGTCCGCCCGGCGCCGACCGGCGCAGACGCACCCGCCACGGATTGGGTCGCGGATTGGGCCGGGGATTTGGCCGGGAATCGCGACGGACCATGACGGATCATGACACACCCGACCCCCTCCCTTGTCACCCCGGACGGAGCGGAGCGGAGGTCCGGGGTCCAGGGCCAGCCGCGAAGATCGTGCCGGGCGGCTCTGGGCCCCGGATCGAGGTTCGGGGCGACACGGTGTTGCGTTCAGTGCGGGGGGTCCAGAGCCGCGAGCGAAGATCGTGCCGGGCGACCCCTTCGACAGGCTCAGGGCCCGCCCTGAGCGAAGTCGAAGGGACAGGCTCCGGGCCCCGGCTCGGGGGCCGGGGCGACACGGTGGTGCGCTCGGCGCGAGCCCGAAGCGCCATGCCGCCCCGTGACAAATCATGACGAATCCTGACACTTCATGACGAACCGCGACACCCGCGCCGCTCTTTCCCCGTCATCCCGACCGATCCCGGACAGCCGCAGGCCGATCCGGGGGAGCGGAGGGAGCCCGGCTCGATCCGGACCGCGCGCCGCAGAACTGCACCGGGATTCCTCCGCTACGCGGCTACGCCGCTCCGCCCCGGATTTCATCCGGGGCTCCGGTCGATATGACGGGGAGAGGCCGAGGGGACGACGCTGGAGGGGGGCGCCAACCATCCGAGCGGTTTTGTAGGGGAGGGTTTCAAACCCTCCCCTACGGTGCCGGCCTCCGGCTCCGGAAATTCCGGTTTGAACGGTCGTACAAAATTCAGAAAGCGCCGCCTGCCGTGGTTTTCAGCGCATCGGGAAGCCCACGGCGGCTTCCAGTTCGGCCAGCGCCTTATCGGGGTCGGTCACCTTGATCGTGGTCATTCCGAGTTCGCGGGCCGGTTTAAGATTGATGCCCAAATCATCGAGATAAACCGCATTTTCCGGCAAAACGCCAAGCGCGTCGCAGGCCAGCCGGTAGATGCGCGGATCGGGCTTGCGCAGGCCGGCCTTGCTGCTCTCGATCACATGGTCGAACAGGGCGAAGACGCCGGCGACCGCTTCGGCGAGCGCCGCCCCGCCGCCCCCGTCGCCGTCGCCCTCGCCGCCCTCGCCGAGCACCATGGTCGGGCCTTCGCCGGCGGCGACGTTGTTGGTGATACAGCCCACCCTGAGGCGCGCCTTGCAGGCCTTGAGCGCAGTCACCATTTCGGGCCGCAACCGCCTGGCCAGCAACGATATTACATCCTTTCCGTCTACCGGGTGGCCGAGCGCCGCACTTTCCTCCCGGAAGGCGGTATCGAAGGCGTCCAGATCGATCTCGCTGCGCTCGAACCGGGCCCAGGCGTTGTCCAGATGATTGCGGGCATTGACGCTGCGCAGGAAGTCCCGCGGCAGGCCGCGCTCCGCCTCGAAGCGGTTGAAGGCGACGAAGGGGCTGTCGGTCAGCACCCCGCCGAAATCCCAGATCACGGCTTCGATGGTCATTGGCGCCTGCCGCTTTGCCCGAGTCCCTGCCCGAACCGGGCAGGCGTAGCCTCAGCCGGCCAGCCGTTCGAGCGTGATTTTGGCGCAGGCGTCGAGGATCGCGTCGGTATCGATCCGGTGCGCCCGGTACAGGTCGGGAATGTCCGCCGACTGGCCGAAATGCTCGACCCCCAGGCTGTGGGTGCGATGGCCGTAGACCGCGCCGAGCCAGCTCAGCGTCGCCGGATGGCCGTCCAGCACCGTGACCAGCCCGGCATCCGGCGCGAGCGGCGCCAGCAGGCTCTCGACGTGGGAGAGGGTGCCGGGCGCGGCCCCGCCCGCCGCGGCTTCGGCGGACTGCCGGGCGCGCTGCGCGGCGGCCCAGCCGGCGTTCAGCCGGTCGGCGGACGTGACGGCCAGCAGGCCGGCGCCGGGGATATCCTCGATCAGCGCCTCCCAGGCGGCGGCCGCTTCCGGGGCGACGGCGCCGGCATAGACGACCGCCAGTTCGGCGCCGTTTTCCGGGGCTTTCAGCCAATAGGCGCCGTCCACGATGTCCCGGCGCAGGCCGGCGCCGACCGTCCGGTCCGGCTGCGTCAGGGCCCGGGTCGACAGCCGCAGATAGACGCTGCCGCCCTGGGCGTCGCGCAGCCAGCCGCGGCCGCGATGTATCGAACCGTCGCGCTGCAGATAGTCGAAGGACCAGGCCATCAGCACGGCGAGCTCGTCGGCATAGGCCGGCTCGAAGGCGGCGAGCCCGTCCTGGGCCATGCCGATCAGCGGCGTGCCGACGGACTGGTGGGCGCCGCCCTCGGGCGCCAGCGTGACGCCCGACGGGGTCGCGACCAGCAGGAAGCGCGCGCCCTGGTAGCAGGCGTAGTTGAGCGCATCGAGGCCGCGCTGGATGAAGGGATCGTAGAGCGTGCCGATCGGCAGCAGGCGGGTTCCGAAGGTTTCGTGGGACAGGCCGAGCGCGGCGAGCAGCAGGAAGAGGTTGTTCTCGGCGATGCCGAGCTCGATATGCTGGCCGTCCGGCGATTGCCGCCATTGCTGGGCGCTCACCACCTTCTCGTCGCGGAAGGTGTCACCCCGGTCGCGCCGGTCGAAGATGCCCCTGCGGTTCACCCAGGCGCCCAGGTTGGTCGAGACCGTGACGTCCGGCGAGGTCGTGACGATCCGGTCGGCCAGCGGATCTGCGCCGCGCGCCAGGGCGTCGAGGATCTGGCCGAACGCCGCCTGGGTCGAGATCGTACCGCCCTGCCCGGCCCGCCCGACCGGTTTCGGCGCGCCGATCTCCGGCACCGGGACCGCCGGCGCCGTCGTGCGGCGCGGAAAGCGGGCGGCGAACGGCACGGCGTCGAGGAAGGCCGCGATTTCGTCCGGATCGATGTCGAGGCCGGCGAAGCGGTCCCATTCCTCGCCCGGAGATATACCAAGTTCTTCTTGAAATCCAAGAAGTTGCGTGGGGTTCATCAACCCGGCATGATTGTCCTTGTGGCCTTCGAACGGCAGGCCGAAGCCCTTGATGGTATAGGCGATGAAACAGGTCGGCCGGTCGTCCCCGACGGCGCGGAACATCGCCCGCATGGTCGCCATGTCGTGGCCGGCGAGATTGGTCATCAGCCGTTGCAGACCGGCATCGTCCAGGCCGTCGAGCAGAGCGCGGATGCCGCGCTCGTCGCCCAGGTCGGCCAGCAGATGCTCGCGCCAGCCCTTCGTGCGCCCGTCGTCCGGCGCGCCGCGGGCGAGCGCGCCGCCCTTGTAGCAGAGCGCGGCGTAGAGCGAGTTCGGGCAGCCGTCGATCCAGTCGCGCAGGGCGCCGCAGCCGGGACGCCGGAACGCTTCTTCCAGCAACGCGCCGTATTTCGCGGTCACCACCCGCCAGCCCATCGCTTCGAAAAGCTGGTCGAAGCGGCTGTAGAGCAGGTCGGTGATCGTCGAATCGAGGCTCTGGCGGTTGTAGTCGATGATCCACCAGACGTTGCGGATATCGTGCTTCCAGCCTTCCAGCAGGGCCTCGTAGACGTTGCCTTCGTCCAGTTCGGCGTCGCCGACGACCGAAACCATGCGTCCGCGCGCCTGCGCTGCCGGGAGCCGGCCCTTGACGTGCAGATAGTCCTGCACCAGCGCGGCGAAGCTCGTCATGGCGGCGCCGAGGCCGACCGATCCGGTCGAGAAATCGACGTCGTCGGCGTCCTTGGTCCGCGAGGGATAGGATTGCGCGCCGCCCAGAGCTCTGAAATTCTTGAGGTTTTCGAGACTCTGGCGGCCCAGCAGATACTGGATGGCATGGAAGACCGGGCTGGCGTGCGGCTTGACCGCGACCCGGTCCTCCGGCCGGAGGATATCGAAATAGAGCGCGGTCAGGATGGTTGCGACGGAGGCGCTCGACGCCTGGTGGCCGCCGACCTTGAGCCCGTCGCGGTTCGGCCGGATGTGGTTGGCGTGGTGGATTGTCCAGCTCGACAGCCACAGCACCTTGCGCTCGAGCGCGCGCAGCACGCGCAGCCGGTCGGACAAGGCCGCTTCCCCGGATATCGGGTCGGGTGCAGACACCATCGGAAAGCTCCGTTCCTCGAACGGTTCGGACGGCGGATCGCGGCTATTTTAGGCCAATTCGGGTCCGACCGGCAGAAAGATTCGGCTTCCGGGCGGAGAACGCCGCGCGCCGGACTGGCCGGGCTGACTGAGCCTGTATCGCGCCGCGGCGCTGTCGCACGATTTCGAGTAAAGACCAAATCACGCAGAAACCGGCGCGCATATTGCGGAAAACCCCGTTGTGTATTCGGCAAAGCCGAATCAATCGAACGGTTCCGGTCCGGAAACCGGCATCGGTATTTCCCGGGCTGGACTTGGTCCGGTATTGAAATTGTGTGCATACAACATACTGCCGACAACGGTCATCGGATCGGCGGGATTCGCGCCGCCGACGCCCCGCCCGCACGGCGGGCGCTATCGGGCCGGAACCGGGCCGAAGGCGGCGCACAGGGCGTCCGGCAGCCTGTCCGGCAGGTCGTCGGCCAGCAGGCCCGGCCCGCAGAGCCGGCCGGCTTCGGCATGGCACCACACCGCGGCGCAGGCCGCTTCGAACGGCGGCATGCCCTGCGCGCGCAGGCCCGCGACGATGCCGGCCAGGACGTCGCCGGTGCCGGCGGACGCAAGGCAGGGAAAGGCGTTAGCGCCGATCGCTGCCCGGCCGTCCGGCGCGGCGATAACCGTGTCGTAGCCTTTGTGAACGATCGTTCCACCAGTTTCGGCGGCGGCGCGGCGGGTCCGTTCGACCTTGCCGGCGCCCTCGTCCCCGGCGCCGGCGATCCGTTCGAACTCGCCGGTATGAGGCGTCAGAACCGTTCCGGCCTCCGACGGCCCGGATTGCCCGTCCATAGTGGATACATCCGGAAAAATTGCATCCGCATCCAGTATACAGGCAAAGGGAATCCGGGCGATTTCGGCCAGTTTCTTTCGCCGTCCGGCGCCGCGGCCGAAGCCCTGCCCGGCAAGTATTGCCCGGACCTTCCGCTCGCGGCAGAAAGGCGCCAGATCCTTCGTTTCTCCCAGGTTCCGCCGGAGAATCGCCGCCGGAAGCCGGGCATCGAAAAACGGCCGGACCGCCGCCTCGTCCTCGGCAAACCAGCCGACCGTGACCATCCCGGCGCCCGCCCGCGCCGCGGCCCGGGCCGCCAGCGCGGACGCGCCGGGCATCTCGCCGGCGACGATCAGCACATGACCGCGGGTGTATTTGTGGTCCTCCGGCGAGGGCGGCCGCAGGGCGCGCCGCCACGGGGCCGGCGTGTTAACGACGGTCTGTGGCGCGATTGCGTCCAGCACCGCATCGGGAATCCCGATATCGCGAACCGCCAGAGCGCCGCACATTTCCCTGCCCGGCAGCAGATAATGGCCCGGTTTGGCGCGGAAAAAGGTGACCGTCAGGTCGGCCGGCGCGACCGGGCCGAGACAGGCGCCGCTGTCGCCGTCCACCCCGCTCGGTACGTCGACGGCAACGACCGGCGCGCCGCCGGTCTGCCGCCGCTCCGCCGCCCGCACCAGCAACGCGGCCGCAAGCCCGGACACCAGCCGCGTCAGGCCGGCGCCGAACAGGGCGTCGACGATCAGGTCCGCCCGGTCCACGGCTTCGGTCCGCCATTCGGAAGTCTCGGCCGGTGTTCCGCTGCCCTCCGCCGCCCCGAGCCACCGTTCGTAGGCGGTCCGGGCGTCGCCGGACAATCGATCCGCATGCGGCGCATGAAGCACCGAGACCGGCCATCCCGATTCGAGCAAAAGTCGGGCAATTACAAAGCCGTCGCCCCCGTTGTTGCCCGGTCCGCACAGGATTGCGGCGGGCCTGGGCCGCCAGCGCAGGCGGATTTCGCGCGCCGCCGCCGCGCCGGCCGCCTCCATCAGGTCGATGCCCGGCGTTCCCGCCGCGATCGCTGCCCGATCGGCAGCAGCCATCTCCGCCGTGGTGAGGAGGCAATGGGCGTGCCAGTGGTCTGCTGCCATGGTCTCAGCCTTCGGAACCGACGAGCGCCCTGTGCGCCGCCCGGGTTGTCCGGGCCGCATGCCGCTGCCCGTTCCCGTTCCTGTCCGGCAGAAAAGCGCCTAGTGTATCCGGGCACAAATCAAAAAACGCCCGCGGCGGGAAATCACCCGCGATACGGAAGCTGCGATCATGCCCGACGAACCCCGGCCCGCGGCCGAAGCAGCCGAACCTCAAGAACCCGACCTCCCGCCCCGCCCCGGCCTGTCCGGCCGGGTCTGGATTCCCCTGCTCAGCGTGGCCCTCGTCCTCCTTCTCCTGGCCGTCGATCGGACGCCGGTCTCTCCCTGAACCGGGGCAGGCGCGGCCGGGACGGCAGGACTGCGCGACACGATCCACCGACCCGGCGAATCTGCAGGCTTTGCCGCGGCGTTTCCCGCCATTCGCGGCTTGACGCTCCCCGCCCCCGCAATAGACTAGTGCCAGTGATGCACGGCGGTCGAAGGGGCAGGCGCCGGAACGCGCAAGCCCATGCGACCGCGGTGAAATCTGTGAACCGTGTTTCTGGGAGAAGCGCTTCATGACTGTATCTGTCTCGTTGACGGTTAACGGCGAGGCCGTTTCCGCCGACGTCGAGCCGCGCACCCTGCTGGTGCAGATGCTGCGCGAACAGCTGGGCCTCACCGGCACGCATGTGGGCTGCGATACGAGCCAGTGCGGCGCGTGCGTCGTCCATGTCGATGGCGAATCGGTCAAGGCCTGCACCTTGCTGGCGGTCCAGGCCGAAGGTGCGGACGTCACGACCATCGAGGGCGTGGCCGACGGCGATACGCTGCATCCGATGCAGCAGGCATTCCACGAAAATCACGGCCTGCAGTGCGGCTTTTGCACGCCGGGCATGATCATGAGCGCGCTCGACCTGGTGAAGAACAATCCGGATCCCAGCGAGCGCGACATCCGCGAATGGCTGGAAGGCAATCTGTGCCGCTGTACCGGCTACCACAATATCGTGAAGTCGATCGACGCCGGCGCCCGGGCGATGCGGGGCTGACGCAAGCCGGGCCGCCACAACAGTCAGCCGACGGATTACGGACCCCCGAATGGAACCGACCGTCTCAAGCGCAGTGAGGAATTCATGACCGAGCAAGGCATCGGCGCCGCCGTCGCGCGCCGCGAAGATCGCCGTTTCGTGACCGGTCAGGGTCACTATACCGACGACATCAACCGCCACGGGCAGACCCACGCCGTTTTCGTGCGGTCGCCCCATGCCCATGCGACGCTGAACAGCGTCGACACCGCCGCCGCCGGGGCCATGCCGGGCGTGCGGGCCATTTTCGTCGGCGAGGACATGGCCGAGGTCGGGCCGCTGATTTGCGGCTGGGCGATCACGGATGTGCACGGCGAACCGTTCCGGGCGCCGCCCCATCCGGCGCTCGCGATCGGCAAGGTGAACTATGCCGGCGAGGCCGTCGCCGTCGTGATCGCCGACACGCTGGAGCAGGCCAAGGACGCCGCCGCGGCCGTCGATGTGGACTACGGCCTTCTCGATGCCGTGGTCGATCCGGCCCGGGCGACGGCCGGCGGACAGCCGCAAATCCACGAGGCGGCGCCCGGCAATCTGAGTTTCGAGTGGGCGATCGGCGACAAGGCGGCGGTCGACGCAGTCTTCGACGGTGCCGCCCATGTTACGTCGCTCGAATTCGCCAACAACCGCCTGGTGCCGAACGCCATGGAGCCGCGCGCCTGCGTGGCCGAATACGACGCCGGCAACAGCGAGCACACGCTGCATATCGCGTCCCAGAACCCGCATGTGCACCGGCTGGTGATGTCGGCGTTCCACGGCCTCGCCCCGGAACACAAGCTGCGGGTGGTCGCGCCAGACGTGGGCGGCGGCTTCGGCTCCAAGATTTTCATCTATGCCGAAGAAGTCGTGCTGACCTGGGCGTCGAGCCGGGTGCGCCGGCCGATCAAGTGGACGGCGGAGCGGTCCGAGAGCTTCCTCACCGACGCCCACGGCCGGGACCATGTGACGACGGCGGAACTGGCGCTGGATTCGGACGGCAAGTTCCTCGCCATGCGGGTGGATACGACAGCGAATATGGGCGCCTATCTCTCCACCTTCGCCTCGGCGGTGCCGACTTATCTCTACGCCACCCTGCTGGCCGGCCAGTACACGACCGGCGGCATCTACTGCAACGTCAAGGCGGTGTTCACCAACACCGTGCCGGTCGACGCCTACCGCGGCGCCGGGCGCCCGGAAGCCGCCTATGTCGTGGAGCGGCTGGTCGAGGCCGCGGCGGCGGAAACCGGCCGCGATCCGGCGGAGTTGCGCAAGACCAATTTCGTGCCGACCGACGCCTTCCCCTACGAGACGCCTGTCGTCATGCAATACGATTGCGGCGATTTCGCCGGTTCGATGGACCAGGCGCTGGAACTCGCCGGCTACAACGGCTTCCAGGCCCGCAAGGCGGAATCGAAAGCCAACGGCAGGCTGCGAGGCGTCGGATTCTCCTCGTATATCGAAGCCTGCGGCGTCGCGCCGTCGGCGGCGGTCGGTTCGCTCGGCGCTGGCGTCGGCCTGTGGGAATCGGCGAATGTCCGCTTCAACCCGACCGGGAATGTCCAGCTCTTCACCGGCTGCCATTCCCACGGCCAGGGCCATGAAACGGCCTACGCCCAGATCGTTGCGGACAAGCTGGGCGTTCCCTACGAGCAGGTCGAGGTGATCCACGGCGATTCCTCAAAAATCCCCTTCGGCATGGGCACCTACGGCTCCCGTTCGGCCGCCGTCGGCGGTTCGGCCATCGTCAAGGCGGCCGACAAGGTGATCGAGAAGGGCCGCAAGATCGCCGCCCATGCCCTCGAGGCGTCGGAGGACGACATCGAGTTCGCCGGCGGCAACTTCACGGTCAAGGGCACCGACAAGGCGATGAATATCGCCGAGGTCGCCTTCACGGCCTATGTGCCGCACAACTATCCGGAAGGCTTGGAGCCGGGGCTGGACGAGACGGCGTTCTACGATCCGCTCAACTTCTCCTTCCCCGCCGGCACCCATATCTGCGAGGTCGAGGTCGATCCGGAAACCGGCAGCGTTTCGATCGAAAAATATGCCGCTGTCGACGATTTCGGCGTGCTGATCAATCCGCTGATCGTCGAAGGCCAGGTCCATGGCGGCATCGGTCAGGGCGTCGGCCAGGCCATGCTCGAGCACGCGGTCTACGACGGCGCGGGCCAGCTCATCAGCGGCTCCTACATGGACTACACCATGCCGCGCGCCGACGACGTGCCGAGCTACGATGTCGGCTTCAACGGCGTGCCCTCCCCGCTCAACCCGCTGGGCGTGAAGGGTTGCGGCGAGGCCGGAGCCATCGCGGCGCCGGCGGCGGTCATGAACGCGGTCCACGACGCGCTGCGCGAGGCCGGCGTCGGCCACATCGAAATGCCGGCAACCCCGCTGCGCGTCTGGCAGGCCATTCAGGATGCGGCGGCGTAGACGCGGCAGGACAGGCTGAACTCATCGAATTCGGAACGGACCGGGCCCGCACCCGGGCAGACCCGGGCAGGAAGGAACCAATCCATGTACAATTTCGAGTACAAGAAGGCCGGTAGCGTCGACGAAGCCGCCGGCATCATCGGCGCCGACGACGAGGCGAAACTGCTTGCCGGCGGAATGACTTACATTCCGACGCTCAAGCAGCGTCTCGCCGCGCCGACGACCGTCGTCGACCTGAACGGCGTCGGCGGACTGGACGGCATTTCGGCCGACGGCAACGGCGTGACCGTCGGCGCCATGGCCCGGCATTCCGCGGTCGCCGCCTCCGCGGACGTCGCAGCGGCGATTCCCGCGCTGGCCGACCTGGCGAGCCATATCGGTGATCCGCAGGTGCGCAACCGCGGGACGATCGGCGGCTCGATCGCCAACAACGATCCGGCGGCGGACTATCCGGCGGCCCTGGTCGGCCTCGGCGCCACGGTGCAGACCAGCAAACGGTCGATCGCGGCGGACGATTTCTTCACCGGCCTGTTCGAAACCGCCCTCGACCAGGACGAGATCGTCACGTCGGTGACGTTCCCGAGGGCCGGCAAGGCCGCCTACATGAAATTCCCGAACCCGGCCTCGCGCTACGCCATCGTCGGGGTTTTCGTGGCACAGGCCGCGGACGGGGTCCGGGTCGCGGTGACCGGCGCGGGCCCGTGCGTCTTCCGCGTCGGCGAGATGGAAGCGGCGCTCGCCGCAAACTGGTCGGCGGATGCGGTCGCCGGCATCGGGGTCTCAGCGGACGGCCTGAACGAAGATATCCACGCCAGCGCCGAATATCGCGCCCATCTGGTCACCGTCATGGCCAAGCGCGCCGTGGCGAAAGCGGGATAGGGACGCACCGCCGATACCCCCGCGTGCGGGAAAGGCACGACCGTTCCCGCACCGCCCGTCCTCTTTGCTTACCAATACGCCGGTACGGCCTGCTCCCGTGCCGGCGCTGCATTTGTCCGGACCTCTCGCATTGAGGCAGCCAGGGTCAAGAAATCATTCCGACTTGGGTGGAATACGATTTCAGCAGTAATTGCCGACTCCATGTCATGTGCTCGAAATTCTGATTGACATAAATGTCCAAAACGTCAATTGAGGCACTTGTTGATAGCGGTATCCTGACCCAGATGAAGCAGGTGGGCCGGCGCAGCAAACCGGCCGCTCGCCGGATGCTCGTCACGAGGAACTATCTCCGGTTTGCGGATGCGCTTCGAAAGGAGGCCAAAACAAAGATAATCGCTGCACGTCTGGAGCAGCTTCTCGGCACGATCGCTGAGGGCGGCCATGTGAACAACCGGACGATCTTCAGGCGATTGACGTACGATGTCTTTGCTATCAGGGAGGCCCGCCCGCCGCAGTATCGAGTATTTTGCCTCTTCCCCTACCCTGACTGCATCGTGCTGCTTTCGGGTATGAGTCGGGCGGAAATCCCGCCGGGAGCGGGCTGGGACGAACTCGCGGCTGCCAGTCGCAATATCTGGGATGAACTGGCGCCCGGTATAACGCCGTTTCACGCCGACAGGTTCGATGCGTACATCACTGTGGGAGCAACGCACTATGACTGGCAGGAACAAGCTGCACGAACGCAGCGATGCCGAGCGCCTGCAATATCAAGCGGAATTCGAAAATCTCGCAGCAGCGGAAGTCCGCCGCATCGTCGATGCCTTCATCAAAGATCGCGGCGTCACCCAAACCGAAATTGCGAAGAGCGTCGGGCTCGACCCGTCGCGGCTGTCCAAGGCGCTCTATCCGTCGAACCTTACCCTTCGTACCCTGTCCCTGATCGCGCTTGCCTGCGAACGGGAATGGGACTTGCGCGCGATCGGGCTCGATGAGGCCGAATCGGAGCGTTCCTCGAATTATGACCCACAACCAATGGTCAGGCCGGACGACTCTTATGGCGGGCAGGCACCGAAATCGAGTTTGCCGCACGGGAGATAAGGCGGACGCTGGAAACGGCTGTCCTTCCTAGCCGTTCGAGGACCCAAGGAGCAGGCTGCGCTAAAAGAGGAAACTCGGGCATTCGAAGGCGGAGATCCGGCTACCCGCCTGAGAGAAACTGAACGTTCACCTATGAATCGAATCGCGTTACCCATGTGCCAATAGACCGTTCTGGAATGTGCATGTCAGAAAAAACCGCCCTGCCCGAGTCTGTCGATGCGACCGAAGAATTGCTCGCCGCCGGCGCCTATGTCGCCGACCGGTCGCTGGCGACGGCGCTGTATCTGGCGCTGAAGCTCGGCCGGCCGCTGTTCCTCGAGGGCGAGGCCGGCGTCGGCAAGACGGAAATCGCCAAGGTGCTGGCGGAGTGCCTGGGGCGCGACCTGATCCGGCTGCAATGCTACGAGGGGCTTGACGTTTCAAGCGCCGTCTACGAGTGGAACTACGCCCGGCAGATGATCGAGATCCGGCTGGCCGAAGCGACCGGCGACGCCGGCGGGCGGACCGGGCGTGCCGCCCTCACCCGGGACGTGTTTTCCGAGGATTTCCTGATCAAACGTCCCCTGCTCCAGGCGCTGGAGCCCCGGGACAGCGGCCCGCCGGTCCTGCTGATCGACGAGCTGGACCGTACCGACGAGCCGTTCGAGGCCTTCCTGCTCGAGGTGCTGTCGGATTTCCAGATCACAGTGCCGGAAATCGGGGTTTTCGGCGCCGAGGCGCCGCCCGTCGTCGTCATTACGTCGAACCGGACGCGGGAAATCCACGACGCCCTGAAACGGCGCTGCTTCTACTACTGGGTCGACTATCCGGACGCCGAGCGCGAACTGGAAATCCTCGGCAAGAAGGCGCCGGAAGCCGGCGAGGCGCTGCGCCGCGATGTCGTCGCCTTCATCCAGAAGCTGCGCGACGTCGACCTGTTCAAGCTGCCCGGCGTCGCCGAATCGATCGACTGGGCACAGGCCCTGGCCCAGCTCGACGTCGTTGCGCTGGAGCCGGATACGCTGAACGCGACCCTGGGCACGTTGCTCAAATACCAGGACGATATCGAACGCATCCGGGGCAGCGAGGCCATGCGCATCCTGGACGAGATCCGGACCGAAGCGTCCCTCAACCGGGTGCGCGGGTCCTAGAGCGGAGCCGGACGCGCCGCCTCCATGCCCTTCGACCCCCCGCCCGATCCTGACCGGCCCGGCCGCGGCGGCGACAACGGCGGCGGGCGTCTGCCCGAAAACATCATGCATTTCGCCCGCGTACTGCGCGCCGCCGGCCTGCCGGTCGGGCCCGGCCAGGTCATCCGGGCGATCGAGGCGGCCGATGCCGTCGGGATCGGCACGCGCGAGGATTTCTACTGGACGCTGCACGCGGTGTTCGTGAACCGCCGCGACCAGCGCGACCTGTTCGACCAGGCGTTCCACGTTTTCTGGCGCAACCCGCGGCTGCTGGAACGGCTGATGACCGTGATCCTGCCGACGATCGAAACGCCGCCGGACGAAGACCGGGAGGAGATGTCCCGGCGGCTTGCCGAAGCGCTGAAGGGCCTTGCGGAATCAGCGGAGCAGGCGCCGGAACAGGAGCGGATCGAACTGGACGCGGTGATGACGTGGACGGACAGGGAGATCCTCAAGAATCGCGACTTCGAGAAAATGTCCCAGGCCGAAATGGATGCCGCCAAACGGGCGCTGGCCCGGCTGCGCCTGCCGGTAGAGCGGGTGGCGACCCGGCGCTTCCGGCCCGACCAGGCCGGCCCGCGCATCGATATGCGCCGGATGCTGAGGCGCAGCGTGCGTAGCGGCGGCGATACCATCCTGCTTGCCCGGCGAAGGCGCAAGACGCGGCGCCCGCCCCTGGTGATCCTGTGCGACATTTCCGGATCGATGAGCCGCTATTCGCGCATGCTGCTGCACTTTCTGCACGCCGTCACCAACGACCGGGACCGGGTGTATACCTTCCTGTTCGGCACCCGGCTCACCAACGTCACGCGCTATCTGCGCTACAAGGATGTCGACGAGGCGCTCGACAAGATCGGCCAGGTCGCCGAGGACTGGGACGGCGGCACCCGCATCGGCCAGACGCTTGGCGATTTCAACCGGCTCTGGTCGCGCCGGGTGCTCGGCCAGGGCGCCATCGTGCTCATGATTACCGACGGGCTCGACCGGGACGGCGGCGTGGGCCTGGAAAAGGAAATGGACCGGCTGCACCGCAGCTGCCGCCGGCTGATCTGGCTCAACCCCCTGCTGCGCTACGACGGCTTCGAGCCCAAGTCGGCCGGCATCCGGGCCATGTTGCCCCATGTTGACGACTTTCGTACCGTGCACAATCTGGAGAGTCTGGAGCAGCTGGGCGCGGTCTTCGCCCAGCCCGGAACCCGACAGGAAAAGAGCGTGACCCGATGGTTGCCGATGCTGAGAGCCTGACGCTGTCGAGCGACGAAGTGATGGGCCGGGCCGCCGCGTGGCGGGACGCCGGCAAGGACGTCGCCATCGCGACGGTGGTCAATACCTGGGGCTCGTCGCCCCGCCCGGTCGGCAGCCAGCTTGCGGTCAGCGCGGCACAGGAAATGATCGGCTCCGTTTCGGGCGGCTGTATCGAAGGCGCGGTGGTCGCCGAAGCGCAGGAGGTCATTCGCAGCGGCACGCCCCGGCTGCTCGAATTCGGCGTCGCGGACGAGGACGCCTGGGCGGTCGGCCTGGCCTGCGGCGGCCGGGTCGAAGTGTTCGTCGAACGGCTCGACTAGATGGACCGGATTCTCATCGACAGGCTCGCCGCTGCCCGGAAGGAATATCGCCCGGTGGTCGTCGCGACGGATCTGGCGTCCGGCGAAAAGACCTGGATCGAGGGCGGGTCGGCCGCCGGGCCGGTGCGCGTCGACGAGACCGTGCTCGCCGCTGCCGACGCAGCCCGGCGGGACGACAGGAGCCGGACGATCGAGACCGGCGACGGCCGCCACCTGTTCCTGCATGTTTTCAACCCACCGCTCCGGCTCCTGGTCGTCGGCGCCGTCCATATCGCGCAGTCGCTGGCGCCGATCGCTTCGCTCGCCGGCTATGCCGTGACGGTGATCGATCCCCGGGGTTCCTTCGCAACAGGCGACCGTTTTCCCGACGTCGCCATGACGGACGACTGGCCCGACGAGGCGTTAGCGGCGCTGAAGCCCGACGCACGCACCGCCGTCGTGACGCTGACGCACGACCCGAAGCTGGACGACCCGGCCCTGCACAGCGCCCTGCGCTCCGGTTGCTTCTATATCGGCTCGCTCGGCTCCCGCCGGACCCATGCTTCGCGGGTCGAACGGTTGAAACAGGCCGGTTTCGACGAGGCGCAGATCGCCCGCATTCACGGTCCGATCGGCCTCGATATCGGCGCGTCGTCGCCGGCCGAGATCGCGCTCGCGATCATGGGCGAGATCACGGCCGCGCTCCGCAGACCGCAGGCGAAAGCCGCCTGACCCGGACGATGGAGTTCGGCACCGTTCCGACGCAGGAGGCCGAAGGCGCCATTCTCGCCCACGCCGTCAAGACGGCTTCCGGGCGTCTATCCAAGGGTCGGCAGCTGACCAAAGGCGATCTCGCCGCCATCGCCGATGCCGGCTTCGACAGCATCGCGGTCGCCCGCCTGGGACCGGACGATCTGGACGAGAACGATGCCGCCGCGCGCATCGCCGCCGCGCTCGCTTCCGGCAGCCTGCGCGCCGGGCCGGCCGCCAACGGCCGCTGCAACCTGTATGCCCGCCATGCCGGCCTGGCCCTCGTCGATGCCGCCGGCGTCACCGCGGCCAACCGCATCGACGAAGCTCTTACCCTGGCCACGCTGCCGGCCTGTGCGCCGGTCGTTGCCGACCAGCTCGTCGCAACCGTCAAGATCATCGCCTTCGGTGCGCCGGCTTCCAGCGTCGAGCGCGTCGGCGGTGCGGCGGCGGACACGGTGTCGGTCGCCGCCTTCCGCCCCCAAACCGCGGCGCTGATCCAGACCCGGCTGCCCCACACGACCGCTGCGCTGCTGGCCAAGACCGAGCGCTCGACCCGCGAGCGCCTTGCCCGGATCGGCGCGTCCGTCGCACACGTCCGGACGACGGAACACCGCGAGGACGCACTTGCCGATGCCCTGTCGGAGGCAGCTGCAACCGCCGACCTGATTGTCGCGATCGGCGCATCGGCCATTGTCGACCGGCGAGACGTCGTGCCTGCGGCCATCGTCTCGGCCGGCGGCGCCATTCGACATTTCGGCCTGCCGGTCGATCCCGGTAATCTCACCCTTCTGGCCCGGCTGGGCGCGGCCACCGTCGTGGCCATGCCGGGCTCGGCGCGCTCGCCCCGGGAACAGGGCTCCGACTGGCTGCTCGAGCGCCTCGCCGCCGGCCTGCCGGTCGACGACGAGACCATCGCCGGCTTCGGCGTCGGCGGCCTGCTCAAGGAAATCCGCTCCCGTCCGATGCTGCGTGACCGCGAACCGCCGGGCGGGCCGAAACCGCAGCCGGTCGTCGATGCCATCCTGCTGGCGGCCGGGCAATCCGCCCGGATGGGCGGGCCCAACAAGCTGCTGGAGCCGGTCGGCGGCCGGCCGATGATCAGGCGGGTGGCGGAAGCCGTCCGCAGCGCCGGAATCCGCCGCCTGGTCGTCGTAACCGGCCACCAGGCCGGCCGGGTGCGCGACGCGCTTTCGGGCCTGGATTGCGCATTTGCCGAAAATCCGGACTACCCGTCGGGCATGGGCTCGTCGGTCGCCATCGGAGCGCGGGCGGCGTTCGACGCGCCTGCCCCGCCCGATGCCGCCATTATCTGCCTTGGCGACATGCCGGACATCAAACCGGCCATTCTGGATGCGCTCATCGCCAACTACGATCCTTCAGCCGGCCGGACCATCGTTGCCGCTGCCAGCGACGGGCAGCGCGGCCATCCTGTATTGTGGGACCGGCGCTTCGCCGACGACCTGGCGAGCCTCGCCGGCGATAGCGGCGGGCGCGACATCCTGCAGGAGCATGCCGGACAGGTCGTGACCGTGGAGACGGACGACGACGCCGTATTGCGCGATCTCGATACGCCGGAGGCGTTCGACGCCTACCGCGAACGCTCAGGCGACGATCCGGACGCCTGAGCCGGGAATTTCCCGGCGACGGCAGTCAGTCGGCAACCAGGACGAAATCGAATTCGACCTTCTTGTAGGGTGCGGTGACGCTGTAGGCGCTGGCCTCGTCCGCGTCGGCGGCGTCGTCGAAATCCACCCGCAGGGAATCGCGCACGGCGAACACGGCGTCGCGGTCGATCCAGTCATCATCGCCGGGGAAAAGCTCGGTGACCAGGGGAAGGTAGCCGTCGGCGTTGACCCAGATATGGTAGTGCGCCGGCCGCCAGGCGGTGCGCGAGGTGGAGCGCAGAATTTCGCCGGCCGGTCCGTCGTCCGGCACCTTGTAGGACACCGGCTTGACGGTGCGCACGCCGTACCGGCCGTCCGCTCCGGTGAACTGGTGGCAGCGCAGGTTGGGGACCGCTCCCTCATGGGTTTCCTGCACGTCGTACAGGCCGTTCGACTGGGTCTGCCAGAAATCGACCCGCGCGCCTTCGACCGGTTCGGATTGTTCGTTCAGCACACGTCCGGTCAACACCACCTCCGTGCCGGGGTCGTCGCCGGCGAGATTGCCTTCCAGCGGAACTTCCGGCGCGCCTCCGACGAAGAAGGGGCCGAGCGCGCTGTATTCCGTTCCGCTCGCCACGCCGCGGCCCTTGATCATGTCGACCAGCGACGACAGGCCCAGAATGTCCGAGGTCAGGATAAACTCGTTGCGCTCCGGCGTCGAAATCTTGCCGGCGTCGTAGAGATACTGGATGCCCCGCATCCACTCGTCCTGCTGCAGGCCGACTTCCCGGGCAAAGGCGTGCATATGCTTGACCAGGCTGGTCATGATCTCCTTGAGCCGCGGGTCCTCGGTCCCGTCCATGGTCTGGAGCACGGCTTCGGTGATGTTGTCTTCCTGAAGATTGCGCATCGGTCTTCCCCTGCCCTTGCGTTGCGTCGTTCGGCCTATAGAGACGCGGCCATCGCGGGCCGTCAATGCCCGGCCCGGTTATCCGGTGTAGATGTTCGTATACCGGTCGCGCAGGGCCTTCTTCTGGACCTTGCCCATCGCGTTGCGCGGCAGCTCGTCGACGACGAATATCCGTTTGGGCTGCTTGAACTTGGCCAACGTGCCCGAAAGGCTGTCCAGGAGCGCTTCGGGGTCCAGTTTTTCCGAACCGTCCGGAACCACCACGCCGGTCACACCCTCGCCGAAATCGGGATGGGCGACGCCGATTACCGCAGATTCCCGAACGCCCGGCAGACTGTCGAGACACAGTTCGACTTCTTTCGGATAAACGTTCAGACCGCCCGAGATAATCAGGTCCTTGGCCCGGCCGACGATGGTGACCCTGCCGGCCTCGTCCATCTGCGCCATGTCGCCGGAAACGAAATAGCCGTCGGGCCGGAATTCCTCCGCGGTCTTGTCCGGCAGACGCCAATAGCCGGCGAACACGTTCGGGCCGGTCATTTCCAGCACACCGACCGTGCCGCGCGGCACTTCCCGCCCCTCCTCGTCGGCAATGCGGACGGATACGCCGGGCAACGCAAACCCGACCGTACCGGCAACCCGCTCGCCGTCGAGCGGGTTGCTGCACGCCATGCCGACTTCCGTCATGCCGTAGCGTTCGAGGATTCGCTTGCCGATGCGGACCTCGAAAGCGGCGAAGGTCTCCTCCAGCAAGGGCGCCGAGCCGGATATGAACAGGCGGACATTGCGCGCCGCGCGCTCCGTAAATCCCGGCGAATCGAGCAACCGGGTGTAGTAGGTCGGAACGCCCATCATGACCGTCGCATCGGACAGATGGGCAATCGCCTTGTCCGCGGCGAATCCCCTCTGGAAAATGACCCGCGCACCGCTCAGAAGCGCGCAGTGCAGAGCCACGAACAGGCCGTGGACGTGATAGATCGGCAGGGCGTGCAGCAGCACATCGGTTGCCGTGAAGCCCCAGTAGTCGCGCAGGACGAGGGCGTTGGACGACAGGTTCCCATGGGTCAGCATGGCGCCCTTGGGCCGGCCCGTCGTGCCGGAGGTGTAAAGGATCGCCGCGAGATCGTCGGTGCGGCGCACAACGGCCGGACCGGCGGGCTGCGCCCCTTCGGCGGCTGCCGGAAGCGTTCCCGAACCGTCGCCCAGCGTCAGGACGGCGCCGACGCCCGTCTTGCCGGCGACCGTTTCGGCCGTCTCGCGGTCCGCCTCCCGGCACACGAAGGCGGCGGGCTCGGCGTCTTCGAGGAAAAAGGCGATCTCCTGTTCGGTATAGGCCGTGTTCAACGGCACGAAGACCAGTCCGGCGCGCAGGCAGGCCAGATAAAGCATGACGGCGTCGGGCGATTTGTCGACCTGGGCGACGACCCGGTCGCCCGCTGCGGCGCCGTGTGCGGCCAGGGCGGATGCGATCCGGGCAGTCCGCCCATCGATCTCGCGATACAGGACCGGCGCCCCGCCCTCGACGTCGAGAAACACGGCGGCAGGATCGACAGGAAGACCGGCTGCGATCAGCGCATACAGATTGTCGGACATGCTCCCTCGAAAACGGACTGGCGTCGCGCGCATTCACACCCGTGCCGGCCGCCGGCTCAACCGGGCAAATCGCCCGCCTATTCGCCCTTCCCTTCCAGGCGGCGCCGGATGCGCGCAGCGAAATCGGGGCGATCCGCGATCAGCGGGAGCAGCTTGCGCCAGTAGGCCTTGCCTTCGGCTTCGCGCCCCAAGTCGAAGGCATGGCGCCCGAGATAGTAAAGCGCAAGCGGATGGCGGGGCTCCAGAACATTAAGCCGGTCGAAGAGTTCGAGCAGTTGCGGATCGAGCGGATCGTCGTGATTGCGCAGGCGGAGGACCGCCATCGTGTACAGCGTCAGGACGCGGACATTGTCCGGCGCCAGGGCGACGGCCCTGCCGTAGGCGTCCGCCGATCTATCGAGTTCGCCGAGAACGCTGCGCGCCCGGCCGAGGCGCAGCCAGCCGGCAAGGTCGTCGGGATTTTCCGCGAGCCTTTCGGCCAGCCCCTCAACCATCCCGCGGATCATCTCCTGCCGTTGTTCCGGGGTCATTTGCTCGGCGGCCCGCATGTCTTCGGCGCTTGGGCCACGGCGTTCCTCTTGCACCGTCAGCATGCTGCGGTCGGCGAGGTCCGGGCGGCCGAGCAGGGCATAGAGCGCCAGGCTGAGCACCGGCACCGCCGCCGCCAGGAGCAGCACGGTCGGGCGCGACAGGGTCTGCGATGCGCTGGCCCCGCCAGCTTCTTCCCGGCCTTCGGCGGCAAGCGCCCGGCGGCGGATTTCGTTGCGCGCCGCCTCGGCCTCCGCCGCGTCGATCGTGCCGCGCGCGACGTCCCGGCCGAGTTCGCGCAGCTGGTCGCGATAGATCTCCAGATCGTATTCCGCCGATCCGGCGATAGCGGCCCCGGACCCGCCGCGCGGATACAGGCGCCAGAGGATTGCGGCGCCGGTTGCGACGCTCAGCACCGCAGCGACCAGCCAGATCACCGCTCGTCCCCGGGATCGCCGAGCAGCGCGTCTGCGCGTGCGGCATCGCCCGGCGAAAGCGATTCGTCGGGCGCAGCCGGTCGGGGCCGGCGTAACCGCCAGAGCAGGAACGCCAGTGCCGCGAAAAGGGCCAGCGCCGGGCCGAACCATAACAGCCAGGTCCGTTCGTCGACCGGCGGGCGCAGCAGCACGAAATCGCCGTAGCGGGCGTGGATATAGGCGATGACCGCGCTGTCGTCGTCGCCGGCGACCAGACGCTTGCGCACCAGCCGGCGCAGGTCGCGCGCCAGCGGCGCATCGGAATCGTCGATCGACTGGTTCTGGCACACCATGCAGCGCAGCTGGCGGCCGATGTCCCGCGCACGGTCTTCGAGCTTTGCGTCCTCCAGCGCCTCGCCCGGACCGATGGCCGATGCAGGCGGTATTGGTGCAACAAGGGCGAGGAGCAGCGCGAGCAGGATCGGGGCTGTGCAACGCCTCATTTCTTCAGCGCCTCGATCGCCGGCAGGAATCGTTCCTTCAGGACCTGGACGGTAATCGGCCCGACCTGTTTCAGCCGGATCCGGCCGTCGCGGCCGATCAGGAAGGTCTCCGGCACGCCATAGAGGCCGAATTCCGGCGCAATCTCGCCTGCGGGGTCGACGCCGATCCGGGCATAGGGATTGCCGTGCCGGGCCAGCCAGCGCGCCGCGTCCGCTGGCTTGTCCTTGTAATTGATGCCGACAAGGGTCACGCCCGGCGTCTTCGACAAGGCCGTAATCTGCGGATGCTCGACCAGGCAGGGCGTGCACCAGCTGGCAAAGAAATTCAGGATCGTGATGCGTCCCTTGAACGAGGCGCTTTCGAAACCCTGCCGGACGGTCTTGCCTTCGAATTCGAGGCCGGGGGCGGCGAATTCCGGCGCGGGCCTGTCGATCAGCGCCGACGGCAGCACACGCGGATCGCGTCCGCTCTGCAGATAGAAGGCTGCGGCCGCGGCGATGATCGCAAAGACCGCGAGGGGCGCCAGATAGAGCAGCCGGCGGGACCGCATGGCGGTTCAGGCTTCGGCCGGCCGCGCCGACGCAGGCCGGGCCGAACGGCGGGGCGCGCCGACGCGGTGGCGCCGGTCGGTCAACGAAATCATGCCGCCGAGAAACATCAGGACCGCGCCGATCCAGATCCAGGGCACCAGCGGATTGTGATACAGCCGCACGGCATGGCCGCCGTCGCCGTGGGGATCGCCCAGCACGATGTAGAGATCGGCGAACCAGGTGGTGCGGATGGCGGCTTCGGTGGTCGGCGTGCGCTGCGGCAGGTAAACCCGCTTTTCCGGCCACAGCGTTGCAACGGCGACGCCGCCCTCGGACACGGTGAACTGCCCGCGGCGTGCGAGGTAATTGCCGACCCTGACCTCGCGGATGCCGGCGAACCCGATGGTGTAACCGGCCACCTCAGCCCGGTCGCCCGGCTTCATCACCCGGATGACCTCGGTCTGCCAGACGCTTGACGCCGTGATCCCGGCGACGACGACGCCGGCGGCTACGTGGGCCAGCGTCATGCCCCAGGCGCTGCGCGGCATGGCGGCGGCTCGGCGCACCGACTCGCCGAGCGGCGCCCGGAACAGCCGGATGCGGCCGGCAAGCTCAAGGAACGACGCACCGATCGCCCAGACCGCAAGGCCGAGGCCCAGAGCGGCGGCGAAACTGTGCCGGTCTTCCAGAAACACGACGACAGCCGCCGCGCCGACCGTGACCGCGACGAGCAGCTTCAGCCGGTCCAGCGCGCCGGCGAGGTCGGCGCGTTTCCACGGCAGGAACGGTGCGATTCCCATGGCCAGGATCAAGGGCGCCATCAGCGGCACGAAGGTGGCGTTGAAATAAGGCGGCCCGACGCTGATCTTGCCGAGGCCGAGCGCATCGACGATCAGCGGATAGAGGGTGCCGAACAGCACGGTCAGCGCCGCCACCGTCATCAGCAGATTGTTGACGATCAGCGCGCCCTCGCGGGAGATCGGCCGGAACAGGCCGCCGCCCTTCAATGCCGGCGCACGCCAGGCGTAGAGGATCAGCGCGCCGCCGATGGTGACGGCCAGTATGGCGAGGATGAACAGGCCGCGCTCGGGGTCGGTGGCGAAGGTGTGAACCGAGGTGAGCACCCCGGAGCGGACCAGGAAGGTCCCGAGCAGACTGAGCGAAAAAGTGAGGATCGCCAGAAGGATAGACCAACTCTTTAAGGCGCCCCGCTTTTCCGCCACGATGGCGCTGTGCAGCAGGGCGGTGCCTACCAGCCAGGGCATGAAGGAGGCGTTCTCCACCGGGTCCCAGAACCAGAAGCCGCCCCAGCCCAGCTCGTAATAGGCCCACCAGCTGCCGAGCGCGATCCCGAGAGTAAGGAAGCTCCAGGCGGCAAGCGCCCAAGGCCGCACCCAGCGTCCCCAGGCGGCATCCACCCTGCCTTCCAGCAGCGCCGCAACGGCGAAGGCGAAGGTGACCGAAAAGCCGACATAGCCGAGGTAGAGAAGCGGCGGATGGAAGGCGAGGCCGGGATCCTGCAGGATCGGATTCAGCCCCCGCCCGTCCGCCGGCATCGGATTGACGCGGTCGAACGGGTTGGACGTGAACAGGATAAAGGCGAGAAAAGCGAGACCGATCAGGCCCTGGACGGCGATGACCCGGGCGCGCAGGCCGGGCGCGATATTGCCGCCGAACCAAGCGACGCAGGCGCCGAACAGGCTGAGGATCAGGCACCACAGCACCATGGAGCCCTCGTGGTTCCCCCAGACTCCGGTGATCCTGTAGAGCAGCGGCTTGGCGCTGTGCGAGTTCTGGACCACGTTGGCGACCGAGAAATCGGAGGTCACGAACGCCCAGGTCAGGGCGCCGAAGGCAATCAGGACGAAAACGAACTGGCCGGTCGCCAGCGTGTTGCCCAGCGCCATCAGCGCGCCATGGCGCCGGCCGGCGCCGGCCATTGGAAAAACGCTCTGCCCGAGCGCCAGGACCGCGGCAACGATCAGGGCGAAATGGCCGATCTCCGCGCTCACGCCGCCGGCCTCCGGGTCAGGATTTGGCTTCGGCGCACGGTTTGCCGCCGCCGTCGGCGTGCCATTGCCCTTGTTTCTTCAGCTGATCGGCCAGGTCTTTCGGCATGTAGTTTTCGTCGTGCTTGGCAAGGATCGTGTCGGCCCGGAATACGCCGGTTTCTTCCAACCGTCCGATCGCCACGACGCCCTGGCCCTCCCGGAACAGGTCCGGCAGCACGCCGCGATAGACGACCGGCAGGCTGCGTATACAGTCGGTCACGCGGAACGCCACGCTCACCCCGTCCTCCAGGGTCTTCCGGCTGCCGGTTTCGACCAGCCCGCCCAGGCGGAATTGCTGCCCGGCAGGAACTTCGTTCGCAGCGACTTTCGAGGGCGTGTAGAAAAAGGTCACACCGTCCTCCAGCGCCGTGAGCACCAGCGCGACCGCCACGCCGAGCAGCACGAGGCCGACCGACAGGAACGCCATGCGCCGCCGTTTAGGCCGCAATCTCCGCCTCCCTGTCCGCGTCTCCAGCAGACTTCGATCCGGCACTCCGCAACCGTTCGAGTTCGGCAGCGGCTCTTTCCTCCTGCCGCAGGCGGCGCCAGGCGTGCCAGGCCAGCCCGATCATGACCACCGCGGTCAGGCCGAGCGCCGGCCAGACATAGGCCGCATAGCCGCCCATCGCGAGAAATTCGGCCATCCTGTCCACCCGGTAGCCTCCGGAAACCCCTGCCTGAACCGGCGGTGGCCTGCCGCCGGCGCGCGCCGCGTGACGGAAATAACAGCAGACCGCGCGGCTGCCAGCGCGCCAATCACCGCATAACGGCGGCGAAGCGGCTAGCCGCGCATGCGCGCGCCGGCCGGATCGAACAGCGGCTGCTCCAGAATGCGCGCCGAACACCGCTCGCCGAGGATTTCGACTTCCAGGCGGCCCGGATTTTCCGCCACAGCGCGCGGCAGATAGCCCAACGCCACCGACCGCTGCGCCACATGGGCATAGCCGCCGGACGTCACCCGGCCGACGACGGCGCCGTCGTGCCAGATCGGTTCGTCGCGGAACGAATCGGCATCCGAAACGTCCAGCGACATGGCGACCAAGCGCAGTGCGCCGCCCTCTTCCTTTTCCTTCCGCGCTGCATCGCGGCCGATGAAATCGTTCTTCGCCAGGTCGACGAAGCGACCGAGGCCGGCTTCGTAAGGGCCGTAGACCGGCCGGTATTCGAACGCCCAGGCGCCGAAACTCTTTTCTAGCCTCAGGCTGTCCAGCGCGCGGAGACCGAACGGCTTGAGGCCCAGGGGCGCACCTGCTTCCATCACCAGGTCGTAAACCGTGATCTGGTATTCCGGCGCCATCCAGATTTCGTAGCCCAGATCGCCGGTATACGAGATCCGGCCGACCAGCGCCGGCGCCGGGCCGATATCCATCGCGCGGATATCGAGAAAGCGGAACGCTTCGGCCGAAACGTCCGCATTCGTCACGGCCTGCAACAGGTCGCGCGATGCCGGCCCGGCGATCATCAGGCCGACACGGTCGAGGCCGAGCGCGCGCACGGCGACCGAACCGTCCTCCGGCAGGTGCTCTTCGAACCAGCGCATATGGTATTTTTCCGCCGGACCGGAGCCGACCATGTAGAAAGTCTCGTCGCCCGTCTTGGCCAGGGTAAAATCGCCGATCAGCTTGCCTTTGGGGTTCAGCATCGGGCTCAGGATCAGCCGTCCTTTCCGCGGCGTCCGGTTGGCCAGAATCCGCGACAGCCAGATTTCCGCGCCCGGGCCGGTCACCGAATATTTCGCGAAGCCGGAGGTTTCGTAGAGGCCGACGCCGTTGCGCACCGCTGCGGCCTCGCGCCCGACATTGGCGAAATCGTTGGAGCGCCGGAAGCTGACGATGTCTTCCGCCAATTCGCCTTCGTCGGCGAACCAGAGCGGGTATTCCAGGCCGTAGGCCTCGCCGAACACGGCGCCCCGCGCCCTGAAGCGGTCGTAGAGCGGCGTGGTGCGCAGCGGCCGACCGGCCGGCAGTTCCTCGTTCGGGAAGGGAACGTTGAAGCGCCGGCTGTAATTCTCCCGCACCTTGGCGTTGGTGTAGGCGAGCGTCGCCCAGTCGCCGTAGCGCGCAACATCCATGCCGAATATGTCGAAGCCGGGATCGCCCTCCGTCATCCAGTTGGCGAGCGCGAGGCCGACACCGCCGCCCTGGCTGAAGCCGGCCATCACGGCACAGGCGCACCAGAAATTCTTCAGGCCCCGGACCGGCCCGACCAGCGGGTTGCCGTCCGGCGCGAAGGTGAACGGGCCGTTGACGATCTGCCTGATGCCGGCCCGGCCGTAGGGCGGAAAATGCCTGAAGCCGATTTCCAGCGACGGCGTGATCCGGTCCAGGTCGGGCGGCAGAAGTTCGTGGCCGAAATCCCAGGGCGTCGTCTTCGGCGACCAGGGCTTGCCGGCCTGCTCGTATGTGCCGATCAGCATGCCCTTGCCTTCCTGGCGGGTGTAGATCTCGCCGCCGAAATCGAGGGCGTGCATCATCTGGCGACCGGTCGCCTCGTTGAAAGCGGTGACTTCCGGAATTTCGTCGGTCAGCAGATACATGTGCTCCATCGCGAGCACCGGCAGTTCGAGGCCGACCATTCGGCCGACCTCGCGTGCCCACAGGCCGCCGGCATTGACGACATGCTCGGCGTGGACCGTCCCTTTTTCGGTCACGATATCCCAGCTGCCGTCGGGCTTTGGCTGTAAGTCCTCGACTTTTGTATGAAGATAGACCTCCGCGCCGCCGATCCGTGCTGACTTCGCGTAGGCCTGGGTCACGCCCGACGGATCGACATGGCCTTCCACGGGGTCGTACAGGCCGCCGACAAAGCAGGCGGGATCGATCAGCGGAAACAGTTCATGGGCTTCCTGCGGCGTCACCAGTTCGGTATCGAGTTTCATGTGGCGGCCGATCGCGCGGGCGGTCTTTAACCAGTCCATGCGATCCGGCGTGTCGGCCAGTATGACGCCGCCGGTCAGGTGGACGCCGCAGGACTGGCCGGAGATCTCCTCGATCTCCCGGTAGAGGTCGATCGTGTAGCGCTGGAGCGCGGAAACGTCCGGATCGCCGTTCAGCGTGTGCATGCCGCCGGCGGCGTGCCAGGTCGAGCCGCTGGTCAACTCCGAGCGCTCGAACAGGGCGACGTCCTTCCAGCCGGCCTTCGTCAGATGGTACAGCACGCTGGCGCCGACGACGCCGCCGCCGATCACTGCCGCCTGCAGATGGGATTTCATTCGGTCGCTCCGGTTCGCCGCTGCGCCTTTCCGGGCGGCGGTTTCTGCTAAAAGTCGGTCGGTACGCCGCCCTCTTCCTTGCGCCGGGCGACGAAGGCGTCGAGTTCCTCGCGCACCGCCGGGTCCATCGGCGGCGCTTCGTATAACGCCAGCTTTTCCTTGTAGAGGCGGTGCAGGTGGTCGCCCGCGGTCGGCGATCCGGCCTCCGTCCAGGCCTCGAAATTGCGCCAGTCGGAAACCATCGGGGCAAAAAAGGCGGTCTTGTAGCGCGACTGGGTGTGCTCGGCGCCGAAATAGTGGCCGCCGGGCCCGACCTCGCGAATTGCGTCGAGCGCCAGTTCGGCCCCGTCGACCCGGAACGGCTCGAGGAAAGCCGCCACCATGTCGAGCAGGTCGGCGTCCAGCACCATCTTCTCGAACGAGGCCTGGAGCCCGCCTTCCATCCAGCCGGCCGCGTGCTTGACCAGATGGACGCCGCCCATCACGGCGGCCCACAGCGAGAACACGCTCTCATAGGCCGCCTGGGCGTCGACCGCATTGGCCGCGTTGACGTTGGAGGAGCGGTACGGCACCCGGTAGCGCCGGGCGAACTGTCCGCCGACAAGCGCCGATTTCATGTATTCCGGCGTGCCGAAGGCCGGCGCGCCGCTGCGCATGTCGACGTTCGAGGTGAAACCGCCATAGACGAAGGGCGCGCCGGGACTGTTCAGCTGGTGGATCGTCAGGCCGGCGAGGAATTCGGCATTCTGCTGCGCCACGGCGCCCGCAAGCGTTACCGGCGCCATCGCACCGGCCAGGGTGAAGGGCGTCATCACGACCGGCTGGCCGCGATCGCCCATGCGCAGGATGCCTTCGACCATGTGCAGGTCCAGGCGCAGCGGCGAGCTCGAATTGATCACCGTGATGACTGATGGCTCGCGCTCCAGCGTCTCATGGTCGACGCCCCGGGCGATGCGGGACAGCTCGATGCCGTCGAGCACGCGCTCCCGGCCCAGGCTGTAGGCGTGGATCGCCTTGTCGGTCATGGTGAGCGCCGCGTGCAGCGCATCGAGATGGCGCACGCTGGGATGGATGTCGGTCGGCTCGACCGGATAGCCGCCCCACATATGGATCGCCGGCAGCACCTGGCCGAGGCGCAGGAACTGCTTGTAGTCCTCGAAATTGCCGACCCGGCGGCCGCCTTCGAAATCGCAGGCGTTGGGCGTGCTGCTCACCGCACCGAAGACCAGGCGGTCGCCGCCGAAGACGAGCGTGCGCTCGGGATTGCGGCAATGGAATCTGAAGGTTTCCGGCGGTTTGCCGATCTGCGCCTCGACAAGATCGGCCGGAAAGCGGACCCGGTTACCGTCCGGCGCCACATCGGCGCCTGCGTCCTTGAGGATCGCCTTCGCTTCGTCGTGCAGGAGGTCGATGCCGATCTCCTGGAGCACGGTGAGCGCCGTCCGGTGGATGGCTTCCAGTTCGTCTTCGGAGACCGCGGGCACCGGATCGAACAGCCGGCGCGGTTGCGGCCGGATCGCGGGTTCGGGCGCGCCGGCTTCGGGTTCCGGTCCGCCGCGGCGGCGACGGCCGGTCCGGCCGCGTCTCTCGGGGGGCATCGGTTTCCTTTCGCTTTCCGTCGCCGGTCGGCCGAACGACGGGTGGGGCGCCGGATTAGACCAAAAAACCGCTCCGGTCATGCCGAAAGTGCAGGGTCGACAGGACGGACCGCCCGGCGTGTTGCCGCTTGCCGCCACGGAGCGGCCCCGCTACCTTGCCGGCCATCGCAATCGCAACGAGGAGGGTTGCCGATGAGCAACCTGAGCTTCGCCGGAGCGCCCCTGCCTGTCCGGGACGACATTGCGGAGTCCCTGCCCCAGGTCTGGGCCCGGATCGGCCAACCGGGAACCTGGCTGACCGCGCAAGAGCGGGTCGCTGTTGCCGCCGAAAGCCGGAATGCGCGGTTCTGCCGGCTGTGCGCCGAACGCGCGGAGGCGCTCTCGCCCTATGCGGTCCAGGGCGAACACGATTCCCTCGGCGAGCTGCCGGACGACAAGGTCGAGCTCATCCACCGGATGATGACCGATCCGGCGCGCATCGCCGGCCACTGGTTCGAGGCTCTGAAGGACGGCGGCCTGCCCGAGACCGAGTATGTCGAGATCGTCGGGGTGATCGCCTGCACGGTCGCCATCGACACCTTCTGCCGCGGGATCGGCATGGCGCCGCCGCCTTTGCCGGAACCGCAGGACGGCGCGCCTTCGCACGAATTGGTTCACGAGGAAAACCTCAACCGCGGACTTGCCTTTGCGCCGACCCTGGACCCGTTCGTCGACGGGCCGCTCCAGAAGGAATTCTTCCCGGCCGGCCCGCCGACCGCTGCGCATATCCGGCGGGCGCTCTCCTCCGTGCCTGACACCCAGCGGGATTTCTGGCGCATCGCCAACGTGCTCTACATGAACGGGGTGCAGATGCGCGATTTCTCGACCGAGTACCGCGCCATCACCCACGCCCAGATTGAGCTGGTTGCCGGCCGGGTCTCGGCCATCAACCAGTGCGTCTACTGAACCACCAGCCATGTGGCCCTGCTCCGTGCGAGCGGCGAATATACTGGTGACGACTACGATCTGAGCGCGGTTCTGGGCGATTCCGGCGAGGATAGCGGCATTCCGCACGCCGACGTCCTGATCCGTCTGGCCGAGACGGCGATCGCCTACGACGATGCGGCGACCGCGGCGGCCCGCGATGCCGTCATCGAGCGGATGGGCGAAGCCGCCCTGGTCGACGCCGCTGCCATCGCGGCCAACTTCAATGCCATCGACCGGGTCGCCGACGCCATCGGCATTCCGCTCGAAGAAGAGAAGGCGGCAATTTCGGCGGATTTCCGGGCGGAACTCGGCATCGACGACTTCGGCATGGCCAGCCTGCCCGCCGCTGCCGAATAACGGACCCGCCGTCCTGCCACCCGGGTCGAAGCGCCGCTTCGGCCCGGACGGACTCATTCGATTCTGATCCTTTTTCCTCCCGGCGTTTCTCCGGTCGCCCGGCCGATCGTGGCGGCCTCGCGGCAACCGGCCCGCCGCAGCGCGTCGAGGCACGCCCCGGCGTTGTCCGGCGGCACCGCAGCGAGCAGGCCGCCGGCGGTCTGCGGATCGGCGAGGATTTCCGGCGCAGCGCCCTCGCACGCTGCGGCCAGCGCCGCCCGGTTGGCCGGATGCAGCGTGCTGGCGTGACCAGCCGCCAGCAGGCCGGCGGCGCCGGGCAGCAGCGGCAGAGCAGCCTCTTCAAGCACGGCGCCGCAGCCCGACGCCCGGAGCATTTCCAGCAGATGGCCGCCCAGTCCGAACCCGGTGACGTCGGTGCAGGCGGAAGCACCGTGCTCCCGCAACGCACCGACAGCCGCGGCGTTGCTCGCCAGCATGCCACCCAGCGCTGCTTCGACATCCCGGCCTTTCGCAACGCGCGCCATTTCCGCCGCCAGCAAAACGCCGGTGCCGAGCGCCTTGGTCAGGACCAGGCGGTCGCCCGGCCTCGCGCCGCCCTTGCGCCAGGGCTCGCCGTCGCCGACCGTTCCGTTGATCGTCAGTCCCACCGCCATTTCGGCGCCTTCGGCGGTATGGCCGCCGATCAGCACGGCGCCGGCCTCGGCGAGGCCGCGCAGCACGCCGCGCAACAGCTGCTCGAGGTCGCGCCCGACGATGCCCGGCGCGGCGAACGGCAGCGTCACCGAGACCAGCGCGGAGGCCGGCGCGCCGCCCATGGCGTGGATATCGCCCATGCAATGGTTGGCCGCGATACGGCCGAACAGGTACGGGTCGTCGATGAAGGCGCGGAACTGGTCGACGGTCTGATACAGGCCCGCGCCGGCGGGCACGGCGACCGGCGCCGCGTCGTCCGGGTTGTCGAGCGCCAGCGCCTGGGCGGTCTCCGGATCGGCACGGAGGCGGTCGAGCACCGCGTTCAGGATCGCCTGGGGCACCTTGGCGCCGCAGCCGCCGCAACGCATGGCTTCGGTTGTACCGTCCGTCGCCGGCGCGCCGGTCATAGAGGGCAGGTCCGCGCCGTAGCGCGCCATCCAGCGCCGGTCGATCCGGTCCTTCCAGCGCCAGACCCAGCCACCCTCGGCCGCAAAGGTGCTTTTCGATGCGACGGCGCGTTTTCCGCCCAGCGAAATGAGCGACAGGACGCGGCGCTGCGGCCGGAACGGCCTCAGCGGTTCGCCCCGCGCGACGCGGCGCAGATTACCGGCGAGCACCGGGCCCTGGCGCACGGCATAGACTCCGGATTTCGGCAGCGCCGCCGAATCGAAGGCGGCGCAGTCGCCGGCCGCGAGGATCCGTTCGTCCGTCGCGGATTGCAGGGTCGGCCCGACCTTCAGAAAGCCCCGCGCATCGGCGGCGAGACCGGTCTCGCGCAGCCAGGGCGCCGCGCCGCCCTGGGTGACGAGGATTGCAGCATCGCATTCGAAAGCGCGCCCGGACTCGCCCAGGACCCGGCCCGGTTCGATCGCGGCGGCCGTTTCACCGGTTTCGACCGCAATGCCGTTGCGGCGCAGCGCCGCCAGCACCCGGCGGCGGACGCCGGCAGCGTGTCCAGGCATGATTTCCGGCGTCATCGACACGATAGTGAACCGGGGCGATCCCGAATCCGACTTTTCTTTTTTTTCTGAATCTTCGAGTTTTCTGTTAATGCGGTACTGCAAGGCCATTGCCGCTTCGACGCCGCCGACGCCGGCGCCGATGACGACGATCCGGACCGCCCCGCCCCGCCGCTCGGCCAAAGCTTCGATTTCCGCCCAGCGCCTCAGGAACGCCGGCACCGGCTTGAGCGGAATGGCGTGTTCCGCCCCCGCGATTCCGCCGGTCTCCGGGACCGAGCCGATATCGACGCTCAGCAGGTCGTAGGGCAGCGGCGGCCGGCCGGCGAGCACTACCTGCCGCGCGGTGCGGTCGATCCCGGCCGCCCGGTCGACGATCAGCCGCGCGCCGGCGAAGCGGCACAGGCGGCGCAGGTCGATATTGCCGTCGTCGAAGCGGTAATGCCCGGCCAGATATCCCGGCAGCATCCCCGAATAGGGCGTATCGACCGGCGTCGAGACCAGGGTGAGCCGTACGCCGGGCTCCGGTTTCATGCCGAACCGGCGGACGACCTCGACATGGGCATGGCCGCCGCCGACCAGCACAATGTCGGTTTCGACAGGGGACGACGGAAGCACCGCTTCAGGCCGCGGTTTCGGGTAGGAGAAAGTGGCGGAGGAGGGTGGGAGTCGAACCCACCAGACACGCGCTGGCGCGTCTCAACGGGTTTGAAGCCCGCGCGGCCCACCGGGCGCCGATCCTCCTCCGCCGGGTTGGCAGTGCTAGCACGGATCGCCACCTGCCGGAAACGTCCGCCGCATCCGGTCGCATCCGCCGCTCAGCCACGCGCCGCAGCTCCGAAAATCTCTGCGGCCGGCCGGCGGATCACGCGCTCGTTGCCCGCCCGGCGGGTGAAGCCTGTCCGGTCGAAATATTCCAGCATCTCGACGCTCAGGTTGCGGCCCAAGCCGGACCAGTCCCGGAAGTCCGCGACGGTAAACCGGTCGCCGCCGGATTCGGCGAGGCCCGATTCGGCCGCCCGTGCCAGCGATTCCAGCGCCACCGGCGTGAGAAACCGGGTTTTCGAGACCTGCATGACCAGCCCGGCGGCCTGCGCCCGCTTGAAGAAGCGCGCCGCCTCGCCCTGCGTGACGCCCAGCGATTCGGAAACTTCCCACACCGTGCGCGGCCGGCCGGCCGCCGTGAGCGCCGGCTCGATCCGGGTCCAGAGTCGTGCGTCGCGCGGTTCGAGCTCGATCCGCCGGCCGGCCAGGACGATGCGCGCGCCGCGCCGCTCGGCGATGCCGTCGCGAATCAGCCGGTCGAGCGCGGCATCCACGCAGGCGGCGAGCGGCCGGCCGGGCAGCAGCCGGGACAGCGCTGCAACAGGCAGGCCGGACTCGCTGTTCCGCCCCTCGGCACGTCCGGCCAGCGCCGACCGGATCGCCTCGGCGATACCTGTGAGATGGCGCTCCAGGATCGCCGCCTGCCGCTCGCCGCTGCTGGCGCGCACCAGCCCCGGCGCTTCAAGCCCCGCCAGTTCGGCCGCGGTCAGGTTGCGGTTGCGGGCGAAGGCCGACAGGTCAACCCCGCCGGCGGCAACCTCCAGTTGCGCCGCCAAAGCTTCGGCATGGTTCGGGCGGCGTTGCGCCCGGACCAGGGAAAGGCGCAGCGGCGCAGCGCGGCCACGCTGCGGGCCGTGGCAGTCCAGCACCGCGCCACCGCCGATCGTGCGTCTTGCCGACTGATCGCGCAGGATGATCGCATCGCCCCGGCAGACGCAGACTTCGCGGTCGAGCACGAGTTGCGCCAGCCCGCGTTCGCCCGGCGCCAGCTTACCCGATTCGAGCAGCGCCACCCGGCCGGGCACGTCGGCCGTTCCGGCATGGACATGGACCGGCGTCCAGTGGCGCAGCGGCCGATCCTCCGAACCGAGCAGACGCAGGTCGATGTCGAGCCGCCGACTCACCGACGCCAGATCCGGCGCGACAAGCCATTGCCCGCGGCCGATTGCGGCCCGGTCGACATCCGCGCCGGCCAGGTTGATGGCGCAGCGGTCGCCGGCGCGGGCTTCGGCGGCCGGCGCGTCCTGCACCTTCAGGCCGCGCACCCGCGCCTCAATCCCTTTCGGCCCGGCCGGGCTGACCGCCAGCCGGTCGCCCGCCCGAAGCATCCCCGACTGAGCCAGGCCGGTCACGACCAGCCCGGCCCCGCCGACGATGAAGCTGCGGTCGATGGCCATGCGGAAGCCGCCGCCGGCCGGTTTCTCCGTAACCGCAAGGTCCCGGATCGTTGCGATCAGCCGGTCGAGCCCGGCCCCTGTCGCCGACGACACCGGCACGACCGTTGCATCGGCGAGGCCGGTCGGCTGCAGCAGGGTGCGGGTCTCCGCGACAACCTCGGCCAGCCATTCGGCGTCCGCCAGGTCGGTTTTGGTGATTGCGACGACACCGGTCTGCACGCCGACCAGGTCGAGGATCGCCAGATGCTCCCGTGTTTGGGGCATCGGCCCGTCGTCGGCGGCCACGACCAGCAGGGCGGCGTCGATGGCGGTCACCCCGGCCAGCATGTTGCGGATGAATTTCTCGTGGCCGGGCACGTCGACGAAGCCGGTCGTCTCGCCGGGCCGCAGCACGTCGGTATAGGCGAAGCCGAGATCGATGGTGAGCCCGCGCCGCTTCTCCTCCGGGAGCCGGTCGGTATCGACTCCGGTCAGGCGTTTCAGCAGGCTGGTCTTGCCATGGTCCACATGGCCGGCGGTCGCGATAATCATGGCGGGCTCGGCCAGGCGAGGCTGCCGATCTGCCCGAGCAGCTCTTCCGGTGTCTCCAGGCAGCGCATGTCGAGCCGGAAGGCGCCCTCCCCGACCCGGCCGATAACCGGCACCGACAGGGCGCGGAACGCCGCCGCAATGTCGCGGAGCATCCGTCCGGTGGCCCTTTTTCCCACATTCGGGCGTCCGGTCTTCGGCGTCAGGCATACGGCCACGCTGGGCAGCGCCTCGGCCGGCAGGGCGCCGCTGCCGATCTGGCTGAAACAGTCCGCAATTTCAACGGTCCAGCCGTCCGGACCCGCCGTTTCCAGCCCGGCTGCCACCCGTTCGGCGACCGCGCGGATGTCCGGCAGCGGCCGGGCGAGCCAGCGCAGCGTCGGCACGGTTTCGGCGAGCTTTTCCGGCCGGGCGTAGAGGGCGAGCGTCGCGTCGAGCGCGGCCACGCGCAGTTTGTCGAGCCGGACCGCCCGGTGCATCGGGTTCTTCCTGATCCGGGCGACCAGGTCCGCGCGGCCCGCGACGATGCCCGCCTGAGGCCCGCCGAGCAGCTTGTCGCCGCTGAAGGTCACCAGGTCGGCGCCGCTCGCCAGCGCCTCCTGCACCGTCGGCTCGTGGGGCAGACCGAAGCGTTCGAGATCGACCAGTGTGCCGCTGCCCAGGTCGATGCAGAAGGGAATGCCGCGGCGCCGGCACAGGGCGGCGAGATCCCGCTCCGGAACGGCCTTGGTGAAGCCGATCACGGCGTAGTTGCTGGTATGCGCCTTCAGGACGAGCGCCGGCCGTTCGTCCATCGCCGCCTCGAAATCCGAAAGATGCGTCCGGTTGGTGGTGCCGACCTCGAGCAGGCGGGCGCCGGCGCGGCGCATGATGTCCGGCAGGCGGAAGGCGCCGCCGATCTCGACCAGCTCGCCGCGCGAGACCGGCACGGCGCGGCGGTTGGCCAGCGTGTTCAGCACCAGCATGACGGCGGCGGCATTGTTGTTCACGACCGTGGCCGCTTCGGCGCCGGTGAGGGACCGGATGCGCGCTTCGAGATGGCTGTCCCGGTCGCCGCGCTTCCCGGCCGCCAGATCGTATTCCAGATTGACCGGCCGGCGCGCCGCCTGCGCCATCGCCTCGACTGCGGCCTCCGGCAATGCCGAACGGCCGAGATTGGTGTGGACGACCGTGCCGGTCAGGTTCAGGACCGGCCCGAGCGTGGAGGCGGCCGCCGAAGCGACATGGCCGACGACCCGGTCGGCCAGACTGTCCGGATCGACCCGGCCGCCGGCAAGCAGGCTGCCCCGCGCCTCGTCCAGCGCCGCCCGCACCGCCGCGACGACGCAACTGCGGCCGAGCCGCCCCGCCAGGTCCGCCAGCCGCGCATCCTGCATGAGCCGGTCGACCGACGGGAGGCCGGCCGGCGCGGTGATCGGGGCGGCGCGTTCGCTGATCGCGGACATGGCGGCGGCTTTAGCACGCTTTTCCGGCCGGGCGTAAGGGCGGCACGGAACCCGCGGTGTCGGACCGGAAGAAAAGGCTTGTCAAAGTCTCGATACTTCCTATATCCGTTTTCTGAACAAACCAAGAACGACAGGATGCGTACGATGTCCGACGCCCTTCGCTTTCGCGCACCGCAGCCTACGGCGCCGGAACGGCGAATCCTGACATATCCTGACATCTGCTCGCGCCCCTGCGCGGCCTTACCGGCTGCTCCGGTCGGAATGACGGGAAGAGGGTGAAGCAACCGACGGCACGCCGGATCATGACATTTCATGACACATCGCAACGCTCCCCTTCCCGTCATTTCGACAGGAGCCCCGGCCCCTGGGCCGGGGCGGAGCGGAGAAATCCGATCAATGCGCCGTCGACGCCGCAGGCTCCGGCGTTTGGCCGGTCTCCGTCGGCAGCCGGATTTCTCCACTCACTCCGTTCGGCCGAAATGACGGGAGAGGGCGAAGAAGGAGCGCCATGACGGATCATGACAAGTCATGACAAAACAAAGCAGCTATTGCCGGCCCGATGGTCAGCTGGGAGCGTTTGGGGACTCTTGTGGTCAACAGGATGATAACGCACTGTAATAATTGACGTTGTGTTTTTTCCGCAGGTCGTGTACAAGTCCCGGGAAGGGTCAGACGGGAGCCGGCGGGAGCAGCGATATGACATCGGTCGCTTGCGATTTGAAGACCGGTATGCGGACCGAACATGCGTCGGGTTCCCGAGTTTCCGGGTGCCCGGCCGGTCGCCGGGAGATGGGATCGAACCGGGGCCCGAACCGCGCTGCCCGCGCCTTGCGACTGGGGAAGGATGGCCGCCCATGGGCGCCGTGAAGCTGAGCAAGAGAAGCATCGACCGCCTGAGCGTGGACCGGGCCTCCGCGGTGTTCTGGGACAGCGAACTGCCGGGGTTCGGGATACGGGTCCATGCGACCGGGCGCAAGCTGTTCGTCGCCCAGGCGCGCACGCCGGGCGGGCGGCCGAAGCGGGTGACGGTGGGCCGCTACGAGGACATGGACGCCGAGGAAGCGCGGCTGAAGGCGGCCGGGACGATCGACCGCATCCGGCGCGGCCGGGATCCGGCGCCGTCCGCCCCGGAGGAGCCGACGGTGGCCGATCTCGCCGCGCGCTTCATGGCGGCGCATGTCGAGCGGAACTGCAAGCCGGGAACGGTGGAGAGTTACGAGAGCCTGCTCCGGCTCTGCATCCTGCCGCGCCTGGGCGCTCTCCGGCTGGGCGAGGTCGACCGGTCCCATGTCTCGGCGCTGCACCACGGGCTGCGCGACACGCCGGCGCGGGCCAACCAGTCGGTGGGCGTGTTCTCGAAGATGTTCAAGCTGGCGGTGGCCTGGGGCATGACGCCGGCCCGGCCCAACCCGTGCCGGTCCGTCAGGCGCTACAGGGAGCGGAGCTGCGAGCGGTTCCTGACCGGGGACGAGTATGCGCGTCTCGGCCGGGTGCTGTTCGAGGCCGAAGCGGAAGGCCCGCCGATGGCGTCGGCGGTGGCGGCGGTGCGCCTGCTGCTGCTGACCGGCTGCCGCCGCAACGAGATCCTGACGCTGAAGTGGGACGACATCGACCGCCGGGCGGGCGAGCTGCGGCTCGCCGACGGCAAGTCCGGCCCGCGCCGGGTACCGCTGACGCCGGCGGTGGAACGGGTGCTGGCGCGGATACCGCGCGCGGAGGACAATCCCTGGGTGATCGCGGGCGGCAAGCCGGGCGAGCGGCTCCGGCGCCTCGACCCGCTCTGGAACAGGCTGCGGGCGCGCGCCGGGCTGGACGGCCTGCGGCTTCACGACTGCCGCCACAGCTTCGCCTCGCGGGCGCTGGCGATCGGTGAGAGCCTGTCGGCGATCTCCCGGCTGCTCGGCCACAAGACGGTGACGACGACGGTCAGATACGCCCATCTCGCGCGCGACACCGAGCGGACCTCGGCGGCCAAGGTCGGGGACAGCATCGGCAGCGACCTCATCGCCCCGGAGTCCGGCATCCAATCCGAAGCGGCGTAGGGGCGAGGCGGGAGACCGGCGATGGCGAAGCTCAACCGCACGACGATCTCGCGGCGCACGGTGGAACGTCTGAAGGCGGACCGGGACACGGTCTACTGGGACAGCGAGCTGCTGGGCTTCGGCGTGCGCGTCTATCCGACGGGACGCAAGGTCTATGTCGTGCAGACCCGGGCGGGCGGCAGGGACGGCAAGCGGGTGACGGTCGGGCGCCACGGCGTCATCACGCCGGAAGAGGCGCGCCGCCGGGCGGCGCACATCATCTCCCGGATCAAGGCCGGCGAGGACCCCGTCCCCGAGCCGCCGGCGGCGGAGGCGAACGGGCCGACGGTGGCGGCGCTGGCGGCGACCTATCTCGAAGAGGTGGTCGCGGTGCGTCTCAAGCCGGCCTCGGCCCGGTCCTATCGCAGCACCATCGAGACGCACATCCTGCCGGCGCTGGGCCGCAAGCAGGCGCTGTCGCTGGACCATGCGGCGGTGTCGGCGTTCCACCATTCGCTCGGCGGGACGCCGGCGGCGGCCAACCGGGCGGTCGAGATGCTGTTCCGGATCTACCGGGCGGCGGAGGAGCGGGAGACGATCCCGGAGGGCAGCAACCCCTGCGGGCAGGTCGCGATGAACCGGCGGCGGCGCCACGAGCGCTTCCTGACCGACGGGGAGTTCCGCCGCCTCGGCCGGGTGCTGGACGAGGTCGAGGCGGGCGGCGGCGCGATGGCGCATGCGGCGGTGGCGATCCGGCTGCTGCTGCTGACCGGCTGCCGCAAGGGCGAGGTGCTGACGCTGTGCTGGAACGATGTCGACCTCGCGGCGCGGGAGATGCGGCTGCGCGACGCCAAGACGGGTCCGCGGACGGTGCAGCTGTCGCCGGCCGCCGCCGAGGTCCTGGCCCGGGCGCCCCGGGTCGCGGGCAATCCGCATGTCGTGCCGGGCGTGCGGCCGGGCAGCCGCATGGGCGACCTGCAGCGCCCCTGGGAGCGGATCCGGAAGCGCGCCGGGCTGGACGGCCTGCGGCTTCACGACTGCCGTCACAGCTTCGCCTCGCGGGCGCTGGCGCTCGGCGAGAGCCTGCCGACGATCGGCAGGCTGCTCGGCCACAGCCACATCCAGACGACCGCACGCTATGCGCACCTGGCGCGGGACTCGGTGCATGAGTCCGCACGGCGGGTGTCGGAGTCGGTCGAAGCCGCCATGTACCGCGACTGTCCGGAGCCTGCGGCGGCGCGCGCTTCCGATGAAACGCTGGGCCGGGACGACGGCTGAATCCGACAGGATCGCATCCGCATGAGCGGATGAGGCGCGGTGGGTTCGCTCCGGCAAACGCGGCCTTCGACCAGGCCCCCGACGGCATCAGGGCCGGTCCGACAGCGCTCTCAGCAGGGCCTTCACGACGGCTGCCGCGTTGCCCGCCGCGATCCCGAGAAAAACCTCCAGCTGGTTCTCCCCCTCGCCGCCGCCCGCGAGATCGGAAAGGCTGCGGACCGCGATGAAGGGCACCCCGTTGGCGTAGGCCACATGCGCGACCGCGGCACTTTCCATGTCCAGCACTCGCGCGCCGAAGGTCTCGAAGGTCCAGCTGCGGAACGCCGCGTTGTCGATGAAGGCGCCGCCCGAAACCCCGGCGCCGCCGACGACGATCCGGGGCGCCTCCTCGAGGCAGCTGTCTTCAGCCGTGCAGCGGGCGAGCGTCACATCGTCCGCCGCGCGGCGCGAGGCGGACAGCAGCGCCTCGTCCACGGGGAACCAGAACCTGGTCTCGGGTTTGTCGGCGCCGGGGTGGAGCACGGTGACCGAGCGCGGGAACATCATGCCGAAATTCGGGTAGGGATACTCGAAGAAGGGCATCGTGGCCCAGCCGCTTTCGGTCTCGCGGGCGAACAGCATTTCGAGGTACTGCCCCCAGCGGTCCGCGATCACCACATCGCCGATGTTCAGTCCCGGATCCACGCCGCCCGCGATGCCGGAGAACAGGATGCGGTCGATCGCGAAGTGGTCGAGCGCAAGCTGCACCGTCATCGCCGCGTTGACGACGCTGATCCCGCTCTGGAAGAGGACGACTTCGCGCCCCTCCAGCCTGCCGACAGTGAACGACGCACCGTTCACCGTCTGCACCGACGCACCCTCCATCGCCTTCCGAAGGAGCGCCAGCTCCGGCGCAAAGGCCGAGACCACGGCGGTACGCGGGGTCTTGTCCCGTATGGCATGTGCCTCCACCGGCAAGGGCGCCGTGGCGGCGAGCATCGTCGCCGTCGCGATGGCCGCGATCAGGGTTCGCAGGGTGCGTGGCGTGAAGGAAACCGGCGTCATTGTCGTCCGTCGCTTGATTGAGAAACATGGGTCCGGGACCCGGCGCCGCGATCCTGGCGAAGGACAGGCCGGTCTGCAATCCCGGATCGGATACCCGTCTCGCAGCCCGATACCCGCCCGGTCGGTCGTCCGGGCTTGCGCCCTCCGGCTCACGGGAAGGCCCGGGCGCCGACGCGCCAAGCGGGCGGCGTCCATGCGCGATGGACGGTCGGGCGGCGGAACCGGGCGCGGAGCGCCGGGCGGTCCTCATTCCGCCCGCCAGCGGGAACGGCCGCCGGTCCCGCCGCGATTCGCGGGACGCGGTAGGCGCAAGAGGCGCCGCCGCTCGGCGATCCTCGCTCCACCGCGCCGCCCGGGGTCAGCCGCCGAACGGCACGACATAGCCCAGCGACAGCGTCCATTCCCGGACATCGAAGCTGTAGCCCAGCCTCGGATCGTCCGCCGCACCGCCGCCGAACCCGAAGGCGACGTCATCGGCCATGTGGCTCAGCCGCAGGTCGAAGCGGCCCGCGGCGCCCCCGAACTCCATGCCGATCCCGATCAGCCACGGATTCAGGGTGCGCTCCGCGCCTCTCGACCCCGCGATGTCGAAGGCCCGGTTGACGTGCCGCGCCTCTATCCTGGCCTCGACCCAGCGCGTGCCGGCGAACAGGTAGAGCGACCGCCCCGGCCCCAGGAACTCCAGCGACTGCGGCACATAACCCAGCCGCACGTTCAGACCGACGGCGTGACGCCGTTCGAGACGCCACGCTCCGGGCCATACATCCGTGCCGCCCGCGCCGGTGCCCTCCAGAAATCCCGCCACCCTGCCGTTGACATGAAGCGTGCCCGCGACCTCGCCGGCGAGGTACAGCCGGTGCGACAGCGGCCAGCGGTACCCCAGGGCCGCGCTGATCCCGTCGACCGGATCCCGCGCGCGGTCGCCGGCGGTCATCGCGAAGAACGGCGAAGCGAACCCGACCGACTTTTCGTAGTCCACGACGGTCATGCTCCGTTCGAGCGCGACACGACCGTAGAACCCGTCCCCGGCGTTCGCGGTCGCGCACCACATGCCGCCTGTCAGCACCAGGCCGGCGGCAAGCCGGAGGCCGGGACGTGACGCTCGTGCAGCCATCGGACAACCTCCGTTTCGTCCCCCGGATCCGCCCATCCCTCGCGGTGCATCGCCGGGTATCGGGAAACACCCCGACGGCCATGCGGTCGGCGGCAGGCGTCGGCCATCCTTGCGTCGACATCCTCCATTTGACGCATGTGCAGACCCTGTTCTACGGCGTGTTCTCGTCCTGGGTGTGGCCAAGCCCGCCGGAAGGCAGGCTCCGCACCGGGAGCCCGGGGCCTCATGCGCCCGGGATCACCCGCCGTTGGCCTTGATATAGATCCCGGAGCCGATGACGAGCTTCTGATCCGTGTTGGGCAACCGGACGCTCACCGCGTAGCCGAGCTTCGGCGAACCGGTCTCCTCGTCTCCCTGGATCGCCGGGTTGTCGTAGTGGTAGCGCAGGAACTTCCGGCCCTCGCGCCGCGCGCCGCCGATCAGCTCCTCGGCGATCTTCACCCCCTTGGAATCCGTCCTCACCATGTCCGTGGGCTTGCCTTCGCGCCAGGGCTCCGATCCGTGGAACAGGGTGACGCCTCCGCCGCTCACGACCCACAGATAGATGGAGCCCGATTTCCAGTGCCCTCCTTCCGTCCGGAAGGCGTTTCTGACCCGGGTGAGGCCGCTATAGCCCGCCGAGATGACGGCCGGGCCGAACACCCTGGCCGCTTCCTCGACGAAGGTGATGAGGGTCTCGCGGTCGACGACCTGCGATGCGGTGACGGCCGGCTTCGGCAGGTCCGCGATCCGGACCGGGACATGGGAGACGTCCTGCGAGTAGCCGCCGACCAGCACGAATCGTCTTGCGGTGATCCCGGAGGTGTATTCGACGGCGTATGCCGTCTTCTTGCCGCCGTCGTGGTATTCGACGAAACCGCCGCCCCCGGCGGCGGCCTGGAGCAGTTTCTCGACGACCCGGGTTCCGCGTTCGTCCTCGACGCCGATCAGGTTCTTGCTCTCCGCCGTGCGATCGTTGCCGTGGATGAAGGGCTCCCCGCTCTTGAGGAAGATTATGAGGAACGTCGATCCGGACTTCCAGTCGCCCTCGGCTTTCAGCCCCTGCCGGAGCTTCGCTCCCTCGTTGATGTCCGTGATCGCCTCGATATGCGCCTTCGCCCCTTCGACGAAGGCCTTGAGGCTTTGGGCGTCGGTCACCTGGGCAGCGGTCACCTGCGCCCCGGCAGCCCCGCCCGCCGACATTATCAGGGCCAGAACGGCAAGGACTGGCGCCACCTTGAGGCTCAGTCGCATCTGTATTCCCCCTTTGCCGGTGTGATGGAAACCTGCGGCCCAAGCTCATCCATATTGGACAACACCCGCCAATCTGACAAGCGCAGGGAACTGTTTCTTCAATGGCTTTTTTCGGGAATTACATACTTGCCTTGATTCCGGTCGGCCGCAGGTAGACAAACAGGTCGTCCTCAATTAGAAACAGGCTCAATCAAAACGCCCCGCAGGTGGGGACCGGGCGGGGCGACAATCGAAAGATAGGCACTCTCTGCGAACGCTCACTTATAGCAGGGAGCGTTTTGGTATGCACGCTATTTCTCATTCAACCGCCAATAGTGAAGGGCCTGTGATTTACCACGCACTTCCGGAGGGGTCTCAGAATATCCGGCTATGGGACATGACGGAGGGGCAGCAGGCACTTGTCGCGCTGGCGCCGGGATTCAGGTTTCAAGGCGTCGACATTCGCTTTGAGAGCGACGAACTGGATGAGCGGGCTGTGCGTTTCGTCCGTCGGATCAATCAGATCATTGCCCTGTTGGACAATCATCTCGTCGACTTCAGCCTCTTCCATTCTGACCGACCGCTGTTGGTGAGCGAGAGGCCGTTGAACGACGTGAAGCCTTCGATGAATTCTGAGATGGCAGGCCCCGTCGTTTGTTGATGCACAAGCATGAGGTCGAGCAATTCTTCTACCAATTCCCTTTCGTTGTCCGCGCACATGAACGGAAAGGGTTGTCCGCCCTTGTCTTCCTGTTCATCTCCGATTCGGCATAGCATTTCCCCTAGGGCATCCATCGTCTCCTCCGTGTGCGTTGCCTTGGCATCGTGGCACGGAGACAGCTGGAGGTCCAGCAGGAGCAAGGTTGCCTTAGTCGTTCGTCCGGCTCGGGTTCAGCCAGATCATCTTGCTCAGCCGCAGAAAGGGATTCGCAATCGATACTGTAGCGGTCATCCGGCAGGTTGGTTTAGTTTGGGCCACCGAATATTAGATCAAATAAGTTGCGTACTTCGGTCCAATAATCGGCCAAGAACATAAATGCAGTAACTACGCCTGCGATCCAATATAGGAGTCGACGGGTGGGGAGAGAATTCAAAAGGTTGGTGTGAACGCCAAGTTTGTCGTCTATGTCAGTTAGGCGTCTACCATGCTCGCTAAGCTTGTCAGCGTGATCATTTTGGTTTTGCTCAATTTTTGTCGCTCCGTCTTGCAGATTCGCAACCTTCTCTTCCATCCGACCAAGAACACGCTGGGTTTCCAGATGTGTTTCGATATTCAAAGACTCGATTGATGCCCCTCTCAACTGCTTAATGAGTTCATCAAGAGATATCTTATCTTCAGACACGGTCGTGCGCCTTTATAATCCAATGCGCCAAATCACTAGGCAAGGCACCAGATATCTGTTCTGGCATTACCTCGACAACAATGCCGGTAGGGTCATCTATGCTGGGATGAATGCCTATTGCACGGCTTATGTCACTGGCAGTCTTGACCCCATCATCCACTACGAAGGCGAGGGTGTCGTGAATGATACGATGGTCATTCGGCCATTCTGTCTGAATGGATATCCATGCTCCTTCGTCCGGCTCCACCAAGGCTACTAAAAACAGGCTCATGGAGAGACAGTACCATTAATCACGTGGCGGATGTAGGTGGCTTTGCTGGATGGAACTCCGTCATCAAGAGTTGCCAATGCAAGAGCGGCACGCATGCGCTCCGTAGCTGTTGCCGATCCAATCTCACCCTTTATAATATCACGAAACGTTTCCTTCAATTCCTCACGCGCCTTCTCCGGCGTCATGTCAATCTCACGCATGGCTTTCTCTCCAATTAATACAAGGAGAATTCCGGTAGACTCTACTGGCGTTGCGGGATGCTCGGTCAGATCGCTTCCTCTCACCAGTCGATCCGGTAGACACTCCACACCCGGCCGCTGACATAGCCACCGCCAAGAGCCCCGTGACAGTGGGAGCCACAGGCTTGCGGAGCGCTATAACGCCTTGCCGAGTTCGGGTCCAGCGGAAACGACACCGTGACGATGTTAATCTATCTGGAAGGCCAAGAGCGCCAATGGGCGCAGACGAATTCGAGTCGACCGAAACGGATGCGGGTGTAGGATCGTACGAAAACTAGCGGAAGGGCTGGCATTGCAGCATCTCCTCATGTCGAGGAGGCGCTTGATCTGCCGGAACGGTTCAGATACAATCTGACCGTTCGCGCTCAAACCAGCGCGCTCCTAGGTTGTCTCAGACCTTGGGTGAGGGGGGGTTCGATTAGCGTCAGCCCCCCCTCGCTGATTCAAGGCCACCGCGAGGCGTCGCGGCCACCCCTCGAACGTTGCACAATTTTCGCCGAACATCAAGTCTAGGGGTCGGAAATGCATCCCCTCAATCGTGGTCGTGAATATTTCCGATTCACCCTAGAATTTTCTGGGAATGATTGGGCCGGTTTGGGAATTCCGGTTTGTTCTGTTTCGATCCCTTGTGGTCCAACACGGTTTCTCTGAGATTCTATACGGTGACTGAAGTTTCTCTTTGAGCTACGCCGCAAGTGACCCAACTGGTGCCGGGCGGCGAACGCAGGCCATGCCCGTGCTTTGGGTCGTTGCGATTCTTCTGGCCGCGATTCTCGTCACGCTCTTGGGTGCGTGGCGCGTCATCCCCCGTATCCTCGCCGTCGTCGTCGGCATCGTCCTGTGGCTGTTTCTTGCCGGGGCGGCCGGGCACGCCTTCGGTGGATGGGCGCTCGGTATTGTCCTTGCCCTGCCGTTTGTGTTGGCCATCGGCTTTGGGATTTCCGAGGCGGCGCAAGGCAACGTCGACATGTGGGGCAACCCCACCGATAAGCCGGTCGGTAAGAAAATCATTTCAAGACAGAAGACCGAACGCAATCGCGCGCGCCGGGCCAAGGCCGCAGAGAACCGCCCGAAATGGGAAAAGGGCCGACCGGTCGGCCGTGAGGAGTCTCCATGAGAATCCTGATTCAGGCCGTTGCGGCCGTGGCGCTGTGCGCCGCGTCGGCGCACGCCGCCGACTACCGGGCGGAAATCGACAGGTACGTCGTCGATCCCTGCTACATGGAACTGGCGCGCCGTATGGGCGCGCCGCCATCCAACAGGGCGCTTATCCTCACGTTGGCCAAGCAGCAAAACACCTACGAAATCGAGCGCATGATAGAGGCGGTGATGCCTGCCGTGCACGGCAAGGCGTGGCGCATCAGACGCGAGGTGTACGAGTTTGCACGTCGGCGGTGCATCGGCGGCGGGCGGCGCTGAAACCGTTGAATTTCCTCAAGTTTTCAACTATCGTCATTGCCTATTGCGGCGTGCAACACATATGTGGTTTGTTGCACGGTGCAACAAGCGTACAGGGCGACACCGATGGCAGACGACAAACCAAACGGAAACGCCGACCTTCTGGTGCAGGCGATCCGCCGCGTGCACCGGGAGCAAGTTGAGGGCGTCAAGAGAGACGCCCTGAACGAACCCGCCACAACCGGAAAAGAGATCGAGCGGCAGATCGAACAATCTTAAGTTCCCAATGGCGGCCCCGGGAGGGGTCGAACCCCCAACCTCCGGCTTAGCAGGCCGGCGCTCTGGTCCATTGAGCTACGGGGCCGCATAGGGAAGTGGCTAACACAACGTGTGTAGCAGACACGTATGGTAGCCAAATCAATGGAAGGGTCGCCCACCAAATCCGGTGGGCGACCCTTCTCTTGTTAGCAGATTTGGTGCCGCGGGGCCAGCCGTCGTTCCCGCTGGACCTGGATCGAGATTCCGGCCTAGAGTGCATGTCGCAACGACCCGGCGCCGCCGGGACGCGAAACGGCTTATGTGACGGGAGGCGTACGATGAACCTTGCGACCGCGGGAGCTATTGCCTCGATCTGCACATCGACGGTGGTCGTGATCTCTTTCATTGGAGGTTTGATCAGCTACGCAGCCGGCGTCTTCGATAGGGGCGCAGAATTCGACAAGAAGATTGCCCTGATCCAGAAGGACGTCTCCTACATGGCGGGAAGCATCAAGGACTTGCGAAGCGATGTTAAGGAATTGAAAACGCTCACGAAGCATGTAGACAAAAAGATCGGGGCGGACAGTTTCATGTACAGCGGCAAATTCATGAAGACGCCCGTTTATGTGTTTCGCAACAAAATGGACCTGGATGGCAATCTGCCGATGTTGCATATGGCAGTAGGAAAGATTGCAAAGTCATATGGTGTAAACTTGGCGCTGTACTGCGACGGCGATCAATCCAAATGCGATGCCGTCTCAGGTGTCTTAATGAAGCCCATAAAGAAGCCGCCAAATCAAAAATAGGGAGAAATCTACTTCTGCGAGTGCTTGTAGAGCATCCACTGAAGCAACACATTCATGACCGAAAATACGGATGCGACCCCGAAGCAAATTGTCCCGACAAGAAACGGATCGAACATCTAGGGCCTCGCCCCCGACGCGAGTCCGTTATCGGCGATCAGCGCGGCGTAGGTCAGCCGCTTGCCGACCGCGCTCGTCACTACGTCGCGCATCATGTCGATGGTGTCGGCGTCTCGCACGTTGTGGCGACCCGTGAATTCGTTGACGTAGCGCTGCAAGTGCTTTTCGCTGATCTTGTGGAACGTGCCTTTGTGCGCCCGCTTGAGCATGGCCCAGAACGACTCGATGCCTTGGGTATGCGCATCCCCGCGAACGTACTCGCCAGCCTTGTGGTGAACCGCCTCATGCGACCGGTTCAGCGGCCGGTATGACGGGTGCTCGTCGGTGTAGACCGTGGCGGACGGCGCGGTGCGATCCTCAACGAATGGCACCAGCGTTTCGGCCTTGTTGTCGGGTACGACCGCGGCGCTGACCCTGTTGGTCTCCCGGTCTCGGACGCCGGCCACGACCGTCTTGTCGACAGTACCGGTGCGCTTCGGACCCCGGCGCTGGTCCTTCGGCTTGTTCATGCGCTTCCCGCCCATGAACGTCTCGTCGGCCTCGACCGGCCCGGCCATCGGCTCAATGCCGCTTTTGGCCCACGCCTCGCGGAGCCGATGGAGCATGAACCAAGCGGTTTTCTGCGTCACCTTCAGGTCGTTGTGCAGTTTCATGCTGCTGACGCCTTTGAGGCTGGTCACATACATGTAGACGGCGAAAACCCACTTGCGCAGCGGCAGCCTAGAATGCTCGATCGCAGTCCCGGTGCGCACGCTGAAATACGACTTGCAGCCCCGGCACCAGTACGGCATCGGCTTGGCGTTCGGTACGTCCTTGGTAACGACGGAGCCGCACCGCGGGCAGTGGCGGCCGTTGGGCCAGCGTGTTTCCTCGAACCACTGCACCACCGATTTCTCGTCAGGGAACATATCGTTCAGTTCCATGACGGAAATCGTTTCGCGGTAGTATTTTCCGGGTGCTTTGCCCTTGGTCATGGCCGTATCCTCCATGACTTTCACATGGGGATTTAAGGCCCGGTTTTTAAGCTAAAGATATAATACCCCTTTTTTCCCTGTTGAAGAACCGCGCATCTGTTGAACGGCGAGTTCGGTCTCCGCCCGCGCGCATGCCAATGGCGCGGCCCGGCCGGCTTTCGGCGCTGGTGGCGGAGATCGAGGCGGAGGCCTACGCGCGCGGTCGAGCCGATGCCCGGCATGAACTGCTGACGGCGATCGGGGCCGCCGGAAAACCGGCGCCTCGGTCGCGACGGAAAAGGACGGCCGCGGCACGCCTGGCAGGTAAGGCTGTTCCTCCTCGAACACCTGCCACACCGTCTTGCCCGGGATCGTCGGATGCGGCCGCCGTTTGGCGTCCCGGATGCAGGCGTCCAGCAGCCAGGCGTTGAGCTCGGCGTAGGAGCGGCGGCGCGGCCTGGGCACGAACAGGAGGCTGCGGGCGTAGCCCAGGCAGTATATCGTCGCCGGGCCCTCGTCGAAGCCGGCTGCGATCGGCGCTTGCGCCACGCTCGCCTTGCGCGCGGCGTACCAGTCGTGGCCGTCCGTGTCGCGCAGCGCCGCCAACGCGGGCAGCAGGCGCTCCCAGCGCCCCCAGTATCAGCGCCCGGCGCAGCCGGTCGAAGTCGATCATCGGCCCCGGTCCCGGAACCGGCGCCCCTGCCCGGACGAGCCCGCCGGAGCGCGACAGCCCCGCCGGAAAGGGCTTTCGAGTCGTCGCAATGGAGGCTGTCGAGCGCGGCCATGGATCAAGGATAGGTCCGCCCCGAAGCCCCGCAAGCCCCTGTCTACAGGCGGTTTTACGCGAATCGCACTCCAGCGCCTTCAGGCATACGCCTGTCCTCGAGAGTCGCCGGAAAAAGGCGCCCGATTCGCACGACCGCCCCGAAACCGGCGGCCCGGACGAATCGGGCGCCGGCTTTCGGGGACCGTCGGCGGCTGGCCGGCGCGCAGCCCCTCCCCTCAGGCCACCTCGGTCGCGCGAGGCCGGGACCGGTCGAGTATGTCCGCCCCGATGCTGTCGGCCACTCACCGAGCGGGCTGCAGTGACTTTCGCGCAACTCGCGCAATTGCTGCGCGATCGCGGCCACGAGTAACGACCTCACGACAGGCCTTTCGCAGCGATCATTTCCGCAGCCGCGCCAGGGCGTGCCGGCCGTCTTACCACCCTTCATGGTCAGTTCCGCCCGCCGCGCCGCACGGCCGTCGGGTTGTTTCTTCCCGGCCGCCGGGGACAGCGTCGGTTGGCTCGCGGGGTCGTTTTGGGGCCGTCCGGGGCCGAAATCCGTCCGCTGCGCACCCGTCCGATCATCGCCCCGTCCCCGTTTGACCCCGTTTGCTCCCGTTTGGGTGGCCGATTGCGAATCGAAAACGTCCATCCCCGGCGCCCGTCCGGTGCGCTTGGATGGCGGTCCCTGCGTCCGGAGCGGTCCGGGCGCCTCGAAGCGACCCCGGATCGGTGTCCGGGACGGGAGGAGACGGGAATGACGGAAGAGACCGTTTATCTGAACACGCTGCAGGCGGCCCGGATTGTCGGCCTGTCCCCGAAGACGCTGGCCCGCTACCGGGTCAAGGCGAAAGGGCCGGTGTTCGCGAAGCTCGGCGGCCGGGTGCGCTATCTGCGCGAGGACCTGGACGCCTGGGTGCGGAGCCGGCGGCGCGCCTCGACCATGGACGACGGGACCGCGCTCACGGGAGAGCCCCGATGAGGGACGGGGCAGGCAAGACGCGCGCCGCCGGCCTGGCGCTCGTCGCGGCGGCGGCCGTGCTGGGCGGCCCGGACGTAGCGCTGGCGACCTCGGACACCACCTTCGGTGCGCCGCTGACGACGGTGGAGAACATCGTGGGCGGCACCGGCGGCCAACTCGCCGCGGCGCTCGCCGTCGGCGCCGCCCTGGTCGGCTCGGTGCTGCGCTTCAACGCGATGCAGCTGATGGGCGCGGTCGGCGTCGGCATTGCGGCGGGCGCCGGCACCGGCATCGTCACCGGCTTGGTCGGCACCGCGATTGTCTGAGGGCGATCGTCCGATGAACGACACCGCCCGCCACACCATCCCGCGCCGGCTCGACGATCCGGAACGCTGGCTGTTCTGGACCGTCGACGAAGCGGCGGCGCTGATGGGCCCGGCCCTGCTCGGGCTCGCGGCCAACCAGTTCGTGCCGGGGCTCATCGCCGGCGTCGGCGGCTGGCTGCTGCTGCGCCGGGTCAAGCGCGGCGGCGGGGCCAACATCGCGCGCTACGCCCTCTACTGGTTCCTGCCGGACTTCGTGCTGCGCCTGAAGGCGACGCCGCCGAGCCATCTCCGGCGGTATGTCGGCTGATGCGGCGCGGCGACATGGATACCGCCTTGCGCCGGGTGCGGGACATCCGACTCGCGCTCGGGCTGCTGCTGGCGCTCTCGATGGCGGCCAACCTGGCGCTCACCATGAGCTTCGCCGGACGCGAGACGGTGACGGTGCTGGTGCCGGCGACGGCGGGGCCGTCCTGGGCGGTCGGCGGCGGCGGGGTCGGCATCGACCGGGCCGGCGCGCGGTATCTCGAAGACATGGCGCGCACGGTGGCGGTGACGCTGCTCACCCTGACGCCGGAGAACGCGGCTCATGTCCGCCGCGCGGCGGCGCGGATGAGCCATGCCTCGGCGCGGGGCGCGATCGGCGCCTGGGTCGAGGCCGAGGCCGCCCGCATGGCCGGGCGCGACCTGGCGAGCGCCTTCTATCCCACGAAGATCGCGGCCGACCCGGCGCGGCTCGCGGTCGAGATCGCGGGCGAGCTGGTGACCTGGATCGGCCGCGAGGAGGCTTCGCGCGAGGACCGGCGCTACCGGCTCGTCTTCCGCATCGACGCCGGGCGGATCGCGCTCCTGCGCTTCGAACAGTTGGAGGACGAACGATGACACGGAAATACCGGCGGTTCGCGCCGCTCTTCGCCATCGCGCTCGGCTGCATGGCCGCCCTCGGTGCGCCGGCGCCCGCGCTGGCGATGCAGATCCTCGACGCGGCCGACCATGCCGAGCTCGCGGCGGAGATATCCGCCAAGGACGTCAACCGCATCGCGCTCGCCGGCGACCGGATCGCCAGGGTGGTACGGTCGCCGGACGGGTTCGCGGTCGAGCACGACGCCGCCTCGGGCGACATCTATCTCCGGCCGGTCGCGGCGGAGGCTGCGGAGCACGAGCCCGTGACGCTGTTCGTCGGCACCGAAAAGGGCTTCACCTACCGGCTGACGCTCACCCCTTCGGACCGCGACTCGGCGCAGATCCTGATCCGCAATGCCGCCGTCCTTCCCCGGACGGCGGAGGCGCCGGGACCTGCGGGCCCGGCGGCCCGGACCGGCGCCCATGTCGCCGCGCTGGTGCGGCTGGTGCGCGCCGTCGCCCGGCGCGAGACGCTGCCCGGCTACGCGATCGCGCGCGGTGCGGGAGTCTCGCCTGACGGCATGACCCTCATCGAGACCTGGCGGGGTCCGCGCCTCGCGGCGCATGTCCTGGAAGCGGACCGCGATGCGACCGGAGCCCGGCCCCCCGGATCGGGGTCCGGGACAGGCTCCCTCCGATCCGGGCCCGCGGACCTCGCCGGGACCATCGCCCGGTCTGTCGGGAGCCTGCCGGGCGTTGGCCGCCTCGCGGCGCTCTGGCTGGCCGCGCCGGGCACGGGTCCGGGCGGCGGCCGGCTGGTCGTGGCGGTAACCGAAGCCCACGGAGACACGCGATGAGCCCCCGCGCCGATACGAGCGATCCCGATGCGGTGCGGCGGCGCCAGCTGCTGCTGTTCTCGGTCATCGCGGCGGTCGCGCTGGTGGCGGTCGCCGCCTGGCTCGGCATGGGCGGGAGCAAGACCGAGGCGCCGCAGGGCGGCATCGACGCCGGGATCGTGGATCCGGACGCCGCCGAGATGGTCTGGACGCGGCGCTCGGAGGCGCGGCTCAAGAAGGTCGAGGGCGCGCTGAAGCGGATGGAGCAGGAGGCGGGCCGGCTGCGCACCGAGAACGAAGGGCTGCGGACCAAGCTGGAGGGGCAGACGGCCGACGGGATCCGGACCATCGACGCGCAGAAGGCGAGGATCGACGAGCTGGAGCGACGGCTTCAGCCGGCCGGGCCGGGCGCCGCGCCGGGCAACGCGCCCGCGGGCGATCCCTGGTTCCGGGGCCGGGCGCCGGCGCCGCCGGGCGGCGATCGGCGGCAACCGGCCGCGTCGGCGACACGGCCCATGATCGAGACCTTCGAACTCAAGGGCGGGCCACAATCTTCCGTGAGCGATTCCCGGATCGGGGGGAGCCTGCCCCGCACGGGCCCCGAACTGGTCGCCGATGCCGTGGCGAAGCCGGTGTCGGTGTGGCTGCCGGCGGGCGCCCATGCCGAGGCCGTGGTGCTGGCCGGCGTCGACGCCTCGGCCGGGGTGTCCTCCCAGGGCGATCCGCGCCCGGTGCTGCTGCGCATAACCGGGCCGGCCTGGACCGCCGCCGAAGACGGCACCGCCCTGCAGGTCGACGTCGACGGCTGCACCGTCACCGGCGCGGCCCATGGCGATCTCTCTTCCGAGAAGGTCTATGTCCGCTTCCGGACCATGACCTGCGCCGGCCCGGAGCCGGGCACGGTGATCGAGACCGACGTGGCTGGGTTCGTCGCCGGCTCCGGCAAGACCGGGGTGCGCGGCCCCGTGGTGAGCCGCGAGGGCGCTCTGGTCGAGAAGGCGTTCCTCGCCGGCATGGTCTCGGGCCTCGGCCAGGGCGTCAGCCAGGCCCTCCAGCCGCAGGCGCTAGCCACCGGCGGCGGCGCGGCGGTCGCCAACACGGCACTCGGGGACATCGGCCGGGCCGGTCTCGGCGCCGGCGCGTCGACCGCCGGGCAGAAGGTCGCCGACTACATGATCCGCCGCGCCGAGCAGTATCAGCCGGTGATCCAGCTCCAGGCCGGCACGAAGGTGACGCTGGTGTTCCTCGAGGGCGCCCGCATCGACGGCCGCGCGCCGGTCCGGACTGCCCGGAAAGGACAAGGACAAGGACAAGGACGATGACGCTTGCCACGAAATACCCGCGCCGCGTGGCGCTTCCGGCTACCGCGCTGGCCGCGCTCCTGCTCGCCGGCTGCTCGTCGGGCCATGTCGGGGAGAGCTGGCAGTGCCCGCTGGCCGATACCGGGACCTGCGACAGCGTCGCCGACGCCGATCCGGCGGTGCCTGACAGGAACGCCGCCCGTAATGCGGTCTTCCGGGAGCCGCTTTGGCGGGTGCGCGGCGAGCAAACCCGCACGATGCCGCGGAAGGCGGATTCCGCGTGCGAGGCGGATTGCGCCGGGTTCGATCCCTTCGGCTGGCTCGCGCGGCTGTTCGGCGGCGAAACGGCGGCGGAGAAGAAGACCGCCGCGACCGGGCCCACCCGGCTGCTGCCGACCGAAGCCCCGACGCCCGCCGCCCTGCCGGCCGAAGCGGACGCCGCCCCTCTCCCGGCCGAGCCGGGTTCGCCAAAAGTACACCCGGTAGCCGAAGACCCTCCTGGCGCCGGTCTGCGCACGGACGAGGTGGTGGCGCGGATCTGGATCGCGCCCTTCGTCGACGCCGGCGGCGTCTACCGCGAGGCCTCGTACGTGCGGGTCGTGCTGGAGCCGGCGGGTTGGAGGCTCGGGCGGTGAAGCGGCTGCTGGAGCTGTTCGAGGGTCCGGAGGCGCCGGGCCCCTGGTCGCCGCCGGAAATGCCCGCCGCGCTGCACGCGCTGCTGCCCTGGCGGGCCTTCGACGAATCGAGCGAGCTCTACGTCAACGCTGCCAGCACGGGCTTCGTCGTCGAGCTGCCGCCCTTCGCGGGGATCGACACCGAGACTCTGGGCGCGCTGGCGGGGACGCTCGCCGACGCCGCGCCCGAGCGCTGCACGATCCAGGTGATTCACTGGGCGAGCCCGCGCTTCGGCGCGGCCTCCCGCGCCTGGGCGGAGCCCCGTTCGGACGGCGACGGCGCATTGGCCCGCATGGGCAAGGGCCGCCGCGACCTGCTCGCCTCCGGCGGCTGGCGCCGGCTGCACGCCGGCGGTCCGCCCTTCACGCTCTCGGACTACCGGGTGTTCGTCACCGCCTGCCTCGCGGCCCTGCCCGGTCCGGCCGCGGAAACCGCGCTCGGCGCCTTCCGCCGGGCGCTGGAGGGGACGCTGGCCTCGGCCGGGGCGCAGACCCGCCGGCTGGAGCCGGACGCGCTGCTGTCGCTGGCTGCGGAGCTGGTGGCGCCGGATATCGGCGGGTACCGCGACGGCGGGAGCGAACGTCCCGCCAGGCGCTGGGCGCCCCGCGATCCGCTGCACGAACAGTGCATCGCGCCGGGCCGCGCCCTCACGGTCCATCCGACCGGCCTCACCTTCCACCACCCGGACGGGAACGACATTGCCGTCCGCGTTCTCTCCGCCATTGCCTTCCCGGAGGTCTGGCCGGGCTGGCGCGGCAACGCGCTGATCGGCGACTTCCACCGCGACTTCCTGCAACCGGGCTGCCCGGTACTGACCTGCCTCACCGTGACCACCGGCGATGAGGCGGCCGGCGAGAAGGCGTTCCTCAAGTCGGCCCGCGCGACCCAGCAGGCGGGCACCGGCATTGCAAGATACCTGCCCGGCCTGCCGGAGAAGGCGCGGGACTGGCAGACGGTCACCGAGCGGATCAAGGACGGCGAGAAGCTGGTCCGGGCCTGCTACATGGCCGCCGTCTACGCCCCGCTCGACGCCCTGGACGAGGCCGAGCAGGCGGTGCGCGCGATCTACCACGGCCAGGGCTGGCGGGTGAACGCGGAACGCTACATGCAGCTCCCCTCCTGGCTCGCCTGCCTGCCCATGGCCTCGGCGGGCGGCCTCGACGCCGATCTCGAACGCATGGGCCGCATGAAGACCCTGCTGACCTCGTCGGCGGTCAATCTCGCGCCCCTGCACGGCGAATGGCGCGGCCAGTCCGCCAACCCCGACAACCCGCCTACCCTGTTCCTGATCGGCCGCCGGGGCCAGCCGGCCTGCTGGTCGCCCTTCGCCAACGAGGCCGGCAACTACAACGTGGCGGTCACGGGGAAATCCGGCTCCGGCAAGTCGGTGCTGATGCAGGAACTCGTCACCGGTCTCATCGGCGCCGGCGGCGAGGCGGTGGTGATCGACGACGGCCGCTCGTTCCAGCACACGGCAGAGGCCCTTGAGGGCGCCTTCATCGCCTTCGGCAAGGACCCGGCCTGTCTCAATCCCTTCGCCATGATCGACTCAGGCACCGCCGAACATGACGGCGACTATCGGGAAGAGTGCTTCGCCATGCTGGCGAGCGTCATCGGGCGCATGGCCAGGCGCCGGGGCTCGATCGACGACATCGAGGCGGCGCTGATCGCGGAGGCCATCGCTTCCGCCTGGGACGAGGCCGGCAACGATGCCGATCTGGGGACGGTCCGGAAGAACCTCGAAGCCCGCGACGACCGCCGGGCGAAGGACATGGCGACCGCATTGGGTCCCTGGTGCCCGGGCGGAGCGATGGGGCGCCTCTTCGCGGGCTCCAACGTCCCCGACCTGGAGAACGCCATGACGGTGTTCGAGCTCGCGGAACTGAAGGGAAGAGGCGACGTCCAGGCGGTGGTGCTGATGCTGGTGGTCTTCCTCAGCACCCAGCGCATGTATCACGGCCCCCGCACCCGGGCGAAGGCGATCGTCATCGACGAGGCCTGGGACCTGCTCTCGGGCGAGGACAGCAAGGCCTTCCTCGAAGGCGCCGCGCGCCGGGCGCGCAAGTATCGCGGCGCGCTGATCACCGGCACGCAGTCGGTCAACGACTACTACGCCAACCCGGCGGCAAGGGCGGCCTGGGAGAACTCGGACTGGGTGATCTTCCTCGCCCAGAAGGACGAGTCGGTCGAGCTGCTGAAATCCGAGAAGCGCATCCACTGCGACCCCGGCATGGAGCGGGCGCTCAAGAGCCTGACCACCGCCGACGGCCGCTATGCCGAACTGGTGCTGCACGGCCCCGACGGCTGGCGGGTGGCGCGGCTGGTGCTCGACGCCTGGTCGGTGGCGCTGTTCTCGTCGCGCGGGCCGGCCTTCGCGGCGGTCGAGAACCTCAAGGCGCAGGGTCTCACCACCGTGGAGGCCATCGACCGGCTGGCCGGCGACGTCCCCGCCACTACCGGACATTCCGAACCATCAGAATTGGAGGAAACCGCATGACTGCGAAGCGAAGCCGGGCGGGTTCGCAAGGCCCGCTCACCTGGCCGGGCGATCCGGAGACCGTGACGGCCTCCGACATCGACTTCGAGGCGCTGGCCCATGTGCTCGCCAACACCTGCCGCCGGGGCGGCTGCCTGCGGCAGTACCACTCGGTCGCCGCGCACGCGGTGATCGTCAGCGAGGAGATCGCGGCGCTCGACGGGCTGGGCGAGGAGGAACGGCGGACGCTGGCGCTCTATGCCCTGCTCGCCGATGCGCCGTCGGCCTGGCTCCGGGGCGTCGCGGCAGGGTCGCAGCGGGCGATGGAGAGGACGGGCCGCCTTGCGTCGGGGATCGAGGCCGCGGTGCGCGAAGCGGCGGGCCTGGGTGCGGTGATCGAGGAAGAGCCGGCGGAATTGCTGCGGTTCGTCACCCGCATGGCGGTCGCGGCCGAGAGCCGCGACCTGCTGGACGGGCCCGGATCCCGGCTCAGGGGCCGGGACAGGTCGGGGGGAGCCGGCCCCGGTCACCGAGCCGGGGGGCCGGGGACGCCCGCGGGCGCCGGCGTCGCCTTCCCGCCGCTCAAGCGGCGTATCCGCAGCGTTACGCCCGACAAGGCCGCGAAAGTATGGCTGGACCGCTTTCGGGCACTGGCCGGGACGGACGAGGAGCGGCGCGGGCGCCTTTCCCGAACGGACGGGTCGGATGCCGGCGAAAGCTGACATGGACCGCAGCGGGTCGAGCTGGCCGGTGATGGCGTCGGCGGTGCTGCTCTCGGGCGCCGTGGCGGCAGCGGTCGCGGCTGCGATCCTCCGGTACGGCCCGGACTTCGTTCCGGGCTACGGCGTCCAGGCGCCGCCGCGCATCGCCGGGGTCCGGCTTGCCGAGATCACCGCCGCCTACACCACGCGGGCCGCGAGCGAAGGCAAGGGTGCCGAGGACGTGCGGGCCTGGGGCGCAGCCCTCGAAATCGCGCTCGATCGTGTGGCCCGCCGCCACGGCGCGGTGCTGCTGCCGGCGCGCGCGGTCGCCGCCGGGGCGCCGGACCTGACGCGGCAGGTCGAGGCGGCGCTGGCGGCCGTCCTTGCGCGGCGCGGGACGGCGCCCGCCGGAGAGAAACCATGACCGCGCAGCGGCCGGTATTCGCCCTGAAGACGGCGCCGGATCGCCGCCGCAACGTCGGCCTCGCCGTCTTGCTCGTGCTGGCGGCGCTGTGGCTCGCCGCGGTGTCGCATGTCCATGTCAATGCGAGCTGGTCGGATGAAGCGTGGGGCTATGCCGCCTTCCCGCTGTTCGGCGAAGACCCGAAGCCCGGCGACCGGGTGCTGTTCGAACCGCGCCCGGATCGGGGTCCGGGCCAGGCTCCGTCGGTCGAATCTCAGGTGCCGTATCTCAAGACCGTGCGCGGCGTGCCGGGCATGCGTATCGAAGTCGGGAAAGACGGAACCGTCTTTCTGGACGGTGTCCCCGCCGGCCGCGCCAAGACCCACGCGCTCGACGGGCGGCCGCTCGCGGCCATCGCGCCCGGGATCATCCCGCCGGGGCACTTCTACCTGCACGCCGATCATGTGGATTCCCACGACAGCCGCTACGCCGAGATCGGCCTCGTGCCGCGCGGGCGCATCCTCGGGCGGGCGATCGCCATGCCGGACATTCCCTGGTTGGGCCTGGAGGGGCCGCTGGTCGGGCCGGAGGACGTGGACGAGGCCGGCCGGGCGACGATCCTGCCGCACCCGCTGGACGACGGCGCGGCGGCGCCGGCCGCGGAGATGCCGCGATGATGCGTCCCGCCGCCCTGCTGCTCGCCGCGACAGTGGCCGCCCTGCCGGCCGCCGGCATTCCGTCCGCCGCATCCGCAAAGGACCTCGGCGTGCGCGGCGCGACCTGGCCGGTCGCCGAGCCCGACCTGTTGGCGCAGATCGAGTTGCAACTCCTCGAACTGGAAAGCTCGGGGGCGCTGGCGCGGCTGGAAGAGGACGCCCGCGCCAACGCCCGGCGGACGCTGGAGGAACCCGATCCCCTGCCCGGCATCGCGCCCGCCACGCGGGAACGCAGCCGGCTGTGGGACCCCGCCATCACGGTCGCGCGGGACATCCGGTCGGCCGACGGCGCGCTGATCGCCGCCGCCGGCACGCGGGTCAACCCGCTGGAGCGCATGACGCTCGCCCGCGACCTGCTGTTCGTCGACGGCCGGCGCGCGGCCGAGATCGCCTGGGCGCTGTCCCGTGAAGACGAAAGCGGGCGCCCCGCGAAGATCGTGCTGCTCGCCGGGCGGCCGCTCGACCTGATGCGGCGCCACCGCCGGCCCTTCTTCTTCGACCAGGGCGGGCGTCTCGCCGCGCGCTTCGGCCTCCGGTTCACGCCGAGCCTGGTCGAGCAGGCCGGAATGCTCCTGCGCATTACGGAAATCCCGGTCGAGGACCGGGAGCCTCCCGGCTCGGAGTCCGGGCGGGCAGGCATCGAGCCACCAGAGGAGGACTGAACATGCTGAACATGAACCGGGCGACCCTGCTGGGCCATGCCGGCCGCGATCCCGAACTGCGCGATCTCGGCAACGGGGGCCGGGCGGCGGTGTTCACGCTCGCCACCACCGAGAAATGGACCGACCGGGAGGGAAGGCCCGCCGAGGCCACCGAATGGCACCGGGTGGTGGTCTACGGCCCGTCGGTGAAGGCGGTCGAGACCATGCTGAGGAAGGGCGACCGGGTGATGGTCGAGGGCCGCATCGCCAGCCGCGCCTTCCGCGACAAGGACGGCAACGACCGGGCGGTCACCGAGATCGTCGTCTCCCGGCGGCAGGACACGGTGAACATCCTCTCGGGGCGGCGGCAGGAGCCCTCCGGGGAGCCCGAAACCGCAGCCGGCAGCGGCGCCGCGGATCCCGAGGCATGACGCGCCGCCTCGTCCTCCCGGCCGCGCTGGCCCTCGCGGCCGTCCTCTGGTCCGGCGCGGCCTCGGCCCAGTCCTGCACCGGGCGCTTCGTCAACCCGATCTCGGACGTCTGCTGGGAGTGCCTGCTGCCGATCTCGATCGGGCCGATAACCATCGGCGGCGCCGCCGGCGCCCCGGACACGCCGAACCCGGGCTCGCCGATCTGCCTGTGCGGCTCGCCCATTCCCCGGATCGGCCTGTCGCTCGGGGTCTGGGAGCCGGCCCGGCTGGTCGACGCGACGCGGACGCCCTGGTGCTTCCCCAACCTGGGCGGCCTCACCATCGATCCCGGCCTGCCGGCCGGGCGCGGGCGCACCGGCTCCTCCGGCGGCGACGGCGCGCAGGGCTCGGTCTGGCACGCGCACTATTACATGTACCCGCTCCTGTCGTGGATCGGCGTGCTGCTCGATCTCGGCTGTCTGGAGGGCGGCGGTCTCGACATCGCCTGGGCCTCGGAGCTCGACCCGGCCTGGCTCGACGACGAGCTGACCTTCCTGCTCAACCCGGAAGCGGCGCTGTTCGCCAACCTGCCGGCCCAGGCGGCGTGCGCCGCCGACTGCGCGGCGGCCTCGGCCGGCCTGCCGCTCGATGCCATGTTCTGGTGCGCCGGCTGCCAGGGCGGGATGTATCCGCTCACCGGCAACGTCGCCGCCCATGTCGGCGGGGTCCAGGCCTCGCTGCTGGCGTCCCAGCGCCTGCTCTACCGGCTGCACCGCGCCGGGCTTGCCTGGGGCACCTCCGGCTCGGGCGCGCTCTGCGGGCGCTACCCGATGCCGATCATGAAGAAATCGCAGTACCGCTGGCAGATGACCCAGCCGGTGCCGGCGACCTCGGCCATTACCGGCTGCAACCCGACCGGGCGCTCGTCCGTGCTCTGGGAAACCCTGCGCGAATTGCCGGTCTCGGGCGAGAACTTCGGCTACCTGCTGTGGCGGAAAAGATCCTGCTGCCTGCTCTGAACCCGTTGGGAAACAACGATAAATCGAAAGTTGTGGACGCCATGAAAGCCACCCCTCTTCCACCCCGAAGCGTCTTCTCTCTCGCCGCCGTGCTGGTCGTTGCGGCCGGTATCGGGCTCGCCCGCGCGGATGGGAAACCGCCTGCCGCGACCCCGGATGAGGACGCGGCGCGTTTGGTCGAGGATGTGCTGCGCAAGGCCGGCGGCAATGACGGGGAATCGCTCGGCGACTGGACGCGGTCAGTCATCGACCGCGCCCTGGGACGCGCCGGTGCGACCGCCAGGCAGACTGTCCCCGGATCGGGGTCCCCCGGATCGGGGTCCGGGGCAGGCGGGGCAGGTCCCGGGGCGCCCGGACGGTCCGCCGATCCCCTCCCGGCCGAACGGCACGCGGCGGGGATTGCCGGAGGCGCCGCCGGGCGCGCCGGCACGGCCGAAATCCTGATCTTCACCAGCCTGTCGGTGCCTGCGGCGAGCTGGCGCCAGTGGGCGCATGAGGCAGCAGGCATCGGGGTTCCGCTGGTGCTGCGCGGCGTCGGCGAAGGGGGGCTGCGGGTGACGGTCAAGCGGATCGGCGCCCGGATCGGGTCCGGGGCAGGCGCCCGGATCGGGTCCGGGGCAGGCGCCCGGATCGGCGGCGCGGAGGCCGGGGTCGCCATCGACCCGCGCCTGTTCCGCCTGTTCGGCGTCACCCGCGTGCCGGCGGTGGTCGTCGTGCCCGGCGGCGTGCCGCCCTGCCGGAGCCGGGGTTGTGCGGACGATCCCGCGCCGCCCCACGACCGGGTGACGGGGAACCTCGGCCTGGCGGCCGCGCTGGAAGCGGTCGCCGAAGAGGGATCGGTCGCTCGCGAGGCGGCCCGCAGCCATCTCCAACGCCTGAGAGGGGAAGACAGACCATGACGGACGGAAACGATTTGTCCGACGATCGGGTGGCCGTCATCGTGGACCGTGCGACCCGGATCGCCCGGCTGCTGACCTGGGCGGCGATGTTCGCGCTCGTGTGCCTGATGCTGTGGCTGGTCTCCGGCATGGTGGCGAAGGCGAGTGACCCGAAGGCCGCGGCGCGCGCCATCGGCAATGCGGGCAATGCGGCGGCGCGCACGATCGCACGGAACTCTTCCAATGCTGCGGACGTGCCGGGCTACGCGGGCACGGACCTGCCTGAGCGGAATATCGGCGCGAGCCGCCTCCAGGACGAAGGCCGGGCGCTGTTGGCCGATCCCGACGATCCGGGCGGCGTCGCCGGGCGGGCGGTGGTCCGGGGCACGACGCGCCGGCCCGCCGCGAACGTGCCGGCAGGCGATCCGATGGTGCGGCGCTCGGAGACCGTCGCCGCAGCGCCGCACTCTTCCGTGCACCGCGCCGACGGCCTCGCCTCCGGCAGCGTTGCAAACTGCAACGCCGGGCTTCGGGACGCGCAGTCCGGGGGCTCCTGCGGCTCCGTGCGCTACTGCGTCGGGGCCGGCTGCGAGACCGTTACCTCGCAATCGAACACCGGCTTCGTCGACGCGACGACGCGGCTCAACATGGCGCTGGAGCTGGGCGGCGACGAGTTCGACCGCACCGACATGCGCTTCTTCAAGGGCAAGCGCCGCCGCTGCCACATCCATTTCGGGGGGCTGGCCAACTGCTGCAAGAACTCCGGGCTGCTGGTCGGTCTGGCCAACTGCTCGGCCTCGGAGATCGAGCTGGCGGAGGAGCGCAACGCCGGCAACACCCACTATCTCGGCCGGTACTGCTCGCGGAAGACCCTGTTCGGCATCTGCATCCGGCACTCGCGGGCCTGGTGCGTGTTCGGCTCGAAGCTCGGGCGCATCCTGCAGCAGCAGGGCCGGCGCCAGCTCGGCATCGGCTGGTCGAGCTGTCGGGGGCTGACGGTCGCGGAGATCGAGGGCATCGACTTCGCCCGCCTCGACCTTTCCGAGTTCACCGAGGATCTGATGGACGGCGGGAAAGAGCCGTCGGTCTCGCTGCCCGACGCGGGCGACACGGGGGCGGTCATGCGCACGCGCATCCGCGACTTCTACCGGCGGGGGCAGTGATGACGCGGGGCACGAAACACGCCCTCGCGGCGATCGGCGTGTGGGCGGCCCTGGCAACGCCGACGCTTGCCGCCGAGTGGCGATCCTGGTGCGGGCAACGCCCCGGATCGGGGGAGCCTGTCCCGGCCCGCGAGCCGGGAGGACAGGCTCCGACTTCCGGTCCGTCGCTCGGGTGGCACTTCTACTGCGACCGGAAAGAGGAGGTGGAAACGCCGGCGCCGCCGGTGGTGACCGCGCCGCGAGCGGGCGACGCCGAGAGATCGGCCACGGAACGCATCGAGGCGATGCGCAAGGCGCTGGAGGAAGCGCGCGCGGCGGCGATCCTCGATCCGACGCCTGAGAAGGTCACCGCCTATCTGCGGCTCCAGCAGGCGACCCTGCAACGGGCGGCGGCCTTCTCCGACGCCTTCCGGCGCACGGTCTGGGCGACGCCGGAGCTCGACTACACGCTCCGCCGCCCGGTCGGGGCGCTCGCCAAGCAGGTCTGGTCCGACCGGCGGCGGCAGGACCGCGATGCAGCATTGGCCCGTCTCAGGGACCGTTACGGGCTGATCTATCTGGGTCATGCCGGCTGCGCCGGCTGCAAGGTATTCGGGCCGCTGCTGCGCGCCTTCGCACAACGCCACGGCCTCGACGTGCTCGCGGTGTCGCTCAGCGGCGCGGCGCTGGAGGGCTGGCCGGAGGCGGTGGCGGACCAGGGGCGCGCCGCCCGGCTCGGCCTCGGTAATGCGCCCGTCCCCGCCCTGGTGCTGTTCGACACCGCCACGAAACGCGTGATCCCCGTCGGCTTCGGCGTGATGGCCGAGGACGAGATGGCCGAGCGGATCTTCGCCCTCACCGCCCTGGAGCCCGGACATGACTATTAGCAAATCCCGGATGCAGGTCCGGTTGCATACCGTATACGGCCCGATCCGGCGGCGGCGGCCGTCCGGTATACAACGCCGGTGCCGGCGGGCAGTTGCCGGGGCCGCCGCAGCGGCCGGCGTACTCGCTGTCCTTCTCGCCGCCGGTCCGGGGCAGGCCGACGTGCTCTTGGAGATGAACCGCTTCTGGCAGGGGGCGGCGGTCAACACCACGGGCCCGACCGCCTTCCAGGGCCAGGCCTCGGGCCACTGGACGCTCGGCAATCTCTATCTGAGGTCGCCAGTGCGCTCCGAGCAGATCGCGACGGTGAGCCTGCCGAGCTTCCGCGCCGGCTGCGGCGGCATCGACGCGTTTGCCGGCGCCTTCTCGTTCATCAACTCGGACCAATTGATCGCCTTCGGCCGGGCGGTGGCCCAGAACGCCGCCGGCTTCGCCTTCGAACTGGCGCTGGAGACCATCAGCCCGGTCATCGCCGAGACCATGGCCAAGCTCCGGGCGCTGGCGCAGTGGGTGAACAGCCAGAACCTCAACTCCTGCGAGACCGCCCAGGCGCTGGTCGGCGCGGTGTGGTCGAAGAACGACAGGGCCTCGGCGGCGATCTGCGCCGCGATCGGCACCAGCCAGGGCATCTTCTCCGACTACGCCGCGGCGAAGCACGGCTGCGGCGCCGACGGCAAGCGCAACTCGACGCTCGCTTCGGCCTCCGGGGCGATGGCCGACCAGGTGCCGGTCAACGTCAACTATGCCTGGAAGGCGATCCGGGCGTCCTCGTTCCTGTCCGGAGATACCCAGCTGGCCGAGTTCGCCATGGCGGTCACCGGCACGGTGATCGTCACCGCGCCGACCTCGGACGGGGACAGCTCGGGTCCGAGGGTGCGCATCCTGGAGCCGCTGGCGCTCGACCGCCGGGTCACCGAGACCCTGATGGAGGGCGGCGGCCAGCTCCCGGTCTACCGCTGCGACACGACGGCCGACTGCCTCAACCCGACGCTGGGCACGGCGACCGTCCCGCCCAACCGGGGCTTCCGGGCGCGGGTGGCGGAACTGCTGCGCGACATGGTCGACGCGGTCCGGAACGATACCGCCGTACCCGCGCCGGCCCTGGGGCTGGTCAACCTGACCACGCTTCCGGTCTACCGGGTCGCCAACACCGCCGCCGCCTACCGGGGCGCCGTCATCGACCAGGAGATGGACGCGCTCGCCGAAGCCGTCGCGCTCGACGTGATGCAGGTCTGGATCACGGACCTCCATCGCACGGTCGAGGAAAGGGCCGGCACCCTCGACATCGCCGACGGCGAGCAGCTCAAGCGCTGGCGCGAGGGCTTGCGGGCCAACCGCATCGCGCTGGCCCGTCATCGCCACCAGGGCCTCCAGCGCCTCAACACCGCGCTGGCGGTGGTCGAGAAGCTGCGCCTGATCGAGACCGAGCTCGCCGGCGCCTTGTCCGCCGATCTGCGCGCCGCATTGGCGTTCGCGCGCGGCGGCGCCGGGGCCGGGTCGCGGTAGGCCCCCATATATAATGTACGAGCTCTTCACCCTCGGCGGCGGGACCTACCTGGTCGATCTGCTGAACGCCGTCGCCGCCATCACCTCGGGCGGCGCCTACATCGCGCTCGCCCAGATTGCCGGCGTCGCCGGGCTCGCCTGGGTCCTGTTCCGCACCGCCTTCGGCGGGTCGTGGAAGGACAACGCGAAGTGGGTGCTGCTGTTCGCCGCCGTCTGGGGCGCCATGATCGTGCCCAAGGCGACCGTGCGCGTGGTCGACCGGCTCGATCCGACGCTGGCGCCGGCGGTGGTGGCGAACGTGCCGATCGGCCTCGCGCTGTTCGCGTCGCTGACCTCCCAGGTCGGCGACGGCCTCACGCGCCTCACCGAGCAGGCGTTCGCGCTGCCGAACGACCTCGTCTACCAGCGGCACGGACTGATCTTCGGGGCCAGGCTTGCGGCCAAGGCGACCCGGCTGGAGATCACCGACGCGGTGTTCGCGAGGAACGTCCGCAACTACGCCCGCCAATGCGTGTTCCACGCGCTGCTACTAGGCCACGTCACGGCGGACGACCTCAGGGAGTCGACCGACCTGTGGCGGCTGGTGACGGCGACGGGCACGCCGTCCGCCGGGGCCTCGCCGGCGCGGATGTTCGAGTTCGCGACCCGCGGCGCGGCGGGCGCCGGCGGGGCCGCCACCCTGGACCGCCAGGTCGTCACCTGCCGCGACGGGGCCGGCAGGCTGAATGCGCAGTGGACCGCCGAGATCCAGCGGGCGGGGACGATCTTCGGGCGCAGGATATTCCCCGACGCGCGCACCGACGCGCTGGCGCGGGCCGAGCTGCTGGCGGCGCTCCCCGCCTCCCACACCTTCCTCATAGGCGCGGCGCGCTCGGCGGCCGAGATCATGCGCCAGCAGATGGTGCTCAATGCCGTCCACGATGCCGGCGAGCAGTGGGCGGCGGAGGCCGGCAACGCGGCGGCGCTCCGCGCCTACACCGAGGCCCGCGCCGAGGCCCAGACCGTCTCCGCCTACCGGGCGATCGGGCGGCAGGCCGAGACCTGGGTGCCGCTGCTCAGGATCGTGTTCGAGTGCCTCTATGTCGGGGCGTTCCCGATGGCGGTGCTCCTGATGCTGACGCCGGCGGGCGCAACCGTATTCCGGTCGTATGTGACCGGGCTCATATGGCTCCAGAGCTGGGGGCCGCTCTACGCCGTGCTGCATCGCATCTCGATGGGCGAGGCCGCGGAAAGGATGCAGGCCGCCGCGCTGATGCCGGACGGCGACATCGGCATCTCGCTGGTGGCGCAGGCGGGCATCCGGGCCGTCGCGTCGGACGTGGCGGTGATGAGCGGGTATCTGTCCATGTCGGTGCCGTTCCTCGCCGCCGCGCTCGCCTACGGGCTCTCGAAAGCGACGGTGCTGGCGACCTCGGTGCTCGCGGTCGGCCAGGACGCCGCGTCCTCGGCGGCCCATGAGGGCACGACGGGCAACCTCTCCCTCGCCAACACCGGTTACGACACCCACCGCTTCGCGACCCTGGAGGGGCGCCAGATCCGCACCTCGACCCATGTCGACACCGACCGCTACACCGGCTACGCGCCGGCCGGCGCCGGGTTCACCGTGACCGGCGACGGAACCGCGGTGGCCGATGCCGGCGCCGCCACCAGCCGCATCCCGGCCGCCGGGGTCAGGCTGTCGGAATCCCTCGCCACCTCCCACGAGACCCGGGCGGCGGAGGCCCGGACCCTGTCGCGCCACTGGTCGGCCGAGGCCGGCCAGGCGCGCAATGCCGCCGTGACGGACGCCACGGCGATGATCGAGCGCTACTCCCACGACGTCTCGACCGGCGAGGCCCATGCGCGCGGCGTGACCGAGAGCGAGAGCACGCAGGCGCAGGCGCTGGACTCCCATGTGGAGAAGCTGTCGGAGATCGCCGGGATCACCAGGAACCAGGCGGCGGTGCTGACCGGCCAGGCCAGCGTCGGCGGCGGCTGGGACTTCATCGTCAAGGCGAAGGCGGACGGTTCCGTGATGTGGCGCGGCCAGACCATCGAGTCCGATGCCTGGAACCGGGTGAAGGAATACGACCGCCAGCATGGCGTCACCGAGACCTGGTCGCAGGTCTCCGAAGCGTCGAGGAGATATTCCACCCAGACCGGGGACAGCGAGATGGCCGGGCTTGACGAGAGCCTGAGCGCCAACCTCACCCGCATGCGGTCGTTCCAGGAGCGGGCCTCGCTGGCAAGGCAGGAGTCGGAGAGCTGGTCCGAGCAGGCCGCGCAGGTGCGCTCCGACGCCCAGGCGGTCGAGCGCGAGCTGGGCCAGCCCTTCTTCGCCTGGCTCACCGAACAACAGGGCACGGACGGCCGCGCCCTCGGCGCCGCCGGGGCGATGCGCATCGCCTCGCCGCAGACGGCGGAGGACTCCGAACAGCTCCGGGAATACGCCGCCCGGTTCATCGCCGAGAAGTATCCGGCGCCGGCCGGGCCGGACCCGGCGTCGGTCGGCGGCGCGTCAGAATACGAGGCCGCCGCCGGCAAGCTGCGCGGCGCCTACGCGGCGGAGACCGCGGCGGCCCATGCCGGCTGGTCGGCGGGGGTGCGCGACCGGGCCGCCGCGGCGGGCGCGCCGCGGCCCGGAGAGACCGGCGCGGCGGCGGCGGCCGAGCGGGCGGAGACCAAGACCGACATGGCCATGAAGGGGACGGCGCGGGAGGCGCGCCAGAGCGTGACCGGGCAGGAAACCGCCGGGGGCCGCGCCGGGGTCGAGGCCGAGACGGAGAAGCCGTTCGAGCAGCACGCCACGGAGAACCTGCCCGTGGTCGGCGACTGGCTGGCGGGCAAGCTGTTCGGGACGGCGAAGAACGCGGTGCCCGATGGCGCGCCCGGGGGTGCGGAAGCACCCCGGCGCCAGCAGGACGAGAAGGGCTGGGGGGAGTCCTCGCCGTGACCCCGGCGGAGGCTTCAGTCGCCGCGCATCAGCCGCTCGTTTTCCTCTGCGAGGGCCATGTCGTACCAGCCGCCGGATTTGGTCGACCAGTCGATCAGCTCGGTGCCGTCCGTCATCTCGCAGCGGCGGAAGGCGCTCCAGTCGCCGTCCCGGAAACCGCGCCGCAGCGCCAGCGCCAGCGACGCGATGAAGGCCCAGACGGCCGCCGCAAGCCAGAGCGCGGCCACGGCCTCCAGGTCGCCACCGGGCAGGAAGGCGGGCGCCGTGGCGAACGCTGCGAGCGCGAAACCGCCGAGCACGACGGCGCGTTCGGCCCGCGTCGTCCGTGGCCGTGCGTTGTCCCTGGTCGTGTGCGCCATGCCGAGGTCCTCCGTTTGCCACCCCGGTTCGGGGGCTGCCTGCCCCCCCGGCTCGGGGGCCGGGGCTGGCTCCCGCCGATCCGGGGTTTGTGCGGCGGCCGGAGAGAGGCTGAAGCGTCTCTCACCGGCCCCGATCGATTCGCCCGGCCCCTGCCGGCCTCCGGCTCCGCGCGCTGATCGAAGCAAGGACAAGGAGACCGAAATGCGCGGTATCGGCGGCAGCACGCTCCGGGGCGGCCAGACCGTCTTCCACGGCATCCGCATGTGGGGCCAGCTGTTCCAGGCGGCCATGCTGTTCGCCGCCTTCATGACCGTGGCGGTGCCGGCCTGGACGCTGTGGCAGCGGACCACGGGCGCCGAGTGGTATGCCGCCGGCATGGTCACGCTGGCGGAGGTCAAGCTGGTCCTCGGCTACGACCCGGAGTCCGGCCAGGAGATCCGCTTCGAGGACGGCACGCGCCGCGTGCTGCGCATCCGCGACATCGCCGCCTCCGTCCCGGCCAGAGAGGCGCGGGAACGGATCAGGGCCGAGATGTTCGCCAGCGCCGCCCTCGGGGCCGCGGCCGGCGCCGGGCTGATCGGGCTGTTCCTGGTCGCGTTCTGGTATCGCGGCGCCCGGCTCGGCCGGCAGAAGCGCATCCGGGGCGCCGAGATGGTCACCGCCGGGGAACTGCGGCGCCGGGTGCAGGCACGCCATCTGCGCACGCTGGTGCGTCTGCCCGGCGGGAAAAGACTCAGGCCCTACGCCATCGCCGGCATACCGTATCCGGAGCGCACGGAAACCCAGCACACCATCGTCTCGGGCACCACCGGCTCCGGCAAGACGGTGCTGATCTCCGACCTGGTCGCCCAGATCCGCGCGAAGGGCGAGCGCTGCGTGATCTACGACAAGATGGGGAGCTACACGGCGGCCTTCTTCGATAAGGACCGCGACGTGCTGATGAACCCGCTCGACGCCCGGGCGCCGCGCTGGTCGCCGTTCTACGAGGCGCGCAATCCCCGCGACTTCGACATGATGGCCGCGGCGCTGATCCCGCAGCAGAAGGACACGGTCGATCCGTTCTGGGTGACGGCCGCCCGCCAGCTGTTCGCCAACGGCGCCGGGGTGCTGCGCCAGAAGGGCGAGACCCGGAACCGGGTCCTGGTCGACCGCCTGCTCAAGACCGAGCTGACCGAGCTGGCCCAGGCCATGGAAGGGACGGTCGCCCAGTCGATCGTCGATCCCGAGAACCCGAAGACGGCGCTCTCCGTGCGCGCCATGCTGACCGCGAACCTGAGTGCATTGGAGTTCCTGCCCGACGAGGGCAAGCCGTTCTCGATCCGCGAGTGGATCGGACAGGAAGACAGGGACGGGTTCCTGTTCCTCACGTCGAGGGGCGACCAGCACGCATCCCTGCGCGGCCTCATATCCACCTGGCTGGAGATCGCGGTCAACGCCATGCTGTCGCTCGCCCAGGACGACGGGCGGCGCATCTGGGTGATCCTCGACGAGCTGCCGACGCTGCACCAGGTGCCGTCCTTGCAGCCCGGCCTGGCCGAGTCGCGCCAGTTCGGCGGCTGCTTCGTGCTCGGCGTCCAGGTCGCCTCGGCGCTGCGCGACCTCTACGGCCGGAACGGCGCGGAGACCGTCTCCGGCCTGTGCGGAACCCGCGTCGTGCTGGCGGCGCCGGACCGGGACACCGCGCAATGGTCGGCCGACAGCCTGGGCCGCAGCGAGATCGAGGAGGTCGCGGAAGGGTTCTCCTACGGCGCCAACACCATCCGCGACGGGGTGAGCCTCACGCCCCGGCGCGAATTGCGCGCCCTTGCGCTGCCGTCGGAGATCATGCGGCTCGCCAACCTGGAGGGCTATCTGAAGTTCCCCGGCCCCTTCCCGGTCGCCGCCATCCGCCTGAACTACGTTGCGCGGCCGAAGGCGGCCGAACGGTTCGTGCCGCGCGAGGGCGACGCGGCGGATGCCGGAGACGCGGGCGGCGTGGCGTTTCCGGACGGGGAAGATACCGGGATTCCGGAGCCGGCGGGCCCTGACGAGGCCGGGCTTGCCGACGCCCCCGACCCGCCGGGCATGCCGCCCGAGCCCGCGGCCTGGCAGGGTGAGCTGGCGCTGTTCCCCCTGCCGGGCGAGGCCGGCGATCCGCAATCGGACGCGGCGACCGAAACGGCGGACGGGGAATCGCCGGAGAACGAGGAGAGGACGCCGGACGCCGGTTCCGAAGCGCTAAAGCCGCCGCGCCCCTCCGACAGCGGCGGCGGCCGCGCCTCCGACTGGGGCTGACATGCTCTCGATCGGCGCGCTTTCTTCCGCCGCCCAGGGCGCGTCCTACTACGAGCGCGACGGCTATTACGCGAAGGACGATCCCGAGCACCGCGACGCCAGCGCCTGGGCGGGGAAAGGCGCCGAAGAGCTCGGCTTGAAGGGGCCGGTCGATCCGGAGACGTTCCGCGCCGTGCTCGAAGGCAAGGTGCCGGACGGGTCCGGGCGGCAGCTCGGGCGGCGCGGCAAGGACGGGAGCATCGAGCACCGTCCCGGCCGCGACCTCACCTTCTCGGCCCCCAAGTCGGTCTCGATCGCCGCGCTGGTCGGCGGCGACAGGCGCGTCGTCGAGGCGCATGACCGGGCAGTCGCCACCACCCTCGCCTGGGTCGAGAAGAACGCCGCCGAGACCCGGATGAAGGACCCCGGATCGGGTCCGGGGCAGGCTCCCGGATCGGGTAAGCCTGTCCCGGCCCTTGAGCCGGGAGGGCAGGCCCCGAAGACGGGGAAGATGGCGCGGGTTGGGAACCAGAAGATCGTGGCTGCCACCTTCCGGCACGACACTTCGCGCAACCTGGACCCGCAGCTCCACACCCACTCCGTAATCGCCAACATGGTCCGGGGGAAGGACGGCAAGTGGCGCTCGATGGCCAACGAGAGCCTTTACGCGAACCAGAAGCTGATCGGCATGCTCTACCGCAACGAGCTCGCGGCCGGTCTCGGCAGGCTCGGCTACGGCATCGAGAAGACCCACGCCGACGGGCGCTTCGAGATCGCCGGGGTTTCCAGGGAAGCCATCGAGGCGTTCTCGAGCCGGCGCGCCGAGATCGAGGCGGCCATGGAAGCGCGCGGGCTCGGCGCCCCCGCCGACAATCCGCGCATCGCGGAGCGCGCCGCGCTGATGACAAGGGCGAAGAAGCGCGACATCGACCGCGACGAGCTGCGGGGCGTGTGGCAGCGCCAGGCCGCCGATCTGGGGCTGGATGCGAAGTCGCTGGTATCGCAGGCCGTCGAGAATTCCGCCGTGCCCGAACGGGGCATGGCGGCGGAGCCGCTGGCCGGGTCCGGCAGGGACGCTCCGACGGCGGCGCCCGCCCTGCAGCAAACCGGCAGCGCGGCGCCGCAGTCCGGCGGTTCGGCAAGGGCGGCCGAGGCAGGTCTCCAGGCCGAGCTGCCGTTCGACGGTCGGGCGCAAGCGGCCGAGCGGGAAACGGCGGCGGAGGCTGCGCCCTCGCCCGCCGCGGAGGCCGTCGCCTGGGCGATGGCGCATCTTTCGGAGCGCGCGGCGGTGTTCTCGCGCACGGACCTGTTCGCCGCCGTGCTCGCCCACGCGCCGGGTGCGGTCGCGATGACGGAGGCCGAACGCGCGGTCGCGGCCCTCGAACGCGGCGGCGCGCTGCACGCCGTGAACATGCACGGCGCGGAGGACTCGCTCGCGACCGACCGCACGGTGGGCGAGGAACGCGAGACCGTCGCCCTCATGCGCAAGGGCGCCGGACGTGGCCGGGCACTCATGCGCGGCTGGCAGGTGCAGGAACATCTCCACAAGGGACCGCTCACGGCCGGCCAGAAAGCGGCCGTGAAGCTGATCCTGTCGGCGAAGGACCGCACGGTCGGCATCCAGGGCTATGCCGGCACCGGCAAGACGACCATGCTGAACCGGGCGCGGACGCTGGCGGAGAAGAAGGGCTGGCGCATGGCGGGCCTCGCGCCCTCGGCCTCGGCGGCGCAGACGCTGGCTTCGGAAGCCGGCATTCCCACCGAAACCCTCCAGATGTTCCTCGCCCGCAATGCGGGCGTGGCCGAGGGCAGGCTCACGAACAAGGGCGCGAAGGAGATGCGCGCCGCCTTCGCCAGGACGGTCCTGGTGGTCGACGAGGGCTCGCTCGCCTCGACCGTGCAGGCAAGGGACCTGCTGCACATCGCTGGGGTGCTGCGTATTCCCCGCGTGGTGCTGGTGGGCGATGCGAAGCAGCTCGACGCGGTGGACGCCGGCAAGCCCTTCGCCCAGCTCCAGGCCGCCGGCATGCGGACCGCCACGATGGACGAGATCATGCGCCAGCGCGATCCGGTGCTGAAGGAAGCGGTCGTTGCCAGCCTCAAGGGCGATATCGGGAAGGCGTTCGAGAAGCTCGGGAGCAACGTCGCGGAGGTGAAGCCGGACAACATCGCCGGCGCCGTCGCGGCGCGCTGGCTCCGGCTCGACGCGGAGGCGCGCGCGAATACCGGCGTGATGGCGCCCTCCCACGAGCTGCGCCAGGCGATCAACGGTCATATCCGCGAGCGGCTCGCCCGCGAGGGACGCATCCGCGGACCGGCGATGCAGAGCGAGAGGCTGGTCTCCAAGGGCTACACCAACGCGGAGAAGGCGCTCTCAGCCAACTACGGCGTCGGCGACGTGGTGGCCTTCCACCGCCCCTACAAGCGGATCGGCGTCGGGAAGGGCGACGAGCGGCGCGTCGTCGGCGTGAACCACAAGGCAATGGAGGTGCTGCTCGACGACGGCAAGGGCGGCCGGGTCGCCTGGAAGCCGGAGGAGATCGGCGGGCGAAGGGGCGGCAGCGAGGTCTACCGGGCCGAGGAGATCGAGCTCCGCGCGGGCGACCGCATCCGCTGGACGCGCAACGACGCCGGCCTCGGCCTGGTCAACAGCCGCACGGCCGACGTGGTCGCGGTGAAGGACGGCCGGGTGACGTTCCGCCTGGAGGACGGCAAGACCCTCGAACTGGGCCGGAACGATCCCCAGATGCGCCATCTCGATCATGCCTGGGCGTCCACCGTTCACGCCTTCCAGGGCCGCACGGTGGACAATGTGATCGCCGCGATGGAAGCCAGGCATCCCCATCTCACCACCCAGAAGAGCTTCTACGTCGAGATCAGCCGCGCCCGCGACCGGGCCGAGCTGGTCACCGACGACGCGGCCGAGCTCCGCGCCCGGCTCCAGGCCGTCACCGGCGAGCGCATCGCGGCGCTCGAAGGAATCGGAGAGATGAAACATGACAGAGACGGCAGGGCCGCCGAGGCCGCACGGGACCGCTCGATGCGGCCGGAACGGAGCCTTGGCGAGGGCGCCGGAAGGGCGCGCGAAGCTGTGAAGACACGGGCAAAGACGCCGGAGCCGCCGGTGCGCGACCGCGGCAAGGGAGGCATGGACCTTGGATTGTGAGGGCAACGCGACGCCGGAGCGGGCCGGGCGGGCGCGTCTCGCGGTTCTCATCGACGCGGAAAACGCCAGCGCGCGCCATACGCGGGCGGTGTTCGACGCCGCAGCGAAGCTCGGTGAGGCCGCGGTTCGGCGCATCTACGCCGACTTCGCTAACGGCCGGCTGGTGTCCTGGAGCCCCGCGATGGCTACGTATTCGATCGTGCCGTGCCATCAGCCGGCCCATGCGCGGGGTAGGAACGCCTCCGACATCGTGCTTGCCATCGACGCGATGGACCTTCTGATGCGCCGCGAGAGGCTCGAGGAGTTCTGCCTGGTCAGCTCCGACGGCGATTTCACCCGGCTCGCCCAGCGGCTCCGGGAGGGCGGGTTCGCGGCGTTCGGATTTGGCGAAGGCAGGACGCCGTGGGCGTTCCGCAATGCCTGCCACCGGTTCGAGATTGTCGGAAAGGCGGCGATCGGCGCGGCTGCCGCGCCCGGACGAGGCGCCTGAAGGAGAGCGAGGGATGAGCGACGACACGAGACGTGACGCGCCGGAAGGCGAGGCTGCAGCGGATAGGCCCGAGGATGCGCGAAGGAACCGGACCATCCGCTTCTCGGATTCCGAGTGGGAGGAGGTCAGGCGCGCCGCCCAGTTGCACGAGACGCCGCCTGCCGAGTTCGCCCGCGAGACAATTCTGGCTCTCGCACGGAACCCCGAGAGCACTGCTGCCGGCGCATTGGCGCCGTCGCTGGCGCCACTGATCGAGCGGATGTTCCGTTACACCTGGTTCCTGGCGACCGAGAAACGAGACGCGATGGTCCGCGAAGGGCGCGAAGACGAGGTCGACGCCCTGGTCGCTGAAGCCCGCGCCCTGCAGGACAGGCTGACCCCGGGCGACATCGGCTGAACCGGCGACACGTAACCTCGGAATCACACGGGTAGCCGCTTCGAGGAACCACACTGGCTCAGGCGCTCGGTAGCGATGAACAGCCGAAATGCGCGGAGCCTTGCTCGCCTTGGTGCACCAAACGAAGCGACGGTGGTCGGCTTGACCAACTGATTCCTGTCGTCGAACCACCCCTTCGGGTCGTTGACGATGCCGCTCTGCTGTCCGGGCGGACGATGCCTTCAGACTGCTTCCGATAGTCAGCGACCGAGCGGCGCTACGATCCCTTGGCGTGACCGCGGTGGCTACTGGCGAACAACCCCCCACCCTTGTGCAGGGTGCTGCCGATCGCGAGCGGCCCTGCTTGCGCTGTAGCGAACGTAATTACTAGTCGGCCCGACAGACCGCCCCGCGGGCCATATCCGGCCGATAGAACCTCGACAGTATCCGGTTCCGGCCAGCGGATTCGGGCCAGTTCGGCAACGGCATCCGTCCGTAACGCTTCTTCGTCCGTCAATCGGCGGCGATGCCGGGTTACGCGATAGTCGGAGATGCTCTCCCAGACCCGTGAGGGGGCGAACAGGGGGTCGCTATCCGCTTCCAGCGCCGCGGGCGCGAGCGTCAGACGACCGGCAGGGCCTGCGCGCAGCACGTTCATGCCTTCGAGGGCATGTTCGAGCCGGACATGATCGCCGGCTATCTCCCGCCACCCCAAAGCGCCGCGCTGTAGCAGGTTTGGCGCAACGAAGAGAAGGCGTCGGCGCGGCAGGTCGGGCACGACCGCGACATGGCGGTGGGCGCCACCGCGAGCGGGATCGCCGTTATCCTCGTGGCCGCTCACATAGCGCGGTACGGACTGGCCGCGGGGCAGAGCGGCCTGCATCCGGGCCAGCATGGCACGGCGCGCGGCGCGGGCGACATGGGCCGGGTCCGCGCCTCCGGCGAGGCCCCCCTCGATCGCGAACGCCAGCACGCCCGGCATCGGATCGACCGGACGCATGAGGCCGAGTCCGAGATAGCGACCGTCGCCCAGCAACAATGGCCCGCCAAGTGGCGCGGCGAAGGTCAGCGAAGCATGCCACAGCGCCTCCTTGGGAAAGCGCGTGCCCGTGGCGAAGGCCTCGGCCCGCTCGCCGCGACTGTCGAACGGCTCACGTTGCACGCGCACCGAAGTCGGCGACATGCCGATCTCCGCGTGGCGCAGGGCCTGGCGCACGGCGTGAACGGCGCGAACCTCCTCGCGCGCCCGCTCGGCAGCATCCTTGGCCTCGTCTCTTGTACGCGCGGGATCGATACGCCGCCGCCGCGCAGTCGTGAGCGCGAGCGGAGTGACGCTGCGCCAGCATCGTCCGCTGCGCTCATAGCGCTCCGCCATGGCGTCATCGTCCACGGGCTGCAACTCGGCGAGGATCACGCCGTCAGCGTCGGTCCAGACGACCTGCGCGAAGGCCCAGGCAACGTCGTCCGCGCGCAGCGGGCAGGATTGCGGCACATGGACTGCGAGGCGTCGGACCGTCATGTCGGCATGGGGATGGCCGATCGACGGTAGCGGCACGATCCGCAACCGCGCGGCCTTGTCTGCGTCCGTCGCGCCCCGGCCGGCCAGATAACGTTCGATATCGTCCGTCCGCTCCGGTATCGTCTCGCACAACCGAGCTGCGGCCCGATCGCGCGCCGCGGCAACGAGCGCCGCTGCTTCGCTCAGCGGCTGCGGAGCAAAGCCGTTTCTGGCATCGGCCCCGCGCAGCGCAAAGACCAGTCGTTTGGGCGGAGCATTGTATGCGACGCTGGCAAGGAGCGGTTTGGCTGGCTGGACAAAAACGCGAACCGGCTTGCGGTTGCTGCCGCCGCGGCGAAAGCGGGTGCGGGTCTCCTCGAAGCGGGCTGCGAGGCTCCGTCCCGTTCCCGGCTGCGGGCAAAGAATATCCCTGCCCGCGCCACCGCGCGCCGACGGGCGGAAGACGATGCCGCCGTGTTCGGAGAGTCGGTCCTGCGCCTCACGCGCCTCGAGCACGACCGCTTCTGCCCACGCCATGTCGATGCCGCGGCCGAGCTGGTAGAGATATTCCGCCAGTTCGCACAGCGCAGTTGCTCGCGCGTCGTCGCCATCAAAGGACCAACAGTAGAGCACCGGCATGGCGTCGTCGAACAGGATGGGACGGACGGTCTTGCCCACGCGGACGGTTGCCACTGCATCCTCAATGTCGGGGGCGTTCTTCCGGGAAAGCGCGGCGTCGAGGTCGTTGTTAGGCACGAATCCGGTGTAGCCTTGGCCCGGCACGCCGCGCGGGGCTGCGACCGTCGGGGGCGGCAACCGCTCCAACCAGTCCAGCGCGTCCCGCGCCGCGTCCGGCACCTTGGCGCCTTCAGCCGCACCAGCCATCAATGCCTGATACAGCCGCGCCGGCGCGGGCGGCCAGCCGTCGGTGCCGTGATAGCGGCCTTCATGAAACCTCACGGCGACGAGCAGTGCGCGTTCCATGGTTCAGGCCTTCTTCGTGGCGTCGGCCTTGGCCCGGTCCTTGTCAAACGGGACGGTGCGGCTCTCGCGTACGCCAAAGGCCGCCGCGGCTCCCTGCGCAAAGGCGAGGGCGATGTCCGCATCCAGCGCGACCGTTTCCCGCGCGCCGTCGCGGGCGACAGCCGTCCATGCGGCCTGGGTATCGGGATCGGGAGTCAGAAGACAGCCTTGGCGCAGGAAGCCGTCGAGCGGCGCTGTGGCTGCAACCAGCGCAAGGCCCAACACATAACGCCGCAGCGACGGCGCATCGTCGCCGCTCAGGCGGCGCAGCGCCACCAGATTGACGGTCACGGTGCGGCGGATTTCGCCATGAACCACGATCCCGCCGTGTTCGCGGGTGGCAGGGACGTGCACGAAGCCGCGCTGCGCGAGCGGACTTTTCGTGTTTCCTTCCTGCTTCTTTTGTTCGGTTTCGGTGAAGGTGCCAAGCTCGGCATAGTCGACCGGCGGGGTGTACTGTGCGGAGCGCTTGAGATCGTCCACGTCCCAGGCGCGGATTACCGATTGCACGATGCGCGGGAGCTTGGCTTGCGTATCGCGCGAATCCCAGACACCGAACACCAGCGAGGTCGGCGCCAGCCGCGCGATCGGCGCAGCGTCGCCGGCATCGAGAAACGTGGTGAAGGCGGCATTGGCCTCGTCGGCGAGCGACGTGGACCGCACGAGCGCATCGCCCAGCCGGTGCCCGGCCCGGAGCATGGAGATCGACTTGTCATTGCCGTAGGTAATCGTCACCTGCGGTACCAGGGCGGCGTAGGGTTCCTCCTCGAAAACCGGCTCCATGCGGTTCGCCTGGGAACCCACGCTGTCGATAGTGGCGACCTTGGTGCCGTCTGAGAGATCGTCGATGTTGTAGCCGATGCCTGCGTATGTGGGCGGGAAGACCACGGCATCGCCGCCTTCGACGGGCAATAGGCTCTGCTGCAGCGTCAGCGCCACAGGGCCGGCACGGTCGTTGGCGCAGCGCTCGGCAAAGGCGGTATCGAATTCGGTCATGACGGCGGTGTCTCCTCGATGACATCGGTAATGCAGCGGGCCTGGCCCTCCTGTCCGGGCCAGCCCAGCCGCATGGCGAACAGGCGGAACGGCATCCCCGGAAAGGGCGGTTTCTCCAAGCCGAGGGCCGCGCGCAGAAAGATCGGGTCGTATAATTCGTCGTCCGCCATGCCGGCGACTCCATAGCTGTATTCCAGCCTCTTACGTCGCACCGGCCGGGCATTGGTCAGGCCGATTGCCGCCAGCAACTCGACGATCGGATGCCCCCTCATCATCATGTCGCCATGGGCGTTGGGCGAGAAGCCGGCATCGATCGGCACATAGTCGCGTCGCCAGTCGAATCGGAAACTGCTGCTCTGTTCGGCGCTCAGCGAGAACGGATCGCGGGCATGGTCTGCCGCCCGGCCGCGAATCAGGTCAAGCGCATCGCGTGCCAGACCCGCTCCGGGATAGCCGCCGGCGCCGGCCCAGAACTTCACCCGGTCCCGGTCGCGGCCGACGCGCCCCTGATCGCCCCAATGATCGATGGCGATGCTCTTGCCGCTGCCGTCACTCAGGTGCGCCGGCAGGACATCCGGCCCCGTGTCCCTGAACGGAAATGCGCTGGAACCAATTGCAATTGTCTCGATCTTCCACTTGTCGGTGTTGTGGGGCGATTCCATAGGTGCAACGGACGTGACCGTGGCCTCGTCGAGAAAGCGCAGGACGCGCACGACCGGATCGTCGTCGCCGCGTGCGGCGAGGCGAAAACGCAGATCGGCGGGGTTCCGCCAGTCGAAACCACCCCGGCCCTCGCCGAGCAGAGCGTCGGCGGCTTCAAGGAATCCAAGGCAGGCGAATACCTGGCCGGGGTTGGTGAGATCGACGGGAACCGACGCTTCGACCATCATAAGGCCTCCTCGTCGAGTCGCCGCGACGCGGCCTGGTCGGCGGCGCGCAGCAGCGCCTCCCACCAGGCGAGGCCCCATGGACCCCACTCGCGCTGCAGGCGCGCAAAGCGCATGGCGATCGCGTAGGCGCGAGCCTCTGCCTCGCTTGGCGGCAGATCGTCGTAGCCTTCGACGCTGATGGCAGGTCTGGCGTGACCGTGATGCGCGGCGATCAGGTGCAGCGCGAGATCGAAGCGTGCATCGGCGCGACCGACGGAGTCGAGACCATTCTTCTCCACATCCAGCACCGATTTGAGCTCATGCCTGAAGCCGTTCAGAACACGCTGGTTCGGAGCTTTCGTCGTCTTGGCGTAGGGACCGCGTTCCCGCATTGCTCCGAAGGCCCGCTGCCAGCGAGGAGCCGCCTTGCCGTCGTCGTGATGGCGGGCGGCGGCGATCAGCATCGCCTTGTCGGCCGCTGGAAGTTCGAGCGCGTCGGCGATGCGTGCCGCTTCCTCGCCTGCCCACTGTCGATGCTCGTCCAAGCGCTGCGCCTTGCGGGCCACTGCCCTGGCGTCCTCGCTCTCGCCCGGGTCGCGACGCTTGCTCACGATCAGCCAGGAGATGGCGTCTCCCTCCGCCGTTTCGCCATAGGGTGCCACCAAGACGGATTGCCAACCATCGGAGGCCTGCTCGCCGTCCGAACATGCATCGACCCTAAGGGTCCAGGCGTGCAGGTCCGGGTCATCGTCCGGCTCGCCCCAATTGTCCTCGATCGTGGGAACCTGTCCGTCGGCATCATCGTCCAGCAGACCTTCCATCAGTCCGCCGCAGCGCGCATCCACCACTAGCCGCTTGCCGGCGAGAGTTGCGTGCAAGTCCTGAGTCTTCCGTTGGCCGATATCGGCAAGACTCAGGGAATCCAATGGTCGGTTGGCGCCGTCGAGCAAGAAGGCGACGAGGCTATTCCCGGTTGGCGGTGCTACCAGATTATGGCTTTCGACAATCTCGTCACCTGCCTCTTCGGAGATGGTCGAGGTGTGGATCACTTTCCCAAAATTCGTCAAGTGCTGGCGCGCCCGTTTCCTGAGCCACTCCACTACGCGCGAAGTTTCGGTCTCCAGCAACTCCGCCGTCTGCGGCGGCGCCGCCGCAAAGAACGCGCGTACATCCCGAGCCGGTGCCACCTCCGGATCGCCGTTCGCCCGAAAGCGCAGCGGCAGGAAGCGACGCCAGACCACGGCGGTTTGAGGCTCGTCGTCCTCAATCCACCCGCGCAGCCACGGGGAGATCTCAGGCCGGCCGGCGCGATCCTCCAGCGACGTCATCGCCCAGGCATCGACCAGCGGACGGGTAAGCGGCGGATAGAGCGGCATTCGAGTCGTGGCGTCGATTATCCGCGCGCTGTGGGCAGGGTCGGCGGCGAGGTTCAGCAGGGTGCCGGGACCAGCCTGCCGTGCGCCGGTCTCGTCCTTCGGCAAGGCCTCGAGGAGAGTACGCACGGCTTCATTGCGGGCGACAGCATGAGCGTCTGCTTTCTTCGCCCCGGGCGGACCCTGATCGACCACCAATACTCGCGCTACGCCGAGACCGCGCCGGTTCACCCGGCCGAGCCGCTGCACCATGCGTTCCCACGAGACCAGATCGCAGACCATATGATCGGCGTCGAGATCGATTCCGACCTCGCCGGCCGAGGTCGCGACGAAGAACACAGGCTCGCTGCGCGTTGCTTTCGTATCGCCGACAAGACCGTACTCTTGCAATTCCGCGGCGGCGTCCATTCGCTCGCGCACCCGGCGGCCGCCGACGAAGAGAATTACATGGGACCGCGGATTCTCTTTTCCGACCCTCTTGCGGAGACTACCCGCCACCTTCTCGGCGTCCTTACGGCTGTAACAGTAGACCGCCACCGCCGGCGGAGTAGCGGTGGCGGCGGACTCGGTCTGCATCAGATCCCAGGCCCGCTCGGCAAGCGCCTGGTCGAGACTCGAACCCGACGCGAGATCTTCGACCGTCAGGCTCTTGCACGCGTCCAGCCGCATGCGAACGGTGTCGTTGGCCCGGTCGCCGTCGTTCAGACAGAACGGATTTCCAGCGGTATCGAGGCCTAGAGTGGCCGACAGGGGCAGCATGCGGAACGTCGGGGGAAACCTGTCGTGTGCCTCCATGCCGGCAAACGCGCTCGCGTTCGCCCCATTCGAGGTCCGCGGCCGCTGCCCCTCTTGGATCGCCTGGAGCAGGCGCTCGAACGGACGGGCGAGATGCGCCTCGTCCAGCATCAGCAGCGTATCGCATCCCAGCAGCCCCGCCGCGTAGGGTCGCATCCGGCGGGACAGCCCATAGCCTTCGAACAACAGCCGCGAGCCCACCATGTCCACGGTGCCGACGATAATCGCCGCCGCCGACGGATCAGCCATCCATTCCCGATTGTCGGCATGCCGGCCGCGCAGGGTCGAAATCGGCAGCGGCCTGTCACCGAGACCGAGGGCGCGCCGCACCGGCTCGAGTCTCTCGTCTTCCTCCAGTCTTTCCTGGAGTATCTCGGCGAATGCGGTGGCCTGATCGACCACCGCACGCCGGTCGACGACATAGGCCAGCCGCCTGGGCAATGGCGCGCCCGCCGCACGCGCCAGCAGCCAGATTGCCATGACGGCGGTTTTTCCCAAGCCGGTAGGGATATCCACCGCTGGAGGTAAAGCGCCGCACGCAAAATGGTCGTCATACAGCCGCTGCTGCCACAGAAACGCGCGATGTCCGGTCAGAGCCTCGAACGAGTCCTCAAACTGAACGTGCGGCGTCACCGCTCAAACTCCGGCATGGGGCATCGCACGGGCCGTAGACCTTGGTGCTGACTTGGGGCAGTGACCGATTCCGTGTTTGAATCTGCCTCTTCAAATGGTCCTTCATTTCAAAGCGAGGAGGAAGTTTCCGCGTCTTCAATCTCGACGGAAGTCCTTTGGGCTTCCAGACGAAGAACCGCTCGGGTCATCGGAATGTTCATTCTGGAGTATCGTTCTTGCTAGCTCGTCGCATCCTGCAAAGGTCATACAGCGTTTCAGCGCCCGTCAACAGCCGGTAGAGAACCGACAGTTGGATTGCCGTCACGTCCGTTGCTGAATCGTTGAAACGTAGAGGATCGAGTGAACTGCGCGGCACTGCACCAGGCTGTCTTCGGCCCGGCCGCTTTGTGTGCCGCGATGCCAAGGCATCGTGAATGGACCGGAACCGGACATTTCCCAATGGCACTGCAACAACTCGAACTCCATCTTCCCGCGCCGTCGGCGACTGTCGCGCATCCGCTGGTCCCGGCAAGGATGGTGAACGAGTTCGTATACTGCCCGCGCCTCGCCTATCTCATGTGGGGCCAGGCCGAATGGGCGGAGACCGGCGACACGGTGGACGGGCGCCGGGTGCATACTCGGGTCGACCGACCCAACAAACCGTTGCCCGATCCCGAAGCTCTGGAAACCGACGATAACAAGGTTGTCAGCCGCTCCCTGACGCTTTCTTCTGAGAAGCTCGGTGTTATCGCTAAAATCGACATCGTCGAGGCCGAGGACGGCGCGGTTACGCCGGTCGACTACAAACGCGGCAAGCGGCCCCATGTGGCGAAGGGCGCCTACGAGCCGGAGCGTGTCCAGGTCTGCCTTCAGGCACTGCTGCTCGAAGAGCACGGCTACAGGGTCGAGGAAGGCGCTATCTGGTATGCCGAAAGCCGCGAGCGCGTCCGGATTGTTCTGGACGACAAGCTCCGCCTCGCCGCGCGGGAGGCGGTGAGCCGGCTGCGCCTGACGGTCGCCCACGGCCGCATTCCGCCGCCCTTGAGCGACAGCCCGAAATGCCCGCGCTGCGCGCTCGTGTCGATCTGCCTGCCGGACGAAATGCGATTGCTCGGGGGCTCCGACCTGGCGCCCCGCCCCATCGCCATCGGGGCGGATGAAGCCCTGCCGCTCGTTGTCCAGTCGCAGAGGGCGCGGGTCTCCAAAGAAGGTGAAACCCTGAAGGTTGCCGACGAGGAGCAGGGCGACACCACCGTGCGGCTGAACGACGTGTCCGACGTGGCGCTCTTCGGGAACGTTTCGATCACAACGCCCGCACTAGCGACACTCATGGATCGCGAAATCCCGGTCGCCTTTCACAGCCATGGCGGCTGGTTTCGCGGCATCGCCCACGGAATCGGCCATCGGAATGTGGAGGTCAGAACGGCGCAGTATCAGCGCAGCTTCGACCTGACCTATTGCCTGGCCTTCGCCCGCGATCTGGTCGCCGCCAAGATCGTGAACCAGCGGACCATTGTGCGCCGGAACTGGCGCGGCGATCGCGAGCCGCGCAAGGCTGTGCTGGACCGGCTCAACGCCGCCCGGAGGTCGACGAAGCGCGCAACTGCGGTGAGCGCGTTGCTCGGACTGGAAGGGGACGCGGCCGCGACATACTTCCGTGCATTTTCCGATTTGCTGTCGCCGCCGGGCGCCAAGGAATCGGCGGAAGCCGTGAATGGCTTGGCGCCGTTCCGTTTCGACGCCCGCAACCGGCGTCCTCCGGGCGATCCCGTAAATGCCATGCTGTCGCTGGCCTACGCCATGCTGACGCGCCACCTGACCGTCGCGCTCGCCACAGTCGGCCTCGATCCCTATCGGGGCTTCTTCCACGCTCCGCGGTACGGAAAGCCTGCGCTTGCCCTCGACGTGATGGAGCCGTTTCGGCCGATCATCGCGGACTCGGTGGTCCTGTCTGCGGTCAACACCGGCGAGGTCTCGCCGGGGGACTTCGTGAGCGCTCAGACCGGCACGTCTCTGACATCAGCAGGTCGCCGCCGTTTCGTCGGAGCGTTCGAGCGACGGCTCTCTCAGGAAACCACCCACCCGCTGTTCGGCTACCGGCTCAGCATGCGACGGCTTCTGCTGCTCCAGGCGCGCCTGCTGTGCCGTCATCTGCTGGGCGAACTGCCCGACTATCCGCACTACCTTCCCCGATGACAGGTGGTCACCATGAACGATGAGCGCACCTACATCGTTACATACGACATCTCAGATACGCGACGCTGGCGGCGCGTTTTCAAGACCATGCACGGGTTCGGGGATTGGCTCCAGCTATCGGTGTTCCAGTGCCGCCTGTCGGGTCGGCGCCGCGCTGAACTTGAAACGAAGCTGCGTGAACTCATCAAGGCGGGCGAGGACCACGTTCTGGTGATCGACATCGGCCCAGCGGACAAGACCGATATTGCCGTCATGAGCATCGGCAAGACCTTTTCGGCGATCGAGCGTCAGGCGGTTGTTGTATGATGGTCTACCCGCTTCAAGAGGTTGCGAATCCGATGCCTGACGCCGAAGTCAGCCGTTGCGAGTTCGGCCGAGCCGATTCGAGTGGCGAGGCAACGCAGAATTACCGGGAATCGCTCGAAACTGTGCAACATGTTGATTCCTGGGAGTTTCGGGGCGTTCGCCAGGACACGCGAGGTACCAAAAAGATGCCTGCGGCAAGGAAATTCCCAAACCGCTCGAAATCGGCCGGATTTTGTCTTGGCCGCCAACAGGTTGTATGGCACCTGCATCCGGGGGGCGCGCTCCCCGGCCTCATTGAAGCGACGGCTGGCGGTCCGCGCCGGCGGCCGGCAACAAGCATCCGGGGGGCGCGCTCCCCGGCCTCATTGAAGCGGCGAGGTCAAGACGGACATGACCAGATTGGCGCAGGGCATCCGGGGGGCGCGCTCCCCGGCCTCATTGAAGCGACACGGCGGCCGGCCGGGGCGGCAGGCCCAAAGCGGGCATCCGGGGGGCGCGCTCCCCGGCCTCATTGAAGCCAGTCGCGCAGGTCCTTGGCGTCGGCCCTGATGTCGCATCCGGGGGGCGCGCTCCCCGGCCTCATTGAAGCCCACGTGCCGGGCCGGTTATCGCCGGGGTCGTGGCGCATCCGGGGGGCGCGCTCCCCGGCCTCATTGAAGCTCTCCGCTGCCCTTGGCGTTGATGCGAACGAAGCGGTCGCATCCGGGGGGCGCGCTCCCCGGCCTCATTGAAGCACCTGATTGCTTTCCATCGGGACCAGCAATGGCAGGCATCCGGGGGGCGCGCTCCCCGGCCTCATTGAAGCTCGGCATGTGTGTGTCCCTCCGTGGCTTAGGACTAGAGGCATCCGGGGGGCGCGCTCCCCGGCCTCATTGAAGCTCGTAAGGGTTTTCGTCCAGATACGGGCCATCTTGCGCGCATCCGGGGGGCGCGCTCCCCGGCCTCATTGAAGCGCGCTGCAAGGGTGACGCATGGCGACTCTGGTCAAGATGCATCCGGGGGGCGCGCTCCCCGGCCTCATTGAAGCCAGCAGATCGGCCGCGCCGTCGAGCGCATGGGCGGCGCATCCGGGGGGCGCGCTCCCCGGCCTCATTGAAGCCTCCGTGACGACGTGTACTGGATCCGGTGCACGTAGGCATCCGGGGGGCGCGCTCCCCGGCCTCATTGAAGCTGGCATAGGTCGGAGGCGATCTCGCCGGGATGAGCAGCATCCGGGGGGCGCGCTCCCCGGCCTCATTGAAGCAACTGGATATAGGCCTCGCCCATGTTGAGCGGCGCCGCGCATCCGGGGGGCGCGCTCCCCGGCTTCATTGAAGCGTGCAAGAGGATTCGCGTAATGTCGGATGTTCAGGTAGCATCCGGGGGGCGCGCTCCCCGGCCTCATTGAAGCGTCGGGGTGTCCGCAAAGCGCCCGGCCTTGATCTGGGCATCCGGGGGGCGCGCTCCCCGGCCTCATTGAAGCTGGCAGACCCCGCACGTGACCACGTGGAAACCGCAGGCATCCGGGGGGCGCGCTCCCCGGCCTCATTGAAGCTGCGCCAGCGCCATCGGGTCGAAGCGCCGCGTGAAGGCACCGGGGGCGCGCCCCGGCCTCATTCAAGCTCAATGGTACGGGGGCATGGCGGGAGAGCTTTGCGCGTTCGGCCTTCGTCCGGGTCTCGAGTTCGGCCACCATGGTTTTCAGGAACCTGGACCTGCGTCGGGAAACCAAGCGTGGCACCTCGGTCTACAACGGCATCTTCAATCTGCTCGTACTGCGTGGCGCACGCGACTGGATGTCCGGCAATGTTCCTCAGCACGACGACCTCGACGATCACCACATCGTTCCTAAAAGCTGGGGGAAGGAGAATGGGCTGCACGGCACGATCGACACCATTCTGAACCGCACCCCACTCAGTGCCGACACCGACCGCAATTTCATTCGGGAGCGGCTGCCGAACGAGTACCTGCTGAGAGCTGATCGCGGCGAGCGGCGAAGCCAGTGTCCGAGCCACGTTGGAATCACATTTCATTTCCCCGGCGGCGATCGAGATTTTGTTGCGTGAACCTTTCACGACCGACGACTTCGAGGCCTTTCTCGTGGAGCGGCAACGCACGCTTCAGGACGCGATTGAAGATCTTCTGGTGAAGGAACGGCTGGACCCGCCGCCCCAGTTGCGGGAACTGGACGCGCAGATCGAGGCAGTGGAGCTAGCTCTTCGCCGCAGCATCGACCAGACATTGGACGGTGACCCGACGCAACTTCCGCAACATGTGCGGCAAAAGATCGAGGAGCGATTGCAGGTCGCTGCGAGGAAGAACGCCACACTCGACGGCGAACGCTACCAGTCTCTGGGCGGCAAACTCGAGTACGCGGACCTGCGCGAGTTGCAGGACACGATCACGAACAAGGGGCTCTGGCAGCGTTTCGAGGGATGCTTCGCCAACAAAGGAACGCCCCGAAGGCGCTTCGGACAACTCGCGGATCTCCGGAACGGTATCCGCCACAGCCGCAGCGTGGACGAGATCACGCGCAAGGAAGGAGAGGCGGCAATCCTTTGGTTCGAGCAGGTGACGGTCAGGAACTCGCCTGCCGGCGCCGATCTGTACGAGTAGATCGAAGTAGATACAGGTCGCCGAAGGTCATCACGGTGCATGCAGAAGGGCGAACCGCTCGCATCGCTTGGCGCATTGCGGCGCATGGCGAGCGCCATGCGGCGGGGCGGGCCGCGCATGGCGCCGGGGACAGGCGGGGACTCCAGGGGTCTGGGCGATGACGATCCGCGCATGGCGAACGCATGGCGCTCGGTCCAACAACCCCGGGACCCCTATTGACCCCGAAAGTCCCCGAAAGTCCCTGAAAAGGCACCTCAAGGGGCACATAGGACACCTTGCATCACCGATGCGTCAGGTGTGAGAACCACGCGCCGAAGGGCGTCCTGATCGCGCTTCCTGACCGCTCAATCCGTCGGGCGATGAAAGCCGTTCTGCAATCGGCATTTAGCCCGAGCGGCGCTTGAGCGGCAGCGCCCGCCGCGCACTTGCGGAGACAGTTCCCGAACCGTCGCGCGGCTTCTGGGCGGCAGTATAGGAAGCGCGAAGAAACAAGACAACGCGGGGGCGCGGGAAATTATTCAAGACACCTAGAGGGGGCTGTGGTGAGCGAAGCGATGCGCGGGACAAGCGGTGGTGCCCAGCGAGCGGCGCGGAGGACTCCTGCCAATGATGGCGTAGCCGAGGCATGACAGCGAAGCACGGCTTGCTCGTGAAGTAGGGCGGCGGTGCCTGCCGCCGCCCGTTAGAGTTCGGAATCTCAGTTGGAAGACCACCGCCTCTCGTTCCCGAGGGCTGTGACTCCTGAACTGGTCGGCCATTATTGTTTGTATGCGCCGAACGCTCCAAGGATGGCCTTGCTTCCGTCCGAGGTCGCCGCGCCGAAGGTTGCGGCGGTCGAGCCCGGCCTACCGTCCGCTTCGCCGTTGCCGTAGAACTGCCCGCCCCACTTTCCGGAGAAGCTGCTGCCGTCAAACGTCATCGCGGTGTCGCCGGTGAAGAACCCGCTGTGGCTGTCCCCGATCTGGGCGCTCTGCAAGGTCAACTCCGTTGGATAGGTCGTCAGCTCGCCGATTCCGTCCGCGAACTCCGGGTCCAGGTGTTGGAAGTTCCGCATGGAACCGCTTACCGTTCCGTTCTCGCTGCCTCCGCCGAAGCTTGCCGTCAAGGCCACATCGGCTCTCAAGAAACTCTCTTTGCCTACATTCGTGGCGGGGTCGATGTTGGTGTCGACATAGAGGGCGAACGCGTTGCCGTCATATCTCGCAGCGCCGGTAAGGGATGCGATGTTGGCTTGCTCGAAGGGATCGCTTCCATTGACGAAGAACCCGTACTCGATCTCCTTGTAGAACTGGGCGCTGAAGCCTTCGTCGCCCCAGAACAGATCCCTATAGAGGAGTCCTTCGGTGGTGAGCCACCTCCTTGGTATACGATCCCAGTATCCCAGGATCAGGTGGTCCGCGTCTGCCGGAGGGTTCTGCGCGTCGGACGTCCGAATGAAGCTAAGGCCGCTACTATTTGTGTCGTCGAACGTGTATGGATCACCCGATCCTGGCATTGCCGGTTCCGGCTGAGGCATGACAGGTGCTCCTGGAACAGCAGGCGCCGGCCCGACCGCCGGACCGCCACTGCCGCCCTCAAAACAATCGTAGCCCGGGCAGGTCAATGTACCTTCTACGCCGTTGAGCGTTCCCGCGACGCCAGCGTACAGAGCAGAGTAGAAGTCGTCGCCGTGGCTGCTAGAGGGATCATAACGAACCGAGGACACCCATACGTCTCCGGATGCAACTGCCCTCTCCGGCGGTGTCTCCCTGTCGGTGAATACCACCACTGCGCGGCGGGAACCGTCGTCCAACCCCTGGAAGAAAGTGACCCCTGACCAACCACCCTCTCGAGCTTGCTCGCCCGCCTGATTGTTGATGCGCCAGCCGCTGCCTCTGACATCCGCGGTGAGGAGCCCTCTGCTGTCCAGGGAGACAGAGGCCGTGACGGTGTTGGCGGTGACACCCTGCGAGACATCGGAGGACTGCGTGACGCTGCCGGCGATCGGCAAGGCGACCGCGGCAACGCTGAGAGAGGAACTCACGGGAGTCGCGATGTCGTCAAGTCCATCGCCGGAGGCCATCCCACCTCCGCTTCCGCCGCCACAGGCAGCAAGAGTCAACAGGGCGAATGTGGCGGCAACGCCCAGAGTCGCAGTTCGCGCCAATCGTCTATCCGAGGGTGTCATGCATTTTTCTCCCGTGGTCAGCATTGTGTTCCGGCACGGGAATGGTGCCGGGCCATGCGACAACCACGCAGAGAATGCGAAGAAGTCCTGCCTATTCGCGCCAGGCTACGGTGGCCAAACCGCGCCGGATCGGTGCTGTTGTATTCAGCAGGTAACCCGACGTCGGGTCTCTGCTGGTTGTCGCGGGGGCTAGTGTGACGCTACGCGAAGGGCTAGGCAACCCCGCCGCCGGGTGCCGCGCCGCCATATTCCATAGCCACCGCGATGGCGGCTCCGACCTTCTCCGCCGCCGCGACAAGGTGCGTATCGTCAAGGTGGGCGTAGCCCGCCGTGGTGCGGTGCCTGCGGTGCCCGAGAATCTTGCCGACCAGGGGCAGGTTCTCGCCCGCCATCACGGCCTGGCTGGCCGCCGTGTGGCGCAGGTCGTGGAGGCGCAGCCGGCCGAGCCCGGCGTCCTCGCAGGCCGCGCGCCAGCACGCGGTGAGGCTGGATTGCCCCCGCGCCTCGGCGTAGCGCGGGAACAGGAAGGCGTCCGCGTCGCGGGGGCCGGGCAGCGCATCAATCAGCGCCCGCGCGGCCTCGCCGAGCGGCACCGCGCGCGGGCCGGTCTTCGAATCGGCGAGGTTCAGCGCGTCGGCCCCCACATCGCGCCAGCGCAGGTTGAGCACCTCGCTCCTGCGGCATCCGGTGAGCGCCAGCAGCCGGATCGCGGCGACGGCCTCGGGCCGTTCGGCCTCGCGGGCGTCGAGCGCGCGCCCGAGCTGGGCCAGCTCGTCCGCGTCGAGGAACCGGGCAATCTTCCTGCGCGGGTTCTTGCGGATGCCGAGACAGGGGTTGCTGTCGCGCTCGCGCAAGCCCCATTCCTCGGCGCGGAACATCATCGCCCGCAATATCTCGAGTGCGCGGTTGGCCGCGCCGGGCTTGTCCCTGCTCGCCGCGTCGAACCACGCGGCCACATCCTCGGGGCCGAGGGCGTCGAGCGCCATCCTGCCGAAGGCGGGCAGGATGCGGGCGTTGAGGTAGATGCGCACGGTCTTGCGCCCCGAGGGCTTCCAGTGCGGGTCCGAGCGGCGCAGATACTCGTCCGCGAACTGCCGGAACGTCGGGGCCTTCTTCTCGCGCTGGATGTCGTCCGCCGGGTTCCCTCCCGCGCGGATGCGGTCGAGCAGGTCGCGGGCGCGGCGGCGGGCCTCGGCCAGCTCCATCTCGCCGAAGCGGGCGACGACGATGCGGCGGCTGCGTCCCTCGATGCGGGCCTGCACGATCCAGACCTTCCGGCCCGACGGGTGGATGCGCAGCCCGAAGCCGGGCAGCGCCTTGTCGAACAGGAACGTGTCCTTCGCGCCGGGCCCGGCATCGCGGGCCAGGCGCGGGGTGAGGTCAACGCTCGGCATGATCGCACCCTCCCTCGTGCTCCGCGCCGCTACCGGCCAGGGCGGCATGGATGCGGTTCGACACCCGGTCGGCGGCGTCGGCAACGGACTGGTCGGACAGGTGGACGTAGCGCTCGGCGGTCTCGACCAGGGCGTGACCGAGCAGCGTCGCGATGGTCACCATGTCCACGCCGTGCATGGCGGCGGTGGACGCCCAGGAATGGCGCAGGTCGTGCAGCCGCAGTCCGGGCAGGCCCGCCTCGTCGCGGATGCGGTCCCACTGGTATCCGATGTTGTCGATGGGCCGCGTCGGCGGACGCGCGGGAAAGAGATACGGGCAATCCGCGCTGTAGCGCGGGATGGCGTCGATGACCGCGCGCGCGGTGCTCGACAGCCACACCGTGCGCGGCCCGGACTTCGCGTCCGGCAGGTGGATGCGCCTGCCCCTGATCCAGTCCCATTCGAGGGAGGCGATCTCGCCGAAGCGGCAGCCGGTCAGCATCAGCAGGCGGACGATGGCGACGACGTTCGGGCACCAGAACTCGTCGCGGGTGAGCACCGCGTTGAGCCGGGCCATCTCGTCGGCGGTCAGGAACCGCTCCTTCGGCTCCATCCGGTATCGCTTGGCGTTTTTGCACGGGTTGGAGTTGTGGCGGCGGTAGCCCCACAGCTCGGCCATGCGCATCATCATGGAGAGTACCGGCATGGCGCGGTTGGCGCTGCCGGGCCGCTCGCTCATCGAGGCGAACCAGTCCCTGACGTGCTCGGCGGTGACGGCGTCCACGGTCAGGTGGCCGAAGGCGGGCAGGATGTCCTTGCGGACGATGTCGGTGTTGGTCCGGACGGTGGCGGGCTTCCAGTGCCGGGCTTGGCGGTCGAGGAACTCGGCGGCGAAGGCGTCCATCGGATGCCCCGGCGTCCTCGGGGCGCCGTCGTTCTTCACCGAGTGGGTGAAGGCGGCGATGAGCCTGCGGGCCTCGCGCCGGGCCTCGGGGACGGTCATGGCGTCGGCGTCGCCGAGGGTGGCGTAGCGCCTGCGCCCGCGCGCGGTGGTCTCCAGGGTGAAGCTGCGCGCGCCGCTGGGGAAGACGCGCAGCACGAGGCCGGGCACCGCGTCGTCGCGGACCTCGAAGCGCCTGTCGCGGGGCCGGGCGGCGCGGACGCGCCGGGCGAAGGTGGACTTGGGATGGTCGCTCATGGCGGCGGCTCCTCGGTTGGGCCGCGCGGCTGGGCGGTAGTACAGGAAGCAGCCGCGGCGGCGTTTCGTCGTGGAAGCCGCGCGGCGGTGCGGGACCGTCCGGTGTCTAACCTGCTGACGTTACGGGGTTTTCCGTCCGCTGATGCGAAGGCGGGCGCTGGCGGGAAGGGCGCCAAAGGTGCGTGGGGTGTGTGAACCAAGGCCGCCCCGGGCGGTCGGGACGGCCGAATCTGCTGTATGGAAGATCGGGAAATCGGCGCCGGCAAACCCGGCGGACCGGAGCCACCGCGGCGCTTGAGCGGACGGCGTAGCCGACGGAAGCGAGGGCACTGGTGCGGAGCACCGTGCCGAGCGGCCCGGCGGAAGCGCCGGCAGTGCCGTCGGCAGTCGTGCCGGATGGAGTGCAACGGGCATTGCGCCGGGACCGGCGCAGGCGCCGATGCACTCTTGCGAGGACCGATGTCCGGGCTACTGTGCCGGCGTCGATGCAGCAATGCCCGACCAACTGCATCGGCGTGAGACACGGGCCGCACCGTAGGGCACGGCGCGGCCCGTGTCGACGGCGCCGGTTCAGGCGGCGCGCATCACCGGGATGCCGAGCTGCCTTGCCTTGTCGACGAGGTTCTCGGTGATGCCGCTGCCGGGGAAGGCGATCACGCCCTTCGGCAGGAGGTTCAGCAGCTCGTCGTTGCGGCGGAAGGGTGCGGCCCGTCCGTGGCGGTTCCAGTCCGGCTTGCAGACGATCTGGTGCACGCCGTTGGTCTCGGCCCAGCGCGCCGCGATCTTCTCGACGCCGGGGCCGCCGCCATGCACGAGCACCAGGTCGGCATACTTGGCGCGGGCCTTGTCGAGCCGGGCGATCACCGCCGCCGGGTCCTGCACGTCCTTGCCGCCGGCGATGGCGACGAGGGTGCCCTGCGGCAGGTGCGCTTGCGTCTTGCGGTCCCTGCGGGCGCGCTGGTAGTCGCGGGCGTCGATGGCGGCGGAGGTCAGCTTGCCGGTCTGGCTCGCATGGCTGCCGCGCCGGGGCCGCCACATGCCGCCGGTCTCTGCGCGGTAGGCGTCCGCCGCGGCGTCGCGCATCTGCTCGAAGGCGTCGCGGCGGGCGGTCAGGTTCTGCGCCCGGTCGGTGACGAGCTCCAGCTCGCGCGCCTTGATCTCGGTGCCGTCCTGGGCCTTCTGCAGGTCGCGCAGGTCGGGCATCAGCCTGTCGGCCGCCCGGTCCAGCCTCTGGGTCTGGCTGTCGAGCATGTTGACGAAGCCCCAGAGCAGGCTCTCGCGCTCGTCGGCGAGCTGGGTGCCGTCCGGTCCGACGCCCTGGGCCACGATGCGGAAGGCCTCGCTCACGGCGTCCAGCGCGTCGTCGCGGTCCCAGACCTCGCGGCTGTCGAACTCGTCGCGCTCGGGGGCTGCGCCGTAGAGGGCGGCGTTCTCGCAGACGGTCGCGGTGACGGACTGTGCGGCGGTCTCGACGGTGTCGATATCGAAGGTCATGACGATCTCCCTTGATCGGTTTCACGTCCGGGGCCGATCCCCGATGTGATGTCCTGTTGGGTCACGCGCGCGGACCGCAGCCACCGGGACCGGAAGGCATGGCCCGGCGCGGTGCGCGAGTGGTGCGGGCGCAGGGCCCTAGCGGAGCCCGGCGAGGAACGAGCCTGGCGGAGCTTGGGTCCGAGCCACGGTCGCGTGCCGCGCCGGGCCTAGGCGCGCCAGCGCCGTTGCCTTGCGAGTCCCGGCCGGAGCGCAGCGGAGGACCCCGCCTCCGGCGGGGTTGGCGGAGGGAGCACGTGTGGCACAATAGGAGATCACGTCGAGGCGAATTTCTCTCCACCTGCACAGGCCCCCATCGGCGGTTCGGCCCGGTGCGGCGTTCGAGAGGAAGCACGCAGGCGCGTTACCCATCGGCCCGCTCCGCCAGCACCCGCGCGGCCCATGCCGCCGCCCGGGCCAGCACATCGCCATGGCAGGGCAGCGGCGCGCACCAGCAGGCCAGCCAGCACCCGTCCAGCCCGGCCAGCTCCTCCAATGCGACCTCGCCCGCCCGGATGCGGCGCCAGAGATCCGTGCGATAGCGGGCGATGACCTGCTCGCGGTCGCCATCGGCTCCCAGCCTGTACGGATTGCCCCACTTCGTGCGGCGGTCGATCAGCACGGTGTTGCCCACGGCCTGCGCATGCTCGAACGCTTCGCGCAGCCTTGGCTCGTTCTTCAGGTTGACGACGACTCTCATCCACTCCCTCCTCTCTTCTCGTCGGCCTGCCCGACCCTCCGCTCCTCTCTTCCTCTCCCCGGATCGGGGTCCGGGGCAGGCCCGGACCGGGAGCCTGCGCCGGTCTGCGGGCCGGAGGCGCAGCCGGCGCCACGGAACAGCGGCGCGAAGCGGGCGCGCAGCGCCGCCGCGCCGAGGTCGACCAGGTCGTCGTTGAAGTCGTTGCCCACGGGCACGATCACCGTTGCAGCGACGCCCGCCCGCGCGCAGCGCCGGGCGAGGCGCTCGGCCGCGAGCGCGCCGTCCTCGTCGTTGTCGCGGGCGATCACCAGGCGCGCGAGGCCGGGAGGAGGCGCGAACGCGCCGAGGCTTCCGGCCGAGAGCGCGGCGGCGGCGGTGATCTCCGGCACGGCGGTCACCAGCGACAGCACCGTCTCGATGCCCTCGCCGACGACGAGCGCAGCGTCGCCGGAAGGCGCGCCGAAGCGCACCGCGAGGCCGTGGATGCGGCCGAGCGCCTTGCGCGGCGCCGCGACGCCCGCCTTGGCGGGCGCGCGGGGATCGAGCCAGGTGCGCTGCACCCCGAGGATCGGACCGCCCGCCCCGGATCCCGGATCGCGTCCGGGACAGGCTCCCGATCCGGGGTCGCCGGTGACGGCGGCGACCAGCGCCGGGTAGCGGCGCACCGAGGAGCCGTCGCGGTAGCGAAGCGCGGGATGGAAGCGCAATGCCGCGTAGCGGTATTGCAGAAGCCCGCGCGCATGGAGATAGCGCTCGGCGTGGCTGCCGTCGACGGGCCGGCAATGCCGCCACAGGCGGCGGGCGGCCTCCGTCGCATCATACGGCTCGTCCCGCGAGGTTGTCGGTGAAACCGGCACGGCCAGGAAGCGGCGCGCCTCGTCCAGCGCCGCGCGCAGCGTCGGCGCGTTGGTGCGGTAGCGGATGAGGTCGAGCAGGTCGCCGTGCTCGCCCGTTGCGGCGTCGGTCCACTTCCCCGGCGTCCCCGGGCCGGCGAGCCGAACGAACAGCGAGCGGCCGCGGGCGCCGTCGAGGTCGCCGGCGACCCAGTAGCGGCCCTGCCGGCGGCCGTGGGGCAGATAGTGCCGGCAGACTGCCTCGGCCCGCAGGGCGAGCGCGGCGGCGATGCCGGCGGCAGGGGACGGTCGGTGCTGCATGCGGACCCTCCTTCCGGTTCGTGCAGGACGCCCGGTACCGGCCGGCCCCCGGACTCCGGCCGGCGCTGCGCCGGCCCGGCGGCAAAAAAGAGAGCCGACGCCGAAGCGCCGGCTCCCAGGTCGGGAGGGAAACGAGGGACGGGAAGTCCTAGAACGGAATCTCGGAGTCCGCGGGATCGCCGCCGGCCGGCATGGCCCCGGCGTCGCCCGCCGCGTCCGGGCCGGGCTGCGCCGGCGCGCCCTTGCCGTTGGCGCCGTTCGGCTTGTCGAGGAACTGGACGCGGCCGCCGGGGACCAGCAGGATCTCGGTGGAGAACCGGTCCGAGTCCTCGCCGTCCTTGCGCCAGCGCCGGGTCTGCATCTTGCCCGCGACATAGACCAGCCGGCCCTTCTTCGCGTGCTTCTCGAGCATGTCGATCAGCCCGTCCTGGAAGGTGACGACCTTGTGCCACTCGGTCTTGTCGATCCGCTCGCCGCTGCCGTTGTCTACCGATCCCAAATGCAGGTTGTTCCGCCGAAGAGGCTGATCTTCGGGATGTTGTAATCACCCACCCGTTTCATCCGCTCAGGGGTCAGGCGGTCCGGGTTTACGACCGTGTGGGCGGGTACAAGAGAGCGATCGTCCGCTACTTCGCGGACGCCCCGCCCGGCGCGACGCTTGTGAGCGCGCCGGTTTCCTGGACTTCCCTGCGGAAGGTCGACGACTTCGAGCGGGTTGCCGCGGGTCGCTGCCTGTTCCGCGGTGACGACCTGATTGTGCTTCGCGAGCTTGTGGACACGCTGCTTGCGCCGCCGGTGGAGCGTAATCAGAAATAATGGCGCTATATTATCAGAAATTAGGGCGCTTTGGTGCGGTCGTGTTTAGCAAGATGTGCCGAAATATAGCTGTATTATGCGCATCTATGGCGAGACGGTCGCGGTTGAGGGTTGACTCGGGTGCAGGCAGTGGCGTAATAATAGTTGAAACATCTTCGAGGAGCCGCAGGGCCATGGCAGACCACCACGACGAGACCGAAAAGCAGGACCGGCTCAGAAAGGCCGGCACCCTCAACCGGACGCCGGAAAGGGTCAGCGACCCGATGTTCGCCGCCGGCGACTTCTTCGATGCCCGCGACCTGCTCCAGGTGCGCTACGAGATGGTCCGGGTGGTCCGGCTGGGCGAGGCCACGCTTGCGCAGGCGGCGGCGCGGTTCGGGGTCTCGCGGCCGACCTGCTTCCGCATGGTCAAGGCGTTTGACGGGGGCGGTCTTCAGGAGCTCATCCCGGCGCAGCGCGGCCCGCGGGGACCGCACAAGATCAGCCCGGAGATCGTGCGCTTCGTCGAGGAGTACAAGGCCCGGCATGGGCGTGTGGGCGCGCGCCGGCTGGCCCCGCTGATCGAGGCGGAGTTCGGCGTCAGGGTCCATCCGCGCGGGCTCGAGAAGGCGCTCGAGCGGCTTCAAAAAAAACTGCTGGAACCTGGGCCGTGATGCGCGAGGACGCCTGGAAGACCTACGAGAGCTGGCGAGGGCTGTGGCTGTCGGGCGGCGACAGCAACGCCATCGGCGCGCTGCGCTTCCACGGCCTGCGCGGCGCTCTGGCCGTGGCCGGGGTGGCGTGCGGCAGCACTGGCCGGCGGCCGGCGCCGCCTTCGTCCATCAAGGTGGAGCTGCCCATCGCCGATGCGGTGATCGCCGAGGCCGCCAGCCAGGTCCGGCGCCTGCTGTGCGTGTCGTTGCCATTCGCGGGCGCCAACATCGTGCGGGAAAACGAGGGGAACCGTTATGCCTGAAGCGGAAGCGCGGAAGATCGCGGCGCATCATCTGGAACGCGAGGCCTGTCTGTACGTGCGTCAGTCCTCGCTTCGCCAGGTCATGGAAAACACCGAGAGCACGCGGCGCCAGTACGGCTTGAGGCAAAGGGCGACGGCGCTCGGCTGGGCGGCGGAGCGTATCCGGGTCATCGACGAGGACCAGGGCAAATCGGGGGCCTACGGCGGAAACCGCAGCGGCTTCCGCGACCTGATGGGGAGCATCGCCGCCGGCGAGGTGGGTATCGTTCTCGGCCTGGAAGTCTCGCGCCTGGCGCGGGACAACGCCGACTGGCACCAGCTGCTGCGGATCGCCGGCATCACCAATACCCTGATTCTGGACGAGACTGGCATCTACGACCCCAACGACGGCAACGATAGGCTCCTCCTGGGCGTCAAAGGGACCCTGAGCGAGTTCGAGCTCCAGGGGATCAGGGCGCGGTTGGTCGGCGGCCAGCGCAACGCCGCCGAGCGCGGTGCGCTGAGGCTGCCGCTGCCGCTCGGGCTGGCCTACAACGACAGGGACGAGGTGGTGTTCGACCCCGACCGGTCCGTCGTCGACGCCGTCCGTCTCGTGTTCGACGGCTTCCGCCGAATGGGGTCGGCGATGGCGGTGGTGAAATGGATGCACCGCGAGAACATCGAGCTGCCGGCGCGTCCGCGAAACGGTGGCCCGGCCAACGGCGAGCTGCGCTGGGATCTTCCTCGCGCGGCGCAGGTCACCCGCATTCTGAAGAACCCGCGCTATGCCGGCGCGTACGTCTATGGCCAGACGCACGTCGAGCGGCGGGCGGACGGGACCAGACGATTCCGGGTCGTGCCGATGGAGGACTGGCACGTGTGCATCCCGGACGCCCATGTGGGCTTCATCGATTGGGAGGAGTACCTTCGCAATAGAGCCACCCTGAGAGGCAATGCCGACGCGTTCCTGGGATCGGACTCGCGCACCGCGGCGCCGCGCGAGGGGGCGGCGCTGTTGCAGTCGCGGGTGATCTGCGGCCACTGTGGCCGGCGCATGGGCATGCACTACAACCGTGCTTTCCCGCATCGCAACCGGCCGGCGCGCTACTTCTACGTCTGCAAGGAAGAGGTGGTCCGCTACGGACGGAAGACCTGCCAGAGCATGCGCGGCGATCTCGTCGACGCCGAGATATCGCGCTTTGTGATCGACGCGATGAACCGCGAGAACATCGATCTTGCCCTGGCGGTCGAAGAGCAGGTCGAGGCGGACTTCGCCGAGGCAGACGCCCAGCGCGCCGGGCGCATCGAGGGCTTGCGCTACGAGGCGGACGTGGCGCGGCGCAGGTTCTTCGAGGTCGACCCGGCTAACCGGCTGGTGGCGGCATCGCTCGAAGCCGACTGGAACGAGCGCCTGCGCGAGCTGGAAGAGGCCTGCCGGGAACGCGAGGCGCGCGCCGCGGCGCGCGATACCGAGCTCTCCGAGCGGCAGGTCGAGCGCATTCGGGAACTGGCGCGCGACTTCGAGCAGGTATGGAACGCTGCCCAGACCGGAAACGCGGATCGCAAGCGGCTGCTCGGACTTCTGATCGAAGATGCGACGCTGACCCGGGACGGCTCCGAGGTGACGATCGGTCTGCGCATGCGCGGGGGGCGTTCCCTGACCCTTGAGACTCTTCGGTTGCCGAGACGGATGGCGCAGGTCCGCAAGACACCTCCGGAAACGGTCGCCGCGGTCGACCGGCTGCTCGAAACGCACGGCGACGAAGGGGCCGCGCGCGAGCTGAACGCCATGGGGTTCCGAAACTGGAAGGGCGAGCCCTACACGGTCAAAGGCGTGGGCAGGATACGGCGGGCTTACGGCTTGCCCAATCACACCGAGCGTGAGACGGAACGGCTTCGCGGCCAGGGCTTCTCGACCGCCGCGGAAGTGGCCGCTGAACTCGGCTTCAACGAGAGGGTCGTCCGCCGGCTGGGCAAGACGTCAACGGACGCGCGGGTGGAGCGGGTTATCGTCCCGACCGAAGGCCGGCGACGGTACTGCATGTACAAAGCCAACGGCGCCGGGGAAACGGCGCCGTTGCCGGAACCCGCATCGTGAGGCTGAAAATGATGCCAGGGAACGACACCATCGCCGCGGCCGGCCGGCCCGGGCTCCGGTGGAGGCTCGAAGCCCTCACCAAAAAAGGGGCCAGCGCCGAAGCGCCGGCCCCTGAGTTGGGAGGGAGGAACGATGGGGAGTGGTCGCTAGAACGGGATCGTCCCGTCATCCGGATCGGCGGAACCGGCCTCGGCGGCGTCGACCGCCGGAGCGCCGTTGCCATTGGCAGGCTTGTCCAAGAACTGGACGCGCCCGCCGGGGACCAGCAGGATCTCGGTGGAGAACCGGTCCGAGTCCTCGCCGTCCTTGCGCCACTTGCGGGTCTGCAGCTTGCCCGCGAGGTAGACCAGCCGGCCCTTCTTCGCGTGCTTGGTCAGCATGTCGATGAGGCCGGGCTGGAAGGTCACCACCCGGTGCCACTCGGTCTTGTCCACCCGGTCGCCGGAGTTGCGATCGATGAACCCCTCGTCGGTCGCGATGCTCATGTTGGCCACGCGGCCCCCCGAGGCGAGGTGGTTGACGGTGACGTCGGCGCCGAGGCGGCCGATCAGCTCCGCGCGATTGAGTCCGAAGCTCATGGTCTTCTCCTTCAGGTCTGGATGATGACGATGGAATGCGAACGGCGGGGACGACTCTCTCCGCCCCCTTCTCCGTTCACCCTTCCCGCGCTTCACTCCAACTCCGGTCAGGCGTCTGACCCGGTATCGGAGGAACGGGAACGATGTGGCTGGAGTTCGGCTGCACCACATGGAGTGCAACGGGACGGAGGGATCACTAGATCTGGCGGATCGACCTCACTGTCCCAACAAGGTGCATCATGAAACGCGAGACTTCCGGTCGATGTAGCTCTCGTCGGTCGCCACGCTCAGGCTGGCCACGCGGCCCCCGGAGGCGAGATGGTTGACGGTCACGTCGGCGCCGAGGCGGCCGATGACTTCCGCGCGGTTGAGTCCGAAGCTCATGATCTTCTCCTTCATGGTCTGGATGATGGCGATGGGTTGCGAACGACCGGAGGCCGGGACATCCTCCCGAACCCCCGACCGTTCAATCTCCTCAAGCCCTCCTCCGCCTCCCCTACGCCGGAGGGAGCGACGACGCCGGGTCCCAGGGTTCCGCCGGCGCCGGCTCGTGCAGGCCCGGTTCCAGCGCCGGCTCCGGGCAGAGGCTCGCGAAGCCGTGTGCGGGATAGACCGCGGCGCGCTCCGGACAGCGGATCGCGCGCTCGTCCTCGATCGTCTCGCGGACGGCCGCCGGGTCGACGCCCAGCTCGGCGAACAGGTCGGGGCCGCTGGGGGCGCCGAATTCGTGGTCGGGGTGGAACATGGCCAGGTCTCCTCTGCCGTTGCCCTGCCCGGCAACCAGTGCCGGACGCCGATCCGGCATCGGCCGAGGAATTCCCCTCCTCCGCCCTGCCGGACACTCGCCCGGCAGACGCTTCACTCTTCCTCTACGACGGACGGCCGGCGCGCCGGATCGCGGCCAGGCGCTCGCACACCGCACGCGGCGTCATCGATCCGAGATTGAACACCGGGATGCCGTTTGCCTCGGCGATGCGGATGGCCATGCCGGTTCCACCCTCAGCGCGACCCTGGACCGTGAAGGCCACCACCGCGTCGACCGGCCGGTCCAGCGTCAATCCGAGCACCGCCGCGTTCCTGGCATGCAGCTTGCGGACGGCCGGCGAACACCGCTGCCACGCCGGATGCAGGGGTGCGGCGACTGACATGCACTTCGACAGCGCCGGCTCGGACAGCACCCGGCAGTCCGGCCCGCGCAGCCCGTTGTAGCCCCGCCACGGCAGCCAGATCGTCCTCTGCCCGGCCGGTGTCCCCTTGGCGAACGCTGTATCGGCCCCGTCCGCTCCGCCGCTCGACAGATGCCAGCCGGTCCGGGCCAGCCATCCCGCCATCGTCTCCATGTCCGCCAGCACGGCCGCCGGCGTCGCCCGCGCCCCGATGCCCGCATATCGCAATGTCGCCATGTCACGATCTCCCCGGTTGCGACTGCCGTGACTCCCTCCGGTCAACGGCTTCACTCCCGGACCGCTCTTCTCAAACTCTACGGCTCATGCGGTCCGGCCCCGGTTGAACGCCTCTCCCGTCCGGTGCATCCCTACGGCATGGAAAGGCGCGGATGGATCGGGCGTCACGGGTTCCGGCCGCTGGCGCTGCTCTGGCTGCCGTCCGGGATCTTGGCGCAGGCGGCGGTGCGGCTCCTGCCTGCGGCCAAACCGCTCGGCGATACGCATCTTTGTCCGGCGGTTCTGGCGCCGGCGCTACCGACGTGCGGCTCGGGTTGTGGGGATCAGCCTGGGCGTTGTGATCATCGCTGCGGCGGTGGCGAGTGGCCTGCCGGCCTGGGTGGCGTGGTAGTGGCTTGCGCGGCCCCGGATCGGCGTCCGGGGCAGGCGCGGCTGACTGCGGACGGCGCCGGGCCGGCAGCGCAGCAGGAATCGCAGCTTGCAAGGTGCGAAAGAGGGCTCGAATCGCATCGTCGAACGGCCGAGTAGCTTCATCGTTCGGAGTATCCGGACATAAAGCTGTGACGGATCGGTCGTCGCGTCGGAGCGCGGATGAAACCATGTGCGGGGCACCTGGCATTCGCGTGTGCAGCCTCACAGATAGTCTTGACCTGCTCCTCTAATGTGTCGGGCGCGCGGACCCACCGATTTCAACTTCGAGCCTTGATGTTCGCTGCCTCCCGGAAGCTGTCCTGAAGTATGTTGAGGTTGACCGCCTCCATGCCGGCCTCAAGATGATATGAGATGGCTCTCCTGAAGGCTTGGTTGAACGCGGTTACGTCGACCCAAGTCTTTTCCGCCATATGAAGCGGTCATTTGTAGAATGTGTGATTGCCGCGTTTTGTGGTTTCCAAGAGCATGTCGGAGTAAATGACATACCTTGAGGTCAAGCCTACGACGGAAGGTGATGTCGCCCCTTCGATCGCCTCTATGCCGCTGTCAGTTTCCACCCACTGTCAATTGACGGAAATCATCGGTGATTTCCTCAATGTTCCGTTCCATCGAATATGCGCGAAGAGAACGGCCAAGCGGTAAGTGCTACCTTGTCAAACGATGGACTGGCCCTCGATCAAATGGGGGACGGCGGGAAAGCTTGAAAGTAGGGGCCGTCGTCCCAACATTTGGCGGAGCGCCACATTGGGCGCCGAAAGGAGGTGCGAGATGGGCCGCTGGCTTGGCGGACTCATAACGGTCTCCGGAAAAAACCCCAGAGCGGGGGATAACCACGACCCCTCCCGAATGGTCTGCCGGTGAGGGCAGCAAGAAGGGGAAATGGCGTGGGTTCGCGGCAAGGCACGTTACGTCAGGTGCCTCATCGCAAGCAAATGTGTTCCCTGATTCCCGGATAAGGCTGGCGCCGGATCCGAAAAAGTGCGCACGCTGCGGGCGAAATCGGCAATATTGCCGGCGAGCATTCCATCACCTCGCAGGTGCGCGATGACCACGGTAATTCCCCGGCCGCCCAAAGTCGAGATGGACTTCACCGACGCGCAGCTGACCGGCTTCGGCGGCTGGTCGGTGCTGGGCCAGATGGCGTCGCGGCTTGGTCTGCCACAGGCGCTGTCGGCGGTGTCGGTCAAGCAGCGGGCGCGGGGTGCGAGCGACGCGGAGACGCTGTGGAGCCTGATCGCCTCGCTGGCGGCGGGCAACGGGGCGCTGTCGGATCTGGACGCGCTGCGCGAGGACCGGGTCGGGCAACGGCTGCTGGGTCTTGGCGACGTGCCCTCGGGCCGGCGTCTTGGCGAGTATCTGGCGCGCATCGACGAGGCGCAGGTCGAGACGTTGCTGGCGGTGGCGCGCGGACTGGCCGCACAGGTGGCGCCGGCGGTGGTGGAACATGAGGCGTCGGTGCGCGGCTACGTCCCGGTGTTCGTCGACGGCACCGCGATCGAGGTCGACGGGAGGCTGTTCGAGGAGGCGCGGCGCGGCTACGACGGCACGCGCCAGTACTGGCTGCACGGGGTGTTCATCGGCTCGCTGTGGGCGAGCGGTCGGCTGCATCCGGGCGGCGGCGACGTGGCCGGGGGCTGGCGCGAGCAGCTCGACAGCGACGTGGCGCCCTGCCTGCCCGAGGGCACGCCGGTGTGGCTGCGCGCGGACAACGCCTACTACCGGGGCGAACTCATCGCCTGGTGCCGCGAGCGGGGATGGGACTACTCGATCAGCTTGACCCACGCGCGCAAGCGGGCGCCGGTGCTGGATGTGATCGAAGGCCTGCCCGAAGACGGATGGACCGACATCGGGCTCGGCGAAGATGCGACGCTGGTGCGCTACCGCCCGGCGGGCTGGGAGGAACAGAGCTACGTGGTGATCCGCCGCCGCCGCGACCGGGGCCAGACCCTGCTGCTCCCCGTCTACACCGTGATCCTGGTCTCGCGCGACGACCTTCCGCTCGACGAGCTGGTGCGCCGGCACCGCGGAAAGCAGGGCCAGGAGAACGCCTTCAAGGGGCCGCTGATCGACCTCGACCTGCATCACCCGCCGTGCCGGAAGTTCCGCGCCAACCAGGCCTTCTACATCTGCGGCCAGATCGCGCAGGTGCTGCTCCGCGCGGTCCAATACCAGTTGTTGCCGGCCCGCGCCCGGCGCCATGGCCTGCGGCCCCTGATCCGCTATCTGGTTCGGGTCGTGGGAAGGCTGGTGCGCAGCGGCCGGCGCTGGCGGCTCGACTTCGCGCGCAACAACTTCCGGCTCGACTGGCTCTATCACGCCGCAGTCCAGCTCGAATAGCAGGCCCCGGCGCATCCCGCTCCATCCCCGCTCGAAACCGGCAAGCCCGGGGCAACCCGCTCGTCCGCCGAACGGCGAAGTGCACCGTCCAGTCCGAGAAGCCACCTCACCCGACCTCTCGCTGGCGACACGTGCACCGGCCCCGGCATCGCTGTACCCGAAAATCCGCATCGTGAGCCTCAAACCCACTCGTGCTCAGCGCTTATCAGGGAATCGAGGAATGTGTTGAGAGCACCCATAGGGTCCGGGTTCTCCTCACCGAGTTCCGCGTGATTCAAAACACAGAGAAGGCCTGGCACATGCCGGGCCTTCCGTTTGATAGGCTGTCCAAATGGGGAGACACGGCATCGGGTAGCAGTTTGGAATTGGAATACTGCATGTCGGCGGTCGGCGTGCGCCAAGCTCAATGCCATGCGCCGCTGTCGGGATCGTCGTCCTCGGCGCGCATGGAGGCCGCCGCCATGGCGGTCCAGGCATCCCGGTCGTATCCGATGCGGCGGTTAAGCTTGTCGCAAAGGCTGAGGGCATCGTCGAGGTCGAGCGCCACCAGCGCGGTCGGGACATGCCCGGCAAGGCCTTCGATCACGATTCTGATCTGCTGCACCTCGGTGTCGACATCGTAGGCGGGCACGAAGCAGAAATTGGGTTCGTCCGGCAAGGTCTGCGCGGTCATGAGGCTCTCCTTCGGTTGCGGCGGCAGCGACCGCCGATCCCGGATCGAGTCCGGGACAGGCGGCCGGCCATACGTATCCCGGCCGGGCATTGAACGGGTGAATTCTCCGGGTGTCACGCGGCGAGCGGCCAGCGGTCGAGGATGCGTTCCACTGCGGTCGCCCTGGGCGCGAATATCCGCGCCCGGAACGAGACGATCTCGACGGTGCAGCCCATGCGCCGGAGCGCCGGCAGGTCGGTGTCGGCCGGCCCCTCGATCTCGACCCGGTCGGCGCCCATCAGGCGCCGGCGCGCCAGCCGCCAGCCGTTGGCGAGCGCAAGCGCGGTGCCGCGCTCCAACACCGCCGCGAAGGCTTCCGCGCCGGTCATGGCGGGTCCGCCGTCGAGGCCGAAGCTTGCACGCACGGCGCTCACTTGCTCGGCGTCGAGCACCCGCCCGATGAGCGCGATGCCGTCATCGCTGGTGAGCCTACGGACCCGCATGTTCTCGGCCGGCAGGCGGTCCCAGACCGGCAGCAGCAGGCCCGAGGCGAGCCAGAAGCGGAATTCCCGGTGGGACGGCAGTTCGCCGATCTCGTGGTCCCAGAGCATGCGCCAGTGGCCCTCGTCGGTGCGCCCCCAGTTGGAGGCCACGAACTCGGCCTGGGCCATGGTCTCGGCGGTCGTCGGACGGACCAGCCGCACGCGCTCCTGGACCCCGCCGTCGTCGAGCATGCGCGACGGGGCGGGCAGCAGGACGGCGGCGCGCTTCGAGCGCGTGTTGACCACCAGCCGGGGCTTGTCCCCGGACCCGGTCCGGGGCAGGCTGTCCGGACCGGGGTGGCGGCCGCCCCCAGATCCTGCCCGGGGCAGGCCGAGTTCCAGCGCCGCATCGGCCTTGAGCGGCACGAGCCTGTCGCGGCGCACGATCTCGACCAGCTCGGTCGCCGCCCCGGTGCCGGGATGCTCGTAGAGCGTCTCCCGGCCGGCGACGACGAGCGAGTCGGCGGTCACGGTCTCGACGCCGACCTCGTAGCTGCCGGCCTCGACCGCCTGCTCGATATTGGCGGCGATGCGCTGCTCGAGCTCGGCGAACAATTGGTTCTGTTCCGCGATGGGGAGCGCCAGCAGTCGGTTGAGGAACTTGGGCATGGGCGGCAGCTCGTCCTTGAGCCCGCCCTCGTGGACGATCCTGAGGCCGGTCGAGTCCTGGAACCGCTCGACGTTCCAGCCCTCGATGGAACCGCGCCAGAGCGCGCTGTAGAACTGGCGCAATGCGGCCTTGGCATAGGCGGATTCGAGATTGTCGCTCTCGCGGAACAATGCCGCGTCGCTGCCGCCCATGGCGGTCTGCGAATCCCGCTGGCCGCGGGTGATGGCGCCCAGGCTGTCGAGCCGCCGGGCGATGGTGGCGATGAAGCGGCGCTCGCCCTTCACGTCGGTGGTGACGGGCCGGAACAGCGGCGCCGAGGCCTGGTGCGTGCGGTGGGTGCGGCCCAGCCCCTGGATCGCCTGGTCGGCGCGCCAGCCCGGCTCCAGCAGATAGTGGATGCGCCGCTCGGTGTTGGCGCAGGACAGGTCGGCGTGGTAGCTGCGCCCGGTGCCGCCCGCCATGGAGAACACGAGGATGCGCTTCTCGCCGTCCATGAACGCAGCGGTCTCGGCAAGGTTGGCCGACGCCGGCCTTGTGCGCAGCGAGAGACGTTCGCCCCTGGCATCGGTGATGCGCAACACGCGCCGCGACCGGCCCGTGACCTCGGCGACGGCCTCGTGCCCGAACTTCTGCACGACCTGGTCCAGTGCGGTCGGCACCGGCGGCAATGCCGCGAGCTTCTCGATCAGCGCGTCGCGCCGTTCCTCGGCCTCCTTGCAGACGATGGGGTTGCCGTCCGCGTCGGTGGCCGGCCGGCTCATCAGGTTGCCGTCGTCGTCGGTGAAGGGCTCCTGGAGCTGGACCGGGAAGGCGTGCATCAGGAAGGACAGGATGCCGTCCCGCGGGGTGAGGTCGATGTTGAGGTCGTCCCACTCCGAGGCGGGGATCTCGGCGATGCGCCGTTCCATCAGCGCCTCGCCGGTCGAGACCAGCTGGACCACGGCCGAGCGGCCGGCGTCGAGGTCGGCCTCGACGGCGCGGATCAGGCTGGGGCACTTCATGCCGGTCAGCAGATGGCCGAAGAAGCGCTGCTTGGCGCCCTCGAAGGCCGACAGGGCCGCCGACTTCGCGTTCCTGTTCAGCGTGTCCTCGCCCTGGACGATGCCGGTCGCCTTCAGGGCCTCCTCGATGTTCTGGTGGATGACCTTGAAGGCGCCGGCATAGGCGTCGTAGATGCGCCGCTGCTCCGGGGTGAGCGGGTGTTCGAGGATGTCGACCTCGACGCCGTCATAGGCCAGGGCCCTTGCCTGGTAGAGCCCGAGGGCCTTCAGGTCCCGGGCAACCACCTCCATCGCTGCAACGCCGCCGGCTTCCATGGCGGAGACGAACTCGACCCGGGTCTCGAACGGCGTCTCGCCGGCTGCCCAGAGGCCCAGCCGGCCGGCATAGGCCAGTCCCGGCACCGTGGTGGCGCCGGTCGCCGACACATAGGCGATGCGGGCGTCGGGCAGCGCGTTCTGCAACCGCAGCCCGGCCCTTCCCTGCTGGGACGGCTTGACTTCGCCGCGTGCGCCCTTCGACCCCGCCGCATTGGCCATGGCGTGCGCCTCGTCGAACACGATCACGCCGTCGAAGGCGTGGCGGTCCTCCTCGTCCAGGGAGCCGGCGAGCCATTCGACGATCTGGTCGAGGCGCGAGGGCTTGCCCTGGCGGGACGGCGAGCGCAGCGTGGCGTAGGTCGCGAACAGGATGCCGGCGTCCAGCGGGATCTCCGTCCCCTGGCGGAAATTCCCCAGGGGGATGACGTCGCTCTCCAGGCCGCCCAGGGCGGTCCAGTCGCGGCGCGCGTCCTCCAGCAGCTTGTCGGACTGGGACAGCCAGAGCGCGCGTTTCCTGCCGCGCAGCCGGTTGTCTAGGACGATGGCGGCGACCTGGCGGCCCTTGCCGCAGCCGGTGCCGTCGCCCAGCATCCAGCCCCGGCGGAAGCGCACCGGGTCGGACAGGGTCTCGCCGTCCTGGGTGACGAGGGAGGTGTCGAATTCTCCACCTTCATCGCCGTCCTCGCCGTCCTCCGGGCAGCGGTGGACCGTCTCCCAGCCGGAGCCGATGCGGTATTGCGCCGCCAGGTGCCGGTTGTGGGCTTCGCCCGCCAGCACGACGCTCTCCAGCTGGGCGTCCGACAGCAGGCCGTCGGCGACGACCCGCTCCGGAAGCATGGGCCGGTACGCCGGCGCCGGATGGGGCACGGCGGCCATGGCGGCGGACTGCACCAGCGGCGTCGGATGCGCGACCGCGCCCGGCACCCGCACCGCGCCCGGCCGCCAGGGCGCGTAGGGGCCGGCGTCGCTGGCGGCCGACGATTCGGCATCGCCGGCAGCCGGCTCGACCGGGCCGGTCTCGAGGACCAGCTCCGTAACCGGCCCCCAGTCATGGGCCTGCCGGGTCTCCGGGGCGGATGCGGGCTTCTGCGCACGCCGCTTCGCGGGTTTCGGCGCCACCGCCCTGCCGAACAGGTCGCGCGCGGGGCCGGCCGGGGCCGGCGGCGCGGCAACCGGCACGGTCTCGACCGGCAGCCGGGGCGGAACCCGCGCAATGACCGCCTCCAGCAGTTCGGCGGCGTCGGCTGCCCGCGCCTGACGGTCTACCTCGATACCCGGCTCGGCGCTGTGCTCCAGCACGGTGAGGCGGGTGTCGAACCCGGTGCCCCGGCGGGCATAGGCCCGGCCGTCGATCGCCATGGTGAAGAGGCAGCGCGCCGCCGGGCCGCCCGGGCCGTACCCGTGGAGGCGGGCGAAGGCGCCGGTCCAGGCGGCATCGCCGGGCACGCAGTGGGCCGAAGTGATCGTGACCAGCCGCCCGCCCGGCGGCAGCATCGAGACCGCCGAGCGGACATGGCGCAGGTCGGCGTCGTGCCGGATGCGGTCGACCCCGGGGGTTGCCGAGAATGGCGGGTTCATCAGCACCACGGTCGGCCGGACGCCGCGCAGCCGGTCGGCGATCGCCTCGGCGTCGAACGCGGTCACGACCGCCTGCGGAAACAGCCGCGTCAGCAGCCGCGCCCGCGTCCGGGCGTATTCGTTGAGATGGAGATGGCCGGCGGCGGACTTGCCCAGCGCGCATTCCGCCATGACCGCCAGCATGCCGGTGCCGGCCGAGGGCTCCAGCACGACATCGCCGGGACGGATTGCGGCGGCCTGCAATGCGGCGTAGGCGAGCGGCAGCGGGGTCGAGAACTGCTGGAGCCGGACCTGCTCCTCGGAGCGCCTGGTGTGCGAGGGCTCCAGTGCGGCGACGGCCTCCAGCATCGCCAGCATGCGGCGCGGCCCGTCCGGCCCGGCGCCGGCGCTGCGGCGCATGCCCCGGCCGTAGCGCTGCATGAAGATCGCGACGGCAGCCTCGGCGGCCTCGTAGGCGTCCTTCCAGAGCCAGGCGCCGGCGGCGTCGGATGCGCCGAAGGCTTCGATCATGGCGTCCCGCAGGGTCGCGGCGTCGAGCGGCTTGCCCGCCTCCAGCACCGGCAGCAGGGTGCGGGCCGCGGCGAACAGGGCGTCGCCCGCGGCCGGGCGGGCCGGCGCTGCGGGCGGATCGATGGAGATAGCGGGAGGGAGCGGACGCGCGAGGGCGTCCGGCGCCTGCGGGGCGTCGAGCATGGGGCGGTCTCCGTGCGGGAAGGGACGGGAGACCGGCGGGATGCGCTGCAGGGCGGAGCCTGGAACTCCTCGCACCCCGGCTCCGCCGGCCCGCCCCCCCGACAGGCTCGACGACCTTCTGCCGCCCGGTCGCACGGCGGCGGATCCCGGCGGGAGAGCGGCGCGGCAACGGGATCGGGACCGGGGTGGAGCGCGGTTCCGGCCGGGGAGGAAAGGCCGGGTCCGGTATCGGACGGTTCGCCGATCCCGCAGGGGAGGATCCCTACGGTGGGCGGCCCGGGTTCACTCCGGCCGGCGGGACGGGATCGAGCGGGTGTTCGAGGATGCGGCGGACCTCGCGCCAGACGCCGGGCGAGCGGTCGGCGGCGAGCAGCCGGGCGATCCGCCGGCGTTTTTCGATGCGGTATTTCCGGGTCTGCTCGGCCTCGGCGAAGGCGAAGGTCTCGCAATAGCGCCGGACCCCCGACAGGGTGGCGGCGGCATGGCTGCGCCCGGCCTCGCCGAAGCCGTGGATGCGCCAATACCGCCCGTCGCGCTGGAGGATGGCCGCCTCCTCGCCCTCGACCAGGAAGGCATGGACGCCCGGACGCTTGCGCCTGGTTGCCGTCCGGGGCCGGAGGCCGGGATATTCCGGCAGGGTATGCCGGGCCGATTGCAGGACGGCGAGCGCGATCTCCTGCGAGTTGCAGACCTCGTCGAAGACGACGAGTTCCGGCGCACCGGCCGGCCGCGCCTTGCGCAGCATGGCGTGGAGACGGCCGGCCAGGGCGCGCAGCGCGTCGCCGGCGGTATCGGCGGGATCGAGCCGGTCGCGGCACTGCCGCCCGCCGAGGTCCCAGGCCGCCCTGCGCATGGCGGCGTCGAGGGAGAAGCGCCGGGCGCGCGGCGACAGCGCGTTGCAGGACCGGCCTTCGGCGTCGAGCGCGCCCTGCCGGGTCCAGCCGGCTTCGAGCAGCGCGATCGCGTCGTCGCAGAGGTCCGCCGGCGTGACGGTCGGCGGCCGTTCGGCATGGGTCGGGGCCGCCCGGCGATCGGCGCCCTGGCGGGAGGGGTCGGGAAACGGTGTCATGACGGGCTGTCCATGGTGAGACGGAACGGGGAAGGGCCGTGGCGGCCATGCGGCGGTGGCCTCCCGCGCCGCCCTGCCGGCCTGCCCGCGCCGGCTGGCCGGACTCCGGGCGACGAGAGGCGCGCTGAAGCGGGACGGAGCGGCGGGGCCGTTCCGGAACGGGGTTGTCCGGAGGGTAAGGCTCAGGCCGCCGGGCGGCCGGGGATCAGTTCAGCGAAATCGGCTCGACGCAGCGCGGGTCGTCGTTGGCCGGCCGGTTGACGTGGGTGCTCACCGGCCAGGCCGTCATGTGGTCCGCCGGGTACGGACCGAGCGGCACGTCGTCGCCCGCGAGCCAGGCGTCCCAGGCGTCCGGCGGCAGGATGACCGGCATGCGGCCATGGACCGGCGCCACCGTCTCGTTGGCGGCGGTGGTGAGGATGGTGCAGGTCTCGACCGCGTCGCCGGGACTGCGCTCGGCGAGCGATCCGGTGAGGGCGGCGCCCTCGGGAACGGTCCAGCGCTCCCACAGGCCGGCAAAGACGAAGGGCGCGCCGCCGCGCAGGCCGAACAGCCAGGGCTGGCGGGTCCCGCCCCTCCGCTGCCACTCGTAGAAGCCGTCCGCGGGGATCAGGCAGCGGCGCCGGCGGAAGGCCGACCGGAAGGACGGCTTCTGCGCGGCGGTCTCGGACCGGGCGTTGATGAGCCTGTGGCCGATCGCGTGGTCCTTCGCCCAGGCCGGGATCAATCCCCAGCGCATCATGGAAAGGGTGCGGCCCTCGCCTGCCTCCCCGGATCGGGGTCCGGGGCCGGCGGACTGCGATCCGGGGTCCGCGGCCCGCGCGACCGCCACGTCCTGGCTCGGCGCGACGTTGTAGCGGGGCCGCAGGTTGAGCGGCGGGCCGACGAGGTCCATCAGCTCGTGCAGATCGCTCCACGACAGGCGTTGGCTGTACCGGCCGCACATGCCGGCCACGTTACCCGCACCGGCGGCACGCTGTCATGTTGTTCTGGCAATGTTCTTGTGGCAGGTTCCGGCGCATGGACGACAATTACACCCGCCCGGTCTCCCGGGACGACCTGCTGTTCACCGTCGAGATGGCGCTGCGCAAGGCGAGCCGGCTCTGGCCCAGGAAGCGCGCACCCGGCGACCACGACCGGCTGAGACCCGTTGCGGAAGAGGTCGTCGCCTACTTCGAGCTCTGCGGGCTGCGCGTCTTCGAGCGTCCGAAGGCGCGGGGCCACGGCACGCCGGACCCCCACGGTACCCCGGGCCGGCGGGGAGTGGAGACCGGCGAGCCGGCGGCGGTCAGAGAAGACCCCTGTCCCTGAAGCTGAGCGCCGCGGTCGGGGTGACGATGACATGGTCGAGCAGCGTCACGTCGATGGTCTTGAGCGCGTCGCGCAGGCGGTTCGTCATCTCGATGTCCGCCTTCGAGGGCTCTGGACAGCCGGACGGATGGTTGTGTACCGCGATGAGCGCGGTGGCCTGCAGCTCCAGCGCGCGGATGCAGATCTCCCGGGGGAAGGCCGGCGTGTGGCTGACGGTGCCGCGCTGGTGCAGCTCGTCGGCGATGAGCCGGTTTCTGCGGTTGACGAACAGCAGATGGAACTCTTCGGTCTCGCGCTGGCCGGCCAGGGTGCGGCAATAGTCGATGACCGTGCGGTAGTTGTTCAGGGTCGGGCGCACCGCGTCGGGAACCGCCTCCCGGGCCATGGCGATGCCGAGGGCCTCGGCCGCCTTGAGGGCGGCGACGGCGTCCTCGCCGAGGCCGGGCACCGCGCGCAGCCGGTCCGGCCGGGCGGCGAGCGCGCGCGGCGCCGTGCCGAAGACCGCCAGGATGCCGGCGGCCAGCGCTCCGGCATCCTCCGCCGGCCGGCAGCCGGAGAGCAGCAGCTCCAGCAGGTCGCGGTCGTCGACCGCGTGGCGCCCGGCGCGCAGGAAGCGGTTGCGGAGGCGGCGGCGCTTCGCAGACTCCCGGATGATGGCCTGCCCTGGACCGCGATCCGGGGCCAGCACCGCCGGCACGCCGGGGAGCGGCATGTCGTCGAGGCCGGGTTCGGGCGTGTCGAGCGGACTCATGCGGCCTTCTCCGGGATGGCGGCGCGCTCTTCGGCGCGGATGCGGCAGATCTCGACCAGGCGGCCGTATTCCCCGCCGTCGAGGATGCGGCCGACATCGAGCAGCGAGGCGAGCTGGAGGCCGATCAGGCGGATGGCGGGATCGTCGCGCTGCGACACCCCCTCCGCGATCGCCTGCCGGCAGGCCTGGTGGAGGGCGAGCGCGACGCCGGCGGGATTGCACGCCCCGGGATCGACGATGTCCAGCGCTGCCCGGTGGCGGTCGAAGCCGGCGGGAAGATCGGACGCGGTCATCGGCCGGCCCTCCGCATCCTGTCGACCAGGCCGTCGACGACAGCATCGTCGGCGCCGCAGGCCGCGCCCCAGCCGCGCAGGTTGCGCTCGAAGTCCTCGGCGGAGCCGAGATGGGCGTTGAAGAAGGGATCGTCGGTGGTGGCGGCGAGCACGGAGCTGCCGGCAACCGAGATCCCGGTGATGGCCGGGTCGGTCATCGGCTCCAGGTCGAGCAGCCAGCACAGGAACGCCCCGAACATGGGCGACAGATTCTCGCCCCGGCGCGGGTCCATCGGGTGCATGGCCGGCGGCGCACGCTCGGGCGCGGCCGCGATTCCGGTATCGGGCATGACAGCCTCCGTGATCGGGAAACGGGGATCGGTCGTGGAAACGGCGGTCAGGCGACGGCGGGACCGGTGCGGTTGCGGGCGGCCTCGTCGAGCTCCGGTCCGAACTCGACGATGCGCCCGGCGTTGCGCGCGGCCTCGGCGTAGACGCTGATGGGGTGGGCCGGCTGGAACCACAGGTCGCGCTCGATGCCGAGGCCGAACGGGCCCTGGAAGGCTTCGAGCTCGCTGACGCGGACCGTGCCCAGCTCCGGGGTGCCGAAACCGAGATCGGCCAGGCAAAATAATCGGTCGGGGTCGTCGGGGTCGGCGTCGGTCACGAGCCAGGTTCCCGCCCCGGCCGGGTAGAAGAACTTGCAGGCCGGCGGGATATCCCTGTCGGGGGTCCTGCCGTTGGCGATGAGCTGCTTGAGCAGCTCCGGCGTAACGAGTTCCATGGCCTGTCTCCCGGCGGATTGAGCGGATCGCCGGCAGGCCGGGAAACTCCCGCGACCCGGCCCGCCGGCGCCCCGCGCAGGCCGGCCGCCGCTCTCAGGGGCGCGGGACCGGCGGCCGGAGCGGACGGTACGGCGGCGGCGCCGGGCCGGAGGCCGGGCGGGAGGCCGGGCGGGGCCGGCAGAATCAATGGGCGGGGGATTCCGGCATCGGGCCGGGCGGGCCGAGCTCGACCGCCACATTGCCGTCGCGGACGGTGACCGTGACGGTGCGGCCGGCCGGCATGAGCCAGAGCAGGTCGGTCCAGACGGCGTCGGCGATGGCGCGCTTCTGCGCCGCGTCGCCGGGCGGTTCCGGAGCGGGAACCCCGGATCGGTGTCCGGGGCATGCCCCGGATCGCGGTGAGCCTGGCCCCCCGGACGGTGTTGCGGGGCGACAGGTGGCGGGCGCCGTGTCGGCAGCGGGCAAGGTGGCGAGCTTCATGGCTGCGGTCTACCTCGATTGCGGGCCGTCCCGGCGCGCAGCGGCGGCCGGGACGGCTTCGGGGTGGATAGGATGGCGGCGGGCCGGCAGGCGGTCAGGCGCCGAGGGTCACGGTCACCTCGGGCCGGCGGATGCGGATGTCGACGGTGCGGTCGCGGGGCGCGAGCCAGACCAGCTCGCGCCGCACCGCCTCGGCGATCGAGGTCTTGCAGGCCTCGTCGTCGCTGAGCAGCAGCCGGGTCGCCAGGTGCAGCGCGGTTTCGTCGAATCTGTCCCTCTGTGTCTCCCAGCTGTCCGAATCCGCATCGTCGGACGGCGAGAAGAACCCCGCCGCGAGAAACTCGGCGAGCCGGTGCGGCTGGAGCGCGCTGTCCGCCGTCACCAGCGGCGTGGCGTCCTCGATCCAGGACCAGGCCTCTCCGGCGAAGACCAGATCGGTCGGCAGGTCGAGGGTGCGCGCCGGACCCGACGCCGGACGGACGGCAAGCTCGAACCGAATCGCGGCGGGCCGGGCGGGCAGCGGCGCGGCCCGAGGACCCGAGGCTTCCGGCAGGGGATACTCGTCGAGCGCCATCCACTTGCCTTCGGCGGCGACCCTGACGGTGATGTCCGTCACCCGGTCGAGGGCGTCGTACCAGCCATAGCCTTCCAGCCTGCGGTCGGCCTCGAACAGCTGCGATGCGAGGCCCGCCCGCTCGGCGGCGCGCCAGAGCGCCTGGGCCTCGGGCGGCTCCGGGTCGCAGAGGACGACCAGGGCGTCCCCCGATGAGTCCCGCGATGAGTCAGGCCCGGCTTCGGCGAGCTTCGGCGGCTCGCGCCAGTGGTTGCAGTCGGCGACCGGGGGCCGCCAGGGCCGCAGCACGGCCGGCGGCGTTGCAATGTCGATGCCGGCCTCGCGCGCCCTCTCCCGGTCCTCGAAGGCGGGGCGCGGATCGGGATCGGCCGCCATGGCGCGGTAGATCGCGAATCGGGCCGCCGTGCGCATCTCCTTGAGGAAGGCGTTCTCGACCGCCTCCTTGCGGGCCGGCAGGACCAGTTCGAGGTCCGGGCAGTCCGCCACATCCGCCAATACGCTCCAGGTCGCGCCATGGACGGTCTCGACCTTGGGCAGGCGCACCGGCAGGGTGAGGCCGAAGAAATTGAGGTCGGGGTCGTTGTAGCCGTCATGGCGGCTCTTGAAGACGCCGAAGACGAGGCCGCGCCATGGCTCGGCATGGACCGCGCCGTCGAGGAAAGCCCGGCGCGGCAGCGCTTCGGCGGCGGTGTCGTCTTCGGTACGGTCCTCGAAGACGACCGGCAGCGGATAATGGCGGGCGGCGGTCTCGGCCGCATTGCGGACGGCCTCGACGGATTCGGCCGCCGCGAACGATATCGACGTGCCGTGCGGGAACGGTGCGCCGTCTTCCGAACGGACCTCGGCCTCGGCCTCGCCGAGAAAGTGCGCCGGTTCGAGTTCGACGCGCCAGCCGGGCACAATCTGCCCGTCCGGCGAACGCGGCCGCGAAGAGACAGCGCAGCTGCGGCGGGCCAGGCTGGCGAAGCCGAAGCCGGCGGCGTCCTCGCGCCGCACCGTCGCGTCGTCCCAGCCGTTCTCGCCGAAGCTCAGCAGCACGGCGGGATCGGCGATGCCGTCGCCGTCGTCGGCAACGGTGACGGTGAACTGCGGGCCGCGCGGTTCGGCCGCCCGGCCGGGAAGCCCGGCGACCGCGATACGCACCCGCGTGGCGCCCGCGCGGCGGCTGTTCTGCAAGGTCTCGGCGAAGATGTCGGCGAGGGTTGCGGCGTAGATGCGGGTGACCCGCTTCACGGCGGATTCGTGGATGCTGGCGCGGATCGTCCGGGTCATGGACGGACCTCCATCGGATTGCGGAAACGGAAACGCCCCGCCGGCGACGATGCGCCGGCGGGGCGTTCTGGCAGGGCTTGCGGGCGCCTACTGGACGCGGCGCAGGAACTCAGGGATCTCCAGCGGGTCCGGCGGCGCATCGTGGCCGTTGGCGGCGCCGACGCCGGGCACGACCGCGCGCGGCCCGCCGTCGGCGGTGGGCGCCGCGTCGATCGCGTCGACGGCGTCGGCAACGGACGGCTCCGGCTGTCCGTCCCCCGGCTCGTCGCCGTTGGCGCCGGTATCCGGGTCCGCGGCGGCCCCGTCCGGTTCGGGCGCGGACCCGGCGTGGCCGTTGCCGGTTTGCGGGCCATCGCCCTGCGACGGCTCCGTTTCCGGCGCCGCGTCCACGGTTCCGGCCTCAGCGGCCGGTTCCGCGGGCCCCGCTTCGGCGGGGCGGCCGTCGCCGCTGGCGCGGGCGGAGAGCGCCGCGGCCCGGCGCGCCGCGGCGGCCGGCGACTCGATGCTCTCGACGACCGAGGTGCTGCGCGGCGGATCGGCCGGCGTGTCCGCCGTCCCGGCGGTGTCGGTGGCGGGCGGCGTCTCCGGCTCCGGCGCTTCCGCATCGTCCGCCCCGTCGCCGATGCGCCCGGTGTCGAAGGCGGCGAAGCCGGGCGGCGTCCAGGCGAGCGCCGCGGCGTGCATCGGCGCGCTCAGGCCCACCGGCCTGTCGCCCGCCGCGAAGGCGGCTTCCATCGCCTCGGCCAGCGCGGCCTTCTTCGTCTTCGACCGCGCCGACGCCCAGGAGATGCCGAACACCGTGCGGGCGATGTCGAGGAGGCGCGCCCTGGCGATCCGCGACCACAGCATCGCCGCCGTCGGGCGGACGTGCTGCGCGAAGTCGATGTCGAGCCGGGCGACCGTGGCTTCGAGCTCGGGCCGGGCGTCGGGCTCGAAGGCGAGCTGGGGCTGCACCGTGCGCGCGACGCAGGCCGCGAACAGCGCCTGCTTCTCCGCCACGGACAAGGCGCGCAGCGCGTCGAAGGATTCGCCGTCGTCCTCGATCTCCAGCCAGTCCATCGACAGGCCGGAGCGGTCCGCCAGCATCGCCTCGCCCGGCGACCAGCCGGCGAAGTCGGCGTCGTTCATGCGGATGTTGGGCCGGTCGGCGGTCTCGCGCACGGCTATGTCGAGGGCGTGCGCCCTGTAGCCGAAGGTGAACACCGCGCGCCCCATCTGGAACAGCAGGAGGTCGAAGGCGGCCTCGAAGTCGCCGGCGAGATGCGCCTTCACCAGCGCCGTCCGGACATGGCGCAGGTCGTCGGCCAGGCCGATGCCGACGCCGGCCTCCTTGCGCGCCTCGGCCTCGCGGTCCTTCGGCGGCGCCATCGGCCCCGAAACGGACGGATTGACCGACGGACCGGCGGTGTGATCGCCGTGACCGGCGGTGTGGACGACATGGGTCGCAGCGTTGCGGTCGTGGCCGTTGCCGGCCGTCTCGCCGCGATCGCCGGTCTCTTCCGGCTTCGGCATGTCCTCGGGCTTCACCAGCCCCTGGATGACCTGGAGCGCGCCGTCATGGCCGACGGTGACGAGGCAGCCCGCCATGGCGAGGTCCTCGCGGCGGAACACCGCGCGGGCCTCGACGGCGCCCTCGATCCCGTCGAGCCGGGTCTCGATGGCCTCGGCTTCCGCGACCAGCTCCTCGGTCCACTCATGGTCTTCGAGTTCGGCCAGTTCGGCCTGCCGGGCTTCCAGCTTCGCGATCTCGGCCTGCTCCTCCGGGGTGGGTTCGGCGGGTTGCGGCTCGATGCGGCCGTAAGAGGCGGTGTCGTTCCACGATACCTCGATCATGGCCGCGGCCCACTTCCAGCGCGTCGCCAGCTCGTCGGCCGCCGCCTGGAGCTTCTGGGTCGCCAGCTTCTCCAGCAGCACCGGGTCCTCGAACCAGACGCCGCTCTCGTCGTCCCGGGCGAACAGGTCGCGCATCACGACACCCCCGGCGGCCTCGTAGGCGTCCACGCCGACGAAGCGGGCGACGGCCGACGCGCCCGGCACCCGCTCCTCTGTGAGCAGGCGCTTCACCTGCCAGGCGGACGGGCGGTAGCCCTGGGCCGCGACCTGCTCCCAGACCGCCATCTGGCGCTCGCGGTCGGTCGTGACGGAGAAGGCCCTCAGCACTTCGAGGTCGATCTGGTCGGCGCGGTAGGCGTCGAGCAGCTCGGGCGCGGCGTTGCCGAGGCGCAGCCGCTGCTCGACCAGCCGCTCCGACAGGCCGAAGCGCGCCGCGATGGACGAGACCGACTGGCCGGCGTCGGCCAGCCCGGTGAACGCGACCACCTGGTCGGCCGGGTGCATGGCGATGCGGACGACATTCTCCGCGAGGGAGATCTCGGCCGGCGCGACGCCCCCGTCCTTGACCAGGCAGGGCACCGGACGGTCGGCACCGAGCGCGCCGTCCCCGGCCAGCGCCTGCAGGGCCTTGAGGCGGCGCCCGCCGGCGACCACGGCGTAGCGCTCGATGCCGTCCGGATCCGGCTCGTCCGGCCGGACGACGAGGTTTTCCAGCAGTCCGAGGGCGGCGATCGAGGCCTCGAGCTCGGCGTCGGCCCGGGGATCGGGCGGGGTCTTGCGGACATTCTCGGGGGCGAGCGAAAGCCGGCTCAGCGGGATCTCCCGGATGAGCGGTGCGGCCCCGGGGGCGATGACGTTCATGCCAGTCTCCACGGATGGTTGCTTGCATGCGGCGCAGCCGGCCTCTCCAGCCGCCTGCGTGCGCCCGCCCCCCGGATCGGCCTCGACCTCCCGGCGGCGTTCGGACGGGAGCGGCGGCCGGCGGCGGAATCGGGGAGCGGAGCGGGCGCCGGACGGCGCGCGGCGGCAGGTCACCCGTCCGGCGCCGGCAGCAGACACTCGGGATAGGGCCGCAGCACCAGGCGCCAGCCGCCCGCGCAGGGCTCGATCGCGATATCCGGCAAGGCCGCGGGGTCGCGGCGCGCGAGGTCCGCGAGCGCGTCCGCCCGGTCGCGACGGACCGGGACCGCCGCGTCCAGCCGGTCCGCCGCCGCAAGCCACCAGTCGACGATGTCGCTCACGCGGATCCGGGCGAAAGCCGGCTTGCCGAACGCGACGGCCCCGTCGCCGGCGAACATCCGGTCGCCGCGCCGGCAGCCCCAGAGCTCCGGATGGCGCTCCGCCCAGCCCTCCAGGGCGGGGGCGTCCGCGAAGCCCAGGTCGCGCGCGAGAAGGCGCGCGCCTTCGTGATACATCACCGGCGCGGCTTCCCCGTCCGGTCCGGCCGCCATCAGGGTCTCGCCGGGGTCTTCCCGCAGGAAGGCCTCGTCATGCCGCCACCCGACCGCCGGATGGTCCATCAGGCGGCCGAGCGCGTACCAGCCGCCGTGGCAGGCGATGGTGCGGCAGCCGTCGCGGCGCACGATGCCCCAGTCCATGGGGGCGACGCGGTCGCCGCCCTGGGCGTCGGCGGCGCGCCGGATGCGCGCCATGGCGAGGCGGACGGCCTCGGGCGAGGGATGAACGGTCGGCATGGTCGTCTCCTCGGAGGGTGCGGCGAAAGCGGAATCCGGATTCGGAACGGCGCCCGGCTCCCGCCGCCCGTCCGGACCGCCCCGGCGTCCGCCGGCCCGACCTCCAGGCGCCGCCCGACCGGGCGCGTGCCGCCCCCGGCGCGCCGGCGGAGCGCCGCCGCGTCGGGCCGGTCCGGGAGTCCGGGCCGGGGGAGGGCCGGAGGATCGGCCGCTACCCGTCCGGCGACGAGGGCGACCGCGTGTCGGCCGCCCTTGCGGCCGGCCTTATGACGGCCGGCCCCATGACAGTCGGCCCGGTGGGCTCCGAACGGGTTCGCCGCCATCCCCACCGCCGCGCTCGATTCGCCCCACGGTGCGGCGTCTCCCGCGGTCCCCGCGCTTGTCGGGTCCGGGTCCCCATCCGGTCCGTCCGCCCCGCCGCGGCGGAGAGACCGGCCGTCCGGCGCCGGCTGCCGATGTCCCGCCCTTCGGCGGCCTGCGCGGGGACGAGGATCCGGAAGGGACGGGGAGCGTGTCCACAACACAAAAACAACATCTGGGGCGAACATGCAGGATCTGTGTTGTTTTTTCCGGATTCGCGGCGTTATTTCAGAGGCTTGCGGGAGACGGGCCGGGGCGGTTCCGCGGGCTCGCCCGCATGGTCCCGGGCTGCCGCTCCGGCGCCTTCCAGGCGGCGGGACGAGCCTGCTGCGGGAGGGTCGGGCCTGGCCGTTCCGGGCGCGGACTTGACCCGGTCTTCCGTTCGAAAATAGGGTGATCCCCGAGCATCCTCCGGCGCGGCGCGGGGCCTCGCAATGCAAGCGCGGGAAGGAATTGCGAGTACCGTATTGCGCGTCCGCCCGGGGCAGTCGCAGGTCGCGACCGGCGGTTCCGCGGCAAGGGGAGCGGGGGCACCGGCCTGGAGACCTTCGGAGCACACGACGTCGAGCGCGCGGTCGGGCAGGTCTCGTTCCTGCGCGGTCTGGACTGTTTCGAGCGCGGCATGGTGCGGTCGGTCGCGTATCTGTCGCCGGAGCTGATCCAGGGCGAGGTTTCGGGCAGCCGGCCCGAACCCTATGCGGTGGTGGCGAAGCTCGAACCCCGGAGCGACGGCAGGCTCGTTCCGGCCGAGGGGCACTGCTCCTGCCCGGTGGGGTACAACTGCAAGCACGCCGCCGCCCTGCTGCTCGCCGCTCGCCATGCTGCACCGCACGGGGACGATCGGGCGGGGGAAGGGATTCGTGCGGGGGTTTCGGGCGGGGTCCGGCGCTGGCTCGACGACTGGCCCGGGGCCGCCGGCGGCGGGACGGTCGACCGGCCCGCCGGGCAGCAGGCAGCGGCCGGCCGGCCGGCGCCGGGGCGCGAGCACCTGTTCTACGTGATCCACGCCGATGCCATGCGGCATGTCCGCATCGATCCCTGGCGCGCCTATCTGAAGAAGGACGGCACGATCGGCACCAATTTCCGGGAGTATCGCGAACGCAGGCCGTCCCGGTCGCACAGGTTCCTGAGCCCGGACGACGCCGCGATCCTCGGGCGGCTGGACTTCTACGCCGACGGCACCTACCCGCCGCGCCACGACTGGCCGGACGGCGAAGAGCTGGTCGGGCTGATACGCGGCATCGTCGGCACCGGCCGCGCGCGGGCGGACGACATCCGGGGACTGGCGCTGTCCTGGGGGGAGCCGCGGCGCTGCGCGCTCGCCTGGACGGTCGGCGAGTCCGGCGAACAGTCCATCGGCGCGGTCGACGGGACGGGGGCGCCGGTGCGGCTGCTGCCCTTCCCGGCGCCGTTCTTCGTCGACCCGGCGACCGGCGAGATCGGCGTGGCGGAGACCGGCCTGACGCCGGGTCTGGCGTCCTGGTTCGCGGCCGCGCCGCCGGTGCCGCACGGGTCGGTCCATGCGGTGGCGGCGAAACTGTCCCGGATCGGCCAGCACGCGGCCGTGCCGCGTCTTCATCGCGTCGAGGCGCGCGGGGACGCGCGGCCCGAGCCGGTTCTGACGCTCTACGGCTGCACGCACCGTACGCCGCGAATTACCTATGGCGACGGCCGCGCCGGCACGGGCGGCGCCACCCTGGTGTATCCCTGCGCCCGGCTGGAGATCGTCTACGAGGGCGCGGCCGCCCGGCTGCGCGCCGGACGCGGAGACGACGTTGCAGCGCCGGGCGAGCGGGGATACACGGTCATCCGCCGCGACCGCGCGCGCGAGGCCGGGTTCGAGGAGACGCTCCGGGAAGCGGCGGAGCGCCACCGGTACCGGGACCGCGATCTGCGCCACGATTACGGCCTGCCGCGCGCGCTGCGCGAGGCCGACATCGTCTTCCCGCCGCTCCCGGACGAGGAGGACGACGCGGCCGCGGCCGGCGTCGCCTTCGCCGCGCAGAGGGTCCCGGAGCTCCGCGCCGCGGGCTGGCGCGTCGAGTTCGACGGCACGTGGCCGTTCCGGCTGCACGCGGGGCCGGTCGCCTTCTCGACGTCGCTCGACGCCGCGGACACGGACTGGTTCTCGCTGCGCCTTTCGCTGGAGGCGAACGGCCGGGCGTTCGACATCGCGCCCACCGTCCTCCAGCTCGTCGAGGGGCTGCCGGTCGACGAATCGGGGAAGCTGGAGGAAGGCTTCGACGTCACGCGTCACCTGGCCGGCCGGGTCTTCCACACGCGGTTCGAGGACGGGACCTGGCTGGCGCTGGACGGCGCGCGGCTCGCGGGCTTCGCCGAGGCGTTCCTGGAAGCGCAGGGCCTGACCGGATTCCACCGGGCCGATGCGGGCCGCCTGTTCGCGCTGGCCGCGGCGCTGGACGGCTGCGGCGCGCCGTGGCGCGGCGGCCGGGAGATGCTCGACCTCGGGGCCCGGCTGCGCGCGCTCGCCGAGGCGCCGGAGCTGCCGGCCCCCGCCACGCTGCGGGGGGAGCTGCGCCCCTATCAGCGCGCCGGCTACGGCTGGCTGAAGGCGCTGGCCGAGAGCGGCTTCGGCGGCGTGCTGGCCGACGACATGGGGCTCGGCAAGACGGTCCAGACGCTCGCCCTGCTGGCGCACCGGCATCTGGAGGAGAAGACCGGCCTCCCGAGCCTTCTGGTGGTGCCGACGAGCCTGGTCGGCAACTGGCGGCGCGAGGCGGAGCGCTTCGCGCCGGGACTCAGGGTTCTGGTCCTGCACGGGCCGGACCGGCGGCAGCGCGTTCCGGAGATCCCGGACCATCACCTGATCGTCACGACCTATCCGCTGCTGAACCGGGACCGTGAGGCGCTGTTCGGCCGCGACTACGAGATCGCGGTGCTGGACGAGGCGCAGGCGGTGAAGAATCCGGCCGCTTCGGTCTCGAAGCGCATCCGGGAGATCCGCGCCCGCCAGCGCCTGGCGCTCACCGGGACGCCGCTGGAGAACAGCCTCCAGGAGTTGTGGGCCCTGTACGACTGGCTGATCCCGGGACTGCTCGGCAACCGGAAGCGGTTCGCCGCGGAGTTCCGCACGCCGATCGAAAAGCATGGCGACCGGGCCCGGCAGCGGCTGCTGTCGGCCCGGGTGAAGCCGTTCCTGATGCGGCGCACCAAGGAAGAGGTCGCGGCCGAGCTGCCGGAAAAGACCGTGATCGACGAGCTGGTCCCCCTCGAGGGCGCCCAGGCGGCGCTCTACGAGAGCATCCGGACGGCGATGGACAGGCGGGTCCGCGAGGCGATCGCGGCGCGCGGGCTGGCGGCGTCCCGCATCGCGGTCCTCGACGCGCTGCTCAAGCTGCGCCAGGTCTGCTGCGATCCGGGACTGGTGAAGCTCGACGCGGCCCGCAAGGTCGCCGCGAGCGCCAAGCGGGCGCGCCTTCTCGCGCTGCTGGAGGAGCTGGTCGCCGAAGGGCGGAAGGTGCTGGTGTTCTCCCAGTTCGTGGAGATGCTGAAGCTGGTCGAGCGCGACATCGCGGCGCGCGGCTGGGGCTACGCCATGCTGCACGGTTCGACCAGGGACCGGGACGCCGAGGTCGAAGCCTTCCAGTCCGGCGGCCTGCCGCTGTTCCTGGTCAGCGTGAAGGCCGGCGGCACGGGACTCAACCTCACCGCGGCCGACACGGCGATCGTCTACGATCCCTGGTGGAACCCGGCGGTGGAACGCCAGGCCATGGACCGGGCGCACCGGATCGGCCAGGACAAGCCGGTGTTCGTGCATCGCCTGATCGCGGAAAACACCGTCGAGGCCGCAATCCAGCGCATGCAGGCGCGCAAGCAGGCGCTGGCGGATGCGCTGTTCGAGGGCACGGGCCGGGGGCCGCTGGCGCTGGCGGAAGAGGATGTCCATGCGCTGTTCGGGCCGGGATGATCCGGCCTTTCGACGGACCGGCGGACGCGATGGAAGGGCGTTGAAGAGAAAGGGTGCGGGATGCAGTCGACGACGGAGCGGCGCCGGCACGAGGTCTGGAAGGCGCAGTGCGCGGCGGCCCGGTCGATCCGGCTCCGGCACGGCGTCGGGGCGGCTTTCGATACCGTGGTGGGCGAGAAGCTGCCGACCTTCGCCGGGGCGGCGGAGTCGCATCCGGAGTTCGCGCGGGCGCTGCCGCGGTTCGTCCCGGAGCTCAGGCGCATGTTCGCGCCCGGGGAAATCGAGGAGCATCCGGCGCGGATCGAGCGCGAGCGTCTCCAGCGGGCCATGGACGCGATGGACGTCTGCGACCCGGAGCTGGACGACCTTGACGCCCCGGCTGCCGAGGGGCGGCGCTTCGCGTTCGTCAAGGAGCTGCTCGCCGCTCCGGCGCTCGGGACGTCGTGAAGCCCGGCGCCGGCCGGCCGGCGGGGTCGCCGGACCGGGAGGTCCTGGCCGGGCTGGTCGAGCGCGTCACCTTCCACAATCCGGAGAACGGCTTCTGCGTGCTGCGGACCCGGGCGCGGGGCCATCGCGAGCCGGTCACCGTGGTCGGCCACGCCGCCATGGTGGCGCCTGGGGAATGGATCGCCGCGTCGGGCGAGTGGGTCAACGACCGCACCCACGGCCAGCAGTTCCGGGCCCGTTTCGTCCGCACCGCCGAGCCTTCTTCCGTCGAGGGCATCGAGAAGTATCTGGGCTCGGGCATGATCCGGGGCATCGGCCCGGTCTACGCCCGCAAGCTGGTCCGGGCGTTCGGAGAGAAGGTGTTCGACGTCATCGAGGCGGAACCGGAACGGCTGCGCGAGATCACGGGGATCGGGACGGTGCGGGCGAAGCGCATCGCCGACGCCTGGGCGGAACAGAAGGTCGTCCGCGAGATCATGGTGTTCCTGCACGGCCATGGCGTCGGCACGGCGCGGGCGGTGCGGATATTCAGGACCTACGGCGCCGACGCCGTCGAGGTCATGACGGAGAACCCTTACCGGCTCGCGCGGGACATCCGCGGCATCGGCTTCGTGACGGCGGATGCGATCGCGATGCGGCTCGGCATCGGGAAGACCGCCATGGTCCGGGTGCGGGCGGGCATCGGCTACGCGCTCTCCCAAGCGATGGACGAGGGCCATTGCGGCCTGCCGGAAGCGGAGCTGGGTCCGCTCGCGGCGAAGCTGCTGGAGGTGCCGGGCGAGCCGATCCGCGCCGCGCTCGACCTGGAGCTGGCCGACGGCGCGGCGGTCGCCGACAGCGTGGAGGAGACGCCCTGCATCTTCCTCGGCGGCCTCTACCGGGCCGAGCGTTCGATCGCGGCGAGGCTGCTGGAGATATCGGCGGGCGCGCCGTCCTGGCCCCGGATCGACCCGGACAGGGCGCTGCCCTGGGTGGCGGAAAGGACCGGCCTCGCCCTGGCGCCGGGCCAGGCGGACGCCGTCCGGACGGCGCTCGCCTCGAAGGTCTCGGTGATCACCGGCGGGCCGGGGGTCGGCAAGACCACCATCGTCAACGCGATCCTGCGCATCCTGTCGGCCAAGGGCGTCGATATCCTGCTGTGCGCGCCGACCGGACGGGCCGCGAAGCGGATGAGCGAGGCGACCGGGTTCGAGGCGAAGACGATCCACCGCCTGCTCGAGGTCGACCCGAGAACCGGCGGGTTCAGGCGCGACCGCGAGAACCCGCTCGACTGCGGCCTGCTGGCGGTCGACGAGACGTCGATGGTGGACGCGATGCTGATGCGGGCGCTCATGGCGGCGGTCCCCGACGAAGCGGCGCTCCTGATCGTGGGGGATGTCGACCAGCTTCCGTCGGTCGGGCCGGGCCAGGTGCTGGCGGACGTCATCGCCTCGGGCGCGGTGCCTGTGGTGCGGCTGACCGAGGTGTTCCGCCAGGCGGCGCGGAGCCGGATCGTCAGCGCCGCCCACGGCATCAACCGGGGCGCCATCCCCGACCTCTCCCCGCCGGAGGGCGAGAGCGACTTCTATTTCGTGCCGGCCGAGGACCCCGGGACGGCGGCGGCGCGGATCGTCGAGCTGGTGAAGACCCGCATCCCGCGGCGCTTCGGCCTGGATCCCATGCGGGACATCCAGGTCCTGTGCCCGATGAACCGGGGCGGCGCGGGCGCCCGCTCGCTCAACGTCGAGCTGCAGGCGGCGCTCAATCCGGCCGGCGAACGCAAGGTCGAGCGCTTCGGCTGGACCTTCGCGCCGGGCGACAAGGTGATGCAGGTCGTGAACGACTACGACAGGGAGGTCTACAACGGCGATATCGGGCATGTGGTCGACGTGGACCCGGAGGCCGGCGCGCTGACCGCCAGGTTCGAGGGGCGGGACCTGCTCTATAGCTTCGGCGAGCTCGACGCGCTGGTGCCGGCCTATGCCGCGACCGTCCACAAGAGCCAGGGCTCGGAATACCCCGCCGTGGTGATCCCGGTGCTGACCCAGCACTACGCGATGCTGCGGCGGAACCTGCTCTACACCGGGGTCACGCGCGGCAAGCGTCTGGTGGTGCTGGTGGGACAGAAGAAGGCGGTCGCCATCGCGGTGCGCAACGCCTCCGGGCGCCGGCGCTGGTCGAAGCTGGACGAGTGGCTGGCCGGAGCCACGGGCGGAGTCGAAGCCGCGGTGGCCGGATGCGCGCCGTGTCCATAGACGACGTCATGTACGAGATATTCGGCCCGCTGTCGCAAGGGGCTCCGGGAAACGACGCTTCGACGTTGCGCGCCCTGGATGCGGTGCCGTGCCGGGATACCCTTCGGCGAGTGCTCGATCTGGGTGCCGGCCACGGGCGGACGACCTTCGCCCTGGCGCGGGCGCTTCCCGATGCCCGCATGACGGCGGTCGAGATCCATGAGGCCTTCGTCGAGCGGATCGCCGAACGCGCCCGCACGTCAGGCCTTGCGCACCGCGTCCATGCGGTGTGCGGGGACATGGCGAAGATCGATGTTGCCGCGGGGAGTGTCGACCTGATCCGGGCCGAAGGCTCGATCTACGTTGTGGGCATGGAGCGGGCGTTGGTCATGTGGCGCCCCTGGCTTCGCCCGGGCGGTTGCCTGACGTTCAGCGACTTCGTTCGGTGGACCGGGAATCTCTCGAAGGAAGCCCGCGCGTTCCGGGCGGTCGAACATCCGGACATGGCGTCCGAAGCGGAGATCCGTTCGCGCGCGGAAGCCGCCGGCTACCGGCTCGTCCGCAGCTTCCGGATGTCGATGGACGCGCACGAGGCCTACTACGTCCCGCTGGAGGCGCGCATGGCCGAGCTTGCGGGGAGCGCCGACGCGGAAATGCTGAAAGCGCACGAGGACATTCGAACGGAAATCGACGTCGTCCGACGCTACCGCGACGAGGCGGGCTACACGTTCTTCGTTCTTCAGCGCGCCGGCAGTCGTGCCCGGATTGCCGGCGACAACGGGCCGGGTTCGGTGGGTCGGGCGGCAAGTCGGCAAGGAGGGCTGAGCCGCCCGGGGCGGTCAGGAGACGATCGGGCTGCCCGGTCGGAAACAGGCTACCGGATGTCGGGCGGAACGAAGCGACACGCTGCTCAACCGCGACGAAGGGGCCGCAAGCCTGTGCGCCATCTCCGACCCGCGCCGGCGCCGCCGCCGAGAGGAGCGCCGCGATCGGGGCGCCTCTTGCGGCTCAGTGCATCGAACCGCCGAAGCGCTCGGGCGGCGTATCGGCGGCGCCGGCGGTCCAGTCGAGCAGCCGGCGCAGGGCGGCGAGATCGGCGTGCTGCAGGAATACCGCCATGCGCGGCGACGCCAGCGCCTCGCCGGACGTCCGCCGGACCTCGGCAAATGTGATCTTCGCGCCGCCCGGCTGGGGAGACACGAAAACCTTGTTCGCGAAAACCGCCGGGGTTTCGGCAATCCGCGCTTCCTCCTCCGCAGATGCCGACTGCGGTGCGTCCGGTTCGTTCATGCGTTTCTCCAATACGGTGCTGCCCAGGTGCCCGGCGGGCTCAGAGCGGCTCGATCTCCGTCGCCTGTAGGCCGCGCGGCACGGTTTCCGCCCGGACGAAGACGCGCTGCCCCTGCATCAGGTCGGCCACGCCCGAGCGCAGCAGCACGCTGGCATGGACGAACACCTCGCGGCCGCCGTCGTCCGGCACAACGAAGCCGAAGCCTCGCGCCGGGTCGTAGAACTTGACCGTGCCCGGCATCGCCATGTCCGCCTGCACCATGTCCGCCTGCGGCCGGACATCGTCGTACGGGGCGGGATACGGGTCGTCGAAGGGCCGGTCGCGGAATGCAGGGCGGTGCCCGGCGGGCGGCGCTTCGACCGAGAGGATCTTCGACACCTGGGGGCCCCGGTCGCCCCGGACGGTCTCGCAGGTCACCACGGCGCCCTGGGGCAGCGTGTCCCGGCCGGACGCCTCGACCGCGCTGACATGGCAGAACAGATCGTGGGAGCCATCCTCGGGCTCCAGGAAGCCGTAACCCTTCGACGGCAGGAACCACTTGACCACCGCCCGGACCTGGCTACCGGGGCCGGAGACTGTGGGTGCGGCGGGCGCGGCGGGCCGGGACCGCTCGTCCCGCGCTCCGCCGGCCGGCTGCGGCCGGAGAGACGCGGTGGAAAAATCGACGGCGAGGATCCGCGAGACCTCGGTCCCGCGCAGGCCCTGCTCCGTCTCGCAGTCGACCGTGGCGCCGGCGAGCAGGGTCTCGAGGCCGACCGCGCCCAGCGCCGGCTCCCGGCAGAGCAGGTCGGGCGAACCGTCGAGCGGTTCGAGAATGCCGTACCCCTTCGCCGGATCGTAGCGCTTGACGGAGGCGGAGATGCGCGCGGCGCCGCGTGGCGCCGAAATCCTGTCGCTCATTCCGAATGTCTTTCCCCGAATGACGGAATCTCCTATCGATACCCCCTTCTACCGCCCGCCCCGGAAACGGTGAAGGCCTGCCGGGGCCGCGGGGCACGGAGACGGGCGATGACGGATAAGCCGGGGAGCCGCAAGAGCCGACGGCCGGCGCCGGCTCCGGCCCCCGCCCGCCCGTCAAGGGAACCGGGCGTCGCCCTGCCGGCCGACCTCGGCCGGTCGCTCCGCCTGCTCGACGACGACGCCCTGGACCGGCTGCTGGAAGCGGCGATCGGCGAAGCCCGGCGGCGCGGACGCGCCGTGCCGGAAGCCTCGCCGGGCGAAAGTTGGCAGGCGGACCCGCCCGATCCCGCGATGGGCCGGGCGAAGACGTCCGGGGCGCAGGACCGGGCCGGCGGCACGACGCCGGGACAGGAACGGCTGATCCTGGCCGCCTGGGAGGCCGGGCTCAAGCCGGCGGCCATCGCGCGGGAATTCCGGCTCTCGCGGGCGGCCGTCCAGCATGTTATCACCGGCGCGCAGCGCGGCCGGCGCACGACGGAGCGATAGAAGGTTCGACGCCACACGCGGACAGCGGCACCCGGAAGATCGATCCCGCCCGGCTGCGGTTCGATGACGGGGCCGCGCCGGCCGTCGGAAGGCGATCGCGGAAAATCGCGGTGCAACACGGCGCCGGCGCGGAAACGCCGACATCGCGGCGCGCCATGGGGTATTGTAACTGGCAGAAATTCGGCATGAACGCCGATTGGGCGGTGTCTGGGGACATGCGTACCCAGTGAGGGACAGCAGGTTGAAATCACGCGCTTGCGGTGCGAAGACCGGCGGCGCCAGCCGATTTTTCGGGCGGGTCGGAGAATCGGGGCCTGGCCTGGGGTTGCAGCGGTCAGCCTGGTCCCGGCCAACGGGCCATGACAGAACAGGCAGAAACATTGAAACCTAATCAAACAGTTGCAGCTAGTGTCGTGATTCCTAAGTTCGTATCGTTATGAAGCGGTTGCGACAGTGGTTTCGAGGGTTCTGCGGCAGAAGCGCTTGATGGCTGCGAGGATGTCGTCGGCGGACTTGTGCCATCGGAACGGCTTGGGGGCCTCGTTGACGGTCTCGATGTACTCGGTGATGGTCCGCTCCAGTTCGACGGTCGAGCGGTGAACGCCGCGCCGGATCTGCTTGTCCGTCAGATCGGCGAAGAAGCGCTCGACCTGGTTGAGCCAGGAGGCGGATGTCGGCGTGAAATGGACATGCCAGCGCGGACGCCGGGCGAACCAGTCGCGGACCGCCTTGGTCTTGTGGGTCGAATAGTTGTCCATGACGATGTGGATCTCGAGATCGGGCGGAACGTTGGCTTCGACGTGATCCAGGAACTTGCGGAACTCCGCGCTGCGGTGGCGCCGGTAGCACTGTCCGATGACCCTGCCCGTGGCCACGTCGAGGGCGGCGAACAGCGAGGTCGTGCCATTGCGCTTGTAATCATGGGTGCGCCGCTCGACCTGGCCGGGCCGCAGCGGCAGCAGGGGCTGGGTGCGGTCGAGGGCCTGAACCTGGGACTTCTCGTCCACACAGAGAACCAGGGCATGCTGCGGCGGGTCCATGTACAGCCCGACGATGTCGCGCACCTTGTCCACGAAGTACGGGTCCGCCGACAACTTGAAGGTCTCCGAGCGGTGGGGTTGCAGGGAAAAGGCCTGCCACATCCGGTGGATGGTCGAGGGCGCATACCCCGTCGCCCGCGCCATCGAGCGCGTGCTCCAATGGGTCGCGTCGCGCGGCGTCTCCTCCAGCGTCTTGCGGATCACCTCGGCCACGTTGTCGTCCTCGATGCGTCGTGGACGACCGCAGCGGGGCTCGTCGTCAAGGCCATCGAGACGCTGCTCCGCAAACCGGTTGCGCCACTTCCTGGCGGTCTGATCGGTCACGTCCAGCGTCTTCCCGATCTGCACGTTGGTCAGCCCCTCGGCCGCCAGAAGCACGATGTGCGCGCGATCCGACAGCGCCCGCCAGACCTTGCGCCCCCGCGCCAGCCGTTCCAGCTCGCTGCGCTCGTCCTCGGTCAGCTCGATCGACACCGAAGGCCGCATCGCCATGTTCCCCCAATCGCCGTCGCCTTCTTAACCATACGAACTTTGCGAACAGAACACTAGCATCTGGCCTTATAGCTGCGAGGTTGAGCATGACGGATGATGGTAATCTAGATATTGTTCCCGAAGATACTGGTGATGGAACGCCCTCGCCAGAAAAAAAAGTACGGAAAGCATTTCGAAAAGTAACCCGCGAACTCTCAGATGACGACTTAGCGAACCCGGCCGTTCAAAGGATGCTATTAGATGAGATTGACAAAATTGAGGCAGAAAATGAAGAACTGAGTCAATACAGAGAGAAATTTCATAAAGCTGATAAACGGGCAGCCATTTTGAGGGAAAAGAGCCGAGCCTTGATCAGTCAAGAGATCCTTTCGGTTATCTGCCTCGCAGTAGGAGCAGCAGTCCTTGGATATGTTCCCAGCCTTTGGACATCTCAACCTAATGGCTATATGGCACTACTGTTCGGGAGCGTTCTGCTTGTAGGTGGAGTCATTGTGAGGATAGTGAAACGATGAATATCCAGATACAAGCCATAGCTGACAAAGGTAACCTTCAAAAGGAACGCCTGTTATTGAAGGTGCGCGCTGATACCGATATTGGAGATTACGTGATATTGCAATCTGGATTTCAGGACGATTCGGTCACTACGAAAATTTATCATGCCTTTTGGCCACCATATAAGGAGGTTAACGCAGGTGACTTGGTCGTAATCTATACAAGAGAAGGGCGCGATAATGCAAGGAGGTTGAATAACGGAATATACGCACATTTCTTTTATTGGGGATTACCTAGTGGAATTTGGAATACGGGCGATCGAGCGCCTATCGTTCTTCATTCTCCAAAGTGGATAAGTAAAGATCCAGAAGAGCTATAGAAGCTGCAATCTATTCCTCTAGAGCTTAACTGGTACAAGGATGCAATGAATTGTGAGTTTGACGTTCAGTTATCTCTCTCGAAAGTAGGCGATATTTCGGATTCAGCTCCCATAATGTCAATTTGACGATCCTGCTGTTCAAAGTGCGACGCAATGCTATCCCTGACGACGTGCAACGCTGGGTGTATTCCCGCGCATGAAGCTAGGACGTACGAAGCGCTTTCATTTGGGACGGAACAGCGGGTCGCAAATATGCGTGGCAGGGTATGGGGGTCGGCCAACGTTGCCAAGTCGCGGAGAACAGTAAGGACATCGGTGGGGTCAAGTCGAACTTGGCGAGCGAGATCGGAGAGGTAAGGTTCCTCGCGCAAAGCGTCGACAATCCATTCTTCCGGAGACATGCCCTCTTGTGGGAGCTTCAGACAAAGGTTCGAATCGATGTCGATATTTGCACTCCGCAACCACTTGCGAATTTCCGAATTCCGGCAGTCTCCGTCTAACACGCAAATGGCTGGCCCGTCGAGTCCTGCGCTCAAGTGCGTACCAAGCTGAGCTACTACTTGCTCGCCAGAGCCTATCGGGACAACCTTGACTCGCCGCCGATATGCGCCCTGCAATGCTTGTTCCACGAGCATCTGTGCAAAAGAGTCCTCAACGTATACTGTCAACTCGGGTCGCGGTTCGCCGGTCATGGTGAACATGAGGTTGCGCGTTGTTGGCGCAGTGATGACACGGTGAGAATCTGGAGCGCGGTTGACCAGCAGTCGTGCAGCCTGCGGCAGCGCGTCTACGATGTACTCCGAGTGGGTCGTAAAGATAATTTGCTGTTTTTGTCTTGAGACCATTTCTGTAATCACATTGATGAGACGTTGCTGGGCAAGTGGATGAAAACCGTGCTCGATCTCTTCGACGAGCAAGAGTCCGCCAGGGGGTAAACGTTCAAGTGCCGCAAGGATGGCAACCGCCGAGTTCTCGCCGGAGCCCATGTCGAAGCCAGTGTAGCGAGTGGGGCCGTTGCAGTGCGCCAATGGCGCATTCTTCTTTGTATGGAGTTCGACACTGTCGTAGGGCTGGTCGAATATGGATCCCATAGCCTGCACAGAGGCATCGGAGAGGGAAAATACTTGTCCACCGTGCCCACTGGAGGAATCTCGCCTGAGAGCACGAAGCTCCCCAGGGGGAATTATGCGTGCTAGGGAAACGAAATCGATGGGCCGTTCCGGCAGACGAGGCGTTCGGGAACGACCCGGATCGGGCGCGATGGCCCAACGCCCCTTCTCCGTTCTGACGCGCGATACCTGCAGGTCGTCACCTTTATGGGAATAGTCGAACTGGACTATAAGCCCAGCCAAAGACGGGTCGCCAGAACGGCGGAAGAAAAATTCATCCCATGCGAACGTCATTCGTCGGAGCGCAGGACGAACCGAAGGGACCCGCCGCGGAGAGACGAGCCAAGAACTCGGACGGCAGGCGGAGAACGCCGCGAGTCCGAGTAACGTGCTCTTTCCGGCCCCGTTCTTTCCGCAGATTGCTGTGATCGGATAGTTGAAAGGAGCGTGAATGTTGCGGATACCCCGCAGGCTCGGCGGGCCCCGAAGTGTCACGCCCTTCAGCAACGGCTGAACGAAGGAAGCGGGCGGTTCGCGCCAGAATGACGCGAGCCTCCGTTCACGGTCACTCAGGTGCCGGCCTGGCATCGTCTAATTCCGACAAACGGTCAGTTTCTTCCTCGACATTTTCTGCCGGCAGGTTCGTTGCGTCCGGGCCGCCAGCCTGGAGAAATGCTGCGTAGCCCGGACAGAATGTCCGAAAGTCACACCTATCACAAACACCTCGGGCCGCCCCCGTCGTTGGAAAGGCGCCGGTCGCCAACTGTCGTTTTATGCGACCTATCGTGTCGGCCAGCTTCCTGCTCGCGGCGGCTTGTGCCTCCTCGTCCACCGCCACGTCTATCCACTCGCTGTGCCCCTCTGCCAGTAGTTTCTTGTCCAATCCGACTGGCGAAATGATCCTAGCAGACGCCACCGTGGGATTCGCATCAAATGCGTAGCGCACACCGACAGCATAGAGCTGCAACTGGTCGCGAACGGATTCCTCTACCTCTCGGTACTTCTCCAGTGTGTCGATGCGGCTAGCCTTAAAGTCGACCAACCCGACAATTTCCCTCTTTGACGGAAGTGAGGTCGCGTCCGTACTTTCGAGAAGATCCACAACTCCGCTAACAAGCGCTTCAGACTCATGGTCAATTAGTTCAAAGGGCTTCTCGGTGGCTCGCGCCTTCGGAAGAACCTCGCGTGCAAGCTCAACATACCGCTCGAGTGCCCTGATTGCCGTGTCTCGCAAAATCTCGTAGGGTCTGCCTCTCGTATACCGAAGATGAAAGCGCTCTGTCACGAGGTCGAGAACGTCTGCTGCATCGACCAATTCGCCCGAGATTGCCTTGCGATGTATTTCCTCCAAAATATCGTGTATGCGGCGCCCGTATCCAAACTGTTCGCTAACTCCCGGGCGAAAGTCCATAAGCGTACGCAGTTGATACTCGCGTTCGCACCGGCGAAACGTGGCGATATCAGTATATGTGGTATGCAGGATATTGGCGCCGGCAGGAGGACTTGGATCGACCTTCGGCGGTAAGGAAGGCGGATTTTGGTCGGGGCCGCAGACGCAGTCGTGGCTTATCTCATCGAAGTAATCAGTGGGTTTAGTTCTTGGACGCTTGAGAGAGGAAATATGCAGATGCTTTGCACACCTAGTCAGCGCTACGTACCACAGGCGGCGCTCTCCGTCGTCGCCACCAACGTATTCATTTGCATCGTAACAATCGGCTGGGAGAAACGTCTCGGGGGAGCGTGTGCGCAGGCTACTAGGGAAGACGCGAGAAGAGATCCTGGGCAGAAACACTACCGGCCACTCCAAGCCCTTGGCCGCATGCACCGTCATGATCTTGACCGAGTTAAGTGCCGACAATTCCCCGACGCCGCCTTCGTCGACATGGCGCATCGCCCAGTTGGAAAGGAACAGTACAAGGCTTTTCAGGCGCGCTGGCGTAATCCACTGATGTACCGATTCGAACTGTGTCAGGAGGTTGCTGAAGGCCCCGAAGTTGTACAATGTGTCGGCAGGCCAGTCGTCCGCCTGTGAACCCAACTGTTTGAGCATGTCTTGAAAGATTTGCTGAGGATATATTCGAGCCCCCAAGCGCCTGGACCTCTGTTCGTGCGCGACAGCGCGCTGGTCGAGTTCCGCCCTTTTTGCGTCAATCCATGAAAGGAAACGTGTGGCATGAGCATTGTGCCCCAGATGGCCGTCCGTACGGAGTTCCCGTACAGCGTTTCTGATGAACTCCCGAGTTTCGACCGTGGAAAGCAGCTGCACCCGGCCGGAATCGTCGTACTTCGCAAAATCGGCCCGAGCGAGCAGGGAGAAAGCCGCTTGGACTAGCCTTACCTCGTCATTCCCAAATAAGCCGCCCGTGCCCGTTACCACTACAGGGATGTGCTCGTTTCGTAGTGCTTCTGCAAAGGCCCCGCCTGCACCCCGTACGCTTCGCAAAAGAATCGCGATGTCACCGTAGTGGATGCCTCTCGTGTTGCCATTTCCTTCGGCAAATGGCACGCCTATAAGCTCCTTGATTCTTCGCGCAACCCACTGAGCTTCCTCGGTCTCCGAGGAAAGGATCTTGAGCACCACATCGCCGGGATCCGCCAAACGCTCCTCGAGCGCCCCGTCGACCGTGGTTCGCCAACGGGCCGTAGGTTCCTTCTCAAGGCGCTTCGATATCTTGTGCACTGCTTCGTCAGCAATCTCGACGATGGCGTGCGTTGATCGGAAGTTTTCCTCCAGAACTTCTTGATGCACATCGGGGTAACGCTCGCGGAACTCGAGAATGTTTCGAACTCTCGCTCCACGAAAGCCGTAAAGCGCTTGGTCGTCGTCGCCGACCACTGTGAGCGTCGGTCCTCGGCCGCAGTTTGTGAGGAGGGCGATCAGTTGCTCCTGACGGTCGTCCACGTCTTGGTACTCGTCGACGAACAGGTGCTGCAGGTTTGACCTAATTTCTGATAGTGCAGCGGGATTCTTATCCAGAAATTCGAGCATCTGGTCGATAATGCTATTGAAGTCAGAAAAGTAGTTTGGGTAGCCTTGGGCAACTTCGCGATAACGATGTACAGCGTCTGCTAGATCCGGGTCGTCAATCGTGTGGGTGTTGATTTGCTGTTGGTGAATGATGTTAAGAGTGGTAAGGAACGTATTGAGCGTCTCGCCGTACGTACCAGATCGCGTTCTGCTGCGCAGCCTATCAAGTCCGATTCCGTCGCCGTTTTGGAACCGCACGAAGTTCGCGGCAATTAATGCTGCCTGCCTCGTCTCGTCCATGACTTCGAATTTTCTATAGTCCGGATTGTGTTCGCGGAGCACCCGCAAGCAGTACGAATGGATAGTGCCGACGAACATTTCGCCGAGCGATGGCTCGTCGGGGGTAGCTACTTCTACTTTGCGCCTGATGCGGTGTTTCAGTTCCGTCGCTGCGTGTTCGGTAAAGGTGAAGGCCACTATTGAGGCCCGGTCGATTCCGTCAACGACCATCTGAGCCACCCTGCAGGCGAGCGTCTCTGTCTTTCCGCTGCCGGCGCAAGCGAGGATGAGAAGGTTTCTTGGGGTGCCTCGATCGAACGAAACCGCTCTGCGTTGAGCAGACGTCAGGTGATCCATCAATGTGCGCCCCGCATTGCCTTGCGGAAGGCGGGGGTCAATGCCCGTAGCAGAGCAAAAGGAAGTGCGTTCCCGATCTGGTTCGCAATCGCTCCGATGGTTCCTGAGAACTTATAGCGAGAAGGAAATGTCTGGATCAATGCCGCTTCGCGGGGAGTGATCGCTCGATCAGCTTCAGGATGGGCAAAGCGTCCGCGGGTCACGTCGGTGCAACCAGTCGTCAGCGTGGGGGCCACATTGTCCCATGACATTCGGCCATACACGTCTGGATAGCAGTTCGGCTGCTTGTGGCAGGCAAGGGTGAGAGAGTCGGGAAGAGCGCTGCGGCTACCACCGTCCTTAGGTATCGCAGCCAATCGGCGCAGAGTCAGCTGATTATGGTTTCTTGCGATATGAAGAGGATCTTCGGCGTCGGCCTCTCCCGACGATAGATGTGGGAGCTGAAAAATAGCCTCTCGGACCGTGGCACGGTTGCCTTCCGGTGTGAGGGGTGCCGGCAACTCGGGCACTCGAAAACCGTTGGCACCCATCAAGATACAACGGATTCGGCGCTGAGGCACAGCATAGTCGGCGGCGTTTACCCTTAGCGGTCTTGTGAATCGATATTCGTGCCCGCACGCGTCGATAAACGCGGTGATCAACTCTGCGTGCCGGTCCGCTGCAATTCCCGGGACGTTCTCGACGAAGACCACTGTCGGTCTCATGGCGGCGACGAACCGAGCAGCATCAAGCAACAGCTTCGATCGACTGTCGCTACCCCTCTGGCGGTTCTGACTGCTGAACGGTTGGCAGGGCGCACAAATAATCATGAGATCGAGCGTTGTAGCCCCGAGGCACTCATCACGCATGGAATCCGGGTCAAGCGAACGTATGTCGTCCTCGAACAGTCGGACCCTCGGATGGTTCAGCCGGTATGTCGCACAAGCATCCGGGTCGTTGTCAACCGCGGCGACAACGCGAATATTCGAGGCCTTCAGCGCGGCTGTTGCTGAGCCTGCCCCCGAAAATAGATCAACTGCGGTAGGCCACTGTTTCCTGGACATTTTCGTAGTCTAGATGCCTCGTCCATCGAAAAACACCGCCGACGCCCCATCAGACCGCCGAAACGATATTTCGAAGGGCAATCATCCTCCATGTCGACGAGGATGTGAATATCTGTAGGCTCGTCTTCCAGACGGCGCCCGGCATGGTCTAGGAAAACGCATCCCAAGCCGGCCCCCAGTCGCCCGCCATTTCAGAAAAGCTTTCGTCTCCAGTCCGCACAAACGACTCGCACACGTCAAGTGCGCGTTCGACGGGCCGCCGACTCACCCCGCGCAGCGCGCACTCCCACACGACCTGAATCCGCCATCCAGCTTCCTTGAGGCGCTTCAAGGCAACCTCATCCCGCTCTCGATTACGCTCAAGTTTGGACTGCCAGAATTCTCGTCTGGTCTCCGGCCAGTTGAACCTCGGGCAGTTGTGTAGATGCCAGAAGCAACCGTGCACAAAGATTGCCGCCTTTGCGGATGGAAAGACCAAATCGGGCTTTCCGGGGAGGTCCGTCCGATACAGGCAATAGCGCAACCCGCGGCGGTGGAGGCCTCGGCGTAAGACTAGCTCCGGCTGCGTGTCTCGTGCGCGAACGCGGCTCATGTTGATCCGTCGTTGCTCCTTCGTGAGCACATCCGTCATTCTTCGCCTCCGGATTGTGTCGCAGTCGGTGGTGTAAGAGCCTAGCCTCCTATGCGGTATCCAGCGGGTGGGGCCTGGACACCCAGGCTACCACGGTTGGCAGCTTGACGGTTGCATTGTCGGTCACGGGACCGATGGATTCTAGTGTCAGGTATCTGACTCTCTGGACGGCGCATTCTTCGTTCTACTCGAGGAGGACGACGCCGATCAGTCGGGTGATGGTGCCCTCGTTGGGAGGGTGCCGACAGGCCTGGTACGTCTCTTGCGTTCGCCATGTGTGCGTAACGCGCCGTCACTTCAACCCGGCTGTGACCGAGCGGCCGGCTGCTAGTGACGCGACCGTGGAGCAGGTCGTGAACTACTCATTTCAACCGTCCTGGAGGTGGGACGAGTCGGTCTCCGGCGAACCCTCGAATTTCGACGAAAAGGTCATGAAGGGCCAGTCGTGGTCAGCAGTTGAATTTCACCCGCTTACGGCATGAAGACCGGGTACGAGCCTGCGGTCTGCGCACTGCCATAAGGCGCTGAACAAGAACGGCTTTTCGCGCCTTGGCAAGAGTGGCCGAAATCCCGACGAACGAACATAAAACGCAGCATTACCAGCGGAACGAGACCAGTCTCGGCGGCGGGGGCGGATGAGGATCTGGTCGCGCACCGTGATCGTGGCCTCGGATTCGAGGTCGAGCGGCAAGACCTCGTGAAGGGCCAGCCAGGGTCTGGAGGTTGAACGCAACCGCATTTGGCACGATGACAAGCGCCCGCCCCCGCTTCGGCGGACAGAACGATGAATCGAGGAATTCCGCCGGTTAGCGCGTGCCGTCGCCGCGTCGCAGCGCGATTCTGACGAAACAAGGGCATAGACGAGCGGCGGCGCCGTCGGTCCTGCGGATCGCGTGCATTCGGTCTGCCGGGACCCGGAGTGCGACCATGGCGGCGGGTGAGCGGCGCCCGTTCCCGCCGCGCGGGCGTGCATGCCCGTCGGGCATGCCGTTTTCCTTCACTCGGCATTTCATGTAGCGCGTTGGCTGCCGACGGAGATCGTTGCCGCGCTCGACGCGTTCAAACCGGCAAACCCGCAAAGCGGTATCGCAGGCATCCACCTCTTCCCCTTCGGCGGCATCGCGCCCGGCGCCGAAGGGGTGACCGGCGCGCAACGGTCCGCTGCCCGTCCGCAGCCGGGGCCTCTTCCGCGCGGCAAGCGGCCGTGGGATGAGGACGGCGACCCGGTTCGGGCGCCGGGAAACCTCGGGGCTGCCTGGAGTGCCGGCAAACGCAGCATGGGCGGGCGGACCGAAAACTCCGGTTCATTGAAATACTTTCACAGTCTCGTTTGAGCGGGCAGCTTCGCCGGCACGAGCGATGGCACGGGTGCGAAGCACCGTGCTGAGCGGCGCGGCGGGGCATCGGCACGCGGTCCGCAGCCGACATGGCGGAGGTGCATCGCGTCGTGCGCCGGAACGGTGCAGGCGTCGATGTAGCGACGCCCGACCGGCTGCATCGGTGTGAGACACGAGCTACGCGACCGCCTTCATCACGGGGATGCCGAGCGACCGGACCCTGTCGACGAGGTTCTCGGCGATCGCCCGGCGCAGCTCATGGGTCGGCGCCATGATACCGGTGTTTTCCCGCTCTTCCGGGGAGAGCTTCAGCCAGCGCGCGGCGACGGCGCCGGCAATGTCGTCCGGCTTGAACTCGGCGAGGTTGGTCTCGAGTTTCTCGAAAGCCCGCCCGATCTCGCCTTTCAGGCTCGCCTCGACCGCTTCCTTCCGGGCCGGATCGCGCTGGCGCAGGATCCCGTCCATGACGTCGGTCGGCATGCCGGCGGCCTGGAGCCGGGTGAAGGGCTTGCCGGCATCCGCCGCATCCAGCTGCTTGGCGTCGCCTATATCGTGAGGTGCCAGGTGCGTTCCCCGCCCGCGCGGGGATGAACCGACCAAAACGGGCGATCCCGGAGTCCTCGCCACGGTCCCGCCGGCGATCCTGTGCGACGATCCTGCGCGACGATCCGGTGCGGATCGAGAAGCGCGCGGACGGCTCAGGCGAAGCCGCGACGCTCGAAACTGACGCTGTTCCCGGCCTCGTCCCATTCGAACTCCATGCCGCTACCGTAGGCCAGTAGCCTACCGATACCAGGTCTCCGGCTGGGGTGTTCCCTGCCAGAGCCGCAGTTGCGGTGTCCGCCGTGTGACATCGGTAGCCACCAAGAGGGCTCGAAAGGCAGTGCGGTTCCGATGGAGGAACAGCTCGAACAGGTCGGAGCGACTGACCTTGCCTGTGCCGGAGATCGATATGGTCCGCCGGACTTTATGATCATTTGTTCCGGTCAACGAATTGCCATTCGAGTCGCTCGTTCAATTCATGTCGAATGACAAAGACCAAAAAGCTGGATGCAAATGCCGGTCGAGTTCGACCGGGATACGGAGCGCACTTGTCCGTGAAGGACAACGGCGCACTCGTGCCCGGAACCGTTCCTTGCCGCTCTCCTTTCCTTTACCGCTTCTTCAATAGAGAATAATAACGATCCTGGGCGCTATGATACGCCAATAGCGCCTTTCTTGCATTTGCCTTGAGACTCTCCATTCGCATCGAGGCGTGGCGTGATTTCGATTTGCGATAGTATTCGTTCACTCTGTTGGCACAGACGCTGTCGCTCAGTCTCAGAAACGCGCTGCATCCGGCAAATTTTCCTCCTGTATGAGAGAGACGTAAATCGGCGTGGCCCAGTAGTCGTGCCGCCAACGATGCTCTGTAATTTTTGAGCTCTCTCCTCGCAGCAGAATATCGGTCCCTGGCAGCGGAGTATCGGGCTCCGGCTTCGTCCATTGCACGCCGGGCAATTTCCCTTTTTTCTTCGATGGCGCGGCCTGCTGCGTCGGTGCTGTCCTTCTCCTGCGCTCGGTTCCTCGTTTCGGATTCCGTTCCTTCCGGACGCGCCTCGACCAGCAGCGAACCGTGGACGAATGCCGCGACACCGCCCGACGCCTCGATACGCAGCCACTCCCCGACTTCGCCGGTCACCCGGACCTTCTGGCCGGTTTCCAGCGTTCCGATCCTGGCACGGTCGGTGCCCGGCCCGCTGCGGACATTGGTTCGCGTCCGGGCCTGCATGAGGCGGTCCGTCGGCGCGATGTCCGGCCCGCCCTCCGGTTCGCCGCCCTCCTCGACGACCGTTGCCGTCACCTCGCAGCGGAAGCCGGTGAAGTCGGTTATGCGCGTCGCGCCCGACCCGTCGCACTTGCTCGTCTGGCGCCGGAAATGCGCAACGCAAGCCCGCGACTGGTCCCTGAAGATCGGCAGGCAGCCCGAATACTTCCGGTCCTTCGTGTTGCTCTCGAAGCTCGTGTTCTGGCGGCACAGGTAGATCTTTCTGCCGATCGCCTGCCGGCAAGCGTCGCGATCCTGCGAAACGTCGGTGTAGTAGATCCCGTCGATGTCGCCGAACTTCGGCTTGAGCTCCGCGCCGAGGGCCGCCGGAACCAGCATGGCCGGAAGCAGAACCGCGGCAAGCGACACGGTGCAGATTCGCAGCATGAATTCCTCCCGTGCCGGCAGCTTGTCCGTTTTCCGGTCGCAACGTTAGCGGCGCCGGTGCGGCGGCGCAACGGCGCCATCGGAGTGGGTGACGTACGAGGTCTTGTGTCAGTAGCGGGAGGGGGTACTCCCTGCGGTCAGCCAACAGCCGCATGGAGGAGCACGGCGAGGACTCGGACCGCTTCGCCACCGAGATCCTGCCGGTGAGCGCGGAGGGGCGGAACGAGGAACGCGCGCATGGCGCGGTGCGGCGTCCGACACGGACGGGCCATCGCGCATGCTCCGGCGGCGCGGCGGGCAGCGGCGGGGACGGTTGCTTCGGCGGAAGCGTTCGCGCCGGTGCGGAGGCAAGTGCGGGCGGGTCCCGCGCGAGTGTCCGGCGCGGTCCCTCGTCGTTTTCCGGGATGGCGGCGGGGCAACCCTGCCTCATCCCGCGAGCAGGCTGCGGCAGAGCCCGCCACGGGCCTGTCGAACGCGGCCGTGCCGGGTTGTTGCAACCGCCGACCGACCTGCGCCCGCACCAGCGGACGGCGGTTGGTCATGAAGAGTGAAGGAGAGATGGCCCGGGCGGCCGGGATCGCCGACGCCTTTGCCGCTGTCGGGCAACCGGCGCGGATCGTCCCGACCGGGGACGACCGCGTCATGCCGGTGCCGGCGCAGCCGGAGCGGCTGGCGGCCGATCCGAATTCCGCCCTGACGAGCCCGGCGGAAAGGATCGCACCGCCCTCCGGGAGGCCGAACGGCGGCGCCGCAGGCACCCGTCTTCGCGCCATTCGCCGAGACGCGCCACGAATTCTTCCCGGTCCTCCCCCAGGTTGGGGACGCGCGATCCGTGGCGGCCTGCGGCGCCGGATAAGGGTTTCCGATAGCCGCCATTGGAAAATCCAACTGGCCCCGGGCGGCCGCGTTCCCACCTGACTCCCGAAGGGCATCCTCTGCGGACGCGCCCCTGCACGGATACGGAACCATCGGGAGATGCGCGCACCGGACCCAGGCAGCCGGAAGACGGCACGCAACCCCGGCCGGGGGTGGCGCCGGGCCCGGTTCCGCAATCCGCCGCCGGACCCCGGCAGCGGGTTTCGGGACACGGCTCCGGCCCCGATGACAGCGCCGCGCACGGACAGCCGTGCGCGGCGTTCTCGTCTCCGGAGCGCCGCGGGCGCCCCCATTTCCGGCTTGATATCGGCCTGTCGGGCGCAGACGACGGCGATCGGGCGCCGGAGAGGGCGTCCAGGACCGAAAAAACCGCGGAAAGACAATGGCTTGCGCCGTCACGGCGGCGGCGCAGGGCAGGCTTCCGCCGCGCCGTTTTATGCGCGATAGCTGTTACTATCGCGCGTAAAATTGTCAACCAGCTTTCGTACCCGGCGGCCCGCCCGATCCGCGGCAGGGCGCGACACCCCGCCTCCCTCGGACGACAACCCGTTGAATTACCGCGATTATTCGGAGATCCGCCCGCCCTGTCCGGGACAGGCCGGCAGACCGCCGGGACCGCCGGACCCGCCGGTTTTTACGCTCGATAGCATTTTCCGGATCTGGAACTGCCGGACGCGCGCGGACCCGAGTCCGCCCGCCCGTCCGCCATTGCGGCCCGTTCCGGCCACCGGGGCATCATAGCCCGGCGGCCGTTTCCGTACACCCCCCGGCGCGGCTCAGCCCCGTCCCTGCATCCGGGCGAGCTGCGCCGCCCCGCTGCGCCTGGCGAGCAGCCGCTCGCCGTAGCGGTTGACCATCGCCGTCGACGTCCACCGCCCGGCATGCAGGATCGCCGGCAGTTCGATGCCGGCGGCGACCATGTCCTGGGCCGCGCCGATCCGGGTGCTGTGGCCCGACAACCCTCCGACGATCGCCTCCGGCAGGCCGGCCTCGCGCGCCATCGCCTTGAAGATGCGCGGCACCTGGCAGGGATGCAGCCGCGCGCCGATCCGCCCGCCCTTGTCCACCGAGCGGAACAGCATGCCGTCGGATATTCCGGCGCGGCCGAGCCACGCCCGGACCAGCCGGACGGTGTCCCGGCCGACCCAGACGATCTCGCCCCGGCCCTCGCCATCGGTCTTGGAGCGGCGCACCAGCAGGCTGCCGTCTCCGGGCAATTCCTCAAGCAGGTCAATGACTTGCAATGACACAAGCTCCGCCCGGCGCAGCATCGCGTCGTAGGCGACGGCGAGCAGCGCGCGGTTGCGGTCGTCCAGCAGTCTCTCCCCCGCCGCTTCCAGCAGACGCCGGCGCAACGGCCAGGTCAGCCCCGTCGCCTGGTCCTGGCGCCGCCCCTTCTTCCGGTGCATGCGCTTGAGCGCGAGCTGCACCGGCGCGCTCTTCACCGTCTTCTCCAGCCCCAGCGCCCGGTGGGCAATGCCGATGCTGGTGACGTAGCGGCGCACCGTGGCCGGAGCCCGCATCTCCGCCTTGGCGTCGACGAAGGCGGCGACGGTCTCCGGCCTGGCCGGCAGCGGCCTCTCCCCGCGCTCCGCGCACCACCCGGCGTAGATGGCGAGATCGGACCTGAGCGCCCGCTCGGTGCTGGCGCTGAACGCGCCGCGGGCGGCCCGGACGAACTGTCCGAGTTGCTCCTCCAGCGCGGCTTCCCGGACCGCTGCGGGCTCCTCGCAGGCGTTGAACGCGGGCTCAAGGAACATTCGGGGGCCTCCGCACCGTCCGCACACAGGGCCCCGGATTACGCGCGATAGTAACAGTTATCGCGCACAAAAACGGAAAGTGGAGCAATGGCTTCGAACGCGATGACATGGCCGCGGGAGCGGCGGTCCGGCAGCATCGAGACGAAATCCGGGGCAGCGCCCGGGAAAGATCTCCACGGCGGGGAGCCAGGCGCGCGCGGAGCGGCGCCATCGACCCCGGCGCGCGCCCCGTCCAGACCCGGCCCGCGCACCGGGCGCTTCCGCGCCCGCCGCCTCTCCCTACTCCTTCCCGCTCTCGCGCTGCTCGTCGGCGCGCTCGGCCCGTTCGCGCCGGCGCAGGCGGAAGTCCACACCGTCACCGTCTGGTCCGCCACGCTGACGCCGAAATCAACCTTAGCCGGCTTGTTCGCGGGTTGTGATGATGCTGAAAGTGGCAAGGAGTGCAGCAGTACAGCGGTGCTTTCGGACAACGACTTCACGTTGGACGGCACGGTTTATACGATTACGGTATTGGGCTTCAGTGACAGTCTCGATGAACTGGCCGTGAATCTTTTCCAGAAGATTCCCCAAGCCTTACGAGAATCCGGGGAGTTGGTTGTCGGCGACACGGTTGTTTCCATGGCAACCGCCCTTGACTCTACAGCCGGCGCCAACAGGTCTCGTCAGGCTGGTGACACGGTCACGACGGCAGGTGTACTGACCCTCAACACGCCGGTCACGGTGAGCATTCGCATTGTGAGGCAGGGACCCGCCCCGAATGTACCGCGGCGTCTCACCCCCGACCCGGACCTGCTGACCGGTCTGACGATAAACGACGGCACGCGCGACCTGCGCATCGAGTCGAACGTCGCGAACACGGTGGGCTTCGGCGGCACGTATCCCATCTACACCGTGCAGGTGGCGCCCGGCGTGCGCAGCGTGACCGTGACGCCCACCTGGACGAACTCGAGCATCATTCAGGTCAGCGCGGACCTGATCCACGTCACCTACGGCATTGACAGCACTGCTTTAGGCGTCGTCTGGACCTCCGGCGAAAGCGGCACGGGCAAGGCGGTGAGCCTGATGCCCACCCGCTTTCCGAACGGCAACGGCACGACCGAGGTCAATTTCGACATCGTCGGCGCTGGAGGCGGCACCTACCGGTTCTTCATCCAGCACAACACGGCCTGGGAGTCGGCCAACGAGCGGCTGCGTCAGCTTGAACTCGAAATCGGGCAATAGGGGGCATTCGAAATGAAGAACTTTGCACGGATTTCGATGCTGCTGGCGGCGGCGTTCTGCATCGCGGCCGGCGCCGTGACCTCCGACGCCGACGCCGCCGAGAACCGGAAGGTGAGTCTCGACCAGCCGTTCGACGACGAGCGGCAGTCCTACACCGCGACGGTGCCCCACGACGTGACCGAGGTGACCCTGAACGTCGCCGCGGCCCACCCGAAGGCGCGGGTGACGGTGAACGGCGGGGACCCGGACGAGCCGGTGCAGCTGGCCGTGGGCAAGAACACCATCGTCATCGTGGTGACGGCGGAGGACGAGCGCTACACGCGGACCTACACCGTGACGGTGACGCGCGAGGCGGCAGCCCCCGCCACGGTCGCGATCACGCTCTCGGCCACCCCGAACCCGGTGGGCGAGGGCTCGCCGGTCACGGTGCGGGCGACGCTGGCAACGGCGCTGTCGGAGGCGGTGACGATTCCGCTGAACGTGACCCGGGGCACGTCGGAGGACGGGGACCACGGGTCGCTCGCGTCGATCGCGATCCCTGCCGGCGGCACGTCGGCCACGGGCACGATATCGACGACCGATGACGCCGACGGGGACGACGAGACGTTCACGGTGGCGCTGGGCAGCCTGCCTTCGGGCCTGAGCGCGGGCACGGCATCCTCGGTGGAGGTCACGATCACCGACAAGGGGGTGCAGCAACAGCAGCAGCAGCAACCCACGGCCCCGCTGACGGCCGCGTTCGGGAATGTCCCCTCGGAGCATGACGGCACGGCGTTCGCCTTCGACCTGACGCTGAGCGAGGCGCCGGGCGCCGGCAACCTGCCGGTGGCGGCCTCCTTCAAGGTGGCTCCGGGCACGGCCAGCGTCAGCGGGTCCGGCACGCGATACACCGTCACCGTGACGCCGAAGCAGGCCAACGCCTGGAAGGACGTGACGATCACGCTGGCGGGCGGTCGCGCCTGCGATGCGGCGGGCGCAGTTTGCACGGCCGACGGACGGGCGCTCACGAACACGTCGAGCGCGACCGTCGGCGGCCCGGTGCGCATCCGCATCGAGAACGCGCGGGCGAAGGAAGGCAAGGACGCCTCGCTGGACTTCGCGGTGTCGCTCAACCGCGCGGCCTCGCAGGCGGTCTCGGTGGACTACGCGACCGAGGACGGCACGGCGAAGGCGGGGGCGGACTACACGGCCACGTCGGGCACATTGACCTTCGCGGCGGGCGAGACGGCGAAGACCGTGAGCGTCCCGCTGCTTGACGACGCCCACGACGAGGGCAGGGAGACGATGCGCCTGAAGCTCTCGAACCCGAAGGGGGCGTATCTCAGGAACGTGCACCGTCAGGCGAAGGGGGTGATCCGCAACGACGACCTGCTGCAGCAGGCGTGGCTGGCGCGCTTCGGGCGCATGGTGGCCTCGGACGCGGTCGGGGCGGTGACGGCGCGGCTGGAGACGCCGCGCAATGCCGGCTCGCACCTGACGCTCATGGGGCAGCGCGTGAACTTCGGCGAGGCCGAGGGCGACGCCGGATCGGGCGAAGGCCCCGGATCGCGGTCCGGGGCAGGCAAGGCGCTGACCGACGTGCTGACGGGGCTCGCGCAGGCGTTCGGCGCGCGCAGGGCGCCGGCGAACGACGACGATCCGTTCGCCCGCCACGGCCTCGCCAACGGCCCGACCAATGGCCTGTCCAACGGCTTGAACGACCGCACCGCCTTCGCACCGGCGCGGCAGCCGACGGGGCGCGAGCTGCTGCTGGGCACGTCGTTCCGCATGGTGCTCGACCGCAGCGCCGGCGCGCAGTGGACGGGCTGGGGCCAGGGGGCGTCGGTGTCGCGCTTCTCGGCCGCGGGGACGGGGCTCGGCCTCACCGGCGAGTCGGCGACCGGGTCGATGGGCATGGACTGGGAGCAGGGCCGGCTGCTGCTGGGCTTCGCGATGACCCACAGCGTCGGCGAAGGCACGGCGCGCGATGCCGGCTGGCGCTACGCCCTGGGGAGCACGGCGACGATGGCGCTGCCCTATGCGCGGCTCAGGCTCACCGACCGGGTTTCGGTGTGGGGGCTCGCAGGCGCGGGCAAGGGACGGCTGAGCCTCGACATCGACGGCGCCGTGGCGCAGAAATACCGCACGGACCTGTCGATGTCTCTGGTCGCGATGGGCGGGCGCGGCGACCTGCTGACGCCCGAACAGGCCGGCGGCTTCGCGCTGGCGCTCAAGGCCGACGCCTTCTGGGTGGGCACGAAGTCCGACCGGGTGAAGGCCTCGGCGTTCGGCAGCCTTGCCGGCGCGCGGGGCGAGTCGAGCCGGGTGCGGGCGGTGCTGGACGGCTCGCGCACCTTCTCGTTCGCGAGCGGCGCGGCGCTGACGCCGTCGCTCGAGCTCGGGGTGCGCCACGACGCGGGCGACGCGGAGACCGGGACGGGCCTGGAGGTCGGGGCCGGCCTCGGCTATGCGGACCCGTCGCGGGGCCTGGACATGGCGCTGAAGGTGCACGGCCTGGCGGTGCATGCCGAGCGCGGCTACGACGAATGGGGCGTGTCGGGGCAGCTCCGGCTGGCGCCGGGCGGCGCGGGCCGCGGCCTGTCGATGTCGCTCACGCCGTCCTGGGGCGCGGACCCGTCCGGCTCGCAGCGGCTGTGGGCGCTGCCCGCGTCGGCGGGGCTGGCGGCGCCGGCGAACGGCGCGGCGGAGCCGTCGAGCCGGTTCGACGCCGAGGTGGGCTACGGCCTGGCGCTGTTCGGCGACCGCTTCACGGGAACGCCCAATGTCGGCTTTGGGCTGTCGGAGACGGCGCGCGAGTACCGCATGGGCTGGCGGCTGACCTCGGCGGTCGAGGGCGACCCCGGCTTCGAGGTCAATCTCGACGCGATCCGCCGCGAGGCCGCGAACGACAACGGCGCCGAGCACGGGGTGATGCTGAGAAGCACGATCCGCTGGTAGCGCCCGGCGGACAGCGGAAACTCGATCGAACGCCTGAATTCGGAAGGCGCCATGACGGCCGGTCATGTTGGAGACGACGCGGCGATGCGCGCGGTCGTGCTGGCCGGCCTCCGGTCCGGGAAGTCCATGCGCGAGATCGCCGTCGACCTCTGCGGCGCGGACCGGGTGGCGGCGGGCTGGCATGGCGACGGCAGGATGCGGGCGAAGGTGCGGCGGCACGGGGAGGCGTCCGGGACGGAGACCGGGGACGGCGTCCTTGCCTGGACGGTGCTCCGGCAGGTCGTCGAATACCGGGAAGCCCGGGACTGGCACGCCGCCGCCGGCGCGTTCCGCGGCAGGCGCATCCTTGCCGGGCTTGCGGCCAACGACGACGGGGGCCCGGTGGAGAACCCGGGGCGCGGGTAGCGGAGCGCGTGGCGGCGTTGTCCGATCCGGCCCCTGGAAGACCGGCCGCCGGTCTCCTCCCGCCGCCGCTTCCGCCGGGCGGGCGGCCCGGTGCGGCTTTCCGGGCGGCGGCCCGGCAGGGCGGGTAAGCGGCAGGTCCGGCGATGGGTCGCGGCAGGGCGGCGGACAGGCAGACGATGCGGGGCGCCTGCGGCTGGGCGTGCATGCGGCGCGACCCCGGCTATCGTGCGGCCTGGGCGGCAGAGGCCGGCCCGGTGCGCTTCGAGGCGGCGCCGTTTCCGCTCAGGGTCCAGACCGCCGCGGACCTCGCGGCGGCACAATGGGGGCTTGCGGTCTGGGAGGACCCGGACGACGAAGCCTGGCGCACGCCCTTCCTGCCCGGCATGCCGGCGCTGGTCGCGGAGCCCGACCCGGCCCCATGGCCCGACCCGACGCCGCTGCTCGGGCTGCTCGGCAAGGCCGGCGCGCGGCTGGAGGGGCTCAGGCTGCTGAACGGGCGGTTCGTCCTCAAGGCGGAGCTGGGCGACGCGGCGCTGCAGATCCTGGTCCCGTCCGGGCGGGTGTTCGGACCCGGCGACGGGATCGTGGCGAAGCTCGGGCTGAGCCTGCCGCTGGAGGCCCCGGTCGGCCGGATCGCGGACCTGTGGCGGGTCTCCGGCCGCGCGCCCCCTCCTCGGACCGGGTGGGTACGGGACGGGAGGATCGCGCGCTGGTATCGGTGATGGACGGGCTCGGGGCGGAGAAGTCGCACCGCTGGATGGCCGAGCGCATCTGGGGCGAGGCCAGGGTCGCCTCGGAGTGGAGTTCGGAAAGCTGGATGCGCGCGCAGGTCCGGCGCTGGATCCCGAAGGCCAGGGCGCTGGCGGAAGGCGGCTGGCGCGACCTCGTGCCCCGCCAGGTGCCGGAGCCGTGGCGGGAGACGCTGGCCTTGGGATCGAACGCGGGGCCGGGCGCGTAGCGGCCGTCCGCCTGGCCGGTGTCGGAAAATCGCGTGCCGGAAAATCGCGTTGCGGCATCTGCCGCCCGGGGCTACCGTCGCCGGCGCGCGGCGGCGCCGTATCGGCAACGTTGCCGCAATCCGGGCGGTTGCGGTGGACATGCGGGATCGGGAGTTTGATTGAATCAGCTTGCGCTTTGAAGACCGACAGGCATGGTTCTGATTTAAGTTATTGTAATTACGTGAAAAACATTATTTTTTGGCAGATCCTGACATTTCATGACACCTGCCCCTTCCGTCATTTCGACCGCAGCGGCGCAGCCGCGGAGCGGAGAAATCTTTCATCGGCGGAGCGGGGTCCAAAGCATCGTGCCGGAAAGATATCTCCGTTCCGCAGTCCTTCGGACCGCTCCAGTCGATATGACGGGTTGGGAAAACGCAGCAGCCATGACAGTATTTTACGAATCATGACATTTCATGACACAAACGGGGACAGGACCGGGGCTGCCTCGTACGCGCGCGCATCGCGGCCGGGGCCGGCGCCGGACTGTGCATGACGGACCATGACATTTCATGACACTTCCCGACAGTTCCCACCCTTTATTCCGGTCCCGCCGGACGAAACGCACCCGCCATGCCTGACGCTTCCGAGACCTTCGCCGTCCGCACCGTGGACGCCGTGGCGCGGATCGACCGGGCGGTGTGGGACCGCTGCGCCGGGGCCGACAACCCCTTCCTCTCCTGGGAGTTCCTGAACGCGCTGGAGGAGAGCGGCTCGGTCGGGGCCGAGGCCGGCTGGCTGCCGCAGCATGCGGTGCTCGAGGATACCGCCGGGACGGTGCTCGGCGTCGCGCCGATGTATCTGAAGAACCATTCCCAGGGCGAGTATGTCTTCGACTGGGGCTGGGCCGACGCCTACGAGCGGGCCGGCGGGCGCTATTATCCCAAGCTGATCGTCGCCGTGCCCTTCACGCCGGTGACCGGGCCGCGCCTCCTGGTGCCGCCGGGGCCGCGCCAGGCGAACCTGCAGCGCACCCTGATCGACGCGCTGGTGCGCATCGCCGGGCGCATCGGCGTCACCAACCTGCACATCACCTTCCCGACGGAAGCCGAGGCCGCGCTCGCCGAAGATGTCGGCCTGCTGCGCCGCCGGGCCTTCCAGTATCACTGGCACAACCGGGGCTATGCCAGCTTCGACGAGTTTCTCGGATCACTCGCCTCACGCAAACGCAAGGCGATCCGCAAGGAGCGCGCCGCCATCGCCGCGGCCGGGCTCGATGTCCGGGCGCTCACCGGCGGCGATCTGCGCAGCGAGCACTGGGACATCTTCCACCGCTTCTACACCGATACCTACGACCGCAAATGGGGCTATCCTTATCTCACCCGCGCCTTCTTCCGGATGCTGCACGAGCGGATGGCGGACAAGGTGGCGCTGATCTGGGCGACGGCGGACGGCGCGCCGGTCGCCGGGGCGCTCAACTTCATCGGCGCCGACGCGCTCTACGGCCGCAACTGGGGCTGCGCGGCGGACGTGAAGTTCCTGCATTTCGAGACCTGCTACTACCAGGCCATCGACTTCGCCATCGGGCGCGGGCTGGGCCGGGTCGAGGCCGGCACCCAGGGGCCGCACAAGGTCCAGCGCGGCTATCTGCCGGTCGAGACCTGGAGCGCCCACTGGATCGCCGACAAGGGGTTCCGCAACGCCGTCGAGGATTTCCTGAAGCGCGAAAGCGCAGCGATCCTGCACGAGATGCGGATCATGTCCCGCCACTCGCCCTACCGGCAGGAAAGCGGAGGCTGAGGAACGGCGCCCCTTCGATATGGCCCCCTCGATACGGCGCTGGCGCGCCTACTCGGGATGAGGGGTTGGGGGTTCAGATGCCTCAACATCCCACTCCTCCTCATCCTGAGTAGCCCCGGCCGCCAGGCCGGGGCGTATCGAAGGGCGGGACGTATCGAAGGACGCGATCGGAAACAGGTCAGGCGTCTTCGGGCTCGACGGCCGGTTCGCCCGGAGCGTCCGTGGCTCCGGACGCCGCCTTTTTTGCGCCGCCCTTCCTGCGCCCGGCCGGGCTCTTGAGGGCCTTGAAATCGAGCTTGCCGTCCTTGAGCGTGACCAGCACCGAGCCGCCCTTGGCGAGCTCGCCGAACAGCAGCTCCTCGGACAGCGGCTTCTTGAGATGCTCCTGGATCTGGCGCGCCAGCGGCCGGGCGCCCATCCTGGGATCGTAGCCCTTCTCGGCCAGCCAGCCGCGCGCCTCGTCGTCGAGCTCGATGGTCACGCCGCGGTCGGCGAGCTGCTCCTCGAGCTGCATGACGAACTTGTCGACGACCCGCCCGACGATCTCCGGCGGCAGGCTGGCGAAGCCGATGGTCGCGTCGAGCCGGTTGCGGAATTCCGGCGAGAACATCCGGTCGATGGCTTCCTTGTCGTCGCCTTCGCGGACGGTGCGGCCGAAGCCGATCGCCGATTTCGCCAGGTCCGACGCGCCGGCGTTGGTCGTCATGATCAGGATGACGTTGCGGAAATCGATCTGCTTGCCGTTGTGGTCGGTCAGCTTGCCGTGATCCATGATCTGGAGCAGCACGTTGAACAGGTCGGGATGGGCCTTCTCGATCTCGTCGAGCAGCATCACCGCATAGGGATTCTGGTCGATGGCATCGGTCATCAGGCCGCCCTGGTCGAAGCCGACATAGCCCGGCGGCGCGCCGATCAGGCGCGAGACGCTGTGGCGCTCCATGTATTCGGACATGTCGAAGCGGACCAGCTCGACGCCCAGCGTCATGGCGAGCTGGCGGGCGACCTCCGTCTTGCCGACGCCGGTCGGGCCGGAGAACAGGTAGTTGCCGATCGGCTTTTCCGGTTCGCGCAGGCCGGCGCGCGCCAGCTTGATCGCGGCGACCAGCGCGTCGATCGCCTTGTCCTGGCCGAACACCATGCGCTTGAGGTCGCGTTCCAGGTTGCGCAGCGTCTCCTTGTCGTCGCGCGAGACGTTCTTGGGCGGAATCCGCGCGATCTTGGCGACGACATCCTCGATATCGCGTACCGCGATCGTCTTCTTGCGCTTCGAGGGCGCGACCAGGTTCTGCGCCGCGCCGACCTCGTCGATCACGTCGATCGCCTTGTCCGGCAGCTTGCGGTCGTGGATGTAGCGGGCCGAGAGGTCGACGGCGGCCGTCAGCGCATCGCCGGTGTAGCGCACGCCGTGATGCTCTTCGTAATAGGGCTTCAGGCCGCGCAGGATCTTGACCGAATCCTTGAGCGACGGCTCGTTGATGTCGATCTTCTGGAAGCGGCGGACGAGCGCGCGGTCCTTCTCGAAATAGTTGCGGAATTCCTTGTAGGTCGTCGAGCCGATGCAGCGCAGCGTGCCGCTCTGCAATGCCGGCTTGAGCAGGTTCGACGCGTCCATCGAGCCGCCGCTGGTCGCGCCGGCGCCGATCACCGTGTGGATTTCGTCGATGAACAGCACGGCCCCGGGCGTGTTCTCCAGTTCCTTCAGGACAGCCTTCAGCCGCTCCTCGAAATCGCCGCGATAGCGCGTGCCGGCGAGCAGCGCGCCCATGTCGAGGGCGTAGATCGTCGCTTCGCTCAGCACCTCCGGCACTTCGCCGTTGACGATCCGGCGCGCCAGACCCTCGGCGATCGCCGTCTTGCCGACGCCCGGATCGCCGACATAGAGCGGGTTGTTCTTGGTCCGCCGGCACAGGATCTGGACGGTGCGCTCGACCTCGGCCTCCCGGCCGATCAGCGGGTCGACCCGGCCGTCCTCCGCCTTGGCGTTCAGGTCGACGCAATAGGCGGCCAGCGCCTCCATGCCCTGTTTGACGACCGATTCGCCGCCGGCGTCCTCGTCGGCGCCTTCGGGCGTCCGGCCGGCGTCCTCGCCGGGCACCTTGGCGATACCGTGGGAGATGTAGTTGACGGCGTCGAAGCGCGTCATGTCCTGCTCCTGCAGGAAATAGACTGCGTGGGACTCGCGCTCGGCGAACATGGCGACGATGACGTTGGCGCCGGTCACTTCCTCGCGCCCGGAGGACTGGACGTGAATCGCGGCCCGCTGGAGGACGCGCTGGAAGCCGGCGGTCGGCTTGGCATCCTCGTCGCGGTCGGTGACCAGTCCGGTCAGTTCGCTGTCGATATAGTCCGAGACTTCGGCACGCAGCTTGTCGACGTCGACGTTGCAGGCGCGCAAGACGGAAAGGGCGTCCTGGTCCTCGACCAGGGAGAGCAGCAGATGCTCCAGCGTCGCAAACTCGTGGCTCCGGTCGTTGGCCAGCGCCAGCGCACGATGGAGGCTTCGTTCCAGATTTGCTGACAGCATTGCGGCGGCTTTCGGCTTGTTCCGGTTTAGCTTGGGGGTGTTGCTTCAGAAGGCCTTCGGGGCGGGCGCCCCTCGGCAGACTATTCCTTCTCCAGGGTGCATTGCAGCGGATGCTGGTGCTTGCGCGCCAGTTCCATGGTCTGGTTTACCTTGGTTTCCGCAATCTCATAGGTATAGACGCCGCAGACGCCGACGCCGCGCTGATGGACGTGAAGCATGATTCGGGTCGCATCCTCCCGGCTCTTGCCGAAATAGCGCTCCAGCACATGAACGACGAATTCCATCGGCGTGTAATCGTCGTTCAGCATCAGCACCTTGTAGAGCGCCGGCTTCTTGGTGCGCGTCTTCGACCGGACGATGACGCCGGTTTGACCGTCTTCGCCGTTACGATCCCTGTCGCTCATGTGAAGTCGCTCATACCGGGCTGCTCGTTCCGCTTCGTTCAAACCTGTATCCGGACGCCGGATTCCCCTGTTGCTGCCTGCCGGCGGTCCGGGACAGGGTCGAATGTTTAGGTAGGGAATGATAAGGCAAAGCAAAGTCTCCGGTGAAGATCGAAATTGGTATCGGCCTGTCGCGGGAAGTCAAGATTTGGCCGGCCGAAGGAAATTTTGACATTCGAACCGGATACGTCTATGTTAGGATTTCTATCCGGTAGGCGATACAAGCCGAACGCAGGAACGACCGGCCGGTCGAGGCGAACAAAATCGCCGGTAGCTGCATAATCGATGCGGAGTGCGGGGAAATAAACATGCCGCGGCGCTGCTTTGGCGGCGGCCGGCATACCGCGATTGATGCATTACGGTTGGAGGCCGGAACAGCTAGATGGTTGGAATGGGCTTGACAGCCTGGAAGCCGGCGCGCGGCCCGCACCCGCGTGCCGGAGGGGGAATGCGTCCGGCCTGGCGCATCGCCGCCGTCCTCTGCCTGACCGGCGGCCTGGCCGCCGCATCGGCAGGCGGACCGGCATGGGCCTACACGAAATCCTCCATCACCATCGACGCCCGCAGCGGCCTGGTGCTCCAGGCGCACAACGCGGACGCCAGGCACCCGCCCGCGTCGCTCAGCAAGCTGATGACGCTGTATCTGACGTTCGAAGCCATGTCGCGCGGGCGGTTCGGCTGGAACACACGAGTGCGGATTTCCCGCTACGCCGCGCGTCGGCAACCGTCGAAACTCTATCTGCGCGCCGGCCAGCGCGTCCGGATCCGCGACCTTGTCTACGCGACCGCGATCAAGTCGGCCAACGACGCCGCCGCCGCGCTGGCGGAGAAGATCGCCGGCAGCGAACGGCGCTTTGCCCGGCTGATGACGCGGCGCGCCCGCGAACTCGGCATGCGCCGGACGGTATTCGGCACCGCGTCGGGCCTGCCCGCCCGCGGCCAGCGGACGACGGCGCGTGACATGGCGATCCTGGCCCGGTCGCTGATCCACCACTATCCGCAATACACGAAGGTGTTCGCGACCCGCTTCTACCGCTACGGCCGGCGCGGCTTCCGCAACACGAACCGGCTGCTCCGGTCCCACCCCCATGTCAAGGGGATGAAGACGGGCTATACGCGGCGCGCACGCTACAATCTGGTAACCAGCGCCAATAACGGGAAAGTCCATCTGATTACGGTCGTTCTGGGCGCGCGGACATCGAGCCACCGGTACTGGAAAACAAAGCGGCTCCTCGCCGGCGGCTGGCGCACGGCGCACAGTTCCGCCTATCTGCGCAAGCGGCCCCGGGGTTACGTTCGCATCGCAATGCGCAGCAGCGTCGGCGGCGCACCGGCGGTCAAGACGGCGGCCAGGAAGGCAGGAAAATCGGGCACTGTCCAACGGGGCGCGGCGCGCGCCCGCAAGTCCACACAGGTGGCGGCGCTGCCCAAGAAACGGCCGGACAAGCTGCGGATCGGTCTGTCCCTCACGTCGGCGGCGGTTGCGGCCCCGCGACCGGCGGCTGCACGGCCGGCCGTTCAGCCGCGCCAGGGTTCGAAAGCGCGCCGGCGCTCTGTCCACGGCGTCCAGGTCGGCGCCTTCTACCGGCGGCATCAGGCGCGATCGGCGATTCGGCGGGCGACCAGGGCGCTGCCGCGCAGTTACCGGCGCCAGGCGAAGAGCGCGATCGTCCGGTCGCGCGGACGCAAGCGCACCATCTACGCCGCCCGGCTGATGGGCTTTAGCCCGCGCCAGGCGCAGCGCGCTTGCGGAACCGTGCGGCGGCGCGGCATCGATTGCATGCCGGTCTCGATCAGGGTGGCCGCCAAAGCGCCGGCCGCGAAGAGCGTCGCCAACCGAAGCGGGAAGTCGAAGCCCCGGTATGCGATACAGGTCGGCGCTTTCACTCACTACAAATGGGCCCGGCGCGGCCTCGAACGGGCCCACAGGGCCTTGCCCGAACGACTGGCCGAAGGCACGAACGACCGCATTCTGGCGAAACGGAATCGGTCGCGCCAGCCGATCTACCGGGCCCGCATAACCGGCCTTTCCTTCAGCGAAGCCCGCGAAGCCTGCAATATCCTGAAACGGCGCAGCCTCGACTGCATGGCGATCAGGACGTCCGCAAGCGGCTAAGCCGACAGGACCAGACCCGGCGATACCGGCCGAGTTCGGCCGGAGTCGCGCCCGCCATCGCCATCCTTGCATCGCCCAGAAGCGCCGGCCGCCAGCGCCGCCGCCATTCCTCGAACCGCCATTCGCCCGCCTCGACCGGCAGAACCGCGGCGGCGACGTAGACCCAGGCTTCGGCGTCCCGTCCGCCGGCTACGCTGAGCGGTTTCCGCGCGACTTCGTAAAGGAATCCCTCGTTTTCGAAGAAGCTGGTTCGGGCGGCGGCATCGAGGGAAACGCCGTGCACCAGCACGCCCGGTGTCGCTGGGCCCTCCTCCGCCACGATCCCCGGAAAGCGTCCCCCTTCCGCCGGCGCGCACCGGTAGCCTTCGAGAACCGCCGGTTCGGCGGCCAGCGTGTCGGCGCCCGGCCCGAGCACGATCCGTCGGACCTCGGGATCCCGCAGGGTGCCGTAGAAGAAGAAATCGACCGGCACGACGCTATCAGCCGCTCAAGGCCTCCAGCGGCCGGCCGATCGACGTGTAGCTGAAGCCGGCCTCGGCCATCTCGCGCGGGTTGTAGATGTTGCGGAAATCGATAAAAACCGGCGCCTTCAGCAGGGCCTTGACGCGGTCCAGGTCGAGGTTCCGAAACTGGTTCCACTCCGTGAGAATGACCACTGCATCGGCGTCGAGCACGGCATCGTAGGCGCCGTCGCACCAGGAAACGCCCGGAAGCAGGGGGCCGGCCTCGGCCATGCCTTCGGGATCGTAGGCGCGGATGCCGGCGCCGGCGGCCTGCAACATGGGCACAATGTCCAGGCTCGGGCTTTCCCGCATGTCGTCGGTGTTTGGCTTGAAGGTGACGCCCAGGATCGCGATGGTCCGGCCGTTCACGTCGCCGCCGCAGGCGTCGATCACCCGCTGCGCCATTGCCCGCTTGCGCGTCGCGTTGATGTCCGCGACGGCCTCGACGATGCGCAGCGGCGCGCCGCTGTCCCGGGCCGTCCTGACCAGCGCCAGCGAATCCTTGGGGAAGCAGGAACCGCCGTAGCCGGGGCCGGGATGCAGGAATTTCGGGCCGATCCGCCCGTCGAGCCCGATACCGCGCGCGACCTGGTGAACGTCGGCGCCGAGCGTCTCGCACAGGTCCGCAATCTCGTTGATGAAGGTGATCTTGGTCGCCAGGAAGGCGTTGGCGGCATATTTGATCAGTTCGGATGTTTCCCGCCGCGTGAACAGGATCGGGGTCTCGATCAGGTACAGCGGCCGGTACAGTTTGCGCATCACGTCGCGCGCGCGCAGGCTGCCGGTGCCGATCACGACCCGGTCGGGCCGCATGAAATCGCCGATCGCCGAGCCTTCGCGCAGAAATTCCGGGTTGGACGCCACGTCGAAATCCGCGTCGGGATTGGCCTTGCGGATAATCGCCTCGATCTCCCGTCCGGTGCCGACCGGCACCGTCGACTTGGTGACGACGACGGTGTATCCGCGGATCGCCCCGGCGATTTCTCGGGCGGCGGCATGGACGTAGCTCAGATCGGCGTGGCCGTCGCCGCGGCGCGACGGCGTGCCGACGGCGATAAATACAGCTTCCGCCTCGGCCACCGCCTCTTCCAGGCCGGTTGCAAAACGCAGGCGGCCCGCTTCGACATTGCGGGCGATCAGGTCTTCGAGGCCGGGTTCGTATATCGGCAGCCCGCCGTTGCGTAGCATTTCGATTTTGGCGGCATCCTTGTCGACGCAGACGACATCCGTGCCGAACTCGGAAAACCCGGCAGCGGACACAAGGCCGACATAACCGGCTCCGATCATGGCGATTTTCATTCAGCGCCTCCGGTTTGGCCGTAGCTGCCGGCCGGGTCCAGCAAGGCCCGCAGTTGCCCGTCGATGCCTTCGATGTCCGGCCGGGCCAGCGCGAAGGCGGCATTCGCCATCAACCAGCCCTGCCGGTCGCCGCAATCGAAACGCACGCCCTCGAACCGGAAACCGTGAACCGGCTGCCGGCCGATCAGGGCTGCGATTGCGTCGGTCAGCTGGAATTCGCCGCCGGCCCCCCTCCCGACATCCTCCAGGGCGGCAAAGATCTCCGGTTGCAGAATGTAGCGGCCGATGACCGCCAGGGTCGACGGGGCATTGTCCGGCGACGGTTTCTCGACCAGTCCCCGGACTTCCGCCAGTCCGCCGGGGGGCTGTTCACCGACGCCGGTTTCGAGGATGCCGTAGCGGTCCGTCCGGTCCCGCGGCACGGTTTCGACCGCGAGAAAATTGCCCGCGGCCTCTTCGTACCGGGAGGTCATCTGGGCAAGGCAGCCCGGCTCGGCCTGCACCAGGTCGTCGGGCAGCAGCACGGCGAACGGCTCGTCGCCGACGATCTCCCTCGCGCACAGGACGGCGTGCCCCAGCCCCACGGGCTTTTCCTGGTACACGAAATCGACCTGCACGCCATCCGGGACGAGTGCGGCCACCCGGTCGTGCTCCGCGGTCTTTCCCTTTGCCTTCAGCGTCTCCTCGAGTTCCGCGTCCGGGCCGTAGTAACGCTCAAGCGCGGTATCCCGCCGGGAGGTGACAAAGATCATATGGGTCGCGCCGGCCTCTGCCGCCTCCGCCACGGCGTAATCGATCAGCGGCCGGTCTACCACCGGAAGCAGTTCCTTGGGCACGGCCTTGGTCGCCGGGAGGAAGCGCGTTCCGAGACCGGCGACGGGAAAGACGGCTTTGCGGAACGGTTTCGGCATGGGCTGGATCGAAGCTGGATGGCCGCTGCACGGGTCCGGCCGGCGCGGAAGCGCGGCGTTTGCAGCACGAAACCCGTTGCGTGGCTACGCGCCAAAATGCGCGTCCGGGCCGGTTTCGGACGCGAATCCGGCGGGCGGTCACCCGCCGAGCAGAACTTCCCTGGCCTGGTTGAGCTTGGCGGCCAGCCAGTCCGATCCGCCGTGGTCCGGATGGTGCTTGCGCATCAGGTCGCGATGGGCGCGCCGGATATCGTCGTCGGTCGCCGTTTCGTCCAATCCCAGCACGGACAACGCCTCGGCGCGGTCCATCGCGCCGGACCCGCCCGGGCCTGCCCGGTGCAGGTTGCGCCATTCCGGCCACATCCGGTCGAGATAGGCCTCGATGAGCCGGGCCGACTGGGCATCGTCGCGGGCGCATTCGCCAAGCAGGATCATGAGGTCGTCCCGATCGAGCGATTCGACCCTGGAGCCGGCGTAGCTGCCGGCAAGCACGTCGCCGGTGATCCCGCCCGTCGAGTGATCGAGCTGCAGTTTGAGCCAGGGCGTTTCGACCTCGGAGACCCCCTTTTCGGGCCTCTTGAAGTTCCACGGCATGGAGCCGCCCATCAGATAGATGACCAGGGCAGCGCCGAGGCCGAGCACGCCCCACAGCAGCTTGCCGGTGAGCAGGCCGAACAGGCCGAAGATGGCTGCGCAGGCGATCGCAATGCCGCGCAGCAGCCGGACCAGCTGTCCGACGCTCGCCTGGGGAAGCGAGAACAACAGCAGAATGGCCGCCGCAATCAGGGCTACGCCGAGGAGGAACCAGCCCATCTACCCGCCGCTGCCGCCCATCTGACGGGTGATCTGCAAAACCGGGCCGCTGCGGCCGGCGGAATAATCCTCCAGCGCCGGCCGGCCGCCCGCGGCATAGACGGCGACGGCCGCCAGCAGTTCGCGCAACTGTTTGGCGCTTCCCGCATCGAAGCGGCAGCAGGCGCCCCCGGTCAGCCGCGCAAACTGGCGAAACGCCCGCGCAGCGTCGGGATTGTCGCCTTCCTGGAACAGGAACGCCCTGGTGCCCAGCAGGCCGAGCCGGCCAGCCAGATCGCAGACCGGATCGATCGCTTCCTCGAAGGCGTCGCCGACGATGACCAGCGCGCCGACCGGCCGGGAACCGGCTTCCTTTATCGCGTGTCTGAACACCCGGCCGATCTGGGTCCGCCCGCCCAGGCAGCGCACCCTGACCATTCGGTCGACCAGGTCGCGGGAGGATGCAAGCCACTGCGTCGCCCGGCATTCGCCGATGCCGCGGTAGAAGACGAGCTGCACTTCCAGGCCGCCCAGCGAATCGGTTTCGGCAAACATTTCCGCCTGGATATCGCAGGCGATATCCCAGGTCGGCTCGCGGCTCGCCGTGGCGTCCATGGCGAAGATCAGCCGGCCGCGTCCGGCGCCGGCTGCCGGCGTCTGCGCCATCGACTGCAGGAAGGCGTCAACCTCGCTGGCGGTCCGCGATTCGGGCAAGGCCCGGCCGCGCGGCGTGACGGATTTTCCCATGATCGATCCGCTGATGTCCTGCCGTTCGAAGATAGGCGGCAGCCAAACGGGCGTCCAGTCTCGCTCCCCAATTGCGGGATGCCGTCCTGCAACGGCCCGCTAATGCCGCCGCCCGCGGACCAGACGCAGCACGATGACGAGCAACACGGCCCCGAGAAAGGCGGCGAACAGATGGCCGACGGGCAGCGGGCCGATCTGATAGCCCTCGATCCGGACATCGAACTGGCGGAACAGCGCGACGCCGATGTAGGAACCGGCCACGCCGACGACGATTGTGCCGGCAATGCTCATGGCGCGGATGCGCAGTGCGGCGGCGGCGAGCCAGCCGGCAAATCCTCCGATGATCGCCATGACCAGAATCTGGTCGACACTGCCGATCAAGCGCCCCATCTCCTGCATGAAACGTTCCGTAGCGCGGCAACCGAAGGGCGCTTCGCTTTGTCGGGAGAGGCGGCTAGCATGGCCGAAACGGGATTGCTACCGTGCACCGCGCCGCCGGACGTTTTTGGCGCAGCATCACCCCCGACCCGGCCGATGACCCTGTTCGATCACCCGGATTTCGACGGCCACGAGCAGGTCGTCTACAGCCATGACGACGCGACGGGCCTGCGCGCGATCGTTGCCATTCACAACACCAGACGCGGCCCGGCGCTCGGCGGCTGCCGGATGTGGCCGTACGCCGGCGAAGCCGCGGCGCTGGAGGATGCGCTGCGCCTGTCCCGCGGCATGACCTACAAGGCGGCGATGGCCGGCCTCGACCTGGGCGGCGGCAAGGCCGTGATCATCGGAGACGCCAGGACAGACAAGACCGAGGCGCTGATGAAAGCCTTCGGCCGGGCGGTCGACCGCCTGAACCGGCGCTACATAACCGCCGAGGACGTCGGCACGTCGGTGGCCGACATGGATGCGATCAAGACGGTGACGGATCACGTTGTCGGCGTGACCGGCGGCGCGGGCGATCCGTCGAATTCGACCGCCCACGGCGTCTACATCGGCATTCTGGCAGCCGTGCGCCACAAGCTGGGCCGGGAAACCGTCGACGGCCTCCATGTCGCCGTCCAGGGCGTCGGCAATGTCGGCCGGTTCCTGTGCGACTATCTGCACAAGGCCGGCGCCCGATTGTCCGTTACCGACATCGACCGGAACGCGCTTCGGCAGGCGGAACGCGACTTCGGCGCGACCGTTGTCGGCCCGGACGAGATTTACGATCTCGATTGCGACCTGTTCGCACCCTGCGCCCTGGGCGCCGCCGTCAACGACGCCACCCTGCCCCGCCTCAAATGCGCGATCGTCGCCGGCTCGGCCAACAACGTGCTGGATGAAGAACGGCACGGCGCGGCGCTGCGCCGGGCCGGTATCCTCTATGCGCCGGACTATGTCATCAACGCCGGCGGCCTGATCGACGTCGCCCGCTTTGCGCTCGGTTTCGATATCGAGGCGGCGCGGGCCAGGCTGCACCGGATCGACGATACGCTGACGGAAATCTTCGCCCGCGCCGAGGCCGAAGACCGGCCGACCGGCGACGTCGCCGACTCGATCGCCGAGGAGCGGTTCCGGTAGCGTCCCGGCGGGCGGACCGCCTACAGCAGCCCCAGAGTCCGCAATTCCGCCGCCATGTCCGGCGGCGGCTCTTCCGGAATCGCGCCTTCGGGCGCATCGGGCGGGGCGTCTGCGGTTTCCAGATAGCGCCAGCCCTGGTGCGGCCGGCGCGGCTGCAATTCGGTCCGCACCAGAACGGGATCGAGATGGATCCGGCAGAAGCGGCCGCGTTCCTCGCTGGCCCGCCGTTCCAGTCGGACGATCCGCTGGCGGACGCGGACGAATCCCTTGACGACCCAGTATATCGAGCCGCCGTCGAGGATTTCGTCGGCACGGCGCGGATAATGGCGGGTTTCGTGAAACAGGGCGCCGGTGCGCGCGCGACGGACGGTCTGCCAGCGGGCCAGCGTTTCGACCGAGGCGGACCCGACGCTCAGCTTGAGCAGATGAAGCGCCATACCCCCCTTCAGGCCGCCTTCCGGCCGGCAAAGGCCTGGGCGACGCGCGAAGCCGGCGTGCGGCCCAGCCAGCCGGTGATGAAAGCCCCCGCCTCGGCCACGGCATCCAGATCGACGCCGGTTTCCATGCCGAGACCGTCGAGCATGTAGATCAGGTCCTCGGTCGCCAGATTGCCCGCCGCACCCGGCGCATAGGGGCAGCCGCCGAGGCCGGACACGGAGGAATCGACGGTCCGGACGCCGCGTTCCAGGCAGGCCAGCGTATTGGCCAGCGCCTGGCCGTAGGTATCGTGCAAATGGATGCCGAGAGCGTCGAGCGGCACGGTTTCCGCCACCCGGTCGATCAGCGCTGCCGCCTTCGACGGCGTGCCGACGCCGATGGTATCGCCGAGCGAAATCCGGTAGCAGCCCATGTCCAGCAGGCGGCCCGACAGGTCGGCGACGATGCCCGGATCGATCTCCCCTTCGTAGGGGCAGCCCAGCACGGCCGAAACATAGCCCTGAACCTTGACGCCGGCGGCAGCCGCCGCGGCACAGACCGGCCGGAAGCGCTCCAGGCTTTCTTCGATCGTGCAGTTGGTGTTGCGTTGCGAGAAAGTCTCGGAGGCCGCCGCAAACACGCCGACTTCGGTCACACCCACGGCGGCGGCGCGCTCGAAGCCCTTCATGTTCGGCGTCAGCGCCGGGTAGGTCACGCCCTCGCGCCGTTCGATCCGCCGGAAGACCTCCTCCGAATCCGCCATTTGCGGCACCCATTTCGGCGAAACGAAGGCCCCGGCTTCGACGGCGGGCAGGCCGGCCGCGGCCAGGCGCTCGATCAGGTCGACCTTGATTTCGGCGGGAACCGTCCGGGGTTCGTTCTGCAGCCCGTCCCGCGCGCCGACCTCCTGGACCCGGACATGGCGGTCGCTCCCCCCGTTCGCTGCCGTCATGGGTCAGGACTCCCTTCTTTCGAAATCGACCAGCTGCGCGCCCTCCTCGACCTGGTCGCCGGCGTTGAAATGGACCGCGCCGACCGTGCCGTCGCCGGGCGCGACGATCGTATGCTCCATCTTCATCGCTTCGAGCACGAGCAGCGGTTCGCCCGCTTCGACGGCGGCGCCGGCTGCCGCCATCACCCGGATCACCTTGCCCGACATCGGCGCGGCCAGCCGGTCCTCGGCCTCCTCGAGGCCGGCGACGCCGGCCAGCGGATCGATCCGGTCGAACTGCGTCCGGCGGCCATCGATCCATACCGCGACGGTCGTATCGTCCACATAGGCGCCTGCGGCCAGCAGCAGACCGCCGACCTGCACGCGCAGCCGGCCGCCGGCCTCCGCAATCGAACAGAGCTGCGGGCCGGACGGCAGTTCGAGCACGTATCCGGCGCCGTCATAGACAACCGGAACGACATGTTCGGTTCCGCCGTGCCCGAGCCAGATGTCGTGACGGCCGGCGTCGTTGAGCCGCCAGCCGTTGACCAGATGCCAGGGCGACCAGGGCTCGGCCGATGCCGCAGCGGCGGCCGCGGCCCTTTCCTGACGATCCAGTTCGATCGCCAGGGCAGCACAGGCGAGCGCCGTGTCGTCCGGCGGCGCATCGGGCGGGTGCAGGTCTGCCTGGTGGGTCTCGACAAATCCGGTATCGAAAGTTCCCGCAACAAATGCAGGATGCGCGATAATCCGTTGAAGATAATCGCGATTGTTTTCCAGACCGACGATCTCGGTCTCAGCCAGCGCGCGGCCCAGGCGGCGCAGGGCGGCGGCCCGGCCGTCCGGGCTCCAGGCGATCAGCTTGGCGATCATCGGATCGTAATGAACCGTCACGCTGTCGCCCTCCTGGACGCCGGAATCGCACCGGATGCCGTCGCCCTCGGGCAGGCGCAGCCGCTTGAGCGTACCGGTCCGGGGCAGGAAATCCCGGTCCGGATCCTCGGCATACAGCCGCACCTCGATGGCGTGGCCGGCGATCGCCAGATCGTCCTGCGCCAGCGGCAGCGCCTCGTCGGCGGCCACCCGCAGCTGCCATTCCACCAGGTCCTGCCCGGTGATCATTTCGGTGACCGGATGCTCGACCTGGAGGCGGGTGTTCATCTCCATGAAATGGAACGCGCCGTCGGCCCCGACGATGAACTCGACCGTGCCCGCCCCTTCGTAGCCGATTGCGCTGGCAGCGTTGACAGCGGTTTCGCCCATTTCGGCGCGGCGGGCGTCCGTCGTGCCCGGCGCGGGCGCTTCCTCGACCACCTTCTGGTGCCGCCGCTGGATCGAGCAGTCGCGCTCGAACAGATGGACCGCATTGCCGTGGCTGTCGGCGAAGACCTGGATCTCGACATGGCGCGGCGACAGGACGAATTTCTCGATCAGCATACGGTCGTCGCCGAAGGCGCCGGCCGCCTCGCGCTGCGCCGATTCGAGGGCGGCGGCGAAATCCTCCGCCCGGTCGACCCGGCGCATGCCCTTGCCGCCGCCGCCGGCCGAGGCCTTGATGAGCACGGGATACCCGATCTCCGCGGCCTCCGCCGCCAGTTCGTCCGGATCCTGGCCGTCGCCGTGATAGCCCGGCACGACCGGGACATTCGCCTTTTCCATCAGGGCCTTGGCGGCGCTTTTTGATCCCATCGCCCGGATCGCATCGGCGGGCGGCCCGATGAACGCGAGCCCGGCCGCGGCGCAGTCCTCGGCAAAGTCCGCATTTTCCGAGAGAAAACCGTAACCGGGATGGATGGCCTGCGCCCCGGTCCGCTGCGCCGCCTCGATAATCCGCCCGGCGGCCAGATAGCTTTCCGCCGCCGGAGCCGGCCCGATCCGGACCGCCCGGTCCGCCTGCTGCACATGCAGCGCGCCGGCGTCGGCATCCGAATAGACCGCAACCGTTCCGACGCCCAGCCGGCGCGCCGTGCGGACGATCCGGCAGGCGATCTCTCCCCGGTTGGCGATCAGGATTCGGTCGAACATCGGCCCGCCGTCAGTCCCGGACCTGCCAGGCCGGCTTGCGCTTCTCGAGGAAGGCGCCCGCCCCTTCCCTGCCCTCGTCGGTCGCCCGGATGTCGGCGATCAGGCGCGAGGTCCAGTCGATCAGGTCGCCGTCGATCTCGCGGTCGCTGACCCGGAAGACCAGGTCCTTGCTGACCGCCTGCGACTCCGGCCCGCCGAGTAGCAGCAGGTCGACGAATTCCTGCCCCGCCGCCTCCAGCGCATCGGGTTCGGCAACCCTGTGCACCAGGCCGATCTCTTCGGCCCGCGCGGCATCGAACACCTCGGCGGTCAGGAAATAGCGCCTTGCATGGCTCTGGCCGATCTTGCGCACGACGTAGGGGCTGATCGTCGCCGGCGTCAGGCCGAGCCGGACTTCCGAGAGCGAGAATTTCGCCGCCGCACTGGCGACCGCGATATCGCAGCAGGCGACGAGGCCGATCCCGCCGCCGAAGGCATGGCCGTTGATCAGGCCGATCACCGGTTTGGGCAACGTGTTCAGCCGGTTCAGCATCCGGCCGAGCCGGCCGCTGTCGGCGTAATTCTCCTCGACCGAATAGTCCGCCGTCTCGCGCATCCAGGCGAGATCGGCGCCGGCGCAAAAGCCCTTGCCCTGCCCGGTCAGGATAACGGCCCGCACATCGTCGTCCGCGCCGACCGTCTCCACCGCCTCCGTCAGGTCGCGGATGAACGCCGCATTCATGGCGTTGCGGACCTCGGGACGGTTCAGCGTAATCCGCGCCACGCCGCGGGGGTCAATGTCGGTCAGGACGGTCCGGGATTGCGTTTCCGGCATCGGCGTCTTCCCACCCCATCGTTTTGCCTGCCGTGAAGCGGCCGTTGTCCGACCGGTCGACCGCTTCCGACTGAAGCCGGGATCGTTCTTGCACATCGCCCGGCATTTCGGGAGACCGACATGACTTCGAGAGACAAGATAACACGGCGCAAGCCGGGTCGAGCCAACCGGCTATCGATTCCTCTGCGAAAGTGCGGCACAGCGGCCCGAATCCCCCTCCCCTTGGGATTCCCCTGCGAAAGCCGAACAAATCCGTGCGATCGGCTTCCGCCACTCTCGCCGTCATTCCGACCGGAGCGCCCCGGATTTAATCCGGGGCGCGTAGCGGAGGAATCTCAACGCAGGACCAAGGGTTTCATGTGGGTGAGACCGAGCCGGGATTCCTCCCCTTCGACTTCGCTCAGGGCAGGCTACTACGCCCCGGCCCTGCGGGCCGGAGCTCCGGTCGGAATGACGGCGAGGGGTTTCGCAGAGGAATCCCCGGCGGGGAGGATTCCTCTGCGAAAGAGCGGCCCAGCGGCCCGGAGCGCGGCAGGGCTAGGGAATCAGTTTCATCGCGGCCACGATCAAGCCGCCGATAATCGCGGTCCAGCTCATCGTCCAGACCTTGAGATTGGCGATTTCGGCTCTGAGATCGGCCTTTGTGACTTCCAGATCGGTTTTGGTGACCAGTTCGCCGCGCCCTGCTTCCGCCGCGGCCTGCAATTGCGCCGCAGCCGCCCTGGCCTGATCCGGCGTGAAGCCGGCGGTCTCAAGCTCCGTGGCGGCGGTGAGGGTATCGAATCTGGACATACAAAGAATGTAAAACGGCGAGAACGAAGCTGCAACATCTTTTTGGATTTAGGCCTGTCGCGTTCGCGGCGGTCCATAAAGACCCGTCAACGCCATGCGCGTTTACATCCCAGGCGAACGCTACATCCGGAACACGCCGAAGCGCGTTTCTTCGACCGGCGCGTTGAGCGCCGCAGAGAGGGCCAGCGCCAGCGTCATCCTCGTATCGACGGGATCGATCACGCCGTCGTCCCACAGGCGGGCCGAGGCGTAATAGGGATGGCCCTGCCGTTCGTACTGTTCGCGGATCGGCGCCTTGAAGGCCTCTTCCTCTTCGTCGGTCCACGCGCCGCCGCCGGCCTCGATGGCGTCCCGCCGGATGGTCGAGAGCACGCTTGCCGCCTGCTCGCCGCCCATGATCGAGATGCGCCCGTTCGGCCACATCCAGAGGAAGCGGGGCGAATAGGCCCGGCCGCACATGCCGTAATTGCCGGCTCCGTAGCTGCCGCCGATGATGAGCGTGAATTTCGGCACCTTCGTCGTCGCGACCGCGGTCACCATCTTGGCACCGTCCTTGGCGATGCCGCCGGCTTCGTATTTCTTCCCGACCATGAAGCCGGCGATATTCTGGAGGAAAATCAAGGGGATGCCGCGCTGACTGCACAGTTCGATGAAATGCGCGGCCTTGAGCGCCTCCTCCGAATAGAGGATGCCGTTGTTGGCGACGATGCCGGCCGGATAGCCCCGGATGCGCGCGAAGCCGCAGACCAGCTGCGTGCCGTAAAGCTGCTTGAACTCGTCGAGATCGCTGCCGTCGACGATCCGGGCGACGACCTCGCGCACCTCGTAGGGCTTCTTCACGTCGTCCGGGATCAGGCCGTACAGCTCTTCGGGATCGTAGAGCGGTTCGGCCGGTTCGCTGAGCGTCGTCGTCAGCGGCTTCGGAATGTTCAGGTCGGCCACGATGCGCCGCGCCATGGCGAGCGCGTGATGGTCGTTGTGCGCGTAATAATCGGTGACGCCGGAGGTCCGGGAATGGACGTCGGCTCCGCCCAGCTCCTCGGCGCTGACGACCTCGCCGGTTGCCGCCTTGACCAGCGGCGGGCCGCCCAGAAAGATCGTGCCCTGTTCCTTCACGATGATCGCCTGGTCGGACATCGCCGGCTGGTAGGCGCCGCCGGCGGTGCAGGAGCCCATGACCACGGCGATCTGCGGGATGCCGTGCGCCGACATGGTGGCCTGGTTGTAGAAGATGCGCCCGAAATGGTCGCGGTCGGGGAAAACCTCGTCCTGGGTCGGCAGGTTGCCGCCGCCGGAATCGACCAGATAGAGGCAGGGCAGCCGGTTCTGGAGCGCGATCTCCTGGGCCCGGACATGCTTCTTGACCGTGACCGGGTGATAGCTGCCGCCCTTCACCGTGGCGTCGTTGCAGACGATGACGCATTCCCGGCCGGAGACCCGGCCGATCCCGGTGACGATGCCGGCCGACGGCACGTCGCCGCCATACATGCCGTGGGCGGCGAGCTGGCTGAACTCCAGGAAGGGCGAGCCGGGATCGGTCAGGGTGCGCACCCGGTCCCGCGGCAGGAGCTTGCCGCGCGCCAGATGGCGCTCGCGGGCCCGCTCCGGCCCGCCCCGCTTGATCGCGGCCACGGTCTCGCGCAGGTCGGCGACCAGCGCCCGGTTGTGCGCGTCGTTGTCGCGGAATTGCGCGGTGCGGGTGTTGAGGTTGGAACGGATAACCGCCACGGCGCCGGCCCGGCCTGGGAAAGACGGCCCGTTTTAGAACAGCTCCCCGGCCGGCGGTAGCGGCGAATGGGAACGGCGGGCCGCGCCGGGGCGGGGCGCCGGGGCGGTGGTGCGGTCTTGCGGGCGGCGATGGCGGTTTGCCTCCGGTCCACCCACGCCGGCGCCCTGCTTCGACGCGCCGCCGTAGGGGAGGGTTTCAAACCCTCCCCTACAAAGCCGGCCGGGAGCGCCGGACTGTCCCGCCGTTGATCTGCGGGGGTGGGAATTTTTCGCTTGCATTTCTCGTCTATTTTCCTATGTTCGGGAAAGGAACATTTATCGAACATATAGGATGGCTGCCATGTCCATTGCCCTGCCCGCCGCTTCTGCCGGGACCGTGCCCGAAATCCCAACCGGAACCGCACCGGATTCCGCGTCCCCTGCGCCGCCTTCGGAAACACCCCTCACCCTCCGCCAGGAGGCGTTCTGCCGCCACTATGCCGCCACCGGCAACGCCGCCGGGGCGGCGCGGGACGCCGGCTATGCCGGGGGCTCGGCGCGCCAGACCGGGCACGATCTGCTGGAGCGGCCGGATGTCGCCGGACGGGTGCGCGCCATCCGGGCGGCGTGGCGGGCGGTCGAGCGCGACGAGGCGCAGATCCTGCTCGGCCGGCTCGAGCAGGCCTGGGACGCGGCGGTGGAACAGGGCTCGGCCTCGCTGATGATCCGGGTCGTGAAGCTGCAGGCCGAACTGTCCGGCCTCGACCGGCGCAGCGCCCACCGCCGCGCCGGCCTGTGGCCCCTGCCCGGAGAAGCGTCCGGAGAGGCGCCCGGGGAGCAGGCGGCGTCCCGCCCGGCCGATTCGGAACCCGGCCCGCCCATCGGCCCGTTGGCCGAGGCTGTGCGCCGGGGCCGGCACCGGACCGAACGGGCGCTCGCCCTGCACCGGCTGAGCCGGAAGGCGCTGGAGAAGAAGACGGATTTCGACGAGGCGGCCTGGCTGGCAACCGCACAGCGCCTCCACGCCACCGTCGAGGAACGCCGGCCACGCACTCCGGACACCCGGCCGGACCGGCCGGCCGCGACCGATCCTGACATTTCCTTACACGGGTCCTTACATCCACCCGTGACGGCGCCGGCCGGGGAGGCGCCGGAACCGCCGCCGGGCGCCGCCGGTATGACGAATCCTGACAATTCCTTACATCCGTCCGGGGGCGGCACGGCCGCGCTGCACCCCGCGTTGCATCGGGCCGGCCTGCTGCCGGCCCAGACCGCAGTCGGAGCTTCGGCAGGCGGGGCGACCGCGCTTAACGTGCAGGCCTGGCACGACGATCACCACGCCGAGATGGACCGCATCCAGGCCGAAGGCCGCCCCTTCACCGATGAGGAAATGCTCGCCTACCGGAGCTTCCTCGACCGGCGCATTGCGCAGATGCGGAGTCGGAACGTCGATTTCCCCGACAGCATCCAGGAGGTAAAGCGCGCCGGCTGCGCCGGATTCCCGCAGCCCGCCGGGGAGCCCGGCGCCGACGAGCGGCGCGCCGAAGAGAAAGAACGGGCCTTCCTCGGGCATCTCGCCCGGACCCGCCCGCCGCTGGCGACCGGAATCGCCGGCGCCTATCTCTACGATTTCGTCTACGCCCGCCCCTGCCGCGGCGCACGGGACGCCGCGCACTCGGACGGCGAACATGACGTTTCATGACAATTCATGACATTCCACCACCCCTCCCTTGTCGCCCCGGACTTGATCCGGGGCCCAGAGCCTGCCCCTTCGGCAAGCTCAGGGCCGGCTCTGAGCGTAGTCGAAGGAGCCAACCGCGAAGACCGTGCCGGGCGGCTCTGGACGCCGGATCAAGTCCGGCGTGACACTGTTTGGCGACGTGACGCTGTGGTCCGGGGCGACACGGTGTTGCGTTCGGTGCGAGCCCGGAGCACCATGGCGCATCCCTGCCCCTTACGCCTTCGCGGCGGCCTCGCGCTGGGACAGCATCATGAGCCAGACGGTGGCGGCGAGCACGATCAGGAGCAGCGGCAGCGTGCCGATCGCCAGATTCTGCCAGCCGTAGACCTGCAGGGTCACGCCGGAGAAGAAGGTCGCCGTCGCGACGAAGCCGAACACGAGGAATTCGTTCAGCGCCTGGGTCTTGGCGCGCTCGGCGACCGTGTAGGTCTCGGTCAGCAGGGTCGTCGCGCCGGTATAGAGGAAGTTCCAGCCGACGCCGAGCAGCAGCAGCGAAATCAGGAAATTCTCGAAGGCGATGTCCGCCATGGCGATGGCGAGGCAGGCGACGTTGAGCAGACCGCCGATCAGCATGATGCGCTGGGCGCCGTAGCGCCTGATCAGATGGCCGGTGAAGAAGGCCGGGACATACATGCCCAGGACGTGCCACTGGATGACGTGGGTCGCCTCGCCGAAGGTCAGGCCGCACATCTCCATCGCCTTCGGCGTTACCGACATCAGCAGCACCATGACGCCGTAGCCGATCACCCCGCCGGCGACCGCGAGCATGAACTTCGGCTGGCGGGCGATCTCGGGCAGCGGCCGGCCGCCGCGCAGGGCCATTCTGGGCGGCCGGGGAATCTGCACGGTCAGCAGGATCAGCATGATCATCGCCTGGATGCAGACGACGCCGACATAGGCGCCGGCGTAGGTGACCGGCGCCAGCCAGTCGACCGAATAGCGCGCCAGGGTCGGGCCAACGATCGCCGCGACCACCCCGCCGGCCAGCACCAGGGAAATCGCCCGGCTGCGGAACGAATCCGGCACCACCTCCGCCGCGGCAAAGCGGTAGTACCACTGGAAGCCGGTGGCGAAGCCGACCACCAGGCTGGCGAAGCAGAACAGGGCGAAGCTGCCCTCGTAGACCGCGAGCAGCGACAGGCCGGCGCCGATCGTCATGGCGGTGACCGCCAGCAGGAAGCCGTTGCGCCGGCCGATCCGCGCCATAATGAAGGAGGCGGGAATCGTGAAGAAGGCCGAGGCGTACCACTGGATCGCGATGGGCAGCGCGAGCAGCGCCTTGTTCTCGGCCAGGCTGGCGCCGACCAGCGCGGACACCGTGATGAGCAGCATCATCGACGTGCTGGTCAGCGCCCAGCAGACGAACAGCAGGCCGATATTGCGTTTGTAGTGCGGGAACTCGGCGGCGCCGGACGCGGTGGACGGTGCGGTGGGGGATGTGGTCAAGGGGGGCGCTCGGGACGGACACGGGGGCCGGCCCCGCTCTACCACGGACGGCCCACCCGCGCCATGCGCCCCGCGCAACCGGGGTGCGCCTTCAGATTACTCCGCCGCGATCGCCCGGCTGATGATCATTTTCTGGACGTCGCTGGTGCCTTCGTAGATCTTGCAGACCCGGACGTCGCGCCAGATGCGCTCGACCGGAAAATCCTGCAGATAACCGTAGCCGCCGTGGATCTGGATGGCGTCGGAGCAGACCTTTTCCGCCATCTCGCTGGCGAACAGCTTGGCCATGGCGGCCTCCTTGAGGCAGGGAAGGCCGGCGTCCCTGAGGCGCGCCACGTTGAGCGCCATCTGGTGCGCCGCCTCGACCTGCGTCGCCATGTCGGCGAGGCGGAAGGCGACCGCCTGATGCTCGATGATCGGCTTGCCGAACGAGACCCGCTCCTTCGCGTAGGCGGCGGCGTGATCGCAGGCCGCCCGCGCCATGCCGATCGCCTGCGCCGCGACGCCGATGCGGCCGGCCTCCAGATTGGCGAGCGCGATCCGGTAGCCCTCGCCCTCCTGCCCGACCAGCAGGTCCGGCGTCGCCTCCATGTCCTCGAGCACGATCGCGCAGGTGTCGGACGAGCGCTGGCCCAGCTTCTCCTCCTTGCGCGCGACTTTGTAGCCCGGCGTATCGGTCGGCACGATGAAGGCGCTGATGCCGCGCTTGCCGGCCGCGGGATCGGTCACCGCGAACATCAGGTTGATGTCGGCCGTCGCGCCCGAGCTGATGAACTGCTTGGCGCCGTTCAGGACGTATTTGTTGCCCCGCTTCTCGGCCCGGGTCTTGAGGTTGGAGGCATCGGAGCCGGCCTGCGGCTCGGTGAGCGAGAAGGCGGCGTTGATCTCGCCGCGCGCGAGCGGCTTCAGGAAGCGCTCCTTCTGCTCGGTCGAGCCGTAACCGTGCAGCGCCGCGGCGACCGGCGAATTGTTGACGCTCATGATGGTCGAGACGCCGCCGTCGCCGCCGGCGATCTCCTCCATCGCCAGAACGTAGGCGACGGTGTCGGCGCCCGCCCCGCCCCACTCCTCGGGGATCGTCATGCCCATGAAGCCGAGCGCACCCATCTCGGCGAGCAGCCCGCGCGGCGTCTCGCCGGACCGGTCGCGCTCCGCCGCCGTCGGGGCCAGCCGCTCCTGCGCGAACTGCCGGGCGGTGTCCCGGATCATGATCTGATCGTCAGTCAGCATGGCTATTCTGGATGCCGGCTCATTGGGACAGCTGCCCCTACCACGGGATCCGGCTGCCGTCGTGGTTGATGAAGCTGCCCATGTCGCGGACTCCGACGCTGTCGATGACCTTCATCAGGCCGTCGACGCTCTCCTTCACCGACAGCGCGGCCGACGGGCCGCCCATATCCGTGCGCACCCAGCCGGGATGGACGACGATCGCGGTCACCCCCCTGCCCTTTAGGTCGTTCGCCAGGATCTTCACCGCCATGTTCAGCGCCGCCTTGGAGGTGCGGTAGGAGTAGTTGCCGCCGCTCGCCTCGCTGATCGACCCCATCCGGCTGGAGATGTTGACGATCAGCTTGCGCTCGGAGCGCGCCACATTGCCGGCCAGCGCCTGCATCACGCGCACCGGCGCGACCGTGTTGACCCGCAGCGTTTCCTCCAGGTCGGCGACCTCCAGCGTATCGAAGGTTTCGCCGCGGCCCAGCAGGATGCCGGCATTGTTGATCAGGATGTCGATCGGCGTGTCGCCCAGCAGGTCGGCCAGGGCTCCGACATGGGCGTCCGAGGTGACGTCGCAGGTGTGGATCGTCGCCGCCGCGCCGAGCGCGCGCAGGCCGTCGGCCTTCGACAGGTCGCGCACCGTCGCGTGGACATGGGCGCCGGCGGCTGCGAAGCGGCGGGCGAATTCCAGGCCGATGCCGCGGCCGGCGCCGGTAATCAGGACATTGTTCATGAGGCGGGCCTCTTCCGGACGGTGACTTCGATCTCGATCTTCATACGGGGATCGACCAGGCCGGCGATGACGGCGGTTGCGGCAGGGCGTACCTTGTCGAACCATCGATGCATGACCGGCGCCAGGGCCGGCAGGTCGGCCGCATCGGTCAGCGTGTATTGCACCCGGACCGTATCGTCGATCGAGGCGCCGGCCTCGGCCAGGATGCGTTCGATGTTGCGGAAGGCCTGTTCGGCCTGCGCCGCGGCATCGTCCGGCATCTCGCCGGTTTCGTAGTTCATGCCGGTCGTGCCGGCGACGAACACCCAGTCCCCGTCCACCACGGCGCGGGAAAAGGCGTAATCGGCTTCCAGACGGGAGCCTGAGGATATGGTCTTGCGCATGGCGATTGCTTAGCGGCGAATGGCGGCCGGGGAAATGGGCAAATTCCCTATTGCTGCAAATCGGCGACAGCGCGGCCGCGCGTCAGCCGGATTCGACGCGACGGGAGAGGCGGCCGGCCGACCCAGGGCCGGTCGCCGCGCAGGTCGCGGTCGGTGCGGATCGTCACACGGTCCCCCGAAATGCGTATTGCGTGGCTGCCGTTCCGCATCAGCGCCCGCCGGTCGATCGCCCAGGGAACGGCGGGACAGTGCCGGCGTACCGCGAAATCGGCCACGATCATGAAAGCCCGGCGGCAATCCTCGGCCAGAGCCGCCGGGTCGGCCGGAAAGGCGATCAGCCGGCCGTCCAGCCGGTAAATGCAACCCAGCGTGTCGCAGCGCACCCGGCTCAGCCGGTCGCTGTGCCAGTAACGCGGCCGGCGCTGCGCCTCGCCCTCGCGCCAGACCCGGGCGATGAAGCGGCCGCGCCGCGCAGAAGACACCGCGAGCGCCCCGTCGGCGGTGCGGGTTGCCACCAGCCGCCCTTCCGGCGACACCAGAATATCCGGCCGGCCGGCAAAAAGGATGCTGGCAAGGCCGACGGCGATGACCGCGGCGCCGGCAACGCGCCAGCGATGCTGCCAGATCGCCAGCCAGAGACCGCCGGCGACGATCAGCGCCATGCCCCAGGCCAGCGGCGCCGGCGCCAGGGCGAGCGCGCCCGGCAGGCCGGAAACGCCGTGCGCGACCCACAGCATCAGATGGATGCCCTGGGCCATCAGCCAGAGCGGGCCCGCCTCCAGCCCGAACGGCATGGTAAACAGGGCGAGCAGCCCCATCGGCAGGACGAAGAAGGAAACGATCGGCACGGCGGCCAGGTTGGCTGCCAGGCCGTACATCGCCAGCCGCTGGAAATGGAAAAGGGCGAACGGCCCGGTCGCCGCGCCGGCGATCAGGCTCGTCGCTCCGACGCCGATCAGGGCGCGCACCGGCCGCGGCAGGCGCGGCGCCCGCTTCCTCAACTGCCGGTTCGACCAGGCCTCGTAGGCGGCGACCAGGGCGACCACCGCGGCGAAGGACATCTGAAAACTGGGCGTGGGCAGGCTCTCCGGCGACAGCAGGAGCAGGACCGTCGCTGCCGCGGCCACCAACCGCATCGAGATCGCGACCCGGCCGATGAGGACGCCGGCCATCACCACCGCCAGCATCAGGAAGGCGCGCTGGGTCGGGATCGTCGCGCCGGTCAGCAGCAGATAGGCCGCCGCGACTGCCAGCGCGACGACGGCCGCTATCTTGCGCGTCGGCCAGTGCAGGGCCGCACCGGGAAGCAGCGCCAGCCCGAACCACAGGGCGAAGAAGGCGATACCGGCAATCATGCCGATATGCAGGCCGGAAATCGCCAGCAGATGCGCCAGACCGGCGGAGCGGATCGCCTCCATGGTCCCGGGAGATATTCCGCCGCGATGCCCCGTCAGCAACGCGGCCGCCACCCCGCCGGCATCGCCGGGCAGAACGGCTCCGATCCGCCGCACCGCGGTATCGCGCACGCGTTCGATCCGCGACTCGAGCCATCCGCCGTCAGCCTCCTGAAGCGGAATGGGCTCCGTGACGGCGAATCCGCCGGCGCCGAGGCGCTGGAAATACGCCCGGCGCTGGAAATCCGCCGCGCCGGGCGCGACCGGGGGCCGGACCGGCAGCAGGACGGCGCGCATCGTCACGATCCGGCCGGGCCGCAGCCGGGTCCAGCCGACGCGGACCGTGAGGCGGATCCGCTCCGGCGTTTCCGCCGCGGACAACCGGCTTACCGTGAGATCGTCGAGCACCGCACGGGCGCCGTGGCGCAGCGGATCGACCGCGGCCACCCGGCCCGTCACCGTCACGGGACCGATCTTCCGGCTGATCGCCGGCGCCTCAACGCTGTGTGTCCGCACCGCGCCGGCGGCATAGCCGATCGCGCAGAGCAGAAGGAGCAGCGCCGGGAATCGCAGGAAATCCCGCCGCCACACCGCCGCCAGAACGGCTGCCGCCAAGACCGGCAGGGCCAGCGCGGTCAACAACGCCGGTTCGCTCGTTCCGGCGAAATAGAGATAGACGCCGACTCCGACGGCGACCGGGGCCCAGAGCAGCCAGCGTTCCCGCTCGTCGGTCAGCCGTGCCGCCAGCCCGCTGCCGAGCGACCTTGCCCCACGGCCGAACGCGCCGCCCGCGTCCGCCGCCGGGCAGCGCAACAGCCTGACCGTTTGGCCGACCCAACCGGGGATCGGGCGCACTCCTCTTTTCGTCCGTTCTTCTTCTTGTCCGGGCGCGTGCACGGCGACAGCGGCTGTGCTATGGCACGCACCCGTCCGGCCTGTTTCCACGCATCTGCCCGTACGAAGCGCGGCGTTCCGGCCGATGCCGCGAAACCTACACGAAGCCCCGATGACTGTCGTTACCCGTTTTGCCCCCTCGCCGACGGGCTTCCTGCATATCGGCGGCGCCCGGACCGCCCTGTTCAACCGGCTCTACGCCCGGCGGCACGGCGGCCGGTTCCTGCTGCGTATCGAAGACACGGACCGGGCCCGTTCGACCGAGGCGGCAAAGCAGGCGATCCTGGACGGGCTGGACTGGCTCGGCCTGCACTGGGACGGCGAAGCGGTCTACCAGTCCGCCCGCGCCGAGCGACACGCCGCGGTCGTGCGGGCGCTGCTCGACGCCGGCACGGCCTATCGCTGCTATTGCAGCCCGGAGGAGCTGGCCGCGATGCGGGAAGCGGCGCGCAAACGCGGCAGCGCGCGGCTCTATGACGGGACCTGGCGCGACCGCGATCCGGCCGACGCGCCGGAGGGCGTTGCGCCGGTCGTGCGCCTGAAAATGCCGTTGGACGGCGAGACCGTCATCGACGACGCGGTTCAGGGCCGGGTAAGGGTCCGCAACGACCAGCTGGACGACCTGGTCCTGCTGCGCGCGGACGGCACGCCGACCTATATGCTGTCCGTCGTCGTCGACGACCGCGACATGGGTATCACCCATATCCTGCGCGGCGACGATCACCTGACCAACGCCTTCCGCCAGACGCAGATTTACCGGGCGCTGGACTGGGAGGTGCCGGTCTTCGGGCATATCCCGCTGATCCACGGGCCGGACGGCGCCAAGCTGTCCAAGCGGCACGGCGCACTTGGAATAGACGCCTATCGCGAGATGGGTTTCCCGCCGGACGCGGTCTGCAACTATCTCGCACGGCTCGGCTGGAGCCACGGCGACGACGAGATATTCACCATGGATCAGGCGTCGGACTGGTTCGACCTCGGCAGTATCGGCAAATCCCCGGCCCGTTTCGATCTCGCCAAGCTGACCAGCGTCAGCGCCCACTATATCCGGGAGATGGCGGATGACCGTCTCGCCGGCGCGGTCGAACCGCTGGTCGCCGAGTCTCTCGGCGCACCGCTTTCGGACACGCAGCGCGGGCGGCTGCGCGCAGGGCTGTCCGGACTAAAACCGCGAGCGAAGACGCTGGCCGAACTGGCGGACTCCGCCCTGTTCTACTGCCGGCCCCGGCCGCTGGAGCCGGACGGCAAGGCGGCGAAATTGCTGGACGGCGCCGGCAAGGCCAGGCTGGCGCTGAGCCGCGCGGCGCTCGGCGGATTGAAAGACTGGTCCGCCGCGAGTGCCGAAGCCGCAATCCGCGCCGCTGCCGAATCCTCCGGCGAGAAGCTGGGCGGCCTTGCACAGCCGTTGCGCGCGGCGCTCACCGGCCGCACGGTTTCGCCGGGAATCTTCGAGGTGCTGGATGTGCTCGGCCGGGCGGAAAGCCTCGGCCGGATCGACGATATCCTCGAACAGGCCGCCGATTGAACGGCGCCGTCGCCGCCCCGGCGCCTGCCCGCCCGAGGTTGCATTTGCCCAAGTGGGCCGGACAGTCTATTTTTCGGTTGATGTTGCGCTGCACCACACCCCTGTTCGAGCCTCGCGCGAACATGTGGAATGCGCGCGCGGCAATGCCGGGCATGACTGCAAACAGAATACCGGGAGCACCATGAACGATACGTCCAGAACAGGCGGCGCCACCACGCAGACCATTACCGTGACCGACAACGCGACCGGAAAGACGCTCGAACTGCCGGTGCGCCGGGGAACGGAAGGTCCGCGGGTCGCCGACATACGCCGGCTCTACAGCGATCTGGGCATATTCACTTACGATCCCGGCTTCACGGCCACCGGCAGCTGCGAATCCAAGATCACATTCATCGACGGCGACGAAGGCGTTCTGCTGCACCGCGGCTACGCCATCGAGGACCTGGCCGAGCACAGCGATTTCCTCGAGGTCTGCTTCCTGCTGCTCTACGGCCATCTGCCGGACAGGGCGGAAAAGGAGGATTTCGAGCAGACCATCACCATGCACACGATGGTCCACGAACAGATGCGCACCTTCTTCAGCGGCTTCCGCCGCGACGCGCATCCCATGGCGATCATGGTGGGCGTGGTCGGCGCGATGTCGGCCTTCTATCACGACAGCACCGATATCGACGATCCGTATCAGCGGATGGTCGCCTCGCACCGGCTGATCGCCAAGATGCCGACCATCGCGGCCATGGCCTACAAATACTCCATCGGCCAGCCTTTCATGTATCCGCGCAACGATCTGCGCTACGCGGAAAACTTCCTGCACATGACCTTCAACGTGCCGTGCGACGACATACGGGTCTCGCCGGTGCTGGCCCGCGCGATGGACCGCATCTTCATCCTGCACGCCGACCATGAGCAGAACGCCTCGACGTCGACGGTACGTCTTGCCGGATCGTCCGGCGCCAACCCGTTCGCCTGCATTGCCGCCGGAATCGCCTCGCTGTGGGGCCCGGCCCATGGCGGCGCGAACGAGGCGGTGCTCAATATGCTGCGGGAAATCGGCTCAAAGGACCGCGTTCCGGAATATCTCAAGCGGGCCCGGGACAAGAACGATCCGTTCCGCCTGATGGGTTTCGGACACCGGGTCTACAAGAATTACGATCCGCGCGCCGCCGTGCTCAAGAAATCGACCGATTCGGTGCTCGACGAACTGGGCGTGCGCAACGAGCCGCTGCTGGAACTGGCGCTGGAGCTTGAGCGGATCGCCCTGGAGGACGACTATTTCCAGGAACGCAAGCTGTTCCCGAACGTCGATTTCTATTCCGGCATCCTGCTGCAGGCGATGGGCTTCCCGACCTCCATGTTCACCGTGCTGTTCGCGCTGGCCCGCACGGTCGGCTGGATCGCCCAGTGGAAGGAAATGATCGAGGACCCGGTCCAGAAGATCGGCCGCCCGCGCCAGCTCTACACCGGCGAAGCCCGCCGCCCCTTCGTGCCGCTGGACGAGCGGTAAGTCGCTACGGTCGCGCCGGCCCGCCCTATTTTTCGATCAGTTCGACCTTGTAGCCGTCCGGGTCTTCAATGAAGGCGATGACGGTCGTGCTGTGCTTCATCGGGCCCGGCGGGCGCGGGATGGCGACACCGGCGGCCTCCAGCTTGCTGCAGGTGCCGTAGATATCCGGCACGCCCAGCGCGATGTGGCCGTATCCGGTGCCCAGGTCATAAGGCTCCTCCTGGTCCCAGTTGTGGGTCAGTTCCAGCACGGTGTTGCTGGACTCGTCGCCGTAACCGACAAAGGCGAGTGTGAAGCGCCCGCCCGGAAAGTCCCGCTTGCGCAACAGGGTCATGCCGAGATGACCGGTGTAGAAGGCGATGGACTTTTCAATGTCGCGCACCCGCAACATGGTGTGCAGCATGCGGAAGGCGGGTCGCTCGTCATTCATCGCGTTTCTTTTCCCCGATGATGTTCAGGATCGCTTCGGCGGCGATGTCGCTCGGCTTGCGCCCTGGAATCGAAAGCGTCTCCGCCACAGCACGAATACGCGCTGCCTGGGTACGGCGCAATGCCGGATCGCGCAGCAACGGCGCCAGGGCATCGGCGACCTGCTCCGGCCGGCACCGTTCCAGCAGACATTCCGGCATGATCTCCTCGCCCGCGGCGATGTTGACTGCCGATACATAGGGCGTGTTGACGAGGAGGCGGGCGAGTTTGCCCTCCAGCCAGGGCAGATTATAGGTCACGACCGTCGGCGTGCCGGCGATCGCCAGTTCCACGGTGACGGTGCCGGAAGCGGCCAAGGCCGCATCGGCGGCGCCAAATGCGAGATACTTGCTGTCGTCGGCCGGCAGCGGAACGAGCGGTGCGGGCCAGTCCGCCGTCAGAGCCGCGGCCAATTCCTTTACCGACGACACGGTCGGCATCAGGCAAACCGGCGCAAGGCCGCCGCCCTTCAGGCGCTCGATCGCGGCGCGGTACACAGGCAGTTGCCGGTGGACTTCCTTGCGCCGGCTACCGGGCAGGAGGCAAAGCACCGGGCCGGCGCCATCGCCGGCATGCCGGCGGCGGAAATCGGCGATTGCCCCGGCCTCCGGCGGTTCCGGCTCGGCGGCCGGGTGGCCGACGAAGGTGACCGGCAGGCCGTGCGCCTCGAACCACGGCGCCTCGAACGGAAAGATGGTCAGGAGATGGGTCAGCCGCCGGGCGATGACCCGGGCCCGCCCCGGCCGCCACGCCCACACCGTCGGCGCCACATAGTGCACCAGCGTCTCGCCGCGCCGCGCCAGTCGCCGGCCCATATGGCCGGACAGCGCCTGGGCGTCGATCGTGACCACACAGTCCGGGCGGCGCCGGGCGATATCGCGTTCGAGCTGCTTCATGCGCCGCAAGATGCTGCGCAGACGGGGCACATAGTCCAGTCCCATGACCGAGAACAAATCGATCGGAAATAGGCTCCTCAGGCCGGCTGCAGCCATTTCCGGACCGCCAATTCCGCCGAAATCGACCGAGCCGGCGGTTTGCCGCTTAAGCGCCGCGATCAGATGTCCGCCGATCTGGTCGCCGGAGGGCTCGCCCACGATGACGTAGATGAGCGGACGGGTTTCGGCACATCGGCCGGGGTCAGGCGGTATGTCCGGCATCCGTTTCGCGGCTGTCCAAAGCCAGTCCGACCAGGAAGAGCCGGGCCTCGTCGGCTGCGGCAACGACTGCCTCGCGGTTGACCAGGAGTGTCGCCCCGGCCTCGACGGCGATGCCGCGCAGGCCGGCCGCCGCCGCTTTTCGCACGGTCGCGACGCCGATCGTCGGCAGATCGATGCGCCGGTCCTGCCGGGTTTTCCGGATCTTGACCAGAACGCCCCCCGGTCCGCTGCGCTTGAGTTCGCTGCAGCGTTCGAGCAGAGCGTCGGTGCCTTCGATTGCCTCCACGCCCAGCACAAGAGACTGTTGAACGACAACCGCCTGGCCAACATCGAGATTCCCTACGGACCGGGCGATCTCCAGCCCGCGCGCGATATCGCGCTCAGCCTCCCGGTCCGGCAGCGCCCGACTCATCGTGCCGGACGGCGCAAGCAGACCGGTTACGACGTCCTGTATGCCGACAACCCGGAAACCGAAGCGTTCCAATTCCGCAGCAACCGCCCGCAGAAGCCCGTCATCGCCAAGCGACTTCATCGCAACCCGCGCAAGGAAGGCCGCCGCTTTCGCGTCTGGACGGATTTCGTGCAGGGCCGGCCGTCGAACCCGGCCGACCATGACGACGTCCCCGACGCCCTCTTCCCGTGCCCTTTTCTCAAAATGCGCTGCAGCGCCGATCCGGATGACCTCGTGCCGCGCCGAGAAGACGGCGGGATGATCGGCGTGCCCCTTCAGCGCAAACACGAAGTAGGGCCGCCCCGCCTCTTCGCAGGCTTCGATGGCCAGCGCCGGTATTTCTCCGCCGCCGGCGACGATGGCGAGCGTTCCGGCCTCCTGCTCAGCCACTGGTTGCCGGCGGCTGGCAGATCGGCCGTGCCGGATCTGCACGGATGAAATCGACGATTTCCCGTACCGCCGCGCTGCCGTTGAACATCTCGGCGACATCGTTTGTGCGCTCTGTCAGCGTGCCTTCGGCAGCGAACAGCAACCGGTAGGCGCGGCGCAGTTCGTGGATCTGCTCGCGCGTAAAGCCGCGGCGGCGCAGGCCGATCAGGTTCAGCCCGGAAAGGCCGTCGCGCACGCCGATCACCAGACCGTAAGGGATGATATCGGCTTCCGAGGCCGACATTCCGCCCATCATGGCGTGCCGGCCGACCCTGGCGAACTGCTGGATCGCCGAGTTGCCACCGAGGATGGCGTAGTCGCCGATGGTGACATGGCCGCCCATGACGGCGTTGTTTGCCATGATGACATTGTTGCCGATGGTGCAATCGTGCGCGACATGGGTATTCACCATGAAGAGGCCGTTGTCGCCGACGGTTGTGACGCCGTGGCCTTTCGACGTTCCGGTATGCAGCGTGGCGTGTTCGCGTATGACGTTGTTCCTGCCGATCAGAAGGCGTGTCGGTTCGCCTCGATAGCTCACATCCTGAGGCGGCAAACCCACACAGGCATGCGGGTAAATTACCGTGCCCGCGCCCACGCTGGTGTGGCCTTCCACCACGGCGTGCTGCATGACCGTGCAGCCTTCCTCAAGAACGACATGCGCACCGATCGTGGCGTAGGGGCCGACGCGGACCGAGGCGCCCAACGCAGCGGAAGGATCGACAATAGCCGTCGGGTGGATTTCGGACATTCCCGCGCCGCCGCTCAGCCAACCTCATCGACGATCATGGCGGTGTAGGTCGCTTCGGCCACCACCTCGTCATCGACCTTGCAGGCGCCGTCGAACTTCCAGACCAGCCGCCGGGCATGGCGTTTAACCACATGGATATGCAACCGGTCGCCGGGGCGGACCGGTTTTCGGAAGCGCGCATTTTCGATCGACATGAAATAGACCAGCTTGCCTTCCATTTCCGGACCCAGCGTTTCGATGACCAGAATCCCGGCGGCCTGAGCCATCGCCTCGATTATCAATACACCCGGCATCACCGGAGCGCCCGGGAAATGGCCCTGGAAATACGGCTCGTTTATCGACACATTCTTTATCCCGACGGCGCTTTCGCCGCGCACCACGTCTTCCATCCGGTCAACCATCAGGAACGGATAGCGGTGCGGCAGCACATCAAGGATGCGCTGTATGTCGAGGATCGAGGGAAGCGTTAGGTCGGACACTGTTTGTCACCGGTTGGCCGCGACCGCCATGCCGGCCTCTCCGGCCGCAGACTTCCGCCGACAAGCGGCGGCAATTACTTTTTCTTTTCCTGTGGCTTCGTGCGCTGCTTCTTTCCCTTTTGCTGGCCGCCGCCGACCGGATCCTTGTAGTCCAGGGCCAGTTTAGGCAGGCGCTTGTTGAGCCGGGCAACCACCTTTCCTGTTATGTCATATTGCGGGGTGGCATGAAGCAGTGTGACCTGGTTCAGAATCAGCGTCAGACCCTCCTCGACCGCCAACGCCTTCACCACCAGAACAACCTCTTGGCGGAATTTGGAAAATGCTCTCTGGAAGGCTTGGCTCAATGCATCTTTCCGGGCCCGGCTCTGGCGCCGGAGCTTCACCAGATCGGCCTGAAGTGCGCGAACTCGCCGCTCATACTCGCCGCGAGACATTTCTTTGTCCTTGCGCAGCCGGTCATATTCCGCCTGCATTTCCTTTTCGGTGGACTCGAAATATTTGTTGTACTTGGTGCGCAATGCCTGCAGCCCTTTGCGAACCCCGATCATGGCGCGCGATTCGCGCTGCACCTTCTGCGCATCGACGATTCCAATCCTTATCGCCGGCGCTTTCGTTTGTGCCTCGGAAGCGGAAAAGGTGCCAAAGGCGATTACCGCGGCCAGAGCCAGGAATCCGCAATTTCTCATGATCTAGAACCTGGTACCGAAGCGGAAGTTGAACAGCCGGCGACGATCGTGGGATTGAATGACCAAGGGGAAACCGAAATCGAACCGCAGCGGCCCGAGCGGTGAACGCCAGGAGAAGCCGGCACCGACGGAAAGACGAGGCGTTGCATTGTCGATCAAATCCGGCCCGCTTTCGTCTATACCGAAAGCGCTGCCCGTATCGGCGAACAACCGCCCCTTGACGCCCAATTCCTTCGGCAGGCCGAGCGGAAAAATCAACTCGGCCGTGAGCAGCCAATAGTTATTGCCGCCGAGGGCGACATTGTCGTCGCTATCCCGCGGACCGACGCCGCCGTACTCGAAACCGCGTAGACTGGCGCCGCCGAGGAAGAAGCGTTCGCTCAGGCGAACGTCCTGGCCAATTCCGCCGACATGGCCGGCTTCGCCAAGCAACGCCAGCACCAGGCCGGGAGTCAGGGAATGCCAATAGCCCGCTTCGGCGGAAAGCTTGTAGAAGCTTTCCGATCCGCCGAGACCGGCTATCGTCGTGCCGCCGCCCAGGACGAAGCCGTCGGTGGGTTCGAAGCGGTTGTCGCGGGTATCCCAGGTGACGCTGGTGCCGACCGCAGATTTCGTAGAACGGCTGGCCCGGATATACTGAGAACTGTCCGTTTCGATATCAGTCACACGCCGGTCAGTCAGTTCGTAGAAAGCGTTCTGGCGGACATCTTCCGCCAGCGGAAAGCCGAACCGCACCCGTCCGCCGAGGCGTTCTATCTGGTATTCCGATGATTCCGAGAACGTAGACTGAAACCCGCGCTGGATCCGGAACAGATCCACACCGAAAGAAACGTCGCGGCCCAGGAAATGCCTGTCTGTAAAGCTGGCGTCGATCTGCGAGGCTCTGAGAGACAGCTGGCCCGACAAGCGCACGTCGTAGCCTCGTCCGAGGAAGTTGGATTCCTGTATTCCGACGGTGCCCAGCGGACCGTCCCGCGTGGAAAATCCGCCGCCCAGCGAAAGCTGGCCGGTAGCGCGTTCGGCGACAAATATCGTCAGCCGCACCTGATCGGGCGTTGAACCCTCTTTTTGTTCGATATTGACGGCTTCGAAGTAGCCGGTGTTGACGAGTCGCCGCCGCGACTGGCTGATTTTGGTCGTGTTGAAGGCATCACCTTCGGAAACGAGAATTTCGCGCCGAATGACCGAATCCCGGGTCCGGACATTCCCCAGAATTTCGATTCGCTCGATGAATATTCGCCGCCCTCTCTCGATCGTGAAGACAATGTCAGCCGTCGCCGCGTCGTGGTTCAGCCTGACCTGCGGAATCACCTGGACGAACGCATAGCCGTGGGTGCCTGCCACATCGGTAAGGGCGACGACCGAGCGGTCGATTTTTCCCGCGTTGTACCGGTCACCGGTCTTCGCCTTGACGGCAGCAGTCAATTGGCCGGAATCGATCCGCGGGAGCCGGGAATCCACCGTCAGCTTGCCGAAACGGTATCGAGGACCTTCCCGGACCGTGATAGTGATGAAGAATCCTTCCCTGTCGGGGGCCAGTTCGGCGACCGCCGACAACACCTGAAACTCGGCAAAGCCACGTTCCAGATAGTATCGACGCAGCAGATCCTTGTCCGCTTCAAGCTTCGCGGGATCGTAGACGTCGGAGCGGCCGAGAAATCGCCAGAAAGCCGATTCCTTTGTGATTATCGCATCGCGCAGCGATCCGTCGGAATAGTTTCTGTTGCCGATAAAGCTGATCCGGCGGACCAGCGTCGTTGCGCCTTCGTCGATCTCGAAAACGACGTCAACACGGTTCTGCGAACGCGGAATGACCTTGGGCGTCACCGTTGCCGCATACCGGCCCGCAGCCCGATAAGCCGCCCGCATACGCCGGACCGCCTCTTCGACCGTGGCGCGCGAATAGACGCTGCGCGGACTGATATTGGCCGCAGCGTTCAGATCTTCATTGTCGAGCTTGGAGTTGCCCTCGAACGCCACCCGGTTGACGATCGGATTTTCGACAACGCGGATAACCAGATCCTGACCTCGCCGGCGGATCGACACATCGCGGAACAGACCGCTGGCGAAAAGCGATTTCAGTGAAGCGTCGATTTTTGCCGGATCAAAGGACTCGCCCTGCTTGATGGTCAGGTAGCCGGCAATCGCCTGGGGATCGATCCGCCGCGTCCCCTCGACGACAATGTTACGGATCGTGCCGCCGCGTGCCTGCGCGGTTGCAGGGTTGACGGACCCCGTCTGTGCGACTGTAGCGAGCAGCGCTGCGCCCAGCAACAACACCGTCAGTATCCGCACGCCAATCCCTTTCGGTCACAAGATAGCGCGACCGCCAAATTCATCGCCGGCGACCGCGCTGCTCGACAGGTTTACGAACCGTGCGCTCCGAACAGTCGGAGCAGATCGTTCCAAGTAACAACGACCATGAGCGTTAATACCAAAGCCATCCCGATTCGGAAACCATATTCCTGGGCCTTTTCGCCCAATGGCTTACCGCGAATTGCTTCGATCCCGTAGAACAACAGGTGGCCGCCGTCGAGCATCGGTACCGGCAGGAGATTGATCAGGCACAGGGAAAGCGAAATCGCAGCCATGAACCAGACGAACGCGTAAATGCCGATCTGCGCCATGTCGCCGGACATTTCCGCAATGCGCAAGGGGCCGCCGAAATCCCTGATTTCCCGCTTGCCGGCAAACATCTGCCCTATGGCCGTGCCGGTCATTACGGTCAGCGACCAAGTCTCGCCCACCGCCGCCCAAACCGCAGTGAGCGGGTCGTGGCGTTTCATGAGCGGCGGCGCGACGCTGATCCCGATCCGGCCGATTGTCCGGGTCACGCCGGCGCTGTCCACAAAGGTATATTCCTTCGGTACGACCGTGAGACTGGCGCGACGGCCGTCGCGCAGGATCCGCAGTCTCATCGGCCTTTCCGGTCCGGCCATGACGACGGTACGGACTTCCTGAAAGGTCGATACCGGCCGGCCGTCAATGGCGACGATCCGGTCGCCGCTCCTCAGCCCGGCCTCCGCTGCGGCCGAATCGTCGAGAACCCGCCCGACGACCGGCGCCACCATCCGCACGGCGCCGAGCGTGCCGTACACTTCGGTGTTGCCGTGTTTGTCTCGCACGGTCCGCGGTTCCGGCGTCAGGCTGAATGCGCGCTCGGCCTTGTCCCGTTCGACGACGATGCGCAGCGCTTCACCCGGATGCAAAAGGGCGGTCTGTTCGACCTCTTCGAAGCGGTCGATAGTCCGGCCGGCGAACCGCACAATCGTATCGCCCGTGCGCAAGCCGGCTTTTTCGGCCGCCCCTCCCTGGACCACCGCGCCGATCACGGCCGGGGTATGGCGCTGGCCGGCCGTCATGAACAGCAGCGCGAGGATCAGGACGGCAAACAGATAATTGACGGCCGGCCCGGCAAACACGATGGCCGCGCGCTGCCCCACGCTCTTGTGGTAGAAGCTCACCTTGCGCTGCTCGGGTGTGAGGCGGGCCGTCGCTTCGCCCGGCCGGCTCACGGCGTCGGCGTCACCGAACATCTTGACATAGCCGCCGAGCGGTATGGCGCAGAATTTCCAGCGGGTGCCCCACCGGTCGTCCCGGCCGAACAGTTCGGGACCGAATCCGATCGAAAAAACCTCGACCCGCACGCCGTTACGGCGCGCAACCGAATAGTGCCCCATCTCATGCACGAAGACGAGCAGCGTGAAGAGAAGCAGGAACGGAAGTATGTAATTCCAGAGGACGGAGATGAATTCCATCGGTCGTCAATCCAGAGCGAGAGGCCGGGCAGCCGGGCGGCCACGCATCCGGATTGGATATAGGAACGGCCCGGCCGATTTCTCCCCGCGAGGTGACGCGCCCCGACATGACCCGCGTGACGATGGCCGGGCGCGACCTGTCGCGACGCATGTCCGGAGCCCGGTCCGGACCTCAGGACTGCCGAAGCCGACCCTTTTCACTGCATCGTCAACGCTTGCGCGATCCGCCGGGCGGTCCGGTCGACCGCCAGGACATCTTCGATCGCCCCGATCGGCTGCTGGGGCCCGCGCAAGAGGGTCTCTTCGACGATTGCGGCAATTTCGAGGAAGGGGATCTTTCCATCCAGAAAGGCCGCTACCGCAATTTCGTTGGCGGCATTCAGAACCGCGGGCGCAGCGCCGCCGGCCTCGAGCGCTGCGGACGCCAGTCTGAGTGCCGGAAACCGTTGCGGGTCCGGCGCTTCGAAGGTGAGCGCCCCGGCCGCCGGCAGGTCCAGCCTGGCAGACGGCGCGACCATCCTGTTCGGCCAGGCCAGGGTGTAGGCGATCGGCGTGCGCATGTCGGGCGTCCCCATCTGCGCGAGCGTCGAACCGTCGACATAGTCGACCATGGAATGGACGACCGATTCCGGATGCACCACCACCGCGATCCGGTCCTTTTCGACGGGAAACAGGTGCCATGCCTCGATGACTTCCAGGCCCTTGTTCATCAGCGTGGCTGAATCGACCGATATCTTGGCTCCCATGTCCCAGTTCGGATGGGCAACGGCCTCGGCCGGAGTCGCCGCCGCCATCCGTTCGCGCGACCATTTCAGGAACGGTCCTCCGGATGCCGTCAGAACGATACGCGCCACCCGTTCGGGCTGTCCGAAATCGAAGACCTGGAAGATCGCGTTGTGCTCGGAATCGACCGGCAGCAAGGTCGCGCCGCAGCGTTGCACCTCGGCCTGGACGAAATCCCCTGCGCAGACCAGGCTTTCCTTGTTGGCCAGCGCGACGACCGTTCCCTGCCGCACGGCGCACAGTGTCGGCTCCAGCCCGGCGGCGCCGACAATGCCTGCCATCACCCAGTCGGCCGGCCGGCCGGCCGCCTCGGCGACCGCCTCCGGCCCGGCCGCCGCCTCTGTGCCGGTACCGGCAAGGCCATCCTTCAGCGCACCATAGAGTGCCGGATCCCCAATCGCGGCCATACGCGCGCCGGTCTCCCGCGCCTGCCGGATCAGAAGCTCGACATTGCGGTGGGCGGTCAGCGCCTCGACGGCAAATCCGTCCGGCTGGCGGGCGATCAGGTCCAGCGTGCTCCGGCCGATCGAGCCCGTCGCGCCGAGGATCGTGATGCGCCGCGGCTCCGCAGCGGCATCGGACGCCCCACGGACCTGTCCGCCGCGCCGCGCCGCCGGGTCTGGACCGCCTAGAGCCATGGCGTTTCCAGGCTGCCGCGAAGGGCGGCCAGCACCGCAATCAGGACGATGACCGGAACGACGCCATCGACCCTGTCGAGCAATCCGCCGTGCCCGGGGACCGATTTTCCGGAATCCTTGGCGCCGAACCGGCGCTTCACCAGCGATTCGAACAGGTCTCCGCCCTGCGCCGCCAGGCTGACCAGCACGGCGGCGGCGATGTGAAAACCGGCCGCCGGCCGATCGGCAGCCAGCGCGAACAGAAGCCCGGCCAGCGCGGCAAACGCCAATCCGCCGAAGAAGCCCGACCAGGTTTTTTTCGGGCTTAGCCGCGGCGCAAGCCTGCGTCCGCCGACTGCCCGGCCGATCAGATACGCGCCGACATCGGTGAACCCGACAACCCAGAAGATCCAGGCGACGGCCCAGGCCCCGTCGCGGTACATGTCGAACAGGGCGACCGCGGCCCAGGCCGCGCCGCCGACATAGAGCACGCCGGCGCCAAGCCAGATCGAATCCGACGGGCGCTCCGGCCGGGCCAGCAGTGCGGTCACGGGCACGCCCAGTATCAGTATCAGCAGCGCCTCGCTGGACAGGGTGAAGGATGCAAGCCCGACGACGGCCAGGCAAACGGCGATCAACGCAGCGCCGCCGCGCCCGACCCGGCCGCGACCGCAGAGCGCCGCCCATTCCCAGGCCATTAGCCCTGCCGCCGCCAAAATCAACAGATGGAAATATGGCCAGCCGGTATACAGGCTTCCGGCCAGAAGGCCCGCCAGAACCGCCGCGGACAGCAATCTGGTCAGGATCCTGCCCGATCCAGCCGCCGCACCCGCCGTTGCCGGGGAAGCGGCGGTTGGTTTCGCTGCGATTGCCCGGTCAGCCGACGGCGCCAAAACGGCGCTCCCGCTGACAATATTCCGACACCGCGCCCCGCAGCGTTTCGGCGTCGAAATCCGGCCACAGACACTTTGTGAAGACCAGCTCGGCATAGGCCGACTGCCAAAGCAGGAAATTGCTAAGCCGTTGCTCGCCGCTCGTCCGAATGACCAGGTCCGGGTCCGGGATATCGCTGGTCAGGAGGTGGCGGGAAAACTCTTCCTGCCCTATCGCGTCGGGATCGAGATCTCCTTGCGCCGCCCTGACAGCCACACGGCGGGCGGCGGCCAGAATTTCGTCGCGGCTGCCATAGCTGAGGGCGATAACCAGCGTGAACACGGTGTTGCCGGCGGTGCGCCGCTCAGCAGCGTCTATCCGGGCTATGATATCGGCGGGCAGCCGCGTCCTGTCGCCGATGAAGCGAAGCCGGACGCCTTGTTCGTGCAATTCGGCAATCTCGGTGCTCAGATAGTGGCGCAGCAGGTCCATCAACTCCCTGACTTCGGCAGCCGGACGATTCCAGTTCTCGGAGGAAAACCCGTAGAGCGTCAGGTATCGGATACCGTCGGCGATCGCCGCCTTGACGGTCCGGCGCACGGCATCCACGCCCTGACGGTGCCCGGCGGTGCGCGGCAAGCCGCGGGCCTTCGCCCACCGGCCGTTGCCATCCATGATGATCGCAACGTGGCGTGGCGGGCTCTCTACGAGGGCACAGGGCGAAACGGCATCCATCTCCGGCAGACTCTATACCTGCATGATCTCGCCGCGCTTCTGGGCGAGCAGCGTGTCGATATCCTCGATATGCGCGTCGGTAGCCTTCTGGATGTCCTCGGCCCAGGCGCGATGTTCGTCCTGTGAAATCTCGCCGGCCTTTTCGGCTTTCTTAAGGCGCTCCATCCCGTCCCGGCGAACATTGCGTACAGCGACCCTCGCCTGCTCGGCGTAGGTGCCGGCCACTTTGACGAGTTCCTTGCGGCGCTCTTCGGTCAGATCGGGCAGCGGCACGCGAATCACCTGCCCCTCGCTTTGCGGGTTGAGGCCCAGATCCGACGCGCGAATCGCTTTCTCGACGGCGCCGACCAGGTTTGTGTCCCACACCTGCACCGTCAACAGGCGCGGCTCCGGCGCCGAAATGTTGCTCACCTGGTTCAGCGGCATCTGCGTGCCGTAGGCTTCCACGGTGATCGGCTCCAGCAGGCCGGTCGACGCCCGTCCGGTGCGCAACCCCGAAAAGTCTCCACGCAGGGCCTCCATCGCGCCGTCCATCCGGCGTTTGATGTCTTTCAGAACGGGATCCTTCATGGTTTGGCCTCTCGTTCCGTTTCTTCAGGCGGCAGCGGCGCAGCGCTCTGCCGGCGTATCTCTTCGCGTCGCCTGCTCTTCCTGTTTTTATCAGAATGTTCGGGGCGGGAAATGCCTTATTCGGTAATGATTGTGAAGGCGCCCCGGCCGTGGGCGACTTCGGCGATCGAACCGGGCGTCTGAATCGAGAAGACCAGGATCGGAATGCCGTTTTCCCGCGCCAGCGCGATGGCGGTCGCATCCATGATCTTCAGGTTGCGGCTCAACGCCTCTGTGAAAGTCAGGGTTTCGTAACGCTCCGCCGCCGGATTGGCGGCCGGATCGTCGCTGTAGACCCCGTCCACCTTGGTCCCCTTGAACAGGGCGTCGCAATTCATTTCCGAAGCGCGCAGCGCCGCCGCCGTATCCGTGGTGAAGAAGGGGTTGCCGGTTCCGGCAGCGAAGATCACCACCCTTCCCTTCTCGAGATGCCGGACGGCGCGGCGGCGGATATAGGGTTCGGAGACGGTCGACATAGGTATCGCGGACTGAACCCGGGTATTGACGCCGAACTGCTCCAGCGCGCCCTGGATCGCCAGCGAGTTCATGACCGTCGCCAGCATGCCCATATAGTCGCCGGTCGCCCGGTCGATGGCATGCGCGGCAGACTGGATGCCCCGGAAAATGTTGCCGCCGCCGATGACCAGGCAAACTTCGATCCCGATCTCGTGGATCGATTTTACCTCTTTCGCGATGCGCTCCAGCGTTTCCGGGTCCAGCCCGAAACTGCGCCCGCCCATCAGCGCTTCGCCCGACAGTTTCAGAAGGACGCGCCTGTATTTCGGTTCGTCCTTCAAGGGCGTTGCCTCCCGGTGTCGATGGCCCGCACCGCCGCAGCGGCGGGATCAGCCGGCAAGCTGCGCAACTTCGGCGGCGAAATCGCCTTCCTTGCGTTCGACCCCTTCGCCAAGCTGATAGCGCACGAAACCGGTAATCTCAATCGGGGTTCCCAGATCCTTCGCGACCGCTTCGATGACTTTCGAGACTTTGGATTCGCCGTCGATAACCCATGTCTGGTTCATCAGGACGACGTCTTCGTAGAACTTGCGGAGCCGGCCTTCGATCATCTTCTCGACGATGTCCGGCGGCTTGCCGCTGGCCGCCGCCTGTTCGCGGAGAATTTCGCGCTCCTTTTCGACCGTCGCAGCGTCCAGGTCTTCGGCCGTTACCGCGCGGGGGCTGCTCGCCGCCACATGCATCGCGACCTGCTTGCCGAGCTGCTGTAGCGCGCCCGGCTCCGCGGCGGATTTCATGCCCACCAGAATGCCGATCTTTCCGAGACCGGGCGCGGCCGAATTGTGCATATAGGAGGCGACGACGCCTTCATCGACGCTGAGGCCAGCCGCGCGGCGCAGGGTCATGTTCTCGCCGATGGTCGCGATCAGATTTGTGAGTTCGCCCTCGACCGTGCGGGCGCTTTCCGGATAGTCCGCGGCCTTCAGCGCAGCCAGGTCGCCGCCCACGCCGAGCGCAACGTCGGCAGCGGCGCCGACGAAAGCCTGGAAATTCTCGTTGCGCGCCACGAAATCGGTTTCGGCATTGACTTCCACCAGCGCGCCGCGCGCGCGCTCGGTCCGAAGTCCGACCAGGCCTTCCGCCGTCACCCTGCCGGACTTCTTTGCCGCCGCCGCCAGGCCCTTTTTGCGCAGCCATTCGCCGGCCGCCTCTATGTCGCCGTCGGATTCTACCAACGCCTTCTTGCAGTCCAGCATGCCGGCGCCGGTGCGCCCGCGCAGTTCCTTCACCATGGACGCACTGATCTGAGCCATTTCATCCTCGTGTTTTCTGGCATTCCCGGAGCCGGTCGCGCCGGTTGCGGCATATCGCGAGCCGCGCCGGGACCGTCCTTGACCGACCGGTCAGCCGGCGGCTTTCTCTTTGCCCGCTTCCGGCGATGCTTCTGTATCCGCTTCCGGTGCTGCTTCCGCATCCGGTTCAGGCGCCGGGTCGGGCGCTGGGTCAGGTTCCGGCGCCGGGCTATCGGTCTTGGCCGGCGGCTCGGCCGGGGCACCTGCATTGGCAGCCGGGTTTGAAGCTGCGTCGACCGCTCCGGCGTCGTTCGCCGCATCGGCGATTCCGGCGTCGCCCGCTGCCTCGGTTTCGGGCAATTCTTCGGGTATCGGCACATCGGCCTCGCCCAGATCGCCGCCGGACAGCGCCACTTCCTGCGCCAGCCCGTCCAGCACTGCGCCCCAGAACAATTCCATGTAGATCTCGATGGCGCGCAGCGAATCGTCATTGCCCGGCACCGGATAGTCGATGCCTTTCGGGTCGCTGTTGCTGTCGATAACGGCGATCACCGGGATCTTCAGCTTGTTCGCCTCGGCAACCGCGATCGCCTCCTTGTTGGTGTCGATGACGACGATGATGTCCGGCACCGCGGACATTTCCTTGATGCCGCCCAGCGCCTTCTCCAGCTTGTCGCGTTCCCGGGTCAGCTGGAGCAGCTCCTTCTTGGTCAGGCCCTGGGTTTCTTCCTCGTTGCCGAGCTGCGCGTCGAGGGCCTTCAGCCGCGCGATCGACCGCTGAATGGTCGCCCAGTTGGTCAGCATGCCGCCGAGCCAGCGGTGGTCGACATAGAACTGGCCGCACCGCTCGGCGGACTGGGCGATCATGCGCGAAGCCTGGCGCTTGGTGCCGACGAACAGCACCCGCCCCCCGGCCGTCGCCACGTCGCGCAGCGCGTTCATGGCGCGTTGCAGCATCGGCACGGTCTGCTGCAGGTCGATGATGTGGACATTGTTGCGCGCGCCGAAGATGTAGGGCTCCATCTTCGGGTTCCAGCGGCGCGTATTGTGTCCGAAATGGACGCCAGCCTCGAGCAACTGGCGCATGGTGAAGCTCGGCATCGCCATGGCATTTTCCTTTACCGGTTCGGCCGCCGCGGACGTTCATCCGGACCTCGGCGCTCGTTGACTGCTTCGGTCCGGACACCGGATCGACAGGGCCGGAATTCCCGGCTGCCGCATATCCGCGTGAGGAGTTGACGGGGCATGACCTAGGCCGGCACCGCCCGGAGAGCAACGGCCGAACGCGGCATGCGGCAAATCTCCTGGGGCCGGCGCCGCTTGCGACCAGCTGATCGGAAGCCCAAAAAAAAAGGAAGGGCCGCCCGAACCGGGCGGCCCTTTTTTCTTGCGGTCGATCCGAAACCGACCTGCCGGACTATCCCCAGATGTCCGCCGCAATGGCGGCGTACCAGCCGCTGGCGTAGCGCGCTTCCTCGGCGCGGAATCTGGCGGACGCGCCCTTCGGGCTAACGCCGCCGGAGCCTTTCACGCCGACGAGTTTGCCGCCCTGCCAGGCATAGACCTTGGCGACCGAGATGCCGTACTCCGGCGCCACCAGGCTGTAGCAGGTGTTGGCGAAGGACGGATCCGCCGCGGACTTGCCGGCCAGCGCGTCGACCGCCGCAGCAGCCACCACCTTGCCCTGGCTGCTGGCCGAAAAGCCGGACTTCGGCATCGGCGAGGCGATCGAGGCGTCGCCGATGACATGGACATCCTTCTGCATCGTTGATGCGAAGGTCCGCCGGTCGACCGGCGCCCAGCCCGATTTGGCGGTGACACCGGCGATATCGGCCACCTTGCCCGCCTTCTGCGGCGGGATCAGGTTGACGACGTCGCCCTTGTGTTTGGCGCCGAACTCGGTGATGACGGTCTTGCCCGCGACATCGACCTCGGTTACCGGGCCGTCCTTTTTCTGCGGGATCCATTCGATCATCGGTCCATAGACTTTCTTCCAGCCCTCCATGAACAGGGGCATCTTGGAAAACTTGTCCTTGGAATCGACGATCAGGACCTTCGACTTCGGCTTCTTGGTCTTGAGATAGTGGGCGATCATGCTGGCCCGTTCGTACGGCCCAGGCGGGCAGCGGAACGGGTTGCCGGGCGGCGCCAGAACGACGACCCCGCCGTCTTCCATCGCCTCAAGCTGCTTGCGCAGCAGAACGGTCTGCGGGCCGGCTTTCCAGGCATGCGGGATCTTCTCCGCCGCCGCCGCATCGTAGCCCTTGACCTTGCCCCATTGGAAATCGATGCCCGGCGACAGGATCAGCTTGTCCCAGCCGATCGAGGCGCCGCCGGCGGTCGTCACCGTTTTCTTGGCATGGTCGACCCCGGTGACCGTGTCGTGCACGACCTTGACGCCGCGCTTCGCCATCGCGTCGAAGCCGTGACCGATCGATCCGATGTCGCGCAGGCCGCCCAGCACCAGATTGCTGAACGGGCAGGTGTAGAAGGTCTTGTTCGGCTCGATCAGCGTCACCTCGACCGCGTCGCCGCCGAACATCTTGGCGTATTTCGCCGCGCTGGCGCCGCCGAAGCCGCCGCCGACCACGACGATTCGGCCGCCCTTGCCCTGGGCCACAGCCGGGGCTGCGAACGCCGCCGCAGAGGCGCCGGCCACCGCAGTAAATTGGCGTCGTGTCAATCCGTTCATGTCGCGAACTCCTATTTCACGCCGGCAAGATAACCGGCAAGCGCGCGGATTTCGTCATCGCTGTAGCCCTTGGCGATCCGCTGCATGACCGTAGACTTTCGCTTGCCATCGCGAAAACCGACCATCTCCTTGGTGATAAACGCTGCGTTCTTGCCGTTAATCGAAGGAATGGTATCGGGGCTCTTGCCCGCCGGGCCGTGGCAGCTGAAGCAGGAAAGGGCGAGGTTGCGGCCGGACGTTTCCGCCTGAGCACCAACCGGCGCGACGGCGACCATTGCCGCCGCGAAAAGCCCGGCGGCAGCCGGGCCGTATCCGAGTTTCATGCGCTTCCTCCATCGTTTTCGTCGAACCGGAACAGCCGGCGTCCCGGTCCGATGCATGTATGCTATGCCGCGTATGGCGATGTTGGAAGCGATTTCGTTATGCAGGCGGCGAAAAAAGCCGAAATTCCGGCACAGCAGCCCTGCTAGCTGCTGCAAAAGGCCTTGTGGACCGCGCCGATGATGGCCTCGACCTTCGGATCGCTGATCCGGTAGTAGACGTTTCGGCGCCGGCGCCGCGTTGCGACCATGCCGCTGCGGCGCAACTGGGCCAGTTCCTGTGAAATGCTCGATTGGCGCACGTCGAGCAACTGCTCGAGTTCCATGACGTTGCGTTCGCAATTCACCAGGTAGCACAGGATCAGCATGCGTTTCGGATTGCCGATCGTCTTCAGGAACCGCGCCGCCTCTTCGGCACTGCGCGCCATGGCTTCCGTATCGATTGTGTCGATGGCCACGCAACGGCTCCCCGGCAATGCTCACTATCGAATTGAGTCAGGCCCGTCACCCGGCCGCGCCCGCGACGCAAAATCCGGCCGAAACCGCTGAACAACATAACCCGCCGCGCGAATTATTCAAATTTCCGAATGTCCGGCCCCAACCTGGCGCTGCAAATCCGGCGGATCGACTCTGTCGGGTAACGGTCCGCCGCTCAGGAGATAGAGGTCATACCTTTTCGCACACCAGATAAATGTGGACATAGTCCATGGCGTGGCCCTCCGGGTTTCGGCGGACCCGCTCCTCGTAGTTTTCGTAAAGCCGATCGACGAGGGCCTGACGCTCCGCAACAGAGCGCACGGGCGAAAGGCCGGCCACGAACGAATGTTCGCTCCACGACCGCAGGGTCGGGATGTATTCGGCGGCAAACCGGGCGGCGTCGCCGTGATCTGCGAAGTCCCGTTCATAGGGACAGCGGACCACCCGGGTTTCGACATGCTTCAGGCGCAGACCGGCCCGGTATACCGGATTCTCCTCGTCGATCAGCGGCGCGCAGAACTGCTCGACAGTGCGATAGCACTGGGCGAAATTCGTATTCCGATATTCTTCGGGCGCGATCGCACCGCATTCTGCCAGATCGCGCGACAGTTCGTTGAACCTATCGAACATGCTGACACCGCCGGTATGGCCGAGGTAGCGGCCTTCCTCGTCGATGCCGAAATTGAACAGGGCCAGACGGCCGCTGGACACCAGTTCCCGGGCGCGCTGGAGCAGCATGGCCTCCCAATCCCGTGCGCCCTGCGCCTCATAAGCCGCGCGCACCCGGCCGGCCGCTCCGACCATATGGACATGATCGGGAATCGCGCAGGGCTTCTCGCTGATATAGTGCGATGCGGTCGCCGAAAAGCCGAGATGCAGGCTGGCGGCGGGAAAATGCTCCCATGAAAGGAGTTGCCGCTGGCGAAGACGTGGACATCCGGAACATCGAGCAACGGGCTCTTCAGATCGGTCAGGCTGTGAACGTTCTGGAACAGCTGGCTGAAATCATTCCGGGGAAGGTCGGTGTAGACCATCTGGATCGGCGTGTCGGGCGCGCGCCGGGCAGGGCCGCCAGGACCTTACCGATCATTTCCATCGAGGTGCCGCCGTCGGCGCAGCCCATGTCCGCCACCGTGATCGGCCGGCCGTCGTGCGGGATCGGCACCGCGTTTGCGGTGTCGAGAACCAGCGGCGTCGCATTGTCGATGACGTCTTTGGCACCGGCGGTCGATTTCGAATAGTAGCCGGCACCCTTCATGGCGACGCCGCGGATACTTGATTTCCCGGCCATGTCCCGTTCGTTGGTCCGAGGATAACGGTTCAGGCCGCTAGGGCGCGCACCTTCTCGACGATGGCGGCATCGATTCCAACCGGGCCGGCCGCCGCCCTGGCGCGCGCAGCCTTGCGGCCGGCGCCGTGAACGCGCGCACCCGGCTGTCCGGCGATCGCGGCGACCAGATCCGCCACCCGGCCGGCGAAGACGCCGCCTGACGTCGTCTCGGCATCGACCGCAATGAAAAACTGGCCCGTCGCCGGCGGCCCACCGACCGTCCCGGTAAACGCGCTTGCGTCAATGCCGAGGGTGGCGCCGGTTGCTGCAGCGGCAAACAGCTCGACCATGAGCCCGACCCCGAAGCCCTTGTAGCCTCCGCTCGGCAGCATCGAGCCGGCCAGGGCCGCTTCCGGGTCCGTCGTCGGATTGCCGTCTGCGTCCAGACCCCAGCCTTCAGGAATGGCCTCCCCCCGGCGGGCGAATTGCATGACCTCGCTGCGCGCGACGACGCTGGCGCTTTGGTCGATCAGCACATGCACCTCGCCCTCGCCGTCCGGTGCCGCCACCGTGAAGGGATTTGTGCCGATCACCTTCCGGGCGCCGCCGGCCGGCGCGATGGCCGCCGGCGAGTTGGTAAATCCGATAGCCAGCAGGCCCCGGCGGGCGAGCCTGAAGGAATGCCAGCCCAGGACCCCGCAATTGTAGGAATTGCGGATGGCGAGGCAGGCAATCCCCTGCTCCTTCGCCAGCGGAACAAGTTGTTCGAATCCGGCATCGATCGCCGGATGGGCGAAACCGTTGCCCGCGTCTGCGACCAGTGCCGAGGGTTTGGGGCGGCTGACCGCCGGCGCCGCATCGCCTTTCACCCGGCCGCACCGGACATGCTCGCAATAGATCGGCACATAGGGCAGTCCGTGCGAGGCGATACCATCGGCGTGGGCCGCTGCCGAGGACCGGGCGACCGACCGCGCATTTGCCACCTCGGCCCCGGCTTTGACGAGCGCGCGAAAGGCCAGATCCTCGATTTCGCCAAGAGTCATATCAATGGATTCAGCGGTCGCCATCGTCTTTCCTGTCGAATGTTCAGCCGGCTTCGATCAGATCGCCGACGGTGCCGCCGCGTGCTTGCGATTCGGCGATTTCCGGCACTTACGTTCCTACCGCCCAGCCGGTCTCGCAGCCCGGCGATCAGGGCGGGCGTAAACCTCTTTGTCGATCGGGTTGTTGCCGTCAAGGCGCGAGAGGCCCCGCAGTGCAGCGCCGCCCCTTGGCGCTGCAGGGCGCCCGGTCGATCCGGACGGATTTCGCCAGTGCCGTTCCCTCAATCGCCAATTCGGCCGGGCCGGCGTTACATCCGCATCTTTTCGCCCCGGGGATCGTAGGGCGCGGCCGGGATGACGGTCGCAGCGCGTTCAACGCCAACGATATGGGTACGGAGCGCCGTGCCGGGTTCGCTGAATTCCGGTTCGACCAGCGCCATCGCCAGACTCTTGCCGACGACATGGCCGTAGCCGCCCGAGGTGACGAAACCGACCCGCCGGCCGTCGCGCCAGACCGGCTCGAATCCCGAAGCGTCGGCGTCCGGAGAGTCGACCTCCAAGGTAACCAGCCGCTGCGGCGCGGTGTTCTTCTCCCGCTCCGCCGATGCGGCGGCCCGGCCGACGAAGTCTCCCTTGCCGAAGGCGATCCAGCGGTCGAGACCGGTCATGCCCGGCGTGTAGCCCTGGGTGAATTCGGCGGACCAGATGCCGAAGCTCTTTTCCAGGCGCAGCGAATTGAGCGCATAGTAGCCGTATTCCCGGATGCCGGCCGCCGCCCCGGCCTCCAGCAGCATCTCGCGCAGCGAAATATGCGCCGCCGCCGGACAGTTGATCTCGTAGCCCAGTTCGCCCGCCACCGAGAGCCGGCCGACCCGCGCCCGGATCAGCCCGACATCCATGGTGCGGCAACTCATGAACGGCAGGGCTTCGTGGCTGACATCCTCATGGGTCAGCGCCGCCAGCACGTCGCGGGATTTCGGGCCGGAGAGGGAAAGGCCGACCGTTGCATCGGAGATGTCGCGCACCTGCACGTCGCCGTCGCGCGCCGGGTCGAGCCGGTCGTGGAACCAGCGCATGTGCCATTCGCGCAGATAGTAGGAGCCCATGATCCACCAGGAACCGTCGCCCCAGTTCAGGATCGTGAGGTCGCCCTTCAGGCGGCCGTCCGGCGCCAGCATCGGCGACAGGCGCACCCGGCCCGGCTTCGGCAGGCGTCCGGCCATGGTGCGGTCGAGCCAGGCTTCGGCGTCCCGGCCCGTCACCTCGTAGCGGGAGAAGCCGGTTATATCGAGCAGCCCGACATCTTCGCGCACGGCGCAGCATTCCTCGCCGACGAGGCCAAAGGCGTTGGACCGCTTGAGCGTCGGCGTCTCCTCGAAACCCGGCGGCGCGAAGACGAGCGGCACCTCCAGACCCCAACTCACGCCCCACAGCGCGCCGGCCGCCGTCATCGCATCGTGGGCCGGCGCCTTGTTGAGCGGCCGGCCGGCCGGCAGCTGCTCGTTGGGATAGGTCATCACGAAGCGGCGGGAATAGAACTGGCCCGTCGTCTGGCGGATATATTCCCTGTTCGACGCAAACGGCCCGTAGCGAGCGATGTCCATCGACCAGGCGTCGGCCTCCGGCTCGCCATGGATCATCCATTCGGCGAGTGATTTGCCGACGCCGCCGCCCTGCAGGAAGCCGGCCATCACCCCGCAAGCCAGCCAGTAGTTCGGCAGCCCGCGCACCGGGCCGACCAGGGGGTTGCCGTCGGGCGAGAAGGTGAAGGCGCCGTTCACCCAGTTCTTGACGCCCACTTCCTGCAGCACGGGATAGCGGGTGAACGCCATCTCCAGCTCCCGCGCGATCCGGTCGGTATCCTCCTGGATCAGGTCGAAACCGTAGTCCCAGGGCGCGCCGTCGATATTCCAGTGCCGGTGGTCGATTTCGTAGATGCCGACCAGCACGCCGTTCTGGTCCTGGCGCAGATAGGTGAAGCCTTCCAGATCGACCGTCATTGGCACTTCGAAATCGAGCGTTTCGAGCTCCGGGATCGATTCGGTTACCAGATAGTGGTGCGCCAGCGGCGAAACCGGCAGTTCCAGGCCGACCATCCGGCCGACCTGCTTGGCCCACAGGCCGCCGGCATTGACGACATGCTCGGCGAGGATCGTGCCCTGTTCGGTGACGACCTCCCAGGAGCGGTCCGGCCGCTGTTTCAGGTCCAGCACCCGATTGTGCTCGATCACGGTGGCCCCGCGCTTGCGCGCCGCGCCGGCATAGGCGTGGACGGTCCCGGTGGTGTCGACATAGCCCTCCCGGTCGGCCCACAGGCCGCCGATCACACCGTCGACATCCATGATCGGGCAGCGTTCCCTGATCTCCGCCGGCGTCATCAGGTGGCAATCCTCGATGCCGATGGTCTGGAAGATCCGATAGGTGCTCTGCAGCCATTCCCAGCGCGCCGGGGCGGAGGCGACCGTGATGCCGCCGGTCATGTGCAGGCCGATATCGTGGCCGGATTCCGGTCCGATCTCGCGCAGCAGGTCGATGGTATAGGCCTGGAGCGCGGCCATGTTCGGATCGGCGTTGAGCGCATGGATGCCGCCGGCGGCGTGCCAGGACGATCCGGCGGTCAGCACCGAGCGCTCGACCAGCGCGATGTCGGTCCAGCCGAACTTCGCCAGATGATAGAGCACCGAGGCGCCGACCACGCCGCCCCCGATCACCACGACCCGGTATTGGTCCATCGAACGCCTCCCTGCCGCCCCCGGCCGCGCACCTTCGCGCGATGCCGGGCTGACTAGCGGCAAACCGGCGGGCAATCCAGACCCGAATCCGCCTCCTTTCCGGCCGGGAACGGCCCGACGGGCCGCGCGGCGAAATGGCCCGACGGGCCGGAAAGATTGGCGCGGCCCGCCGGCCCGCGGCTTGCTCTAGAGTTGTGCCGCAGTGTTGTGCAGCGAAATGCGGGGAACGAAGGAGCACGAAATGCTCGGTCTTGAGGGAAAGAATGCCCTGGTGACGGGCGGCGGCGCGGGTATCGGACGCGCGATCTGTCTGCGGCTCGGAGAGGAGGGGGTCAATGTCGGCGTCCTCGACCGCGACGGTCCCGGAGCCGGCGAGACGGCGGATCGGGTCGCCGCCGGCGGCGGCCGGGCCACGGCCTTCGAAGCCGATGTCACGGACCACGATGCTGTCGCCGAGGCGGTCCTGTCCTTCGAAGCCACGGCCGGCCCCATCGACATTCTGGTCAACAATGCCGGCATCGATGTCGCGATGCCGTTCCTCGACACCGATACCACCCTGTGGCGCAGAATTGTCGAGATCAACCTCTTCGGGCCGCTGAACCTCCACCATATCGTGGTGCGCGGCATGGCCGAGCGCCGGTCCGGCAAGGTGATCAACATTTCCTCCGACGCCGCGCGGGTCGGTTCGTCCGGCGAATCGGTCTACGCCGCCTGCAAGGGCGGCATCATCTCGTTTTCCAAGACGCTGGCGCGCGAACTGGCCCGGCGCAACGTGCAGGTGAACTGCATCTGTCCGGGCCCGACCGACACCAACCTGTTCCGCACCTTCGCCGGCGACGGCGAGGCCGGCCAAAAGCTGGTGGCCGCCCTGGAACGCGCTATTCCGATGCGCCGCCTCGGCCAGCCGGAGGACTATCCCGGCCTAGTCGCCTTTCTGGCCAGCAGCGACGCCGACTTCATCACCGGCCAGACGATCAGCGTCTCCGGCGGACTGACCATGGCGGGATAGAACATTTTCCGCCGGACCGTCCGAACGGCCGAACCGGGCGGCCGGCGGAGAGGCGGCTACCGGGTCAAATCCTGGGCTTCGGATTTCCGGGCCGGTTTCCTGGACGAATTCATGTACGGAACCAGCGGCTCTCCCCTGAGCCGTTTTTCGGCGACTTCCCTGGTCGCAGCTTCCACGGCGAGGAACCGCTTGGCGCTCGACGGGTGGGTCGTGCCCTGCAGGCCGATCGCCCTGGGATGCGCCGCCGCCATCCGGCGCCAGAAATAGGCGGCTTTCCTGGTGTCGTACCCCGCCCTTGCGGCGTAGTAGACGCCGACATAGTCGGCCTCGGCCTCGAACTCCTGACTGAAGGCGAGCGCGCCGACCTGCATCATGGGATCGACCACGTTGATGCCGCTGAGGCCGGTGAGGACGGCTCCGATTATGCCGCCCAGGATCATGTTTCCGGTCTTGGCTTCGATATGGCCCATCGTGTTGTGCGCCAGCTCGTGCCCGATCACGAAGGCAAGCTCGTCGTCGCTTTCGGCAAAGCGCATCAGGCCGGAAGTGACGATGATCCTGCTGCCGTCGGCAAAGGCGTTCACGCTGTCGTCGTTGCGCAGAAACGTCGGATAGTTGCAGATCATGCGGGGCGACAATTCGACGGGAACCAGAGTCCCGCCGCGCCGCACGGTCACGCTGAGCGGCCTGCCCTTGTTTTCCGCAATCAGTTCCGCGACCTGGGACCGGCCCGGACTTCCGGTCCCGATTGTCTTTCCGTTCACCGAAACGATCCGGTCGCCGACAGCGAGTTTCGCCCGTTCGGCTGGGCCGCCCTCGATGACCGAGATCAGGGTGATCCGTCTCGAGACGCCGTAGAGTTTGGTATAGGCGGCCCTGTATTCGCGCGGTGCGCTGTCGAGATTCATGGTGAGGAAACCGACGTCCGGAACCTTTTTCTTGCAGATATCGGCGTTGGCCGCGCGAACGGCGAAATCGACCCTGCGCAAGCGGTTCTGCACCTTCATCCGCTCGAGGACGACGATCTCGCGCTGTTTGCGCGCTTCCTCTTCTGCGGCCTTGCGGGAGATTTCCGGTACCCGGGACTGCGGCGCGCAGGCCGCCAGAGCGGCAGCAAGAAGTACAAGAAGGCAAAGGCGCTTCATTCCCGGTTACCCGATAAATGTACTTGTTTAGTTCGTGTCAGCTTGCCGGGATCTCCTTGGGGCGTCAATACCGGAATCGGGAGTGCACGGCGGCGCCTGCGCGCGGACCGTCAGTTGAATTTCATCCTCAGCGCCCGGGCGGTGTTCGGCGGCACGAAGCTTTCGATTTCGCCGCCCAGAGAGGCGATTTCCTTGACCAGCCGCGACGCGATGAACTGCTGCTGTTCCGACGCCATCAGATAGACCATCTCGACATCGGGATTGAGCCGGGCGTTCATGCCGGCCATCTGGAACTCGTAGTCGAAATCCGAGACCGCCCGCAGGCCGCGGATGATCATGACGGCATCGTTTTCTTCCGCAAAATGCATCAGCAGGTTGCCGAACACCTTGACATTCGCCTTGCTGCCACCGCCGGAGCCGTTGATTATTTCGAGTTCGTGTTTGACCAGCGCCAGCCGTTCGTCGAGTGTAAAGAGCGGATTCTTGCCGATATTCTCGGCGACGGCGACGATCAGGCGATCGCAGATCCGCAGGGCGCGCCTGATGATATCGACATGCCCGTTGGTGATCGGATCGAAAGTGCCCGGATAAACTCCGATGCGCTCGGCCATGAACACGCTCCCTCCTCGCAATTTTGCTGCCGACACGCCTAGGCGGGTGCGGCCCGGAATGCAACGACCAATCCGGCGCGGCAGAGAGAGAATTCAGTGGCCGGGCGCGAAAGCGGGAACCCGGCCGCCGCCATATTCCGATTGGTGGTGCTTTCCTGATTAAGAACGAATTTTAATTTATTGAAATAACTCTATTTAATAATACCTGGTCGGGTCAGTTCGCAGGCCTGCAGCTTGTTGCGTCATTCCGGCAAATCGGCTTGGTCAGCGCCGACAGCAGGTGCGGAATCGATCGCGCCGCTCGCGTCGCGCAGGCGCGATACCGAAACGACCCGCTCATCGTCGTCGAGCCGGAACAGGGTGACGCCGCGCGTCTTGCGGCCAACGACGCGAATTTCGTCCAGCGGGACGCGAATAATCTGCCCGCCGTTGGTCACCAGCATCAACTCGTCGTTCTCCTGCACCGGGAAAGCGCCGGCAATCCTGGCCTCGCCGGGGTCGCGATCCAGATCCATGTTGACGATGCCGCCGCCGCCGCGCCCGGTGATACGGTATTCGTAGGCCGAGGTCCGCTTTCCGAAACCGTCGTCCGAAACGGTGAGCACAAATTCCTCGACGGCGTGCATATCCGACCATGGCGGTTCGACGATCCGGGCCGCCAGCTCGACATCCTCCCGGTTCGGCGTTTCTCCCTGCTGGATCCGCAGCCCGGCCCTCTTGTGCGCATTGGCGATGCGGACATACTCGTCCCGGGTTTCGGTTTCGGCGTCGACATGGTCCAGGATAGACAGGGAGATAACCCGGTCGCCCTCTGCCAGCTTGATGCCGCGCACACCGCGCGAACCCCGCCCCTTGAATCGCCGGACCTCCCTCACCGGGAAACGGATCGCCCGGCCGGCGGCGGTTGCAAGCAGCACATCCTGACCGGCGCCGCAGGTCTCGACGCCGACCAGCGCTTCGCCCGGCTCCAGCTTCATGGCGATCTTGCCGTTGGACATGACGTTGACGAAATCGGCCAGCGAGTTGCGCCGCACCGTGCCACTGCTCGTCGCGAACATGACGTCGAGGTCCGGCCACTCCGCTTCGTCCGGCAGGGGCAGAATGATGGAGATGTTCTCGCCCGCCTGGAGCGGCAGCATGTTGACCATCGCCTTGCCGCGCGCCTGCGGCGTGCCGAGCGGCAGCCGGTAGACCTTGAGCTTGTAGACCATGCCGGTGGAGGAGAAGAACAGCACCGGCGTGTGGGTGTTCACGACATAGACCTGGTCGACGAAATCCTCCTCCTTGGTCTTCATCCCGGCGCGGCCCTTGCCGCCGCGCTTCTGCGCCCGGTAGGTCGCCAGCGGCACGCGCTTGATATAGCCGCCGTGGGTGAAGGTGAGGACCATGTCCTCGCGCTGGATCAGGTCTTCGATATCCTGGTCGAAATCGCCGTCCTCGATCGCCGTGCGGCGCGGATCGGCATAGGTTTCCTTCATCTCGCCGAGTTCGTCGCGCAGGATTTCGAGCACCCGGATGCGCGAGCCGAGAATGTCGAGATAATCGCGGATTTCATCGACGATCTGCCGGAGATCCTCGCCGATCTTCTCGCGCTCCAGGCCGGTCAGGCGATGCAGGCGAAGATCGAGAATGGCACGCGCCTGCGCTTCGGAGAGCCGGTAGGCGCCGTCTTCGCCGACCGGACGGCCGGGTTCCGCGATCAGCGCGATCAGCGGCGCGACGTCGGCCGCCGGCCAGGCCCGCTCCATCAGGCCTTCCCGCGCCGCGGCTGCATCGGGCGCATGGCGGATCAGCGCCACGACATCGTCGATATTGGCGACCGCAACGGCGAGGCCGGCCAGGGTATGGGCCTTGCCGCGCGCCTCCTCGAGAAGGAAGACGGTGCGCCGCACGATAATCTGCTCGCGGAACGCCAGAAAAGCCCTGAGCACCGCCAACAGCCCCATCTGCTCCGGCCGGCCGCCATTGAGGGCGAGCATGTTGACGCCGAAGCTGGTCTGGAGCTGGGTGAAGCGGAAAAGCTGGTTCAGTACGACGTCGGGATCGGCGTCGCGCTTGACCTCGACTACCAGGCGCACGCCTTCCCGGTCGGATTCGTCGTTGGCGCCGGCGATGCCCTCGATCTGCTTCGACCGGGCGAGTTCGCCGATCTTTTCCAGTACCCGCTCCTTGTTCACCTGATAGGGAATTTCGGTGAATACGAGATTCTCGCGGCCGTTGCGGCCGGGCTCGACCTTGTGGCGCGCGCGCATGATGACGGCGCCGCGCCCGGTGCGGTAGGCCTCGTAGATGCCGGCCCGGCCCATGACCAGGGCGCCGGTCGGAAAATCGGGCCCGGGCAGCAGTTCCATAATGTCTTCGAGGGCGGCGTCCGGATCCTCGATCAGCCATAGGCAGGCGTCGATCACCTCGCCGAGATTGTGCGGCGGAATGTTGGTCGCCATGCCGACCGCAATGCCGCCGGCGCCGTTGACCAGCAGGTTCGGATAGCGCGCCGGCAGGACGGCCGGCTCCTGACGCGATTCGTCGTAGTTGTCCTGAAAATCGACGGTGTTGCGGTCGATATCGTCGAGCAGGGACTCCGCCGCCTTGGCGAGCCGCGCCTCGGTGTAGCGCATGGCCGCAGCCGGGTCGCTGTCCATGGAGCCGAAATTGCCCTGGCCGTCGATCAGGGGCAGGCGCATGGAAAAGGGCTGCGCCATGCGCACCAGCGCATCGTAGATCGCCTGGTCGCCGTGGGGGTGGTATTTGCCCATCACGTCGCCGACGATCAAGGCCGATTTGCGATAGGGCTTGTCGCTGGTATAGCCGCCCTGGCGCATGGCGTAGAGGATGCGCCGGTGGACCGGCTTCAGCCCGTCGCGCACGTCCGGAATCGCCCGGGCCACGATCACGCTCATGGCGTAATCGAGGTAGGAGCGTTTCATCTCCTCTTCGATGGAGATGGGCGCGATATCGCGTTCGGGCGTCGTCGGCTCGGCCAAGGCGGTTCGATCTCGCTAAATCGAGGGGTTTTGCGGCGGTTCCCGGCGGCGGAAACCGCAGAAATCCGCCGATGCCGGAGGCTGCACCGGCACTATCGGGTGGCGAAGCGGGTCCGGAGCGGAAAACACCACAAAATTTAGCATGCGGCCGGGCCGGTTACAACAATATGATGTGGTGTGACGGCCCAATTCGCGCAATGGACGTCGCAAATTCGCCCGTGCGCAAATTGGGCCGCAGGCGCACCGATTCGAGACGAGAATTCAGGACCGTTTCGCCTGAACGTAAGCCGCGATTTTCGGCGCGAGTTCCGGCGGTATCGCGAGACCCGCTTCGTCCGCTTTCCGGGCCGCTTCATCCGGCTCCCATCGCTCGCCGATCGTGCAGACCGCCAGCGTCACGGCGGCGGCCCGGGTGCCGGAGGCGCAATGAAGCAGGATGGGCGCCGGCAATTCCTGCATCCGGCGGCTGAGATCGTCGGTCATCTCGACATCGCCGACCTGCGGCGGCGCCAGCGGGAAATGCAGCCAGGCCATGCCCGTCTCCTCGACGGCCGCGCCCTCGCTGCCCGGCGCCAGCGCCTCGCCCCGCTCGCCGGCCATGCGAAGGCTGACGACGGAGCCGAAGCCCTGCGCCTTGAACTCGGCGATCTGAGCAGCATCGGGGGCGCCGTCGGCGACGGCGAAACGGCCGGTGAGAAAGCGGATGTTCATGGCAGAGTTCTATATATTCAATTATGCGAATGTAAATGCACTGCGGCGATGTTTGCCGCCTATCACCTTCTCGGCAACCGCCGGCGCTAGTGGCTCAGTTCCTTGATGGCCTCGTCCAAGCCCTGCAGGGTCAACTCGAACATCCGGCGCTCGAATATGTCGCCGATCATGCCGATCGAGGGGGTGTACTGCCAGTGGCGCCGGGGCACCGGGTTCAGCCAGACGCAATGGGTGAAGGTCTGGACGATGCGGTTCAACCACACCTCCCCGGCCTCCTCGTTCCAGTATTCCACCGACCCGCCCGGCATGGCGATCTCGTAGGGGCTCATGGAGGCGTCGCCGACGAAGATCACCTTGTAGTCGCTGCCGTAGGTATGGAGCATGTCCCAGGTCTGCATGGGATCGCTGTTGCGCCGCCGGTTATCCTCCCAGACATAGTCGTACAGGCAGTTGTGAAAGTAATAATATTGCAGGTGCTTGAACTCGGTCTTGCAGGCCGAAAACAGCTCCTCGCAGACCTTGACATGCGGGCTCATCGAGCCGCCGACATCGAAGAAGATCAGCACCTTCACGGCGTTGTGCCGCTCCGGCACCATCCTGATATCGAGCCAGCCCTGTTTCGCCGTCGAATGGATCGTGTCCGGCAGGTCGAGTTCGTCGGCCGCCCCCTCCCGGGCGAAGCGGCGCAGCTTGCGCAGGGCGATCTTGATGTTGCGGGTGCCCAGCTCGACCGAATCGTCGAGATTGCGGAATTCGCGTTTGTCCCACACCTTGACGGCCGAGAAGTTGCGGTTGCCGTCCTGGCCGATGCGCACGCCCTCCGGATTATAACCGTAGGCGCCGTAGGGGCTTTTGCCCGCCGTGCCGATCCACTTGTTGCCGCCCTGGTGCCGGCCCTTCTGCTCTTCGAGGCGCTTCTTGAGCTCCTCCATGAGCTTTTCCCAGCCGCCCATGGCCTCGATCTCGGCCTTCTCCTCCTCCGTCAGGTGGAGCTCGGCCATCTTGCGCAGCCAGTCCTCCGGGATGTTGGCCGGATCGAACAGTTCGGCGAGCATCTCCAGCCCCTTGAAGACATGGCCGAACACCCGGTCGAACTTGTCCAAGTTGCGCTCGTCCTTCACCAGCGCCGACCGTGAGAGATAGTAGAAATCGTCGACCCGGTAGTCGGCCAGACCCTGCTTCACCGCTTCGAGCAACAGCAGATACTCCTTCATGCTGACCGGCAGGTGAGCCTTGCGCAGTTCGAGGAAAAACGTCGTGAACATGTCGTCCGTCAAATCGCGAAGGGGAATCCGCGCCGGCCGCGGCGGCGGACGGGTCGCGTACCACCGCAATATAGGGCGGCCGGCGCCGCTGCGGATAGGGATTTCCGCGGCAGATTGCTTCGCACCGGCGGCGGCCCGACCGTCGGAACGGCCCGCCGTTGTTGACACTTTGCCCGCCGTCGGTCTAGGTCGGGATTGCCGTTGATCGAACCGCCGGCAGATCGGCGGTGTCCTGCCATACACTGCGGCATGGCTCGGGCTCCGGATATCCCACGGTGCAGGAAAAGCCTTCGATACCGGATGACATGCTGCTGAAGTGGCAGCGAATCGTCGACATTCTCGCTCGTCTGCTTCATGTGCCCGCCGGGCTGATCATGAAACGGGTCCCGCCGGAGCACCGGGTGTTCATCACGAGCCGGACTCCGGGCAATCCGTATGAGGCCGAAGACGCGTTCACGCTCGAAACCGGGCTCTACTGCGACGCCGTGATGCGCGACCGCCGCCTTCTCCTGGTGCGCGACGCGAAACAGGACCCTTTGTGGGACCGGAATCCCGACCTCAAGCACGGGATGGTGTTTTACCTGGGCCTTCCCATCGTGTGGCCGGACCGATCCATCTTCGGCACGATCTGCGTCCTGGATATCAGAACCAACGAGCGGGCGATCACCTACACGAATCTGCTCGCGGAATTCAGGGACGTTGTCGAGAGCGACCTCAAATTCCTGATCGAAGTAACCGAGCGAAAGGCCGCCCAGCGAAAGCTGCAACGGGCCCGTGACGAGCTGGAATCGCGGGTCCGGATCCGTACGAAGGATCTGGCCACGGTCAACGAGGAGCTGAGAAACGAGGTTGAGACCCGGCGCAGAATCGAAGACTCCCTTCGCAGGAGGGAGACGGAGTTGGAAGAAGCGAATGCCGCGCTGAGGGTGCTCCTGAAGCGAATCGAGGATTCCAAGGCGGATCTGGAGGAGAAGATCCTCACCAATATCAACGACCTGGTTTTCCCCTATCTCAACAGATTGAAGCGTCGTGTGAACGACGCCAAAGCGCTGGCCTACATCGATATCCTCGAGGCGAACGTCAACGAGCTGACCTCGCCCCTGAGCAAGCATCTGTCGGCGCGGTATTCCAGACTGACACCGACGGAACTGGAAGTGGCGAAGCTCGTCATCCAGGGCAAGACGACCAAGATGATTGCCGAGATGCTCAGCATTGCGACCAGCACCGTCGATTTTCACCGGAACAATATCCGCAAGAAGATCGGCATCCACGGCGCCCAGGTTAACCTGCGCACCTATCTCGCATCGTTGTTCGGAACGGAGTCCTCCCGACCGGAATGAGCGCGGGTGAGCCGGACGGGTCCGGACGTCCCGCCCCGTCTCCAGCGTTCGAACCGGCGCGCCGGCGATCCGCCGCTCCGCATCGCCCGGGCGGCTCGGAAGCGGCGGAATCCGGCCAGCGAACCACTATGGGTTTTCTCCCCCCATACTCCCCATGGTCAGCCCACCTGTCGGCAGTTCCCGTTCCTTGGTATTGCGGTGAAGCGGAAGCGGGGTCCCGACTCCGCTTCCGGGAACGACAACCAGCAAGAGGAACGCCATCATGCGCAAACAACTGATTGTCGGTGCCGTTGCCGCGGTCGTGATCGCGGGCATAGGTATCGGCGCTGTCGGGGCGAATACCTCGGGGCTCGACACTTGGATGTCCGGCAAGAATCACAACCGTATCATCACGGTGCAGAACACCGGCGGCGCGCAACCAGACAGCGGCAAAGTCGGAATCGCCTTCTTTTCGAATTCCGCATTCCAGATCACCTCGCCGAAGGGGATCCGGATCATGGTCGATCCCTGGCGCAACGACCCTTCGGGCGCCTGGGGACTGTGGTACCGCATGGAGTTTCCCAAGGCGGAAGTCGATATCGGCATGTCGACCCACGCCCATTTCGACCACGACGCGCTCGGACGCCTTGAAGCCCACATGCTGCTCGACCGCATGGCCGGCACGTTCGAACTCGGCGACGTAAAGATCACCGGTATCGCGGACAAGCACCAGTGCGTTGCGCCGGGCACCGTCGCATGGACGGACGCGGTGAAGCAGTTCGAAGGACGCGACAATATCTGTCCGCCCACGAACGCCCGGCACATGGACAACAATCTGTACGTCATCGAAACCGGGGGAATGAAATTCCTGATGTGGGGCGACAACCGCCCGAACCCGCCGAAGGAAGTCTGGGACCGGATCGGCAAGGTCGATGTCGTTTTCGTGCCGGTCGACGGCTCGAGGCACATACTGGACTACAAGCAGGCCGATTCCGTAGTCGCGAAGAGCGGGGCGAAGATCGCCATTCCGCATCACTATCTGGTGCCGGAAACCACCTTCGTCACCTCGACCCTCGTTCCGGCGACGGAGTGGGCGAAGACCCACGAGCACACGATGCTCGACAAGGCCTCCATTGAGATTTCGCAAGCGGATCTCAAAGGCAAGTCCGGCCACGTCTACTATTTCGGTTCCAACAACATGGCCACCGAGATGGCCAAGAAGAAGAAGTAAGCTGACGGACAAAGGGCGTTCGCGTGTCACCGACCGCGAAGCGGGGTGCTCCGCGCCCCGCCGCCCTCTCCTTTCTTCTCTTTGTGGCGATACTGGCGGTGCTCGCATGGTATGCTGCGACCGCCTCGGCGCACTTTAACCTCAACGTCAATATCCGGGTCATCCACGTCGTGCACGAGCAGGGCCGGATGCGGCTCCTGGTCCGGCTGCCCATGCCCTATCTCGTCGCCGACAAGCTCGGCCCCGGAACCGCCGGCGGCAATCGCGCGCCGGCCCCCTACACGACCAACCGGATCGAAGACGGCAAGCTGGTTCACTATCTCGACGCCGGGGCGCTTCGGAACGATCCCGCGGGACTGGGCCGGATTCTCGCCGACGGTCTCGTCGTGGAAGCAGGCGGGAAGACTCTCCGGGCCAGGACCGGGCGACTTCGCGCCTATCCGGCCCTGGTTCAGCCGCCGTTTGCGCGCCTCGAGGAAGCCGAAGCCGCGCTCGCGGGGCCGGTCTATGCCGAGAGGTTCGCCGTCGGCTATGTCGGCGATACGGTCGTGGATGCCGAACTCATCTATCCGACGCGCCGCAGCCACACCGAATATACGCTCAGAAGCACATTCGATCCCGGCCTTCCCAAACAGGACGAAACCGCCAACCTGATTCTGGATCACGCAACGGAACCACCCCTGATATTCCGGATCCGCGGCCTGATCGCCCAGCCCGTTCCGGTATCGAGATCGGTCCTGAAGGCCGCCTGGACCTTCATTGTGGAAGGCGTTCGCCACATCCTGGAAGGCCTGGACCATGTGCTGTTCGTCGTCTGTCTGGTGCTGGGGGCGACCGGACTGGGGACCCTGGCATGGCGTGTGACCGGCTTTACCATCGGGCACAGCGTTACGCTCACTCTCGGGTTTTTCGGCTACTACCCCACGGGCGCCTGGTTCGTACCTCTGGTCGAGACCGGGATCGCCCTGTCGATCGTCTACGCCGCCGCGGTTGCCCTGATCGCGATCGGACACCGCATGACGACAGGTGTTACTGCGCTGCTCGGCCTGCTCCACGGGCTCGGCTTCTCCTTCGTCCTGAGAGAAATTCTGAAGCTCGATTCGCCGAATCTCTGGCAGAGCCTTCTGGCCTTCAACCTCGGTATCGAGGCCGGCCAACTCATGATCGTCCTGGTTCTGTGGCCGATCCTCATGCTGATTGCGAGCAGGCTGCCCCGTCGCGCGGCTTCGGTGCGCTGGGCGGTTGCTCTGCCATGCATCCTTATCGCCGCGATCTGGACCGGCGAGCGTGCGACGCAGTTGATTGCCGCCCTGTAGCGGCCGGCCGGCATCCGCGGCCGGTCCGGCGGTCGTGTCAAGTGCCGCCGCCGGTTGCAGGTTGCTGCAAATTAGTTTAGGCTTAAAATATTTAGAACTAAACTAATTGCAGTCGGCTCTTTCAGGTCCGAAACAGTCGGGGCGGCTGCCGGAGTGGCGATTCGATGTGGAAACCGCCGGAACGCATCAAATACCAGCCCGAGCCGGGCGCCTGGCCGAGCCGCGAACAGGCCGCGCGCTCCCTGTGGTTCAGCCCCATACAGGTCGGCCCGCTCACGCTGACCAGCCGCACCTGGGTGCCGGCCATGGTTCCTTGGCGCTCGAACGAGGAAGGCTGGGTTACCGACGACGTGCTGGACTGGTACGAGCAGTTCGCCCGCGGCAAGCCGGGCGGCCTGGTCATCGAAGCGACCGGCATCCGTGATATCCCGTCCGGCCCGCTGCTGCGCATCGGCCACGACCGCTACATTCCCGGTCTCAGGGAAATTGCCCAGACGGTGCAACGCGCCAGCGAGGGCCAGACCCGCCTGTTCATCCAGTGCATCGACTTTCTGGCGATCCGCCGCCGCCCCGACCCGGGGAAGTTCTTCGACCGCTTCCTCGTCGTGACCGACGGCATCCGGGCGGCGCTGGGCATGGAAGACGCGCCGGAGCCTGACATCCGCGAAACCCTGAAGGCGATGCCCGATAGCGAGTTGGACGGCGTTCTGGACGAACGCCAGCTGGAATCGCTGCGCGTCGGCTTCCGCGAACGGGTCGGCGACACCCATGTGCCGCATATCCGCGACCTGCCGCTGGTGTTGCCGGACCTGTTCGCCGATGCGGCGCGCCGGGCGCAGGAAGCCGGCATCGACGGCGTCGAACTGCACTATGCCCACGCCTATACGATGGCCTCCTTCCTGTCCCGGACCAACGACCGGGACGACGGCTACGGCAGCTCCCGGGAGAACCGGGTCCGCCTGCCGCTCGAGGCGTTCGCCCGGGTGCGGGAGGTCGTCGGCGGCGACTACCCGGTCGGCTGCCGGTTCCTGACCGAGGATATCGTCGACGGCGGCTCGGAAGTGGCCGACAGCAGCTACTACGCCGCCGAATTTGCCCGCGCCGGGATGGATTTCCTGTCGCTGTCCCGCGGCGGCCGGTTCGAGGATGCCAAGCAACCCAATGTCGGCGAGGCCGCCTATCCCTATACCGGCCGGTCGGGCTACGAGTGCATGCCGGCCTATATCTCCGACGAATTCGGACCGTTCGGCCGCAACGTCGAACCGGGCGCCGCGATCCGCAAGGCGGTGCGCGATGCCGGTTTCGAGACGCCGGTCATCGTTACCGGCGGCATCCACGGTTTCGAGAAGGGCGAGCGGATCCTCCAGGAAGGCAAGGCCGACATCGTCGGGATCGCCCGCCAGGCCCTGGCCGATCCGGACTTCTTCCTCAAGGTGCGCGCCGGCTGCGGCAGCGAAGTGCGGGTCTGCGAATACACCAACTATTGCGAGGGGCTCGACCAGAAGCACAAGCAGGTGACCTGCAAGCTGTGGGACCGCAAGGAGCTGGACGAACCCGGCGTGAAGCGGACGCTGGACGGCAAGCGGCGCACGACCGCGCCGGCCTGGGCCGGCCCGGCCGCCTGACCGGTGGGAACGATCCGTACCCAGGTCGGCATCGTCGGCGCGGGGCCGGCCGGCCTGTTGCTGTCGCAACTGCTGCACAATGCCGGCATTGAATCGGTGGTTCTGGAGCGCCACACCCGGTCCCATGTCGAGGGCCGGATCCGCGCCGGCGTGCTGGAACAGGGCACGGTCGACCTGCTGACCGCCGCCGGCGTCGGCGAGCGGCTGCAGCGCGAAGGCCTGATCCACGAGGGCGTCGAGATCGCGCTCGACGGGCGGCGCCACCGGATCGACATGAAGGCCCTGACCGGCGGAAGCTGCGTTACCGTTTACGGTCAGACCCAGATCCAGAAGGACCTGTTCGAGCGGCGCCTCGCCGATAATGCCGCCATCGTCTTCGAGGCCGCGCCGGTGTCGCTCCACGATGTCGAAAGCGACCGGCCGTCCCTGCGCTATGTCCGCGACGGCGCCGAGCATCGCGTCGAGTGCGATTTCATCGCCGGCTGCGACGGGTTTCACGGCGTCAGCCGGGCCAGCATCCCGGCCGACCGTTTGACGCTGTTCGAGCGCATCTACCCATTCGCCTGGCTCGGCATTCTGACCGACACCAAACCGGTCTCGGACGAGCTGATCTACGTCTCTAGCCCGCGCGGCTACGCGCTGTTCAGCATGCGCGCGCCCCGGGTCAGCCGGTTCTACATCCAGTGCACGCCGGACGAAGACCTGAACGAGTGGCCCGACGATCGGATCTGGACCGAGCTGCAGCGCCGGCTGGGCGCCGAGGCTTCGGCCGGCATGGAGACCGGCCCTTCGACCGACAAGAGCGTCACGCCCATGCGCAGCTTCGTCGCCGAACCGATGCGCTGGGGCAACCTGTTCCTCGCCGGCGACGCCGCCCACATCGTGCCGCCGACCGGCGCCAAGGGCCTCAACCTCGCCGTCGCCGACGTGCGCATCCTCGCCGAAGCCTTCGACGCCTACTACCGCGCCGGCAGCCGCAGCCGCCTCGATGCCTATTCCGACACTTGCCTCAAGCGCATCTGGAAAGCGCAGCGGTTCAGCTGGTGGATGACCTCACTGCTCCACCGTTTTCCCGACCGGAGCGCCTTCGACGACCGGGTGCAGCGCGCGGAGCTGGAGTACGTGCTGGGCAGCGCCGCCGCGCAGCAAGCCCTGGCCGAAAACTATACCGGCCTGCCGTTCGGCCGCTGACCTGCCCCTGGCCGGCCTGGGCCCGGCCGGGGGCGAGAAAAACTTTGCGCCGGCTGCGGTCCGCCACTTACCATGGACCCCGGACAACCGGGACAGGGGGTTCGCCATGTTGCCCATGCCCGTCGGCGATCTGCACGCCATCTCCCGCGAACTGGCCGAGACCGGCAGGCGGGTGCACGTCCTGTGGCAGGAACCGGATTGAGGCCTGAAAACCGCAGAAAACTGCCGTTTTATTGAACGGCCCTCGCGCTTGCGCAACATCTTACGGCACACATGGCCGCCGCGGCGGCGGAGCGCGAACGCCGTTCGCCGCGTGGCGGTGCGGCGCGGCGCCGCGGCCTAGTCGCCGCCATCTTCGGGCCGGTAAATCGCTTCGAGCATCGCGGCAAAACAATCGGCCAGGGCGCGCTCGAACAAGCGTTGATCCCCGGCGGCCTTGGCGTGCCGCGCCGCCGCAATCGCGGCGTAAAGACTGCCGGGCAACGGCACGGCCGCGCGCTTCTCGGCCACCGTGCTTCGCAACAGCGTCCACACCGGGCCATCACCGCAGGGGCGGCGCGCGCCCGCCGCAGAGCCGGCCTCCGGCCCGGCGAAGTGTTGTCCGTCGGGCGGTCCCCGTGGGCGGGGACCCGGACGGCTACGCCGGGTGATGCCACCGACCGGGGCCGGGGGTGGGTTCCCGCCGCGGCGGCGCATGTGTTGCGACGGGCGCGCGCGAACCCCTACAGCGCACGCCGGCGGCCGTCAACATCCGCCGCGCCGGCCCTGATCGGCGAGCTGGTTTTCTGGCGGCGCGATTTCGGCCATCGGCAGGGCCGTCCGGTCATGCCGGGTCGTCGATTTGGGCTGCCGGCGAGAGCTTGACGCGGCAACGGAGCGGGGCCGGCGGCCTCTTCGTGATGGTTGGGTCTTCACCGGCGCGTTGGGCGCGCGCAACGCCCTCCGGTGCCGTGCCGGGTCCGCCTTGTCGCGTCGAACTGTCGCGCCGGGGTCAGCCGGGCGCGGATGCCGGCGGCGGCATGGCGAGGTGGATCCGCCGGCGCGCCGCCAGGAGATGGGCGCCGGCGCCGCCGAGCACGAGGGTGACCCGGCGCCCGTGACGCGCGACGCGGGCGACGAGGTGGATCCATATCGCGCGGATGCGCTTCATCCGCACCCAGCGCCACTCGGGGCCGTAGGCGGCGCGGCGCACCAGCGCCATCGCATTCAGCGCCAGCGCCGCGAGCCACAGCCAGGCGGCGTTGGCCCCGAACCGCCCCGACGGCATCGTCCCGGCGGCGAGGTCGGACTTGAGCACCGCGTGCACCTCCTCGCCGCGTCCGCAGCGCTCGTGGGCCGCGGCCACGACCTCGGCGGCGTCCAGCACCCTCAGGCCGTTCGCCTTTTCCGCCCGGATCGCGTCGGGGGCCGGGAAGTTGGTCATGTAGGCCCTGATCCTGTAGGCGGGCCTGCCATCGGCGGCCGGGAGGTCGCCCTCGTCCAGGCCCAGCGCCCCGGGAAGGGCGCGCCGGGTGACGACGTAGCGGATCACATGGCGCGGCTTCAGTCCGTTGGTTGTCGCGGGGACGTAGGGCAGTTCGGCGCATTCAAGCGCCACACTGTCCGACGCCGGCCCGGCGTCCGGCGTCTCCACCGGCCCCTTCGCCGGGCGCCAGGCGTCGTCGGCGAGCCGCGCCACCTCCGCCATCAGCGGCTCCGAACGGGTGGCGCCGCAGATTGCCGAATATCACCAAAGTAGCCGGTGAGTTTCATCCAATGTAGCCGGCCGATTTCACTCAAAGTAGCCACCCAGTGTCGCCAAAGTAGCCACCCCGGAGCGAAGCGACGCGATCACGTTGATGTCGGCATTTTCCCCCTGGCGATTTCCGGTTCAGCGATACCACCGCCGAAGGCCTGACGGCAAGGCGGTGGGGCATGGTGCGCGCGCGACGCGTGACCCCACACGAGTCGGAGCGGCGCGCGCGCACCATGCCGTGGTACGCCCTCTCGTCTCGCACGGAGACCTCGGAGCGGAGCGACGCAGGCGCCGCGCTCCGCGCGGCGCTCCCTTGTTGCGTTCATTCCTTCGTGCCGGCGCCGGCGTCGTCGGTGCGCATGGACGTACCGTGCAGCTCGAAGCGGATTGCGCCATGAACGAGACGATCGAGGATCGCGTCTGCCAGCGTTGGATCATTGAGTTGCCGGTGCCAGTCGGCCACCGGCAGCTGCGAGGTGACGATTACCGAGCGGCGGCCGAAGCGGTCGTCGAGGATTTCGAGGAGATCGCGCCCGCGGGCGGCATCGATCGGGGCCAGACCCCAGTCATCGAGGATGAGGACCTCGATCCGGGCGAGGTCGCGGTAGAGCTTGGGGATGGTGCCCTCGCCATGCGCGATCCTCAGATCGGTCAGAAGGCGCGGCACGCGCTGGTACTGGGCCTGGTGGCCTTCCAGACAGGCCTTGTGGGCGAGAGCGCAGGAGAGCCAGCTCTTGCCCGTGCCGCACGGGCCGGTGATCAGGATGTTGGCGGCGTTGCGGACCCAGGCGCAATCGCCGAGGCCGAGGACGACGCTGCGGTCGAGGCCGCGGGGGCGGCTGAGGTTGATGTCCTCGAAGCAGGCGTCCGCATGGCGGAGCTGGGCCTTCTTGAGCCGGCGCTGCAGCGCCCTGGAGCGGCGTTCGGCGACCTCCCGGTCGATCAGCAGCCCCAGGCGATCCTCGAAGGGCATGTCGTCGAGGTCGCGACGCTCCATCTGTTCGAGGAAGGCGGCGTGCATGCCGGGCAGACGCAGTGACGCGATCCGCTGGGCCAATGGATGGGGCAGGCCATTCTTGTCGGTCATCTGTAGTACTCCGGTCCTCTGATGTTCGAATGATCGATCGGCGCGGCCTCGGGCTCCCGCTCGGCGTCGGCGCGGTCGGCGCCGGTGCGCAGGATGTTGTCGAGGCCGCGGTAGGTCTTGGTGCCGAGCTCCAGGGCGTAGCGGCAGGCATCGTCGAAGCGTTCCGGCTCGTGGCCGTTGGCCAGCCGGAGGACGCCGTAGCAGGAGCGGAAGCCGAACTCCGGATTGGGATTGCGCTCCATGATCGCGACCACGAGGGCAAGGACATGGGGACCGATGTTCCCCGCGTTCTGCTCCAGCCGGGCGCGGGTCTCCTCGACGCCGGCGCGCTGGTGCGCTCGGGGCTGATGTTCCCTGAGCGTGGTCGCCCGACCCCTGGCCTGGCTGCGCAGATGGCTGGCGATCTGACGGCCCCGGTGGAAGACGTCGATCACCGAGCCGCGCAGGCGCACGTCGACCTCCTTGCCGACGTACTGGTGAGGCACCGAGTAGAAGTGGTAGTCGATTGCGATGTGATAATCGGGATGAACCGTGTTCTGGCGCCACACGGTTCGCTGCCAGCGCCGGTCCGGCAGGGGCCGCATGTGGGGCAGGTCGACGCTCTCGAAGCGGCTGTAGCGGTTCTCGCCCGTGCCGTCGGCATAGGGCTTGCTGTTGATCTTCCTGACCTGGGCGGAGATCGCCCGGTTCAGCGACGCCAGGTCATGGAAGACGTGCTTGCGCAGCGGCGCGAGGATCCAGCGTTCGCCATGAAGCACACCGTGCTCTACGAGCCCCTTGTCGCGGGGCCGCCGGACGCGCGCCGGCAAGGCCTGGACGCCGTAGTGATCGAGCAGATCGGCGTAGGTCTCGTTCAGGACCGGCTCGTAGCGCGACGGCTTGATCACCGCCGGCTTGATGTTGTCCGGAACGGTGACCTGCGGCGCCCAGCCCATGTCCTCGAAGCAGCGAAGGTGGGAGGCGCACCAGTCCTCGATCTTCTGGGTCAGCGTGGCCTCGGCGTAGAGTCGCCCCGACACCCCCATCGAGGCGATGAACACCTGCGCCTTGTGCTCGATCCCGTCGAGCAGGATCGGGACCGTCATGCCGGCGTAATCGACGAACAGCTTCTGGCCGGGGCGGCGGTTCTGGCGCATCGTCACGCCCTGGCGCGGCCGCCAGTCCCGGAACCGGCGGCACCAGGTCACGTAGCTCATGCCGTCGGGATGGGTCTCGCGCCATTCCTGCCACAACAGCTTCAGCGTCACCTTGCGCCGCGCGGAGAGCTCCTTCTCCACCGCGGCCCAGTCCACGTCGTCCGCCGGCGCTCGCCGCGGAGCCGGATAGAGCGCCGCCTCCAGCGCCTCATCCTCCATGGCGACGGCCTCGGACCAGCTCAGACCCGAGCTCTCGAACCGTTCCACGACCAGCGCCACCGAGCGGCGCGCGAGACCGCAATGGGTCGCGATCGCGCGGGCACTGCGGCCCTCCTCGAAATGCAGCGCAAGTACCTTCTTCACCTTCCTCATCGGCAGCCTTCCCCGTGCCATCGCTTCCCTCTCGGACAAATCGCCAAAGTCCGAGGCGTAGGACGGCACCCTGAGTCGCACCAAGATCATCCGCCGCCCCGAGGGGGTGGCTACTTTGGCGACACTGGGTGGCTACTTTGAGTGATATTGGGCGGCTACTTTGCCTGAAACTCGGTGGCTACTTTCGAGATATTCCGCAGCAGATCAGCCCCACCGTGCCGAAGCGCCGCGTCTCCGCCCGGCGGAAGGCGGGGTCGTTGCAGGCGCGGATCACATCCTCCTGGTAGCCCGCCCCATCGGTGCGGAGGGTGACCTGGCGCACGGCGCCGGGAAGCTGCAACAGCGCCTCCTCGAGCGCCCGCCGGTTGTCCAGCGCCGCCGGCACGTTGCCGTCGCGGCTCTCCAGCCACGGCGCCATCCCGATCTCGGGGCAGAACGCGACCAGCGGCTGGTAGCCCCGCTCGCCCGGAACCAGCCTCTCCGCGGCACGGTAGGTATACAGACACTCGCGCTTGCCGGACGCGATGATCGTCGCGTCGAGGTCGATGGTCACCGACGCCGCGACGGCCTCCCGTACCCCTTCGGCCACAAGGCGGCGGGCGACCGCCCGGAACAACTCGTGGCGTTCCGTGTGCGGCGGGATGAACGCCGTGCCCTTCTCCCTCTCGACATCGTGCACCCCAGCGACATGGAAACGGTCGAGCCAGTCGCGCAGCGAACGCGCCGAGGGAAAGCAGCGCTCGCGACCGCCCCGGAACCGCCGCGCGACCGCGCCCCTCGACAGACCCAACAGCTTCGGCTCGAACCGCCTGACCAGAGCGCAAAGACCCGTATCGGCCTCCAGATGCTCGATGTCCGACACCCGGTCGAAGCCGGCAACGTTGAGAACCAGCACCGCCAGCATCATCTGGCCGTCGCTCCAGCCCTGCGACGGGCTGCCGCCGCAGCGCGGCAGCCCGGCCAGGATGCGCCGCGACGCCAGAACCTCGAACAGCAGCACCAGACCGCCGCGCGCCGTCGCGGCCGTACCATCACCCGTCACTTCGAGCTTGATCGGAGAGCGATAACAAGGGACCATGATCTTCACCCGGTTGGTGACGCCCCTCGGGGCGGGTTGTCTGCGCAACCCATTGTAATCAATGGCCCAACCGGGTGACCAAATCTTTCTGATCGCCGATCAGGGCGCCGGCCGGCTTGCGCCCCGATCCCGGGCCGGCTTGCGCCCGGTTCCGGACCGGCGGCGGCGGGCGGCCATGCCGGACGAATTTTCAAAGGGGTCGCCGCTGCCGGGCGGTGGGGCAGGGCCTACAGCGGCCGGGTTCCCGTGTAGGGGGGTAGCCGAAAATCGGACTCGCCGCTCTACGGGCTTCCTCCGGCCGCCAGGGGCGATTTCGGGTTTTCGGCCTTCGGGGCCGCGCCGGACCCCTACCACCGGATCAAGCTCCGCAGCATCAGGGCGTGCTCGGTTTCCTCGCCGCCGCCGGCCTCGCGCCGGGTCGCGTCGAGGCTGACCTCGAAGCCCGGATCGCCCTCGACCGCCGAGTTGAGCCGCCAGCCGAGCCGGTAGTCCCGCGCGCCGCCGTCCGACAGCCCGAAGCCGAGGTTGGGCGTGCCGGTGAAGCGGTCGCCGAACAGCGCCAGCCCGTAGCCCATCTCGCCCTGGAGGCCCTGCGCCGGCTTGAACGCGCCGCCGTCCGGGGCCAGAGCCCGCGCGTCCCGCGCGCCCCACAGCCGCTCCGCCGCGCTCGACGACGCGCCCAGCGTCGGGCTCAGCGAGAACGACAGGCCGCGCCCGCGCTCGCCCGGATCGAGCCGCGCCGTGGCGCTGGCGCCCCACTCCTCGTAGCCGGAGTCCGCGTGCGCCACCAGCATCCGCGCCCGCGCCTCGATGGAGAGGCCCGTGGACGGGTCGCTCCAGGCGACGCCGCCGCCGATCTCGACCCCCGTCCCGGTCTCGGCGTCGCCGCCGTCGTGGCGCACGCCGAGCTCCAGCGCGGGCCTCAGCGTCGCCGTGTCCGAGAGCGCGAAGGACCGGCCGCCCTCCAGCACCAGGCGCACCCGGCTCGCATCGGCCGCCGTCGCCGCCGAGCCCGCCGCCTTCTCCGACTCCGTGCGCACGAAGAAGGCGTCGGCCTTCAGCACGAGGTCCATGCCGCCCGCCTCGTCCTGCTCCATGAGCGCGCCCCGCACGCCCCCGGCGCCCATCCACATCGAGAGGTCGGTCTTCGTCACCCTCCCCGCGCGCGCAGGCCCCGCGTCCGCCGCCTCGCTCACGTCCCCGGCGACGGCGTCCTGGGTGATCGTCATGTTGCCCGTGCCCCAGCCCATGAGGCCCCAGGCCGAGACCCGCCCGGTCACCTTCCACCGCGCATACGGGCTCACCACCGTCATCGCGCTCTCGACCGCTCCGGAGTCCACGCCGGGGTTGTCGAACGTCCCCGCGCCCTCGCTCAGGGAGACGGCCACGCCCGCCAGCAGGCGGTCCCACTCGGCGTCCGCGCCGAGGGTGCCGGTCAGCACCTCGCCGTCGAGGCGCAAGGACCCCGAGTCCGCCGCCGCCTCGCCGTCGAAGCGGCCGTGCGCCACCCGGCCCCAGGCCGCCAGCCCCGGACCCGCGCCGTCGCGCGCCGGCGCCACGTGGAACGAACTCCCGAGCAGCAGCTCGCGCCCGGTCATCGACCGCGCGGGCGCGGAGACCGCGCCGGGCGCGTCCCACGTTCCGCCCGCGCCGTGCCGCGCGAACGGGCCTGCCCCGGCCCCCGAGCCGGGGTCCCCGTCCGCCGCCGGCGCCCCCGGCGCGCCGAACGCGCGCGCGAGCCCGGTCATCGCCTCGGCCAGCGCCTTGCCGTCCTCGGCCTTCGAGAGGTCGAGCGCCTGCCCCGCCAGCGTCGCGTGCGCCCCCGGCGCGAGCCCGTCCGCGAGACGCCCCGAGACCGCGTCCGTCAGCTGCCCCGCCACCGTGCGCCCGAAGCGCGAGAGCCACGCCTGCTGCAGCGCGTCCGCGTTCGCGATCACTCCCTTCGCCTCGCGGTGGATGCCCCGCAGATACGCGCCCTTCGGGTTCGACAGCCGGAGCAGGAACGTCTCCTTCCCCTCGTCCACCGCGTCGTCGAGGATGGCGACCGTCACCGTCTTCGCCGTCTCGCCCGGCGCGAAGGTCAGGGTTCCCGACGTCGCCGTGTAGTCCTCGCCCGCCGTGGCCGTGCCGTCGGCGGTCGCGTAGTCCACCGAGACCGCGCCCGACGCCGCGCGGTTCAGCGTCACCGCGAAGTCGAGGCTCGCGTCCTTGCCCTCGCGCGCCTTGCCGCCCGCGATCCGGATGCGCACCGGGCCGCCGACCCGCGCGTCCGGCGCGTTCGCGAGCGCCCGCCCGCCGGACGCGCACACCGCGCCCTCGTCCGTGCAGCCCGCCGGCGGCGCGAGCGTCACCGTCACGTCGCGCCACGCATCGGGCTTCACCTTCACCCGCCACAGGCCCGCCTCGACGCGCTCCACCTTCCGCGCCTGGCCGGCGCGCACCCGGAACGACGCCGGGCTCGGCGCCACCGCGCCCTCGCCCAGCGCCTCGCTGAAGCGCACGTTCAGCCAGAACGCCGCCTCGCCGTCATGCTCGGCCGGGACCCCCTCGAACGCCGCCGTCAGCGGCGGACCCGCGCGCGCCACCGTCACCGCGTAGGTCCTCACCGTCCCGTCGGCGGCCGTGACCTCGACCGCGAGCGCGTTGTCGCCCACCGCGAGCGCGATCGCGGCGCTCGACCCGCCGGCCGCCACCGCGGACAGACTCGTCCCCCTGCCGGCCTTCACCGCCGCGCCCGCGTCGTTCGCCGTCGGCGTCAGCCTGGCGTGGGTCGCGCCGTGCGGCACCCGCGCGGTGTAGCTCATGGTCGCCGGCGAGAACGCCGGGCTCAGCGCGAGCGCGCCGTCGAACGACGCGCCGTCGCCGCTCGTGCTCCCGGTCAAGGCGCTCAGCGTCGCGTCGGAGGACGCCTGCTGCTGCTGCGCCCCGTCGTCGGTAATCGTCACCTCCACCGAGGACGACGCGCCCGCGGCCAGGCCCGAAGGCAGGCTGCCCAGCGCCACCGTGAACGTCTCGTCGTCCCCGTCGGCGTCGTCGCCCGTCGCAATCGTGCCCGATGCCGACGTGAAGCCGGCGGGCACCGTGACCGACGCGAGCGTCCCGTGGTCCCCGTCCTCCGACGTGCCCCGGGTCACGGCCAGCGGGATCGTCACGTCCGCCGCCAGCGCCTTCGCCAGCACCGCCGTCACCGTGACCGGCGATCCCTCGGCCACCGGGTTCGGCGCGGCCGACAGCGACACCGCGACCGCGGCCGGCATCCCGGTCACGTCGATGCGGTAGGTCTTCCGGCCGCCTGAACCGACCGCCATCACCCACAGCTCGGTCGTGCCGCCGTCCGGCGCCAGCGCCAGATCGAGCGCCGTGCCCGAGGGCCGCACCCGCGCCGGGCGCGTGAAGGTCGCCGCGCCCCAGCGCGAGCCCGCGAACACGCTCGCCTCGCCGCTCCAGCGCGGCGCCAGCGTCACGCCCGCCGTCCCCGCCGGCACCGACGCCCGGTAGAACGTCACCCCCGGCGCGAACGCCGGGACCAGCGCCACCGCCCCCGAACCGGCCGTGAGCGCGAGCCCGCACAGCGGTCCCGCCCCGGCCTCGCAGGCCGGCCGCGCCACCACTTGCGTCTCCGGCTCCTTCGCCGCGTCGCTGCGCACCACCGTCAGGGTGTACTTGCGCACCGCCGCCACCTTCGGCACCGACACCTCGATGATGACCGGGTTCTCGCCCTCCTTCAGCGCCACCTCGACCGCCGGCGTGCCGGCGTCCACCGGCTTCCCGTTCACCTTCGCCGCCGCCGACGCGTACTTCACCGCCGGCTTCACCGTCACCCGCTCCACCGCGAGCGGCACCCGCACCTCGTAGCTGCTGCTCTTCGCCTCGAGCGCCACCTCGCCCTGCGCCACCCGCTGCGCCGGGTCCGGCGACGCCACCGTCAGCGCGCGCAGGTCCAGGCCCCCCGGCCCCGGCAGCGCCAGGTCCGGCGCGTCCAGCCGCGGCGCGTAGGCATACGCTCCGAGCTCCAGGCGCGGCCCGCCCCCCCGCAGCACGCACAGCTCCGCCGTCGCCTCCCGCCCGCCGGGCGGGATCTCCACCCTCCGGTACCCGGAGAGGGGCGAGGGCAGGGTCCGGGCGGCGGCGGTCCCGCCGCACGCGCCCCACGACGCCGCCCCGACGCCGTTGAGGTGGAGGTGCACCGTCATGCCCGGCGCGCTCGGCCGGTCGAGGCGCGCCGTCACCGTCACCGTGCCGCCCGCCGCCACGGCCTGCGGGTCCGCCTCCACGACGAGCGCCGTCGGCGGGTTCGGCCCCTGCACCCGCACCCTGACGGCCGCCGCCGTCAGCGCCGGGTCGTACGTCCCCGCCGTCACCGTCATCGTCCGCCCCGCGCCCGCCGCGGTCGCGCACAGCTTCACCGTCGTCTCCTGCTCGCCGGCGGCAAACATGTCAGCCGTGCCGTGCTCCCAGGCGCAGTCCGGGCCCCAGCGCGCCGCGCCGCCGTCGCCCGCGGTGTCGAACCACACCTCCATCGCCTTCTTCGCCGGCGCGTCCAGCCGCGCCGTCACCGTCACCGCGCCGCCATGCGCGAGGGCGACGGGGTCCACGCCCAGCGTCAGCGACGCCGGCGGGGCCGGCGCCCGCGGCGTGCCCGCGCCGGTGGACCAGCGAACGGGGGTCTCATGGGGATAGGCTAACGGGCGCACCCGCACGTCGTAGGCCGTGCCGTTGGCCAGCCCCCCGATCGTGTACGCCGTGCCGGTAGCGTACACGGTCTGGGGCACGCCATTGACAACCCGCGCGCGCCCGGGCGCCACCCAGCCGGTCGACGGGTCGCCCGGCGCGGTCGCGTCCGCATCCGGCGCCGAGGACACCTTCCACTGCACCTCGTAGCTGTGGTTCGGCCCCCACAGCTTGTTCCACGTCAGCGCCAGCGACCCGTCGCCCGTCGCCACCGACAGCACCAGGCCCGCGCTCGGGCCGGCATCGGCCGGCACCCTGCCCGGGGCGTCGTCGTCGGCGATCCTCACCGTCACCGAGTTCGGCGCGCCCGCCGACACCGACGAGGGCAGCGTGCCCAGGGACACCGTGAAGGTCTCGTCGTCGGTGCCGTCGTCCTGCGCCGTGGTGATCGTGCCCGTGCCCGTCGTCGACCCGGCGGCGATGGCGATCGACGCGAGCGTGCCGATGTCGCCGGACTCCGCGCTGCCCAGGCTCACCGTCACCGGGATGGAGACGTTGCCCGCCAGCGCCTCCGACAGCGTCGCCGTCACCGTCACCGGAGACCCCTCCGCCACCGGGTTCGGCGCCGCCGACAGCGAGACCGCCGGGGTCGTGGCGTCGTTGTCCTGGATGCTCAGCGTGAGCGTGTTCGAGGTCAGCACGGGGTTGGTGCTCGCGGCGCTGAGCACGAGCGTCTCGTCGGTCTCCTCCACCGCGTCGTCGACGATGGTCAGGGTCACCCTGCCCGAGGTCTGCCCCGCGGCGATGGTGAGGGTCGTCGCCGACAGCGTGTAGTCGGCGCCGGCGCCGCTGCCCGTGGCCGTGCTGGCGCTGCCGACGCTGAGCGTCACCGCCGTGCCGCCCGTGGGCGCCGCCGCGTTGAGCCGCGCCGTGATGAACACCCCCGCACCGCCTTCGCCGGGCCGCGCGTCCACCTCCAGCGTCAGCGCGGTGGGGGCAGTCGTGGCGGCCACGGGCGTGCCCGTGCCGCTCACCCAGGGGCCGCCGCCGCCCGCGTTCACGGCCTGCACCCGCACCGTGTAGGCGACCCCGTTGGTCAGGCCCGTGATCGCCGCGGTCGTGCCCGTGCCGCTGTGGCCGGCATCCGCGTAGCCGGTGTCGGGGTCGCCCGTCACGCTCTGGGAACTGGCGTCGGAACGGCGGTACTGCACCGTGTAGCCGCTCACCGTCCCCGACGGCGCCGTCCACGACAGGTCCAGCTTCCCGTCGCCCCCCGTCACGTCGAGGCCCGTCGGCGCCGCCGACGGCGCCGCGAGCTTGTTGAGCACCACCCGGTAGGTGGTGCTGGTCTCCGCGGTGTCGTCGGAGACGGTCACCGACACCCAGGTCGCCCCGCTCGCGGCCAGGGTCACCGTCTTGGACGTGCCGGAGGAGGCGAGCGCGGACCCCTGCTGGGTCAGGATGCTGTCGAAGTCCGGCGTCGCCGAGGCGACCGTCGTCTCGACGTTGTGCCCCTCGATCCAGGTGGGGGTGACCGAGGCGCTGGTGGCCGAGACCGCCACGGTCCCGGTGTAGCTCGTCGTGCTCGTCTTGAAGGCCGGGCTCAGCGTGACCGCGCTGCCGCCCACCGTCAGCGACAGCCCGACCAGGCTGTCCCGGGTCGCCTCGTCGTCCTGGACGGTCACCGTCACCGAGTTGGGCGTGCCCGCCGACACCGACGAGGGCAGCGGCGTGCCCAGAGAGACCGTGAAGGTCTCGTGGTCGGCGTCGGTGTCCTGCGCCGTGGTGATGTCGGCGGCGCCCACGGTGAACCCCTGGGCGACGGTGATGCTCGTCAGCGTGCCGATGTCGCCGGCCTCCGCCGAGCCCCGCGTCACCGTCACCGGGATGACCACGTCGCTGCCGAGCGCCGCGGACAGCGTCGCCACGATCGTCGCCGCCGAGCCCTCCGCCACCACCGGGTTGTCGTTCTCGGCCGAAAGCGAGACCGTGGGGGTCGCGGCGGGCGGGGTCGTGCCCGAGGCCGCCCGCGTCACCGTGACGGTGTAGGTCCGCTTCGTGGCGCCGTCCTCGGCCGTCACCTCGACCTTGATCGCGTTCGCGCCCTCCGAGAGCGCGATCGCCGTGCTCTCCGAGCCGCTGGTCACGGCGGTCAGGCTCGTCCCCTTGCCGACCTTGATCGAGGCGCCCGTGTGCGCCTTGGTCGGCGTCAGCTTCACGTGCGTGATGCTGTTCGCCACCGAGGCGGTGTACGAGGTCGTCGTCGCCGAGAAGGTCGACGGGGTCAGCGCGAGCGCCGAGAACGTGCCCGTCGCGCTCGTGTGGTTCTTCGCCGTCAGGGCGCTCAGGTTCGCGTTCGTGGACTGGGTCGCGGTCGCCCGCGTCACGGTGACGGTATAGGTCTTCTTCGTGGTGCCGTCCTGCGCCGTGACCTCGACCTTGATGGCGTTGGCGCCCACGGAAAGGGCGATGGCGTCGCTTGCCGAGCCGCTGGTCACCGCCGAGAGGCTCGTCCCCTTGCCGACCTTGATCGAGGCGCCGCTGTGCGCCGTCCTTGGCGTCAGCTTCACGTGCGTGACGCTGTTCGCCACCGACGCGGTGTAGCTCTCGGTCTCCGCGACGAAAGTGCCGATCGACAGCGCGGTGGAGAAATCGCTGCCGTCGGTGCTGCTGTGCGCCGTCAGCCCGTTCAGCCGGGCGTCCGCGGAGGAAGCCGCCTGCGGCGTGACGGTCTGCGTCGCGCTCCAGGCGCTGCACCCCTTCCCCGTATTCGTGGCGGGGACGGCGGACTTGCAGGCGCGGATGCGGAGCTGGTACTCGACCCCGTTGGCGGCAAACCCCCCTTGCTTGGTCAAAAAGCTGCTCGTGGCCGTGGCCGAAGTCACGGCCCACGAGGACGGGAACCCCCCCTCCGAAACCTTGCCGATGCCGATTTCATAGCCGGCAGTGGCGCCCGCCGACGCCTCCCAGTTGACGTCGATGCGGTCGTCCCCCGCGGTCGCGACGAAGTTCGCCGGCGTTGCCGGCGAGCTGGACGGCGTGGTGCCGGTCACGGCGGTGGTTTGTGCGCTGCAGCCGGTTGCCGTCAATCTCCAGTCGCCGGTGGGGCAGGCACGTATGCGGACGCGGTATTTTTCTCCGGGCGCGATGATGAAACCGGCTTCTTCAGGCAAGCCTGCGCCCGTGTACGGCGCGACTTGACCCCAAAAGCTCAACACCCCGGTCGAGACCCTTTCGACGTAAATGGTGTACGAGACGGCGCCTTGAACGGCGTTCCATGTCGTCTCGATCTTGTCAAGGTGCGCTGTCACGGTCACGCCGGTGGGCACCGCCAACGCCCGCGTCACGGTGACGGTGTAGGTCCGCTTCGTCGTGCCGTCCTGCGCCGTCACCTCGACCTTGATGGCGGTGTCGGTGCCCGCCGCGCCCAGCGCGATGGCCGTGCTCTCCGAGCCGCTGGTCACCGCGGTCAGGCTCGTCCCCGTGCCGACCTTGATCGAGGCGCCGGTGTGCGCCTTCGTCGGCGTCAGCTTCACGTGCGTGATGCTGTTCGCCACCGAGGCGGTGTAGGCGAGGGTGGACGCCGAGAAGGTCGACGGGCTCAGCGCGAGCGCCGAGAACGTGCCCGTCGCGCTCGTCGCGCTCTTCGCCGCCAGGGCGCTCAGGCTCGCGTCGGTGGACTGGGTCGCCCCCTTGACCGCGCCGTTGACGCGGATCTTCAACTCGATCGTATTGGTTCTCCAGGAAGTGCCGGAACGGCCGTGGCGCGTGTCCCCGATGCTCCAGCCCGATGCGCTGCCCGAATCCTCGTTGTTGGTCCTCGTGGTCCGCAGCGACCCGGTGGTGGTGCCGCTCCTGTAGACGACCACGAAATACGAGGTGCTCGCGTCGAGCGACGTGTTCGACGGCGCGGCAAAGGCGGCCGCGCCCGCCCCGACCGTCGACGGGACCGTGAGGCTCGCGAGCTTCGAGTCCGGAGCGCCGGCGCCGGTCGCCGACCACAGCTCCGCCCGCAGGTTCGCAGGCGTGCCCACCGCGGCGGCGAAGTCGATCTCGAGGCTCGCCAGCGTGTAGCCGGAGGTGGCGCTTCCGGTCGTGAACTTCTGGGCGACCGGATTGCTGCCGATCGCGAGGGTGGTGGTGAACGTGGTCTGCCCGAGATTGCTCACCAGCGCGTTGGCGGAGGCGGGCGCGGCGGTCGAGGTGTCGGCGATGGTTATCGTCGCCTTGTCGCTCGCGCGGACCACCGTGTAGGGCTCGCCGGTGACTTTCTGCAGGAACCAGGTCGCGGTCTCGGCGCCCTCCGTCGTCCCGTCCGCCACCGCGGACAGCGTGAAGGTCGCGGTCGTGGCGTTGGCCGGCAGCGCCAGCATCCGCGAGCCCGCGCGCCCGGTCAGCCCGCTGAAGGTGTAGTCCTCGGGAGGGCTGGCCGAGCTCGGGGTGGTCGCCAGGACGGCAACCCTGCTGGCCGTGGCCAGCGCGGGCGAGATGTTCACCGTCAGCGTGACGCTCGCGCCCTCGTTGACGCTGTAGGTCGTCGAGGCGAAGCTCACCTGCGGGGTCGCGCCCGCCCGCGTCACCGTCACGGTATAGGTCCGCTTCGTCGTGCCGTCCTCGGCCGTCACCTCGACCTTGATCGCGTTCGCGCCCACATCGAGCGCGATGGCCGTGCTCTCCGAGCCGCTGGTCACCGCCGAGAGGCTCGTCCCCTTGCCGACCTTGATCGAGGCGCCGGTGTGCGCCTTCGTCGGCGTCAGCTTCACGTGCGTGATGCTGTTTGCCACCGAGGCGGTGTACGAGGTCGTCGTCGCCGAGAAGGTCGACGGGGTCAGCGCGAGCGCCGAGAACGTGCCCGTCGCGCTCGTGTGGTTCTTCGCCGTCAGGGCGCTCAGGCTCGCGTCGGTGGACTGGACGGTGCCCTGGGTGGTGCCCTCCGCGCTGGAGGACCAATGATCGTGAAAATTCCTTATGCCTACCTGGACCTCATATGTGGTCCCGGCGCGCAAGCCTGTTATCGTGAATGAGCATGTAGCGGCGCAGCTGGTATTGAATACTCTTTGGCCCTCACCGCCTCCTTGCCAGCTGCCTTGCGGGGACTTCACACGCCATCGTACCCTTGAGCCGAGTTCGCTGGCGGGCTTGGTCCAGGTGACCGCCAACTGTTTCGACTGCGATGCCGACACGGAGACGCCGGTAGGTGCGGTCTCATGAGCGGCCCCGGCCGGGGCAGCGTCGAGCAGGCACAGCGCGCCGAGCACCAGCGCGAGGACGGGGAGCAGCGCGAGGCGGCGCCACGCGGACGCGGCCCGGCGCGAGACCGCCGGGCCGGCGGCGCGGCCGCCGGACGATCCGGATGAAGGGGAGAGCTTGCGGACGCGGCCGCCAGCGGCGGCGGCGAAACCGCAGAGAAGGCGCGCCGGGGAGGCTACGCGGCGGGAGCGGCGCTCCCGGATTGCGAACGGCGAACGCGGCTCCGGAGCCACACCCTGGCCGGTCTCCACCTGTGCCAATGCCACCATGATCGTGCACTCCTCAATCGCAACTCAATCGCAGCGCGCGGGGCCGGACACGCCCCCGCCCGGCCGCCCGAGCGATGCCCCTCACCAGCGGATCGTGCTTCTGAGCATCACCCCGTGGTCGGCCCTGCCCGCCCCGGAGCCCGATCCGTTCGCGGCCTCGCGCCGGGTGGCGTCGAGGCTGACCTCGAAGCCCGGATCGCCCCGCACGGCGGAGGTCAGCCGCCAGCCCATGCGGTACTCCCGCGCCGTCTCCGACAGCCCGAAGCCGACATTCGGCGTCCCCGTGAAGCGGTCGCCGAACAGCGCCAGGCCGTAGCCGACCTCGGCGTCGAACCGGCTCGACGGCTCCGCCCCGGAGCCTGCCCCGTTCGCCGCCAGCCCCGCCGATGCCGGCAGCGCCCACAGCCGCTGCGAGCCGCCGGGATCAACGCCCCAGGACGGGGTGAGCGACATCGACAGGCCGCGGCCGGCGCCGCCCGGCGCCAGCCGGAGCGATCCCGTGACGCCCCATTCCTCGTAGCCGCGCTCGGCATGCACCGCCAGGCCATGCACCTTCAGCGCCATGTCGAGGCCCCGCGACGGGTCGGCGTAGCCGAGGCCGGCCCCGACCTCCAGGCCCGTCCCGGTCTCCGCGTCGCCCGCATCGTGGCGCACCCCGAACTCGAGCGACGGCGTCAGCGCCGCGCCGCTCGCGAACGAGAAGGTGCGCGAGCCGTCCAGCACCGCCCGCACCCGGCTCGACTCGCCCCGCGCGCCGGCGAGGTTGCCGAACGCGGTCGCCGCGACCCGGTCGGACTTCGTGCCCACCCAGAAGGCGTCGGCCTTGAGCGCCAGCGCGAAGCCGCCGGCCTCGGCGGGCGTCAGCAGGTCGCCCCGCCCGCCCATCGCGACCAGAGTCATCGACAGGTCCGTGCGGTACGTCTGCGCCACGGCGCCGTCGATGTCGAGGGTGAGGCGTCCCTTGCCCGCGCCCGCGAGGCCCCACACCGAAATCCGCTCGGTGAGCCTGAGCCGCGCATAGGGCAGCGCCATCGTCGCCGTGCTGCCCAGCGCGTAGCGCCACCCGGCGTCGCGCGCCGTGCCCTCGCCGACGCTGTGGGTCATCGCGAAGCCCAGCAGCAGCCGGCCCTGCTCCCAGTCCATGCCCATCGACCCGGTCGCCGCCTCGCCGCTCAGGCCGAGGCCCGGCACCGCGGCCGAGAAGCCCGACACCGACGCCCCCTGGCCCCAGCCCGTCCACTGCGCGCCGGCGCTGCGGTCGAGCACCATGCGGAACGACGTGCCCAGCAGCAGGTCGCGCCCGGTCACCGAGCGCGGGGCCGCGCTGGCGGCGGGATCGTTCCAGCCGCCGGTCAGGCCGTGGCGCGCGAACGGGTCGTCGTCGTTCGCCGGCGCGGAAGGCGCGCCGAACGCCTGCGCGAGCCCCGTCAGCACGGTCGCGAACGCCTTGCCGCCGCCGCCCTCGGCCTCGCCGAAGTTCATGCGCTGGCCCATGAGCGTCACGTGCGAGCCGGCGCCGCGCGGCGTCTCCAGCCGCGCCGTCACCGACGCCACCGCGTCCGCGGCCACCGTGCGCCCGAAGCGCGCCAGCCACATCGCCTGCAGCGGGTCGTCGTTCCGGATCACCCCCTTCGCCTCGCGGTGCATCTTGCGCAGATACGCACCCCGCGGGTTCGAGAGCCGGAGCGTGAACCTCTCCTTGCCCTCGTCGATCGAGTCGTCGAGCAGCGGGACGCTCACCGTCTTCGCCGTCTCGCCCGGCGCGAAGGTCAGCGTGCCCGACGCGGCCGTGTAGTCCGCCCCCGCCGCCGCCGTGCCGTCGGCCGTCGCGTAGTCCACCGACACCTCGTGCGCCGCCGCCCGGTGGAGCGTCACCGCGAAGTCGAGCGAGGCGTCCTTGCCCTCCTTCGCCCGCGCGTCCGCGACCCGGATGCGCGCCGGGCCCGGGACCTTCGCCGACGCCCCGCCGAGCGCGATCTTCACGTCCTTCCAGGACTTCGGCTCGACCCGGACCCGCCACAGCACCGGGTCCAGACTCCACGCCCGCACGACCGTCCCGTTCGTCACCGTGAACGCCTCCACAGCGGGCTTCGAGCCCGACTGCACGTCCAGCGTGAACGGCGCTTGCCCGTCATGCTCCGGCGGGACGTTGCTGAACGCCACCGTCACGGTCTGCGCCGCCGTCTGCGGCACCGCCGCCCCGACCACCTCGACGCGGTATTTCGTGGTCGTCCCCTGCAATGGCTTCCCCGACCCGTCCGGCTCGAGCACCGTCACCTCCAGCCTGGTCGGGCCGGCCGACGACAGCGCCAGCGCCGCCGCCGTGCCGGAGGCGTGAACCTGCGTCTGCGCCAGCATCGCCGCCGGCCCTTGCGAAGTCAAAAACACGGTCGGCGAGCCGGCCAGCGCGGCCTCCGCGCCCCACGACGGCGCCAGCGTCACGCCCGCCGTCCCCGACGGGACCTCCGCCCGGTAGGACAGCACATTCGGCGAGAAGGCCGGGACCAGCGCCACCGCCTGCGAGCCGGCCGAGAGCGCAAGACCGCTCAGCGGACCGCCCGCCGCCGCGCGCGCCGCCGCCAGCCGCTGCCTCTCCGCTTCCGCGGCCGCCTCCGCCGCGAGCCGCGCCGCCTCCGTCTCCGCGTCCTCGTGGTTCGTAATCGTCAGGGTGAGCTCGGCAGCGCCCATGTAGGTCAGCAGGCTTGTCGTCCGACTGCACGTCGGGCAGTTCTCTATTTGCCTGCCGGTGTACTGAATGCCCGCATGGTCCGCCCTGACGCCGATGTCGATCGTCTCGCCGGAGTCCTCGTGCGGGTCGTCGACGACGTGAATCTCGAAGCTCGCGCTCCGGCTCCCCGAAGGAATGTGCAGCAGGTTCGCGGCCTGGACGGTCTCGGAAGACGTCCCGCCGAACCAGCCTCTGCCCTCCCTCTGCACCGGCCTCCTGTAATCGTCATATTCCGGACCGGCCGGCACCGGCGTGCGGTAGTCCTCCCCCCAGGTCGCCGTGCCGCCGAGGTTGACGGTCACATTCACGCCGCCGTCAAGCGCCGGCTCGGGCAGCGTGACCGTCACCGTGACCGGCGCGGCGCCCTCGCGCGGCGCGCCGCTCGCGCTCAGGGTCGGACCGCTGGCGCTCAGGGCCGGCGAGGGGTCCGGCGCCGTCAGCCTCACCCCGACCTGCTGGCCGTCGCTCCATTGCGGGTTGACGCCGTTCCATGTGTAACTTTCTTCAATGCCGAATGAACCAACGGGTAGCCGCGTAGCGCCGAGATGCAACACCATCCCGGCAAGATTCGACCGTGGTGTCGGGGTGATGTCAATTCTTGCCGACCTACTGGTAGGAAAGTAAAACAAACCTTCGACTAGATAGGTCACACCGTTGTACTCGAACTCATCGTCCGAGAGCGCCACGGAGCAGTTGTCTGCGGAGGCGGCGAGGGAGCAGCCGAGAAACCCTGAGCCCTGATCGACCGTCAGCGTCGGGCTCCAGACGGTGTTCCGCCCCGCGCCCCCGTCGACGGAGGGCACACCGGGGGCGGGCATCTCCAGACTCACGCGAACCCGGCCCGACGCGGGCAGCGAGCCCAACCAAGAGTAGCCGTTTTCGCCTAAAGAGGCGTCTTCGACGCCATTCCGGTAGACGGAGAAACCGCCCACAGCGCCGTCCGCCAGCGACCAGCGCGTGCTGCCGACAACCAGCGTCGCGCGCTGCGCGAAGGCAGCGGGGATGTTCCGATCCAACGCGATGTCGATCTGGTTTCGTCGAGTACCCGAGAAGAGATAGCTAGTAGACTGGAGAACCGCGACCCGGTAGGTCTGGCCGCCATAGCTGAAGCTGTCGTCCGTCAGCGCACCCCGGCAGCGATAGGTTGTTGAGACGAATCTCGGCTCCGTGCAACCGCGACCGACAATGTGACCGAAATGAGCCCGTGTGTAGTCGTAGTTCTGCACGTCCAGCATGGTGGACCAGATGGTGACGGTATTCTGCGCCTGGGCGGGCGCGGCCGCGAACAGGCCGAGCGCGCCGAGCAGCAGCGCGAGAACGGGGAGGGCGGGGGCCCGTGCGCCCGCGAGGGCGGCGGACGGGTCAGGCGGCCCGGCCTCCGGCCGGGCGCAGCTCATGCCTCCAGCCTCCTGAATGGCGCAGGAGTCGTCCAGAACCTCATCGAAACTCGCACAGTCATATGCCGCAGACGCCATGGCTCAACTCCCCAAGTGCAGGTCGGAGGTCCAGCCGACCCTACGCGATACAGCATGATACAGCGCAAGACCGGAGGCAAGGCAAGCAAAATCATTTCTGGATGGCGGTACTTGCGTCAGGGTACAGTCGCGCAACGGTCCGGCACCCGCCGGGCTGGCAAGCGGGAGGATTCCCATGACAATCAGCAAGCGCGGAGCTGCGGTCGCCGTTCTGTCGGTCGTCGCCGTGGTCGGCTGCGCCAAGACCGACGCCATTCCGCTGTCTGCGAACGAAGTGCAGATCCTCGTGGACGCGGCGCCGGCGTGCGGCGCGACGGGCGCCCAGCGCCTTGCCGCCACCGTGGCCGCCGTCGAGACCGTCCGGCGCGGGTTCGACCGGTTCGTCGTTACCGCGGTCAACGGCAAGAGCCTGGCGAGCGCCATCTGGACGTCGCCGTCCGCAACGACGGACGTCAGCAGCAAGGTCACGGTTTCCAGCGGCGGCTGGGCGTCCATCAGTCGCCGCCATCAGAACACCATGCGCATCAGGATGACCAGGCGCGGCGATCGCGGAGCGGAACGGGCCATCGACGCCAGGGCGCATCTCGGCCCGAAGTGGCGGGAAACGGTCAAGGACGGAGCTTCGGCCTTCTGTTGACCGGATCGCCCCGGCCCGTCAAAAAAGCAGAAGCCCGGCCGCTGGACCCGGCCGGGCTTCCTTCATCCACGAAAAAAGATGATCGCGGGAACCCCGCAAAACCGGCTCGGCGAACTTTTCCCCTGGAACTGGGTGCCGGAGCAGAGGCTCGATCAAGCCGCATAAACCGGTTCTTGCTCAAAACCACTCCGCTCCGCACGCACTCGCCGTACAAAGGCGACCTACCCCTGCGGTCTTCGGCGGACGCATACGATTTGGCAACCAGGTTCGTCGGGAAGGGGCCGCAAGAGGTGCGGCCCCTTAGCGCTAGATTTACAATAAGTCAAGTACCATATATACTTTCAAAAAAACCTGGGGGAAGCACCCCAACGTCTATGGAGAGAACGATGTCAAGGGAGAAGTTCAAGGCCCTAGTGCACTTCATCGTGCATGAGTGCCGTGACAATCCGGGACGGCTAGGGTCGGTCAGACTCAACAAGGCACTGTGGTTCACTGATATGCTCGCGTATCAGGGAAACGGGGTCTCTGTGACTGGAGGGAAGTATGTCAAGCGCAAAATGGGGCCTGTCCCGGCGAACATCTTGGCTACCCTAGAAAAGCTGCAAGCCGACGGGAAGATCATCATTCGAGAAAGGGAACATCGATACGAATCTCGGAAGTTCCTTTCGATCCACCCGCCCGATCTCAGCCCCCTTTCCGAGGAAGATCGCCGCTTAGCGAAGGCTGTTCTTGATTTCGTTTGCGAGCACACCGCAAATGAAATCAGCGACATTACGCATGAGGAGGTATGGGCAGCCGCCAAAGAAGGAGAGGAGATACCCCTTTATGCGACTCTCGTCACGGGTAGGGGCGCGATCACGGATGATGTCAAAGCGTGGGCAGATTCCATTGTCCAAGAGATTGATTGAGGGCACGAAGGCGGCTGCGTAATGGCGATTGGCGCATATTGGCCTCAATACCGCACTGTCGTTCTTGACCCCCGCGCTGAAGATTTCGTCAGTCGAGAACAGCAACAGACTTCGCGTTTCGAGGATCATTGGCGCGGGGTGGAATGGCTCCTCGCGCGAACGCCGGACGTTGGGATCCCGCGTCTTCGCACCAACCCGACAAATTATCTTGTGCATGTGATTCCTGGCAACAGACTGGCGGAAACCCATGAGCTATGGATTCTGTACTCATACGATCAAGATGAAGTGCAAGTTCATGCGGTGGTATTTAGTCAGCACGGCGACGAATGAGCAGCACCGATAAGCAGAAAAGCGAGGCGTCGGACGGCAAGGGGTTGACCCTTCCCCCAATCGACGCCTCACCGTCCGCTATCGCTCAAGCGATCTTCCGCCACAAGCCCAAGGATATTATTCTCTGTACGGTTTACTTCGTCCATGACAAATCTCCTTGTCGTGGGTGAGTGAAGCCCGGCCGGGTCCAGCCGACCGGGCTTCGTCTTTCTACCGACGCTGCGCGCCGAATCCAGCCGCGAGGTCGGTGCGGCGCAAGGTGCCGCCGATCCTTTTCTGGTTCGAGCCGTAGAAGATACCTGTGACCTTCCCGGCGTCGCCGCCGATCTCGTAGAACACCGCCCCACTTACGGCGATCCGGCGTCAGCGCCTTGCGCCGAACACGGCCGTCAGGTCGGGGCGTTCCAGCGAGCCGGCGACGCCTTGATGCGCCCGGCCGTAGAACTGGCCGGTTACCGTGCCGTCGTCGCCGCCGGTGCTGCGCAGATGATTGCCGGACACCGAGATAGTGTAGCCGAGCCGGCCGGTGTTCCACTGCACCCCCGGCGTCGCTGCGAAGGCCGTGCCCGCGCGGACCTGCGCTTCCGACCAGGATTGCAGGTTCGTGAAGTCCGCCCGGCCGGCGAGCGTGCCCATATCGACCGTCACCCGCGCGTCGCCGCCAAGCCCGCGGCGCCCGACCGTCGCGCCGTACAGCTTGCCGTTCCACGTCGCCGTCCCGGCGAGCGAACGGTTGTCGGCGAGACCGCGCCCCGGCGCCGGCCCGCTGGTCCAGGGCACGACGAAGCCGTTGGTGTAGTTGAGGCCGAACCGGACCGTGCCGCCGGCCGTCGGCATGGTGCCGGCCAATTCGTCGGAGACCGTCGCCCACTCGCCGAGGCTCGCGGCGTCGATGTCCTCCGGCTCGGCGCCGTTGGGGAGGCGGGTGTACGCGACCCGCAGGGCCGTGCCGTCGATGTCCGGCAGGCTCCTGACGGCCCCTCTGTAGGTCGCCGCCAGGATCGAGGTCGGGAAGCGGTCCGGATCGGGATGATCGTACAGGCCCAGCGCGTGCAGCATCTCGTGGAGCAGGACGGTGAACTTCTGGTCCTCACCCGCCTCGAAGCGCCGCGCCACCCAGGCGCCGCCCGCCCGGATGCCCTGTCTTTCCCACCGCCTTTGCACCGGGTCGTAGCGGCTGTTGAAGTCGTGGGCCGCCAGCCCGAGGGTAATGCGGCCGTCTGCGCCCCGGAGCGGCTCTCCCGCGAAGTAAATGGCCACCTCTCCGTCCGGCACATGGCTCAATATCTGCCGGGTATGCCTAGTGCTTTCCCGTATGGCGGAAACGATGGCGTCCGTGCGGGCCTGCGACAGGTCGCTGCCGACCTTCACATGCCAGTTGTAGGGCAGGTGCCGGTTGATCATGCCGACCGCGTGATGCAGCATGGCGCGCTCCCGCGCCGTGGCGCCGCGCAGGAGCCGCACGGTCGGCGGGGCGTCGAACCGGCCGAGCCCGAAACTGTTCGGAGCGACCGGCCCCTGGACCGTTTCCAGTATATAGCGGGCGACCGTTGCCGCGCTCGGATTGTCGGTCTTCTGGCGCAGCGCCGCGGCGATCGGCGCCGGCGGTCGCGCGACGTGGCCGCCGCCGCCGATGCCGCCGCCCCCGCCGCCGCCGCAGGCGGTCAGGACAAGCGCTCCCGCGACGACGGTGTGCAGACGTTTCACGGAACCCTCCCTGCCTGGACGGACCGGCGGGGCGCCGGGCCGTTGCACCTATCCAAGACGAATGGAAGAGTCCCGCCTATTTGCCGGGGGCGGGGTAGCTACTCCCCGCCGGTCAAGCGGCTGTTCTATTCGGCGGGCGACCCGACAGAGCGGGCGTCCTGGATTGGTGCAAGAACATCTGACGCTACCGCGTCCGGGCGGTCAAGGCGCATTCGCGCTCCCGGCTGTCTCCGGTCGGCACCCTGCCCGGGCCGGAATTGGAACCGCACCCTGCCGCCGTGCCGCAGGGCAGGGCATGGCGGGCCGGGCTCCTGAAGGGAAAGACACCGGAAAATCCCCGACGGCGCTCCACGGGCCTCCTGGCGCGTCCAGAGCGGCAGATCCGGGCAGCGGTTTCGGGCGATCTCGCGGGCAACCGGCTCGGCCGGCTACAGCGCCGGCTACAGCGCCGGCTCCGAAGCCTCGCGCGCCGGAACGGGCGAACGGCGTTCGTTCCGGCGGCGGCTTCGCCGGCTCTGGCGGATCGGCCCGGTGGCTTTGTCGGCCGGGGCTGCGGTCGGCGGGATCGTCGGTAGTGGGCTAGTTTGAATTTGGCTCTTTGATGATACCGGCGCTCCGCAAGACATTCTTGCCCTGCTCAGTCAGGCGAACGCTGGTGTAAATGTCGCCGTCCATAAGCTTTTTCCAATTGGTGTAGTTGATAGTAAGCGGTGCGCCTGGCCCACCTTCCTATATATAAGGTGATGGCGTTCGATAGCCCTTTCGCCAACACGGGAGGGTTTCACCATGCCGGATGGGTTCGAGCGCCCTGTCTACGCTCGGGACGGGCGGGACACGGGTGACGCGGCTTCGGAAGATGCCGATGTCGCCGAGGACGGTTTTGTCGACGATGCTCCGGCGCCGGCTCGCGATCGGCAGTGGACCGAGGAAGAGAAGGCGGTCGTGGTGAGCGAGTGCTGCTGGCCGGGGAGGCGCGTGGGCGAGGTGGCCCAGCGCTACGGCCTGTCGGTGAACCGGGTGAACGGCTGGCGCAGCCAGGCGCGGCGGGGCCGGCTCGCATCGCCGTTTTCTCCGGAGGCGGAGGCCGAGCCTGTGGAGGCAGCGCAGGCGGGGCGGACGCTGGCCGCGCGCAAGGCCGAGGCCGAGCCGGTCCCCGCCACATCGAGGCCGTCACCGGCATTCGCCGCGCTCGAGGTGGAGGCTCCGCCGCCGGGTTCGGTCGGTTCGGTGTCGATCGAGGCGCGCGGGGTGATGGTCCGCCTTGACGGGGACCTCGACACGCCGCGGATCGCGGAGATCGCCTCGGCGCTGCGAGCCCTTCGATGATTGGCCCGGGGGCTGCGCCGCGGATCGTGCTCGCCACGCGTCCGGTGGACTTCCGCAAGGGGCATGACGCCCTGGTGTCATTGGTCGAGCACGAGCTTGGCCTGGACCCGTTCTCCGGCGTCATGGTGGTGTTTCGGCCCAAGCGGGCGGATCGGATCAAGGTGCTTTGGTGGGACGGGACGGGCCTGGTGCTGGCATCCAAGCGCCTCGAACAGGGGCGCTTTGCCTGGCCCTCGGTGCACGATGGGGTGGTCCGCGTTTCGCGGGCGCAGTTCGAGGCGTTGTTCGAGGGCCTCGACTGGCGCCGGGTGTGGCGGCCGCGGACCCGCCGGCCGCTCGCGGCGGCCTGACCGGAGAGGACGGTCCCGATTCGCATTGTCGCAGGCTAAGGCGCTGATTCTGTGATAGTATTCCTTCATGGAGTCGAGCCCCGGCACGGTCGATCTGGCATCGCTTGCGCCGCCCCTGCAGGCGCTGTTTGCAGGCCAGCAGGAGGCGGTTGAGGCGCTTCGCGCCGAGGTCGCCTCGCTGACCGACCGCAACCGCCGGCTCGAAGAGCGAGGCCCCGAGGGCGTTGTCGAGGATCTGCGCGCCAGGGTCGCGTCGCTGACCGATCAGAACCGGCGTCTCGAACATCTGCTCAACGAGCTGCGCCGGGCGATGTTCGGGAAGAAGTCCGAGAAGCTCCACCCCGACCAGCTCCTGCTCGCCTTCGAAGAACTCGAAGGCGCGCTCGCCGAGGCCGAGGAAGAGGCCCCGGTGGACACGACACCCACGCCGCGCGCGAAGCGTCCGGCCGCGGAACGCAACCTCGGTCATCTGCCGGCCCATCTGCCGCGGACCTATGAACTGGTGGAGCCCGGGAGCACGCAGTGCCCGTGCGGGTGCGGCGAGATGGTGAAGATCGGCGAGGACCGCACCGAGCGGCTGGACATCGTTCCGGCGCAGCTTCGGGTGATCGTCACCATCCGGCCCAAGTACGCCTGCCGCAAGTGCGAGGAAGGCGTCACCCAGGCGCCGGCGCCGGCGCACCTCGTCGGAGGCGGACTGCCCACCGAAGGCATGCTCGCCCATGTGCTGGTGTCGAAGTTCGCCGACCATCTTCCGCTGTACCGCCTGTCGCAGATCTTCGCCCGCTCGGGCATTGAGCTGCACCGTTCGACGCTGGCCGATTGGGTCGGCAAGGCGTCGTTCCACCTGCGGCCGGTGTTCGACTGCCTGAAGACGGAGCTGAAGACGTCGAGCACCCTGGGGCTGGACGAGACCACGGTCCGGGTGCTCGACCCGGGCCGGGGCAAGACCAAGACGGGGTACATGTGGACGATGGCGCGCGACGAGCGGGGGTGGTCCGGGCCGGACCCGCCGGGCGTGATCTATGAGTATGCGCCCGGGCGCAGCGGCAAGCATGGAGAGAAGCTGCTCGACGGCTTCAGGGGAACGGTGCAGGTCGACGGCTATGCCGGCCATAACCGGCTGGCTCGGGCGGACCGCCCGGGCGGGGCGCTGACGCTGGCGGCATGCTGGGCCCATGCCAGGCGCGGCCTCGAGACGGTGTTCGACAGCAACGGCTCGCCGATCGCGAAGGAGGGTCTGAAGCGGATCGCGGAGCTCTACAGGATCGAGGACAGGATCCGGGGCGAGGCGCCGGCGACGCGCCAGTTCGTCCGGTGGACCGAGTCGGCCCCGCTGGTGAACGCCTTCGGGGTGTGGCTCGACGAGCAACGCTCACGGGTCTCGCCGCGTTCGCGCCTGGGCGAGAAGCTCACCTATATCGCCAACCAGTGGGACGGGTTGCTGGTGTTCCTCTACGACGGGCGCGTCGAGATGGACTCGAACTTCGTCGAAAATCGAATCCGACCGATCAAGCTCACAGCCAAGAATGCGCTGTTCGCGGGCCACGACGAGGGCGCCCGCTCCTGGGGCCGGATCGGCTCGCTCATCGAGACCTGCAAGATGAACGGCGTTGAGCCCTACGCCTGGCTCAAGACCACGCTGGAGAAGATCGCCGCCGGGCATCCCAACAGCCGCATCGACGAACTCCTGCCCTGGAACTTCGACCCGGCATCAAGCTGAAAAATCAAGATGGGCCGAGCCAGCGCCGGAGCATCGTCGACAAAACCGTCCTCGGCTTGATCGGCGCCCTCCGAAGCCGCCTCACCCGTGTCCGCCCATCCCGACCGTAGACGAGGTGCTCGAACCCATCCGACATGGTGAAACCCTCCCGTGTTGGCGAAAGGGCTATCGAACGCCATCACCTTATATATAGGGGAAGGTGGGCTGGACGCACCGCTTACTCCTTAGGCACAAGAGGACATCATGCAGACAATCCAAAACCTTTCCGCCGCCGGCCTGCCGGACGCGGAATTGACGGTCCCGGTGCGCGTGCCGGGCTGGGCGCGGCGGCGCAAGTCGCTGCCGCCCATGCTCTTTCAGGATGGCGGCGGGATCGGCGCGCGCGGCGTCGTCCGGGTCGTACGCTACCGGGCGCGGGTGAACGGCGATATTGACCGGATCGGCGACGCAATGGTGATGCCGGTCGCGCTGGTCAAGGCGCTGGCGCGCATTCTCGGTAAGCGGTGCGTCCAGCCCACCTTCCCCTATATATAAGGTGATGGCGTTCGATAGCCCTTTCGCCAACACGGGAGGGTTTCACCATGTCGGATGGGTTCGAGCACCTCGTCTACGGTCGGGATGGGCGGACACGGGTGAGGCGGCTTCGGAGGGCGCCGATCAAGCCGAGGACGGTTTTGTCGACGATGCTCCGGCGCTGGCTCGGCCCATCTTGATTTTTCAGCTTGATGCCGGGTCGAAGTTCCAGGGCAGGAGTTCGTCGATGCGGCTGTTGGGATGCCCGGCGGCGATCTTCTCCAGCGTGGTCTTGAGCCAGGCGTAGGGCTCAACGCCGTTCATCTTGCAGGTCTCGATGAGCGAGCCGATCCGGCCCCAGGAGCGGGCGCCCTCGTCGTGGCCCGCGAACAGCGCATTCTTGGCTGTGAGCTTGATCGGTCGGATTCGATTTTCGACGAAGTTCGAGTCCATCTCGACGCGCCCGTCGTAGAGGAACACCAGCAACCCGTCCCACTGGTTGGCGATATAGGTGAGCTTCTCGCCCAGGCGCGAACGCGGCGAGACCCGTGAGCGTTGCTCGTCGAGCCACACCCCGAAGGCGTTCACCAGCGGGGCCGACTCGGTCCACCGGACGAACTGGCGCGTCGCCGGCGCCTCGCCCCGGATCCTGTCCTCGATCCTGTAGAGCTCCGCGATCCGCTTCAGACCCTCCTTCGCGATCGGCGAGCCGTTGCTGTCGAACACCGTCTCGAGGCCGCGCCTGGCATGGGCCCAGCATGCCGCCAGCGTCAGCGCCCCGCCCGGGCGGTCCGCCCGAGCCAGCCGGTTATGGCCGGCATAGCCGTCGACCTGCACCGTTCCCCTGAAGCCGTCGAGCAGCTTCTCTCCATGCTTGCCGCTGCGCCCGGGCGCATACTCATAGATCACGCCCGGCGGGTCCGGCCCGGACCACCCCCGCTCGTCGCGCGCCATCGTCCACATGTACCCCGTCTTGGTCTTGCCCCGGCCCGGGTCGAGCACCCGGACCGTGGTCTCGTCCAGCCCCAGGGTGCTCGACGTCTTCAGCTCCGTCTTCAGGCAGTCGAACACCGGCCGCAGGTGGAACGACGCCTTGCCGACCCAATCGGCCAGCGTCGAACGGTGCAGCTCAATGCCCGAGCGGGCGAAGATCTGCGACAGGCGGTACAGCGGAAGATGGTCGGCGAACTTCGACACCAGCACATGGGCGAGCATGCCTTCGGTGGGCAGTCCGCCTCCGACGAGGTGCGCCGGCGCCGGCGCCTGGGTGACGCCTTCCTCGCACTTGCGGCAGGCGTACTTGGGCCGGATGGTGACGATCACCCGAAGCTGCGCCGGAACGATGTCCAGCCGCTCGGTGCGGTCCTCGCCGATCTTCACCATCTCGCCGCACCCGCACGGGCACTGCGTGCTCCCGGGCTCCACCAGTTCATAGGTCCGCGGCAGATGGGCCGGCAGATGACCGAGGTTGCGTTCCGCGGCCGGACGCTTCGCGCGCGGCGTGGGTGTCGTGTCCACCGGGGCCTCTTCCTCGGCCTCGGCGAGCGCGCCTTCGAGTTCTTCGAAGGCGAGCAGGAGCTGGTCGGGGTGGAGCTTCTCGGACTTCTTCCCGAACATCGCCCGGCGCAGCTCGTTGAGCAGATGTTCGAGACGCCGGTTCTGATCGGTCAGCGACGCGACCCTGGCGCGCAGATCCTCGACAACGCCCTCGGGGCCTCGCTCTTCGAGCCGGCGGTTGCGGTCGGTCAGCGAGGCGACCTCGGCGCGAAGCGCCTCAACCGCCTCCTGCTGGCCTGCAAACAGCGCCTGCAGGGGCGGCGCAAGCGATGCCAGATCGACCGTGCCGGGGCTCGACTCCATGAAGGAATACTATCACAGAATCAGCGCCTTAGCCTGCGACAATGCGAATCGGGACCGTCCTCTCCGGTCAGGCCGCCGCGAGCGGCCGGCGGGTCCGCGGCCGCCACACCCGGCGCCAGTCGAGGCCCTCGAACAACGCCTCGAACTGCGCCCGCGAAACGCGGACCACCCCATCGTGCACCGAGGGCCAGGCAAAGCGCCCCTGTTCGAGGCGCTTGGATGCCAGCACCAGGCCCGTCCCGTCCCACCAAAGCACCTTGATCCGATCCGCCCGCTTGGGCCGAAACACCACCATGACGCCGGAGAACGGGTCCAGGCCAAGCTCGTGCTCGACCAATGACACCAGGGCGTCATGCCCCTTGCGGAAGTCCACCGGACGCGTGGCGAGCACGATCCGCGGCGCAGCCCCCGGGCCAATCATCGAAGGGCTCGCAGCGCCGAGGCGATCTCCGCGATCCGCGGCGTGTCGAGGTCCCCGTCAAGGCGGACCATCACCCCGCGCGCCTCGATCGACACCGAACCGACCGAACCCGGCGGCGGAGCCTCCACCTCGAGCGCGGCGAATGCCGGTGACGGCCTCGATGTGGCGGGGACCGGCTCGGCCTCGGCCTTGCGCGCGGCCAGCGTCCGCCCCGCCTGCGCTGCCTCCACAGGCTCGGCCTCCGCCTCCGGAGAAAACGGCGATGCGAGCCGGCCCCGCCGCGCCTGGCTGCGCCAGCCGTTCACCCGGTTCACCGACAGGCCGTAGCGCTGGGCCACCTCGCCCACGCGCCTCCCCGGCCAGCAGCACTCGCTCACCACGACCGCCTTCTCTTCCTCGGTCCACTGCCGATCGCGAGCCGGCGCCGGAGCATCGTCGACAAAACCGTCCTCGGCGACATCGGCATCTTCCGAAGCCGCGTCACCCGTGTCCCGCCCGTCCCGAGCGTAGACAGGGCGCTCGAACCCATCCGGCATGGTGAAACCCTCCCGTGTTGGCGAAAGGGCTATCGAACGCCATCACCTTATATATAGGAAGGTGGGCCAGGCGCACCGCTTACCATTCTCGACCGGGATGAGATTCTCATCGCAGAGGGGCCGGACGGGCGCTTGCAGGTCTGGGGGGCGCGGGCCACGGGGCTGCACCATGATCGGCTGAACGGCGATCACGGCTGGAAGCCGCCCTATTACAGGCGCGTGCGCTGATGGCGGGCGAAAACCTCGAAAAGCGCCGGGCGCGCGACCGGGCGCGCCACCATAGGCGCAAGGCCGAACGGGCGGCGGCGGGGCTGTGCCTCAAGTGCGGCAAGCGTCCGCCGCTGCCGGGCCGGAAAACCTGCGGCGTCTGCGCCGGCAAGGAACGCGACCGGATCGCCCGGCGCGTCGCTGCCGGCTACCGCAAGAACCGGACCAAGGAAAAGGCGACGCGGGCGGCGCTCCATGCGGAGCGCCGCGCCGCCGGCGTGTGCGTCAAGTGCGGCGCGCCGCCGGAAAAACCGGGCGCGTCGCTGTGCAAGCGCCATGCAGAGGCGGAGCGGGCCAGATTCCGCCGGCAATACGCCGCGCGCCGCGCCGCCGGCCTCTGCACTGAGTGCGGGAAGCCGACAGAGGACGGCCATTGGTTGTGTCCGGCGCACGCGGAAGAACGGCGGCGGCGCGACCGGGAACGGCACGCCGCGCGGGTCGCCAAGGGCCTGCCGGGCCGGTCGGGAAGTCTGGTCCGGGCGCGGGAACGCTCGCAGGCGCGCGCCGCCAAGCGGTACGCGTCGCGCAAGGCGGCGGGCCTCTGCACGTCATGCGGCAAGGTTCCGGCTGCGCCGGGCCGTGCCCAGTGCGAGGGCTGCGCCGCGCATAGCCGGCGTCTCGACCGGCAAGCGCGGGCGGAGCGCCGGGCGCGGGGCCAGTGCCGCGATTGCGACCGGGCGGCGGTGCCGGGCAAGGCGTATTGCGCCGAACATCTGGCGGCGCGCCGCGGCATGAAGCGCGACGGCGCGGCGGCGGAGCGCGACCGCAAGCGGCGGCTCTATTGGGAGCGGCGCGCTGCCGGCGTGTGCGTGACCTGCGGGGAGCCTTCGGGCGGCGCTACCTACTGCGCGAAGCACGCCGCGGAGCGCCAGCGCGCCAAGGCGCACCGCGTCGCGGTGGCGTGCACGAACCCGGATGATCTCGCCGCGCCGTTCTGGCGCGACGGGGACGGCGACCATGCCTGACGCGCTCATGGGCGGCGATCTCGCCGCGCTGGCCGCGCTCGGCCTCGGCATGGTCGGCCTCGGCTCCTGCGCCGTGCATCTGCGCACCGGCTCGGCGCGGGCCGAAGCGGTCGGCGTCGCGGCGGCGCTGGCGGGCGTCGCAATCGTCTACACGGTGCGCGCCGTCTCCTGACGCCAGCGGGGAGCGCGGCGCACGCGTCGCGCTCTCCGGTGTCGCCAGTGACACCGGACAACAGAGGGGATTTTCCATGATGCCAACGGTTCCCGACGTCCTGCGCGCCGCGGCGGCTCTGGTCGCGGACGGCTGGACTCAAGAGCGATTCTCCCGCGACGCGTGGGGCGATAGCGTGTCGCCAACGTGCGAGGACGCGCGCTGCTTCTGCGCGCTCGGTGCCATCCATCGCGCCGTGTTCGATCTGACAGAGGGCCGCACGCTGCCCGGCATGGAACGGGTGAAACGGGCCGCTATCGCGGCGCTGTTTGGCGTGCTCCCGGTCCGCTACCGGGCCGGCGAAGACTTGCCGGCGGTGGGCGTGACCAGATGGAACGATGAGCCGGGCCGGAAGCCGGCGGACGTTCTCGCCGCGCTGGAAGCCGCCGCCGGCTGACGCCAGCGGGGAGCGGGGCCGGGCCGGTCCCGCTCTCCGGTGTCGCCAGTGACACCGGGACCAACGGAGACTGACAGAATGGGATACCGACGATTCAAGCGCACGCGGGGCGGCGATCCGCATTGGATTGCGTGCCGCCGCCGTGGCTCCTGCGACGGCTGCGGCGCTGCTGTAGAGCGCGGCGCGCGCGCCTTCTACTTCCCGGCCACGCGGACGCTCTACGGCGCGGCGTGCTGCGGCAAGGCCGATGAAGCCTCGCGGCGCTTCGAGGCGGAAGCGTTCGACGACGCGCAGCGGGGTGCGGCGTGACGCCGGCTGACCTGCGCGCGATCCGTCATGGCCTGGGCCTCAGCGCCCGGGCCATGGCGGCGGCGCTCGGCCTGCCGCCGGCAGGCGCGGGCCGTCCGATTCGGAAATGGGAGGCGGGCGAGCGCAAGCCGCCCGGTCCCGTTCTCCTTTTGTACCGTCTCTATGCGGAACGGAAAATCTCGCCGGGCGATTGACTGACGCGCCGTTGCCGGCGGCCTTCGGGCCTCCGGCGCGGCGCGGACAATGCAGGGGTGGCCGCAGCCGGTGACGGGTGGCCGCAGGCGGCGACGGGTGGCCGCAGGCGGTAAGGGGTGGCCGCAGCCGGTAAGGGGTGGCCGCAGCCGGTAAGGGGTGGCCGCAGGCGGTAAGGGGTGGCCGCAGCCGGTAAGGGGTGGCCGCAGGCGGTAAGGGGTGGCCGCAGCCTGGACTCGCGCGGCCACGGCGACGGGTGGCCACAGCCGGTGGCGGGTGGCCGCGTCAGTCGTCCTGGTCCGGCCGCACCAGGCGGAACGGGATCCAGGCGCCTTTCTGCGGCGGGCCGCCGAAGCGCACGTTCCGCCGGCCTTTCTTCATGCCGGGGATCCGCCCGCAGACCTGGGACCAGACGGATGTCGTCGCGCCGTCGCCGCCGCCCCAGACTTCGTCGCGCATCAGCTCCCGCATCCCGGCGTGCTTGTTCGCGATCACGAACCAGATCTCGCCGTCGTCGCCGACGATGCGCATCCCGTGGGCGGCGAGCGCGCGCTCGGCCTCCGCCTTGACTTCGGCGTCCGGCCCCAGGTGGGCGCGCTCGACGCACTCGCCCACGGTGACGCGCCGGCCGCTGCGGTAGAGCTCGACCGGCTTGGCCAGCAGGGTCAGCAGGAAATTCTCCCAGTCCTCGCTGCGCTCGCTGACCTCGGCCAGCTTGTCGGGATGGAGCGCCGCCAGGATGGCGGGGATGTCCTTGTCGCCGGCGATCTCGTCGGCGTCGGGCGCGCCGTCCCTGGTCAACAGGTCCCAGCAGGTGACGAGGGTCGCAAACTGGTCGATGGCGCGCTGGCCGTGGCCCTGGGCGGCCATGGCGGCGGCGTAGACGTTCCAGGTCCGCTGAAACCGGTGCCATTGGGTGAGCAGCTGGCGCTGGATGGCCCGGCCGATCTCGCGCCAGTGCGCCGGGTCGAGCTCCGGCTGCGGCGCGCCGGGGGCGAGCCGCCGCAGCTGCAGGATGGCCATGCGCGACAGGTCCTGGTTGCGCAGGGGCGGGAGGTAGATCGAGTCGAAGATGAAGCCGCTCTTGGCGTTGAAATTCTGCGCCTGGTGATCGGCGCCGCCGCGGCCGATGTTGGCGCCGCTCGACGCCACGCGCGCCAGCCGGATGATCGCCCGTTCCTTGCCCGGGGTCGGGTCGGCCTCGAGCTCGTCCAGGGCAACCGGGATCGACCGGAATTTCAATTGCTGCCAGATCCAGGCCGCGCTGGCGTTGGCGGACTGGAGGATGCCGCGGGGCGTGAACAGCGTAAGCGGTGCGTCCAGCCCACCTTCCCCTATATATAAGGTGATGGCGTTCGATAGCCCTTTCGCCAACACGGGAGGGTTTCACCATGTCGGATGGGTTCGAGCACCTCGTCTACGGTCGGGATGGGCGGACACGGGTGAGGCGGCTTCGGAGGGCGCCGATCAAGCCGAGGACGGTTTTGTCGACGATGCTCCGGCGCTGGCTCGGCCCATCTTGATTTTTCAGCTTGATGCCGGGTCGAAGTTCCAGGGCAGGAGTTCGTCGATGCGGCTGTTGGGATGCCCGGCGGCGATCTTCTCCAGCGTGGTCTTGAGCCAGGCGTAGGGCTCAACGCCGTTCATCTTGCAGGTCTCGATGAGCGAGCCGATCCGGCCCCAGGAGCGGGCGCCCTCGTCGTGGCCCGCGAACAGCGCATTCTTGGCTGTGAGCTTGATCGGTCGGATTCGATTTTCGACGAAGTTCGAGTCCATCTCGACGCGCCCGTCGTAGAGGAACACCAGCAACCCGTCCCACTGGTTGGCGATATAGGTGAGCTTCTCGCCCAGGCGCGAACGCGGCGAGACCCGTGAGCGTTGCTCGTCGAGCCACACCCCGAAGGCGTTCACCAGCGGGGCCGACTCGGTCCACCGGACGAACTGGCGCGTCGCCGGCGCCTCGCCCCGGATCCTGTCCTCGATCCTGTAGAGCTCCGCGATCCGCTTCAGACCCTCCTTCGCGATCGGCGAGCCGTTGCTGTCGAACACCGTCTCGAGGCCGCGCCTGGCATGGGCCCAGCATGCCGCCAGCGTCAGCGCCCCGCCCGGGCGGTCCGCCCGAGCCAGCCGGTTATGGCCGGCATAGCCGTCGACCTGCACCGTTCCCCTGAAGCCGTCGAGCAGCTTCTCTCCATGCTTGCCGCTGCGCCCGGGCGCATACTCATAGATCACGCCCGGCGGGTCCGGCCCGGACCACCCCCGCTCGTCGCGCGCCATCGTCCACATGTACCCCGTCTTGGTCTTGCCCCGGCCCGGGTCGAGCACCCGGACCGTGGTCTCGTCCAGCCCCAGGGTGCTCGACGTCTTCAGCTCCGTCTTCAGGCAGTCGAACACCGGCCGCAGGTGGAACGACGCCTTGCCGACCCAATCGGCCAGCGTCGAACGGTGCAGCTCAATGCCCGAGCGGGCGAAGATCTGCGACAGGCGGTACAGCGGAAGATGGTCGGCGAACTTCGACACCAGCACATGGGCGAGCATGCCTTCGGTGGGCAGTCCGCCTCCGACGAGGTGCGCCGGCGCCGGCGCCTGGGTGACGCCTTCCTCGCACTTGCGGCAGGCGTACTTGGGCCGGATGGTGACGATCACCCGAAGCTGCGCCGGAACGATGTCCAGCCGCTCGGTGCGGTCCTCGCCGATCTTCACCATCTCGCCGCACCCGCACGGGCACTGCGTGCTCCCGGGCTCCACCAGTTCATAGGTCCGCGGCAGATGGGCCGGCAGATGACCGAGGTTGCGTTCCGCGGCCGGACGCTTCGCGCGCGGCGTGGGTGTCGTGTCCACCGGGGCCTCTTCCTCGGCCTCGGCGAGCGCGCCTTCGAGTTCTTCGAAGGCGAGCAGGAGCTGGTCGGGGTGGAGCTTCTCGGACTTCTTCCCGAACATCGCCCGGCGCAGCTCGTTGAGCAGATGTTCGAGACGCCGGTTCTGATCGGTCAGCGACGCGACCCTGGCGCGCAGATCCTCGACAACGCCCTCGGGGCCTCGCTCTTCGAGCCGGCGGTTGCGGTCGGTCAGCGAGGCGACCTCGGCGCGAAGCGCCTCAACCGCCTCCTGCTGGCCTGCAAACAGCGCCTGCAGGGGCGGCGCAAGCGATGCCAGATCGACCGTGCCGGGGCTCGACTCCATGAAGGAATACTATCACAGAATCAGCGCCTTAGCCTGCGACAATGCGAATCGGGACCGTCCTCTCCGGTCAGGCCGCCGCGAGCGGCCGGCGGGTCCGCGGCCGCCACACCCGGCGCCAGTCGAGGCCCTCGAACAACGCCTCGAACTGCGCCCGCGAAACGCGGACCACCCCATCGTGCACCGAGGGCCAGGCAAAGCGCCCCTGTTCGAGGCGCTTGGATGCCAGCACCAGGCCCGTCCCGTCCCACCAAAGCACCTTGATCCGATCCGCCCGCTTGGGCCGAAACACCACCATGACGCCGGAGAACGGGTCCAGGCCAAGCTCGTGCTCGACCAATGACACCAGGGCGTCATGCCCCTTGCGGAAGTCCACCGGACGCGTGGCGAGCACGATCCGCGGCGCAGCCCCCGGGCCAATCATCGAAGGGCTCGCAGCGCCGAGGCGATCTCCGCGATCCGCGGCGTGTCGAGGTCCCCGTCAAGGCGGACCATCACCCCGCGCGCCTCGATCGACACCGAACCGACCGAACCCGGCGGCGGAGCCTCCACCTCGAGCGCGGCGAATGCCGGTGACGGCCTCGATGTGGCGGGGACCGGCTCGGCCTCGGCCTTGCGCGCGGCCAGCGTCCGCCCCGCCTGCGCTGCCTCCACAGGCTCGGCCTCCGCCTCCGGAGAAAACGGCGATGCGAGCCGGCCCCGCCGCGCCTGGCTGCGCCAGCCGTTCACCCGGTTCACCGACAGGCCGTAGCGCTGGGCCACCTCGCCCACGCGCCTCCCCGGCCAGCAGCACTCGCTCACCACGACCGCCTTCTCTTCCTCGGTCCACTGCCGATCGCGAGCCGGCGCCGGAGCATCGTCGACAAAACCGTCCTCGGCGACATCGGCATCTTCCGAAGCCGCGTCACCCGTGTCCCGCCCGTCCCGAGCGTAGACAGGGCGCTCGAACCCATCCGGCATGGTGAAACCCTCCCGTGTTGGCGAAAGGGCTATCGAACGCCATCACCTTATATATAGGAAGGTGGGCCAGGCGCACCGCTTACTGAACAGCGCGGCGGTGACGCTGTGGATGGTGGACTTGCCGGTCGCGGCGTCGCCGGTGATCCAGACCATGGGCCGCCAGGGGAGCGCGCCGCCCAGGAAGGCCGCGCCGACCCAGCCGAGCATCAGGACCGGGTCGAGGGCCGGCCGGACCCAGTTCCAGCTCTGGAAGGTCTCGAACAGTTCCCGGCCGGCGGCCAGGGTGTCGATCGAGGCCACGGCCGGGCCGGGCAGCGGCGGCGCCGCCGGATAGATGTGCTCGCCGACCGGTCCGGGCGGGTGCTGCCAGACCTTGCCCGGCACGCTCGCCGAGGCGATCCACAGGGTGTCGCCGGTGTGGAAAATCAGCTCGCCGTCCGGACCGCGCCAGCCGCCGGCGCCGCGCACCGCATCCTCCGGATCCCACAGCGGCCGGCGGGCGGCCGCGTTCATGAGGGACATCAAGGCCTCTTCATGGTCCCACTTGTACGGGTGCGGCTCGCCTTCCCTGCCGCGCCGCGGCCAGTAGTGGTTGAGGACGTCGGTATGGCCGGCGAACAGGTCCAGGATGCGCTTCCACGTCAGCTTGTCGATGTGGATCGGCTTGTACTGCGAGGCCGCGTCGATGTAATGGTACCAGTCGCCGTTGCGCCCGATCGGGAAGACCGGGCAGTTGGGCGGCAGCTCGCCGCGGCGCAGCCGCTCGCGGTCGAGGCCGCCGCCGTCGGCCGTGTCCGGCGGGGCGTCGGGCGGGTTGCCTGCATCCGGGGGCGCGGGGCCGCCGGGCCGCTCGAAGGGGATCACCTCGGCCGTCGCGGTTTCGGCGCCGGCCAGCGCCTTCTCCATGAGTTCCTCGTGCGTGGCCGTCGCCAGCAGCTTGTTGAGGTCTTCGTCGTCGGGGGGCTTGGGGCGATCCTCGGGGGGATCCTTCGGGCCGCTCATCCCGTCGCCTCGTCGAGGTCGGCCGGCCCGATGCGCATCAGTCGGCCAGGCGCCGGCCGCAGGCCGGGCCGCCGCCCTTGCCGGGTCGCCGGCATTGGAAGCGCCGCCGGCGTCCCAGCCGAGCCAGCCGCGCGCGATGCGAGTCGGCATCGTGCCGGCCGGGCCGGGGCCGTCCGGATCGTCGCCGATCATTCCGGCCCTCGCGGCCGGCCGCTGACCCACGCCACGATTTCGGATTTGGGCCAGCGGCTTGCGTTGCCGCCCAAATTCTGCGGCCGCGGTCCGCCGCCTCGCGGTAGGCGTCCAGGATGGCGACAGGATCGCCGGCAGGATCGCCGGCAGGGGCGTCGCCCGGCCCGTCGCCGGGCCAGTCGCCGGGCCGGTCGTCGCCGGTCATGCCGCCGGCCCGAACGCGATTTCGCGGGTGCATTGCGGGCGCGCCTCAATCCACTCCCTGACGACGCGCTCCGGCCAACGGCTTGCCCGCGCCCCTACCTTGTACGGCGGCGGAAAATCGCCTTTCTTGATGAGTCGGTAAATCGTCGCTTTGGATAGGCCGGTCAGTTCCTCGACGCGGCGGCACGGTATCATCCGATCATCTGCAAACCCGGACATGGCAATCGCTCCTTCGTATCAGAGCGGCGCAAGGTGTCGCGCCGGCGGAGCGTTTGTCGTCCTATAGTTCAATACCGCTAAACTCTGACAACCAGTCTGCATCGTCCATGTTGAGCCGGTGCTTCGTCCAGGCCTTTTCCGCGACCTTGTAACCGATGCCCCAAGCCTCGGCCGCGGCGTCGCAGGCCGAGTGCGCCGGCGACGATGCGTTTCGCGTCGGCCTTAGCCCGTACGTCTTGGCGAGGCTTTGCACCGCCCATGCAATCATCAGGTCCCGCCCCGGCCGGGTTCCGGTCCGGTCTTTCGGCCGCCGCTCATAGCTTTCCAGCATTTCGGCCGCGGCCATCGCCAGGACCGGCGGCGGTGGCTGCCCGCTGCGCAGGTATGCGGCGGCGAGCGGCCTTGCGATATAGGGCCAGCGCGTGGGCAGGACTCGGTGCATCTTCTCGATCTCGGCCGCCCGCTGCCGCGGCGATTGAAGCATCAGGCCGCGAACGAACGTATCCTCAACGGAGCCGTCGCCGAAAATCCGCTCTAGCAGCGCACGGAGCCGACGGGCCGACTCCCTCGCCGCCGCCATGTCGGGGCCGTCAGCCATGGAGCCGCACAACCTTCGCGCTCTCGCCGGCCAGGAACGCGGTCCAGTCGGCCATCAGGCGGCGGCGCGCCTCGAACAGGTCGGACCGGAAATAGGCCCCCTCGACGCCGCCCACGATGTGCGCAAGGGCCGCCTCGGCCAGTTCCCGCGGCTTGCCGGTCTCGGCGCACCAGTCGCGGAAACTCGACCGGAAGCCGTGGGGAACGCAGTCGATCCCGTTTGCGCGCAACAGCTTTTGAAGCGTGCTGTCGCCGATCCGGCCGGCGCGACTGGACGGGAACACCAGCGGGCTGTTCTGCCGCCGCTCCCGCGCTGCCGGAACCTGCCGGCCGCGGAACGCCTTGCAGCCTTCGAGCACGGCCAGCGCCGCCGGCGAAAGCGGGACGCGATGCTCGCGGCCCATCTTCATGCGCTCGCCCGGTATCGTCCATGTCGCCGCGTCCAGGTCGATCTCGTCCCAGGTCGCGCCGCGCGCCTCGCCGCCCCGGCAGGCGGTCAGCACGATGAAGCGCAAACACGCCTTGGTCATGGGCCAGGCCTGCGAGGCCTCGATGCGCGCCAGCGCGTCGGAAACGTCGCGATAGGGCAGGGCCTTCAAATGCTGCTTGACGGCCGGCATTGCGGGCAACGCGCCGTCGATCGCTTCGCCGGCCGGGTTGTGTTCGATGTAGCCGTGCGCCTGCGCCCATTTGAAAACGGCCCGGATGCGCTGCCGCAGCTTGCGGGCGATCTCCGGCGTTGCCGTCCACATCGGCGACACGATGTCCAGCACGTCGCCGCACCCGATCTCGTCGACCGGCTTGCCCCCGATCTTCGGGAAGGCGTGCCTTTCGAGGCCGGCCAGCCATTGCTTGCCGTGCCTCGAACACCGCCAGCGCGGCAGGTTGGCCGCATGGTAGGCGCTGGCCGCGGCCTCGAATGTCGGCGTTTCAGCCTTGCGCGCCGCCTCGCGCTTCTCGGCCAGCGGGTCGCGGCCGGCCGCGACCGCGCGCCGGTTTTCGTCCGCCCTGCCCCGCGCGTCCGCCAGACTCACGGCCGGATAACCGCCAAGGCCCATTTTGCGCCGCTTGCCGTTCACGGTCGCAATGCGGATCCAGCTCTTTGAACCGCCCTTCGCAACCTGAAGATAGAGGCCGCCGCCGTCGCCGTGCAGGCCCGGTTTTGTCTCGGCCGCGACCTTCGCCGCTGTCAGTCTCTTGGCCATCGCCCTTGCTCCTTACGGTACAATTTGCGCAACAATTCTATGCGAGACTATAGGCCACGCAATGCGCCAAGGCAAGACCAAAGTTTGATGGCGTCCGGGCTGTAACCCACAGAAACGCTAGACTTTTGCGACGAAAAATTGCGCGGCGACAAGGGCTTGCGCGGGCCGTGATTGTTGCTGTGGCAGGAGCCGGAAACCCTGCTGTTCGTCGCCCGTGGCCGCGAATACCGCAGCGAGTTCCACATCAATCCGAGCGCCGAGGTCATGTACATGATCTCCGGGCAGATGAACCTCCATTACCGGGATCCGGACGGGAAGGAGGACATCCAGGTGCTCAGGGAGGGCGAGGCGGTCTACACCGCGCCGCTGATCCCGCATTCGCCGCGCTTTCCACCCGATGCCTTCCTGCTGGTCCAGGAGCGCCAGCGCCGGCCCGGCGAGATCGACCGCTTCCAGTGGTTCTGCCCGGAATGCGGCGCCTTCCTGCACGAAGAGGAATTCGTCGTGGTCGACTATGCCCTCGATCCCGTCTCGAAGGCTTATGCCAATTTCTTCGATATCGAGGCGCACCGCACCTGCCGCGCCTGCGGCCATATCATGCCTGCGCCCTCCGAATAAGCTTCCGGGGAACCGCCATGCCCAAGGAATTCGTCACGTCGGCCACCGCGCCGACCACCGGCTTCACGGACCGCAAGACCGCCTCGCCGCTCGCCCAGGGCATCCGCTGGGGCAACATGCTGTTCGTTTCCGGCCAGGGGCCGCTCGACCCGGCGACTAGGGAGGTCGTGTCCGACGACATCCAGGTCCAGACGCGGCAGACGCTGACCAATCTCCAGGGTGTCCTGACGGCGGCCGGCGCGACCTTCGCCAATGTCGTCAACATGCGGGTCTGCCTGCGCAACACGGCAGATTTCCCGAAATTCAACGAGGCCTTCACCGAATTCATGGCCGGCGAGCGGGTGACGCGCACCTGCATCGGCGGCACGCCGCACCGCAAGGGCGTGAATGTCGAGATCGACTGTATCGCGATGTTCGACTGAAGCCGGCCCGCACCTGACCGCCCCGCCCTACCCCTTCTCGCGCATCAGCCGCGCCTTCTCGCGTTGCCAGTCGCGCCGCTTGTCGGTCTCGCGCTTGTCGTGCTGGCGCTTGCCGCGCGCCAGGCCGAGGTCGAGCTTGGCGACGCCGCGCTCGTTGAAATAGATCGACAGCGGCACCAGCGCGATGCCCTTTTCCTGGACCGCCGCGATCAGGCGCGCCATCTCGCGCTTGCGCAGCAACAGTTTGCGCGGCCGGCGCGGCTCGTGGTTGTTGTAGCTGCCGGCGTCGTATTCCGGGATATAGCTGTTGAACAGGAACAGCTCGCCCCTGTCGTCCCTTGCATAGCTCTCGGCGATGTTGCCCTTGCCCGCGCGGAGCGACTTCACCTCCGTGCCGGTCAGGACGATCCCGGCCTCCAGGGAGTCGTCGATGAAATAGTTGCGCCGCGCCTTGCGGTTCTGTGCCACGAGGCGGTGGGCATGCCGGTCGTTCCGCGCCATGGCCGGAAAGTGGCTCTTCCCGGCCGCTTTGTCATGAGGCAAATACTGCCGGACCGCGCCGCGGTCTCTGTGATGGGTGCGTCGGGGCACTTTCGGATGGCGGCTCCCGGATGCGGCTGCTACCCTCGCCGCGCGAACGGGATCGGGGGACGGATGATATGCAGCTGATCGGGGTCGACGTCGGCGGCACCTTTACCGATCTGATTTTCACCGACACCGACCGGGACGTCACCCTGATTCACAAGGTGCCGACGACGCCCGACGATCCGTCGGTCGGCGCGATCTCGGGGCTGCGCGAGTTGTGCGCGCGCCACGATCTCGACCCCGCCGCGATCGACCATGTCTTCCACGGCACGACCATCGCGACCAACGCCGTGCTCGAGCATGACGGCGCAGCGACCGGCATGATCACCAACCGCGGCTATCGCGATATCCTGCATATCGGCCGCCATCAGCGGCCGCAGAACTATTCGATCATGCAGGACATACCCTGGCAGGACCGGCCGCTGGTGCGCCGCCGGGACCGCGCCACGGTGCGCGAACGCCTGGCACCGCCCCGCGGCCAGATTCTGGAGCCGCTGGACGAAGACGCCGTGCGCGAGGCCGCCCGCACCTTCAGGAGCCGGGGGATCGAGGCGATCTGCGTGTGTTTCCTGTTTTCCTACATCGACCCGCGCCATGAAGAGCGCGCCCGCGAGATCGTGCTCGAAGAATACCCGGACGCGTTCGTCACAACCTCGGCGGCCGTCGCGCCCCAGTTCCGCGAGTTCGAACGCTTCACCACGGCGGCGATGAACGCCTTCGTCGGCCCGAAGGTGCGGACCTATGTCCGGAATTTCGATGCTGGCCTCAGGCAGGCGGAGTGCCGGGCCGACCTCCACATCATGGGCTCCAACGGCGGCATCGCCACCGCCTCTACGATCGCCGAACGGCCGGTCCTGACGCTGCTGTCCGGGCCGGCGGCGGGCGTGCTGGGCGGCCGGTGGGCGGCCGCGCCGGGCGGCGACGGGCGGCTGATCACGTTCGATGTCGGCGGCACCAGCGCCGATATTGGCACCGTGGTCGACGGCCGGGTCAGCGAAGCCACCGCGCGCGACACCTGGATCGGCGGCTATCCGGTGCTGGTGCCGATGCTGGACATCGCCACTATCGGCGCAGGCGGCGGCAGCATCGCCCATGTCGACCGGGGCGGCGCCTACCGGGTGGGGCCGCAAAGCGCCGGTTCGCGCCCCGGGCCGGCGGCTTATGGCCTGGGAGGCGACCGGCCGACCGTGACCGACGCCAATCTGGTGCTGGGCCGGCTCGACCCGGCCAATTTCCTAGGCGGCGAGATGACGCTCGACGTCGACGCCGCCCGGCGCGTAATCGGCCGTCTCGCCGAACAGGTCGGCCTCGGCGAACCCGAGGCGGCCGAGGGCGTGGTGACCATCCTCAACAGCAACATGGCCAATGCCATCCGCGCGCAGACCATCCAGCGCGGCCTCGATCCGCGCGGTTTTTCGCTGGTCGCCCTGGGCGGCGCCGGCCCGCTGCACGCCGCCGAGGTCGCCGCCCTGCTCGATATCCCGAAGGTCATCGTGCCGCCGCATCCCGGCATTACCTCGGCCGCCGGGCTGCTCACCACGGATCTGAAATACGACGCGGTGAAGACGGCGTTCCAGACCAGCGACTCGGTCGATGCCGCGCAACTGAACGGCGATTTCGCCTGGCTCGAGGACACTCTGGTCGCGCAGTTCGCCGCCGACGGCTTCGAGCGCGACCGGATCGATCTGTTCCGCGCCGGCGACCTGCGCTATGTCGGCCAGGGCTACGAACTGCGGGTCGCGTTTCCCGACGGCGCAATCGACGAGGCTGCGCTGGCGGGCGTGTGGCAGGCGTTCGAGCGGCAGCACCGGACCGAATACGACCACGTCTTCGCCGACAGTCCGATCGAGATCGTCAATATCCGCCTCACCGGCACCGCCCTCATGCCCAAGATCGGCCGGCCGCGGCCGCTCGGCGCAGGCACCCTCGATGCGGCCAGGCTGCGCACCGGCTCGTGCAGCTTCCGGGTCGATGGCGGCCTGGCGCGGTTCGATACGCCCTACTACCGGCGCGATGCGATCCCGGCCGATTGCCCGATCGAGGGCCCGGCGGTGGTGGTGCAGCGCGACACGACCACGGTGGTGCCGCCGGGCTGGACCGCGGCTGCCGAGAGCAACCGTAATCTCATACTGAAACACGGAGCCTGACCGATGGCCGAAACCGCTCCCGTCAGCCTTCAAAACGTCAGGCGGATCGACCCGGTCACCGCCAGCGTGATCCAGGGCGGGCTGGAAAACATCGCGGTCGAGATGGGACACAAGCTGATGCGCATGTCCTATTCCAGCATCATCCGCGAATCGGAGGACTTCGGCGCGGCGCTGATCGACCCGCGGGGGCGCCAGCTGTGCGAGACGCCGCAAAGCACACCCCTGCAATCGGGGCCGATCCCGGGTTATGTCCAGGGCATTCAGCAGATCTTCGACGAACGGGGCGACGGCTTCGAACCGGGTGACGTGATTATTCACAACTCGGCCTATCACGGCGCTTCGCACGGCCCCGACATCGCCTTTTGCGTGCCCGTGTTCCACGACGGCAGCCTGGTCGGGTTCTCTGTGACCACCGCGCATCATCTCGACATCGGCGCCCTCAGCCCGGGCAGCTGCGGCATTGTCGACGCCATGGACGCCTATGCCGAGGGACTGCAATTCAAGGCGCTCAAGGTCTACGACCGCGGCGCCCTGAACGGGCCGCTGTGGCAGATGCTGCGCGACAACATCCGCGCACCGGACCTGGTGGTCGGCGACATGGAGGCCCAGATCGCCGCCTCCCGCATCGGCGCCGAACGCTTCGTCGAACTGATCGGCCGTTACGGGCTGGACACGGTCGAAGCGGCCTGCGACGCGCTGATGGATCATTCGGAGCGGATCATGCGAATGGCGATCGAGGCCCTGCCCGACGGCGTCTACCGGGCGAGGACCTTCATCGACGGCTATCTCGACGGCGACGACCCGAGCCGCGGCGACCTGCCGATCGAGGTGGCGGTGACGGTCGAGGGCAGCGACATCACGGTCGATTTCACCGGAACGGCGGCGCAGGTGCCGGACCGGCCGATCAACATGCCTCTCAAGGGCACCACGGACTGCGCGGTATGGCTGACGATCCGGTCGATCCTGCTGGATTCCGCCGTCCACGGCCATATTCCGCAGAACAGCGGCCTGACCCGCCCGATCGAAATCGTGGCGCCCGCCGGCTCGCTGGTCAATCCGGTGTTCCCGGCGCCGACCATCGCCCGCTTCTGCACGGGCAACCAGGCCGCCGATACGCTGATGAAGGCGCTGGCCGAAGCGGTGCCGCACCAGGTCAGCGCCGGCGTCGGCAATCTGCATGTGGTGGCGTTCAGCGGGATCCGGGACGAGACCCACTGGGTCCACATGGAGATCCACGAAGGCTGCTATGGCGGCCGCTACGGCAAGGACGGCATGGACGCGGTCGACACGCTCTACGCCAATACCCGCAACAATCCGATCGAGGATGTCGAATCGCACCTGCCCCTCAGGGTCCATCGCTACGAACTGCGTGACGACGCCTGCCCGCCGGGCCGGTGGCGCGGCGGCATCGGATCGGTCCGCGAGGTCGAATATCTCGAGGACGGCGGCGTGTCGGTCGAGGGCGAAGGCCACAAATACGCGCCGTGGGGTTTCGACGGCGGCAACGACGGCAGGACCGCCGGCCTGACCTTCAGGCGCAGGGACGGTCCCGACCTCGACCTGCCGTCGAAACTGCCCAACATGACGGCGAAGGCGGGCGACCGCATCGTCATGATCGGGCCCTGCGGCGGCGGTTATGGCGATCCGATGGCGCGCGATCCGGCGCAGGTGCTGGAGGACGTGCGCGACGGTCTGATTTCGGCCGAAACCGCGCTGCGCGATTACGGCGTCGCGATCACCGAATCCATGACCGTCGACGCGGCGGCGACCGAAGCCGAGCGGCAGGCGGGACAGGGAGGGACACCATCATGAAAATCAAGATCATCAACCCGAATACGACCCTGGAAATGACCGAATCGATCGGTGCCGCCGGCCGGTCGGTCGCGCGGCAGGGAACCGAAATCGTGGCGGTCAGTCCGTCTTTCGGCCCGGCGTCGATCGAATCCTATTACGACGAGTTCCTGTGCGCCCCCGGCGTGATCGACGAGGTGCGCACGGGCGATCTCGAAGGTTTCGACGCCTATATCGTCGCCTGCTATGGCGACCCCGGCCTGCATGCGGCGCGCGAAGTCACGGTCAAGCCGGTGATCGGGATTGCCGAAGCGTCGCTCTACACCGCGTCGATTCTGGCGGCGCGGTTCTCGATCGTCACCGTCATCCCCCGCATCAAGACGATGCTCGAGGAAATGGTCGAGAACTACGGGTTCGGCCGCAAGGTGGTCAACGTGCGGACCACGCCGCTCTATGTGCTCGACGTCGAAAAGGACCCGCCAGCCGCGCTGGAAACGCTGCGCGAAGAGGCGCGCCGGGCGGTGGCGGAGGACGATGCCGAGGCCATCCTGCTGGGCTGCGCCGGCTTCGCCGATTTCGCCGACGAGCTTGAGAGCGAGCTCGGCATTCCGGTGCTCGACGGCGTCGTCTGTGCGGTCAAGCTGGCCGAAGCCGTGGTCGAACTCGGCAGGACCACCAGCAAGAGCAAGACCTACCGGTTCCCGGAGCGCAAGGCGTTTACCGGCGCGTTCGCCCGCTTCGGCGCCGATTCTGGCGGGCCCGGGTTCGCCGAAGCTGCCGAATAGGCCGCCCGATTCCTACGATGCCGCGTGGCGGGCGCCGGGCGGCGGCGGGTCGTTCGGACCGCCGGCGAAACACTGCGCGATCGCCATCCATCGGACGGCCGATTCGCCGCGCACCTCCAGGGCGACATCGGCGACGTTGCGCGTCTGCGTGACCACCTGGCAGAAATCGGTGGCCGACCCGGCGACATAATCGGTGTCGCTCTCGTCGTTCCAGGTCCAGACCGCGCCCGACGGCGCTGTCAGCCGGACGAAGGGCTTGACCGCCGGCCGCTCGATCCCGCGGTTGGCGAAGGTGTAACCGAAGGTGCGTACGCCGAGTTCGGCGATGTTGCGGATGCGGTCCCCGTCCCGCCGCGCCGCGCCGAACACGTCGAACACCTCCTGGCCGTGCGACCAGGTTTCCATCTGGCGCGCAATCATGCTCATGCGGACGGTCATCGGCGGCCCGACCCACCTGACCCGACGTTCGGGCTCCAGGTCCCTCCACAGCGGCTCCATGTCGGTGCACAGCCCGTGCCATGCGGCGAGCAGCTCCTGCCCCTTCAGGCCGCCCGACCATTCGTGGGTGTAGGGAAAATGCTGTCTGCCGGCGTCCTGGAATGCCTCTACAAAGGCGTCGAAGGCCGGCTCGTCGGTCACCGACAGGTTGACGGCATGGTTCCACATGTGGAGATGGGCCATCACGTCGTTGACCGTCCAGTCCTTGAACAGGGTGGCGCGCTCGAAATCGGCATCGTCCCGGTTCTGCAACAACGCATGGAGCGCGTCGCACTCGGCCCTGAAATCGGCGGCTTCGCTCAGCATCGGTACACGTCTCCCCTTCCCTAACCCTGTTCCGCCAGCGCGATATCGACGAGCGGATCGCCGGCGGCGACCTGGACCCCGGCCCGTTGCCGGATCTCCGCGACCGCACCGGCCGCCGGCGCCACGATAACGTGCTGCATCTTCATCGCCTCGATCACCAGCAGCCGGTCGCCCCGGGCCACGATATCGCCGGGATCGACGGCGATCTCAAGAATTTTGCCATGCATCGGCGCGATGACCCGGCCGCTCGCGCCATCCTCGTGCAACGCCGCGTCCGGCCCGCCCGATTCGAACCGGTAATCCCGGCCGGCCTCGCCCAGATAGAGCGTGTTTCCCTCGGCGTGAAACAACAGATGCCGGTGCCCGCCGTCGATCCCGACGACCGCCCGGCCTTCCCCGACAGAGACGACACGAACAGAGACCGCGTCGCCGTCGCCGCGGACCGCGTAGTCGCACGGGCCGGCCGGTGAAACCGACAACCGGAAATCCGCATCGCCGGCCGTGAAATGGCAATGACTCTCCAGCGCCCCGGCGCTGGCCCAGTTGAGCAGTTCCGGCGAAACGTTCAGGCTGTCCGCAAGGGCATCGTCGCGGTCGGCGAGGAAGTTCAGAACCGCCGCTACGGCGGCGACGGCGAATTCGGGTTCCGGCTCCGCCAGTTCGCCGTCGCCGAATTGCTCGTCGATGAACGCCGTCGTCGCTTCTCCCCGGGCGAAGGCATCCTTTTCCAGACAGTCGATCAGGAAGCGCTTGTTGGTCGTCAGGCCGAACGCCGCCGTCTCCGCCAGCGCCCGGATCAGCCGGCGGCGGGCGATCTCCCGGGTCTCGCCGTGCGCGATCACCTTGGCGATCATCGGATCGTAGAAGGGCGGGACGGCCTGACCGCTCTCGACGCCGCTGTCGATGCGCACGCCCGGCCCTGCCGCCGGCTGCCAAAGGGCGATATCGCCGGCAGCGGGCAGGAATTCGCGCGCCGGATCCTCGGCGTAGAGGCGGGCCTCGATGGCGTGGCCGGCCGGGCGGACATCCTCCCGAACGAGGCCGAGGGGCCGGCCCTCGGCGACCCGGATCTGAAGGGCGACCAGATCGAGCCCGGTGATCATCTCGGTCACCGGATGTTCGACCTGCAGCCGCGTGTTCATCTCCAGAAAATAGAAGTTGCCGTCCGCATCGAGCAGGAACTCGACCGTGCCGGCGCCGCAATAGCCCACGGCGCGCGCTGCCTGGACGGCCGCGGCGCCCATGGCGGCACGCAGGTCCTCAGTCATGACCGGGCACGGTGCCTCTTCGATCACCTTCTGGTGCCGGCGCTGCACCGAGCAGTCGCGCTCGCCCAAGTGGATCGTCGTGCCGTGCCGGTCGGCGAAAACCTGGATTTCGACATGGCGCGGCCGGACAACGGCCTTCTCCAGGATCAGGCTGCCGGAGCCGAAGGCGCTTTCCGCCTCCGAGCGCGCCGCGGCGAGCGCATCCGGCAATGCCCCGGCGCTACCGACGAGGCGCATGCCGCGTCCGCCGCCGCCGGCGGCCGCCTTGACCATGACCGGAAAGCCGATGTCCGCTGCCGCTTGGAGAAGAATTGCCTCGCTCTGGTCCGCGCCGTCATAGCCCGGCACGCAGGGCACGCCAGCTTCGGTCATGCGGCGCCGGGCTTCGGCCTTGTCGCCCATGATCGCGATGGCGTCGGCGTCCGGGCCGATGAAGATCAGGCCGGCTTCGGCGCAGGCGGCGGCGAAGCGTGCATTTTCGGACAGGAAACCGTAGCCCGGATGGACCGCGTCGGCGCCGGTTTCTGCCGCAGCGCGCAGAATGTTCCCTATGTCCAGATAGCTTTCGGCGGCCGGCGGCGGGCCGATACGCGCGGCGGTGTCGGCCATGCGGGCGTGGGGCGCATCGGCGTCGGCGTCCGAATACACAGCGGCAGCGCGGTAGCCGAGGGCGCGCGCGGTGCGCATGACCCGGACGGCGATCTCGCCCCGGTTGGCGACCAGGATCGTCCCGAAACGGCGCATGCTCCTACCCGGCTCCCGAATCCCCGGGCCCCAGCCCCGATGCCCAGGACGGCTTGCGCTTGTCGAGGAAGGCGGCGATGCCCTCGCGGGCCTCCTCGCCGAGCATGCAGTCGGCAAACCGCTCGCCGGCGAAGGCGATCATTTCGTTGCGCGGCAGTCGTGTTGCTTTCAGGACGATATCCTTGGTGACGGCGTTGGCCCCCGGGGCGCAGCGCCGGACGCTCTTGCGGATTTCCGCCTCGATCGCATCCAGCCCGGCAGCGTCCGCGGCGACGAAATCGGCCAGGCCGAGGCGGCCGGCCTCGCGCCCATCGAAGCGCGCACCGGTCAGCATCAGGCGGCGCGCCGCCGTCAGGCCGATACGCTGGACCACGAACGGCGCGATCTGGGCCGGCGGCAGGCCGAGCGAGGTTTCCGTGATGGCGAATTTTGCATCCGCTGTCACGGCGACCACATCGCCCGTGCACGCCAGACCGAGGCCGCCCGCAATCGCCGCACCTTCGATCAGCATGACAAATACCTGGGGCATCGTATTGAGATAGCTGAAGAATTCTCCGGCACTGGAGTTCGCCGCGGCGACCTCGGCATGGGACGCTCCGCCCTGGAAATGGCTCCGGAAATTCTTGAGGTCGCCGCCGGCGCAGAACACGCCGCCCTTGCCGCGCAGGGTGATGCCGCGCACCGTGCGGTCGTTCCGCGCCACTTCGAGCGCCGTGCGCATTGCGGCCACCATCTCCGCGCCCAGCGCGTTGCGCACCGCCGGCCGGTTCATCCACAGGGTCAGCCAGCCCTCGTCGCGTTCGACAATCAGTTCGTCGGACATGCCTTGTATTCCCGATCCTGTTGCGGCGGCGCCGGCATTTCGATCAGATCCGCGCGACGCCGAAGCTGTTCGGCCGCACCGTGCGCCGGCGCGCCTCGTCGACCGTCGCCAGCAGGAAGCCCAGGGTCTGGCGCGTCTCGCGCGGGTCGATCATGCCGTCGTCCTGCAGATGGCCGGAGGTATAGAAGGCGCTGGACTGGCTGTCGAAATGCTCGACCAGCATCGCTTCCTGCTTCCTGAGCCGATCTTCGTCCACCTCCTGCCCCTTCGAGCGGGCGACGCCTTCGGCAACCATCGTCATGGTCTTGGCCGCCTGGTCGCCGCCCATCACGCCGGTCGTTGCGCTCGGCCAGGTGTAGAGGAAATCCGGATCGTAGCCGCGGCCGCACATGCCGTAGTTGCCGGCGCCGAAGCTCGCCCCGGTCATGAAAGTCAGCCGCGGCACTGCGATATTGGTCACCGACTGGATCATCTTCGAGCCGTGCTTGATCATGCCGGCGCGCTCATAGTCTCGGCCGACGATGTAGCCGGTGGTGTTCTGCAGGAAGACCATCGGGACGCCGGCCTGGTCGCACAGTTGCAGGAACTGGGTCGCCTTGGCCGCGCCGTCAGGGTCGATCGGGCCGTTGTTGGCGATGATGCCGCAGGCCCGGCCCATCACCTCAGCCTGGAGGCAGACGGTCGTAACGCCGAAGCGCGGCTTGAAATCGAGAAATTCCGAGCCGTCGACGATGCGGGCGACGACCTCCCGGACCTCGTAGGGCTTGCGGTAGTCGACCGGCACGATGCCGGCGATTTCGTCCGGATCGTAGAGCGGTGCCGGCCCCTCGGCGGCCGACGGCGCCTCGCCGGCGTTCCAGTTCAGCCGCTGCACGACCTCGCGGCACACGTCGATGCCCTCGCCGTCGGTCTCCGCCAGGTATTCGACCAGGCCGGAGACGCTGGCGTGCATCTCCGCGCCGCCCAGCTCCTCTTCGGTCGCAATCTCGCCGGTCGCGGCCTTGAGCAGCGGCGGACCGGCCAGGAAGGCCCGGCCCCGGCCCTTCACGCCGATGACATAATCGCTCATGCCCGGCATGTAGGCGCCGCCGGCGGTCGAGGAGCCGTGCAGAATGGTGATGACCGGGATCCCGGCCTTGGACAGCCGCGCCTGGTTTGCGAACAGGGTGCCGCCGAGCAGAAAGCCCTCGACCGTGTACTCCATCAGGTTGGCGCCGGCGCTCTCGACCAGATGGATGAACGGCAGTTTCTGGGCGAGCGCGATCTCCTGCATGCGCCGGATGCGGTAGGCGGTCGCCTGGGTCAGCGCCCCGGCCTGGATGCCGCTGTCGTCCACCGCAACGGCGCAGCGCACGCCGCGGATGAAGCCGATGCCGGCGATCGCGTTGCCGCCGGGCAGCGATTTCTCCTCGTCCGCCGTGTCGAGCAGGTAGCCGGCCATGTTGCCCATGACGAGGAAGGGCATGCCCGGATCGAGCAGGCGGGCGAGGCGCTCGCGCGGCGTCAACTGGTTGCGTTCGACGAAGCGCGGCTTGCGCGCCTCGGAGCGGACAGCGCCGCGCCGGTTGAGGTCCTCCATCCGGCCGATGAGCGCCAGCATGTCGGCGCGGTTGGCCTTGAAGCTCTCGCTTGCCGGATCGACCTGGCTGCGGAACACGGTCATGCGGCGCGCGCCCTTGCATCCGCCGCGGCCTGTGCGGCCAGCGCCGCGGGCACCGGGATCGGGGTATCCAGCAATATCTGCGCGTAGCCCTTGCCCTGGGCGTCGTTGCGCAGGCTGGCGACGCCGCCGCCGCCCAGCACATCGTGCAGCAGAAAATTGACGGCGTTCGTCCCCGGCATCAGGAAGCGCTCGACGGGCTTCGGGCCGGCGCCGTCGAGGAAATGGGCGAAGATGTCTGCTACGGCCTCCTCCGTCAGGCTCCGCCAGATCCAGGGCAGGTAATCGGCGCGCCGGGCGATAATGCCGACATTGGCCTTGTCGCCCTTGTCGCCGCTGCGGCCCCAGGCAAGATCCTCCAGCCGGACCTCGACCGGATCGGCGGGCGTGCCGGGAAGGTCCGGAGGCGCCGGCCGGACAGGTTCTCCCGCGTCCTCATTGCATTCGGGTTCGTCGTAGGGCACCGGCGCGCCATCGACCTCGACGCGCAGGTCGACCGCGGACTTGGGCGCCAGAAAGGAAAACAGCCGCACCACCGGCGACGGCCTCGGCCGGGTGCCGGAAAATCCGGAGAGCGCCGCGGGGGTCGCCAGACCGAGGCCCGAGGCCTCGCGCAGCAACAGGCCGACGCCGGCGGCCTCCGGATGCCGGGCCGCCAGCTTGAGCACGACCTCCCGCGCCTCCGCCGCTCCGGCTTCCGTGCCATACTGGCTGCCGGCGCCGATCACCTCGACGCTCGTTTCGCTGAAATCGCCCAGATTGCGTCCGCGCAGGGCAGCCTGTGCCCTGGCGATAGCCGCTTTGGCGAAAACCTGCGCCTTGCCGGCGGCATTGCGGCCGGTGAAGGTAAAATAGCCGCCGGCGCGGAAGCCGTCGGCCCAGGTCGCGCTCACCTTGTAGTCTGATGGTGCCGGGCGGCCGGCCGCGCCGGTGACGCGCACCCGGTCCGCACCGATCTGTTCGATCGCCACCCCGGAAAAGTCGCAGCAGACGTCGGGCAGCAGATAGGCCTGGGGATCGCCGATCTCGTAGACCATCTGCTCGGCGACCGTGCCGACCGTCACCGCGCCGCCGCTGTCCGCGGGCTTTCGCAGGGTAAAACTGCCGTCCGGCCCGATGTCGCCGATGGGATAGCCGATATCGTGGATCGACCCGGCGATCGCCTCCCAGTCGGTATGGTTGCCGCCGGTCGCCTGGGGTCCGCATTCCAGGATATGGCCGGCCAGGCTGCCGGCGGCGAGCCGGTCCCAGTCTCCCGGCCGCCAGCCGAAGGCGTGGATGCACGCGCCCAGGGTCACCGCGCTGTCGACGCAACGGCCGGTAACGACGATATCGGCGCCGGCATCGAGCGCCGCCGCGATCGGAAAGGCGCCGATATAGGCGTTGATGCTGGCCAGCTTTGCCGCGGGCGGAAAGGGTTTGCCGCTGAACATTTCGCAGGGCGCGGCCTCAGCCCATTTCCCGCGGTCGGCCATCAGGTTGTCGCCGCTCACGACGCCGACCTTGAGATCCAGTCCGGCGTCCGCAATGACCGTGCGGGCGGCGTCGGCGCAGGCCTCCGGATTCACGCCGCCGGCGTTGCTGACCACCCGCACGCCCTTGGCGGCGATCTCGCGGACATTCGGCTTTAGGACCGCCGAGACGAAATCGGTGGCGTAACCCATGACCGGATCCTTCGCGCGGGCGCGCGCCAGGATCGACATGGTGATCTCGGCCAGATAGTCGTAGACGAGGAAATCGACCGAGCGGTCGGCGAGCAACTGAGGCGTCGCCATCGCCGATTCGCCCCAATAGCCGCTCGCCCCGCCAATGCGGACGATGTCGGGCACGGATGCCATCCTCCTGCAATCCCCGAAGACCGCTGCGCCGGCAAAATCCCCGAAGCGGACGAATTTGGAAAGATTTAATTCCGCGGCAATGGTGCGGGCGTTACCGCGGTCGCGAGTTTGTACGATCCGAGAAAGGCCAGCCGTCACCGGCGAACGAGGCGGTCTCACATAACGCGCGCTTTGCGCAACGTTTCCAGGGGCAAAGTCAAGACGAACGGATCAATCGGCGATCCGACAAATCCCATTTTCCGGTAGAACCTGGCTGCGCTGTCATCGAGCGCATGGACGAGCAACGCCCTGACGCCGGCAATATCCGCCGCCCGCAATGTCCGCTGGATAGCGTCCTGGACCAGGTCCCGCGCGAGGCCGCGGCCCTGATACGACTTCGCGACCGCCAGCCGGCCCAGCAGGATGACAGGAACCGGATCGGGCATATTGCGCCGGATAAGTCCCGGAACGGTTCGGTGTGCTGCCGAGGCCGCGGAAAGACAAGAGTAGGCAACCACCCTGCTATCGTCGCATACGACATAGGTGCGCGAACCGCCGGCTCGCTCATTTTTCAGGGCGTGCGAAATCAACCAGGTATCGAGCGCCTGTTGGCCGCTGTCGAAACCGGTCAGGATATGGTGATCAGCGAGCGGCGCCGGAACGGTCAGCGGCATTGGCGGACCGTTACCTTTCCCAAAGCGGCTTCTTGTTCAGCGTACGCTGCAATTCCTCGGTCGGTTCGGGCGGATCGTCGAGTATCGCCTGGAAAGCGGCAAAGGCCTCGTCGTCCAGCCAGAACACACGCTGGTCCAGAAGCACGTTTTCAGAGGCTTCGCGCATTGTATCGAGGATGAACTCGGTCCTGGACTTGCCGAGGCATTCGGCCGCCCGGTCGATCAGGGCTTTCTGTTCCTCGGTGGCGCGCAGATTGATCGTTTGCGTCCGCAATTTCCGGCCCTCCGACTCTCGTTCTTCACTCGTAATGTGTACTGACAATGTAATTACGTTTGCAATGCGGCATGTCAACGAAACAGACCGTTCGGCGCTTGGCCGGATTGCGGATTGCCCCGCCGGCCTGTCTCGCCCGCCCGCTTCCGTGCTACTTTCCGGCACGGCAAGGTCGGTCGGGAACTAGGAGCGATGACGGAGACGGTCGAGATACCGGTCTGGCTGCTGCTCATCATCGGGGCGCTGGCGGTGCTGGCGGCGCTCGACGATGTGCTGCTGCCCACCGCGCGCTGGTATCTGCGCCGCCATGTCAACAAGGTGATCGACGACGTCAACGCCCGGTTGCGGCTGGAGTTGCCGACCTTCCAGATCACCAAGCGCCGCGTGCTGATCGACCGGCTGATCTACGACCCGGAAGTGATGAAGACGGTCGGCGCCGTCGCCCAGGAACGCGGCGTATCGCGCGACAGTCTGATGACCGAGGTGTCCAGGATTGCGCGCGAAATGGTGCCGGCCTTCAACGCCTATTTCTATTTCCGGCTGGGCTACCGCAGCGCGCGCTGGCTGCTGCGCGGCTTTTACCGGACGCGTCTCGGCTACGCCCACGAGAAGGCGAAGGCCGACATCCCGCCCGACACCGCGGTCGTCTTTTTCATCAACCACCGCAGCAACGCCGATTACCTGCTCGTGACCTATCTCGCATCCGGCAGCGTGGCGCTGTCCTACGGCGCCGGCGAATGGGCCCGGATCTGGCCGTTCCGCAGCCTGTTGCGCCTGGCCGGCGCCTATATCCTGCGCCGCGACAGCGGCGATCCGCTCTACCGCAAGGTGCTCGAGCGCTACGTCCAGATGGCGACCGAAGCCTGCGTGCCCCACGCCATCTTTGCCGAAGGCAAGCTTTCGCGCGACGGTGCGATCCATCCGCCCAAGCTCGGCATGCTCGGCTATATCACCAAGACCTTCGACCCGGCCGGGCCGTACGACATCATGTTCGTCCCCGTCGCGACCAATTTCGACCGGGTGGCGGAGGAACGCACGCTCGTCGCCAATCCGGAGACCGATTTCCGCGGCCGGGGCCGCCGCTTCCTGATGGCCGGCACGGCCAAGTTCCTGTTCCGCCTGGCATGGCGCAAGCTGCAGGGGCGCTCGGCGGGCTTCGGCGTCGCCTGCGCCAATTTCGCCGAACCGCTGTCGCTTCGCGACTGGTCCACGGCGCGCGGGATCGATCTTTCCCGCATGGACCGGGAAGACTTTTTCGCGGCTGTCGAGGACCTGGGCGCCGAGCTGACCCGGCGCATTCAGGAGGTCGTACCGGTTCTCGCCGTGCCGCTGGTGTCGTCGGTCGTCACCGCGGCGGACGAGCCGCTCACCGCCGAGGAGATAAAACGCCGCGCAATCCGCTGGATCGATGACGCACGCGCGCTGGGTGCCCATATCGCCCTGAAGGACGGCGACGAAGCCGCGGAAATCGAGGCGGCGGTGCATCGGATGCGCAAGCGCAGGCTGATTGCGGAACAGGAATGCGGCGGCCTGGCGCCGGTCGCCGGGGAACGCCCCCTGCTGGCCTATTACGCGGCCTCGGTCGTGCAGCTGCGCGCGCAGCTCCAGAAAAAGCTGTCCGGCCCTGAGTAGGAAAGCGCCGCGGCGGCTGCCCGCGCCAGAGTTGATGCGGGCATGTCTGCGCTCGCCGCTCGGCAGCCTCGTCGCGCGGCCGTGGTTCGACCGCGCCGCCATGTATCTGCTGTGCCGGTGGTTCTTCCCGCTGTCACGGCTCTGGGCAGCAGCGCGCACGGCCGAGGGCTCCGTCGAGGGGTTTCTGGCGGAAATGCCCGACGCATCTGCGTTGCACAGCCGGGCCCCGCTGGAGCGCCGGCTCCGACGCTTCGAAGCTGTCCGCGGCCGGGTGCTGGACAGCGAACGCGCCTGGGAAGCGGCCTTCTTCGGCGACGAGGGCGCAGCGCCGGACGTCCTCGCCGCGATCGAGCGAACGCGCCTGCACCGGCGCAACGGCTATAACGCCCAGCGGCGGCTGTTCGCGCCCTGGCGGGCCGCCGGAGCGGCCGCGCCGATCCGCTGGGCGATTCCGTCGCCGGAGGACGTCGCGACGGATTTCGGGAGCCTGGTCGCCGATCCTGCGCAGGCTTTCGCCGCACCCGACCCGATGCCGCCAGTTGCCGAATCGCGCCGCTTTTCCGCCGTCCCCGGCCGGCAGGAACGCTGGATCCGGTTCGCGTCGCCGTCTGCAAGGATGAACGACGAGGTCATCGCCCGGATCTACGAGCCGGACGGCGTCGCCGACCCGCCGACCCTGATTTTCGGCCACGGTATCTGTGTCGAGTTCGACCACTGGCGCGGCCTGGTCGACGAGATCGAGGCGCTGGTCGCCATGGGCATTCGCGTCGTCCGGCCGGAAGCGCCGTGGCACGGCCGGCGAGTACCGGACGGGCGCTACGGCGGCGAGATGTTCATCGCTTCGGCGCCGCGCGGTGCGCTCGACCATTTCACCGCCGCGGCGCGCGAATGGGCGGTGCTGATGGACTGGTGCCGCCGGACAAGCGACGCGCCGGTTGCAATCGGCGGCAGCAGCCTGGGCGCCATGACGGCGCAGGTGATCGTCGACAAGGCGCGCTTCTGGCCGGAGCGGCTGCGGCCCGACGCCATGCTGCTGATCACCCACACCGGCCGGATCGCGGATGCCGCGGTGCACGGCTCGATGGCGCAGGCCTGGGGCATTGCGGAAAACACGTTGGCGCGGGGCTGGACCAGCGAAAGCATCGGGCGCTTCATGCCGTTGCTCGACCCGGTCGGCGAGCCGGTGATACCGCCGGAGACTATCGTCACCGTGCTCGGCAGCCGGGATGACGTGACGCCGTTTACGAGCGCGCGGCTGCTGATCGAGGAATGGCGCGTGCCGCCGGAAAACCGCTTCATCTGGCGGCGCGGCCATTTCAGCGTGCCGGTCGCCATGCTGCGCAACCGCGCGCCGCTCCGGCGGTTCAAGACCGTGCTGGACGGGCTCGCATAGACTGCGTTGCAGCGACAACCCGCCTTTGACGCGGAAGAGCGCGACCGGACAGGAAGCATTGCCCGGCCCGGTTCGGGCATGATATAGTTGATTAGTCAACGGTATGAGCGAGCGATCGCTCGAGAAGGAGGAAATGAAGATGACGTTCAAGCCTTTGCGCCTGTCGGCAGCCGCAGCGGCGGCCACCGCCGCCCTGGCAGCTGCGGCCGTGCCGGCGGTTGCGGAATGGAAGCCGAGCGGCCCGATCAACCTGATGATTGCGTTCCGGGCCGGCGGCGGCGCCGACACCCAGGCGCGCCTCATCAGCGCCTCGCTCGAGAAGAACAAGGGCTGGAAGATCATCCCGCAAAACGTCACCGGCAAGGGCGGCGCGGTGATGGCCCGAAAGCTGAAGTCCCAGCCCAACGACGGTCTCACCATCGGCATCGCCGTGACGGAGACCTTCGGCTACAACATGCTGACCGCGAAAAAGGCGGGCTATTCGCTGAGCGACTTCACCTTCATCACGACGACGGCGGGCTCGCAGATGGGCATCGTCGCGAAGGCGAGCCGCGGCTGGAAGTCGATCCACGATCTGGTCAAGGCGGCGAAGGGGGGCGCCAAGATCAAGTTCGGCGCCATGAGTTCCAAACTCGCGGACCTGGCCTACACCGTCGAGCAGAAGTTCGGCATCAAGCTCAATACCGTCATGTTCAAGGGTGGCCGGGGCGTCCTGAACGCGATTACCGCCGGCGATGTCGACGTCGGCTGGGTCGCGGGCATCCAGAGCAAGGGCGTCAAGGCGGGCGATCTCGTCAATCTGCTGTCCGGCGAGACCGGCCGGCTCAACGTTTCGCCCGACGCGCCGACTCTGATCGAGGTGGGCATTCCCTACGATGCCGGCGCCAAGTTCGTGATCGTCGGCCCGAAAGGCATCCCGGCTGACGCCCGCAAGGGGCTGGCCGACGCCATCGCCTCGGTTCTGAACGACAAGTCCACCAAGGCTGCGCAGTTCGTGACCCGCGCCTTCGGCGGACCGCGCCTGATTGCCGGCGACGCGCTCGACAAGCTGGTCGCGGACGGTGTCGCCAGTTCCAAACAGCTGATGGAAGCGACCCAGTAGGGAAAGCCGATCCGGTCGGGGCCGGCGCGCCTCGATCGCCGGCACAGTCATGCGTGCCGACCCCTGGTCGCTGGGCGTGGCGGCAGTCGTTGCCGCCTTCGCCCTGGCGACCCTGATCTTCTGGATTCCCGCCGACATCGAAAGCGGGGTCGTCGAGACGTTCCGGCGGCGAACGACCATCGGCGACGCCCTTGCCCCGACCATCGTCACTATCGGCATGCTCGCGGTTGCGGGGCTGCTCGCCGCCACGGCGCTGTTGCGCCCGCGGCGGGAGGACGCGCCGTTCGACCGGCAGAGCGCCCTGTTTATCGTCCGGATCGCCGCGGCGATCGGGTTCGCGCTCGTGCTGATGGTCTATACGGGTCCTCTCACGGTTGACGCCATCAATGCTCTGGGCGGCGATATCGGCAGCTATCGCCAGTTGCGCGATACCGTGCCCTACAAGTATCTGGGATACCTGGCCGGCGGCACGGTCATGGTCGGCGGCCTCATTGCGGCGGTTGAGCAACGGCTGACCCGGGGCGCGACCGCCGCGGCCGTTCTCGCGACGGTCATCCTCCTCATGCTGTACGACCTGCCGTTCGACGACGTTCTCCTGCCGCCCAACGGCGACCAGTAATGGGCATATTCGACCATGTCTGGCTCGGCGTCGTTGCGGTGTTCACCGAGGCGCCGGTCGCGACGGTTCTCGGGCTGCCGATTTCGATCACCGTGGTCATGGTGGTGCTCGGGTTCCTCGGCGGGATCGTGGTGGGCGCGGCGCCGGGCCTCGGCGGGCCGTTCGCCATGGCGATCTCGCTCCCGATCCTGATAACCATCTTCGGCTTCAACCCGGACGCCCTCCTCCCGGTGCTCGGCTTCATGATCGGGATCATGAAAGGCTCCACGGTGGGCGGCGCCGTGCCGGCAATCCTGTTCAACACGCCGGGAACGCCGGATTCCCTGATGACCACGCTGGACGGCTTTCCGATGACGAAAAAGGGCGAAGCCGGCAAGGCGCTCCGGGTCGCCCATTTTTCGTCCGCTTCGGGGGACACTTTCTCCGATCTCGTCCTGTTCACCTGCGCGCCGTTCCTGGCGATCGCGGTCGAGGCCTATCTCGATTTCCCGGAAAAGGCGGCGCTGATCGTCCTGTCGCTCGCCTTCATCTCGGCAGTGGTCGGCGATTCCGTCTGGAAGGGCCTGCTCTCGGCGCTGTTCGGCATGTTTTTCGCCTATATCGGCACCGGAGAAGACACTCATCCGCGCCTGTCGTTCGGCAGCGACGCGCTGGCCAGCGGTCTGCCGCTGATCGGCGTCGTGCTCGGCGTGCTGATCCTCGGCGAGGTCTTCAAGGCCATGGAGGACATGTGGCGCGAGAAGCGCGCGACCGACGCGATCGCGGCGCCCCCGGAAAGCGGCGATAACCGGCTCCGGTTTCGCGATATCCGTCGCATCGCGCCCTTCGTCGGCCTGTCCGCCTTCATCGGCACGATGATCGGCGCCCTGCCCGGCATCGGATCGACCCTGGCGGCGACCCTCGGCTATGCCACCGGGCGCAAGCTGCACAAGGGCGACGTGCCGTTCGGCGAAGGCACGCCCGAAGGCGTCGCGGCGACCGAAGCGGCCAACAGCGCGGTCTCGGGCGCCAACCTCATCCCCGTGCTGTCGCTCGGCATCCCGGGCAATGTCGCCGCAGTCTTCATCATCCTGGCGACCGAGACGATTAGCGGCTTCAATCCCGGGCCCGCGGTGTTCCGACTGGTGCCGGACCAGATCAACAGCGAGATGGTCATCGCCTTCGGCCTGTTCACGACGATGGTCTTCGCCAACCTGCTCAACTGGACGATCGGCGGCGCGTTCATGCGCTCGATGGGCGTCATGGTGCGGATTCCCAAGCAGCGCCTGCTGCCGATCGTCCTGCTCCTGACTCTGACCGCGATCTATGTCCAGCGTCCGGAGATGCTGGCGATCTACATCGCGCTGTTCTTCGGCTTCGTCGGATACCTGCTGCGGAAGCTCAACTTCTCTGTCCTGCCCTTCGTGATCGGGTTCATCCTAGCCAACAATCTTGAGGAAGCGCTGCGCCAGGCCTTCTCGGCGACGGGCTCCGATCCGTGGTTCCTGCTGTCGAGCCCGATTTCCATCGCCTTCATGGTTCTCGCCACGCTCGTCGTCGTGTTCTTCAGCCGGGGCAACCGCAAACCCGCCCGGAAGGACTGACGCCGGAACGGCTTATCGGCGCGGCCGCAAGCCCGGCGCGCCGCCTACGCGCCCGCCGCCGCCTCCAGTGCGGCGATACCGGGCAGCGTCCGGCCTTCGAGCCATTCCAGAAAGGCCCCGCCGGCGGCCGAGACATAGGTGAAATCGCCGGCGACTCCGGCGGTGTTGAGGGCGGCGACGGTATCCCCGCCCCCCGCGACGCTGGCCAGCGCGCCGGCGCGGGTGAGCGCCGCCGCATGCCGCGCCACCGCAATCGTCGTCTCCGCGAACGGAAGATATTCGAACGCGCCGGGCGGGCCGTTCCAGAGCAGCGTGCTCGCACCGTCCAGGACTTCGTTGAACACCGCCCGCGAGCGCGGTCCGGCATCGAGAATCATCTCGTCCTTCGGGCAGCCGTCGAGCGCGCGGACGGTGGCGGCGGCGCCGTGCCCCAGTTCGCGCCCGGTCACGATGTCCGCGGGAAGGACGATCCGGCAGCCCGCTGCGGCGGCGAAGCGGCGAATGTCCTGCACCGTGCCGACATGGTCCGACTCGCACAGCGAGCGGCCGACCGGCACACCGTCGGCCAACAGGAATGTGTTGGCCATGCCGCCGCCGACGATCACGGCGTCCAGCTTGCCGACGAGGTTCTTCAGCACAGCGATCTTGGTCGAGACCTTAGCGCCGCCGACGATGGCGACCGCGGGCCGCCGCGGCGCTTCCAGCGCATCGCTCAGCGCCAGCAATTCTTCCGACAGCAGGGGCCCGGCCGCGGCCGGCAACAGGGCGGCGACCGCCGCCGTCGAAGCGTGCGCGCGATGGGCGCAGGAAAAGGCGTCGTTGACGTAGATGTCGCCCAGCTTCGCCAGTCCGGCGGCAAAGGCCGGGTCGTTCGCCGTCTCGCCGGGATCGAAGCGCAAATTCTCGCACAGCATCGCCTCGCCGTCGGCCAGCCGCCGCGACAGGGATTCGGCCTCCGGGCCGGTGCAGGCTGCGGAGAATTGCACCGGCGTGCCGAGCGCCTCGGAGAGTGCCGGACGCAATTTCTCCAGTGACAGAGCCGGATCGCGCCGCCCCGGCTTCGGCCGGCCGAAATGGCTCAGGACGACCAGCCGGGCGCCGCGCGCCAGCAGCGGCCGCATGCCGGCGGCGAAGCGTTCGATCCGCGTCGCGTCCGCGACCCGCCCGTCCTCGACCGGCACATTGAGATCGGCGCGGACCAGCAGGCGCTTGCCGGCAATGTCCATCTCGTCGATGCGCGGCAGCGTCATCAGGCTGGGGGGTTCATGGCAAAGGGGTTGCGGATCGTCACTGTGCCGTACATCCGGCCGTCCTGAAAATCCTCCGAAAGCAGTTCCGGGATGCCGTGGACCTCCGCATAGGCCCAGATATGGGAATCGAACCAGGAAAGTCTGTACGCGGCCATGCCGCGCAACGCCATGCGCAACACGGCGTCATCGGGATAGAGAACCGGAAACTGCGCCATCAGTTCCTCGGCCTCGCGCCGGGCGTCGGAAGGATTGAGCAACTGCATGTCCGGTTCGCCTCGGGTCACCGCAGCGACGAATTCGACGATCGCCTGATGCGGTATGCGCGCAGATCCGTCCGCGATGCCATCGTGCAACACGCGTTCCGCTGTCCGCTGCTTGCCGGGAAAGCGCGGATCGTAGCGATACACCAGGACGTCGGTGTCAATCAGTGTCCGGGCGGCCACGGTCGTAAAGCTCGTCCCAGGTCCAGCCGCGCCCGGTGGCGGCGCGCACGTGACCAGCGGCTTCGCGCGCACGCTGACGCTCGGTTGCCGCGTCGAACAGGCGAAGGCGCGCCTCGACATTGAGTATCTGCCCGGTTGCGGCGGCAGCCGGGGGGACGACGCGAATCGTCTCGCCCGCTTCCTCGAAACGGATCTCGTCGCCCGGACGAATGCCGTAATGCCGGGCGAGCGATTTAGGCACGGTCACCTGCAATTTGCTCGTAACCTTGGCCATATCCTTACTTTAGTAAGGACAATTTCCTTGTCAAGCGGCGATTACCGCATGGCTCGTGCCCCGACGGCGCCGGAATCCGCATCCGGTCGGGCGGCGACAAAATCGCAAAAGACTGTGCAGAAGGTTGTCTGTCCGATTCCGGCCAAGCAATATGGGACGATCCGAGCGATTTCTGCCAAAGGACCCACTATGAGCGCCAAGTCGCTTCAGGACGTGCTCGACAATGCCGGGAACATCGTCGCCCATCTGCGCAATAGCCGGATCGGCGCCTATGTCTACCCGGTGGTCGCGCCGGAATTCACCAATTGGCGCGACGAACAGCGGGCCTGGCGCGAGACGGCGGTGCTGTTCGACCAGTCGCACCATATGGCCGAACTGTCGATCGAGGGCCCGGACGCCGAACAGCTCCTGAGCGACACCATTATCAACTCGGTCGCCACCTGGCCGGTCGGCCGGGCCAAGCATGTCGTCCCGGTCTCCAGCACCGGCCATGTGGTCGGCGACGTGATCGGTTTCCGCGACGACACGATGCGCTTCAACCTGGTCGGCCGGGCGCCCACGGTGACCTGGCTGCAGTTCCACGCCGAGACCGGCGGCTACGATGTCGTCCTCGGCCGGGACGACCGCTCGCCGGCCCGGCCGATGGGCAAGCCGGTGACGCGGCGGCATTACCGCTTCCAGGTTCAGGGCCCGAATGCGCCGGAAATCCTGAACCGCGCGAACGGCGGCCCGGTTCCCGAAATAAAGTTCTTCCACATGGAACGGATCAGGGTTGGCGGACGCCGGGTCAAGGCGCTGCGCCACGGCATGGCGGGCGCGCCGGGGCTTGAACTCTGGGGGCCATACGAAGAGGGCGAAGAGGTCCGGGCCGCGATTGTCGAGGCGGGTGCGGACCTCGGCCTCACCCAGGTCGGCAGCCGCGCCTATGCTTCTAACACACTGGAATCCGGCTGGATTCCCTCGCCCCTTCCGGCGGTCTACACCGGTGGCGATATCGAGGCCGCGTACCGCCGTTGGTCGCCGGCGAATTCCTACGAGGCGACGGGCTCGATCGGCGGTTCCTTCGTCTCGGACGATATCGAGGACTACTACTGCACCCCCTACGAGCTCGGCTACGGCTTCTATGTGAAGTTCGACCACGACTTTATCGGCCGGGCGGCGCTGGAGAAGATCCACGACGGCCCGCACCGCCGCAAGGTGACCTTCGAATGGAATCCGGAGGACGTGGCGCGGGTCCACGCCTCCCACCTCGACCCCGGCAAGCCGAACTGCAAGACGATCGATATTCCGATCTCGAACTACGCCTCGACCAGCGCCGACAAGGTGTTGAAGGACGGCCGGATCGTCGGCATGTCGATGTTCGCCGGCTACTCCTACAACGAACGTGCGCAGCTTTCGCTCGGCTTCGTCGAGCCGGATATCGAGGAGAACGAGATACTTACGCTGGTCTGGGGCGAGGAGAACGGCGGCACGGCCAAGACCACGGTCGAACGGCACGAACAGACCGAAATCCGGGTCCGCGTGGCCAAGGTGCCCTACTCGGCCGCAGTGCGCGAGGACTACGCCGACAGCTGGCGAACCCGGCAATAAGCGCTGCACGGGCCGCGCTGCGCCGGTTTCCCTGTCATTTGACCCTCCGCCGATGAAGAACCCTTTCGACACCCCCGAGCGCGCCGCCTATCGCGAGACCATCGCAAAATTCGTCGCCGCCGAGATCAGGCCCCATGTCGACGAATGGGACGAGGCCGGCGCGATTCCCTGGGACATCCACGAGAAGCTCGGCGCGCTCGGCTTCTTCGGCTTCGGCATCGACGAGAAATACGGCGGGCTGGGCTTCGACGACTGTTTCATGCGCAAGGACGGCGCCGTCGAACTGGCGAAATGCGGGGCGACCGGGGTCGGCGCGGCGGTCGGCGGGCGCAACATCTCGACCGCGCCGATCGCGATGCTGGCCTCGGAGGAAATCAAGATGCGCGCCCTGCCGGAGATCCTCTCCGGCCGCAAGGGCTCCTCGCTCTGCATCACCGAGCCGGGCGGCGGGTCGGACGTCGCCAACCTCCAGACAAGGGCGTGGAAGGACGGCAACCATTACGTCATCAAGGGCAGCAAGACCTTCATCACCGGCGGCATGACGAGCGACTATTTCGTGGTCGGCGCGCGCACCGGCGGCGAGGGGCTGGCCGGCATCTCGCTGTTCCTCGTCGAATCCGACACCGAAAATTTCAGCCGCACGCCGCTCGACCGCAAGATGGGCTGGTGGTGCTCGGACCAAGCGACGCTCTATTTCGACGAATGCCGGGTGCCGGCGGAAAACCTGATGGGCGAAGAGGATCGCGGCTTCATCGCGATCATGGAGAATTTCAACCTGGAGCGCGTCGGCCTGATCGCCCAGGCGCTCGGCATGATGCAGGTCTGCTTCGACGAATGCGTCGCCTGGGCCAAGGAGCGCCGGACCTTCGGCAAGCGCCTGATCGAGCACCAGGTCATCCGCCACAAGCTGGCCGACATGTCGGCCCGGATCGACGCGGTCGAGGCGCTGCTGAACTGGATCTGCTGGTCGGTCAACGAGGACCGGATGCCGGTGGCGGAAATCTCCAAGGCCAAGTTCCATTCGACCAAGGCGCTGGAATTCGTGTGCAGCGAGGCGATGCAGATATTCGGCGGCGCCGGCTATCTGCGCGGCAACCTGGTCGAGCGCATGTACCGCGAGGTCAAGGTCGTCGCCATCGGCGGCGGCTCGGAGGAAATCATGCGCGACCTGGCGGTTCGGCAGATGGGGTTGTAGCGATGCTCCGAGCGGCGCCGAAATGCCGACTCGGGGGCCGGAGGAGACGATACACCGCTCAAAGACCGGCCCTTGTCAATCGTAGCACCGGTTGATTTTTGTGCGGCAGTGCCGCATATTCACGATCGATGCAGCTTTACTTTACTCGCACCTATGAGCGTGCCGTCCGGAAGCTGCTTTCGGAAGAATCCCGGACGGAAATGGAGGCATCGATTGTGGCCGCGCCGGATGCAGCGCCGATTATTCGGGGAACGGGCGGTATCAGGAAAATGCGTTGGTCCGGGTCCGGCCGGGGCAAGCGTGGCGGCATTCGCACGGTCTATTTCTACCATGCAAGCCCGGGCGCCATTTACTTGCTTACGGCCTACGCCAAGGCGGATCGAGAAGACCTTTCCCCAGCGGATACTAGGGTCCTCTCGCGCTTGGTCGCTGCAATCAGGAATGAGATGAGACGGCAATGACGAAGGAACGAACGAAAATCGGGCGCGAAATCGAAACGGCACTGGACGAAGTTCTTTCCCATGTGCAGGGCAAGACGGTTCTTCCCTGCCGGATTGTCGACGATCCTGCCGCCGAACGAATTGTGGCGCTCCGCAAACGAATGAAGCTGAGCCGGCAGAATTTTGCGGATCGTTTCGGTCTCGATGCGCGCGCGTTGCAGGATTGGGAACAGGGCCGCCGCGTTCCGGATCGCGCGGCCCGGGTCTTGTTGACCGTCATCGATAACGATCCGGACGCGGTTGTGCGAGCGCTCGGCACGCAGGGAAACCGATAAGGCCGGCCCAAGAACTGCACTACGCCCGCTCCCCCGCCCGCTTCCGCTCGCTGGCGCTCTTGAGCTGGCCGCAGGCGGCCATGATGTCCCGGCCGCGCGGCGTGCGCACGGTGCAGGTCAGGCCGCCGTCCAGGCAGATCGTCATGAAGGCGCGGATGCGCTTCTGGCTGGAGCATTCATAGGGCGCGCCGGGCCAGGGGTTGAACGGGATCAGGTTGATCTTGGCCGGGATGTCCTTCAGCAGCCGCACCAGTCCGCGCGCGTCGGCGTCGCTGTCGTTGACGGCCCTGAGCATGACATATTCGAAGGTGATGCGCCTTGCGTTGTTGACGCCGCCGTAATTCCGGCAGGCGTCGAGCAGGTCGGCGATCGGGTAGCGCCGGTTCAGCGGCACGATCCCGTCGCGGACGGCGTCGGTCACGGCGTGGAGCGAGACGGCGAGATTGACGCCCAGCTCCTCGCCGCATTGTTTCATCGCCGGCACCACCCCGGCGGTCGAGAGGGTGAGCTTGCGGCGCGAAATGGCGATGCCGTTGCCGTCGATCATGATGCCGGCCGCGCGGGCGACGTTGTCGTAGTTATAGAGCGGCTCGCCCATGCCCATCAGGACGATGTTGGTAATCTTCCGGTCTTTCCTGCCCGACGGCCAGTCGTCCAGCGCGTCGCGCGCCAGCATGAGCTGGCCGACGATCTCGCCGGCGCCGAGGTTGCGCACCCAGGGCTGGGTGCCGGTATGGCAGAAGCGGCAGTTGAGCGTGCAGCCGACCTGGGAGGAGATGCACAGCGTGCCGCGGTCCTCCTCCGGGATGAAGACCATCTCCGCTTCGCTGGCGTCGGGAAAGCGGAGCAGCCATTTGCGCGTCCCGTCGGTCGAGACCTGCATGTCCGAAGGCGCCGGGCGGTTCAGCGTGTAACGCTCGGCCAGTTTTGCGCGCACTGGCCCGGAGATGCTGGTCATCTCCCCGAAGTCCCGGACGCCGCGATGATAGATCCAGTGCCGGAGTTGCCCGGCGCGGAACGGCCTCTCGCCAAGATCGCGCACGACCTCCATCAGCCGGGCCTCGTCGGCGCCGATCAGGGTCGGTCGCTCCGCCCGGTCCCCGGCCGGGATCGGGAAGGGCGCGGGATTGTCCTGCGGTTCGGGCGCGATGCTGTCCATGGCTCCGGAAGTAGCCGGCGGGACGCGCTTCGGCAAGGCGGCGCAATTCGGGAGCTGCTGCGCATGTCTCGCACCCCATACTCCGCGAAAGGTACGCGAAGCCGTAGGGGAGCGTTTCAAACGCTCCCCTACAACGCCGGCAACGGGGAAATCCGGTCCGGGGCTTGCCCCGGCGGCCGGCCTGTGAGAGCCCTCGGCCATGAGCGGAGAAGCCGACGACAGCGGCCCGAAGGGCGAGCGTATCGCCAAGCGCATCGCCCGGGCCGGCCTGTGCTCGCGCCGCGAGGCCGAGCGCTGGATCGCCGCCGGGCGGGTCGCGGTCGACGGCCGCGTGCTCGACACGCCGGCCTTCGCCGTTCTGCCCCACCACTGGGTTACCGTCGACGGCCGGCCTCTGAAGGCAAAGGAGCCGGCGGCGCTGTGGCGTTATCACAAGCCGGCCGGCCTGGTGACGACGAACCGCGACCCGCAGGGCAGGCCGACCGTCTTCGAGCGGCTGCCGCCGAACCTGCCGCGGGTGATCAGCGTCGGCCGGCTCGACCTGACGACGGAGGGCCTGCTGCTGCTGACCAACGACGGCGACCTCGCCCGGTTTCTCGAACTGCCCTCGACCGGCTGGACCCGGCGCTACCGGGTGCGGGTGAAGGGCCGGCCCGACGAAGCCGCGCTGGCCCGGCTCGCCGACGGCGTGACGGTCGACGGCATTCGCTACGGCCCGGTGCAGGCCCGGCTCGACCGGCAGCCCGGGCGGTCCGGGGGCGCGAACGTCTGGCTCACCATGAGCATCCGGGAAGGCAAGAACCGCGAAATCCGCAAGCTGTGCGCCCATCTGGGGCTGACCGCGAACCGGCTGATCCGGACGGCCTACGGGCCATTCCAGCTCGGCAAGCTGGAAGCCGGCGCGGTCGAGCGGGTGCCGGAGCGAGTGCTGCGCCAGCAACTGGCGCACTGGCCCGGCTTTTCCGGGGATCCGGAACGGCCCGAAACGGCAAAACGACTGCCGCCCCGACAGGGCCCCCGACAAGACACGGCGGCAAACCATGCGCATCGTCGGCGGAAGCCTTAGGGGCCGGCGGCTCGCCGCGCCTCCCGGCGGCACGGTACGGCCGACCGCCGACCGGGTGCGCGAGGCCCTGTTCAACCGGCTGGACCACGGCGCCTTTGCGGACGACGGCACGTCGAGCGTCGCCGGCGCGCGTGTCCTCGACGCCTTCTGCGGCACCGGCGCCCTGGGGCTCGAAGCCCTGTCGCGCGGCGCACAGCACGCCGTTTTCCTCGACAACGACGTGTCAGCCATCGCCTGCGTCCGCCGCAACGTCGCCGCCCTCGAGGTCGACGGCCGCGCGACGGTCCTGCAGGCCGACGCGACGAATCCGCCGCGCGCTGCCGCCGCCTGCACGCTAGCCCTTCTCGACCCGCCCTATACCGGAGACGGCTGCGCCGGCGCGCTGCCGGCGCTGGCGGCGGCGGGCTGGCTGGCGCCGGATGCGCTCTGCGTGCTCGAAACTGCAGCGAGAGCGCCCGGGCCGGCGGCGCCCGACGGTTTCGGGATGCTGGACAGCCGCAGCTACGGACGGAGTCGCATCACGTTCCTTCGCTTTCGGCCCTGAACGGCGGCCCGCCCCCTGCCGGAGCGCCGGTTTTTCCTTGCGTCGCCTTGTTTTTCGCCCGATGTTGCGCGCCTTATCAGAACGGGAGGAAACCCATGAAGAAAGCGTTTGCTGCCGGCCTTACGGCGCTGGCCGCCCTCGGTATCGCGACCGCTCCGGTCCAGGCCGCCTATCCGGAACGTCCGATCCAGTTCGTCATACCGTGGCCGCCGGGCGACCTGGAGGACGTGCTGACCCGCCTGATCGCCAAGCAGATGAACAAGGATTACGGCGTCCCGGCCGCGGTGGTGAACCGCCCCGGCGGTGGCGGCGTGGTCGGCGCCTCGACGGTCGCGCGCGCCAAGCCAGACGGATACACCGTCGGCAGCTTCGTGATCGGCATTCCGACCGTCCACGTCCTGATGGGCAACGCGCCGTGGAAGCGCGACACGTTCGATCCGGTCGGCATCTTCCTGACCTATCCCTTCCTGCTGGCGGCCCGGGGCGATGCGCCCTACAGCAACATCGCCGAGCTCGCCGCCCATGCGAAAAAGAACAAGGTGCGGCTGGGCCATTTCGGTTACGGCCTGATCCCGACGCGGGCGACCATCCTGGCCGCCAAGCAGATCGGCTTCGCCTTCTCGTCCAACGCCGCCTTCGACGAGCTGACCTGCGCGACGCTCAAGGCCAACGATGCGGACGTGATCAACACGACCGCCCAGCTCGTGCTGCCGTGCCTGAAGGACATCAAGGTTCTGGCTGCCTTTGCGGATAACCGCATCTCGATCCTGCCCAACGTGCCGACGCTGGCCGAGCAGGTGAAGGGCCGCGAGCTGCCGCTGCTGTGGAACGGCCTGTTCGTGCCCAAGGGCACCCCGCAGGAGGTCAAGGACAAGATCACGGCTTCGGCCAAGAAGGCGCTTGCCAGCGAGGCCGCCAAGAAGGTCGCGAAGACGACCGGCGCCATCATCTACTGGAAGGGCCCGGCCGAATCGAAGAAGCAGATCGACCGCGACTTCGACATCGTGCGCGGCATGCTCAAGGAAATGGGCGATCTGAAGAAGTAGCGCCCGTACGCCGGGTACCCGGCCGCTCCCCCGCCGCGCCGGCAAGGGGAGCGGCCGGTCGAGCCTCCGGCCGGCCATGTCTGCGTTTGAAGAAGATACTGTCCAGGAAGGCACGCCCGGCAGGCTGATTCTGGCCCTGTTCTTTCTCGCTTTCGGCGGCAGCGGCCTTGCCTTGATGCCCTACCAGACCGGTACGTCGCCCGGCGACGAGGGATGGTTCACCCAGCCCTGGCTGATGCCGCTTCTGACCCTCGCCCTGCTTACAGTCGTTTCGTTGATTCACACCTTAACTGTCTGGCGCAAAACTGAAAATATTAAAGCAAGCAATACCGGCGGCGCCTTGACCGGCGAATTGTGGATGTGGCTCAAGACCGCCGAGTTCTTCTTCTGGTACGTCGCCTACATCCTGCTGCTCGGCTTCGTCGGCTATGGCCTTTCGACCTTCCTGTTCGTCGCCGGCTTGGGTTTCAGGGTCGGCCTGCGGCAGCCGAAATGGCTGTTGGCGGCGCTGGGCGCGACGCTGGCGATGGTGCTGCTGTTCCGTTTCGGCCTCGAAATCTGGGTACCGCCGGCGGCTTTGTACGAACTCCTGCCCAAGGGGCTCGGCGTGTTCCTGCAGCGGTATTTCTAGCGGGCGCCGGAGACGCCGATGGACGCGATCCTCGCCGGCCTGGCCCAGCTCGGCCAGTGGCATGTCCTGATCGCCCTGTTCGCCGGGGCGATAAGCGGCGTCATCATCGGCGCAATTCCGGGGCTGGGTCCGGCGGTCGCCATCGCCGTCCTGCTGCCGGCGACCTACGCGATGGACCCGCTGACGGCGCTCACCCTGCTGCTCGGCATCTATTCCGGCGCCTGGTACGGCGGCGCCATCCCGGCAATCCTGATCAACACGCCCGGCACGCCGGTCAACGTGCTGACGACCTACGACGGCTACCCGATGACGCTCGCCGGCCAGGCCCGGCGGGCCCTGTCGCTCGCCTACAGTTCCAGCTTCGTCGGCGGCATCGTCAGCGTGGTCGTGCTGATCGCGATGGCGCAGCCGCTGGCCGATATCGCGTCCAATTTCGGCTCGGCGGAGTTCGCCATGGCGGCGCTGATGGCGATGGTGCTGGTCGTCGTCGCGCACCGCGGCCGGGTGCTGGCGGCGGCGATTACGCTCGCCTTCGGCCTGTTCCTCGCCACCGTCGGGCTGGAAACGGCGTTCAACACACAGCGCTTCACCTTCGGCCAGGTCTGGTTGCAGGGCGGGGTCCCGCTGATTCCGGTGGTCCTCGGCCTGTTCGCCATGTCGCAGGCCTTCGTCCTGCTCACGGAGGACGACCAGTCCGGCGAGCCGCCACGCCTGACCGGCCGCTTCTTCCAGGGCCTTGCCGAAGCCTTCCGCTATCCGAAGACCCTGTTCTCCTCGTCCGGCTTCGGCGTCTTCATGGGCATCCTGCCCGGCGTCGGCGAATTTCTCGCCCAGTTCTTCAGCTACACGCTGGCCCAGAAGACCTCGAAAACGCCGAACCTGTTCGGCAAGGGCGCGCCGGAAGGCCTGATCGCCTCGGAAGCCGCGAACAACGCCGTGCCGGCCGCCGCCCTGGTGCCGCTGCTCGCGCTCGGCATTCCCGGCGAGGCGCTGACCGCGATGATGCTGTCGGTGTTCATGGTCCACAATGTGATCCCGGGTCCGGAGCTGTTCGCCACGCGCCCGGAATTCATCTCCGGCCTCTATCTCTCCCTGCTGGCGATGAATATCGTGATCCTGATCTTCCTGCTGTTCGCGACCAGGCTGATCGTGGCGCTGTCGCGCGTGAACACGAAATTCATCGGCGTCGTCATCCTGGCGCTGACCCTCGTCGGCACCTACACGGCGAGCTACAACATCGTCCATCCACTGATGGCGCTGGTGTTCGGCCTGATCGGCTACATCCTCAAACGGCACAACATCCCGATCGTGCCGATCGTGCTCGGCCTCGTGCTCGGCCCGATTTTCGAGGCGCGGCTGCGCCAGGCACTGGGGACCGCCGCGGGCGATATGGCCATATTCGTCGAGCGCCCTTATTCGGCCGGCCTGGTCTCGATCATGGCCGTTGCCGTGATCGCCATCGCCCTTACAAACCGGCGGCGCCGCCGGCGCGAACGGATGGCCGCCGAACGCGGCTGAGACCGCCGGCATCGGCCATGCAGCCGGCGCAGGGCAGCGAAGCGCCGTTTGACGGCAGCGGGCATTTTGGCCATCTCTTGCATCGAACGCCGGATTCCGAGGCGGAAACCGGGTGTTCCGGAAATCGACAGGCATAGCCGATGACCGCTCCGCCCTTTTCGATCGTCGCCGCCGATACGCCCGAGGCGCAGTCGGCGCTGGCCGGCCTGACCGCCCGGTATCGGACCGTTCCGGCGGCGGAGGCAAACCGCCTCGTCGTTCTCGGCGGCGACGGTTTCATGCTCGAAACCCTGCGCGCCACGCTGGACCGCGACATCGCGGTCTACGGCATGAATCTCGGCAGTGTCGGCTTCCTGATGAACGAATACGAGCCCGACAGGCTGGGCGAACGGCTGGCAGCGGCCCAGCGGGTCGATATCCATCCGCTGCAGATGCAGGCCGAAACCGTCGAAGGCAGGAAGATCGACGCCGTGGCGATCAACGAGGTATCGCTGCTGCGCGAGACCCACCAGACCGCCAAACTGCGCATCCTGATCGACGGCGTCGAACGGCTGGCGGAACTGGCCTGCGACGGCGCCCTGGTCGCCACACCGGCCGGCAGCACCGCCTACAATCTGTCGGCGCAGGGGCCGATCGTCCCGATCGGCGCGCGGCTTCTGGCCCTGACGCCGATCAGCGCCTTCCGTCCGCGGCGCTGGCGCGGCGCGCTGCTGCCGGATACGGCAACCGTAACGATCGAAATTCTCGAGCCGGCGAAGCGCCCGGTCAGCGCGGTCGCCGATTCGACCGAGGTGCGCGACGTGGCGTCGGTCACCGTGCGCCAGGCCGCCGACACGACGCTCTCCCTGCTGTTCGATCCCGAGCACAATCTCGAAGAGCGCATCCTGCGCGAGCAGTTCCTGCCGTGACCGGCTCCAAGGCGGAGGGGCCGGCTGCGGCGGCCCTGCCGCGCCGCACCTGGGCCTTCCGCCTGTCGATCACCTTTTTCGTCGGCGCAATTGGCGGCTGGCTCTTCGATCTGGCGAACATGCCGCTCGCCTGGATGATCGGCGCCCTGGTCTTCACCACCGTCGGCTCGCTCGCCGGCGTGCCGATGATCGCCTCCCACAAGGTGCGTCAGCCGCTGATCGCGATTATCGGCGTCATGCTGGGCGCCCAGTTCACGCCGGAAATGGCCGCGCGGATACCCGAGTGGTGGGCCTCCGCAATCGCCCTGCTGGTCTATGTCGGCGCCAGCACCAGTCTGCTCTACGTCTATTTCCGGCGTCTCGGGCATGGGCCGGTCACGGCCTACTGCGCCTCGACGCCCGGCGGCCTCAACGAAATGGTGCTCGTCGCCCAGGAGATGCGCGGCGACTATCTCTCGGTCGCGCTGGTCCACGCCTCCCGGGTGCTGGTAACCGTGCTGATCGTGCCCTTCGGCTTCGTCGCCCTGGGCCTGTACGATCAGGGCAACCGGGCGTCGCTCGGCGCCGCTTTCGGCGATATCCCGCTGGACGAGGCCGCAATTCTGACCGCCGGCGGCATCGCCGGGTATTTCGGCGCCAAAGCGCTGAAAATTCCCGCTGCGGCGTTGACCGGCCCGATGATCGTGAGCGCCCTGCTCCACCTGGTCGGCGCGAGCACGATCGCCCCGCCCGGCCCGCTGGTCGCCGCCGCACAAGTCGTTGTCGGCTCCACCCTGGGCGCCCGCTTTGCCGGCGTGCCGATTCGGCGCGTCCTGCGCGTGGTTCTCCATTCGATGGGGTCGACCGCGGTCATGATCTCGCTGACCATCGTCCTGGCGGCCGGCGCGTCCGCCTTCGTCGACGCGTCGATCCCGGCGCTGGTGCTGGCGCTCGCGCCCGGCGGATTGGCCGAGATGAGCCTGATCGCGCTGGCCCTCGGCATCGAGGCGGCCTTCGTCGCCGCCCATCATGTCATCCGGATCACCCTTGTCGTGCTCGTCATGCCGGCGATCTTCCGCCGGCGCTATGAAGGCCGGATCGAATCCGGCCTCTGACCCGGATTCCTGCCCATGTCACGGTTTGCCTGGCGCGGCCCGAATCCCAGGCGCGCGGACCGCTGCCTCACCCGATCTGCTTGGGCAGCCAGGTCGCCACGTCGGGCACGAAGATCAGCAGGATCAGGACCAGAAGCTCGATCAGGATGAAGGGCATCGCGGAACGGATGACCGCCCCGATGGTGACGTCGAACGGCGCCACGCCCTTCATGACGTAGAGCAGAAGCCCGAAGGGCGGCGTCAGGAGGCTGATCTCCATGGTGATCAGGATCAGCACCATCAGCCAGATCGGGTCGATCCCGTAGGTCGCCTGCAGCGACGTCGCGCCGAGCAGGAAAAACGGCAGGGTGAGCAGCAGCATGCTCACCTGGTCCATGAAGGCGCCGAGGAACAGCAGCACGACCATCATCATGATGACGACGGTGAGCGGCGTGAGCTGAAGCGCCGTCAGGCTTTCGAGCAGGCCCTCGGTCGCGCCGGACACCGCGAGCGACTGGGCGAAGACCAGCGAGCCCGCGATGATGAACAGGATCATCGTGTTGATCTTGGCGGTCTCGACCAGCGCCTTGGCGACGGCCCGCCAGTCGAAATCCGCGCCTTCGACGCCGGTGACCGTGATCCGGCTCTTGAACAGCCGGAAGAAGTAGCAGGCGGCCAGCGCCGCGATACAGCCCAGAGCCGCCGCCTCGGTCGGCGACGCGATATCTAGAAAGATGCTGCCGACGACCACCACGAAGATGGAGAACAGCGGGAAAATGTACAATGTAAATGGCAGGAACCGGTTGATCGTCCGCAGGCCCCGGCCCTCGTAGGTTGCGGACCAGACCACAGCGCCCCGGCGGTTGATCGTGACGGTAAGCGGCTCATCCAGATGGCTGTGATCGGGATCGTAGCCCGGCGCCAGGCTCGGATCCATCATGCAGCGCCCGATGACATAGGCGAAAAACAGGACCGCCATCAGAATGCCCGGCACGATGCCGGCGACCAGCAGCAGCGCGACCGACTGCTCGGCGATGCTGGCGAGCAGCACGGCCAGCGCCGAGGGCGGGATCAGCATGGCGATGCCGCCGACCGCCATGATCGGCCCCATGGAGATCGACGGCTTGTAGCCGCGGTTCACCATGTCCGGCAGCAGGACGTTGCCCAGGATGGCGGTGTTGGCGATCGTCGAACCGGAAAGCGAGGAAAAAATGGTGCCGCCGACGATCGAGACGACGGAAAGCCGGCCGGGCACGCGGGCGATGAGCCGGTCGATTGCGCCGATCGCCTTGAAGGCGACGCCGGTCTGCAACAGGATCTCGCCCATCAGCAGGAACAGGGCGATCGGCGTCAGCGCATAGTTCACCGCCAGATGGAATTCCATCGGCATGCTTTCGAGCGCAATCGCCGCGACCGTCCAGTCCCCGGTCTGCGCCAGGTCGCCGATGAACAGGGCTGTGCCGAACAGGTTCGCCGCCATGAAAGCGAACGCCACGGGCATGCCGAGGAACAGGAATGCGCACACGATCCCCAGCATCAGGATCATGGCGAAATACCATTCCATCGCTCAGAATCCCGCTTCGGAGGACGCGGCCGTCCCTTCCCTGCCGGCCCGGCGGTAGCGCAGCAGGAATTCGATGGCGAGCAGGGCGAAGGAAACGGCGAAGACCAGCAGCATGTACCAGTTGGGAATGCGCAGGTCCTTGTCCGGCAAGGTGCCGAATTCGTATTCGCTGATCATTCCGACGGCGCCGAAATAGCACAGCACGAGGCAGAGCAGCGCGCCGCCGATATCCAGCAGCTTCTCCAGCCGCAGGGCGACCCGACCCGGCAGGGCGGCGATGACGATGTCGACCCGGACATGGGAGCCCTTGTTGAGCACCCAGGCCGCCGACAGGAAGACGCCGACATAAAGGCCGTATTCCGCACCCTCATGCAGCCAGGGCAGGTTGCCCCAGCCGACCTTGCGCAGGAACAGGTCGAAGGGAATCAGAAGCGCAAAGACGCCGATGGACAGCGCCACCAGGCCCGCGAGTAAGCGGTTTACCTGCTTGAAGCCCGCCTCGAAGCGATCGAGGATCAAAGAGGTCGCCGGCATATCGGAGCTCGAAACAGAAAAAGGGCGGCCGGCCGCGTACGGCCGGCCACCCCTTCAGACTGCAAGATTCGGCTCTATTTCGTGAACAGCCCCATCAGCTTCTTGCCGTGTTCCGGGCTGCGTTTGATTACCTCGTCCCAAGCCGCCTTTTTCGCGGTGCCGAGCCATTTTTCACGATCGGCGCCCTTCATTTCGATAGCCTTGATGCCCTTGCTCTCGTACCAGGCCATCGTTTTCTTCCGCAGCGCCTGAAAACGCGGCTTGGTCGTCTCGGCGGCGGCTTCATGTTCCAGCGTCAGATCGGTGATGAATTTCCGCTGCGCGTCGGTCAACCCCTTCCACTTTTTCAGGTTGACCAGCAGGTGTAACGCCGCGTTGTAAAAGCCGGGATCGACGCGATATTTCGTGACCTTGGCCCAGGCCGGATTCCAGCCGACCGCCGGCCAGCCGAAGCCCTGCACCGTATTGCTCTCCATGAGGGTGTAGATTTTCGGCATCGCCGCCAGCTGGACCGTGGCGCCCAGCGCCTTGAAGAAGGCCGTGTAGACCGGCGCCACACGCAGATGCAGCCCCTTCAGGTCCGGTCCCGTGATCGGCTTGCTCAGGAACAGGTGGAACGTCCCGTAGTCCCAGTAGCGGCCGACATAGTGAAGGTTCTTCGCGGCGAGTAGCTTGCTGACATATGCGATCGCGCCGCGCTTGCGCAGCGTGGCGAAATCGTACTCCTGCAGGCGCAGCACCGGCGCCTCCGGAAGCACGTTGCCGAAATAGGCCTCCGTGCAGCCGACGATATCGTAGGCGCCCTTGGCCATGCGCTGCGTCAGCGTGAACGGGCTGCCGATCGCCGGCGCACCGCCGAGCAATTTGACCTGGACGACGCCCTTGCCCTTGGCGTTCATCTCCTTGACCAGCGCCTCGAAGGGCCGGCCCGGCGGGCTGCCGATCGGGAAGCAGCTTGCGCCGCGCAGCGTGACTTCCGCGGCATTCACCGCGATCGGGGCCGCACCGGCGGCCAGCGCGGCAACCGCGAGGCCGGGAACGGCGAATTTGATCATTTTCATGGACTTTTCCTCCCAGACACACGAACGGCCGGCGCCGCGGGTCGCGGCCCGCCTTCCAGCCGGCAATGCCCTGTCATAGCCTACGGCCAAGGCGCGGACAACGGATTAGAGTGGAACGGCGAGCAGGCCGACGATGTTCGCGGTATCGAGGAGGACGAGCCGTTCGGCGAATTTCGGTACGCCTTCGACGAAAACGATCCGGTCGACATATTCGCCGGCGGAGAACAGTTCGGAGCGCCCTTCGGCGTCGGTCTGGATCACGGCATAGTTGGCCCTGGCGTCGTAGATTCCGTCGGAAACACCGACGATATCGACATTTGCGATCAGGTGCCGGTCGGTATGCAGGTTGTAGTAGTTGGCGACACGCAGCGACGTGACCCGGTCGCGCATCATCGCCCTGTTCTCGAAATAGAGGATATAGCCGTACAGGCCGACATCGCGGTTCTCGCGCGACTGGATCAGGTAACGCCCGTCGTCGAGGAAGAAATCCGGCCACTCCTCCAGCCGGTCGTCGTCCAGGCAGCGGGCGTAGGCCTTGTTCATCTGTTCGATCGCGAACAGGGCGTCGCGGTCCACGCCGAGCCCGATGCCGCTCACTGCTGCGCCTGCTCCCGCTCTGCTCCGGGGCGCCCGCCCTCCGGCGGCGCGAAGCCCATGAAGCGGGCGTAGCCCTTCCACATGGCGCGCAGGTTGGCCTCGGTGACCATATGGTCGATCCGGCCGGGCGTCGTGTCCGTGCCGTCCATCGCCACCAGTGCGGCGCCTTTGTCCGCGCCCAGCGCGATCCGGGCCTGCAGCTTCTCGACCACCTCGGCATCTTCCATCGCGACATAGCCGGCCGGGCCGAACTGGTTGTTCTGGAACAGATGCTCGCGCAGGCACTCCGGATCGTCGGCATAGGTGAAATAGGTGTAGACCACCTCGAAGCGGTCGGGCGCCTTGGGCCGGAACTGGCGGATGCTGAAGGCGCTGCCGATCAGCGTGAACAGGCAGTTCGGGAAAATGCCCACGATCGAAATCGCGATGTTTTCGGGCAGCGCGGTGCGAAAGGCGGCAACCCGCGGCTCTTCCAGTTTGGTGCGCCGGTTCCCGGCATCGGGGTTCCGGTAGATTGTCAGCAGGCAATGGGTGCCCTCGTGCCACATCTCGGCGCGCGCCGCCTGGTCGGGCTGGACGATGCCGAAGGCGCCGAAGAACTTGTGCAGCTGGGGCGCGTGGTAGAAGTCGCGCGAATTCTCGTAGAGCAGTTTCCAGTTGGCGCGGATCGTGTGGCGCTGGTAGCCGGTCACCATGACCGGCCGGGCGAACACCGCCGACAGGCGCTCGCGGATCGCGGGGCCGAGATAGTCCTTGAGCGGCGGCGCATCGTCGGAAAACGTGCCGAAGACCACGCCGGCCCGGCTCGCGACCCGCAGCGGCCGCATCCGATGCTGCGTCTTGTCGAACACCGGATCGTAGCCGCCGACGCCGCCGCGCCCCCGCTCCCAGGGTACGCCGACGACCCGCCCGGCCCGGTCGTAGCTCCAGTTGTGGTAGATGCAGGTGAAGCCCTTGGCGTTGCCGCGCGGCCGGCGCACGACCTCGGCGCCGCGATGGGCGCAGCGGTTGACGAAGGCGCGCAGCGCGCCGCCCTCGTCGCGCACCAGCACGACCGGCGTCGCGCCGACATAGCCGGTCGTGTAGTCGCCGGGCTCCGGCACTTCGACCTCAAGCCCGAGATAGCTCCAGTGCGGCCCGCGGAAGAGCCGCTCGTCTTCGAGTTCGTGAATGCCCGGATCGCAGAACAGATCGAACGGCACCCGGCTCCAGCCCTCGGCCGGCCAGACCAGGCCGCCCGTATTGCTGTCTCTGTCGATCCGGCCGGAATTGCCCGCCATCGGACCGTCTCCCCGCTCTGCGGCCCTATTCCGCGGCAGCCCTGCCGACGGCAAGGTCCTCGTATTCCGGCGTTTCCTGGCTCTGCATCGCCGCGGCGGCCTTGCGCAGGTCGTCGGAGACGATCATGCCGGCATTCCAGGTCGCGATATAGTTCAGGCCGTCGGCGATGCTGTGGTCGCGCCCGTAGTTCAGCATCTCCTTGGTGCCGGTTACGGCGAGCGGAGAATGGGCGGCGATGCGCCGGGCGATGGCGGCGACCTCGTCCAGCATCGTCGCATGGTCGGGATAGACGGCGTTGACGAAGCCGCAGGCCTGCGCCTCGTCCGCGGCCATGCGCCGGCCGGTGTAGCACAGTTCCCGGGCCAGCCCGTCCGGCATCGTTCGGGGCAGGCGCTGCAGGGTGCCGACATCGGCGGTCATGCCGACCTCGATCTCCTTGACCTGGAAGAAGGCGTCGGCGGTGCAGTAGCGCATGTCCGCCGCCGTGATCATGTCCATGCCGCCGCCGATGCAGCCGCCCTGGACCGCCGCGAGGACCGGGACCCGCGCTCGTTCCATGACCGAGAAACTCTCCTGGAAATCCAGGATCGACCGGCGCAGCCATTCGCGCTTGCGCGATTCTTCCAGCCCGGACGAGTCTTCGATCAGTTCGGCGAGCAGGGCGAGATCGATACCGGCCGTGAAATGCGGGCCGGTCGAGGCGACGACGACCGCGCGGATTGCCGGATTCTCGCCGATTTGGCCGAACGCCGCCTTCATCCCGTCCCAGAATTCGCGCGTCATGGCGTTGCGCTTTTCCGGCCGGTTCAGGGTGATCGTCGCCACGGCGTCGGCGACGGCATAATCGAAAGCGGTGTAGTCGGACATGACGGCGATCCGATGCAAGGGGCGGCACGGCCCGGAAGCGCCTGGCGCCGCCGGGCCGGAAACCAGCCTTACATCATTTGGAACGCCGCGGGAAATCCCCGGATTATTCCGGAATGGCGGCGGCCGGCGGCTCGCCGGCCGGGGGCCCTACAGTCCGGCCGCCTTGCGCGCTTCTCCGAGCCACGCCATGGCGCGCCCGACGCCGCCGAACGGGAAAATGTGCAACCCGGCGATCTCCGGCAGCGGATCCTCGCCGGCGGCGGCGGCAAGACCGGCGATCAGCTCGTCCGGCTTCACGGTGCGGCGGATCAGCTTCACACTGCCGGCGCCCTGGCGCATCAGGGCGCGGGTGGAAACGCCGATGCCGCAGATTTTGGCGTAGCGCAGCAGGGTCGCCAGATCGGCGGGGCCGGCGATGCCGAGGCGCACCGGCAGGCCGACGCCCAGGCCGCGCAATTTCTGCGCCCAGTCGACAACGGTCGCGCCGTCGAAGACGAACTGGGTGACGAAATCGAAATCGGCGTCGCTGCTGCGGGCGTAGTGATCCTTCTCGAGCATCGCGGTGCGCAGGGCTTCGGCGCCGATCAGGCGATTGCCCTCGGGATGGGCGCCGACATGGATCGTGCGCAGGCCGTGCCGCTCCAGCGCGCCGGTCAGCAGCACGTCCATGGTTTCGGCATAAGGCCCGGCGACTTCGGGCCGGTCGCCGGCGATCACCAGGGCTTCCCGGCAGGCGGCCTCGCCGGTCAGCCGGTAGAGGAAATCCTCCAGCGCGGCATGGCTCGGCAGGGCGCGCGCCGCGATGTGCGGGACGGCGACGTAACCCCGTGCGTTCAGAGTCTTCGCGGCGGCAACCGTGTCGGCCCGATCGCGCGACGGCAGCGAGGCGACGAAGACCCGGGTGTCGGCCGGTACATGCGTGCACACCTTGTCGACCTGGTCGGGGTCCGGCAGGGTTTCCGTCGATACATGCGACAGCAGGCGTTGCAACAGCGGTTGCTGCGGTACCGGATATTCGGCGGAGCGACGATCGTGATTCATGGCTATGCCGATCGGCCGGGCCCGGTGCGACTTTGCTGCACGGGCCGATGCATTGAGCGAGCGGCCTCTACGCCCTTTATGCGGTGTTGGAAAGCAAAAAAATGCAGGCCGAAATCACAGCTTCGTGTACGGTCTTTTCGTGCAATCGGTCCGGCGGTTCGCAGCCGGGATTCGCGCGCCGGAATTGCGCCGCGATATCCGCTTGTCGCCCGTGTTCGGCGGGTTAATCTTGGCGCACCGCGTCCGGCACATGGAATTGCCGGCGCATCCACGGTCGAACAGGTGAGAAAGTGCGATGACGAAATTCGGTGTCGGCCAGGCCGCAGCGCGGATCGAGGACAGGGTGCTGGTAACCGGCGCCGGCGCCTATACCGACGATACCTCGATCGACGGCCAGGCCTGGGCCTTCGTCCTGCGCTCGCCCCACGCCCATGCCCGCATTCTCAGCATCGATACCGCGGAGGCCGCCGCGGCGCCGGGCGTGGTCGGCATCCTCACCGGGGCGGACCAGGCTGCCGACGGCCTGGGCGACCTGCCCTGCATGATCCCCGTCGAGAACCGGGACGGCTCGCAGCGCCACGACTCGCCCCACGGCATTCTGGCGAAAGACCGTGCCCGCTATGCCGGTCATCCGGTGGCGATGGTCGTTGCCGAAACCCCGGCCCAGGCGCGCGACGCGGCCGAGCGGATCGCGGTGGACTATGAGGAACTGCCCGCCACCGTCCACACCGAGCATTCGGCGGCGGGCGACGCGCCGCTGCTCTACGACCACATCCCGAACAATCTGATCTACGACTGGCACAAGGGCGACGAGGCCGCCGTCGACGCGGCGCTGGCCCGGGCCGACCATGTCTGCGAGCTCCGGCTGGTCAACAACCGGGTGGTCGCCAACCCGATGGAGCCGCGCAGCGCGCTTGCCGCGCATGATGCGGAGACCGGCCGCACGACTCTCGCGACCACGACCCAGGGACCGAGCCTGGTCCGCGATATCCTTGCCGGACCGGTCTTCGGGATCGATCCCTCGGACTTGCGCGTCACCACCGGCCATGTCGGCGGCGGTTTCGGCATGAAGGTCTTTCCCCATGCCGAACAGGCGCTCGCGATCTGGGCGGCGCGCCGGCTGAACCGGCCGGTCAAATGGACGTCCGACCGGTCCGAAGGCTTCCTTTCTGACGTCCAGGCGCGGGACAACATCACCTACTGTAAGCTGGGCCTGGACCGGAACGGCCGGATCCTTGCCCTTCGGGCCGACACCTTCGCCAACGAGGGCGCCTACCTGTCGGCGTTCGCCCCGCTGGTGGCCTGCGACGGCATGGACATGCTGGTCGGCCTCTACGACATCCCGGTCATCTACACGACCGTGAAGGGCGTGCTGACCAATACCGTGCCGGTCGATGCCTATCGCGGCGCCGGGCGACCCGAGGCCGCTTACATCGTCGAGCGGCTGATCGACAAGGCGGCGCGGGAAACCGGCCTGCCGGTCGACGTGATCCGGCGCATCAACTTCATCCAGCCGGAACAGATGCCCTACGCCACCTGCCTGGGCGACACCTACGACAGCGGCGAGTTCGAAGCGCTGATGGACGAAGCGATGGCGCAGGCGGACTGGGCCGGATTCGAGGCGCGCCGGGCCGAATCGGCGCGGCGCGGGAAATATCGCGGCATCGGCCTCGCGACCTATATCGAACGCTGCGGCGGCGGCCCGCCCGAGGTCGCGGCCGGCAGCTTCGGCGACGACGGCATCCTCACGGTCGCCATCGGGACGATGGACAACGGCCAGGGCCACCAGACGGCCTACAGCCAGATTCTCTCCGGCGAACTCGGCATCGACGCGGAGAATATCCGCATCTTCCAGGGCGATTCGGACCGGGCCCCACCCGGCATGACCGGCGGTTCCCGCTCGGTGCCGGTCGGCGGCGCGGCCATGCTGGGGCTGGCCGCGCTCATTGTCGACAAGGGCCGGAAGACCGCCGCCGACCTGCTGGAAGCCGCCGCCACCGACGTCGAATACGGCGAGGGCGCCTACCGGGTCGCAGGGACGGACCGGGAGGTGTCCCTGTTCGCCGTCGCGCACGAGGCGAAGCGGAACGGCGAGCCGCTGGACGACAGCTTCGAACGGACCCCGGAAGCCTCGACCTTTCCCAACGGCGCCCATGTCGTCGAGCTGGAAGTCGACAGCGAAACGGCGGAAATCGAAATCCTGCGCTATACCGTGGTCGACGATTTCGGCGCCGTCATCAACCCGCTTCTGCTGGAGGGCCAGGTGCATGGCGGGATCGTGCAGGGGCTGGGCCAGGCGCTGCACGAATTCACCTGGTACGACCCGGAAAGCGGCCAGCTCGCAACCGGTTCCTTCATGGACTACAACATGCCGAAGGCCGAGCGTTTCCCCTTCTTCGGTTTCGCCACCCGCAACGTGCGCTGCACGACCAACCCGCTCGGTATCAAGGGCGCCGGCGAAGCCGGGGCGATCGGCGCGCCGCCGGCCGCGATCAATGCGCTGGTCGACGCCCTGGGCCCGGTGACCGGAATCGACCATATCGACATGCCGGCGACGCCGCAGGCCGTCTTCCGGGTGCTGAACGGCGCGCGCAAGGCGGCCTAGGCTTGCGGAAAAGCCGGCCGCTGCGCAAACGGATGCCCGCGCCCTGGTGGGCGGCGGCGATCCTGGCGCTGGCCTGGCTGCTGTTTTCGTCCGCCGCAGACGCGACAGCCGCCCCGCTCGCGCCGGTGCCCGAATCCGCCCTCCGGTCCGGCCCGGCCGGAAACGTCCTTTCCCCGCCTCAGAGCGTTCCTCTGCGAAACGGCTTCAAACCGCAAAGGATATCCTTCCCCCGCTTCAGCGGGGGAAGTCCCGGAGCGAAGCGGAGGGGATGGGGGTGTTTTGGGCCGCCGGAAGATTCGCCCTTTTTTTGTATACCGGGCGGCGAAGCGCGTCTGCCGACGCGCCACCCCCACCTGGCCTCCCCCTCTGAAGATGGGGAGGTATAGCGTCGCCCATGACCGGCCCATGACCCGCCGGGCGCCGTATGACGGCGTCGTCGTCACGACGCCGGTCTCGATTCCCTATGTCCGTTTCTCGACCCGGGGCGCCCACTGGTGGATCGGGCGCGCCCTGGCGGCGCTGGTCCGCGATTCCGGGGTGCCCAAGGACCGGTTCGACGGCGTGTGCGCGACCAGCATGTCGCTGGCGCCGGATACCGCCGTCGGCATCGTCCAGCATCACGGCCTGACGCCGCGCTGGCTCGACTATATCCCGATGGGCGGCGTGACCGGCGTTGTCGCGATGCGCCGGGCGGCCCGCGCCATCCAGGCCGGCGACGCCGATATCGTCGCCTGCCTCGCCGGCGACACCAACCATATCGACAGCTTCCGCCAGGGCCTGGAGAACTTCAGCCAATTTGGAAAGGACGCGGTCTATCCCATTGGAACCGGCGGACCGAACGCCAGCTTCGCCTTCCTCACCGACTACTACATGCGGACCTACGGCGCCCGGCGGGAGGATTTCGGCAAGATGTGCGTCGCCCAGCGGGACAACGCCCTCTCCTACCCCCATGCCCTGTTCAAGGCGCCGCTCACCATGGAGCAGTATATGAACGCCCGGCCGATCGCCGAGCCGGTGCATCTGTTCGACTGCGTCATGCCCTGCGCCGGCGCCGAGGCCTATCTCGTCATGCGCGAGGAGGAGGCGTGCGGCCTCGGCTTGAGCTTCGGCCGCATTCTCGGCACCATCGAGCGGCACAACGCCTTCCCGGACGACCCCGTGCAGTATCGCGGCGGCTGGGCGATGGACAGCGGCGAACTCTACGGCATGGCCGGCGTAACGCCGGACGACATCGATTTCTTCGAGACCTATGACGACTATCCCGTGATCAACATGCTGCAGTTCGAGGATCTGGGCTTCTGCGCCAAGGGCGAGGCGCCGGACTTCGTGCGCAGCCATACCCTGACGACCGACGGCAGCTTCCCGATCAACACCTCGGGCGGCCAGCTTTCCGTGGGTCAGGCCGGCGGCGCGGGCGGATTTCTGGGCACGGTCGAGGCGATCCGGCAGGTCACCGGCCAGGCGCTCGGCACGCCGGTACCGGACGCGAAGATCGGCCTGGTCGGCGGCTACGGCATGATCAGCTACGACCGCGGCGTCTGCTCCGCGGCGGCCATCCTGGCGGCGGGGGACTGAGCCCGTGGCCGCGCCGCTCAGGAAACCGAAGCGCAAGAATCCGGTCCTGCGCACGCGCGCGCCGATGCTGCCGCCGGCCCCGCGCAGCCGGATCTCGCTCGGCCTGACGTCCGGCGCGGCGCGCGGCGTGTTCGAGCTCCAGGTCTGCCGGGATTGCGGGGCCGTCCAGTATCCGCCGCGCGAAGCCTGCCGGATATGCCTGTCCGACCGGCTGGACTGGACGCCGCAGAGCGGGGCCGGCGAACTGGTGGCGCACACCACCCTGCGCCACGCCATGGAAAACTATTTCCGCGAACGCCTGCCCTGGCGGCTCGGCATCGTGAAGCTGGACGGCGACGGCCCGCACGAAAGCCCCAGCCTCATCGTCCATGTCCACGGCGATTGCGCCGAACCGCCGTGCCGGGTGCGCGTCCGCGCCATGCTGGACCGCGCTGGACAGGCGGTGCTGCTGGCCCTGCCGGAAAAGGATACGCCCCATATGAGCGACGATCCCCAGATGCGCGAACTGACCTGCGATCCGAAATTCCGCAAGGTCTTCGTAACCGACGGCAAGAGCCCGGTCGGCCAGGCCGTCGTCAGGGCGATGATCGCCGCCGGCTCCGACCTGGTCTGGGTCGGCGAGGCCGCGCCCTGGAAGAAGATCCCCGGTTTCGAGGAAATAAAGGCGCTGCCCGAGGTTACGGTGGTCGACCTCGACGTGACCAACCCGGATTCGGTGAAGCGCTGCGCCGGCCAGATCGGCCCGAAGGTCGATATCCTGGCCAACACGGCGGAGCAGCACCGGGCCTATACCGTCGGCGGCCGCTACGGCACGGAGAACGCCCGCGCGGAGATGGAGATCAACTATTTCGGCCTGCTGCGTCTCGCCCAGGAATTCGGGCCGGTGATGATGTCCCGCGGCGCGGATACCGAGACCAACGCCGTCGCCTGGGTCAACATCCTGTCGATCTTCGCCCTCGCCAACAAGCCGGACCAGAGCACCTACTCCGCCTCCAAGGCGGCGGCCCATTCGCTCGCCCAAGCGATGCGCGCCGGCATGCACCGGTCCGGCGTGCGGGTGATCAACCTGTATCCCGGGCCGCTCGACGTGGAATGGAACCAGGAGCTGCGCCCGCCCAAGGTGACGCCGGCGGCGCTCGCCCGCGCCATCGTCGGTGCATTGCAGGGCGGCGCGGAGGACGTCTATCCCGGCGACATCGCCAGGGACTGGTACGAACGCTGGCGCCGCGATCCCAAGGTGCTGGAACGCGAACTGGCCCAGGGCGAGTAGCAGGAAAGGGGAATCACGATGAACGCCAACCCCCTGCTGGACATGGTCCGCGGCATCGCCGAGCGCCAAATCCGCGTGATCGACCTGACCCAGACCCTGACGCCGGATTTCCCGCAGATCGAGCTGCCGCCGGAGATGGGGCAATGCTGGCCGTTCCGGCTCGAGGAGGTGTCGCGCTACGACGACCGCGGGCTTGCCGCCTACTGGAACAACTTCTCCTGCGGCGAGCATACCGGCACCCATTTCGATGCGCCGATCCACTGGGTCTCCGGGCGCAACCTGCCCAACAACAGCACCGATACCGTGCCGGTCGAGAACATGGTCGCGCCGGCCTGCGTCGTCGATTGCGTGAAGCACGCCGAGCAGAACGCCGATTTCCTGCTGTCGGCGGATTTCCTGCGCAACTGGGAGGAGGAGCACGGCAAAATCCCGCCGCGCTCCTGGGTGCTGATGCGGACCGACTGGTCGAAGCGGCCGGACCCGGAATCCTACCAAAATTTCGACGAGGAGGGGCAGCATACGCCGGGCCCGGACACCGACGCCGTGCGCTTCCTGGTCGAGGAGCGCGACGTCATGGGCTTCGGCAGCGAGTGCATCGGCACCGACGCCGGCCAGGCCATGCATCTGCGCCCGCCCTACCCGTGCCATTACTATATCCACGGCGCCGGCCGCTACGGCCTGCAATGCCTGACCAACCTGGACCTGCTGCCGCCGACCGGCAGCGTCGTCTTCACCGCGCCGCTCAAGATCAAGCAGGGCAGCGGCTCACCGCTCCGGGTGCTCGCGCTGGTGTGGGATGGGTAGCGCGGCGGGCGCTGCAATTCGGGGCTTTCGGGCTTTTCCCGTCTCGCCGCTGTCGAGAAATCGCCGATGTCGACTCGGGCCGCTGCCCGCGCCAGAAAGCCCTTGACATATCCGGTTAAGAACATTATATGAACAATCGTCGACGGACGGAGTGCGCTCCGGCGGAGATGCCTGCAAAAAAACACGGTAGGTAGACCGGTCTTTCTAATTTGTATTGGCTGAAAAATATCGTAATTTCAAGGCTTTAGGACATTCTAAATTTGAACGATCATACCAAAAATCAAGATAATTGTCCTATAGCGTCATTCGCGGTCCGGCGCCCTGGCCGCAGGCCGTGACGCCAGTGGTGGTCCTGCCCTACCCCCCGAACGGCGTCTTCCCCGTCAATATCGCGCGCAGGAAGCGGCCGACTTCGCGGTTGGAGATTTGCCGGGCGCGGTCGTCGCGGCCGATCAGATAGGGCGGGCCGCCGACGCACAGGCCGAGGATGGTCATGCGCAAGAGCGGCGAGGCCATCACCAGGCCGGTGTTGAGATCGCGGATCGCGCCGGCCGGCTCGACGCGCAGCCGGCAGCCGTGCATCTGCCGGCCGATGCGGAACCGGGACCAGCCGCCGTCCCACTGGTGGGGCGCATCCTTTATCGCGATCAGCCGGCCGGCGCTGCCGCCGCGCCGCATATCGCCCAGATAGGCCCGGCAGCGCGCGGGATCGATCAGCTCGTCGGCGGTGCCGTAAAGCATCAGGAGCGGCGCGCCGGTCGTCCGGGGTTTCGCAAAGCGGGCGATGCACGGGCCGTAGAAGGCGATATGGCCGGCGAAGCGCAGGCCGCGGCCCAGCTTTTTCGTAATGCGCCGGTCCAGCATGTAGGCCGCCGCCATGCCGCCGTAGGAAAAGCCCATAACGAAGGCGCGGCCCGGATCGACCGCCGGGTGCTTGCGGGCGACCCAGCGCAGCGCGGCGAAGGCGTCGGCGATCATCATGGTCTCGGTCACGTCGATCAGCCGGCGCACGAAACCGCCGGCGCCATGGTTGCGCGCGGCGAACACGTCGACCGCAACGGCAGCCAGCCCCATGGCGGCGAACTGGCGGCCGTAGACATGCTCGCGGGCATAGCGCACCCCGCTGGCGCCGTGCAGCAGGACGACGACCGGCACGCTGCGCGCCGGCCGGCGGCCTGTGGGCAACGGCTTCGGCAGATAGAGCGTGCCGACCCCCGTCGCCTTGCTCGCATCGTCCGCATCGGTCGGTGCGAACGGGCTGGTCGTCGGGAAGCGGATATCCCTGCCCGCAATCCCTTCGAGGCGCTCGCCGGACGGCCAAGGGCGGGCGAGGTGCGTCCAGTCTGCGGACCGCGCCTCGCCAAAGGCCGGCGCAGCGGCGGCCAGGCCCATCAGCAGCAGGCCAAAGCGCGCCGTTCCGCTGCGGCGCACCATCCGGTATATCCGGGCCATGACCCTCCTCACCGATCCGGCGCAGGTCGCCGCGCTGTGCGCCCGTCTGGCGGCCGAAGACTTCGTCACCGTCGATACCGAGTTCATCCGCGAAAAGACCTACTGGCCGGTTCTCTGCCTGATCCAGCTTGCCGGCGAGGACGAGGCGGCGGCCGTCGATCCGCTGGCGCCGGGCATGGACCTTACGCCGGTCTGGGACCTGATGCAGAATCCCGATGTCGTGAAGGTCTTCCACGCCGCCCGGCAGGATATCGAAATCTTCGTGCATCGGACCGGCAAGACGCCGGCGCCGGTTTACGATACCCAGATCGCCGCGATGGTGTGCGGCTTCGGCGACCAGGTCGGCTACGAGCAGCTGGTGCGCAAGCTGGCGAAGGCGCAGATCGACAAGGGCGCCCGCTTCGCCGACTGGGCGGCCCGGCCGCTCACCGGAAAACAACTGGCCTACGCGCTCTCCGATGTCACCCATCTGCGCACGGCGTATCGCAAGCTGCGCGCACAGATCCGCTCGGCCGGGCGCGAAGACTGGATCGCCGAAGACATGGCGGCGCTCGAAGACGCCGCCGGCTACGTCACGACGCCGGACGATGCCTGGAAACGGGTCCGGTCGCGCTCGCTGAAGCCGCGATATCTCGGCGTCCTGAAGCAGGTCGCGGCATGGCGCGAAAGCTTCGCGCAGCAGAAGAACATTCCGCGCAATCGGGTGTTCCGGGACGAGACCCTGATCGACGTCGCTGCCAACGGGCCGCGGACCGTCGCTGCGCTGGCCCGGACGCGCGGGATATCCAGGGGGCTGGCGGAGGGCCCGGCGGGCCAGGCGATCCTCAAGGCGGTCGAGCGCGGCCGGAACGCGCCGGCTCCCGCGCCGCTGCCCGACGCGGTCCGGGAAGAACTGCCGGCCGGCGCCGCCCCGGTCGTCGAGTTCCTCAAGGTGTTGCTGAAGGAGCGGTGCGAGAAGGGCCGTGTCGCCCAGAAGCTGGTGGCCTCCGCCGCCGATCTGGAACGGATCGCGATTGACGACGAGGCCGACGTTCCGGCGCTCGGCGGCTGGCGCCGCACCCTGTTCGGCGAGGACGCACTGGCCCTGAAGCATGGCCGGCTCGCCCTGGCGGTGCGCAACGGCGGCATCGAAACCATCCGGCTCGACGAGGGGTAAGGTAGAGATGGCGATTGCTTTGCCGTCGGCGTTTCCCGTCCAACTGAACGAGCAGATTGGAGGCGGCATCCTGATATCGTTTCCGGACATTCCTGAAGCGCTGACGGAAGGTGCGACGGTTGAAGAAGCAGTCGCAGAAGCGGAAGACTGCCTGATCGCCGCGCTCGGCAGGTATGTCGAATCCCAGCGCGATATCCCGCAACCGTCGCCTGCGAGGGGACGAACCGTCATTTCCGCGCCCGCTTTGGTTGCGGCCAAGGTCGCGCTCTACCGTGCAATGCGCGAACAGGGCGTCGGCAATGCCGCGCTGGCCAGGCGAATGGAGACCGTGGAAGGCACGGTCCGGCGCCTGCTCGATCTCGACCACCGGTCGCATATCGGTCAGGTCGAGGCGGCGCTTCGCGCGCTCGGACAGCGGCTGGTCGTGGTTGCGCAGGCGGCCTGAACGGATGCCGCTCCGGGGGCGTTTGCCGTGCGGATGCCCGCGTTTTGACTTTGCTCTCGCTCGCCCTATTGTCGGGCTGAGGTACTCAGCGCGTTGCTGCCGGGCCGGCTCGCTGCCGGCCGACTCCGGGTAGCACAATTCACGGAACGGCCATGACCCGCAAAATCACCGTCGATATCGTTTCCGATACGGTCTGCCCGTGGTGCTATGTCGGCAAGCGCCGGTTCGAGGGGGCGCTGGCCCGAAGGCCGCCGGACCTCGAAGTCTATGTCGGCTGGCGGCCGTTCCAGCTCAATCCGGACATGCCGGCCGAAGGCATGGACCGGAAGGCCTATCTGGCCGCCAAGTTCGGCGGCGACGAGCGCGCCGAGCATATCTATTCCGCGATTCGGGAGGCCGGGGCGTCGACCGGCCTCGACTTCGATTTCTCCAGGATGGCGCGCCAGCCCAATACCCTCGATTCGCACCGGCTGATCGACCGGGCGGGCCGCGCGGCCGAGGATTCGGGAGGCCGGCCCGGCCTGCAGGATGCAGTCGTGGAACGGCTGTTCCGGGCCTGTTTCATGGAAGGCCGGGATATCGGCGACCGCGAAACCCTGGCCGACCTCGCCGCCGACGCCGGCATGGACGCCGCCGAAACCCGGGCCTACCTCGACAGCGACGAAGATGTCGAACGCATCCGGCAGGAAGACCTGATGGCCCGGCAGATGGGTATCCAGGGCGTGCCCTGTTTCATCGTCAACCGGCAATACGCCGTCTCCGGCGCTCAGGAGCCGGCGGTATTTCTGAAAGCCTTCGAGCAGGTTCTCGAGGCGGAGGACGCGGCGGCGAAAAGCGCTGAACCCGCGCCGGCCTGAGCCGCACGCTTCCCTGCAAAAGGCCGCGCATCTCCCGAAACATTTGAAGGACCGGCTCTTTGTGTGTATAATTCTCAGAAATATACACATCATCCTGCCATGCGTACGAATATCGACATCGACGACGAACTGATGGCGCAGGCCCTGGAAGCGAGCGGTTGCAAGACCAAGAAAGCCGCCGTCGAAGAAGGCTTGCGCCTGCTGTTGCGGACGCGCCAGCAGGCGCGCCTGCGCGCGCTGCGCGGCCAACTGCGCTGGGAGGGATCGCTCGACGACATGCGACTGGATCGGTGATCGTCGTCGATTCGTCCGTCTGGATCGATTTTTTCAACGGCGTCGGCACCCGCGAGACGGCGCTGCTCGACGGCATCCTCGGCGCGGAACCCGTGCTGATCGGCGACCTCATCCTGACCGAAGTTCTACAGGGCTTCCGGTCGGATCGCGACGCCGAACGGGCACGCGCGGCCCTCGACACGCTGTATTTGACGCCGATGGTCGGCCGTGACATCGCGCTGGCCAGCGCCCGAAACTATCGGACCCTGCGCGCCCGGGGCGTGACCGTGCGCAAGACCGTCGACATGCTGATCGCGACCTTCTGCCTGGAGAACGGCCACCGCCTGCTGCACGCCGACAGAGATTTCGACGCTGTCGAGGCACATCTTGGGCTGCGAACGGTCTGACCGGGAATCCCGGCATCCCATCCGCCGAAAGCGCAGCCCGGACCGGGCCTAGATCGGCAGGGCCGTCGTATCCTTGATGTCGTCCATGACGAAGCTCGCCGAAATGTCCGAGATCGGGACCTTGGCGATCAGACGCTTGTAGAACCGGTCGTATCCCTTGACGTTCGGGACCCGCAGCCGCAGCACATAGTCGATGTCGCCGGTCATCCGGTGGGCGCCCTGGATTTCCGGCAGAGTCCGGACGGCCTCCTCGAATTTGCCGAGCCAGTCCTTTTCGTGGGCGCTGGTGCGGATGATGACGAAAACCGACAGGCCGAGATCGACCGCATCCGGGTCGATCAGGGCGACGCGCCCGCGGATCACCTGCCGCTCTTCCAGCAGCTTGACCCGGCGCCAGCAGGCGTTGCGCGACAGGTTCGTCCTGGCGGCCAGTTCATCCATGCTGACCGAAGCGTCCCGTTGCAGACAACGCAGAATTCTGAGGTCCGCTTCATCCAGTACTGTGCTCATTTTGGGATGATATCCCAAAAAACTAGCCAATTGCAAAGAATTTGGGACATCTGCGCCGGGCTGGCCTGCTACTTTGAACGAGGGATGGCGCCCGGCGAACAGAGGCGTCGGCGATTGCAGGCCGCGGGCCGGCAGAGAGAAGAGCGAAACCGATGAACCAGCAGGAAGCGAGCATTCCGGTCCGGTCGTTTCTGAGCGCGTTCCGCGATCATCCGGCCAGCGTCGGCGAGACCTATCCGGAGCATATGGCCTTTGCCATGCGCTTCGGCGCCCGGTTGTTCTGCGCCGGCGCCGCGGCCTTTATCCATGCCCTCATCCCCGCGCTGTTCGAAACCACGGCGAGCGACACGGTCAAGGCCATGCACGCGGAAATCGAGGGCCGCGGCAGGGCTACCGGCTGAGAAGCGGGAAATGACGTTTGCGCACGTTCAGCGGATCTGCGCCACCGCCCGGTCGATTTTCCGTCCGAACGCCTCGAGCCGTGCAGCGTCGAGCGCGGCGACGCCGTAGAGACTGAGCATCTCGAAGGACGCCTGCGGCGCGCAGCCCTTGAGGATGGCGCCTTTCAGAACCCGCTTGACCGGCTGCCGCAATATCAGGCGGTCGATTTTCCACGGCGATGTCAGCGTGGTGATCGCAAGGCAGTGTTTCAGACTGGCCAGCGCCGGCTCGATTGCGCCGGTTTCGGGCACATTGTCAAAAGCGACGCCGGGGGCCCAAACCCGGTCGAACCAGCCCTTGAGCAGGGCAGGCATCCCGAACCACCATGTCGGAAAAACCAGGATCAGCGTCTCCGCCCGCTTGAGCTGCGCGGTTTCGGCGCCGATGCCGCTATCGTCGAATTCGCCGAAATAGCCCGCCCGTTCCGCGGCGGTGAGCGCAGCCCCGAACCCGCTTTCGTAGAGGTCCAGATGCTCGCAGGCGACGCCGTTCGCCTCGAGTCCCGCCTCAATCCGGCTGACAAGATGATGGCACAAGCTGTCTTTCAGCGGATGGCAGGAGACGATCAGGCAATTCGGCTCGGCGTTCCGCAGCGTCGGGGCTTCGGCCAATTTTGCCGCCTCCGCTCTCGCCGTATCAGGCCGGCGCCAGCACGAAATCGAACCGCGCCTGCCAGGTTCCGCTGTTACGGCCGAGGCGCAGCAGCAGTTCGTCGCGATAAATGTAGTCCCGGCGGTTGGCTTCCTGCAGATCCGGGAAAAACAACTGCGTCGTCAGCAGGCGCGTTTTCTCGCCTTGCACCTTGACGTGAAAATGCGGCGTCCGCCCGGCGTAGTGGGCAGGCCGGATCGTCAGGAACCGGAAGCCGCCGGCGGCGTCGGTGAACTGGTGGCCGCGATAGCGAAAGCCGCTGTTGTCATACCGGCTGCGCTCGTCGCAATGCCAGAGATCGACAACCGCACCGGGCACGGGGCGGCAGTCGGGCGTCAGGACCAGCCCCTGGAGGATCAGCGGCTCTCCGCCGCTCCCCGGCTCGCGCAGGTCGGCGCGGCGCGGCGTCGACGGCGTATAGTAAGGCCCTGCGGTGCGTCCGATGGTGCCGGGCGTACAGACCTCTGGCGGCGCAAGGCCGAGGCCGCGGTCCGGTGCCGGGCCGCGGAAGGCGTATCCCAGGGTCGTCGAGCGAGCGCCGGACAGGAACAGCGTCGCCGCCGCCCCTGCAGTGCCCGCTGCCAGACCGGCTGCTACCGTCCTGCGTGTCATGCTGCGGCTCGACATGGGCATAACCTATCATATCCGTGGCCCGGAGGCATTCCCCTGCTCGCAGGGCCGGTTCCGGCGGATTCCGGATCGAGTTCTCCGGCGCGCCGCTCTAGAATGAACAGAGTCTCCCCTGTCTTGAAAGAAACGACGATGCCGGCCGAATCCATCGCTTACCTGAATCCGCCGAACACCTGCCCGGCCCAGGGCCTGTATTCGCACGTCACAAGCGTGCCCGCCGGCAGGACGCTGCACATCGCGGGCCAGCTTTCGGTCGGGCTCGACGGCAGCGTCGTCGGCAAGAACGATTTCGAGGCCCAGATGCGCCAGGTGCTGGACAATCTGGGCGCGGTTCTCGAAGGCTGCGGCCTCGGCTTCAACAACGTCGCTGCCTTCACGACCTACCTCGTCCGTTCGCAGGACATCGAGACCTTCATGAAGATCCGGGCCGAGCTGTTTCCGAAGCTCTTCGGCGGCACGCAGTATCCGCCGAACACGCTGTTGATCGTCGACCGTCTGGTCAAGGAAGAGTTCCTGATCGAGATCCAGGCCATGGCCTACGCCGATCCGGACGGCGCCATGCAGCAGGCCTGACCTCCCCGACGGCCGTACGGGAGCGGCCCGCCGGCTTACCGACCGTCGACCGGCATACCGTATTCGGGTTCGGACGCTATGTCATAGCCTTCGAGGCCGAGTTGCCCGGCGAGTTCTGCGATGTGGGCCGGGCCGATTTCGCAGCAGCCGCCGAGGATCGTCGCCCCCGCCGCGGCCCAGGCCAGCGCATGCCGCGCATAGGCCGCCGGTTCCAGATCGTCGCGCGCCTCCAGCGCGTCGACGGGCCCGCCCGGCTCAAGCGCCTCGACCGATACGAACCCATTGGCATAGGCGCCGAAGGGCGACCCGATAGCGGCCAGCGCCGGCAACGCACCGGCAACGGCCTCCGGGCTCGAACAGTTGACCAGTACCGCCGCCGCGCCGGCGTCGAGCGCGGCAATGGCGCCGTCGGCAACCGGCTCCCCGGACCGCAGCACCGTCCCGTCGGCGTCGTCGACGGTGAGCGCGGTCCACACCGTCCTGTCGCTCTCGCGCGCCGCCAGCGTGGCGATCCGCGCTTCCCGGACCGTAGACAGGGTCTCGCACAGGAACAGGTCGACTCCGTCCGTCTGCGCCGCCACGATTCGGCGATAGTCCGCCAGGCAGTCCTCTTCCGGCAATGTCAGATCCGGCCGGTAGGACGCCGTCAGCGGCGGCAGGCAGCCGGCGATCCGGATGTCCCGCCCGCTGCGTTCGCGTGCAGCCTGCGCAGCGCACACCGCGGCGTCCTGCAACCCCTCGAACATCCCGGACCGGCCCTCGCGGATGAGCCGGTGGGGTGTCGCCGAATAGCTGTTCAGCGTGATGATCCGCGCGCCGGCCTCGATGAATTCGAGATGTACGGTCTCGACAAGCTCCGGCTCGTCGATCATGACCTGCGCGGACCACAAGGGCGCGGAACCGCGCTTGCTCCGCCGGTGCAGTTCCTGGCCGACGCCACCGTCGAGCAGCGCAATGCTTCTGTTGAGCACCGGCTGTTCGGGCTCCGTCATACCGCTCTTCTCCCCAGGGCCCACTTCAGATCTCCCGGGCGATGGCGTGAAAGAAGGTTCCGGTCGTGTTGCCCTGCCGCCCGCCGCCGGCGCCCAATGGATGGCCTTCCCCGTCGAAAACCGTGAGGAACGCTTCGTCCGCCGTGTCGTCCCGGATCGTCGCATAGTGAAACTCGTGACCGCGAACCGCCGTGCCGGCCGTTCCCAGTACGCAGTCCTGGGTCGTCACCGCCCGCCGGTAGCCCAGATGCAGTTTCCGGTCGGCGAAGCTCGTGCAGTGGCCGAGCAGGCCGGCCATGGCGTGAACGGCACCGTCCGAATCTTCGAGGGTCCGGCCGAGGACCATGTACCCGCCGCATTCGCCGTGCACCGGCCGGGTTTCGGCAAATTCCCGGAGTCCGTCGAGAAACCGACCGGCCGTCGCGATCCGTCCGGCATGGAGCTCGGGATAGCCGCCGGGCAACCAGCAGCAGTCGCACCCCTCCGGCGGCGCCTCGTCGGCGAGCGGCGAGAAACGGAACATCTCCGCACCCCGCTCGCGCCAGGCCGCCGTCATGTGCGGGTAGATGAAGGAAAAGGCGTCGTCGTCGGCAAGCGCAATACGCTGACCCGGCGGGTCCGGCGCGCGGGTCGCGGCGCTTGCGGCATCGGTATCGCCGGTTTCGCGGATCGGCCGGGCCATCGCTTCGATCCGGTCGAGATCGACGGTTGCGGCGACCTGTTCGGCAAGGGCGGCAATCTCCATCGCCAGATTGTGCCGCTCGCGCGCCTGCACGAGGCCGAGATGCCGGTCCTGAAATGCGAATTTCCGGCGCCGCGGCAACCAGCCGAGCCGCGCGATGCCGGCGGCGGCCAGGCCCTCCGTTGCGGTGCGCAAATGCCGCTCGCTGGCGATGCCGTTCAGGATGACGCCGCCGATCTCGAGACGCGGATCGAACCCGGCGAAGCCCTTGGCGACGGCCCCGGCGGACTGGGCCTGGCCGGAAATGTCGATTGTCAGAACGACCGGAATTCCGAAACGGACGGCGATGTCCGCCGCGGCGCCGGAATGCCCCGCCTGTCCGGCAATACCGTCGAACAGGCCCATGGCCGATTCGACGACGATCAGGCCGCCCGGTTCGACCGCCGATTCGAGGATCTCCGCCATATGGCCGGGCGACATGGCCCAACTGTCGATGTTCGCGCACTCGGCGCCGCTGGCCGCGCTGTGAAACGCGGCATCGATGTAGTCCGGACCGCATTTCAGGGCGCGCACTCGCCGGCCGCGCGCGTTCAGCGCGGCGATCAGGCCGACGGTGAGCGTCGTCTTTCCGGCTCCGGACCGCGGCGCGCCGACGAGGAATGCGCTGGCGGTCAAGCAAGGGCTCCGGCAAAAGCCGGCGCGACTCGCAGCAGCCGTTCGCGGGTCTTCACGATGTCGCCGACGACGACGATCGCGGGCGGTTCGATGGCGTGGCGCCGCCGGTCTTCGGCTATGGTACCCAGACTGGAGATCAGGATGTCCTCGTCCGCCCGGGTGGCAGACGAGATCACGGCGAGCGGCGTTTCGGGCGGCAGGCCGCCGGCGATCAGTTCTCCGGCGATCCTGTTGAGCCGGCGCAACGCCATGTAGAGGATCAGCGGCTGGCGCAGTGCGGCGAGGCCTGCCCAGTCGGTCTCGTCCGTGTCCGCAGCCTCGTGGCCGGTCGCAAAGACCACGGCGCGGTTGACGTCGCGCAGGGTCGCCGGAATCGACGCCACCGCCATCGCCGCCAGGCCGGCCGTCACACCGGGGATGATACGGAAGGGAATTTCGGCTTCGGCGAGGCGCAGCATTTCCTCGCCGCCGCGGCCGAAGACCATCGGATCGCCGCCCTTCAGGCGCAGCACGCGCTGGCCGGACCGGGCAAGGTCGACCATCCGGGCGCACAAGGCGGTCTGGTCGATGGAATGGACCCCGGCCCGCTTGCCGGAGAATATCCTGTGCGCTTCGGGCCGTGCGAGTTCGAGGATCCGGTCGTCGATCAGTGCATCGTGCAGGATCGTATCCGCCTGGTGCAGCGCGCGGATCGCATTGACGGTCAGGTAGCCCGGATCGCCCGGACCGGCGCCGACCAGCCAGACCGATCCGGCCTTGAACTCCGGACCGCCGTTCAGCATGGCCTCCAGCCGTGCGCCGATCACTGTCCTGTTTCCCGCGGATGACAGGCGCGCAGCCATTGTCTACTTCTATTGCCATGAAGCCCGACCGACCGCTCAAGCGCGGCTGGACCACCGGCGCCTGCGCCACCGCTGCCGCCAAATCGGCCTACACCGCGCTGCTCACCGGCGCTTTCGAGGATCCGGTGACCATCGCGCTGCCGCGCGGCGACCGGGTCGCCTTCGTGCTGGCGCGGCAGGAGCTCGCGCCGGATTCGGCGACCGCAGCGGTCGTCAAGGACGCCGGCGACGACCCTGACGTAACCCACGGCGCGCTGGTCGAGGCCTCGATCCGTAAGTCGGAAGGCGGCGGCGTCCGGTTCAGGGCGGGGCCGGGCATCGGCACGGTGACCAAGCCGGGCCTGCCGGTCGGCCCTGGCGAGCCGGCGATCAACCCGGTACCCCGGCAGATGATCGCCGGCGCGATCGCAGAGGTCGCACAAGCGCATGGCGCGGCCGGCGATGTCGAGGTCGAGATTTCGATCCCCGGCGGTGAGAAACTGGCCGAGAAGACGATGAACGCGCGGCTCGGGATTGTCGGCGGCCTGTCGATCCTCGGCACGACCGGCATCGTCGTCCCCTACTCCTGCGCCGCGTGGATCCATTCGATCTACAGCGGCATCGACGTCGCCCGGGCAACCGGACTGACCCACATCGCCGGCGCCACGGGTTCGACTTCCGAGGCCGCGGTCCAGCGCTACTACGATCTGCCGGAATCCGCGCTCATCGACATGGGCGACTTCGTCGGCGGCATGCTGAAGCACCTGCGCAAACATCCCGTGCCGCGGGTCACCATCGCCGGCGGCGTGGCGAAGATGACCAAGCTGGCCCAGGGAATGCTCGACCTGCATTCGGGCAAGGGTGCTGTCGACCGGGCCGCACTGGCCGGCGTTGCGGAAAAAGTCGGGGCGGGCGGGGCCGCCGTCGCCGCCATCCGCGCAGCGAACACCACGGCGCTGGCCTTCCAGATCGCCGAAAGCGAAGGGCTGGCGCTCGGCGACGCCATCGCCGCCGCTGCTCGCCACGAGGCCGAAGCCGTCGTCGCCGGAGCGGACATCGCGATCGACGTGCTGATTTTCGACCGCGACAGCAAGCTGGTCGGGAGTTCGGGCTAGGCGCATCCGGCCGGCCCTCCGCGGAAGCGTCGGCGGTATTCCGGATCGTACAGCGCACTCTCCTCGAATTCGGCCGCCTCCAGAACCGGCCCGACCAGGATCGTCGCCGTCCGCTCCATCGGCGCTTCGGCGGCCAGTGCCTCGATGGTGCCGAGAGTGCCACGCAAGATCTGCTCGTCCGGCCAGCTCGCCCGGCAGACGATGGCGACCGGGCAATCCGGCCCGTAATGCGGCAGCAGCGCCGCCACGATCCGCTCCAGGACGTGGATCGAAAGATGAATCGCGAGCGTCGCGCCGGACGCCGCAAAGGTCTCCAGGGTTTCGCGCTCCGGCATTTTCGAGGCCCGCCCCGATGTCCGGGTCAGGACGAGGGACTGGGCGACGCCCGGAAGGGTCAGTTCCCGCTTGAGAGCCGCCGCGGAAGCCGCGAAGGCCGGAACCCCTGGCGTCATTGTGTAGGGAATGCCGAGACGGTCGAGCCGGCGGAACTGTTCGCCGGCCGCGCTCCAGACCGAGAGGTCGCCGGAATGCAGCCGCGCGACGTCCTTGCCGGCGTCGTGGGCGGCGCGGATTTCAGCGACGATTTCGTCCAGGCTCATCGGCGCGGTATCGACGACTTTCGCTCCCGGCGGGCAATGCGAAAGAACATCGCGGTGGACCAGCGAGCCCGCGTAGAGGCACACCGGGCAGCGGCTCAGCAAATCCCGGCCCCGCACCGTGATCAGGTCCGACGCGCCCGGCCCGGCGCCGATAAAATGGACGGTCATCGCTAGCCCGGTTCTGTCTGTTTGGCGATCTCATGTAAATCTTTGAAATCGAGAGATAAATTCAAATGAACGAATTTGTCGTTCAGTCATTGCGGCTTTGCCCGATCAAACCGCAAGCCTCTTCATTCGGGCGCCCGACACGGCGGTCGCGCCCTTATCCGTTCTGTCGCAAATTTACCCGTTCCCGGCAAGCATCCGATCGACCGTCCCGGAGTCCTGCGGTGGAACGGGCTTCCAGGATACTATTGGCCTTCCGTGCGCCCGGCCGGGCCCGCCCGGCGGCTGCGCGCGAGCCGGACCAGGTGCGCGATTACCGTCGCCACGCCCAATACGAGGAAGACGGCGGCGGTCGGATAGTCGAAGAAGCCGAACAGCCGGTAATCCATCATCACCATCGACTGGTAGAACGCCTCCTCGCCGATCTGCCCGAGAATCACGCCCATCACGATGGCAGGCAGCGAATAGCCGTAGCGCCGCAGCACATAGCCCAGGATGCCGGCGATGAAGACCGTCCAGACATCGAGGATGTTGTTGCGAAGCGAGAAGGCGCCGATGGTCGAGAAGAAGATGATCGCCGGGCCGAGAATTGCGAACGGGATGCGCAGCAGGTTGACGATCATGCGCGTCTCGATCAGCCCCAGCACCAGGATCGCGATGCTGGCCCAGAACATGCCGCAGAACAGGATCCAGACCAGCGGCTTGTGCTGGATCATGACCAGGGGGCCGGGCGTCAGGTCGTGCAGGGTCAGCACGCCGATCATGATCGCCGTGAAACCGCCGCCGGGCAGCCCGAGCGCGAGCAGCGGCACCATAGCGCCGCCGGTCGCCGAGTTGTTCGCGGTTTCGGCAGCGACGATGCCCTCGGGCTCGCCGGTGCCGAAGCGCTCGGGGTGCTTCGACCAGCGGACCGCCTCGCTGTAGGACAGGAAGGATGCCAGCGCCGCGCCGACGCCTGGCAGCACGCCGCAGGCGAAGCCGATGACCGACGAGCGCAGGATGGCGAATTTGAGCCGCCAGAACTCCAGAAAACTTGGGAAATCGACCGATACCTTGGGTGCCTTGTAGGTACCCCGGACGAGGCGCTCGCCCTGTACGAACACTTCGGACACCGCGAAGAAGCCGACGATCAGGACCGTGAAGTTGATGCCGGTCATCACATAGTAGTCGCCGAAGGCGAAGCGGCCGAGCCCGCCGACCGGGTCGGTGCCGATGGTGCCGATCCACAGGCCGAAGAACAGCGAAATCCACCGCTTCCAGAAGGAACCGCGGCCGATCCCCGCGACGACGGCGAGCGCGAAGAACACGATGGCGAATTTCTCGATCGGGCTGATCGCGGAAATCGCCCAGCGCGCGATCGGCGCGGTGCCGACCATCATCACGATGCAGGACAGCGTTCCGCCGACCGCCGAGGCTGTGATAGCCAGGCCGACCGCCCTGCCCGCCTGGCCTTTCTTGACCATCGGATGGCCGTCGAAGGTGGTCGGCGTGTTCTCAACCGATCCCGGGATATTGAACAGGATCGCCGTCGTCGCCCCGCCATAGACCCCGGCGACATAGATGACGCCGTAGAACAGGATGGCGTGCTCCGACGGCAGGAAGACCGAGAAGGGCAGGAATATCGCCGCCAGCGTCATCGAGCTGAGGCCCGGCACCGAGCCGAACACCAGCCCGGCGATCAGCGCCGCCGTGAACAGGAGCAGCGCGGTGGGGTCGCCGACGATCTGATAGGTACCGAGAAGGAAATTCTCCACCGCCGCCCTGCCCGCCTATTGGAGGAGATCGACGAACCGGCCGGTCAGGCTGTGAAACACGCCGAGGCCGGGCGGGAAGTGAGTATAGAGCAGCCGCACGAAGACCAGCAGGACGACCGCGTAAATGGCGAGATTGACGGCGATCAGCACGCGCCATTTGCGATAGCCGAACAGAACCATGTAGGCGAACAGAAAGACAGGAGAGACGAAAAGGAAGCCGAAGCGGTGCATGGCCGCGGCGTAGACCAGCGGCAGGCCGAACGTCAGCAGCCGTTTCGGCTCCAGGGCCCGGCGCCAGAATTCGGCCGTCGAGGCGGCAGGCGACGCCGCTGCCTCCTCCAGGTCGAAGGAACTGTCGAGATCGGCACTCCGATCCGCCTCGCTTCCGGGATTAAGCAGCCGGGTAACCAGCAGGCCGACAGCGCCCAGCCCGATCATCAGGATGATCGCACGCGGCCAGGTCGACGCGCCCAGCGCATAGCCGCGCAGCGGCTGATCGAATTCGTAGGTCAGAAAATAAGCGAGCGCCGCGAAGGCAAGCCAGATCAGGCCTTCGGCGGCGCGCGCTCCCATAGGTTACGGTTCGCTCGGCGAGCCGGGCGGGCGTCCGGCCCGCCCGGGCGCTGTCCGTCGTCTACCGGCCGGCTACCGGCTCGGCAGTCCAAGTTCGCGATAGGCGTCCGAATAGGTCTTGATCTCGTCGGCCGCGATCTTCGTCGTCTCGGCGCTGGTCCGGTAGGAATTCAGCAGATGCATGCCCTTCTTCTTGAGCCAGGCCTGATGGCTTTCGGTCTCCCAGGCCTTTTTCATCGCCGCTTCCAGGAAGTCGAAGATCGGCTTCGGCATGTCCTTGCGGACAAACAAGGCCCGCCACTTGACCGTCGGAACCCATTTCATGCCGTAGTCCTGCCCCGTCGACTTGGTGTCCGGGTAGACCTTGAACCGTTTCGGCCAGATCGAAAGGACCGGCACCAAGTCGCCGCTCTGGACCAGCGATCGGACATCGCTGATCTGCTCGAACAGTACGTCGATGCGCCCGCCGATAACCGAACCGTAGCGTTCCGCCGGCTTGTCGAAGGCGACGATCTTGGTCTTGATGCCGAAGAATTTCTCCAGCTTGCCCATGGTCACGCCTTCGAGGTTTTCCGTCGTGCCGTAGTTCGCCACCGTCATCTTGCCCGGATTGTCCTTGGCGTATTTCAGCACCTTGTCGAAGTCCGGCTTGCCGTCGGTCAGAAAACGCTTGTCCTTGGGGTTGATGAACAGCTGGCTGGCGACGACATTCGCGATCAGCAGCGGCTTGATGTCGGTCGCCGGGTTCAGGTTGCTCTTCTTCGACGCGTAGAGCGTCACCAGGTTATCGGTATGCTGCAGGATCGTGTAGCCGTCCGCCGGTGCTCCCAGGAAGTCCGGCAGGCAGCCGAGGCCGCCGGCGCCTTTCTTGTTGGTCACGACGACCGGAACGCCGAGCACCTTTTCCGCCGCCGCGCCCATGGCGCGGGCCATCTGGTCGCTGCCGCCGCCGGCACCGAAACAGACGATGATCGTGATCTGGCGTTTCGGATAACCGCCCGGGCCGTCGCCCGCGCTAACCGCAGAGGGCATGGCGGAAAAGCCCAGCATCGCACCCGCGGCGAGAACCGCGGCCGCACCCTTGCGCACACCCTTGAGACACCCGTTCGAAATCATGAAGACGCTCCTCCCACTCGGCAAAGCCGAGTGCCCTGGCATTGCTCGGCCGTCTCGAACGCAGGCCTGCCAGCGGCGGCGTCGCCGCGCCAGGCGGCAGGATCAACTCGGAATTTTCGAGTATGGGCAGGCGCCCGGTTCACTGTCAACACGGGATTGTGTACAAAATTCAATTTCGCCGGCACCGCGCCGGGACACCGGGACCGCCTGCCAGGACGCCGCCGGCAAGGATCGCCTCCACTGCGATACCGGTTTCTGCTACCCCGGCCTTGCGGGCGGAGCGGAGAAGGGCTGAAATTGACGCGAAGGATTTCGTTTGCCGGCACGGCGCTGCAGGACAAACGGAAAGTACGCGACCAGCAACGGATGCACCGCAATGGCAGCCACGCCCAAACAGAATTCGAAACCCGACACGGGTCTGGCCGAGGATTTGAATTTGCCGGTCTCGGCCAGGATCGCCAACCTGCTGGAGCGCGCCATCCTCGAGGGCCGCTATCAGCCGGGGCAGCGGCTGCGCGAGGTCGAACTGGCCGACCGGCTGGGCGTCAGCCGGACGCCGCTGCGCGAGGCATTCTACACCCTGGAAACGCGCGGTCTGCTACAGATTCAGCCGCGCCGGGGCGCTTTCGTGAAATCCGTTACCGTCGAGGAAATGGAGGAGTTGTTTACGGTTCGCGTTTCCCTCGACGGGCTGGCCGCGCGCCTCGCGGCGGAAAGGGCCGAGGCCGCGGATATCGACGAACTGAAGAGGGTTCACACCGCCCAGCGCGCCGCATTCCGCAATAGTGACGATTCCGCTTTCCACGCGCTGGGCCAAGAGTTCCACAATCTGATCTACGCCGCTTCGGGCAATCCCAAGCTGATCTCGATCTACCGTTCGCTGCGTATCGACGCGGCGCTCTATCCCGTGGCGGACATCCTACTGCCCGGCGAGCCGGAAAAGTCGCTCGAAGACCATAGCGCGCTGCTGGCCGCCATCGATGCGCGCGATGCGGACAGCGCCCAGGACCATGCGGAACAGCATATCCGGCGGATCAGGGACCATCTGAGCGCCAATCTACCGGCCGAGCCGAAACCGGGCTGATTCCGGTCGTACCATCCGCGCCGGCCTGCCCGTTTCAGGCGCTGACATAGCCTTCCAGCAGATCGCGCTCCGCCGCCGCAGCGTCGCGCCGGCGGGCTGGGCCGAAACCGCCGCCGCCGGCGGATTCGACGACCAGAACCGACTGCGGCGGGAAATCGATCAGGGCCTTGTCGGGGATCGCCTTCCCGTCGAGGGTGATGACCGCCGGCCGGCCCGGCGATCCGCCGAACAGGCCCTGCGCGCCGCGATGGGTCAGCTCCGCCAGCACGGAAAGCTGGATCGGCTCGCCCGAGGCATTGCGCACCGCCATGCGCTGGCCGCAGCCGCCGCGCCACTGCCCGCAGCCGCCGGAGTCCGGCACCAGCTCCTTGCACTCGACGCGCAATGTCGTCAGCGCCTCGATGATCTCGATCGGCGTGCAGGTCGTGTTGGCCGGAAAACACAGGGCGTTGGGCCCGTCCGCGACCGAGCGCGCGCCCAGGCCGCTGACCATGAAGATATGTTCGACGAAGCGTTCGCCTTCCCGGGTCTTTCCGCTGAACACCAGCTGCGGCCGGGTCACGCCGCTCTCGGCCATGATGCGGTCCGGGATGCATTCGGCAAGCGCCAGGAAAACGGCCGCGCTGAGAAACTGCCCGGTCAGGTGGCGCGCCGAGACCGGCGCCGGAAATTGCGGATTGAGCACGCAGCCCTCGGGCGCAGTCACCGAGAGCGGCGTCAGGGTGCCGTGATTATTCGGCACCTCCGGCGCGAGGATGCACTTGAGCGGATAGACCGTGTGGGCATAGGTGTAGCAGAGCGGCACGTTGATGCCGAAACGCTGCGCGCCGCTGGTGCCGCTGAAATCCACCGCGATACCGTCGTCCGATACCGTCACGGCGCAGGCGATTTGCAGCGGCTCTTCCAGGCCGCTGGTCGTCAGCTCGCTGCGGTAAGTGCCGTTCGGGATGTCCCGGATTGCGGCGCGCATGGCGGCTTCCGACCGGCGGACGATCTCGTCGGTGCAGGCCAGGTAGCGGTCCGGCGCCATGGACTGCGCAAGCTCGCGGACTTGGCGTCCGGCTTTCTCAACGCAGGCGGCCATGCCCTCCAAGTCGCCGATCACCTTTTCGGGCACGCGCACGTTCGAGGCGATGAAATCGCGCACCAGTGGATCGCGGATTCCGGCTTTGGCATAGTGGCAGATGGGAATGCGCAAGCCTTCCTCGAACACCTCGCGGCTGAGCGCCGAATAGAGGCCGCCGCCGATATCCGGACCGTGGGCGGCGATCAGCGCGAACCCGAACAGGTCGTCGCCCAGGAAGATCGGCGACGCCATGGTGATGTCCTGGAGGTGGCCGGCGCCGATCCACGGATCGTTCGTGATAACACAGTCCCCGGCGCGCCATTCGTCGGCGGGATGCGCTTTCAGAAAGGCCTGCATGGAGCGCGGCAGGGTCCCGATGAAGGATGCGTTGGCCGAGGTGCACTCTGCGACGGCGCGGCCCCTGGGATCGAACAGGACGACGGTCAGGTCGCGGCTTTCCCGGATGGTCGTCGAATAGGCCGTCCGGATCATGGTCGTCATCGCCTCGTCCATGAAGGAGATGAGCCGGCGCCAGACGATTTCGATATCGCCGGGGCCGAGAACCGGGCGCGCCGCCCCTGCAAGGGCGCCGACATTCGACGAATCGGGCGTCATCCCGCACCTCCGATCCGGAGCCTGAGATTGCCGAAGCCGTCCGCCCAAAATTCGGCGCCCGGCGGCACGACGGTGGTCGTCTCGCGTTCTTCGACCAGAGCCGGGCCGGAGCCGCGCACGTCGGGATCGAGGCGGCTCCTTTGCAGAACCGGGACGTCCATTGCGCAGCCGGAGAAGTACACCCGGCGTGTCGTACCGGCGCAATCCGGCGCGCGCGACGGGTCGGCAACGCGGACGGCGCGGACGGGGCGCGGCCCCCTCGCCTCCAGGCGCCAGCTGACGACCTCCGGCCGGCCGCCGGGGTTCGTCCTGCCGTAAAGCGCCCGGTAGGCGCAGGAAAAGGCATCGCCCAGCGCGCCTCGAGTCCCCTTTTCGGGAAGCGGCCAGGGCACCGGAACGACGATTTCGTGCCCCTGGCCGCGGTAGCGCATATCGCACGACAGGCTGAATTCGAGATCGTCGGCAAATCCGGGTCCGAGGTCCCTGAGCAATTCGGCCCGCATGTCCTCGATCAGCGCCGAAATGTCCTGCCTCTGCACGTCGTCCAGCGCTTCCAGCCGGGAGCGCGACGCGCGGGCGACCGCCGGCGCCTCGAGCAGTCCCACGGCGGCCCCGACGCCGGCATGGGGCATGATGAGCACGTCTTTCACGCCGAGATGCCCTGCGAGCGCGGCGGCATGCATCGGCCCGGCGCCGCCGCATACGACGATGGCGAACTCTCGCGGATCGAGGCCGCGCTCCAGAATGTGGATGCGCGCCGCATTGGCCATGGTCTCGACGACCACGCGGAAGATCGCCTCCGCCGCCGTGCCGACATCGACCGACTGGGGACCGGCGACCGCCGAAGAAATTGCGGCGGCCGCAGCGGACATGTCGAGCGGGAATTCGCCCCCGAGCAATCCACCGGGGTTCAGATATCCGAGCATCAGGCAGGCGTCGGACACCGTCGGCTGGCTGCCGCCGCGGCTGTAGCAGGCCGGCCCCGGATCGCTACCGGCGCTGTCCGGCCCGACCTCGACGAGTCCGAGACGGTCGATCCGCGCGATACTGCCGCCGCCGGCGCCGATCTCGATCAGGTCGATGGCTGCGGCCTGGATCGGAATGCCGCTGCCCTTCTTGAAGCGGGCGTTGCGCGCAACCTCGTAGCTGCGCGCCAGGATCGGCTTGCCGTCGAGGACGATTGCGGCCTTGGCCGTGGTACCGCCCATGTCGAACGCGAGGACCTTCGACCAGCCGACCCGACGGGCGATGCCGGCCGCCGCAAGGACGCCGGCAGCGGCACCGCACTCCAGCAATTCGACCGGGCGGCGCACCGCGGTTTCGACGGTCAATCGCCCGCCATGAGACGAAATGAGGTGCCAGGGCGCCGCGATGCCGTCGTCCTTCATCAGCCCGTCCAGCCGCTCTATGTAACCGGCGACCCTGGGACTCAGATAGGCGTTGGCAACAGTCGTCGATGCCCGCTCGTATTCGCGGATTTCCGGGCAGGTTTCGTTCGACAGCACGATCGGCCCGGCAAACCCGGCCTCGCGGAGGATATCGCGGACGGCGGCTTCATGGCTTCCGTTGCGGTAGCCGTGCAGCAGACAGACGGCGACCACCTCGACCTCTTCATCCGCTAGAACCGGGACAAGCTGCCGGACCTGTCCGGCGTCTACGGGCACCGCGACGGAGCCGTCGGCGGTGAGCCGCTCCGCGATCTCGAACCTGAGATGGCGCGGCGCCAGGGGCGCGACGGGCCGGACCGTCAGGTCGTAGAGGTCGTAGCGCGCCTCCCGGCCGAATTCGAGTATGTCGCGGAAGCCCCGGGTGGTGATCAGCGCGGTGCGCGGCCCGCTCCGCTCGATCAGCGCGTTCGAGGTCTGTGTCGTCGCGTGGATCAGCGAGGCGAGATCGTCCGGTGCGACCTCCTCCCGGTCGAGGAGTGCCCGGATTCCGCGCACGGCGCCGCTGGCGATATCCGCCGGCTCGGTCGGAACCTTGGCGGCGGCCTTCACCGCCCCTTCGGAATCGAGCAGGACCAGATCGGTGAAGGTGCCGCCGACATCGAAGCCGAGGCGATAGCCGCCGCCCGCCGCCGGTCCTGCCGCCGGCCCGTTCATTTCGCTGCCGCCGTGAGCGCAGCTTCGGCGGCGCGGAGCGTAAACGCGACTTCCCGATCCTTGTGTGCGGTCGAGAAATAGCTCCGCCCGCCGACCCGCACCATCACGCCGTTCTCGACCAGGCCGAGGTGAAAGCGCCGGTGCCTGTCACCATCGGCGCGCGCGGCCGAGCGGTGATCGCGGATCGGCCCGTCGGCGAATACGATATCCCAGAGCGGTCCGGCGCCGACGACCTGTGCGGCAGCACCGCTCTGCCGCGCGATTTCCCGGAGTCCGGCCTTCAGGTTTTCCGCGGACCTGTGAAAATCCTCCATGACGCCGGGGCGCGCCAGTTCGTCCAGGGTCGCCAGCGCGGCCGCGCAGCCGAGGGGGTTGCCGGCCTGGGACGAGGTGACATAGCAGTAGCCGTCTTCCGGGCCGCCGCGATGCGGGTCGCCATGGGCCATGACGGCCGTCCTGCCGACGATCGCGCTGACCGGCAGGCCCCCGCCGAGCGCCTTGCCGAACACCGACAGGTCCGGTTCGACGCCCGTCAGTTCGGCCGCGCCGCCCAGGGCGTGGCGGAATCCGGTGACCACCTCGTCGTAGATCAGGACGACGCCATGGTCGTCGCACAACCGGCGCAGCGTTTCGAGGAAACCGGGCTCGGCCGCGTAATAGCGCTGCACCGGCTCGACGATGATGGCCGCAATTCCGCGCCACTCCCGCGCCACGATCGCTGCCGTCGCTTCGGGGTCGTTATAGGGCGCCACCAGGACGAGGTCGCCGATCGCCCGCGGTATGCCGGCCGAATCCGGCCGCGCCGCCGGATAGTCGGCGGGTTCGCGCGGCGCCATGCCCCAGAGCGCATAGTCGGAATTGCCGTGATAGGCCCCTTCGAATTTCAGGATCCTGTCCCGCCCGGTCGCCGCCCGCGCCAGGCGCAGGGCGAACATGACTGCTTCGGCGCCGGACAGGGCGAGGCGGACCCGGTCAACCCATCCGACCAGATCCTTGATCCGTTCGGCGAGCCGCAACGCCGGAAGGTTGAGGATGCTGACGAACTGGGTGGCCTGCCCGGCCTGTTCCTGCACGGCCCGAACCACTGCCGGATGGCTGTAGCCGAGGATCAGCGAGCCGCCGCCGCAGGAGTAATCGAGATATTCGCGGCCGGCATGGTCGACTATCCACGCGCCCTTGCCGGATACCGGGATATGTTCGATCGCGTCCGGATAGGCATGCCGCCCGAGCACGCCGCCCGGCAGGGCCTCCTCCGCCCTGCGGGCAATCCCGGCGTAGGACAACGCACCGGCGGCAAAGTGGGAATCGACTGGGGTATCGCCCAAGGAGCCCGTCTCCCCGTTGCATGCGGTCGCGCTCCGCGGGAAGCGCATTCCGGCCGGGTACCGCACCGACTGCCGGTGCGCCCGTTCAATCTGACCTTATAGGACTTCAATTTGACCTTATAAGACAGAACGGTATTTTGTCGACATAACACAATCAAACCGGCGAATTTCGATCCGGTGCGCAGGAAACGTGTTAGGAATTCGCGCGCCATCGGCGCCCGGCAATCGTCGTGGGGGCAACGGGATCATGCAGGATCGGTTCGGGAACCCGCTCGATCCCGCGGTCGGTTTCGCGCGAGGCAACCATCTCGCCGGCCCGCTGGACGAATTCCGGCGGCGCGCCCACGGCCTCGACATCATCCGCGCCAGGGTCGCCGCCGAAGGCCGCGACCGGCTTTACAATTTCACCGGCCACCGCCGCGATTTCCTGGCCCGGAACGCCGATCTCAGCGACGAACTCGCAGAGGAATGGATCGGCATGCCGCTTATCGAAGAGCGGTTCAACGGCCTGGCGCAGGAGCATTTCGGCGCCGGCGGCGAAGCGGCCGTGGCCTTGTTCAACCGGTCTGCGGCCGGCATCGTTTCGGCAATTCTGGCATCGGCCTCGGCAGGCGACCGCGTGGTTGCCGTAGCGCCGAACGGTCGGACTCACCCGTCGATCCGGCGCGGTGCGAGCCTTGCCGGCGCCGTGCTGAGCGAACCGGATCCGGAAAACGGCCTGGATCCGTCGCACTTCGACGGCGCCGTCCTGACGGTCCTGACCCGGGTGACGAGCGAACTCGACATCCTCGCGCCGGAACGGGCCCGGGCCATCGTCGCCGCGGCGAAAGCGGCCGGATCGCCGGTCTTCGTCGACGACGCCTACGGCACCCGCGTCGGCCCGGTGCTGCTGGGACAGCAAATGACGCTGGAACTGGACGTCGATCTCGGCATCACAAGCTGCGACAAGGCCGGGATGGGCGGTCCGCGGGCCGGGCTTATGGTCGGCCGGCCCGACCTGGTCGACCGTGCCGTCGCGCGGGCCAGCGGACTCGGCCTGGAAGCCCGCGGCCCGCTGGTTCTCGGCGTGCTGCGTGCGCTCGAAAGCTACCGGCCCGAAACCCTGAGAGACGATTCCGCCGTCGCCCGGCAGATCGCTGCCGGCCTGCAGGACCGCTTCGGCGCGGAGCGCGTTCTCGATCTCTGCATGGGCCCGACGATTTCTGAAGACGACGTGCTCGCCATCGCGCTCGAAGGCCGCGACGAAGCCGCCGGCGACTGCGCCCTGGTGCCGGCCGAGGCGTCCTGCATCCTCGGGATGGTCCTCTTGGAGGATCACGGCATCGTCACCTCCAACGTGGCGGAACGGCCGGGTGCCCGGGTCTCGCTGCGCCTGCGCCCGACGGCGGCGGAGGTCGAACGGTTCGGCGGACCGGATCGCGTCGTCGAGGCGGTTGCCGACGGATTCGGCAAGCTCCGGTTCCTGCTCGGCGACGACAAGGCCGTTCATGCGAAAATCTTCGGCGCCGCGGCACGGCGCTGAGACGCGACCGCACAAACGGAACCGACGGCCCGATGACCGGACCCTCTTCATGGCAGGACCAGTTTCCGGTCACCCGCGACTGGGTCTATCTCGATATCGCCAACAAGGCGCCGCTGCCCCTGCCGGTGAAGGAGGCGTGGCTCCGGTTCCTGGACGAAATCCACGAAAGTCCCGGCGACAAGGAAGGCTGGAAGGAGCGCGCGGAGGCGCTGCGCGCCAAGGTCGCCGCGCTGATTGGGGGCCGCGCCGGGGAAATCACCTTTGTCAAGAACACGTCGGAGGGGCTGAACACGATCGCCCAGAGCTATCCGTGGCAGGCCGGCGACAGCATGGTGGTGCACGCAAGGGAGCATCCGAACAACCTTTACGGCTGGATCAACCTGCGCCGCCGCGGCATCGAGGTCCGCGTGGTCGAAAGCGCGGGCCCGCTCGTCGACCTGGCGGACATTCTCGCCGCCATCGGGCCTTCCACCCGCATGGTCGCCATTTCGGCCGTCAGCTACAGCACCGGTCAGCGGTTCGATCTTGCGCGGCTCGGCGACCGGTGCCGCCGACAGGGTGCGCTGCTCGTTGTGGATGCGGTGCAGGCGATCGGCACGGTGCCGTTCGATGTCAACGATCCGGAAATCGACGCGCTGGCCTGCGGACCGCAAAAGGGCCTCCTGTGCACGCACGGGCTCGGCTTCGTCTGGTGCCGGGAAGCGCTGATCCCGCGCCTGATGCCGCCCTTTGCAGCGCGGTCGAGCCTGCGCGACAGGGCCACGGACGCAGAAGTCCCCGGATTTCACCTCGACGCCCGGCGTTTCGAGCACGGCAACATGAACTATGGCGGCGTGCACGCCCTCGAAGCGGCGGTCGGATTCGTCGCCGAAGTCGGGCTTCCCTACATCGAAGACCGGGTCCGCGACCTGACCGGCCGTCTGATGGACCTCGTCGACCGCAAGGGGCTGGAATGCATCACGCCGCGCACCGAAGAAGAGCGCGCCGGGATCGTCACCATCGCCATGAAAGACGCACCGCGGCGCCGGGACGAGCTATTGCGTAGACGCTTTGTCGTAAGCGCCGTCGCGGAAGGGTTGCGCGTCGCGCCGCATTTCTACAATACCGAACGGGAACTCGAAGCCCTGGTCGACGCTCTCTAGAGAGCGGTTACGGGAGGATCCGAAAATGGCGGAACGGTATCGGCTCTTGATCGACGGGCAATGGTCCGACGCGGCGTCCGGCAAGGTCTTCGCGACCCACAACCCGGCGACCGGCGCGCATGTCGCGGATGTGGCCGAAGCGGACGCGGCGGACGTCGACGCCGCCGTCGCGGCGGCCCGGCGGGCGTTCGACGCCGGCCCCTGGCCGCGCATGGATGCTGCCGCACGCGGGCGCCTGTTGCTCCGGGTGGCGGAGAAAATCCGCGCCCGGGGCGATGAGCTGGCCCGCATGGAGACCCTGGACAACGGCAAGGCGATCCGCGAGACCCGTGCCCAGGTCAACGCCTCGGCCGACTATTTCGAATATTACGGCGGCTGGGCCGACAAGCTGGAAGGCCATGTCGTGCCCGTGCGCGGCCGGTTTCACACCTATACCGTGCTCGAGCCGATCGGCGTCTGCGGCCAGATCATCCCGTGGAACTCGCCGCTGCCCCAGGCGGCGCAGAAACTCGCACCGGCGCTGGCGGCGGGCTGCACCATGATCCTCAAGCCCGCCGAGCACACGCCGGTCACGGCATTGGTCCTGGGCCAGATCCTGATGGAAGCCGGCCTGCCCGAAGGCGTCGTCAACATCCTGCCCGGTTTCGGCCCGACCGCGGGCGCCGCGCTCGCCGGCCATCCCGGTGTCGACAAGGTGGCGTTCACCGGCGAGGTCTCGACCGGACAGGCGATCCTGCGCACGTCCATCGACAATCTCACGAAGGTCACCCTGGAGCTCGGCGGCAAGGCGCCGAACATCGTCTGCGAGGACGCCGATCTGGACGCCGCGGTCCGCGGGACCCTGTTCGGAATTTTCGCCGGCGCCGGGCAATATTGCGACGCCGGCCCGCGCCTGTTCGTGCATCGCAGCATCCGCGACGCCTTTATGGAGAAGCTGTTGGACATGACCCGGCAGATCCGGATCGGCGACCCGCTCGACCCGGCGACTCATGTGGGTTCGCTGACCACAAGCGAGCAGCTCGACAAGGTGGCGCGCTATGTCGAAATCGGCCGGGGCGAAGGCGCTGAACTGGTCGCCGGCGGCGCGCCGCCCGACGACCCCGCCCTGGCGGACGGATATTACTACCTTCCCACGGTCTTCGACCGGGTCGCGCCGGACATGCGGCTGGCGCAGGAGGAAATCTTCGGCCCCGTTCTCTCGGTGCTCGACTTCGAGGACGACGAGCAGCTGGTAGCCGACGCCAACGGCACGGTCTACGGCCTCGCCGCCGGCGTCTGGACCGAGGACATGCGCCGCGCCCTGCGGCTGGCCCAGCGCCTCAAGGCGGGAACGGTATGGGTCAACACCTTCCGGCAGACCCAGATTTCGGCCTCCTTCGGCGGCTACAAGATGAGCGGCATCGGCCGCGAGAAAGGCCTGTCGGGCCTTGAGGAATATTGCGAGGAAAAGACGGTCTGGGTCGATCTGAACGAGTCCGGCATCGGATATTTCGACAGTTAGACCCCGGGGCAACGATCGAGGCCGCAGGACATGCTGAAAAAAGAGAAGATCGAGTCTCCGCTGGCGCCGGGAAAGATCGCCAACCACCCCCACCCTTTTTCGCAGGGCTGGAAGGTCGGCGATTTTGTGTTCACCGGCGGTATCGCGCCCGAGGACCACGAAACCGGCGAGATCGTCGAAGGCGACATCGATGTCCAGGCGCGCCGGGTGTTCGAGAGCCTCAAGGCGATCCTCGAAGAGGCCGGCTCGTCGCTGGAAAAAGTCGTCAAGGTCACGGTCTACCTGACGGACATCGCCAACAAGCCGGGCTTCGAAAAAGTCTACCGCGAGTATTTTCCGAAAGATGCGCCCGGGCGGATGACCGCCGAAGTCAGCTTCATCGGGCCGGGCATCCTGCTGGAAATGGACGCGATCGCTTACGTTTAGCCCGGACCGGGAGCCGGCAGACCGCCGCTCCGGATTGTTGTCGCCGATCCGTGCGGCTCCTATGGTAGCGTCGCTCTTGTGACGCTCCCGGTCCGAAACATTCGGGAAGAGTTGGACCGTCGAAAAATGGCCGCCAGTGTCGAGCCCGCCGCGAAAGTCGATCCGATCGAACTGGAGATCATCCAGGAGGCGATGATTTCCATCGTCCGGGAGATGCGGGTCAACCTCGTGGCGACCGCCTACTCCTCGATCATCTACGAGGCCTACGACTTTTCCTGCGTCCTGATCGACGGCCGGGGGCAGATCGTGGCTCTGGCCGAAGACAACCCGTCCCACATCTTCCCGGTGCCCTGGTCGGTCAGGCAGATGTTCGACACGTTCGGCGACGATATCCGGCCGGGCGACGTGTTCCTGCACAACGACCCCTATACCGGCGGCACGCACCTCAACGACATCGCGATGATGTTTCCGGTCTTTGCCGAGGGGCGGCTGGCGCTGTTTCCGTGCGTGCGCGCCCATTGGGGCGATGTCGGCGGCACCACGCCGGGCAGCATCTCGGGCAAGTCGACGGAGATTTTCCACGACGGCGTGCGCCTGCCGATCGTGAAGATCGCCAGCGGGGGCGAGCTCAACCAGGGCCTGTTCGACGTCATGATGGCCAACATGCGCGTGCCGCGGGAGCGGCGCGGCGATTTCATGTCGACCTGGGGCACCTGCCAGGTCGCCGAACGGCGCATTGCCGAACTGTTCGAGCGGTATGGCGTCGCAACCGTCGAGGCCGCCATCGCCGAACTGATCGACCGGGCCGAACGCAGAACCCGCCAGCGTATCGAGGCGCTCGCCGACCGGGAATATGTCTACGAGCACTATCTCGACCCGGTCGGCGCCGACGCCGAACCGGTGATCGCGAAGGCGCGCATCCGGATCGACGGGAGCGACATCGCGGTCGATTTCACCGGCTCTTCCGGGCAGACCAGGGCGGCCATGAATGCGGGCCCGGCGGTGGCCGCAACCGGCGCGTTCATCGTGCTGAAGGCGTTTCTCGACCCGGCACAGCCGATCAACCACGGGAACTTCCGGCCGATTTCCATCGAGGCGCCGGAAGGTTCCTTCTTCAACGCGCGCTATCCCGCCTCCTGCGCGGGATCGTCCGAAGTCCGGCACGCCGCCATTTCGGCGGTTCTCGGCGCCATGAGCCAGGCCATGCCCGAGCGGATGGCCGGCGACATCAAGGGCACCTCGAACCACATTTATATCGGCGGCAAGGACCCGGACCGGCCCGAACCCTTCATCTTCTACGAATATCCCGCCGGCGGCACCGGCGCGACCGCCGAAGGCGACGGCGGCGACGCGCTGCGCAATTTCGCGGAGGGCGATTTCGCTTCCATACAGTCCGTCGAGTCGATCGAGCACGAAAGCCCGCTGCTGGTCGAGCGCTGCGAGATCCGGCGCGATTCAGGCGGCGCCGGGCGGCATCGCGGCGGCTGCGGCCTGCGCCGGGACGTGCGCGTGCTGGTCAAAGAGGCGCTGCTCTCGGTTTCTTCCAACAAAAACATTCTTCCCCCGTTCGGGGTGGCGGCGGGATGGGCGGGCGCGCCCAACAGTTTCGCGGTCATCCGCAACGGCGAGGAGCTGGCGCCCTCCGATACGCCGGGGCAGGTTCAGGGCTTCCCCCTGCGCCATGACGACATCGTGGTCATGCGCAGCTCCGGCGGCGGCGGATACGGCGATCCGCTGGAGCGGGACCCGGCGCTCGTCCTCGACGATATAGTCGAAGGCCGGCTTTCGGACGAAGAGGCGCGGCGGGTCTATGGCGTCGTATTCGACGGGTGGGCAATCGACGCCGGAGCGACGGCTTCGCTTCGGGATGCCATGAAGAAGGACCGGCCGACGCTTGGCGTCGATCCGGTCCCGGACCCGCCGCCGGGAGGCAGGGCATGGTGCGAACTGGCGGACAGCGCCATCGACCGGCTCGGGCTGAAGGAGCTCGGAGCCCATGAAATCCTCGATAGGCACGGCCCCGGACTGAGGGTCTGGCTGCGAGGCGGGAAAGGGCTCGACGGGGCGACTCTCAGGGTGCCGGAGCGCATCTGCCGGTCCCTCGGCCTGCGCAAAGGCGACAGCGTCGCGCTCCGCTCGCTGTCGGAACCGCATCGGGCCGAACCGGCATGACCGACCATTCGGCACAGCGCGACCTGATCGAGACCGCAGGGCGCATCTTTCCCGGCGGCGTGCTCAGCCGGCACAAGCTGGACGACGAAAACCAGCTCGTCTTCGTGTCGGGCCGCGGGGCGCATGTGACCGACGCCGCCGGCCGCGAATTCATCGACTTTACCTGCGCCGGCGGCGCGGTGCTGCTCGGCTACGACCATCCGGGCGTGTTGGCGGCGCTCGACGCGCAGGCCCGGCGCGGCGTGCATTTCTTCGGCCTGCTCAACGACACGGCGATCCGCTACGGCGCCGAACTGGTCGAGATATTGCCCGTAGGCGGGCAGATCCGCTTCTGCTGTTCGGGCGCCGAAGCCACCTTCAACGCGATCCGGCTCGCCCGTGCCTTTACGGGCCGCAACAGGGTCCTGAAGTTCGAGGGCGCCTATCACGGCCACCACGATTATGGCATGTGGAGCTACAACCGCTTCGCCGCCGACGCCTTCTCGCCGGTGCCGAACTCGGCGGGCATGGCTGCCGGCATCGCCGCCGATATCCTGATCGCGCCCTACAACAACATCGCCGCCGCGGAAGAGGTTTTCCGGCGCGAAGGATCGGCGATCGCCGCGGTGATCATGGAGCCGGTGCAGCGCATGACGGCGCCGGCGCCGGGATATCTCGAACGGATCCGGCAGCTCGCTTCCGAAAACGGCGCCGTCCTGATCTTCGACGAGACGGTCACCGGATTCCGCCTCGCCCTGGGCGGCGCGCAGGAGCGCTTCGGCGTGCTGCCCGACCTGGCCGTTTACGGCAAGTCGCTGGGCGGCGGCCTGCCGCTCGCCGCGGTCGCCGGCGATCCCGAGATCATGGCGCTGGCGTCGGTGGAGGCCTGGCAGAACGATCCCCGGGGCGTGTTCTTCTCCGGCACTCTGTTCGGCAACCCGATGGCCTGCGCCGCCGGACGGGCGTTTCTTGCGGCGCTGCGGGAACCGGGGGCCTTTCCGTCGTTCCTGGCCCGCGCCGAAGCCCTCAAGACCGGGCTGGCGAAAATCATCGCCAGGCATGGCATCGATGCGCACATCGTCGGCGAGGGGCCGTTGTGGCGGCTCTATTTCGGCGATCCGGGACGCATCCACGACGTGCGCGCGACCTCCGACAAGGATCGCCAGCGCGCCTTCGATCTCGGCCTGCTCGAGGCCGGCATCTTCGTACGGCCCGGCGGCGGGCACTATTTCTCGATGGCCCACACGGACGAGGACGTCGAAACGGTCCTGCGCGCCGCGGACCGCATCGCCCCGCGGCTCTAGGACCGGAAACACATGGCGATCGCGGTCGGCATCGATATCGGCGGGACCTTCACGGACGTCATCGCCCTGGATCTCGATACCGGCGAGGTACGCGCCGCGAAATCGCTGACCAGCTACGGGGACGAGACCAGGGGCCTGCTGGAGGGCCTGCGCGATGTCGGCGTCCCCCTCGGCGAAATCGACCGGCTGGTGCACGGCACGACCATCGGCACCAACGCCATCCTGGAGCGCCGGGGCGCACGCACCGCCCTGTTGGTCACGCACGGTTTCCGCGATCTGCTTGTCATAGGGCGGACCCGCCGCATGGCGCCGAACACCCTGTTCGACCTGACTTTCCAGCGTCCGGAACCGCTGATTCCGCGGGCGCTGCGATACGACGTCGAGGAACGCATCGCTGCGTCGGGCGAGACCGTCCGGCCGCTCGACCGCGACGCGCTTGCGGCGATTCTGGACGATCTTCGGCGGCACGAAATCGAGTCGATCGCCGTGTGCTACCTTCACGCCTACGCAGCGCCGCGGCACGAACTTGAAACCCGCGCGGCGATCCGGGAAAGGCTGCCCGAAATCCCGGTTTCTCTGTCCCACGAGGTCGTACCGGAGTACCGCGAATTCGAGCGCCTCAGCACCACGGTCCTGAACGCCTATATCGCGCCCGCGCTTGAAGATTATCTGGCAAGGCTCGAAAGCGTCCTGCGCGGGCAGGGTGTCCGCGGCGCCCTCTTCATCATGGCGTCGAGCGGCGGCGTGCTCTCGCTGGAGCGGGCCCGCCTCTTCCCCGTGACGACCGTACTGTCCGGTCCGGCCGGCGGCGTCGTCGCCGCGGTGCAGGCGGCCGCAGCGGCGGGCGCGCCCGACCTCATCACCTGCGACATGGGCGGCACGAGCACGGACGTCAGCATGATCCGCGATCTGACACCGACGGTGAAGAAGGACGGCGTCATCGCCGGAATGCCGCTGAAATCCACCCAGATCGATATCAGCACCGTTGGTGCGGGCGGCGGCAGTATCGCCTGGCTGAGCGACGAGGGGCAGCTTCATGTCGGCCCGAAAAGCGCAGGCTCGCGTCCCGGGCCGATCTGCTACGGCCTGGGCGGAACAGAGCCGACGATCACGGACGCCAATCTCGCGCTCGGACGCCTCACGGTCGGCCGCAAGCTGGGTGGCCGGATCGAGCCCTCGGCAGAGCAGGTCATGCCGGCGCTCGCCGATCTGGCGGCGCGCCTCGGCATCGAGAACCCGGAGCGCATGGCCGACGGTATCATCCGCATCGCCGTCGCCAAGATGGTCGCCTCGATCCGCGAAATCTCGATCGCCCGCGGCCACGACCCGCGCCGCTGCGCGCTGGTCGCATTCGGCGGGGCGGGGCCGATGCATGCCACCCAGGTCGCCGAGGCGCTCGCGATCCCGAAAGTGATCGTGCCGCCCCATGCGGGGAACCTGTCGGCGCTCGGCCTGGTCTCCGCCGATCTGCGCATCGACCTGAGCGAAACCGTGCTCCTGCCCAACGTGCCGGCCAGCATGGCGGCGGCGCGCGAAGCCTTCACGCGGCTGGAGGAAGCAGGGCGCGACCGGTTTGCCGCGGAAGGCTTTGCACGGGACGGGGTCGGTGTCGAACGGGTCGCCGAGATGCGCTATGCCGGACAGGCGCACGAGCTTGCCATACCGGTTGCCGGGGACCTCGACCCGGACGGACTCGCCGACGCCTTCAACGCCAGCTACGAGCGGGCCTACGGCCACTGCAACCGCGACGAGGCGATCGAAATCGTCAATCTGCGCCTGGCCGCCATCGTGCCGGTGCCGGAGATACGTCTGCAGGCGCGCCAGGCCGACGGCGCCGGGCCGGACGGCGAGCGGGCGGTCTGGTTCCGCGACGGTTTCCGGCCGACCCCGGTGTTCGAGCGGCAGCGGATTCCGGTCGGGGACTGGATTCCGGGGCCGGCCGTCGTCGAGGAAGCCGGCGCGACGACGGTCGTCTTTCCCGGCTGGCGGATGCGGCGCGACGGGCACGACAATCTGAATCTCGAACGAACCGGCGGAACGGTCCGTTCCGGCCCGCCCGGCGGCGGCGCGCCGGTTTGACATTCATCGCACCCGCGGCATTGGCCCGGCCGATATGGGGTAAAAATCCTATAAGGAATTAATTCAAGTATTTATGTAACGATCGTTCATTTACTCCAGGTCACTCAAACCGCAGAATTCCGCCATTTTCCGGCCCGGCGCAAAAATATACAGACCGGTCTACCCACCGTGTTTTTTTGCATTTGCCTCCTCGGCCGCGCCGGAATCCGCACCCGCTCTGGGAAGGCGCCGGCAGGGACCGCGCGGCGGCCTCCGCAATGGCGGCCGATCCGGATATAGGATAAGGCAGGCGCCCGGTCAAGGAAAAAAACGAAGAAAACGGAAAAAATGAATAACCCCGGTTTCGGCAGCTCGGTCCCCATGGATTTCTCTGCCTAGCGCCGCGGGACGGGCGGCACGATCCTGCGCCCTCCCGCCTCCGGGGCAGGTGTTTGGGGCAGGTGTTTGGGGCTGGCGTTTGGGGCAGGCGTTTGCGGCGGCGCGACAGGACCGCCGGAAAGAACCGCCAACCGCCGGGCGCTGCAACGGGTTCGATACCCTCAAACCGACGCATTGTCCGCCCGGCGCCCGCCCGGCGCCTTTATTGACAGGCCAACGCAGCATGATAGATTCTATACAATACACAATTGAGAGGGCGGCCCCCATCCCAGACGGCCGTTTGGGCAGCGCCATTGGGTCCGTTGCACGCCGATGGCCGCGAGCGATGGGCGGATCGTCCCCGATCCGAATGTCAGGAAGCGTCCGAAGCGCGGACGCTGTGAGGAGGGAGTGGGATGATTACTCTAATTCGCTGGTTTACCGGCCTTCTGGCGCTCGCCATCGCATCGGGCGCCTATGCCGCGCCCAAGAAGACGGACTGGACCATTTCGTCGGGTGTCGACCCGTCCGGCCCGTTTCAGGTGATTGCCGAGGCGATGGGCTTCTTCAAGAAGCAGGGCCTCAACGTCACGGTCAAGAAATACTCGTCGGCGACCCGCGGCTTCCGCGGCATGCTCGCCGGGGAGAACGACATGGCGAACTCCGGCTCCTTCGCGCCCGTCAGCACGCTGGCGCAGGGATCCAAGAAGTTCAAGATCGTCGGCTCGACCCGCAACAGCCAGAGCGGCTTCACAGCGATCGTCGTCCGGCCCGGCATCGCCGCCGCCAAGGATCTCGAGGGCGCGAAGATCGGCATCGCGCGGGGCAGCCCGTCGTCCCACATGTGGTTCGACAAATACGCGGCCAAGAACGGCCTGAAGAAATTCGAGCGCCTCTGGCTGCAGCCGCAGGAACAGCTCATCGCGTTCAGCAAGGGCGAGATCGACGCCGTTTCGATCTGGTATCCTTGGGCCGGCCGGGCCGCCGGTGTGCTCAAGGGCGCCAAGGTGCTCGCGCGGGACAAGGACATCGGCTTCGTCAACGATACGCCGATCACCTTCAGCGCCGGCCTGCTGGCCGACCGCGATGCGGCGCTCGGCATCATGCGGGGCATGGTCGAGGCCAGCAAGTTCCTCGATGCCAAGCCGGACGAATCGGCCAAGATCGTCAGCAAGGCCTTCAAGATCGACCTGAAGGACACCATGGCGATCTCGAAGACGATCAGCCTGAAGGTCCAGTTCTCGGAAGGCACGACCGCCGACCTCTGCCAATCGCTGAATTTCCTCAAGGGGCTGGGCAGGGTCAAAGGCACGCCGGACTGGAAGAGCGGGCTCGATTCGAGCATCATGAAGGCGGTCGCTCCGGAGCGCGTCACCGCGAAATCGTTGCCGAACTGCTAGCAGTCGGCGCGTATGCACGCGGCGGAGTTTATCGGGGTAGAGAAGCAATTCGGCGGGCGGGGACAGGATCCCAGCCCGCCGGCCCTCGAGAATTTCGAAGTCGCCATCCGCGAGCGGGAGTTTTTCTGCCTGCTCGGCCCGAGCGGCTGCGGTAAGACCACGGCGCTCACGTTGCTGGCCGGCTTCGAGATGCCGACTGCGGGGCAGGCGCTGCACCGCGGCCAGCCGGTGCGCGGCCCGAGCGCCGACCGCGGCGTCGTCTTTCAGGGCGACGATTCCCTGATGCCCTGGCTGACGGCCCGGGACAACGTCTTGCTCGGGCCCCGGATTCGCGGGCTCGACAGGGCGGAGCAGGACGATATTGCCGAGCGCCTGCTGAAACTGGTCGGCCTCGACGGTCACGGCCACAAATATCCGCGCGAACTGTCGGGCGGCATGAAGCAGCGCATCCAGATCGCGCGGGTGCTGGCGACCGAGCCGGACATGCTGCTGATGGACGAGCCGTTCGCCGCCCTGGACGCCCAGACCCGCGGCCAGATGCAGGACGAGCTGACCCGCATCTGGAGCTCGAGCCGGCGCACCGTCCTCTTCATCACGCATGACGTGGTCGAAGCGCTGATCCTGGGCGACCGGGTCGGCGTCATGCATGCCGGGCCGCGCTCGTCGATCCGGGAAATCTTCCCGATCGATCTGCCGCGCCCGCGCGACCGGACGGATCCCGAATTGCTGAAAATCTATCGAAGAATTCAGGAAATCCTTGCCGAAGAAGTCCAGAGGAGCCGCGCGGAATGAAGCGGATCCTGCTGGATCGGGTACTGCCCTATTCGCTGACGGTCGTTCTGCTGCTGAGCCTCTGGGAGATGGGCTCGCGGATGATCAATCCGCTGTTCTTTCCGCCCCTGGTGACCGTCGGCGAATCCTTCGTGCGCATGGCGACGGGCGATCTCTGGGCGCAGGTCCTGGTCAGCCTGCTGCGCATCTGGACGGGCTTCCTGCTCGGCAGCATGCTCGGCGTGATGGTCGGCATCCTGATGGGCGGCCTGCCGCTCGCACGGGGGCTGCTCTACAGCGTCGTCGAATTCTTCCGCTTCATCCCGCCGATCGCGATGATCGTGCTCGCCGTCTCGTGGTTCGGCACCGGCGACGTCGCCACCATTTTCCTGATCGTCTTCGCGACGGTGTTCATCGTGACGATCAACACGGAAGACGGCGTCTACCACGTCACCCGCAACCGAGTCCGGGCCGCCGAAAGCCTCGGCGCGAACACCGGCCAGGTCTTCCGCCTGGTCATCTTTCCCTCGACGCTGCCCCACGCGCTCACCGGGATGCGGGTCGCCATGGGCAACGCCTTCTCGACCATCATTGCAGCCGAGATGATCGCCGCAGATTTCGGCCTCGGTTTCATGCTCCAGCAGGCGCGCGTCTTCCTCAAGACCGGCGACATCTTCGTCGGCCTGGTGGCGCTCGGCCTGCTCGGCTTCGCCACCGACCGCCTGTTCCGCATCCTGATCGACCGCTGCGGCGGCGAATACGCCAGGGTCGCCTGACATGACGGCCGTCAGAGCCTTCGACCTGCTTCTGGCGCCGAGCTGGCAGGCCAGCGAGATGGAGCGGCCGGGCGCGGTCGTCCTTCCGGTCACCGGTGCGGCCATTCTGATCGCGATCTGGGGCTTCGCCTCGCTGCGCTACGACGTGACCATCCTGCCGTCGCCCGGCCAGGCGCTCGAGGAGGGCATCGACCTGCTGGCCGGCGGCGAACTGTTCTTCCATGCGCTGGCGAGCCTGCAGCGATTGCTCATCGGGTTTCTGATCGGCTGCGCCATCGCCATCCCGATCGGTTTCGGCATGGGCCTTTCGCCCTTTTTCCGGCGCATGATGGAGCCGATCACCGAGTTCTTCCGCTATATCCCGGCGATCGCGATGGTCGTTTTTGCGCTCATCTGGTTCGGCATCGGCGAGGCGTCGAAGGTCTTCCTGATCTTCTACAACACCTTCTTCTCCGTCGCGCTGGCGACCGAGGCCGGCGTCAAGCACATTTCGCAGGTGCGGATCAACGCCGTGCGCAGTCTCGGCGCAAACCGCCGGCAGGTCTTGCAGCTCGTCGTCGTGCCCTCCGTCGTGCCCTACGCCATCCAGGGCATGCGCATGGGTATGGGCCGCGCCTTCGCGACCATCGTCTCGGCGGAGATCCTGGCGGCCAACTCGGGCCTCGGCTTCCTGATCTTTTCGTCGCGCGAATTCTCCCGGATGGACACGGTGATCGTGGCGATCGCGGTCCTCGGCATACTCGGCATCGTGATCGACCGCCTGTTCCGCCGCATGACGCGCATGGTCGGCGGCAACTACCTGCCGAGCGAGATGGCCTGACCGGAAAGGGGGCGCGGGCCGTTACCGGTCCGGAGCAGCCCTGTCGCCGGCAGCCGCCAATCGCCGCGCCAAGGGTTTCAGCAGGGCCGGTGCCATGTAGATGGGGAATTGCGCCACCGCCAGGAACAGCAGGATATCCGCATTGACGGCGGCCGGCACGGCGCCCAGCAGGACCGCCATGTTGCGCAGGCCGCCGGACAGCCCGACGGTCAGGGCGAACCGCCGTCCGACGAACAGGAAGCCGGCGCTCCCCAGGACAAAGAGAACGGCCGTCAGCCCGATGACGAAGGCCAGGACCCGGAGCACATGGGCCGGGTCTGCGGCGAACCGGGCGGCGAGGCCGTCGACGATCCCGAGCGCAAACAGCAGGAGCGCGGCCAGCAGGGCGATCTCGACCCCGCGCCCGTAGCGGCGGCGGTTTTCGTCGCCCAGGATGCGGCGAAACGCCAGCGCCGCCACAAAGGCGCTGCCGACGAAGACGAACAACCTCTGCAGCATCTCGCCGACCCCGACATTGAGATCGATCCCGAGCAGGACGAGCACGACAACCGGCATGACGAAGGGCGCCGCCGCCGTCATCGACAGCAGCACACCGAGGCTGAGCGGCGCATCGAGGCCGACGAACCGCGCCAGGGCCGGCGAGCCCATGAGCGGCGGCGAAGCGCTCCACAGGACCGCCGCGGCCAGCAGGGCGCCATCGAGCGACAGGCCGGTCCCGACGAGCCAGGCAAGGATGGGCGAGACCAGGAACAGCCAGACGCCGACCCCGGCGACAAGACCCGGCCGCTTGACGAACCCGAGTGTGCCTGTCCAGTCGTCCTGCACCATCGAGAAGAACAGAAGCAGCCAGACGAGCACGCCCAGATGGGGACTGAACAGCGGCGGCAGGGCCGGAAAAATCAGGCCGACGAAGATGCCGAAGAACAGCAGCGTGGTCGCGTGCCGGGAGACGGCCTCCAGAACTTTCGACATGATCTGTCCGCTGCCCCGGGCCGGTCCTATCGTTCCGGACCCGGCCGGACGGTCCGGTCCCTGTAGTCGAGCCACCAGCCATAGGGCCTGGGCCACAGCCGGAATTCGGGGTCGGCCCCGAGCTCCCGGGCTGCGTGAAGCGCCCAGTAGGGATCGAACAGGGCTTCGCGGCCGATGGCGACCAGGTCGCACTCGCCGCGCCGGAGGATGTCCTCGGCCTGGCGCGCTCCGGTAATCAGGCCGACGCCCATGGTGCGGATCCCGGTGCGCCGCCGCACCTCCGCCGCGAGCCCGACCTGGAAACCCGGCACCCGGCGCCCGCGGATGGCGAAGCCCTGGGCTCCGATGCCGCCGGAGGAGCAGTCGATGACGTCAACGCCGAGCTTTTGCAATTCGCCGACGAAAACCGCAACCTCGTCCATGCTCCAGCTGGGATCGCCTTCGTCGCTGGCCGACAGGCGCAGGAAAACCGGTTTTTCCGGCGGCCACGCCCGGCGCACCCGTTCCGCCACCTGAAGGGGAAGGCGCATGCGCCCCTCCAGGGTGCCGCCCCAGGCATCGTCGCGCCGGTTCGAGACGGCGGACAGGAACTGGTGCAGCAGGTACCCGTGGGCCGCGTGGATTTCGACGACCTCGAACCCGGCGTCATGCGCCCGCAGGGCGGCGCTGCCCCAGGCATCGACGATGGCGGCTGTCTCCCGCGCGTCCAGCGCATGAGGCGGCCGGTCGCCGTCGGACAGGGGAACGGCGCTCGGCGCTACGGTCTCCCAGGGCGGCTCGCCTACGGCGGCGTCGCTGTCGTCGAGCGGGGCGCCGCCGTCCCATGGCCGCCGCGAACTGGCCTTGCGCCCGGCGTGGGCCAGCTGGATGCCGGGCACCGCGCCCCGGTCCTTCAGATACCGGGTAATGCGCCGCAGCGCGTCCGCGTGATCGTCCGACCAGATGCCGAGATCGCCGTGGGTGATGCGTCCGCGTTCCTCGACGGCCGTGGCCTCGGTAAAGACCAGCCCGGCGCCGGCGAACCGCCCCAGGTGCTGGAAGTGCCAGTCGTTGGCCAGACCGCCCGTGGCCGAATACTGGCACATGGGCGAGATGACGACGCGGTTGGGGAGCTCGATCCCGCGCAGTTCGAGCGGCGTGAACAACAGGGGCGTCGCGGCGCTTTCGGACATGTCAGAGCCTCCGGACCGGCATCGTTGCCGATGCGGCGCTTACGAGTCCGTCTCGCCGGCGCCTCAGACCTCGCCCAGATAGGCCTTGCGGATATTCTCGCTCTTCAGGATGTTTTCGGCCGTGTCGCTGATAACGATCCGGCCGTTCTGAAGCACATATCCCCGGTTGGCCACGGACAGCGCCATGGTGGCGTTCTGCTCGACGATGAACATGGTTGTGCCGGTGGCCTCGATTTCGGCGATGATCTCGTAGACCTTCTCCACCAGGGCCGGCGCGAGGCCCATGGACGGCTCGTCCATGAGGATCATCTTCGGGCGCGCCATGAGGGCGCGGGCGACGGCGACCATCTGCTGCTCGCCGCCGGAAAGCGTGCCGCCGATCTGGCCCAGCCGCTCGCGGATGGCCGGAAACAGCTCCAGCACCCGGTCCATGTCCTCCTGGGTGCGGTTGTTCTTCTCGCGGCGGTGGACATAGGCCCCCATGAGCAGATTCTCCCGCACCGTCATGGTCGGGAACAGGCGCCGCGCCTCGGGCACCGGAGCCAGACCCATGGCGATCACCTCGCCCGTCGACAGGCCGTCGATGCGCTTGCCGCCGAACCAGACGGCGCCGGACACGGGCTTCACCAGGCCGAGGATCGTCTTCATGGTGGTCGTCTTGCCTGACGCGTTGCCGCCCAAAAGCGACACCACCTCGCCCGGGTAGACCTCCAGGTTGACCTCCTTGAGGATCCTGATGGACCCGTAGTAGGTGACCACGTCCTCGAGCTTCAGCAGCGGCTCCGCGGCCTCGGTCTCGGGTGCCACAGCGGTGGCGCTTTGCTGCATCTGTCCTGCTCCCGTGGCCTTCTCCGCTTTCCGGAACCATAGTGTCCGGCCCCGCACCGGCACAAGTGCCGGATCGTTGCCGCGCGTAACAGCACCAGGTCCGTACGATCCGAGACCCGCCATCGCGCTCTGGAGTCCGGCGCCCATATGGGACATCATGCGGTGAGCCGGGAAACCCTGGTGGCTCGGACGTCGGCGACGCCCGCCAAGCGAGCGGCCCGACATCGCCACACCGACAGGAAACTGAATTCCGGCGTTATTCGATCTGCGCGGAGTGACTGACCTTGCCCCTGGAAAACCTCAACCACTTTCTCGTGGCCGCCGACGATCTCGAGGCGACACGCACCTTCTATGTCGATGTCCTGGGCCTCGAGGAGGGCTTCCGGCCGCCTTTCGATTTCGCCGGCCACTGGATCTATCTCGGCGACCGCGCGGTGGTCCACCTGGCCGATCACAGGGACTATCTCGACAAGGTCGATCACGTCCGCGACGGCTCCGCGGACGCCGCCACGGGCCCGATCGATCACATCGCCTTCGAGGCCACGGGCCTGCAGGACATGGTCGAGACGCTGGCCAGATACGGCGTTCCCGCCCGCCACCGCAAGGTGCCGGATGTCAACCTGCACCAGGTTTTCGTCCACGACCCGAACGGCGTTCTCATCGAACTCAACTATCCGGCGGACGAAGGGGCCGGCTTGGACACCGCCGGCTAGCCCGGATGTCCCGCTCCGCCGCCCCGACAGCGCCGCGCAGGCCATGACTGCGGCGAGAAATTCGGCTTAAAATCCCGCGAGCGCGGTAACACTGGCCGGGAGCGTATCCTGCGCAGCTGAAGCAGATTGCGCATTCGGCCGGCGACGGCTGCCCGGGGACCCGGGCGCGAAGGAGGGAGGACACCATGGTACTAGGACATCGCATTCACGGAAACGGCCCCGAGAAGGCCTTTCTGTACAACGACTGGCTGGCCAGCGCCGAAAGCTGGGACCCGACGCTCCCCTATCTCGATACCGAGCGTTTCACCTACGTCCTGACCGACCTGCGGGGCTACGGCGAGTCCCTGGACCAGAAAGGCGAATACAACGAGGTGGAGGGCGCCGCCGACACCCTCGCGCTGGCCGACCACCTGGGCTACGAGAAGTTCCATCTGGTCGGGTTCTCCATGACCGGCATGGTGGTCGAGCGCTTGGCCATCGACGCGCCGGAGCGCATCAAGAGCGTCGTCGCCGTCGGCCCCGTTTCGGCGGCCGGCATCAAGATGAGCGAAGAGGACCGCCAGTTCTTCGTTGACGTCATCACAAACGACGACAAGGCGCGGGAGCTGGCCGACCGCATCACCGGCGGGCAGCTGTCCCGCCAGTGGCAGGACGTCAAGCTGCGCCTGGCCCGCGAGACCCGCACGCCCGAGGCCGCGCGGGGCTATCTCGACATGTGGACCCTGCACGACTTCTCCGACGAGGCCGGGGCCCACGACGTGCCGTTCCTGGTTATCGGCTGCCGCTACGACCAGCCGAATTTCCTGGAAGACGACATGCGCAACACCTTCCTCAAATGGCACAAGAATATCGAGCTGGTGATGATGGATTGCGGCCACTGCCCGATGCAGGAGATGCCGATCCGGCTGCAGACCCTGATGGAAGACTTCATGAACAAGCACGCCGGCTGAGGCGCCATGGCCGGCACGTTGCGATCAGACGGCGTCGAGCCGGCCCTCCAGAAACACGGCGCGCAGTTCTTCCGCGGTCGCCCGCAGCGCCGGGACATGTTGCCGGGCATCCTCAAACGACATGCGGTGGGTTGGGCCGTGCACGGCCAGGGTCGCGGCCAGCCGGCCGGTTCGGTCCTCTATGGGGACGGCGACGGCCACCATGCCGTGCACCAGTTCCTCATTGTCGGTGCCGACCCGGTTGCGCCTGATCTCGTCGAGCGCGGCCAGCAGCGTTTCCGGATCGGTGATCGTATTGGCGGCCAGCTTGTCCAGCCCCAGAGACCGGACGATCTGGCGCTGCCGCGATTTGCGAAGGGTGCTCAGATACAGCTTGCCGCTGGCGGAACAATGGAAGGGCACCGTTACGCCGACCGGCAGCTGGATCCGCAACGGCCAGCGCGTCTCGACACGGTCGAGATAGACCATGCCCTGGCGGTCCGGGATGGTGATATTGCAGGTTTCGCCGATCGACTCCGACAGGCGTCGCAGAATGGCGACCCGCGCCTGAAGAAATCGCGAAAAGACGGCCACGCGGCCGGTAAGTACGAGCAGCTGCTGGCCCGGAAGCAGGCGCTTTCCGTCCATGTCCCGGACAAGCCAGCCGGCGTCCACAAGGCGCTGACAGATCCGATGGATCGTCGCTTTCGGCAGAGCGAGCCGATCGTTGATCGCCGTCGGCGTCAAGGGGACGCCAGCGTCCAGCAGCGCCTGAATGACGGCGAGGGTGCGCAGGCCGGCCGGAAGACGATCCTGCTGCGACGGTGACGGCTTGTCCAACGGGTCCCTGTCCGGTCGTCAGTTATGCTGAAAGGTTCCGGCCCCTTCATGCACGAGCAACACGGTCGAGATATCCGGCACCAGCGCTACGATCAGCCAGACGATCGACAGGGCGATGAAATAAGGCATCGTATAGTACAGCAATCGGAAATACGGGATGCCCGTGATGCCGCTGGCGACGTACAGGTTGAGCCCGTACGGCGGCGTGATGAAGCCGATCGCGTCGCCGATAAGGAACACCACGGCGAAATGGATCGGATCGATGCCGAACTGCGCCGCGATCGGCGCCAGGATCGGCGCGAAGATGATCGTGTTGGGCAGGCTTTCCAGAACGGTTCCCGCGAGCAGGACGATTCCCATGCAGACGAACAGCACCGCGTAGTATCCGCCCATCCCGCCGACGAAGCCGGTGAAGAATTCCTTGGCGCCCAGCAGCGTCAGGATTTGCTGCATCACGACCGAAATCGCGATCAGCGGCGCCAGAACGCCGGTAATCTGGCCGGACCGCATGACGAGGTCCGGCAGTTCGCGGAACGAAAAGCCGGGGATCACGACCCGCTCGAGATAGCCGGTGTCCTCCGAATAATGCTCCGCAGCCAGGTTGCCGCGACCGGCGGTGTCGGCCGCGGACAGCGCCACCGCCTCTTCCTGTTCGATCTGCTCCCGGCTCACCGTCTTGTTCCGGTGCACATAGCGATAGATCGGATAGAAGATCAGACCCATGATCGTGCAGAATCCCGCCGTGACGCCCGCCGCTTCGGTCGGCGAGAATTTCCCGGAATAGATGCCCCAAATGACCAGGATGATGGCAGCGAAGCCGATCCAAGCGCCGATGGCCGTCTTGACGATGCGGCGGAGGTCGATCGAGATCAGATGCCCCCAGCCGTTCAACTGGCAGATCAGCCAGCAGACGAACTGCATGGCGACGATCATCAGGACGCCCGGCAGCAGACCGCCGATGAACAGGTCGGAAATCGACAGGTTCATCAGGAAGCCGTAGACGATGAAAATGATCGACGGCGGGATGATGATGCCCACCGTGCCGCCGGCCGCAACCGTGGCGGCGGCAAAATTCCGGTCGTAGCCGCCCTTGGTCATCTCCGGATGCATGATCGAGCCGATGGTGGCGGTGGTCGCCGAGTTCGAACCCGAGATCGCCGCGAACAGGCCGCAGGCGCCGAGGGACGCCATGCCGAGGCCACCGCGCAGCCAGCCGAGTATCGAATAGGCGACTTCCGACAGCCGCTTGGCGATGCCGGCGCCCTTGATCAGGTCGCCGGTCAGGATAAAGAGCGGCAGGGCCAACAGGCCAAAGAAGTTCAATCCCTCGAACAGGGTGACGCCGAGGTTGGCGAGGGTGAAGTCGATCACCAGGCTTACGCCGATAACCCAGAAGCCGATCACCAGGAAGATCGGCACGCCGACGGCGAAAAAAACGGTGACGACGCCGGAGACCAGAATAATCCAGAAGGTCTGCATGCCCGCCTCCTAATCGCCGAGCATGCCGGTCTGAACCTTCAGCGGCCGGCCGTTTCTGTAGTCCGACAGGTCCTTCGCGACATTCTGCAGGACGCGGACGATCAGGAGGGAGAATGCGAGCGGCGTTGCGATATAAAACCACCACTGCATGACATCGTCGGTGCCCTGGACGATGGCGAAATTGTCCCTGGAAAGCAGGACCTGCTTCGCCGTGTAGTAGATGACGATGGCGGAGAAGACGATCCAGAGGACGGCGTCCAGCAACAGGCAGAGCAACTGCCCGCGCTGGGACAGCTTGTTGCGGAGTTCGTCGAAGCTGAGATGCGCCCGGATGCGCACATTGTGGGCGCACGCGATCCAGACCACCCAGAGAAACAGGTAGATCGGGATGGTCGAAGACCAGGCAACCTGCTCGCTCAGCAGGAAACGCCGGATCACTTCGACAAAGATGATCCCGGCCATGAACGCATAAGCGACCAGGATTACGATCCGCTCGACGTTGGCGTCGATCCATCGCAAGAGCCACATGGTTGGACTCCGTGGGTTGGCCTCCGTGGGCCCGGCCGCGCCGGCCCTCTGCCGATCCCCCTGCTGCGCCGGCAGCGCCCGCCGCCGACGCGGGCGGGCGTGCCGCTGCGGTGCGTCGATCATGCCGGCTGCCGGGCCGGATGTCCATTCCGGCTACCGCCGGCCGGTAACGGAAACGGGCTTCGAATCCGAAGCCCGCTCCCTTCGCCGGAAATCCGCTGAGGGGCCGGCTTCTAGCTCTTCCACCAGCGCCGCGGCTCGACATTCTCGGCCAGCGTGTCGGCCGGAATCTCGCGTGCGACGTCGTAGATATACTTGTAGGTGTCGAGGCCGCCGGACCAGCCGTTCAGCCGTTCGCGCCATCGTTCCCACGGCTTGGGCTGGAATTCCGGCGAACACATCTCCTCCGCCTCACGCCGTGCCGCGTCGTTCAACCAGGCAACGCGGACGTTGTGCTTGGCGAACAGCGTGTTGGGCAACTGCGGATTGGAGAAGCCGACCGTGTTGACCAGGGACACCTCGTTGGCCGCCTGGACATGGACCTGGGTCAGATAGGACGATTCCATCACGGCGTCCTGCAGTTCGCCGCCCAGCTTGTCGAACGTCTTGCTGCTCATCGCCGTATGTTCGGTGCCGCAGAAGAATTCGAGGTCGACGCTCTGCGAGACCACCGGCGACATGTTGGCGTAAGCCACGGCAGACGGCCAGGTCTCGGCGCCGTCGACCAGGCCCTGTTTCAGGCCGTCGAGGGTTTCCGCCCAGGCGATCGGCGTCGGATTCAGGTTCATCAGCTTCATCGCGATCCGGCCCAGCTGCGTGCCCGTCACCCGGTTCTTGGTGCCGGCCAGTTCCTTCACGCTCTTGACCAGCGGCTTGTCTTTCCACTTCAGGCCGAGCTGAATGCCGCGCAGTTCCGCATGGGAGAACAGGAATTCGATGCCATGCCGCTTGCGCATGGGCTCGCGCAATACCTTCATGCTCTTGGGCGAGTACAGGAAGTGGTACTGCGCCGCGCGGGACGGGAACATGTAGGCGTAGTCCAGCACGTTCAGGTAGGGCGCGCCGCCGGCCGAGTTCTGCGTCGACGCGGCGTAGATGTCGACGATGCCCTGCTGGGTCTTGGTCACGCAGTTCAGCTGGCCGCAAATCTGGTTCGAGCCGATGAACTCGATCTGGATTTCGCCGTCGGTCCGCTCTTCCAGATCGTTGACGAATTGCAGGCACCCGGCCCGCTCAATCAGCAGGTTGCGTTCGTTGAAGCCGGCAGCGCCGAATTTCAGCTTGAAGCGCGCCTTCTTCTTGAAGCGCTTCTTGTAGGTCGAGTTCGCCGCCTCGGCGAGCTGCGGCGCGGTGATCGCGCCGGCGAGGCCTGACGCTGCGATCAATGTCGACGTCAGGCCGAACTGGCCCGAGACCCGCAACATGTCGCGCCGCGAAACGCCTTTCAGTTTTTCCGGGATCGATTGCATGGATGTTTTCCCCTGATGCATCGGGTTGAAGCCGCCACACCCATTCTTTGACCAAAACGGCAAAGTTTGAGACTGACAATCTCATTATTGACTCCTTTTTTTGGTGCGGCAAGTGTTGAATAGCGGTGTATGCCGTTTCGAAAACCCGGGCACGAGCCAGGCATGGAGTATGACTACATCATCGTCGGCGCCGGATCGGCCGGTTGCGTGCTGGCCAACCGCCTGTCCGCCGGTCCGTCGAAAAACGTACTGCTGCTGGAAGCCGGCGGGAGGGACAGCAATCCCTGGATCCATATCCCCGTCGGCTACTTCAGAACCCTGCACAATCCGAAGACCGACTGGTGTTACAAATCCGACCCCGACCCGGGTCTGAACGGGCGCAGCCTGGACTGGCCGCGCGGCAGGGTCCTCGGCGGATCGAGTTCGATCAACGGCCTGCTGTACATCCGCGGCCAGAAGGAGGATTTCGATTTCTGGCGCCAGCTCGGCAACGAGGGCTGGTCCTATGACGACGTGCTGCCCTACTTCCGGCGCGCCGAGGACCAGGAGCGCGGCGCCGACGCCTTTCACGGCACAGGCGGGCCGCTCGCCGTCACCGATATGCGGACGCGGCGGGACGTCTGCGAAGCGCTGATCGCCGCTGCCGAAGAGATCGGCATTCCGCGGAACGACGATTTCAACGGCGCCCGGCAGGAAGGCGCAGGCTATTTTCAGCTGACCGCGCGAAACGGCAGACGCTGCTCGGCGGCGACGGCCTATCTCAGGCCGGTCCGGTCGCGGAGAAACCTGACAATTCAGACGCACGCGCTGGCCGAACGCCTGCTTTTCGACGCCGGCGATCCGCATCGGGTCGCGGGCATGGCTTTCCGCGTCGGCCAGGAGCGCCGGGAGGCGAGACTACGCAGCGGCGGCGAGGTCATCCTGTCGGCCGGCGCCATCGGTTCGCCGCAGATACTTCAGCTTTCCGGCATCGGCCCCGGCGCCCTGCTGCAATCGCTCGAAATTCCGGTCCTGCACGACCTTCCGGGCGTCGGCGAAAGCCTGCAGGACCATCTCCAGATTCGCTCCGTGTACGAGGTCAATGTTCCGACGCTCAACGACGAGATCAATCATCCGGCGCGCCGCATCGCGATCGGCCTGCGCTATGTCGCTGGCCGGCGCGGGCCGATGGCGATGGGCGCCAGCCAGGTGTGCATATTCTGCCGGACCCGGCCCGAACTGGAGACGCCGGACATCCAGTTTCACTTCCAGCCGCTCAGCGCCGACAAGCCGGGCCTTAAAATGCACCCCTTCTCCGGAATTACCATGTCCGTCTGTCAGCTACGGCCGGAGAGCCGCGGGCGCATTGCCATCCGGTCGCCGGATCCGGCGGATCATCCGGCGATCCAGCCGAACTATCTGTCGGCGCCGCTGGACCGGCAGACGGCCGTCGACGGCCTCAAGGTTACCCGGAAACTGGTCGACTCCCCGGCGCTGTCGAAATTCGTCCTGCGCGAACATTTGCCGGGCCCGGACATCCAGTCCGACGAAGAACTGCTCGAAGCCGCCCGCAACAATTCTCAAACCATTTATCACCCGACCAGCAGTTGCCGGATGGGCAAGGACAGTATGGCGGTGGTCGATCCGGCGCTCCGGGTCCACGGCCTTCGCGGGCTGCGCGTCGTCGATGCCTCGGCCATGCCGGCGATCACCTCGGGCAACACCAACGCCCCGACCATCATGATGGCGGAAAAGGCCAGCGACCTGATTCTGGACGGAATACCCTAGGGTCGATTGCGGGCCCTTCCGGAAGAGCGCAGGCCCAGGATCGAGGACCGATCGCAAACTAGGGCCTGACGGCCCGTTTGCCGAGATAGGCCTCGATGACGGCGGGGTGGGTGGAGACCTCGCGGAAGGTGCCCTCGGCGATCTTGGTGCCGTGGTCGAATGCGAAGACCCGGTGCGCTACGCCTTCCACCAGCTTCATGTCGTGTTCGATGAGCAGCACCGTGTGGCCCTTCTCGTGGATACGCTGGATGTCCTCGATAACGCCGCGCGTCTCGGTCGGGTTCATGCCGGCCACGGGTTCGTCCAGCAGGATCAGCTTCGGCCGCGAGGCGACGCAACGGGCGATCTCCAGGCGCCGGCGGTTGGCGTAGGAGAGCGACGAGGCCGGCTCGTTGCACATGCTGATGAGCCGCGCCCCGAACATCGAGAGCGTCTCCAGGGCCGCCTCCTCGGCGCCCTTGTCCTGCCGGCGCAGCGATTTGGGTTTCGCCAGCGCCGAGAAGAACCCCGCGTTGACGTGGGAACTCATGGCCACCAGCACATTTTCCAGCACCGTCAGATTGGGAAACAGGCGCAGCGTCTGGAAGGTCCGGGCCAGGCCCTGGGCGTTGATCTCGTGGGTCGGCAGATCGAGCAGGTTGCGGCGCTCGCCGCCGAACAGGATCTGCCCCGAGGTGGCGTCGTAAAGGTGCATGATCAGGTTGAAGAAGGTCGTCTTCCCCGACCCGTTGGGCCCGATGATGGCGGTGATCTCGCCTTCCCGGACCTCCAGGCTGAGATCGTTGACCGCCAGAACGCCGCCGAAATTCTTGGTAAGGGACTCGCTGGCCAGGATGATTGCAGCGGTATCGTCTGCAGCCATGCCGATCCTCTCCGCCGCCTTACGCCTTCACTTCGTCCGGCAGGCCCGAAGCTTCGGCGTCGTCGCGTCCGGACTGGGCGATCAGCGTATTGATCTTCTCGGCCTGCAGCTCGCGGCGCCGGCGCGAATTGGGGAACAGGCCCTGGGGCCGGTAGATCATGATCAGCACCAGGGCGCCGCCGAACAGCAGCATGCGCAGGTCCTCGAACTCGCGCAGGCGCTCGGGGATCAGTGTCAGGGCCACGGCGCCGACGACCACGCCGGCGATATTGCCCATGCCGCCGATGATGACCATGGCCAGGATCATGATCGAGGTCAGCAGCACGAAATTGTCCGGATGGACGAAACCGATCATGTGGGCGAACACGGCGCCGCCGATGCCGCCGAAGAAGGCGCCGGTCGAAAAGGCAATGATCTTGAGCCGCCGCACATTGACCCCGAAGCACCGGGCGGCGACCTCGTCCTCGCGGATGGCCTCCCACTGCCGGCCCAGGTTGGAATCCCGCAGCCGGATGCTGACGAAGATGGTCAGCATCGTGATGATCAGGGCCAGGAAGTAGAAGTTCATCTGGAACGGCAGCTCCAGGTCGCCGATGGTAATCGGGGTGACGAAGTCCCAGCCGAAGATGGAGGGCGGCGGGATGTTGATGACCCCGTCGGTGCCGTGGGTCAGGAACGTGAAGTTGCGGTGCAGCAGGTTCATGATCAGCCCGTAGCCGAGCGTCACCAGCGCGAGGTAGTGGTCGCTGACCCGGAGCGCCGGCCAGGCGACCAGGAATCCGAAAAAGGCGGCCGTGAGCCCGCCGATCGGCAGCCCGATCCAGAAGCTGACGTCGAAGATCACCGCGAGCTGCGAACTGGCATAGGCGCCGGCGGCGAAGTAGACCGCGAATCCCACGTCGAGCAGGCCGCAGAAGCCGAGCGTGATGTTGAGCCCCAGGGCCATGATGGCGAAGATGGCGGCGAGCGCGCCCAGGTGGATCAGGTACGGATTATCGAGAAAAATGAACGGGAACATCACCAGGAGCGCGATCAGGACAAGCTGGGCGAAGCGTTTGTCTTTCGCCATCAGTGCGTTGACCCGGCTGTTCAGCTTCGGCAGGCGGCCCCAGCCGATCGCGCCGGCGACGATGAGCAGCAGGAAGCCGGTCACCAGAATGGCGTCCTCCAGGGCGATGCCGACCATGAAAGCGGCAAACAGCGCCACCTGGCAGCCGCCGAGCGCCAGCCGGTCCCTGGCCTTTTGCGCCAGGGTTCGCGTGTCCTCGCGGGCGACCTGGGTTTCTATGAAATCGACTTCGGGCACCGCGCCGGCTCCCTTGCCTCAACCCACTTTCTTTTCCGGCGCCCGCAGGAGGCCCGAGGGTCGGAACACCAGGACCAGAATCAGGAGCAGGAAGACGAAGACGTCCTTGTAGCGCGAGCCCTCCGGAATCAGCGCCACCACCAGGACCTCCACGGCGGCGACGATATAGCCGCCGAACATGGCGCCGTAGATGTTGCCGAGACCGCCGACAACGGCGGCCGTAAACCCCTTGATGGCCATCACCCATCCCATGTCGAAGCGGATGGAGAGATACAGCAGGCCGTTCATGACCCCGGCCACGCCGCCCAGCGCCGAGCCGAGGAAGAAGGTGTTGCGGATGACAATGTCCACGTCGATGCCCATCATCCGCGCTGCATCGAGATCCTCCGAAGTCGCCCGCATGGCGCGGCCGACCCACGTCTTTGAGACCAGCAGGTAGACCCCGTAGACGAGGACGATGGAGGTGAGGATCAGCCCGATCTGCGTGTAGTCGAGAACCACCGAGCCGAGTTTGAAGCTGTCGTATTTGAAGGGCGAATAGAAGGCGTGGGGGTTGGCCCCCTCGGGGAAGAACTCCTTGACCGCCTCGCGGACGACGATGCCCACGGCGAGCGACGTGACCAGCATGATCAGCACCGGCATGCCGCGCACGGGGCGGTAGGCGAAGCGTTCCATGAGCGCGCCGATGATGGCGCAGACGCCCATGGAGATAACGAACATCAGGAAGATGATCAGGAGCCCGCTCTGAAGACCCAGGTCCTCGGCCAGCCAGGCCACGACAAGCCCGGTGAACCCGCCCAGCATGAAAACCTCGCCATGGGCGAAGTTGATCAGCTTCAGGACCCCGAAGAAGAGCGTGAAGCCCACGGCCACCAGGGTATACATCCCCCCGATGGTGAGGCCGTTGACCAGTTGCTGAATCCAGGTCTCGAACACGGGTCGAGGTTATACTTTCGCGAGTCGGCGGGCACCCGGGCCGAACCCGGCCGCCGCCGATTTGAGCCGGGGCCGCAGGGAGGGCGGCATACCCTCCCTGCGGCCCCGGTCGATCAGTCGATACTGCTGGGAAGACCGGTGCCGGATTCCGGCAGACCGGTCAATCCGCGATCTTCTGGAACTTCGTGGCCGCCCGGTCCGTCCGATAGAGCAGCTTCCACTTGGCGTTCTCGACCCGGAAGATGCCGATATGAAGGATGTCGAGCATGCCGTGTTTGTCGAAGCCGAAATCCCCGATCGAGGTCTTGTACTGGCCCTTGTTCAGCTCCGCCAGAAGCGCCTTGCGGGTGACCTTGCCGGCCTTGGCGATTCGCGCCACGGCCTGCACATAGACCTGCCCCGCCGCATGGGCCATGGGCCCGAAGGATTCATACGGGTCCTGGAACTTGGCCGCCGCATAGGCTTTCTCGAAAGCCGTGCCGCGCCCTTCCGGATAGTGGTCCAGCGGCAGTCCCCAGAAGCTCGCGAGCGTCCCCTCGGAGGCCTCGCCGGCAACCTTGATGTAGGTGTTGGAGAACACGCCGCCGGAGCTCATCATCGGCACATTGAGGCCGAGCTTCAGCATCTGCTGGCGGAACAGCGCCGCCTCCACCATGTGGCCGGCATAGAAGACGGCGTCCGGGTTCATGGTCTTCAGCTTGGTGATCAGGGGCGTGAAGTCCTTCTCGCCCAGCTGCACGCTTTCGCGGCCGATGATGCGGCCCTTGCCATGCAGTTTCACGGCTGCGTTGGTGAACTCGTTGACCTGCGTCACGGAGAACGCCGTGTTGTCGTCGATCGTGAAGATGCGCTTCAGCTTGGCGTAGTTGGTGGCGTAGGTCGCCAGCATCTTCATGTTGATCAGGTCATAGGGCGAGTTCCGGAATATGACCGCGCTCTTGTGGAACGGCCGCGTCGAGCGGTGGTCGTTCGAACCGCCGAGGATGGTGGGCAGGCGATAGCGGTTGTAGATGGCGTGGGTCGCCAGCGCGAGGCCGCTGCTCCAGCAGCAGAAGGCGCCGATGACTCTTGAATCGGCCCCCGCCTTGGTCGCAAGGCTCGCCGCCTGGGCGCTGTCGCCGGCGTTGTCGCCGCGCACGACCTCAAGCTTGACCTTGCCCATGACGCCGGAAGCGTTGCCCTGGTCAATAGCCAGCTTGAACGAATTGAACATGCCCTCGCCGAAGGACGACCACGGCCCGCTCAGCGGCAGGTTGACATAGAGTTTGTAGGTTTGTGCATTGGCTTGGCCGCCTGTGAGCAGGCCCATCGCCAGCACGGTCGAAATGGCCCAAACAGTCCGTTTCAACATGAGTAGATTCCTCCCTTTTTCAGGCTCCCGGCACCTCGCTCGGAGCGCAGGCGTGCAATGATTTACCTGCACGCATACGGCCGTCCGCCGAATTCCCGAGGCGGATCGACCGGTCATTCATTGCCGGGGAAGAATATTGTATACAAAGAGCCGGGACCCGGTCAAGTCGAAGGGGTACTGGAAACCCGTGCTTGTGTGGCTTCGCCAGGGCGTATCGCGCCGGAACCTTTTTCGGTTTCGCACCGCCGGTCCGGTTCGCGTTCCGGGGCCGCCCTCAGTTGCGCCGGAGGCCGGGAAAGTTAACGCTGACCCCAAAATCTCAACCCGCTATATTGGGGCTCCCGGTTCCGGTTCATGCAGAACCGGTGTCTGTTCGGAACAGTTCCACCAGCGTCTATCGGTCGGACGGCGCCGACCGGCGCAGGGACCGGCGCAGGGAAAGCCGTTCAAGGGGGTCGCGCCATGACGCGCGTTGCCGAAGCCAGGACCTGCCGGCACATCTCGGTCAGGCCGATCAGCCCGGTGATCGGCGCCGAGATTACGGGCGTCGATCTCGGCCGGGAGCTCAGCGCCGCGGCGGCAGCCGAGATTCTGGATGCCATCTTCGATCATCTGGTGGTGTTCTTCCCGGACCAGGACATCACGCCGGACCGGCAGGCTGCCTTCGCACGCCGATTCGGCGACGTGCCGGAGGTGCCGGATTCCATGTTCCGGGTGCATCCCGACAATCCCTGCGTCTCGGTGCTGGAAAATGACGCCGAGCGGCCGCCGACGGTCAATAACTGGCACTCCGACTATTCCTTCGCCGCCAGGCCCGATTTCCTGTCCGTCCTCCACGCCCGGTCGATCCCCGATGTCGGCGGCGACACCATTTGGGTCAACATGTACGCCGCCTACGAGGCGCTGACGGACCCCATGAAGGCGCATCTGTCAGGCCGGGTGGCGACCCACGATTTCATGAAACTCTACGAGCGGCCGTTCAAACGCCACCTCTGGAAGGGCGAGCGTTTCGAATACATGGAGGCGGCCAGGCTCGAACATCCGCCGGTCGGCCATCCGGTCGTCAGGACCATCCCGGAAACCGGGCGCCGGGCGCTGTACATCAACGAGTCTTTCACCCGGAACATCGAGGATCTGGACGAACGCGAAAGCGCGAGCCTGCTCGATTACCTGTTCGAACATATCCGCACGCCGGAATTCCAGATTCGCTATCGGTGGAAACCGGGGACTCTGGTTGTCTGGGACAACCGTGTGACGGTCCATTACGCCGTCGCCGACTATCATCCGCGGCACCGGCTGATGCACCGGGTGACCGTACTCAATCACGAGGTTCCCCAAGCATGAATCCAAGCATGAAGATCGCCCCATGAAGATTATCGGGGCAGAGACGATTCTGGTCTCCGTTCCCTTCGAGGCCGGCGGCATCCCGCCATGGAGCTTCGGCGGCGACCCAAAATGCGCCTTCGACACGCTGTTCGTGCGCCTGGAGACGGATACCGGACTGGTCGGCTGGGGCGAGGCCTTCTCGCGCAACGAGGATACGGCCCTGAAGAGCCTCATCGATACCCGCGTGCTGCCGCTGGTCGTGGGCCGCGAGGCCGCGGAAATCGCCCGGATCAAGTTCGACCTGGAGTTCGAGCTGCAGAATTTCGGCCGGGTCGGGCCCATCGTCTACGGCATCTCGGCCGTGGACACCGCGCTCTGGGACATTCGCGGCAAGGCCTGCGGCGAGCCCCTGGTCAACCTGCTGGGCGGGCCGTTCGCCGGCGAACTCGAGGTCTACGCCAGCCTGCTGCGCTACGGCAATGTGGACGACGTCGTGCGCATCACCCGCCAGGCCGTCGAGCGGGGCTACCGCTATATCAAGCTGCACGAGATAACGATGCCGGAGATTACGGCCGCCTGCGACGCGGCCGGCGACGACGCCGTCGTCATGCTCGACACCAACTGCCCGTGGTCCGTGGAGGAGGCGCTGCGCTACGACGCCGAACTGGCGCCGCTCGGCCTCCACTGGCTGGAGGAGCCGGTCTGGCCGCCGGAAAACTACCGCGGCCTGGCGCGGGTGCGGGCGACCGGCCGCCACCGCATCGCCGCCGGCGAGAATGCCGGCAGCCTTTACGATTTCGTCGCCATGGTCGACGCCGGAGCCATCGATATCGCCCAGCCCGACGTGGCCAAGACCGGCGGGGTGACGGAACTCGTCAGGATCGCGGCGTTCTGCGACGCCGCGAGCATCGAATATGTGCCCCACTGCGCCCTGTTCGGCCCCGGCCAGGTGGCGACCCTGCACCTCAACGCGGCGCACCGCTCGACGCCCATGCTCGAACGGCTCTATTGCGACTTCGAGGCCGAACTCTACGGCGGCGCGACCCTGCCGGTGGACGGGCGGGTGAAGGTTCCGCAGGGGCCCGGACTCGGCCTGGAGCCGGATCCCGCGGTCATCGAACGATACCGCGTCGCGTAGGAAGCCGCGCTCCGTGACCGTCCTGCTCGAACACCGGGCCAAGGAACTGCTGCGCCGTTACGGCATCCCGACGACCGAGGCCCGCCTGGCCCGGAGCGCCGAAGAGGCTGCAGCCCTGGCCGGCGCGGCCGGCGGCCCCGTGGCCATGAAGATTGCGGCGCACGGCGTCGTTCACAAGGCCGCGGCCGGCGGGGTTCGCCTCAACGTCGAAGCGGCGGACGCCGCAATGGCATTCCACGAACTCACGGCGGCGGCAGATGCCGAAAATACCGAAGGAATCGTCGTCGAGCCGATGGCGGCGCCGGGGCGCGAGGCGATCGTCGGCGCCGTTCTGGACCCGGTTTTCGGCCCTGTGGTCATGTGCGGAGCCGGCGGAACCGGGGTCGAGGAAACCGCCGACGTGGCGTTCCGGCTGGCGCCGCTCGGCGAGGCGGATGTCCGGGCCCTGGCGCGCGCGGCGGGCTGTGCCGATGGCGCCGGCGCGCTGGAGGCGATCCTGACGGCCGTCGGCGGACCGGACGGCCTGCTGTTCCGGGAAAGCATCGCGGAACTGGACGTCAACCCGGTCATCCTGTCCGGGGCCGGGGCCGTCGCGGTAGACGCCCACATCGTGCTGTCCAGCGAAGGCCCGGTCGACCGGTCGGCGTTCGGCTGTCTCGATCCTGCGGAACGCAAAGCCCTGCAACGGCAGCTGCACGCCGCGCTGCGCCCGATCTTCTACCCTGCGGGCATCGTCGTTGTCGGGGCATCGGCGACACCCGGCAAGCTTGGGTTCCGGATCGTCCAGAATCTGGTCGACTTCGGTTACAAGGGAAAGCTGTTTCCGGTCCATCCGACGGCCGGGAGCATTTACGGCTGCAAGGCCTTCCCCAGCGTCGGCGACCTGCCCGAGCCGGTCGACCGGGCGATCGTCGCCATCGGCGCCGGAGGCGTCCCGGATGCGCTTCGCCAATGCGCCGCCAGGGGAGTCAAGGTCGCACAGGTGCTGACGGCAGGGTTTGCCGAGTGGGACGACGAGGGCGCCAGGCTGGAGAGCGCCATCGGGGAAGTGGCCGAATCCATCGGCATACGCATCGTCGGGCCCAACACCATCGGCGCCTACTGCGGCGCGGCGAAAATCACCATGAGCACGCCGCGCCATGCGCCCGAGACCGCCGGCGGGATCACCTTCATCTCCCAGAGCGGAACCTATGCCTGGGACATGATCCACCGGGCGAAGGTATTGGGTTTGCCGCTGGGCAAGTCCCTTTCCTGCGGCAATTGCGCGGACGTGACGCCGACCGACTATCTGCTCTACGCCGCCGAAGACCCGGACACCGAAATCCTTGCCATGTATCTGGAGACGGATCGGGACGCCGGGCGCTTCTTCCGCCTCGCCCGCGAGATCGGGAAACCCCTGGTGCTCTTCAAGGGCGGCCGCTCGGCCGCCGGGATGCGCGCTGCGACCAGTCACACGGGCGCGCTGGCGGCCGACGGCAACCTGTGGCTGGCGGCGGCCCGCCAGGCCGGCGCGGTGGTGGTCGACAGCATGGACGGGCTCCTGGACGTTCTTCTGGCCCACGCCGCTTTCGGCAAAGTCGATGGCCGGCGGCTGGCGCTGTTCGGATCCGGTGGCGGGGTCAGCGTCGTCTCGGCCGACGTCGCCGACGCCAACGGCATCGCCTTCGCCGACTTCGGCGACGAAACGCGGCAGCGCCTCCGGAAGTTCGGCGTCCCGGGGACGAGCGTCGACAATCCCATCGACATTCCCGTCTGGGGCCTGAAGAGCGACGACACCTTCATCTTCCACGAGATCGTCGAACTGCTGGCCGCCGACGGCGGGGTGGATTCCATCATCGCCTATGTGGAGATGAACTCGATCTTCGAGTTCTCCGACGATGTGGCGGCCGGGGAGGCGGAAATGGAAGCGATCGTCCGATCCTTGCTGCGCGCCGACACGGCAGGCATCGCCCTGTCGGCCGTCCTGCGCACTGCGGGCGACAAGGTCCAGGACGACATCCTGCGCGCCGCGCGGCCGCGCCTGCTCGAGAACGGCATCGCTGTTTTCCCGACAACCGCCCGCGCCATCCGTGCCCACGCGCTGATGACCTCGTTGTCGGGCAGTCATTTGAGCGTCTAAAGAAAATTGTATTAATTTCAAATTATTATAAAAGATTATTTAAGTAAAATCTACACTTGGCGGGAAATCTGCATCTTTCAGAATCGTCCGATACACGGTCACGCACCCTCCCCGCGCGCCACCGCGCAGGTCACGCCGTCGCGCGCGATCCGGGGCAGCAACAGGCGCGCATTGCGGCCCGCGGCGGCCAGCGCCGCGGCTTCCGAAACCGCAGCCAGACCGGTCGTGTCCTCGGCCACTTGCGAACGGGTGGCGCACAGGGGCTGAACGGCGTCGAGCCGTAAGCGATCGACGAAGGTCACCGGCAGGCCCAGCGCCTCAGAGGCGCAGGTGATGCCCGGCTCGTCCGCCTTGAAGGCCGGCGCGGCCAGAACGTCGATCCGGTCCGGCGTCAGCCCGGCCTGCGCCAGCGCCGCGCCAACCGCGGCGCCGATTTGCGAGGCGGTGCTGTCGCGCCGGCATCCGATCCCGACGGCAATCACGGCTTGATTGCCTGAAGCTGAGTGACGGTCATGGCCGGGCGGAAACCCTGCGCGCCGCCGATCCGGTCGAGCCGCTCGACCGACAGACGGGTCAAGGTGCCGCCGCTTTCCTTTGCGAAGGCGCCGAGGGCGAGGTCGCTGTCCAGCGTAACGCTGTTGGCGACCAGCCGGCCGCCGGGCGGCAGCGCCCGCCACGCCGCTTCCAGCACGCCGGCGCCGGCGATGCCACCGCCGACGAAGACCGCGTCCGGCGCCGGCAGGCCGTCGAGCGCATCCGGCGCCTCGCCCATGACGATTTCGAGCCGCGGCACGCCGAGCGCGGCGGCGTTCTTCCGGGCCAGCGCCGCCCGGTCCGCGCGCCGCTCGATGCCGACGGCCCGGTTGCCCGGATGCGCGAGCAGCCATTCGATGGCGACCGAGCCCGAGCCGGTGCCGATGTCCCAGAGCAGCTCGCCGGCCCGCGGCGCGAGGCTCGACAGGGTCACCGCGCGGATTTCCCGCTTGGTCAGCATCCCGTCGGTCTCGAACAGCCGGTCGGCGAGGCCCGCGCCAACAGGAACCACGCGCGCGTCCGGCGCCGCCGCAACCCGGATCGCGATCAGGTTCAGGCGCGCAACATCCGTGAGATCGAAGGTGTCGGCGCGGTATTCGCGGATCCGCTCGTCCGGCCCGCCCAGGGCCTCCAGAACGGTCATCCGGCTGGCGCCGAAGCCGTGACCGGCGAGCAGGCGCGCGACCGTCTGCGGCGTGGTCTCGTCCGCCGAAAGCACGAGGACGCGCCGGCCCGGCTGAAGGTGCGGCAACAACGTCTCCGGCGGCGGGCCGCACAGCGAGACGATCTCGACATCCTGCACGGCCCAGCCGAGGCGGCCCGCGGCCAGCGCGAGGGACGAGGGCGCGGGAAAGACCGCCATTTCCGCCGCCGCAATGCTATCGGCCAGGACCGAGCCAATGCCGTAGTGAAACGGATCGCCCGACGCCAGAACCGCGACCGGGCTGCCGCGCAGCGCCGCTATCTCCGGAATCGCCGACCGGATCGGGCTCGGCCACGAGACCGCCCGGCCCCGGATCAGGCTTTCGAGCAGACGCAGATGCCGCTTCCCGCCATAGACGGTCGCGGCGGCCTCGACCGCCTGCCGGGCCGCCGCGCACAAGCCCTCGACACCGTCCTCGCCGACTCCAATAATCGACAGCCACCGCCGGCCCGCGGCAGTTCCCGCGCCGGCGGCATCAACGGGCCCGGGAGGGGCGGTCTGTGTCACGGCTGAAGGTCCTGCTGCTCGGCGGCACTGCCGAGGCGAGCGCTTTGGCGCAGCGCATCGCGGCGGACGGCCGGTTCGACGGCACTCTGTCGCTCGCCGGCGTCACCCGGTCGCCGAAAGCCTCGCCGCTCGATGTGCGCACCGGCGGTTTCGGCGGCGCGGAGGGGCTCGCGGCCTATCTCGGGCGGCACGATGTCGATGCGCTGGTCGACGCCACCCATCCCTTCGCCGCCGCCATGTCGGCCAATGCCGCGACGGCCGCCGCAGCGGCCTCCGTGCCCTGCATCGCGGTATGCCGGCCACCCTGGGAAGAGGCCCCGGGCGACCGCTGGATCCGCGTGCCGGACATGCCGTCCGCCGCGACGGCATTGGGACCGGCGCCGTGCACCGTGTTCCTGACGATCGGCCGCAAGGATCTGGCGCCCTTCCGCAACGCGCCGCAGCACCGCTATGTCGTCCGCAGCGTCGACCCGCCGCCCCAGGACCTGCTGCCCGACGGCGCGGTCTTCATCGCCGCACGCGGCCCGTTCGCCCTCGAAAATGAGGAAAACCTGCTGACGGAGCATCGGATCGAGACGGTCGTCACGAAGAATTCCGGCGGTTCGGCGACTGCCGCAAAGCTGACCGCGGCGCGGCGGCTGGGCCTGCCGGTCGTCATGGTGGAGCGCCCGCCTGCGCCCGACGCTTCCGTCCCGACGGTCGACGAGGCCTGGGACTGGCTGGTTGCGCGTCACGAGGAAACCGCCTCCGCCCGGCGCGGCGTGTAGACCCAGGCCCGCTGCCCCGCGCGCGGAACGCAGCGCGTCGCGCTCGAACCGACGATCACCAGGGTACGCATGTCCGCCATCTCCGGCGCCGCCCCGGCGAGCGTCGTGACGACGATCTCCTCGTCGGGCCGGCTGACGGCAGTTGCGAAAACCACCGGCGTCTCGGGCGCGCGCAATTCGCGCAGCAGGTCCAGCACCTTGCCGAACTGCCAGGGCCGGGCCTTCGAGACCGGGTTGTAGAAGGCCATCGCGAAATCCGCCTCCGCCGCGGCGCGAACCCTTTGCAGCACCGTCTCCCATGGCTTCAGATTGTCGGACAGAGAGATCGCGCAGAAGTCGTGACCGAGCGGCGCGCCGATCCGCGCGGCGGCGGCGGTCATGGCCGTCACGCCCGGAACGACCGTGATTTCGCACGCTGTCCCGCCCTGCTGTTCGACCGCCTCGAACAGGGTCGCGGCCATGGCGAACACGCCGGCGTCGCCCGAGGACACGACAGCGACCGTCTCGCCGTCAGCAGCCAGCTCCAGCGCAAGGCGGGCCCGGGCCAACTCTTCGCGGTTATCCGAGGAATGGACGATCTGATCGTCGCGCACCGGCGCCCGCGCCAGATAAGGGCCGTAGCCGACAAGGTGGCGCGCAATTTGCAAGGCGTCGCTGGCCGCCGGGGTGCGATGGCTGTCGTCGCCCGGCCCCAGCCCGACCACATAGACGCGCCCGCTCACGACGTCCTTCTGCCGGTCGGCACCAGCACGAGCGAAAAATAGGGTGCGTCGTCAGTCGGCATGTCCGAGAGCCGCATAATGCGCTCGTCCGGCGTCGACCCGTTTTCGACATAGACTGCGCGTTCGCTCAGTCCGGCCCGGTCCAGCGCCTGCCGGATTTTCCGGAGATGCCGGCCGACCTTCATGATTACTGCCGCGTCCGCCGATTGCAGGCGCCCGGCGAGCGTGTCTTCGTCAAGGGTGCCGGCAAGGACCGACAGGCAATCGTCGCCGCGGGTCATCGGCAGGCCGGCCCGGCTCCAGCACGCCGCCATCGCGGTCACGCCGGGCACGATCTCGGTCTCGTAGCGCGCCGCCAGCCGATCGTGGACATACATGAATGAACCGTAGAACAGCGGGTCGCCCTCGCACAGCAGCGCGACATCGCGGCCTTCGTCGAGCATGACCGCAATCCGGTTCGCCGCGTCGTCGTAGAAGGAAGCCATCGCCGCCCGGTAGGCGTCGGACCGCTTCGGAATCTCGGTCGTGTAGGGATAGGTGAAGCGCAGTTCCTCGGCGTCCGGCGCGAGATAGCCGTCGGCGATGCGCCGGGCATGGCCTCTCCGGCCCGACCGGGCGAACCAGGCGACGACGGGCGCGGCGCGCAGCAGTCGGGCCGCCTTGACGGTCAGCAGTTCCGGGTCGCCGGGCCCGACCCCCAGACCGAACAGTTTTCCAGCCCCGTCCATACCGGTCCGCTCACATCCGGCGCTTATTCGCTGTCGCGCGCCAGCGCGTTGACCGCCGAACTCGCCAGGGCACTGCCGCCGCGCCGCCCGTGCACCACGAGATGCGGAAGATCCGTCCGGGCCGCCAGCGCCTCCTTGGACTCCGCCGCGCCGACGAAGCCGACCGGCACGCCGATCACCGCCACCGGCGCCGGCGCGCCCTCGTCCAGCAGTTCGAGCAGGCGGAACAATGCGGTCGGCGCGTTGCCGATGGCGACCACGGCGCCGGCCAGCCGGTCCCGCCACAGGTCGACTGCGGCCGCCGACCGGGTCGTATCCATGCGTTTGGCCAGGTCGCGGACGTGTGGCGCCTCCAGCGTGCAGATGACCTCGTTGCCGGCGGGCAGGCGCGCAGGCGTGATGCCGCTGGCGACCATCTTGGCGTCGCACAGGACCGGCGCCCCGGCGTGCAGGGCGGCGCGCGCGGCCTCGGCGAATCCGGGCGAGAAGCGAAGGTCGGCCGCCAGGTCGACCATGCCGCAGGCGTGGATCATGCGCACCGCGACCCGCGCCTCGATATCCGACAGGCCGGAGAGATCGGCTTCGGAACGGATGGTCGCGAAGGACTGTTCGTAGATCGCCGTGCCGTCGCGGCTGTAATGGTAATGCCGTGCCACGTCGGTCACCGCCATCCTGCGCCGGTCCCGACGGGCTCCCGGGCCGGGGGTTTGCCAACCGGTGGAGACGCGGCTGCCAATGCCTGCGCCGCGGCCTCCCGTGTCAGGTCGGTGCGTTCCGGCGCATCGCCCGCCCGGCCGTTCCGGACCAGACCGTAACCGCCCGGTCCCGCGACGAGCGTCGCGCCGGCCGGCGCCGGATGGGCGCAGCCCTTCGCACAGCCGGAAAGATGGAGCGGCCCCGGTCCGGCCAGTCCTGCCGCCGCAAGATATGCCGCATCCGCCCGGGTGTCCGCATGTCCGCCGGCGCAGCGCGGGCGGCCGGCGCAGGCGACGATCCGGCTGCGCGGATCGTCCGGCCCCGCGACCAGCGCGATATCCGAAACCGCCGCGCCGACGCCGGCGGCATCGGCGGGCGAAACGCCCCACAGGACGAGCGACTTCCAGGGCGTAACCCGTATCGTCCCGTCCGCGAAACGCCGCGACAGGTCCGCCAGCGCGGCAAGGTCGTCCGCTTCCATGCTGCCGAACGGCGCCACAGCGGTGAAATGGCCCCGTGCCGAATCGGGCACCGGTGCAAATCCGGCCGGCGGCGGGTTCGCTGCCGGTTCGGGTCCGGCTTCGACCGGGCGCGCGCCATTCAGGCCGGCTGCATCGAATACAGCGCGGGCCCCGCAGGCGGCAACCATCGCCCGCATACGCTTCGGCGCGGACGGTGCCGCCGCGCTCCCCTGCCCTTTCCTCCACACCAGAAATGCCGTCAGCAGCCGGCGGACCGCCGCCTCCACCCCGCTCTCCGGCAGGCTGAGGCGGCAGTCGCCCCCGGCCAGCGCGATAAACAGGCCTTCGCCGTCGGCGCGCACCATGATGTCGGCGGTGCGACCGGCAAGCGGCAGGGCGACCCCGGCGTCGACCAGCAGACCGAACTTGTCCGGCAGGTCGTGGAAGGCCGGATCGGTTTCCAGAACCGCGCTCAACCGGCGCGCCAGCGCGTGCGAATCGAAGCGCGCGGCGGCATCGTCCGGCCCCAGCGGATCGGCGAGCACGTTGCGCACCACCTCCGCCCCGGCATCCGCAGCAGCGAGCCCGATGCCGGCCATCGCCGCGGCAAATCCGTCGACGGTTCCGGCGGACAGGCCACGAACCTGGAGATGGCCGCGGTTGGTCGGCTCGATCATACCGTTGCCGAATCGGCCGGCTGCGGCTGCCAGGGCCTCCGCCTGGACGGCGGTCAGCGTCGCGGCGCGCGGCTTGACCCGTACCAGCAGGCCGTCGCCCGATTCCATCGGCGTCATCAGCGACGGGCACCGCCCTTTGACCGCCGGCTCGGTCATTCTGCGTCCCCGCGCAGGATCGCCGTCGTCGAATTGCGCCGCGGCTGCCACAGGCTGCGGTCGACAGCCTCGTTCAAGCGGTCGATCATGGCGCCGCGCGCCGCCGGATTGTTCTCGCGCAGGAAGCCATCGACCGCGCTGTCGCCGAGAGTGGCGTCGAAGATCAGGTCGAACTGGCGGTCGAGCCGGTCAGGCATCGTCGCGGCGAAGGCGAATATCCCTTCCAGCGAACGCGCGATCTCCGCGCCGCCGCGATACCCGTGGCGCATCATGCCCGCGATCCAGGCCGGGTTGGCCGCCCGGCCGCGTACGATCCGGGCGATCTCCTCGTTCAGCGTCCGGGCCCTCGGCGTTTCGGGATCGGCGGTATCGAGGTGGTAGACGTTGGGCTCGGCGCCCAACCGGCTCGCCGCTGCAAGGAATCCGCCCTCGTGGGCGGCGAAATCGGTCGAATCGAGCAGGTCGACTTCGCTGTGGTCCTGGGCGTGGATCAGCGCGTCGGCAGTGCGGACCCGGTCGGAAAACCCCTCCGGGTCAGGCCGACCGTCCAGCCCCTGGCCGTAGGCGCTGGCAGACGCGGCGAGATAGCTGGCGCCCAGTTCGTCGCGCGCGGTCCAGCCGCCGCTCTCGAGCAGCGGCGAGACTCCGGCCCCGTAGGCGCCGGGGGCCGATCCGTAGATGCGGACCGTGGCCGCGCGAAAGGCCGCCTCGTCCAGATTTCCGGCACTGCCCGCGAGCGGGTTGACCTCGGCGCTTTCCTGGCGCCGCCCGATCGCCCGCACCACGGCGTCGAACATCGCGACCTGGCCTTCGAATGCGTCGCGAAACAGGCCGGAGATGCGCAGGGTGACATCGACACGGGGCCGCCCGAGCCGGTCCGCCGGGACGATCTCGAAGCCGGTCACCCGGCCGGCGCCCTCGCTCCACACCGGTTCGGCGCCGACCAGCACCAGCGCCAGCGCCAGGTCTTCGCCGCCCGTGCGCATGGTCGCGCTGCCCCACAGGTCGATGACCAGCGCGCGCGGCCACTCGCCCGTCTCCTGCAGATGGCGGCGGATCAGTTCGTCGGCCGTGCGCCGGGCCAGCGCCATCGCACCGTGGGTCGGCACGGCGCGCGGGTCGACGGTGAACATGTTGCGGCCGGTCGGCAGCACGTCGCCCCGGCCGCGGGTCGGCGCGCCGGCCGGCCCGGGCGCGACGAACCGGCCGTCGAGCGCATCCAGCAGGGCCTGCCGCTCCGAGGCGGCGCAGGCGTCGAGCCGCGACTCCAGTCCGGCGTACTGCGATTCGGGCGCGTGCCTCTGCAACGCCGACAGCAGGGCCGTCCGGCTCCCGGCCGCCGGGACCCGGCCGAAGACATGCAGCCCGTCGCGGATCTGCAAATCCTTGACATCGCACAGATAGGTGTCGAGCCGGGCCAGCCGGTCGCCTTCGGACAGGCCGGCGCCGGCGCCGCACTCCTCGAGCAGGCCGAGCGCCTCCGCCCGCTCCAGGATTTCGCCGCGCAGCAGCCCGGTGCGCCGCCTGTCTAGCCCGTCGGCGCCGGCATACTCGTCGATCAGCCGCTCCAGTTCGAGGCCGGCGCCATGGCTTCCGGCGGCTTTCAACGGCGGGGTCAGATGGCCGATCGTGACCGCGCCGAGCCGGCGCTTGGCCGCCGCCGCCTCGCCGGGATTGTTGACGATGAAGGGATAGGCCACCGGGATGCCGCCGAGCAGCATCGCCGGGAAGCAGGATTCGGACACCGCGACCGCCTTGCCGGGCAGCCATTCGAGCGTGCCGTGGGCGCCCAGATGGATCATCGCGTCGATATCCTCGACGCAGCGCAGCCACAGATAGAAGGCGACATAGGCGTGGCGGGGCGGCGCGTCCGGATCGTGATACAGCGCCTTGCGGTCGGTCTGCTGGCCGCGGTCGGGCTGGATCGCCGCGAGAACCCGGCCGTAACGCCCGAAACGCAGGCAGAACCGGCCGTCTTCGACCGCGGGATCGTCCTTCGGATCGCCCCAGGCTTGGCGGATGCGCGCCTGCGCCGCTTCGGGCAACGCCGCGAACAGCCGGCGATAGGTTGCGAGGTCGAGGACCGGGCGCGGCGGGCCGTTGCACAGCTCTTCGACCAGATCGAACACCGAGACTCCCGCCTTGGCGTCGTAGCCGGCCTCGCGCAGCAGATCGAGAATCCCGACACCGCTTTCGACGGTGTCGAGGCCGATGGCGTGGGCGAGCTGGCCGGCCGCCGGATAATCGGACAGCACCATGCCGATCCGCCGGTCCTCCCGCGGACGCTGCGCAAGGCGGATCCAGCGCGCCGCCTGTTCCGCAGCCAGCGCAATCCCCTGCGGGTCGGGATTGTGGCTCGTGCGCGCATATTCCAGACGGTCCTCGCGCGCCGCCTCCGACTTGAAGGAAATCGCCGTCGTCGAAAGCCGGCCGTCCAGTTCCGGCAGCACGATCTGCATGGCGAGATCGGACTGGGACAGGCCCCGGGCCGACTCGGCCCACGCCTCGCGCGAGGAGCCGGCCAGCATGAGCTGGAGCACGGGCACCCCCGCGGCATCGAGCGGCGATCCGTCGTCGCCGCGCCGCGCGGAAAACGCCGTCGCGTTGAGCACCAGATCGGGCCGGATGGCTTCAAGGCGTCCGGTGACGAAGGCTGCGGTATCCGCTTCCTTCAGGGTGCCGGCATAGAGTCCGACCGTCCGGATGCCGCGTTCCGCGAGCCGCTGCGCCAGATCGGTCAGCGGTGCGATGTCGCCGGCCAGCAGATAGGCGCGGTAGAACAGAATGACCGCCGTGGCCGTATACGGATCGGGGTCCGGCGCCAGGGCATGTTCGCCGAAGGGCGGCACCGGACGGAGGCGCTTCTTCGGCGCCGGCCGCAGGCCGGCGAGATGGGCCATCCGGGCTAGCGCCAGCCCGACATTGTGCGGCCCGCCCTCGGCGAAGCAGCGGTCGAGGCGGTCGAGATGTCCGGGCGCGACCGTGGACAGTGCGGCGAGGCGCGGATCGGGCCGTCCGTCGCCGGGCACAAGGGCCAGCGGGATATCGCGTGCGGCGCAGACCCGGGCGATCTCCTCGATGCCGTAGCGCCAGAAATCCAGCCCGCCGAGCAAGCGCGCCGCAACGATGCGCGACCGGGCGATCACCTCCTCGACATAGACATCGACCGACAGCGGGTGCCGCAATCTGCCGATATTCGCGAGCCGCAGCGACGGCAGCGCGTCGCCCAGCTCGCGGCACGCCACGGTGGCGGCGGCGAGGTCGGTATCCGCGAAGGACAGGAACACCATGTCCGCCGGGCTCTGGCCGAGATCGACGGCGACGTCGATTTCGTCCAGGCTGTGGGCTTCGCGGAACAGGAGATGCATGGTTCAGGCGGCAAGCGCCGCGCAAATGGCGGGACGATCCAGCCCGGTCTGACCGATCACGACCAGACGGGTCTCGCGCGTTTCGCCCGCGGCCCAGGGGCGGTCGTAGTGATGGTTGATCCGCTGCCCGACCCCCTGGACGGCGAGGCGCATCGGCTTGCCGGCGACCGCCGCGAAGCCTTTGACCCGAAGGATGTCGTGTCCGGCCGCAATCCGCGACAGGCGGTCGGCGAACGCCTCCGGCGACGCGATTTCCCCGAGCGCCACGTCGAAGGATTCGAAGTCGTCGTGCTCGTGGTCCTCTTCGCCGTCATGGTGCGACGGCCGGGCCGCCAGATCGTCCTCTGCCGCCGCGCCGAGGCCGAGCAGGATCGCCGGATCGACCGAGCCCTCCTGCGTGGCGATCATCCGGAGCGGCCGGCCGGCGGATGCGGAGATCGATTCCCGCAGTTCCGGCAGGCTTTCCGCCTTCAGCAAATCCGTCTTGTTGAGCACGACGATGTCCGCTGCCATGAGCTGGTCCTCGTAGAGTTCCTGCAGCGGGTTGTCGTGCTCGATCGACGGATCCTCCTGCCGCATCGCCTCGACCGCCTCCAGATCGTCGGCGAAGCGCCCCTCGGCGACCGCCGGCCCGTCGATCACGGCGATCACGCCGTCCACCGTCATGCGGGAGCGGATCGCCGGCCATTCAAACGCCTTGATGAGCGGCTTGGGCAGCGCCAGGCCGGAGGTCTCGATCACGACATGATCGGGCGGCGCGTCCCGGTCGATCAGCGCCTGCATGGTGGGCAGAAAATCGTCGGCCACGGTGCAGCACAGGCAGCCGTTGGCCAGTTCGACGATATTCTCTTCGGGGCAATCCTCGATGCCGCAGCTTTTCAGCGTCTCGCCGTCGACGCCTTCGGCGCCGAATTCGTTGACGATGACGGCGAGCCGCCGCCCGTTGGCGTGGCTCAGCAGATGGCGCACCATGGTGGTCTTCCCGGCGCCGAGAAAGCCGGTGACGATCGTGGCCGGTATCTTGGCGGCGGTGTAGTTCATGCGGTCTCTCGCGGTTCGGGAAGGTCGTCGGGATGAGCGGGAACGCGGGCGACGATGACGTCGCGCAATGAAGGCGCGCGCTTCGACGGCATGACCACGCCGGTCTTCGATGCGGCGTAGACCAGGGCATAATCGATCACGTCGTCCGCCAACCCGGCCGAAAGGTAACCCGCGAGATAGGCCCACTTGCCCGGCGCGGAGACCGCCAGGCTGCACCCCTGCTCGCAATTGGCCATGCAGGTCACCGGGTTGACGCGGACTTCCTTTTCCAGATCCCGGGCGCGCAGCCGGTCCACGACCGCCGTGTGCAGCCGGGCGCCGGCTGCGGTCTCGCCGGGCGCAGCGGGTTCCGCGCCGGCAGGCTTGCAGGTCAAACAGATATGGAGAACCGGTCGTCGGTCAGCCACGTTACCTCGCCCCGTCGAAATCGAAGAATTTGCCGAAAGCCGCCAAGGCCGCCACGGCACTTGGTCGAAGCCCTGTCCGCCTTCCATTCGGGCCCAGGTTACAGGCGTCGTCGCGGCTACTTATGCGTGCGCCCAATCGGGTGTCAAGAAATTGGCCCGAACGGGCCGGGCGGCAGTCGTTCGGGGTTCGACGACCGCGGTACGGCAGCGCCCGATCCCTCCCGAGGCCCTGCGGAATACATCGTGGCGGACATTTGCTAGTCTGGCATCGCTATGGCAATCGACAATCTCTATCTCATCCTCGGGGGCGCGCGGTCGGGCAAGAGCCGGCACGCCGAAGCCCTGGTCGAGGCCGCGCCGCCGCCCCGGCACTACATCGCGACCGCCAAAGCCCTCGACGACGAGATGCGCCGGCGGATCGACGAACACCGCGCCCGGCGCGGCACCGGCTGGCGGACCGTCGAGGCGCCGCTCGAACTGGCCGCCGCCCTCGATGCGGCGCCGGACGGCGCACCGGTGCTGGTCGACTGCCTGACCCTGTGGCTGAGCAACCTGATGCTGGCCCGGAGCGACGTAGCGCCGGCCGAAGACGCATTGATCGCGGCGCTGGAGCGCCGGCGCAGCCTGACGGTGCTGGTGTCCAACGAGGTCGGCCTCGGGATCGTCCCGGAAAACCGGCTGGCCCGCGACTTCCGCGACGCCGCCGGCAGCCTGCACCGCAGGGTTGCTGCATGCGCGCGACATGTGCACTTCATGGTGGCCGGAATTCCAACCATCGTCAAAGGAACGCCATGAGCGACGACACGGAACAAGACGCCCGCCACAAGGCGAAGATGGCCCACCGCAAGGCGGTCCAGGATGCCGAGGTCGCCTCCAAGAAGATCGAGAAGGGCCTGCTGATGGTCCATACCGGCACCGGCAAGGGCAAATCGACCGCCGCCTTCGGCCTGGCGCTGCGCATGCTCGGCCGGGGCCGCAAGGTCGGCGTCGTGCAGTTCATCAAGGGCGCCTGGTCGACCGGCGAGAAGATCGCGCTCGAGGCGATGGCGCCGGACATGGTCGAGTGGCATGCGCTCGGCGAGGGGTTCACCTGGGAGACGCAGGACAAGGCGCGCGATATCGCGGCGTGCCGGAAGGCCTGGGAGACCGCGCTTGGCATGATGGCGAACCCGGATTTCGGCCTGGTGATCCTGGACGAGTTGAATATCGCCCTGCGCTACGACTATCTCGCGATGGACGAGGTGCTGGCCGGCCTGGCCGGTCGGTCGGAAGGCCTGCATGTCGTGGTGACCGGCCGCAACGCCAAGGCACCGCTGGTCGAGGCCGCCGATCTCGTGACCGAGATGACCCTGGTCAAGCACCACTTCAAGGCCGGCGTGAAGACCCAGGAGGGGATCGAATACTGATGCCCCCAGGGGCAGCTATGGGCCGGGCCATTATGCTGCAGGGCACCGGATCGAATGTCGGCAAATCGGTGCTCGCCGCCGGCCTGCTGCGCGCCCTGTCGAACCGCGGCCACCGTGTCGGCCCGTTCAAGCCCCAGAACATGTCGAACAACGCCGCGGTGACGGCAGACGGCGGCGAGATCGGCCGGGCCCAGGCGCTCCAGGCCCGGGCGGCGCGGGTCGAACCCAGCGTCCACATGAATCCGGTCCTGCTGAAGCCGAGTTCCGAGACCGGCGCCCAGATCGTGGTGCAGGGCAAGGTGACGGGCGACGCCCGCGCCCGGGAATTTCAGGCAATCAAGGCCGGGCTGTTGCCGCGGGTCATGGACAGTTTCGAGACGGTACGCGCCGGTGCGGATTTCGTCGTCGTCGAAGGCGCGGGCAGCGCCTCCGAAACGAACCTTCGCGACGCGGACATCGCCAACATGGGCTTCGCCGCCGCCGCCGATATTCCCGTAATCCTGATCGGCGACATCGACCGCGGTGGGGTGATCGCATCGCTCGTCGGCACGAAGGCGGTGATCGCGGCCCCGGATGCTGCGCTGATCGCCGGCTTCATCGTCAACAAGATGCGCGGCGACCCGTCCCTGTTCGACGACGGCATGGCGGACATCGCCCGGCGCACCGGCTGGCCGGCGCTCGGCCTGGTGCCCTTTTTCGAACGGATGCGATACCTGCCGGCCGAAGATTCCTACGATCTCCCGGACCGGCGCGGCAAAGGGAACGCCGGCGACCCTGCCGGCGGCCGCCTCCGGATCGCCGTGCCGCACCTGCCGCGGATCGCCAACTTCGACGATCTCGATCCGCTGAAGGCCGAACCGGAAGTCGATCTGGTCCTGGTCGGGCGCGGCGCACCGCTGCCGCCGGATGCCGATCTCGTCATCCTGCCCGGCAGCAAGGCGACGATCGCCGACCTTGCAGCGCTGCGCGACGAAGGCTGGGACATCGACCTGCTCGCCCACCGGCGCCGCGGCGGCCGGATCCTGGGCCTGTGCGGCGGCTTCCAGATGCTCGGGCGGACGATCTCGGACCCCGACGGTCTGGAGGGCCCTCCAGGCACCGTCGAGGGGCTGGGGCTACTCGACGCCGATACCGTGCTGACCGCCCCGAAAACGGTCAGGGAGGTCGCCGGCGAGGACCTCTGCGGCGGCAGCGCCTTCACCGGCTACGAAATCCATATGGGCCGGACCGCCGGCCCGGATTGCGAAAAGCCGCTGCACCGGCTTTCGGACGGCCGGCCCGACGGCGCCCGCTCGGCAGACGGCCGAGTCGCCGGCACTTATGTCCACGGGCTGTTCGGCAGCGACCGCCACCGTGCCGATTGGTTGCGCAGCTTCGGCGCGAAAAGCGGTATCGATTCGCACGACGCTCTGGTCGACGAAACGCTCGACGGCCTTGCCGGCCATCTCGAAGCGCATGTCGATATCGACCGGCTGATCGCTATAGCGCGATAGCGAGAAACAGGGCACAGGCGGCAGCGATCTGGATCGCGCAGGCCCGGCGGTAGAGCCGCAGCGCTCGGCCGATATCGTCCGCCGTCGCCGCCGCCCGGCCGTCGCCCATCCACGGATCGTCGACATAGTCTTCGGCATACTGCCGCGGCCCGCCGAGGCGCAGCCCGAGGGCCCCGGCCATGGCGGCTTCCGGCCAGCCGGCGTTGGGCGAACGGTGGCGCCGCGCGTCGCGCCGGACTGCCCGGAGCGCCGCGGCCGGCGAGGCGCCCGGCATCGTCGCGGCCGCCAGCACGATCCAGGCCGCGCTCAGCCGCGAGGCCGGCAGGTTCGCCAGATCGTCGAGCCGGGCGGCAAACCGGCCGAACTGGCGATACCGCTCGCTCCTGTGGCCGATCATGCTGTCGGCCGTGTTGACGGCCTTGCAGGCAACCGCGCCGGGCAATCCGAACAGCGCACACCAGAAAGCCGGCGCCGTGACAGCGTCGGAAAAATTCTCGGCCAGGCTCTCGATCGCAGCTCGGGCGACGCCGGCCTCGTCGAGGGTTTCGGGATCGCGGCCGACGATGCGGGCGACCTGTTTTCTCCCTTCCGGCAGGCCCCCGAACGTCAGCCCTTCGCCGACCGCTGCGACATGCTCGTGCAGGCTGCGCTGGGCGAACAGGGACGAGGCCAGCAAGCCCAGCGCCAACCCTGCGACCCACCAGGACGCCAGCCAATCTGCAGCGCCTTGCAAGAGGACGGCGAGGCCGGTCGGGACAATCAGCACCGCCAACACACAACACGCCCCGTTGAGACGCCGGCGCGGATCGGGCAAGGTCGGCCGGTTCAAGCGGCGCTCGATCCGTTCGACCAGAGCGCCGATCCACTCGACGGGATGGCCGAGCCGCGCGGACAGGGCTTTCGGATAGCCGAACGCCGCCTCGACAAGGAGGGCGGCGGCCAGGAGTAGCAGATTGGTCTCGAACCCCATCGCGGTCGTCACGATTCCCACCGGGCCCGGCCGGTTCCCGAACGGGCCGGTCGCCGTCGGATGATCCCGCACGGCGGCGACCTCTCCGGGCTGCGCCAACGCTTTCCGGACGCGCCAGAGCCGCTGATCGACCTGTCGACCGGCATCAACCCCTATTCCTATCCCCTGCCCGCAATCCCGGAGACAGCCTATACGCGCCTCCCGGAGGAGGCACAAATCCGGCAGCTCAAGGAAACGGCGGCCCACGCCTACGGCGCGCGCGATCCCGGCCTGATCGCCGTAGCGGCGGGAACGCAGCTCCTCATCTCAACCCTGCCCCGTATACTTCCGGCGGCGCAGGTTGCCGTGCGCGCGCCGACCTATGGCGAACATACCGCCGTCTGGTCGGCCGCCGGTGCCGCGGTTCTGGAAGGTACCGGGGCGGACGTGCTCCATTCCGGCGATGTCGCCGTCCTGTGCAATCCGAACAATCCGGACGGCCGCAGGCTGGACGCAGCCGCGCTTGAAGCGCTGCAGGCACGCCGGGCGCAGCGCGGGGGCCGGCTGATCGTCGACGAGGCCTTTGCCGAATTCGGCGAGGCGCATCTCAGCGCCGTTCGATTGGTTCCGCAGCAGGGCCTGATCGTCCTGCGTTCCTTCGGCAAGGCTTACGGACTGGCCGGTGTGCGGCTCGGTTTCCTCATTGCGGAACCGGATATCGTGAAACGGGTCGAACAGGCTCTCGGACCGTGGCCGGTGTCCGGAGCAGCGATTCACGTCGCCTGCATCGCGCTTGCGGATACGGCGTGGCGGCAAACGACGACCGGCCGGCTCGCCCGGGCGGGCGACCGGCTGGATTCCCTGCTGGCGGCGGGCGGCATGGATGCGGTCGGCGGCACCTCCCTCTTCCGGCTGGTGCGGCAGGAGAATGCGCCGGCCGTGGCGGAAGCCCTTGGACGGGCCGGCATTCTGGTCCGCGAGTTTCCGGACCGGCCCGACTGGCTGCGCTTCGGCCTGCCGCCCGACGAGGACGCCTGGACCCGGCTCGAAAACGCCCTGGCGGCGGCGCGATAACCGCAGTTCGGCAGGATGGCGTATACGTATCCTGCCGTCATTGTAGGGGAGGGTTTGAAACCCTCCCCTACGCCGCTGTGTCGAACGCCCGACTGCCTCAAAGGCAGGCCAGAAGGCCGAGATAGGCGCCGACCTCGCTGACCTGCTGGGTCGCCCCCAGGGTGTCGCCGGTATAGCCCTTCAGTTTCGGCTGGAAAAATGCCCGGGCCGCAACATGGCCGCAGATCGATCCGCCGAGCGCGCCGAGGGCCGCGGCCGGCGATGCGGCGAGTCCCAGTAGAACCAGGCAGGCCAGCGCCGTCCCTCCGGCGGTCAGGTGCGCGGTCTGTGTGAGCGGGCCGGCAACCGGGCTCGCGATCCCGGACTGCCGGACATAGTCTGCGGTCGCGATCACGATGACGACGCTCCACCGGCTGAGCCCGTGCGCCGCGATCAGGAGGGCGAATCCGGTCCACGGCGGAACCCCGGCAACAGCGAACACCCTGACGGCGACGATGAGCCCGAGCGCCAGCACGCCGTAAACGCCGATCCGGCTGTCGCGCATGATCTCCAGCGCACGCTCGGCAGTGCGCCCGCCGCCGATGCCGTCGGCGGTATCCGCAAGACCGTCCTCGTGCATCGCGCCGGTCAGCAGCGCGGTGGCGGCAAGGGCCAGCACGGCGGCCGAGAAGGGACCGAAAAGCCCGTACGCCGCGGCGAAGACCGCCCCGCCGGTCAGCCCGACCAGAATCCCGACCGCCGGATAGTAGCGCACGGCGGCGGCGTCGAGCTCGGGCGCGTAGTCGACGCCCCGCGCGGCGGGAAACCGGGTCAGCATCTGGCAGGCGAGCCGGAACAGGAGCCATTGCCGGGCGATCCGGGACCGCATCGTGCAACCCCGGCCCTAGGCCGGCCCGCTGATGCCGGCGCTCTCGAAACTCGCCATGTCCGTGAGCATCGCCGACGCCGCCCTGACGACGGGCCACGCCAGCAGCGCGCCGGTGCCTTCGCCGAGACGCATCCCGAGGTCGAGGATCGGCCGGGCGCCAAGCGCCTCCAGCATCGCCCGGTGGCCCTGCTCGGCCGACCGGTGCGCGTAGATCAGGTTCCGTTCGGCGGCCGGCTCGATCCCGAGCGCCGCGACGGCCGCAGCGGTGGAAATGAACCCGTCGACCAGGACCGGCCGGTTCGCCTGCGCCGCACCCAGCATGGCCCCGGCCATCATCGCGATTTCGAAGCCGCCATATTCGGCAAGCGCCCGCGCGGCGTCCATTTCGGCCCCGGTCCGCGCCGCGGCTGCTTCAAGGACGGCTGTCTTGCGGGCAAGCCCGGCATCGTCCAGCCCGGTGCCGCGCCCGGCCAGGTCCGCGACCGGCAGGCCGAGCAGCTTGTGGGCAAGCAGGGTTGCTGCCGAGGTGTTGCCGATGCCCATTTCGCCGAAACACAGGACGTCGGCCCGGCTGTCTTCGGCAAGCTGCCGGCCGGCCCGCAGGGCGTCGTCGCGCTGCGCCCCGGTCATGGCCGGTCCGACCAGGCAGTTGCCGGTGCCCGGCCCGATACGCCGCCGGACGAGATCGGGATGGTCGATCGGTTCGCCGGCGACACCGGCATCGACCACCCGGACGGACGCGCCGACCGCTTCGGCGAAGACGTTGGCTGCCGCGCCGCGGTTAAGGAAATTCAGCACCATCTCCCGGGTCACGGCCTGCGGATAGGCCGATACCCCCTCGGCCGCGATGCCGTGGTCCGCCGCGAAAATGGTCAGTTCGCAGGAGGCGAGGCGCGGCGCCACCGTCCCGGTCGCGCGCGCCAGCTGCAGCGCGACGACCTCGACCTGCCCGAGCGCGCCGGGCGGCTTGGTCTTGTTGTCGATGAGGTCCCGGACCGTCCGGTCGAAATCGGCATCCGGGCCGTCATTGCGATCCGTCATGGGAGTTCGGCGCGCCCTGTGCTGCGAGGACTGTCCGCTATCGTAAGCGGCCCGGAAGGCTAAGGGAATTGGGGGAATTGGCGATCCGAACCGGGCGCGGCCCGTCCGGGGATCGAAAGCCGCCGCCCGCGCGACGGTTCCCCTATCGCCCCCCGCCCTATTGCCCGCGGCGGGCCATGAAGATGAGGCGCTCGAACTGGTGGACGTCCTGCTCGTTCTTGACCAGGGCGCCGTAGAGCGGCGGCAGGATCGTCTTCATGTCGTCGGACTTGAGCGCGTCGGGCGGGATATCCTCAACCACCAGCAGCTTGATCCAGTCGAGGAGCTCCGACGTGCTGGGCTTCTTCTTGATGCCGGGCACCTCGCGGATGTCGTAGAAGGCCTTGAGCGCGGCGCGCAGCAGGTTCTTCTTCAGGCCGGGGTGATGGACCTCGACGATCTGCTCCATCGTCTCGTGTTCCGGAAAGCGGATATAGTGGAAGAAACAGCGGCGCAGGAACGCGTCGGGCAGTTCCTTCTCGTTGTTCGAGGTGATGATGACGATGGGCCGGTGCCGGGCCCGGACGGTCTCCCGCGTCTCGTAGACGTGGAATTCCATGCGGTCGAGCTCGAGCAGCAGGTCGTTGGGAAATTCGATATCCGCCTTGTCGATCTCGTCGATCAGCAGGACGGGCGCGTCGTCGGCCTCGAACGCCTCCCACAGCTTGCCCTTCTTGATATAGTTGGCGATGTCGTGCACCCGCTCGTCACCGAGCTGGGAATCGCGCAGCCGGTCGACCGCGTCGTATTCGTACAGGCCCTGTTGCGCCTTGGTCGTCGACTTGATGTGCCATTCGATCAGGTTCTTGCCGAGCGCCTTGGCGACTTCATACGCCAGCACGGTCTTGCCCGTGCCGGGCTCGCCCTTGATGAGCAGCGGCCGCTGCAAGGTCACGGAGGCGTTCACCGCCACCATCAGGTCTTCGGTCGCGACATAGCTGTCGGTGCCGGTGAAACGGATCTGTTCGGTCATCGAAGGGCCTGTGGTTCGGGAGAGAAGGCGCGGGCGGCGGCGCCGGAAGAAGTGCGGCGCACCCTAGGCGGGACCGCCGCGGCGATCAAGCGGCGGCTTGCCGGACCGCCGGCCTTGAGCCGGGCAACGGCGGTCCGGGGCGGCAATCGGGCAGGGGTGACGAATTCGGCTGTCGTTCGAATCCGGCAGTTAAATCGATATAACGTTGGAGTCGACAGGCCCGCAGCGGCGGTGATAATGTTGCGCAATGATCGTCAACCTTGCCGGATTCGCTGCGCTCGGCGCCATGTTGCTCACGCTGTTTGCGTGGCTGCGCCACGATAATCGTGCGCTGCGCGCCGAGATGCGCACCGAAATCAAGGAGCTTCGCGCCGAAATGAACGCCCGCTTCGAGAAACAGGGCGATGAGATCGGCAATCTGCGCGAGCGGGCGGCGCGCATCGAGGGTTTGTTGCAAGCGGATATTCTGCGCGGAGAGAGGGGCGCGGCGCCCGAACCGCCGCAACCCGAAGCCGCCTGAATCCGCCGGAACCCGCCTGCGGCGCGGGCGCGGTGCGCGGAAACCATATTTTCGGAAATTCGATGTTTTTTCTTGACATTGCCATATTTGTTCCCTATATGATCTCTTGTCAACGCCCGGAGTGCGCCAGCCGCGGGACCCGCCGGGCGATATAAGAAATGGTTCCTTGCCGAATCGTTTTTGCGGCTCTCCTGGATAGCGTTTCCCAACGATTCCAAGGCGTTAGGACGGACGGGCGGCAAAAAAAAGAAAAACCAGACCGGTCTGTCTAATTCGAACCGAAAAAAATAAAGCAATTTCAAAGGCTTAGGAAACTTAATATTAAACATTCGTTCAAAAACAACCGGTTCGACGGCCCGGTCAAGGCCTGTCGCCGTCGTTCTCCGGGCCGCCGTTCTCCGGGCCGCCGTTCTCCGGGCCGCCTCTCGCCAGCCCGGCGAGGATTTTCAGGATGGTCTTCACCCCGCGCATCCGGGCGGCGGCATCGTCCCAATGGCGGCGGAAGAGCAGCGTCTGGTCGGGGCGCAGTGTCACCGTGCCGCGCTCGCCGGCAATGTAGTCGACCAGGGCTTTCGGTTCCGGGAACCTGTCGTCGTGGAAGGCGATCGCCGCACCCTTGGGGCCGGCGTCGATTTTCGCGACATGGGCGGGATAGCAGAGCTGCTTGATCGCAACGGTCTCGATCAGGTTCTCGACCTCCGGCGGCAGGGCGCCAAACCGGTCGACCAGTTCTGCGGCGAAACCTTCGAGGTCGGCGGGCTCGACCAGGTCCGACAGGCGGCGGTACAGGCCGAGACGGGCGCCCAGGTCCGGGACATAGGTCTCGGGGATCAGCACCGATGCGCCGAGGTTGATCTGCGGCGACCAGCGCGCCCGCGCGGGCGCCGCATCGGCGTCCTCTCCCTGCCGCGCTTCGGCAACCGCCTCCTCCAGCATCTGCTGGTACAGTTCGATCCCGATCTCCCGGATATGCCCGGACTGCTCCTCGCCCAGCAGGTTGCCGGCGCCCCGGATGTCCATGTCGTAGCTGGCGAGCGAGAAACCGGCGCCCAGCGTATCCAGGGTCTGCATGACCTCGAGACGTTTCAGCGCCGTGCCGGTGATCTTCCTGTCCTCCGGCAGGGTCAGATAGGCGTAGGCGCGGGTCTTGGAGCGCCCGACCCGGCCGCGCAGCTGATAGAGCTGGGCCAGGCCGAAACGGTCCGCCCGATGCAGGATGATCGTATTGACGGTCGGGATGTCGAGGCCGGATTCGATGATGTTGGTCGACAGCAGGATGCGCACCTCGCCGTCGTAGAAGCGTGCCATGACCTGTTCGAGGTCGGCCGCCGCCATTTGCCCGTGGGCGACGGCGTAGCGCGCGCCCGGCGCGAGGCGCGCCACGCGCTCGGCCAGCAGATCCAAGTCGCGGATGCGCGGGCAGACCCAGAAGACCTGCCCGCCGCGCAGCAGTTCGCGCCGGATCGCCTCCTCGATGACCACGGGATCGTAGGGCAGCACGAAGGTACGCACGGCGAGCCGGTCGACCGGCGGCGTCGCGATCAGGCTGAGGTCGCGCACGCCGGCGAGCGCCAGCTGCAGGGTGCGCGGGATCGGCGTTGCGGTCAGGGTCAGGACATGGACATTGGCGCGCAACGCCTTCAGCCGCTCTTTCTGCGCGACACCGAAATGCTGCTCCTCGTCGACGACCGCCAGGCCGAGCGCCCGGAATCGCACCGACTTGCCGAGCAAGGCGTGGGTGCCGACGACGATATCGAGCGTGCCGGCCTCCAGGTCCTTCCGGATACGCGCGGCTTCGCCCGGCGCGACGAGGCGGGACAGCTGGCCGACCCGGACCGGAAAGCCCTCGAACCGCTCCCGGAAGGTGCGGAAATGCTGACGCGCCAGCAGGGTTGTCGGGACGATCACGGCAACCTGCAGCCCCGCCATGACCGCCGCGAAAGCGGCACGCAGGGCGACTTCCGTCTTGCCGAAGCCGACATCGCCGCACACCAGCCGGTCCATCGGGCGGCCGGAGCCCAGGTCTTGCAGGGTCTCGTCGATCGCGCGGGTCTGGTCGTCGGTCTCGGCGAACGGGAAACGCCCGGCGAATTCCCGGGCCGGGCCTTCCGACCCGTCTGCCACCGGCGCTTTGCGCAATTCGCGCTGGGCGGCGATGGCGATGAGCTGCCCGGCCATCGCGGCAATGCGGTCCTTCACCCTGGCCTTGCGCGCCTGCCAGGCGGTGGCGCCCAGCCGGTCGAGCGTCGCGGTTTCCGATTCGCTGCCGAAGCGGGACAGCACCTCCATGTTTTCCGCCGGCACGAAAAGCGTGTCGCCGCCCTGGTATGTGAGGCGCAGACAATCGTGATCGGCGCCGGCGGCGGCGACGGTCTCCAGCCCTTCGTAGCGGCCGATGCCGTGCTCGCGGTGAACCACCAGGTCGCCTTCGTTGAGCGCCGACAGCTCGGTGAGGAACGCATCGGCCTTGCGGTCGCGCCCCGGCCGGCCGCGCATCCGGTCGCCGAAAATGTCCTGCTCGGTAATGGCGACCAGATCGCCGGTCTCGAAGCCGCGGTCGAGTTCGGCGACCGCCAGGAAGGTGCCCTTTTTCTGCCCGTCCCACCGGTCGATCGTCTCGGGCGGCGGGCCGCCGGCCTCCTTCAGCAAACGGGCGAGCCGGTCGCCGGAGCCGGCGCTGCCGGCGAGCAGGACCACCGGCCGGCCGGCGCGGCCGACCGCCTTTATGTGCTTACTCACCGCTTCGGCGACCGCGACATTCTCGGTCGCGCGCGCATCGGCGAAATTGCGGCCGGCACGGCCGGCGAAGGCGGCTTCCGGCCCGACGGCGCCCGCACCCTCCTTTGCAGCACCCTCCGGTGCGGCGAAGGGCGAGAAGGTTCCGGCGTCCTTCCGGCGGAGCAGCCCGGCCCATTCCGCGGCGTCCAGAAAAAACGCGTCGGCCGGGACCGGCTTGTAGACGAACCGACCCGCCTCTTTTTGACCGGCCTCTTTCGGCGCCCCTTCCATATGGCTGCGCCGTGCCTCGAAATAATCGGCGATTGTATCGAGCCGGGCCGCGACCGCGTCTGCCGTCTGGTAATCGAGGGTTACGCGCGCGTCGGGCGCGTAGTCGAACAGCGTGGCCATCCGATCGTAGAACAGCGGCAGCCAATGCTCCATGCCCGGAAAGGCCTGGCCGGCCGAGATCGCTTCGTAAAGCGGATCGCGGGTCGGATCGCCGGAAAAGGTCGCGCGGTAGGAATCGCGGAACCGGGTGATCCGCCGGTCGGTCAGCACCAGTTCGGACACCGGACGCAGCACGACCCGGCCGCTCGCCCGGATCGTGCGCTGGGTCAGCGGATCGAAGCGCCGGATCGATTCCAGATCGTCGCCGAAAAAATCCAGCCGGACGGCGTAGTCCAGGCCCGGCGGATAAATGTCCAGCAGGCCGCCGCGCAGGGCGTATTCGCCGGGCTCGCGCGCCGTGCCGACCCTGCGATAGCCCTGCCGGCGTAGATAGCGCAGAACGGCCTCCATCGGCGTGCGCCGGCCTTTTTGCAGGGCAACCAGAGATTTGTGGAAGGTTTCGGCCGGCGGCACCCGCTGCAGGGCCGCGCTGACGGTCGTAACGATCAGCCGGGGCTTGCGCCCGTCACGGCCGGCCAGCCGCGCCAGGGCGGAAGCCCGGGCGGCGAGGATTTCGGCATTCGGCGAGGCCCGGTCGTAGGGCAGGCAATCCCAGGCCGGAAACGCCAGCACCGATGCCTCCGGCCGGAAGAATCCGACCAGCGAGACGATCTGGCTGAGGCGGCGGTCGTCGGCCGCGACATGGATGACGTCGCGCTTGGCCGACAGCGCCGCCAGAATGCGCGCATCGACCCCCGCCGGCGCACCGTGGATGACGCGCGTGCCGGCGTCGTGCCCCGGCGGATCCAGGGTTTCCGCCTCAGGCATGGCGGGCTTCGTGAAAGGCGATAACGTCGCGCAGCACCGGCGTGTCGTAGGCCGGATCCGGCGCTTCGCGGCCGACGATCCAGCCATAGACATCGGGGTCCGGCGCCATCAGCAGATCCTCGTACCGGGCGAGGGCCGCCTCGTCGTAATCCGCCAGCCTCGCATCGGCGAACGGCCCGAAGAGCAGGTCCAGTTCCTTCGTGCCCCGATGCCAGGAGCGGAAGGCCAGCCGCCTGCGCCAGGTTTCGATGTTTTTGTTCTGTTCGATCATAGGGACAAGTGTAACGCGGATTGAAGCGGCTGCGGGGTGACTGGTCGCTGACCTGCAGTCCGGACACGCTCCGGCGGACGCAATTTCGGGCGATTGCCGTCTCAATACAAGACGGGCGGGACGGCGCAGGCCGCAGTCGCCAGCCCGGGTCCAAGCTTGTAGCGTAGTGCATTATGCACTACGTTTGTCTCCGTATTGGGAGGTCCGGTATGTTGAACTTCAGCACCGATTCGAATCCGTCCGGAAAACGGAACAGGACGACGCAGCTGCGCCACGACGACCGGCTGGCCAATCTGATCGAGCGCGCAGCACGTTCGCTCGGCGTTGACAAATCCGTCTTCCTGCGTGCAGCGGTGGAGCGCGAAGCGACGCGTGTGCTGGAGGCGCAATCCCGACATGCTCTGACGGAGGAGGATGCCCGCCTGTTCGCCGCCGCGCTCGACGCTGCACCCGATCCGACCCCGCGTGCCCGGGAGGCGGCCCGCAACTATCGCGCGCGCGTCGTTCGTGCCGACTGAAGAATCAGCCCTCGAAATCCAGCGTTTTGATCCGGCACGGCACGACCGCACCGGTTTCGATTGCGGCGTTGGCCGCCTCGACAACTACCTCAGGCTGACAGCGCGAAAGCAGCAGCGGGATGACATGACCCGCGTCTATGTCGCCGTCGCGGAGGGCAGCGCCCGCATCCTCGGCTACCACGCCATCAACCTGGGGATGATGAATGTCGACGAACTCGCGCGCCGGCCGCGCGGCGCGCCGGAACACGGCGAGGTTCCGGTGCTGTTTCTGGGGCAGGTCGCGGTGGATCGCGCGGCCCAGGGCCGCGGCCTCGGAGGTATCCTCACGCACCATGTCTTCGAGAAGGCATGCGCGGTTTCCGATCTGGCCGGGTGTCACGCCATCCTCCTCGATGTCATCGCGGACGGCAGCGAAACCGAGTTTGCCCGCCGCAAGGCCTGGTATGAAGGCTTCGGCTTCCGCGCCTTCGCCAGTGACCCAGCGCGTATGTTCCTCACCATGAAGCAGGTGCGCGCCACAGTGCTCGCCGGGCGCAAGGGTGCGGCCGTATAGGGTTCCGATAAGGAGCCTTTCTTCCCTTCAGCAGCTTTGGCCGCCTCTTCATCCCGATTGGCGTCGGCACACATCATCGCGAATCGGCACTCGGTTGCCCCAAGGGCTTGCGCTGCCGCCCGAGGCTTTGGACACTCTGCCTCATGCGTCCGCAATCCCTGTTCCCGATCTTCGGCGATGTCGGCGCCCTGCCGGGCATCGGCCCGCGGCTGAAAGGGCTGGTGGACCGGGTCGCCGGCCCGCGCATCGTCGACCTGCTGTGGACCCTGCCGACCGGGCTGGTCGACCGCCGGCATGCCCCCAAAATCGCCGAGGCCGCGGTCGGCGAAATCGCCACGATCACGGTGCGGATCGACGCGCACGAACCGCCGGGAGCGCCGAAACGGCCCTACCGCATCATCTGCTCGGACGAAACCGGGTTCCTGTCCCTCGTCTTCTTCCATGCGAAGCAGGACTGGCTCGACAAATCCTATCCCGTCGGCGAGACCCGGGTGGTCAGCGGCCGGATCGACGAATTCGGCGGCGGCCGGCAGATGACCCATCCGGATTTCGTCGTTCCGGTCACGCAGGCCGAAACGATCCGGACGGTCCATCCGGTCTATCCGCTTACCCAGGGCCTGACGCGCACGGTCATGAAGCGGGCGGTCGACGGCGCGCTCGACCGGGCTGCCGCGCTGCCCGAATGGGCCGACGCAAACCTGCTGGCGCAGCGGCAATGGCCCGGCTGGCGCGAAGCGCTGCGGCGGGCGCACCGGCCGGAAAGCGGGCCGGACCTGCTGCCGGATGCCCCGGCGCGGGCCCGCCTCGCCTATGACGAATTGCTGGCGACCCAGCTCGCCCTGCTGCTGGTGCGCCAACGCCAGCGGCGTGTCCAGGGCCGCGCCCAGGCCGGCGACGGCCGCCTGCGGGAGAAGATCGCCGGCGCCCTGCCCTATTCCCTGACAGGCTCGCAGGAGACGGCGCTGGCCGAGATTGTCCGCGACATGGCTGCGCCGGCGCGCATGGCGCGCATGCTGCAGGGCGATGTCGGCAGCGGCAAGACGGTGGTTTCGCTGCTGGCGATGGCGGCGGCGGTCGAGGCCGGCGGACAGGCGGCCCTGATGGCGCCGACCGAAATTCTGGCACAGCAGCATTGCGAGACGCTCCGGCGTCTGGGCGCGCCGGCCGACCTGCGTATCGAATTGCTGACCGGCCGGCGCAAGGGCGCCGCGCGCAAGACGCTGACCGCGGAGATCGCGGCCGGCGGGATCGACATCGTCGTCGGCACCCACGCCCTGTTCTCGGAGGATGTGAACTTCCGCGACCTCGCGCTCATCGCTATCGACGAACAGCACCGGTTCGGCGTCCAACAGCGCATGGCGCTGGCCGGCAAGGGCAGCGGCGTCGATATGCTGACCACGACCGCCACTCCGATTCCGCGCACCCTGATGCTGGCCGCCTACGGCGACATCGACACCTCGAAACTGACCGAGAAGCCCGCCGGCCGCCAGCCGGTGGACACCCGCGCCATGCCGCGCGACCGGCTCGAACAGGTTGCCGCCGGGATCCGCCGGACGATCGACGGCGGGGCCCAGGCCTTCTGGGTCTGCCCGCTGGTCGACGAATCCGACGTCCTCGACGCCACCGCGGCGACGGCGCGGCACGCCTGGCTGCAGGAGCGGTTCGGCGGAACCGTCGAACTGATCCACGGCCGGATGAAGCCGGCGGAGAAGGACGCCGCGATGCAGCGGTTTATAGACAACGAGGCCGGCCTGCTGGTCGCCACCACGGTCGTCGAGGTCGGCGTCGACGTCCCGAATGCCAGTGTCATGGTGATCGAACACGCCGAGCGGTTCGGCCTCGCACAGCTCCACCAGCTGCGCGGCCGGATCGGCCGGGGCGCGCGCAAATCGTCCTGCGTCCTGCTCTACGAACCGCCGCTCGGCGAAACGGCGCGGGCGCGGATCGACGTGCTGCGCAAGACCGACGACGGCTTCGCGATCGCCGAGGAGGACCTGCGGCTGCGCGGCGGCGGCGAAGCGCTGGGCACCCGGCAGAGCGGCATGCCGGCCTTCCGGCTGGCGCGGTTCCCCGAACATGGCGACCTGCTGGAGATCGCCCGGACCGATGCGAAACTCGCCCTGGAACGGGATCCGGACCTCACAGGCCCGCGCAGCAAGGCCCTGCGCACCCTGCTCTACCTGTTCGAACGCGAGGAAGGCGTCCGGATGCTGCGTTCGGGTTAGGCGCAATCCGCCGGCGGCGCCATCGGAATTCTCCGGCCGGTACCTATATTGCGGGAACAGCGCCCGGAACCGGCCGGTCCAAGGCCGGCGGCCGGCGTGGCAGCGCCCCTCGGGAAGGAGACATGCCGGACTTCATCAGCGCCAACGAACCGGCGATCAGGCTCGGTTTCTTTCTCGGCATCTTCGGCCTCGTCGCGCTGTGGGAGATCGCGGCGCCGCGCCGGGCGCTCGGCCAGCCGCGCTGGCTGCGCTGGTACGCCAATATCGGCATCGTTGCGTTCAACACGGCGCTCGTGCGGCTGCTCGTTCCGCTCGCGCCGGTCGCGCTGGCCGTCCTGGCGGCGGAGCGCGGCTGGGGCCTGCTCCATCAGGTCGCGCTGCCCTTCTGGCTCGAGGTCGCGCTCTCGGTCGTCGTGCTGGATTTCGTCATCTATCTCCAGCACGTCATGTTCCATGCCGTGCCCGGGCTGTGGCGGCTGCACCGCATGCACCATGCCGATCTGGATTTCGACGTAACGACCGGCTCCCGCTTCCATCCGGTCGAGATTCTCCTGTCCGTGCTGCTCAAGATGGCGGCGGTCGTCGTGATCGGCCCGCCGGCCGTTGCCGTGCTGATCTTCGAGGTCCTGCTGAACGGCACGTCCATGTTCAATCACGGCAATGTGCGCCTGCCCGTGAGCCTCGACCGGGTGCTGCGCTGGTTCGTCGTGACGCCGGACATGCACCGGGTTCACCATTCCGACATTCCTGCGGAGACCAACAGCAACTTCGGCTTCAACCTGCCCTGGTGGGACCGGCTGTTCGGCACCTACCGGGCGCAGCCGGCGCTCGGACATGAGGGAATGACGATCGGACTGGACACCTTCCGCGAGGCCGGGGAGCTGCATCTGCACCGGATGCTTCTCCAGCCGTTCCGGCGCGGCAGGGGCGGCTACGCGATCAACCGCCGACCCTGGGACGAAAGCGGGGACGGCGGCGGGGATGCCTGATCCCGGCTACACCGAGCGCGTGATGCCGCCGTCGACCCGGATATTCTGGCCGGTGATGTAGGCGCCGCCCGGCGAGGCCAGGAAAGCGATGGTCTCGGCGATTTCCCCGACCGTGCCGTAGCGTTGCATCGGGATTGTCGCACGGAATTCCGCCTGCTCCGGGAAGCTGTCGATATAGCCCGGCAGCACGTTGTTCATGCGGATGTTGTCGGCGGCGTATTTGTCGGCGAACAGCTTGGTGTAGGCGGCGAGGCCGGCGCGGAACACGCTCGATGTCGGGTATGTCGGCGACGGCTCAAAGGCGGCGTAGGTCGAGACGTTGACGATGGCACCACCGCCCTGCCGCTGCATGATCGGCGCGACCAGGCGGGCCGCGCGCACGACGCACAGGAAATAGACCTCCATGCCGGTGTGCCAGTCGTCGTCGGTAATCTCCAGGATCGGCGCGCGCGGGCCGTGGCCGGCGCTGTTGACCAGCACGTCGATCCGGCCCCAGGCCGCCATCGCCTTGTCGGCCAGCGCCTGCAGATCCTCGTTCGACCGGTTGGAGCCGGTGACGCCGACGCCGCCCAGCTCCCCGGCCAGCGCCTCGCCCTTGCCGGATGGGGACAGAATGGCGATCCGGTAGCCGAGATCGGCCAGTCTGCGCGCCGCAGCGGCACCCATGCCGCTGCCCGCCGCCGTCAGCACCGCGACTTTCTCGTCGGCCATCGTTTTTCTCCGAATGCGTGTCGATCAGGCCCGGTTGTACAGAGTCCCGCCCGGCGGTCACCGCGATAAGTCAACGCGCCGGGAAAAGCCCGTGGACGCCTCTATTCGGCCGGAGCCGGGGCTGCTCTGCCATACGGATCGCGGCCCAGGAAGATGCGCCCGAAATCGGTCTGGATGGCGATCAGCGACGGAACGACGAACAGGACCAGCAGGGTCGAGACCATCAGGCCGAAGACCAGGGTGATCGCCATCGGAATCAGGAAGCGCGCCTGAAGGTCGGTCTCGAACATGAGCGGCGTCAGGCCGCCGATGGTCGTCGCCGTGGTCAGGATGATGGCGCGCAGCCGGTCGCGCGCTCCGTTGGCAATGGCATCGTAGGTCGGTTCGCCCGCCTCCATCCGTTCCTTTACGGTCGCGACAAGGATGATCGAATTGTTCACCACGATGCCCGACAGGCCGATCAGCGCGATCAGGCTGAGGATGCTCAGATCGTAGCCCATCAGATAGTGGCCCAGAACCGCGCCGACGAAACCCATCGGAATGACCGACATGACGACCAGCGGCCGCAGATAGCCGGCGAACACCCACGCCAGAATGATATAAATCAGGGTGAGGCCGATGCCGGCGCCGATCTGCATATCCTTGAACGTGCGCCTCTGCTCCTTGTCGCGGCCTTCAAAGCGGTATTGAACGCCGTATTTCCGGGCGATCTGGTCAAGCCCGGACTTCTTCATTTCGGCGACCGCCTGCTGGGTCGTCATCATGCGGGTATTGAGGTCGGCCGTAACCGCGACCTCGCGCCTGCCGTCTTCGCTCTTGATCCGGGCGAATCCCCGCTTTTCCCGGATGCTGACGATGGCCCCCAAAGGCACGAAACTGCCGTTCGGCGCCCGAAGATGCAGGCTGTACAGCGCCTCGGAGCTCAGACGGTCTTTCGGGAACCGCACCCGGACGACGACCTCCTCGTCGCCGCGCGCAAAGCGCTTGGCGATCGCGCCTTCGAAGGTGTTGCGAACCTGGCGGCCGACGCTTTCCGTCGTGAAGCCGAGCGCACGGCCGCGCGGCGTCAGTTCCAGGATTGTCTCGATCTTGCCGTAAGGCAGATTGTCTTCCGTCGCCAAAACGCCCGGGATCGTCTTCAGGACCAGTTTCAGTTCCTCGGCCGCCTTCTTCAGTTCGATCGTCGAGGAGCCGGTCAGACGGACATCGACATCCCGGCCCGGCGGCCCGCCGGTTGCCGACTTGATCTTCAGTTGCTGCAGGCCGGGCATGCTGCGGATCCGCTGCTTCCACGCCTCGATGAACTGGCCGGACAGGATCGTGCGCTGATCGGCCGGCACGAGCTGGACGAACATGCCGCCGACATGGCCGCCCCGGACCGGCGATTCGGTCGGCCGGGTGCCCATGGGAAATCCGATCACGCTGTAGCTGAAACGGACCAGGCCGTTCTCGCCGCCGGTCACCTGCCGTTCCGCGGCGCGCATGGCCCGTTCCATTTCCTCGACCATCGCCGTAGTGCGGGCCCGCGGGGTCCCTGCGGAAAATTCGGCGGTGGCGAAGATATTGTCAACTTCGGGATTGGCGAAGAAGACGAAATTCATGCGCCCGCCAGCGACGATCGACGCCGCACCGATCAGCGCGGCGAGCGCCAGTGCGACCGTCGTATAGCGCCAGCGTATCGTCAGGCGGACGAGTGGGAGGAAGATGCGCTCACGGAAAAGTTCGAACCCGCGATCGAATGCACGCTTGAACGCCATCAGAATGCGGACGAGCAGGCGGAGAACCAGAACCAGCGGTATCAGCGGCCAGAGCCAGAGGAGATTGACGCCGAGCACGGGCGCAAACCAGGGCACCGACGCACCGCGTCGCCGGGCGGTGATCGACAGTGCATGGCGCATATGGCCGGGCAACACCAGAAAACACTCGATCAGGCTCGCGATGATCACGGCGATCACGACCAGAGGGATGGTCCGGATGATCGAGCCGATGACATCGGTTATCAGCAGCAGCGGCAGGAATGCCGCGATCGTGGTGAGCGCCGCACAGAACACCGGCGTCGCCATGCGACGGGCGCCGGCTTCGGCCGCCAGCGAATTGTCGTAGCCCTGCCGGTGCAGCGCCTCGGAATGCTCCCCGACGACAATGGCGTCGTCGACGATGATGCCGATGGCCATGATGATACTGAACAGGCTGACCATGTTGATCGACTGACCGGACAGCCACATCACCAGCATCGTCGCCGCCAGCGATATCGGGATGCCGGCGGCGACCCAGAATGCCACCCAGCCGTTCAGAAACAGAAACAGGACGACCAGGACGATGAGCAGGCCGGTCGCGCCATTTTCGAGCAGAAGGTTGATCCGGCTGCGGACCAGATCCGCCTGGACGTCGAATCGCTCCAGCTTCAGGTTGGGCGGCAGGGTCGGAGCGACCTCCTCGAGATATTTGTCGACTTCGTCCGCCAGGATCAGGGCATCGTCCGCCGGCGTGCGTTTGGCGTGCAGCTCTATGGCGCGGTTGGTGTCGCGCCAGTAGGTCCGTCCGTCGCTGTCGAAAGCCTCGCGCACCGTGGCAATGTCGCGCAGCAGGATTTTCTCGCCGCTGGCCAGCGACTTGATCTCGATCCTGCCGAGTTCGCGGGCCGACTTGACGTCGCCGACGCTGCGCAACTGGCGCTCCGCCCGGCCCGCGACATCGCCGGACGGCACATCCTGCGTGATCTGACGGATTTTCTGTGCCACGTCGTTCAGCGTCAGGCGCAGGCGGCGCAGCGTTTCCGGCTTGATTTCGACGAGAATCTCCTCGTCGCGCCCGCCGCGGATGTCGATCTTGTCGATGCCGCGCCGGAGCAGACCGTCCCGGATCTGCTTGGCGTAGACCTTGAGCGCGGATTCGGAATACGGCCCGGACACCAGAATCCGCGACAGGGTATCGTAGCGCACGATGCGCCGGACGATCGGCGTCTCGGAATCCTGCGGCAGGGTGGTCACCTGAGCCACCGCCGTTTCGATGTTCGACAGCGCGCTCTGCATGTCCGAGCCCGGCTCGAATTCCACCGCGATCGACGCCCGCCCCTCGAACGCCGACGATTTCACCGCCTTCACGCTGTCGATGAAGCGGACCTCCCGTTCGACGGCCTGAACGATGTTGCTGTCGACATCGCTGGCGCTGGCGCCGGGCCACGAGACGGAAACCAGGACAACATCGATCCCGAAATCGGGGAAGAACTGCGTGGTCATCCGGTAGAGGCCGAAGAACCCGGCGATCAGCATCAGCACCATCAGCAGGTTCGCCGCCGTGCGATGGCGTGTGAACAGACCGATCGGATCGTTCTTTCGACGAATATTCCGCGGCCCGTATCCGGTGTCGGACCGGGTGCTGCCGGGCTCTCCCGAGCGGTCTTCCGAAGCGCTCATCGGAGCGGGCTCACTGGATATTGCGGGCGGAGGCAGAGGGCACGTTGACCTTCAGGCCGGGGCCGATTTCCGGGAATGTGCGCGCAACGATCCGGTCGCCGTCGGCAATTTCGCCCCGCACGAGGATATCGTTGCCGACCCGCCCGGCGACCGTCACCGGCCGGCGCACCAGGCGTTCGTCAACCGCGACATACACATATCCGCCGTCGGCAAGTGCGTCGTCCGGCAGCCGGAACACATTGCGGTAGGTTGTGTCCGCCATTCTGACCTCGACGAAGACCCCGGGCCGCAGGAGGGTCGAGGTATCCGTCGCCTGCAATCGGGCAAAGAGGTTGACGCCGCCGCTTGCGCTCGTCACCAGGCCGGAAACGCGGGCAATGGTCGCCGGAAATGCGAAGTTCCGGCCGCCGGTCTGCCAGACGACCGTTGAAGGCCGGCCGATCACCCTGCCCTCGCGGACCAGACGGCCGTACTGGGCGTCGCTGACCTGGAACTCGGCTTCGAAGCGCCCGGCGTCGGTCAGGCGGGCGATCTTGTCGTTGACGCCGACTTTCTTGCCGATCTCGGTCGAAATATCGCTCAGGAAGCCGTCAAACGGGGCAACGAGCCGGGTATCGCGCAGATTCCGTTCGGCCCGGGTCAGGGCCCATTCGGCCCGTGCAATCACCGCCTTCTGCTGGACCAGCCGCGCTTCCAGCGTCGCCGCCCGGCGTATGCGTTCGTCCAGTTTTTGCTGCTGACTGCTCAGTGCAAGTTTCGAATCGTCGAGCAGCTTCGCGGTGCCGGCCCCGCGTTCGAGCAACGATTTCCGCCGGGCGAGATCCCGCTGACGCAGCTCTATCTGGTTTCGCACATGCCGGATCAGGGCCTGCTCGCCCTTCTGGTCCGCCTCGATCTCGGTCAGGCGCGCCTGCGCCTCGGAAAGCTGTGTCTTGCGCTCCGTGACCGCGATCCGGTAGTCGAACGGGTCGATCTCGACCAGCAGATCGCCTTTCCTGACGATGCCGCCGTCGGAGAAGGTCTTCGCGACGCGGACGACGCGGCCGGATACCAGGGGCCGCAGTTCGACCTCGCGCCCGGCGACGATATTGCCGTAGAGCACAAGCTGCGGCACGACGGTGGCGTTCGACGCTGTAACGGTGTCGACGAAAAAGACCTTTTCTTCCACCGGCTTGCGGACGACCGGCGGTTTCGTCGCCATCATGTATTGAAACGCCAGGTAGGCAGCGCCGAGTACGGCCACCGGGACGGCGGTCTTGAACAGCAGGACGATGCCGCGGCCGACTGTGCGGAAAAAGCCGCCCTTCCTGGCGCGACGAGATGGTGCCGCATCCGTCCGGCTGTCCCCAGACGGCGGCGCCGGCGGGTCTTCTCGTTGCGCTTCGACAGTCATGAGTGCCGACTTTCCTGAACGTACGGCCGGGTAATCGGATTGCGGGCCGTGAGTCCGACAGATAGGTAAACGGGTCGCCGATAACGAGTCCGTCGCAGCTTCATGCAGCAAGTTATGACGTATCCGGCAATTTTTCCATTATGTTGCATTCCGAACCGATAACGCGGAGACGTATCTTCCTTCGCCCGGCCGCGCCCGGACCGTCTCGAAGAGCCTTGACCTTCGGGGTGCGCCGGGGTCCGTCTGGGGTTCGGAACAAGGGGGCTGCCGGCAGTGACGCGCGCTGAATTCGACGAGGCTTTCCGGAAGCACATGACCTGGCTGCTCACCGCCGGCAAAGGGGGGGAACGCGGCGATTTCCGCGGCGCGGTGCTCGACGGCTTCAACCTGCACGGCCACACGCTGGACGGCGCCGATTTCGAGGGATGTTCCCTGCGCGGCGCCGAACTCATCCGGGCGGACCTGTCCCGCGCCAACCTGAAGGATGCCGACCTGTCCGGGGCTTTCATGCACCGGGCGCTGCTCGTCGATGCCGACCTCACCGGCGCCGACCTGACGGCCGCCGAACTCAACCACGCCGACCTGGAGCGGGCGCGGCTGGCCGGCGCCGTTCTTGCCGGAGCCGATCTTCACGAAGCCCGGCTCGACCAGGCGGACCTCACCGGCGCGCGACTCGACGGCGCAATGCTGGACGGTGCTGCGGGCCTGCCCGGCGGAACCGCCTGATGGCCGGGCGCCGCCGGACCGGCCGATTCTTCGCCCTTCGAGGAGCCTGCCCCGCATGACCCTGTACAGCCTGAACGGCATCGCGCCCGATTGTCACGCGGAGAGCTGGGTGGCGCCGAACGCCACGCTGATCGGAAAGGTATCGCTGGCGAAGGACGCCAGCGTGTGGTGGCAGGCCGTGCTGCGCGGCGATAACGAGCCGCTTGTCGTGGGCGAAGGCAGCAACATCCAGGATTTTGCCATGCTGCACACCGATCCCGGCATTCCGCTGACCGTCGGACGGGACGTCACGATCGGCCATCATGTCACGCTGCACAGCTGCATCATCGGCGACGGCGCCCTGATCGGCATCGGCGCAACGGTCCTGAACAACGCACAGATCGGCCGGAATTGCCTGGTCGGCGCCGGCGCGCTCGTCACCGAGGGGAAGGCGTTCCCGGAAGGATCCCTCATCGTCGGTTCGCCGGCCAAGGCCGTTCGTCAGATGAGTGAACAGCAGATTGCCACGATGAGGCTCAACACCGAGTATTATGTCCGGAACGCGAAACGCTACCGGGACGGCCTGAAGGCCCTGGATTGACCGGGCCGGCAGCCGGCCGGGTATCTGCTTGCCGCCCTACCCCCAGACCTCGCGCGCGACATCGACGATCAGGCCGAGCTTGGCCCACTGCTCCCCGACGCTCAGCGCATTGCCGTGGTGGGTGCTCGAAAAACCGCATTGCGGACTGAGGCACAGCTGATCGAGGGGCAGGAAGGCCGCGGCCTCGTCGATCCGCCGCAGCAGGTCGCCCCGCTCTTCCAGGGCGCCGGCCTTGCTCGTCACCAGGCCGAGCACGACATGCTTGTCCGCCGGCGCATGGCCGAGCGGCTCGAAGCCGCCGGCCCGGTCCGTGTCGTATTCGAGGAACAGCCCGTCGACTCCCAGGGTCGGGAACAGGGTCTCCGCCACCCGGCCGTAGCCGCCCTCGGCAACCCAGCTGCTCTTGAAATTGCCGCGGCACATATGGGTCGTGACGGTCAGGCCGGACGGACGGTCGCGCAGCGCCTCGTTGGTGACATCGCGATAGAGGCGCAGGGTATCGTCCGGGTCCTCGCCGCGGTCGCGGAAGCCGGCGCGCTGGCGGTCGTCGCACAGATAGGCGAAGCTGACATCGTCGATCTGCAGATAGCTGCATCCAGCGTCTGCCAGCGCCGCAATCTCCCGCCGATAGGCCGCCGCCAGATCGGACCAGAACAGGTCCATGTCGGTATACGCCGAGGGGTCGACGGCTTTTTTGCCGGCGCGCAGCTGCATCATGCCGGGGCCGGGAATCGTGATCTTCGGCGTTGCGCCCGGGGCGCGTTCGTCGACCGCGGCCTTCAGGCGCCGGAACGCCTCGACGAAAATTCCGCCGTCCGGCCAGCCGACCTTGCCGACGCAGCGCACGAGCGGCGGCTGTTCGGAGACCTTGAACCCGCCGCCCAGTTCGGTGTGCCAGAACTCCATGCCGTCGAACCCGGCGAGAAAGTCAAGATGCCACCAATCGCGCTGGTACTCGCCGTCCGTGATCGCCTGCAAACCGGCGTCGCGCTGGCCGGCAACGACGTCGCGGATGGCGGCCCCTTCGACGGCGCGGAAATCGTCCTCGGGCATGTCGCCGGCCTGCCAGCGCCGCCGCGCGTCCGCCAAGTCCGGCGGCCGGAGCAGGCTGCCGACGTGATCGGCACGGAACGGCGGTGTCGTACGCTGGCTCATGCCGCTTCATTCTCCTCTGCCGGGCTGCCGTCATAGCGGTACAGCCCGGCGAGCGCTGCCTTCTGCGCCGCCAGGGCGTAGACGATATCGATGGTCGGCGTGTCGATGCCCGCGATATCGCCCATTTCGCGGACCGCGTTCACGATAACATCCAGTTCGACCGGCCGGCCCAGTTCGAAATCCTGCCGGGTCGAGGTCTTGAAGCCGGCCAGGGAGCCGCCGAGGTCGATGCGCGCTTCCGCCGTCATGCCCGGCTCGAGGCCGAAATGCCGGCCGACCGCGGCGGCCTCTTCGAACATGTCCAGCATGAGCCGGCGGATATCCGGCGTGCCGGCCATGACGTCGTTGGTCTCCCCGGTAATCATGCTGACCGGCGCGAAGGGCAGATTGCCGAGCAGCTTGATCCACACTTCCTGCTGAATCTCTGCCGTCGCTTCCGCGCCGATGCCGGCAGCGGCCATGGCGTCGACGAGGCCGTTCACCCGCGCGCTCAGCGTGCCGCCGGGCTCGCCGAGGATGAACCGGTTCTGGCTGTTGTGCCGGATCAGGCCCGGCTCCGGCACCTCGCAGGCGGTATGAATGACGCAGCCGATCAGCCGCTCCGCATTGCCGAACCGGGCGAGCGCGCCGTCGCCGTCGACCGAACGGAGGTTCAGGCCGTCATGCGCGCCGAAACCGTCGAACATCCACCAGGGGATTCCGTTCATGGCGGTGACGATCGGCGTCTCGGGCCCCAGCAGCGGTTCCAGCATCGGCAGAACGGCCGGCAGCGCGGGCGCCTTAACCGCGACGATAACGATATCCTGGTTGCCGAGGTCGGCCGGGTTATCCGAGGCCTCGACCTGCGCGGTGACGCGGCGTCCCTCGAAATCCAGGCGCAGCCCGCCGTCCCTGATCGCGTCGAGGTGAGCGCCGCGGGCGACGACCGAGACGTGCTGGCCCCTTTCCGCCAGCAGGGCGGCGACGAAGCCGCCGACCGCGCCGGCGCCGAAGATGCAGAGCTTCACGCTATTTCTCCTGCCCCGAGCCCTTGGCGAGGCTGAATTCTTCGACCAAAAAAATCGAACGAGCGGTTACAACACATCGTTCTTTCCGGGAACACGAGAATACTCGACAAGCGCCGAGCGGCCGATAATATCGACGATCCGCACCCACATTTCAGTTCCCTCTGCATCGGTCAATCGAAGTTCGTCTCCCGGCAGAAAGTGGACGGGCTGTTGTTTGCCCTCGTTGATCGCGATGTTCGACGCGTAGAGATAAGTTCGGTCATGGGTATCGCGGATCGGATTCAGCCTGCCCTTCAGGCCAGGAAGGTGCCCGGTTGCCTCGGGAAAGATGACACTCCCTCCTCCGGGCAGAGCGGCGAGTTCTATCGCAAGCGCCCTCTCATTCGGTGTCCATTGTCGCTCCAGATGCGCGGCATGTCCGGGCGATGACGCGAACACGATCATAGGTAGCTCGGTCGTATATAGATCGATCACCGCCTCGCCCGTCTCGTCCGTGGTTGCGCGTTTCCAGGTCTTGTTCGGAAACAGAAAAAGCAGATCGGCACCGGATAAAGTTTCGCCACCGGACCGCACGGAAACGACCGTACGGGCGGCACTCGGTTCTTGCTTGGCTGCGGGAATGACGAGATGCACCTCCGAATCGTCGATCACTTGGTATTCGGGAAATTTTCCGCACAGTTCTAATGTTTCGCGGCGAATAATCGGAACTCCGTCGCCCCGGCGTTCCATGAAGTAGCGCCTGTCCTCACCTCCCCTGGCTCCACTTACCGGCATTCGCGCCAATAGTGACGTCAGGGCCTCGTTGCGGGTCGACTGCCGCAACGGCATGCTCTCCACTGTCAGATTGTTCGGCAAGGATCCCGGCGAAACGATCTCCAGACGATCGTCGAACATCGACAGGCGAATCTTGCCACCCCTTATGGAATAGTCGCGATGCACCGCGGCGTTGACCAGCGCTTCGAACAGCGCCTTCTCGCTGTATTGCGGCAGGTCGGTTCGGGCCGGGTCCTTCTGTGCCGCAACCCGCATGTTTCTGGCGGCGAATGCGACCGCGCCCGCGATCTGTTCGTTCAGCGGTCCGGTAATTTCCTGGGCATCGATCTGGCCGGAAGCTCGGTCTTTGCCCCGGTATAGCGTCGCCGTGATGCAGGCGCTGGGTAGCCATCGCTCCGGGTTTGGGGTGCACAACAAAACGCCTGCGACCGTGGCGCGTAGGACCCCGGCACCATCGTCGTCCAAAAGCGCCAGTTTCCTGAGTGCCGCCTCCGGTTCGGCTGCACCCTCGGCGCTGAGCAACGGTTTCCAGAGCGACTCGACCAATGTCTTGAAACCGGTCTCCGGAACGGTCTGCTTGTCGAACCACACAAAGCGAGCCAGTGACCGCCGTTGCGCGAGACGTAATCGCTCTTCTCCGCCCATGAGCCGCTTCGTGGCACCCACGCGAATGTAGGTCCCGCCAGGGCTCTCGTGGACAGTAGCGCTCTCCGGGACTTCGACCAGCAGCACCAGTTTACCGTCGGACAGTTCTTCGTGTTGCGTACGTATGCGAACGGGCGGTTTGATCGAATCGGTGCTGACCTCGACCAGCAGAGAGTCGAGACCCGCAATTTGCTCGCGAGACATGCCGACAACCTCGCCATCATCGGTCACACCGGCGAGCAACACCCCTCCGGCGGCATTGGCGAAAGCCGTGATTTCGTCTGCCCAATCGTCGCGTCTCGGTCGTTTCGGGTCATCCCCGGCAAATTCGACCTGTTTGAACTCCCAGCCGCTGTCCTCGCCGGAACGAAGCTGGCGTTCAATATCTTCGACGGAATAGCTCATGCCTCAGAGATTCGGCGCATCTCGACCGTGCCGGTGCTTGTCGGCGGCCTTACGGCATTGGATCGTATCGGGATAGTCGTTGGGGATTTCGATTCAAGCCAACGGGACACACTTGAGATAGGCGGTCTAATCGGCAACCTCGGCATGCCTAGAGTCTGAAAATATTTCAGCCTATCGGCCATCGACGATACGATCATCCCTGATCGCTCGAATTTGTTGCGCTCGGCATCGGATAACTCGACATCCGCCAACTGCCGCATCGCAATACCTGCCAATTCGAACAATCCTCACTCAAATGTACCGACTTTGCGGACGGGACGCTATGTCCTGTAGGACGGGTCGACGGAGTCGACCGTCCGGCGCAGTGCGTCGAAGACGTTCTGGCCGCCGCCATACTGCCGGCCGAACTGCAGGTTGACCCGGGCGCATTGCTGCCGGACCTCCTCGGACAGCGGGATCGACGGACCGGGTATCCCTTCGGCCGCCATCTGGATCTCGCAGGCCCGGTTCAGGGTCCACAGGCGGGCGAAGGCTTCGGCGATGGTTTCGCCCCAGCTCAGCAGGCCGTGGTTGCGCAGGATAAGCTGGCGTTTGTCGCCGAGGCTTGCGAGCATGCGCACCTTCTCGCCGGGGTTGACCGTGATGCCCTCGAAATCGTGGTAGGCGACCTGGTTGTAGATCTGCGCCGAATAGAAATTGTTCCAGTCCAGACCGGCCTCCTTGCACGCCACCGCCATGCCGGCGGTCGTGTGGGTGTGCATGACGCAATGGGCGTTGGCATGATGGCCGTGAATCGCGCTGTGAATCGGCAGGCCCGCCGGATTGATGCCCCAGGCGCTGTCGCCGATGATGTTGCCCTCCAGATCGATCTTGACCAGGTTGGACGCCGTCACCTCGCGATACATCAGGCCGAACGGATTGATCAGGAAGTGCACCTCGTCGCCCGAAGCGCGTTCCGGAACCCGGGCGGTGATATGGTTGAAGATCAGCTCGATCCAGCCGAGATGGTCGAAGACGCGGTAGCAGGCCGCCAGCTCGACCCGCATCAGCCACTCATCTTCGTGGATGTGCGCCGGGCGGTTGGCCAGGTCGTCGAGGGTTACCGAACCGTCCATCCTTGCCTCCTCATTGAACGCCCATGGTCGCCACCGTGCAGCCGACGGCGAAGATCGGGATCGGCGCGTAGAACCACAATTCGCCGGTCGCGCCTTCCGTCGCCGCGGCGATGGCGATGAAGGTGCGGATCTCGAAGCCGCCGTGGCCGGCGTCGCGGTAGACCTCCTCGTCAGTGTAGGCGAGCAGGTCGTCCTTGCGGTTGTTGACGAACTTGTCGAGAAAGTCCCGGTCGAACGCCTCGTTTACCGTGCCGCTGTCCGGCGTGCACGGCCAGTGGGAAATGCCGCCGGTGCCGATGAGCGCGATGCGCTCCGGCGCGGCGTCGCAGGCCTTGCGCAGCGCCCGGCCGAACGCCCAGGTCCGGTGCAGCGGCGTCAGCGGCGGCTCCTGGCAGTTGATGTTGACCGGAACGACAGGCAGGTCGTAGCGCGGCGTCAGGAAATGCAACGGCACCGAGATGCCGTGGTCGAACTTCCATTCCTGGGCGTAGGCGACGTCGCAATCGTCCATGACTGTCGTAATCAGCCGTTTCGACAGGTCCGGGGCGCCGGGAATGCGCCGGCGCTCGATTGCCAGCCATTCCTCGTCCTCGATCGGGCCTTCGTAGAAGTCGGCCATGCCGATGCAATAAGCCGGCATGTTGTCGAAGAAGAAATTGGCGAAATGCTCGGCGCCGACTACGACCAGGGCATCCGGCCGGCTCTTCTCGAGAGCGCCGCGCAGCCGGTGGTAGTGGCTGTAGAACTCGTCCCGTATCGCCGGATCGGCCAGATGCGCCCGGCCGGTGATCCCGGGGGCGTGGCTGCAGACGCCGGCAAAGACCAGCGGCATCGCGCTACTCCTCCAGCATGGCGTACAAGCCCTCGCGCACCTTGCCGTATCGGGTGACGCCGTCGCGCATGGCCTGGATATAGTCGGCCCAGGGATACCGGTGCATCGCCGCGTAATGCATCAGGAGCTGGCCGTTGACGCCGAGCACGAACAGCAGGCCGATATCCGGCTTGCGGATGGCCTCCAGTTCCTCGTCCGTCAGCTCGTATTCCTCGAGCACGCTCTCCGGATCGGCCTCGAAACGCTCGCGCACCCGCGGATCGCGGTTGAGCTGGTAGAGCAGCTTCTGGACGTAGTAGAGGCTCATCTGGCTATGCGCCCATCCGGGGGATGCGGTGGTCGCCCAGCGCGATGCAGACATTCTTCGTTTCCATGTAGAAATCGAAGCTGTAATCGCCGCCGTCCCGGCCGATGCCGCTCGCCTTGGTGCCGCCGAAGGGCGACGGCAGGTGTCGGACATTCTGGGAGTTGACCCAGATCATGCCGGCGTCGAGCGCCTGGGCGACCCGGTGGGCGCGGCCGACATCGCCGGTCCACAGATAGCCGGCGAGGCCGTAGCGCACATCGTTGCCGATGTGCACGGCTTCCTCCTCGTCGTCGAACGGGATCACGGTCAGGACCGGGCCGAAAATCTCCTCCTGGGCGATGCGCATACCGGTCCGGGCGCCGGTGAACAGGGTGGCGCTGACGAAATTGCCGGCATCGGAGAAAGCGGACCGCGTGCCGCCGGCCGCAACCGTCGCGCCGTCCGCCTGCGCAATCTCCATGTAGCGCATCACCTTGTCGAAATGGACCGGGTGGATCAGCGGCCCGACCTCGGTCTCGGGATCGAGCGGATGGCCGACCCGGATGTTGCGCACCCGCGCCGCCAGCTTTTCCACGAACGCGTCGTGGATGCTGCGCTGGACGAGCAGCCGGCTCGACGAGGTGCAGCGCTCGCCGTTCAGCGAGTAGATCATGAAGATTGCGGCATCCAGCGCCCGGTCGAGGTCGGCATCCTCGAAGACGATCACCGGGTTCTTGCCGCCGAGTTCGAAATGCACCCGCTTCAGCGTCGGCGCGCCCTGCGCCATGATTTTCGATCCGGTTGCCGATTCGCCCACGAAGGCGACCGCCTTGATCGCGTCGTGCTCGGTCAGTGCAACGCCGGCATCCTCGCCGAGGCCGTGCACCAGGTTGTGCGCGCCTTCGGGCAGGCCGGCTTCCTGGCTGATCTCGGCCAGGATCGTCGCGGTCAGCGGACTCCATTCCGCCGGCTTGTGGACGACCGTGCAACCGGCAGCGAGCGCGGGCGCGATCTTCCAGGTCGACAGCATGAACGGCGTGTTCCACGGCGTGATGACGCCGACCGGGCCGATCGGCTGGCGCGTCGTGTAGTTCAGATGTTCCTCGGCCGGCAGCGCGAGGCCGTCGGCCGCCTCGGGCGCGCGGTCGGCGAAATAGCGGTAGTTGGCCGCCGAGCGCTCGGCCGCCGCCTTCATGAACCGGATCGTCTGTCCGGTGTCGAGGCATTCGAGCAGGGCGATTTCCTCGCGGCGCGCCACGATCAGGTCGGCGATCCGGTGCAGAATCTGCTTGCGCGCTTTTCCCGAAGCCTTGCGCCAGTCGGCGAAGGCCGCCTCGGCCGCTTCGGCCGCCATGCCGATTTCCGCCGCGGATCCGCGGGCGACGTCGCACAGTTTCGAATTGTCGACCGGCGTCAGGTTCTCGAAAGTCCGGCCCGACGCGCCCGGATCCGGCGCGCCGCCGATATAGTGCGGCAGGATGCCGGCGCAGATGCGCTCGCGGTACGGCGCCAGCTTCGCCAGATGCTCGGTCAGCATGTCGGTCATTCGGCCGCCTCCGCGGTCTCCGCCCGCGCTCTCATGTGGTCCCGTATGGTGCCGGCCTTGAAATTCAGGTCCGGATGAATCTCGGCGATTTCGAAGGAAAGGGCAATCGGCCGGTGAGCCAACAGGTCCGCCATGTGATCGCTGAGCGCCGCAAACACCGCTTCGCCGGCGCGGCGCAAGGTCGAAACGTCCCGCCCGGCGCCGACCCGCAGCTCGACATGGACGAAGCCGTTGTCCGGATGGCCGTCGGCGACGCGGTACGAGTCCCGCGGCAGCGCCCGGCAGCGGATGCCGGCCAGCGGAAACACGCCGGTGCCGGCGGCAACGTCGGTCAGCCGGTCCAGCAACGCCGGCACGTCAAGCGCCGCTTCCAGATTGCGCGAATACTCGACCCTGAAGTGGGGCATGACAGGGGTTCCCGCTCGTCGCGGCGCCGATTGACCTGCCGCAGCCAAACTATTAACATGTTAAGTAATATTGCCTGCCGGCCCTGCTGTCAATCGGACCGCCGGGCTGCACAGATCGCATGAATTCGCACAGGACGGGAGAAACAGCCCCTTGAAACTGTTGAGCTTCCATGCCGACGGCCGGGACCGCTGGGGTGCGGTCGACGGCGCCGGCGCGATCGATCTCGGCGCCCGGCTCGGCCGCTATCCCGACCTGCTGTCGCTGTTGCGCGCCGGTGCGCTGTCCGACGCGGACAAGGCCGCCCGCGGCGTGCCGGCCGACTTTGCGTTGGAGGATATCGCCTTCCTGCCGCCGATCCCGTGCCCGGAAAAAACGGTTTGCATCGGCGTGAACTATGCGAACAGGAACGACGAATATGCCGACAGTTCGGACCTGCCGAAATATCCGAACGTGTTCATGCGCACGCCGGGATCGCTGACCGGACACCGGCAGCCGATCCTGCGGCCGCCCGAATCCGAGCAGTTCGACTATGAGGGCGAGATCGCCATTATCATCGGCAGGCCGGGCCGGCGCATTCCGCAGGAGAAGGCTTTGGATTTCATCGCGGGGCTGACCTGCCTCAACGAAGGCTCGGTCCGCGACTGGATGCGCCACGGCAAGTTCAACATCACCCAGGGCAAGAATTTCGAACGCTCCGGCGCGGCCGGCCCGTGGATGGTCACCGCCGACGAATTCGACGACGTTGACGATCTGCGTGTGACGACACGGGTGAACGGCGAGGTCCGCCAGGACGATACGACCGCCAACATGATCTTCGGATTCCGCTACCTGATCGCCTATGTCTCGGCCTTCACGGCGCTGAAGCCCGGCGACGTGATCTCCACCGGCACGCCGACGGGCGCCGGCATCCGCTTCGACCCGCCGAAATGGCTGGTGCCGGGCGATACGGTCGAGGTCGAGGTGCCGGGCGTCGGCACCCTCTCCAACAGGGTGGAGGACGACGACGCTCCCGCTGCCCGGTTCGACGGGTGACCGACCGGAACGGGGCCGGCGTGCCGATGCGGGACTTCTCCCGCTCGCTCCCCATGGCGCTGCTCAGGGCGCGCGAAGCGGTGATGGACCGGTTCCGGCCCTCGCTGCGCGATTTCGGCGTGACCGAGCAGCAATGGCGGGTGCTGCGCGCCTTGTACGACCGTGGCGAGGTCGAGACCGGAACGCTGGCCCGCCTCTGTTGCCTGCTGACGCCGAGCCTCAGCCGCATCCTGAAACATCTGGAGGCGACCGGCCTTGTCGCGCGCCGCCCTGCCCCGTCGGACCAGCGCCGGACACTGGTCGCCGTCACGCCGTCCGGCCGCGCGCTTCTGGAGCGGCGGGCGCCTTTTTCGGAAGCCCAGTATCGCGCCATCGAAGAGGCGTTCGGAAAGGAGCGGATCGCCGCCTTGTACGAGACGCTCGAAGATCTGCACAACGCCCTGCAGAATCCGAAATCGTGAATTGACAGAGTGCCGGTGCGGCTCGACACTATTCGCAAGCTGCCGATGAGGCAGTGCGGTGACACCCTGTTCAGGAGGCGCCGTATGACGAACGAACCGCCGTACAGTTTACCGGGCCGTCCCATTCGCTGACGCCCGAACCGGTCAACGGAAAAGACGGCCCGCTTCACTGACAAATCGAACAAAGTATCTGCGGCTTTGCCAAGAAGAGTCGCCGTTATCGGTCCGAGAGACCGTTATGCGCAAAATGCGCCGAACCCCGCCTGACTTCGCGCCCACGCTTATCCGGCGCAGGCGTTACAAGCGGCGGGGTTCCTGCGGTGTATTCCAGACAAGTTAGTAGAAATTTTTGAACATAATTTTCTCGGCACGAAATTCTTCAGCTATCCGGAGTTGGCGCCAGACCTGACCCCTTACCTGCCGGCAGTTGACAAGCGCGCCATGGCTTGCTTGCTGCAATAGCCGAATGTCCGTTCCGGCCCGCCTTGTCGTAACGCCGGTTGCCGGCGACCGAGAGAAGGAAGTGCTGACCATGTCGATGCCCGAAGGCCGCATTCCCGTTACCCATGCCGGCAGTCTGCCGCGGCCGCACGACCTGCTGGATATGATGAAGGCGCGGCTGACCGGCGAAGGCACTCTGCCGGACGAAGCGGCCTACCGGGCGCGCGTTGCCGAAGCGGTCGCGGAGATCGTCGCCCGGCAGGCCGAATGCGGCATCGACATCGTCTCGGACGGCGAAGTGTCGAAGGCCGGCTTCTTCGCCTACGCCGAGCAGCGGTTATCGGGGCTCGAACCGCGGCCGGACGCCAAGTACGAAATCTACACCGCCGAGCGCGAGGCGTTCCCGGAATATTACGAAGCCTACATGGCCCGGGCCATGCTCGGCGGCAACGTCGCGAAGGTTGTCCCGCTCTACTGCGTCGGCCCGCTGGACTACGCCGGCAGGGAGGAGCTGGAGAGCGACCTCGCCAATCTGCGCGCCGCGCTCGACGCCACGGACTGCGCCGGCGCCTTCGTGCCGGCAACGGCGCCGAGCGGCATCGGCTGGAACGACTATTACGGATCCGAAGAAGAATTTTTCTTTGCCGTCGCCGACGCCATGCACACCGAATACAAGGCGATTGTCGACGCCGGCTTTTTTCTCCAGGTCGACGATCCTTTTCTCTCCGACATATTCGGCGACCCGAAACTCGACGACGGAGAACGCGTCCGAAAGGCGGATATGTATGTCGAGAGCATCAACCACGGTCTGCGCGGCCTGCCGGAAGAACAAATCCGCTTTCACACCTGTTACGGCATCAACGAGGGCCCGCGCATCTTCGAGCCGCAGCTCGGCGACGTGATCGATCATATTCTGCGGATCGACGCGTCAATCTATTCCTTCGAAGCGGCCAACCCGCGCCACGAGCACGACTATCACGTCTTCGAAACGGTCCGGCTGCCCGAAGGCCGGAAAATCATGCCCGGCATGATTACCCACGCCAGCAATATCGTCGAGCATCCGGACCTGATCGCGGAATGGCTGGTCCGCTTCGCCGGTCTGGTCGGCCGGGAAAACGTCGTTGCCGGGGCGGATTGCGGCTTCTCCTCCCAGGCCTGCTATCATACGGAGGTCCACCCGACGGTCATCTGGGCCAAGTTCAGGGCGCTCGCCGAAGGCGCGCGGCTGGCGAGCGGGAAACTGTGGTGAGAGACCCGGTTTACCGGTCCGCGCCGGTGAGCAGGCGCGCGCAGTCGGCGGCGGCGCGTTCGGCCCGGGTGGCGAGCGCCGGCCCGCCGGCGCTGCTGATCGGGTGTTCGATCACGGCGAAGGGATAGCCGTCCGCGCCCAATACGCGCGCCATCAGCTCTGCCGCGCTGACGAAGGTCTCCGTCATGATGCCGGCGGCGGGGATTCCCAGCCGCTCTCCGGCAACCGCATCGTGCAAACTGCACGACGAGCAGCTGCCTCAGTCGCCGACCCCGGCGACCAGCGCGTGCCAGCGCTTCGCCTCGTCCATCAGCGCCGCGTCCGCCGGTGCGCTGTAGTTGGACTTGGTGCGCAGTACGACCTGCGCGACGCCGTAGCGCTGCCGGAGTTCCTTCTCAAAGGCCTCGAAGAACGCCTTGGTGCCCTCCTTGCCGTTGGAGATCACCCCGACGGTGGCGCCCTCGAGCCCGGCCAGCCGGGCCGCCGGTGCGAATTCGGTTGCGCCCTCCTCGTGCGACGGATCGAGTATCTGCATCCTGTCTTCGTTCTCCGGACCGTCCGCTTACGGCACTTCGCAATCGACGCAGGCGCCGATCGCCACCGTCACCGCCCGGCTCTTGTCGCCGAGCCAGGGTGGGATGACGGCGCCGAAACCGCCTGCCGGGCCGCCGGCCGCCACCACAAGCAGATCTTCCGGGGCGGTCAGCGCGGCATATTCCCGGCTGCCGCGGTCGCGCACCACCGCCCCCTTGCCGCATTCGGCCCACTCGGACCGCCTGATGCGCGCCTTCTCGAACAGATACGCGCGGATATCGGCCTTGGACCATCCGGCGGCGTTGAAATGGGCACGCAGCTGCGGCGGCACGACGATAACGTAGTTGCCCGGCCAGATCGAATAATGGCGCATGTTGGCGCGCATTTCGGCGGCGTAGGTATCGAGAATTTCTTCCGGCGCCGTCGTCCACTCGTTCATCAGTTGGCGCGGCGCGCCGGCCGCCATCACCGTGACGCAGGACGCGCCCGGCGGCATGCCGCGCTCGTCGGAGAGCGGCAGCCAGTCCGAGCCGGCCTCGTCCTCCGCGAGGCAGTAGCTGATCTTGCCGGGATGGCCGAGCGAGGAGCGGTCGATGGCGCCGGGGCGGACATCGAGCAGGTTGATCAGGCACAGGCGGAGCGCCCGCCCGATCGCCGTCGAGGCCCGGTCGCTGGAGGCGAGCGCGTTGAAGGTCGGGTCCATGCCGGTCTCGGCGGCGATCAGGCCGTTGACGATGACCAGCACGGCGCAGCCGCCGGTGCTGGCGGTTGCGCCGTGCAGCAGGAAGGGCTCCTGAAGCATGGCCGTAAAGGCCGCCACGACGACCGGAAAATGCATCGGCAGGCAGCCGGCCATGACGGCGTTGACTGCGAGCTTCTCTGCGGTGATCGCGCGGGCGCGTACCGGTTCGACGCCGACCAGATGGTCCGGCGCGAGCATCGCCCAGTCCAGACAGGCCTCGACCGCCCCGGCGGTCGGCGGCACGACCGGCAGGCCGTCGGTCCAGCCCCGGCTGTGGTAAAATTCCTGCGCCGCTATGACGTCGGAAACGTCGTAACGCCGGGATGCCAGCTGCATGGGACCTCCATCGCTCAATCGCGGCCGACGGCCGCTGGTTCGCGGCGCATCGTGGCCCGGCCGGCGGGCTCGAGCAAGCCCGCAGCCGCCGCGCTGCCGGCGCCGTGCGAGGAATCGGGCCCGGTCAGGCGCTCGCCGCAGGAAGCCGGCTGCGCAAAGCGGCGGGCAGGCGAAGGACGACAAGGGCGCGGGCGTCGCGCCAGAATGCAGACAGCAGCAACAGGGCCGCACCGACGATCAGCGCCGCTGCGGCGAAGCGGAAGCTGAGATCGTCGAAATCCCGGAACAGGTCGTAGACGGCGGCGAGCAGATAGACGAGCGCCGAAACCAGCAGGGCGCGACGGTCGATCGCCAGCGCGACGACCCCCACCGCCGCGTAGAGAACCAGTACGATCGCAGCGGAAAGGGCAGGCTCGGGACCGCCGGACCCGGCAAGCGAGAAGACCGGATGCACCATGAGCGGCGCGGCCAGCAGATGCAGCCAGAATGCAACATCGGAACGCCGGGTCGTGCGGGCCGTGTCGGACAGGTCCCAGCGCATGGCGAAGGCGAAGACACCGACTCCCGCGATGAACATGACCGGCATGAAGACCGACATGGGATCGTCCGCCCAACGGAGAAGCAGGCCGAACACCGTGGCGACGAGCGCCGCGGCGCCCGCCGCCACCGTGATGGGCACGCGAAAGCGCCACCAGTGCAGGCCGGCGGCGAGCGCGGCGACCAGCGCGGCCGGTGCCAGTGTTTCCCCGAAATATCCCGGCCCCACCTCGACATAGTCCGGTCTCACCCCGTCCGACAACAATAAGGCCGCGCACCAGAATGCGCCGCCGGCAAATGTCAACAGGAAGACGATCGACGGCAGGGCCATGCGCCGGCGGCGCGTGAAATATTCAGCCAGCGCCCAGGACGCCAGGGCGACGCCCAACCCGCCCAGCGCGCCGTCCAGCTTCGCCCCGATCCAGCCGACAGCGATCAGGACCAGCGCTGCCGCAGCCACCACGAAGATATCGTTGAAGCCTGTAATGAGCCGGAAATGCTCCTCGTCCGCCGCCGGCGCGGCCCTCCGCCGGGCGACGTGGTCGCGCAACGCCGCAGCGGCCTCGGGCGTCAGGGCGCCGGCCCTCACGGCATCGTCGATTTCGCTCTCGCTGTACATGGGCGCTCCGGTTCCTCGCGCGACGCGGCCCGGCGTCGGCGGCGCTAACCGGTAGATGGGGTCGGGCGTGCTGCACTTAAAGAGAGGCGCGGCACGCGGGACGGACGACGAACGGCAGGACGGAAAACTCCGGTCCCCCATTCGATTTCGGTTCAGGTTCGGGGTGACAGGCCGGGGGCGAGCCGATAGCGTTGCCCGCGCTATTCGGACTCCGAGCCGGAAGGAAACGCTGCACGCATGTACGAAGTCGCCCAGGCCGGGCTGATTGCCGCCTCCTACCGGGACGTGCCGCCCTTTCCGGTCATCGCGCCGGCGAGCGTGGACGACGCGGTTGCGGCGATGGCGGATGCCGAAGCGCCGGTGCCCTATGCCGGCGGCACCGACTTGTGCGGCGCGGTGCGCGAGGGCAAGCCGATCGGGACGCTGATCTGGCTGAAGCGGCTCGACGAACTGCGCGGCGTGCGGGTCGCGGACGGCGCGCTCTCCATCGGCGCCCTGACGACCCACGCCGAAGGCGCGGCATCGGACGCAACAGCGGCAATTCCCGGCCTGGCCGAAGCCTGGTCGAAGCTCGGCAAAATGCGCATCCGGCTGAGCGGAACCGCCGGCGGCAACCTGATGGCCCGGCACACAAGATACGAAATGTCGATCCTGCTGACCGCGCTGGGCGGCACGGCCCGTTTTGCCTCCGCCGCCGGGGAGGCCGGGCTGACGCCAGCGGAGATCTGGGACCGGGCGGAGCCGCCGCGGTCTTTGCTGACCCGCCTGTCGATCCCCCTCGCCGCCGGGCTGCGCCTCGATTACGACCGCTCGCTTCGGCCGATGATGACCCAGGCGCTCACCCTGTGGCGCGACGGCGCCGGCAGGGCGCGCGGCCGGGCCGTCATCGCCACGGAATATCTGCGGCCGTTTGCAATCGATCTCGACCTGGCGGGGACGGACGCCAAAGGCATCGCCGCCGCGGCGTTCGAGGGGTTACCAGCCGGTTTCGCCGACCCGGCGAGCGGCAACCCCTGGTTGCGCCGGGCCGGCGCGGCGATCCTGGCCCGACAGCTTGTGCGGATGGAGGCGGCCCGTGCCTGACCGGCTCGATCCCCGCTTCGATCTTTCCTTCATCCTGAACGGGGCGCCGATCGAGACCGCGACGACCACGGCGACCACGCTGGCCGACCTGTTGCGCGCGGGGCGCGACGGCCGCGCCACCAGGCTGGCCTGCGAACGCGCGGTCTGCGGCGCCTGCACCGTGCTGGTCGACGACGTGCCCCGGGCGAGCTGCTCGGTCTTCGCCTTCGAGGTCGAGGGTTGCGCGGTGCAGACGGTCGAGGGGCTGGCCCCGGATCGCAGTCCGGGGCAGGCCCCGGATCGCCGTCCGGGGCAGGCCGCCGATGGCGAACTGAGCCCGGTCCAGGCCGCCTTCGCCGACAATTCGGCCTTTCAGTGCGGCTTCTGCACCGCCGGCATGATCCTGCTCACCGAAGCGCTGCTCGCCCGCGACCCGGATCCGGACGACGCGACGATCCGCGACTGGATCGGCTCCAACATCTGCCGCTGCACCGGCTACAGCCTGATCCTGGAGGCGGTGCGCGACGCCGCCCGGCGCAAGCGGGGGACGGCATAATGACAGAAGCGCCGCTGCGCAATATCGGCCGGCCGGACCGGCGCATCGACGCCGGAGAGAAGGTCTCCGGCCGGGCGGTCTACACCGTCGATATCGACCTGCCGGGCATGCTGCACGCCAAAGTGCTGCGCAGCCCGCACGGCCATGCCCGGATCGTTTCGATCGACGCCTCGGCGGCGCGCGCCATGCCGGGGGTCCATGCCGTGCTGACCCGGGACGAGACCGCGGCGATCCCGATGCCGGTCTACGGCTATTTCATCAAGGATCAGCCGATCGTGGCCACGGACAAGGTGCGCTACGAGGGCGACATCGTCGCCGCGGTCGCCGCCGAGGACGAGGGCACGGCCAACCGGGCGCTCGCCGCGATCCGGGTGGAATACGCGCCGCTGCCCGTCGTCACCGATCTCGAGCGCGCTTCGGACCCGGACACACCCGAACTGTTCGAGGAGCCACCGGTCGGCATCGTGCCGAAATACGGACAAGGCGCTTCCGGCGAGCTGCGCCCCCGCAGGAATGTCTGCTACCGCTTCTCCTACGAGACCGGCCCGGCGGACGCGTTCGACGAGTGCGACCATGTCTTCGAGGACGTGTTCCGTTTCTCGCGCATGCACCACTTCCATCTGGAGCCGTTCGTCTGCGTTGCCGACTGGTCGCGCGGGGACCGGATCGAACTGTGGTCGAGCTGCCAGAACCCGTTCCCGCTGCGCAAGGAGATCGCCCGCATCTTCGGCCTGGCCGAGAACCGGATCACCGTGCGGGTGCCCTATATCGGCGGCGGCTTCGGCAGCAAGAACGGCTGCAAGACCGAGCCGGTGGCGCTTGCCCTGTCGCGCCTCGCCGGCCGGCCGGTGCGCTTCTGCCTGACCCTGGAGGAAGGCTTCCTCACCAACACCCAGCACGCGGCGATCCTCAAGGTGAAGACCGGCGTGATGGAGGACGGCACCCTGGTCGCCCGTGAAAGCGAGATCCTGCTCGATTCCGGCGCCTATTCCGACGGCAGCCCGCTGGTCGCGGAAAAGGCCGGCTACCGCATTCCCGGCCCCTACCGCTACCGGCGGATCAAGACCGACTGCTACTGCGTGATGACCAACACGGCGCCGGCCGGCCCGTTCCGCGGCTTCGGCGGCACCCAGACGAGCTGGGCCTGCGAATCCCAGATCGACATGATCGCGCACCGGCTCGGCATTGACCCCTACGAGATGCGCCGGAGGAACCTGATCGACCTGGGCGAGCCCTTTGTGCCCGGCGAGAGCGGCATGGACAGCGACCTGCGCGAAGGCCTCGATCTGGTGGCCCGCGAACTCGGCTACCGCCGGCGCGGCGAACTTGAGGACGAGGGCCCGATAAGACGCGGCATGGGCCTCGCCATCGGCTTCAAGGACGGCGGCGGCGTCAACAAGCCGGCGCTCGCCCGGGTCAAGGTCTCGACCGGCGGCGACCTCTTCCTGCAATGCGGCACCGCCGAGATCGGCCAGGGCGCGCACACGGCGCTTTCCGCCGTGGTCGCCGAACGACTCGGCGCAGACCGTTCGCGGGTTCGCTACATGCCGGTCGATACCGATCACACGCCGTTCGACCAGGGCACCAACGCCAGCTCGGCGGTCTCGGTGATGGGCCAGGCGGTCGACCGGGCCGCACTGGCCGCGCGCGCGCAAATTCTCGATTTCGCCGCCGGGGTGCTGGACTGCCCGGCGGGCGAACTCGACCTGGTGGACTGGGAAATCCGCCGGGGCAACGAGGCCCATGCGCTGGCGCCGATGATCATGGGCCATTTCGGCGGCACCGGATGGGAATTCGTCGGCGAGGGGTTCCACAAGGCGGAGAACAGCCACGCCGCGCCGCTCGAAGCGCCCTGCGTGTTCTGGGAGATCGGCTGGGGCGGCGCCCAGGTCGCCGTCGATACGGAAACCGGCCAGGTCACGGTCGAGAAGCTGTTCGTCACCGGCGACGCCGGTCGGGCGATTCATCCGCTGGTCTGCCGCGGCCAGGACGAGGGCGCGGCGCTGATGGGCCTGTCCCAGGCGCTGTTCGAGCGCATGATCTACGACGGCTCGCGGCTGGTGAACGGCGATGCGCTCACCTACCGGGTGCCGCTCGCCGACGATCTGCCGGCGGATTTCCGCTCCGTCACCCAGGAGCAGGGCCACGGCCCCGGCCCGTTCGGCGCCAAGGGCATGGGCGAAGGCGGCATGCTGCCGGTCGCCAGCGCCATCGCCAACGCCATCCACGACGCCGTCGGCGTCCGCCTCACCGAATTGCCGCTGTCGCCGGAGCGCGTGCTTGCCGCGCTGGCGGAGAAGGACGCGGAATAGCACCCCCAACCCAGGAGACATCATGGATCAGGATCTGTTCGAGACCGGGCTGGCGCAGCGCCGGGCGACCCTTGGCGCGGACTATGTCCAGCGCGCGCTGGACAATGCCGACGATTTCACCCGGCCGTTCCAGGAGGCGATGACCGCCTGGTGCTGGGGCTTCGGCTGGGGCGACGACGCCATCGACCCGAAGACCCGCTCGCTGATGAACCTCGCGATGATCGGCGCGCTCGGCAAGATGACGGAGTGGGAAACCCATTGCCGGGGCGCGCTCGGCAACGGCGTGACGAAAGAGCAGATCCGCGCGGCCTGCCACGTCGTCGGCATCTATTGCGGCGTGCCCCAGGCCCTCGAATGCTTCCGCGTCGCGCGCAAGGTGCTGGAGGAAAAGGGCGAGTTGTAGCGCCGGGACCTTGCGACGAATTGCAGGCCGAGCCGGTCCGGCGGCATTTTCCGCGCGGAACGGCGCGCGCCCTACCTGTCCACTTACCGGATCAGCCGGACATCGACGTCGAGCGGCAGGTCCCGCCAGGCCCGGTCGGTCGTGAAAACCGGCAGATCGAGGGCGAGCGCCAGGGCGAGGCAGGCCCGGTCGCCGAGGGAAAGGCCGGCCTGCCGCGTCGCAGCTCTCAGCGTGCCCGCCAGTTGCGCCTGGGCCAACGTGTGATCGACAGGCCGGAGGGGCAGCACGTCCGTCAACCGGACCGCCGCGTCGGGGTCGGCGCCGTTCTCCACGAGCTTGGCGATAACCTCGGAAAGATTGACGGTGGACATGGCGCAGTCCGGCAGGATGGGCCGTACTGTCTCCCCGCCGGGCTCGCGGTGCAGCAGCGCCAGCACGGCCGACGCATCGAGCACGGCCTCAGGCACGGTCCCGCCCCGAACCCATCCCTGAACCCAGCCCCGAACCCGCCAGCGCCTCGCGCGCCGCTTCGCGCCGCCGGTCCTCGATCAACGAGTCGGACAGGCTGACATCGGCCGGCACCGCCGCGCACACGATACGCTGGGCCATGCGTAAAGCCGCCGGGGCGCTCGCAAGCTGGACGATTCCGTCCCCGTCGACCGTCGCGACCAGCGTGTCGCCCTCTTCCGCCTCCATCGCAGCGCGAAAGGCCGCCGGAATGACGATCCGGCCGCCGGGCCCGATCTTCACCTCGACCCGGTCGCCGATCCCGTAGACGGCCCCGGCGCTGTCGTTCAACGCCAGGCGGGCCGCCGGGCGGTCGTCCCCCGACGCGCCGGGCGGCTGCGACGGGGGGACCGCCGGGGGGACCGCAGGGCGCTCGCGCTTCGGCGGCCCCTGGATCAGCACGGTGCGGACATGCTGATACCGGATATCGAGGAAGCGCGCGATATCGGCGCGCGCGTAGCCGGCGGCGTCCAGCGCCCTGATTTTGGCGGATTTCGTCGGCAGCCCTTCGACGACCGCCGCCATTTTTTCGCGCTGACTCATTGTAACCTCCATATTGCTATGAAGATTACATTAAATGAATTGTAAAATGTCAATAGAATATTATTAATGACATATTACTTTGTACTTTGTTGTCCGGATGTGCGTCCCGCGACCGGCCGGCCCGGCGGAAACCGGCCCTACGCCGTCTCCTCGAACAGTTCGCGGCCGATCAGCATGCGGCGGATTTCGCTGGTGCCGGCGCCGATCTCGTAGAGCTTGGCGTCACGCAGCAGGCGGCCGGTCGGGTATTCGTTGATATAGCCGTTGCCGCCCAGGGCCTGCACCGCCTCCAGCGCCATCCAGGTCGCCTTCTCCGCAGCGTAGAGGATTGCGCCGGCGGCGTCCTTGCGGGTGGTTTCGCCGCGGTCGCAGGCTTTCGCCACGGCATACACATAGGCCTTCGACGCATTCATCGTCGTGTACATGTCGGCGATCTTGCCCTGCATGAGCTGGAACTCGCCGATCGGCCGGCCGAACTGCTTGCGCTCGTGGACGTAGGGCACGACCACGTCCATGCAGGCCTGCATGATACCGAGCGCCCCGGCGGCGAGCACGGCGCGCTCATAGTCGAGGCCCGACATCAGGACGTGGACGCCCTCGTTGACCGCGCCGACGACATTCTCCTCCGGCACCTCGCAATCCTGGAACACCAGTTCACCGGTCGGCGAGCCGCGCATGCCCAGCTTGTCCAGCTTCTGGGAGGTCGAGAAGCCGTCGAAGCCCTTCTCGATCAGGAAGGCGGTGATGCCGCGCGGGCCGGCGTCCGGGTCGGTCTTGGCGTAGACCACCAGCGTGTCCGCCTCCTCGAAATTGGTGATCCACATCTTCGAGCCGTTGAGCACAAAGCGATCGCCCCTGCGGTCGGCCCGGGTGCGCATCGAAACCACGTCCGAGCCCGCGCCTGGCTCCGACATGGCGAGCGCGCCGACATGCTCGCCGGAGATCAGCTTCGGCAGATAGCGGCGCTTCTGCTCGTCGTTGGCGCAGCGGCGGATCTGGTTGACGCACAGGTTGGAATGGGCGCCGTAGCTCAGGCCGACCGAGCCGGAGGCCCGGCTGATCTCCTCGACCGCCACGGCGTGCTCCAGATAGCCCATGCCGGCGCCGCCATAGTCCTCCTCCACCGTGATCCCGTGCAGACCGAGTTCGCCCATCATCGGCCACAGATGGCGCGGGAAGCTGTCGGTGCGGTCGATCTCCGCGGCCAGCGGCGCGACATGGTCCGACGCGAAGCTCATCACCGAGTCGCGGATCAGGTCCGCGGTCTCGCCGAGATCGAAGTTCAGGGCGGGGAACTGGTTCGGAATCATGGCGGGTCTGTCCGGTTTCCTGCCGACGGCGCGCGGCGCTAACGGGCGGTGAACTCATCCGGGAAATGTCGGAGGACCGACAGCAGCGGGTTGGCCGCGGCCTGGCCGAGGCCGCAGATCGAGGCGTCGGTCATGGCCGCCGACAGTTCTTCGAGCAACGGTTCGTCCCAGGCCTCGCGCTGCATCAGCTTGACCGCCTTCTCCGTGCCGACCCGGCAGGGCGTGCACTGGCCGCAGCTCTCGTCCTCGAAAAACTGCATAAGGTTGAGGGCGCAGGCTTTCATGTCGTCCCGGTCCGACAGGACGACCACGGCATGGGACCCGACAAAGGAGCCGAATTTCTCCAGCACGCCGAACTCCAGCGGCTGGTCGGCCATCGACGCCGGCAGGATGCCGCCCGAGGCGCCGCCCGGCAGAAAGCCCCTGAGCGTGTGGCCCTCGGCCATGCCGCCGCAAAACTCGTCGATCAGTTCGGCGAGCGTGACGCCGGCCGGCGCCAGCTTGACGCCCGGCTCCCGGACCCAGCCGGAGACCGAGTAGCTGCGCAGGCCCTTGCCGCCGTTGCGGCCGTGGCTTGCGAACCAGTCCGCGCCCTTCTCGACGATGACCGGAACCCAGTAGAGAGTCTCGACATTGTTGACCAGGGTCGGCAGGCCGAAAATCCCGTTCTGCGAGACATAGGGCGGACGGTGCCGCGGCAGGCCGCGCTTGCCTTCGATCGATTCGATCATCGCCGATTCTTCGCCGCAGATATAGGCGCCGGCGCCGCGCCGCAGATGGATTGCGGTGTGCGGCGCCAGCCCGGCCGCCTCCAGCGCCGCGATCTCGGCGAGCAGGATTTCGCGGATGTGGGGGTATTCGTCGCGCAGGTAGAAATAGACCGCGTCGGCCTCGACCGCCCAGGCGGCGACCAGCATGCCCTCCAGCACCTTGTGCGGCTCGGTTTCCAGATAGTAGCGGTCCTTGATGGTACCCGGCTCGCCTTCGTCGGCGTTGACCGCCATCAGGCGCGGGCGGGCCTCGGCGCGCACAAACCGCCATTTCTGCCCGGTCGGAAAACCGGCGCCGCCCAGGCCGCGCAGGCCGGCGTCGCTCAGGAGTCCGATGATCTCGTCCCGGGTGCGCCGCCCGTTCAGGCAATTCTGCAACAGCGCGTAACCGCCTTGGTCGCGATAGGCCGCAAGATCCTGATAGGGCGCAATCTCGGGATGGGTATGGCCGCCGCGGATCGCCGCCTCGACGGTCTCGACCGTCGCATCGACGATATGGTTGTGGCCGACCTCGGCGACCGGCGCCGATTCGCAGCGGCCCATGCAGGGCGCCCGGACGATGCGCACCGCGGCCGGATCGGCGCCCGCCGCCAGCGAATCGATCAGCCCGTCCGCGCCGGCGATCATGCAGCTCAGGCTGTCGCACACCCGCACGGTGAGCGCAGGCGGCGGCGTCTCGTCCTCCTTCACCACGTCGAAATGGGCATAGAAGGTCGCGACCTCGTAGACCTCGGTCTGGGCGAGCTTCATCTCCTGGGCCAGCGCCGCCAGATGGGCCGCCGAAAGATGGCCGCAGGCGTCCTGGATCAGATGCAGATACTCGATCAGCAGGTCGCGCTGCCGGGGCGCATCGCCGAGCAGCGCGCGCACCCGCTCGAGCGCCGCCGGATCGACCTGGCGGCCCTTGGGCGTCGGGCGGGCCTTGCGCCGCCCCGTCTTGGCGGCCTGGCGGGTGACGTCTGTCATGGGAGAAACGTAGGTTTCCGGCCGGTCCGGTCGATACCGTTCCTGTACGGTGGCCGGTGCTGACTAACCGATCGCGTGCGCCGGGTCGAGGCGCGAATACCGCCGGCGGTCGCGACCAATCGGCCGTTTCCTCCGGCGGCCGGTATCAACTGCCCTCGCCGGCAAACGGAAGCAGCGTGTAGCCGTATTCCCGCGCCGCGTCGGCCAGCCAGTGCCAGAGAAAGCGGGCATTGGACCGGCTGACCGTCACGTCGAAAGCCGGCGGTTCGCCGCCGTCGAGGCGCGACACGATGACTGTCACCCTGCCGAACAGCGTGCGTGCGGCCGATCCGGCCGGGAACGCGTCGGGATGCAGGTCGACCGTCGCCGCCTTGGCAAGAACGTCCCGCGCCCGCGGCCCGGCGACCCCGATGGCGAGCCAGGCGTCGGAGATGTCGGTCACGCCGACCGGGCCGGCGGCTTTCGCTTTGAGAAGTCGATCCGCCGTCTTGCGGTTCTTGCAGCGCAGCTGCCACCAGTCCGGCCCGAGCCGGAACAGGGTGTTGCCGGATTTGGACACCGCCCGCGCAACCGGCGGCGAGGCGACCCCGAGCGGCTTCTTGAGGAACGCATCGAGGGCGGTGCGGTCCCGGCTGCGCAGGTCGAGCAGGACCAGCGGCGGCGCGGCGGTCAGGACAACGGCGGCGCTGTCCGGCCCCCGTTCTTCCGGCTGCAGGGCGAGCGGATGGGTGAGGGCGAGGGGTTCAGCCACGCATCCGCCCTCCGTCCTTGTCGTAGAAGGTCGGCGCGACGACCCGCGCGGCGTCGGCGCCCTCTTCCAGCTTCAGGACATGGACGCTATCGCCCATCCGGTTGCGGCCGTTCTTCAACAAGGCGAGGGCGAAGCCGCCGTTCAGGCTCGGCGATTTGTAGCTTGAGGTGACATGCCCGAGCATGGTCATCGGCGGTTCCTGCTCCGGGTCGGCGACGATCTGGCCGCCCTCGGGCAGCACGGTTTTGCTGTCGAGCGGCAGCAGGCCGACCAGATGCTTACGGTCCGGGCGGGCCGTATCGGGCCGGCTGTAGGAGCGCTTGCCGATGAAGTCCTTGCGCTTGCTGACCGCCCAGCCCATGCCGACATCCTGCGGCGTTACGGTGCCGTCGGTCTCCTGGCCGACGATAATAAATCCCTTTTCGGCGCGCAGGACGTGCATGGCCTCCGTGCCGTAGGGCGTCGCGCCGCCGTCGATCAGCGCCTGCCACAGGGCCAGGCCGCAATGCGCCGGCACGTTGATCTCCCAGGAGGCTTCGCCGCTGAAACTGACCCGGAACACCCGCGCCGGCACGCCCATAACGGTTCCGGTCCTGAACGCCATATGGGGAAACGCCCCGTCGGACCAGTCGATGTCGCTGTCCAGGCCGGACACCAGCCTGCGCGCGTCCGGTCCGGCGACAGTCGCGGTCGCATAGGCCTCCGTCACCGATGTCGCGAACACCCGAAGGTCGGGCCATTCGGTCTGCAGCCACATTTCGAGCCAGTTCAACACCGTGGCGGCGTTGCCGGTCGTCGTCGTCATCACATAATGATCGTCGGCGAGCCGGGCGGTCACGCCGTCGTCGAAGATCATGCCGTCCTCGTGGCACATCAGGCCGTAGCGGGCGCGGCCGGCCTTCAGCGTCTCCCAGTCGTTGGTGTAGACGCGGTTGAGCAGGGTCACGACGTCCGGCCCCTTGAGGTCGATCTTGCCCAGCGTCGAGGCGTCCAGGACGCCGGCCGCGTTGCGCACGGCCCGGACCTCGCGCTCGATCGCGGCCTCCAGCGATTCGCCGTCGCGCCGGTAGGCGTATGGCCGCTTCCACTGGCCGACATCCTCGAACACCGCGCCGTTGGCGGCGTGCCAGTCGAACATCGGCGTCTCGCGCACCGGGTCGAACAGGGCGCCGCGGTCCCGGCCGGCGAGCGCGCCGAACGGGACCGGCGTATAGGGCGGGCGGAAGGTCGTCGTGCCGACCGCCTCCGGCGTCCGGCCGGTCTCCATGCCCATCAGCGCCAGGCCGATCACGTTGGCGGTCTTGCCCTGGTCGGTGCCCATGCCGAGGGTGGTGTAGCGCTTCAGATGCTCGACCGACCGGTAGTTTTCCCGCGCCGCCAGCGCAACATCCTTCACCGTCACATCGTTCTGCAGATCGACGAAGGCCTTGCCTCCGGCGGAGCCGGGCCGGCGCTCCGCGACCGCCCAGAGCGGCCGGATCGGCGCCCCGGCCGCGCCGTCGTCGGTCTTCAGGGCCGGCTTGCGGGTCCGCTTCGTCTTTCCGGCTGCGCGGGCGGCGTCCCGGCCGGCGGCGTAGCCCTGTTCCAGGCAATCGGCCAGCGATGCGGCGCCGGATACAGCGCCGGCAGTGCGCACGCCAAGGCCGGTGAGGTCGTCCGGCATGAAACAGGCCTGCGCCTCGTTCCAGACCGGGCGGGCTCCGCGATGCGACGCCAGATGCAGGGCCGGGTTCCAGCCGCCGGACACGCCGACCAGATCGGCCTCGACCAGGCGCGGGGCGCCGGAGATTTCCCCGTCCGGGAGGACGCGGCCGATCTTTGCGCCGCGGATGCGCCGACCCCCCAGAACCGCCGATATCGCGCAGCCGGCTTCGACGGCGACGCCGGCGTTGCGTGCGGCATCCGCCAGCGTTGCCGGCGGCGTCTCGCGCGCATCGGCCAAGGTCACGGAAATGCCGGCCTGCGCGAGCAGGAGCGCCGTGCGATAGGCCAAATCGTTGTTGGTTCCCAGCAGCGCCTGCCGCCCCGGGACCACGGCGTAGCGCCCGGCATAGTGGCGGATCGCATTGCCCAGCATAACGCCGGGCGTATCATTGTTCGCGAAGGCGTAGGGCCGCTCGTGAGCGCCGGTCGCCAGAACGATCTGGCGGGCCCGGATGCGCCAGAGGCGCAGGCGCGGCAGGTGGTCCGGCGCGCCCGGCCCGAAACGGTCGCCGACGCTTTCGACGGCGGTGGCAAAATTGTCGTCGTACAGGCCGGCAACCGCGGTGCGGGCGAGCACCGTGACATCGGGCGCCGAGCCGAGCCTGTCCAGCGCCGCGGCGGCCCAGTCCATCGCCGGGGCATCGTCGATCGTCCGGTCGCCGGCCAGCAGGTCGCCGCCGGGTTCGGCCTGGTCGTCGACCAGGATCACCCGGCTGCCGCGGTTCGCCACCGCCAGCGCGGCCGACAGGCCGGCCGGGCCGGCGCCCACGACGAGCACGTCGCAATGGGCGTTCATGCGCTCGTAGCGGTCCGGGTCCGGCGCCGCCGGGGCCCTGCCGAAGCCGGCGGCGCGCCGGATGAAGGGCTCGAACAGCCGCCACCAGCGCCCCGCGCCGAGGCCGGCGCCCATGAAGGTCTTGTAGTAGAAGCCGGAGGGAAAGATCGGCGACAGCCAGTCGTTCACCCGCATCAGGTCGAAGTCGACCGACGGCCAAGCGTTGACGCTCGCCGCCGTCAGGCCGGCGTAAAGCTCGATCCCGGTGGCGCGCAGGTTGGGCTGGCTGTGTCCGCCGGTCTCGAGCTGGACCAGCGCGTTCGGCTCTTCCGCGCCGGCGCTGAAGATGCTGCGCGGGCGGTGGTACTTGAAGCTGCGCGCGAGCGGAAACGCGCCATAGGCCAGCAGGGCGGAGGCCAGCGTATCGCCGGCATAGCCGGTGAAGCTCTCGCCGTTGAAGGAAAAGCCGAGCGGCGCCTCCCGGTCGATCCGGCCGCCCGTCAGCGCATGGGCCGGCAAACGGTATTGCGGCCCGCTCACCCGTCCGCCTCCGGCTCGACGCCGCCGAACACGCCGGTCTCGCCATGTGCGTGGGTCACCGTATCGCGCACCAGGGTGAACCACCGGCCGCAGCCGTGGGTGTGGACCCACTGTTCCTTGAACCGGCCCCTGGTATTGGTGCGCAGGAAGACATAGTCGGCCCACTCGGCGTCGCTTAGCGCCTCCGGCTCCAGAGGCCGGGCGATGTCGGCCTCGCCGCCATAGCTGAACTCGCTCTCGTCGCGGAGGCCGCAATAAGGGCACCGGATCAGCAGCATGCCGCCCTCCCCCGGCCCCTAATGCGCCACCGCCGCTGCGCCGTGCTCGTCGATCAGCGCGCCGGTCGTGAAGCGGTCGAGCGAGAAAGGCGCATTGATCGGATGCGGCGCGTCGCGCGCGATCGTATGGGCGAAGGCCCAGCCGGAGCCGGGCGTCGCCTTGAAGCCGCCGGTGCCCCAGCCGCAGTTGAAATAGAGCCCCTCGACCGGCGTCTTCGACAGAATCGGGCTGGCGTCCGGGCAGGTGTCGACGATACCGCCCCAGCTCCGCATCAGGCGCAGGCGCGAGAAGACCGGGAACAGTTCGACCAGCGCGCCCATCTGCCCCTCGATGATCTGCCAGCTGCCGCGCTGGGCGTAGCTGTTGAAGCTGTCGATGCCGGCGCCGATCACCAGCTCGCCCTTGTCCGACTGGCTGACATAGACGTGCACGGCGTTCGACATCACGACGCAGTCCAGGATCGGCTTGATCGGCTCGCTGACCATCGCCTGGAGCGGATGGCTGTCGATCGGCAGGCGGAAGCCCGCCATCGCCGCCAGCACGCTGGCATGGCCGGCCGCCACGACACCGACCTTGCGGGCCTTGATCGGGCCCAGGTTCGTCTGGACGCCGGTGACCCGGCCGCCGTCCCGGTCGATGCCGGTCACTTCGCAATTCTGGACGATGTCGACGCCGCGGTCGTCGGCCGCGCGGGCAAAGCCCCAGGCGACGGCGTCGTGGCGGGCGACGCCGCCGCGGCGTTGCAGCGAGGCGCCCAGGATCGGATAGCGCACCTCCTTCGAAATATTGATCGCCGGAACGAGCTTCTTGATCTGCGCCGGCGTCAGGATGTCCGAATCGATCCCGTTGCCGCGGATCGCCCGGACCCGGCGCGACATTTCCTTCAGATCGTGCTCGTTGTGCGCCAGGTTCAGCACGCCGCGCTGGCTGAGCATGATGTTGAAATTCAGTTCGCGGGACAGGCCCTCGTAAAGCTGCAGCGCCTTCTCGTAGATCGCCGCGCTTTCGTCCCACAGATAGTTCGACCGGATGATCGTCGTGTTGCGGCCGGTGTTGCCGCCGCCGAGCCAGCCCTTTTCCAGCACGGCGACATTGGCGATCCCGTGTTCCGCCGCCAGATAGTAGGCCGTCGCCAGCCCGTGGCCGCCGCCGCCGACGATGACGACGTCGTATTCCGGCTTCGGCGCCGGGCTGCGCCAGGCCTGCGGCCAGTTGCGATGGCCGGTCAGCGCATTGCGGGCGAGCGAAAAGATCGAATACCGCTGCATCGCTGCCCCTTAGGGCCGGTTTGGGAAGCCGTCAAGCGCGGGATGCGGCAAGGCCGGAGCGCCGCGGCACCGTGCGCCGGCCACGGCCGGACTGCCGGCTCCCGAAGCTCGGCCGCAAGTGAAACAGCCGGGGGACGGCGGCTGCCGCTATTCCATCTCACGCCGGAGCGCCGGTACGGAAAGGGGCGTACGCGCCTCTTGAAATTTCTGCGACAAATCCTATTTTAGGAAATAACACGGAACTTCTGAAACGGCATGAGTTCCGCCCCTGACAAAACATGACAGTCCATGACACGCAATGCCGCTCCCTCCCCGTCATTTCGACCGGAGCCCCGGCCCCCGGCCGGGGCGGAGTGGAGAAATCCGATCAATGCGCCGTCGACGCCGCAGGCTCCGGCGTTTGGCCGGTCTCCGTCGGCAGCCGGATTTCTCCACTCACTCCGTTCGGTCGAAATGACGGGAGAGGGCGAAGAAGGAGCGCCATGACGAATCATGACATTTCCTGACATATCCCTGGAGTGGGCGAGCGACCGCGTGCGCCGAATCCTGACATATCATGACACTTCCCGACATCTCCGGAGGGCCGGGCATTCGCTCCGCCCGGCTTCGGTCGGAGCGGGGCCGCCATACCGCCGCGTCCGTTGACCGGCGGGGCGAACCGGGCTAGCCGGTCGCCATGGATTTTTCGATGCACCTGCCGCCTGCGCTGGTCCCGCCCGAGCCGCGGGAGCGCCGCGAGGTCGTCCTGTCCGACGGCGCCACGATGATCCTGCGGCGCCACGGCAACCCGGACGGGCCGCGGGTCGCGCTGAGCCACGGCAACGGCATGGCGATCGAGGCCTACTACCCGTTCTGGCGCCTGATGCTGGCCGACTACGACGTGATCCTGTTCGACACCCGCAACCATGGGCAGAACCCGCCGGACGGCGCGAAAAACCACAATTGGCGCCAGTTTCGCGACGATTTCGAAGCCGTGCGGCAGGCGATCGACCGGCTCTTCGGCGCCGGGCCGGCCGCCGCCGTCTTTCATTCCATGTCCGGGATTTCCGCGTTGATGCAGACCCGGGCGTTCGGGGAGCGGTGGTCGCCGCTGATCCTGATCGACCCGCCGATCTTCCCGCCGGCCGGCCATGACCTGCAATCGGTCCAGGGCATCCATATGGAGGATATGGAAGCCATCGCGCTGCGCCGGCCCGACCGGTTCGGGGATCCGGAAGAGCTGGCCGCCGTCCTGCGCAAACGGCCGGCCTTCCGCCGCTGGCTGCCCGGCGCGCACGAGCTGTTCGCCCTTGCGACGACCCGCAGGACGGAGGAGGGCTGGGTCCTGGCCTGCCCGAAACGGCTGGAAGCGAACATTTTCGCGGCCAATATCGATCCGACGATCTGGCCCACGGTCGGCGCAATGCCGGGCGATATCGCCGTGGTCGGCGCCGACGTGACGCTGGAGGAGGTCCAGCCGCCGGCCCTGCTCGGCCGGGCGCTGGCGGAAGGACACGGCCTGCCCTACACCATGATTGCCGACTGCACCCATTTCCTGCAGATCGAGCGGCCCGAGGCGGTGTGGGACGCCGTGGAGGCCATGCTCCGCCGCTTCGGCCGCGCCGCCTGAGCCGATGCGGCATCGGCGCGAGTTGCCGCCGCATCGCCGGCCGCCTTATCTGATCGCCCGTCAACGCCCCGGCGGTCCGAACCCGCCCGCCGGGGAGCCAATGCGCGCCGGCAGTCTCCGATGCCCCTGCTCTCGCCACCCGAACCGCACACGCTGAACGACCTTGCCGAACTGCTGGGCGCGGAGGTTATCGGCGACGGCGGCTTCGCGGTGACTGCGGTGGCCCATCCGGAATTCGCCCGGCATCGCGAGACCCTGGCGCTGGCCATGGACAAGGGCTCCCACGCCCTGCTCCACCGCACCCATGCCGGAGCGGCGATCGTTGCGCGCGGCATGGCGCTCGATCCGGAGCGGTTCGCCGGCGGCCTGGCGTTCGAAGGGCGGTTCCGCGTCGCGCTGGCCCGGCTGACCCGGCTGTTTTCGCCGCCGCTCCATCATGTACCCGGCATCCATCCCAGCGCCGTGGCCGATCCGGCGGCGAAGATCCGCGACGGCGCCTCGGTCGGGCCGCTCTGCGTCGTCGGGCCGGACGCGCGGATCGGGCCGGGCGCGGTGCTGCTGTCCCAGGTCACGGTTTCGGCCGGCGCGGAGGTCGGCGCCGGCTGCATCCTTCATCCGGGCGTGCGGATCGGCGAGAACTGCGTCATCGGCCAGGGTTGCATCCTGCATCACAACGCGTCGGTCGGCGCCGACGGCTTCGGTTTCGTCACGGCCGAGGAAGGCAGCATCGAACGGGCGCAGAAGACGGGCGAAGTCACCGCATTCAACTTCGACATCCAGCGCATCGATTCGCTGGGCACCGTCATCGTCGGCGACAATGTGGAGATCGGCGCCGGTGCCTGCATCGACCGCGGCACGCTCGGCCCGACCCGGATCGGCGACGGCACGAAAATCGACAATCTGGTCCAGATCGGCCACAACGTCACGGTCGGCGAGAATGTCATGATCGCCGGCAGCTGCGGCATCGCCGGCAGCGTGACGATCGGCGACCGGGCGGTCATCGGCGGCATGGTCGGCATCGCAGACCACAAGACGATCGGCGACGACGCCATCGTCGCCGCCAAGGCGGGCATCGCCCGCGATATCGAACCCAGGGGCATCTACGCCGGCTTTCCCGCACGCCGGATCAAGGAGCAACGGTCGCTGGAAATGAACCAGATGCGGGTCGGCCGCGCCCTGAACAGGCTGCGCGATCTGGCGGAACGCGTAGACCGGCTGGAAGTGGCGTCGGGCGACGGGAACGAAGAACCGGAAGGCGGCGAATAGCGTTCAGGCGCGGCCGCGCCGGGCCAGATCCTCCAGGCGATCCGCGAGATCGGAGAGTCCGGCCTGCTCGAAAGCCAGGTTCTCCCGGGCCTCCGGGGCAGCGCCTTTCTGCGCCCGTCCGATCTCGCCGGCCACCTCGCGCGCCAGCCGGGCGACCGTCCGCGCCGTCGCGGCGTCGACCGGATCGAAGATCACCTCTTCGTCCATCATGGCTTCGGCGAAACGCCCGAAATCTCCGGAGCGCAGGGCTTCGAGGTCCCTGTCCAGCCTGCGCCAGTCCGCCGACCAGGCCGCCCACAGGGCGCGGCGCGCGGCATCCCGGTCCCGCGTATCCTCCAGGCGCACCATCACGCGGACGAACTGCCAGGTATCGAAGACGATGCGCACGGGCGGTCAGAGCAGGAAGACGGTCGCCAGGCCGAGGAAGGTCAGGAAGCCGATGACATCGGTCACGGTGGTGAGGATGACGGGCGACGCGATGGCGGGATCGATGCCCCGGCGGTCGAGCAGGAACGGCACCATCGCGCCCGCAAGGCCGGCGACCAGCAGGTTCAGCACCATGGCGACGGCAATGACCATGCCCAATCCCGGATCGGCGAACCAGAAGCCGGCGATGAGGCCCATGATTGCAGCGAACAGGACGCCGTTCGCCAGGCCGACCGAGAGCTCCTTGAGGATAAAACGGGACGCCTTGCCGGGGCCGAAATCGCGCATGGCGATGGCGCGGACGGCCACCGTCAGCGTCTGGGTGCCGGCGATCCCGCCCATCGAGGCGACGATCGGCATGAGCACCGCCAGGGCCACGACCTGTTCGATGGTCCGGGCGAAGATCAGGATCACGATCGAAGCTGCAATCGCCGTGACCAGATTGATGCCGAGCCAGCTGAAGCGGCGCCGGGTCGTCTGGACCATGTCCTGATAGAAATCCGTCTCGCTGACGCCGGACAGCTTCAGCAGGTCCTCCTCGGCCTCCTCGTCGATCACGTCGACCACATCGTCAACGGTGATCATGCCGACAAGCCGGTTGTCGTGGTCGACCACCGGGGCCGAGACCAGGTCGCGGTCGCGAAACAGGATGGCGACGTCTTCCTGATCCATGGTCGCCGGGATGATCGTGATGTCCCGGTTCATGATCGCGGCGATGCGCACGGCCCGGCGGGTGCGCAGCAGCTTGTTGAGCGGCAGGCTGCCGACGAGCGTGCGCGGCCCGCTGTCAACCACGAAAATATCGTAGAAATCGTCCGGCAGATCGGTGCTTTCGCGCATGTGATCGATCACTTCGCCGACCGTCCAGCTTTGCGCGACGGCAACCGATTCCCTCTGCATCAGCCGGCCGGCGCTGTCGTCCGGAAAGGACAGGCTGTCCTCGATCAGCTGCCGGTCTTCCGGCTCCACCGAGGTCAGGATTTCCTGCCGGGTGGCGTGGTCCAGATCCTCGAGTATCTCGACCGCATCGTCCGTGCTGAGATCGCTGACGGCGGCGGCGACCTGCCTGGGCTCGAGAATGTTCAGAACCTCGTCGCGCACCGCATCGTCGAGTTCGGGCAGAACTTCCGGCACCAAGGTGCGGCGCGAATAATCGACCACACGGTACCGGACATCCGACGGCAGCCGTTCCAGCAGGTCGGCCACATCGGAAAAATGCAAGGGGTGAAGCAGGCGGCGGACCTGCCTGGCGTGGCCGGCCCGCGCCGCCTCGACAACGGCGTGAACGACCGCCGGCTTCAGGCCATAGAGCGGCTCGGCGGCGTGTTTCTTCTTTTTGCGTGCCGGCTTGGCGATCGTGTCGGCCATATCCGGATTCCCCCGGCGAGGCGACGAATCAGGCGCCGGCTGCCGGCCGCCTGTCCCGCGAGGGGCCGGCCTGCCAGCCCTCGGATGATCTGGTGCGGTCGAGAAGACTCGAACTTCCACGGGCTTTCGCCCACAGCGACCTCAACGCTGCGCGTCTACCAATTCCGCCACGACCGCATGCGGCGACCCGTTCGACCGGAACTGTCTGGTCGAACGGCCCGCCGATGTAAAGCGCCGATACCCGTATCGGGGGACCGGCGATCGAAGACAGCTTATATAGGCGGCTGCACCGGCGGCCAAAGCGGCCAAATCGGCGCAAGACGAGGCGTGGCGACCGGCAGGCGAAGTTGAAATCCCCCGAAGAAAGACCCGAAGCCGGGGCGACAGACGCCGACGCGCCCGAATGGTCGACAATTCCCGCGCCGTTCCCCTACGCACCGGCATTGCGCGACATGGAACGCCGGGTCGAGGCGATCCTCGCAGGGCGCGCGGGCGAGGCCATCTGGCTGCTCGAACACGAACCGGTGCTGACCGCCGGGACCAGCGCCGCGCCGGCGGAATTGCGCGATCCCGGCAGCCTGCCCGTGTTCCGGGTCGGGCGCGGCGGCCGTTATACCTGGCACGGTCCCGGCCAGCGCATCGTCTATACCATGCTGGACCTGAACCGGCGGCGCCGCGACGTGCGCCTGCTGGTCCGCGCGCTGGAGGCCTGGATCGCGGCGGCGCTCCGCGAGTTGGGCGTCGACGCCGCTCCCCGGGAGGGCCGGGTCGGCCTGTGGGTCGACCGGTCGGCGGACAAGGGGCCGGGCCGCGAAGACAAGATCGCCGCCCTCGGCATCCGGCTGCGCCGCTGGGTGAGCTACCACGGCATCTCGATCAACGTCGCGCCGGATCTGGCGGAATTCGGGCGCATCCTGCCCTGCGGCATCGACGATCCGCACTATGGCGTAACCTCGCTGGCGGATCTCGGGACCGGCGCGTCCATGGCCGATCTCGACGCGGCGCTGAAGGCGACGTTCAGCCGAACGGTCGGCCGTCTTCTCCCGCGCGCGCCGCGCTGACGAAGAGAACGAGCCAGATCGCACTCAACGCCGTCTTGCCGGTCTGTTCCGTGGCGATCGTACAGCGCAGCCTGTACTGCCATTTGCCGGGGCCGCGCGGCTTGATCTCCATCAGGGTCACCCGCAGCTTTATGCGGTCGCCGACCGCGACCGGCGCAAGAAAGCGTATCCGCTCGAAACCCAGGTTTAGGCCGTAGTCCACACCGTCGGGCTGCAACTCGCCGCTGCGGGACAGATGGCTCAACAGGGACAGGGTGAGGAATCCGTGGGCGATCGTGCTGCCGAACGGGCCGTCGGCCGCAGCCCAGGCAGGATCGACATGCAGCGGGTTCCGGTCCTCCGTCGCTTCGCTGAACAGGTCGATCCGGTTCTGGTCGATCGGCATCCAGTCGCTCTCGCCGATCGGCTTGCCGACGTAACCTTCCATGCTGTCGATATGGAAGGGTATCCCTTCAATCAGCAAACGGCCCATATCAGCCAACTCGCTTTCGCGCCGAACCGGCCGCCGCCCCGGGGTCACACAGTGGGACGCAGCCGGAAACCGGCCGAACCGTCATCGTCCCCCGGCGTCGCCTCGACGGCGCTGACAACAGCGGCCGGCGGGCCGGAACGGCAATGGCTCGCCACGCCCCGCACGAGACTCTCGGGTCCGATCAACAGCGCCTCGACGGTGCCGTCCGCGCGGTTGCGGACCCAGCCCCTGAGCCCGGCGCGGTCTGCCAGTTCGGCGAGCCAGCCACGGTACCAGACATTCTGGACCTTGCCGGAAATGCGCAGATGAACGGCTGTTTCCGATGTACCTTTTCCCATCGGCCGGCTCCGGATTGCAAGGGACGCAGCGGGAATCTGCAAAACCGCCGGCAGCGGCCGGACCTGACTGCAGGCCGGAATCGCGTCAGACAAACTCGACAATCTTCTGATCCACCGTCAGCGAGTCGCCGGGGCTGGCGTGAATTGTCTTCACCTCGCCGTCCTGTTCCGCGCGGAGGACATTTTCCATCTTCATAGCCTCGATCACGGCCAGTTCCTCGCCGGCCTTGACCCGCTGGCCGCCCGCCACCGCCACGGAAACCAGCAGGCCCGGCATCGGCGAAAGCAGGAATTTCGACATGTCCGGCGGTTCCTTGGCCGGCATCGTTGCCGCCAGCTGCGCCACCCTCGGCCGCAGCACCCGCACTTCGACCGCCGCGCCGCCGTGCGCGATGCGCCAGCCGGTCCCCGTCGCGTCGATCTGGGCGATGACCCGGGCCCCGCCGACCTCTCCCCGGAACAGGGGCTCGCCCGGGCGCCAGCCGGTGAGCACCGGAACGACCGGGCGCTCCTCGGCGCCGGTGGCCGACACGGCTCCGATCGTCACCCGTACATCGCCCGGTTCGCCCTCCAGGACGGTATCGATGTACTCCGCGCCGAGCTGAACGATCCAATGGGACGGCTCTGCATCAGCCGGTATTTCCGGACCGACCGATCTTTCGCGATTGCGAACGATCTGTGCCACCGCAACGGCTATGGCGGCAAGCGTCGCGGTTTCCGATACGCCCGGCGTTACGCCCTTGAACCCGTCGGGATATTCCTCGTCGATAAAACCGGTCGTCAGATTGCCGGCGACAAAGCGGGGGTGCTGCATGACGGCGGCGAGGAACTGCATGTTGTGGTTCACGCCGCGGACATAGTAGCCGTCGAGCGCCCGGCGCATTTCGGCGATCGCCTCGTCCCGGGTTGCGCCGTAGCTGACCAGCTTGGCGATCATCGGATCGTAATACATGGAGATTTCGGATCCTTCGCCGACCCCGGTATCGACGCGGACGGTTTCGCCTTCTTCGGGCGCGATGTAGCGCACCAGCCGCCCGATCGACGGCAGGAAGCCGCGCAGGGGATCTTCGGCATAGACCCGGCTCTCCATCGCCCAACCGGTCAGTTGCACGTCCCTCTGGCCGAAGGACAGTTTCTCGCCGGCGGCGACCCGGATCATCTGTTCGACCAGATCGAGGCCGGTGATCATCTCCGTCACCGGATGCTCGACCTGCAGTCGCGTGTTCATCTCGAGGAAATAGAAGTTGCGGTCCCTGTCGACGATGAATTCGACGGTTCCCGCCGAGCAGTAGCCGACATTCTGCGCCAGCGCGACCGCCTGCTCGCCCATGGCCCGGCGGGTCGCCGCGTCAAGAAACGGCGACGGCGCCTCCTCGATCACCTTCTGGTGCCGGCGCTGGATCGAGCATTCGCGTTCGTTGAGATAGAGAGCGGTGCCGTGGGTATCGGCCAGGACCTGGATTTCGATATGGCGCGGGTCTTCGATGAACTTCTCGATGAACACCCGGTCGTCTGCGAAGGAGCTGCGCGCCTCGTTGGTCGCCAGCCGGAAACCTTCAGCCATTTCATCGGCGGCGCGGGCGATGCGCATGCCCTTGCCGCCGCCGCCGGCCGACGCCTTGATCATGACCGGAAAGCCGATGTCTTCGGCAATTTTCAGCGCTTCGGCCTCGTCGCGGATGACGCCGACATGACCCGGTATCGTGTTGACGCTGGCTTCCATCGCGATGCGCTTGGATTCGATCTTGTCGCCCATCGCCGCGATGGCGCCCGGCGGCGGGCCGATGAAGGCGATGCCGGCCTCGGCAAGCGCCTCGGCAAAACCGGTGTTTTCGGACAGGAAGCCGTAACCCGGATGTACCGCGTCTGCGCCGGTTTCCCTGCAGGCCGCCACGATCCTGTCGCCGACCAGATAGGATTCGGCGGAGGGCGGCGGGCCAATGGCGACTGCCTCGTCCGCCATCGCAACATGCAGCGCGTCCCGGTCCGCCTCCGAATAGACGGCGACGGTACCGATCCCCATCCGCTTTGCCGTCTTCATCACCCGGCAGGCGATCTCGCCGCGGTTGGCGACCAGGATTTTTTCGAACATGGCGGACTTCCGGGATCGAATCCTTCTGCGATATGTTTATCCTGCGCTGCCCATCAGGTACAGACCGGGCATTGCCATGCGGCCGGGCGGGCCTCTTCCGACAGCGCTAGGGACACTGACGGACGACAGCCATGACAACCGACGCAGCGGAACCCGATGCCATCGAAGGCTATCACGCCCATGTCTACTACACCGCCGAATCGAAGCCCGAGGCTGCAGTGCTGCGCGAGGCGGTCGAAGCGCATTTCGACATCGTCATGGGCCGGTGGCGGGATTTCCCGGTCGGTCCGCACCCGCAATGGAGCTACCAGATCGCCTTCAAGGCGGAACAGCTGGGCGAGATCCTGCCCTTTCTCATTCTCAACCGCGGCGACCTCGACATTTTCCTCCACCCGCTAACCGGTGACGATCTGGCCGACCACCGCGATTACGCGACCTGGCTCGGCAACCAGCACGAACTGAAGCTGTCCGTATTTTGCGGCAAGCCGAAATAATTCGCGGCGCGCGACGGAATCCCGCGCACCCGGCGTGTAAATTCCGGCAGGGTCGGTCCGCCGGCCATCGTTCGAACGGCGTGGTGCTCCGTTCGATCCGCCGCCGCCCTGGTCCGGGCCTAATCTGCCGCCGGAAACGACGGCCGGATGGAGGAGCGCAATATAGATGTGCCGGATACTGGAAAATCGCCGCCGGTACTGAAAAAGTGCGCTGCAGCTACTTGGCGAACTCTTGTCGGTCGCAGATATCGGCTAACCACGCACCATTTCTTCATGGGCTTCGGTCAAAAGAGAAATATCGGAATGAATCGAATTTATACGATTTCGCTTTGAAGCGTTTCGATTTGGGCGTTCCGTCAGCTATTGTCCGGAACACGGATGGCCGCGCCTCGGAGGCGAGCGTCGCCTGTTTCGTGCAATCGTCGCGGTGCCCTGCCCGTCGGCCCGATATCGCCAATGTCCATCGGCAGCCCGGATCCGGACGCCGCCCCTTTCTTCCCGATCGCCCTGGAATCTTCGAACGGAGTTACGCAACATGAGAACACGCACGCTGGCAATCCTGTTCGCCGCCACTGTCGCCTTTTCGGCCACGGCAAGCCGGGCCGCCGAATACCGGATCGACCCGGGCCACAGCTTCGTCCAGTTCAAGATCAGCCATCTCGGTTTTTCCTGGATGGTCGGCGTATTCGACAAGATCTCGGGCAGTTTCGCGTTCGATCCGGCGGCCGGACCGGCCGGGCAGAAGATATCGGTAGAGATCGACACGGCCAGCATCGACTCGGGCCACGCCGAGCGCGACAAGCATCTGCGCTCGCCCGATTTCCTGAACGTGCGGAAGTTCCCCAAGGCGACCTTCGTCAGCACCGGCTATGAGGGCAACGCCAAGGGCGGCACGATGAAAGGAAATCTGACGCTGATGGGCGTCACCAAGCCGATCGCCATCGCCGTCAAGAAGGTCGGCGAGGGCAACGACCCCTGGGGCGGCTACCGCGCCGGCTTCGAGGGCACGGCGACCCTGTCGCGCAAGGCCTTCGGCGCCGGCATGAATCTCGGCCCGGCATCGGATACCGTGCAGTTCTTCCTTTCGGTCGAGGGCATCCGCAACTAGGGCCGGCCGGCGCTCCGGCGCTCTGGCCTCCCAGGGCAACGGCCATGTGGCGGAATGGCAGGGACAGTTACGGCCTCGTCTCGATAACCTTTCACTGGACGCTCGCCCTGGCCTTCGTCGGGCTTTTCGGGCTCGGGGTCTGGATGGTCGGGCTGAGCTACTACGATCCCTGGTATAACGATTCCCTCGCCCTGCATAAGGCGTTCGGGATCGTCGTCCTGGCGCTCGCCCTGGCGAAATTCGGCTGGCGGCTCGCCGATCCCAAACCCGCCCTGGCAACGGACCTGAAGCCGCACGAACGGGCCGGCGCCACGGTCATGCATTGGCTACTCAACGCGCTCATCGTCCTCGTGCCGGCGACCGGCTACGTCATCTCAACCTCCGAGGGCGCGGGCATTGACATGTTCGGCCTGTTTGAACTGCCGGCGGTCCTCGGGACGTCCGAAGGGCTGCGCGACCTCGCCATCGACCTGCACTATTATCTGGCCTATGGCGGTATCGCGCTGGCCGCCGGTCATGCCGGCATGGCGCTCAAGCACCATTTCATCGACCGGGGACCGACCCTGCGGCGCATGTTGACGCCGGGCGCTCGATCCCGCCGGCGCGGCTGAAACAGCGCGTCAGCGCCGGTTACTCGGACAGCGCTCCCGGCCTACCCTTGTCCGGTGCCGGACTGGCGGTCTGTCGCCTCGGCGGCCGACAAATCGGGCTCTGCTGCTTTGCTTTCGATGCGGACCCGTGGCGGATCGAAGTCGATATCCGCCAACCCCGGCATCGACAGGGCCTCCAGCAGGCTGCGGCGCTGTTTCTCCGGCCGATCTACAACGGGATGTTTGCGTGTTTCTTCCACGGGTTTTCCAGCTTCTTGTTGCGCAGCAGATCCAGCGAGCGGCAGATCCGGCGGCGCGTGCTGCGCGGCATGATCACGTCGTCGATGAAGCCGCGACGCCCGGCGATGAAAGGGTTGGCGAATTTCCGGCGGTATTCCTCGGTCCGCGCCTCGATCTTCTCCTCGTCGTCCCGGTCCTCGCGGAAGATGATCTCCACCGCGCCCTTCGGCCCCATCACGGCAATCTCCGCCTGCGGCCAGGCATAGTTCACGTCACCGCGCAGATGTTTCGAGGCCATGACGTCGTAGGCCCCGCCATAGGCCTTGCGCGTGATGACCGTCACCTTCGGCACCGTCGCCTCGGCATAGGCGAACAGCAGCTTCGCGCCGTGCTTGATGATGCCGCCATATTCCTGCGCCGTGCCGGGCAGGAAGCCGGGCACGTCGACGAAGGTGACGATCGGGATGTTGAAACAGTCGCAGAAGCGCACGAAACGCGCCGCCTTGCGCGACGAGGCGATGTCCAGGCAGCCGGCGAGCACCATCGGCTGGTTGGCGACGAAGCCGACGGAGCGGCCGGCCATGCGGCCGAAGCCGATGACGATATTGGCGGCGTGGTCGGGCTGGAGCTCGAAGAAATCGCCGTCGTCGGCGACCTTCAGGATCAACTCCTTGATGTCGTAGGGCTTGTTGGGATTGTCCGGCACCAGCGTGTCGAGCGAAGGCTCCGGCCGGTCGACCGGATCCTCCCAGGCGCGCTGCGGCGGCGCCTCCCGGTTCGACGCTGGCAGGAAATCGACGAAGCGGCGCAACTGCAGCAGGGCCTCGATATCGTTCTCGAAGGCCATGTCCGACACGCCGGATTTCGACGAATGGGTGATCGCGCCGCCCAGCTCCTCGGCCGTCACCTCCTCGTGGGTCACGGTCTTCACGACCTCCGGCCCGGTGACGAACATGTAGGAGCTATCCTCGACCATGAAGATGAAATCGGTCATGGCCGGCGAATAGACCGCGCCGCCCGCGCACGGCCCCATCACGCAGGAAATCTGAGGGATGACGCCCGACGCCATGACGTTGCGCTGGAACACCTCGGCATAGCCGGCAAGCGAGGCGACGCCTTCCTGGATGCGCGCGCCGCCGGAATCGTTCAGGCCGATGACTGGCGCGCCGACTTTCATCGCCTGGTCCATGACCTTGCATATCTTTTCGGCATGGGCCTCCGACAGCGAGCCGCCGAACACGGTGAAATCCTGGCTGAACACGAAGACGACCCGGCCGTTGATCCGGCCCCAGCCGGTCACCACGCCGTCGCTCGGCACCCGCTGCTCTTCCATGCCGAAGTCAGCGCAGCGATGTTCGACGAACATGTCGTATTCCTCGAAACTGTCCGGGTCGAGCAATACGTCGAGCCGTTCGCGGGCCGTCAGCTTCCCTTTGGCGTGCTGGGCCTCGATCCGCCTTTGCCCACCGCCCAGCCGCGCCGCGCCGCGCCGTTTGTCCAGTTCCGCAAGAATTTCCTGCACGGCTTTGTCTCCCGGGTCTTCCGGCTCCGATCGGTGAGCGCCGGATCCGGATTAGAGCATCCTGCCCGGATTCTGACCAGTCCGTTGCCGCCAAGCCCGACCGGCCGGCTCAGGCGCGAAGCAAATGGCCGAACCGCCATGCCAGGGCGATATCGGCATGACCGCGCGCCAGACGCACTTCGGCCTCTTCGTCGGCGCCCCATTGCTCGATTTGGTGCCGCTCGTCCAGAAAGGCCGCTTCGGCCGCCCGTTCGGCGGATATTTCACCTTCCAGCATTGCAAGGCCGATCGCGATGGAGCCCGCGCTGGTCGCACCCAGATGCAGCGCGGTCAGCTCAAAGTCGCCATACGCGCCGACGACCTGTTCGAGCCGTGCAATGGCGTGCGGGTCCTGCGGCTGCGGAAGCATGCCCCTGACGACGCGCAAAGCGATTCCGAAGCGACGCTGCAGCCAGTCGAGCAAAGGTTGCCACAGTGCCTCCTGCCGGCCGGCCAGGGATTCGGGCCGCTCGGCGCGGTAGCACAGCAGGTCGGTTTCGCCGTAGCGCACCAGTTCGGCGACGGTTTCCTGCCGCGCATCCCGCATCCGGTCGATCGCCGTATTGGCGAGCTGGGTAAGCGGCATCGACCGGGGATCGACCCTGTCACCTTGCGCGTTCCACTCTTCGCACAAAGCCTCGGCGAGCGCTTTGGACGGAACGCGCAAGGCGGCGCGTGCAGGCGTCCGGACCGGCCTGCCGTCAAGCGAAATCCCGAAACCGCCGGCAAATTCCTCGACGGTTGCCGAACTGTAAAACCGTTTCATTCCCGGAACGGGTTGAGCTTCTTGAGATCGTCCAGCAGGCGGCCGGTCCCCGACTTGCGTTCGGCGGCCGGCTTCTTCTTCGGAGCAGCTTTTGCCGCCGCCCTCCGAGCCCCGCATCCCCGTTGCGCCTCCTTCTTCCCGCTTGCCGCCGCAAAGGGCCGCGTAACAAAGCCGAGCAATTCGCTCGCCGCCCGCTCCGGAATGGCCGCCGCCTCGATCGCCACGGCCGGACGAGTGAGGGAACCGGCAATCGAAATCGGAAGAATGCTCGCAAACCGGGCCAGACTGACGCCTTTGCCGGCCGGTATGAAACGGAAATCCAGGGATTCGCGCCAGAGGTTCACCGCGCCCTGTCCATAGAATGTCATCCGGTTCGTATCGAGGACGAGCTGCCTTCCGCGCCCCACGCCGCGACCGTCGAACCGGAATGCGAAAACGCCGCAAACGACCCGGAGCCGGCCGGGTTTCTGCGCCAGCAGTGTCAGCAGGTCGGTCGTCGCGACGTCGAACAGCCGGTTGGCGACAGGTCCCTTGCCCATCGTCAGCGCAACCGGCCCCTTGAGCGTCGAGGCGATCGCGTGGGCCGAGCGTCCTGCGCCGGAGACGCGGGCGCGGAGCGCGACCGGGGCACGAACCAGCGGCTCGCCCGTCAACCGGTGCAGCACGTCGCCCGACGAAATCCCCGACGCCTGAAGATCGGCTGCAAATTGCGGTCTCCGGCTGCCTATATCGAGACTGGCCGTTCCGGTGAGCCGCCCCCTTGCCAGGCGGCTCCGGAATTTCCGGACCGCCATCCGGCCGCTCCGAAGCAGGATGTCCGCCCGGACGGCATCGAAGGCATTCCGCGCAACGACCAGCCGTTCGATACGGACCTTCAGTCTGCCGTCGAACAGGCCGAGAATTCCCAAGGGCAGTTCGTCCCGCGGGAACAGGCGGGACCGGCGGTCCTTTCCCGCCGCACCGCTTTTCGAGGTTTCGGCACCCGCCGCCGGCGCCGAACCGCCGCGCCCGCGTCCGGTCGCCGCTGCGATCTCGTCCAGATCCAGCAGATCGGCCCTGATTTCGCCGGCGACGCCGGGCAGCGCACCGGACAGGTCGGCGTTGCCGGCGATCGCCATGCTGCTCCAGCCGAACTGCAGCTTCGCGGCGACGGGAAAATTCGCGACCCGGGCGAACAGGTTGGCGAGCTGGCCCAGCTTGCCATCCGCTGCAACGGCGACGCCATTATAGGTACCCCGGGCTCTGACGTTTATGGCGCTTTCGAAAGTCGGCGCGTGTGCAGCGACCTCGTCGATCCGGAGCCTCGTCTCCAGCCCGCTGCGGCCGTCGCGAAAGGTAACGACGGAATCCCGGATCGCCAAATTCCTGACGAACGGGATGGCGGACGCCGCTGCGCCGGCCCTGTCGCCACCGGCGCCGGATGCCTTGCCGGGCTTCTTTCCGCCCGCCTGCGCGAAAAGCCAGTTCGGCGTGCCCCCGGCATCGGTCTCCAGCAGCAGGTCGGCGCCGGACAGCCCGAACCGTTTCACGCGGATTTCCCCGCCGATCAGCGGCAACAGCGCCACTTCGAGTTCGATCCGTTCGGCGGTCAGCATCCGCGGCCGGGAGCCCCGGCCCGCGTTGGCGACAGAAAGGCCGGCCAGCGAGATCGATGGGGAAAGAGTGAGGACATTCTGTTCGATTTCGCCGCCGATCCGCACGTCCCGGCCGGTTTGCTTCTTGATCGCGGCGGCGATTTCGTCCCGATAGGCGTTGAAGTCCGTCGCGCTGGCGAGGACGACGACGGCGACCGCAGCGGCGGCCGCCAGCAGCGCCAAACCGATCGCGCCGCGCAGAATCCAGCGCATCGCTCTTCCCTCAGGCTCTCGCCGCACGCAGCGTGCCAAGTTCGAACGGGTCGGTATCCGCGTGCGAATCGAAACCCATGGTATCGAACGTCTCGACCATGTGGGGCGGCAATTCGGCCTCGGCATCGATCCATCCGCCGGCCGGGTGGGGAACGACGAGGCGCCGCGCGTGCAGATGAACCCGCTTCGGCAGGCCGGTAACGAAGGCGCCGCCGCCGCCGTATTTTCCGTCGCCCAGGATCGGCGTGTCGAGCGCCCGGCAGTGGGCGCGCAACTGATGGGTCCGGCCGGTCAGCGGCAGAAGGGCCAGCCAGCTCACCTGGTTCGCGGCATGGTCGATGACGGCAAAACGGGTCCGGGCCCTGCGGGCGTCGTCTGCCATTTCGCCGGTATCGGGGTCTTCTGCGACGACCGCCCGCTCCGTGCCCGGACCGCCGCGCCTGGCCAGCGCCAGGTCTATGAAGCCGCGTCGCCGGGCCGGCGCGCCGACGACGATTGCCCAGTAGAGCTTGCGGACCTCCCGGCCGCGAAAGGCGGCGGTCAGGGCCGCCGCCGCCTGCCGGGTCAGGGCAACCGCCAGCACGCCGCTGGTATCCCTGTCCAGCCGGTGAACCAGGCGCGGCGGTTCCTTCGCGCCGGCCAGATGCGGGAGCATGGCGTCGAGATGGCGGGTCTGGCCGGTGCCGCCCTGGACCGCCAAACCCGCCGGCTTATTCAGGATGAGAACGGCATCGTCCCGGTACAGCGCGATCGAATCGAGGAACCTCCGGTCTTCCTGCGCCGATCCGGCCGGGGGCCCGGCGGGCTTCCGGTTCCGGAGCGGCGGCGCCATACCCTGCGCTGCCGGTTCGAGCGGCGGAACCCGGATCACCTCGCCCGGCGAAAGCCGGTGCCCGGCCTTTACCCGTTTGCCGTCCACCCGGATCTGGCCGGTGCGCAGCAGCTTTTCCAGGCGGCCGTGGCCCAGTGCGGGAAACCGCTCCGAGAACCAGCGATCGAGACGCCGGTCGCCATCCGGTTCGGCAACGGTATGCCGGGTGACCGCCATCAGGCTTCAACCGAAAGGATGCCTATAACGGGTCCGTCCCGCCGGGCGTTCATTCTTCGGCGTCCTCCGTTTCGCGGCCGCCATCCTGCACCCGGCGCTCGCGCAGGCGCGCCCAATAATCCAGACGCTTGCGGATATCGCGCTCGAAGCCGCGCTCCGCAGGACGATAGTAGGTCTGCCGCGCCATGCCGTCCGGGAAATAGTCCTGGCCGGAAAAGCCGTCGTCGGCGTCATGGTCGTAGGCATAGCCCGCCCCATAGCCGAGATCCTTCATCAGCCGGGTCGGCGCGTTCAGGATATGCTTCGGCGGCGCGAGCGAGCCGGTCTTGCGGGCGCTCTCCGTCGCCGCACCCAGGGCCTTGTAGGCCGCGTTCGATTTCGGCGCGGTCGCGAGATAGATGACCAGCTGGGCGAGCGCGAGTTCGCCCTCGGGCGAACCGATCCGCTCGAAAGCCTGCCAGGCAGCGATGGCCTGGGTCAAAGCGTTGGGATCGGCAAGGCCGACATCCTCCACGGCAAAGCGGGTCAGCCGCCGCGCGATATAGTGCGGGTCCTCGCCGCCGCTGAGCATCCGGGCGAGCCAGTACAGGCCGGCGTCGCAATCCGAGCCGCGCAGGCTCTTGTGCAGCGCGCTGATCAGATTGTAGTGGCTTTCCTGGCCCTTGTCGTAGAGCGGCGCCCGGCGCTGCACGAGCGACACGAGGGCCGCCGTATCGACCTCGCCGGACGGGCTGGCGGCCCAGACGGTTTCCATCATGTTCAGAAGATAGCGCCCGTCGCCGTCGGCCATGGCCTTGAGCGCATTGCGCGCCTCCGCGGTCAGCCCGAGGGGGCGTTGCTCAAGCGCTTCGGCGCGCGCCATCAACGCTTCGAGCGCCGCATCGTCGAGCCGGTTCAGCACCAGCACCCGGCAGCGCGAAAGAAGCGCGGGATTGAGCTCGAAGGACGGGTTTTCCGTCGTCGCGCCGACGAGGATGACCGTGCCGTCCTCTACAACCGGCAAAAAGGCATCCTGCTGAGCGCGGTTGAAGCGGTGGATTTCGTCGACGAACAAAAGGGTGCCCTGTCCGCCGGCGCGGCGCCCGCGCGCCGCCTCGAAAATCCTGCGCAGTTCGGCAACACCGGAAAAAACGGCCGAAACCGGCTCGAAATGAAGCGCCGTGCGGTCCGCTGCCAGCCTGGCGATCGTCGTCTTGCCGGTGCCCGGCGGACCCCACAGGATATGCGATACGAGGGATTCCGCCGCCAGCATCCGGCCGATGGGCGCTTCGGCGCCGATCAGATGATCCTGCCCGACGACATCCTCCAGGCTTTCCGGCCGCAACCGGTCGGCCAGCGGCCGGGGCGCGTGACTTTCGAATAATCCAGGGGCGTTCTGCGGCGTCGCGCTGAGCGCCATCGGCAATCACCCTGTCAAGGCGCCGGTACCGCGGAACGGCAAAGGCAAGCAAGCCGAGCCGGGACGATACCCTGCTGCAGCGCCTAGCTTTCTTCCGCTTCCACCGCTTCAACGTCCTGAGTCGGGCCGCTGTCCTGCCCCTTGGCGTCCGGGTCGCGGTCGACCAGCTCTATAACCGCCATCGGAGCCGAATCGCCATAGCGGAACCCGGCGCGCAGCACCCGGGTATAGCCGCCCCGGCGCGATGCATACCGCTCTGCGAGCGTACCGAACAGCTTTTCGGTGAGCGCACGGTCTTTCAGCACCGCCAGGACCTGCCGCCGCGCGTGCAGGTCGCCGCGCTTGCCCAGCGTGATCAGACGGTCGGTGACGCCGCGCAGGTCCTTCGCCTTGGGCAGGGTCGTCCTGATCTGCTCGTGCTTGATGAGCGCCGCCGCCATGTTGGCGAACATGGCCTTGCGGTGGCTGCTCGTCCGGTTCAGCTTCCGTCCGCTTACTCTGTGGCGCATGCTTCCAACTCCCGGGCGGCCTCAACCGGCCATTCTGTTCCTGCCTGCCGCCGGCAGGCCGGAGGCGGGCTCGCTGTGCTTCGGCACGATCCGCCCTAGTAGGGCTCTTCCAGCTTGCGGGCGAGGTCTTCGATATTCTCCGGCGGCCAGTCCAGGATTTCCATTCCCAGGGCCAGCCCCATCTGCGAGAGCACTTCCTTGATTTCGTTCAGGGACTTGCGGCCGAAGTTCGGCGTGCGCAGCATTTCCGTTTCGGTCTTCTGCACGAGATCGCCGATATAGATGATGTTGTCGTTCTTCAGGCAATTCGCCGAGCGGACCGACAGTTCCAGTTCGTCCACCTTGCGCAACAGGTTGCGGTTGAACGGCAGATCGCCTTCCTGCTCTTCCCGGACAATCTGTTTCGGCTCTTCGAAATTGATGAAGAGCTGCAACTGGTCCTGCAGGATCCGCGCCGCCAGGGCGACGGAATCTTCCGGCGAGACCGCGCCGTTGGTTTCGACGGTGAGCGACAGCTTGTCGAGATCGGTCACCTGGCCGACCCGGGCGTTCTCGACCTTGTAGGACACCTTCTTGACCGGGCTGAAAATGGCGTCGACCGGAATGAGGCCGATCGGCGAGTCCTCGGCCCGGTTCTGGACCGCCGGAACATAGCCCTTGCCGCTCTCCACGGTCATTTCCATGACGACCTCGACATCCTCGTCGAGATGCATCAGCACATGATCGGGGTTGAGAATATCGACATCGTGGACCCCTTCGATCTGGCTCGCGGCAACCGCACCGGGGCCCCGCGCGCGCAGCAAGAGGCGTCGCGCCGACACGCCATGCGTGCGCAAGGCCAGCGCCTTCACGTTCAGCACGATATCGGTGACATCCTCGAGCACGCCGGGAATCGACGAAAATTCGTGCAGAACACCCTCAATCTGGATCGACGTAACCGCCGCGCCCTGCAGCGAAGAGAGCAGGACCCGACGCAAGGCATTGCCGAGGGTCAGGCCGAATCCGCGCTCCAGCGGCTGGACGATAATGGTCGCCCGGCGGTCGGGGTCGCTGCCGAATTCGGTCGCCAGGCCGTTCGGCTTGATGATATCGGTCCAGTTCTTCTGTTGTACGTTCATACCCTGAGCCCGTAGCTGCCGGTCGTCCGGCAAGTAATCCGTTCAGATCCGCAACACCGCTCCCCTTGGGGGAGTCGTTAGACCCGGCGGCGCTTGCGCGGCCGGCAACCGTTGTGCGGTATCGGAGTCACATCGCGAATCGCGGTAATGTTGAAGCCGATCGACTGCAGGGCGCGCAGGGCGGATTCGCGACCGCCGCCCGGGCCCTTGACCTCGACTTCCAGCGTCTTCATGCCGTGCTCCTGCGCCTTGCGGCCGGCGTCCTCGGCGGCGATCTGCGCCGCATAGGGCGTCGACTTCCGCGAGCCCTTGAAGCCCTGCGATCCGGCAGACGACCAGGAAATCGCGTTGCCCTGGGCGTCGGTTATCGTGATCATCGTGTTGTTGAACGAGGCGTTCACATGGGCGACGCCGGACGTGATGTTCTTTCGTTCGCGGCGACGAACCCGCCCTGTCGTTGGACTTGCCATCCACTGCTCCTGCGTGCGGTTTCCGGTATGCCCCGCCTTTCTCTTTGGTCGGGGCGGCGCCGGATCGGGCAAACGCGCCGCTGCCGGCGCGCTCGACGGTCGTTACTTTTTCTTGCCGGCGATCGGCCGCGCCTTGCCCTTGCGGGTGCGCGCGTTGGTGTGCGTGCGCTGGCCACGGACCGGCAGCCCCTTGCGGTGCCGCAAGCCGCGGTAGCAGCCCAGATCCATCAACCGTTTGATGTTCATCGCCGTCTCGCGGCGCAAGTCGCCTTCGACCTGGAACGTCCGGTCGATGGTTTCGCGGATCCGCACGACCTCATCGTCGGAAAGCTGGTTCACCCGCTTTTCCATCGGCACACCGACGGTCTCGACGATCCGCCGGGCATGGGCCGGCCCGATGCCGTGGATGTATGTCAGGGCGATGACGACCCGTTTTCCGGTCGGGATATTGACACCAGCAATTCGCGCCAAGATGCGCTCTCCTTTTACCAAGCGGCTGCCGCTTCAGGGTTTTTCCGGATTCGACTCCTGGGACGAGACGAAACCGGTATGCGCAAGCACAAACAGGCCCCGAAAGGGCACTATTCCCCGGAGCCAAGGCGAATATAGCCCGCTGCCCCGGACTGTCAATCCGCGGGCCTTTGCGTTCGGGGGCTGTTTTCGAGAATCGCCCCCAGTTGCGTCGTTACGTCATCGACCGCCGCCATGCCGTCGACCGTCTCCAGACGGCCGGACTTCGCATAGTAGGGCAGAATAGGCGCGGTCTGTTCCCGATAGACGATAATCCGCTTCTTCAGGGTTTCCGCATTGTCGTCCGCCCGGGCGCCGGCACTTTCCTTCGCCCGCCTCTCGATCCGGGCGAACAGGGCGGCTTCGTCCATACGCATCTCGATGATGTGATGGATTTCGATCCGCTTTTCCGCGAGAACGTCGTCCAGCTTCTCGGCCTGAACGACGGTGCGGGGAAAACCGTCCAGGATAAAGCCCTTTTCCCGGATCTCGGCGTCCTCGATGCGGTCGACGATGATCCCGACCACCATATCGTCGGGCACCAGATCGCCGCGATCGAGAAGCTCCTTGGCCTTGAGGCCCGATTCGGTGCCGGCCGCCGCCGCCGCCCGCAGCATGTCGCCGGTCGACAGGTGAACCATCCCGTATCTTTCCTGGAGGCGTTGGGCCTGGGTGCCCTTTCCGCACCCGGGCGGGCCCATCAGCACGATATTCAAGATTTTCTGCCTCGCAGACGGGATTTCCGGATCAGCCCTTCATACTGATGCGCCAGCATGTGGCCCTGGATCTGCGCCACGGTATCCATCGTCACCGAGACCACGATCAGCAGTGAGGTGCCGCCGAAGTAGAACGGAATCGCATATTGCGTAATCAGCACCTCGGGCAGCGCGCACACCGCGCACAGATAGAGCGCACCGACGACGGTGATCCGCGTGAGCACATGATCGAGATAGTCGGCCGTCGGCTTGCCCGGACGGATGCCGGGGATGAAGCCGCCGTATTTCCGCAGATTATCCGCGGTATCCTGCGGGTTGAAGACGATCGCCGTGTAGAAAAAGGTGAAGAAGGCGATCATGCCGACATAGATCAACAGGAAAAGCGGCTGGCCGCGCCCCATCAACGCGTTGACCACATTCAGCCATTCCGGCCCGCCTTGCCCCGAAAAACCCGAAATCGTTGCCGGGAGAAGCAACAGGGAACTCGCAAAGATCGGCGGAATCACGCCGGCGGTGTTGAGCTTCAGCGGAATATGCGATTGCTCGCCGCCGATCTGCCGGTTGCCCTGCTGCCGTTTGGGATACTGGACGACAATTCTTCGCTGCGCCCGCTCCATGAACACCACGAAGGCGACGACCAGTATCGCCATGGCAAGAAAAGCGATGATCGCGAAAGCGGACAGCGAGCCGCGGCGGCCCATCTCGAACAGCTGCGCCATCGCGGCGGGGCCGCTGGCAACGATGCCGGCAAAGATGATGAGCGAAATGCCGTTGCCGACGCCGCGCGCCGTAATCTGCTCGCCCAGCCACATCAGGAATATCGTTCCGCCGACCAGCGTAATGACAACGGTTGCCCGGAAGAACATGCCGGGATTGGCGACCGCGTTGCCGGCACTCGAACTGGCGCCTTCCAAGCTGACCGCAACGCCGTAGGCCTGGACAGCCGCCAGCAGCACCGTGAGGTAGCGGGTATACTGGTTGATCTTCTTGCGGCCCGATTCGCCTTCCTTCTTGAGCTGATCCAGCTTCGGCGACACGGCGGTCAGAAGCTGGATGATAATCGCCGCGGAGATATACGGCATGATGTTGAGCGCAAAGATCGTCATGCGCTCGAGCGCGCCGCCGGAAAAGGTGCTGAGCACGGTCAGCAGCCCGCCGCTCTGGTTGATCTGGGCGAAGATGTCGGCAAAGATCTGCTGGTCTATGCCGGGAATCGGGATGTAGGTGCCCAGGCGGTAGACGATGAGCGCGCCCAGCGTGAACCACAGGCGCTTCTTCAGGTCGGTCGCCTTGGTAAAAGCGCTCCAGCCCATGCTCGGAGCAATTCTGTCGGTCGCTGCCATCCGGTTGCCTGTCGCGTCTTCGTGACGAGGTTCGGGCTCAGGACTCCGCCGGTACGGCGGCTTTACCGCCCTTCGCGCGCTCTGCCCGTTTCGCCGCTTTCTTTTCGTTTTTCGGCAGCTTGCCTTCCGGCTTCGGCGCCGCAGCTTCGATATTGACCTTGCCGCCGGCCCTTTCAACTGCCGCGACCGCCGCACCCGTGGCGCCGGCAACCGATATCTCGATGGCGGCGGTAATCTCGCCATGGCCAAGCAGGCGCACGCCGTCCAGCGGGCGCCGGATCACACCGGCCTGCACCAGCGTTGCGGCATCGATCGGCGTGCCGGCATCCAGTTTTCCGGCGTCGATCGCCTGCTGCAGGCGGCCGATATTCACGGCCGCAAAGCTCTTGCGGAAGATGTTGTTGAAGCCGCGCTTGGGCAGGCGCCTGTACAGCGGCATCTGCCCGCCTTCGAAGCCCCCGATCGAGACGCCGGAGCGGGAATTCTGCCCCTTGTGGCCGCGGCCGCCGGTCTTGCCCTTGCCCGACCCGATGCCGCGCCCGATTCGCGTCCGCGCCTTTCGCGCGCCCTTGTTGTCGGCCAGTTCGTTGAGTTTCATCGTTCCAAATCCGCTGTTGCCGGACGGGCTGCGCGCCCTGCCGGTCGCCGCCCCGGTCTCAGTCCTCGACGCGCACCAGATGGTGCACTTTGCGGATCATGCCGCGCACCGCCGGTGTGTCTTCCAGCTCGCGCGTCCGGTGCATCCTGTTGAGGCCCAGGCCGACCAGCGTGGCGCGCTGGTCCTTCGGCCGGCCGATCGGGCTGCCGGTCTGGGTTACCCGCAACGTCTTCTTTTTCTCTGCCATGGCGCCTGCTCCGGCGCCCCGCGTTTCCGCTCCGGGGCGCTGTTGTCCTAGTCGCGGGCCTCTCCGCCGTCCTGGCGGCGCCCGACGATGTCGCCGACCTTCTTGCTCCGGCGCGACGCCACATCGCGCGGAGACTGGATCTGCGTCAACGCATCGAAGGTTGCCTTGACCATATTGTGCGGGTTCGACGTGCCGACCGACTTGGCGACGATGTCGTGGATGCCGATGCTCTCGAAGATCGCCCGCATCGGTCCGCCCGCGATGATGCCGGTTCCCGCAGGCGCCGCCCGCAGAACGACCTTGCCCGCGCCGTAACGGCCCTTGACGTCATGATGGAGGGTGCGCGCTTCGCGCAGCGGCACCCGGATCATCTGGCGCTTGGCCTGTTCGGTCGCCTTGCGGATCGCTTCCGGCACCTCGCGCGCCTTGCCGGCGCCATGCCCGACCCGGCCCTTGCCGTCTCCGACCACGACAAGAGCGGCGAAGCCGAATCGCCGGCCGCCCTTCACCACCTTGGCGACCCGGTTGATGCTGACGAGTTTTTCGACGAACTCGTTCTCTTCGCGGTCGTCGCCGCCACCGCGGCGGCGGTCGTCGCGCCTGTTCTCTCGAGCCATTCGCCTGCCGTCCCGTCCCTAGAATTTGAGGCCGGCTTCGCGCGCGGCTTCCGCCAGCGCCTTGACCCGGCCGTGATAGATGTAGCCGCCGCGGTCGAAGACCACGGTTTCGACGTTGGCCTTCAGCGCACGCTCCGCCACCAGCCTGCCGATGGCTTCGGCGGCCGCGACATTCGCGCCGTTCCCGATCGTGCCCTTGATATCCTTCTCGACGGTCGAGGCCGCGGCCCTGGTCTCGCCGGTCAGGTCATCGATCACCTGGGCATAGATATGCTTGCTCGAGCGGAAGACGGACAGGCGCGGACGCCCGTTCGCCTTCTTCAGGATCGCGTGCCGGTTGCGGCGCCTGCGGCGCGCAAACAGTCTCTTTTCTTTCGTTGCCATCGTAGGTCGTCGCTCGCCAAATTCGGGAAACAGACGGCCCGGTCTCCGCCGACCGGAAACCGGCGCCTATTTCTTCTTTCCTTCCTTGCGCATGACATATTCGCCGCGGTAGCGCACGCCCTTGCCCTTGTAGGGTTCAGGTGGCCGGAACGCGCGCACTTCGCTGCAGAACTGGCCGATCACGGCCTTGTTTGTGCCTTTGACCTCGATCGCGACGTTGCGTTCGACCGAAACGCTCACGCCGTCCGGGATCGGATAGTTGATATCGTGGCTGTAGCCGAGCTGAAGGTTGAGGGTCTCGCCCTGCACGGCGGCGCGATAGCCGACGCCCTGGATTTCCAGGTTGTAGGTGAAACCTTCCGACACACCGGTGACGATATTCTGCAGCTGGCTGCGGGTGGTGCCCCACATGGTGCGCGCCCGTTTGCCGTCGTTGGCCGGCGACACCGTCAGCGCGCCATCCTGCTGGCTGACGACCACGTCATCGGTCAGGCGGAAGCTCTCTTCGCCCAACTTGCCCCTGGCGGTCACCAACAGGCCGTCGATCGTAATGTCGACGCCACCCGGGATCTTCACCGGTTCCTTGCCGATCCGCGACATGGCTCGTTCCGTTCCGTTTGATCCGTTCCGCTCCGTCCGGGATCAGAAGACCCGGCAGAGCACCTCTCCGCCCACCTTGGCTTCGCGCGCGGCGTTGTCCGACAGGACACCCTGCCCGGTGGACAGGATCTTCGTTCCCAGTCCGCCCCGGTCCCGGTTCAGATCCTTGATTGCCGAATAGACCCGCCGGCCGGGGGTGGAAATCCGGGCGATCTCACGGATCACGGGCGTGCCCTCGTGATACTTCAACTCAACAACGATCTCCCGGATGCCCTTGCGGACCTCACGTTCGCTGTAGCCGCGGATGTAGCCCTCGTCCTTCAGCACGCGCAGCACATTCATTTTCAGCGTCGAGTGCGGACACACGATACTGGCCTTGGAGGCGCGCTGGCCGTTGCGGATACGGGTCAGCAGATCGCCGAGCGGATCGCTCATCGACATTGTCCGGCTCCCTACCAGCTCGACTTGACGACGCCCGGCAGCTGGCCTTTCGAGCCCAGCTCCCGAAGCGCGATGCGAGAGATGCCGAACTTGCGGTAATAGCCGCGCGGACGGCCGCTCACGGCGCAACGGTTGCGCAGGCGCGTCGCGGCGCCGTTCTTCGGCAATTCGTTCAACTTGAGCCGCGCCTTGAAGCGCTCTTCCGGCGGCAGCGACGCATCCTTGGCCATTGCCTTGAGTGCGGCGCGCTTGCCGGCGTATTTCGCCACCAGCCGGCGGCGTTTGTCGTTCTTCTCGATTGCGCTTTTCTTCGCCATCGTCGGGTCTCGTTCCTGCTTTGCCTAGCTGGCCCGGAAGGGCAGATTAAAGCCCTTGAGCAGTGCCAGCGCTTCTTCGTCTGTCGGTGCCGTCGTCACCACTACAATGTCCATGCCGCGGATCGTGTCGGTCTTGTCGTAGTCGATTTCCGGGAACACGAGTTGTTCGCGGATTCCCATCGCGAAATTGCCCCGGCCGTCGAAACTTTTCGGGCTGAGGCCGCGGAAGTCGCGTACCCGCGGCAGGGCGATGGTCACCAACCGGTCGAGGAATTCGTACATCCGCGTCCGGCGCAGCGTCACCTTCGCACCGATCGTCATGCCTTCCCGCAGCTTGAAACCGGCTTCCGAGCGCGTGGCGCGGGTCACGAGCGGCTTCTGGCCGGAGATCCGGGTCATGTCATCCACGGCGCCGTCGATCTTTTTCCGGTCCTGGGTCGCGTCGCCGACACCCATGTTCAGAACGATCTTCTCGAGGCGCGGAATCTGGTTCGGGTTCGTGTAGCCGAAGGCTTGCTCCAGCTCGTCCCGCACCGTCGACTTATAGTGCTCGTACAGTCTTGGCGAAGACATGATCCGGTTGCTCCTTCCGCCCGCCGCTACCGGTCGATGATCTCGCCGGACCGCTTGGCAAAGCGAACTTTCCGGCCGCCTTCGAGAAAGGTGTAGCCGACCCGCGTCGCCGTGGAATCCTTCGGATCGACCATTGCCACGTTCGAGATGTGAATCGGCGCCTCCCGCTCGACGATGCCGCCGGGATTCATCTGGGTCGGCTTCGTATGCCGCTTGACCATGTTCGCACCGCCGACGACCACGCGGTGATCGCCCGGCTTGCGGCCCCTGATGACCTTGGTGATGTCACCGGACTTGCCCTTGTCCTTGCCGGCCGTGATCACCACCCGGTCTCCCTTCTTCAGTCTGATCTTGACAGCCATGGCCGCGACCGTTCCTTCCGCCGGTTCTTTCTTCCGGCGCCCTAAAGCACTTCCGGAGCGAGAGAGATGATTTTCATGTAGCCCTTGCCGCGCAGTTCGCGGGTTACCGGGCCGAAGATGCGGGTGCCGACCGGCTCGCCGGTCTTGCTGATGAGCACAGCGGCGTTGCGGTCGAAGCGGATCGCCGTGCCGTCGTCCCGGCGCACTTCCTTCGCCGTCCGCACGATTACGGCGCGGTGCAGGTCGCCCTTCTTCACCCGGCCCCGCGGAATCGCCTCCTTGACCGAGACGACGATCACGTCGCCCACGCCGGCGGTCTTGCGCTTCGAGCCGCCGAGCACCTTGATGCACTGCACCTTGCGCGCGCCGCTGTTGTCCGCGACTTCCAGCCTGGTTTGCATCTGGATCATGGTTTCGGTCCCCCGAATTCAGTCCGCCGGCCGCCGTCAGGCGTCGCCGGCAAGAACCTGCCAGGTCTTGCGTTTCGAATAGGGCCTGCATTCCTGGATCGACACGCGGTCGCCCGCCTTGCAGGCATTGTTCTCGTCATGCGCCATGAACTTCTTCGAGCGGCGGATGAACTTCTTGTAGAGCGGATGCATGATCCGGCGCTCCACGCGCACGACGACGGTCTTGTCCGCCGCGTCGCTCACCACAACGCCCTGGAGTATCCGTTTCGGCATCTGCCTCAACTCCCTTCAGCAGCGTCTGCCGCGCGCCGCTTTTCGTTCATGATCGTCTTGACCCGCGCGATGTCCCGGCGGACCTCGCGGGCGCGCACCGTATTCTCGAGCTGGCCGCTGGCGGCCTGGAAGCGCAGGTTGAACTGCTCCTTTTTCAGGTCCTCCAGCTGCTCGTTCAGCTGATCCATGGATTTGGGGCGGAGGTCGCCGGCATGCATGGCCCCTACTCCTCTTCCAGCCGCTTTACGAACCGGGTGTTGACCGGAAGCTTGGCCGAAGCCAGTTCGAACGCCCGGCGCGCAACGTCTTCCGGCACGCCGTCCAGTTCGAACATGATGCGGCCCGGATGGACGCGCACCGCCCAGTATTCGGGCGATCCCTTGCCCTTGCCCTGGCGGACCTCCGCCGGCTTCTGACTGACCGGCAGATCCGGAAAAATGCGAATCCACAGCTTGCCGACACGCTTCATGTGCCGGGTGATCGTCCGGCGCGCCGCCTCGATCTGGCGCGACGTGACCCGATCCGGGGACGTCGCCTTCAGGCCGTAAGCGCCGAAATTCAGCTGCGTGCCGCCCTTTGCAAAACCGTGTATGCGGCCCTTGTGCTGCTTGCGGAACCTGGTCCGTTTGGGGCTGAGCATCCTTCCCGCTCCCGTCGGCTAGTTTCGGCCCGCGCTCTGCAGGTCCAGGGCGCGACGCTCCTGGGCCTGCGGATCGTGTTCCATGATATCGCCCTTGTAGACCCAGACCTTGACGCCGCAGGTGCCGTAGGTCGTCTGCGCCGTGGCCTCGCCATAGTCGATGTCGGCGCGCAGTGTGTGCAACGGCACCCGGCCTTCGTGATAGCGCTCGGCACGCGCGATTTCCGCGCCGCCCAGACGGCCGCCGCAGATAATGCGGATGCCCGCAGCGCCGAAGCGCATGGCCGACTGCACCGAGCGTTTCATCGCCCGGCGGAACGCCACCCGCCGCTCGAGCTGCTGCGCCACATTCTCGGCAACGAGCTGCGCCTCGATCTCGGGTTTGCGGATCTCGACGATGTTCAGGCTGACATCGTCGCCCGTCATCCGGGAGACTTCCCGGCGCAGATTCTCGATATCGGCGCCTTTCTTGCCGATCACGACGCCGGGCCGCGCGGTATGGATGGTCACGCGCGGTTTGCGGGCCGGTCGTTCGATCACGATCTTCGAAACGGCCGCGCTCGACAGTTTTTGCTTCAGATGATTTCGAAGCTGAATGTCCTGCTCAAGCAGTTCGGCATAATCGCCGTCGGCATACCAGCGCGATTCCCACGTCCGGTTGATGCCCAGGCGCATGCCGATCGGGCTTACTTTCTGACCCATTCGATCAGGCCTCCTCGCGCTCTTCGACGATGACCGTCAATTTCGAAAACGGCTTCTTGACCCGTCCGACGCGGCCGCGCGCCCGCGCTTTCCAGCGCTTCATGACGAGGCCCTTGCCGACGAAGGCCTCCTTGACCCACAACTGGTCGACATCGAGGCCGTGGTTGTTCTCTGCATTGGCGATCGCCGATTCCAGTACCTTCTTCACATCGCCGGCGATCCGGCGCCGCGAAAAGGCGAGATCGGTGACCGCCTTCTCGGCCTTCTTGCCGCGAATCAGGGCGGCGACCAGGTTCAGCTTCTGCGGGCTGACGCGCAATTGCGTCCCCACCGCCTGGGCCTGGTTGTCCTCGAGCCGCCGTTCGGCCTTGGGTTTGCCCATTTTCCGCTACCCCCGCCGCGCCTTCTTGTCGGCAGCGTGGCCGTAATAGGTCCGGGTCGGCGCGAATTCGCCGAACTTGTGACCGATCATGTTCTCGGTGACCAATACCGGAATGAACTTGTGGCCGTTGTGCACGCCGAAGGTCAGGCCGACGAACTGCGGCAGGATCGTCGATCGGCGCGACCAGGTCCGGATGACCTCGTTGCGGCCGGAATCGCGCGAATTCTCCGCCTTCTTCAGCAGGTAGCCGTCGACGAACGGCCCCTTCCAGACTGAACGCGTCACTGTTCTCTCCTACCGCTTCTTCCGCGCGTGACGGCTGCGGATGATGTATTTGTCCGTCGACTTGTTGCTGCGGGTGCGCCGGCCCTTGGTCGGCTTGCCCCACGGCGTGACGGGATGACGGCCGCCGGACGAACGGCCCTCGCCGCCGCCATGCGGATGGTCGACGGGATTCATCGCAACGCCGCGCACCGACGGGCGCTTGCCCTTCCACCGGTTTCGGCCGGCCTTGCCCAGGTTGGTGTTCTGGTTGTTCGGATTGGAGACGGCGCCGACCGTCGCCATGCATTCCTGGCGCACCATGCGCATTTCGCCGGACGCCAGGCGGAGCTGGGCATAGCCGCTGTCCCGGCCGACCAGCTGGACATAGGCGCCGGCGGCGCGCGCGATCTGCCCGCCCTTGCCGATCTTCATTTCGACATTGTGCACGATCGTGCCGACGGGAATATTGCGCAGCGGCAAGGCATTGCCCGGCTTGATATCCGCTCCGGGCCCGGCCTCCACCGAATCTCCGACCCCCAGGCGCTGCGGCGCCAGAATGTAGGAAAGCTCGCCGTCCTCGTAGCGGATGAGCGCAATGAAGGCGGTGCGGTTCGGATCGTATTCCAGCCGCTCGACCGTTGCCCGGCCTTCCCTGGTCCGCTTGAAATCGACGATGCGGTAGCGCTGCTTGTGACCGCCGCCGCGCCGCCGCGTCGTGATCCGCCCGGTATTGTTGCGGCCGCCCTTCTGGCTCTTGCCCTCGGTCAGGTGCTTGACCGGCTTGCCCTTGTAGAGGCCGGACCGGTCGATCAGCACAAGGCCGCGCTGGCCCGGCGTCATGGCTTTGTAATGTTTCAGCGACATCGTTCCGCCCCGTTCCGTCCGATCCTGCTGCCGGTCAGACGCCGGTCGTGATGTCGATGGCCTGGTCGCCCAGCAGGGTGACCACGGCGATCTTCACGTCGTTGCGCCGGCCCTTGCGGCCCCGGAACATCTTTTCCTTGCCCTTGCGGACGTGGGTGTTGACGCGCTTGACCTTGGCGCCGAACAGCCCCTCGACGGCGGCCTTGATTTCCGGCTTGGTCGCGTCCATGGCCACGCGGAAGGTGACCTGGGCGTTCTCCGACCCGGAGGACGATTTCTCCGTCACCACCGGCGCCCGGATGATGTCGTACATCCGTTCCTTCGCAGGCTTCGCCCGATTGAGATATTTCCAGCTCATTTCAGGCGCGCCTCCAGCGCTTCCAACGCATCCGCCGTCAGGACCAGCGTGTCGTGGCGCAGGATGTCGTAGACGTTGGCGCCCTGCTGAGGCAGCAGATCGATGCTTCGAAGGTTGCGCGCCGCCCGCACAAAGCCTTCGTCGGCCTCCGCCCCGGTAATCACCAGCGGCCGCGACCAGCCGAGCTTTTCCAGGCTGGCAGCAAGATCGCGGGTTTTGCCGGATTTCAGCGCTGCCGCCTTCAGCACCACGAGCCGGCCTTCCGCCTGTTTGGCCGACAGCGCCATCTTAAGACCGAGCTTGCGGACCTTCTTGGGTAAGGCGTGGGCATGGCTCCGCGGCTTCGGGCCGAAGGCCACGCCGCCGCCGCGCATCTGCGGCGCCTTCAGGTTGCCGGCGCGGGCGCGGCCGGTCCCCTTCTGCTTCCAGGGCTTGCGGCCGGTCCCCTTGATCTCGGCCATGCCCCTCGTGTTGTGCGTTCCGGCGCGGCGCCTGGCGAGTTGCCAGCGCACCACCCGGTGCAGGATGTCCGCGCGCACCGGCAGGCCGAAGACGCCCTCGTCCAGCTTGACCTTGCCGGCGGACTTGGCCGCCATGTCGACCGATTTGACCTCGATGGCCATCAGTCCTCGCTCCCTTCGGCGGCATCGGCGCCTTCTGCGCCCGAAGTCTCTGCCGGCGCTGCGGCGCCCTTGATTGCAGCCGGAACCGGCAGATTGTCCGGTGCGGCCTTCTTCCGCGCGTCGCGGATTTCGACCAGGCTGCCCTTGGCGCCGGGCACCGCGCCCTTGACCATGATCAGGCCACGGTCGGCATCCGTCTTGACGATCTCCAGATTGACGGCCGAGCGCCGGCTGGTGCCCATATGGCCGGCCATCTTCTTGCCCTTGAACACCTTGCCGGGATCCTGGCACTGGCCGGTCGAGCCGTGCGCGCGGTGCGAGACCGACACGCCGTGCGAAGCGCGCAGGCCGGCGAAATTATGCCGCTTCATCGCGCCGGCAAATCCCTTGCCGATGGTGACGCCGGCGACATCGACGAACTGGCCGGGCACGAAATGCTCGGCCGAGAGTTCCGCACCGATCTCGAGCAGATTTTCTTCGCTGACCCGGAATTCCGCCAGCCGCCGTTTGGGCTCGACCTTCGCCTTCGCGAAATGGCCGCGCATGGCGCGGGTGACATTTTTCGATTTCGCCGTGCCGTGGCCGAGCTGAACCGCGGTATAGCCGTCGCGTTCGGCCGTCCGGTTGTCAACGACCTGGCAGGCATCGAGCTGCAGGACGGTTACCGGCAGATGCCGGCCGTCTTCCGCGAAGATGCGGCTCATGCCTTTTTTCTCGGCGATGAGTCCGGTGCGCATCACGCTTCTTCCTTCAGTTTGATATCGACATGCACACCGGCCGCGAGATCGAGCTTGCCCAGCGCGTCCACGGTCTGCGGAGTCGGATCGACGATATCGATCAGCCGCTTGTGCGTCCGGGTCTCGAACTGCTCGCGCGATTTCTTGTCGATATGCGGTGAGCGGTTGACCGTGTATTTGCGGATCCGGGTGGGCAGCGGGATCGGTCCGCGCACCTGCGCGCCCGTCCGCCTGGCCGTGTTGACGATCTCGCCGGTCGACTGATCGAGCAGGCGGTGATCGAAGGCCTTGAGCCGGATCCGTATCGTTTGGCTTTCCATCGTCAATCCCAATCAAAATGCCGCCGGTTTCGAAGTGTCCGGCGGCATCCCGCTTTAGCCCGCTTACTTTTTGATGGCGGCGACGACGCCGGCGCCGACGGTGCGTCCGCCCTCGCGGATCGCAAAGCGCAGACCCTCGTCCATCGCAATCGGCTGGATCAGCGTCACGTCCATCTGAACATTGTCCCCCGGCAGCACCATCTCCGTGCCCTCGGGCAGCGTCACCGCGCCGGTCACGTCCGTCGTCCGGAAGTAGAACTGCGGACGGTAGTTCGAGAAGAAACCCGTGTGACGCCCGCCCTCCTCCTTGGTCAGGATATACGCCTCGCAGGTAAACTCCGTGTGCGGCGTGATCGAGCCCGGCTTGGCCAGAACCTGGCCGCGCTCCACCTCGTCCCGCTTCGTGCCGCGCAGCAGCACGCCGACATTGTCCCCCGCCTGGCCCTGGTCCAGCAGCTTGCGGAACATCTCCACGCCCGTGCACGTCGTCTTCGCCGTCTCCTTCAGACCGACGATCTCGATCTCGTCGCCCACCTTCACAACGCCGCGCTCGACCCGGCCCGTCACCACCGTGCCCCGGCCCGAGATCGAAAACACATCCTCGATCGGCATCAGAAACGCCTGGTCGATCGGGCGCTCCGGCTGCGGGATATACTCGTCCACCGCCGCCATCAGCTCGACGATCTTGTCCCGCCCGATCGCCTCGTCCCGGCCCTCCAGCGCCGCCAGAGCCGAGCCCATCACAACCGGAAGGTCGTCGCCCGGAAACTCGTAGCTCGACAGAAGCTCCCGCACCTCAAGCTCGACCAGCTCCAGAAGCTCCTCGTCGTCAACCTGGTCCACCTTGTTCAGATAGACCACGATCGCAGGAACGCCGACCTGGCGCGCCAGAAGAATATGCTCGCGCGTCTGCGGCATCGGCCCGTCCGCCGCAGACACCACCAGGATCGCCCCGTCCATCTGCGCCGCGCCCGTGATCATGTTCTTCACGTAATCCGCATGGCCCGGACAATCGACATGCGCATAGTGCCGGTTCGACGTCTCATACTCGACATGCGCCGTCGCAATCGTAATCCCGCGCTCGCGCTCCTCCGGCGCCTTGTCGATCTGATCGAACGACACAACCGTGCCGCCCTGCGTCTCAGCCATCACCTTCGTAATCGCTGCCGTCAGCGTCGTCTTGCCATGATCCACATGCCCGATCGTACCAACATTCACATGCGGCTTCGTTCGCTCAAACTTCTCTTTCGCCATGGTTCCGCCTCTGCCTGTCCCCTGCCGGGGTCCGTTTCGTTCCTGCGGGGTTGAGCCCTGACCTCAGGCCATCTTGGCGCGGACTTCCTCCGCGACCGCCTGAGGCACCTCTTCATAGTGGTCGAACTGCATGGTGTAGGTCGCCCGGCCCTGGCTCACCGAGCGCAACGTGTTGACGTAGCCGAACATGTTGGCGAGCGGCACCATGGCGTCGATAACCTGGGCGTTGCCGCGCGCGTCCATGCCCTGAACCTGGCCGCGCCGGCTGTTCAGGTCACCGATGATGTCGCCCATATAGTCCTCCGGCGTCACCACCTCGACCTTCATCATCGGCTCGAGCAGTTTCGGCTTGCCTTTCTGCATCGCTTCGCGGAAGGCGGCGCGGGCGGCAATCTCGAACGCCATGACGCTCGAATCGACATCGTGATAGGCGCCGTCGTAAAGCTCGGCCTTGAAATCGATCACCGGAAAGCCGGCCAGCACGCCGGATTCCTTGGCGCCCAGGATGCCCTTCTCGACGCCCGGCGCATATTCTCTCGGCACGTTGCCGCCGACGACCGTGTTCTCGAAGATGAAAGGCTCGCCCGGCTCGGCCGGCGAAAAGCGGATCCTGATCCGGGCGAACTGGCCCGAGCCGCCGGTCTGTTTCTTGTGGGTGTAGTCGATATCGGCGACCTGCGAAATCGTCTCGCGGTAGGCGACCTGGGGTGCGCCGATATTGGCGTCGACCCGGAACTCGCGCCTAAGCCGGTCGACCAGGATTTCGAGATGCAGCTCGCCCATGCCGGCGATGATGGTCTGCCCGCTCTCCTCGTCCGAACTGACGCGGAACGACGGATCCTCGGCCGCCAGCCGGCCCAGCGCCACGCCCATCTTGTCGTGGTCGGCCTTGGTCTTGGGCTCGATGGCAATTTCGATCACCGGCTCCGGGAACTCCATGCGCTCCAGGATGATCGGTTTTCCGGCGTTGCACAGGGTATCGCCGGTGGCCACTTCCTTCAGTCCGGCAAAGGCGACGATATCGCCCGCGCGCGCTTCTTTGATGTCCTCGCGGCTGTTGGCGTGCATCAGCAGCATCCGGCCGGCGCGCTCCTTCTTGCCCTTGACGGTATTGAGCAACGAATCGCCGGTGTTGACGATGCCGGAATAGATGCGGGCGAAGGCCAGCGACCCGACATAAGGATCGTTCATGATCTTGAAGGCGAGGGCCGAGAACGGCTCCCCGTCGTCGCTCCGGCGTTCCGACGGCTCGTTGCTGCCGGGCAGGACCCCGGCGATAGCCGGCACATCGACCGGCGACGGCATGTAATCGACAACCGCATCGAGCAGCGGCTGCACACCCTTGTTCTTGAAGGCCGAGCCGCACATCACCGGGACGAAGGCGCCGCCAATCGTGCCTCTGCGGATACAGGATTTCAAAGTCGCTTCGTCGGGCTCGGTGCCGTCCAGATACGCTTCGAGCGCCGCATCGTCCTGTTCGACCGCCGCCTCCAGCAGCCGGTCGCGATAACTCCGGGCCTTGTCCTGCAATTCGGCCGGAATCTCCTCGTCACGGAATTCGGCGCCGAGCTGCTCGCCGGACCAGACGACCGCCTTCATGCGAACCAGGTCGATGACGCCGGCGAACTTCGCCTCGACACCGATCGGCAGCTGTATGGCGAGCGGGGTCGCGCCCAGTCGTTCCTCCATCATGGCGATGCAGCGATGGAAGTCCGCCCCGACCCTGTCCATCTTGTTGACGAAACACATGCGCGGCACGCCGTATTTGTCGGCCTGGCGCCACACGGTTTCGGACTGCGGCTCGACGCCCGCCACCGAATCGAACACCGCCACCGCGCCGTCCAGGACGCGCAGCGACCGTTCGACCTCGATGGTGAAGTCGACATGGCCCGGCGTGTCGATGATGTTGACCCGGTGATTGCGCCAGAAACAGGTCGTCGCCGCAGACGTGATGGTGATGCCGCGTTCCTGCTCCTGCTCCATCCAGTCCATGGTGGCCGCGCCGTCATGGACCTCGCCCATTTTGTGGGACCGGCCGGTGTAATAGAGGACGCGCTCCGTGCACGTCGTCTTGCCGGCATCGATGTGGGCCATGATGCCGATATTGCGGTAACGCTCCAGGGGGGTCTTGCGTGCCATTCTTTCGGGGCCTTTGCGGGCGGTTCCCGAAGCCGGAAACCGCTGATCCTCTATCTTCCCGTTACCAGCGATAATGCGAGAAGGCGCGGTTGGCCTCGGCCATCCGGTGCGTGTCCTCGCGTTTCTTGACGGCGGCGCCGCGATTCTCCGCCGCCTCCATGAGTTCGGCCGACAGCCGCTCCGCCATCGTGCGTTCGGCCCGGGCCCGCGCCGCGGCAATCAGCCAGCGGATCGCCAGCGCCTGGGCACGGTCCTGGCGGACTTCGACCGGCACCTGGTAGGTCGCGCCGCCGACGCGGCGCGAGCGCACCTCGATGGCCGGGCGGACGTTGTCGAGCGCATCGTGGAACACGCGCAGCGGCTCGGTCCGCATCCGGGTTTCCACGCGGTCGAGCGCGCCGTAGACGATATTCTCGGCGACCGATTTCTTGCCGTCCTTCATGATGCTGTTCATGAATTTGGTCAGCACCATGTCGTGATATTTTGCGTCCGGCAAAATCTCGCGTTTTTCTGCGCGGTGGCGACGGGACATGGGTCGGTCTTTCCTCCGGAGCCGGCCCGCCGCTATCGCGGGAAACCGGCGCTGTTCGAGCTCTCTCGCTGCGGTTTCCCGTTTATTTCGGCCGTTTGGCGCCGTATTTCGAGCGGCGCTGGCGGCGGTCGGCAACGCCGTGGGTGTCCAGCGTGCCGCGGATGATGTGGTAGCGGACGCCCGGCAGATCCTTGACGCGGCCGCCGCGGATCATCACCACCGAATGCTCCTGCAGGTTATGGCCCTCACCCGGGATGTAGCAGGTCACCTCGAATCCGTTGGTCAGCCGGACGCGCGCGACCTTGCGCAGCGCGGAATTCGGCTTTTTCGGCGTCGTCGTGTAGACGCGCGTGCACACGCCCCGCTTCTGCGGGCAGGATTCCATGGCCGGCACCTTGTTCCGCTTGACCGGCGCCTTGCGCGGCTTGCGGATCAACTGATTGATCGTCGGCATGACTGCCCCGCCATTTCGCACCGGACGCCCGCAACGCCTGTTCGGCAGGTGCGGGCTCCCGGCATTTCCTGTTCCCGTCGGCCGATCCGCATCGCAGCCGCCTTGAAGAATTCCGACGCGGCGACCGGTCGATACAAAACACCGACCCGGAAGCGCCTCGATGGCTTCAGGCCGGTGCGAAGCCGACCCGGCGGCAGTTCCGGACGCTGCGTCGGACGTCCGAACCGGCCGGATCGCGTGGACGGCTCTACAAATAGCTGCGGGAGCGGCATTCACCCGCTCCCGCCTGAACGCGTGCGGAAAGTATTGTCGAGCCGCCGGTCCGTCAAGCGGCAAGCAGCCGGAAAACCTTCATAAACCGCTGCGATGCGACAGTTTTGATAGAAATTCGCCGGCGCAACAGAGATTTCCTGCGCCGACCGCCCGGCGATTCCCGAATCGCCGGGCGGCCCGGTTGCCGGGCCAGCGGTCAGGCTGCGTCGATATCGCTCTCCTCGCGCGGGCCTTCGAGGGCTTCGGCGACTTCGGCCTCGGCCCAGGCGGCACGCTCCGCGATGATCTGCTGGTCGCGTTCCGATGCTTCGTGACGCAGGCGCTTCATCACGCTGCCCGTTCCCGCCGGGATCAGGCGTCCGACGATGACATTCTCCTTGAGGCCGGTCAGGCGGTCGATCTTTCCGTTGACCGCCGCTTCCGTCAGCACACGGGTCGTTTCCTGGAACGACGCGGCCGAGATGAAGCTCTTGGTCTGAAGGCTCGCCTTGGTGATGCCCTGAAGAACGGGGACGCCCCTTGCGGGATTGCCGCCGTCCCCCCGAACCCGGTCGTTCTCCTCTTCGAACTCGTACCGGTCGATCTGCTCGCCGACCAGGAAGGTGGTGTCGCCGGGCTCCAGCACCTCGGTCTTCTGCATCATCTGGCGCACGATCACTTCGATATGCTTGTCGTTGATCGGCACGCCCTGCAGCCGGTAGACCTCCTGGATCTCGTTGATCAGGTAGTCCGCCAGCGCTTCGATCCCGAGCACGGCGAGAATATCGTGGGGCACGGCGTTGCCGTCCATCAGGAGATCGCCCGGCTCCACCCAGTCGCCCTCCTGAACCGTGATGTGGCGGTCCTTGGGAATTAGATATTCGCGCGGTTCCGCGCCCTCTTCTTCCGGCCGCACGACGATGCGCCGTTTGGCCTTGTAATCCTTGCCGAACCCGACACGGCCGGCGATTTCCGAAATAATCGCGAAATCCTTGGGCTTGCGGGCTTCGAACAGTTCCGCCACCCGCGGCAGGCCGCCGGTGATGTCGCGGGTCTTGCCGGTTTCCCGCGGAATGCGGGCCAGCACGTCGCCGGCCTGAACCGGCTGTTCGTGCTCGACCGAAAGCACCGCGCCGACCGACATGAAATACCGGGCTTCCTGGCCGTTCGGCAGCACGACCACCTCTCCGGCGTCGTCGCGCAGCGTAATCCGCGGGCGGAACTCGGCGCCTTTCGGCTGCTGTCGCCAGTCGACCACGACCTTGCTCGCGATACCGGTCGCCTCGTCGACATCCTCGCGCATGGAGACGCCTTCGGCGAGGTCCACATAGTTGGCGGTGCCGGCCTTCTCGGTGATGATCGGCATCGTATAGGGATCCCATTCGGCCAGCGTGTCGCCGCGCGCCACGGTCGCGCCTTCGTCGACATGCAGCCTGGCGCCGTAGGGGATGCGGAAGCGGGCGCGCTCGCGGCCGGTATCGTCTTTCAGGAGGATCTCCGAATTGCGCGACATCACGACCAGCCGCCCGTCGGCGGCTTCCACGACATTCCGGTTGGTGATGGAGACGACCGAATCGATGCTCGCCTCCACGCTGGACTGTTCCGCGCCGCGCTGGGCCGCGCCGCCGATATGGAACGTCCGCATCGTGAGCTGGGTGCCGGGTTCGCCGATCGACTGGGCGGCGATAACGCCGACCGCTTCGCCGACATTGACCGGTGTGCCGCGGGCGAGATCCCGGCCGTAGCATTTGGCGCAGATACCGTTGCGCGCCTCGCAGGTCAGCGCCGAGCGCACCTTCACCACGTCGACGCCGGCATCCTGAATCGCATCGGCTTCCTCTTCGCCGATAAGGTCGCCGTTCGCCACCAGGACGGTTCCGTCGGCAGGATGAACAACATCGCCCTGCGCCGTCCGGCCGAGCAGGCGTTCCGCCAGGGAGACGACGATATCGCCGCCTTCGACGACGGCGCGAAGGTTGATGCCCCGGTCGGTGCCGCAATCCTGCTCGTAAACGATGCAATCCTGCGCCACATCCACCAGCCGGCGGGTCAGGTATCCCGAGTTCGCGGTCTTCAGCGCGGTATCCGCCAAGCCCTTGCGGGCGCCGTGGGTCGAGTTGAAATATTCGAGAACCGAGAGGCCTTCCTTGAAGTTGGAAATGATCGGCGTCTCGATGATCTCACCGGACGGCTTGGCCATCAGTCCGCGCATCCCGGCCAACTGCTTGATCTGGGCCGCCGAGCCCCGGGCGCCGGAATCGGCCATGACGAAGACCGAGTTGGTCGGCTTGTCCTTCTCGACCGCCTGCATCGATTTCATCATCTCGTCGGCCACCTGGTCGGTGCAGTGCGACCAGGCGTCGACCACCTTGTTGTATTTTTCGCGCTGCGTGATCAGGCCGTCCTGATACTGCTTCTCGTATTCCTTGACCCGCTCCTGGGCGTCGGCGATCAACTGCTCCTTGGACCCGGGGATCTTGAGATCGTCCTTGCCGAAGGAGATGCCGGCCCGGCAGGCATAGGAGAAACCGAGCCCCATGATCTGGTCGGCGAAGATCACCGTCTCCTTCTGGCCGCAGTGCCGATAGACGGTGTCGATGACGGTGCCGACCTCCTTCTTGGTCAGAACCCGGTTGACGAGGCCGAACGGGACGTTGGCGTGCCGGGGCAGCACATCGCCGATGATCATGCGGCCCGGCGTCGTGATCACCTGTTCAACGGTCTCTTCGCCGGTGTCGCTTCTCGAGCGCCACAGCGCCTTGATCCGCGTATGCAAATCGACCACGCCGTTGTCGAGCGCCAGCTGGATTTCTCCGAAATTGGCAAAGCGCGGGACGCGGTAGGCGGCAAGCTTGCCGGCCTTGAGAGCCTTCAGCGACGCCTTGAAGTTGGTGACTTCGACCTCTTCGAGCGGTTTCTTCGGATCCTTGACCAGAATGTCGTGATGTTCGACCGCCGCGCGCAATGCGTCTTCAGACGGAATGTCGACCTGCGGTCCGGTCACGTCCGGCCGCTCGTCCGACAGATAGTAGATGCCGAGCACGATATCCTGGGACGGCACGATGATCGGTTTGCCGTTGGCCGGGCTGAGGATGTTGTTGGTCGACATCATCAGCACCCGCGCTTCGAGCTGGGCTTCCAGGGACAGCGGCACATGGACCGCCATCTGGTCGCCGTCGAAGTCTGCGTTGAAGGCGGTGCAGACCAGGGGGTGAAGCTGGATCGCCTTGCCCTCGACCAGCACCGGCTCGAAGGCCTGGATGCCCAGGCGGTGCAGCGTCGGTGCGCGGTTCAGCAGCACCGGATGCTCCCGGATCACTTCTTCCAGGATGTCCCAGACTTCGGGCAGCTCCTTTTCCACCTTCCGCTTGGCCGCCTTGATGGTGGTGGCGAGCGCCCGCTCCTCCAGCTTGGCGTAGATGAAGGGCTTGAACAGTTCCAGCGCCATCTTCTTGGGCAGGCCGCACTGGTGCAGCTTCAACTCCGGCCCGACCACGATCACCGACCGGCCGGAATAGTCGACGCGCTTGCCGAGCAGATTCTGCCGGAAGCGCCCCTGCTTGCCTTTCAGCATGTCGCTGAGCGACTTGAGCGGCCGCTTGTTGGCGCCGCTGATCACCCGGCCCCGGCGACCGTTGTCGAACAGCGCATCGACCGATTCCTGGAGCATCCGCTTCTCGTTGCGGATGATGATGTCCGGCGCGCGCAGCTCGATCAGCCGTTTCAGCCGGTTGTTCCGGTTGATGACCCGGCGGTAGAGATCGTTCAGGTCGGACGTCGCGAAACGCCCGCCATCCAGCGGCACAAGCGGGCGCAGTTCCGGCGGAATGACCGGCACCACATCCATGATCATCCATTCCGGCCGGGCGCCGGAGCTGATAAAGGCCTCGACCAGCTTCAACCGCTTGACGAACTTCTTGCGCTTGGCTTCGGAGCGGGTCTCCTTGAGGTCGGTGCGCAGGGTGATCCGCTCTTTCTCCAGATCGATTTCCTCAAGCAGCGCCTTCAACGCCTCGGCGCCGATGCCGGCCTGGAAGGAACCATCGCCCTCGGTGTCTATCGCGTTCCAATACTCCTCTTCGTTGAGCAGCTGGTATTTGGAGAGCGCCGTCGTACCGGGCTCGGTCACGACGTAGTTTTCGAAATAGAGGATCCGCTCGAGATCCTTGAGCGTCATGTCCAGCAGCAGGCCGATCCGGCTGGGCAGCGATTTCAGGAACCAGATATGCGCCACCGGCGAGGCCAGTTCGATATGGCCCATCCGCTCCCGGCGCACTTTCTGCAGCGTCACCTCCACGCCGCATTTCTCGCAGATGATGCCGCGATATTTCATGCGCTTGTACTTGCCGCACAGGCATTCGTAGTCCTTGATCGGACCGAAAATGCGAGCGCAGAAAAGGCCGTCGCGTTCCGGCTTGAACGTACGGTAGTTGATGGTCTCCGGTTTCTTGATCTCGCCGAACGACCAGGAGCGGATCTGGTCCGGGCTCGCGATCGAAATCTTGATCTGGTCGAAATCTTCCGTCTTGCGGACGGGGCCGAAGACATTCATCAATTCGTTCATGCAAACGTCTCCCGGAGCGTTGCTGCGGCCCTGCGCCCGGGGAAAGGCGCGGGCCGAAGGAGGGTCGGACCAGGGAACGGCGGCCGGGCCGCCGCACCTGCCGGCCCGGTTCAGTAAGCGTCCTGTTTCAGTTCGACGTTCAGGCCGAGCGAACGCAGCTCCTTGACCAGCACGTTGAACGATTCGGGGATGCCGGCCTCGAACGTGTCCTGCCCGCGTACGATCTTTGCATAGACATTGGTCCGGCCGGCCACGTCGTCAGATTTCACCGTCAGCATTTCCTGCAGCGTATAGGCCGCGCCGTAGGCCTCCAGGGCCCAGACCTCCATCTCGCCGAAACGCTGGCCGCCGAATTGCGCTTTCCCGCCCAGCGGCTGCTGGGTCACGAGGCTGTACGGCCCGATCGAGCGGGCGTGGATCTTGTCGTCCACCAGATGGTGCAGCTTCAGCATGTAGATGAAGCCGACCGTGACCTTGCGGTCGAAGGGCTCGCCCGTGCGGCCGTCGATCAGCGTGACCTGACCCGATACGTCCATGCCGGCCTTGCCCAGCAGATCGACGATATCGTCTTCCCGGGCGCCGTCGAAAACCGGCGTGGCCATCGGAACGCCGGTTTGCAGGCTGCGGGACAGTTCGATCACATCGTCGTCGCCCAGCCCGGCGACATGCTCCTTGTAGGTCTCGTCGCCCAGCGTTGTCCGCAGATGCTCGCGCAGGGCCTTGGCCGCCTCCTTCTTGGCGCCGCCCAGCGATGCCTCCAGCACCTCGCGGACCTGCCGGCCCAGGCCGGCTGCGGCCCAGCCCAGATGGGTCTCGAGGATCTGGCCAACATTCATACGCGAAGGCACGCCGAGCGGATTGAGCACGATATCGACCGGCGTGCCGTCGTCGAGATAGGGCATGTCCTCGATCGGCATGATCTTGGACACGACGCCCTTGTTGCCGTGACGGCCGGCCATCTTGTCGCCGGGCTGCATCTTGCGTTTCACGGCGACGAAGACCTTGACCATCTTCATCACGCCGGGCGGCAGTTCGTCGCCGCGCTGCAGCTTGTCGACCTTGTCCTGGAAACGCTCCTCGAGGCGGGCGATCGACACGTCGAATATCTTGGACAGACCCTCGATCTGCTTCGATACCCGGTCGGCCTTGACGGTGAATTCGCGCCACCGGTAACGGCTGTACTCGTCGAGAACGCCTTCGGTTATCTTGCTTCCACGGCTGAAGCCCTCCGGACCGCCCTCGCCGGTCTGGCCGACCAGCAGGTCTTTCAGGTTCGCATAGAATGCGCGCTCCAGGATGGCGCGTTCGTCGTCCCGGTCCTTGGCCAGACGCGCGATCTCCTGGCGTTCGATCGCCATGGCGCGCTCGTCCTTGTCGACGCCGCGCCGCGAAAAGACCCGCACCTCGACGACGGTGCCGGCCACGCCCGGCGGCAGGCGCAGCGAGGTGTCGCGCACGTCGGAGGCCTTTTCGCCGAAGATCGCCCGCAGCAGTTTCTCCTCCGGCGTCATCGGCGATTCGCCCTTCGGCGTCACCTTGCCGACCAGGATGTCGCCCGGCTGGATTTCGGCGCCGATATAGACGATGCCGGCCTCGTCGAGGTTCTTCATCGCCTCTTCGCCGACATTCGGAATGTCGCGGGTGATCTCTTCCTGGCCCAGCTTGGTATCGCGGGCCATGACCTCGAATTCCTCGATATGGATCGAGGTGAACACATCCTCGCGCACGATGCGTTCGGACAGCAGGATCGAATCCTCGAAATTGTAGCCGTTCCACGGCATGAACGCGACGAGCACGTTCCGGCCCAGCGCCAGTTCGCCCAGGCTGGTCGACGGACCGTCGGCGATGATCTCGCTTCTCTCGACCTCGTCACCGACCTTCACCAGGGGTCGCTGGGTGATCGAGGTGTTCTGGTTCGAGCGCTGGAATTTCAGCAGACTGTAAATGTCGACACCGGGCGACCCGGTCTCGACATCGTTTTCCCGCGCCCGGATGACGATGCGGGTCGCATCCACCTGGTCGACGATTCCGGCGCGGCGGGCCACGATCGTGGCGCCGGAATCGCGCGCCACGCGGCCTTCCATTCCGGTGCCCACGATCGGCGCTTCCGGCTGCAGCAGCGGCACCGCCTGGCGCATCATGTTCGAGCCCATGAGCGCGCGGTTGGCGTCGTCATTCTCCAGAAACGGAATCAGCGAGGTGGCGACCGAGACGACCTGCTTGGGCGAGACGTCGATATATTCGATCGCGTTGGCCGGAACCATGAGATAGTCGCCGGCCTTGCGGCAGCTGATCAGTTCGTCGACGAAGCGGCCCTTGTCGTCCAGTTCCGCGTTGGCCTGGGCGATGGTGTATCTGCCCTCGTCCATTGCCGAAAGATAGACCACCTCGTCCGAGACCTTGCCGTCGTTGACCTTGCGATACGGCGTTTCGATGAAGCCGTACTTGTTCACCCGGGCATAGGACGCCAGCGAATTGATCAGGCCGATATTCGGCCCCTCCGGCGTCTCGATCGGGCAGATCCGGCCGTAATGGGTGGTGTGCACGTCGCGCACTTCGAAGCCGGCCCGCTCGCGGGTCAGCCCGCCGGGCCCGAGCGCCGACAGCCGCCGCTTGTGGGTGATCTCCGAAAGGGGGTTCGTCTGGTCCATGAATTGCGAGAGCTGCGAGGAGCCGAAGAACTCCCGCACCGCCGCCGCCGCCGGCTTGGCGTTGATCAGGTCGTGCGGCATCACGCTGTCGATCTCGACCGTCGACATCCGCTCCTTGATCGCCCGCTCCATGCGCAGCAGGCCGATACGATACTGGTTCTCCATCAGCTCGCCCACCGAGCGGACGCGCCGGTTACCCAGATGATCGATATCGTCTATCTCGCCGCGGCCGTCCTTCAGCTCGAGCAGCAGCCGGACGATCTCCATGATGTCCTGGCGGCGCAGCACGCGGACTTCGTCCGGCACCTCATCGTTGGAAAAGTCGAGGCGCGCATTCATCTTGACCCGGCCGACCGCCGAGAGATCGTAGCGTTCCCGGTCGAAGAACATCGACCGGAGCAGGTTCTCCGCCGCTTCCACGGTCGGCGGCTCGCCCGGGCGCATGACCCGGTAGATGTCCATCAGCGCTTCGCTGCGGTTCATGTTCTTGTCGGCGGCCAGCGTGTTGCGCAGATAGGGTCCGACTGTGACATGGTCGATGTAGAGGATCGGCAGTTCCTTGACTCCGGCCTCTTTCAGCGTGTCCAGCAGCGTTTCGGTGATCTCCTCGCCGGCCTCGGCATGGATCGCGCCGTCCTCCCGGTTGACCAGGTCGCGGGCGACATAGGAGCCGATCAGCTCTTCCGGCGGGGCGATCCGGTCTTTCAGGCCGGCATCCCTGAGGCGCCGGATCAGGCGCGGGGTGACTTTCTGTCCAACCTCGGCGACGACCTCGCCCGTCCGGGCGTCGATCATGTCGGCAATCAGCTTCTGGCCGGCCATCCGTTCGGCGTCGAACGGCGTCTTCCAGCCTTTCTGCGAATGGGTGAATTTCACCGCATCGTAGAAGTAGGCCAGCAGATCGTCCTGGCTGTATCCGATCCCGTCATGCGGGTCGAACGCCTTGCCCTGCTGCTCGAATTCGGCGCGCCGGGCCGCCGTCTCGTCGTTGTCGAGCGCAAGCAGCAGCGTCGTGACCGGCAGCTTGCGGCGCCGGTCGATGCGGACGTGCACGATATCCTTGGCGTCGAACTCGAAGTCGAGCCACGAGCCGCGGTACGGGATCACCCGCGCAGTGAACAGGAACTTTCCGGAGGAATGGGTCTTGCCCTTGTCGTGGTCGAAGAAGACGCCCGGCGACCGGTGCATCTGGGACACGATCACCCGTTCGGTACCGTTGACGACGAAGGTGCCGTTCTTCGTCATCATCGGCATGTCGCCCATATAGACGAACTGCTCCTTGATATCGCGGACCGACTTGGCGCCGGTTTCCTCGTCGACGTCCCACACGACGAGGCGCAGGGTCACCTTGAGCGGTGCGGCATAGGTCATGCCGCGCTGCTGGCACTCTTCGACGTCGAATTTCGGTTCCTCGAATTCGTAGCGGACATATTCCAGCATCGAGCGGCCGGAAAAGTCGCTGATCGGGAAGACCGAATCGAAGACAGCCTCAAGCCCCCACTTGCCGCGCGCGTCGGGATCGGTGTCCCGCTGCAGAAAATGCTCGTAGGAGGTTTTCTGAACTTCGATCAGGTTGGGCATCGGCGCCACTTCGGCAATTCGCCCGAAGCTCTTGCGGATGCGGCTGCGGCCCGTGAAGGTCTTCGCCATCGATTTTCCTTTTCGTCCACCCGGTGTCGCGGCAAACGCCGCCCGGCCCATCACTTCCGGCTCAGCGTCCCGCTGCCGGGTCCCGTTCCGGCACTGCGCCGCCCTGCCTGTATCCAAGGGCACAACGCCGCGCGGGCCGCGGGGAACGGCCCCGCGGCCTGCACGGCAACTGCGCTTTTCGGAGCGCCGGCAACCGAACTATTTGAGCTCGACCGAAGCGCCGACTTCTTCCAGCTTTTTCTTGATTTCTTCGGCTTCGTCTTTGCTGGCCCCTTCCTTGACCGGCTTCGGCGCACCTTCGACCAGATCCTTGGCTTCCTTGAGGCCCAGGCCGGTAATGGCGCGCACTTCCTTGATGACGTTGATCTTCTTTTCGCCGAAGGAACTCAGAATGACGTCGAATTCCGTCTTCTCTTCGGCGGCGCCATCGTCGCTTTCGGCAGCGGCGGCCCCCGGCATGGCGCCCGGCATCATCATCATGCCGCCGCCGGCCGAGGCCTGCACGCCCCACTTCTCTTCCAGCATCTTGCTGAGTTCCGCCGCTTCCAGAACGGTCAGCGACGAAAGATCTTCTGCAATTTTTTCCAGATCGGCCATTTGGCTTTACTCCAGTGAGATAGGGTTGGATTCCGGATCGGCCAGCGGGAAATCGAACAAAATCGAACACCCGCTGATGGATGGCGGGTGCGCCTACTCCTTGGCCCCCTGTGCAGCCAGCACGCCGATAACGTTGCGCGCCGGTGCGGCCAGGACGCCCACCGTATCCCGGGCGGGCGCCTGCAGAACCCCGGCCAGCCTGGCGGCCGGGGCCTGAAGGAGACCGAGCAGCTGGGCGCGCAGTTCGTCGAGCGAAGGCAGCGTCGCGAGCGCCTTGAGCTGGTCGACATCGATGACCTTGCCGCCCAGTCCGCCGCAAAGAACGTCGATTTTCTCGTTCTTCCTGGCGAATTCGAGAATCGTCTTTGCCACGGATACGGGATCCTCGGCATAGGCGATGGCGGTCGGTCCGCTGAAGCTGTCGGCCAGTCCGGCGTTCGGCGTGCCCTCCAGGGCGATCTTCGCCAGCCGATTCTTGGTCACTTTGAAACGGGCGCCGGCGTCCCGCATTTCCGCGCGAAGCGTCGAGGTCTCGGCAACCGTCATCCCGGTCTGCCGGGTGACGATGACGAGCTCGGCGTCGCTGAAAATGCCGTTCAGTTCGGCAACCAGCTTCTCTTTTTGCGTGCGGTCCACGTTTTCCGTCTCCGACACTTGTCTGGTCCGCTCCCGCCGCCGGGACGACGACGTTCGCAGACCGGTTTCACTCGCCCTGCGCCGGGCCGGAACCCGGCGCCGGGCCGAAACCTGTCCCGGAGAAACGCGGCTCCCATCCGTCACCGGATCGAAACCCTTTTCCTCCGTCTCATGCCGGCCGCCCCGCAGCAACAACGGGGGCGATTAAGCCGTTCCGTCCGCGCGGACGGTCCGGCGCCTGCAATCTCGGACAGGGGCCGGCGGCCTCGCCCCGAAAGGTCCGGCCGCCGCTCCGCCGGACCGCGCGGTCCGGCGAATTCCCGTTTCGGCGGCTAGCCGCCGCTCAATTCGGCCACATCCAGCCTGACGGACGGGCCCATTGTCGAACCGATCGACACCCGCTTGATGTAGGTGCCCTTGGCGCCGCTCGGCTTGGCGGCGCTGATCGCGCTGAAAAAGGCGCGGACGTTTTCCACCAGCGCTTCCTCGGCAAAACTCGCCTTGCCGATGCCGGCATGGACGATGCCGGCCCGCTCGGCACGGTATTGAACCTGGCCGCCCTTGGCGTCTTCGATCGCCTTGCCGACGTCCGGCGTAACCGTGCCGACCTTCGGGTTCGGCATGAGGCCGCGCGGCCCGAGGATTTTGCCCAGGCGGCCGACCACCGGCATCATGTCCGGCGTCGCGATAACCCGCTGAAAGTCCGACCGGCCGTTGCGGATCTCGTCGGCCAGCTCCTCGGCGCCCACAATGTCGGCTCCGGCCGCCGTGGCTTCCTCTGCCTTGGCGTCGCGCGCGAACACCAGTACCCGAAGGCTCTTGCCGGTGCCGTTGGGCAGCGTGACGGCGCCGCGCACATTCTGGTCGGCGTGGCGGGTGTCGACGCCGAGATTCATCGACATCTCGATGGTCTCGTCGAACTTCGCGCTCGCCCGCTCTTTGACGGCGCGGACGGCTTCTTCGACCGGATAGGCCCTGTCCCGTTCCAGGCCTTCGCGGGCGTTGCGGAGGCGTTTTCCAGCGCGCGCCATGACTACCCCACCACCTCGATGCCCATCGAGCGGGCGGAACCGGCGAGAATGCGCACGGCCGCGTCCACATCGTTGGCGTTCAGGTCCCTCATCTTTTCCCCGGCAATCTGCTCGAGCTGCTTGCGCGTCACCGAACCGGCAACGATGTGGCCCGGCTCGGCCGAACCGCTGTCCAGCCTGGCGGCCTTCTTGATGAAATAGCTGGCCGGCGGCGCCTTGGTCTCGAACGAGAAGCTGCGATCCGCATACACGGTGATGATCACCGGGATCGGCATGCCCTGTTCCATATTCTGCGTCGCGGCGTTGAACGCCTTGCAGAATTCCATGATGGTGATGCCGCGCTGGCCCAGCGCCGGCCCGACGGGCGGGGACGGATTGGCCTGCCCCGCCGGTATCTGAAGCTTCAGATACCCATCGATCTTCTTTGCCATGCTCTTTCAGCTCCCGTTACGGCAGCGATATTCCAATCGCTGCCGGATTGCTGACGCGCGGTACGGCTGTGGCGAGCCTCCCGCACGATTGGGCGATGGCCGGCGGACGATGCCGGCCCGACGGCCCTCCCCGAAGGGAATTCCGGCCGCCTATCCTTTTTCGACCTGCGTGTATTCGAGTTCGACCGGGGTCGACCGGCCGAAGATCGACACCAGAACCTTGAGGCGCGTGCGCTCCTCGTCCACTTCCTCGACCATGCCGTTGAAATTCTCGAACGGCCCGTCGCACACCCTGACCTGCTCGCCGATCTCGAAGGTGACCGAGGGCTTCGGCCGCTCCACGCCTTCCTGGACCTGCTGGAGAATCTGGCGGGCCTCCCGCTCCGTGATCGGCACCGGCTTGCCGCCGCCGCCCAGGAAACCCGTCACCTTCGGCGTATTCTGCACGAGATGCCAGGTATCGTCGGTCAGCTCCATGTTGATCAGCACATAGCCGGGGAAGAATTTCCGCTCCGCGTTGACTTTCTGGCCGCGGCGCATTTCCACCACCTCTTCGGTGGGCACCAGCACGTCGGCGATCTGCCCGTCCAGCCCCTTGGCCCGGGCCTGTTCCCGGATCGAACCGGCGACCTTCTTCTCGAAGCCGGAATAGGCGTGAATGACATACCACTGCTGGGCCATCCGGCTAGCCCCCCAGGCCGAGGATAGCCTGCACGACAGAGCCGAGCAGCCAGTCCACGATCATGAAGAACACGGCGACCAGCGCGACCATGACGAACACCATCACGGTCGTCTGCATGGTCTCCCTGCGCGACGGCCAGGTGACCTTGCTGGTCTCCTGCCGCACTTCGCGAAAGAACTTGGCCGGGTTCATACCTGTCGCTTTCCGCCTGCTGGAGGCCGCCTGTCACGCGCTGCCCGTTTCGCGCCGGGCTCCGCTTTCTTCGGGTCCGCCGGGCATCCGTCGAACCGGCCGGCCGCCCGTCTGGCAGGAGTGGAGGGGCTCGAACCCCCAACCCCCGGTTTTGGAGACCGGTGCTCTACCAATTGAGCTACACTCCTGCCTGCCCCGCCCCGCCTGCTCCGCCGGCGGCCGGAGTAGCACCGCCCCCGGTCGAGGAACGGCGCCGGCCCGCTGCACCGCGACACCGACGCCGAAATGAGGCGGTTTACATACGCTCACCGGGCCCCGGATCAAGCCAACGGATTGCCGCGCCGCCCTGGCGCGCGCCGCCGTTTCCCGTCCCCCTTACTTTTTGATGGCGGCGACGACGCCGGCGCCGACGGTGCGTCCGCCCTCGCGGATCGCAAAGCGCAGACCCTCGTCCATCGCAATCGGCTGGATCAGCGTCACGTCCATCTGAACATTGTCCCCCGGCAGCACCATCTCCGTGCCCTCGGGCAGCGTCACCGCGCCGGTCACGTCCGTCGTCCGGAAGTAGAACTGCGGACGGTAGTTCGAGAAGAAACCCGTATGACGCCCGCCCTCCTCCTTGGTCAGGATATACGCCTCGCAGGTGAACTCCGTGTGCGGCGTGATCGAGCCCGGCTTGGCCAGAACCTGGCCGCGCTCCACCTCGTCCCGCTTCGTGCCGCGCAGCAGCACGCCCACATTGTCCCCCGCCTGGCCCTGGTCCAGCAGCTTGCGGAACATCTCCACGCCCGTGCACGTCGTCTTCGCCGTCTCCTTCAGACCGACGATCTCGATCTCGTCGCCCACCTTCACAACGCCGCGCTCGACCCGGCCCGTCACCACCGTGCCCCGGCCCGAGATCGAAAACACATCCTCGATCGGCATCAGAAACGCCTGGTCGATCGGACGCTCCGGCTGCGGGATATACTCGTCCACCGCCGCCATCAGCTCGACGATCTTGTCCCGCCCGATCGCCTCGTCACGGCCCTCCAGCGCCGCCAGCGCAGAGCCCATCACAACCGGAAGGTCGTCGCCCGGAAACTCGTAGCTCGACAGCAGCTCCCGCACCTCCAGCTCGACCAGCTCCAGAAGCTCCTCGTCGTCAACCTGATCCACCTTGTTCAGATAGACCACGATCGCAGGAACGCCGACCTGGCGCGCCAGAAGAATATGCTCGCGCGTCTGCGGCATCGGCCCGTCCGCCGCAGACACCACAAGGATCGCGCCGTCCATCTGCGCCGCGCCCGTGATCATGTTCTTCACGTAATCCGCATGGCCCGGACAATCGACATGCGCATAGTGCCGGTTCGACGTCTCATACTCGACATGCGCCGTCGCAATCGTAATCCCGCGCTCGCGCTCCTCCGGCGCCTTGTCGATCTGGTCGAACGACACCACCGTGCCGCCCTGCGTCTCCGCCATCACCTTCGTAATCGCTGCCGTCAGCGTCGTCTTGCCATGATCCACATGCCCGATCGTACCGACATTCACATGCGGCTTCGTTCGCTCAAACTTCTCTTTCGCCATGGTCGCCTGTTTCCTGTTCTCACCCGCTCCGCCGCCCTGCGGCGCACCGGCCGGGCGGGGATGGCACTTCCAATTTTCCTTCGGGCCTCCGCCCGGCGGCGGCCGCTGTTGACGCCGAACGATCCGGCGGACGGTCGTCTGGAGCGGGCGACGGGAATCGAACCCGCATAACCAGCTTGGAAGGCTGGGGCTCTACCATTGAGCTACACCCGCACCCGTCGTTCCGGCGCATCGCGGCCCGGATGGCGTTGGTGGAGGGGGTTGGATTCGAACCAACGTAGGCTAAGCCAACGGGTTTACAGCCCGTCCCCTTTAACCACTCGGGCACCCCTCCGCGACAAGACCGGCCCGGAGCCGGCGTCCCGAAAGAACCGGCGTTCCGGCCAATGCCATTTTGGAATCCGCTTGCCTGATGTCAACGCATCCAAACGCAAAACGAGCCGCAGAAGCCGCCGCCATCGCACCCCGGCCGCCTTTCCTGCAGCTTGTTTGCGTTCCGGTCGCCGCTACTATGCGATTCCATGGCGAAAAGCAAGCACCCGCACGGGCGAAAACCGCACGGGCAAAAGTCGCACGGGCGAAAATCGCATGGGCAAAAAAACCGGCCGCAGCACGCCGTCGCTGCGGGGCCGGCGGCCGGGCCGGGCGGGGCACCGTCCGCAATGGAGTCCGTAACGGGGTCCTCGACATCGTCGAAGCGGTCGCTCCGGCTGTGGGGCATACACGCGGTTCGCGCGGCGCTCGCCAATCCGCGGCGGCGGATCGGGGCCGGCTGGGCGACGCCCCGGGTGCTGGCGGACCTGGCCGACATCCGGGTTCACCGGCCCGATGTCGCCTGGAGTGCAGTAACGGCGGCGCAACTGGCCGCGCTGCTGCCCGCCGGCGCGGTTCACCAGGGCGTGGCGGTCGCGGCGGAGCCGCTGCCCCGCACCGCGCTGGATGCCGTGCTCGACGACTCTGCGCCGGCCGGCCCGCTGGTCGTCCTCGACCGGGTGACGGATCCGCAGAATATCGGGGCCGTTCTGCGCTCCTGCGCCGTGTTCGGAGCGGCGGCCCTGGTCACCGCGGACCGGCATGCGCCGCCCGAATCCGGCGCGCTGGCAAAGGCGGCGGCCGGCGCCCTGGAGGTCGTGCCCTGGGTGCGGGTCGTCAATCTCGCCCGGGCCCTGGCGGCGATCCGGGCGGCCGGCCGGTGGGTCGCCGGCCTGGACGGCGGCGCAGAGGCGACGCTTGCCGGCGCCGGCCTTTACGGCTCGAATACTGCACTCGTACTCGGCGCGGAGGGTAAGGGGCTTCGGCGGCTCACCAAAGAAAATTGCGACATTCTCGTCCGTATTCCCATGCAGTATGCAAATAACGGAAAATGCGGTAACCTGATCGATAGTCTGAACGTCTCAAACGCGGCGGCGGTTGCTCTCTACGAACTTTGCCGCGACTGAACGGTTATTTTGCCGCAGCCGAAAATCTGCGATCCTTCTCAGCAGTAACTGCGCAATCGGCCCGGCTCATGCGGAAATTCTTTCTCATTCTGGCGATCTCGGTGGCCATCGCCATTCTGTACGGCGCCGATACGCGCGCTGCGCCGGGGAAGTCCGGCGCCGGCCTTGTCCCCGCAGAATCCGACCGTTTGACCGGACGCCCGAGCGATACCGGACATGATCGTTGACTGGCACGTTCACTGGCTGCCGCCCGAACTGGCCGATGCGCTGAGGGCGCGCACGCGGTCGCCATGCATCGCCAGCGGTCCGGACGGCGAGCGGCTCGACGTCTACCGCGAAGCCCTGCCGGTTGCGCCCGGCCTGATCGAGACCGGACGGCGCCTCGCTTTCATGGACCGGCACGGCGTGTCGAAGCAGGTTCTGTCGCTGCCCGGCCTGTTCGGGATCGACAGCCTGCCGGCGGAAGAAGCCGCGCCGCTCGTGCGCCTGTTCAACGACGCCCTGGCCCGGTTGATGGCGGAACGTCCGGACCGTTTCTCCGGCCTCGCCGCCCTGCCTCTGGCCGACCAGGGAGCGGCGATCGAAGAACTGGCGCGGGCCATGGACCGGCCCGGCTTCGCCGGTGCGATCCTGCCGGCCGACGGGTTTCTGACCCGGCGCAGCGCCGAGGGCTGGGCGCCGTTGCTCGAAGCAGCGAACGCACGGCGCGCCCACATCTTCATCCATCCCGGCCCGGTGCCCGCCGATGCGGCCCCGGCGCCGCCGGACTACGGCGACAACGCCAACCTGCGCCATATCGTGCTGGACGTGCAGGCCCGGCTGAGCGCGGTGACGGTCACCCTGACCTTGACGGACTTTCTGGACGGCTTCCCGGACCTTACCGTTCAGGTCGCGAACCTCGGCGGATCGGTTCCGATGCTGATCGAGCGCATGGACCACGTCTCCGCACGGCGCACGCCGGACGCGCCGCCGCCTTCGACGCGCCTGGGCCGCATTTTCGTCGATACCTCCAGCTTCGGCCCGCGGGCCATCGCGCTGGCCGCCGGGACCTTCGGCGCGGACCGGGTGTTGCTCGGCACCGATCACCCGATCTTCGATACGGAACGCACCCTGGCGGCGATCCGCGCGTCCGGCGTGCCGGAGGCCGACATCGCGGGCATTCTCGGCAATAACGGCAGCGCGGTGCTCGACCGGTGAGGCGGGGACGGCGGGAGGGTCCGCCTCTCTTGCGCCGGAGCGCCCGTCTCGGCTAGCCATTCCCGACAGGGTTACGACAGGAAAGGGTGCGCCATGAGCGGCAAACTGCAGGACCGGGTCGTCATCGTCGCCGGCGCCGGATCGGTCGGCCCGGGCTGGGGCAACGGCAAGGCTGCGGCGGTGCTCTACGCCCGCGCCGGGGCGAAGGTGCTGGCCGTCGACATCAATCCGGAGGCGGCATCCGAGACGGCGGGCATCATCGCGGATGAGGGCGGCACAGCCGAAACCTTCACAGCGGATGTCAGCAAGACCGACCGGGTCGAAGCGATGGTCGAAGCCTGCCTCGACCGGTTCGGCCGGATCGACGTGCTGCACAACAATGTCGGGATCGTCGCGCCCAGTCCGACCGTCGAATTGAGCGATGCGGATTGGGACCGGTTCCACGACATCAACCTGAAGAGCATGTTCCTGACCTGCCGCGCCGCGCTCCCGGCGATCGAGCGCAACGAATTCCGCACCGATGCCGACGGCCGCAAGATCGGCCGGGGCGCGATCGTCAACGTCGCCTCGATCGCCGGCACGCGCTGGCTCGGCGTGCCCTACATCCACTATTCGGTGACCAAGGGCGGGATCCTGCCGCTGACCCGGACGATCGCCGTGGAATATGCGGCTCGCGGCATCCGCGCCAACGCCATCCTGCCGGGCCTGATGGATACGCCCATGGTCGTCGAGCCGCTCAGGGAGACCTACGGCGGCGGCGATCTCGCCCGGATGGCCGAAGCCCGCAACGCCCATTGCCCGACCGGCTATATGGGCGACGGCTGGGATGTCGGCCACGCCGCCGTGTTCCTCGCCAGCGACGATGCCCGCTATATCACCGGCGCCGAGCTGGTGGTCGACGGCGGATTCACCGCCAGGGCGGCGTAGCCGGACGGACGCCCCGGGAGAGGGAGAAAAAGCCGGCACCTTCGATTGTTCTTTTTTTGTTCGACACGCGGGCGGGCATTTCCTATAGTGCAGTCCCGGCCGCGCGCCGGGTTTATGGTTTCTCAGGGCCGGGCGGACGAGGGCGCATGGGACGGTTGAAGGACCGATCGATCAGGCGGGCGGACGAGGGCCGGCAGGCGGCGCGGCTGGGCGATATCGCCGACGCCGGCCTGGCGATCTTCTGCTGGTGCAACCGCTGCGGCCACAACAGTTCGGTCGACAGCCGGATGCTCGCTGCGAAAATCGGCCCGGCGCTGCCGGTACCGGAAATCGGCGCCCGGATGCGCTGCACCAACTGCCAGTCCAAGGATATCGCCACCCGGCCCACATGGCCGTCGCTGGGGCAGGTCGCACGCCACGAGGGATTGTGAGCCGCGGCTGGGATAGCGAACATCGAGAGCGGCAAACAGTTGCAGAATATCGGAGTTTCCAATGGTCTCGATTGAATTCACCGACATCGAACGTGAACTAATGGACAAACACAGGCTCGCCATATTTGAGGACCGCTTGATTCTCGATGCTCAGCCCCCGATTGACAACGAAACAATTCACAAGATAGAACAACATTTATCCGGGCCTATTCCCGAAGAATTACTGGAATTATGGAAGGTGAGTTTCGGCGGCGAGTTAGACTATAATTTGCACCTTATTCACGAAGGAGAGCCGGTTGAGATTTCATTGGATCAACTATTCTATCCACAAAGCAACCATTACTTTGACTTGTGGGGCTGGATAAATTTCAAGATTGAGTGGCATAGAGAACAGGCGGAAGAAATTGGTTCTAAGTTCGACGATAAGCTGGATTATCTGCCTTTTGCCGGATACGATGAACTAATTCGATGCTATCTGTGTGTTCGTCCTGGCGAAGACTATGGCAAAGTCGTCTTCTGGATGATGGGAGATCTTTGGCTTCATCCGGAAAGAAAAGGCGAGGTTGCATCCAATTTACGAGAGGCATTTTCGAGATTGTCTCTAGATCGTAAACTCGCAGAACTCGGTGATCTGGATGATGGTGATGATTATGTGTACGCATTCGAAACGCTGAAGAACGAAGGACCGCAAGGCGCATTATTGGCCAACAAGCTACAAAAGTTGGTTGAGAGTACTATTCCCGACTGGAAAGCGGCGCTCGATGCCGGAAATCTGGTGGGCAATCTGATCTTGGAAAAAATTGCGTTGGAGGATATAAAACGGTCCGACGATGCAGTCTTTATGCAGCGACTGTTGGATGCCGGATTGGACACTACCCGTACAAGAGAACTCTCTTCTATTTCAATATTTATGGCATATGGAAAAGCATGGAGAGTGATCGGCTTACTTCAACGATACGGTGTTTCGACGAATGGAGTATTGAGCGTTGGCATCGGAAATATTCCTCTAGAATTGGTAAAAGACATCGTGGAGGATAGCCATGAAATTACCAATGAAATGATTATCGATTCTATTGAATCTGAAAATTTGAATGTTGCAAACTTATTGTTGGAAAAGTTCGACAGTAAGGCAAGATATTTGGAGCGAAAGATACTCTTTGACAAACTTACGCTACGCTCACGATATTACAAGAAGCTCGCCAAAAAAATTGACGCAGAGGGCAGTACCGATCCTAAATGGACAAGTGCCTATGCACGGCGGCTGCGAGATGTATTGCTCCGTTACGCCCGGCGATATGTGCAGCGAATAGAACAAACAAAGCAATAGAAAAAACGTGCGGTTTGGCCATTTTCTGGAAATCGATTAAATATTGTCTGCAAATCGAATTTCGTCCCTCTTACTCCCACTCGATCGTTCCCGGTGGTTTGGAGGTGACGTCGTAGACGACTCGGCTGATGCCGGGGACTTCGTTGACGATGCGCGTCGCGGTGCGGCTGAGGAAATCGTGGGAGAAGGCGAAGCTGTCCGCCGTCATGCCGTCGGTCGAGGTGACGGCGCGCAGGGCGCAGACCCAGTCGTAGGTCCGTTCGTCGCCCATCACGCCGACCGCGCGCACCGGCAGGAGCGCGGCGAAAGCCTGCCAGATCTCGTCGTAGAGCCCGGCTTCGCGGATTTCCTCCAGATAGATGGCATCGGCGCGGCGCAGCAGATCGGCCTTCTCGCGCGTCACCGGGCCGGGAATGCGGATCGCGAGGCCGGGGCCGGGAAACGGGTGGCGCCGGATGAAGGCTTCGGGCAGGCCGAGGTCGCGGCCGAGCGCCCGGACCTCGTCCTTGAACAGGTCCCGCACCGGCTCGACCAGCTCCATGTTCATGCGCGCCGGCAGCCCGCCGACATTGTGGTGGGATTTGATGGTCACGCTCGGCCCGCCGGTCGCCGAAACCGATTCGATGACGTCGGGATAGAGCGTGCCTTGGGCCAGGAACCGGGCGCCGCCGATCGCCTTCGCCTCTTCCTCGAACACGTCGATGAACAGGCCGCCGATGATCTTGCGCTTGGCTTCCGGGTCTTCGACTTCATCCAGGGCATCGAGGAAGCGGTCCGAGGCGTCGCGATGGACCAGCGGAATGTTGTAGTGGTTGCGGAACAGCTCGACGACCTGTTCCGCCTCGCCCAGGCGCAGCAGGCCGTGATCGACGAAGATGCAGGTGAGCTGTTCGCCGATCGCCTCGTGCAGCAGCACGGCGACGACCGAGGAATCGACGCCGCCGGACAGGCCGCAGATCACCCGGCCGCGGCCGACCTGCGCCCGGACCCGCCCGATCGCCTGCTCGCGGAACGCCGCCATCGTCCAGTCGCCGGAGCAGCCCGCGATTTCGTGGGTGAAATTCGCCAACAGTTGCGCGCCCGAAGGCGTGTGCACCACTTCCGGATGGAACTGGACCCCGTAGAAGCGGCGCTCGTCGTCGGCGATGGCGGCAAAGGGCGCGCCCTCGCTGGTGCCGACAGCCCGGAACCCGTCCGGCAGGGAGATCACCCGGTCGCCGTGGCTCATCCAGACCTGGTGGGTTTCGCCCGGCCGCCACACACCGTCGAACAGCCGGCACGCGGCCTCGACCCGCAGCGCGGCCCGGCCGAATTCGCGATGGTCCGAGGATTCGACCGCACCGCCCAGGATATCGACCATGGTCTGCTCGCCGTAGCAGATGCCGAGCACCGGCAGGCCGAGGTCGAAGACGACCGGCGGCGCCGAAGGCGTGCCTTCTGCAGCAACGGACGCGGGTCCGCCCGACAGGATAATGGCCTTCGCGCCGAAGTCCCGGATCGCCGCGGCGCCGATATCGAACGGGTGGATTTCCGAATAGACGCCGGATTCCCGGACCCGGCGCGCGATCAGCTGCGTCACTTGCGAGCCGAAATCGAGAATCAGGATGCGATCGGTCATGACGGATCGAGCGGATCGGGCGGGGGTGACATCCGGTCCGGCTTATATCAGCAGGCGGCTCCGCCGTGCCACGGCAGAATTCGGCCCCGCCTCAGACCGCATCGAGATCGGGCCAGGCATAGCCGATTTCCGGCAGGTCCGTGCCCCACAGCCTTTCCGTCCGTTCGGCGGTGCGCACACCGCCCGCCGCCTCGTAGAAGAAGCGGGACGGGTTGCCGGCCAGCACCCACAGCATCGCCCGGCTGTAACCGCCCGTCCGCAGCCCGCGCAGCGCCGCGCGCAGCAGGGACCGGCCGACGCCCCGGTTCTGCCAGTCCTGATCGACATAGAGCAGATAGATTTCGCCGTCCGTCTTCGGCCCGCCGCGGGCCCGGCCCGCGCTGCACAGGCCGATGACGCCGGGGCCCGGCGCCCGCGCCGCAAGGATGAACTGCCTGTCGGTCTGGCGGCCGATCCAGCCGGCGAAACGCGCCTCGTGCACCTCCTGCCGCATGGCGACCAGTACCCGGTCCGGCAGCAGGCCGGCATAGGCCGCACGCCAGGTTTCGACATAGACCTTGGCGAGCTGTCCGGCATCCTCAGGCCGGGCCCGCTCGATGCGGAGACCGTCCGGCGCCGTCACGGCTGGATCCTTTCCATGATCGCGATGAAGAAGCCGTCGGTCGATCCGGTACGGGGCAGAAGCCGGACGGCGTGGCCGTCGACAACCCCGGCTGGCGGATCCGCACCGCCGAAAACCGCACGCCAGCCATCGGCGGGCGCGACCGGCCGGAAGAGCGCACTGGCAATGAGGAATTGCTCCACTATGGCGTCGTTCTCGGCCGGAAAGATCGAACAGGTGACGTAGACCAGCCGGCCGCCGGGCGCGACCGAAGCGGCGGCGGCCTCCAGAATTGCCGTTTGGGCGGCCTGCAATTCGGCGTAGCGCGCGGGATCGAGGCGCCAGGGCGCTTCGGGCTGGCGCCGCCAGGCGCCGCTGCCGCTGCACGGCGCGTCCACGAGCACCCGGTCGAATGCCGCGGCTTCCACCGTGGCGCCCGGCTCGATTTCCCGGCATTCGATTATCGTCGCGCCGGCGCGCTCCGCCCGGCGGGGAAGCGACGCCAGTCGGCCTGCGTCGGTATCCGTCGCCACGATCCTGCCGTCGTTCGCCATCGCCGCAGCCAGCGCCAGCGCCTTGCCGCCGCCGCCGGCGCAATAGTCGAGCACCTGCATCCCCGGTCCGGCCGCCACCAGCGCCGCGGCGATCTGGGAGCCTTCGTCCTGACTCTCCAGCCAGCCGTCGCGCATGGCGGGCAGACGCGCGAGGTTCGTCCGGGACAGCAACCGGATCCCGAGCGGGCTCAGCGCCGTCGGCGCGGCATCGACGCCGGCGTCCCGCAGCGCGGCGAGGCAGGAGTCGCGGCCGGCCTTCAGCGTGTTGACCCGCAAGGTCGCGGGGGCCTCCCCGGCGAGCGCCCGCCAAGCGTCGGACATCCCGTCGCCGAGCACGGATGCAGCCTCCCGGGCCAGCCAGGCCGGCATGTTGGCGACAGCCCAGGGCGGCGGCTCGCCGGCCTCGCGGATCGCAGCAGCAAGCCGCACCTCCGCTGAGTCGAGGCTCCCGGGCGCATAGCCCGAACCGTGGAAATCGGCGGCGATCGCGGCGTCGGACCGGCCCGAGGCGCCGGCCAGGGCGGCGATGGCCAGTTCCCGGCCGGTCAGACTTTCCCGTCCGCTCGCCCACAGCGCCCGGCCCCGGTAGCGCAGGGCCCGCCACACCAGTCCGGTGATCGCCCGGCGGTCTTTCGATCCGATGTAGCGGCGCTTCCGGGTGTATCCCGCGACGACCGCATCGGCCGGCGTCCGCTCGCGGCCGGGCGGCGGCGCAAGGACGGCGTCGAGGATCTCGATCGCCGCCTGGACCCGGCCGCCGGGGGTCATGCCGCGTGCCTAGAGCCCGCGATAGTTCGGCGCTTCGCGGGTGATCGTGACGTCGTGAACGTGGCTCTCGCGCAGGCCGGCGCCGGTGATGCGCAGGAACCGGGCGTTGCTCTGAAGTTCGGCGATATCGCGGCTGCCGGTGTAGCCCATTGCCGCCTGCAGGCCGCCGACCAGCTGATGCAGCACGGCGCCGAGCGGCCCCTTGTAAGGCACCTGCCCCTCGATTCCTTCAGGCACCAGCTTCAGCGATTCGGCGACCTCCTGCTGGAAATAACGGTCGGCCGAGCCGCGCGCCATGGCGGCGACCGAACCCATGCCGCGATAGCTCTTGTAGGACCGGCCCTGGTAGAGGAAGACCTCGCCCGGCGCCTCGTCGGTGCCGGCGAACAGCGAGCCGATCATGGCGACCGAGGCGCCGGCGGCGATCGCCTTGGCGAGATCGCCGGAAAACTTGATGCCGCCGTCGGCGATCGCCGGCACGTCCGCCGCCGCGCAGGCTTCGGCGCATTCCATGATCGCCGTCAGCTGGGGCACGCCGACGCCCGCCACCATCCGCGTCGTGCAGATCGAGCCCGGGCCGATGCCGACCTTCACGGCGTCCGCCCCGGCGTCGATCAGCGCTTTCGCGCCGTCGGCCGTCGCGACATTGCCGGCGACCAGCTGGGTGGCGTTGCTCAGCCTCCGGATCCGCTTGACCGCCGCCAGGACGCCTTCGGAGTGGCCGTGCGCCGTATCGACGATCAGAACGTCCACGCCGGTGTCGAGCAGGGCCTCGGCCCGCTCCAGCCCGGCCTCGCCGACGCCGGTCGCCGCGGCGACCCGCAACCGGCCCCGCTCGTCCTTGCAGGCATTGGGATGGCGCTCGGCCTTGTCGATGTCCTTGACCGTAACGAGGCCGGTGCAGATGCCGTCCTCGTCCACCACGAGCAGCTTCTCGATCCGGTGCTTGTGCAGCAGGCGCTTGGCTTCGGCCCGGTCGACCGATTCGGCCACGGTCACCAGGTCCTCGCTGGTCATCAGTTCGCGCACGGGCTGCTGCGGATTGTCGGCAAACCGGACGTCCCGGTGGGTGATGATGCCCGCCAGCCGGCCGTTGCCGCGCTCGACCACCGGAACGCCGGAAATTTTGTGGCGGTTCATCAGATGCAGCACGTCGGCAAGCGGCTTGTCGGGGGTGACCGTGACCGGGTTCACCACCATGCCCGATTCGTACTTCTTGACCTTGCGGACTTCGCCGGCCTGGTCGGCAGGATCCATATTCTTGTGCAGAACGCCGATACCGCCGGCCTGGGCCATGGCAATGGCGAGCTTGTGCTCGGTGACCGTATCCATTGCCGCCGAAATCAGCGGAATTCCCAGCCGGATATACCGGGTGAGCCGCGTCTGGGTATCGGTATCGGCCGGCAGGACTGCGGACCGGCCCGGCTGCAGCAGCACGTCGTCGAACGTCAGGGCCTCGGGGATGGACGCGGAAAGCGGAACGTCGGGGGCGGACATGCGGTTCGGGCCTGCGCGCTGCAAGGTTGCGGGGAGCGGTTGGCGGTTGGCGGATGCCGATTGTCCGACCCGTTTAACCACGTTCGGGCGGCAAGGCAAAGCCGCGCTCTATTCCGCATCCTCCTGATTGCCGGGCGCTGCGCGCTGAAATGCGTCCAGCGCGTTGCAGGCCTCGCCGATGCGCCGGATTGTCGGGAAGCGGTCCATGTCCGCCCCGAAGCGCGCGGCGTTGAACAACTGGGGCACGAGGAAAATATCCGCCATGGTCGGCGTCTCGCCGTGGCAGTAGGCACCGGTTGCCGGATGGTCTGCCAGCATGCGTTCGAGGCCGGCGAAACCGAGTTCGATCCAGTGCCGCGCCCAGGCCGTCACCGCGTCCTGGCCCTGGCCCAGTTCGTTCTGCAGATATTGCAGCACCCGCAGGTTGCCGATCGGGTGGATGTCGCAGCCCGGCACCGCCGCCATGGCGCGCACCCGCTGCCTTCCGAGCGGATCGGACGGCAGCAACGGCGGCTCCGGGAAGGTCTCCTCCAGCCACTCGAATATCGCGGGCGACTGGACCAGCAAGTCGCCCTCGCCGGTTTTCAGGGTCGGCACCTGATGCTGCGGATTGAGGCGGCCATAGTCTTCGGCGAACTGGGCGCCGTCGCGCAGGTGAATCGAGACCTGGCGGTACTCCAGCCCCTTGAGATTGAGCGCAATCCGCATCCGGTAGGCGGCGGAGGAGCGATAGTAGCCGTACAGCGTCAGCATCGGGATGTTTTCCGGAGTTTGTCGAACAGCGAAAGGCGGCGGCCGGCGCGAGCCGCCGCCTCTCCGTTCCGCCGCAGATCGTTACGCCGCAATCTTGCGGAAAACGTCGAGCAGGGCGTCCGGCTGCGCCAGGAAGGGCGAATGGCTGCCCTTCATCCGGTGGACCGTCGTCTTGCCGCCGACTCCGGAGCCGTCGACCAGCTCGACCATCCGGTCCTGCGCGGCGGCCGGAATCGCCTTGTCGTCGGCCAGATGGATGAAGTGGCGGCTGACCTTGCCGAAATTGGCCGGCGTGACCGGGCATTTGACGCCGGCCGTTTGGGCCGGCTCGTCGCAATGCAGATGGTTGGCGATCGCCGCAAAATGCGCGTCCGAAACGTCGGCGTAGAACGCGGCCTTGGCGGCCGCGACATAAGCCGGATCGGGCGAGCGCGTATCCATGCGCAGCGCGCCGACCTTGGCCGGATCGGCCATCAGCAGCGGCGTCACCTGGCCCTTCTTGAAGCTCTTGTCGGCCAGCATTCCGCCGGGCGGTATACCGGGCGGCAGCATGAAGGCAGTCAGATAGGCCACGGCATGAACAAGGCCCGGAAGCGCCTCGGTGACATGCGAAATCGTGTTGCCGCCCCAGGAATGGCCGACCAGAACGACCTTGCCGTTGCCCACGGCGGCGGCGCTTTTCACGACATCCATGACATGCGTGTTGCGCATCGCCTGGGTCACTCCGCCGACCGGCGATTTTTCGGTCGCAAAGGCCTTTTTATCCATCGGACGTTTCAGGAAGGAAGCCGGAAAGCGCGCCCGCGTGCCGGCGCCGGGCAGATCGACGGCGTAGGCGGCGTGGCCGGCCTTGGCGAGCCGGATCGTCATCTCGTTCCATGTCCACGCGCCGTGCCAGGCGCCGTGCACCAGAACGAAAGCCGGCTTGGATTTGGCGGCGGCCCGGGCGCCCGTGGCGGCAAGTGCATAGGCGCCGGCCCCAACCGCCCCCACCTTCAGCATATCGCGACGATTCATCATCTCCTCCTGTATCGAAATGCATATTGCGGACACGGATTGTCGCCCAGAGCCGGGGCGGCGGCAACCGGCGTGCCGCGCTTTCCCGCAAGAATCAGAGCGCAAAAATCGGAACACCAGAATCAGAACACCATTTCCATCGGCAGACCGCGGGCGTCTTTCGGCGGATCGGCGGGCAACTGCCCGTGGCAGCCCAGAAGAACCCTCGCGGCCGAGCGGCACAGCGCCAGCGCATCGACGATATCGTCCCGCGCCGCGCCCGAGCCGCGCGCCTTGCCGAGCCAATCCAGAACCGTAGCCGGGTCGAGGAAATCAGCCAGTGCGTCCAGCCGTTCGGCCTCGCCTGCCGGCGTTTTCTTGTAGTGTGCCATCGGCCGTCCGGCCGCGCCGGCAAATGCGAGTTCGGGATGGCCTTCGCGAAAGCGCTCGCTGCGGTCCGGCGTTATCCACTCATCAACCGCGCGGATCTTGGGCAGGATTCCCCACATAAACGGCGCAACTCCAGCGCCATCGCACTTGCCCCAAGCATTGGCCTCTTCATAGCTTTCCATTCTTAGCAACGGGCGCCGAACATCGAGAAAAACGCTATGGCATCGTGGCGCTCCGAGCATCCTGCGCGCCGCGAGATCGCAGGCCCGCCTCCCGCTCTCCGGCAAGCCGATAGGAATGTCGATGACCGCCATATCTGCACTCGGCAAGTCATCAAGTGTTGCAACGACGAACGGCGCCTCGAACCGGCCTTTCTCATCCCGAAGGACAACAACCCATCCCGCCTTGCAACCGTCGATGCCAGCGACCGACTGACCGGGCGTCGGCAGCACCACCCTACCTGACGGAGCAATCGGCCATTCGGAACTCGGATCTATACTGTGTTCGACCGTTTCCAGAGACCCGATTTCCGGATCGCTCGATTGCTGGCGCGTCCTGGTCAGGCAACCAAACTCGGCACTGGACAAAATGACCACACACGGTTTGTCGTTGTCCGTAACATGCTGTGGACCTCGTTCCAGAGCTTGTTTGACTACCTTGTCGAAATTGCATCTAGCTTCCGTCAAAGACCATTCCATCGCGTTCCCTTCCCAATCCGATTTATTCGGTGGCTAATACAGGCTCCAATAGTACGTCCAATTGCCAACATAGCCGCCGGCCCTGCCGTTGCGCCGGTTCCGGCGCTTGCCTATAAGCGCCCTGCCGTCCGCCTTTCCCCGATTGCAGCAGCCGAACGAGAGACTCGCATGCCCGGTCCGCTGGAAGGACTCCGCGTTTTCGACCTGACCCGCATCCTCGCCGGGCCGACCGCGACCCAGGTGCTCGCCGATCTCGGCGCCGATGTCATCAAGGTCGAGCGTCCCGGCACGGGCGACGATGTGCGCGGCTGGGGCCCGCCCTTCCTGACCGACGCCGACGGCGCCGAACTGCTCAACGACAGCGTCTATTTCAATGCCGCGAACCGCAACAAGCGCTCGGTCACGATCAACCTGGCGACGCCGGAGGGCCAGAGCCTCGCCCGGCGGATGATCGCGCAATGCGATATCCTGTTCGAGAACTACAAGACCGGCGCGCTCGCCAAATACGGCCTCGCCTACGACGACCTCAAGGACGAGTTTCCCGGCCTGATCTACTGCTCGCTCACCGGCTTCGGCCATACCGGCCCCTACGCGCCGCGCAGCGGCATCGACCTGGTCATCCAGGCGACCGGCGGCATCATGTCGATCACCGGCCCGGAGACCCAGGAGCCGTGCAAGGTCGGAGTCGGCGTGGCGGACCTGATGTGCGGCCTGTATTGCAACGTCGGCATCCTCGCAGCCCTGCGCCATCGCGACCGCACCGGCGAAGGCCAGCACCTCGATATGGCCCTACTCGATTCCCAGGTCGCCTGGCTGGTCAACGAGGGCATGAACTACCTGCACACCGGCGCATCGCCGAAGGCCTGGGGCTCGGCCCATGTTTCGATCGTGCCCTACCAGGCGTTTCCGGCGTCGGACGGCAGCTTTATCCTCGCCGTCGGGACGGACCGGCAGTTCGTCGCCTTCGCGGACTTCGCCGGCGCGCCGGACCTGGCCGGCGACCCGCGCTTCACCACGAATGCCTTGCGGGTGCGCAACCGGGCCGCCTGCGTCGAGGCGGTCTCGGCGCTGACCCGGCTGAAGCCGCGCAGCCACTGGCTGGATGGCCTGCCGCCGCTCGGCGTGCCGGTCGCGCCGGTCAACAGCATCGGCGAAACCTTCGAGGATCCGCAGGTCCGGTCGCGCGACATGGTCGTCGAGATTCCCCACAGCGCGACCGGCAAGGCCGAACCCTACATCGCCAGCCCGCTCAAGCTGTCGAAGACGCCGCCGGAATACACCCGCCCGGCGCCGACCGTCGGCGAACATACCGAAGACGTGCTGGGCGAACTGCTTGGGCTGGACAATGCAGCGGTCGCGGGCCTGCGGGACAAGGGCGTGGTCTGAGCCGCTGGCCGCCCCCTCGATACGGCCCTTCGACAGGCTCAGGACAGGCTGCTGGCGCGCCTACTCGGGATGAGGGGAAAAGTGTTCGGGATACTCTATACCCCTCACCCTGAGTGGCCCCGGCCGCCAGGCCGGGGCGTATCGAAGGGCGGTCCCTCAGAGTTGCCGGTTAACGGCCGCCGTGGCGGCGTCGGACAGGCGGCGGCCTTCGAAGACATAGCCGACCGCGGCTTTCGTCCCGCGCCTGTAGAAGCAGCTTGCCAGCTTGCGGGTGTTGTTCTGGATATAGGTCACCGTCACGTCCGTGACCCGCCGGCCGTCTATCGTCCGCTTCGCCTCGGCCGAGTCGTCCAGGGAGAATTTCGCCTTGTTCGGCCCGGTCCGGATCAGCACGGCCAGAGCTTTTTCGCATTGGGCCACTTCCGCTGACGAGAAGACGCCGCCGGTGGAGGCGCAGGCGCCGAGCAGCGATGCGGACAGCGGCGCAAGAATCAGTAACGGAAGAACACGCATTCGGGGCCTCGAACGGCAGCATACCATCTGCAGAATATGCGGAACCGGCAGCCGATGTGCAATCCCGCACTGCAGGAGCCCCCGGCAGCACGCCGGATCGGGCCGGGCCGGTCGGACTATTCGATGCCGGCCAACTCAACGAACCGCGCGGCGCCGAGCCCGGCAGCGGCGGCGGCGGACTGCAATTCGGCCCAGGTCGTATCGTCGATCTCTATGCCGGCCCGGCTGCGTCCGGCCTTGTGCAGGCGTTCGGGTTCGCCGGCGACCAGCACGGGTTCGGCCGGGTCGGCGGGCGGAGAGGCCTTGACCCAATCGACGACGGCGGCGGCTTCGGCAAGAAACGGCCCGCGCCCGGCCAGCCGCTCCGGATCGATGACGATGGTGAGCATATTGTTGCGTATGCCGGAGTCGCGGCCCCGCTCCGGCCGGATGGTCATGCCGCCGGTGAGCGCCGCGCCCAGAAGTTCGGCCATAAGGGCAAGACCGTATCCCTTGTGGTCGCCCATCGGCGTCATGGCGCCGGTCGGATCGGCGAACATGACCGCGGGATCGGTCGTCGGCCGGCCGGCATTGTCGATCAGGAGGCCGTCTTCCATCCGGCGGTCCTCGTTCATGGCGACGCGGACCTTGCCGAGCGCCACCTTGCTGGTCGCGAAATCCAGAACGATCGCCGGCTTGTCCCCCGCTGCGGGTACGGCGATGCAGACCGGGTTGGTCAGGAACCGGGCGTCGGCGCCGCGAAACGGCGCGACGGTGGCGGTGTGGCCGCCGACATTGACGAACTGGATCGAGACCATTCCGGCGTCGGCGCAGATTTCGCCGTAGGTGCCGACCCGTCCGATATGATGCGCCAGGATCAGGCCGCTTACCGCGACGCCGGTTTCCCGCGCCCGCTCGACGGTCCGCCGGGTGATCTCCAGCGCCGCGACCTGGCCGTGCCCGCCCCCGGCGTCGCAGAGCAGGAACGGCCCGTCGTCGCGCAGGGTCTCCAGCGGCCGGTCGATGGCGAGCTGGCCGGCCTGCCAGTTGCGGACATAGGTCGACATCATGCCGACGCCGTGGCTGTCATGGCCCTTCAGGTTCGCCTCGACCAGATGGTCGGCCACGGTTTCCGCTTCGCCTTCGCCGCTGCCCATCGCGGCGAGCATGGCCTTGACGGCGATTTTCAGGCTGGCGTGCGGCACGGTCGGCATGGCAGGACACTCGCGCGATTTACCGAACACGATGGCCGGCGGCGGCGCCGGCAGCGACGATGGCCGAACTCTCCCGTATTTTGTCCATTGCCGACATGCGCAAGGCGGCGCAGCGCCGGTTGCCGAAGGTCATCTTCGATTTCGTCGATGGCGCGGCCGAAGACGAACTGGGCAAGGCGCATAACACGGATGCGCTCGACGCAGTCCGGGTGACTCCGAACTATCTGATCGATATCCGCGAGCGCAGCCAGAAAACGGACCTGTTCGGGCGGACCTGGGACCGCCCGGTCGGCATCGCGCCGACGGGCATGAGCAACCTGCTGTGGCCGGACGCAGACCTGTGCCTGGCGCGCGCCGCCATGGTAGCCAATATCCCCTATATCCTGAGCACGGCGGCCACGACCTCAATCGAGGATATCGGCAAGGCGACGGAAGGCCGCTTCTGGTTCCAGCTCTACGCCCAGAGCGACCGGGAAACCAATCTGGACCTCATCCGGCGGGCGCGCGAAGCCGACGCCGAGGCGCTGGTGCTCACCGTCGACGCGCCCTGGCCCGGCAAGCGCGAGCGCGACCTGCGCAACGGCTTCTTCCTCCCGCTCAGGATGACGCCCAAAATGCTGCTCGACGGCGCCCTGCACACGCGCTGGGCGATGCGCTTCCTGGCCAACCCGGCGCCGCGCCTCGCCACAATCGCCGCCTACGCTCCGGACAATGCCACCGCCGGAACGCTTGCGGCATTCATGGTGGCGCGGATTTCGCAGACGCTGACCTGGGACGATCTCGCCTGGATACGCGACGCCTGGGAGAAACCGTTCATCCTGAAAGGGCTGCAATCCCCCGCCGATGCCGTCCGGGCGAAGGAACTGGGGGTGAACGGCATCGTCGTCTCGAACCATGGCGGGCGGCAGCTCGATTCCGCGCCGGCGCCGGTCAGCGTCCTGCCCGCGATCCGCGCCGCCGTCGGGCCGGAGATGGCCCTGATTCTGGACAGCGGCATCCGCCGCGGCTCGCATATCGGCCGGGCGCTGGCGCTGGGCGCGGATTTCACGCTGGTCGGCCGCGCGACCCTGTATGGCGCCGCGGCGGCGGGCCGGGCCGGCGTCGAACGCTCCCTCGACATCCTGCGCGACGAGCTGGACCGGTTCCAGGCCCAGACCGGCTGCCGGGAGATCGGCGCGATCGGGAAGCTGGAGGCGGCCCTGCCGGCGGCGGCGTCCTTCGAGACGGCCATTTCGGGACGGCGCTGACGCACCTCCTCAATGGCCTCCCTCCCGTCATTCCGACCGGAGCCCCGGCTCCCGGCCGGGGCGGAGCGGAGGAATCCCGGCGGCGGACTCCGGGGTTCGCGGTGCGGGGATCGAGCCGGGATTCCTCCGCTCGCTTCGCTTCGGTCGGAATGACGGTGAGGGGGCGGACGGGCACCCTTCGAGACGGGCGTTTCGGGACGGCGCCGACGCTACGTCTCCAAGCCCCGTCTCGAAGAGCCTGCGCCTACAGGTCCTTCAGCACCTTGCGGGTCTCTTCGAGGGTGAGCTGCTCGCGCTGCGCGTCGTCGAGATAGGGCACGCCGATGCCGTAGTCGCGCCAGCGGGCGGCGATCCTGCGCTCGAGATCGGGATCGATGGTGTTGACCGGCGGCCAGCGGTTGCCGTCCCAGTCCGGGTTCGGCGCATGCTCCCAGCTCCGGGTCGCGTCGATCAGGGTGCGGGTCCACTTGCCGGTGCCGTAGGCCTTGACGTCCCGGTCCTCGCGCGGGGTCGACGGGTCGAGCACCGAGCCGTAGGTCGGCCCGACCAGCCAGACGTCGCCGCGGCTCGCGTTGACCCGGAAGGCCCGGGCCCATTCCAGCGCCTCGGCGTCGCGGATGTCGATATCCTCCTCGACCACCGTGACATTCTTGAAGAACCACTGCCCGGCGCTGGTGCCCCACAGCGCCATGCCGATCTGCTGGGCATGGCCGCGATACTGTTTGCGCACCTGGACGACGATGTTGGTGCCGGTGACGACCGGCGGCATCCAGACGTCCGTGATTCCGCTGACGCCGGCGTCCTCCAGCATGTTCCAGGCGATCGCCGACCAGGAATAGGCGCAGAGCAGCGAATCCTCCGACGGGAAGCCGGGCCGGGCGCCCTCCAGCGCGCCGCGCATGATCGGATCGTGGCGGTGGGTGACGCAGGAGACTTCGACGACCGGCTTGGGCGACGGCTTGCCGCCGAGATAGCCCGGATAGTCGGCGAACGGCCCTTCCATCTCCCAGGTCGCCGGATCGGGATCGATCCAGCCCTCGACGACGATTTCCGAGGTCGCGGGAACCTGGAGCGGCACGCTCTCGCAGTCGATCAGTTCGACCGGCCGGCCGAGAATCGCGCCCATCATGTCCCATTCGCAGACATGCTTGGGGAAGGGCGAGCCGGCGCAGAAGGGCATGACGTCGTGCCAGCCGTAGGACATGGCGACCGGCATCCGGCCCTTTGCGTCGCGGTATTTCAGGAAATGATCGCCCCAGCCCTGGGTCGGGACCAGCAGTTTGCCGATCTTCGCCGGCCCGAGCACCTGGCCCCGGTAAAGGCCGATATTGGGCCGGTCGGTCGCCGGGTCGTGGGTGATGACGCCGCAGAAGGTGTCGATGAATTTGCCGCCGTCGGTCGCGTGCCAGCGCGGCGCCGGGAACTGCTCCAGGTCGATGGCCTCGCCGGTCAGGACATTCTCCTTGCACGGCCCGTGATCGACCGTGACCGGCCGGACCGGATTGCGGTAGGCGTCCTTGAGATGGCGCACCATCGCCCTGTCGCCGGCATCGTCCGGCAGGCCGAGCATCAGGCGCACCTGGGCCTTGTTCGCGATCCCGCAGGTGACGAACTTGGTGCTCGTCGTCGTCCGGTAGTCGCGGATGTTGCGGAAGAACAGGCCGGGCCCCTGCAGCGCGATATTCGCCCGGGCGATGGCGCCGATCTCCTCGTCCCAGTCGACCGGCACGTCGATCCGGCGCAGCTGGTTGTTGGCTTCGAGGGTTTCCAGCCAGGAGCGCATCGACGGCCCGGCTTCGCGCGCCGGCCCGGAGCCGCGGGCCGAGGCCGCCGCGGCAAGGCCGGCGACGGCGGGATCGACGGGTTTGTTCATCGGATCGGCCTCCGCGCAGGTGCGGTGAGGGTTGGTGAGGCGGGCGTTATAGCATGGCCGGCAGGTATTTTGCCTACTGCCGCGCGCGTATCGGCATATCGCGCGGGCGGCCGTCAGGCGTCGCAATCGACCCAGACATCGTCCGACTGCGGCTCGGCCTGGCACAGCAGGATATAGCCCCGCTCCTTGTCGCGCTTCGACAGGACGGTGCTCTTGCGCATCGCGACCTCGCCGGTTTTCCGGATCACCATGCAGGAGCCGCAATGCGCGTCTTCGCAGGAATAGACGGGATCGAGGCCCTGGGTCAGCATGCATCGCAGCAGGGTCTCTCCCGCCAGATAGGGAACCTCGTGTTCCTCGCCGTCGATCGTGGCGCGGAACGATGCGACGTCGCCGGCGCCCGCGGACGGAAGGATCGCGTCTTCGGCGGTGTCGCCGTCTTCGGGCATCGTGAAGCGCTCGATGAAAACGTGCCGGTCGCCGACGCCCAGGCCGCTCAGGACATCCTCCGTCAGGTCCATGAACGGCGCCGGCCCGCAAATGAAATAATCGCAGTCCGGCCGGCCGCCGATGAAATCCCGGATCAGGCCGGCATTGGCCAGTCCGGATTGCGCGTCGATATGGTGATGGCATTCCAGCCGGCCGGGAAAGCGGGCGCACAGATCGTCGATTTCGCGCCGGAAGATGATCTGGCCGCGGTCCGTATTGGCGTAGAACAGGCGCGGCGAGAGCGCGGTTTCGTGCAGCGCCTGCTTGATCAGCGAGATGACCGGCGTGATGCCGCTGCCGCCGGCGAACAGGACGGGCTGCCGCTCCAGGCTGCGCAGGACGAAGCGGCCGCTGGGCGGCGCGACCTCGATCGTATCGCCCGGTTTCGGGACGTCGTTGAACCAGTTGGATCCGATCCCGCCGCTGACCCGCTTGACCGTGACCTTCAGTTCGGCGTCGCTCGCCGGCGCGCTCGACAGCGAGTAGCAGCGCTCGATAGGGCCGCTTTCGCGGGGGATCCGGAACGTCAGGAACTGGCCGGATTTGTAGGCGAACAGCGGCGCATGCCCGGCGGCCGGCCTGAGCCTGAACGACCGGGCATGCGCCGTCTCGTCGATGACCTCGATTATCGTGAGCGGATAGAAATTCACCGGCGCATCAATGCGGCAGGCATTCCCCCCTTACAAGGATTCCCCCGCGAAACGGCCTCACGCTGCAAGAAATATCCTTCCCCCTCTTCAGAGGGGGAAGTGGCCGAGCGCAGCGAGGTCGATGGGGGTGACTTGGGCCGCCGGAGGAGTCGCGTCTTTTTTGTATACCGGGCGGCGAGGCGCGTCTGCCGCACGGCACCCCCACCCGGCTCGCTACGCTCGCCGACCTCCCCCTCTGAAGAGGGGGAGGTATAGCGCCGCGGACGCAAGCTGCCTTTCGCAGGGGACTCGTGCAAGGGGCGGCCCGGCCCGGCGCCGGCATACCTGCCGCCTAGAACTCCGCGGCAGCGGCCTTCGCTTCCTCGATCAGCTTGGCCCGGGTCGCAGCCTGTTCCTCCGGCGGGCTCAGCATCGGCTCGACGACGAGGGCACGGATATCCTCGAAGCCGATAAAGCTGAGCAGGAAGTCGATATACCGCTTCTGGAAATCGACCTCGAAGAAATCGGAGGGGGGCATATAGGCGGCGCCGCGCGCGACGATCACCATCGCCCGCTTGCCCTTGACCAGCCCCTCGTAACCGCCTTCCACGACGGCGAAGGCCAGGTCCGGCTGGATAATGATGTCGATCAGATGCTTCAGCTTGTAGGGAACGTTGAAGTTCCACATCGGCGTGCTGATCACGATCTTGTCGGCCGAATTCACCCGGTTGAAGACCGCCTCGACATCCTTCCAGGCATTCGCTTCCCGGTCGTCGAGCGTGTCGAGATCCAATAGCCGGTACTTGGCATCGATCATGGCCAGGTTGAGCTCGGGCAGCTCGGTATCCCACAGATCCATCTTGTCGATCTCGTGATCGGGATTGGCCGCCCGGTAGGCATCCAGGAAGGCTTCCGCCACGGCGATCGAGTGCGACCGCTCCTTGCGGGGAGAAACTTCGATATAGATGAGTTTGGTCATGTCCGGTTTCGTCCCTTCGTTGTTTCGCACGGGGGCTTGCCGGGACCGTCAATCGGCGAGCGCGATCGCGTCTCCCTTCTTGACGGGGCCTTCCTTGATTACCGCTGCATAGACACCGGCAAACCCCTCGTGCGCCTTGGTCACATGCCGCAGCAAGGCGGGGTCCGTCTCAGCGGTTTCCGGATGAATTGTGATGAATTTGCAGCGCGGGTCGCGCTCGACGACCATGATTTCGACCGTATCGCCGATCTTGACCGTCTTGCCGACCAGCTCGTCCTCGTAGAAGCCGCCCGCGTCGTTCCAGTCGACATAGAAGTTGGCGCGGAACTGCAATTTATGGATGTCCGTGCCGGTCTCCTCGCTGAGCTGGTTGACCGTCTGCAGCGAGAACAGCGTCACCGGCCGGCAGTCGACGATGCTGCGCTGGGTATGGTGCAGCGCCAGCTCGCCCTCCGACTTGTCCTTGAGGCCTTCGAGGAAGGCCGGATCCTCGACGTCGACCACCGCGCCGTCGGGCGTTTCGACCTCGACCCCGAAGGCGCCCGGCTCGGTCGGGAACGGCGCGTGGATGTTGGCCGGATGGCCCATCGCCTCCACCATATTGTCAGGCTTCAGGGTTCCGTCGCGGTTCTTGAAGCGGGCCTGGTAGAGCACATAGTCTTCCTGCTCGCGGGCCGTGTGCCAGGGAAAGGCCTTGTCGGCCGCGGTCGAGGAAACCGCATAGACCCGGTCGCCCATCACGCCGGTAAAGGCGACGAACACTTCGTCGACCTCTTCTCCGCGCATGCTCTTGACAGGATAGCGCCAAATGCTTTCCACGTTACCCAACATCGATCCGTCCTCGCAGTTACAGGATTGGCAGTCGCCTCCGCGCGCGCGTTCCGTAGCTCGCGACCGGAAGGACCCGCAGTGATCCGATTTTCGATTTTCGCGCCGCTTCGGCCGGACACGACCGCGCCCTGGCCGCCCGCAGGCAGCCGAACGGCCGGCTTCCCGTCCTGACTGGTAGCATCATCTGCTTACCGACGACCGGCCCGAAGCCATCGGGCGACGACGTGAGCCGGTTTCTGCGGTCCCGGAAACGCCGGAAATCAGCGACTTCCCGAACCCCTACGCGACACGCGAAGGAACCCTAACATCGAACATTCTGGAAGTCCAGCAATCGCCCCGGCTTCCTCCGATTCCGGAGCGTTTGGGCAGGCGCCGGGCCGATTCGCCCGGGCGGCACGTCGGACGAACTCAGGCCGCCCTGTCCTCCTCCTGCTGAAGGGCGAAGATGGAGGTGTAGCCCTTCGACCAGTCCGGCGGGATCAGGCACGGCCGCGGATCGAACTCGGCCCAGCGCGCGGCCTCGCCCCGGATTATGCTGTTGGACAGCGCGATATTGTCGGCGATGCCGGGGAACAGGGTGATGGCGTCGGCCGCCGCATAGGTGTGCAGCAGCAGCGGCCGCGAACGGCTCGAATTGTTCGGCATCGAGCCGTGGACCATCCGGCAGTTGTGGATCGTCACCGAGCCGCGCTTGCCTTTCAGCCAGACGACGTCGCCCAGCCGCACCCTCGGCAGGTCGCGGTCGTCGATCGCGCCGACCCACTGGCCGTCATCGCCGTACAGGTCGAACAGGTCCTCCTCATGGCTGCCGGGGATCACGCCCATCGGCCCCATCTCGTCGTCCACATCCTCCATGTAGACGCCGATGGTGAGCGGCGAATAGTTGGAATGGGGCCAGAACTGGATGTCCTGGTGCCACTTCACCTCCTCGCCGCCGGCGGACCATTTGAAGTTCAGCTTGGAGTGGTGGAACTTGACGTCCGGGCCGAGCAGGTCTTCGGCGAGGTCGACCACCGGCCCGCGCAGGCCGAATTCCTCGAGCACCGGGTCCTGGGTCACCGGATGGTTGAGCCGGCGCAGCCGCGGATTGTCCGCCGTGTGGGCCGGCTCCAGGTCGAACACGTCGTTCGACGCCGTGCAGCGCCGGCTGTCTTCGATAAAGCGGTTCGTCACCGCCCACAGCCGGTCGAGCCAGCCGTCGGAGACGAAGCCGTCCAGATGCAGGTAGCCGTGCTCGAAATAGAAGCGGCGCTGGTCGTCGCTCAGCACCTTCGCCGGATGTTCGAGAACCTTCTCGGGGGTCATAGCCTGCCCTCCCCGGGGTAGACTTGTAGTGTTACTCGATTAGCGAACCTCGGTCAGGCAAACATCAGGCGTTCGCCTTTGGGCTCCGGAACGGGACGTCCTAGCTCCCGGGATCTGTCGATCCAAAACTGAATCGCGTCGTTAACGTTCCGCAAAGTAGTTTCCTGATCGTCGCCGTGCGCCATGCATCCGGGCAACTCCGGCACTTCGGCGACGTAGGCCCGATCCTCGTTGCTCCAATAGAGAATGATCTCGTATTTGTGCATCAGCCTTCTTCCCCCAATTTGTACTTCAGGATCAACTGTCGAACCTGTCTCACCTGATAGGGTTTTGCCTGTCCGCCTCGGCTCTGCAGGTTGACGATTTCCACAATACCTTCCTTGTCGAATAGATGGTGGCTGCCCCGAATCCGCTCCGAGAATCCGAGATGGAACATCAGGGCGCGCAGATCGGCGAAGCGGAAATTTGCGTCCGACCGACCGTGGAGAATTCTCTCCAGCAGCCGCTCGTACCGACTCACCAAAGCGCTCCCGCAGTCGGCCCTACACCCGCAAAATCTTGCCCGGATTCATGATGTTGTCCGGGTCGAGGGCCTTCTTGATCATGCGCATGAGGGAGACGGCCTCGCCGTGCTCGGCGACCAGGAAGTCCATCTTGCCCATGCCGATGCCGTGCTCGCCGGTGCAGGTGCCCTCCATGGCGATGGCGCGGTGGACCAGGCGCTCGTTGACCGCGTTGGCCCGGGCCATCTCGTCCTCGTCCTCCTTGTCGGCGATCAGGACCAGGTGGAAATTGCCGTCGCCGACATGGCCGACGATGGGCGCGATCAGGTCGTTCTCCCTGATGTCGTTCTGGGTCTCGACGATGCATTCGGCGAGCCGGCTGATCGGCACGCAGACATCCGTCGCCCAGACCTCGGCGCCCTTGCGGATATTCTTGGCGGCGTAGGCGGCGTCGTGGCGCGCCTGCCACAGCTTCGCCCGCTCTTCCGCGCTCGCGGTCCACTGGAAGTCGCCGCCGCCCCATTCGTCGGAGATCGCCTTGACCATTTCGGCCTGCTCGGTCGTGCCGGCCCCGGTGCCGTGGAACTCGAACCACAGCATCGGCGCCACCGGCAGGTCGGTGCCGGAATAGTCGTTGGTCGCCTTCATCTGCACTTCGTCGGCGATCTCGATGCGCGACACCGGGATGCCGAGCTGGATGGTCTCGATCACCGTGTTGACCGCGGCTTCGAGCGACGGATAGGCACACAGCGCCGAGACGATGGATTCGGGAATGCCGTAGAGCCGGAGCGTTATTTCGGTAATCACGCCCAGGGTGCCCTCGGAGCCGACGAACAGGCGGGTGAGGTCGTAGCCGGCCGAGGATTTGCGCGCCCGCTGCGCCGTCTTGACGATCCGGCCGTCGGCGGTGACGACGGTGAGGCCCAGCACATTCTCGCGCATCGTGCCGTAGCGCACCGCGTTGGTGCCGCTGGCGCGCGTGGCGGTCATGCCGCCGATCGAGGCGTCGGCGCCGGGATCGATCGGGAAGAACAGGCCGGTGTCGCGCAGGAATTCGTTGAGCTGCTTGCGGGTCACGCCGGGCTGGACCCGGCAGTCCAGGTCCTCGGCGTTGACCTCCAGCACCGCGTCCATGCGCGTCACGTCGATGCACAGGCCGCCGTTCAGCGCCGCGACATGGCCTTCCAGCGACGTGCCGGTGCCGAACGGAATGACCGGCACCCGGTATTCGGCGCAGATCTTCACCGCCTCGGCGACCTCTTCGGTCGATTCGGCGTAGAACACGGCGTCCGGCGGCACGACCGGATGGTGGTCCTCGCCCTTGCCGTGCTGCTCGCGCACGGATTCGGAGGTCGACAGCCGGTCGCCGAAGCGCTGCCTGAGGATGCCGACCGCCTCCTCGATCCGCGACTCCGGCCGGTGCTCGACCGTTCGGTGCAACTGCAGGGCCATCGCGCGGCCTCCCCGTCTCGTCCGGGTTGCGTCCGACCCGGTCTCCGCTTCTCCACATGATTAAGCCACCGCCGGCCCTGCGGCAAGCGGGGCGGCAAGCGGCGCCTCGGCATTTCCCAACCGGTCGCCCGTGCCGTATGAAGCATGCCGCCGACCGACACGCGCGAAAATCCGCCCCCGATCCCGCCCTTGATCCCACCATGCCGACCCTGCCCGACTTCGCCGAACTGACGCCGGACAAGCCCGCGCTCATCATGGCCGAAAGCGGCGAGACGGTGACCTATGCGCAGCTCGAAGCGCGCTCGAACCGGTTCGCCCGCCTGCTGCGCGCCCTCGGCATCCGTTCGGGCGACCACATCGCCTTCTTTGTCGAGAACCATCCGCGCTTCTTCGAGCTGTGCTGGGGCGCCAAGCGGGCCGGGCTCTACTACACGGCGGTCAGCTCCTACCTGACGGCCGAAGAGGTCGCCTACATCGTCAACGACTGCGGCGCCCGGCTGTTCGTATCGACCGATTACAAGCGCGACGTGGCGGCCGCCGTGCCGCCGCTCTGCCCGAAGCTGGAGCACTGCCTGATGATCGGCGGCGCGGCGGACGGATTCGCCTCCTACGAAGAGGCAACCGGCGCCCAGCCGGACGGGCGGATCGCCGACGAGGTCGAGGGTACGGACATGCTCTATTCGTCCGGCACGACCGGCCGGCCGAAGGCGGTGAAACGGCCGCTTCAGGGGATGTCCTTCGGCACGCACGAGCCGGCGCTCGCCCTGCTCGCCGACGCGGTCGGCCTGCATCGCGACATGGTCTACCTGTCGCCGGCGCCGCTCTATCACGCCGCCCCGCTGCGCTACAACATGGCCTCGGTCGCGCGCGGCGCGACCAGCATCGTCATGGAGCGCTTCGACGCCGCAAACAGCCTGGACCTGATCGAGCGCCACCGGGTCACCCACAGCCAGTGGGTGCCGAGCATGTTCGTGCGCATGCTGAAGCTGCCGGAAGCCGAGCGGACCGGGCGCGACCTGTCGAGCCACGTCACGGCGATCCATGCCGCCGCGCCCTGCCCGATCCCGGTCAAGGAGGCGATGATCGACTGGTGGGGGCCGATCCTGCTGGAATATTACGGCGGCACCGAAAGCAACGGGCTGACGCTGATCGACACCCGGCAATGGCTGGACCACCGCGGTTCGGTCGGGCGGCCGGTGGTCGGCGTCCTGCACATCGTCGGCGAGGACGGTGCGGAACTTCCGCCCGGCGAGACCGGCACCGTCTATTTCTCCGACGGGCCGGAATTCGAATATTTCAACGATCCCGAGCGCACCGCCGAGGCCTATAGCGACCGCGGCTGGTCGACCCTGGGCGACATCGGCCACATGGACGGGGACGGTTATCTCTATCTGACCGACCGGCGCTCCTTCACCATCATTTCCGGCGGCGTGAACATTTACCCGCAGGAGATCGAAAACCTGCTGATCACGCACCCGAAGGTGGCGGACGTGGCGGTGATCGGCGTGCCCAGCGAGGAATTCGGCGAGGCGGTGAAGGCCGTCGTGCAGCCGCTCTCGACGGCCGATGCCGGCGACGCGCTCGCCGACGACCTCATCGCCTTCGCGCGCCGGCATCTGAGCGCGATCAAGGTGCCCCGGAGCGTCGACTTCATGGAGGCCCTGCCCCGCCACCCGACCGGCAAGCTCTACAAGCGCCTCCTGAAGGACCGTTACTGGGGCAAACGCAACAGCCGGATCGTGTAAGGCGCATTCCCGACCGGCATATCGACCGGAGCGGCCGTGCCGTATGCCGACGTTTTGCACAGCCGATAGTCCGTAGGGGAGGGTTTCAAACCCTCCCCACAAAGACGGCCGGACGAAATATCCCCGCCCGACATCCCGGCCGGCCGGAGCGGCCGTGCCGTATGCCGACGCTTTGCACAGCCGATAGTCCGTAGGGGAGGGTTTCAAACCCTCCCCTACAAAACCGGCCAGGGAGCGCCGGACTGTCCCGCCGTCGATGGGCGGGTAGTGGGAATTTTTCGCTTGCATTTCTCGTCTATTTTCCTATGTTCGGGGAAGGAACATATATCGAACGAAAGGATGGCTGCCATGTCCATTGCCCTACCCGCCGCTTCTGCCGGGACCGCGCCGGAGGCGCCGCCTTCGGATTCACCCCTCACCCTGCGCCAGGAGGCGTTCTGCCGCCACTATGCCGCCACCGGCAACGCCGCCGGGGCGGCGCGGGACGCCGGCTATGCCGGGGGCTCGGCGCGCCAGACCGGGCACGATCTGCTGGAGCGGCCGGATATTGCCGGACGGGTGCGCGCCATCCGGGCGGCGTGGCGGGCGGTCGAGCGGGACGAGGCGCAGATCCTGCTCGGCCGGCTGGAGCAGGCCTGGGATGCGGCGGTGGAACAGGGCTCGGCCTCGCTCATGATCCGGGTCGTGAAGCTGCAGGCCGAGCTGTCCGGCCTCGACCGGCGCAGCGCCCACCGCCGCGCCGGCCTGTGGCCCCTGCCCGGAGAAGCGTCCGGAGAGGCGCCCGGGGAGCAGGCGGCGTCCCGCCCGGCCGATTCGGAACCCGGCCCGCCCATCGGCCCGTTGGCCGAGGCGCTGCGCCGGGGCCGGCACCGGACCGAACGGGCGCTCGCCGCCCACCGGGCGAGCCGGAAGGTCCTGGAGCGGCGCAAGGATTTCGACGAGGCCGACTGGCTGGCGACCGCACAACGCCTGCACGCCACCGTCGAAGAGCGCCGGCTGCAGGCGGGAAGCCGCCCTCCGGGAGGCGTGCAGGCCGGGGATGCCTCGCCGCCGGACGGTCCCGACATGACGAATCCTGACATATCCTTACATCCTTCAGCGGATGTGCCGGCGCCGGGCGGCCCGATCCCGGCGGATCCTGACATGTCCCTACACCGGGCCGGCCTGATGCCGGCGGAGGGCGGCGCCCGCAGGGCGGTCCGTATACCCGTAGCGCCCGACAGGCCGTTCTTCCCGTTCTTCCCCGAAGAGTCCGACGCCCCGTCCGGCGACAGCGACGACGACGAGGAGTGGGAGTGGGAGGAGTGGGATGAGGAGCGGGAGGAGGGAAGCGAGTCCGAGGCCCGGGCGGACGAGGCGCAACCCGGGGACGCCGGCGGCCACGGGGAATGACGCCGGCGGATCATGACGAATCCTGACAATTCCTGACGGATCGCGGCACCTCTTCCCGTCATTCCGCCCGGAGCGGCGGATCGGGTCCGGGGCGTCTCGAAGGACGGCGCTCCTCACCCGCCCATCGGCACCACCTTGTTCGCGGCGTCGTGGCCGATATCGGCGCGGCCGAGGTAGGCGACGCCGGCGGCGGCGCAGCGCTCCCGGGCCATCTCCTCTTCGGTCAGCACGAAATCCGGATCGTTCTCCGGAATCTCGCCGCAGCGGCCGAGGCGCAGGCCGGCGATCCGGTCCATGCCCCTGGCGGACAGGACCTGCCACAGGGCGCGGTCGAGCCGGTACATATACTCGTCGATGTCTTCGACCATCAGCACCCGGCCCACGAGGTCGGGCTGCCAGGGCGTGCCGATCAGGTGGCTGAGCACGGTGAGGTTGAAAGCCACGTTGGAACTGCCGTTGCGCGCCGACGGCTCGACGGTTTCGGGATCGAGATCGACCAGCCAGGCGAGCGCCCGGCGCAGGGCCGCCTCCCCGTCCGCGCGCCTGATGTCCGTCGGCATCGGCCCGTGGGCGAGGTCTGCGACGCCGGCCTTCATCAGCAGCGCCAGCAGGTTGCCGGCGTCGCTGTAGCCCAGGTAGGTTTTCTCCAGCGCCGCGCGGGAAAGCGCGCCTTCGATGCGCGGCAGGAGGCGGCCGGCGCCGTATCCGCCGCGCGCGAACCAGACGGCGTCGACCGCGGGATCGTTGGCGACGTCCAGAAACGCGCCGGCGCGCTCCCGGTCCGTCCCGGCGAAATGGCCCGACGACAGGAAACATTGCGGATGAAACAGCAGCTCCGGACGCTGGGCGAACGGCCGGTCCGCGAACTGCGCGGCGGCAATGGCCTTGACCCATTCGACCAGGGACTGGTCTATGCGGTTGCTCGGCGCGACGATGGCAATTCTCATGCCCAAATGATCAGGCCCCGATCCTATTTCCTGTGCGGCATCGGCGGCAGCGGAATGCTGCCGCTCGCCCTGATCCTACAGGCGCAGGGCCATCGGGTGGAAGGGTCGGACCGCGCGCTCGACGCAACGCCCGGCGCCGGCCGCGCCGGAGCGAAATTCGACTATCTGCGCCGCCGGGGGATCCGCCTGCACCCGCAGGACGGCAGCGGCATCTGTCGGGCCGATCAGATACTCGTCGCCTCGGCCGCGGTCGAGGACAGCGTGCCGGACGTCGCCGCTGCCCGGGATATCGGCGCCCGGCGGATGAGCCGCGCCGAACTGCTGGCCGGGCTGTTCAACGCCGCGCCGCAGCGCATCGGCGTCGCCGGGACCAGCGGCAAATCCACCGTCACCGGCATGATCGCCTGGATCCTGCACCTGGCCGGCCGCGAGCCGACGGCGATGAACGGCGCGGTGATGAAGAATTTCGCCGGCCCGGACGATCCCTTCGCCAGCGCGCTGGCGGGAGCGGGCGGCATCTTCGTCAGCGAAGTGGACGAGAGCGACGGCTCGATCGCCCTGTTCGATCCGTCCATTGCCGTGCTGACCAACGTCTCCGAAGACCACAAGCCGATGAACGAGCTTCGCGGCCTGTTCGGCGATTTCATCGGAAAGGCGGACCGGTGTGTCGTCAGTCTGGACGATCCCGAAACGATCCGGATCGGCCGGCCGGTTCCGCCGGAGAACCGGGTGTTCTTCAGCCTGTCGGACCGCAACGCCGACCTGTTCGCCGCGGCGCTCTCTCCGGCGCCGGACGGCATCGGATTCCGGCTGATCGCCGACGGAACGCCCGGCGCCCACCCGGTGACGCTGCCCGTTCCGGGCACCCACAATGTCGCCAACGCCCTCGCCGCAATCGGCGCGGCGGCCGCCTGCGGCGTTCCGGCGGCGGAAGCGGCCCGTTATCTGAACGGATTTGCCGGTCTGCGCCGCCGTCTGGAAACGGTCGGCGCCGCCGGCGGCGTCACGGTAATCGACGATTTCGCCCACAACCCGGACAAGATCGCCGCCACGCTGGACACGCTGCACGCCGTGCCCGGCCGGCTGCTCATCCTGTTCCAGCCCCACGGCTTCGGCCCGCTGCGCAAGATGCGGCAGGGTTTCATCGACGTGTTCGCCGACAAGCTGGACAGCGAAGACGTCCTGCTGATGCCGGAACCCGTCTATTTCGGCGGCACCGTCACCAAAGACATATCCAGCCGCGACATTGCCGGGCCGGTTGCGGCGGCCGGGCGGCGCGCCGAGGCGCATGGCGACCGGGCGGCCTGCGGCGACCGGCTGCTCGACCTGGCCGGACCGGGCGACCGCATCGTCGTCATGGGCGCGCGGGACGATACGCTGACGGAATTCGCCCACGGGCTGTTGAGGCGGCTGGAACCGTGACCGCGCCGGACGACCGCATCCTGATCGCCGGCGCCGGCCTGGGCGGGCTGACCGCCGCGCTTGCCCTGATCCGGCGCGGCTTCCGGGTGCAGGTCCTCGAACAGGCGCCGGCGCTGGGCGAGGTCGGCGCCGGGGTGCAGATCGGCGCCAACGGCATGTGCGTGCTCGACCATCTCGGCCTGTGGCCGGCGCTGAAACCGCTGGCCTGGCAGCCCGAGGGCAAGCGCATCTACCATTTCCGCACCGGCGAAAGCTGGCCGCTTTACGATCTCGGCGCGGACTCCGTCGAGCGCTACGGCTTTCCCTACTGCATGTTCCACCGGGCCGACCTCCACGCCGTGCTGGCGGAGGCCGTCGCCGCCGCGCAGCCGGACGCGATCCGCCTCAACGCGAAACTCGCCGGCGCGGAGCAGGACGGCGCCCGCGCCGTCGCCATTCTGGAAACCGGCGAACGCGTCTCCGGCGCGGGGCTCGCCGGCGCGGACGGCATTCATTCGGTAGTCCGCCGGGCCCTGTTCGGCCCCGACGATCCGGAATTCACCGGCATCGTCGCCTGGCGCGGCGTGGTGCCGACCACCGGGTTGCCGCCCCAGCTTCTGGAGCCCCAGAGCGCGATCTGGATCGGGCCGGGCGGCCATTGCGTGCATTACCAGCTGCGCAACGGCGAACTCATGAACTTCGTCGGCGCCATCGAGCGCAGCGACTGGCGGGTCGAAAGCTGGAATACCCCGGGCACGGTCGCGGAATGCCTGCGCGACTTCGCCGGCTGGAACGACGCGCCGCGCGGCCTGATCCGCGCAATTCCGACGCCGTACAAGTGGGCGCTGCACGTTCGCGAGCCGATGGACGCCTGGTCAAGAGGGCGGCTCACGCTGCTCGGCGACGCCTGCCACGCCACCCTGCCCTTCCTCGCCCAGGGCGCCAACCACGCCATCGAGGACGGCCTGGTCCTCGCCCGCGCGCTCGAAGCCTTCGACGATGTCGAGACCGCCCTGAAGCGCTACGAAGAGGCGCGGCTGGAGCGCACGGCGCGGATGGTGCGCGGCTCGGCCGCCAACACGGCGCGCTTCCACAACCCGAAGCTGGCCGACCCGGCCGAGACGGCGCGCATCGCCCGCGAGGAGTTCGACCCGGCCGCCGTCGCCGCCCGCCACGACTGGCTGTTCGAATACAACGCGGTGACGGCGGAGATCTAGGATGGGGTGCGCAGCGCCTGCGGCGGGCATTCGGATGTGGACGGAAATCGTTCAATGGGTTAAATTATTCGCATGGATGCCAATCTTGCCGGCCTGGTTGCGCTCGGGGCGCTGATTATCGGCCTGTTCGCCTGGCTGCGGCAGGACATCCGTTCCTTGCGCGTTGAAATGCGCAGCGAGATCGACGGATTGCGCAGGGAAATGAACGAATTGCGCGACCGCGTGGCGCGCATCGAGGGACTGCTGGAAGCGGTCTTCATGCGCCGCGACCTGACGCCTCTGCCCGATCCGCCAGGGTCTGGCGGTCCGCCGCCGACATCGGAAGCCGCGTGAATCCGTTCGTCTTCGGACAACGGCACCGCCGCTCGCAATAGTCCGGAAGCGGCGCGGCGAAACGGCCGGTTCCTACTCGAGTCCCGCGCCGGGCGCCGGTGTGGCGGCCGGGGCGCCGAGTTCGCGGGCCTTTTCCCAACCGCCGTGGCGCTCGATCAGGGCGCGCTGGTCGGCCCTAGCGCGGCGGTCGGCGTCCTCGGGATCGACGATGTCGCGCAGCAGGGCCTCGTATTCGGCGAGGGTTGGGGCATGGGCCGGGTCGGGCGCCAGATCGGTCAGTTCCTCCGGGTCGGACTCGAGGTCGAACAGCTCCGGCGCATAGCCGACATAGTGATGATACTTGAACCGGCCCTTGCGCAGCATGTAGCCGGCGCTGTTCGAGCCGACGGCGTGGTATTCGGAGAAGGCGATGCGCTCCGGGTCGTCCGCCTCGTCGATCAGGGCGAACAGGGACCGGCCGGGCAGCGCCGCCTCTTCCTCCATCGCCTCCAGGCCGACGCCGTCGATCACGGTCGGATAGAGGTCGACCAGGGTGACGGGGGTCGCAACGGTGCGGCCGGCCGGCACGTCCGGTCCGGCGACGATCATCGGGATCCGGCTGGCCTCCTCGTAAAGCACCGATTTGCCCCACAGGCCCCGCGCGCCGACATTGTCACCGTGGTCGCTGGTGTAGATCACCCGGGTCTTCTCGCTCAGGCCGGTTTCGTCCAGCGTATCGAGCACCGCGCCCAGCCGCTCGTCGACGAAGGTGCAGAGCGCGTGATAGGCGGCGATCGCCAGGAGGCGCTCCTCCTCGCCCGCGAACTGATTGTCGGTCTGCGAAAACTGCGCGTGCTCCTCGACCCAGGGATGGCGTTCGTAGCCGCCCTGCGGATGCAGCTTGGGAAACGGCATGTCCTCGATCGGGTACGGATCGAAATACTCCTGCGGCGCGACCAGCGGAAAGTGCGGCGCGACGAAGCCGATATAGAGGATCCAGGGGCGCGGATAATCGTGCTTCGACGCTTCGCGCAGCCAGGCAACGGCTTCGTCGGCGATGCGCATGTCGTAGCGGTTGTAGCCGCTCTCGCCGGGGCCGATCGTCTTCAGCATCCGGAAACTGCCGCGCGTGTCGGGCAGCGGATCGCGCTGCGAGCCCCAGACCATGCCGACGCCGTTATAGATGTGCATCGGCTCGATCTGCCGGTCGATGCCGTAGGGATCCTCCTCCCGGCGGTAGTGCAGCTTGCCGATGGTGGCGTTGTACAGCCCCTCTTCCTGCAGCCGGTTCGGCCAGCCTCTCACCCTTCCGTCCCAGGCGATGGCGTTGTCCCAGTAGCCGATCTCGTGGACGTAGCGGCCGGTCGCGAAGCTGGCCCGCGCGGGTACGCAGATCGGGGAATTGGTATACGCCGTGGTGAAGGCCGTGCCGCGCGCCGCCAGCCGGTCCATGTTCGGCGTCCGGACCCGCGGATGGCCCATATGCCCCATGAAGCGCGGATCGTGCTCGTCCGACATGACGACGATGAGGTTATGCGGCTCCATCGGCTCCCCTGCTCCCGTAACGGCTTCGGCCGTGTCCGCCGCCGCCATGCCGCGGCGGCCCGCCGGTCATTCCGCAGCCTCCAACTGCGCAAACGGTCCTGCCGGTTCGGCCTCGATCCTGGCCAGCATACGATCGAGAATATCGACCACGGTCACCCGTTCCGCTTCCGTGAGTTCATCGACGAGCCAGGCCTGCCGCCGCCTGCCGAGCACCAGGATTTCCTCGTAGAGGCCCCGGCCGGCCTCGGTCAGACGCAGGGAGGCGCGGCGCCGGTCTGTCGGATGGGCGTTGCGGTCGACATAACCGCGCCGGACCAGGCCCGGCATGAGGCGGGAGACCTGCGCCTTGTCGATGGCCCCGCGCCGGGCGACATCGCGCAGCGAGAGCGGGCCGAATTCGCCGAGCACGCCGATCGTCCGCCATTCAGCAAGGCCGAAACCGTATCGCGCCTGCAATTCGTCGTGCATCTGGCGGTTCAGCATCGTGACGAGTTTGTGCAACCGATAGGTATAGAACTGGCTGACCGACGCCATCCGGTCGGCGGCCGGCCCGTTCGCGGCAGGCGCTTCGCCGCCGGATTGCGCCCGCCGTTCTGCAGGGGACGGGTCCCCCGGCTGCTGCGTCTTTTCAACCTCCTCCGCCCGATCCTGCACGCTTCGCTCCCGCAACGGTCTGATTCGGCAGTTTGATTTCATCTTGACACAAAACGTTGTAAAGTCAACGATATAGCGGGAATCGGCGTAAACGTGTTCCGGGGAGGCATGCACGACCCGCACCTTCGCGTGGGGCCCCGGCAGCGCTCGCCTTCATTGCCCGTTCGCCATGCCGGCTGGAGTCCCCGGCCGGAATAACCGACTGCCTTGCCGGCCGGCCTTGACGCCGGCGGCGCCGACATAACCGGCCGTTTCGTGATCCGGCGGTCCGGCTTCGCCTATAACGATACAGCGCATGAACGACCCCGCAATTCAAAGACCGAATATCCTGTTCATCACGTCGGACCAGCAGCGCGGCGACTGTTACGGCTTCGAAGGACGGCCGGTCAAAACCCCGCATCTCGACCGGCTGGCCGCCGAGGGCACGCGGTTTGCGGCCTGCATCACGCCCAACGTGGTCTGCCAGCCCTCGCGTGCCTCGATCCTGACCGGCCTGCTGCCGATGACCCACGGCGTCCACGACAACGGCATCTCGCTCGATCCGGAGACCGGCGAGGCCGGCTTTGCCGGCGCCCTTTCCGCCGCCGGCTACCGTACGGGTTTCGTCGGCAAGGCGCATTTCGCGACCTACAGCACCTTCGCGCCGACCGGCAGCCCGGAATGTATCGAGAGCTCGCGGGACTACGGCCCGGACTGGAGCGGCCCCTACATGGGTTTCGACCATGTCGATCTGATGCTGGTCGGCCACAACTGGTTCCCGGTGCGCAAGCCGCCCCAGGGGCTGCATTACGAACGCTGGTACCACGCCGACGGACGGGGCGACGAGAAGACCGGCCTGTATTGGGGCGACTTCCGGGAGACCGGCGGGCTGGCCGCCCAGACCTGGAATTCGAAGCTGCCCGAGGCCTGGCACAACAGCGCTTGGGTCGGCGACCGGACCATCGACTTCATCCGGCAGGACGGCGCGTCGCCCTGGTGCGTCTGGGCCAGCTTCCCGGACCCCCACCATCCGTTCGACGCGCCCGAGCCCTGGTGCTACCTGCACCATCCCGAGGAGGTCGACCTGCCGGCGCACCGGACCCGCGATCTCGACCGCCGGCCCTGGTGGCACCGGGACATCGTCGAGAAAAAGATCGAGGGGCAGTTCGCCGACCTCCGCACGCAGTACAGCCGGATCCCGTTCCAGAGCGACGACCGGCTGCGCCGTCTGATCGCCAACTATTTCGGCCAGATATCCCTGATCGATCATCATGTCGGCCGCATCCTGATCGCGCTGGCGGAGAGCGGCCAGGCGGAAAACACCGTGGTCGTCTATTCTTCGGACCATGGCGACTGGCTGGGCGACCACGGGCTGATCCTGAAAGGCCCGATGCACTACGAGGGGCTGCTGCGCGTCGGGCTGATCCTGCGCGGGCCGGGCATTCCGGGCGGCAGGGTCGTCGACGACCCGGTTTCGACCATCGACCTGCCGGCCTCCTTTGCCGACTGGGCCGGCGCCTCCGGCCTGGACGCCCGGCACTCGGCCAGCCTGCGCCCGCTGATCGAGGACGGCGCGGGCAACGGCGCGGGAAACGGCGCGGGAAACGGCGCGGGCCGGGACTACGCCTACAACGAGTGGGAGCTTCATCCGAACCGCGCCGGCGTGCAGCTTTCGTTGCGCTGCGTGCGCACCAAAACCCACAAGCTGACCTACGAGGCCCTGTCCGACACCGGCGAACTCTACGACCTGGCGAACGACCCGGCCGAGATGGACAACCGCTGGAACGACCCGGGCGCTGCCGCCGTCCAGCGCGAACTCATGGACATGATCCGCGCCCGCCCCGACGACGCGATAAAGCAGCTGAACGAGCCCGACGGGGCGGCGTGAATGAAGCTATGGGATCAGTAGTAGGCGTCCGGCGCGTCGTCGGCCTTGAACTGTTGGAGCGCGGCCAGCAGCGTGTTCTTCGTCGTCGTCAGAAGCGCGCGCATGGCCTTGGCCGCCGCCTCGGCGTCGCGCAGCCGCACCGCCTCCAGAATCTGCTCCTGCGCCGAGATCAGGATCGTGCGGGTCTTCCAGTCGTCGAAGGTTTCGCTGCGGACGAACTGGACATGGCCCTCGATTTGCGAGATCGCCGCAGCCAGGCGGCGGTTCCCGGCCATCGAAAACAGCCGGCTGCGGAAATCCTGGCTCGCCTGCACAAAGGCGATATTGTCGGAATCGATCAGGCACTGCTTCTCGGTCTGGATCGCGACATGCATGCCGGTTACGCCGTCGTGATAGGCGTTGCGGGCGGCCAGTCCCGCCGCATAGGGCTCAAGCAGGTAGCGCAGTTCGAAAATGTCGTTGAGATCGTCGACCTGAAGATCGGGCACCTTGAACCCGCCGTGGGGCATCGACGACAACAATCCCTCGCGGCTGAGCAGACCGAGCGCCTCGCGTACCGGAGTCCGCGATACGCCCAGCGCCTCGGCAATACCGATCTCGGTCAGGCGCTGGTTCGGCCGGTACTCGCCGGCGCGTAGCGCGGTCCGCAGGCGTTCGTAAACCTGCTGACGCAAGGAAAGCGGTCGTTGCAGTGCTTCAATCGGCATAAATTGAATACAGTATTCTTTACGGCAATTCGTCAATGAAAATTTTCGATCTTGGCGTTTTGTTCGTGTTTGTTTCTCATTCTCTTCCGCAATGTGGATGGTATTGGGGATAGAAAAGCGACCGACCGGCGGTCCGCCGACCCCGATGGACGTTCGCGAATCCCGGGCCATCGGGCCCGATCTCGACGGCGGCCGGCGCCGCGCCCGGTCGACGGGCCGTTGCGCCGCGCCACGGCGGTCACGACGCGCCTGCGCGCCGCCCCGGCCCTGCGGCAGGACCATGCGCCCGCCGGGACATGACCATGCATGCGCCGGGACAAAGCGGAGAATTGCCCGGCGCCCGTTCGCAGCTATGTAGCGCGCAGGCGGCCGATATCCGCGGCAGCGCTGCGTATCGAGTGGACCACTTATGCCGAAGTTCGCCGCCCTTACCGTTCCATTCTGGCTGCTCATCACCTGCGGCTGCCTGATCGGCGCCATCAGTTTCGGGTCGCGCGCCGGCCTGGGCCTGTACATGAACGACATCAGCGTGTCGTTCTTCGACAACAAGACCGCGATCCTCAGCCTGTCCCTCGCCATCCAGCATCTGGTCTGGGGCGCCGTTGCACCCTTCGCCGGAACCTTCGCCGACAAGTTCGGCGCCGGAAAATCCCTGGCGATCGGCGCGATCATCTACGCCGCCGGCATGGCCCTGATTCCCCATTCGACCGCGCCGATCATGATGCACGTTTCGGCCGGCGCGGTGGTCGGCATCGGCGTCGCCTTTGCCTCCTTCTCTATCGTCGTTGCCACGTTCGGCCGCAAGGTGACGCCCGAGAGACGCTCGCTCGCCTTCGGCGTCGGCATCGCCTCGGGCTCGGTCGGCCAGCTCGTTCTGGTTCCGGTCGCTGCCTATCTGATCGGCCAATACGGCTGGCAGGCCTCGCTCTACATCCTGGCGGGCCTCCTGCTGACCATCGTTCCGCTGTCGCTTGCCGTGACGGGCAAGGGCGAGCCGGAGGCCGGCCAGCCGGACCAGACCGCGCGCGAGGCATTTACCGAAGCCCTGGGCTATCGCAGCTATCTGCTGCTGTGCGCCGGCTTCTTCGTCTGCGGCTTTCACGTCGCGTTCATACAGTCCCACCTGCCCAAGCATATCCAGGATGCCGGCCTGCCCCTGTGGGTGGGCGGCGTGTCCCTGAGCCTGATCGCCGCCTTCAACCTGGCCGGCACGTTCGGCGCTGGCTGGCTGGGCGGGAAATACAGCAAGCGCAGCACCCTTTCGGCCATCTATTTCCTGCGCGCCGCCGTGATCGCCGTCTTTATCCTGACGCCGCTTTCGGTCTGGTCGGTCTGTATTTTCTCCGCCGTCCTCGGCGTGCTCTGGCTGTCGACCGTGCCGCTGACCACCGGCCTGGTCGCCCAGTTCTTCGGCATGCAATACATGGCCGGGCTGTTCGGCGTCGTGTTCCTGGGGCACCAGCTCGGCGCGTTCCTGGGCGTCTACCTGGGCGGCCTCCTGTACGATGCGTCGGGGAGCTACGAAGTCGTCTGGTGGATGGGCGCTGCGCTCGGCATTTTCGCCGGCCTGATCCATCTGCCGATCAAGGAGGTCCCGGTGCCGAGACTGACGCGCGCCGTGGCGGCTCACTAGCCCGGTCCGGCGAGAAAAAAGCCCCGGTTCCGGAGAACCGGGGCCCCATATTTCCGGGTATTTCCGGATGGATCGGCGGCTACTTGGCCGGGCCCAGATCGACGGCCTTGCCGCCCTTGACCTCCCATTTGTTGTAGGAGCCGGCGATATCGCCGTCCTTGTCGAAATCGATGTCGCCGGTGGCGCCGGCATAGTCGATTTCCTTGCCCGCCTTGATGGCCACCAGGGCTTCCTTCCACTGGCCGGGCAGGATCTTCATGCCCTTGCCGTTGCCGACGGCGCGCAGCGCGTCGCGCACCTTGGTGCGGTCGGTCGAACCGGCCTTGGCGATCGCCAGCGCCAGAACGAAGGCCGCGTCATAGGTCTGCGGCACGAACAGCCCGCCCGCACTTTTCGGGTAGGCCTTCTTCATCGCGGCATTGAACGCGTCCAGCGCCGGACCGGACGGAGAAGCCGGACGGGTGTAGAACAGGCCCTCGAGATTCTTGACCCCGACGGTCTTCCACATCTTGGCGTCATAGATCGCTTCCGGGCCGATGAACTTGCCGAAAAGGCCGCCTTCCAGGGACTGACGGATGATGACCGGAGCCGAGGATTGCGGATAGGCAACCAGCACGAGATGCTTTGCGCCGCCCTTGCTGAGCGTCGCCAGTTCGGAGCGGTAGGAGCTCTTCTTGTCCTCGTGCGCCTGATCGCCGGCGATCGTTCCGCCGCCCTTCTTGAATGCGGACCGGAAATTGTCGGCCAACCCCTTGCCGTAGTCGTTCTTCACATAGGTCAGCGCGACCTTCTTGATGCCGCGGGCCAAGACGGCGCGCGCCAGCACCTTGCCCTGGAAACTGTCCGACGGCGCGACACGGAAAATGAAGTCCTTGTCCTTCAGGGTCGTGATCGCCGGCGACGTCGAGGCCGGAGAGATCATGACCACGCCCGCCGGGACCGCCGCTGCATTGGCCGCGCCGATGGTGGCGCTGGAACACAGGGCGCCGACTATGCCGGCGACATTTTCGACATTCACCAGCTTGTTGGCGGCACCAACCGAACTCTGCGGATCGCATTTCGAGTCGCCGAGCACCATGGACAGCTTGCCGCCCAGGATGCCGCCCTGTTCGTTGACATGCTGCACCGCCAGTTTCGCGGCATCGATGATCGGCGGAACCGCGCCCTCAATCGGGCCGGTAATGCCGCCGAGGAAACCGATCTTTGCGCCGGCTGCCATCGCGGGCGTGGCCAAAATCGCCGCCGCAACGCCGGCCAGCGCAAGGCTGCGGCCGGTCTGCTTGATAGTCATACCAACTCCTCCGATTTGGATTTGTTCGAAAGGTACTGCACAGCGGACAAGGTCCGGGTCACGCACCGGCCGCCTCGGCACCTGCCGGACACTCTAACCGCGAACGGCGGGCACGCGCAATCGAATGTCGGGATTGCGGGGCTGCGAAACCCGGCGGAGCCCTATGGCCGGCGCGCGGCCTGCCGCGGCAGGTTCAACGATTCAAGCGCCTCGTTCTTCGTTGCGAAGAACGCTCCGATCCTGTCCATCCCGGTCAGCTCGAAGACCTCACGAATATGATCAGCGAGAGAGCACAGCAGCAGGCTGGCTTCGCGTTCCTGGAGCGACCTGGCCGTCAACAGATGGACGCGCAGGCCTTCGCTGCCGATATAGACGAGCTTTTCCATGTTCACGATGACCGCGCGGTCGGTCTCTTCGATCCCGGAATTCAACGCATCCACGAACTGGCCGAAATTGGCGCTGTCGATGCGTCCTTCGACGTCGACGGAAAGAACATCGCCGATCCGTTCGGTCGTGACGTTCAACATCGCTCCGCTTCCCAGATGTTCTGGACGCCCTTTCCCCGGCGTGCCGCGCGCGGCGCGCGACAGAGGCGCTCTGCAGGCTGCAAGGCGCGGCGACTTCCCCGGACTGTCCGCTCTGTCGGCCGGCAGTCCGGACTGACCGGAAATCGCATATTCACCGTCCGACCCTATCAAGGAGCCGGGACTGAAACAATGGGTAGTCCCGCTTCGGAGCACAGCGGGCGGCGGAATTGTGGAGGGAACGCCGGGACAGGGCGCCGCCGCCCTGCCGGATCAATCGTCGAGCGGCGAAGCGGTCCGCGCGAGGGCCGATGACAAATCGTCCAGATCCAGCTCGGCAAAGCGCGCGGTCAGCAATTGCTGCATGTCCGCAACGATCTCGGCCCCCTCGGCGGCACAGGCCGCGCCGGTGTCGGTAAGGTGCAGCCGCACCCTGCGCCGGTCGTGCGGATCCGGCGCACGATAGACCAGGTTTTCGCTGACGAGCCGGTCCGCCATGCGGGTCAGGGTCGGCCCGCCGATCACCAGGGCGTCCGACAGTTCCGTCATGCTCAGCCCGCCGGCGGCGCTCCCGGCCGCGCTGAGGGCATGCAGAACCCGCATTTCATCGACCTGGACCCCCAGCGGTTTCAGGCGGATTCCGAGCGAACTGCTGACCTGGGCGCTGGCCCGCAGAATCAGTTCCGTCAGGGTCTCCGGAGCCGGATCGGCGCTATCGGGCGGGCGGTCCATGCGAAAGTTGTTGCCTTTTTAATATTTTACTTTTCAAGGAAAATATGGTTGCATCGCGAAGAGATCAAGCAAAAAGGTCCAACGCGCCATCGCCGCGGCGGCCGGCGTCGCCGGCGAGGCGGACGGGGCCGAACGCTGGAGAGAGGAAGGTACGCCTTGGACCGGTCGGTCGGCATACTGGACAAGCCGATTGTCGACAGCGTTTCACATGACGGCGCCGCGGCCCGGTCCGCCGACCGGCGCCGCCGAATATCGCCGTCGGGCACGGGCCGCGCTGCTCACGAACAGCGCCTCATTCGCGTCGGCCTCTTGCTGCCGATCAGCGGACCGAGCGGACTGCACGGACCGTCCGGCCGGTATTGCGCCCAGTTGGCCGCCGAAGAGATCAACGCCCATGGCGGACTGCTTGGCCGACGGGTACAGGTCGTCGTCGGCGATGGCGGCATGTCCTTTGCCGCCTCCGCCCGGGAAGGCGAGCGGCTGATCGAGGAAGACGGCGTCGTCGCCCTGATCGGCACTCACCCGAGCGGCGTGCGCGAAATTCTCGGGCCGCGGATCGGCCGCCGGCTCCCCTATGTCTACACGCCGATATTCGAAGGCGGCGCCTATGAACCGGGCGTCTTTTTTCTCGGCGAGACTGCGTATCAGCAGCTGGCGCCGGTCCTGCCCTGGATGAAAGCGCGTCTTGGCGCCCGGCGCTGGTACCTGATCGGCAACGACTATCGCTGGCCGCGCGACGTGCATCGCATGGCACACCGGCTGCTCGCCGAACAGGGGGCGGAGATTACCGGCGAGACGATGGTGCCGCTCGAAACGGAGGATTTCGACGCCGTCGTCGCGGAGATTGGCAAGCTGCTGCCCGACGCGCTGATCGTGACCCTGATCGGCAGCGACGCCGTCATCTTCCATCGCGCCTTTACCCGCGCAGGTCTCGACGCGCGGATCTGGCGCCTGGGCCTGCTGACCGAAGAAAACACCCTTCTTGCCATCGGCGCCGAATGCAACCGGCGGCTGTTGACCAGCGCCGCCTATTTCGCCTGCCTTCCCTATCCGGAAAACGAAGAATTCGTGCGCCGCTACAGGAGCCGATTCGGACCGCATGCGCCGGTGCTGAACTCGATCGGCCAGTCCTGCTACGAAGGGCTGATGTTCCTGCACCGGATCGTGTCGGCCGCCGCGAGCCTGGATGTCGAGAAGCTGTGCCGGGTTGCCGACGGCCTGGAGATGACCGGGCCGCGCGGCCGGATGCGCATGGTCGGCCGGCATTTCGTCAAGGACATGCACCTTGCCGAGGCCGACGGCGTCGAGTTCGCGATCCGGCAATCGTTTCCGCAGGTCGCCCCCAACAAAGGGAATCCCAAGTGAGCAATCCTTCCGACTGGACCGCATCGGAGGCGCTGCGCGAGATGGGCGCGGGACGCATTTCGCCACGCGAATATGCCGAATCCCTGCTGGCGCAATGCGAAGCCGCGGCCGGGCTCAACGCCTTCATCCATCTCGATCCGGAACAGGTGCTCAACGCCGCAGACGGTGCGGAGTCCGGGTCCGGCGGCCGTCTGCGCGGGCTGCCGGTGCCGGTGAAGGACAATTTCGATACGGCCGACATGCCGACGACGGGCGGCACGCCCGGCCTGCGCGATCACCGGCCGGCCCGCAACGCGCCCGTGGTCCAGCGGCTGATCGACGAAGGCGCCATCGTCATGGGCAAGCTCAACATGCACGAGCTGGCCTTCGGCATTACCTCTAACAACGGCGCCTTCGGCCCGGCGCGTAACCCCTACGACCCCGGACGAATTCCGGGCGGCAGCAGCGGCGGATCCGGCGCCGCGGTCGGGGCGCGGATGGCGCCGGTTGCGATGGGCTCGGACACCGGCGGCTCGGTGCGCATTCCGGCCGCTCTGTGCGGCGTGGCGGGCCTGCGTCCGACGACAGGGCGATACAGCCAGGCGGGCATCGTACCGATCTCCCAAACCCGCGATACGGCCGGCCCGCTGGCCCGTTCGGTCGAAGACCTCGCCCTGTTCGACAGCGTCATGGCGGGCGAACCGGACGGCCTTGCGGCGACTGCTCTGGCGGGCGCAAGGATCGGCGTTCCCCGCGGCCATTTTTTCGAGAGCCTGCATCCCGAAACCGCCCGCGTGGCCGAAGAGGCGCTGACCGCCCTCGCCGCGGCCGGCGCCGTGCTGGTCGAAGCGGACATGCCGGACGTGCCGAAGTTCGACGAGGCGGCAGGCTTCCCGATCGCGCTCTACGAAACCGTCGTCGATCTGAACCGCTACCTGTCGGGTCACGGGCTGCCGCTGGACTTTGCCGGTCTGGCGAACGCCGTGGCAAGCCCGGATGTCGCGGGCCTGTTGCAGAGCCTGACGACCGCGGAGAGCGCGATCCCGAAGGCGGTCTACCGCGAGGCGCTCGACGTGACGCGCCCGGCGCTTCAGGCCGCCTATGCCGACTGGTTCGCGTCGAACGACGTTCTGGCGGCCATCTTCCCGACGACGCCGCTGCCCGCGGCGCCGATCGGTGACGACGAAACAATCGAACTGAACGGCGAGCCGGTGCCCACCTTCCTCACCTTCATCCGCAACACCAGCCCGTCGAGCGTCGCCGGCATCCCCGGCGTCACCCTGCCGGCCGGCCTGTCCGCCGACGGCCTGCCGATCGGCATGGAGCTCGACGGTCCGGCGGGCAGCGACCGGAGCTTGCTGGCGTTAAGCGCCGCCATCGAATCGGTCCTGCCGGCGACACCCGCTCCGCCTGACGCGAAGGGGTAGTACAGACCGGCCGGTCCAGAATTCCGAAGAGCTAACTATCAACAGGGAGTGAATGCCATGACCGAGATATTGAACCCGATTTCGCGCCGCCGTTTCGTCGCCGGCGCAGTGGGTACGGGCGCGGCGGTCGCCGCGCCGGCCGTCCTGACCGGCGCGCGGGCCGCCGACGAACTGAAACTGGCAACATACTTTCCGCTGAGCGGCCCTGCTGCCCTGTTCGGCCCGACGGGCACGGCCTGCACCAAGCTTGCCGTCGATGAGATCAATGCCGCCGGCGGCATCGGCGGCCGCAAGGTGACAGTGATTCCCGCCGACGGCGGCGCACCGCCGGCCGAGGCGGCCAAGGCGGCGATCCGGCTGATGCTGCGCGACAAGGTCGATCTCGTGCTCGGCTCGCACAACAGCGCCGTGCGCGAGGCGATCGTTGCCGCGCTCAAGGGCCGGGTGCCCTATGTCTACACGCCGCTCTACGAGGGCGGGGAGTGCAACCCCAACGTCTATGTGACGGCGGACACGCCTCAACAGCAGGTCCAGCCCTCGATTACCTGGCTGGCGAAAACCCTGGGCGCGAAGACCTACTACCTGATCGGCAACGACTATGTCTGGCCGCACAAGACCAACGAGCAGGCGAAGAAATACATCGCGGCGGCCGGTGGCAAGGTGGTCGGCGAGGAGTATGTGCCCCTCGGCGCGCCCAACAAGTTCGAGGATGCCGTCACCCGCATCAAGGCGAAGAAGCCCGATCTCGTGGTCATCACCCTGGTCGGCGGCGACAACGTCAACTTCAATCGCACCTTCGCCGGCTTCGGCCTCGACAAGTCGATCAAGCGCGTTTCCTACCTGCTCGAAGAGCTGACCCTGCTCGGAACCGGCGAAAAGAGCAGCAACGGCCTGTACAGCGCCATGTCCTATTTCGTGAACGAGAAGAGCGCGGCCAATGCGACGTTCAAGGCGAGTTTCGCCAAGGCCTTCGCACCCAAGCCGCCGCCGCTCAGCATGCTCGGCGTCGACGCCTATTCCGGCGTCTACTGCGCCAAGGCACTGATCGAGAAGGCCGGCGGTACGACGGACGCCGGCAAGCTGATGGCGGCAGCCAACAACCTCAGCTACAAGACCGCCACCGGCACCGCCGTGATGACTAACCGGCACGTCGTCAAGGACATGTTCCTTGCCGAATGCAAGGGCACCAGCTTCAACATCGTCGAGACCTTCAAGGCGGTGGCGCACGGCCAGACCTGCAGCTGATTCCGTTTCCATTCTCGCCTCGGGGCGGCAGCCGGATATACTCCGGCTGCCGCCCTTGATTCTGCCGCCCTCTATTCTGCCGTGGCCCTGCCCGCGCCGGGAGCCCTGACGCCGATGGATCCGATCCTCACCACCAACATCCTGAATGTGGTGTACGAGGTCTCCACCCTGGCGGTCGTCGTTCTCGGCCTCGCCGTCGTGTTCGGCCTGCTCGGGGTGATGAACCTCGCCCATGGCGAGTTCGTCATGATCGGCGCCTATTGCGCCTTCTTCGTCCAAGCCCAGCAATTGCCGTTCCTCGCCGCGGTGCCGCTGGCGCTCCTTGTGTGCGCCGTCCTGGGGCTGGCCGTCGAGCGGGTACTGGTCCGGCCGCTCTATGCCCGCCCGTTCGATACGCTGCTGGCGACCTGGGGGCTGAGCATGCTGCTGCGCGAGGCCGTCGAGGCGTTCTACGGCCGCGGCTTCCGCAGCGTCGCCACGCCGCTGACCGGCAGCGTCGACGTGCTGGGCGCGGACTATCCGTCCTACCGCTTGCTGCTCACGGTCGTTTCGATCGCGCTGGTCGCCGGGCTGGTCTGGTGGTTTGTGCGCAGCGCGACCGGCCGGCGCATCCGCGCCGTGGTCAACAATCCGGAACTGGCCGGATCGGTCGGCATTCCGGTCACGGCGCTGGCGCGCAACACCTTCGTTTTCGGCTGCTGCCTGGCGGCGCTTGCCGGCGTGATGCTGGCGCCGCTCCTGCCGGTCAACCCGACCCTGGGCCTGGATTTCATCCTCAAATCCTTCTTCGTTCTTGTGGTCGGCGGGCTCGGCAGCCTGGTCGGGCTGATTTCCGGTTCCGGGATCATCGGCGGCGTCGAGAGCATCGTCAGCGCCTTCCTCGACCGGACCTACGGCTACACGACCGTCCTGATTATCGCGATCCTGTTCCTCTGGCTGCGCCCCAATGGCCTCTTTCCTCGGACATAGCGCGGCCCTGTTCGCGGCGCTCGCCGTGCTGCCCCAGCTGGTCGGCGAATTCTGGGCCTACACGCTGGCGCTGTATTTCCTCTACGCCATCGCGTCGCTCGGCATCGGCCTGTGCTGGGGCCAGGCCGGTTTCCTGCCGCTCGGCCAGGCCATGTTCTTCGGCCTTGCCGCCTATCTCTCCGGCCTGTCGCTGATCCATTTCAAGGACAGCTGGCTGCTGCTGCTCCTGCTGCCGGCGGCGGCGCTGGCGCCCGGCCTGCTCGCCTACGGCATCGGCCTGCTGGTGTTCCGGGGCCGGACGCTCAGCGGGCCGTTCTTCGCCATGATCACCCTGGCGCTCACCCTGCTCGCCTTCCAGATCGCCAACAGCTGGAACGACGTGACCGGCGGCTTCAACGGCCTCAAGAACATTCCCGGCCTGCCGGGGCTGAGCGACTTCACTGACCTCTACTACATCTCCGCGGTCGCGCTCGGCGTCTGCCTGCTCGGCATCGCCTGGCTGCGGCGGGCTCCGGCGGGCGTGCTGTGGCGCGCCGTGTCGCAGAACGAGCAGCGGGTGCGCTTCTGCGGCTTCGCCGTGCAGAATGTGAAGGCCGCGGTGTTCGGCCTGAGCGGGGTGCTCGCCGGCATCGGCGGCGCCCTCTATGCGCCCCAGCAGAACCTGGTCACGCCGCAGCTGTGCGGCTTCATCCTGTCGGCCGACCTGGTGATCTGGGCCGCGGTCGGCGGGCGCGCGACGCTTTACGGCCCGGTCGTGGGCGCCGTCCTGATCGGCATACTGACGGCCGACCTGCGCGACGAGATCAGCTATTGGGAAGTCGTCCTCGCCGCCATTTTCATCGTCGTCGTGCTGTATTTCCGGCAGGGGCTGATGGGTTTCGTGGAGCCGGTGTTCGAGCGGCTCTGGCGCCGGCGCGCCGACCGCGCCCTCGACAGTCCGGCCCGGCCCGAGGCGTCCGGCGATACCGGGTTTGCGCTTGACGATGTGCGGGTCCGCATGGGTTCGGTGAGCATCCTGGAGGGGCTCGACCTGGCGATCGACAGCCCGGGCACATACTGCCTGATCGGGCCGAACGGCGCGGGCAAGACCTCCTGCTTCAACGCGATGACCGGGGAACTGCCGGTGCGCAGCGGCCATGTCCGGATCTTCGGCAGCGCGCGCACCGGAACGGCCGCCGACCTGCTGAGCCGGATCGGCGTCGGGCGCAAGTTCCAGGCGCCGAGCCTGTTTCCGGACCTGACGGTGGCGGAGAATTTCAACATCGCCCTGTGGGGCGGCCGGGCCCGCCTGCGCGATCTCGTCCGCATGCGCAGTCACGGCTGGTCCAGCGCCATCCTGGGCGAAGCGCAGAGCCGTTTCCCGTTTCTCGCCGAGGAGGACCGGCGGGCCGGCGACCTCTCGCACGGCCAGCGCCAGATCCTCGAACTGGTGATGGTCCTGATCGCGGAGCCCCGGCTTATCTTGCTCGACGAACCGTCCGCCGGACTGTCGCAGACCGAGACCCAGGAGGTCATCGAGGCGATCCGCTGGGTCGGCGGCCGTCTGAACGCCTGCACGGTGATCGTCGAGCACGACATGACCTTCGTGCGCGAACTGGCCGACCGGATCTTCGTGCTGCACCAGGGCCGGCTGCTGGCCTCGGGAACGGTCGCGGAGATCCAGGCCGACGAGCGGGTGCGCGCCGTCTACGTCGGGGCCTCGGCATGAACGGGGATATGGGCGGGGAGCTGTTTTCGTTCGAGGGCGTCACCGGCGGCTACGGCGCGACCACGGTGGTCCGGTCGGTCGGCGGCGCGGTGTCGGCCGGCGAGGCGTGCTGCATCCTCGGGCGCAACGGCGTCGGCAAGACGACGCTGATGCGCCTGCTCACCGGCCATCTGCCGCTCCAGTCGGGCTCGGTCCGGTTCGACGGGCAAGCGCTCGACGGCCTGCCGCCCGACCGGCGGCACGCCCTGGGTCTGATCTACTGCCCCCAGGAACGGCCGGTGTTCGACAGTCTGTCGGTCCGGGAAAATCTCACCCTGATGGCATCGGCCGGCAGCGAAGACGGCTACGCCCCCTACTTCGCCGCCTTTCCGATCCTCGAAGCCCGCATGAGCCAGTCGGCGGGCACGCTGAGCGGCGGCGAACGGAAAATCCTCTCTTTCGTGCGCGGCGTGGCCGAAGCGGGGCGACTTCTCCTGCTCGACGAGCCGAGCGAGGGCGTCCAGCAGGAAAATGTCGAGCGCATGGCGGCGTTTCTGCACGAGGCCAAGGCCGCGGGACGGGCTCTCCTGATCGTCGAACAGAATCTCGCCTTCGCGCTCGAAATCGCGGACCGGGTCATCGTCATGGATCACGGCGAGGTCGTGCTCGCCGGCGCCGCGGCGGACCTGACCGAAGAAACGCTGGCGGCGCACATGCATGTGTAAAGACACACGCCTGTGTGACGGTACCGGTGTAGGGGAGGGTTTCAAAGGGGCTTATCCGGAATGGTTGGCGCCGACGGCGAAAGACTGCGAGTCGGTTCCGACGACCAGGCAACTGTTCCCCCCTCCCCTTGGATTCCCCTGCGAAACCGCCACGCCGGCGATGTATCCTTCCCCCGCTTCAGCGGGGGGAAGTGGCCCCGGATTTATCCGGGGTCGATGGGGGTGTCCGTCCTGTCTGCGCCTGCGCCGGTTTCGCACCGCACCTCTGCCGTCGCCGCACCCCCGCCCGATCTCCCCCTCTGAAGAGGATTCTTCTGCAAAAGGGGCCGGACGGTCCGGATGCCGAAAAACGGACAGACCGGTCTACCCACAGGCGTTTTTTTTTGATTCGAAGGCCCTCGAATCGCCCGAACCCCGCAGAAATACTGGGAAACCGCGATTCGGGGGTGCCGCAAAAACAATCCCGATAGGAAATTTTCCAGCCTCCCGGCCGAGCGGCAACGCCGCTCGACACCGGGGGCGGCACCGCCGGGCGGCATGGCCCGGCGGGATCGGAGGGTCGAACCGGACGGGGTCCGGCCGTCAAGCCCCGGCGGCGCAAAGGGTGGCGCACAGGGTGGTGGATCGGATGGCCGATCGGCGGCGGCGAGCCGGAAAGCGGGAAGGTTCCCGCCTGTTTCTTCGTTCGCTTCTTTCGGGGGCGTCGGCTGGCCGCTGCGGGCGCACTTCGGGCGTTGACGGGGCCGATATAGGGCGCGGAAACCGCCGTGTCAAGGAAATTATTTATAGAAAAGGAAATAATTTTTGGTGTGCCGCTCCGGCGGACCCGCCGCAGGGAGGGTGCGGGCGGCGCCTTCGCTCCTTTGCAGGGGGATTCGATCGACGCCCGTTTCGCAGGGGAAGCCTCAGGGGCGAAAGCCGGGCGTTCGCTCCCGACGAAACCGAAGGCAGGCGCAATCGGAACGCTGCACCGCCCGGCCGCGGCGGACGCAACCACCGGTTCCCGCCGGCCCGTCAACCATTCCGGATAATGCCCGTTTCAAACCTCCCCTACGAAACATCCATGCGAAAGCCGCCGGGAAGCGGGAAGCCGGTTGTAGCCGTAGCTACCCGGTCATTGCGCACAGCCCGTCCTCGTAGAAGAAGGAATTCGCGCCGAAGGCGGGCTCCAGACCGTCGAGCCAGGTCGCCTCGGGATCGTATTTCGCGAAGAAGGGCCGGCCGCTCCATTTACCCGGGATACAGCTATTGATCAAAGCCGCAGGCTTTCGCTGTCGTACCCAGGAAGATCTGTTTGCCGTCGACAATTCCGAAACAACCCTTGCGCCAGTCTCCTTCGTAAATCCGTTTCTCGGAATCCCTATAGACTCCCTTGCCGTCCGGTTTACCGTTACGCCACTCGCCTTCGTATCGCGCGCCGCTGGGCCAAAAATACGTTCCACGGCCGTGCCTGTTGTTGTTACGCCATAGGCCCTCGTATCGGCGGCCGTCAGCGCGGGTATTCGTTCCCCGGCCGTGTTTCTTGTTGTTACGCCATTCGCCCTCGTATCGGCTGCCGTCTGCATGGGTATAGGTTCCACGGCCGTGCCTGTTGTTGTTAAGGAACTCGCCTTCGTAACGGTCGCCGTCCGCCCAAAAATACGTTCCGCGGCGTTTCTCATTGTAACGGTATTCACCTACGAAACGATCGCCTTTGGCAAAACCACTGCCCCACGTTCTCGTCCCGTTTCCATGAGCTACGCCTTCGCGAAATTCACCTTTATATCGGTCGCCATTAAGCCAAATATACGTTCCATTGCCATGATACTTTCCATTCTTGAACTCGCCATCATAGCGATTTCCGTCAGATATTTCCGCCTTTCCGTATCCGTGCTGTCTACTGTTCTTAAAGTTGCCTTCATAGCGGCTGCCGTCGGCGAATTCCCATTTTCCGTATCCGTGAACTTTCCAATTCTTGACTTCGCCTTCATAGCGACTGCCGTCCGCCAGAATGTAAATTCCATGTCCGTTTGGCGATCCATCGCGAAATTCGCCGTCATAACGCGCACCCATACCAGGTCCGCTGAGAGCTGATGAAGTGACATGGCCCTGTAGTCGACCGTCTTCCATTTCGCCTTCAAGAGCAATCGTTGCCAGGCTAGATTTCAAAACCAGCCGTCCCCGACCGTAGGCGCGGCCTTCCAGGCAGTCGCCGGACCAGGTCGCGGTCATCACCCCGGGTTCGGTTCTGGTGGCCCACACCGTGCACGGCCGGTTCTCAGTCGTCAGCCAGACCGGGCCGGACGGATCCGACACCTCCGTCAGCAAACTTCCAAAAGCCGCTTCGCCGTCGAGAAAGCCGGTTGCTTTTCTGCCGTAATGCGCTTGCCATTCCGCTATCGTCTCCCGTGTCCGTCCGTCGAACCGGCCGGTCGGCAATCCGGGGTTGAACCCCTGCGCCCACAGGGCGACCTGAATTCTCCGGCGCTGGCGTTGCGTGAGGTCGAGACGCTCCTCGACCGAAGCCGGGCCGGCCAACCGGGCCGGTGGAGACGCCAGTTCCAGCGGCGGCTTGAAATAAGTCAGCCTGGCCGATTGCGAACCGTAGACGAACGGTTGCTGGGCACCCTGGCTTACGGCAACCACCGCATCGCGGACGAAGCGCAGCAGCAGGCCGACCTCGAGGCCCGGCTTCTCCAGATAGTACCGCAGAGCCGCGGTATAGGGACTGTTCCGGCCGACGCCGTCGGACGCCTGGGTACCCGCCTTTGCAGCATACGCCACCAGGATCTCGCCGGACACATCGGCCGGCGGACCCAATCCCACCCCGACGGCGTGGGCGGCCCTGCCGGGTAGGATCCTGCCGGCAAACGGGTTGTCCCGACAGGCATCCAGCAGTACCAGCCGGAGCCCTTCGGCCGTGCTGCCGGCCCGGAGAAGCCTGTCGAGCGGCACCGCTTCCCTGGCAACGCTGCCCGGGCGCCTGACTCTGGCGTCCACCGGGATCAGAAAATTGCGCTTGTCGACTTCGATACTGTGGCCGGCATAGAAGATCAGCGCCAGTTCCGCGCCCACCGCCGTCTTGGAAAATGCGTCGAGGCTCCGGACCATCTCCTCTTTTCCGCCGTTCTTGAGCGACGTCACCGCAAAGCCGAGGCGGCCGAGCGCTGCCGCAATGTCCGTCGCATCGTTGACGGCGTTCGGCAGCCTGGCCCAGTTCGAGGCGCGATAGTCGGCGTTGCCGATCACCAGCGCCACGCGCTTGCCGGCCTGGGCAGGACCGTCCCAGAGAATGGCCGAGAACAGCACCAACGCCAGCGCGAGCGCCGGCACGCCCGACCGGCGCAGGGAGGTACCGAATTTTTTCGTCGCGGCGAACCTAAGAACTTCCATCGTTTCTACGGAAATATCGCGTCGGGTTATCATGCACTCCGGCCCCCGAGGCCGGGCGTTGCCGGGCTCGCTGCTGCCGGCCGGTGCGGTCCGGATTGTACCACAGGACCTCCCCGGATAAAGTGTCCGGCGCAGGGGAACCCGGTCGACGGCATGGTATCGGCAGCCGCATCGGCGCTGTCAACGGCTGCACCGGGAATTCCCCGAAATTGCCAAGATGCTGCGGCAGCGCCGCCACAATTCACGGGTTTAAGGCAAACCGGAGCAAGGATCGGGCAGAGGGAGCGGACCGGGATGCACAGAAGCAACAATCATATGCTGGCCGGTGGGAATCCTTCGTCGGACGGAGCGGGAACCACAACTTTCCGCAAGGCTGCATGCGTCCTGTCCGCGGCGCTCGTCCTCGCCCTTGCCGGCCCGGCCCAGCGCGGCCACGCCCAGGAAATTCCGGGTCTGCTGGACGACGATGTCGACAGGCCGGGCCCGCCGGACGGCATCGACGGGCCGGGCCGGCAGGGCGAATTCAATGCCACCGGTTTGACCCTGACACCGCCGGATGTACTCGCCAGATTTCCGCAGGCGCCGCTGCACAGAGGGCCCCTGCCCAGGGAAGCCAACATTCTTCGCTACTTTCCGAAGCCTGGACATCAGGGCCGGCAGGGATCGTGCGGCGGCTGGGCCGTTGCCTATGCGCGAACCTACTACCGCTTCTGGTGGCTGAAGAAACAGGGTAGAAGCCCGACATGGGGCAACATGGTGAGTCCCGCCTACATCTACGATACCTCCCGCCGCGGCTGGTGCAACACCGGATCGACCTTCCCGGCTAACCTGCAGACTCTACAGCGGGGCGCTGCGTCCTGGAACCAGTATCCCTATTCCCAATCCCGCTGCCGGCGCCCTGCACCCGGGCTGCGCCAGAGAGTCAGGGGACAATTCAGAATTGCGCGATATTGGCGGATCGATCCGCGTAATATCGCCCAGGTGAAGGCGCAACTCGCCAAGGGCCATCCGGTATTGTTCGGGGCATACACCGACCGGGCATTTGAGCGCTTGGGAAAATACCGTCCTTATCGGGGTAAGGCGAGGTGGAAGAATTTCCTGTGGACCTCCGGGTATCCGACGGCGCACGAGCGAAAATCCGGCCATGCGATGGTGCTTTTCGGCTATACGGATGCTTGGCGGAGTTTCGCACTCATCAACTCCTGGGGCCGAAGGTGGGCAAATAAGGGACTTGCCCTTATCTCGTACGATACGTTCCGGAAACGGGTGCACTCCGCCTGGACGATACGGCCCGCGGGTATCGGCATAAACCAGCGAATTAGGTAGCGCGCCGGAAGGGCGCTATCCGCGGCGCCCGTTCCGATTCCGGTCGCAAATACGCCTCTGTCGACCGCTTTCCGCGCGCCCGCGCCTACCCGGTCATTGCGCGCAGGCCTTCCTCGTAGAAGAAGGAATTCGCGCCGAAGGCCGGCTCCAGCCCGTCGAGCCAGGTCGCCTCGGGATCGTATTTCGCGAAGAAGGGCCGGCCGACCCAATCGGGGTCGCGGCCCTGCAGGAAGCGCAGCACGAAGACCTTCTCGCCGGCGACCTCCTGGACGCCGAGCACCTCGACCTTGCCGGGCGTCGCGCTCATGCTCGGGCCGCGTACGGTGCGGGCAAGGCCCGACACCTGCTCCACCGCGCCGCGGAAGACCTCCCAGCAGCGCTCCAGGGGCACCTCGAAATACCGCTTCGCGCCGGTGTCGCGCTCGACGAACATGTAATAGGGGATGATGCCGAGCCGGACCTGTTCGCGCCACAGGCGCGCCCAGACATCGGAATCGTTGTTGATATGGGCGAGCAGGGGCGCCTGGCCGCGGATCACCGCGCCGGTATCGCGGATTCGGCGGATCGCCTCGCGCACCACGTTGGTCTGCAACTCCTGCCAGTGGTTGAAATGCGCCATGATCGCGACATGGCGGCCGGCGCGCACGACATCCTCGAGCAGCCGCAGCATGTCGTCCGCGTCGTCATCGTGGATGAACCGGTGCGGCCAGAAGGTCAGCGCCTTGGTGCCGATGCGGATGTCCTGGACATGGTCCAGGGCCGGATTGTCGATGAAGGGCCGGAGATAGCCTTCCATCACCCGCGTCTTCATGATCATCGGATCGCCGCCGGTGATCAGGAGGTCCGAGACGTCCGGGTGGGCGGCGAGGTAGCGATGCAGGCCCTCGGCGTCCTTCGAGGAGATTTTCAGCTCCTTGTCGCCGACGAACTGGGCCCAGCGGAAGCAGAAGGTGCAGTAGGCGTGGCACGTCTGGCCCTGGCTCGGGAAGAACAGGACGGTCTCGCGGTATTTGTGCTGGAGGCCCTCGAAGACCTCGTCGTCCACGCTGGGAATGTTGAATTCCTGCTGTCCCGCCGGATGGGGATTGAGCTTGGCGCGGATGTCGGCCACCGCGCGCTCGATCTCGGGCCTGGGCGCCTCGCGGACCATGAGGTCGGCGACCCGCCCGAAATCCTCTTCCGCCAGCATACCCCTCTGCGGAAAGACGAGCTGGTACAGCGGGTCGTCGGGGATCCGGTCCCAGTCGATCAGGTGTTCGATGACATAGCGGTTGGTCCGGAACGGCAGGACGGAACTGACGACGCGCATGGCAAACAGGTCGTCGCCGCTGACATTGCCATATTCGGTGATCGAATCGAGATTCTTGGCCGTCAGGGCCTGAAACTTGCCGGGCGGCAACTCGATCGCGTTCGGCGAACCCAGCGTTTGCGCAGCCATTTGAACATTCATAATTTCATGCCTCCCGAACGATGATTTCGGATCCCGGCCCGCGGGCGGACGTGGCAGACAAACATTCTATGCCGGCGAACCGGATGAATTTCCTCCCATTTTCGTCCCCGGATTTTGCGTCCTCCGGGGCGAGACTCTTCATCTCCTCCGTAGCGTCGGAACCGCCGGAACGGGCCGGCGCCGGAAACCGCCGCGCAACGGCGGCTCCGGTGCCGGATTCCCTGGTCCGGACTGTTCGCCCGGTCGGCCGCTATTTTCCGGCCAACTTCTTTATCACTTCCGCGTCTACGGCGGTCGTCTGCGACTTATAATAATCCATCGCCGCCTTGCCGTCGACGCCCATTGCGTTGATCGTCTTGATCCAGTCAGCAAAGAGCGGCGCCCAGGCTTTCCGGAATTTCGCCATTTCGGCTTCCGGCATGGTGTGAACCTTGCGCGTTTTCATGAAACGCTCGAGCGTCGTTTTCTTCGACATATCCCAGGGCAGGCTGCGCCGGCCCAGATTTTCCCCGGACAGGCTCCAGATGATCTTCTGGTCCTGCTCGGGAATCGTGTCCCACTTCTTCTTGTTCCAGAAGGTCGAGAAGGTGGCGCCGAACCAGCCTTCCGGAATGACCGTTCCGGACTTGGCGTATTTGTCGATCTTGAAGGCGAGCAGGTCGCCGGGGGTCAGGCCGACAAAGGCGTCGACCACGCCCTTTGAGACGATCGGGTAGATACGCACGGCCGGGCCGGGAACGATGTTGGCGCCGGACAGTTTCAGCGCCTGCGCCGGGATCGACGGCAGGGTCCAGGTCTTGATCGTCTTCAGCGACGCCACCGACAGGAGCGGCGTGTCGGACATTGAATACCACAGGCCGTCGGGCGCGCCGAAATAGCCGACCATCTCGATGTCCTTGTAGTTCGCCTTGTCCTTGAAGAATTTCTGGTACATGCGCCACAGGGCGACCGAGCGGCCGACGCCGGTGACGGCCATCTGCGGATGGATGCTGATCTGGGTCGACGGGATCAGCTTGCGCAGGAAGGCGTTGAACACGAACGCGCCGTCTGCCGTGCCCTTCTGCACCATCACCATCTGCAAGGGCGGCGGCGCCATCCGGCAGGCCGGCACGAAGCGGATCGAGACCCGTCCTTCCGTCGCCTTCTCGATGTCCTTGGTCCAGGGCTGGAGAATGCCGTGGCTGATCACATGCTTCGGCGTCACGAAGCTGCAGAACAGCAATTTGGTCTTGGCCTGCGCCGGAACGGCCGCAAGGCCGAACGCCCCAACGGCCGCCGCCAGAACGCCGGCCCGCAAGATATTCTTCATGGGTCTTCCTTTCCCAAATGCCTTATTCATCCGTCGGTGGATTCCTGCCATATGATCGCCAATAGGCGCCCATCCGTCAACTGAACGTTGACTTGACAACGGTAAAGATTCGGGCCCGCCAACGCTTGATCCGCGGCGGAACGCCCGGCATTCTTTGCCCGGACGAGCGGGACGATGCCCGGCCGGAATGTTCCCCCCGCAGGGAGAGCCGCCCGGCCTGACGCAGGATTGATCTCCGGACGGGTTGGCATTGCCCTGCCGGCGCGGGAATATGGCCGGATGAACGACGCCGCTTCCAGGACGGCTGCATGACCGACGATCCCCAGACGGACGGCGCTGCACCGGCAGTCGAACCCGCCGCCGCGGAGGGAACGGCCGCGGACGGGCCGCGCGCACGGCGGCATTTCCTTACCGAAGCGCCGACGCGGCTGCGCTTTCTGAATATCGCGGCCGCGCTGGGGCTGGTTGCGCTGCTGTTCTTCGTGCTGGTCGTGGGCCGGGATTTCCTCGTGCCCTTCGTGGTCGCGATCGCGATCTGGTACCTGATGATCGCGCTCAAGGAATCCTTCAAGCAGAGCACGAAATACACCCGCATACCCGTGCCGAACGCGATCGCCATGGTCCTGGCCATCGCGGCGACCGTCCTGACGATTACGCTCATCGTCGTGCTGGTCAACTCCAGCATCAACGGCGTCATCGCGCAGATCCCGAAATACCAGGACCGCATCAACGACATCATCGGCAACACGCTGAAACTGACCGGCTACGAGGGCGAGAATCCCCTGCGCGAGTTCATCGCCAACCTGCGGCCGCAGGAATATGTCTCGCGCGCGGCCAGCGCGATCGGCGGCCTGGTCCAGGATATGGGGCTGATCATCGTCTATGTGCTGTTCCTGCTGCTCGAGACCTGGACCTTCCGGCGCAAGCTGAACGCGATCGCCCGCACCGACACCCACCGGGAAAACCTGCAAACGACGATCCGGGAGATCGGCGAGGACATCAACACCTACATGCGGATCAAGACCTGGCTCTCGGCGGCGGTGGCGGTGCTGTGCTACGCGGCGATGAAGCTGGCCGGCGTCGATTTCGCCGAGTTCTGGGCGGTGCTGTTCTTCCTGCTGAACTATATCCCGACCATCGGCGCGATCCTCGCCGTGTTCTTCCCGGCCATGCTGATGATCGTGCAGTTCACCAGCATTCCGCTGATCGTTTCGGTGATCGTGGTCCTGATCGCGATCCCGACCGTGATCAACAATTTCGTCGAGCCGCGCATGATGGGCCGGTCGCTCAACCTGAGCTCGCTGGTCATCATCATGTCCCTGATCCTGTGGGGCAGCATCTGGGGCATTATCGGCATGTTCCTGTGTGTGCCGATCATGGTGATCCTGAACATCGTGCTGGCCAAATTCGACTCGACCCGGCCGCTCGCCGTCATGCTGTCCGCCAACGGCAGGATCGATTCGAACCGGGCTGTCGCCGCCGCGCGGGCGGCGGAATAGCGATGGCCGGGGCTGCAGCCGGGGCCGGCGCCGCCGCACCGGTCGTGCGGTTCGACGATGTGACCGTCCGGTTCGGCGACGAGACGATCTACGACAGCCTGTCCTTTGCCGTCGAAGACGGAGAGTTCCTGTGCATCCTGGGGCCGAGCGGGTGCGGCAAGTCCACATCGCTCAGGCTGATGGGCGATCTCCTGGCGATCCAGGGCGGACGGGTCGAGATCGAGGGACGAACCCCGGCGGAGGCCTGGGACCGGCTGGCCTATGTCTTCCAGTCGCCGCGCCTGGTGCCCTGGCGCACGGCGCTGGGCAACGTGATGCTCGGCATGGACCTGCGCTTCGACGGCCTGGCGAAAGCGGAGAAGGCGCAGCGCGCCGAACGGCTGCTCGGCCTCGTCGGCCTCGCCGCCGATACCGCAAAATATCCGGCGATGCTGTCCGGCGGCGAGCGCCAGCGCGTGGCGATCGCCCGGGCGCTTTCGGTCGAACCGGACATCATCCTGATGGACGAGCCGTTCTCCGCCCTCGACCTGAACACGCGGCGGCGCATGCGGCAGGAGATCATCCGGATCTGGCGGGAAACCGGCAAGACGATCGTGTTCGTCACCCACGATATCGACGAAGCCTTGGTACTCGCCGACCGTATCCTGCTATTGTCGAACAAGCCGACCTCGGTGCTGGACGTGATCGAGATCGACGAACCGCGCCCGCGCGACATCGGCCAGACGCCCAGTCTGCGCGAGCGGCGGGAGCGGCTGGTGACCCTGTTCCGCCGACTGGAGCCGGGAGAAGTCAATCTGGAGGGAGAAACGGTATGATCGAACGCTTTGATTTCCCGGTACGCCGCCGGGCCGTGGCCGGCCCGTGCGCTGTCCTGTGCGCCGGCGCCCTGGCGCTGGGGCTCGGGGACGCGCCGGCCGCGGCCAAGGAGAAGGTTACCTACGGCTATCTGATCGACCCGGCGCTCGAAGGCGTGCTCTACGCCATCAAGCAGGGCATCGTGAAATCCGACAAGATCGAGATCGAGGGCAAGGCGCTGGCCATTCCGGCGCTGATCCAGTCGACTCCGACCAAGCGTTTCGACGTCCTGATGAACGCCGTCATGGCGATCCCGCTGGCGGCCAAGCGCGGGCTCAAGCTCGTCGTCCTGTCCAGCGCGCTGCGCGCCGGCAAGGGCGGGCTCGGCGCCGGCATCTGGGTCAAGAAGGACAGCCCCTACAAGACGATGGCCGACCTCAAGGGCAAGACCATCGGCAACTACGCCCTGCGCGCGACCGGCACGACCTGGATCCGCCTCGCGCTGATGAAGAAATACAAGCTGAACATCTCCTACAAGGGCGGCGACATGAACTGGGTGCAGATCCCGGCGCCGGCCCTGCTGACCGCGCTGGAAACCGGGCGGGTCGACGCCGCGACGCTGATCCACTCCCAGGCCTACAAGGCGCGCGGCTCCGGCAACTACCGGGTGCTTGCCTGGACCAACAAGGACATCCGGGAGCTCTACGGCGTCGATACCGTGGCCGCCGTCAACGTGACCTATCCCGAAAAGCTGGCCAAGCGGCCGGAGGCCTTCAGGGAGTTCAACCGCATGCTGTACGAATCGGTGCAGTATGCCGTGAAGAATCCGGACGAGGTCGGCGCGGCGATCGCCAAGGGCGGCAAGATCAGCGCGGCCTATTTCAAGGCCTGGCTGACGGACTATTCCTATTTCCCGGGCGCGGTGTCCGACGCCGACATGAAGGCGATGGAGACGATCTGGGCCGGCGCCAAGGAGATGGGCATCCTCAAGAAGGTGCCGAAGGCCGCCGACGTGGTCTGGGAGCACGCCGTCCGCGAATAGCCGCAGGGCTGCCCGGGCGGGAGTCTTGGACGCTCCGGCGCCGGTAACGGCCCCCGCTGCGATCGGGGCCGCCGCAGGGCGCAACGCGCGCCTTGCGGCGCATCTCTTCACGCTTGCCGTGCTCGCCGCCTGGGCGGCCTGGGGCGCGTCGGTCGAGAGCTACCAGATGCCGGGGCCCTGGGCGGTCGCCGAGCGGCTCGGCCTGTTCTTCACCGATGCGCACGAAATCGGCCACATGTTCTGGTCGTTCGGGCACATCATCGCCGCGGTCGTCATCTCGTTCGTCATCGGCTTCGCGCTGGCCCTGCTGCCCTGGTATCTGGGCGCGACGCGGCGGATGATGCACGGAAGGCTAACGCCCTTCCTGAACTCCTATCCCGGCATCGGCTGGACCATGCTGGCGATCATCTGGTTCGGCGTGAACGATTTCACCGTCGTCTTCGTCATCAGCATGGTGCTGATCCCCTTCGCCATCATCAACATGCGCGAGGGGCTGGAGGCGCTCGACCCGGAACTGCTGGAGATGGTGCGCAGCTTCTCGCGCCGCCGGGTGCGCGCCCTGCTGCTGGTCGTGCTGCCGGCGCTGTTCCCGTTCATGTTCGCGACGCTGCGCATCAGCTTCGGCGTCTCGTGGAAGGTCGCGCTGACGGCCGAACTGTTCGGCGGCAACAGCGGGCTGGGCTACCTGCTCAACCTGGCGCGCAACGATTTCGATACGCCGCTCATCTTCGGCATCATCCTGATCATCATCGCCTTCGTCTACAGCGTGGAGCGGTTCGTCTTCGATCCGGTCCAGAAGCGGCTGGCGCGCCACCATGCCGCCTGACGCCGCCGCTTCCCGCCCCGCCGCACGGGTCGCCGGCGTCCGGCCGCTGCCGGTCGCGCTCGCCGAAGGGCTGATCGTCGCTGCGGTGGTCGGCTGGTGGGCGGTCTCGCGCGACCTGTCCGAAGCGGTCATGCCCGACCCCTGGACGGTCGCGGTCACGACCGCGGAGCTGTTCACCGAGCCGGAGCAGCTGGCGCATACGCTCACCAGCATGCTGCGCGTCGTCATCTCGGTGATCGCCGCGGTCCTGCTCGGCACGATGCTCGCCTTCCTGCCGCGCCGCTATCCGGCGCTCGACGTCATCGTCTACGGCCGCATCCAGCCCTTCCTGAACGCCTTCCCCTCGGTCGGCTGGGCGATCGTCGCCAGCATCTGGTTCGGCCCGTCCCACGAGACCATCGTCTTCGTCGAAGTCGCGATCCTCACCCCCTTCTGCCTGGTCAACGTCGCCCAGGGCCTGCGCGAGCTCGACGCCGAGGCGATGGAGATGGCGCACAGCTTCACCCGGACCCGCCGGCGGGTGTTCTTCCTGGTCACCATCCCGCTGCTCATGCCGTATATCGTGGCGGCCCTGCGCATCGCCTACGGCGTCGGCTGGAAGATCGCGCTGGTCGCCGAGCTGTTCGGCACCGAGAGCGGCCTCGGCTTCCTGATGCTGCGGGCGCAGACCCTGTCCGACGCCGCCACCGTCTTCGCCGCCTGCTTCGCCGTCGTGATCCTGTTCATCGCCGGCGAAAAGCTGGTAATCGACCCGCTGGCCCGGCGGGTGCGATACAATTGACGCGCTGAACCGGCCGGAGCCGGACGGCATCGTGGCGTTGGCGGCCGGGAGGCATTGCCTAAATGTATCTTGTGGGATACAGGTTGATCCGTGATCGAGATCCGTCGGACCGACGCGTATGAGAACTGGTACCGAAAGCTTCGCGACAGAGACGCAAAAGCGCGGATTCTTATCCGCATCGGGAGACTGTCGGCGGGCAACCCGGGAGATGTGCGCCCGGTGGGCGAAGGCGTTTCGGAGCTTCGGATCGACTATGGGCCGGGTTATCGCGTGTATTTCCTTCGGATCGATGGGGATTTGGCGGTGCTGCTGCTCGGTGGCGACAAGAGCACCCAGCGGCAAGACGTGGAAAGGGCCCGCGAGCTGGCGCGGGAGTTGGTGAAAGGAGGCAGCTCATGAATGGACCGCGAAAGGAGGCGGCTGTTGCAGGGTCGAGGACCCGCCCATGGGACCCTGCGGACTATCTGGAAGACGAGGCCGATGTCGTGGCTTATCTCGAAGCGGCGTTCGAGGACGGCGATCCGGGCGTGATCGCGGGAGCGCTCGGAGACGTGGCCCGTTCCAGGGGAATGACCGCCGTCGCGGCGAAGACCGGACTGGGTCGGGAGAGCCTTTACAAGGCGCTTTCGCGCGACGGAAACCCGGGTTTCGCAACCGTGCTGAACGTGCTGCAAGCCCTCGGCCTGCGCCTTCGTCCGGTGACGAAAGGCCGGATCGCTTCGAAACCGGACGATCGGCCACGATGGGTCGCGCAGGCGGCAAGGGACGAATTGTCGGAAGGCGCGCGCAAGTAGAAAGAATGCCGGTGAGGGGTTTCGCAGCGGAATCCTCGAAAGGGAGAAGTTATCGGGACGACGCGCCAGCCGGATCGCGTATTGTCTTCACGACGCGGACCCTTTGAACGAGGATGATTGGCTTCGGCAGCACGAGTGGCTCGCGGAACATCTGAACAAGATGCACGAAGTATTTTCCGACCGGGTCAAGAACCTGTAATCCGCCCCGTGCGTCCTCAAGGAGATTTCGAGCGATGACCGCCATCCGGTTCAGGAAAATCCCCGGCCCGCCGGACATTGCCGTCGACGAGGCCGGCGCGGGGCCGCTGCTCGTCTTCATGCACGGCATCGGCGGCAACCGGACCAACTGGACCGAACAGGTCGAGGCCTTCGCCGCCCGCGGCTTCCGCGCGGTATCGTGGGACGCCCGCGGCTACGGCGACAGCGACGACTACGACGGTCCGCTGGATTTCAGCGACTTCTCCCACGACCTTGCCCGGCTGCTTGACCATTACGGCGTCGAAAAGGCTCATCTGTGCGGCCTGTCGATGGGCGGACGCATCGCCCAGGATTTCCACGCCCTCTATTCCGAGCGGATCGCGACGCTGACCCTGGTCGCCACCTTCGCCGGCCAGAGCAATTTCTCGCCGGCCGAGCGCGAGCGCTTCGTGGCGCTGCGCCTCAAGCCGCTGGCCGAGGAAGGCAAGGAGCCGAAGGACATCGCCCCGGTCGTCGCGACGACCCTGCGCGGGCCGGACGCCACCGAAGCGCAGTATCAGCGCCTCGTCGCCAGCATGGCGGCGCTGCACAAGGACAGCTACATGAAGACCGTGCGCGCGACCTCGATGTTCGAGCGCACGGCCGAGCTCGAATCCATCCGGGCACCGACCCTGCTGATCTACGGCGACGGCGATTCCCTGACCACGCCGGAGATCGGCCGCGGCCTGCACGAGCGGATCGCCGGGTCGGAATTCGTCGTGGTTCCGCGCGCCGGCCACCTGATCAATCTGGAAAAGCCAGCCGAGTTCGATGCCGCTCTGCTGCCCTTCCTGGCGAAACACCGCGACCTCGCCCGCTGACCCGCCATGCCGTCCGCCATACCCCCGGGCAGCCCGACCGACCCCTCTGCCCCGTCCGCCCCGGTCTATCGCGGCTACAGCCAGGCCGAACTGGACGCGCAGTACAACCAGGCGACGCTGGTGCCCGATGTCAGCGGCTATCTCGACGCCTGGAATGCGGAGAGCGCACGGGTCCGGGAAAGCCGGGCCTGCCGGCTCTCCGTACCCTATGGCGACGGGCCAGCGGAAACCCTCGACATCTTCCCGGCGGACAATGGCGACGGGAGTGCGCCCGTCATGCTGTTCATCCACGGCGGCGCCTGGCGGGCGCTGTCCAAGGACAGTTTCAGCTACCCGGCCGCGCCGTTCGCCACGGCGGGCGCAACCTGGGTCGCTGCCGATTTTGCCCTGCTGCCGGAAGCGAGCCTCGACGAACAGGTGCGCCAGAACCGGGCGGCGCTGGCCTGGCTGTGGCGCAACGCACGCAGCTTCGGCGGCGATCCGGACCGGCTCTATATCTGCGGCCATTCCTCCGGCGCTCATGTCGGCGGCGCGCTGGTTCAGGACGGCTGGCGCGCCCGGGCCGGCCTGCCCGAAGACGTCATCAAGGGCGCGGTGCTGGTCAGCGGCATGTACGATCTGGAGCCGGTGCGCCTGTCGGCGCGCAACGACTATGTCCGGCTGGACGAGGTCGCGGCGCGGCGGCTGAGCCCGATCCACAATATTCCGGAGCGCGTGCCTGCGCTTGCGCTGTTCTGGGGCAGCGGCGAACTGGACGAGTTCCGCCGGCAGTCGCGCGCCTTCGCCGAAACGCTGTGGGCGCTGGGCCACCGGGCCGAAGCCATGGAGATCGCCGGCGCCAACCATTTCGACATGGCCGACGGCTTCGCCGACAGCCGCAGCGCGATCCTGCGCAGTTGCCTCGGCATGATGGGCCTGCTGTAGGCCGATGCAGGGCGAGGCGTCCCCCGGTACCGAACCGGATCCCGATTCGGACGGCATTCCCTGGCCGGCCGCGCAGGCGCAGCCGCTCGACGCAGCCGCCCTTGCCACGAGCCGCGCAGCCGCGATGGCGCAACGCCCGGCCGGGCCGGTCTGGGTGTTCGGCTACGGCTCGCTGATCTGGAATTCCGCATTTGCGCCGGCGGAGCGCCGCCGCGCCGTGCTGTACGGCTACCGCCGCGCCTTCTGCTTCTGGACGGTATCGGCCCGCGGCACGCCGGAGCGTCCCGGCCTCGGCCTGGGGCTGGAGGCCAGGGCGGGCGCCTGCTGCCGCGGCGTCGCGCTCAGGATCGCCGCCGCAACCGAAACCGCCGATCTGGAACGGCTGTGGGCACGGGAAATGTATTCCGCCGTCTACCGGCCGGTCTGGGTGCCGCTGCTGCCCGCCGGAACGCCGGAAGGGCCTGACCCGGCGCCCTTCACGGCGCTCGCCTTCGTCGCCGATCCGGCCCATCCGCAATATTGCCCGCCGCTCAGCCAGATGCAGCAGGCCCGCATCATCGCCGGCGCTTCGGGGCAATTCGGCCGATGCAGCGATTATCTGGAAAATGTCGTGGGCCATCTCGCCGAAGCCGGCGAACCGGACGCCGAACTCGAAGCGCTGCTCGAAAGGGTGCGGGAACTCGAAGGCTGAACGCGTCCTTCGATACGCCGCCTCCGGCGGCTACTCAGGGTGAGGGAACGTGTTGCAATCGAGCGCCGTGATGACCAAGAAGGAGAGAAAACATGAGTTAGCTCAACGGCTTGGTCGTGCCGGTGATCGACCGGTGGCTGAGACGCCACCCCGTCCGGCGGAGGGTGCCGGGCGGAAGGGGGTCGCTAAGTTCCGCCGTTTTCCGGCAGCGGGGCGAGAAAGCTGCGACCTGAACTGTACCGGACGCGGGCCGTCGCTCGCGGGCCGGGCTACCACAGGACCTATGGCGAGATACGAGCGAAGCATGTGTCGGAAGCCTCTTTACTTACACGTGGACCCTCAATGGCCCGACGGGGCGGAGGGATCGCGGACCGAACCGGTTGGTTTGTTTGCTGCCTTCTGGTGGGTGCGCCAAGCGCACCCGGACACGGGTCAACCCTTCTATCCCGTGTCCCCGAGCCGCAAGGGGTAAAGCATGCCGCCTAAGGGTCTGAGGTTTGTCATCGGAACACGGGAACCCATGCCGTCCGCCCGGTACGGAGTCGGGCTAGCCGCGGAGAACGGAGACGGTCTGCATGGGGGCGGAGCCCTCGTAGTAGTCGGAGCGCGGGAAAGCCGCGCACATGGCGAAGGGGGGCAGAAGGTGGAACGACTTTCATGACGGAGGAACTATCGATGGACTTCGATAATCAGGCCGACAGGGCTTGGCTCCTCGGCGTGCAGCGGAAGTTGTACCAGTGGAGTAAGGGGACGCCCGAAGGCGCCTACGGCGATGTGTGGAACTGGGTAACCGATCCGCGCAATCTTCGCTGTGCATGGCATTCGATTGCCCACAACAAGGGCAGGCGGACGCCGGGCATCGACGGGTTGACGGTGGCGAAAATCGCCGCCGGTGACGGAGGCGTACCGCTCTTTCTGGACGGGTCGCGGGAGACGCTGCGGAATGGCAGCTACCGACCGTCGCCCGCGAGGCGAAAGTGGATTCCGAAGCCGGGCAGACCGGGGAAGTTCCGACCCCTCGGTATCCCCACCGTCGCTGATCGCGTCGTTCAATGCGCGGTCAAGAATATCCTGGAGCCGATCTTCGAGGCGCGATTCTGGCAAGTCTCCTACGGGTTCCGGCCCGGACGGGGCTGCCATGGCGCACTCGAACATATCCGGCAGACCATTCGTCCCCGCAGGCGCGGGGCGGACGGAATGCGTCGCGATATCCCCTACCAATGGGTGATTGAAGGCGACATCGAGGGCTGCTTCGACAATATCGGCCACCATCACCTGATGGACCGTGTGCGGAAATCGTGCGCGGATCGGAAGGTGAACCGGCTGATCGTGCGGTTCCTCAAGGCCGGGGTGCTGGAGGACTTCATCTACAGTCCGACGGCCACCGGCACGCCTCAAGGGGGCGTCCTGTCAGCGTTACTGGCCAACATCGCGCTCAGCGCGATCGAGGAACGGTACTGGTGGTGGGTCAAGCACCCGCATGATCCCAAGCTCCGCAGCGACGGGGTGAAACGGGGCGCGATCCGGCGCGACAAGGATCGGAGGGCCGGGCGACTGATCCTCTATCCGGTCCGGTATGCCGACGACTTCCTGATCTTCGTATCCGGCAGCTACGAGGACGCGCTTGCCGAAAGGCAGGCGCTCGCCGACTGGCTGCGCGAGGAGATGGGGCTGACGCTATCGGAACAGAAGACGCGGGTCACCGAACTGACGGAGGGGTTCCGGTTCCTGGGCTGTCTGGTTCGTCTCAAATGGGACGACCGGTATGGCTACGGGTGCCGGGTCGAAATCCCGAAGGAGGTGGTCAACGAATTCCGCTGGCGGGTGAAGAAAGTGCTCAGGCGGCAGACGCAAGTCCGGTCGCTGGCGAGCATGCTTCAGGAACTCAATCCGATCCTCCGGGGATGGGCCGGTTACTACCGCTATTGCATCGGGGCCAAGCGCATTCTGTCCGCAGTGGACTGGTACGTGCGTCAACGTCTCTGGCTGTGGTTGCGGGGCAAGCACAAGCGCGTTCCCACGAGGAGGCTGACCAAGGCTTGGCGACGGGCCAGCCGGGTTCATCCCGGCAACCGGGTCTGGGCCGAGGGCAGCGTTGAGCAATACCTGATGGCCTACCTACCGGTCACACGGTTCGAGCTCAACTGGATGAAGTCTCCCGACTTTGCGAAAGCCTTTGGAGAGCCGGATGCATAACGAAAGGTGCACGTCCGGTTCGGAGGGCGGACTGGAGAAACCCGGCGGCCGCAAGGCCGACAGGGCGCTCCGGTCCGACCCTACAGCTATAATCTGCCTCATCCCGAGTAGGCGCGTCAGCGCCGTATCGAGGGGCGCCGCGGTTCCGTTCAGGACGGACACGCCCTAATCCGCAAACCGCGCCCTCGCCTCTTCGGGGATGGGAATCGCCTTGATGCCGGCCGGGCGGTCGGGCGCCGGCGTGACCCAGACGCGCGTCTCGAAGCCTTCCAGCGCCGGGCGTCCGTCGGCGTGGGTCAGTTCGTGGCTTACGGTAAAGGCCTTGCCGCCCCATTCGCTCACATGGCTGCGCATCGCCAGGACGTTTCCCAGCCGGCAGGCGTTGCGGAAGGTTGCGCCGGTCTCCAGCAGCGGCATGCCGCTCACGTCGAAATCGCGCGCCATCTCCGGATAGGACAGCGCGTTGGCCGAGAACAGCCGCTCCGTCGCCTGGTCGAACCAGGTGTAGAACCAGGGGTAGAAGACGATGCCGGCGGCATCGCAATGCGCCCATTCCACCCTGATTTCATTCCGGTACTCCCGCATCGGCCGACGCCTCCCCGCTCCTGTCACCGGGCGGACACATACGCGATTCCCCGCCCCCGCGCCAATCCGGGCGACCGATACCGGGGCGCCGGCGCGGACGGTATAGAAATTCCGTTTCCCCGTTTCTTCGCCAAGCGGCCTCGCCTTTCCCGCGGTTTCGCCGCGCCGCGAAACCCGTATTCCCGGCAGTTCATGACTCCGGCGCACCCGCCCCATGCAGCATGGCGCGGCCGGGCGCCGTTGGCGTTTCGGGTGCAGTTGCGGCATACTGCGGGCAGCGACCCGGGAGCGCTTTACAATGACCACGCCGAACGCCAGCAACGTGCCGGACATGCCGCCGATCGAGCGGCTGCACCATTGGGCCTACAAATGCCGGGACGGCGAAGAAACCCGCCGCTTCTACGAGGATATCCTGGGCCTGCCGCTGATCCACGTCATCCGGGCGCAGAGCGTGCCCTCGACGGGACAGTGCGACCCCTACGTCCATCTCTTCTTCGGCATGCCGGACGGCTCGGCCGTCGCCTTTTTCGACCTGGGCGACAACCAGGCCGCCGACCTGTCGCCGAACTCGCCCTCCTGGTGCAACCATATGGCGTTGCACATGAATTCGGTGGACGAGGTGCTCCAGGCCAAGAGCCGGCTCGAAGCCCACGGTGTCCGCGTCATCGGCCCGACGGACCACAAATTCGTCAAGTCGATCTACTTCTTCGATCCGAACGGCTACCGGCTTGAGCTGACCCACGAGCTGGCGGAAGAGGAAGCCGACTATATCGCAGGCGCCCGGGCCAACGCCCGCAGCAAGCTCGATGCCTGGACCGAAGAGAAACGCGCGGCAGCCGCATAGTGTTCCGAACGTTGCGTGACAGAACGGTGACGGGCGGATAGAACGCCCGGCGACAAGAGAGGATCGCCATGCTTCTCCATCCCCGTTCCAGGGACCGCGACTACTCCCTCGGCACCTGGCCGCTGGAGACCCTGCCGCGGGACGACGCTATCCTAGCCGTCGAGCGGGAACAGCCGCGCCGGGCAGCGCCGCCGGACGCCGCCGGTGCGGCGCCGCTGGCCGCTGCAGCCCGGAAATACCGGGATATTTTCGCGATCTCCGCCGACCAGGACGCCGCCGCCGCGCGCGCGCCGGTGCCCGACGACCTCCGGGCCCGGACCCGCGACGTCAAGGGCATGGCCTATTTCATGGACACCGCCATGGTCGGCATCTGCGAGATGGCGCCGAACGCCTGGCTCGAGGGCGCGGAGCCCCTGCCCCACAGCCATGCCATCGTGCTGCTGATCGAAGACGGCAAGGTGCCGGAGCCGGATAATATCGCCCATGGCTGGGTCGCGCCGGCGGTGCGCGAGGCGTCGGACATGCGGGCCGCCGAGATCGCGGTCTGCGTCGCGCGGCATATCCGGGCGATGGGCTTCGCCGCCCTCGCCGATGTCGCCGGGCACCGGCGGACCGACGCCGGGCGGCTTGCCGTGATGGCGGGCCTCGCCGTCCGGCAGGGCGGCCGGCTGGTCAATCCCTATCTCGAAACCTCGTTTTCCCTTGCAGTCGTGACGACGGACTACGCCCTGGCGACCGACCGGCCGCTCGCCGGCTCCGTAAGGAACGAGCGCGGCCTGCGCTACTGGTGGGGGCAGAACGGCGCGACTTCCGGCCGGGAGCGCAACCGGCGCGCGCGCCGGCCGTCTCACGAGAGCTACTATCCGATGGAGCAGGTGAAACGGGTCGACCGGCCGACCACCCTGATCCTCGACGACGAAGTCCCCCGGGTGCCCAAGCGGGCGGCATTCTTCGAGCGCGCGCTGCAGGGCGATCTGGGCGAGAAATCCCAGAAGGAGCGCTCGCGCTTCTCCTTCAAGCACCCGACGTCCAAGGGCCTGCTCGGCGTCATCCGCTCGCTCGTGCCGCACCAGGGCGGCGATACGGCGCCGGACGACCCGGAAGCGAACTCCCCGGAAGCGAACTCGAGGGCGATCAAGGCGCTGTCCTACCATCTCGGCTCGGACCTCACGGGCATCTGCGAAGTCCCGCGCTACGCCTGGTTCTCCCACAAGGAGGACGGCCGGCCGATCGAGCCCTATCACAGATACGCCGTGGTCATGCTGATCGACCAGGGCTTCGACACCATGGAGGGGGCAAGCGGCGACGACTGGATCTCGGGCACGCAATCCATGCGCGCCTATCTGCGCGGCGCGGAGATCGCCGGGGTTATGGCCGAATTCCTGCGCGACCGCGGCTTCCCGGCCCGCTCCCAGACCAACGCCGACAGCGACGTGCTGCACATCCCGCTCGTCCTGTGGGCCGGGCTCGGCGAACTCAGCCGGATCGGCGAGCTGGTGCTGAACCCCTTCGTCGGCCCGCGCTTCAAGTCGGTCGTCCTCACCACGGACATGCCGCTCAAGCCCGACAGGCCGATCGATTTCGGCCTGCAGTATTTCTGCAACAACTGCCTGAAATGCGCCCGGGAATGCCCGTGCGACGCCATCCCCTTCGGCGACAAGGTGATGTTCAACGGCTACGAGATGTGGAAGCCGGACGCCGAGCGCTGCACCCGCTATCGCCTGACCAACATGAAGGGCGCGGCCTGCGGGCGCTGCATGAAAACCTGCCCGATCAACAAGGTGATCGACGCCGACGGGCCGATCCTGACCCGCATGGCGAGCTGGATGGGCGTCAACGCCATGTTCCTCAAGCCGCTCATGGTGCCGATCGCCACCTGGGCCGACGACTGGCTGGGCAACGGCAAGCGCAATCCGGTCAAGAAATGGTGGTTCGACCACGAGATCATCGACGACATCGCCGTCGAGCCGCGGGTCGGCACCAACCGGCGGGATATCGACCCCGGGCGCGTCGTCGATCCGGCCAAGCAGAAAATGGCCTATTATCACGCCAACATGATGCCGGCGCCCGACGCCGCCGGCACGCCGCATCCGGTCGACCGGAAAGCGGCGCTGGCCGCCGCCGCCCTGCTGGAAACCCCGGCGGAAGCGTGGGAGCGCAAGCAGCGCGGCGAGCCGGCGCCGGAGCACTATACGGCGACCCCGCCGGCCGGCGCGAAAGGCAGCGAAACTACCGTCAGCCCCTATGTCGCGCCGACGATCAATCCCGTCGCCGACGCTGCCAAGGCGGCGGAGTAGACGTTTCCGACGGCACCGGCAAAAGACTGAAAAAAATGCGAAGGGGGCCTTGTTTCGGGCCTATGGAACATTATATGAACATCCATCCGCCTGCGCCGGACCGCCCGGCGTCCGTTCCGCCGGGCCGCGGCGCCCCTGTCCGACGAAAAAACACGTTAGATAGACCGGTCTGTCTGAATCCCTAACGCGTTGAAAAACAAGGAAACATATTTGAACGGAGAGTAAGAAACAGGAAATTATTCCCTTTTTACCAATTCCACCCTCATCCGCCCGGCCGGACACGACGAATCCTGACGCATCATGACATTTCATGACATCGCCAAAACCCCTCCTGTCACCCCGGACGGAGCGCAGCGACGATCCGGGGTCCAGGGACGACCGCGGAGATTGCGCCGAACGGCTCTGAGCCCCGGATCGGGGTCCGGGGCGCCACGGTGTTGCGTTCAGTGCGAGCCCGAAGCGGCATGACGGAACACAACATTTCATGACACGAGCCAAGCCGTCCGGCAGCGTATAAACACTATCGCAACACCACGACCCGTCGGGCGACACGCCTCGGCCGCTTGCCGGCAACAGCTTCAACCCGGCCGGGTGCCGATCCGTTCTGCCATTACCGCCTGCGTCAGCTTCGCCGCCGGACGCGCCCGGATCATCGCCCCGATCCGCACATGTTCGTTTGTCGGCCCTGGCGTATTCATCGCGATTACGACAATCCAGGGGGTCAAACGACCGCGCCGAATCACAGTCTCTCGGGCGCCGCGGACCAACGCGCCCTTGATGGCCGGTCACACGTCGATGGCAAACGAATATTGAACACTTCGGGCTTGAGTTCGTCTCTCCAAGCGCGTCGCGCTGCTAATGTCTGGCCGCGCCTGAGGCTGGTGCGATCTCCGACCAGCCTCCATCTTGGGTCTGTCCTGAGGAGCTTGGCTTTTTCTTGCTAGCGGACATATTTGTCATATATTATGTTTTCAGGTGATAAATATGGCGAACACTATCAGATCTCAGAGTGCTCGAAGAGCGCTGCGTCAAATGGGTGAGAACCTGAAGACGGCGCGGCTGAAGCGCAGAATTGCCATCAGGGACTTTGCGGACCGCGTGGGTGTGTCCGATCGCACCATCATGCGCCTCGAAAAGGGCGATGAAGGTGTCGGTATGGGAACGCTGGCAATGGCATGCCTCGTCCTCGGCGAAATCGACCGTCTCCGGGAACTTCTCGATCCGGCTTCGGACGACACCGGTTTGCTCCTGGACCGCGACATGCTGCCAAAGCGGATCGACGGCAAGCGAAGGAAGGCGCCCGTTCAATCCACACCTTCGAATAATGGAATTTCGGACGGAGACTCTTCGGACGACGAAGGGGTCGGTTTCTGATGCCCGAAGCCGTTGTCGCGCTCGGCCGCGCCAAGCGTGTCGTCGGTCGGTTGCGTTTCGACAGCGATGGCCGCCGGCAGCACTCTCAGTTCGAATACGACCGGGACTGGCTGGAAGCGGACGACGGTTTCGCGCTCGCGCCCGGTTTACCGCTCCAAGCGGGGGGATTCTATGCGTCCGGTCGAGGCAACCGCCGCAACGCCCTGCATGTCTGCTTTCAGGACGCGGCGCCGGACTCCTGGGGCCGGGCTCTGATAACTCGTGCGCTCGGCGGCGGCCTCACAGAGTTCGACTATCCGACGCAGTCAGATGACCGCACGCGCCAGGGCGCCTTGCGCTTCCTGGACGGAAACCTGGAACCGCTGTCCCGGTTGTCTCCGCCGGTACCGCGGCTGGTCGACCTCGAGCGACTGCGGACGCTAGCGCATCGGTTCGAACGCGATCCGGAACAATCGGAAGAAGCCGTTCACGATCTTGCAGGGCCGGCAGGCTCTCTCGGCGGTTCCCGGCCGAAAGCGAGCGTCGAGGGGGACGGAAAGCTGTGGATCGCGAAGTTCACCTCGCGCGACGACGGACGCGCTGTGGAGCGCGCCGAGATCGCCACATTGCGGCTTGCCGAAATGTGCGGCCTGCGGGTTCCGGAAGCCCGCCTTGAACTCGTTCGCAGTGAAAGCCCGGTGGCGTTGATCCGCCGGTTCGACCGCCGCGGCGACATTCGTATTCCCTATATGTCGGCGCGGACGGCGCTGGACTGGAAAGACGAGGAAGGCCGGTACTATACGGACATCGCGGACGTCATCCGTCAGATTTCCGACGACCCGTGCGGCGACCTTCAGGAACTTTGGCGACGGATCGTCTTTACGATCCTGGTCTCGAACGTCGACGATCATCTGAAGAACCACGGGTTCATCTATGCGGGTCAAGGCCGGTGGCGCCTTTCCCCGGCGTTCGACATCAATCCCGCACCGACCCGACAGCGCATGCTCCAGACCGGAATCATGGAAGGAGAGTCCTTCGAAGCATCGCTGACGCTTGCGCTCGAAGCAGCCTCATTCTTCGACGTTGAAGAAGCAGAGGCCAAACCGGCGGCCGCTCGCATGGCGGCAAACATCAACAGCGGATGGCGCGAGGCTCTTCGCGCCGAAGGCGCATCCGTCGGCGACGTCGAAGCCTTCGCCGTTGCTTTCGAGCACGAGGCCATGGAGCAGGCCCTTTCATCGACATAGGCCAACTCCTGCGAAAACGACGCGAGAGCCATTGAGGGGGCCAGCCGTCTGGCGCTAGCGATGCTGGTCATGCGCCGCATGACGATCCGGCACAGCGCTGCGTCAGACGTCTTGGAAGACGAAGCTGTCCTCGACCCGGCGATCGTCCTGTCCGACTGGAACCCGAACGAACGGAAAGCGCTACTCGAACGGCCGCTGTTCGGGTTTGCTTCCTATGGCCGCGTCCGTTTTCATCACCGTTACGTCGCCGAATTTCTCGCAGCAGAGCGCCTGAAGGCGAGGCTCGATCACGGCATGCCAATTCGCGCCCTGAAGCGGCTGCTCTTCGCGCAAACCAAGGGCAGGACGATTGTCCGTCCATCGAGACGACCGATCGCGGGCTGGCTGGCACTCGCAGAAGAGTCGATATTCGAGATGCTGCGGGACAACGAGCCTGCAGTACTCCTGAACGAAGGCGATCCGGAAGGGTCCTTCGTGCAGCGGCGATACCGATCGGGCGCAAGGCCCGTGAATTCGACGGACTTTCGAACGTTGGCGAGGTAGGCGCGCCGGCGCGGCTTTGCCGTGGGTCAGCCCATCAGCAGTGTGTTTTCCGGGTCGTGGACCGGATCCGCCACGACGGTCGCGTCATAGGACTCCAGCAGGATCTGAACCTGAAGCGTAGCGCCGAGCTCAATGCCGTCGCCCTCGATCCAGCCGACCGCCAGCATCCTGCCCGTACGCCAGCCCATTCCACCCGAAGTAACGTAGCCGATGACCTCCCCGTCTTTCAGAACCGGCTCGGTTCCCCAGCAGGGCGGCGCTGTCGGATCCACGTCCAGCGTGGCGAAGCGCCTTCGCGGCGGCGTCACCCGTTCGGCGTCGACGGCCGTTCGGCCGACATAGCGTTTTCCGGTCGAACAGAAACGCTGCATTCCCGCAGCGTGGGGGGTGATTTCGGCGGTGAGTTCGGCGCCCCAGCTCCGATAGCCTTTTTCGAGCCGCAACATGCCCATGGCGCGGCTGCCGACGAGCGCCAGGCCGTGGTCCCTGCCGGCATCGGTGAGCGCATGGAACAGCGCCGTCTGGTCCGGCATCGGGCAGTGCAGTTCCCAGCCGAGTTCGCCCGAATAGGACACGCGAAGCGCCCGGCAGGCCGTGCCGCCGATCTCCACGTCTCTGGCGGACATGAAGGGAAAATCCGCGAAGGCGCCGCCTGACAGTGCGTTCAGCATCGCCCGGCTGTTCGGCCCGGCGATTCCGATCGCGGCATACCGGTCCGTGACATCCTCGATGTCGACATCATAGCCGGCGGCCAGCCGGTCCAGCCATCGCCGGTAGAACGCAACGCCGAGCGTTGCGCCCACCAGGTAGAACTCGTCGCTGCCGCGATTGTCGATCGTAAAGTCGCCGACGATGCCGCCGCGCTCGTTCAGCAACAGCGAAAGCGCCATCCTGCCCGGCCGGCCCGGCACCGCGGCGGAGCCGGCATGGTCGAGGAATTCCCGCGCATCGGGACCGGCGACCCGGAATTTCCCGAAGGTCGACATCTCGGTCAGCCCGCAGCCGGCCGCCAGCGCCCTGGCTTCGTCGCCGACATGCTGCCACCAGTTCGGAAATCGGAAACTCGGCTCGTCTTTCGGCTCGACTCCCCTGGGCGCATACCAGAGCGGCCGCTCCCAGCCGTAGGCCTGACCCATCACTGCGCCGCGCGCCAGGAGGTCCCCGTAGATCGGCGTCGTCTTCAGCGGCCGGCCGGTCTGGCGTTCGATCCCGGGATAGATCAGTTCATAACGGATCGGCAGGATTTCGAAGGCCCGTTCGCGGGCGAACTCCCGGGTCGTCCAGTCCCCGAAGCGCGCGACGTCGATGAAATGAAGATCGAGCTCCGGCTGGCCTTCCAGAATCCACTGGCTCAGGGCCAAGCCGATTCCACCAGCCTGCGTTATGCCGGCCTGGAAGCCGCAGGCGACGAAAAAACCCGGCACGCCGGGCATGGGCCCGACGATCGGCCGTCCGTCCGGGGAAAAGCTTATGGCGCCGTTGACGGTCCGCTTTACGCCGGCCGTGCCGAGCGCGGGAACCCGGCGGTAGATGGCGGCCAGACTGTCTTCCAGACGCTCCAGATCGTCGTTGAAGAGCTCCTGGCCGAACGACCAGGGCGGCGTCCGGCCGTCCCAGGCCGCGCGGCAATCCCGTTCCCAAGGCCCGAGCAACAGCCCCTTTCCCTCCTGACGCAGGTAGAATTGGCTGTCGGTGTCCCGGATCATCGGCAGTTCGTAGTCAAGCGCCTCGATTGCCGGCAGCGCCTCCGTGACCAGATACTGGTGCTCCATGTTGGTCACCGGCACCGTCACCCCGACCATTTCGGCGACTTCGCGCGCCCAGAAGCCGGCGCAGTTGACGACGGTCTCGCATTCGAAGACCTCGTCGCCGGCGGTCAGGCGCCAGTGTCCGGAAGGCCGGCGGGCGATGCTGTCGACTCTCGTGTTGAGCCTAATTCTAGCGCCGAATTTGCGGGCGCCCGCCGCGAGGCCCATGGTCACCGAGTAGGGGTCGACATAGCCCTCTTCCGGATCCCACGCGCCGCCCTCAATATCCGCGACGTTCAGCAGCGGATGCCTCGACCCTATCTCCCCGGGCGTAACCAGTTCGTATTCGATCCCCAGGCTGCGGAACTTTCCGGCCAGATGCCTGAACTCCTCCATGCGCTCCGGGGTCTGCGCCAGGAAGAATCCGCCGACGACATGGGAATCGACCGGCTGGCCCACTTCCTCTTCGAGCCCGTCGTAGAGCCTGAGGGAATAGGCCTGCAGGGCGGAAAGGTTGGCATGGGCCGACTGCGTATGCACGTTGCCGGCCGCGTGCCATGTCGCACCGGCTGTCAACTCGCGCCGTTCCAGCAACAGGGCGTCTTTCTCCCCCGATCTTGCCAGGTGATACAGCGTCGACACGCCGACGATTCCGCCGCCAATGACAATGATCCTCGCCGTCGTGGACATGAAAACGTTCTTTCCCGTCCCGTTCGTTCCGTGCGGGCCTGTAACATATGTTGCAATTGAAATCCATATCTGTTACAAATGTAAGCCCTGACAATCGGTCCTACCGTACGGGTGTTTGATGCAGGCCGAATCGGCACTGAACGACCGGATATCGGCTCATTTCGAGAATCTGAGCCCCCAGTTGCGCCGGGCGGCGGAGTTCGTCGCGAATCATCCCGACGAAGTCGCGACCAGATCGCTGAGATACCTCGCCGGCATGGCGGAGATCGCGCCGCCGACCTTTTCCAGGCTGGCCGCGACCCTGGGATACGACGGTTACGAAGACCTGCGGGAATCGTGCCGGAACGAGATCAAGACCCGGCGCCTGCGCTTCTCCGAACGCGCGGAGACGCTTCAGAAAAGCGATTCGGCCGAACCGGGGCACAGCGAGTTCATCTTTCGCCAGGGTTCCGCGGCGATCGAGAACATCAACGCGTTTCTCGGCGCCCTGACCCTCGAACGGCTGGAATTCGCGGCAACCCGGTTGATTTCCGCCCGCCGGGTCATCCTCGCCGGCAGCATGAGTTCGCGGCCGTTCGTCGACTACATGGCCTACATGGCGTCCATGGCCTTCGACAGCTGGCGGGTCATCGGCGACAAGCGCGGCTCGACGGCGGCAGCGCTGGTCGGTGTGAACGAGAAGGATGCGGCCGTCGTCATTTGCAAGGCGCCCTACGCGCAGTGGTCGATCGACGCCGCGCGAAACCTCCGCGAAGCGGGCGCCTGGGTGATCGGCATCACGGACGAAGTCGTCTCGCCGCTGCACCGCCAGTGCGCCGATTCCTTCACCGTTCCGTCGGTCACGCCACAATTCTTCCCGTCCCATGCCGCGACACTTGTGTTGATCGAATCCCTGATCGGCATCGCCATCGCCAGGGGCGGCGACAGCGTCGGGCGGCGCATCGCGGCCGTCGAATCAACAAGTCACAGGATCGGCGAGTATTTTCCGCGCGGCGACCTGTGACACACAACCGAAAGGAGGACTTCCAATGTTGAAAAAGCTGATGACCGGCAGCGCGGCCGCAGCCGCGTTACTTGCCGTAGCGGGGCTCCCGGCCCTGGCGGATACGCTCGACGACATCACGGCACGCGGCAAGGTCGTGATCGGCGTCAAGGCCGATTATGCGCCCTGGGGCATGCGCGATGCCGCCGGAAAGCTCGTCGGCATGGAACACGACATGATTGCGGATTTTGCCAAGCGCCTGAGCAAGGCGGCGGGCAAGCCCATCGCTGTCGAGAAGGTCGTGGTGGTCGCGTCGAACCGCATGCAGTTCCTCGCGCAGGGCAAGACCGACATGTTCATCGCGACGATGTCCAACAAGCCGGACCGGCGCAAGGTCGTCGGCATCGTCCAGCCCGACTACTACTCGTCCGGCGTCGCGGTTCTCGCGCACAAGGATTCGGGCATTGACGGCTGGGCCTCCCTGAAGGGAAAGAAGATCTGCGGCATCCAGGGGGCCTGGTACAACAAGGATCACGGCCTCAAGAACGGCGCAGAGGTCATCGCCTTCAAGGGTGTCGCCGAAGTCGAGAAGGCCCTGCTGGACGGGCGCTGCGTCGGCTGGATCTACGACGACAGCGCGTTCATCCCCCGCAAGGTGAACTCGCCGGAGAAATGGGCCGATTTCACTATCGCCACGCCGACCGTCGACGATGTGCCCTGGGGCGCGGCGGTGCGCAAGGAAGAGCTCAACGGGCGCCTCAGCAAGTTGCTCTCCGCAGCGATCATAGACTGGCACAAGTCCGGTTTCCTGATCGCGCTGGAAAAGAAATGGGGTATTCCCGCAACCCGGTGGCTGGCCGACATGCGCAAGAAATGCATGGCTGGCGACAAGGTCTGCAACGACGTGTACGATCCGGGCGAATGAGCTTCGGCAAATCCTGCCGGCCGGCCGCGGGGGCTCGGCCGGCAGGACGCCTCGCGTCCCCGCGTTGCAGACAGGCAATAGATGGAATCCGTCTGGGAGTGGTTTCGCTGGCTCTATGACGTCCACGGAATCAAGCTGACGATATTCTACGACTCCTGGGACCGCGGCCGGTTCCTGAACGGGATCTGGACCACGATCCACCTTTCGTTCGTTGCCATTGTCCTGAGCATCGTTATCGGGATCGTCGGGGCCTGGCTGCAGCTGTCGCGGCTGGTCTGGATCCGCCGGATCGTGCAGGGCTACATCCAGTTTTTCCGCAATACGCCGCCCCTGATACAGCTCTATTTCTTCTACTTCGCAGTGGATGCGGCCCTTTCGAACATCTCCGGCATAAAGGGAGGGGTTCTCGGAAGCTACGGCTGGGCCGTCATCTCCCTGTCCTTCTTCGCCGGCGCCTTCAATGTCGAGATCTTTCGCGCCGGCCTCGAGGCGGTGCCGAAATCAACGGCAGAGGCGGCAGAGGCGCTCGGCTACACGAAGCTGCAGGTCTATCGCTACGTGACGCTGCCGCTGGCGTTCAGGGTCTGCCTACCCGCGCTCAACAACAATCTCATCAACCTCCTGAAGACGACGACCGTGGCCTACGCCATCGCGGTCCCGGAAACCCTCTATGTGGCGAACCAGATCTGGTCGGACGAATACAATGTCATGGAGATGATGAACGTCGTCTGGGTCATCTACATCGTGCTCGTCGGCATCCTGGTCTGGCTCATGCACAAATGGGAAGCGTCGATGAAGATCCCGGGGTACGGGCAATGAGCGGAACCAGGTTGAGCAGAGCCGGCCTCTTCGGCGCCCGGACCGATCTGCCGGTCCTGAAGCCGTTCCTGCCCGGCACTGCCGGCGCTTGGGGAGTCCGGGATGTCCTGGGTTTTTCCCTCCATCGCCGGATCGGACTGGTCCTGCTTCTGGCGCTTGCAGGATGGCTGACGATCGACACGGTCTACGCCCAGGTCCAGGGCGACCCGAAACAGACGGTCCTGGAAACCCTGGTGAAGTGGACGCCGCTCATGTTCATGGGACCGCCGGGCGAATTCGGCGGTTTCGTCCTGAACATCGCCGTCAGCTTCATCTCGATGGGGCTAGGGACATTTCTCGGCCTGTGGGTCGGCATCGGCCAGGTCTCGCCCAACGCGCCGATCCGGCGCTCTTGCTGGGCGATAACGCAACTGTTCCGCAATTCGCCGTGGCTGGTGCTGCTGTTCTACTTCATGCTGCTGCTGCCCTTCACGGTGCAGATCGGCGGCGACAGGATCGACATTCCGGGCTGGACCAAGGCGACCTTCGCGCTGTCGCTGCCGATCATGGCCAACGTGTCTGAAATCGTCCGCGGCGCGATTTCATCGATTCCGACGGGGCAGTGGGAATCGGCGGAAAGCCTCGCCTTCACCCGCACCCAGACCTTGTGGCGCATTATCCTGCCGCAATGCGCAAAACGCATGATTCCGCCCTGGATGAACTGGTACTGCATCCTGACGATGTCGACGCCGCTGATTTCCATTCTCGGTGTCAATGACGGCATGACCCTGACGCAGAACGCCCTGGCCGCCGAGGGGCGCAGCGAATTCCTCATCCCGATGTATCTGTGGCTGATGATCTGGTTCTTCGTCTACAGCTTTCCCATCGCCGTGTGGACGCGGCGTCTGGAGCGCCGCTTCGCGGTCGATTTCCTGTAATCGCGCCGCGAACACGAAGACCCGGTCTCTGGGTCGGCTCTCTTCACGCGGCAAGACAGGCGGCCCGGGCGCAGAGCCGGTAGCCGGACAGTTTCAGCCTACTCAAACTCAATCACGCAGCGATGGTGCTCATTCGGCCGGTGAGAAGCGGTCGAGCACCCAATGACTGCGCGCCTTGTCGTGAACGGCGGCGGCCCGCCTCTCGCCTTCCGGTAGATCGAGCGCCGGATCGGGTTCCGAAAGAACGCGTTCGGCCACGGAGAAGAATATCTCCAGGTCCTGTGCGGTCACGAAATTGGCTACCCCGAATAGCGCGTCGATGCGCGACACTACTCCCCGGTATTCCCAGGCCGACCAGAGGGGCGGGTCTGGGAAAGCCAGGAATTCCATGACGGCGTTTTCTACATTGCTGTCGTCGTCGGATCGGGCGAGCCGCCGAACCACCTCGCAATCGGACGGAGAGGACTGGCGCCAGGCGCCGACCAATGCCGCCGGCATCAATCGCCGCGCCACGTTCGCGTCTTCTGCCCAGGCGGGTATGCGAATTGCCGGGACGGTGGCAAGTCTCCTGCGCAAGACAGCCGGTGATCGACCTGACTCACGAGCGAGTTGTTCGATCCTCTCGCCGGACATGCCCATCGCTTCAAGTGCGTTCGAGAACTCCCTCCAACCTGGCAGTCCGAGCCTTATGTCGGGTTCGCCCTCCACGTTGTTGGCGGGCCTTACGATGACGCAGTGACATTGCCTGTAGAAATCTCCGATTTCTCTTTCTACTTCCGTGTCGTGAATAATCGCTATGCGCGGGGCGGCGCTGGCTGCACGAAACCGCCGCATGGCTTCAAGCGCGTCGAACACGACCGCGGCAGTCCCCGGTCGATCCGTATCCGTGTGGGCGCGGTTGACGAGATGACACGCGAATGCAAGAGCCTCTCCCGGAGAGTCGCCTGCCACGACGAGGGCGCGCGCAGGCGGTGCGTCCAGCCACCGCCGGAAGGTTCCGGAAGAACTCTCGGGCTCCGAGAACAAGGTGGATGAAAGAGGCGGTTCGCAGATATCGGACCAATCGGACCAGCACCTGTCGGTCGAGCGAAAGCCACTGACATCGTCGCCCAGCCGTTCCCCGAACCAGATTTGCGTCGGCGCGGACTATTCGAGCCATTGCGCCAGATCTTCTGCATCGTAAGCGCGTACGTCTTTCCAATTCTCGAGCGCTGCCATTTCAGTCGCCCAACTTCTTTTCGCGGCCAGTTGCGCGGCGTCACGAAGACGAATGTCGCATCCATTCGTTCCCGGCGTGGAACTGCTTTCACCCGCTTGTCGTAGTCTTCATTCGTTTTTCGTCCGGGACGTTTTTCGTAGCCAAATTCCCAGACGGACCGACCGTCCGGTATCCACGGAGTTGGCGTCGTCGTCTCGATCTCGCCATCCCATCCGCGCCGTTGAGCATTGTCGCCAGCCGGGAAATCGATGCGGGTAGCCTTCTCGACCGTCGTGTAAACGAGGTGCCGCAACAGGGGCGGCAGGTCTTCCCGCCCGCGAATCGTGTTGGCCCATGCCTCAATTCGGTGGGCCTTGATTTCGATGAGGATCGGCGCGTGACGACCGGCAACGATGGACGTGCGCATGGCCTCTTCGCGACGGTCGTATTGCGCCTGGAGGTTCAGCAGATACTCGCGGTCGGCTCCGAAGGCGCGTTCAAGCCGCCGCGCCATCTTCTGGGACAAGGCAGCCTTGCCGTTCAGGAAGTTGGACAATGCCGGTCGCCCGATCCCGAGCAGCGTGGCGGCCTTGGTGACCGTCGTGCCGTCCGGGATGACATGCAGTTTGACGAATTGGCCCGGATGGACTGGGCCGTCATCCGCACGAAATGGGACCATGGTTCGCATGCCACTTGATCAAAAAAATCAAAATATGAATGCGCTGTGTTGCGTCACACAATACAATACCCAAGATAACTAGCGCGAGGGAGCCTCGTCTGACCTCGAAACTGTGATGCCGGTCGAACCAGCCGGGTCTCCCCGGAACGAAGTCAGGCACGCACATTAAGGACATCGACACAGCCGGCGGAACATCCGGACGCGGGCGGGACTCAACGACGTGCACATCCACGACATACGTCACACGTTCGCCTCGCAGGCTGTGCTGAACGGAGTTCCGCTGCCGACGGTCGCGAGACTCCTTGGTCACCGACAGGTGTCGATGACCCTTCGCTATGCGCACGTTGCCGACCGGGAGGTCGAGGCCGCCGCCGAACGGGTCGGTGCGGCCATCTCCAGACTGTGCGGCAGGCAGGCGCCGCCCATTCCGTAGTCGACGTCGTTCGGCCGTGCGGTCGCCGCACCCCGCGCATCAGGGGTGGACGCGCCACCCTTCACCAGCGGATCAGGGCCCTCAGCATCACCCCGTGCCCAGGCGCATCGTCGTTCGCTGCCTCGCGGTGCGTAGCATCGAGACTGACCTCGATGCCGGGATCGCCTCGCACCGCCGAGATCAATCGCCAGCCGATGCGCCATTCGCGCGTCCCGCTGTCGGAGAGTGCGAAGCCGAGGTTCGGTATGCCCGTGAAGGCGCCGCCGAAGGCCGGTAGTCCGTAGCCTAGTTCGCCGTCAAGCCGGCCGCCGTCCCCGAACTCCGAGACGTTGTCGTTCGCGGTGACGCTTGCCATCGTCTCGCGGTTCAAGAGCGCATCCATTGCGCCCGCAGGCGGAGAACCCCAGTTCAGCCTGAGTGAGAGCGATAGTCCGCGCTCGCTCCCCGTCGACGGGTCAATTCCGAGCGAGGCTGACGCTCCCCACTCCTGAAACCCCGTTGCTTTGTGAAGCACGAGACCGTGCATCTTGAGGTCCAGGAAGAGTCCTCTGTCCGGGTTCTCGAAGGCGAGACCGCCGCTCAGTTCGGCGCCGAATCCCTCCTCCGCGTCGCCGCCATCGATGCGTAGCCCGAACTCGAGTGACGGCGTCAGCGTCGCAGCGTTGCCGTCTTCGCCAATCGCGAAGCGGCGCGATCCCTCGATGCTCGCGCGCGCCAGCCACACGACGGCCTCGTTTGCATCCGCCCCCCACCGGTCCCGCGCGTCCCCTCGTCTGAGGACGTTCGCGTGAAGCGAGCATCCGACGTCACCGCGAGCGCGAACCCGTTGCCGTGCGCCGGCGGACGCGCGATCTCGCCGCGCAATCCCGCCGCGGCCATGGCCAGGTCAAGGTCTGCTTTCATCACTGCCTTGCCCTCTGGAGTCACCGTCACCTCGCCCGTGCCGTATCCTGCCGCCATCCATACCGACAGTCGCTCGGTCAGCATCACGCCGGCATAGGGGTAGAGCCCGGTAAGCAACGCCTTGATCTTCCCGCCGCCCGATGGCGTGCGCCAGCTGCCCTCGCCCTGCGAATGGGACACCGCCAGACCCGCCGTCCAGTGCGTGGTCGCCCAGTCGGTGCCGACAAGACCCGTGGTCACCTCGCCGTCGAGCGAGAGCGCGCCCTCGCGGCCGTCAAAGCGTGCATACGCCCCCCGGCCCCATAGCGAAGCGAAGCTAGCGTCTCGCGCCTCTCCGGTCAGCGCAAATGACGAAACGGCCAGCAGCTCCCGCTGCGTCATCGTGCGTGAACTCATCGAGAGACCGTGCTCGTCGTCCTCCCAAGCGCCCCGGCTGCTGTCCGACCCGGCTTGGGCGAACCCCGTTCCGATTGACCCTATTGCCTCGTCGTCCGCGACGTTCGTCGCGAACACCGGGCCAGGAGTTGCCGCGGACCGGCACTTCCCCCGGTCGGAGATCTGGCGTCCGGCGTCCACGCCAGCAGTGCCTGCCCGGCCAGCGTCGCTCGTGCCCCCGCCTTGCGCGGCGCCGCCAGCCTCACCTTGATGGCGTCCAGAACTTGCGCCGTCACTGTTCGCCCGAAACGCGCCAGCCATGCCTGGGGAATTGGGACGACCTGATCGTCCTTCACTTGCACCGACACGGTGGCTGCGGTTAGCCCTGCATAGTCGCCTCCGCTCACCATGTGCGTGACTTGCGCCTCTCGCTTGCCGCCGGCGTTATCGAGCGCGCCGTCAACACTGCTTACCGTCACCGTCTGTGGTCGATTCCAGTTTTCCGTCGTGAATCTCACGAGTTGCGGTACCACCGTCGCGACATCTTCGGCGCTGCTCGTCATCGACACTGTCACCCGGCCGGTCGGCTCGCTCATGAGCACCACGGTGTAGGTCGCCTCGTTTTCCCGCGCCCCGGTCGTCGTCGCGTCGTCCGACTCGGCCACAGTCAGAGATGTCGGTATCACGGCCACGCCCTTCGTATCGTCGTCGGTGATCGTGATGGTCTGCGCGGGCCGTATTTCGATGCTGTCGTGGCTCGCGGTCACGATCACCGTCTCGTTGTCCTCGTCGATCACGTCCTCCACGGCCGTGATCCTGGTGGAGACGAAGGTCTCCCCGGCCTTGAGGCTCAGCGATAGCGCCGCGATGGTGTAGTCGTCGCCCTTCGTTGCCGTACCGCTCAGCGTCAGCGCGATGGTCTGGTCGTCCCGAGAGGTCACTCCGTCCTTCGTCGAAACCGTTATCGTCGAGACGCCACCCGCCTCCTCGATCTCGTCCGGGTCCACCGCCACCATGAATTCCGGCGCGTTGGTGATGGCGCGCGTCGCCGCCGCGTCGTCGTCGGTGATGGTGATCTAGTCGCTGCCGACGGTGAGGCCGGAGACGGCGGTGGAGCCCGAGACCGACAGCGTCTCGCCGGCGCCTTCGTCGATCGCGTCCTGGGTCGGGTCGAGCGAGAAGGTCTTGGTGCCGCTCAGCTTGCCGGCATCGACCGTCAGCGTGAAATCGTCCACCGTGCCGTAGTCGGTGCCCTCGGTGGCGGCGTCGCCGCTGTCGCCGACCTTGACGGTGATCGCGGTGTCGGTGTCGCGGGCGACGCTCCCCGGCAGGGTGGCGGTGACGGTGACGGTGGTGGCGGAGGCGGACTCGGCCAGGCTGTCGGGGTTGGCGACCAGCGTGATCGCGCCCGAGGGCCCGTCGTCGTCGTCCGTGACCTCGACCGTGACGCTGTCGGCGCTCTCGCCGGCGTAGTCCGTGCCCGCCGCGCTGACCGTGTGGGTGATGGTCGTGGTGCGCTTGCCGCCCGCATTGTCGAGGGTGTCGGCCACGGCGGTGACGGTGACCGTCTTCGCCGCGTAGTCCTGGGCCGTGAAGGTGAGCGTTGCCGGGCTCGCCGTGGCCACGTTCCGGTCGCCGCTGGCGAGGGTGACGGGACCCTTCCGCATCCGCATTCAGACGGAGGCCGATCTGGAGGCGGAGCGGTTCGAGATGCTCGCCCGGGAAGACCCAGGGAACGCGGACGGCCCCGCCTCGGCCTTCTGGCGCCAGGACGGCATGCCGGAGGGCGTGCTGGAGCCGGGCGCGGCGCCGCTGGTCGGGCTGGTCGGAGACCGCGGCTCGGTCGAGGGCCTGCGCCTGCTCGACGGCGATCTGGTGCTCAAGATCGAACATGGCGGCGCGGCGTTCACGGTCGACAATGTCGAGCAGAACCAGATGGACGTGCCGCTCGGCCCCTACTATCTGGTATGGGACAACATTTCCAGCCCGGCCCTGCTGGCAGAGGGCGCACGCAACTGGCCGTATCAGGTGAAGGAGGTACACCTCGTCAGCCTGTCGGACGACGCGTTGCTGCCGGCGGGTCTCGACGCCCGGTTCCGCGAGGGAGCCGAGCTCGTGAGGACGCATTGTCTGAGCTGCCACAAGGTCAACGGTTTCGGCGGGGCGAAGTTCGAAGGCAATCTCGCGGAGATCATGAAGGACTACGGGAGGGCGGACTTCCTGCACCTGGTCTTGACGCCGGCGAGTGCGCGGAGCGGTGCGACCATGCCGGCGCTCTCCGATCGCCTGTCCGAAGCGGAGCGCCAGCGGATCGCAGAATCGATGTTCGACTATCTAAGGACAGTACCGGTTCGGCCATCGAGATCGCCATCCGAAAGCTAGTATGCGCCGAGCGTTCGGCAGCCCGGTCACAGTGGCCGCAGTCCAAGTGACGGACTCCGTGGCCAGCGCTTCGTGACACCGGACCGACTTCTGGCCGCGGCTCTCACCCGGCGGCCGAAGGGATACCTCCCAAGTGGACACACGGGAGCGCGAAGTGGAGAACATCTGATCCCTAGACGAAGACATATAAGTAATGGAAATACAAATCATTGTTATATAACGATTAATTAACAAATATAAGCAAACATGACATTTCATGACACATCATGATCTTTCCTGACACATCCCGGATCGTCATCCCGACCGACTGGAGGGAGCGGAGATCCGGGGATCAGAGCCCGCCCTGAGCTTGTCGAAGGGGCCGACCGCAAAGACCGTGCCGGGCGACTCTGGGCCCGGCTCGGGGGCCGGGGCAACACTGCGGGGCGTTCCGTGCGAGCCCGAAGCGGCATGACGAATCCTGACGTATCATGACATTTCATGACATCGCCGCTCCTTTCCGCGCCGCTCCGGGCGCGGGCGCCTCAATCCCGCGGCACGGTGGGCGGGCGTTCGGGCAGCAGGCCGCCGGGAAATTTCTGCAGCACGACCTGAAGCAGCAGGCCGATCAGGAAGATGCGCAGATAGCCGACGCGCAGGGCCCATTCGTCGGGCAGCCGGCCGGTCAGCAATTCGGTCATCGTCCACAGGCCCCAGACCAGGATCGCGCCGAGCACCGCGCCCTTGTTGTTGCCCGCGCCGCCGACGATCAGCATCACCCAGGGCAGGAAGGTGACGAGCAGCGGCTCGGTGCCTTCCGGGCTGATGATCTTGACGTAGTGGGCCATCAGGGCGCCGAACAGGCCCATCAGGGCCGAGCCGAGAATGAAGGCCTGGAGCCGGAACTTCTCGACATCCTTGCCGGCGGCCTCGGCGGCATCCTCGTTCTCGCGGATGGCGCGCAGCACCCGGCCCCAGGGCGCCGCCCAGGCCCGCTGCACAAGGAACAGGATCAGGCCGACGATGGCGACAACCAAGAGCAGAAAGGCGATCTGGTCCCACGGCGCAGGCAGGCTTTCGAACGGCCGCGGAATATTATTGACGCCGAACGGGCCGCCGCCGATCGGCTGGTAGTTGCGCACGCTCAGGCGCAGGATTTCGGCGATGCCGATGGTGGCGATCGCCAGGTAATCCGAGCGCAGGCGCAGGCAGATCCTGCCGACCGGCCAGGCGACCAGGGCCGCCAGCGCCATGGCGGCGACGATGCCGACCGGCACCGGCAGGCCGAATCCGCCGATATGGTTGACGCTTTCCGGCGCGGTCAGCACCGCCGAGGAGTAGGCGCCGACCGCGAAGAAACCGGCGACGCCGACGTTGAACAGGCCGGTGAAGCCCCAGTTGATGTTCACGCCGAGGCTGCCGACCGCATAGATCATCGCCATGGTCAGGAAGCCGACCGCAAACAGGAAGAGGCCGTAAATCTCCATCTACAGAACCCTTCCCCTGAAGATGCCGCGGGGCCGGAAGATCAGCATCAGCACCATGACGGCGAAGGCGACCGCCGTCTTGTAGTCCGGCTGCACCAGCGGCCCCTCGCCAATCCACGGATAGGTCGAAAGCTCCTCCATCGCGCCGATGATCAGCCCGCCGGCGATCGCCCCGTAAGGCTGGCCCAGGCCGCCCATGATCGCCGCGGCGAACATCGGCAGCAGCAGGTCCCAGCCCATCGTCGGCACCAGGCGCGTATCCATGCCGAGGAACACGCCGGCGACGGCGACCAGCCCGGCGCCGAGGATCCAGGTCCAGATCACCACCCGTTCGGTGTTGATGCCGGAGACCCGGGCAAGGTCGGCATCGTCGCTCATCGCCCGCATCGCCTTGCCGGTCCGAGTGCGGGTCAGAAACCAGTGCAGCGCCAGCATCAGGATCACGGCGACGGCGACGATGTAGATGTGGCGCTCCATGATACGCAAAGGCTGGAACGTCTTGAGCGGAAACTGGATGCCGTCGGCATAGTTGATCACGTCGACGCCGAAGAAGAGCTGGACCAGCGAGCGCAGCATGAGCGCCACGCCGAACGACGCGATCACGACGACGATCATCGACCGGGCGCGCCGGAACGGCTTGTAGAACAGGCGATCGATCAGGATCGCGACCGCTGCGGTGCCGGCGAACGCCAGCGGCAGGCCGATCAGCAGGCGCAGGTTGACGGAGATATCGCGGAGCGGCGTCGCATCGAGCACCCACACCACCAGCAGGCCGATATAGGCGCCGGCCGCCATCAGGTCGCCATGGGCGAAATGGGCAAAGCGCAGAATGGCGTAGATCAGCGAAATGCCGATCGCGCCCAGGGCGTAAATCCCGCCGAGGACGAGCGCCGGGATCAGATACTGGTTGATGAAGTCGATCAAGCGCCGGCCCCGCCCCGGCCGCCATCGCGGCCGCCGAGAAAGCTCTCGGCCACGTCCGGGTTGGCCAGCAGCCCGGCGCCGCTGTCCGTGAAGATGTTCTCGCCGGTCGCGAGCACATAGCCGCGATGGGCGATCTTCAGCGCCTGGCGGGCATTCTGCTCGACCATCAGGATGCCGACGCCGGTTTCGTTGACGGCGATCACGCGCTCGAAAATCTCGCGCATGTAGACCGGCGACAGGCCCGCTGTCGGCTCGTCGAGCAACAGCAGGGACGGCTCGGTCATCAGCGCCCGGCCAAAGGCCACCATCTGGCGCTGGCCGCCGGAGAGTTCGCCGGCCTGCTGGCGGCGCTTGTCCTTCAGCGGCGGGAACAGGGTGTAGACCAGGTCTATGACATGGCTGAAATCGTCGCGCCGGATGAAGGCGCCCATTTCCAGATTCTCGTGCACGGTGAGCGAGGGGAAGATGCTGCGCTCCTGCGGAACGTAGGCCATGCCCTTGCGGACCAGTTCGTCGGGCTCGCACCTGCCGATATCTTCGCCGCGGAAACGGACCTCGCCTTCGCGCAGCCTGACCAGGCCGAAGACGGCTTTCATCGCCGTCGATTTGCCGGCGCCGTTCGGCCCGATGATGGCAACGATCTCGCCGGCCTTCACCTCGACATCGACGCCTTTCAGGATATCGGCGCCGCCATAGCCGCCGGTCATGCCCGTCGCCCGCAGCAAATCGGGGCGCATGTCAGGCGGCTTCCTCGTCGGCGATGCCGAGATAGGCCTCGATGACCCGCCGGTCGGCCCGGATTTCCGACATGGTGCCCTGGGTCAGCACGCTACCCTGGGTCATCACGATCACCGGGTCGCACAGGCGGCCGATCAGGTCCATGTCGTGCTCGATCACGAAGAAGGTGTAGCCGCGCTCCCGGTTCAGGCGCTCGATATCGCCGGAGAGCGAGGCCAGCAGGGTGCGGTTGATGCCGGCGGCGACCTCGTCGAGCAGGACGATGCGGGCGTCCGTCATCATCGTGCGGCCGAGTTCCAGCAGCTTCTTCTGCCCGCCGGACAGGTTGCCCGCCAATTCGTATTTCAGCGGCGCCAGGCGCAGGAAATCGAGCACATCCTCCGCGCGCCGGCGCACCTCGGCATCCTGGGCGCGGATCCGACCGGGCCGGAACAGGGCGGTCGCAAGATTTTCGCCCTCCTGGCCCGGCGGCACGACCATCAGATTCTCGATCACCGGCAGCCGGGCATATTCGTGGGCGATCTGGAAGGTCCGGACGAGGCCGCGCTCGAAGAGGTGGTGCGGCTTCATCCCGGTGACGTTCTCGCCGTCGAGAAAGACCTGACCGCCGGTCGGCGGGAACACGCCCGCAATGATGTTGAACAGGGTCGATTTGCCGGCGCCGTTCGGCCCGATCAAGCCAGTGATCGTTCCGGCAGCGACATCGAGCGAACAGTTGTCGACGGCCGTCAGGCCGCCGAACCGCTTCGTTACCCCCCGGACCGAGACCATCGTCCCGGACGACTCCGCCTGCGCCATGCGCCCTCCCCAAACCAGCGCAGCATAGCCGGGAATGCGCCGCTGTAAATCGGTCAGCGCCGCCTCTCGACGGCACGGGCGCCGGCAGGGCGCCGGATGCGGCCTTTTCCTTTGCGGCAGCGGGCCGGCATCCTGTAGGGATAATCCGACACTTTCCGCTGCCCGTTCGCCGCAACCGACACACCCGAGGAGCCCCGCCATGCGCGAAGCCGTTATCGTCTCCACCGCCCGCACGCCGATCGGCAAGGCCTATCGCGGCGCGTTCAACGACACCCAGGGCCAGGTGCTCGGCGGCCACGCCATCCGCCATGCGGTCGAGCGAGCCGGGGTCGATCCGGCGGAAATCGACGACGTGATCATGGGCGCCGCCCTGCAGCAGGGTTCGACCGGCGGCAACACCGCGCGCCAGTGCGCGGTCCGCGCCGGCCTGCCCAATACCGTCGCCGCGATGTCGGTCGACCGGCAATGCTCGTCCGGCATGATGGCGATCGCGACGGCGGCCAAGGAAATCGTCGACGACGGCATGACGGTTGCGGTCGGCGGCGGTCTGGAGAGCATCTCGCTGGTTCAGAACGACAGCATGAATATGCACCGGGCGCACGATCCCTGGATCGTCGACCGGCTGCCGGCCCTCTACATGACCATGCTGGAGACGGCCGAGGTCGTCGCCGAGCGTTACGGCGTAACGCGCGAGCGGCAGGACGAATTCGCCGTCGAGAGCCAGGCGCGCACGGCCGCGGCGCAGGAGGCCGGCCGGCTGGACGACGAGATCGTGCCCCTGCCCTCGACGATGAAATTCAAGGACAGGGAAACCGGCGCGGTCTCGGAGCGCGACGTCGTGCTGGAGAAAGACGAGGGCAACCGGCCGGGCACGACCTACGAAGCCGTCGCCGGGCTGCAGCCGGTGTTCAGGGACGGGCAGGTGATCAGGGAGGGCAAATGCATCACCGCAGGCAACGCCTCCCAGCTTTCCGACGGCGCGTCGGCCGCCGTCCTCATGGAGGCGTCCGAAGCCTCGCGGCGCGGCCTGGAGCCGCTCGGCGTTTATCGCGGCATGGCCGTCGCCGGCTGCGATCCCGACGAGATGGGCATCGGCCCGGTCTTCGCCGTGCCGAAGCTGCTGGAGCGCAACGGCCTGAGCATCGGCGACATCGACCTGTGGGAGCTGAACGAGGCCTTCGCCGTGCAGGCCCTCTACTGCCGCGAGCGGCTGGGCATCGACCCGGACATTTACAACGTCAACGGCGGCGCCATCTCGATCGGCCATCCCTATGGCATGTCGGGCGCCCGCATGGTCGGCCACGCCCTGATCGAGGGCCGGCGCCGCGGCGCGAAATACGTCGTCTGCACCATGTGCATCGGCGGCGGCATGGGCGCGGCCGGCCTGTTCGAGGTCCACGGCACGGCGTAGCGGCGCCGGCCCGGCGCGCTTGCCGCTCCCCTTCGGGCGGCGGCTTGTGTAGGTTTGCACCGGCCTAACCCGAAACAGGAGCGATCGATGCCCAAGGAAATCCCCGAGGTCCCCGGCCTGTCCGAAGGCCTGCGCAAGAACGAGGTGCCGCTTTCACCGGTGGTGAAGGCGAACGGGTTCGTCTTCGTCTCCGGCCAGCCGCCGTTCGACATCGAGACCGGCGAACTCGTGAAAGGCGATCTGGAGACCCAGACGCGCGCCTGCCTGGAGGCGGTCAAATACTGCCTGGAATGCGCCGGCTCCTCGATGGAGCAGGTGGTGAAGGTGACGGTCTTCTCCGTCAACGCCGCCCATTTCCGGCGTTTCAACGAAGTGTACAAGACCTATTTCCCGAAGGACCCGCCGGCCCGGAGCTTCGTCACCGTCGCCTCCTGGCCGCTGGATTTCGATATCGAGATCGAGTGCATCGCCCTTGCCGACTAGCGACGCGAACGAAGCCGGCCGGGGCGCAGTCACAGTCCTCGGCGCCGGCATCGTCGGCACCTGTTGCGCGCTGGCCCTCCAGCGCGACGGCTTCCGGGTCACGCTGATCGACCGGGACGGGCCGGGCGCCGGCACGTCCAGCGGCAATGCCGGGCTGATCCAGACCGGCACACCGATGCCGATGGCGACGCCGGGCATGCTGCGCAAGGCGCCGGCCATGCTGCTCGATCCGAAAGGATCGCTGGTCATCCGCTGGCGACACCTGCCCCGGCTGATCCCGTGGCTCTGGCGTTTCTTCCGCCAATCGTCGGCCCGGCGGGCGGACGCCAACGCAGATGCGCAAATGCGCCTGCTGGATCATGTCGCCGACGCCTATCGCGAACTTGTCAGGGCAGCGGGCGCGGAGGACATGTTCCGCTACAAGGGGCTGCTGTTCGTCTACCGCGGCGCGGCGGACGCCCGGGCCGCGACCTGGGAAATGGACATGTTCCGCCGCCACGGCGTCCGGGTCGACACCGTGAACGCCGACGAGTTGCGCCAGATGGAGCCGGCGCTGAACCGGGACTATACCCACGGCTTCTACCTGCCCGATTGCTTCTACACGGTCGATCCGAAGCATCTGACCGAGCGGCTCGCCGACGCGTTCGGCCGGATGGGCGGCGAATTCCGCACGGCCGAAGTCACCGGCATCGAGATGGGCCCTGCCGGGCCGAGCGGCCTGCGCACGGCATCGGAGACGATCCCGGTCGAACGCCTGGTTCTCGCCGCCGGCGTCTTCTCGAAGAAATTCGCCCGGGACCTGGGCATTTCGGTGCCGCTCGAAACCGCGCGCGGCTATCACCTGATGCTGCTGGACGAAACCGTGCGGCTGAACGGCCCGGTGCTCGACGGCAAACGGCACTTCGCCGCGACGCCCATGTCGGGCGGCATCCGCCTCGCCGGGATGGTGGAGTTCGCGAATCTCGACGCCGCGCCGAACTACGAACGCGCCGAGATGATGCTGCCGCTGGCACAGGACATGCTGCCCGATCTGAAAGGCGCGAAGACCAGGCCATGGATGGGCCACCGGCCGATGACCCCGGACAGTCTGCCGGTCATCGAGCAATCGCGCCGCCATCCCAACACTTTCTTCGCGTTCGGCCACGGCCAGCTGGGCCTGACCATGGGCGCAATCACCGGCCTGCTGATTGCAGACCTCGCCTGCGGCCGCGAACCCAGGGTGGACCTGACGCCCTATCGCTCCGACCGGTTCTGAGGCGCATCCTCCGATCGGAGCCGGAACGCGCCGCCCTGCCCTGTTGCCTTCCCGGCCGCGGAGGCCAACATCCCGCCCGTTCGTTTTCCCGCCGAGACGCTGCCTTGCCTTCCGCCGCCCCGACGCCCCGATGGCCAGACCTGCTGCCCGCCGGCCGGCCCGCCCTGATGGGCATTCTCAATCCGACGCCGGACAGTTTTTCGGACGGCGGCCTCCATGAGACGCCCGATGCGGCGCTGGCCCATGCCGAACGGCTGCTCGCGGCCGGCGCGGACGTGATCGACATCGGCGGCGAATCGACCCGGCCGGGCGCCGCGCCGGTTGCGCCGAAGGTCGAACTCGAACGGGTCATGCCGGCCCTGCGCCGCCTCGCCGCGGACGGCCGGACCGTTTCGATCGACACCCGCAACGCCTCCGTCATGCGGGCCGCGCTGGACGCCGGCGCCGCGATCGTCAACGACGTGAGCGCGCTGACCCACGACGCGGACAGCTTCGAGGCGGTCCGGCGCGGCGGGGCGCCTGTCATCCTGATGCATATGAAAGGCGATCCGGCGACGATGAATGACGACCCGCGCTACGGCGACGTTGTTGCGGAAGTCGCCGACACGCTGGGAGAACAGGCCGAGCGCTTCGTGGCCGCCGGCCTGATGAAATCGCAGATCGCCATCGATCCGGGCCTCGGTTTCGGCAAGTCGCACCGTCACAATCTCGCCCTGCTGCACAATCTGGACAGGCTGGCCGCCCTCGGCTATCCGGTTTGCGTCGGCGCGTCGCGCAAGCTGGCCGCGCTGTCGGCGCCCGAGGGCGTCCGTCTGGCGGCATCGACCGCCGCGGCGGTGCTGGCCGCGCAGAACGGGGCGGCGATCCTGCGGGTCCACGATGTTGCCGAGACCCGCGTGGCGCTGCGGATCGCCGGATTTGCCATGCCGCGGCCCCCCGGCGGATCGAACCCCGGGATGGCCGAAGACCCGGCGATCGTTTAGGACTCCTGCCGAACAGCCCGGACCGGGAGGCAATACCGGAGCATGAGCCGCAAATTCTTCGGCACCGACGGCATCCGCGGCATCGCCAACCGCGAGCCGATGACGGCGACGACCGCGCTGGCGCTGGCGGCGGCGGCCGGCGGCTATTTCCGCCGCGGCGCGCACCGTCACCGGGTGGTGATCGGCAAGGATACGCGCCTCTCCGGCTACCTGCTGGAGCCGGCGCTGACCGCCGGGTTCATCTCCATGGGCATGGACGTCATCCTGGTCGGCCCGATGCCAACGCCCGCAATCGCCATGCTGACCCCGTCCCTGCGCGCCGATCTCGGGGTCATGATCTCGGCCTCGCACAACGCGTTTCAGGACAACGGCATCAAGCTGTTCGGACCCGACGGCAACAAGCTGTCCGACGAGATCGAGCTGGAGATCGAACGGCGGATGGAAGCCGGTCCGGCAGACCAGGCGCTGGCCGGTCCGCGCGATCTCGGCCGTGCCCAGCGGCTCGACGACGCCCCCGGCCGCTATATGGAATTTGCCAAGGCCACCTTCCCGGCCGAACTGCGCCTCGACGGCCTCAAAATCGCGGTCGATTGCGCGAACGGCGCCGCCTACCGGGCCGCGCCGACCGTGCTGTTCGAACTGGGCGCCGAGGTCGTGCCGGTCGCCGTTTCGCCCGACGGCTTCAACATCAACCGGGATTGCGGCGCCACGGCGCCCGAAACCCTGGCCACGGCGGTCGTGGCCCACAACGCCGATGTCGGGATCGCGCTGGACGGCGACGGCGACCGGGTCCGCATGGTCGACGAGACCGGGCGGATCGTCGACGGCGACCAGATCATGGCCCTGATCGCCCGCGCCTGGCGCCGCGCCGGCAAGCTGCGGGGCGGCGGTATCGTTTCAACCGTGATGTCGAATCTCGGGCTGGAGCGCTATCTCCGGGGCATGGATCTGGCGCTGGTCCGCGCCCGCGTCGGCGACCGGTATGTGGTCGAAGACATGCGCCGGCACGGCATCAACGTCGGCGGCGAACAATCCGGCCATATCGTTCTCAGCGACTATATCGCCACCGGCGACGGCCTGGTGACAGCGCTCCAGGTGCTGGCGGAACTGGTGCGCACCGGCGATCCGGCCAGCGAAGTCATGCATCTGTTCGAGCCGGCGCCCCAGATGCTCAGGAACGTCCGTTACCGGGACGGTGCCGGGACCGCCCCGCTGGACGCCGGCGCCGTGAAGCAGGCGATCGCCGAAGGTGAGAGCCGGCTGGGCGACGTTGGCCGCCTCGTCATCCGCAAGTCGGGCACCGAGCCGGTAATCCGCGTGATGGCGGAAGGCGACGACGAGAGCCTGGTCGCGGCGGTGGTCGAGTCCGTCTGCACCTCCATCGAGGCGGCGGTGCGGTGAAGGGCCGGGTCCTGATCGTCGCCGGATCCGATTCCGGGGGCGGCGCGGGAATCCAGGCCGACATCAAGACGGTCACGGCGCTCGGCGGTTTCGCGATGACGGCGGTAACCGCGCTCACGGCCCAGAACACGCTGGGCGTCCACGGCGTCGTCGGAATCGAGCCGGATTTTATAAGGCAGCAGATCGAGGTCGTGGTCGGCGACCTCGGGGTCGACGCCATAAAGACCGGCATGCTGCACAGCGGCCCGGTCATCGAGGCGGTGGCCGGCGCGATCCGGGACCTCGCGCCCGGAATCCCGCTGGTGGTCGACCCGGTTATGGTCGCCAAGGGCGGTGCATCCCTGCTCGAGCCCGAGGCGGTCGCCACCCTGCGCGACACGCTGCTGCCCATGGCGGCGGTGGTGACGCCGAACCTGCCCGAAGCGGGCGTCCTGCTGGACTGCGACCCGCCCGGCCCGGGCGGGATGGCGGATACCGCCGCCGGCCTGCTGGCGCTGGGTCCGGGCGCAGTCTTGCTCAAAGGCGGCCACCTGGAGAGCGACGAGATCGTCGACATCCTCGCGGTCGAGGCCGCGGCGCCGGTACGCTGGACAGACCGCAAGATCGACACGCCGCACACTCACGGCACGGGCTGCACCATGGCTTCGGCCGTGGCGGCCGGGCTGGCGCAGGGCCTGACCCTGGAGCCGGCGGTGGTGCGGGCGCGGGATTATGTGCGCGGCGCGATCCTGGCCGCACCCGGCTACGGCGCCGGGCATGGACCGCTTAACCACGCCCACCGGATCGACGCAGGATAGCCCGGACGTCCCACTGCGGCTGCGGCCTGCGGCAACGGTTCGCGGCGCTGCGTCAGCCGCCGCCGGCGCCCTTCTCCTTCGCCAGTTCGGCAATTCTGGCGTTCAGCCGGGCAATTTCGGCCTCGGCGGCAGCCGCGGCCGACGCCAGTTCCGACTGCTCGGCCTCGCTTTCCCGGGGCTGTTCCAGTTCCGCGATGCGGCTCTGCCGGCGGCTGCGGCGGAGCCCCCACATCAGCCAGCCGGCAACCACGCCGATAACGTAGGCGATGACCAGCCAAAGCCAGATTTCGCCGATCAGGTATCCCATGATTCCCTCCCCGGTTGGCGCCGGACGCTGACGGTCGCCAGCGCACCGGACTCCATCCGGCTGTTGCGACCTGCTATTTCCCCATGGCGAATTCGATCCGCCGGTTTTTCGCCCTGCCCTCTTCGGTATCGTTGGCGGCAAGCGGCATCGCGCCGCCGTAGCCGCGGGCGGTCACCCGGTCGGCGGGAATACCGAGGCCGGTCATGTAGGCGACGACCGCCGCGGCTCTGGCCTCGCTCAATTTCCGGTCGCGTTCTGCGTCGCCCGTGTCGTCCGTATGTCCGTGGACTTCGATCCTGACCCCGACGCACCGCTTCGCGGCCATCGTCAGCGCATCCAGCAAGGCGTCGCTTTCCGGAGCGATTGTCGCCGTGCCGGCGGTAAACCGGATCGGCGTGTCCAGCTTCAGGCCGCCGAACGCCTTGCGGCAGGCCTCGGCGGACGACAGCGCCGGCAGCGCGGTCGTATCGTCGGCAACACCCTCGACGCCCTTGACCGCCTCAAGCGCCGCCTTTGCCGCGGCGACCCGCGCCTCACGCTCCGCCTCGACAGGCGCGGCGCCGGACAGGGTGAAACCCCGGCCCTTTGGCGTGCATGTCATCCAGTTGAGCGTGAAACCGCCGATGGCGGCATCGCAGGCGCCGGCGAACGCCGCCTGCATGTCGTCGAACGACCCATAGTGCGCCTGCGTGGTATCGCGCACGGTTTCCCGGGCCTTCAATGCCTCGACGGCGCTAAAAAGCTTTTCGACCGCCGCGCGGCGCGCCGTATGCGTCAGGGCGGTGCCGCTCAGCGTCACGGTCTGCCCCTTGACGCCGCATTTCAGCCATGCCGCCGGCAGACTGGACACCACCTGCTTGCATGTGTCAGCGAGCTTCGCCTCGATTTCGGCCATGGACCTGAAGCGCGCCGTCGTATTGTCGCGCACTTCGCGAATTCCCGGGATAGCGTCGATGGCAAGAGCCGCTTTTTCCGACGCCTGCCGGCGCTCCGCCGGCAACAGCGCCTCGCCCTTGAGGACGGCGTCGCGCCCGCGCACCTCGACCGAAGCCCAGGGCGGCCCGGTTTCCTCGAGCGTCTCGCCGGCCGCGCGCTGGAGTCCGGCTTCGATCTTCCCGGTGCCGTCAAGGCCATAGATCGCGATCGCGCCGACGATCAGCACGCCTGCCAGGCCAGCGGTCAGAATTCCGAGAAGCCTGCCCATGTCCCCCATCCCCGGCCGCCGGCATCCGCAACCGCGCCTATCCCGCCGTCGCGTCCGGTCGTCGCTGCCGACAATGCGCGTCCGGGCAGCGGCGGCGGGAAACGCCGCCGGCAGCCCTGTCGGATTATAGGCTTTTCCGGGCCGGTTTCGCCGGTTTTCTTGCCGACCGCCGCTGTCCCCGACAGGTAGCGGCGGTCCGAACCGGCGCGCGGCCCGCGATCGACGCTTTTGCCGATGCAGGTTCGATGATAGGGCGGCGCCATGAAACGGATATTGCCCGAACCGGATTACCGGCTTGGCTTCGCGCTCGTCCTGATCGCGTCCGCATGCTTCGGTCTGGGCCCCGCGCTCGGGCAATTTGCCGCCGACAACGGTCTATCCCCGCTGACCACGACGGCCTGGCGTTTCGTGATTCCGGTGCTGGTTCTGTCGCCGTTCCTGCCGCGCGCCTTCGCTCACGGCCGGCTCGCCTTCATCGGCCTTGCGGTCGGCGCGATCGCCGCACTCGGCATGGTCGCCTACTTCACCGCGCTCCGGCACCTGAGCGTCGCAACGGTCTCGGTGATCTATTTTACCTACCCGCTGTTCACGATCCTGCTCGACCGTCTCCTGTTCGGCGAACGCATCCGCCGGCGGGCGATCGTAGCCTCGTTGCTAATCGTCGCCGCCGCGGTCGTTGTGGTGCCGGGTGATGGGCTGGGCGGCGGACGGGCGGAGATCTTCCTGCTGGCCTTCGCCTCGCCGGTCGGTTTCGCGATCCTGATCGTCGCCCTGTCGCGCACCCTGACGCCGATCCCCGTGCTGCCGCGCGCCAGCATCGGCCTGACCGGTGCGCTGGCGGGGCTGGCGCCCGGTTTCCTCCTTTTCGAAGCCGGGCCGCTGCTGCCCGCGGCGCCCCAGGCGGCAGCCATCCTCATTGTCTTTGCCGCCGCGACCACCGTGATCCCGCAATTGCTCTATACCGCGGGTTCCGGCCATGCCGGCGCGGGCCTGACCGCCATCGCGGGCGCGTTCGAACTGGTCGTCGCGCTGCTCGTCGGCTGGCTCTGGCTCGGCGACCCGGTGCTCACCCGGGAGGTCATCGCCGGATTTCTGATCCTTGCGGCTCTGGCGTCGGCCGTCGTGCCGGTCCCGTTACGGGCGCGCCGGCGCAATCATCCGTAGCTGGCCGCCAGACCGGCCCGGACATCGCCCTGGATGCCGTATTGCGGGATCGGATAGCGCAGGCCGTTCCTCGACAGGGCGGCCAGACCGTCGATCACGCCCGGCAGGTAGGACGGCGGTATCGCCATCAGCAGTTCGTCTTCGAGCACGCCGCCATAGCGCCGTTCGGCGAAACAGGGAATCGACAGGCTGGGTTCTCCGGTCTTGAGCGCCCGGCCCCAGCTGTCGGCGCAGGCGCTCTCGCCGACGCAGCCCCATTCGAGCTTGCGGTAGCCGGTCCATTGCAGCCCGTTGATGAACAGGATCATCTGGGCCGGCGTGGCGTAGATCAGGCAGATGTCCGGCGGATCGAGGCGGCCGGCCACGAGCGGCGAAACCGCCATCGCCGCAAATGTCCCGTGGGGCACCACGTCCATCGCTTCCTGGTGGGCTGCGGCGTCGGCCGGCGTTTCGAACCACACGCCGGCCATGTGCTCGCCGGAGAGCCATTCCGGGTTCTGCGGATGCAGGCCGATCACCGCGCCGCACTGGGCGCCGACCAGGTCCTCCTGCGTGATGCCGACGGTCCAGCCCAGTCGGCAGGACTGGGCGACGATCTGGTCGGTCGTGTGGATCGTCCCCTTCGGCCGGCGGATGCGCGGCACAGCCTCCATCGCTTCGACCGTCTCGAACAGCTTCATGCCGATCGGCGTCGTGCGCAGGCGCAGATAGCGGTTCAGGCCGGTGACGAGAGCTTCGTAGTCGTAGGCCGGGCGCACATTGTCACCCACGGAAGATTCGGGCGGGGATGAGGGCATGGCGGGCCTCCAGAAACGGTTTTGGTGCATTGAACCACAGGGGCATTCAACCATAGGGACAGTCCCGAACCCAGCCGCAACCCCGCCCCTGCGCCCGGCCGCCGGCGGGAAATCGCCACGGCCGAACCGCCTTTCGATCGGGCTACGGCAGCAACGGCCCGAAGGTGCTGTAAAGCCAGGCGGCGAAATCATCCTCCAGCGGGAAGGACAGCATGCCCAAGACCGAATAGCCCAGCAGCCACGGCATCAGATAAAAGCGGATCATATAGAAGAACCAGGCGACGTAGAGCGGGATCATCGGTTCGATCATGAAACCGGGCGTGATCGGCCTGAAGGCCCGGAGGATCGGGTCCGTGAACTTCACGAAGGCCTTCATGAAGAAGAAGGGCGAATTGGTCGGCAGGAAGATGTTCATGCCGAAACGGCCGATCAGGGTCCACATGATCGCGCCCAGGATATAGTCCAGGCCCACCGCCCAGATCGGGATTCCACCCGGCATACTCCGCCCCTCGTCGCCCGTCGCGCGGGCAACATAAAAGAAATCCGGGACGGGACAAGTTTCCGCCCCGAGGACAAAGAAATTGGGGGCGGACCGAAGTCCGCCCCCGCGGGAAGTGCAAGTCTGCTTGGAGTTAGTGCGAAGCTTCGAGGATCGCAGACCCGCTGGGATCGCGGGTGTCGTCCACCATCTTCTGGACTTCTTCGCTCGGCTCCGGGGTCATCAGGCTGACGACGACCATCGCCACCAGGCTGACCGGCATGCCGATGATACCGAAGCGGAGATGATTCAGGTCGAACAGCATCTGACCGGTGGTGTAGGTCCACCACAGGTAGACCGACCCGGCCCCGAAACCGAGGACCATGCCCGCGATCGCGCCCGCCGTGGTTGCCCGTTTCCACCACACGCCGAGGACGAGCGGGAAGAACAGGCCCGAGCAGGCGAAGCAGAAGGCCCAGGCGACCGCTCCCAGAATGCCGGTGAGCTGCAAGCTGGCGACCGCTGCGCCCAGAGCACCGATCACGATCAGCAACACGCGGGCGACGATCAGGCGCCGTGCGGTGTCGGCCTTCGGGTCGATGATCTTGTAGTACAGATCGTGGCTCAGGGCGTTCGCGATGGCGAGCAGCAGCCCGTCCGCCGTCGACATGGCAGCCGCCATGCCGCCTGCCGCGACCAGGCCGGAGATCACATACGGCAGCCCCGCGATTTCAGGCGTGGCCAGCACGACGATGTCGGGCCGCATGAAGAACTCGTTGACCTGCAGGATGCCGTCCTTGTTGCCATCGGTTATCGCCAGCATCTTCACGTCGACCCAGTTCTTGACCCATTCGAGATTGCTCACATCAGCAACGGACTTGCCGATGATGCTGGTCGCGAGGTTGGGATCGAACAGCTGCAGCTTGGTCAGCGTGGCCAGGGCCGGCGCCGTGAAGTACAGCAGGAAGATGAAGAACAGCGACCACGCCACCGAGCGCCGGGCCGAACGGACGGTCGGCGTCGTGAAGTAGCGCATCAGGATGTGCGGCAGCGATGCCGTGCCCGCCATCATGCAGAGCGCCAGGGTCACGAACTGCCAGCTGTGCGCAGCGTCGCCGGGTCCGTTGTGCAGGTTGGTGAGGATTCTCGTCCCCGGGAACGGCGCCTTTTCGATCGCCGCCGCGCCGACCTTGAGGGTCGGCTCCAGTTCGGTGATCCGCGCCACGGCTTCGCCGTAGGTGAAGTGCGGAATGATGCCGAAGCCCTGCGCGTTGGACATCCAGATGACCGGCACCAGGTAGGCGATGATCAGCACGATATACTGCGCCACTTGCGTCCAGGTCACTGCGCGCATGCCGCCGAGCATCGAGCAGAGCAGGATGCCCAGCAGGCCGAACCAGACACCGACCTCGAACGGAATGTGCAGCGCGCGCGCCGCGATCGTTCCGGTCGCGTTAATCTGGGCCGTCACATAGGTGAAGGACGTAATCACCAGGATGATCACGGCCACGAACCGCGCCGTGTTGCCGCCGTAACGGGTGCCGATGAAGTCCGGCACCGTGTAGCAGCCGAACTTGCGCAGATACGGCGCGAGCAGCGCATTCACCAGCACATAGCCGCCGGTCCAGCCGACGACGAAGGCGAGGTAGCCGTGGCCGCCGAAATAGATGCCGCCGGCCAGCGCCACGAAGGACGCGCCGGACATCCAGTCGGCCGCGGTCGCCATCCCGTTGAACACGGGCGGCACTTCGCGCCCGGCGACATAGTAGGCCGACACCTGCATGGTGCGCGAGAGCCAGCCGATCGCCGCGTAGATGACGACCGTGAAGATGACGAACAGGATGCCGATCGTGTCGGCGCCGAGACCCAGCTGCTCCAGGATCGCCATCAGTATGATGAAGACGATGAAGCCGCCGGTATACATGCCGTAGATTTTCGGCAGGTTCTCGATGAAGTTTCCCTTAAACATGTCGATCTCCCCTACCCTTCGGTTTCATCGCCGGAGAGACCGGCATCTGCGTCGATCTTGTCCTGCTGCCAGTTCTGGTAAAAGATCAGCAGCACGAAAATGATCAGCGAGCCTTGGACTGCGAGATAGTAGCCCAACGGGAATCCGATAAAGGATACCCCGTTTAGGCTCTTAGCGAACCAGTGCACCAACAGCGAGAAGATGAACCAGATCACCAGCACGATAATCGTGAGGTTCCTCGTCTTCTCCCAATGGCGCGTCCGCTGGCCTGACGAATCGGACATGCGGCACCATCCTCTGAGCGTTCTTTGAGAGCGTTTCCGTGAACACCCGGCTACCCGTTGCGCCGGGTACACGGAACCGTGACCTTATACGGCGAGGCTGAAATGTGTCAAGGTATCGTAAATTTCTGTTATTTTATATCTGTTTAAGAACAGCCAATGATCCTTTCTCTACTCTCAAGACTCCCCGGACCGTTCAAAAGTATCGCGGAGCGGTTTGACCGCACGCCTATAGATACCGTCGAGAACATGTTTCTGTTTGCACGGACCCGTGCTTCATTTGTAGCGCAGACCTCGCTGTTCGGATATCTGAAAGCCCGTATGGGCACACAATTCCGGGAATATTTTACGGACGACGTCTTTTCCCAGGCGATACAGGATTCGTCGGTAAAGGTGTTTGTCTCCTGCCTCTCCGACCTCACGGTTCATGTCGTCGCAACTGTGGCGGAGTCGGAACGTCTGGCGCCGCAGGAGGCCGAGGCCATGGCCCGGCTGTGCTTCGACGAAGGCATGCGCGGCGGTCTGGTCGACATCGACGCAGGAAAGATCCCGGCTGACGCGCACGAGCGGTTCGACCAGCGGATGCGGGAAACCGACTGGTCGGCGGCGGCGGTCGGCGATGCCGCCTTCTCCCTCAGTCCGGTGGACCTGACGCGCCATGCGCCGGTGGTCGACGAATTCAAGAAGCTCGACCGTAAAATCGTTGCCACTTCGATCGGCAACAAATGGCGGGAGGTTCGCATCGCCTTCCAGGATCGTGTGGTTCCCGAGAGCATCGCGTTCGACTGGAGGCGCGACTCCGGATACTAGAGTTCGAGGCCGCGCATGAGCTTTCAGGCCACATCCGGCGGACTTTCCGGCATGCCGCTCTCAAGCATGCCGGCCGTCGCGATCGATACCGAAACGACCGGCCTCGACGTCGAGAAGGTCCGGATCGTCGAAATCGGCGCCGTCCGGCTCGAATCCTGCGCGCCGGGGCCGCAGCGCGTTTATTCGGAGCTGGTCGATCCCGGCGTCCCGATCCCGGAGTCTTCCACCGCAATCCACGGGATCGCGGATGGCGATGTCGCCGAGGCGGCGCCTTTCCCCGACCGGATGGCCGAATTCGGCGCATGGGCGGGGTCCGCGGTGGTGATCGGCTATTCCATCGGTTTCGATCTGGCGGTGCTGAAGGCCGAGCACGAGCGCCATGGCCTGCCGTGGCAGCCGCCGCGGGCGCTCGACGTCGGGCATCTGGTCGATCTGGTTGCCCCCACCCTGCCGGAAAAGTCGCTCGACACGGCGGCGGGCTGGCTCGGTGTCGAAATCTCCGAGCGCCATCGTGCGCTGGGCGACGCCCGGGCCGCCGCGGAAGTATACCGCGCCGTCGTGCCGAAGCTTCGCGACCGGGGCATTGTCACCCTGGCGCAGGCGGAGCGGGCCGTCCGGTCGCTCTCGGCCCGGATAACGGAAGAATCCCGGGCCGGGTGGCACGAGTCGGGCGGGCCCGGCGGCAGAACCGATATCGCCGAATATGTCCGCATCGACAGCTACCCCTATCGCCACCGGGTCGGCGATCTGATGAAGAGTCCGCCGCTGACGGCCGACAATGACCGGGCGGTAAAGTCGGTGCTCGCCACGATGATGGAGCGCAAGATCAGTTCCCTGTTCCTGCCGCCGGAAGCCGCGGGCGGGGCCTGCGGTATCGTTACCGAACGCGACATCCTGCGCGCCGTCGACAGCGACGGACCCCGGGCCCTGGAGGCGCCGGTCGGCAGCCTCGGCCAGCGCCCGCTGATATCGATTCACAGGGATGAGTTCGTCTACCGGGCGATTGCCGAAATGTCGGGCCGGGGCATCCGCCATCTCGGCGTGCTGGGCGAAGACGGAGAATTGTGCGGTGCGCTGAGCGCCCGCGACCTGCTGCGCCAGCGGTCCGGCGACTCCGTCGCGCTCAGCGAAAGCATCGAAACCGCCGGATCGCGGTTCGAACTCGGCCGGGTGTGGTCGCAGTTGACCGCGGTTGCCCGCGCCCTGGTCTTCGAGGAGGTCGACGCGAGAAACATCGCTTCCCTGATTTCCCGCGAATTGCGGGCGCTGACCAAACGGGCGTGCCAGCTTGCGCAGGCGGAAATGGCGGAAGCCGGCCGGGGCGAGGCGCCCGCGCCCTATGCCCTGCTCGTACTCGGCTCGGGCGGGCGCGGCGAGAGCCTGCTCGCCATGGATCAGGACAATGCGCTGATCTATGCCGACGGTGCGCCGGACGATGCGGACGGCTGGTTCGAGGAGCTGGGCTGCCGCACCGCCGACATCCTGAACGAAGCCGGGGTGATCTATTGCCCCGGCGGCATCATGGCCTCCAGCGCCGACTGGCGTAAGCCGCTCGGCGTCTGGCGGGAAACCGTCCGGTCGTGGATCGAGCGGTCGCGCGCCGAGGATCTGCTCAACTGCGATATCTTTTTCGACGCCCAGGCGGTGCTCGGCACAACGGACATGGCGGACGGCCTGCGCGCCGAAGCGCTCGGCCTGGCCCGGCATGCGGCGACGTTTCACAAGTTCCTCGCCATCGCCGCCGGAAAATTCGAGACGCCGATCGGAATGTTCGGACGGTTCAGGACCGAGGCCGGCCGGGTCGATCTCAAGATCGGCGGCATCATGCCGATCTTTTCGACCGCCCGCGTGATCGCGCTGATGCACGGTGTCGAGGCGCGGACGACGCCGAAGCGGCTCGCCGCAGCGCGCGGGCTGGAGACGGTCGCGGAAAAGGACGTCGACGATCTCGTCGAAGCCCACCGTATCCTGCTCAACCTGATCCTGGGCCAGCAGTTGCGCGATATCGACGGCGGGGTGGCGCTGTCCAACCGGGTGAACCCGTCGGAACTCACCGGTTTCGAGAAGCAGGAGATGAAATGGGCGCTCGAACGGGTGTCGCTGGTTGCCAACCTGCTCGGCGTGCCCGCCCTCGGCCGGTGATGCGAACCGCCGATATCCGGCGGCGCATCGGATGCAGATCTATTCCGCGGCCCGATCCGGGACGACCGCGGACTCCGCCGGCCGGTCTCCGTCCTCATCGCTCCGGACCACCCGCAGCGCCGGAGCCGACCGTTCCGCGTGCGCGCCGTTTTCCATCGCCGCAACCTGCCGGAGAATATGTTCCCTGAGCGTCGGACCGGCCGCGCCGCCGCCGGCACCCGTCGCGGCGGCGGTCCGGGCCGGCGCTTCCTGAACGCCCGTCTCCTGCAGGTGCCGGATGGTCCGGAAATAGATTTCGTCGGTCGCTTCGCGGCGCTGCGGCGGCCGCGTCGCCGCCAGGTTTTTCGGCCACACCGCCATCCGGTAGATCAGGCTGTAAAGCTCGGTCTTCATGTGCGGCGCCCAGTTGTTCTGGCGCGCGTTCGCCCGGTGCTGGCGCAATCCCTCGATATTGATCGGGGCGGCGACGAAGGCGTCTCCCTGGGTCCGGATCTCGTGCATGATCTGGCCGCGGTAATCGACGATCATCGGGTGCCCGCCGGTCACGAAGCCGCACGTCCCGGCCGCATCGACGATGTGGTAGCCGGTATTCGGCGCGATGACGTAGCAGTTGTTGTCGAGCGCCCGGGCCTGGTTCTGGATCTGCCAGACGCCGGTCGAAATCTTGTTCTCGATCGAACTCGGCCGGTAGACGATTTCTGCGCCGTTCATCATCAGGCCGCGCGCCAGTTCCGGATAGTTACCCTCCATGCAGATCAGGCAGCCGATATTGCCGATCGGCGTCTGCGCAACCGGGAAGAAGGCGTCGAGCCCGTCGCCGAACATCGCGACCCACTGGTCCCAGACATCGTGCGGCGTGGTCGTGTGCTCGATGGTGAACACGACGTTCTTGCGGTGGAGATGGACGATTTCGCCAGCAGGATCGATGATGAAGGCGGTGTTGAAGAAGCGGTCGGGAAACTCCGGCATGCGCGCCTTGGCCTGGCCGATCAGGTAGAGACCCCATCTGACCGCCCTTTCCGCCAGGCGGTCGGTGACCGGGCCGGGAATGTCGATGGCGCCGCTGCGGGCGTAGGCCGCCGACTCCCAGTCGTGATACTCGTCCGGGAAACCCTGGATCGCGCCCTCGCACAGGACCAGCAGGCGCGGCCGGTATTCCATGGAATGGAGCACCGCCATGTCGATCATGTGGTCGAGATGGCGCAGGTTGCGCTCGTAGTCCGGCGCATCCGCGACCCGGAACTTGCAGTCGACCGCGTCGGTCTGCAGCCCGATGGCGTTGTAGATTTCGCTCACGATCCGCACCCCGCTTCCCGCCGCGCACTCTACACCAACGCTGCGGGGGCGCAAAATCCGCGCCGGTTCCGGCCCGGCTACCGGAGGAAGAACAGCGACACTTCGGGCACGAAGGTCACGATCATCAGAACCGCCAGGATCAGCGCGATGAAGGGCAGGACGGCCCGGCAGACCAGGAAGAAGGATTCCCGGAAGGCCGTCATCGCGACGATCAGGTTGAGGCCGACCGGCGGCGTCAGGAATCCGACCTCCAGATTGATCACCATGATAATGCCGAGATGGATCGGGTTGATGCCGTAGGTTTCCGCGATGCCGAGCATCAGCGGCCCGAGGATCAGGATGGCCGAAATCACGTCGATGAAGCAGCCGACCAGCAGCAGCAGCACGTTCATCGCCAGCAGGAAGGTGACGGGATCGCTGACCATCGTGCCGATCCAGGCGGCGAGCGCGTGGGGCACCTGCTCGACGGTGAGCAGCGACTTGATGCTGAGCGCGACCGCCACGATGGGGAACAGCGTGCCGAGCAGCTTCGCCGTCTCGACCGAGGTGTTGAAGAAATCCCGCACCCGCATCTCGCGATGCACGAAAATCTCGATGAACAGGGCGTAGCCCAGCGCCACCGCAGCGGCCTCCGTCGCCGAGAAATAGCCGGAATAGATGCCGCCGAGCAGGACGACCGGCAGCAGGAGCGCCCAGATGCCCTTGCGCAGCGCCTCGCCGATGGCCTGGAAATCCCACGGCTTCGCCGGCAACTGCCGGTTGATCCAGAGGGCGTAGATGCTGAGCACCGCCGTGAGCAGGAGCCCCGGCATGATGCCGGCCGTGAACAGGTCGGAAATCGATTTCTCGGTGACGATCCCGTAGAGGATGAGCGGGATCGACGGCGGGATGATGATGCCGAGCGTGCCGCCGGAGGTCAGCGCGCCGAGCGAGAAGCTCTTGGAATAGCCCTCGCGCAGCAGGGCCGGATACAGGATCGTGCCGACCGCCAGCAATGTGACCGGCGACGATCCGGAAATCGCGGCGAAAACCGCGCAGGACAGAATGGTGGCGACCGCGAGGCCGCCGGGCAGCCATTGCGTCAGGACGCGCATGACCTCGATCAGCCGTTCGGCGATCGAGCCGCGCGTCATCACGTTGCCGGCGGCGATGAACATGGGGATGGCGAGCAGGACCTCGTTGTTGAGGCTGCCCCACATGTCGTCGACCAGATAGGAGACCCGGCCGTCGCCCCACACCAGATGGACGAAGGCGGTCGCCGTCAGCAGGATGAGGATGACGTTCTGGCGGAACGCCAGAAGCAGCAGGACGAGGCCGATCAGGCCGAGCGCTTCCACGGCGTCAGCCCTCTTCGGGCCGCGCCGCGGGCTTCAACTCCGGAAAGGCGGCAAAGGAGAAGTGCCGCACCGCCGACGAGAAGAAGGCGTAGGGCAGGACGATCTGGATCGGCCACAGGGGCGTGTACAGCACCGCGGCGCGTTCCCTGGCGGCGATGCTTTCCTCGACATAGCCGAGCGCCACGATGCCGAAGCCGACATAGAGCAGAGCCGACACGACGTCGCCGATGCGGCTGACGCCGGGGCTCCAGGCGCGCGGGAACCAGCCGTCGGCAAACTGCGGGCGCAGATGGCTGTTCGACGCGGTCGAGAGCACCAGGCCGAGGAAACCGGCGATGATCGCGCCGAAAACCGCGATTTTCTGCGCGCCCCAGATCGCCTCGCCGAGGATTTCCCGCGACAGGACATCGGCAAGAAGCAGGCCCGCCACCCCCGCATAGGCGGCGGTGGCGAGCCCGGCCTCGAACCAGTAGAGCGTGCGCAGCGCGCGGGCTAGGCCGCTGCGCATGCGAGCGTCGTGCCGGTCAAGCGGCGCAGGCCTTGCGGGCGGCCTGCAAACGCTTCCAGACCTCGGCCGACTGGCCGCCGAGATTCTTGATGATCTGCGCCTGGGCGGCCGGCGCCTTGGAGCGCCAGGCCTTCATTTCTTCCGCGTTCGGCCGGTAGACCGTCGCGCCGCCCTTCGCGATCTTGCCGAGTAACGCTCCTTCGGCGCCCCGGACGGCCTTGCGCAGGAATCCGACCTCTTCGTGCGCGGTCTTCAGCCAATCCTGCTGCTGCTTCTTGAGGCCGTCCCAGACCTTTTTGCTGATAACGACCCCGCCGAGCTGGTGCGAATGGTTGGTCACCGTCACATGCGGCGCAACCTTGTGATAGCCGACCGCAATGCCGTAGACCACGGGCCATGTCGTGGCGTTGACCACGCCGGTCTTGATCGCCGGCATGCTTTCCGCGGTCCCCAGCGGGATGGCGTTTGCGCCGGCGACCTTCATGTAGGTCGTATCGGTCGGCGTCGGCGCGGTGCGCAGCTTGACGCCCGCGAGATCGGCCGGCGACTTGATCGTCTTCTTGGCGAACACGATCTGGTTGCCGACCTCCATCCAGCTCAGCGGCACCACGCCGCCCTTGCGCAGTAGCCCTTCGTAGACCGGCAGCAGATGCTTGTCGGCCACGCAATCGGCCTCCTTCATGTCTTTCCAGAGGTACGGCGCTGCGAGGAGGGCAAATTCCGGCGCGACCAGCGAAATGCCCGTGTTCGAGTGCGCGCCCAGGTCGACGCGGCCACGGACGATCTGGCGGATCGTATTCTGCTCGTTGCCGGCGAGCTGGTCGTTGAAATAGTTCTTGATCGTCAGCGTGCCTCCCGAGGCCTTTTTGACCTTTTCGGCAATTCTAATGACGAATTTGCCCCACGGCGTTTGCGGCGGCGGCGAAATGGAAAGCTTGAGCTCCAGCGCCTGGGCGGCAGGCGCGGTCAGCAGCGCTGCGGCGCCCAGCGCCAGAATCGTCGAACGAATTTTCATCTGTTTCCTCCCGGTAGTGATGAACCTGACGTGCAGTGGACTGTGCCGAACTTGCTATGACGCGGTTTCGGCGTCAAAGGATTCGGCGGCGGGGTCGAACGGATCGGCTCCCGGATATTCCAGAAGGCCGAACTGCTCGCGGTACTGGCCCGGCGTCAGGCCGACCTGGCGCCGGAACAGGGCGCGGAAAAAGGCGACGTCCCGGTAACCGATCCGCGCGCCGATCTCCTCGATGCTGATGTTGGTGGTCTCCAGGCGGAAGCGGGCCTCCTTGACCCGGAGATGCTGGATGTAGTCGGTCGCCGATTGGCCGGTCGCCGCCTTGAAGCGCCGCTTGAAGGTGCGCGGCGACAGGCGCGACGCCGCCACGGCGCAGGACAATACGTCGGCGGACGGAAAATCCCGGTGCAGGATCTGCTGCGCCCGGGCGATCGCCGCGTCGCCATGTTTGCGCGGCGGAAACCATTCGGCATACGGCTGCTGGCCGCGCACCTTGCGGAAGATGGTGAAGGACTTGGCGGTCTGCGCCGCGGTCACGGATCCGGCGAAGCGGGCGATCAGGTAGAGCGCCAGGTCCTGCCAGCAGGTGCCGCCGCCGGCCGTAACGATTCGGTCGCCCGGACCGGCCGGTATGAGCACCCGGTGGGGCTGGAAGTGAATCGCCGGATATGTCCGCTGCGCGCGCTCGGCCAGCGTCCAGTGGATCGTCGCCGCCCGGCCGTCGAGCAGCCCGGCCTCGGCAAGCAGCAGCGCGCCCGACGAATTCGAGCAGACCAGGCTCCCGTTGGAGTAAGCCGACTCGAGCCAGGACACGATCGGGCGCCAGGTCTCCGCAATCCCGATCGGCTCTTCCAGCAGCGAGGGCAGGAATACCGTCGGTACGAAGGCGATATCCGGCGCCGGTATTTCGTCGAGCGCCTTGTCCGCGACGGCTGTCATGCCCTGATAGCAGCGCAACGGCCCCTTCCTGCGCGCCGCTACGGTCACGTCGAAGCGCCGTGCCGAAGCCGGATCGGCATTCAGCACCTGCCACAGGTAGCCGGCGCTGGACAGGATATCGAACGGCCCCGCGATCGCCGACGACAGCACCCCGTCGGCAGCCACGATCGCCACTGTCGTTGGTTTCGGGTCCGTCACCCCAAGCCGCCCGAGGCACCTCTCCGACTACGATTGCCGCCGATTGAATAGCATCGGCCAGTGCGACGCAATTACTGGCGGAACGGTGAGGCATGGCCGGACCTCAGTCCGCCCGGCCGGGCAGCGCGTCGAGCGCCTCGGTAACGTGCGCAAGCGCGTCGTTCAGCGTACCCGCCTCGCCCGCCATGTAGACCCGGCCGCTGGCGCCGATCATGCGGCATTCGACCAGGCTGATGCCGGGCTGCACCCGCTCGGCCTCGTTGGCGATGAAGGCGCCGAACAGGGCCGGTACGCATTCGATCAGGAGGAGGCTCTGGCCGGGCAGGATCATGTTGGCCTGCTTCGACCGGTTGACGATTACGGCGTGCTGGTCGGTGACATCCTCGATGATGTCGGAGAACAGGATCCGCGGCTTGAGCTGATCCTCCGGCTTCGCCTTGAGCCATTTGAGGATCGCCCGGCCGCCGCGGCCGAGCGCCCTCCGGTCCTCGCTGTGCAGTTCGAGCACGCCGAACTGGCGCTCGACGGCAAGGATACCCGGTTCGAGGGACGGCACCGACTTGAGCGCGAGGTCGATCACCCGCTCGATCACGAGGCCGGGCGCGATCTCGATGATCAGCGAATGCATGCCCTCGAGCGGAACGTAGCCGCGCGCCGGCACCGGCGAACTGAGATAGGCCGCGAACTGGCGCTGCAGCCCGTTCAGCGTCAGGTAGACGCGCAGCTCAGGCATGACGCCCGCTCACCCGCCGGTCGGTGGCTCCCGCCGCCGTCATTTGGCGCTGGCGAACGCTTTCTGCACGTCGGCGTGCGGACGCGGGATGACATGCACCGACTTGACTTCGCCGACCTGGGAAGCCGCCTCGGCGCCGGCCTCCGTCGCCGCCTTGACCGCGCCGACATCGCCGGTGACGCTGACCGCGACCAGTCCGCCGCCGACCTGCTCGCGGCCGGCGATGGTGACGTTCGCAGCCTTGACCATGGCATCGGCCGCCGCGTAGGCGGCGACGTAGCCGACCGTTTCGATCATTCCCACAGCTTGAGACATTCCATCCTCCATCTCGATGGGTGGTTTTCGGGATAACTTCCTGTTTCAGCTTCCGTTTTCGTCGAGCGAGCCGACGATCAGGGCGTCCACGACGGCCTTGCCCTCGGGGAACCAGTTGGTGGCGGCGCGCCCGAAGGTGACGAGCACGCGCTCGCCGTCGCCCGAGCCGAGCGGGTCGAAGGCGATCACCCGCTCCTTGGCGCGGCCGTCCAATTCGATTTCCAGCAGGGCGCCGGCCGGAAGCCGGTCGATCCGCTTGGTGGCCCAGACGCGGCCGACCACGGTGCCGGTTTTCATGGGTCGCTCCTCTCGATGGTCAGGCCGAGGGATTTGGCGCGGTCGCGGGCGAGCGGCGTGACGACCGCATGGCGGCCGACGACCAGCCGGATGCCGAGCCGGGCGGCCTCGACGACCTTGCGCTCGGTGACGACGCCGTCGGCGATATCGAGCGACGGCGCATCCGCGCGCGCCCCGCCCGGGGCGGAACGTTTCGCGGCGCCCGATCGGCCGTCGGGCGGCACGGATTTGTTGTAGGCGTCCTTGAGCGCGATTTTCCCGTCGCGCACGATGTAGAAGTCCAGCCCGGTGAAATCGTGGAATTTGCCGTCGGGCCCGGTGCCGGTCACCCGGTAATGCTGGTAGACGCGGTCGCCGCAGACGAACACGACCTCGTTGACCGCATTGAAATGTTTCAGGAAATCCCAGCGTTTCGTGTAGGCGTCGCGGAAGGCGGCCTTGCCTTTCGCCGAGGTGTAGGGCGCATCGGGGCCGCCCGGCAGGCGCCATTCGAAATCGTCGGTGACGGTTTCCCAGACCCGGTCGAAATCGCCGGTGTTGAAGGCCTCGAAGAACCGGTCGAACGCGGCCCGAGCCTCAGCTTCCGCGGGCCCGTCCGAACCCCCATCGGTCTGGGCCGCCAACCGCGCGTCGAAGGCGATGGCGCCGCCTTTCAGGCGCGGTCCCAGTTCGGGCGAGGCGGCGATAGCGGTTACCAGCTGCGCCAGTCGGCCGGCGTCGGCGCTGTCGCGGATAACGACGGGAATACGCACCGGGACGCCCTGACCGTCCGCGGCGGCGGGCGTCGGCGCGTCCGCGCCCTGTACCTCGGCGATCGCCTCCCGTACCAGCTTCCGGATCGCTTCCGCGTGCTCCGCCATCGCTAGGCTCCTCCCGCACCCACAGCGGCGCCGAGCGCCGCCCTGGCGGCCTCGGCGGCCGTGCGCACGTCCGAGGCCGTGCCCGCCATGTAGAGCCGCCCGGCGGCACCCATGAAGCGGCAGTCGACCAGCTTCACGTCGGCCGCCTTCTCGGCCTCGTTGGCGGCCAGCAACGCGTTTGCCGACGGCGTCATCTCGAAAATGAACAGGGTGTCGCCGGGCAGGAGCATGCTGCCCTGCTTGTTCCGGTTCACCAGGAAGGAATGGTAGGGGTCGACCCGGTCGACGATTTTCGACGCCAGGATTTCCGGCGGTATCGCGTCGGCCGCCGAAGCGCCGGCCGCCTCCAGGATCGCCGCACCCGCCGAACGGACCGAGGCCGGATCGCCGGCGTGGAATTCCAGATAGCCGAACTGCCGCTCGACGACGAGGTTGCCCGGCCGGATCGTGTCGTGCTTGAGCGCGATGTCGGTCAGCCACTCGATATCCATGCCCGGCGCGACCTCGACGATCATCGCCGCGTCGCGCTGGCGGGGCAGGAAGCCGCGCATGGTCGAGCCGATGTAGCACATGGTCTGCGGCTGCAGCTGGTCGAGGAAGATGTAGGAGCGCAGGGTCGGCATCGGGCTCAGTTCCGCGCCAGTTCCTCGGCGACGATGCGCCGGATCTCTTCCTTCAACGCGTCCACCGTCGCATCGGTGCCGCGGGCCGGCCTGGCCCGTTCCGCATCCGCCCCGGTCCCCGGAGCGTCGCCGACGGGAAAGGCGACACGCTTCCAGTCGATCAGGTCTTCGGGTCCGAGATTGCGGTCGATCGAGCTCTTGCCGGCAAAGCCGGTGCCGATGGTGAACGTGACCGGCAAGGCCGTGCCCCGCCCGACGGCGCCGTTGGTCGGGTCGCCGTTGACCACGATACGGTAATAATCCAGCGCCGCGCCGAACAGCACCGCCTGCTCCGGGTCGCCGGTGAAGATCCCGGCGGTGTGGCCGCTGCCGGCCGAACGGAGCATGCAGCGGGCGATGGCGATGGCGCCTTCCACCCCGTCGACGGCCGCGGCGCCGAGTAGGACGGAGAGTTTCTCCCGCGCCATCGGCGGCACGCTTTCGGCATCCTTCACGAACCCGACGATGGCCCGGGTTTCCGGCGGCAGCGACAGCCCGGCGATCTGCGCCACCCGGCCGGCGGGCTGGCCGATGATTGCGGGATTGAGCCGGCCTCCGGGGAAAGCCGCCGCCTCGAGCGTTGCCAGTTCCTCGTCGGAACAGAAATAGGCGCCCTCCCGCTCGAACAGGCCGCGCAACTCGCGCCCGATCGGCTTGTCGGCCAGAACGACCGAAGGCGCCGAACAGGGCGTGCCGTAGTCGTATTGCTTGCCCTCGACGATCTGTTCCGCCGCAAAGGCCAGATCGGCCGTCCGGTCGACATAGACCGGCGTATTGCCCGGCCCGACGCCGAGCGCCGGATTGCCGGAGCTGTAGGCCGCGCGCACCATCGCGGCGCCGCCGGTCGCGATCACCAGGTCGGTCTCGTCGGCCTGCATCAGCGCGTTGGTCGCCTTGAGGGTCGGCTCGGCGAGAATCTGGATGGAATCGGCCGGCGCGCCGGCGAGCCGGGCCGTCTTTTCGAGGAACCGCGCCGCGTCGGCGGTGCAGCCGAGCGCCGCCGGGTGCGGGCTGAACACGATGGCGTTGCGCGTCATCAGCGCCAGCATCGCCTTGAAATAGATGGTGCCGACCGGCGAGGTCGAATTGGACAGGCCCACGATCACGCCGGCCGGGCGGCCGATTTCGACGATGTTGCGTTCGCGGTCCTGCCGGATGCCGCCGATCGGCCGGTCGCGGTGCGCCTCGTAGATCCGGATACTGCCGGTGAGGTTCTTGTCGATCTTGTCTTCGACCTTGCCGAAGCCGGTTTCCCGCACCGCCCATTCGGCATAGTGGCGGGCGCGGCCGGCCGCCGCCTTGGCGACCGTGCCGGCAATGGCCATCGCCTGGGCCGGCGGTATGCGCCGGAAGGCCTCCGCTGCCGCCCGGGCGCGGCGCAGCAGGTCCCGGCTGCTTTGCAGTGCCTGGAGGTCCTTGTCCATCGGGCGGGCCCGGCGCGTCCGATGCCGCGGATCAGATGCCGGCCGCCCGCGCGCCGATCGCATCCAGATCGACGCCGTCGAGCGCATTGAACACGGCATGGACCGCGGCCCGCTCGGCGGCAGGCGCGGCGGCCAGCCTGTCGCTGTCGATAATCGAGCGCGGCCCCGCCCCGTTGCCGGCCGATGCCGAGGGCGGCCGCAGATGTTCGGGAACCGTCGCCATGTCGAGGCGCGGTTCGGCCGAACCGGCCGTCATCCGGTGCATGCCGCGGTAGTGGGGCGCGTAGTCGAACACCGCGTAATGCTGGGTCGCGAAATTGTCCCAGATCACCAGGGAATCCGTCTCCCAGCGGAAGCGCACCAGGAATTCCGGCTTCTTCACCCATTCGAACAGCATTCCCAGCAGCGCGTCGCTCAGATCGAGATGGATACCGAAGAACTTCTTGGTCCAGATCGAGTTGACGAACAGGGTCAGCCGGCCGGTGACCGGGTGGTTGATGACCGCGGGATGGGTCACGATCGGGTTCTGCTCGATCAGCCGGAACTCGTGCTCGTTGGCCATCGAGTTCATCATCGACTGGCCGCCGATCCGGCCTTCCTCGACCCGGCGGTAGAAATCGATCCGGCGCTGATGGTGCGGCAGGTCGTGATCCGCCGTGAGGTCGAGCAGCATGGTCTTGAGCTGGTCCGGCAGCGCGTCGAAGGCGGCGGCGGTGGACGACCAGACGGTGTCGCCGCCGGCCGGCGGCAGCTTCACCGCGCGCAGCAGGTTGACGCTGCTCGGCCGGGCGCGGAACGTGACGTCGGTGTGCCAGCGGTCGGTTTCCGGCTGATCGTAGCCCTCGTGGGCGATGGTCTGGATCTGCGGATAGCCTTCGATGTGGGGGAAGAATTCATGCTCTTCCAACTCGCCGAACTGGCTGCCCAGCTTGATATACGGCTCGGGCTCGATCGGCTGGTTGCGGAAGAACAGGACGTGATGCTTCCACAGCGCCGCCTTGATCTCCTCGTAGACCGCATCGGAGCGGACATTGTTGAGATCGACATTCGAGACCATGGCGCCGATCGTCGGCGTCATCGGCTCGACCGAAATATGGGCTTGGCTCATGGCGGCATCCTCCCGAAGGTGCGTCCGGCCGGCATTCCGGCGAAAAGTGTCGTGCGTCCCGATCGCCCCCTCAAGTGGCGGGCGGGCCAAATCGGCAGGACGTAAAATCCGGCGGATGCCTCACCCTTCGGCGAAGCGGGTGCAGGGCCGGCGAAGCGGGCCGGGGGCGATCGGGCCACCGCGGCGGCAGCACAATCTCCTTGCAAATCGGTTGGAAATTATCGAATAGGACGGACGTTTAACCGAATTGTGCAGGCCCCGAATGGCGCGGTATGGTTGCGCCACCGCCAAGCCACAGCGATTGCCCGCGTCCCGACCCAGGAGACTGCCCGAATGTTGAGATTCTCGGAAGAGATCATGCTGCTCTTGCTGGACGACAAGGGCGGCAGGTTTATCGACGTGCCGACCCTTTCGCTCGAATATGCGCTTGCCGGCTCCGTCCTTATGGACCTGGCGATGGAAGGGCGGATCGATACCGACCCGGAGCAGCTCTTCGTGATCGACCCGTCGCCGATCGGCGATGATCTGCTCGATCCGATTCTTGCCCGGATCGTCCAGTCCGAGGAAACCTACGACACCGGATACTGGATCAAACACACGGTCAGCGATGCCGAGAGCATCCGCGAGCGGTCTCTCGCCCGGCTTGTCGGACGGGGCATTCTTCGGCGGGAAGAGGACCGCTTCATGTGGGTGCTGCGCACCCGGCGCTATCCGATCATCGACGACAAGGTGGTGCGGGAGGTGAAGCTCCGGATCCTGGGCGTGATACTCAGCGATGAAATCCCGGATGCGCGCGACATCATCGTTATTTCGCTCGCCGAAGTATGCCGGATTTTCGAGGGATTGATGTCGGGCCGCGAACTGAAGGCGGCGGCGCCCCGCATCGATCAGGTCCGCCGGATGGACCTGATCGGGCGCGAGGTCGCCAAGGCGGTGACGGAAATCGAATCCTCTCTCGCCATGGCCTTCGTGCCGATGCACTGAGGCGCGGCGCTCCTGCGGCGCCAGACCGAACCCGCCCGGCCCCGGCGGGACGGAAACGGCTTGTCCAATTTGCGCTTTGCGCAATTTAGCATCTTTCCGCGCAATATTTACTGCGCATACTGAATAGGCTCTTATCGGTCGTGCGCAGCAGGACCGATAAGATCATTGAGCTGAGCCGCGCGGCACGTCGGTTGTGCCCGGCTATGGGGAATGTATTGGCTCCGCGGGGGTCAATCAGGCGAGGGAGACAGAGCCAACGGGGGCCGACAGCGGCGACGCCGCTGCAATATTCAGCCCTGCGGTGGCGAAACCGCCCGCGCACCCGCCGGAGAAGATGGTTCGTCGGTGCGCGGCGCAAGACGGGCGCAGGGATGACCGTTGCGCGCTGATCGGCGCGCCGTCGTGAGACCTTGACTGGCAGCCGCGCATCGTCATGGCGGTCCGGTCTTCATCGCCGTCATCCCCGCTGGGTGCTGCGGCTCCAGAACGAGGATCTGCCGCAGCGTTCCCTCGCCGCACTGCCGGCACATGGTGATGTCGATCCCCGTCAGACGCAGCATCGTCTCCTGCATCGTTTCCGGCTCCCGCGGTTCCGGGGCCGGCTGGTCGAGCAGGGTTCGGCACAGGGCAAGCTTCCGAGCCCGGCAGCGATTGGCGAGCAAGCCGTAGTAGCGCAGCCGGGTGAAACCGTGCGGGAGTACATGCAGAAGGAAGCGGCGGATGAACTCGTCGGCATCGAGCCGCATCACCTTGACTGTGTTGCCGTCGGCGTAGTCGCGCCACCGGAAGCGAACATGCTCGCCGTCGAAGTCGACGAGGCGATGGTTCCCGATGGCGATCTTGTGGGTGTAGCGCCCGAGATAGGCCAGAACCTGCCCGGTGCCGGCGAACGGGGCCTTGCTGTAAACCACCCAGTCGTGTGATCGCAGGACCGTCTTCAGGCACTCGAACTCGTGGCCGTCGTCGTCCCCGTCGGCTGCGGCCTTCAACCGGAGTTCGCCGTCGCGATGCGCCGCGCCGAGGAAGTCGAGATACTTGCCGCGGAAGACCTTCGAGAGTGCGGCCGTGGGGAACAGGAAGCCCTTGCGCGCGGGGCTGAGCCAACGCTGCCCGTCCGGGCTCAGGCCGCCGTCGGTGACGATGCAGTGGACATGGATGTGCTGCCCCAGATTCTGCCCCCAGGTATGCAGCACCATGGTGATGCCGAGCTCTCCGCCGAGCCAGCGGGGGTTGCGGCCGAACTCAAGGAGGGTCTGGGACGCCGCCCTGAAGAGCAGACGATAGATCAGCGCCGGGTTGCCCTGAGCGACGGGGTTGAGCTCGTGGGGCAGGGTGAACACGACATGCCAGTAGCCGATGTCGAGCAGATCGGCGCACTGACGCTCGACCCACCTGGTCTGCGACAGAGTTTGGCACTTGGGGCAGTGGCGGTTCCGGCACGAGGCGTACTGGATGGTCACCGCCCCGCAGCGGTCGCATTGCGACTTGAACCCGCCGAGCGCGGCGGTGCGGCAGTTCACCAGCGCGTCGACGACCTTCCGCTGCTGGGCCGAGAGGCGATGGGTCTCACCGTACGCTTCGCCGCGCCGGCGCAGGATGTCCGCGACCTCCAGCGCTGGCCGTGTCGCCGGCGCCGCGTGGCCGGCATGGGGCACCGGTCAGGCCTGGGCGGGACGCGGGAACTCCAGCAGGTCCAGGGGCGACGGGGTGGCCGAAGTCTTGTCGTGGGCCAGATGCAGGTAGCGCATGGTCGAGCGGATCGAGCTGTGCCCGAGGCGGCGCTGAATGACGTGCAGCTCGACGCCGGCCTCGAGGAGCCCGGTTGCGTAGCAATGGCGGAGCGTGTGAATCCCACCGGGCTTGTCGATCCCGGCCTTCTCCTTGGCTCGATCGTAAATGTGCGCCGACCCATGGCGCGACATCGGCCGGCCGAGCAGCTCATTGGCGAACAGCCAGTGCTCGGGGCGCATGCGCCGCCAGTACTCGCGCAGCTCCTCCAGCAACCGGGGCGAAAGCGGGACGTAGCGGTCCTTGTTGCCCTTGCCCTGGTCGACGCGCAGGCACATCCGCTGCGAGTCGATATCGCTGATCCGCAATCGGCCGAGCTCGCTCGCTCGAAGCCCCGCGGCATAGGCCGTCATCAGCAGGGCCCGGTGCTTGAGGTTGGTGGTGACGCTGAACAGCCGCACCAGCTCGTCGTGGTTGAGGAGCTCGGGCAGGATCGAAGGCGTCTTGGCGCCCGGCAGGTAGAAGTGCGGCTCGGGCAAGCCGAGCGTGATGCGGTAGAAGAAGCGGATGCCGTGGCGGGCGCAGTTGCAGCTCTGCCAGGTCAACCCGCGCTCGTCGTGCAGGAAGATGAGGTAATCCTGAACTTCCTGCGCCGAGATCCGGTCCGGGCTGCGGCCGTAGTGAAGCGCGAGCTTGGAGACGGAGTTGAGGTAGGACTTCCTGGTGTTCTCGGCGAGGCCGCGAACGGTCATATCGTTGAGCATGCGCTCTCGAAGCGGGGTCATGGGCTGTCTCCCTCTGGGTCTGATCTGTCACGAAGACACGCCCATGCTCGTGCTCGCCGGCCTCGCGGTCGACGACCATCGATCAACGAGAGAGAAACGGGTTGAGACCGTGCAGCGCCACGCCGAGGCGCACAGTGCCAATCAACTTCGCTGCTGTGGGAAGATCACTCCCAATATCCGGTGGGCAAGACACCCCGCCGCGGAACGCGGCTCAGTTCAATATTGTTTATTGCGCATTATGCAATTATACTGCGCATAGAATGTTTTATTGCGCATAATTCCGCGAAAGTCAGCAAAGGCACTATCCATTGAAGCGGAATCGGGAAGCAGAACTGCAGGCAATCGAAGAGGTCTTGCAGCAAAGTCCGGATGGCCTGACCGCGCGCGAGATCGCCGAAGCGCTGGAAGCTGCGCCGCCGCACCGGACCCTGCAAGACCGCTTGAAGGCTCTTGTAGATGCCAATCGCCTGACGAGAGATATCTCGGGTCGCCGGGCGCGGTATCGAATGCCAAAAGTCGTCTCGCTGTCGGTTCGGGCAACTGCCGGAATTCCCACTGTCGGCGTACGGCTCAGCGTGTTGCCGCCGCTTTCCCAGGTTGGCGCCGAAATCCGGGAATATGTCCAACAGCCACCCCAGGCGCGCCAACCGGTCGGCTACCACCGGTCTTTCCTCGAGTCCTACCGGCCGAACCAGTCCTTCTATCTCTCCGAGGAGGAGCGCGCGCAGCTTGCGGAAACAGGAACGTCCGGAGCTGTCGAGCAGGCCGCGGGCACCTACGCCAAACAGATATTGAATCGGCTACTGATCGATCTTTCGTGGAATTCGAGCCGGCTGGAAGGCAACACCTACTCGCTGCTCGATACCGTACGCCTGATCGAAACCGGCCAGGAGGCGGAGGGCAAGGATGCGCGCGAAGCCCTGATGATTCTCAACCACAAGGCCGCCATCGAATTCCTCGTCGACGGGGTCGACCATACCGGCTTCAATCGCTTTACGATTCTCAATCTCCACGCGGCGTTGGCGGACAATCTGCTGCCGGACCCGGAAGCGCCGGGACGCCTCCGCCACGCCGGCGTCGGCATTGGCGGCTCGGTTTTCCACCCGCTGGAAACGCCGCAATTGATCGAGGAGTGTTTCGACCGGGTTCTCGCCATCGCGTCGGCAATCGAAGACCCATTCGAACAGGCCTTCTTCGCGATGGTGCAGCTTCCCTATCTGCAGCCCTTCGACGACGTCAACAAGCGGGTGTCCCGGCTTGCCGCCAACATTCCGCTCATCAGAGCGAACTTCGTGCCGTTGTCCTTCGAAGACGTTTCGCGCGACCTCTATACCAAAGCGATCCTCGGCGTGTACGAACTGCGGCGCACAGAATTGCTACGCGACCTGTTCGTCTGGGCCTACAGGCGGTCTGCCTCCCGCTACGCTGCGGTGCGCCAGTCACTCGGCGAGCCCGACCCGTTCCGGATGCGCCACAGGACGGCGCTGCGCGACCTCGTCGGCGCCGTCATCCGGGCCTGCATGGACAAGAAGCGGGCCGCTGCCGAAGTCGATGCCTGGGCCGTCCGGCATATTGAAGACGCCGAGCGCGAACGGTTTCGCGAAGTCGCCGAGCGGGAACTTCTCAGCCTGCACGACGGCAATTTCGCGCGTTATCGAATTACACCGTCGGAATTTGCCGCGTGGCGGGAGGCGTGGCGCCGTTAGCCCGGATGTCTCGCCGCGGTCACGGTCCGCACGGTGCCGTCGAGCCGGAACGGACGCAGCGGATCGCCCGCAAAACCGCCTCCGGCCGCAGCGGCGCGCGGCAGAGCGGCCCGACGTGATCGTTGCCGGCGGGGTCGATCGCCCGGGAAACCGCATTCATTATTGCGGGCGCGGCCGGGATGACGCCGCCCTCGCCGACTCCGCGCACGCCGAGCGGATTGGTCGTCGGCACGGTATGAAGATGCTCCAGCCCGATGCGCGGCGCGTCGGGTGCGGCGATCACCGGATAATCGGCCAGCGTTCCGGTCAGCAGTTGGCCGTCGTCGTCATAGAGGAGTTCGGAGAGCAGGGCGCCGCCGATTCCCTCGACCGCGCCGCCGGCGATCTGGCCGTCGACGATGGCGCGGTCGAGCAGCCGTCCGGCGTCGTGGACGATGAAATAGTCAAGGACCCGGCAGCGGCCGGACTGCATGTCGACCGACACTTTCGCCGCGTGCACCGCGAGCGCAAAGGTCAGCGTGCCTTCCGTATCGAAGACGAGCCGATCCGAGAGCGCCGGATCGCCTTCATAGAGCGGGCCGCCGGGAACCGCCGCCTGCGCAATGTCGCCCAGACCGAGGTCCGTCCGTTCGCCGTTCGAGCGGACGATCCCGCCCGCTTCCACCAACAGGCTTTCCGGGTTTTCCTGCAGCAGCACGCCGGCATGGCCCAGCACCTTATTGCGCAGGCGCCGCGCCGCACCGGCAACCGCGTTGGCGCCGACGACCGCACCGCGGCTGGCGAAGGCGCCGCGGCCGAACGGGAGGAGGCCGGTATCGCCCATGCGGACGGTGACGCGGCCCTCTTCGACGCCCAGGGCCTCAGCGCACACCCTGGCGTAGGTCGTCGCCTGGCCCTGGCCCTGGCTGGACATGCCGGAGAGCACGGTGACATTGCCGGCGCCGTCGATCCGTATCTCCGCCGATTCGAAGCCGACGAACCCGGTGCTCTCGATGCCGCAGGCGATGCCCCAGGCCGCCCGTTCGTGCGGGCCGGCGGCCTCGACCTTTTCGTGATAGCCGCTGCCGTCGACGGCGCGGTGGAGCAGCGCCGGAAAATCGCCGCTCTCGAACCGGCATTTGGGCCCGCCATAGGGAATATGCGGCGCATAGGGCATGTCGGCCGGCGTCACCAGGTTTCGCGCCCGGATTTCGACCGCGGAAATCCCGAGCTCCCGGGCGACCATGTCGAGCATCGCTTCGAGCGGGAAGGTCGCTTCGGGCTGGCCGGCGCCGCGATAGGTTGCCAGCGGCGTCTTGTTGGTGCCGACGCAGACCACCTCCAGCGAAACGTTCGGAATCCGGTATGGGCCGGCGCAATGGCCGGACGCGACCTGGGCGGTGATGATGCCGCTGGTGAAGACATAGGCGCCGACATCGACCGTCAGCCGGCCCCGGACCGCCAGGATCCGGCCCGCGCCGTCGTAGGCCAGTTCCAGTTCGGTTTCCGTCGAACGCGAATGCGTCGTCGCGAGGAAATGTTCGAGACGGTCTTCGATCCATTTCACCGGCCGGCCGAGCAGCCGGCTGGCGTGGCTCACCACGACTTCCTCGGTATAGGGCCGGGATTTCGAGCCGAAGCCGCCGCCGACATCCTCGGCGATCACGCGCACGCTGTCTGCCGGCAATTCCAGCAGGAAGGCCAGATTGTCCCTGACATTGTAGTGGGTCTGGGTGGAGACATGGAGCGTCAGCGCGGCCCTGCCGGTATCGTAATCGGCGACACAGCCTCGGGTTTCCAGCGGCATGGGCGCCTGGCGGGCGAATGCGAACTTTCGGGAAATGCGCCCGGCGCAACGGGCGAAGGATGCGTCGGCGTCGCCCGTTTCGTGCATGAAGGTCGCGGCGACATTGCCCGGCCAGGCGGCGTGCAGCGCCGGGGCAGCCTCCGAGAGGGCAGCCGCGGTCGACGCTATGGCAGGCAGCGGCCGGTAATCGACCTCGACGAGCGCCGCAAAATCTTCGGCTTCGTATCGGTTCTCCGCCACGACCAGGGCGACCGGCTCGCCGACGAAACGGACCCGCCCGTGCGCCAGGAACGGCATCATGGCGGGCCGGATGCTCGGATGGCCGAACCGCGTTATCAGGGATTTTTCGATGAACGGCAGATCCGCGGCCGTCAGCACCAGCACGGCGCCGGCCGCCAGCGCCGGGCCGGTTTCGATGCCGCCGATTTCGGCGTGCGCGACCGGGCTGCGCACGAAGGCGGCGTGCGCCATGCGGTCGAGAACGACATCGTCGGTAAAGCGGGCGCGGCCCCTGAGCAGGCGCTCGTCTTCCGCCCGACGCCCACCGACGCCGGCGCCGTCATCGGCCATGGGGTCCCGGTTCTTTCCGGACGTGCGGCCGATGCTGCTTCATCGATGGGTTTCCTCTTGTGCGCGAAATTGCCGTTGCCGGGCGGCGGCGGCCAATTTCCGACATCGGGGCCACGCCGGCAAGCGAACGTGAGCAAGCGAACGCGGGCAAGCAGGGGCGAGCGTAACTGCGGTCGCGGCTTGACAGGCGTGCGCCGAAACCGCCTAGGATGCGGGGCCGGGCGCAGATCGCGCCGGCCGGAAGGAACCGGACGGATCGAGGACCGTATGAAGGAGAGCGCGGCACATCTGAGGCTGACAGCGCAGACGAAAGCCGGCGAGGAGGCGCTCGCCGCCGCCGTCGAAACACTGGTGATCGCCGGCTGGACGGGGCGCAACCGCGAGGCGATGGAAGCGCATATCGCCGAGCTGGAGGCAATCGGCATCGCGCGGCCGAAGACCGTGCCGATGTTCTACCGGGTCGCGGCGGGCCTGCTGACGACTGCCGCGGAAATCCAGGTCTCGGGGCCCCATTCCAGCGGCGAGGCGGAAACGGTCATCCTGAATCTGGGCGGCCGCCACTATGTCGCCGTCGGCTCGGACCATACCGACCGGCAGGCCGAGACCGTCGGCGTATCCCTGTCCAAGCAGATGTGCGCCAAGCCGATCGGCCCGGCGGTCTGGCGCTACGACGAGGTGGCCGGCCACTGGGACGATCTCGTCCTGCGGTCGTGGATCGAGGAGGACGGCGGACGCAGCCTGTATCAGGAAGGCGCGGTCGCCGCGATGCGCCCGCCCGGGGAATTGCAGAACCTCTACGGCGGCCTGCCGGAGGGCGCCGCCATGTTCGGCGGCACCCTGGCGGTCAAGGGCGAGATCCGCCCGGCCGCCGCGTTCGAGATGGACCTGGAGGACCCGGTGCTGGGCCGCCGCCTGCGCCACCGCTACGAAATCGTGCCGCTGCCCGTCGAAGGGTAGCGCGCACCGGGGAGGGAAGCATGCCGTTCAACAAGCCGCATAAGGAATTTTTCGCGCTCGACATGGACAGCGGCTGGGAAAGGCCGCCGGGCTATACCGACGACGGCGTGCAACAGAAAATCCTCGCCAGCGACATCGACGAGGCGAGCAAGACGGGCAGCCGGACCCGGTTCCTGCGCTTCAGTCCGGGCGCCTTCAGCACCGTGCCCTTCGTCCACGATCATTGGGAGGAGGTGTATCTGGTCTCGGGCGACCTCACCGTCGGCAATGACGAGAAGGGCGAGGGCGGCGAGAATTTCCTGGCGCCGACCTATGCCTGCCGGCCGCCGGGCGTCTATCACGGCCCGTTCAAGAGCGAGGGCGGCTGCCTGCTTTACGAAATCCACTATTACGACGAGACGAACCCCTTCGAGGGCGATCTGTAGGCTATAAGGGCGGGGCGCGGCGGACCCCGACAGGCCGCGCTGACGCGGGAGGCCGACATGCTGAAGACCGGTAGGGAGCATCTGGAAGGGCTGCGCGACGGCCGGACGGTCTATCTCGGCGGCGAGAAGGTCGACGACGTGACGACCCATCCGGCCTTCGCGACCGCGGCGCAGACCGTCGCCGACATGTACGACGCCAAGCGGGCGCCGGAAAATCTCGAAACCTACTCCTTCGAGGAGGACGGCGAGCGCTATTCGACCTGGTATCTGCGCGCGAAATCGAAGGACGATCTGCGCAAACGCCTGAAATGCCACAAGGGCATCGCCGACATGACCTATGGCATGTTCGGCCGCTCGCCCGACCATGTCTCGGGCTTCGTCACCGGCATGTCGACCCTGCCGTCGGCCTTCGATACAGAGGACTACAAGTTCGGCGCCAACCTGGTCGCCTATTACGAGCACTGCCGCAGGAATGACGTCTACGCGACCTATGCCGTGCTGCCGCCCCAGGCGGCGCGCAACCCGGAATTCTACACGCGCCAGAACCTGCCGGTGCCGACGCTTTCGGTGATCGACGAGCGCGACGACGGCATCGTCATCAGCGGCATGAAGATGCTGGCGACCAGCGCGGTCTTCTGCGACGACATCTGGATCGGCAACCTGCTGCCGCTCGCGCCGACCCAGGTCAAGCAGGCGGTGACCTGCGCCGTGCCGGTGAACGCCCCCGGCCTGACGCTGTGGTCGCGCCAGCCGCTCAACCTGAACACCTCGAACGAGTTCGACGGCCCGCTCGCCTGGCGCTTCGACGAGACCGACTCGATGGTGATGTGCGAGAAGGTCTTCGTGCCGTGGGAGAAGGTGTTCGTCATGGACGACGCCATCAAGGCGCGCAGCATCTACATCGAGACGCCGGCGCACTGCTACGGCAACCACCAGTCCAACGTGCGCTACTGGTCCAAGATGGAGCTGATCGTCGGCCTGTGCTCCAAGGTGGCGCAGGCGACCGGCGCGATCGAGGTGCCGGCGGTGCTCGAAGTGCTGGGCCGGATGGCGGCGCTGGAGGCGACCCTCTCGGGCATGATCCACGGCCAGATCGAGGCGGCGGAGCAATGGCCGGACGGCTACGTCACCTTCAACCGGCGCATGATGTATGCCGCGCTCAACTGGTGCACGGAGGGCTATTCGGCGATCATCGACCAGCTGCGCGAGCTTTCCGGCGGCGGCGTGTTCCAGATGCCGGCGAGCGCCACCGTGATGAACAACCCGGAGATCCGCGCGCAGTTCGAGACCTTCTGGCAGACGCCGCAACTGCCGGCGCTGGAACGCATGAAGCTGTTCAAGCTGGTGTGGGACATGGTGGGCAGCGAGTTCGCCGGACGGCAGCAGCAGTACGAGAAATTCTACGCCGGCGCCTCCTTCATCATCCGCAACCACAACTACCGCGAAGCGCCCTGGGACGAGTTCGGCGCGGTCGTCGACCGGCTGATGGACAGCTACGACGTGCCGGAGGCGGAAGTTACGGAGGCGGCGGAGGCCGCGGAGTAGCTCGACGGCGCCCGGCCGGTTCTCCCGGTCAGCAATGGCTGTCGCGATAGGCGCCGGGCGTGGTGCCGACGATGCGCTTGAACCAGCGGATCAGGTGCGGCAGGGAGTAAAATCCGCAGACATCGGCGATCTCGGCGAGCGGGAGCCGGTCTTCGGCGATCAGCGCCTTGGCGCGCGCGATGCGCCGGTCGGTCAGGTATCGGTGCGGCGACGTCCCGGTCGCCGCCTTGAAGGCGCGGGCGAAATGGTACGGGCTGAGACAGGCTTCCGTGGCCAGCGCCTCGATTGTCAGGTCCTCGCTCAGATGGGCTTCGATGAACTCCGTCACCCGGCGGAGACGCCGGGGATCGAGCGCGCCGCGGGGGCTCGGCAGGGAGACCGTCGCGGGCTCCAGGTTCGAGTGATGCCTGAGGACATGGACGCCGAGCGCGGACGCGAGGGTCTCGACGAGCATCCTCCCGCCGGGTGCCGGATCGGTCATCTCGGTGTGCACCGCCCGGGCGATGTGTTCGATCAGGGGATCGCGAAAGCCGCCGTCATAGTGCAGGCCGACGGTATCCGGATCGACATCGAGATCCCGGAGCGCCGTCGCTGACAGCGGCGATGCCGGCAGGTAGATATGCACGGTTTCGGGGATGTCGCCGTAAACCCGGATCATGTCTTCCCGAATGCCGGCCGGGCACAGCCAGACCGTGCCGGGCACCGCATCGTGATGCTGCAGCCGGCCGTCGCCGCGCCGGCGGACATGCACGCGGCCTTCCAGCATGACGACGATTTCGGTCTCGCGCGGCCGGACCTCGCCGAGTTCGCCTTCCGAATGGCTCCAGCGTTCGGCGAGCAGCCCGTTCCATCCCCGGTCGCGGCTGCTCCCGAGCAATGTTCCGGTCGTGTATTTCGCCCGCCCGTGTCCGGCCAGATGCGCCACGCCGCCCCCTTTTGCGCAGCGGAACAGTGCAATGATTCCAGGATCGGAAAACCATCGCACCGCCCCGTTCGGCCGGTCAACCGCCTTACCGAGCCGCGCCGGGACAAGAGCAACCCGGTGTAACGGGTCAGCAAGCCCGTGTAATGCCCGGCGATCCCGCCCGGCGATAGCCTTACCCATTGAAATCGCGGCGAATTTTCGATCCGCGTTCCAATATGGAGAAGTTCGATGACCGAAAGAACGGTATTCGGCGCCTGTCCGCACGATTGCCCGGACACCTGCGCCATGCTGACTACGGTGCGCGACGGCACGGTCGTCGACGTCCGCGGCAACCCGGACCACCCGTTCACCCAGGGCGGTTTATGCGTCAAGGTCAACGACTACGAGAACCGGGTCTACAGCGAGAATCGCGTGCTGACTCCGCTGCGCCGGACCGGCGCCAAGGGCGAGGGAAAATTCGAGCCCTTCGGCTGGGACGAGGCCCTGGACAAAATCTCGGGCCGCTGGAAGGAGATCGTCGCGCGCGACGGGGCGGCCTCCATCTTGCCCTACAGCTATCTCGGCACAGAGGGCATCCTGAACGGGCTGAATGTCGGCGACGCCTTCTTCAACAAGCTGGGCGCAACCGTCGCCGAGCGCACCTTTTGCGATTCCGCCGCCATCACCGCCTTCTTCATGACCTGCGGGCCGACTGCGGCGGTCGATCCGGAAAGCTTCGTTCATTCCCGCTACATCGTCCTGTGGGCGATCAACACGATCAGCAACAACCTGCACCACTGGCCGTTCATCGCGGAGGCCCAGCGCCGCGGCGCCAAGGTCGTGGTCGTCGACCCGGTCGCCACCCGCACGGCGAAACAGGCGGACTGGCATCTGCCGATCAAGCCGGGCACCGACGCCGCGCTCGCGCTCGGCATGATCAACGTCATCATCGCCGAGGACCTGGTCGACCACGACTATGTCGCGAATTACACGGTCGGCTACGACGAGCTGAAAGACCGCGCGGCCGGTTTCACGCCGGACAGGGTCGCGGCCGTCACCGGCCTTTCCGCCGACGACGTCCGGACGCTGGCGCGTGAGTTCGCCACCGCCCAGCCCTCGGTCATCCGCATGGGCGTCGCGATCGAGCGCAACGCGTCGGGCGGCAACACCGTGCGCGCGCTGTCCTGCCTGCCCGGGCTGGTCGGTTCGTGGCGCCATTGCGGCGGCGGCATCCTGCATATGCCGATCTGGGCCTTCCCGATGAAGTGGGACGATATCAGCCGGCCCGATCTGATCCCCGAGGGCACGCCGGTGCTCAACCAGTGGCGCCTCGGCCCGGCGCTGACCGGCGAGCTCGACGGGAAAATCTCGTCGCTGTTCGTCTACAATTCCAATCCCGCCGTGGTCGCGCCGGAACAGGGCAAGGTGTTGCGCGGCCTGGCGCGCGAAGACCTGTTCACTGTCGTCAGCGAGCATTTCATCACCGATACGGCGCGCTACGCCGATATCGTCCTGCCGGCGACCACCCAGCTCGAACAGTTCGACATCATGTTCTCCTGGGGCCATCTCTATCTGACGCTGAACGAACCGGCGATCGCGCCGCGCGGCGAAGCGGTGCCGAACACAGAGCTGTTCCGCCGGCTGGCCCGCGCCATGGGCTTCGACGATCCCTACTGGCAGCGCACCGACGAGGAGATGGCGGTCGACGCGCTCGACTGGAGCAATCCCGTCCTCGAAGGCATCGATCTCGACAGCCTGCGCAAGACCGGCTACGCGCGCCTCAAGGTCGGCTCGCCGGACGATTTCGTACCCCACCGCGAAGGCAACTTCCCGACCCCTTCGGGCAAGGTCGAGTTCAAGTCGTCCATGGCCGCGGGCGGCAACATGGTGCTGCCGCTGTTCCGCCAGGGTTATCTGGCCCACCAGCCGGGCGAACCGCTCGATCCCCTGCCCGATTTCGTGCCGCAAAACGAGTCGCCCGACACCAATCCGGACCTCGCGGCCCGCTACCCGCTCAACATGATCTCGCCCAAGAGCCACGCCTTCCTGAACTCGTCCTACGGCAACCTGCGCACGCAGCTGCACCACGCCGGCGAGCAGACAGTCGTGATCCATCCGGCAGACGCCGACGCGCGCGGCATCGCCGCCGGCAGCGAAGTCCGCGTGTTCAACGACCGGGGCGATTTCCATGCGCTGGCCGAGGTCAGCGAAGATGCGCGGCCCGGCGTCGTCGTCGCGCCGATGGGCTATTGGGTGAAGGGCAGCCGCAACGGCGCCACGGTGAACGCGATCAACCCGCCGGCCTTCGCCGACTACGGCAACGCCCCGACCTTCTCCGACACTCTGGTCGAGGTCGCGGCGGCGTGAACCCGAAGCCCTCCCTTCCTGACCCTCGGGTAACCCGCGGCCCGTAGGGGAGGGTTTCAAACCCTCCCCTACACCCGTCGGCAAGCGCGTCGGGACCGCCCGGCCGGGTGCAGCCTACTCTTCGTCGGGGTAGACCGGCGGGACCAGCGTCTGGTCGGAAAACGGCGGCCGGACATAGGCGCCGGCCTCCGCGCGCTCCGGAAGCTCGATCGGCTCCGGCGTCAGGTCTTCGTAGGGGATCATGCTCAGCAGATGGCTGATACAGTTCAGCCGCGCGTGTTTCTTCACGTCCGCATCGACGACGTACCACGGCGCCTGCTTGATATCCGTATGGGCGAAGTTCTCGTCCTTCGCCCTGGAATACTCGACCCATCGGCGCCGCGACTCCAGGTCCATGGGGCTCAGCTTCCAGCGCTTGTGATCCTGCTCGAGCCGGCTCTGGAACCGCTTTTCCTGCTCTTCGTCGGAGACGGAGAACCAGTATTTGATGAGCTTGATGCCGGATCGTACGAGCATGCGCTCGAATTCCGGGCAGGAGCGCAGAAATTCCCGGTGCTCCTCTTCGGTGCAGAAGCCCATCACCCGCTCGACGCCCGCCCGGTTGTACCAGCTCCGGTCGAACAGGACCATTTCGCCGGCGGCGGGCAGATGCGGGACGTAGCGCTGGAAATACCACTGGGTCTGCTCGCGCTCGGTCGGTGCGGGCAGGGCGACCACCCGGCAGATGCGGGGGCTCAGATGCTGGGTGATGCGCTTGATGACGCCGCCCTTGCCGGCCGCGTCCCGCCCCTCGAAAATGACCACCACCTTGAGCCCCTCGTGCTTGATCCATTCGAGCATCTTCACGAGTTCGAGCTGGAGCCGGAACAGCTCCTCCTCGTAGCGTTTGTTCTTGATTTTCCGCGGGCGATCCTGCGCTTCGGCGTTACCGTTCCTGGTCATTGCATGTGCTCCTGCCCCGGCAAGCGTCCGGTTTCCCCTGGCGGTCGCCGATTGCGGTTTGCTCCCCCGGTCGTCTTTTTCGACCTGTCCATGTTTCCCTCCCGGAACGCGGCCCCGGAACGCGGCTGGACAGACCGGTTCGACCTCCGCGACTCATGCAGCAAACCGGAAGGCGTTGCTACACCTTTCTTCCGCGTGGACAAGTCCGGCAGATACATCAACGGGCCGACCTTCTCCGACGCCCCGGTCGAGGTCGCGGCTGCCCGATCCCGAATCCCTCCGCGCCGGCCCAGGCTTCGCCGCAGCCTGTTTGAAATCCTCCCCTGCAATCTACTGGCGCCTGCCTCCGATCATGCCCAATATTAGGCCGGCGGCAATCGGAGGAACGCAGTCATGGTCAGCCTGTCCGAACTGGGGATGTTGCGGCGGTCGGTGGGGCCGATCCTGAAGCGGGCGGTCCTTACCGGGCAGCTGTTCAAGCCGCAATGCGAGCTGACAGATCCGCATCCGGATATCCTTGCCGAATTCGATGTCGGGATTCCGCTCGACGACGGGACGACCGTCACGGCCAACATATTCCGCTCGAAAAGCGCGCAGGAAAACGGCACGAAACTGCCGGTCGTCATGTGCGCGCATCCCTACGACAACAGCCTGCTGCCCGCGCTCAGGAAAACGCCGTTCGGCGGCCCGCCCAAGCAGTACCGGCTGATTCCGCAGGAGGGCCGGCCCCGCTTTTCGACCCAGACGAGCTGGGAATCGCCCGATCCCAATTTCTGGGTGCCGGCGGGCTACGCCGTGGTCAACATGAACCTGCCGGGCTTCGCCGGCAGCGGCGGCGAGCCGTCGCTCTTCACGGCCGGACAGTCCGAGGCCTTCGCCAAAGCGATCGACCGGATCGGCGCGCAGGACTGGTGCACCGGCGCCGTCGGCCTCAACGGCGTCAGCTTTCTCGCGATCAGCCAGTACGGCGTGGCGGCGGGCGACTTTCCCTATGGCGTTCCGAAATGCCTCAAGGCGATCTGCCCCTGGGAGGGCCTGAGCGATCCCTATCGGGACATGTTCCGCGAAGGCGGCCTCGAGGAAACGGGCTTCCCGATCATGTGGTGGCACATGGAGGTCAAGGAGACGATCAACTGCTCGCCGCAAGAGTTCGCCGCGATCGAAGGGCAGCTTCCGCAGCACATCGCGCAGCGGCATCCCTTCTACGACGACTACTGGAAGAGCAAGGCGGCGCAACTCGAAAACATCGATCTGCCCGTACTGGTCTGCGCCAGCTTCTCGGATCAGGGGTTGCACACACGCGGCAGCTTTCGCGTCTTCCGGCAGGCGGCGTCCGAGCGCAAATGGGTCTACACCCACCGGCGCGGCAAGTGGGACAGCTACTACTCGCCCGAGGTTCAGGAACTCACGAAGGCGTTCTTCGACTGTTTCCTGAAAGGCGAAACGGCCAACGGGGTTCTGGAGACCGATCCCGTGCGCCTCGAAGTGCGGTCGTCCCGCGATACGATCCACGAGATCCGCAACGAAACGGCCTGGCCGCTCGCCGATACGGAATACCACAAGCTCTTCCTGCGCGACGGCAACCGGCTCGACATCGAAGGCGGCGAAAAAACCGAATTCGCCTACGACGCCCGCAGCGGCGAACTCCGTTTTTCCCATACCTTCGACGCGGATACCGAACTCACCGGCTACATGAAGTTACGGCTGTGGGTCGAGGCCCGGGCGAAAGGCAGCGGAGATAGCCCGCCCGACGACATGGCGCTGTTCGTCGGCGTCGACAAAATCGATGCCGAACGCCGGCGCGTACCCTTCTACGGCTCCGTCGGCAACAGGGAGGATATGGTGGCACGCGGCCTGATCGCCGTGTCGCGCCGCGCGCTCGATCCCGACGCCTCGACCGAGTGGGAGCCGGTTTTGCTCGATTCGCGCGACGACAGGCTCAAGCCGGGCGAAATCGTGCCGGTGGATATCGCGATCAATCCGAGCAGCACCCTTTTCGCCGCCGGCGAAGGGATCGAACTGATCGTCTCGCCGAACGAGATCGTCCCCTCGCCGCCCTACCGCAAGGACAACGCCTGCAACCGCGGCGTCCATATCGTCCACGCCGGCGGCAATTGCGATTCCCACCTGCTGATCCCGGTCATCCCGGCTCGTACACCGGGTTGAATTGCGGCAATGCGCGGTGCCTGCCCGCCCGAAGGCTATTCGAAATCCCCGAACTCGCGCGTGTCGGGCAGGATATCGGCGACATCGGGCCGGGAGCGGTAGATCCGCTTCTGCGGCGCGTCGAAGATGTCGAAGTCCTTCAGGCAGCGGGTGTTGACCGCCCAGCCGTCGAACGGAACGGACCCGGTATCGACCTCGTCCTGCGTCGGCATGCTGGTCCGGCGGAACGGCAGGATCCCGCAGACCGGGCAGAAATAGTCCCTCCCCGTGTACGACCCCCACTGGTACAGGGTCAGTTCGGACAGCGGCGTGTGGATCTTGACCGCGTCCGCCGGCATCCGATGGATGAGCGCGCCGCGCACCCGGCAGATCGAACAGTCGCAGACCCGGACATGGTCGATGTCGGCGGTGACCTCGAACCGGACCTTTCCGCAGTGGCAGGCGCCGTCGTAGGTTTTTTTCATGGCGGGTCTCCGGAACGGTTAGTCGGGCGGATCGCCCGCCGGGCGGCGCTTCCGGCCCAGCCAATAGGCCGTCAGGACCGCGAGCGCGAGCAGGGCGATCGCGACGGGATGGTCGAGCATGACGGAGAAATCGCCGTCGATCAGGGTCAGCGACTGGTTGAGCGACAGTTCGAACCGGTTGCCGAGGAAGAAGGCGATGATGAAGATGACGACCGAATAGCCGAGCGCCGTCATCGCATAGCCGACCGCGGCGAAGACCAGCATGACGGCGACGCCGAACAGCGTGCCGGTCGACAGGTAGACGCCAACGATGCACAGCACGATGGCGGACGGGAAGATCACCGATTCCGGCGCCCGGATCACGAAGGCCCACAGGCGGAGGCCGACCAGGCCGATCCAGAAATTGCAGAAGTTGGCCATGATCATGGCGCCGAACAGGCCGTAGATCAGGCGCGCCTGCTGTTCGAACAGCAGAGGGCCGGGCTGGATGCCGTGAATGATCAGCGCCCCGATGATGAGCGCCGCCGAAACGCTGCCGGGAATGCCGAGCGTCAGCATCGGGATCATGTTGGCGCCCATCACGGCGGAATTGGCGGATTCGGTCGCCGCGATGCCGTGGATGTTGCCCTTGCCGAAGGTTTCCGGCTCCCGGCTGGTCTGCTTGGCCGAGGCATAGCTCATGAAGGAGGCCGCCGTCGTGCCGATGCCCGGCGCCGCGCCCAGCAGCGTGCCGATCACCGCGCCGCGGGCGATGGTGAACCGGCAACCCCAGTATTCCGCCCAGCTCACCCGCCGGTCCTCGCGCGCCTGGTTCCGGTCGAAGGTGATCGCGGCCGTTATCTTCTCCCGCTTCGCGGCGAGCCGGCGGAAGATTTCGGCGGCGGCCAGCATACCGATGGCGACCGACGCGATCGGCAGTCCGTCGAACAGGTCCGGCACGCCGAAGATGAAACGCGGGCTCGAATGCTCCGGGTCCAGCCCGATAGAAGCGCAAAGCAGGCCGAGCGCCGCCGCGACGATCCCCTTCGCCAGGGACTTGCCGATCAGTCCCGCGATCACGGCGAAGGCGAAGATGAGCAGGCATACGATCTCGATCGGCCCCATCATCAGGGCGACCAGGGCAAGCGGCGGCGACACCGTGATCAGGACGATGTCGCTGAACGTGTCGCCGGTGACCGAGGAATAGAGCGCCATCTTCGCCGCCTTGAGCGGCTTGCCTTTTCTGGCCAGCGGGTGCCCGTCCAGGGCGGTCGCAGCGGCGTCGGGCGTTCCCGGCGTATTGATCAGGATGGCCGGAATGGCGCCGCCGACCAGGCCGCCCTTGTTGATCCCGACCAGGAACGCGATGCCCGAAAGCGGGCTGAGGGCAAAGGTAAAGGGGATCGCAAGCGCGATGGTGATGACCGGGCCGATGCCGGGCACCGCGCCGACGAACTGGCCGACCGCAACGCCGAGGACGACGAACAGGATGTTGACGGGCGTAACGGCGTCGCCGAGGCCGGCCAGTATGGTCGCGATGTCAAACATCCGGCGGCGTCACGGCGGGGGCGTCACGGCAGGGGCCGGTTGAGCCACAGTTCGAGAATCGCCCAAATGCCGACCGGCAGGGCCGCGGTCGACAGCAGGAGCCAGCGCCGCTCGCCCATTGCCAGCATGACCGCCAGCACCAGCGCCGGCGCGACATACAGGAAACCGATTTCGGACATCAGGTAGACGCCGCCCCCGACGATCGCCAGGAACATGCCGGCCCGCAGGGCTTCCGGACCGTCGAGGGGCGTGTCGCCGGCCGGGAAGAGCGTGTGAGACACGCCGGCCACCATCAGGACCCAGGCGACTGCCTCGGGGATGGTGGCCGGCTGTACCCCGCTGTCTTCGATCGCTTCAACCTGGTCCGGGATAACGACCAGCAGCAGGCAGAGGCCGGCAATGACGCAGGCGGCCCCTGTCAGGCGGTTGAGCGACAGCATGAGACCCGGCTGGGCCGGTTATCGACACGCCCTACTTGGTCGCCTGCAGCAGGACCTTGATCGTCTTCCGCGTGCCCACCATCATTTTCTCGGTGTCGGCAGGGCCGAGGTCCGTCGGCGCGGTCTTCATCGTATTGGCCAGGAACTTGGTCATCTTCTCCGAGTTGACCGCCGCCTTGATCGCGTTTGCGAGCGCCGTGCGCGCTTCGGGCTTCAGGCCTTTCGGCGCAGAGAGATAGAAGAAGGGATCGACATAGTAGTTCAGTCCCTGTTCGATCAGCGTCTTCATGTCCGGCGCATAACCGTGACGCCTCTGGTTGACCGAGGCGATCGCCGTGATCTTGCCCGCCTTGTAGTACGGGATGTGCGCGCCGCCGCCGAAGGTGAGGTCGACATGGCCGCCCAGCAACGACTGCATCTGCTCGGCGCCGCTCTTGTGCGGCACCATCTTCACCTTGAAGCCTGCTGTCCGCGCGATGGCGCGCATGATCATCGCCTGAGGCTTGGTGTCGTGGCTGACCGCCAGCGGCTTGCCCGATTTCTTGGCATACGCGATGAGGCTCTTCATGTCGCTGTAGGGCGCGCCCTTGAGCGCAATGATCGCCAGCTGGGCCCAGACCACCGTGCCGAGATAGTCGAAATCCTTGATCCGGAACGGAATCTTGGCCGGACGGACGATCAGCTGCATGACGATCGGCATGTTCACGGCGATGCCGATATTCAGGCCGTCCGGCTTGGCGCGGGCCAGACCCGACAGCATGGCGACGCCGCCGCCGCCCGGCCGGTTCTTGACCACGATATTCCAGCCCGTGTCCTTCTTCATCTGGTCGGCGAGCAGGCGGGCCAGCGTATCCGTAATGCCGCCGGCGCCGAAAGCGACCGAAAGCGTGATCGGCCCGCCCGGCTTCCAATCGGCGGCCTGCGCCGGGCTTGCGGCGAGAGCGGCCAGAACGGCGGCCGAAGCGGCGAATTTCATTAACCTGGGCATCGATGTTCCTCCGTGAAGCCGGCCGGATCGACCGGTCTGTGCAGGTGCGGGGAACCGGCGCTGTACGTTCCGGAATCGGGTCCGGAATCGGGCAGAATGCCGTTGCCGGCCGAATCCCGCACTGCCGCGGTCATATCCCAACCCGCCGGCCGGATCAACGGACGGCGCCCCCCACGGGGCGCGGCCGGCAGCGGGCCGAACCGCCGGCCCGGATAGACGCCAGCGCGGCTATCCGGCTTCCGCCCGCGCCATCCGCTCGACCATGCGGCGGGCCTGGATGCCGGCGCGGTCGGCGGCGAGGTCGAGGCGCGGCGCGCCCGGGTCGAGGTCCAGATTCTCCTGCTGGCCGGCGATGACCGCGAGGTCTTCCTCGAACGCCTTGTGGACCAGCGCGAAATCGAGCTCGCTGATACTGGGGTCGTCGCCGGCGAAATCCTGCGCCTGGGCCCAGAAATAGTGCGAACGGCGCTCCGTCTCCGGGGTGATCGCGTTAAGGTTCCAGGTTGTCACGGCCCTGCTGCGGTCGCCCCCGCGCGCGCCGGAGCCGGCCTCGGCGGCGCCGATATCGATGCGCACGAAGGCCGGCGGCGTGAAGATCGTGTTCATCCAGCGGTCGACCCGCGCGTCCGGCGCGAAATCGGCGAGCAGCCGGAAATAGGGCGGCACCGGCGTATCGAGCGCCCAGCGGTCGACCCGGATCGTGTCGTCCTCGATGCGGTACTCGACCGGAACGTCGTTGTCCGGGATCGCCGTGTCTGCGAGCGTCGTGCGGTGCAGCGCGGGCAGGTGGGACAGGTCCATCAGGTTCTCGACCGCCAGCATGGCGTTGCCGGCGACCTGAAGGGTCTCGCCGCGCCAGGTCCAGTCCGGATGGTCCATGATGCCGAAATCCGGGATCCGGCTCTCGTCGACCAGGGCCGGATCTCCCGGCCAGATCCAGATCCAGTGATACTTCTCGGCGACCGGATAGCTGCGCACCCGTGCGCCCGGCGGGATCTGCTCCTGGCTCGGGATGTGGACGCAGGCGCCGTCGGGCGCAAAGCGCAGGCCGTGATAGGCGCATTCGATAACGTCGCCGCGCACCCGGCCGCGCGAGAGCTGGGCATGGCGGTGGCAGCAGCGGTCTTCCAGCGCGACCGGCGAACCGTCCGACGCCCGGTACAACACCACGGGTTCGCCGAGCAGGAGCCGGCGCATCGGATGCAACCGGCGGACCTCATGGTCCCAGGCCGCGACGTACCAGCAGTTCTTCGGAAACATCCCGCGCTTTTCCTCCCGGCGGCCGAACGCTGACGGCGCAGGACAGGAAGATTTATCCGGGGCGGCCGGTCATCCAGTCCCATTGCCGGATCTGCACGTCGGCGAACAGATCTGCCTTGCCGTAGGCGCTGTCCGCCATGAACGCCTGCACCGCCGCGCGCGACGGCGCTTCGACCGTCAGGAGCGTGCCGACCATCGACTCGCCGTCTTCGGCGAGCATCGGCCCGCCGTTAAGGACCTTTACATCGGGATGGCCCGGATGGCTGCGCAGATAGGCGATGAAGTCCTGCTGCAGGTCGCTCCGCGTCTGCGCGGCGCCCGGTTTGTCCGTGCCGATAACCGCAAAATACATGATCTTCCTCCTCCAATGGGCCCGTTCGATGCCGGAAGCGGGCCGAACGGCCGCCCTGCCCGGTCGGGCGCAGAAACGGCCCCGTCACGACCGTACGCCGGAATCCGCCGCCGGCGGATCGACGCGCACGGTCACGATATCCATGTCGCGATACTGCTGATGGTGCACCGAGGATGCAAGGTGGCGCAACAGCCGGAGCGACACCTCCCGTTCGATCGCATCGGCAGCGCCGGCCTCGCCGAGCAGGGCGATCCTGTCCTGGAGGTTCGCCTCGCCCGTCGAGGAGACGAATTCGAGGACCGCCGCGCCGTCTTCCCGGCGCGCGACCAGGAGCAGCCGCCGCGGCGCGGCGTCCTCGCCGTCCTCGTCCTGATGCATCAGGGTCAGCATGGTCTCCTCGCTCGCCGCGCCGAGGCGCTCCGCCATGGCCGGAGCCCAGCCGTTTCGCGCCGCGAACGCGCCGACGAACGTTTGGATCTCCCGCAAGGCCGAGGAATCGAACGCCAGTTCGATCCGGCTGCGCCGCGGTTTCGTCAGTTCTACGAACAGGGTCATCGCGGTGGCGGCGAGGCCGCCGGCGATCATCCCGTTCTGCAGCAATCCGCCGGCGAAGTCCAAGACGAGCTGCGGGAAGACCGCGCCGCTCTGGAAGCCGACGCCGATCCAGAAGCCGACACCGGCGATCAGGCCCTTGCGGTAGTCCAGCCCGTCCTGGACGATCGTCCGCATGCCGGTGACGAAGATCGACGCCATCGTGATGGTGATGAAGGCCGCGGCGACGGGGCCGGGAATCGCCAGGATCGCGGCCAGCGCCTTCGGCAGCACGGCCATAGCGATCAGCGCGACGCCGAGCGCAACGCCGACGCGCCGGGCGGCGATCCCGGTGATCTCGATCATGGTGGCGCCCGTCGGACGGTAGCCGAGCGGCATCGTTCCCGCCAGGCCGGACAGGAGATTGCCGGCCGCGTCGCCGGCCACCGCGCCCTGGACCGCGCGGAAATCCACCGCCCGGGGGCCGGCCCAGGACACGCGCTGGGTCGCGACGGCGCCGCTGACGGTCTGGACCGTGCACACCAGGCCGATGAACAGGAAGGCCGGCAGCAGCGCCCAGAAGGCGGGCCCGAAGTCGAGGTCCGGGGCCGGCAGTTCGACCGCCGGAATGCCGATCCACGGGGCCCGCCCGATCCGCGCGAAATCGTAGAGGCCGTACAGGGCGGCGACGGCCGAGCCGGCGACGATGCCGACCGCCGGCGCCCACAGGCGCAGTCCCCGCCGCGCCTTCAGCACGAGGCCGGCGATGACGGCCAGGGTCGTCAGCGCGCTGAGCGGCGCGGCGAGCGGCGCCGCACCGTCCGGCACATTCTGCAACTGTTCGAACATGACCGGCATGACGGTGACCGGCGTCAGCATCATGACCGTCCCGGTCACGGTCGGCGTCAGGACCCGCCGGAACAGCGACAGCCGGACCGAGAAGGCGAACTGGAAGAGCGCCAGGCAGACGACCAGGGTGGCGAGCAGGGCCGGCCCGCCCGCGGCGAGCGCGGCGGCGCTCACGGCGATCGCGGCCCCGGGCGTGCCGATGGCGATGGTGTAGCCGGCGCCGAACCGGCCGGCCCGGAACGCCTGAAGCAGCGATGCCGCGCCGCAGGCCGCGACCGAGGCGAACACGGCCCAGAGCAGAACGCTTTCGGCCTGGCCGGCGGCCCGGAACGCGGCGGTCGCGATCACCACCGTGCCGGGCAGCGCGAGCGCCGCGATCTGGAGCGCCAGCCCCGCGGCCAGCGGCAGCGGGATTTTCGCGTCGGGATGGAGCCGGTCTGCGGAGTCCCGGCCGGATGCTTCGGCGGATGTGTCGCCGGATGGGTTGGTGGTCACGCCCCGCTCCTCCGGACGGCCATCTGTTCGGCGCGGGCAGCGGCGTCCGCGGCCAGTCCGTCCCGGCCGCCGGGGCGCCTCAGTCCACCTTCGCGACCAGCCCCGCGGCCTCGATGCCGGCGACGGCGACGGCCTCGTCCTTGTCCGACGTGTCGCCGGACACGCCGACCGCGCCGAACAGGTGGCCGTCCTGCGTCTTGACCACGACGCCGCCGGGCACCGGCACGAGCTGGCCGCCGGAGGCGTCGATCAGCGCCTGCATGAACATCGGCCGCTCGTTGCCCATCTCGCCGAGCCGGCGCGAGCTCATGCCCATGCCGAGCGCGCCCGCCGCCTTGCCGCGGGCGACCCGCTCGCGCAGCAGGGTCGAGCCGTCCTCCTGCTCGTAGGCGACCAGCGCGCCGCGCTCGTCGAGCACCGCCACGGCGAGCGGCCGCAGCCCCATCTCGACCCGCGTCTCCAGCGCCGTCCGGATAATCGTGCGCGCCTGTTCGAGCGAAAGCGTCATGGGTTCCTCCCCGGTGTTGCCGGGGCGAGTGTAGCGGAAGGGGGGCGGACGCTCTACCCGGCCAGTGTCGGTCGATGCGCCTTGATCGGCAACACTGCCGACTTCTGGAGTTGGCAGCGGAAGCCGGAAACCAACTTCAAATTATCAGGCTTACCCTAAGGCATTTCGCTCAGGGGGGTGAGAGTTCGGCAGGCTGGACTGTGTCTCGACTCAAATTCTTGTGAGTGCAGGGTCGGATTAGGCGTGGGACAACCCCGCTTCACGCATCCAGTGCTCCTCGCTGACAATAAGCAGAGAGGATTTGCCGGAATCGCGATACTCCATCGCCTTCCTGATCTTGTTGCCGAAGCTGTCATGCTTCCAGGTCGGCGTCGTATATACGCCGATCACCAAGTAATCGAGGCTTCTTGTGACACCTTTCTGAATCTCTCCGCCGCGCTCCAGCACGGCCTGCTCGCAATCCCTCCTATTTCCGAACACAAACTGGCCGGTGAACAGAAAATTTCGGCCTGAAAAAACGACCTGGGGAGCCGGACGGTCAAGCGGAAACGTGGCGGAACGTGACATCTCGCCGAACTCGGAAATACCGCCCGACAGACCGTGCAGAATGTCGTGTAGCTCCTAAGCCTCTTCCTCGTCCAAGACGTCGTCCCAGAGCATTTCATGGATACGGGCAAGCAGGCCGTCCGTGACAGGGTTGTCCCCGAGCGTCGCCTGATTGACTTCAAGCCAACTTAGCAAGGTTTCCGCTTCTCTCTGACTGACCACACCGTCCGCCAAGATGCCCTTGCTCAATCCAATCAGGGTATCCATCCCTGATTCCCGGATAAGGCTGGCGCCGGATCCGAAAAAGTGCGCACGCTGCGGGCGAAATCGGCAATATTGCCGGCGAGCATTCCATCACCTCGCAGGTGCGCGATGACCACGGTAATTCCCCGGCCGCCCAAAGTCGAGATGGACTTCACCGACGCGCAGCTGACCGGCTTCGGCGGCTGGTCGGTGCTGGGCCAGATGGCGTCGCGGCTTGGTCTGCCACAGGCGCTGTCGGCGGTGTCGGTCAAGCAGCGGGCGCGGGGTGCGAGCGACGCGGAGACGCTGTGGAGCCTGATCGCCTCGCTGGCGGCGGGCAACGGGGCGCTGTCGGATCTGGACGCGCTGCGCGAGGACCGGGTCGGGCAACGGCTGCTGGGTCTTGGCGACGTGCCCTCGGGCCGGCGTCTTGGCGAGTATCTGGCGCGCATCGACGAGGCGCAGGTCGAGACGTTGCTGGCGGTGGCGCGCGGACTGGCCGCACAGGTGGCGCCGGCGGTGGTGGAACATGAGGCGTCGGTGCGCGGCTACGTCCCGGTGTTCGTCGACGGCACCGCGATCGAGGTCGACGGGAGGCTGTTCGAGGAGGCGCGGCGCGGCTACGACGGCACGCGCCAGTACTGGCTGCACGGGGTGTTCATCGGCTCGCTGTGGGCGAGCGGTCGGCTGCATCCGGGCGGCGGCGACGTGGCCGGGGGCTGGCGCGAGCAGCTCGACAGCGACGTGGCGCCCTGCCTGCCCGAGGGCACGCCGGTGTGGCTGCGCGCGGACAACGCCTACTACCGGGGCGAACTCATCGCCTGGTGCCGCGAGCGGGGATGGGACTACTCGATCAGCTTGACCCACGCGCGCAAGCGGGCGCCGGTGCTGGATGTGATCGAAGGCCTGCCCGAAGACGGATGGACCGACATCGGGCTCGGCGAAGATGCGACGCTGGTGCGCTACCGCCCGGCGGGCTGGGAGGAACAGAGCTACGTGGTGATCCGCCGCCGCCGCGACCGGGGCCAGACCCTGCTGCTCCCCGTCTACACCGTGATCCTGGTCTCGCGCGACGACCTTCCGCTCGACGAGCTGGTGCGCCGGCACCGCGGAAAGCAGGGCCAGGAGAACGCCTTCAAGGGGCCGCTGATCGACCTCGACCTGCATCACCCGCCGTGCCGGAAGTTCCGCGCCAACCAGGCCTTCTACATCTGCGGCCAGATCGCGCAGGTGCTGCTCCGCGCGGTCCAATACCAGTTGTTGCCGGCCCGCGCCCGGCGCCATGGCCTGCGGCCCCTGATCCGCTATCTGGTTCGGGTCGTGGGAAGGCTGGTGCGCAGCGGCCGGCGCTGGCGGCTCGACTTCGCGCGCAACAACTTCCGGCTCGACTGGCTCTATCACGCCGCAGTCCAGCTCGAATAGCAGGCCCCGGCGCATCCCGCTCCATCCCCGCTCGAAACCGGCAAGCCCGGGGCAACCCGCTCGTCCGCCGAACGGCGAAGTGCACCGTCCAGTCCGAGAAGCCACCTCACCCGACCTCTCGCTGGCGACACGTGCACCGGCCCCGGCATCGCTGTACCCGAAAATCCGCATCGTGAGCCTCAAACCCACTCGTGCTCAGCGCTTATCAGGGAATCGAGGTATCCATGGTTCTCGCGTGAACTGACCGCCGGTTGTACTGTAGATAGGGATCGTCTGTCATAGCTTTCACCGATCACTTGGCCAATCGTCAAACAATTCGCCAAATCGTTGTATTTTCCCATGATTGAGCAATGTGGTCTCCTTAAGAGTCAGGCGGAATGATACCGATCTTTCGCTGACCACATTGAGGATGAGGAAAATATGGCTCTTTTCAAGTGTTGCAAGTCCATCGCTCCCTCGCCGGTTGAAAAAACTCTTGATGGTTCGCCGCCTGAAATCTCAAAGTGAGACACTACTCAAAGCACCACCAACGTTGTGCGGTTGACGAAACGCTCACAGGGACGGACGAAACAATGCTTTCTCTTCTAGGGCAAGACTTTGGTGCCCGCTCATTCCTCTATCGGACAATCGTAGCGATGGTCGTCTTGGCCATTACCCTTGCTGTCTCAGTCATCTGGGAAAAGATGGTCTACACGATCCCGGTGTTGGCGGTGTTACTGTTCACCGCGGCCGGAATGCCAGGTCTCAGCGGAGGTGCCACAAGGCGAAATTTGGACCAGGAGGCAACAGACTTCGACGTAGATCTAGATTCGGGCATCGGCATGGACGCCGGGTGAACTGCTGATCCGCTTCGAACCGGCGATATTCCGGTCTCGTCATTCATGACTTGGGAGAAATCCCAAGAACGGTATCTTGGCGGAGAGGGTGGGATTCGAACCCACGGTACGCAAAGCGCACAACGGTTTTCGAGACCGCCCCGTTCGACCACTCCGGCACCTCTCCGCACCCGCCCTGCCCCGCTTTCGCCCGCGGCCGGGGCCCCGCCGGTCTGCGGCGGGCCGGGGCGCGGCCGGAATACGGACGGAGCACGGACGGCGGCGCGGAAGGTAGGTCGGCGGCGGCGCGGGTGCAAGCCCGTGTCCCCCGGCCCGTGTCCGCGGCCGGGCGGCCGCGCCGGGATCGACGCCGGATTGGCGCCGGGGCTAATTTTGGGCTTGACTCCGGGCGTATGGAACATTATATGAACAAACGTGCGGATACGGCAGACGGGCGGGGTGCAAAAAAACACGGTAGGAAGACCGGTCTGTCTGTTCTCGGATTCACCAAGAAACGTGTAAATTCAAAGGGTTGTCGGAACATGATAAGTGAACGGTTATTCCAAAAGTCAGAGAATAAAAACCCATACAGGGTTTTCACCTAAAATATGACACCGGTCGCGCTCCGAGCCGGACGGCGCCTCATGACGGACCATGACATTTCATGACACATCGCAATGCGGCTCCCCTCCCCGTCATTTCGACCGGAGGCCCGGCCCCCGGCCGGGGCGGAGTGGAGAAATCTGGCCCGCGCGCCGTCGACGCCGAAGGTATTGGCGTTCGACCGGCGCCTGTCGCCAGCCGGATTTCTCCGCTACGCGGCTGACGCCGCTCCGGTCGAAATGACGGTATGGGGGTACGCTCCGGTCGGAATGACGGATCATGACATTTCATGACATCCCGACACCCCGCCCTTGTCACCCCGGACGGCCGCAGGCCGATCCGGGGTCCAGAGTCGTTCCGAACGGCCCGTCCTTGCGGCCCCTTCGGCAGGCTCTGGGCCCCGGCTCGGGGGCCGGGGCGACACGGTGGTGCGCTCGGTGCGAGCCCGAAACGCCATGCCGCCCCACGACAGATCGTGACGAATCATGACATTTCCTGACACCGTGCGGGAGCCGCGGATGCCGGCCGGCCCTCCGTCGATTTCGGCGACCCGGCCCCGCGACCGGCCCGGCCGCTCTGCCGCCCCGTCGCAAAGGGCGGTGCGGCATTTTCCGGGGCGGGGCGGCCGGCGGAATCGCGCCCCGCGGCTTGACAGCGGCTTGACAGGGACGGGCGGCAACTTTACGTCCCGCCTGCCCGGTCGAACGGCGCCCGCCGCTCGGCCGCCCTTATTTGTCCGGCCTTCTTTGCCTGGCCTCATCTGTTCGGGTTGTCGGGCAGCGCCGCAATCCGGGATCGGTTCCGAACCATGCATGCAGTCATTCGCACCGGCGGCAAGCAGTACCGCGTGGCGGCGCAGGATGTCATCCGGATCGAGAAGATCGCCGGCGAGGAGGGCGACGCCGTCCTGTTCGACCAGGTGCTCGCCGTCGGCAGCGAGCTGGGCGCGCCCCTGGTGAGCGGCGCCAGCGTCGCCGGCCGCGTGCTCGCCCAGGCCCGGGCCGAGAAGATCGTCGTCTTCAAGAAGAAGCGCCGCAAGACCTACCGCCGCAAGCAGGGCCACCGCCAGGCCCAGACGGTGGTGCGGATCGAGAAAATCCTGACCGGCGGCAAGACGCCCCCCGCGACGAAAGAGACAGCCGCAAAGAAGCCCGCGGCGAAGAAGACGGCGGCGAAGAAGACGGCGGCGAAAGCGCCGGAGCCGGAAGCGACAGCCCCGGCCGAAGCCCCGGCCGCCGCGCAGCCCGCCGCACAGCCCGAAGGCCCGCCGGACGATCTGAAGAAGCTGCCCGGCGTCGGCCCGGCGACGGAGAAGAAGCTGAACGCGCTCGGCATCACGACCTACGCCCAGATCGCCGCCTTCACCGCCGAAGAGATCGAGCGGGTCGATACCGCCCTGAAGCTGAAGGGCAAGATCGAAGCGGACGACTGGCCGGCGCTGGCGAAGGAACTGGCCCTCAAGTCTCAGGGCAACGGCTGAGCCCGGCACGACAGGCCCGCCAGAACAGGAGTAACACCATGGCCCACAAGAAAGCAGGCGGCAGCTCGCGCAACGGTCGCGATTCGATCGGCCGGCGCCTCGGCGTCAAGAAGTTCGGCGGCGAGAAGGTGATTCCCGGCAACATCATCGTCCGCCAGCGCGGCACGAAGTTCCATCCCGGCGACAATGTCGGCATCGGCAACGACCACACCCTGTTCGCGCTCACCGAGGGCCATGTGAAATTCTACCGCAAGGCCGGCAACCGCACCTTTGTAACTGTGGAGCCCGGCGCGGCCTGAGGCGCCAGCGCCACAGAGCCGAAACCTGGGCCGCAACCCGGGCCGAAGGCCGGCGGCGGGAGCCCGGTGCGGCTCCCGTTTTGCATCGCGGCCGCAAGACGGTGGGACCCGGCGGAACCATGACCGCCATACCGCAGCTCAGCATGGCCGGCGCGGACAGCCCGGCCGGCCTTCGGCGCCTCGCCGCCGCCATGGCGGACGCCTACAGCGGGACCGGCTTCGCCTATGTCGCCGATCACGGCATCCCGGACGCCGCTATCGATGCGCTGTTCGACGCTTCGCGCCGCTTTCACGCCCTGCCGCAGACCGCGAAGGACGCCGTCGCGATCAACCGGCACCATCGCGGCTATATCGCGCCGGAAACGGCGACCGACCGGGCCTCCAGCGTCGAGGCCGCGACCCGGCCGAACCTGAGCGAATCCTTCATCGCGCTGTCCGATCCGCCGCCCGGCCGCGAGGCCTGGCCGCTCGACGGCCCCAACCGCTGGCCCGATCTGCCCGGCTTCCGCGACGCGGTCGCGGCGTTCGACGCCGCCGCCGAGCCGGCCGCCCGGCGGCTGGTGCAGGCGATGGCCGTGGGCCTGGGCGCCGACCCGGAGCGGCTGCTCGCGCTCTTCGATCCGCCGACGGTCTGGCTGCGCCTGCTGCGCTATCCGCGCCGCCCGGCCGATGCGCCGGCCGGCCAGTATGGCAGCGCGCCGCATACCGATTTCGGCTGCCTCACCCTGCTGTTGCAGGACGACGCCGGCGGGCTCGAGGTCCGGGCCGCCGACGGGAGCTGGCTTCCCGCGCCGCCGCGCGACGGCGCCCTGCTGGTCAACACCGGCGATATCGTGCCGGTCTGGAGCGGCGGGCGCTGGCGCTCGACCGCGCACCGGGTCGTCAACCCGCCGGACCGGGACCGCTATTCGGTCGCGTATTTCTACGATCCCGGCCCCGACGCCCGGATCGCGCCGCTCGACGGGTCGCAGCACCCGTCCCCCTTCCGCTTCGCCGACCATGTCATGGCCCAGCTCGACGCCACCTACGCCTACCGGCAGGAAAGCGGCCGGCAGGAAGGCGGATAGCCGATCGCGCGGCGTAATTCCGCCTTGCCGCCGGACGGCCCGCAGCATACCTCGCCGCGATGAAATTTCTCGACCAGGCCAGGATTCTCGTGCGGTCCGGCGCCGGCGGCGACGGCTGCGTCTCGTTCCGCCGCGAGAAATACGTCCCGGAGGGCGGGCCGGACGGCGGCGACGGCGGGCGCGGCGGCCATGTCCTCGCCGAATGCGCCGACGGCCTCAACACCCTGATCGATTTCCGCTACCGCCAGCATTTCAAGGCACAGCGCGGCGGTCACGGGATGGGCAAGGCGCGCACCGGCGCCGCGGGCGGCGACCTGAGCGTCAAGGTGCCGGCCGGCACCCAGATCTTCGAGGAGGACCGGGAAACCCTGGTGGCCGACCTGGTCAGCGCGGGCGACCGCGCGCTGCTCGCCAGGGGCGGCGACGGCGGCCGGGGCAACATCCATTTCAAGAGTTCGGTCAACCGGGCGCCGCGGCGCTGCGAACCGGGCCGGCCCGGCGAGGAGCGCTCGCTCTGGCTGCGCCTGAAACTGATCGCCGACGCCGGCCTCGTCGGTCTGCCGAACGCCGGCAAATCGACCTTCCTGGCGCGGGTCTCGCGGGCGCACCCGAAGATTGCGGACTATCCGTTCACGACCCTGCATCCCAGTCTCGGCGCGGTAGACGCCGGCGAGCGCCGGTTCGTGCTGGCCGACATTCCGGGCCTGATCGCAGGCGCCCACGAGGGCAAGGGCGTCGGCGACCGCTTTCTCGGCCATATCGAACGCTGCGGCGTACTGCTCCATCTGGTCGACGGAGCCGCCGGCGACCCGGCGGCAGCCTACCGGACGATCCGGCGCGAACTGGCGGCCTACGGCGCGGGCCTCGCCGGAAAGGCGGAAATCGTGGCGCTGAACAAGACGGATGCCCTGGACCGCGGCGAAATCGAGGCCGGGCTGGCGGGGCTGCGCGACGCGGGTGCGGCCGAGCCCTTCGCCCTTTCCGGCGTCTCCGGCGCGGGCGTCGAGACGGCGCTGCACCGGATTGCCGACGCCATCGAGGCGCACCGGAAGAAAGACGCCGCCGGCGCGCCGGCCGCCGCATGGTCGCCGCTATGACCGGGGCCTACACCGCCGCCGGGATCGGAGAGGCCCGGCGGATCGTCCTCAAGATCGGCTCCGCCCTGCTGATCGACGAGGCGTCCGGCGCGCTGCGGCGCGACTGGCTGCGCGCCTTCGCCGACGACGTCGCCCGGCTGCACGGCGAGGGCCGGGATGTCGCGATCGTCTCCTCGGGCGCCATCGCCTTCGGCCGCCGGCAACTGGACCTGACCGGCAAGGCCCTGGCGCTGGAGGAGAAGCAGGCCGCCGCCGCGGTCGGGCAGATCCATCTGGCCCATGCCTGGCAGGAGGCGCTGGCCGCCCACGGGCTGACCCTGGCGCAGATCCTGCTGTCCCTGTCCGATACCGAAGAGCGACGGCGCCACCTGAACGCGCGCGAGACCCTGGCCGCCCTGTTCAGCTTTGGCGCCGTGCCGCTGATCAACGAGAACGACACGGTGGCGACCGAGGAAATCCGCTTCGGCGACAACGACCGGCTGGCCGCAAGGGTCGCCCAGATGGCGAGCGCCGACCTGCTGGTTCTGCTCTCGGACATCGACGGGCTGTACGACAGGGATCCGCAGATCCACGCCGACGCCCGGCACATTCCCGACGTGCCGGCGCTGACCGACGATATCCGCGCCATGGCCGGCGAGCCACGGCCGGGCTACAGTTCCGGCGGCATGGTGACCAAGCTGGAGGCGGCGCGCATCGCGGTCGGCGCCGGCTGCGCCATGATCATTTCCGACGGACGCGCGGAATACCCGATCCGCCGGCTGGAATCCGGCGAGCGCCACACCCGCTTCGCGCCGGCCGCGAGCGCCGGCACGGCGCGCAAGCGCTGGATCGCCGGCGCGCTGGGCAGCGACGCGCGGATCGCCGTGGATGCCGGCGCGGCGAACGCCCTGCGCCGGGGCAAGAGCCTGCTGCCGGCCGGGGTCACGGCGGTCGAGGGCAATTTCCGGCGCGGCGACGCGGTGCGCATCGTCGGGCCGGACGGCGCCGAAATCGCCATCGGCCTGATCGCCTATGACGCTGAGGCGGCACGCCGGATCGCCGGCCGCCAGAGCCGCGAGATCGAGGCCCTGCTCGGCTACAAGGGCCGCGATGTGCTGGTCCACCGCGACGACATGGTGGAAAGAAAAAATTTAATCGTTTAATCTCGTTCCCCATCTGTCCGTATCGGCGAACTCGCCGACGCGGACGGTCAAGACGATTCGTCAGAGATCAGGGGAACGGGAAATGGGCTTGGACCTCATACCGATGGGCAGACCGAAGCCGGGCCATGAAGAGGAATGGCAACGGCTGATGCAACCGCTCTACGAAGACCGCGAGGAAATCGACGGGGCTGCGGAACGGCGGCTCGAGATTTCGGAACCGTCCTACGCTACGGCCGGCGCACCGCGGGTCGGGGAGGACGAAGAGGCCAACGCCTGGTACCGCGAACGCTTCCGAAAACCGGAGGGACTGACCGACGCGGAGTTTTTCGAGGAAGCCAAGGGCTACTACGTCCTCGATCTGGTGGTCGGGAAGTGCGATGGCGTGCCGATTTATTCGCACGGCGATTTGTACGACGGCGTCGACAAGACCAGTTTCCGGGGCAAATTTCTCGAATTCTGCAAAGACCTGCTGGAAGACGAGATGCTGCTGTACCGGGCCTGGACCTCGGTCATGCCGCCGGAAGAGGCCGTGGAGTACGGGCAGGCCCTTCTGGCCAGCGCGGAGAATCCCTGGGTCGAACGGCCGCCCCCGCCGCCGCCTCCACCACCGCCGGAGCCCGGTTTCGTGGACCGGCTGCTCGGCAGGAAGACCCCGGAACCCGAGCCGCCGGAGCCGCCGCCGACGGAGGAAGACGTCGAGGAGATGCGGAACATATTGCGCGCGGCCGGCCGCTGGTACATTTTCTGGGGCGAGCGCGGCCACCCGATCAACGCCTGGTTCTAGGACGGGCCGGCGCCGCGTGGACCGGATTGAAGAACGCCATGACGACTGCGGACGCAATCGAGAAACAGATGCTCGCGCTCGGCGAGCGGGCGCGCGCCGCGGCGGCGGTGATGACCGGCGCGTCGGAAGCGGCGAAGAACGCGGCCCTGGCGGGAGCGGCTTCGGCCCTGCGCGCGCGGCAGGACGAGCTGCTCGCCGCCAATGCGCGCGATCTGGAGGACGCCTCGGGCCGCGACTTCAACAGCGCGTTCATCGACCGGCTGACCCTCTCGCCGGACCGGATCGAGGCGATGGCCGCCGGGATGGCGGAGATCGCCGCCCTGCCCGACCCGGTCGGCAGCGTCGCCGCCGAGTGGGACCGGCCGAACGGCCTACGCATCTCCCGGGTGCGCACGCCGCTCGGCGTGATCGGCATCATCTACGAATCGCGGCCGAACGTGACCGCCGACGCCGGCGCGCTGTGCCTGAAATCCGGCAACGCGGCCATCCTCCGCGGCGGCCGGGAGAGCTTCCACACCTCGCGACCGATCGTCGACTGCCTGCGCCACGGCCTCGGCGAAGCCGGCCTGCCGGAGGATGCGGTCCAGCTCGTCCCGACGACCGACCGGGCGGCGGTCGGCGCCATGCTGCGCATGAACCGGCATATCGACATCATCGTGCCGCGCGGCGGCAAGGGGCTGATCGCCCGGGTGCAGGAGGAGAGCCGCATCCCGGTGATCGCTCATCTCGACGGCAACTGCCATGTCTATGTCGATGCCGCGGCCGACCTGGAGATGGCGCGGCGGGTGACGCTGAACGCCAAGACGCGCCGGCCCGGCATCTGCGGCGCGGCCGAGACCCTGCTGGTCGACCGGAACGCCCATAACAGCCACTTGGCGCCGATCGTGGGCGACCTGCTGGAGGCCGGCGTGGAAATCCGCGGCGACAGCGCCACCCAGGCCATCGACGGGCGGATCGTGGCGGCGACCGAGGAAGACTGGGACACCGAGTATCTCGACTGGATCATGGCGGTGAAGCTGGTGGACGGCGTCGACGGCGCCATCGACCATATCGGCCGCCACGGCAGCAGCCATACGGACTCGATCGTCACCGAAAACGAGACGGTCGCGGAAAAATTCCTCGGTGCGGTGGACAGCGCCATCGTGCTGTGGAACGCCTCGACCCAGTTCGCCGACGGCGGCGAATTCGGCATGGGCGCCGAAATCGGCATCTCGACCGGCAAGCTGCACGCCCGCGGCCCGGTCGGCCTGGAGCAGCTCACCAGCTTCAAATATGTCGTGCGCGGCGACGGGCAGGTCCGGCCCTGACGGTGCGGACGGCGATCCGGCCTCCTGCCATCCGTAATCAGGCGGGCCGGTACCGCTGCACTTCGATCTCGTCCGCGCGCACCCGCACCCGCGACGCGTCATGCCAGGCCTGCATGCGGAGCAGGAGATCCATGCTCACGTCGAACGCCTTCTCGACCCGCAGCGCCATTTCCGCCGACAGCGAGACCTTGCCGTTCAGCAGATCGGAAAGCGTGGCCCGGCGGACGCCGAGAATCCGCGCGGCTTCGGTGACGCTCAGACCGAGCGATTTGATGACCTCGTCGCGGATGAACGCGCCGGGATGCGAAGGGGTCATCATCAATTCGACGTCCTGCGTCGCCATCGGTAGCAATCCTCCAAATTCAGACCTTCGATACGATTCCTGTCGGAAATTCTGCAAGCGGATTTCAATGGCACAGGCAACGCGGTTAACCCCCTCCCCTTGGATTGCTCTGCGAAAGTCTGGAAGCGGGTTTCTTGCGGTTGTTTTCGGTCGGTGACGGTGCGCTGTCCGACTTTGCCGTTGTGGGGTTTGGGCGCAGGCGCGGCGGTCGGCCCTGCCAGGTCTGGCACAACAGGGGCGTCTGCCGACGGTTCGGGGTCTTCGGGCGTGTTTTCCGGCTCAGGGTCCGGCGATCAGGCTGGCCCGTCTGAGGTTGTAGGCGGTGACCGCGGCCATCAGGCGGGCGGTGTTTCTTTCGAGGGTGAGGCCCTTGGCGCGGCTCTGGCCGTAGAGGCGCTTGAGGGCGGAGAAGACCGCCTCGACCGGCGCCCGGTGCCGGGAGATCAGCCGGTTGCGGCGCTGCTGCCAATGAGGCAGCGCCGCCATATGCCTGTGCCGGCGGTGCATGATGCGGTCCTTGATGCCGGCGGCCTTCAGGCGCGCGCGGCGCTCCTTGTGCTCATAGGCCCGGTCGCCGTAGACCGCCTTCTCGTCGCCGCAGATCAGCCGGTCGGCGACCGTGCTCTCGTAGACCTTGGCCGAGGTCAGGACCGCGCGCCGGACCAGGCCCGAGCCCCGGTCGACGCCGACATGCGCCTTGTAGCCGAAAAAGGCTTTGCCGTTCTGCTTGGTCCAGTCGGCGCCGGGCTCTTGCCGATGGCCGGCGCCGGCGCCCGCCGAGCGCCGCGGCGGACGCCGGGCCGAGGCCACAAGGGTGGCGTCCATCAGCGTGCCCTGACGCACCACCAGCCCTGCCTTGTCGATCTGGCGGCCGATCTCCTCGAAGGCCGCCTTCAGAAGCGGACCCGCCTGCTCCCGGAAGCGCCAGATCGTCGTCTCGTCCGGCGTCGGGGCGTCCAGCGCAAAGCCGCAGAAGCGCCGAAACGACAGCCGGTCCATCAGGGCCTCCTCCAGCCCCGGATCCGACAGGTCGTAGAGCGCCTGCAGATACAGCGCCTTCAACATCGACAACGGGTCGTAGGGCGGCCGGCCGGTCTGCGCCCGGCGCATATCGGCCGCCAGACGGCCGACCGGCGACCAGTCGATCAGGCCGTCCAGACGCTCCAGCTTCGGATTCCTGCCCAGACCCGCAGACACAAACGCTTCGGCAAACCCCAACTGACCCCGATCGCTCATCACAGCCCCCAACCTGTTCCGCAGCGCAAAGAATCACACCACACGCAGCTTGAGAATCCCCCTTTTGCAGAGAAATCCTCCCCTTGGGGGAGGGGTCGTTTGCCGGCGCGCTCACGCTTGTATTCGGGTTTGGAGCGGATAGCCGCCGACCCCTCCTCCAAGGGGAGGGGGATTGCGGCGGTGGCGCATTTTCGCAGAAGAGACTCATGCGGCAGGCGAACCGCGCCATGACGGTCTGGCATCCCCGCCCGCCCAGCAGTTTCGCCGGCCGCAGCGTCGGCCTGCTCGGCGGGTCGTTCAATCCGGCGCATGACGGCCACCGGCATATCGCGCTGGCGGCGCTGGCCGGCCTCGGCCTGGACGAAATCTGGTGGCTGGTCTCGCCGCAGAACCCGCTGAAGCCGGACAGCGGGATGATGCCGCTGGCCGAGCGGCTGGCGTCCGCCGCCCGGATGGCCCGGCATCCGGCGATGCGCGCGACCGGACTCGAGGCCGAACTGGGTACGATTTACACCGTCGATTCGCTTGAAAGAATAAAGACGATGTATCCACGCAATAAATTTGTGTGGATCATGGGCGCCGACAATCTCGTTCAAATACCCAGATGGAAGAGCTGGTCAAAAATCTTTCATAGCATTCCCGTTGCCGTATTCGCCCGTCCGTCCTATTCTGCCGGTGCGTTATCCGGCGTGGCGGCGCAGCGGTTCGCCCGTCGCCGGGTGCCGGAGAACCGTGCGCGACGCCTGGCGCAGCGCATGCCGCCGGCCTGGACCTTCCTCCATTGCCGGCTGCACGATGCGTCGGCGAGCGCGATCCGCGCCGGGCTGGCGGCTTCTGCGGAAGCGGCATTCCCGGCGGATGCGTAAACCGGCGTTCGGCGGCGCGATCCGCCGGGCGTCATCGAAACAGGAGGTCCGAAGATCCGCCGCACATTGCGTGACTTGCCCTCGGCCGACGCGCTCAAAGCCGTTGCCGAGACCTCGCTCGACGACGATAAGGCCGAAGATATCGTCGTTATCGACCTGGCCGGACGGGCCGGGTTCGCAGATTACATGGTCATCGCCACCGGCCGCTCGGACCGCCATGTCCACGCGATGGCCGACCGCCTGATCCAGAAGATGAAGCAAGCCGGGCTGCCGTCGGTCCCCGCCGAGGGGATCGAACGCAGCGACTGGGTGCTGATCGACGGCGGCGATGTGATCGTCCATCTCTTCAAGCCGGAGGTCCGCAGCTTCTACAATCTGGAGAAGCTGTGGAACGAGGAAGCCGACGCCCGGGACGAGGCGCGGGCGCTGGAGATGGCCGGCTAGGCAATCTCCGCCGCCATGGCACATTTAGCGGACCGGCCGGAAATGCGCAGGCATCCGGCCGGCGGAACCCGGGCGCGATGCGCATTTGCGTAATCGCTGTCGGTCGTTTGCGGGACGGCGCGCTCAAAGACCTGTTCGCAGCCTATTCCGGGCGTCTGCCCTGGCCGGTGACGGCGATCGAGATCGCAGAGCGGAGCAGCGGGCCGCCTGCCGTGCGGATCCGGCGCGAGGGCGAAGAACTGCGCCGCCGCCTGCCCGGCGGGCCGCTGATCGTTCTGGACCGGACCGGAACCGACCTCACCAGCGAGGCCCTGGCCGCGACCCTGGCGCGCTATCGAGACGAAGGCGCCGGCACCGGCACCTTCGCCATCGGCGGCGCCGACGGCCACGCGCCGGAAACCCTGGCGGCGGCCGACCTGGTCCTCTCCTTCGGCAAGGCGACCTGGCCGCACCGGCTGGTCCGCGTCATGCTCGCCGAGCAGCTCTACCGGGCTTCCGCGATCCTCGCCGGCCACCCCTACCACAGGGGATAAGCCCGCCAACCGGCGCTCCGAAGCGGATGTCCCGGGGCCGGGCCGGACAGCGCGCGGCCATCACGATCCCCGTCTGCCGAACCCTGTCGACATGGCGGAAAGTTCTTCCGCACCCGACGGATAACCGAATTTAACAAGACATTCCGCCCCGCCGGGGCGCCGGGCCCAACAAATTCCTTTTGTCCGAATAATCTATGTTATATTATACAGTGCTTTCGATCTTCGGTTTACTGGGGCATAGTCGATGATCCGTACGAAAATCGGGAAGCCACGAATCGCAGCGTTCGCCATGGCTGTGTCGGCGCTGGTCCTTTCCGCCGGAGGCGGGCAGGCCAGCGCCGACGCACCACGGGTGGTCGTCACCATCAAGCCGATCCATGCGCTTGTTTCTTCGGTCATGGACGGGGTGGGTGACCCGACGCTGCTGCTCAGCGGTTCGATATCGCCGCACGGAATCACGCTGAGGCCGTCGCAGGCGCGCCAACTGGCCGAGGCCGATGTGGTGATCTGGACCGGGCCGGCGCTTGAGCTGCCCGTCGCGAAAGCCGTCAGAAACCTGGCCGGGAAGTCGATTTCGGTAGCGCTTCAGGATGCAAAGGGCGTCCGGCTCTACAAGCTGCGCGAGGGCGGCCTGTGGGCAGGGCACGATCATGCCGGCCATGACGATCACGGCCATGACGATCATGGCGACATGAAGCATGGCGACAAGGACGATGACGACCATGGCGAGGAACGCGCCGATGTCGACGCGCATATCTGGCTGGACCCGAATAACGCGATCGCCATGACCCGGGCGATCGCCGGGGCGCTGGCCGGTGCCGACGCAGCGAACGCCGCCGCCTACCGGGCCAACGCCGCCGCGGCGATCGCCCGACTGCAGGCGCTCCACGCCGAGATCGCGAAGACTCTCCGCCCGGTCCGGGGCAAGCGCTACATCGTGTTCCACGACGCCTACCAGTATTTCGAGAAACGCTACCGCCTGACGCCGGCCGGCTCGATCACCATCGATCCGCACCGGGCGCCGTCGCCGCGGCGCCTCTACGAAATCCGGACGCACATTCTCCAGCGCAAGGCGTCCTGCGTATTCCGCGAGCCGCAATTCGAGCCCAAGCTCGTCAATGTCCTGGTCCGGGGCACGTCGGCGAAAGTCGGAACGCTGGATCCGCTCGGTGCGGCCCTGCCGGCGGGCAAGGGGGCCTACGAGGCCCTGATACGCGGCCTTGTCACCAGCCTGCGCGGCTGTCTAACGGGATAGAAGCACAAGCGCCCGCTGGCGCGGTCCGCCGCACAGCCCGGAGCGCAAAACCGCAGAAACAATATAATACAGCCTTATGGGAGACGGCGAGATGCGAGATGTGACGGAAAACGGTGCGGCCCGCCCGGCTGTCCTGTCGACGTTGACGGCCGTCGTGCTGGCGGCAACCGTAGCGTTGGCGACCGGCGCGGAAGCCGTGGCGCAGACGAGCGCGCAGCGCCTCAAGCTTCTGGAGCAGACGGTGAAGGAGCTGCTGGAACGCGACGAGGCGCGCGAGCGCAAGATGAAGGAGATGGAGGCCGAGCTGAAGCGGCTGCGCCGGGGGCGCGGCCTGGCCACCGTGGCGCCCAAGGAGAAACCGGCGCCGGACGACCACGGCCACGACCACGGCAAGAAGCCGGCCGCCGGCAAGGAAGAGATGGCGGGCCGCAAGAAGGACGAGCACGGTCACGACCACGGCCAGAAACCCGGCGAGGACGCCGACATGCATGACGACGATCATGCAGCGGAGGTCTGGTCGGCCCGGGTCGGCGACGGGGTGCTGCGCCTGAAGCGCCTCGGCCTCGATGTGGATTTCGCCATGGGCGCCAGCACGGCCAAGGGCGAGGATATGGAATCCCTGTTCGGCGGCCATCACGATCCCAAGCGGACCGGCTTCACGCTGCAGGGCGTCGACCTCTCGGTGTCCGGCAGCTACGACCCCTATTTCGACGCCTTCTTCAACACGACGCTGACCGTCGGCGGGGAGGGCGAAACCACCATCGAGATCGAGGAAGCCTGGGTCCGTTCGAAATGGCTGGGCGAAGGCAGCGTGCGCCTGCAGGCCGGGCAGTTCTACGCCCCCTTCGGCATCGTCAACCGGACGCATCTGCACGACTGGGCCTGGCAGGCCCAGCCGATCGCCGCGACGCGGGTGTTCGGCGCGGACGGCGCCCGAGGGCTGGGCGTTCAGGCGGAGGCCCGGCTGTCCAACAGCGGCGCGTGGAACAGCCGCCTGTTCGTGAGCATGCAGAACCGGCGCAGCGCGCACGCACACGCACACGGCGAGGAAGAGGCAGGGCACGTCCCGCCTCACACGCACGGCGACGATGGTGAAGTCGCAGAGGAAGAGGAAGAGGAAGGGCATGAAGAGCACGCCGACGAGGGCGGTTCCGACGCCAACGGGCTGGAGGATTTCGCCTATACGGTCCGGCTGGAGAACCGCCTGACGGTTTCGCCCCAAACGACGCTTGCGTTCGGCGGGTCCGCGATGTTCGAGCCGAATCCGGACGGCAGCGACGCCCGGGCCTCGATCTTCGGCGGCGACGTGACGATCAGCCATCGCCTGCCCTCGAAAGACCGGCTCGTCCTGACCGCCGAATACATGCACCGGACCTCCAAGGCGGCCATAGCCGAGCATCACGAGGAGGAGGAAGAGGCGGCAGAGGAAGAGGAGGAGCACCACGACGAACTGATCCGGGTCCAGGACTATGGCTTCTATGTTCAGGGCATGTGGTACACGCCGGACGGCTGGGGCGTCGGCCTGCGCTACGAACGTGCCGGCAGCCGCGGCGGCGACGCCGAAGCGCGCGCGGAAGATCCGATGCGCGGCACCCGAACCCGGATTTCCCCGCTCCTGCTCTGGCAGTTTTCCGAACTCGGCCGGCTGAAGCTGCAATACAACTTCGACCGCACCGAATTCCTCGAAAAAAGCTACGCGCACTCCTTTTTCCTGAGCGCCAGCTGGTCCTTCGGCCTCGGCGCGCCGGATCACGCGGGCCACGCTCACTGACCCGGAATCGGGGCGGCGCCGGAGCGGCGGATCGGGTCGCCGCGCGGACCGTGACAATGGAGGGAGACCCGGGCTAGATTGCGTCGCTTCCGGTCGGCAGGCATAACGGGAATACGGGGAGCGATGCGCAAGCAGGGTGCAAAAATCCAGGCAGACGTGCTGGCGGCGCTGCGCCGGCAGGCGAAGCCGCTGTCCGCCTACGAAATCCTGGCGCGGCTCAACCGGCGCGACGGCAAGCTTGCACCGCCGACCATCTACCGCGCGCTGGCCTCGCTGATCGAGCAGGGCCGGGTCCACCGGATCGAATCGATCAACGCCTTCGTGGCCTGCCAGAGCCTGGGGCACGCTCACGCCTCGGTCCTGTCGATCTGCGACGATTGCGGCGCGGTTGCGGAGCATCACGACGACACGCTCCTGCAAGACCTTTCGGCGCTCACCGAACGGTCCGGCTTCAGCCCGACGCACCACATCATCGAAGTGCACGGCCGCTGCACGGAGTGCGGAACGGAAGCGGCGGAATAGGACGCGCCGCATCCGAGCGCCGTGATGACCAAGAAGGAGAGAAAACATGAGTTAGCTCAACGGCTTGGTCGTGCCGGTGATCGACCGGTGGCTGAGACGCCACCCCGTCCGGCGGAGGGTGCCGGGCGGAAGGGGGTCGCTAAGTTCCGCCGTTTTCCGGCAGCGGGGCGAGAAAGCTGCGACCTGAACTGTACCGGACGCGGGCCGTCGCTCGCGGGCCGGGCTACCACAGGACCTATGGCGAGATACGAGCGAAGCATGTGTCGGAAGCCTCTTTACTTACACGTGGACCCTCAATGGCCCGACGGGGCGGAGGGATCGCGGACCGAACCGGTTGGTTTGTTTGCTGCCTTCTGGTGGGTGCGCCAAGCGCACCCGGACACGGGTCAACCCTTCTATCCCGTGTCCCCGAGCCGCAAGGGGTAAAGCATGCCGCCTAAGGGTCTGAGGTTTGTCATCGGAACACGGGAACCCATGCCGTCCGCCCGGTACGGAGTCGGGCTAGCCGCGGAGAACGGAGACGGTCTGCATGGGGGCGGAGCCCTCGTAGTAGTCGGAGCGCGGGAAAGCCGCGCACATGGCGAAGGGGGGCAGAAGGTGGAACGACTTTCATGACGGAGGAACTATCGATGGACTTCGATAATCAGGCCGACAGGGCTTGGCTCCTCGGCGTGCAGCGGAAGTTGTACCAGTGGAGTAAGGGGACGCCCGAAGGCGCCTACGGCGATGTGTGGAACTGGGTAACCGATCCGCGCAATCTTCGCTGTGCATGGCATTCGATTGCCCACAACAAGGGCAGGCGGACGCCGGGCATCGACGGGTTGACGGTGGCGAAAATCGCCGCCGGTGACGGAGGCGTACCGCTCTTTCTGGACGGGTTGCGGGAGACGCTGCGGAATGGCAGCTACCGACCGTCGCCCGCGAGGCGAAAGTGGATTCCGAAGCCGGGCAGACCGGGGAAGTTCCGACCCCTCGGTATCCCCACCGTCGCTGATCGCGTCGTTCAATGCGCGGTCAAGAATATCCTGGAGCCGATCTTCGAGGCGCGATTCTGGCAAGTCTCCTACGGGTTCCGGCCCGGACGGGGCTGCCATGGCGCACTCGAACATATCCGGCAGACCATTCGTCCCCGCAGGCGCGGGGCGGACGGAATGCGTCGCGATATCCCCTACCAATGGGTGATTGAAGGCGACATCGAGGGCTGCTTCGACAATATCGGCCACCATCACCTGATGGACCGTGTGCGGAAATCGTGCGCGGATCGGAAGGTGAACCGGCTGATCGTGCGGTTCCTCAAGGCCGGGGTGCTGGAGGACTTCATCTACAGTCCGACGGCCACCGGCACGCCTCAAGGGGGCGTCCTGTCAGCGTTACTGGCCAACATCGCGCTCAGCGCGATCGAGGAACGGTACTGGTGGTGGGTCAAGCACCCGCATGATCCCAAGCTCCGCAGCGACGGGGTGAAACGGGGCGCGATCCGGCGCGACAAGGATCGGAGGGCCGGGCGACTGATCCTCTATCCGGTCCGGTATGCCGACGACTTCCTGATCTTCGTATCCGGCAGCTACGAGGACGCGCTTGCCGAAAGGCAGGCGCTCGCCGACTGGCTGCGCGAGGAGATGGGGCTGACGCTATCGGAACAGAAGACGCGGGTCACCGAACTGACGGAGGGGTTCCGGTTCCTGGGCTGTCTGGTTCGTCTCAAATGGGACGACCGGTATGGCTACGGGTGCCGGGTCGAAATCCCGAAGGAGGTGGTCAACGAATTCCGCTGGCGGGTGAAGAAAGTGCTCAGGCGGCAGACGCAAGTCCGGTCGCTGGCGAGCATGCTTCAGGAACTCAATCCGATCCTCCGGGGATGGGCCGGTTACTACCGCTATTGCATCGGGGCCAAGCGCATTCTGTCCGCAGTGGACTGGTACGTGCGTCAACGTCTCTGGCTGTGGTTGCGGGGCAAGCACAAGCGCGTTCCCACGAGGAGGCTGACCAAGGCTTGGCGACGGGCCAGCCGGGTTCATCCCGGCAACCGGGTCTGGGCCGAGGGCAGCGTTGAGCAATACCTGATGGCCTACCTACCGGTCACACGGTTCGAGCTCAACTGGATGAAGTCTCCCGACTTTGCGAAAGCCTTTGGAGAGCCGGATGCATAACGAAAGGTGCACGTCCGGTTCGGAGGGCGGACTGGAGAAACCCGGCGGCCGCAAGGCCGACAGGGCGCTCCGGTCCGACCCTACTACGAGACGGCCATTTCGAGACGGCGCTGACGCGCCTCCTCAATGGCCTCCTCAGGATGAAGAGTTTGTAAATTTCCACATTTGCAGCTTCATCCTGAGGAGGCGAAGGCGAACGCCTGAGCCGTCTCGAAGGGCTTCATCCTGAGGAGAGGTTGAGGAGCGATCCGCCAGGATCGCGTCGCGAAACCTCGTCTCGAAGGACGCAAGGCCGCCCCTACCGCTGCCGGGCGGCGCCGCTCACGTCGAGGGCCGCTTCGCGGACGGCTTCGTTGTAGGTCGGGTGGGCGTGGAAGCAGCGGGCGAGGTCTTCAGCGCAGCCGCCGAACTCCATGACGTTGACCACCTCGTGGATCGTGTTGCCGGCCTCGGGCCCGACGATATGGGCGCCGAGAATGCGGTCGGTTTCGGCGTCGGCGAGAATCTTCGCCAGGCCGTCGGTCTCGCCGGTGCAGATGGCCCGGCTGTTGGCGCCGAAGGGGAACTTGCCGGTCTTGTAGGCTGTCCCCGCCTCCTTGAGCTGCTCTTCCGTCCGGCCGACGCTGGCGACCTCCGGCCAGGTGTAGACGATGCCGGGCACCGTCTCGTAGTTGACATGTCCGGCCTGGCCGGCGAGCAGCTCGGCGAGCGCGACGCCCTCCTCCTCCGCCTTGTGGGCCAGCATCGGGCCGGGCACGACGTCGCCGATCGCGTAGACGCCGTCGGCCGCGGTGCGGAAATGCCCGTCGACCGGGATGAAGCCGCGCGCGTCGGTCCCGATGCCCACGCTCTCCAGGCCGAGGCCGTCGGTGAAAGGCCGGCGGCCGATCGCGACCAGCACGACCTCGGCCTTCAGGCTCCCGGCGTCGCCGCCTTTCGCCGGCTCGACCGTCAGCGTCACGCCGCCGCGCGCGGCCTTCGCGCCGGTCACCTTGCGGCCGAGGCGGAACTCCAGCCCCTGCTTCCTGAGAATCCGCTGCACCTGTTTGGCGATCTCGCCGTCCATGCCGGGCAGGATGCGGTCGAGATATTCGACCACGGTGACCTGCGCGCCGAGCCGGGCCCAGACCGAGCCCATCTCCAGGCCGATATAGCCGGCGCCGATCACCGCCAGGGTCTTCGGCACCTTGCCGAGGGCGAGCGCACCGGTCGAGGAGACGATGCGCTTTTCGTCGATCTCCACGCCGGGCAGAGGCATAACGTCGGAGCCGGTGGCGATGACGATGTGTTTCGCTTCGTAGCGTTCGCCGCCGACCTCAACCGCGCCGACGGCCTTGCCGTCGCCGACGAGCCGGCCCCTGCCCTTCAGATGGTCGATCCCGTTCTTCCCGAACAGATAGGCGACGCCCTTGGTCAGCTTGTCGACCACGCCGTCCTTGCGCGCCATCATGGCCGCGAGGTTCAGCGTCGCCGTCGCCTCGATGCCGTGCGCGGCCAGGCCGTGCCGCGCCTCGGCGAACTTCTCCGAGCTCTGGAGCAGCGCCTTGGACGGGATGCAGCCGACATTGAGGCAGGTGCCGCCCAGGGTCTCGCGCTGCTCCGCCACGGCCACGCGCATCCCGAGCTGGGCGCAGCGGATGGCGCAGACATAGCCGCCGGGCCCGGCGCCGATGACGATGACGTCGTAGGTCTTGCTGTCGGTCATGGGAGATTTCTCTGCAAAGTAAGCCAGGCCGCCGAATGAGTATCCTTCCCCCGATTCGGAGGCCTTTTCTGCGAAAGGAGCACGGACCGAATCCCCCTCCCCTTGGGGGAGGCGGGACACGTTGCATTTTTCGTCCGGACCCAATTCACGGCCTTTCGCAGAGGAATCATCGGGGGCTTCCGCAAAGGTGGAACGGGTCAGGCGGCGGGTGCCGCGGCGCGGTCGTGGCGCAGATATAGATATAACGGCAGCGCCAATGACAAGCCGACACAAAGGCCGGCGGGCAGGATGAGCCACCAGGCCGCGACGCCGTGCTGCCGGGCGTCGCGCCACGACCAGAGCCAGAAGACCAGCATCGAGATCAGCACGTCGACCGTAAAGCCGCGGGCGGCGCCGTTGGCGAACAGGCCGGCCGCGAAGGCGGCGATGTCGATGCCATTGGCGGCGAAGAAGCTGCCGAAGAACAGCCAGGGCACGGCGGTGCCGAGGGCGGCGGCGAGCAGATAGAAAGTCCTGAGGCTCATCACGACCGACTCCTGCGCTACCCGCCGCCCGGCGGGCCATCCCGACCGACGCCTCCGATGCCCCATCCGCCGCCCCGCGGCAAGGGGCCGTCACAGCATCGGGACCGTCGCCCCGCTGGCGCCCGCCGCCGGCGCTGCCTATGTTAAGCCAGCGATAAACCGGCAACCGGCGGAGAGCCCATGGACGCAGTCTTCCAGAGCATCCTGAGCGGGGCGCCGTTCCTGCTGCTCCATGCCGGCGTCACCATCGCCATGCTGGTCGCCGGCGTGACCCTCTACATGTGGATGACGCCCTATGAGGACATCGCGCAGATCCGCGCCGGCAACGGGGCGGCGGGCATTGCGCTCGGCGGCGCGATCCTCGGCATGGCGATCCCGCTCGCGATCACCCTGCGTGGCAGCGTCAACCTGTGGGACATCGTGCTCTGGGGCATCCTGATCGTGATCCTGCAGATGGCGGTATTCAAGGTGATCGACCTGATCCTCAAGGACCTGCCCAAGCGGATCGAAAACGGCGAGACCGGCGCCGCGGTCCTGCTCTCCAGCGCCAAGATCTCGGTCGGCGCGATCAACGCGGCCGCCATCGCGGTGTGACGCAAGCCTCCGGTTCGCCCTTCGGTTCGCCCCCGGTTCGCCATGCGGAGCCTGCCTTTCCTCGTCCTCCTGATCGTCGCGCTCGCCGGCATCTTCGACCTGACGACGGCGCCGGAGGACGCAAGGCGCGCGCGCGAGGACAACCGGCTGCGCCGGCCCGACCCCGGACAGTTCGTGCGCCGCGACGAAGCCGACCGCCGCGAAGCCTGGAAGCCGCCGGCGGACTCCGGCGGCCGCGGCAGCCTGGACGCGCCCTCGGCACAGGATCCGGCGTTCAGCGTCGCCATCCCGACGGACAAGAGCAACTCCATCGGCACCGCCTTTTCCCTCGACCGCAGCGGCGTGTGGATGACGGCGCGCCATGTCGTCGACGGCTGCTCCCGGGTGCTGATCGTGACCGGGCCGCGCCGCGGCGTGCGGGTGAGGCGGACCTACATTCATCCGCGGGCCGACCTCGCCGTGCTGCAGACCCGCGGCGGCGCGCCGGCCGTGCAGTTCACGCAGAAGAAACTCCGGCGCGGCCAGACCGGCTACCATTTCGGCTACCCCAAGGGCGAGCCGGCGGCCATCCAGTCCGTCCTGATCGGCCGGCGGCGCATGCGCTCGGTCGGGCGCTACACCGTGATCGAGCCGGTGGTCGCCTGGGCCGACCGGGTGCGCGTGCCCGACAGCTACGGCGGGCTGGGCGGCATCAGCGGCGGGCCGGCGATGGACGGCAGAGGCGAGATTATCGGCGTCACCGTGGCCGGCTCGAAGCGGCGCGGCCGCATCTACACGACGGCGCTCACCTCGATCGCCGCGGCGCTCGAGGGTTCGGGGGCGCCGGCGGACCGGGGCGGCGGCCGGCGCGGCGCGATCGACGGGCGCAACTTCGCCAACGTCGGCGCAACCCTGCGCAAGCGGCTGACCGTGGCGCTCGTCTATTGCGCGGCGGCATGAGGCCGGGCCGGTGACCGGCGCGGCAGGCGGGCCGCCGGAACGGCCCGTCCGGCGTCCGGTCGTCGGGGTCGGCGTCGTCGTCTGGAAAGGCGGCAGGGTATTGCTGATCCGGCGCGGCAAATCGCCGATGCGCGGCCGCTGGAGCCTGCCCGGCGGCCGGCAGGAGCTCGGCGAGACGGTGCGCGAGGCCGCATTGCGCGAGGTCCGCGAGGAGACCGGCGTCGAGATCCGCCTCGGCGCGCTGCTCGACGTGGTCGACACCATCCGGCGCGACGGCAGCGGCGCGGTCACGCTGCAATACACCCTGGTCGATTTCGACGCCGAATGGCTGGCCGGAGAGCCGGCCGCCGCCAGCGACGCCGAACACGCCGAATGGGCGGACCCGGACGATCTTGGGTCCTACGACCTGTGGAGCGAAACCCTGCGCATCATCGCCCTGTCGCGCGAGCGGCGGGGGTAGCGCCCGGCGGCTCCCCCTTCCGGTCATTTCAACCGGAGCGGCCAATTCTCCCCCTCTCCGTCATATCGACCGGAGCCGCCCAAAGGGCGGCGGAGTGGAGATATCTTTTCCGTGCAATATCCCGGTCCGGGCGCCGCGGGTGAGAGATTTCTCCGCTACACGGCTGCGCCGCTTCGGTCGAAATGACGGGTGGGAAGCCATCAAAAAATGAGGGAAATACGCTTGACGACCACACATTGATTCCTATATTGCCGAATAAGAACATGAATCGAACAACAGAGCCTCTTCACCGCCGCTGCACGGCGCCGCCGAAATGCCGGCTCATGACAAAACATGACATTTCCTGACACGTCCGAACCCCCTCCCTTGTCACCCCGGACGCCTGCCCCGGACACCTGTCCCGGACACCGGTCCGGGGAGCGCAGCGACGATCCGGAGTCCGGAGCCACGGGCCAGGATCGTGCCGGGCGGCTCCGGGCCCCGGCTCGGGGGCCGGGGCGACGTTGTGGTGCGTTCTGCGCGAGTTCGAAGCCCCATGACGGATCATGACAAAACATGACATTTCCTGACATACCGCTGGAGTGGGCCCCTGCCCCGGCGAGGCGGCAGGCTTTCGGGCGCATACCGGGAGCCGGGCGTATCGGGTTAAGGAGGCATCGCGGCGCTTTAGAGTGATCTCCGCAGTTCCTGAAATAGAGGACCTGCCGCCCGCGCGCGGGGAGTCGACAGTCTTATTGTCTATACCACCCCTTATGAGGGCGGCAGCCGCACCCCAGATCGGACATCGGAATTCGCTGCTCATCTATTCAACTTCCTCGCCTTGCACATACCCAATGTCACCCCGTTCCATCAGCCGGTTTCCATAAGGTGCTGCACGTCCTCGGCCCTCGGTCGGCGGACGAGAATGTCGCTTGCGGCAGGGAACCGTTTTCTGAGCAACTAGCAGCCGCCGAAGCGCCATAGGACCAGACGGTCGGGTAATTGCGCTAGAGGGCGTTGCCGTCCAACTGAATATCGAAATTCGTTCCCGCCATGGCCGCTCGTGTGGCGAAGTGCAGCGCGGGGCGCAAGGGCCCATCCGCCTCGCGCCCCAACGCCGCGTTGCGCCGGGGCGCGCGGGCGGGTAAACGCCACGAACAATTCCGACACCCGTTTCGAACGTCCGCTGGGAACGTCCACTGGGAACGTCCACGGGGAACATCCACAGGGAGAGCAGACGATGCGCGTCTATTACGATCGCGACGCCGATGTGAACCTGATCAAGGGCCGGAAGGTCCTGATCGTCGGCTACGGCTCGCAGGGCCACGCCCACGCCATGAACCTGCGGGATTCGGGCGTTGCCGACACCGCCGTCGCCCTGCGCGAGGGCTCGGCGACCCGCAAGAAGGCCGAGGAGGCCGGCTTCGCGGTCCATACGCCGACGGAAGGCGCGAAATGGGCCGACGTCGTCATGATGCTGACCCCGGACGAGCTCCAGGGCGACATCTACGCCGACGAACTGCACGCCAACATGAAGGACGGCGCCGCGCTCGCCTTCGCCCACGGGCTGAACATCCATTTCAACCTGATCGAACCGCGGGCCGATCTCGACGTCTTCATGATCGCGCCCAAGGGGCCGGGCCACACGGTGCGCTCGGAATATCTGCGCGGCGGCGGCGTGCCGACGCTGGTCGCCGTCGCCTGCAATGCCTCGGGCAACGCGCTGGAACTGGCGCTGTCCTACGCCTCGGCCATCGGCGGCGGCAAGGCGGGCATCATCGAGACGACCTTCAAGGAGGAATGCGAGACCGACCTGTTCGGCGAGCAGGTCGTGCTGTGCGGCGGCCTGGTCGAGCTGATCCGCGGCGGCTACGACACGCTGGTCGAGGCCGGCTATGCGCCGGAGATGGCCTATTTCGAATGTCTCCACGAGGTCAAGCTGATTGTCGATCTGATCTACGAGGGCGGCATCGCGAACATGAACTATTCCGTCTCCAATACGGCGGAGTATGGCGAGTATCGCAGCGGGCCGCGCATCATCACCGACGAAACCCGCGCCGAGATGAAGCGCGTGCTCGCCGACATCCAGAGCGGCCGCTTCACCCGCGAATGGATGCTGGAAAACCGGGTCAACCAGACCAGCTTCAAGGCGATCCGGCGGCGCAACGACGCCCATCCGATCGAGGAGGTCGGCCGGAAACTGCGGGCGATGATGCCGTGGATTTCGGAAGGCGCGCTTGTCGACAAGAGCAGGAACTAGCGCAATCCGCCGGAAAGCGGACGCATACTGCGGGAAACGACCTCAGGATTTTATTGGGGAATACCTACCCTGATCGGCGATCAGAAAGATTTGGTCACCCGGTTGGGCCATTGATTACAATGGGTTGCGCAGACAACCCGCCCCGAGGGGCGTCACCAACCGGGTGAAGATCATGGTCCCTTGTTATCGCTCTCCGATCAAGCTCGAAGTGACGGGTGATGGTACGGCCGCGACGGCGCGCGGCGGTCTGGTGCTGCTGTTCGAGGTTCTGGCGTCGCGGCGCATCCTGGCCGGGCTGCCGCGCTGCGGCGGCAGCCCGTCGCAGGGCTGGAGCGACGGCCAGATGATGCTGGCGGTGCTGGTTCTCAACGTTGCCGGCTTCGACCGGGTGTCGGACATCGAGCATCTGGAGGCCGATACGGGTCTTTGCGCTCTGGTCAGGCGGTTCGAGCCGAAGCTGTTGGGTCTGTCGAGGGGCGCGGTCGCGCGGCGGTTCCGGGGCGGTCGCGAGCGCTGCTTTCCCTCGGCGCGTTCGCTGCGCGACTGGCTCGACCGTTTCCATGTCGCTGGGGTGCACGATGTCGAGAGGGAGAAGGGCACGGCGTTCATCCCGCCGCACACGGAACGCCACGAGTTGTTCCGGGCGGTCGCCCGCCGCCTTGTGGCCGAAGGGGTACGGGAGGCCGTCGCGGCGTCGGTGACCATCGACCTCGACGCGACGATCATCGCGTCCGGCAAGCGCGAGTGTCTGTATACCTACCGTGCCGCGGAGAGGCTGGTTCCGGGCGAGCGGGGCTACCAGCCGCTGGTCGCGTTCTGCCCCGAGATCGGGATGGCGCCGTGGCTGGAGAGCCGCGACGGCAACGTGCCGGCGGCGCTGGACAACCGGCGGGCGCTCGAGGAGGCGCTGTTGCAGCTTCCCGGCGCCGTGCGCCAGGTCACCCTCCGCACCGATGGGGCGGGCTACCAGGAGGATGTGATCCGCGCCTGCAACGACCCCGCCTTCCGCCGGGCGGAGACGCGGCGCTTCGGCACGGTGGGGCTGATCTGCGGCGCCACCCGTTCGGAGCCGCTGATGGCGGAGGTGGCGCGGCTCGCCGACGACGCCTGGCGCCCGGCGAAGGGGCCGGTGGAGACGCCGGACGCCGGGCCGGCGTCGGACAGTGTGGCGCTTGAATGCGCCGAACTGCCCTACGTCCCCGCGACAACCAACGGACTGAAGCCGCGCCATGTGATCCGCTACGTCGTCACCCGGCGCGCCCTTCCCGGGGCGCTGGGCCTGGACGAGGGCGACCTCCCGGCCGCCGATGGCAGGCCCGCCTACAGGATCAGGGCCTACATGACCAACTTCCCGGCCCCCGACGCGATCCGGGCGGAAAAGGCGAACGGCCTGAGGGTGCTGGACGCCGCCGAGGTCGTGGCCGCGGCCCACGAGCGCTGCGGACGCGGCGAGGAGGTGCACGCGGTGCTCAAGTCCGACCTCGCCGCCGGGACGATGCCGTCGGGGCGGTTCGGGGCCAACGCCGCCTGGCTGTGGCTCGCGGCGCTGGCGCTGAATGCGATGGCGCTGGTGCGCCGCGCCGCCTACGGCCCCGAGTGGCGCTGGGTGCGGATGAAGCGCATCCGCGCGATATGGATCCACCTCGTCGCCCGCGTCGCGCGTCACGGGCGCCGGGTCACCCTCGTGCTCGGCGGCGCCGGCGCCCATCTCCTGGCGGCGCGCCGGCGGATCCACCTCGCCATGCCGCCGCCGGCATCCGCGCCCGGCTGACCCCGGCGCGACAGTTCGACGCGACAAGGCGGACCCGGCACGGCACCGGAGGGCGTTGCGCGCGCCCAACGCGCCGGTGAAGACCCAACCATCACGAAGAGGCCGCCGGCCCCGCTCCGTTGCCGCGTCAAGCTCTCGCCGGCAGCCCAAATCGACGACCCGGCATGACCGGACGGCCCTGCCGATGGCCGAAATCGCGCCGCCAGAAAACCAGCTCGCCGATCAGGGACCTATCCTCGATTCCCTGATAAGCGCTGAGCACGAGTGGGTTTGAGGCTCACGATGCGGATTTTCGGGTACAGCGATGCCGGGGCCGGTGCACGTGTCGCCAGCGAGAGGTCGGGTGAGGTGGCTTCTCGGACTGGACGGTGCACTTCGCCGTTCGGCGGACGAGCGGGTTGCCCCGGGCTTGCCGGTTTCGAGCGGGGATGGAGCGGGATGCGCCGGGGCCTGCTATTCGAGCTGGACTGCGGCGTGATAGAGCCAGTCGAGCCGGAAGTTGTTGCGCGCGAAGTCGAGCCGCCAGCGCCGGCCGCTGCGCACCAGCCTTCCCACGACCCGAACCAGATAGCGGATCAGGGGCCGCAGGCCATGGCGCCGGGCGCGGGCCGGCAACAACTGGTATTGGACCGCGCGGAGCAGCACCTGCGCGATCTGGCCGCAGATGTAGAAGGCCTGGTTGGCGCGGAACTTCCGGCACGGCGGGTGATGCAGGTCGAGGTCGATCAGCGGCCCCTTGAAGGCGTTCTCCTGGCCCTGCTTTCCGCGGTGCCGGCGCACCAGCTCGTCGAGCGGAAGGTCGTCGCGCGAGACCAGGATCACGGTGTAGACGGGGAGCAGCAGGGTCTGGCCCCGGTCGCGGCGGCGGCGGATCACCACGTAGCTCTGTTCCTCCCAGCCCGCCGGGCGGTAGCGCACCAGCGTCGCATCTTCGCCGAGCCCGATGTCGGTCCATCCGTCTTCGGGCAGGCCTTCGATCACATCCAGCACCGGCGCCCGCTTGCGCGCGTGGGTCAAGCTGATCGAGTAGTCCCATCCCCGCTCGCGGCACCAGGCGATGAGTTCGCCCCGGTAGTAGGCGTTGTCCGCGCGCAGCCACACCGGCGTGCCCTCGGGCAGGCAGGGCGCCACGTCGCTGTCGAGCTGCTCGCGCCAGCCCCCGGCCACGTCGCCGCCGCCCGGATGCAGCCGACCGCTCGCCCACAGCGAGCCGATGAACACCCCGTGCAGCCAGTACTGGCGCGTGCCGTCGTAGCCGCGCCGCGCCTCCTCGAACAGCCTCCCGTCGACCTCGATCGCGGTGCCGTCGACGAACACCGGGACGTAGCCGCGCACCGACGCCTCATGTTCCACCACCGCCGGCGCCACCTGTGCGGCCAGTCCGCGCGCCACCGCCAGCAACGTCTCGACCTGCGCCTCGTCGATGCGCGCCAGATACTCGCCAAGACGCCGGCCCGAGGGCACGTCGCCAAGACCCAGCAGCCGTTGCCCGACCCGGTCCTCGCGCAGCGCGTCCAGATCCGACAGCGCCCCGTTGCCCGCCGCCAGCGAGGCGATCAGGCTCCACAGCGTCTCCGCGTCGCTCGCACCCCGCGCCCGCTGCTTGACCGACACCGCCGACAGCGCCTGTGGCAGACCAAGCCGCGACGCCATCTGGCCCAGCACCGACCAGCCGCCGAAGCCGGTCAGCTGCGCGTCGGTGAAGTCCATCTCGACTTTGGGCGGCCGGGGAATTACCGTGGTCATCGCGCACCTGCGAGGTGATGGAATGCTCGCCGGCAATATTGCCGATTTCGCCCGCAGCGTGCGCACTTTTTCGGATCCGGCGCCAGCCTTATCCGGGAATCAGGGGGACCTATGTCCCGGCTTGCGGATTTCCCCAATTTTGGGTAAAAATCCGGCCTTGATCCGATCGGATTGTCGCCGTATGCCAGCGGTGTGGCGTACATGGTGGCGGACGCGACGGAAGGCGCGGATCGCCGGGCGCCGGAAGGACCGCCGAAGCGGGATTCGAAACCGCGTTGGGACGGATCGGGCCTGTCTCGGCGGTGCGTCAAGATTACGTGACAGACGTGTGCGATCTGGGGCTGTCGCCGTCGTATAGAGCCGAATTTCCGTTCCGCCGCGACAGCGCCGGCGGCGGGCGATCGAAGGAAACTACGGTTGCCCGCGCCCGGGGGACGATGACCGTAACCAAGGTGTTCGAGGGGAAAGAATAATATGCTGACAGGACTGCTTGGCCTCATGTCCGCCGACATGGCCATCGACCTGGGAACGGCGAATACCCTGGTCTATGTCAAGGGCCGGGGCATCATCCTGAACGAACCTTCCGTCGTCGTGCTCAGGGAGGTCAAGGGCCGCCGGGAAGTCCTCGCGGTCGGCGACGAAGCCAAGCTGATGCTGGGCCGCACGCCCGGCAACCTGCAGGCCATCCGTCCGCTGCGCGACGGCGTCATCGCCGACTTCGACGTCGCCGAGGAAATGATCAAGCACTTCATCCGAAAGGTGCACAATCGGCGCAGCTTTGCGGCGCCGCAGATCATCGTCTGCGTCCCCTCCGGCTCGACGGTCGTGGAACGGCGCGCCATCCACCAGTCCTGCACCAGCGCCGGCGCGAGCCGGGTCTACCTGGTGGAAGAGCCGATGGCCGCAGCCATCGGCGCCGGCCTGCCGGTGACCGAGCCGACCGGCTCCATGGTCGTCGACATCGGCGGCGGGACGACGGAAGTGGCGGTCCTGTCGCTGGGCGGGATCGTCTACGCCCGCTCCGTCCGGGTCGGCGGCGACAAAATGGACGAAGCCGTGATCGGCTATATCCGCCGCAATCACAACGTGCTGATCGGCGAATCCAGCGCCGAGCGGATCAAGACGGAGATCGGTTCCGCCGCCGTTCCGAAGGACGGCGAGGGCAAGATGTTGTCGGTCAAGGGCCGCGACCTGATGAATGGCGTGCCCAAGGAATTGATTCTCTCCGAGGCGCAGATTGCCGAGGCCCTGTCCGAACCGGTCGGCCAGATTATCGAGGCCGTCAAGACCGCCCTGGAACACACGGCGCCGGAACTGGCGGCCGATATCGTCGACAAGGGAATCATGCTGACCGGCGGCGGCGCCCTGCTGGGCAATCTCGAGATCGTCCTGCGCCAGGCCACCGGCCTGCCCGTTTCGATCGCCGACGATCCGCTTTCCTGCGTCGCCCTGGGCACGGGCCGCTGCCTCGAAGACCTGCGCAGCCTCAAGTCGGTCCTTGCGACATCGCCCTAACGGCGGGGCAGGCAGGATCGCGTGCTGCGCAGACGGAGAAAACAGGCCCGGGGCCGCGGCCGGCCTATCCGTCAAGGCAACCTGCTTGAAGGCCTGCGCATATGGATGCGCCGCTTCGCGATCATCATCATGGTTCTCCTCGCCGGAACCCTGATCGCCGTCGACCGGCTCGAAGCGCCGGGCGTCCGCGAGTTCCGGGCCGGTGTCACCGATCTTTTCGCCCCCGTGATCGCGGCCGTTTCGGCGCCGTTCCATGCGGCAGCCGACTGGTTCGACGCGTTCGAATCCAACGCCACCGTGCGCGAGCGCAACGCCGAGCTGGAGCGGGAAATCGAACGGCTGCGCCTGTCGCTTCAGGAAATGGCCGCGGTGGAAGAGGAAAACCGGCGGCTGCGCGAACTCGTCAATGCCGGCAACCGCATCAAGGGCCGCCATCTGACCGCCGCGGTTGCCGTCAATTCCGGCGGCCCCTATGTGCGGTCGCTTTCGGTGCGGGCGGGATCGGTCGACGGGCTGCGGCGCGGCTGGGCGGTGATCAACGCCGAAGGCTATATCGGCCGGATCGTGGCGGTCGGCCGCCACACCTCGCGGGTGCTGCTGGTCACCGACCTGAATTCCCGCATTCCCGTCCATCTGGCCAATACCGGGGTCAGGGCGCTGCTCGCGGGCACGAACGGCCGGCGAATGCGGCTGAACTATGTTCCGCCCAATTTCAACGTTTCGCTCGGCACGCTGATCGTCACCTCGGGCCTTGGCGGCGTGCTTCCTCCCGGCATCCCGGTCGGCCGGGTCGACAGCATCGGCCGCGATGCGATTCTGGTGCGTTCGCTGGTGAACTGGAACCGGCTGACCTTTGTGCGCATCGTCGACTACGAGACGCCCGGGCTGGTTGAAGACCTGCCCGGCGACGGCCGGCAGCAGGAGGCGGACCGGCACGCGGACACCCGATGAGCGAACCGATTCAGCGCGCCATCGACCGGGCCGTGCGCCGGTCGTTTCCGATGGCGACCGCCGCGGTGGCATCGCTCGCCGGGCTGGTCGCCGTCCCGGCCCCCGACTACGGCCAGATCGCGCCCGCCTTTACGCTGATCGCCGTCTATTGCTGGTCGGTCTGGCGGCCGGATCTCCTGCCGCTGGCCGGCGTTTTCCTGATCGGCCTGTTCGAGGATTTCCTGCGCGGGATGCCGCTCGGCCTGACAGCCCTGATGCTGCTGGCGGCGGCCGGCTTCGTGCAGAGCCAGCGGGCCTTCGTCTTCGGGCGGCCGATTACCATGTTCTGGCTGTTCTTCGGCCTGTTGACGATCGTCTGGCTGGCGGTCGAATGGCTGGCCATGTCGATCCTGCTCGGGCAGATTCTCGATCCGGAGGCCGCCGCCTTCCGCTACGTCGCGACCTTCGGCCTCCTGCCGGTGGGCGCCGCGGTGCTGCTGGTCGTCCAGCGCAGCGGCATGCAGAACGTATAGACCATGCCGATATCCGAAAATATCGAGCAAAACCGGAAATTCACCCGCCGGCTGGTGCTGCTCATGGGGATCAAGGGCCTCGCTCTGGGCGGACTGGTCGCCCGCATGTACCAGCTTCAGGTCAGCGATTCCGAACGGTATACGACGCTCGCCGAGGAAAACCGGATCAACACCCGGCTGCTGCTCCCGACCCGCGGGCAGATTTTCGACCGGCACGGGCGGTCGATCGCCGTGGACGAAGAGGATTACCGGGTCGTCATGGTGGCCGAGAAGACCGGCAATGTGCAGCGCGCGCTCGACCGCCTGGCCGGCATTGTCGAGCTCAGCCGCGAACAGCGCGAAAAGGTGCTTCGCGAGGTCCGGCGGCGGCGGCGCTTCCTGCCGGTCACCATCACCGGCAACCTCACCTGGGTCGAAGTCGCGCGGATGGAAGTGAATGCGCCGGACCTGCCCGGAGTGCTCACCGAGCGCGGCTATACGCGGGTCTACCCCTATGGTGAACTGACCGCCCATCTGGTCGGCTATGTCGGCCCTGTCACCGAACAGGAGCAGAAAGCCGACCTGGACCGGCTGCTGAAGATCCCCGAATTCCGGATCGGCAAGCAGGGCGTCGAGAAGACCTACGACCGCCGGCTGCGCGGCCGCGGCGGCACCCAGCGGGTCGAAATCAATGCGTCGGGCCGGGTGCAGCGCGAACTCGGCCGCAAGGAGGGCACGCCTGGCGACGACATCCACATGACGATCGACATCGCGCTGCAGCAGACGGCGACGGAACTGATCCGCCCGCATCGCGCCGGCTCCGTTGTCGTCATGGACATTCACACCGGCGACGTTCTGGTGATGGCGTCGACGCCCGGCTACGACCCGAATCTGTTCATCCACGGCCTGCGCTCGAAAACCTGGCGGGCGCTGCAGACAAACCGGCTCGGTCCGCTGCTCAACAAGGCGGTCTCCGGCCAGTATGCGCCCGGATCCTCCTTCAAGATGCTGGTGGCGCTGGCCGGCCTCGAATCCGGCGCGGTCACCGACGCGTCCGATACCCATTGCACCGGCGTCTTCCAGCTGGGCCGGGCGAATTTTCATTGCTGGAAAAAAGGCGGCCACGGACGCGTCGCGATGCGCGATGCGATCAAGCGATCCTGCGACGTCTACTTCTACGAGCTGGCGCTGCGCCTCGGCATCGACCGGATCGCCGAAACGGCGCACAAGCTGGGTATCGGCGTCCCGACCGGGATCGACCTGCCGGCCGAGAAGCAGGGCATCATGCCGACCCGAGCATGGAAGCGGGCCTATTTCCGGGACAAGCGCCAGCGAACCTGGTTCCGGGGCGAAACCGTGATTGCCGGCATCGGACAGGGCTATGTCCTCGCGACGCCGCTGCAGCTCGCGGTCATGACCGCGCGGCTGGCCAACGGTGGATTCGCCGTAACGCCGCGCCTGGTCGCCGAACGGCCGGCCGGCGACCGCATCGGCTACCGGAAGGCGTCGACCAAATTCCGCTGGCTCGGATTCAACAGCGCGAATCTGGAGATAATCAGCGACGCCATGTCGGCGGTGACGAACGAACCCGGCGGGACCGCCTACTGGACCAGAATCGCCGAAAGCGGGATGGAGATGGCGGGCAAGACCGGCACCTCCCAGGTCCGCCGCATCACCAAGGCCGAACGCGAACGCGGCATCATCAAGAACGAAGACCTGCCCTGGCACCGGCGCGACCACGCGCTGTTCGTCGCCCATGCGCCGCTGGACGATCCGCGCTTCGCCTGCTGCGTGATCGTCGAGCATGGCGGCGGCGGCTCCAAGGTTGCGGCGCCGATCGCCCGGAAAATCCTGCTGGAGACCCAGAGGCGCTATGGCAGCTTTGCCGAGCGGGCCGGCCTGGACCTCGACACTTTGCGGCGCGGCCCGGAAGCTGTCCCGGGGCGGCGGACCCGATGAAACAGGTTACCCGATGCGCACGATGAACCTTGCGGAGGAACGGACCTCGGTCCTGCGCCGTCTCGGTTTCGTCAACTGGGGGCTTACCCTTTCGGTCTGCTTTGCGGCGGGTGTCGGCTTTGTCCTGCTGTATTCGGCGGCCGGCGGGGAATTCTTCCCCTGGGCCGCGGCCCAGATGGGGCGCTTCGGCGTGGCATTGCTGGTCATGATCGTGACCGCCACGATCTCGTCGCGCGTCTGGTATCGCCTGGCCTACTGGATGTGGGGCCTGTCGGTCCTGCTGCTGCTGGCTGCCGAGTTCGGCGGGGTCGCGGGCGGCGGCGCCGAGCGGTGGATCGAGCTCGGCCCGGTCCGGCTCCAGCCATCGGAGGTCATGAAGATCGCCCTGGTCCTCGTGCTCGCCCGGTATTTCCACGCCGTCCGCTTCGAGCAGGTGCGCCGGATCCGGACGCTGGTGCTCCCCCTGCTGCTGCTCCTGATCCCGGCGGCGCTCGTCATCAGGCAACCCGATCTGGGGACGACGGTCATCCTGATCGCCGTGGCCGGCATCATCTTCTTCCTGGCCGGAGTCCGCTGGTGGAAATTCGTCCTGGTCGGCGGCGCCGCGGCGGCGGCCGTGCCGCTGATCTGGACTTACGGCCTGCAGGTCTATCAGAAGAAGCGGCTGCTTACCTTCCTCGATCCGTCGTCGGACCCGCTGGGCGCCGGCTTCCACATCACCCAGTCCAAGATTGCGCTGGGCTCCGGCGGAGTCTTTGGCAAGGGCTTCCTGAACGGAACGCAGATCCATCTCAATTTCGTGCCCGAGATGCACACGGATTTCATCCTGGCCGTGCTGGCCGAGGAGTTCGGCCTGTTCGGTGCGCTGGGCCTGCTGACGGTTTACGGCCTGATCCTGTTCCATCTACTGGCCTCGGCGCTGCGCGCAAAGACCCAGTTCGGCCGCCTCGTCGCCGCCGGGATCGGCTTCACCTTTTTCCTCTACGCCTTTATCAACCTAGCGATGGTGCTCGGCCTGCTGCCAGTGGTCGGCGTGCCGCTGCCGCTGGTCTCCTACGGCGGTACGTCGATGCTCACCCTCATGTTCGGCTTCGGCTTGGCGATGAGCGTCGCCCGGACCGGCGACGGTGCCGACGAACCGCTCTCCGAGGATTAGCGAGGCATCGAGGCCCCCTCATCCCGCCCTTCGATACGCCCCGGATTTGATCCGGGGCTACTCAGGGTGAGGTGATATCGTTGATACAAAGACTCTCCCGAACTCTCCTCATCCCGAGTAGGCCCCGCAGGGGCCGTATCGAGGGACGCGGCGCCTGCGGCGGCGTTGCCGGCCGGCGCGTCTTTACAGGCCGGCGCCGCTGGCCCATATCTGCGCGGGCCGAATGCCGGCGCCGGCAAGGTCCGCACAGGGCCCTGCGGCGCCCGCCGGAGGGGCGATTAGCTCAGTTGGTAGAGCAGCTGACTCTTAATCAGCGGGTCCGGGGTTCGAGTCCCCGATCGCCCTCCAGAAAATTCTCCAAATACAATGTGTTGCGGGATTACCGCCCCCTCAGGCGCGGAATACTCCCGCTTCCGTCCGGTGGCGACGGTTTAGCCGCGCTTACCGGTAGTCCGGCACTCACATGCCCGGATAGAGGCTACGTCCACCCGAGTTGGCCGAAGGCCCATCCGTCGTTCCAGATTTTGGTCAGGTGGGCGACTTTGCCGTCGCGCATGTCGGCGACGTAGACATAGTCGGATTCGGTTTTCTTCCCGGTCGGCGGAACCGGGCCGCCCTCGGCGGTGTGCGTTCCGGTAAAGACACCGTAGATCGTCACCCTGCCCTTCTCCTCGTCCGCCCCGGCCGCTTTGAGGTCGTAACCGGCGTCGGGCATGATCGTCACGACGCCCGCCATCCAGTCGCAATAGGCCTCCAGGCTGTTCATTTCCGCAAGAGCGCCGGCCTGCGCGGAAAAGCCGGCATCCGGATGGCAGAATTCGGCGCAGCCCGCCCAGCCCTTGCCGCTCTCGCAGGCGTCGTAGAACGCCATCGCCGCATCTTTGGAAACGCCCATGAATGCCTCCCTGGTTTCGGAGCGTGTCGCTATCGTCGACTGTAGGCGCGCCGACCTGCCGGGACAATCGGATTCAGCCCTCCCGATCCGATTGTGCGGCCGACATAATTCCCTGATTCCCGGATAAGGCTGGCGCCGGATCCGAAAAAGTGCGCACGCTGCGGGCGAAATCGGCAATATTGCCGGCGAGCATTCCATCACCTCGCAGGTGCGCGATGACCACGGTAATTCCCCGGCCGCCCAAAGTCGAGATGGACTTCACCGACGCGCAGCTGACCGGCTTCGGCGGCTGGTCGGTGCTGGGCCAGATGGCGTCGCGGCTTGGTCTGCCACAGGCGCTGTCGGCGGTGTCGGTCAAGCAGCGGGCGCGGGGTGCGAGCGACGCGGAGACGCTGTGGAGCCTGATCGCCTCGCTGGCGGCGGGCAACGGGGCGCTGTCGGATCTGGACGCGCTGCGCGAGGACCGGGTCGGGCAACGGCTGCTGGGTCTTGGCGACGTGCCCTCGGGCCGGCGTCTTGGCGAGTATCTGGCGCGCATCGACGAGGCGCAGGTCGAGACGTTGCTGGCGGTGGCGCGCGGACTGGCCGCACAGGTGGCGCCGGCGGTGGTGGAACATGAGGCGTCGGTGCGCGGCTACGTCCCGGTGTTCGTCGACGGCACCGCGATCGAGGTCGACGGGAGGCTGTTCGAGGAGGCGCGGCGCGGCTACGACGGCACGCGCCAGTACTGGCTGCACGGGGTGTTCATCGGCTCGCTGTGGGCGAGCGGTCGGCTGCATCCGGGCGGCGGCGACGTGGCCGGGGGCTGGCGCGAGCAGCTCGACAGCGACGTGGCGCCCTGCCTGCCCGAGGGCACGCCGGTGTGGCTGCGCGCGGACAACGCCTACTACCGGGGCGAACTCATCGCCTGGTGCCGCGAGCGGGGATGGGACTACTCGATCAGCTTGACCCACGCGCGCAAGCGGGCGCCGGTGCTGGATGTGATCGAAGGCCTGCCCGAAGACGGATGGACCGACATCGGGCTCGGCGAAGATGCGACGCTGGTGCGCTACCGCCCGGCGGGCTGGGAGGAACAGAGCTACGTGGTGATCCGCCGCCGCCGCGACCGGGGCCAGACCCTGCTGCTCCCCGTCTACACCGTGATCCTGGTCTCGCGCGACGACCTTCCGCTCGACGAGCTGGTGCGCCGGCACCGCGGAAAGCAGGGCCAGGAGAACGCCTTCAAGGGGCCGCTGATCGACCTCGACCTGCATCACCCGCCGTGCCGGAAGTTCCGCGCCAACCAGGCCTTCTACATCTGCGGCCAGATCGCGCAGGTGCTGCTCCGCGCGGTCCAATACCAGTTGTTGCCGGCCCGCGCCCGGCGCCATGGCCTGCGGCCCCTGATCCGCTATCTGGTTCGGGTCGTGGGAAGGCTGGTGCGCAGCGGCCGGCGCTGGCGGCTCGACTTCGCGCGCAACAACTTCCGGCTCGACTGGCTCTATCACGCCGCAGTCCAGCTCGAATAGCAGGCCCCGGCGCATCCCGCTCCATCCCCGCTCGAAACCGGCAAGCCCGGGGCAACCCGCTCGTCCGCCGAACGGCGAAGTGCACCGTCCAGTCCGAGAAGCCACCTCACCCGACCTCTCGCTGGCGACACGTGCACCGGCCCCGGCATCGCTGTACCCGAAAATCCGCATCGTGAGCCTCAAACCCACTCGTGCTCAGCGCTTATCAGGGAATCGAGGACATAATTGACTGCATTGTAATCGTCGCTTAATTTTTCGCAAAATACAGAAATTGCGACACTGTCCATGGCAAGCATAACCATCAGGAACCTCGACGACGGGTTGAAGCGACGGCTGCGCGTGCGCGCCGCCGAGAACGACCGCTCGATGGAGGAAGAAGCCCGCGATATCCTCCGGCGCGCGGTCGGCGAAACGCTGCCGCCGAAGAATCTCGGCCTTGCCATTCATGCCCGATTCGCCGCCCTCGGCGGAGTCGATCTCAAGCTTCCCGAACGCGGCCCGATGCGACCGCCGCCCGATTTCGGTTGATCGGGCAGTCATGATTGTCATCGACACAAAGCTACTGGAAATTCTCAAGATCGTCATACCGCACTGATTTCACTTAGCTTTTCCCAACCTCCCGAAAATCAGAAACCGCTCCCGTAAGCGTCCCGAGAGCGGATCGAAACGAAACCGGGCGTGGCCGGCTCCCGCATGCCGGCAAATGGTCCATGGCCGGGTAGGCGGGGGCATTGCTGCGCCCCGCCCCCCACAGAGCCGAGCGTGCGCGACTGACGCACTCGGTTCCTCACCTGACAGGTTCGCTCAAGGAGTTTTGCCATGAGCGCGTGATCGTGACCGGCGGCAGGGGATGCCGCTTGAGAAGCTCGTTCATCCGGTCCCAGTTCATGCGCCGCAGGCGGCTGCGGCGTGCGAGCCACGTCCGCCAGATGCGAGTGATCTGGTAGCGGAACCACCGGAGACGTTTGCCGTTCCCCGCCAGACCATAGTATGCGCAGTGGCCCCGGATCGCCCGAGCGAGATAGTCATGCTGCGCCTCGATCGGCAGGTGCCGGTTTCTCTTGCACCAGTCGTGCACCGATTTCAGCGCGCGGGCGAAACGGCCTTTCGCCGTGATTTGGCGAACGACGTCCTTGCCTTGCCTCGACCGTCCCCAGACATGGGTGAAGCCGAGGAAGTCGAACGTCGTGGCCGATGCCATCCAGTGACGCCCGTAGGGGCGCCTCCGGCGGAAGTCCACATAGCGCGTCTTGGTCTCGTGGAGCGTGAGCCCGTATCGACCGAGACGTTTGCCCAGCGCGTCAAGCAGCCGCTTGCCGCTCTGGCGGTCTTCGAGGGCGACGATAAAGTCATCGGCGAATCGCACTAGCTGGCAGTTGCCACGCAAGCGCGGCCTCGCCTCGTCCTCGAACCACTTGTCCAGCACATGGTGCAGGAAAATATTGGAGAGAATCGGCGAAACGACCCCGCCCTGGGGCGTGCCAGCGACCGGCCTGTGCACGGTGCCCTCTTCGAGCACCCCCGCTTTCAGCCATTTGTCGATCATGCGCCTTGCGACGCCGTCCTTGATCCGCAGGTCGAGGAATGACCGGAGGTGGGTGTGCGAGATCGAGTCGAAGTAGGATTTCACATCCGCATCGATCACCCACCGTTGGCGCTGCTCGATGATGCCCTTGCGTAGTGCGTCCAGAGCATCGTGAGCCGACCGCCCGCGCCGGAAGCCGTACGAGCACGGCAGGAAGTCCGTCTCGTAGATCGGCTCCAGCAGCATCAGGATCGCCCGCTGCGCCACCTTGTCTTCGAACGTCGGGATGCCGAGAGGGCGCTTCGTGCCATCCGCCTTGGGGATGTAGTGGCGTCGCACCGGCGGCGCGAAGTAGCGGCCCGACTTCATTCGGCCCAGAAGGTCGTCGAGATTGGCCTCCAGGTCCTTCTCGTAGTCGGCGGCCGTCACGCCGTCGATGCCCGTCGCCCCATCCTTGCGCGTCAGGCGATACGCTTCGCGCATCCACTCGCCGTCGATCAGGTGGTGCAGGGACGTGAACACCCGGTCCGGATGTTCCCTCGCCTGTTCGGCTATCCACTGCTGTTTCGTGTACGTGTTGGTGGAACTCAGGGTTTCCTCCAGCGTTTCCCATCAGTGGGTCTGTTCAGGTGACGCCCCGCTTCCCTCCAGCGGGTCCCGATGGCCACGGTTCCCCGCCTTCGGCGGTACTATCAGGGCGCTACGACTTCCTGCCCCCGCATGGCCTTCGGCTTATTGGTTTCGCCAGCCGGCTCCGCAGGCGCCTGCCGGGGTTCGTGTCCGCCCTGGGGCGCTCCCGCCGCCGTGCAGGCCCGGCGACGGGCACGGGGTCTGGATTGGTCACGCTGGCACTCCCCTTTCCAGCGTCCTTGCCCACGGGCAAGAGCAGGATCTCCCAGGTTCCCAGGCGATCCATCCCGTGACTCTGCGCCGGTCCACGACCCCGGACGACCCGTTGCGCCTCACCAGTAGCGGCGCTTCCGGTGCTGCCCCCACACAGTTAACAATGAAGGCGTCATCGCTTCACGATTTCGAGGCTTGCCCCACCGCTTCGTCACCTGCTGTCTACGCTTCACGACAGGCGTTGCCGCACGCCATGCAAGACTCGCTTCCGGCTGGCGGGCTGCGCCTTTGCCGGGCGGGAGTCGAACCCGCTGGATCGCGACGAGAGGTTTCAGTTCATGGCATCCTCCTCTCCAGGGCCTACCCTGGCGCAATAACCGTTCGTCTCCCCGGGGACGGAGCACATGCCGTCGGTACCAGGGTGAAGCAGTCCCGAGGGAAGCCGCCACCTTGCGACCGCTCAGCGCGGTCTGTCGCCGCGCTCATCCCCCGGGACCCGAACAGATACTGGTCCATCGCTGACACGGCAAGGCAATTCACGCACGCCGCCCGGCGCCGGCGTGGAAAGCTGCCATCGCGGTCGGCGAGCGGAAGGATGCGCGGGAACCGGCTGTACATCCGAAGACTCGCGGGTCCGAACGCACCGGGCCGCAATCGTGCGTTGGCCGTCCAATGCGGCGCGCGCGGCTCCTGCGGGTCAGCGCGCTGGGGTACGGCTGGCGCGCATGCCCCGGACGATGGAAATCCCCGAACCGATCTCTTTGCCAATCCAGGCGGCGGTCTCCAGATTGACGCCGGTTGCCGGGCCGCCGGGCGCGGCGTTCGGCAAGGGTCGAAACCCGGAGGAGAGCGGGATGGGAACGGTCGAGCCGGAGTTCATGGACACGCGGCATGCGGCGGCGGTGCTGGGGCTCTCGCACCGTACGCTGGAGGGCTACCGGGTGAGAGGGGGCGGCCCGGACTTCCACCGGTTCGGCAACCGGGTGCGCTATCGCCGGTCGGACCTGGATGACTGGGCGGCTGAGCGCCGGGCGGGCACGACGGCGCAGGCGGACCGGCTGAGGTCGGCGTGACGGGGTGAGCGTTCGCGCGAGACCTGGCGGGGATCCGAGCGGGCCGCGCAAGTGACCCGTGTGATCGTGGCGCCCGGCCGGCATGCGCACCGGGTCTTTGCGTTGAGGGCGAGATGCGCCGCTGCGGCGCTTTATGCGATCTGGCCAGACTTTATCTAACCGCGATTGCCAAAGTCCGCATTCCCGTCGTAAATTATATGTACTGTGGGTTCGTCCATGCTCGGCGCTCTGCATCGTGCGGCGACGGCGGGCTCGGTCGGATCGGGGGAAGCGTCGAGCGTCGGGGTACCCCGCGCGGGCTGAGGAGGGTTGGCGATGTTCGGAGTGTGGGAAAGCCGGACGTCCGGTGCCGCGGACGGTGAACGGGCAAGGACCGCTGAGGCCGCGCAGGTCAGGAACACGGTCAGGAACCGCCGCTTGACACCGGCCCCCGCTTCGGGCGTGTATAATTGCCCAGCGGCCCAGCGGCCCAGCGGCCCAGCGGCCCAGCGGCCCAGCGGCCCAGCGGCCCAGCGGCCCAGCGGCCCAGCGGCCCAGCGGCCCAGCGGCCCAGCGGCCCAGCGGCCCAGCGGCCCAGCGGCCCAGCGGCATGACGTGCGCTCGGCGCCCGGCCGGCGCGCACAAGCCGGCTCCTTCGGCAGGTTCCCCGCGCAAGCCTGAACCGCGTACCGGGCGCCGTCGCGCCCGCCTCTTCCGTCTCCTTCCCGCCCTCGCGCTGCTGCTGTGCGGCCTGCATCTGCTTGCCGCCGCGCCCGCCGCCGCCCAGACGGTGACCGCGCCCTCGGTCCCGCAGAACGTGCAGGTGACCCCCGGCGACGGGAAGCTGACCCTCACCTGGCAGGCCCCCAGCTCCTGGGGCACCTGGTCGGCAAATAGCTTTGAGATCAGCTGGAAGCTCTCAAATGCTGCTGACAACACATGGGTAGGCGTGCGGGGGCCCGGCATTACGAATGGGTTCACGGACTCCTCTACTGCGACCAGCTTCTCGTTCGGCGGCCTTCAGCCTAACATAGACACCACCAGCCGCGAGGTCGCCAACGGGACCGCCTACGACCTGCGGATCAGGGCGGAGAGCAAAGACCCCAACTCCGACGGGACCCTGGAAAGCCACTACCGCTACAGCGCCTGGGTCACGCTGACCAACCTGGTGCCCGGGGCCCCCGGCAAGCCCACCGGGCTGTCGGTCACGCCCGGCGCCGCCAAGCTGGACCTGTCGTGGACGGCGCCGGGCAACAACGGCTCGGCCATCACCGGCTACGACGTGCACTTCAAGACCTCGGCCGCGGCCGACCAGGCGGGCACGGGCTCGAACCCGGCCACCGGCTGGGTCGCGGCCTTGCACAGCGGCACGACCCCGACGGGGTCGATCCCGAGCCTGATCGGCGGCACGGCCTTCGACGTGCGGGTGCGGGCGAAGAACGCCCGGGGCGCCGGCCAGTGGTCGGACGCGCAGTCCGGCACGCCGATTGCGGTGGTGCCCGAGTCGGAGTGGCCGCTGGTAGCGCCCAGGCTGGGCGGCCTGACGCTGTCGGCGGGGGGTACGCCGGTCACGTTGATACATGGCCTGCTCCATGCCGACCAGGGTGGCCCCGGGACTACCGGTTTCGCCAGAGAGACCCAGCTGTACATGGCGGTGGTGCCGTACGGCACGAGGGAGGTGACGCTCACGCCCGAGTTCACCAATGCCTTCGCGCAGGTGGCATCCGTGAGGCCGCAACGCCACAGCTATGTGCCGGGCCAGAGGATTGAGGTGCGCCCGGTCTTCACCGACGCACAACAGGCGCTCACCCCAACGCAGGCCATCGAATCCGGCAGCAGCGTCACCTTGAATCTGACGCCCTCGGAGGAAGGCGGCAGGAAGCTGGAGCTCTGGGAACGGCACACGGAGGCGGTCGTCCGCGTGTACCGCAATCACCCGTATTACCCCCACACCAAGCTCGAGTACACATACACCGTCCTGATCGTGCAGGGGGGGCCGATTCCGGTCTCGCTCTCGGTGGAGGGTCTGACTGGCAACGTGCTGCCCCAGGGGGGGACGGCGACGTTGAAGGCCACGATACCCGTGCCCCTGCCGATGGACAGGACCATTCCGCTGACGGTGCAGTACGCCGAGGCCCAGAAGGGCGACGTTCTTTTCCGGCCGGACCCTGACCACCCCAACGCGTACTACGGCCTGGACAGGCCGGTCGACATCCTCATGAGGAGGGGCGAGACGGAGGCGACGCTCGGCATCGTGGCGCAGCCGGACACCGCCAGGACCAGCAACGAGCTTCTTGTCATAGAGCTGGACTCGTCCCAGTTTCCGGTGGCGGGCTCCACGCGCGGCTATGGGGCGCCGCATGTGAAAACCGTGCAGGTCGCCCCGTGGACGTTGACGGCGGGTACCGCGAGCGAGACATCGGTCGCGCTCGGCGCGGCCATGCCTTCGACGGAGCCGCCCCGCGTGGTGGGGATTACGCAGGAGCTGTATGCGCTGATCCAGAAGATCGAGGGGTGGCGCGACGACCCGGCGCGGAGCTGGCACCGGCCGCACGTGATGCGCTGGAACCGGGTGCTGCTGGCGTTGGGGTGGACGGTCTCGCCGGCCTCCGACGCCTCGCTCGAGCCGATGAGCGCGGCGGAGGCGCAGACCTATGCCGACCGGGGCTGGACGCGCTGGGTCGAGGTCGCCGAGGCGCTGCGCGAGCTGGAGCCCGTGGCGGTGACGATTGCCGGCGGCGACCCGGTGACCGAAGGCGAGGCGGCGGCGTTCACGCTGACGGTTTCGCGGGCGCGGGCGGCGGACCTCGCGGTCGCGGTCTCGGTCGAGAACGTCCGCGGGCGCGGCGCGTTCGCCTCGGAGCCGGGCACACGCACGGTGACGGTCCCGGCCGGCAGCACGTCGGCGGCGTTCACGGTGGCGACGGTGGACGACGCCGAGGACGAGGCGGACGGCTGGGTCGTGGCGACGCTCGCGGCCGGCCGCGGCTACACGCTGGGCGAGGCGGCGCGCGCTGAGGTGGCGGTCGCCGACAACGACGCGCCCGACCCGGTGGTGACGATTGCCGGCGGCGCTCCGGTGACCGAGGGCGCGGCGGCGGGCTTCACGCTGATGGCGTCGCCCGCGCCGCTCGCGGACCTCGCGGTCGCGGTGACGGTCTCGCAGAGCGGCGCGTTCGCGCAACCCTCGGCGCTCGGCGCGCGCACGGTGACGGTCCCGGCCGGCGGCACGTCGGCGCCGTTCGCGGTGGCGACGGTGGACGACGCCGAGGACGAGGCGGACGGCGCCGTCGTGGCGACGCTCGCGGCCGGCGCCGGCTACACGCTGGGCGAAACGGCGCGCGCGCGGGTGGCGGTCGCCGACAACGACGAGGGCCTGCCGGAGATCGTGACGAAGCGGAGCACGGCCCGGGAGGGGACCGACGACGCGGTGGTGTTCATGGTGCGCCTGGGGCGCGCGGCGTCGCACGCGGTGACGGTGGACTGGGTGAGCGCGGACGGCGTGGGCCGGTGGTTGGGGTTTGCGCCGCCGGCGACGGCGGGGGCGGACTACACCGCGAGCTCGGGCACGCTCACCTTCGCGCCGGGCCAGCGGTTCGGGTCCGTGCGGGTGCCCATCCTCGACGACGCGATCGACGAGGGCATGGAGCACTTCCTGGTGAAGTTCTCGAACCCGCAGGGGGCGACGCTGGCGGCGCCGTACCGCGAGGCGGTGGGCCTCATCCGCAACGACGACCATTTGCAGTCGATGTGGCTCGCGCGCTTCGGGCGCACGGTGGGAAGCCAGGTGACCGACGCGGTCTCGGAGCGGCTTTCGGGCGGCCTCTCGCCGGGGGCGCACGCGACGCTTGCGGGCCAGAGCGTGGACCTCTCGAAGACGGACGACGGCCAGGCGCTCACCGACGTGCTGACCGGGTTTGCGCAGGCGTTCGGCGCGCCCGGCGCGCCGGCGAACGACGGCCCTGGCTCGGGGGCCGGGGCGGACCCGTTCGGGCGCCACGGCCTCGGCAACGGCTGGAACGGTCCCGTGAGCACAACTGCCGCGCGCCCGGTGAGGGGCCGCGAGCTGCTGCTGGGGAGTTCGTTCCACGTGGCCGGGACGGGCGAGGGCTCGGGCCCGGGGCTTGCGGCCTGGGGCCGGGTGGCGCACGGCAGCTTCGACGGCGAGCACGCGGACGACACCGGGTCCACGCGGGTGGACGGCGAGGTCCTGACCGGGGTGCTGGGGGCGGACGCGGACTTCGGCCGCCTGCTCGCGGGCGTGGCGGTCTCGTTGAGCGAGGGCGACGGCCGGTTCGACAGTCCCGGCGCGGACGTGGGCGGCAAGGGCAAGATCGAGAGCACGATGACGACGGTGAGCCCCTATGCGCGCTTCAAGCTCACCGAGCGGGTCTCGGCCTGGGGCCTCGCGGGCTGGGGCACCGGCGACATGACCATCCGCTTCGACGACGGCGTCATGGACCCGGTGCGGACGGACCTCTCGATGCAGATGGGCGCCATCGGCGCGCGGGGCGCGCTGCTCACCCAGGAGGGACCAAGCGGCATGGACCTCGCGCTCAAGACCGATGCGTTCTTCGTGCGCGTGGAGTCGGAGCGGGCGGTCAACTCGGTCGAGACCGAGGCCGACGCGAGCCGGGTGCGCCTCGTGCTCGAGGGCGGGCGGACCTTCGCGCTCGGCGGGGGCGCCACCATCCGGCCCCTGCTCGAGCTCGGGGTGCGCTACGACGGCGGCGACGCGGAGACCGGCGCCGGCGTCGAGGTGGGCGGCGGCGTCGCCTATGCCGACGCGGCCTCGGGGCTCTCGGTCGATGCCAGGGCGCGGATGCTCGCGGCGCACGCGGACTCGGACTACGAGGAGTGGGGCGCGAGCGCCACGGTGCGTCTCGACCCCGGCGAGACCGGGCGGGGCCTCTCGCTCGGCCTCGCGCCCACCATCGGCACGGCGTCGAGCGCGACGGAGCGGCTGTGGGGGGCGCGCGATGCGCGCGGCCTCGCGCCGGGCGGCGCGTTCGAGGCGGCGCGGGGGCTCCGGGCGGAGGCCGGCTACGGCATGTCGCTCCTCGGCGACCGCTTCACGGGCACGCCCAACGTCGGGTTCGGGATGTCGGACGGCGGGGCGCGGGACTACCGTGTGGGCTGGCGGCTCACGTCCGCCGTGCGCGGCGACCCGGGCTTCGAGGTCAGTCTCGACGCCACGAGGCGCGAAGCCGCCAACGACGACGGGCCGCCCGAGCACGGGGTGATGCTGCGGAGTCTCATTCGCTGGTGAGGGCGGGCGATGGGCTCGGCCCTCGCGGCGGGCGGCGGCCGGGTTGCGCCGGGGGCCGGGCGGTGCGCCCGGCCCGCCGCGCCCGTCTCAGGCGCGGGTGACCTTCCACAGCACCTTGCCGACGATGTGGACCTCGTCGGCGGGGCGCTCGTAGGGCGGGTAGTCGGGGTGGGCGGAGACGAGGCGGAGCGCGCCTTCGGCGGTGAGCGCCTCGACGCGCTTGACCACGAGGCCGGCGCCGTCCCAGAGCACGAAGAGCTCGCCGGCGGCGGGGACGGTGCGCGCGGTGTCGACGAAGATGCGGTCGCCGTCGCGGAGCTCGGGCTCCATCGAGTTGCCGCGCACCCGCAGGATGCGGAGCGCTTCCGGGTCGGCGTCGCCCTCGTGGCGGACCATCGACTCGGGCAGGCGCCAGCGGGCCTTCTCGTGGACGAAGTCCTCGTTCCAGGCGCCCGCCCCCGCGGCGGCCTCGACCTCGACCTCGCGCACCGACGCGCCTGCGGTGCGCCTTCGCTTCGGCCCGGTCCAGGGTTTGGGGCGGGGCAGCGCGTCGTGGCGCAAGGTTGCGGGGTCGCAGCCCAGCAGGTTCCCCAGCGTCTCGGAGTCCTGGAACGAGAGCACCCGGGGCATGCCCCGGGCGAGGTACTGCTGGAGGTAGGCCTTGTTCCGGCCGAGGGCGAGGGAGGCTTCGGCGAGCGAGGTTCCCTTCTTCCAGATGGCCTCGCGCAGGGCTTCGCGTGCCCTGTCGGTCGTATCGGGGGTCATGTCCGCTCCTTGCGTGGATGCCGTGGTTCACAGGATATTCCCTAACTAATACGATTGTCAACGGCGTCGGTCCCGGTTACCGTCGCCGCCATGACGCCCCTCGACGACCTCATCCGCGCCGCGGTCGACGCCCATCTGAAGCGCTCGGGCACGAGCGGCTGGCGCTTCGGGCGCGACGTGCTGGGCGACCCCGGCTTCGTCGCCTCGCTCAAGCGCGGGCGCCGGCTCGGGCTGAAGAGCGCCGACAAGGTGCTTGTCCACATGGGCGCGCAGCCCGTCGGACCGGCGTTCCGGCGCGAGGTCGAGGCGTTCCTCAACGCATCCCGCACCAAGCCCTACGTGTTCGGCGAGCAGGCCGCGGGCGACCCCTCGTTCGTCGAGCGGCTGCGCCGGGGCGTCTCGTTCCGGCTGGTGACCGTGGACCGGGTGCGCGCCTGGATGGCGGAGCACGCGGATGCGGCGTGCCGTGCCGCGATGGCCGGCGCGGTGGCGGGGGTTGCGCTGCTCGCGCCCGGGGGCGCCACCGATTGCGACACACAGGGAGAGACGACCATGAACAACGGCGAGAGCCCGCACCTGAGCGCGCGCGAGGCCGCGGCGTGGCTGGGCGTGTCCGCGCGGACGCTGCACCGCTTCCGCGAGCGCGGCGGCGGTCCGGACCACTACCGGTTCGGGCACCGCTTCCTCTACCGCATGGAGGACCTGAAGCGCTGGGCGGCGGAGCGCTACGTGCGCCGGCCCCCCGGCGGCGGCGGGAGGGCGGCCTGATGGGCGCGCGGCGGAGCATCGCGGCCCGCGCGCGCGAAGACGCGCCGGGCATGACGGCCGGCCGGCTGGCGGCGGCGCTCGGTGTAGCGGCGGCGGCGCTGGCCACGGGGGTCGACCCGGCCTTCGCGACCTCGGACACCACCTTCGGCGGGCCGCTGGGGACGGTGACGGGCATCGTGAGCGGCACCGGCGGCCAGCTCGCCGCGGCGCTCGCCGTGGGCGCGGCGCTGGTCGGCTCGGTGCTCCGGTTCAACGCGATGCAGCTCATGGGCGCGGTCGGCGTCGGCGTGGCCGCGGGCGCGGGCACCGGCATCGTCACCGGCCTGGTCGGCACGGCGATCGTCTGATGAACGACGCGGCCCGCCACACCATCCCGCGCCGGCTCGACGACCCGGAGCGCTGGCTGTTCTGGACCGTCGATGAGGCCGCCGCGCTGCTGGGCCCGGCCCTGCTCGGGCTCGCGGCCAACCAGTTCGTGCCCGGCCTCGTTGCCGGCGCCGGCGGCTGGCTCCTGCTGCGGCGCGTCAAGCGCGGCGGCGGCGCCAACATCGCGCGCTACGCTCTCTACTGGTTCCTGCCGGACTTCGTGCTGCGGCTCAAGGCGACGCCGCCGAGCCACCTCCGGCGCTTCGCCGGCTGAGGCGGGACGGTGGACCGCTCCGTCATGGCGACCGGCTTCCGGCGCGCGCGCGACATCCGCATCGCGCTCGGGCTGCTGCTGGCGCTCTCGATGACCGCGAACCTGGCGCTCACCGTGGGGTTCGCCGGGCGCGAGACCGTGACCGTGCTGGTGCCGGCGGCGGCGGGTCCGGCCTGGGAGGTCGGCGGCGGCGCGGCGGGGAGCGGCCTGGCCGGCGCCCGGTATCTCGAGGACATGGCGCGCACCGTGGCGGTGACGCTGCTCACCCTCACGCCCGAGAACGCGGCCCACGTCCGGCTCGCCGCGGCGCGCATGAGCGCCCCCGAGGCGCGCGGCGCGATCGGCGCCTGGGTCGAGGCCGAGGCGGCGCGCCTGGCCGGGCGCGACATGGCGAGCGCCTTCTATCCGACCGGGATCGAGGCCGACCCGGCGCGGCTCACGGTCGAGATCGCGGGCGAGCTCGCGACCTGGATCGGCCGCGAGGAAGCGGCGCGCGAGGACCGGCGCTACCGGCTCGCGTTCCGCATCGACGGCGGGCGGATAGGGCTCGTGCGCTTCGAACAACTGGAGGACGAACGATGACACGGAAAGACCGGCGGCGGCCGTTCGCGCCGCTCTTCGCCATCGCCCTTGCCTGCATGGGCGCGCTCGCGGCGCCCGCCCCTGCCCTGGCGATGCAGATCCTGGAGGCGGCCGACCATGCCGAGCTCGCCGCGGAAATCTCCGCCTCCGGCGTCAACCGCATCGCGCTCGCGGGCGACCGGATCGCGAAGGTGGTGCGGGCTCCGGACGGGTTCGCGGTCGAGCACGACGCGGCCTCGGGCGACCTCTATCTCAGGCCGCTCTCGCAGGCTGCCGGCGCGGCGGGCGATCCCGTCACACTCTTCGTCGGCACCGAGCGGGGCTTCACCTACCGGCTGACCCTGATCCCGGCGGACCGCGGCTCGGCGCAGATCCTGATCCGCAATGCCGCCGTTCTTGCGGGGACGGTGGATGCGGCCGGGGTTGCCGCCCCGTGGGGCGGGACGGACGCGCATGTCGCCGCGCTGGTGCGGTTGGTGCGCGCCGTGGCGCGGCGGGAGACCGTGCCCGGCTACGCCATCCACGCGGGCGGCGCAATGCCGCCGCCGGGATGGACGCTCATCGAGACCTGGCGGGGTCCGCGGCTGTCGGCGCTCGTCTTCGAGGCCGCCCGTCCCGCATCTGTCGGTGGGGACGAGGCAGCGGACCTCGCCGGGACCATCGGCGGTCTCCCGGGCGTCGGCAGCGCCGCGGACGGCGCCCGTCTCGCCGCGCTGTGGCTGGCGGCGCCGGGCACCGGCCCGGGCGGCGGCCGGCTGGTCGTCGCGGTGACCGAAGCGGTTGCGGCGGGAGAGCCGCGATGAGCGCCCGCGCCGACACGGGCGATCCCGGGGCGGTCAGGCGGCGCCAGCTGCTGCTGTTCTCCGCGATCGCGGCGGCGCTGCTGGTGGCGGTAGCCGCGTGGCTCGGCATGGGCGGCGGCACGGGGCCGGCGCCGCGGAGCGGCATCGAGGCGGAGATCGCCGGGCCGGACGCGGCCGAGCAGGTCTGGACCCGGCGCTCGGAGGCCCGCCTCGGCGGCATCGAGACCCGGATCCGCGAGATGCAGCAGGAGGCGCGGACGCTCAGGGCCGACAACGAGCGGCTGCGCGCCAGGCTGGAGGCCGACGCGGCGGACGCGCGGCGGGTCATCGACCGCCAGGCGGCGCTGATCGACGAGCTGCGGCGCGGCCTGGAGCCGTCCGCGCGGCCGGGCGATGCGCAGGCCGGGGCGCCGGGCGGCGCGCCCGGGTCGGGCGAGTATTTCCGGGCGGCGGGGAATGCGCCGTCCGGCGGGCAGGCGCGGGAGGCCGCTCCGCTTGCGCCGGGCCGCATGATCGAGACCTTCGAGCTCGAAGGCGAGCCGCAATCCTCGATACCGGACGGCCGCTCCGGTCCCGAACTGGTGGCCGATGCGGTGGCGAAGCCGGTGTCGGTGTGGCTGCCGGCGGGCGCCCATGCCGAGGCGGTCGTGCTGGCGGGCGTCGACGCCTCGGCCGGAGTGTCCTCACAGGGCGATCCCCGTCCGGTGCTGTTCCGCATCACGGGCCCCGCCTGGACGGCGGCGGAGGACGGCACCGCCCTGGCCGTCGACGTCGACGGCTGCACGGTGACCGGCGCGGCCCATGGCGACCTCTCCTCGGAGAAGGTCTATGTCCGCTTCCGCACCATGACCTGCGCCGGACCCGAGCCCGGCACGGTGGTCGAGACCGACGTGGCGGGGTTCGTCGCGGGCTCCGGCAAGACCGGGGTGCGCGGCCCGGTGGTGAGCCGCGAGGGCGCGCTGGTCGAGAAGGCCTTTCTCGCCGGGCTGGTCTCGGGCGCCGGCCAGGGCGTGGCCCAGGCGTTCCAGCCGCAGGCGGTCGCCACCGGCGGCGGCGCGGCGGTCGCCAACAGCGCGCTCGGCGACATCGGGCGCGCCGGCCTCGGCGCGGGGGCGTCGAGCGCCGGGCAGAAGGTGGCCGACTACATGATCCGCCGCGCCGAGCAGTACCAGCCGGTGATCCAGCTCCAGGCCGGCACGACGGTGACGCTGGTGTTCCTCGAGGGCGCCCGCATCGACGGGCGCGCGCCAATCCAGACCGCCAGGAAGGGACAAGGACAATGACGCTTGCCACGACACACCCGCGCCGCCTGGCGCTTCCGGCCGCCGCGCTCGCCGCCCTCCTGCTCGCCGGCTGCTCGACCGGGCATATCGGCGAGAGCTGGCAGTGCCCGCTGCCGGAGGCCGGCACCTGCGACAGCGTCGCCGCTGCCGATCCGGCGGTGCCGGACGCGAACGCCGCCGGGGATACGGTCCTCGGCGGGCCGCACTGGCGGGTGCGCGGCGGGGACGCCGGCGCGGTATCGCCGGAGGTCGATACCGTGTGCGAGGCGGAATGCGGCGGGTTCGCTCCCTTCGCCTGGCTCGCTCGGCTGTTCGACGCCGAAACCGCCGCCGGCGGGGAGAAGGCCGCCGCGTCCGGCCCGGTCCGGCTGTTGCCGCCCGAGGCCCCTGCCCCCCATCCGGGCGGACCGGCGCCCGCGGACCCGGCATCCGGACCCGCCGGAACGGCCCCGTTCCCGGCCGAACCGGAAGCGCGCGAACTGCGCGCGGGCGGCGAGACCTCCCGCGACGACCATGCCGGTTTCCGCACCGACGAGGTGGTGGCGCGGATCTGGATCGCGCCTTTCGTCGACGCCGAAGGCGTCTACCGCGAGGCGTCGCACGTCCGGGTCGTGCTGGAGCCGGCGGGCTGGAGGCTCGCGCGGTGAAGCGGCTGCTGGAGCTGTTCGAGGGTCCGGAGGCGCCCGGCCCCTGGGCGCCGCCGGAGATGCCCGCCGCGCTGCATGCGCTGCTGCCCTGGCGGGCCTTCGACGAATCGAGCGAGCTCTACGTCAACGCGGGCTCGACGGGGTTCGTCGTCGAGCTGCCGCCGTTTGCCGGCATCGACGCCGAGACCCTGGGCGCGCTCGCGGGCACGCTCGCCGACGCGGCGCCGGAGCGCTGCACGGTGCAGGTCATCCACTGGGCGAGCCCACGCTTCGGCGCGGCGGCGCGGAGCTGGGCGGAGCCGCGTTCGGGCGCGGCCTGCCCCGGCCCCCGAGCCGGGGGCGGGGCGCTCGCCCGCATGGGCACGGGCCGCCGCGACCTGCTCGCTTCGGGAGGCTGGCGCCGGCTGCACGAAGGCGGGCCGCCGTTCACCCTCGCCGACTACCGGGTGTTCGTCACCGCCTGCCTGACGGCCCTGCCCGGCCCGGCCGCGGAGACCGCGCTCGGGGCGTTCCGCCGGGCGCTGGAGGGCACGCTCGCCTCGGCGGGCGCCGCCACCCGCCGGCTGGAGCCCGACGCGCTCCTGTCGCTGGCGGCCGAGCTGGTCGCGCCGGATATCGGCGGCCACCGCGACGGCGGGACCGAGCGTCCGGCGCGCCGCTGGGCGCCGCGCGATCCGCTGCACGAGCAGTGCATCGCGCCCGGCCGCGCGCTCACGGTCCACCCGACCGGGCTGACGTTCCACCACCCGGACGGGAATGGCGCCGGGCGTCCGGGCGATGTGGCGGTGCGGGTTCTCAGCGCCATCGCCTTCCCCGAGGTCTGGCCGGGCTGGCGCGGCAACGCGCTGATCGGCGACTTCCACCGTGACTTCCTGCAACCGGGCTGCCCCGTCCTGACCTGCCTCACCGTCATGACGGGCGACGAGGCGGCGGGCGAGAAGGCCTTTCTCAAGTCCGCCCGCGCGACCCAGCAGGCCGGCACCGGCATTGCGAGATATCTGCCCGGCCTGCCCGAGAAGGCGCGCGACTGGCAGGCGGTGACCGAGCGCATCAAGGACGGCGAGAAGCTGGTCCGCGCCTGCTACATGGCGGCGGTCTACGCGCCGCTCGACGCCCTTGACGAGGCCGAGCAGGCGGTGCGCGCGATCTATCACGGCCAGGGCTGGCGGGTGAACGCCGAGCGCTACATGCAGCTCCCTTCCTGGCTCGCCTGCCTCCCGATGGCCTCTGCGGGCGGGCTGGATGCCGACCTCGAGCGCATGGGCCGGATGAAGACGCTGCTGACCTCCAGCGCGGTCAACCTCGCACCGCTGCACGGCGAATGGCGCGGACAGCCGGCCAGCCCCGACAACCCGCCCGCCCTGTTCCTGATCGGGCGGCGCGGGCAGCCGGCCTGCTGGTCGCCCTTCGCCAACGAGGCCGGCAACTACAATGTCGCCGTCACCGGCAAGTCCGGCTCGGGCAAGTCGGTGCTGATGCAGGAGCTGGTGACGGGTCTCATCGGCGCCGGCGGCGAGGCGGTGGTGATCGACGACGGCCGCTCCTTCCAGCACACGGCGGAAGCGCTCGGCGGCGCGTTCATCGCCTTCGGCAAGGACCCCGCCTGCCTCAACCCCTTCGCCATGATCGACGCCGGAACGGCGGAGCATGACGGCGACTACCGCGAAGAGTGCTTCGCCATGCTGGCCGGCGTCATCGGGCGCATGGCAAGGCGCCGGGGCTCGATCGACGACATCGAGGCGGCGCTGATCGCCGAGGCCATCGCGGCGGCCTGGGACGAGGCCGGCAACGACGCCGATCTGGGGACGGTCAGAAAGAACCTCGAAACTCGCGACGACCGCCGGGCGAAGGACATGGGCGTGGCGCTCGGCCCGTGGTGTCCCGGCGGGGCCATGGGCCGGCTGTTCGCGGGCTCCAACGTGCCCGACCTGGAGAACGCGCTCACCGTGTTCGAGCTCGCCGAGCTCAAGGGGCGCGGCGACGTCCAGGCGGTGGTGCTGATGCTGGTGGTCTTCCTCTCGACCCAGCGCATGTATCACGGCCCCAGAACGCGGGCGAAGGCGATCGTCATCGACGAGGCCTGGGACCTGCTCTCCGGCGAGGACAGCCGCGCCTTCCTCGAAGGCGCGGCGCGGCGCGCCCGCAAATACCGGGGCGCGCTCATAACCGGCACGCAGTCGGTCAACGACTACTACGCCAACCCGGCCGCGCGCGCCGCCTGGGAGAACTCCGACTGGGTGATCTTCCTCGCCCAGAAGGACGAATCCATCGAGCTGCTGAAGCAGGAGAAGCGCATTCACTGCGATCCCGGCATGGAGCGGGCGCTGAAGAGCCTCACCACCGCCGACGGCAGATACGCCGAGCTGGTGCTGCACGGCCCGGACGGCTGGCGGGTTGCGCGCCTCGTTCTCGACCGCTGGTCGGTCGCGCTGTTCTCCTCGCGCGGCCCGGCCTTCGCCGCGGTCGAGCGGCTGAAGGCCGAGGGGCTCACGACCGTCGAGGCCATCGACCGGCTCGCCGGGGACGCTCCCCTGGCGGGGGACGAAGTTCGTCCCGCTGCCGCTGCCGGCCCTGCCGGCCCATCCCGATCATCCGAAACGGAGGAAGCCGCATGACGCGGAAAGCAACCGTGCAACGTCCGCTCGCCTGGCCGGACGACCCCGAGACCGTGACCGCCGCCGACATCGACTTCGAGGCTCTGGCGCACGTTCTGGCCAACACCTGCCGCCGCGGCGGCTGCCTGCGGCAGTACCACTCGGTCGCGGCCCACGCGGTGGTCGTATCGGAAGAGATCGAGGCGCTCGACGGGCTGGGCGAGGAGGACCGGCGGCGGCTCGCGCTGCACGCGCTCGTCGCGAACGCGCCGTCCGCCTGGCTGCGGGGTCGGGTGCCGGACTCGCAGCGCGCGGCGGAGCGCGCCGGGAAGCTCGCCGCCGGGATCGAGAGCGCGGTGCGCGAGGCCGCCGGCCTCGATGCCGTGCTCGATGAGGAGCAGGCGGAGCTGCTGAGGTTCGTCACCCGCATGGCGGCCGCGGCCGAGAGCCGCGACCTGCTCGACGGGGATGCGCCGGTGGGCGCCGGCGTCGCCTTCCCGCCGCTCAAGCGGCGCATCCGCGGCGTCCCGCCCGACAAGGCGGCCGCGGCGTGGCTCGCCCGTTTCCGGGCGCTCGGCGCGGCGCCGGGCGGGGACGCGGGCGGGGACGCGGGAGGCGGCCGGTGAGGGGGAGGCCGGAGACGGCGCGGGCGGAAGGACGACGCCCGAAGCGGCGCGGACGCCGCGGCGGCGCGTCCGCGGCGACCCGTGCGCCGGCGGTGCGGGTGGTGCGCGACGCCGAGGAGGTGTTCCGGGACGCGATCCTGGCCGGGGTGCTGTCGGCGGAGCGCTCGGACCGCCGCTGGGCCGGGCACTACCTCTACATGTTCCACGACGAGGACGGCACGGCGTGGTTCAAGCACCGCGACACCCGCGCCTATGTCTCGATGACCGCACGGCAGCGCGCGGCGGGGTGCGGGGCGTGAGCGAGCTTCGCACGGTCGTCTCCGCCGTGCTGCTCGCCGTCGGCGTCGCGGCGGTCGTCGCCGCCGGCACGGCGCGCATGGCTACCGACGGGCAGCCGCGCATCGCCAGCGTGCGGCTCGGCGAGATCACCGCCGCCTGGACGACCCGCGCCGCGGCGGAGCGCCGGACGGCGGAGGACGTGCGCGCCTGGGGCGAGGCGCTCGAAGCCGCGCTGGATCTCGTGGCCGACCGCCACGGCGCCGTGCTGCTGCCGGCGCGCGCGGTGGCCGCGGGGGCGCCGGACCTGACGCGGGAGGTCGAGCGGACGCTCGCGGCGCTGCTGGCGCGGGGCCGGGGGGACGGCGCGCCGGCTTCGGGAGACGGGCGGTGAGCGCCGGGCGTCCGGCACGCGCGCCGCGGGGCGGCAATGCGCGCCGCCGCCATGTCGCGCTCGGCGTGATGATCGCGCTGGCGGTCCTCTGGCTCGGCGCGGCCTCGCGCGTCCATGTCAACGCGAGCTGGTCCGACGAAGCCTGGGGCTATGCGGCGTTCCCGCTGTTCGGCGGGGACCCGGAGATCGGCGACCGCGTGCTGTTCGAGCCGCGCCCGGATTGGGGAGAGCCTGCCCCGGCCTTCGAGCCGGGGAGCCAGGCTCCCTCCGTGGGTTCCGGAGTTCCCTATCTCAAGACCGTGCGCGGGCTGCCGGGCATGACGGTCTCGGTCGATGCGGACGGGACGGTGCGGCTCGACGGCGTTCCCGCCGGCCGGGCGAAGACGCATGCGCTCGACGGGCGGCCGCTCGCGGCCATCGCGCCGGGCGTCATCCCGCCGGGCCGCTTCTATGTGCACGCCGATCACGCGGATTCCCACGACAGCCGCTACGCGGAGATCGGGCTCGTGCCGCGGGGGCGCATCCTCGGACGGGCGATCGCCATGCCCGACCTGCCCTGGATCGGCCTGGAGGGGCCGCTGGTCGGGCCGGAGGACGTGGACGAGGCCGGCGCGGCGACGATCCTGCCGCGCCCGGCGGCGGACACGCGGCGATGATGCGCCCCGCCGCCCTGCTGCTCGGCGCCACTCTGGCCGCCCTGCCGGCCGCGGGCGTTCCGTACGCCGCATCCGCGAAGGACCTCGGCGTGCGCGGCGCGACGTGGGCCATCACCGAACCGGACCTGCTCGCCGAAATCGAGGCCCGGCTTCTGGAGATGCAGCGCTCGGGCGCGCTGGCGCGCTTCGAGGCCGAGGCCCGCGAGCGGGCGCGGAGAACGCTGGAGGAGCCCGAGCCGGTGGCGGGGATCGCGGCGGCGACGCGGAAACGCAGCCGCCTGTTCGACCCCGCCATCACGGTCGAGCGGGACATCCGCACGCCGGACGGAACCCTCGTCGCCGCGGCCGGGACGCGGGTGAACCCGCTGGAGCGCATGCCGCTGACGCGCGACCTGGTGTTCGTCGACGGCAGGCGCGCGGCGGAAATCGCCTGGGCGCTCGCCCACGAAAACCCCGCGAAGATCGTGCTGCTCGCCGGCCGGCCGCTCGACCTGATGCGGAAGCACGGGCGGCCCTTCTTCTTCGACACCGGCGGGACGCTCGCGGCGCGCTTCGGCATCGCGGCGTCGCCGAGCCTGGTCGCGCAGGAAGGGACGCGGCTGCGGATCACGGAGTTCCGCCTCGATGACGCGGCCGGCGCGGGCGCCGGCGGCGGGGCGCCGGACGGACAACCGGGCGAATGAGGGAAAGGAGAGAACCGTGCTGAACATGAACCGGGCGACATTGCTGGGCCATGCCGGACGCGATCCGGAGATCCGCGATCTCGGGAACGGCGAGAAGGCGGCGACCTTCACGCTGGCCACCACCGAGAAATGGAAGGACCGCGAGGGGCAGCCGGCCGAGGCGACGGAATGGCATCGCGTGGTGGTCTACGGCCCCACGGTCGCGGTGGTGGAGGCGATGGTCGGGAAGGGCGATGCGGTGCTGGTCGAGGGCCGGATCGCCACGCGGGACTACCGCGACCGCGAGGACGTGGCCCGCACCGTCACCGAAATCGTCGTCGCCGGCCGGCAGGGCACGGTCAACGTGCTCTCGGCGCGGCGGGCGGATCGCGGACCGGGTTCGAGGGCGGGAGCGCCGGAATGAGCCGCCGCCTCGCCCCCCTGGCGGCGCTGGCGCTGCTGGCCGTGCTGTGGCCGGCGCCGGCCTCGGCACAGACCTGCACCGGGCGGTTCGTCAATCCGGTCTCGGACGTCTGCTGGGAGTGCCTCTTCCCGATCACGATCGGGCCGATCGCCATCGGAAGCGCGACCGGCGCGCCGGACACGCCCAACCCGGGATCGCCGATCTGCCTGTGCGGCTCGCCGATCCCGCGCATCGGGCTCGCGCTCGGGGTCTGGGAGCCGGCGCGGCTGATGGACGTGACCCGCGTCCCCTGGTGCTTCCCGAACCTCGGCGGGCTCACCGTCGATCCGGGGCTCCATGCCGCGCGCGGGCGCACCGGATCCTCCGGCGGCGACGGGTCCGCAGGCTCCGTCTGGCACGCGCACTATTACATGTACCCGCTGCTCTCCTGGATCGGCGTGCTGCTCGATCTCGGCTGCCTCGAGGGCGGCTCGCTCGACATCGCCTGGACCTCGGAGCTCGACCCGGCCTGGCTCGACGACGAGCTGTCGTTCCTGCTCAACCCGGAAGCCGCGCTGTTCGCCGGCCTGCCGGCACAGGCCGCCTGCGCCGCCGATTGCGCGGCATCGTCGGCCGGGCTGCCGCTCGACCCGATGTTCTGGTGCGCCGGCTGCCAGGGCGGCATGTATCCGCTCACCGGCAACGTGGCGGCCCATGTCGGGGGCGTGCAGGCATCGCTGCTGGCGGCGCAGCGCCTGCTCTACCGGCTCCACCGCGCCGGGCTCGCCTGGGGCACGTCGGGCTCGGGCGCGCTCTGCGGGCGCTATCCGATGCCCATCATGCAGAAGTCGCAGTACCGCTGGCAGATGACCCAGCCGGTGCCGGCCACGAGCCCCATGACGGGCTGCAACCCGACCGGACGGTCCTCGGTGCTCTGGGAAACGCTCCGCGAGCTGCCGGTCGCGGGCGAGAACTTCGGCTACCTGCTGTGGGCCAAGCGCAACTGTTGCCTCCTCTGAAGCCGTTGGAAACCCGTGACAGATCGAATGTCGAGGATGCCATGACAGCCGCATTTTCCCGAACCCGAAACCTCCTCGCTCTCGCCGCCTCGCTGGTCGTGGCGGCCGGTATCGGGTTGGCGCGCGCGGACGGGAAACCGCCTGCCGGCAACCCGGACGCGGCCGCCGCGCGGCTGGTCGAGGAGGTGCTGCAAGAGGCCGGCGCCAACGGCGAGAGATCGCTCGGGGAATGGACGCGCAGCGTGCTCGAACGCGCCCTGGGCCGCGCCGGGGAGACCGTACGGGAGAGGGATCCCGGATCGGCGGGCGGGACCGCCGCCCCTCTCCCGGCCGAACGCCATGCCGGCGCGCTCGCGGCCGGGCGTCCGGCGACGGCCGAAATCCTCGTCTTCACGAGCCTGTCGGTGCCGCCGGAGAGCTGGCGCCAGTGGGCGCGCGAGGCAGCCCGCATCGGGGTTCCGCTGGTGCTGCGCGGGGTGTCGGAGGACGGAATGCGGGCGACGGTCAGGCAAATCGGCGCGCGCCTCGGCGGCGCGGAGGCCGGCATCGCCATCGACCCGCGCCTGTTCCGCCTGTTCAGCATCGCCCGCGTTCCTGCGGTCGTCGTCGTGCCCGGCGGCGTGCCGCCCTGCGCGAGCCGGGGTTGCGGGGACGATCCGGCGCCGCCGCACGACCGGGTGACGGGCAACATCGGCCTCGCCGCCGCCCTCGAAGCGGTGGCGGACGAAGGCGCGGTCGGGCGCAACGCGGCGCGGGGTCATCTGCGCCGCCTGAGAGGAGAAGACGGGCCATGACGGAACCCACGGAACAATCCGAAGACCGCATCGCCGTCGCGGTTGACCGTGGCACGCGGATCGTCCGGCTGCTGACCTGGGTTGGGATGTTCGTGCTGGTCTGCCTGATGCTCTGGCTCGTGTCGGGCATGGTGGCGAAGGCAGAGGACCCCAGGGCCGCGGCGCGCGCCATCGGCAATGCGGGCAATTCGGCAGCGCGCACGATCGCACGCGACTCTTCCAATGCCGCCGAGGTACCGGGCTATGCCGGCACGGAGGTTCCGGAGCGGAGCCTGACGGCCGCCGGCATGGACGATGCGGCGCGCGCCCGGCTCGCCGACCCGCACGATACCGGCGGCGCGGCCGGGCGGGCGGTGGTCGAGGGCGCCACGAACCGCCCGGCGGCGAACGTGCCGGCGGGCGATCCGGTCGTCGCGCGCTCGGAGGGAATTGCGGCGTCGCCGCAGGCGCCGGTTCACCGCGCGGACGGGCTTGCGTCGGGCAGCGCCACGGCGTGCGGCGCGGACCTCGACGATGCGGACGACGGCGGGCGTTGCGGCTCGGTGCGCTGGTGCGTCGGAGCGGACTGCGACCGTGTCGACTCGCAATCGAACACCGGCTTCGTCGAGGCGGCGACGCGGCTCAACATGGCGGTCGAGTTGGGCGGCGACGAGTTCGACCGGAGCGACATGAGCTTGTTCACCGGCGAGCGCCGCGCCTGCCACATCAAGTATTTCGGGCTCGCGAACTGCTGCAGGAACAGCGGCCTGCTGGTGGGGATGGCCGACTGCTCGGCCGAGGAGATCGAGCTGGCGGAGGAGCGAAACGCCGGCAACACCCACTATCTCGGCAAGTACTGCTCGAAGCGCACGTTCTTCGGCGTCTGCGTCAGGCGTTCCCGGGCCTGGTGCGTGTTCGGCTCGAAGCTCGGGCGCATCCTCCAGCAGCAGGGCCGCGCTCAGCTCGGCATCGGCTGGGGAAGCTGCCGCGGGTTCACCGTGGCCGAGATCGAGGGCATCGACTTCGCCCGCCTCGACCTCTCCGAGTTCACCGAGGACCTGATGGACGGATCGCGGGAGCCCACGGTCTCGCTGCCGGACGCGGGGGATACCGGGGACGCCATGCGGCAACGCATCCGCGACTTCTACCGGCGGGGGCAGTGAGATGGCGGCCGCCGCGAACCGTGCCGTCCGCCGCGCCCTGGCGCGCGTTCTCGCCGCGGTCGGCGTCTGGGTGGCGCTCGGCGCGCCCGCGGCGGGCGGGGAATGGCGGTCGTGGTGTGCCGGCGAGGGCGCCGGCGCTTCGCTCGGCTGGCACTTCTACTGCGACCGGCGGGAGGAGGAGCCGCGGGAGCCGCAACGGGTCGAGCCCGCCCCCGCCCCGCCCTCCGGCGACGCCGGACAGTCGGCCGCGGAACGGATCGAGGCGATGCGCCGCGCCCTCGAAGAGGCGCGCGCCGAGGCCATCCTCGACCCGACGCCCGCCAAGGTGACCGCCTATCTGCGCCTCCAGCAGGAGACCCTCCAACGGGCCGCCACCTTCTCGGACGCCTTCCGGCGCACCGTGTGGGCGACGCCGGAGCTCGACTACACGCTGCGCCGCCCGGTGGGCGCGCTGGCGAAACAGGTGTGGTCGGACGGGAGGCGGGAGGCCCGCGACCGGGCGCTGGCAACCCTTGGGGAGCGCTACGGGCTGATCTATCTCGGCCATGCCGGATGCGCCGGATGCAAGGTGTTCGGTCCGCTCCTGCGCGCCTTCGCGTCCCGCCACGGCCTCGACGTGCTCGCGGTGTCGCTCGGCGGCGAGGCGCTGGAGGGCTGGCCCGAGGCGGTCGCCGATCAGGGGCGCGCCGCGAAGCTCGGCCTCGGCAACGCCCCGGTGCCCGCCCTGGTGCTGTTCGACACCGCCACGAAGCGCGTCCTGCCGGTCGGCTTCGGCGTGATGGCCGAGGACGAGATGGCCGAACGGATCTTTGCGCTGACCGCCCTGGAGCCCGGACATGACTACTGAGTGGAAGAACGTCACGGCTGCCGCCGTGTCCGCCCTCCTGCTGTCGGCCTCCCCGGCCCATGCGGACGTCCTCTCGGAAATGAACCGCTTCTGGCAGGGGGCGGCGGTCAACACCACCGGACCGACGGCCTTCCAGGGCCAGGCGTCCGGGCACTGGACGCTCGGCAACCTCTATCTGCGCTCGCCGGTGCGCTCCGAGCAGGTCGCCACCGTCAACCTGCCGAGCTTCCGGGCGGGCTGCGGCGGCATCGACGCGTTCGCCGGCGCGTTCTCGTTCATCAACTCCGATCAATTGATCGCCTTCGGGCGCGCGGTGGCGCAGAACGCCGCGGGCTTCGCGTTCGAGCTCGCGCTGGAGACCATCTCGCCGGTGATCGCCGAGACCATGGCGAAGCTCAGGGCGTTGGCGCAGTGGATCAACAACCAGAACATGAACAGCTGCGAGACCGCGCAGGCGCTGGTCGGCGCCACATGGTCGAAGAACGACCGGGCCAGCGCCGCGATCTGCGCCGCGATCGGAACGTCGCAGGGCATCTTCTCGGACTACGCGGCCGCGAGGCACGGCTGCGGCGCCGACGGCAAGCGCAACTCGACCCTGGCCGCCGCCTCCGGCGCGATGGCCGACCAGGTGCCGGTCAACGTCAACTACGCCTGGAAGGCGATCCGGGCGTCCTCGTTCCTGTCCGGCGACACCCAGCTTGCCGAGTTCGCCATGGCGGTGACCGGCACGGTGATCGTCACCGCGCCGACCTCCGATTCCGACACGAGCGGCCCCCGCGTGCGCATCCTGGAGCCGCTCGCGCTGGACCGCCGCGTCACCGAGACCCTGATGGAGGGCGGCGGCAACCTCCCGGTCTACCGCTGCGACGCGACGGCCGACTGCCTCAACCCGACGCTCGGCACGGCGACCGTCCCGCCCAACCGGGGCTTCCGGGCGCGGGTGGCGGAGCTGCTGCGCGACATGGTCGACGCGGTCCGGAACGACACCGCCGTGCCCGCGCCGGCGCTCGGGCTGGTCAACCTCACCACGCTGCCGGTCTACCGGGTCGCCAACACCGCCGCCGCATACCGCGGCGCGGTGATCGACCAGGAGATGGACGCGCTCGCCGAGGCGGTGGCGCTCGACGTGATGCAGGTCTGGATCACGGACCTGCACCGCACGGTCGAGGAACGCTCCGGCACCCTCGACATCGCCGACGGCGAGCAGCTCAAGCGCTGGCGCGAGGGGCTCAGGACCAACCGGATCGCGCTGGCAAGGCACAGGCACCAGGGATTGCAGCGCCTCAACACGGCGCTCGCCGTGGTGGAGAAGCTGCGCCTGATCGAGACCGAGCTGGCGGGCGCGCTCTCGGCCGATCTGCGCGCCGCGTTGGCCTTCGCGCGCGGCGGCGCCGGGGCCGGGTCGCGCTGAGCCATGAACGGGTGACACCTTACATATGTACGAGCTCTTCACCCTCGGCGGCGGGACCTACCTCGTCGATCTCCTGAATGCCGTCGCCGCGATCACCTCGGGCGGCGCCTACATCACGCTCGCCCAGATTGCCGGCGTCGCCGGCCTCGCCTGGGTCCTGTTCCGCACCGCCTTCGGCGGGTCGTGGAAGGACAACGCGAAGTGGGTGCTGCTGTTCGCCGCGGTCTGGGGTGCGATGATCGTGCCGAAGGCCACCGTCCGGGTGGTCGACCGGCTCGATCCGACCCTGGCGCCGGCCGTGGTGGCCAACGTCCCCATCGGCCTCGCGCTGTTCGCCTCGCTCACCTCCCAGGTCGGCGACGGGTTGACGCGGCTCACCGAGCAGGCGTTCGCGCTGCCGAACGACCTCGTCTACCAGAGGCACGGGCTGATCTTTGGGGCGCGGCTCGCGGCCAAGGCGACGCGGCTCGAGATCACCGACGCGGTGTTCGCGCGCAACGTCCGCAACTACGCCCGCCAGTGCGTGTTCCACGCGCTGCTGCTGGGCCACGTCACGGCGGACGATCTGCGCGAGTCGACCGACCTCTGGCGGCTGGTCACCGCCACCGGCACGCCGTCCGCCGGGGCATCGCCCGCGCGGATGTTCGAGTTCGCGACGCGCGGCGCGGCGGGCGCCGGCGGCGCCGCCACCATGGACCGCCAGGTGGTCACCTGCCGCGACGGGGCCGGCAGGCTCAATGCGCAGTGGACCGCCGAGATACAGCGCGCGGGCACGATCTTCGGGCGCAGGATATTCCCCGACGCGCGCACCGACGCGCTGGCGCGGGCCGAGCTGCTGGCGGCGCTGCCGGCCTCCCACACCTTCCTGATTGGCGCCGCGCGCTCGGCGGCCGAGATCATGCGCCAGCAGATGGTGCTCAACGCGGTCCACGACGCGGGCGAGCAGTGGGCGGCCGAGGCGGGGAATGCCGCTGCCTTGCGCGCCTACACGGAGGCCCGCGCCGAGGCGCAGACCGTCTCCGCCTACCGGGCGATCGGGCGGCAGGCCGAGACCTGGGTGCCGCTGCTCCGGATCGTCTTCGAATGCCTCTATATCGGCGCGTTCCCGATGGCGGTGCTGCTGATGCTGACCCCGGCCGGGACGGCCATATTCCGCTCCTACGTCACCGGCCTGGTGTGGCTGCAGAGCTGGGGGCCGCTCTACGCCGTGCTGCACCGGATCAGCATGGGCGAGGCCGCGGAGAGGATGCAGGCCGCCGCCCTCATGCCCGACGGCGACATCGGCATCTCGCTGGTGGCGCAGGCGGGGATCCGGGCGGTCGCCTCGGATGTCGCGGTGATGTCGGGATATCTCTCGATGTCGGTGCCCTTCCTCGCCGCCGCGCTCGCCTACGGGCTCTCCAAGGCGACGGTGCTTGCGACCTCGGTGCTGGCGGTGGGACAGGACGCGGCCTCGTCTGCCGCGCACGAGGGCACGACGGGCAACCTCTCGCTCGCCAACACCGGATACGACACGCACCGCTTCGCGACCCTGGAAGGCCGCCAGATCCGCACCTCGGCCCATGTCGACACCGACCGCTACACCGGCTACGCGCCGATGGGCGCCGCGATGACGGTGACCGGCGACGGGACGGTGGTGGCGGATGCCGGCGCCGCCACCAGCCGGATTCCGGCGGCCGGGGTGAGGTTGTCGGAGTCGCTCGCGACCTCCCACGAGACCCGCGCGGCGGAAGCCCGGACCCTGTCGCGCCACTGGTCGGCCGAGGCGGGCATGGCGAGGAATGCGGCGGTTACCGACGCCACGGCCATGATCGAGCGCTACAGCCACGACGTCTCGACGGGCGAGGCCTATGCGCGCGGCGTCACGGAGAGCGAGTCGAGCCAGGCGCAGGCGCTCGACTCCCATGTCGAGAAGCTCTCCGAGATCGCGGGGATCACGAAGAACCAGGCGGCGGTGCTGATCGGGCAGGCCAGCGTCGGCGGCGGCTGGGACTTCCTTGTGAAGGCCAGGGCGGACGGCTCGGTGATGTGGCGCGGCCAGACCGTCGAGTCCGACGCCTGGAACCGGGTGAAGGAATACGACCGCCAGCACGGCGTGACCGAGAGCTGGTCGCAGGTCGCCGAGGCCTCGCAGCGCTACTCCACCCAGACCGGCGACAGCGAGATGGCGGGCCTCGACGAGAGCCTGAGCGCCAACCTGACGCGCATGCGGACCTTCCAGGAGCGGGCGTCATTGGCACGGCAGGAATCGGAGAGCTGGTCGGAACAGGCGGCGCAGGTGCGCTCCGACGCGCGGGCGATCGAGCGCGAGCTGGGCCAACCCTTCTTCGCATGGCTGTCGGAGCGCACAGGCGTGGACGGGCGCGCCATCGGCGCGGCCGGTGCCATGCGCATCGCCTCGCCGCAGACGGCGGAGGACTCGGAACAGCTCCGGGAATACGCCGCCGCCTTCGTCGCCGGGAAGTTCCCCGCCCCGGCGGGACCGGACCCGGCGACGGTCGGCGGCGCGGCCGAGTACGAGGGCGCGGCCGGCGAGCTGCGCGGCGCCTACGGCCGCGAGACCGCGGCGGCCTACGGGGGCTGGTCGGCGGGCGTGCGCGACCGGGCTTATGCCGCGGACGCGCCCATTCCGGGCGAAGTCGAGGCCGCGGCGCTCGGCGAGCGGGTAGAGACGAAGACCGACATGGTCATGAAGGGAACGGCGCGCGAGGCGCGGCAGACCGTGACGAAGGACGAGGGTGTCGAGGGCCGCGCCCGGGCGGCGGCCCAGGAAGGAAAGCCCTTCGAGGAGCACGCCACGGAGAACCTGCCCGTGGTCGGCGACTGGCTGGCCGGCAAGCTGTTCGGCTCGGCCAGGAACGCCGCGCCCGACGGCGCGTCCGGCGACGGGGGAGCCCCCCGGCGGCAGGATGAGAAGGGCTGGGGGGACTCTTCGCCGTGACCCCGGCGGAGGCTTCAGTCGCCGCGCATCAGGCGTTCGTGCTGCTCGGCGATCTCCATGTCGACATACGCCCCGCTCTTCAGGCTCCAGTCCAGAGCGTCGTTGTTCTCGGGAAGCTCGCAGCCGCGGAAGGCGTTCCAGTCGCCGTCGCGGAAACCGCGCCGGAGTGCGAGCGCGAGGGAGGCGGCGACCGCCCAGGCGAGCGCCGCCAGCCAGACCGCGCCGGCGGTCTCCAGGCCGGTCCCGGCGATGGCGCAGGCCCCGGTCCAGACCGCGGCAAGGGCGAAGCCGCCGAGCACGAGGAGGCGCTCGGCAACCGTGGCCGGGCGTGCGCCCGGACGTTCGAATGTTCCCGTCATGTTCATGCCTCCGAGGATAGCGCCGGCCGGGGCGCGGGCAAGCGCCTCTCCGCCCCCCGGCCCCCTTCGCGCCGCCTCCCGCTTCGCTCCGCCTCCAGGCGGCGTTCACCCTGAACCGGGGAGAGACCCATGCGCGGTATCGGCGGCAGCACCCTGCGTGGCGGCCAGACCGTCTTTCACGGGCTGCGGATGTGGGGCCAGCTCTTCCGGGCGGCGATGTTCCTCTCCGCCTTCACCACCGTCGCCGTGCCGGCCTGGACGCTGTGGCACCGCACCGACGGCGCGGAGTGGTACGCCGCCGGCATGGTGACGCTCGCCGAGGTCAAGCTGGTCCTCGGCTACCGGACGGACTCGGGCCAGGAAATCCGCTTCGAGGACGGCACGCGGCGGGTGATGAGCATCCGCGACATCGCCGCCTCCGTCCCGGCGCTGGAGGCCCGCGAGCGCATCAAGGCGGAGATGTTCGCGAGCGCGTGGCTCGGGGCGATGGCCGGCGGCGGGCTGATCGGGCTGTTCCTGGCTGCGTTCTGGTGGCGCGGCGCGCAGCTCGGGCGCCAGAAGCGCATCCGGGGCGCCGAGATGGTCACGGCCGGGGAGCTGCGCCGCCGGGTGCAGTCCGCCGATGCGCGGCTGCTGGCGTGCCTGCCCGGCGGCAAGCGGCTGCGGCCCTGGTCGATCGCGGGCATCCCCTGGCCGGAGCGCACCGAGACCCAGCACACGATCGTCTCGGGCACCACCGGCTCGGGCAAGACCGTGCTGATCTCGGACCTGGTGGCGCAGATCCGCGCGCGCGGCGAGCGCTGCGTGATCTACGACAAGATGGGCTCCTACACGGCGGCGTTCTTCGATCGCGACCGGGACGTGCTGCTCAATCCGCTCGACGCCCGCGCGCCGCGGTGGTCGCCCTTCTACGAGGCGCGCAACCCGCGCGACTTCGACATGATGGCCGCGGCGCTCATCCCGCAGCAGAAGGACACCGTCGACCCGTTCTGGGTGACGGCGGCGCGCCAGCTCTTCGCCAACGGCGCGGGCGTGCTCCGCCAGAAGGGCGAGACGCGCAACAAGGTCCTGGTCGACCGCCTGCTCAAGACCGAGCTGACCGAGCTGGCGCAGGCGATGGAGGGCACGGTCGCGCAGTCGATCGTGGACCCGGAGAACCCCAAGACCGCGCTCAGCGTGCGCGCCATGCTGACCGCCAACCTCTCCGCGCTGGAGTTCCTGCCCGACGAGGGCGAGCCGTTCTCGATCCGGGAGTGGATCTCCGACGAGAAGCGCGGCGGGTTCCTGTTCCTCACCTCGCGCGGCGACCAGCACGCCAGCCTGCGGGGTCTCATATCCACCTGGCTGGAGATCGCGGTCAACGCGATGCTCTCGCTCGCCCAGGACGACGGCAGGCGCATCTGGGTGATCCTCGACGAGCTCCCCACCCTGCACCAGGTGCCGTCGCTCCAGCCCGGCCTCGCCGAATCCCGCCAGTTCGGCGGCTGTTTCGTGCTCGGCGTCCAGGTGGCATCCGCCTTGCGCGACCTCTACGGGCGCAACGGCGCGGAGACGATCTCGGGGCTCTGCGGCACCCGCGTCGTGCTGGCCGCGCCCGACCGGGACACCGCGCAGTGGTCGGCCGACAGCCTCGGGCGCAGCGAGGTCGAGGAGGTCGCCGAGGGCTTCAGCTACGGCGCCAACACCATCCGCGACGGCGTCTCGCTCACGCCCCGGCGCGAGCTGCGCGCGCTGGCGCTGCCCTCGGAGATCATGCGGCTCGCCAACCTGGAGGGGTATCTGAAGTTCCCCGGCCCCTTCCCGGTCGCCTCCATCCGCCTGAAATACGTCTCCCGGCCGAAGGTGTCGGAGCGGTTCGTGCCGCGCGAGGAGGACGGGACGGAGCCCGGCGGCCGGACGGGCGGCGCCGGCAGGGCGCCCGAGGACGCGGGCGCCGCGTCCCGCGGGGACGACGGCGAGGCGATCCCGGACCCGGCGGAGGCGAGCCGGTCCGGCGGCCTTGCGCTTCCGGCGCCGGAGAGCGGAGAGGCGGCGGCGGCGAAGGACGGCCCGCGGAGCGCCGGGCCGCCTGCGGACGGGCCGGACCCGGCGCCGCTGCCGGGCGAGGCGGAGGACGCGGCGGCAGGCGCCGGAGAGCCCGCGAACGGCGAGTCCGGGGACGAGGACCGCAAGCCGGAGGAAGGCCGGACCCGCCCCGGCGGCTCCGGCGTCGCGATCTGACATGGTGGCCTCGATCGGGGCCGTCGCCGCCCCGGCCCAGGGCGCGAGCTACTACGAGCGCGACGGCTACTATGCGAAAGACGATCCGGCACACAAGGACGCCAGCGCCTGGGCTGGCAAGGGCGCCGAAGAGCTCGGGCTGAAGGGCCCCGTCGATCCCGACACCTTCCGGGCGGTGCTCGAAGGCAAGGTGCCGGACGGCTCGGGGACGGAGCTCGGGCGGCGCGGCAGGGACGGGAGTATCGAGCACCGCCCCGGCCGCGACCTCACCCTCTCCGCGCCGAAGTCGGTCTCGCTGGCCGCGCTGGTCGGCGGCGACGCGCGGGTCGTCGAGGCCCACGACCGCGCCGTCGCCCGCACGCTCGCCTGGTTCGAGCGGAACGTCGCCGAGACCCGCATGAAGGACCCCGAGACGGGCCGCATGGTCCGCACCGGCGGCCAGAAGGCGGTGATCGCCACCTTTCGCCACGACACCTCGCGCAACCTCGACCCCGCGCTGCATACCCATGCGGTGATCGCCAACATGGTCCGGGGCGGCGACGGCAAGTGGCGCTCCATGGCGAACGAGCGGCTCTACGAATCGAAGATGCTGCTGGGCGCGCTCTACCGCGGCGAACTCGCGCAAGGGCTCGCGCGGCTCGGCTACGGCATCGAGAAGACCCACGCCGACGGGCGCTTCGAGATCGCGGGCGTCTCCCGCGAGGTCGTGGAAGCCTTCTCGACGCGGCGCGCCGAGATCGAGGCGGCGGTGGCCGAGCGCGGCGGCGGGGAGACCGCCGACGACCAGCGCCTCGCCCAGCGCGCGGCGCTGATGACCCGCGCGGCGAAACGCGACGTCGACCGCGAGGCGCTGCGGGAAAGCTGGGAGCGGCAGGCCGCGGCGCTCGGGTTCGACGCCCGTGCGCTCACGGCTGAAGCGGAGGCGAAGCAGGCGGGCCGGGACGTGGGGAAGGAACCGGGCCTGCAACCGGCGGCGGGTCCGGACGCTGCGGCCGGGCACGGCATGCCGGCGGCCGATAGCGGGAACGCCGGACACGCGCCGGGCCGGGAGCGGGGTGCGGAGGCCGCGCCGGAAACCGTTCCTCCGGGTCCGGCATCGCAGGCCGTCGATTGGGCGGTCGCGCACCTCTCGGAGCGGGAAGCCGTGTTCGCGCGCACCGGGCTGCTCGCGTCCGCGCTCGCCTGGAGCCCGGGCGCGACCTCCATCGGGGACATCGAGCGCGAGGTCGCGGCGCGCGAGACGGCGGGCACGCTGCACGCCGCCCGCCTGCCGGGCGCGGAGGGGCTGCTCACCACCGACCGCGCGGTCGCCGACGAACGCGAAGCGATCGCGCTGATGCGCGCGGGCGAAGGCCGCGGCGCCGCGCCGATGCGCGTCCGCGCCGTCGACAAGGCGCTGAGGAACGGCCCCCTCACCCACGGGCAGAAGGAGGCGGTGAAGCTCATCCTGTCGTCCGGCGACCGCACCGTCGGCGTCCAGGGCTATGCCGGCAGCGGCAAGACCACCATGCTGAGGCGCGCCCGCGCGCTGCTGGAGAAGAAGGGCTACGCGGTCCGCGGCCTCGCCCCCTCGGCCTCCGCCGCGCGCACGCTCGAAGGCGAGGCCGGGATCGGGAGCGAGACCCTGCAGCGCTTCCTCGCCCGCTACGCGGGCGTCGCCGCCGGCCGCATGACGAAGAAGGGCGAGAAGGACATGCGCGCGGCGTTCGCGAAGACCGCGCTCGTGGTGGACGAGGGCTCGCTCGCCTCCACCGTCCAGGCCCGCGACCTGCTCCGGATCGCGGACGCGCTGCGCATCCCCCGCCTGGTGCTGGTCGGCGACGAGAAGCAGCTCGACGCCGTCGACGCCGGCAAGCCGTTCGCCCAGCTCCAGGCGGCCGGCATGAAGACCGCCGTCATGGACGAGATCATGCGCCAGCGCGACCCGGCCCTGAAGGAGGCGGTCGAGGCGAGCCTCGCGGGCGACGTCGCGCGCGCCTTCGACAGGCTCGGCGACAACGTCGCCGAGGTGAAGCCCGACAACCTCGCGGGCGCCGCCGCCGCGCGCTGGCTCGCGCTCCCGCCGGAGCAGCGCGCCAACGCCGGGCTGATGGCCCCGAGCCACGGGCTGCGCGAGGACATTAACGCCATCGTGCGCGAGCGTCTGGTGCGCGACGGCGCGGTGCACGGCCCCGCCATCACGGTCGAGCGCCTCGTCTCGCGCGGCTACACCAGCGCCGAGAAGTCGCTCGCCGCCAACTACCGGCCCGGCGACGTGGTGGCCTTCCACCGCCCCTACAAGCGCCTCGGGGTCGAAAAGGGCGAGGAGCTGCGCGTCGCCCGCGTCGATCGCGCCGCCCGCACGGTCGGCCTGGAGGGCGCGGACGGGAGGGCCGTCGCCTGGGAGCCCGGGCGCCTCGCGGCCCGCGCCGGCGGCGTCGAGGTGTATCGGGCCGAGGAGATCGAGCTGCGCGCGGGCGACCGCATCCGCTGGACCCGCAACGACGCCGGGCTCGGGCTCGTCAACAGCGGCACGGCCGAGGTCGCGGCGGTGCGCGAAGGCCGGGTGACGTTCCGCCTCGAGGACGGGCGCATGCTCGATCTCGCCCCCGGCGACCCGCAGCTCCGTCATGTCGACCGCGCCTGGGCCTCGACCGTGCACGCGTTCCAGGGCCGCACCGTCGACACCGTGATCGCCGCGATGGAGGCCAACCACAGGCATCTGACGACGCAGAAGAGCTTCTACGTCGAGATCAGCCGCGCGCGGGACCGGGCCGAGCTCGTGACCGACGACAAGGCGGGGCTGAAGGAACAGCTCGAAGCGGCGACCGGCGAACGGATCGCGGCGCTGGAGGCGGTCGAGCCGGACAAGGCGAAGGGCCGGGAGGCCGGGTTGGACGCGGGGCGGAGCGCGGAGCCCGAGGTCGGCGCATCCCGGTCGCGGGAGCGGGATCACACATCGGAGCCGGGGATGGAGCAGTCCCGTGCGCCGAAGGTCCTGGATCGCGATCTGGGGCTGTGAAGGTGCGGACCGGAATCAGGCGCAAGGTGGTGTGGCGGTGGGATGCCGTGGGGCTTCTCCGAAACGAATTGTCCGCCATGTTGAAACGGGGCCAGGCGCTCCATATAAGGTATCCGGAAGCTGCCGAGGCGCGGATAATGCACGAGACCGTCGGCAGGGCGGCAGGGTGGAACGGTTCGATGAATACGGTCCTCGACGAAGTCACCAGCGACGCCATGGACGCCAGGCACATACGGCGTCGCGTCGATGACTGGGAAGCGCGTCTGAACAGGCTCTTTGCCGCGATCGGCGACTGGTTGCCGGACGGGTGGGAAGCCCGTCGGGGCGCGCCGGTGCTGATGCACGAGAAGCTGATGCGCAAGTTCGGCGTCGAGGCGAGGCGCATGCCCACGCTCGAACTCCATGGCCAGGGCGGCGAGGTGGTCAAGCTCAAGCCGGAGGCACTGTGGATCATCGGCAACAACGGCCGGATCGACGTGAAGCGGGAAGGCCGGCGCTACCTCATCGTGGATGCGGCTGAGAACTTCGAGGAGCCGGACTGGCAGGCGGCCCGCGACGAGCGCCGCTGCGACCGCGAGGCCGTCACGAGCGAATGGCTGAGACGAATCCTTCAGTGAGCGATCTTCAGGCAATCGCGGCATCCTACGAACGGATCGACCGCTTTCTTGGCGAGTTGCGCGATAGCTGCGACGCGGCCGGCGAGGACGATGAGCGCGACCGCGTCGCACGCGAGCGGGAGCTCAACGATCAAGCCTGGTTCGTGCTGGCCTGGGGTCAGTTGGAGACCGACATCGACGATGCCTGCCGGGCGGCGATCCGGCACGCGCAGTCGCACGAGGACTGGCGATACCGCCGGGCCTGGTCCCTGTACAACCCGGACGATCGCCGACTGTCGGGCCTGAGCTTCGAGAACCGCCTGACCCTGGTGCTTGAGAAGGGCAGCGGCGAGTGGAAGCGGGCCATGCAGTTCTACAGCGTCCGCAACCAGATCGCCCACGGCACGCTGTTGTCCGAACGTATCGACGTGTCCGGGGAGATACAGGAATTCCTGCTCATTCGGGGATCGCTGGCGCGGGAGTGAGCGGCCGTGGCGCTTCCGGCTATGGCGCGGGGAGGCTCGCGGCTCCGGACGGAAGAGCTGGCGAGCGCGACACTCAAGCGTTCCCCATCACCCATCGTCGAGTTTCGGAGGACTTTCCCTTCCCTTGATGCGGAGATTGATCCTCTGCTTGTGGGTTTCCTGCTCGCCCATCTTGTGCATGTCCATCTCGGCTTTCATGTCCACGACGCCTGCCAGTCCCACCACCTCCGCCTCGTCCAGGACGACACGCGCGGCCTTTGCCAACGTTCTCGCCCTGTCGAGGTCGATCATCGGGTGCAGGCCGTCTTCACCCACATTCTTTTCGAAGTACCGCCACGCACCGAAGGTTTGCCTTCCTGCCGACAGTACGGACGTGATTTCCGGAAAATCGGCCTCGATTCTCTTCCTGCATGATTCTGGCAGGTCTTCGTAGAGATCCAGAAGGTCGTGGGTCTGTTTCGCTTCGTCCTTGCAGGTCAGGGATATGGCCTTCATGGCCAGCTCGCAGGCGAACGCGGCGATCATGGCCTCCGCCATGGTCGTCCCCATGCGTCTTGCCAATCGTCTCTCGGAGTATTTTGGATCGTGTCCCAAGCCTTCAGCGGACATGCGTACGGCCACGGATCCATCGTCCTCGAAACGCATGTCCGGAAACTCCGCAACGAACCGGTCATCGGAACGGGACGTATCCCCGACTCCGGCCATCAGGATATTGGCCTGCATGAAGAGCAATCCGGGAGAGCCGGAAGGAAAGGAATTGCGGGTCAGGTGGTGTTTCTTGTTTCCTTGCGCGGTCTTGGTCCGAATGCGAGCGCGGAATTCCTTGTCGGAGTGGCGCTCCAACCGAGGAAAGATCTTTACGAGAAAAACACCGTCGCCGTAGCTGACCGTCCGGCCGAAGCAAATGTTGGACATGTTTGCCGCCTGCTCTCGCGACATTCTGTCGAATTCGTCTTGCGCCTTCTTTCCTTCCAACTGCATTCCGCAGACGCGGCATCGTATTCCCGTCCAGGCATGGCTCTTGTCTGTTCTGGCGAGCAGCCCGCCCCAGCAGCGCTTGCATCGGCCCTTGGTGCTGAGCTTTCGCTCGTAGCCGAGGAACGTGTCTGTCGTGGACATTCCGTCCATGTCCACGCCCCACTCGACGGGCACCGAACGGGGGTTCTTGTCTTCCTGATTGTCCATCATTCTCAGCCAGCTAGAGGAATCGGTAAGGCATGGGCACGGCAGGCCCGGAGAGCGCCGCGCGGACTACGGTGCATTGCGAGAGCCGGCATCCGGATCGGGCACGATCGTGGAGATGAAGTTGCGGATTTCCTGGACCTCCTGTTCGAGCCCATCAGCAATGAGGCCCCGTGCGAGGGCCTGGGCGGCGAACAGGGAGGCCCTGGCGACCTTGATCTCGGCCTCGGTACTGGGCCACTCGCGGCGCTCAAGGGCCTCGATGGCGAGCTCGACGACGAGTTGATTGGGCGAGAGCTTGCGCTCTCGGGCGGCCTCCTCGATGCGCTCCCATTGCTCGGCGGTGACCCGGATGTTCTTCTGCAGCGACTGTGCCATGAGAATTCGCCCACCTTTCCGTGCGGATTCGCGAGAGCCACCGTTCCGATCTTGCCAAATCCCCGACCGTGGCGGGCACCGATCGCTGGTGTCCTGGAGCGAAGCTGCGAGCAAACGGGGCCTTCGGGGCAGCCACCGGATTGGTAGCTCTCATAGTGGAGCGCCCGCAAGGGTGATACCAGACTGGTAGTTCCGCAGGAGCAAGTCCATATCCTGCGGGAGCGGAGGGAGCTCCATGTCCGGCGGGGTGACGCCCAACCTCCTGATATTGCTCATGTGTTTGCGGCAAACACGGGAGCTACCAATCTGGTGCGACCTTTCCCGGCGTGCCGGGAGCGGACATCCGTGCCACGAGCGCGGCATGGGCAGCCAACAGCGGACAGGAACAGCCACCGCGACCCCTGCATCAACGATGCGTCGGGTGTGTGAACAAACCGCCGAAGGGCGTCGTCAACCCGCTTCCTGGCCGCTCATCCCGTCGGGCGATGAAAGCCGTTGTGCAATCCGCACTTAGCCCGAGCGGCGCTTGAGCGGCAGCGCCCGCCGCGCACTTGCGGGGACAGTCCCCGAACCGCCGCGCGGCGTCCGGGCGGCAGTCTAGGAAGCAGGACGCGGCATTGCAATGCGGGAAGTCGTGCGGGAAGTCATGCGCGTGGGAAGCGTCACTCGCGCGGCGCGCATCGTCGGCGGCGGTGCGGGCGTGCGTGCGGCCGTCCCGTGCAGCACCGGCCGCGGATGGTCCCGCAGTGCGGGGCCGCGCGGTGCGCGGGCTGCCGCTCCGCATCGGGGCCGGCGGCGACGACGGCGGCTGTTGTCTCCACACTATTTGACGCTGGATTTCCCAGATTATTTGACGTGAACCCTGCCCGGATTTTTCTGATTGTTCGGTCTTTTCCGGATCGATGCGTAGGTGCTCATGGTCTCTGCGCGCGGTTCAGGCTCGCTGTCCGATTGAGGTTTGGGCTGGTGCTTGAGGAGAGCTGACGAGGTGTCGCGCGGCCGTCCACACGACGAAGTGCTGCCATGGCCTGAAGCAAGCTTCCGGCCACGGACTGGCCGCTCACTTGACGCCCGTGTCCCGGTGGAGGCGCAGCGCCTTCCGGGCCGTTGGGGGGTGGTTCCCGACGGCGGTTCCGCCTCGAACCCCTAGGCGTTGGCGGAACCGGGCTCCGGGAACCGCGGGGCCTGTGGCCGGGAGCTGCCGTTGGCGGCGGCGCCCGCCGTCCGCTTGTCCGTTGCGCCTGCGACGACGCTGTAGCCGCCCTCGGCGTTGCGCGCGACGCGCCCCTCCCGGACGAGCTTTTGCAGGATTGCGCCCACGGTCTTGTGCCGGGTCGCGGCGCGTTCGCGGATCTGGCGCTGCGAGAGCGGCGCCCCGGCGTCGGCGAGCGCCTTGAGGACGCGGCATTCGGGGGTTTCGGGCTGAGGCGCCCCGCCGGCCGGGGGCGGCTGGCGCAGGCGGAAGGCGGGCTCCTCTCCGTCATCCATGAGTTCGATCTCGATATCGTCGAGACCGCGTGCGGCGCGATGCTCGACGGTCATGAGGGTCTGCCGGTCCCGGCGGCGCAGGTAGAGGTTCGAGTCCCCCCAGGCGTGCAGCTCACTGCTTCCCCGCAAGGCTTGGCCTGGCCTCGTAGCCCCGCTCTTGCGCGCGTGGTGGACGAGCAGCACGGCGGTCTCGAAGCGGCGCTGCAGGTCGCGCAGGAAGCCGAGGATCGGGGCGACGTCCGCGACCGTGTTCTCGTCCACGCCGTGCAGGCGGACCAGGGGGTCGAGGACCACGAGGCGCGGTGCGATGCGCTCCACGGTCTGCTGCAGGCGGCGCCGGTCGTCGAGATGGTCGAGGCGCAGTGTGGGCACGTCGATGACGGCGATGTCGAGGGTCTCGAAGCGGGCGCCTGCGGCGCGGGCGATCCCTTGCAGACGCTTGCGCACGAGGTGGCCGGCGTCCTCGGCGGCGAACATCAGGACCGGTCCAGGCCGGGCCGGGGCGAAGTGCCGCAGGCATGGGACGCCGGCGGCGACCGCGACCGCGAGGTCCAGCGCCAGGATGGACTTGCCGCACTTCGGCTCGCCGCCGACGATGCCGACGGCCTGCTCGCCCCACAGCGTGTCCACCAGCCATTGCTGCTCGCGCGGCCGCTCTTCCAGCTCGGCCGGGGCGCGGGTCGGGAAGCCGTTCATGGCCGCAACTCCTCGAGCGCGTGCTGCAGGTGGTCGGCGTTGACGGTCCTCGCCTCGTCGAGGGCGGCGGCGGCCAGCGCGTAGTGTGCGATGCGGTTGATCTGGCGCGGCAGACCGCGCGCACTCTGGAACAGGGCCTCGACGGCCGGCGCCTCGAAGAGCGGCAGCTCGCAGCCTGCGAGACGGAGGCGGTGCTTGATGTAGGCGTCGACCTCGTCGCGGTCGAGGCCGCTGAGATGGTGGCGGACGAGAAGGCGCTGGCTGAGGGACTCGTGCACCGCCATGGACAGCCTGCGCCTGAGCTCGGTCAGGCCGACGAGGATGAGGCACATGCGCTGCTCCGAATCCATGGCGAAGTTGGTGAGCAGGCGGAGGTCCTCGAGCACGTCGTTGCGCAGGTGGTGGGCCTCGTCGACGACGAGGACGGGCAGCTGCTTGGCCTCGTTCGCAAGCCGGGTGATCTCGGTCCTGATCGCATGGTGGGCCGAGGATCGCGAGCGCTCGACGGCGATGCCGATCTCCCAGCCGATGGATTTGTACATGTCGAGCACGTTGCCCGTGGTGAGCGAGACGTAGTGGACGCGGTAGAGGCCCGGATGGAGCTGGGCTGTGAGGTGACGGCAGACGGTTGTCTTGCCGGAGCCCACCTCGCCGGTGAGCATGCCGATGCCGCGCAAGTCGATGAGGTGTCCGAGCCTGGCCTCTGCCTCGCGCCGGGCATTGGATTCGAAGAGCTCGTCGGTCTCTGCCGGGGTCTCGAAGGGCAGACGGGTGAAGGCGAAGTGGCGCAGGTACATCAGTCGTCCTCCTCCTGCTTCTTCTTGAAGTTCCGCATGGCCAGCGGCGAGGGTGGCGGCTCGGGCGCCGGCTCGTCGGTCTCGATCTGCTTGGAGCAGTGGCCGCGCTTCACTGCGGTATTGGCGTAGGCGTCGAGGCGGGTTGCCTTGCCGGCAGGCTTTCCGTCACAGACGACGTCAAGGGGGCGCGACGGCGGCGCGACGGGGTCGTAGCGCAAGGTGACGCTGCGGCCGACGAGGAGGGGATCGACCTCGTAGAGCCGACCGTCCAGGCTGACGGTGCGGTCCTTCTGGACCCGCCGCCTGACCTCGAAGAGGAAGATCTCGTCAAGGTTGAGAGTGGGCTCGGGATAGCGCACGCCTGCGCCGACCAGCGCCCACTGCTCAAGCGGCGTGCGCCCGTCCAGGCCGCGATGGGGGGTGTCGTGATACTCCCCCTCGATCCAGGCCCAGAGGCTGCGATTGAGCGCCTCGAGGCTGTCCAGGGCCTCGGGCTCGAGGTGGGCGAGCCAGCTGGCCCGCAATGTCCTGAAGAAGCGCTCGATCTTGCCCTTCCCGGCTGGCTGATAGGCCCTGGCGTGAATCAGCGCGATGCCGAGCTTTGCGCAGACCAGGGCGAGCTGGCGGGAGCGGTAGGCGGCACCGTTGTCGACGTACAGGCGCGCTGCGAGGCCGCGCCGGACAAGGGCGTTCTTGAACACCGGCAGGAAGGCCTGGACGTTCTCGGCCAGGGCGAAGGCGGCAAAGGGGATGACGCGGGTGGCGTCGTCGATGAAGGCGATCAGGTAGGTCTTGCGCCGGCTGCGCCCGTGCCGGACCTTGGGCCCGTGCATGACGTCGCTCATCCACAGCTCGCCGGCTTCTTTGAAGGCGAAGCGGCGGCGGTCGGCACCGTCGGGCGGCTTCTTGTCGAACAGGCCCTCGCGGCTCAGCAGCCGGTGCACGGTGGACGGGGCGAGCGGATGATCCACACCGCCCTCGCGGGCCTTCTGGATGATCCTGCGCACCGACCATGCCGGATTGTTGGTCTTCAGCTCGATGAGCTGCGCGGCGACCTCGGGCGGAAGCCGCCGGGGCTGCCCCCGGTCGGTGCGCGGCTTGGGGTAGAGCGCGTCGAAGCCGCCGTAGCGGTAGCGCTTGATCCACCCCCGGATCGTGTTGGCGGCAACATGGGTCCGGTCGCTTCCGGGAATGGTGTAGCTCTGGCTGGCCTTGTCGCGCAGCTTCTCGCCGATGCCCTGCGTACCCACCGGCAGGTGCACCAGATCGACGATGACGCCGTATCGGAAGAGCGCGACCTCCTGGCGAAGGTCGTCGTCCGAGCTGTTCATGGTGCGATCCTCGTTCAGGGGGGCTCTCTGGCCCCGGGATCGTCACGCTACGAACTCTCCGGCGGCGGGTCCGGCCCCGCCCGTTGTTGGAACGCGGATTTGCGACTCCTCACGCCGATTCCGTGAGGTTGGAAGCCCACAGGCGCGGGCAGCGTCTGCAGCTGTCCGGCGGCCAGGCCGCGCAGCACCCTCAACGCGCTGTCGCTCTTGAGACGCTCGCGCACCGCGCTCATGGTGGGCGCGCAGCCCGCGAGCTTCTCGGGGATCAGGCCGATGACGCGGGCCAGGACGTTGTAAACGAGATCCAGCCGCCGGCGCAGCCAACGAAGCGCGCCGGGAAGCTCGATGGCGTCCTCGTCCTCAGGGCAACGCACCTCGTTCGCAGCCTCCTCCAGGCTGCCGGCCTCCTCGGCCATCACCACAACCGCTTCCAGATCATCGAGCGTGCCCGGCAGCCGCGCCGCCAGACAATCGGGCAGCCCGCTGAAGCTCGTGTGGCTCTCGCGGCAGTACCAGCGAGCGATCTGGCAACCCTCGGGCGTCTTGCGCTCATAGGTGCCGTGATGGGCCAGAGAGCATCCGCCATGCGGATGGTTCGGGCACCGATCAAGCCTTGCCTTGAGCCAGGCCTGCTCGGTAACGTACTGCTCGCTGGTGAGCCCCGTTTCGTAGCGAAGCTGCACCGGCAATGGCCCGGCGGGAGTTGAGTCCCCCGGGCCTCTCTTTGTGGTTCAGAGAGAAGACAAGATTACGGGCGCGCCCCGGTGCCGCCAAGCTGTGGAGCCGTGGACGCGTCCTGCGGACCGTGTGGACAGCCCGTGGACAAGCTGGCGCTTGCCCACCGCCTGACCACACTCGCCGATCTCGCGCCCACCGCTCCACAGCTCCAACAGCAATGAGGATTCTGCTGAGGATCAAAAAAATGCCGCAGGCGGCGTCCTTCCCACATTCGGCCACCATCACGAGAAATCCGCCGCCGGATCAATGTGAACAAAAAGCCCGACCTTCTATCGACCTAAAGCGCGAAACAACAGCGGCGCGGACGTTTGCGTCGTGCCGCGCCGCCGCTTACCGGACCCCTACCAGCGGACCAGGCTTCGCAGCATCACCCCGTGCTCGGCTTCGTTGTCGTTGGCGGCCTCGCGGCGGGTCGCGTCGAGGCTGACCTCGAAGCCGGGGTCGCCGCGCACCGCCGACGTCAGCCGCCAGCCCATGCGGTACTCGCGCGCCGTCTCCGACAGCCCGAAGCCCACGTTCGGCGTGCCCGTGAAGCGGTCGCCCCACAGCGCCATGCCGTAGCCCGCCTCCGCGTCGAACCGGCTCGTCGGCTCCGCCCCGCCATTCGTCGCCGCCAACCCCGACGACGCGGGCAGCGCCCACAGCCGCTCGGAGCCCGCCGGGTCCACGCCGTACGAGGGCGTGAGCGACATCGACAGGCCGCGCCCCGCGTTGCCGCCCGGCACCAGCCGCAGCTGCCCCGTGACGCCCCATTCGTCGTAGCCGTCGGCGGCATGCACCGCGAGGCCGTGCACCTTCAGCGCCATGTCGAGGCCGCGCGACGGGTCCGCCCAGCCGAGGCCGGCCCCGACCTCGAGGCCCGTCCCCGTCTCCGCGTCGCCCGCGTCATGGCGCACGCCCAACTCGACGGACGGCGTCAGCGCCGCGCCGCTTGCGAACGAGAACGTGCGCGAGCCGTCGAGCACCGCCCGCACCCGGCTCGACTCGCCCTGCGCGCCCGCGAGGTTGCCGAACGCGGATCCCGCGACCCGGTCGGACTCGGTCCGCACCCAGAACGCGTCCGCCTTCAAGGCCAGCGCGAACCCGCCCGGCTCGGCCGGGGCTATCAGCTCGCCCCGCACCCCCGTCGCCGCGAGCGTCATCGCGAGGTCCGTGCGGTAGCGCTGCGTCACGCCGCCGTCGAGGTCGAGCGTCATGCGCCCCGAGCCCGTGCCCGCCATGCCCCACGCCGAGATGCGCTCCGAGAGCGCAAGCCGCGCATAGGGCATCATCATCGTCGCCGTGCTGCCGAGCGCGTAGCGCCAGCCCGCATCGCTCGCCGTGCCCTCGCCGACGCTGTGCGTCATCGCGAAGCCCATCAGCAGCCGGCCGCGCTCGTAGTCCATGCCCATCGACCCGGTCGCCGCCTCGCCGGTGAGGCCCAGCCCCGGCACCGCGGCCGAGAACTGCGACACCGACGCGCCCTGGCCCCAGCTCGTCCACTGCGAGCCCGCGCCCTGGCCGAGCACCGCCCGGAACGAGGTGCCGAGCAGCAGCTCGCGCCCCGTCACCCGGCGGGCGCCGGTGGCGGCGGCGGGGTCGTTCCAGCCGCTGGTGAGCCCGTGGCGGGCGAACGGATCGTCCTCGTCCCGCGCCGGCGCGGAAGGCGCGCCGAAGGTCTGCGCGAAGCCCGTCAGCACCGTCGCGAGCGCGGCGCCGCCGCCGCCCTCGGCCTCGCCGAAGTTCATGCGCTGGCCCATGAGCGTCACGTGCGAGCCGGCGCCGCGCGGCGTCTCCAGCCGCGCCGTCACCGACGCCACCGCGTCCGAGGCCACCATGCGCCCGAAGCGCGCGAGCCACATCGCCTGCAGCGGGTCGTCGTTCCTGATGACCCCCTTCGCCTCGCGGTGCATCTTGCGCAGATACGCACCCTGCGGGTTCGAGAGCCTGAGCGTGAACGTCTCCTTGCCCTCGTCATGCGAGTCGTCGAGCAGCGCCACCGAGACCGTCTTCGCCGTCTCGCCCGGCGCAAAGGTCAGCGTGCCGGACGCGGCCGTGTAGTCCGCGCCGCCCGCCGCCGTGCCGTCCTTCGTCGCGTAGTCCACCGACACCGGCCCCGACGCCGCGCGGCTCAGCGTCACCGCGAAGTCGAGCGAGGCGTCCTTGCCCTCCTTCGCCCGCGCGTCCGCGACCCGGATGCGCGCCGGGCCCGGGACCGTCGCCGACGCCGCGCCGAGCGCGATCTTCACGTCCTTCCAGGAACTCGGCGCGACGCGGACCCGCCACAGCACCGGGTCCAGCGACTCCACGCCCGTCACCGTCCCGGCCGTCACCTTGAACGCGTCGGGAGCGGGCTTCGAGCCCGACTGCACGTCGAGCGCGAACGCCGTCCGCCCGTCATGCTCCGACGGGACCTTGCCGAACTCTACCGCCACGGTCTGGGCCGCCGCCTGCGGCGTTGTCCGCTCGCCCTTCACCCGGACCCACCCGCTCGAGTGCTCGCTGCGCTCCGACCGCAGCCGGCCCACGAAGGCGCGCACGAACACCCCGGTCGCCACGCCGTTCCTCAGCCCGGTGATGGTGTAGCCGTTCACACCGGCCTCCACGGCAACGCCGTTGTTGCCCGACGGGTTGGCCCACACGCCCGCCTCCTGGCTCCAGCGCAGCGCGTGCTGCACCCGCTCCGCAGCGACGCGCGGGTGCGCCACCGCCGTCCAGCTCACCGTCAGGCTGCCGTCGCCCGGCACCACCCGCACGTCGGCCGGCTCCGGCGTGACCAACACCTCCTGCTGCTGCTGCGGACCCGCCGCGACCCTCGCACTCGACGTGTTCGACAGCGCCCGCCCGTCCGGCGTGCACACCGCGCCCGACGGTTCGTCGTCGCAGTCCCGCCCGCCCGCAAGCGTCACCGTCACGTCGCTCGACGACGCCGGCTGCACCGTCACTCGCCACAGCCCGGCGCCGACTTGCACCACGCCCGTCACCCGGCCCGGAGTCACCGCGAACGACGACGCGCGCGGCGACCGGCTGAACCTGCCCACCGTCTCGCTCAGGCGCACGTCCAGCGTGAACGCCGACTGCCCGTCATGCGCCTCGGGCACCGTCTCGAACGACGCCGTCAGCGGGTCGCGTTCCTCCTCCTCGCCGGAGCTCGGCCCCTCGCCGCCCTGCATCGCATCGGTCGTGAACGATTGCCCCCTGGTCGTGGCGCTGTAACAGCCAAAGATGCTACGCGAGACCACCTTCGCTATGTACTTGGTGCCCGGCGTCAGCCCCTCGACGGTCCCGCTCCTCACCGCATCGTCCGGATCGGGAAACCACTTGCTGGCCGCCAAGGCGCCATCCGGCGTGAAGACGCGTGCAAAGTACCCCGTGATATAGCCGCTGGTGGACGTGGTGGTCGGCGCGCTCCAGGCGATCGCCACGCTGGTCGACTCCGGCATCGCGCTGGTCACAGCGACCTTCGACTGCGGGGTCCTCCAGGCTCCCGACTTGCAGTGACCCAGGACATGGCGGGGTGACCGCTCCAGGCTCAACTGGACCGCGCTTCCGTTCGACCAGTTCAGTCCGCTGTTGTCCCACGTAACGACCGACTCGCCCCCGGCCTCGGAAAAGTGGAACACCGCGCTGCCGGCAACCAGCGTGTGCCGCTTGAGCGCGCTCGTGAGGCTCCTGTTCAAACTGACGGCCAGTTGCCCGGCGGTGGTAACGTAGATCTGATTGATCTGGAACCCGACGTTGTCGACCGTGAAATCGTCATCCGAGAACGTCGCCACGGTGGTGCATTTATTCGCGGCGTTGCTGCCAACCGAGGTGCAGCCCCAGGTTGCCGTCCCGCCCACATGCTTGGGGGTCAGCGTGGCAGACCAGATGGCGTCCAGTTGCGCTTTGGCTGGCGCAGTCCCGAACAGGCACAGCGCGCCCGCCAGCAGCGCGAGGACAGGCAGAAAGGCAAGGCGGCGCCACACGGACCCGGCCCGGCGCGAGACCGCCGGAGCGGCGCCGCGGCGGCCGGTCAGTCCGGGAAGAAGGGGGAGGAGGTTGCGTGCGCGCCCGCGAGGGGCGGAGGACGGGTCAGGCGGGAGGGTTAGCCGTGGGCAATACTCGGCGCTCGGCGCTCGGCGCTCGGCGCTCGGCGCTCGGCGCTCGGCGCTCGGCGCTCGGCGCTCGGCGCTCGGCGCTCGGCGCTCGGCGCTCGGCGCTCGGCGCTCGGCGCTCGGCGCTCGGCGCTCGGCGCTCGGCGCTCGGCGCTCGGCGCTCGGCGCTCGGCGCTAATTATAGCGCGCGGGCGGGCCTCGGGTGTCAACCCCCCGGTCGAAACGAATGTCGGTTCCATGCTTGGCTCCCCTTGAACGTGCGCTTACCGGTACGTCGAAACGGTATCCGATTCAACGGGTATCGGCAAGTGCACGGGCCGTCAAGGGGTGCCATGCGCGCGCCCCGTGACGGGGGAGGCCCGGCGCTCCGTCAGATTGCGACCCCGCCGCGCGGCGGAGCGCCGGGACGCCCGCACCCTTCGCCGCCGCCGGGGCCGTCCGGCGCGTCCGGCAGGAGCGGCGGCCCGGTCCGGCCGCCCATGGCGCGGGCGATGATGCCGCCGACCGTCTCGGCCGCTTCGACGAGATGCTCGTCGGCAAGGTGCGCGTAGCCCGCCGTGGTGCGGTGCCGGCGATGCCCGAGAATCTTGCCGACCAGCGGCAGGTTCTCGCCCGCCATGACCGCCTGGCTGGCGGCCGTGTGGCGCAGGTCGTGGAGGCGCAGCCTGCCGAGTCCGGCATCGGCGCAGGCCGCGCGCCAGCAGTTCGTGAGAACCCAGATGCCCCGGCCTTCTGCATGGCGCGGAAACAGGAACGCGTCCTGGTCGCGGGGACCGGGCAACGCCTCGATGAGCGCCCGCGCGGACGCGCCGAGCGGGACCGTGCGCGGGCCAGTCTTGGAATCCTCAAGGTTCAACGCATCGTCGCCGATGTTCCGCCAGCGCAGATCGAGCACTTCGCTGCGGCGGCATCCGGTGAGCGCCAGCAGCCGGATCGCGGCGACGGCCTCGGGCCAGCGGGCTTCGCGGGCATCGAGCGCGCGCCCGAGCCGGGCCAGCTCGTCCATGTCGAGGAACCGGGCGACCTTGTTCCTCGGGTTCCTTGCGATGCCGAGACAGGGGTTGGTGCCACGGTCGCGCAATCCCCATTCCTCGGCGCGGAACATCATCGCGCGCAGGATTTCGAGTGCGCGGTTGGCCGCGCCGGGCTTGTCCCTGCTCGCCGCGTCGAACCACGCGGCCACATCCTCGGGGCCGAGGGCGTCGAGCGCCATCCTGCCGAAGGCGGGCAGGATGCGGGCGTTGAGGTAGATGCGCACGGTCTTGCGCCCCGAGGGCTTCCAGTGCGGGTCCGAGCGGCGCAGGTACTCGTCGGCGAACTGCCGGAACGTCGGGGCCTTCTTCTCGCGCTGGATGTCGTCCGCCGGGTTCCCGCCCGCGCGGATGGTATCGAGCATGTCGCGGGCGCGGCGGCGGGCCTCGGCCAGCTCCATCTCGCCGAAGCGCGCGACGACGATGCGGCGGCTGCGTCCCTCGATGCGGGCCTGCACGATCCAGACCTTCCGGCCCGACGGATGGATACGGAGCCCGAAGCCGGGCAGCGACTTGTCGAACAGGAACGTGTCCTTGTTGCCGGGCTCGGCATCGCGGGCAAGGCGCGGGGTGAGGTCAACGCTCGGCATGATCGCACCCTCCCTCGCGCTCCGCGCCGCTACCGGCCAGGGCGGCATGGATGCGGTTCGACACCCGGTCGGCGGCGTCGGCAACGGAGCGGTCGGACAGGTGGACGTAGCGCTCGGTGGTCTCGACCAGGGCGTGACCCAGGAGCTTCGCAATGGTCACCATGTCCACGCCGTGCATGGCGGCGGTGGACGCCCAGCTATGGCGCAGGTCGTGCAGCCGCAGGCCGGGCAGGCCCGCCTCGTCGCGGATGCGGTCCCACTGGTATCCGATGTTGTCGATGGGCCGCGTCGGCGGACGCGCGGGAAAGAGATACGGGCAATCCGCGCTGTAGCGCGGGATGGCGTCGATGACCGCGCGCGCGGCGCCCGACAGCCAGACCGTGCGCGGCCCGGACTTCGAGTCCGGCAGGTGGATGCGCCCGCCGCGTATCCAGTCCCATTCGAGGGAGGCGACCTCGCCGAAGCGGCAGCCGGTCAGCATCAGCAGGCGGACGATGGCGACGACGTTCGGGCAATGGAACTCGTCGCGGGTGAGCACCGCATTGAGCCGGGCCATCTCGTCGGCGGTCAGGAACCGCTCCTTCGGCTTCGTCTTGTAGCGCCGCGTGTTCTTGCAGGGGTTGGAGTTGTGGGGGCGGTATCCCCACAGCTCGGCCATGCGCATCATCATGGAGAGTACCGGCATGGCGCGGTTGGCGCTGCCGGGCCGCGCGCTCATCGAGGCGAACCAGTCCCTGACGTGCTCGGCGGTGACGGCGTCCACGGTCAGGTGGCCGAAGGCGGGCAGGATGTCCTTGCGGACGATGTCGGTGTTGGTCCGGACGGTGGCGGGCTTCCAGTGCCGGGCCTGGCGGTCGAGGAACTCGGCGGCGAAGGCGTCCATCGGATGCCCCGGCGTCCTCGGGGCGCCGTCGTTCTTCACCGAGTGGGTGAAGGCGGCGATGAGCCTGCGGGCCTCGCGCCGGGCCTCGGGGACGGTCATGGCATCGGCGTCGCCGAGGGTGGCGTAGCGCCTTCGCCCGCGCGCGGTGGTCTCCAGGGTGAAGCTGCGCGCGCCGCTGGGGAAGACGCGCAGCACGAGGCCGGGCACCGCGTCGTCGCGGACCTCGAAGCGCTTGTCGCGGGGCCGGGCGGCGCGGACGCGCCGGGCGAAGGTGGACTTGGGATGGTCGCTCATGGCGGCGGCTCCTCGGTTGGGCCGCGCGGCTGGGCGGTAATGCAGGAAGCGGCCGCGGCGGCGTTTCGTCGTGGAAGCCGCGCGGCGGTGCGGGACCGTCCGGTGTCTAAGCTGCTGACGTTACCGGGTTTTCCGCTCGCTCATGCGAAGGCGGGCGCTGGCGGGAAGGGCACCAAAGGTGCGTCGGGTGTGAGAACCAAGGCCGCCCCGGGCGGTCCGGAACGGCCAGCGTGCAGCATGAGCGACGGGGGAATCGACGCCGGGGAACCCGGCGGAGGGGAGCCGCCACGGCGAATGAGTGGCGGGCGGCGCGGCCGGAGCCGCAGGCAGTCGTGCGCAGCACGCTGCCGGAGGCTCGGGCGGAAGTGCCCGCACTGGTGCGGGCGCTACGGCACGGCGCAGTGCGGAGGCTGGTGTCCGGCGAAGCCGGCACCGGCGACGCACGGAGTGCCGCGGCGGCGAGCCGAGGCGCTGCCCGCAGCCGGCGCAGCCGGCCAGGGCGAGCGAGGCGAGGACGCCGACGAGCGCGGCGCGCAGCGCCGGCGCGAGGAGACCACGGCGGTCCGGCGTGCGATGCGGTCGAACCTTGCCGCCACGGTGGCGTCCCGGCAACGGCGGTGAGCGCAGCGAGCCGCCGCGGCAAGCGGAGCGCGCAGTGAGCGAAGCGAACGGAGGCGCGAGGGATACCCGCCCGAAGGGCCGAGACCGCGCAGCGGGCTCGGCAGGGTAGCCCGGTCGCGAAGCGACGCGCCCAGACTCCCCGAACGGTTCGGCACCAGGTTCACCATCATCGGCACCGACATGACGGCCAGCGTCTGCACCACCAGCGTCAACATCATCGTCACGATCATGGCCGTCGGCATCATCGGCGACAGCAGCGACGCCAGCACCAACGGCGGCGGCATGACGCGCTGCGGAGGAAAAGCGGCGGAGCCGCCGCGGAGCGCGGCGCCGCAGGCGACGCGCGAAGCGAAGGCGAACGCGGGCGGTGGCGTTGCGGCGGTGTCCGACCAAAAAAGAAACGGGACGCGCCGCCGGATGACGACGCGCCCCGCGATGCCGGTGCGGCTCAGGCCGGGCAGCGCTGCACCGGAATGCCGAGCTTCACGGCCTTGTCGACGAGGTTGCCGGTGATGCCCGAGCCGGGGAAGGCCAGGACGCCCTTCGGCAGCAGCTCCAGCAGCTCGTCGTTGCGCCGGAACGGTGCGGCCCGTCCGTGGCGGTCCCAGTCGGGCTTGCACACCACCTGGTCCACGCCCTGCCGGTCGGCCCACTGCGCGGCGACCTTCTCGACGCCGGGGCCGCCGCCGTGCAGCAGCACCATGTCGTCGTACTTCGCCCGGACCTTGTCGAGGCGTGCGATGACGGCGCCCGCTTCGCGTACCTCCTTGCCGCCGGTGATGGCGATGAGGGTGCCCTCGGGCAGGTGGGCGCGGGTGTCGCGGTTCTTGCGGGCGCGCAGGAAGTCGCGGGCGTCGATGGCGGCGGAGGTGAGGTGCCCGGTCTGGCTGGTGTGCGAGCCGTGGCGCGGTCGCCAGGTGTCGCCGGTCTCGGCGCGGTAGGCGGTGGCGGCGGCGTCGCGCATCTGCTCGAACGCGTCGCGGCGGTCGCCGAGGTTCTGGGCGCGGTGCGTGACGAGCTCCAGCTCCCTCGCGTTGATCTCCGTCCCGTCCTGCGCCTTCTGGAGGTCGCGGAGCTCGGGGGCGAGCCGGTCGACGCTGCGGTCGAGGCGGCGCACCTGGGCGTGCAGGCAGTTCACGAACCCCCACAACAGGCTCTCGCGCTCGTCGGCGAGCTGGGTGCCGACGGGGCCGATGCCCTCGGCGAGGATGCGGAACGCTTCGCCGACGGCCTCGATGGCGTCGTCGCGGTCCCAGATGTCGCGGGGGTCGTACTCGCCGCGCTCGGGGGTTGCGCCGTAGAGCTGCGCCTGCTCGCAGATGGTGGCGGTGACGGATTCGTTCTGAGTCTCGATGGTGTCGCTGTCGTACATGACGTTCTCCTTCGCTTGCGAGTGAGGAGCCTTTCGGGCCCGGTCTCGGAGCGTCGCCCCGATGTGATGGTTCGTTGGTTCACGCGCGCGCAGGGGAGCCACCGGGGCCGCAGGGCATGGCCCGTCGGTGTGCGCGAGTGGTGCGGGCGCAGGGAGCGAAGCGACTGAGCCACGGTCGCGCGCGCCGATGGGACTAGGCGCGCCAGCGCCGTTGCCCTGCGAGTCCCGGCCGGAGCGAAGCGGAGGACCCCGAAGGGGTTGGCGCACTGAGCACGTGTGGGACAATGCGCCATCACAGCGGGAGGACTAATTCTTGATGACCCCTCGGTGCTGCTCTTGCCAAGCGGAGCGCGGAGTGAGCGCAGCGAACGGAGGCGAGAGGGATACCCGCCCGCAGGGCCGAGACCGCGCAGCGGGCTCGGCAGGGTAGCCCGGCCGCGAAGCGGCTCGCCCAACCTCTTCAATTCCACCCGCCCCGCACTCACCGTAAGCGGTGCGTCCAGCCCACCTTCCCCTATATATAAGGTGATGGCGTTCGATAGCCCTTTCGCCAACACGGGAGGGTTTCACCATGTCGGATGGGTTCGAGCACCTCGTCTACGGTCGGGATGGGCGGACACGGGTGAGGCGGCTTCGGAGGGCGCCGATCAAGCCGAGGACGGTTTTGTCGACGATGCTCCGGCGCTGGCTCGGCCCATCTTGATTTTTCAGCTTGATGCCGGGTCGAAGTTCCAGGGCAGGAGTTCGTCGATGCGGCTGTTGGGATGCCCGGCGGCGATCTTCTCCAGCGTGGTCTTGAGCCAGGCGTAGGGCTCAACGCCGTTCATCTTGCAGGTCTCGATGAGCGAGCCGATCCGGCCCCAGGAGCGGGCGCCCTCGTCGTGGCCCGCGAACAGCGCATTCTTGGCTGTGAGCTTGATCGGTCGGATTCGATTTTCGACGAAGTTCGAGTCCATCTCGACGCGCCCGTCGTAGAGGAACACCAGCAACCCGTCCCACTGGTTGGCGATATAGGTGAGCTTCTCGCCCAGGCGCGAACGCGGCGAGACCCGTGAGCGTTGCTCGTCGAGCCACACCCCGAAGGCGTTCACCAGCGGGGCCGACTCGGTCCACCGGACGAACTGGCGCGTCGCCGGCGCCTCGCCCCGGATCCTGTCCTCGATCCTGTAGAGCTCCGCGATCCGCTTCAGACCCTCCTTCGCGATCGGCGAGCCGTTGCTGTCGAACACCGTCTCGAGGCCGCGCCTGGCATGGGCCCAGCATGCCGCCAGCGTCAGCGCCCCGCCCGGGCGGTCCGCCCGAGCCAGCCGGTTATGGCCGGCATAGCCGTCGACCTGCACCGTTCCCCTGAAGCCGTCGAGCAGCTTCTCTCCATGCTTGCCGCTGCGCCCGGGCGCATACTCATAGATCACGCCCGGCGGGTCCGGCCCGGACCACCCCCGCTCGTCGCGCGCCATCGTCCACATGTACCCCGTCTTGGTCTTGCCCCGGCCCGGGTCGAGCACCCGGACCGTGGTCTCGTCCAGCCCCAGGGTGCTCGACGTCTTCAGCTCCGTCTTCAGGCAGTCGAACACCGGCCGCAGGTGGAACGACGCCTTGCCGACCCAATCGGCCAGCGTCGAACGGTGCAGCTCAATGCCCGAGCGGGCGAAGATCTGCGACAGGCGGTACAGCGGAAGATGGTCGGCGAACTTCGACACCAGCACATGGGCGAGCATGCCTTCGGTGGGCAGTCCGCCTCCGACGAGGTGCGCCGGCGCCGGCGCCTGGGTGACGCCTTCCTCGCACTTGCGGCAGGCGTACTTGGGCCGGATGGTGACGATCACCCGAAGCTGCGCCGGAACGATGTCCAGCCGCTCGGTGCGGTCCTCGCCGATCTTCACCATCTCGCCGCACCCGCACGGGCACTGCGTGCTCCCGGGCTCCACCAGTTCATAGGTCCGCGGCAGATGGGCCGGCAGATGACCGAGGTTGCGTTCCGCGGCCGGACGCTTCGCGCGCGGCGTGGGTGTCGTGTCCACCGGGGCCTCTTCCTCGGCCTCGGCGAGCGCGCCTTCGAGTTCTTCGAAGGCGAGCAGGAGCTGGTCGGGGTGGAGCTTCTCGGACTTCTTCCCGAACATCGCCCGGCGCAGCTCGTTGAGCAGATGTTCGAGACGCCGGTTCTGATCGGTCAGCGACGCGACCCTGGCGCGCAGATCCTCGACAACGCCCTCGGGGCCTCGCTCTTCGAGCCGGCGGTTGCGGTCGGTCAGCGAGGCGACCTCGGCGCGAAGCGCCTCAACCGCCTCCTGCTGGCCTGCAAACAGCGCCTGCAGGGGCGGCGCAAGCGATGCCAGATCGACCGTGCCGGGGCTCGACTCCATGAAGGAATACTATCACAGAATCAGCGCCTTAGCCTGCGACAATGCGAATCGGGACCGTCCTCTCCGGTCAGGCCGCCGCGAGCGGCCGGCGGGTCCGCGGCCGCCACACCCGGCGCCAGTCGAGGCCCTCGAACAACGCCTCGAACTGCGCCCGCGAAACGCGGACCACCCCATCGTGCACCGAGGGCCAGGCAAAGCGCCCCTGTTCGAGGCGCTTGGATGCCAGCACCAGGCCCGTCCCGTCCCACCAAAGCACCTTGATCCGATCCGCCCGCTTGGGCCGAAACACCACCATGACGCCGGAGAACGGGTCCAGGCCAAGCTCGTGCTCGACCAATGACACCAGGGCGTCATGCCCCTTGCGGAAGTCCACCGGACGCGTGGCGAGCACGATCCGCGGCGCAGCCCCCGGGCCAATCATCGAAGGGCTCGCAGCGCCGAGGCGATCTCCGCGATCCGCGGCGTGTCGAGGTCCCCGTCAAGGCGGACCATCACCCCGCGCGCCTCGATCGACACCGAACCGACCGAACCCGGCGGCGGAGCCTCCACCTCGAGCGCGGCGAATGCCGGTGACGGCCTCGATGTGGCGGGGACCGGCTCGGCCTCGGCCTTGCGCGCGGCCAGCGTCCGCCCCGCCTGCGCTGCCTCCACAGGCTCGGCCTCCGCCTCCGGAGAAAACGGCGATGCGAGCCGGCCCCGCCGCGCCTGGCTGCGCCAGCCGTTCACCCGGTTCACCGACAGGCCGTAGCGCTGGGCCACCTCGCCCACGCGCCTCCCCGGCCAGCAGCACTCGCTCACCACGACCGCCTTCTCTTCCTCGGTCCACTGCCGATCGCGAGCCGGCGCCGGAGCATCGTCGACAAAACCGTCCTCGGCGACATCGGCATCTTCCGAAGCCGCGTCACCCGTGTCCCGCCCGTCCCGAGCGTAGACAGGGCGCTCGAACCCATCCGGCATGGTGAAACCCTCCCGTGTTGGCGAAAGGGCTATCGAACGCCATCACCTTATATATAGGAAGGTGGGCCAGGCGCACCGCTTACCACTCACCCGTAGAAGGGGTGACTCCGGATGCGCTGCTCGGTGACCTCGCGGATGCGCGAGCGGTCATGCACGCGGACGGGACCCCGCCAGTCGTCGTCGAGCCAGACGACGTAGTAGTGCCGGTCCGGATGCAGGATGTCGCGCTGGCGGTACACGTCGCCGACGTAGTCGCCATCGGCGTCGTAGATGCGCGATTCATCGGGTGCGATGCGCTTGAACGTGACCTGACTCATGGCGTCCTCCTGGTTGATGGTTGCGCTGGCGCGGAACGCGGGCGCGAGCCGCGCGACCGAGTGCAACGAGGTCGTCGTCGAAGTCCTCGCCCTCGGGGACGAGGACAAGGGCGGCGACACGAGCCCGCGCGTAGCGCCGGGCGAGGCGTTCGGCCGCCCGCTCTTCGCGGTAGCGAAGCGCGGGGTGGAGGCGCAGCGCCGCGAAACGGCGGCGCGCGACCCCCGCCGGCACCAGGGGCGAGCGCCGCGCGAAGCGCGGGCGCGAGGCCCCGGCGGGGCCGGACTCGAAGCGGGCTGCAAAAAGAAAGGGGAGCCGACGCCGGGCGGCGCCGACTCCCCGAGGTGGAGGGAGGAGGATGGGAGGGGTCTGCTAGAACGGGATGTCGTCGTCGAAATCGTCCGACGGCGCCGAGGTCGCACCGGCCGGCATCGCCCCGCCGTTCGCGGGCTGCGTCGCCGGCGCCGCCGCGGCCGCGCCGTTGCCGTTCGGCTTGTCCAAGAACTGGACCTTGTGACCCGGCACGACCAGGATCTCGGTCGAGAAGCGGTCGCCGTCCTCCCCGGGCTTCGACCAGCGCCGGGTCTGGAGCTTGCCCTCGGCGTGGACCAGGCGGCCCTTCTTCGCGTTGCGCTCCAGCATGTCGATGAGGCCGTCCTGGAAGGTCACGACCCGGTGCCACTCGGTCTTGTCCACCATCTCGCCGGTCTGGCGATTCCGGTAGGACTCATCGGTCGCGATGCTCAGGTTGGCGACGCGGCCCCCCGAGGTGAGGTGGTTGACGGTGACGTCGGCCCCGAGGCGGCCGATGAGTTCCACGCGGTTCATTCCGAATGCCATTGCGATACTCCTTCAGGTTCGCGTTGATGACGATGGGTTGGCGAGCGGTCGGGACCGGGCTCACTCCCCCCGACCCCTTCCCGCTCACCCTTCTCTCGCTTCGCTCTACCTCTGGTCCGCCGGGGCCTCGCGGTCGGGACAGCGCCGGGTCCGGTCGTCGGCGAGCGCGTCGCGGACCGCCCGGGTGTCGAGGCCGAGCTCCGCCAGCAGCTCGCCGGAGGACGGAGTGATGAGGTCGTGGTCGGAATCGAAGAACATGGTCGAGGTCTCCCGTGCCGCGCCCGGCCGCGAGGGAGCCCGTCTCCCTCTCTCCCACCGGGCGCTCGCCCGGCGCTCGCAATCCTCTGGCTCGAACGGCGGAGACGGGACGAGGGCGTGGCGTGGGCGACCGGGGCGGGGACAACGCACCGATGCGGGGCGCGATGCCCGCGAGGCGTGGCAGGGGGCCGGGCCCGGCGCGGACCGGGCGATGCCCCCCGCGGTCCGGGGTCAGTGCAGCGTGTGGCCGCCCGCCGGATGCATGCACCGCTCCACCAGGGCGGTCCAGGCCGCACGGTCGAGCCCGAGCCTGCGGTTCAGCCTGTCGCACAGGCCGAACGCTTCGCTCAGCGACACGGCGAATAACGATGTCGGGATGGACACGGCCATGTCCTCGACCGCGATGCGGATCTGGAACGGGCCGTCGTGGGAATCCCCGGCCGGGCAGAAGGCATAGGCCGGTTCGTCGGGCAGGATGTGGGCGCTCATCGCGGCTCCTTCGAGGCTGATGGCCGGCGCCGCCGCATGGCGACCCCGGCGCGCGGATGCCCGGCCGGCCAGACGTCTGCGGCCGGGCCGGCGGCCGGCGCGTTCGTCCGGCCGCCGGCGTGCGGGGCTATTCCCAGGCGGCCATCGTCATGATGTCCGGCTGGTCCGTCAGCACCTCCACCTGGTCGAGCGAGAGCCGCGCGAAGGCGAGGCACATGGCCACCTCCTCCCACGAGTCCCAGGTGCCGTGGTCCTCGCCGGTCGCGAGCTCGACGACGGTGTACTGCGGCGGGTAGAGCGGCATCGCCCGGAAGTGCTGTGAGCGGTGATACGACCGCCGGGCGCACGGCTCGCACCGGGCCGCCCCCTGCGAGGGCTCGCCGCAGTCGGTGCAAAGCCCCTTCGCCCGGCGCTTCGCGTAGAGCCGGCGGGCGGCGGCGTTCTTCTGCTCGGGCGAGCGGCGCTCGGTCTCGCGCACTGCGCACGGCCCGCAGCGCGAGCCGCCGCCGAGAGTCGGCGCCCCGCAACTGCCGCACAGCCCCGCGGCCCGGCGCTCGGCGTAGCGGTCGCGCTCGAACGCCCGGCGCGCCTCCCGGCAGGGCTCGCACCTCGTCCCGTCCTCGGCCGAGGGCCGCTTGCCGCAGCTCGTGCACAACCCCGCGGCGAGCCGTGCGGCCAGACGCTTGGCGCTGCGCTCGCGGCCGATGCGGCGCCGGGTCTCGACCTTGCGCCCGCCGTAGAGCTTGCCCTCGGCCTTGCCCTTCGCGTAGCGGGCACGCGCCGTCGCCCGCCGGTCCTCGCCGCAGGGTTCGCACACGGCGCGCCCCGGCGCGGGCGGCGCCTTGCCGCATTCCGGGCACAGCCCCGCCTCGCGGCGCTCGGCGGTCTGGCGCTCCCGGCGCGCGCGGTCGGCGATACGCGCCTTCTCGGGGTCGCGGCGCGGCATCCCGGCGGCCCGGAGCCTCGCATCCCTGGCCCGCCCGGCGGCGGCGTCCTTCGCGAGGCACGGCTCGCACTGGCTGCGCCCTGGCGCCGGCGGACGCTTCCCGCACTTCGGGCACATCCCCGCCGCGATGCGCTCGGCGGTGCGGCGGTGGTAGCGCGCGAGGTCGCCGGCCCGCTGCTTCTCGGCGCAACTGCCGCACTGGCTGCGGTGCGGTTCGGGCGGGCGCTTCCCGCACTTCAGACACAACCCGGCCGCGCGGCGCTCGGCGGTGCGGCGGTGATAGCGCTCCAGGTCGCGCTTGCGACGGAGCTCGATGTCCTGGTCGCACATGGGAGGTCTCCATGTCGAAGTGGAACTCCAGGCGAGGGACGCCCGGCCGGCGCGGTGCCGGCGGGACGCCCCGAAATGACGCCGCCTATCCCTTCTGCCTGCGGTCGTGGAACATCGACGTGGCGATATCCCCCCAGAGCTGCTGGCCGCCCTTGCTGCGAAGGCCCGTGCAGACGATGATCTCGGTGCGCGCGGGGCGCATCTCCTTCACCTCGTCGAGGGTCGCGGTGGCGCGCTTGACCTTCTTCGTCGTCGCGGGCGCCTCGCCGGCCACGCGGCGGATGTCGCCGCACGCAAGCGCCTTGAACCGCTCGACCACGTAGCGCTCGTCCGCGAGGCCGCTGCCGAAGAAGTGAGTGAGGAACGTCGATGCCGTGTTGCTGGGAAACGCGATCGCTGCCGTCATGGTGCCGTCTCCGTGTTGCCGATGGTCGGGAACGGCGGGGACGCCCTCCCCCGGACATCCACCCGCCGCCCTGCTCCCGGCCAAGCTCTCCCTCTCCGCGGCGCACCGGCGCGGCAGCGGAGGGAATGCCGGGCCGGGGCGCGAGGCACGGCGAAGGTGTGAGCCGGAGAGGAGTGAGGAGGACGGCGAGTTGGCTTACGATTGGGGAACCGGCTGACAAGGCAGGCGGGACCGAAGGAATGGCGGAGGGTCAGGACATGAACAAGAGCGAGCTCACGTCGCGTGTGGCCTCCCGGGCTTCGCTCTCAAGGATAGGCGATCCGTTTTTTGTGGGACATTCATGGGTACTAACATACTGTAATTCCGCAATTCATGATTCGATCCAACCCGGTTTCGGGGCCTATTCGAAACCCAGAGCGGGGCGGCTGCACCCTAACCAGTGAATTTTCCCGGAACAGGACATGACGTGGGTACTGACGCCGAATGGATAGAGCGTTACGAGTGTCAGGCAGACGCTGCCACCGGTTGAGGAGCAAGCCGTGATACTGGAGAAGATGCTGCCATGGGCCAATGTGGCGTACATCGTGGTAGTGGCGTTGGGATCGTATGGAATCTACCAGCTGAATGAGCGCGTCAACGCGAACAAGAACAGGGAGCTGGCCAAGTTTCAAGCCGAGGCCAATGTCCAGATCGAACAGGCCAATGCAAAGGCGGCAGAGGCCAATGCGATAGCCGAACAAGCCCGGCTTGAACTGGCCAAGTCCAGGCAACCGAGGACCATACCGCCCGAGTACAGGCAAGGGTTCATAGAACGGCTGGCAAAACACAAGGGCCAGCCCTACGAACTTGCCGGTGCCGGGCTCGACCCGGAAACGATGTCGTTTCTGACGGAGCTTGTAATTCTGCTTAACGCCGCAGGGTGGGACCATGTGAACTCCCAAGTAGGTAGCGGTGTATCCGCTTTCATTTCCGGCAATGTCATTGGTGTACCCGTGTCTGCCGACGTCGGTGTGACGGTGCTCATCTGGCCGAAAGGCGCGGACGAGACGGGAGAAGAGAGTTCATCCCGCTTAACGAAGGTGGGACCGGCGTACGCTGACTTGATCAACCTGCTGAATCGTGCGGGTGTATCGGCCAAGCCTGGCATATCGGCCAAGCCTGGCATGCTCGACCTGTCCGCGAAGAACAGGAACACCATACGCATAGAAGTCGGAAGGAAACCGCAAGCATCGTCGACATGGGACCGGCAGCTGGGGCTGGTTCCCGTGATTGAATCCCGGCAGGAAGACCGCAACCCCGAGTAACCCCCCGTTCGTGCGACCCGTGCGGGTGGTAAACCCCAAGCCAGCGCGGCGGCGCGCGGCAGGTGAGCTTCCCGAGTTGGGCTGGAGGGAGGGTGACGCGCCCGGCCGGAGGGAGCCCAAGCCCGACGCATACAATCCTCCGGGGGCCGACGGCCTCCACAAGATTCACGAACGCCTCTTCTATGGCGGTTTCTGCTTAAACTGGCACGGAATGTCAGGCTAATACGCTGCAAATACTCACGATATTCCAGTGGTTTATAGGAGATGTTCGTGACAGGTTCCCACAAAAAACGGATCGGCTATCTCTCAAGGGCCGACGCGGACCGCGCCGTGAACGCCATGCTCTCGGCGATCGGCGATGCGCTCGCCAACGGGGAGACGGTGCGGATCGCGGAGTTCGGCACGTTCTCGACGAGGGCCCGTCCGGCGCGGCAGGCTCGCAATTGTTGAAGCCCGGAGTAATCCGTATGGCAGGGGCAGTTTTGTCCCGGACAGTTCCGGTGGCGAAGTGCTGAGGCACCGGAGAAACGCGGAACAGGGCATGAGCACTTCACGACCCCGAAGAACAGGTTCTCCGACCCCAACATAGCGGAGCGTTGAAACAGTGGAAGACGTTAACGAAGAAGTTCTGGTGCATCTAGAGCAAGGCGTAAATTCCCTGACCGAACGAGTTCCTCGACCAAAACCGGTCAGAATACGGGGCCACCAGGTATTCCGACACGTGGAGAAATCAATTCATCAAGCAATCGTTCAAAAGCTGGTCCGTATGGTCAGCACCCTAGATGCTGCGCGACTTCTACTCAGCAATGGATTCTTGCAAGAGCAGGGGTCTTTGCAGAGAGTCCTCGACGAAATTCAAACCGATGTGATGTTCCTTGCTCTTGGCGTACTCAACGGAGATAAAGACTCGGATCTGCATCGACGCTTCCTGGAGGCATTCTTCAAAGAAGAATTTGATGCCGACACGCCAGAGGAATCGACCCAAAGGCGTCCGATGATTCCAAGAAAGAAAATAAATGCGTATGTAGCGCGTGCAGGATTCTCTTCTGATGATCCGTTCAGCGGCGCAGAGCTACTTCGAACTGTAGGCAAGGCATACTCCGGATATGTGCATGCAGCTTCTCCTCACATAATGGAGATGTATGGCGGAGCGCCAAGACGGTTTCACATGCGTGGCTTGAAAAGGAGCAGCGTGTTTGTCGATCACAGGAGAGACCTGCGGAACTACTTCCTCAGAGGTCTGATGGCTATGGCGTTGTGTGCAATGGCGTTTAACAACGAAAAGCTGTTTCTTCTCTTTCGTGATCGGGCGGATAGGTATGGAGAAAGGTCTCGTGAACTTGGCTTTTCATGAGACAGTCGTGCAGACGGCGCTCACGCGGTCGGGGACGCGTCCGGCGGCGTGTCCAAATCGTGCGCGAGGCTGTCCGCGACCCGATCGGCGACGGTCTTCACCGAGCTCGGCGCAAGGTGGGCGTAGCGCGCGGTCGTCTGGAGCTGGGTGTGGCCGAGGAGCCTGGCGATCATCGGCAGGCTCTGGCCGAGCGCGAGCGCCCTGGACGCGAACGAGTGACGAAGGTCATGGAGCCGCACGTCCTCGAGCCCGGCCTCGCGGCGGACCACCTGCCATGATGGGTTCAGATTGCCGAGCCGCGTGCCGGGCGCGCGCCCGAAGATGACCCAGGGGTTGCCGGGCGGCCGGGGCATGGCGGTGAGCACCTGTCTTGCGGTCGGCGACAGCGGGACGGCGCGCGCGCCAGTCTTCGCGTCGCGCAACCGGAGCTCGTCGTGCTCGAAGTCCACGTCCTCCCACTTCAGCGTGAGGATTTCGCTGCGCCGGCAGCCGGTGAGCATCAGCAGGCGCAGCGCCGCCGCCGCGCTCGCCGACACCCGGCTGGCGCGTTCGAGGCGGTGGAGCACGATGCCGAGCCGGTCGTATTCCGGCTTCGACAGGAACCGCTCGCGGCTTCGCGCCGGATACTTCTTGATAAACCGGCAGGGGTTGCCGCCGGCCGGCGCGTCGCCGGCTGCGGCGGCCCTCCGGAAGAGCCGCGACAGGAGCGAGACCGTCTGGTTCGCCATGATCGGCGTCTCGTGGAGGCGGTAGTGCAGCGCCGCGACCTCGTCGGGCGTGATCTCGCCGAGGCGCCGCGACCCGAACTGCGGCAGGAGGAACTTGTCGAGGATGTGGCGGCACGAGCGCGCGGTCGCCGGCTTGCAGCGCAGGGCCACGTGCTGCGTCATGTAGTCCTCGGCGAGCTCGGCGATGGTGGGTCCGTTCGCGGACGGGGCGTCCGCGCCGGGCCGGCCCGGCGTCTCGCCCGCCTTGATGCGCGCAATCAGCGTGCCCGCCTCGCGCCGCGCGTTCTCCGGGGACCACAGCCGGTGGCTGCCGATGGTGACGCGCCGGGACTTCCCGCCCGCGCGCGTGTGCACCATGTAGACCTTCTTGCCCGAGGGATAGACCCGGAGGCCGAAGCCGGGCAGGTGCTGGTCCCAGAACACGACCTCGCGGCCGGCGACGGGCAGCCGGTCGACGGCCTGCCTGGAGAGGGTGAGCTTGTTCATGCTTCGCATGGGGAGTCTCCTTGCGGGTCCTCGGACAGCACGATGCTGTCGCCGACGTCGCCGGCGACCGTGGCCGAGGAGTCGCGCACCGAGTCCCGCGCGAGGTGCGCGTAGCGCGCGGTCGTGTTCACCTTGCGGTGGCCGAGCAGGTCGCCAATCATCGGCAGGCCCTCGCCGAGCGCGAGCGCCCTGGAGGCGAACGTGTGTCGCAAGTCATGGAGGCGGACCCCGTCGAGGCCGGCGTGCTTGCGGACGCGGTCCCAGGAGTCGTTGAGATTGACGAGGCGGGTGCCCTTCTTCCGGCCCGGGAACACCCACGGGCCGCCCGGCGTGCGGGACAGGCCGGCGAACACCTCGGCCGCCTGGCGCGGCATCGGCACCATCCGCGCACCCGTCTTCGAATCTCGTAACCGCATCTTGCCGGCGTCGAAGTCGAGGTCGTCCCACCGGAGGCCGAGGATTTCGTCACGCCGGCAGCCGGTCAGCACGAGAAGCCGGATGGCGCCCGCCGCATGGGCGGACGCCATCCGGCCGGCGGGCGCAGCCCGGAGCGCCTCGCCGAGCCGGTAGAGCTCCTCGCGGGTGAGGAAGCGCTCGTGCTTCTCGACCTTGAAGCGGGGCACGCTCCGGGCCGGGTTGCTCCCCGACGGACGCCAGCCCCACGCGTCCGCCAGGTTGAACATCTTGACCAGGATGTCCGCCGCCCGGTTGGCGACGGTGGGGCTGTGATGCAGCGAGTTGTGAAAGGCGAGGATGTCCTTGTACTCGACCTCCGCGACGAGGCGCTCGCCGAGCGCGGGCACGATGTGCTTGCGCAGCATGAGCCGGTAGTGGGTGACGGTCGCGGGCTTGCAGTGCATCTCGACGTGCTCGCGGTAGTAGCGCCCGGCAAGGACGGCGACAGTGGGCTCCTTCGCCGGCTCGGGCGGCACCGCCGGCTGTCCGGTCTTGATGCGGGCGATGACGTCGGCGGCGTCCTTGCGGGCCTGGTCGGCGGTGAGGGGGTTGCCGTGCTCGCCGAGGGTCACGCGCTTGGAGCGGCCGAAGGCGCGGGTCTGGACGACGAAGACCTTCTTGCCCGAGGGGTAGACGCGGACGCCGAAGCCGAGCAGGTCGCGGTCCCAGAAGATGGCGTCCTTGCCATTGACGGAGAGACCGTCGACGATGCGCTTGGAGAGGGTGTGATACTCGCGTTGCGCCATGATGTCGTGCTCCGGGGGGAATGGTCCTGTGGTGGAAAGGGTCGGAATTACCGTAAGCGCGGCGGTAGTGTGAACGTGGGCGGTCAGCGCGTAGTCAGGATTGGGGTCTGGCGCGTTTGCCCAAGTGGGTGGAAATCTAGCAGGCCGAAATACTCCCGTCAATACAATGAGATAGGACACAAAAGGGCAGTGTTGGAAGCGGCTGGATGGTGGTGGCAGGGGTGCCGCGGATGGGTGAGTTGACGTGTATTACCTAATCGACACCAACGTGATCTCGGAATTGATGCGACCGGCCCCTGAGCCGGCGGTTCTGGCCTGGTTCTCCGGGCAGATTTCCGCCGAACTCTACCTGACCGCCGTCAGCGAAGCGGAGTTGCGCGCCGGCGCGGCGATCCTGCCGGCGGGCCGGCGCCGTGATCGCCTCGCCGCGGAAATCGATGCCATGGTCCGACAGGACTTCGCCGGACGTGTGCTGCCGTTCGACAGCGCTGCCGCCAAAGCCTATGCGGATATTACCGCCGTCCGCCGGTCTGCGGGTCGGCCGATCATGGAAGCCGATTGCCAGATTGCAGCCATCGTCCGTGCCACGGATGCGGCGGTGGCGACAAGAAACATCGGGGACTTCGCAGATTGCAGAATCGCGGTAATCGATCCTTGGGCAGCGGGCGGGTTGGCGCAGTAAGCCCGCCCTACCCCACCGTATTCGCAATCGACACGTCCACCGCGTGCAGGAAAGAGCGGGCAGAGGAGCGCGGGCTCATCAGCAGGAAGCTGTCCGGCCCGTCGCGCAGGATGATGACGGCGAGATGCTCCATGACGGTGCGCGCCACCCGGCCTTCGGGAAACGCCGCGTCGTCCAGGTCCAGCATGCAGATGCGCTCGAGCGCCGCGCGCGCTCCGGCGCCGTCGATGCGCAGCATGGCCCAGCTGTCCGACTGGTCGGTAACATAGGCGTCGGGGCCGAGCGCTTCCGCGACCGTTTCGGCCGGCCGGTCCGGGTCCGGCGCCGCGAACAGGATGAACAGCTGGTCCGGCTGCATGCCGAGCAGGCGCGCACCATAGCGGTCGCCGATGACCGAGTCGCCGGGCGCCGGCCGCGCCGCGCCGAGGCCTGCTGCGAGCGCCGCGGCGAAGGCGTCGTCGCCGCCCTGCGGCACCGCCGCCGACACCAGCGCCAGGCCGCTTACCTCGGTCAGCGTAACGCCGCCGAAGGATTTTTCGCAGCCGTCGAGCGGCGTGCGGGCGGTGAGGGCGAAGTCAGCCACGGAGCCGCTCCCCGTCCGGATCGAGGAAATGGGCCGAGACGATCTCGACCGGCACGTCCCGGCCGCGCACGCCGTCCCAAGCGCGCACGGTCTCGCCGATCCGGGCATGGCCGTTCCGGATAAAGCCGAGGCCGATCGAATGGCCGAGTTCCGGCGACCAGGCGACCGACGACATCCAGCCCTCGTCGTTGTCCATCGTCGCTTCGGCGCCGGGCGCCAGGAAATGGGCGCCGGAGGTCAATTCCTGTGCCCTGTCGACCGGGCGGAAGCCCATCATCTCCAGCCCGTCCTCCCGGTTCATCTCCGGCCGTTCGGACAGGATATTGCCGATGCAGTCCTTCTTCTTCGACACCATGCGCTGCATGCCGAGCATCCGCGCCGTCGTCTGCCCGGGCAGTTCCGGGCCGGCCGCGTGGCCCTTCTCGACCCGCATGACGCCGAGCGCCTCGGTGCCGTAGGCGACGGCGTCGAATTCTTCGCCCGCCGCCATCAGCGCCGCCATCAGGGATTCGCCGTAGCGCGCCGGCACCGCGATCTCGTAGGCCAACTCGCCCGAGAAGGAGATGCGGAACAGCCGCCCCGGCGTGCCGCCGCACACCCCGACCGCACCGCAGGCCATGAAGGGGAAGGCCTCGTTGGAGATGTCGTATTCCGGATCGACGATCTTACGCAGCAGGTTGCGCGAGTTCGGCCCGGCGACGGCGAACTGCGCCCACTGTTCGGTCGCCGAGATCAGATGAACGTCCAGCCCCGGCCACAGGCACTGGCGGGCGAACTCCATGTTGCGGAACACCAGCACGGCGTTCGCCGTCGTCGTCGTCATGACGAAATGGTTTTCGCCGAGCCGCGCCGTCGTGCCGTCGTCGTAGCAGATGCCGTCCTCGCGCAGCATCAGGCCGTAGCGCACCTTGCCGACCGCCAGTTTCGCAAAGCCGTTGGCGTAGACCTTGTTCAGGAATTCCGCCGCGTCCCGGCCCTGGATGTCGATCTTGCCCAGCGTCGTGACATCGCAGATGCCGACCGAGCCGCGGGTTTGCAGAACCTCCCGGTCGACCGACTGGCGCCAGTGCGTCTCGCCCGGCCGCGGGAACCACTGGGCGCGCAGCCACATGCCGGCCTCGACGAAGACCGCGCCTCGCTCCGCTGCCCAGTCGTGGCTCGGCGTCAGGCGGGTCGGCCGGAACTCCCGGCCGCGCGCGCGCCCGGCGAACGCGGCGATCGGCACCGGCGTGTAGGGCGGGCGGAACACGGTCGTGCCGGTCTCGGCGATGGTGCGGCCGGTCTGCTCGGCCATGATGGCGAGCGCCGGGACGTTCGCCGTCTTGCCCTGGTCGGTCGCCATGCCGAGGGTGGTGTAGCGCTTGAGATGCTCGACCGAGCGGAAGCCCTCGCGGTGCCCCTGCACGACATCCTTGACCGTCACGTCGTTCTGCTGGTCGAGCCAGGCCCGGCCCCGGCTCTCCCGGACATGCCAGAAGGGCGTCACGTCCGACACTTCGTCGCTCGCACCCGGAGGATCGCCGCCGATTGCCGCAAGACCGAGATCGCCGAGCGCCGCAACCGCCGCAGCGTGTCCTTCGGCAAGCGCGGCGGCGGCCGTCAGGGCACCGCCCGCCGCGCCGGCCACCGTCATGCCCGCGGGCAGGCGGCCGCCCGGCACGAAGGCGGCGATGTCCTCGCGCCACACCGGCTTGCCGCCGTGATGGCAGGTCAGGTGGACGTTCGGGTTCCAGCCGCCGGACACCGCGAGGCAGTCCAGCGCGATCCGCTCGCCGGTCGCCAGTTCGACGCCTTTGAGGCCGCGGCGGCCCCAAGTGGACGCCACCTTTCCGCCCATCAGGATCCGGGCGCTGGGCACCTCCGCCGCTGGTTCGCGCTCCCGCGCGTCGATCACCGCCGCGATATCGACCCCCTTCGCTGCAAGATCGGCCGCGGTGCGCCAGCCGTCGTCATTGTTCGTGAACAGGCCGACGCGCCGGCCGGCCCCGACGGCGAACCGGTTGGCGTAGGCGCGCACCGCCCCGGCCAGCATGACGCCGGGCCGGTCGTTGCCGCCGAAGGCGATCGGCCGCTCGGTCGCGCCGGCGGCGAGAATCGCCCGCTTGCTGTAGATCCGCCACAGCACCTGGCGCGGTTTGCCGCCGCTGTCGGCCAGATGGTCGGTCCGGCGCTCCAGCGCGCCATAGATGCCGTGATCGTAGGCGCCGATAACCGTGGTCCGCAGGAGGAGACGGACCCGATCCATGGACGCCAGCTCGCGCACGGTGTCCATCGCCCAGTCCGCGCCGGACCGACCATTCACCTCATGGGACTCGGCGTTGAGCCGCCCGCCCATGATAAAATCCTCGTCTGCCAGAATGACCCGCGCGCCGCTGCGCCCGGCCGCCAGCGCGGCGGCAAGGCCTGCGGGCCCGGCGCCGATCACCAGCAGGTCGCAATGCAGGAAACCTTTGTCGTAGCTGTCCGGGTCGGCTTCGCCGGACAGGCGGCCGAGGCCGGCCGAGGCCCGGATCGCCGGCTCGTAGACCTTCTCCCAGAAGGACTTCGGCCACATGAAGGTCTTGTAATAGAAGCCGGCCGAGAGGAAGGGCGCGATCAGGTCGTTGGCCGCCAGCAGATCGTAACGCAGCGACCCGCGATAATTCTGGCTGAAGGCTTCCAGTCCGTCGAACAGTTCGGCGACGGTCGCCCGCGTGTTGGGCTCGCGATGCGCGCCGCTGCGCAGTTCGACCAGCGCGTTGGGTTCTTCCGAGCCGGCCGTGAAGACGCCGCGGGGCCGGTGATACTTGAAGCTGCGGCCGACCAGCCGGACCCCGTTGGCGAGCAGCGCGGAGGCCAGCGTGTCGCCGGGATGGCCGGTCGTGGACCGGCCGTCGAACCGGAAGGCGAGGCTGCGGCTGCGGTCGAGTGCGCCGCCCCCATCGGCCGGAGACCCGAGCCGGAAAGGGCCGCTCACCGGTCCCGCCCCCGTGCAACGGCGACATCGCGTGCCAGCTCGACCCTGAGGACCTCGTGGGTCGCCGTGTTGCGGGTCACGACCAGCCAGGAGCGGTCGCCCTGCTCGTGGAACCACAGTTCCCGATGCTCGCCGGCGGGGTTGTCCCGCAAATGCTGATAGTCGTGGAACTGCTGCGCCGCGTCTTCGGCCTGCCAGTCGGGCCGGTCGATCAAGGACGCATCGCCGAGAATGACAAATTCCTGCGCATCGCGCGGGCCGAGGAGCGGATGGTCGATAATCACCGCGCCGCCCCCTAATGCAGGTTCGGCTGGGCGCCGACGCCCTTTTCGTCGATCGCCCCGCCGCGCGCGAACCGGTCCAGCCGCATCTCCGCGGCGACCGGGTGCGCCTCGCCGGTGGCGATCAGGTGGGCATAGCAATAGCCGCTCGCCGGCGTCGCCTTGAAGCCGCCGTAGTTCCAGCCGCCGTTGAAGAGGAGTCCCTCAACCGGCGTCCGGTCGATGAAGGGCGAGCCGTCCATCGACATGTCGACCAGACCGCCCCAGATGCGCAGCACCCGCGCGCGGCCGATCATCGGCATGAGCGCCATGCCGCCTTCGCAGACGTCCTCGAGGGTCGGCAGGTTGCCCCGCTGGGCATAGGAATTGTAGCCGTCGATATCGCCGCCGAAGACCAGCCCGCCCTTGTCGGACTGGCTGACGTAGAAATGCCCGGCGCCGAAGGTGATGACGCCGGGAACCGCGGGCTTCAGCCCTTCGGTGACGAAGGCCTGCAGAACGTGGCTCTCGATCGGCAGGCGCAGGCCGGCGTAGCCCATGACCTTTCCGGACGAGCCGGCGACGCAGACGGCGACCCTGTCGGCCCCGATGGTTCCGCGATTCGTCTCGACGCCGTGGCAGACGCCGTTGCGGATATCGAAGCCGGCGACCTCGCAATTCTGGATCAGGTCGACTCTGCGCCGGTCGGCGCCGCGGGCATAGCCCCAGGCGACCGCGTCGTGGCGGACCGTGCCGCCGCGCGGCTGCCACAGCGCACCCTCGATCGGAAACCGCTCATTGTCGAAATCGAGGAACGGGCATTCGGCGCGCAACCCGTCGCGGTCGAGCAGTACCGCGTCCGCCCCCGCGAGAAGCATGGCGTTGCCGCGCCTTGCGGCGGCGTCGCGCTGGGCGTCGCTGTGATACAGATTGAGGATCCCGCGCTGCGAGACCATGGCGTTGTAGTTGAAGTCCTGCTCCAGGCCTTCCCAGAGCCGCATCGAGAGTTCGTAGAACGGCTCGTTGCCGGGCAGCAGATAGTTGGAGCGGATGATCGTCGTGTTGCGGCCGACATTGCCGGAGCCGAGCCAGCCCTTCTCCAGCACCGCGACATCGGTCAGGCCGTGTACGGTGGCCAGATAGTAGGCCGTCGCAAGCCCGTGCCCGCCGCCGCCCACGACAATGACCTCGTAACGGCGCTTCGGCTCGGGCTCGCGCCAGACCGGCTTCCAGCCGCGGTTGCCGGTCAGGCCTTCCCTGAGAATTCTGAGTGCGGAATAGTGCATGGCATGCTCGGCGGAATGCCGGATTGATGCGCCGGTTTGCGCCGCGATGCTTTTCAAATATGGACGAGATTTTTTATATTGAAGACATGACGGCGACAGTTCACAGCCCCCGGTCCATCGCCATCGTCCTGATCGAGGATTTCGCGCTGATGTCCTTCGCCGCGGTGACCGAGCCCTTGCGCGCAGCCAACCTGCTGATCGGAGAACCGGTTTACGACGTCGCCTGTTTCGCTGCCGGCCGGGCGACGGCCCGTACGGTGCGGAGCTCTTCGGGAGCTTCGGTGCCGGCGGGCAGCCTAGCTGACGCGGCCGGACCGTTCGATTTCGTCTTCGCGGTCGCCGGCGGCGACCCGGTCGGCTACCGCGACGACCTCACCTTCCAATGGCTGCGGCGCCAAGCGCGGCACGGCCGGACGATCGGCGGCGTCTCGGGCGGGCCGGCGCTGCTCGCCAACGCCGGCGTCATGGAAAACCGGCGCATGACCGTCCACTGGGAACACGCCGCGGCGCTGGCCGAGCGCCATCCCGGCCTGCTGCTCGAACGGACGCTCTATGTCGTGGACCGGGACCGCATCACCTGCGCCGGCGGCACGGCCCCGCTCGACATGATGCACGCGCTGATCGCCGAGCATCACGGCCCGCAATTCGCCCGCAGGGTCAGCGACTGGTTCATGCATACCGAGGTTCGGCCGGCCGGCGGCCCGCAGCGCGCCGGCCTGGCGCAACGCTACGGCACCAACCGGTCGGCCGTGCTCGCCGCCATCGAGGCGATGGAAAATCATATCGCCGATCCGCTGGCGCTCGCCGATCTCGCCCAGCTTGCCGGTGTCGGCGTCCGCCAGCTGAACCGTCAGTTCAGCGCCGGTCTGGGCCGAAGCGCCTGCGCCGTCTACCGGGACCTGCGGCTCGACAAATCCCGCGAACTGCTGCGCCAGACCGATCTGCCGGTACTCGAAATCGCCATTGCGACCGGATTTTCCGGCGCTGCCCATTTCGCCACGGCCTTCCGGAAACGCTTCGGCCTTGCGCCGTCGCGCTACCGCCTCGAACCGCGTTAATCGATGCCAAGGCCGGCCGCCGCGGCGAACCAATTCCGACCAATTAATTGCGCATGCATCTAAATTCATTGAATTATTTTGCATTAACCGCCATGCTGCGCGGGCGCGGACAGGTGCCGGTCGATTGTTTTTCGGATGACGGCGGCATTGCCGCCTGCCGGACCCGGCCCGGCGCCATCACATACTGTTTGGAGTGTCCAGGGGAGCCAGAGCCATGGAAGGCAACCTTAATGCCATAACGACGGTGTTCACCGAGTTCTATTACTGGGCGACGATACCGTTGATGTTTTTCATTCACATCGGATTCTGCATGTACGAAGTCGGCGCGAGCCGGCGGCGCAACCACATGCACACGCTGATGAAGAACACGATGCTGATCCCGCTGGTCACCATCACCTTCTTCTTCTTCGGCTGGTGGCTCTACTGGGCCATGCCGAACGGCCCCTGGATCACCGGCGGGCTCCTGCTCGGAGACGCGGCGCCCAACGCGCCCTGGTCGGAGAGCATGGGCCCGAACACCGGCGACCGGATAACCGGCGTGTTCTGGGCGGCCTTCCTGCTGTTCTCCTGGACGGCGGCGTCGATCGTTTCCGGTTCGGTCATCGAACGGATCAATTCCGGCGCGTTCTGGATCCTCGCGGTCGTGATCGGATCGGTCGCCTGGATCATCGACGCGGCCTGGGGCTGGCACTATGGCGGCTGGATGGTGCAGGTGCTGGGCTATCACGACGCCTACGCATCCGGCGTGATCCACGCGATCGCCGGCGGATTCGCGCTCGGCATCTTGGTCGTGCTCGGTCCGCGGCTCGGCAAGTTCGCCAAGGACGGCACGCCGCGGGACATCAATCCGCATAATCCGTGGATGGTGTGCCTCGGCCTGTTCTTCATTTATGCCGGCTTCTGGGGCTTCTATGTGGCGTGCAATGTGCCGCTGATCGGCCCCGAGGGAATCGACGGCCAGATCAAGGGCGACACCTGGACGGCGACGACGATTTACCTGACGCCGACAACGCTCGGCGCCATCACGGTGAATTTCCTGATGTCACTGTCGGGCGGCCTGCTGGTCGGCTACCTGGCCTCGAAGGGCAACGCCTTCTGGACCTATTCCGGCGGCCTTGCGGGCATCATCACGGCCTCGGCGGGCAACGATCTGTACCATCCGATCCAGGCCATGATCATCGCCGGCTTCGGCACATGGTGCGCCTACAAGCTGCATTACTGGGTGGAGCGGAAGTTCAAGATCGACGATGCGGTCGGCGCCGTGGCGGTCCACGGCTATGCCGGCTTCATCGGCCTGGTGATCTGCGGCTTCGTCCTCTGGGGCCACCCGAGTTCGCCGTACGAAGGCTATGCCACGATCAATCCGCTCGGCCAGTTCGTCGGCGCGATCATCATGTTCTTCGTGCTCGGTATGCTGCCCGGCTGGGTCGTCGCCAAGATCCTGGCGGCGGCGAACGTGCTGCGCATTCCGAAGAAGGTCGAACTGCTGGGTCTCGACTTTGCAACCAGCAAAGATGAGCAGGCCGCGGCAGCCGACGTCCGCGCAACGGAAAAAGCGGCGGCCGCCTGACCGTCCGGTACTGACCCGATTCGCCTGAAGGCCCGCCGGCCGGCATCGCGCCGCCGGCGGGCCGGAGGCCAGAAAGGAGAAAAAGCATGTCTACGACAGGCATCGAGAACTGGGCGGTCGACCTGAAGGATGTCGGCGCCATTTATCCCTTCCAGGGGCTGGAAGGCCTTTTCGTGATCGTCGGCGTGGCCCTGTGGATCGGCTGGCACGTCCTGCAGATGCGGGCCGAGAACAAGGACTACGAGGACCAGGTGGGCAAATACGGCGACGACGCCACGATCGCCGAAGCCCTCGACGGCGATTAGCTGCAACGGGGCGCGATACCCCCGCGCCCCGCCGATCGCACAAAACGAAAAGCCCCGCCGGTGTCGTCCGGCGGGGCTTTCTTGCGCCCGTTCCGTTGGGCCGGGGAGGTCAGCTCCAGGGGAACGGGCTGTTGCTCAGCGGATGCAGCTTGCCCTCGGCATAGCGGCTGAAGCGGAAGGGCTCGAGCAGGGCCTGTTTCTCGCCCAGCATCTCGTCGGCGACCAGGTGGCCGACTCCGATCATCTTGTAGCCGTGGTTGCTGTCGGCCACCATGTGGACATTCTCGCAGAAGGTGTCGAAGACCGGGAAACTGTCGGGCGTGAAGCAGCCCAAGCCGCCCGACGGCTCCTTCTTGAACTTGCCGATCTGGCCGGAGAAGCGTTCCTGGCAGAAGGCAAGCGCCGAGCACCACATATGGGCGAAATCGTCGCCGACGATAAATTCCGGCGACTCCGGACCGTACGGATCGATCGCCACGTCGTCCGCCGGCGTCTTGACCTCATAGGGCATGGCGCCGCCCTGGACGCCGCCGAAATGGAAATCGGGCTTGTAATAGATGCCCCAGGGCTCTTCGGTAATCAGCGATCCGTCCACGTCGGAATGAAGCGGCGCATCGGTATCGACATGGATGACCGGCGGCATGCCGCCGTCGTTGAGCTTCTGGTAATCCGGATCGACGCCGACGACGCCCTCCTCCAGACACCAGTAACGCCAGGTCGGGATGCCGTCGTGCATCCTGCCGTCGGCCCCCTTGATCGACACCTCGCGCGGCAGGTCGAGCATGTCCCAGACCGTCTTGACCCAGGGCCCGACCGCGACCACGACCTGCTCGCACTTGATCGTGCCTCGGTCCGTCAGAACGCCGGTCACCGCGTCGGAATTGCTGCCGCGCTCGAAGCCGGTGACCTCGACGCCGGTCATGATGCGCACGCCGTGGGCTTCGGCCTTCCCGGCCAGACCGTAGACCGAGGCGGTGTTGTTGGCGTAGCCGCCCTTCTTCTCATGCAGGACGGAGGTGATGCCCGCGGCGCGCCAGTCGGACAGCAGGCCCCGCATGTAGGTCATGCAGTCCTTCTCGCCCTCGATGAAGTCGGAGTCATAGCCGATCTCCTTCTGCTGCTCGTAGATGCTCGTCACATCCTCGCGCATCGCCTCGTGGCTGATCTGCATGTAGCCGACCGGGTGGTAGCTGAAGGCTTTCGGGTCCGACTCCCAGACGCGAACGCTGTGCGCCATCAGCTCGCGCATCGCGGGCTGAAAGTAATTGTTGCGCACCACGCCGCAGGCGATGCCGCTGGCCCCGGCGGCGATGGCGGTCTTGTCGAGCACCAGGATGTCAGCGCCGCTGCCCTTGCCGTTGCCCTTCGCCGCAAGGCGCTCGGCGAGCCGCCAGGCGGTCGACAGGCCGTGGATTCCCGCGCCGATGACGACATAGCGGGCGTGGGTCGGAAAACTCATGGCGATGCCTCTTCAGACAAGACGGCGATAGCAGATTCCCGCGCATACTGCGCTTTTCAAACCAGCAAAAAAACAATATAGCGGACAGAATAAGTCACTATTCGGACGGAAGTCGGCCACAATTCCGGACGATCGGGAATGCCAAAGGCGGAGCCGTTTCAGGTCGAATTCTTTCTGGTCCCGGGCTTTTCGCTGCTCGCCCTGTCGTGCGCCGTCGATGCGCTGCGGGCCGCCAACCTCGCGCTCGGCCGGCGCGCCTACGAATGGCGCCTGTCCGCCGATCTCGGCGCATCTGCGTCCGAAGGCCCGGTTGCTTCGTCCAGCCACATCCGGCTGCCGGCGGAACCGCTCGCGCCCGACAGCCCGCCCGGCTTCGCCGCCGGCCTGATCGCGGTCGTCGGCGGCGAACGGTCCCACGACTACGAATCGGCGGCGCTTGTCCGAACGCTCAAGCGCGCCGCCGGCCGCGGCGCCCGGATCGGCTCGATATCCGACGGCGCCTTCCCGGTCGCCGCAGCCGGACTGTTCGACGACTACCGCTCGACGATCCACTGGAAATGCCTGGACGCCTACCGCGAACGGTTCCCCGATCTGGACATCCGCACCTCGATCTTCGAGATCGACCGCAACCGGTTCAGCTGCGCCGGCGGCACGACGAGCCTCGACCTCATGCTGACCTTCGTCATGGAGGCCCACGGCGCGGAAACCGCTTCGCTGGTCGCCGAGAACTACGTCCACGACCGGATCCGCGAGGCGGCGCAGGAGCAGCATGTCACCGCCGCCATCCGCATGGCTGGCCGCAACCGGCATCTTGCGGAAGCCATCCTGCTGATGGAGCGGCATCTGGAGGACCCGTTGCCCGTGGACCGGATCGCCGATGCGGTTTCCCTCTCCGCCCGGCAGCTCACGCGCCTGTTCCGCAGCCATCTGCACCGGCCGCCGGGGCAGTTTTATCTCGACCTGCGAATCGACCGCGCCGCCAGCCTGCTGCGCCAGACCGGCATGAGCGTCTCCGAGATCGCCGTCGCCTGCGGCTTCCAGTCGGCCTCCCATCTCGGCCGGCATCTCAAACGGCGCCACGGCGCCACACCGGGACAGTGGCGGCGGATGCCCTAGTCTTCGGTGTCCGCCGGTTTTGTGGGGAGGGTTTGAAACCCTCCCCTACGGTTCGGGTCGCAGGCAGCCAACTGGCGGCATTGGTTCAAGCAGCCGGAAAGCGGCGTGGCGCGGGCCGTGGCCATCGCGCGAATTCCGGTCTAACGTCGCCGCCGATTGTCGAGCAATGCCGCAAATCATGACCCCGGAAACCCTGCGCCAACAGTTTCTCATCTGGCTGTGCCGCGTGTGCCAGATCGCCATGCGCGAGGACGGCGGACGGCCTTCGGCGGGCATGCGGCCGAGAATCCTATCGGCGGACGGCCGGACGCTTTCCGAAGGCACGATCGTTCTTCTGGTGCGGGACGACCCGGCGGAGGCCACGGACTTTTTCGAATTCCAGGTCAAGAAAAACCACGATCCAAACGAGGTTTACCAGAAGGGGCTGACCTACCTGCAATCGACCCACTATCACCGCGCCAACCGGTTTTCCGACGAAATGACCGCCCTCTACCTGCCGGAATCCCGGTTGGCCGCGCTGCTGGTGCAGTCCGGCGCCTGCCGGCTCGATTTCCTCCAGTTCGGCCAGTCCTGGCGCCTGCCCTGCGCCGTGCGCGAGATGACGGCGGACGAGCCGGCCCACCGGTTCACGCTGTGGCACAACCGGCTGTTCAACACCCGGCTTTCCGACGATGTCCGGATTCTCGGCTTCAGGCCGGACTGGACGGCGGCGGCCGCGCTCCTGCTCGAAGCGGACTGATCGCGCCGCGGCGCCATCCCTCCGCCCTGCCGGATCAGTCCATGAGTCCAGGCAGGAACAGGGCGATGGACGGGAAAATGACCAGCAGGGCGAAGAGAATCAGGTCGCAGACGACGTAGGGCGCCGCGGCCTTCGCGACGTCGCCTAGGGTCGTGCCGCGCGGCGCAACGCCGAGCATGACGAACAGGCCGAGCCCGAAGGGCGGCGTGACCATGCTGATCTCGAGGGTGAGCAGCATCACCAAGCCGAACCAGACCGGATCGTAGCCGAGCGACTGGGCGAGCGGAAAGAAGATCGGGATCGTCAGCAGCATGATCGAGACCACGTCCATGAACATGCCCATAACGAGCAGGATCAGGAACATGATCAGCAGCAGGAGCAGCGGCGCCAGCTTGATCGTGGCCACCGAATCGACCAGGGTGCGCGTCGCGCCCGAAAGCGCCAGGATCTGAGTAAAGGCGTAGGACGCGATGACGATAAACAGCACCATGCAGGTGACACGCAGCGCGCCGGTCAACGCCCGGATCACGGCGCGCAGCGTGAGCGTGCGGAAGGCGGCGGCGAGCAGCAGCACGCCGAGCACGCCGAAGGCGGCCGATTCCTCCGGCGTCGCGATGCCGAGCACGATCAGCCCGATCACGGCGAAGATGACGACGCCCATCGGCAGGAGCTGGCTGGCGATCAGCAGGAGCTTGCGGCCGAGCGATACCGGTACGACCTCGTATTGCGGCGCCGCCTCCGGGTCGATCCGGACCTGGATGGTGATCAACAGGGCATAGAGGGCGGCCAGGATCAGGCCGGGAAACACGCCGGCGATCAGCAGCTTGCCGATATCGATCATGGCGAGGCTGCCGAGCAGCACGCCCAGGCCCGACGGCGGGATGATCATCGCCAGTCCGCCGACGCCGAGGATCGGGCCCATCGACATATGCTTCTTGTAGCCCCGCCGGGTCATTTCCGGCACCAGCAGCGAGCCGAGCATCGCCGTATTGCCCATCGAGTTGCCGGAGAGCGCCGCGAAGGCGGTGCCGCTCGCCACGGTCACATAGGAGAGCCGGCCGGGCAGCCGGCCGAACAGCGCGTCGAAGGCGTCGAACACCCGGCCGGCGACCCCGGTATGGAAAAACAACTCCCCCATCAAAAGGAAAAGCGGAATCGGGACGAAGGCGTAGGAGGAGATTGAGGCCGGCGCGTTGACGGCGATCTGCTCCAGCCCCGGTTCGCCGGAAACCCAGAGGGCGCCGAGGGCGCTGACGGTGAAGAAGGCGATGGCGACCGGGACGGACAGCCCCATCAGCAGCACGACGAGGCCGATGGCGATGGCGGCGGTCCAGTACCACTCCATCGGCCGGTCAGATGCCTTCCGTATCGATGTCCGGCCCGCGGTCGTACATGTCATCGACGCCGAACAGGAAACGGGCGAACTCGACCGCGCACAGGAAAAAGCCGACCGGCAGGGGCGCATAGAACGCCCATTTGGCGATCACGATGGACCTGATATCGAGTTCGCCGCGCTCCCAGTAGTCGAGCGCCGCGCGCAGGCCGTAATAGGCGAGGCCCAGGCAAATCGCGATACAGAGGATATAGATGCCCCGCTGGAGCGTCCGGCGTACCTGTCCGGGCAGCGCCCCGGCCAGAAACTCGACGAAGACATGGCCCTTGTTGCGCAGCACCCAGGGCGCGGCCAGCAGGGTCATGTAGAGCATGGCGTATTCGCTGAGCGCGCTGGTGTGCGCCGGCGGCTGGTAGCCGAGCGCGCGCACGCTCACCTCGTAGACGATCATCACGAACACGCCGGCGAGCATGGCGCCGGCGACGACCGCCAGCGCCACGATCAGCCTGTCATAGAGCCGGACGAGGTCGCGCACGCCCGCTGCAAGGCGTCGGCGTTGCTCCGCCGTCTAGTTGACCGGCGACGGCGGGAACTTCTTGCGCAGCTCGTCGTATTCGTTCGGCGCCAGCTTTTTTACCTGGTCCCACTGCACCTTTTCCGCCGCCGCGATGTAGCGCCGGGCTGCCGCGCCGGTGAGTTCGAACGACTTGACGCCCTCTTTACCGAGCTTGGCCCATCGCTCGGCAACCAGCTTTTCGTAGAAGACATGGGCGATCGGCTCGTAGGCGATCACTGACGTTGTCAGGGCGTCGCGCTGCGCCTGGGTCAGCGAATTCCACTTGTCGAGATTGATCCAGATCAGGTTGTCGAACTGCCAGACCATCGGGTCGACCCGGTAGTTGACGAACTTCTGGAAGCCGAAACCCAGAATGCCCAGGCCGGGCCATGCGGCGCCGTCGACAAGGTTGCGCTCGAGCGCGTTGTAGATGCCGGGCGCGGGGACGCTGATCTGGGTCGCGCCCATAGCCTTGAGCCATTCCCGGTGCAGGCCGGCGATGCCGCGGATCTTCATCCCGCTCAGGTCCGGCGTGCCGTCGGCCTTGACCTTGGGTTTCTTCTTCAGCCACAGGTTGACGCCGACCCCGCCGGCGACCCAGCCGAGCACATGGGCGTTGGCCTTCTTGCGATAGATGCGGTTGAGCAGTTCGAGGCCGCCATTCTTGCGGGCATCCATCGGCGTGATCTTGGAGCCGTAGATGGCGAAGGCCTCCGGCACCGCGCCGAGATAGTAGCCGGCGGCGCCGAACAGCATGTCGAACACGCCCTTGCGCAGCGCGGTCAGCTGTTGCAATGGCGGCGTCACCTCGCGCCCGCCGATATACTTGATGCTGATCTTCGCTGCCTTGGCCGCGGCGCTCTTGTTGAATTCCTGGGACCACTCGATTGTGCGTTTCACCGAATAAAGGTTCTTGCCCCAGTTGGAGACGAACCGGAGTTCGGCCTCTGCCGCTACCGCCGGCGCGGCAAGGCTTGCCGCCAATATTCCGGCCGTAATCGAAATTCCGGACAAACGAATTGCGCGCATAATTCCCTCCCACAGATAAGCGCCATGGGTCGAATCCTGCGCTTCATGCAGCCGTCGACCGCCGCGTTTCAGCTCAGGATCGACTCTTCGGAGTGTAAGGGACCGATCCACTGATTGCACGCACACATTTCCTGGGGCGGGTCCAGGACGGGCTGGCAGGTCGTAAGCGTAATTCCGCAGCTGTCGACGCGCGCCGGTTGAATCAGCCTTGTGTGCCGAGCAGCCTGTACACGTCCACCGGCGCCGCGCGTCCTTTCACGGCCATTTCGCCGACCGGCTCGAAAACGAATTCCGCGCCGGCGTCGGCCGCCGTCGCGGCGCCGACGACGATGGCGACCTCGTCGCCCGGCGACACCTCCTTGCCGAGCTGTTCGAGCCGCTGGGCGATGTTCACCGTATCGCCGATCACCGTGTAGTTGAGCCGGCTCCGGCTGCCGATATTGCCGGCGGTCGCCTCGCCGGACTGGATACCGATGCGGACCCGGACGGGCGGTTCGCCGGCCGCCGCGCGGGCTTCGTTGTCTTCGGCGATGCGGCGCCGGATGGCGAGCGCCGCGCGGCAGGCGTGGGCGGCGCGGTTCTTCTGCTTTTCCGGCGCGCCCCAGAACGCCATCACACTGTCGCCGATGAACTTGTCGACCGTGCCGCCTTCCGCCTCGATCTCCTCGGTCAGGATGGAAAAATGCCGGTTGAGCAGGTCGGCGATCTCGGTTGCGCTCTTGCCTTCGGAAACCGTCGAATATCCGGCGATATCGGTGAACATGACGGTGACGTTGCGCCGGTCCGATTCGAGGCCGATCAGGTTCCCCGCCGCGAGCAGCTGGCGTACCAGCGGTCGCGGCACGTAGGCCTGGAACCATCGCAGGGCCCCGCTCATCGCGTTGAAGGCGCTCGATTGCTGGTCGAGTTCGCGCACCCGGCTGGGCGGCAGGTCGCGGATATCGTCCAGGTTCATCTGGCCGATCAGCCGGGCGGCGGCCGAGAGGCGCATCACCGGCCGGACCAGCCGCCGCCCGATGAGGATGGCGAGGACAATCGAGGCGGCAATGGCCGCGATCCCGACGACGATCGCATCGCGCAGGCGGTCGAGCTCGCCGGCCACGACATCGCTCCGGAAACGCGCGCCGGCATAGATCGGCACGGCGGTGTAGGATTCGATTTTCCTGTAGACGAACACATGATCGGCGCCGTCGATATTCGCCACGTGACCCTGTAAGGGGGGATCGAGCGCAATTCTCAAGGGTCTGATCGAACCGGATTTCCACATCGCCGCGAGAACGGGGTCTTCGAACCCCGCCACCGCGGGCAGCGGTTTTTCAACGCTCAGGCCGGGATAGGTCTCCGCCATCAGGCTGTGGGCGAGGACCCTGTCCTTGCCGTAGAGCACGAAGATGTTGGTTCCGAGCGGCCCGAAGGCGTTCTTCAGTTGCTCGGACAGGCTGCCGATGCTGATCACCGACGCCAGCACGCCGAGAAGCTTTCCGTCCCGCCGGACCGGCCGTTCGAGCGTGAGGATGGTCCGCTTGATGTCCGGCCGGTAGGCCGGCGGAAGCCAGACCGGCTTGTCGTTATCGCGCGCATAGCGGAGGCCGCGCCGGACGAGCGGGTCGGCGCCGAGCTGCGCCCGGTAATGCCGGACCGGATCGGCCAATCGGTCGACGACTTCGGTTTCGCCGTCGGGGAACACGAACGCGATGGCGCCGATGGCGGGATCGGCGGCCATGGCCCCGATCATCAGGGTTTTCAGCCTGTCCCGGTCGCGCACGTCGATCCGGCCGCTCTCGACCATACCGGCGACGAACGACGCCTGGTTCGACGCTGACTGGAGATGGGTATCCACCTCCTTTGTGATGAGCGCAATGCCGAGTTCCGCGCGTTCGCGCAGCAGATCGACCGTATTGCGGGTCGCGCCGACGATGGTGAAGCCCAATACGAGCAACAGCGCCACGGCGACCAGCGACCCGAAACTGAGGATCAGAATCGACGACATCGACAGCCGCCACCGCCCGGAACGCTCCGTGCCGGCAGCGGCTGATTTCGGATCGCGGCGTTGCAGATCGGCCATCGACGGTTTCGGACTATCCTTTGCGACTCGGCGAGCGATAGCGGATACCTACGGGAAGTGCAGGATTTTGGTTTCCTGATAATCCTCCAGCCCCCAGATGCCGCCCTCGCGGCCGACACCGGATTGCTTGTAGCCGCCGAACGGCGAGCCGTACCGATAGACGCCGCCGTTGATATGGACGGCGCCGGCGCGCAAGCGTGCGGCGACGCGCTCCGCCCGTTCCGCATCGCCGGTCTGGACGAAGGCTGCGAGGCCGTAGGGCGTGTCGTTGGCGATGGCGATGGCCTCCTCTTCGTCGTCGAACGGCATCATGGCCAGCACGGGGCCGAAGATTTCCCGGCGCGCGATCGTCATGTCGTTGCGCACGTCGCAGAACACGGTGGGCCTGACATACCAGCCGGTCTCCAGGCCCTCGGGCCGGCCGAGCCCCCCGGTCAGCAGGGTCGCGCCCTCCTCGATCCCCTTGTGGATCAGCGCCTGGACCCGGTCGAACTGGATGCAGTCGAACAGCGGGCCAAGGCGCTCGCCCTCCTCGTTGGGATCGCCGACAGTCACGGCCTCGGCGGCGGCTTTCGCAATGGCCTTTGCTTCTTCGTAGCAGCTGCGCTCGACCAGCATCCGGGTCGGCGCGTCGCAGGACTGGCCGGTATTGTAGAAGCACTCCATCACCGAATTCGCGACCCGTTCCTCAAGGTCGCAATCGGCAAAAACCAGATTGGGCGACTTGCCGCCCAGCTCCAGCGTCACCCGCTTCACGGTATTCGCCGAGTCTCTGGTCACGGCGATGCCGGCCCGGGTTGAACCGGTGAAGGACATCATCTGGACGCCGGGATGGCGCGACAGGGCCGCGCCGGCAACCGGGCCCTCGCCGTGGATCAGGTTGAAGGCGCCCGGCGGGAAGCCGGCGGCGTGGATAATCTCGGCATAGAGTGCCGCCGACAGGGGCGTGTGCTCCGACGGCTTGAGGACGCAGGTGCAGCCGGCCGCGAGCGCCGGAATGACCTTGAGCGCGATCTGGTAGATCGGCCAGTTCCACGGCGTTATGAGCCCGCACACCCCGATCGGCTCGCGCACCAGGATCTCGCCGTTCGGCAGCGTCTCGCGCACGTCCTGATGTTCCAGCGCCTCGATGAAGGCCTGAAGGTGGCCCACCGCAGCATCGGCCTGGGCTTCGCGCGACATGGTGATCGGCGCGCCCATCTCGGCGGTCATCGCCCGGGCGAGGTCTTCCAGACGGGCGGTCGATTCTTCCAGCAGGCGGTGCAGCAGCGCCAGCCGTTCTTCCTTCGAGGTTCGGGAATAGCTCTCGAACGCGGCGGCGGCCGCGGCGACGGCGCGGTCCACGTCGGTCTCGTTGCCCAGGACGATCGTGCCAATCCGCTGTTCCGTCGCAGGATTCAGGATGGGAAATTCCGATTTGCTGTCCGGCTCCACCCATTCGCCGCCGATGTAAAAGGCGCGCAGGTCGCATCCCGTCATCCGGCTTCCTCCTGTCCGTCCGTGCCGCCATTCGCCGTCGGCAGGAAATACACGATCCGCCCGCTGCACGAAATGCGGCCCGCCGGCCCGCATTCCGGGTGACGGAGCGGCGGAGTTTCGCAGACTGCGCCGGAAAATCGCGCCCGGTTGGAGGCGGTGAAAAAAATACCTACCGAATTTCGGACTGGCGGCGCCCTGCGGTTTCGGCCGCGTTCCGGACAGGTCCGACCGGATGTTGACGGAAGAAGGCGACGCCGCGCCACCGGACTATATGCGCATCATTCTCGAGGACCATCGGCGCGCGGTCGACCTGCTCGGCGAGGTCTTGCATTAACCGTCGGCTGGCACCGGTATAACCTGGTATAACCAGAGGCGACGAGAGAGGCCGGAATGTCATCGAGCACAGGTAACGTCCTACTGGTCGGCAGCGTCCCATTCGACAGCGTCGAGGAGGTGCTGGAAACCTGCGCCGGCACACTCGGCGCGCATGCCTTTGCGCTGCCGGACGGCGAGATCGGCGAGCGTCTGACGTGGATCCTGGCGTTGCCGAGCCTCTGCTACTCGAGGAATCCGGATTTCGATCCGATCCGCGTAGTGCCGCCCGACCGGGTGAAAAGCCCGCCGAGCCACGATCCGGAACTGGTGAAGGCGACGCGCAGCACCTACCGGCTCAAACCCGGCGTCCGCGAAACAACGCTGGAATTGCCTTACGCCTCGGAGGCCATTCGCTCATACGGGATATTCGAAAAGCTCCGAACCGCCGGGAAAATCGCGCCGGGCATCCGTTTCCAGGTCTCGCTTCCATGCACCGTCGACGCCACGAAGGGCTTCTTTCCCGACCCGGCCGATCACCCGGTCGTCATGCGGGCATACGAACGCGCCATTCAGAGCGAAATCCGCGAGATGCTTCGGAATATTCCGGCCGCCGACCTGACCATCCAGTGGGACTTTTGTATCGAGATTCTCGAAATTCTCGGCGCGAGGGAAAGGCATTTGGAGAGCGTCGGGGGCGCGACGCCGACGCTGTCCGGCGAGGAACGGTTCCGGAAATATACGTCTAAAGACTATCTCGCCCCCATGACCGAAGCGATTCCCGACGATGTGCCGATCGGCTACCACCTGTGCTACGGTACCTGGGGCGGCTGGCCGATGACGGAGGTCGAGGATATCGGCCTGTGCGTGCGCCTTGCCAACAGCCTCGCGGCGAACACGCCCCGGCGGGTCGACTTCTTCCATCTGCCGGTAATGCGCGACGCGGACGAAGCGTTTTTCCGCCCGCTTCGGGATCTGGAGATCGGCGACGCCAGGGTCTTCCTCGGCCTGGAGCTGGCGGACGGCGTCGACGAGATGATCCGGCGGGCCGAGACCGCGCGCAAGTTCCTGCCCGATTTCGGCGTCGCCCATTACTGCGGCTACGGCCGGGAGACGCCGGATCGGGTGCGAGAACTGCTGACCGACATCGCCGCCGGCGCGGACCGGCTGGCAGGTTAGCCGGGCCGGCGGAGACCGGGTCGTGGACATTGCGATCGTCGGCGGCGGCATCGGCGGCCTGACCGCGGCGCTGACGCTGCACCAACTCGGTATTTCCTGCACCGTCTACGAGGCCGCCCGGGAACTCCGGCCGTCGGGCACGGGGATCAACCTTCAGCCCTATTGCGTGCGCGAACTGTATCGGCTCGGGCTGGAAGACCGGATTCGCGAGATCGGCATCTCCGCCCGCGGCCTTGCGTACTACACCCGGCTCGGCCAGCATGTGCTGACGGAGAGGCTCGGCTCCGAGGCCGGCTTCGACTGGCCGCAGTTCCACATGCACCGGGGCGCCTTCCACATGATGCTGGCGGACCAGGTAAGCCACCGCTTGGGCCCCGGTGCGCTGAAACTGGGCCATCGCTGCGTCGGCGTCGAGCAGGACGGCAACGGCGTCACCGTCAGGCTGGTGGACCGGGAAACCGGGAAGACGGCCGGCCCGGTCAACGCCGACGTCCTGATCGCCGCCGACGGTGTGCACTCGACGGTGCGGGCGCACTTCTATCCCGACGAGAAGCCGCCCCACTGGAACCGGGTCATCATGTGGCGCGGCGTGACCGGCGATACGCGCATGCTGGACGGCCGCACGATGATCGTTATGGGCACCTTCCGGCAGAAATTCGTCGCCTACCAGATCCGCAAGCCTCCGGCGGAACGGGCCGCCGGTGAAAACGACATAATGCTCAACTGGCTGTGCGAACTGATCGTGCCGGAGGATGTGGAATTCCGCCCCGAGGACTGGAACCGCGCGGGGTCCGCCGAGGATTTCGCGCAAGAGTTCCGGGACTGGGTGTTTCCGTGGATCGACGTGCCCGACATCGTCTCCCGGACCGCCGGCATCTGGGAGTATCCGCAGGTCGACCGGGATCCCCTGCCGCAATGGACCTTCGGCACCGTCGCGCTGCTCGGCGACGCGGCCCATCCGCTCACGCCGATCGGCTCGAACGGCGCCTCTCTCGCCATTGTCGATGCCCGGATTCTCGGCCGCGAACTGGCGGCGAACCCATCCGATCCGCAGGCCGCGCTCAAGGCCTACGAGGCGGAACGCCGGCCCGCCATGGAGAAAGTCCTGGGCGGCAACCGGGCGGGCGGACCGGAGCATTTCATGCCGCTGGTCGAAGCGCGGGCGCCCGACGGCTTCGACGATATCGGCGACGTCCTGAGCGAGGAGGAATTGCGCATCGCTTCGAACTATCGGGCGCTGACGGGATTGACGACCGAGCTTGTCAACGGTTGCCGGTCGCTCATTCCGCCGGAGTACTTCGTCAACTGAGCCGGGGCGATTTCGGGCCAAACGGAGCAGTCGGGTGCGGGCTCTGGGGCCTCGATGCTTTCCGCGATAGCGGTAATCTGGGATAACGAAGGCCAAAATGCGGCGTTCCCCAGCGTGTTCGGAGCGCCGTTCCAGAGGAGGAAGAGGATGACGCGCATTCCCGTCGATCCGGAACTGCCCCGGGTCTATGGCTTGGACCATTCGGCCTATCGCTGCCGCGATGCCGAGGAAACCCGCGCCTTCTACGAAGACATTTGCGGGTTTCCGTGCACGCTGGCGCTCCATATCGACCGGCATCCGACGACCGGCGAGGACGTGAACTATCTCCACATCTTCTTCGAGATCTCGCGCGAAAAAGAGGGGGTGCCGGAGAACATCGCCTTTTTCGAGGTCACCGACCGCGCGGACGACGACCCGGGCGAGCTGTTCAAGACCCGCTGGGGCATGGATCTGCATTTCGCCATGCGCGTGGCCGACTATCCGGCCCTCGACGTCTGGAAGGAAAGGCTGGAGGCGAAGGGCGTGTCGGTGGAAGGGCCGATCGACCACGGCATTTTCCGCTCGATCTATTTCCACGACCCGAACGGCTACCGCCTGGAATTCTGCGCCAAGGACGCGGCAGCCACCCGCGCCACGGCGGCCGAGAGCGCCATGACGCGCGAAAATCTCCGCAAATGGAACGCGTGGAAGGCGTCGCGGGTGCAAACCGCCGCCGAGTGAGCGGGGAAAGGCCTTCGGGACCGGCCCCGGCGGCGGCGCTTCTGCGCCGGATCGTCCGCATCGAATGGCGGAGTCGCGTCCCGGTCTGAAAATTCCCTGGACCAGAACCCGGAATACCGCCGCCGCGCGCCGGTCCGGGACTCCGGTCCGGGCGGAGCCGCCGTAGGGGAGGGTTTGAAAGGGGCTTATCCGGAATGGTTGGCGCCGACGGGCGAAAGACTGCGAGTCGGTTCCGACAGACCAGGCAACTGTTTCCCCCTCCCCCTGGATTCCCCTGCGAAACCGCCACCGGCGATGTATCCTTCCCCCGCTTCAGCGGGGGGAAGTGGCCCCGGATTTATCCGGGGTCGATGGGGAGGTCCGTCCTGTCTGCGCCTGCGCCGGTTCCGCACCGCACGTCTGCCGTCGCCGCACCCCCCCGCCTGATCTCCCCCTCTGAAGAGGATTCTTCTGCAAAAGGGGCCGGCCGGTAGCCGGAGACCGGATGCCGGAACACAGACAGACCGGTCTTTATTTTGATGTTTTTTTGCGTTTCGAAGGCCCTCGAATCGTCCGAACCCCGCAGAAACGCTGGGAAGTTGCGATTCGGGTGAGTCGCAAAAACAATCCCGATAGGAAATTTTCCAGCCTCCCGGCCGACCGGGAGCGCGCTCGACACCGGGGGCGGCACCGCCGGGCGGCATGGCCCGGCGGGATCGGAGGGTCGAACCGGACGGGGTCCGGCCGTCAAGCCCCGGCGGCGCAAAGGGTGGCGCACAGGGTGGTGGATCGGATGGCCGATCGGCGGCGGCGAGCCGGAAAGCGGGAAGGTTCCCGCCTGTTTCTTCGTTCGCTTCTTTCGGGGGCGTCGGCTGGCCGCTGCGGGCGCACTTCGGGCGTTGACGGGGCCGATATAGGGCGCGGAAACCGCCGTGTCAAGGAAATTATTTATAGAAAAGGAAATAATTTTTGGTGTGCCGCTCCGGCGGACCCGCCGCAGGGAGGGTGCGGGCGGCGCCTTCGCTCCTTTGCAGGGGGATTCGATCGACGCCCGTTTCGCAGGGGAAGCCTCAGGGGCGAAAGCCGGGCGTTCGCTCCCGACGAAACCGAAGGCAGGCGCAATCGGGACGCTGCACCGCCCGGCCGCGGCGGACGCAACCACCGGTTTCCGCCGGCCCGTCAACCATTCCGGATAATGCCCTTTCAAACCCTCCCCTACTGCCGGTTCGCACCCGCGCATCCGGGGTTGTGCAGCGCCGACCCGGCGCTTTCCTGACGTTCAAACGAGGCGCTGCCGGGCCGGGACATTCTGTAGACCTCATCGAAGCGACCGGATACACTCGAATTTCGTGGGCAACGCCCAGACGAGGGAGGATAAAATGAAAAGCCTGAAAACTCCGGCGGTGAGCCGCCGCACCGTTATTGCCGGCGCCGGCGCTGTCGCCTCGGCCGTCCCGTTGCGTCACGGCCTGGCGGCGACCGCCCTGAAGGTCGGTGTCCTGCTGCCGCGATCCGGGCCCCAGGCCCAGATCGGTATCGAGTGCCAGTATGGCGCAGACGTCGCCCTGCCGATTCTGAAATCCGAGGGCTATCCCGATCTCGAATTCATGCTCGGCGATACCGAGACCAAGGTCGATGTCGCCCGGGCCCAGTGCGAGAAGCTGATCGACGCCGGCGCCCAAGCGATCATCGGATGTTTCGATTCGGGTCAGACCATGGCCGCGGCCCAGGTGTGCGAACAGAAGAACATCCCGCTGATTGTCAATATCGCGGCCGTCCCGAAACTCACCGAACTCGGTTACAAGTGGGTATTCCGCAATTTCCCGACCGGCCCGATGGTCGTCGGCGACGCGTTCAAGAACCAGAAAAAGCTCTTCGCGGCGACCGGAGCGACGCCGAAGACCGTGGCCCTGCTGCACGTCAACGACACGTTCGGCACCAGCCTCGCCGGCGCCCTGTTCGCGCTGACGCCGCGGTTCAAGATGCCGTACAAGATCGTCGAGAAGATCCCCTACGATCCCTATGGCCGCGATTTCTCGGCCGAGGTGCGCAAGGTCAAGGGCTCCAAGGCGGAAGCGATGTGGGCGGTCAGCCGGCTCAATGACGCCATCGCGATTACCAAGGAGTTGGTGCGCCAGCGCGTCGATCTGATGGGCATCCTGTCCACCGGTCCCGGCTGGTACGAGAACGCCTATCTCAAGGCGACGGGAAAATACGGTGATGACGTCGTCAATCTCATCCCGTGGTACGACGAAACCAAGCCGATGACGAAGAAGCTGAAAGCGGCTTTCAAAAAAGCGCATCCGGATCTTTTGCTGACCACCAACCAGACCTTCACTTTCGACGCCTGCCTGATTGCGGCGGACGCATTCAAGCGGGCGGGCTCGACCAAGAACACGGACCTGCAGGCCGCCCTGCGCACGACGAACCTGACCAATAATGTCGGCCTTGGCCACGCCATTAAGTTCAACGAAAAGGGTCAGGTTCCCTATGTACCCTGCGGCGCGGTGCAGAACCGCGACCGGAATCTCGTTGTCCTGTTGCCGAAAAAGGCAGCGACCGGCGAGCCTATCTGGCCGATGCGGCCCTGGAATAAGCGCTAGAAGACTGCATCTGCCCCCGCCGGCCGCGCGACGCGCCGGCGGGGCGGCTGCGCGGCGGCACGCGAAACCCGGTCTGCTCTCCCCTTAGGCCGGGTCGGGGGAAACAGGCTTGGATTTCTGGACCCTGGCCAATGCGGTCGCGAGCGGATTGCTGATCGGGCTGGTCTACGGCCTCAGCGCGCTCGGCCTCTCGGTCATTTTCGGCGTCATCCGCATCGTCAACTTCGCCCATGGCGAGATCATGGTCATGGGCATGTTCTTTGCGCTGCTGATGTTCCGCTGGCTGGGGCTGGACCCGCTGCTGTCCGTCCCGCTGGCGGCGGCGCTGATGTTCGGCTTCGGCTATGTCCTGCAACTCGTCGTGGTCAGCCGGGTGTCTCACCTGCCGGAGCATATGCAGTTCCTGCTGCTGGCCGCCATCGCGATCATGATCGTCAGCGCCCTGCTGCTGGTGTTCGGGCCCGACGCGCAGGGCGTGGAGGTCGATTACGCCTGGGACAGCTTCGCCGTCGGTGAACTCATCATCGACTATCCCAAGATGTTCGCGGCGATCGGGGCCATCATCGTCGCGTCCCTGCTGCTCGCCTTCTTCAAATACACGACCACCGGCAAAGCGATCCGCGCCTGCGCCGACAACCGCATGGGCGCCCAGGTCGTCGGGCTCAATGTCAGCCGGCTCTATGCGCTCACCTTCGGCATCGGCGCGGCCTGCCTGGGCGCGGCCGGCGCGATCATCCTGCTGCTGTTCGAGGCGCATCCCTATCTGGCGCCGGGCTACACGCTGCTCGCCTTCGTCATCGTCATTATCGGCGGCCTCGGCAGCCTGTTCGGCGCGCTGGTCGGCGGCATTCTGATCGGCGTTTCGGAGGCCCTGGCGGCGGTGCTGTTCCAGCCGTCGATGAAAACCGCCTTCAGCTTCGCGCTGCTGATCCTCGTCCTGCTGCTGCGGCCGCAGGGCCTGCTCGGCAAGGCCATCCGATGACGGCGGCGGTCCGCCGGTTCTTCGGCCCGCTCTCGCCGGCCGGGCTCTGGCTCGGCGGGGCGTTCCTCCTGCTGCTCCTGCTGCTGCCCTGGTGGGGCGGTTCCTACATCATGACGGTCGCCACGACCGTCTTCTACCTGGCCTTGATCGGCCAGTCCTGGAACCTGATGCTCGGCTTCGCGGGGCTGCTTTCGATCGGCCACGCTCTGTTCGTCGGCATCGGCGCCTATACGGCGGCCTACCTGTTCGCGGCGGTCGGCCTGCCGCCGGTCGTCGGCGTGCTGCCGGCCATCGGCCTGGCGGTGCTGATGGGCCTGCTGATCGGCTATCTGGGTTTCCGCTTCGCCATCGGCGGAGTGTATTTCGCCCTGCTCACGATCGCCTTCGCCGAGTTCGTGCGCGTTGTGATCGACCATGTGTCGTGGCTCGGCGCTACCGAGGGGTTCTTCCTGAAGGTGTCGGAGGCGGACCGCCACGGCATCGACCTGGCGAACCTGCGCGGCGCGCCGGAAATGTACTACTACCTGATCATGGCGCTCGCCCTCGGCGCCCTCGTGCTGTGCCGCTTCCTGCTGCGCAGCAGGCTCGGCTACTACTGGCAGGCGATCCGCGACGACGCCGAAGCCGCCCAGGCGCTGGGCGTCAACATCCTGCGCTACAAGATGTACGCCGTAGCGATCTCCTCCGGCATGGCCGGCGTCGCGGGTGTGTTCTACGCCTTCTACCAGAACAGCCTGTTCCCGGAGATCGTGTTCAACATCGAGCGCTCGATCGAAGCCACCCTCGGCTCCATCGTCGGCGGTGTCGGCACCCTGTTCGGCCCGATCTTCGGCACCTTCATCCTGACGCCGCTGGGCGAAATCGTGACCGAGGCGATCGACCTGCTCAAGCACTGGCATATCATCGACCCGCAGACCAAGCTCGACGGCCTGAAGCTGCTGATCTGGGGCTTCATCGTCGTGCTCATCGTGCTGTTCAAGCCGAAGGGCCTCTGGCCCTGGGTGTGCGTCCGGCTCCGCCTGACGCGGCCCGAGGCGGAAGGTTGAGCGCCGTGGCGCCGCTGCTCCGGGTCGAGGGCGTCAGCAAGAGCTTTCGCGGCCTCCGCGCCCTGAACGACGTCTCGTTCGACGTTGCCGAGCGCGGCATCGCTGCCCTGATCGGGCCGAACGGCGCCGGCAAGACCACCCTTTTCAACGTCATCGCCGGCGTGTTCCCGCCCGACCGCGGCCGCGTCCGCCTGGGCGAGGCCGACATCACCGGCGAGCGGCCGGACCGGATCTGCCACGCCGGCATCGGTCGCACTTTCCAGATCGTCAAGCCCTTCGCCCAGATGACCGTGCTGGAAAACGTGACGGTCGCGGCCTTGCACGGCTCCGCCACCGTCGCGGAGGCCAGGACGGCGGCGCGCGGCTTCCTCGAACTGCTGGAGCTCGACACCAGGGCCGCCCAGCATGCCGCCAACCTGACCCTGCCCGACCGCAAGCGCCTGGAGGTCGCCCGGGCGCTGGCGACCGGTCCGCGCCTGCTGCTGCTCGACGAGGTCATGGCCGGGCTGCGCCCGTCGGAGACCGACCGCATGGTCGCCACGCTGCGCCGGCTGCGCGACGATACCGGGCTTACCATCCTGCTGATCGAACATGTCATGCGCGCCGTGATGGCGCTCTCCGAGCACATCACCGTGCTGCATCACGGCGAGAAGATCAGCGAGGGCGCGCCGGAGACGATCGTCCGCGATCCGGCGGTGCTCGAATGCTATCTCGGGGACCAGGACCTGTGATTCTCAGCGTCAGCGGCCTGAACCTGTTCTACGGCGACGCCCAGGCGCTCGACGACGTGTCGCTGGAGGTCGGCGAAGGCGACATCGTCGCGGTCGTCGGCTCGAACGGCGCCGGCAAGAGTTCGCTGATCCGCACCATCGCCGGGATCGAGAAGCCGCGCTCCGGGCAGATCGTTTACAAGGGCGTCGACATCACCGGCTGGCCGAGCCACCGCATCTGCAACCTCGGCGTCGGCCAGGTCGCCGAGGGCCGCCAGATCTTCGCCGGACTGACGGTGCGCGAAAACCTCGAGGTCGGCGCCTATCTGCAGCGCGGCCGGGCGAAGAGCGCCGAGACCATGGAGCGGGTCTTCGCCATGTTCCCGATCCTGCGCGACCGCGCCGAGCAGCAGGCCGGGACACTGTCCGGCGGCGAGCAGCAGATGCTGGCGATCGGCCGCTGCCTGCTCGGCCAGCCCGAGCTGATCATGTTCGACGAGCCGTCCCTCGGTCTCGCGCCGACCATCGTCCAGGAGGTGTTCGGCATCGTCGAGCGCCTGAATGCCGACGGCACGCCGATCATCCTGGTCGAACAGAATGTCGCCCTGTCGCTCAAGATGGCGAACCGGGCCTATGTGCTGGAAAACGGGCGCATCGTGCTGAGCGGGCCGGGCCAGGACCTGCTGCAGGACGACCGGGTCCGCGAGGCCTATCTGGGGCTTTAGCACCGGGCCGGCGGAATCTGGTTCCCGCCACCCCTGTTCGTCATATCGACCGAAGCGGGCCGAAAGCACGCGAAGTGGAGATATCTTTCCCACTCGGTGCAAAGTCCGACGCGTCGTACTGGAAAGATTTCTCCACTCCCTTCGGTCGGTCGAAATGACGGAATGGAAAATTTCGAAAGTCTCGATTTTTTCTTGCCGACCGGGAATCGTGCCGCCCCGAACCCGCTTTGCGGCCGGGAGATGCACGCGCAGGCCGTTCGAACCTCCTTCCCGGTTGGGTGAAACCGGCCGCGGCCGGAAGCGGGAGCGGCGGTGCAGACGGGCTTGGCAAGTCCGGCGGGATCGCCGCATATTCGGGCCGAACGAACCGGGAGGCTGCCGCGATGAAGCCCGGCTATCCGCATTTCGATTATGTCGAAGGCGATCCCCGCTATCCGACCGTCGTCGAGGCGCTGGACGCCGCCGCCGACCTCGAGCCGGACCGCGTCGCGCTGATCTGCGAGGACCGGCAGCTTACCTTCGCCGAATACCGCCGGGCCGTCGCCGGCATGGCGCGGCACCTCGCCGGGCGCTACGCGCCGGGCGACAGCATCGCCATGGTCATGGGCAACGGCATCGAGACCGCCGTCGCCCTGATGGGCGCCTACGCGGCGCGCATGCAGACCGCGCCGCTCAATCCGGGCTATACCGACCGTGAACTCGACAGGTTGATCGCCGATGTCGAGCCCGCCGCTATCGCATGCTCGCCGGCCTTCGCCGAACGGGTGGGGACGCTTGCCGGCGGGTCCGGCCGGCCGGACGTCCTGACCGTCGGCGAGGGCGGCATCGACGTCTGGCAATGGGCGGCGGACGGGAGCCTGACCCTGCCAGAAGACCGGCCGCGGCCGGAGGACCGCTGCCTCATGTTCTTCACCGGCGGCACGACCGGGCTGCCGAAGGGCGCCGAGCACATCCACAGTTCCCTCGATTTCTTCAGCCGGCAGACCCGGGCCATGTGGCGCTTCGAATTCGGCGGCGAGACCGTGCTGAACGTCGCGCCGATGTTCCATATCTGGGGCCACGATTTCACCCTGGTCTTTCCGCTCTACATCCGGGCGACCATGGTGATCGTGCCGCAATACCGGCCGGATATCGTCATCGACCAGCTGGTCCGCCACCGGGTCACCGTCTTCGCCGGCGGGCCGGCGGCGATCTTCCTCGGCCTGCTCGGCTCTGAGGCGATCGCCGACGCCGACCTGAGCGCGCTCCGGCACAGCATGGGCGGCGGCTCCCCCCTGCCCGCCGACCTGCTGGAGCGCTGGCACGCGCGCACCGGCAACGAGATCATGGAAGGCTACGGCATGTCGGAAGGCGCGCCTATCTGCCTGAATCCGACCCACGGGGCCAGGAAGCGCCTGTCGGTCGGCGCCGTGCCGCCGGAGACGCGGATCGAGATCGTCGACCTGGAGACGGGAACGCGGGCCATGCCGGTCGGCGAGCGCGGCGAGGTCCGTCTGCGCGGCCCGCAGTTCACCATCGGCTACCGCAACCGGCCGGAAGAGACCGCGGAGGCGATCCGCGACGGCTGGCTCTACACCGGCGACGTCGGCTACCTGGACGATGACGGCTATCTGTTTCTGGTCGACCGCAAGAAGGAGATGATCCTGGTCGGCGGCTTCAACGTCTATCCGCGCGAGGTCGACGAGGTGATGATGAGCCACCCGGCGGTCGCCGAAGCCGCCGCCATCGCCGTGCCCGACGATTTCCTGGGCGAAGCGGTGTGCGTCTATCTCGCCCTGCAGCCCGGCGCGGAGGCCGGCGAGGAGGAGCTGCTCCGCCACGCCGAGGCCAACCTGGCGAAATACAAGCGGCCGAAGATCGTCCGCATCGTCGAGGCGCTGCCCAAGACCGGGCCGGGCAAGATCAACAAGCTCGGCCTCAAGGCAATGGAAGCCGAACGGTCGGGTGCGCCGTAAGCCGGGGCCGCCCGACAGCCGCCGCCGCTACGACACCATGCTGCGCAGCATCCAGGCGGTCTTCTCGTGGACCTGCATGCGCTGGGTCAGCAGGTCGGCGGTCGGCTCGTCGCTCGCCGCCTCGGCCGCCGGGAAAACCGACCGCGCCGTGCGCACGACCGCTTCCTGATCCGCCACGAGCTGCCGGATCATGTCCTCCGCCGAGGGCACGTCGGTCTCCTCGCGGATCGAGCTCAGCTCGGCATACTGCGAATAGCTGCCCGGCGCCGCCTCGCCGAGGGCGCGGATGCGTTCGGCGATCTCGTCCACCGCGGTCGCGAGCTCGGTATATTGCTGCTCGAACATCAGATGTAGCGTGTTGAACATCGGACCCGTCACGTTCCAGTGGAAGTTGTGGGTCTTCAGATAGAGGGTGTAGGTGTCGGCCAGCAGCCGGGACAGGCCAGCGGCGATCTCCTTGCGCGACCGGTCGTCGATGCCGATATCGATCTTCATCGGGATGTTCCTAATTTAGAAAAATTCTAAGATGAAGGATATATGGGTATCGGCGTTACCGATTCAAGCCGTTCGTCTGAACAATTTGCGGGAGAAATCAGCTTTTCTCGAGGCCGATGCGGCGATCACCGCCCGTCGATCAGCTCCCGCGTCAGGCGCCGGTGCTCGGCCAGGGCCCTGGCCATATCGACCGTGGCGATACGGCCTTCGCGGACGACCGGCTTGCCGGCGATGACGGTCCAGGCGGCGCGCGGCGGGCGGCAGAAGACGAGCGCGGCCAGCAGATCCCAGCCTGCCCCGGCCAGCGCCGGCTGGTTCAGGTCATAGGCCGCGAAGTCCGCCGCCTTGCCCGGCTCCAGGCTGCCGATGTCGTCGCGGCCGAGGACGGAGGCGCCGCCGCGCGTGCCGAGGTGCAGAGCTTCCCGGGCGGTCAGTTCTGCGGCGTTGCCCTTGACCCGTTGCAGCAACATGGCCAGCCGCGCTTCGCCGAGCAGGTGGGCGTCGTCGTTGGAGGCCGAGCCGTCGACGCCGAGGCCGACCTTCACGCCGGCGTCCAGCCAGGAGCGCAAGGGCGCAATCCCGCTGGCGAGGCGCATATTGGAGCCCGGACAATGGACGATGCCGGTGCCGGTCCGCGCGAACAGGGCGGTCTCGCGTTCGTCGAGCCGGACGCAATGGGCGTGCCAGACATCCTCGCCGGCCCAGCCGACATCCTCGATATAGTCGCCCGGCCGCATGCCGAACCGTTCGAGGGAATAATCGATATCCTCGACATTCTCCGCCAGATGGGTGTGCAGGCGCACGCCGTATTGCCGGGCGAGCACCGCCGATTCGCGCATCAGGTCCTGGCTCACGGTGAAGGGTGAGCAGGGCGCGACGGCGACGCGCACCATCGCCATCGGGTCCGGGTCGTGGAACGCCTCGATCACCCGGACGGTGTCCTTCAGGATGAAGTCCTCGTCCTCGGTCAGGCTGTCCGGCGGCAGGCCGCCCTTGCTCTCGCCGATGCTCATGGCGCCCCGGGTGGCGTGAAAACGGAAGCCGAGCGCGTCGGCGGCCTCGATCTGGTCGTCGAGCCGCGAACCGTTGGGAAAGAGATAGAGATGGTCCGATGACGCCGTGCAGCCGGACAGCGCCAGTTCCGCCAGCCCGACCAGGGCGGAGACGCGGATATGGTCCGGCCCCATGCGCTGCCAGATCGGATAGAGGGTCTGGAGCCAGCCGAACAGCGGCGCGTTCTGCGCCGCCGGGACTGCGCGGGTCAGGTTCTGGCACAGATGGTGATGGGTGTTGACCAGGCCGGGAATGACGACATGGTCGGTCAGGTCGATGATTTCGTCGGCGCTCTGCGGCAGCACCGCGCTCGGCCCGGCCTGTTCGACGACGCCGTCGCGGCAGAACAGGCCGCCGTCCGGAATTTCCGTCCCCGCGTCGTCCATGAGCGCCAGGACACGCGCATTGCGGGCCAGCAGAGTCGGCATGTCACGCCGCCCGGCGCCGCCCGTGGATCGGTGAGCGAACCGGCGGGGCGGAATCCTCCTCGAACAGGGCGGTCAGCTCGTCCATGATCGTGCCGCCGAGCTGTTCGGCGTCCACCAGCGTCACCGCGCGGCGGTAATAGCGCGTCACGTCGTGGCCGATGCCGATGGCGAGCAGCTGGACCGGCGACATGGCCTCGATCCACTGGATCGTGTCGCGCAGATGCTTTTCCAGATAGTTGCCGGGATTGACCGACAGGGTCGAATCGTCGACCGGCGCGCCGTCGGAAATCACCATCAGGATCTTGCGCCGCTCCGGCCGGCCGATCATCCGGTTGTGCGCCCACAACAGGGCCTCGCCGTCGATATTCTCCTTGAGGATGCCTTCGCGCAGCATCAGGCCGAGATTCTTGCGCGCGCGCCGCCACGGCGCATCGGCCGCCTTGTAGACGATGTGGCGCAGGTCGTTGAGGCGGCCGGGATTGGCCGGCTTGCCGGCGGCGAGCCACGCTTCGCGCGCCTGGCCGCCCTTCCACGCCCGGGTCGTGAAGCCGAGGATCTCGACCTTGACCGCGCAGCGCTCCAGGGTGCGCGCCAGGATGTCGGCGCTGACCGCCGCCACCGAGATCGGCCGCCCGCGCATAGAGCCCGAATTGTCGATCAGCAGGGTGACGATGGTGTCGCGGAACTCGATATCGGTTTCCTGCTTGTAGGACAGCGGGTCCATCGGGTTGACGACCACCCGGTCGAGCCGCGCGGTATCCAGGATGCCCTCCTCCAGGTCGAACTCCCAGGACCGGTTCTGCTTGGCGAGCAGCCTGCGCTGCAGCCGGTTGGCCAGCTTGGCGATGACGGTCTGCAGATGCTGGAGCTGCTGATCCAGATTCTGGCGCAGGCGGGCCAGTTCCTCGGAATCGCACAGCTCCTCGGCGGCGACGACCTCGTCATGCGCCGTCGACCACACCCGGTAGGCGTTCCGGTCGTCCGGATTGAGATTGTGGTCGTGCCGCGGAATCTGGCTCGGGCCGGCCGGCTCGTCGTCGCCTTCGTCCGCCATGTATTCGGCGTCGGCGCCGTCGGAGGTGCCGTCGGCGTCCTCGGTTTCGTCCGAATCCATCGCTTCGGTCGGGATGCTGGCGTCGGCCGCGTCGTCGCCGTCGTCGGCGCCCTGGCTGTCGCTCTCGCCGCCGCCCTGTTCCTGCTCGTCCTGCTCGTCGCTGTCCTGGTCCCGGTCGGCCGGTTGCGCATCGTCCTCGAGATGCAGGTCGCTGATCAGCCTGCGGACCATCCGGGCAAACTCGTCCTGGTCTTCGACCAGATCGGAAAGCCGGTCGAGATTCCGGCCGATCTGGCGTTCCAGCGAGGCGCGGGCGAGATCGACCATCCGGCGCGCGGCCGGCGGCGGCGTCTGGCCGGTGAAGGCTTCGCGGGCCAGATAGCCGAGCACTTCCGGCAGATCCTCTTCGCTGCGCTCGGTGACCCGGTCGAAGCCTTCGTCGCGGCAGCGCTGCTCGTGGGCCGCAGCCAGGTTCTCTCGCAGGCCGATCATCCGGCGCGCGCCGATCGCCTCGCAGCGCGCCCGCTCCACCGAATCGTAGACCTGCCGGGCCAGATCCGTCCGCGGCATGCGGCGGACATGGGTCTCCTCGTCGTGATGGCGCAGGCGCAACGCGATCGAATCGCTGTGGCCGCGCATCTCGGAGACGTCCAGATAATTCAGGTCGCGCGGCGGCGGCGCCAGCCGGACCTGGTTGCCCGATGCCTGCGGCCCGTCCTGGGCGAAGGTGACGTTCAGCTCCGGCTCGCGGGAAATCGCGCGCATGGCCGCGCCCGTCACCTGGAGCAGAACGTCAAGCGGCTCGTTGGGGTCTCGCACGGCGCCCGGCCCGCATTCCGGCTGTCTAGGCCAGTCCGGCCTTGACGGCGCTTTCCGGCAGTTCCGAACCGAAACAGCGCTGATAGTATTCCGCGATGACCGGCCGTTCGACCTCGTCGCACTTGTTGAGGAAGGTCACCCGGAAGGCATAGCCCAGATCGCCGAAGATGGTGGCGTTCTGCGCCCACATGATGACCGTCCGCGGCGACATCACGGTCGAGATATCGCCCGCCATGAAGCCGGAGCGGCTGAGGTCGGCGACCGCCACCATGGCGCCGATCTTCTCCCGGCCTTCCTTGGTGTCGTATTCCGGCGCCTTGGCGAGGACGATCTTCACCTCCGCCTCGTGCTCCAGATAGTTGAGCGTGCCGACGATCGACCAGCGGTCCATCTGGCCCTGGTTGATCTGCTGGGTGCCGTGATACAGGCCGGTCGTATCGCCCAGGCCGACCGTGTTGGATGTCGAGAACAGGCGGAACGAGCGGTGCGGGCGGATTACCCGGCTCTGGTCGAGCAGGGTCAGCTTGCCCTCGACCTCCAGCACCCGCTGGATCACGAACATGACGTCCGGCCGGCCGGCGTCGTACTCGTCGAACACCAGGGCGGTCGGCCGCTGGATCGCCCAGGGCAGGATGCCCTCGCGGAATTCCGTGATCTGCTTGCCGTCGCGCAGCACGATGGCGTCCTTGCCGACCAGGTCGATCCGGCTGATGTGGCTGTCCAGGTTGATCCGGATGCACGGCCAGTTCAGCCGCGCCGCCACCTGCTCGATATGGGTCGACTTGCCGGTGCCGTGATAGCCCTGGATCATGACCCGGCGGTTGTGGGCGAAGCCGGCGAGAATCGCGAGCGTCGTCTCGAAATCGAAATAGTAGGCGGGGTCGATGTCCGGAACGTGGGAATCCTGCTGGCTGAAGGCCGGCACTTCCCAGTCGATCTCGAGTCCGAAGGTCTGCCGGACATCGACCTTGATGTCCGGGTCGGACACGACGATCTCGCTCATCGGCGCGGCGTCTGCCGTGCTGGCGGGGGCGTTGCTCACTGTTTCGCCTTTCATTGGTTGGGCGTAGGCGCCGATCGGGCGGCGGCCGGCTCCTTATCGGCCGCTCGGCGCGCCCTGGCTCTTTTTCAAAACCGCGTAGGCTTCGTTGATGGCTTTCAGCCGGTCTTCCGCCGCGGCATCGCCATCGTTCGCATCGGGATGGTATTTCTTGGCGAGCGCCTTATAGCGCGCCTTCACCTCTGTCATATCGGCCGCGCCGGTCAACTGCAAGGTCTCCAGCGCGCGCCGTTCTGCCGTACCCGGGCCGCGCCCGGCAGCGCCGGAGCCCGTTCTGTGACGGCCGTTCGGGCCGAAATAACCGGCCGCTCCGGCGATCGCATCGTCGTCGATGGCGCCGAATCTGCCGTTCATGCTGCCGACGCGCATGCCGAGCGGCCAGGTCGGCCGGCGACCCAGCGTGTCGCGCTGGATCTCGCGCTCGATCTCGTCTTCGCTCAGGCCTTTGTAATAATTCCACGCCTTGTTGTATTCGGCGACGTGGCGGACGCAGAACCAGTAATAGTCTTCGAGCGCGCTCGGCGATTTCGGCGCCCGGTACTCGCCGGGCTCGGCGCAGGTCGGATGATCGCAGATCTTCCCCTTCGCCGGTTTGCGCAAACCGAGCGATTCGCCGAGATTGTCGAAGCTTTCGAGCGGGACCTTGCGCATGCTGCAATATGGCGCGCCGGCCCGGCGGGAACAAGGAATGGAAGGCCGCGGCCCGGCGCCGCCGCGCCTCAGGCGCCGGTTGCGGTCAGGGTTTCCCGCCGGTCCGACCGGGCGACGATGGCGATCCCGCCGACGATCAGCATCGGGCGCTGCAGCAACGAAACGGCAGGGGCTCGCCCAGGATCACGGCGCTCGAAATCAGACGACCGGACTGTTCGCGGAATCGGTCATGCGGCGGATCGGAAAGCGGCGCAGCGGCGCGCGCCGGGGCGAAAGGGATGTCTTGACCCGGCGGCCGGACAGGCGCCACTTGTGCCGGTGCGGCGGTGCCGCCGTCCACACCCTGTTTGTCTCAAGCGGAGGATCCGCCCATGAGCGTCGCCGAGACGATCCGCGCCAAGCTGGCGGAGGCGTTTGCGCCGTCCGCGCTCGACGTGGTCGACGAATCGCACATGCATCGCGGCCATGTCGGGGCGCGGCCGGGCGGGGAAACCCATTTCCGCGTGACCATGACCGCGGAGGCCTTCGAAGGCCTGAGCCGGGTCGAACGGCAGCGCCGGGTCTACGATACGCTCGCCGAGGAACTGGCCGGTCCGGTCCATGCGCTGGCGCTCAAGCTGGACGCGCCCGACCCCGGCGCCTAACCCGACCGCCTGACCCGACCGCCTGACCTTCCCGAAGCGGGTCGAAAAAAAGGGGCGGCCGGGGGGCCGCCCTTGGAGTCGCTGATGAGGAGTGACGGAAAAAACGCCCAATGGGCATCGTTTCCAAAGGCGATCTGTCACAGACAAAATCACCAAACAAATAAGGCTGAATGAGTGTTCATCCAGTCCAGAATGTTGATTTATACACATCATCAGAATGTTGTCAAACAAAAATGAGTAAAGCCTGAATAAAATATGCTAAAGTCTTGAGAAGAAATGAAGATATCGAAAGGCGATCGCTTCGGTCGCCCGGAATTTGCGGTGCTTTCGTCCGTTACCGCCGGTTTTTCCGCTCACCGGGCGTTCCCGGGAAGCGTCCACGGCGGCGTCCCGCGCGGGGCTGTCAGGCCCCGGTGTAGAATTCCGGAAAACGGTCCCTGACGACCGGGCCGTCGCTCGCCATGGCGTGGCAGGTGTCGATCGCCAGGGGCTTGCGGTTCGGCTTGCCGGGATCGTGCATCGGCTTGCCCTTGACCCGGCGCTTCGCGACATGGGTCTGGTAGGCCACGGTGCCGAGCTGGGCCAGCATCTCGATGAGATGGGTGCAGCCCTTGCGCCCGCCGACCCGCTGGCGGACCTCGCGCATCCAGCCGACGCCGATCCGGATGCCGGCCAGCGCGCCGAAGGCCGGCGTGATGTCCGGGCAGACCGCATAGGGATGACGGTCGGTCGCCGCCTCGCAGGCGCGGATCACGAGATCGTCGTAGACCGTCAGCCGCATCCACATGTCGTGCACCGGCGAATCCGGCTCGACCCAGCCGCGGAAACCGCCGTCGTAGCCGTAGCTCTTGTTGTCCGTGAGATGGCCTTCGATATCCCACAGCCCGTCGTCGCGGATGTAGCCGCGCATATCGATGACGCGGGTGTGGAGCAGTTCGCGGGCGGTAGGTTCGGAAAGCGGCATGGCGGGCTCCGAGGGTTGGCGCAGGCGGGCGGCGTGTTGTGCGACGCAGCCGCGCCAGCCGCCACGGTAGAGTTTGTCGCGACCGGCGGTCAGGCGCCGCCCGGCTCCGTTCCGGCGTCGTCCAGGCGCGCCACCCGGACGGAGGTGACGCGGTGGCCCCGGCGGCGCAGGATCTCGAAGCGGAAGCCGTGGAAGGCGAAGACCTGCCTGACCTCGGGAATCCGGCGGGCTTCGTGCATCACCAGGCCGGCGACGGTGGCGGCGTGCTCGTCCGGCAGCTCCCAGCCGTATTCCCGGTTGAGGTCGCGGATCGTGACGTCGCCGTTGACGACCAGCGAGCCGTCGCGCCCGGCGCGCACGCCGGCGACCGTGCGGTCGTGCTCGTCGGCGATGTCGCCGACGATCTCCTCCAGGATGTCCTCGAGCGTCACGATCCCCATGAAGGCGCCGTATTCGTCGACCACCGTGGCGAAATGCTCGCGCCGCTCGCGAAAGGCGTGCAGCTGGTCGAGCAGCGCCGTCGATTCCGGGATGAACCAGGGCGCAGCGGCGATCTTGCGGATTTTCAGGCTTTCGACGTCGCCGCCGGCCCGGTGCACGGCGCGCAGCAGGTCCTTGGCATGCAGGACGCCGACGATATTGTCCGGATCGCCCTTGAACACCGGCAGGCGGGTATAGGGGCTCGCCAGAACCTGCTTCACCACTTCGGGCGCCGGCTTGTCGGCGTCGATCATCGCCACGCCGGAGCGGTGGGTCATGATCTCCTCGACCTCGACATCGCCCAGGTCCAGGATGCTCGACAGCATTTCGCGCTCGGCATCGACCTCCGGGTCCGGTTCGGGCGCGGCGTGCATCCGGATCGCGCCGCGCAGCTCCTCTTCGCTGGCGGCGGGCGAGAGCGTGCTCTCGAACCGGACGCCGAACATCCTGAAGGTTCCCTCGACGACGAGCTGGATCGCCTGCGCCGCCGGGGCCAGCACGGTCACGACGGCGCGCAGCACCGGCGCGATGCGCAGGGCCGTGCTGTCCGCATGATTGATGGCGTAGGCCTTGGGCATCACCTCGGCGAAGATCAGCACCAGCAGCGTCATGACGATGGTGGCGTAGAACACGCCGTTCGAACCGAACCAGCCGATGAACAGGCCGGTCGCCAGCGCCGAGGCGAGGATGTTCACCAGATTGTTGCCGAACAGGATCGCGCCGATCAGCCGGTCGGTCCGCGCCCGCAGCCGGTTGACGATGCCGGCGGCGGCGACCTCCTGGCGCTCGAGTTCCAGCATCCGGGGCTGCGAGGCCGCCGTCATCGCGGTCTCGGACCCGGAGAAGAACGCCGAAAGCATCACCAGCAGGAGGATCGGAAGGATGTCGAGGAAGAGTTCCATGGGTGCCACAGGAGGAGTCAGCAGGGTGCCGCAGGGCGGGATCGACCGGCGGTTGCAGCGTTCAGGGCCGCACCGGCCGGCCTGTCAGCCAAGTACCTTCGAGAGATAGGCCTCCAGGTCGCCCTCTTCGACCGCGGCCGTGACGAAGGCGTCGCCGATGCCGCGGACCATGACGAAATTGATCCGGCCGTCGGCCACCTTCTTGTCCCGGCGCATCAGGCCGATCGCTGCAGCAGGCGTGAGGCCGAGACCTTCGACGGCGGCCGGCGCGGTCGGCAGGCCAACGGAATCGAGATGGGCGCGGACGCGCGTAGCTTCCTGTCCGCCGGTCCAGCCGAGGGCGGCCGACAGGTCGAAGGCCATGCACATGCCGATGGCGACGGCTTCGCCGTGCAGCAGCCGGTCGCTGTAGCCGGTCGCGGTTTCGAGCGCGTGGGCGAAGGTGTGGCCGAGGTTCAGCAGGGCGCGTTCGCCGGCTTCGCGTTCGTCACGCGCGACCACGCCGGCCTTGGCCGCGCAGGCGGTCTCGATGGCCCGCACCCTTGCATCGCCGCCGCCGTCGACCACGGCGCGGCCGTTCGCCTCCAGCCATTCGAAGAAAGCGCGGTCGCGGATCAGCCCGTATTTGACGGTTTCGGCGTAACCGGCCAGGCGCTGCCGCCGGTCGAGCGTGTCCAGCGTCTCCGGATCGACCAACACGAGCATCGGCTGGTGGAACGCGCCGACCAGATTCTTGCCGCCGGGCATGTCGATCGCCGTCTTGCCGCCGACCGAGGAATCGACCTGGGCGAGGAGCGTGGTCGGAAGCTGGATGTAGCCGATGCCGCGCAGCAGGACTGCGGCCGCGAATCCGGCAAGATCGCCGATCACGCCGCCGCCCAGCGCGATCAGCGTATCGCGCCGCTCCAGGTCGAGCTCGAGGCATCGCGCGGTCAGCCGCTCCAGATGGGCGAAGGACTTGGTCTCTTCGCCGGGCGGAAGCACGACCGAATCGGCCGCAACGCCCGCGGCAGCGAGGTCCGCCATCAAGGGCGCGAGATAGTGCGCGGCGACGGTCTCGTCGGTCACGACGATGGCGCGCGGCCGCGGCAGCGCCGCCGCGATTTCCGCCGCAAACCGGTGGCGCAGCCCGTCGCCGATCAGGATGTCGTAGCTGCGCTCGGCCAGGGCGACCCGGACGCACGCCGCCGGGTCGCCGGGCGGGATATCGTTGCCGGCCACGTCTATGGCTCCGGGCGCCAGGCCCGTTCCGGATGGGCCGCGACCCAGTCCCGGAGCGCGTCGGCCACCCGGTCCGTCATTTCGCCCAGCGGCTGGTCGACGCTGGCGACGGCAATGTCCGCCTCGGCATAGACCGGATTGCGCACCGCCATCAGGTCCGACAGGATCTGCCGCTCATCGCCGCCCTTGAGCAGCGGCCGGTTGTTGCGGCGGACCACCCGGTCCACCAGGGTATCCAGATCAGCGTTCAGCCAGATCGAAATGCCCCGCGATTTGACGAGGCTGCGGGTTTCCGCATCCATAAAGGCGCCGCCGCCGGTTGCAAGGACATGGGGTTCGCCGTCCAGCAATCGGGCGATCACCCGGCGCTCGCCGGCGCGGAACGCCGCTTCGCCATGCTGTTCGAAAAATTCCTCGATGGTGCTGCCGGCCGCCGCCTCGATCTCGGCGTCGGCGTCGATAAAGGGCAGGTCGAGCCGCCTGGCCAGCCGCCGGCCGATCGCGGACTTGCCGACGCCCATCAGGCCGACGAGGACAACCGTCCTGCCGGGGTGGATCCGGGGATTATCGCTCAGGGCCGTCATGGTCTCTGCGATAGTGCAACTACGATGCGTCCGGTATTCCGGCAATGCCGGGCGAAGACCGCGCCGGGCAGTCCGCTGGGAACGCCCCGACACGAACATGGGGTGCGGCACAGACAGTCCACGCCGCAATGTCGCCGTAATATTTCGGTCGGATATTCTCCCGGCGCCAGTATTTTCTTCATGCTCATCTCTTTATGCTGGGGCGCGGGAGTGCCGGTCGGGGCACGGATACGGCGCCGCCGGGCCTGCGGCGCCGGGACGATGGTCAATCCCATGGCGCGAATGACGACCGAACCCTGTTTCTTCCGGCGCCTGCGCCCCGGGCGCGCAGCGGGAATGCTGTTGCTGGCAGCCGGTTCGGTCGGTCTTGCCATCGGGCCGGCGGGTTCGGCGCTGGCGCAGGAGAGCAGCGCACCGACCCGGATCGACCGGTCCGGCGCAGACGACCCGCCCGAAAACCTGCCGACGGTTCGCGTCGAAGAGCTTGGCGCACCGGGCACCGGCTCGGGCGGGACCATGGGCGACCGGAGCGGCGGCCTCGGCTCCGGCCTGTGGCGCGGCGCCTCCCTGGACGAGGCGGTGGCCCTGATGGACCGGCTGCCGGGGGCGAACCGGTCGCGGGTTCTGTACGGGCTCCAGCGCCGCCTCCTTCTGACCGTGGCGCTGGCGCCGGCCGGCAAGCCGCAATCCGATTTCGTCCGGGCGCGCCTCAAGGCCCTGGTCCGGATGGGCGCGGTGCAGGACACCGTAGATCTGGCGGAGCGCACGCGAACCGGAGCGGCAGCGCCCTTCCCAGCGATCCGCGCCCGGTTCCTCGCTGGCGACGGCAAGGGCGCCTGCGCGGCGGTCGCGGCCGTTCCGGGTTCGACGGCGCCCTTCATCGAGCAGGCGCGGATCGCCTGTCACGTCCTGAGCGGCCACGCCGAACGCGCCGAAATTGCGCTGCGCCTGCTTCACGAACAGGGCGCGCCGCCGCCCCGGCATTTCGAGCGAACGGTCATGGCGGTCACGGCCGGGCGGTGGCTGGCGGGGCCCGTCGAGCCCATGTCGCTTACCCTGACCATGCTCAACAACCGCAAGATCGGCGTGAAATCGGCGAACCCGGACAGCCTTTCCACCGGCGCCCTGCTCGCCCTCGCGGACAATCCGAAAAATTCACGGTCGTTGCGGATCCATGCGCTCGAGCGCGCGCTGGCGCGGGGCGCACCCGTGGATCGCAGGCTGGCCGCGCTTTACGCAGGCGTCCGCGCACCGCAGAAGCGAATCGCCGATGCAGCATTGACGCGCCTGCGGGATTTCGACGCCCAGGCCAGGGCCCACCTGTATCTTGCGGCTACCGCGGCCGGCGACCGGTCCGGGCGTGTGCGCATACTCGCGGCCTGGTGGCGCCTCGCCGCGGGGGCCGCGCGGCAGGGCGACGACGATGCCGAGATGCTGGCGGCGCGGCTGACCGTTCCGTTTCTCCGGGATATAGATCCCTCCCCCGCCTACCAGGATCACGCGGCGCATATCGCCCGGGCCTGGTTCGCAACCGGCCGGACCCGGGAGGCTTTCGCCTGGTACCGGTTCCTCAAGGCCGCGCCGTTCCGCAATCCCGCCGACCTGCACCGCATCACGGTGCCGGCCATGCTGGCCTCGTCGCCGACGCGGGAAACCCCCGAAACGGTCAAGTCTTGGATCGGGTTCAAACGCTGGCGGGACCGCGATAACGCGGCCGCCCATCTTGCCGACCTGAAGGCGCTGTTCGACGGACTCGGCCGCACGGAGGACATTCCCCGCCCGTGGCGCAGCAAATCCGCGGATGAAAAGAAGGCCGCCCGGAAAGCGCGCGCGGAACGCGACGCCGCCCTGCTCGAAGCGGCGGCGGACGGCCGGCGCGGCGTCACGGTCCTGCGCATCTTGACCGTCGTGAACGGCCGCTCGCTGCGCCGGGTGCCGCGCCAGGTCCTGCGCGACGCGGTGTTCGGTCTGCGCGCCGTGGGACTCAAGCAGGAGGCGCGGCAGCTTGCCGTCGAAGCGGCGCTGGCGCGCCAGCTCTGACGCGCCGGCCGCAGAGGGGTTCCCGACACCGTGACTGCGGCTGCGCCGCCATCGGTCGATCTGTTCGAGGAGATGCTGCGCGCCGAGCGCGGCGCGTCGGACAATACCGTCCAGGCCTATCGGCGCGACCTTGCCCATCTGGCGGCCTTTCTGACCGGCGAAAACGCAACGCTCGACGGCGCCGGACCGGATGACCTGAGCGCGTATCTGGCGGCGCTCGACCGGGCCGGCATGGCGCCGCGGACGGCGGCGCGCCGCCTGTCCGCGATGCGGCAGTTCTACAGCTTTCTCCACGCCGAAGGCCGCCGCGGGGACAATCCGACACTGACGCTCGAGGCGCCGAGGCGGGGCCGTCCGCTGCCGAAGCTCCTGTCCGAGGAAGAGGTCGACCGCCTGTTGGAGGCGGCCGGCGACCGGCCGGGGCCGGAGGGCGTCCGTCTGGCCGCATTGATGCAGCTGCTCTACGCGACCGGAATGCGGGTCAGCGAACTGGTCGGCCTGCCGCTGGCCGCAGCGGTGCGCGACCCGCGCCTGATTCTGGTGCGTGGCAAGGGCGGCAAGGAGCGACTGGTGCCGCTCAACCAAGCGGCGCGGGAGGCGGTGCAGGCCTGGGTCGAGGTGCGCGGCCAAGACCCGCACCTGGCGGCCTCGCGTTTCCTGTTTCCGTCGCGCTCCGGCGCCGGGCACCTGACCCGCCACCGCTTCGGCCAGTTGCTGAAGGAACTGGCGGTGACGGCGCGGATCGATCCGGCGAAGGTATCGCCCCATGTCCTGCGCCATGCCTTCGCGACCCATCTGCTCAACCGCGGCGCCGACCTGCGCAGCGTCCAGCAGATGCTCGGCCATGCCGACATCTCGACGACGCAGATCTACACCCACGTCCTGGACGAGCGGCTGCGCCGGCTGGTCGAAGACCACCATCCGCTCGCCGGCCGCCCGGCGGAATAGCCTCTCGCGGTAGCCGGCGCGACACTTTCCATGCTCCGATGCCGGGCGGGCGCCGCCTATTGTGCGCGCCGTTCCGCCCGATCGAAGCGATTTCCGCCATGTCCCACACCCAGATCACGCCGGCGCCCGCGCGGCTCAACCGCAGCGAACTCGCCGTTCCGGGCTCCAGCCCGCGCTTCTTCGAGAAGGCGGCGGCCGGCGAGGCCGATATCGTCTTTCTCGACCTGGAGGACGCTGTCGCGCCCGAGAAAAAGGCGGAAGCCCGCAAGAATGTCGTCCAGGCGATCGGCGATTGCGACTGGGGCGACAAGGCGCTTTCGGTGCGGATCAACGGGCTCGATACGCCCTATATGTACCGCGACGTCGTCGACCTGCTGGAAAACTGCTCCGAGCGGCTCGACCTGATCATGATCCCGAAACTCGGGACGGCTGCGGACGTCTACACGGTCGATGCGCTCGTTTCGCAGGTCGAACTGGCGATGGGGCGGAAGAAGCGTGTCGGTTTCGAACTGATCGTCGAGACGGCGCTCGGCATGCAGAACATTGCGGAGATCGCCGCCGCCAGCCCGCGCAACGAAAGCCTGCATTTCGGCGCGGCGGACTATGCCGCCTCGACCCGGATGCGCACGGTGCAGATCGGCGGCGCCAACCCGGACTACGGCGTGCTGACCGACCCGGACGAAAGCGGCCGGCGCGACTTCCACTGGGCCGACATGTGGCATTACGAGATCACCCGCATGGTGGTCGCCGCGCGCGCCAGCGGCTTGCGGCCGTGCGACGGGCCGTTCGGCGATTTCCGCGACGCGGAGGCCTTCGCCGCCCACGCCAAACGCGCCGCGGTGCTGGGCTGCGACGGCAAATGGGCGATCCATCCGAGCCAGGTCGGCCTGGCCAACGACATTTTCACCCCGCCGGCCGACGAGGTCGAAAAGGCGCGGGCGATCATCGCCGCGATGCGGGAGAGCGAAGCCGCCGGCGCCGGCGCCGCCGCGCTCGACGGCAAGCTGATCGACTACGCCTCGATCCGCCAGTCCGAACACCTGGTCGCCATGGCAGATGCGATCGCGGCGAAGGGGTAGACGCCCACCCTTCGATATGCCGCCCTTCGACAAGCTCGGGACAGGCTCTGCTGCGGCTACTCAGGGTGAGGGAGAGGGTATCAAGTACATTTGATTTTTCCCTCATCCCGAGTAGCCCCGGGTGAAATCCGGAGCGGTTTCCACGCCGATCTCATAGTGGATTGTAATCGTTGAACGAATTTCACTATTCTCAAGGCTCCAGAGCGGAGAAAGCAAAACCGGTAATCAAGCCGAATTCAGGTTTTTTCTGAGTTCTGACCGTCTTTGGGCACCTACGACGCCGCTTGACGATTCCGGTCCTTCAAGCATCCGCAGTGGCTCGCCCGGCGCTGATTCGACGGAAAGGCCACGCCCGCTGTCCCCGAAAGTCCACCCGGGCCGGTATTCCGGCGCCGGATGTCCCGGGCCGGCCGCGCTGCACCCGTCATAGACCTCATGGGCTTGATCTCCGATGCCGATTCGCCTCAATCCGTCCCATGGGTGCTGATGTCGGACATTCATGCCGACTAACGTTGGTTGTGCATCCAGGAAGTTCGGCGGCGGACAGAATTAAATGTAAGGACAGCCGGGTGGTATTGAGGTATCATCAACGCCTTCGGAGAAATTGTACTGAGGAAACCAGATTAAGGTCGCCGGCCAAGATAGAGAGATGAGCAAGTCCGTGTGAGCGTGTTCGATACCTGAAAGTGATATCCAGGCAGCGACGCAAATAAGTGCAGTGAGCTCCACGGTCTGGGAAAGGCAATTTTATGAAAACCATGGCTGAGGACGTTGTCATTGTCGGCAGCGGCGGCGCCGGCACTTACGCGGCACTGCGGATGCGCGAACTCGGGCTCGACCCGCTCGTCGTCACCAAGGGGCTGGTGGGAAAAAGCGGCTGCTCGATCTTCGCCGGCAACCTGGTGCTCAGCGGCCACATGCTCGGCACCACCGACGACCAAGCCCAAGACACTATGGAATATTTCACCCAGTGGTGGAATAATTTCCTTATAGATCAAGACTATTTGGTGAAAGCTGGTGGCTGGATCGAGAAAACCTTCTATCCCGAACTGGACGAAGCCGGGCTTTACTTCCGGCGCGACGACCAAGGCGACATCGTCGCCAGCGTCGGGCGCGTACGCAACATCGCCGCCCTGCAACAGGGCCAGTCGGGCATGCTGTTGATGGACCGCCGGCGCAAGCAACTCGAGCAGAACGACATCCGCTCGCTCGAGGAAACATCGGTCACCGCGCTCCTCACCGACGCCGACCAAGGCGTCGTCGGCGTCATGGGGCTGCACTACCCCTCGGGCGAGCGCTATGCCATTTCGGCCAAGGCGGTGGTGCTGGCCACCGGCCATTCCGACCGCCTGTCGACGCGTTCGACCGGTACCCGCGAGCAGTCGGCCGACGGCATTGCACTGGCGGCGCGGGCGGGCGCTGAGATGTGCAATCTTGAGATCCAGTGGTGGCACGCGAGCGACTTCGCCTACCCGAAGACCTGGGACCGCATGCACGTCTATCCCAACCCGCTGGTCGGCTCTACCGAATCGGCGCGCATGTACAACGCCGACGACGAGCCATTCTTCGAGCAGAAAACCGACACTCCGGTCGGCCTGGCCCCCTACGCCACGCAATTCAAGCGGGTCGGCGAGCAGGTGCTCAAGGGCAAGGCACGCCTCGACGGCGACTACTACACTTCGTACGACCACATCCCGCCGGAAGTGCTGAAGGAATACAACTACCACGCAAAGGTCTTCGACAAGGTCGGGCTTGACGTCGGCACCGACCGGGTCGAGAGCGCTGTCTCCTGGCACTGCCGGCAGGGCGGCGTCAATTGCAACCCGCACACCATGGAGACCTCGGTGGAGGGCCTCTACGTGGCTGGCGGCATCGGCGGCCATTCGAATGGCGGTATCGGCGTCGTTTCCTTCGACGGCAACGTGGTCGCCGAGACGGTGCACGCCAAGAGGCTGGATGCGCGGGCGCAACCCAATCTGCCCAAGGACCAAGTGAATGCCGAGGAGCGTCGCGTCGAAGGCTTGCGCCGCGCCCTGTCCGACGGCGGCGTGACGCCGATGCACATCAAGAACAAACTGCGTCAACTGATGTGGGACAAGATGGGTTTCGTCAAGACCGAAGAAGGCATGACGGCGGGGCTCGACGAGGTGCGGACCTTACGCGACCTGGCCAACGCGCGCATGGGGCTCAAGAACACCACCACCAACTTCAACTACGGCTGGATCGATGCCCTCGACGCCTTCAACATGCTGGATGTCTGCGAACTCACCATCCGGTCGGCGCTCAATCGCAAGGAAAGCCGGGGGCCGTTCTACCGCACCGACTACCCCTACACGGACAACGCCAACTGGCACGCCCGCAACATTCTCATCCCCGGTCCGGACGGCAACGTGCGCTACCGCGTCGAGCCCTACGCTACGCCCCACCTAAAGCCCGACTTCGACCGCCGGGATTACTTCGAGGTGCCCTGGTGAGAGTCGCCGGGCCCATGACCGGCCATGCCTGAAAGCGCGCCGATCGCCGACGCCAGGCGCCTCGGCCAGATAGAATCGGGCGACGCCGTCCTGGCCCGCCAGAACAGCCTCAAGCTCGGCGACACGGTGAAGGTGAGGCTGCAGCGCTTCGATCCCACCCGCGACTCGGCGCCCTATTACGAAGATCACGAGGTTCCTTACTCCAAGCTCATGCGGGTGCTGGATGCGCTCAACTACATCGTCGAGGACATGGAGGAAGATCTCGGCTACCGCTGGTACTGCGGCGTCAAGAAGTGCGGCACCTGCGCCGTGCGCATGAACGGCCGCGAGATCCTGGCCTGCTGGGAGCCGGCCGAGCCCATCATGGTCATCGAGCCATTGCGCCATGTGCCCCTGCTGCGCGACCTCGCCATCGACCGTGAGCCCTACGAGAAGAAAATCGTCGCCATGATGCCCTGGCTGGAGCGCAAGGAGGCCTACCGGGAATTCCCCGAGCGCCTGTCGCACCGCGACATGGAAGGTGCGGTGCACGCGCTCAATTGCCTGAGCTGCCTGTGCTGCCACTCGGCGTGCCCAGTGCTCGACCTGGGCGAGGAGACCGACTTCGCCGGGCCGGCGTCCCTAGTGCAGCTTGGCCAACAGGCGCTCGATCCGCGCGACGGAGCCGATCGCGGGCGCATCGCCCTCGAGGTCGGCTCGGTCTTCGACTGCGTCTCCTGCTACAGGTGCGAGGAGGTATGCCCGGCGCGCATCCCCATCGTCAGCGCCATCATCGAGCCCCTGAAGGCGCGGGCTTACCGCAGCATGCCGGAACGCTCCCGCCACGCAAAGGTGTTCATGTCGATCATCGAAGGGCGCGGGCGCATCGACCCCTCTTCTCTGGTGCTCCGGGTGCAGGGGCTGGCGGCGGCGCTACGCTCGCCGCGCCGCACGCTCAAGCTCCTCCTGCGCGGCAAGATCAACCCGCTCAAGACCTTCTTCGGCGGCCCCGCTCCGGGCACACACGACGTACGCAAGCTGTTCGCGAGGACCAAGGCGTGGAGGCCATGAAGTTCGCCTACTATCCCGGGTGCTCGGCGCAGAGCACATGCAAGGAGCTCAACGTCAGCATGCTCAAGGTGGCCGACCGGCTCGGTCTCGAGCTTGTCCAGCTCACCTCCGCCTCCTGCACCGGCAGTCGCGAGATTCGCGCCGCCAACAGGGACCTGTTCCTGGCCCTCAACGCCCGGATCATGGCCCTCGCGGAAGCGATGGAGTTGCCGCTGATGACCATCTGCAACACCTGTACGCTCAACTTCTTCGACGTGAAGAAGATACTGGCCGAGGATCCCGAATGTCGCGATCGGATCAACGAGATGCTCGCGGAGTTCGGCCTCACCTACAAGGGCAAAGCCGACGTCAGTCATTTTCTCTGGGTGCTGCTCGAACAGATCGGCCCGGACAAGCTCAGGCAGCTGGTCGTGCGCCCGTTGACCGGACTCAAGATCGGGGCGTTCTACGGCTGCCATATCGTCCGGCCGCCGGCGCATTTCGACTTCGTCGACTCACGGAACGTGCGCTCCATCGAAACGCTCAACGAGATCCTCGGCTGCGAGTCCATCGACTACGCCGGACGGACCGAATGCTGCGGTTTTCACACTGCGGCCGGCAACGAGAAGATCGCTATAAAGCTGACGGGGCGGCACATCCAATCGGCTAAGGGCGGGGGCGCCCAGGCCATGGTCACGCCCTGCCCGCTTTGTCACACCGTGCTCGACACATTCCAGGCGGATATGGAGCGTGACCTGAACGCCGAGCTGGACATGCCGATTCTGCACCTGCCGCAGCTGGTCGGACTGGCCCTCGGTATGAGTCCGGGCGAACTCAAACTGGGGAAACATATGGTGCCGGTGGAGTTGCAGTTCTCCTGACCGCAACCGCAGACCGGCTATTGCCTTTGGGATGCGCATGCCATGCTTGAGATCGAAGCCATTTCGGTCGATTACGGTCACGTGAATGCGCTTTCTTCGGTGAGCGCAGGCGTCGCCGAAGGCGAGGTGGTCTGTCTCCTGGGCAGCAACGGTGCTGGCAAGTCCACCTTCATGCGAGCGCTCATCGGATTGGTCGATCTGAGCAGCGGTACGATTGCGTTCGACGGCAAACGCATAGATACGCTGCCGGTCGAAGATCGCGTCAAGCTGGGCATCGCAACGGTACCCGAAGGTCGGGGCATGCTGCCCAACATGACCGTATACGAGAATTTGCAGATGGGTGCCTACATACGCGGCAAGGCACCGATAGACGGGGAACTGGAGTGGGTCTACTCGCTCTTCCCTGTGCTCGAGGAGCGGTCCGGCCAGGCGGCCGGTACGCTCAGCGGCGGCGAGCAACAGATGCTGGCCATCGCGCGCGCGCTGATGCTCGGCCCAAAGCTTATTCTCATGGATGAGCCGTCCATGGGTCTGGCGCCTGTCATCGTCGAGCGCGTGTTCTCGACCATTAAAGAGATCAACAATTCGGGAACAACGGTTTTGCTGGTCGAGCAGAACGCCCGAATGGCTTTGTCTGTCGGCGGCAGGTTTTACGTGCTGCAGAAGGGCGAAGTCGTCCTCGAGGGCGCTGTCGAGGACGGCCGTTTGATCTCGGAGAATGAGGATGGAGAACGCATCGTTCTCAACGAGGAGGAGCTCGAACAAGCTTACCTCGGCGGATAAGTGCAAATGCAAGGAGGCACTAAAATGATGTGGAGAAAAAGCAGTTTTGGTCTGGCCCTGGTCGGCGTCGCCACGGCGGCTCTTATGCTGGCACCGGCAGTATCCCAATCACAAGACAAGAAGACCTACAAAGTCGCCTATATCGGTCCGCTTACGGGACCCAACACCTCGGCTGGAATGGGAACGCGAAACTCGCTCGACCTGGCCATCAAGCAGGCCAACGCGCGGGGCGATTTGCCTTTCAAGCTGGAACTCATCTCTGTGACCGACGACTCGAAGCCGTCGGTGGGTGTGGCGGCTGTACAAAAGATGTGCTCCGATCCGGAGGTGGTCCTGGTATCGGCCCATTGGAATAGTCCCGTCGCGCTCGCCACCGGTCCTTATTTCGAGAAATGCGAACTGCTCAATATTGTGGCTGGCGCTGCATCGAACAAAATCACCAAGGAGGGATGGAAGGCGGTTGTCCGTGTCAACACACCGTTTCGCTATCTGCTGCCGAACATGGCAAAGATGGTGGCGACTGAGCTGGGAATGAAACGGCTGGCCATCATCCATTCGTTGGATGACTACGGAACCGACATCGCCGATGAATTCGGGGAAGCCTACGAAAAAGCCGGTGGAAAAATCGTCTATCGTGACGGCTACAATATCGGCGATCGTGACTTCACCGCCATCCTGACCAAGGCCCGGACTGCCAAGCCCGACGCTTTGCTGCACGGCGGCGTCAGCACGGAGGCCGCACTGATCATCCGGCAAATGCGCCAGTTGGGGATCAAGGCCGTATATCTCGGACATCCGGGCTTCCAGACCGTGGACTATGTCAAGGCGGCGGGCCAGGCGGGCGAGGGCACCATTGTCGGCAAGCTGCTGCCGTTCGCCCATGAACTGCCGGGAGGCAAGGCCTATATCGAAGCCTACGACAAGTCCAACTACAAGGAGCCCGCGGATACTTACGGTCCGTTCGGCTACCTTGCCGGCCAGATCATGGTGGAGCTGCTGAAGCGGTTCGGCCCCGATCGCAAGGCGCTGATTGGCGGCGTCCGGTCGCTGGCGAATGTCGACACCCTGTTCGGCAAGAAATCGTTCGACGAAGAGGGGGAGCTGCAGCCGAAGCGCATCGGCTATGCCATCCTGAAAAAAGGAGAATGGGTGGGCTACGATCCCATGAAAAAATAAGCAATCAGGCGTGATTCGCGCCATATTCGGAGCCTGGCCGAGCGCGCGGCATCCGGCTGCGCGCTCGGCCGGCCATGTTGAAGGTTTAGAGCGATTATGTCCGGCGTAGAGATTGCACAACAACTGGTGAACGGCCTGACGCTGACCGCGATTTATGCCTTGATCGCTGTCGGCGTCAGCCTCTTCTTCGGCGCCATCGGGATCGTGAACCTGGCACACGGCGACGTTGCGGCGTTCGCCGCCTTTGCCGGACTCGGGGTTCAACAGTTCCTGGGAGCCCCCATTGGACCGCTGGACCTTGTCACGGCCAGCATCGTCGCAATTCCGTTCGGCGTGGCGGTCGGAGCGATGGTCGGATGGGGGCTCTACCGGTTCGCCTTCAGACCGCTGGTGGGATCGCCGCCCGTTGTCGGACTCCTGGCGGCGATCGCGGCCGGGTTCGTGATACGGGAGGCCATCTTCAATTTCTATCCGGGGGGCCGCAACCCGCAGCCGTTCGAGTCCGCCATCCCGGTCGTCCTGTTCGAATTCGGGGGCGTGTTCGTGCTGGCCAAGCAACTCTTCGTCATCGGAACCGCGGTTGCGATGGCGGCCTGGCTGGCCTGGGTCATCCAGCGCACCCGGACCGGGCGCACGATCCGCAGTATCGTCAACAATCGCGAGGTCGCCCGGACCCTGGGCGTATCGGTCGACCGGACCCTCGCCAGGACGTTTCTGCTCGGCGGCGCCCTGGCAGGCGTCGCCGGCGTGCTGAACGGCACCTACTACAACCTGCTTCAGTTCGATATGGGGATCCTGCTGACGATCAAGGGCTTCGTCGCGGCAGTCATCGGCGGGCTCGGCAACATCTATGGCGCCTTGGTCGGAGCCCTCATCGTTGGAATGCTCGAGGCATTCACGGCCGGATTCATCCCGCACGGCAACGCTTACAAGGAGGCGGTGGTGTTCGGCGCCTTGATCCTGATTCTGGTGCTGAAGCCGAACGGTATCCTGGGCCACGGAACCGTGCAGAAGGCATGAACGGTAAGGAGGGAAGCTTTTGAGCCATGACAGCTGAAGTGGAAATGACCAAGGAAGAAAGCGCCGCGAAACCGGCAGCGAATGGTTTGCTGAACTTTGCTCTGGCGCTTGGCGGATGTGCGCTGGTGGTCGTTTTTCTGGCGATCCGGGACGATTACGTTTCACTCGGCTACGCGGCAGTCGTCGTCGCCGTTTCCGTCGGCTTGGCGCGATTGCGTCCGGCGATCCCGGGAAGGATTGCCGCCAGCCTCAAGGCAAACCCTTTACCGGCCTGGTTGGCCCTGGCGCTGACCTTGTTGGCATTTCCGGCATTGTTGAACTTCAACGCCTATTGGATTCACGTGATGACGGTGGTGTTCATCTTCGGCATCGTGGTTCAGGGCCTCAACATCCATCTGGGGGAAATCGGCGCCATCAACGTGGGTTACGCCGGGTTCGTCGCCGTCGGCGCTTACTCCACCGCCATCCTCACGGTCGACTTCGGGGTGTCGTTTTGGGTGGCAATCATATTCTCCATCTTCGCGTGCTGGCTGTTCGGCGCTGCCGTCGGCGCATGCACCATCCGGACCACGGGCGACTATCTGGCTCTGGTAACGCTTGGTTTCGGGCTTGTCATCTACCAGCTCATCACCAACATGGTCTGGCTGACCCATGGTCCGGACGGCATCCACATCGAGAAGCCGAGCCTGTTCGGGCATAGCCTGGAAGAGCCGATCCCGCTCGGGGTCCTCGACCTGCCGAAGGAAGCGAACTTCTATTACCTGGCCCTTCTGTGCCTTGTCGGAGCCGTGTTCGTGGCCCGTCGGGCCACGCAATCCTGGATCGGCAGGACCTGGTCGGCGACCCGTCAGGACCGCCTGGGCGCCGGCTGTTTCGGCGTGAACGTCCCCCAAATGCAGGTGATATCCTTCGCCTTCGGCGCGTCTTTCGCCGGGGTGGCCGGTTGGCTCTATGCCGGCGAGCTTGGATACATCGAGCCGCGGGAATTCACCATTTTCTTCTCGATCACCGCCATATGCATGGTCATCCTGGGCGGCATGGGAAACTGGTGGGGCGTGATAATCGGCGCTGCGATCATGGTCATCGTGCCGGAAAAGCTCCGCGAATTCCAGGAGCTCAGGTTCTTCGTGTACGGCCTAGTTCTTTTGTTGATCCTGATTCACCGGCCCTTCGGGTTGTTCGCCAGCGCGAGACGAAAGTTCGAGCAAATCATCGGTTGATCCTGTCATGACGCTGAGCGACCCATCGCGACGGGCTGACGCAAAACCTTACCGCCGACTCCGGCGGCGCCCGCCGTACCGCCCGGCAAGCAGGAGCGCGGATCGATGACCGCGCCGGCCGCGCAGGGTCAATACGCGACGCTCCTGGAAATCGAAGGGCTCAACAAGAACTTCGGCGGCGTCCAAGCGATTCGTGACCTTCATTTGTCGGTCAAGGAGGGAGAGATCCTCGGCGTAATCGGACCCAACGGATCCGGCAAGACCACACTGTTCAACGTGATCAGCGGCGTGACCGAAGCCGACCACGGCACTTTGGCCTGGGGCGCCGAACGCCAAAACCTGATCGGCGAGAAACCCTGGAACATTTTTGCCCTGGGCATAGCGCGGACATTCCAGAACATCCGTCTGTCCATGGGCCTGTCCGTTCTCGAAAATGTCATGGTGGGCCTTTATCTGTCGACCAAATCCACCTGGGTAGATGCGCTGTTGAAGTCGCAGCGGTTGGTCAAGCGCGAGAGCGAGGCGCGCGAAGAGGCCTACGAGGCGGTCAAGCTTGTCGACGAAAAGCTGGCCGAGAACGCCGACAAGCTGGTCGCCGAGCTGTCCTATCCCGACCGTAGAAGAGTGGAGATTGCCCGTGCCATCGTCTCCAGGCCGAGACTGCTCCTTCTCGACGAACCCACGGCGGGTATGAACGTGGCCGAGACGGATGAACTCAGCGACGATGTGCGAAAGGTCAATTCGACCGGAGTCTCCATCATCCTGGTCGAGCACAAGATGAAATTCGTGTCGGATCTCGCGGCGCGCGTTGCAGTTCTGAACTTCGGGCAGAAAATCGCCGAAGGGACTTACGATGAAATCCGCGCCGACGAAGCCGTCATCGAAGCCTATCTGGGCCGTCGGCGCGACGAATAACCGGGTGCGGCATTGCCCCGTTAACAGGAAGCACGATGCCGTCGGACTAAAGCGAACCAATCTCCGAAAATCGAGGGGATCGCGGTCTCAGGCCGTAAGTTGACGCCGCTCGGCAAGCGGGCGTTGTCAGAGTAAATCGGATAGAGCCGGGCAGGAGGGATCCGTCGCTTCCAACGATACTCGGTCCGTCCCGTTAATTCAACGGATTGCCCGTGTTGATCCGCCTCGGCCTACTGTCGGCACTGCAACCCACGGGGCGGGGCGAACCGCCGTCAGGCCCGATTACAATGGCTATTGGATTGTCCCGTACGATAAGCCGACAGTCCGTCTTGAAGCGCGTCGATCCGCGGCGGCTCTTGATACTCGGGCATTCGGATCTCCTCAATTCAGGGCACGATCGAGCAGAGAGCGATTGAACTCGTGATCGATAGGTTAGGGATGCCGCTCGACAAAGACATCCCGCGAAACGGTCTACGGCTTCTCGTCCTCGCGCTGAAGGTCGGCAGCCGCACACCACAAGTTCGAACGTTTATTCTTCAGGTCGCTGCCCCGCGTGAAACAGCTCGTGGAGCAGATCAAACGTCCAACGAGCTTCGTGCTTCGGCGTCTGCTTGAGCACGACCGCGTTGCGGCCCTCGTAGCGCCAACAGGCGCCGTGAAATGTACCGCGTCGCATAAGGGCGCTCCGGGAAACTATCAAAGCTTGGGTTCCGGATGAATGGAAAATAATTCAGGAACCTGCGCAAAAGATTAGAAATACTAGGGCACACGGTGGCAGCGGACTTGAACAACTAATGCCAAACCTTTCTGCTACAACTCATGCGTTGACAGGAATGTGCGTAGTTTGGGATCTGAAAACAAGTGGCTTGCCTTTTGAGAAACTCACAATAGGACTTACCTCGCAAGGCGTCGTTCGTGAAGCGATCCAGAATCTCCAACATTCCAATATCGCATATTCGTCGGAGGCGAACTAGGCAGAGCTTTCGGAGGAATAGCGCAGCCGAGAGAGCGCTAGAGATAGATGGGAGGATGGAAGGGGCTGCTAGAAGAATGCCAAACCCACGGTTCCACAACGTACCGGGTTCGGTGTGGAAGGCGTCCATGACGGTGTAGCCGAAGGGTGTCCCCGTCAACGGTCCAACATTCATGTCTCAGCGTCCGGCGACGGCCAGGCGCGGCGCCCAGGGCCACGTCACCTTGTGTCCCGGCCGCAAAGGCGGAGCGGTTCTCGTTTCCGGTCTCACGGCGGAGCGCAGCGGGCTGACGGATCTCACGATCCATCGTGGGTCTCGACGGATTATGGATCGGCCCGGCTGCGTGGACGTTCGAGCGCTGGCCGGGTGCGAGGTCATCAAATCGCATTCGGAAATTTTCAAAAGCGGGACTTGGGTGGGCGGCACGCGGCGCCGAAACGCCATTTCGGGGCGCGGAGACAATGTCGTGGCCGCCATGGGAAGCAACTCGGTGCAGAAGTGTGTGGCCGAGGCGAATTGCTCCAGAACCGCTGCCTGAAGGTCGCAGGTTCGAATCCTGCCCCCGACAACCACCGCGACCGACATCTCCGACTTGGGGATGTCGGTTCTTGTCCATTTGTGCCCGTTTTCCGCCCGTTCGAGGATGGTGCCGAGATCGCCGCGCAGCACGGTGTCCATCTCGACTCATTTCTCGCCGGGGGTAAGCACTATGCGCTCGATCAGTCTAACCCCGCAGGGCACCTCAGGGCGGTGAAAAAATCTTGGCCGAGTGCTTGATCTCCCCAAATGCTTCGGGCTGGAACCGGTTGCAAGGAACCGCACGGACTTGATTCAATGAGGTCGAGCGCATATCCCGCATGCTGCCACGGATACGTGGAGTGCGAGGAAACCGCGCCGCATGGCGTAGAGAATCGCAACCCGCCCGCGCATCCGCGAAGCGCTGGAAGTTCAGCCGTAGCAACAGCTTGCAGCCCGGGCGGCAAGCACGAAAGAGTCCCGACCGTCGGAGAATTATGCCCGGAATTCGGAAGGAGCCGCGGCACGGCTCCGTCCGAACCCGTGCCGAACGGCGGGCCGGCCTATTTCACCGAGGTGATGACTGGCGTCAGCCGCTCCCATGCGCCGTTCCTGACCTGGTCGATGGCGACCGCCTGAGGGCTCGCATGGTTGCCCTTGTCGAGCCGGAGGTCCGGGTTGCCGAACGGGTCCTTGTAGGTCATCGACCGCATGGCGTCCGCGAAGCCTTTGGCGGTCAGATTGCGGCCGGCCTTGGCAAGACCCTGGATCACCCAGTCCATATTCGCGTAGGCGACCATGGATTCCGCCGTCGGCGGGCGCTTGTACTTCGCCATATAGGCGCCGATGAAGGCGATGGCGCGCTTGTTCTTGGTGGTGCGCCCGTGAATGCGCCACTGGCCGATGCCGTAGAGTCCGTCGAGCTTGATCTTCGCCTTGCCGGCCAGAAGGGTGACCACCTGGTTCCGGCCGGGAATGGTCGTCATCATCTTGACCTTCCAGCCGATCTTCTGCGCGCCGGCATAGGCGCCGATCGTCTCGCGCACGATGGTGCCGAGAATGAGGAGATCGACTCCGGCCTTGCGCAGGCTCGCAAGCTGCGAGGAGAGATCGACGCTGCCCGGCTTGAATCCGGCCTTCGCGGCGATCTTCTGGCCGTGCACGGCGAGGCCCTCCGCCACGCCCTTCAGCACCAGCTTGCCGAACAGGTCGTCCTGGTAGAGCACACCGACCTTCCTGGCGCCCAATTCCCTGATCGCCCAGCTCACGCCGGCCGCCGTGCCCCAGTCGTAGTTGACGATATAGGTGAAGCTGAGCGGATTCTTCTTGGCATGGAACGGCCCGGCGACGCCCGACCAGGGAAAGACATGAGGCACGCCTGCCTTGGCGGCGACCCGGTATCCGGCGATCGAGGTGCCGGTGCCGAACGACATGACGACGGCGAACACCTTGTCGCGCAGCACAAGCTTCTGAACGGCGCGGGCCGCCTTGGCCGGCTGGTATCCGCTGTCCTCGATCATCAGCTTGATCTTGCGGCCGTTGACGCCGCCCTTCGCGTTGGCCTCGTCGACACGCATCTTCATGCCGTTGGCGACGAAGGGCATGCCCGCGGCCACTGGTCCGGACAGGTCCAGATGGGTTCCGAGCAGGATTTGGTCGTCCGATACGCCCTGGGTTTGGGCCAGCGCCGGCTGTGCGTTGACGCCCGCCATGGCTGCAGCGGCCGCTATGGCCGTTGTTCCGAATTTTCGTTTCATATCTTCCTCGCGTTGCAGGTTGGTTTCGTAGCTGCACTCCCGCACCCGACCGGCGGTCAATACATGGCGTCGATCATGTGTGCGTATTTCCGGCCGATCAGGCTGCGTTTCAGCTTCATCGTCGGCGTCAGCTCCTCGTCTTCCGCCGTCAGTTCGATATCGATCAGCTGGTACTTCTTGATCTGCTCGACCCGCGACAGGCCGGCATTTACCCGCCGGATTTCGCCGTCGATCAGCCGATCGACCTCCGGCGCCTTGCACAGGCTGCCATAGTTGGTGAACGGCACCCGGTTGTCCTGGGCAAATTTGGCGACGTTGTCGTAGTCGATCATCACCAGGCAGGTGAGGTATTTGCGCCGGTCGCCGATAACGACCGCATCGGCGATGAACGGGCTGAACTTGAGCTGGTTCTCGATTTCCGACGGCGTGACGTTCTTGCCGCCTTCGGTGATGATAACGTCTTTCAGCCGGTCCGTGATCCGCAGATGGCCGTCCGGGCCCAGTTCGCCGACATCGCCGGTGTGCAGCCAGCCTTCGCCATCCAGCGCCTCTGCCGTCTGCTCCGGCTTGTTCAGATATCCGCGGAACACGTTGCGCCCGCGCACCATCACCTCGCCGCTGCCGGACAGGCGCACTTCGATACCGTCGGGCGGCGTCCCGCAGCTTCCCGGCACGGTACGGCCGGGCGGCATCATGGTGACCAGTCCGACGCTCTCGGTAAGGCCGTAGCCTTCGCGCAGCCGGATGCCGAGCGCCCGGAACCAGCGAATCAGATCGGGCGCGACCGGCGCGGCGCCGGTCAGGGCATTCTCGATCCGGTTCAGCCCGAGAGCGACACGCACATTGTACAGGACCGGCCGGGCGAACAGGCGTTCGAGCAGTCCGGCCAGAAGGCCCGGCGTTTCGCCCCGTTCCTCCGATGCCGCGATGGCGGTGCCGATCGCCAGCGCCCGGCCATAGGCCCAGCGCTGGAAGGGCGGTGCATCCTTCACCGTCAGGGTTACCGTGGAATACATCTTCTCCCACAGGCGGGGCGGCGCGAAGACGGCAGTCGGCGAGAGTTCCCGGAGGTTGCCGAACAGGGTTTCCGGGCTTTCGGCGAAATTGACGACATTGCCGTGGGCGATGGGGAAGTAGAGGGCGAAGTTGCGTTCGGCGATGTGGCACAGCGGAAGGAAAGACAGGATCTCGTCACTCGGGGTGAGCACAGCCACGGTGGGGGAGGTGCCGATCTGGAAGATCAGGTTGTCGTTGGTGATCATGGCCGCCTTGGGCCGGCCGGTCGTTCCCGATGTGTAGATCAGAATGGCGGTGTCGTCGGGCCGGCCCTTCTCCGTTTCGGTTTCCACGAAGCCGGGTTCCCTCGTGCGGTGCTCGGCGCCCCGTTCCAGAAATGCGGCGAAGGTCTCGACCATCGGATCGTCGAATTCGCGCAGGCCGGTGGGATCGATGACGACGATGCGCAGCAGGTCCGGGCAATCCCCGCGCACCTCGAGCACCTTGTCGAGCTGTTCCTCGTCCTCGACGAACACGATGCGCGTTCGCGAATCCTGCAGGACGTATGCGACCTGAGGCGGTGCCGACGTGGTGTAGATGCCGTTGCCGACGGCGCCGATCGAAATGGCGGCGATATCGCAATACATCCATTCGGGCCGGTTCTCGCTGAGCACCGAGATCACGTCGCCTCGCCGCACCCCGGCATCGGCCATCGCGTGGGCCGCCAGGCGAACGCTTTCCCCGTAGTCGGCCCATGTGAAGCTGCGCCAGATGCCGAGCGTCTTTTCCCGGAGGGCAACCAGGTCCGGCGTCTCCGCCACCCGCTGCCAGAACAGGCGCGCCGGCGTGGCGGGCAACCGGTCGAACAGGGGAATGCGGGCGTCCGGCCGGGTCAGCGCCATGTCTTGCGCCTCCGCCAGCGGCGTTTACCGCGTATGCCGCCTTCCTTGATTCCCAGATAGAATTCCTGGACATCGGGATTGTCGCGCAGGTCCGCGCAGTCGCCGGAGAGCGCGATCCGACCGAGTTCCATGATGTAGCCGTAATGCGCGAAGCCGAGCGCTGCCCGCGCATTCTGCTCGACGACCAGGACGGTCGTCCCGAGATCCCGGTTGATCTGCGCCACGATGGCGAAAATCTCCTGCACCAGCATGGGACTGAGCCCGAGCGACGGCTCGTCGAGCAGCAGCATCTTGGGGCGGCCCATCAGCGCCCGGCCGATCGCCAGCATCTGCTGTTCGCCGCCGGAGAGCAGGCCCGCCTGTTGCCCGGTCCGCTCGGCAAGCCGCGGAAAATAGCGATAGACCCGCTCCAGGTCCTCCGGCACTGCCGTGCGGTCGCGCCGGCCGAAGGCGCCCATGTCCAGATTCTCGGCGACGGTCAGGAACGGGAATATCTGGCGTCCCTCGGGAACCAGGCTCATGCCGAGGCGGACAACCCTGTCCGGGTCCCGCCCCGATATCTCCTGCCCGTCGAAGGCGATGGTGCCGACCCGCGGGTCCATGACGCCGCTGATCGTGCGCAGCAGGGTCGTTTTGCCGGCACCGTTCGCGCCCAGCACGGCGACGATCCGTTTCCGCTCGACGTCCAGGCTGACGCCGCGCAGCGCCATGATCGGTCCGTAGTAGCTCTCCACGTTGCGGACCTCGAGCAGCACGCCGCTCATGCGCCGGTCCCCAGATAGGCCGCGATCACCGCCGGATCCTTCTGCACCTCGGCCGGGCTTCCCTCGGCCAGCGCCCGGCCCTGGTTCATGACGAGCACCTGCTCGGAAACCTCGTTCACCAGCGTCAGGTCGTGCTCGACCATGAGGATGGTCAGCCCGAGATCGCTGCGCATGTCGTCGATCCAGAAGGCGAGGTTTTCCGTCTCCTCCGGGTTGAGGCCGGAGGCCGGCTCGTCCAGCAGCAGCAGTTTCGGTTCCGCGCAGAGCGCACGGCCCAGTTCCACCACCTTGCGCACCCCGTAGGGCAGGCCCGCGACCGGGCTGTCCCGATGCGCCTCCAGTTCCAGGAATTCGATCACCTCCTCGGCTTTTTCCCGGTGCGCCACTTCCGACCGCGTCACGCGGGGCAGATACAGGATCTCGTCGAGCAGCGTGAGGTTCCGGTGCCTGTGCCGCCCCAGCAAGAGATTCTGCAGCACGGTCGCATGATCGAACAGTTCGAGATTCTGGAAGGTCCGGGCGATGCCGTGGCGGACGATGCGGTGCGGACGCTCCCGGGTGATGTCGTGCCCGTCGAACGTCACCGTGCCGCGATCCGGGTCGAACAGCCGGGAAATCAGGTTGAACACCGTGGTCTTGCCGGCGCCGTTGGGGCCGATGATGGTGTAGACCTGCCCCGGCTCGACGGCGAAGGAGACGCCGTCCACCGCGCGGACCCCGCCGAACCGGATCGCCAGATCTTCGACCGCCAGCAGGCTCACCGGTAGCGCTCCGATTTCATATACGTCTTGGTGCGCTGGAAGGTGGCCCGGCGATACATGGGGAAGTGGTCGAAATAGGCCTTGATCTTGAGCCAGCGGCCATAGAGGCCGAGCGGTTCGAAAAGCACGAAAAGCACGAGCACGAGGCCGAACAGAAAGAGCTGCATGCCGGCCGTACCGGCGATGGCCGACGGCAGGTAATCCTTGAGAATCGCGATTGCCGGCTCGAGGACGCCGAGGAAGGCCACCCCGAGGAGCGCGCCTTTCAGCGAGCCGAGGCCGCCGACGACGACCATCATCAGGAGCTGAAGCGACAGCACAACATTGAACGATCCGGGCTCCAGCCAGCCGATCCGGTGGGCGAACAGGCCGCCGGCAATGCCGGTAATCCCCGCCGAGAGGGAAAAGGCGACCACCTTGGCGTAAGGCAGGTTCACGCCCAGGGCCTGGGCGGCGATCTCGCTGTCGCGCAGCGCGATCAGCGCCCGGCCGGTGGCGGAGCGGAGCAGGTTCGCCGTGCCCACGATAACCAGGCACAGTATGGCCAGCGCCGTGTAGTAGAAGGATTCGATATCGCCCATGTCGAAGCCGGCGAGCGATGCCTCGGGCACCTGCATGCCGCCGTGGCCCTGGGTCAGCGCTTCCCATTTGCCGATGACATGCTCGACGATGATGCTGAAGGCGAGCGTTGCGATGGCAAGATAGAGGCCGGTCATCCGCAGCGCCGGTATGCCGAGCAGGATGCCGATGGCGCCCGCGACGATGCCGGCGAGCGGAAGCGACAGGATAAACGGCAGGCCGGCCTCCAGAAATATGGCGTGCGTATAGGCGCCGATGCCCATGAAGGCGGCGTGGCCGAGCGATATCAGGCCCGCGAAGCCGGAAAGCAGCATCAGCCCGACGGCGGCGACGCCGTAGACGAGGAGGAAGGTCAACTCGCCCAGAAAATACTTCGGCAGAACCAGAGGCGCGGCCAGCATGCAGAGCAGCAGCGCGCCGTTGCCGAGCAGGTCTGTCCGGTGCGGAAAGAGGCGGAGGTCCTGCTCGTAGCGGGTCTTGAAGTCGACGCGCATGGCCGGGCCCTACACCCGCTTGCGTTCCGCGCCGCCGAACAGCCCTTGGGGCCAGATCAACAGGACGGCGAGAAGGATGACGTAGGCGGTTATGCCCTTCGATTCGGGATCGAGATAGACGCCGACCAGTTGCTCGGATACGCCGATGATCATGCCGCCGACGACGGCGCCCGGAATGCTGCCGAAGCCGCCCAGGATTGCGGCGCCGAAGCCTTTCAGCACAACGATCCAGAGGTTCGTGTCGACCAGCAGCGACGGCGCAAGCAGCATGCCTGCGGCGGCGGCGACCCCGGCGCTCAACCCCCAGACCAGCGAATTCACGGTCTTCACCGGGATCGCCATCAGATAGGCGGCGAGCTGGTTCTGGGACGCTGCCTGCATGGCGACGCCGAGACGGGAGCGCTTGAAAAAGACGAACAGGACAGCGCAAAGGACGAGCGTTCCCGCCATGATGGAGAGGCTGACATCGTCCACAGCCAAGCTGCCGAAAGCCGTGGTTTTGTTGGAAAAAGGGGTATGGAAGCTTCGTTCCTCGGGACCCCAGATCATGATCACGCCGCCGCGAATGGTGAAGGCGAGGCCGATGGTCAGCATGATGCCGGCAAACTGCGGCTGCCCGATGATCGGCCGCATGACCTGCCGGTCGAGCAGGAATCCGATCGCCGCGCAGGCGAGGATCGTGAGCAGGAGGCCGGGCCAGTAGCCGAAACCCCATACGTCGATCGCCGTCCAGCCGACGAAGGCCCCCAGCATGAGCATGTCGCCCTGGGCGAAGTTGACGATTTCCGAGGCCTTGTAGATCAGCACGAAACCCAGCGCGACCAGACCGTAGATGCAGCCTGTCGCAAACCCGTTGAGGGACTGCTGCAGCAAATCCAGCAAGCCGGTTGTGCCTCCCGTCGCGTCGTCCCGGCGCACAAGGTAGCGGTGCGCGCAGGACTGTTGCCTCCGGGCCGAATTATCGGTTACTTATCTTATTAGACTGAATTCAGGCAACCTGTTTGTTCGGTGTGCCTGTGGCTGGATCGCCTGTTCCGGCCCGGCGCGGCGGGTTGATGCCCATGTCTCTCTTTCAACCGTTCGACCTTCCGGACCGGGAACCGGAAACGGTGGAGACGGCCCGCCGGCTCTTGTCGGCGAGCATCGTCAACCCGGTACTCGATATCCTGGGCGACCGGTGGGTATTGACGATCCTGCGCGAACTTCATCTCGGCCCCGGACGGTTCGACAGGCTGACGGCGGCGCTCTCCATTCCCCGCGGCACGCTCGCTTCCCGGCTGGACGATCTTGTGCATCAGGGCGTCTTGGAGCGCATCGCGTACCGGACCGCGCCTGCACGGTACGAATACCGGCTCACGGCGATGGGTCGCGATACGGCGCCGATCGTCCATGCGATCGGCATCTGGGACAGGAGGTGGGCTCAGCTGCCGGGCGCCGGCAGCGCCGCCGGTCTCGGCCCCGGTGCAGGCAGCGACGGTATCCATGACGCCTGCGGCAAGGCGTTTCGGCCTTTTCTCGGCTGTTCGGGATGCAGGACCGCCATTCGCGCCCGCGACGTTGCCTATGCGCCCGGGCCCGGCGCCGACATTGTCCGGCACTCTCCCCGCCGCCGCGTACGGCGGCGCACCTCCTCGGAGGACGGCGCCCTGCCGGCGACGGCGGCGGAAATTCTGGGCGACCGGTGGGCCGCGCTGGTCCTCGCCGCGGGCTGGTTCGGCATCCGGCGCTTCAGCGATATCGAAAAAGCCATCGGGATCGCTCCGAACATCCTTGCCGGCCGGCTCGCGCGCCTGGCCGATAACGGAATCCTCGCCCGGCATCTTTATCAGCGGCGGCCGGCGCGGACGAAATACATCCTGACCGAGAAGGGCTTCGATCTCTATCCGCTGACCGTCGCCCTGCTCCACTGGGGCGACAAATGGATTGCCGGGAAGGGGCGGGAGCCCCTGATCCTGACCCACAATCTCTGCGGGGCGAGGCTGACGCCGGCGCTGATCTGCGGTTCCTGCGGCCGTTAGGGGAGGCCCATACACTTTGAATCGAGCGCCGGCATCCGGGCCATGCGGGTTCGATTGCGGCCCGGGTAACTTGCATTAAAAGACCTTCAATGATAGCCAAAGAACATGGCTAGCCGTCTGCCCCCGCAGGTCGCCGACAACCTGGCATTGCCCGCTATCGTTGCGCCCATGTTTCTGGTTTCGGGTCCGGAGCTGGTCCTGGCATCCTGCGCCGAGGGCCTGTGCGGCAGTTTTCCGGCGCCCAACTGCCGCACGCTCGGCGAGCTGGAGGAATGGCTGGACCGGGTGTCCAGCGGCGTTACCCGCATGCGGAACCGGGCGTGCAGCCGGAAGATCGCCCCCTGGGCGCTCAACATGGTGGTGCATCGCACCTACGAGCGGCTGGACGCCGAGCTCGAACTGCTCGCCAGGTACCGGCCGCCGATCGTGATTACCGCCCTCGGCAGCCCGGCCCATGTCATCGATGCGGTGCACGCCTATGGCGGCCTGGTATTCGCGGACGTCAATTCGGTGCGTTTCGCCCGCAAGGCTGCGGCGGCGGGCGTCGACGGTCTGATCCTCGTCTCGGCGGGTGCGGGCGGCCATGTCGGGCCGCTGGCGGGGTTTGCCTTCCTGCCGGAAGTGCGCCGGTTCTGGGACGGTCCCCTCGTTCTTGCCGGCGCCATATGCGACGGCCGCGCCGTGCGTGCGGCGGAAGTCCTGGGCGCGGACCTTGCCTATCTCGGGACGCGTTTCATCGCCGCCCGGGAAAGCCTGGCCGTGGACGGCTACAAGGACATGCTGATCGATGCGGGCGCCGAGGACGTGGCGCTCACCAACGCCGTCACCGGCGTGCCGGCGAATTTCCTGAGTCGGAGCCTCGCCGCCGCCGGCTTCGACCCGCGGGGCGGCATCGTGGAGCGGACCGTCAATTTCGAAGGCGACCCGCACGACGAGGCGAAAGCCTGGAAGAACATCTGGTCGGCGGGACAGGGCGTCGGCGCGACCGGGGCGGTCGAGCCGGTCGCCGAGATCGCGGACGCGCTGAAGTCCGAATATGCGGCTGCGGTGGCCGAAGGTCTTGAGCCGAATCGCTGGCTGAAGGAGATTCCGGCCGCAGCGGCGGAATAGGCGGGCCGGAGAACTATCGAGACGGGCCGGGCGGACGGCCCGGCGGAGAAAACGCCATGGACATGAAGATCAACGACCTCAATCCGTATCTCCAGGGGCTCTTCGCGCCGGTCGAGAAGGAAATTGCGGCGGAAGACCTGGAGGTCGAAGGCGAGCTTCCGCGCGACCTGTTCGGCGGCTACTACCGCAACGGCCCGAACCCGGTCCGCCGGCCCGCCGGCATGCACCACTGGTTCGACGGCGACGCGATGCTCCATTCCGTCTGGTTCGAGGACGGCAAGGCCACCTACCGCAACCGCTATGTCCGGACGAAGGACCATCTCGCCGAGGTCGCCGGCGCCTGCGACGCCGGCGGAATACTCGAACCCGCCAACCGCGGCCGGGACGGGACGGAATACAAGGACACGGCGAGCACGGACGTCGTGATCCACAACGGCGAACTGATGGCGCTCTGGTATATCTGCGGCGCGCCGGTGCGGGTCGACCCGCTGACCCTCGAGACCATCGGGGAAGAAACCTTCTCCGGCCGGCTGCCGCGCCGGATCTCCGCCCATGGCAAATCGGACAACCGAACCGGCGAGTTCCTGTTCTTCGACTATGCGCTGTACGAGCCGTGGATGTCGTTCGGCGTCGTCGGACCGGACAACGAACTGAAGCATTTCACGGAAATCGAACTGCCCGGTCCGCGTCTGCCGCACGACATGGGCATCACGGAGAACTACGCGATCCTGCACGACCTGCCGGTGGTCTTCACCGAACAGGGAATGAAGCAGGGCCTGTGGACCATCCACCAGCCGCGGGACCTGCCGACCCGGTTCGGCGTGCTGCCGCGCACCGGCCGCGGGGACGAAATCCGCTGGTTCGAGACCGATCCCTGCTACATCTACCATGTGATCAACTGCTGGGAGGACGGCGACGAGGTCGTCATGCACGCCTGCCGGATGATCCCGAACGATCTTGCGCCGGACGCGAAATACGGCCCCTACGCGCCCATGGTGGCGGTGCTGGCGCTCCATGCCGTGCCGGTGGAATGGCGCATGAACCTGGCGACCGGCGGGATTTCCGAGCGCCAGCTCGACGACCGGCTCGGCGAGTTTCCGGCGGTCAACCAGGACTGGGTCGGCCGCAAGGGCCGCCATTCCTACCATGTCTCCCTGGAGCGCGCCGACAGGCTGCTGTTCGACGGGCTGCTGAAATACGACCTGGAATCCGGCGCGTGCGTCGAGCACCGGTTCGCTCCGGGCGAATACGGTTCGGAAGCCGTCTTCGCGCCCCGGCCGGGCGCCGTCGAAGAGGATGACGGCTATGTCGTCACCGTCACGGCCAACCGGGCGGACGGCCGCTCCGAGGCGCAGGTGTTCGATGCAAGGGCGCTCGATGCCGGCCCGCTCGCGCGGGTCAGGATTCCTCAACGCGTGCCGCTCGGCTTCCACGCCACATGGGCAAGGGGCGATCAGATCAAGGGGAATCGGGTCCGGGGCGCGGCGTAGCGGCCGCCGGACCATCGAACACATACGGGAGGAACGAATGTCGGAGCGGAAGGTCTATCTGCTGGGCGGCTACCAGACCGACTTCAAGCGTGCCTATCAGAGGAACGGCATTGACCTGAAGGCGCTGATGGGCGAGGCCGTCGATGGCGCCCTGAACGAGATCGGCATCGCGCCGGAGGAAATCCAGGTCGCCCATATCGGCAATTTCGTCGCCGAACTCTTCTGCGGCCAGGGTCAGCTGGGCGGCTTCTTCGCTGCGCTGCATCCGGAGTTCTCCGGCCTGCCGGCGTCCCGCCATGAGGGCGCCTGCGCCTCCGGCAGCCTCGCCGCTCTGGCGGCGCAGGCCGATATCAAGGCCGGACACTACGACCTCGCTTGTGTCCTCGGCATCGAGATGATGCGGCACACCGACGCCCAGACCGCCGCCGACAACCTGGCTGCCGCCGCCCATATCGGCGCGGAGGGCGACGAGGCGCAGTGGATGTGGCCGTGGATGTTCCACAGGCTCGGCGAGGAATACGACCGCCGGTACGGCCTGCGCTACGAGCATCTCGCGGCGATCGCCGAGACCAACTTCTCCAACGCCCGGACCAACCCGAACGCCCAGACGCGGGAATACCGCTTCGACGAACGCAGCTTCACCCGGGACGACGACGCCAACCCGGTCGTCGAGGGCATGATCCGCAAGCAGGACTGCGGCCAGATCACCGACGGCGCAGCCTGCGTTCTCCTGGCGTCGGAGGAATACGCCAAAGGCTACGCCGGGCGGCGGGGTATCGCGCTGGACGACATTCCCTGCATCAAGGGATGGGGCCACCGAACCGTAACCATCCGGCTGGAAGACAAGCTGAAGGAGCAGGGCAACAGCCCCTACATCTTCCCGCACGTCCGCGGCACGCTGACCGACGCCTACGCCCGGGCCGGCATTCCCGGCCCCGACGCGCTCGACGTCATCGAGACGCACGACTGCTTTACTACCACCGAATATATGGCGATCGACCATTTCGGCCTGACCGCGCCCGGCGAGAGCTGGAAAGCGGTCGAGGACGGCGTCATTCAACGGAGGGGTTCGTTGCCGGTCAATCCCTCCGGTGGGCTGATCGGCGGCGGCCACCCCGTCGGCGCAACCGGCGTCCGCATGCTGGTGGACGCCTTCAAGCAGGTCACCGGCCGGGCCGAAGGCTATCAGGTCGAAGGCGCCCGCACCGCCGCGACGCTCAACATCGGCGGCAGCGCAACGACGATGGTCAGCTTCATCGTGGCAGGCCCGGGCCAGGCTTGAAAGGGCCGGATGCCGATCAGCGTGCAGGCCGAATGCCGATCGGTACGCTAACCTACTGAAACCATGTGGCACTGCAGGGTCAAATCTGGGCGCCGAACAACATCTCTGGAGCAAGCACGCTGGGCAGCAAGATCGAACCGATCAGCGATCCGATCAACGTCGTAGAGTTGACCATGCGAGGACAACATGCGCTAGGCGAAGAGTTTCAAGATCACTAATTTTTCCCTTTAATTCAATAAGTTAATCCGTATCAAACCAGAGCTTCGATCAAATGACGGTCTCGGTGGTTGCGTGCCCTCGTAATCAACCAGACTTAGAATTCTCTCATCAATACAATAAGTTAAAGGTGTGGGTCCTAATCACCCGCAACCAACTCACAAATTCTCGCCGCCGATCCTAGACGCCGGTCGGCCCATCAAGCCGCTATCCTGTCTGCAACATGCTAATTCTCTTGGCTCCTTCGCTTGAAGGCGCCGGCCTGTCGCAATAGGTTGTCGTAACCGAATCGGTATTGCCTGCGCCCCTGCGGATAAGGGTTTGAGGACCGAAGCTACCGTTGATGCCTGCGGCGGGGTAGCGATATGATTTCTTTCTCTACATCAATAGGTTGAGACGGTTCAGACTGGAATCCCGAACAAGCCAGTTATCGATCTTGCCCGGCAAGTCCTCCGATGCCTACTCCACGCCGATGCACTCAGCGACCATGGCGCCCGAGTGAACCGGCGCGTAAGGTTTGCCCAGGGCTGCAAGATATGCGGGACCGATGGGTGACCGGATTTCCTCGACAATTTCACCGTGTGCGTCCATGACGCGGCCGATGACGGCGTTCTTCTTGACGATCGCGCCGACGTCGAAGGCAGGCAGGAAGTACCCCCCTTTGGTGTTGAACACCAAATCGCAGTCGCGCACGACGGTATAGGACTTGCGACGCGGCGGCTTGCCGGGGAGGATACCCATGGCCTTTGCCACGCCTTCGATGGCGCCCGCGACGTTGGCCACATGCTCCTCCGTCAGCCATCCGCCGCCGCCGCATTCGACGATGACCCCCGGTTTGCCGGCGCGGGTGAAGTTGACGAACATGGCACCGTCGAGCCAGGCGTCCCGCGAGGCCCAGACCACATCCGAGCCCACCGATTCGGCCAGTCGCCTGGCCTCCTGGGACGCCGCGCTGCCGTCGTCGAAATAGAGACCGTAGAACGGCACCACCGCTTCGATTCCGCCCGAGTGAATGTCCATCATGGCGTCGGCGACACCGGTAGCGGTGCGGAACAGAACGTCCGCGGTCTGCTGCGAGTGCGGGCCCGTCGGCATGCCCGGGAACAGGCGGTTCAGGTTCTCGCCGTCGTAGGGGGTAAGCCGCTGCTGGGCGCGAAACGCCGTCGCATTCGTTGCCATGATGCCGACGATGTGGCCCTTCATCCGCGCGGTCCGGATTTTCTTGAACAGGTGCAACAGGGCGATGGCGCCGACGATTTCACCGCCGTGGATGGCGCATTGCACCCACAGCACCGGTCCCGGCTCGCTGCCCGACAGGATGTTAACCGGAGTGGTGATCGGTCCGTCGGGATAGTCGCCAAGCCTCAGCGTGCCCGTGGTCCAGGCACCGGGTTTGGACCGTGCCGTACCGACTCTGACTGATTTTCTTGCCGCCATCTCAGCTTTCCCTCTGATTTGTTTCGGTACCTTCAGTGCATCAGGGCGCGGCCCTCGGCGGCGACTTCACGACCGCCGACCAGGACGCGGCGCATGTTACCCGCCACCTCCAGGTTCTCGACCTGGGAGGCCACGTCGCCCTCGACGACGATCACGTCGGCCAGACGGCCAGCCTGCAGGGAACCGACGTCGTCTTCCACCTTCAGCATGCGCGCCGTGTTCTGGGTAGCGATCTGGATCGCCTGCAACGGCGTCAGGCCACAGTTGACGAATTGCACCACCTCGCGCCCGGCCGAGCCGTGCGGTGTCAGCAGGGATCCGGCGTCGGTGCCGCAGGCCAGGTTGACCCCGATGTCGAAGGCGTAGCGCACGAACTCGTGGTGCTGGGTGGTACGCTGGCGCACGTTGTCGATCATGTAGTCGACCAGACCGGCCTGGGTGCCGTGCTTGATAATGCGGTCCATCACCGTCAATGTCGGCACGAAGAAGGTATCCGTGCCGCGTGCCGCCTCGGCGCACTCGGTGTCGAAGTGCATGCCGTGCTCGATCGAGCGCGCGCCGCCGGCGATGCAGCGCAGGATCGCGGTCTTGTTGTGGGCGTGGACCGCCACCGGCAGGGCCATCATCCGGGCCGTCTGCAAGGCGATTTCGAACTCGTCGGGGGCGAACTCCTCGGCGTCGATGCGGCCGTGCGGGTCGATCACGCCGCCGGTCTGGAACAGCTTGATCCAGGTCGCTCCCGCGCGGGCCTGGCGGCGGATGGCGGCGCGCACCGCCTCGACGCCGTCGACCACCTCGCAGATGTCGCCGTGGGACTGGCACAACCAGCAGGGCATCAAATCGCCATGACCGCCAGTGGCGGTCAGCCCCTTGCCGCAGGGATGCAGGCGCGGCCCGACCATCTTGCCGTTGGTGATTGCGTTGCGCGCTGCGATGTCCAGGTGCGCCAGGTCGCTGACGGTGCGAATCGTGGTCACCCCGGCGGCTATCGTCTGGGTCAGGTTATGCGCCACCTCGAAGGCGACCTCGCCCACCGGCCGGGCGATCAACTCCTGGGCGAGGTCGCTGGGCGCGCTGAGCGAGATATGCACATGCACGTCCATCAGTCCAGGCATCACCGTGGCGCCGGCTGCGTCGATGACCCGCGCCCCGGCCGGAACCTCCCGGCCCGACCGCGGTCCGGCATAGCCGATGCGGTCGCCCTCGATCAGGACCAGACCGTCGTCCAGGGGGTCGGCACCGGTGCCGTCGATCAGCCGGCCGCCGACGATCGCCGTCGCCATCGCCATGTCACACGCTCCTCGGGTCGAGGCCGATGTGGATCAGCGTCTCGCCGTTGGCCATCAGCGGACCGGGGTGGATGGCCAGGACCACACCGGCGTGTGGGCTCCTGGCCTCGCCGTCGGGGTTGCCGTAAAGGTCGTAGTACTGCCCGAGCACCGTACCTTCCTCTATGCGGTCGCCGCACCGCACCGAGCGCTGGAACAGCCCGCCCCGGGTCGACATGATCCAGGCGAAGTTGGAGAAATAGGTCAGCGGGCCGTAGTCGGTGACGTCGCCAGGCAGCATGCCCAAATGGCGCATGACGTTGTTCAGGCGCGCGCAGCCGTCCACGACGGTGGACCGGTCGAAGGCCCCGCCCTTGCCGCCGGCTTCGACGATGTAGCCGGGAATGCCGTCCCGCGCCGCGATCATGATCGCCGAGCCGGCGAGGATATCCATGGGCGCCGGCAGGGTGCTGTCGTAGCCGAAGGCCCGGGCGATGCCTTCGGCCCGCTTGCCGACCTCCCCTTCGGCATCGGTGTAAAGCGCCCAGCGGACGTCCGTCGTCATCGCCGTGTGGAAGTCTATCAGCGCGTCGGCATGCTGCTTCAGGTGCGAATAGACTGCGTGGGCGATCTGTTGCGTCAAGGATCCTTGTGGGTCGCCGGGGAAACAGCGGTTCAGGTCGCCGCCGCCGTAGCCCTCGAACGGGCTCATGCGCTGCATGCGCCGGAAGGCGTTGATGTTGAGGATTGGCAAGGCGACAACGGTGCCCGCGAGCCGCTGGACGTCGAGAGTGCGCAGCATCTCGTGGATGATGAAGGTGCCGCAGTATTCGTTGCCGTGCACGCAGCCGTGCAGCCACAGGGTCGGCCCGTCCTGGCTACCCTGGGCGATGACCACGGGGATCTCCACGGGACGGCCGTCGGGGAAGTGGCCTGTGTGCAGGTGCCCCTTGCTGACACTTGCCGGGTTGGCGGTCGCCGATCCGATGGCGATCTCTTTCATGGCTGCCTCCTGTACTGCGCTGCCCGGCTCAAACGTCCCGGGGGTCCAGGCCGATGTGGACCAGGACGACGCCGGTCGGCATCACCGGTCCGTTGTTGATGGCCAGGACGATGCCTGCGTAAGGACTCTCCGGCTCCTCCACCACGTCGCCGAACGCGTCGAAGTAGCGGCCGAGCTTGGTTCCCACCTCAAGCTTGTCGCCGCATTTGACGTAGTTCTCGAACAGGCCGCCGCGGGTCGAATTGATCCAGGCGAAATTGGAGAAGTCGTACTGCGGCCCGTAGTCTGTGACCTCGCCCTTGAGCATGCCCAGCTGGCGCATGACGTTGCGCAGCCGTTCGGCGCCGTCCTCGATCGTGTTCCGGTCGAAGGCCGCGCCCGTGCCCCCGGCCTCGACGATGAAGCTTGGGATTCCGTCCTTGGCCGCCGCCATCAGGGCGGATCCGCCGAGAATGTCCAGGGGCGCCGGCAGCGTGCTCTTGTAGCCCCAGGCCCTGGCAATTCCGGCGGCCTTCCGGCCCGTTTCGCCGTCCGCGTTGGCGTACAGGGCCCAACGCACGTCGACGGTCAGCGCGGTGTGGAAATCGATCAGGTAATCGGCGTACTGCCGCAACGGCCGGTAGATGTGATAGGCCATCTGTTGGGTGGTCAGGCCGTCCGGGTCGCCGGGAAAGTTCCGGTTCAGGTCGCCGTTGCCGAACAGCTCGAATGGGCTCATGCGCTGGATTTTCTGCGACGCCGTGACATTCAGCATGGGCAGGGCGACGATCGTGCCCTTCAGGTCGGCCGGGGTCACCGTGCGCAGGGTTTCGTGGATGATGTAGGTGCCGCACAGCTCGTCGCCGTGCGCGCAGCCGTGCAGCCACACGGTCGGACCGTCGGCCTCGCCGCGCAGGATCGCCACCGGGATGGCGATCGGCGCGCCGTCGGGCATGTCGCCCGTCCGCAGATTCCCGGTGCTGACTCCCGGCGCAATCGACACTGCCGTTCCCACTCTGATCTCATCCATCTCCCGCTTTCCTCCCAAGTCCCGCGGCTCAGACCCGCATGATCTTACGTAGACCGACAAGCCGCTCGACCACCAGGCCGAGGGCGACGATCATCAGGATTTGTACCGTGGTAATCGCCGCCACTACCGGCGTGCTCTCCCACTGCATGTAAGAGAAGATCTCGATCGGAAGCGTGGTGCGCCCCGGCCCGGACAGGAACAGGGCTATGTAGACGTCGCCGAACGAGACGATGAAGGCGAAGATCAGTGCCGACAGCAGCCCCGGCGCGATCAGCGGAATTACCACCTCCCACAGCGTCCGCAAGCGCGAGGCGCCGAGGGTCATGGCGGCGAGTTCCAGTTGCTCGTCCACGCCCTCCAGGCTGGCGGTGATGCCGGCGATGGTGAACGGCAGGCATATGATGATGTGTCCGACGATCAGCCCGCCCAGTTCGGGGAACGGCACGATCGTCAGCGCCAGCAGCAGCGAGATACTGATCAGGATGTGCGGGATCATCACCGGCAACAGGGCCAGCGACTGCCCCGCCTCGCGGCGCCGGCCGAGGAAGCGCACGATGGCATAGGCGGACAGGAACCCGATCACCGTGGCGCCGACGGCGGCGATGGCGCCGAGCCACATGCTGAATCTGAACGCGTCGGTGAAGCCTGACGTCTCCAGGAACGTGCCGTACCAGCGCAGGGAGAAGCCGGTGGGCGGGAAGGTGTTCGCGTTGGTCGGATTGAACGACGTGAACACGATGATGAGCACCGGCGCCAGCAGGAACGCATAGATCGCCGTGACCAGGAATCCCATGCCGTAGCGCGCCGCCGCCGAGGATGCTTTCAGATGCATAGCCGACGGCACGGTCCTGTTGTCACCCGGCACGGCGGCGCCCTCCCTTGAAATAGAGGAAGATGATGCTGAACTGGCACAACACCAACACGAAGGCGATTGCCGAGGCGAACGGCCAGTTGAGTGTCGACAGCACCAGGTCGTAGATCGTCTGCCCGAGCATCTGCACCTTGGTGCCGCCCAGCAGCGCCGGCGTCACTACAGCGCCGGCGGTCAACGTGAAGACCAGGGCGGAACCCATCAGGATGCCGGCGCGGCTCAGTGGCAGGGTGACTTCGAAGAAGATCCGCCAGCGGCCGGCGCCCAGCGTTGCGGCGGCGCGCTCGACGTCCGGGTCCTGGCTGGCCAGCGACGAGAACAGCGGGAACACCATGTAAGGCATCAGGATGTGGACCAGGGCGACCAGCACCGCGACCTCGGTTTCGAGAATCTTGATCGGCCGATCGATCAGGCCCAGCCACATCAAGGTCACGTTGACCGTGCCCTCGGAGCCGAGCAGCACGATCCAGCCGTAGGTGCGCACGATCACCCCGGTCATCAGCGGCGCGATGACCAGGAACATCAGCACGCCGCGCCAGATGCTGCCGGTGCGGGCCAGGAAATAGGCCAGCGGATAGCCCAGCAGAAGGCTGAAGAACGCGGTCAGGGCGGCGATCTTGAGGGTGCGGAAGATAATGTTGCGGTAGTGCTCCTCGCCCAGGAGGCGCATGAAGTTATCCGCTGTGACCGCCGGGATATACAGTTCCATCGGCGAGTAGCGGAACACGCTCATCACCAGGAAGAACCCGATCGGCGCCAGCAGGAAGGACAGGTAGAGAACCGTAATGGGCGTGAACAGGGCCGCCGCGAAGATTCCACCGCCAGCCCGCATCTCACGTCTCCCGCGGCAGCAGCCGGCAATCGCCGAGGTCGAGCCACACAGTGGATTGCGGTGCGATGTCCCGGTATTGCGCGGTGCTGGGTTTCGAAGCGGTCAGTTCGACGCCGCTGGAGGTGCGCAGGGTGAAGATCAGCGTGTTGCCGGAAAACACGCGGTTGGCGACGGTTGCCTCGACCGCCCGACCATTCGCCGGCGGCGAGGTTTCGATGCCGATCCGCTCCGGGCGCACCATCAGCAGCACCTCGTCGCCGACGCCGAGCGCGCCGCCGTCGCCGCGCGCGGCATAGCGGCCGCCGAGCACCGCTTCGACGACCGCGCTATCGCCGATCAGGCTTGCGACGGTGCCGTCGATGAGGTTGGCCTCGCCGATGAACTCGGCGGCGAACCTTGAGGTCGGACTGTTGTAAAGCTCCTCCGGTGTCGCAACCTGCTCGATGTGGCCGACGTTCATCAGAATCACCCGGTCGGACATCTCGAAGGCTTCGTCCTGGTCGTGGGTGACGAACACGGTGGCGATGCCCAGGCGCTGCTGGATCTCGCGCAATTCGTGGCGCATGCGCTTGCGCAGCACGGCGTCCAGGTTCGACAGCGGCTCGTCCAGCAGCAGCAGCGACGGCTCGATGACCAGGGCCCGCGCCAGCGCGACCCGCTGGCGTTGGCCACCGCTCAGCTGATGCGGCTGCCGGGCTTCGACGCCTGGCAGGCCGACCAATTCGAGCATACGCGACACCCGATCGCGGATTTTCGACTGTGCCACCTTGCGCATGCGCAGGCCGAAGGCGACGTTATCGAACACGGTCTTGTGCGGAAAAAGCGCGTAGTTCTGGAACACCAGGCCCATGTCCCGGTGTTGTGGGTCGAGCCGGGTGATGTCGCGCCCGCGCAGCGTCACCGCGCCCTCGTCGGGGTGCAGCAAGCCGGCGACGATGTGCAGGGTGGTAGTCTTGCCGCAGCCCGACGGGCCCAGGAGCGTGAGGAATTCTCCTTCCTGGACCCCAAAGTCGACCGGGCCGACGCCGAGGGTTTCGCCGAAGCGCTTGAGCACCCGGCGGAGTTCGAGGACCGCGGACAAGACTTGCGACTTGCTCAGAACGGCGGCGTCAGCCGCCGATCACCTCCTTGTCCCAACGCGCCTTGATCTGGTCCCGGTACGCGAACATGGCCAGATAGTCGAAGTTGCGCTGGATCTTGCCGAACTTGGCCACCTCGTCGTCGCTCATCTCCAGTTTCTTCAGGTCCGCCGGCAGATTGGACATCGCCTGCCGGTTGGTCGGCGGGTAGCCGGTCAGCCGCGAGAAGGCGATCTGGTTTTCCGGGTCCAGCGTGCTGTTCACAAACTTGTGCGCCAGTTCCATGCTGTCCTTGGGCCGGTTGTTGACGATCGACGTGTTGAAGATGAAGCTGAGACCGCCTTCTTCGGGAATGACGAACTCTACCGGCGCGCCGGCCTTGGCCGCCTTTTCCGTTCGCGCGCCGAAGTGCGGGCAAATCCAGACCTCCTCCTCAAGCAGCATCTGATGGGTGTGCTCGACGTTGTTGATGGTCTGCGCCTTGTTAGCCTTGTACAGGTCCTTCAACTTGCCGATGCCCGGACCGACGTTGTCGGGCGTACCGCCGTTCAACTGGTTGATGGCATGGAAGACCTCCTGACCCATCCACACCCATTTCGGGAAGGCCACCTTGCCGGCGAATTCCGGATCCCACAAGTCGGCCCACTTCGTGATCGGCCGCTTGATGCGCTTGGTGTTGACGGCCAGGCCGTAGGGCGTGTGGATCTTGCCCGCCAGGAAGGGATAGCGGAACGCCGGATGCACGTGCTTCAGGTTGGGGATGTTCTCTTCCTTCCACTCGGCCACCGCGTCGAGTGCCCCCAACTGGCTCGACGTGTTCTGGTTCTGGTGGATCAGGTCCCACTGCGGTCGGCGACGTTGGGCGATCACCAGCGGCTCGAACCCGAGCCCCATTTTCCAGATGATCTTGGCGCCGCTGGAAGCTTCGAACGGTTTGCCGAAGGTATCGTTGAACCACTTCTGCCAGGTGCCGCCGGCGAACAGGATGCGCAATTCGTTCGCCGCCGCCTGTACGGAACCGCCGCCCAGCGCAGCCATGGCGGCGGCGCCGGCGCCCATACCGGCAGCATGGGTCAGGAACTGACGCCGATCGAGCTGGCGTAAGTCAAGCTTCTTGGTCATTTCGGTCACTCCTTGTTGCCAGATTCCCATCGCCTTGGCGGCGAATCTCGTCTTGTGTTGCCGATCCTACAACCGGGTCATGAAGGCCATTAGACCGCGACGGCACCCCCCTCGGCTTCGCGCGTCGCGCTTCGGATACCCGGCCCCGCCGGCCGCTGCGCAGACCAGTAAGGGTCTCCGCAACGGCGGCCGATGCTGTCGGCGCATTGCACGATGCGCTCGACCATGCGGTCGCGCTGCTCCTCGAACTCCGCCTTGGTCGGATAGGACAGGCAGAACGCTACGGCCTGCTGGCCGTCCGCCGTACCCACGGCGGCGCCGACGGCGCCGAAGCCGAAAACAATTCGTTCGATGGATTCGGTCCACCCCTGCGCGCGGGTTTGCTCCAGATCCAGAAGCAGATCCTCGCGGGCGAGCGAAAGGTCGGTCGCGTCATGGGTCAGTGTCGGCGGCAGCAGGGCACACAGCATGTCGTCGTCAAGCCTGGCGAGCAGCGCCTTGCCGATCGCCGTCGCGAACGCCGGACCGCGATATCCCGGATCGACCACGAACCGGACCGGGTAACTGCCCTGGCGGGCTCGGAGGACGACGACGTCCGTGCCGTCGAGGATACCGACATAGCCGGTCAGGCCGAACTCCTCGACCAACACCTCCACCGCCGCGTCGGCCAGGTCGAGGATCTGCAGATGCGCCTGATAGAGGATGCCCAAGCGGAACGCCAGCGGACCCGGCCGGTAGCGCCGGTCTTTCGCGTCCTGTTCAACCAGGCCATGGTGCAACATTTTCTTCAGAAGGCGGGAAACGGTGCTTTTCGGAACGGACAAGCGCCGCGCCACCTCCGACACCCGCAGTTCCGGTGTCTCCGGCGAGAAGCAATGGAGGATGTCGATGGCCGTGGTCAGCGCGCTCATTTGTTCCAATTAATGGGACACGTCCTTTTATATGATACACTGGCGAAGTACTTAGTCAATACTGCCAGGATCGGGATCGGATCGCGGAGGACGCTATGGATGTCGATGCTGTCCTGGGGCGGATAGATATATCCGAGGCCCTGGAGTTCCTTGCCGGCATGCTGCGCTTCAAGAGTTACAGCGCTACGCCGGGAGAGAGCGATCTGGCCCGGCATATGGCGGCGGCGATGGGCGAGCTGGGGCTCCATACATCGCTGATGCCGGTCGAGCGGGACCGGGTCAACGCCATCGGGACGCTGCCGGGGCAAGGCGGCGGGCGCAGCCTGATGTTTAACGGCCATCTGGACACCAACCCGGCGACCGATGACTGGACCGTCGATCCCTGGGGCGGCCAGTATGACGACACCTTCATCTACGGCATCGGGGTCTCCAACATGAAGGCCGGCGATGCCGCCGCCTACATGGCCTTGAAGACGATCCTCGGCGCCGGGCTGCGCCTGAAGGGCGATGTGATCCTGGAGTATGTGGTCGGCGAACTGCAGGGCGGCATCGGCACCGTCAAGGCCATCGAGGAAGGTGTGCGCGCTGACTGTTTCATCAACATGGAACCGACCGACCTGCACGGCCTGACCCTGCACGCCGGCGCCTTCAACTACGTCATCGAGCTGCACGGAATTACCCGTCACGTTTCCAAGCGCGAAGACGGAGTCGATGCCCTGCGCGCGGCCTGCGAGTTGGTGCTGGCTCTTGACGACATGACCTTTTCTGGCGCCGCCAACGCCGATCATGCCTCCGTCAATCGCAGCCAGGTGGGCGTGCTGCGCGGCTCCCTGACCAAAGACTTCCACGATTGGCGACCGCCGCAGCTGGCCGACTATGCGCGCCTGGTCGGCACCGCGCGCTACGCGCCGAGCCAGAGCGAGGACAGCGTCATGGCCGACCTGCGGGCGGAGCTCGACCGCCTGGAAACCCGTTTCCCGGGCCTGCGCGTCGAGCTGAGCAAAGAGGCCGAAGGCAGCCATCCGCGCATGCTGCCGTTCGAGGTCTCACACCAGGCACCGGTGGTGCGGGCGGTGGCGCGGGCCCATCGCAAGGTTGTCGGCAAGGACCTGCCTGTAGGACCGATCAAGCCCTACTGTTTCTACGGCACCGACGCTGCCCATCTGCTGCATAGGGCCGGCATGGAAGGCATCGTCTGCGGTCCCGGCGGTCGGTACAACACCATGCCGGATGAGCGTGTGGACGTGAAGGACTACCTGGACATGATCCGAATTTACCTGCTGGCGATCCTCGAGATCTGCGAAGTTGCCTGACACACGGCGGGAAACCCATGATCGATTTCGAAATCGAAATTCCGACCGTGCTAGCCTGTTGCATGGACGCCCCTTTCCTCTCTTGGCGTTTACGACACCGCCAACATGGCACATCGCGATACCGCCGGGAGGGGCGCGCGCCTACGGGGGCGCAGCACGGTCGCCACTTGGTGTCCCGGCCCCAAAGCCGGTGAGGTCGCCGTGTAAGGTCTCACGGTGGATCGCAACAGCTCGACGGATACCCCGATCCACCGGGCGTCTCGATGGGTTGCGGATTGCTCCGGTTCCGCCGGCGTCCAAGCCAGGAACCCGGACCGGGTCATTAAATTGAATGCGGAATATTTCAATAGCGGGACCTGGACAGGCGGCGCATGGCGCCGAAACGGGATTTCGGCGCGCGGAGACAATGTCGAGGCCGTGAGGGCTTCAACGCGGCGCAGAGGCTTCCGGCCGACGGGGAATTGTCCAAGTCCTCAAACCCTCGACAAACCCGGGGGGAATGCCAGATATCTCCTCTCGGACGATAATCGGGCGTGCGGCGGCCGTTTTCGTTTTTTCTATTTCTCTTCAATGCAATAGACGACGGCGGGCCTGCATTTCCCGGGAGCTGCAGTTTCCCAGGGACCGGTCAGGTACCGTTTCGATTCCAATTCCTGCACATGGCAGTGCACCGGAATCTGCCGGAGCCCGGCCCGACCGCAAGCGAGGCCGCCGGCGCCGCCGGCCGGCCGCTCGGCGCCAGTTCGGTCTACCGCGATGTCGTGCGCCGCCATGCCGAGCGTTCGGGGGTTCCTGCAGCAGCGCCAGGTCGATATCCATGTCGAGCAGGTTTCGCCATGGCTCCCGCCTGTGGGCCATGTTCCAGGAAATGAGTTTCATCGCGATTCGCACCTCGAGGTGGCCGGGCGGTGTCCCTATAAGATATCGGCCCCAATGCTGTTTGCGATTCTCTCGGCGGCCTCGTGGATCGAGTCGCGCGCCAGGTGGGCGTAGCGGGCCGTGGTCTCGATGTCGCTGTGGCCGAGCAGCTTGCCGATCACCGGCAGGGTCTCGCCGAGCGCCAGGGCGCGGGACGCGAAGCTGTGACGGAGATCGTGCAGCCGGACGTCCTCCAGTCCCGCCCTGGCCCGGACGGTGCGCCAGACATGGTCGAGACCTTCGGCGCCGAAGCGGCCGTGCCGGTCGTTGCCGGGAAACACCCAGGGACTGTCCTTGCGCCGCGGCAGCGTCGTCAGCAACTGCACCGCCGTCGGCGGGAGCTGCACGGCACGGGGGCCGGACTTGGCGTCGGCAAGATTGAGCTCGCCGGCGCCGAGATCGACGCCGGTCCAGCGCAGGGTGAGGATTTCGCTCTTGCGGCAGCCGGTCAGCATCAGCAGGCGGATCGCCGCCACGGCCGCCGGCGAACCGCGCCCGGCAGCGATGGAGTCGTCAAGCACCCGGCCGAGGCGGGCGAACTCGGCATCGGTCAGGAAACGCTCGCGGGACCGCTCGGGGAATTTCTCGACAGACCGGCAGGGATTGCTGCCTTCAGGCACGAGACCCCAGCCTTCGCCCAGCCTGAACATGTGCGACAGGATCTTGACCGCCTTGTTCGCCGTGACCGGATGGGCGCTCAGCGTCTGCTGGAGGTCGACGACATGGCTTCGCTCGACCGCCGCGACCGGCGTCCTGCCGAGTGCGGGCAGGATGTGGTTGCGCAGCACGCCGCCGACGCGCACCTGCGTCCGCGGCTTGAGCCGGACCTCGACATGCTCCTCCAGATAGCGTGCCGCCAGGTCAGCCACGGTCGGCCCGCCGTTGGCCCGGGCGGCGAGCGGCAGGGGCAATGGCTCCTCGCCCGCCCTGATGCGGGCGAGGATGAGCGCCGCGCGCTGGCGGGCCTCGTCGGCATTCAGCACGTCGTGCCGGCCGACCGTCACCCGCTTCGGCAGCTTCTTTCCCGTCCGTTCCCTCGCTTGGGCGATATAGACCTTGCCGCCCGAGGGATAGACCCGGATCCCGAAGCCGGGAAGGACCCGGTCCCAGGGGCCCACTCCATTGGATGTGTCATGAAATGTCAGGATTCGCCATGACCCGGAGTGTAATACTTGCGCCAGTCCTCGCTATTGGCGCGGTCCCTGAGATACGCCTCGTCCGCCCTGGCCTGGAACGCTTCGAATTCCCTGTCGATCCCGTCGCCGTCCTCCGCCGGCATCAGGCCGGCCCGGTGTAAGGAAATGTCAGGATCCGTCGGGACGGAGCCGTCCGGCGCGCTGTCGGGCACGCTGTCCGGGACCGGCGCGTCCGCGGCGGGATGTAAGGAAATGTCAGGTTCCGTCATGGCGGGACCGTCCGGCGGCGAAGCCTCCCCGGCCTGCACGCCTCCCGGAGGGCGGCTTCCCGCCGGCGGCCGGCGCTCCTCGACGGTGGCGTGCAGGCGTTGCGCGGTCGCCAGCCAGTCGGCCTCGTCGAAGTCCTTGCGCCGCTCCAGGGCCTTCCGGCTCGCCCGGTGGGCGGCCAGCGCCCGCTCGGTCCGGTGCCGGCCCCGGCGCACCGCTTCGGCCAGGGGACCGGCTTCCGTATCCGCCGGGCGGGGCAACGCATCCTCACCGGACACCTCTCCGGGCCTCTCTCCCGGCCTCTCTCCGGGCAGGGGCCACAGGCCGGCGCGCCGGTGGGCGCTGCGCCGGTCGAGGCCGGACAACTCGGCCTGCAGCTTCACGACCCGGATCATGAGCGAGGCCGAGCCCTGTTCCACCGCCGCGTCCCAGGCCTGCTCGAGCCGGCCGAGCAGGATCTGCGCCTCCGACCGCTCGACCGCCCGCCACGCCGCCCGGATGGCGCGCACCCGTCCGGCAATATCCGGCCGTTCCAGAAGATCATGCCCGGTCTGGCGCGCCGAGCCTTCGGCATAGCCGGCGTCCCGCGCCGCCCCGGCGGCGTTGCCGGTGGCGGCATAGTGGCGGCAGAACGCCTCCTGGCGCAGGGTGAGGGGTGAATCCGGGGGCGCAGGGAACGGAGCCTCCGGCACGGTTTCGGCAGAAGCGGCGGGCAGGGCAATGGACATGGCAGCCATCCTTATGTTCGATAAATGTTCTTTTCCCGAACATAGGAAAATAGACGAGAAATGCAAGCGAAAAATTCCCACTATCCGCACATCGACGGCGGCACAGTCCGGCAGTCCCGGCCGGCTTTGTAGGGGAGGGTTTGAAACACCCATGTAACCGGTTGCTCAAACCCTCCCCTACGGACTATCGGCCACGCGCGGCATCCGCACAAGGATTCCGCTGCAAAAGGACGCCGACAAATCCCCCCTCCCCCAGAGGATTCCTGTGCGAAACCCCTCGCCGTCATTCCGACCGGAGCGGCCGCCAGGCCGCGGAGCGGAGGAATCTCGACTCGGCCTATCCGACAGGAACCCGGGTCCTGCGACGGGATCCCTCCGCTTCGCCCCGGATGAAATCCGGAGTGCTACGGTCGGAATGACGGGAAAAGGAAGGGCGCGGCTCTCATCGGCCACCGGGTCCGGGGGAGGGAAACGCGCCTCCGCGCCGGACGATTTCCGATCGTCAGCCCGGTTGCCGGCGCCGGAAAAAACTACCCCGGCCGCGTGCCGGAGGCAGAGACGGTACCGGGGCATCCGCGTTCCACATAGACCGGCCCGTCCGACAAGACAAGTGCGCGCCCGGTTTCGCTCGCTTCCTTCCCGCCCCCTCGCCGCTGGACAGCCCGGCCCGCTTTTCCGACAATGCCCTCCGCCATCGTCAACGGAGGGAGCGCGTCATGGCCAAGCTGCGCCACATTGCGCTTCAGGTGCCGGACCTGGAGAAGGCCGCCGGCTTCTACGAAGCGGTGTTCGGCCTCGAGCGGGTGCGCGAGGCCGAGAGCCCGATCGGCAACGCCGTCATGCTGAGCGACGGGGTGATGAACCTCACCCTGCTCCACTTCCCGGACGGCAGGGGCGGCCGGGTCAACGGCCCGGACTGGGCCGGGCTGCACCATATGGGCTTCGTGGTCGACGATCTCGACGAGACCGGCCGGCGCATCGAGGACGCCGGCGGCGCCTTCTTCATGCAGTTGCCGGACCATTATCCCGGCGTCGACGCCGAGACGAAATACAAGGACAATCACGGCATCGTCTTCGACATTTCCGACCACGACTGGACCCAGGCCGGGCAGTAGGGCTTGGTAAAAGGCGCGGGGCAACAGGCGCGGGCGATGAGGCCGGGCGCCGGCCGCCGGCCATGAAGATAACCGCGATCCGCGAAGAGACGGTCTCGCTCGCCTCCGGCCTGCGCAACGCCGGCATCGCCTACGATTCGATGACCGCCAGCGCCGTCGTCGTGGAGACGGACGGCGGGCTCCGCGGCCTCGGCTTCGATTCGGTCGGGCGATACGGCCATGGCGCGCTGCTGCGCGAACGCTTCATCCCGCGCCTGCTCGACGCGCCGCCCGGCGATCTGCTGGACGGCGACGGGCTGATCGACCCCGCCGCGGCCTGGCGCATCGTGATGGCGAACGAGAAACCCGGCGGCCACGGCGAGCGCGCCGGCGCGGTCGGCGTGCTCGACATGGCGCTATGGGATCTTCGGGCCCGCCAGCGCGGCGAGCCGGCCTGGCGCACGATCGCCGGTTATTTCGACACGGCGGGCGCGCCGACGGTCGCCGTCTACGGCACCGGCGGCCATTACGGCGCGGACGCCGCCGATACGGGGCCGCTGCGCGATTCGCTGGCCGGGGCCCGCGACCGCGGCTTCCGGACGTTCAAGATCAAGATCGGCGGCGCGCCGCTGGCGACCGACATCGCCCGTATCGAGGCGGCGCTGGAGATAACCGGGCCGGGCGCCCTGGCGCTCGACACCAACGGCGTGTGGGAGCCGGAAACCGCCGCCGAATGGCTGGCGGCATTGGCGGACTACGACCTCGGCTGGATCGAGGAACCGGTCTCGCCCTTGGATTATGCCGGGCTGGCCGATATCGCCGGCCGCTTCCCGGTACCCGTCGGCACCGGCGAAAACCTGTTCTCCCTCGACGACGCCCGCAACCTCGAACGCCACGGCGGCCTGCGCCTGGACCGGGACTGGCTGCAGTTCGATATCTCGCTCGGCTACGGCCTGCCGGAATATGTCCGCATCGTCGATTGTTTCGCGGAGAAGGGCTGGTCGCCGCGCCGCTTCGCGCCCCACGCCGGCCATGTCCTCGCGTTGCACACGGTGGCGGCGCTCGGCCTGGGCATGGCCGAGGTCGCGCTCGACGCCGCCCTGCCCATCGGCGGGTTGCCCCGCGGCGCGCCGGTCGAAGACGGGCGGGTCACGCTGCCGGATGCGCCCGGCTTCGGCATCGAGGAAATGCCGGTGCTCCACGCCTGTTTCGCCGATCTGCTCGCCTAGGCCCAAGCCTGCGCGCCGCAGCCAAAGCCGCCCGATCGGGCTGACGCTGCGTTTTTTCCACCCCGACTTTCTGTTACATTTGCGGTCGAGTTGCCGTTTTTCTGGTCCTGAGGAAGCATCGCATGTCCAGGGCGTTCCGGAACCCGATTCTCGCCCTGTCCGTTTCGGCGGGCATGGCCGCAGCCCCGGCGGTCATGGGTTCGCCTGCCTTTGCGGCAGGCAACGTGGACAGAGGCAAGAAGGTGTTCGCCAAGTGCAAGGCCTGCCACAAGCTGGAGGCGGGCAGGAAGGGTGTGGGTCCCAACCTGCATGGCGTTATCGGACGCACCGCGGGAACCCTGAAGGGTTTCAGGTTCTCCAGGGACATGAAGGCGGCGGGCGCCAGGGGACTCGTATGGACTGAGGAGGCCCTGTCCGCCTATCTCGAGAAGCCCGAGCCGTTCGTCGGCTCTTACATCGGCAAGAAAAAAGCCAGGACGCGCAAGGCCTTCGTGGGGCTGAAGAAGGCGAGGGATCGCGCAGGCCTGATCGCCTACTTCAGGGCACGAGCCAATCCCAACGCGCCGGTTAAGCGAGCCAAGCCGTCTCCGCTCCTTGGCGCCCTCAAGGGCGATCCGTCTGTCATCAAGGACCTGATCGAAGCGGGCGCAGACCCCAATCAAAGGGACGCGTATGACAGGACCACGCTGCACAAAGCAGCGGCGTCGGTTCGAAATCCCGCCGTAATCGCAGCTTTGCTCGGAGCGGGGGCCGATCCGAATGCACGGGACGAAGACGGCGTGACCCCCCTGCACGCTGCCCGGAATCCCGCCGTCGTCGCCGCCCTGCTGAACGGGGGCGCCGACCCGAATGCGCGCGCCAATGACGGGGCGACGCCCTTACATAGCGCGGCTGCAGGCGGCGCGGGCCATTCGGTCATCGCCCTATTGGTCAAAGCCGGAGCCAGCCCGAATGCCCGCAACAAGGCCGGCTATACCCCATTGCACGACGCTCGATTCAGCAAGAACCCTGAAACGGCCTCCGCTCTGGTCAAGGCCGGCGCCGACCCAAATGCGCAGAACAGGTTTGGCTCCACTCCACTTCATCTCGCGGTCGAAAACAGGAAGGTCGCGTTTGCGGCTTTGTTGCTGGCATCCGGTGCCAGGCCCGGGGTCGCCGACAGGTATGGCGACACTGCGATGGACGAGGCGCTGAAGGGATACGACAGCGCTTTGATCGCTCTCTTCTCGAAGACTCTGAAGACCCGGCCTAACGCCCGCGATCGCCGGGGAAAGACCGCTCTGCACCGAGCGGCCGGAAGGGGCGCGAGCGAAGTCGCGATCGAGGCGCTGCTCGGAATCGGCGCCGATCCCAACGCCAGGGACAAAAGGGGGAACACGCCGCTTCATGTCGCGTTCCAATCCAAGAAACCCAACCTTGCGGTCGCCCTGCTAAAGGGAGGAGCGGACCCGAACCTGAAGAACCGTGACGGCGACCGGCCGGAGGACAAGGATCGCGGCCGCATCGCGAGCCGCATGGATGTGAGGGCCGCGCTGGCGGCTGCGGGCTCGCTGGGCCGCGCCTACGGCTCCGAAAAGAGGAAGCGAAGAAAGGCCGCCGAGCGCGCGGCAAAGGCCGCCGAACGCACGGCGAGGCAGGCACGACAGGCGCCAGGTTCCAACAGGTCCGCCCCGTCCCATTCCTCCCGGTCTTCCGGCCGCTCGAGTTCGAGCGGCCTGTTCAAGCCGGATTTCGGCCTCAACGTCCTCGGGAGCATCGACGCCCAGCGCCGGGCGCGGCAGCGGCAGCAGGCGGAGAGGATGCGGCGTCAGCAGGAGGAGTTCCGACGCGGGGAGGCGGCGCGGCGGCAGCGTGAGTTCGAGCGCCAGCGCCGCCAGGCCGCATACGAGCGGCAACGGGAACGCCAGCGGACCGAGGCCAGGCGGCGCCAGGAGGAACAGCGGCGCCGGCAGGAGCAGGCCCGGCGCCGGCAGGCGGCGGCCGCCGCCCACGCGGCCCACTGCCTCCAGGTTTTGCGCCTGAAGCGCGGGCTGAACGTCGCCAATGTCCGCGTTCGCAACGCGTGCAGCTTCACCATCGAGGTGACAGGCGCCTGCATGGGCACCTCGTTCAGGAGGAACCGCCATAACGGGACGTACCACCCGCGCGAGAGCATGGGGATGTACCAGATTCGCCCCGGGAAATCGGTGCCGGCGGTATCCGAGGAGATCTGCAACGAGAAGGGCCGCACCGCGCGGAACATCGCTTGCCGCGTGCCGTTCAGGCCCCACTTCACCTCGCCTACCGGGAGCAGCTACACCTGCCTTAGGTAGGCTGTTGAGCATCGGGGCCGCGAATGGTCCGGTAGCGCAAAATGCCTTTGCGGAGTGAGCATCCGGCGTCGGCCGCAGGTCGTTTCGGTCCGGAGCCAGGCGCGGGGGTTGACGCCGTTCGGTTTCGCCTTCTCGGTCAGCGAAGCGAAGCGTCTGTTCGACGAGGTCGCTGCCGTGGGCAACCGGCATTGCCGCCGGACGGCGCCGCCGTCCGAAACCCCTGAGCATTTGCAGAATTTCTGATCGGCATTCGGTAGAATCCGCTCGAATTATTCGAGAGAACGGGGCGGTGCGGCGCCCGATACCGCACCCGGCTTGCCACCCCGAATTGGATTCGGGGCGGCAATATCGGTTCGATTGGGATTGACGGACGAGCGGCACTTGCAGTTCGGCCGGCCTCCTCCTGCCGCCTGCGTGAACCAAACGGCCGTTGGGTCAGGCCGCGCCCTTTTCTTTTGCCGCCGGCCGGTGGAACATGCAGCCGGATACGCGGTCGGGCGGGCAACCGGCGGGGGAAGCGGACCATGAAGGTGCGGGTCGATCCGGAACGCTGCGAGGGGCACAGCCGCTGCCATGCGCTGGCGCCGGACCTGTTCGCGCTGGACGATTTCGGCAATGCGACGGCGGTGGGCGACGGCGCCGTGCCGCCCGGGATGGAGGAAAAGGCCCGGCTCGCCGTGGCCAACTGCCCGGAATACGCCGTCGAGATCGTGGAGGAAACGGCATGAGCGACAGCAAGCCCGGCCCGGAGGCCTCCAGAGAGGCGGAATCGGGCGCCTGCCCGGTCACCGGCCAGGGTGGCGATCCGCCGGCCGCCGACCGTTCCCTGCACGGGGCGCTGGATCGCCCGCCGGTCTCGGACTGGCGTACCGACTGGGACCATCTCGATCCCCGGTGGCGCGACAACCCCTTCCCGATCTGGGACGAGCTGCGCAAGGGCCCGATCGCCCGCACCGAGCGCTTCGAGGGCGCCTGGCTGCCGACCCGCTACGAGGACGTGAAGGCGATCGCCTACGATACCGAGCATTTCACGTCGCGCCGGATTATCCTGCGCCACAAGAAATACGAGGACCCGCCGCTGCCGGCGCCGCCGATCACCTCCGATCCGCCGGAGCACAAGGCGCACAAGCAGGTGCTGCTGCCCTTCTTCTCACCGCAGGAAGTCGGCAAGCTGGAGCCGATGGCGCGCCGGATCTGCAGCGGGTTGATCGACGACTTCATCGCCGACGGGCGCTGCGACGCCGCCCAGCAGTATGCCCGCCACATCCCGGTGCGCATCATCGCCTACATGCTCGGCGTGCCGGTGAAGGACAGCGACCGGTTCATCCGGTGGATCCACGAGATCCTGGAGTTCGGCATCGTCGACGACGAGATCGGCAAGAATGCCACCAAGGCGATGCGCGATTATTTCCGCCACCATATCGCGCTGCGCAAGGAGGGCCTGAGCGAGGCCGAACCCGACGGGCCGGAGCCGGACCTGATCAAGGTGATGATGGACGGCTCGCTGAACGGCGTGCCGTTCGAGGAAAACCATGTGCTCGGCACGCTCAACCTGCTGATGATCGCCGGCATCGATACGACCTGGAGCTCGATCGGCGCCGCAATCATGCATCTCGGGCAGCATCCGGACGACCGGCGGCGCCTGATCGAAGAGCCGGACCTGATGCCGACGGCGATCGAGGAGCTGCTGCGCGCCTATTCGCCGGTCACCATGGCGCGCGAGATCAAGAAGGACGTCGAGATGGGCGGCTGCCCGATGAAGCAGGGGGAGATGGTGCTGCTGTCCTTCCCGGCCGCCAACCGCGACCCGGCCATGTTCCCGGACGCCGACAGGGTCGTGCTCGACCGGCAGGAGAACCGCCATGGCGCCTTCGGCCTCGGCATCCACCGCTGCGTCGGCTCCAACCTGGCGCGCATGGAATTGCGCGTCGCCATCGAGGAATGGCTGAAGCGGATCCCGGACTACCGGGTCGACGGCGACGTCCGCTGGTCCGACGGCACCGTGCGCGGCCCGCGGACCCTGCCCGTGGTATTCGGGCCGGTCGTGTTCGGATAAGGCGGCGCAGAGCCGGGACCGCCGCCATGCGTATCGGGATCGTCGGCTACGGCTATATCGGCCGGTTCATCGCCGGGCGGATCGCCGAGAGCGACGGCCGCTTCGAAACGGCGTTCGTCCATAACCGCAGCGCGGCGGCGCTGGAGGGGGTCGATCCGGCGCTGCGGCTGGACGACCTGGCGGACGCGGAGAGCCGCCGGCCCGGCCTGATCGTCGAATGCGCCCATGCCTCGATCAGCGCGCGCTATGGCGAAGCCTTCCTGACATGCGCCGACTACATGCCGCTGTCGGTGACGGCGCTGGCCGACGATGCCGTACGCGAGCGGATGGAGGCCGCCGCGGCGGCGCACGGCACGCGGCTGCTCGTGCCGGCCGGCGCGCTGACGGGCGGTGACGACCTGCTGATGCGCCGCGGCCGGTGGGAGCGGGTGCGCATCACCTTCCGCAAACATCCGGACAATCTCGATTTCTCCGAGAGCGGCTTCGATCCGGCCGGCATCGACGGCGAGACGGTGATTTACGAAGGCCCGGTGCGCGGCGTCGCGGCGCTCTATCCGCGCAACGTCAACACGATGGTGACCTGCGCCCTGGTCTCGACCGGCCTCGACGCCTGCGAAGCCCGGCTGATCGCCGATCCGGCGCTGGACGTCGCGGTCGCCGAGGTCGAGGCGTGGGACGCAAGCGGCGGCCTGCTGCGCACCGAAAAACGCCAGCCCGCGGTCGGCGTCTCCGGCACCGAAATGCTCGGCTCGACCTGGCACTCCATCCTCCGCGCCGCCAGCGCCCCGCGCGGGCCGATCGAGCTGGTGTAGGGGAAGGGGCCGGCGGTTGCGCCGCCCGTCATTTCCTCCCCCTCTTCAGAGGATTTCTTTGCGAAAAGGGCGAACCGCGCGGGCGGCCCCCGTCTCCCATCCCGTCATTCCGACCGGAGCGCCCCGGATTTAATCCGGGGCGCGGAGCGGAGGAATCCCGGCTCGATCCATCCGCTGCGAACCCCGAGTCCGAGTCGAGATTCCTCCGCTGCGCCCCGGCCCTGCGGGCCGGGGTTCCGGTCGGAATGACGGCGAGAGGTTTCGCAGAGGAATTCTCTGAAGAGGGGAAGGATACTTCCACGCGCGCTTCCGCGGCGCCGCTCCCCGCGGCCCGTCCTTGCGATTTTTGTCACTACAAACTATACATACATTTACCCGATGGAGTTCGAATGGGACGAAGCCAAGAACCGGGCCAACTTTGCCAGGCACGGGATCGACTTCGAGACCGCGGGGCGGATTTTCGGCGGCCCGGTGTTCACGCGGCCCGACCGGCGCCGGGACTATGGCGAGGCGCGCCATGTCAGCATCGGCCGGGTGGAGGCCGCCGTGGTCGTGGTGGTCCACACCGAACGCGGCGGGCGCATGCGGCTGATTTCGGCGCGGCCGGCGTCCCGCAAGGAAAGGCTATTCTGGCATGAGCAGATACAAGCGGCCCCTGACGCCGGATGAGATTGCAGCCGTGGACGACGGGGATATCGACTTCAGCGACATTCCGGAGCTGGACGCGACGTTCTGGCGCGAGGCCAAGCTGGTCCGGCCCGACCGGACGGAGCGGATCACGCTCCGGGTCAAGCGTTCGGTGCTCGACCATTTCCGGGCGCCGGGCCGGGGCTACCAGACGCGGATCAACCGCGTGCTCGAAAGCTATGTGCAGGCGCAACGCGGATCGGACGGACGATAGCGCCGGTCGGGAAGCGGCGCCGCGCCTCGAAGATCCGGAGCGCCCGGCGCCCTATCCCGGCGCCAGGTGGGTCCAGCCTGACCAGGCCATGTAGAGGCCGACGAGCAGGATCAGCGTGCCGGAGACGTAAGGGGCCGACGCGAGGAACCGGTCGGCGCCCGGAAACCGCTTCGTTGCGTAGCGCAGGCCGAGGACGGCGGCCATGCCGACGCCGACCAGCGTAGCCGCGAGGCCGGTCGAGAAGGCCGCGACCATGCCGACGCCGAGCCAGAACTGCCCGATGCCGAGGCAGAGCAGCAGCACGGTGATCGCGGCCGGGCAGGGGATCAGCCCGCCGACCAGCCCGAAGCCGACCGTCTGCGCATGGGTCGCCCGGCCGCCGGCGAAGCGGGCCTCGATCTCGCGGGCATGGGCGCGGGCGTGGGCGTCGCCGCCGCCGTCACTATGATGGTGGCTGTGGCCGTGCCGGTGCCCGTCCCCATGCCCGTGATCGTGCCCGTGCCGGCGGTGGGCGCGGGGGCCGGCCCGCCTGAACGCCTGCGCCAGCATGAACATGCCGACCGCCGTAATGACCGCCCCGGCGCCGCCGATGAAATACGGCTCCAGCCTCTCGCCGATCGCCGCGTCGCCCCAGGACAGCGCCAGCGCCGCCAGCACCCAGACGACGATGCTGTGCGACAGGGCGGCGGAGATACCCAGCAGCACGGCCTGGAACGGCGTGCCGCGGACCGCGACGATGAAGGCGGCCATCATGGTCTTGGAGTGGCCCGGCTCGAGGCCGTGCAGCGAGCCCAGCACCAGGCCGACCGCGGCCAGATAGGCAAACGAGGCCGAACCGTCCTGGATCAGGGAAATCAGGTCCATGGCGCCGGCTCTTCCCGCCTGGAGACAGTGAGCAATCCGCCCGAACCCGGCAAGGCCGGCCGCCGCCGGCCCCGTCAGGCGCTCTTCCGCGCTTCGACGGCCGGGCCGAGGATGCGGTCGAGATACCGGCCGGTGAAGCTCTCCGGCACGGCGGCGACGTCTTCCGGCGTGCCGGCGGCGACGATCAGGCCGCCCTTGTCGCCGCCTTCGGGGCCGAGGTCGACGATCCAGTCGGCGGTCTTGATGACCTCCAGATTGTGCTCGATCACGATCACCGTATTGCCGGCGTCGACCAGCTCATGCAGCACGTCGAGCAGCTTGCGCACGTCGTCGAAATGCAGGCCGGTGGTCGGCTCGTCGAGGATGTAGAGGGTCCGCCCGGTGGCGCGCTTCGACAGCTCCTTGGACAGCTTGACCCGCTGGGCCTCGCCGCCGGAAAGCGTGGTCGCCGGCTGGCCGAGCTTGATATAGCCGAGGCCGACGCGCTGCAGCGTCTCCATCTTCGAGCGGATCGCCGGCACGGCGCGGAAGAAGTCGAGCGCCTCGTCCACCGTCATGTCGAGCACGTCGGCGATCGACTTGCCCTTGAAGGCGATTTCCAGCGTCTCGCGGTTGTAGCGCCTGCCCTTGCAGACGTCGCACTGGACGTAGACGTCGGGCAGGAAGTGCATTTCGATCTTGAGCACGCCGTCGCCCTGGCAGGCCTCGCAGCGCCCGCCCTTGACGTTGAACGAGAAGCGGCCCGGCTTGTAGCCGCGCGCGCGGGATTCGGGCAGGCCGGCGAACCACTCGCGGATCGGGCCGAAGGCGCCGGTATAGGTCGCCGGGTTGGAGCGCGGCGTCCGGCCGATCGGCGACTGGTCGATGTCGATGATCTTGTCCAGATGCTCCAGCCCCTTGATCCCGCGGTGGGCGCCCGGCAGGGTGCGCGCGCCGTTGAGCCGCCGGGCCGCCGCCTTGTACAGCGTCTCGACCACCAGGGTGGACTTGCCGCCGCCCGAGACGCCGGTGACGCAGGTGAACACGCCGAGCGGAAAGACCGCGTCGATCTCCTGCAGGTTGTTGGCCGCCGCGCCGCGCACGGTCACGGCCCGGCCGCCCGGCCCGGCCCGGCCCCCGGAGTCCGTCCGGCGTTGCGGCGGCACCGGGATTTCCTTGCGCCCGGTGACGTAGGCCGCGGTCAGGCTGTCCGGCGCCTGGAACACCTTGGCCGGCGGGCCGATGGCGACGACCTCGCCGCCATGCACGCCGGCGCGCGGCCCCATATCGATCAGCCAGTCGGCGGCGCGGATCGCCTCCTCGTCATGCTCGACGACGACGACCGTGTTGCCGAGGTCGCGCAGCCGCTCCAGCGTGTCGAGCAACCGGCGGTTGTCGCGCTGGTGCAGGCCGATGGACGGCTCGTCGAGCACATAGAGCACGCCGGTCAGGCCCGAGCCGATCTGGGAGGCGAGCCGGATGCGCTGGCTCTCGCCGCCGGAGAGCGTCCCGGAGTTGCGCGACAGGGTGAGATAGTCGAGGCCGACATTGACCAGAAATCCGAGCCGCTCGTTGATCTCCTTCAGGATGCGCCCGGCGATCTCCATTTGCTTGGCGCTCAGGCGCTCCGGCAGCGCGGCGAACCAGTCGCGCGCGCCGGCGATCGACATCTGCGCCGCTTCGCCGACGTGCAATTCCGCGACCCTGACAGCGAGCGCCTCGGGCTTGAGCCGGAAGCCGTCGCACGCCGCGCAGGGCGCGACGGTCTGGTACTTGCTCAGCTCCTCGCGCACCCAGCTCGAATCGGTCTCGCGGTAGCGCCGGGCCAGGTTCGGGATCACGCCCTCGAACGGCCGGGTCGTCTCGTATTTGCGCAGCCCGTCGTCGTAGCGCATCGCGATCGGGACGCCGCCGGAGCCGTACAGGATGACCTCCCGGTCCTTCTTGCGCAGCTTCGCGAACGGCGTGGACAGCTTGAAGCCGTAATGGGCCGCCAGGCTCTTCAGCGTCTGGCCGTAATATTTCGAGCTGGTGTCGGCCCAGGGCGCCAGCGCGCCCTCGTCAAGGCTGCGGCGCGGGTCCGGCACGACCAGTTCGGCGTCGAACTCCGCCTGGACGCCGAGGCCGTCGCAGGACGGGCAGGCGCCGAACGGGTTGTTGAAGGAGAACAGCCGGGGCTCGATTTCGTCGATGGTGAAGCCGGAGACCGGGCAGGCGAACTTCGCGGAGAAGGTCGTGCGTTCGCCGCTGTCGGCATCCTCGACGAACAGCAGGCCGTCCGAGAGTTCGAGCGCGGTCTCGATCGAATCGGCGAGCCGGGTCGTCAGGTCGTCGCGCAGCACGATGCGGTCGACCACAACGTCGATATCGTGCTTGAACTTCTTGTCGAGCGCCGGCGCCTCGTCGACCAGATAGATCTCGCCGTTCACCTTGACGCGCTGGAAGCCGCGCTTCTGCAGGTCCTGGAATTCCTTGCGGTATTCGCCCTTGCGGCCGCGCACGATCGGCGCGAGCAGGTAGAGCCGGCTGCCCTCCGGCATCGCCATGACGGCGTCGACCATCTGGGAGACGGTCTGGCTCTCGATCGGCAGGCCGGTCGCCGGCGAATAGGGGATGCCGACCCGCGCCCACAGCAGGCGCATGTAATCGTAGATTTCCGTCACCGTGCCGACGGTCGAGCGCGGGTTGCGCGAGGTCGTCTTCTGCTCGATGGAGATCGCCGGCGACAGCCCCTCGATATGGTCTACGTCCGGTTTCTCCATCAGTTCGAGGAACTGCCGGGCATAGGCGGACAGGCTCTCGACATAGCGGCGCTGGCCCTCGGCATAGATGGTGTCGAAGGCGAGGGAGGATTTGCCGGAGCCGCTGAGGCCGGTGATGACCGTCAGCGTGTTGCGCGGGATCTCGACGTCGATGTTGCGGAGATTGTGTTCGCGCGCCCCGCGCACCCGGATATGGGTCAGCCCGGCGGCGTCCGGCGCAGGCCGGGCAAGGGGAGCGGCAACGGGGATATCGGGGGTCCGGGGCATCGGGTCGGCAGGAAAATCGGGCATGTTCAAGGTGGAAAATTCAACTCGGCCGTCGGCCCGTCCGCGTGCCGCCAATATGGGGCGGAAGGGCCGGGAAAGCGACTCGGATTTGGGGGGTGGGCAGACCGATGTCGGTTTCCGAAATTACGGACCGAAGTTTCGACCGGCCAATTCCTCTCCCCGTCATTTCGACCGGAGCGGCGCAGCCGCGTAGCGGAGAAATCTTTCCGCTACAGCGCACCGGTCCCTGCACCGCGCGGGAAAGATATCTCCGCTCCACGGCCTTGCAGGCCGTTCCGGTCGATATGACGGATACACCAACGGAATGCGTCATATCCGGTGGCTCCGGCCCGGGAGCACGGAATTCGGGGTCAGGACTCCCCCGAATCGGTCCAGTCTCTGCGAATGCGGCGGGCGACCCTGAGGGACCGGGGCGTCTCCATCTCCTCCAGCTCCATCGCGATCCGGCCGGCCAGCGCCGGGTGCGCATCGGCGCAGCGGCCCAAATGCACGACGATGTCGTCGTCGGCGATGGCGGACAGCGCCTCGACGATTTCGCCGGTCGGCGTCCGTTGGAGTTCGCTCAGCAGTATGGCCTTGGCCCGGGCGTCGCCGAACTGTCCGAGGACGATGGCCGCCGCCCGCCGCACCGCCGGCTGCGTATCGTCGAGGCAGGCTGCGAGCGCCCCGATATCGGGCTGCCCGAACCCGGACAGCCTCGCCGCCAGTTCCCTGATCCGCGGGTCCGCGTGGGCCAGCAGCGGGCGAACGAAGTGAGCGGGAAGATGCAGCGCAGCCGACCGGGCAGCGGACAGGGCCGCCGGCAGCAGGGGCGGCGGAAGATCGCGCGCGGTCACAATGTCCACGAGCAGTTGCTTTGCACGCGCCGTTCCGAGCTTCACGAGCGTTTCGATCACGGCCGTCTGTTGGGGCTCCGGACGCTCGTATCCGAATCCCTTGAAACGCCGCCACAGGGTTTCGAGGGCCGGTACGGCGCGGTCGCCGAGCCCGCGCTCGACCGCGAGATTGCAAAGCGGCCGCACATCGGAAATCCCGGCGGACGGAATCCGGGCGAGAATGTCCTCGTCCGAAAGCGTCTCCGGACAAAAGGGCTTGTCAGCCGGCCCGGCGGCCGGCTCGACCGTCCCGCCACCGGTGAAGAGGTCGAATTGCTCCGCTTCGGGGTGCCGGCTGCGTCGCGTCATCGACCGGTCTCCGGCGGAGTTCGGGGCTGCTCGTAGTCTACCTTCATTGCAACTCTGTTCCGTCACGGAAGGGGCGCAGGACAGGCAGCCGAAAGGAAAGGGAAAACGATGTTTGACTATGCATGTGCGCGCCGCAGGCGTTCCGATAGTCGGGACCGTTAACCGCTTCCGGCTCCTCTCGGAAATCATCGCACGGCCGACAGGGCCCGGCGGGCTTTACCGGGTGATCATGACCGAGTTTTCGGCGCGTCGCAGCACTTTGAAAGCGATGCTGTTGGAGAAGATCTGGCGCCAGCCGGTCCGTTTCTGGAACCGCGATACGACGATTACGGAGTGCGGCTGGCCCTCCGCCACGATCAGGGTAACGGGATCTCCGACCAGCAACGTCGTGCCGGATACAGGGATCCCTGCCTTTTCGATCCGCTCTTTGGCGGTCTCGAGCGCCTTGTTCGAATCCGCAAGAAATTCCACCGTCCGCGCGACCGAGAGCAGGAAAACCGGGGAGGAGCAGCGGCTTGCAATTTCAGCGTGCTTTTGCGCTGCAACGACGGAGCCCTCGTAACCGGCGATGCAGACGAGATGGCCGTCGCTTTCCTCCCGATTCCTCGTAACGAGAACGGCGCCGGTATGCTCTCGGGCAACCCTTTTTGCAATCTTGCGCGAAACGAAACCCGGTCCGGAGCCTTTTTCTCCTTCCGGCATGCCGACGATCAGCAGGTCGAACTCGCCGAGCTTCGCCTCGTCGAGAATTCCGGATGCGACGGATGGAGCAATCAGAAGCCGCAGCACGATCGAGCGGCCTTTCGGGCTGGAATAAACGATCGCGTTGTCGCCGAGCGGATCGCCCTGCACGTCGACATGGGCAAACTCCGTCTGCCAATCCTTGTTCAGCCATCCAAGTTCGACAAGCAGTTCGCGGCCGCGGCGCAGGGCCGCGGCGCCCGGCAATTCGAGGCCCCAGTCGAGAAGGTTTTCGCGCACGACCGAGATTTGCATGCCGCCGGTCCGCAGGCCCTGGTCGATGGGCCGGACGTAGAGCAGCGTCAGGTCGGCGTCGGTTCCCGAGCCGATGCGCACGGCATGGCGCAGTGCCCGGTAGGATGCGTCGGTCCCGTCGATGCAGACGAGAATGCTGAACCGGGTCGGGTCGCCGGTCCCGGGAACGTCCTTCGGACTTTCTGAATCGCGCAGTGCCGGCTCCCTGGTTTCCGGATTCTTCCGCGATGCTTTGCCCGCCATCCTACAACCCGATCAGGGGCCAGAAAAGGGAAGCGGAGATAATCAGCAGAACCGTCGACACGATGACCATGCGGTATCCGACACGGAGAAAATCCGTGGTCTTCAGATAGCCGGATGCGTAGACGATGGTGCAAGCCGGCGTTCCGATGACCGTGAGATAGGCGAAGGCGGACGAAATGGCGGTGATGAATCCGATGAGAAGCGGACTTTCGCCGGAAGCCGCCGCCATCTTCAGGGTAATGGGTCCGATGACCGCGACGGCGGCGCCGTTGGACATGGTGTTGGTAACGCCGGTCGTCAGTGCAGATACCGCTGCCCAGAGCGGTATGCCGCCTTCGATGCCGAGGGGGGACAACAGGTCGAGGAAATTGTTGGCGACCCAGAGCGCCGCACCGCTGTCCTTCATCTGGACGCCGAGCGAAATGGCGGCTGCGTAGAGAAGCACGACGCCCCAGTTGACGCCGGAGTTCAAATCTTCCCAGCGCACCAGCCCGATGACCAGAAAGGCGACCGCACCGAATATCGCGACGGTGCCGAGCCCGAGCGTATCGGAGAAAGTCATCCAACCGGACAGGATAACGGCAAAGGCCGCAATGGAAACCCAGTCGGCGGATTTCATCGGCCCCTGGGCCCTGATCTGTTCCCGCAGCTTGACGACGGCCCGGGAGATGTTCCGGTGCTCCGGCTTGAACGTGTAAAACAGGATCAGCGTGACGAAGGGGAGCTGGATCAGGAATATCGGATAGCAATAGAGCATCCATGTCAGGTAATCGACGACGAACTTGGCCGTTTCCGGATTTGTCGGATCGAAGAAGAATTCCTTCCAGTAGCCGATCATGATCGCGTTGCGGGCGCCGCCGGACGGCGTCCCGATTCCGGCGATCGAGCATCCGTAGGAAATCGAAAAGAGCAGCACCGCGGCAAGGCCGCGCACTTTCCGCGAATCTTCCGAAGTCAGCGTTATGAGCGTGATGGCGACGGGCAGCATCATCGCGGCCACGGTGTGTTCGCCGATGAAAGAGGCGAGAATTCCCGAAACGATCGAAATGCCGACGCAGACGTTTACCGTGCCGGTGCCGGTCATGCGGACGATCCAGTAGGCGATCCGCTTGTCCAGCTTTTGCTTGACGACCGCGACCGCCAGCATCAGCGATCCCATGATGAACAGGACGGAATCGCTCATCAGGCTTTCGGCCACGGAAGTCGAATCGATTCCGAGAAGCACGATCTGACCGAGAATGATCATCAGGGCGACCGTGGGCAGCGGCACCGGTTCGGTGACGAACAGGATGATCGCGACGACGGACATCGCAATAAGGATGAGGCCGCGTCGGTCCAGCCCTTCCGGCGGAGAAAAGCTCATCAGCACGGCGCCGATCGCCAGCGCAATGAAGAACCAGCGCTTGTCCCAGAGAAAGGCGCCGAAGCCGCGCACCACGGGCGCCCTGTGGCGCTGAGCAGCCTGGCCTAATGTCCTGTCGAGTCTGGCCTGAACTGCGGGGTGCATTCGAAGCTCCTCGAATAGAGGCGCGCGTGGACGGCGGAAATCTTGCGGCCACGGATACGACATCGCGGGAAACGGTGCATGGACACACCGTCACACCTCCGGCGTTTCTAAAAAAGAAAGGCCGCCTATTCTGCCAGCAGCCCCCGCTTCCGGTGCCAGTCCTCGATGGCTTCCTCCGGGTAGCCGTCGAAATGCCGCTCCTGCGCCGAGGCGTCCGGGACCGGGCACCAGCCGGGTTTGGAGCCGAGCATCAGATGCACCCGCTCGGGCGCTGCCGGGAGTTCGGTGTCGATGGCCGAGGCCAGCGGGTGGACGAGGTCCGGCCAGCGCGGGTCCCACAGCCAGAGATGGCTGCCGCAGCGCTTGCAGAAATGCCGCATCGCCGTGCTCGTCCGGCCGTCGATCGTCGCCTGGTAGACCGCCAGATGCTCGCCGCCCTCGATGCGCAGGGTCGGCGTGTCGCCCATGATGTTGATGGCGAAGCCGCCGCCGCCGGCCGTCTTGCGGCAGATCGAGCAGTAGCAATAGTTGAACGGGCGGGGGGTGCGGCTCTCGACGCTGAACGTTACCGCGCGGCAATGGCAGGAGCCTTCGAGGAGCATGGCGGGCCTTTCGGTTCGGGCCTTCCGGTCTTCCGGCCTTCCGGTTCGGGCCTTTCGATTCGATTGCAGGGCAGGTTATAAACGGCTTGCTGACGCGGGCTAAGCGATATAAACACGGGTCGTGACTCGAACGAACGAGGAACATCATGGCAGGCAGCGTCAACAAGGTCATCATCGTCGGCAATCTGGGCCGCGATCCCGAAGTCCGCACGATGCAGAGCGGCGACAAGGTCGCCAATTTCTCCGTCGCGACCTCGGAGCGCTGGAAGGACCGCAACTCCGGCGAGATGCAGGAGCGCACCGAATGGCACCGGGTCGTCATCTTCGGGCGCACCGCCGAAATCGCCGAGCAGTATCTGCGGAAGGGCTCCAAGGTCTATATCGAGGGCCAGCTCCAGACCCGCAAATGGGAAGACAACCAGACCGGCCAGGAGCGCTATACGACAGAAATCGTCATCCGCCCTTATCGCGGCGAGATGACCATGCTGGACAGCCGGCGCGACGGCGGCGGCATGAGCGAGAGCTACGACCGGGGCGGCTCCTACGATTCGGGCGGAAGCTATGGCGGCGGGAGCCGCAGCGGTGGATCGGGCGGCGGATCGGGCGGCGGTTACGGCGACCGGCAGCAGGGCGGCGGCGCGCCCCAGACATCAGGCGCGGATTTCGACGACGAAATTCCGTTCTGATTCCGGTCCTGCGGAATTCCGCGCACGTCGCCAGGCCGGGAAAACCAAGCCAGAAAACCGAAATTGTCGCCCCGGATCAAGTCCGGGGCGACACCGGAAGCGGTTGGCGGATTGGGTTGTCGGAACGCCGGCGGCGCGCACTTGCCTGGAGAGCGCGCGAACGCTGCCGGGATCGCCGACCGATTGCGTCATGCGGCGCGCGCGGCGCGCAGTTCGTCGCGGCGCGTTGCCGTCGCGGCGGCATCGATGGTCAGCGTCTCGTCGTCGATCTCGCCGGTGAAGACGACGCCGTAGACGTCTTTGGCCTTCTGCCGCGTCTCCCAGCCCTCGAGGACGTCGACCAGCACGCGCTCGGGCTCGCGGTCGAGCGGATCGCCATAGCCGCCGCCGGCGCTGTCGCGTCCGCGAATGCGCTGGCCGACATCGATGGTGACATGCGCGACGTTGGGCAGGCGCTCGGGCTGGGCGTCGTCCTGGATCAGCCAGGTCTCTCCCGCCGTGCCAGGAAGGCCGCCGATGACGCCGCGCGGCTGGTGGTGCTGGCCGTCGCACGAGATCACCGCCGTCATCGGCGCGCCGGTCGGGCCGTACTCGATCTGCTGCGCCGGCGCGCCGCGCCGCCGGCCGGCGCCGGCACTGTCGGTTACCAGGCTGAGCGACTCGACGCGGATCGGGTGCTTCAGCTCGTCGACCTCCACCGAATCCCGGTACATCAGCCCGGCGATCACCGGAAGGGCGTAGTTGACCCAGCCGTCGGCCTCGGCGCTCGCGGGACCGCCATTGGTCGACAGCATCAGGCGGTTTACATAGGGCTGGCCGCCGCGACCCAAATCGCGGCCGGAGATGACGGCCATGCCGGCGCCGAGCCCGGCGCCGCCTTCCGACAGGCCATGCCCGTCGCCGAGTTGCGCGAACGCCGACTGGGTTATGTTGACCAGACGTTCGGCGACGTTGGTCGTCGACACCGAACAGGAATGCGGAAAGGTCGGCGCGGCAACTACGCTGTCCTCGGCATACTTGAAATGCAGCCGGCGGAACGCGCCCTCATTGCGCGGCAGATCATTGTCGAGCGCATTGAAGATCGCGCCGACCACAGCCGATGTCGCCGAGCCGAGCGAGGTATTGAGGCCGGCATCGACCGAGGGCGGGTTGTCGCGCAGGTCGACATGAATCTCGCCGGCATCGGGGTCGATGTCGATCTTGACGGTGAGTTCGAGCCCGTCTGGCAGCATACCCTCGAGCGGATCGGACTTGCCCTTGTTGGTCAGGCTCGCCTTCGGCAGGCGACGGATCGAATCGATCATGCGGCGTTCGGAATAGTCGAACCATTCGCGCATAAATGCCTTAACCGTATCCTTGCCGTACTTCTCGCAGAACGCTTCGAGCCGGCGTTCGGCGATGCGTGCCGACCCGAGGCCGGCCAGGTAGTCGCCATACCACTGGTCGGGCACGCGGATGCGGGCCCGGCACATGCGCATAATGTCCTCGACATTCTTGAAGTCGCGCTGGATACGCACGCCGGGGAAGACCAGCGCCCCCTCCTCGTATACGTCGCGCGCGCGCACGAAGTAGGAGGACGGGATCGAGTTGCCGATATCCGACATATGGCACTTGGAGACGGCGGTGAACAGATGCTCGCCCTCCCAGAATACCGGCACCATGAAGGTGTGGTCCGCCGGGTGCGTGTTGCCGCCATAGGGATCGTTGTCGAGATAGGCATCGCCGCGCCGGATATCGCCTTCATGGTACTTGCGCATATTGGCGGTCTGGATGTGACAGCCGAAAATATGCACCGGCAGCCCCTCGGCCGGCGCCAGCAACTCGTCCTCGCCGGTGACAACGCAGCACGAAAAGTCGCGCGCCGAGGAAATGACGACCGAGCGCGCCGAGCGCAGCAGAGTATTGGTCATCTCGCGCACGATGCCGTCGAGACGATTGGCCATCACCGAGATGAGAACGGGGTCCAGCGTGGTCTGGGGTTCGGACATGGAATGAGCCTCCCGCATCACAGGCTGTTGAGGATGTAGTCGCCGGCGACGCTCAGCCGCGCCGACATGCCGGGATAGACGACGATGGTGGTCGTCGGCTCCTCGATGATCGCGGGCCCCGACACCGCCGCACCGGCAGTGAGGTCGGCGCCGCGATAGATCGGCGTCGGCACGCGCACACCGTCGCCGAAATAGCAGTCGCGCGTTGTCGCGGCGTCGGGGGCGTGCGTCGCATCGGACGGGTCGGGCGACGGCGGCGGTTCGAACGGGCGGATCGAGATACGGCCTTTCCAGTTGACGCACTCGACCGGGCTTTCGTCGTCGCGAACCGCGTACACGCGGTCGTGCGTCTGGTGGAACGCCTCGATCAGCTCGGCGACATCCGCGTCGTCGTCCAGGTGCGGCTTCGGCAGGGCGGTGTCGAGTTCCCACACCTGCGCGCGATACCGCGCCTCGACGAAATACTCGATGGTCACTTCCGATGCCGCGGCGATGCCGAGGCTGTCGCGGAACGCCAGCAGTTCGGCATCGATCTCGTCGAGCGCGGCGTTGACGCCGGTGCGATCGAAGCCGGCGGAATCGGTGAACCGGCTGCGCGTCGCCTCGAAGACGATCGACGAATATTGCATGCCGCAGGCCGACAGCGCCGAGGCGGTGCGCGGCAGGATCACCGTTTCGCACCCCAGTTCGCGCGCGATCGGCATGATGTTGAAGCCGGCCGCTCCGCCGCCCGCGACGACGACGCTCTCGCGCGGGTTCACCCCATCGTTGACGGTGATCTCGCCAATCGCTTTGATCATCAGCTCGTTGGCAATAACCAGAATTGCGTGCGCCGTCTCGTCGATATCCTTGCCCAACGTCGCTGCCAGCGTGCCGATCACCGATTCGGCCGCCGCGCGATCCAGCGTCAACCGGCCGCCGTTGAAATAGTCGGGATCGATATAACCGAGCACCAGCGCAGCATCGGTGACGGTCGGCTCGCGGCCGCCGCCGCCATAGCAGGCCGGACCCGGTACCGAGCCGGCCGATTGCGGCCCGACGCGCAACAGGCCGCCGGGATCGACCCAGGCGATGGAGCCGCCGCCGGCGCCGATCGACCGGACATCGACGGTCGAGGCGCCGATAATATCGCCGGTCCAGAGCGGCCCGAGCCAGCTGTCTCGCGAATAGACGAGTTGGCCGTCGCGCACGAGTCCGACATCGAAGGTCGTACCGCCGGCATCGCAGACGATGACATCTCCGCCCATATGCTCGACCGCGGAATAGGCGCGCGCCGCCACTGGCGCCATCGCTGGCCCCGATTTCAACGTGTTGATCGGCCGTTCGACCAGCGTCTCGATCTCCTGGCAGCCGCCGACCGACGTCGAGACCAGCAGGTCGCCGGCAAACCCGGCGTCGCGCAGGTCGCTCTGCATGCGGCGCAGATGCGCCTGCATCAGCGGCTTCAGCGAGGCATCGATGGCAGTAGCGGAGGCGCGGCGGTACTCGCGCAGGATCGGCGCCAGACGGTGCGACAGCGTGTAGGGCACGCCGGGCATGATCTCTTCGATCAGCTCACCAATTTTCGCCTCGTGCTCGTTGTTGGCGATCGACCAGAGCAGCGATACCGCCACCGCTTCGAAACCGCGCGCCTTCAGTGTCTCGACCACGGTGCGGGCCTGCGCCTCGTCGAGCGGGAGCACAATGTCGCCGCCTGAGCCGGTACGCTCGTCGATCTCGAACGTGTAGCGGCGCGGGATATAGGGCTGCGGATAGTCGTAACTGTAATCGTGCGGCCCGTGCTTACCGCCTTCCTTGAAGACCAGCACGTCGCGGAAGCCGGACGTCGTCAGGAAGGCCGTGCGCGCCGTTTTCTTGGTAACGATGGCGTTGGTCGCCCGCGTCGTCCCGTAAATCAGGATGTCGGTTTCCGCCAGCAGCGTCTTGGCGGTCTTGCCGAGCGCCTCGGCGATGACATCGAGCGCCGCAAACATGCCCTCTGAAATGCGGTCCGGCGTGGTCAGCGCCTTGCCGACATGGAAACGGTCGTCCTCGTCGAGCAGCACCATGTCGGTGAAGGTGCCTCCCGTATCGACTGAAGTCCGGTATCCCATCGAACCCAAAACTCCCCTGCTCGACCGCTGTTGCGGGCTCTGCGCCTTTTCTTGAACGCGGCGCCTCGAACACCGCAGACGTTTTCCGGAAACCATGCTTAAATGCCGGCCGTTTCGATGCAAGGGAAACGCAAGATCATGGACTATAGCGAACGCGGCTACGGCGACGGCGAGATCGGCTGGGGCGAGAAACCGGGCGTCGTCGTCGTCGATTTCCAGCGCGGCTTCACCGACCCGGCGTTCCGCATGGGCGGCGCCGATATGATCGACCGCGCCGTCGACAGGACGGTTGAGGTCATCGAAGCCACACGCCGCGCCGGCTTCCCGGTCGCCGCCTGCGCGATGGGCTACCAGTCGGTCGAGGCCATGCCCTACTGGAAGATCGCGCCGCTGCGCGAGGAACTGTTCGAGGGCCACCCCTCGGTCGAACTCGACCCGCGCATCGCCGCTGCAAAGCCTGACCTCGTCATAACCAAGACCGCGCCGTCGATCTTCTTCAACACGCCGGTCGCGCAGTTCCTCGTCAAACAACGCGTCGACACGGTGATCGTTACCGGCTGCATCACCTCGGGCTGCGTACGCGCCTCGGTAATCGACGCATTCAGCCTCGGCTTCCGCACCATCGTGCCCGAGGATTGCGTTGGCGACCACGAAGAGGAGCCGCACCGCGCCAACCTGCGCGACGTCGAGCGGCGCTACGCCGATATTTCGACCGCCGCTGAGGTCATCGCCGCGTTTGAGCGCCTGCACAACAGCGCGGCGCGCGCCTGATGGCGCTTACCTAGAGCGAGATGACTCGATTGTGAATCGAAAGGGGATTCCCTTTGTTGGCGTGAGTTGATTCCCTGTCGTGGTGACGACAGGGGAGGTTTGGTCGATGACCCGTCCGATTTCGATGGATTTGCGCGAACGCGCGACGACGCGGCTGGCCTCGGGGCAGAGCGTGCGGCAGGTGGCGGCGGCGCTCGGGGTGGCGCCGTCGAGCGTCGTGAAGTGGTCTCAACGACTGCGGGCGACCGGCAGTTGCGCCCCGGCGAAGATCGGCGGGCGGCGTCCGCGCAAGATCGTCCCGGATCACAAGGCCTGGCTGCTGGCGCGGATCGAGGCCCCGTTCACCCTGCGCGGGCTGGTCTTCGAGCTGGCCGCGCGCGGCCTCCGGGTGGACTACCGCACGGTCTGGAAGGCGGTGCACCGCGCCGGCTGGTCTTCATCGACGAGACCTGGGCCCGGATTGTTACGGGACCAACATGGCGCCCTTGCGCGGCTGGGCCACCAGGGGCGCGCGCCTGATCGGGCGCGCACGCCACGGCAACTGGCGCACCCCATATTTTCCTGGGACGTTCATCGCCGCCCTGCGCGTCGACCGGATCGAGGCGCCTTGCATCCTCGACGGACCGGTCAACGGCGACGCCTTCCGCGCCTAGGTCGAACAGGTCCTCGTCCCGACCCTGGCGCCGGGCGATGTCGTCGTGATGGACAATCTCGCCAGCCACAAGGGCACGGCTGTCAGAAAGGCGATCCGACAGGCCCGCGCCCACCTGTTGTTCCTGCCGCCCTACAGCCCGGACCTCAACCCGATCGAACAGGTCTTCGCCAAGCTCAAACATCTGCTGCGCGACGCCGCAGAACGGACCGTCGAAGCAACCTGGCAGCGCATCGGCGCCCTGCTCGACCGCTTCTCACCGGCCGAATGCGCACACTACTTCAGAAACGCAGGATACGCTTCCGAATAGAGTCATCGCGCTCTAGCGCCGGATGCGCCGGCACAGATTGGAGGCGTCTGTTGTTCGGCGCAAATCAAAAGCCGATCAGTATGACAACATTGATTTCACTGAATTGAGAGCGGTCAAGGACCAACGCCGAAGAACAACAGCCTCTTCCTGGATATCAATACGCGCCGGTATTACAGGTCATACGTCAGGCTGCCTGTTCGGATCGCGCCGCTGTCTGGCTCCTCACGAACAGACCATGTTGCTGTTCGACAAATTCTTCCTTCGGCTTCCAGATAATCGCTCGATCCAAAACCGCCGTGCAGTGCGGACATCGGCAAGTCTGCAGCACAAGTCCCTCTATGTCGGTCTTGGCGTGCATCTCAAGGGCTTGCAGCGTCTCGGCCAGATCCGCTTCCTCGACATATGCCACGGAACCGAGCGGCTCCCGCCAGTCGCCCAATTCTCCGCCGCAGTCCCTGCAGGCGCGAGCATTGTTTTGATCGTATCGCAAGACAGCCAGCGATTCGCTCGGCATTGCGGGACCGGGCGACATCCCGGCATCTTGCCTCAGACCGTATGCATGTTCGACATGGCTTGCTGAGGTACGACCGCTAACCAAATCGGCATGAGTCCTGGCCGGATCGCGTCGGCCGGGGTCTCCGAGCCCTCCGCCGCCCGGACTCCAGACACGGACCACGTCACCTTTGTTGACGTGAATTCCGGCGCCGTAGCTCGGCAGGTCTGCCCATTCGGCTCTTCCCGGGAATTGCCGCAGATGTGGAATCGACTGTGCCGGAGCGCCGATCGCGCCGGCGCTGCAGGCCATGAATCCCGTGCTGCCCGGCATGCCGCCGAGTTCGCCACGCCCAGGGAAGCGGGACGCCGTGCAAAAGACCGTCCCGGCTAGCCGATCGGCCCCGTACGGCATCCATGCAAGGTCCACGCCGAGGCCGCCGCGGTAGGTGCCGGGACCGCCGGAATTCGCATTGAGCCGACGCCAGAGGTACAAAATGGGCTGCTGGCTCTCCGCGATCTCGATATCGGTAATTTCGATGCCGAGACCGAATTGAAGTCCACCGACATCGAGGCCGTCGCCCCGGGCTCGCGCGCCCAGTCCCGGCGTCTGGTCCTGACCCAGAAAAGCGAACGGATTGCCCGCCCGATCGCGACCGACCCAAGCCCCCCGAACCAACCCGTCCGACGCCGTGCCGGCCACCTGGGCGCGCACCTCCGGCAACCGGCTGGCTTGCATAAACTGGGTAAACAGGCTGGACAGGCCACGCACCAGGCGCGCGCCCGTCGCGACATGGCCGATGCTGTTCGGGGCCGGCTTCCGGGGATTCGTGATTTTCCCAGGCGTGCCGATTTCGATGTCGATGGGGCGGAAGGTCCCCGCATTCATCGGCAGGTCCCACGCCATCTTCTGCGCAAACGCGGTGTAGATCCCCCCGATTACAGCTGGTCGGCAGGTATTGACAGGCGCCGATGCCTGCGCGGCACTGTCCGAGAGGTCAACCACCATGCAGTCGCCGTCGATCGCCAGCTTGACCGAAATTCGGTAGACGCTCAGTTCGCCGTCGCGCTCGTAGTCCATCCATTCGTCGGACTCCGCGGTCGCATCCGGAAGGCTTGCGACGCGTTCGCGCACCGCTTTTTCCGCCGTCGATTTGTTCAAGGCGTTCACGGCGATGAACGTCTCCAGGCCGAACTCGTCCACGAGTTCGACGATGCGCCGCTCCGCTGTTCGGTTAGCGGCCAGGAGGCTGCGCATATCGCCAACCACGTTCAAAGGCGTACGGACGTTGTTGGCGATGAAGCGGAGCCATTCTTCGACGAACTCGCCGCCCACGACGATCCTGGTCGGCGGAAACATCAATCCCTCTGCGAAACACTCGCTCGCACCGGCGGCAAGCCCGCCCGGCGATACCCCGCCGATGTCCGTCTGGTGCGCATTGGTGTAGGTCCAGGCAACGATACGTCTCCGATAGAAGACCGGCCAGACGATACCGATGTCGCCCACATGCAGAGCGCCCGAGGTATAGGGGTCGTTGACCAGGAACCCCTCGCCTGGCTCGATGCCGCTCTCCGGAAACATCGCGCGCACGCAACGCACGCCCTCGATCGCGGCGCCCACATGGAACGCCGCGAAGCCACCGAAAGCGATCAACTCGCCTTCCGCATCGAAGATCGCGGTCGAAAAATCTTTCGCTTCCGTGATCGCCGGAGAACCCGAGGTCTGGATCATGCTGATCCCCATCTCGCGGACCGTAGCGGTCAGCCGGAGTTCGACGAGGCGTGCGGTAAAGGAGTCTGCCATGGCTAGCTTGCCCCATGATCGAGACGAATATTGTTCCACGAGTCGCGCGTCGCCTGCCACTTCCGGGGAACGTACACCGTTGTATCGCCGGCCTCGACGATCAAAGGTCCGGGAATCGGCTTTGCGTCCAGACCATCGACGGATACCACCGGGACGTCCTCCCGGACGGGCCAATAGACAGTCCGCCTAATGCTCGATTCGCGCGCGTTTTTCGCGCCTGGCTGCCTGTGCTGCTGCTCCACGCTCGCCACGGGTCGCGCGACCGTGACGCGCAGGTTGACCAGGGTGATGAGTCCTTCCGCACCCTGCCAATGGGTCCCCTTTCCGTAGCGTGCCTCGTAAGCGTCGCGGAAACGGTCGATCAGTAAACGGCGGACACTGTCGCTGCTGCTATCGAGCGCCTCCAGAGCGAGGGTCAGTTCATAGGCCTGAGTCCCGAATTTCAGGTCGGCCTCCCAGGCGACCACGGTGCCTTCGGCGTCTCCGCCGAGCCGCTCGCGCGCACTCGCCTCCAGGGCCTCTTGGGTGACACCCAGTATATCGATGTCGCCGTTGAGAACGTTCCAGTTTATTGTTTTGCTGTTGGTGCGCGAGACATCGCCACACAGCATGCCAAATGCCGAAAAGACCGAAGCTGCTTCCGGAACTACGATCTTTCGTATGCCGAGTTGAGCCGCAATCTCGGCAATAAACAGTCCGCTGGCGCCGCCATACGAAACCAGCGCGAAGTGATGTGGATCGTGGCCACGTTCGACCGTGACCGAGCGCACCGCCTGGGCCATCGCAGCAAAGCCGATGCGAAAATACCCCCGGCAAATTTCGTGGAGGTCCATGCCGAGAGCGGAGGAAAACGAAGCCTCGATGGCTTGGCCGGCCGCTGCTACGTCGAGATCGACGCGCCCGTTGAGGAACCCCTCCGGCGCCAGCAGGTTCAGCGCAACGGCGATGTCGGTGGTCGTCGGTCGCGTACCTCCGCGGCCATAGGCGACCGGACCTGGCACAGCGCCGGCGCTGTGCGGTCCCAGCGACGGCCGACCGGATGGGGCGAGATGCGCGATACTGCCGCCGCCTGTTCCGATGCTGACCACATCAACCAGGGTCAATCCGGTCTTCAACCGTTCGACCTGCGCCCGGTTGGTGCGGCCAACGCGGCCGTTCTCGATCAGCGCGGTATCGAAGCTCGTGCCACCCATGTCAGCGCAAATCACGCGCGGAATCGAAAGGCGCTGCGCGAGTTCGCGGGCGGCGATGACGCCGCCGACCGGGCCCGATGCCAGCAGAAGCAAGGGCGCGGCCAACGCGTCTTCGATCGAGGTGATGCCGCCGGTGCACTGCATGACCCCAACCGGAACGCTCAGCCCGCGCTCATCCAGCCGTTGCTGCAGGCCTTGGAGATACTCCCTCACGCCGCGGCTCACATATGCATTGAGCACCGTCGTCACCGTGCGCTCATACTCGCGGATGACCGGATGGACGTCGCTGGATAGAAAAACCGGTAGATGCGGGTAGTGCCGTTCCACGATGGCCCGGATCGTCCGTTCGTGTTCCGGATTTTCAAACGACCAAAGGAAGGACGCAGCCAGCGCCTCGACCCCGTTCGCAACAAGCCGATCGATGCCCGCTTTCGCCGCCTTGGCATCCAGCGGTACAACGACGTCTCCCGAACGGTCGATCCGCTCGTCGAGTTCGAGAATGTCCGTCGGCGCAACGATCTGCGGCGGCGATTCCTGGACTTGTAAATCCAGGGTGTTCTGCCGTGCCGAACGCGCAATTCGCAGAGTATCGCGGAAGCCGCCGGTGGTCACGAGCCCCACCCGCAAACCGTTCATCTGCGCCAGGACATTGGTGACTATTGTCGTCCCGTGGGTGAACTCGACGACTCGCGGCAACAATTCCGGCAGCGTGCAAGCGAAGTGGCGCTCCGCGGCAGATCCAAGCCCATCCAGGATGCCCTGTGCCCAGTCGCCCGGGGTGGTGAACGCTTTCTCGCGAAAAACGATGCCGTCAGCCGTGAGTAATGCCAGGTCGGTAAACGTTCCGCCGATGTCGGCGCCGACCCGGACTGCGTCACCCATGAAAGACAGTCCTGTTGCTACCGCTCGTAAACATACTGAAATACCAGCGTGTGGAGCGCGTATTCTTGTAGGTCAGCAGGCTCCAAAAATCCATTTCAGATTGACATATTTTCATAGAGTAATCAAGATCGTGCGGCTGCCGTAAGCGAATATCCAACAACCGTGAGACCTATCGACGGTCGTTTGACTCGGGCAGGTTGGCGAGAATATGGCACGCAGTGTCGAGACTCAGGTTCTGATCGTCGGAGCAGGTCCCGTCGGCCTCTCCCTGGCGCTCGATCTGGGCTGGCGAGGCATCGGCTGCACGATCATCGATCAGGGCGACGGCGCAATCGACCATCCGAAAGTCGGCCTGATCGCCGTGCGCACTATGGAGTTTTGCCGCCGGTGGGGTATCGTCGACCGGATCCGGAATTGCGGCTTTCCCGACAACTACAAGCTCAACATTGTCTACTGCACCAGCATGTCCGGATATCTGCTGGAGCATCAGGCCTATCCTTCGCAGAGGGAATTGCCGAACTCTCCGTTGAGTCCCGAGAAGAAGCAACGTTGCCCTCAACTTTGGTTCGATCCTATCCTTGCTCAGGCGGTCAGCGAGCAACCCGCGGTCGAAATGCATTACCGCTGCAGCGTCGAGCGTTTCGAGCAGTCGGATGCAGACGTTACGGTCTCCGTCCGGGATCTACTGAACGGAGAAACGTTCGAAATTCGCGCGCCCTTCATGGTCGCATGCGATGGTGCGGCGAGCCGGATTCGTTCCACCCTGGGCGTTTCACAACAGGGCCGTCTCCTCAGCCACTCCGTCGGATACCTCCTTCGCATCCCCCGCTTTTTCGAGCTGCACGACAAAGGCGAGGCCGAACGCTACATTTTCGTGGGGCCCGAAGGCACCTGGGGCAACCTCACCGTCGTCGACGGCCGCGATTTGTGGCGTCTGACGCTGATTGGCAGCGAAGCCGAATTGGATTTCGACCGACTCGATGCGGCAGCCGGGGTGGGTCTCGCATTCGGACGCGACGACATCGAGTTCGAGATCCTCACTTGCAAGCCCTGGCAGCGCTCCGAATTCATCGCGGACAAGTTCCGCGTGGGACGCATTTTCCTGGCGGGCGATTCCGCACATACCATGTCGCCGACAGGCGGCTTCGGCATGAACACCGGCATCGGGGATTCCGTCGACCTCGGCTGGAAGCTGGAAGCATCCCTGCGGGGCTGGGCCGGCCGCAACCTCCTGGAGTCCTACGAAGTCGAACGGCGCCCGGTCGCTATTCGCAACGCGCGCGCTTCTACCCGGAACTTCCGCAACTGGATTTCCGCGAGCGAGTGCGGCCCGATCCTCGACGAGACGCCTGAGGGCAAGGCGACGCGGACCAAGATCGGACGCCATCTGAAGCAGGCTCTGGTCGGTGAGTGGGAATCCATGGGCGTGCAGATTGGATACCGCTACGAGGGCTCGCCTCTGTGCGTGCCCGATGGGACGCCGCCACCGCCGGACGAATTGCAGGTCTATGTCCCCACGACCTGGCCTGGCGCGCGGGCACCGCATGCCTGGCTTCCGGACGGCCGTTCGATGCTCGACCTGTACGGCCGCGGATTCGTTCTGGTCCGCTGCCATGGCAAGCTGACGCCACCCGATGTAACCACGATTGTCGAGGCGGCTGCGCGATGCGGTGTCCCGTTATGCGTATTCGATGTCGAGGATCCCGCGATCGCCGAACTCTACGAGAAAAGCCTGGTGCTGGTTCGACCGGACGGTCATGTCGCTTGGAGAAGCGATGCGCTACCCTGGGATCCGGAGGCGTTGATGGAAACAGCACGTGGCGCACGTTCACCGCAGGCTGTGTTGTGCGACCCGCCTGCAGAGCGGCGGGTCGCCCAGGCCTAGTGGCGCGCCGTTGGCGGAATATCGGCTGCCTGCCGTGAAGCGGAGTCTCGATGGCCTCTAGCCAACTCGATTACATCAGCCTGGACCGAGTCTCCCTCTCCCTGGGCGGCGTCGTACTCTATCGGAATATTTCAATTCAAATCGGGAACGGAGAATTCTTCTGCATTTTGGGACCTTCCGGTTGCGGAAAATCGACAACCCTGCGGGTAATTTCTGGACTCCAGCCAATTGATTCGGGGACCGTTACCATCGCTGGCCAGCCGGCGCGCGACCGTTGGCGCGACATTGCCTTCGTGTTCCAGTCGCCCCGTCTTCTACCGTGGCGAACGGCGAGGGAGAACGTGGCGCTAGGCCTGGAAATGCGTTTTCCCGGGATGACAAAGGCGGAGGAGTTGAAGCGTGCCGACCAGATGCTCGACACTGTCGGTCTCTTCGCCGACCGCGAGAAGTATCCGAGGATGTTGTCCGGCGGCGAACGTCAGCGCGTCGCGATAGCCCGCGCGTGGGCCGTGGAACCCACCATCATTCTGATGGACGAGCCTTTTTCCGCTCTCGACCCCCACACCCGCCAGCGCATGCGCGAGGAGCTTATCGGGTTGTGGAGCGGGACCGGCAAGACGGTGGTTTTTGTCACCCATGATGTCGACGAAGCCTTGCTCCTCGCAGACCGCATCATGCTGCTGTCGGCGAAGCCGACCAGGGTTCTCGATACCATGGTCGTCGAGGATGCAAGACCGCGCGTCATCGACGGCGACGCCGGAATGACCGAGCGCCACCGTCACCTGATCGAACTATTTCCCATTGTCAATGAAACGCCAACAACGCAAACAGAGGAGAGTCGGAATGCACTGGCTGAAACCTAGTCTTCTTGGCTTGGCCGCCGCCGTCCTGGCGACGAGCCTTCCAGCAACCGCGAAGGAGAAGGTCTCTCTTTCGTATCTTATCGATCCGGTCTACGAGGCTGTAATCTGGCCGCTGAAGAACGGCAAGGTTGCCTCGGACACGGTGGAACTTGCGCCAAAGGCGCTCGGTATTGTCCCGCTGATTCAGGCGGTCGGTTCCAAAACCTTCGACATAAGCATGGCGGCCGTGGCAGGCATCCCGCCAGCCAAGGCTCGCGGCCTCGATCTTGTCGTCGTCGCCACGGGATACCGCGCCCATCCCAAAGGCGGGGGTTACGACATCTTCGTCAGGTCCGACAGCCCTTTGAAGTCGATCGACCAGTTGAAGGGCAAGACTCTGGGCAGCTATGCGCTTCGCGCGACCGCAACTACCCACCTGCGCATCGCCTTGGCGAAGAAGCATGGCGCCAACGTGGCGATCAATGGCGGCGACTATAAATGGGTCGAGATGCCATCCGCAGCCCTGCCCGGCGCATTGCTGAGCGGCCGCGTCGACGCAGCCACGCTCCTCAATACCCAGGCGTGGAAAGCGGGCAAGGATCCAAAATTCCGAACGCTGATCCGGCTCGGCCGAGACGTACACGAAGTTTTTGGCGGCCCGCCTGCCAGCGCGATCTTCGTCAGCTACCCGGAGAAGCTCGCGGCGCGCCCGGCAGTGTTCAAGGAAGCTCTCCGGATGCTCAAGGCCTCTGCCGACTATACGAAGAACCACAAGGCCGAGGTGTATGCAGCTGTCGCAAAAGCGACAGGCACCGAGGTTGCCCTGTTCGAATTCTTCTATGACACCTATGCGCAGGTTCCGATGGCGGTGTCCGACGCCGATGTGGCATCGATGAACCGCCTGTGGGAGTACACGAAAGAGATGGGGCTCATAAAAAGTTACCCGAAGGCAGAATCGGTAGTCTGGGATGGCGCGATACGGGAATAGACCTCTTCCGTATCTTCGGTGGCATACAGCTTCGCCGGAACCCCGGTGAAGCCATATTTCATCGATGACCGCTACGGAGTCCCTCGCCGCCACGAGTGAACCGCGATTGCGTGCCAAGCGGCGTCTGGTCGCGCATCTCGCGACGGTCGGCGCCTTTGTGGCCTGGAGCCTCGTGGCGGTGGCCACGCCGCCATATCTGATACCGACTCCCTGGGATGTCGCCGTACGGCTTGTGGCGTTTCTGGGCGATGCCAAAATGTGGCTGCATGTCGGCGTCTCGATCGGCCATGTCGTGGCGGCCGTTTTCCTCGCGGTTACGATCGGGACGCTTCTGGCGACCCTGGCTTACTACGTTCCTGTGTTCCGGCTTCTGGTGCACGGGAGGATATCGCCGTTCCTCAGCTCTTTTGCCGGCATCGCCTGGATACTGATTGGCATTCTGTGGTTCGGCCTGAACGACACGACGGTAATATTCGCCGTTGTAATGGTGCTGCTGCCGTTCGCCCTGATCAACATGAGGGTCGGGTTCGAGAGCGTCGACGACGACCTGCTGGAGATGACGCGCTCTTTCGGACCGCGGCGCAACGACGGTTTTTTCAAGGTCGTACTGCCGACCCTCCTCCCGTTCCTGTATTCAGTGGCGCGCATATGCTTCGGCCTGGCCTGGAAGGTCGCCCTGACCGCGGAGCTCTTCGGCGGCAATGCCGGCTTCGGATACCTCTTCAACATCGCCCGGCAGGAATACGACACCGGTTTGGTGTTCGTTGTCATCACGCTGATTGTTGCCTTCGTCTACTCCTCCGACCGCTTTGTATTCGAGCCCCTCAGGAGGCGGATTGGCCGTCACTACGATGTCCCGTAGAGAGTCGCGGAACAGTCTCGGTGCCCGCCTCGTAGCGGATGGGGCCATCGTCCTGGCGATCGGCGCGTGGTGGCTGACCGCCCGTGATATGCCCGTGTTCGTTCTGCCGGATCCCTTCGCCACCGCGGAGCGCCTGTTGGTGCTCCTGGGTGAGTGGGAATTCTACGGCCATGTGCTTTACAGCACCGTGCGGCTCGCCCTGTCGATCGTAGCGGCGCTGCTGATCGGCGCAGCAATTGCGGCCACGGCTCATTTCCTGCCGGCATCAGGCGACGCGATTGAGCAGCGCCTGATGCCCCTGCTGAATTCCTTTCCGACGGTAGGCTGGGCGATTCTCGCCGTCATGTGGTTTAAGATCAGCGAGTTTTCGGTCCTGTTTATCCAGGTCATGATCCTGGTGCCGTTTTGCGCCGTTATTTTGCGCCAGGGACTCGATCAGCTCGATCATGAGCTGATCGAGATGGGCCGCAGCTTGACCCAGTCGCGGTGGCAGGTCTTTACCCGCGTGGCGCTCCCCATGCTCATGCCGCACGTCGGCTCCGCCTTGCGGCTGAGCTATGGCGTGGGCTGGAAAATCGCAACCGTAGCCGAGTTGTTCGGCGCCGACACCGGCCTGGGCTATCTGATGCAGCATGGACAGATCACGTCGGATTCCGCCCTCGTTTTCGCGACGGCGATTTCCATCGTGATCCTGTTCGTGCTCGGCGAGAAGCTGGTGATCGAACCGCTTTCCCGCCGAGCCGGCTAGCCGGCCGATATCTCACGCGCGTCGTGAGCGCACGAAAGGCCGAAGCAACGGATTGCATTGTCGCAAGCGATCTTTTCCTTGGCACCACGATCGAGCGGAAGCATCGCCACATGGCGCACCGAATCGCGGATGATGCTCGCCGGATCGTTGGACAGCGGGTAGTCCGAACCCAGCATGATCTGATCCACCCCCAGGGCAGTGCAGGCGAACTCGATCTCGGCCGGGCTTTGCCAGATACCAGGCGCCGTATCCAGGAAGACGCGCTTGAGTTGCGCCGGATAGTCCTGATCCGGCGTCGCGTGCCAACCGCGCGGTCCGTGAAACAGGCGCCGCGCCGTCATCGGCAACGCACCCCCGAGATGCGCGAATGCAACGCGGAGGCGCGGATGGCGCGCCATAATCCCGGAGAAAATCAAACGTGCCGCCGCGAGGTTGAGGTCGAACGCCTTGCCGATCGATCGCTCGAGATTCCAGCTCTCCAGATTGTCGAGGACTGGCGGATGCCAGCTCGGGTGGAAGTACAGCGCGTGATCCAACTCCTCCGCGAGCGCAAACAGCGGTGCGAAATCCGGATGATCGGGATACAGGCCCCTATAGCTCGTGCTTAGATTAATCCCGCGAAGCCCGAGTTCGTGGGTTGCGCGATGGATCTCTGCCACCATTTTCTCACCGCCGTCGGGCGGAATCGAGATCATTCCGGAGAAGCGGTCGGGATGGCTGGCGACCAGAGCGGCGATGCCGTCGTTGCAGAGGCGCGCTGCCTCCATCGTCATCCAGTCCTGGTAGCAGGCAACCGAAAGAACGGCGTGATCGACGCCGCCTGCATCCATGTCCCGGATCTGCCGTTCCGGATCGCACCAGAGAGCCGGATCGACCACGATGTATTCGTAGCCATCGTTACGGCGGGCCAGTGTAACGATACCGTCCTTGCGCCGTACCTCCACATGATCCGGAACGTGGCGTTCAAAGTTATCGACCAGTTCCTGCGGCAGATAGTGGTGATGGACGTCGATTACCATTGATTTCAGCTCGATCGGGTGTCGCAGACGATGCGGTTACGAATCATGCCGAAGTCGACGATTCCAAATTCGACGACATCGCCGGAGTCGAGGAAACAGCCAAACTTGCGCCATTTATTTCGAGTGTCCGAAAGGAAGAAATCGTCACGATCCATAATTTTCTCGGCACACAGTCACGACGTGCTCCTGGAGACTGCTCAAGATCTCATACGGTGTTGTCTTCTTCAAATAGTTACCAAACTGAAACGACCTAATTCATCCTATGAGGCCACGAAAGAGCGCCAATCTCGATCATTGGAAAGAATCTCCTCGGTCCGCTGCACAAGCGCTGCCATCGTGCGGCGCAATTCCTCGGTTTGTGCGACCGTAAGCTCTTCCAGTATGGCCGCTTCAATTGCTTCCGCGAGCGGCAGCACGACGTCAAATACTACCCGCCCTTTCTTGCTCAGCCGGAGGACGATCCGACGACGATCGATCCGGTCGATACGTCTCGACACCATACCTTGCGATGCCAGCCGGGTCACCGCGCGCGTAATGTTGACTTGATCCATCCCGGTGCGGTTTGCCAATTGCTTGGCCGAAAGCGGCTCGTGCTGGCCAAGCACGGCAATGATGCGCCAGCCGGTGACCGATAGATCGAACCGCTCGCCGTACATGCTCGCGAGCTTGGCGCTGACGCGATTGGCAATGAACGAAAACTGATGGGGTAGCCAGCGTTCCAATTCGAACGATACTGATTCTTTACCCGTGTCGGCTTGAATCGCTTCCGCTCTACCTCCGCTTGTCACAACCTGTTCCTTTCCTCGGGAGCTTAACTATTCTGCGGCAGACGTATAACGTTTACGTTCTTCACAGATCAATTCCTGCATAGCCCCCTGGACATCCCGGCCCTCGCTCTGTGCCCGCTTCTTTGTTTCCACCCACAATTCGACGTCGCGATAGGCTTGTTCCGTGTGACGATTCCAGTCCTTGTCGAGTGGTGTCGTAAGTTCCAGTCGAAGCCCGTTTGGATCGTGGAAGTAAATGCTCAGAAGAAAATCCTTGTGATTGGTCGGACCGATTACGTCGATTCCGTTCTCAACCAACCAGACATGCCATCGCCGAATTTCATCCGGTCCCTGCGCCTGCAGCGCGATGTGATCGAATATGTCATAGGCGGGGTGCGTCGACTTCGCGGCTTCCGGCAACCCCGGCGATTCGAAGAAGGCAATCGTGGAGCCGTCGGCCATGCGAAAGAAGAGATGGAAGTAAGGAAACGGATCGCCGGTCGACGGAATGGTGTCGTCCATGATCGTGCTCGCCAGTTCCATGCCGAGTATCTTCGTGTAGAACTCGACGGTCGCAGCAACGTCATGCGTTACATAAGCCGCATGATTCAGCATCTGCGGCACGAGACCACGATCCTTGGCGGCGCCGAGCCCCTCCGGTCGCCCTTTCGTCGCTGTCATCTCGTTCATCCTCGATATCTCCTTTGTGCATCGGCGGCGCATATTGAGAGCCGTTCACGGCACCCGGGCATGGCGGGCGCACAGGTTGCGCTTGAACAACTTCCCACACCTGTTGGTTGGCCACGCTTCGCATCCAAGAAAGCGTATTGGCTCTCGAGAGCAGGCAGGTTCAGCACAACGGCGGTCGTCCAAGATTACGGAAAACACCGGTTCTCCACTGCTGCTTACAAAGGGTGCGGCAACCCTCTCTCGCCATTTGGGATGCGGGACGCCCACCTCCTGCGGTATCGGCAATGCCGTCGAGCCGAGCAGCGCCTCCTCGCCCTCACGCTCGTACGCGTTCGATCCGCCGCTGATAATCATGTCATTTTTCCGACCGTCCGCGTAGAAACAGCCGTTCTCATCTTTTCGACTGACGCGGCCTATTTCGTTTCGATCCGAAAATATGCCAAAATGAAATTAATTTTCAACACATTTGCGCAACACCACTGACCTGTCACCTGCCGCCTGGACCGGTCATAATGTTGGTAGTTTATGTGGAGTGGGCCCTTGGGGTCGGACAGATGGCTTGAATTGATTTGACTGGTGTGCCGGGCATTCGAAGGATCGACGCCCATGGCCCGGACCGGACCAAAAACCGCTTGCATCCAGGGAGGCGTCCCCACACGGATTTCCGCTCCCCGGATCGTCGTCCGGGGCAGGTCGCTCCATCCGGGGTGACAAGGGAGGGGTGTTGGATGTGTCAGGAAATGTCAGGATTTGTCATGTCACACCGTCCCCGTCATGTCGGCCGGAGCCCGGCGCATGGCCGGGACGGAGCAGGGGCGACGGGACAGACATTGGCAGGTGTCATGAAATGTCATGATTCGTCCCGATGTCGTCGGAGGAGCCTGACAGTTCACTTAATGTTCTCGACGCGCAAAGTCAACCTCCCGCCTCAAATATCCGCCCCGCGCCGGTCGTAGAAGGCGGTGGTCAGCACGCTGGTCTTGACCTCGCCGGCCTCGTCGATCACCAGGTGGCGCATCCTGACGATGCCGAGAGCCGGGCGGCTTTTCGAGACCCGGGTTTCCAGGATACTGGTCCGGACGTGCAGCACATCGCCCGGCCGGGTCGGCGCCAGGAAATGCAGCTCGTCCCAACCCGGCGAGCCCTGGGACGGGACGTTGGCGAAGCCGTCGGCCTGCATACGCCGCAGTATGGCGGCCATGTGAATGCCGCTGGCGATCAGCCCGCCGAACATCGTCTCCTTCGCCTCTTCCTCCCCGATATGGAAGGGTTCGGGATCGAACTCGCGGCCGAAGCGGATAATCTCTTCGGCCGTCATGACCGCCCGGCCGTATTCCATTTCCTGCCCGACCTCGAAATCCTCGAAATGGGTGTGCGGCATGACGGCGGTGGTTTCGATGGGCATGGCGTTCCCGGCGGTGCTGTGACAGAAACGGGGGACGGAAAACGGGCCGATCAATGGCGGGTGCAGGCCCGCTTGGCAAGGGAAAGACCGACGGGAAAAGACCGATGGCGAATACCAGCACTACCACCCCGGCGACCGAACGCGGGACCCATCCGCTCAACGCGCTTACGCCGGCCGAGATCGAGGCGGCAGGCGCCATCGTCCGGGCCTGGGACGGGTGGACGGAGACCGCGAAGTTCGAATCGATCCGCCTGCACTATCCCGACAAGGCGCAGTGCCGGGCCGAGATCGCCGCCGGCACGGCGGGCGACGGCCGCAAGGCCTATGTCAGCATCTACGACACGGCGGACAACCGCGTCTCCGAACTGATTGTCGACCTGGCCGGGGAAGCCGTGGAGTCGGCGAGCGACGTACCCGGCGCGCGCCCGGCGATCAACGTCGACGAGTTTATGGTCTGCGCCGAAACGGTGCCCCAGCATCCGGACTTCATCGCGGCGATGGAACGGCGCGGCGTCACCGACCTGTCGCACATCCAGGTCGATCCCTTCTCCGCCGGCAATTTCGGCTTCGGGGACGAGGAAGGCCGGCGCCTCGTGCACTGCCTGGTCTACCTGCGCAAGGATCCGGGGGATAACGGCTACGCCCATCCGGTCGAGGGCCTGAACGTGCTGTTCGACCTCAACAAGGTCGAGGTCGTCCGGGTGATCGACCATGCGGTCCACGACGTGCCGATGGAGTCCTCGAACTACCATGCCGACCGGCCGGAAATCGCGGAAATCCTGCGCGGCGACCTGAAACCGATCGACATTGCCCAGCCCGACGGGCCGTCGTTTACGGTGGAGGACCGGGTCGTCACCTGGGCCAACTGGCGCTTCCACGTCGAGTTCCATCCGCGCGAAGGCCTGGTCCTCAACGACATCCGGGTGCGCGGCGGCGAGAAGGCGCCCTGGCGACCGCTGATCTGGCGCGCCTCGATCGCGGAGATGGTCGTGCCCTACGGCGACCCCTCCTTCAACCATTATCGCAAGAACGCCTTCGACGTCGGCGAATACGGCCTCGGCCAGGTCGCCAACCCGCTCAAGCTGGGCTGCGACTGCCGCGGTAACATCCACTATTTCGACGGCGTGTTCAATCTGACCTCGGGCGAGCCGGTGGTGGTCGACAACGCCATCTGCCTGCATGAGGAAGACGACGGCATGCTGTGGAAGCATACCGACTACATGACCGACGAGATGGAGCATCGCCGGGCGCGCCGGCTGCTGATCTCCATGATCGCAACGGTCGGCAACTACGAATACGCCTTCTATTGGATCTTCCACATGGACGGCACGCTGGAACTGGATATCAAGGCGACCGGGATCATGAACACCCAGGGCCTGAACGCGATCTCCGGCACCGACTACGGCGCCGAGGTCATGCCCGGCGTCACCGCGCCCAACCACCAGCACCTGTTCTGCGCCCGCCTCGACATGGCCGTGGACGGCGACGCGAACCGGCTGGTCGAGATGAACGTCGTGCAGCCGCCGATGGGCGACGGCAACCCGAACGGCAACGCCTTCCGCGTCGAACCGACGGTGCTGGAGACCGAAACCGGCCGGACGCGCAACGCCGATACCGAGCGGTTCTGGCGGGTCGAAAGCGCCTCGGCGTCCAACGGCGTGGGCCGGCCGACCGCCTACCGGCTGCATTCCAGCGGCATGCTGCGCCCCTGGTTCCACCCCGGCACGATGATGGAGAAGCGCGCCGCCTTCATCTTCAACCACCTCTGGTGCACACCCTACGATCCCGCCGAGCGCTATCCGGCGGGGCGCTTCGTCAACCAGAGCGACGGCTCGGAGACCATCGCGGCCTGGGTGAAGCAGGAGAGGTCGATCCGCGACACCGATATCGTGCTGTGGCACAGCTTCGGCCTGCTGCACCTGCCGCGACTCGAGGACTGGCCGGTCCAGCCGGTCGCCCGCACCGGCTTCCGCCTGGAGGCCGATGGCTTCTTCGACCGCAACCCGACGCTGGACGTGCCGCCGGGGGCGTAAGCGCAGAGCCGCGGGCTCGGATCGGGCGGCGCTCTTGTCGCCGGATTACGGTTCGCCCACCCAGTCCGCGAGATCGACCGCATCGCCGCCCGGAATCCGCTTGCGCTCGAATTCGGCCTCGCGGCCCCAGGGCATGGTGGCGTCGATGCCGAGGCGGCCCCAATGGTCCTTGTGCGGGTCGCGGTAGAAGCCGGGCACGTCCGGTAGGACCAGGCTGCGGGTATCGGCCCGGCCGCGGGTGACGAAGGCCCACCAGACGTCGTTGAGGTCGTGGATATCGACATCCTCATCGGTCACCATGCAGGTCTTGCTGTAGTCCATATGCGCGCCGAAGGCGGCGAGCAGGACGTGGCGCGCATGGCCTTCATACTGCTTGCGGATCTTCACCACCGTGTTCAGCAGTTGCGGATTGCAGGACACGTCGACGATGCCGGGCAGCCGCGTCGTCAGATGCCGGTAAATTTTTGAAGCGACGGCGGTTTCGAGCGGAATCAGGTCCTCCGGGGAACCGCAGACCAGCGCGTGATAGACCGGATCGGCACAGGCCGTGACCGCGGTGATCTCGAAGACATGGTTGTCTTCCTCGGGGACGTAATAACCCATGAACTCGCCGAACGGTCCCTCCGGCCGGCGCTCGTGCGGCAGGATGCGGCCCTCGATGACGATTTGCGTGTCGGCCGGGACAGCGAGCCCGACCGTCTCGCACTGCGTTACGGCAAGCGGTCCGCCGGCCACAGCGTTGGCGACCGCAAGCTCGTCGGCGTCCGGCGGGATCGAGGCGCAGGCGGCCAGGAAGATGTCCGGCGCCGCGCCGATCAGCATGGCCGCCTCCAGCGCCTCGCCCTTCGCTTCCGCTGCCTGCTGGTACCGGGTCAGATCGTGGCTGCTGCCGATCCGGATGCGCAATTCGCCGTTATCGACATGCATGGCGCGGTGGAAGGAGAGGTTCGGCACGCCGCTCTCCGGATGGTTGGCGAGCAGGATACCCGAGGTGATGTAGGGCCCGGCGTCCTTCTCGAAATAGGTGACGTGGGGCAGATCGGAGAGCGCGATCCGGCGGCGGCCGCCCGGAACCTGATGCGATTCCGCACGCTCCGGCGCACGCGTCATCAGCCGGTGCCAGGCCGGGCAGAAGGCGAGGTCCGGCGCCTCGATCAGGGCGCACAGCCGCCGGCGGCTGCCGTAGACGTTGCTGACGACCGGCATCGCCGCGCCGCGCACGTTTTCGAACAGGATGGCGCCGTCGTGCCGCTTCTGGAACGCCGCCGTCACCGCAGCCAGCTCGTGCTTCGGATCGACTTCCCGGCCGACCACATGCAGGTCGCCGGCGGCCTTCAGACTGTCCAGATACGCGCGCATGGCGCAATCCTCCGTGCCGGTCCTCCCGCACCGTGGCGGTTCCGTCCCCTCTCCATACGGAGTATGAGCGGTTCATGCAAAACGACAGCGGGCGCGAAGGCATCGAAGGGTTGCCACCGACCGGATGGCGCCTGGGCGTCGATATCGGCGGGACGTTTACCGATATCGCCCTTGAGCATGGCAGCGGCCGCTTCCATTCGGTCAAGCTGCTGACCACCGGCGCGGAACCGGAACGCGCCGTGCTGGACGGCGTGGCCGCGGCCTGCGGACAGGCCGGGATCGCGCTTGCGGACATCGGCCAGATCATCCACGGCACGACGCTGGCGACCAACGCCATGATCGAACGGCGCGGCGCGGAGACCCTGTTCGTGACCACCGAGGGCTTCCGCGACGTGCTGGAAATGGGCTCGGAAAGCCGGTTCGATCAGTACGATCTGAACATCGCCAAGCCCGTGCCGCTGGTGCGCCGCGCCCGACGGCTGACCGTGCGCGAGAGGCTCGACGTCACCGGCGAACCCCTTGTCCCGCTCGATGAGGCATCGGTCGCGCCGGTGCTGGACGCCATCGCCGCCGAGGGCATCGAAAGCGTCGCTATCGGCCTGCTGCACAGCTACGCCAACCCGGCGCACGAACGGCGGCTGCGCGAGATCGTTCTTGCTGCCAGGCCGGGCATCCCGGTCAGCCTGTCCTGCGAGGTCTCGCCGGAAATGCGGGAATATCAGCGCTTTTCGACCACCGTCGCCAACGCCTATGTCCAGCCCGCGGTCGCCGCCTATCTGCGCCGGCTCGAAGGGGCGCTCAGCGACTCCGGCTTCGCCGGCGCTCTCATGGTCATGCTGTCGAACGGCGGTCTGGCGACCCTCGATACGGCGATCCGCTTCCCGGTCCGGCTGGTCGAATCCGGCCCGGCCGGGGGCGCGATCTACGCCGCAGCAGTCGCCCGGCAGACGGGAGCGCCCAGGGCGGTCTCCTTCGACATGGGCGGCACAACCGCCAAGATCTGCCTGATCGACGAAGGCCGGCCGCAATCGGCGCGGGATTTCGAGGTCGACCGCGCCTACCGCTTCAAGCGCGGCAGCGGCCTGCCCCTTCGCGTCCCGGTGGTCGAGATGGTGGAGATCGGCGCCGGCGGCGGTTCGCTGTGCAGCGTGGACGGGCTCGACCGGATCGCCGTCGGACCGCGCAGCGCCGGCTCGGACCCGGGCCCGGCCTGCTACAGCCGGGGCGGGACCGGCGCCACGGTGACCGATGCCGATGTTGTGCTCGGCCGCATCGATCCGGCAGGCTTCGCCGGCGGTACGATGCCGCTCGACGCCGCGGCGGCCGAACGGGCGCTTGCCGCCGACATCGGTGCGCCGCTCGGTCTCGACACGGCGTTGGCGGCTCTCGGCGTGGCCGAAACGGTCGACGAGAATATGGCCAACGCGGCGCGCGAGCACGCCGTAGAACACGGTAAGGATTTCGAGGGGCGGACGCTGATCGCCTTCGGCGGCAGCGCTCCGCTGCACGCCGCCCGGCTGGCCGACAAGCTGGGCATCGACCGGATCGTCGTGCCGCGCGGCGCCGGGGTCGGCTCGGCCATCGGCTTCCTGCGCGCGCCGGTCGCTTTCGAAGTCGCGCGCAGCCTGTATCAGCAACTCGAATCCGTAGACGGGACCGCCGTCGCGGCCCTGCTGGCGGAGATGCGGGCCGAAGCCGCCGCGTTCGTCGAGACCGCTGCCGGCCGGCCGCCGGACCAGGTGTCCTACACAGCCTTCATGCGCTACCGCGGCCAGAGCCACGAAATCATGGTTCCCCTGCCCGATGCGCCGCCCGACCCGCTGGACGCCGAAAGCTGGGCGGATGCCGTGGCGGCGGCATACGCGGAGGCTTACCGCCGGCAGTACGGGCCGCCGATCGATGGCGTGCCCCTGGAATTCGTCGCCTGGACCGTCCGCGCCGAATGCGGGACGGAAGACGGGGCCGGTCCGATGGCGGACGCGCCAAATGCGGAAACGGCGGCATCCGGCGCGCGGCCCGTCGTCGACACGGCCAGCGGCGAACCGGTGACGGCAGCCGTGTTCGACCGCGATCGCCTGCGCAGCGGCGAAACCGTCGCCGGTCCGGCAATGATCGTCGAAGCGCAGACCTCGACCTTCGTCCCGCTCGGCTATACCCTGTCCTGCGATCCGTTCGGCTCCCTCATCCTCGACCGTACGGCGGAGGACGGACCATGACCGGGAAACGCACCGACGCCAGCCTGGCCCGCATCCGCTATCCGGTGCTGTGGAACCGCCTGACCGCCATCGTCGAGGAACAGGCGCGCAGCCTGATCAAGACGGCGTTCAGCGAGACGGTCAGCGAGGCCGGCGACCTTTCGGCCGGCGTGTTCGACACGCGCGGGCGCATGGTCGCCCAGGCCGTGACCGGAACGCCCGGCCACGTCAACTCGATGGCCGAGGCCGTCGGCTACTTTCTGGAGAAATTCCCGGCCGCCGCCATGAAGCCGGGCGATCACTATCTGACCAACGATCCCTGGCTCAGCTCCGGCCATCTGCACGACATCACCGTCGTTTCGCCGGCGTTCCACCGGGGGGAAATGGTCGCCCTGTTCGCCTGCACCTGTCACCAGGTCGATATCGGCGGACTGGGCCAGTGCCCGGACGGGCGTTCGATCTACGAGGAAGGTCTGTTCATCCCGATCATGCGGCTGGCGCGCGACGGCGTTTTCAACGAGGACCTGTTCGAGATCATCCGCGCCAATGTCCGCCAGCCGGACCCGGTCGAGGGCGATATCCGCAGCTACGCCACCTGCAACCGGTTGGGCGAACGCCGGCTCGCCGCCATGCTCGACGAATATGACGGCATCCGCTTCGACGCGCTGGCCGATTTCATCCTGGAACGCTCGCGCCGGGCAATGGAGGACGCGATCCGCGCCCTGCCCGACGGCACCTACCGCAACGCCATTACCCTCGACGGCATCGACCGGCCGGTCACGCTCAACGCCGCGCTCACCGTCGACGGCGCGCGCATCGTCATCGACTTCGACGGCAGCTCGCCGGCCAGCGCCTATGGCATCAACCTGGTGATGAACTACACGCTGGCCTACACGGCGTTCGGCGTGCGCGCGGCGGTGGCGCCGGAGATTCCGAACAACGCCGGATCTCTCGCGCCTGTCGAGGTCCGGGCGCCGCTGGGCTCCATACTCAATGTCGAGAAGCCGCGGCCGGTCAGCGCGCGCCACATCATCGGCCAGTTCCTGCCGGATGTCGTGCTCGGCTGCCTCGCCAGGGTGCCCGGCCTCAAAGTTCCGGCCGAAGGGGCGGCCTGCCTCTGGGGCATACAGGTGCGCGGCGGGCCGGAGATCGGCGCCGCACCCGGCATAAACCGCGACAGCGACGCTGCGGCCTTCGACCTGCTTTCCTTCAACAGCGGCGGCTCCGGCGCACGGCCTGCGGTCGACGGCCTTTCCGCCACCGCCTTTCCGAGCGGCGTGCGCGCGCTGCCGGTCGAGGCGATCGAGACGCGGGCGCCGGTCGTGGTGTGGCGCAAGGAGCTTCGGCCGGATTCCGGCGGCGCGGGAAAGCAGCGCGGCGGGCTCGGCCAGACGGTCGAAATGGGCACGCGCGACGGTGCGCCCTTCGCCCTGTTCGCCATGTACGACCGGGTCGAGAATCCGGCGAAGGGGCGCGACGGCGGCATTGACGGCGCAGCGGGCACGGTCGCGACCGCCGGCGGCAGCGCATTGCGGCCCAAAGGCAAACAGATCGTTCCTGCCGGCGACCGGGTGCGCGTGGACCTGCCCGGCGGCGGCGGCCACGGCGATCCGCACGACCGGCCGGTCGAGGCCGTCGCGGCGGATATCGCCGAGGGCTATGTGACCGCCGAAGCGGCGCGCCGGCTCTACGGCGTCGAGATCGGTGACGACGGTGAAGTGACGCGCTAGCGGAATTTGCGCCCCCGGCATCTTCGAGCGGTGCGCTGCCCTTCTGCGCTTCCTCCCCTGCTCAGAGGATCGCCCTGCGAAAATGCGCGCGCCAGAGGCCGGTCTGCGGCCCTCTCGTTTTTGATCGTCCGTTCCAGTATTTTTTCTGCCGCCGCCGCCGTTTTTTCGCAGTTTTCCGCCGTTTTTCCGCGCCGTATGCCGAATGAGACAGACCGGTCTTTATTTTGATGTTTTTTTGCGCTTTGCAGGCCCTCGAATCGCCCGAACCCCGCAGAAACGCTGGGAAGCCGCGATTCGGGAGTGCCGCAAAATAAGTTCAGGTAGGAAATATTTCTATATCCTGCCTCGGGGGTATCGGGAAGCGGCACATGCGCCTGTTCCGCGCGCGCTTCCCGGCGCGCCGCCCGCCCGCAACAGGCGCACTGCGGGCGTTGGCAAGGAACATATAAGGAACAATACCGGCAATGTCAAGGAAAAATACGCCCCCTTGCCGCCCCGGCCGGCCGGAGGGCAATCGGGCGGCGGGCAGACAGACACCCCCATCGCGCCAGACCCGGCAGGCCGGATGGCGGCGAAAGATGCATGGAACCCGGCAATATGCGGCAGCCGAGGTGAAATTCTGAATTTTATTCTACTCTTTGGTTGAATATTTTAACCAAAACGAAATATATTTAACCATATGGTTGAAAGAAATCTCGATCGCGTGTTTCACGCACTTGCCGATCCGACCCGCCGGGCGCTCCTGGACCGCCTGGCCGCCGGCGAAGCGACCGTCGGCCGGCTTGCGGAGCCTCTTCCCCTGTCCTTCGCCGCGGTGTCCAAGCATCTCGGCGTGCTCGAACGGGCCGGTCTCGTGACGCGCGAAGCGCAGGGGCGGCAACGGGTATGCCGGATCGATCCGGCCGCCCTGAACGACGCCCTCGCCTGGCTCGAATTCCACGAACGCTTCTGGAACGGCCGGCTGGATGCGCTCGATGCGCTGGTCGGCACTGTTTCCGGCACGACGGGAAAAGCGCAATGACAGACACCGGACCGGCGGCGCGAACGGCCGGACAATCCATATCGGGAGACGGCGCCATGGCAGCGCAGCGTACAGACGACCGGAGCATCTACCTGACGCTCCACCGCACGATCAACGCGCCGGTCGAGACGGTTTATGCCGCATGGACCGACCCGGCGCTGTTGCGCCAATGGCTGGCGCCCGGCGAAACCACGGTCGTGCGCGCGATTGCCGAGGTCGAAGTCGGCGGGACATTTCTCGTCGAGATGCGCGGGACGGAGGGAAAGACATGGCTCACCCGGGGCCAGTACCGGGACATCGTGCCGAACCGCCGCCTGGTGCATACCTGGCGCTGGGAGGGCAGCGACGTCGAATCGCTGGTCACCGTAGAGTTCGAGCCGGAGCCGGACGGCACGACGCGCCTGACGCTCACCCACTCCCGGTTTTCGGAGGCCGAGGCCCGCGACGAGCACGAGCGCGGCTGGACCGGATGCCTCGCGAAGCTCGAAGCCCTGTACGCCGGTTGAAGACTCTGCCGAAACGGCGGCCGGGGAGACATCTCCGTCCCGCCGTCTCGCTTCCCGGCGTGCAGGGCGCTGCGCCGTTCCGGCCGGGTGGCCTCTCCCGAATGTCCGGCCGAGCGCCGAGCAAGCACCGCAGCGGGAAATGATGGACCGGACCGCATCGGGCGGGCGCCCGGACTGGGTGTCGGACGACCTGTATCCGTTCGAAAGCAATTACTTCGCCACGCCGTCGGGGCACCGGATGCATTTCGTCGACGAAGGCCACGGCGAACCGATCGTGTTCGTGCACGGCAATCCGGCCTGGTCCTTCGAATTCCGCCACCTGATCGCGGGGCTTCGATCCGGGTTCCGCTGTGTCGCCCCCGACCATATCGGGTTCGGGCTCTCGTCGCGCAGCGGCCGGCGCGAGGACCACCATCCCGAAAGCCATGCGGCCAGGTTTGCCGCTCTGCTCGACCATCTCGACCTGCGCGACCTGACCCTGTTCATGACGGACTGGGGCGGGCCGATCGGTCTCGATTTCGCGCGGCGGCATCCGGACCGCGTGGCACGGCTCGTCATTGCCAACACCTGGTGCTGGCCGGTCGGCGACGACTTTCATTTCCGGGCGTTCAGCTTCCTGATGTCGAGCTGGCCCGGGCAATACCTGATCAAGCATCGCAATATTTTCGTGAACAAGGTGATGCCGAAGGCGGTCGGCGACAGGAGCGTGCTGACGCCGGAGATCATGGCCCACTATCGCCATGCCCAGCCGTCGCCCGAGGCGCGCGCCGCAAACGCCGCCCTGCCGGGGTACATCGTCGGTGCGGGCGCGTGGCTGGACTCGATCTGGCGCGACCGCGCGGCGTTTTCGGACAAGCCTGCGCTCATATTCTGGGGACACAAGGACATCGCGTTCCGGAAGAAGGAACTCGACCGCTGGAAGGCTGCGCTTTCCGGCATCGAACTGCATGAGTTCGAGAACTGCGGACATTTCCTGGCAGAAGAGGCGCCGGAGAGGCTCGTGACGGCGCTCCGGTCCTTCATGCAGAATCCTTAGGCCCCGGACGAGGCCCTATTCTGCCATCGCTTCCAGCCGCAGGCGGGCGATGCGGTGAACCTGCTCAAGCGCCGTCGCGAATTCGGTCTCCCGGTCGTTGTCGGCCCGGCTGCGGAAGGCCTTGAGAATGTCCTGCCGGCTCAGTCCGCGCACCGCGATGATGAAGGGGAAGCCGAAGCGGGCGTTGTAGCGCGCGTTGAGGGCATGGAACTCGGCGAACTCCTCCGGCGTGCAGCGGTCGAGACCGGCCGAGGCCTGCTCGGCGGTCGAGTCCGCCGTCAGGCTGCCGGACACGGCGAGCCGGCCGGCCAGTTCAGGGTGGGCGCGCAGCAGCGCCAGCTTCGCCTCCCCGTCCGCGGCATCGACGACCTGCGCCATCCGGCCGGCGAGCGACTCCGGATCGTCGTCCGCAGCCCCGAGGCCCCCGCCGAACACCGCATCCGCGACCCAGGGCGAGTGCTCGTAGATGCCGCCATAGGCTTCGATGAAGGCAGCGCGGTCGAGGGTCGTGGGGCGGGGCGAAAGCATGGGCGGAGCCGGTTTCCTGTGGCGTTCGGCGCACACTAGCCGATTGTATTGCAAGGGCAAATCGGCTCTAGTTTCGGACTCAGCTTCAGGGAGACCCGCCCCCATGGGCCGATTGACCACCCATGTCCTGGATACGAGCGCCGGCCGCCCGGGCGCCGGCATCGCGGTGACGCTGAACCGGCTGGAGCCCGGCGGACGGGTGCGGCTGACCGAAACCGCCACCAACAGCGACGGCCGCTGCGATGCGCCCTTGCTCGACGGCGAAGCCTTTACCGCAGGCACTTATGAGCTGGTATTCGCCGCCGGCGCCTATTTCCGGGCGCGCGGCGTGGCGCTGGCCGATCCGGCGTTTCTGGACGAGGTCATTATCCGGTTCGGTATTGCCGCGCCGGACGAGCACTATCATGTGCCGCTGCTGATCTCGCCCTACGGTTATTCGACCTATCGCGGAAGCTGACGCCCATGGCGCAGCCGATCACTTTCCTGCTGAACGGCGCGGTGGAGACGGTTTCGGACGTCCCGCCGACCACGACGCTGTTGCAGTATCTGCGCCGCCACAAGGGGCTGACCGGCACCAAGGAGGGCTGCGCCGAGGGCGATTGCGGCGCCTGCACCGTGGTGCTGGGCGATCCGGCGGATGACGGCGCACTCCGCCACAGGGCGGCGAACGCGTGCATCCTGTTCCTGCCGATGATGCACGGCCGGTCGGTGACGACCGTCGAGGGACTCGGCCGCAGCAATGGCGCGGCGCCGGTCGGCGCGGCCGGCCATCCCGTACAATGCGCTTTCGTCGAGCACCACGCCTCCCAGTGCGGCTTCTGCACGCCGGGCTTCGTGATGTCGGCCTATGCGGCGTGGCTGGAAGGCGAACCGCTGGACAAGCGCAGCGTCGACGACCTGATGGCCGGCAACCTGTGCCGCTGCACCGGCTACGGGCCGATTATCGACGCAACCCTTGCCCTGAACGGGGCGGCCGCGCCCGGCGAGGAGCGTGCCGTCGCGGAGGAGGCCGCCAGACAGTTGCAGAATGCTGCGGATACCGCTTCGCTGGCGTACGAATTTGGCGGCCAGCGCTGGTTCGGGCCGACCGGGACCGACGAGTTGGCGGCGCTGTGCGAAGCGCATCCCGACGCCACCATCGTCGCCGGCGCGACGGATGTCGGCTTGTGGGTGACCAAGCAGCACCGGCGGCTCGATACGCTGATCGATATCGGCCGGGTCCGCGCGCTGAACGAGCTGACCGTGACCGGGGACACCCTGCGCATCGGCGCCGGCGTCACCTGCACCGACGCCTACGAAGCCATCGCGGCGCGCTGGCCGGATTTCGGCGAATTGCTGCGTCGCTTCGGCGGGCGCCAGGTGCGAAATGCGGCGACGATCGGCGGCAATATCGCCAACGGCTCGCCGATCGGCGACAGCCCGCCGGCACTGATCGCGCTCGGCGCGACGCTGGTCCTGCGCAAGGGCGAAGTGCGTCGCCGTCTGCCGCTGGAAGCCTACTTCCTCGACTACGGGAAGCAGGATCGGCAGTCCGGCGAATTCGTCGAAGCGGTCGAAATTCCGCTCGATACCGGGGCGGAAGCGTTGAGGTGCTACAAGATCTCCAAGCGCTTCGATCAGGATATTTCGGCGGTCTGCGGCTGTTTCAACCTGCACATCGAAGACGGCGCAGTCGCCCTCGCCCGTATCGCCTATGGCGGCATGGCGGCAACGCCGAAGCGGGCCGCGGCGGTCGAAGCAGCCTTGCTGGGCAAGCCCTGGACCGAAGAGACGGTGGCAGCAGCCCTGCCCGCTTTCGCCGAGGATTTTACGCCGATCGACGACATGCGCGCCTCGGCCGGCTACCGCCTGCTGGCGGCGCAGAACCTGCTGCGGCGCTGTTTCCACGAGAGCCGGCGACCATTGCGGGAAACCCGGCTGGTCGGCCGGGAGGCGGCGTTCGCATGACCGAACTTCCTGCCCAAGAAGCAGTCAGGGAAGCGACGAAGGCCGCGCAGGCCATCGAAGGTGGCGTGCGCACGGCGCGCGTCCACGACAGCGCCGTCAAGCATGTCTCGGGTACGGCGATTTATACCGACGACATCCCTGAGCCGCCGGGTACGCTCCAGGTCTACCTCGCGCGCAGCGAACGGGCTCATGCCCGGATCATCTCCATGGATCTGAGCGCGGTCCGGCGGAGCGACGGCGTAGCGGCGGCAATGGCCGCCGGCGACATTCCCGGCACGAACGACGTCAGCCCGATGGCCGGGGACGATCCGCTCTTCCCCACCGACACTGTCGAGTATTTCGGCCAGTCCCTGTTCGGCGTCGCCGCGGAGACCGTCGAGCAGGCGCGGGCCGCCGCCGCGAAGGCCGAAATCGCCTACGAAGACCTGCCGGCACTGCTCACCATCGAAGATGCGATGGCGGCGGAGAGCCTGCTCGAACCGCCCTACACGATGGCCAGGGGCGACGCGGCGGCGGCGATCGCGAACGCGCCGCACGTTATCGAAGGCCGGATCGAAATCGGCGGGCAGGAGCATTTCTATCTCGAAGGCCAGGCGGCGCTCGCCGTGCCCGGCGAAGACGAGGACATGACCGTCCATTGTTCGAGCCAGCATCCGAGCGAGATCCAGCACACGATCGCCAAGGTGCTGGGCGTGCCGAACCATTCGGTGACGGTCGAGGTGCGCCGGATGGGCGGCGGCTTCGGCGGCAAGGAGAGCCAGGGCAACCTGCCTGCCGCAGCGGCGGCGCTCGGGGCACGGCTGACCGGCCGGCCGGCGAAATGCGTCTACGACCGCGACGACGATATGATCCTCACCGGGAAGCGGCACGATTTCCGGATCGATTATCGCGCCGGCTTCGACGATACCGGGCGCATCCTGGGCATCGAGTTCGACCAGGCGCTGCGCTGCGGCATGTCCTGGGACCTGTCCGGCCCGATCGCCGACCGGGCGATGTTCCACGCCGACAATTGCTACAGCCTGCCCAACGCGCGGATCACGTCCTACCGCTGCAAGACGCACACCCAGTCCAACACGGCCTTCCGCGGCTTCGGCGGGCCGCAGGGCATGATCGGCATGGAACGGGTCGTCGACCAGATCGCCGCCGGCCTGGACATGGACCCGGCCGAAGTGAGGGCCGTCAACTTCTATCCCCACAAGGACCGGGCCGGCGACGAAGGAAAGATCGCGCCCTACGGCATGGTGGTCGAGGACTGCATCATTTCGGACATCTGGTCCGAACTGGCCGGAACGTCCGGCTACGCGGCGCGGCGGGAGGAGATTCGGGAGTGGAATGCCGGGAGCCCAATCCTGAAACGCGGCATCGCGATGACGCCGGTCAAGTTCGGCATTTCCTTCACCAACACGACACTCAACCAGGCCGGCGCGCTGGTCCATGTCTACAATGACGGTTCGATCCACCTGAACCACGGCGGCACGGAGATGGGCCAGGGCCTGTTCGTCAAGGTCGCGCAGGTCGTGGCTTCGGAGTTCCAGGTCGACCTCGACCGGGTCAAGATCACCGCGACGACGACCGGCAAGGTGCCGAACACCTCGGCGACCGCCGCGTCCTCCGGCTCCGACCTCAACGGCATGGCCGCCCGGGAGGCGGTCGGCAAGATCAAGCGGCGGCTGGCGGATTTCCTGGCCGAGCAGTATCAGGCGAAACCGGCCGACGTGCGTTTCGAGGCCGGCCGCATCCATATCGGCGCCGAATCGCTGCCGTTCGACGAGGCGATCGGCAGGGCCTACGCCGCGCGGGTGTCGCTGTCGGCGACCGGCTTCTACGCGACGCCGAAAATCCGCTGGGACAAGGCGACGGCGCAGGGCCGGCCGTTTTTCTATTGCGCCTACGGCGCTGCGGTCACCGAGGTCGCCATCGACACGCTGACCGGCGAGAACCGGCTGCTGCGCGTCGATATCCTGCACGATGTCGGCAAGTCCCTGAACCCGGCCATCGATCTCGGCCAGATCGAGGGCGGATTCGTGCAGGGCGTCGGCTGGCTGACCACCGAAGAGCTGGTTTGGGACGACAGGGGCCGGCTGATGACCCATGCCCCTTCGACCTACAAGATCCCGGCCTGTTCCGACCGGGCGCCGGTCATGAACATCCGCCTGTTCGACCGCGGCGAGAATGTCGAGGACACGATCTACCGCTCCAAGGCGGTCGGCGAACCGCCGCTGATGCTGGGCATTTCCGCCCTGATGGCCCTGTCCGACGCGGTGGCGAGCGTCGGCGGCTACCGCGCCTATCCCTTCCTCGATGCGCCGGCGACGCCGGAGCGCGTGCTGTTCGCCGTTGAGCGGATGCGCGAAAGTGCGGGAGCGGCAGCGTGACGGCTTTCTGGCTCGACACCGTCCGCGAACGGCTCGGGGCCGGCGGCGGCCTGGTTTCGGTGATCGTCGCGACCGCCGAAGGATCGGCGCCCCGGGAGCCCGGCGCCTGGATGCTGGTCGACGGCGCCGGGCAGGCCGGCACAATCGGCGGCGGCCGGCTCGAATGGGAAGCGGCGCAAACCGCGCGCGCCATGCTGGCTGCGCCCGCCGGGCGTTGGCAGCGCGACCTGCGCGACTATCCCCTGGGGCCGGATCTGGAGCAGTGCTGCGGCGGCTTCGTGCGGCTGTTCTACGAGCGGATCGGCCCGGAAGAACTCGCGGGATTGCAGACAGACGCACCTGCCGGCGGCCTTTTCCTGCATCCCGTTTCGAGCGGGGCGTCCGTGGGTTTCGTCGCCGACCGCCGCGCGGCAAGGGCGTTGCGCCTGCCGGCAGCCAGGACCGCAGCCGAAATGCTGTCCGGACAGGCGCCGCGCACGACCGTGCTGACCCCGGCCCGAACCTCCGGGGACGAACGCTGGCTGATCCATCCCGTCGAGCCGCCGGGGAAACCGCTTTACCTGTACGGCGCCGGCCATGTCGGCCGCGCTATCGTGCGGGCGCTGGACGGGCTGCCCTTCGCCGTGACCTGGATCGACACCGACGAAGCGCGCTTTCCGCCCGACATTCGGGCCGGGGTGCGCACGCTGGCGACGCGTGATCCCGCCGGCATCGCCGCCGCGGCGCCGGACGGCGCGTTCCATCTGGTGCTGACCTATTCCCACGCGATGGATTACGACATCTGCCACGCGCTGCTGGCCGATAACCGCTTCGGCTTCGCCGGACTGATCGGCTCCGAGACCAAGCGTGCCCGGTTCTTCAAGCGATTCCGCGATGCCGGGCTCGCCGAGCCGGCGCTCGCCCGGCTGACCTGCCCCATCGGCGTTCCGGGCATCCCCGGCAAGGAGCCCGCGACCATTGCCATCGCAGTTTCGGCGCAGCTTCTTTATCGACTCTCCGCCGCGGACGCCCTAAGCGGGGCGGATGAACGGCGTGCCTGAGCCCCTTCTCCGTCTCGACGGGATCACCCGAGCGTTTCCCGGCGTGCTGGCGAACGACGACATTTCGTTCAGCGTCGGCGAAGGCGAAGTCCACGCGCTGCTCGGCGAGAACGGCGCCGGCAAGTCCACCCTGGTGAAGATCGTCTACGGCGTGCTGCGGCCCGACGCCGGCGCCATGACCTTGCGCGGCAAGCCTTTCGCGCCGCACCGGCCGTCGGAGGCGCGCGCCGAGGGCATCGGCATGATCTTCCAGCATTTCTCGCTGTTCGAGGCATTGACGGTCGCCGAAAACATCGCTCTCGGCATGGCTCCCGAACTGGCGAAAGGCGACCTGCGCGGCCGGATCGTCGAGGTCTCGACCCGCTACGGCCTGCGCCTGGACCCGGACCTCATGGTCGGCGATCTTTCGGTCGGCCAGCGTCAGCGCGTCGAGATCGTGCGCTGCCTGCTGCAGGATCCCCGCCTCATCATCATGGACGAGCCGACATCCGTCCTGACCCCGCAGGAAGTGGAGGTCCTTTTCGAAACCCTGCGCCGGCTCGCCGGCGAGGGCTGTTCGATCCTTTACATCTCGCACAAGCTCGAGGAAATCCGGTCGCTGTGCGATCACGCCACCATCCTGCGCGGCGGCAAGGTCGTCGCGACCTGCACGCCGCGCGAAGAGACTGCCCGAAGCCTTGCGGAAATGATGCTGGGGGAATCGCTCTCCCCACCGGCAACGGACCGGCGCACGCCCGGCGAGGTCCGCTTGCGCCTCGACGGGCTTACCATGGCGTCGGACACGCAGTTCGGCACCGACCTGAAAGATGTCGGGCTGGAGGTGCGGACCGGCGAGATTGTCGGGATCGCCGGTGTGGCGGGCAACGGCCAGACCCTGCTGATGTCTGCGCTGATCGGTGAGACCCGGGCCGACCGGCGGGAGGCGATCCGGCTGGACGGGCGGCCGGTGGGCCACCTGCCGCCGCACGGCCGGCGCAAGGCCGGCATCTGTTTCGTGCCGGAGGAACGGCTGGGCCATGCCGCCGTGCCGGATATGTCGCTGACGGAAAACGTCATCCTGTCGGCCCGGATGCGCAAGGGCCTGTCGCGTAACAGCTTCCTCAATCTGCCGCGCGCCGCCCGCTATGCAAGCGATGTCGTCGCGCAGTTCGGCGTCAAGACTGCGGGGGTCGATCATGCCGCGCGCAGCCTGTCCGGCGGCAATCTGCAGAAATTCGTCGTCGGCCGGGAGATCATGCAGGAGCCGAGCGTGCTGGTCGCCTCGCAGCCGACCTGGGGTGTCGATGCCGGCGCTGCCGCCTTCATCCAGGAGGCATTGATCGAACTCGCCCGGGGCGGCACGGCCGTCCTGGTCATTTCCCAGGATCTCGACGAACTGTTCGCGATCAGCGACCGCATCGCCGTGATCGCCAACGGCCGCCTCTCGACGGCCGACCCGGTCGACGATCTGACGATCGAGCAGATCGGCCTGCGCATGGGCGGACAGGCGCACGGCCGGACAGACGCGGCGGGGGCAGCGGGGCCCGCCCATGCTTAGGCTGGAGCCGCGGCGCGAGCCCTCGAGGGCGATGCAGGTGCTGACGCCGGTCTTTGCCGTCGTTCTCACCATCCTCGCCGGCCTCGTCCTGTTCGCCATCCTCGGCAAGGACCCGTTCAGGGCGATCTGGCTGATCTTTTTCGAGCCGCTGACCCAGACCTACGCGCTGGCCGAACTGACGGTGAAGGCGACGCCGCTGATCCTGATCGGCGCCGGGCTGGCGATGGGTTTCCGGGCCGGCGTGTGGAATATCGGCGCCGAAGGTCAGTTCGTCATCGGCGCGCTCGCCAGCGGAAGCGTCGCCCTGGCGCTGCACGAAACGGCCGGCCTCTGGATCATGCCGCTGATGTGCATCGCGGGCATGCTGGGCGGGATGGCCTGGGCGGCAATCCCGGCCTTCCTGCGCACCCGGTTCAACGCCAACGAAATCCTGACCAGCCTGATGCTGGTTTATGTCGCGATCCTGTTGCTCAGCGCGCTGGTGCACGGACCGTTGCGCGATCCGGAAGGGCTGAACTTCCCGGAGAGCCGTCTGTTCAGCGAGTCTATGATCCTGCCGATCCTGGTCGAGGGCACGCGCGCCAATGTCGGCTTCATCCTGGCATTGCTGGCCGTCGCCGTCGCCTGGCTGTTCATGGAGCGCCATCTTTTGGGCTTCCAGATCAAGGTGCAGGGCCAAGCGCCGCTGGCGGCCCGGTTCGCCGGCTATTCGGAAAAGCGCATCGTCTGGATCTGCCTGCTGACCTCGGGCGCGCTCGCCGGGCTGGCCGGCACGACCGAGGCGGCCGGCCCGGTCGGCCAACTCGTCCCGGCCCTGCCGATCGGCTATGGCTTCACAGCAATCATCGTGGCGTTTCTCGGCCGCCTGCATCCCTTCGGCATCCTGCTCGGCGGGCTGCTGATGGCGCTCACCTATATCGGCGGCGAGGCGGCGCAGATCGCCATGAGCCTGCCGAGCGCGACGACCCGGGTATTCCAGGGCATGCTGCTGTTCTTCCTGCTGGCAATGGACGTACTGGTCGGCTCGCGGGTGCGCTGGATTCCGCGCACGGCTCACGGGTGAGGGCGGCATGGAACTGGTCGTCAACATCCTGCTCGGAATCATCATCGCCGCGACGCCGCTGGTGTTCGCCGCGATCGGCGAACTGGTGGTCGAGAAGTCCGGCGTGCTGAACCTCGGCGTCGAGGGCATGATGATCGTCGGCGCCATCGCCGGATTCTCGGTTACGATCGAAAGCGGAAACTACCTTGCCGGCGTGGTCGCCGCGCTCGCCGCCGGCGCACTGATGGCGCTCCTGTTCGGTTTCCTCACCCAGACCCTGTTCGCCAACCAGGTCGCAACCGGGCTGGCGCTCACCATGTTCGGCCTCGGCCTCGCCGCCCTGTGGGGGCAGGACTATTCGGGCAAGGCCGCCGGCAATTTCCCGCGGCTCGACCTGCCGGTGCTGAGCGACCTTCCGCTGATCGGCAAGCTGTTGTTCGGCCAGGATTATCTCGTCTACCTCTCGATCCTGCTTGTCATCGGCGTCTCCTGGTTTTTCCGCAAGACGCGCGGCGGCCTGATCGTCCGGGCGATCGGCGAAAATCACGACGCCGCCCACGCCATCGGCTATCCGGTGGTGTTCTACCGCTATCTCGCCTTGCTGTTCGGCGGCGCCTGCGCAGGTCTGGGCGGGGCCTATCTCTCTGTGGTACAAACGCCGTTCTGGGCGGAGGGGATGACCGCCGGGCGCGGCTGGATCGCGCTGGCGCTGGTTGTTTTCGCCGCATGGCGGCCGGGCCGGGCCTTGCTCGGCGCGTATCTGTTCGGCGGGATCACGATTCTGCAACTGCACAGCCAGGGTTTCGGGGTCGAGGTGGAAGCGCAGTATCTGTCAATGCTCCCCTATCTGGCGACCATCGCGGTCCTCGTGATCATTTCCAGCGACCGGCTGAAGGTGAAGTTGAATGCACCGGCCTGTCTGACCCAGCCCTTCCGCGCGGCGACCTGAGCCGCCGATCCGCAACCTCAAACTTTTCAACCAGATAATGGGAGGCACCCGATGAGGTATCAATCGTTCACCAAGCTCGCCATGGCCGCTCTGGCTGCCGCTGCGTTCGTTGCAGCGCCGGCCGCCGTCCAGGCCAAGAAAATGAAGGTCGGTTTCGTCTATGTCGGCCCGATCGGCGATCACGGCTGGACCTATCAGCACCACCAGGGCCTGCTGGCGGTCAAGAAGGCCTACGGCGACAAGGTGGAAACCACCCATGTCGAGAACGTCCCCGAGGGCCCGGACGCCGAGCGCGTGACCCGACAACTCGCCCAGCAGGGCCACGACATCATCTTTACGACGTCCTTCGGCTTCATGAACCCGACGATCAAGGTCGCCAAACAGTTCCCGAAGGTCAAATTCGAGCATTCGACCGGTTTCAAGCGGTCGAAGAATGTCGCGACCTACAACATCCGCTTCTATGAAGCCCGCTACGTCAACGGCGTGATCGCCGGCAAGATGACGAAGTCGAACACGATCGGCTACATCGCGTCCTTCCCGATTCCGGAAGTGGTGCGGGGCATCAACGCGGCCTATATGGGCGCGAAATCGGTCAACCCGAAGGTCAAGTTCAAGATCGTCTGGGTCAGCACCTGGTTCGATCCCGGCAAGGAGGCCGACGCCGCCAAGGCGCTGGCCGACCAGGGCGCCGACGTGATCTTCCAGCACACGGATTCGCCGGCCGCCATGAAGCTGGCCGAACAGCGCGGCATCAGCGCCATCGGCCAGGCCTCGAACATGAAGGCCTTCGGACCGAAGGCCCAGCTGTCCGCCGCAGTCAACAACTGGGCGACCTACTATGTCGCGCGTGTCAAGGCGGTGATGGACGGCACCTGGAAATCGACCGACACCTGGGGCGGCCTCGGGGCCGGCATGCTGAAAATCGCCAGCGTCCACGAGCGTATTCCGGCCGATGTGAGGAAAATGGCCGCGAAGGTCGAGGCCGACATCGCCAGCGGCAAGTTCCATCCCTTCACCGGACCGCTGAACAAGCAGGACGGCAAGCCGTTCCTGAAAGCCGGCGAGAAGGCATCTGACGGATTGCTGGCCGGCATGAACTTCTACGTCCAGGGCGTCGAGGGCTCGCTGCCGAAATAGGGCGCCCGACACCTGCACAGACAAGGAAAGGGCCCGGTCCGCCGGGCCCTTTTCCGTTCAACGCAAAAGCCGCTTCTCGTCGTCGATAACCGAGAGGCGGTCCTCCCCGCCCGCGTTCCATCGCCACAGCACCAGATTGAGATCGGCGGGCGTCGTGCCGGGTGCGAAGCTCCGGACGAGCAGGCCGGCATAGCCTTCTTCCAGCAGTTTCGTTGCAAACTCCTGGGTCGGTACACTTTGGCCGGCATTCATCTTCAGCCGCCAGCCCGGATCGCCGATTTTGTCTTCCGTCATCGACCGGTCAGCCAGGACGTCCGGATCGCGCGTATCGAAAATCGGATGGATGTCGGCTTCGTAAGCCAGCAGCAACATCGGCTGGAGATGGCCGACCTGATTGGCCTCGCGAATTGCCGTCTCGGGGGCGAGGGCGGTGTAGAGGGTTTCCGTTCCCTTCCGGTTGAACCGCCCGCCATACAGCGCCGCGCCGCGGCCGGAGAGCGGCTCGCGAGCGAAGACCGGATTGAGTGCGCGATACAGGAGGCCGCGGTAGCGGAACTCACTCACACGTGGACGCCGGCGTCGACGGCATCGATATAGTCCAGAACCAGCTCGGCCTGGCCGGCGCGGACGAGTTGCATGGCCGTCCGGCCGCCGAAGCCGGGCAACGGTTCCGAGCGGAACCAGGCATAGGCAATCAGTGCCGAGCCGAAGCGCGGTTCGACCTTGTTGACGATCTCGACCATCTCGCGCAGGCGCCGCTGGGTCTTGGCCGAGGGTATCCGGTCCTTGCGCTGGACGGCGTCCCGGCCGAGGCCGACGGTGCGCGCGAGTTCGTCGCTCGTGGTGCGCAGCGCCGCTGCGATCTTCTTCGGCGCAAACAGGCCGTTTTCGGCATATTGCACGAGCGTCACGGTCTTCCAACTTTTCGCATGGACTTACGCTATATAGCGTCAGAATACGCGGAAATCAAGCGACTGCCCGAAATGAATTGTAAACCCGGGCTCCCGGTCACCATTTCAAGACCGCCCGGGCCGCCTCCCTCTCCCGGTACCGGGCATCCCAGGCGCGCAGGTTCGGGCGGTCGCCGAGCAGGTCGGCGTCGATGAACCGGAGAAACTGGAGCGCGGCCTGCATCGTGCAGTCGGCGATGGCGGCCCGCTCGCCCGTCAACAGCGGGCGGCCGTCGTCCATCGACGTTTCGAGATAGTCCAGCGGCGCCTGAAGGCCTTCCTCGATCGCCGCGGCCTTATCGGGATCGGGCGGCAGCCCGAGCGGCGACTTCGCGGCGTGGACGTAATTCGACATCGGCTGGGCGATGCGCAGGTCGACGACACGTTCCATATCGCGCGACCGCGCGCGACGCTCGACATCCGCTTCGCGCAGCGCGCCGCCGGGAAACCGGTCCTCCAGATATTCGATGATGGCGAGCGATTCGACCAGATGCGAGCCGTCGTCGCGCTCCAGCACCGGCAGCGTGCCGAAGGGGTTGCGCGCCAGATGCTCGGGTTCCTTGTGGCGGCCCTTGAGCGTATTCACCATGACCTGCTCGATCGGCAACTCCGTGCCCGCCGCGGCGCGCTCCGCGACGTAGAGCATGACCTTGGTCGGGTTGGGCGCCAGCGGCACCATGTACAGCTTCATGGCCGACCTCCTGCTAGTGGTTCCACCAGGGCAGCGCCGAGAACGGCCGGAGGTCGATTTCATGGGTCCAGGCCGACCGGTGCTGCCGGGACAGGTGGTAGTAGGTTTCGGCGACTTCGGCCGGCAGCAGCAGGCCGTCATGCTCCATGCCGCGGGTTTCGCGCAGTTTCTGGAACGCTTCGGGGCCGAGCATGCGGCCCAGCGTGTCGGGCGCATCGACCGCGCCGTCGATCACGATATGCGCGACATGGATACCCTTGGGGCCGAATTCGGCATTCAGCGACTGGCAGAGCATGCGCCGTCCGCCCATCGCCGCCGCATGGCTGTGCTGGCCCTTGTTGCCGCGCACGGCCGCCGTGGCGGAGGTCGCGAGAAGCGTGCCGGAGCCCCGTTCCGCCATCAGGGGGCAAACCGAGCGTGCCGTGCGGAACAGGCCGAATGTGGCGAGCCGCCAGCCCATCTCGAACGCCTTTTCGCTGGTATCGGCAAGCGCGCGATCGCCGATCTGGGCGCCCAGATTGTAGACCGCGACTTCGATGGGGCCGATGTCGGCTTCGACGGCGGCGATCCGCGCCTCGATGCTGCCGGGCTCCACCGCGTTCAGCAGAAAGCCCGAGGCGCTGCCGCCCTCGCCCTCGATCGCTCCGACCAGCTTCGCGAGGCCGTCTGCGTCGCTTCGCCGGCACAGCACCGAGTGATATCCCGCCCGGGCAAATCTTTTGCCGACATGACCGCCGATCCCGGCGCCGGCGCCGATCACGAGACAAACCGGTTTCTTCTGCATTTCAACTCCTCGATCGGTTCACGCAATTCGCTGGCGGACGGCGCGCCGTGGCAGAGATTCGACCGTCAGGCAACAGCCGTAGCATATCGCCGGACCATTGGCAGCCCGCCGCCGACGGCGCTCAACCGTCGGAATCGAAGACGATCCGCCGCTGGCCGGAGAGCGCGACGAAACGCTTGCCGCGGGCGCGGCCGATCAGGGTGAGGCCCGCCTGGCGGGCGAGCTCGACGCCCCAGGCGGAGAAGCCGGAACGCGAAACCAGGATCGGAATGCGCATCTGGACGCATTTGATCACCATCTCGCTGGTCAGCCGGCCGGTCGTGTAGAAGATCTTGTCGTCCGGTTCGATGCCGTGCAGCGCCATGTAGCCGGCAATCTTGTCGACCGCATTGTGGCGCCCGACATCCTCCATGTAGAGCAGCACCCGGTCCTCCCGACACAGCACGCAGCCGTGGATGGCGCCGGCGGCAAGATACAGGCTGGGCATCGTGTTGATCGCCTTCATCAGGGCGTAGAGCCAGGATGTCCGGATGCGCGCGGTGCCCGAGAGCCCGATGCCCTCGAAATTCTCCATCAGGTCGCCGAATACCGTGCCCTGGGCGCAGCCCGAGGTCCGGACCTTTTTCTGCAGCTTTTCCTCGTAGTCGGTTTCCCGCTCGGTCCGGACCACGACGGCGCCGAGGTCCCCGTCATGCTCGATGGCGACGATCCGGTCGTCGTCGCGCAGCATGTGCTGGTTCTTCAGATAGCCGACCGCCAGCCAGTCCGGCCGGTCGCCGATCGTCATCACGGTGACGATCTCCTGCCGGTTCAGGAACAGGGTGAGCGGGCGCTCGACGGCGACGCGCGTTTCCACCGGCGCTCCGGTCTCGTCGATGCCGGTAACGGCCTCGGAGAGCGCGGGATCGTCCGGGTCCGGCACAACGATGCCGGGCGCCGCAATCGGCGTATCGCGGTTCATCGAATTCGGGCGGGCGGCGTTTTCATGCCGGAACTATGGGCAGCGCGCGGGCGGCAGGCAAGGCCGCCTGGGGAGACGCCGGACCGGTTACACATGGTTGCGCAGCTACAGCGCCGGTGTTGCCGCACCGCGCCGGAGGGTCTACATCGCGGGAAGGTTTTTCCTCAACCGTGCCACCCGATGCCTGACGACGTTCGCGCCCTGCACCAGTCCGCGCCGCTGATCGACCCGTTTGCCCGGGCGATCACCTATCTGCGCGTCTCGGTGACCGACCGGTGCGATTTCCGCTGCGTCTATTGCATGGCTGAAGACATGACCTTCCTGCCGAAGTCGGAGGTCCTGTCGATCGAGGAGCTGGAGCGGCTGTGCCGGGCCTTCGTGCGCCTCGGCGTGCGCAAATTGCGGCTGACCGGCGGCGAGCCGTTGGTCCGCCGTGGGGTCATGACCCTGATCGAGCGGCTCGGGGCGTTGCTGGACCAGGGCGCGCTGGACGAACTGACGCTCACGACCAACGGCAGCCAGCTCGCCAAACACAGCGAGGCGCTGGTGCGCGCCGGCGTGCGCCGGGTCAACGTTTCGCTCGATACGCTCGACCCGGAAAAATTCACCGCCATCACGCGCTGGGGCAGGCTGGAGAAGGTGCTGGAGGGGCTGGCCGCAGCCAAGGCCGCCGGCCTCGCCGTCAAGATCAACACGGTTGCGCTCAAGGGCGTCAACGAGGACGAACTCCACCGGCTCGTCGAATGGGCCGGCGGGGAAGGCTTCGACCTCACCTTCATCGAGGTCATGCCGCTGGGCGAGATCGGCGCCGATGTCGGCACCGCCAACCGGGTCGACCAGTTCTTCCCGCTGTCTATGGTGCGCGCCAGGCTGAAAGAGCGCTGGACGCTGGACGAGAGCGACCATGCCACCGGCGGCCCCGCGCGCTACTGGACGGTGCGGGAGACCGGCCGGCGCCTCGGCTTCATCACGCCGCTCACCCATAATTTCTGCGAATCCTGCAACCGGGTCCGGCTGACCTGCACCGGCACGCTCTATATGTGCCTGGGCCAGGAGGACGCCGCCGACCTGCGCGCACCGCTGCGCGCCAGCGACGATGACGGCCTGCTCGACGATGCCATCCGCGAGGCGATAACCCGCAAGCCCAAAGGCCACGACTTCGTCATCGACCGCCGCCGCACCGCCCCGGCCGTCAGCCGCCATATGAGCGTGACCGGCGGTTAGTCCCGATGATCGTTGTCGATGCGATGGGGGACGGCGACTGGCCCGACGTCCGGGCCATCTACCGCGCCGGCCTGAAGACCGGCATCGCTGCCTTCATGAAGAACCCGCCGAGCTGGAAGGCCTGGAACAGGGGCCATCTGCCGATCGGGCGGCTGGTCGCCCGCGACGGCGGCGGGCGCACGGTCGGCTGGGCGGCGCTCATGCCGGCGCCGGATACGTGAGGCGCCGCCGGGGTCGCTGAGGTCAGCGTCTATGTCAGCGAAAACGCGCAAGGGTCGGGCGCCGGCACCGCCCTGCTGGAGGGCCTGATCGAGGCCTCCGAAGCGGACGGCTACTGGACCCTGCAGGCGCAGATCATGACCGAGAACCTGCCCAGCATCGCGCTGCACCGGAAATGCGGTTTCCGCGAAGTCGGCTATCGCGAGCGCTACGGGCATCTCGACGGTGTGTGGCACGACGTCGTGCTGTTCGAGCGCCGCAGCGCCCACGCCGGCGGGCCGGGCCTGCCGACGAAGACCTGCGACGACGCCGGGTAACGGCGGCAGAGGCAGAAACTCCGCGGTTTCGGGCCGGTCCGGCGCATACCCGCTCCGCACCGGCCGCCCATTGACGCCTGCCGGATTTCGCAGGAGTCTGCACGGCACTCGCCGATCCCAGAATGCCGGCCGCCATGCCCGACCGCGCCGCTGCGCTTGCCTTCGACCTCAACGCCATCGGCCAGGATTTCCTGGACGATCCGTTTCCGATGTACCGGGCCCTGCGCGAGCACGATCCGGTGCACCGCAATCCGGACGGCACCTGGCTTCTGACCCGCTACGAAGACGTGGTGCAATCCTTCAAGCACCCGGCCATGAGCTCGGACAAGACGGTGGATTTCAAGCCGAAATTCGGCGACGGGCCGCTCTATACCCACCACACCACCAGCCTTGTCTTCAACGATCCGCCGATCCACACGCGGGTCCGGCGCCTGCTGGCCGCCGCCTTCACGCCGCGCAAGATCGGCGAACTGGAGCCGCTGATCCACGACGTGATCGACGACCTGCTGGACCGGATGGCCGCACAGGGCCGCTTCGACGTGATCGGAGATTACGCGCTCGCCCTGCCGACCGCGATCATCTCCTTCATGCTCGGCATCCCGGAGGAGCACCGCCACCGGCTGCATGATTTCTCCACGCTCATCCTCGGCGCGCTCGACCCGGTCGTCTCGGCGGAAAAGATGCAGGCCGGCCACGATGCGGTCGAGGAATTCGGCGCCATGCTGGAAGAGCTGATCGCAGACCGGCGGCTCGAACCGGCGTCCGGCGCCCAGGGCGAGGTTCTGGCGGCGCTGATCTTCGGCGAGGTCGACGGCGAGAAGCTGTCGCCGGTGGAACTGGTGCAGAACTGCATCTTCCTGCTCAACGCCGGGCACGAGACGACGGCCAACCTGGTCGGCAACTGCATCGACATGCTGCTCGACAATCCCGGCCAGATGCAGCGGCTGCGCGACGATCCGGACCTGATCTCGCCGGCAGTCGAGGAGGCGCTGCGCTACCAGAGCCCGCTGCAGATCGGCAACCGCAAGGCGAGGGAGGATGTCGAATTCGGCCCGGCCGGCGGGCGCATAATCCTGCCGGCCGGCACCTTCATCCATTGCGGCGTCGCCGCCGCCAACCGGGATCCCGAAGTCTTCGACGATCCCGAGAATGTCGATATCGGCCGCAATCCCAATCCGCAGATCGCCTTCGGCACCGGCAAGCATGTCTGCATGGGCAACACGCTGGGCCGGATCGAGGGCCGGGTCGCGATCGGCAAGCTGGTGGCGCGTTTCCCGGATCTGCGCCGCGACGGGCCGAGCCGCTTCCACGGCCGCGCCCGCTTCCGCGGCCTCAGCACGCTGCCGGTCGCGGTCTGAGCGGGAGAGCCGGGCCCTACCCCGAAACCTCCGCCCGGCCGTTGTTGAGCACGACCGCGTCCCGTTCCGCCACCAGGGCGCGGAATGAGACCGTATCGCCGTCGCGCCACATTTCCGTGCGGATCGTCTCGCCCGGATAGACGGGCGCCGAGAAACGCAACGCCATCGAGCGGACGCGGGCCGGGTCGTAGTCGCACCAGGTCCTGAGGATGGCATGGCCGGCGACGCCCCAGCTGCACAGTCCATGCAGGATCGGCCGGTCGAATCCGGCGTCGCGCGCGACCGACGGGCTGGCGTGCAGCGGGTTGGGATCGCCGGACAGGCGATAGATCAGCGCGCTGTTGGGCGCCGTCGGCAGGTCGCAAATCCCGTCCGGCGCCCGGTCCGGGATTGTATGGGGCGCCGGCGCGGTCTCCGTCGTGCCGCCGCAGCCGCCGTCGCCGCGCGCGAAGGTCGTCGAGCGCAGCGTCGCAAGCGGCTCGCCCGTATCGGCGTCCCGTACGGTGCGCTGCACGATCAGCAGGGCGCCGCGGCCGGCGCCCTTGTCGACGATGTCGGTGACTTTCGCCGTCGCCACGACCTTCGCTGCAGGTGGCAGCGGCTTGTGGATCTCCATCGCCTGTTCGCCATGGAGGATTCGCACCCAGTCGATCCCGCTGTCCGGATGGCGCGCCCAGAAACCGGGCGGCGACAGCACGGCCGCCATGGACGGCAGGGCCAGCAGTTCCGGCTCCTCGAACACGAAACGCAACTGTGCCTCGTCCAGCGGATCGATCCCCAGCCCGCAGCCCAGCGCGTAGAGGATGGTATCGCGCTCCGTGTAGGTCTGCTCGACCGGCCGGAACGGCCAGTTCAGGATTTTCTGCGGATCCAGGACCATCGCCGCGCCTCCTACACGGGATCCCAGCTGAACACGTCGGCGGTGCGCTCGAGCGGATAGAAATGGGCCTGTATCGCCGGGAAGGCGTGCTCCAGCACCGTCTCGGCAGTCCAGCCGTCGCTGCGCTGGACCGAGCGCAGGGGCCGCGACTGGCTCATCAGGAAAATCTCGTTGTTGCGCACGGCGATAACCTGGCCGGTCACGTTCTTTGCCCGGTCCGACGCGAGCGCCACGGCGACCGGCGCGATTTTGGCCGGGACCATCTGCTTGATCTTCTCCACCCGCGCCCGCTGTTCGGGTGTGTCGGTCGGGATGGTGCCGATCATGCGGCTCCAGGCGAAAGGCGAGATGCAGTTCGAGCGGACGTTGAACCTGCCCATGTCGAGCGCGATCGACTTGGACAGGCCGACGATGCCGAGCTTGGCCGCCGCATAGTTGGCCTGACCGAAATTGCCGATCAGTCCGGAGGTCGAAGTCATGTGGACCATCGCGCCGCTTTCCTGGCCGCGGAACACGGTGGCGGCGGCGCGCGCGATGTTGAAGCTGCCCTTGAGATGCACGGCAATGACGCTGTCCCAGTCGTCCTCCGTCATCTTGTGGAAGATCGCATCGCGCAGGATCCCGGCATTGTTGACCACGATGTCGAGCCCGCCGAGGGCCTCCCAGGCCTGGTCGACCATCTCCTGCGCCGCGGCGAAATCGGCGACGCTGTTGGTGTTGGCGACGGCCTTGCCGCCGGCCGCCTCGATCTCCCGGACGACATCCATTGCCGGTGAATCCGAGGCGCCCTCGCCGGTTTCCGACCCCCCCAGATCGTTGACCAGCACCGCGGCCCCTTCCGCCACCATCTGCAGGGCGATGTCGCGGCCAACGCCGCGCCCCGCGCCGGTAACCAGCGCCACCTTTCCTTCCAGCAACCCGCTCCCAGCCATCGTTCCCTCTATCTCCGGCCCGTATCCGCGATACGCCGCCGGGTAATACGCTTGATTATCGTTTGCAAGGGCATTACCCGGCAGATGCCGCCACGCGCCCGAACCGACTTGGCCGAGCAGGAGAAAATTCCATGCCGCCTTCCTTCGACCAGCAGGTTATCCGCCGGACCATGCGGACCGGCGTCACCGGCCATAACCGGGAGAAGGCCGAACAGGGCTATGTGCTCTACACGCCGCTCGGCGGGCCGGGGCGGACGCTGCTGATCGACATGGCGGGCGAGACCGTCCACGAATGGACCCACGACCGGCGGCCCGGCCTTTACGGCGACCTGCTGCCGAACGGCAACCTGCTCTACGGCGCCAAGATCCGCGACGAGACCTGGGACATTTTTGGCATGTGGAAGGCGTTCAAGGGCGGCGAAATCCGCGAGGTCGCGCCGGACGGCACGGTCCTGTGGCGCCATGCCGACCCGATGCACCACCACGACCAGCGCCGCACCGAGGCCGGCACGACGCTCTACCTGTCGCTGGAGAAGGTGCCGGCCGAGCTGGAGAAGCGCATCCACGGCGGCCATCCGCCGCCCGACGGCAAGGGCATGTATGCCGACATGATTATCGAGGTCGACGCCGCCGGCGCGGAAATCTGGCGCTGGCGCGCGATCGAACATCTGGACCCGGAGCTTGAGCGCCTGTCGGACAGCGAGCCGCGCTGGGAATGGACCCACGGCAACACGGTGGCGCCGCTGGGCGACGACCGGGTGGTGTTCTCGATGCGCGCGACCTCGACCATCGGCATTATCGACAAGGCGAGCGGCAGAGTCGTCTGGCGCTACCGGGTGCCCCAGATGGGCGGCCAGCACGATCCCCGGCCGCTGCCCAACGGCAACCTGCTGGTCTACGACAACGGCACCCAGCGGCGCTGGATGGGCGTGCTGCCGCACAGCCGGGTGTTCGAGATCGACCCGCGGACCGACGGGATCGTCTGGGAATACACCGATACGCCGCCGTTCAACTTCTACAGCCAGCAGATTTCCGGCGCGGTCCGCCTGCCCGGCGGCAACACGCTGATCTGCGAGGGCGCGCGCGGCCGCATCTTCCAGGTGACACCCGACGGCGAGACCGTGTGGGAATTCATCAATCCGGTCTTCGGCGAGACCGTGATGGGATTCGACGTGAACATGGTCTTCCGCGCGTTCTTCTACACGCGGGAGGAGTTGCCGTTTCTGTAGGCTGACGGCGCGCCGGCTTCACGCCGCGCGCAGCTGTTCCGGCAGCTTGAAGCGGATATGCTCTTCGATGCCGTCCATGATGGACAGCTCGACCGGGGCGATCTCGCGCAGCCGGTCGATCACCTCGTCGACCAGATGCTCCGGGGTCGAAGCGCCGGCGGTGACGCCGACCGCCGCCACGCCGCCGAACCAGTCCGGATCGACGGCGCCGACCTCCTCGACAAGATAGCTGGGCGTGCCGTCCTCGCCGCCGATCTCGTTAAGGCGGTTCGAGTTGGAGCTGTTCTGCGCCCCGACGACCAGGATGAGATCGACGGTCTCCGACAGCTTGCGCACCGCCGCCTGGCGGTTCTGGGTAGCGTAGCAGATGTCCTTGACGTCCGGTCCGGCGATGCTCGGGAAGCGCGCCTTGAGCGCCTCGATCACGTCGCGGGTATCGTCGACGGACAGCGTCGTCTGCGTCACATAGGCGAGCTTGTCGGGATTGGCCGGCACAAGGGTGGCGACATCGCCGGTGTCCTGCACCAGATGCACGACTCCCGGAATCCGGCCCATGGTGCCGACGACTTCCGGATGGCCTTCATGGCCGATCAGGACGACCTCGAAGCCCCGTTCGGCATAGCGCTGACCTTCCTTGTGCACCTTGGCGACCAGCGGGCAGGTCGCATCGAGCACCGGCAGGGACCGGTCGGCCGCGGTATCCTCGACCGACTGGGCGACGCCGTGGGCGCTGAAGACCGTGATCGCGCCGTCGGGGATCTCGTCCAGTTCCTCCACGAACCGGGCGCCCTTGGCGGTGAGCTCCTGCACAACCCGCTTGTTGTGCACGATTTCGTGGCGCACATAGACCGGCGGCCCGTAACGGTCGAGCGACTTCTCGACGATCTCGATCGCGCGTTCGACGCCGGCGCAGAAGCCGCGGGGCTGGGCGAGAATTACTCTCATCGCGAACTCCAAGGGTATATCCAGCAGGTAGCCCCGGAAAGCCTGACCGTCAACCGGTGGGCCGAATTCCGCGCCGTCCTGCGCCGAAGCGGCTAAACTGCCGCCAGCGCCTCGCCCTCCAGGGTAATCCGGTGCATCAGGCGGCGGTGGCCGTGATAGTCGTTGAGCGCGTAGTGCCAGGTCGCCCGGTTGTCCCAGAAGGCGACGGAGCCCGGCTCCCAGCGGAAGCGGTAGGTGTGCTCCGGCTTGGTGACATGGGCGTAGAGCCAGTCGAGCAGCGGCTTGCTCTCGGCGTCGGTCCAGCCGTCGAAGCGCAGGGTGAAGCCGGGATTGACGTAAAGCGAGGGCCGGCCGCTTATCGGATGGCGGATGACGACGGGATGAACGGAATCCTGCGTCGCCAGTTCGGAATTGCCGAAGTGCTCCGCCTGGATCTCCGCATTCCTGTCGCCCGCCTCCCTGCCGAAGGTATGGCGGCTGGAATGCACGGCGCACAGGCCGGACAGCATTTTCTTCATGCCGCCGGAAAGCGTCTCCCAGGCCGCGCAGGCGCCGGCGAACAGGGTATCGCCGCCGTGGGGCGGGATCTCGACCGCGACCAGGATGGAGCCGAGCGCCGGCGCCTCGTCATAGCTGTGGTCGGCGTGCCAGCCGCCGCCGATATTGTGCTTCTGATCCGGCTCCTTGAGCACGATCGCGACTTCGGGATGGGTCTCGGTCGGCCTGAAGAAGCGGTTGATGTTGATCTCGCCGATTTTGCGCGCGAAGGCGATCTGGGCGTCCGGACTCAGTTCCTGATCGCGGAAGAACAGCACGCCGTGGCGTCCCAGCGCCGTGCGGATCGCCGCCGCATCATCCACCCCGACCGTCCGCAGGTCGATATCGTTGACGAACGCCCCGACCCCGCCGCCGGAGGGCGTAACGTCGAGCCGGGCGATATCCATCGAATCGGGCATGGGTGGCTCCTTCGCCGCACGACCCAACGATGCGTCGCCGCCCGTCAGGTGTCAAGAAACGGCAGGTTCAGCCCGTTCTCCCGGGCGCAGGCGATGGCGTCTTCGTAGCCGGCGTCGGCGTGGCGCATGACGCCGCTGGCCGGATCGTTCCACAGCACCCGCCCGATGCGCGCGGCGGCTTCGTCCGTGCCGTCGCACACGATCACCATGCCGGCATGCTGGGAAAAGCCGATGCCGACGCCGCCGCCGTGATGCAGGCTGACCCAGGTCGCGCCGGACGCCGTGTTGAGCATCGCGTTCAGCATCGGCCAGTCGGACACCGCGTCCGAGCCGTCGATCATGCCCTCGGTCTCGCGGTTCGGGCTGGCGACCGAGCCGCTGTCCAGATGGTCCCGGCCGATCACCACAGGCGCTTTGAGTTCGCCGTTCGCGACCATCTCGTTGAAGGCGAGGCCGAGCCGGTGCCGGTCGCCCAGGCCGACCCAGCAGATGCGCGACGGCAGGCCCTGAAAGCGGATGCGCTTGCGCGCCATGTCGAGCCAGTTGTGCAGATGCGGGTTGTCCGGCATCAGCTCCTTCACCTTCGCGTCGGTGCGGTAGATGTCCTCCGGATCGCCGGACAGCGCCGCCCAGCGGAACGGCCCGACGCCGCGGCAGAACAGCGGCCGGATATAGGCCGGCACGAAGCCGGGGAAGTCGAAGGCGTTCTCCACGCCCATTTCCTGCGCCATCTGGCGGATATTGTTGCCGTAATCGAGGGTCGGGATGCCCCGGGCCCAGAAATCGAGCATGGCGCGGACCTGGACGGCCATCGATTCCTTCGCCGCCTTCATCGTGCCTGCCGGATCGCGCTCGCGCCGCTCCTCCCATTCGGCGAGCGTCCAGCCGGCCGGCAGATAGCCGTTCAGAGGATCGTGCGCACTCGTCTGGTCGGTCACGGCGTCGGGCCGCACGCCGCGCCGGACCAGTTCCGGATAGATTTCCGCCGCGTTGCCGAGCAGGCCGACCGAGACCGCCTCTTTCTTTGCGCAGGCGTCCTCGATCATCGCCAGCGCCTCGTCCAGATCGGTCGATTGCCGGTCGAGATAGCCGGTCTTGAGGCGCATCTCGATCCGGCTTGGCTGGCACTCGACCGAGAGCAGCGATGCGCCTGCCATGGTCGCCGCCATCGGCTGGGCGCCGCCCATGCCGCCCAGTCCGCCGGTCAGGATCCAGCGGCCCGAAAGATCGCCGCCAAAGTGCTGCCGGCCGACCTCGACGAAGGTCTCGTAGGTGCCCTGAACGATGCCCTGGCTGCCGATATAAATCCACGAGCCCGCCGTCATCTGGCCGAACATCATTAGGCCGAGCCGGTCCAGTTCGTTGAATTTTTCCAGCGTTGCCCAGTGCGGCACGATGTTGGAATTGGCGATCAGGACCCGCGGCGCGTCAGCATGGGTGTGGAAGACGCCGACCGGCTTGCCCGACTGGACGAGCAGGGTTTCGTCGTCTTCCAGGGCCCGCAACGCCGCCACCATCCGGTCGTAGCTTTCCCAGTTGCGCGCCGCCCGGCCGATGCCGCCGTAGACCACCAGTTCCTGCGGTTTCTCGGCGACCTGGGCGTCCAGGTTGTTCATCAGCATGCGCATCGGCGCTTCGGTCAGCCAGCTCTTGCAGCTCAGCGCGTCGCCGTGCGGCGCGCGGATCTCGCGCGTGTTGTCGAGGCGGCTGTTGTCTGTCGGGCGGTCGCTCACGGCATAAGCTCCGGTTGGGGGGATCGCGGCAGGCCTTCGTCATGGGCGAAGCGGGTCGCCAGGTAGAAGCGGTCGCCGGGATGGGTCAGCCAGGCGCGCGTGGCGATCCGGCCGCCGGACCAGGTGCGCCGGTGCAGCAACAGGCAGGGCTGGTGCCGGCCGATGCCGAGCAGCCTCTGTTCGACCGGCCCGGGCAGCACCGCTTCGAGCCGGTGCTCGACCTCGCTGAGCGGCGCGGCGCGCATGAGATATTCGTTCGGCGTCTGGCGGGTGAGATCGACGCCGAGATAGTCCGGCGCAGCGGCCGGGTTGACCCAGCGGTCCTCGAGCTGGAACGGCGCGCCGTCCAGCCGATGGACCAGCCGGCTGTGGAACAGGTCCGCCGCCGGCCCGGTTTCCAGTTCCTCGGCGATCTCTTCCGCCGGCCGGGCGCGCTCGTGCAGGATCACGTCGCAGCTGTAGGCGCCGCGGCGGCGGATCACGTCGGCGATATTGCGGATTTCCAGCAGGTCGAGCCGGGCGCGCCGGTCGGCAACGAAGGTCCCCTGCCCCTGGACCCGGCGCAGCCAGCCATCGTCCTTGAGTTCGCGCAGCGCGCGGTGCACCGTCATCCGGCTTGCGCCGGACAGGCGGACCAGTTCGGTCTCCGACGGGATGCGGTGGTCGACCGGCCAGGCCCCGGTCAGGATCGAACGGCGGACATAGTCCTTGACCTGCTGGTAGAGCGGCGTCGGACCGGCCGCGTCGAAAAGCTGCGAGGGGGCCGCTGCGGGCGCCGAACCGCTCATCCCGCCAGCCCCAGATAGGCTTCGACGAGGGCCGGATCCTCGCGGGCGGCTTCGGCGGTGCCGGTCCAGACCGCCGTGCCGGATTCGAGGACGCATACGGTATCGGCGATGTCGAAGGCGCGCTGGGTGCTTTGCTCGACCAGCAGAATCGCAAGTCCGTCGTCGCGCAGCCGGCCGAGCGCTTCGTAGCAGACGTCGATCACCGCCGGCATGAGGCCCAGGGAAACTTCGTCGATCATCAGGAGCTTCGGCTCGGCCATCAAGGCGCGGCCGATCGCCAGCATCTGCTGCTCGCCGCCCGACATCGAGCCGGCCAACTGCTTCAGCCGCCCCTCCAGCCGGGGGAACAGCGCCATGACCCGCTCGACATTCCGCCCCTCGGTCCGGCGCGACCGGCTGTAGCCGCCGACAGTCAGGTTCTCCTGCACCGTCAGGTCCGGGAACAGTCGCCGGCCTTCGGGCGCCAGCGCGATGCCGCGGCGGACCCGCGCGCGCGCCGGCTCGCCGGTGATGTCAACGCCGTCGAACATGATCCGCCCGTCCATCGCGGCGACGTGGCCGGCGACCGCCATCAGGGTCGAGGATTTGCCCGCGCCGTTGGCGCCGATCAGGGCGAGCACGCTGCCGTCGGGGACTTCCAGGCTCAGGTCGGTGACCGCCCGGAAGGGTCCGTAGCCGCAGGTCAGGCGGTCAAGCTGCAGCATCGCGAGCCTCCGCCGCACCGAGATAGGCGTCGCGCACCGCCGGATCGGCCATGACCTCCGCCGGGTCTCCGTCGCCGATCTTCCGGCCGTTGTCCAGCACCACGAGATGCCGGCAGACCCGCATGACCTCGCTCAGATTGTGCTCGATGAGGACGACGGTCGTGCCCTGCCGGTTCAGATCCACGACCGTGTCGGCGAGCCGCGCCGCCTCGCTGGTGTTCAGGCCGGCCAATGGCTCGTCGAGCAACAGGACCTTGGGGTCGAGCGCGAGCGCACGCGCCACCTCCACCCGCTTGAGATAGCCGAGCGGCAGTTCGGCGGGCAGCGCCCCGGCAGCATCGGCGACGCCGACCAGATCGAGCAGGGCAAGCGCCCGTTCCCGTTCGGCCTGGCGCGAGGCGGTGGCCAGCGCCCTGAGCGGGTCGGCGGTCTTCGCATAGCCGGCGGCGAGCGCGACATTCTCGACCGAGGTCATGCCGGCAAACGGCCGGACGATCTGCTGCGACAGGCCGAGGCCCAGCCGCACCCGCCGATGGGTCGGCAGCCGGGAAATCTCGATGCCGTCGAGCACGATGCTGCCGGCCTGGGGCCGGACCATGCCGGTGACCGCGCGCATCATGGTGGTCTTGCCCGCGCCGTTCGGGCCGATCAGACCGAGCAGGGCGCCCTGCGGGACGTCGAAACCGACATCGGCGAGCGCATCGACGCCGCCGAAGCGCATCGTGACGCCGGTAATGGAGAGGAGCGCATCCATTGCCTTCGTCCTACCCTGCCGTCCGCCGGCCGGTAATCCGCCGCCACAGCATGCGCATCAGGCTGTCGATGCCGCCGGGCGCGAAATACATGACGGCGAAGAGAAGGACGCCGTAGATCAGCAGCTTGTAATCGGCGAACACCTGGAGCAGCAGCGGCAGCACGCTCAGGAACGCCGCCGCCACAACGACGCCCCAGACCGATCCGATGCCGCCGACGATCACCATGGCGAGGACGGAAATCGATTCGATGAAATCGAAGCTCTCGACCTCGACGAATTTGACATAGTGGGCGAACAGGGCGCCGGCGAGCCCGGCCAGCGCCGTGCCGAACACGAACGCCGTCAGCTTGTAGCGCGCCACGTCGATGCCCAGCGTCCGGGCCGTGTCCTCGTCGGTCGCGATCGCGTCGAAGGCATGACCCATCCACGACCGCTTGACATAGAGGCTGAAGGCGATGACCGCGGCGGCGAAGGCGGCGCACAGCAGCATGTAGGGGATCTGTCCGATGCCCGGGTCCGGGATGCCGGCGATGCCTTCCTCGCCGCCAAGAAACTCCTGCTGGCGCACGAATCCCGTAAACAGGAAGCCCACGCCCATCGTGGTGATCGCAAGGAAATCGTGGCGCACCCTGAGCGAGGCGAAGCCGACGATGAAGCCGAAGAACCCGGCGACCGCCATGGCGATCGGCAGCGCCAGCCAGAACGAGCCGCCATCGGTCGTGAACAGGGCCGCCGAATAGGCGCCGATACCGTAGAAGGCGGCGTGGCCCAGGCTGATCTGGCCGCAGAATCCGGTAATCAGGTTCAGGCTCAACGCGAAGATCACGCTGAAGCACATCACGGTCAGGAGCGAGATTTCGTACATGCCGGGCGCCCCTTCCGCTCAGCGCCGGATGAACAGGCCCTGGGGCCGGATCATCAGGACGGCAATCAGGAAGGCGAAGGCAATGGCGTCCCGGTCCAGCACCCGGTCGAGATAGATCGTGCCGAAAGACTCGATCACGCCCAGCGCCAGCGCGGCGATCAGGGTCCCTTTCACGTTGCCCAGGCCGCCCAGGACGATGATCGCAAGCGCCTTGTAGGCCGGCACGCCGCCCATGGTCGGGATCACCTGGTTGAGCAGCAGCGCCACCATGATGCCGGCGGCTGCGGCCAGGGCGGAGGCGACGAAAAAGTTGATGTAGCGTACGCGCGCCAGATCGATGCCGAAGGATTCGGCCATCGCTGCGTCCGATACCGTGGCGCGCCAGGCGATGCCGATGCGCGTCCGGCCGGCCAGTACGGCGAGACCGCCGATCAGCACGACGGCCAGCACGACGACGACGATGCGCCCCTCCTCCAGCCGGACGCCGACGACTTCGACCGTGTCCTTCAACGGCGGGGCGAGGAAGGAGATGCTCGTCGCCCCGAAGACAATCCGGTAGATCTCCTCCATCGCCACGAACAGGCCGATCGAGGCGATGAGCGCAACATGGGGCGGCTTGTCCAGAAGCGGCTCGTAGAACAGCCGGTAAAAGGCCATGCCGAAGAAGCCGACCGCCACGACGGTTATGACGAAGGCGGCGGCGAAGCTGCCGGTCTCGTTGGTCAGGAGCAGGCCGACATAGGCCCCCAGCGTGAAAATCCCGGCATGGGCGATATGCAGAATCCGGAGCAGGCCGTAGACCAGCGTCAGGCCGACGGCGATCAGGGCATAGATGCAGCCCTCGACCAGCCCCTGGACCAGGAGATCGGAATAGTTCAACGCGGGATGTCCCGATTGCTGTTGGGGTCGGGATTGTCGCGACGGAATATCCGGCCGCTCGCAGCCGGACGGCGCCCACCCTGAAAGGGGCGCCGCCCGGCCCGCGGGCCGTCGCCGCCCTTACTTCTCAGGCGGCGTCAGCAGCTTGGCGTCGGTGATCTCGGAATGGTAATGCCATCCGCCGCCCCGGACCTCCTGGACCTTGAGCGACTTCTGGACTTCGCCGAGCTTGTTGAAGGAGAGCGTCCCGGTGATCGCGTCGACCTTGATGGAGGCCAGCGCGTCGCGGATTGCGGCCCGGTCGGTCGAGCCGGCCTTCTTCAGCGCCGCGGCGGCGACCATTACGGCGGCATGGCCGGAAGCGCCGACCATGTCCGCGCCGTAGCCGGTTCTCTTCTTGAACTCGGTCATGAACTTGACGACCGCGGGATCCTTGCTGTCGCGGTCGAGCGCCGTGACGATGATCACGCCCTCGGCCGCCTTCTTGGCGATCTCGATGAACTTGACGCCGTCGTAGCCCTCCTGGGCGACGACCACCGCCTTGACGCCGCCGGCGCGAAGCTGGCTGACGAAAGGCGCGGCGACAAACCAGTAGCCGGTGTCGAAAATGGCGTCGGGATTGTCGCCCTTGATCGACGAGACGATCGGGCCGAACTGCCGGTCGCGCAGGGAATACTGGTATTCGTTGACGACCTGGATGCCGTAGTTGCCCATCACCGACTTGAAGCCGGCGGCGAGCGCCTTGCCGTAGTCGTTTTTCATGATGGTGATGACGACGCGCTTCTTGCCCAGCTTGTCTCCGACCAGCTTGGCCGCCGCCTTGCCGAGCACGCTGCCCAGGATGCCGGTCCGGAAGACATAGTTGCCGGCCCGGGTGATGTCCGGATGAACGGCGTAGGCCGAGATGTAGGGCACCTTGGCGTTCTGGTAGACTCCGGCCGAGGCGCGGGTCGGCGCCGAATAGCTGCCGGAAATGCTCATCGCGACCTTGTCCTGCTGGATCAGCTTGGTCGCGATCGGCACGGCGAATTTCGGCTTGGCCTGGTCGTCGTAGACGATCAGTTCGAGCTTCTTGCCGCTGACGCCGCCGGCGGCGTTGACCGTATCGATGGCGATCTGGGCGCCGGTCAGGACCGATTTGCCGTCGGCCGCCGCGAAACCCGTCTGGGGCGTGTTGAAGCCGATCTTGATGGTGTCTGCCGAGGCCGCGGATGCCGCCAGAGCGACGGCCGCAACAGCGGCTATGCTGAACTTCCAGGACGTCATGATACTCCTCCCTTGGGCGGGCGCGGACCACCCTGCGCCCGACTTTCAGTACGTCGTGCCGCCGGCCCTGCGCCGGGGCGTCTTGGCAGTGGAAATCAAGTTATATATACAAGTCAAGGGCCATGTATTCCTGCCCGTTTTGCAATACATTGGCCGAACCGGAAATCCGCAGCATACGCGAGGAGGAGGACGACATGGCCGCCGACCGACCGGCCGTCACCGACCGGCAGGTGGACGAGTTCCAGCGCGACGGCGTGCTCCTGCTCCGGGGCGTATTCGCCGGCTGGGTCGAAGACTTGCGCCGCGGCATGGAACGCAACATGGCGGCGCCAAGCTGGCGCGAACGGAGCATCCAGCCGGAGGACGGCACCGCCGCCTTCTTCCAGGATTTCTGCAACTGGGACAAGATCCCGGAATACAACCGCTTTGTGACCGAATCGCCGGCCGCCGCCGTCGCCGGGCGCCTGATGCGCTCCAGGACGGCGCGCCTGTTCCACGAGCACATTCTGGTCAAGGAGCCCGGTTCCTCGGTCGTCACGCCCTGGCACCACGACATGCCCTACTATTGCGTCGAAGGCCGCATGAATTGCAGCCTGTGGATCACCCTCGATCCGGTGGCGCGGGACTGCGTGATCGAATATGTCGCCGGCTCTCACCGGTGGGGCCGCGAATTCCGGCCGGAGCGGTTCAACGGCACGTCGCTCACCCCCGGCGATACCCGGGAGCGAACTCCCGACATCTCCGCCAACCGTGGGGACTTCGACATCCGCGGCTGGGCGATGGAGCCCGGCGACGCCGTCGCCTTCACCTACTGGACGGTGCACGGCGCGCCGGCCAATACCTCTGCCGAGCGGCGGCGCGCCTTCTCGATCCGCTTCGTCGGCGAGGATGCCGTCTACGCCGAAAAGGGCGTGCATTCGCCGCCGTTTCCCGATCTCGGCCTCGAGGTCGGCGAGCCGCTGGCCGGCGACGATTTCCCGGTGCTGTGGAGCGCATGAATCCGCACCGCTTCACGCCCTATAGGTTCGTACCGGGAGACGCGCCGCTCCTGATGAGCATTCCCCATGTCGGGACGGCGATCCCGGCGGCCATCGAAGCCCGGATGACCGATCGCGCGCTGATGCGGCCGGATACCGACTGGCATCTTGACCGGCTGTACGATTTCGCCAACGAACTGGGCATCCCGACCCTCCAGGCCGTCTGGTCGCGCTATGTCGCCGACCTGAACCGGCCGCCCGACGACGCGCCGCTCTATCCCGGTCAGCTTTCGACCGGCCTGGTCCCGGAGCACGACTTCGCCGGCAACTCGCTTTACCGCGACGGCGAAGCGCCCGGCGACGAAGAGCGGGCCGAGCGGCTGCGCACCGTCTGGCTGCCCTACCACCAGCGGCTGGAGCGGGAGCTTGCCTCGATCCACCGCAGGCACGGCGTCGCCATCCTGTTCGACTGCCATTCGATCCTGTCCGAGGTGCCGCGCCTGTTCGAGGGCAAATTGCCGGACTTCAACCTGGGCACCGCGGCGGGCGGCGCCTGCGATGCGGGGCTGCGCCTGCAATTGGCCGAAGCCCTTGGCGATTACGGCGAGGACCGGCTGGTTGTCGACGGCCGCTTCAAGGGCGGTTTCATCACCCGCCAGTACGGCGATCCGGACAATCGTATCCATGCCTTCCAGCTCGAGCTGTCCATGGCAACCTATTGCGAAGAAGCGGCGCCGTGGGGCTATCTGCCGGACAGGGCCGCCGCAGTACGCCCCGCGCTGCGCGCCATGCTGGAGACCGCGCTCGCCTGGGCCCGGGAGCGCGGGTAAGGCATTGTGCCGTTCTCCCGGATCAAGTCGATCGCGTTCCCCGACGGGTCCCTCGATTCGGTCCGGACGCGCGCTCGCGCAACGGGGGTATCGCTTAACCTCTGCCTCACCCCGAGCAGACCCGAAGAATTCAACTGCGAAAGCACAGCGCCACTGTGTGAATCCCCCTCCCCTTGGGGGAGGGGCAAGGGGAGTGGTCGGCCGCCGTTGCAACGATGCCCGGTTTCCGCGCTGCGACAAGGTCCGCGGACCCCTCCCCCTAACCCCCTCACCCAAGGGGAGGGGGCGGAATATCTTTCCTTCTCTGACAGATCCTTCTCACGGCAATTCGCAGAGATGCCCGAAGCCCCGTACCGAAGGACTGCCGCGCGCTTGTCGAAGGGTGCGTGTGCCGGATTACACCTCGCCCGCGACGCGCATCCCGTTCTTCACCACCCCGCTGCACGGGTTGAAGCCGGCGGGATAGGCCAGTTCGCCGGGGCTGCCGATGTCCCACAGGGCAAAGTCCGCCGCCTTGCCCGGCTCCAGGGTGCCGGTCCGGTCGTGCAGGCCGAGCGCGCGCGCCGCCTCGCGGGTCACGCCGGCCAGCGCTTCCGCCGGCGTCAGGCGGAACAGGGTGCAGGCCATGTTGAGCATCAGCAACAGCGACGTGACCGGCGAACTGCCCGGGTTACAGTCGGTCGACAGCGCGATGCCGACGCCGTGTTCGCGGAACAGGTCGATCGGCGGCACCTGCGTCTCGCGCAGGTAGTAGAAGGCGCCGGGCAGCAGCACCGCCACCGTGCCGGCCCGCGCCAGGGCGCGCACGCCCGCCTCGCCGGCATATTCCAGATGGTCGGCCGAAAGCCCGCCATAGTCCGCGACCAGCGCCGCGCCGCCCAGGTCGCTCAGCTGTTCGGCGTGGAGCTTGACCGGCAGCCCGTGGTCGCGCCCCGCCTGGAACACCCGCTCGGTCTGGTCGCGGGTGAAGCCGATCGTCTCGCAGAAGGCGTCAACTGCATCGGCCTCGCCGGCTTCGGCGACCGCCGGGATCATTTCGCGGCACACCAGATCGATATAGCCGTCGGCGTCGCCGGCAAATTCCGGCGGCAGGGCATGGGCGCCGAGAAACGTCGTCTCGACATCGACCGGCAGATAGTCCGGGATCCGCCGCGCCGCCTGCAGCATCCGGCGCTCGGTCTCCGTATCGAGGCCGTAGCCGGACTTGATCTCGATGGTCGTCACGCCCTCCTCCAGGATGGCGCGAACGCGCGGCAGGGCGCTCTCGACCAGGTCGTCGACCGAGGCCTGACGGGTCGCCCGCACGGTCGAGACGATGCCGCCGCCGGCCCTTGCGACCTCCTCGTAGGTCGCGCCGTTCAGCCGCTGTTCGAACTCCGCGGCCCGGTTGCCGCCGTAGACGATATGGGTGTGGCAGTCGATCAGCCCCGGCGTGATCCACGCGCCGCCCGCGTCATGCCCCGGCACGCCCTTCGCCTGCGCCGGATCGAGGTCGGCGGACGGGCCGATCCACGCGATATTCCCGCCCGCCACGGCAATAGCGCCGTCTTCGACGATGCCGTAGGGATCGCCGGAGGCTGGCGCCATGGTCGCGATCCGGGCGTTGGTCCACAGGCTGTCCCAGGCGGTCATGATCGGGCCTCGCGGTCGGTCGGGGCGCGGAAGGCCCCGCCGGTGTATCTCCCTGACGGCAAGTATGCTGCCTCATCCGCCGGGCCGGCAAGAGCGGCGCAGCGATGACGAGCCCGCTCTCCCGCCTCTGGTGCCCGCTCTGCCTGTTGCCGTCCGGCTGGGCCGAGGGCGTGCTGCTGGACGTGGACGACGCGGGTACGATCCGGCGCGTCGAGACCGGCGTGCCAGTCGGCGGGCACACGCAGCTTCCGGGTGCGGTCATCCCCGGCATGCCGAACCTGCACAGCCACGCCTTCCAGCGCGCCATGGCCGGGCTGACCGAACGGTCGGGCGGCGAGGAACGGTCGGATTTCTGGTCGTGGCGCCGGACCATGTACAGTTTCGTCGAGCGCCTCGCGCCGCCGCAGATCGAAGCGATCGCGGCCCATCTCTATGTCGAGATGCTGAAGGCCGGCTACACCGGCGTCGCCGAGTTCCACTATCTGCACAACCCGCCGGACGGCGGCCGCTACAGTGATAGCGCGGAACTGGCCCGGCGCGTCGCGGCAGGCGCGGACGCGGCCGGCCTGAGGCTAACGCTGCTGCCGGTCCTGTATCGCGAGGGCGGCTTCGGCGGCGGGCCGCTCGCCCCGGCCCAGCGGCGATTCCGGCTGGAGATCGACGAATGGGCCGGGATCGTCGCCGCCTTGGCCGGGGCGTCGCCGACGCAGACCGCGGGAGCCGCCTTGCACAGCCTGCGCGCCGTTTTGCCGGCGGACATGGCGGACGCGCTGGCGGCTTATGACGCCGTCTGCCCAGAAGGCCCCGTTCACATCCACATCGCCGAGCAGGAAAAGGAAATCGCCGAATGCCTCGCCTGGTCCGGGCTGCGGCCGGTCGAATGGCTGCTCGACGGCGTGCCGGTCGACCGGCGCTGGACCCTGGTCCACGCCACCCACATGACCGAAGACGAGACCCGGCGCGCCGCCGCGTCCGGCGCGGTCGCCGGCCTGTGCCCGACCACCGAGGCCAATCTGGGCGACGGCATCTTCGCCCTGCCCGGCTGGCTGGCCGCCGGCGGCGCCTTCGGTGTCGGCAGCGACAGCAACGTCTCCCTCGATCCGCGCGAGGAACTGCGCTGGCTGGAATATGCCCAGCGCCTGGTCCTGAAACGCCGGCTGGTGGCGGGTGACGCAGCATCGCCCCATTCCCTGGGCGACGCGTTGTGGCTCGGCGCAGCCGCCGGCGGCGCACGGGCGATGGGCCAGCCCTGCGGCGCCGTTGCAGCGGGCTGCACGGCCGACCTGCTGGTCCTCGACCCCGATCATCCGACGCTGGCGGCGCACGGGCCGGAGACTCTGCTCGACGCCTGGGTCTTCACAAATGCCGGTTCGGCGCTTAGGGAGGTCCGGGTCGCCGGGCGGCGCGTCATCGAGGACGGCCGCCATCCCGGCGAAGACGCGATCCGTGCGCGGTACCGGAAAACCATGACCGAACTGGTCCAGGAACTGTGATGCCCGAGCCGGTCACGCTGATGCCGGGGCCGATCGCCCTGCCGGTTCTGGAGCGGCTGTACCGCGATAGTCCGCCGGCCGCGCTCGACCGGGCCTGCCGGGCGGATGTCGAGCGCGCCGCCGCGGTCGTCGAAGAGGCGGCCGTCGGCGATGCGGCGGTCTACGGCGTCAACACGGGCTTCGGCAAACTGGCCAGCACCCGCATTTCGCCGGAGGAAACCGCACGCCTGCAGCGCAACCTGATCCTGTCCCACAACGCCGGGGTCGGGCCCGACCTGCCGGATCGCATCGTCCGGCTGACGATGACCCTGAAGCTGCTCAGCCTCGGCCGCGGCGCGTCGGGCGTGCAATGGGCCATCGTCGAGACGCTGGAGCGGATGCTGGCGGCGGGCGTGACGCCATCGGTGCCGGCCCAGGGCTCGGTCGGCGCGTCCGGCGATCTGGCGCCGCTCGCCCATCTGACCGCCGTGATGATCGGCGAAGGCAGGGCCCACTACCGCGGCGAGCGCATTCCCGGCGGCGCGGCGATGCAGGCGGCCGGGATCGAACCGGTCGCGCTGGGCGCCAAGGAAGGCCTGGCGATGATCAACGGCACCCAGTGCTCGACCGCGCTGGCGCTGGCCGGCCTGTTCGACGCCAAGCGGCTGCTGCGCGCGGCGCTGGTCACGGGCGCGCTCTCGGTCGACGCCACGCTGGGCTCCGACACGCCGTTCGATCCGGCGATCAACGCCCTGCGCGGCCACCGGGCCCAGATCGATGTCGCCGGGGCGCTGCGTGCGCTGCTCGCCGGCAGCGAAATCCGCGCTTCCCACATCGATTGCTCGCGGGTGCAGGACCCCTACTCGGTGCGCTGCCAGCCCCAGGTGATGGGCGCCTGCCTGACGCTGCTGCGCCAGGCCGGCTCCGTCCTCGCTGTCGAGGCGGCGGCTGCGACCGATAATCCGTTGGTCCTGACTGGGCGCGGCGAGATCCTGTCGGGCGGCAACTTCCACGCCGAACCGGTTGCCTTCGCCGCCGACCAGATCGCGCTTGCCGTGAGCGAAATCGGCGCGCTGACCGAGCGGCGCATCGCCCTGCTGGTCGATCCGGCGATGAGCGAACTGCCGGCTTTCCTGACGCCGGACCCCGGCGTCAACAGCGGCTTCATGGCGGCCGAGATCACCGCCGCCGCGCTGGCCGCCGAGAACAGGCAGCGCGCCGCGCCGGCCAGCATCGACAGCCTGACCACCTGCGCCAACCAGGAGGACCATGTCTCCATGGCGACCCACGGCGCGCGCCGGCTCGCCGAGATGAACGACAACCTGGCCAAGATCGTCGCCATCGAATGGCTCGCCGCCGCCCAGGGCATCGGCTTCCGCGCGCCGCTGAAGACGAGCGCCCGCCTCGCCGAAGCGGTCGCGCGGTTGCGCGCCGTCGTGCCGCCGCTGGAAGAGGACCGCTACATGGCGCCGGACATCGAAGCCGCCGTCGGGCTGGCGCGCGCCGGCGTGCTCGTCGAGGCGGTCGGACCCGAAGGGATGCCGGGCTGGTGAGCGGGAACTCCGATCCGCATCGGGCCGATCCGCATCGGGCCGATCCGCGCCGGACCGATATCGCCGGCCTGGCCGACCGGCTGCGCGAGGGCGAGACCCGGGCGCTCGCCAAGGCGCTTACCGTCGCCGATATCGGCGGCGAGGAGGCCCGGGCGCTGCTGCAGGCGCTGGATGAGGACCGGCGCGACACCCCGGTCGTCGGCCTGACCGGCCCGCCCGGCTCGGGCAAGTCGACGCTGATCAGCGCGATGATCCGCACGCTGCGCGAACGGGGCAGCAAGGTGGCGGCACTCGCCGTCGACCCGTCGAGCCCGAAGAGCGGCGGCGCCATCCTCGGCGACCGGGCGCGCATGGGCGAGCACGGCTCCGACCCGCATGTCTTCATCCGCTCGATCGCCGCGCGTGGCCATCTCGGCGGGCTCGCCCTCAACATCCAGGCCTCGATCGACGTGGTGAACGCGGCGGGCTTCGACATCGTGCTGCTGGAAACCGTGGGGGCCGGCCAGTCCGAGGTGGAAGTGGCGCAGGTCGCCGACGTGACCGTCGTGGTCGGCGCACCCGGCCTGGGCGACGACCTGCAGGCGATCAAGGCCGGGATCCTCGAAGTCGCCGACATTCTCGCGGTCAACAAGGCCGACCTGCCCGGCGCCGACGACGCTGCAAGGCAGCTTGAGGCGATGCTCGGCCTCAGAACAGTGGGGCGCAGCGTAACGCGGGGGGACACGCCGGTCCTCAGCACGATCGCCACGACCGGCGAAGGCGTCGCTGAACTGGTCGACGCCGCCGCGCGGCTCAGCGCGGCCGTGACGCCGGAAGAGCGAAGCGCGCGCGCCGAACGGCAGGCGATCGACCGACTCGCCAACATGGCGGGCGCCCTGGTCCGCGACGCGCTGAAGGCCCTGCCCGCCGGCGACCGGCGCGCACTCGTCGAGCAGGTCCGCGCCGGCGCGGCCGATCCGGCGGAGGCCGTGCGGCGGCTGTTCGGGGATTAGGTGCGGTTTCGCCCGCCTCGTCACACGGCTCCTCCGGTCTGGCACCTATTCCTGAAACGGGCTTGATAACAGGATCGGCTTCGGGCTAGACAATGGAGAGCACCTTCGCAACGGGCTAAGTGTTTGTTCCAGCGCTACTTTCTTTCCGTGAAAACCCGGATGCAGCGATTTCCCGCGAGAATTTCCGGCAATCCGAAAAAGCAGCTATCGTGAGAGTCTCCAAGGTCGAAGTCTTCCCGCTGTTCGTCCCACTTTCGAAGGCGATCGATGCTCCGGTGAGCATCCCTCATGCCGACAAGGTGCAGGACATCGTATTCGGCGGATACCGGGCCACCATTGTGCGGCTTACGACCGACGACGGCCTTGTCGGCTACGGCGAATGCATGACGCGCTTCGCGCCGGCCGCGCTCAAGAAGATCATCGAGGAACTGAGCCCGCTGGTCATCGGGTCGGACCCGCTGCAGCCCGAGCACACCTGGGAAATCATGTACGCCGCGATGATGAACCGCGGACACAATCGCGGATTCTTCATCGAGGCCCTGAGCGGCATCGACATCGCCTTGTGGGACTTGCGGGCGAAGGCCTATGGACAGCCCCTGTACATGTTTCTCGGCGGGCGCCAGCGCGACCTCATTCCGTCCTACGCATCCAGCCTGAGAATGCGCGAGAGGAGCACCGTGCTCGAAACCGCCCGGGAATTCCTCGATCTCGGTTTCAAGTCGATGAAGATCAAGATCGGCAAGAACCCCGCAGGCTATGTCAAGGACCTCGCACTCGTCGAAGATATCCGGAACGCCGTCGGCGACGAGATCATGCTGACGGTGGATGCCAACTGCGGCTATCACGACGACTACAAACTTGCTCTGCGCGTCGGGCGCGAACTGGAGAAATACAACATCTACTGGTTCGAGGAGCCGATCAGCCCGGACAACATCCATGGCTACAAGTATCTGGCCGATCATCTCGACATGGCGATCGCATGGGGCGAGAGTTCGTTTACCCGGTTCGATTTCGCCAACATGTTCAGCGAACGGTGCGTCGACATCGTTCAGCCGAACCCGTCCCGCGTCGGCGGCCTCACGGAAATCGCCCGGATTGCGCATATGAGCCAGGCGTTCCACATCCCCTATGCGCCACACACCGGCAGCTGCTCGGCCTTGTGCCTCGCCGTCTCGCTGCACATCGCCACGGCATTGCCGAACCTGCTGACATTCGAGGTCATGCGCTCGGACTGGTCGAAGGACGACCGCAACCCGCTGCGCCACGACCTGCTCAAGGAGCCGTACGACATTTTTGAGGACGGCTTCCTGCATGCGCCGCCGGCCGATCGGGCGGGCATCGGCATTGAGATCGACGAGGAGATTCTCGAACGGTACAGCGTTTGCTGAGAGAAAACTCCGCGCCGAAATCACCACGGCGCGGGCAGTAGAGTCCCAACCAAAGACCAAAGGAGGAAAGGTCCAATGTTGACGAACTGGCGAAAGAAAGCCCTAGGCGGGTGTGCCGTCATTCTGTACGCGGCAGCAGTCGCGGGGAGCGCTCAGGCGGCCGACAGGCTGTCGTTCGGCACAAGCCAGACGAAATCGAGCCACTACGCATATGGGGTCGCCGCTGCGAAGGCGATCAACACCCATTCCGGCGACAAGGTCGACGTTACCGCCGTTTCGACCAAGGGCGGCGGCGACAACCTCAACAAGGTTCGCCGCGGCCAGATCGATTTGGGCATCGCCGCCTTTGCGAGCGTCTACCAGATGTGGAAGGGGCTCGGGAAATTCAAAGGCAAGGCATTTCCCAAGCTGCGGACCCTGTGGGTCTATTCGCCCTCGATGCAGGCCTGGGTCGTGCGGGCGGATTCCGGCGTCAACAAACTGGCCGACCTGGAAGGCAAGGTCTTCACGTCCGGCCAGCGCGGCTCCGCGACCGAGCAGCTGGTCATCCAGATGCTCGAAGTCCTCAAGATCAAGCCGGAGTATCTTCGCGCGAGCCTGAACGACGCGATCGCGGCGGTTAAGGACAAGCGCTCCATCGGCTATGCGAAGGCCGGCGGTGCGACCGTCCTCGACGGTTCGACGCTCGAGCTGATGGCGTTCACCAAGATCAAGCTTCTGAGCTTCACCGAAGCGCAGATGAAGGCGGTGCAGGCCACGTTCCCGTATATCGCGTTCCGCCATTTCAAGGACAACGAGATCAAGGGCTTCCCCGCCACGCTGATGCCGCTGCAGATGATCGGCGTGTTCACGACCGATACCGGCCTGAATGACGGGCAGGTGAAGGCGATCCTGTCCGGCATCGCCAAGGGCCGGAAGATCCAGGAAGCCGCTTTCTCGACGTTCAAGGATGTCGACATCACGCGCGATACCCTGAAACTGGCGAAGGTTCCGCTGCACAAGGCGGCGGTGGAATTCTACCGGTCCCAGGGCGGTACGGTCCCCGCGCACCTGATCCCGCCGGAAATGAAGTAACATTGCCGGCGGCGACATAGCCGGAGCCCATGACCGGCGCCGCGGCTGAAAACGCCGACCCCCTCCGCCTTTCCGGGCGCGAGGGGGTCGTGCTGTTACTCGCCCTGGCGCTGGTCGCCTTCCACATCTACACGGCCGGTTTCGGCCAGTTCCAGCCGCTGGTCCAGCGATCGGTTCACGTCGCGCTGGGCCTGCTGCTGACCTATCTGCATTTCGACGGCCTGAAGGACCGCAGCACCGGTCCGGTCTCGTTCTTCATTCGCGTTTTCAGCGGCGTCGCGATGCTCGTAGCGGTCGTGTCGTCCCTGTACATCCTCTTCAACGAAGAGGCGATCTCGGACGATCTGGGCGTCGTTGCCGAGTTCCACGATTTCGTTCTGGGCATTGCCCTGGTCCTGATCATCCTGGAGGGCGCGCGGCGGACGACCGGCCCGTTCCTGCCGCTGCTGGCGGTTGCGATGATCCTCTACGCGCTGTTCGGACACCTGATTCCGGGCAGCTGGGGGCACGCGCCGTTTTCGCCTCAGTATGTGCTGGAAAACATCTACCTGAGCGAACTCGGCATATGGGGGATGGTCACGAGCCTGTCGGCAAGCCTGATCGCCATTTTCATTATCTTCGGCGCGTTCCTGCTGGCGACCGGCGCCGCACAGAGCTTCATGGACATCTCGATCATCGTGGCGGGCCGCTCGCCCGGCGGCGCGGCAAAGGTCGCCACCCTGTCGAGCGCCATGTTCGGCACGCTCAACGGCGCCGCGGTCGCCAACGTCGCGACGACGGGTAACTTCACGATCCCGGCAATGCGGCGGCTCGGCTATCGCCCGGAATTCGCCGGCGCCGTCGAAGCCTCGGCGTCGAGCGGCGGCCAGATCACGCCGCCGATCATGGGCGCCGGCGCCTTCGTGATGGCCGAGCTCCTGAGCGTGCCCTACCTGGAGATCGTTTACGCGGCGATCATCCCGGCCCTGTTCTTCTACGTCTGCATCTGGTTCAGCATCGACGTCGAGGCGCGCAAGATCGATCTGCGTCCGTTCAAGGCCGAAGACATCCCGAAGGTGTCCTCGGTACTGACCTGGAAGAAGGTCGGGCCCCTCGCCGTGACCATCGTCGTCCTGCTCGGATCGTTGTTCAGCGGCCGGACCCCCGAATTGTCCGCCTTCTATGCGATCTGCACGAATCTTGCCCTGTTCCTGGTCACCGGCCTGGTCTCCGGCGAGAAGATCCGGACCCTCTTCGGCATGATCCTGAACGGCGTCCGCACGGCGGCGCACGGCATCGTGACCATCGTCTCGCTGCTGATCTGTGCCCAGATCACGCTGTTCCTGGTGTCGTTCACCGGCATCGGGATCAAGCTGGGCGAGGCGGTGATCGGTCTCGGCGCGCATGGCGGCCTGCTGGCCGCGGTCTGCCTGGCGCTGCTGGTCGCCCTCATCCTGGGCATGGGCATGCCGACGACGGCGGCCTACCTGGTCGCGGCGGCGGTCGTCGTTCCCGCGCTGGTCGATCTCGGCGTGCCGGCCCTGCCCGCCCATTTCTTCGTCTTCTACGGCGCCCTGCTGTCGGCGCTGACACCGCCGCTGTGCACGGCGGTCTTTACCGCATCGGTCATCACGAAAACGCACTGGTGGCCGATCGCGCTCAACTCCATGAAGCTGGCGGCGATGAAATACATCCTGCCCTTCATGTTCATTTTCCGGCCCGAAGTGTTGTTGAGGGGATCGGCGCTTGAAATCGGCTGGATACTGATTGTCGGATTCGCCGCGTCGGTTCTGTTCGCGATCGGATTCGGCGGTCACTACCTGACCCGGTTGCCGGTCGCCATACGCCTTGGAATTCTGGTCGTCGGATTGATCTTCGTGTACGGCAGCGTGATCGCCGACGTTATCGGCCTGGCGGTTCTGACCGCGCTGATCGTCTGGCAGAAGTCAGCGTCCAGGACAGCATCGGCCGGCTAGCGGAACGGCCGGCAGGAACCGACCGGACAACGATGCCGATCGTCGATTCGCAGGTTCACGCCTACGCCGCCGACACGCCGGAGCGCCCCTGGGCCGGGGCGCCGGACTGGCCGGCCCACGTCACCGGAGACGAGATGGTGGCGGCCATGGACGCGGTCGGCGTGGACGGCGCGATTCTGGTCTCCGCCTATTCGATCTACCGGTACGATGCGCGCTACGCCGTGGAGGTGCGCAACGCTCATCCCGGGCGGTTCGCCCTCGTCAAACCGATCGATCCGTCCGACCCGGCGGCGGCGGAAACGATTGCGGCGTGGAAAGACACAGCCGGCACGGTCGGCACCCGGCTCCTGATGAACCATGAGGCGGACCGCGGTCCCGACGATCCGGGGATTGCCGTTATCCTGCGCGAATCCGCCCGGCTTGGCCTGCCCGTCAATCTGCTGTGCTGGGGCCGGCTGGAGGCCGGCATCGCGCTGATCGACCGCTACCCCGAAACCTTTTTCATCCTCGACCATATGGGCCTCCTGCAGCCCCACGCGCCGCCGGCCCCGCCCGAGCCGTTCGCCGAATTGCCGAGGGTGCTCGGCCTCGCCGCGCGCGAGAATGCGGTCATAAAGATCAGCGGCGCGTGCACCCTTTCCCGGGCCGGCTACCCATACCCGGACATCTGGGACCCGCTCGGCCGCATCTTCGACGCCTGGGGCATCGAGCGGTGCCTCTGGGGCACCGACTGGACCCGCACCGCCGCACTGCTGTCCTATCGCCAGGCGGTCGACCCGTTCCGGCTGACCGACCGCATCACCGACGGCGAGCGGGCGATCCTGATGGGCGGCGCCTGCGCGAAGGTCTACGGCTGGACGCCCGACGGGCGCGCAGACATCCGCGCGTAGCGTAGCGCCCGATTGACAGCAATCCGGCGAATTGGGAAATTTACGAACCCGTAAACCGCAGCGTTGGGGCCCGCGATGATACGGCAAGGCCGATTGCTGACCGAGGACGAAATCGGATTCTATAACGAACAGGGCTATGTCGTTGTCGACGGTTTGCTGTCGAAGGAAGAAATCCAATGCCTCTCCGGCATCGTCGACGAACTGGTCGCCGGGGCGGCCGATATGAAAGAGGGCGACGATTACTACGACCTCGAACCGTCGCACAGTCCGGATAGTCCGCGCGTCAGGCGCCTGAAGAAACCGATCTTCCAGCACGAAGCCTTCGACCGGCTTGCGCGCTCGTCGACGATCCTGGATCCCGTCGCGCAATTGATCGGCAGCGGCATCCGCATCACCCATCCGAACGGCAAGATCAACATCAAGGCGGCCGAATACGGCTCGCCGGTCGAATGGCACCAGGACTGGGCGGGCTACCCCCACACCAACGACGACCTGCTGTCCGTCTCGATCCCGCTGGATGACGTCGAGCCCGAAAACGGCCCGCTCCTGATGATTCCCGGCTCGCACCGCGGGCCGGTCTATTCGCACCATTCCGACGGCGTCTTCTGCTCGGCGATCGATCCGGAGCGCGATCCCCTCGAATACCACAGGGCCGTGCCGCTCACCGGCAAGGCCGGCATGGTTTCGCTGCATCATGCCCGCACGATCCACGGCTCCGCGCTGAACACGTCTGCGCGGGCCCGGCGGCTGCTGATCTACCAATACGGCGCGACCGACGCCTGGCCGCTGACCGGCGGCCTTTCGCTGGATGCGTTCCGGGAAACGGTCGTCCGCGGCGATCCCGCCGTGCAGCCGCGGATGGAAGCGCTGCCCGTGCGCCTTCCGCTGCCCGTGGCGCCCAACTATGACGGCCTCTACACCAGCCAGGAAAACGCCCGGAACCGGTATTTCGCACTCCATGAGGCCGCCTCGGCCGGCGCGCCGGATACCGGATTGAGATAGGGCGGCCGGATGCCCGGCAATCGCTTCGAGGCGATGACCGCCATCGTCACCGGCGGCGCGAGCGGGATCGGCCGCGAGACCGCCGGACGCCTGGCGCGACTGGGGGCCTCGGTCCTGATCGTCGACCGGAACGGACCGGAAGCCGAGGCGGCGATCGAACAGATTCGCACGGACGGCGGCAAAGCGGCGGGACATATCGTCGATCTCAACGATGCCGCGGACTATGGCGCCATCCCGAAGAAGGCCGTCGAGGCCTTCGGCGGCCTCGACATTCTGGTCAACAATGCCGGGATCGGCGCCAACCGCCCCGCTCTCGACACCGACAGGGAATTCTGGGACCGCGTCCTGAAGACGAACCTGGACACCTGCTTCTTCTGCTCTCAGGCCGTTGCGCGGGAGATGATCGCCCTGAAGACCGGCGGGCGGATCGTCAACATCTCGTCCCACGCCGCGCTGCTGGGCGGCACCGGCCAGGCCGCCTATGCCGCATCGAAAGCGGGGATGCTGGCCATCACCAGGGTCATGGCGGTCGAACTGGCCGAACACGGGATCACGGTCAATGCGATCGCCCCCGGCCCGGTCGTCACGCCGATGAGTGCGCACCATCCGGTGGAACGCACGACGGCCTGGATGAACGCGATGCCGATCCGGCGCTACGGCACCGTGGAGGACATCGCGGCGGCGATCCTGTTCTTCTGCGACCGGGAAAGCGGCCATATCACCGGGCAGACGCTGAGCGTCGACGGCGGTTTCACGGCAAAGGGACTCGTGATCCGCGAGCCGTGGACGCCGGAATGATCCGCGGGTAGGCAACCCTACCCGGCCGCCGCGGCCGCCGCCGAGCGGCCGGCGAGGCGGCCGAAGACCGCGCCGTTGGTCAGCCCCGTGCCGCCCGGATAGTTGAACCAGAACAGGCCGCCGACCAGTTCGCCGGCGGCGTAGAGGCCGGGGATCGGCGCGAGGTCGCTGTCCAGCACCTGCGCGCTATGCGGGTCGATGCGCAGGCCGCCGAAGGTGAAGGTGAGGCCGCAGCCGACCCGGTAGGCCTCGAAGGGCGGCTCGGAGATCGTGTTGGCCCAGTTCGTCTTGTTCACCGCGAGCCCGCGCGTGCCGCGCCCGTCCCTGACCGTTGCATCGAAGGGCGTACCGGTATCCACCGCCGCGTTGTAGGCCGCCATTTCGGCGAGGAAGCCGCCGCGGTCCACGCCCTCCAGCCGGCCGGCCAGGTCTTCCAGCGTATCGGCCTTCGCCTTCGTCACCTGCCGGATGCGGTATTCGTCGCGCAGCAGATGCGCGACCTGCGCGTCGAACACCTGCCAGGCGAAGCCGTCCGGCTGCTCCAGGATCACCCGGCCATAGCGGGCGTAGGTGTAGTTGCGGAAATCCGCGCCCTCGTCGACGAAACGCCGGCCCGCGGCGTTGACCATGACGCCCCACGGGTAGCTGTGCTTCTGGAAGCCGTCGCCGACCGCCAGATCGCCGAATTCCGGCGCGTTGTAGTCCCAGGCGACGGCGTGGCCGCCGGACCAGTTGCCGTAGGACGCCGCGCCGGCCTCCAGCGCCATGCGGATGCCGTCGCCGGTGTTGAAGCGGCTGCCGCGCACCTTCGCCAGCTCCCAGCCGGGGCCGAGATAGCGCGTGCGCCATTCCGGATTGGCCTGGAAGCCGCCGGCGGCGAGCACCACCGCCCCGGCCGGCACCGTCTCGATCCGGCCGGCCGCTTTCAGCCTTACGCCGCCGACGCTGTGGCCGTCATGGAGCAGCCCGAGCACCCGGGCGCCGTAGCGGATGTCGATCCCGGCCGTCCGGGCGATCTTCGTATGGCCGTCGACCAGGCCGGGCCCGCCGCCCCAGGCCTCCAGCGTCAGCCCGCCCCAGAAGCGGAAGCGGCCGTCCGCCGTCTTGAAGGCCTGCCGCCCGTAGATCGGCATGAAGCGGACGCCCCGGCCGTGCAGCCACAGCATCGTCTCGCGCGATTCCGTGACCAGCCGCTCGCACAGCGCCGGATCGGTGCGGTAGCGGGTCAGGCGGAACATGTCGTCATAGAAGCTCTCCTCCGGATAGCTGCCGAAATCGGTGATCGCGGCCTGGCTTTCCGGCAGGTCCGGGCACAGGGCGCGGATATCCTCCGCCCCGTCGTAGGCGAAGCGGAAGGCGCCGGCGGTGAAGCGCGAGTTGCCGCCGTTCTCGGCCTCGGGCGCGCGCTCCAGCATCAGCACCGAGGCGCCGTCCTCGCGCGCCGCCAGCGCCGCGCAGAAGGCGGCGTTGCCGGCGCCGACCACGATGATGTCGGGATGGGTCATGATGTGTCAGGAAATGTCATGATTTGTCATGCCGCGCCAGACCGGCCGGACGCACGCGGCGTCGGCGGGATGTCGGAATGTCATGATGTGTCAGGAAATGTCATGGTCCGTCATGAGTCGCCGTCCGGCGCGGCGCGCGACCGGTGCCATTTTTCAGGTGAAAACCCTGTATGGGATTTTGTTCTCTGACTTTTGGAATAACCGTTCACTTATCATATTCCGCCAACCCTTTGAATTTACATCGTTTCCGGGAAATCCGAAAACAGACAGACCGGTCTTCCTACCGTGTTTTTTTGCACCCGGCCCGTCTGCCGTATCCGCAAGTTTGTTCATATAATGTTCTTATCGGGAATGTCAAGCAGTTTTTGCACGCCGCCGGCCGCGCGGCACCTCCCGTCACTTCGGCCGGAGCGGGCGGCGGCCGGCGCAGCGGAGAAATCCGCCCCCGGCAAAGCCCCGCTCAACGCACTGCGCTTCGGCCACGACGGAGCGGCAACGGCAGTGCGGCTTGGCCGCGGACGTATTGCAGCGCCTCCGCGCCGGGACGGAAAAAGTCTATACGGCCGCCGAAGTGAGCCGGCCCCCTGCCCTGGACGATTGAGTATTCCGAAAGGGTCCGGGATGAGGCCGGCGGTCCCGAAACGCTGCCGGCGGAGTTGACCGCCGCCGGGACCGAAGCGATATCGGTGTGCGACGAACCGGGAGGACTCCCGGCGGAGGCGCTGTTACGATGACGCCGGGAAAGCGCGCCATGCGCCGCCGCCCAAGGCCGAGAATGCGCGGTGCCGAAGATGCACGGAGCCTGACGATGCACGCCGCCATCGCCGACAAGAAGGAAGAATTGGCCGAACTCTGCCGGCGCTACGACGTGGTGCGGCTCGAAGTCTTCGGCTCGGCGGCGCGCGGCACGGATTTCGACCCCGAAACGAGCGACGCCGATTTCCTTGTGGAATTCGACCCCGACAGCGATCTCCGGCCGTTCCACCGGTATTTCGACTTCAGGGACGCCCTGCATCGCGCGCTGGGCCGGCTGGTCGATCTGGTCGAAAATCGCGAATTCCGCAACCCGTATCTGCGCGCGGCCATAAACAAATCGCGCGAGCTCGTTTATGCGTCGTGACCCGCGCGTATGGTTGGCGGATATCGAGCAGGCCGGCGCTTCGGCAGCGTTGTCTGCGCCGGCCGGAAAGAACTATGGCAGGCGGCGCGGACCCGCCCGGACATGGAGCGTGCCGATATGACGACTTCGATTCGATTGTCCCCCGACGCGGAACAGCGGCTCGATTTTCTGGTGTCGGAGACCGGCCGCAGCAGGGCGTTTTACCTGCGCGAGATCGTCGAACGCGGCCTTGAAGACATGGAGGACTATTACCTTGCCGCGGACGTATTGCAGCGCCTCCGCGCCGGGAAGGAAAAAGTCTATACAGCCGCCGAAGTGAGCCGGGCCCTTGCCCTGGACGATTGAGTATGCCGAAACGGCCCTGGCCCAGCTTCGCAAACTCGATAAACCGGCGGCGCGCCGAATCGTCGGCTATATGAACGGGCATGTTGCAGGGCTGGCCGACCCGCGGAGCGCCGGACGGGCGCTGAGCGGGCCGCTGGGCGGGCTGTGGCGCTACCGGATCGGGAACTACCGCGCGGTCTGCGACATACAGGCGGACACGCTGCGCATTCTGGTGCTGAGGGTCGGCAGCCGCGACCGGGTGTACCGCTGATGGAACCCGGGAGGCCGCCGGTTTCGCAGTGGAATTTTTGGAAAGGATCGGCCGATGACGGCCCTATGAACGCCGAACGCCTGCTGGCCCATTTCGACCGGCTGGAGGCCGACCGGACGGTGCGCATCGGGATCGAGGGCGTTGCCCGCATCGGGCCGCATCGGGAATTGTGTCGAACCGGCTCCGAGGCTAGCTTTCATCCCTCAGACCGGAGGGCTTCATGACCAGAATCAAACTCTATTATTGTCCGCGCGCCTGTTCGCAGGTGACGATGACCGCGCTGGAAATGGCAGGGCTGGCGTACGACGACCAGATCATTAACATTTTCGAGGGCGAGCAGAAATCGGCCGAATACAGGGAGGTGCACCGCAGCGGGAAGGTCCCGGCGCTGGTCGTGGACGGCACCCCGATCACCGAAAACGCCTCGATCCTGACGATGCTCGACGCGATGGCGCCGGATGCAGGCATCCTGCCCGGGACGGATACGCCGCTCGAGAAAGCCGCCCAGCGCTCCGATCTCGTCTGGTGCTCGGCGACCCTGCACCCGATCGTCCGCCAGATCCGCATGCCGATCCGGTACACCGATGGCGAAACCGACGGGATTTACGCAAACGGCACCGCTCAGCTGAAAAACGCCCTCAAGGAAGTCGAACAGCGGGTCTCGGACGGCAGCTGGTTCTACGGCGACGAACCGTCGATCGTCGATGTCTACCTGCACTGGCTGGTGACGACGGCGGCTTCCGCGGGTTTCCCGATCCAGGAATATCCGGCGATCGTCGAGCACAGCGCGCGGGTGGAGGAAATGCCGGCCTTCCGGCGGGCGATGGCGCGGCAGGCCGAGGGCATGAAGAATTCGGGGTTTCAGTTTCCGCAATAGGCCTGGCGCAATTCGCCCCGGCGACACACTTCTGCTCCGAGTTGCAGCCCGCGATGGCCTCGATACTGTCTCCGCGCGCCGAAATGGTCATTCGGCGCCATGCGCCGCCTACTCAGCTCCCGACATTTGAAACATACCGAATGCGAATTGATGACCCGGTCTGCTTTCATTGCTCGGCCGTCCGCGGAACCCGAGCGATCCGCGATCCATCGAGACGCCCGGAGACCCGGGAAATCCGCCGGGCCATTGCGATCCGCCGCGACACCGCGGGCGGCGACCTCTCCGGATTCAAGTCCGGGGCGCGTAGCGGAGGAATCTCAACGCAGGACTACGGGTTCCTTATGGTTGGGGTTTCTTGTGGGGTGAGACCGAGTCGGGATTCCTCCACTACGCCCCGGCCCACTCCATCCCACTCGGGGGCCGGGGCTCCGGTCGGAATGACGGCGAGGGGTTCCGCGGAGGAATCCTCCGGCGGAGAGAACCAGGGACTGCAGGGCCGGCCCGCGGCCAGGGCGGTCTTGGCGCAGTACAAGGCGGTGGAACGATTGCGCGATTGCGCCGGATGCGGGCTTCGGCCACTCTGCGCCGCATGACACGGACAGCGATCCTCCTGCTGACGCTTCTCGCAGTGGCTGTGGCGCCGGCGCAGTCCCAGGAGAAGCCCCAAGAGAAATCCGAGACGAAACGGCGCGACGGGCTGACCATCGGCATCACCCAGTTCCCGTCGACCTTCAACCCGATGATCGATTCGATGCTGGCCAAGAGCTACATCCTGGCCATGGCGCGGCGGCCCTTCGTCACCTTCGACCGGGACTGGAAGCTGGTCTGCCTGCTCTGCGAGACGCTGCCGACGGTGGAAAACGGCGGCGCGAAGGTCGTCACCTTCCACAAGGGCGACCTCAAGGGCAAGAAAGGCCTGCGCATCACCTGGCGCATCCATAAGGGCGCGACATGGGGCGACGGCAGGCCGGTCACGGTCGACGACGTCATCTTTGCCTGGAAGGTCGGCCGCCATCCGCAAAGCGGCGTCGCCGTCCGCGAGCCGTTCCTGCGCACCGTCGCGATCGAGCGGATCGACAACCGGACCTTCGTGCAGGTCCTCGACAAGCTGCGCTACGACTACAACCAACTCATACCCGATCCGATGCCGGCCCATCTGGAGGCCGAGGCGTTCCGCGATCCGAAGGAATACCGCCGGCGCACGACCTACGACCGCGATCCGGCCAATCCCGGCCTCTATTACGGTCCGTACCGGATCAGCCGGATCGTGTCCGGGTCCCATGTCGAGCTGGTGCCGAACAGGACCTGGTGGGGCCCGAAACCGAATTTCAGGCGGATCGTCGTCCGCGTGATCGGCAACACGGCCGCGCTGGAGGCCAACCTGCGCGCCGGCGGCATCGACTATGCGGCGGGCGAGCTCGGCCTGTCCCTCGACCAGGCGAGCGCGCTGCAGCGCCGGGCGGCAAACCGCTACCGCTTCCTCTTCAAGGCCGGCCTGATCTACGAGCATATCGACTTCAACCTCGACAACCCGGTGCTGAAGGACCGGCGGGTGCGCCGGGCGCTGGCCTACGGCATGGACCGCAAGCGGATGAGCGAGCAGCTGTTCCGCGGCCTCCAGCCGGTCGCCCACACCAACATCAGCCCGCTGGACCAGGTGTCGTCGAAGGAGGTGACGACCTACCCGTTCGACCCGAAGAAGGCGGCGGCGCTGCTCGACGCGGCGGGCTGGAAACGGCGCGGCGACGGCTGGCGCTACAATGCGAAGGGCGAGCGGCTGAGCCTGTCGCTGATGACCACGTCGGGCCACCGGGTGCGCGAGCAGGTCATGGAGATCCTCCAGGCCTACTGGCGGCGCATCGGCGTCGACATCCGGCTCAAGACCCAGCCGGCGCGGGTCTATTTCGGCCGCACCGTCCTGCAACGCCGGTTTCCGGCCATGGCGATGTATGCCTGGATCTCGGCGCCGGAATCGAATCCGCGCGGCACCCTGCACTCGGCGGAGATCCCGACGGCGGACAACAACTGGTCCGGCCAGAACTATCCCGGTTTCCGCAACGCGGAGATGGACCGGCTGATCGAAAAGCTCGAAGTGACGCTGGCGCTCAAGGACCGCCTGCCGGTCTGGAAGCGCATCCAGCAGATCTATGCCGAGGAACTGCCGGTCCTGCCGCTCTATTTCCGGGCCAACCCCTATGTGTTTCCCCGCTGGCTGAAGGGCATCCGGCCGACCGGGCACCAGTTTTCCACCACCCTGTGGGTCGAGGACTGGAACGCCGGAGCTGACGCGAAGCAGCAATGAGCGCATTCCTGATCCGCCGGCTGATGCAGTCGCTGGCGGTCATCGCGATCATGTCCTTCCTGGTCTACGCCCTGATCGGGCTGATGCCCGGCGATCCGGTCGACATCATGATCGCCTCCGACCCGAAGCTGACGCCGGCCGACGCCGCGCGGCTGCGCGCCCTCCACGGCCTCGACCTGCCGATCGGCGAGCGCTACTGGAACTGGCTGAGCGCGGCGCTGGGCGGCGACCTGGGATTTTCCCGCAGCCACAGCCGGCCGGTGCTGGAGGTCATGGGCCCGCATCTCGCGCGCACCCTGCTGCTCATGGGCATCAGCTTCCTGCTCTCCGCCGCCATCGCGATACCGCTCGGCGTCTGGGCGGCGGCCCGGCCCTATTCGCTGCACGACTACGCCATCAACCTGTTCAGCTTCGCCGGCCGCTCGGCGCCGCCCTTCTGGCTCGCGCTCATTCTGATCTTTGTCTTCGCGGTCTGGCTCGGCTGGTTTCCGGCCGGCGGGCTGGAGACCATCGGCAAGGGCGGCTTCTGGGACCGGCTGCACTATCTCGTCCTGCCGGTGCTGTCCCTGACCTTGCTCAACGTCGCCGGTTTCACCCGCTTCGTCCGGGCCGAGACGATGGCCGTCATGCGTCAGGACTTCATCCGCACCGCGCGCGCCAAGGGCGTGAGCGAACGCGGCGTGCTGACCGGCCATGCCCTGCGCAACGCCATGATCCCGATCGTCACGATCATCGCGCTGGACTTCGGCGCCCTGTTCTCCGGCGCGCTGATCACCGAGACGGTGTTCGCCTATCCCGGCATGGGCAAGATGATCTACGATTCGATCCTGGCCAACGATTTCAACCTCGCGCTGGTCGGCCTTCTCTTCGCCACCTTCGTGACGCTGGCCGCCAATGTCGGCGCGGACATGGCCTACGCAGTGCTCGACCCGAGGATCGCCCTCCAATGAGTACGGGGGCAATGAGAACCGGGACATGAGCGCCGCGGTTACCGTTGCCGGCCGGCGCGAGCTGCGGCGCCGCGTTTTCAACCGTTTCGTCCGGCATCGGCTGGCCGTGGCCTCGGCCGTCGTCCTCGCTATCCTCATTCTGGCCTCGGCCTTTGCGCCGGCCGTCGAGCGGCTCATGGGCGCGGATATTCGCGACGTCGATCTGGGCGCGATCCTGCAGGGGCCCAGCCTGGCCCATCCGCTGGGCACCGACGAACTCGGCCGCGACCTGCTGGTGCGCCTGCTCTACGGCGGCCGGATTTCCCTGCTCGTCGGGCTGGTGGCGGCGGTGTTCTCGGCGATCATCGGCGCCGTCATCGGCATCCTCGCCGGCTATTTCGGCGGCCGGCTCGACGATCTGCTGATGCGCTTCACCGACGCGGTGATCGCCCTGCCGATCCTGCCGCTGCTGATCGTCCTGGCCGCGGTCGACCTGACCAAGCTGGGCCTGCCCGCCTCGGTCGCCAACGCGGGCGACGTCAGCCTCTACCGCATCATCGTCATCACCGCGCTGTTCGGCTGGACCGGCGTCGCCCGGCTGGTGCGCGGCGCCACGCTCTCGCTCAAGGAGCGGGAATTCGTCCGCGCCGCCATCGCGATGGGCGCGAGCCCGTGGCGGGTCATGCGCGTCCACATCCTGCCCAACGCCATCTCGCCGATCATCGTGGCGACGACGCTCTCGGTCGGCGGCATCATCCTGTTCGAATCGGTGCTGAGCTTCCTGGGCCTCGGCATCCAGCCGCCGATCCCGAGCTGGGGCAACATGCTGACCGGCGCCCAGGAACAATTGTCGAGCGCCCCGCAGCTCATGATCTGGCCCGGCCTGATGATCTTCATCACCGTGATCGCCTTCAACTTCCTGGGCGACGGCCTGCAGGACGCCCTCGACCCGCGCGCGCTGACCGACTGAGACCGGCGATGGCCAGGGCCGGGACGAAAAAACTGATCGCGCAGGCCCGGCAGGCGCTGGCGCGGGGCGACGAAGCCTATGCGCTGATGCTGCTGCGCGAGGCGCATGACGGCGCACCGAAGGACAGCGCAGCGGCCGTCCTGCTCGCCCGGGTGCTGCTTGCCGAGGGCCACCCCATGGCGGCGATCGAGATGCTGGCCGCCCATCTCGCGCGCAACCCGCTGTCGGCGGAGGCCGGCCGCAAACTGTCGGATATCCTGGCCTCGGTCACTCCGGTGAATTTCTCCCGCGTCAGCGCCGCCGGGCTAGCGGCGGCGCTGCGCCTGGACCGGGTGACGGCCGATCCGCTCGCCCGGGCGGCCGGCCTGCTGCTGGCCGAGCGCGGCGAACAGGCGGCCTTCCGGCCCGGTTCGGACGAACTGACCCTCCTGATCGCACTGCTGGAGGCGGCGCCGGTCCGGGAACCGGCCCTGGAGGGATGGCTCGTCGCGCGGCGGCGCAAGGCGCTGGACCTGCCTGTCGAACGGCCCACGGAGCCGGACGAAGCCCTGCTCGCCGCCATGGCCCGGCAGAACTGGCTGAACGAAGGGGTCTGGCCGGTCGCGGAAGCAGAGCGCACGGCCGTCGCCCGGCTGGACCCGGCCGATCCGGCGCTGCGCCTTGTCGCAGCGCTGTACCTGCCGGCGGAGCGCTGGTGCCCGGCCGGCGACGCGCAGGACGCAAAACTGCCGAAGGGCCTGGCCGGCCTGGTCCGGGACGTCCGGCGCGAGCGGCACGAGATGGCGCGGGCCGATGCCGATCTCGGCCCGGCGATCGACGCCGCAGACGGGACCGGCGAGGCCGTGGCGGCGCAATATGAGGCCAATCCCTATCCGCGCTGGGGCTGGGTGCAGCCGCCGCTGGCAGGTGCGGTACGCGCGTTTCTGGACCGGATTGCCGGCGGGTCGGCAGCGCCGCCGCCGGCCCGGCCCCCGGGCGGCGGCTGGACCGGCGGGCCGCTGCGCATCCTGATCGCCGGCTGCGGCACCGGCAGGCAGGCGGTCGAGGCCGCGCTCGCCTATGCGCCGAACGCCCGGCTGCTCGCCTTCGATTTCAGCCGGGCGAGCCTGCGCTACGCGGCCATGAAGGCGCGCCGGCAGCGCCTCGACTCGATCCGGTTCCGGCAGGCGGATATCCTCGATCTCCCGGCCTTCGAGCCGCCGTTCGACGCGCCGGCCGACCTGATCGAATGCATCGGCGTGCTGCACCACCTGGCCGATCCGTTCGCCGGCTGGCGTGCGCTGCTGGACCGGCTGCGGCCCGGCGGGCTGATGTATGTCGGCCTCTACAGCGCGACCGCCCGGCGCGGCCTGACCGCCCTGCGCGACCGGCTCGCCGGCGACGGCATCGACCCGGCGGACCCGAACGCGATCCGCGAGGTCCGGGCCCGGATCCTCGCCGAACCGCAGGACGATTTCGAACGCGCGCTGGCCGATTCAGCGGATTTCTACACGCTCAGCGAAGTGCGCGACCTGCTGTTCCATGCCCATGAACGGCCGCTGACGCTGGAGGCCATCGGCGGGTTTCTGAAGGAAGAGGCGCTCGAATTCCTGCACATGGACGTGCGGCCCCACATCGCCGACGCCTTTGCCGCCGCGCGGGGCGAGGCCGCCGCGCTCGATCTCGGCGCCTGGGCGGAATACGAGCGGGACAATCCCGACACGTTCGACGGCATGTACCTGTTCTGGGTCCGCAAACCGGGTTAGGGCCGGGCTTCCCCACCCCGGCGGTCCGTTCCGTCCGTGCCGGTCCTACCGCCCGGAGCGGCCCGTCCTCTGTTCCTTGCCCGTCATTCCGACCGAAGCGCCCCGTGAGGGGCGCGGAGCGGAGGAATCCCGGTGCCGGACTCGGGTTCTTGCGGGTGGAACCGAGCCGAGATCCCTCCACTCGCTTACGCTCGGTCGGGATGACGGCGAGGGGTGAAGTCGGCCGGGACGACGGGTCGGGGAAAGCGCATGACGGCCGCCTTTGCAGGGGGCCTTTGCAGGGGAGGGTTTCAAACCCTCCCCTGCGGCCGCCGGCCGTAGCGCGGCGTCCGCATCGGGCGAGGCTGCCTAACCCTTTGCCAGTTCCCGCTCGACGAAGTCCATCCGGTCCTTGCCCCAGAAGATTTCCTCGCCGACGATCATGGTCGGCGCGCCGAACACGCCGCGGGCGAGCGCGCCGTCGGTCGCCGCGATCAGCGCGGCCCGGCATTCCTCGCTCTCCGCCGCGGCCTCGAACGCGTCCGGATCGGCGCCGAGCGATTCTGCTATCGGGCGCAGACCGGCATAATGCTGGATCGAGGCGTCGTCGCGCTCCCAGTAGGCGGCGAAGATGGCGTCGATGAAGGCCACCTCCTTGCCCCAGCGCCGCATGGCGATGGCGCCGCGCAGGGCCCGGCTGGTCTTGATCGGAAAGACGGTCGGGAAGCGGAACGGCAGATCGTAGCGCTCGGCCCAGCGTTCGAGGTCGCGGATGCGGTTGGCGATCTTGGCCTCCGGCTCCTCCATCAGGACGTAGTTGTGATGCCGGAAGACATGGCCGAGATTGATCGGGATATAGTCGATCGCCGCGCCATGGCGCTCGGCGACCGGCCGGAGCAGGTGCAGCGCGAAATAGCTGTTCGTGCTGCCGACCTCCCAGTAGAAATCGACGGTCCGGCCCATCGCGCTATCGTCCCGCCGCGCGCCAGCCGATCTCGCGGCGGCAAATGCCTGCGCCGAACAAGAGCAAATCCTCGCGACCCTACCTAGATTCCCGCCCCGGCGGCGCTTTCCGCAGCCTGCCGCAATTCAACCCGGTCCTCGCGGAGGAAGCGGCTGCGGTCGGTATCCGGTAGAGCCTCCAGCAGCCTGCGCGTCTCCCGATAGCCGGTCTCGATCAACGGCATACCCGCTCTGACATCCGTCATACCGATCGGACCCAGGTCGGACCGGATCAGGAAATCGGCCTCGACCCGGTTCCTCTCGATCCGTTCGATCGCCCCGACCATGAGCGCCTTCAGAAAGGTCTCGCGGAAGCTCGGAAACCGGTGCCGGCGGCCCTTCAGCCTGAAGTATGTGAGCAGACTGTCCACAAATCCGAGGTTCGGGGGAAAATCGTAGCGGGTCTCGTCGATGCTCGTGTCGGTGACGTCCACGGCGATTATGGCGCTTCCCGGAGGCAGGAGCCGGCGCATCACGTCAACCGGGAGGTTGTTCACCAATCCCCCGTCGAAGTGCAACGCCCCTTCTTCGATGACGGGCGAAAGGATGCCGGGAACGGCCAGGCTGGAGCGTATTCTTTTCCACAGTTTCCCCTGCCGCCAGGTGGTTTCCCGGTTCCGGTTCAGGTTGCAGCTCACGCAGAAGAACGGGATTTGAAGATCCTCGATGCGCCGGTCGCCGAAGCTGGCCATCAGGCTGTCGGTCGCGCGCTTGTCGCCGAAGATCGACACTTTGGGCATGGTGAAGTTGCGCAGCGCCATGTGGTCTGCGTTCGCCACGGCGGCATCGTGCACCATGCGGCGGTACTCGTCGTAGACCGGAGTCTCGGCATAGCACGCGGCGACGAACGCCCCGCTACTGGCCCCCCCGATGGCGTCGATTGGAATTCGGGCCTCCTGCAGCGCGCGCAATGCGCCAAGATGAAACCAGCCTCGGGCTCCGCCGCCCGACAGCACCACGCCCACCGCTTCGCCGCGAAGATACCGGACCACCCGGTTATAGTCCGACAGGTTGTCGAGCTCCACATGGTGGACGAGGTCGAAGGCGTCGTCCTCCAGCCAGGGCCGGGCGCGCCTGGGAACGCCGGGCCGGCGGACGAGCAGCATCTCCCGCCGCACATTGTAGGAGAAGACGCGCGGAAACCGGTCCTCCCATTGCCGGCGGCAGATTTCCGGGGAGGACTCTGCGTCCACCAGCCACACGACCGCATCGAAGAAGCTCTCGTAGAAGAGCCCCAGGCGGGGATCCGACAACTCCGCGTCGAAGACGAGGCAGGTCAGGTCCAGGCTCAAATACTCGATGAGGTCGAGGAAGAACGTCGCCTCGTTGCCGACCTGCGTCACGAGGTCGTCCGAGGACACCAGCCAGGAGCCCGGCGCCGACGAGAGACTCTCCTCGAACCGCCCCAGGAAAGCCTCGATCGTCGGAGTGCTCTCGGTCCGGACCAGCGCGATCTTCCTGAGCTGTTCGTTCTTGGTGATGAGCTTCTGGATGTTCTGCGTGTGACGCCGGGCCAGAAGCCGGCCGAGGTCGAGCAGGATCGAGGGATGTTCCCGATGAAGCGCGGCGAAGTCTTCCCTGGACAGCCGGAGCAGCCTGCTGTCGGTCAACGCCTTGATGGTCAGGTCTCTCGGGTCGCCGGAAATGAGCCCGTTCTCGCCGACCGTCTCCGCAGGACCGATGACCGAGACGACAATCTCCTCGCGCCGCTCGTTTCTGGCGACAGTGGCGAGTCGTCCCTGCAACACGACATACAGGGCATCCGACGGGTCGCCTTCACGAAAGAGCGCATCCCCTTTTGCAAGGTTTCTGCCGCTCATGCGGGCTTCCCAGTAGGCGCGGCCCTCCTCGTCCAGAGAGGGGAACAGGTGACGCAGCCCCCTCCGGCCGACCCCCCGTAACGATTCTTCATCTTGCGACATTCGTCACCCGTTGAGCTTCGAAGCCCGCGCGGCCGAACCGCCGGGGCGCGCCGCGACCGGCCGGAGCCGGTGCAGCGCGAAATTGCTGTTGGTGCTGCCTACCTCCCAATGGAAATCGACGGTTTTGCCCACTGCGCTACCTTCCGACCGCGCGCCAGCCGATGTCGGTGCGGCAGAAGCCTTCGGGCCAGTCGATGGCGTCGACCGCGGCATAGGCCTTCGCCTGTGCTTCCGCGACGGTCGGCGCCATGGCCGTGACGCCCAGCACCCGCCCGCCTGTCGCAAGGATGCGCGCGCCCTCGGCCGTCGTGCCGGCATGGAAGACGGCCGTGTCCGGATCGCCGGCCGGCGCGTCGAGGCCGCGGATTTCCGAACCCTTGTCGTAGGCGCCCGGATAGCCTTTCGCCGCGAGCACGACCGTCAGCGCCGGTTCGTCGTACCAGCGCAGGTCGAAATCCTTGAGTTCACCGTCCCGCGCCGCGATCAGGGCGGGCAGCAGGTCCGACATCAGGCGCATCATGAGCGGCTGGCATTCCGGGTCGCCGAATCGGACGTTGAACTCCAGCACCTTCGGCCCGTCCGGCCCGATCATCAGGCCGGCATACAGTACGCCCCGGAAGGGCCGGCCTTCCGCCGCCATCGCCGCCACCGTGGGCGCGATAATCTCGTTGCGGATGCGTTCGGAAAGCGCCTCCGTCACAACCGGCGCCGGCGAATAGGCGCCCATGCCGCCGGTGTTCGGCCCGGTGTCACCCTCGCCGACCGCCTTGTGGTCCTGCGCCGACGGCAGCAGGAGGAAATGCTCCCCGTCCACCAGCGCGAGAATGCTCGCCTCCTCGCCCTCCAGGCACTCTTCCACCACGATCTCGGCGCCGGCTTCGCCGAACGCGCCCGCCTCCAGCATGGCGCCGGCCGCCGCCTGCGCTTCGGCCACCGTCTGCGCCACGATCACGCCCTTGCCGGCGGCCAGGCCGGACGCCTTGACCACGATGGGCGCGCCCTGCTCGGCGATCCAGGCCCGCGCTTCGTCCGCATCGGTGAACCGGCGGTAGGCGGCGGTCGGGATGCCGTGGCGGGCGCACAGGTCCTTCATGAAGGCCTTGGAGCCTTCGAGGATGGCGGCGTCGGCCGTCGGGCCGAAAGCGGCGATGCCCGCGGCCTCCAGCCGGTCGACCAGCCCGGCGCACAGCGGCGCCTCCGGGCCGACGACGACGAAATCGATGGCGTTGGCCTGCGCCGCAGCGACGATGCCGTCGATATCCTCGGCGCCGACATCGAGGCAGGTCGCTTCCTGAGCGATCCCGGCGTTACCCGGCGCGCAATAGAGCTTCGCGCACAGCGGCGAGGCGGCGAGCTTCCAGCACAGCGCATGCTCGCGCCCGCCCCCGCCGACGACGAGAACATTCATCGGGCGCCTGCGCCACGGCATACCTCCCCCTCTTCAGAGGGGGAGGTCAGGTGGGGGTGGCGCGTCGGCAGACGCGCTTCGCCGCCCGGTATACAAAAAGAGGGCGAATCCTGCGGCGACTCAAGGCACCCCCATCGACCTCGCTGCGCTCGGCCACTTCCCCCTCTGAAGAGGGGGAAGGATACGGTGCGGCGGCTCTGCCCTTTCGCGGAGGAAGCCAATGAGAGGGCAGAAGCGGCGAACGGGTCAGAAGCCGGCATCGGGGTCCTTCAGGTATTCCTCTTCCTCGGGCGTGTTCGGCCGGCCGAGGATGGCGTTGCGGTGCGGGAAGCGGCCGAAGCGGTCGATGACCTCCTTGTGGGCGAGGGCGTATTGCACGAATTCGGTATCGGGGCAGCGCTCGCGCACCAGTTCGACGCAGCGCTCCTGGTCGGCCGGGTCTTCCGAATGTTCGAGCGGCAGGTAGAAGAGCATCCGGCGCTCCTGATCCGCCATGGCCAGATCGAAGCCGCGGGCGATCGCGCCGTTCGTGATGTCGCGCGCCTTCGGATCGGCGGCGAAGGCCCGCGGCGTATCGCGGTACATGTTGCGCGGAAACTGGTCGAGCAGAATGACGAGCGCCAGCGCGCCGTCTGCCGTGTCCTGCCAGCGATCCAGTTTCCCGGCCAGGGCCTCCTTGTGCGCGGCCTCGAAGTTCCGCCGGATTTCCGCATCGAAATCCGCATCCTTGTCGAACCAGCGTTCCCGGGTCGCCGGAGCAAGCCAGAAATCGAGCACATCCTGCGGTTTGGTCATCGGGGGTTAGCCTTCCGGTCGCCCGGTCCTCTCCCGGGTTGCGTCGCGGGTTCGCCGCATGGACAGCCGATCCATAGCTATGGTGTAACCGGATCGCCATCCTTAAATCCAGTGTGCCCGAATTGCCCCGCCGCCGCCGGCCCCGAGCGGGCCAAATTCGCCCCGCGCCGCCGCTCCCGGAGCCAAGACCCATGCCTCTCACCGGAACGCAGAACAGCTTCGACGCCCGCCGGACCCTCGAGGCCGGCGGCAAAACCTATAGCTATTTCAGCCTGCCCGCGGCGGCGGAGAACGGCCTGAACGGCATCGGCGGCGACATCGGCCGCCTGCCCTTCTCGCTCAAGGTGCTGCTGGAGAACATGCTGCGCTACGAGGACGGCGGCACGGTCACCGCCGACGATATCCGGGCTTTCGGCGCCTGGCTCGACCGGCGCAAATCCAGCCGCGAGATCGCCTACCGGCCGGCCCGCGTCCTGATGCAGGACTTCACCGGCGTCCCGGCGGTCGTCGACCTGGCCGCGATGCGCGACGCCATCGCCCAGCTCGGCGGCGATCCGAAGAAGATCAATCCGCTGGTCCCGGTCGACCTGGTCATCGACCATTCGGTGACCATCGACCATTTCGGCACGCCGGACGCCTTCCGGCAGAATGTCGAGCGCGAGTTCGAGCGCAACCGGGAGCGGTACGAATTCCTGCGCTGGGGCGCCTCGGCCTTCGACAATTTCCGGGTCGTGCCGCCGGGCACCGGGATCTGCCACCAGGTCAATGTCGAATATCTGGCACAGACGGTGTGGTCGGGCGAGGAAGGCGGGGAAGCGATCGCCTATCCGGACACCTGCGTCGGCACCGACAGCCACACGACGATGGTCAACGGCCTCGCCGTGCTCGGCTGGGGCGTCGGCGGCATCGAGGCCGAGGCGGCGATGCTGGGCCAGCCGGTCTCCATGCTCATTCCCGAAGTGATCGGCTTCAGGCTGACCGGCACGCTGAAGGAAGGCGCGACGGCGACCGATCTCGTGCTGACCGTCACCCAGATGCTGCGCGCGCGCGGCGTGGTCGGCAAGTTCGTCGAGTTTTTCGGTGCCGGCCTCGACCGTCTGAGCCTGGCCGACAAGGCGACGATCTCCAACATGGCGCCGGAATACGGCGCGACCTGCGGCTTCTTCCCGATCGACGCCGAGACCCTGCGCTATCTTGAATTCACCGGCCGGGATCCCGGACGGGTCGCGCTGGTCGAAGCCTACGCGAAGGCCCAGGGCATGTGGCGCGACGCCGATACGCCCGATCCGGCGTTCACCGACACGCTGGAGCTCGACCTCGGCGACGTCGTGCCGTCCATCGCCGGCCCGAAGCGGCCGCAGGACCGGATTGCGCTCACGAACGCCAGCAGCGAATTCGAGGCGCTCGAACCGCGCCGGCGGGAGCAGCCGGTCGCCGGCGAGGACTGGACGCTCGACGACGGCGACGTCGTCATCGCCTCGATCACCAGCTGCACGAACACGTCGAATCCCGCCGTGCTGGTCGCCGCCGGGCTGCTCGCCCGCAAGGCGCGGGAGAAGGGCCTGCAACGGCAGCCCTGGGTCAAGACCAGCTTCGCGCCCGGCTCCCAGGTCGTCAGCGACTATATCGAGGCCGCCGGCCTGCAGGACGATCTGGACGCGCTCGGCTTCAACCTCGTCGGCTACGGCTGCACGACCTGCATCGGCAATTCGGGGCCGCTGCCGGAACCGATCCACGACGCCGTCGAGGCCGGCGATCTCACGGTCTGCGCCGTATTGTCCGGCAACCGCAATTTCGAGGGCCGGGTCCATCCGCTGACCCGGGGCAACTATCTGGCCTCGCCGCCGCTGGTCGTCGCCTATGCGCTGGCCGGCTCGCTCCGGGTCGATCTCTACACCGATCCGGTAGGGCAGGACGCGGACGGCAACGACGTTTTCCTCAAGGACATCTGGCCGACCGAGCGGGAGGTGGCGGAGACCATCGACCGCTGCGTGACGCCGGCCATGTTCCGCGAGCGCTATGCCGATGTCTTCAAGGGCGACGCCAACTGGCAGACCATCGAGGTGTCGGGCGGCCTGACCTACGACTGGGATTCGTCCAGCACCTATGTCCGCAACCCGCCCTATTTCGAGAACATGGCGGCCGCGCCCGCCGCGGTGGGCGATATCCTCGGCGCCCGCTCCCTCGCCCGGCTCGGCGATTCGGTGACGACCGACCACATCTCGCCCGCCGGCGTCATCAAGGAGGACGGCCCGGCCGGCGACTATCTCAAGACCTACCAGATCCGGCCGCGCGACTTTAACAGCTTCGGCTCGCGGCGCGGCAACCACGAGGTCATGATGCGCGGCACCTTCGCCAACATCCGCATCCGCAACGAGATGGCGCCGGGCACCGAGGGCGGCGTGACCCGCCACCAGCCGTCCGGCGAGGAAATGCCGATCTACGACGCCGCCATGCGCTACCGGGCCGAAGGCGTGCCCCTGGTGGTCGTCGGCGGCAAGGAATACGGCACCGGCTCGTCGCGGGACTGGGCGGCCAAGGGCACGAGGCTGCTCGGCGTCCGGGCCGTGATCGTCGAGAGCTTCGAGCGCATCCACCGCTCGAACCTGGTCGGCATGGGCGTGCTGCCGCTCCAGTTCAAGGACGGCGCGAGCCGAGAGAGCCTCGGCCTCAAGGGCGACGAGACCTTCGACATTGCCGGCATCGCCGGGGGCATCCGGCCCGGCATGGATGTCGACTGCACGATCCATTACGCCGGCGGCGCCACCCGGACCGCCCCCCTGCTGTGCCGGATCGATACCGCCGACGAAGTCGCCTATTTCGGTAACGGCGGCATCCTGCACTACGTCCTGCGCAGCATGGCCGCGGCGGCGTAGCCTTACCCGGCCGTGCGACGGTTGCGCGACCGGATCTGCGACAGGATCGTCTCGTCGCGGATCTCGCTGTCGTTCGCCAGCAGCATCGCCTTGCTGACGATCATGCTGAGGACATGGTCCTCGTCCAGGAGCCAGCGGGCGTAGCCGCTGTACCGCCTGTCCGGCGAAGCCGCGACGATACAGAGATATTGATCGTCCGGCGCCATCTTGATGGTCGCCGAGCCGAGGTGAATCCGGTATTCGGCCAGATTGCCCCGGACGCGAAGGTAGCGGTCCTCGATCGTGCAGCGATCGGCAATCGAGAAGGCCGGAAGCAGCCGGTCCAACACGTCGCGCCGGCTTTCGCCCGCCGGCGTCAGCGGACGTCCGGCGTAGTCGTCGCCGTAGTTCCAGGCCTCCTGCCCGGCAAAGCGATCCATCCAGGCCGGGTCCGCGCCGACGCTGGCGACCGAAACGAACAGGTCGATGTCCCGCATAACCTCCGAAAACACCCGCGGCGGAACATTCTCGATCGGCGTTCTGTTCCACTCCTTGTCCCTGAAAATCACCTGCTCGGTGGTGAGCACGTCGGCATAGAACTCGTCGGTCTCCGTAAAGACGAAAAACACGGCGACATGTTCGCCGTCGGGCAGATCGAGCGTGGGTTCGCCGTCGGGGTCGAAATTCGCGAACATGGGAGACCGCCATCCCCTTGTGCGCATCAGGCCCTGGAACGGCTTCTGCAGGATAAAGTGGCCCGCGAAGCGGTTGGAATAAGTTTCGGTTTCACGCTCGGCGTCGGTCAGCACATAGATTTCGCGAAACGCCTGGCGGATCGGTTGCCGGAATTCCCGGTCGAACAGGAAGGCGCGCCAGGCTTGAACCGTCGGCACATCCGAATCGATCGGATGCCAGAGCCGAACCGCGCTGTCGTTGGCGGGAAATGGCCGTTCGTCACCGTTATGAAGTACCAGCCGGCCATTCGAAGGCAGGGCCGTAAACGGTTCGCCGTCCGGGGTCCGGAACTCCCAGATCAGGCGCTCAGCGAACGGGCGGAGGAACCCGTGATCGAGATAGCGATTGCGCCAGGTCTCGAAAGTCCAGACCGGATCGGCCATCAGCAGCCGGTCGATTCGCTGGCGCTGGATCGACAGTTGCCGGCGCATGTCCTTCACCCGCCTGCGGAGCGCGGCGAGGTCGTCGCTATGGCGGTCGCGGACGGGCTTCGGCGTCGATTTCAGCGTCTTGCTGTCCGGGTTCTTCCACACGGTCGAAATTTTTTGGGCATCGTCGATTGAAATTGTCGCTGTATATCCGCCGATCGATTCGGCAACGCGCGCGTCGTCATCCAGTCCGAATGTCTCGACGCTGAGTTCCTCGATATCCCGGCGCGACAGTTTCAGGCGCTTCGCGGCATAATCGATGGCCCGTTCGCAGGCGTTGCGCCGCGCCGGCTTCGGATGCCTTTGCGAGAGCCATTGCAGCCGCCTGATCGCCGCCATCGTCCCGAAGCACCCCAATGTTCTCGCCGCCGCGCCGCCCAGCGAATAGTACCAGCCGGGGAACAACCGGTCGGCAAACGCGCTCAGGCGATCTGCCATGGCTTCGGAAGGAAACGAGGCGCAGGCCCAGATCAACTGGCGGCCATATTGCCGGTAATCGTCCAGTTCGCACAGGACCCGTTCTCCCTCGCGCCGGACCTCCCGGCGCATCCAGTCGTCCATCCTCTCGGCAAATTTCTCTTCGCCGAGCGGCGCGAGCGCCTCCCCGACTTCCGCCAGCCATGTCCGCGTCGGCCACGCGCCGGGGTTTATTTTCAACAGCGCAAAAAAGGCCTTCCAATGCTCGGCTTCCGAAGGGGGAATGCCTGCCAGCAGTTGGCTCAATCGGTAGCGGCTCCAATCCGGTATCCAAATGCGCTCCGGCGCGTCGGCGCCCAGCAGGTGCCAGATTCGCTCTGAAATCGGTTTGGGCCTTTCTTCATGCAGGCTCACAAGCTGGCCCAGTTTCCTGATCGACTGCACGACATCGCGGGACAGGGGATCTTTCCGCGCCTGCCGCTCGAACATGGCGACGCCGCCCTTCGGCGGAACGACGTCCCAGTGTCCGACCCTGTCGGTCCAGAGTTCCAGCAATGAGAGTTGTTGCGCTTCGGTCCACGGCGCTGTGCGGCGCAGCAGGAGGTTCTGGATCTTGCCCAGGTCGCGGTCGACCTGCCGGAGCATCCAGGACGGCGCCCTTGCCTGCAATCTCGTCAATGCGCGAATCTTTCGGAGCGAACGGCGTTTCGCGATCGAAAGAACGTAGTCCGGATACCGTTCGGCCGGTCCGTCCAGAATGTCCCTGACGGTCGCGAGGTCGGCGACCTTTTCGGGATAATCGGGCTGCCGCACCCAATCGTCTATGACATCCTCGATCGCATGGTCGAACGGCGTCGCGCTCTTTGCCCATGCGTGACGCCGCAATTTGTAAAACAGGCCCATGCGGCCGGCTATCCTCCGACCAGCGGCACGAGCTGCAGGAAGCGAATTTCCGAATCGGGGGTGAGCGGGACCGCTTCGTCGAGATCGGTTTTCTGAACGCCGTCAACCAGTACGAAAAAGCCGTTCTTCCCGAACGCCTCGCACGCCTCCTCGACCAGCCGTTTCCGTTTATCGGAATCCGGTTTCTCCTGTCGCGAGGGATTGAGTTCGACCTCCCGCGCATCGCGGTCCATCGATGGGTTGACGCTGTCGCTCAGCCGGCCGCCTTTCTCCTGAAGCAACCGGTGGATGCGCGCCTCGATCAGGCTGCGCACCGACACTGTGTTGTCGTAGACGATCAGCGTGAACCGGCGATCGCCGGACTTCCCGACGATCACGTCTTCGGCCTGGATGGAAAACGTCATCCGCTCGCTCCCGTGCCCCGATTTCAATCGATTTGTTCGCTAAATATTCTTTACATCAGCGCGCTGGCTGTGCCAACTGCAAATGTCGCGGGGCGGCGTTGCGTCCCGATGTCCACACGCCCCGGTGCAGGCCGTTGCCGGTTTGACACGGCCTTCCGGCGTGGTAGTCGATAGCGGTTATCGATCCGAAATCACGGACGGATTCCATGCCCGATGCGGAAATTCAGTCGCCGCCGGACTTCGGTTACGGGCGGCGCGATGCGGCGGCCGGCCTGAACGATGCCGAGGCGGCGATTGCCACCCGGCGCTCGGTGCGCGCCTTCCTGCCCGACAGGCCGGTGCCGAAAGACCTGATCGAGCGTATCCTCAACGTCGCGGCCCGGGCGCCGAGCGGCACCAACGTCCAGCCCTGGCACGTCACGGTCGTCACCGGCGCGGCGCGCGACCGGGTGAGCGCCGCCGTCCACGCGCGGCGCGACGGCGGCGGGCAGGAAATGGGCTACAACTATTATCCGGTGAAATGGTTCGAGCCCTACATCTCGCGGCGGCGCAAGCTGGGCTGGGACATGTACGGCCTGCTCGGCATCGCCAAGGGCGAGCGCGACAGGACCTACCGGCAGCACGGCCGCAATTTCGACTTTTTCGACGCGCCGGTCGGCCTGTTCTTCCACATGGACAAGCGCATGGAGACCGGCTCCTTCATCGATATGGGCCTGTTCCTGGAGAATGTGATGGTCGCGGCGCGCAGCCACGGGCTGGACACCTGCCCGCAGGCCGCCTGGGTCGATTACACGGATACGGTGAAGTCCGTCCTCGGCATCCCGGAGGATCATATCCTGATCTGCGGCATGTGCCTGGGCTACGAGGACACCGCGGCGCCGGTCAACGCGCTCTACTCCGAGCGGGAGCCGGCGGGCGCCTTCACCGACTGGCAGGGTTTCGGGGATTAGGGGCGGTTGCCGCCGAAGGCCGCGCCGGAGCGCACGCGAATTTGCCGGCGGCTTTCGGTACTGACTCAGTTTGAAATTATCGGACATACAGCGGCGCCGGGCGCTCCGCGAGTCCTGCTGTCACGGTATTCGGACACGCCGCTCCCCAAAAACACTCCTCTTGTGTCACCCCGGACGGAGCGCAGCGACGATCCGGGGTCCAGTGCCGCCCCGCACGACCTCTGCGTGTGGCCCTGGGCCCCGGCTCTCCCGTTGGTCGGCCGGGGCGACACCCCGGTTATCGGAGAGGGCTTTGCGCTTGCCCTACACCGAATTCAAACTGAGACACTACCTGATTCTCTTAACCGTTTAACTGTCCGCTTTTTCGGGCTATGCTGACAGCCGATCGGAACTCTCCGATAGCGCAACCGGACGCTCCGGATGGAAATCACCGCAGCCGAAATCGAATCCGCGCTCGACGAACTGTCCGCTCTTCCGGCCCGGGTCGGGGGGTGGCAGGTCGAAACGGGACTCGACTGGGTGGACGAACCGGCCGTGTGGGTCTGGGTCCTGCTGGAAGACGAAGAGGTCGACGCCGCGGACCTGAACCGGCTGCGGGACATGGTTCGCGACCGCGTTCGCCTGCTGACCGGCCCCGCGATCTGGGCATATGTCCGCTTCCGCGGCGTTTCCGAGATGGCGCAGCTCGCGTGAGCCTCCATTCCGATCTGCTGGCCCAGGCCCGGCATCTCGCCCGCAGGGAATCGAAGCGGCCCCGGCAGGCCAGCCTGCGCCGGTCGATTTCGGCGTCCTATTACGCCGTTTTTCACATGCTGATCGACGAAGCGACGCGGCGCATGGTGTCCGGCGGCGAACGGGCCGACCTCCGCGGCTGCCTGGCCCGCGGCTTCACCCACCGCACCATGCGGCGAGTCGCGCAGCAATTCGCCGGCGGCGGCGTGTCGCCGAAACTTCGTCCCGGATTGAACGGCCAACCGCTGCAACGGGAACTCGTTGCGGTCGCGGCGGCGTTCGTCGATCTGCAACAGGCCCGCCAGGAAGCCGATTACAATATCGCGCGCCGCTTCACCCGCCGCGAAGTTCTCAATCTTGCGGACCGAGCCGAAGAGGCAATGGCGGATTGGCGCGATCTCCGAAGAACTGCCCAGGCGGACACCTTCCTCGCCGGACTCCTCGCATTCGGAAATATGCAGGGCTGACACTCCGATCCGCCGCGGCGCCCCGGCGATCGATGCCCAAGCGGGCCGGGATGTCGCAAGCGCGCTGTCCGACCGGGCGCAAAGCCGCAGAATCCTTGGGTTTCTGCGATTTATGTGACATCAGGTCGCGAAGAATCGGCTGGCGGCGGAGGCGCTGCGACTCCTATTTTCGACGCTGTTCGGGAGGCGGCGTTGCCGGCAGCGGAACCGCGTCGACGGCAGGGGCCGAAGACGGGGCCGCACGGCATTGCGGACGCGGTCCGGATTGAGTCCCGGCCCCGGGTCGACGGAGTCGACGTATTCCGCCGGGACCCGAGTTTTCCGCGGCGCTGGCAGCAGCGGCGTACCCCGGCAAAACGGGGCACAACGGGGCATAACGGGAAGAACCGATGTCATTCGCCTTCCGTCCGGCGCGCCGCGCCGCATTTTCGGCCATTTCCGGGGGCCTGACGGCCGCCGCGGCGCTTGCGGCTTCCGGCGCGGCCTTCGCGGCGCAGCCCGAACCCTGGCAGATGGGCTTCCAGAAGGCGGCGACGCCGGTGATGGAACAGGTCGACGAGTTCCACGACCTGCTGCTCATCCTCATCACGCTGATTTCGCTCTTCGTGCTGGCCCTGCTGGTCATCGTGCTGGTGAAATTCCGCGAATCGAAGAACCCGACGCCGTCGAAGACGACCCACAACATGCTGCTGGAGGTCGTGTGGACGGTCGTTCCGGTGCTGATCCTGGTGGTCATCGCGGTGCCGTCTTTCCGCCTGCTCTACTACACCGACAAGGCCCCCGAGCCGACCGCGGCCGAGAAAGCCGCCGGCAAGACGGTCATGACGGTCACGGCAATCGGCCATCAGTGGTACTGGAGCTACGAATATGCCACCGAAGAGGGCGGCCGGCTGCGCTTCGAGAGCCGGATCGTCTGCCGCGGCACGATCGATCCGGACAACCGCAAGGAGTGCGAGGAGGCGAACCGGCGCTTTCAGCAAAAATACAAGCGCGACGTGATCCGGCTGCTCGACGTCGACAACGAGATGGTGCTGCCGGTCGACGCGACCGTCCGGGTCTACGTCACCGGCGCCGACGTGATCCATGCCTGGACCATTCCGGCGTCGGGCGCGAAGGTCGATGCGGTGCCCGGGCAGACGAACGAAACCTGGGTGCGCTTCACGCGGCCCGGCTGGTATTTCGGCCAGTGCTCGGAAATCTGCGGCCAGGACCACGCCTTCATGCCGATCGCGCTGCGGGTCGTGTCGGCCGAAGACTACAAGGCCTGGCTGGCCGAAGCGTGGAAGAAGGCCAGGGAAGACAGCGACGGTTTCAGCGTGGTGCGCGAACCTGAGAAGACGGCGCGGACCGGGACGGCCGCGCCGCTCGTCGAGGCTTCGGCAAAGCGGTAGCCGGCAACGTGCGCGCCGCCCGCGTTACCGGGCGGGCGCGGCCGACAGGGAAAGGGCCGGCGCCCCGGTTTCGGGCAGCGCCGGAGGACAGAGGGAAGAGGACCTGACATGGCCTACGGTGCAGCCCCCGCCCATGACGACCACGCCCATGACGATCATACCCCGGGATTCTGGGTCCGCTGGCTCTATTCCACGAACCACAAGGATATCGGGACCCTCTACCTGATCTTCGCCGTTATCGGCGGCCTGGTCGGCCTGAGCATGTCGATCTGGTTCCGGGCCGAGCTTCAGCATCCCGGCGTCCAGCTGATGGACGGCCATTTCTTCAACGTGCTGGTCACCTCGCACGGCCTGATCATGATCTTCTTCATGGTCATGCCGGCGATGATCGGCGGGTTCGGCAACTGGATCGTGCCGATCATGATCGGCGCGCCCGACATGGCCTTCCCGCGCATGAACAATATCAGCTTCTGGCTGCTGCCTCCGGCCCTGATCCTGCTGATCCTCTCGGCGATCCTGGGCGGCGGCGCCGGCACCGGCTGGACGATCTATCCGCCGCTGTCTTCGACGGGAGCCAATTTCGGCTTCACCGGCCATGACGGGCCGGCGATGGATATGGCGATCTTCGCCCTGCATATCGCCGGCGCCAGCTCGATCCTCGGCGCGATCAACTTCATCACCACGATCTTCAACATGCGCGCACCGGGCATGACCCTGCACAGGATGCCGCTCTTCGTCTGGTCGATCCTGGTGACCGCATTCCTGCTCGTCCTCTCGCTGCCGGTGCTGGCCGGCGCCATCACCATGCTGCTGACCGACCGCAACTTCGGCACGGCCTTCTTCCGGCCCGACGGCGGCGGCGATCCGATCCTGTTCCAGCACCTGTTCTGGTTCTTCGGCCATCCGGAGGTCTACATCCTGATCCTGCCGGGCTTCGGCATGGTCAGCCAGATCGTCTCGACCTTCTCGCGCAAGCCGGTGTTCGGCTATCTCGGCATGGCCTATGCCATGGTGGCGATCGGCTTCGTCGGCTTCATCGTGTGGGCCCACCACATGTACACGGTGGGCATGGACGTGAACACGCGGGCCTATTTCACCGCGGCGACCATGGTGATCGCGGTGCCGACGGGCATCAAGATCTTCTCCTGGATCGCCACCATGTGGGGCGGCTCGATCCGGCTGGAAACGCCGATGCTGTTCGCGCTCGGCTTCATCTTCCTGTTCACCGTGGGCGGCGTGACCGGCGTCGTGCTGGCCAATGCCGGCGTGGATTACGTGCTGCACGACACCTACTATGTCGTGGCCCATTTCCACTATGTGCTGTCGCTGGGCGCCGTGTTCGCGATCTTCGCCGGCTTCTATTACTGGTTCCCGAAGATGACCGGGAAACTGTATTCGGAGCGGCTGGGCAAGCTGCATTTCTGGCTGATGTTCATCAGCGCGAACCTGACCTTCTTCCCGATGCACTTCCTCGGCCTCGCCGGCATGCCGCGCCGCTATGTCGACTATCCGGACGCCTATGCCGGCTGGAACCTTGTGGCGTCGCTGGGCGCCTATCTCGGCGGCATCGCGACCCTCGTGTTCCTGTTCCTCCTGTTCCGGGCCTATACGAGGGGCGCGCAGGCGGCGGCCAATCCGTGGGGCGAAGGCGCGACGACGCTGGAATGGACGGTGTCCTCGCCGCCGCCCTTCCACACCTATGACGAGCTGCCGAAGGTCGAAGCCGGCGCCCACCACTAGGCGGCCGGCAGAACCGAAGGCAGGCCCGCAGGCGCCATGACCGAGACGACAGCATCATCGACGCTCGTTGCCGCCGCACCGGACGAGGCGGACTGGCGGGATTATTTCGCCCTGCTGAAGCCGCGGGTCATGTCGCTCGTCGTGCTGACCGGCCTGGTCGGCCTGTATCTGGCGCCGGGTTCGATCCATCCGGTGATCGCGGCGCTGGCCGTCATCTGCATCGCCGTCGGCGCAGGGGCCTCGGGCGCGATCAACATGTGGTTCGACCGCGATATCGACGCCGTGATGGCGCGCACCTGCGAGCGGCCGATTCCGGCCGGCAGGGTGGAACCGGAGAGCGCGCTGGCCTTCGGCGTGATCCTGGCGGTCTTCGCCGTCACGCTGATGGGGCTGACGGTGAACTGGGCCGCCGGCGTCCTGCTCGCGCTGACGATCGGCTTCTACGTTTTCGTCTATACGATGTGGCTGAAACGGCGGACGCCGCAGAACATCGTGATCGGCGGCGCGGCGGGGGCTTTCCCGCCGATGATCGGCTGGGCGGCCGTCACCGGCGATGTCGGACTCGGCAGCCTCGTGCTCTTCCTGCTGATCTTCATGTGGACGCCGCCGCATTTCTGGGCGCTGGCGCTCTATCGCGACGCCGACTACGCCCGTGCCGGCGTGCCGATGCTGCCGGTGGTCGCCGGGCGGCGGGACACCAAGAAGCAGATCCTGGTCTACACCGTCCTGCTGACGCCGCTGGCGCTCGCCCCCGTCGCAATCGGCCTGGCCGGATGGCTGTATGGCGCGGTCGCGGCCGGGCTGTCGCTGTGGTTCCTGCAGGCCGCTGTCGCGGTCTGGCGCACGGGCGACGGCGACGGCGAGAGCGACGGCGCCGCGAAGCGCATGTTCCTGATCTCGCTGGCCCATCTGTTCGGCCTGTTCGCCGCCCTCGGCGCCGACCGGGCGCTGAGCGGCCTGCTCTGAGGCGGGTTCGGTGTCGGACGCGGCGGAAACGGAGGGTCCTGCGGTGAAGGCCGATACGGTCCGGGCCAAGCGGCGCGGCCGCAATCTGGCATTGCTGGCCGTTCTCGTCGCCTTCGTGCTGATCGTCTACATCGTCACGATCGTCAAATTCGATCTGGCGTCGGGCTGAGGGCGGAAGCGGACGATGGCGGCGCACAAGTCCCTGGCAAGAGGCAAGCGGAACACCGTTCTCGGCGTTCTGGCGATCCTCTCGGGCATGACGCTGCTCGTTGTCTATGCCGTGCCGCTGTACGATCTGTTCTGCCGGGCGACCGGCTTCGGTGGCACGACCCAGCGGGCCGCGGCGGCGCCGGAGACAGCAGGCGGCCGGATCGTGACCGTGCGGTTCCTCGCCAACACCAATCCGAACCTGCCCTGGCGGTTCCAGCCCGAGGTCGACAGCGTCCGGGTCGCGGTCGGCAAGCGCCGGCTCGTCGCCTATACCGCCCGGAATCTCGACGACAGCGCAACGACCGGCATCGCCACCTTCAACGTCACGCCGGCAAAGGCCGGGGTCTATTTCACCAAGATCGCGTGCTTCTGCTTCGACGAGCAGACCCTGAAGCCGGGCCAGACCGCAAATATGCCGGTCAGCTTCTTCATCGACCCGGCCATCGCGAAGGACCGCAACCTGCGCGATGTCGATACCATCACCCTGTCCTACACCTTCTTCCGCGCCGCCGGGAGCCCGGAAGACGATAGGGAAGACGATAGGGCGGAGGCCCGGAACGGCACCTCCACGCCGACGAGCCGCAACTGACAGACAGAACGGTAACGGCCGGCGCAGCGCCGGGCGAAGGGGAACGAAAAACCATGGCTGAAGCCCACAAACATCCCTACCACCTGGTGGACCCGAGCCCGTGGCCCCTCGTCGGCGGCGTCTCGGCGCTCGCCTTGTTCGGCGGCGCGGTCCTGTGGATCCACGGCGTCACCGGCCCCTACATCTCGATCGCCGGTTTCCTGGGCCTGCTGTTCACCATGTATGTCTGGTGGCGCGACGTGATCCGCGAAGCGGAGCATGACGGATTTCACAACAAGGTGGTCCAGCTCGGCCTGCGCTATGGCATGACGCTGTTCATCGCCTCGGAGGTCATGTTCTTCGCGGCGTTCTTCTGGGCGTTCTTCGACAGCGCGATCTTCGGAACCGGCGGCGAACAGGTCGGCGACGCTGCCAAGATGTACGCCCGCGAGCTGGCCAACGGCGGGCAATGGCCGCCGGCGCATATCAGCGTGTTCGACGCCTGGGATCTGCCGCTGCTCAACACCATGGTCCTGCTGCTCTCCGGCTGCACGGTGACCTGGGCGCATCACGCGCTCAAGGAGGGCAACCGCAAGGCGCTGATCCAGGGATTGACCGCCACGGTGTTCCTCGGCCTGTGTTTCACCGCGCTGCAGGCGATCGAATATTCCCAGGCGCCGTTCAGCTTCTCCATGCTGATCGAAGGCGGCCAGAAGGTCACGGAGGAAGGCGCCCGGATCGCGAACGGCGGCATCTACTCGTCGGCCTTCTTCATGGCGACGGGCTTCCACGGCTTCCACGTCATCGTCGGTACGGCCTTCCTCGCCGTCTGCCTGTTCCGCGCGATGAAGGGGCATTTCAAGCCCGATCATCATTTCGGCTTCGAGGCCGCCGCCTGGTACTGGCACTTCGTCGATGTCGTCTGGCTGTTCCTGTTCTGCTTCGTCTATGTCGTCGGCAGCGCAGGCGCGCCGGTCGCCCTGCACTGACCGCCGGCGCCGCGCGCGGGCGCCGGAACGCCCAACCGGAAGCCGGGCCCGCATGAGCGTCTCCCCCTTCGGCGCCGGCCTCCGCTGCAGATGCCCGGCCTGCGGGAGGGGCGCCCTGTTCCGCGGCTTCCTCTCGGTCGTTCCCGAATGCGCGGCCTGCGGGCAGGACCTGCGGGCTCACGAGGAGGGCGACGGCCCGGCGGTCTTCGCCATCCTGCTGCTGGGCGCCGTCGTGGTCGGGCTCGCGCTGTGGACCGAGCTGCGCTTCGCGCCGCCGCTCTGGCTCCACGCCGTGCTGTGGACGCCGCTGACCCTCGCCGGAGCGGTCGCCCTGCTCCGCCCGCTCAAGGCAACGCTCATCGCCCTGCAATTCCGCAACCGGCCCGAAGACTATGACCTCTCCGGTTAGGATTCCCGTGCGGAAGAGCGAGGCCGGACTCGCCCGCCCCTTGGGATTTCCCGGAGAAGAAGCGGAATCTCAGGTCGAATCCCCCTCCCCTTGGGGGCGGGGGAAACGGCCGCACTGCCCCGTCATCCCTCCCCCTCTTCAGAGGGGGAGGTTAGGTGGGGGTGCAGCGCCCGGCAAGCGCAGCCGGATGGAGTTGCCGGCCCGAACCACACGACACCCCCATCCCCTTCGCTGCGCTCAGGGACTTCCCCCTCTGAAGAGGGGGAAGAATCGGACCGAAGCTCCCTCACCCAAGGGGAAGGGGAGGATCGACTCGCCTCCTATGGCGGAGCCATGACCGTGCTCGGCTTCCGGCCGGCCCTGTGGCCGACGCTGATTGCCCTGCCGGCGGTCGTGCTGACCTTCGGCCTGGGGCTCTGGCAGGTCCAGCGGCTCGCCTGGAAGGAAGCGCTGATCGCCGAACGCCAGGCCCGGATCGCGCTGCCTGTGCTCCCGGCCCTGCCGGCGAACTTCGAGCCCGGCACGCACCTGTTCCGGCGCGCCCGGTTCGCCGGCGTCTTTCTGCACGACCGGGAAATGTACCGGCCGGCGCGGTCGCGGCGCGCAGGCGAGATCGGCGTTCAGGTCGTCACGCCACTCCGCCTCGAAGGCGGCGGGGCGATCCTGGTCAACCGGGGCTGGGTGCCGGGCCTGCGGCGCAATCCGGAGACACGGCGCGACGGACAGGTTGCCGGGCGCGTTACCCTGGTCGGCGTGATCCGGACGCCGGCGCGGGCCGGCTATTTCGTGCCGGACAACGATCCGGCGGCGAACACCTGGTTCCGCCTCGATCTCCGGCAGATGGCCAAACATGCCGGGCTGGCCGGAACCCGGCCCTACTATGCCGAGCTCGTGGCCGATGCGCCGGGCGGCTGGCCGCGCGGCGGCCAGACCCGGGTGACGGTGCGCAACGCCCATCTGGAATACGCCATCACCTGGTTCTCGCTCTGCCTGATCGGCATTGTCGTCTATATTCTGTGGCACCGCCGCTTCCGGCCCGCGGGCCGCGCCGCAGCGGACCGGTAGACCGCGGGCGTGGGCGCCTACGCAACCTTGGAGGACCGCTTCCGGCGCGCCGGCCTGATTGACGCCGCGGCCGGTATCCTGTGGTGGGACCGCGCCGTCGTCATGCCCGAAGGCAGCGCCGGCGCCCGCGCCGAACAGATGGCGGCGCTGCGGCTCGCCAGCCGCGAAATCCTTACCGCCCCCGACATGGCGGACCTGCTCGACGAAGCCGCGCAGGAGCCGCTTGACGGGTGGCAGGCCGCCAACCTGCGCGAAATGCGCCGCGCCCGGGTGCGCAGCGCCGCCGTCCCGCCCCGCCTGGTCGAAGCCCGCACCCGCGCCAACACCGCCTGCGAGATGGCCTGGCGCACGGCGCGGCCGGCATCGGACTACGCCGCGGTCCTGCCGGTGCTGGAAGAGGTCGCCGCCCTCACCGTCGAAGCCGGACAGGCCTTGTCGGAAGCGCTCGGCGTGCCGCCCTACGACGCCCTGCTCGACGGTTTCGAGCCCGGCGGCCGGTCCGCGGACATCGATCCGGCGTTCGACGATCTGGCCGCCTTCCTGCCCGGCTTTACCGAGGCGGTCATCGAGCGGCAGGCCGCCCGGCCGCCGCTCCCGCTCGACGGGCCGTTCCCCATCGACCGGCAGGAGGAGCTCGGCCGCCGCTTCATGGCGGCGCTGGGCTTCGACTTCGACCGCGGCCGGCTCGATGTCAGCCATCATCCCTTCACCGGCGGCGCGCCGGACGACATCCGCATCACCACCCGCTACGACGAAGCGGATTTTCTGACCGGGCTCTACGCCGTCCTGCACGAAACCGGCCATGCGCAATATGCGGCCGGCCTGCCCCGGCAATGGCGGCATCAGCCGGTCGGCCGCGCCCGCGGCATGACGCTGCACGAGAGCCAGTCGCTGCTGATCGAGATGCAGGTGTGCCGCGGCCCGGCGTTCATGGCATGGGCGGCGCCCCTGATGGCGGAGGCCTTCGGCGGAACCGGCCCGGCCTGGTCGGCCGCCAACCTGTTCGCGCTGGTCACGCGGGTCGAGCGCGGCTTCATCCGGGTCGACGCCGACGAGGTCACCTATCCGGCCCATGTCATCCTGCGTTACCGGCTGGAGCAGGCGATCCTGGCCGGCGACCTGGCGCTCGCGGACCTGCCCGGCGCGTGGAACGACGGGATGAAGGCGCTGCTCGGCATCCGGCCGCCGGACGACCGCCGGGGCTGCCTGCAGGATATTCACTGGTATTCCGGCGCCTGGGGCTATTTCCCGACCTACACGCTGGGCGCGATGGCCGCGGCCCAGCTCTATGCGGCGGCAAAGGCGGCCGACGGCAGTATCGAGCCGGCCCTGGCCGAGGGCGATTTCGCGCCGCTTTACGCCTGGCTTCGCCCGAACGTCCACGAACAGGGATCGCGCTACGGCACCGGCGACCTGCTCGAACGCGCCACCGGCCGCCCGCTCGACGCCGCGGCCTTCAAGGCGCACCTGAAGGCCCGCTACCTTTGACCGGGACTTGCGGCCCGCCGCCGGTCAGGCGGGGAAGCGGTTGTTTGTACCTCCCCCGCTTCAGCGGGGGAGGTCGGCGAGCCCTTCTGGTGTATGGGCGAGCCGGGTGGAGGCCGGCGCCGGAGGTGCGCGGACACCCCCATCGACCCCGGCGCAAGGCCGGGGCCACTTCCCCCGCTGACGAGGATTTCTCTGCGAAACCCCGCCGATGCGGCAGGCGGATAGACACCCCCATCCCCTCCGCTGCGCTCCGGGACTTCCCCCGCTGAAGCGGGGGAAGGATAACGGAGGTAACACTCTGTTTTAGCTTGTTTTTCTTCCCCCTCTTCAGAGGGGGAGGTCAGGTGGGGGTGAGCGGCGCCGGAACGAGGCCAAGACCACTTCTCCCGCTTCATCGGATAGCTCTGCGAAAGTGACGCGGCTGTGCCGTGGCCCCCCCCGGAGGGGAGGGGGGAACTTTGTTTCGGAGATGTTGTGCGAAAACCGAAAAACCATCGCAATTCCAATGCGCTACTCCCCTCCCCTTGGGGGAGAGCCTGCCCTGAGCTTGTCGAAGGGGGGCAGGGGGAGGGGTATCGCAGGGAAGGATGCGCCCACGCCCGTTTTCGCTCTGTCCGACTTTCGCAGAGGAATCCTCAAAGGGAGGGAGACTCCGCAAGCGGTGGGAAGACGGTTGAATTATATGGACCGTATGTGAGTTTATCTTGAACGGATAAACCGGGGTAAAGTCTTTCAATATGGCTCCCGGACAGTATCCTTACTCTCCCGGCGCCGCGCTTTCCCAGGCGGCGATCAGGGCAGCGACCGCGGCGGCCGGATCGGCGGCGGCCATGACCGCGCCCATGACGGCCGCGCCGTCCGCGCCGGCCGCGCGGCACGCGCCGATCGTTCCGGCGGTCACGCCGCCCAGGGCGAGCAGGCGGCAGCCGGCCGGGCGCAGCTGCGCCGCCGCGGTTCCCAGCACCGCCGGGCCAAGCGGCGGACCGTAGCCGGGCTTGCTGTCCGTCGCGAAGACCGGACTGAGGGTGACGTAATCCGCGCCGGCCTCCGCCGCCGCCTGCGCCGCGGCGAGGCTGTGGCAGGAATTGCCGATCAGCCGGGATTCCGGCGCCAGCCGCCTTGCTTCTTCGATATCGCCGTGCCGCGGCAGGTGCCAGGCGGCGATCCCTTCGGCTCCGGGCGCCGGAATGCCGTGCAGGCCGACCGTTGCGTCGGCCGGCGCGATGCCGGCGATTGTGCGGAACAGATCGAGCTGTTCCGCCGGCGGCAAATCCTTTTCCCGCACGCTGATCCAGCGCGCGCCGGCCGCAAAGGCGGCAGCGGCGACCTTCTCCAGCGGCAGGCGGGCCCGCCGCCGGTCGGTGACGATCACCAGGGGCGGATCGGGCAGGGGGCTGCGTTCGCCTGCGGTTTCGGACATAGCGCGGGCCGCCGTCAGCCGCCGATCAACCCCATCTGCGGGCTCGAGGCTTCGGCGTGGTCCTTTTTCGGAATCCGCCCGGCAAGGCGCGCGGCCCGGCCGGCGGCGACGGCATCGCGCATGGCGCCGGCCATCAGGACCGGATCGAGCGCTTTTGCCACCGCCGTGTTGAGCAGGACCGCGTCGCAGCCCAGCTCCATCGCCAGCGCCGCATCGGACGCCGTGCCGATCCCGGCGTCGAGGATCACCGGCACCGGGCTGCGGCTGCAGATCAATTCGATATTGTAGGGATTGGCGATGCCGATCCCGGTGCCGATCGGCGCGCCCAGCGGCATGACGGCGGCGCAGCCGGTGTCGGCCAGGCGCTGGCACACCACCGGATCGTCGGTGCAATAGGGCAGAACCCGAAAGCCGTCCGCCACCAGGTCCCGCGCCGCGCCGGCCAGCTGCTCCACATCCGGATACAGCGTCTCCCGGTCGCCGATCAGCTCCAGCTTGATCCAGTCGGTCTCCAGCGCCTCGCGCGCCAGTTGGGCGGTCAGGATCGCATCCTTCGCGCTCATGCAGCCGGCGGTGTTCGGCAATAGCGTCCAGCCGGCGCCGAGCAGGTCGACCATGCTCTCGGCATAGCCATCCAGGCTGATCCGGCGGATCGAGACCGTCGCCACCTCCGCGCCGCTCGCCGTCAGCGCGTCCAGCATGACCTGCTGGTTCGGATAGCCGGAGGTGCCGAGGAAGAGGCGGCTGGCGAAGCTGCGCCCGGCGATCTGGAAGCGGTCGTCGCTCATGCTCCCTCCGGTTCTATCCGCCGCGGAAGGGTTTGACGATTTCGACCGCGTCGCCGGCGCCCAGCGCCGCCTGCGCCCAGTCGCGCCGCGGCACCACGGCCTCGTTCACGGCGACGGCGACGCCGCGGGCCGCAGCGTCGATGCCCTGTTCATCGAGCAGAGCCCGCACGGTTTCCGCAACCGTGTCCAACGGGTCGCCGTTCAGCATAATCCGCATCGCCGGCTATTCCGCCGCCATCGACACCGGCCTGGAACCGGCAGCCGGGTCGAAACGCGCCAGCGTGAATGGCGCGAGGGCAGGGTCGAGTTCCCCGGTCAGCACGAAACGGCTTACCAGATCGGCGGTCACGGGCGTGAGCAGGATGCCGTTGCGATGATGGCCGGTCGCATAGATCAGGCCGTCGACCGGGCCGGGGCCGAGGATCGGCGCGTCGTCGCGCGAGCCGGGCCGGAATCCGACCCAGGTTTCCGCGATCGGCAGTTCCTCGATCGCCGGCAGGGCGCGCCAGGCGGCGTCGAGCAGGGCATACTGGCCCCCGGCGGTGATCGTGTCGTCGAAGCCCTTTTCCTCCACCGTCGCGCCGATCAGCAGCCGGCCGTCGCGCCGCGGCACCAGGTAGATGCCCGGCGCCCACAGCACATGGCGCAGCAGCGGTGCGTCCGAGTCCATCTGCACGGCCAGCATCTGGCCCTTGATGGGGCGGACCGGCGGCAGGGCGGCCGGCTCCAGCCCGCCGACCGTCCGGCACCAGGCGCCGGCGGCGAGAATGACCGTATCGGCCGCCACGGTCTCGCCAGAGACAACGACGCCCGTAGCCCGGCCGCCCTCGACGCGGACGGCCTTGACCGCGCAATCCGGCCGCAGCCGCGCGCCGGCGCGCTCGGCAGCCTCCGCCAGCGCCGCGGTCAGGGCGCGGTTGTCGACCTGATGATCGTCCGGGCTCCAGACGGCGGCCGGAATCCGGGGATTGAGATACGGCTCGCGCTGCCGCGCCTCCGCGCCGCCGATCAGCGTCGCCGCGATGCCGGCGCGGCGGTGATAGTCGTGGATGAAGCGGAGCTGGCGCTCGTCGTCGCGGGTGAGCGCAACGACCAGGGTGCCGTCGTCGCGATAGCCGATATCCCGCCGGCTCACCGCTTCGAGTTCGGCGGCAAAGGCCGGCCAAGCTTGCTGGCTCTGCCGGTTAAGCTGCAACAGGTCCAGTTCGCCAGGCTCGGTCTCGACGCCGGCGGCGAGCATCCCGGCGGCGGCGTGGCTGGCGCCCCGGCCGATCGCGCCCCGGTCGAAGATATCGACCCGGCAGCCGGCCTGGGCCAGCCGCCAGCCGATGCCCAGCCCGCACACGCCGGCGCCGATGACGGCGACGGTCTCCGGGCGTCGGGAACGGGATTGCGGCGTCTGAATCGGACGGCTCCCTACGCTGGCATGACCCAGGTCAGGTTCGACGGGTATGATCTCAGACGTCCGGCGCCGCTTGAGCGGCCGGACGACACCCCGGCGGAACTTCGATGCCGCAAGACTAGCACCCCTGCCGGCGATTACGCCAGTGGCGTTGCGTCGCCGGTCGTCCGGGCGGTCGCAGGATGCAGGGCGAGGATTGACCAAATGTAGCCATCTGGCTACATTTGGTGTATGATCGAGGTCCGAAAGACGGAGGTCTATGCCAAGTGGCTGGACAGCTTGCGCGATGCGCGCGCACGGGCTCGAGTCCTTGTCCGGGTCGAGCGTCTGGCAGCCGGAAATCCGGGAGATGTCAGTCCTGTCGGCGAAGGCATTTCAGAGCTCCGGATCGACTACGGACCCGGCTACCGGGTGTATTTCAAGAAGCAGGGCCGCATGACCGTCATTCTGCTGGCCGGCGGGGACAAACGGACTCAGAGGCGGGACATCGAGACGGCTTTACGCCTTGCACGAAACCTGTAGGTGGACACCATGACCAAGACTGTCACTTCACCTTACGATGTCGCGGAGCATCTGCGTACGCCGGAGGAAATGGCGGCGTATCTGGAAGCATCCATGGAGGAAGCCGATGGCGACGCCGCTTTCATCGCCAAGGCACTTGGCGACATCGCGCGCGCCAAGGGCATGTCGCAGGTTGCGTGCGATGCCGGCCTGTCCCGGGAAAGCCTGTACAAGGCGCTCTCGGGAGACCGCAATCCCAGTCTGGACACGGTTCTCAGAGTTGTCGGCGCTCTTGGGCTGAAATTGCGCGCCGAAGCGGCGCTCGCCTCGGACGCGACCGGACAGGACGTATCGGCACGTCGCTGAAATCGCCGTCGGTTTCGGGACCGGCGTAACCTGGAGGAACGGGTCAGCGCTGTGGCGGACCCAGGACGGTATCGAGGAAAGCGAGGATCTGCCGGTCGATGCGGGCGAGGAAGGCGCGGCGGTCGAAGCTCGGCGGATCGCGCGCCGGTTCGCCGACCTCGTCGATGAGGGCGGCCGGAAACGGCGCAATGAACGCGAAGTGGTGCGCATTCGGATGCAGCACGAGGCGCGCCCTGCCGCCCATCAGGCGCACGATATTCTCGGCATGCCACGGCCGGCGCAGCACCCGGTCGCGACCGAGCCGGTGGATCTGGGCCCGTGCCGCCACCCCCGCGAACGCGCCGGGGCCGAACAGGGCGCCGACCGGCGCGACCGCGACGGCCGCCCGGACCCTGCGATCGGCCATATCCGGCAGCGTGCCGCCGATATTCTCATCCTGCCGGCCGTAGCTGCAGAAAACCGGATCCCGGTCGCGGAACTCTGTGCAATGTTGCAAGAGGACGGTCATGTCCGCCCGGCCGCCGATCAGGGCGAGCACGCTGTAGCCGCCGGCCGAATGGCCGACGGCGGCGATGCGCTCCGGGTCGATAAGCGGGCCGAACTCAGGATCGGCGAGGAGCCGGTCGAGAACCGCGCTGAGCTGGCGGGGGCGCCGGCGCCAGTTGGCCGCGGTGCCGCTGTAGCGGCCGTCGCGCCAGCTGTCGCCGGCATGCTCCGGCGCCGCCGCGATATAGCCGGCCCTTGCAAGCCGGATCGCCGTGCCGCGATGGCCCAGATGCGTGCCGCCGGTGCCGTGGGAGATCAGGACGAGGCCGAAGCGCCCGGCGGCGGGCGGCGCGTCCCGGGTCGCGTTCATCGCGAAAGGCCCGCTCCTCGCCCGGCCGGAGGGCGCGGGGGACGGATACCAGAGCGCCGCCGCCATCCGCTCTCCGCCGGCTTCGACCCGAATTTCGCGGAAGCCGACGCCCTCGGCTCGTGCACCGGCAGATGCAATCGCTATCGAAAGAACGGCCGCAGCGAGTGCTTTCACGGCTGCCATCGCGCCGCTCGGCGCCTCACGCCGGATCGACAAATTTCGCGACGACCTTCTTCACACCGACGCCTTCGAAGACCACCGTGAGCTTGTCGCCCTCGGCGCTCTTGACGACGCCCCTGCCGAATTTCTCGTGTCGGACCGGGTCGCCCTGGCTGAAGACGCTGGCGCCGCCGCTGCGGATCAGGTTTGCCTCGCCGTCGACGACGACGGGCTGTTCGCGCGCGATGCGCCGGCGCCCGCCGGGTCGCCCGCCGGCTTTTTGGGCGAGCGGCGCGGTGTTGTTCCAGCCGTCGTCGAAGCGGCCGCGATTCCCCGGCCCGGCGCTGCCGTCGCCGAAGCCGTCCCCGAATCCACCCCCGAATCCGCCCCCGAGTCCACTGGCGCGCCGACTGCCGCCCGCCTCGGCAGGACCGGCCCCGAAGATCGGCGAGACCGGCGCGCCCGGCCCGCCGGCCCGGCCGGCATACAGCCCCTGCTCCGTCGCGACCTCGACATGCTCGGGCGGCAGTTCGTCGATGAATCGGCTCGGCAGGTTGGAGGCCCACTGGTTGTGGATGCGCCGGTTGGCGGCGAAGGAGATATGGACGTTCCTGCGCGCCCGGGTCAGGCCGACATGAGCCAGGCGCCGCTCTTCCTCCAGGCCGGCGACACCGTTCTCGTTCATGGCACGCTGGTGCGGAAACACGCCTTCCTCCCAGCCCGGCAGGAAGACCGTTTCGAATTCCAGGCCCTTGGCGGAATGGAGGGTCATGACGTTGACCATGTCGGCCTCCGTCGACTCGGTCGCTTCCATGACCAGCGCGATATGCTCGAGAAAGCCGCCGAGATTCTCGAATTCCGCCAGGGCGCGGACCAGCTCCTTCAGGTTTTCGAGCCGCCCCGGCGCGTCGGGCGACTTGTCCAGCTGCCACATGGCGGTGTAGCCGCTCTCGTCGAGCACGGTCTCCGCCAGTTCGACATGGGATGCGGTTTCCATCAGCCCACGCCAGCGCTCCACCATCCGGACGAAGCCGTCGAGCGACCGGCGCGCCCGGGTTTGCAACGGGGGCCGCAGGTCGGCCGAGGACGCAGCCAGCTGCGCCGCCTCGAACAGGGAAACGCCCCGTTCCGTCCGCAGCTGATGCAAACGGCGCAAGGCAACATCGCCGAGACCGCGTTTCGGCTTGTTGACGTTCCGCTCGAAGGCAAGATCGTCATCGGTCGAATGGACCAGGCGCAGCCAGGCCACGGCGTCGCGGATTTCCATCCGCTCGTAGAAGCGCGGACCGCCGATCACGCGATAGGGAATGTTCAGGGTGATGAAGCGTTCCTCGAACTCGCGGGTCTGGAACCCGGCGCGCACCAGGATGGCGATCTCGTTCAGGGCGTGGGCCTTGCGCTGCAGATCCTCGACCCGGTCGGCGACGCTGCGCGCCTCTTCCTCGCCGTCCCACACGCCGGTCAGGGTCAGCCTGTCGCCGCCCTCGGCGGCGGTCCACAGGGTCTTGCCGAGCCGGCCGTCGTTGCGCGCGATCAGATGGGACGCGGCGGCGAGGATCGGCGCGGTCGAGCGGTAATTCTGCTCCAGCCTGATGACCGCCGCGCCGGGAAAGTCCTTCTCGAAGCGCAGGATGTTCTCGATCTCGGCGCCGCGCCAGCCGTAGATCGACTGGTCGTCGTCGCCGACACAGCAGATGTTGCCGTCCTTCTGCGCCAGCAGGCGGAGCCAGAGATACTGGGCGACGTTGGTATCCTGGTATTCGTCCACCAGGATGTAGCGGAAGCGGTCGTTGTATTTCGCCAGAATATCCTCGTGCTGCATCAGGACGGTCAGGTTGTGCAGCAGCAGGTCGCCGAAATCGACGGCGTTGAGGCTTCTGAGCCGGTCCTGATAGGCGGCGTATAGTTCGACCGCCCGGCCGCCGGCGAAATCGCCGGCATCGGCCGCCGTCACCTGTTCCGGGCCCTTGCCCTTGTCCTTCCAGCGCTCGATCATCCAGTGCAGCAGCCGGGGCGGCCAGCGCTTCGTATCGATGTCGGCGGCTTCCAGCTCCTGCTTGACGAGCCGGACCTGGTCGTCGGGGTCGAGGATCGTGAAACTGGATTTCAGCCCGACCAGCTCGGCATGGCGGCGCAGGATGCGCGCTGCCAGTGCGTGGAAGGTGCCGAGCCAGATTTCCTCCGCCGCCTCCGGTCCGAGCAGGGGCGCGACGAGCCGGCCGACGCGCTCGCGCATCTCCCGCGCCGTCCGGTTGGTGAAGGTGACGGCGAGAATCTGCCACGGCATGGCGCGCCGGGTGGCGAGGATATGGGCGATGCGGACGGTGAGCGCCCGCGTCTTGCCGGTGCCCGCGCCGGCCAGCACCAGCACGGCGCCCTCAGTCCTTTCCACCGCCTTCCGCTGCGCCTCGTTCAGGCCCTCCAGCCACGCCGGATCGTCCGCCGCGGACGGGGCGACGGCAGCGCGTTGGGACAGCGGGCGGGGGTCGGCGGCCGGTTCGGTCATCGTCCGGGAGACTATAGGGCGGCGGGCCCTGTAGCGCCATCGGCCGGATATTGCCGTGGAGCCCGTCGCCGCGGCCGGAAAGCCGGGCTAGAGCGTATCCGCCTTAGATGGAACCACGGCGGCGGGGCGTCCCTCGATACGGCGCACAAGCGCGCCTACTCGGGATGAGGGGAAGAGTGTTCAGGACACCCCATATCCCTCACCCTGAGTAGCCGCGAAGCGGCGTATCGAAGGGCCTGCCCCTTCGACTTGGCTCAGGGCAGGCTCTGAGCTTGTCAAAGGGGCCGGCAACCCTTGAGATGGCGGATCCAACCAAAACGGATAAGTTCTAAGCGGCGTGCGGCTCGATCTCCCGTTCGATTTTTCGCCGCACCGTGCGCTCGGCGACCTCGAGGTCGAAGCGTGTCTGAAGATTGATCCAGAACGCCGGCGTCGTGCCGAAATATCGCCCGAGACGCAGCGCAGTGTCGATCGTAACGGCACGGCGGCCACGCACGATGTCGTTCAGCCGCGGTCGCGAAATCCTGAGCGCCTGGGCCAGCCGGTACACGCTGAGATCCATGGGTGTCAGGAACTCGTCGCGCAGGATTTCTCCGGGATGGACCGGCGGCAGCCGCTGCCCGGACGCAACATCAGAGAAGTCGACCTGCCGTCGGTCGATATCGTCCCGCTCGATGGTCGCGTTCATGGTCCCTCTCAATGGTAGTCGACGATTTCGACATCCCAAGCCGAAGCGGCGCGCCAGGCAAAGCAGATACGCCATTGGTCGTTGATGCGAATGCTGTATTGCCCCCGGCGATCGCCCCGCAATGCCTCCAGACGATTGCCTGGCGGCGCGCGCAGATCGTCGAGCCGACCGGCCGCATCAATCATCAGGAGTTTCGTCCGCGCACGCGACTGAATCGATGTCGGCAGACCGCGAACGGCCCGGCCAGCGAAAAGGGCGGCGGTGCGCTTATCGGCAAAGCTCCCGATCACCGGATCGAACGTAATGTTAGCCGTTACGGTCTGTCAAGCCGACACCTGCCGTTCCGGTTCGGAGAACGGCCTCGCATGGGTCTCCTTGAGCGTCAGCCATATCAGGAGGCCGGCCAGGTAACAGCCGGGCAGCAGCAGGAAGGCATTTTCGTAGGCCGACACGGCATAGACTCGGGCGCCGTTTGCCGTTTCGCCGGTCCAGGACAGGTCGAGCAGCAGGCCGATCAGGGGCTGGGAGACCGCGCCGCTCAGGACCGTGCACATGTTGATCAGGCCGAGCGCGGTCCCGGCCGAGCGGGCGTCGTTGTGCTCGCGACCGAGGGCGAACGCCGTCACCATCGCCGAACCGCCGAATCCGGACAGGAACACGCAGACCTGGAAGGCGCCGAAGGGCAGGCCGGGCAGGTAGATCGCACCGCCGATCGCCGCCAGGCCGAGCACGCCTCCGGCCAGCAGGACCGGCCTGCGCCGGCCCAGCCGGTCGCTCAGCAGGCCCCAGAGCGGTCCGCCGCAGGCCACGCCGAGCAGCATGGCCGCCATGGCGAAGCCGGCCGCCGTGGTGTCGACGCCGAAGCGCGCCACGGTATAGGGCACGCCCCACAGGCCGCCGAAGGCGAGGATCGGCACCGACATCAGGAAGGCGAAGGCCGAAAGCAGGAAATTCTGCGGCCGGCGCACCGCGCGGGCCAGGCTGCGCCGCATCGGCTCCGGCGGGAGCGGCGCGGCAACCGGACCGGCCACCGCCCCCGGCGCGGGCCGGGACGGCCGGTCCCGGATCAGCAGCCAGGCCAGCAAGGCATGGATCAGCGCCCAGCCGCCGAGTACAACCATATAGTCGCGCCAGCCCAGCGCCGCGACGGCGGCGGCGAGCGGCCCCTGCCCGATCACGCCGCCGGCCAGGCCGACCGCAAGCGCCACGCCGCTGAAGAAGGCGAAACGCCGGGCCGGCAGCCAGATACCGGCGATCACCATGCTGCCCACGAAGGCGAAGGCGGCGCCGAAGCCGATCAGCGCCCGGCCGGCATAGGCCATCTCGATCGTGGGCGCGAAGCCCATGGCCGCGCAGCCCAGCCCGGTGGCCAGGATCGCGATCGTCAGCACGCGACGCGGCCCCCACCTGTCGGTGAACAGGCCGCAGGGGATTTGCAGCGCCGCGTAGGCCCAGAAATAGACCGCCGAGAGATTGCCGACGACGGCCCCGCCGACCGCGAAATCGCGCATCAGCGGCTCGACGGTGATCGACGGCGCGACCCGCAGAACCCACGCGTAGAAAAAGAATACGGCCGCCACCATCCAGCCCGCATAGGCGAGCAGCGGAATCGTCTCCCGGGGCGGTGCAACGGTCGGGGCGGGTGCGGCCGGCGCATTCATGGCGGCACGAAGTAGCGCCGATGCAAGCCGCCGGGAAGGCCGGGCCGGGCATACGCCCCCCGGCATGCGTCCGTTGCATGGCGGGCGGCGGACGTCGCCTGCGTTCCGGTGGCGGTGTGGCCCAATACCGTCCTGCCGAAGATGGCGGGTCGGTCCGGAATCATGCGCCTGTCAACGGTCTTGGGATTCGCTCCCGGCAATGCCGGACAACTCGACCGGCGGCCGGTCGGGAAACCGCGCGACCAGCGAAAGGCTGCCGCCCATGGCCTCGACCGTCTTGCGCAGGGTCGAGAGCAGCAGATCGGTGCGTTGCTCAAGCCGCGAGACGCCGTCCTGAGTGATGCCGAGTTCGCGCGCGACGCTGACCTGTGTCAGCTGCCGGGCCTTGCGCAGTTCTCGGAGAGTCATCTCCTCGGCAATGAGTTCAGCGGCCATCTCCTCGACTTCGCGGCGCAGGGTAGGATCGAGTTTCGCGATCACATCGTCCACGTCGACTGCCATCATGATCCTCCTTCCTCTCCAAGCCGGACCAGGTGCCGGTCGAACCGCTCGTCCGCTGTGCGGATGAGTGCGCGATAGAAACGCCTGGCGCTGCCGCCAGACTTGTCGCCCGCCGCCAGAAAGATGGCGCTGCGTTGCGTGTCGAACGCAAAGGCGCGCCGCCATTCCCCGTCGGCCGCGCTGAACCGCAGCTCCTTCATGTTCGCATGCCGGGACCCGTTCAGCGTGTCGACCCGGGGCCGTCCGAGTTGCGGTCCAAACTGTTGCAGGACAAGCGACAGAGCCAGGATCACCTTGCGGACATCCCTCGGTAATCTGTGCAGTTCCGGCTCGAATTCGTCGGCAATCCGGACAGTCCAGGTCATTGCCAAAAAATGTCTTGAATAGCATATGTCGTCAAGAGCATGTTTTGGCGCAGCCGTTGATTTCACTCGGGCGGCGTTGCGGCAGTCCGAAGAGGCCAACGCCGCAGTCGCGGATCGCGGCCGACCGGAAATTCGAAAATATTTGAACGAATCCCGTATTTATGGGAATATGGTTATATGAAAACGACCGTCGAACTTCCCGACCCCCTGTTCCGGCAGGCCAAGATGCTTGCCGCCGCCCAGGGGATATCCCTGAAGCATTTCTTTACGGAGGCCGTGGAGGACCGGCTTCGCCGCAGTACCGGCGAAAAGGGCGCCGGAGACGGCGCGCCGGCCTGGATGGCCGGTTTCGGCGCGCTGGCCGATCTCGCCGAAGAGAACCGCCGCATTCTCGAAACGATCGAAGCGGAGTTCGAAAGGCTCACGCCAGAAGATCTCGCATGATCCTCGACACCGATGCCCTGTCGGCCTGGGCGGAGGGGCAGGCGGGGATCGAGGCGCCGTTGCGCGCGGCCGAACGGCTGGTCGTGCCCAGCGTCGTTCTCGGCGAATACTGGTTCGGCATCCGTCAATCTCAATACCGGCGCCGCTACGAGGAATGGCTCGCACGAAATTTGCCGTTGGCCGAAATCGCCGCCGTCACCGCGGCGACGGCCGGCGTCTATGCCGACATCCGACTGGACCTGAAACGGGCCGGCACGCCCATTCCCGCCAACGACGCCTGGATCGCCGCGCTCGCCTTTCAGCATACCCTCGCGGTCCTGAGCAACGACCGGCATTTCGACCATGTCGGCGGTGTGAGACGCGTCGCCTTTTGAGCCGGACGGCCGGGGCGCGCCGCCTTGGCGTCAGGCGTCCGGGCGCGATACAATCCGGCCGAAGCAGCATTCTGCAGCCACCGCAGGACAGAAGGAGCCGCCGGCCATGCAGGCGCCCTACCGTTACCGCAACAATCCGGACGCGGTCCGCGCGCTGGTCCGCCCGCGCGAGGTGCATCGCGACGTCTATATCGACGAGGAGGTGTTCCAACTCGAGATGGAGCACCTGTTCGCCAACACCTGGGTCTATGCCGGCCACGCCAGCCAGGCGCCGGAGCCGGGCGATTTCATCACCTGCGAGATCGGCGGCAAGCCGCTGCTGATCTCCCGCCACACCGACGGCGAAATCTACGTCAACTACAACCGCTGCGCCCACAAGGGCACGCGCATCGCCGGCGAGCCCTGCGGCAACGCGGGCAAGATGTTCCGCTGCCCCTATCACGGCTGGGCGTTCCGCACCGACGGATCGCTGCTCTCCGTGCCGTTGCGCAAGGGCTACGACAACACCGGCTTCGAGGACATGCCGATGACCCGCGGCCTGGCGCCGGTCAGGAATTTCCGGGTCTACCGCGATTTCATCTTCGTCAAGCTGAACGACGGCGGGCCGGATTTCGAGGATTTCTTCGGCGACAGCCTCTCGACCATCGACAACATGGTCGACCGCTCGCCCGAGGGCCGGCTGATCCTGGAAGGCGCGCCGCTGCGCTACATGCACCGCTGCAACTGGAAGATGCTGGTCGAGAACCAGACCGACACCTGCCACCCGATGGTCGCCCACGAAAGCAGTGCCGGCACCGCGGTCAAGGTATGGAAGGAGACCGGCCGCAACGACCGGCACCCGGCGATCGAACTGCTGGCGCCGTTCACCTCGACCTACAAATTCTACGAGGATTTCGGCATTCGGGTCTGGCCGAACGGGCACGGCCATACCGGCGTCACAAACTCGATCCACGCCGACTATTCCGAGATACCCGGCTACTGGGAGAAGATGGTTGACGCCTACGGGGAGGAGCAGGCGAAGGCGATCCTCGGCGACATCCGGCACAACACGGTCTACTTCCCGAACATCATGGTGAAGGGCCCGATCCAGACCCTGCGGGTGTTCCTGCCGCTCGCTGCCGACAGGACGCTGGTCGAGAGCTGGACCTTCCGCCTCGCCGGTGCGCCGGACCAGCTGTTCGCCCGCACCCTGCTCTACAACCGGACGATCAACGCGCCGACCTCGATCGTCGGCCATGACGACCTGGAGATGTACGAACGCATCCAGACCGGCCTGCGCGCCGACGGCCACGAATGGGTCAACATCCAGCGCCTCTACGAGGAGGACGAGGAACTGGATTCGACCGTGGTGGTGAACGGCACGTCCGAACGCCAGATGCGCAACCAGTTCAACGCCTGGGTCCGCTACATGACGCAGGACATGGAACCGGCGGCGACGGCCATGAACCCGGCGCCATCCGCCGGCGCCGAACGGCCGGTTGCCTGATGGCGCCGCCTGGGACGACGGAGACCGGAAGCCCGGTAACCGCAGAGGACATCGTCGCCTTCGTCTATGCCGAAGCGCGTCTGCTCGACGAACACCGCCTGGAAGACTGGCTCGACCTGTTCGCCGAGGACGGCCGCTACTGGATCCCGGCGGAATGGGACCAGACCGACCCGGTGATGCAGCCCTCGCTGCTGTACGAGGACCGCTTCATGCTCGACGTGCGCATCCGGCGGCTGCGCGGCGCACGGACCTACAGCCAGAAGCCGAACAGCCGCTGCGTCCACGTTCTCCAGCAGCCGTCGGTCGAGGCGATGGACGAGGCGGCGAACAGCTACCGGACCTGGACGCCGTTCCACTATGTCGAGACCCGCAGCGACGAGCGCGAATATTTCAACGGCTGGGCGCGCCACGACCTGATGCTGGAAGGCAGCGCGCTCAAGATCCGCCTGAAGCGCATCGACCTGGTCAACCTCGACGCGCCCTTCGGCAACATCCAGCTGTTCATGTAGCGGTATGCCGACGGCCGGCGCGCCGGAACGGACACACGGAAGGACCGGAACGGAATGAGCGAACACACGGGCCGCTACACCGCGGTCGTCACCGGCGGCAGCGCCGGCATCGGTGAGCGGCTGTGCCGCGACATGCTGGACGCCGGCTGGAGGGTGATCTGCGTGGCGCGGCGGCCGTCGCCGATCGACCATCCGGATATCTCCTCGGTCTGCGCCGACCTGCTCGACCCGCAGGAGACCGCCGACGCCGGGGCGGACATCGCCGGCCGGGACGTGACTCACATCGTCCACAACGCCGGGCTGATCCGGCCGAACCTGCTGCCCGAGGTCGTGCCGGAGGACATGGAGACGCTGACCCACATCCATCTGACGGCGCCGCTGCTGCTCACCCAGGCGGTCCTGCCGAAAATGCGCGAAAAAGGCTTCGGCCGCATCGTCTTCGTCACCTCGCGCGCCTCGATGGGCGTGCCGACCCGCAGCGCCTATTCGGCGACCAAGGCCGGCGTCCATGGCATGGCGCGGACCTGGGCGCTGGAACTGGCGCCGGAGGGAATCACCGTCAACGTGGTCGCGCCCGGCCCGATCCTGACCGACAATTTCTGGGGCATCATCCCGAAGGGCTCGGACCGCGAGGCGCGGCTGGCCGACAATATGCCGGTCGGGCGCCTCGGCGAGCCCGAGGACGTGACCCGCGCCGTCATGTTCTTCGCCGACCCGGACGCCGGCTTCGTCACCGGCCAGGTCCTCTTCGTGTGCGGCGGGGCGAGCCTGGGCGGGATTTCGCTCTAGCGGATTTTCAGCGACGACAGCCGCGCCCGCGCAATGCCGTAGCGCGTCTTGAGCGCCATTTCGACCGGCAGCCAGATGCCGGGTTTCTTCAGCCGGACGACCCACATCTTGAGCGGGTGCAGCTTCGGCACGTCCTTCAGATGGCGGGCGCGGAAGCCGGCGACGCGCTTGGCGTGGAGCAGGCAGACCGTCGCCTTGCGCGGCAGCTTGTGCCCCCTCAGCCGCAGCGCCTTGCCGTAGCGGTGGAAGCTCAGGTGGATGTCGATCCGCCGCCGGCCCTCGAACAGCCTGGCTTCGTATTTGCAGGGCGGCCCGCCGCGCGGCGTAACCAGGCCGTTAAGCAACGCAGTGAGCGGGTCGATGGTGCCGCGCTGCATCTCCTGCGGCACCGTCTTGCGCTTGCCCTTGTTCTCCGGCGGATCGATGCGGGTGGATATGTCGCCGGACGGCGCCCAGGCCATCGACACGGTGCGGTAGCCGCCCCGCTTCATCAGATATCTCTGCTCCATCCGTTCCGGGATCATGGCGCTGCCGTTGACGCGGCCTGTCGTGCTCCAGAAGGTCCGGTTCTTGGCCGCGACTTCGATGACGCCAAGGCTGCGTGCTTCGAATCTCGCCGTGTAGCGCCCCGCGGCGATCTCGGTCTTCATCGTCGCCTTGTAGATCGGCAGGCCACCCCAGGTGATCTTCCATTTTACGGCGATCCGGCGGTCGGGAAGCGTGGCGCCGCCGGCGGCGCCCGTGGCGGATGCCGCGGTCGCGGCGGTCGCTATGGCCGCCATCACGCACAGACCCGCGGTTCTCAGGCGCCGCCCGGGCATCCCTGCCGCCGGCCGGCGGCCGCCCCGTTCCGCATGGGGTCGTGTCTTGCGCGGATCCGTCACTTCGGCGCCCCTCTTCCCGGTGTTGCGGCGGCAGCCTACGCCCTTGCCGGCGCGGCGACAATCGCGCAGCCGCGTGCCGGCCGAACCCTCCGGGAAATCTCGGCAGAGAGCCGCCGGACCGGACATCGCAGCATGCCCGAATCCAACGCCGCCGGGCTTGATTTCCGTCGGGCTCCTGCGTATGTAGGCGCGGTGCCGGGCCATCGGAAGGTGGAGCCCGGCGTTTGCTTGATCGCCACAGAAAATTCTGACGGAGCGGGATCATGGCGCGGCGCTGCAGCATCACCGGCACGGGCGTCCAGGCCGGCAACAATGTCAGCCACTCGCACCGCAAGACGCGGCGGCGCTTCCTGCCCAATGTCCACAAGACCTCGCTCTACAGCGAATCGCTCGGCCGCATGGTGCGGCTCAAGCTGTCGGCCAGCGGCATCCGCACCATCGAGCACAAGGGCGGCCTCGACGCCTATCTCGCCGGCACGCCCGACAAGAAGCTGACCGACGACGCCGTCCGCCTCAAGAAGCAGATCGTCAAGGCGCGGGCGGCGGCTGGATAGGGAATGAACGCCATTCCGGATCCGAAACCGGGCCGCCCAGATCAAATAGTCGAGACCTTCCGTGCCATTCGCCAGGAACTCGGTGCCGTTTGCACCGAAATCTCGGACATCAAGACCAGCCTTACGGGTATCCAACAGCAAATGTCGGACTTGATGGCCAGCGACGCTGCCCAAGAAAGCACGATCACAACCATTCAGACGCGCCTCGACCGCATCGAGCGGCGACTCGACATCTCCGAAGGTTGACGGGCGGGCTTGTCGATTCGGTCCTTCCGGCCGCACGGACCGCAAACTTTTTCCCTACCGCATCTCGAACATCAGCAGCAGGGTGCGCTGCAGCGGATTGAAGTTGTCGTCGCTCAGGATGTAGAGGACGGTTTTGCCGTCCGGCCCGCGGCGGGCCGAAATCCCTTCGAAATTGTCGACCGTCATGGACGGCGTAAGGTGCAGCAGTTCCCGGCCCCGGACCGTCTTGCCCGCCGCGACGGCGCGGCGGGGGACCAGTACGATGCGCGCTGAAACGCCGGTTGCCGGGCTGTAGTGCCGTTCCAGAACGGCGATATCGCCGCCCGGCAGCATCGTTGCATCGGTCGGCCGGAACCCGCCGGTGCGCGCGTAGAGTATGGGCCGCCAGCGCCCCTTCCGCGCGACCCAGCCGGCGAAAGCGCCGCTGCCGTGGGCCAATCCTTCGGTAAGAAGCAGAAGATCCCCGCCGCCGATATGGGCGAGGGTTTCGGCGCCGCCGTTGTCCGGCGCGGCGGCGAGGCCCGCCGGCGCGGACGAGCGAACCGGCCGCCCGGACAGGGGATGCGGACCGGCGGGATAGCGCAAAATCCGGTGCCGGCGCTCGAACGCCACCAGGGCGGAACCGTCGGGCAGGAAGGCCAGCGCTTCGGCATCGGCGGCCAGCCCGCGCAGCGGCCTGCCGTCCGGACCCCGCAGCGGGCCAATCAGGCCGGCAGTCAGCCCGGTAAGCCGGCCGGCGCCGTCATAGCGAATCCGCGCGCGGAACCGGGCGCCGTGATCGGATACGGCGATGAGCCGCCGGCCGTCCGGACGGACGGCCAGGCCCGAGAAGCCGCCGAACCGCTGGTCGGGCGAACGGACCGCAATGCCGCCGCGATACCGCAGCGCGCCGGCCCGGACCTGCATCGCGTCATCCGGGTTCAGCGGCACCGCTTCGACGGCCAGCGGGACGGCATCGTCCACTACCGCGGCAGATGGAACCGCCGCCTGCAGGGCGGGCGGGAAAACGAGCGCAGCCCACAGGACCCGCAGGACCGAAGCGCGCAGGCTCACGGTGTTGTGCCCCTGTCTTGTCGCAATTCCACGCCACACTCGCCAAAGTGGAACACGCCCGCGGCCCGTCGGGCCGGGGGCGGCCGTCCCGTCGCTCCCCAACGGGACGCACGGTCGAGAGAGGAGGATATCTACCATGACCATTCATCGCCGCAACGTCCTCAAGGGCGCCGCTGCCCTGCCGCTCTCGGCCGTTCTGGCCGACGCCTCAATCACCGCTGCCGTCGCCGCCGGGCTCGACACGGTTTCGATAAAGACCGGCAGCGGCCGCTCCGTCAGCGCGGCGCTCGCCCTGCCCGCCGCGCAGAAGGCGCCCGCCCTGGTGCTGGTCCACGAATGGTGGGGCCTGAACGACCAGATCAAGGCGGTCGCCGCCGACTATGCGAAAGCCGGCTATGTCGCGCTGGCGATCGACCTGTATGACGGCAAGGTCGGCAAGACGCCCGGCGAGGCGCAGGCGCTGATGCGGGCGACGATGAAGGACCCGAAGGCCGGCTTCGAGACCTGCGGCGCCTGGATCGACTGGCTGAAGACGCATCCGCGGTCCACCGGCAAGACCGGCACCGTCGGCTGGTGTTTCGGCGGCGCCTGGTCCCTCAATGCCTCGATCGCCCGGCCGGTCGACGCCACGGTGATCTACTACGGCCACGTCCTGCGCAGCGTCGACCAGCTCAAGAAGCTGAAAGGCCCGGTGATGGGGCATTTCGCCAAAAAGGACCGGTTTATCGACGCAAAGATGGTCGCCTCTTTCGAGAAGACGATGGCCGCCGCCGGCAAGACGGAGTCGCTGCAGGTCTTCTGGTACGACGCCGATCACGCCTTCGCCAACCCGTCCGGCGGCCGGTTCGACGAGGCCGCCTCCAAACTCGCCTGGTCCCGCACCGCGGACTTCTTCGGGAAGAACCTGAAGTAACGGCGAAGCCTCTTGCCGCGGCGCTGCCCACCATCGCTCCGCCTCGACGTCCATCGTCATATCGACCGGAGCAGGCCGCAGGCCTGCGAAGCGGAGATATCTTTCCTGCACATTACCGGGGTCCGAAGCGCCGTACCGGAAAGATTTCTCCGCTACGCCCCGGATTACATCCGGGGCTCCGGTCGAAATGACGGGAGGGTGGACCCGGTTGCGGTTCCCCCGGACCCCGGAGCCTTGCGGTGCCGCTTTTCAACCGCGCGGCGCGGCACTACAACCTTTGCGCCCGTTCAACAATATCCCCGCCCCGGCCATGGATCCCGTCTATCTCACCGAAGAGCACCGCATGCTGCGCGACACGGCGCGCCGCTACATCGATGAGGAGGTCGAGCCCCACGGCGACGCCTGGGAGGCGACCGAGGAAATTCCGCGCGGCGTGTTCGCCCGGATGGGCGAACTCGGCTTCTTCGGCGTCCAGGCGCCGGAAGCCTATGGCGGCACGGACATGGGGCCGGTCGCCATGGTCGCCCAGTGGGAGGAACTCGGCAAATCCAGCTATGGCGGATTCTGCGGCAGCACCTCGGCCCACGCCGAGATGGCGGTCCCGCATCTGATCAACGCCGGCACCGAGGAACAGAAGGAGCGCCTGCTGCCCGACCTGATCGCCGGCCGCAAGGTCAGCAGCATCGCGGTCACGGAGCCGGACGGTGGCTCCGACGTCGCCGGCCTCAAGACGAGGGCCGAGCGCAGGGGCAACGACCGCTGGGTGCTTAACGGCGCCAAGGTTTTCATCACCAACGGCGTTCTGTCCGACGTCTACTTCGTCGCCGCGCGCACCGATCCGCACGCCAAGGGCTCGCGCGGCATTTCCATGTTCATCGTCGAGAAGGGCGCGCCGGGCTTCAAGGTCGCGAAGAAGCTCGACAAGCATGGCTGGCGCTGTTCGGACACCGCCGAGCTGGTCTTCGACGACTGCGAAATCCCTTACGAGAATATCCTCGGCGAGGAGAACAAGGGCTTCTACGCAGTCATGGAGAATTTTCAGAACGAGCGTCTGGTGGCCGGCGCGATGAACGCCGGCTCGATCCAGAGCGCGCTGGAAATCACGACGCAATATGTCAAGGACCGCAAGGCGTTCGGCGGTACCCTGTGGGACAAGCAGGTGGTGCGCCACAAGCTGGCGACTCTGGCCACCCAGGCCGAGGCGTTCCGCCATCTCACCTATCACTGCGCCTGGCTGGTCTCCGAAGGCCGGGACTGCGTGAAGGAGGTCTCGATGCTCAAGGCGATGGGCGGCGAACTGGTCAACCGGACGATGTATGACTGCGTCCAGCTCCACGGCGGCATGGGCTATATGCGCGAAAGCCCGATCGAGCGGATGAGCCGCGACGCCCGGGTCGCCTCGATCGGCGGCGGCGCGACCGAGGTCATGCTCGAGGAAGTCGCCAAGCGCCTGTGAGCCGCCGGGCTTCGGCGAGTTCCCCGATGGCGGTCGACGTCGCGATCGTCGGCGGCGGCTTCACCGGCGCCGTCTTCGCGATCCACTTGGCGCGTGTTTGCAACTGCATCGCGCGTTGGCGCGGCCGTAGCTCTGATTCTCCATATATTCCTGGATGGAGACCGAACGAGGAAGCGGGCCGTTTCAGGGAATCCTTCAGGGCTTCAAGGTCTCCCGCAGGTCACCTAAATGGGTGTTCGCATCCCGGCTGCATGCAAAGTCGTCCGGATCGATATCAGCGAAGATCACAGCGTCCTCATAGGTGTCTGCGGCGGCGAGAATTGAACCATCCGGCCCTACGATGCGTGACAGACCTACATATCTGAAGGAGTTGTCCCGTCCGACGTGATTGGCATAGGCGATGAAAAGCTGATTCTCGAAGGCCCGCACTGGAACGACCGCGGTGGCGATGAAGTTCGCAAAGGGGCTTTCAGGCAGAGCCGTCGGCACCAACACGGCATCAGCATCGGCCAGGGCGAGATGGCGCACGCACTCCGGAAATTCCACGTCGTAGCAGATGAGCAGGCCGAATGTGAGGCCGTCAACGGTGCAGAGCGTGCTCACAAGCGGGCCCGGGGAAAACAGGGCCCGCTCGTAGGCACCGTAGAGCTGTCTTTTGCGGTAGATCACCGGCTCGGAGTCGCCGTCGGCGAAGGCGAGGCTGTTGAAGACGTCTGCGCCTTCGCGTTCGGCAAATCCGGCGACGATGGCCAGGCCATGCTCCCGGGAAATAGCGGTCAGTTGCGTGACCTGCCGCCCGTCACAGGGTTCGGCCAGATCGGAGATAATGGAGCCCGCGCCGTAGCCGGTCGTTGCCAGTTCGGGCGCAACCAGAATCCGGGCGCCGCCGTCCGCTGCCTGAAGGGCAGCCGCTTCGATGCGCGCCAGGTTTGCGGCGACATCGCCGGCGACCGCCTTCATCTGAAAAGCGGCAATTCGCATCAGCGTTCCTCACCGGTCCAGGCGCCCAGCAGCTTCGGCAGGTCGCCGTAGCGCGCGATCAGCCCCACCGCCACAACTGCGATCCCAACGAAGAAAACGGAGACCGAGGCCATGGTCGGCGTGTAGCCGTAACGCAGGGCGTTGAAGATCTTGACCGGCAGGGTTTCCATCGTAAACCCGATCGTCATGTAGGCGACGATATATTCGTTCAGCGAGAGCACGAACGCGAACGCGAAACCGGAAACCATGTAGGGTGCGATCAGCGGCGCCACCACGGTGCGGAACACCGTCCGGTCGTCGGCGCCCATGGTCGCCGCCGCCTCGACCAGCGACCGGTCGATGGCAGAAAATCCCAGGGAAATCGTCACCAGCGGCAAGGTCACGAAGAAAATCGCGTGGCTGATCACAGCCGTCCATGGCGCGCCGTAGACTCCGCCGGTCGCCCAGAAGGTGAGAAAGCCAAGGGCGGTGATCACGGGCGGCAGCATGAAAGGGGCGACGCCCAGGACCTGGAAGACGCGCGCCCAGGGCGCGATGCGGCGCCAGAAGAACCAGCTGAGCGGCAGGGCGACAATCACCGCCAGAGCGGCCGAGAGAAGAGCCAGCCCGACGGATGCGATCAGCGCGTCGCGCCACTCGGCCTCGGTGAAGATGGCGGCGTACCACTCCAGCGAGAATCCCCGGGGCGGGAACAGCAGCGTCCTCTTCTCGTTCACCGAGACGCCGGCGACGACAGCCAGGGGTGCGGCCAGGAAGAGCGCGATCAGCGCCATGTAGCCGCGGCGCAGCCAGGAAGCCGAGCCCTTCATCGCGCGGCTTCCCGCCGGCCGCCGACCAACAGAACAAGGCCCACGAGGGCCAATGAAATCAGCACCAGGAAGACAGCCATGGCCGCGGCGAAGGGCATGTTGGACTGGTAGATCGCCTGATCCGTGATCAGAACCGACAGGGTCCAGTGCTGCGGACGGCCCAGGATCTGCGGCAGCAGGTAGGACCCCAGAGCGAAAACGAACACCATGATCAGGGTGGCCGCAATCGTGTGGCGCAGCGCCGGCACGACGACCGAGACGAAGCCCCGCATCGGGGAGGCGCCGAGCGTGCGGGCCGCCTCCAGCAACGACGGGTCGAGGCGCATCAGCGAGGGGTAGAGCAGCAGGATCGTGAAGGGCAGGGCCTGGTAGATCATGCCGGTCAGCACGGCGCCGAATCCCGGCAGCAGCGCCTTGGGGGTTTCCATCAGGCCAAGAGCAGCCAGCAGGTTGCCGATGCCTGCGGTGCGCGAGAACAGGGTCGACCAGGCAAAGCCGATGATCACCTCCGACAGGGAAAGAATGGCCAGAATCCCGACCAGCCACACGACCTGCACCCGACGGCTGCACCCGGCGAGAAAGCTAGTGAAGGGTAGCGCAAGAAGCACGCAGCTGGCGGCAACGGCCGCGGCCAGGAACAGTGAGAAGCCGAGCACGTTGCCGAAGAAGGGCGTCAGGAATCGCTCGTAATTGGCGATTACGAAGTCGACGGTATAGAAGCCGCCCTGCTGCCGGCGAAAGAAGCTGACGGCGATCATGATTCCGAAGGGAATGACGAAAAAGACGACCAGCATGGCCGCCGGAAACAGCAGCGGCAGAAGGTCGGAGAAGGCTCTGGCCGGCTCCCGCCTCATTGCGTCACGATCACGCACGCCTCAGCGGGAAGCTGAACGCCGATCAGATCTCCGGCCGCCGCTCGGACGCGCTCGCGGTGCGTCGAGACGGCGACGATCATGGTATCGGCCGCCTCGACGAAGGTCTCGACGGTTCCGCCGAGATCACGCAGGAAGGTCACGCGCCCGGTCAGCGCCGCTTCTTCCGGGGCCGTGAGACGCACATCCTCGGGCCTTATGGACAGGCGCGCCCGCTGGACGCCGGCGGGCAGGGTGACGCCTGGTAGGAGGACGCCGTCGAACAGGGCCTGGCCGTTGCCGTCGGCGGCGATGTCGAGCAGATTGGTCGAGCCGATGAAGTCGGCGACGAAGGCGTTGGCCGGCTTGCGGTAGATGTCCACCGGCGCTGCCGCCTGATGAATGCGTCCGTCGCCCATCACCACCACGAGATCGGCCATGGTCATGGCTTCGCGCTGGTCGTGGGTAACAACTATGGTGGTGATGCCCAGTTTCTGCTGCAGTTGGCGAAGCTCGACCTGCATGGCTTCGCGCAGCTTGGCGTCGAGGGCGGAAAGCGGCTCGTCGAGCAGGAACAGCCGTGGCGAGACCGCAAGCGCCCGGGCAATGGCGACCCGCTGCCTCTGCCCGCCGGACAGCCCGCTCACCGGCCGCTCGCCATGGTCCTGCAGGTGTACAAGCTCAAGCAGTTCCCCGACCCGCGACTCCCATTCGGTCTTCGCAGCACCGCGAATGCGCAACGGATAGGCGATGTTGTCCCGCACGTTCAAATGCGGAAAAAGGGCCAGCGACTGGAACACCATGCCGAAGTCGCGCTTGTGGGTCGGCAGGCCGGTAACGTCCGTTCCGTCCAGCAGAATGCGTCCCGCGCTGGGCGCCTCCAGCCCGGCGATCAGGCGCAAAAGGGTTGTCTTGCCGCAACCGGAAGGACCCAGCAGACAGACGAAAGTCCCCTTGAGGACGGTCAGCGATACGTTGTCGACCGCTACGAGTGAGCCGAAGCGCTTTGCTACGCCCTCAAGGGTGAGTGCCGACATTGGATCCCCATGGCTTCCCGGCCCGGCTACCGGGGTCCATCGGTTGCTTCAAGAGCAGCCGTTCATCCGACGATCAACTCGGTCCATTTCTGGTTCAGCCAGTCGGACCTCGCCTGGTAAAGATCGTAGCGCGGGACGATGGGGTCGATCTCCGAGGAGACGGAGGCGAACTCGTCGTCCGATAGATCGAGCATGCTGCGCTTCACCGTCGGCGCGGTCCCGACCTTGCGGGACATGGTCGCCTGAATCGACGGCTGGCTCATATAGTCGATGAAGACGTGCGCTTCGTCGACCTTCTTCGAGGCGCGCGACAGGGCCCAGCAGCCGCTGTCCAGGATGCCGCCCTCCTTTGGGAATGTCGAACGCACGGGATGCCCGTCGGCTGCCGCCAGGCCCGTCACGTCGTGATAGTACTGCCCCATGGGAATTTCGCCGGATTTGAGCGCCTGCTCGAACTGCGCTTCGTCGCGGTACCAGAGGCGGACGTTCGATTTCACTTCCGCCAACTTCCCGAACGCCTTGAGCACTCCCTCTTCGCTGTCCAGGGCCTCGGTGCCGCCCATGAAGGTCTTGGCCGTGACCTCCAGCAGGAAAGAGTTGGAGACCAGGGCGAGCAGGCCCAGCCTGTTCCGGTTCGCCGGGTCCCAGAGCGCAGCCCACGAGGTCGGCGCCTGCGGATAGACCTTGGTGTTCGACACCAGGGTAATATACCAGGCCACAGCGCCGATGCCGGCAACCCGACCGTCGGGATAGCGGTTGATGAACTTGCCGATCAGGTTGTCGCTGTTGGGTATGCGCGCCCGATCTAGGCCCGTCCAGAGGTCGATCGCCCGGCCCCTGAGCATGGCGACCTGGGACATCATCGATACGTCGGCGGGTGCGCGGCCGGCTTTGGCGGCCTGTGCCAGTTGGACCAGCCAGACCTCTCCGGTCGGCTCCGCCACCGATTCGACGGCAATGCCGGTGGCCTTGGTGAATTCGGGAAAGATGTGCTTGTCGAAGGATTCCTTGAAGTAGCCGCCATAGACGCCGACTTTCAGCGAACGGCCTTGCGCCTTCAGGACATTGGGCATGGCAAGGGTCCCGGCTCCCGCCAGTCCGGTTGCCAAAAAGGTGCGGCGGCCGATGCCGCTTCTGGCGATGCGCTTGTTCATAACTCCGCTGCCTCCATTGCTCCTGTTATGGCCATCTGCCGTGGCCCGATTGATTGGACTTCCACTTCTCCACCTCGGTGGCGCGTTCCGATGCCGGCCTTCACGCAAGTCGCGGGCTGAAAACCATCAGACTGAGAATCTCGAACAGCATCTGCGCGCCCACCTGCGCCGTGTTGGTCGTGGTGTCGTACTGAGGCGCCACCTCGACGACGTCGCCACCGATCACGTCGATGCCTTTGAGGCCGTGCAGGATCGCCTGCACTTCCCGGGTCGTCAGACCGCCGACTTCCGGCGTGCCGGTGCCGGGCGCAAAGGCAGGGTCGATGCCGTCGATGTCGAAGGAAACGTAGGTCGGACCGTCGCCGACCACCTCCAGCGTTTTCTCCACGACGCCCGCGATGCCCAGCTTCGGCACCTCTTCGGCGTGGATCACCGTCATGCCGCTGTCGAGGGAGAACTCCCAGAGATACTCGGCCGAACCGCGGATGCCGATCTGTATCGTTCGGGTGGGGTCGAGCACACCGTCGAGCACTGCATTCCTGAACGGTCCGCCATGGTGGAACTTCGACTGGTCGAAGGACCCGCCGGTGTCGCAATGGGCGTCGATGTGGACCATGCCGACCGGCCGGTCGCGCCCGATCGCCTTCATGATCGGGTGCGTGATGGAGTGGTCCCCGCCGACGGAGAGCGGTATCACGCCGGCACCATGAACCTTGTCGAAGTAGCGTTCGATGTCCTGGAGGCTGCCCTCCAGGCGGTAACGGCTGGCGAAGGGGACGTCGCCGACATCGGCGACGCGCAGATCATGAACCGGGGCACAGGCGAGAACATGGTTGTAGGGACCGATGCGCTCGATCGTGCGCAGCGCCCGCGGGCCGTACCGTGCGCCGGGCCGATTGGTCACCCCCAGGTCCATGGGAACGCCGATCAGCGCGACTTGAAGATCACCGAAATCGGGATCCTTCGGATCGAATTCCCGCGAAGGCGCGTCGAGTAGCGTCGGTATGCCCGCATAGGGGGCCGTGCGTGTGCCGCTGGCGTCAAAGATCCGGTCGGCAACCCGGCGATGGGCCGGATCGAAAATGTCGCCGCCATGGCCTTGCGAGTACTTCTTGCGCAAGGCCGCCAGTTTGTCCTCGTCCCAGACCATAAGAATTGCTGGTCTCCGCCCGCCGCAATGCCGTGTCCCTGTAGTCCGGTATCTTATCGATCTTGCTTTGCGAGAACAATTGACATTAATTTGGATTTTCTTATGAGAATTTCTCACATATTGTGGAACCTATGTCGATCCGCCTTCCGCCCCTCAACCCCCTGCGTGCCTTCGAGGCTGCTGCGCGGCACGGTTCTGTCTCCCGTGCTGCAAGGGAACTGAACGTCACCCACGGCGCCGTGAGCCATCAGATCCGCGCCTTGGAGACCGCCCTGCAGACTCCCTTGCTGGAGCGTGGCGCCCGGCGGTTCCGGTTGACGCCGCATGCGGCCGCTCTGTTGCCGACCGTCTCCGCAGCATTCGAGGAAATTGCCGCAGCTACGGCGCGGATGACGCGCCCCTTCACCGCCGGCAGTCTGGCAATCAGCTGTGTGCCGGCCCTGCTCTCGCTCTGGCTGATCCCGCGGCTCAGCCGATTTGCCGAACAGTTTCCGGGGGTGCGGCTGCGGGTAGTCAGCTCAAACGACCCGGCCGCCGTGTACGATCCCGAGATCGACGTTTGTATCCGCTACGGCCAAGGAAGCTGGGGCGACTGCTGGGTGCGGCAGTGGTCCGAACTCGACCTGTTTCCGGTAGCCAGTCCTGCCCTGCTGAGCGGCCGTCCCTTGCGCGCGATAAAGGACCTGGCCGACCATGTGCTGCTTCACGCCGACGACGGGCGGGAATGGCAGACCTGGCTGACCGCCGCCGATGCGCTGGAACTCGGCCGCGGCGATTACCACTTCATGACCGACGCCCGCCTCGCCATCGAAGCGGCCATACACTCCAACGGCGTCGTACTCGGCGACACCCGCACGGTGAGCAATCTAATGGCCAATGGCAGTCTGGTCGCACCCTTCGACCTGGCGGTTCCTGCGATCGACAACTACTATGTCGTCTGCCGCAATGAGGTGAAGGCGGCTCCCATTGCCAGCGTTTTCATCGACTGGCTTTTCGCCGCCAGAGACGAGGAGGACGCCGAAGCGGAAGTCCGGACTGTTGGACGGCGGGCGCTGCGAAACCGGCGCAGACGCAGCTGACAGCGGCTTGGAGCCGATCGAATTCGGCGGTACCCTGTGGGACAAGCAGGTGGTGCGCCACAAGCTGGCGACGCTCGCCACCCAGGCCGAGGCGTTCCGCCATCTCACCTATCACTGCGCCTGGCTGGTCTCCGAAGGCCGGGACTGCGTGAAGGAGGTCTCGATGCTCAAGGCGATGGGCGGCGAACTGGTCAACCGGACGATGTATGACTGCGTCCAGCTCCACGGCGGCATGGGCTATATGCGCGAAAGCCCGATCGAGCGGATGAGCCGCGACGCCCGGGTCGCCTCGATCGGCGGCGGCGCGACCGAGGTCATGTTCGAGGAAGTCGCCAAGCGCCTGTGAGCCGCCGGGCTTCGGCGAGTTCCCCGATGGCGGTCGACGTCGCGATCGTCGGCGGCGGCTTCACCGGCGCCGTCTTCGCGATCCACCTGTCGCGCATGGCCGGACGACCGCTCGACATCGCCCTCGTCGAGCCGCGCGCCCGGCCCGGCTGCGGCGTCGCCTACGACACCGACGACCCGGACCACCGCCTCAACGCGCCGCTGCAAATCCATTTCGTCTATCCGGACGCGCCGGACCATCTGCCCCGCTGGTACGCCGAACAGGGCGGCCCGGCGCGCGATCCCGAGGCCCTTGGCCCGGACGGCAATTATTACCCGCAGCGCGGCGAATTCGGGCGCTACGTCGAAGAGCAATTGCGCGCCCATATCGCCGAAAACGCTTCCGGCTCGACGATCCGGCATATCCGCTCGCGCGCCGCCGCCGCACGCCGCACCGCCGGCGGCTATCGGCTGACTCTCGATGACGGGCAGACGCTGTCCGCCCGGCTGACGGTTCTCGCCGCCGGGTACGAGCGACCGGGGGCGCCGCCGCCCTTCGACGCCGCGGTCTCCGGTGATACCGGATTCGTCGCCGACCCGTGGGATACGGCCCGGCTCCGCGAAATTCCGGCGGATGCCAGGGTCCTGGTCCTCGGCATGTCGCAGACCGCGTCGGACGCGATCGCCGTGCTGCTACGCAACGGGCACTCCGGGCCGATTACCGCGGTCGCGCGCCGCGGGCTGCGCCCCCGCCGAAAGCCGGCGACGGCCTCCGGCCCGCCGCCCGATATCGTCGAAAGGATCCTCCGGCCGGTGTCCCTGTTCACCGCGGCGCACGGCCGGCAGGGCACCGTGCGCAGCCTGTTGCACACGCTGCGGGCCGAGGTGCGCCGGGCCGAGGCCGCGGGCGGCGACTGGTTCGGGCCGTTCGGGGACCTGCGCGATTCGGTCTGGGACGTCTGGCCGGCGCTGCCGCTGGCGGAGAAGCTCCGCTTCCTGCGCCATCTGCGGGTCTGGTACGACGCCCACCGCTTTCAGCTGCCGCCACAGGTCGAAGCGCGCATCGCCGGGGCGGAAGCCGCCGGGCAATTGTCGTTCGAGGCCGCCCGCTGCGAAACGGCTGCGACGGACGGCAGCGCCATCTCCGTCGCGCTGCGGCGCAGGGGCAGCGGCGAACGCCGCCGCGAACGCTTCGGCGCTGTCGTGAACTGCACCGGGCCCGGCCTGCGGCCGGAGCGATCGGGCAACCCGTTCATCGCGTCCCTGGTGGCGCAAGGCTATGCGGCGCCCCATCCGGCCGGGATCGGTTTCGGCGTCGACGACGAATGCCGCGCGATCGGGGCCGGAGGGCGCCCGGATCCGCATCTGCGGATCGTCGGTCCGCTGACCTACGGCGCTTTCGCCGACCAGCAGGGCGCCCCGTTCATCGCGTTGCGTCTGTGCGCGATCATGCCCGGCATCGCCGCCGCGCTGCAACGACAGCGGTCCGCCGGCCGACCAGCCTCTTGACACGCCCATCGTTCGGGAACGGAATCCGTGGAGCGGTATCGTTTCGGATGGATATGCGGCCTCCCCTTCGGCAGGCTCAGGGCACGCTCCCGATACGCCCCGGAAAATGTCCGGGGTTACTCGGGATGAAGTTAATACTTGCAAACGCAAATATCTTCGCCTCACCCTGAGTCGTCGGGGATTCGATCCGGGACGTTTCGAAGGGGCCGCACCGTTCGGAAGAGAAAGAGAAAGGGCCGATCATGCGCATGACACGCCGGGCTGTGCTGGCCGGGGCGGGCGCCGCGCTCACCGCGCCGGCGCTCGGAAATGCGGCGGCGAAGCCCCTCTCGAATCCCATTCCGGCGACCGGCGAGCCGGTCCCGGCGGTCGGGCTCGGCAGCTGGATTACCTTCAACGTCGGCGGCGATCCCGTGCTGCGCGCCGAGTGCCGCGCCGTCATGGCCGCCTTCTTCGAGGCGGGCGGCGGCATGATCGATTCCTCGCCGATGTACGGCTCCTCCCAGGCGGTGATCGGCGACGCGCTGGCAAAGCTGGGCCGGCCGCCGGGCCTGTTCTCGGCCGACAAGGTCTGGACCTCGGCCGCCAGCGGCCCGGCGCAGATCGCCGAGACGACCCGGCGCTGGGGCGTCGGGCGCTTCGACCTGCTGCAGGTTCACAATCTGTGGGACTGGGAGCGCAACCTCGACACCCTCGACGCCATGAAGGCGGCGGGCCGGCTGCGCTATACCGGCGTCACCACCTCCCACGGCCGCCGGCATGGCGAACTCGAGGCGGTCATGCAACGCCGGCCGCCGGATTTCGTCCAGCTGACCTACAACATCGTGGACCGGGAGGCGGAGCGCCGGCTGCTGCCGCTCGCCCGGGAGCGGGGCATCGCGGTCATCTGCAACCGGCCGTTCCAGCGCGGCCGGCTGCCGGACCGGCTCGCCGGCCGCCCGATGCCCGGCTGGGCGCGGGAGATCGGCGTTTCGACCTGGCCGCAGTTCCTGCTGAAATTCATCCTTTCGCACCCTGCGGTCACGACCGCCATTCCGGCGACCAGCCGGGTCGACCATCTGCGCGAGAACAAGTCCGCCGCCCTCGGCCCGATGCCGGATGCCACCATGCGCCGGCGTATGGCGGAGCATGTGCGCGGCCTTTAGGACGCCGCCGGCCGGGCGCAGGGACGGATTAGGGGCCGGCGATGACGGGGACGTGGGCGCCGCAGGATTTCCTGCTGTTCTCGCCGCGGGTCTATTGGCGGCTCTTTGCGCTGGAAAACGAGTCCGTCTGGCCGGTCCAGTTGCCGCTGCTCGCCGCCGGCGCGCTGCTCGTGTTTTTCCTGTTGCGGGGCCGGCGGCCGTCCGGGCGCCGGCTCGGCCCGGTGCTCGGCTTCGCGCTCAGTCTCGCTCTGGCCGCAGCCTGGCTCTGGGCCGGCTGGCAGTTCGTGGCGCTGCGCTACGGCACGATCAACTGGGCCGCCCCGACGCTCGCCTGGGGCTTCTACGCCGAGGGCGCGCTGCTGGCGGCGCTCGGGATTTCGGGACGGCTGGAATTCGCCGGGCGCGGGAAACGGGCACAGGCGGGCATCGGCCTTCTGGCGGCGGCGGTCCTGGCCTGGCCGCTCCTCGCCCCGCTCGACGGGCGGCCGTGGCCGGAGGCGGAGGTCTTCGCCATCGCGCCGGACCCGACCGCCATTGCCACGCTCGCCCTGCTTGCGCTCGCGGCAAGGAGCCGGTGGGCGGCCCTGCTCGCCGTCATCCCGGCGCTGTGGCTCGCCGTCTCCGCGCTCACGCTGTTTACGATGGGCGCCTGGCAGGGCTGGATGGTGCTCGCCGCCCTGATCGCCGGCCTCGTCGCCTGCACCGCGCCCAAGCGGGAAATGGCGGACGGCCTGTGAACGGCGGCTGATGGTGTGGCGCCGAATGCTCCCGGACAGGACGATCGGCGCAGGTTCGGCGCGCGACGCTTCCCGTCGAACGACGCCGGTTCCTGCAGTTACGCCGACCACCGGACCGCCGCTGCACCGGCGAAATTCTGTATCAGCGACCTGGAAAATCGGGTTGAGCGTCGGGCATCGCCTTGCGAAACGCTTCGATCCGCCCGCACGACTCGAAGATCTGCAGGATGTTCCCGAACCGATCGATGGGAAATCCGAACCAGCGGGCGTTGCCGACGACCGGTACGAGGTAGATATCTGCGATACTGGGTTCATCGCCGAAACAGAATTCGGTTTCCCGCGACCGCTTTTCGAGAATGTCCTCGAGAGTCGAAAGGCCTTCGAGAATCCAATGCTCATACCACGCCATGGATTTGGTTTCGGACCAGCCTTCCCTATCAGTCAGAAAATCGCGAACCCGGTGGTTGTGAATTGGATGAACCTCACAGGCGATGAACTGGGAGAACGACCGTGCCGCCAGTCGTGCCATAGAATTTTCCGGAAAGATTGAGGGCGTAGGATAAGCCTCCTCAAGCCATTCCACTATGGCGCTGGATTGACCGAATATATTTCCGTCTATCTCGATTGCAGGCAACAGACCTTGCGGGTTCTTGCGCCGATAGGATTCCGTCCGCATGTCTTCGACTGCAATATATTCGTAGGGCACGCCTTTCAAATTTAAAGTTATACGAACACGCTGGCCCGCTGAATTTCGGTATCGGGAATAAAGTTTTATCATGGACCGTCGCCTGACCATTTTTTTAGAGATTTTCTCAATCCTTCAAAGTGGTTTTCCATTTCTTTACGCGCCCTCTCCGGCGATCTTGCGCGAATGGCCTCTGCAATTGGCCTGTGTTCTTCCTGGAGACTTTTCCATTCCTTCAAGGGTACGGCTTCCTTGAAATTGAGGAATCGGTATTCGTCCAAGGCTTTTACGATGAGTTCCGCCAGGTAGGAATTGCAGGAAGCGTTCGCGATCGCAGTGTGTATTTCCATGTTGAGGTCCATCTTGTGAGACTCTTCGGCGGGCAAGGCTTCGATTTCCGCGATCGGAGATTCGATCGAGAGAATCTGATCGTCGCTCGCGTTCAATGCCGCCAGCTCCGCCGCACGAATCTCCAACAGCGACCGGACTTCCCAGATTTGAAGCAGAGCCTTGCGGCGATCGCGCAAATGGGTGCGGCGAATGTCGCCGATATCGATCGGTCGGTCCGAACGGACATACCGGCCCGATCCGTGGCGGCTCTCGACGATGCCCTGCGATTCGAGAACGCGGAACGCCTCGCGGAGAATGGGACGGCTGACCTTCCACCGTTCGGCCAAATCGCGTTCGGCAGGAAATCGGTCACCGACTTTCAGTTTTCCCGAGCCGATCAAATCCATAATCCGATCGACTATCGACCGATAACGAAGAATCGCCCTGATGGGCGAGTATCCCGCTTCGACCAGCGTCGATCCACCGTGTTCGCCAACCATGCCCGTCGCTCTCTTTTCGTCGCGTGCCGATGGGGACCGCCGGTTGAGAATGGGGGAAATCCCTCCGGTAGACAAATTCATTGTTTACGCGGGCGAGGCCCGGTTGAGGTCGGAACCGGGAGCGTCGGCGACCCGCACGCCCGCTGGGGACTGCCCGACTGCCCGACTACGCGCTTCCGATCGGGCCTTCCAATGCCGCCGGCGCCGTCTTCAGTGGCAGCGTGGCGCCGGCAACCAGCCATCCTCTGCCTGCCGGACCACCGGATTTGGACCCACCGCCGCAGTTCCGCCGCCGACCGTCGCCGCCGCAAGGGCAGCGAGACCAGGATGTTTGCGCCAGGTAATAAAGTGGGTTTACCAATTTTTCATTTTCTTTTATGGTCAACTCTTCTGAGGTCCGGAAATGACCAGAGAAACTGAAATAAGCGAAACTGCAGAACGCCGCAAGATTACGTTGTCAGAGGTTATTTTCGGCAACGGAAAGCTGCTCGATATTGTCACAACTTTTCTCGCTATTGGCTCTTCTGTTTTTGCATTATACACTGGTCTATTCGGTGAAGAAGTCGAACTCATACAGCGCGGCGTTCATCTCGGTTTCTCCGTCGCTATCATCTTCATTGTAACCGGGAAAGATCGCGCATGGTGGCAGCGTTTTCCTGCGCTTCTATCGGCAATAGTCCTACTATATAGCGCCGGCTACATCGTATTCGAATACAGTAATATCATGGCTCGGGAAGGCGAATTGACAACCCATGAGATTACGCTCGGGGTAATTCTGTTTCCGCTTATTCTTGAGGCTTCCCGGCGATCCATCGGATTAACGTTGCCGCTCGTTTCATTGTTGTTTGTCGGCTACGCCTATCTCGGACCGTACCTGCCGTTCGGATTGGGACATCGCGGGTACGATGTCGAAAGGCTTGCATCTCATTTGTTTCTCAGCACCGACGGAATTTACGGCACGCCGCTCGGCGTGTCGGCAACGTTCATATTCATGTTCGTGTTGTTCGGAGCTTTTCTCCAGGTATCGGGCGCTGGCGAGTTCCTGATCAACCTCGCCCTGGCGACCACAGGAAAAAGCCGGGGCGGGCCCGCCAAGATTGCAGTCGTATCGAGCGCGTTTTTCGGAACGATGTCCGGTAGCGCGATCGCCAACGCATCGGCGACCGGCACGTTCACAATCCCGTTGATGCGCCGGGTCGGATATAAGCCGCACATCGCGGCCTCATTCGAGAGCCTGGCGTCTCTGGGCGGACAATTGATGCCGCCTATTATGGGATCGGCCGCGTTCGTAATGGTCGAGTTTACCCAGATTCCCTATCTGGAAATCGCCGGGGCGGCGCTCTTTCCCGGACTTTTGTTTTTCTTCTCGGTCTTTGTCATCGTGGACCTTGTCGCCGCGCGCGACAACCTCGCCGGTCTGCCGCCATCGGAACTGCCCAGCGTCCGCAAGACCCTGAACGAGGGATGGTTGCTTTTCGTCCCGCTCGTCACGCTCTTCACGCTGCTGTACCTCGGATATTCGACGTTCATGTCCGCGTTCTGGGCGATTCCGTCGATCATTGTTGTAGCTGCGCTGAAGTCGACCACACGCCTGTCATTCCCGCAGTTTCTCGAAGCCCTGCGGAAAGGCGGTCTTGCCGTGACCAAGATAGCCGTCGCCTGCGCATGCTCCGGGATCATCGTCGGCGTCGCGACTCTCACGGGTCTGGCGGTCGAGCTGTCGAACCTGATGATCGACATGGCCGGCGGCAGCCTGTTCAAACTGCTCCTGCTGACGATGGTCGTCTCCATCGTCCTGGGGATGGGGCTGCCGACGGTCGCTTGTTACATTCTTCTTGCCGTACTCGTGGGACCTGCGCTCGAACAAATGGGGCTGTCCTTGCTGGCCTCCCATCTGTTCATTTTCTACTTCGGCATCGTCTCGGGAATAACCCCGCCGGTCGCTCTGGTTTCCTACGCCGCGGCCGGCGTGGCGAATACGGATGCCGTCAAGACGTCCTGGGCGGCCTGCCGGCTCGGAATCGCCATTTACGTTCTGCCCTACGCCTTCATTTATGTGCCCGAACTTCTCCTGATCGGAGAGTGGCACGCCGTCGCGATCCGGATCGTTCTCGCCTTCGGATCCCTCTATGTCTTTGTGGTTGCGATCCAAGGGTATCTTTTCGTCCCGCTCAACATCGGATACCGCCTCGGTCTGGCAGGCCTAGCGGTCTGTCTGCTGATTGCCAATGCCTGGGTCTATCTTCCCGCTGCGGCCGTCGCCATTCTCTCGGTCCTACTGTTGCGGCGTTCGGCGGCGCCCGCCGCCCGGCAGTCGCCCGAACCTTCCGCCCGCGAATGATCTTTTCCGGGGCCGGAAAGCAATGACCGGCCCCCAACAACAAGAAAGAAAGCAATACCCAAGAACCCTGATAGGAGACGTCAAATGAAGATTTTCGACAAGACCGCGGCGGCGGTGGCGCTTGCAGGCGCCGTCGGCTTGGCCGCATCCGCGCCAGTCTCTGCGGAAACCTATGTGTCGATCGGAACGGCAAAGGCAACCGGCAGTTGGTATCCGCTCGGCGCCGCATTGTCGACTGTCGTCAGCAAGCACGCCGCAGGCGTGACGGCGAAAGTGGAATCGACCAAGGGCGGAATGGCGAATGTCCATCTTCTGGCAAAGAAGCAGGTCGATGTCGCCTTCGTCCCGCCCTGGGCGATCGCCGACGCCAGGAAGGGCGCCGGCGACTACAAGGGCAAGAAGGGGTTCCCGGTGAAGGTGTCGGGCTGGCTCGGTTTCGCGCCGAACTATCTAACGGTCATGGTCCCGGCCGACAGTGCGATCAAATCCGCGAACGATCTGCGCGGCAAGCGGGTCAACATGGGGGCGCCGGGAACGTTCAACCGGCCCATCCTCAGGATGGTGCTCAACGAGCAGGGCATCGCCGTCAAGGATGTCAAGGCGTTCGACATCGCGCTGGGCCCCGCTGTCAACCGGCTGAAAAACCGCCAGCTGGACGTCGTCTGGTGGTGGGCGGCAACGCCGGCATCGGCATTCACCGATGCTTCGGTCTCCCTGAATACCCGCCTCGTCGGGTTGAGCCCGGCTTCGGTCAAGCAGCTGACGGGCAAATACTCTTGGTTCAGCGCGGGGAGCATCCCGGCGGGCACCTACAAGGGAACCGCGCAGGCAACGCCGACGGTGTTCACGAAAATCAGCGCCGCGATCCTGAGTTCGGTGCCGGATGAGGTTGCCTACAAAATGACGAAGGCGGTCTTCGAGAACCTCAAAGAGTTGGGTGCAATCCATCCAGTCTTCAAGAAACTCTCGAAGGCGAACGTCCTCGAAGGCCTGTCCATTCCTATCCATCCGGGCGCCGAGAAGTATTTTCGCGAGGTCGGCGTGCCCGGTCTCGACGCGTTCGTAAAGAAAATGGCCAAGAACTGAGGCGCTATGCGGCCCGCGTATGCTCCCTGCGCGGGCCGCACCCGCCGGCCGTGACGGCGCCAGCGGAAAATTGAATCGTGGAAGGTGGTTGCAATGGCGAGATCGAGTCAGGCCGCGATCGAAAAAATGGTCGGAATATTGGCCAAAATGGAATTGCCCCGATGGACGGTCCGGCAGCGCCTGGCCGTCGGTTGCCGGATTCTCGCCGACAACGGGCACGGATCCGGCCTTGCCGGCCAGTTCACCGCCCGCGGCGAGGCGCCGGACACCATGTGGACCCTGCCCTACGGGATGGGGCTCGAGGAAGCGACGGCATCCGACTACCTGCTGGTCGACGACGACCTCAATGTCCTGGAAGGATCGGGTACGCCGAACATGGCGAACCGGTTCCATCTCCACGTGTACCGCGAGCGCCCGGATGTCCGGTCGCTCGTGCACACCCACCCGCCCTACAGCTCGGCCCTCTCGATGATCGGCGCGCCGTTGCACGTTTCGCATATGGACACGGCGATGTTCTACGACGACGTGGCGTATCTGCCGAACTGGCCGGGGGTTCCCTTCGGCGACGAGGAGGGAGAGATCATCTCCGACGCGATCGGAGACAAGAACGCCATCCTCCTGGCCCACCACGGGCAGATGTGCGCCGCACCGTCGATCGAAGCCGCCTGCGTCATGGCGGTCTTCTTCGAGCATGCGGCCCGGCTCCAGCTTCTCGCCATGGCGGCGGGTGAAATCCGGGACATCGAACCGGAACTGGGCAAGGAAGCCCACGACTGGCGCCATGCGCCTGAAGCCATGGCCGTGACCTATCACTACTTCGCCCGGCTTGCCCTCCGGAAACATACCAGCGCGGTATTGGAGTGAGCGACGGGGCCCGGCGCCGCAAGCAATGGATTTTCGAGACGGTGCCGGCCGCCGTTCCTCTTACGCTTACGCCGGAGACGCGCCGGCCCGGTGCGGCGGGACGCCGTCATCCGTCACCAGATGACAGCGCACCCGGTGGCCGGCGCCGCCACCACCACCGACCGTGCGCAGGGCCGGTTCCTCGGCGCGGCAGCGGTCTTCGGCAAACGGGCAGCGCGAGGCGAAGCGGCAGCCGGGCGGCGGATCGATCGGGCTGGGCGGATCGCCGGCGAGGCGGATGCGGCTCGCCCGGTCGCGCAGCACCGGATCGGCCGACGGCACCGCCGAGAGCAGCGCGTTGGTGTAGGGGTGCAGGGGCTCGCGGAACAGGGAGATGCGGCCGGCGTGCTCGACCACCTGGCCGAGATACATCACCGCGATGTCGTCGCACATATACTGCACGACGCCGAGATCGTGGCTGATGAACAGGTAGGTCAGCCCGAATTCGTCCTGCAGCCGGCGCAGCAGGTTCAGGATCTGCGCCTGGATCGCCACGTCGAGGGCCGAGACCGGCTCGTCGCAGACGATCAGGTCCGGCTGGGTCGCCAGCGCGCGCGCCACGCCGATGCGCTGGCGCTGGCCGCCGGAGAACTGGTGCGGGAACAGGGCCTGCTGCTCCGGGCGCAGGCCGACCAGGCGGAACAGCTCGGCGACCCGGTCGTCGCGGCTCTCCCGGTCGCCGACGTCGAGCTGGTCGAGCGGCGCGCGGACGATCTCGCCGGCGCGCAGGCGTGGATTGAGCGACGAATACGGATCCTGGAAGATGATCTGCATGTGGCGGCGCTGCTGGCGCAGGGCTTCGCCGGACAGCGGCACGAGCTCTTCGCCGTTCAGCAGAATGCTCCCCTCGGTCACCGGCGCGAGGCGCATGACGGCGAGCGCCGTCGTCGTCTTGCCGGAGCCGGATTCGCCGACCAGGCCCAGGGTCGCGCCGCGGGCGGTGTCGAAGGACACGCCGTCGACGGCATGGACCTTGGGCGACGGCGCGAAGGGCGTCTTGCGGGGCAGGTTGAAATGGACCTTCAGCCCGCGGACTTCCAGCAAATTGCCGGGGAGCGGATTTTCGGCGGCCTGCGGGGATGGGGCCGGCGTCATGCCGCTTCCTCCACGCCCGGATAGAGCCAGCAGGCGGCGGTATGGTCTTCGCCGACGGCGGTTTCGGGCGGCATCTCCCGCCGGCAGCGGTCCATCGCCTCGGCGCAGCGCGGCGCGAAGGGGCAACCGCCCCGGCCCAGTTCGGCGACCGACGGCACGACGCCGGGAATTTCCATGAGCGGCGGGCGCACCGTCCCCGGTTCGGCCTCCAGATGGGGTACGCAGGCGATCAGGCCGCGGGTGTAAGGATGCTTGGGATTGGTCAGCATCTCGTCGACCGGCGCCTCCTCCACCTTGCGGCCGGCATACATGACGACGACCCGCCGGGCCATTTCGGCGATCGCGCCCATATCGTGGGTGATCAGGATGACCGCGGCTTCGGTCTGTTGTTGCAGTTCTTTCAGAAGATCGAAAATCTGGGCCTGCACGGTTACATCGAGCGCCGTGGTCGGCTCGTCGGCGATCAGCACCTGCGGCTGGCAGGCCAGTGCCATGGCGATCATCACGCGCTGGCGCATGCCGCCGGAAAGCTGGTGCGGATATTCGTCCACACGCTTCTCCGGCGCCGGGATGCTGACGGCGCGCAACATCTCGACGGCGCGGTCGCGCGCGTCCCGGCGGCTCAGGCCCTGGTGCAGCCGAACGGTCTCGCCGATCTGGTCGCCGATCGTGTAGACCGGGTTGAGCGAGGTCATCGGCTCCTGGAAGATCATTGAGACGTCGTTGCCGCGCACGTCGCGCATCCGCGCTTCGGTGGCGTCGAGCAGGTTCTCGCCGGCGAGCCGGATGGCGCCCTCGGCGATCCGCCCCGGCGGGACCGGCACCAGCCGCATGATGGCGAGCGCCGTCATGCTCTTGCCGCAGCCCGATTCGCCGACGATGCCGAGGGTCTGGCCCGCTGCCAGTTCGAAGTTCAGGCCGTCGATGACCCGCGAGACCGTGCCGTCCTTGAGGTCGAACTCGACCGACAGGCCCCGGACCTCGAGCAGCGCGCTCATCGCTCCCTCAGCTTCGGGTTGAACGCGTCGTTCAGGCCGTCGCCGATCAGGCTGACCGAGAGCACGGTGATGAAGATGGCGAGGCCCGGGAAGGTGACCGGCCACCAGGCCTCGAGGATCTGCGGGCGGTTGACGCTGATCAGGTACCCCCAGCTCATCACGTTCGGATCGGAAAGCTGGAGGAAGGCGAGACCGGCCTCGAACAGGATCGCGATGCCGACCGAGAGCGCCGCCGAGACGATCAGCGGCGGGGCGGCGTTGGGCAGGATGACGGTCCAGATGATGCGCGCGTTGCGCGCGCCGATGGCGCGCTCGGCCTTGACGAAATCCAACTCCCGCAGGCGCAGGAACTCCGCCCGCACCAGACGCGCCGTGGCGGGCCAGGAGACCACGCCGATGGCGATGGAGATGGAGTAGATCGAGGGCGAGAAGAGCAGCACGACGACCATGGCGAGCAGCAGAGGCGGCAGCACCTGGAAGAACTCCGTGATGCGCATCAGCACCTCTTCGACCCAGCCGCGGTAGAAGCCCGCCAGCGCGCCGAACAGGATGCCGATGGTGATGGTGATCGCCGCCGCCGCCGCGCCGACCATCAGGGTGGACTGGCTGCCGTAGAGCAGGCCGGTGACCAGGTCGCGGCCCTGCTGGTCGGTGCCGAGCAGGAAGCCCTGCTCGCCCGGCGGCAGCAGCAGCGGCCCGGTCGGGGCGAACGGATCGACGGGATAGACGAAGGGGCCGAGCACGGTGACGAGAACGATCAGGCTCAGCGTCGCGAGGCCGGCGACGGCCGCGGTATTGCGCCGGAACATGCGCCAGGCTTCGCGCCACGGCCGTTCGACCTCGACGACGAACGGTTCTTCCGCCGGAACGGCCGGCGTCGGCCCCGTCATGCCTTACCCGCCGTCATGCCTTGCCCGCCGTCATGCCTTGCCCGCCGTCTTGATGCGCGGATCGACCAGCCGGTAGGCGAGGTCGGTCAGTAGGTTGGCGACGATCACGATGAGCGCCGAGAAGAACAGGATGCCGAGCAGGGTCGGCGTATCGCGGCGCAGAATCGAATCGAAGGCGAGCGTGCCGAGGCCGGGCCAGCTGAACACGGTTTCGACCAGCACCGCGCCGGAAAACAGCGCCCCGAACTGCAGGCCCGCGAAGGTCACGACCGGCAGCACGGCGTTGCGCAGCGCATGCTTGAACACCACGACGCGCTCGTTAAGCCCCTTGGCGCGCGCCGTGCGGATATAGTCCGCGCCCAGCACGTCCATCATGCTGGCGCGCGACAGGCGGCTGTAGAAGGCCAGGTAGATCGTCGAAAGGGTGAGGACCGGGAGCGCCAGATGGTGCAGCACCTCCCAGACATAGTCGAAGCCCGAGGCGCCGAGCGGGCCGGCGTCCATCCCTGAGGTCGGAAACAGCGGGATCAGGGACGCGAACAGGATAACCAGCATGATCCCGGTCCAGAAGACCGGCAGGGCGTAGCCGAGCAGGGCGAGGACGGTGATGATCTGGCTGAGCAGGCCGTTGGGCCGGCGCGCGGCGAACACGCCGAGAAAGGTGCCGAAGGAGATCGCGATCAGCAGCGACGACACGACCAGCAACAGGGTCGGCGCCAGATTTTCGAAGATCACCGTGGTGACCGGCTGGTCGAAATAGAAGCTGTGGCCGAAATCGCCCTGCACGATCTTGGCCATATAGAGATAGAGCTGATCGTGGAACGGCAGGTCCAGGCCGTAGTCCTTGCGGATCTTGGCCAGCATTTCCGGTGATGCGCCGCCGGCCTCGCCGGCGATCGTCTCTGCTGCGTCGCCCGGCGCCAGGTAGAGCAGGGTAAAGTTCAGCACCAGCACCGCAAACAGCAGCACCAGAGCATAACCGAGGCGTTTCGCGATAGTGGCCGGCAGCTTCACGGCCGGCCTCCGGGGGCCGTGGACCGTCGCATGTCTCTGCCTTACGCCAAAACGACCGGGCCGGCAGCTAAAATCTGCCGGCCCGGAAATTTGCCGGAGGCAACGCTAACGCCGCCGCCTCATTTCGGCTGCTTCTTCCAGTAAATGTCGTCCATCGGGGAAACGACGCCCCAGATGCTGACCGGCGGGTTACCGAGATTCTTGTTGTAGGCGGTGTGAAAGGGCAGCACGTTGATCCAGTAGACCGGCAGATCCTGGGCCACGAGCTTCTGGAACCCGACATAGAGCGCCCGGCGCTTGGCCTGGTCGGTCTCCTTGCCGGCTGCCTCCAGAATCTTGTCGATTTCCGGGTTGCAGTATTGCTGGGTGTTCGACCAGATCACCTTGCGCACATTGTTGCACAGATAGGTGCGGTGCACTCCGATCGCCGGATCGCCCCAGTTGAACACAAGGTCCATGGTGAGCTGGAACTGCCAGTTCGCGACACGGCGGGCCCAGGTCGGGAAGTCCGGCGAATTGCGGACGGTGACCTTGATACCGACCTTCTTGAGCTGCGCCCTGACATATTCGGCGATGCGCTGCTGCGTGTCCGGAAAGGCCGGTATGTAGTCGATGGTCAGCGCGAGCCGCGTGCCGTCGGCCTTCTTCTTGTGGCCGGCCTCCTCAAGCAGGGCTTCCGCCTTCTTCAGGTCCAGCTCGTAGGTCTCGACGTCATCGGTACTGAAGGGCGAAGCCGGCACGATCGGGCCGGTGGACGGAATCGAAACGCCGCGGTGCAGCTGCTGGGTGATGAACTTGCGGTCGATGGCGTAGGCGATCGCCCGGCGGACCCGGACATCCGCGGTCGGCCCTTCCTTGGTGTTGAAAGCCAGCCAGGTGATCGGCCCGATGGCGGCATATCCCTTGTCGGTAACAACGAGATTTTCGCCCTTCTTCAGGCGCACGACGTTGGCCACCTCGGACATGAAGGGCGCCAAGCTGCCCTCGCCGCGCTCCATGGCGATGACCCGGCTCGAGGAGTCGCGGATGATCCGGTAGACGATCCGGTCCATGTAGGGCCGGCCCTTGAGGAAATAGTTCGGGTTCCGCTCAAGCAGGATGTATTGCGCCCGCTTGTATTCCTTGAAGAGGTAGGCGCCGGAGCCGACGACGTTCTTGCTGTTGCGCGGATGGGTTTTCGGATTCTGGCCGTCGCCGTAGACATGCTTGGGTATGATCGGCACGATCGAGGTCGACATGGCCAGCAGCAGCGCCGGATGCGGATGCTTCAGCTTGACCACGACAGTGTGCGCGTCCGGCGTCTCGACGCCGGAAACGGCGCCCAGCGACGTCTTGAACGGATGGTTGGCCTTCTGGGTCTCGATGGAGAACTTGACGTCGGCCGAGGTGATCGGCTTGCCGTCGTGGAACGTGGCGTCCGTCCGCAGCTTGAAGGTCACGGAAAGGCCATCCGCCGAGGTCGTCCAGCTTTTCGCCAGATAGGGATGGATATTCCAGTCGGCGTCGGACCGGAGGAGGTTGGCGAAAATTTGGGCGCCGGGCGTCATGGTCGCGATGCCGGACTGGACCGCCGGGTTGAAGTGGCGCGGCACCTGGCTGGTAATCATCACCAGCGTGCCGCCCCGTTTGGGCGTGTCGGCGGCAACCGCCGGCGCGGCATGGACCGCCGCTGCGGTCAGGGCCGCAAGACCGATATTTCTGAGCATGGAGTTCCTCCCCTGGAAGCCGGGCAGCAGTTGTCCCTGCCGCCTTCCCGTTGACACTGACATCGTCGCCGATACCCCACCGGACCGGCCCGCGCCTTGACGGCCTAAAGGGCCCTCGCTACGCTCCCGGCCGTCGCGGTTCGCACTAGCATCGGTTCACCCTTCGTCTCGGTTTTGGACCAGCTATGCGCACCGTCTTTCCCGGTCGGCGCAGTGGCTTTTTCTCACCGAAGAGGTGAGGTGAGCCTAACAGGGCTCCGTTTGCATGGAAAAATGTATTAAATGTCGTTTATCGATCGGAATATCCGATGAATGTCAGCTTCCGGCAGCTTCAGTATGTGAGTGTGGCGGCTAATTGCGGCAGCATCAGCCGCGCTTCCGAACGGCTGCGCATTTCCCAATCGTCGATCGCAGCCGCGATCGACCGGGTCGAACGGGAGTTCGGCGTCAGGATATTCGTCCGCCAGCCGTCGAAGGGGCTGACGGTCACCCGGTCCGGCCGGCAGCTTCTCCAGCGCATCGCCGGACTGCTGGCCGAAGTGGACAGTTTTGCCGTGAATGCCTCAACCCTGAACGATACGCTTTCCGGCGAATTGAATATCGGCTGCTTCGCTCCTTTCTCTCCCCAGTTTCTTCCATCGATCTTTCGGGACCTGACGGATCGGCACCCGGCGATTTCAATCCATCTGTATGAAGGCGACATGCGCGAAGTGCAGAGGTTGCTGATCCAGGGGACGGTCGACGTGATTTTGAGCTACGATATCGGACTTGCCCACCAGATCAGTAGAATTGAACTCGGTGAGGCGCCGCCGTATGTGGTGTTGTCCGAACATGACCCGTTGACGAAGCAGGAATCGGTTGCACTGGCGGACCTTGACGGCAAGCCGATGATCCTTCTCGACCTGCCGGAATCGCGCACATACTTTACGGTGATGTTTCAGACCGTTGGCAGTCGGCCGAATATCGCTCACCGGACCGAAACCTATGAAATGGTGCGAAGCCTCGTAGCGGCCGGACTGGGTTTTTCCATTCTTAATCTCCGGCCGGTTATAGATGAGACATATGACGGCAATCGCGTTGTTTGCCGACCGCTTTCCGACAAGTTAAGGGCTCTCAAATTCATTATCGGCCAGCGACGGCACGATATTTCCACTCCACTGGTCGAGGCTTTCAGCGGTTACTGTCAGAATTTCTTCAAATCGCAGAATATTTCACGGCATACGGTAACGTTGCCCGGCATACGATAACAGGGTAACGAAGACTAAAATCCATGAAAGAGGCCGTCCGGTTCCTGGCCGGACAGGGATGGGTTCCGGGTTGGCGTCGACCCGCGCCGGGGTGGCGGAATCGGGCTCGGCGGCGCGCGGTACCGGGCCGGCAGCCGAAAACCGCCGGCCCGGCACGATGCCGGACGTAACGCCAGAAGCGCCGCCTTATTTCGGCTGCTTCTTCCAGTAGACGTCGTCCATCGGGGAAACGATGCCCCAGATGCCGACCGGCGGGTTGCCGAGATCCTTGCTGTACGCCGTATGGTAGGGCAGCACGCTGATCCAGTAGACCGGCAGGTCGTCGGCCAGGATCTGCTGGAACTTGACATAGAGCGCCCGGCGCTTGGCCGGGTCGGTCTCCTGGCCCGCTGCTTCCAGGATCTTGTCGACCTCCGGATTGCAGTATTGCTGGGTATTCGACCAGATGACGCCCTTTTTGATGTTGTTGCACAGATAGGACCGGTGCACGCCGATGACCGGATCGCCCCAGTTGAACGGCAAGTCCATCGTCATGTTGAACTGCCAGTTGGAGATGCGCTTGGCCCAGGTCGGGAAGTCCGGCGAATTGCGCACCGTGACCTTGATGCCGACCTTCTTGAGCTGCGCCCGGGCATATTCGGCGATGCGCTGCTGCACGTCCTGCACGGCCGGCAGATAGTCGATGGTCAGCTCGAGCCTCGTGCCGTCGGCCTGCTTCTTGTGGCCCGCCTCTTCGAGCAGGGCCTCGGCCTTCTTCAGGTTCACATCGTAGGTCTCGACATCCTTGGTGTAGAAGGGCGAGCCCGGCACGATCGGCCCGGTCGAGGCGGTCGAGACGCCGCGATGCAGCTCCTCGGTGATGAACTTGCGGTCGATGGCGTAGGCGATCGCGCGCCGAACGCGGACATCCGCGGTCGGCCCTTCCTTCGTGTTGAAAGCCAGCCAGGTGTTCGGCCCGATGCCGGCATAGCCCTGGTCGGTGACGACGAGCTTGTCGCTCTTCTTCAGCCGGGCGATGGCGGCGACTTCCGACATGAAAGCGTACATGTGGCCGTCGCCCTGCTCCATGGCAATGATCCGGCTCGAGGAATCGCGGATGATCCGGTAGATGATCCGGTCGATATAGGGCCGGCCCTTGAGGAAATAGTTCGGGTTCCGCTCAAGCAGGATGTATTGCGCCCGCTTGTATTCCTTCAGGATGTAGGCACCGGAGCCGACGACATTCTTGATGTTGCGCGGATGCGCCTTCGGATTCTGGCCGTCGCCGTAGACATGCTTGGGTATGATCGGCACGATCGAGGTCGACATCGCCAGCGTCAGCGCCGGATGCGGATGCTTCAGCTTGACGACGACGGTGTGGGCGTCCGGCGTTTCGACACCGGAGACCGCGCCGAGCGACGTCTTGAACGGATGGTTGGCCTTCTGGGTCTCGATGGAGAATTTGACGTCCGCCGAGGTGACGGGCTTGCCGTCGTGGAACGTGGCGTCCGTCCGCAGCTTGAAGGTCACCGACTTGCCGTCCGCCGAGGTCGTCCAGCTTTTCGCCAGGTAGGGATGGATTTTCCAGTTGGCGTCGGCCCGGACCAGGGTGGCGAAGATATGCGCGCCCGGCGCCATCGTCGCGATACCGGACTGGACCGCCGGGTTGAAGTGGCGCGGCACCTGGCTGGAGACCAACACCAGCGAGCCGCCCTTCTTGGGCGTGTCGGCGGCAACTGCCGTCGCGGCGCCCGCCGCCACGGTTGCGGCGAGAGCCGCGAGACCGAATTTCCTGAGCATGAAGTTCCTCCGTTGGGGGCCGGGCGGCATACGGAACCGCCGGGCCGCAATGACGTTGCTCCGCTCCCGGGATGCCGACCCCGTCTTTCGCGACCGGCAATATTGACACTGCACTTATGATGCAAAATCGGGTTTGCTTCGGCCCGGAACCGGGCCGGCGGGATATCAGCACATGAAAGCCCTTACAGTCTACACCGCGCGCGCGATCCGTACCCTGAACCCGTCGCTACCTGTTGCCACGGCTGTCGCCGTGCGAGGCGACCGCATCGTCGAGGTCGGCACGCCCGAAACCCTGCGCCCGTGGCTGGACGCACACCCGCACCGGATCGACGACACGTTCCGGGACCATGTGCTCATGCCCGGCTTCATCGATCCGCACTTGCACCCGACGCTGGCGGCGGTTCTGCTCCCCTGCCATTTCATCACGGCGATGGAATGGCGGCTGCCCGGCCGGGTCGCCGCGCCGGTCAAGGGCCACAACGCCTATCTCGACCGGCTGGCGGAAATCGACGCCCAGATGGCCGATCCGGCGGAGCCGCTCGTCACCTGGGGCTATCACAAGATCTGGCACGGCGCGGTCGACCGGCGGGCGCTCAACGGCATCTCGCAAACCCGGCCGGTCTTCGTCTGGCAGCGCTCGTTCCACGAAATCATCGTCAACGACGCCGCCATCGACTGGATGGGCCTCAACCGGGACGATCTCGCCCGCCACGAGCAGATCGACCCGGAAACCGGGCGGTTCTACGAGACCGGCCTGTCCGTCGCGCTCAACGGGATGAAGGACTATCTCTACGCCCCGGAGCGTTTTCTCGGCGGGCTGGAGCAGGTCGCCCGCGCGGTCCATGCCGGCGGCCACACCACCATCGGCGACATGGCCGTGCCTCTTGCCGACCTGGAGATGGAATGGCCGGCGCTGGTGCAAGTGCTCGACCGGCCGGACATTCCCTTCCGCTGCGAGATGATCCCGCGCGCGACCGAACGCGGCGCGGCGCCGGGCGACGAAGCCGCCGAAGTTGCGCGCGTCCGGGCGATGGCGGCGCGCGGCACCCCCCGGCTCCGGTTCGGCAATGGCGTCAAGCTGTTCACCGACGGCGGCTTCTATGCCGAACTGATGCAGCTTCAGGAGCCCGGCTTCATCGACGGCCACCACGGCGAATGGCTGATGCCGCCCGAGCAGGTCGAGGCGCTGGCCCGCGCCTTCTGGAACGAGGGCTTCCGCATCCACGTCCACTGCACCGGCGACATGGGCCTGGAGCTGGCGCTGGACGTGCTGGAGAAACTGCAGTTCGAGCGGCCGCGGCTGAACCACCGCTTCACCATCGAGCATTTCGGCGTCTCGACGCCGGAACAGGTGCGCCGGATCGCCGACCTCGGCGCGCTCGTTTCCGCCAACGCCTACTATGTCCACGAGCTGGCCGACGCCTATTACCGGCACAGCTTCGGCCATGAGCGGGCCTCGCAGATCGCCCGCCTCGGCACCGTGGCGCGGCACGGCATCCCTTTCGCGCTTCACACCGATTTCACCATGGCGCCGGCCCTGCCGCTGACCTCGGCCTGGGTCGCGGTCAACCGGCTGAGCGAGAGCGGCGCGGTCATGGCGCCGGAGGAGCGGCTGACGGTCGAGCAGGCGATGCGCGCGATCACGGTGGACGCCGCCTACGTCCTCGGCCTGGAGCACGAGATCGGCAGCATCCGCGCGGGCAAGAAGGCCGATTTCACCGTGCTGGAGGCCGACCCCTTCGAAACGCCGCCGGGAGACCTGAAGGACATCCCGGTGTGGGGTACCGTCTTCGAGGGCGAACCGGCACTGTTGTAGTCCCCGGTGTATCTTCTGCGCGATATATTCTTGACGCCACAACGGGATGCCGCCGATGCTCCATGCTTGTCCGATTCTCCTCGGCTCTTCCGAGACCACCGGGGACACGGACGGAGCTTTCCGATATCCCGCATTGTTCAGCAACGGCTTTGAGGATGCACAGGGCGAAGCCGGACCCATATCGGGAATGCAGCTTCTCGCTCCCATTGCTCGTTGCCCTAGGGTTCGCCGATCTCCTGCTCCGGATGAAGATTGTCCGCTGTGATCCTGCTCAGCATTTCGGCCAGATCGTAAGGCCGCTTCCGCAGCACGATCCGGCCGCCTTGCGCATCCATTTCAATGGCGGAACCTTCGGAAACCCCGCATTGCTCGGCGATGGCCTTCGGGATACGCACGGCAAGGCTGCCGCCCCACTTGCAGATACGCAGGTTCGCGCCCATGACGATGCCTTCGTTTACGCCGGTATCGTAAGTCGCGCAGAACAGAATTTCAAAGGCGGCGGCGCACCCGACGGGCGGCGCTCAGGGCGCGCCCGGCTTCGGCGCTGTGCGTTCGATCAAGGCTTCGAGCGCGCGCATGGCCTCGGCATGATTCTGGACGGCTTCGGCGTGGCGCTGGTCGTCGGCGCGGCGTTGCGCGTCGATGCCGCGGTCCCGGCTCTCGGCGGCGCGGCGCATCAGACGGATGCCCGCCCAGATCAGGACGCATTGTGCAAGCCCGATGGCGACACCGACATATTGGGCGATGAGCGAAGCGGTTTCATACTCGGTCATGGCGCCCTCCCATAGCCGGGGCGGTTCCGGGTTCGCGGCGGCAAGCTTCGCCCCGCAAACGGTTCATGGAAGATAAGCGCAGGCTGGGGGAATTTCAAAGGCGGAGCAGCGCTCCGCCGTGCCGCTGGCCGGGAGGGCGTTGCGCCGGAATGCGGCCTCGTGAGATAGAAACGGACGAGTATGCCAAGCGGCGGCGCGACCGCCCACTGGCCTGAAAGGAGACCCGAGCGATGAACACTGTCCGGCATTTCGTCTCCGGCGATATCTGGGCCGGCATATCGGACCGGCTTCAGGATGTCTACAACCCGGCGACCGGCGCGGTGACGGCGCAGGTCGCGCTGGGCGGGGCGGCCGATGTCGACCATGCGGTCGCGGCCGCGAAGGCGGCGCAGCCGGCCTGGGGCGCGACGCCGCCGGCCAAGCGCGCCGAGGTGATGTTCGCCTTCCGCAGCCTGCTGAAGTCGCGCGTCGAGGAACTGGCCGAAATGCTGTCGTCCGAACACGGCAAGACCCTGCCGGACGCGCGCGGCGAGATGGCCCGCGGCATCGAGGTGGTGGAGTTCGCCTGCGGCATTCCCCAGCTGCTCAAGGGCGAATATTCCGAGGGCGTGGCGAGCGGGGTCGACAGTTTCGCGATCCGCCAGCCGGTCGGCGTCGTCGCCGGCATCACGCCGTTCAACTTCCCGGCCATGGTGCCCCTGTGGATGTATCCGGTGTCGATCGCCTGCGGCAACGCCTTCGTGCTCAAGCCGTCGGAGCGCGATCCGTCGGTCGTGCTGAAAATCGCCGGTCTGCTTTCCGAGGCCGGATTGCCGGACGGCGTGTTCAACGTGGTGAACGGCGACAAGGAGGCGGTCGACGCGATCCTCGACCATCCGGATATCGACGCGGTGAGCTTCGTCGGCTCCACCGCAGTCGGGCAATATATCTACACCCGCGGCACGGCCTCCGGAAAACGGGTGCAGGCGCTGTGCGGCGCCAAGAACCATCTCGTCGTCATGCCGGACGCCGATATGGGCCAGGTCGCCGACGCGCTGATCGGCTCCGCCTACGGCTCGGCCGGCGAGCGCTGCATGGCCGTTTCGGTCGCCGTGCCGGTGGGCGAGGAAACCGCGGACCGGCTGGTCGACACGCTCAAGCCGCGGGTCGAGAGCCTCAAGGTCGCGCCCTATACCGATCCCTCGTCCGAGATGGGCCCGGTCATCACGCGCCAGAGCCTCGACCGCATCCACGGCCTGATTGCCGAGGGCATCGACGCCGGCGCCGATCTTCTTGTCGACGGGCGCGATATCCGGCTGCAGGGCTACGAGGACGGCTTCTTCATCGGCGGGTGCCTGTTCGACCGGGTGACGACCGACATGTCAATCTACCGGCAGGAGATTTTCGGCCCGGTGCTCTCGGTTGTGCGCGCGGAGGGCTATGAGGACGCGCTGGGTATGGTCAACGACCACGAATACGGCAACGGCGCGGCCATCTTCACCCGCGACGGCGACACGGCGCGCGATTTCTTCAGCCGGGCGAAGATCGGCATGGTCGGCGTGAACGTGCCGATCCCGGTCCCGGTCGCCTACCATTCGTTCGGCGGCTGGAAACGCTCCCTGTTCGGCGACCATTACATGCACGGCATGGAGGGCGTCCGCTTCAACACGCGGATGAAGACGATGACCACGCGCTGGCCCGAAGGAATCAAGGAAGGCGCCGTGTTCAACTTCCACGCCGGCAGCGATACGGCGAACTGAGCGCATCGCGCGGGGCAATTGTCGGAACTTCGGGGCAGAGACGGCCGCACAGCCGCCGCGCGATCGTCGCGGCCGTAGGGGAGGGTTTGAAACCCTCCCCTACAAAGCCGGCCGGGCGGGCTGTGAAAAAACAGGACGGAGAGCGACCACCATGGGCAAGATGCTGACCGCGGCCCAGGCCGCGGCCTTCGAGCGCGACGGTTACCTGTTCCCGCTGCGCGCCTTTTCCGCCGCTGAGGCGCGCGGCTACCGCGACGCGCTGGAGGCCTACGAGGCGGGAACCGGCGACGCGATCCATTCCAACATGCGCCACAAGGTGCATCTGCTGTTCCGCTGGGCCGACGAGATCGTGCACCATCCGCGCATCCTCGACGCCGTCGAGGATATCCTCGGGTCGGACCTGCTGTGCTGGACGACCAATTTCTTCATCAAGGAGGCGAACGATCCGGCCTTCGTTTCCTGGCACCAGGATTCGACCTACTGGGGCCTCGAGCCGGCCGACGTCGTGACCGCCTGGGTGGCGTTCACCGACGCGCCGGTCGAGAGCGGGGCGATGAAGTTCCTGCCGGGCTCGCACAAGCTGGACCAGATGTCCCACCGCGACACCTATGCCGCCGACAACCTGCTGACCCGCGGCCAGGAGATCGAGATGGAAGTGGACGAGGCGCAGGCCGTGGACGTGCCGCTCAAGGCCGGCGAATTCTCGCTGCATCATATCCGGCTGGTCCACGGCTCGGAGCCGAACACCAGGCCCGACCGGCGAATCGGCCTCGCGGTGCGCTACATCCCGACCTACGTCCGCCAGGTGAAAGTCGACGACTCCGCCGTGCTGGTGCGCGGCCGGGACCGCTACGGCAATTTCGAACACGAACCGCGCCCCTGCGCCGATCTCGACCCGGCGGCGCTGGCTGCGCACACGACCGCGATACAGCGCATGATCGGCACGGTCTATTCCGGCACGGACGTGAGAGAAGCCCGGCGCTGAAGGCGAAGACGCCGCTGCAACGCCGTATCCGGTTTCTGTCGCCTCCCCGGTACGCGTCGGAAACGCTTCGCGCGTTGTCGTGGCCCGATTGCCCCCGGACGGCTATCGGAGCCGGCGCCGCGGTGCCGTTTGGCTTGCCATCCTGCGGGTTTGCCGGCGCACGGCGTGGCCCGGCCGCCTCTTGAAAGGGCGCTCGGGTCGGGACACACTTTCGGTCCGTTTGCGGTTGCAGCGCCCGGGGCGAACTGCATGGCCGCTGCTGCACGCCGATGTCCGGGCGGGACCGGAGCGTTGCTGCCCGTTTCGGCGGCCAAGGGAGGGAGATTCGAGATGAAAGGCATCATTGGCAGCCCGGCAGGGCTCCTGACAGGCGGCCTGGCCGCGCTGGTCGGCGCAACCGCCGTCGCCGTGCCGGCGCTTTCCGCCGGCTATCCCGAGAAACCGATTACCATGCTCGTCGGCTTCCGCGCCGGCGGCGGTGTCGATACGGTCGGCCGGCTGATCGCCAAGCATATGGAAGGGACGCTCGGCCAGCCGGTCGTGCCGACAGCCAAGGCCGGGGCCGGCGGCGGCGTGCTGGCGGCGGCGCTCGCCAAGGCGAAACCGGACGGCTACACGATCGGTATTGCGGTCACCAGCACCTGGTCGTTCAACCCTGTGTTCGCCCGCAAGAAGCGCTACGGCGTGAACGACGCCACCCTGCTCGCCTCGATCGCCCGGGCGCAGTGCGTGATCTTCGTCGGATCGAAATCGCCCTACAAGTCGCTGAAGGACGCCTTTGCCGCGGCGAAGGGCGGCACGGCCCTCTCGGCGTCGTCCCCGGCGCCGCCCGCGACATTCCTGCTCCGGCATCTGGCCGGGAAGAACGGCGTGAAGCTGCGCGTCATCAACGTCAAGGGTACACCGGCGGTCATCCAGCAGGTCCTCGGCGGCCATGTCGACCTGGGCTGGAGCGGCGGCCACCACATCCCCTACCTGCGCAAGGGCGAGGTGCGGGTGATTGCGGCGACCGACGACCGGCGGCTCAACGCGCCGTCCGACAAGGTCCAGACGCTGAAGGAAATGGGCTACGACATCTCCTTCTGCGGCGCCTACATCATGGCGGCGCCCAAGGGCCTGCCGGCGGAGGTCAAGGCAAAGCTCGACGGAGCGCTCAAGGCGGCGATCCTGTCCGAGCCGGTCCAGACCTTCATCAAGCGCCGCAGGCTGGCGGCGAACTATCAGGGCACCGGGGGCCTGACGAAGGAAGTCCAGGCCGAAGCCGCCGCCTGGGCCAAGGTCAAAGCGGGCCTGAAGAAGAAATAGCGGGCGCAGGGCGGACGGTTCCGGCCGCCTTGCGGGACCGGCGCCCGTGCGCGCCCTCGATGGCGCGGCCGGCGCGCTGCTCGCGGCCTTCGGGCTGGCGACGCTGCTGCTGTTCATTCCGGCGACCGTCGAGGATCCCGGCATGGACGACCTGCCGCCCGCCTTCATGCCGCAGGTCGTCGCCATTCTGCTGACCGGATTGGCCGCGCTGCTGGCGCTGCGCAGCCTGTTGCGACGATCGGCGGACGGGGAAGCGGCACTGACCCGCCGCCACGCAGTCTTCGTTCTGCTGGTGGCCGGCTGGCTGGCGGCCGCTTTGGCCATCGTCGCGCTGGCCGGCTACCTGATCGGCGGCGCCGCCGCGGTTGTCGGCGCCATGCTGCTGATGCGGATCCGCCGGCCTCTCCCTATGGCCGCCGTCGCCGTCGCCGCCCCGCTCGTCCTGTGGGCGGTCTTCTGGCAGCTCCTCACCATCCCGCTGCCGTAGCGCGATGGACGCGATCTTCGCCGGCCTGGCCCAGGCGTTCACCCCGCTCACGCTCGGCTTCGTGCTGTTCGGCGTCGTCCTCGGCATCGCCGTCGGGGCGATTCCGGGGCTGAGCAGCCCGATGGCGATTGCAATTGCGGTGCCGCTCACTTTCTACATGACGCCGCTGGCGGCCATCGCCTTCCTGCTCGGCGTCAACAAGGGCGGCGAGTTCGGCGGCTCGATCTCCGCCATCCTGCTCAACACGCCCGGAACGCCGGAGGCGGCGGCCACGGCGCTGGACGGCCACCCGCTGGCGCAGCAGGGCAAGGCGGGCAAGGCGCTCAAGACGGCGCTCTACTCTTCGGTCGCCGGCGACACCTTCAGCGATATCGTGCTGATCCTGGTCGCCGCGCCGCTCGCCGTCATCGCCCTCAAGATGGGACCGCCGGAGCTGCTCGGCGTGCTGATCTTCGCCTTCACCTTCGTCACGGCGCTGCTCGGCAATTCGATGATCAAAGGGCTGATCGCGGCGGCGCTGGGCGTCCTGCTCAGCCTGATCGGCATCGACCCCGAGGCCGCGATCCCGCGGCTCACCTTCGACGTGCTCGAACTGGAGGACGGGTTGTCCTTCGCCGGCGTCGCCATCGGCCTGCTCGCCTTTTCCGAGGTCGTCATGCAGATCGAGCGGTTCTTCATGGGGGAGGATGCCGCCGGCGAGGCCTCGGTCGGCTTCTCGGAAGTCCGCGAGGACAATGCCTTCACCCGCAGCGACTTCCGGCAGGTGCGCGGCACGGTCGCCCGCTCGGCGGTGATCGGCACGGTGATCGGCGCGATCCCCGGGCTGGGCACCAGCCTGGCCGGCTTCCTCGGCTACGGCGCCGCGATGAAGGCGTCGAAGCATCCCGAGGAATTCGGCAAGGGGCGGCTGGAGGGCGTCGCCGCCACCGAAGCGGCCAACAGCGCCGTCGTCGGCTCCAACCTGATTCCGCTGCTCACCCTGGGCATACCCGGCAATGTGGCGGCGGCGCTGCTCGCCGGCGCGTTCCTGATCCACGGCATCACGCCCGGCCCGCTGATCTTTCAGGACCATGCCGTGCTCGTCTACGGCATGTTCGGCTGCCTGATCGTCGCCAACCTGATGAACCTGCTGGTCGGCAGCGTCGGGCTGCGGCTGTTCTCGCTCGCCGTGCGGACGCCGCGTAGCATCGTCATGCCGTCCGTGGCATTGTTGTGCATCACCGGATCGTTCGTGGCCGGCGGCGGGCTGTTCGCCGTGGCGACGATGATGGTGTTCGGAGTTCTGGGCTATCTGATGCGCAAGCTGGATTTCTCGATCATCGCTTTCATCCTGGGTTTCATCCTCGGGCCGATGGTGGAACGCTCGCTGCGCCACACCGTGATCCTGTTCGAGGACGCCTCCGACATTCTCGGCCATCCGTTCCTGATTGCGATGCTGGTCGTCAGCGCCGGCGCCGTTTTCTGGCTCGGCCGACGCCCGCGCGGGAGCCTCGCACGATGACGCCCGGCGACCGGCCGTTCCATCTGTGGGCCAACGGCTGCGCCCATGTCTTCCACGACAAGACGCGCGGGCGGGAGAGCATTGCCGATGCCGTCCGGCAGTCGGAACGCGGCGAAGCGGGCGGCGACGGGGCCGAAGTCGGAGGCGCACCGCCGTTCGACTGGGACGTCTGCATCAATGTCGGCGATTACAGCTCCGCCTTCGGCCCCCCGACCGACGAGGAGGGTGCGGAGATCGTCCGCCAGTTCGGCGCGTTGCGCGACCATCGCCGCGAGCAGGTATACAGCGTGTGCGGCAACCACGACCGCGATCCGCTGGACGAGCCGGAAGGACGCTGGTTCCGCAAGTGGATCGACCCGATGGGGGAGAACACGGCGACGTCCGGCGTCGACCGCAGCCGTTATCCCTATCCGGTCCACGGCACATGGGAGCGCTACTGGTTCGATGTCGGCAACGTCCGCTTCCTGATGATGAGCGACGTCAACGAGCGATCGCAGGAACTCGGCCGCGGCCCGCTCGGCGGCAATCCCGGCGGGGTGGTGACGGCGGAGACCTTCGACTGGTGGGCCGACATGGTCGAGCGCAGCCGCGCCGACCGGATCGTCGTGACGGTCCATCATTATGTGCTGAAGGAAACCACGGTCGCGAGCGGCGAATGGGAAGGCATGAAAAAGGGGCCGGACGGCGCCTGGCGGATGGACTATCACGGCTATTACGCCGAGGGGACGCCGAACGGCGCCTCCTATCTCTACTGGGTTGGCGGCGCGGCGGATTCGGGCCGGTTCGAGCGCTACCTGGAAGACAATCCCGGCGCGGTCGACCTGTGGTTCGGCGGCCATACCCACACCAATCCGGACGACGAGCGCGGCGGCAAATCCCATGTCGAGACCCGCTACGGCGGCACGACCTTCGTCAACGCCGCGCCGCTGACCCGCCATTTCGTCGAGGATCACGCCATGCCGCACAGCCGCGTGCTGACCTTCGCGCCGGGCAGCCGCGAGGTCCGCATCCGCTGCTATATGCACACGAGCGAGCACCGCCCGGCCGGCTGGTACGAGGCGAAGGAACGCCGGATAATGCTCGGCAAGCCCTTTACCTGGGAAGCGTGAGAGGCCACTTCGGGGGGGACCGCCGCGCGGCCGTCCGGATAACGGCCAGCCGGGTGGCGAAAGACCGATAACCGTGGGGCTGGGGCGATGACGACATCGGCGGAAACCGCGACCGGAACCGAGGAAAGCAGGGATCGACTGAGAGGCCGCCTCGGCGTCTCGATGGATACTATCCGGTCGTTTTGCGAACGCTGGCAGGTCGGGAAGTTGGCCTTGTTCGGCTCCGTCCTGCGCGACGATTTCGGCCCCGACAGCGACATCGACGTTTTGATCGAGTTCGATTCCGAAAGAACTCCCGGGCTGTTCGGGGCTGTTCGGATGGAGCGCGAATTGGCCAATCTGTTCGGCCGAAACGTCGACCTCGTGACTCGGGGGGCTATCGAGAACAGCCGCAACTATATCCGCCGCAGGTCAATTCTCGAATCTGCGCAGGTGGTCTATGCCGCGAGATGACGATTCGTATCTTCTGGACATGCTGGTCGCGGCCCGCGACGCGATGGCATACGCCGAGGGGCTATCGTTTGCCGACCTGAAGCGGAACCGGGAGAAACAGCGGGCCATCGTCAACGCGGTGCAGGAGGTCGGAGAGGCTGCATCCCGGATAAGCCTCGAGTTCAGAAACGCCCACCCGTCAATCCCTTGGCCCGACATTGTTGGCATGCGCCACCATCTCGTCCATGCGTACTTCGACATCGATCTGAGCCTTGTATGGGATACGGTGCGCAACGACCTTCCGGCCCTGTCCACCCAGCTTGAGTTGCTTGCGCCGCCGGAGACCGATTGACCGGCGCGGCGCCAATCGGTATCTGCGCTGCCGACCGATCAGGGAGACCCCGCACATGGCGCTCCAGCCCAGCCGCGAAGCCTTTATCACCTGCGCGCTGACCGGGGCCGGCGACACGACCGGCCGGTCCGACAAGGTGCCGGTGACGCCGGCCGAGATTGCCCAGTCGGGAATCGAGGCGGCGCGGGCCGGCGCGGCGATCCTCCATGTCCATGTCCGCGACCCGGAGACCGGCGCGCCGGCGCGCGATCCGGCGCTCTACCGCGAGGTCGTCGAACGGGTGCGCAATTCGGGCGTCGATGTCGTGCTCAACCTCACCGCCGGCATGGGCGGCGACCTCACCCTCGGCCCGGCCGACCGGCCGCTGCCGCCGTCGCCGGAGGGCACCGACATGGCGGGCGCCGAAGAACGGCTCGCCCATGTCACCGAACTGCTGCCGGAAATCTGCACGCTGGACTGCGGCACGATGAATTTCGGCGAGGGCGACTACATCATGACCAACACGCCGGCCATGCTGGCGGCGATGGCGAAACGGGTGCAGGCGCTCGGCGTGCGGCCCGAGATCGAGGTGTTCGACACCGGCCATCTCGTGCTCGCCAAATGGCTCGCCGGGCAGGGCCTGATCGACGATCCGGTGATGGTGCAGCTTTGCATGGGCATCCCCTGGGGCGCGCCCGACGATATCGGCACGCTCATGTCGATGGTGAACAACCTGCCCGACGGCTGGACCTTCTCGGCCTTCTCGCTCGGCCGCAACCAGCTGCCCTATGTCGCGCTGGCGCTGCTCGCCGGCGGCAACATCCGGGTCGGGCTGGAAGACAATCTCTGGCTCGGCCGCGGCGTGCTGGCGACCAACGCGGACCTGGTGGCGCGCGCGGTCGGCATCGCCGAGAATATGGGCGTGCAGGTGCTCGGTCCGGCGGCGATGCGCGAAAAGCTCGCGCTGCGCAAGCCCTGAGCCGGGCGGCGGACGCTTCCGCCGGAGCCGGGCGCGGCGGTGCGTATTCCGTGACGAACGGCCCATGACGGATGGCATACAACGCGCCGCCTGTATCGGCGGCGGAGTGATCGGCAGCGGCTGGGCGGCCCGGTTCGCGCTGAACGGCATCGACGTTTCGATCTGCGACCCGGACCCTGACGCCGAACGCAAGGCCCGCGCCGTGCTTGAAAACGCCGAACGCGCCTTCGCCCGGCTGTTCGGCGACGACCGCCCGGCGCCGGGCACACTGCGCTTCGCGGCCAGCATCGCCGACGCGGTCGACGGCGCCGGATTCATCCAGGAGAGCGTGCCGGAGCGGCTCGACCTGAAGCGGGCGGTGCTCGCCGGGGTCGACGCGGCGGCGCCGGCCGGCACCGTCATCGCCTCCTCCACCTCCGGGCTGCTGCCGAGCGACATGCAGCGCGGCCTGACCCATCCCGGGCGCCTGCTTGTCGGCCATCCGTTCAACCCGGTCTACCTCCTGCCCCTGGTTGAAATCGTCGCCGGCGAGGCCACCGATCCTGCGGCGGTCGAGCGCGCTAGTGCCGTCTACACTTCGCTCGGCATGAAGCCGATCGTCGTGCGCAAGGAAATCGACGCCTTCATCGGCGACCGGCTGCAGGAGGCCCTGTGGCGCGAAGCCTTGTGGCTGGTCCATGACGACGTCGCCACGGTCGAGGAGATCGACGACGTCATCCGCACATCTTTCGGCCTGCGCTGGGCGCAGATGGGCGTGTTCCAGACCTACCGGCTGGCCGGCGGCGCGGCCGGCATGCGCCATTTCCTCGAACAGTTCGGCCCCTGCCTCGCCTGGCCGTGGTCGAAGCTCACCGACGTTCCCGAGCTGGACGACGCGCTGATCGACACCATCGCCGATCAGTCCGACGTGCAGGCCGCCGGCCGCTCGATCCGCGAGCTCGAACGCATCCGCGACGACAACCTGATCGCCATCATGGAAGCGCTGGAGCGCAGCGGCGACTCCGGCTGGGGCGCCGGAGCTTCACTGAAGGAGGCAAGGCGGCGGCTTCGGAACCGGCGGGCTGAGTGAGCGCCGGCAAGAGCCGGTTCACGCGATATTCTCGGCTGTATAGTTCAGGCTCAGCGTCTCGCCGCGCACCGGGTCTTCCAGTTCCACCTCGAATCCGTCGGCTTTGCCGTGCGGTCGCCCTGCCTGGCGGGCGGCGAACAGGATGACGCGTTCGGTCGGCAGGTCGTCGAGAGCGGCAAAGCCGGCGATGCGGCCCGCAGGTTCTTCGGTTGCCGGCCTGCGCTCGTCCCCGGTCAGATGCCAGCTGCGCAATTTCAGCCGGTTGAGATGGGGCGCGACATCCGCGAGCCGCCAGGCCTGCCGGCTGAGCGGCTTGGCGCAGGCCAGAAGCGCCGGCGCATAGAAACTTGCCGAATGCAAAGAGGCGACGGTGAGCAGCGGCCCGTCGCCGGCGGCAACCAGGGCGATGGCTGCGATGCCGTGCTGGCTGCCGCCCGGCTGCTGGATCGCCGTCGCTGTCGTCAGCCGGTCGACCGGGAGCGCGACGACCTTGCCCTGACCGTAAGACACCCAGGCCAGTTCGATGACCAGATCCGGCGTGTAGACCTTGCTGCCCGAGCGGACGTGGGGCCGGTAGAGGAAATGGCTCGACACCGGAGCGACCCGCGCCTCAGCCGTCCGGGTCCGGCCGGGCGGCGACCGCCAGCAGCTCGATCTTGTTGTTGCCGGCGAAGGTGACCTGCACGCAGGAGCGCATCGGCCAGTGCTGCGGCTCGTCGTCGATCCAGTCGGCCCACCAGCGGTCGAACTCGCCCTTGCGCCCGATGTCGTAGAGAAAGACCTGCACGTTGATGAGGCGAGTCCTGTCGGTGCCGGCGGCGGCGAGGCCCCGGTCGAGGGCTTCGAAGGCGCGCTTCGCCTGCGCCTCGAAATCGAGCGAGAAATCGTCGGACATGCCGAGTGCCCAGACGAAGTCCTTGTAGGCCGAGCCCCAGCTCCGGGTCGGCACATTGCCCGGAATGCGCAGGATATCACTCATACCGTCGCCTCCCTCGTACCGGAACCGGCTATTCCGCGGCCTGCGCCGCTGCGGGCGCCTGCAGCAGGTTGTCGATCACGTCGTCGGTCGTGCGCACGTCGCCGAAGCTCTGCCAGAAGCTGGTCAGCCCGGCGAGATGATCCTCGTCGAAGCGCGCCGCGTTGCCGTCGAGCACCATGACCGCGCGGTAGCCGATCATCATGGCGTCGCGCGCGCTCGATTCGCAGCACATGTTGGTGGCGGTCCCGCAGACTAGAAGATTCTCGATACCGCGGGCCCGGAGCTGCCCGTCCAGGTCCGACGCGCCCTGGATGAAGGCGCTGAACCGGTTCTTGCGGCTGACAATGTCGCCGTCCTTCACGACCAGGTCGGGATAGAGCGCGTGCCCCTCACTGCCCTCGGTCAGGCCGTTCTTGTGGGCGTGCATCTTGGCCTCGGTGAAGAAATAGTCGTGGTAGATCGGCCACTGGCTCGGGCCGCCCATCTCATCCGCCACGGTCAGCAGCACCCAGGCGACGACCCCGCCGCGGCCCCGGACGACATCGGCCAGCCGGTTGATGTTGGGCACGATGCTGATCGCGGTCTCGACTTCCGCGACGAAGAAATTCTGCATGTCGATGACGACCAGCGCCGTCCGCGCCGGGTCGAAGCGGTCGAACACCTCCAGCTTGCCGCGCTTGGCCATGATGCGGTCGATGACGTATTGCGGCATTTCCAGGTTGTGCGGCATGGCTTCCCTCCCCTTGCTTCCGTTTCCGGCGTGCGTTCGAATTCAGGCCGCCGGCTGCCAGGCGATCATGCGCAGTTCGCCCAGCTCCCGGCGCATTTTTTGCCAGCTCTCGCCGCCGTCAGTCGAACGGAAGATCTGGCCGAAGATGGTGCAGAAAAAGATCAGGTCCGGATCCGCCGGATTGGTCGCAATCCACCAGATTGTCGTGTTGGGCGGTTCCGGCAGATCGACGACCTCCCAGGTCTCGCCCCTGTCGCGGCTGCGGAACAGCATGCCCTGCTCGCCCGACGGCTTGTCGCCGACCGAGAGGAACATGACGCCGGAATCGTCGGTGCGCTTCGCGATGCAGCGGAAATAGGGCCAGGGCGCGTCCGGCACCTCGACAAACTGCCAGCTCCGGCCCTCGTCGCGGCTGCGGTGCAGGCCCTCCTCGGTCGAGCACAGGATGGTCCGGCCGTCTCCCTCATCGTCGTCGAAGAAGACGAGATTGTGGGTGTCCGGGCTCTTCAGCCCGTCGATACATTTCTCCCAGGTCTCGCCGCCGTCGCGGCTGACGAAGATGCCGTCGATCTCGATGGTCACCCAGATCGTCTCGCGGTCGTGCGGATCGAAATGGATCGAGGTGACCCGCGGCGTGTTGATGAATTCGCATTCCACGCCGTTGCCGACATCGCAGCGCCGCCAGGTCCGGCCGCCGTCCGCCGAGCGGTAGAGCTGCGCCGGGCGCGTGCCGGCGAAGACGATGTCGGGATCGTGGGGCGACTGGCCGATCTGGAGAATGTGCAGCCCGTCCATCGGCGACGGCAGATGCTCCCAGCGGTCGCCTTCCACGGTCCAGCGGTAGACGCCGAGATCGGTGCCCGCCAGCACGTCGCCCGGCCGCGCCGGATGGGTCGCGACGCACCAGGCGCGGGATTCGTTGTAGATGCCGCCGGTCGGCGTGAAGGCGCGGTTCCAGCTCTCGCCCAGATCGTGGCTGAACCAGACCGAATGGCCGACCGACGCGGCATAGGCGGTGACGTTCATGCAGCCTCCCGAAGGGCGCAGGGCAGGCGGCCCGCGAACCGCGGGCGCGGTTGTACCATCGTTTCCCGGCTGCCGGGCATGTCTTCGCCGGCGCCGCTGCGCCGCCCGCTACCGGCCGGCCGGGCGTTCCGGGAAATCCGCTGGCGTCGAGACCGGAATACCGTGAAACGGGGGCATCGCCAAGGGATCGCCGCGCCCGGTGCAATTTTGCTCCGCCCCGCCGGAACATCATCCCGCCGCCGTTGACACGATCATGAAATCCGGCGATTCCGTTCGCATCGGGCCTTTCGGCCATGACGGCAACTCCGCCTTCGGCGCCATCCGACACACTGCGGAACGAAGCCATCGGCAACCCGCCAAAGACCATGCTGGAATCATCAAAAAATGTTGGCGAAAGAACGCAAAGCGCGAGACCGATATGACGCTTGAACTGTACTATCTCGAAGAAACCGACTCGATCTGCTCCAACCGGGTTGTCGTCACCCTGGCCGAGAAGGGGATTACGGACTGGATCCCCCGCAAAATGATCCTGATGAACCGGGACCAGTTCCAGCCCGAATATCTCAAGCTCAATCCCCAGGGGGTCGTCCCGACCCTGGTTCATAACGGCAAGCCGATCCGCGAATCCTCGCTGATCTCCAAATATGTCGACGATCTGCGGCCCGACCCGCCCTTGAGGCCCGGCGACCCTGCCGAACGCTACTACATGGACGAATGGATCAAGCTGTTTGACGAGCGGGCCTTCGAAGCCACGGCGGTGGTCAATTTCGTGACGAAATTCCGCCTGACCGTGCCGCGGGAGAAGATGGAGGAACGCTGGAAAGTCATTCCCAGCATCGACCGGCTCTATCGCCAGCAGTCGGTCATCCGGGAAGGCGTTTCCTCACCCTACGTTATGCGCGCCATCGGCTCGTTCGAGATGATCTTCAAACTGATGGAGCACGCATTTTCCGACGGTCGGCCGTACCTTATGGGCGACCGGTTTACGTTGGCGGAAACCAATCTTGCGCCCTTTGTCAAAGTGCTGGAGATGGTCCGTTTCCTCGATTTCTGGCTGGAGCCCTATCCGCTGACCCGGGCCTGGTGGGACCGTATGGCGAGCCGGCCGAGCATGCAGCGGCTCGACGACTTCCCCTACAGCGCGGTCTCCGAAGATTCTCCGCACGCCAGGTCCGGCCGCGAGACAGAGCCGGAGTTCCGCGTGAAGCTGGCGGAATACCGGGAGCGGTTTGCCCACGCTTTCAATCCCGGCAGTTAGAATCGGCTTCGATACCCGAAGCCAAAGCCGTCAATGCCATCTTCGCCGGCATTGACACCCCTGGATACAGGCGGCGGCCCGATACAAGACCCGATGCGGCGGCGGTCTGAGGCGGCCCCGCTAACGCGCCCGGCTCACTGGTTGTATTTGCCGCCGTCGACGTTGAAGGTCTGTCCGGTCACGAAATCGCTGTCTTCGCTCACTAGGAACAGCAGCATCCCGACCAGGTCTTCGGGCACCATATCCCGCTTGATGGCGCGCGACTGCACCGTCGGTGCGCGGGCGACGTGAAGATCGGGGTGGTTCTGCACGCCTTCGCTCTCGGTCAGGCCGGGCGCGATGCAGTTGACCAGGATGTTCTTGTCGCCGAATTCCCGCGACGCCGAACGCGTGAAGGCGATGATCGCGCCCTTCGAGCAGACATAGTGCGCCAGGCCGGGCCCGCCGTAGTAGAAGGTGCCCGAGCTGACATTGATGATCTTGCCCCGTCCGTTCTTGAGCATGCTGGGAACGACGGCCCTGGTGGTCTGGACCGTGCCGCGCACGTTGACCGTCATCACCCGGTCCCATTCCTCGTTCGGGATCTGCATGATCGGCGTCAGTCGCAGCGCCGCGAAGAGCCCCGCGTTGTTGACCAGAATCTCGATCGGCCCGAACGCCGCTTCGGCAGCGGTGACGAGAGCCGAAAGCGAGCCGTCATCGGTCACGTCGGCAATCGCTCCGATGGCCTTGCCGCCCGCATTCGTTATCTCGTCGACCACGCGGGACGGATCGGCGACATCCGAAACCACGACCCGGGCGCCCTCCGCCGCGAGGGCCTTTGCGTATGTCTCGCCGATGCCCTGGGCAGCGCCCGTCACGACCGCGACCTTCCCATCCAGCCTGCTCATTCCACTCTCTCCTTTGTTTTTCCGACCGTCCTGTCACCCCAAGGCCCGCGGACGAGCCCGTAGGCGGGAAGCCGCGTTGGCCGCCCTACCCGTTCAGCTCCCGGCGCACGATGGCCGCGCCGTCGACCAGGGCCTGGAGCTTGGCGCGGGCGACCGCCGGGTCGAGATATTTCATCCCGCAGTCCGGCGCGGCAACGATGCGCTCGGCCGGCAAGACCTCCAATGCCCGGCGCAGGCGGCCGGCGACGGTCCCGGCGGTTTCGGCGACGGGATCGGCCAGGTCGATCACGCCGACCATGATCTGCTTCGACGGCAGGTGCCTGACGATCGACAGGTCGAGCTTCGGCTGGGCCGCTTCGATCGAGATCTGGTCGGCGGCGCAGGCCTCCAGTTCGGGCAGGAAGGAATAGCCCGACGGCTTCTCCTTCACCGCATAGGCATAGCCGAAACAGAGATGCACGATCGTCGGCCCTGCTGCGTCCTCCAGGGCGCGATCGATCGCCCGGACCGCGTATTTGCGCGCCTTCTCGGGCCGCGCCTGCATCCAGGGCTCGTCGAGCTGGACGATATCGGCGCCGGCGGCGAACAGGTCCCGCACCTCTTCGCGGACGATCTCCGCCAGCGCCATGACGACGGCTTCCTCGTCGCCGTAATGCTCGTCGACCGAGACCTGGGACAGGGTGAACGGCCCCGGCAGAGTCATCTTGATCGGACGGCCGGTGTGGCGGCGCAGGAACTCCGTGTCCCGCACCTCTACCGGTTGGCGGCGGGCGAGCGGCCCGGTAATCCGCGGCACCGGGATCATCTTGCCCGGCGAGCGCCCCGGCACCATCGCGGGATTGTCGACGTCGATGCCGTCAAGCGCCGTATGGAACCGGTTGGAATAACTTTCGCGCCGGATCTCGCCGTCGGTCAGGATATCGAGGCCGGCCTCCTCGAAGGTGCGGATCGCCATCAGGGTCGCCGCGTCCTGCGCGTCTTCGAGGCCGTCGCCCCCGATGCGCCAGACATCGTCGCCGCGGGCCCGCGAGGGCGGACGCCCGGTCAGCATTTCGCGGTCGACCAGCCAGTCCGGCTGGACATAACTGCCGGTGAGCGTCGTCGGGATCAGGGGCAGGTCGAGGGAAGCGGTCATGGGCCTGTCTGCACAGTTGAAAGGCAGGCTGCCTTATAGCCCCCGGCCATGCGCGGCGCGAGACCCTCGGGCGCGCAGGAATGCCCGGCTTTGCCGGCCGCCGCCGTCACCACGGCAGTTCCTCTCCGTTGGCATGCCAGAACCGGCCGGACGTTTCGAGGCTGAGATCGTCCATGCGCCGGATCAGCCCGTCCGCCGCCTCGTCCGGCGTTATGTAAGGGAAATTCCCCGGAATATCCTTGGTCAGGTCGGTCGCGACCATGCCCGGATGGAGCGCCGCGACCGCGATGCCGCGCTTCGAGAGATCGTGGTGCAGGTTGAGCGCCACCATGTTCGCGCCCGCCTTGGAGACCCGGTAGGCGTACATCCGGCCGGTGCCGTTGTCGGCCAGCGAGCCGACCCGGCTGGTGACGATCCCGACTTTGGCGTCCGCCGCCAGCCAGGGCAGCGCCGCCTCGACTGCGCGCAGCGGCCCGACGGTGTTGATCTCGATCTGCCGGCGCACGTCGTCGTAGTCGAGCTTGCCCAGTTCATCGAGGCCGAGCACGCCGGCGACATGGATCAGGCAGTCGATTTTCCCGCCGCCGTCCGTTCCGCTTCGGGCCGCGAGCGTGTCGGCCAGGCGGGCGATATCGTCTCCGGAGGTGACGTCGATGCCGGGGATCACCTCGACCTCGGCGCCGTCATGGGCCTCGCCTCCGCCGAGGCAGGCCGTCACGACCGTCTCGCCCCGCGCGGCGAGCTGCCGGCAGATCGCCAGGCCGATGCCGCGATCCGCGCCGATGACCAGATAGGTCGCCATTCGGAACCCCGCTCCGCTGCGCCCTGCCCTTCCCTACTCCGCCGCCTCCGGAACGGCGCCCAGGGCCGGGCCGGTTTCGCCGCCGACGATGCCGTTCGCGTGCAGCCTTGCGATCTCCTCCCGGTTCAGGCCGATCTCGGACAGGATTTCGGCGCAATGTTCGCCGAGCTGCGGCGCGCCGGCCAGGCCGGTCGCCGGCGAGCCTTCGAAGCGGGCGGCGTTGCGCGTCTGGCGCAGCCGGCCGGCGGCCGGGTGTTCGCTCTCCACCAGGATGCCGCTGGCCACGACCTGCGGATGGCCGACGACTTGGTTCCGGGTCAGCGCCGGCGCGCAGGGCACGCCGCATTCCTCGAGCCGCGCCATCCATTCGTCGGTCGTGCGCTCGAGCAGCACCTGCTGGGTCAGCTCGAGCCGCGCATCGACATGGGCATCGCGCGCCGCTGGCGTCGCGAACCGGTCGTCCTTGAGCCAATCCTCGCGGTCCAGCGCCTTGCACAGGCCGCGCCATTCCTTGTCGGACATCACGGCGACGGTCATGTGGCCGTCCTTCGTGCGATAGATCAGGTCGATGAAGCTCGCTGCCGCCTGGTCGGAAACCTCGGCGTCCGGCCAGGTCTGCGCGTTGAAGTCCGAGGCCCAGAGGAAGGACATGACGGCGTCGAGCATCGACAGGCGGACATGCTGACCCCGGCCGGTGCGTTCGCGCCGGAACAGGGCGGCGCCGATCGCCTGGGAGGCGGCCATGGCGGACAGCTTGTCAGGCAGGACGGTGCGGACCAGCCGCGGGCGCTCGGCGTCGGAGCCGGCCTGGATGGTGGTGAGGCCGGAGAGAGCCTGGATCACCGGATCGTAGACCGGCTTGTGGACCCACGGCCCTTTCTCGCCGAAGCCGGAGAGCGACAGGTAGACGATCTGGGGATTGACCTTCGCCACGTCGTCGTAACCGACGCCCAGCCGGTCGACCACGCCGGGGCGGAAATTCTGCACGAGGACATCGGCGGTCTCCGCGATGCGCAGCAGCAGGTCGCGGCCCTCGGGCTGCTTGAGGTCCAGGGTGATCGAGCGCTTGTTGCGGTTGATGTTGAGGAACATGGACGACAGGCCGCCGCGCCGGTTGCCCAGCGAGCGGGTGTGATCGCCCCGGCCCGGCGGCTCGACCTTGATCACGTCGGCGCCCTGGTCGCCCAGGATCGAGGTCGCCCACGGCCCGGCCAGCATCGCGCTCAGGTCGACGATCCTGACGCCCTCATACGGTCCGCTCATTGGGTTCCCTCCCTCAAGACTCCGTCATTGACTTTGGCGGCCGATGCCTTGCCGTGGGTTCTTACAATAGATTCGAGAGGAAACGGAGTCTGAGCGACCTGTCTCCATAGGTTCCGCGTTTCCGATCCGGCGAGGGGTCGACAGGCTCGATTCCGGGCGGATCGGCGAGTTCGAGCGACCTGAGAATTTGCCGTTTGTAATGGGTCTCGCGGAAAGCCGTTTTTTCCAGAACAAATTTTTCGATCTCCCCGACCGAAGCAACGCGACCGCCGAAACGCTTCTGCAATTGTCTTCGAAGGATTTCGTATCGCGGTTTCTTCGTAAATAGCACGAACTGGTTGGGGTCGGTGGCGTCGGAAAACGAAAACTCTCCCGTTTCATCGACCTTCCACATGGCTTCCTTCATCCGTGCCAGTCCGCGGATATGGTTTGTTGCATGAAAGAGATAGTAGTCCACGACATCTCGTTCGTTGCGCATTTCGAACGAACGCACATACTTGGCTTCCGCATCTTGTTTCAGTTGCGACAGATAAAGATCGTGGAGAAACCGATTGCGCCTTTGTGGATCGGAAAGTTCTATCCCTATATGCCAATCGGGCGCACCGAAGAATTTGTCGAAGTTTCTTTCTTGGTCTGGATGTCCGAGAAATCGATTGATCTCTTCGTACATAAAGGTGACTAGAACCTCACAGTTCGGGTGGTTCATGATTTCGCGGACGATCCGGAACGGAACGCCGCTCCATCCGAACGGATCGATGAAGGCGAAGGTCGGCGGCAATCGCTGTCCCTTGCTTTGGTACACGCCGGCAATCTTATCGAATGCCGCCTCGAAACTTTGTCCGGAGTACACTTTGACTTGTAGATTTGCAGAAACATCGAGTCTTTCGACAATATTTTCCAAGCTATCGGCCCGTTTCCCGTCCCGTTCAACAAATGCGAATCGGAGAATCGTTTTCTCTGAAATAGCTCGGCTTGGCGCTGCTTTCAAAGCGATCACCGGAGAGCCGTCTTCACCCTTAGAATATCTGCCCGGACCCGCGAAGCCGTCGATATACAGGATTTCGGGAAAACCGCCCTGCGTTAGAATTGGCGTCCATGCCTGGAGATAACGCCGCAAAATTGCGTGTTTTGCGCGCGTGTGAGGCTCCAGATCCCAAACGGTCGTGTTTGGCGCCGCCATTGCCCGAGTCAACTCGCCGGCTTTTTCGCTTCGCTACGCCGCGATCCGGCGGCTCTGCTCGGAAGACGGCGCCGCTGCAGGCATTTCGGGCCACTCGCTCCACTCCTGGCCATCGAGTTCGCGACCGCCTGCCTTGGGCGTTCTGCCGCCCCACTGCTTGAAAAAGAAGGGTGCGCCGGCTTCGGCGCAACGATCCCGAATACTGCAAACCCACTCCGGCTGCATCGGCCGGGCACCAGGGCCGGATTCGCCACCGACTATGACCCAATGAATTCCTTCGAGGTCGAGCGGCTCGACCGGACCGAGCAGGGGTTCCAATGAAAGAAAGCGCACCTGCGCCTTCGTTTCTGCGAGGTGCCGAACTCTTGAAAGTCTTGCGCTGTCCTCTACCGAAACCCCCAGCCAGATATGCCGTGGCGGCGCCGAGTCCGCATAGCGGGCGTTGACGTAAGCGCGCATCCGGGAACTCCGCTTGGTCAGCACCTGAAACACATGCCAATCGGCCTGTTCCATGCTCTCGAAGACGCGATCGACGAACGCCGCAGGGATGTCTTTATGAAACAGGTCGCTCATCGAATTGACGAAAATCATGCGCGGACGCTGCCAGCGGATCGGCTGTAGCAGCCGTTCCGGCCGCAGCGTGAGATCGAATCCGTGCTCGAACGGATGCCCGTTCACGCCGCGGAACCGTTCGGCGAATCGCTCCGCGTAGCACCGGTCGCAACCGGGGCTGATCTTGGTGCAACCCGTAACTGGGTTCCAGGTCGCGTCGGTCCACTCTATGGCCGTGTTCTCACTCATGGTTCCGCCTAGAACAAAAAAAGAACGAATATCATCGACTGATAGTGTTGTAAACCCCACTGCCGATTCCTTACGGCCAGCCATACCGATTCGGCGGGTCGCGAATGTCAAGATTCCGCACATCCCTCGGCCGGTCGAATGCTCGCCTTAATCGTCAATCAGGAATTGGCATCCGGCGGCAACGACGCAGCTTCAGGCGTAGCCGCCGGCCATGATCCGGTCGAGATAGGCGTGCACGTCCTCGGCCCTGCCCTCGCGCGCCAGTTGGTCCGCCGTCGCGCCGTCGAAGCCGGGCAGCGGCTCGGATCGGAACCACCTGTCGGCGTCGCGCGCCGAGCCGGTTTCGGACTTCACCCGGTCGAGAATTTCCCGAATCCGGTCCGCCCCGTCCATCGGTCCCCTCACCCGTACAGCAGCGCGCAGCGGACTTCGATGCTCCAGCGGTCGGGGGCGTCGGGCGGGGTGGCGGGGTCCTTGAAGGCGCTGTGGAAGCTGAAGGTGCTGGACCGGCCCTCGGCGTCGGCATCGGGCCGCGCGCCGCCCGTCCGGGCCAGGGCGCCCGCCGAATCCCACTGCTTGATGAGCAGCGCCTCCTCGCGCGTCATGCCCGACCAGTAGACCCAGCGGTGGCGCGTATTGTGCTTGGCGAAATAGTTCTCGCCGACCCGGTCGCTGTAATGGATCTCGAAGACGACCAGCTCCTCCGGCTGCACGGTCGCGGCGTCGCACAGCGCGAGCGGCCGGGTCGCCACCGGCTCGCGGGCGATGTTGCGCCAGAGGTTGACGAGCGCGAAGCGCCCGCTCTCGATAGCGCGTTCGACGGCGTCGGGGTCGAGCAGCGTCTCGCCCTCGGCCAGCGCGGTACGGTAGGTGTCGTTGGCGGTCGGCGGCCGCGCCAGGTCGCGCAGCCGCTGGGGCGCGCTGGTGAGCGTGTAGTCGCCGTGCACCACATGGGCCGGGCCCTGGACCTGCTGGCCGCCGGCGATGCGCTTCTTGTCGGACTTGCCGCTGGCCGAGCGGATATTGTGGTCGAACGCGACCACGGTGGCCGCGCCGGTCGCCGCCTGCATGATCGCCACGCAATCCGGATAGTAGGTGTGCACCACCGCCTCGTGATCGAGGAAATCGAGATCGGGCCGGGCCATCGGCTGGTCGAGCAGCTCGAAGCCGTTGGCCGCCAGCGTCGGCTGCTCCCCGGGGGCGAGAGTGCGCGCATCGACGATCTTCATTTCGCGCGGTTCGAGGTCGATGCCCTCGAAGCCGCTGTCGCTGCCGTCTAGGTCGCGCCGGGTCAGCACCTTGCCGTTGCGGTAGAGCGACGATTCGGTTGCAGGCGCCATGTAGCGGAAGGCGCCGAGACGGGAATCTTCGTGCAGCGTGTCGATGGCCGGGTCGGTCATGCTGGCGATCCATCAATTCGGGAAGGGGTCGATGCGTCCCCGAATTGAGTTCGCCGGCGCGCTTTGGCAACCGGAAAGGAAGGCGCACCGGAGGCGGACGGCACCGGCGGGCCGGCAGTGCGCAGGCCGGAGCGGCAGACACTGCAGGGGCCGGTTTGAAACCCGCCCCTGCGGCGGCTGCGCGGCCGCTCCGCCCGCCGCTACTTCCAGCATTCGACGAGGACGGTGAACTTCCGGGCCGCCGCCGCCACGTCTTCGGGCGCGCGACGGCGGTCGGATGGCGCGGTTGCGTAGGTGATCCCCTCGGCGTCGAGGAAGGCGCGCGCCGTCCCGGCGCTCACGGCGAAGTTGACGTTCTGCGGCAGGCTGCCGGTCGCGCGGGCGGTTTTGGCAGCATCGAGGCGCGCCACGACAACGCCGACGATATTGCCGGCGTAATCCAGCACCGGGCCGCCGCTGTTGCCCGGCTGAACCGGCGCGGAAATCTGGATAAGCCGATTGTCGTCACCCGGCCCGGCCAGCGCGGAAACGCTGCCCACGCTCACATTCACGCCCCTGGCCAACAAACCGTGCAGCGGAAAGCCCGCAACGACAACGCCGGCGCCGGCCCGGATGCCGCGCCCGAGCCGGAACGCGGCGGACGGCCCGCCCGCCGGCCCCTCGAGCAGCGCGAGGTCGGCCGAATCGTTGCGTGCGGCGACCGCGACGCGGCGGGACGGAACGTGCGGCGCGGGCGGGACCCGCACCTCGGCGCAGCCCGCGACGACATGCGCATTGGTGAGAATGTGGCCATTGGGGCCGACGCGAAAGCCGGAACCCGCGGCCACCTTCTTCAGCGCACGGCGCGGCCCGCCGGATCGGGCGGCAACCCTTTCTGCGGCGACGGCGGCGGCGACCAGCGAATCCATCAGCCTCTTCGACAAGCGGCCGTCCGCCGGCAGTCCGACCGAGGTCTGGAAGGCCCGGATGGCGGCGCGGGTCTTCGGACCGAGTACGCCGTCGGCGGGGCCCGGGTCATAGCCGAGACCGGCAAGGCTTCGTTGCACGGCAGCGACGATCTTGCGCCTCTGCTCCGCGTCGGCTGCAGAAGGCGGCGGCGCCGTATCCCGTCCCGGGCGCCAATCGCGCGCCAGTCTCTGCGCCCTGGCCAATCGGGCCGGAGTCAGCTTTGCCGCGACGCGGTCCCGGCCGCGCACGGCGGACGCACGAAGCGATTTTTCCGATTCGGAAGATCGGGAGGCCGCCAGGTTGTACGACATGTGCGCCCGAACCAGATCGCGCCGGACGCCGCGGCCCGATTCGTACAGCCGCCCGAGACTGTAATGCGCTACGGCATTCCCCTGCGCGGCGGCGCGGCGGTACCAGCGGGCGGCTTCGATATCGCTCTGCCGGACGCCTTTCCCGCTTTCGTACAGGAGCCCGAGATTGCTCTGGGCGATATCGTATCCCTGCGCGGCGGCGCGGCGGTACCAGCGCGCGGCCTGTTCGTAGCTTTGCGGCACGCCGTTACCGCCCTCGTACAGGAGCCCGACATTGTTCTGAGCGATTGCGGACCCCTGCGCAGCGGCACGGCGATACCATTGTGCGGCCTGGGCGTAGTCCTGCGACACGCCCTGGCCCAGAACGTACAGATTTCCGAGATTGATTTGCGCTTCGACAAGGCCCTGTTCGGCAGCGCGGCGATACCAGCGGGCGGCTTCAGCCCGATCCTCCGGCGCGCCCTCGCCGAACGCCAACAGGAGGCCGAGCTGGTATTGGGCCTTGGCATGGCCCCGCCCGGCGGCACGACGATACCAGCGCATGGCTTCGGCAATGTCCCGCTGGACGCCTTTGCCCGTCTCGAACATGTGGCCGAGGTTGAATTCGGCCCAGTCGTTGCCGCGACCGGCGGCCCGGCGATACCACCGCTCGGCTTCCGCATAATCCCGCGGCACACCCTGGCCGGCGGCGTACATATACCCGAGATAGAATTCGGCGAACGCGTCACCCTGTTCCGCAGCGCGGCGGTACCACCACATGGCTTCGGCGAAATCGCGCGGAACGCCTTTGCCGGTATGGTGCATGTATCCGAGCGCGGTCTGCCCTTCCGGATTTCCTTTCAATGCCGCGCTGCGAAACCATTGCACGGCGCTGGCGTAATCCTGCGGGACACCTGTGCCGTGCTCGTACAGGGTGCCCAGATAGTATTGGGCCCTCGCATTCCCCCGTTCGGCCAGACGGCGGAAGCTGCGGTAGGCCACGGCGTAGTCGCTGCGGTTGTAAGCTGCGACCGCCTCGTCGAAAGTCTGCGCCGCGGCCGGAAGCGCGGCCGTCACCGCCAGGAAAAGCGCCATCGCCGCGGCAGGGAGCGGAACCGCTCGAATCCCCATTTCCCGGGCTCCTTCGCCGACTCGTTGCCATTGGCGAAACTATCGCCGGATTTCCGTGTTCTGCAAGTGTTCATTTCAATCGTTTGAGAAACCCAGCGCTGCGAATGCGGACAAGACGCCGTCGCGGGCAGAACCGAATTCTCCGCCTGTCGGAATGGCGTTTCGGGAAACCGCCGGCTGTGTAGGGGAGGGTTTCAAACCCTCCCCTACGGCGGCTCCGCCCGGACCGGAATCCGGGACCGGAATCCGGGACGGGAATCCGGGAGGGGCCGCCGGCGCAGCGGTCGGCGCTGCGGATTGCCGGTGTGCTGCGGCCGGACTAGGTTGCGCGTCCGCAGCAGCCGGGGACGCCTGCGCCTTTCTCCGCATCCGTCCCTGACAGGGGCCGCGCGCTTGGCCGGACAGGATGACGAACATGACGCTACTCGTGAATTCCCGCGCCGATTTTACCCTCGAAGCCGTCCGGCGGGTGGCGTGGGACGGCGAGGGCGTGAAACTCGGCGCGACGGCGCGCGCAGCCATGGCGCAGGGCCGCGACCGGCTGGAGCGGATTCTCGAACACGATCCGGACGTCACGATCTACGGCGTGACGTCGGGTCCGGGCCAGCTTGCCCGCACTAGGCTGACGCCCGAGCAGCGCGAGCGGTGGGCCGGGATGTCGCCGGCGGCCGCGGCCGCCTCTTGGGGCGATCCGCTGCCCGAGCGCGTCGTGCGCGCCATCGTGCTGGCGCGGCTGACCAACTTCGTCGAGGGCCATGCCGCGGTGTCGCCGGAGATCGCGCAGGGCGTCGCCGCGATGCTGGACGGAAGCGCGATGCCTGCGGTCCCCGCCGCGGGGCAGGGCGGCGCCGGCGAGATCCTTTCGCTGAGCCACCTGTTCACCGGGCTGGCGCAGGAAACGAAACCGGCGATGAAGGACGTGCTGTGCCTGGTCAACGGGTCGCCGGCGGCCACGGGCCTGGTTGCCGACGCCGCGCTGGTCGCCGGCAACCGGCTCGATCTGGCGGCGCGGATCTTTGCGCTGTCCTTCGAGGCCTTCAACGCGCCGCTCGGCCATCTCGATGCGGCGCTCGAGGACTACTGGAACAACCCCCACGACCGCTGGGCGCTCGGGCGGCTGCGTGAGCTGGTCGGCGACGGTCACGGCGGGGACCGGCGGCCCTATCAGGCGCCCGTCAGCTTCCGCATCCTGCCGCGGATGCTGGGCCAGGCGCGGCGCGCAGCGGCGATGGCGGCGGAGGTCGCCGAGGAATCGCTGCAGGCGGTGACGGACAACCCGGTGTGGATCGACGATACCGGCGAGGACGATCCCTTCGGCCGCTTCGTTTCGACCGGCGGCTATCACAACCCTCATGCCGTGCTCGCCATGGATGCGCTGGGCGCGGCCTGCGCCAATCTTTGCGTGCTCGCCGAACGGCACGGCGCGAAGCTGCTGGACGGCACGGTCTCGCTGCTGCCCGATCAGCTTCTCCTGCCCGACGCCGATGACGACGTCCGGCGCGGCTATATGGGATGCCTGCCGATGGCCCAGACCGGCTACGAAGAAGAGGCCCGGCTCTACGCCCAGGCGACGCTCCTCCCCGGCAGCGAATCCGGCGGCTTCGGGCAGAACGACGTGGCGAGCCCGGTGTTCCTCGCCTGGTCGAAGCAGGACCGCGCCGGCCGCTGCCTCGACATGGCGCTCGCCAGCCTCCTGCCGATCGCCCTGCGCGCGCTCGAGGTCACCGGGAGGCCGGTGCCGCCGCACCTGGCCGGGCTGGAAGCCGCGGTGCGGGGCCTCCTGCCCGATCCTGCGGAACGCGGGGCGTTCGGTCCTGCGGTCGGCGCGATCGCCGGTGCGCTGCGCCGCGATATCTATCCCGCATAGCGCCGACGGGAACTGCGCCGGCATTGCCGGCCGTGCTACAGGACACAGCGCAAAGCCAGGTCAGGCAACGGGACGACGGACGGAGCGCAGCATGAGCCGCGACACAGTGAATGCGATCTGCCGGGCCTACCCAGGCGCCGAAGTCTCGGACCCCTGGGGCGGCGGCCACGACGCCTGGAAAGTCGGCGGCAAGATGTTCGCCTGCATGGGCACGGTAACATCCGGAGTCTCGATCAAGACCGACAGCATCGAGACCGCCGAGATGCTGATCGAGTTCGGCGTCGGCCGCAAGGCGCCCTATTTCCACCGCTCCTGGATCAACATTCCCTGGGACCTGCCGGAGGACGAACTGCGCCACCGGCTCGGCGAATCCTACCGGCTGGTGCGCGCCAGCCTGACGAAGAAGGCCCAGGCCGCGCTGGCGCCGTTCGAGTGAGGGGGCGTTGCCGAATCCGGGGAATCCGTGAGAGCGATGACGGAGCCAACGGGGCCAGACCGATTCGGAGCGGACTGTACGAGGCAATCCATGACCGCAGCAGCCGGCGAGTCCACAGCCGTTTCCCGCATGGTCGGCGAATTGCGCCGGTTGATCGGCCTGAAAAACGTCGACCTTGCGAATATTGTCGGGGTCTCTCCGCCGACGGTCCATCGCTGGAGCCGCGGCCGGGGCAGCCCGACGATCGAGACGCAGATGATTATCGCCGAGCTTCGCTGGGTCGCCGAACGCCTGTCGGACTTCTATGAACCCGACGAAGCGCGCCTCTGGCTCCAGACCGTCCATCCGCAACTCGGCGGCGAACGGCCGTACGACCTTATCAGTGAAGGCCGGACGGCTGAAGTTCTCGAAGTGATCGACCGCCTGGAAAGCGGGGTCTACCTCTGAGATGGCGGGCCGGCGCGCCGGCAGGCTTGACGGCCGTCAAGCAGCTTCCGGTCCGCCGTCGATAGGTTCGGGGAACGGGGCGACTCGTTCGAGGCGGCGATGCAGCACCCTTTCTGGTCGGAAGGCCTCCGGCCGTTCTTCCTTCTCGGTTCGGCGTTTGCGGCGGTGTCGATTCCGCTCTGGGTGCTGCTGGCCAGCGGCAGCATCGATCTGCCGCTCCATGGCGGGATGCTGGCCTGGCACATCCACGAGACGCTGTTCGGCTTCATTGCGGCGGCGATGGCCGGGTTCCTGACGACGGCCGTTCCCCAGTGGACCGGCGCGAAACCGATCGCCGGGCTGCCGCTTGCCCTGCTCGTTCTGCTCTGGCTGGCCGGGCGCGCCGCCTGGGCGGTCTCGGCTGCGCTGCCCGGCTGGGCGGTGGCTGCCGCAGACCTCGCCTTTCTGCCGGCGCTCTGCCTTGCGCTCGGACTCAGCATTGCCAGGGCCCGCCAGTGGCGCAACCTGCCGGTCATCCTCCTGGTGCTGATACTGGCCGCTGCGAACGCTGCCATGCACGCGGCTGCGCTCGGGGAGTGGCCGGAGGGGTTGATGACCGGCGCGCGCCTCGGCCTGCTCGCGGTCATCGTTCTGGTCAGCCTGATCGGCGGGCGCATCGTGCCGGCCTTTACCCGCAACGCGCTGGTTGCTGCCGGCCGCCCGGTGGAAATGGCAACGCCGGGCTGGCTCGCGGCGGCCGGAAACATGGCTGTGGCCATTGCCGGCGCGCTGATTGTTATCGAGGCACCGCCTGCCGTAACCGGCACAGCATCGCTCGCGGCAGCCGGTCTCGCGGCTCTGCGGCTCTCTTTCTGGCATGGCTGGAAGATCCGGCAGGTTCCGCTGCTCTGGGTCCTGCACCTGGCCTGGATGTGGGTGCCGGCCGGCCTGGCACTTTACGGCCTGGCCCTGCTCGGCGGCGGCATACCGGAGGGCGCGGCCATCCACGCCCTGGCGGTCGGCGCGGCGGCGACGATGGTCATGGCGGTGAGCAGCCGCGCCGGCCTCGGGCATACCGGCCGGCCCCTGACCGCGCCCCGGCCGATGGTCGCCGCCTACCTCCTCCTGACGCTCTCTGCGGGCAGTCGGGTGCTCGCGGCGCTGGTGGCGGCGGACGGCAGCCTGCTGCTTCACCTCTCGGCCGCCTGCTGGAGCGGAGCGTTCGCCCTGTTCTTCTGCGTCTACCTGCCGATCCTGACCCGGCCGCGTCTCCTGCCTACCCCGGCGCGGTGAAGCGCTGTAGCGCGGGCCGGTCCCGGATTTCCACCCGCGCCCCTTCGACATGGACGCCCTGTTCCCTGAGCGCCGAGAGCGCGCGGGAGAATGTCTCCGGCTTCATGCCGAGCCGGTTCGCGATCAGCTGCTTGTCATACGGCAGATGGACGATGACGCGCGCTGCATCCGGCCCGGCCGGACGGCCGAACTTGAGGAGGAAATCCGCGACCCGCTGGGCCGCGGTATGGGTTTCCGCCTTTTCGATACGGTTGACGAACGCCTTGAGCCGCACCGCCATGGACGCCAGCATGCTGATCGCCAGGTCCGGATCCTCCCGCACCCGCCGGCCGAAGGCTTCGGTCGGCACCTCCAGCAGCCGGCCGTCTTCGACCATTTCCGCGCTGACCGGATAGCCCTCGGGCATGTGCATGGCGCCTTCGGCGAAGGATTCGCCGGGACCGAATATCTCCACGACCACCTCGGCTCCGTCGGGGCGCAGGCGGTAGAGCTTCACCCAGCCGGACAGGACGACAAAGAAATGGGTCGCCGGATCGCCCTGCAGGAACAGGGTCTTGCGCTTGCCGTGCACCTTTACGGCAGAATCGTCCAGCAGGGCCTTCAGGCCGTCGACGGTCAGGCCGCCGAACAGGGGCAGGGCGTGCAGGCGTTCGATTTCGTGGGTGCTGAGGGTCATCGGCAATCGCGACGGTCACAAACGTCGGCGACAGAATGCCACAAATCGGCGGCATTCCACGATCACGCTGTCGTGGCCGGCTTTCAGCCGCGCCGGTCTGTGTTATGGATGCCGGCAGACGTGCAGAATTGCGCAGGGCTTAACGGAGGACGCTGCCAAATGACGGCCAAACCGCCGACACGGGCACAGATCGCGCGCGCCGCGGACGTCCTCGGCCTCTCGCTCGAACCGGCCGATCTGGACGAATTCACCGGCCTGATCCGTGCGACCGTGGAGACCTATTACCGGCCGCTCGACCGGCTGCCCGACAATCTGCCGCCGGTAAAGTATCCGCGCACGCCGGGCCATTTCCCAACCGACGAAGAAGACCCGCTGCGCGCCTGGTACGTCAAATCGACCATCGAGGGCAGCAAGCGCGGCAAGCTGCGCGGCAAGACCGTGGCGATCAAGGACAATATCTGCGTCGCCGGCCTGCCGATGATGAACGGCGCCTCGGTGCTGGAGGGCTATGTACCGGAGGTCGACGCAACAGTCGTGACGCGCACCCTCGACGCCGGCGGCACCATCCTCGGCAAGGCCCATTGCGAGTATTTCTGCTATTCCGGCAGCAGCCACACCAACGCCCAGAAGACCACGCTCAACCCGCTGAATCCGGAATATACGCCGGGCGGCTCGTCCTCCGGCTGCGCCGCGCTGCTGGCGGCCGGCGAGGTCGATCTCGCCATCGGCAGCGACCAGGGCGGCTCGATCCGCGAACCGGCGGCCTTCAGCGGCCTGGTCGGCATGAAGCCGACCTGGGGCCTGGTGCCCTACACCGGCGCGGCGTCAATCGAGATGACGATCGACCATCTCGGGCCGATGAGCCGGACGGTCGAGGACAATGCGCTTTATCTCGAAGTGCTGGCCGGCGAGGACGGACTCGACCCGCGGCAGTATGCGCCGCGCACCGACCGCTATACCCGGGCGTTGGGACAATCCGCCGAAGGGGTGCGCATCGGCATCCTACAGGAAGGCTTCGGCTTCGAGGACAGCGAGGCGGATGTTGACGAGGCCGTGCGCGCTGCGGCGCAGGTCTTCGCTTCGCTGGGCGCGGCGGTGACGGAAATCTCCGTGCCGGCCCATCGCGAGCTCGGCATGCCGGTGTGGGTGCCGATCGCCTGCGAGGGCGCCTATGAGCAGATCCTGAAAGGGCTCGGTAACGGCCACAACTGGAAGGGCGCCTATGTGCCCAGCCTGCTGGAAAAGCTCAACGGCTGGCAGGCCAAGTCCAATATGTTCTCGGAAATCTTCAAGCTCGGCATGCTGACGGCCGAGCATATGCGCACGGTCCATCACGGCCGCTACTACGCAAAGGCGCAGAATCTGAGCCGGCTGCTGCGCGCGGCATACGATGCGGCGCTGGAGGAGGTCGATATCCTGCTGACGCCGACCTCGCCGATCAAGGGATCGAAGCTGCCGCCGGAAGACCGGACCCGGGAGGAGGACATGGTGCCCGGCTTCACGCCGATCCCGAACACGGCGCCGATCGACTGCACCGGCCATCCGTCTATCAGCATTCCCTGCGCGATGCGCGCCGGCCTGCCGGTCGGCCTGATGCTGACCGGGCGGCATTTCGACGAATCGACCCTGTACCGGGCCGCCCACGCCTTCGAGCAGGCGGTCGACTGGAAATCGTTTTAGCGCGGCATTTGTACCGCAACGCCGGTTGCTGTTACGGTGTCGCAGAAATTTCACGTCATCGCACATGGAGGAGGGTTCAATGCGTAGACGCACTTTGATTGCCGGCGTGGCTGCCGGCGCTGCGGCCGTTCTGGCCGTCGCCGGGCCGCTGGCGCCGCAGGCGCAGGCGGCGAAGGACAGCGTGGTGATCGCCTGGCAGGTCGATCCCCCGTCCTGGGATCCGAACCTGCGGACCAATCCCGGCCTGCAATCGCTCTACAAGATGGTCTACGACCAGCTGCTGACGCAGGCGCCGGACATGAGCCTGACGGCGTCGCTCGCCACCAAGTGGTCCCAGTCGGCCGACGGCAAGACCGTGACGCTGGACATCAGGGACAACGCCTACTGGCACGACGGCACCAAGGTGACGTCGGCGGACGTCAAATACACCTTCCTGGAACGCGGCAAGGCGGGTCACAAGATCGACCTGGTCCGGATCTGGCGCAACGTGGCCGACGTGGAGACGCCGACGCCGACCCGCGCGATCATCAAGCTGAAATCGCCGATGGCGACGGCCATTCCGTGGCTGGCGTTCCTCGCCAACTTCGTGGTGCCGAAGCACCACGTCGAGAAGGTCGGCGTTGACGGCTTTTCCAGCAAGCCGATGGGCAGCGGCCCCTACAAGGTCGTCGAGTATCAGCGCAACTCGCGCATCGTGCTGGAGGCGTTCGACAAATACTGGGGGCCGAAGCCGAAGATCCGCAAGGTGACGGTGCTCATCATGAAGGATTCGTCGGCCCGCGTGGCGGCGGTCCAATCCGGCCGGGTCGATTTTGCGCCGGACGTGCCGATCCGCGAAGTCGCACGGCTGGACAAGATGGCGGCGCTGAGCGGCCGGATCTTCCCGATCTCGCGGGTGATCCTGCTGCAAATCCGCAGCGACAAGGCTTTCGCCGACAAGAATGTCCGGCTGGCCGCGCATCACGCGATCAACAAGAAGGCGATCTCGCAGGCGCTTTACGCCGGCAAGGCGGTGCCGCTGTCGATCGTCGCCCCGCCCGGAACGCCCGGATATGTCAAGGATTTCGAATTCCCCTACGATCCGGCGAAATCCAAGGCACTGCTGGCGAAATCCGGCTTCAGCGCGGACAAGCCGCTCAAGATCGGCATGGCAAGCTTCAACGGCGTCTTCCCCGGCGATTACGACATCGCCCGGGCGATCGTCTCCATGTGGAAGAAGGTCGGCATCGAGGCCAACCTTCAGGTCATCGAGCAGCCGAAATATTTCGAGCTCAACCGCGGCAACAAGCTGCCGGAGGCGACCCTCTACAGCTGGGACAACGCCGTCGGCGACCCGGAGATGTTCACGGGCTACCTGATGCATCCGAAGCTGCCTTTCTCCGCCTGGAAGGACATGGATGTCGGCGGCCGGGTGATGAAGCTGTTCGGCGTCATCGACTATGCCAAGCGCATCCAGGGCTACAAGGATGTGGCGGTCTATGCGGCCAGCCAGGGCGCCGTCATGCCCCTGCTCCAGTCGGTGACCACCTGGGTGCACAAGAGCAATCTCGGCGTGGTGCAGTACAACAACGGCTGGGTGCTGCCCCATACCTGGTCCTGGAAATAGGCCCTGAAACCCCGGCGATGCGTGCGGCCCGGAGGATAACCGTCCGCCGGGCCGCCGCGTTGCCGGCCTTTCATCCGTTCCTTGCCGCCGCTTGCGCGCCCTTGCGCGCGGGCCTTATGTCTGCCCGATGAGCGGCGAAATCCTCGGCATCGTGTTGCGCCGGATCGCGGTTGCGATCCCGCTGATGCTGCTCGTCTCGATCCTCGTATTCGTCGTGCTGCGGCTGATACCCGCCGATCCGGTGGCGATGTCCGTGCCGCCCAACGCGACGAACGAGGATATCGAGGCGCTGCGGCGCGAAATGGGCCTGCACCTGCCGATCATGCACCAGTACGCCATCTGGCTCGGCCATATCCTGCAGGGCGATCTGGGCAAGTCGATCGCTTTCGGACAGCCGGTGTTCACGCTGATCGGGCAGTCCCTTCCGGCCACGATCGAACTGGCGGTTTTCGGGGCGTTCTTTGCAACGGCGATCGGCCTGCCCGGCGGCATTCTGCTGTTCCGGCTGCGTGGCCGGCCGTCGGAGCAGGCGGTCGATGTCGGCAGCACGCTGATGATGTCGATCCCGGAATTCCTCTGGGCGCTGTTTCTGATCCTCGTCTTCGGGGTCGCGTTCAACCTGCTGCCCTTCGCCGGCCGGCTGCCGCCGGACATGACGATTCCCAAGGTCACCGGTTTCCTGTTGCTCGACTGCCTCCTGACCGGCGATCTCACGGCCTTCCTGGAAGCGATCCGGCACATGCTGCTGCCGGCGCTGGCGCTCGCGCTCGGCACGGTGCCGCTCATCATGCGCCTGCTGCGCTCCAGCCTGCTCGACGTGATCGGCGAGGATTATGTGACGATGGCGCGGCTGCGCGGCGTGCCCGAGCGCCGGGTGATCAACCGCCACGCCCTGCGCAACGCCCTGCTGCCGACCCTCTCCCTGATGGGCGTCCAGTTCGGCTTCCTGTTCGGCGGCACGCTGCTGGTCGAGGTCATCTACTCCTATCCCGGCCTCGGCAACCTGATGGTCGAGGCGGTGCGCAACACCGACCTGCCGATCATCCAGGGCGCCGCGCTGATCTTTGCGCTCGCCGTGCTGACCATCAACCTGGTCGTCGACGTGGTCTACATCGTCGTCAACCCCAAGCTGCGGCGCGCCCGGTGACTAAAGCAGCGAACGTGGCGGCGACCGGGGCAGCGACCGGGGCGGCGGCCGTCGCCGGCGAACGCCCGCTGCGCCGGGCCCTGCGTTCGGGCCGCGTGGTCGTGGGCGGAACGATTTTGCTCGTGCTGCTGTTCTGCGCCGCCGCGGCGCCGCTGATCGCGCCCTACGATCCCAACGAACAGGACTTGCTCAACGCTCTCAAGGGGCCGTTCTGGAGCGATAACGCCGAACCGGGCTTCTGGCTCGGCACCGACAATCTCGGCCGCGATACCCTGTCCCGGCTGATCTACGGCACCCGGGTCGCCCTGTTCGTCGCGGTCTGCGCCTCGGTCGGCACCATGCTGATCGGCACCATGCTCGCGCTGCTGGCCGGCTATTTCGGCGGCGTTGTCGACTGGCTGATCTCTCGCGCGGTCGACCTGTGGATGTCATTCCCGCCGGTTGTGCTGTCGCTGATCCTGATCGTCGGTTTCGGCGTCGGCATCGGCAACGTCATCCTGGCGATTATCCTGGTCGACTGGACGCGCTTCTGCCGCGTCGTGCGCAGCGAGGTGCTGGTGATCCGCCGGCAGAATTATGTCGATGCGGCCCGGCTCTCCGGTTTCTCCCACCTGCGCACCATGGTGCGCGAGGTGCTGCCGGCCGCCGCGCCGCTCATCATCACCCTGATGAGCCTGGAGATGGGCATCGCCGTGATCGTCGAGGCGATCCTCAGCTTCGTCGGTATGAGCGTCGAGGCGAGCATTCCCGCCTGGGGCGTGATGATCGCCGACGCGCGCAACTACATGTACCAGTCGGCCTGGGGGCTGGTGCTGCCGATCCTCGCCATCGTGACGACCGTGCTGGCGTTCAACCTGCTGGGCGACGGCCTGCGCCGGACCTTCGACGCCCGGCTCCAGCAGCACTAGGCGCCGCGCCATGTCCCTTCTTGCGCTGAACGACGTCAACGTGACGACCGAGGCCGGCGGGCGGCAGATCGACGTGCTGCGCGACGTTTCGCTGGCGGTCGGCCGGGGCGAACTGGTCGGCGTCGTCGGCGAATCCGGCGCCGGCAAGTCCATGGTCGGCCGGTTGATCGCCGGCATGCTGCCCAGGGGCTTCGCAGCGGGCCGCGGCAGCGTGACCTTCCGGGACCGCGACCTGCTGGCCATGCCGCCGCGCGAGCGGACCGGCCTGCTCGGCGACGCCATCGCCTTCGTGCCCCAGCATCCGATGACGTCGCTCAATCCCGTCCTGTCGCTCGGCGCCCAGTTCGACGAGCATCTCAGACGCCTCGGCCAGGACGGCAAGGCGGCGCGGCGCGAGCGGGCTGTCGCCGCGCTCGATTCGGTCCACCTGCCGCGCCCGGCCGACCTGCTGGGCCGCTTCCCGCACCAGCTGTCCGGCGGCCAGTGCCAGCGGGCGCTGATCGCCATGGCCTTCGCCGGCAGGCCCGACCTGATTATCGCCGACGAGCCGACCACGGCGCTCGACGTCATCACCCAGGCCCGGGTCATGGAGTTGATCGACGAATTGCAGCGCGACAGCGAGACCGGCCTGCTGTTCATCACCCACGATCTGCGCCTGGCGGCGCAGCACTGCCAGCGCATCGCCGTGATGTATGCCGGGGAAATCGTCGAGACCGGCCCAGCCGCGGCCTTGCTCGGCGATCCGCTGCACCCGTATACCCGCAGCCTGGTCGCCGCCAATCCCGGCATCGGCGGGCCGGTCCGCAGGCTGACGGCGCTGCCCGACCACATGCCGGGCCTGAGCAGTTTTGCCGACCTGCCCGGCTGCCGCTTCGCGCCGCGCTGCCCGGTGCGCGACGAAGACTGCGCTGCGGCCCTGTCGTCGCTGATCGAAATCGCGCCGGGCCGCTTCGTGCGCAGCGCCGGGGCCTGCCGGGTCGCGCAATCGGCCCGCGCCGGGCCGGGCGCGCTTCCGGCGGCGGCGGTCGACCGGGCCGCCGGGCCGATCCTGTCGGTCACCGGGCTGGGCAAGACCTTCCGCTCCAGCCGCGACTGGCTCGGCCGCCGCCGGGCGCCCGTGGTTGCGGTGGACGAGGTGAGCCTCGACATCGCGCCCGGCGAGTTCGTCGGCCTGGTCGGCGAGAGCGGCAGCGGCAAATCCACCGTCGCACGGCTGCTGCTCGGCCTCGAAACGCCGGACGACGGACAAATCGTCGTCGACGGGCAGGACATCACCGGCCCGTTCCAGCGCACGGCGAAGCAGCGCATCGCGCTCATCCAGATGATCTTCCAGGACCCGCAATCGGCGCTCAACCCGCGCCAGCGCATCGGCCGGCTGGTCACCCAGTCGATGGAGGTGCGCCGCCCGCCGGCGAGCTGGCCGGAGCGGCTGGAGCGGGCGCGCGACCTGCTCGGCCAGACCGGCCTGCCCCAGGACACGATCGGCCGCTACCCGGTCCAGGTCTCCGGCGGCCAGCGCCAGCGGGTCAACATCGCCCGGGCGCTGTGCACCGCGCCGAAGGTGCTGGTCGCCGACGAGATCGTCTCCGGCCTCGACGTGTCGGTGCAGGCGCAGATCCTCAACCTGCTGCTCGACATGCGGGCGCAGAGGCAGATTTCCATGCTGTTCATCAGCCACGATCTCTCGGTCGTGCGCTATCTGTGCAGCCGCGTCGCCATCATGAACCGCGGCCGGATCGTCGAACAGGGCCCGACCGAGGAGGTCTTCCGCGCCCCGCAGCACGACTACACGAAAGCGCTGCTGGCCGCGGTGCCGTAGGGGCGGGTGCGAGGGTCTCACCCGTCATTTCGACCGAACGAAGTGAGTGGAGAAATCTTTTCGCTCCGCACTTCGGCCCATGCTTCGCGCTGGAAAGATATCTCCACTCCGCCGCCCGTCGGGCGGCCCCGGTCGATATGACGGTCCGTTTTGGGGCGCCGCCAACGACAACGCAGACCCGGACAGCAGCGTCGCGTTCCGGCTGACAGCCGGCTGGCAGGCGAGCCTGGCCGGTCCGGGCGAACGGGCAATGTCGCTATAGAGGGGCGTTTTTTCGACCGTCGCCGGATTACCCGCAGCGGCGCGCCGGCCTCCCGGACATGTTGCGCGCCCGATACTTCGCGAGTTGCTGCGCCACCGCTTCGCCGAGAGGGCGGAATATGCCCGCCGCCGAGGCGCGGTACATGGTCTCGAGACATACCGCCGGTGGACAATAGGACGGGAGGGGGGCTTCGGCATTGTCCCCGTATTCGCCGATCCGCTCGCCCGAACCGGTGTCGTATATCCTGACGTCCGGTTGGACGTTGAGGAATTGCGGCCGGTTATGCCAGATCCGGACATAGACCCGGACGGTGACCAGGAAGGGGATACAGGCACCGAACCTGCCCGCGGAAATGCGCTTCGCCCCGGCGACGAAATCCGCGTCCAGCCATCGGCCCCAGGGGCCTTCCCCGCCGCGGTTCAGGTCGAACCTGCCGCGGAACGCTTCCTCGCCGACCGCGCGGAAACCGTGTTGCGCCAGGGCCCTTTCGAAATTGACGAAGACGGTCTCGCGGAACAACGGCCCGTCGCGCCGCACCAGATGCGGGTTGATCGCCATTTCGTTGCCCACGACGAGAACCGGAACCACGGCCATTTCCCTGTCCGGGGCGCTAACCGTGCAGGCGGACAGAAGCAGCGCCAGCCCGGCAAGGGCAGCAGCAGGGAAAGGGCGCATTCTACAATCGGCCAATTTACAGCCCCTGTATGAATTCCATTCGGTCCGGCGGCTCAGCCGCTCCTGCCGATGGCAAATCGTATTGTCACCGTCGCGCCGAATTCGAGCGTACCGGGAGCCACGGGGACCGCTGCACCCGCTTTGTCCAGCGCTCTCCGGCCCGAATATCTGCGGTCCTGGTGCGGCAGGGACGACCCGGTTTCGGCAATCCGAACGACCCGCCCGAGTGCGACGCCGGCCGCCTTGGCGTAGACCCTGGCTCTTGCCCTCGCATCGGCGACGGCGCGGCGGCGCGCCTCTCGCAACGACGTTTCCGGATTGCTCACACCGAAACGGATGTGGCCGATTCGGTTGGCGCCGGCGGTCGCGAGCCTGCCGAGGAGGTTTCCCAGCTTGTCCAGCTTTCGCAACCGGATGGAAACCGCGTTGGAGACCCTGTAGCCGGCGATAGCGGGAAGCCCGGCCTCGCCGCGCTTGTCCTCGTAGACCGGATGGACGGACACAGTCACGGTCTGCACATCCGCCCTGGCAACGCCGGCGGCTTCGGCCAGCGCCAGGATTTGCGCGACCTTCTCGTTGTTTTCAGCCATCGCCTTTGCGGCCTGCTTCGCCTGGCTGACGGCGCCTGCCGAAACGATCGCCATGTCGGGCGGCGCTTCCACCGATCCGGCGCCGTGGACGGTGATCGAAGGCAGTTCTTCGGCGCCGGCCGCTGTGCCGATCCAGAACGGCGCCAGCAGAAGGGCGGACAGGATGGCCGCGGTGCGCAATGTGCGAATCGCCATGGGTCGCTCGCTTTCCGGGTGAAGGATGTCCGGATTTACTGGCCCGAACGGGGCGATTTTTTGGCGGCACTGCGGAATGTTTGTGGACGACGCTGTGGCCCGCGCCAGGCCGAGGGGCAGCCGTTGTCCGCCGCGGCCGGCGCGACCTGCTCGGCCAGACCGGCCTGCCCCAGGACACGATCGGCCGCTATCCGGTGCAAGTTTCCGGCGGCCAGCGCCAGCGGGTCAACATCGCCCGGGCGCTGTGCACCGCGCCGAAGGTGCTGGTCGCCGACGAGATCGTCTCCGGCCTCGACGTGTCGGTGCAGGCGCAGATCCTCAACCTGCTGCTCGACATGCGCGCGCAGAGGCAGATTTCCATGCTGTTCATCAGCCACGACCTCTCGGTCGTGCGCTATCTGTGCAACCGGGTGGCGATCATGAACCGCGGCCGGATCGTCGAACAGGGCCCGACGGAAGACGTCTTCCGCGCCCCGCAGCACGACTACACGAAAGCGCTGCTGGCCACGGTGCCGTAGGGGCGTCCCTCGAGACGGGCGTTTCGCAACGGCGCTGTTTCCTCAGCTTCCCTCCCGCTTGCCGGCGGGGGTGGGCGCGGCGCGGCGCGCGGGCAACCGTAAGCATTCGCGGGCGAGGGCTTTCTGTGTCGCGCGGATATCCTCGAAAATCGCTCCGATATCGTGGTCGAGCCGCGCCGCGTGTTCGTCGCGCACCGCGTGGAGCTCCGCGATGACCGGATCGGTTTCAGTTGTCTTCATCGCTGTCCTCCCGCAACTCGCCGGGCGTGCAGATAACCGGCGGTGCATAGCCGGCCTGCCGGCAAACGCCCTCGATTCGCGACCGCATTGCCGCATTGGCAATGTGCCGGAAGTTCCATGTAACCAGATAATCGACACCGTTGGCGGCGGCAATGGCGATGTGCGCAGCATCGTCGCCGGCCCGGCGCGGGACCGCGCCGGCTTCCAGCAACCGCCCGGCCAAGGCTTCGGACTCCGCGGTCGCATCGAGGATAGCGACGGTTTCGAGCGCCGACAGCCGGGAACGGGCCGCAATCGGGTCTCCCGCGCCGGCTTCCGAGACGACAAGCGCCGATGCGACGAGATCGAACCTGTCCGCCGCGCCGCGCCACCAAGCGCGCGTTATTTCCCGATATGCAGCGGCCACCGTATTGCGCGGCGTCCGCGCGGTCAGGTAGCTGACGACCGATGTTTCGATATACGCTACCGGCTTCATGCGCAGGTTTCGCCCGCCGGACAGGGGAGGCCGTTCGAGCGTCGATATAGTCCCGCTTCCCGAAGAAAGGAAATCTCCCGCCGTCCCTCTCCCGTCATTCCGGCCCGGACGCCAAACCCGCAATCCCCTCCCGTCATACCGACCGGAGCCCCGGCCCGCGGCCGGGGCGTAGCGGAGGAATCCCGTCGCCGGACTCCGGATTCCTGCCGGTTGGACCGAGCCGGGGTTCAGCCTCTCCCCCGGATCGGCCTGCGGCCGTCCGGGGTCGGTCGGAATGACGGCGAGGGGATTGCGGCCGGATTGCCGGCAATCTGCCGTGCCGGTCGAAGTCTCCGGCCTGTATTCGATCTGCTCTATTCCTTGCCGCCGCCCGTATCGTCCGAGCGCAGCATCCGGGTGAGGGCGCTTTGCAGCTCCTCCGGATCGCCGGCGGAGAAGCCGACATCCTTGAGCAGCTGGTCGAGCACCGGAGCGTGGGCCCGGTAGCGCAGCGCGCTGTTGACGATCTGGTCGGACAGGCCGGTCTCGCGCTTCTCGCCCTCCGCCGCGCCCGCGCTCTGCGGCGCCAGCCCGTCGACATGGACGATCTTGATGCCCTCGATGCGCTCCAGCGGCTTGACGCTCTCCGCGATCATGCCCTGGAGATGCTCGACGATGGCGAGGCGGATCTTCATGTCGATCAGTTCCGGGCTGAGGCCGGAATCGGCGTCGTTCATCGCCCGCTTCGCGGCGGCCTCGATGCTGCTGCGCAACTCCATGGCGGCGGCGCGCAGCTTCTCGCCCTCGGATTCGGCCTCGGCGATCGCCCTGATCCGGCCGGCTTCGCTGTCGGTCTGGAGCCGGTCGGCTTCGGCGAGTTCCCCGGCGGCCTCGCGTTTGGCGGCCGCCGAGGAGACCGTGTCGATGGACGATTTCTCGGCTTCCCGCTGCGCCTCGATCAGGTCGATCCGCTTCTGCCGTTCGGCGCGCTCGACCTCGCGCACCGTCTCCACCGCTTCCGCTGCGCGCTCGGCTTCGGCCCGCGCTTCCTCGGCCTCGGCCCGGACCCTGCTCTGTTCCTTCGCCTTGGTGTCGATCTCGATGCTGCGTTCGTGGCGGGCCAGTTCCACGGCGATGTCGCGCTGGATGTCGCGCTCGCGGACTTCCTGTTCGGCAGCGATGCGCCGGGCCTCGATCTCCTGGTCGCTCGCCACCTTCGCCAGGTCCACGGCCATGCCGGACGCGATCCGGGCTTCCTCCATCTCGCGTTCCTTCTCGGCCTCGCGCGCGGCGACCTCGCTGCGCTGTTCGGCGCGCCGAGTCGAGACCGCCCGTTCCTGTTCGAGGCGGGCGAATTCCTCGTCGCGCGCGATCTCGAGCTTTTCCTGCTCCGCTTTCAGGTTGCGCGCCTGGATCTCGACCTCCGTGTCCTGCTCGATCTCGTTGCGCTGGCGCCGCCGGCTCTCGATCTCCTGGGTCAGCCGGGTCAGGCCCTCGGCGTCGAAGGCGTTCTGCGGGTTGAAATGCTCGCGGTCGGTCTGGTCGAGGCTGGTCAGCGAGACCGACTGGAGTTCGAGGCCGATGGAGGCGAGGTCGTCGGCCAGGGTCTCGCGCACCCGGCGCACGAACTCGATCCGCTTCTCGTGCAGCTCCTCCATGCTCATCTCGGCGGCGACCGAGCGCAGGGCGTCGGTCAGGCGCCCCTCGATCAGCTCCTTGAGCAGCTCGACCCGCAGCGTCTTGGTCCCCAGGCTCTGCGCCGCGGTCGCGATCGCGTCGTGATCGGCGCCGACCCGGACCAGGAAATCGGCCGAGACGTCGACCCGCAGCCGGTCCCGGGTTATCAGCGCGTTGCGCGCCGCCCGGGACACGTCGATGCGCAGCGCATTCATGTTGACCTGGATGATGTCGTGCAGCACCGGCAGCACCAGTGCGCCGCCGTTCATCACCACCTTCTGCCCGCCGAAGCCGGTGCGGACGAACGACAGCTCCTTGGTCGCGCGGCGGTAGAGCCACCAGAACAGCAGCCACAGGACGACGATCGCGACGAGGGCGATCACGATCGCCAGAACGGCGTTGCCCAATGTCATTTCCGCCTCCCCGGACGATGGTTATCGCGCCGTATTCGCTCGGGCCTGCAGCCGCCCCGGACCGCGCAGGACCGGGAGAGCTACCCGGAAACTAATGTTTATCGGGGCAGGTTTGCAATCGCCGGGCGGGCGTGGCCTCCCGCAGCCGGGCCGGGCCCGGCGCGGAAGCCTCCGGCCGCGTATCGGAGAAACCGCAGGAGTCGGCGGTTTCCCGGCAACGACCGGCAGGTTTTCGCCGCCGTTTCGATATCGCACGATACCCGTCGGGTAATGAGTCGCTTGCGTTTCCGGCGGGTTGCTCAACGGTCATGGCTGGAGCCTGCGGCTCACGCTGCGCGCCGTATCGACGAAGCGATGGACCAGCGGCCCGCGATTGTCGATCCGCCAGTTCACGCTCAGCTCGGTCTCGGCCTTCACGCCGTTGAGCGGCCGGCAGACCAGGCCCCTGCGTTCGCCTGTGGCGGTCGATTCCGGTACGAGAGACACCCCGACGCCGACCGAGACCAGGCCGGCGGCCGTCTGATAGTCGTAGACGAGCTGCGCCACCCTCGGCTCCACGCCCCTGGACCGGCAGATCGCGATGACGTGGTCGGCGAATGTCGGCCGCGGCTTGTCCGGATACAGGACGAAATCCCGATTCGCCAGGTCGGCAACGGACAATTCCGGCAACTGGGCCAGCGGGTCGGACGCCGGCAGCGCCACGACCAGCCGCTCGCGGTTGATCGTCTCGTGGCGCAGTTCGTCGTCGTCGATCCGCGGCCGGGCGATGCCGATATCCATGCGCCGCTGGATCAGCGCGTCCCGCTGGCCGGCATTGTTCATCGGCACGAGGGTCAGTTCGACGTCGGCATTCTCCGCCCGGAAGGCGTGGACGATGTCGGGCAGGACGCTGTAGGTCGCGGAACTGACGAAGCCGATGGTCAGGCTGCCGATCGTTCCGGCGCCGGCCTGCCGGACCGCGTCTTCGGCCGAATCCACCCGGTCCAGGATATCCCGCGCCCGTTCGCGCAGGATCTCGCCGGCGTCGGTCAGCCGGATCTGGCTGCGCGACCGGTTGAAGAGGGTTGCGCCGAGTTCATCCTCCAGCGCCTTGATCTGGCGCGACAGCGGCGGCTGCGCGATGCCCAGGCGCGCCGCCGCCCGGCCGAAATGGAGCTCGTCGGCGACGGCGACGAAATAGTGGAGGCGGCGGAAATTCATGGCACGGCTCCCGTTCTGCGCCGGGCGGCCGGCGCGCGGCGCATCAGATACCGATTCGATAAAAAGATGATACCGAATCGGTTATTGTGCTGGCCAGCGGTCACGGCAACAATGCACCGACTTTTTGGGGGACTTTTCGGGGGATTTTTCGGGAGGATTTTCCGGGGGACCGGCGCAACCGGACTGTGCGCCGGGCCGGGCGGCTCTCCAACGGCGCCGGCGCCGGATTCCGCGATCGTCCCACCTCCCGGAACGGCCTCGCGCGCCGCGCGGGCAAGCAGGTGTGAGGAAGACGGCCATGGCGAACGGCGAAATCATCGCGGGCTTCCTGGCGCCGCATCCGCCCCATCTGGTCTATGGCGAGAACCCGCCGCAGAACGAGCCGAAATCCGAAGGCGGATGGGAGCCGCTGCGCTGGGCCTACGAGCGCGCGCGCAAGAGCCTGGACGAATTGCAGCCGGACGTTCTGCTCGTCCACTCGCCGCACTGGATCACCCAGGTCGGGCACCATTTCCTCGGCGTCCGGCATCTCTCCGGCAAATCGGTCGATCCGATCTTCCCGAACCTGTTCCGCTACAGTTTCGAGCTGGAGGTCGATGTCGAACTTGCCGAAGCGTGCTGCGAGAAGGCGGCCCAGCGCGGCCTGACCGCGATGATGATGCGCAACCCGAAATTCCGGGTCGATTACGGCACCATCACCACGCTGCACATGATCCGCCCGCAATGGGACATCCCGATCGTCGGCATTTCGGCGAACAATTCGCCCTACTACCTGACGACCGAGGAAGGCCTGGACGAGATGGACACGCTCGGCAAGGCAACCCGCGAAGCCATCGAGGCGACCGGGCGGCGCGCCGTGCTGCTGGCGTCCAACACGCTCTGCCACTGGCATTTCCACGAGGAGCCGGACACGCCGGAGGACATGTCGCGCGAGCATCCGCAAAGCTACGACGGCTACAAGTGGGACATGCGGATCATCGAACTGCTGCGCCAGGGCAAGACGGCCGAGGTCTTCCGGATCCTGCCGCAATTCATCGACGAGGCCTTCGCCGAGGTGAAATCCGGCGCCTTCACCTGGATGTTCGCCGCCATGGGCTATCCGGAGCTGCCGGGCGAACTGCACGGCTACGGCACGGTGATCGGCACCGGCAACGCCGTCATGGAATGGAACCTGGTGAAGGCCGGGCTGGCCGGCGCCGCCGCCGCGCCGCCCCGGTCTGGTGCGTCGGTTGCGGGCGGGCGCGAAGCCTATGCCGGCGCGATGCGGTGACCGCGGTTTCCGCCTTCCTGGTGCCGGGCTCGCCCCTGCATCTGCTGCGGCCCGACAATCCGCCCTGGCGGCCGATCATCGCCGGTTTCGAACGCGCCGCGCGGGCGCTGGCGGTGTCGCGGCCGGACGCGCTTCTGCTCTATTCGACCCAGTGGATCGCGGTGCTCGACGCCCTGTGGCAGGCGCGCCCGCGGCTGACCGGCACCCATGTCGACGAGAACTGGCACGATCTGGGCGACATGCCCTTCGACATTCGCGTCGATTCCGATCTCGCCCATGCCTGCGTGAAAGCCGTCGCGGCGGCCGGCATTTCGTCGAAAGGCGTCGACTACGACCAGTTTCCGATCGACAGCGGCACCATCGTGGCGACCCGGCTGCTCGATCCCGACGGCCGCTTCCCGCTCGTGATGGCGGCCAACAATCTCTACCATGACGCCGCCACGACCACGAAAATGGCGGGGATCGCCGCCGCAACGGCGCGCGCCCAGAACAAGAAGGTGGCGGTGGTCGGCGTGGGCGGCCTGTCCGGCACCGTTTTCCGCGAGCCGATCGACATCGAACAGGACCGCATCGCCGCGGATTCGGACGACGACTGGAACCGGCGCATATTGCGGTTTCTGGAAAAGGGCGAAGCGGGGCAGCTTGACAGCCGGATCGACGAATACGCCCGCGAAGCGCGGGTCGATATGGGCTTCAAGCATTTCGCCTGGATCCGCGGCGCGGTCGGCGGCCGGTTCTTCGGCGCAAGGGTTCACGGTTACGGCCCGGCGCACGGCGCCGGCGCCGCGGTTATCGAGTTCAGACTCTAGGGAGGATCAGTAAAATGCGTAAGGAATTCGTTTCTGTACTGGCGCTGGCGGCGCTTGCCGGCAGCGTTGCCGCAACGGCTCCCGCGCCCGCCGCAGCGCAGGATTGCAGCATCACGGTCGGCCGCGTCGTGCCGCTGACCGGCCCGCTGCTCGACATGGGCCGCGAAACGCCCTGGCTCGACGAGAACAAGGTCGGCCCGATCAACAAGGCCGGCGGCCTCGCGGTCGGCGGCAAGAAGTGCAAGATCAACTACAAGATCTACGATTCGCGCGGCACCATGGCCGGCTCCGGCGAAGCGGCGACCCGCGCCATCCTGAAGGACAAGGTGGACGTGGTCTTCGCCCAGGGCACGCCGGACACGACCAACGCGCCGTCCGACCTGTGCGAGCGCTACAAGGTGCCGTGCATCACCTCGAACACGCCGGTCGAGGCCTGGCTGTTCGGGCCCGACGGCAAGCCGAAGACCTACAAATACACCTTCCACTTCTTCTTCGGCGTGCCGGACCTGGTGGCCAACCATGTCGGCATGATCAAGGCGCTGCCCGGCGGCTTCAACGGCAGCATCGGCTATCTCTATCCGAACGATCCCGACGGCGTCGTGTTCGCCTCGCTGTTCGACCCGACCTTCAAGAAGGCGGGCTGGAAGCCGGTCGATCCCGGCCGCTTCAAGCAGGGCCTGCCGGACTTCTCGGCGATCATCAACAAGTTCAAGCGCGGCCGGGTCCAGGTGGTGACCGGCGTGCTCGCCCCGCCCGACCTGCAGAACTATCTGCAGCAGGCGGCGCAGGCCGGCTTCAAGCCGCGCATGTACATCATCGACAAGGCGACCGGCTATCCGGAAGCGATGAAGGCGCTCGGCGAGTTCGGCATCGACATTCTGAGCGTGAACTTCTGGTCGCCGGCCTATCCCGGCAAGTCGAAATATAGCGGCTATACCGGCCAGGGCCTCGTCGACCGCTACGAGACGCAGAACGCCGGCAAGTATTATTCGCCGCCGCTGGCCTATACCGATGCGTCCTACGACGTATTGTTCGATGCGATGCAGCGCGCCGGCTCGACCGACCGGGCGAAACTGCTGGCGGCGCTGGCCAAGACGGACCTCGAAACCGTCGTCGGCCAGGTCAAGTTCAACGCCCAGCAGTTCTCGGTTCAGCCGCTGGGCGGCGCCCAGTGGCGGGTCGATTCAAAAACCAAGCGCTGGGTCAAGGACAACGTGTATAACGCGGTCTATCCGTCGGTTAAGAAGACTGCGGATATGCGCCTGTACCAGGCCAAGTAACCGGCCGGCTGCACGGTTGCCCGGCGCGCGCCCCCGAACGGCGGGGGACGGCGCGCCGGGCGGCACCGCAGAAAGACGGGACCGGCCGGACAGCGCAACCGGGATGCGATGACGACGGTTCTTTCTGCAACGCGGCTGTCCAAGGCTTTCGGCGCGATCCACGTTGCGGATCGCGTCAGCTTCTCGATAGACGAAGGCGAAATACTCGGCGTCATCGGGCCGAACGGCGCGGGCAAGACCTCCCTGTTCGGCCTGATCTCCGGCAATATCCGGCCGGATTCCGGCTTTGTCGAATTCGGCGGGAGCGACATAACCCGCTGGGCGCCGCAGGACCGCGCCCGCGCCGGCATCGCCCGGACCTACCAGATTCCCAAGCCGTTTACCCATATGACCGTCGCCGGCAACCTCAAGGTTGCGGCGATCTTCGGCGGCGGCGTGGCGGAGGACGAGGTCGAGGAGTGGATCGACACGGTCCTCGCGCAGACCCATCTCGCGCCTGCGCGCAACACGCTGGCCGGCCGGCTGCCGCTGCTGATGCGCAAGCGCCACGAGCTGGCCCGGGCGCTCGCCATGCGGCCGAAGCTGCTGCTGGTCGACGAGGTCGCCGCCGGGCTCACCGACCACGAGGTCGGCGAATTCATCGACATGGTCGCGGCCATCCGCGCCGGCGGCGTCACCGTCCTGTGGATCGAGCATGTCATGAAGACCATGCTGACCGCGACGGACCGGCTGCTGGCGCTCGATTCGGGCCGGATCATCGCCCAGGGAAAACCCGAAGAGGTCATCAACTCGCCGGACGTGCGCCGTGTCTATCTCGGCGCCTGAGCATCCGGCCCTGCTGACCGTCAAGGGCCTCTCGGCCTATTACGGCGAGAGCCGCGCGCTCTACGGCGTCGGCTTCACGGTCGAGAAGGGCACGATCCATTCCATCGTCGGCGCCAACGGGGCGGGCAAGTCGACCCTGCTGCGCGCCATCGTCGGCATGATGAACCGGGGGCGGGCGGCCCACACCGCCGGCAGCATCGAATTCAAGGGCCGCCGCATCGACGCCCTGCCGACCGAGGACATCGTCGGCCTCGGCGTCACCATGGTGCCGGAGGGCCGGCGCCTGTTCGCCAGCATGTCGGTCGAGGAAAACCTGGTGTGCGGCGCCTTCCTGCCGCGCTGCCGGGCGGGCCTCGGGGAAACCCTGGAGGATGTCTACAGCCTGTTCCCGCGGCTCGCCGACCGGCGCCAGCAGCCGGTGTCGCAGATGTCGGGCGGCGAGCAGCAGATGGTGGCGATCGGCCGGGCGCTGATGTCGTCGCCCGAGTTGATCCTGCTCGACGAGCTGTCCCTCGGCCTGGCGCCCATCGTCGTCGACCAGATCTACGAGCGCATCGCGGCGATCAACGGACGCGGCGTCACCTGCATCGTCATCGAGCAGGATACCGAGCGGGCGATGCGCGTCGCCGGCGCGGTCTCCGTGCTGCTGGAAGGGCGGGTGGTGCTGGAGGGCGATCCGGACGAGTTGGGCCGCGACCGGGTGTCGGCCGCCTATTTCGGCATCGAAGCGGCGGGACAGGGCGGATGAACGAAGACCTGTACTGGACACTCGTCGACATCGCAAACGGGCTGCTCTCCGGCGTCATGCTCGGCGGCTACTATGCGATCATCGCCATCGGCCTGGCGCTCACCTTCGGCGTCATGCGCATGGTGAACCTGGCCCATGGCGACATGCTGGTGCTCGCCGCCTACCTGGCCGTGCTGGTGCTCCAGTTCGTGCCGATCTCGCCCTTCATCACCCTGGCGCTGGTGATCCCGGTGATGTTCGGCGTCGGCTATGCGCTGCAGCGATTCCTGCTCAACGCGATCTCCGTCCAGTCGATGGAGCGCAAGGGAATGTCCGCCGGCTTCGGCCTGATGTCGCCGATCCTGGTCACCTTCGGCCTGTCCATCGTGATCGCCCACGCCCTGCTCGGCGGCTTCGCGTCCGACGCGCGGATCATCCGCAATGCGCTGTCCTATTCCGCGGTGCGGCTGACCGAGGATCTGAACCTGTCGACCCTGCGGCTGATCTTCTTCGTCATCGCCGTTGCGATCCTGATCGCCCTGCACCTGTTCCTGCGGCGGACCCATGCCGGCCGGGCGATCCGCGCCTCGGCCGACGATGCCGAGATCGCACCGCTCATGGGCATCGCCACGCCGAAGATCAACGCGCTGGCCAGCGGCATCGCCATCGCGATTGCCGGCGTCGCCGGAGTCATGGTCGGCATGTCGCGCACTTTCCAGCCGTTCGACGGGCCGGTATTCCTGCTGGTCGCCTTCGGTGTGGTCATTGTCGGCGGCCTCGGCTCGATCGTCGGCAGCCTGGTCGGCGGCGTCCTGCTCGGCATCACCCAGGTCCTGGCCGGCACCTATTTCGGCCCGTCGGCCCAGCTCGTCGCCGGCTATATCCTGATCCTGTTCGTCCTGGCGGTCCGGCCCCAGGGCCTGTTCGCGCGGCGGCGCTAGGCGGGGCAGGCGCAGGCGATGCTCGGCGGCTTCCTCGACCGATGGCTCACCGGCTGGCGCGCCCGGGCGCTGGTCGCCGCCGGCCTTGTCGTGCTGGTCCTGCTGCCGCCGGCGCTCGGCCCGAACAGCTATGTCACGCAGCTGCTGCTGACCCTGTTCGTGTTCGCCGTGTTCGGCCATGCCTGGAACCTGCTGGCCGGCTATTGCGGGCTGCTCTCCTTCGGCAACCAGGTCTATGTCGGCATTGCCGGCTTCACCATGGCGATCCTGGTCTATTACGGCGGCGTCCATGTCTGGGTCGCCATGCCGATCGCCGGCCTGGTCTCCGCCGCCTTCGCCTTCCTGCTGGCGATTCCGGTGCGCACCAGCCTGATCGGCCCGGCGGTCCTGAAGCCGGTCGCCGTCGCGGTCGCGGTGTGGATCGGCTACGAGATCCTCGTCTACTACGATCCGTGGTGGGACGTGTTCGGCGATCCCTATGTCCGCCGGGTGATGATCCTGCTGATCATCTTTCTCGGCGCGATGCCGCTGCTCACCCTGGAAGGCGCCTATTTCGCGGTGGCGACCTGGCTGATTGCGGCGGCGGTCGGCACCGTGTTCAACGAATGGAAGCTGGTCGGCGCGGGCGGCGGCATGCGCATCCCGTCCTCGGTCTCGCTCGAGGAGATGTACTATGTCGGCCTGATCCTGCTGGTCTTCGCGACCTGGATCATCCGCTCGCTGCTCAACAGCCGGATCGGCCTGGCGCTCACCGCCGTGCGCGACGATGCGGAGGCGGCGGGGACCGTCGGCGTCGACGTCGCCAAGGTCAAGCTGCTCGCCTTCGTCCTGTCCGGCGCGCTGACCGGCCTCGCCGCCAGCCTCTATTTCGTCGAGGCGGTGTCGCTTACGCCGCCGTCGGCCTTCACCGTCTTCTGGTCGGCCTATTTCGTCTTCGTCGCGGTCGCCGGCGGCATGGGCAGCCTGTCCGGCCCGATCGTCGGCGCGCTCATATTCGTCGTCATCGACCGGCTGCTCTCCGGCTGGCTCGACCAGCCCCTGCTCGTGCTCGGGCTGGCTTCGGTTCTGGTGATTCTGGTGCTGCCGCGCGGCGTGATCGGCGCGGTCGACGTGCTGCGCCGGTCGCGCGACGCCCGCTCGGCCTGGCGCGAACTGTTCGAGGCGACGGCGCTGGCCGACCTGATCGGCCGGCTCGGCCGCCGGCGCCGCGCCCGCGACGGCAACGCCGTCGTCGCCGCCTTCCTGGTACCCGGCACGCCTCTTCCGCTGCTGCGGCCCGACGCGCCGGGCTGGAAGGCGCTGTTCGAGGGATACGAAGCCGCGGCCCGCGCGCTGGATAAGGCGCGGCCGGACGTCCTGCTGGTCTATTCGACCCAGTGGATCGCGGTGCTCGACCAGCTCTGGCAGACGCGGCCGCGGGTGCGCGGCATCCATGTCGACGAGAACTGGCATGCCTTCGGCGATCTCGCCTACGACTTCGATATCGACGCCGAGCTGGCGCTGGCCTGCATCGACCAGTCGGACGATGTCGGCGTGCGCTCGAAACCGGTCAACTACGACCGCTTCCCGATCGACACCGGCACCATCGTCGCGGCGAACCTGCTCAACCCGGACTCGCGCCGGCCCCTCGTCCTGGCCTCGAACAACCTCTATCACGACGGCCCGCTGACCGGCCGGCTGGCGGCGCTTGCCGTTCAATGCGCGGCCGAGCAGGGCAAGCGGGTCGCGCTGATCGGCGTCGGCGGCCTGTCGGGCGCGGTCCACCGGCGCGAGATCGACCCGGCGGAGGACAGCTTCGCCGGCGACGCCGACGACCACTGGAACCGCCGCCTGCTCGACGCGCTGATCGCCGGCGACGCCTCGCAGCTCCGCGCCCTCCTGCCCGACTACGCGGCCAGCGCCCGCGGCGACATGGGCATGAAGCATCTGGAATGGCTGCTCGGCGGCATGGGCGCGCAATGGTGCGGCGCCTACGTTCACGCCTACGGGCCGGTCTGGGGCAGCGGCGCGGCGGTGGTCGAACTCGCGCTGGACGACCGGCTGGCGCGGCGCGGCCGGGCGCGCGGCATTCCCGCGGAAGCGAGGCGCCGGCTGACCCAGGGCGGCGATGCGCCGGAAACCGCCGCTGCACCGGCGCCGAAGCCGGCCGCTCCGTCACCGAAACCCGCGTCGAAACAGGCCGGACCGCCGGCTGCAACCGCAGCCCGCCGCGCGGCTCCCGCAGCGGCGCCGGCCGCAGCCGCAGCGAGCGGCTTCCTGTACCGGAATTTCCGGACGCAGGCGGAGATCGACGCCCAGTACGATGTCGAGGCCTCGGTCGAGGATTTCGGCGTCTATGTCGATTTCTTCCTGTCGAACAGCGAACGGGTGCGGCGCAAGCTCAGGCCCGAGTTCGACATCCCCTACGGCCCGACCGCCGCCGAACATCTCGACCTCTACCCGGCCCGGGCGCCGGACGCGCCGGTCCATCTGTTCATCCACGGCGGCTACTGGCATTCGCTCAGCAGCAAGGAATTCAGCTTCGTGGCCGAAGGGCTGGTCGAGGCCGGCGTCGCCGTCGCCGTGCTGAACTACGATCTCTGCCCGAACGTGACGATGACCGAGATCGTGCGCCAGAACCGGGCCGCGGTGAAATGGCTCCACGGCAACGCGCGGCGCTACAACTGCGATCCCGAGCGGCTCTCGGTCTCCGGCCATTCCGCCGGCGGACATCTCACCGCCATGCTGATGGCGACCGACTGGGCCGGAACCTACGGGCTGCCGCCGGATGTCGTGAAAAGCGGCTGCGCCGTCTCCGGCCTGTTCGATCTGGCACCCTTCGAACACAGCTGGCTCCAGCCCAAGCTGAAGCTGGACACCGGGGAAATCGAACGCAACAGCCCGATCCTGCACGTTCCGGCGGCGGCCGGGCCGCTCATCGTCACCCTCGGCGGCGACGAATCGGCGGAGTTCCACCGCCAGTCCCAGGACTTCCTCGCCGCCTGGACCCGCGCCGGCCTGCCGGGAACCTATCTCGACCTGCCCGGCCTCAACCACTTCACCGTGCTCGAAGGCTACATGGACCGCCGCAGCCCGCTGTGCAGCGCCCTCCTGCGGCAGATCGAGGAGACGCGGGGCGGCACTTAGGCGCCGCCGCTCACCCCCACCCATTTGCTATATCGGGCCTCCCCCTCTGAAGAGGGGGAGGAAAAAACAAGGCAAAACAGAGTGCTAGCTCCGTTGTCCTTCCCCCGCTTCAGCGGGGGAAGTGCCGGAGCAAAGCGGAGGCGATGGGGGTGGCCATCCGCCCACCCGGCATTGCCGGCCTCCCCATTGCCCGCCGTATCGGCCGGGGCGGCAATGAAGGTCGCATTTTTCCTTGACACCGTAAATTTTGTTCCCTATATGTACCCTGCCAACGCCCGAAGTGCGCCCGGTCCGCCCGTCATTCCGAACGGGCGCAAACCCCTTACCGTCATTCCGACCGAGCGCGGCGAGCGGAGGAATCTCGACTCGATCCCGCGAACGCAAACCCCGGGTCCGGCGACGGGATTCCTCCACTACGCCCCGGCCCAAGACCGGGGCTTCGGTCGGAATGACGGGGCAGGTTTGCGGGTTTGGCGTTCGGGGCGGCAAGGTTTATCCGAAGCCGGCCGCGCGAAACGGCGGCGTGCGCCGCTCACCCCCACCTGACCTCCCCCTCTGAAGAGGGGGAGGAAAAAAACAGGGCGAGACGAAGACCTGCCCCCGGTTATCCTTCCCCCTCTTCAGAGGATTTCTCTGCGAAAGTCTGGAACCGGGTTTCTTGCGGTTGTTTTCGGTCGGTGACGGTGCGCTGTCCGACTTTGCCGCTGTGGGATTTGGGCGCAGGCGCGGCGGTCGGCCCTGCCAGGTCTGGCACAACAGGGGCGTCTGCCGACGGTTCGGGGTCTTCGGGCGTGTTTTCCGGCTCAGGGTCCGGCGATCAGGCTGGCCCGTCTGAGGTTGTAGGCGGTGACCGCGGCCATCAGGCGGGCGGTGTTTCTTTCGAGGGTGAGGCCCTTGGCGCGGCTCTGGCCGTAGAGGCGCTTGAGGGCGGAGAAGACCGCCTCGACCGGCGCCCGGTGCCGGGAGATCAGCCGGTTGCGGCGCTGCTGCCAATGAGGCAGCGCCGCCATATGCCTGTGCCGGCGGTGCATGATGCGGTCCTTGATGCCGGCGGCCTTCAGGCGCGCGCGACGCTCCTTGTGCTCATAGGCCCGGTCGCCGTAGACCGCCTTCTCGTCGCCGCAGATCAGCCGGTCGGCGACCGTGCTCTCGTAGACCTTGGCCGAGGTCAGGACCGCGCGCCGGACCAGGCCCGAGCCCCGGTCGACGCCGACATGCGCCTTGTAGCCGAAAAAGGCTTTGCCGTTCTGCTTGGTCCAGTCGGCGCCGGGCTCTTGCCGATGGCCGGCGCCGGCGCCCGCCGAGCGCCGCGGCGGACGCCGGGCCGAGGCCACAAGGGTGGCGTCCATCAGCGTGCCCTGACGCACCACCAGCCCTGCCTTGTCGATCTGGCGGCCGATCTCCTCGAAGGCCGCCTTCAGAAGCGGACCCGCCTGCTCCCGGAAGCGCCAGATCGTCGTCTCGTCCGGCGTCGGGGCGTCCAGCGCAAAGCCGCAGAAGCGCCGAAACGACAGCCGGTCCATCAGGGCCTCCTCCAGCCCCGGATCCGACAGGTCGTAGAGCGCCTGCAGATACAGCGCCTTCAACATCGACAACGGGTCGTAGGGCGGACGGCCGGTCTGCGCCCGGCGCATATCGGCCGCCAGACGGCCGACCGGCGACCAGTCGATCAGGCCGTCCAGACGCTCCAGCTTCGGATTCCTGCCCAGACCCGCAGACACAAACGCTTCGGCAAACCCCAACTGACCCCGATCGCTCATCACAGCCCCCAACCTGTTCCGCAGCGCAAAGAATCACACTACGCGCAGCTTGAGAATCCCCCTTTTGCAGAGAAATCCTCTTCAGAGGGGGAAGTGCCGGAGCGGAGCGGAGGCGATGGGGGTGGCCATCCGCCCGCTCGCCATTTGCCCGGCATTTGCCCGCCGCCCGGAGCAGGAGTATGGAAATATTCCTTCAGAAATTGTTTTTGCGGCTCGCCCGAATCGCGTTTTCCAGCAATTCCGCGGGTTTGGACGCTTCGGAGTGCAAAAAAACAATAAAAAAACAGATCGGTCTGTCTAATTCGGGATAACCGCGGAAAAACGGCGGAAAACTGCAAAAAAAGCGGCGCCTACGGAGAAAATATACTGGAACGATCGCTCAAAAAAAGGGGGTGCAAACCTGCTTCGCGCCGCCCTCACGCGCACCATTGCGCTTTCGGGCCCATGTCCTGGTGGTGGAGGGTTTCGCGCAGCATGCGTTCGAGCAGGTCGGCCTTGACGCCCTGCGCCGCCGGGTCGTTCCACAGGTTGCGCAGCTCCAGCGGGTCTTCCTCGCGGTCGAACAGTTCGCCGAGCGGGTCGCCGTCCCAGAAGGTCAGGCGCCAGCGCCCGGTCACCAGGGTGCGCAGGCGCATGTAGCGGTCGACGTTCGAGTTGACCGGCAGGTCCTCCTCCTCGACCAGGATCGCGTCGCGCACCGGCGCGCCGGCCTGCGCCGCCGCCATCAGGTCGAAGCCGCGGTTGCCGTTGGGCGGCGCCAGGCCGGCCCGGCCGAGCACCGTAGCGCCGATATCGATCGAGCCCGACAGCAGATCGCTCCGCCCGACACAACCGTTCCCCGCCCCGCCGTCCGGCTCGCTCCAGATGAAGGGCACGCGGATCAGGCCTTCGTAGGCGAAGCCGTGCTTCAGCATCAGGCCGTGGTCGCCCATCAGGTCGCCATGGTCGGACGTGAAGATCAGCACGGTATTGTCCGCCAGGCCGAGGTCGCCGAGCCGGGTCAGGAACGCGCCGACGGCATCGTCGATCATCGAGATCATGCCGTAGGTCAGCGCAATCGATTCCCGGGCCTCGCGCGCCGAGCAGGCGTAGGGATGGACATGCTCGCGCTTCGCGGTACCGTCTTCGAGGTCGCGGTGGAACCGGCGCCACAGGGTCGACGGATCGACATGCTCGGCATCGAGGGACGCCGGCACGGGAATGTCGTCCGGGTCGTACATGCCCCAGTAGCGGCCCGGCGGCGTGAAGGGATGGTGCGGATCGGTGAAGGAATATTGCAGGAAGAAGGGCCGGTCCGGCGTCTGCGCGAAATCCTCCAGCAGCTCCAGCGCGGCCTCGCGGATATAGCTGGTGGAATAAAGCTCCTCCGGCATCCGCGTGCGCCAGGCCTGGGGCGCGATGATGTCGCCGCGGTCGAGCGCGTTTTCCGGCCCGCGCAGGGCATCCGGATCGTTGGTCCGCTGCAGCAACCAGCGCGTGTGGTGCCCCTGGGTGTTGTCGGCGTGCCGGATCACCAGGCGGACGTCGTCGAAGCCGTAATAGGGCGACGGCATGGCCCGGTCCGGGTCGGCGATCCACAGGTCGTTCATCTCGGCGTCGTAGCCGGGGCCGGAGACCGGGCGCCGCAGGGATTCGGCGAGCGCAGGCGGCGGCGGGCGGCCGGGCGCCGGCGGCGGATAGTTCCAGTCCTCCACCGGGATCGGCATCATGTTCTGGAGATGGCACTTGCCGGCGAGCGCCGTCCGGTAGCCCGCGGCGCGCAGCAGGTCGACGAAGGTGACCGATTCGAGCGGCAGGGGCAGGCCGTTGGTCGGCACGCCGTTGGCGCTCGGCATCCGGCCGGTCATGATGGCCGCCCGGTTGGGCATGCAGATCGGGCTGGCGACATAGAAGCGGTCGAAGGCCAGGCCGCGCGCGGCGATGCCGTCGATATGCGGCGTGCGGACGATACCGTTGCCGTAGCAGCCCAGATGGTCCGCGCGCTGCTGGTCCGTGATTATGAAAACGAAATTGGGCCTGTCGGAACGGGGCATGGCGCGGCTTTCGGTGAGATTGTGAGCGGCGGACCCGGCGCGGCGCATCCTATCGCGGCGCTGCCCGGCGCGCTATCGGCGCCGGAAGGGAGAGCGCTCAAAGTCCGAAGAAGGCGGAGAGCCGGTCGTTGAATATCTCGGGATATTCCCAGTGCAGGAACCGGCCGCCGCCTTCGACCGGCTCGACCTGGCGGAAATTGCGTACGCCGGCCAGCCGCGCCGGATCCTCGATGAAGGGGTCGGCGGTGCCGTTGATCCCCATAACCGGAATGTCCAGCTTTTCAAGCCGGGGTATGACGTCCGGCACCGAGGCCGCCATCTCCAGCATACCGGTGCGGTATTCCTCGACCGGATGGTTGGCGAGGAGCTGGATGACCGGTTCGCGGAACGGATGGCCTTCCGGCGGAATGACCTTGAAGTACCGGGTGCCGCCATGCTCGCGCAACAGGGCGACCAGCCCGTCCCGGCCGCCGGCTTCGAGGGCGTCGGCTGCGGCCCGCCCCGCGACCTGCCAGCGTTCGAGATAGGACCGGGCTTCGTAGAGCTCGCCCCAGGCGATCAGGGCAAGGCCGGAGACGCGCTCCGGATGGTTGACGGCGAGGTTGGCGGCGATGGTCGTGCCGAAGGCGAGCGCCACGAGCAGCGGCCGTTCCAGCCCGAACCGGTCCATCAGGCCGAGCAGGTCGACGGTCTGGTTCTCGACGGAGAAGCCGTAGTCCGTCATGCCGGTGCCGGCATGGCCGCGCCGGTCGTAGGCGAGGCAGGTGTAGCGGTCGGAGAAGGCGTCGATCTGGGGCGCCCAGTAATCGAGGCCGTGGATTTCGCCGTGGATGAAGACGATGCCGGGGCCGTCGCCCTCGACCCGGCAATGGAAATCGCAGCCGTTGACATGGACCTTCATCGCCCGGCCCGTCCTACAGGATGATCGGTATCCCGCGGTTCTCGCCTTCCGAATCGATCAGGTCGATGCGCTTGAAGGCGATGCGGTAGCCGTCGCCCGCCGGCTCCAGATGATGGGTGCAGCGGCCGGCGAACAGGCGGGTGCGGTTCTGCCGGTATTCGGCGACGATCTGGCTGGAGCGGACGACGATGCGGCCGTCCTCCGGCTCCGGCTCGACCGCGACATTGGCGACCGTGTGGAGGGTGCGCGACGGCGGCGCCTGGGCGTGGATACGCGGATGGCCGAGCCGGCGCACGCGGGTTTCGAGCAGTTTGCGGTCGTCGTAAATCAGCGAGACCGTGTGCTGCGGATCGGCCTGGCCCTCCTCCAGCGGCACCCAGTAGCGGCAGTCGTCGGTATAGAGGGCCAGCCAGGCCTCGAAGTCGCGCCGGTCGATCAGGTCGGCCTCATGGATCAGGAAGGCTTCGATCGCCGCCCGGTCGAAAGCCCGGTCGAATGTCCGGTCGAATGCGGCGGGCGGGGCGCCGCCGGTCATTCCGCCGCCACGGCCATGTCGCCCGCACCGGCAATGTCTGCGCCGGTCATGTAGTCGGCCCAGGCGCGGAACTGGTTGCGCACGGCGATCTCGCTGGTCCCGGTGCCGCCGCGGTCCAGGCCGTTGTCGTCGTCGCGCACGTCGCGGCCGAAGCCGCGGCCGGTGTCGACCCATGCGTTGCCGTCGGCGCCGAGGCCGGTCTGGAGCCGTTCGTAGACCTCCAGATCGTCGGTCAGCACCGGCGAGCCGGTGCCGTTGACCACGTTGGCGAAGGCGACCGCCCGAAGGAACATCGCCTCCGGCGCGCCCTTGAGGCGGAAGACGTAGGTATCGAGCACCGTGCGGCCGGCGGAAATCGGGCGCACGATGCGCAACTGGCCGAACTGGCTCATGAAGGAGGCGTTGGGAAACACGATGGAATTCCAGCGCGTGACCGACAGGATCTCCCGCGCCCGCGCCTTGCCGTAGGCCGCCTCCATGCGCTTGCGGTATTCGACATGGACCGGGTCGTCCGACGCGGCGAGCAGCTTCTCGTCGTCGTGATAGTCGGCCATGTAGCCGTGGCCGCGCCCGGCGACCCACAGGCCGATGCCTTCCCACAATTCGCCCGGCGCGCCGTTCTGGCGCATCTGGCGCACGCCGACCTCGCCCGCCCCGTCGGTCGGCCGGCTGTCGTCCTGCTCGTTGGCGGCGGCGATCGAGGAGGCGTGGACATAGCGCGGATGGATGCCATCCAGATGGTTCTCGAGCACGAATTTCCAGTTGCCGTCATAGGCGTGGCGCGAAACGCCGCCGGCGACCTCCACCTCGCCGTCCGGCGCCCGGTCGACCAGGTCGTCGAAGGAGGAGATCAGCGGGCCGAGAAAGTCGCGTAGCGACGGGCCGTCGGCCGCCAGGCTGGCGAAAACGAAGCCGCGATAGACCTCTGTGCGCGGCACCTCGGCGAGGCCCAGGCGGCGCTGCGGATGGCCGTCGTCGGCATAGCCGGCCGGCGCCGGCACGGCGAGCAGCGCGCCGTCCAGGCCGTAGGTCCAGCCGTGATAAGGGCAGACGAACTGGGTGGCCGTGCCCTTCGCGGCGCTGCACACGGTCGATCCGCGATGGGCGCAGCGGTTGAACAGCACCGTCACGCCGCCGCCGCGCTGGCGCACCATGAGCACCGGCTGGCGGCCCATCTGCGTCGTCACGAAATCGCCGGCGCGCGGAACCTGGCTGTCATGGCCGAGCAGGAGCCAGGCCCGGCCGAAGATCCGTTCCATCTCCAAGTCGAAGATGCCCGGATCGGTGTAGGCGTCCCGGTGCACCCGGCCGGGCTGCACCAGGTCCGCGATCCGCTCGGTCGTCCACATGGCGCCCTCGTTCAAACAGCAGGACGGAGGATACACCGCGGGGCGGGGCGGCGGAAGGCGGACTGGCCGGTCGCCGGGCGCCCTTCGCTTCCCCGGCGTCGAGTCGGTACCGTGCAGCGTCGGACTGCGCGGGCCCGACCCTGCGTCAGGCGAGGATTTGAAACCGTTGCCACAATAACAGGCTCGAAGCGGCGTCGTGCGGGTCTGCGGGAAAGGGCGCCGCAGCGGATATCGGGCCATTCAACTCTTTGATTTTATGAAATTTTCCGGCCCGGCCTGCGCTTTCTGTTGTGTTTGGGCCCGTCCGGCCGTTAAATCGGCGCATGGAAACCTGATCGGAACGGGCATCCGTAGGGGAACTCATGAGACCGAAATCGTTCGTGAATCGCGCCGGCGGCCGGGTTGCGGCGGCGGCGTTTGCGCTGTGCCTTGCGACCAGCCTCGCAGCCGGTGCGCAGGCGGAGGGGAATGAGGGCAAATGGTATATCGGCCTGAACGTCCCCGTGATGTTCATCGACAACACGAAGACGAGCGTCAGGGGGTCTAATACGACTCCCGTCACCACCAGCTACACGACCAATAGCGTCTCGCATTATGGTCTGGGTTTCCGGATCGGCGCCGTCGTGGGCTACTATGTCCTGCCCAATCTCCGGCTTGAGGGCGAATTCTTCTACGGCTTCGCCCGGGTGAAGAAGAACGTCTATAGCGGTACCCGCTTTACGGCTCCGGATCAGGGCAACCCAGGGCAGACGGTCACGACTTCGGTTCCCGGCGGTAAAATCAACCAGCCCGTCAAAGGCAACGCCAAGATGCTCGGCGCCATGGTAAACGCCTGGTACGACATTCCGCTCGACCCCGACTGGCGCCCCTTCGTTGGCGGCGGCATCGGCGTCTTCCAGGCGGATTTCGGCAGCCTCAAATGGAATCCCGACGACGTTTGCACAACGATCGCAACCAGACTCGGGCAACAGGCACAACCCGGTTGCGGGCTTCGGCCCAAGGACAAGGATACCGTCTTCGCCTACCAGGTCGGCGGCGGGATCGGCTACCGGGTCGACGATTCGATCACGCTCCAGATGGGCTACAAGTTCCAGATGGCGCCCGGCCTGCAGTTCGACGGCAGGAATGCGGCAGCCAGCGTCAGGACGAAATCCTCCATGAGGATCCATCTCTTCGAGATCGGCTTCCGCTATCATTTCTGATCCCGCCGGACCGTTCCGGCCATTCGCGAGACGCCCGGCTGCCGCCAGCCGGGTGTCTGCGTTTGCGCGGTGCGCGGACGAGGCCGCCGGTTCGGGATGCGAAATGGGCCCGGCCCGATAGCGGACCGGATTGCCAATTCTCCGCCCGGCCCCGAAAATGCCGGCCGGTCCGCCATACCCATTTCGATCACGCCCATTTCGACAGGTGCCCCATGAACCTCGCCGAATTCTGCCGCGCCATCCCGAAGACCGAGCTGCACGTCCATTTCACCGGCGCCGTGCCGCTGGAAACGCTGCTGACGCTCGCCGCGCGCAACGGGGTCGACCTGCCGCCGCATGACGATCCGGAAGAGCTTTACGCCCGCGGCGAGAATTTCGACCGGGTGCTCCGGACCTTGAAGCTGGTCTGCCTGTCCCTGCGCACGCCGGAGGATTTCCGCGACGCGGTCTACGCCACCCAGAAACACGCCGCGGAAGCCGGCGTGCGCTATCGCGAGATGTTCTGGAACCCGACCGACCACTGGACCATCGGCGACATCGGCTACGCGGCCTCGGTCGACGGCATGATCGCCGGACTGCGCGACGCCGAAGCGGATTTCGGCATCGCCGGCCGGCTGATCCCCTCGATCGACCGGGAGTCCTCGCCAGAACTGGGCTACGAAATGGTCGAGGCCGCGGTCGCCCATCCGCGCGACGAGACGGTCGGCATCGGCATGGATTACATGGAGACCGGCCATCCGCCGGAGAAATTCTGGAAGGCCTACCGGCTGGCCGGCGAGAACGGCCTGAAGCGCACCGCCCATGCCGGCGAGTTCGGCGAGCCGGCGCGCAACGTCGAGACGGCGCTCGACCTGCTCGGCTGCGAGCGCATCGACCACGGCTATACGGTGCTCGACGCGCCGGACCTGCTGAAGCGCTGCGAGGACGAGGGCATCGTCTTCACGATCGTGCCGACCAATTCGTACTACAGCCGGACGCTCAAGGGGCAGGATTTCGCTGCGGTCCACCCCATCGCGGCGATGGCGCGCACGCAGCTGAAGATCATGCCGAACAGCGACGATCCGCCGTTGCACCACACCGACCCGGCCAACGCCCACGCCGAAATGGTGACGACCTTCGCCCTGCCCTTCGCCATGCTGCGCGGCTTCGTGGCGAACGGCATCGACGGCGCCTGGGTGGATGAGTCCGTGAAGCGGACCTGGCGCACGGAATGGCTGGCGGAGTACGACCGGCTGGCCGCGGCGGTTGAGATGTAGCCGGGATCGCACTCTGCCGGTCCTTGTGGCAGGCGACACCGTGTCCCGAAATCTCCGGCTCTTCAGAGGATCGCTGCCCTGTAGGGCGAAGATGCCGACGGAATCTCCCTCCCGCGGGATTCCTCTGCGAAAGCCAAACAAATCCGTGCGATCGGCTTCCGCCACTCTCGCCGTCATTCCGACCGGAGCGCCCCGGATTTAATCCGGGGCGCGTAGCGGAGGAATCTCAACGCAGGACCAAGGGTTTCATGTGGGTGAGACCGAGCCGGGATTCCTCCACTACGCCCCGGCCCTGCGGGCCGGAGCTCCGGTCGGAATGACGGCGAGGGGTTTCGAAGAGCAATCCCTTGGGGGAGGGGGCTTAAAGGCGCACCGCCATTGCAGGCTAAGTGGCGTCCACCAAGAACTGGTCCAGCCGGGCGATCATGGCGGCCTTTTCGGTCTCTGTGGCGAAGGAGCCGAGGAAGGCGTTGCGCATGAGGGTGGCGATTTCTGCGCGGCTGTAGCCGCCGCGGGCCTGCACGGCGCGCAGCAGGTTCGTGAGATAGCCGCTCGCGAACAGGGCCGGATCGTCGGTGTTGACCGTGACCCGCACGCCGGCGTCGAACAGTCGGCGCAGGCGACGGAGCCGGCGCGGGCCGGGGTCGCCGGGCCGCCAGGTCGGGCACACCGTCAGGCAGATGTCCCGCTCGATCAGGGTGTCGACCACGCGCGGATCCTCAACCGAATTGACGCCGTGGTCGATGCGCTCCAGGCGCAGCAGGTCGAGGCATTGGCGGATATGGCCGATGGAGTTTTCCTGGTCGACGTCGCAATGGGCGGTCAGGCGGTAGCCCTCGGCCCGCGCGCGCTTGAAGATCCCGGCAAATTTGCGCGGCGGGTTGCCATGTTCCGCCGAGTCCAGCCCGAAGCCGGCGATCCGGTCGCGCCAGGGTTTCAGGATGTCGAACAGCGGCCAGGCCTCGTCCAGCGGCCGGTCGCGGTTGACGCAAAGGATGAGATTGGCGGCGACGCCCCAATCGCGGCGCGCCTCGTCGACCGCCGCCAGGATGCCGCCCATGAAGGCCCCGGCCGCCACGCCGCGCGCCAGATGGGGCTGCGGATCGAAGGAAAGTTCGGCATAGATCGTATTTTCGTCCCGGCAGCGCCGCAGATAGGTCGCGGTGAGATCGTAGAAATCCTCCTCCGTGCGCAGCACGTCCATCCCTTCGTAGTAGATGGCGAGGAATTCCTCGAGGCTGGCATAGTCGTAGCCCTGGGTTTCGGCCCCCGGATCGACGTCCGGCACCGGCAGACCGTTGCGGCGCGCCAGCGCGACGCGCAGCGCGGGGCCCAGCGTTCCCTCGATATGCAGGTGCAGTTCCGCCTTCGGGATCGCGGCGATGAAGTCCTCCGGCACGTCGGCCCTACCGGTCCGCGAAGACATCCAGGCCCACCGTCCGCTCGACCAGCAGGAAGAAGGCGAGGGTGATGACGATCATCAGGGAGGAGACGGCCGCCGGAGTCGGGTCGGGCAGATATTCGATATGCGACATCAGCTCGACCGGCAGGGTGCGCGCCTCCCGGGCCGACAGGAAGGCCGAGATCGTCACGTCGTTGAAGGAAAAGGTGAACGCGATGATGGCGCCGGCGACGATGCCGGGCACGATCAGCGGAAAGACCACCAGCCAGAAGGCGCTCCAGCGGGTCGCGCCGAGGCTCTGGGCCGCCTCTTCGAGGGAAATGTCGCTGCCGGCCATGCTCGACCAGACCGAGCGCAGGGTGAAGGGCGTCGTCACCATGGTGTGGCCGATGATCAGGTTGAGCAGGCCGGCGTCCTGGGTCTCGATCAGGACCGAGACGTTGAGCAGGGCGAAGCCGACGACGACGCCGGGAATGATGAGCGGGCTGAGCACGGCATATTCGAACGCGCCGCGCCCGTAGAAGCGGTGCCGCGCCAGCACCCGGGCGGCGGCGATGCCGAGCGCCACGGCGATCGTCGTCGACACGATCGCGATGACGACGCTGTTCCAGAAGGTCGACCAGACCCATTCGGACTCGAAGGCCGACAGGTACCAGCGCACCGACCAGCCGGGCGGCGGAAAGGTCAGGTAGGTCGAGCTGGTGAAGGAGGCGCCCAGCGTCACGACGATCGGCGCGACCAGGAAAACCAGCCAGAAAACCGCCATGACCGTGACGATACCGCGGCCGGAGCGCAGGAAGAGATCAGCCATAGCTGCGCATCCCCCGGCTCGAAACGAAGCGGTGTATCGTGACGAACAGGATGCCGAGGAACAGCAGGACGATGCCGATCGACGCCGCCAGCCGCCAGTCGAACAGGGTGAAGGCGTAGTCGTAGAGCAGCGTCGTCAGGATCGGCGTGCGCCCCCCACCGAGCAGGAACGGCGTCGCGAAGGCGGTCATCGCCAGGCTGAAGACCAGCAGCGTGCCGGTGAGCAGTCCCGGCAGCGTGAGCGGAATGACGATGCGCCAGAACACGCTGACCGGCGAGGCGCCCAGGCTCTCCGCCGCGTGCCGCAGGTTCGGGTCGATGCGCTGCAGCACGGCCAGAAGCGACAGGATCATGTAGGGCATCAGCAGATGGGTTTCGCCGACGATGATGCCGATCTCGTTCTGGACCAGGGCGATCGGCCTCTCGATCAGGCCCAGCGCGATCAGCCCCTTGTTGGCGAGCCCCGAATCGCCGAGCAGGACCGTCCAGCCGAAGGCGCGGACGACGGCGGAAATCAGGAAGGGAAAGATCACGACCGCGAGCAGCAGGCCGCGCCAGCGCGGCCCGCACCGGGCGACGAACAGCGCCACCGGATAGCCCGCGACCAGACAGATCAGGGTGACGATCACGCTGATCCGGATCGTGCGGTTGAGCGCCTGCTGGCCGACCTTGCTGTCGAACAGGCCGAGGACGTTGGTAAAGTCCGGCCATTCGCCGATCTCTGCGGTCGGCTCAAGGCCCTTGACCAGCAGCATGACGCAGGGCGCCACGATAAACACGGCGAACGCCAGGAGAACCGGCGTCGCCAGGCTGGCGGGAAAGCGACCGCCGCCGCCCCGGGTGCGCACCGCGCTCACTCGAGGGCGCTCTCGGCCGGGCCTTCGGACGCGCCGGCCGGCGCGTCCGGCCGCAGCAGCTTGATGGCGCCGGGCGGCAGATGCACGCGGACGCGCCCGCCGACCGGAAATTCCTGCTGCGCCGTCGCGATCAGCGGTGCGGGCAAGGCGGGGCAATCGACCTGATAGACGACGGCCGAGCCGATATAGGTGAATTCGCGCACCGTTCCGTCCAGCGCGTTCCGGATGTCGGCCCGGTCGTCCTTTCCATCACTGCCCCGCATCGCGATTTCTTCGGACCGGATGCCGAGCACGACCGCCCCGCCCGGCGGCCGCGCCGTCGCGACATGCAGCACCGCGGCGCCGTCGTCGACCGAAACGGCGACCGTCTCGCCGCCGGGAGCGGCCTCGCCGACGGTGCCCGGAAACAGGTTCTCGACGCCGAGGAAATCGGCGACATAGGCCGATTCGGGCTGTTCCCAGATCGCTTTCGGCGCCGCCGCGCCGGCGACCGTGCCAAGGTTCATCACGACGATCTGGTCGGAAAGCGTGAGCGCTTCCTCCTGGTCGTGGGTGACGAAGATCGAGGTGACGCCGGTCTCGCGCTGGATGCGCTTCAGCTCGAAGCGCATTTCGGCGCGCAGCTTGGCATCGAGATTCGACAGAGGCTCGTCGAGCAGCAGCACGTCCGGCCGGATCACCAGCGCCCGGGCCAGCGCGACTCTCTGCTGCTGGCCGCCCGAAAGCTGGCGCGGATAGCGCTGGGCGAGATCCGGCAGGCCGACCAGATCGATCGCCTCGGCGACGCGCGCCGCGGTCTCGCTCCGCGATACTCTACGCCGCCGCAGGCCGAAGGCGACGTTGTCGAACACCGTCATGAAGGGAAACAGGGCGTAGTTCTGGAAGACGACGCCGAGATTGCGCCGCCAGGGCGGCAGGTCGTCGACCGGCTTGCCGCCGATGCGCACCTCGCCTTCGTCGAGCGCCGCGAAACCGGCGATCAGGCGCAGGGTCGTCGTCTTGCCGCAGCCGCTGGGGCCGAGCAGGCTGGTGAAGCTGCCGGCCGGGGCGGTGAAGCTGACCCCCTTCACCGCCCACAGTTCGTCATACCGTTTCGATACGCCGGAAACCTCGACGTCGGACATCGCCCGATCCCGGAACGGGCCCCGGCGCGGAACGGTACGGCCTTACGCGGCGCCTATTTTGCGACGATCTCCTCCTGGAACCGCTTGAGCCAGCCGCCGAGCTTCGCCGCGATCTTGGTCGCATCGTAGAGGTGCATCCGGGAGATCTGGTCCGGCGTCACCATGTTGTAGACGGTGCCCGCCGGGATCGGCACCGACTTGTTGACCGGGGAATCGCCAGCCTCCTTGGCGATCCGCGCCTGGTGCTCCGCCGACAGGTAGAAGTTCAGGAACTGCTCAGCCACCGCCTTGTTCTTGCTCGCCTTCAGGACGCAGGCCAGGTTGACGACTCCGACGCCGCCGTCCTTCGGCCATGCGAAGCTCAGCGGCACCTTCGGATCCTTCCTGACGAAGATATTGAGCATCGGCGCGATCGAGGCGTCGCCCTGGTTGATCGCCTTCAGGATCTCGAAGATGCGGAACAGCTGCACCCGGTCCTTGATCGTCGCCAGCTTGGCCATGCCCTTGCCGATATCGTCGATGCCGCCGCCGTGCAGTTCGGCGATGCGGGTCATCACCAACGGCGAATAGGACTGGCTGAGCACGGGATAGCCGGGCCGGCCCTTCAGGTCCTTGCGGAACAGGTCGTTCCATGAGGTCGGCGGCGATTTGAAATGGTCCTTGTTGTAGGCGAGGCCCGCGCCGAGCACCGTGATCGCCGGGCACATGCCGCCGCCCAGCGGATCCTTGGCGAAATCGTACAGTTGCCCGATGTTGGGGACGTTGGCCTTGTCGACCGGCGCCAGGATGCCCTCGTCGCGCAGGATCGCCATCTGGTGCACGGTCAGGAAGACGACGTCGGTGCCCTTGCCCTTCGTGGCCTTCATCTTGGACAGGCGCACCGCCGAACGGCCGCCGTCGACCACCACCTTGTGGCCGGTCGCCTTCTCGAACGGCTCGGCCGCATGCTTCTTCCACTTCGCGCCATAGCCGCCGCCCCAGACCGAGACGGTGATGGTGGCCGCCTGGGTTGCCGCGGCGGCGGCAACAAGCCCGGCCGCTGCGAGCGCCGCGCACCACACGCCGCCCCGGACACGCCGGCCTCCGGCTTCATCGATCCTGATCATGGCTCCCTCCTCATCTTCCGCATCGACCCGAAGCCGACACTCGCCGCCGCCATTCAATCGCAGCCCGCCGGAAATTTCCAGCACAGTTTCGGGCGGCGGGCGTCGTGCCGGATCACGTCTATCGGACGAGTGCGCCGCCGGGCCGCCAGCCGGCCGGAGCGAGCTCGAAGCCGGCAAATTCGAAGGCTGGCGCGACGGTGCAGCCGGTGAGAGTCCATGCGCCAAGGGATACGGCGCTCTGCCAGCAGCCGGCGGGCACGACGATATGCGGCTCGGCGCCGTCGCCGGTGCCGAGCAACCGGTCCGTCACCGCCTGGTCGTCGGAGGACAGCGAGAGCCGCAGCGGCGCGCCGGCGTAATGGTGCCAGATCTCGACCGCGTCGATACGGTGCCAGGCCGAGACCTCGCCGGCTTTCAGCAGGTAATAGATGACCGTCACCGCGGCGCGCTCACCGGGCCCGGCCGGCGCACGAAACGTCTCGCGATAATAGCCGCCCTCGGGATGCGGCTGCAGCCCGTAGCGGGCAATGACTTCATCTGCGTCCATCGCCACCCCCCTGATCCGTCCCGGCCGGAAGCATGTGCCTGCCGGACCGTGCGGCGCAAGACCGGCTGCCGATCGAACCGCAGCGTCCGACGGGAGACCGGACCGATCGTTGCCTTCGTTTACCGGAAGGTCGGGGCGCCCGCTCAATCGCCTCCGGGGGCGCACCCCGCAGGGAACCGGAGCCGAACCGGGCCGGATGCGCAGAACCGCGGTCCCAGGAGGACCGCAGCGCGCACCCGACCGGCGTCAGCAGGTTCGCAAGCCACAATTGCTAACAAGAAATCGCCGGCGGATACCTCGGGGCCGGAAAGGCGGTACGACTCCGGGCTGTCGACGTTCGTGGAGCCGGTTAGGGCGGTTGTCTTCACGCCGGATCGCTCCCCTGCGTTGCATTCCCCGGACCGGGAATACCGGTCCGCGTTTCTCCCGTCGGACGCAGCGCGCTATCGCCTTTGTTCGGTACCGCGGCCCGGCAAGCCTCGTTGCGGAGCTACCGGACCACGGGCCTCGCGTTGCCCGACGCGATTTCGCGACAACCTGGCATGCCAAAACTATAAAATCTAATACAGTGTCATTTGGTATATTATTTATTTTTCTTATGTTTTGGCTTTCGATCGACCGTCCTCCGAACGGCGGGCCGCGAGGTTGCGGAAACAGCGGACGGAACCGGCGGCTTGCGCGACACCCGGCACGAACGAAGCGCCGTCGCAGCGCTACAACGGCGCCACGGCAGGCTCTGATCAGAACCCTATGCTAGTTCGGCGGATGGCTGCGATGGGACCGGTAGGCGCCCGGCGTCGTGCCGACGATCCGCTTGAACCAGCGCGTCAGGTGCGCCTGGGAGGAAAAACCGCAGACATCGGCGATTTCGACGAGCGGCAGCCGGCCTTCCGCGATCAGCGCCTTGGCGTGTTCGATCCGGCGGTCGGTGAGATAGCGGTGCGGCGCCGTCCCAGTCGCGGCCTTGAAGGCGCGGGCGAAATGGAACGGGCTGAGGCAGGCTTCGTTCGCCAGCGTGTCGACGGTCAGGTCTTCGCTGAGATGGGCGTCGATGAAATCCGCGATCCGCCGCAGGCGCCGGGGATCGAGCGCACCGCGGGCGCTGGGCAGTGTAATCGACGCCCGTTCCAGATTGGAATGCTGCCGCAGGATCTGCACGCCCAGGACGGCGGCCAGGGTCTCGACCAGCATCGTGCCGGCGGGCGCCGGGTCGAGCATCTCGGCATGGACCGCCAGTGCGATCCGTTCGATCAGCGGATCGCGGAAGCCGCCGTCGAAATGCAGCCGGACGTTGTCCGGATCGACGTCGAGTTCCCGAAGCGCCGTCTCCGACAGCGGCATCGCCGGCAGATAGAGATGGATCATCTCGGGGATGTCGCCGTAGGCCTTGATCATATCCTCCCGGATGCCGGCCGGACACAGCCAGATCATCCCGGGCACCGCATCGCTGTGCTGCAGCCGGCCGTCGCCGCGCCGCCGCAGATGCACGCGGCCCTCCACCATGACGGCAATTTCGGTTTCGCGCGGCAGGAATTCGGCGAGTTCGCCTTCCCCGTGGCTCCAGCGCTCAGCGAGAATCCCGTTCCACCCCCGATCGCGGCTCGAGGCAAGCAGCGTCCCGGTCGTGTACTTCGCCCGCCCGTGTCCTGCCAGAAGGACCACGTCGTACTACCCCATGAAGCCGCCAGCCCGAATGACGCTTTGGGATCAACCCGAAGACGCTTGGGATACCTTCGATACTTTCTGCGCCAGCCGCTCCTAGTCAACGGTTTTACTATTTCTGCTAAAAAGATAGCAAATACATGCAAAAACAGCAGGAATTGACAATATAAGCCCCGAATTTAGGGCGAGTTACCAAAGTCAAACGCAAAAAGCAGATACGTGCAAGGATACAGCAGGGATATATAAAGCAGGCCACGCTACTTGTGAATTAGTGTCTGTATGTTCATGAGTGTCCGACGAACGTGGCATCTTATTTTGAATGATATGTCAACAGGTTTGGACTAGTCGAAATCCTTGATGCCGGAGCGGGCAGTTCCTGTCGGAATACCGGGAACCTGAAAGTTTGGGAATTACTGATCGTGATTGAAGTTTTTTTTGGAACCAACAGGAATCCCATGCCGGCCCGGGATCCGCGAAATTTCGGCACTCAACTCAACAATCGGGGATCGTTCCTCCGCTTCGGAAAGGCTCAGGTTTCCGACGAGATGGACAGCGTCACGGAGATAACGGTGGCGCCGGAACGGATACGCCCGGGCCGCCGGTCGCAGTTGCTCGGCAGCACTGCGATGTTCGAGGAAATCCGGGAAAAGATGCGCGTCGGGATCGACACGGTGCTCTTCATTCACGGGTTCAACTATACGTTCCACGAATCGCTGATCGACGCCGCCCGGCTGAAGCGGACCTACGAAACGGACGATTGCCCCTACACCTTCTTCGTTTTCTCCTGGCCGTCCGACGGCTCGCTGATGCCCTACATCGCCTATGCGAACGACCGGGCCGACGCCCGCACGTCGGGCACGGCGCTGGGCCGCGGCCTGCTGAAACTCGGCGCGTTCGTCCAGCGGGTCTTGGAAGAACTGGGGCCGCGCGTGCGCTCCGACCTCGGCCGCGACCCGGAGTCAGCCCGGCAACGGCGGGAGCTCTGCGGCGGCCGCCTGCACCTGATGGCCCACAGCATGGGCGCCTACGCCCTGCGCCACGCGGTCCAGGGGATGCGGCGGGAAATCGGTGACGACCTGCCGCGCCTGTTCGACGAAATCCTCCTGTTCGCCCCCGACGAAGACGCCGACGCCTTCGAGCACGACCACAAGCTGGCGCTGCTGCCGAAACTCGCACGCCGGGTCACCGTCTACCACAACCGCGAAGACATCCCGCTCGCCATCAGCGACCTGACCAAGGGCAATCCGGACCGGCTGGGCGCCGACGGGCCGAGCCACTCGCACAACCTGCCTGGTAAAGTGACGATCGTCGATTGTACGGACGTTGTTTCCGGATTCCAGGAACATCGATATTTCGAAAACCAAAGTACAATAATTATTGACATCAGAAATGCTTTAACTGGAATACGTTCCGATCTAATACACAACCGTATTATTGTATCGGGTACAAACGGCTATAAGATCAAACAACCAAGCCTTGGAAATTGTTGATATGAGCATTTCGATAAACAAAAATATATTAATGACCGAGTATTTGGGCTCAAGGCGTCCGTCTTTGACCAAATCACGTTACCGAAACACCATATCGACCACCGTATCATCAAAAACATTTCTCTTATCGTTCTGGGCGCAATTGTTTTCAAGCCATACGCGCCTGCCGATCCTTAGACATTTGATCCCGATATGACGAAACACAACGCTCTTTTTCGCATCCTTTCGCTTTCGCCAACGCTCAGAGGGGAGCTATCGATGCTTACACTGAAACACTATCTCAAAATTCTCGTAATTATAACAAGTGCCGTCTTTGCTGAAACAGCTCTTCAGGTAGCAGTTTCTTCTGGTGAAACTTCGGCAAATCCCTGTCCCAATTATCGCTGTCGTTAAGTCTGCAACGAAAAAGTTCGTAGAATTGTCTAAGCGGCACACAAAACATCGACGCAACTGTTTCACCAGAAGGTTATCCCATCATGTCAAATCAGTTTCTACAAGAAACAATTACCTGGATCGTTATCATTATTTGTCTAGTAATAGTATTTTTCCTGTAACTGCCCAGGTACCTGGCCAGCTCTGAGAGCGTCGTGATTTGGTTGCGGTCATCAAGTCGCGGCCGGCCTTGACTCCATAGTCGCGCACCTCTATGGGTTGCTCTTTCGCATGAGAGGAGCAGCCAGAGCCGGTGGGATATTTCGGATCGAAGGCAACGACCGGTCTGAGCCAGGCGCTGATCGCGCTGATGCCGCCACATCGTCTGTATATCGAGACACACTTGGGGGGCGGTGCGCTGATGAAGCGCAAGCCTCCGGCGATGCGTTCGATCGGGATCGACCGGGACCTGCGTGCGCTTGACGGGTTCAGGTGCGACTACCCTGTGGAGCTGATCCACGGCTGTGCGCATTCGTTCCTGGCGGAGTTCCCGTTTCTGGGCCCGGAGCTGGTCTACAGCGATCCGCCCTATCTGCACACGACCCGTCGTTCGTCGCAGCGGTATCGCTTCGAGTACGAGGAGGCCGACCATGTCGCGCTGCTTGAGCTTCTCAAGGGTCTGCCGTGTCAGGTGATGGTCTCGGGCCACCCGTCTGCGCTGTATGACGATCTGCTGGCAGGCTGGCGCCGGCTGGAGCTGCAGGTGACGACCCAGGCTCAGGTTCGGACCGAGGTCGTGTGGTTCAACTTCGCGCCCGATCGGGTGCACTGGGCGAGCTATGCGGGCCGCAACTTCACCGACCGCCAGCGCATCAAGCGCAAGGCGGCCAACTGGGGCCGACGCTACGAGGCCATGCCGGCGGGCGAACGCCTGGCGGTGCTGGCCGCGATCATGGCCGTCGAGGCCGAGGACCCGTGACGGTGTCGCGCTGGCACGCGGACCTTGCCGCCTACGGCGACCCTGATCGGCGATCAGAAAGATTTGGTCACCCGGTTGGGCCATTGATTACAATGGGTTGCGCAGACAACCCGCCCCGAGGGGCGTCACCAACCGGGTGAAGATCATGGTCCCTTGTTATCGCTCTCCGATCAAGCTCGAAGTGACGCGGGATGGTACGGCCGCGACGGCGCGCGGCGGTCTGGTGCTGCTGTTCGAGGTTCTGGCGTCGCGGCGCATCCTGGCCGGGCTGCCGCGCTGCGGCGGCAGCCCGTCGCAGGGCTGGAGCGACGGCCAGATGATGCTGGCGGTGCTGGTTCTCAACGTTGCCGGCTTCGACCGGGTGTCGGACATCGAGCATCTGGAGGCCGATACGGGTCTTTGCGCTCTGGTCAGGCGGTTCGAGCCGAAGCTGTTGGGTCTGTCGAGGGGCGCGGTCGCGCGGCGGTTCCGGGGCGGTCGCGAGCGCTGCTTTCCCTCGGCGCGTTCGCTGCGCGACTGGCTCGACCGTTTCCATGTCGCTGGGGTGCACGATGTCGAGAGGGAGAAGGGCACGGCGTTCATCCCGCCGCACACGGAACGCCACGAGTTGTTCCGGGCGGTCGCCCGCCGCCTTGTGGCCGAAGGGGTACGGGAGGCCGTCGCGGCGTCGGTGACCATCGACCTCGACGCGACGATCATCGCGTCCGGCAAGCGCGAGTGTCTGTATACCTACCGTGCCGCGGAGAGGCTGGTTCCGGGCGAGCGGGGCTACCAGCCGCTGGTCGCGTTCTGCCCCGAGATCGGGATGGCGCCGTGGCTGGAGAGCCGCGACGGCAACGTGCCGGCGGCGCTGGACAACCGGCGGGCGCTCGAGGAGGCGCTGTTGCAGCTTCCCGGCGCCGTGCGCCAGGTCACCCTCCGCACCGATGGGGCGGGCTACCAGGAGGATGTGATCCGCGCCTGCAACGACCCCGCCTTCCGCCGGGCGGAGACGCGGCGCTTCGGCACGGTGGGGCTGATCTGCGGCGCCACCCGTTCGGAGCCGCTGATGGCGGAGGTGGCGCGGCTCGCCGACGACGCCTGGCGCCCGGCGAAGGGGCCGGTGGAGACGCCGGACGCCGGGCCGGCGTCGGACAGTGTGGCGCTTGAATGCGCCGAACTGCCCTACGTCCCCGCGACAACCAACGGACTGAAGCCGCGCCATGTGATCCGCTACGTCGTCACCCGGCGCGCCCTTCCCGGGGCGCTGGGCCTGGACGAGGGCGACCTCCCGGCCGCCGATGGCAGGCCCGCCTACAGGATCAGGGCCTACATGACCAACTTCCCGGCCCCCGACGCGATCCGGGCGGAAAAGGCGAACGGCCTGAGGGTGCTGGACGCCGCCGAGGTCGTGGCCGCGGCCCACGAGCGCTGCGGACGCGGCGAGGAGGTGCACGCGGTGCTCAAGTCCGACCTCGCCGCCGGGACGATGCCGTCGGGGCGGTTCGGGGCCAACGCCGCCTGGCTGTGGCTCGCGGCGCTGGCGCTGAATGCGATGGCGCTGGTGCGCCGCGCCGCCTACGGCCCCGAGTGGCGCTGGGTGCGGATGAAGCGCATCCGCGCGATATGGATCCACCTCGTCGCCCGCGTCGCGCGTCACGGGCGCCGGGTCACCCTCGTGCTCGGCGGCGCCGGCGCCCATCTCCTGGCGGCGCGCCGGCGGATCCACCTCGCCATGCCGCCGCCGGCATCCGCGCCCGGCTGACCCCGGCGCGACAGTTCGACGCGACAAGGCGGACCCGGCACGGCACCGGAGGGCGTTGCGCGCGCCCAACGCGCCGGTGAAGACCCAACCATCACGAAGAGGCCGCCGGCCCCGCTCCGTTGCCGCGTCAAGCTCACGCTGGCAGCCCAAATCGACGACCCGGCATGACCGGACGGCCCTGCCGATGGCCGAAATCGCGCCGCCAGAAAATCAGCTCGCCGATCAGGGGCGAGGCCTTCACTTGCCTGCAGGACCTTTTCACCCCAGACTCCTTCGCGATGACCGCCATCAAAGCGATCCGGGAATGGGGCCAGAGCCTGCTGCGTCTGACCGCGGCGCTGGTCAAGGAGAATGATGCGCTGGAGCGGGAGAATGCCCGCTTGCGCGAACGGAACGCCGAACTCGAGCGCCGCGCCGCGCTCGACAGCACCACCAGTTCCAGGCCGCCGGCCAGCGATGGTCTGAAGAAGAAGAGCACAACCCGGGAGAGGCGAACCCGGAGCCAGCGTGGCACGTCCAACAGACCCAGTGGTGGCCAGCCCGGCCACAAGGGAACCACTCTGGAGCGGACCGCGACGCCCGACCACGTCGTCGATCATGACCCCTGCGCCTGTGCAGGCTGCGGCGCGCCGCTGTCAGACGCCGACCGTCACGCGGATCCGGTCTGCCGACAGGTCTTCGAGCTGCCTGAGCCGCAGCCCCTTGAGGTCACCGAGCATCGCGGCCATCGCTGCCTCTGCGCCGCCTGTGGCACCGTGACGACTGCCGCCTTCCCGAACGGCGTGAGCGCTCCGGTCCAGTACGGGCCGCGCATCACCGCGTGGGTGACCTATCTGTTGCACGCGCAGTTCATTCCCGAGAACCGCGTCGCCGAGGTCATGAGAGACCTCTTCGCGGTCACGATCTCAACGGCCACCATCGCCGCCATGAGCAGGCGAACCGCCCGGCGCTTCGAGGGCTTCCTCGATCGTGTCGCAGAGGTCATCCGCACCGAAGCCCCGGTCAAACACCTCGACGAGACCGGCATGCGCATCGCCACCCGGACCCATTGGCTCCATGTGCTGTGCACCCCGTTTCTGACCATCCTGCGCATCGCCACCGGGCGCAGCCATATCGACGAGGAACTCAACGGCATCGTCATCCATGACGACTACGCCACCTACTTCGCTCTCGAAGGCGTGCGTCACGGGGCCTGCAACGCCCATCACCTGCGTGAGCTCCAGGCCCTGATCGAGATCGAGAAGGAAGAGTGGGCAACGAGCATGCACCGGCTGCTTACCCGCGCCAACAGAGCCTCCCGCTTCGCGCGGAAGAATGATCGCGACGTGCCCGCCTCGCTGGTGGCCCTCATCTCGCGAGCCTGGGACCGCATCCTCGAGCGCGCCATCGCCTCTCACGAACACATGCCGCCGCTCCAGACCGGAAAGCGCGGACGCAAAAAGCGCCGCATCGGTCATAACCTCGCGCTCCGGCTCCAGAACCACAAGGAGGGCTGCCTGCGCTTCCTCACCGACCCGCGAACTCCGTTCTCAAACAACCAGGCCGAGAGAGATCTGAGAATGGGCAAGCTGCGTCAGAAAATCTCAGGTTGCTTCCGCTCGATGCAAGGCGCCCGCGACTTCGCCAACCTGCGGTCCGTCATCGCCACCGCACGAAAGCAGGACTGGAACGTCCTCGAAACCCTGGCCCACCCCGACCCCAGGCAACTGATCCCGAAACTTCAACTCTGAAATCCCGAGCCGCAGCCCGGCTGCATCCACCTGATCCAGTACCCGAGCCAGCAACCCATCACTCCGCTCACTCGGAGGACGCAGACCTGGGCAGTTACTTTTTCCTCCAATATAGAACATTTGGTACGTCCGGAAAAACTCGAACACCCAATGACATCGCGAGTTTCTTTTCCATCAACGAAATCGTCGACAAATGGCAACGCGCAGTATTCGCCACAGTTACCTCCATTCCCCTTACATTCGTATTTCTCATTGTTGCCTATCGTGCGGAAGTTTTTATTGAAGCACTTCCAACAGACGCTTCAACTCCCTTCGTCCAAACATTGATTCGCAACATACCGGAGCCACTTCTGCCAATAGTCATATTGATTATGTTATTTCTTATCTTTGGCGCTCAAACAAAGTTCCTTTACCAAAAAATTGAAAAAGGAATAGTTCATCTAGCAGCCTTTGTACAAAAAACAAATTCACTCTCGAGAAATCTATCCAGATATCTTTTGACGATGGCTTCGTACGAAAGAATTGTCGAAGAATTGGAGAGAAACAGGCCGAACAAGCTGCCCATGGCTGAGGAATTGGAAGAGGCCAAAAATGAATTAAAGCTGTCATTTCTGCTATTGCACATGGCAAAGTACGATGTCAGGGAAATTGGCCTTCGTGCCGCGCTCCGCCAAATCGTAGAACTGAAACTAGAAGAAATTATAAAGCTAAACGACGATACTGAGAAAGATTATCCTTGGGAGGAGAGAGTTGGATTACTCACTTTCAGGGGGAGAAAATTGAACTGGTTTCACTTATTTGCTAGCGCCATGATGTTCCTTATAGTATGCGGATTATATATCGGCATAGTGCCATCCGGCTGGGCGTTTTTTGAAGCGCGCGACATTGTGTGGCCGGAGTACCAATATATTGGTTCGTTAGTGCACGGCGTAGTACAGATGGTTTTAGCTACAATTCTACCGATGATAATTGGGATATTTCTGTTTGTATGGCGTACGGAAAGAAGAAGAGAAACTGTTGTTCAGACCGTCTCCATTGTGCTCGTAATCGTGTTTCTTACTTCTCTTGTAATCAACGCTCCATTTGCATTTCAACAGAGATTGGAGATTTTTCTCGGTATTGGAGAACTGCAGCCGACAAATGAAAGTGGGTTCGGTGGTCGGGCCGAACTCTTTTATGTGTTCGTTCATTCTTTGATCCCTTGCGCTGTTGTACTAGTCCTTGCCATTGTTGATCCGGAAGAGACATTAAGTTTTTGGGATATTGTTATTACAGTTGTCGTAATTGCGTTAGGCCATGGCTTGGCTTATGCAGCCTTTGAACGGTTGGCCGATATTCAATGGAACTTCTATTGGCATCAGGCTTTATTGTCTATTGTGCTGAGCACTTCTGTCCTTGTCATATTGCGGATATTTTGGAGGGCACCGCTGCAACCACGAAGTTCAAGTCTACCCAACTCCAATTCTACTGATGGTTAGTTATAGACAAATCGGGTAAATTGGCATCAGCGCTCAAATCTAGAGCACGATGACTCGATTGTGAATCGAAGGAGGATTCCCCTGGTTGTCTTGAGTTGATTCTCTGTCGTTGCGACGACAGGGGAGGCCTGGGCGACGACCCGTCCGATTTCGATGGATTTGCACGAACGCGCGACGGCGCGGCTGGCCGGGGGTCAGAGCGTGCGGCAGGTGGCGGCGGCGCTTGGGGTGGCGCCGCAGAACGGACCGCCGCGCCGAAGCGACCTGGCAGCGCATCGGCACCCTCCTCGACCGCTTCTCACCCGCCGAATGCGCAAACTACTTCAGAAACGCAGGATACGCTTCCGAATAGAATCATCGTGCGCTGGCCGTCGCGCTAACGCCGGCCGCGGCGTCAGGCGCAGAAGGGAATGCCGCTCAGCAGCAGCTCGAAAAAGGCCGGAACGACATAGCTGCTCCACACGCCGGTCGCGGCCTGAACGATCTCGCCCGCGAACAGCGCACCCGCAGCGCCGCCGGCCAGCGCGGCGCCGAACAAGATCCCCTGCCGGCGGGACAGCGGCCGCAGGACGGCGCGATCCGGCAGGGCCGGGGCGGTGGGCGAACTCATGCCCGCATCATGGCGCGGAGACGGCGGGAAAGCAATGCGGTGCAGGCGTTCGGCCGTTATCGTCGGTACTCAGCCGTCAACCCATTTCTTCAGCGATGCCGCCAGCTTCTCCGGTGCTATGCGGAAGGGGAAATGGGTGATGCAGGCGCCGTCCGGGCCCATCAGGTAGATGAGCGCGGTATGATTCGCCATGTAGCTGCCGTCGGCCGCCGGCTTCATCCGGCTGTAGCCGACCTTGTAGGCCTTGGCGGCCCGGGCGACCGCCGCCTCGCTGCCGGTCAGCATGAGAATTCGGCCGTCGAAGGCTTCGCGGTAGGTCTTGAGGCGTTCGGGCGTATCGCGGTCCGGATCGACGCTGACGAAGACCGGCCGGATGCGCTGCGCCGCCGGGCCGAGCATCTCCAACGCATCCGTCATGGTCTGCAGGGTGGTCGGGCAGACATCCGGGCAGTTGGTAAAGCCGAAATTGACGACGGCGAATTTGCCCAGCAGGTCCTTCTCCGTCCGGGCCGTGCCGGTGTGATCGACCAGCGCGAACGGGCCGCCGATCAGCGCCCTGCCGGTCGCAGAGGCCTCCGCAGCCTGCTTTGCGCCGTCCCCGGCGCGCCACAGATAGACGCCCGCGCCAACCGCAACGGCGGCAACCAGGGCGACGACCAGAGCCTGCAAAGCGGTCTTCGACATGCCGGGTTCCGTGTCCGGACAGGCGCGGGAAGAGAGCGCCTGCCCAGCCGGAGAAGATGGCAATCGGCCGGTCCGGGGGACAGCCGGCGGCACCGCGCTGCGCCAATTTGTTTGCCGGGATTCCGCACACTCGGGAACGCTGCGCCACATCGCGCCGCCGGGGCGCTCCAGGATCAACCGCCAAGCGGCTCCAGGATGGCCGGATCGTTGTTCTGCACCCTGTTGACCCGGTCGCTGACCCGGTAGGGGCGGAAACCCTCGATCTCGCGCGGCGCCAGCAGGGCGTGCAGGTCGTCTTCGGCCGCCGCTTCGAGACCCAGCCATCGTTCGAAATCCGGCGGATCGACGATGACCGGCATCCGATGGTGGATCGGCGCCAGCGCGGTATTGGCATTCGTCGTGATAATGGTGCACGAGCGCACCGGCCCGTCCGGTCCGTCCCAGCGCTCCCACAGGCCGGCGAAGGCGAAGGGCCGCTCGTCCTCGTAGGATACCCGGAAGGGCGCCTTCGCCGCGCCGTCCGTCCGCCATTCGTAGAAGCCGTCGGCGGCGATCAGGCAGCGGCGGGTCTTCCAGGCGTTGCGGAAGCTCGGCTTTTCGGCAACGGTTTCGGCCCGCGCGTTGGTGAGCTTTGCGCCGATCTTCATGTCCTTCGTCCAGGACGGGATCAGCCCCCAGCGCGCCCTGACCAGCGAGCGGGGCTTATCGCCGGAGCCCCGGACCACCGCCGGCACTTCCAGCATCGGTGCCACATTATACATCGGCGGCCAGTTCAGCGCCGGCCCGCCATAGCCGAACAGCAGGCGGATCGCCTCGTCCGGATTGACCAGCGAATAGCGGCTGCACATCTGTCAGCGCCGTTCGCCCCCAGGATCGAATCGAGCAAGAAGCTCGGCGAAGGTCACTGAGTAGTCGGCAACGGCGGTGGATTCGTTGGCGTCGTCCTGCCCAAATGACAGGCCGTTGTTGATCCCGGCCGTGCCGCCCTTCAGCCGGTCATTCACCTGCCTGCGGGCCGTCGTCGATACGAACACCGCTGCCCGGTCCTCTCCGTGGAGATCCGCGAGTTCGTCTTTCAGTCTTGTTAACATGGCCAGCCCGGACATTTCATGAAGGGACGCAGTTTTTTTCGGTTGAGGTGTTTTTCGGGCGCGGTTGCCGAAAGGAGCGGTGTTCCGGCGATGGTTTGGCTGCCGGGTTGGCGGTGTCGGGCGGCCACGCGAAAGAGGCGATGATGCGCTCCGCCAGCACCGCGTGAACCGCCCACGCCCAACCCCTCTCGGCCCGGTTCTCGAAGCGGCACAGCGTCGGCGCGCGCGCCAGCGCCCGGTCCCGCCCGGCGGCGGTCTGCAAGCCAAGGTCACGGCGCGGCTTGCCCCGCCGGCGCGGATCGCCGAGCCGCCGCGCCACCGCCGCCGTCAGGCCGAGACGCCGGTCCGCCTGACCCGACAGCAACGCACCGCCGTTGCCCGTCACCCGGCCGCCGTCAAAACCCGCCTCGACCCGGCGTCCCCGACAGGCCGGAAAAGAACACCGACCAGAGCTACAATCCGTCACCGCCGCGCTCCCGTGTCAGATTCGTCTTAACCAACTGAATCATAACACAAAACGGAACGCGGCGGTGCCTACTTCATGAAATATCCGGGCTAGAAACTTCCGGCGAATTCCTTGGCCCGCTCGGCGAACCGGTCGAGGGTTTCGCCGACTCTCGCGTCGACGGTATCGGCGCCGACGCCGGTCAGCACCTCAATTCCTTCGTCGATCGAAGCGACGGCATGGATCCGGAACCTTCCCTCGGCGCATGCTTCCACAACATCCCGGCGCAACATCAGGTTCGGAACATTGGGTTTCGGAATGAGCACACCCTGCTCGCCCGTCAATCCGCGCGCGCGGCAAATGTCGAAGAATCCTTCGATCTTCTCATTGACTCCGCCGATTACCTGAACTTGGCCGAACTGGTTCACCGATCCCGTGACCGCAAGCGATTGCCGGATCGGGGTGCCGCTCAGTGCCGAGAGCAGGGCATAGAGTTCCGTGGACGAGGCGCTGTCGCCGTCGACGCCGCCATAGGACTGTTCCATCACGAGACTAGCCGACATGGCGATCGGCCGGTCCTGCCCGAACCGCCGGCCGAGAAATCCCTGCAGAATGAGAATTCCCTTGGAATGCAGGGGGCCGCCCAGATCGACCTGCCGCTCGATATCGATCACCTCCCCCTTGCCGAACCGCACGCTGGCCGTGACCCGGGAGGGCTTGCCGAACGAAAACCCGCCGACGCTGAGAACGCTCAGACCGTTGATCTGGCCGACCGCCTCGCCGTCGGTCGAAATCAGCACGGAATCGCGTTCGATCTGCTCGTACATCGTCTCGCGAACGCGGTCCGAGCGATAGATCCGCGCTTCGATGGCCGACCGGATGTCGTCTGCCGCGACGGCATCCCGGCCGTCCTGCCGTGTGGCATGCTCGCCTTCGCGCATGATGTCGTAGATCTCCGCCACCTGCGCGGAAAGCTTGGTCCGGTCCGAAGCCTTGCGGGCTGCGTGTTCCAGCAGCCGCGCCACGGCCGGAGCGGCGAGCGGCAGGAGGTTTTCGCGCTGCTGTATGCGGGCAATCAGGCGGGCGTAGAGCGCCGTGTTTTCCGGCGTCCTCTCCAGATGTCCGGCGAACTCGACCGCCACTTTGAAAAGCGTGGCGAAGTCCGGATCGCGCGCGGCAAGCGTGTAGTACAGGCCCGGTTCGCCGATCAGCAGGATCTTCACGTTCAGCGGTATGGGCTTGGGATCCAGCGTCACCGTTGTCTGCTGGCCCATGAGCTGGGGCAGTGTGCCGATCCGGACCTCGCGTGCGATCAGTGCGCGCTTTAATTCCTCCCACGCCATCGGCTGCATAAGCAGCTTGCGGGCATCGACAATCAGGAATCCTCCGTTCGCCCGGTGCAGCGCGCCGGGCTTTATCAGCGAGAAATCGGTGACCAGGGTGCCGAACCGGGCCGTGTGCTCAACCCGGCCGATCAGGTTGCCCAGAGCGGGCGCATCCTCGGTAATCACCGGTGCACCGCCCGCAGGATCGTGCTGGACGACGACGTTGACGGCGTAGCGCCGGAAGGCGGCGTTTTCATCGCGTCCGGTCAATTCGTTGGGCCGGCCGACCAGATCGGCAATCTGCCGGCCGCCCTCGCCGCCCTGCCGCTGCTCCTGCAGGGCTTTCAGGAAATCGAACACATTGTCCACGACATCGTCTTCGACCCGGCCGAGAAAGGCGACGATTTCGGGCAGATCGGAGAATTCGTCCCTGATTCCCCTGACGAGCACTGCCGTTACGTTGCGAGCGACTTCGCGGTTGAGCGCGCGCAAAGCCGCCCGGGTCTCCTGCTCCCAGGCCGGGTATTGGCGCATAACCTCCTGCAGCCTGCCCTGAAATTCCTCGACGAGCTTCTGGAAAGCCGCGCGCTGCTCTTCGGTCAGCGCATTGAAGGCGTCCTGCTGCATCGGCTGGCCGTCGGCCGCCGGTGCGAAGGCGTAACCCTGTTCGCCGCGAACGATGACGATATCCCGCGCGGCCGCTTCCTGCTGCAGCGCGCCGAATGCTGCGGCCTGGCGGTTGCGGAACGCCTGCTCCACGACATTCCGGCGCGCCTGATACTCGTCCGATTCGAAAACGGCAGGGATGCCTGCCTTGAGCTCGCGCACCAGCTGTTCCATCGCATCGCGAAAGGCGCCGGCGCGGCCGGTCGGCAATTTCAACGCCGCCGGCCGGTGCGGCTCGTCGAAATTGTGGACATAAACCCAGTCCGCAGCCGGGGGACGGTCGCGCGCGGCGCGTGCGATATGGCTTCGCACGATGGAATGCTTGCCGGCGCCCGGCGGCCCGAAACAGAACAGGTTGTAGCCCCGCCGGTCCATCCCAACACCGAATTCGAGCGCCGCCACTGCCCGCGGCTGGCCGACCACATCGCCCACCGGCTGCAATTCGGCCGTGGTCTCGAAACCGAGGGATGCCGGATCGCAGGTCCAGCGCAGCTCCCCGGGCGTAAGCGGATCTATAGGCGCCATAGCGGGTCTCGTCCTGTTGCCGAAGGCAGGTCCGGGCAATGCGGAACCGGCCCGGCGGGCGGGCCTCGGGTTACACGGGCTTCCGCATCAGCCGGCCGGGTGGAACGGGCGGCGTCCGACTCCGCTGCAAGGCGGACGCCACGGTATCGGGAGGCCGGTCACCGGCCGGCTGCTGCCGCTTCGATCCGTTCCATATCGGCATCGGACAGGCCGAAATGGTGGCCGATCTCGTGGATCAGCACATGACGGACGACATCGGCCAGCCGCTCCCCGGTTTCCTCTGCATAGGCCTCGATCGGGCGGGCATAGAGAAAAATGCGGTCGGGCGTCGGCGCGACGTATCCGGCCTCCTTGTCGCCGACGGCGATGCCGCTGTAGAGACCCAGCAGGTCCCAGCGGGTGGCACAGCCCATCCCCGCCAGCGTATCGGCGTCCGGGAAGTCCCGGATCGTGATGACAACATTGTCTGCATGACGCCGGAAATCGGCGGGCAGCGCCGCGTAGCACCGCTCCGCGATCGCGAGGATTTCGTCGTCCGACTTGCCCGTCCCTGCCGCAGGCTCCGTCGCTTGCGCGGCTTGCCGGGGCCGGTTCCACAGTGTAACGACGGGCGTTGCCCGGTTTCGGCGCGGCGTTATGCGGTCTCTTGCAGCCATAGCGCCGAGATAGGAAGCGCGGCGCGGCGCACAAGGTCAGGCCCGGCGCGGGAGGACGAAAATGACGGACAAACTCACCGGCGCGGCCCGCGCCGAAGCGCTCGCAGGTCTCGACGGCTGGTCGGAGGTCGATGGCCGCGATGCGATCGCCAAAAGCTTTCGCTTCGGGAATTTCAACGAAGCCTTCGGCTTCATGGCGCGCGTCGCGCTCTATGCCGAGCGGGCGGACCATCATCCGGAATGGTTCAACGTGTACAACAGGGTCGAGGTTACGCTGAGCACCCACGATGCCGGCGGCGTGAGCGAGAAGGATATCGCGCTTGCCCGCTTCATCGATGCGGCGGCCGGGTAAGGCCCAGCCGAATCCTCTCAGGCTTTCTTGTAGCGTTCCATGGTTTCCAGCAGGGCGCGCCGGATTCCGGGCTCCATCGCGGAATGGCCGGCATCCGGCACGACGACATAGTCGGCCTCGGGCCAGGCGCGGGCGAGTTCGTCTGCCGTCATGATCGGGCACACCACATCGTAGCGGCCCTGGACGATGGTGCAGGGCAGATGGCGGAGCCCGGCGATACGCTGCAACAGGTCGGTGTCCTCCAGGAACATGGAATGCCTGAAATAATGCGCTTCGATCCGCGCCAGGCCCAGCGCCATGCGATCCTGCTGAAAGGCCGTGACGGTGTCGGGGCTGGGCAGCAGCGTGGAGCAGGCGCCCTCATAGGCGCTCCAGGCCCGGGCGGCGGGCATGTGGACAGCCGGATCGGGATCGGTCAGGCGCGCGAGATAGGCGGCCAGCAGATCGCCGCGCTCGTCCGCCGGGACGAATTCGGCGAACCGGCGATGGGCTTCCGGGAAAATCCGCTTCATGCCGCTGAGGAACCAGTCGAGCTCGGACCGCCGGCCGAGGAAAATCCCGCGCAGAACGAACCCGCGGCAGCGCGCCGGATGGGCCGCTCCGTAAGCCATGGCGAGCGCGCTGCCCCACGACCCGCCGAACAGCCACCAGGAGTCGATGCCGAGCAGCGCCCGCAGTTTTTCCATATCCGCAATCAGGTGTTGCGTCGAATTGGCCTCGATATGTCCGGGCGGCGTCGATTTGCCGGCACCGCGCTGATCGAACAGCACGATCCGGTAGTGGGCGGGATCGAAATAGCGCCGGTGGGTCGGCGACGTGCCGGCGCCCGGCCCGCCATGCAGGAATACGACCGGGACTCCGGCCGGGTTGCCCGATTGCTCCCAGTACATCCTGTGGCCGTGATCGAGCGCGATGAATCCGCTGTCGTAGGGCTCGATTGCCGGAAAGAGCTCGGCCCGGGCGCCCGACGCGGACGGGGAAGCGGATCGGGAAACGGACGGATTGGCTTCGGCATGCATGACAGGGCGGGCGGCTTGCCGGCACTAGCGGAGATGCGATGCGCATCTGTAACCGAGCGCGGGCGTGAGGTCACCCGTTCCGTGCGCCGCAGCGGCCGGCTGTCGGCGTTGCTCATTTGCCTGCTGCCGGCCGCGCCGGGTGCGGGCATCGCCGCAGCGCCCGAATCGCTTCAGCATGCCGGCGTTGTGCGGGTTGCCGAGGTCATGAACGGCGCGACGGTGCGCCTTGCAACCGGCGACACGGCGCGCCTCGCCGGCGTCGACGCGCCGCGCGCCGCAGGCCGCAACAACGAACCCTGGCCCCATGCCGAAACGTCGCGGCGGGCGCTCGCCGCCCTCGTTCTCGACAAGCGGGTCACAGTGTTCCACGCCGGCCGGCGCACCGACCGCTACGGCCGCCTGCTCGCCCATCTGTTCGTCGGGCCGCGCTGGATACAGGGCGAGCTCGTATCGGCCGGCCATGTCCGGGTGCGCAGCTATGCCGGCAATCGCCTGCGCATCGCCGAACTGCTGGTGCTGGAAAACACGGCGCGCAGGGCCGGCCTCGGGGTATGGGCGCATCGCCGCTACGCCGTCCGAACGCCCGAATCGGTGCGGCGCGACCTCCATTCCTGGCAGATTGTCGAAGGGACGGTGCAGGCCGTCGCCGCATTCCGGAACGTTACCTACCTGAATTTCGGCGACAACTGGCGAACCGATTTCACCGTGCGGATCGACGCCGGCGCCCGCCGCCTGTTCCGCCGATGCGGCATTGATCTCAGGGCTCTGAAAGGCCGGAGAATCCGCGTACGTGGCTGGGTACGCAGCCAAAACGGGCCGCTGATCGTCGCCACCCATCCTGAACAGATCGAGCGATTGCAGGAAAACTGAGTTCGCCGGTTCGGGGCAGCTACTCCGCCTGTTTCTCGGTTTCGGCAGCGGCGGCCCCGGCAGCCAGGCGTTCGGCATCGCTGTCCGTCGGCACCCTGTCTGCCTCGCGCGCGCGTTTGCTGTAGATGAACCAGAGGTTCCGGGCATAGATCATAAGGCCGCCGGCCTGGCCGCAGATGATGACCGGATCGCGCCGCCAGATGGCGTAGGTCAGCAGGGTCATCCCGCCGAGGATGCTGAAATACCAGAAGGCGATGGGAACGATGCTCTCCTTCGCTTTCTCGCTGACGAACCACTGGATGATGAAGCGGGCCGAGAACATGGCCTGCCCGAGGAAGCCGACCATCACCCAGATCAGTTCGCCGGACGTCTCGACATTCATCAGGCCCTTGAGCGTTTCGAGAAATTCCATGAGGGTTCAAGTCCTTCCTGCGGAGCAACGGTACGACGCTGCCGGGACGGCCCCGCCGGCGCCAGACGGCACGGTGCCGCGCGAATGCTACCCGCGAAATTAAAACCGGCGGAGATAGAACCGGCGGCGACAAAGCGCCGGGATTGTGCGCCGCGGAACCGGACCTATCCTGCCGCCCATGTTCCACCGCTTCGCCAATCCGGCACGCTTCGACCGGCTGGCCCGTGCCGTATACCCCTGGAGCCTGGCGGCGACGCTGCTCTGCCTGGGCGTCGGGATCCCCTGGGCGCTGTTCTTCGCGCCGGCGGATTACCAGCAGGGCGAAAGTGTGCGCATCATGTATGTCCATGTGCCGTCGGCCTGGATGGCGCTGTTCGTCTATCTCGTCGTGGCGGCCCTGAGTGCGGCAAGCCTGATCTGGCGCCATACGCTGGCCGACATCGTGGCCCAGGCCGCCTCGCCGATCGGCGCCTGCTTTACCGCGCTAGCGCTGATCACCGGGTCGCTGTGGGGCAAGCCCATGTGGGGCGCCTGGTGGGTGTGGGACGCGCGGCTGACCTCGGTGCTGGTGCTGTTCTTCCTCTATCTCGGGCATATCGCGCTGGCCCGGGCGTTCGACGATCCGCAACGCGGCGCCCGGGCGGCGGCGCTGCTCGCCGTCGTTGGCGTGATCAACCTGCCGATCGTCAAGTTTTCCGTCGACTGGTGGAGCACGCTGCATCAGCCGGCGAGCATCCTCAAACTGTCCGGCCCGTCCATCCACAGTTCGATGCTCTGGCCGCTGCTCCTGACGATCGCCGGTTTCATGGCCTATTTCGTGACGGTCCTGATCCTGCGCAGCCGGGCCGCCCTGCTGGCCCAGCGCCGGCGCGCCCTGCAATTGCGCGAGCTCGGCGCGCGGTAGTGGGTTCGCCGTCCGTCCATACCGGCCGGCCTTGAGCGGGGAGCACATATCCGGAGTAGCGCCGGCCGCCGACGGTCCGTCCACCGCAACGGGCGCGGCCCTGCATTGGCTGCTGTGCACCGGGCTCCTGACGATGTGCGCGGCGGTCCTGGTTCATCTGTACGCCGGACTGCCGGCCGCTGCGCTGACCTCGTCGGCGTGCCTGGTGCTGTGTTTTGCGATCGGCATGCGCCAGATCGGCTGGCGGGAGCGCGGGCTGCTGGCAGCCGCTCTGGCGATCACGGGCGTTGCGCTTCTGACCCTTCCCGCTCCGGCGGGGCTGATTGGACAATCGCTGGAGCGGGCCGCCTTCCTCGCCGCCTTCATGATCCTGCTGGCGCTGCTGCGGGTCGGCGCGGGCGGTTCGTCGGCGGTGCTGGCGCTGGGCGATTACCTGACCCGACAGCCGCCCGGACGGCGCTATCTGGCGATCCACGCCGGCAGCCACGTCCTGGGCGTTCTTCTCAACTTCGGCACGCTCAGCCTGTTCGGCCCGCTGATCGTGCGCGGCGTCGAGGCCACGCGGACGGACGAACCCGCCGCCGCCGCGGTTCGCGAACAACGGCAGTTATCCGCCCTTATCCGGGGCTTTTCCTGGGTCATCGCCTGGTCGCCGACCGCCGTCACCCAGGCGCTCATTCCCGTGGTCATTCTGGGCGCCGATCCGCTCGCCGTGGCAGGTATGGGGGCGGCGGTGGCGGTCGCGATGCTTCCGTTGGGCTGGCTGAACGACCGGCTCGTCGGCCGGCGCGCACGCCGGCGCCTGGCGCGGGAAGGCGCGCTGCCCGCCGGGTTGCGGCGGGAATTTCCGCGCGCCGCCGCGCGCCGGTTCTCCCTGGTCTGCCTGGCGCTGGCCGGCGGCTGCGCGCTGACCGTCCTGGCGTCGGGGGCGACCGTCATCGTCGCGCTGATGCTGGTGGCGCCCCTGGTCACCCTTGCCTGGCTCCGGGTTCAGGCCCGCGCTGCGCGCCGCGCCGGCAAGGGCCCCGCCGAAGGCGGTTCGTTCGCCGTGCGGGTCCGCGACGTCGCGACAATCTCGATTCCGCGCAGCATGCCCGAAGCGCTGACCCTGGCGACCGGCGGCTATTGCGGCCTGATGCTGGCCGGCCTGCTCGAGCCGGCGCGCGTCGGCGCCTGGCTGCAGCTCGACCGGTTGCCGATGCCGGCAATCTACCTGCTCGCCGTCGCCGTCGTGCCGCTGCTGTCGCACCTGGCCGCCCCGCCGATTCTGGTCGTCACCTTTTTCGGCAGCGTGCTGATCGGCAATCCCGCGCTCGGCATCGACCCGACGCTGCTCGGCTTCGCCTTCGTCATGGGCTGGTGCCTGAACCTCACCGGTTCGCCGTTCGGGACGGCCGTGCTGGTGCTCGGACGCGCGACCGGCGTCGGGGGAACCACGCTTTCATGGCGCTGGAACGGCCTTTTCACGGTCGCTGCCTCCGCCGTCGTGGCAGGCGCCCTGTTCGCGTTCGGCGCCTGAATGCGATGCCGCGGCGGCAGGCCTGGCGGGCCGGCATGCGCTGCGACACCGCAGTGCGCACAAGCCCGGCCGGAGCGGCTAGAAAGAAGGCGGTCCGCCCCGATCGCACCTGAAATATCCGACGGCGGCGGGCCTTCTGTTCCGGCAACGGCAACGCGAATTGCAGGCGCTGCATGATCGACAAAATCGCCCGTTCCGTGGCCGAAGCCCTCGACGGCATCGAGGACGGCTCGACCGTGCTGATCAGCGGTTTCGGCGAGGCCGGCGTGCCGAACGTCCTGGTCGAGGGCATGATCGAGCAGGGCGCGCGCGATCTCGTGCTCGTCAACAACAATGCCGGCGTCGGCCGCCACGGGATTGCGGCGCTGCTGGCGGCGGGCCGGGTGCGCAAGATGATCTGCTCGTTCCCGCGCAGCGTGGGCAGCGTCGTCTTCCCGGAGCTGTACGCGGCGGGGAAGATCGAGCTGGAGGTCGTGCCCCAGGGCACGCTCAGCGAGCGTATCCGGGCCGGCGGCGCGGGCCTCGGCGGCTTTTTCACGCCGACCGGCGTCGGCACGCAGGTTGCGGACGGCAAGGAGGTCCGGCGCATCGACGGCAGGGATTATCTGCTCGAACTGCCGATCCGGGGCGACGTTGCATTGGTCAAGGGCCATATCGCCGACCGCTTCGGCAATCTCACCTACCGCAAGGCGGCCCGAAATTTCGGCCCCTCCATGGCCATGGCCGGCCGGCGGACCATCGCGGAAGTGAGCGAGGTCCATGAGGACGGCGGGCTGGATCCGGAGCAGGTCGTGACGCCGGGCATATTCGTCAACGCTGTCGTCAAGGTGGAGCGATGAGCATGGCACAACCGCTCACCCGGCCGCAGATCGCCTGGCGCATCGCCCAGGACATTCCGGACGGCGCCTATGTCAATCTGGGCATCGGCATGCCCGAAATGGTCGCCAACTACCTGCCCGACGACCGCGAGGTGATGCTGCACAGCGAGAACGGCATCCTCGGGCTGGGGCCGTCGCCGGCCGAAGGCGAGGAAGACTGGGACCTGATCAACGCCGGCAAGAAGCCGGTCACGCTGGTCGAGGGCGGCGCCTATTTCCACCATACCGACAGCTTCGCCATGGTGCGCGGCGGCCATCTCGATCTCTGCGTGCTCGGCGCCTACCAGGTTTCGGCCGAAGGCGACCTGGCGAACTGGTCGACCGGCGACGAGAGCCGGCTGCCGGCGATCGGCGGGGCCATGGATCTCGCGATGGGCGCGAAGGGCATCTACGTGATGATGGAGCTATGCACCCGCCAGGGCGCGCCCAAGATCCTGAACCGCTGCACCTATCCCCTGACCGGGGAACGCTGCGTCAACCGGATCTATTCCGACTATGCCGTGATCGACATGGCCGAAGACGGACCGGTGGTGCGCGAAATGATCGACGGCATCGATCTCGCCGCACTTCAGGACAAGGCGGAGGCGCGCCTCCGACTGGCGGAGGACTGGCGGACGCTCACCGCGCCCAGTTTGTAGCAGAAATTTTTCCTTTTACGACATTTTTCCTGCTGTTTTTTAGCGTTCGTTCAACTTCTCAATGCCCAAAAACCGCGAATTTGCGCCGTTTTCGGGCCGGGCAGAAATTAGAAAGACCGGTCTACCCATCGTGTTTTTTCGTCACCTGCCCGGCAGGCGCAACCGCTCGTTTGTTCATATAATGTTCCGTCGCTCCGGTGTCAAGCCCTTTCGGCAAGAAAAATGCAACCGGCCGCCCGGTATTCCGGGCGGCCGGCGTTCGGTTTCGGCGATCAAAGTGCGGAGAGGGCTACGCCGCCTTCTTGTCGATCGCCCTGGGGGAATTCGCGGACTTGATGGTGATGGTCCGCGGCTTCAGCGCTTCCGGGATTTCCCGGCGCAGGTCGATGACCAGCAGGCCGTTTTCGAGCGACGCGCCCTCGACCTGGATATGGTCGGCCAGGTCGAACCGGCGCTCGAAGGCGCGTCCGGCGATGCCGCGGTGCAGGTAGCGCGCGCCGTCGCCCTTATCGGCCACGCGGCCTTCGACGAACAGCGTGTTTTCCTTCACCGTGACGGCGATGTCCGCTTCGCCGAAACCGGCGACCGCCATGACGATGCGGTAGGCGTCGTCGGACAGCTTCTCGATATTGTAGGGCGGATAGGACGCCGCGGTGCCGGCGTTCTCGTTCATCGCCGCTTCGAGCAGGCGCGAAACGCGGTCGAAACCGACGGTGGAACGGAAAAGCGGAGAGAAATCGAGTCGGGTCATTGCACATCCTCCTTCGAAGCAATGTGACCGGCCCCGATGATCGGGGCGCAGGCTGCCACCACCATGGTCGACAGCCGGACTTGACACGCTCCGGACCCGCAAGCGGCATCCGGAGCAAGGTGCATGTGGGGATTGTCGGGCCGGCTTCAAGGGAGCCGGAACAAACTCGCCATGCTCCCGAACAATGGCGGGGCGCCCCGTATTCTTCCCCCTCTTCGGAGGGGGAAGTGGCCGAGCGCAGCGAGGTCGATGGGGGTGTCCGTCCTGCCTGCACCTGCGCCTGTTCCGCAACGCACGTCTATCGCCGCCGCACCCCCATCTGGCCTCCCCCTCTGAAGAGGGGGAGGTATAAGGCGGCGGCTCCGCAGATCGAAGCGCAGTCCGGCGTTGCGCTCAGGCGTTGCGCACCGGCACGTCCATCGACCCTATTCCCTCGACCGTGCAGTGCATGACATCGCCGGCCTCGACGGGGCCGACGCCCTCCGGCGTGCCGGTCATGATGACGTCGCCGGGATGCAGGGTGTAGAAGGCGGAGCAGAACTCGATCAGCCGCCCGACCGAAAAGATCATGTTCTTCGTGTTGGATTTCTGCCGGGTCTCGCCGTTCACCCGGATTTCCAGATCGAGAGCGTCGGGATCGGCGATGTCGTCGGCGGTCACCAGCCAGGGGCCGAGCACGGCATAGCTGTCGATGCTCTTGCGCACGGAGCGGTCCTCGCTGCCGCGCACCGTCATGTCCAGGCCGATGGCGTAGGCGGCGATATAGTCCAGCGCGCCGTCCATCGGCACCCGGTCGGCCTCCTTGCCGATAATCGCCGCGAGTTCGACCTCGTGGTCGTTGCGCCGGTCGGGGAAGCGCAGCGCCACGCCCTCGGACGGGCCGACCAGGGCGGAACACGCCTTCAGGAACGGGCCGGCCTGCTCGATCTTGAGGATCCGGTTGCCGGCCGAGAGGCCCGTGTCCTCCATCGCCTCGTCGATATGGAGCTGGTAGTTGACCGGGATCCCGATCACCTTGCTCGGGTTGGCGACCGGGCTGAGGAAGCGGGCGTCGGCAGCGGCGATCCGGTCGGCGCCCGCCGCAATCTCCCCGACCCGCGCCCGGACGGCATCCAGGTGCCGGATCAGAAGGTCGCCCGGCGGCAGCGGCCAGGAACGGTCGGGTATGGCATCGAGGGCGGCGGTGACGTCGGCGATCCGGTCGCCCTCGACCAGGCCCAGACGGTCGTCGTTGAAGCGGCACAGGCGCATGGTCAGCCCCTTTTCCGTGTTGTTTCGCCCCGTAAGGTTTCGTTGGCGGCGGGCGGGCCGGACGGGCGATCGGGAAGATCGGCGATCCGCGCCAGATTCCGGAGAAACTGCGCCCGCTGGCCGGCCGGGATCGGCGCGACGATGCTGTCCTGGGCGCGGTCGACCTGGTCCGCCGCGGCTTCCAGCGCCGCAACGCCCTCTGCGGTGACGCGCAGCCGGTTGGCGCGCCCGTCCGCCTCGGTGCGGATACGCCGGATCAGGCCGCGGCCGGCCAGCCGGGTAATCATGTCGGCCGCCGTGCTGCGGTCGATGCCGGTGATGCGCACCAGGTCGCTCTGGTTGGCTGCCGGATTCTGGTAGGCCGCCAGCAGCAGGGCGAATTGCGGCGGCCGCAGCCCTCGTTCGCCGACCGCCTGGACGAACAGGTCGACGGCGCGCTGCTGGGCCCGGCGCAGCAGGTGGCCCGGCGTTTCGTGCAGCGCGATATCGTCGATGCGCCGGGCTGCTGCGTCCGGCGGCGTGCGGCCCGGCGCGGCGCGCGCGCCCGCAGCTGGTTTCGGTCCATCCATCCGGCGATCATAGGCCGGGCGGATTGATCCGTATACTGATAAAACCGATTGCCGGCGATCAGATCGTCTGTATACTGACGATCGACCCGCACGCCGTCGGCGCGGGTGTACCGCCGAAGGAGGCATTCGTGGCAGGCAGGATCGATTTCGGGCTCCAGTTTTTCCCGGATGTCGGCCCGGACATCCAGTCGGCCCGGGACTATTGGGGCGAAGCGCTGCGGCTGGTCGACCATATGGACGATCTGGGCTACACCAACCTGCGCACCGTCGAGCACTATTTCCTGCCCTACGGCGGCTATTCGCCCAACCCGCACCTCTTCCTGTCCGCGGCCTCGATGCGCACCCGCAAGGCGCGTTTCATCACCGGCGCCGTCCTGCCGGCCTTCAACCATCCGCTCAAGATCGCCGGCGAGATCGGCATGATGGACGCGATCACCGACGGCCGCATGGAATGCGGCTTCGCCCGCGCCTTCCTGCCCCATGAATTCGAGAATTTCCGGGTGAGCCTGGACGAGAGCCGCGCGCGGTTCGAGGAGGGCATGGAGATCGTGCGCCGGCTGCTCGAAGAGGAAGACGTGTCCTACGAGGGCCAGTTCCACAGCTTCGAGCATGTCACGTCGCTGCCCCGGCCGACCCAGAAGCCGCGCCCGCCCTTCTGGATCGCCGCCTTCGCCACGCCGGAGAGTTTCACCAACGCCGGCAGGGCGGGCCACAAGGTCATGGCGATCCCGCTCGCCGGCGGCAAGATGAAGGAGCTGCTCGCGCTCTATCGCGAAGCCTGGCAGGAGGCCGGCCACCCCGGCAGGGGCGAGGTCATGCTCGCCTTCCACATGCTGTGCCACGAGGACGCCGAGCGGGCGGCGGAGATCGCGCGCCAGCCGCTCAACAACTATCTGCAATCCCTGGTCAGCGCGGCGTCGCACTGGACCGGCGGCACGACGTCGAAGGACTATCCCGGCTACGACAAGATCATCGCCGGGCTGGCCAAAGACTCGTTCGAAAGCCAGGTGGAAAAGGGCGCGGCCTGGGTCGGCACGCCGAAGGACATCCGGGAGCGGATCGCCGATTACCGGGAATTTACCGGCGGCTTCGAGATCGCGTCCCTGCAGGTGAACTTCAACACCGTCTCCTACGAGGACGCGCTGGCCTCCATGCGCCTGTTCTCCAAGGAAGTGATGCCGCACTTCCGGTAGGAGCCTGCCGCGAAAGGGGCGAACCGCGCGGGCGGCCCCCGTCTCCCATCCCGTCATTCCGACCGGAGCGCCCCGGATTTAATCCGGGGCGCGGAGCGGAGGAATCCCGGCTCGATCCATCCGCTGCGAACCCCGAGTCCGAGTCGAGATTCCTCCGCTGCGCCCCGGCCCTGCGGGCCGGGGCTCCGGTCGGAATGACGTAGAGGGGTTTCGCCGAGCAATCCGCTCACGCCGCGGCGCGGCGCGGCAGCCACAGCTTCATGCCGCCGCTGCCCCTGATCCGGGCGGCGAAAAAGGCGAGCACGACCAGGTTGGCGAGGCCGGCCGCGACGGCCAGCACGAAGGCCAGCCGGTAATCGCCGGTCCAGTCGAAGCCGGCGCCGCCGAGGAAACTGCCGAAGCCCATGCCACCCCAGCCGAGCAGGCCGACCGCCGCCATGCCCCGGCCGCCGATGCGCGGCGGGATGAATTCCCGGCAGCAGGTGATGAACGACACCATGACGCCGGCGAAAAACAGGCCGAACAGGATCGCCAGAATCCAGATCAGCACCATGCTGTCGACCGCGACGAACCAGTAGATCACCGCGGTCTGCCCCACCGACATGATGAAATAGGTCGGCAGGACGCCGAGCGTGTCCGCGATCGTGCCGCCGACCAGGCGGCCGCCCGCGCCGGCCAGCATCAGCGCCGACAGAATCTGCACGGCGGTCGCCGAATCGACGCCGCGGTCGGTCATCAGGGGCACGAGATGAACGATCAGCACCGACATGCAGGTGCAGCACAGGAAGACCGCGACCGAGAGCCAGGCGATGACTTCAGGCGCCGGCAGGCCGGTCTGGCTCCGGGTCAGGGCGCCTGCGGCATCGCGGCCAGCCGCACGCGCCGCCAGGCGGACCGGCGCATCGCGCACCATCAGCGCCAGCGGAATCCCCAGCGCGAAGTAGATCAGGCCGAGGTAGAACAGGGCGTCGCGCCAGCCCTGGGTTTCGATCAGCCAGTGGTTGACGATCGGCATGAGCGCCTGGCCGGCGCCGCCGCCGCACGCAACGATCCCGATGGCCAGCCCCTTGTTGCGGCCGAACCAGAAGCCGATGCCGATCAGCATGGGGCCGCTGACCACGGCAAGGCCGGTCGCGCCGAACAGGATATGGGCAAGATAGTATTCGGTCAGCGTCGACTGGCCGGACTGCAGCAGGTAGGCGGCGCCCATGCCGACCGCGGCAATCGCAGCGATGGCGCGGGTGCCGAACCGGTCGGCCAGTTCGCCGTAGGCCAGCCCGGCCACGGCGGCCGAGACGGCGATGGCGGTGTAACCGAGAGACGTTTCGGCCCGGGTCCAACCGAATTCCAGCGTCAGCGGCTTGATGAAGACGGCGACGGCCGGCAGGCCGCCGAACGTCAGGATCGACAGCAGGAAGGTGACCGCAACCATGACCCAGCCATAGGGCTGTTCCCTGACTTCGAGGGCTGCCGGTGAGGTTCGCGCCATCGTCCTGTCGGAAAGCCGGTGTTCGTGCGCGGGCAGACGCTGCCGGCTACAGCCGGTTCAGCGGCACCTTCAGATAGACCGCGCCATCGTCTTCGGCCGGCGGCATATGGCCGGCGCGCATGTTGACCTGGATCGAGGGGATGATGAGCAGCGGCATGTCCAGCGTCCTGTCCCGGCTGGTGCGCATTTCGACGAAGCCGTCCTCGCCGACCCCCTCATGGATATGGATGTTTCGCCGTCTTTCTTCGCCGATGGTGGTCTGCCAGGCGAATTCGCCCCGGCCCGGCGCCTTGTAATCGTGGCACAGGAAGACCCTGGTCTCGTCGGGCAGGGCGAAGAGGCGCTGGACGGAGCGGTACAGGGTGCGCGCATCGCCGCCGGGAAAGTCGCAGCGGGCGCTGCCGTAGTCCGGCATGAAAATCGTGTCGCCGACGAACACCGCATCGCCGATGAGATAGCTCACGCAGGCCGGCGTATGCCCCGGCGTGTGCAGAACCTCGACGGTCAGCCCGCCGAGATCGAAGCGGTCGCCGTCGCCGAACAGGTCGTCGAACTGCGAGCCGTCGGGCCCGAATTCCGGTCCGCTGTTGAACACGCCGGCGAAGGCGCGCTGGACCTCGACGATCCCGGCGCCGATGCCGATCCGCCCGCCGAGCGCCGCCTTCAGCCACGGCGCGGCACTGAGATGGTCGGCATGGGCATGGGTCTCCAGGATGCGCTCGACCGCGAGGCCCCTGCCGCGGATGAAATCGGCGACCTCCTGTGCAGCGTCGTTCGTCAGCCGGCCGGACCGGTGGCAGAAGTCGCGCACCGAATCGATGATCGCGGCCTTGCCGGTTTCCGGGCACCAGACGACGTGGGTGGCGGTGTAGGTCGGCTCGTGAAAGAAGGTTTCGACTGCGGCTTGCCGGCTCATCTGGGGTCGCCTCGTTCCATTTCCTGCCGGGACAGCTTCGAGCAGCGGCGGCGCGAAGCGCATTGCTTCCGGTGACACACGTTGCGACAGTCGGGCCGGTCAGTCGAGAGGGCGATCCGCATGAACGCTATTCCGTTTCCGGCGCTGCCGCCGCTGCCGACCATGGGTGTCGGGTCGATGGCGGCGCCCGGCTGGTTTATCGCCTCCTGGCGCGCCGCGCGAAAGGGCGAATGGGGCGCCCACGACATCGACGAACTGTTCGAGGATGCGACGCGGATCGTCGTCGCAGACCAGCTGGAGACGGGCGTCGACATCGTCAGCGACGGCGAACTGCGCCGCCAGCGCTTCGTCTACGAGATGTTCGAGCGGCTGACCGGCCTCGAGCGCGTCGCACCGCGCCGGCGGCTCGGCATCGCGGGCTACGATATGGCGCCGCATTTCACCGTCGCCGGCGAGATCGAAGCGCCGGACGGCCTCGGCGCCGTCGAGGAGTTCGCGCTGCTCAGGGCCCTGGTGCCGGACACCCCGCTCAAGGTTGCCATACCCGGCCCGCTGACCTTCCTTCAAGCCCTCGAACCGGACGGCGGCGGCCGCGACGACGCGCTCGACCGGCTGGCCGCCATCGTCCGCGCCGAACTGGTTGCGCTCGCGGAAGCCGGCGCAGCCCTGGTCCAGATCGACGAACCCGGCCTGCCCCGCGCGCCGCACGGCCTTTCCTTCGCAGAGGGAGCAGAGGTTATCGGCCGCTGCCTGGACGGCGTCGCCGCGCAATCGGCCGTTCACGTCTGTTTCGGCAACAATGCCGGCCGGCCGTTCGCCGACCGCCGCATCGGGCCGATGATGGATGCCGTTCAATCGCTGCCCTGCGACGTGCTGATGTTCGAATTCGCCAACCGGGAGATGGCGGAACTGGAGCTGATGGCGGCGCTGGCCGGCCGGTTCGCCATCGCGGCCGGCGTGATCGACGTGAAGAACTTTCTGGTCGAGGACGAAGCGGCCGTCGCCCGGCGGATCGACCTGTGCCTCCGGCACATTCCGGCCGAGGCATTGTGGATCACCGCCGATTGCGGTTTCTCGGCCCTGCCGCGCTACATCGCAAAGCAGAAGCTGGCGGCCATGACCGGCGGCGCGGCGCAGGTGCGGGCCGCCCTTCAGAGCACGATGACTCGATTGTGATTCGAATGGGGATTCCCCTGGCTGTCTTGAGTTGATTCTCTGTCTTTGCGACGACAGGGAAGGCCTGGGCGACGACCCGTCCGATTTCGATGGATTTGCGCGAACGCGCGATGGCGCCGCTGGCCGAGGGTCAGAGCGTGCGGCACTCGCCGGCGGCATCAGGGTATCCGTATCTTCTCTGCCAGAATCCTGAGACTTGCCTTGAGGTCAATTCGTTCTTTACCGCCTGCATAGATATACCGATCCGGCCGGACGAGGACGGCGGCAAGGCCGACACGGTTGCACCAGCGCGCGAAACGGCCGTCGGTTTCGTGGAGAACCAGGCCGGGAGGGAATGTTGAGCATGAGGCCGGTGCTTCATTCGACGGCAACTGTGCGTTGTCAGGCAGAATGACGATCCGCCGCCCGTCGATGCCGTTCCAAAAACTTTCCATCCCCTCCATCCATTCCTGCGCCTCCATCCCCGTCGTCACATACAGCCATTCCATCGGCACAAGATCGTCGAGCAGGCGTTTGCTTCCGTCCGGCGCATAGACCTCCGGCTGGGGCATCAGGGCGCCGGCGATCTGGGCCTCCCGCGGCGCGCCCGCCTCGAAATGGAGGATGCCGGCCTCAAGATTGGGGACGAACTTCTGGCGCCGGGTTTCCATCCGGCCGGCCGCCAGGTCCGCCGTCAGCGTCGCGTCGCGCGCGCGGGCCTTGTCCATGTCCAGTTCGCCGACGATCTCGCCGAATTCCTTGGCCGCCGCGACCACGGCGACGACATGGGGCCGCCGCTCGTCGCGGTAGCTGTCGAGCAGCGCCGCGTCGAAGCCGCAGCGCTTGATGTGGACCAGCTTCCAGGCGAGGTTGGCGGCGTCGCGGATGCCGGAGCACAGGCCTTGGCCGAGGAAGGGCGGCGTCTGGTGCACGGCGTCGCCGGCGAGAATCACCCGCCCCTTGCGCCACTCCCGCCCGACCCGCGCGGCGAAGCGGTAGGTCGCGCTGCGCCAGATCTCCACGGCATCGACGTCGACATGATCGGCCAGCACCGCGCGCACCCGCGCCGGATCGTCGAACTCCGCCGGCATCTCGCCCGGCAGGATCCTGAGCTCCCAGCGGCGCAACCTGTCCGGCCCCGGGATGAAGGTCGCGGGCCGCCACGGCCGGCAGAACTGCGTACCCTTGGCCGGGATCGCGGTCTCGCGCTGCTGCAGGGTATCGACCACCAGCCAGTTCTCGTCGAAGCCGAGATCGTCGAGCGGCAGGCCGAGCGCCATGCGCACCCCGCTGTTTGCGCCGTCGCAACCGACCAGGAAGTCGCCGGTCACGGTCTGCGTTTCGCCGCTCTCCGTGTCGAGAATGTCGACCTCGACCCCGTCGCCCGTGTCGCGGAAGCCCTCGACCGACCGGCCGAGCATCAGGGTGACGGTCTCGCGCCGGGCCAGCGCCTCGCGCAGCAGCCGCTCCATCTCCGGCTGGACAAAGGTGAATGTCGGCGGCCAGCCGAGGTCCCAGGGCGGCGGCAGCGGATCGAACAGCTTGATGACCTGGTTTTCGAGGCCGCGGAAATCGGTGCCGGGATGGGGCCGGATGCCCTTGGCGAATTCCTCCGCCACGCCGCAGAACTGGAGGACGCGCATGCCCTCCCAGTCGAAGGTGATGGCACGCGGCTTGTCGTAGACCTCCCGGTGCTTCTCGGCGATGCAGACGCTCAGCCCCCGGGCCGCCAGCAGGTTGCCCAGCGCCGCACCGACCGGTCCGCAGCCGGCTATGACGACGTCATAGTGGGTCATGGCCGGGCCGTGGCCTCCGCCGTCTCAGCCGCGGTCATGCCCATGTCCATGGTCATGCCCGTGGCCCGCACCGCTGCCGTGCGACTGCCGGTAGTGCCGGCGCAGCAGGTCGATGCCGTAGTCGTTGCCGTTGGGCGTGCGCACGATGGTGTGGACATGGAATTTCGCCGGTTCCCGGTTGGTCAGGAAAACGCCGCTGTGCATGTCGAACTCGACGAACAGCACCGGGCTCTGGATGCGGTAGTAGAAGGCGTCGGCCTCGCCGGTGCCGCCGATCCAGCAGAAATGCGTCTCGCCCAGATGGCGCTCGAAATCCTCCAGGCGCGCCTGGCGCGGCCCGTCCGGCAGCATCGAAAGATATTCGCCCGCCAAGTCGGCCAGCATCCGGCGCCGGCTTGCGTCCATCCGCGCCGCTTCCAGCCCCTCATAGGGCACGACGCAGTTATCCCGATAGGCGCCGCCCAGATGCATGTGATCGGCGAAATGACGCCGGCCCTCCGGCAGGCCGTCGCCGAGGATCGACCGGCCGACGATCGCCCGCTCCCGTTGCGCCGGCGGCAGGGCGTTCATCAGCTCCAGGCCGAGCCGCTCATGGTCCTGGAACAGGCGCAGGCCGGCGTGGCGCCCGGTGTCGGCGCCGGTGATCTCCGCGCCCAGGAAAGCCGGCGTCAGCACCATCTGCCCGCCCAGCGCCAGGCAGTTGAGCGACAGGTGATGGCCGAACAGCTGCCAGCCCCACGGATCGGCGCTCGCCGGCGCGCCGAACAGGCAGAAGGTATAGCTCCATTCATTGAGCACGCCGGGGGCGTCCAGCACCTCGCCGAGGAAGGCGTTGAGACGCATGACGCCTTCGCTCGCCGCATAGCCGGCCTCGCTCAGGCTCGCCCGCACCACCGCCATGGCCAGCTCCCGGACCGGCCGGGCGGCCTTTTCCAGGCGAACGCCGTGCTCCTCGACCAGCATCTCGGTGTTCTGCCACTTGTGCCACAGGGGCGAGCCGACCGGGTGCAGGGTCCGCGCCCGTTCGGCCGGCGTCAGGGCGTCGAGCAGGCGCCACGCCGCCGCGGCCATCGCCTCGACCGGCGCGTCCTCCGGCTTCAGCGCGAACAGGCCCTCGCGCTTCCGGCCGTTGTCGGTCAGGCCGTAGAAGGGTTCGTCCGCCAGCGCCGCCCACTCGGCGAACAGCTGTTGCGGCCGGGGCGACTGCAGGCGCGCCGCGGTATGGTCCTCCGCCGTCGCGCCGGCAATCCTGGTCTCGCCGGGGCCGGGGACATACGGGCGATAATCCAGCTGCGCCATGCGCCTTTCTCTCACGCAGGCCTTTCACGGGGGCCGCTCACGGGGCCCGGACCGGCCGCGCGTCCTTTTCCGCAATGCCGCAGGCGGTGTCAAACCGGGGCGGGCGAATCGGTCCCGGCGGCCGGATATTGCGGTCGACGGCGCCAACCTGATATTTGCGGCCCCGGGACACCCAGCCTGTGGAGACTGCCGCCATGAAGGCCGTTTCGACCTTCGCTATCGCCATCGCCCTGGCGCTGTTCGGCCTGTCGGGGCCGGCTTCGGCCGATGTCGCCAAGGGGAAGAAGAATTTCAAGCGCTGCAAGGCCTGCCACTCGCTGACGCAAGGCAAGAACCTGAACGGCCCGTCGCTGCACGGCATCTATGGGCGCAAGGCCGCCTCCGTTCCAAAATTCCGCTATTCGAAGGGACTGAAGCAGGCGGCCGAAAAGGGCCTGGTGTGGGACCGGGAGACCCTGATGAGCTATCTCAGGCATCCCAAGAAATTCCTGCAGAAATATCTCGGCCGGAAACGGGTCAGCAACAAGATGATCAACAAGTTCAGGAAAAAGAAATTCCGCAGGGACGTGATCGACTATCTGGAAAGCCTGAACAAGTAGCGGCGCGGGTTCCGACGCGGCCGGCGGAAAATCCGGCGCGCGCCGGACCGCAGCGGCGAAACACGCTTCGCCCAGGCTCCGGCTTCCGCCATAAAATCGATTCCGGACGTCAACAGGATCGGGAAGGGCATACCGATGAGATCGATCGCATTCGCAGTCGTTGCAGCCGGCGCGTTTCTGGCCGTTGCGGCATTCCAGCCGGCCGGCGCAGACGATCGTGCGCACTCCAGCATGATGAACGCCAAGGGTCAGGCGGTCGGCGAGGTTTCGCTGCGCCGGACGCGGCAGGGCACGCTCCTCCATGCCCGGCTCTCGAATCTGCCGCCCGGCGTCCACGCTTTTCATGTCCACGCCATCGGGAAATGCGCGCCGCCCTTCAAGTCGGCCGGCGGCCATTTCAATCCGGACGGCAAGAAGCACGGCTTCGATAACCCCGACGGCATGCATGCCGGCGACATGCCCAACATCCATGTGCCGGCGTCCGGCAGCCTCGAAATCGAGATTTTGAACACCCTGCTCGATCTGGGCCCGGCCCTGTTCGACGGCGACGGCGCCGCGATCGTGATTCATGCCGGGCCGGACGATTACCGCACCGATCCGGCCGGCGCCGCCGGCGCGCGCATCGCCTGCGGGGTCATCCGCAGGTAACCCCGGCCCGGGTTTTCCGCCGCCGACATTCGGGCAGGCGGGCGAGACCCGATCTGCGGTCCGGACTGCTTGCCCGGCGCACTCGCTTCGGCTAAACGCGCGGCATGCGCTTTGCCTGGTTCGCCGCCCTGCACGATCCGGCCGACGCCGAATTGCGGCTGTCCGACGCCGAGCATCGCTTCGTCCGCGATGTCGTCGGCTCGACGCCCGGTCTGTCCAGGGGCCTCGTCTTCACGCCCTGGGACGTCGGCGGCCTCTATTTCGACGACGGGGTGGCGCCGCAACTGGCATTGCAGCTCTATTTTGACGAGATTGCCGGCCTCGAGGCCGCGCTGGCGCCGGACGGCCATCTCCAGGCCCTGGCGGCGCCCGGCGCCCTGCCCTCGCTCGCCGGTGCGGCGCGCGAGCAGCAGGCGATGCTGGCCCGCGCCTTCCCGGTGCCCGACCCCGAATTCCGCACACCGCCGGGCGAACCATACTGCACCTACCTGGTGCACTATCCCGGCGAAGCGGAGGACATCGGCGCCTGGCTGGCCCACTATCTGGAGAACCACACGCGGATCATGGCGACCTTCCCGGCGATCCGCGAGGTCGAGGTCTGCTCGCGCATCGACTGGTGCGGCGCCCTGCCCTGGCCGCGGGTCGACCACATGCAGCGCAACAAGGTGGTGTTCGACGACGGCGCCGCGCTCAAGGCCGCCATGGCGTCACCGGTGATGCAGGACATGCGCGCCGATTTCCACACCCTGCCGCCGTTCGAGGGCGGCAACCGGCATTATCCGATGAAGACGGTGGCGGCGGGCTGAGAAAGGAAGCCGCCTCGCGCAGGTCTATTCCAGCCACTCAAGGCAGCCGGTCCCGGCGAGGATGGCGGCGAGGCCCGGCGCACCCTTGGCCGCCGCATATTTCTGCCGGAGCGCGACCAGCGAGCGGGCATGGTATTTCTGCGGCCCCTGGACATAGGCGCCGCCGGGCAGGCCGACGCTGAAGCTTTCCGCGCCGTCCTCGAGGGCGTCGGAATTTGCCCGCGACCAGGGCAGGAAGAAGGCGCCGGCGTTCGCCAGCAGCGGCGTCAGGGTTTCCTTCAGGCTGTCCCAGCCTTCGAACGGCCCGTCGTTGCGCGGCTCCAGCACCCGGTGGCCCCAGGCGAGCACGTTCGGCGCGCGGGCGCGGATGATGCCGGCGGCCGTCGGATCGAGCGAGGCCTCGTAAAGCTGCGGCGCCAGGCCGAAATCGGCAAAGGCGGGCCGCGCGCCGAACAGGTATTTCCGCCCCTCCAGATGCGCTTCCAGTATGGCGAGCAGATCGTCGAGATAGCGGGAGATCAGCGGCGCGTTGGCCTCGCTCGACCCGGTGAAATGGACCCGGCCGACCATCCGTTCGCGAACCTGGTCCGCCAGCGCGCCGACCGCCGCCGCGTCCCCGTCCGGCAGGAAGGAGCGGGCAAGCACCAGCGCCGTGGCGCGCCGGTCGACCTCCGAATGCCAGCGGTGGTGGAACATCAGCTTGTTGCCCCATTCGTCGCCGTATTCCTCGATCAGCGCGGAGAGGAAGCGCAGGGCCGGATCGCCGGGATGGATCGACGGCTCGGGAATTTCGGCCTCCAGCGCCTCGACGATCGGCGTCGAATCCTGGAGCGCCCTGTCGTCGGGCGTTATGACCAGCGGGATCAGCGGCAGCCGCGCGCGGGCCTCGAACTCCTCCCGGTGCTGCGAGCGCTGCAGCCAGCGGTGCGGCACGCCCTTGTAGCGGAACCAGGCGCGCACCTTCACCGAATAGGGCGACATCTCGTTGCCGAAAATCCTGTAGGGCGCTGTCATGCCGGTCCTTTCGTCCTGGGAGTTATGCAAACGATCATGCGTTTACGTCCCGCCGCGGCAGCGGGCGCCGTCAGGAGGGGAAATCCGGGCCCCGGAATAAACCCGAGGCGGCATTTCGGTCTTTTCGGGACGGCAGGACGTTTCGTATGAATCAGGTTACCGGCACGAACCGGAGCAGCGCAAACAGGACGCCGGACCACAGGCCGGAAATAACCACCATCCGCCAGGTCAGACGGGTCTCCAGCGTAGCCAGATCGATCTTCGTCGCCGCCTCATTGCGGTCGGCATCCGCCGCGGCCTTCAGTTGCGCCGCGTGCGCTTCCGCGTGGGCCCGGTCGACGCCCGCGGCCTGCAGCGCCCGGGAAGCCTGCAACGTATCGAAGGCGGTCATGTAATGGATTTAGGGCAGCCGGCCGCGCCTTGCAAGTCCCCTGATTCCCGGATAAGGCTGGCGCCGGATCCGAAAAAGTGCGCACGCTGCGGGCGAAATCGGCAATATTGCCGGCGAGCATTCCATCACCTCGCAGGTGCGCGATGACCACGGTAATTCCCCGGCCGCCCAAAGTCGAGATGGACTTCACCGACGCGCAGCTGACCGGCTTCGGCGGCTGGTCGGTGCTGGGCCAGATGGCGTCGCGGCTTGGTCTGCCACAGGCGCTGTCGGCGGTGTCGGTCAAGCAGCGGGCGCGGGGTGCGAGCGACGCGGAGACGCTGTGGAGCCTGATCGCCTCGCTGGCGGCGGGCAACGGGGCGCTGTCGGATCTGGACGCGCTGCGCGAGGACCGGGTCGGGCAACGGCTGCTGGGTCTTGGCGACGTGCCCTCGGGCCGGCGTCTTGGCGAGTATCTGGCGCGCATCGACGAGGCGCAGGTCGAGACGTTGCTGGCGGTGGCGCGCGGACTGGCCGCACAGGTGGCGCCGGCGGTGGTGGAACATGAGGCGTCGGTGCGCGGCTACGTCCCGGTGTTCGTCGACGGCACCGCGATCGAGGTCGACGGGAGGCTGTTCGAGGAGGCGCGGCGCGGCTACGACGGCACGCGCCAGTACTGGCTGCACGGGGTGTTCATCGGCTCGCTGTGGGCGAGCGGTCGGCTGCATCCGGGCGGCGGCGACGTGGCCGGGGGCTGGCGCGAGCAGCTCGACAGCGACGTGGCGCCCTGCCTGCCCGAGGGCACGCCGGTGTGGCTGCGCGCGGACAACGCCTACTACCGGGGCGAACTCATCGCCTGGTGCCGCGAGCGGGGATGGGACTACTCGATCAGCTTGACCCACGCGCGCAAGCGGGCGCCGGTGCTGGATGTGATCGAAGGCCTGCCCGAAGACGGATGGACCGACATCGGGCTCGGCGAAGATGCGACGCTGGTGCGCTACCGCCCGGCGGGCTGGGAGGAACAGAGCTACGTGGTGATCCGCCGCCGCCGCGACCGGGGCCAGACCCTGCTGCTCCCCGTCTACACCGTGATCCTGGTCTCGCGCGACGACCTTCCGCTCGACGAGCTGGTGCGCCGGCACCGCGGAAAGCAGGGCCAGGAGAACGCCTTCAAGGGGCCGCTGATCGACCTCGACCTGCATCACCCGCCGTGCCGGAAGTTCCGCGCCAACCAGGCCTTCTACATCTGCGGCCAGATCGCGCAGGTGCTGCTCCGCGCGGTCCAATACCAGTTGTTGCCGGCCCGCGCCCGGCGCCATGGCCTGCGGCCCCTGATCCGCTATCTGGTTCGGGTCGTGGGAAGGCTGGTGCGCAGCGGCCGGCGCTGGCGGCTCGACTTCGCGCGCAACAACTTCCGGCTCGACTGGCTCTATCACGCCGCAGTCCAGCTCGAATAGCAGGCCCCGGCGCATCCCGCTCCATCCCCGCTCGAAACCGGCAAGCCCGGGGCAACCCGCTCGTCCGCCGAACGGCGAAGTGCACCGTCCAGTCCGAGAAGCCACCTCACCCGACCTCTCGCTGGCGACACGTGCACCGGCCCCGGCATCGCTGTACCCGAAAATCCGCATCGTGAGCCTCAAACCCACTCGTGCTCAGCGCTTATCAGGGAATCGAGGCTTGCAAGTCCGCTCACCTCCCGTCGTCTATGGTGTGCAGTTCGCGGCGCAGGATCTTGCCGGTCGGGTTGGTCGGCAGGTCGGCGACGAACTGGATTTTGCGCGGCACCTTGTAGGGCGCGAGCGTCTTGCGGCAGTGGGCGACGATGTCGCCGGCGTCCGGATCGCTGCCGGGCCGCGGCACGATATAGGCCTTGGCGAGCTCGCCCTTCTGGGCATCGGGCACGCCGCCGACGGCGACCATCGACACGTCGGGATGGGCGGCCAGCACCCGCTCCAGCTCCGCCGGATAGACGTTGAAGCCGGCGGTATTGATCATGTCCTTCTTGCGGTCGACGACCCAGAGGAAGCCGTCCTCGTCTCGGGTGCAGACGTCGCCGGTGCGGAACCAGCCGTCCTCGGCCATGGCCTCCTGCGTCGCGGCCTCGTTGCCGTAATAGCCCATCATGACGATCGGGCCGCGGATCAGCAGTTCGCCCGGCTCGCCCGGCGGCATGGTCTCCGACGGGTCTTCGAGGCCGCCGATCCGCGCCTCGATATAGGGCAGGGCGACGCCGATCGAGCCGAGCCGGCGCTCGCACAGCGCGGCGTGGGTCGTGCCGAGCCCGGCCAGTTCGGTCATGCCCCAGAGTTCGAGCAGCGTCGCGCCGAACTTCTCCTCGACCTCGGCGGCGGTGGCGGCCGGGAAGGTCTGCCCGCCGCAGGTCAGCCGTTCCAGGCTCGACAGGTCGTATTTGCCGATGGCCGGGTCGGCCAGCATGTACATGAAGCCGGTCGGCACCGCCTCCAGCATCGTCGCGCGGTACCGTTCGACCGAGCGCAGCATGTCTTCGGACACGAACCGTTCGAGCAGGACGAGCGTCGAGCCGTAGAACAGCGAGGCGTTCATCACCGCCTTGCCGTAGACGTGGGAGCAGGGCAGCGCGGTAACGACGATATCGTCCACGGTCCGCCCGTGCATGAGCTTCATCCCGGCGGTGCCGACGGCGATGGCGCGGTTGGACATCATCGCGCCCTTGGGATGGCCGGTCGTGCCCGAGGTGTAGCCGATCGCGCCCAGGTCATCGAGGCCGCGGGGGCGGACCTCGAAGTCCTCCGATGCATCGGCGAGGAAGTCCTCAAACGGGGTCGCCTCGGCCGGCCCGTCGCCCTCGAACAGGACGACCCGCTCGACAGCGGACCCGGCGAGCGCGTCCATGAGCCCGTCGCCCTTGCCGGCGCCGACCATCAGCAGCTTCGCGCCGCAATTCCCGGCGATGTAGGCGATCTCCCCGGCCGTCAGCATGGCGGTGACCGGGTTGAGCACCACGCCGGCCTTGGCCGTGCCGTAATAGGCCGCGACCCAGTCGTAGGAGTTCTGGCCGCACAGGGTCACCCGGTCGCCGGGCTCGATGCCGTGTGCCACCAGGGCGTTGGCGACCCGGTTGGCGCGCCGGTTGAGCGCATCGTAGCTGTAGGGCGCGTCGCGGAAAATCACCGCCGGCTTGTCGCCGAACGCCGCCGCGGCCTTCCCGATGGTTTCGCCGAGTGTCATCAACATGGCTGTTTCTCCCCGTATCCCTTGCCCGGCCCGCGCCAGGCCCTATTCCCCGAACCCGTCGACGAAGAAGTCGATGGCGAGCGGCTTGTCCGGATGGTTGCGGTACTTGTCCAGGTCGGTGATGCCCTCCGACGCCAGCACATCCTCGTCGATAAACAGGTTGCCGGTGCAGGTCTTCGCGTCGCGCGTCAGGACGATGTGGGCGCAGTCGGCGAGGATCTCGGGCGTACGCGCGGTTTCCCAGTCCATGCCCGGCACCAGCTTCAGCGCGGCGGTCGAAATGAAGGTTTTCGGCCACAGGCCGTTCACCGCGATGCCGTATTTCGCGAACTCCGCGGCATGGCCGATCACGCACATCGACATGCCGAACTTGGACATGGTGTAGGCCGTCGAATCGCGGAACCAGCGCGGGTTCATGTCAAGCGGCGGGCTGAGCGTCAGAACGTGCGGGTTGGCCGCCTGCTTCAGATACGGCAGCGCCGCCTGGGTCGCGGCAAAGGTGCCGCGCACGTTGATGCCCATGATGAGGTCGTAGCGCTTCATCGGCGTGGACGGCGTGTCCGTCAGGCTGAGCGCGCTGGCGTTGTTGACCAGGATGTCGATGCCGCCGAAGGCTTCGGCCGCGGCTTCCATCGCGTCGCGGAGGCCGGCGTCGTCGCGCACGTCGACCGGCAGGGCGAGCGCCCGGCCGCCAGCCTTTTCCATGTCTTCGGCAGCCGTGTAGATCGTACCGGGCAGCTTCGGGTGCGGCTCGGTCGTCTTGGCGGCGATGACGATATTGGCGCCGTCCTGCGCCGCCCGGACGCCGATGGCGTGGCCGATGCCGCGCGTCGCGCCGGTGATGAACAGGGTCTTTCCTTCAAGCGTGGCCATGCGGCGCTCCCGGAGATGAATGGGTCAAATGCGAACCGCCGAAGCGGGATCGGCCGGTGTTCCGGCCCTGCCAGGCATAGGGCGAGCGGCCTGTCGGACTCAAGCCGAAGTTGATACGCGCCGCCCGGTCGTCGGAACCGGCAAACGCACAGCCGGACGACGCGGGCACCGCCCTACCCTTCCAGTGTCCGCTCGAACAGACCCCAGACGCGCTCCGGCGCCTCGACGTGGCAGTTGTGGCCGAGGCCCGGCAATAGAACGGCCTGCGGATCGAGCGCCTGCATTTCGGCCAGCGTGACCATGGGGTCGGCCTCGCCGGCGGCGAGCCGGACCGGCGCATTCGCCGCGCGGTGGAATTCGCCGACCGAAGGCCCCACGGCGGCGTAGATGCCCTGGTCGGCCGCGAGCCGGAAGCCGCCGTCCGTCTCCGCGACACCGGCCCGGGCCTCGGGCGCGTCGGGATCGACCAGGCCGGCCAGGCCCGAAACCCTGAGATACCGCTCGGCCGCTTCGGCGTAGCTGTCGAAGACTTTCGCCGGCGCCGCCGCAAGCGTGTGCATCCGGGCGACCTCGTCGTCCGTCCAGCCGATCTTGACGCCGAAGGCGAAGACATGGCGCGCCTTGACGCCGAACCAGCCGGTCGCCAGCGCCATCGCCACGACGCCGCCCATCGAATGGCCGAGCAGGACAACGTCTTCGTTCCCGCCGCCCAGAAGGTTCGCGACATCGGCGGCGAAGACGGCATAGCCGTAGGGCGGCGCGTGGGCCGAGCGGCCGTGGCCGCGCAAGTCGGCGGCGATCCAGCGCCCGGGCCAGCGACGCTCGACGAGCGGCAGCATCCGGCGCCACACCGCCGCATTGCCGCCGATGCCGTGCAGCAAGACCAGCACCGGTCCGCCCCTGCCGCCGGACTCCGCCCGGATATCGATGCTTCCGCCCGCTCCTCCGGTCATCGGAACCTCGTTCGCATCGGGAGCGCTCGCCGCTCTCGCCCAAAGACGCAGCACTCGGTTGCCGGGCGGCTATCGGGCCGGCGCATCTGCCGGGCGCGGGCGCGCGCCTATTCGGCGGCGGACGGCAGCCGGTCGGCGGCCGCGTCGACCAGCGTCCTGACGACCAGGCCTTTCAGATCGATGCCGACGCCGCACTTGCAGCCGGGGCAGCCGACACAGGCGTCGAGGCCGAGGTCGATCGCGTTGTCCAGGGCGGCCTCGCGGCCGGCCGCAGTGGTCAGCGGGTCGAGCCGGATCATCTGCAGCTTCAGCAGCGAGAAGGGATTGCCCCAGCGATAGCCGTCCGCCGGGTCGGGCAGGTCGGCCGGGTCCATGTCGCCGGGCAGGCCGCCGTCGAAGTTGCGCATGTGCATCGGGCAGTTGTTGAGGCAGGCGTAGCATTCGATGCACGACGTGAGCTCGTGATACGCCTCCGGCGCCTCGACGTTCAGGTCGTTGCCTTGGGCGGTCTGGAGGCGCCCGCGCATCTGGCGGGCGATGCCGTCGCGGCGCACGACCAGGTCCGCGACCGCCGGCAGGGTCGCCACCGGGCTGATCCGGTCGCCCTCCCGGGCACGGGCGCGGCAGGCGATGCGCGGGCGGCCGTTGATATCGACGGTGCAGACGCCGCAGTTGCGGGCCCGGCAGCCATAGCGGAAGGCGAGGTCCGGCATTGTTGTCGCCTGGGCCTGGAGGAGGACGTCGAGCACCATCGGCTTTTCGTCCTCCGAACGGCGGGCATAGTCGAACTCGACGACGGCCTCCTCGCCGTCCCGGACGGTGACGATGTCTACTTTCATGACCCCGCCCTTATGCGCGCGTACTTTCGCCGATCGCGGCTTCCGAGCCGCCGATCGCCATCTCGGGCGCCTTGACCTCTTCCACCGCGCCCTTGCCCATGATCGCCTGATAGCGCGCCAGCAGCTTCCTGTCCTTCACGTCCCTGGGCAGCATGCGCAGCCATCTCAACTGAATCTTGCGCTTGGTCTCCTCGAGCTTGTAGGAGATCACGCGTTTCACCGGCGTGCGGTCCCGCTCGAGACGGGCGACCTGCCAGCCGTCGTCGTTGAGACGGACCACCGTGGAGTAGGGCTTCGAGAAGGCGGAAATCGTCTTCCTGTCGAAGCGCACATGACCGCCCAGGCTGCCGTCGCGCTCCTGCGCGGCGGCCGTGACGGCCCTGGCGCAGTCCAGCAGGTTGCGCAATTCCTCGAACTCGATAAACGCCTGGTTCCACATGCCGTAGTCCGGGATCGCCACCGCGTCGAGCCTCGCCGTCGTTTCGGCTATCACCTTGTCCATCCGGTCCAGCTTTTCCTCCGTCCGCACGGGCCCGATGAACTTCCAGGCCTCCTTTTGCAGCTTGAGCTTGAGGGTTGCCGCCGCCGCGGTGCCTTTCTGGCCGAATCGCCGGTTGACCCGGTCGATCAGGGGCTGGAATGCGTCGTCCCCGATCTCGCCCCCGGTCCGGCTCTTCACCTGGCGCGCATGGCTTGCCGCGGCCGCGCCGGAGCGCCCGCCGAAGACGGCGCCTTCCGTCAGGGAGGTCGAGCCGAGACGGTTCGCGCCGAAGACGCCGCCCATGGCGCCCCCGGCGGTAAAGAGGCCGGCAATGCCGTGCGCCGCGTCGCCGTCGCCCGCGCCGCCGGCCGAGGCGCCGTTCGCGTCGGCCCGGATGCCGCCCATGTGATAGTGGGCGCCCGGGCGCACTTCCCACGGTTCCTCGAACTTCGCCGCCTTCTTGCCCAGCGCCTGGCGGGCGTTGTTGTAGGAACTCGGCAGGCAGGTTTCCCCGAAGCGCTGAAAGTAGGGGCCGGAGAGCGGCAGTTCCTTGTTGGCGGTCATGTCCAGATAGGCGCCGCCGTTCGGGCTGCCGCGGCCGTCCTCGACCGCGCGCAGAATCGCCGCCGCGCACTCGGCGCGGGTCCGGATGAAAACGCTGTCCAGGATGACCTTGCCGTTCCTGTCGCGCAGGACGCCCAGATAGCTGGCCATCACCGGCTCGCCGGCGCACAGGCCCTCGTAGGCCGGCGGAGAGGCGAGGCAGAAGGGCAGGAACTGGATCTGCTCCATATCGACCAGGTCAGCGCCGGCGCGCAGGGCGACGGCGTAACCGTCGCCGGTATTGCCGCGCATGGTGTCGGTGTTGGGGAAATAGAGGCTGGAGAGGCCGCCGGCGGCGATCACCACCGAGGGCGCCCGCACCGCCAGAAGAACGCCGCGCGCCGCGTGGTAGATCAGGCCGCCGGCGATTTTCTTCTTGGGCCCCGATCCGTTGGAGGCGTCCTCGGTGACCAGGTCGAGGAACCAGGCGTCTTCCAGATAGTCGACGCGGTTGCCCTGGACGATCGCGTTCCAGTTGGCGTGGCCGAATGCGATGCCGCTGTTCTTGTGACCGACCGAGCGCCGCCGCGTGTGTCCGCCGAAGGGCAGGGGCAGGGGCTGCGGGCCGGACTGGTCTTCCTTGATCGGGGGGCGCAGGCCCTGGGTGCGGTACCGGTCGTAGGCCGAGGTGCTGTCCCTGGCGAAAGCGTCGGTGATCGCCCGCACGGGAAGGTCGCCGCCGGCCATCTTGAGGTTTTCCGAGAGCACCTCTTCGGTATCGTCCGCAGCGCCCGATCCGCGCACCGTCGCGATGCCTTCCGAAATCTTCGTGTCGGACGCGCCGACCGGATCCTTGGAGACCGACAGCACGCGCGCGCCCGCATCCGCCGCCGCCCGGGCCGCCTGCCCGCCGGAGCCGCCGGAGCCGACCACGATCACGTCATAGTCCAGCCACTCGGTCTCAATCGTCATGCCTGTCCTCCCCACCGGCCCCGGTACACGGCTCGCATGAACGGCACGCAGGGCAACAATTCCATTCCCGATCGCCTGTAAGCCGAATGCGGTGTGTTAAATCCAATTTGGCGGCAGAGCAAATGCGCACCGCGCATAGCCCCTGGCGCAGCCTGGCGGAGGGAGGGGGAATCGAACCCCCGACACCCTATCGGGTGTACGGATTAGCAATCCGCTGCATTACCGCTCTGCCATCCCTCCGGAACCGTTGCCTGGTCTCTGCGCGGCCGCTCCGGCGGCCCGGTCCGCGTTTCCCGGGCGCGCCGCCATGGGGCGATATCGCGGCTTTGCGTTCTAGAATGTGGCGATTCGGCCTGTCAATGCGAGGGCGCGCATTGCCTCTGGCCCCATGCTGCCCCGCGGCGCCCGCCGCCGCGCCGGCAGGCGATTTCATCCACCGGCCGGCCTATTGCGGCGGCGGCGGGATCTGCAGGCCGCGCTGCACCGCCGGGCGGCTGCCCACCGAGTCGAACCAGCGCCTGACGTTCGAAAACTCGTTGAGGTCGACCTGCTGCCACTCGTACCGGAACACCCAGGGCCATGTCGCGATATCGGCGATGGAATAGCCGTCGCCGGCCAGATACTCCCGGCCTTCGAGCCGTCCGTTGAGCACACCGTAGAGCCGGCGCACCTCGGTGCCGTAGCGCTCGATGCCGTAAGGCACCTTCTCCTTTGCCATGCGCAGGAAATGGTGCGCCTGGCCGAACATCGGGCCGACGCCGCCCATCTGGAACATCAGCCATTGGATGACCTCCATCCGCGGCACCGGCGCGGTCGGCAGGAACTGCCCGTACTTCTCCGCCAGGTAGATCAGGATCGCGCCGGATTCGAAGACCGCGATCGGCGCGCCGTCCGGCCCGTCCGAATCGACGATCGCCGGGATTTTGCCGTTCGGGTTGATCGCCAGAAATTCCGGCGTGAACTGGTCGCCCTTGCCGATATGGATCGGGTGGAGGGTATAGTCCGCGCCCAGCTCCTCCAGCATGATCGAGGCCTTGCGGCCGTTCGAGGTGGACCAGGTGTACAAGTCGATCATGGCGAAGTTTCCGTCGCGGTTGGGAATGAGACGGCGGTATCGATAGCGCGCACCGACCGGCAAGCCAACCCGCGAATCCGGCCGCTGGCCGGCCGGCGCCGCAACCGCAATCCGAGTACCGGAGTGATTGACAAATATTCCAAATTTGGAATATTCGATGAAATGGTTTGGGAGGTCGAATACACCGACGAGTTCGGCGACTGGTGGGCCGGGCTTTAGGAAGGCCAACAGGAGGACATAACTGCGGTCGTCGAATTGCTCGCGGAACACGGTTCCGATTTGCGGTTTCCACATTCCTCCGGTGTCGCAGGCTCCCGCCACGGCCACATGCGTGAGCTTCGGATTCAGAGCGCAGGCAGGCCCGTTCGCGTGTTCTTCGCCTTCGACCCGAGGCGGACGGCCATCCTTCTCATCGGCGGCGACAAAACCGGCAACAACCGGTTCTACAAGCGATTCGTACCGCTGGCCGACAGGCTATATGACGAGCATCTGAAGGAACTGAGAGACGAAGGGGCGATCGAATGAGCGGACGACATGCCTTTGGCGGGTTGACGAAGGACCTTTCGCCGGAACGCAGGGCGCGCGTCGATGCGAGGAAGGCGGAGCTTCGCGCCGCCATGCCCCTGCACGAGTTGCGCCGGGCGCGGGCGATGACCCAAAGGGCGGTCGGCGAGGCTCTGAATGTCAACCAGCCGGCCGTCGCCAAGCTGGAGCGGCGGACGGATATGTATGTTTCGAAGCTTCGCGCCTACATCGAGGCGATGGGCGGACGATTGAACATCGTTGCCGAGTTTCCGCAGGGTAGCGTCGTCATCGCCAATTTCGCCGGCTCAGGCGAGGAGGGTGAGACCCCTTGACGGCGGCGCCGGGGCAACCGGCCGGATTGCCGCCGCGGCACGGATGCCGCTATCGTCGCCCCGTCCTCATCAGCCGGCCGCGACGCGCCGGGAACAGCCGAGCGGGCCCCGCGCCATGTCCGAGAATTTCTGCGCCTTCACCTTCGACAACGTCCGGGACTTCGTCGGCAAGGAGGTCGGCGTCACCGCCTGGCACCGGGTCACGCAGGAGCAGGTCGACCGGTTCGCCGATGTGACGCGCGATCACGACTGGATGCATGTCGATCCGGAGCGCGCCCGGCGCGACTTGCCCTATGGCGGCACGATCTCGTTCGGCTTCTACACGCTGTCCCTGCTCACCGCCTTTTCCCACGAGGTCGGCCTGTGGCCCGAGGGCGCGGATTACGGCCTGAATTACGGGCTGAATAAGGTGCGCTGGATGGCGCCGGTGCCGGTCGGCGGCCGGATCCGCGGGCGCTTCGTTCTCGAAGCCTTCGATCCCCATCCGAGCGGCGGCTTCCTCAGCACGACCCGCGCGACGGTCGAGATCGAAGGGCACAATAAGCCCGCCATGGTCGCCGAATGGCTCGGCCTGTTCATGCGCGAAGCGGACGCGGCCTGACCGGCCGGTTTTTCGGGAACCAGGGGGTTGCCTGTCCTGCAATATTCTCTATATCGACGGTTGGAACAAAACACGAATATCTGGAACGGAAGAAGCGCGACCCGGCGGCGTTTCGGGCGGCGTTTCCGACGGCGTTTCCGGCGGCGCAGCATGACGCAACATGACGGATCATGACATTTGATGACACATCGCAACGCCTCTCCCTCCCCGTCATTTCGACCGGAGCCCCGGCTCGGGGGCCGGGGCGACACAGAGTTGCGCTCGGTGCGAGCCCGAAGCCCCATGACGAATCCTGACATTTCCTGACACATCCGCCGGCCCTTACCCGACCGGCCGGAATGACGGGAGAGGACGAAGAAAGAGGCATCATGACAAATCCTGACATTTCATGACGGATCGCAACGCAGGCCGGCATGCGGCGGCTGCCCGGCCGCTTTCCGCCGCCCGCCGCTTGCGGCGGCGCACCGCCTTGCGCGCGCCATATCCGCCCCCTACACCGGCGCCATGAGCATCTGGGGCAAGATCCTGGGCGGGGCGGCCGGTCTTGCGATCGGCGGGCCGATCGGCGCGATTATCGGCGTCGGCGCCGGCCATGTCGCCGACCGGACGATCCAGACCCTGTCGGGCCGGGCGCCGGGCGGCCGGATGGCGCGCCAGATCGCGTTCACCACCGCCGTCATCGTGCTCGGCGCGAAGATGGCCAAGGCCGACGGCGTCGTGACCCGCGACGAGATCGCGGCCTTCCGGGAAGTGTTCCAGGTACCGCCCGGCGACGTCAAACAGGTCGCCCGCCTGTTCGATATCGCAAAGCAGGACGCCGCCGGCTTCGAGCCCTATGCCCGCCAGCTCCGCGACATGTTCCGCGACGAGCCGGCGATCCTGGAAGCGCTGCTCGACGCCCTGTTCCACATCGCCAAGGCAGACGGCCAATACCACCCCGGCGAGAAGGCGTGGCTGGAAGACGTCGCTGCCCTGTTCGGCTTCTCGGAGGCCGAATTCCGGCGCATCGAAGCGAAGCATACCGTCCGGCCGGAAGACGATCCCTACCGCATTCTCGGCATCGAGCCCGACGCCGGCGACGACGAGGCCCGGGCCGCCTGGCGCGCCCAGATCCGCGAACATCATCCCGACAAATTGATCGCCGAAGGCCTGCCCCAGGAATTCGTCGACGCCGCCAACGAGCATATGGCGAAGATCAACGCGGCCTGGGATGCGATCAGGACCCAACGGGGACTGTCATGACGAGCCGGCATCTTGACCGTTGTGCCATTTGCGATAAAGTCACAGGCAAATGGCACAGGACGAAATCGTGATGCAGCTTACAGAAACGCCGCCGCTGGCCCGCCATTTCGAGATCGCCGCCGGACTGCGCTGGTCCGAATTGCAGGACCTGCTGGACGGCAACCGGATATCGGCGGACGAGGCCGAAGCGATGATCGCCCCGAAAAGAACCCTGATGCGCCGCAAGCGGTCCGGCAGGTTCACATCCGGGGAATCGGATCGACTGGCGCGGGTCTCCGGCATTGTCAAACTGGCCGAGGAAGTCTTCGGAGACCCGGCAAAGGCGCATCGCTGGCTGCGGACGTCGAACGGCGCGGCCGGCGGTCATCGCCCCCTCGACCTGTGCTCCACCGGTGAGGGCGCGCGGCTGGTCGAGACCGCTCTGGGCCGGCTGGCGCACGGCGTCTACGGATGAGGCGTCCACGGATGACCGGCTACCGGCGGTGATCGTCTGGCGTCTGTGCCGGGCCGGGCATGCGGCGCTGGATGGCGAGGGTGCCTTCCTCTACGGCGGCCGCTGGAACTCGCCGGGGACGCGGCTGGTCTACGCCTCCGGTCATCTCTCGCTGGCTATCCTCGAAATCCTCGTCCATACCGGCCCGGACATCCTGCCTGAAAACTATGTCAAGCTGGAAATCTCGGTCCCCGAAGACATCCGCCAGGAAACCCGCGCCGCATCCGACTTGCCGGCGCGCTGGCGCGACGGCGCGACCTGCCTTACCCGATCCGTGGGCGATCTCTGGGTCCGCGCCGGCCGGTCAGCGGCGTTGCGCCTGCCATCGGCCGTCGTGCCGGAAGAGGAGAATGTCCTGATCAACCCGCAGCACGCCGACGCCGGCCGGATCGCCGTCCTTTCGCAGACGCCGTTCGGTCTCGACCCGCGGCTGATTCACGGCGAGTCCTGACCCGTGGCGCCGCCGCTGCTTTCCCTGCGCGACGCAGCCATCGGTTTCGGCGGCGCGCCCCTGTTCGAGGGGCTGACCCTGCATATCGCCAAGGGCGATATCGCCTGCCTGGTCGGCCGCAACGGCTGCGGAAAATCGACCCTGATGAAGTTGATCGCCGGCGAACTGGAGCTTGACGCCGGCGAACGCTATGCCGAACCGGGCCTCACCGTCGCCTATCTGGCCCAGGAGCCCGCCATGCGGGCGGGCACGCGCGTCTATGACTGGGTCGCGGCCGATATCGCGTACGGCCGGCCGCAGGCGGAGCATCCGCGCCATATCGTCGAGGCGGCGCTGGCGCTGTTCGCGCTCGACGGCGGGCGCGATGTCGCAAGCCTGTCCGGCGGCGAACAGCGCCGGGCCGCACTGGCCCAGGTGTTCGCCGACCCGCCGGACCTGCTGCTGCTCGACGAGCCGACCAACCATCTGGACATCGCCACCATCCAGTGGCTCGAAGGCGCGATGCGGAAATTCCGCGGCGCGGCGCTGGTCGTGAGCCACGACCGGACCTTCCTCGCCAACGTCACCAACAGCATCCTGTGGCTGGAGAGGGGCCGGCTGCGCCAGACCGGCCAGGGCTTCGGCGCCTTCGACGGCTGGTGCGAGCGGGTGCTCGAGGAGGAAGCGAAGGAAGCGCAGCGCCTCGACAGCCGGCTGAGGGACGAAGCCCGCTGGCTGCTGCGCGGCGTAACCGCACGCCGGCGGCGCAACCAGGGCCGCCTGCGCAAGCTGGAGAAGATGCGCGCCGCCCGGGCCGCCCTGCTCGCGGATACCGGCCGCATCCGCGCGAAGATCGACGACGGCGAGGTGCGCAGCAGGCTGGTCGTCGAGGCCCGGGACATCGCCAAACGCTTCGGCCCGGCCGGGGCGGACTCCGGCGGTGCGGAGGCTCGCACCATCGTCGAGGGGTTTTCGACGCGCATCCTGCGCGGCGACCGGATCGGCATCATCGGACCGAACGGCGCGGGTAAGACGACATTGCTCAAGATGCTGATCGGCGAGCTGAAGCCCGACAGCGGCCATATCCGGGTCGGCAAGGCGCTGACGCTCGCCTATTTCGACCAGGAGCGCCGCCTGCTCGACCCGAAAGCCACGCTCAAAAGCACGTTGTGCGAATCCGGCGGCGACATGGTCCGGGTCGGCGGCTCGATGCGCCACGTCCGCGGCTATCTCAAGGACTGGCTGTTCGACCCGCGCGAGGCCGAGGCGCGGGTGGCGACCCTGTCCGGCGGCCAGGGCAACCGGCTGATGCTCGCCAAGGTGCTGGCGACGCCGAGCGACCTGCTGATCCTGGACGAGCCGACAAACGACCTCGACATGGATACGCTCGACCTGCTCCAGAGCCTGCTCGCCGACTATGCCGGCACGCTGATCCTGGTCAGCCACGACCGGGACTTCCTCGACAAGACGGTCTCCAGCACCATCGTCCTGGAGGGCGACGGGCGGGTGAAGGAATATGCCGGCGGCTATGCCGACTACCTGGTCCAGCGCAGGGACGGACCGGCGGCCGCGCGCCGGACGGCGGACCCGCCGAGAAAATCCGTGGGCAAAGCGGCCCGGGAACCGGCCGGGAAATCCGGGCCGGCCACCCGGTTGAGTTACCGGGACCGGCGCGCGCTCGATCTGCTGCCGGACGAGATGGCCACCCTGGAGGCGGAGATCGCCGCGCTGGAGGCGGAACTCTCGGACCGCGGTCTGTATGCCGCCGATCCGGCCCGCTTCTCACGAGCCGCGGCCCGGCTGGAGGCTGCTAGGGCCGAACTGTCGGCCGCCGAGGACCGCTGGCTTGCCCTCGAAACCCTGCGAGAGGAGATCGAATCGGCACGTCGGCCGGCCGGGCCGAACGGTTCGGCGGGAGCAACGGCGGCGTGAATTGCCTGCTATGCGGCTGAGCCACGCCGCCATCCTGTTCGGCATCATGGTCCTCTGGGGGCTGAATTTCGTCGCCGCGAAATTCGGCTTCCGGGATCTCGAACCGATTTTCCTGCTCAGCCTCCGCTTCCTGATCATGGGGTTGGTGCTGGTTCCCTTCGTCGAGATGCCGCGGGCGAAGATGGGCCATGTGGTCGGCCTGTCCTTCACCCTGGGATCGCTGCATTTCGGGCTGATGTTCACCGGGGTCGCCGGCGTGGACGCCGCCGTCGCGGCGATCGCCATCCAGCTCCAGGTGCCCTTCGCCTCGATCCTCGCGGCGATCCTTTTCAAGGACTATCTCGGCTGGCGGCGCATGCTCGGCATGTCCGGCGCCTTCGCCGGCATCGTGCTGATCGCCGGTGAGCCGCGCATGGAATCCAGCTTGTTCCATCTCGGGCTGGTGGTCACCGCCTCGCTGATTTTCGCGGCGTCGAACATACAGGTGAAGGCGATGGGCGATGCGCCGCCGCTCGGCGTGCTCGGCTGGAGCAGCCTCTTCGCGGCGCCGCAGCTGTTCCTGATCTCGCTGATTTTCGAGGACAACCACTGGCGCGACTTTCAGAATGCCGGGGTCTACGGCTGGGGCGCCGTGGCCTATATGACCGTCTGTGTCGGCCTGATCGGCTACGGCATCTGGTATTCGTTCCTCCGGCGTTACACGGTGAACCAGGTTATGCCGTTCACGCTCGTCGTACCGGTGTTCGGCGTCATGGGCGGCGTCTGGATCCTGGGGGAGCAGATGACCTGGCAGATGATCCTCGGATCGGTGCTGACGGTCGCCGGCGTGGCGGTTATCGTATTGCGCCGGCCGGCCACGGCCGATGCGCCGCTGAAGACCTGACGCGCCCGGAATTGCGGTATGCGAATCGTCGAGCGACCGTCCCCGAACCATAACGAGCGGCCCGGCGGCCGGGCGCCGGACATGCTGGTGCTGCATTATACGGGCATGGTGAGCGCCGCCGCGGCGCTGGACCGGCTATGCGATCCGGCGGCGCAGGTCAGCGCCCATTACACCGTGGATGAGGACGGCACCGTCTACGCCCATGTCGCGGAAGACCGGCGCGCCTGGCATGCCGGGGTCGCCTGCTGGCAGGGCGAAACCGACGTGAACGGGCTCTCGATCGGCATCGAGATCGTCAACCCCGGTCACGAGTTCGGCTACCGGGCGTTTCCCGAATTGCAGATGCAGGCGGTGCTGGCCCTGTCGAAAGCGATCGTCGAGCGCTACGGCATCCGCCCGCTGGGCGTCGTCGGCCACAGCGATGTCGCGCCGGAACGCAAGACCGATCCGGGGGAGTTGTTCGACTGGCAGATGCTCGCGGCGGCCGGCATCGGCTATTGGCCCGATGCCCGGACCGTGCGGACAAGGCTCGGAGCGGACACGGAGGGCGACCTGCAATCGATCGGCCGCAACCTGGCGAGGATCGGGTATCGCTGGCCGGCGGAGCCGGGCAGCGCCGGGGCGGCGCAGGCACGCGGGCAGGCGGCGGTCCTTGCCGCGTTCCAGCGCCGTTTCCGGCCGGCTTCGGTGACGGGTGCGGCCGATCCGGAAACCGCCGCGCTGGCGGCAATTGTCGCCGCGGCGGCGTAGGCCGTACGCCTTGACCCCGGACGGCACAGTAACGATGTTGACGGGGCCAGACGGCCGGATGGCCGCGCCCGGCCAACGGGGAAACCCGGCCGGGTGAGGAAAGTCCGGGCTCCACGGAAACACGGTGCCGGGTAACGCCCGGCGGGGGCGACCCCCGAGACAGCGCCACAGAAAGCAAACCGCCCGGCATCGGGCCGGGCAAGGGTGAAAGGGTGCGGTAAGAGCGCACCGCGCGGCCGGCAACGGGCGCGGCACGGCAAGCCTCACCGGGAGCAAGACCGAATAGGGACGGCACGGGCGGCCCCCGATCTTCGCGGGCCGGCTCAGGCGGGTTTCCGCGCCGCCGTCCGGGTGGGTCGCGCGAGGCAGCCGGCGACGGCTGTCCCAGATGAATGGCCATCCCCCCGGTCCTCCGGGGGACAGAACCCGGCTTACAGGCCGTCTGGCGCCGGCCCCGGGAAGGAAGGTGGCGGAACAGCGTCGCCGGGATTGCCTGCCACCGCCGACGCGTCGCGGCGGCGCCGATGATGTTCCGCCTATGTCAAACGCTTGATTTGCCTAGAAATTCCAATCTTCTGGGCATTGACTTCCATCAAATCCCATGATATCCCATAATTAGCCATGGATGATCGGCGCAGTGTGACCCGACAGTGTGACCGGCCCGACGGCATGGAAACGATAATCCGGGCAAGCCCCGAATCCGGTGGCGCTGCCCTCGCGGGGATGGGGTTCGTATGGCGTCGTTTATCGGCACGTTTACGAACAGAATCGACAGGAAAGGGCGGGTTTCCGTGCCGGCGCGGTTTCGTGCCTCCCTCGCCGCGCCGCCCGCCGCCGGCGCTTTCAACGGCGTTGTCGTGGCCCCGAACGGTGGCCTGGGCGCGATCGACGCCTGCGACCGCCAGCGGATCGAGGACACGATCGACCGGCTCGATGCCCGGGACGGCCTGACGCCGGAAGAGCAACAGGCGATCGAACTCGTCCTGTCGGATTCCGAAGAATTGCCGTTCGACGGCGAGGGCCGGATCATTCTGCCTGAGCGCTTTATTGCGCTCGCCGGAATCGGCGACAGGGCCGTGTTCGTCGGCATCGGCAGGGTCTTCCAGATCTGGTCGCCGGAACGGCGGAACGAATGGCAGTCCAAGGCGTCCGATGGTCCGCTCGGCAAGATCGGCCTGAAGGATCTGTGGTCGCTCGGAGCCGGAGGCGCTGCATGACCGCCGGCCATGTCCCCGTCCTGTTGAACCAGGTGATCCGCACGCTCGCGCCTCGGCCGGGCGGCGCCTATGTCGACGGTACATTCGGCGCCGGCGGCTACACGGCCGCAATACTCGGCGCGGCCGACTGCCGGGTCGCCGCCATCGACTGCGATCCGGACGCCATCGAACGGGGCCGCCCGCTCCGTGACCGCTATCGCGGCCGGCTGACCCTGATCGAAGGCCGCTTCGGCGACATGGAACGGCTGGTCCGCGCGGTCACCGACGCGCCGGTCGACGGCGTCGCCCTCGATATCGGCGTGTCGTCGCCGCAGCTCGACACGCCCGATCGCGGTTTTTCCTTCCGCTACGACGGCCCGCTCGACATGCGCATGAGCCGCTCGGGGCCGACCGCCGCCGAGGTGGTCAACCGCGCTGCCGAAGCGGACTTATCGAAAATCATCTTCACTCTGGGCGAGGAACGCGCGGCCCGTCGCATCGCCAGAGCCATCGTCAGCGCGCGCCGCAGCGCCGCCATCGAGCGAACGCTCCAGTTGGCGGAGGTCGTCCGGTCCGTCGTGCCGGCGGCGGGCTCCATCGATCCGGCGACCCGCACATTCCAGGCCCTGCGCCTCTATGTGAACGGCGAGCTGGAGGAGCTTGACCGCGGCCTGCGCGGTGCCGAACGGCTCCTGCGGCCGGGCGGCCGGCTTGCCGTGGTTTGCTTTCATTCGCTCGAGGACCGGCGTGTGAAGCGGTTTCTGCGCGACCGCAGCGCCGACGCGCCGCGCGGTTCGCGCCACCGGCCGGAGCCCGCCCGACGGCGTCCGCCGACGTTCCGGCTGTTGCATCGCCGGGCGATCGCGCCGTCGCCCGGCGAAATCGCCGCCAACCCGCGCGCGCGCTCATCCCGGCTGCGCGCGGCGGAGCGGACGGACAATCCGGCCTGGGGCGACAATGCCGCCGGTTTTCCGGCCGGGGGCGCGGCATGATCCGCTTGACCACGATCGTCCTGCTCGTCCTGCTGAGCGGCCTTACCGGCGCGCTGTTCCTGGTCAAACATCAGGTCCAGAACCTGGAAAAGCAGGTCGCGGCGGTCGACGCGGGCGTCCGGTCCTACCGGAACAACATCCGGATTCTGCAGGCCGAGTGGACCTTGCTGACCTCGCCGCAGCGCCTTGAGCGACTGCCGCGGCCCAAAGGCCTCGCCCCGCTAGCCGGCGGACAATTCAAGCGTTTCTCGAGCCTGCCCGACACTTTCGCCGCGCAGTATGCGCTGACGGACGAAGGCCGGGCGCTGGACGGGGATGCCCGGGCATCCCGTAAACGCGCAAGGAAGCTGCGATGAGCCGCCGCCTGCGCGATCTGTGCCGCCCGCACGCCAGGTCCGCCCGGTGCCGTCCGGGCGAAATGCATCTGGAGGGCGCGGCCGGCAAGGCAATTTCCGTTGCGCGCCGCCGCCTGATCGTAACCGGCGCCGTGTTCCTGCTCGCGTTCGGCGCTATCGGCTACCGGCTTGTCGATCTGGGCGTGATCCGGGCCGGCGCCGAGGCCGAACGCACCAAGCTCGCGGCAGGCAAGACCCGGTCGGCCGGACACCGGGCCAATATCGCCGATCGGAACGGGATTGTGCTCGCGACCAGCATCAGGTCGTGGTCGATTTTTGCCGATCCTTCCCTGGTCGACGATCCGGGCCGAACGGCGCGCATTCTGGCCCACATTTTCCCGCGCCAGACAGTCCGCACCCTTGAGACCAAGCTGCGCCGGAAGACCCGTTTCGTCTGGATCCACCGGCAAGCGTCGCCGGCAGCCTATCAGCAGATTCTGCGCTTCGGGCTGGCCGGCGTCCAGGTGCGCCCGGATCTGCGCCGGGTCTATCCGCAACGCGCGCTGGTCGCACACATCGTCGGCAGCAGCGACGTCGACAATAAGGGCATTGCCGGCGTCGAAGCCAGGATGGACAAGCGAATCCGGACCAACGCCCGGCCGCTAAACCTTTCCATCGACCTGCGCGCCCAAGCCGCCGTTCGGGAGATTCTCGCCAGGTCGATCGAGTACTGGCGGGCGCTCGGCGGCGCGGCGATAGTCATGGACGTGCGGACCGGCGAAATCCCGGCGATGGTCTCTCTGCCGGACTATGACCCGTACAAACTGCTCCGCGTCCCTAAAAACGCCCGATTCAACCGCAACACACTGGGTGTGTACGAACTCGGCTCGGTCTTCAAGATTTTGAATACGGCAATGGCGCTCGACTACGGCGTCACCCACCTGGGCGAAATGTACCGGGTTCACAAGCCGTTTCCGGCCGGCCGGCGCGTCATTCGCGATACGCATCCGATCTCGAAGCCGATCGATACGGGCACCATCCTGGTCAAGTCGTCCAACATCGGTTCCGCCGCCATCGCCGAGCGGATCGGCGGCAAACGCCAGAAAGCGTTCCTGCGCCGCGTCGGGATGCTCGAGAAAATACCGCTGGAATTGCCCGAAGCCGGCCAGCCGCTGTATCCGCGGCACTGGCGGCCGGTCAACACGCTGACCATCGCGTTCGGCCACGGCATCGCCGTCACGCCCGTCCATCTCGTCGCTGCGGTTGCCGGAATCGTCAATGACGGCATGATGGTGAGGCCGACCCTGCTCAAACGCCAGAACGGCCGGCCCCTGTGGCGGCGGCGCATTGTGTCGTCGAAGACCAGCCGGATTCTCCGGAACCTGATGCGCCGCGTCGTCCTGGAAGGCACGGGCAAGCGGGCGAACGCCAAGGGATACCGGGTCGGCGGCAAGACGGGCACGGCGGAAAAAGCCGGGCGCGGCGGATACCGGCGCAAAGCGTTGCTGTCGTCCTTCATCGCCGCCTTTCCGATAAACCGGCCGCGCTATGTGCTGCTGGTTTCGCTCGACGAGCCGAAGGGCAACAAGAAGAGCTACGGCTACGCCACCGCAGGCTGGGTCGCGGCGCCGGCGGCCAAGGAGATCATCGAACGGATAGCGCCGATCCTGAATGTCCCGCGCCAGGCCGAGGAACGGTCTGGAAAGCGCAAACAACTCCTCGCCAGCGCCGGATCCGGCTCCCGAAAGAAGGATCGCCGCAACGCGGCTTCGGGCGGGAGCCGCCAATGAAGCTCGCAGCGCTGATGGCCGATCGCGCGGGCCGGACCGCCACGGCGCATTGGGACCCGGCATTCGGCGACCTCGACATCGCCGGCCTGTGTGCCGATTCGCGCCAGGTCGCCCGGGGTTACCTGTTCGCGGCGCTGCCGGGCGCCCGGTTCGACGGCCGGCGTTTCATTCCCAATGCCCTCGGCGCCGGCGCCTCCGCCATCCTGTCGACGACGGATGTGACCCGGGATAGCCTGGACGGCGCCGCCGCGGCGTTGATCACCGATCCGCAGCCGCGCCGGCAGCTCGCCTGGATGGCGGGCCGGTTCTTCGATGCGCAGCCGGCGACCCAGGTCGCCGTGACCGGCACCAACGGCAAGACGTCCGTCGTCTCTTTCCTGCAGCAGATCTGGTCGGCCGCAGGCCGCAAGGCAGCGGCCCTGGGCACGCTGGGCATCGTCGGCCCTGGGTTCGAACGGCCCGGCGCGTTGACGACACCCGATCCGGTCTCGCTGCATCGCGATCTCGCCGCGCTGAGCCGCGCCGGCACCGAGTGTCTGGCCATCGAAGCCTCGAGCCACGGGCTGGATCAGTTCCGGCTCGACGGATTGCGCCTGCAGGCCGCCGCCTTCACCGGCTTCGGCCGCGACCATATCGACTATCACGGCAGCATGGACGCATACCTGGCGGCTAAGCTGCGGCTGTTCACCGAACTCATGCCGGCCGGCGGAACGGCGGTGATCAATGCCGACAGCCGGGCTTTCGAAGACGTCCGCCGGGCCTGCGAGCGGGCGAAACTCAGGGTCGTCAGCTACGGCCGCGCCGCCGAGGATATCGTCCTGCGCGGGCTCGCGCCGGCATCGGGCGGCCAGCGGCTCGAAATGACACTGTACGGGCAGGCCGCCTCTGTCGACCTGCCGCTTGCCGGCGATTTTCAGGCCTGGAACGCCTTGTGCGCGCTGGGGCTGGCGACAGCGACCGGCGTGGAAGCACCCGTGGGACTGGACGCCTTGCAAAGCCTGCGCGGTGCGCCCGGCCGGATGGAGCTTGCCGGTTCCCGGCGCAACGGCGCGGCGGTCTATGTTGACTACGCCCACACGCCGGACGCCCTGGAAGCCGTCCTGAAAGCGCTGCGGCCGCATACAAAGGGAGCCCTGGCCGTCGTGTTCGGATGCGGCGGCGAGCGCGATCCCGGCAAGCGGCCCCTGATGGGGGCGGCGGCACACCGGTTCGCGGACCGGGCGATCGTCACGGACGACAACCCGCGCGGCGAGGCGCCTTCGGCAATTCGCGCCGCCGTTCTGCCGGCGTGCCCCGGCGCGGCCGAGAGCGGCGACCGGCGCGAGGCGATCGTCGCCGCCGTGTCCGGTCTGGCTCCCGCCGACATCCTGGTGATCGCCGGCAAGGGCCATGAGCAGGGCCAGATCGTCGGCAACACGATCCTGCCCTTCGACGACTCGGCCGTCGCCCGCGAGGCGATCGCAGCTGCCGACGGTGCGGCATGAGCGCGGTTCTCTGGACAGCGGCGGAAGCCGCCTCCGCGACCCGCGGCCGGGCTCTGGCAGCGGCCGGCGGCGGCTGGTCGGCGACCGGCGTGTCGATCGACAGCCGAACCGTCGCGACCGGCGATCTGTTCGTCGCGCTGAAAGGCCCGGTGTTCGACGGCCACGACTTTGCCGGCAGGGCCTTCGCCGCCGGGGCCGCCGCAGCGCTGGTCCACCGCCCGGTCGAGCCCGCCGGCCCCGCACTCGTCGTCGGCGACACCCGGACCGGCCTCGAGGACCTGGGCCGCGCCGCCCGGTCCCGCTGCGCCGGCCGGATCGTTGCGGTGACCGGCAGCGTCGGCAAGACCGGCGTCAAGGAAAGCCTGCGCGCTCTGTTGTCCCGGCAGGGCAAGACCTATGCGACGGCCGGCAACCTGAACAACCACTGGGGGGCGCCGCTGTCGCTCGCCCGCCTGCCCCGTTCGGCGGCGTACGGCGTGTTCGAACTGGGCATGAGCAATCCCGGCGAACTCGCGCCGCTCTCCCGGATGGTCCGGCCGCATGTCGCCCTCGTCACGACTGTGGCGCCGGTACATATCGAATTCTTCGACAACGTCGAAGCGATCGCCGAGGCGAAAGCCGAGATATTTCAGGGTGTCGTTGCGGGCGGCTCGGCCGTCCTGCCGCGCGACAACGACTATTTCGCGCTTCTCGACGCCCGCGCGGCCGAGGCCGGGATCGCACGCCGCCTCTCCTTCGGCGTCCATCCGGAAGCGGATGTCCGGCTGCTGGCCTCGGTTATGGATGCCGACGGCAGCGACGTGACCGCCTCGGTATTCGGGAAGCGCCTGAGTTTCCGGGTCGGCATGCCCGGGCATCACTGGGTGGTCAACGCGCTCGGCATGCTCGCCGCGGTCGGCGAGGCCGGCGCCGATATCGCTGCGGCGGCTGCGGCCATGGCCGGGCTCGAGGCGCCGGCGGGGCGCGGAGCGCGCCGCAGGATCAATCTGCCCGACGGCAGCTTCGAACTCCTGGACGAGAGCTACAATGCCAGCCCGGCAGCCGTGCGGGCGGCGTTCGAAACATTGATGCTCGCCAACCCGCAAGCCGGCGGGCGGCGCATCGCCGTGCTGGGCGACATGCGGGAACTGGGCGACGACGGCCCTGACCTGCATGCCCGTCTCGCCGACGACCTGGCAGAGGCCAATATCGATCTGCTGTTCGCCGCCGGAGCCCTGATGCGCCACCTGTACGACGCCGTGCCCGCGGCCCGTCGCGGCGATCATGCAGCCGATTCCGAGGCATTGATTCCGGCGGTTACAGCCGCTGTGCGGCCCGGCGACGTTGTGTGCGTCAAGGGCTCGCTCGGCAGCCGGATGAAGCCGGTGATCGACGCACTGGTCGCTCTCGAAAAGTCCGGCGGGGAGGCAGGCGGCCATGCTGTTTGAGTTCCTGCTGCCGCTGTCCTCGGAGTTCAGCCCGCTCCGGCTGTTCCAGTATCTGACCTTCCGGTCGGGCGGCGCGCTGATGACGGCGCTGGTCATCGGCCTGGTGCTCGGTCCGTCGGTCATCCGCTGGCTGAAAAGCCGCCAGGCCGAAGGCCAGCCGATCCGGGACGACGGCCCGGAATCCCATTTCAGTAAGCGCGGCACACCGACGATGGGCGGCGTCCTGATCCTGCTGTCGGTGGCGATCTCCACCCTGCTGTGGATGGACCTCGGCAACGGCTATGTGTGGAGCGTGCTGATCGTCACCCTGGGGTTCGGCCTGCTCGGCTTCTACGACGATTACCGGAAACTGACCAAACGGTCGTCCAAGGGCATGCCGAGCATGCTGAAACTGGCCGGGCAGATCGTCATTGCCGTCGTGGCGACCTACTGGATCATGGACCTGAGCTGGAGTGCGCAATTCAAATACCAGGTCAAGGCGGACCTGCCGCTGGCGACCGGCCTGTCGATCCCCTTCCTCAAGGGCTACCTTCTCGATCTCGGCAACTTCCTGTTCGTCCTGTTTGCCGCCTGCGTGATGGTCGGCGCATCGAATGCGGTCAACCTGACCGACGGCCTGGACGGGCTCGCGATCGTTCCGGTCATGATCGCGGCCGGCGTGTTCGGCCTGATCGCGTATCTGGCCGGCAACGCCGTCTTTTCCAACTACCTGCAGATCGTTTTCGTTCCGGGCAGTGGCGAACTCGCGGTCTTCTGCGGCTCGCTGGTCGGTGCCGCGCTGGGCTTCCTCTGGTTCAACGCGCCGCCGGCGATGGTGTTCATGGGCGATACCGGCTCGCTGTCGATGGGCGGAGCGCTCGGCGCCATTGCAGTCGCCGTGAAGCACGAACTGGTGTTGGCGATCGTGGGCGGCCTGTTCGTGCTCGAGACCCTCTCGGTCATCGTCCAGGTCGCCTCGTTCAAACTCACCGGGAAGCGCGTCTTCCGCATGGCGCCGATCCACCACCACTTCGAGCAGAAGGGCTGGCAGGAACCGACCATCGTCGTGCGGTTCTGGATCATCGCCGCGATACTGGCGATCGTCGGCCTCTCGACGCTGAAACTGCGGTAGGCGCCATGATCCCCGTGCCCTCCTTCGCCAACAAGCGGGTCGCCGTGATGGGCCTCGGCGTTGCCGGGCTGGCGGCGGCGCGTGCCCTGGCGCAGAGCGGAGCCGAGGTGCTGGCCTGGGACGATGCAGAAGCCGGACGCGATGCCGCCGCAGCCGCCGGTGTCGCCGCAACCGATCTGGGCGCGCTGACCTGGACGGCCGACCTGCCGCTCGTCCTGAGCCCCGGCATACCGGACGCGTTTCCGTCGCCGCACCCGGTCGCCGCCGCGGCACGCGCCGCCAACGCCGAAATCCTGTGCGATATCGAATTGCTCGCCCGGTCCGTGCCGGCCGCGACCTGCGTCACCGTCACCGGCACGAACGGCAAGTCGACGACAACCGCGCTGATCGGCCACGTCTTGCGTGCCGCCGGCCGAAGGGTCGAGGTCGGCGGCAATTTCGGCCCCCCCGCCCTCGGCCTGGAGCCGCTCGGCGAAGACGGTATCTACGTCCTGGAACTGTCGTCCTATCAGTTGGACCGGACCTACAGCCTGCGGGCGCGGGCCACCGTCCTGCTGAACATCGCCGAGGATCATCTGGAGCGCCACGGCGGACTGGACGGCTATATCGCCGCGAAGCGCCGTTCGTTCGATCTTGCCGCGCCGGACGCGACCGTCGTCGTCGGCATCGACGATCCGATAGCGCGTTCCCTCGCCGACCGTGCGGAAACGGCCGGCCGCACCGTGATCCGCGTATCCGGCCGCAAACATGTCGACCGCGGAGTGGGCGTGCTGGACGGCACCTTGCGGGACGACACGCCGGGCAGCGCCGGCCGCCCTGTCGATCTGGCCGGCGCCGCGGCCTTGCATGGTGCGCACAATCACCAGAACGCAGCTGCCGCCTGGGCCGCCTGCCGGGCCCTCTCCGTCGCCCCGCAGGCCATTGCCGACGCCTTCGCGACCTTCCCCGGCCTGCCCCACCGCCAGGAGCGGGTCGGTGAAGCCGCCGCCGGAAGCAGGACCGTCACCTTCATAAACGACAGCAAGGCGACCAACACGGCCGCCGCCGCCCGGGCCCTGTCGGCGTATGACGGTATTTTCTGGATCGCCGGTGGGCGCGGCAAGCAAGGCGGCTATGCGGATCTGGCGCTGGCCCTCGCATCCCTCCGCGGCGCCTTCCTGATCGGCGAGGATGCGCCGGCGATGGCGCGCTTTCTATCGGCGGCGGCGCCGGCCCTGCCCGTCACCGTGTCGGGCACCCTGGAGCGCGCGGTTGCCGACGCCTGGGGTGCCGCGACGGAGGCCGACGCGCCGGGCAATCCGGTTATCCTGCTCTCGCCGGCCTGCGCCTCATTCGACCAGTTCCCGAATTTCGGTGCGCGCGGCGACGCCTTCCGCGAGCGCGCCCGGCGCCTGATCGCCCGGAACCCGATCGCCGATACGGGAGGCGTGGCATGAGCTATGCCCCTTCCCGGACCGATACGAGCGTCATCGGCCGCTGGTGGTGGACGGTCGATCGCTGGCTGCTCATCGCCGTCGGCCTGCTGATCGTCTACGGCATCGTCCTTACCCTGGCCGCCAGCCCGTCTGCGGCGGCGCGCGCCAATATCGAGAGTTTCCACTTCGTCCGTCAGCAGCTTCTGTTCATTCCGCCGGCGATTGCGCTGATGCTGCTGACCTCCCTGCTTACCCCGCCCTGGGTGCGTCGGTCAGCGCTTGTCGTGCTGGCCGGCGCACTCATTTTTTCCGCTTTCGTCGTCTTTGCCGGAGCGGAAATCAGGGGCGCCCGGCGCTGGCTTTCGGTCGCCGGTTTCGCTATCCAGCCGTCGGAATTCATCAAGCCGGGTTTCGCCGTCGTCTGCGCCTGGCTGTGCGCGGCATCCCGGTCGGAAAACGGGTTTCCGGGGCGCGCGCTCGCCACGCTGCTGTGCCTTGCGACGCTCTGCGTGCTCGCCATGCAGCCCGATATCGGCATGGCCTCCGTCGTCTTCTCGATCTGGTTCTGCCTGATGTTCCTTGCCGGCCTGTCGCTGTGGCTGATCGGCGCCGGTATTCTGGTCGTCGCGGGCGCGGCGGTCGCCGCCTATTTCAATTTCCCGCACGTCGCCAAGCGGGTCGATCTGTTCGTCAATCCCGGCAGCGGCGACAACTACCAGGTGGACCGCTCCCTCGACGCATTCATCAACGGCGGCATTTTCGGCACCGGGCCCGGCGAGGGGACCGTGAAAGCGCTGCTGCCGGACGCCCACAGCGATTTCATCTTCGCCGTCGCCGGCGAAGAGTTCGGCCTTCTGGCCTGCCTGCTGATCGTCGGCACCTATGCCTTCATCGTCCTGCGCGGCTTCGTCAAGGCGGTGGGCACGAACAATCTGTTCGTCCTGTTCGCCACGGTCGGCCTGCTCGCCGCCTTCGGCCTCCAGGCGATCGTCAATCTCGCCTCCACCCTGCATCTGATGCCGACCAAGGGCATGACCCTGCCGTTCATCTCCTACGGCGGATCGTCGATCATGGCGCTGGCGCTGGGCACCGGGATGATTCTGGCGCTGACCCGGGACCGGGCGGGAGGGTCCCTGTGAGCCGCGCTGAGAACAGCCTCGGCAACCGCACCGTTGTCCTGACAGCCGGCGGCACGGGCGGCCACCTGTTTCCGGCCGTCGCGCTCGGCGCGGCATTGCTGGACCGCGGCTACACGGTTCGCCTCTACACCGACAGCCGCGGTGCCGACTATGCCAGGCGAACGCCGGGAATTGAGGCCCATGTCGTCCCGGCGGCCTCGCCGTTCCGCGGCGGCGCATTCGGCAAGATCGCCTTTCTGTTCATCATAGCCCGGGGCGCCCTGGCGGTGAGCAGGCTGCTGCGCAGGCACAACCCGGCGGCCGTGGTCGGGTTCGGCGGCTATGCGGCGTTCCCCGCCACCTTCATGGCCGCAAGGCAACGGCGGCCGGTCGTCCTGCACGAGCAGAACGGCTTTCTCGGACTCGCCAATCGTAAGGTCGCCAAAGCGGCGAGCGCTATCGCCCTGTCCTTCCCGGACATCGAAGGCATGCCGGAAACCCGGGCCCGCACGATCGAGACGGGAAACCCGGTCCGGCCGGAGATCAACGCCCTGCACGGCCGATCCTATCGCCCGCCGCAGCAGGATGAGCCATTCAACCTGTTCGTGATGGGCGGCAGCCAGGGCGCGACCGTGTTCAGCAAGGTGCTGCCGGACGCCATTGCGGCGCTGCAGCCCGGCGAACGGGCCCGCCTCCGCGTGACCCAGCAGTGCCGGCCGGAAGATATCGAGCCGGTGCGGATCGTTTACCGGGACGCCGGAGTGGCGGCTGATCTGGCGAGCTTCTTCGACAACATTCCCGAGCATCTCTCGGCGGCCCATCTGATGATTTGCCGGGCCGGGGCCTCGACCTGCGCCGAGGCGCTGGTCGCCGGCGTGCCCGCCATCTATGTGCCCTACCCGGCCGCCGCCGACGATCACCAGACTTTCAACGCCCGCCACATCGACCGGGCCGGCGCCGGCTGGCTGATGCCGCAGCAAGGCTTCACGCCGGCGGCCCTCTCCGAAAGGATGTCCCGCTTCCTGAACGACCCGGAGCCGCTGGCTGCCGCGGCGCGGGCGGCGGCAGCGACCGGCCGCCCGGACGCGGCCGAACGACTGGCCGATCTGGTGGCCGGCGTCGCCGAGGGGAGGCCCGCCGCATGATGGCCAGGCTCCCCTTCGAACTCGGCACGATCCATTTCACCGGTATCGGCGGCATCGGGATGAGCGGAATCGCCGAGATCCTGCACAATCTGGGCTATCCGGTGCAGGGCAGCGACATTGCGGCCAACGCCAACGTCAGACGGCTGCGGAACCTGGGCATCGATGTTGCGATCGGCCACGCCGCCGGGAATATCGGCGATGCGTCGGTCGTCGTCGTCTCGACGGCGATCAAGGGCGACAACCCGGAAATCGCGGCGGCGCGCGCGCGCCTGACACCGGTCGTGCGGCGGGCCGAGATGCTGGGCGAACTGATGCGCCTGAAATGGGGCATCGCCGTTGGCGGCACCCACGGCAAGACGACCACGACGTCTCTCGTCGCCGCGCTGATGGACGCCGCCGGCATGGACCCGACGGTCGTCAACGGCGGGATCATCAACGCCTACGGCACCAACGCGCGGCTCGGCGAGGGCGACTGGATCATCGTGGAAGCCGACGAATCCGACGGCTCCTTCCTGAAACTGCCGGCGACGGTCGCCATCGTAACCAACATCGATCCGGAACACCTGGATCACTACGGCGATTTCGATGCGCTGCGCGGCGCCTTCGAAAGCTTCGTCGGCAATATCCCCTTCTACGGCTGCGCCGTGCTGTGCCTGGACGATCCCGAGGTTCAGGCGATGATCCCGCGTCTGTCGGACCGCCGGATCATCACCTACGGCCTGTCGCCCCAGGCCGATGTCCGCGGCACCAATCTGCATTACCGGGCGCAGGAGACTGCCTTCGACGTCGAGATCAAGGAACGGGTCCGGGGCCGCCAGGCACGGATTGCCGAAATCGCACTGCCCATGCTCGGCGAGCATAATGTCCGCAACGCGCTGGCGGCGCTTGCCGTGGGCTTGGAACTCGGCCTGGACGAGACGACCATCTGCGAGGCCCTGGCCGGCTTCGAAGGGGTCAACCGCCGTTTCACCCGCACCGGCGTGGCGAACGGCATCACCGTCATCGACGACTACGGCCATCATCCGGTCGAGATCGCCCATGTCCTGAAAGCGGCCCGGGCGGCGTGCAATGGCAAGGTGATCGCCGTCGCCCAACCGCACCGCTATTCGCGGCTGAACGACCTGTTCGAAGATTTTTGCAGCTGCTTCAACGATGCCGACAAGGTCATCATCGCCGATGTTTATCCGGCCGGCGAAGACCCGATTCCCGGCGCCGACCGGGACAGCCTGGTGGACGGCCTGCGCAATCGCGGCCACCGCAACGTGCGCGGCCTGGAATGCGCCGAGGACCTGCCCGGCGTCATCGCTGACCTCGCCGGCGCGGGCGATTTCGTGATCTGCCTCGGCGCCGGCAACATCACCGCATGGGCGCAGGCCCTACCCGGCCGGCTCGAAGCGCTGGACGGAGGCGCCGGATGATCGCCGGGCGCACCCGCAGCAACGACCTGATCGACCGCCTGCCGCCGGTCCGCGGCCATCTCGCCGCGAACGCACCCCTGGACCGGGAGACCTGGTTCCGCGTCGGCGGCGCCGCGGAGGTTCTGTTCCGGCCGGCGGACAGGGACGACCTGATCCTGATGCTGCGCGAGAAACCGGAAGACACGCCGGTCACGGTCGTCGGCCTTGGCTCCAACCTGCTGGTGCGCGACGGCGGCGTGCGCGGCGTCGTCATCCGGATGGGCCGCGAGATGGCCGGAATCGATGTCGACGGCGACGTGGTCAGCGCCGGCGCCGGCGCACCGGATCCCGCCGTCGCCGCAGCGGCGCGCGACGCCGGCCTCGCCGGACTGGAATTTCTTTCGGGCATTCCCGGCACGATCGGCGGCGCGCTGCGCATGAACGCCGGCGCCTATGGCGGCGAAATGGCAGACATTCTGCTTTCCTGCGAGGCAGTGGACCCCAGGGGCGAACTCCACCGGCTCGGCCCGGCCGACATGGGCTTCGGCTATCGTCATTGCAGCATCCCGGAAGACTGGATTTTCACCGGCGCCGAGATGCGCGGCACGTCGGCTGACCGCTCGGTGATTACAGCGCGCATGGCCGATATCCGGCAGAACCGGGAAACCAGCCAGCCGATGCGCACCCGCACCGGCGGCAGCACGTTCCGCAACCCGAACGGCCGCACCGCATGGCAACTGGTCGACGAGGCCGGTTGCCGCGGCCTGTCGTGGGGCGGCGCCAGAGTTTCGGAAAAGCACACCAATTTCCTGATCAATACCGGGGAGGCCACCGCTGGCGACATCGAAAGCCTGGGCGAGGAAATCCGCGCCCGTGTGAAAGCCGGCAGCGGCATCGACCTGCACTGGGAGATCCGCCGGATCGGCGAGCCGCATTCCGATGGCGATTCGCCCGACAGCGGAAACCGGGAGAACCGGCCATGACGCGGGTCGCGGTCTTGATGGGCGGTTTCTCCTCCGAACGCGAAGTCTCGCTGTCTTCAGGCAAAGGCTGCGTCGAAGGTCTGCGCAATGCCGGGTTCGACGTCGCGGCGATCGACGTGACGCGTGACGTGACCACGCTCCTGAAAGCGCTCGATCCGGCGCCGGATGCCGTATTCAACGCCCTGCACGGCCCGTTCGGCGAGGACGGCCGGATCCAGGGCCTGCTCGACATCCTCCGCATTCCCTACACCCATTCCGGCGCCACCGCCTCGGCTATGGCGATGGACAAGTCGGTCAGCCGGGCGATGTTCGCCCTCAGGGAAATACCGCTCGCCGAAGGCTGGGTCGTGCCGCGGCCGGAACTCGACGCCTTCCCGGAGCCGGCACGGCCCTACGTGATGAAACCCCTGTGCGAGGGCAGTTCGGTCGGAGTCGAACTGGTCTTTGAGACCGACAATAAATCCTGGACCGATCTGAAACAGGTCTACGCCAAATACCCCGATACGCTGATCGAGCGCTACATACCGGGACGGGAAATTCAGGTCCTGGTCATGGGCGGCAAGGCCGTCGGTGCCATCGAGATTCGCACCGACCGGCGCTTCTACGACTATCGCGCCAAGTATGCCGACGGCGAATCGGTCCATCTCATGCCGGCGCCGATTCACCCAGACGCCTACGACCGGGCCCTCGAACTGGCGGTTCGGTCCCACGCCGCGCTTGGCTGCCGCGGCATAAGCCGCGTCGACCTCCGTTACGACGACACGAAGGGCGAACCCGGCGATCTGGTCGTCCTCGAGGTGAATACCCAGCCCGGCATGACCCCGACGTCGCTTGCGCCCGAAATCGCCGCCCATGCCGGGTGGCCGTTCGAGCGCCTGCTGACCTGGCTGGTGGAGCACGCGGCATGCGACGACTGAACATAGCCGCAACCAGCCGCCGCGCGCGCGAACTCGAAGACTGCGCGGCCCTGAGCGCCGGCGCGATCATCGACCGGGCTGCGTCGACGATGCCGGAGAACGAACCGGCCGGAGAGACGCGTATTGCGCCGACCCTGCGGGCGGAGCCGTCGGGCGATCCGCCGGTCCGCCGCAACCGCCGTGCCCGCCGGCGGCCGTTGCGCCTCGCCGGTGCGGTACTGCGCGCGCGCTCCGGCACGATTGTGCGCTTCATCCTGCTGATCGGACTGCTCGGTGTTCCCGCCTGGCTCTGGCAGACCGGCCGAACCGAATCGGCCATCGCCCTGGTCGACCGCAACGCGGAACGGGCGGCCGAAACGCTTCGCAACGCTCTGGCCCTGCGCCTCGAGCATATCTTCGTCGCGGGACGCCACCGCACGCCGCGCAAAACCCTGTTGTCCACCATCGGCCTCGATCGCGGCGACTCGCTCACGCAGGTCGACATGGCCGCGCTGCGCCGGCGACTTCGCGCCCTGCCCTGGATCAAGGATGCGGTCGTCGAGCGGCGCTGGCCGAATGCGCTTTACGTTCGGCTGCACGAGCATTCGGCCATCGCCCGTTTCGAAGTCAGCGGCCGCATTAAGCTGATTTCGCAGAGCGGCACCATCGTCGACATGGCGGCGGACGGCAATCACTGGGGCAAGCTGCTGGTCAAGGGCGACGGCGCGCCGGAACGGACCGCCGCGCTGGTCACGTTGCTGCAAACCCGGCCGGTACTGGCCAAGCGCGTTGTCCAGGCAACCCGCCTGGGCAAGCGCCGGTGGGATCTCAGGTTCGATAACGGCGTCTTCCTGAAATTGCCGGAACGCAGGCCCGACGCCGCGTGGCACCGCTTCGCCGACCTGGACCGTGCACACAACCTGCTCGCCAGGGGCGCCCTCGGCTTCGACATGCGATCCCGCTTCGAATTCGTGATTCGCACGCCAAATCCGGACGAAGCGCCCAAGGACGGGACCGGTGCGACGCGCAGCAGCGCCAACCGCAACGGCGATCGGGGATAGGAGGCGCGTCGCCCGATGGCCAAGCGAAACGGCGCTTCCGCCGCCGCAAGAAACCAGCTGATAGCAGCGCTCGATATCGGCACCAGCAAGGTCACCTGCATCATCGCGCAGCTCTTGCCGGCCGGGCAGCTGCGCGTGGTCGGTATCGGCAAACGGGACATGAAAGGAATGGCGCGCGGATCGATCGTCAGCATGGACGCCGCGTGCGACGCGATCGCCAACACCGTTCACATCGCCGAGAACATGACCGGCGAGACCGTCAAGTCCGTCATCGTTTCTGTCAATTGCGGGCAGCCGAAATCGGAATTGATATCGTTCGAATCGCCCATCGCGAACGGGGAAGTCGGCCCGGCCGACATCCGCCGGCTCCTGCAGCGCGGGCAGCGGATCGAAAACGAACTCGACCGCGCCCTGATTCATTCCATCCCGGTCGGCTTCCGGCTCGACGGCGCGCGCGGCATCAGGAATCCGCGCGGACTGTTCGGCGAAACGCTGGGCGCAGAGGTCCACACCGTGACGGCCGAAGCCGGCCCGGTGCGCAGTCTGGCGGCCTGCGTCCGCAACTGCCACCTGGAGATCGAGCACTTCGTCATGGCGCCCTACGCCGCCGGCCTGGCGACCCTGGTCGAAGACGAATGGACGCTGGGTGCAACCGTGATCGACATGGGCGCCGGCGTTACGGGTGCCGCCGTGTTCGTAGACGGTGAGATCGTCTACGCCGACACCGTTCCCGTCGGCGGCAACCAGATCACCAAGGACCTGGCTCATGGCCTGTCGACCCCGATCGAGCAGGCCGAGCTGCTCAAGGTCCGCTACGGCAGCGCGCTTGGTGAGCCGAGCGACGACAGGGCGACCATCGAAATCCCCGCCATCGGCGCCGACGAGAATGCACCGTCGCAGCCGGCCCCAAAAAGCCTGTTGACCGGAATCATCCGGCCGCGCGTCGAGGAGACGCTGGAACTGGTGCGCAGCCGGCTGCAGGACACACCGTATCTGGCGCGTGCCGGCCACCGCATCGTCCTGAGCGGCGGCGGCTGCCAACTGAAAGGCGTGCCGCAGATGGCCAGCACAATTTTCGACGGCAAAGTCAGGATCGGCCGCGCAATTCCGTTCGACGGTCTCGCGGAAACAGCGATGGGCCAGGCCTACACGACATGCACCGGCTTGCTGCGGTTCGCCGCCGAGCGCCGCGCAGATACCGATGGAATCAGCAGCGCGCTCGGCACACTCGCGGCAGCGCAGACGCGCGAGGCCGGCCTGCTCGGACGGTTCGGCGGCTGGCTCAAGGACCATTTGTGATGCACCGAATTCTTCCTTCCATCCTCAACCGAGAACCCACGACCTGCCCTTCGCCGCGCGCGGCCACAGCAGCGGCCCGACGGAAAGGTTCACCAAGGAGGCCACGATGACCCTCAAACTCTCCATACCCAAAACTCCTCCCGAATTACGGCCGCGAATCGTCGTATTCGGGGTTGGCGGCGCCGGCTGCAATGCGGTCAACAACATGCTCAATTCGGACATCGACGGCGTCGTGTGCGTGGTGGCGAATACCGACGCGCAATCCCTCGCCCAGTCCGAATGCGAACGTCAGATCCAGCTCGGTCTGAGCATTACGCAAGGCCTCGGCGCCGGTTCGCGGCCCGAAATCGGCCGGGCCTCCGCCGAGGAGGAAATCGATCAGATCGCCGAACATCTGAACGGCAGCCACATGGTGTTCATCACCGCCGGCATGGGCGGCGGCACGGGCACAGGCGCTGCGCCGGTGATCGCACGTGCGGCCCGGGAAAGCGGTATCCTTACGGTCGGCGTGGTCACCAAGCCGTTCCATTTCGAAGGCGCGCAACGCATGCGCCTTGCCGAAAGCGGGCTGCAGGAGCTGCAGGATGTCGTCGACACGCTGATCGTCATCCCGAACCAGAACCTGTTCCGCGTCGCCAATGAGCAGACGACCTTCGCCGATGCGTTCCGCATGGCCGACGAGGTGCTGCATTCCGGCGTGCGCGGGATCACGGACCTGATGGTGATGCCTGGCCTGATCAATCTGGATTTCGCCGATATCCGCTCGGTAATGTCGGAGATGGGCAAGGCCATGATGGGCGCGGGCGAGGCCCAGGGCGAAAACCGGTCGATCGATGCAGCCGAATCGGCGATCTCCAATCCCCTGCTCGACGACGTCTCGATGAAGGGCGCGCGGGGCCTGCTGATCAACATTTCCGGCGGCCCGGACCTGACCCTCTACGAAGTCGACGAGGCGGCGAACCGGGTGCGCGACGAGGTGGATCCGGCTGCGAGCATCATATTCGGCTCGACCTTCGATCCTGACCTTGAGGGCAAGATCAGGGTATCGGTCTTTGCAACCGGCATCGACAGCCCGACGACCGTTGCCCAGCGCCCGACCGAACTCCGGGTTTTGCGGCCGGCGAACCAGGACGCCGAACCGGAAGCGCCGCAGGCTGCCGATACCGGAGAAGACGCAGCAGACACCGCCGGTTCGATGCCCGAAGCCGGGGGCGTGGCGCCGGCCGGGGCCGAACTCCCGGATGCTGCAGCCGCGGTAATTACCGGCGAACCCGAACCGCAGTCCGAGATGTTCGGCGATACGCTCGCTGGCGAACGCGGCGCAGATGAGGAAGCGGGCGACGCCACCGCGTCCGAACCGGCCGAGCTCCGGCAGGTTGGACCCGCGCAGGCCGAGGCCATGCTTCCCGAAACCGTTCAGGCTGAACCGGTTTATGCCGAAGCGGCACAGGCCGGCGCCGATCCGGTTGAGGCCGCATCGGTCGAGAGGCCGACGGACCTTGCCCAGAAGGTGGAGGAGATGCTGACGCCTGCCCGGCCAGCGGCGGCGGAGGCGCCGGATACGCGGCCGGACCTGCGCGCCGTGCTGCGGCCGGAAGGCCGGCCGGTCGACGAGCCGGCATCGTCCGAACCCGAGGCCGGGTCCGGCAACCGGGGGTCCATGTTCTCGTTCCTGCGCGGACGGCGCAAGGATTCGGCCAGGGCCGCGAGGCGTTCCGCCGATTCCGGTCACGCGAACGACGGCGCGGATCCTTCGCCCGGTACATCGCCGGCAGAGGCGCAATCCGAATCGACGGTGCGGCTGATTACCGACTCCGACCGTTCCCGTCGCGAAGGGGCCGACCGGACCGCGCGGACTCAACCGCCGGCCTCCGGAAGTGACCGAACGGAGAATCGGTCTGCCGAAGACGATCTCCTTGAAATTCCGGCGTTTCTGCGTCGGCAGGCGAACTGATTCCGGTACTGACGGGATCGTGTAACATGGCGTAACAAAGCGTGATTTAACGCTCCGGCGTCATTTTGCTAGAAAGCGGGCCGGTGATCCAAAAGGTCGCCGGCTCTTTTTCTGGATGATGCCGATATCGGGGGAGCACCGGCCATCCGTTCGGAGCCGTTTGAGATAACGGGGAACTGCCGCATGGATGCGATAGGCACGCCGGAAGAATTCCGCGTGAACGGTTACGCGCCGCAACCTGCAGATCGCAGCAGCGTCCTTCAAACGACGTTGAAAGACGAAATCTCCTGCGCCGGGCGCGGCCTGCACTCCGGCACAAAGGTCAGCATAGCGCTGCTCCCCGCGGAAGCCGGTACGGGAATCCTGTTCCGCAGGACTGATTTGGCCGGCCAGGGCGCGGAAATTGCCGCCCGGTGGGACAATGTCGTGGACACAAGGATGTGCACGACAATCGGCAATGCCGAGGGCGTCGTCATCGGTACGATCGAACATCTGGTGGCGACGCTGGCGGGCCTGCAGGTCGACAACGCCATCGTCGAAGTAAACGGCCCGGAAGTGCCGGCGATGGACGGCAGCGCCGAGCCGTTCGTATTCCTGGTCGAATGCGCCGGGATCCGGGAACTCGACGCACCCCGCCGCGTGGTTGAAATCCTGAAACCGGTTTCGGTGGGCAACGGCGAGAAATCCGCGGTCCTCATGCCGAGCGCCGGGAGCACATACAGTTTCGAGATCGAATTCGATTCCGGGGCGATCGGCAGGCAGGTCCGCGCGTTCGACCTGTCGAACGGCGCCTTTCGCCGCGAACTGGCTTCCGCGCGCACCTTCGGTTTTCGGGAAGAGATCGAAGCGATGCGCGCCTCGGGACTCGCGCGCGGCGGTTCCCTGGCCAATGCGGTGGTCGTCGACGGCAACAGCATCGTGAACCCGGAAGGCTTGCGGTTCCAGGACGAATTCGTCCGCCACAAGCTTCTCGACTCGCTGGGCGACATGCGGTTGGCCGGCTACCCGCTTCTCGGCCATTTTCATGGCTACCGGTCCGGCCATGCCCTGAATCTCGAGCTGCTGCGCCGTTTGTTTGCCGACGACGGCGCCTGGCGCCTGGTCGAGACAGCCGGCCAACCGGCCGCCGCCGATTGCGCCGAAGCGCGGATGCGCGCTGCGAGGGCCATCGCCTGACCCGGTGGCAGCCTGCGGCTTCCGGGGGCAGCCGGGCTTTCAGGTCCGCCCGATCGTTCCGATCTGAGTGCCGGTTCGCCGGGCGAAAGAGCCGTGGCGCCTCGTGCAATGGGTATGCTATGAGACCATCGCGTTGATTCGGTGGTGAAAACAGCGTCTCGAACCGCGCAGTGCGCCCATCGTGAGAACCGCTCGCATGATTGCCAGAATATTCCGGGCCCTGATTCGACCCTGTGCGCGAACCGTGGCGGCCGCACCGGTGTGCGCAGCGCTCCTCATCGGCGGCTGCAGTTCGTTCAACCTGTTCGGCGAGGATGCGGACGAGACCTATATCGAAGGCTCGGTCGAGCAGCTCTACAACCGCGGCATGGACCTGATGGAAGAACGGGAATATGTCGAGGCGGCCACGTTCTTCAGCGAGGTCGACCGGCAGCATCCCTATTCTGTGTGGGCGCCGCGGTCGCAACTGATGGTGGCCTACGCAAACTACAGGGCAAAGGACTTCGAAACGGCCCGGCTGACGCTCGACCGATATCTCCAGCTTAATCCGGCGCATCGCGACGTTCCATATGCCCATTATCTGAAGGCGTTGTGTTTCTTCCAGGAGGTGCGCGACACGAAACGCGATCCGGGTCCGACCGCCGCCGCCTACGAGGAATTCACCCTGGTCGTCGAGCGCTTTCCGACCTCGAAATATGCCGACGATGCGCGGCGCAAGGCCGCCGTGCTTCGGGATCATCTCGTCGGACACGAAATGGAGGTCGGCCGCTATTACCAGGGCAAGAACCAGCATCTGGCAGCGATCAACCGGTTCAAGGCGGTGGTCCAGGAATATCAGGGGTCTCGCTATATCCCGGAAGCGCTCCACCGCATGACGGAAAGCTACGTTGCTCTTGGGCTGCGCAGCGAGGCGGAGCGCACCACTGCGGTCCTGGGCCGTAACTTTCCGAAGAGCCGGTGGCACGGCCATAGCCGGGCGCTGCTGAAAGGCGAACGCACCGCACCGGTCAAGGCGGCGTCCGTGACCGCTGCGCCGGCGGGCGGCACCGAAAAGAAGAAGACCGGGGAAAAGGAGGAGACCGGCAAGCCGCCGCCGGAAGCGGCCGCCAAAGACAGCGGGAAATCCTGGTTCGGCCGCCTTATCGACCGGATATTCTGATGCGGCCGGGCGAAAGCGCAGCAACTTCGTAATCGCCTGCCAGCGGGAATGCTTACCGGCCTTTCGATCCGCAACCTCGTCTTGATCGAAGCGCTCGACCTGTCGTTCGGGGCCGGGCTGACGGCACTTACCGGCGAAACCGGCGCCGGCAAATCGATCCTGCTCGTTTCCCTCGGTCTGGCACTGGGCGGCCGGAGCGACGCGCGCTTCGTGCGGAATGGTGCTGACCGGGCCAGCGTTTCCGCGAGCTTCGAGATCGGCACCGACCACCCGGCGGGCGCCCTGCTCGCCGAACAGGGCCTGGACGGGCTCGACGGCGAATTGATCCTGCGCCGCGTCCTGGGCGCAGACGGCCGCAGCAGGGCATTTGTCAACGACCAGCCTGTCAGCGTCAGCTTGCTCCGGTCGATCGGCGCCCGGCTGGCCGAGCTTCACGGCCAGTTCGACCAGACCGGTTTGCTCGACACCGCGACCCACCGGCAACTGCTCGACGATTTCGGCAACCATCGCGACGAGCTCGCGGCGGTCGCAGATTCCTGGACGCGCCTGACTGCGGCCCGCAACGCGCTGGACCGCGCCGAGCGGGAAGCGGATGAGGCGCGGCGGGACGAAGACTATCTGCGCCATATCCAAGGGGAGTTGAGCGAATTGGCCCCGGCAGCCGACGAGGAGGCATCGCTCGTCGCCGACCGCACCCGGCTTGCCAACAGCGGCAAGCTGATCGAAGCCGCTCACGAGGCCATCGCTGCGGTCGGACCGGACAGCCGCGCCGACGAAGCACTGGGCGCAGCCACGCGGGCGCTGGAAAAAGCTGCGGCCCTGGCGCCCGACCTGGTCCAGCCCGTCGTCGCCGCGCTCGACCGCGCTTCCATCGAACTGAGCGAAGTGTACAGCGCTGCCGTCGAACTGGCGGCGCAATCCGATGCCGAACCGGCGCGGTTGGAGACAATCGACGACCGGCTCGCCGCCTTGCGCGATGCAGCGCGAAAGCACCGTTGCGAGGTCGGCCAGCTACCCCTTCTGCTCGACAGGATCAAGCAGCGGCTGGCTTCGATCGATGACAGCTCCGGGACACTCGCCGAAGTGCACAGACAGGCCGACGAAGCCGACCTGGCCTACCGCAGCGCCGCCAGGGCATTGAGCAAAGCGCGGCGGGCCGCCGCCGGCGCGCTCGATGCGGCCATCGCCCGCGAACTGCCGCCCCTGAAACTCGATCGCGCCCGCTTCGCAGCGCGGGTTTCCGCGCTGGACGAACGCCAGGCATCCGCCGGCGGCCTGGACCGGATTGCCTTCGAGGTCGCGACGACGCCGGGCGCCGAACCGGGGCCGATCGGCCGTATCGCCTCAGGCGGCGAGCTGGCGCGCATCATGCTGGCATTGAAGGTCGTCCTGGCGCAGGACTACGGGCCCGGAACGATAATTTTCGACGAGGTCGATTCCGGCGTCGGCGGCGCGACGGCCGCGGCGGTCGGCGAGCGGCTGGTTCGCCTCGGCGCCCAGGCGCAGGTGCTGGTCGTCACCCATTCTCCCCAGGTCGCCGCCAGGGCAAGGCAGCACTGGCGCGTCACCCGGACCGACAGGGATGACAGCGCCGTCGCCTCGGTGTGCCTGCTGGACGAAAGGGAACGGCGGGAGGAGATCGCCCGGATGTTGTCCGGCGCCGCCATCACCGACGAAGCGCGCGCCGCCGCCACGGCCCTGATGGCGACCGGATCATGACCGCCGATGTCGCCGTCGAGGCGTTGACCAAGGCCGAGGCGCAGGCCGAACTTGCGCGGCTTGCGGCCGAACTGAAGCGGCACGACGAGGCCTATCATCGCGATGACGCGCCGCAGATCGAAGATGCCGAATACGATGCCATGCGCCGGCGCAACCGGGCGATCGAAGAGCGTTTTCCGGCGCTGCAACGCGCGGACAGTCCCGAATCCCGCGTCGGGGCGAAACCGCGGGAGGGTTTTGCGCAGGTCGAGCACCGTGCGCCGATGCTGTCCCTCTCCAACGCCTTTTCGCGCGAGGACGTCGAGGATTTCGTCGACCGGGTCCGCCGGTTTCTTTCGCTCGACGGCGCCGTGCCGGTCGAGATCGTCGCCGAGCCGAAGATCGACGGCCTGTCGGCCGCGGTGCACTATCGCGACGGCGCCTTTGTCCTGGGCGCGACGCGGGGCGACGGCGCTGTCGGCGAAGACGTGACGGCAAACCTCCGATCCGTGGTCGACCTGCCGGATACGCTGGATGGCGCGGCGCCGCCCTATATCGAAATCCGCGGCGAAGTGTATATGCGCAACGACGATTTCGCAGCGCTCAACGCCGGGCGGGAAGCGGCCGGGCTCGCGCTCTACGCCAATCCGCGCAATTCCGCAGCCGGATCGCTGCGCCAGATAGACCCTGCCGTCACCGCCGAGCGAAAACTGCACTTCTTCGCCTATTCCTGGGGCGTGCTCGAAGACGGCGGGGCGGCCGCCGACATCGGCGCAACCCAATCGGACTTCCTCGACCGGCTCAGGGGCTGGGGCTTCAGCGTCAACCCGTTCGCCGGTGTCTGCCGCTCGGTTGACGACATGATCGCCCTGTACGATCGGGTCCAGGCCGAACGCGCCGCCCTGCCCTACGACATCGACGGCATCGTCTACAAGGTGAACCGGCTGGACTGGCAGGCCCGTCTGGGCATGGTGAGCCGCGCGCCGCGCTGGGCGACCGCCCACAAGTTCCCGGCGGAGCGCGCGCAGACGGTATTGAACGAAATCACCATCCAGGTCGGCCGCACCGGGGCGCTGACGCCGGTTGCCAATCTCGAGCCGGTGACCGTCGGCGGCGTCGTGGTCTCGCGCGCGACGCTGCACAACGAGGACGAGATTGCGCGCCGGAATGTCCGGAATGGCGATACCGTCGTCATCCAGCGGGCCGGCGATGTCATCCCCCAGGTCGTCGAGGTGCTGCTCGACAAGCGGCCGGACGGCGCCAAACCGTTCGTCTTCCCGCAAACCTGCCCGGCCTGCGGCAGCCACGCGGTCCGGCCCGAAGGTGAAGCGGTTCGCCGCTGCACCGGCGGCCTGATCTGCCCGGCCCAGAAGGTCGAGCGGCTGAAGCATTTCGTGTCGCGCAACGCCTTCGATATCGAGGGCTTCGGCTCCAAACATGTCGTCGCCTTCCTCGAGGACGGACTGATCAAGACGCCGGCCGGCATCTTCCGCCTGCACGACCAGGAGGCCGAGCTGAAGGAACGGGAAGGCTGGGGCGAGCAATCCGTCGAGAACCTGCTGGCCGCGATCGAGGACCGGCGGCGGATTCCGCTGCACCGGCTGATCTACGCGCTCGGCATCCGGCAGGTCGGCGAAGCGAGCGCCAAGCTGCTCGCCCGTCACTACGGATCGCTCGGCGCGTGGCGTGCGGCCATGCTCCAGGCGGCGGGGGAGCGGGTGCGCAACCCGGAGGCGGCCAAGCCGGACGAAATCGGCGAAGCCTTCGCCGACCTGTGCAGCATCGACCAGGTCGGGACCGGCATGGCGGACGATCTGGCCGCCTTTTTCGGCGAGCCGCACAATCTGGCGGCGCTCGACGATCTGGCGTGCGAACTGGATGTCGAGGATGCCGAAGAGATCGCCGCCGCGTCGCCGGTCGCCGGCAAGATCGTCGTCTTCACCGGAACGCTGGAGCGGATGGGCCGGAGCGAGGCCAAGGCGCGAGCGGAGGCGCTGGGCGCCAAGGTGGCCGGTTCGGTCTCGAAGAAGACCGACCTGGTGATCGCCGGACCGGGCGCCGGGTCCAAGGCCAAACGGGCCGAAGAATTGGGAATAGGAATTCTCACCGAAGACGAGTGGTTCGTCCTGATCGACGGATGATCCGACGGTGCGGATGCGGTTTTGCCGCCCTGCGTTCCTGCATGGCCCGCCTGCCAATCCGTCGCTTTGCTTCCGCGAGGCGGCGCGGCACACTCTGCGGCCTGATTCACGGCCCTGACCGGACCCTTTCTCCTTGCGCTTCAACTTCAGGACTTTCGGCGGCGTTTCGCGTGCGTTGGCGCATCGGGAATACCGCTTCTATGTCAGCGGGCATGTCGTCCATGTCATGGGCTGGTGGGGCAACCGGATCGGGCTGGGCTGGCTCGCCTGGGAACTGACCCGCTCGCCGTCCTTCCTCGGCATCATCGCCTTTGCATCCCTGATCCCGGTAATGGTCATCGGACCCTTCGCCGGCGCACTGGCCGACCGCTACGGCCATCGGCGCGTTGCACTGCGCTCCGGAACCGGCCTGTTCCTGACGACCTTCGCCATCGGCGCAATCGCCCTGTCCGGGCAAATGACAGCGCCCCTGCTGGTCGCGCTTACCCTGTTGCAGGGCCTGTGCTTCGGGATCGACTTCCCGGCGCGCCAGTCGCTGATCCCGCAACTCGTGGACCGGGCATCCATCTCGGCCGCGGTCGCGCTCAACGCCAGTTCGTTCCACATGGGCGCATTCGTCGGGCCGGTGATTGCCGGTGTTCTGATCACCAGGATCGGCAGTGGCGCGTCAATCCTCATGTCCGCGTGCACCTCGGCCTGGATGCTGACGATGATCTGGCTGATCCGGCGCGATCCCGTCGGGCCGCGCGACCCCGATGCGCCGGGCATCTTCGCCGATCTGCTGGAAGGGTTCCGCTATGTCGGCCGGACACCGTCGCTCGTGTTCCTGCTCGGCATGTCATTTGCCGGGGGCCTGCTGATCCGGCCGTTTCACGATCTGCTGCCCGGCTTCGCCGACACGGTCTTCGGCCGCGGGGCCGAAGGATTGGCGACGCTCAATGCCGCGGCCGGCCTGGGCGCTCTGGTCGGCGCGCTGTTCCTGCTGGTCCGCGGGCGCACCGAAGGACTCACGCGGATCATGCTGACCGGCGCCTTTCTGGCCGGTTCCGCCCTGTTCCTGTTTACGCTCACGGACCGGTTCTGGCTGGCGACCGGATTGATCTTCATCGTCTCCCTGTCGCTGCTGTCGGTTCAGGTGGGGTCCAACAGCCTCCTGCAGACCATCGCCCGGCCGGACATGCGCGGCCGGACCATCAGCATGAGTTCGTCCGTATCGGTCGGCGGCCCGGCGCTCGGCGCGCTGATCATGGGATTCCTGGCCGACCGGTTCGGATTGCAGGCGGTCCTGGGAATAGCGGCGGTCGCCGGCACGCTGATCTACATCGCGATGGCCCCCGCCCTGCTGCGCCGCCGCAAGAACATGGAGCGGGACGAGCATCACCAGATTGACGTGGCCCCGGCTAGCTGACTTTCAGCACGACCTTCCCGACCGCCTCGCGCCGATCGAGCATGGCGAAACCCGACCGGAAGTCCTCCAGCGGCAGTTCGGCGTGAATGGGGATCCTGGTCTTGCCTTCCGCCGCCAGCTTCCAGATGGCGTCCAGATTCTCACGGCCGCGCTCCGGGAACCGGCGGCCGTATTCGCCGGCGCGGACGCCGACAACGCTGAATCCCTTGATTAACGGATTGTTCGTGGCGACTTCGGCGATCCGGCCGGAGGTGAAGCCGATCACGAGCAAGCGACCGTCGAAGGCGATGCAGCGCACCGATTCGTCGAACAGATCTCCGCCGACCGGATCGAAGATGACGTCGGCGCCGCGCCCCTCCGTCAGGTCCTTGACCGGTTCCCGAAAGCCCTTACCGACGTCGAGTATGTGATCGGCGCCTGCCGCTTCCAGCGCGGCTGATTTGGCCGGGCTGCCCGTCGTGGCGATGACCCGGGCGCCGAGCGCCTTGCCCAGGCCCATCGCCGCCATGCCGGTGCCGCCGCTCGCGCCGTGCACCAGCAGCGTCTCGCCCGGCTGCAGCGCGGCGCGCCGGACCAGCGCGACATAGGCCGTGAGACAGGCGACCTGATAGGCCGCCGCCTCGGTATATGACAGTCCGGGCGGCTTCGGGCGCAACTGCCCGGCCGGAACCTTCGCAAAGCCGGCGAAACTGCCGAAGCGCGCCGATCCAGCGACCGCATCGCCGAAGCGGAATGCCGTGACCTCCGGGCCAAGGGCGGCGACCGTGCCGGACACATCCATGCCGGGCGTGAACGGCAAGGACGGCTTCAGCTGATAGCCGCCCCGGCACATCAGGAGATCGGGGAAGTTGATGCCGGCTGCCCGGACCTGCACGAGGACTTCGCCCGGGCCGGGCTCGGGCAACGCGACGTCGCGGATCGAGGCGCCGGAAAAGTCATCGCTCAGCCTCTCGCAGACGACAGCGCGCATCGTTCGTTTCCCTTCGCGACGGAATCGGATCCGACCGGAATCGGACCTTGACGGCCCGCCCCCCTTTTAGAGGATGGACGGATGGCAGGACATCCCGCACCGGCAGCCGGCCCGGCCCTGATTGCCGAGGATATTCACAAGAGCTTCGGCGACCTCGACGTCCTGAGGGGTGTATCGGTGTCCGCCTCGGTCGGCCAGGTGATCGCGATCATCGGCAGTTCCGGCTCGGGCAAGAGCACCTTCCTGCGCTGCATCAACTTTCTGGAAATTCCGGACCGCGGCCGGATCGTGCTTGATGGCGAAGAGCTCCAGGTCCGCACCGACCGCGCCGGCCGGCTCACGGGCGTCGACCGGAAACAGATCGTCCGCCTCCGCTCGCAGCTCGGCATGGTGTTCCAGAGCTTCAACCTCTGGGCCCATATGACGGTGTTGCAGAACATTGCGGAAGGGCCGGTCCAGGTGTTGAAGCGGGGCAAGGCCGAGGCGCGCGAGGAAGCCATGGCGCTGCTGGAAAAGGTCGGCCTGGAGAGCAAGTTCGACAGCTATCCGGCGCAACTTTCCGGTGGCCAGCAGCAGCGCGTCGCGATCGCCCGGGCGCTCGCCATGCAGCCGAAGGTCCTGCTGTTCGACGAGCCGACCTCTTCGCTCGACCCGGAACTGGTGGGAGAAGTGCTGCGCGTGATGCAGGACCTTGCGCGGGAAGGCCGGACGATGATCGTCGTGACCCACGAGATGGGCTTCGCGCGGGAAGTTTCGGACCGCACGATCTTCCTGCATCGGGGCAGGATCGAGGAGGAAGGCTCGCCGGAAGACCTGTTCGGCGCGCCCGAATCCGAACGGTTGCAGCAATTTCTGTCTAGCCAGATGTAACCGCCGATGTAAGCTGGTGCCCGGCCGTAACGCCTCGGTGGGAATGCGGAAGCCCATTCGGGAAGCCCGTCACGAGCCGGGGCCAACTGAAGAAACACCGCTTTGTTCAGGGAGACTCATCGAAATGTTCCGCAAAATCGCTTTGCTTGCCGCGACCGTCCTGGTCGGCGCGGCCATGCTCTCGGCGCCGGTTGCCGCCCGGGACATCCGGATCGCCACCGAAGGCGCCTATCCGCCCTTCAACAGCAAGAACGCCAAGGGCGAACTGGTCGGTTTCGACGTTGATCTCGCCAAGGCCATCTGCGCGCATATGAAGGCCAAATGCACCCTGGTCGCGCAGGATTGGGACGGCATCATCCCCGGCCTGCTGGCCAGGAAATACGATCTGATCGTCGCCAGCATGTCGATTACCGAGGAGCGCAAGAAAAAGGTCGCCTTCTCGACGCCCTACTACTCGAACTACCTGCAATTCGTCGCGAAAAAGGGCAGCGGTTTCAAGCCGACGGCCGAAGGTATCAAAGGCAAGACGCTCGGCGCCCAGCGCGCAACGGTCAGTTCTCAGTATCTCGAAGACAACTACCGGAAGGTCGCGAAGATCAAGGTCTACGACAAGCAGACCGCCGCCTGGCTCGACCTGAAGGCCGGCCGCGTTGACGCCATTCTGTCCGACCTCCTGCCGTCCTACGACTGGGTCCGGAAGAACAAGGATTTCGAGATGGCCGGCGGGCAGATCAGCAACGAGGACAAGATCGGCATCGCGGCCCGCAAGGAAGACACCGCGCTGCTTGAAAGAGTGAATGCCGCCATCCTGGCGCTGCGCAAGAACGGCACCTACGCGAAGATCAACGCGAAATACTTCCCGTTCGACATCTACTAGAGCGCGTCCGTTCGCGATGGAAGCGCCGACGCAGCCGGGGCGTATCGAGCGGCGCACCATCGCGACGGCCGGATGATCCCGGAAATTCTCCAGTTCGGCGACACGGGCTTCGGCGACGAACTCGTCGTCGGCGCGCTCGTCACGGTGGAGATTGCCGTTTATTCGCTGGCGATCGGGCTTGCCCTCGGCCTCGCGGCGGCTGGCGCGAAACTCTCGCGGTCACGAGTATTGCGCGGGATCGCCGAGACCTACAGCCTGCTGATCCGGGGCATCCCGGAACTGCTGATCATCCTGCTGGTCTATTACAGCGGCGGCGCGGCGATCGGGGCGCTGCTTGAAGTCTTCGGCTACGACGGCGGGTTCGATTTCAACAAGCGGCTCGCCGGGTCGCTGGCCCTCGGTCTGATCTTCGGCGCATTCGCCTCCGAAGTCTTCCGCGGCGCCTTCATCGCCGTGCCGAAAGGCCAGATCGAAGCGGCGGTCGCCGTCGGCATGACGGGCCGCCAGGTCTTCCTGCGCGTCCGCTTTCCCCAGATGCTGCGCTTTGCCCTGCCGGGACTGGGCAACCTGTGGATGGTGCTGCTCAAGGATACCTCGCTGGTCAGCGTCATCGCGCTGGACGAACTGATGCGCGAAACCAGCGTGGCCGCAGAGGCGACCCAGCGGCCGTTCGTGTTCTATCTGGCGGCGACCGTCATCTACCTGCTGCTCACCGTCGTCTCCGATTTTTTCCGCGCCCGGCTGGAACAGCATGCCAATCGCGGGGTTGCCGGCGCGGAGGTTGCGCGCCCGACTGCGCATCGGCTGGCGTGACCGGCATGCTCGACCTGTGGATCCGATATGGCGACCGGCTGATCGACGGCGCGGTCGTCACCGTCAAACTGGTCGCGCTGGCCTGCATTATCGGGCTGGTCCTGGCGGTTCCCCTGGCGTTGGCGCGGCGCTCGAACCGGCGCTGGATTGCCGTTCCGGCCTACCTCTACATCTACTTTTTCCGCGGCACGCCGCTGATCGTTCAGCTGGCCCTGCTCTATTACGGCCTCGCCCAGTTCGAGGCCGTGCGCGAAAGCCCGTTCTGGATCGTGCTGGGCGACGCCGAATATTGCGGCCTGCTCGGTCTGACCCTGAACACGACCGCCTATGTAGCGGAGATTCTGCGGGGCGGAATCGCCGCGGTGCCGAAAGGCGAGGTCGAAGCCGCCGAAGCCTGCGGCATGTCCAGTGTGACGGTGTATCGCCGGATCGTGTTGCCGCGTGCGATCCGCATCGCCTGGCCGGCCTACGGCAACGAGGTCATCCTGTTGGTCAAGGGCAGCGCGCTGGTCAGTACGATCACCGTCTACGACCTGATGGGCGAGACCCGCTCGGTCTTCTCGCGCGGCTACGACGATACGGTCTATCTCTACGCCGCTGCGCTGTACCTGATCCTGACGCTGGCCATTACCGGAACCTTCCGCCTCGGCGAGCGGCGGATGAACCGCTATCTCCGCGCAGTGGGAAATCCGGGCTAAGCATTCAGCGCCACCCAGACTTTTGCGGGCGTGATCGGCATGGAGATGTCGGTAACGCCGGCGTCCGCCAGAGCATCGACCACGGCGTTGACGATTGCCGGCAGCGCGCCGACCGTGCCGCTCTCGCCCGCTCCCTTGATGCCCAGCGGATTGGTTGCGCAGGGAACGTGCAGATGGTCGAGCGCGAAGTCCGGCAGGTCGTCGGCCCGCGGCATGCCGTAATCCATGAAGCTGCCGGTCAATAGCTGGCCGGTGTCTTCGTCGTAGAGCACCTGTTCCAGCATCGCCTGACCCCAGCCCTGGACGATGCCGCCGTGGATCTGTCCGGCATAGAGCAGCGGGTTCAGCACCACGCCGGAATCGTCGACCGAGGTATAACGGTCCACCGTAACATGGCCGGTCTCCGGGTCGAGCTCGACCTCGACGATATGGCAGCCGTTGGGGAAATTCGGCGTCGTCGGCGAGAAGCTGCCCGTGGCCTCGATGCCCGGCCCGAAGGCCGCCGTGGGCCCGCCGCGTATGAAGGCGGCGTGGCAGACCTGCGCCCAGCCCGCCTTCTTGTCTGTGCCGGCGACCGAGAATTCGCCGTTCTTGAACGCGATATCCTCCTGCGCCGCTTCGAACAGAACGGAGGCCAGCAGCCTGCCGCGCTCGATCACCTTGTCGGCGGCGTCGCGCAGGGCATTGCCGCCGACGGTCATGCTGCGGGCGGCGTAGGTGCCGCGGCCGAAGCCGACCTTGTCGGTGTCGCCCTGCTCGAAACGGATCCACTCTGGCGGAACGCCCAGCCAGTCCGAAATCAGCTGAGCGAAGACCGTCTCGTGGCCCTGGCCGTGACTGTGGGTGCCGGCCAGGATCGTCACGCCCGCGCCTTCGTCAAAACGGATTTCCATCCGGTCGTTGAACAGGCCGCAGGTTTCGACGAAATAGGCCAACCCCCGGCCGCGCTTCTTCCCGGCCTCCGCGCTTTCGGCCGCGCGCTGCGCATAGCCGTCCCAGTCCGCGGCGGTCAGCGCCTTGTCAAGCAACGCGGGAAAATCGCCGGTATCGTAGGTCGGCCCGAACGGGCCGGCATAGGGCAGGCGGTCGGGCGTCAGCATGTTGCGCCGGCGCAATTCGACGGGATCGATGCCGGTCTTGCGCGCCGCCAGATCGACCAGCCGCTCGATAACATGGATCGCTTCGGGCCGGCCGGCGCCGCGATACGGCCCGACCATCGCCGTATTGGTGAAATAGGCGGTGATCGACAGGTGGGCGGCCGGGATATCGTACACGCCGCTGTAGATCAGGCAGCCTACGAGCGCCGCTGCGGGCGCGGCCGACGAAAGGTAGGCGCCCATGGCGTAGCGGGCGCGGACCCGCAATCCGGTGAATTTGCCGTCCGCATCCAGCGCCAGTTCGGCATCCGCCAGCACGTCACGTCCGTGAGTGTCGTTGAGCAGGCCTTCAGCGCGGCTCGACGTCCAGCGCACCGGCCGGCCGAACGTCCGCGCGGCATGGCAAACCAGGACATCCTCGTGAAAGGCGTTGTTCTTCATGCCGAACCCGCCGCCGACGTCCGGGCTGACCACGCGGATTTCGGTCTCCGGGATGCCGAAGACATTGGCCGCCAGGACCGGCCGCATACCGTGCGGATTCTGCGATGCCGTATAGACGATCAGGCGACCGTCGGCCGGATCGACGGTAGCGACCGTCGCACGCGGTTCCATGCTGTTGGGCGATACCCGGTTGTTGTAGATCTGCAGAGAAACCGTCGTCGCGGCCGTCTCGAATGCCGCGTCGGCCGCCGCCGCATTGCCGCGCTCGAAGGCGAAGCAGATATTGTCTCCGGCGTCCTGCCAGACTTTCGTTGCACCGGGCGTTTCGGCCTGCGCGACCGTAGCGACCGGCGCTGAATCTTCATACTCGACGAGCACAAGATCGGCAGCGTCTTCCGCAACCGCGCGGCTCTCCGCTACGACGAAGGCGACCGGTTCGCCGACATAGCGGACCTCGCCGCGCGCCAGGGCCGGCCGGGCCGGCCAGAATTTCGGCGGCGGCGCACCCATCGCGGCCGGCGAGGTGTGGCACGGGACATCGCCGATCCCAGCCGCGTCCAGATCGTCGATCGTCCAGACCGCCTTCACGCCCGGCGCTGCCCGCGCCGCTTCGGTATCGACCGCCAGAATCCTTGCCCTGGCATGGGATGAGCGCACGACCGCGCCATGCAGCGCGCCGGGCAGGTTCATGTCGTCGACAAATCTGCCGCGGCCGGTGAGAAAGCGGCGGTCTTCGCGCCGTGGCGCAGGCTGACCGAGTCCGAACTGCATCGGCGAGTCTCCTGATGATTTGGGGGTAAGGGGCGGCGGCCGCCTCAGAACTCCAGCATTATCTTGCGGACGATGCTGTTGAGCACGACGCGGGACCGCCACGCCCAGCGGGCCGGCTTCAGCTGCCGGTACCGCCGGCCGGCCTCGGCGGCGGCGCGGCGGGCGCGGTCGTCATCGAGGAATACGGCAAAAACGATCTCGCGCTTCGACCGGGTCACCATGTATCCGGCAAGCGACCGGGCGTGGTTGAGCGTGCCGGTCTTGCCGCGAATTTGCATTTTTGTTGCCAGGCCCGTCCGGGACCCGCCCCCGGCGTCGCGATCTTTTCCGTTCGCCGGGCTCTTCGACCCCTGCGCGGACAATTGTGCCGGACGTTCGCCGGAGCGCCGCTGCCGGTTCGCCGTTCGGGCTTCGACGGCGCCGACCCAATAGAGCTGCAGCAGATCCCATAGCCGACGGCCGGCATAGTCCCGGTTGCGCGCCCATCGCAGGAAATCCGCCATCTGCCGGGGCGAAACGCGCGTCTCCCGGCTCAGCCCGGAGTGGTTCGCGATGCGCAGGTCGGCCAGGTCCGCATCGGGAAGCTGCCGGCGCCACCAGGCCGCCATCGCGCTGCCGGATTGCCCGAGGCTCAACGGCTTGCCGGCCATCCGCCGCGTTGTCGCCAGACCGATGATTTCGGTCGCGACGTTGTTGCTGTATTTCAGAAAATGGCGCACCGCCTCAATCAGCGGATCGGAACGATGGGCAGCAACGATCGCAGCGCCGGCCGGCAACGCGCCGCGCTCCGGATCCGGCAGCGCGATGCCGTGATTCGCGGCGAGCCGCTGAAACACATGGGCGGCCACGAGGCCGACCCGCTTGACCGGCACCCACATCGCGCCGCTCCGCTTGACCGTGGGCACGACCATCCAGCGCGGCGTTCCGCCAGCGACGACGCGGACCACGCCGCGCGGCGCCTGCGTCCCGGCGGGTGCTACGCCGGCGGTCACGATGTCGACCGCAACCGACATCTTGTCCGTCTTGGAAAAGATTCGCGCCTTCAGACTCTTGCCGGACCTCTGCCAGTTCAGCCGCAGCCGGTTGAAATTCAGCGACAGGGCGCCGACGCCTGCGTTGTAGGCGACGTCTCCGTCATAGGCGGCGCTGACGGTCCGGGATTCCTGGAAGAGGCTGTCGTCGAAGAGGAACCGGCCGACGAGCGTCCGGATGCCCTGCTTCTTCAGCGCCCGGATCATCGGAAGATAGTTTTCGGTATAGAGTTCGGGATCGCCGCCGCCCACCAGAACAAGATCGCCGTTCAGGATGCCGCTCTCGACCCTCCCTGACCGGTAGAGGCGCGTGACGGCCCGATGATCTGGTCCCAGGACATCGAGCGCCATGATCGCGGTCGGCGCCTTGATGGCGGAGGCCGGGACAAAGGCGCCGTCGGGGTTCCGCGCGGTCAGCGGTTCGCCCGTGGCGGCGTCCATGGCGATATAGCCGACGCTGCGTTCGTCGATTCGAAAGCGCTTGAACAAAGCTTCCAGGTCGAGGAATCTTGGCGCTGTGTCATCGGGAGCAGATACACCGGATCTATCGCTTTCGGTCCGGGTTCCGGCGTCGGCCGCCGGAGCGACATCGACCGCCAGCGCGAACATGCCGGCTGCCACTGCCGCCCCCATTGCACCCGGCCGCCTCACGACAGACTCATTTCCGAATTCCGCTCTCGCCGATCGAATTTCGGGGCTGCTCATACCCCGAAAAGACAGGCAGGCCCGGCACCGGAACAATGCGAGCCTGCAAGGCCATTTCAGATCCGCTGCAACTATAGTCCGCGGGAGGTGGGTTTGCACACCGGGAAGAACGCCACCCCGGATTCCGGCACGCCTCCGGCCGGCGGCCGCGCTTCGAACGGCGTTGCCGATGCTCCGCCGCCGACCTGCGCGGGCGGCGCAATGCGGCTCTGTTCCGCGGCGGCTTGCCTTTCTCCGTCGACGCTGGAACATTGCCGCCGCATCGTGAGGGAGGGGCAGCGTGGCAGTACTTGACGGTAAATCCGCCATCATAACCGGCGGCGGGCAAGGTATCGGCCGCGCCTACGCCCTGGCATTCGCGCAGGAAGGCGCCAGTGTCGTCGTCGCCGACCTGAACGGAGCCAATGCCGAAGCCGTCGCCGGCGAAATCGCCGGTGGCGGCGGTTCGGCCGTCGGCATCAGGGCGGATGTCGGCGACCCTTCTTCCGTCGAAGCCATGGCGGCGGCTGCGCGCGAGGCGTTCGGCGGCACGGACGTGCTGCTCAACAACGCCGCGATCTTTACCACGCTCGGCCGCTGCGGCTTTGAAGACATCCCGCTCGAGGAATGGGACCGCGTGATGCGGGTGAACGTCACCGGCGGCATGCTCTGTGCGGCCGCCGTCCTGCCCGATATGCGGGCGAAGAAGAAGGGTCGCATCATCAACATTTCGTCCAGCACGGTGCCGATGGGGCTGCCCTGGTTCATGCATTATGTGACGTCGAAGAGCGCGGTGATCGGCATGACCCGGGTAATGGCGCGGGAGCTCGGGCCGGACGGCATCACGGCGAACGCCATCATGCCGGGGCTGATCGAGACCGAGGTCGAGAATGTCGGCCGGACAGACGCCATCCGCGAAAAGATGATCGAGGTACAATGCCTGAAGGAGTTGGGCGCCCCGGGCGATCTCACCGGCCTTGCGGTTTTCCTTGCCTCCGACGCCAGCGGCTACATCACCGGCCAGACCATCGCTGCCGACGGCGGTTCGGTGCACCTTTAGGGAGCGGGCCGCGTGGCGAAGAAGCCGAACTTCCTGTTCATCATCACCGATCAGCACCGGGCGGACCATCTGGGCTGCTACGGCAATCCGGTCCTCCGGACGCCGAGCATCGATTCGCTCGCCCGGCGCGGCTTTGCTTTCGACGAATTCTACGTCTCCTGCCCGATCTGCATGCCGAACCGGGCGACAATCCTGACCGGCCGGACCCCGACGGCAAACGGCGTGCGCCAGAATGGCATTCCCCTATCGCTGGATGCCGTGACCTTTGTTGACCTTCTGAAAGCCGATGGATACAGCACTGGGCTGATCGGCAAGGCACATTTCCAGAACATCTCCAAGCAGGACGCGTCGCTCGAAGCGCCGGAACCGCCGAGCGTCAGATCGGCCATGGCCGTGCCGCCACAGGGTACCGACCCCGACCGACCGCGCCGCACCCGCGGTGTCGATGAGGCGCCGTTGAAGCGCAACGACGCCCTGTGGAACGCAACGCGGGAGTGGCGCGCGGGGCCGGGCTACGACCTGGAATGGACCGGTCAATGGCGCAAGAACCCCGATTACAGGGTGCCGACGCCCTATTACGGTTTCGACCATGTCGAAACAGCCAACGGACACGGCGACTGGGTCGGCGGCGACTACTCGGTCTGGCGGGCCCGGCAAGATCCGGATATCGCAAGCAAGGTCGGCCCGCTGAACGGCCTCGACAGGGGCGGCATCACGGCGCCCCAGACCTGGCGCACCGCTGTTCCGGAAGACTTGTGGTCGAGCACCTGGGTCGCCGACCGGACGATCGACTGGCTGGAACAGCGGGCCGGCTTGGACGAGCCCTTCTTCCTGTTCTGCAGCTTCCCCGACCCGCACAACCCCTTCTGCCCGCCGGGAAAATACTGGGACATGTACGATCCGGCGGAAATTCCGCTGCCGCCGTCCCACGGCCATATCAACCGGGATGAGCCGCGCTACCTGCAAACCCTGCGCGCCCACGCAGCCGAAGGCAGGCTCCACGACAATTTCATGTGGGGGTTTCTGGCCGGAGAACGGCACACCAGAGAAATCCTGGCGCTGACCTACGGCCTGATCTCCTGCTTCGACGACCAGATCGGCCGGATCCTCGCCAGATTGCAGGAATTGGGCCTCGATGATGAAACGGTGATCGTGTTCACCTCGGACCATGGCGATTTCATGGGCGATCACGGCCTGATGCTGAAACAGGGGCTGCACTATCAGGGCGTGATCCGCGTGCCCTTCATCTGGGCCGATCCTGCCGGAAGTTCCGGCCGCCGCACCGATATTCTGGGCGGCTCGGTGGACATTGCGCAGACGATCCTCAACCGGGCCGGCATCGCATCCTGCGCGGGGATGCAGGGTTACGATATCGTCGGCGCGGCGGAGGCCGGGACGAAGCCGGCGCGCGCCGGTCTGATGATCGAGGAAGATTGTCCGGCCATCCATATCGACATGGACTTCGGCCTGCGCACCTGGACCCTGATCCACGACGGCTGGCGGCTGACCCGGACCATGGGCGAGGAAACCGGCGAACTGTTCGACCGGAATACCGATCCGCACGAAATGAACAATCTGTGGTCCGATCCGGCGGCCCGGACGAAACGGCAGGACATGGCAAACCGCATGCTCGCCGAACGCATGCGGCTGACGGACACCGCAATGCTATCGCCCTTTATGGCGTAACCGGGAGAGGGAGGAGATTCATGGGACGAGTTGACGGCAAAGTGGCGATCGTGACCGGCGCGGCCCAGGGGATCGGCGCCGTATATGCAAAAGCGCTGGCGGCCGAAGGCGCAAAGGTGGTGATTGCCGATATTCTCGACGGCGCTGCGCTGGCCGCGGAAATCGGCGATGCCGCCCGTTTCATAGAAACCGACATTGCGGATATCGACGCGATCCGTGCCATGGCCGATTTCACGCTGCAGGAATTCGGCACGGTCGACATTCTGGTCAACAACGCCGCCATCTTCGCCAGCCTGACTCCGAAGCCGTTCCTCAAGATCACGGCCGACGAGTTCGACCGGATGCTGCAGGTCAACGTCCGCGGCCAGTTCCAGTGCATTCAGACGGTCGCCCCGATCATGATGGAGAAAAAGGCCGGCAAGATCGTCAACATCGCCTCCGGCGTCGTTCATGTCGGCCCGCCGATGATGCCGCACTATACGGCGTCGAAGGGCGCGGTCTGGGTCATGACCAAATCGCTGGCCCGCGAACTGGCCGAACACAATGTGCAGATCAACAGCCTGTGTCCGGGCTTCGTCGTGAGCGAGCCGATCCTCGCCAACCCGGAAAAGTGGGGCCGGTTCATGGAAATGGCGCCCCAGGCGCGCCTGATCAAACGGGACCAGCAGCCCGAAGACCTCATCGGCGCGCTGACATTCCTCGTCTCTTCGGACAGCGACTTCATGACCGGCCAGTCGATCACGATCGACGGCGGCACGACCCTGCGCTGACGCCGACCCGGACGACACCCGGCCGGGGGCGCAGCATCGCGACTCGACGGCTGCCTGCAAGCCGTGCTTTGTTGCGCCTCTTGCGCCATCCTCTTCCGGTCTCCGGGCAGGCATCGCCGCCGGCATTCCGGATGGGGGACGGGCAAACTGCCGGTTGAAGCCTGTGACAGCCTGAACCGACGCTAACCGGAAGGACGCCCGTCCGAGCACCGCATGAACGACGACGCCACCCCGCCGCAGCCGCACAGCGTCGCGTTGCCGAAGGTGCTGACGATCCCGCTCCTGACCGTCGTCAGCCTGTCCGTTTTCGGCATGATGGCGCTGGTGTTCGCCAACGTCTTCAGCCGCTATGTCCTGAACCAGCCCATCGCCGGCGCCGAGGAGGTCATCAAGTTCCTGATGGGGCTGACCATTTTCGGCGGCCTGCCGATCGTGACCTGGAACAAGAACCACATCACCGTTTCGCTGTTCGAGGAATTCTTCCGCGGCCGGACCAAGCAGGTCCAGGTGTTCTTCGTCACCCTGTGCTCCGTAGTGGCGCTCGCCCTGATCTGCTACCTGATGTACCAGCAGGGCCTGCTGCTCGCCGAGGCCAAGCAGATCACCAACTATCTCGGCTGGCCGTTCGCGCCGATCGCGTATGTCATGTGCGGCTTTGCGGCGGCGACGCTGATCATCCAGCTGTTGCTCGCCGCCTTCCTTGTGCGCGGCATCGCCACCCGGCCGGCCGGCGTGTCGATGATGTCCCAGGTCGACTGAGCGCGGACCGGCGCGATGGACGCAACCCTCGTCGGCTTTCTGGCGCTGTTCGCGATCTGCTTTTCCGGCGTTCCGCTCGGCTACACGCTGATCATCGTCGGCACGATTGGCTTTGCCTACGTCCGGGGCGAAGGCGACGATATCGGCTTCTTCGAGGCCATCGTCGAAGGCGCCGAACCGGCCATGACCATGGCGGGGCAGCAGATCATCGATATGGGTCTGAACGACGGGCTCGCGGTACTGCCGCTGTTCGTGCTGATGGGCGTGTTCATCCACCGCGCCGGACTGTCGGACGGTCTTTATGCCGCCGGGAACATGGTGTTCGGTCGGGCGCCCGGCGGACTCGCAATGGCGACCGTCGGCGCGTGTGCCGGTTTTGCCGCCGTGTCCGGATCGTCGCTCGCGACCGCCGCGACGATGGCCAAGGTCGCCATGCCGTCGATGAAGCGCTACGGCTATGCTGACAGCCTGGCCGCGGGCTCGATTGCCGCCGGCGGAACGCTCGGCATCCTGATTCCGCCCAGCGTGCCGATGGTGATCTACGGCATCCTGACGGAAAGCGATATCGGCAAGCTGTTCATCGCCGGCGTCATCCCCGGCATCCTGCTGACAATCCTTTACATCGTATCGATCGTTGCCGTTATCCGGGTAAAGCCGTCCCTGGCGCCGCCCTCCGAAGTCGAGCGGCCGGACAATGTGGCGGAACTGGTGATCAGCGTCGGCGGCGTCATCGTCCTGTTCGCGATCATCCTGGGCGGCATCTATCTCGGCGTATTCACGCCGTCGGAAGCCGCCGGCATCGGTGCGGCCGCCAGCCTGCTGTTCCTGCTCATGGCCTTGCAAAGGGGCCGGAATTTCAGCTGGCGCGCCATCGTCGAGCCGCTGATCGAGGCCGGGATCACCACGTCGATGATTTTTGTCGTGGCGTTCGGCGCACTGATTTTCGCCAACTTCACCAACCTTGCCGGGATGGTCGACAGCATCGTCAGCCTGATCGAATATTTCGAACTCTCGCCGGTCGGCGTCGTGCTGGCGATGTGCGTGATCTACCTGCTGCTCGGCTGCGTGTTTGATAGCCTGGCGATGTTGCTGCTGACCATTCCGATCTTCGTTGCCGTCATCGAGCCGATGGGCGTGGACCTGATCTGGTTCGGCATCGTCGCCATCATCATCGTCGAAATCGGCCTGATCACGCCGCCGATCGGCATGAATGTCTTCGTCGTGAAAACGGTGCTCGCAGATGTCCGGATCTGGGCGATATTCGCCGGTGTCTGGCCGTTCGTCGTCGCCAGCCTCATCGGCCTGGCGCTGATCATCGCCGTACCGGAAATCGCCCTGCTGCTGCCCGGCCTGATGGGTTGAAAGCGGCAGGAAACCCCGGCGTGCCGGACCCTGCACCGCCCGGTTCCGAAACCGAACAAAAAGAGAGTCCCGGAAATTGCTGTTTCAGGGACTCAGGAACAGGGAGGCTTCACGTCCGGGAGAACGCAGCGCAACTGATCAATTAACTCCGCCGGCAACCGGGCTTGCGCCCAACCGCTCGACGAGACGATCCGTCATTGCGCCGCTCGTCCACAATATACAATATGGAGCAAAATCGGGTCGGGCAGTAGCGTCGATGCAACAGCATTGCCATGCAGTATCCGCATGGCTGATGTGAAATCAGAGCAGACGCGCGCTGCCGGTCAGAATCGAGTCTCGCCGATCTTGTGGATCAGGAAATCGCGGAACACCGCCACGCGCGCCGATTTGCGGAGAGTTTCCGGGTAGACGAAATAGGCCGTCATCGCCGGACCATCCGTTTCCGAAAGGACGCGCACCATGCTGGTATTGCCGTCCACCAGATAATCGGGCAACAGCGCAAGTCCGACACCGCCGCGCACGGCCCGGAAAATGCCGTAGATGCTGTTGACGCGCAGGGCCGGGGTGCGCAGTTGGGAACCGTTTGTGCCGGCCTTCAGAATCCAGTCGGCGTTCACGAAGGCGGGCGCCGGCGGATGATCGGTGAAAGTGATCAGCCGATGATCGTTCAGGTCGGCCGGCGCCTTGGGCATGCCGTGGCGGCGGACATAATCCGTCGACCCGTAGACGTGATTGTGGATCGTCATCAGGGAGCGGCGGATCAGATCGGGCTGGGTCGGCTCGGTCAGGCGAATGGCAACATCCGCCTCCCGCATGCCCAGGTCGAGATCGCTGTCAGCGAGAATCAGGCTGACATCGATGTCCGGGTATTTCTTCAGAAACTCGCCGATCCGCGGCGTCAGCCAGCTTGAGCCCAGTCCCGTCGGGGCTGTGACGACCAGCGGCCCTTCCGGTTTCTGCTTGCTTTCGGCAATCAGGGCCTCGGTCTCGTTCAGCCGGCCGGCCATTTCGCGGACGTTGCGATAGAGCAGTTCGCCCTGCTCGGTGAGGATCAGGCCGCGGGCGTGCCGGTTGAACAGCGCTGTGTTCAGCGTCTCCTCGAGAGCGCCGATCTGGCGGCTGACGGCAGACTGGCTCAAATGCAGAATTTCGCCGGCATGGGTAAAGCTGCCGGCATCGGCAACCGCCAGAAAGACCCGTAGTTTATCCCAGTCCACCATCCCTTTCCGCCCCCGGCCGCCTGGCGGCCCGACGCCGGCCCAGCCGCCTATTCCGCCGCTAGCGGCGTCGCGGTCTCCCGTTCCGCCAGGAATTTCTCGGCATCAAGCGCCGCCATGCAGCCCAGTCCGGCGGCGGTGACCGCCTGCCGGTAAACCTTGTCGACCACATCGCCCGCAGCGAAGACGCCGGGAACGCTTGTCACCGTCGTATTCGGCTCCACCAGGATGTAGCCCTCGTCGTCCATCACAACCTTGCCGCGGAAGACGGCCGTCGCCGGGTCGTGCCCGATGGCGATGAAGATGCCGTCGACCGGCTTCTCCCCGATCTCGCCGGTCAGGACATTGCGCAGCCGGGCGGCGGTTACCCCCGGCGGATCGCTGTCGCCGATCACCTCTTCCAGCACGGTATTCCAGAGAGGCTCGATCTTCGGATTGGCGAACAGGCGATCCTGGAGGATCTTCTCCGCCCGCAATTCATCGCGGCGGTGCACCAGCGTGACCTTCGTCGCGTGATTGGTCAGGTAGATCGCTTCCTCGACAGCGGTATTGCCGCCGCCGACCACGATCACCTCCTTGCCGCGATAGAAAAAGCCGTCGCAGGTCGCGCAGGCGGAGACACCGAAGCCCATGAATTTCTCTTCGCTCGGCAACCCCAGCCAGCGCGCCTGGGCGCCCGTCGCGATGACCGCGGCATCGGCGAGGTAGATATCGCCGCCGTCGCCGATGCAGCGGAACGGCCGCTGCGCGAAATCGACCTCGACGATCAGATCATGGGTGATAGCGGCTCCGACATGCTCGGCCTGGGCCTGCATCTGTTCCATCAGCCAGGGACCCTGGATCACGTCAGCGAAACCGGGATAGTTCTCGACATCCGTGGTGATCGTGAGTTGCCCGCCCGGCTGCAAGCCCATCACCATGCGGGGGGCGAGGTTTGCACGCGCTGCATAGATGGCGGCGGTATACCCCGCCGGACCGGAGCCGATAATCAGAACGCGGTCGCGAAAGGTCTGTGGCATGAATTGCAATCCGGGATAGGAACCTGCCGGCGGCGGGAGCGGCCCTGCACCGGCAGAGAAATACGGTCAGGCCCGCCCGGAAGCAATGGCAGGGTCAACCCTGGCGCATGCCGCCGCCGGCCTGCCCGGGCGGGCGCAGCCGGGCGCGGATTGCGGCAGCGGCGGCGGCCGTATCGTCCGGCGGCTCGTAGGTCCAGCGATCCAGCGCCCCCTCGAACACGCGGGTATAGCCGTCCGCCTGCAGCCCGGCATGAAACCGGTCGATACGCCGGGACGTGCCTTCGAGCGGCAGAACGTAGACCGGCCTGCCCGTCGCCAGCGCTTCGGAGGTCATCGATACCGAGTCCCAGGTGACGATGACGGTGTCAGCGACGGCGAGCCAGGCGAAATAGGGGTTGTCGCCGGAGCCGTCCCAGATCTCGGCGCCGGTGCCGGCCAGCTTCTCGGCGAGGATGCGGACGATTGTCGGATCCGTGCGGCGGGACGGGGTCAGGCGCAGGTCGATCGGTCGATGGCGGCACAAAGCGGCCAGCCGATCGCCGAACCGGGCGGCGATCGCACCGGTCAGCCGGTGCCGGCGGTTCGAGCCGCCGATCAGCACTGTCACGGCGTGGCGGGCCTGGTCCGTGTGCCCGATCAGTCCGCGGCGGCCCTCCGCGAGCCGATCGGCGGTCACCCGATGAACAGCGGCACGGGTGACATGGAGGTTGGCGCCGTACAGTCCGTCGTGGCGCGGTGCGACAACCAGATCGAACCGGGCGCTGGGCATGTAGGGCCGCTGAATGTGCACCGACAGCGTCGCGCCGCCGCTTCGCTTCCGCACCGCAAGATTGGGCGCCGCGGCCCGCCGCCCGCAACTGATCAAAACATCCGGCCAGGGCGGATCGAGCGCGTCGCCGTCGCGCGCGACCGCCATCAGCGGCATCGGCCAGAGCGCCGGCGGCAGCCAGCGCCAGGGTGCGCGGACTGCAATCCGCTTCACGACGACCTCGCCGGGACCGCTGCCGATCAGCGCTTCCGCCACGCCGCGAGCCTGGTTTTCCGTCCCGATATGCCCTTCGGTCACCGCCCAGACGGTGAGCGGCTGCGTCATCGCCGGCAAGCCTTCGTCATCGCGAATGATTCGGAAATCATTGAAACTTTATTGCGTGTCTGGCATTGGACAGGCAATCCCGGCGGGGAAACCGATTGTCACAGGGAAATTTTCTGAACAGCGCCCGAACGGGGGCGGCAGAACCCAGGGAGGATGACGACCGTCCATGCCAGCACGTCAGACGACACAAAGCGGCAAGCGGGTCCGTCTCGACGCCATCGACCTGAAGATTTTGCGCGATCTGCAGGAACACGGCCGGATGACCAATGTCGAGCTGGCGCGGCGCGCCGGCATTTCCGCGCCGCCCTGCCTGCGCCGGGTCCGCGCGCTCGAGGAAGCCGGCTATATCCGCGGCTACCATGCCCAGGTCGATTCCGAGGCCCTGGGATTCGAAGTCCTGTTTTTCGTCCTGGTCGGCCTGGACAGCCAGGCCCAGGAGGTGCTGAGCGCCTTCGAGGACGAAATGGCCAACTGGCGCGAGGTACGCGAGTGCCACATGGTGCGCGGCGCCGGCGATTTCCTGCTCAAGATCGTAGCGCGCAACACCGCCCACGAAAATGAGATCACGACCCGGCTGACCTCGGCCCGCCACGTCACCACCGTTCAGTCGATCCAGGTCATCCGGAGCGGCAAGAACCGGACCGGCGTCCCGGTGGATATGGAATAGCGGCGCGCCGGTTCGCGCTATTGGGCCTGCGCCTGTTGGATAATCGGGCCCGGCGCCGGCAGAGCGCCGCCCCCGGCGTAGCGGTCGCCACCGCGCCCGCGCCTGACATGATCGTAGAGCCGCGTGTTCGCATGGCCGCTGGCGCACAGTCCCTTGCGGGCCTGGTATCGCTGGATGGCGCGGCGGCTTTTCTCGCCCAGGATGCCGTCGGCCCTGAGGCGGCCATAACCCATCCGGGTCAGCCGGCGTTGCAGGTCGGCGCGCTCCCATTTGGTCAGGGCATAGTCGCGCCGGGGCCATGGCTTGCGGATCGTGAAACCGTGTTTGATCTTTTCCGCCAGCACCGAAACGGCGAAAGCGTATTCGATCAGGTTGTTGTAGCGCATGATGGCGCGGAAGTTCCTGGTCAGCAGGAACACAGGCCCGCGGCAGCCGGCCGGCATGAAGATCGACGCATTTTGCCGGCTGCTCGGCAGGGACCGGCCATCGATCCTCCGAACGCCGGCACGCCGCCAGCTGTTCAGCGGTCGCAGGTTGTAGAAGCCCGTCCGGCCTACCGACAGGCGGCGCGGCAGGCGCACTTCGTAAATCGCGCTCCCGATCCGGGTATCCCAGCCGCCGCGCTTGATATTGTAGTTGGCCATCGAGGCGAGAACGTCGGCCTTGCTTCGCCAGATGTCGCGGCGGCCGTCGCCATTGTGGTCGACGGCGTAATAGATGTAGGCCGACGGCATGAATTGAGTCTGGCCCATGGCGCCGGCGGCGCTGCCGTACATCCGGCTGAGCCGCGCGAAGCCGCGGTCGGCGATCATGAGGGCGCCGAGCAGTTCGCTTGAGAAGAAACGCCGACGATTGCTCCGATAGCCGAGTTTAGCGAGGGTCGGTACGACGCGATGGCGGCCGGTGACGCGGCCGTATCTCGATTCGATGCCCCACAGGGCCACGAGGTAGTGGGCCGGTACGCGGTAGCGCCGTTCGATACCCCGCAGGAGGCTCCGGTGGCGGGACATCATCCTCCGGCCGCGATGGATGAGGTCCGGCGTCACGCGGTATTCCAGATAGTCGCGCACGGCGTTGCCGCGTTGGCGGCGGGCAATCAGGACTCCGGCGGCCCCGGTTGCGTCGGCGATCTGCTCTTTCAGCGTGAGTCCGCCAGCCTCGGCAGTGTTGGAATTCGCGATGTCCCGATCGCTCAGCCGGCCGAGCGCGGCATGGAGCGTCGAACTCCGGATGCCGCACCGGCGCCCGACCTCCTTTGCCTTGCGCAGATAGCCGTTGAAGCTGCCGGAATAGCGGTGGAGATCGTGGCTCCGCTTCAGGCAGGCGCGGAACTGCGCCGACGCATCCTTGCCGGCCCCCCAGTTACCGCCGCCGCATGCGGCAAGCATGCCGCCGGCAATTGACAGAAGCACGAGGTTTCGAACCGGCCGCCGCGACCCGGCGAGCCGTTTCCCGCGATGAAGGAACAGCATTTCGACCTACCCTGTTTCATCGATCCGCCGGCTCGCTGCGCCGCGGATCGACCGTCTGCTCTTTCTTCACCCCGCCGCTTACCGGTGAGCGGCCCTGCGGACCGCTTCCAGCAAGGCATGGTTGGCGTAACCGTCGGCCGGTTTACCGGCGCTTTTCTGGAAGGCCCGTATCGCCTTCATGGTATCCGGGCCGACCTTGCCGTCGACCGGTCCCGGATCGTAGCCCAGGGCCATCAGCTTCCGCTGCAGCTCGGCCTTTTCGGACCGCGACAGCAGGCGATCCGCCTCGGGCCAGCGGGCGACGAGATTGCCCTGCCCTTCGAGGCGTTCGGCCAGCAGCCCGACCGTGAGCGCATAGGCGGCTGCATTGTTGTAGCGAAGGATGGCGCGGTAATTCTGCGTAACGAGAAAGATCGGCCCGTTCCAACCCGCCGGCACGACCAGACTGGCCGGCCGGTCGGTCTGCGGAATCGGCCTGCCATCGGCGCGCCGGACTCCCAGAGCGCGCCATTCGGCGACGGTCCGGCTCTCCCCGATATGGGCCCGGCTGTAGTCGAACCCGTCCGGCAGCTTCGCTTCCCACCCGAAAGGCAGGCCCGGCTGCCAGCCGGACTTCCTGAGATAGTTGGCGGTCGAGGCGAAGACGTCCGGCAGGCTGCGCCACAGGTCGCGCCGGCCGTCGCCGTCGAAATCGACCGCGTGGTCGAGATAGGTGGTCGGGATAAACTGGGTGTGGCCCATCGCGCCGGCCCAAGAGCCGACCAGCCGGCCGAGCGGCGCGTGGCCCCGGTCGACGATCCGCAGGGCGCCGAACAGCTGCCGGCGCCAGAACGGCCGGCGCTTCGGCGTGCCGGCATAGGCCAGGGTCGCCAGGGTTTCGACCACAGGGAAGGCGCCGAAATTCGCGCCATAGTCGGATTCCAGCCGCCAGATCGCCAGAAGATAGCGCGCGGGCACGCCGTATGCCGCTTCGATCCTAGCAAGCAGGGCGGTGTGCTGCCGGCGTTTCTCGCGCCCGGCGTCAAGCGCCTTCTTCCCGGTCAGGGCAGCGACATAGGCACCGACGGGGGTAACGAACTCGGGCTGGCGCGCCTCCAGCTTCAGGGCCCGCCGGTTGAGGCGCAGGCCGTCGAGCGCCGCGGTCAGCGTGCCCTCGCCGATCCGCTTCGCCCGCGCTTCGGTCTTGAGCACAGCGATCCATTCCGCGAAAGACGGACGGGAAGCCGGTTCAGCCGGCGGTTTCGGCTTTGGAACGACCTGTTCGGCAGCCGTAACCCGGGCCAGAAATTCGGACTCACCAGCAAGCGTTGAGGCAGCATTCGCTACCGCGAATACTGTTGCAACTGCCGTAACTGTTACGGCTCGTCTCAACATTTTTCCGATCCGGATTGCCCTCTGACTCCGGAAGTAGGAGTTTCATTTCGTTATTCTATACCAATTCTTACAAAACTCAAAACCGGTTTACAGCGATATTTCAGCGGCATGACCGGCGATGTTGAGAGTCTGAACACGCCGGTACGCCCTGCAGAACGCACCGGCGGCCGGCGCGCAATTTCCGCCGCGCCCCGAAAACGCCGCCGCGCACCCGCCCGCCACGGCGCTCCGCTACAGGCCGTAATACAGCGGCAGGACCAGGCTGACCGTCGCCCAGACGAAGAGCAGCATCGGCAGACCGGCGCGCACGAAATCCTGGAACCGGTAGCCCGCGGGGCCCATCACCAGCAGGTTGGTCTGGTAGCCCATCGGCGTTGCGAAGGCGCAGTTCGCGCCGAAGACGACGGCGACCGCGAACGGCTCGACCGGCGCGCCCACACCCAGCGCCAGCGAGACGGCGATCGGCGTGAACAGCACCGCGACCGCCTTGGTCCCGACCAGGTTGGCCAGAACGGCGACCAGCAGGAAGAAGGCGGACAGCACCACCGGCACCGGCGCGCCTTCAAGCGCCCGGGCCAGCAGGTCGGACAGGATCATCGCGCCGCCGGTCACCTGCAGCGCCTTGCCCAGCGCCAGGGCGGCGGCGATCACCAGCACCAGGTCTGCGCCGATCGCCCGTGCGGCCTGGCGCAGGGTCATCACGCCGGTCGCCAGCATGGCCGCGGCGCCGGCCAGCGCGCCGATCTCGATCGGCAGGATATCGAGCGCGGCAAGCCCGACCACGGCCCCGAATATCGCCAGCGCGCGCCACGCTTCGGGCGCCGACGGCACCTCGCTCGCCGACCATTCGATCGGCAGGATGCCGGGCCGGCCGCGCAACGCCGCCTTGGCCTCCGCAGTGCCCTGCACCAGCAGCACGTCGCCGGCGGCAAGCGGCAGGTCGGTGATCGGCCGGCGCATGCGGGCGGCGCGGCGCTGCACGCCGACGGCGACGCAGTTGTAGCGGTAGCGGAAGCCGATCTGCTCCAGCGTCCGGCCGATCAGTTCGGACCCCGGCGTCACCATGACCTCGCCGAGCAGCTGCCGGCCGCGCAGCCAGGGCGGCTTGCCGTGGGTCTCGTCCTCCCGCGCCGCCCAGGCGTCGCCGAGGGACGGATGCAGCAGATCCATCTGCCCGCGCACGGCTTCGGTCAGGGCAGAGCGCGTCGCGCTCACGATCAGGATATCGCCGGGCTGCAGCGTCGCATCTTCCTCAAAGGGCGGCAGCAGGCTCGTTTCGCCGCGCTGGATGGCATGGACGGTGACATCGGCAATCTGCGGAAAGAAACCGCCGGCCGGCCTGAGCCCGTCCAGCGGCCGGTCCTCGACGATGTCGATCTGGGCGAGGAACTGGCGGCCGGTCGCCTGACCCGCCTCGTCGCCGGCGCTGCGGTCCGGTAGCAGGCGTCGGACGACCAGCAGGGCGAAAAGCAGGCCCGGCAGGGCCACGGCAAGGCCCGGTATGGTGAAGTCGAAGAAGCCGAAGCCCTTGTGGCCCAGATCGCTCAGCAGCCCCGAGACAAGCAGGTTGGTGCTGGAGCCGATCAGGGTCGTCATGCCGCCGAGGATCGAGGCGAAGCTCAGTATCATCAGGGAGCGGCTGGGCGGCGTGCCGCCGCGGCTGGCGAAGGCCTGGAGGATCGGGATGAAAATGACGACGACGGGCACATTGTTGAGCACGCCGCTGACCAGCAGCACGGCCAGCAGCGACAGCGACAGGGCGACCTTCGAGCGTCCCCCGGCCGCGCCGAGCAATGCCCGCGCCCCATGGTCGAGCGCCCCGGTCTGCGCCAGGCCCTGACCGATGATGATGAGTCCCAGAAGCGCGATCAGGGCCGGGTTGGCGAAACCGGCCAGCAATTCGGCCGGGCCCAGCCTGTTGCGGCCGTCGGATCCGGCCTCGGGAAATATATGGAACGCCAGGAGGAGCAGGCAGACGACGGCCAGCGACGCCAGCTCCATCGACACCCTGGGGGCGGCATAGAGGATCAGCGCCACGGCAATCGCGCCGAAGGCCAGGAACGGCCCGATATCGCCCTCGATCATGTCCTGCGCAGTGTCCTGCCGCTTCGATAGGGAACCGCCATCCGTCGTGCGGTCAGGTTAGCCAAGTCCGCAAACCCGCGCACCGGCCTAAAGGGTCATCAAATCCTCGCCGATAACCAGCCGGCCGGCATAGTCGCGGCGGATGATCTCGCCGAGCTCGCGCGGTTCGGAATTCGGCAGCATGTGGGTGGTGACGAGCAGGCCCGGTTCGGCGTCGCGCGCCACCAGCGCGAGCCGTTCGGGCGAGGTGTGCGCGTGCGGCGTATGGCTCCGGTCGATCTGGGGCGACGTCCATTTCTCGTACTGGACGCATTCGTGGATCAGGATATCGGCCCGGTGGGCGTGCCGGATCAGGTTCTCGCAGGGGCTGGTGTCGCCCGACAGCGCGATGCGCCGGTCCCGGATCTCGAAGCGGTAGCCGAAGGCCTGGTCGAGCGGGTAATGGGCGACGTCGAAGGCCGTGACCGTCACCCCGTCGGTCTCCAGCGCCGGGCCCTCGGCGAGTTCGTGGACCCGGATGTCCGGCATTTCCCGGCGAACCGTGCGGATCTTCATCCGGAGTTCGAGATCCGGACGCAGCAGTTCCAGCAGCTGCCCGACCATCGTCCGGACGCCGTACGGCCCGTAGATGTGCCAGGGCCGGTCGTCGCTCATCATCCAGCGGCTGACGATGAAATGGCCCAGATCGATATAGTGGTCGGAATGCAGATGGGTGATGAACAGATGGTCGATCTCGTTCGGCATGAGCCCCAGTTCGACCATCCGGTGAACGACGCCCGAGCCGCAATCGACCGCGAAATTGACGGCGCCCGCCCGGACGACGTAGCCCGGCCCGCGCCGCCGGGGATTCGGATAGGGCAGTCCCGTGCCCAGAAGGCTGACCTGCATTGCCTCTCCCCCCGCCCGCGGCGGCAGACCGCTAGAGGAAATCCCGCAACATGGCGACCAGCGGCGCGTCGGCCGGCGGCATCGGGTAATCGCCCAGGCGCACCGGCCGGACCCACTTTATCGCCCGGTGCTCGCGCGCGGCGGGCTGGCCCAGCCATGTCCGGCAGATGTAGAGCGGCATGAGCAGGTGGAATTCGGCATAGGCGTGGGACGCGAAGGTGAACGGCGCAAGGCAGCTCGCCGCCGTATCGACGCCCAGCTCCTCGCGCACTTCGCGAATCAGCGCGGCCTCCGGCGTCTCGCCCGGCTCCACCTTGCCGCCCGGAAACTCCCACAGGCCGGCCATTGCCTTGCCGTCCGGCCGCTGGGCGATCAGCACCCGGTTGTCGATATCGACCAGCGCAACGGCCGCAACGAGCACGACCGGGCGATCCGGCGTCTCCGTCGCCTCCGTCCGGCCCCTGTCTTCGCCGGGATCGCAGCCGGCCGGCTCGGGGAACGCAACAGCCCTAGCTTCGATAGTCGGCATTGATGCTGATGTAGCCGTGGGTCAGGTCGCAGGTCCAGACCGTCGCCCTGCCCCGCCCGATGCCGATATCGACGTCGATATCGATCTCCGCCCCTTTCATGTGCCGGGCGACCGGCGTTTCGTCGTAGCCCGGCACGAGCTGGCCGTTTTCCGTGATGGCGACGCCGCCGATGGCGATGGACAGCCGGTCCCGGTCGGCCTTCTCGCCGGCCTTGCCCACCGCCATGACGATGCGGCCCCAGTTGGCGTCCTCGCCGGCGATGGCCGTCTTGACCAGGGGCGAGTTGGCGATGGTCAGGCCGATGCGCCGCGCCGCCCGGGCGGAAGCCGCGCCGCTCACGTTCACGGTCACGAATTTGCTCGCCCCTTCGCCGTCGCGCACGATCTGCTGGGCAAGATCGATCATGACCGAATCCAGCGCCCGCTCGAAATCGCGGACGGCCCGGAGATCCGCGGGCGGCGGGTTGCCGGCGGCGCCGGTGGCGCACAGCAGCACGGTATCGGATGTCGAGGTGTCGCCGTCGACCGTGATCGCGTTGAAGGAACGGTCGTTCGAGCGGGCCAGCAGTTTCCGGAGCAGCGGCGCCGGGATATCGGCATCGGTAAAAACGAACCCCAGCATGGTCGCCATGTCCGGCGCGATCATGCCGCTGCCCTTGGCGAAGCCGGCGATGCGCACCGGCGTGCCGCCGATCGCGGTTTCCGCGGCGGCGCCCTTCGGGAAGGTATCGGTCGTCATGATCGCTTCGGCCGCGTCCGGCCAGGCGTCGGCGCTCAGATGGCGCGACAGCTCCGGCAGGCATCTGCCGATATGGTCCGGCCCGACGGGCACGCCGATCACCCCGGTCGAGGCCAGGAACACCTCCCCCTCGGCGCAGCCGAACAGATCGGCGGCGGCCCTGGCGGTTTCCTCCGCCGTCGTATCGCCCGCCTTGCCGGTGAAGGCGTTGGCGTTGCCGGAATTGCACACGATCGCGCGCGCCCGGCCGCCCGGCAGCGCCGCCCGGCACCAGTCCACCGGCGCCGAGGAACAGAGCGAGCGGGTGAGGACCCCGGCGATGGCGGTGCCCGGCGCGAGGGCGGCCAGCATCAAGTCCTTCGCGCCGCTGCGTTTCAGGCCGCAGGCGCGACCGGCGATCTGCACCCCGCCGATCGGCGGCAGGTCCGGAAACCGCTCGGGCGCGAGCGGCGATTTGTTCAGAGTCATCGTGCGAATTACGGCCCGTGCCCCGCCGCGGCCGCCCCGGAGGAAAACGGAGCCCGGCCGCGCGGCGACGGGTTTTTCCCGATTCAGTCGTCCCGCTACTCTTGCTTCCCGCCTTCTTTCCGGGCGGGTGCGCTGTCGTCAAGCGGCTTTCCGTCCGGGTCGAACCGGACGATCTTCGCGGCGGCGCGCAAGCGTTCGATCTCGGCGGCCATGAGCTTCTGCCCCAGCTCCGCCCTGAGTTCCTCGCGCTTCGCCTCGAACGGCGGCGGCGCCGTTCGGCGGCGGTCCTCGAGCAGGATCACATGCCAGCCGAACTGGGTCTGCACCGGCGTCGCGGTGAATGTGCCTTTCTTGAGCGCAAAGGCGGCGTCGGCAAACGGTTTCACCATCTGCCCCCTGGCAAACCAGCCCAGGTCGCCGCCGCCGGCCTTCGACGGACCGATCGACTTCTGCCTGGCGAGCTCGGCGAACTTTCCGCCCTTCTCCAGCGCCTCGATGACCGCCATCGCCGCCTTCTTGGTCTTCACCAGGATGTGCCGCGCCTTGACTTCCTCGTCGCCGCGGAATTCCGCGGCAAACGTCTTGTAGGCCTCTGCCAGCTGATCTTCGGTGATGGTCCGGTCGGCGTGACGCGTCAGATAGGCCTGCTGCAGCAGCCGCTCGGTGAAGGTGCGCAGCCGGTTCGCCACTTCGGGCGTTTTTTCCAGTCCGTCGGCGCGCGCCCTGGCGGCCACCACCTTGATCTGGATCACCTGCTCGAGCAGCGGCCGGTAGATCCGCTCGAACGGGATTTTCCGGACCTGCTCCGGCATGTCGGCGTGGAGCGCCTGCAAATCCGACAGCCTCACCTGTTCGCCGTTCACGGTGGCGACGACCGGGTTCTTCGCCGCCGCGGACGACTGCGCCTGCGCCGGTGCGTCAACGGACGCGGCAACGGACAGGGCAACGGACAGGGCGAGCGGCACGGCCAGAGCCAGCGCCGCGGCGGCGGCGCGCAGGGAAAGGGAATGGGTCATGGCGCGGGAGGCTCCGAATACGGGGATAACGCAGGTCGTATCACCGTTCCCCGCCGCACGATAGCCGAAACCCGCCGGACGCCCCGGATGCGGGCGTGTCAGGAAATGTCAGGAAATGTCATGATTCGTCGTGATCCGTTTTTTACTCCGCCCTCTCCGACCGCTCCATCCCCGCCCGTCATATCGACCGGAGCGGACCGGCGCGGAGCGACGGGCCGCGCAGCGGAGATATCTTTCCGGTACAGCGCCCCGGTCCGAAGCGCCGCGCTTGAAAGATTTCTCCGCTTCGCCCCGGATTGCATCCGGGGCTTCGGTCGAAATGACGGGGAGAGGTGCGTGCAGGTGTCATGAATTGTCATGCAGGGCTCCGTTCTGCCGGGCGGCGCTGCCGTTCTGCCCGTGGACCGCCTGGGCCGCGTGGGGGACGGGCGCGTCGGCGCAGGGTATGGCGCCGGCCGGGTCGAGGCCGTTCGCCGGATGGCGGCGCGCGGCGCTGTCCGCCGCGCCGTCGGGCGGCGGCGGCGCGAACGGGGCGTCCTCCGCGTCCTCGTCCCGCGGCGGGCCATCCTGCGCCGGGCCGTCATGCGCCGGGTCTGCCTGCGCCGGATCGTCCTGTTCCCGGTCGTCCTGTTCCAGGCCGTCTTCCGCCGGATCGTCCTGCGCCGGGAAGACGGGATCCTCGTGGGGCGCGATGGCGGCATACGGGTCGATCGGTTCGACGCCGCCGCGCAGCCGGTTCATCCAGTCGGACTCGACTCCGTCGATATACTCTTCGTCGTCCCTGCGGATGTCCGGCTCGTCGCCGAAACCCGGCGCCGGGCGGAAGGGCCGCTCGACGAGGGGGGAGCGCGGCAGGTCGCGGTCCGAGTCCGGCGCCGGGGCGGGCGGGTCGAGCAGCCGCCGGTGCTCCTCAATCTCGGCGCGGAGCCGTTCGGCCTCCGCTGCGGCAGCCCCGTCGCCGGACGCATTCTGCCCGGCCGCCTGCGCCTCGTGCCGGGTCAGCGCCCGCTCCGCCCGTTCGCGGCCCAGTTGCACCGCCTGGGCCAGCGGGCCCGGCGCCGTCATGGCCGCCGCCGCAGCGACCTCGCCGAACTCGTCCTCGTCGGGCAACGGCCAGAAGTCCGGCCGGAGGGCATGGCCTTCGCGCGACACGCCCGAAAGCTCGGCCTGGAACCGGACGACCCGCAGCATCAGATGCGGCGCCTCGGCCGCCGCCGCGGCCTGCCAGACCTGTTCGAGCCGGGCGAGCAGGATCTGCACCTCGGCCCGCGCCGTCTGGCGCCACAGCAGCCGGATCTGGCGCACCCGCTCGACGATGTGGGAGCGCTCCAGCAGGGCGTGGCCGGACTGGCGCGCCGAGCGTTCGGCATAGCCGGCCCGGCGCGCCGCCTCGGCGGCGTTGCCGCAGGCGACGAAATGGCGGCAGAACGCCTCCTGCCGGGTCGACAGCAGCCCGTAACGCGCCATGACGCGGGGCTCGGGAACGGGAAAGGAAACGGGCATCGGATTCTCCTGAATGTTCGATTTATGTTCCAATTCGCCAATATAGGAAATATTCCGAGATTGGCAAGCATTTTTTCGTGATTTGTTCCGAGACCCCACAATCGTCATTTCGACCGAGCGCAGCGAGCGGAGAAATCTTTCCGGTACGGAGCCACGGACCACACGCCGCAGTCGAAAGATTTCTCCACTACGCGGCTATGCCGCTCCGGTCGAAATGACGGGAGGGGCGACCTGAGCGGCGATTGACTGCTAAACATGTACCTGTTATGTTCTTGCCCATGAGAGGCGGTCACGTTTATATCCTCGGCAGCCTGAGCCATACGCTTTATGTCGGCGTAACGGGCGATCTCGCGCGGCGCATGCACGAACACCGCTGCGGCGCGGCCGAGGGGTTCGCGTCGCGATACAATGTCTCGAAACTCCTGTGGTGCGAGCCGCACGAACGCATCGGGGAAGCCATAGCGCGTGAAAAGCAGATCAAGCGCTGGCGCCGCGCGAAGAAGGTCGCCCTGATCGAACGGGACAATCCCGATTTTCGGGACCTGTGGCCGGCCATGAACCGCTGACTCCCGCAACGGAATCGGACCCGCACGTCTCTCCGCACGTCATTTCGACCGGAGCGGAATAGCGGCCGGCGTCTCCCTGACCGCGCACCCCCACCCGTCATTTCGACCGAGCGCAGCGAGCGGAGAAATCTTTCCGGCACGGAGCCACGGACCGCACGCCGCAGTCGAAAGATTTCTCCACTCCGCGGCTGCGCCGCTCCGGTCGAAATGACGGGAGAGGGGGACGCGGCGTGGAAATTGCAGGAAGAAGGACTGACCGGCGCCGGCCGCCCAGGGCTACGGCCGCTGCCGCGCACGGGCGGCGATGTCCGCGAACCAGGCGGCGAGGGTGTCGCGATGTTCGGGAAGCCGCGCGAATATCGCTTCCGCGACGGTTTCCTTATACATGTGACTCGTCAGATTCCGGTCCTTCGCCGCCCTCAAACGCGCTTCCGCCGCATCCTCGTCGCCGATACCGACTTCCCGGCAGCTCCTGATAACGGCGCCCGGCGACCCCGCGTCGATCTGCTCCATGACAGCCAGGTAGCGCTGCGCCGATTTCCAGACGGCTTCAAACGTAAATTCGAAGCGCTTGATCGCGGCGTCGCGCTGTACGTCCGTCGGCCGCTCGTCGGCAAGGACTTCGTCCAGTCGGGCCAGCGCCGACCCGGCATCGCGAAGCCTCCGGGTCAGCCGCTCCACAGGATGCCTTTCCGCCGGACGGTTTCGGCAAATTCGGCGTCGGCGTCCAACAGGTCCACGACATGGACAGTCCGCGGCACGGTGCTCCGTTCAAGGGTCTCGTGCAGGTCCAGAAGGAATCCCGCCGGCAGCGGGAAAGAGGGGTCGATCGCGACATCGATGTCGCTGTAGATTCGTTCCGACCGGTCGGCGAACGACCCGTAGAGCCAGACCCGCGCCTCCCGTCCGCCCAGCGCATCCAGCACGATGGCGCGCACAGCATCCAGGCGCGCACGGCGCTTGGCCTCAGCGCGTTTGTCTACGGGCTGCAGGGGTGCGGTGACGGTCATGGCCGGAATCTATGACCGCATGCGCCCGCCGGCAATCACCATACTCCACCACCTCGCGTATTGCTGCCAACCCGTAGGAGTTGGGACCCAAACGCGGGCTGATTCGTTGCTTGATTAACGATTTACTTTGGTCAAGTTTCCTCGTAAATTTTCGGCTTCACATTCGGTTGCCGTTGCGATAAGAGTTTTTTCGTCAGGATGAGAAAAGTGGCGCGAAGACTAGAATTGGAAAAATTGGAATGCCCAGCACACTTTTCTTGTCCACATAGTATGTAACTTAATGAAAACAGTTTGAATTTGCAATGAAATATCTTCATCATTTGTCGTTGTCAACAACTCCTACTCAAACATTTGATTCACGAGGAAACAAGATGCTTTCCGCCACTTCATTCTTTTATGAGAGTGAAAGCTCACAATTGTATCTGATCACTAATTGGCACGTAGTAACAAATCGCGATCCCTCAAGACCATCGCATAGCAAGACCGGGGCGGTACCCTGTGAACTGCGCATAAAGTTGCATAACAAACAAAAGACAATAGATCGGAAAGGGAATATAGTTACTAGCGATGTTTCAGAAGTTAGAATTCCAATTAATACAAAAGATGGAAATTGTCCAACATGGTTTGAACATCCGGAGCACGGATATAAAGTGGATGTTGTTGGAATAGAATTAAAAAATTCAGCCGAATATAGAGAGAAATACGAATTCACTATTGTCAACAAATGGAAGGAATACCAAGAAAATTACGAACCCGAGGCGATGGACGATGTGTTTGTTATAGGCTATCCTTGGGGATTATCGGCGACTGCAAAAAGAGGTGACGGAATTCCGATATATAAAAAAGGCTGCATCGCGTCCGATCCAATAATTGACTTTCAGAGACTTCCGTGTGTGCTAGTTGATTGTCGTACAACAAGTGGATTGTCGGGTTCGCCCGTTATTGCGTCACGCTCTGGTTTGTATAATCCGGATGGCGAATTTTCAGGCAATTCCGTAATTGGCACTGTGAGTATGTTTCTCGGGATTTATTCTGGAAGGTTGACGGGTATCGAATCGCACAAGAAAGATGGAGATAGCATTTCTGAAATTGGTATTGTGTGGAAGGCGTCGGTGTTGGGAGCTATAACTCAGCGCGGAGCTATAGGTACGCCAATAAGCGACTTAACTTGAACGAAACGCTTCCCGCACACACCGTCCGGCAATCGCGCTACTCCGCCGCTTCGCGCAGCGCTTCGGGCGGGCCGTAACCGCCGCCGCCTGGCGTCTCGACCACGAACACGTCGCCGGGGCCGACCTGGCATTTGTCGGTGCCGGTCATGGCGACGGTGCTGCCGTCGGCGCGCTCGACCCAGTTGCGCCCCTTCGCGCCCGGCCCGCCGCCCGCCGCCCCGAAGGGCGCGTGGATGCGGCGCGACGACAGGATGGCAACCGTCATGTCCTCCAGGAAGCACAGCCGGCGCACCGAGCCGTGGCCGCCGCGCCAGCGCCCGGCCCCGCCCGGCAGCGGTCTGCAAGCCGGGGTCATGGCGGAGACCGGCATGATCGTTCAGGTCCTCGTAGCCCAGCGCTCCCGTCGAAACCGTCGAACCAGCCATCGACCGTTTCGGCCATCCGGCCTTCGATGATCTCGGCCAGGGCGCGCCGGCCGAGCGGGCGACAATCCTCGCCCCATTCCAGACCGTCGGCCTGCATCTGCTTCACGACCTCGAAGGCCATGGGTAAACTCTCGATCGGTCGCAGCGCGCTGTGGCATGGGGTGCTCCTCTATGCGGTTGTTGGCTAACCACAGGGAGTACCCCCTCCCGCTACTGACACATTACCTCGTGCGTCACCGGCGCCCCGGCTGGCTGGACAAGAATGCCGTCCAGAGCTACAATCCGTCACCGTCGCGCTCCCGTGTCGGATTCGTACTAACCAACTGAATCTCAACACAAAACGGGACGCAGCGGTGCATGCCTATGAAATATCCCGGCTAGGAGTGTCCCAATGAATACAAGAACTTTAGCAGGGTATGTTTTTTTAGTATTTTTTGTAGTAACATCGGGGATCAATCCTGCGATGACTGACCAGGCAGATAAGCACCCCAAAAGGGTTCGTTTCGTATGCCAAGCCTACGATATATTCAATCAAAAATTCAGGAATCGTGTAATTATCGTGGAACAGACCTCCACAAAATCCCTTAGCCGATACTCGCCGCTGGATTGGGTGGCGGGTTCCTCCTTTATTGACCTAAAGTCAAAAGACACATACATGGGAATGACCGGGACGACAGAGTTCAGGATGAGGATCTATATTGCCACACTGTTCTCTGAAGACAAAACGGAACAGGAGATTATTGAAGACCTTCTCAAAAAGCCCGGGGATTTCAGAGTCGCCAAGTATGAGTTTCAAGACCCTGCACCGATGGACTACACCGGAACCGGCACCAGGCATGAATCGACCTTCATTTTCATCTTTGAAAGAAAAAGAGACGGTTTTCATAAACGCTTTAGTTTCAATCTGGCTAAATTTTACAATAGAAAGGTGTTTGATGTCGATAATCTCCGGGACCTTGATACCGATTCCCTCAAAGAACTGGAAACTGAGTACAAGGACACCGGAATCCCTTATTTTTATCCCTACTTAGACACTAATGCAAGCTCTACGATACTTATGGAGGATGGGAATTACATTTGTAGAAAGCCTGTCTTGATATAGATGGTTTCACTTAAGGCCCGGTTGCCGGAAATTGTATTCACCCAACCATTACTCCGGACGCGCCGCCGTCGATCGTGTCCAGCTTGTAGCGCTCGATTACTTTACCGCGATCGGGTGAGGCACACACCCATCCTCGTTGAAGAAATGGGTGAAAACAGCACATTCGGTTGGCGCATTTTCGCAGAGGAATCCCTGGGAAGGGACAGCCGCCTCCCTCGATACGGCGCGCAGGCGCGCCTACTCGGGATGAGGGAGGGTGTGGAACTGCTGCCTCGTCCTCAAAACACTCTCCCCCACCCTGAGTAGTCCCGGATCGGGTCCGGGGCGTATCGAAGGGCGGGGAGGCACCGGGAAATCCGGAGCTTCATTGGCCGGCGTCCGTCGCCGGCCGGATTTCTCGACAGCGCGGTCTCCCGCCCGCTTCCGCCACCAACACCGTAGCACCGGTGGCAGTTCGGTGAGATACAAGGGTTTCAAACCCGCCCCTACAGAGGCAGGCGAAGTCCCGGCAATCGGCCTACTCCGCCGCTTCGCGCAGCGCTTCCGGCGGGCCGTAGCCGCCGCCGCCGGGGGTTTCGACCACGAACACGTCGCCGGGGCCGACCTGGCATTTGTCGGTGCCGGTCATGGCGACGGTGCTGCCGTCGGCGCGCTCGACCCAGTTGCGGCCCTTCGCGCCCGGCTCGCCGCCCGCCGCGCCGAAGGGCGCGTAGATGCGGCGCGACGCCAGGATGGCGACCGTCATGTCCTCAAGGAAGCGCAGCCGGCGCACCGAGCCGTCGCCGCCGCGCCAGCGCCCCGCCCCGCCGGAACCGCGGCGCAGGCGGAAATCCTCCAGCAGCACCGGGAAGCGCCATTCCAGCACCTCCGGATCGGTGAGGCGCGCGTTGGTCATGTGGGTCTGCACCGCGCTCGCCCCGTCATGGCCGTCGCCCGCCCCCATGCCGCCGGCGACGGTCTCGTAATACTGGTGGCGGTCGTTGCCGAAGGTGACGTTGTTCATGGTCGATTGCGCCGAGCCGAGGACGCCCATGGCGCCGTAGAGCGCGTTGGTGACGATCTGCGAGGTCTCGACATTGCCGGCGACCACGGCGGCCGGATATTGCGGCTTGAGCATCGAGCCGTCGGGAATCACGATGTTGAGCGGCTTCAGCACCCCCTCGTTCATCGGGATGTCCTCGTCCACCAGGGTCCGGAAGACATAGAGCACGGCGGCGCGGCAGACCGCCGAGGGCGCATTGAAATTGTTCGGCAGTTGATCGGACGTTCCGGTGAAGTCGATATCCGCCGTGCGCCGCTCCCGGTCGACCCGGATGGCGACGCGGATCTCGCCGCCGGCGTCGATCGGGCTCGTGAATGCGCCGTCCGAGAGCCGGTCGAGCACGCGGCGGACCTGCTCCTCGGCATTGTCCTGGACATGGCCCATATAGGCGTGGACGACGTCGAGCCCGAACTGCCCGATCATGCGGCCGATCTCCTGCACGCCCTTCTCGTTGGCGGCAATCTGGGCCTTGAGGTCGGCGATATTCTGGTCCGGGTTGCGCGCCGGATAGCGCGCGCCGGTGAGCAGGGCGCGGGTCTCGGCTTCCAGGAAGCGGCCGTCCTTCACCAGCAGGGCGTTGTCGAACAGCACGCCCTCTTCCTCGACGACGCGGGAGTCCGGCGGCATGGAGCCGGGGGTGATGCCGCCGATATCGGCATGGTGGCCGCGCGAGCCGACAAAAAACAGAATGGTCTGTCCATTTTCGGCGAAGACCGGCGTGATGACGGTAACGTCCGGCAGATGGGTGCCGCCGGCATAGGGCGCGTTGAGGACATAGACCTCGCCCGGCCGCATCGTGCCGGCGCGGCGGCGGACGATCGCGCGCACGCTCTCGCTCATGCTGCCGAGATGGACCGGCATGTGCGGCGCGTTGGCGATCAGGTCGCCGGCCGGGCCGAAGATGGCGCAGGAGAAGTCCAGCCGCTCCTTGATGTTGACCGAATAGCTCGTGTTCTCCAGGACCGAGCCCATCTGCTCGGCGACCGACATGAACAGGTTGTTGAACACCTCCAGCATCACCGGATCAGCCTGGGTGCCGACGGCGACGCCGCGGTCGAGCGCCACGACCCGTTCGAGCACCAGATGGTTGCGGTCGGTCACCGTGGCGGCCCAGCCGGGCTCGACGACCGTGGTCGCGGTCGCCTCACGGACGATGGCCGGGCCGGCGATGCGGTCGCCGGGTTGCAGCCGATCGCGGTCAAAAATGGCGGATTCGTGCGGTTCTCCGCCGGAGAAGAAGCGCGCCCGGTCGATGGCGGCCGGCGCGGCGTCGCTCTTGCGTTCGACAACGGCGTCCACGACCCGGTCGGTGGCGCCGACCGCCTCGACGGAGACCGCCTCCACGACCATCGGCTTTTCCGGCACGATGAAGCCGTAGCGCTGGCGGTGCGCGTCCTCGAACGCGGCAACGGTTTCCTCCAGCGTCCCGGCCGCGACGACGATCGCCGCATCGGTGCCGTCGTAGCGGATATGGGCGCGGCGGTGGACCGCTACGCTTTCCGTTGGTACATTTTGTTCGGATAGTTCGGAAACTGCCGAATCAGCGAGCCGGTCCAGGGTCCGGTCCATGTCGCCGGTCAATCCGGTATCGAGAACCGCCTCCACGGCCGTCTCGCGCAGGGCGCGGATATCGGCGAGGCCCATGCCGTAGGCCGAGAGCACGCCGGCGAAGGGGTGGATGAAGACCCGGGTCACGCCCAGCGTGTCGGCGATCAGGCAGGCATGCTGGCCGGCCGCGCCGCCGAAGCAGGCCAGCGTGTATTCGGTGACGTCGTAGCCGCGCTGGATCGAGATTTCCTTGATCGCGTTCGCCATATTCTCGACCGCGATGGTGAGGAAGCCCTCGGCGACCCGTTCGGGCGTGCGGGTATCGCCGGTCGCCCGTCCGATGTCCCGGGCCAGCGCCGCAAAGCGCTGCACGACGATCTCGCGGTCGAGCGGCCGGTCGCCGCCCGGCCCGAACACGGCGGGGAAATGGTCCGGCTGGATCTTGCCCAGCATGACGTTGGCGTCGGTCACGGTGAGCGGCCCGCCGCGCCGGTAGCAGGCCGGCCCGGGATTGGCCCCGGCGCTGTCCGGCCCGACGCGGTATTTCGCGCCGTCGAAATGCAGGATGGAGCCGCCGCCGGCCGCAACGGTGTGGATCTGCATCATCGGCGCGCGCATCCGCACCCCGGCGACCAGCGTTTCGAACGCCCGCTCGTATTCGCCGGCATAGTGGGAAACGTCGGTGGACGTGCCGCCCATGTCGAAGCCGATCAGCCTGTCGAAGCCGGCCATCTCCGCCGTGCGCACCGCGCCGACGATGCCGCCGGCCGGGCCGGACAGGATCGAATCCTTGCCCTGGAAGCGGCGCGCGTCGGTGAGTCCGCCGTTCGACTGCATGAACATCAGCCGGGTATCGCCGATCTCGCCGGCGATGCGGTCGACATAGCGGCGCAGGATCGGCGACAGGTAGGCGTCGACCACCGTGGTGTCGCCGCGGCCGACCAGCTTCATCAGCGGGCTGACCTCGTGGCTGACCGAGACCTGAGCGAAGCCGATGTCGCGGCACAGGGCGGCGACCTGCCGCTCGTGGTCGGTGTAGCGGTAGCCGTGCATGAACAGGATGGCGACCGAGCGGTAACCGGCGTTGTAGGCGTCGCGGATATCCTTCCCGGCGCCGGCGAGGTCGAGCGGCGTCTCGACCGTGCCGTCGGCCATGATCCGCTCGTCGATTTCGACGACCCGGCTGTAGAGCAGCTCGGGCAGGACGACGTTGCGCGCGAACAGGCGCGGCCGGACCTGATAGGCGATGCGCAGCGCGTCGGCGAAGCCCCTGGTGACGACCAGCAGGGTGCGCTCGCCCTTGCGCTCGAGCAGCGCGTTGGTCGCAACAGTCGTGCCCATCTTGACGGCGTCGATCCGCCCGGCCGGGATCGGCGCATCGGCGGCCAGGCCGAGCATGTCGCGGATGCCCTGGATCGCGGCGTCGGGATAGCGCTCGGGATTCTCCGACAGCAGCTTGTGGGTCGCCAGCCGCCCGTCCGGCGCCTTGGCCACGACGTCGGTAAAGGTGCCGCCCCGGTCGATCCAGAATTGCCAGCCGTCTCCGGAGGTGTCCGTCATCTGCGTTCCGTTCCGATCCGCCGCTTCCGCTGCCGCCGAGAGTATCAATCCTTACCATCGCCGCATCGGTGCGGGCCGGTGTTCAAATTGTCGTAAAGAGAGTTCTTCCGATGCTGTTGCGCGCCGTCTCAAAGACCCCCGCCGGGCAAAATCCTGCGCCCGCGCGATGGCGTTTCCCCCGCACCGCTCAGAAAACAGCCAGCGCGCTGTTCGGCAGGTCCGAGATCAGCATCGAACCCGGCTTGTGGGTAATGAGGAGCGGCGGTTTCGCGCGCTCGACGACCGCTTGCGGGGTGACTCCGCAGGCCCAGAAGACGGGCACCTCGCCTTCGCGGACCTCGACCGCGTCGCCATAGTCCGGCGCACCGATATCCGCGATGCCGATGGCGGCCGGATCGCCGAAATGGATCGGCGCGCCGTGGACGCTGGGATAGCGCGCGGTAATCTGGATCGCGCGAATGGCGTCGGCCGGCGTGAACGGCCGCATGGAGACGACCGTCGGGCCGGAGAAACGCGGCGTGGCGGCGGTCTCGATATTCGTCCTGTACATCGGAACCGTGGTGCCGGCGTCCCAGTGGCGGATGCGCAGGCCGGCCTCGACCAGCGCCTGTTCGAAGGAAAAGGAGCAGCCCAGGACGACGGTCACCAGGTCGTTGCGCCACCGGCCGTGCAGATCCGTCGGCTCGGCGACCTGTTTGCCGTCCTCGAACACGCGATAGGCCGGCACATCGGTGCGGATGTCGATGTCCTCGCCCAGCTCGGGCAGCATCGGATCGCCCGGTTCGGAGACGGCGATGGGGGTGCAGGGTTTCGGATTGCGGCGGCAGAATTGCAGGAATTCGCCGGACCAGTCGCCCGGCAGGATGACGACGTTGCCCTGGACGATTCCCGGCGCGAGGGCGCTGGTCTGGCCGGTATAGGCGCCGTCGCGAATCGGGCGGCGCGCCGACTGCGCGCTCCGGACGAGGGCGTCGATATCGCCGGCGGCCGGGACGGACACTTCGTTCATGACGCTCTCCTATCCCGATCCCTGGAACATAGAGCCCAGGAAATCGACGAAGAACCAGGATATCACCGGTACCGCATAGTCCTGGAACAGGTTCAGCGTGAGGGGCGGATACAGAACGATCAGGGCGATCATCACGAACATGGTGACGACGAAGGGCAGCGAGCCGGAAATCGTATCCGTGATGGAGCCCCGGGCCCGCACGCCCTGGACGACATACAGATTGACCCCGACAGGCGGCGTTATCAGCGCGGTTTCCAGCAGGATGATCATGATGATGCCGAACCACACCTTGTTGGCGTCGGCGTCCGCCAGGCCGAAATCCTGCTGCGCGACGATCGGCACCAGCAGCGGCGCGGTCAGAATGAGCATGGAGTAGGTCTCCATGAAGCAGCCGAGAGCGACCAGGAAAACGATGATCGCGAGCAGCAATTCGTAGGGCGACAGGCCGAGCGCCGTGATCCCTGCCGTCATCGCCTGGATCACGCCGGCGATCCCCAGGACGAAATTCAGGAACACCGCGGCCAGAATGATCAGCATGACCATCGCCGTTGTCGTCATCGCGCCCTCGATCGCCTGGGCGATCATGCGCAGCGACAACCGCCGGTGACAGGCCGCCAGGATCAGCGCGAAAATCACCCCGAGCGAGGCCGCCTCCGTCGGGGTGGCGAACCCGGCATAGATCGATCCGACCACAACGGCGAACAGCACCAGCGGCGGCAGCAGATCGATCAGCGAAACGAAGCGCTCCCGCCAGGTCGCCCGGATGCGCTCGCCGCCCCAGTGCGGCCGGGCAAGGCAGGCGATCATCACGGTCAGCATGAACAGGCTGGCCAGCAGGAAGCCCGGCAGAAATCCGGCCAGATACAGGTCCGGCACCGAGGTGTCGGTCAACAGCCCGTAGACGATCAGATTGATCGACGGCGGAATGAGGATGCCGAGCGTACCGCCGGCCGCCAGCGTCCCCAGGAAGAGGCGTTCGTTGTAGCCGCGCTTGTCGACCTCCGGCAGCGCCACCGTGCTCACGGTCGCCGCCGTCGCCACGCTGGAGCCGGACGTTGCGGAGAACATGGCGCACGCGCCGATGTTGGAGTGCATCAACCCGCCGGGCAGCCACGACAGCCACTTCGCCATCGCATCGTACATGCGCTGCGCAATGCCGGAGCGCAGCAGAATTTCGCCCAGCAGGATGAACATGGGGATCGCGATCAGGATGAACTCCCGGCCGGTCTGCCACAGGTTTTCGGCGATCGCCCGGACCAGCGGCATGGGCGAATAGACTTCGCCGACGACGATCGCGAGCACGCCGATCGAGGCGGCAACCGGCACGCTGGCAGCCAACAGGACGAGCAGCAGGACGAGGATGTTCGTTGCCATGTCACATGGCCCCGCGTTCGTCCGGGCGGTCGCCGCCCTCGCTCAGAAACGCGGTCTCGCTGGCGATCTCTTCCTCGCTGCTGCGGCTGCCGATCAGGCCGGCGACCTCGTCGTTGCGCCACAGCGCCAGGGCGGCGGCGGCAAGAACGAACAGGACTGCACCGACCAGCAGGAACAGGGCCATGCCGAAAATCCACAGACCCTGCCATATCCACACTTTGGCCTGGAGCGGCGTAATCGAGCGGGTGTCGTTGGCCCGGTTTTCCAGGAACATGTTCAGCGAATGCCAGAACACGACGGCCACGAAGCCGACAAGGAGGATCAGGCTGAAAACGTCCAGAAAGGACCGCAGCCAGGCCGGCAGCCGCATATAGACGACATCGATCCGGACATTCGCGCGGTTCAGCAGCGCGAACGGCAGGGCCCACATGGTGCTGACCGCGAAGATGTAGCCCGACACTTCGTCCGCGCCGCCGAGGCTCATGGCGAAGAATTTGCGGACAACGACCTCGACGGTCACAAGCCCGGCCGAAAACAGGATCCCGGCGCCGCCGATCCGGACGGCCCAGCGGGAAATCCAGGTCAGAAACCGGACAATTTCGGCGCCGGGCACCCGGTCGCCGCCCTTTGAAGCCGGGCCGCCGTCAGATGTGTCGACAGGAGACAAGACATTCCGGAAGTGTCGGGAAATGGGGCCGGCGGGCGGCTTTTTGCCGATCGCGCCGGCCCCGGTTCGCTGTTTCGGCAAACGCGGTCAATTCGCGATGGTCATATTCATAACCTTGCCGATCGTGGCGTTCCAGTCCTTCACGCAACCCGGCCGCTTCTTCAGGCAGCGTTCGGCCCAGCGCTTCAGCACATGGCTGTGCAGGATTTCGGTCCGTTTGGCGAGATCGGCCTTGCCCGGCGTCACGAGTTTCATCCCGCCCGGCTCGCCCATCGTACACTCGCCGCCGGTGTTGCAGGACAGCCCCATGGCGTCTTCGGCGCCCGTCGTCTTCCACATGCGGTCTTCCAGCATCTCGAACTGCTTGGTGAAGAACGCCCTGGTGGCGGCGTCCAGCTTGTTCCAGCGCTTCAGGTTGAACGCGCCGAAGGAGATGCCCCAGCCCACGCGCATGGCGTAGGCATGGGTCGCAACCTGGTGCCATTTTGCGTTGTAGGCCGGCGTCGTGCCGGTGATACCGCAGTCGGCGACTTTCTTTTCCAGCGCCGGTATCACTTCCGCGAACGGAAGGGTGACGGAGACGCCGCCGACACCTTCGACGAAGTCGCCCAGGGTGGTGCTGTAGACGCGGATCTTCTTGCCCTTGAGGTCTTCGATCTTCCCGATATCGGCATTGCACCACAGCATCTGGCTGGGGAACGGGTAGACGACCATGAGCTTGGCTTCGAAAACCTCCTCGAACGCCTTGGCCATGATCGGCCGGTAGGCATTCACGATGGCCCGCGCCGTGCCGATATCCTGGGCGACGGCCGACAGGTCCGGCCCTTCGAAGACCGGGTCTTCGCCGGCCACATAGCCGATCACGCCGAAGGCCATATCGAACACGCCCAGCTTCAGAAGCCGGGTCATCTCAAAGCCTTTCAGGCCGACCTCCGTGATCGGTTGAACCTTGGCCGTGATTCTGCCGCCCGAGGCCTTCGGCACGACATCGCGCCAGAACGGGCCTTCGTGTTTCTTGAAATTGTTCAGATTGCCCCATGTGCCGACGGCGCTGAACGTCTGGCGTTTCAGTTCCTGCGCATGTGCGGCGTTGACCGCCATGGCGCCGGCGATCAATGCAGCCCCGGCTGCCAGGCGCAACCCCCTGGTCGTCATTCTCGACATGATATTCTCCACTAGATTCTCGACAGGAAACCAGATTGGGAAACACGGCCGGCGCCTGCGCGCAAACTGGACCTTTCGCCGCCGCCCCGGTCGATCCGGAATCGCCAGCCGGTCATGCTTCGGTCCGCTCGGGAGATTTTCTGTAACAGAGGGCAGCGCCCCCCGAATCTCAAGGCGGCCGAGTGACCTCCTTCGAGACGGCCATGTCGCGACGCAGTGCTGCGCCCTGCTCCTCAATAGCCTCCTCAGGATGAATGGTCATGTTCTTTGTGTTATTTGCAGCTTCTTCCTGAGGAGGGCTGAAGAGCGGTTCTGAGAACCGCGTCTCGAAACCCCGTCTCGAAGGACGAAACATCATCTCGCAGGATGCCATGCGCCGGATCGAATCGCCCCTGGTTCATCCCTTTGCCGGCTTCGACATCCCGGCGCTGGTTGCGGCGCGGGCCGCCAGCCATCCCGACAAGCCGTTCCTGGTCTGGGAGCCGTTCGTCGGGCCGCGCGCGCGCTGGACCTTCGCCGAATTCGCCCACGAGGTCGACCGGGTGGCGGCGGGCCTGGCGGCGCGGGACATCAGGGCCGGCGACAGCGTGCTGGTCCATCTCGACAACTGCCCGGAGATCCTGTTCGCCTGGTTCGCCTGCGCAAAGATCGGCGCTATCTGCGTGACCACCAACGCGCGCTCGGCGGCCGACGAGATGACGTATTTCGCCGACCGCTCCGGCGCCGTCGCCGCGATCACCCAGCCGAAATTCGCCGCCATGATCGGCGGCGCCTGCCCCGACCTGCGCTGGGTCGCCGTCACCGACACCGACAATGGCGAGGCGCCCACGCCGGGCAGCGCGCCGGGCAGCGGACCGAGCGGCGACAGCTTCGCCCGGCTGGCGGGCGATCCGGCCGATGCGCCGTCCCGGCCGGCCGACCCGATGGCGCCGCTCTCGGTCCAGTTCACCTCGGGCACGACCTCCCGGCCCAAGGCGGTGCTCTGGCTGCACGGCAACGGCCTGTGGGGGGCGAAGATGAACGCGCTGCACGAGGACCTGCGCGAGACCGACTGCCACCTCACCTACCTGCCCATCTTCCACACCAACGCCCAGGCCTATTCGGTGCTGGCCTCGCTGTGGGCCGGGGCGGCCTGCGTGGTCCAGCCGCGCTTCTCGGCCCGCCGGTTCTGGAACGTGGCGATCCGCAACGGCTGCACCTGGACCAGCATGGTGCCGTTCATGAACCGGGCGCTGATGGACCGCGAGGTGCCGGAAAGCCACCCCTTCCGCCTGATGGGCAACGGCATCTGCAGCCCGCCGACCGACGAACTGTTCCGGGTCAAGACGATCGGCTGGTGGGGCATGACGGAGACCATCACCCACGGCTTCGTCGGCGACGTCCATCTGCCGAACCGGCCGCTCTCTGTCGGCAAGCCCTCGGTCGAATACGATATCCGCATCCTGGACGAAGCCGGCGCGCCGGTCGGGCCGGACGGGACCGGCGACCTGTTCATCCGCGGCGTGCGCGGGCTGTCCATGTTCGCCGAATATCTCGGCGACGCGAAAGCGACGGCGGAGGCGTTCGACGACGAGGGCTTTTTCACGACCGGCGACAAGATCGCGGTCCATGGCGACGGATTCTGCAGCTTTTCCGACCGGGCCAAGGACATGCTGAAGGTCGGCGGCGAGAATGTCGCCGCGTCGGAGGTCGAGCGCGTGATCGCCGAACAGCCGCTGGCCCGCGAGGTCGCCGTCGTCGCGAAGAAGCATCCGATGCTGGACGAGGTGCCGGTCGCCTACATCCTGGTCGACGGCGGGGCGGCCAGCGCGCCGCCGGACTATGGCGAGCGGATCATCGCGGCCTGCCGGCAGTCGCTCGCCGATTTCAAGGTGCCGACGGAGGTCCGCCTGGTCGACGACTTCCCGCGCTCGACCATCGAAAAGATCGCCAAGAACGTCCTGCGCGCCGAACTGGAAGCGGAAGAGGCCGGCAGCGGCCAGCCCTAGCCGAGGCCCTTCTGGCCCATGGCGAGGAACTTTTCGCGCCGCTGCTTGCGCAGGACGGGGCCGCCGAATTCGAGCAGGGCCTGGAGCGCCCCGGCGATGGCGTCCTTTACGTTGCCGAAGATGAGGTCCTTGTCCCGGTGGGCGCCGCCGACCGGTTCCGGCACGATGGCGTCGATGACCTCGAGGTCGAACAGGTCCTGCGCCGTCAGCTTCAGCGCGTCGGCGGCATCCTGCGCAACATCGGAATCGCGCCACAGGATGGAGGCGCACCCCTCGGGCGAGATCACCGAATAGACCGCGTGCTCCAGCATGAGCACCCGGTTGGCCGCGGCGAGCGCGATCGCGCCGCCGGAGCCGCCCTCGCCGATCACGACGCCGATGAGCGGCGTTTCCAGATCGAGGCAGGTTTCGATCGACCGGGCGATGGCCTCGGCCTGGCCGCGCTCCTCCGCCCCCTTGCCGGGATAGGCGCCGGACGTATCGACCAGCGTGATGACCGGCAGGCCGAACCGCTCGGCCAGCCGCATCAGACGCATCGCCTTGCGGTAGCCCTCAGGCCGGGCCATGCCGAAACTGTGGGTCAGGCGCGATTCGGTGTCGTGGCCCTTCTCGTTGCCGATCACGACCACCGAGCGGCCGTCGAACCGGGCGAGGCCGCCGACGATGGCGCGGTCCTCGGCAAACGCGCGGTCGCCGGCGAGCGGCAGGTAATCGTCGAACAGGTTTTCGATGTATTCCAGGGCGTGCGGGCGCTCGGGATGGCGGGCGACCAGCACTTTCTGCCACGGCGTCAGCTTCGAATAGGTGGTGCGCAGCATGCGCTCCACCTTCTCCTGCATCCGGCCGACTTCTTCGGCAATGTTGAGGGCGCCGCCGTCGGTCAGATGGCGCAGTTCTTCGATCTTGCCTTCGAGCTCGGCGATCGGCTTTTCGAATTCGAGAAACGACGGCATGGGCGACAGAATAGCGATTTACGGAAAAATTTCAATCTCTGGCGAAGACAAAACGGCTATCTGCACGGCAAGTCTCCGTTTCCCGCTTCGACCCCGGGGCCTTTTTCGGCTTCCGTCAAGGTCTCCAGAAACGCAACCAGATCGGCCTGTTCCCGGGCCGTCAGGTCGAGCCGGCGCAGGATCCGCTCCCCTCCGGCGTGCAACCGTTCCTCGTCGAGCGCCGAATAGTGCCGGACGACATCGGCGAGCGCCTTCAGGCTGCCGGCGTGCATATAGGGCGCGGTGAGCGCCGCGTTGCGCAGACCGGGCACCCGGAATTCGCCGAAATTGCTGTGGCGCAGGCGGACGTAGCGGGTCTTCGCGGCGGTCGAGCGGGCCGCGTCGTCGTTGAAACGGCCGAGCAATGTGTAAGGGCTCTTGCGCAATTTCCGGATGCCGCCGAAGCGGCCGGGATCGACCCGGCCGGGCCCGGCGAAATGCGGCACGCCGGCATCGGCGAACTCGCCGTTGGTGAAGGCCGGGCCGAAATGGCAGAAGGCGCAGTTGCCCCGACCGACGAACAGGCGCAGGCCGCGTTTGGCGGCGGCGGGATAGCGGGCCCGGCCGGCGGCATCGTCGCGGGCGAGCGCATCGCGGAACTCGTCGAACGGCGCGCGGCCGGTGACGAGGGTCTCCAGGAACGCGGCCAGCGCCTTGCCGAGATCGGCGAAGACCCGCTCGTCGTCCGCGCCGGGCGCCGCGCCGAAGGCCTCCCGGTAGCCGCAGGCGAGCCGGCGGTCGGTGCGGGCCAGCCGCGCCGCCCCGGCCGCGCCCACGCCCATCTCGCGCCGGTCGAGCAAGGGCCGCAGATTCTGCGCCCAGAGGGTGTCCTGCGCCCCGTCCCAGCCGAACCAGCGGTTGAAGCGCAGGTTGAACAGGCTGAGCGCGTTGCGGTCGACCGCCCGCTGGCCGCGGCTGCGCGCGAGGCCGTCGGTCCAGCCCGCGTCCGGCCGGTGGCAGGTTGCGCAGGACACCGAACCGGAAACCGACAGGCGCGCGTCGAAGAACAGCACACGGCCGAAGGTGGCTGCGGCAGGGTTGCCGGAGGCCCGGTTGCTCGGATCGGGCGCGGCCGGCGGCGGCCACGGGCCGTGGCGCAGGATTTTGCGCTTTTCCGCGGCCGTGAAATCGACGGCCCCGGCCGGAAACGCGGCCGAAACCAACAGCATACTGAATGCGATCAGGAAGGGTTTAACGATCCCGGTCATCTGGCGGCCGTCGATTTGAGGCTCTTCGTTCCGTCATTTCGCCCCCGTCATTTCGACCGAAGCGGTTCGCAGAACCGCGAAGTAAAGAAATCCTTCATCCCCGATGCAAGGACCGGAGCACCGAGGCTGAGAGATTTCTCCGCTCCGCCGCCCTCGGGCGGCCTCGGTCGAAATGACGGGGAGGAATTGACGAAGCGACGATCCTGGAACCGGGTCATCGTTCAGATCACTCCAGCATCATTTCGGCCGTCAGCTTCTCCCGGCCGGCCGCGCCGGCGATCTCCAGGATGAGCTGCCAGCGGCCCGGCATGTGGAATAGCAACCCTTCCGCCGCGCCCGACAGGCCGGTCAGGGACACGCCGGGCCGGTAGTTCATGCCGTGCCGGTGATCGGGCATCCAGCCGCGCACGCGCACCCGCCGGACCGGTGGACCGCAGAGCCGGAAGCGAATGGAAAATCGGGCGCCGATCGACAGTGGAGCCGGCACCGGCCGCCACCATGCGGTCCAGGCGGTCCCGGCGATCTTCCGCGCATTGGCCCAGTTCTGCGGCCGCTCGCAGGCGCTTGCGCCGCCGGCTGCCAGGGCCAGCGCAACGGCCGCCGCGACCGCCGGCCCGCGCAGGCGACTCCGGGCCATCGCGCGCTAGCGCAACTGCGCCAGGTGCGGCCGGATCATCGCCTCGCCGTTGCGCCAGGCGATCTTCTCGGCCAGATCGGGCGGCAGGTCGCGCAGCCATTCCCGGGTCCAGTTGGCGTGCTCGACGACTTGGTGCCAGCGTTCCGGGGTGAAGGTGTCGGTGCCCACCATGACCCGGTCGGGGAAAGCGGCGAACAGCCTCGCCCACTCTTCGTCGACCCGGCCGCCGATCGCATGCTCGCTGCGGAAGGCGAGGTCGGTCCACAGGTTCGGATGCTTCTCCAGCATCGGGCCGACGATGTCGGGACCGTCGAATCCGGCATGGGCCCACAGGACCCTGGCGTCCGGCCATTGGGCGAATATCCCGTCGACGGCGCCGGTGTCGGAGTGCGCGTGCAGCAGAAGATTGTGCCGGCGCGCCAGTTCGATCATGCGCCGCGGCACGGCCTTTTCCGTCTGCCCGGCGAACAGGTGGAATTCGCCGACCGCGACCCAGCGGAACCGCCTGAGCCGGTCTTCCAGGAAATCGACCACCGTCGGATCGTCGACCCAGCGGCTGATCTCGCCGCGCCGGCGGTAGGGGCGCAGGCTGGGCAGGACCAGGTCCGGTGCGGCGGCGTAGAGCGCGCGGGTGCCGGCATCGCCCGAACTCGACACCAGCGCCCGCTTCAGCCCGGCCCGTTTGAAAATCGCAACGACCTCCTCGACGGAATGGCGCTCCGCCGCATCGTGACTGAAATGGATATGGGCGTCGAAGATCGGCATCGGCGCGCCGACGGCGCGGGCCGCCGAAGGCAGCAGCGTCGCCGCGGCCGAGGTTGCCAGAAAGCGCCGGCGCGAAATCATGGCAGGTCTCCTTCCCGCAGGGATGTCCGAATCCTGTCACTCCCGGCGGCTGCATGGCAAGCCCGGAGACCGGCCGGTCCAACGGCCCTGCGCAAGCCCGCCGCCACGCCCGTCGATATCCCGCTACGGTAGGCGGACCCGGAGCAGTTCGAGCGGCCCGGACGCCGCGCCGACACGGCAGGGCAGATCGGCGGGCAGCGTGAAGCTGTCGCCCGCGGCCAGAACCTGCGGTTCGCCGCTGTCCACCGTGAGGGCCGCGCTGCCTTCCAGCACGAAGTGGAAGAGGAACTCGCCGCCATGCTGCACGGACACGTCGATTTCGCGGGCCGTCTGGCGCAGCACCGCGACCTCCGCCAGGCCGCCGGTCGCCGCCGCGATGCCGAGGTCGCGCACCTCGAACCCGGTGACGTCCGCCGGCGCCCAGCCGGCACCCTCGGCCCGGTGAAGGACGAAACGCTGGCCGCCGAAATCCCGCTCCGGCAGGTGCCGGCCGGTCGGCAGGGGCAGATCGTGATCGAGCAGGGTCATGTGATTGGCCGGGCAGCCGATCTCGACGACTTCCAGGCCGTCCGAACATTCCAGCACCCGGTGGCGGATCTCCGGCGGCTGGAGCACGCAATCGCCCGGCCCCATGACGAAGGGCTCGCCCTGGTCCTCGTAGACCAGCCGGACCCAGCCCCTGTAATTGTAGATCATCTGGAAGCGGATCTTGTGGAAATGGACGTTGTCCGGCACCGGTCCTCCGTCGGGGATGCGGATATGGGAGGCGATGAACCGGCCGCCCTCGCGCTCCGGGATCAGGTCGCGATAGAGCATGCCGGCGCGGCCGACGCCCCAGCTGCCGTTGCCGTCCGCCTTGCAGACCGTCAGCCTCTGGTCGAGGGGCGGCAGGTCGAGCGGCGGGTCGGCGTCGACCACCGTCACCGCCGCGCCGTTGGGCGCCGTGACCTCGCGGGCGCCGCCCAGCACCGCGTCGGGATCGGCGCTTGCGATGCGCAGCGCGGGCGGCAGGCCCCCGGCGTCACGCTCCAGCCGCAGGCGGAGCCCGTAGCCGGACAGGCTGGCGACCGCCGGATCGTCGGCGGGATGGACGGCGTCGAGCCGGAAGCCGAGGGTTTCCCGGAAGAAGGCGAGCGTGGCGTCGAAATCCGGGCTGGGCAGGATCACTTCGGCAGTCGGTGCTGTCATAGTTCGTTCATCCCGCCAGACCGGCCGCGGCCTGGCGCGCCACCCGGTCGGCCGTGGCCCAGATCGTCCGTTTCCATTCCGGCTCGTCGCCATAGAAGGCGTCGCGGATCTGCCGCTTGATCGCCCTGCCCTCGTCCGATTCCGGATCGCCGTAGAGATGCAGCCAGTTGTCGGCGCGCAGGGCCTCGAGCACCTCCGGCAGGGATTGGGTGCCGTATTCCAGCGCGACGCTCGTCACCTCGGCTACCCCGGCGATGCCGTCGAACCCGTTTTCCATGGAACCGGTCACGGCGGCGGACAGGCTGTCGTTGCGCTCGGGCGATTTCACCTCGTCGCCGTACCACTGGCGCGCCCGGTCCGCGCCGCGTCCGTCTGCCCCTTCGACGCTGATGATCTCGCAGGCGCCATAGTCGCCGAGGCCGGTGTGGAAATCCAGATGGGCGACCCGCCGCGCGCCGCGGCAGTGCGCCTCGACGACTGCCAGCCATGTCCGCGCCGACCAGGAAAGCGCCCGGCCGCCGAAGAACAGGCCGTCGGGAAAGTCGTATTGCCCGCCGCTCACCGCCTCCTGGAAGGCGAACATGCCGTGCTCGTTGATGTAGGCGGCGATGGCGGCATCGGCTTCCTCGCGCCCCGGCCCGTGCCAGTCCCGCGGGGTCAGCCAGGCATGGATCCCGGCATATTTTTCGTTTGCCGGATGGCCCGCGCTGTGGTCCAGATTGTTGCGGTTGAGGTCGATATTGTGCTCGGTCACCCGGCGCAGCCAGGCGAACCCGTAGGGGTTGATGGCGTGGACCAGAACAAGGGCGCAATCCGACGGCAGCAGGCCCGCCGCACCGGTTTCAAGCATACCGACCTGACACCCGGAGCCGCAGAAGCCTTCGACGCCGTGGGTGCCAGACGAGACCATCAGCACCCCGGCCGCCCCGCCCGGCGCCGGACCGATCCTTGCAACGTCGGTTGTGAGGTCGCCGCCGTCCGGCTGCCGGGCGTTCGGGTTGACGTGGGTCTCGAGCGTTGCGCCGGCGCGTTCCGCCGCCGCGCGGAACCCGGCGCGCGCTTCGGCATAATCGGCCGAAAACCAGGAGTCGGGCACCGATTCGGATAGGTTCATCGACGTCCGGCCTGTGTTATGATCGGGACGGCACATGCGGCTCCATTAGGGACCAGAACCGGCGGGCGCTCAATGCCCGGCCGTGGATCGGACAGGGATCGATGGACGCAGACGGATCGCCGCCACGGACACCCGATCATCGCGACATCGTCGGCCGGCTGGGCCGCGACCAGCGGCGCGGCCTGTTGCAGCGCTCCGACCGCAAGGGCCTCGCGCATCTTGCCGGCCATCTGGCCGCGCTCGGCGCCACCGGCATCCCGATCGCCCTGCAGGCGCCGGGCTGGCCGGCCTTGCTGCTGCCTCACGGCATCCTGCTGGTCTTCCTGTTCTGCCTCCAGCACGAGGCGGTCCACAAGACGCCGTTCCGCAGCGCCGGCCTGAACGCGGCGGCGGGCTGGGGCGCCGGGCTCGTCAACCTGCTGCCGCCGGTCTGGTTCCACCATTTCCACATGGACCATCACCGCTACACCCACGATCCGGCGCGCGACCCGGAACTTGCCAAGCCGCTGCCGCGGACCAGAGCGGGCCTCGCCTGGCTCATTGCCGGGGGGCCGTACTGGACGAGCCAGGTCCGGACCCTGCTGGTGAACGCCGCCGGCCGCAACCGCGACGGCTTCGTGCCGCCGGCGGCCCGGGCCGCCGTGGTCTGGGAGGCCCGCTCGTTCCTTGCCGTCTATCTGGCCGCGGCGGCGGTTTCGATCCTGGCCGGCAGTGCCGCGCTGCTGTGGCTCTGGGCTGTGCCGGCGCTCCTGGGGCAGCCCTTCCTGCGCCTTTATCTGCTGGCCGAACACACCGGCTGCCCGCATGTGGCGAACATGCTGGAGAACACGCGCACCACCTTCACCAACCGGCCGGTGCGGTTCATCGCGTGGAACATGCCGTACCATGTCGAGCACCACGCCTACCCGGCCGTGCCGTTCCACAGGCTGCCGGCGTTCCATGCGGTCCTGCGCGACCATCTGAGCGTCACGGCGGACGGCTACCGGGCGGCGACGCGGGCCACAACGGGGGCGATCCTGCGCGGCGCGGCGTGACCGCGGCATAGAAGGCGCGGTTCGTTGACAGATTCGGGCGCTCTCCCTATCTGTCATCGACCCGGTTTCACGCCGCAGCCCACCCGCTTCGAAGGTCCCGTGCGCCCGCTTTTCGACCGGCCGGGCGCAACGCCTTACCTGTTTCAGGAACGCCCTTCATGTTCGGCAATCTCGCCCGGAAATTTCTCGGCTCGGCCAACGAACGCTACATCAACCGCGTTCAGCCCCTGATCGACCGGATCAACGGCCTGGAGCCCGAGATGCAGGCGCTGTCGGACGCGGACCTGGCTGCGCGCACCGATTGGCTCCGGGATCGCCACCGGAACGGCGAGGAACTGGACGACCTGCTGGTCGACGCCTTCGCCACGGTCCGGGAAGCCTCCCGCCGCACCCTGGGCGAGCGCCATTTCGACGTCCAGCTGATCGGCGGCACCATCCTGCACCGCGGCATGATCGCCGAGATGAAGACCGGAGAGGGCAAGACGCTGGTCGCGACCCTGCCGGTCTACCTGAACGCGCTTGCCGGCAAGGGCGTCCATGTCGTTACGGTCAACGACTATCTCGCGAAGCGCGACGCCGAATGGATGGGGCAGATCTACAAGTTTCTCGGCCTGACCGTCGGCTGCATCACCAACGAGCTGAGCGATGACGAGCGGCGCGCGGCCTATGGCTGCGACGTGACCTACGGCACCAACAACGAATACGGCTTCGACTATCTCCGGGACAATATGAAGTTCGACCTGGAGGAAATGGTTCAGCGGCCGTTCCACTTCGGGATCGTCGACGAGGTCGATTCGATCCTGATCGACGAGGCGCGCACCCCGCTCATCATCTCGGGCCCGACCGACGACACCTCCGAGTTGTATATCGCGGTCGACAAGATCATTCCGGGCCTGTCGCCCGACGACTACGAGATCGACGAAAAGCAGAAAACCGTCGCGCTGACCGACGCGGGCAACGAACACCTGGAGGCCCTGCTGGCCGAAGCCGGGCTGCTCGGCGGCCACGGCCTCTACGACATGCAGAATGTCAGCGTGGTCCATCACGCCAACCAGGCGCTGCGCGCCCACACGCTGTTCCGTCGCGACACCGACTATATCGTCAAGAACAACCAGGTCATCATCATCGACGAATTCACCGGCCGCATGATGGAGGGCCGGCGCTATTCCGACGGCCTGCACCAGGCGCTCGAGGCCAAGGAACGGGTCGAGATCCAGACTGAGAACCAGACCGTCGCGTCGATCACCTTCCAGAACTATTTCCGCATGTATCCGAAGCTCGCCGGCATGACGGGCACGGCGATGACCGAAGCGGCGGAATTCGTCGACATCTACAAGCTGGAAGTCGTCGACGTGCCGACCAACCTGCCGGTCGACCGCACCGACGAGGACGACGAGGTCTACCGCACCGGCGAGGAGCGCGACAACGCCGTGCTCGACCTGATCGAGGATTGCTCGAAGCGCGGCCAGCCCATGCTGGTCGGCACGGTCAGCATCGAGAAGTCCGAACTGCTGTCCGAAAAACTCCGGGCGAAGAAAATTCCGCACCAGGTGCTGAACGCCCGCCACCATGAGCGCGAAGCCTTCATCATCGCCCAGGGCGGCGAGCCGGCGGCGGTCACCATCGCCACCAACATGGCCGGCCGCGGCACCGATATCCGGCTGGGCGGCAACGCCGACATGCGCATTGTGCAGGAACTGGGCGACCTGCCGGAAGGCCCGGAGCGCGAGGCCAAAGAGGCGGAAATCCGCGCCGAGGTCGAGGACCGCAAGAAAAAGGTGATCGAGGCCGGCGGCCTGTTTGTCGTCGCCACGGAGCGCCACGAGAGCCGGCGTATCGACAACCAGTTGCGCGGCCGCTCCGGCCGCCAGGGCGATCCGGGCAATTCGCGCTTTTTCCTGTCGCTGCAGGACGACCTGATGCGCATCTTCGGGTCCGACCGCATGGACGGCTGGCTTCAGCGCCTCGGCCTCAAGGAAGGCGAGGCGGTCGTCCACGGCTGGATCAACAAGGCGATCGAGAGGGCCCAGCACAAGGTCGAGGAACGAAACTTCGAGATCCGCAAGAATCTGCTGAAATTCGACGACGTGATGAACGACCAGCGCAAGGTGATCTACGCCCAGCGCATCGGCATCATGAAGACCGACGACGTGTCCGAGACGGTCCGCGATTATCGCGAAGAGGCGATCGAGGCGATCGTCGAAGACGCGATCCCCGAAGGCGCCTATGCCGAACAGTGGGATATCGAGGGCCTGCACACCCGCATCCTGGGCGTGTTCGGCCTCGACCTGCCGATACCGGAATGGGCGGCCGAGGAAGGCATCGCCGACCAGGAAATCTACGAGCGCATCCTCGAGGCCGTGAACAGGCGCATGGCGGAAAAGACGGCGTCCTATTCGCCGGAACTGATGCGCCTCGCCGAAAAGAGCGTCCTGCTGCAGATTCTCGACCAGCAATGGAAGGAGCATCTGCTCCAGCTCGACCATCTGCGCCAGGCCGTGAACCTGCGCGCCTACGGCCAGAAGGATCCGCTGATCGAGTACAAGCGCGAAGCCTTCGACATGTTCCAGGTCATGCTGGCCGGCCTCAAGGAAACCACGGTCGGCGCGCTTGCCCATCTTGAGATCGAGCTGAACGCCGAGCCGGAAAGCCTGCTGCCCGAGGACAGCAGCGCGGACTGGGAACAGTCGGGCCCCGGCATGGGCGACGATCTTGCGCCCTTCGGCCTGCCGCCGCTGGGATCGCTGGAGGACATGGCGCGCATGGCCGGCATGGACCTCGACGCACTAGAGCCGGAACCGGAGTTCACCAACGGCAACGGCGGCGTGATCGCGCCGGTGCGCACCCGCCCGGTGCGCACCCGCATGGCCGCGGCGACGATCGATCCGAACAATCCGGCGACCTGGGGCAAGGTCGCGCGCAACGCGCCCTGCCCGTGCGGATCGGGAAAAAAGTACAAACACTGCCACGGCCGGGTCTGACGCCGTCCGGCCGGTCCTTCGAGAGGGCGGGCACCGTACCCCTCAGCCGCCCGACAGAATCCTCTCCGCCGTTCCCAGGTCTTCCGGCCGGTTGGCGTTGAAGAACGGGTCCGGCGGGCCGGTGCCGAAATCGGCGACGGCCAGCCGGTAGCGCGCCGTCCACCGGTCGACCTTCGTTATTCCCTCGTCGCGCAGAGCGGATTCCAACGCATCGCGCAGGGCGACCGGCCACAGGCCGATGACCGGGTGATGCCGTCCGCCGGATGCCGCGCAGGCCATGTCGGCGCCCTCCCGCCGCACGGCGGCATGCAGCCGTTCGGCCAGGTCCGCCGGCAGGAAGGGCGCGTCGGTCGCGACCGTCAGGATCCAGCCTGCGTCCGGCGCGTTGGCGGTCGCCCAGGCCATCCCGGTCAACACGCCGGCGAGCGGGCCGGGCTGGCCGGGCAGCAGATCGGCGGCGACCGGCAGGCCGAAGCCGGCGAAGCGCGCCGGATCGCCGTTGGCGTTCAGGACCAGCCGGCCGACCTGCGGCGCGATCTGCTCGACGGCATGGGCGAGCAGCGGCCGTCCGGCGAGCGGGCGCAGGCACTTGTCGCCGCCGCCCATGCGGCGCGCCCGGCCGCCGGCAAGCAGAACACCGACGGTAACGGGATCGGAGCTTCCGGGTGGCATGGGTTTGTGCTGGCGCCGTTCTGCATGGTTGCGAGGGGCCTTTACTACGCTATGTCCCACCGCGGCGGAAGCAAGCGGGCCTCCTTACGCGGTTCCGGCCGCAGGCCCGCCGCGCTATGGTGCCGGCCCGGCCGATACCGGGGAGCCCGACCGAACGACAGACACCGCCATGACGACGCTGACGCGAAACGACCTGCTGCAACGTGATTCGGACGATCCGCTGGCGCGGATGCGCGAGCGTTTCGACCTGCCCGACGGCATGATCTATCTCGACGGCAATTCGCTCGGCGCCCTGCCCCACATCACCAAGGACCGCATCCGCCAGCTGATCGAGGACCAGTGGGGCCTCGACCTGATCAAAAGCTGGAACGCCCACGACTGGTATCACATGCCGCGGCGCTGCGGCGCCAAGCTCGCCCCGTTCATCGGTGCGAATGCGGAGGAGGTCGTCTGCGCCGATTCGACCTCGGTCAACCTGTTCAAGCTGCTGGCCGCCGCCCTGGCGGAACGGCCGGACCGCAAGGTCATCGTCTCGGAAAAGGGCAACTTCCCGACCGACCTCTATATCGCCCAGGGCCTGACCGGCATGCTCGGCCAGGACCACGAACTGCGCCTGGTCGAGCACGACGCCGAACTCGACAGCGCGATCCGGGACGATGTCGCGGTCGTCATGCTGACCCATATCGACTACCGCAGCGGCCGGATGCACGACATGGCGGCGGTCACGAAGCAGGCCCACGACGCCGGCGCCCTCGTGCTGTGGGACCTGGCGCACAGCGCCGGCGCCGTGCCGGTCGACCTCAACGGCGCCGATGCCGACCTCGCGGTGGGTTGCGGCTACAAGTATCTGAACGGCGGCCCGGGCGCGCCGGCGTTCCTGTTCATCGCCGGACGGCTGCAGGACCGCATCCGCCCGCCGCTCTCCGGCTGGATGGGCCATGCCGCGCCCTTCGATTTCGACTGGTCCTATGCGCCGGCCGAGGGCATCGCGCGCAACCTGTGCGGCACGCCGCCGGTGCTCAGCCTCGCCGCCCTCGAAGCCAGCCTCGATACCATGGCCGACCTCGACATGGCGGCGGTGCGCGCCAAGTCGCTCGCGCTCGGCGACCTGTTCATCGAGCTGGTGGAAGGCCGCTGCGCCGGCCACGGCTTCAGTCTGGTCTCGCCGCGCGACGCCACCCGGGGCAGCCAGGTCAGCTTCGCCCATCCGGAGGGCTTTCCGATCATGCAGGCGCTGATCGCCGGGCACGTCATCGGCGATTTCCGTGCGCCCGACATTCTGCGCTTCGGCTTCACGCCGCTCTACACCCGCTATGTCGATGTCTGGGACGCGGTCGACGTCCTGGCGGAGATCATGGACAGCGGCCGGTGGAACCAGCCGCGCTTCCGGGCCCGCGGCACCGTCACCTGACGCCCCTCGGTGAGGCGCAGGTTGCGCCGGGCAGGCGGCTTGACACTGCCCCGCCGCGCCGTTTGTATGCGCGCCTGTTGAGTGTGCAGGACCGCCCGGCGGCTGGGACGCCGGGCGTAGCCTTTGTCTGACCGGGGCGCCCCCGCCGCGGATCCGGCCGCGCCAGCCGGGAGGGAAACGCCGGGCCTATGGGCCAGCTTATCTTCGAGACGATCCTGAACGGGCTGCAGTTCGGCATTTTCCTCTTTCTGGTGGCCGGCGGCCTGACCCTCGTTCTGGGCATCATGAGCTTCGTGAACCTGGCCCACGGATCCATGTTCATGATGGGCGCCTATGTGGCGGCGTGGGTGTTCCAGCAGTCCGACAACTTTCTGCTCGCCGCCATCGTCGGGCTGCCGGTGATCCTGCTGCTCGGCATCGCGCTCGAATATCTCGCCTTCCGCACGCTCTACACCCGCGATCATCTGGATCAGGTGCTCGCCACCTTCGGCTGTATCCTGTTCTTCAACCAGATGGTCCTGGTCGTGTTCGGCGCGGAAAGCCAGGAATTCAAGCTGCCGGAATCGATCAATTTCCCGTTTCCGCTGTTCGGCTTCACCTATCCCTTCTACCGGCTGATCGTAATCCTCGCCGGCATCCTGGTGGCGATCGGCCTGTTCTTCGCCATCACCCGGACCCGGACCGGCATGCGCATCCGGGCCGGCGCGTCCAACCGCGCCATGGTCGGCGCGCTCGGCGTCAACGTGATCGCCCTCTACACGATCGTGTTCGGCATCGGCGCGGCGCTGGCCGGTTTCGCCGGCATCATGATCGGCCCGATCGAATCGGTCGAAAGCGGCATGGGCGAGGAAAAGCTGATCCTCGCCATCGTGGTGATCGTGATCGGCGGCATCGGCTCGATCCGCGGCGCCTTCATCGCATCGATCCTCGTCGGCCTGGTCGAGATCGGCGGCCGGGTCTTCATGACGGATATCCTGCGCGCCTTCCTGAACGAGGAATTCGCCCAGACGGCCGGCCCGGCTCTGGCCTCGATGACGATCTACATCCTCATGGCGGCGATCCTGTTCTTCAAGCCGGAGGGGCTGTTCCCGGCCCGCACCGGCTAGCGGGAAGGGAGGGGCGAGACCATGGCCGGACACGGCTATTCCAACCTGAACCCGCGCATCCGCCTGTCGTTCGCCGACCCGCGCTTCGTCATCATGGTCATCGGCCTGATCGGCCTCGCCGTCCTGCCGATTATCGCGGCCGAGGCGGACGACGTGTTCATGATCTCCTTCATGGCCAAGATGATGATCTTCGCCATCGCGGCGGCCAGCCTGGACCTGATCCTGGGCTATGGCGGCATGATCAGCTTCGGCCACGCCGCCTATATCGGCCTCGGCTCCTATGCCGTCGCCGTTTCGGCGCGCTATTTCGGCGACCTGTGCGTCGATGTCGAGGAAGGCCAGGCCTGCGCCTACGGCTTTCTCGCCAGCGGCTATTTCCAGTTCGCCGCCGCCATCGTCGGTTCGGCGCTGGTCGCCCTGGTGATCGGCGCGATCTCGCTGCGCACGACCGGCCTCTATTTCATCATGATCACGCTGGCCTTCACGCAGATGCTGTTCTTCCTCGGCATCAGCCTGGAGCCGTTCGGCGGCGACGACGGCATGCCGCTCGACGAATTCAGCGATTTCGCCTTTTTCGCCATCGGGGACGACATGTTCTACGACGGCGACGGCGCGACCCTCTATTATCTCTGTTTCGCCGCTCTGCTGCTGTCGCTGCTGCTGCTGCGCCGGTTCGTCAACTCGCGCTTCGGCATGGTGATCCGCGGCAGCTATTCCAACCCGGTCCGCATGGCGGCGCTCGGCTACCCGGTCTACCGCTACCGCCTGACCGCCTTCGTCATCGCCGGCGCAATCTGCGGCGTCGCCGGCGCCCTGTTCGCCAACCACCAGGAATTCCTGACCCCGGAATACATGATGTGGATCCGCTCCGGCGAGATCATGATCATGGTCATCATGGGCGGCATGGGAACGATCTTCGGCCCGGTCTTCGGCGCGCTCGCCTTCCTGTCGATCGAGGAATTCCTCCAGGAACTGGTCGGCCAGGATTACTGGATGATCGTGTTCGGCCCGATGCTGGTCCTGCTCGTGCTGTTCGCCAAGCGCGGCCTGTTCGGCCTGATCCCGGACAACTGGGCGGCGATGCCCCGCTTCGCCGTCGGCCTGGTGCTGGTGCTGGTCGCAGTGGCGGTCTTCCTGTTCCTGATTACCCTGGCGACGCCGCTGACCATCGTGCTCGCATTCATCCTGCTGTCGCTGGCCGTCAAGCTGGGCATCGATTACGGCGGCCTGCCCAACCCGCTGAAGCGGCTGGCGGCGCTCGCCGGAGGCCGGTCGGATGGCTGACACCCGTCCCCCCGACCTGCATCTCGAAGTCCGCGATCTTTCCAAGAGCTTCGGCCAGGTTCACGCGACCCGGAATGTCAACCTGTCGGTCGAGCGCGGCGAGGTTCACGCCATCATCGGGCCGAACGGCGCCGGCAAGACGACCCTGATCGCGCAATTGAGCGGCGCGCTCACGCCCGACAGCGGCGAGATCATCTTCAACGGCCACGACATCGCCGGCCTGCCGGCGCACAAGATTTCGATGCTCGGCCTGGCCCGGTCGTTCCAGGTGACCAGCATCTTTCTGGACTTCACCGCCGAGGACAATGTCGCGCTCGCCGTCCAAGCCCATGCCGGCAATTCCTTCAGGTTCTGGAAGGCGGCGCAGACCGACCGGGCGCTGCGCGAGCCGGCGCGCCAAACGCTGGAAACCGTAGGGCTCGGCCATCGCGCCGACACGCTGGCGGCCGACCTGTCCCACGGCGAGCAGCGCCAGCTGGAAATCGCCATGGCGATCGCCACCGGGCCGTCCATGCTGCTGCTCGACGAGCCGATGGCCGGCATGGGTGCCGAGGAATCGGCGCGCATGGTGGACCTGCTGCGCGGCTTTGCCGGGGACCACACGATCCTGCTGATCGAGCACGACATGGACGCCGTCTTCGCGCTGGCCGACCGGATCACCGTGCTGGTCTACGGCGAAGCCATCGCAACCGGCGCGCCGGACGAGATCCGCGGCAACGACGAGGTCCGCGCCGCCTATCTCGGCGAAGATTGACGGGAAAGACCAGCGGGGCGGCGCCATGTTGACACTCGAAAGCGTCGAAACCTTCTACGGCCAGAGCCAGGTCCTGTTCGGCATGGACCTCTCGGTGAACGACGGCGAGGTCGTCACCCTGCTCGGCCGCAACGGCATGGGCAAGACGACGACGATCCGCTCGATCATGGGCCTGACCCCGGCGCGCCGCGGCACGATCGCGTTCGACGGCGAGGACATCCGCAACCGGCTGCCCTACCAGGTGGCGCGGGCCGGCCTCGGCCTCGTGCCGGAGGGCCGCCAGGTCTTCCCCAACCTGACGGTCGAGGAAAACCTGATCTCGACCCACGAGAACCGCCACGGCAGCGACCAGCCCTGGACCCTGGAAAAGGTCTACGACCTGTTTCCAGCGGTCGCCGAGCGCCGGCGCAACATGGGCAACCAGCTGTCCGGCGGCGAGCAGCAGATGGTGGCGATCAGCCGGGCGCTGATGACCAACCCGAAGCTGCTGATCCTCGACGAGGCGACGGAGGGGCTGGCGCCGCTGATCCGCCAGGATATCTGGACGACCCTCGACATGCTGAAGGCCCACGGCGAATCGATCCTGCTGGTCGACAAGAATGTCGAGGCGCTGACCCGCCTGGCCGACCGCCACTACATCATCGAGAAGGGCAAGGTCGTCTGGACCGGCGACAGCGGCGAACTGCGCGCCGCCGAGGATCTGCAGCACCGCTATCTGGGTGTTTAGGGCGGCCGGGCCCAAGGACTTGCCTGCCCTTCGATAGGGACTATCCGGAATGGTTGGCGCCGACGGGGCGAAAGGCCGTTAATCGGTTCCGACGGACAAAGCCACGGTCCCCCCCAAAGGATTCCTCCGCAAGATGGCGCCGGACGGGCTGGACGCCGGAAACAGACAGACCGGTCTTTATTTTGGTATTTTTTTTCGATTCGAAGCGCCTGGACCCCGCGGAATCGCTGGGAAAACACGATTCAGGAGGACGCAAAATCATTTTTGTTAGGAAATATTTCTATATCCTGGCCGAGCGGGATCGCCGGGCAGGGCCTCGGGGGCGGCATCGCCGGGCAGGATATCCCGGCGGGATCGGGAGCTTCGGCCCGACCCGGACAAGAGGACGGATCGGCTGTCACGCCCGATGGCGGGTGATGCGGCGGCGGACCGGAAAGCGGGAAGAGCGGAAGCTTCCCGTAGAGTCCCCCGGATATTTCCGGGGCTTCGGCTGGCTGCTGCGGGCGCAGATCGGGCGTTGACGGGGTCGATATAGGGCGTGGGACATACCCTGTCAAGGAATATTATCGAAAAAAAGGAAATAATTTAAGACCAGCTCCGGTTCACGGCCTTTCGCAGGGACATCCAAGGGGAGGGGGATTCGATCGGCGCCCGTTTGGCAGAGGAGGCCTCAGGGGCGAAAGCCGGGACTTCGCTCCCGACGATACCGGAGGCAGGCGCGTAAGCGCTGTCTCGAGGGACGCAACTCCGATTGAGGAGCCGCTTTTGTTCCAGGAATACCGATATGCCCTGGCTACCGATACCCGCTGCCCTCCGACTTTACCCCTCGCCACGCCGCCGGCGCTCCGCCTCGTCCCATACCGTCAGCGCGTGGAATTCGGGCACGAAGCCGAGCCCTTTTCGCGAGTCGGAGGACACGGCCTCCTGCGAGGTGACGACGTCGATGACGGCGGGCGCGCGCTCGAGGGCGCGGGCGACGGCGCCGGGCAGGTCGGCCGGGTCCTCGACCCGCTCGCCGTGGGCGCCGAGCGCGCGGCCCATGGCAGCGTAGTCGCAGTGTTCGAGCAGCGTGCCGACGATGCGGCCGCCGTAGTTGAGATCCTGATCGTGGCGCTCGATGTTCCAGGCGGCGTTGTTCGAGACGATGAAAACGGCCTTCGCGCCGTGGCGCACCGCGGTATCGATCTCCATCGCGTTGAGGCCGAAGGCGCCGTCGCCGTTGACGGAGATGACCTGCCTGCCGGGGAAGGCCAGCGCCGCGGCGACCGCGAACGGCACGCCGACCCCGAGGCAGCCGAAAATGCCGGCGTCGAGATAGGTGCGCGATTCGAGGCCGATGCGCGCAAAGCTCAGCAGGTCGCCACCGTCGGCGATGCCGATATAGTCCGGATCGGCGATCTCCCGGATCGCGTCGAAGATCGCCATCGGATGGATCTTGCCGTCCGCGCAGCGCGACGGCGCCGGCGACCCGCCGCCGCGGGCGACGCGTTCGCGGTGCTTGCTCCGCAGCCCGTCCAGCCAGGCGGCATCGCGCGCGCCGGCGTCGTTGCCCAGCGCCCCGGTAACGGCATCGAGCGCAAGCCCGACATCGGCGAGCATTTCCGGTGCGCCGCGGCGGTTGTCGATCAGCTCGCCGGCATTGTCGGCGATCCGGACGAACCGCGCCTCGGGGAATACCGCCGGAGACCCGAACCCGAGCTGGTAGTCGAGCTTGCGCCCCAGCGTGATCACCAGGTCCGCCCCGGCCATCGCAGCCGCGCGCACCGAACCGACCGCGGACGGGTGCTCCGCCGGAACGAGGCCGCGGCTTTCCTGCGTATCGAGATAGAGGGCGTCGGCGGCATCGAGGAACCGCAGCAATGCTGCGCCCGCGCTCCGCGCGCCGCGGCCGGCGATGACCAGCGGACGGCGCGCGCTGCGGATCGCGGCCACGGCTTCGGCGACGCGGGCCGGTTCCGGCGGCAGCAGCCGCGGCGGCGCCGGTTCGATCCAGTCGTCGAGCACCAGGCTCGGGGCCAGGGGCCGGCGCAGCAGGTCGGTCGGAAACTCGATATAGGCCGGGCCGGGCTCGCCCATATCCCCGGTTGCGCGCGCGATGGCTTCGTCCAGTTCCCGCACGGCCTGTTCGACGACCTGCGCCGTGCGCGCGGTGCGGGTTATCGGGCGCATGATATCGGTGTGCGGGATGTCCTGGAGCGGACCCATGTTGGCCTGCGGGCGCGGCGTGGCGCCCCCGATCAACAGCACGGGCACGCGGGCGAGGGCGGCGTTGGCGACCGCCGTGACCGTATTGGTGACGCCCGGACCGGCCGTCGCCATGGCGACTCCGAGGCTCCCGGTGAGTTCGGCGTGGGCGTGGGCCATGTGCACCGCAGCACGCTCGTCGCGCACGTCGACGATGCGGATACCGGCTTGCGCGAGGCGATCCCAGATCGGCTGAATATGCCCGCCCTGCAGCCCGAAGACGCGATCCACGCCGCGCGCTTGGAGGACGCGCGCGATCCAGGCGGCGACGCTGGTCTCATCGCTATTGGAATCCCGGCGTTCCGGGTTGGCGGCCACAGCGGCGGTCATCGGTTTTCTCCGTTCGCGTTCCGGGGGGCGGTTTCGGACAGCCCGCGCATCAGGCGGCGGGCGCGCTCCGAGCCGCCAGCAGTTCGCGCAGCGCCCGGTGCAGGATCTTTCCCGTTGCGTTGCGCGGCATCTCGTCATGGGCCAGGAACACCACCTCGCGCGGGCGCTTGTAGCCGGCGAGGCGGTCCTTCGCCCAGGCGACCAGCTCGGCCTCGCCGATCTCGTGCCCCTGCCGCCGCACGACCGCGGCCTGGATGCTCTCCCCCCACTTGGGGTCCGGGCGGCCGATTACCGCAACGTCGAGCACCGCCGGATGGCGCGCCAGAACGATTTCCACCTCGGACGGATAGACGTTTTCGCCGCCCGTGATGATCAGGTTCTTCTTGCGATCGATGATGCGGATGAAGCCGTCCGCGTCGCGCAACCCCATGTCCCCGACGGTGAGATAATCGCCGCGGAATGCCTCGGCGGTCTTGTCGGGGAGGTTCCAGTATCCGTCGAATGCGTACGGGCCGCAGGAGAAGAGCTCGCCGGGCTCGCCGTCCGGGACCTCGCGGCCGTCGTCGTCGAGCAGCCTGATCGGCGCCGATCCGACCACCTCGCGGCCCACCGTACCGATCTTGTCGAACTGCTCGTGCGGATGGAGCATGGTGACCCATCCGGCCTCGGTCGAGCCGTAAAGCTCGAAGAAGCCCGAGTTCGGGAACATTTCCATGACCGCGCGCTTGGTATCGACGCGCGCCGGGGCGGAGGAGACCAGCAGCTTCTCGACCCGGTCGAAGCCCCGGGCGGCACGTTCCGGCCGGGGGACTTCGAGCATCATCGTGTAGTGGGTCGGCACCAGCGAGGTGAAGGTGGCCCCGGTCTCGGCGAAGGTGCGCAGGCACAGCGCGGGATCGAAGCTCTGTCTCGAGAAAATCGTGATCGTGCCGCCGCAAAAGGCAAAGGTGGTGAGAAAGTTGAGCGAATTGGCATGGCACATCGGCATGACGAGCAGCGCGTCGTCGGCGCGATGCAGCCCCATTTCGACCTGCGTCATCAGGGCCAGCATCGCCATGCCGCGATGGCCGCGGATCGCGCCCTTGGGATTCCCCGTCGTGCCCGAGGTGTACATGATGCACCAGGGATCGTCGGGCAGGACGGCGGCATCGGGTTCAGTGCCGGCGCCGGCGCCGAGCAGGTCCTCGTAGTCGCGCCATCCTGCGGCACCGGCGGCCCGGCCGATCGCGATGAAGCGGTCCGCCGGCAGGGCGATCGTCTCGCGAATGCTTTCGGCAACCGGGATCAGCGCATCTTCGACCATCAGCGCCGCGGCGCCGCAGTCTTCGAGTATGTAACGCACCTCCGGGCCGGTCAGGCGGAAGTTGATCGGAACGGCGACCAGCCCGGACTTGGCGGCGGCGGCGTAGATCTCCAGCCATTCGACGCGGTTATAGGCGAGGATCGCCACCCGGTCGCCCTGCGCGAGGCCGAGCCCGCCCAGCGCATTCGCCAGCCGGCAGGCGCGCGCGTTCCACTGCCGGTAAGTCATCGCCCGCTCGAGGTCGCGGGCGGCCACTTTGTCCGGCTGCAGGCGCGCCTGCGCGCTCAGGACCTGGCCGAGGGTGAGGGGCGGGATGCTCATGGGCGATGCTCCGGCGGGCCCGCTGCAACCCGGTCGTAGGCCAGCCTGGCCGCCGCAATGTCCTGAATCGCGATGCCGACCGAGTCGTAAATGACCGTCGCCCCGCCGGGCACGGCCGCCGTGCCGGCATAGACCTCTCCCACCTCGGCGAAGATTTCGCAACCCGAGCCGCGAACATCGCCGGCCTGGTCCCGCGCCGCATCGCGGGATTCGACCAGCACCGTGTTTGCCATCGCCGCATCGTCCAGTTCCCGGCCGTCGGCGCCGTTCCAGCCGACCGAGGCGACCAGCGCGCCGTCCCGGACCCAGCCGCCCTTAAGGACGGGTTTCGTCGCCGAGGTCGCGCAGACGACGATGTCGGCAGCCCGCACGGCCTCTGCCGCGTCGGCCTGGAAGACCGCGCCCAGTTCCCCGGCGACCGGCCGGCCGTGCGCCGGGTTGCGCGCCCACAGGCGCAGTTCGGCAATCTCCCGGACCGACCGGAGCGCGGCGGCATGCGCGCGCGCCTGTACGCCGTTGCCCAGAATCGCAGCGGTCTTCGGTTCGTCGGACGTCAGCTTGCGTACGATGGCCGCGGTTCCTGCCGCGGTACGCATTTCGGTGATCAGCCGGCCGTCGAGCACCGCGAGCGGCGACCCGTTCGCCCTGTCGAACAGCAGGATGACGGCCTGGTGGGTCGGCACGCCGGTGCCTGCATTGCCGTTGAAGAGCGTAACGACCTTCACCCCCATCGCATCCCCGATCGCTGGCATCGTCCCCATGAACCCGTCCGCGCCCGGCACGGGGATCATCTGACGTACCGGCTGCACGACCCGGCCGCTCGAGAACGCGGCCATCGCCGCTTCGATGGCATCAATCAGGTCGGGCCACCGGACGGAAGCGGCGATCTCGGCCTCGCCGATGAAGGGCAGCCGGTCGAGGCCCATGACCGTGTCCCGCTCGCCGCGCGCCCGGTCTCAGGCGAAGCCGCGCGTCACGAGGAAGCTCTCGTCCTCGAACCACAGGCCGCCATGCCGTTTCAGCACGTCGCGGGCGATTTCCAGATAGTCGCCGTCGCGCAGCACGTCGACCATGCGGTCGTCCTCGATCTGGGCGACATAGGTGGCCGCGTTCCAGGCCGCCAGCAGGGTCGAAGTGCCGATGCTCTCGCCGATTTCGTCGGGCAGGGCGTGCAGTTCGTAGCGGAACAGCGCTTCGTCGTCGTGCAGGGCGTCGTAGTTGAGGTCGTTGTGGCTCTTGTCGAGCGCGTCCTTCATCGCCGCGATCAGGTCGCGGCGCGGCGTGACGAAGGGAAATTCCTCCTCCCACACGGCGTTGATCAGCTCCATCCCCGGATCCTTGCCGGTCGACTGGATAACGATCATCCGCCCGCCCGGCGACAGGGCGCGGGCCAGAGGACCGAGTACATTGCGCACCTTGATCTCGGCGTTGAGCCGTGCCCGGTAGGGCTGGGAGGCGATGATCAGGTCGTAGCCGGCCGGGGCGCCGCCCGGCGACGGGATCACGCTGCTGAGGGGAAAGGCCCGGTCCTTGCGGTAGAGCACCAGGATCGACGGCTGGACATAGAGCGGGTTGCCGGTCTTCTCGCTGGTCGTGGTCTGCCAGCCTTCGGCCAGGATCGGCCCCAGTCCGCGCACCTGCTCGTCGAATTCGTGTGCCGTGCTGCCGTCCAGCGCAATGTCCCAGCGCTTCAGCGGCAGCTTGGTCTCCGGCCGGTTGACGCGCAGCGAGGGCGATTCGGCATAGTAGAGATTGGTGATGACGACGACGAGCTGCGGGTGCTCCTGAAAACGGTCCGGCAGCTTTTCCAGCGTCAGCCGCACATCCTCCATGCTGATCTCCTTGCCGACGACGCAGAAGGGGATGGCGGGAAACCGGCGGTGCAGGTTGCGCATCACCCGGGTGAGCACCGTGCCGTCGCCGACGCCGGCGTCGAACAGGTTGAGCGCCGGCGGCGTCGGTTTCAGATACGGGATTTCCCGGCCGACCCGCTGCGCCACTTCCCACTTCTCCGAGCAGGTCGTGACGAACATCAGGTATTTTTCGCGGTTGTCGAAAAAGCGGAAGGCGTGTTTCGCGCCCTCGGATCCCGCATCGGGTCGGACCGGAAGCTCCAGTTTTGCCGCCTGCGCCATTTCCGCCTCGTTCGCTGCATTCGTCCCCGGCGGATTGCCGCCGCAGGGCTTCCTGCTGTATGGCCGATAACCGCAGCCGGCGGCAAGGGCGGCCCGGCCGCAGGCAACTCAACGCAGGCATAGCGGATACGGCGATGAACGATACGGCAGCGGCGGACGGGTTGAAATCTGGCGGCAAGCTGGAGCGGGTGCTGGCGGCTGGCGGCTTCGCCGTGACCTGCGAGACCTCGCCGACCGCAACGACGGACCTGGCGCCCCTGCTCGAGCGGGTCGCGCCGCTGCGCGGCGTTGCCGATGCCGTCAACGTCACCGACGGCGCGACGGCGAAAGCGCATGTTTCCAGTCTGGTTCTGGCCGGCGCCATGATGCGGCAGGGCATCCAGCCGGTGCTGCAATTCACCGTGCGCGACCGCAACCTGATCGCCCTGCAGGGGGATATCCTGGGCGCCGGCGCGCTCGGCATTCCCAACATCCTGTGCCTGACCGGCGACGACCCGAAGAAGGGCGAGGAGCCGGCGGCCACCCCGGTCTTCGACCTCGATTCCGCCGGCCTGATGCGGCTGGCCCGCAAGATGCGCGACGAGGGGTTGCTGAATGCCGGCCGCGAAATCAAGCCGCCGCCGAAACTGTTCATCGGCTGCGCCGACGCGCCGATGGTGCCGAAGCCCGACTGGGAACCGAAAAGCCTGCGCGCCAAGATCGAGGCCGGCGCCGATTTCGCCCAGACCCAGTATTGTTTCGACCTGGAGACCGCGAACGCCTATTTCGGTCGGCTGGCCGATTTCGGCATCACGGAGAGGCTGGCCTTCCTGGTCGGCATCGGCCCGCTGGCCTCGCTGCGCCAGGCACGCTGGATGGACGAAAACCTGTTTGGCGTCTCGATTCCGGCGGCGATCCTCAAACGGCTGGAAGGCGCGGCGGACGAGCGCGAAGAGGGCAAGAAGATCTGCGCCGAACTGATCCGTCAGTTGCAGGAGATTCCCGGCGTCCGCGGCGTACACCTGATGGCCCCGCGCCAGGAGGCCGCCATGGCGGAGGTCATCGAGATGAGCGGGGTGCTCAACGGCCGGCCGGAGCCTGTGGCCTGACTTGCGCCGCTCCGGCGCCTGTCCTGCGCTACTGCGCCGGACCCCGCCATGGTATAATCGGCGCCCCGCTAACGGGAGACGTCCGACATGGCTCGGTCCCAGGCCGCCCTCAAACGATCCGCGCGCCGCGCGACCTACCAGGATGTGCTCGACGCGCCGGCGCACATGGTCGCCGAGGTTGTCGACGGGTCGCTGCATACCCATCCGCGCCCCGCCATGCCGCACGCGCTGGCGTCGTCGTCCCTTGGCGGCGAACTCTCGAGTCCCTTCCAAAAAGGGCGCGGCGGCCCCGGCGGCTGGTGGATCGTCTTCGAGCCTGAACTTCACCTTGGCGACGATATCGTCGTACCGGACCTCGCCGGCTGGCGGCGCGAGCGGATGCCGGAGTTTCCGGACACGGCCTTCGCCGCCCTGGCGCCGGACTGGGTCTGCGAGGTGCTTTCGCCGTCGACCCGCGATCTCGACCGCCACGGCAAGCGCCCGGTCTACGCCCGGGAGGGCGTCGGCTACCTCTGGTTCATCGATCCGACTGCGCGCGATCTGGAAGCGTTCGAACTGCGCGACGGCGAATGGGTGCTCATCGCCACGGCGCGCAACGACGATCCGGTCTCGATTCCGCCGTTCGAGGCCATCACCTTCCCGCTCGACGCGCTCTGGCCGTAGAGCCGTCCCGGCGAAGGGCGCATTTGACAGCGGGCGGCAAAGACTGGTGAAACTAGAGCCATGCCCAAGCCCGTCTGCCGCAACATGCCCGAGCCGCTGTCGGCCGACAATCCGCCGACGCTGGAGGCGCGATTTGACGGCCCGCTGCACCGGTCCGACGACGCCGAATGCGGCTTCGAGATCGAGCCCGCGTTCCAGCGCTTCAACGCGTGCAACGACACCTTCGCCCGCGCGCAATGGGACGAAACCGTCCGTTCCGAGAAGGCGCTCAACTGGTTCAAGTCCATGTTCACGCACGGGTTGGGCGTACGGAAAACGGAAGGCTACCGCGCCAAGGACTTCGCGATGCGCAACGCCGCCTGGGTCGGCGCCAACCTGCTGATCGAGCGCAAGCTGAAGGACGAGCGGCACGACGGTTTCCTGGACGACCTCGCCCCCTATGCCCCGCCGGCGCCGACCCGCGAGCCGGTCGACGACCCGGCCGAGATGGCCGCCGAACTGAAACAGGCCGCGCGCATCTTCGGCGCCAACCTGATCGGTATCACGTCGACCGACCTGCGCTGGCACTACACCAAGCGCTTCAACGCCAGGACGCGCACGGAAAAGGACAATGCCGATTGCGAGAGGCTGCCCCACTGCATCGTGATCGGCACGGAAATGCCCGGCAAGGTAATCCAGACCATGCCGTCGGCGCTCGGCGGCACCGCGGCGGGCTACGGCTATTCCAAGGACGGGCTGACGCTGATGTCGCTCGCCCAGTTCATCCGCAACCTGGGCTACAACGCCGTCGCCTCGCTGAACGACACGGCCCAGTGCATTCCCTATGCCATCCAGGCGGGCCTCGGCGAATACGGCCGGCACGGGCTGGTCATCACGCCGGAGTTCGGCCCGCGCCTGCGTTTCGGCAAGATTTTCACCGACCTGCCGCTGGTCCACGACAAGCCGAAAAAATTCGGCGTGAAGGAATTCTGCGACCTGTGCCGCAAATGCTCCGACGCCTGCCCGCCCAAGGCGATCCCGGACGGCGAACCCGACGGCGCCTGGCACAACGCCTCCAATTTCGTCGGCATCCGGAAGTGGAATGTCGACGGCGAAAAATGCTTCCGCTTCTGGGCCAACCAGGGCACGGAATGCGGCATCTGCATCCGGGTCTGCCCTTACAACAAGCTGCCGGAGACCGCGCTCGGCCGGGTCTGGTTCCGGCTCTGGAAAAAGCTGGCCGGCGGCCCGTTCCGGCGCCTCGCCCTGTGGCTCGATACCGCGCTGGGCTACGGCAAGCGCTACAAGCCGGACTGGTGGTGGAAGAACCGCCCGGGCTGGTGAGGGCATGACCGCTCCAACGGCCTACGATCTCGTCTGGAACCAGGCGGACCGGTCGCCCGACGCGCCGGCGATCCGGGACGACCGGACGGACCGGCAGTTCACCTACCGGGAGCTGATCGCGGAACTGGATGCCATCGCGGCAGGCTTCGCCGCCCGCGGCATCGGGCCGGGCGACCGGGTGGCGACCTGCCTGCCCAACATCCTGGAGCACGGGCTGGCGCTGCTCGCGCTGACCCGGCTCGGCGCCGTCCCGGCGCTGATCAATCCGCGCCTCAAGCCCGCCGATATCGGCCGCCTGGTCGCGGCCGGCGGCATGAAAGGCGCGTTCGTGCTGCCGAGCCCGGAAGCGGTGTCGGCCGTTGCCGCGGCGCTGCCGGACGGGGCGCCCCTGTTCACGCCCGGCGGTCCGGTGACCGGTCCAGCCGGCGCGGCCGAAGACTTTGCCGCCTGCCGCGCCGGGGCCGCTAAGCTGCCGCCCCGCCCGGCGCTCAGCCGAGAGGACCCGGCGATCGTGTTCTACACGTCCGGCACGACCGGCCTGCCCAAGGGCGTCGTGCTGGCCCAGCGCACGACCGAGCCGCGCATCCTGTGGCTGGCGACCCAAGGCGGCGTGCTGCACGGGCCGCACACGCGGGCGCTCGGCTTCATGCCGCTGGCCCACGCCATTGGTTTCTACGGCGTCTTCCTGGTCACGCTGGCCTTCGGCGGCAGCTACCAGGTGGTGAGCGCGTTCGACCCAGCCGCCGCGGTGGACCTGATCGAGCGGCAGCAGCTGACCTACACCTTTGCGGCGCCAACCCTCTACTACGCCCTGACCAGGGCGCCGAACTATGCCCCGGAAAAGCTGCGCTCCCTGCGCCGGGTGCTCTACGGCGGCTCGAACATTCCCGAAGAGCTGATCGTCCACATGGACCGGTGCTGGGAGAATGCCGAGATCCGGCATATCTACGGCACGACGGAAACCATGTGCTCGGCCTACAACCCTGAGCCGGTCGGCGACCATCTGGCGCTGCGGCCGGGCTACTTCACCCGCCTGCGCGTCGTCTCGCTGGGCGGCGGGCCGGACGACCTCATCGGACCCGGCGAGGAGGGCGAACTGCTGGTCGCCGCCGACGCGGACACGATCTTCAGCGAATATCTCGGCCGGCCGGACGCGACGGCGGAAAAGGTGCAGGATGGCTGGGTGCGCATCGGCGATGTCGTCACCCTTGACGAGCGCGGCTATTTCACCCTGCGCGGCCGGGTCGACGACATGATCCGCTCGGGCGGCGAGAGCATCCATCCCGGCGAGGTCGAAGCCGTTTTGCAGACCGCACCCGGCGTCGAGGACTGCTGCGCCATCGGCCTGCCCGACGAGCGCTGGGGGCAGATCGTCGTCGGCTGCATCGTGGGCGATGCCGATGCCGCGGCGCTCGACGCCCATGCAAGAGCCTCCAGCCTGCCGGGCTTCATGCGGCCGAAAGCGTATTTTTTCTGCACCGAAATTCCCCGCAACCCGGGCAACGGCAATATGCTGCGCCGCCTGTTGCGCGACGCGGCGGCGCAGGCCCAGAATAGCGGCGCGCCGGACTGGCGGACGCCCTGACAAGGAAAGGCCGTTGCGATGCCGAGAAGAAAAGCCGAGATCGACAAGGACGCCGCCAAGGAGGCGGTGATCGGCTACTGCCTGAAAAAGGGCGCACTCGCCGCGGGCGTCGCCGACATGGACGCCGTCAACCGCATCTGCCCGCCCGGCTACCGGCCGGCGGATATCATGCCGCGGGTCAGGTCGGTTATTGCCATCGGCGTCGGCGGCCAGACCCAGGGGGCGTGGACCGTGCCGTCCAAGGCGCTCGGCTATTTCGGCTCCACCGAAACGCGCGCCTACTCCATATCCTACGGCCTCGCCTTCTATATCGAGAACAAGTTCGGCGTCCGGTCGATCTACTGCCCGCCGGACATGGACCCGGACGCCGGCCCGCGGGTGCCGCTGCAAAGCCTGAAGGTCCACGCCGAACTGGCCGGCATCGGCGCCCGCTCGCTGGCCGGCGACATCCTGCTCCATCCCGACTACGGCTACATGTATTTCGCCAGCGTGTTCACCGAACTGGAGCTGGAGCCCGACGCGCCGCTCGCCGAAAACCCCTGCCCCGCCCCGTCCTGCGTGAACATGTACCGCGCGATCAAGCGCACGCCCTGCATGAAATTCTGCCCGGTCCAGTGCCTCGACGGCGAGGTCGACGAGGAGACCGGCCGGCAGAAGGTCATGCGCTACGACATGGCGGCGTGCGCAGAGATGACCCAGCAATACGAGACGGTGCCGGCGGCGATCATGGACGCCATCCGGGCGACCGACGAAGAGGACCGGGAGGACGCCCTGTTCGATCCCGACAACAAGATGCTGTGGTACAAGATGAGCGTCGGCTCCGGCGGGCTGCTTGCGCAATGTTTCGAATGCATGCGGGTCTGCCCGGTCGCCACCCAGGCGCCGCAGGCCGATCCGATCCTGCGCCACGAGCACCGGCTGGTCCCGGAGGCCGCGGAGTAATGGCCCGCGGGCTGAACCGCCGTCAGATCGGCGTCACCGAGGAGATGATGGCGACATTCGGAGAGATCGTTCTCCGGATGTCGCACAACCACCAGATCCGCGAAGGCGACCCCTACCGCGAGAAGGATTGGGACGCCATCGAGCGCCACCGGGAGATGATGGGCCTGTCGGACGCCGAGATCGCCGAACGGATCGGCCTCAGCCGCAACCAGGTCCTCTATATCCGCACCCTGATGGAGCGGCGGCGCTTCCGCACCGGCCACTACGCGCGGCTGCTCGAGCTCGGCGGCGGCAAGCGCTTCCGCACCGAACGCTTCACCCCCCATCTCGACCATTTCCGCTACAGCGAGGACGCGCTGGAATTGCGCGCCGCCATGAACTACCCGCCGGACCAGGCGCGCGACTATGTCGAGAAAGGCTGGTGGCGCAACGAGACCCAGCGCCAGTATCTGGAGCATCAGGCCGCCGAACGGCCGGACGCGCCGGCCTTTGTCCTGCCCGACCGGACGCTGACCTGGAAGGAATTGCGCGACACCGCCGAGCGGGTCGCGAAAGGCCTGTGGCAGCTGGGGCTGCGGCCCGGCGACGTGGTGGCGCTGCAGCTGCCGAACATTCCCGAGTTCGCCATCGCCAACCTGGCGGTGACATGGTTCGGCGGCGTCGTCCAGACGATCCACATGCCCTACCGCGACGCCGAACTCCAGACGCTGATCAACCACGGTCGCTCGCGCGCCATCGTCTGCATGGGGGCGGGCAAGGACTGGTCGGCGGCCGGGGCCGCGCTGGAGATGCAGCCGCAATTGCCGACCCTCAAGCATGTCATCGCCGTCGGCGATGCACCGGAGGGTGCAATCCCGTTTGCCGATCTGGTTGCCGGCAATCCGGATATCGAAATCGGCCACGCGCCCTCGGCGGCCGACCCGTATCTGCTGCTCTACACCTCCGGCACGACGTCGTCGCCCAAGGGCGTGCCGCTGAGTTCCCACAACATGCTGTCGAACGCCCGGATGAGCGCGCCGGAAAAGCGCCTGACCGCCGACGACCGCATCCTCTCGGCCGCGCCTTTCACCCACCTCTACGGCCTTTACGCCTTCCATCTGACCCTTGTCACCGGGATGGCGAATCTGCTGTTGCCCGTCTTCACGCCGCCGGCCCTCGCCGAATCGATAGAAAAAATGCGGCCCACGGCGGTCTGGTTCGCGCCGGCCCATGCCGCGGCCATGATGGCGGCCGGGCTGATCGAGAAGCACGATTTCAGCAGCATGAAGATGTGCCTGTTCGCCGGCAGCGCGTCGCCGCCGGCCATGCTGCACGCGTTGCAGGAGGCCTGGCCCGGCTGCCGGATCTGCCAGCTCTGGGGCATGACAGAATTGCAGGCCGGCATGTTCACCCGGCCGGAGGACGGCATCGGCAAATCCGCCGTTTTCGGCGGCCGCGCCTCGCCCGGCAGCAATGTGCGCGTCGCCGACCCCGACACCGGCGAGGAACGGCCGCGCGGCGAAGAGGGCGAAATCCAGATCCGCGGCCCGATGGTTTTTCCCGGCTATCTGCGCAACAAGGAGGCCAACGAGACCGCCTTCACCGCCGACCGCTTCTTCAAATCCGGCGATCTCGGCTACATGGACGAGGACGGCTTCGTCGCCATCACCGGCCGGATCAAGGACATCATCAACCGCGGCGGGGTGAAGTTCAATCCGCAGGACATCGAGAACCTGCTGAGCGCCCATCCGGCGGTCCAGATGGCCGCCGTCGCGCCCGTGCCCCACGACGTGCTGGGCGAGCAGGCCTGCGCCTGGGTCCAGCTCAACCCCGGCGCCGAAGCGCCGGATCTGGCGGCGTTGTGCGCCTTCCTGATGGAGCACCGGATCGCGCGCAACAAGCTGCCGGAAAAGCTGGCGATCGTCGACGAGTTCCCGATGACGCCGACCCGCAAGATCATCAAGGGCCGGCTCAAGCCGCCGGCGGAATAGGGACACCGGAGAAGGACCGGCAGGACTATCTGAAGACCACGGCCGTCGCCGGCGCGGATCACGCGGCGGCGTAGATCGATTCGCCGTAGGAGGCGTCCCCGAGGCCGCCTTCGGGAAAGATTCCGCGCTCGGCGATCCAGCGTCGCGAACGCTCGAAAATCTCCTCGGTGTAGGGCTCGAAGACCAGCCGTTCGCCCGGACCGAAGCGGCGCACGTCCATGATGTCGTGGAACCGCTCCGGGAATTCCCGCCGGTAGTGATGGCGGTTCAGTTCGAGTCTGAGATCGATCTCGATCTGGGCGCGGCGCAGGGCCTCGAAATACTTCCCGACGTCGCCGGGGTCGGGATCGCCGGTAATCATCGACGCTATCATGAAGCTGGTGTCAGCGATCTTGCGGAAGCCGAGCTGTTCGGCGAAGTAGAGCGGCCCGCTGAACAGGCTGGCCGCCGGCACGGCGCCGTCGACCAGCAATTCGAGCCGGCGGAACAGCAGCCCGTCGGCGAAGGAGAGCGTGATGTCATCGGGCGCCAGGAATTCTTCGAGCGCCTGGATGGTGGAATAGTGGCTGCCCGACTGGTAGCCGACCGAAATCGGCACGCCGGCGAGGTCTTCCGGCCGCCGGATGGCCGAGTCCGCCGGGACGAAAATCCCGCAGGGCGAGACCGAGTAGCAGCCGGCATAGAGCTTGCCGTGGCCGGACGCCGCTGCGGCATTGACCGTCCAGTGGCAGGCCGCGCTGACGTCGCAGGTCCGCCCCCTCTCGAAGGTCTGGTAGGCGCCGACCCTGTCGCCCAGGTCGTGATGGCGGCCGTCGCTGGAGCCGAGTTGCTCGCGGAACGTGTAGTCCAGCCCGACATCGGAGAAGAACCCCTTCTCTTCCGCCACCCACTCGTGCAGCCGCATATGCGGCGAAACGACGAACTGTGCCATTCTCTCGCTCCAGACTCAGCGTTCTGCCGATGATGACACGGATGGGCGTCCGGGGCCAACGCCGCCGGGAAGGCGGCCCGCCGGTTATGGGGCCGGTTACGCGGCGAGCGCCGTATCGAGCGCCGCGCTCAGCCGGTCGACGATGGCTTCGACATGGCCGGTATCGATGGTGTAGGGCGGCGCGAGCAGAACATGGGCGCCGGACAGGCCGTCGATCGTGCCGCCCATCGGATAGACCATCAGCCCCTCGGCCATGGCCGCCGCCTTGATGCGGGCGGGCAGCTTGCGTTCCGGCTCGAACGGCTCCTTGGTGCCGCGGTCCCTGACGATCTCGACACCGATCAGCAGGCCGCGCCCGCGGATGTCGCCGACATGGGGGTGCTGGCCGAGCCTGACGCGCAGGCCCGACTGAAGATCGCCGCCGCGCTCGCGGACGTTGGCGAGGAGATCGTCCTCCTCGATGGCGTCGATCACAGCGTTGCCGGCCGCGCAGGCCACCGGATGGCCCATATAGGTATGGCTGTGCTGGAAGAAGCCGCTGCCGTCGACGATGGTGCGGAACACATGGTCGGCCACCATCACCGCGCCGATCGGCTGATAGCCGGCGCCGAGCCCCTTGGCGAGCGTCAGCAGGTCGGGCACCACCTCGTCCTGCTCGCAGGAGAACATGGTGCCGGTCCGGCCCATGCCGCACATCACCTCGTCGAGGATCAGCAGGATACCGTAGCGGTCGCAGATTTCGCGGATCCGCCTGAAGTAGCCGGGTGTGGGCGGCACGGCGCCCGCCGTCGCGCCCATTACGGTCTCGGCAATGAAGGCGGCGACCGTGTCGGAGCCGAGTTCGAGGATCTTGTTCTCGAGTTCGTCGGCGACCCGCAGCCCGTAGATTTCGGGCGTCTCTTCCAGCCTGCGCCCGCGATATTCGTAGCAGGGCTCGATGCGGTGGGTCTCGATCAGCAGCGGCTCGAACTGGGCGCGGCGCCAGCGGTTGCCGCCGGCGGCGAGCGCCCCCAGCGTGTTGCCGTGGAAGCTCTGGCGCCGCGTGATGAACTTGCTCCGCCCGGACTCGCCGCGTTCGACGAAATACTGGCGCGCCATCTTGAGCGCCGATTCAATGGCTTCCGAACCGCCGCTGACGAAGAACGTCCGGTCGAGCGAGCCGGGCGCCCGTTCGGCCAGCTTTTCCGCCAGCCGTTCTACGGGATCGTTGGTGAAATAGCCGGTGTGGACGAAGGGGATCCGCTCCAGCTGTTCGGTAATCGCCCGTTTCACCCGGCTGTCGGAGTGGCCCAGGCAGGAGACCGCCGCGCCGCCGCATCCGTCGAGATATTTCCTGCCGTCGGTATCGTAAACATGGACGCCGTCGCCGTGTGACACCGTCGGCAGGGTGCCGGAAGGAGCGCGGTGAAAAACATGGGTCATGGACGGGGTTCCGTCGTGTCGCGGCGGCCGGAATCCGGCGCAGGATTGGAGGACAGGACCGCGGTTCGGATGTGCCCATTGGAAGGTTGACCGTCAATCCCCGGACAGGCTCGAAAACACAATAAATTGTTCCGCCGGGGACCTGCGGGAATCTCCCTCCGGTCGGCCGGCCGGGCTTTCGATTTCTATGCTAGGGTTCAGCGGCGGCGAAAGCCGCACTCCACCGGGCAAAGAGGGCAGGACATGGACCAGGACGCGTTGCGCTATCACGAGGCCGGCCGGCCGGGGAAACTGGCGATCCGCCCGACCAAGCCGCTGGCCAACCAGCGCGATCTGGCGCTGGCCTATTCGCCGGGCGTCGCCGAGGCGAGCAGCGCGATCGCCGAACGGCCGGAAGACGCGGCGCGCTACACGGCGCGGGCCAATCTGGTTGCGGTGGTGACCAACGGTTCGGCCGTGCTCGGCCTCGGCAACATCGGGGCGCTTGCGGCGAAGCCGGTCATGGAAGGCAAGGCCGTTCTGTTCAAGAGATTCGCCGATATCGACGTGTTCGATATCGAGATCGACGAGAGCGATCCGGACGCGCTGGCCGACACGATCCGGCGGCTCGAGCCGGCCTTCGGCGCGATCAACCTGGAGGACATCAAGGCGCCCGACTGCTTCCGGGTCGAGAACCGGCTGAAGGCGGAGATGAACATCCCCGTCTTCCACGACGACCAGCACGGCACCGCCATCGTCGTCGCCGCCGCCGTCGTCAACGGCATGCATCTGCTGGGCAAGGATCTGGGCCGGGTCAAGCTGGTCTCGACCGGAGGCGGCGCGGCCGGCATCGCCTGCCTGAACCTGCTGCTGGACCTCGGCCTGAAGCGCGAGAATGTCTGGCTGGTCGACATCGACGGGCTGGTCCACAAGGACCGCGAGGCGGAACCGCACAAGGCCGCCTTCGCCCAGGATACGGATGCCCGCACGCTGGACGACGCGATCGACGGCGCAGAGATCTTTCTCGGCCTGTCCGGACCGAACGTACTGAATGCAGACCAGGTCCGGCGCATGGGCCCGGAACCGATGGTCATGGCGCTGGCCAACCCGGTGCCGGAAATCATGCCCGAAGAGGTTCGCGCCGTGCGCCAGGACGCCATCGTCTGCACCGGACGGACCGACTATCCGAACCAGGTCAACAACGTCCTGTGCTTTCCGTTCATTTTCCGCGGCGCCCTCGATGTCGGCGCGACCGCCATCAACCGGGAGATGGAGCTTGCCTGCGTCACCGCGCTGGCGGAACTGGCGCGTTCGGGCATCACCGACGAGGTCGCCCGGGCCTATGGGGAACAGCGGCTGAAGTTCGGCCGCGACTATCTGTTGCCCCGGCCGTTCGATCCGCGGCTTCTCGGCGCCATCGCGCCGGCCGTCGCCGAGGCGGCGATGGAGAGCGGCGCGGCGGCACGCCCGCTCGAGAATCTCGACGCCTACCGCACCCGGCTTTCCAGCTTCGTCTACCGGACCAGCTTCCTGATGCGGCCGATCTTCGACAGCGCCCGGGCGGCGCCCCGCAAGGTGATCTTTGCCGAGGGCGAGGACCGGCGGGTGCTGCGGGCGATCCGGAACATTCTCGACGAGGGCATCGCGGTGCCCGTCGCCACCGGGCGGGCGGGCCGGATCGCCGCGCTCTGCGCCGAAATGGGCCTGCGTATCGTGCCCGGACGGGACTTCGACGTGTTCGACCACGATAACGAGGAGACGATCGAGCGCTACGGCGCACAGCTGCACAGCCTGCGCGCCCGCGACGGCATCGGCCCGGAGGCCGCCCGCAAGCTGTTCCGGACCAGCGACACGCTGGCCGCGGCGATGCATGTCCGTGAGGGTGGGGCGGCCTGCCTGATCTGCGGTACCACCGGCCACTATTCCACCCATCTGGAACGGGTCGACCAGATCCTGGGAACCGAAGCGGAAACCGTTTCGGCCCTGGTGCCGCTGATCATGGATGCCGGCACCGTCTTCATCGCCGACGGCTATGTGAACTATGAGCCGGGTGCGGAGGAAATCGCCGGGATTTGCCGCGCCGCGGCGGCGCAGGTGAGGGCCTTCGGGCTGACGCCGCGGGTCGCGCTGATCAGCCATGCCAATTTCGGCGCCCATGCCAGCCCGAGCGCGGCCCGGATGCGGCGCGCCACGGAAATCCTCACCGAGACCGAGGCGGATTTCGAGTTCGAAGGCGAGATGCAGCTCAACCTGGCCTTCGACAAGGCGGCGCGCGACCGCTTCCTGCCCTGCGCGCGGCTCACCGACAGGGCCAACATCCTGGTCTTCCCGGGCATGGATGCGGCCAATGCCGCGATCCATGCGCTGTCGGCCCTGGGCAATGCCCAGCCGATCGGCCCGATCCTGCTCGGCTATGGCGGCGCGGCCCATATCGTGACGCCGAACGCCACCGTGCGCGGCCTGCTGAACGTCGCGGCGATCGCCAGCGCCGGAAAGGTCTGATTGACAGACCGGTCCGAATCGCGGCGTTACAGAACCGCCACCGCACAGCGCAGGAATCGAACCGGCCCATGACCGTCCACCCCAGTCTCGCGCGCCAGAACGCCAAGTTCGAACCGTCGATCCGCACCGTCGCCGGCCGCTACCATGTCGCCTACGGCTTCAGCCCGTCCAACTGCACGCTGGTCGAAGGCGACGACGGCTGCGTCCTGGTCGATACGCTGCCGACGGTCGAGTTCGCCGAGCCGGTCGCCGAAGGGTTCCGCCGGATCACGGACAAGCCGATCCGCGCCGTGATCTACACCCATGTGCATCCGGACCATATCAGCGGCGTCAGGGCCTTCGTCTCCGAGGAACAGGTCCGATCCGGCGCCGTCGAGATCGTCGCGCTCGATGAGCTGACCGACCATCTGGCGCGCGACAGCGGATTCCTGGCCCCGGTGCTGGCGCGCCGGGCCATGTACACCTTCGGTTTCCAGTTGCCGCGCGACGAGACCGGCAATATCGGCTCCGGCCTCGGCCCGCCCAACATTCCGGGCCGCCGCAGCTTCATCGCGCCGACGCGCACCTTCGCCGGGCAGGAAGATATCGAAATCGCCGGCATCCGCCTGTCCCTGATCCATCTGCCGAGCGAAACCGACGACCAGGTCGTCGTCTGGAGCGCGGACGACCGCGTTCTCCTGTCGGCCGACGTGATCCAGGGCGAGACCTTCCCCAACATCTACGCCCTGCGCGGCACCGGCTTCCGCAACCCGATGGTCTGGGTGCGCGCGATCGACCGGCTGCGCGGCCTGCAACCCGAAACGATGATTCCGCATCACGGCCGGCCGGTTTCCGGCGCGGACGCGGTCGCCGGCGTCCTCACGGCCTACCGCGACGCCATCCAGCATCTGCACGACCAGACGGTGCGCTGGATCAACAAGGGCGCAGCACCGGACGAACTGGCCGAGCGGGTGGCAATGCCCGCGCATCTGGCGGACCACGAATGGCTCGGCGAGTTCTACGGCAGCTACAAGCACTCGGCCCCGGCGATCTACGCCGGCTATGTCGGCTGGTTCGACGGCGACCCGGCCCGGCTCGACCCGCCGCCGCGCCGGGAGCGGGCGGCGCGCTACGTCGCGCTGATGGGCGGCCGGGACGCCCTGCTCCGCGAAGCCGGCGGGGCGCTGGACGCCGGCGACGCCCAGTGGGCGGCCGAGCTGACCGGCTGGCTGGTCGCAGCCGACGCCGGTGACACGGAGGCACGCAACCTGCGTGCCGATGCGCTGCGCCGCTGGGGCCTCGCGCAGGCGAACACCAACTGGCGCAACTGGGCGCTGACGGCCGCACTGGAGCTGGAAGGCAGGCTCAAGCCGCCGCGCGGCCTGCCCTTCGGCCACCCGGACACGGTACGCACCTTCCCGATGGCTCGGATGATCGAAGGCATGACCGTCCGGCTGCGGGCGGAGGCGGCGCTGGATACGCATCTGACGGTCGCCTTCGAGACGACGGATACGGGCGAAGCCTGCGCATTGGAGATCCGCCGCGGCGTCTGCCAGTTTCACGACGATCCGCCGGAGAGCGCCGATATCCGCCTGCGCTTCAGCAGGGCTTTCCTGGAATCGACCGTGACCGGCGGCGCGGGATATGCCGCCGGAGTCGCCGCCGGCGACGTTGCGGCCGCCGGGGACACCGCGGCGCTGGACGGATTCTTCGCGCTGTTCGAAACGCCGTCGCTCGAAATGCCGATCGTCGCCCGGTAGAAGCGCCGGGCCCTTATGCCGGAACCGGCAATTCCTCCGAAATCGTGTGGATGCCGAGCACCGGGAGGCCCCGCTCCGCGCGCTCCGGCCTGTCCCAGCGCAGATCGTCGGCCAGGCAGGAAACGACGCTCGCCCTGACGCCGCCGAGCGCGGCGTCGAACGCCCGGTGGACATGGCCGCAGAAGATGCCGCACAGATGGTCGTGGCGCCGCAATTCGCCGGCCAGCGCCCCGGCCTCGCACCACGGATCGAAATGCCGGGGATAGGGCCCGACTGCGACTTCGAAGGGCGGATGATGGAGGAACAGGCAGGCCGGACGGGCGGTATCGGCTTCGAGCATCCGGCGGATATGGGCGAGCCGGTCGGGGCACAGACGGCCCTTGCTCATACCCTCGTTGAGCGAATCGGCGATAATCAGCCGGACCGAGAAATCCTCGACGGCATATTGTACGAAATCCATGTCCGGCCGGATGTGCCGCCCGTCGGCGAACGCCTCCGCGAGATTCCGCCGGTCGTCGCGGTTGCCCGGCAGGACGAAATACGGCATCGACAGCCTGTCGAGCAGCGTCCGGGCGGTCCGGTATTCGTCGACGCGCCCGTTGTGGGCGATATCGCCGGTATGAACGACCGCGTCGGCGCGCGGCTGCAGGCGCTCGATATGGTCGACGCAGGCATCGAGGGCCGCCGCCCGGGCCGGCCTGTCATGCGCGATATGCGTGTCGGAAAGATGGACGATCCGCATGGTTTGTCCGAACGATCTGCGTCGCTGGCGGGAGGGCGGCCGCAGCGGGACCCGCCGCCTGACGGGCTAGCAGGACCGGCGACGCCGGGGCAGTGCGTCAGATCGCTGCGGCGCGAAAGGAACGAGGGATCATGGACGGAAAACCGCCAACGCTCGACGCGCTGACGAAGCGCCTCATCGCCTTTCGCGATGCGCGCGACTGGCGGCAGTTCCATTCGCTCAAGGACCTGATCGTCTCGCTCAACCTGGAAGCGGGCGAGTTGCTCGAACTGACCCAGTGGAAGTCCGAAAGCAAGTTCGAGCGGGACGCCGAAGGCGCGGCGATGCGCGCCCGGCTGGCCGAGGAATGCGCCGACATTTTTGTCTATCTGCTGCTGATCGCCGAGCGCGCCGGCTTCGATCTGCCTTCCGCCACGGCCGACAAGATCGCCGCCAATGAAGCGAAATATCCGGCCGACAAGGTCCGCGGCCGCGCCGCGAAATATACCGAACTCTAGCCCGCCAGCGGAGCCGGCCCGCGAATACCGTCCGCCGTCGCCGCGAGCGGCGCGCCGGCCCCGCCCACCGTTTCGACCGAGCGTTGTCATCCCCTCCCGTCATTTCGACCGAAACGAAGCGAGCGGAGAAATCCTTCCGGTACAGCGCTCCGGACCTTGCACCGCGGGTGAAGGATTTCTCCACTACGCGCCTGTCGGCGCTCCGGTCGAAATGACGGGACAGGGGCGCGCGCTCCGGCCGATAGGACGGGAGGGCGCGCGCCCGGCGCGAATGGCGGCTGCACCATTCCGGCGGAATTGCCGATCCTTGTTTCGAATGGTGCGAGCCTGTATCGCTTCACCATGTCCCCGTTATCTTCGCGCGAGTCCGCACAGGCCCTGCCTCTGGTTGAGGCGCGGGGGGTATGCGTCCGCTTCGGCCGGCTGAGCGTCCTCGACAATGTGGACATCGCCGTCCGCGCCGGGGAGATCATGACCCTCGTCGGCCTCAACGGCGCCGGCAAATCGACGTTGATCCGCGTCATTCTGGGCATCGTAAAGCCGGATTCCGGCGAGGTCCGGCGCGCGCCCGGCCTGCGGATCGGCTATTCGCCCCAGCACCTGCACCGCGATCAGATCCTGCCGATGACCGTGCGGCGATTCCTGACCCTCGGCGCGCCGGCGGCGCCGGAGAAACTCGCTTCCGTGCTCGACGAAGTCGGCGCCGATTCGATCGTCGATTTTCCGTTGGCGGAAATTTCGGGCGGCGAACTGCAGCGTGTGCTGCTTGCACGGGCGCTGCTGCGCGAACCCGGGCTGCTGGTGCTCGACGAGCCGCTCGCGGGAGTCGACGTCACCAGCCAGGGCGAGCTCTACCAGCTGATCGCTTCGATCCGCGACCGCTACGGGTGCGCGGTGATCCTGGTTTCGCACGATCTGCACCTGGTCATGGCGGCGACGGACACCGTCGTGTGCCTCAACCGGCATGTCTGTTGCAGCGGCCGGCCGCAGTCCGTTGTGCGCCACCCGGAGTTCATCTCCCTGTTCGGCCCGCACCTGTCCGAGACGCTCGCCGTCTATCAGCATATGCACGATCACCGCCACGACGCGCTCGGCGAGCCGACGGCCGCAGAAGCCGGCGCTACGCAGGATCCGCCGGCCGGCCGGCACCCGTGATCGAGGATTTCTTCCTGCGCGCCCTTGCCGGCGGCATCGGGGCGGCGTTCGCCGCCGGCCCGGTCGGCTGCTTCGTGGTGTGGCGGAACCTGGCCTATTTCGGCACCGCGCTCGCCCATGCCGTGCTGCTGGGGGTCGCGCTCGGTTTCCTGCTCGACATCGCACCGATCCTGGCGGTGTTCGCGATTTGCCTGCTGCTGGCGCTCTGCCTGCTTCTGCTCGAGCGCCAGCGATACATATCCGTCGACGCCCTGCTCGGCGTGCTGGCCCATGCCGTGTTTGCGGCGGGGCTCGTTGTCGTCGCCTTCATGGAACGGTTACGGGTCGATCTGATCGGCTACCTGTTCGGCGACATTCTCGCGGTCAGCGTTGTCGACCTCCAGCTCATCTTCGCAACGGCCGTTCTCGTCACCGCCGCGCTGGCGTGGCAATGGCGCAACCTTCTCTCCGTGACCGTCAACAAGGATCTCGCCGCCGTCGAAGGCGTGCCGGTCGAACGGGTGCGCCTCCTGCTCCTGTTCCTGCTCGCAGCGGTAATCGCCGTGGGCATGAAAATCGTCGGCATGCTGCTCGTGGTGGCCCTGGTGATCGTTCCGGCGGCTGCCGCAAGGCGCATGGTGACGACGCCGGAGCAAATGGCCGTGGCGTCAACGGCGATCGGAATCGTCTCCGTTGTCGCCGGCCTGTTCGCAGCGCTGCAATGGGATATTCCCGCCGGACCGGCCATCGTCCTCGTCGCCAGCGCGATTTTCGCCCTGAGCCTGTTTATTCCTGTCCGCAAAGGGGTTGGCCGCACCGATTGAGCGGCGGATCGGCCAACTGGAACCGCTCAGTCCCGCCCGCGGTAGAAATCGATCAGGATCTGCGCGACTTCGGGGCGGGAGAATTCCGGCGGCGGGGCGATGCCCCTGCCGAGCATCTCGCGCACCGCCGTACCGGACAGCAGCACGAAATCCTCCTTCGTGTGGCCCGGCGCCTCGCGCATCATCACGACCTTGTTCAGCTTCTTCGACCAGGCGGTGTGGTCGGCCTTGAACAATTCGATTCGCAGCGCATCCCCGGGAATTCTGTCGAAGATCTCCTGGGCCTCGAAAGGCTCGTAATAGTCACCGACCCCGGCATGGTCGCGCCCGACGATGAAGTGAGACGCGCCCATATTCTGGCGGAAGATGGCATGGAGAACGGCCTCCCTGGGGCCGGCATAGAGCATGTCGAAGCCGTAGCCGGTGATCATCGCCGAATTCGGCGGGAAATAGAGATCGACCATCTTGCGGATGGTGGCGTCGCGCACCGGTGCGGGAATGTCGCCGGGCTTCAGCTTGCCGAGCAGCATGTGGATGACGACACCGTCGGCCTCCAGCCGCTCCATCGCCATGCGGCACAACTCCTCGTGGGCGCGGTGCATCGGGTTGCGGGTCTGGAAGGCGACGACCCGGCGCCAGCCGCGCTCGGCGATCTCCTGCCGGATCGACACCGCCGTGCGGAAGGTCTCGGGGAAGTCCGTCTCGAAATAGCTGAAATTCAGCACCCGGACCGGCCCGGACAGCGCGACCCGGCCCTGGGCCCGGAAATCGGCGACGCCGGGATGGTCCGGATCGGCCGTTCCGTAGACCTGCGCAGTCAGCTCGTCGAACTCGGCGGCCGCGAATGTCTCGACGGCGGTCACTTCCTGGATGGCGAGCACTGACGCGCCTTCGACGTTGGGATCGCGCAGCGCGATGCGGGATCCGGGCCCGATCGCGCCGGCGTCGTGCACCAGGTTGAGGACCGGCGTCGGCCAGAACAGGCCGGCGGCGGTGTGCATCGAGCGCCCGACCGAGAGCGCATCGGCCTTGTTCATGAAGCCGGCAAGCGGCGTGAAATAGCCGCCGCCCAGCATGACGGCATTGCTGGCCGCCGCCGAAGCCACCGTAACCGAAGGCAGCGATTCCGCCTCCCGCGCGAGCCGCGCGCGTTCGTCCGCGTCCCCGACGAACAGCGGGTCGAGGCGCGCGGCGCCGTGCGGGGCGATCAGGTTCGACATACGATTGTCTCCAGGGGACCGGCCGCACCGGCGGGAGGGATGGAATATCTGCCGGGCGACGCCGTGGGGCGGTCGCCGACCGGGGTTTTGCGGCGTTTTCTCATTTCACGGAAGGAAAAAGCGTTGCCTTCAACCGTTTTGTGGGCTTAACGACACCTCGCCTGCGGCAGCCGGCCCGGCTTATCCGATCGCGCTTGTTAAATTCAAAAGTTTGAATATGATGCCGCATCCTTGCCTCGGAAGAAACCGGAATGTAATCGTCTCTCAGGAGCCGGGCCGTTCAGGGGGGACTTGATGGCCATCGAAAATCCTTTCGCCGTTCTGGCAGCGGATGTGCCGCCGGTCGTCATGCAGATCTACGTCATCGTGATGATCCTGTTTGTCGCGGCCGGCACGCTGTTCGACATTCTGCACAAGCAGAGCGCGCGGTATTTCTTCCGCGACTGGCGCAACGCCCAGAACCGGAGCGCCGGCAAGGTGGGCAGCGGTGAGATCGCGGCGCTTGCCGTCAAGACCGCCGCTTCGGAAGTCCTGACGTCTTCCGAATTCTGCAATGCGCGGCGCCGGGTCGCCCACCTGCTCACCATGTACGGTTTCCTGGCCTATGCGATCACGACGGCCATCATGGTGTTCGGCTATCCGACCGCCGAAGCGGCGACGCCTTCGATTCTCCCGATCCTGTGGACCGTCGGCCTTCTGATGGTCTGCGTCGGCGGCTACTGGTTCTGGTTCTTCATCCGGGCCGATGTTTCCGCGGAGGGTCATTCGCCGTTCAGGATCATCCGGGCCGACCTGTTCATTCTTTCGCTGCTGGCCAGCGCGACGTTCGGGCTGATCTGGTCCTTCGTCCAGCCGGGCGGCGGCTTCTGGTCCGCCCTCTTCCTTGCCCTGTACCTGATCGCGACAACGGTCCTGTTCGGCTCGATTCCGTGGTCGAAATTCTCGCACATGTTCTTCAAGCCGGCCGCCGCGCTCCAGAAGCGGGTGGCCGAAGCGAACGGGACCCGCCGCAACCTGCCGCCGCCGGCCGACCGGCCGGTGACCTTCGGCAGCGCCCGCCGCCAGCCCAACCACTATTGAAGCCGTCCGTGACCGGCCTTCACCGAGGGAGATAGCGAAAACCCATGCCGACTTTCGTCTATATGACAAGTTGCGACGGCTGCGGACACTGCGTGGATATCTGCCCGTCCGACATCATGCACATCGATACGACCTATCGACGGGCCTACAACATCGAGCCCAACATGTGCTGGGAATGCTATTCCTGCGTGAAGGCCTGCCCGCAGAACGCGATCGACTGCCGCGGCTATGCGGATTTCGCGCCGCTCGGCCACAGCGTCCGCGCGCTGCGCGAGGAGGAGAAGGGCACGATCTCCTGGAAGATCAAGTTCCGCGACGGCAACGAAAAGGACTTCGTCTCGCCGATCCGGACGACGGACTGGGGAACGATCCAGTCGCCTTCCGACTACGCCGCGCCGGGCGCCGAGGAGTTCAAATCCCAGGAACTGGCGCATGAACCGGATTCCCTGAACATAGAGGGGGGCCTGCCCGCACTGGCGGCCGATCAACTCAAGCAGGGAGTGGTCTAGTGGGCCTGTTTTCGCGCAGAAAGACGGTATTCGTCGACTCGGACATCCTCGTCATCGGCGGCGGCATGGCCGGCTGCGGGGCGACGTACGAGTCCCGCTACTGGGGCCGCGACCTCAAGGTCGTGTGCGTCGAGAAGGCCAATATCGAGCGCAGCGGCGCTGTCGCCCAGGGCCTGTACGCCATCAACTGCTACATGGGCATGCAGTGGGACGAGAACCAGCCGGAGGACCATGTCCGCTACGCCCGCAACGACCTGATGGGCCTGGTGCGCGAGGACCTCGGCTACGACATCGCCCGCCATGTCGACGGCACAGTGCACAAGTTCGAGGAATGGGGCCTCCCGATCATGAAAGACCCGGAGACCGGGCGTTATCTGCGGGAGGGCAAGTGGCAGATCATGATCCACGGCGAGAGCTACAAGCCGATCGTCGCGGAGGCGGCCCGCAAGGCCGCGACCGAAGTCTACAACCGGATCATGGTGACCCACCTCCTGACGGACAAGGGCAATGCAAACCGGGTCGCCGGTGCCGTCGGCTTCAACGTGCGCACCGGCGATTTCTATGTCTTCAAGGCGAAGGCAGTGATTGTGTCCGCAGGCGGCGCCTCGCACATCTTCAAGCCGCGCGCGGTCGGCGAGGGCATGGGGCGGACCTGGTACGCGCCGTGGAGCAGCGCCTCGGCCTACGCGTTGCCGATCCTGGCCGGCGCGAAGATGACCCAGATGGAAAACCGCATCGTCCTGACCCGCTTCAAGGACGGCTACGGCCCGGTCGGCGCCTATTTCCTGCATCTCAAGACCTACACCCAGAACGCCTACGGCGAGGAATACGAATCGACCTGGTACGACCACACCAGGGAACTGGTCGGCGACTATGTCGACCGGCATCCGGTGCCGACCTGCCTGCGCAACCATGCCCTGCTCGAAGAGGTCAAGGCCGGCCGCGGCCCGATCCGCATGGTGACGAAGGAAGCCTTCCAGGACCCGCACAAGGAAACGGTCGGCTGGGAGAATTTTCTCGGCATGACGATCGGACAGGCCGTCGTCTGGGCGTCGCAGAATATCGATCCGAAGCACATCAACCCGGAACTGACGACCTCCGAGCCCTACGTCATGGGCTCCCACGCGACCTGCTCCGGCGCCTGGGCGAGCGGGCCGGAGGATTATGCGCCCGACGAATACCAGTGGGGCTACAACCGGATGATGACGGTCGACGGGCTGTTCGGCGCCGGCGACACCATCGGCGGCACGGCGCACAAATTCTCCTCCGGGTCGTTCACCGAAGGGCGGATCGCCGGCAAGGCGGCGGTCAACTACGTCAACGATCTGGGCAGCGACGGGCCGCAGGTCGACGAGAAGGAATACCGCGCGCTCGAGAAGACGGTGTTCCAGCCGATGGAGACCTATGCCGTCGGCCGGAACGAGATCGTCGCCGGCACGGTCTCGCCGAGCTACCTGCTGCCGATCCACGGGCTCCAGCGGCTCGAGAAGATCATGGACGAGTATGTCGGCGGCATCAGCGCCCACTACACGACCAACACGCCGCTGCTCGACCGCGGGATCGAGTTGCTCGACATGCTCAAGGAAGACCTCAACCATCTCGGCGCCGAGGATCTGCACCAGCTTCAGCGGGCCTGGGAGCTGCATCACCGGGTGCTGGCGTCGGAGAGCGTGACCCAGCACACCATGTTCCGCGAGGAGACCCGCTGGCCCGGCTATTACTACCGGGCCGATCATCCGAAGCTGGACGACGAGAACTGGCACTGCTTCACGCTCTCCCGCTATGACCGCGACAGCGGCGAGTGGGAGATGGAGAAGGCGCCGGTCTACCACATCGTGGACTGAGCGGCGGGGCCGTTGCCGGAGAGTTGGCTGGCTGGTCTACCGGCCCGCGGCGCTCACGGTTCGACGTCCAAATCCGCGATGAGGGGCGGGGCGGACGTTCGGGGCCAAAGCGCCGGATTGTCATCCAGCCGTACGTTCCGGCAACTTTGAGCCAGACGCGCGCTCGCAAGGATTAAGTGGAGCCGCGACGTACCTTTGGGTTTTTTATCGTAACCGCGGGTGTGACCCTTTTCATTGGGGTTCTTTTCGCGGTAAAGATCGCGGAAACCTAAGCTCATTAGCGATTCGAGCACATCCTGATGTGCCTTCGAATAGCCCGTGCCATACGGGCCGTCGGCTCGAAATTTCACGTTGAAGTCGCCGCACAGCAGGGTGTTCAGCTGGGCGTAGCCCTCTTTGTCAACGTGATTCCGCAAACCGTTCAGCCACGGAACCCTCGCTTTCTGGTCGTATGGAGCATAGACCGAAGAGATCGAGAGATTGCCGATGCTCAAGGTCAGGAAGCGCGACTCATTTCGATCATCGCCCCACAATTCGCAATCGCGCACCTTGGGTGACGGTAGGTCGTGGCGGCTCAGGAAATCGTGTTGAACCAATACGGCAACCCCGCGGTAATACCGGTCATGGTCGAGAAACCAGCTCTCGTAACCGCTCTTGCAGAGCGCGTCCTCGGGGAATGGCTCGCTCGAACCTATTTTCTGTAGCGTTACGATGTTGGGACCTCGCGTTTTCAACCAAACGCAGAATCTGGACCAATTGGGCTTACAGCCAACATCACCGAGAACCACATTTGCGATGTTCATAAGGCTATACCGCCTGTGCACATGCCGGGCCGATCATTACTCGAAGTGACCGCGTTACCGCCCATGCGCCATCCGCCCACTCGCCCGTCACGCCGGCGCCTTGACCCGTACGGTCAGGATGTCGGTGTCGTGATACTGCTGGTGATGGACCGACGAGGCGACGTGGCGCAGCAGGCGTAGCGAGAATTCCTGTTCCGCGGGCGGGCCGGCAGCCTGTTCGCCGAGCAGGGCGATCCGGTCCTGCAGGTTTTCGTCGCCGGTCCCGGCGAGGAATTCGAGAACGGCCTCGCCTTCCTCCCTGCGTGCAACGAGGAACAGGCGCCGCGGCGTTTCGCTTTCCCGTCCCTCCTCCCGTTCCAGCAGCGTCAGCACCGTCTCCTCCCCGGCCGTATCGAGGCGGTCGGCCATTCTTTCGTCCCAGCCGCTGCGCGCGGCGAATTCGGCGAGAAACGTCCGTAGTTCGGGCAGGCCGGCGGCGGCGAACGGCAATTCGATCCGCTTGGGCCGGGGTTTGGCGGTTTCGACGAACAGGGTAAGCAGGAGGGCGACCAGGCCGCCGGCCGTCATCCCGTTCTGCATGATGCCGCCGGCGAAATCCGCAAAGATTTCGGGAAAGATCACACCGCTCTGGAAACCGACGCCGGCCCAGAAGGACACGCCCACGATCAGGCCCTTGCGATAGTCGACGCCGTCCCGGACGACGATCGTCATCCCGAGCACGAACAGCATGGCGAGCAGAACGGTGACGTAGGCGGCGGCAACCGGGTTCGGGATCGCCAGGACCACGGCGAGCCCCTTGGGGCAGAAGGCGAGGACGATGAAGATCGCGCCGGCCGCCATGCCGACGCTGCGCGCGCCCACTCCGGTCAGCTCGGTGACCGCGATGCTGGTCGAATAGGTCGTGTTCGGGACGGTGCCGGCCAGACCGGAGAGCAGGTTGCCCACGCCGTCGGCCGTCACCGCGCCCTGCACGGCGCGAAAGTCCGCCGCCCGGGGCTTGCGCCAGGAGACATGCTGGATGCCGACGGAATCGCCGATCGTTTCGAGCGCGCCGACCAGGGTGACGAAAACGAAAGCCGGCAGCAGCGACCAGAAGACCGGGCCGAATTCGAGGTCGAAGCCCGGCCAGGCGCCGGCGGGAAGCCCGATCCACGCGGCGTCGGCGATCCGCGCCGTATCGTAGATGCCGAAATAGCCGGCGACGGCGCAGGCCGCGACGATCCCGATCACCGGCGCCCAGAGCCGCAGCGATCCCTTCGCTTTCAGGGCGATTCCGACGATGACCGCGACGGCGACGAGCGCGCACACGGGCGCCGCCGCCGCCGGTGTGCCTTCCGGCACGTCGCCCAGCATCTTGAAGATGATCGGCATGACCGCGACGGGAATCAGCATGATCACCGTCCCGGCGACGGTCGGAGTGAAGATGCGCCGGAACAGGGACAGGCGCGACGCGAGCGCGAACTGGAACAGGGAAGAGATCACGACCAGCGTCGCGAGCATGGCCGGCCCGCCCTCGGCGATCGCCGTGATGCAGACCGAGATGAAGGCGCCCGAGGTTCCCATCAGCAGGACGTAGCCGGCGCCGATGCGGCCGAGCCGCACCGCCTGCAATATCGTCGTTGAACCGCTGACGATAACGGCGGCGAAGACCGCCCAGGACATGAAGTCCGACGCGCCGCCGGCCGCCCGGATCACGATGACAGGCGTAAGCACCACGCCAGCGACGGTGAGCATGGCGAGTTGTGCGCCGAGGCCTATGGACAGGGATACCGGCGGATTCTCGTCGGGCTCGTAGCGAACGCGCGAGCTTGCGTCGCCGCCCCTGGCGTTGTTCATCCTCGCATTCCTTTTTTTGCCGCTGTCCGATCGCATGCCGAGCTTCGCGCCCCGCGGTCAGCCGATCTTCCGCCGCGCCTCCCTCGTGAGGTCCTCTCCCGCGCCGGCGGTGGCCTGGGCGAGCAGGTCGATCCAGTGCTGACCGTGCGCGGAGAGTCGGTGAGCCAGGCCGATCCGCCGGGCCGGTTCCGGCGTCGCGAACCGCAGAAAATTAAGACCCGGCGTCGCCGCACTTTCGTATAGCGCCGCTGTTTCGGGCAGCAGCGTAAGGCCGGAACCGGCCGCCACGAGGCGCGATAGCGTGGCCAAGGATTCGGCGCCGCGGCGAACCTCCTGCTGACGCCACATCGAACAGGCGCCCAGGACCTGGTCGGCCAGGCAATGGCCGTCGGCCAGCGTGAGCAGCGGGCCGAGGTCCGCGCGCGCCATATCCTCCGGCTCCGGCACGAGCCCCTGCGCCTGCAAGGCGTCGAGCCGCTCTGCCCGGCCCGCCATGAGGAAGCGGTCTTCGAACAGTTCCCGTTCGGGAAGCTCCATCATGCCCAGCGGCAACGAAACGATCGCCGCGTCGAGCCGGCCGGCGAGAAGGGCGGAAACCAGATCCTGGCCCGTCGCCTCCAGCACGTCCGGTTCGACCCTCGGCGACGTGGCGTTCAGCCGCTTCATCAAACCCGGCAGAATGTACGGCGCGAGCGAGGAGACGATCCCGAGCGCGATCCTGAGCGAACCCTCTTCATACTGTTTTCCCATGGTCTCGAGCAGCAGCGTCTCGTCCAGAACTCTCAGCGTCTGCTCGTGGACCTCCTTGCCGAGCCGGGTGAGAAGGACGCCGCGGCTCTCGCGCTCGACCAGCGGCCCGCCGAGCGCGGCCTCGAGTTCGCGGATCTGCAGGGACAACGCGGGCTGCGACACGAAAACGCTCTCGGCCGCCCGGCTGAATGAGCCGTGTTCGACCAGCGCCTGAAAATAGCGCAGCTGACGCAGGGTAACGGGCACGGAGCCAATCCTCTTGTCTTCGCGGATCTCGCGACGGCGGGATCGTACCGCACGGCACGGTATTCGACCGGTCGTGCGGAGCAAAGCGGAATCCCGGGCACAGGGCAACGGTCTTCGCATCCGTCCGGCGTCGGAACGGTTCGGACATGGCGGGCTTGCGCAGGCTTCGGATAGCGCGGTAACGCCGGAGCAGCTAAACGGCATTCGATTACGAGGGGCCGGCATGACCGACCCCGCCAAGGCGACAAACCAGGACGCCGCGCCGTCGCAGGCGGCGCACCACATGAATGCAGGCGACTGGGGCCTGCTGCTCGGCCTGTCCGCGGTCGACGGGCGCGTGTTCGGGTGGTTTCGCAGACGCCGCTCCGGCAGCGCCGGTTAGCGGCGGGCTCAGTCCATCGCCTCGAAGCGCCAGAAACGCGCCCAGCGGATCAGGTCCTCGTCCGACATCTGGAACAGCACGGCATCTTCGGCCGCACTGTGTTGGGCGGTTTTCCATGATGGCGAAACGAAGGTGTCGCCGTAGCTCCAGTCGATCGTCGTCCCGTCAATGACCGACCGGCCGCTGCCCTGCATGACGACGAAGGCGCTGTTCGCCGTGCAGCGGTACGGCCGTCCCCGGAAGCCGCCGTCCATGCGGTGCATGGTGATGGCGATGGTCGGCATTTGCGGCGTTTCATAGCGGATTCGGCGGCCGAAATGGCCTTCGGGGTCCGGCGCCGCGGCCTCCAGTTCCCTGAGCGTGCGCGCCATCGGGAAACGGTAGGGCGAATCGGTGACGACCCGCTTCACCGGCTCCATGCCGTCCGGATGGCCCTCGACATACATCGGCTCCAGCAGGTGGACGAGCGGCACGTCCAGTCCGTCGAACCAGTAGGCCTGTCCGGCGCCGTCATGGCCGTGGCCGTGCCAGGAGCCGCCCGGCGTCAGCACGATATCGCCGGTCAGCATCGGGTGCTTCTCGCCGTCGACGACGGACCAGGCGCCGTCGCTGTCCAGAATCACCCGCAGCGCGTGCGGCGCATGGCGGTGGCTGGCGGCCTGTTCGCCGGGCAGAATGGTCTGGTAGGCGCAGATCAGGGTGCGCGCCGTCGCGATGTCGTTGCCGGGGATCGGGTTGCGCATGATCAGGTTGCGCCGCTCGGCCAGATCGGTGCCGATCAGCCGGGCCGCGCCGTCCATCGCCGCTTTCGCTTCTTCATACTTCCAGTGCGCCGGCAGGAAATCGGTCTGCGGTTCGCGATAGAGGATCGGCACGTCGCGGTCGACCCAGCCGGGCGTCAGGCCGCGCTCGGCGGCGCGCGCGGTCAGGCTGTCGAGATCGGGCGCATTGCGCAGATCGTCATTGGAAAGAATCGCGCCGTCCATTGGGTGCCTCCCGGTGAGCCGAACGGGAAGCGCAGTCTACAGGAAAGCCGGATGTCCGAGACAGTTGTTTTCCCTCTGGCCTTTTCGATCGGGCGGGCCGTTCCCCGATTCGCCGGACGAGCGGATGGCGCGCTCGAGGCAAGCGAAACAACAGTGACGTCCCCGTCACGCCACGGCGACGAAGGGCCCGCGGGCTCCTGAATTATCCACAGAAATTGTTGCGCCTGAAATGCCCGGATCGCAACGGTTCGCCCGGCAGATCGCAGTTCGGCAAACCGCGGCGAACGGCTGCCCGCATTGCACACAATGCACAATAATGATACCGTGCAACTGCACTGGTATGCCCTGCACGATGCGGTGCAAACACAAATGGGGATGGAAAAATGGCGCAGGATTCCGGCAGTCAGGGTTCAGGATTCTTCGGTTCGCAAGACGATGTTCACGAGGAATTTCATTCCAAACCGGTCCCCTTGGGCAACAGGCTGGGATTTGCCGAACCCGCCTGGGTCTGGTCCGGTTTCGGCATCGCCTTCATCTGCGCCGTTATCGGCGGCCAGATCCAGCAGGGGCTGGGAACCGTCGACGCAATCTTGGCGATCCTGCTCGGCAACTTCATCCTCTTCGTCTATTCCGCGCTGATCGGCTATCCGAGCGGCAAGTGGGGCATCAACTTCCCGCTGGCCGTCCGCTATGTGTTCGGCGGGGCGGGCGCGGTGGTCCCGGTCATCATTCTGGCCCTGCTGGTCACCGGCTGGTACGCGTTCCAGGCATGGCTGACCGCCGACATCCTCCGGGTGGCGTTCGGGCTTGAGGGCGCCGTGGTGGTCGGCATCATCGCCCTGGTCGCCGGCATAATCTATGCCATTCCGGTGATTTTCGGCATCCGCCAGATGGCGCTGGTCCGCAAGGTCGCGATCCCGGCGATGGTCATTTTCGCCGCCTACTACCTCATCACGCGCGTGATCCCCGCGGGCGGTTCGCTGTTCGAGGGCGAGGGCAGCGGCAAGCTCGCCTTCTGGACCGGGGTCGGCATGGCCTGGGCGACCTTCGCGGTCTCCGGCACCATGACCGGCGACATCGTGCGCTATTCGAGAACCGGCAACCAGGCGGTCGGCGTCACCGCCGTCGCCTTCATGTTTTCGAACGCGCCGTTCATGGTCATAGGCGCGCTGATCTCAGCGACGATCACGGATCCCGGCACGGTCTATTTCTTCGACCAGAAATCCCTGGCCGTGCTGATCCCGCTGGTCGTGCTCGCGATCCTGAGCAACTGGTCGACCTGCGATGCCTGCCTGTACAACGCCGCGATGGGCTTCACCAACTCGATACCGGGCTTCAACTGGCGCATGGCGGCGATTTTCGGCTCGATCATCGGGCTGATCGCGGCGGCGACGGGCTTCATCAGCGATATTGTCGTGTGGCTGCTCACCATCGGCCTGCTGGTCCCGCCGATCGGCGGCACGATCATCGCCGACTATTACGTGATCCGCGGCGACAAGGGCTTCTCGGTCGAGCGGAGGGCGCCGGTGAACTGGGCCGCGGTGATCGCCATTATCGTCGGCGTGGTGCTCGGCTACATCGTGAACGAGCGGTATCCGACCTTCCTGTTCGGCATCACCGGTCTGGTCTCGTCCTTCGTCGTCTATGTGATCCTCGCCAAGGCGGCGCCTTCCGCCATGGGTGCCGACCTCGGCGAAACGAGCACTGGCGCGGAGGCGGAAGCGGTGTAACCTCTTCTGCCTTCTGCCCCTTCGCCGGGGCCGTCACCGCACACAGGAAACCGGGAGCCAGCCATGACCAGCGGCAACGACATCTGCCGTATGACGGCGCTTGAGATCGCGCAGAACGTTCGCGACAAGGCGATTTCCCCGACCGAGGTCGCGGAAGCATCGATCGCGCGGATGGAAGCCCTCGATCCGGTGCTGCACGCCTATTGCACGCCGACGCCGGACCTGATGCGCGATCAGGCCAGGTCGGTCGAGGACACGATCATGAGCGGCGAGGACGCCGGCCCGCTGGCCGGCGTGCCGGTCGGGATCAAGGACCTCGTCGTCATGAAGGACTATCCGACCGTGTCCGGCTCCATGGCGTACAAGGATTATGTGTCGGACGTCGACGATGTCGTGGTCGAGCGGCTGAAAGATGCCGGTTCGCTGATCCTCGGCAAGACCAATGTGCCGGAATTCGGCTATTCCGGCGTCGGCCACAATCCGGTGTTCGAGACGACGCGCAACCCCTGGAACACCGATCTCACGCCCGGCGGCTCCTCCGCCGGCTCGGTGGTCTCGACCATCACGGGCATGACACCCTACGCCATCGCGTCGGACGGCGGCGGCTCGATCCGCATCCCCTCCTGCCTGACCGGAACCTACGGGCTCAAGGCCTCCATGGGCCGGGTGCCGCTGTGGCCCGGCACCAAGGACGAGCGCTATCCCGGCGTCTCGTCCTGGGAATCCATCGAGCATATCGGCCCGGTCGCGCGCACGGTGCGCGACGCTGCGCTGATGATGACCGTGATCGGCTCCGGCCCGGACGCACGGGACCGGCATACCCTGCCGGGGCCGGAGTTCGATTGGCTGGAGGCCTGCGAGGGCGATATCTCCGGCCTCCGGGTCGCCTACAGTCCGGACTGGGGCTATGCCGCCGTCGATCCGGAAGTGCGCGCGCTGATCGACTCCGCCGCCCGGGCGTTCGAGAGCGATCTCGGCTGCACCGTCGAGGTCGCCCATCCGGGCTTCGAGGATCCCTATCTGTCGTTCTGGGGCCTGGTCGCGCTCGAATCCGACCTGCGCGGGTTGCGCAAGATGGTCGAGGAACACGGCCATGAGATGACGCCGCACCTGGTGGACTTCATCACCCGGCCGTGGACCGCCGAAGACCTGACCGACGCCGTGATGGGGCGCAAGGCGGTGACCAACAGGATGGCCGCCTTCATGGAGAATTACGACATTCTCCTGACCCCGACCCTCGCCGTCCCGGCCTTCCCGGTGCACATGCAGGGGCCGGAGAAGATCGACAACCGGATCGTCGAGCCGTTCAAGTGGCTGGCCTTCACCTTCCCGATCAACATGACGGGCCAGCCGGCCGCGTCGATCCCGGCCGGCTTCACCGAAGCCGGGCTGCCGGTCGGCCTGCAGATCATCGGCCGGCATCTCGACGATCCCACGGTGCTCCGGGCGTCGGCCTGCTTCGAAGCCGCACGCCCCTGGGATCGCGTCAAGCCGCCGATCCTCGCGGAGATGGGGCTGGCGTAAGGCATACTCGACAGACGCACTGGGAAGTCGCCGGAAAATGCCACCTGCCGTAAGGGAGGGTTTGAAACCCTCCCCTACAGACGGTTGCCGCCAAGACGCGGCGCCTTCATTGGTTCCGGACTCGTGCTTGCCTGCGCGGGGGATTCCGGAGCGATGTTGCCGGAATTGCACAACGGCAGGGTATCGCGACCGAACAAGGTCATCTCTCCCTACAGGCTGAACGCCTCGAGCGTTGCAGAGTGGAACAGTTCCCGGACCTCGACGCGGCGGGGCGACAGACCCTGGGCGTGGTGGTAGCCGAGGAAGGCCTCCAGGGTCTTCTCGTTGCCGGCGAGGCCGTAGCTCCAGAAATCCGCGCCCATCAGGGACCGCGCCCGCTCCAGGCTGTCTTCCAGGAACGGCAGGGTCGCCTTGGCTGCCGAGGTGTCGCCCAGCGCGTCCTGCGCCATGTCCTTCGCGCGGGTAAACGCCTTGAGCAGGGCGCCGGGCAGCCAGGGATGGGCGTCGGCCAGCGACCGCCGCAGCGCCAGCACATGCATGATCGGGAATACGCCGTGACGCCGGTAATACGCCTCGGCTGCGGCGAAGGAATTGCCGAACAGGCGGCCGACCTTCGGGTGGCCTTCGTCGAAGCAGCGGATCGCGCGCGGGCCGATGAAACCGTCGATCCCGCCATCCGTCAGCAGCCCGTTGAGCGTCGCGCCCTCCGGCGCCTGCTCCACGGTCACATCCGCCGGCAGGTCGAGCGCGATCTTCTCCGGGCGGCCCGGCGTATCCATGCCGCCGCGCACCCAGGTTATGTCCGACGGCCGGACGCCGTGATCCTCCTCCAGGATGCCGCGCGCCCAGACGTTGGCGGTGAGCTGGTATTCGGCGATGCCGATGCGCCGGCCCTTCAGATCCTCCGGCCGCTCGATGCCCCGGTCGGTGCGGATGTAGATCGACGTGTGGCGGAACGCGCGGGACAGGTAGACCGGCACGGCGACGTAGTGCGGGTCGCCGCGCGCCACCGAGATGACGTAGGAGGACAGGGACAGTTCGCAGATGTCGAAGGCATGGTGGCGCATGGCGCGGAAGAACATTTCCTCCGGCGTCAGCAGCATAACCGCCGGGTCGACGCCGTCGATCTTCACGCGGCCGTCGGCGATCGGCCTGGTGCGGTCGTAGTCGCCCATGGCGACGGACAGGCGCAGATCGCTCACGTCAAGAACTCCTCCGATTGCACGGCCACCTGCCGCGTCAGTTCGACCGGCCCGCCGCAATGGGCCGAGTGCAGGATGGCGTGGCACACTTCCAGGCTGGCCAGGCCCCAGCGTCCGGTCTGGACCGGCTGAATACCATCCCGCACTGCCGCGACCAATGCGTCGAGCACCGGTGTGCGTGGATCGGCCATCGGGGGCGCCGGCTCGAAGCGCCGTTCGTCGCCGTAGACCAGGATGCCGTCCGGGGTCAAACGGATGTCGCCGCGCTCGCAGCAGACGATAACCGGCCCGAAATGCTCGTGATGCCGCGCGGCCGGCCGCACTTCCGCAGCCCCGAACGTGCGGGCGCGTTTGAGCGCGGATTCCTCTTCCGGCGTCGCCGCGGCGGCCAGCGCCCGGCGCGCCCGGCCATAGTCCGCCGGGTCCCTTTCCCGGCCCAGTTCGCCGGTCCAGCCCATCCATTCGTCGCTGTCGAAGCGGCCATAGCCGGAATAGGTCAGGCTGGCGAACGCGCCGCCCTCGAACGCCAGCAGCGCGCTGTAGGCGCCTTCGGTCGGCCGCGACGGGTCCCAGGCCCCGGCGAAGGCGCTCACCTGCGTCGCCAGCCCTCCGGCGAGCAGGCGCACGACATCGACCTGGTGCACCGCCTGGCTGAACAGGACGCCGCCGCCCTCCTCAGTCCGCAATTCCTCCGGCCGGCGCGGGCGGTAGAGGAAATCCGTGTAGTTGAAGGCGTGGATCATGCGCACCCGGCCGAGCTCGCCGTTTTCGATCACTTGCCGCGCCCGCGCGACCGGGGCGTCGAAACTGTGGCTCGGCCCGACGATCAGGGCGACGCGGGCGCGCTCGCATAGTCCGATCATCGCCGCGGCATCCGGTATCGACACGGCAAGCGGCTTTTCGACCAGCACATGCTTGCCGGCCGCCGCCGCGGCGACCGCCTGCTTGGCATGCAGCGCGTGCGGCGTCGCGATATAGACCGCCTCCAGGCCGGGATGCGCGAGCATTTCGTCGAGCCCGGCATAGCCCCGGCCGCCGAACGCTGCCTCGAAGGCGGACCGGGATTCTTCGCGCGGCGCGCACGCGGCGACAAGATCGATCCGGCTGTCGGCGCGCAGGGCCGGTGCGGTGAGGGCGAAGGCCCGGCCGAGCCCGACGACGCCGAGGCGGACCGGCTCAGAGGTCAAGGGCCAGGTCTCCGCTGTGGGCGCGCGAGACGCACAGCATGATGAAATCCGCGCGCTCTTCCGGCATCAGCACCTTGTCGCGATGGTCGGCCTCGCCGTCGATCAGCCGCGTCTTGCAGGTGCCGCAGACGCCGCTCTCGCAGGAGCTCGGCACGACGACGCCGGCGCCTCGGAGGGCTTCCAGGATCGGCAGGTCCGCCGGCACCGCGACGATCCGGCCCGAACGGCGCAGCACGACGTCGAAGGGCCGGTCGTCGGGCCGCACGGCCTCGACCGGCCTGAAATCCTCGAACTGCACCCGCCCCTCGGGCCAGTGGCCGGAAACGGCTCTCACCTCCTCCATCAGCGCCTTCGGGCCGCAGCAGTAGACCCGGATATTCTGCGGTTCGGCAAACTCTTCCCAGAAATCGTAGTAGGCGTCCGGGTCGCCGCCGTCGTGATGGACGGTCAGCCGGCCGCCGAAACGGCCCCGCATCTCGTCGAGATAGGCGGTCTCCGCCGCGCTGCGGGTGCAGTAGACCAGGCGGAAGGGCCGGCCTTCTTCGTCCAGCCGGTTCGCCATGGCGAGGACCGGGGCGATGCCGATGCCGCCGGCGATCAGCCGGTAGCCCGGCGCGTCGGCCAGCGCGAAGCTGTTGGCCGGCGCGTCGGCGCGGAGTGTCCCGCCGACCGCGGTTTCCTCGACCATCGAACGGGAGCCGCCGCGCGAGTCCGGCTCGCGCTTCAGGGCGATGATGTAGCGGTCCGGCGCCCGGCCGTCGCTGACCAGCGAATACTGGCGCATCGCACCCGAAGGGGTCTCGATGCCGATATGCGCGCCCGGCTCGAAGGGCCGCAGCGCAGCGCCGTCCGCCGCCGTCAGGGTGAATTCCCAGATGTCGGGCGTGAGCCTGCGCTTGCCGGCGATCGTCAGGCGGGTCAGGGCGGTCGGTTCGGCCATCTCGGCTCGCGGTTATCTGCCGCGCACCGCCGTCGAACTGGACGGCGCGCGCCGCCCGACCTAGCATGCCGCCGGATATCCGATCCACGTTTTCGGGCAACACCATGTTGACGGCAGAGGAAAACGATCTGCTGACACGGGTCGAGGGCGACGCTCCGATGGGCCGGCTGATGCGCCAACACTGGGCGCCGGTCTGCCTGGTCGAGGAGGTCGCCGAGCCGGACGGCACGCCACTGCTGGTCGAGGCGCTGGGCACGCGCATGGTCGCCTTCCGCGACAGCGACGGCCGCCTCGGCCTGCTCGACGAGAAATGCCCGCACCGCGGGGCGTCCCTGTTGCTCGGCCGCAACGAGGACTGCGGCCTGCGCTGCCTGTATCACGGCTGGAAATACGATGTGGACGGCCGCTGCGTCGCCATGGCCTCGGAGCCCGAGAGCGGCGCCCTGATGGACAAGGTCCGGGCGCGGGCCTATCCCGTCGTCGAATGGGGCGGCTTCGTCTGGGCCTGGCTCGGTGAACGGGACGCCGCGCCGCCGTTCGATCCGCCGGCCTTCGCGCCGCGGGACGATGTCGACATCGCGATCCTGAAAATCCGCGTGCCGTGCAACTGGGCGCAGATCCACGAGGGCCAGATCGACAGCGCCCATTCCTCCAGCCTGCATTCGAGCGACATGGTGCCGGCCCGGGTGACGCGCGCCTCGGCCGACGACAAGTCGTGGTACCGGCCGTCGACCGACAAGTCGCCGCGCATGCAGATCGAGCGCACGAGCTACGGCTTCCACTATGTCGCCATCCGCCGGCCGGTGAAGAATGCGGCGTCGCACAACTATCTGCGGGTCACCGAGTTCGTCGCGCCCTACACTTCGCTGATCCCGCCGAACAACCGGCACCGGGTCGCCAGTGTGATCGTACCGGTCGACGATGCGAACAGCGTCTTCTACTTCATCGCCTGGGACGGGCCGGACGTGCCGACGACCGAGGAATGGCGGGCTTTCCACCACACCCGCCGCGGCATTGACCTGACCGACGACTGGGCGCCGCGGGGCACGCTCGACAACCGCTTCCTGCAGGACCGCGCGGCGATGAGGGCAGGCAGCTTTACCGGCATCGAGGGCATTCCGAACCAGGATGTCGCCATGTGGGTCTCGCCCGGCCCGATCGTCGACCGGACGAAGGATTTTCTCGGCGCATCCGACCTGGCGGTGGTCGAGTTCCGCAGGATGATGGTCGAGGCCGCACGCGCCGTCGCCCGCGGCGAACCGGCGCTCGGCACGGCGGAACCGCGCCTGCCTCAGGCCGCCATCAGCTCCCTCGAAGGCATCTACCCGAAGGACGAGGACTGGCGCACCCTCAGCGCCGCTCGTTCACCGTCGCGCCAGGCGGCGGAGTAGATGCATTCGTTCAAGACCCCCGGACAGCGCGACGAGTGGGAATGCCAGGAGAGATAAACCGGCGAACTCAGACGACGACCATTGGCAGTCGGTCCATCTACTGACTTTACCGGCCAGACTGCTGTGCTCCGATCACCGGAACGCCGGAGAAGTTTCGAATGGTCATGACAATTGCCGCAGCATTTTCGATTGCAGCGTCATCGGCCTCGACCGGCGTTCCATCGGTACCGACAAATAAACAACCGGGATGTTGCATCGGAGCTGTGTATTCGCAGTAATCCGACGCAGTCTCCAGCGCCCGATCCAGAACATCCCGCAGAGATCGCCATTCCATCCGGGAGCCGTCCTCCATGCGCACGGATGCGATCTCTTCCTCAGCGTAACCGAATGCATTGGCACGGATGGCACGCAATGTGGACGGGGGCGCCAATTCCGGCGACTTGCCGCTTACCGCCCATACCAGCGGACCGAGCGGTGCGTAACGCCCGACGATGCTGACGAGATCGACTGCATCCCGCACAGCCGATTTCCGGCGTGCCGCGCAGAGAACCTTGTTCACCGCCAGGTCGGCATCGTGCAGCCGAAATCCGAATCCGGGATCGTCCTGGGCCGGGAAGAAACGCCGGCGTGTCTCTTCGTCGTCGAACCACTGGGTCCGTGTCTCCGCGCCGTCCTTTCTGAGAATCGCCTCGACGACGAGGTCGTTCTCGCTCGTGAGTTCGACGGTAAAGCCCGCGTCCCGCAGCGCCTCAAGCTCAGGCTCGACGGAGCGTGGCAGACGGCCCCTGTCATCCAGGAAGATGTCCATGTCGTCGGACAGTCTCGGCCATTCACGGTTCAAGGCGGCGGCGCCGGCAACATAGCTGTGTTCCGAGCGGTGAGGGCGAAGGACCTCCGCAACGGACTGCTGGATTGCGGTGAGGGGCATTACTTCGCCAGCCTGATGAGCAGTCGCCCCAGGTTATAGGCTTCCGAGTTTCCCCGATGCATGAGTGCGGCAGCGATCACGGCGGCATCGGCCAGCCCGGCCTTCTCGGGATCGACATCGATGTTGTCGAGGCATTTTGCACGGTACTTCCTGTACGCCTTCGCGATCAGCTTCCGCGCCTCCTTGACTGCCTCCGACTCAGAGCCTTCGCGCAGCTGTGCGGCGTAGGCTTTCAACTTTTCGGCCTGGTCGGCGGGAACGAAAACCTCCACGCGCTTCAAACCGGCCTGCCGCCGACGTGCACGAGACCGGTTGACCCGTTCACTCACGGATGAACCTGCAGGAGCCATCGGGTTGCCCTCGCCTTTCGTTACCGGAAACTTAATGCAAAATTTTTTCGGTAACACTATTGCATTTATTTCCGGTAATATATGCCAAATTGTTGCCGGTTACAAGCTTGGAACTCCGCGCTCCAGTCAAATCGGCCACTGGAAACTGCCCGGCTCCAGAGTTCCATTCCATACCGGTACATCCGGGCATTGCACGATCGAACAACCGGAGTAACGGAACCGCTCTCGCGGATATTCGTGCGGTGCCGGCCTTGCCTCGTTGTGCCCCTTCACCGGCCCGGCTAGGGTGCCGCGCGACTTGTGGCAGACCGGGCGGCAACCCATGGCTGACGGCATTCCCTTCGACCGGGACCTGGAGTTCGAATACGGCCGGATCGAATCCGTCTCGCCGCTGATCCGCCGGGTCGTCGCGCGCAACGGCGGGCCCTTCACCTTCCACGGCACCGGCACCTACGTCATCGGCCGCGGCAAGGTCGCCGTGGTGGATCCGGGGCCGCTGCTGTCGTCCCACATCGAAGCCCTGAAACACGCCCTGCGCGGCGAGACCGTCAGCCATATCCTGATCACCCACACCCACCGGGACCATTCGCCGGCCGCCGCGCCCCTGAAAGGCGATTGGGCGGCGCCGACCCATGGCTACGGCCCGCACGGCGGCGGCCGGATCGAGGCCGGCGCGGTGGTCGAGGCCGGCGGCGACGAGAGTTTCGCGCCCGATCTCGTCACGCAGGACGGCGACGTTATCGAGGGCGGCGGCTGGACGGTCGAGGCCGTCCATACGCCCGGACACACCTCGAACCACCTCTGTTTCCATCTCAAGGAGGAGAACGCCCTGTTCAGCGGCGACCATGTCATGGGCTGGTCGACCACCATCGTCTCGCCGCCCGACGGCGACATGGCGCACTATGTCGCCAGCCTGGACAAGCTGATCGCCCGCGTCGACGCCGGAGACGACGCGATCTACTGGCCGACCCACGGCGCGCCGATCCGCGACCCCGCCGCCTTCGTCCCGGCGTTGAAGGCGCACCGCATGGGCCGGGAGGAGCAGGTGCTCGCCTGCCTGAAGGACGGCCTGACCTCCATCGCCGACATGGTGCCGCGCATGTACGCCAATGACGTTCCGCCCGCCATGTATCCGGCGGCCGCGCGCTCGGTGCTCTCCCACCTCGTCTGGCTGGTCGAGAAGGAGCAGGTGCGGGCAGAAGGCGAGCTGGGAACGGACGCGGCTTTCCGGCTGGCGTGAGCCGGCGGGCGGGCGGCAGGTCTGCGGCCTTCTTTTTTTGAGCCTGCGTTCAAGTATTTTTCTTCGCAATCGACGCCGTTTTTCCCCAGTTTTCCGCCGTTTTTCCGCGCCGCAGGCCGAATTCGACTGACCGGTCTGTTTTTTTGGTGTTTTTTTGCTTCGAAGCGCCCGGACCCCGCAGAAACGCTGGAAAACGCGGTTCGGGAGTGACGCAAAAACATTTTAGTAAGGAAATATTTCCAAGTCCTGTCTCCGACGGGATCGGGAAGCGGGAAACGCGCATATTCCCTGCGGCGCGGCGGGCGCAGATCGGGCGTTGATAAAGCACATATAGGGAACAAAATCGGCGGTGTCAAGGAAAAATACAACCCTCATTGCCGCCCGGGACGTCTGGCGCAGCCCGTCGGCAAGGGGACAGAAGCAGCGGTCCGGCCGGCCGGCGGCGTTCGTTACGAAATCCGCAAGGACATCGCGCATTGAGGGCGGGGGCGGGCGTGGCGCGTCGACCGCTTTGATTTGTTCCCCAATTGCGCTACAATGCAAGGTAGAGGAGCATGGCAATGGCCAAGACCGACATGATCCGCGCCCGGGTCGAACCGCGGCTTAAGCGCGAGGCGGAGGCGGTGTTCTCGGCGCTGGGGTTGACGGCGACGGAAGCGATCCGGCTGTTCTACAAGCAGGTCGCGCTGCAACACGGACTGCCGTTCGCGCTGAAAGTCCCCAATGACGAGACGCGCGAGGCGCTCCGTCAGGCCGAGCAAGGCGAGAATCTCACCGAATACGACAGTCTCGACGATCTCAAAGCCGCGCACAGCCGATAAATGCGTCTGCGGACGACGCGGCGGTTCGAAAGAGACCTCAAACTCGCCGGAAAGCGCGGCAAGAATCTCGACAGGCTTTGGCGGATCGTCGAGCGGCTGCTGGCCCGAGAGGCGCTCGAACCCCGCAACCGGGCGCACCGGCTGTCCGGCGACTGGTCGCATGCCTGGGAATGCCATATCGAACCGGACTGGCTTCTGGTTTGGCAAGTCGACGGCGACATTCTCTTACTGGTGCGGACCGGCACCCACGCCGGCCTGTTCGGATGACCGTCGCGGTGTGCACTCTACGCGCGTTCGAACACAACCGTTTCGGCAGCCAGGTTCAGGTTCCCGGTTCGCCACCCCGCCTCTTGCCATGCACGCTTTTGGCTATGACCGGAACCGCCTTTCTCATTGGCCCACCAGGCCGGATAGCGGCGGGCCGAAGCCGGCAGGTCGAAGCCCAGAACGCTCTCGATTTCGCTGAACGAAGTTCTCCATTCCGGTCCGGTCAGGGCGGTGAGATGACGATAAAGCGCGCCGTACTTGCTGCGCGCCGCCCGATGCCGGGCGGCTCCTTCCGCAGCGTGGCCGTCGGGCGGTGCCGGCGGCCCGCTGTGCCTGCCCGCCGGCCGGACAACGGGCTGCGCCGTCGGCGGGCGGCCAGGCTGGAGAAGCGGGCGAGGAGCGTCCGCCGCCGATTGTTGTTCGTAAATTCGTTCGATGGCGTCGGCGTGTGCGTGCGCGCCGACGGCGGCCGACAACTCCCGCATGGCGTCCAGATAGCGCAGCGCCTCCCGCGCCGACAGGTCGCCGGTGAAGTGCGCGACGCGGTTGCGCGCGTCCATGGCGACGGAGACGAAGCTTCGCGCCCGCCTCAGCCTGTCATCGGATCGGAACGGATCGTTCCAGCGGTCGAGGATCGTCTTGAGGAGCGCGTAGACGTCGAGGTTTCCGGCGTCATCGTAGCTCCGGCCCGGCTCGCATGATGTCGCCAGTTCCCGCCGTATCGAACCTCCATATGCCTGGCGACATACGGGGCTAGACCTCTTCTCAGCGCTTCGAGGCCCAGTTCCACTCTCTGTTTTGCTTCGAGAACCGTTCCCGGCCGATCCGTCCCGGTCATACTTCCGTCCCGAATTTCGCCAGCCCGGTCGAGACTTCGCCAGCGGCGCCGGTCAGGGTGTGTCACATTTCCACCCCTATATCTACCAATTCGATCCGTTCGCCGTAGCGGCGGAAACCGGCGGCGCTGAAGGTCATCGGCCGGCGCTCGCCGCGGGCCAGCATGGCGGCGACGATGTTCGCACCGTGGACCTGCCTGCCGCCCGGCGGCGCTTCGCGGCACAGGGCGTCGGCGCCGGCGCCCCGGACGTCAATGCCGGGCGGCGCCCCGGCCGGAATGAACCGGCCTTCCCCGGCGGGCCGCCGGCTGCCGCTCAATCGTAGCGCACGAAGGGGCGGTCGAGGCGGTAGGCGAACAGGGGGACGGTCCCGGCGTCGGGCTCGGCCAGCCGGCGCCGGATTTCGCCGAGCATGAAGTGGGTGACGTCGAGCAGGTCCAGATCGCCGGCCCGTTCGATCGGGATCCATTGCAGGTCCGACAGTTCGCCCGAGCCGCCGATGCCGCCGTCCTCCGGCCGGTACGCCGCCATGAAAAAGCGGGCGTGGAAGCGGATCGGGCTGTAGGGCGAGGTGATCGCCCGGGCGAGGTAGGTCAGGCGCGACAGGTCCGGCGCCTTGCCGAGGGCGCGCATTTCGCGCCAGGTGTCGTCGTCGGCCGCGCCGACATCGCCGTCCGCCGCGAGCAGCAGGCCGGTTTCCTCGTAGGTCTCGCGCACCGCCGCCATGGCGAGCGCCTGCGCCCTGCCGGCATCGCCGCGCAGGCCCATCTTCGCGACCGGAGCGGCGAGCGGCGTCGCCGGCCGCGCCTGCCAGTCGTGGGTATCGAGCCGGCCGCCCGGAAAAACGAAGGAGCCGGGCACGAATTTCGCCCGGTTCGAGCGCTGCCCCATCAGGATTTCCGGCCCGCCCGGCCCGCTGCGGACCAGGATCAGCGTCGCGGCGTCCCGCGGCGTGACCGGCCTGCCCTCATGGCGTTTGCGCGGATGGCCGAGCCGGTGCGACAGGGTGAAGTTCCGGGTTCTGGGCGGCATGGGCTCTCGTCGTCGGCCGGCAGCCGCGCCGGCGGGATCGAAGGGGGATCAGATATCGTCGAACGCACCGCTGCGGCCCTTGCCGCCGGCAAAGCGCGTCGCGCCGTCCACGGCCTCCCGCTTCAGCGGCGCAACGCCTTCCCGGCCTTCATAGCGCAGCGCCTCGTCGAGCGGCATACCCCATTGGCGAATGGCGCTCATGCGGTCGGTCTGCATGCAGAGCTGCGGGAAGCGGGCGAGCTCGTCGGCCAGCGCAATGGCGGCTTCCAGCACCGAGTCGTTCGGCACCAGCCGGTTGGCCAGGCCGTACTCCAGGGCCTCCGGGCCGCGCACCGGCCGGCCGGTGAGGATCATGTCCATGGCCCGGCTGTGGCCGATCAGGCGCGGCAGGCGGACCGTGCCGCCGTCGATCAGCGGCACGCCCCAGCGCCGGCAGTAGACGCCGAACACGGCGTCCTCCGCCGCGACCCGCAGATCGCACCACAGGGCCAGCTCCAGCCCGCCGGCGACGGCCGGGCCCTCGACCGCCGCGATGACCGGCTTGTCGAGCAGCAGCCGCGACGGTCCCATCGGGCCGACGCCTTCCGGCTCATAGGGAATTTCGCCCTTCGAGGCGGACAGGGCCTTGAGATCGTAGCCGGCGCAGAAGGCGCCGTCCGCCCCGGTGAAGACCGCGACATCGACCGTTTCGTCGTCGGCGAAGGCGAGGAACGCATTGCGCAGGGCCTCGGCGGTCGGCGGATCGACCGCGTTGCGGACCCCGGGCCGGTTGATCGTGACGATGCGAACCCGTCCGCGCGTCTCGACGAGGACGTTTGAGGAATCAGCCATGCGGCGCACAACTCCTGCTCGGCGGCGGTCCGCCGTTTCGGGACGGAACTTCAGCCTTTGCCCTTGCCCTTTTTCTTTTTCGGCTTCTTGGCGGGCGCCTCGAGCCGGGCGACCTTCGCGCCCATTTTCATCAGGGTCTCCAGCTTGGTTTGCGGCAGATCCCGAATCTCGTCGTACCAGCCGCTCGCCGTTTCGAGAAAGTCGTGCATCGCGCGGATCCGGGCGACGGCGTCCTTGCCGATCGCATCATCCGTCCGCGCATCCGACAGGCACCGGGCCAGCGCGGCGAGCGTCGGATCGATCTCCCGTCTCTTGCGCGCGTCCGCGACGCGGGCCGCTGCAACCCACAGATCGGTTTCGGCGGCGAAATGATCGCGCCGGTCGCCGATCTCGTGGGTCCGGGCGATCAGTCCCCAGGACTGCAGCTCCCGGATGCTGGTGCTGACGTTCGAGCGGGCGACCTTCAGCGTGTCGGCGATCTCGTCGGCCGGCAGCGGCCTGCCGGCGACATAGAGCAGGGCATAGATCTGCGCGACCGTGCGGTTCAGACCCCATCGCGAGCCCATTTCGCCCCAATGGAGAATGAAGGATTCCATGACCGGAGAAAGCTCCACGGCACCCTCCTTATTTCGGAATATTCTGAAACATCATATCGTAATGGAGAATCAAGTCAACGTGCTGCGGCCGACGCCTATCGCGCGGCTCCGGTGTCGTCGGCCCCGGTGTTGTCGACAGCGCGCAAGTGCAGGGTGCCGATGTCCGAATGCCGCCCCGCCGTGACACGGGTGCGGCGCCCGCTGTCCCCGATCAGCCAGCGCTCTTTCTCCGGCGGCAGAACCGCCGGATAGTAGTCCGCCGGCGGCAGATCGCCGAAGGAGACCCGTCCGGCCGCATCCGTCTTCGAAACCCGGTGCAACGGCCGTCCGTGACAGGGCGAACGGCCGCCGCGGAGAACCCTGCCCGGCGGCGCCGCGCAAATGTCGACACGCGCATGTGCGAGGGCGCCGCCGCCTTGCCGGATCAGACGGAACGTGAGACCGCCCGGCGGTTTGGCGAGCGGCCGGGGCAGGCCGGCGCCCGTGCCCAGCACGGCCACGCCCGCCAGATCGTTGGACGGCAGCGCGGCATTCGCCATGCGCCGCCAGCGCCATTGCCCTTCGTCGTAAACGCCGAGGCCGTAGCGGGTCGCGGCCCATATCCGTCCGCCGGCGTCCGCTGCAAGGCCCTTCACCGGCGCGGCCAGCGCAAACCTCGTCCAGAATTTGTTCCGGTACCGCGTAATCCGGTCGTAATGGCCCAACCACAGGGCGGCATCGCCCGTTTCGGCCATGACATGGGCGCTGCCGGGGCCGGGGAAATTCGCCCAGCGGTTGCCGGCTCTCCGGGCGAGGCCGCTATCGTGCGCCAGCCACAGGCTGCCGTCGCGTGCCGCAAGGACGCCGGCCGGGCGCCACCGCGCCGGCAGGCCGGTCACGCCCCTTAAGAGGCGCCAGTCGCTGCCGTCGAACCGGGCCGCAACCCTGTTGCCGGCCACAACCCAGAGAGTGCCGTTCCGTGCGACCGCCAGACTGTCGATCCAGCCGGCCCGGGCGGCGGTCAGCACTGTGTCGATGCGGTGGCGGCGCCATGTCCGGCCTGTCCATCTCGCCAAGGTGCGGCCGCCGGTTATCCAATAGCCGCCGGCCGGGTCGCAGGCGATCCGCCGGGCCGCGCTGCCCGGCGTCCAATGCGTCAGGAGGCGGCGTTCGCCGTCGAATTCGCTCAGCCGCCGGCCGGTCGAAACGACGATCCGGCCGTGGCAGGCTGCGATGGCATAGACGAAGTCCGACGCCAGTTCGCCGCCTGCCGCCGTCCAACGTGTCCAGGCACCGCCGGAGAGGCAGGCGACGCCGAAACCCCTTGTGCCGACGCAAACCCTGCCCGGAGTTGCGGTGTCCCGGTCTGCGGATGCCGATTGCGCATTCGCCGCACCGGCGGGCAGCGCCAGCGCCAACGCGGCGACGGCTGAAGCGGCCGAACCTGCCGCAGCCGCAATGTGACTAGAGGCCCGGCAGGAGCGCATTCGCCGACCGGCGGACCGGCCTGCCGGAACGGAAAACGGGGCGCACCGGCGTCAACCGGCGGCGAGCAGCGCTTCGGCCGCCTGCTTTGCCCGGGCGGCGGTGGAGCGGTCGCCGGTCAGCTGGGCGACGACGGTGGCCCCTTCCACCAGCATGTAGATTTCGCCGGCAATCCGCCCCGGATCCGGCGCGCCGGCGGCCTCGGCCAGTTCCCGGATCAGGGCGAGCAGCCGCCCCTTGTGCGCGAGCGCCGCCAGATGGACCGGATCCTTTTGATCGTCGAATTCGCCGGACGCTTTCAGGAACGGACAGCCGTGGAAGTCTTTGCGGGCGAACCATGCGTCCAGGGCATCGAACAGGGCGAGCAGGCCGTCTTCCGGCGCGGCGGCGCGCTTCTCGGTTTCGGCGGTGAGCCATGCGATATGCTTTTTGTCCTGCTGTTCCAGGACCGCAAGGATCAGCGCCTCCTTGGAGCCGAAATTGTTGTACAGCGTCATCTTGGCGACGCCCGCTTCGGCGAGGATGGTATCGATGCCGGTCGCGCGGAAGCCGTTACGGCAGAACAGCCGGAGCGCCGTATCGACCAACTTGTCTTTCTTTTTGGACGTCATGGCCGGCGTATCCCTGCGGTTGTTCGACGGGTCGAATCCAGACAAGGCATTCTATACAATACTGTCCAGTCTGGCGATACGCAGACCTGGCAGCCCGACGGATGCGCCTTCGGAACAAACAGATCGGTCAATGCAGACGCCGGGGCGGCTCCGGGATGTCCTGATCTTCCGGCTCGTCCATCGACATTGCCATCGGGCTCGCCTGGTGATGGATCATGCGCCACTCTCCGTCTTCGTGCCGGAACATGTTGGTGGCCGCCAGCGTATGGCCGCCGAGATGCTCATGGCACAGGACGATGGCGACATCGTCGAAAATGTAGGGCGTCGCGTTCCGGCACTCGATGGCGACATCCTGCTGGTGGGAGAGTATTCGCCGCCAGCTGTTCAGGACCTCCTCCCGGTCCGTGAGAATATCCCAGCCCGGATGGATGCAGGCGACCGGCGAGCGGACGGCCAGCAAATCCTCCAGCGCGCCGATATCCCGCTCGCGGAAGGCGCGGTAGAATTCGCTGTTCGCCGTCAGCACGGCCCGGATGATGTCCCGCATCGGCTTCGCCTCCGGCCCTTCTTCCCCGGAAATGCGGCGCCGGAATCCGTTATTCGACGCCGGGCCGCCGCTGGCGCCGCCCAACGATATTGTGGCTTAGGCGGCAGGGCCGTTCAATGCCGAACGGCCATGCCGTCCCGCGATCGCCGCGCCGCAATGGACGCCGGAACGGACAGGGCACCGAAAGGCCGCGCCGGGATCAATCGGGGATTACCGCCGTGGTTTCGATCTCGACCATTGCGCCGGGCTCCATAAGGCCCTTGACCTCGATCACGGCCATCGCCGGATAGTGACGGCCGATCACATCGCGCCAGGCCTGGCCGACGGCGCGGGCATCGTCCAGGTAGGCCGTCTTGTCGGTGATGAACCAGGTCATCCGGACGATATGGTCGGGCCGGGCGTCCGCTTCCCTCAGGATCGCCACGGTGTTTTCCAGCGCCTGCCGGAACTGGGCCGTGAAATCCCCGGACACGACCGTTTCCGTGACCGGATCCCAGCCGATCTCGCCGGCAACGAAGACCATGGTGCCTTTCGCGGCGACGCCGTTGGAATATCCCCTGGCGCGCGGCCAGCCCGGCGGTTGCAGGACCTGCATATCGATCGCTCCCGATAACAAAGTGCTGGACAGAAATTTTAGGTCTGAATATTTTATATCTAAACTAATTTTCGGCTGTCCAGTCCTGCGTTTCAGCCGCTTTGCCCCGGTTGCCCCTGTCTTTCTTTGGTTCCGCCAAACGCCATGAGCGCCACCGCAATGACCGCTCTCCGGTCCGACCTGTTCAAGGGACAGCATGCGCTCGTCACCGGCGGCGGCCGCGGCATCGGCGCGGCGATCGCCGACGCCCTGGCGGCCAACGGCGCCGCTCTGACGCTGCTCGGCCGGACCGCGGCCACACTGGAGGCCAAACAGGGCGACCTGGCGGACCGCTTCGGCGTCGCCGCCGGCACCGCTGCCGCCGACGTTACCGACGAGGCCGCCGTCGAAGCGGCGTTCGCCCGGGCGGTTGAGGAACGCGGCCCGGTCTCCATCCTGGTGAACAACGCCGGACGCGGCGACAGCGCGCCCTTCAAACGCACGACGACCGACTTTTTCATGCGGATGGTCGAGATCAACCTGCTGAGCACCTTCCTGTGCATCCGGCAGGTTTTGCCCGCAATGACGGAGGCGGGGTACGGCCGGATCGTCAACGTCGCCTCGACGGCGGGCCTGGTCGGCTATCGCTATGTCACCGCTTACGTCGCCTCGAAGCACGGCGTGGTCGGCCTGACCCGGTCCTTGGCGCTGGAAACCGCGAAAACCGGGGTGACGGTGAATGCGGTCTGCCCCGGCTATGTCGAGACCGATATGACCGCGGACACCATCGCCAATATCGTCGAAAAGACCGGCATGGATGCCGAAGCGGCGCGGGCGCAGCTGGCCCGGAGCAATCCGCAGGGCCGCCTGATCGACCCGGCCGAGGTCGCCAACGCCGTGGTCTGGCTGGCGCGGCCCGACAGCGGCTCGATCACCGGCCAGTCGATCCCGGTGGCGGGCGGCGAGGTCATGTGATGGACGGCGACGTGAAACCGGGCGGCGCCATCGACCGCGAGACGGCGGCGACGGCGGACGACAAGCTTGAACTTCGGGTCTGGCTGCGCCTCCTGTCCTGCGCCAACCGGATCGAGCAGGATGTGCGCCAGGAATTGCGCGCCGCCTCCGGCATGACGCTGCCGCGCTTCGACCTGCTGTCGCAACTCGAGCGCGCGCCGGAAGGCCTGACGATGGGCGAACTTTCCCGCCGGCTCATGGTCACCAGGGGCAACGTGACCGGCTTGATCGACCGGCTGGTCGAGGAAGGCCTGGTCGAGCGCACGCCGATGCCGAAAGACCGCCGGGCCCATATCGTCAGGCTGACGCCGGCGGGCGCAACGGCTTTCGGCGCAATGCTGCCGAACCACGAGGCGGTAATCGCCGCCAAGCTGGGCGCCATGAAACGGTCGGACCTGCGCCAGTTGCAGACCCTGCTGGGCCGCCTGAAAGATCATTTGCACGACAGGGCGGCCGGCGGCTGAGCGCCGCTTCCGTCCGCCGCACCTTCGAGGAAGCCGATGCCCGAAACCGACATGCTCAAGCGCCACGGCCGCACCTTCGGCCAGATGCTGGACGATACCTCGCCCAGGCTGGGCGCCGACTACAGGCCGCGCCATTTCAAATGGGAGGTCGACGGCAAGGTCGCCACGATCACGCTCAACCGGCCGGAAAAAAAGAACCCGCTGACCTTCGAGAGCTATGCCGAACTGCGCGACACCTTCCGGGCGCTGAGCTACGCCGAAGATGTCAGGGCGGTGGTGGTGACGGGCGCCGGCGGCAATTTCTGCACCGGCGGCGACGTTCACGAGATCATCGGCCCGCTGCTCGATCTGGACATGCCGGGCCTGCTGAACTTCACCCGCATGACCGGCGACGTGGTGAAGGCCATCCGTACCTGCCCGCAGCCTGTCATCGCCGCGATCGACGGCATCTGCGCCGGCGCCGGCGGGGCGATCGCCATGGCCTGCGACATCCGCTTCGGCACGCCGGAAGCCAAGGTGCTCTACCTGTTCAACCGGGTGGGGCTGGCCGGCTGCGACATGGGCGCGTGCGCCATTCTCCCGCGCATCATCGGCCAGGGCCGGGCGGCGGAACTGCTCTACACCGGCCGCGCCATGACGGGCGACGAAGGCGAGCGCTGGGGCTTCTACAACCGGCTGGTCGAGAGTCCGGATCTGCTGGCGACCGCGCAGGCCTTTGCGACGCGGCTGGCGGACGGGCCGACCTTCGGCAATTCCATGACCAAGAAGATGCTCGACATGGAATGGAACATGGGACTGGAGCAGTATGTCGAGGCAGAGGCCCAGGCCCAGGCGATCTGCATGCAGACCCAGGACTATCACCGCGCCTACCACGCCTTCGTGGCGAAGGAAAAACCGGTGTTCGAGGGCAACTGATGCCGGATTCGACATACCTCGACTGGCCGTTTCTCGAGGACCGGCACCGGAAACTGGCGGCGGACTTGCGCGCCTGGGCGGAAGCCAACCTCCGCCCGATGGAGCACGAGGTCCATGGCCGGACGGATGTCGACGACATCTGCCTGCGCCTGGTCCGGATGCTGGGCGAGGCCGGCTGGCTGAAGCTGACCGTACCGGCGGCTTATGGCGGCGCGCACGAGAGGCTCGATGTCCGTTCGATCGCTCTCGGCCGGGAAATACTCGGCTATTACCTCGGCCTCGCCGATTTCAGCTTCGTCATGCAGGGGCTGGGCACCGGCGCGATCGCGCTCTACGGCTCCGACGAGCTGAAAGCCGAATATCTGCCATCGGTCGCGACGGGCGAGCGGATCGCGGCGCTGGCGATGTCCGAGCCCCAGGGCGGCTCGGACGTCGCGGCGCTCGAAACGACGGCCGACCTCGACGGCAACCATTTCGTCCTGAACGGAACCAAGACCTGGATTTCCAACGGCGGCATCGCCGACCATTATGTTGTGATCGCGCGCACGGGCGAGGCGCCGGGCGCCAAGGGGCTGTCCGCCTTCGTCGTCGACGCCGACAATCCGGGTTTCCGGGTCGCCGGCCGGATCGACGTGATGGCGCCTCATCCGCTCGCCACGCTGTCCTTCGAGGATTGCCGGGTTCCGGCCAGCCATCTGCTGGGCAACCCGGGCGAGGGCTTCAGGATCGCCATGGCCAACCTCGACATTTTCCGCACGACGGTCGGCGCCGCGGCGCTCGGCATGGCGCGGCGGGCGCTTGACGAGGCCGTGGCCTATTCGCAGACCCGCACGGCGTTCGGCCAGGCGATCGGCGAATTCCAGCTGATCCAGGCCAAGATCGCCGAAATGGCGGTCAAGGTGGATGCCATGGCCCTGCTGGTCTATCGCTCCGGCTGGACCAGGGATATCAAGAATATCCGGGTGACGCGCGAAAGCTCGATGGCCAAGCTGTTCGCGACGGAAGCCGCGCAGGAGGTCGTCGACGAAGCCGTGCAGATTTTCGGCGGGCTGGGCGTGACCGTGGGCCAGAAGGTCGAAGAACTCTATCGGGAGATCCGCGCCCTGCGCATCTACGAAGGGACCAGCGAGGTGCAGAAACTGGTGATCGCCGGCCAGACGGTGAATGCGCTCGGAGCTGCACATGGCTAGGATTCCCGGCGACGGCGTGACCGCCCATTCGGATACCTTCGCGCGCGACCGCCTGCCGCCGAAGGACCTGTGGCCGGACTTCGACTTTTCCGGGCTGCCGGAACTGGCGGCCTATCCGGACCGGATGAACGCGGCCGTCGAACTGCTCGACAAGGCGGTCGCGGAGCTGGGCTGGGCCGGACGGCCCTGCATCCGCTATGACGGCCAAGTCTGGACCTATGCCGACCTCAAGGCGAAGGCCGACGCGGTCGCCCGGGTGCTGGTCGAGGATATGGGGCTGGAAACCGGCCACCGCGTGCTGCTGCGCGGCCCGAACAACCCGATGATGGCGGCCTGCTGGATGGCGGTGCTGAAGGCCGGCGGGATCGTCGTCGCAACGATGCCGCTCCTGCGCGCCCGCGAACTCGCCTATATGGCGGAAAAGGCCGAGATTCGCCATTTCCTGTGCGACATCGATCTCCGGGCCGAGGGCGACGGCGCCATGGAACAGGCGCCGATCCTGCACAAGGTGAAGTATTTTACCGCCCTGGGCGACGGTTCGGATCGGGTGGCCAATCTCGACACCGCCACGGCCCGCAAGTCCGCCGGTTTCGACAATGTCGATACTGCGGCGGACGATATCGGGCTGATCGCCTTTACCTCCGGCACGACCGGCCAGCCGAAGGGCACCGTGCATTTCCACCGCGATATCCTCGCGATGTGCGACTGCTTCCCGAAGCATGTCTACCGGCCGTCGCCGGACGACATCTATGTCGGCACGCCGCCGCTCGCCTTCACCTTCGGCCTGGGCGCGCAACTGCTGTTTCCGATGCGCACCGGCGCATCGGTCGTCTTTTATGCGGGTCCGCCGGGCCCCGACCGGATTCTGGACCTGATCGACGAACACCGCTGCACGACGCTGTACACCGCACCGACCATGTATCGCGCGCTCGCCGACAAGATCTCCGAGAGCGACAACCCACCGGCAACACTCAAACAGTGCGTATCCGCGGGCGAGACCCTGCCGCTGCCGACCTTCGAGGCCTTCAGGGCCGCAACCGGAATCCGGATCATCGACGGCCTGGGCTCCACCGAGATGATCCACATTTTCGTCTCGGCGGAAGGCGACGACATCCGGCCCGGCGCCACCGGCACCGCGATCCCCGGCTACGAGGCCTGCATCATGGACGAGGCCGGAAACATCCTGGAGCCGCCCTGCGAAGGGATGCTGGCCACGCGGGGACCGACCGGCTGCAAATATCTCGACAACGAGGAACGGCAGCGCGCCTATGTCGTCAACGGCTGGAACCTGCCCGGCGACCGGTACCGCCAGGATGCCGAGGGCTATTTCTGGTATGTCGCCCGGGCCGACGACATGATCGTGTCCGCCGGCTACAATATCGGCGGTCCGGAGGTCGAGGATGCGCTGCTCGACCATCCCAACGTCAAGGAATGCGCCGTGGTCGGCGTACCCGACGAGCAGCGCGGCCGGATCGTCAAGGCGTTCGTGATCCTGCGCGATCCGGCCGATGCCGGCGAGGCCGCCGCGAAGGAACTGCAGGATTTCGTGAAGGCCGAGATCGCACCCTACAAGTATCCGCGCGCCATCGAATTCGTGCGCGACCTGCCGCGCACGGAGACCGGCAAGGTCCAGCGCTTCAAGCTGCGCCGGCTGGAGGAAAGAAAGGCCCGCGAACGGGGAATTCGCGTGCAATGAGGCGGGGCGCCGGACCCGGGCGCGCGGACGCCGCCACTGTCGTCAGTTTCATCGCAACCGTTGTTGAATTTGTCGCTTCGGCCGGCGCGCAGCCCCGGCCCGGCAGCGTTCAGGGAAAAGCATGAAGATCAACTGCCTCGGCGGCGGGCCGGGAAGCCTGTATTTCGCGATCCTGATGAAGAAGTCCTTCCCGGACGCGCAGATCACGATCTACGAGCAGAACCGCCACGACGACACGTTCGGCTTCGGCGTCGTCTTCTCGGACCGGACGATGGAAGGCTTCCGCGAGGCCGACGCGCCGACCCACGAGGCGATCACCCGCTCGTTCGAGCACTGGGACGATATCGACATCCACATCAAGGGCCGGGTACTGAAATCGACCGGCCACGGCTTCGCCGGCATGTCCCGGGTCAAGATGCTGCTGCTGATGCAGGACCGCTGCCGCGAACTCGGCATCGACATGCGGTTCGAGGAGCGGATCGACGATCCGGAATCCCTGCGGGACTGCGACCTGCTCTATGCCGCCGACGGCGTCAACTCGGTCGCGCGCGACCGCTGGGCGGACCGGTTCCGGCCGAAGCTCGATTTCCGGCCCAACCGCTTCGTCTGGCTCGGCTCGGATTTCAATTTTCCGGCCTTCACCTTCCATTTCATTGAAAACGAGCACGGCCTCTGGCGGACGCACTGCTACCGCTACGTCCAGGACATGTCGACGCTCATCATCGAGTGCACCGACGAGACTTTCGCCAACACCGGCCTGGAGGTCACGGACGAGGATGCCACGGTCGCCTACGTCGCCGACCTGCTGCGCCCCTATATCGGCGACGCCGGGATCATCAGGAACCGGTCGCACTGGCGCCGGTTCCCCAACATCTCCTGCGAGAACTGGTCGTTCGACAATGTCGTGCTGGCCGGCGACGCGGTGCACACCGCGCATTTCTCGATCGGTTCCGGGACCAAGCTGGCGATGGAGGATTCGATCGCCCTGCACGGCGCGATTCTCGAAACCGGCGAAATCCGGAAGGGCCTCGCACAATACGAGGAAACCTACAGGCCGCAGGTCGAGAGCCTGCAGCGCTCGGCCAGGGTCTCGCAACGCTGGTTCGAGGAATCCGAGCGCTACTACGACAATCTGGAGCCGATCCAGTTCGGCTTTTCGCTGCTGACCCGCAGCCTCCGCATCAGCCACGGCAACCTGCGCCTGCGCGACGCCGACTATGTCGAGAGCGTCGACAGATGGTTCGCCACCGGCGCGGCCAACCGGTCGGGCGTCAACCTGCCGGACGGCCCGCCGCCGCCGCCAATGTTCACGCCGTTCCGGCTGCGCGACATGGTGCTGGACAACCGGATCGTGGTCTCGCCGATGTGCCAGTATTCCGCCGAGGACGGCATGCCCGACGACTGGCATCTCGTCCATCTCGGCAGCCGCGCCATGGGTGGCGCCGGGCTGGTCATCGCGGAAATGACGAATGTCAGCCGCGAAGGGCGGATCAGCCCCGGCTGCGCCGGCATCTACAGCGACGACCATGTCGCCGGCTGGAAGCGGATCACCGATTACGTCCACCGCTATACCCAGGCGAAGATCGGCCTGCAGCTCGGCCATTCCGGCCGCAAGGGCTCGACGACCCTGTTGTGGGAAGGCTTCGACGAGCCGCTGCCCGACGGCAACTGGCCGATCATGGCGGCCTCGCCCCTGCCCTACAAGCCGCACAGCCAGGTGCCCAAGGAGATGGACCGGGCCGATATGGACCGGGTGGTCGGGGAATACCGCCAGGCCGCCATGCGCGCTGAACAGGCGGGCTTCGACATGCTCGAAGTCCATATGGCGCACGGCTATCTGCTCAACAACTTCGTCTCGCCCCTCACCAATATCCGCACCGACGAATACGGCGGCAGCTTGGAGAACAGGATGCGGTTTCCGCTGGAGGTTTTCCGCGCGGTGCGCGAGGCCTGGCCGGCGGAAAAGCCGATCTCGGTGCGGATTTCGGCGCATGACTGGAAGGCCGGCGGCACCACGCCGCCCGATGCCGTGAAGGTCGCCCGGCTGCTCTACGCGGCCGGCGCCGATATCATCGACGCCTCCTCCGGCCAGGTGGTGTCCGACGAGGAGCCGGAATACGGCCGGCTGTTCCAGACACCGTTCGCCGAGCGCATCCGCCTGGAGCTCGACAGGCCGACCATGGCGGTCGGCGCGATCAGCTCCTACGAGGACGCCAACTCCATCCTAGCCGGCGGCCGCGCCGACCTGTGCGTGATCGCCCGGGCCCATCTGTACGATCCCTACTGGACCCGCCATGCGGCCTACGAAATGGACCGGATCGGCTACGGCAAGGTGGAATGGCCGCCGCAATACGATACGCTGAACCGCGGCTATATCTGGCGCTTCGATTCGGCGGAGAAGTAGTGTCCGGTTGAACCGATTCCGGCAACGACCTACTTATGTTCCGCCCCACAAGCGGATCGGAAATAACGATGGCGCTCAATATCGAAGACCCCGAGATCGACCGCCTAGCCAAAGCGCTCGCCGAAGCGACCGGGGAGACCGTAGAGGCTGCCGTCAGGACGGCGATCGAACAGCGGCTGACCCGCGAATCTTCCGTCTCCGACCCGGCCCTGTTCGACGACCTGCTGGAAATCAGCAAAGGCGCTGCCGCTCTCGGATGGAAGTCGCCCGACAAATCCTCGGTCGAACTTCTGGATGACCTGTATGGCGAGAATGGCTTGCCGGCCCGATGGTAATCGACTCGTCGGCTTTTGTGGCAATCCTGAAGCATGAAGCGGAAGCGGTCGGGTTTCTGAAAGCCATTGAGACAGACCCGGTTCGCCTGATCGGCGGGCCGACGATGTTGGAGGTCCTGATGGTCTCCAGCACGGAAACGCAGGGTTCCGCGCACGAAAAAGCCTGGGCTTTCGTCAACCGGGCTGCCATTGAAATTCTTCCGTTCGACAACCGGCAGGTGCGATGGGCAGCCAGGGCGTTCGACCAGTTCGGCAAAGGGCAGCATCGGGCGCGGCTGAATTTCGGCGATTGCATGGCCTACGCGGCGAGCAAGGCGACAGACGAGCCCTTGCTGTTCAAGGGCGCAGATTTCGGCATGACCGATGTGTCGGTCCATCCGGCATCGGTTCGTTTGGCTTAAGATTTCTGGACCTTTTCCGGAAGAGGACTGTAGTAAAGCGATGGCGCTCAATATCGAAGACCCCGAGATCGACCGCCTAGCCAAAGCGCTCGCCGAAGCGACCGGGGAGACCGTAGAGGCTGCCGTGAGGACGGCGATCGAACAGCGGCTGACCCGCGAATGCTCGACCGAACGCGAACGCGAGCGCAAGCTGGAAGCGGCCCGGGAGATCGTCGCGCGCGTCTCGAAATTGCCGCGGAAAAATCCGGATAAGTCGGCGCGCGAACTGGTCGAAGACCTTTACGACGAACATGGCCTGCCGAAGTAATGGTCCTCGATTCGTCGGTTGTTGTCGCGATCCTGCTGCGGGAGCGAGAAGGGCCGGCATTCGTCGACGCGCTTGCGTCCGCCCGCACGGCGATCATCGGCGCGCCCAGCCTCCTGGAAGTCCAGATGGTTCTTCTCCGGGAGTATCCGGATACCGTTGAAGCAGAACTGGAACGGTTTCTGTCAGCCTTCGACGTAACTCTCTTGCCGTTCGGTCCGGATGAATACCGCCACGCTGCCGGGGCTTTCCGCCGCTACGGCAAGGGGCGGCATCCGGCGCGGCTGAATTTTGGCGATTGCATGGCCTACGCCGCGAGCAAGTCGACCGGCGATTCGCGAAAACCGATGTGGAGCGGCACCCGGCGTCCGCCGCGAAATAGCCGGTTCAGGCCCGCCGCTTGCGCCGGCGGTTCTGCCGGCGTGTGACGCCTTTCTGGGCACGGGCCCTGTCCTCCGCCATGACACGGTCGCCCCCGGCGGGCAATCCAATGGCGACGAGGCGGTCGGGCAGGGCAGCCATGACGGCATCGCGCTCGGCATCCGAAAAGGCGAGCCAGTTCTCCACCTCTTCGCCGCTGCGCCCGCAGCCGAAGCACCAGCCTGTGACCCGTTCCAGTTCGCAGACGAGGATACAGGGCGAACGGACGGTCACGGCACGCGCTTACGGATACAGGCCATCGACCTGCGCCCGCATCTTGACCAGCCCGGCCACGGCATCGATCGCCGGGGTGTCCACCTCGACGAGCCGCGCCAGTTCCTGCACCGCGCAGACCAGCGCGTCGATCTCCATTTTGCGGCCGGCGTCGAGGTCCTGCAGCATCGAGGTGCGATGGGCGCCGACCTTGCCAGCGCCCTCGATCCGCTTGTCGAGGCCGAGCCCGAACGTCACGCCCAGCGCCTCTCCCACCGACTGCGCCTCGGCCATCAGGGAAGCGATCACCGGGCGGACGAGCGGGTCATGCGCCATCTGCTCCAGGGTTGCGCCGGTCAGGACGCTCACCGGATTGAAGCTGAGATTGCCCCACAGCTTCAGCCAGATTTCGTCGCGGATTTTGGGCCGGACCGGCGCCGAAAATCCAGCGGCTTTCAGGGCGTCCGACAGGCGCCGCACCCGGTCGGACCTGCTGCCGTCGGGTTCGCCCAGAGAGAAGCGGTTGAGCGAAATGTGGCGGATCACCCCGGGCGCGATGGCTTCGGCCGCCGGGTAGACGACGCAGCCGATCGCCCGTTCCGGCCCGATCGCCTGCCACTGGATACCGCCGGGATCGACGGTTTCGAGGCGCGTGCCGGCGAGCGCGCCGCCATGCTCGTGAAAATACCACCAGGGCACGCCGTTGGTCGCGGTGACGACGGCGGTCTCCGGCCCCAGCATCGGCGCCAGGTTCGGTGCGATGGCCGGCGCCGCGTTGGCCTTGACGGCGACGATCACCGCATCCTGCGGGCCGGCCTCGGCCGGATCGTCGGTCGCGGCCGGCCGTCCGATCCGCTCCCCACCCTCGATATGCAGCGCGATGCCGTTGTCGCGGATTGCCGCCAGGGTGCGGTTCCGGGCGATCATGGTGACGTCGATCCCGGCGCGCGCGAGTTCGCATCCCAGATAGCCGCCGATGGCCCCGGCGCCGTAGATCGCGATCTTCATAGGTATTGCGCCAGTTTTTCGTGCAGGCCGATGCGCTGGACTTTGCCGGTTGCGCCCTTCGGGATTTCCTCCAGAAAGACGATGCGGCGCGGGACCTTGAAGCCGGCAAGCCTCCCGGCCACGAAGTCCCGCAGCGCGCGCTCGTCCACGCCGTCGCTGCCGGCCGGCACGATGGCCGCGGCAACCTCCTCGCCGAGCTTGTCGTGCGGCAGGGCGAAGGTGACGGCCTGCGCGACGGCGGGATGACCGAGCAGGACTTCGTCGACCTCGCGCGGCGAAACCTTCTCGCCGCCGCGGTTGATGATCTCCTTGATGCGTCCGGTGATGGTCAGATAGCCGTCGCCGTCCAGCGTCCCCTGGTCGCCGGTGTGGAACCATCCGCCGGCAAAGGCTTCCGCATTGGCCCCGGGATTCGCTTCGTAGCCGGGCGTGACGTTGGCGCCGCGGATACAGACTTCGCCGACGGTTCCGGCCGGCAACGGCCGGTTCGCAGTGTCGAGAACGGCGATATCGGGCCCGGCGGCGAGGCCCACGGTGCCCGGCTTGCGCGCGGCGGGCGGCAGCGGATTCGACGCCATCTGGTGGGCCGCTTCGGTCATGCCGTAGCTTTCGATCACCGGACAGCCGAACGTTTCCTCCAGCGTGGCCATCACCTGCGGCGGCAGCGAAGCGGAGGACGAACGGATGAAGCGCAGGCCGGCGCCGTCAATTGCCGCCCTGTTTCGCCCGGCGCGGGACAGGATGGCGTGATGCATGGTGGGCACGGCGCTGTACCAGCTCGGCGCCGCCTCGGCCATCCAGGCGAAAAAGCGCAACGCGTTGAACCCCGGCGCGCACCAGACCGACGCGCCGGCGGCGAGGCTCGCCAGCACCGCGCCGATCAGGCCGTGAATGTGGAACAGCGGCATGACGTTCAGGCATCGGTCGGCCGGCGCCAGCGCCAGGGTCTGTCCGATATTCGCCGCCGAAGTACAGACGTTGCGCTGGGTCAGCGGAACGATCTTCGGCCGCGACGTGGTGCCCGAAGTGTGCAGGATCAGCGCGACATCGTCCGGAGACGGCGGCTCGGTGTCCGCGTCCCGGCTGCCAACGTTACCGGACAACGCAAACGCGCCGGCCGGGCCGTCGGCGTCCGGCGACAGGTCGATGACCGGCAGGGCCAGGTCGGCCGCAACCTGCCGCGCCGGGCTCTCCATGCCCCGTTCGACGATCAGCGCGTCGGCGCGCAAGTCATCGAGATAGAAGCGGAACTCTTCGGTCCGGTAGGCCGGATTGAGCGGCGCGGTGGTTGCACAACTCGCGATGGCGACGAAGGCCGCGGCCATTTCCGGCCCGTTGGGCAGCACGATGGCGACCCGGCCGCCGCGGCCGATGCCGTAGCCGGCGAGGCTCGCCGCGGTCCTGTCGCGCTGGGCGCGCAGCCCGTCATAGGTCAGGCCGGCGCGCCCTTCGCCGCCGACCGCGGGCGCCCCGGCGGCGCCGGCTTGCAGCAGGTCCAGAATCGTTTCCGGCTTGTCCATGGGCATCGGCAAAGGTTGGAATCGGCAATGGTTCGAATCGCGGGCGAACCGGCCGTTCGGGAGGCGGCCCCTATTTCTTCCTGTTCAGGCCGGCAAGCGCCTGCATCTGTTCCTGCAGGGCATCGATCTGCGCCTGCATCAGTGCGAAGGGATCGGCAGCGCCCGCCGCCGGTTTCCGGCTCTCCGGCCCGGCGGCGCCGGCAGCCTGGTACGGATTGAACATGGCCAGCGCCTGTTTCATCATTTCCATATTCTGCTGGCTCAGGTCCTCCAGCGAGCCGAACGGGAACATCCCGTCGAAGGCCTGGGTCATGTACTCGCGCATCTGCTCCTGATTGTCGATGAAGCTCTCCATGCTGTGCTCGAGATATTTGGGCACGAGATCCTGGAGCGAATCGCCGTACATGCCGATCAGCTGGCGGAGGAAACCGATCGGCAGGAGGTTCTGCCCCTTGGCCTCTTCCTCGACGATGATCTGGGTCAGCACCGAACGCGTGATGTCGTCGCCGGTCTTTGCGTCGTAGACCACGAAATCGACATCGTTGCGGACCATGCCGCTCAGGTCGTCGAGGGTGACGTAACTGCTGGTCGCCGTGTTGTAGAGGCGGCGGTTGGCGTATTTCTTGATGACGACCTGGCCGTCGTCTCCCGCCATTTTCTTGCTGGGCATGGCGAAACGGCTCTCCTGCAGCTTCCGGCGTCCGCACGCTGTTGCACAATGCCCAAGGGCGGGAAGCCGGCCTCGTTAGCGGATTTTTTCAAGACTGCCAGCAATTTGCCGCAATGCGCAAGATTCATTTCGCAAGCGCGCAATAGCGCCCGCGCAAGCAGAGATCAGGTGCAAAGAAATTGGCCCGGAAATCGCGCCGCGCTATGGTGAACAATGACTGGCACGGAAGACGAACCCGCCCATCGCGAAGCGCCGGATCCTCTGGACGACCTGGCCCGGCAGTATCTGAGCCTTTGGCAGGATCAACTGACGGCGCTCTCGGCGAATCCGGCCGTTTCGGAGGCTATTTCCGGCTTCTTCGCACAATGGGCGCAGGCAGCCGCGCCTGCCGCAACGGCGGAGCCGGCGACCGCGACGGCAAACGAACCGGGGGAGGCACAGGATGAATTCCGACCGGATCGGCCTCAATCGCCGGATGTCGCCGCGCCCGTTCGGCCTGCATCTGTGGATGGCGACGGTCGCTTCCGCGAACTGCTTGAGCGGCTTGACCGGATTGAGGAGCGGCTGGCCCGGCTGGAACGGTCCTGAGGCGCGGTCGCTTCGCGCACGCCTCGCACGCCACAGCGACAACGCCATAGCCGCCGCGGTCGGCCGGCTGTCGGCAGAGGCGTTCGGCGATTTCCTGGCGGGCGTCGCCGCCTATCGCAACCATCCCTATCGGCGGGCCCTGCCGGAGCCGCCCGTTGTCGCCAGCTACGGCTCGGCGCGCCTGCTCGACTACACCGCGCCCGCCCGGGCGGGCGCGAACGCAGGCCCGCCGCTCCTGCTCGTGCCTTCGCTGGTCAACCGCGGCTATGTGCTCGATCTCATGCCGGGCGTCTCGCTCGCGCGGTTCCTGGCGGAAGCCGGCGCGCCGGTCTATCTGCTGGAATGGAACATACCGGACGCCGAAGAGAGCGGCTTCGACCTCGCCCGGCTGACAGCCGAACGGCTTGCGCCGGCGCTCGCCGACGTCGCCTTGCGGGCCGGGCCGCCCGCCCTGGTCGGCTATTGCATGGGCGGATTGCTCGCGCTGATCCTTGCGCAGAAGCGGCCGACAGAACTGGCCGGTCTTGCCGTGCTGGCGACGCCGTGGGATTTCCACGCCGAACGGCCGGAGCAGGCGCGGGCGCTGGCGCATTTCACCGGAACCTGGCTGCCGGCGCTCGATGCGGTCGGGCAGTTTCCGGTCGACGGGCTGCAGGCGCTGTTCGCCGCCAACGATCCGATGGTGGCGTCCAGGAAATTCCAGGCTTTCGCCCGCATGGACCCGGACTCGGAAGAGGCGCGGCGCTTCGTTGCGCTGGAAGACTGGCTGAACGACGGCATTCCCCTGCCCCTGCCCGTCGCGCGCGAGACCCTGCACGGCTGGTATGGCGACAACCTTGCCGCGAGGGGACGCTGGACCGTCGGCGGCACGGCGATACGCCCGGAAGAGATCGACCTGCCGGCCCTCGCCATTATCCCGGACAAGGACCGGATCGTGCCGCAGGAATCGGCCATGGCCCTGGCCCGCCTGCTGCCGGAAGCCGAAATCCGCATCGCCCGGGCCGGCCATATCGGCATGATGGCCGGGCGCCGGGCCGAGCGCGAGACCTGGCGGCCGCTGCTGGCATGGCAACAGTCCCTCGCCGGATAGGACCCGCGGCTCGCCTGGGTCGAAGCCCGCCGAACCGCGACGATAACGCCTACTCTTCGCAGGTGCACTTGAAAATGCTGCATTGCAGCATTATAATAGTCGCATCAGTCGGAAAATGCCGTGCGGTCGCTGCGCGACGGCGCTTTCCGGTCCGGCGCAGAGCCGGGCCGGCCGGCGCGCGAAGGCCCCGGATAGACACAAGCGGCCCTCCGGGCCGGACCTTCAGGAGGAAACATTCATGACGGACGTCATTATCGCCAGCGCCGCCCGCACACCGATCGGCGCCTTCAGCGGCGCCTTCGCCACGGTGTCCGCCGCCGATCTCGGCAAGGTCGCCATCGCGGCGGCGATGGAACGCTCGAACGTCGCCGGCGCGGATGTCGACGACGTCATCATGGGCCAGGTGCTGACCGCCGATACCGGCCAGAATCCGGCCCGGCAGGCCGCCATGGCGGCCGGTGTGCCGAAGGAGACGACGGCGCTCACCATCAACCAGGTCTGCGGCTCGGGCCTGCGGGCCGTTGCGATGGCCGGCCAGGCCATCCAGGCCGGCGACGCGGAGATCGTCGTCGCCGGCGGTCAGGAGAGCATGAGCCGGTCGCCTCACGCCGCCCATATGCGGGCCGGTACCAAGATGGGCGACGTCGCGTTTACCGACACGATGATCAAGGACGGCCTGTGGGACGCCTTCAACGGCTATCATATGGGCACCACGGCGGAGAATGTCGCCGGGCAATGGCAGATCACCCGCGCCGACCAGGATAACTTCGCCGCCGCCAGCCAGGCCAAGGCCGAAGCGGCGCAGAAATCCGGCAAATTCGCCGACGAGATCGCACCGGTCGTCGTGCCGCACCGCAAGGGCGACCGCACGGTCGAAGCCGACGAATATCCCCGACACGGCACCACCGCCGAGACGCTCGCCAAGCTGCGCCCGGCCTTTTCGAAGGAGGGCACGGTCACGGCGGGCAACGCCTCGGGCATCAACGACGGCGCGGCCGCGCTTGTCCTGATGTCGAAGGAACAGGCCGAGAAACGCGGCGTCGAGCCTTTGGGCCGCATCGTGTCCTGGGCGACCACCGGCGTCGATCCGGCGCTGATGGGTTCCGGCCCGATTCCGGCGAGCCGCAAGGCGCTGGAAAAGGCCGGCTGGAGCATCGACGAGGTCGACCTGGTCGAATCGAACGAGGCCTTCGCGGCGCAGTCCTGCGCCGTCGCCAAGGACCTCGGCTTCGACATGGACAAAGTGAACGTCAACGGCGGCGCGATCGCGCTCGGCCATCCGATCGGCGCTTCGGGCGCCCGCATCCTGACCACGCTGCTTTACGAGATGAAGCGGCGCGGCGCCGGGAAGGGGCTCGCGACGCTGTGCATCGGCGGCGGCATGGGCATCGCCATGTGCGTGGCGCGCGACTGACCCCGCGCGCCTCACCCCAACCGCCTCACAGGGAGACGCGATCCTTTCGCGCGGCGACCGGATCGTTCCGGGCCGCTACAGAAGTTCTGACCTAACCCGGCAGCACGCAGCGCACCCAGGCGTGGGACAGCGCGGCGGGCTGCACAACAGGAGTACATCATCATGGCGCGCGTAGCATTGGTCACGGGCGGCACCCGCGGCATCGGCGAGGCGATTTCCATCGCGCTCGGGGACGCCGGCTGCAAGGTGGCGGCGAACTATGGCGGCAACGACGAGCGGGCGAGGGAATTTTCCGACCGCACCGGCATCGGCGTCTACAAATTCGACGTCGGCGATTTCGAAGCCGTCAAGGAAGGCGTCGCCCGGGTCGAGGCCGACCTCGGACCCATCGACATCCTGGTCAACAACGCCGGCATCACCCGCGACGGCACCATGCACCGGATGCCCTACGACAACTGGGACGATGTCATCCGCACCAACCTCTCCTCCTGCTTCAACTGCTCGCGCGCCGTCATCGAGGGCATGCGGGAACGCAAATTCGGCCGCATCGTCAACATCGGCTCGATCAACGGCCAAGGCGGCCAGTACGGCCAGGTGAACTACGCAGCCGCCAAATCCGGCATCCACGGCTTCACCAAGGCGCTGGCCCAGGAGGGCGCGGCCCAGGGCATCACCGTCAACGCCATCGCGCCCGGCTATGTCGATACCGACATGGTGCGCGCCGTGCCCCAGAAGGTGCTGGAGCGGATCATCCAGCGGATCCCGGTCGGCCGCCTCGGCAACGCGAAGGACATCGCCCGAGGCGTGGTCTTCCTGACCGGCGACGACGCCGATTTCATCACCGGCTCGACGCTCAGCATCAACGGCGGCCAGCACATGTACTAGGCGGGTTCGGGGCGGGTTCGGGGCCGTTTCGCGGCGGCTCAGGCCCCCTTGAACTGCGGCGCCCGCTTGGCCGAAAAGGCGGCGAGACCTTCGTTCATGTCCTGCGTGCGGGCGCTGGCGGCCATGGCGAGCGTTTCGAGCTCCATCTGGTGCTCGGCCCCGTTGGCCCAGGTCTCGGCGAACAGCTGCTTGACCCGGCTGTAGGCGAGGGTCGGCCCCTCGGCGAACCGGCGCGCCGTTTCCATGGCGGTTTCGGCCAGGTCTTCGTCCGGCACAATCCGGGTAATGAGGTTGATGTCCAGCGCCTCCTGCGCGGTGAGGGTCGGGTTTTCCAGCGCCAGCCGCTGCGCCACCCGCAATCCGACCAGCCGGGGCAGGAACCAGGTCGAGCCGCCGTCCGGGCTGATCCCCGAAGCGGTGTAGGCCATCTTGAATTTCGCGCTTTCCGCGGCGATCACGATGTCGCCGGTGATCGCGAAGCTGAAGCCGCCGCCGGCCGCCGCGCCCTGGATCGCCATGACGACCGGCGCGTTGCCGCGCATCAGCCGCGACACGGCCGCGTGGAAATAGGTCGTCGTCACCTTGAGCGCCTTGGCGAGCGCGGCCTCATCCTCCATTGCCAGCATGTATTTCAGGTCGCCGCCGGAGCAGAACATCCGACCGTTGGCCCGGACCAGGATCGCCCGGACGGACGGATCCTCGGTCAACTCGGTCGTCGCGTCCCACAATTCCTTCGCCGCGTCGGCGTTGAGCGAGTTGTTGGCCTCCGGCCGGTCGAGGGTGATGATGCCGACGCCGTTGTCGGCGGCGCATTGAACGAAGTCAGCCACGCGGTTGCTCCTGCTTTTTGGGGTCGATAGCCCGTGCCGTCGCCGGCCGGGCTCATGGATCGGGGGGCGGGTTGGTGCGGATGGCGAAGGCGGTCTCGCCGGCGATTTCGCGGTAATGCTGCAGCGCCCAGGGAACCGACGGGAAGGCGAATTCGTCTTCCGGCAGTTCGTCCCAGCCAAACAGGCGGACTTCGGTGCTCTCCGGCCCGGGTTCGATGGCCGGCGATTTGAGCGTGGCGCGATAGAAAAGCTGGACCTGGCTGATGCGCGGGATGTTGTAGAGCGCAAACAGGTCGTGCACCTCGATTTCGGCGCGGGCCTCTTCCCAGGCCTCGCGCGCCGCGGCGGCCTCGGACCGCTCGTGCAGTTCCATGAAGCCGGCCGGCAGGGTCCAGTAGCCGATGCGCGGCGCGATCGCCCGCCGGCACATCAGCACCCTGTCTTCCCACACCGCGACCGAGCCGACGACGATCTTCGGGTTGTCGTAGTGGATGAAGCCGCAGTCGGAGCAGACCAGCCGCTCGCGCTCGTCGCCCTCCGGAATCTTCCAGACGTCCGGTCCGACATTCTGGCCCGTGCCCGCCCGGCCGCCCGAGCGGGGGTGCGAAGGCCGGTCCCCGGAAGCCGCGGGGCCGGCCGGGCCGGGTTTCAGGGAGTTGGCCGGGTTATGCGTCATGAAGGCAATTTGACCGGCTTCGGGCGGGCTGACAAGACACACGCCATGGCAGAAAACCCCGCAGCGCCGCCGCGCCCCGGACCTAAAAACAATCCGGCGGACGGCAGGCCGCCGACCACCGAGGAGATGCTCAAGCTGATCAGCGGCTCGACCCCGCACAGCCGGGAACTCGGGCTGGAGGTGGTCCATTCCGCGAGGGGCATGGCGATCATGCGCCTGCCCTGGCACGAGCGGCTGGTCGGCAACCCGGACGAACTGGTGCTGCACGGCGGCGTCGTGACGACCCTGCTCGACAGCGTTTGCGGCATGGCGACGATGAGCGCCCGGCAGCCGCCGGAGCGCATCGTGACCCTCGACCTGCGGATCGACTATCAGCGCCCGGCCACGCCCCATCTCGACCTGTTCGCCCGGGCCGAAGTGACCAAAATGACCCGCACCATCGCCTTCCTCAGCGCCGTCGCCTACCAGGACGATCCCAAGGACACCGTCGCTCTCGCCACCGGCACCTTCATGTTTGTCGGCAGCCGCAGGAAGAAAGACGGCCCGAGAACCGGTGGGGGCGCCGGTGGGAAGAAGCCGGCATGAGCGGCACGATGACCGAGCGGCTTGCGGCGGCCCGCACGGCAGGCGACCCGAACGCCATGGCCGAGGCCATCCCCTACGCACGCTTCCTGCACATCACCGCGGCGCTCGACGGCGACGACCTGGTCTCCTGCATGAACTACAGCCCGCACATCATCGGCAACCCGATCCTGCCGGCGATTCACGGCGGCACGATCGGCGGGCTGCTGGAGACCGCGGCGATCCTGAAATTGCTGTGGATGCAGGAAACCCTGCGCATCCCCAAGACGATCACCATTACCGTCGACTATCTGCGTTCGGCCGGCCCGAAGGACACCTACGCCCGCGCCGGCGTGACCAAGCTGGGCGCCCGGGTCGCCAATGTCCGGGTCTTCGCCTGGCAGGACGATGCGGCCCGGCCGGTCGCCGGCGCCAACGCCAATTTCATGCTGTCGCCCGCCTGAGAGGTCTTGCATCCGCGGGTTACCGGCCGGCGGTGCGCACGGGCGGATCGCGTTGATCGGCCCCGGCGGTTGGGATACGGTCCCGCCGAATCGTTGAAGCGCACCCGTTCGGCGAAGGAGCGGTAAGGCCGCGTCCGGCGACTTGCCCCCGCTGAGAAAGGGAACCCGGCCATTTTCCTGCGGAATTACTGGTATGTCGCGGCATGGAGCGGGGAAATCGGCCGCGAGCCCTTGCAGCGCTGGCTGCTGGGCGAGCCGGTCGTCATGTGGCGCCGCGGCGACGGGACGCCCTGCGCGCTCGCCGACCGCTGTCCGCACCGGGGTGCGCCCTTGTCGAACGGCCGCGTCGTCGGCGATGACATTGTCTGCGGCTATCACGGGCTCGGCTTCTGCGGCGACGGCAGCTGCACCCAGGTGCCCGGCGTCGAAACGCTCCCGGCCGGCCTGTCGACCCGCTACTACCCGGTTGCCGAGCGCTGGGGCTGGATCTTCCTGTGGATGGGCGATCCGGCGCTGGCCGACGAAGCGTCGATCCCGGACTATCACTGGAACGACGATCCGGGCTGGGCCGGCCGCGGCGAAACCCTGCCGGTCGCGGTCAACTACACGCTGGTGCGCGATAATCTCCTCGACCTGTCGCACGCCCATTTCGTGCACCAGAACACGCTGGCGACGGATGCCGTGGTCGACGCGCCGGTCAAGACCGAGTTCGACGGCGAGAGCCTGCGGGTGATCCGCGACATGCGCGGCATCGAGCCCTCGCCCTTCTTCAAGCGGCTGTGCGGCTTCAACGGCACGGTCAACCACCGCCAGGAGGTCAGGTTCACGCCGGCGGCGAACATCGTCATCAGCGTCCGGGTCCATTCGACGGAGAATCCCGAACATGCGGTCGAAAACCGGGTGCTCAACGCCATGACGCCGGAGACCGACCGCTCGACCCATTATTTCTGGTCGCTCCAGCGCGATACCAAACTCGACGACGACGCGTTGACCGATGCCATGTTCACCGCGAACCGGGACACCTTCTTCGAGGACGTGGCGGTGATCGAGGCCCAGCAGAAAATGCTCGACACCGCGCCCGGGCCGGCGCAGCCGGTGCGCTGGCATATCGACAAGGGCGTCGACCGGGCGCAGCGCTGGGTGGCGAACCTGCTGCGCGAGGAAGAGGAAGGGCGCCGAGTAGCAGCAGGCTGACAAAATTACGATTCCGTCATATCGACCGGAACGATCCGGAGGATCGTGGAGTGGAGATATCTTTCCTGTACGGAACAAAGGCGAGAGCGCGGCGCGAAAAGATCTCTCCGCTCCGCGCCTCGCGGCGCTTCGGTCGAAATGACACCCGGGTTCGGCGACAGACCGATTATCGAAGCCTGAGGACCCTATGACCGGGCTGATTGACTTTCCCCGCCACGCCGACGCCCTCGCCCGACAATATCGCGAGGCGGGATTCTGGAACGACGACCGGCTGGCCGACCATCTGGAACGCTGGGCCGACGAGACGCCGGACAAGGTCGCCCTCGCCGCGCCGGACCGGGACATCACCTACGCCGAATGGCGGGACCGGTCGCGCCGCTTCGCCAACGCCCTGCTCGGCCTCGGCCTGCGGCGCGGCGACGTCGTCGCCATCCAGTATCCCAACCATCCCGAATTCCTCATCGCCTTCCTGGGCGTCGCCATGATGGGCGGCGTGCTGTGCACCCTGCACATGCCCTACCGCGCCGGCGAGATGGCGCCGCTGATGAACCACGGCCGGGCGCGGGCCGTCATCTGTACGGCCGGCGACGAAAAATACGACGCGCCGGCGACCATGGCGGGCCTGAAGGCGCAGGTGCCGTCGCTGGAATACATCATTGCGGTCGGCGGCGGCGAGAGGCCCGGCGTGCTCGATTTCGAAGCGCTGGTCGCGGGCGCGGCGGCCGATCCCGTCGCCGCCCCGCCGGCGGCCGACGATCCGGTCATCCTGTGTTTCACCTCGGGCACGTCGGCGTCGCCCAAGGGGGTCGTGCGGACCCACGAGACCTTCACCTCGAACCTGCGCATCTATCCGCCGACCATCGGCCTGACTGCCGACGACCGGATCCTGGTCGCGCCGCCCTTCACCCATGTCTTCGGCCTGTCCTGCGGCATGCTCGGCCTGTGCCACGGCGCGACCAACGTGCTGATGTCGCTGTTCTCGCCGGACCTCTACGCCGACCGGCTGATCCGCGGCCGGCCGACAGTAGTGTTCTCCGCCCCGGCCCATGTCGCGGCGACGATCAAGGCCGGGTTACTGGACGATGTCGATCTCTCCTCGATCCGGGACGTGATCGTCGCCGGGTCGGTCTGCCCGCCGGAAGTCGCCGCCGCACTGGAGCGCCGGATGCCGAACGGCCGGACCGGCCAGCTCTTCGGCATGACCGAGACCATCCTGATCATGCAGACGCCGCTCGACGCGCCGCCGGACGTGCGCCACACCAGCACCGGGCGGAAAACGGCCGGCATAGACGTGCGCATCGCCGATCCCGAAACCGACGAAGCGGTGCCGGCGGATACGGAAGGCGAGTTGCAGCTCGCGGGCTACAGTGTCTTTCCGGGCTATCTGAACAACCCAGAAGCGAACGCCCGGGCCTTCGCCGCCGACGGCTTCTTCCGCACCGGCGACCTGGCGACCGTCGATGCGGACGGCAACGTGGTCATCACCGGCCGGGTCAAGGACGTGATCAACCGCGGCGGCATCAAGATCAACCCGACCGATGTCGAGAACCTGCTGCAGGCCCATCCGGCCATCGTGCTCGCGGCGGTCGTGCCGATGCCCGACGATGTGCTGGGCGAACGCATGTGCCTGTTCGTGACGCTGGCGCCAGGCACCGGCCTGACTTTCGGGGAGATGACCGGCTGGCTCGAAGAGAACGGCGTTGCCAAGATGCGCTGGCCCGAGCGGCTGGAAATCATCGACGAGATGCCGATGACGCCGACCCGGAAAATCCAGAAGGGCGAACTGGCGAAGCTGCTGGCGTAGGGCGGATCGCGCCGGCGTCGCCCGGTCCGCGGCTCCGTCCGCCGCCAGGTGGCGCCGAAACCCGTCAGCGCGCCCGTTTCAGGCCTGTGCGGGTGAATTCGCTCTTGCTGATCTTGCCGCCGAACTTGAACTCAGACCAGAGCATGTCCGTGCTCTTGCCGGTCAGGTGGTTGACCATCTTCATTTCGCCGGCGCGCCAGAACCGGTCGAGGAACAGCTGATACTTGCTGAAGGTCAGCGTCTTGAGATGCGCGTTCTTGCGGTCGTAATAGGCGATCTTCAGAGCCCGCATGTCCTTCTTGTCGCGCCAGACGAGCTGGCGGCGGTAGGCCGAGCGCTTGGCGGTCGGCACCTGCTCGACGACTGTACATTCCGTCTTTCCGCACGCCTCGTCGCGCAGATACTTGTAGGTGTATTTCTCGACTTCCTGCGAGCCCATATCCTCGTACGAGAATTCGCTGCCCATGAAGGAACCGGAGCGGTTCGACGAACTGATGCGCTTGACCCGTTTGAGCGCGGGCAGATAGAGCCACTGGTCGTCGGCCTTTTTCTTGTGGGAATGGATGAGGAAGGCAGTGCCCTTGACGCTGCGCGGCCGGTCGAACACGAACAGGCTCCTGTTACCGGCGGCGTCGACCTCAAGAACCTTGATCCGAAGTTCGCGGCGGCTCTCCTGCCCGCGCTTGTTGCGCAGCACCATGGTCTGCTTCGCGGTGAAATTGCCGAAGCCCTTGTCACGGTTATAGGCTTCCCTGGCAATCTTGAGGCCGGTTTCCTCGGGGCTCGCGGCGCCGGCCGGCAGCGGCGCGACGAACGACCACGCGATCAGCAGCGCAGCGGCCCCGATTGTCGAATTGGTGGGATACGCGGGGGTCATGTCTTTCTCCGATCGATAGCCATCAGCAGCGGCGGGAGAAGCAGGAAATCGGCGAGCAGCGCGAATCCGATCGTAACGGTCACCAAAATGCCGAGCGACCAGCTGATTTCGAATCCCGACGCGGCAAACACCAGGAAACCGAGGCACAGAACGGCAGTTGTGGTCCATAACGCATGGCCGACAATCCGGAAAGTCGAACGCACGGCCTCCGGCGCGGAAAGGCCCTCGCGGCGCGCTTTCAGATACTTGGTCAGGAAATGGATCGTATCGTCGACGACGATACCGAAGGCGATCGCCGTCATCACGGAGCCGGCAAGGCCCACCCGGCCGACCAGATAGCCCCACACGCCGAAGGCCAGGGCCGCCGGAATGAAGTTAGGCACGAGGCTGACGAGGCCCAGGCGCACGCTTCGAAATACGAAAATCAGAATCAGCGAAATGAGCGCCATGGCAATGATGGTGCCGGTCAGCATGCTCTGGATGTTCCGCTGGGACAGATGCGCGAAGACGATGCTGACGCCCGACGCTTCGGTCGCAAGGCCGGGCGCGTTGGCCCGGATCCACCCCTGTGCCCGGGCGTCCAGCTCCCGTTGCTTCTGGGATGTCAGGCTGCGCATGACAACCGTCATACGCGTCGCCGTTTTTCCGACGTCGATACGGTCGTTCAGATCCCGGCCGGCCGGCAGCGAGAGCTCGTAGAGCAACAGGAACTGCGCTGCCAGATCAGGATCGTCCGGCAACCGGTAATACGCCCCGTCGTCACCGTGCATGTTCTTGTTCAGGCGCTTCATGATGTCGGAAAAGGCCTGAACGTGGAAAACTTCCGGCTGCGCGCGGAACCATTCGGCGAACGCCTCGACCCTGCGCAGATAGGCAGGATCGGTGATCCCGCCCTCGCGTCCCGAATTCAGGGAATATTCCAGCGTTTCCATACCGCTCAGGTTCCGGATAACGAAGTCCGTATCCTGGCGGAACTGGTACCGTTCGCTGAGATACCGCGTCCAGTTGTCGGTGAGTTCGATCCTGGAGATTCCGGTAACCAGAACCACCGCCACGAGAGCGGAACAGACAAGCAGAACCGTGCGCCGGGCGACGACAAACGCGCCGAAGCGATCGAAGAACGCGGGCTTGCCGCCGCGCGGCGCCCGCGGCCGCAGCGGCAGGATCGACAGGAGCGCCGGCAGAAACGTCAAGGAATAAACGAATGCGCACAGCACGCCGAACGCCACGAGATTGCCGAGAACGCGGAAGGGCGGCGAATCCGAGGCGTTAAGGCTGAGGAAGCCGATCGCCGTGGTGAGGGATGTGAGAAACACGGGCCAGGCGTTGACCCGGATCGCATCGGCAATCGCCTCCTGCCTGTCCATGCCCTTGCCCATGGCCGCCAGAGTGCTCGAGACGATGTGGACCGAGTGGGCGACGGCAACCGTCATGACGATAATCGGCACGCCCGAGTTGGCCGGGTTGAACACGGTGCCGAGCCAGCCCGCGAAACCGACCGTCGTATTGATGACGAAGCCGAGCACCGCAACGATCGCCAACGTGCCCAGCACGGAACGCAGGAGAAGGGCCGCGGCAACGACAATGATCAGGAAAACGATCGGTGCGAGGGTTTCCATATCGTCCCTGGTCGCGTCAGCGAAGGCGCGGTTCAGGGGAACGTCGCCGGTCAGGTAGTAGGCGATGTCGGGATGGTCCGCCCGCTGCCGTTCGAGCAACGCATTGAGGAAGTCGGTTATCTCGACCACTGCTGCGTCCGGGTTGTCGGGCAACGCGAAGCGGATCGCCAGCCCGGCCACCTTTCCGTCGCTGGAGACCAGACGGCCGACCAGTTCCGGCGCGCTCAGCGCGATCTTCTCGATGCGCCGGATATCCTCTTCGCTCAGCGCGGTCGCGTCGTCGACCAGCGGTTCGACGATGAGATCGTCTTCTTCCGCCCAGGTGTGGTCGTAGTTGGCCAGCGAATCGGCCCGGGTGGAATACGGCGCCTCCCATGCGGCCTCGGTCAGCGTTTCGAGAGCGCCGAGGGTCTCGCGGGTGAACACCGTGCCCTTGCCGGGCGCGACGGCAATCAACGCCGTATTGGTTGAGCCATAGACGTTCTCGAAGGCATTGAACGCGGCCAACTGCGGATTATCGGCATCGAACAGGCTGCGGTAGTCGTTGGTAACGCCGATGAACCTCGCCCCGGCCGTCACCGCCAGCATGACCAGGCCTGCCAGCACAATGACGAGCCATTTGCGGCGCAAAATTCCAGCGGTGTAACGATCCAAAGATATTGAAATCATGACATTCGAACGATGTAGCGCAGCATGGCAGGGATTTGCCGCATTCTATCTCCGAGCCCGTCCGGCGTATCCGACCGCCCGGCGCCGCGCACCGTACGGAAGAATTAGCGGACTGCCATCATCGCGCAAGTCCCCTAATACTGCGAGGACCGTTCGGCATGGACATGGTCCGGCAATTTGTAGCTGATGCCTTCGTTGTCGAACATGGATACGTCGAGAATCGTGGTCAGGTTGACGTTCTTCCGCGACCGGTCCGAGCTCAGCAGGTTCATCAGTTTCTCGATCCGGTTCAGCGTGCGGAACCGCCACAGGACATTCTTCGAGCCGCTCTCGGGATACCTGAGTTGGTCGGCAAGCTCGTTTCCGATCAGGGCGCGCGAAACTTCCCCGATGTAGCCGGCCAGCTTCCTGCGGGCCTGAATTTCGGTCATACCGGCGAACAGCGGCGCCGAATTGATCAGCGACGACGCCAGCGCGACCGATTCCAGCGAAGGCGGCGGCTCGCAAACCAGGCCGATCCTGTAGATTTCGAGCGCTTCCGCTTCGTCGCGGTACAGGATCGATTCGGGAATGCCCATCAGATATCCCGAATAGCGCCATACGGCCATGAAGCTTCGCCGTTCCTCCTCGCCGAACTTCGCGCCCAGTTTATGCAGGTGTTGCAGACACCGCGCCGAAAAGGCCGCGACGGCGAAGCCGACATGAGCCGCGCTGATCGGCGTGCCCAGCTCGTCGATATCCCATTCGCCGGATTTGGCGATCAACTGCCGGATCCTGGCATGGACCAGCCTGACCCGGACGGAATGGGCCCAGCCGTCGTTATGCTTCTCCATGCCCCGGGGCATGAAGATTTCAAGCATGTGGCGGTTGTTCTGCTTGAGCCGCCGCACGCCCTGGTCCCGGAGTTTGCCGGTCAGGAAGAACGACCTGGCGATGTTCGTCGAAAACCCCTCGACCAGAACGCCGCCCACCATCGCGGCAAGCACCAACCGCGTGTTCCGGTGAAACATGCGGCAGCCCGGCAGGAATGACTCCAGGTCGACCCAGTCGGGCGGTTCTGCGAAGGAATCGAAAAATTCCCTGACCGAAGCTGGAGCGGCGCGCCAGGCGGCTTCGTCGCCGCCATGCATGCCCAGCTTGATCAGCCGGCTCGATTCTTCATGATCGAGCGTCGCCAATTCCGCGACCATGGCGTCGGCCAGCGGGTCGGCCACAGTAGTATGGGCGACATAGTTCGACGCCCTCTCCGGGTCGATCGCCAGGCCCTTGGCGTATCCCTCGGTATATTCGGTCGGTATTTGCATATCTGCCGTATCCGGACTCGAACACACTTACGACCGTAGGTCTTGTACAGACCGTTTCATGCGTTGTCGCGCTCCTCCCCGGTTGGTGGGAACTAAGTAGGGAATATTCAACCCGAAATTCGATTTCTATAAGTCTTGCGCGCCGATCACCCTCCGGCGGCGCTGCTGCAGTCGCACGAGGTATTGGAACCCGAACCGCATTGTCCGACTTCGTTCGCGGCCTCGACAGAATGCAACCGGCCTGAACGACACCTGCCGATCAGTCCCTATCATAGGCGTTATCGGAAGCCCTGTCAGCACCCTGTTCGCGCTTCGTCCCAACGCCGGCCGCGGACAGACTGCTGGCGCGGCGGGATTTTCGCCGGAACTTGCGCAGACGGCCGGAACGGCGCCGGCCGGCCTCTACGTCACGCCGCGACGGGCGGCGCCACGCCGTCGATCTGGACGCGATAGCCGGAGCGGACGCTGGGCAGGTAATCCGAGACCGCGAAATGCTGGGCGCACCGGTTGTCCCACATGGCGATCGAATGAGGCTGCCAGCGGAAGCGGAAGCTCCATTCCGGGCGCGTGCAATGGGCGCACAGGAAACGCAGCACGGCATCGCTCTCCTGCTCCGGCAGCTCGACGATCCGCTTCGTGAAGGCGCCGTTGACGAACAGCAGCGGCCGGCCGCTCTCCGGATGGCGCGCGACGACCGGATGGACCGCGTTCGGGGTGCCTTCGCCGAAGACATCGCGGCCGTCATGCACGGCGGTCAGGCCGTCCAGATAGCCCTTCATCCGGTCCGACAGCGCCTCATAGGCCCGGTACATGCTGGAAAAGATGGTGTCGCCGCCGCCATCGGGCGGAATGGTGTGGATATAGAGGATGCTCGCCATCGGCGGCACCGGCGCGCAGGACTGGTCGGAGTGCCAGACGTCGCCGGAGACGCGGGCGGTGTTTTCATCGGCATGAAATTTGCGCACCCGCGGATCGTCGGTGCTCCGGCTCGCCGTCTTGCCGCCGAAATGGTAGCCGATCGGGCCGAAATATTCCGCCAGCCTGATATGGTCCGCGAAGCCGATGCGCTGGTCGCGGAAGAACAGCACGAGATGCGCCGTAAACGCCCGGCGCAGTTCGTCGGCCTCGGCATCGGCGAGCGGCCTCGTCAGGTCGATATTGCCGATTTCCGCGCCGATATGCGGACTGCACGGGGTGACGGTGAGGATGTTGTAACCGACGGCCGGTTCGAGGCTGTCCATCGGCGCCGTTCCCTGTTTCGAACTCTGTTTCGACTGGATGTTCCCGGCAGCTTAGCCGCCACCGCGGAACAGAGTCCACAAGGCGCGGCGGACCGCCGTTTCAAATCGGTACCGATTGGTGTGCTGGTTGACACGGACGGGCTGCGCATAGGATTCTGGCGCAGGTTCAATCTGGACAGGGAATCCGCGATGCTTCAGCGCGGCCGGTTCGGCCGGAGCGAACTGAAGGCCGTCGGCCGGCGCCTGCGCCTGCACCGCGTTGCCAAGGGCTGGTCGCTCAAGCGGCTGTCCGAGGCTTCGGGCGTCAGCGTCGCGGCAATCCGCAAGGTCGAACTGGGCGAATCCAATCCCGGCCTGCTCACCATCCTGGCGCTCCTCGAAGCCCTCGACAAACCGGTCGACCGGCTGATCGGCGAGATCGCCGAGCGCGACCGGAGCATCCACCTCGTCCGGGCCGGGGATCGCGAGCGGCCGGCGGCCGGCGGAGCGAAGACAGTCCCGCTGTCGGCCGGCCTGGGCAGGGCGGCGATGGCCGGCCGCCATGTTCGCCTGGAGGCCGGCGAAACCCTTTCGGCGGCCGGTGGCCGGCCGATGTTCGGCTATGTGCTCGACGGCACGGTCCGGGTCGAGCCGGCCGAAGGCGCGGCGGAAGCCTGCGGCGAGGGCGACGCCTTCCATCTGCTGTCGCAGGCGCATGGCGCGGTCCACGGCGGACCGGCCGGCGCGCGCCTGGTCCTCGTCGACCAGGCCGCCCCGGCATGACCGGTATTGCGCGGCGGGCCGGAAACGGCAAGGCGCACCGAGAAGGGATCGAAGCGGTTCGATGACGACAGACGCCCGGCAGAAACGATACATCGTGGCGACCGACGTGGGCGGCACCTGCACCGACACCATCGTCGTTGCGCCCGGCGAGGCGTTCATCATGGGCAAGGCCCTGTCGACGCCGCCGAATTTCGCCGACGGCGTGCTCGATTCGATTGCCCGGGCGGCGGACCAGATGGACCTGGGCGTCGAGGATCTGTTCGCCCGGACCTACCTGTTCATGCACGGCTCGACCGTGGTCGATAACACGCTGCTCACCCGCGGCGGCGCGCCGACCGGCCTGATCACGACCGAGGGTTTCGAGGACACCGTCTTCGTCACCCGTGGCGCCTATGGCCGCTGGGCGGGCCAGCCGGAGGACTGGATCAAGCATCCGGTGGCGAGCGACCGGCCGGCGCCGCTGATCCCGGAGGACGCCGTGTGCGGCGTGCCCGAGCGCGTCGATTACAAGGGCGAGGTCCTGCTGCCGCTCGACGAGGCCGCGACCGAACGGGCGGTGCGGCATCTGGTCGGCGAAAAGAACGCCGAGGCGATCGCGATTTCGTTCCTCTGGTCGTTCTACAATGCGGAGAACGAGCGCAAGGCGCGCGATATCGTGCGGCGGGTCGCGCCCGGAGCCTATGTCACCCTTTCGAGCGATATCGCGCCGGTGCCGGGAGAATACGAGCGCAGCTCGACGGCGGTGATCAACGCCTATGCCGGCGGCATCGCCAGCAGCTATCTGACCGACCTGAAGGCCCAGCTCGCCGGCCGCGGCTATGGCGGGCCGGTCATGGTCATGCAGGGCTATGGCGGGCTGCTGCCGTCCCAGGAGGCCGCCGACCGCGCCGTCGGCATGATCGAATGCGGCCCGGCGGCCGGGGTGATCGGCGCCAAGGCGCTCGGCGACCTGATGGGCGATGCCGACGTGATCGCCGCCGACATGGGCGGCACGACATTCAAGGTCGGCGTCATCCAGAACGGCGAGATCGAGTATGCCCGCGAGCCGCTGGTCGACCGCTACCATTATGTTGCGCCCAAGATCGAGGTCGTGTCGATCGGCGCCGGCGGCGGCAGCATCGTCTCGCTCGATCCGCGCACAAACGTCCCGCGCGTCGGCCCGCGCAGCGCCGGGGCCGATCCGGGGCCGGTCTGCTACGGCCGCGGCGGCACGGAGGTGACGCTCACCGACGTCTTCACGCTGATCGGCTATATGGATCCGGACATCTTCCTCGACGGCGCGATGACGCTGGACATCGGGGCGGCGCGCGCCGCCTTCGAGGCAAAGGTCGCCGGCCCGCTCGGCCTGCCGGTGGAGGAAGCCGCCTTCGGCATCTTCCGGGTCGCCTCGGCCCAGGTGACCGACCTGATCCATGAGATCACCGTCGAGCGCGGCCTCGACCCGCGCGACTACGTCCTGCACGCCTTCGGCGGCTCCTGTCCGATCCTGGCCTCGAGCTTCGCCGCCGAATTGAACGTCAAACGGATCATCGTACCCTATACAGCATCGGTGAACTGCGCCCTGGGCCTGGTTTCGGCGGATATCGTGCATGAATATTCGGTGACGACGACGCTGCCGGGGGATACCGAGCCGGACCGGATCAACGCGCTCTATGCGCCCATGATCGAAACGGCGCGGGCGCAGCTCGCCACCGAGGGATTCGACGAGTCCGACACCGCCCTCGATTGGTCCATCGACCTGCGTTATGCTCGCCAGGTGCACGAGGTGACGACACCGGTTTACGGCCGGAAACCGATGGACGCTACGGCGCTCAAGGGGCTGATCGACGATTTCGAGGCACTGTACGAGCGCAAGTACGGCAAGGGGTCGGCCTATCGCGAGGCCGGGATCGAAATGACCCTGTTCCGGCTCAGCGCCAGCGGCCGGCTGCAACGGCCGGACATCGAGCCCCTGCTGCTCGAGGGACCGGACGCCGGCCCCGCCCGGATCGGCCGGCGCGAGATCTTCGTCGACGCCCGCGACGGCATGGCGCCGGCCGACATTTTCGATTTCACCAGAATCCGGCCCGGCAACGAAATCGCCGGACCGGCCGTCATTCACACCCCGATCACGACCATCGTTGTGCAGGATGCGCAACGCGCCCGCATGGACGAACTGCGCAACATCGTCATCGACTTCCGCTGAGGTGCGGCCATGGATCCGATTACCTTCTCGATCATCCGGCACCGGCTGTTCCGCATCGTCGACGAGGCGGTGATTACGCTGAAGCATGTCTCCGGCAGCGCGATCACCAACGAGGGCCACGACCTGATGGTCTCGCTCTACCGCGCCGACGGCTCGCTGCTGATGGGCGGCGTCGGCTTCCTGCACCACCTGACTAGCGCGGCGGAAGCGTGCAAGGCGATCATCCGGCGCTTCGAGGGCGATATCAACGAAGGCGATATCTTCCTGCTGAACGACCCCTACACCGCGGCGCTGCATACCTCGGACATCTATCTGGTCTCGCCGATCCATCACGAGGGCCGGCTGGTCGCCTGGAGCGCCTGTTTCGTTCATGTCTACGACATCGGCGCCATGAACCCGGGCGGTTTCGCGCCCGACGCGCAGGACATTTACACCGAGGGCTTCAGTTCGCCCGGCATCCGCCTGGTCGAAAAGGGCGCGCTCAAGCAGGACGTGATGGACACGCTGCTCAACATGGTGCGCTCGCCCGAGATGGTGTCGCTCGACATGCGCTCCATGATCGCCTGCAACAACGTCGCCCGCGACCGGATGCTGAGCCTGATCGGAAAATACGGCTACGACACCGTCGACGCCGCCTGCCAGCAGCTGATCGACCAGTCGGAAGACCTGTTGCGCCAGCGGCTTGCCGAACTGCCGGACGGCCAGTGGCAGTCGCGCCAGTATCTCGAGGCCAAGGACGAGGTCTACGAGGTCTTCCTCACCATGACCAAGAAGGGCGACGAACTGGTCTTCGACTTCACCGGCTCGTCGCCCCAGGCGGCCTATTCGGTGAATTGCACCAAATGGGCCTCCCTCGGCGGGCTGTTCGCGCCGCTGTTCCCGCTGCTGTGCTACGACATTACGTGGAACGAAGGGGTGATCCGGCCGATCACCATGATCGCGCCGGAAGGCACGATCGTGAACTGCACCCGGCCGGCGCCGGTTTCGGTCGCAACCGTGGGCGCAATCCAGTCGGTCAACAACGCCGCCTGCTCGACCATCGGCAAGATGCTGGAGAGCAGCGGCAAATACCGCGGGGAGGCGACGGCGGTCTGGCACGCCAACCACTTCGCGATCTTCAAGTTCGGCCGCAACCAGCATGGCGGCGAGGCCATCGGGATCTTCACCGAGACCTTCGCCGGTTCCGGCGGCGCACGCACCTTTGCCGACGGCATCGATGTCGGCGGCGAGATCCCGAACCCGATCTCGCGCATGGCTAATGTCGAGACGGTCGAAGCCGGATTCCCGATCCGCTACCTGTTCCGCCGGCGCATGACCGATTCCGGCGGCCCGGGAAAGTACCGGGGCGGCGCTGGCATGGAGTTCGCCGTGATGCCGCACGATTCGCCGGACGGCGGAATCCACTACGTCATCTCGGGCAAGGGCGCCGATTTCCCGATGAGCGACGGCCTGGCCGGCGGCTATCCGGGCGCGCCCAACCGCTATGTCTGGGTCCGCAACAACGATGCGGAGCAGGCCAACAAGAATGCCGATCCCCGCTTCGCCCAGTCGCTCGACGACATGCCGGGCGAGCAGGAAAGCGTGACCTGGGGCGTGTTCCCGCTGATGGGCGAGGATGCGCTCTATGTCGGCTGGAACGGCGGCGGCGGCTATGGCGACCCGCTGGAGCGCGATCCCGAAGCGGTGCTGGAGGACTGCCGGACCGGCGTGGTGAGCGCGCGTTCGGCCCGCGACGTGTATGGCGTGGTTCTCGACGGTGACGGCGGCGCGGTCGACGCTGCGGCGACCGAAGCGCTGCGCCGTTCGATGTATGCCGAACGGCTGTATCCGGAGGCGGCCGAATGAGCGAGTCCGCAGCCGGGACCCTGGACCTGCGCGGCGCGAACCTGCATTGCGGCCGCTGCGGGTACGATCTCGGCCCGGCGGCGGCGGGCTGGAAAAAGCGCGCGCTGGTGCGCGAACGGCCGATGGCGGGCGCCGGCGGCGCGCCCTACAGCAGCGGCGCGCACGTTCTGCTGCGCACGTTCCTGTGCCCGGGCTGCGGCCGGCAGCTCGCCGCCGAGACGACGATGAAGGACGCGCCGTTTCTCGACGACCGGCTGCATACCGGCCGGGCGGGCTGATTCCCTTGTTTACCGAACGGCCGGCGGCGCCGGGGCGCAGCGCGGACGAGGCGCCGCGCAGGCCCGAGCCGAAATACGATGTCCAGCATGTCGGCCGGCGTCTGCGCGCGTTGCGCCTGGAAAAGGGCCTGACGGTCAACGGGCTCGCCGCCATCGCCCAGGTGCCGCCCAGCACGATCAGCAAGATGGAGAACGGCCGGCTGCAGCCCAGCCTGGTCCACGCCATCAACCTGGCCATGGCGCTGGGCGCGAATCTCGGCTTCCTGGTCGACCGCTACCGCGCGGAGCCGGAAGATGTCGTCGTTGCGCGGCGGCGCGACCGGGCGAAGATCGACTATCCGGAAATGGGCATCACGCTCGAGGATCTGAACGGCAATTTCCATTCCGGAGTCCTTGAGGCCCGCCTCGGCGTGCTGCGCCGCGGCGCAACCTCCGGCGCCGAGACGATGAGCCATGCCGGCGAAGAGTTCTGCTATGTTCTCGACGGGGCGATCCGCTACACCATCGACGACGAGGCGTTTACCCTGGAAACCGGCGACTCGCTGCATTTCCGCTCGGAACTGGCGCACCGCTGGGAGAACCGCCGCGACGGCGTAACGACCGTCGCCTGGGTCTTTTCCGACGGCCTGTCCTTCTGAACCGGTTCACGGCCTCTCGCGGAAACAACGGAAAACGCTCATGCACAGCATCGAAATCCGCCAGGAGATCGTCGACCGCGTGCTGGCGCGGCGCGGCCGCTATCACCTGTTCGACAGCCTGGATCCGGCGGAGACGGCGCTGGTGGTGATCGACATGCAGGCGACCTTCGTCGCGCCGGAGTCTCCGGCGGAGGTGCCGGCTTCCCGCGGCATCGTCGCGCCGATCAACGCGCTGACCCGCGACCTGCGCGCGCTAGGGGTCACGATCATCTGGGTCAACCACGCCAACGCCCACAACAGCCGCGCCAGCGACTGGGACATGTTCTTCGACCATTTCGTCGCCGAGGATGTGCGCCGGCGCACCGTCGAAAGCCTCTCGCCCGACGGACCGGGCCAGCAGGTCTGGCACGAACTGGAGGTTGGAAGCGACGACCTGAAAGTGATCAAGAACCGCTACAGCGCGCTCATTCCCGGCTCGTCGCCGCTGGAGCGGGTGCTGCGCAGCCACGGCATCCGCAACCTGCTGATCGCCGGCACCAAGACCAACGTGTGCTGCGAGGCGACCGGCCGGGACGCCATGATGATGGATTACCGCACCGTCATGGTGTCGGACTGCCTGGCCGCGCTCTCCGACGACGAACACCGGGCGTCGCTGGAAACCTTCATCCAGCAGTTCGGCGACGTCATGGCCTCCGCCGAGGTGCTCGCGGTGCTGAAGAACAAGGGAAACGCGTAACGCGGCCCGCCGCCGGTTCCCTTTCGAACTTTCCAGAATTCGATCCTGCCCTTCCAGGATGGATTTACCGTGCGGAACGGAGACGCCGGGGGCGGCGCGTTTGCGCGGAACTCCGGCTCATCCGGCGCCTGCGGTCTATTGTTTCGGCAACGATCCGGCCAATATCCTGACGAAGCGAACCTGCGCGGCCGCGGCCGCCGCGGCACCCCGGAGCGAGGATTCATGAATATGATCGATCCCTTCTCGATCTTCGTCGTCGTCGTCATCGTGCTGGCGATCGCGCTCGTCTTCATGGGGGTGAAGACGGTGCCGCAGGGTTTCGAATACACCGTCGAACGGTTCGGCCGTTATACCCGGACGCTGACGCCCGGCCTGCATCTGATCGTGCCGCTGGTCGACCGGATCGGGCGGCGACAGAACGTGATGGAGCAGGTGACGGACGTGCCGTCCCAGGAGATCATCACCCGTGACAACGCCATGGTGAAGGTCGACGGCGTGGTGTTCTACCAGGTGCTCGACCCGGTCAAGGCGTCCTACGAGGTCCGGCGTCTCGAAGTGTCCATCCTCAATCTCACCATGACCAATATCCGGACGGTCATGGGCTCGATGGATCTCGACGAGTTGCTGTCCCAGCGCGACAAGATCAATGCCGACCTGCTGCGCGTCGTCGACGAGGCGACCTCGCCCTGGGGCGTGAAGATCACGCGCATCGAGATCAAGGACATCTCGCCGCCCACCGAACTGGTCGACGCCATGGCCCGCCAGATGAAGGCGGAACGCGAGAAGCGGGCCGCCATTCTCGAAGCCGAGGGCGTCCGGCAATCGGAAATCCTGCGCGCCGAGGGCGAGAAGCAGGCCCAGATCCTCGACGCCGAGGGGCGCCGGGAAGCGGCTTTCCGGGACGCCGAGGCCCGCGAGCGCGAGGCCGAGGCCGAAGCCCGGGCGACGGAAATGGTCTCCAAGGCGATCGGCGAGGGCAACATCCAGGCGGTCAACTATTTCGTTGCCCAGAAATATGTCGGCGCGCTGGAGACCATCGGCAGCGCGCGCAACCAGAAGGTCATCCTTATGCCGCTCGAGGCCTCCGGCGTGATCGGCGCCGTCAGCGGGTTGACAGAAATCGCGCGCCAGGCGTTCGGCGAGGGCGAGGACGGCGGCAAACCGACGGGCGGCTCGGTGCCGAAATCCGGCAAGGATTGAACCGGTAAAGATCGGCGGGCAGGCCAGGGAACGGACCGATGATCGAATGGGCGGAGACCATCTCCTTCTGGCACTGGCTGGCCTTCGGCGTCTTCGTCATGCTGATCGAAGTGCTGGTGCCGGGCGTCATCTTCCTGTGGCTCGGCATCGCCGCGGTGATTACCGGCCTCGCCTTCGCCGCCATCCCGTCGATGAGCTGGGAGATTCAGGCGATCCTGTTCGCCGTCCTCTCGGTCATCTCGATCTTCATCGGCCGGCGCATCGTCGCGGCGCGCCAGGCACCGACCGACCATCCGACGCTCAACCGGCGCGGCAGGACCCTGATCGGCACGCAGCACACGCTCGATTCGGCGACCTCCGGCGGCCGCGGCCGGGTGCGCATCGGCGACAGTGTCTGGCGCTTCACCGTCGCGCCCCAGGGCGGCGATCTCGCCGCGGGCACGCGCATCGCGGTCGTCGATGTCGAAGGTACGACCCTCGTCGTCGAGGCTGTCGCCGAGGCCGCCGCGGAGGGTTAGCCGCCAACCCTGCAATTCGACCGACCGGGGAATACGGATGCGCGAACGGATAGAGATATTCGAAGGCGACATCACGACGTTGTATGTCGACGCCATCGTCAACGCGGCCAACAACGCGCTTTTGGGCGGCGGCGGGGTCGACGGCGCCATCCACCGCGCGGCGGGACCGCGCCTGCTCGACGAATGCCGCACGCTGGACGGGTGCGAGACGGGCGACGCCAAGGCGACCGGCGCCTACGACCTGCCCGCGCGCTATGTGATTCACACGGTCGGCCCGGTCTGGGAAGGCGGCGCGCGCGGCGAACCCGAACTGCTGTCGCGCTGCTACCGCCGCTGTTTCGAAATCGCCGCGGAGAAAGGCGTGACATCCATCGCCTTTCCGGCGATCAGCACCGGGGTCTACGGCTACCCGCTCGACCGGGCGACCCGAATCGCCCTGTCCGAAACCCGCGCCCACCTCGAGGCCGGCAGCGCGCTGGAGAAGGTCGTTTTCGCCTGTTTCGGCGCCGAGGCGCGGGAGATGTACGCGGCGACGCTCGAAGACATGTTCGGCGGGCAATAGTATCCGGGCCCAGGACCGCCAGGCGGCGGCGTCAGAAAATTCCCGCTTCCAGCCCGGCCGCCATGGCCGCGCCGATTTCCGCCACCTGTTCGACGAACGCCTCGTCCCATTCGCCGCGGCAGACCAGCGGCTCCTGCACCGCGCGCCAGCGCAGGCCGGTGACGATGGTCTCGACCCCGCGCCGCGTCCCCGTCCCGTCATGGCCGGCGCGGATATAAAGGCAGTAGGGCAGCCCCTGGGTGTGCTCCAGGCAGGGATAGTAGCAGCGGTCGAAGAAATCCTTCAGCGCGCCGCTCATATAGCCGAGATTTTCCGTCGTCCCGAGGATTACGGCGCCGGCGGCCAGGACGTGCTCCGGCTGCGTCTCGAACGGGCTTCGGGCGAGGACCCGGACATCATCGCCTTCAAGCGCGCCGCGCGCCGCTTCGGCCGCCGCATCGCGCAGGCGCCGCGTGTTGTCCGACGGCACATGGCCGACGATCAGAAGCTGTTTCATGGCGCTCGCACCGGCCGCAGCGCCGGTATCCGGTTCGGGAACAATTCGATCATCGTGCGTTCGGCTTCGGGATTGGGTATCCTACACCATCCGATTGATGTGTCCGTGGCCGCGGAACGGCTCGGGTTGCCTGCCTGGCAGAACGGTCGCCCGGAATACGCCATCCGATCGGCCGCAGCGCCCCCTTGCCCTGCGTGCGGAATAGCGGCACAAACCCGCTGTCTTCAACCTTGCAAAGGACAACAGCCGGCATGGGTGAGAAACTCGGTATCGGCGCAACCTTTCCGGACCTGTCGATCGATCTGGTCGACGGCGGATCGATGCGCCTGCCCGATGACCTGAGCGGAAAGTATCGGGTCATCCTGTTTTATCGGGGCCATTGGTGACCGTTCTGCCGCCATCAGTTGGATGGCTTTGCCAAACAGTTTGACGAATTGCGCGCCGCCAATGCTTCGGTGGTCGCTGCGAGCGTCGACGACATCGACAATGCGAAGAAGGTCGCCGACGGCAAGGGTTTCCCCTTCGGTTACGGTGTGACCCGCGACGTCGCCGATACGCTGGGCTCCTGGTGGGAGGACCGGCGCCAGATCATCCAGCCCTCCGAGTTCGTCGTGAACGGCGAGACCGGCAAGGTGGTGCTGTCGAGCTACAGCGACGGCCCGCTCGGGCGGCTCGATGCCGGCGATGTCGTCCGGCTCGTCAACTTCTACGAGTCGCAGGCGAAGAACTAGGCACCTTTCGAGCCTTAGAACGTGTCCGTCTTGGATAGAATCGTTGCGATGTGGCGTCCCTCGATACGGCCCGTCGGGCCTACTCGGGATGAGGGAGAAACATGGCTGGCCACAACATTTCCCTCATTCTGAGTAGCGGCCCAGCCGCGTATCGAAGAATGCGCCTCAGTTGCGTCAGCGCGTCCATCAAGAACGTGCAAGCTCAAGCGGAGGTTGCCTTGTCTCTGTTGGCTGTGCACGGACATCGGGAAACACTGTCTGTGACTTAAAGCAACGGGAATACCTATGACTCCATATACGCCAAAGGATATCGCCAAGGAACGCGGAAGCACGCCGAAGGCCGTTCGGCGGGTGCTGCGTAGCATAGACATTCGCGTTGGTTCAGGCGCACGCCACGCATGGACGTTCAGCGAATATCAAGAGATTCTCAGGCGGTACGACCAAGCGACTGGGAACCGTAAAGCAAGACCGGCTGCAGATCGGAAGGCAAGAACCCCCGTCCTCTACGAAAAGGCCGGCCGTGTCGTCACGATCACGCTGAACGATCCGGACCGGCGCAACCCGGTCTCCGACCCCGACACGATCGATGCCCTGGTCGGCGCGGTCGGCAGGGTGCAGCGCGATCCCGAGGTTTCCGTCGCGATCGTGACCGGCGCGGGCACCGCCTTCTCGTCCGGCGGCGACGTCAAGGCGATGCGCGACCGCGCCGGCATGTTCGGCGGGCCGGGACAGGCGCTGGCAGAAGGCTACATGTATGGCATTCAGCAGATCCCGCTCGCGATCTACGGGCTGGACGTGCCGACCATCGCCGCGGTCAACGGGCCGGCGATGGGCGCGGGCTGCGACCTCGCCTTCATGTGCGACATGCGCATCGCCTCGGCCAGGGCCCTGTTCGGCGAGGTGTTCGTCAGCCTCGGCCTGATTGCGGGCGATGCCGGAAGCTGGTTCCTGCCCAGGCGCGTGCCGTGGGAGGTCGCGGCCGAAATGTCGTTCACCGGCCGGCCGATCGGGGCCGAGGAAGCGCACCGGCGCGGCCTGTGCATGAAGGTGGTCGAGCCGGAGGACCTGATGGACGAGGCCCGGGCGCTGGCCGATGTCATCGCATCGAAGCCGCCCAGGACCGTGCGCCAGGCCAAGCGCCTGCTGCGCGCCGCCATGAAAACGGACCTGCCGAGTTTCCTGGAGGCCGCCGCGGTCAACCAGGCCCTGTGCCACCAGAGCGAGGACCATCTGGAAGCCGTCAACGCCCTGCTTGAGAAGCGGCAGGGCGCGTATTCCGGGCGGTGAAACCGGGCTTGATCGGCCGGGCACCGGACGCCTGAAATCCGGACCGGTTTCGACCGGTTTTGCTCCCGCGTCGTTTCGGCGGTGCCGATCCCGTGAATGCCCCTTGAATCGGCGGAAAAGTCGTGCTTGACGGCGGGTTTCCGCATGTTGCCTCCGCCGCAACGCGTACCAAGTTGGTACCAGGGTCGGGCCATGAGCGAAGCAATAACATTCACGCTGGACGGGGAGACCGTCGCGGCTGCGCCGGGCGAAACGATCTGGCAGGTCGCGAACCGCCTGGGCACGGAGATACCCCATCTCTGCTATGCCGACGAGCCGGGCTACCGCGCCGACGGCAACTGCCGCGCCTGCATGGTGGAGGTCGAGGGCGAGCGCGTGCTGGCCGCGTCGTGCATCCGGATGCCGGCCGAGGGCATGGTCGTGCGCACCGCCTCGGAGCGGGCAAAAGCGTCGCGCAGGATGGTTTTCGAGATGCTGCTGGCGGACCAGCCGGCAAAGGCGCAGGCGCACGATCCCGAAAGCCGCTTCTGGCAGTGGACCGACCGGACCGGTTTGGAGGAAAGCCGCCTGCCGCCGCGCACGACCCCGGCGCCGGACATAAGCCACCCGGCGATGGCGGTCCATCTGGACGCCTGCATCGACTGCACCCTGTGCGTCCGGGCCTGCCGCGAGGTCCAGGTGAACGATGTGATCGGCATGGCCGAGCGCGGCCACGGCTCGAAGATCGTCTTCGATATGGACGACCCGATGGGCGTCAGCACCTGCGTCGCCTGCGGCGAGTGCGTGCAGGCCTGCCCGACCGGCGCCCTGATGCCGGCCAACCTGCTGGACGCGGCCGGCGTGCGCACCGAATTTCCGGACGACAGGGTCGAGAGCGTCTGCCCCTATTGCGGCGTCGGCTGCCAGATCACCTACAATCTGAAGGACGGCAAGCTGCTCTATGTCGACGGGCGGGACGGCCCGGCCAACGAGCAACGGCTGTGCGTCAAGGGCCGCTTCGGCTTCGACTACGCCCACAGCCCGCAGCGGCTGACCAGGCCGCTGATCCGGCGCGACGATGCGCCGAAATCGGCCGATATCGTCATGGATCCGTCGAACCCGCTCGAATATTTCCGGGAAGCGAGCTGGGAGGAGGCGCTGGACCGCGCTGCCGGCGGCCTGCGCCGCATCCGCGACGACAAGGGACCGAACGCGCTCGCCGGCTTCGGCTCGGCCAAGGGCTCCAACGAGGAGGCCTACCTGTTCCAGAAACTGGTGCGCACCGGCTTCGGCACGAACAATGTCGATCATTGCACCCGGCTGTGCCACGCCTCCTCGGTCGCCGCGTTGCTCGAAGGCATCGGCTCCGGCGCCGTCACCGCGCCGTTCACCGCCTGCCGGGACAGCGACGTCATCTTCGTGATCGGCGCCAACCCGACGGAGAACCATCCGGTTGCGGCGACCTATTTCAAGCAGGCGGCGGCGCGCGGCGCGACCCTGATCGTCGCCGATCCGCGCGGCCAGGCGCTGGCGCGCCACGCCGGCCACATGCTGCAGTTCAAGGGCGGCACGGATGTCGCGCTGCTGAACGCGCTGCTCAACACGATCGTCGAGGAGAAGCTCTACGACGAGCAGTATGTCCAGGCGACGGTCGAGGGCTTCGCGACCTTCGCCGAGCATATCCGGCCCTTCACGCCGGAGGAGATGGCGCCGGTCTGCGGCATCGGCGCCGGGGAATTGCGCACGGTCGCCCGCAAGTTCGCCCGGGCGGAACGCGCGATCATCTTCTGGGGCATGGGAATTTCCCAGCACGTCAACGGCACCGACAACGCCCGTTGCCTGATCGCGCTGTCGCTGATCACCGGCCAGGTCGGCCGGCCGGGCACCGGCCTGCATCCGCTGCGCGGGCAGAACAACGTCCAGGGCGCGTCGGACGCCGGGCTGATCCCGATGTTCCTGCCGGACTACCAGTCGGTCGAAGATGCCGACCTGCGCGCGCCGATCCAGGACCTGTGGGGCAGTACGCTGGATCCGAAGCGCGGCCTGACGGTGGTGGAAATCGTCAACGCAATCCTCGCCGGCGAGATCGACGGCATGTACATCATGGGCGAGAATCCGGCGATGTCCGACCCGGACACCGCCCACGCCCGCGCCGCCCTCGCCAAACTCGATCATCTGGTGGTGCAGGACCTGTTCCTGACCGAGACGGCCTGGCATGCCGATGTCGTACTGCCGGCCTCGGCCTGGCCGGAGAAGACCGGCACGGTCACCAACACCAACCGGCAGGTCCAGATGGGCCGGCAGGCGCTCGCCCTGCCCGGCGAGGCGCGGCACGACATCTGGATCATCCGGGAAATCGCCCGGGGAATGGGCCTCGACTGGACCTATGAGGGCGCGGCCGATGTCTACGCCGAGATGGCGCGGACCATGCCGTCCCTCGACAATATCTCGTGGGAGCGGCTGGAACGGGAAAGCGCCGTGACCTATCCCAGCGCGGCGCCCGATGCGCCGGGCGAGGAGATTGTGTTCGGCGAAGGGTTCCCGACCGCCAACGGCCGCGGCAAGCTGGTGCCGGCGACGCCGCAGCCGCCCGGCGAGCAGCCGGACGCCGACTATCCGATGATCCTGACCACCGGCCGGCAGCTTGAGCACTGGCACACCGGCGCCATGACCACCCGGGCAACCATCCTGGAAGCCCTGGAGCCGGAAGCCGTTGCCTCGATGAGCCCGACGGACCTGCAGCGGCTCGGCATCGCGCCGGGCGATCCCGTGCGGGTCGAGACCCGGCGCGGCGCCATCGACATCGCTGCGCGCATGGACAACGCCGTACCGGCCGGGACCGTGTTCATTCCCTTCTGCTTCACCGACGCGCCGGCCAACCTGCTGACCGATCCGATGCTCGATCCCTGGGGCAAAATCCCGAGCTTCAAATTCTGCGCCGCGCGGGTGAGCCCGGCCGAGGCGGTCGGGGTTGCAGCGGAGTAGTCCGAAGCAGGACCGCTTTTCCGATTCGGCTTCGAGTGATATGGTTCAGCCATACATCTGGAAAGTGGCTGTTCTGCAATGAAGACGACGCTGAATCTGAACGATCAGATTCTGCGCCAGGCCAAGGGACGGGCGGCGCGTGACGGGATCACGCTCACAAGATTCGTCGAGGACGCGCTGCGCGCTCGGCTGGCCCCGGCGCGCGACCCCAGGCCTCCCTTCCGGCTGCGTCTTGAGATCGTCGAGGGAGATCGTCCGCCCAACGTCGAAGTTTCCGACCGGAATGCGCTCTATGAAGTGATCGACCGGGCGTGATCGCCGTCGACACAAATATACTGATCTACGCCCACCGTGCCGAAACAGAGTTGCATGCGACTGCGGCGGCGCGACTCGTCGCCCTCGCCGAAGGAGCGGAGCGCTGGGCGCTCCCCATTTTCTGTGTCACGGAATTCATACGCGTAGTGACCCACAGGCGAGTGTTCAATCCACCTTCCACGGTGGCGCAGGCGGTTGCATTTGTCGAAGGCCTCGCCGCCGCTCCGACCTGCGATCTGGTGCTGCCGGGCCCGGAATTCCTCCAACGACTTCTCGCAGCAGCCCAAGAAGCGGACGCACAAGGCAACCTGATGTTCGACGCGCAGATAGCCGCTCTTTGCCGTGAACACGGCATCGACTCCATACTCACCAACGACCGGGACTTCGGACGGTTTGAGCCGCTACAGGTGCTTCGGCTCGAATAGAGACGAACCGACGGAGTATCGCTCTTGAACAGCTTGGCTCCGGCCCGCGCCCGCCACGCGCACTTTACAGCACCCACGCCACGAGTACGAAGCCGCCGAGGAGCAGCACGGTGAAGACCGCGAAGGCGAGCTTCGCGTTGCGGTTGATGAACCGGTCGATCATCGGGCCGAACAGGAAGACGGCGCCGGCGACGAAGAAGTAGCGCACGCCGCGGCCGACCAGCGAGACCAGTGCAAACGACGCCGGATCCATCTGGAAGAAGCCGCTGGCGATGGTCACCACCTTGTAGGGCACCGGCGTGACCGCGCCGATGGCGACGAACAGTTCGCCGTACTTCTGGTACTCCGCCCGGAGAAGCGCCATCTTGTCCATCGCGCCGTAGAGTTCGAGCAGGGGCCGGCCGAGCTCCTCGAAGGCGAAGGTGCCGATCAGCCAGCCGAAGCAGCCGCCGGCCACCGAGGCCACGGTGCAGGCCGCGGCCAGCCGCCAGGCCCGGGCGCGCACGGCCAGGACCATCGGGATCAGCAGGATATCGGCCGGCAGGGGAAAGAAGGTCGCCTCGGCGAAGGCGAAAGCGACGAGCCACCAGAAGGCGTGCGGATGCGCCGCCTTCGCCATCGCCCAACCGTAGAGGCGCTCAAACACTGCCGCCGTCCCGCTCCGCTTCGGATCCAAAACCGGCGATCCGCATCCGCGCCCACCGCCCGGCGCGGATGGTGCAACCCGCCGCCGCCCTGTCAAGCCATCGGCAACCGTGCCGGGTAAACGAAGCCGGGCAAACGAAAAGGCCGCGGCGCCTGGGGAGGGCTGTGCCGCGGCCTTTCCGGAGGAGAGGCGGGAGTGCGGTGCGGGAATCCTGCCGCAAAATCCCCGTCCCGCTGCGTCCCGGCCGGTTCGGATTAACCGCTCCGGTCGGCCAACCGGCGCCGGGGTCTGCGCCCTGTCGACCGGCCCGACCGTTCCACCGGCCTGTGGCAGGATTATTGGCAGATTGCGGCATTTTCGTGTCCGCGGCTCAAAATCCGGGTTCGCGTGCCGGAAGCCGGGATTCGCGGCGCGCCGAAGGGCGCCGGATCAGTCTCCGGCGCCGGCATCCGTCCGTTCGAAGATCGCGCAGAAATTGTTGGCCGGCATCGGCACCGCTTCGACGAATGCGAGGCCATGGCCCGCCGCCAGCGCGGCGACATCTTCGAGATCCCGCACGCCCCAGTCCGGATCCTGGCGGCGCAGCGCGGCATCGAAGGCGGCGTTGCTCGGCGCGGTATGGCCGCCGCCGCGCCTGAACGGGCCGTAGAGCAGCAGTTCGCCGCCAGCTTCGAGCAACCTGCCGGCGCCCGCCGCCAGAGCGACGGTGCAGTCCCAGGGCGCGATGTGGATCAGGTTGCAGCACAGCACGAGGTCCGCGCGCCCGGCCGGCCAGGGCAGGCGGCGGACATCCAGGTCGAGCGGCGGCGCGACATTCGCCAGGCCGGTATGCGCGGTCCAGGCGGCGATGCTTTCGCGGCAGGCCGGATCGGGATCGGTCGGCTGCCATGTCGTATCGAGCCGCAGCGCCGCCATGTGAACCGCATGTTCGCCCGTGCCGCTGCCGATTTCGAGAACGGACGCGCCGTGCGCCAGGCGCGGCAGGAGAACCTCCGCGATCGGACCGCGGTTGCGCAGGGCAGCCGGCGCGAAACGGCGCAGATCGGGGAAGGCAGCCGTCATGCAACGGATTTCCCGCCGCGCGATGCCGAAAGAGACTTGAAACCGGCGCGGCGCCACGATAAGCCGCTTGGCAACGTTATGCGACAGTTCCGGATGGAAGCCGGGGGAGACATTCCGAATGACCTACGTCGTCATCGAAGCCTGCATCAAGTGCAAGTATCAGGACTGTGTGGAAGTCTGTCCGGTGGACTGCTTCTACGAAGGCGAGAATATGCTGGTCATCCATCCGGACGAGTGTATCGACTGCGGCGTGTGCGAGCCGGAATGCCCCGCCGAGGCGATTCTGCCCGATACCGAACCGGATGTGGAGCGCTGGGTCGAGGTCAACCGCACCTACGCCGAGCAATGGCCGAACATCAACCGCAAGGGCGAAACGCCGGGCGACGCCGACGACTGGAAGGACGTCCCCAACAAGTTCGAGGACCATTTCAGCGACCAGCCGGCCGCGCAGTAGGGTCGGCTGCCGGAAAGAACATCCGGCGCCGGGCGCCCGGCGGGCCATCCTGCCGCACTGCCGAGGCTGCATTGCCGCGGCCGGAAAACTGGAAATTTCCGTTCTTTTGTGATAGGTTACACGCATCCGAAGGGGGATGGGCCGCAGCCTGCGGCCGGGCGCCTTCGGGGCGTACCGGTCGGCGCCGCCCGCGGGATATTCCGGTGTTCGGCGCTTTTTTTGTCGCCGGCCTTTCCGGAGGCCGTCGCGGAGGCCGGACATGACGAAAACAACGGGGTGAGGAGTGGCATGGCTGTCAAATCCAAATTCAAAAAAGGCGATTACGTTGTCTATCCGACGCACGGCGTCGGCCGGATCACCGGCACCGAGAAGCAGGAGATCGCCGGACAGCACCTGCATTTGTTCGTTATTGAATTTCCCAAGGAGAAGATGACGCTGCGCGTCCCGGTCGCAAAGGCCGATACCTCCGGCCTGCGGCTGCTCGCCGATACCGCCGTGATGAACACGGCCTACAAGACGCTCAAGGGCAAGAGCCGCGTCAAGCGCACCATGTGGAGCCGCCGGGCCCAGGAATACGAGGCCAAGATCAATTCCGGCGATCCGGTCTCGATTGCCGAGGTGATCCGCGACCTGCACCGCAACGCCGGCCAGCCGGACCAGTCCTATTCCGAGCGCCAGATCTACCAGGCCGCCTTCGAGCGCCTGGCCCGCGAAGTCGCCGCCATCGACGGCGTCGACGAGAACGCGGCGGTGGAGAAACTGGAACGGGTGCTGGAAGCGGCGTAGCAGGGCGGATCGGTACGGTTGCCGCGGAGCAGCAACCGAATCTCCCGCGCGATAACCGGATATCCGGCGGATAATATCGGACGGCGGCAACGCCGTTGCTGAATCGACGCGATGGCCTATTGTGATACCGCATGAAGACAACGCGGTATTTCGAGGAACAGGTCTTACGCAAGCGCCCTTAAAGAGACTGGGAATGGTGCGCAGCGATCATCGCGTCGTCGAAGATCGAAGTAATGCCTTCTTCGACCAGCGTTTAAGGAAAGACGGGTCATGAAGCTGCATTACTACCCCGAGACCGACAGCCTCTATATCGAGTTGAAATCCGGCCCGGGTGCGGAGACACGCGAGGTATCGGACGGGCTGAACGTCGATCTCGATACGGCCGGCGGTGTGGTCGGCTTCGATATCGACCACGCCTCGCAGCGGCTCGACCTGTCGACACTGGAGACCGAGGCGCTCCCGCTGCGCTCGACACGGGCGGGTTGATCGGACGGCAGCCGGACCTTTCAGAACCGAGGGCACCGCGCCCCCTATCGGACTTGCCTTGCCAGGTGACGCGGCTTCCGGCCCGACCGTGAAGCGTTGCCAAAGCCAGGCAATGGTCTGGTATGATGCCGTGTGAACGCTTCAGACACGCGCGGATCGCCGAACCGATGAACCGGGAGACGACCCTGGCCCTGCTGCAGGCGCACCGGGCGGAGTTGGAGCAGCGCTTCGGCGTTGCCGATCTCGCCCTGTTCGGCTCGTTTGCCCGCGACTGTGCGACGGCGGAAAGCGATGTCGATATCCTGGTCCGTTTCGACGGCCCGGCGACGTGGCGCCGGTATTTCGGCACGCAATTCTATATCGAGGACCTGCTGGGGCGGCCCGTCGACCTCGTCACGGACAAGGCGCTGCGCCGCGAGTTACGCCCCTATGTGGAGCGCGAGGCCATTCATGTCTGATCCGCGCAACGTGCCGCGGGAGTGGCGTTTCTATGTCGAGGACATGATCGGCTTCGGCGAAAAGGTCTGCGACTATACCGCGGGGCTGAACCGGGATGCGTTTGTCGCCAGCGGCATGACCTACGATGCCACCCTGCGCAATCTCGAACTCATCGGCGAAGCGGCGACCCATATCCCGGAATCGGTCCGGAACGCGCATCCGGAGATTCCCTGGCGCGCCATCATCGGGGCGCGGAATCGCTTGGCCCACGGCTATCTGCATATCGAAGACGATACCGTCTGGAACATGATAGAGGACGCCGTTCCGCAACTCGTTTCCGATCTGCGGAAACTATTGAAACGGGCGGAAGAGGACGCCGAATAGATGTCGAGACGCAGGAAGACTCCTTGTATGGCCGATTTTTCCCGGCCAATGCGCAGCGAACGATGAAAGCGTCCGGGGTATGACCGCCGACACCCCCGCCGCCGACCCCCGCCTGTCCCGCCTGCGGGCGATGATCGCGGAGAAATCCGTGCTGCGCGGGCAGTTCCGGCTGGCGTCGGGCGGCGAGAGCGGGCTGTTCTTCGACATGAAGCAGACCCTGCTGCTGCCCGAGGGGCTCAGCCTGGTCGGCAGCCTGATGCTGGAGCGGGTGCTGGCCAGCCGGGCCACGGCGGTCGGCGGCCTGGTGCTCGGCGCCTGCCCGATCGTCGGCGCGATCGCCCAGGCGAGCTACGCGATGAGCGCAAGCGGCGGCGGACGCGAGATCGCCGCCTTCTACGTCCGCAAGGAGCCCAAGAACACCGGCACCCGCGAGCTGATCGAGGGCCACGACATCGCCGGCCACGAAGCGGTCTACATGATCGAGGACGTGACGACGAAGGGCGGCTCGGTCATCAGGGCGATCGAGGCGGTGCAACGTGAGACGCCCTGCGCGGTGCTCGGCGTGCTCACCGTGGTCGACCGCGAACAGGGCGCCCGCGCGGCCCTCGGCGAAATCGGCCTGCCACTCGACGCGCTCTTCACCATGAGCGAGTTTGCGTGAGGAAGACGGACCGGCCCCGGATCAGGCCGCCGGCGATCTGAACGGGAACTTGAGTCCGTCTAGCTATCCGCGGAAGCAGTGCTCGTTGTGCCAACTCAACACACGCGGATCGGGTTGCTGCTCCGCCGGCGCCGGAACGCTGATCGACCGGCCGTGCAACGCATAGTAATCCCGCCCGTTCTCGAACTCTTCCCTGATGCGGTCGCTAACCTCGAAATGATGGTTCGGCGTGACGGTCACATATCCTGAATCGAACAGGCTGTGGATGTCGCGGCGGAGCAACAGCCCGTTCCGTGCTTCGTGAACCCCGCCTTCGCTGTAAGGGCGGATATGGGCGGCTTCGAGCGCAGGCAATGTCCGCTCACGCGTCACGGCGCAGCGCCGGTCGTAGATATCGGTCACAAGGACCCGGAAGGCGCCCTGGCCGAGGCGCGGCCGGATCAGGGCAGGTTCGCCATAGCGCGCCTGACTGTCGGCCATACCCGGGTGCTCCGGCCGGTGCATACGCTCGTTGACCGCATCCCACAACGCAAGGCCTTCGGCATCGGCGGTGTTGTAGGTCTTGAATGAGACAATGTTCCGCGAAAAACTGGCCGGTGCGGGAATCCAGTCGTGTTTCGGGAAAAAGAAGGGTTGGGTCAGTATCCGGCAACCGATTTCGAAGTCGCTCCTGTCATTCGGATCGGTATTGCGAAGGCTGGCGATCTGAGTGCGCATTTCCAGCGCTGATCGCGCTCCATTTGAATCCCGGAAGGCTTCCCAGGCCAGCGAACATGGCATTTTATTTGCAAACGCAAAAATCCCGCCGCCGACAATCCAGTTGCGTGGTGATTTCAGCTTGAAAAGAAATAGTTCCCCCGGCCGAAGCGCACGGAAATTCTTCGGCGACGGTGACCAGAAATTGATTTCGTCCAGGTCCGGTCGCTGACGGAGCGTTTCGAACCAGTCGCCGTCGGTGACGGCAATCACGAAGTTGATGCCGGGCATCGGTCAGGTGGCTCCGCGTCCTGTCTCGCCCCTGTCCGCCCCCTACAAAATCTGCCCCAGGAACTCCTGCGTGCGCGGATCCTTGGCCTCGTCGAAGAAGGTGGCGGGCGGGCCGTGTTCGACGATCACGCCGCGGTCGGTGAAATAGATGTGGTCGGCGATCTCGCGGGCGAAGCCCATCTCGTGGGTCACCAGCATGCAGGTCATGCCTTCCTGGGCCAGGTCCTTGATCGTCACCAGAACCTCCTTGACCGTCTCCGGGTCGAGGGCCGCCGTCACCTCGTCGAACAGCATGACGTCCGGCTGCATGGCGAGCGAGCGGGCGATGGCGACGCGCTGCTGCTGGCCGCCGGAAAGCTCGCCGGGGAAGCTGTCCTCCTTGCCGTCCAGGCGGACCTTGCGGATCAGCGCCCGGGCGCGCGCCTCGACGCTCGCCTTGTCCTCCTTGAGCACCAGGACGGGCGCCATCATGACATTCTCCAGCGCCGTCTTGTGCGGGAACAGATTGTATTGCTGGAACACCATGCCGACCTTCTTGCGCAACTCCAGCTTGTCGAGCCGCGGGTCGTTGACCTCCTGTCCCTCGACCGTGATCGAGCCGGAATCAATCGGGTTCAGCGCGTTGACGCAGCGGATGAGCGTGGACTTGCCGGAGCCCGAGGGCCCGATGATGCAGATCACCTCGCCCTTCATCACGTCGAAGGAAATGCCCTTCAGCACCTCGAGGTCGCCGAACGACTTGTGCACGTCCTTGAGCGAGACGATCGGCAGGTCGGGCGTCCAGTTGCCGTTGGCGGTGTCGGTCATGCCTCGGTCCTCCGGATGCCTGCGGCCTAGAGCTTGACGGCGAAGCGGCGCTCCAGCCGCAGGGTCAGGCGGGCGATCGGGTAACAATAGGCGAAGAAAATTATCAGCGCGAATCCGTAGTAGGGGATCAGCAGCTCGGGATGGTTGTTCTCCGCCTCCATCGCCTGGCGCGACAGGGTGATGAGTTCCTCAACGCCGAGCAGCGAGCACAGCGGCGTCGCCATGGTCAGGATGGCGTACCAGTTCATCCACGGCGGGATCATCCGCTTGAAGCATTGCGGCAGGATGATCCGCCACAGGGTCTGCTGCCGGGAATAGGCCAGCGATTCGGCGGCCTCCCACTGGCCGGTCGGGACCGACAGCACCGCGCCGCGCACGACTTCCGAGATATTCGCCATGATCGGCAGCGACAGGCCGAACACCGCCTTCATCCAGTCCGGAATCTTGATGATCGTGTCGCCGAGCTCGATCTCGAACGGGAAGGTCAGCATCACGATAAACAGCAGGACCAGCCAGGGCGAATTGCGGAACGCCTGGGTCAGGAACCAGCAGACGCGCCGGATCGCGCGGCTCAGGGAAATCTGGCCGAGGCCGAGCAGGATGCCGAGGACGGTGCCGATCGCCATGGTGGTGATCGAGATCGCCACGTTAAGCAGAAAGCCGCTGGAGACCAGGAAGGGCAGCCAGCGGATCAGCGCGTCGAACGCGTCGGCGAAGCTGAACGTGCCCTGGGCCGACGCGGACATCGGCCAGACCATGACGATGGCGGCGAGCAACGCGACGGCGGCGAGCGGCAGCCACAGCCCGGCGCGCGCCAGCCACCGGCTGAACAGCAGGTCGTCCGGCTCGCCCGCCGCCCGGGCCCGGACCGGCCGCAGCACCGCGAAGCCGCCGGCGGACGGCGCATCGACGCCGGGGATAACCCGCCGCTTCATCGGGATCTGCATCGGCCGGCTCATCCGCCGCCTCCGCCATACCCCGGTATCGTCATCCGGCGTTCCCAGCGGTTCATGCCGAACACGAGGAAGCCGACCAGCGTGATGTAGACGATGAACATCAGCACCATGCAGGCGTTCTGGGACGTCGAATAGTCGTTGTAGATGCTGACCAGCTGGTAGAGCAGTTCCGGCACGGCGATCGCCAGGGCCTGGGTCGTCGTCTTGACCAGGTTGACCAGATTGTTGTTGAGGGCCGGCAGGCTGACCCGGAAGGCGAGCGGCAGCACGACATAGACATAGGCCTGGAACCGGCTCATCCCGAGGGATTCGGCGGCCTCCTGGGTCGATTGCGGCACCGCCTCGATACCGGCGCGGAAAATTTCGACATTGAAGGCGCCGGCGAAGAAGGACAGCGAGATGATCGCCCAGCCGATGTTGGATATGATCGGCTGCTGGAGATAGCCGTCGGGCGAATAGGTCGGGGTGAACTGGCCCAGCGCGAAATAGAAGAACATCAGCTGGACCAGCGGCGGCGTGTTCCGGAAGAACTGGATGTAGCCCTGGACGACGCTGCGCACGACACGGGAGCGCGCGCCCTGCAGCCAGGCGCCGACCAGCCCGATCACGACGCTGAAGACGACGCAGACGACCGAAAGCTCCAGCGTCACCCAAATGCCGTCGAGGACGCGCTCAAGCTCGTTGTCGTCGTAAATATAGATGAAATTCCACGTCGCATCCCGCTCGGCGAGATCGCGGAAGAATTTCTGGATCGAGTCCCACATGAACGGCGTTCCGGGCGCAGGCAGCCGCGCTTATGAATGGCCCTCAGGCGGAAAGGGCGCCCGGACCGAACTGCCGGCCGGACGCCCTCCGTCTCGAAAAGCCTGAACGGCTGCCAGCCGGAGCTACTTACCCGCGAGCCAGTCGCCGTACTGCTTGTTCTTGTCGGCCAGATACTGGGTCGCCTGGATGCCCCATTTCTTCTCCAGTTCGATCAGCCGGCCCGACTGGTGCCAGTTGAACGTCATGCCGGACATGAAGTTGCCGAAAACGCAGTTCAGCTCGGCTTTCGGTACGGCGAGGCCCCACGGGTTGTCGTCTTCGCTGCTCAGCGGCATCTCGAAGTCGTTGTACTGGCCGGACGACAGGTCGGACATGATCGACGAATCGTCGTAGACCCAGGCGATGCACTTGCGGTCGCGCAATGCCTGCTTGGCTTCGGCGTTGCCGGTGAACGCGATGATCTTGGCGCCGTAGCGCTTGGAGACGATCTTGTTGTAGAACGCGCCCTGCTTGCCGCACACGGGCTTGTCCTTCAGCGCGGTCCATTGGCGGATCTTCAGCGCCTTGGGCGACATGATGTTGGTGCCCGAAGTGTAGTAGTTGGGCTGGGTGATGCCGACGATCTTGCGCCGGTCCTTGCGGTCCGACATGGTCGCGATCATCATGTCGATCTTGCCCTGCTGCAGGAACTGCATGCGGTTCGACGACTGCACGGCGACCAGCTCCAGCTTCACGCCCATGGCGTCGGCGACGTCCTTGGCCATGTCGGCCTCCATGCCGACGATCTTGCCGCTGGCGTCGCGGTAGCCCCAGGGCTTGTAGTCGGCCTTGACGCCGACGACGAGCGTGCCGCGGGCCATGACCTTCTTCCACACCTCGTTCTTGCACTGCGCAGCCAGCGCAGACGTCGAACCCAGCGCGACGGCGAAGCCGGCCGCGGCGAGAATCAGTTTCCTCATGGTTTCCTCCCGGAAATATGCAGGCAACGGAGCGGCGCACCCGGTCGCGCGCCGCCAAAAGGCCCTTCAGCCCTACCATTCCGCCGGCTTTGCGGGCAAGGGGAGAGTAATATTGTGCAGGTGTGGATAGGGCGCCGGATCGGGGGCGAGGGGCCGGCTTCCGCTCTGCTCGGAGGCCGGCCCGCGGCCGGGCCGGATTTTGTGCCACCGGCCCCGCCATGCCCCGCTTGCCCTGGCCTGGTGCGGTATGCCCGCGCCGCGCCCGCCAGGGACCCTCAACGCCGTTTGTCGCCTCCGCCGGATTCCGCCCCTCCGCCGGAAGGACGACCGCCGCCCGAAAGCAGGCGTTTCTTGACGGGTTCCGAACTATGACACTCGCCGAACATTAACCCTAATACCGATTTTTTGTGATTGATATAAACCTGCCTTATGACTGCCTGCCGATATCCGGCGGACAGGCCGCCGCCGCGCCGCCATATTTCAGCGCACCCGGCAGCCGTGTTCCGCGGGTTGCCTGCCCGCCGTCAGCCCGGCATACAGACAATGCGGCTGCACACGCGAAGCCGGCGTCCCCTGCGGCAAGGGGAGCGGTATCTGCCGTTGCGCCGGAACGGCCGATGAACGCCCGAGGGGGAGACCGCGGCATGCGATTCGCCGGTAATTTTCTCTGCCGGATCGCCGGCGCTGCCGCCCTGTTTGCGTCCATCGCACAGGCGGCGGACCTGCCGGCGCCCGAAACGTTACAGCGGCAGATGGGAACGCCGCCGCAGGCGTTCGCGGTCTACGAACCGCATCTGAGCGTCGGCGACCGGCATGTCACGATCCGTTATGTCGGCTACCCGGCCGTCGCGGTTTTCGAACGCATCCTGGGCGGCGACTGGAGGCGACAGGGCGAGGCGGTCGAGCTCCGCGCCCTGAACGGCTACGTCTCCCGCCTCCCCGTGAGCCGGTTCCTCCGGGCGCGGGCCTATCTCGTCTTCGCGCGGCACGACGGCGCGCCCTTCACGGTGAACAATCTCCGGCAGAACGAGAAGGACGTGCCGCTCGCGCCCTGGTATCTGGTCTGGGACAATATCGGCAATCCCGCGCTGATCGCCGAAGGCGCCCGCAACTGGCCCTATCAGGTGAACGAGATAAGGCTGGTCGCCCTGTCGGACCGGGCGCTCCTGCCGAAAGGCCTCGACCCGCGCTTCCGGCCGGGCGCCGCGCTGGCGAAGACCCATTGCCTGCAGTGCCACAAGGTCAACGGCTATGGCGGCGAGAAATTCGCGGGCAACCTGGCGGAGATGACGAAGGACTACGACAGGGCGGATTTCTTCCGGATTCTCCTGGTCCCCGCGGCGCAGCGCGACGGCGCAACCATGCCGGCGCTCTCCGACCGCCTCCCCGAAGCCGAACGCCGCCGCATCGCCGGGGCGATCTTCGATTATCTCAGGGCCGTGCCGGTCCTGCCGTAGGGATCGCTCTGCGAAAAGGGGCGCCGGCCGCAGGATTGCGCCCTTTTTTGAGCGGACATTCCAGAATATTTCCTCCGCAACCGCCGATTTTCCGCAGTTTTCCGCCGTTTTCGGGCCCATATGCCGAATTAGACATACCGGTCTGTTTTTTTACTGTTTTTTTGCACCTGGAACCGCCCAACCCCGCGGAAACGCTGGAAAACGCGATTCGGGAGCGCCGCAAAAATAATCCACTTAGGAAATATTTCTATATCCGGCCCAAGCGGGATCGCCGGGCAGGATGGGGGACGACAGCGCCACTTTCTCAACCCTCCCATACCCGTCATTCCGACCGGAGCCCCGGCCCCGGCCGGGGCGGAGTAGCCTGCCCCTTCGACTTCGCTCAGGGCGGGCTCTGAGCGAAGTCGTAGGGGAGAAATCCGGCTCGCGCTCCATCGTCGCCGCAGGCTCCGGCGCTTGGCCGGCGTCTGTCGCCGGCCGGATTTCTCCGCTCGCTTCGGTCGAAATGACGGGTGGGGGGTGCGATCCGGCCACAACGCCCCTCGACGGATTGCGCGGCGGATTGCGCGGCGGATTGCGCGGCGGATTGCGCGGCGGATTGCGCGGCAGGGCGGGCAAGGAGAAGTCTGCCGGTCCCCTCCCCTGTCTTCAGCATGGTCCCGGGGGTGTCGGTCGGCCGCGGCGGACGCACTTCGGGCGTTGGCAAAGCACATATAGGGAACAAAATTGGCAGTGTCAAGGACTATTATCGAAAAAGAGGAAATATTTTTGAAACGGCCTTGGCGCCCCGGCGGATCCGCCGCAGGGAGGTGCGGGGCGGCGGCCGAATCCTCCGCTGGCAGGGAAATCCGTGGGGATAGAGCAGGCCGCCGCCCTGTCGCCAGGGCGGGGCTTGCGCTAGAATGGCGGTGCTTCCGATCTTCGTCGGTCTCCATCCCGCGCGCAGCCCATGATCCGCGTTCAACAGGAAGATTTCGATCCCCAGGCCGAGGCCGCCGCGCTTGTCGAGGGGCGGACGGATATCGGCGGCATCGTCACCTTCACCGGGCTGGTGCGCGAACTGGTCGACAACGAAGGCCGGCCGGCCGCGATCTCCGCCATGACGCTGGAGCACTATCCCGGCATGACGGAGAAGATGCTCGCCGAAATCGAGGCCGAGGCCAACGCGCGCTGGCCGCTTTCCGCCAGCCTGATCGTCCACCGCTACGGCCGGCTCGAGCCGGGCGAGCGGATCGTCTTCGTCGCCACCGCCTCGGCGCATCGCCATGCGGCCTTCGAGGCCAACATGTTCCTGATCGACTGGCTGAAGACTAGGGCGCCGTTCTGGAAGCTCGAGGAGGGCGACGCCGGCCCGGCCTGGGTCGCCGCCCGCGACAGCGACGACGACGCCGCGGAGCGCTGGCGGTAGGTCCTCCCGCGCCCGGTCGCCGCCTTACGGCTCCCCCTCCGCCGGATTCGCATCCGCCGCCAGATCGGCGCGCACCGCATCCTCGGCCAGGCGCGCCGGCATCGGCAGGTCCCCGCCCTCCTTCCCCTCGCCGAAATAGAGGGTGACGTGCGGGAACGGGATCTCGATGCCGCCTGCGTCGAAGGCCGCCTTGATGCGCCGGTTCATCTCGCGCCGCACGCCCCACTGATAGCCCGGCCGGCACTTGAAGCGCGAGCGGATGACGACGGCGCTGTCGCCCAGCTCCTGGAGGCCGGCGACTTCCAACTCCTCGACGATATGGTCCCGCCAGTCCGGGTCGGCGCGCAGGGCTTCGCCGGTCTCGCGGATCACGGCAATCACCGCATCGACATTCTCGCCATAGCCGACGCCGTAATCGAGCACCGCGTAGGAATAGTCCTTGGTCAGGTTCTCGACGTCGTCGATCGAACTGAACGGGATGGTGTGCTTGGCGCCGGAATATGCGCGCAGCGTGACCGAGCGGACGGACAGATCCTCGACGACGCCGCTGCGGCCGGCCACCGTCACGAAATCGCCGATCGCCATGCTGTCCTCGACGATGATGAAGATGCCGGTGATGACGTCCTTCACCAGGGTCTGCGCGCCGAAGCCGACCGCAAGGCCGAGTACGCCGGCGCCGGCCAGCAGCGGCCCGATATCCAGGCCGATCTCCGACAGCACGATCATCGCCGCGATGACGACGATGGAGACGAGCAGGGCCTTTTCGACCATCGGCAGCAGGGTGCGCATGCGCAAGGCGCGCGAGCCCTCGCCGGACTCGTCGAGCCGCGACAGGTAGCGCGCCGCCGCCGTCTCGATGAATTCCCACAGGATGAAAGCGCCGACGATCACCACCAGGACGACCAGCACCGTGCGGGCGAAGGCCCGGCCGGCCGGCGTCTGCAACAGTTCGGCGATGCCGAATCCCCAGACGTCGAGAATGGCGAGCAGGGCGACGGCCAGGACCACGCCGAACACGGTGCGCCGCACGGCCGCCAGGTAGCGGTTCGCGCGCTGCTGCAGTCCGGGGTTCTTTTCGAGCAGCGCATCCTCGATCCGGAACAGGCGGTCGAGCAGCCGGCCGAGCCCGGCGATCAGCGCCATCGCGATCAGCAGGATGACGGCGCTCAGGACGGTGGCGCGCGCCATGAAGGCGAAACCGCCCTCGACGTCGAGCAGCCAGACGAACAGGCCGGCGAGCACATAGACGATCGCCGCGACATGCCACAGGTCGCCCAGCCGCCCGGCCGCCCGGCGCCATCCGCGGATCGGAGCCGGGGACTCCCCTCCGTTTTCCGTTGCAACGCGCAGGCGCTCGGCGACCGGCCGGCGGTTCTGGAGGATCAGCACGATCAGCATGGCCGCGACGGCCAGGCCGAGCAGATGGAGCAGCGCCGCATGCGCGCCGGCCGGCAGATCGAACGCGGCAAGGGCGCCGATGGCAACTGCACCGTAGACGATCGTCTGGGTCAGCCGGCGCAGCCAGACATAGAGATAGGCGGCCGTGCCGTCGCTGAGCGGCAGCAGCCGCAGGCTGCCGACACGCGGCGCCAGCACGGCGCGGCCGGCGGCCAGGACGGCGCGGACCAGCACGATGCCGACAATCAGGGTGAGGGCGACCCGGGCCGTCGTCGCGCCGGGCGCCAGCTGCGGCAGCACGGCGTAGGCCGCCGCTCCCAGCGCAGCGACCGGCAGCAGGTCCAGGAGCGTGCGGACCGTGAGGCCGCCGGCGCGGACGGCAAGCGCTTCGCTCTCCCGGTCTTCGATGCGCCGGCGCGGCCCGCGCAGCAGGAGCCGCATCAGCCACTCCGCGAGCAGGCCGAGCAGAACCGCCAACGCGGTCTTCCATATGCCGTCGATCAGCGCCGCCCGGGCGGTCTCGTCGGCCAGGCGGCTGCGCAGCCAGGTCCAGGCCCGCGGCAGGTCGGCGACGGCGGAGGCGAGGTCCTGGAGGCTGCCGGTCAGCGTCCGCGCCCGCTCCGCCAGGCGTTCGAGCAGGGCGGGGCCGGCGGGAGGCGACGGCCCGTTCGCCGCCTGCGCCGCCTTCTGCGCCGCGATCAGCGCCTTGAGCTGCGCAAGGAAGCGTTCGCGTTCCTGCGCGTTCTCGATGGTTCCGACCAGCTTCTCCAGCGCCGCCGGGTCGATTGCCTGCGGCGTTGCCGCCGGGTTCTCCTGCGCCGCCGCCGGACCGGCCGCCGGCCCCAAAGTCAGAGAGATCGTCAGACCGATCGCGAGACAGACCGCCAGGCAGGCGGCGCTCGGGAGCGGCGGGACTCTACGGCATAGTCGGTGGAACATGGTCCGGAACAGGCGTATCTTTCCGAGTGGTTCCGGCTCGATCCGGCGGACGCACCATAGCAACCGCAGAGGCGCCGGCAAACAGCCTGCGAAAGGGCGCCCATACCCGCAGGCGCGAGCACTCCGGAGGCGTAGCGAAACCCGATGTCGGTGACAATCTGGCATAACCCGCGTTGCAGCAAATCGCGGCAGACCCTCAAGCTGCTGACAGATCGCGGACTCGCGCCCGCCATCGTCGAATACCTCAAGACGCCGCCGAGCCCGGACGAGCTTCGCGACGCTCTGGACAGGCTGGGCCTCGCTCCCCGCCAGCTGATGCGGCGCAAGGAGGCGCCGTACAAGACCGAATGCCTGGACGACGAGAGCCTGACGGACGCAGCGCTGATCCGGGCGATGCACGACCATCCGGTGCTGATCGAACGGCCGGTCGTCTTCGCCGGCGGCAAGGCCGCGCTCGGTCGGCCGCCGGAGCGCGTACTGGACATCCTGTAGCGCGCCGGTCCGTATCGTGGCCGCGCCATCGGCAATGCCGCGCGAACGGGACGGCCGGCAATCGGCCGCCGTCCCGCTCGGCGGCGAACCGGCGCTGCTCGACGGCTCCGGCGCCCTGGTCCTGCCGGAGCGGCGGACCGTCGTGTTCGCCGACCTGCATTTCGAGAAAGGCTCCGCCTATGCCGAGCGCGGCGCCCTTCTGCCGCCGTGGGACAGCGCCGCCACGCTCGAACGGATGGAGACGGTGCTGGCCTGCCATACGCCGGACCGGGTGATCTGCCTGGGCGACAGTTTTCACGATACCGGCGGCGGCGGCCGCATGGCCGGTCCGCCGGCCGGACATTTGCGCCGCCTCGCCGACCGCCACGACTGGATCTGGATCGCCGGCAACCACGATCCCGAGATTCCGGAAAATGCCGGCGGACGAGCCTTCGACCGGTACGCGCTGGACGGTCTGCTTTTCCTCCATGAGCCGGAAGGGCCGGAAGAGAGTGGCGGGGCCTTCGAAATCTGCGGCCATTTCCACCCGAAGGCGCGCATCAGGGCCGGGCCGCGGCGCATCTCACGGCCCTGTTTCGTCGGCGACGACCGGCTCCTGATCCTGCCCTCCTTCGGCGCCTATACCGGCGGTCTCGACATCATGAACCCGGCGATTGCGGGCCTGTTTCCCGGCGCTTTCACGGCCTGGCTGATCAGCAGCGGCGCGGTATACGCCTTTCCCTCGGCCCGGACCCGGTTCCTGCCGTTCGAGACCTGACGCCGTTTCGGGGTTCGGCCAAACCCATACGGGAACAAGTGTATCCGGTGCAGCCATGCGCTCCGTTTGCGGGCCTATGCGGTGGCGGGGCTGCCCGGAATCGCCGAAGCCTGCTATGAAGGCGCCGCCGAAACGCCCGTGAAGTGCCGCCCGACGCTGCCGGCCGCCCGATCGAGGATTTTCCCTTGGCCGAGAACCCCAACCGGATCAAACCCTCCGCCGCTGCCGCCGCTTCGGGGCTCAGGCGCGACAGCGCGGTGATCGGGCTGGTCTGCACGGCGCACTTCTTCAGCCACTTCTACATTTTCGCCATCCCGCCGATGCTGCCGCTGATCAAGGCCGATCTCGGCGTGAGCTACACGGAAATGGGCCTGCTGCTCACCCTGTTCAGCCTGGCTTCCGGCGCGGCGCAGTATTTCATGGGCGTGCTGGTCGACCGGATCGGCGCGCGCTGGGTGCTGACCGGCGGCATGACGCTGCTCGCCGGCGCAATCGCCATGATGGGCGTGGTGCCGGTCTATGGCGCGCTGGTGGCGTTCGCGCTGGCCGCCGGGCTGGGCAACAGCGTGTTCCATCCCGCGGACTACACGATCCTCGGCGCCCGGGTGCAGCCGGGCCGGATCGGGCGGGCGTTCAGCTTTCACACCTTCTCCGGCATGGCCGGCTTTACCGCGGCGCCGGTCGCCATGACCTTCCTGGCGACCGCCTGGGACTGGCGGACGGCCTTCGTCATCGTCGGGGTTGCCGGCCTGCTGATCGTCGGGCTCCTGCTGAGCCAGATGCATCTGCTCGACGACCGCCGGAGCGCAGAGCCCGCCCTGGCGAAAACGCAGCCGGGCCTCGGGCTGCGCGCCATCGTCTCGCCGCCGGTCCTGTACATGTTCCTGTTTTTCTTCGTCGTCGCGCTGGTGATGATGGGCATGACGGGCTTCACGCCGGCGGCGCTCAAGACCCTGTTCGGCATGAGCCTCGTCGACGCCAATCTGGCTCTCACAGGCTTTCTGGCGGCCAGCGCGGCGGGCGTCCTGTTCGGCGGCTTCGTGGCCGACAGGCTGCAACGGCTGGACGTCGTCGCCGCGGTCGGCTTCGTCGGTGCGGCGGTGGCGCTGGTTGCGGTGGCGCTGACCCGCCTGCCCTATCCGGCCATCCTCACGGCGTTCATGTTCGCCGGTTTCATGATCGGCATGATCGCGCCGTCGCGCGACATGATGGTGCGCAATGTCTCGCCGCCCGGCGCCAGCGGCCGGGTCTTCGGCTTCGTCAGCGTCGGACTCGATCTGGGCGGGGTGGCGGCGCCGCTCTTTTTCGGCTGGCTGATGGACCGCGGCCTCCCGGAGGGGGTCTTCATCGGCGCCGCGGCGGTCCTGCTGGTGGCGATCGTCGCGGGCGCCGGCGCCAACCGCTACGTCGCCCGCCCGGCCGCGGCGGCGGAATAAATCTGCGGGAGAAAGCCCCCGCCGCGATTGCGCCGGCTATCCGGCCGCCGCCCGCTTCGCCGGACCGGCCGCCGAAACCGCCGTCAAACCCCGGTTCATACCCAGGTTCCAGAGTCCGGCCAGATGGCCGACGGTTTCGTCCTCCGAAGGAAAGCCGGCGTCTTCGGCCAGCGCTTTCGCTTCGCTCTGGACCGCCGCGCGCCGACGGTCGAGGATCGCCGCGAAGCGCCGCCGCGCGCCGATCCGGGCAAAGGCGGGATCGCTGCCGACCCGGGCGCGGACCATCGCCAGATCGTGGTCCAGGCCGAGCAGGTCGCCGAGGCGCCAGAGCGTCATGATGCGCGCGTCGAGGGTGCCCGGCGCCAGTTTCCTCAGGATGCGCAGATGGTTGCGGTGATACTTGATGCGCTTGCGCCATTCGTGCAGCGCGAGAACGGTGCCGGTGCGCTCGACCTCGAGCGCCGCGGCGAGCACACGCCCGTAGGTGTCGCGCAGGCCGGGCTCGAGCGCCTCGAAGCCGTCGGCCCGGAAGCTCCAGTCGGCGATGCCGAGGCGGAATTTCAGCAGCAGCCAGTGCGCTTCGTCGAGCCGGCCCGCCAGGTCTCCGCCGGCGCCGGCCAGCATGACATGCCGCAGCCGGGTCATGCCGGCGCGGATCGGGCCGAAGCGGCGCCGGTCGAAGCGCTGGTCGAAGCGCTGCCGGGCCGCCCGGGCAAACGCCGCCATCTCCCGGTCGTAGACCGCAAGGGTGACATCGGCGTCGCGCAGGCCCGAGAAAGCCGCCGCGATATCCCGCAGCGCGGCGTTGGCCGGCCTGTACAGGCCGGCCTCATCCAGCGGGCCGCGCGCCAGCCGCAGAACGGAGCGCACCTTCTTGCAGCGCTTGCGCATGGCGTAGACCGCTTCGGGGCGCGTCGCGGCCGGGTTCTCGATCGTGGCGAGCGCCCGGTCGAGCTGTTCCAGCGCGATCCGCTGGACGGCGTCGGATATCGTTTCGGCCGGAAGGATGGCGTAGGGCAAGCTGGAACGGCCGCATGGTCGAAAGGCGCCCTACCATACCATACCGGCCTGCCGTTACGACAGCGCCGCGCAAAACCCGGCCGGAGCGGAGTGGCCGGGTAACTGATCGCAGCGGGCCGGCGGCGCTTTACTCTGCCCGGGACCTTTCCGCAAAGACGCCTGTCCGGAGACCGCTCCGATCAGCCGGGCGGCCCGGCGAGCAGCGCGGCGGCCTGAACGGGGTCGGCGGCGATGATGCGCAGCAGGGCGCGCCCCGCAGCGTCCGGCCTGCTTCTTTTCTGCTCCCAGTTCTGCACGGTCGTGAACGCCAGACCGTAGCGCCGGGCAAAGTCGCGCTGCGACAGCCCGGTTCTCTCGCGCACCGACCGCACGTCGATATCGTCGCTTCGGTCCGGCCCGACAGAGACCCCCGCCCGGTTCAATGCAGCGGAGACCGTCCCGTCACAGGTCATGCGCACCGTCGACGCACCGAATTCGGTCAGGTCTTCAACAATCTTTTTTGCCCGCCGGGGGCCCGCCCCGGCACGAACCAGAGCCGTTGCAACGGCAAGCGCATCCATGGCGCCGGCGGCATCGCGCGCCAGACGGACCGTTTCACGACCGGCGCCGGAAGACGAGGTTTTTGATGGGCCGTCCCGGACTGGCGCCCGAGATCCTGCGCGCTTGCTCAATTCCGATACGATCGACATCGAAGTGCTCCATGGCTTCCTGAACGAGCCGCCGCAAGCCGAGCAGGCCCAGCCGCCCCTGTGTGTCCCGGCCGGTCGCGGCGTCGAAACCGCCGATGAAGGGCTGGCGCAAAGTCGCGGCCCTGCCGTCCAGTTCAACCTCGGCCCAGATCAGGATTGCCTCGCCGCCGGGCAGGTCCGCCTGGATGGCCACGAGGCTGTCTTCGGACAAGTCTTCCAGAAGTGTAAAGCGGTATCCGCCAGCTCCATTCATCGGTTACTATACGCAATTTGGGCAGAGTTGTCGAGACATGGTACAAAAAAGGCCCGCACCGAAGTGCGGGCCTCCTTTTGCTTGAGCTGTCGAAGACAGCGGCGGGCGCGGGACCCTAGAAGTCCATGCCGCCCATGTCGGGCATGCCGCCGCCCGGCGGGCCGCCGGCCGCTTTCTTCTCCGGCTTCTCGGCGACCATGGCTTCGGTCGTGACCAGCAGGCCGGCGACCGAGGCCGCATCCTGCAGGGCCGCGCGGACGACCTTGGTCGGGTCGATGATGCCGGACTTGACCAGGTCTTCGAACTGGCCGGTCTGGGCATTGAAACCCCAGTTGGCCTCGTCGTTTTCCATGATCTTGCCCGCGATGACCGAGCCGTCTTCGCCGGCGTTGTCCGCGATCTGGCGGACCGGCGACTGGATCGCCTTGCGCACGATGTTGACGCCGACACGCTGGTCGTCGTTTTCAACCGTGACGCCGTCGAGCACACCCATCGTGCGGACCAGGGCCACGCCGCCGCCGGCGACGATGCCTTCCTCGACCGCGGCCCGGGTTGCGTGCATCGCGTCGTCGACGCGGTCCTTGCGCTCCTTGACCTCGACTTCGGTGGCGCCGCCGACCCGGATCACCGCCACGCCGCCGGCCAGCTTGGCCAGCCGCTCCTGCAGCTTCTCGCGGTCGTAGTCGGACGTGGTTTCGTCGATCTGCTGGCGGATCTGGCCGCAGCGGCCCTCGATCTGGGCCTTGTCGCCGGCGCCGTCGACGATCGTGGTCTCTTCCTTGGAGATCTCGACCTTCTTGGCCGTGCCCAGCATGTCGAGGGTCACCGACTCGAGCTTGATGCCGACGTCCTCGCTGATGACCTGGCCGTCGGTCAGGATCGCGATGTCCTCGAGCATGGCCTTGCGGCGGTCGCCGAAGCCCGGCGCCTTGACCGCAGCCACCTTGAGGCCGCCGCGCAGCTTGTTGACCACCAGGGTGGCCAGCGCCTCGCCCTCGACATCCTCGGCGATGATCAGCAGCGGCCTGCTGGACTGCACCACGGCCTCCAGAACCGGCAGCATGGACTGCAGGTTGGACAGCTTTTTCTCGTGGATCAGGATGTAGGGATCGTCCAGCGTCACCTTCATCTTCTCGGCATCGGTGACGAAGTAGGGCGAGAGGTAGCCGCGGTCGAACTGCATGCCTTCGACGACTTCCAGCTCGGTCTCGAGGGATTTTGCCTCCTCGACCGTGATGACGCCCTCGTTGCCCACGGTCTCCATCGCCTTGGCGATCATGTCGCCGACCTCGCGGTCGCCGTTGGCGGAGATGGTGCCGACCTGGGCGATCTCGTCGTTCGACTCGATCGTCCGGGAGCGATTGTGCAGGTCCTCGACGATCGCCGAGACGGCGAGGTCGATGCCGCGCTTGAGATCCATCGGATTCATGCCGGCGGCGACCGCCTTGGAGCCCTCGCGCACGATGCCGTGGGCGAGCAGGGTCGCGGTCGTGGTGCCGTCGCCCGCTTCATCGTTGGTCTTCGAGGCAACCTCGCGGACCATCTGGGCGCCCATATTCTCGAACTTGTCCTCAAGCTCGATTTCCTTGGCGACGGTCACGCCGTCCTTGGTGATGCGCGGTGCGCCGAACGCCTTGTCGAGCACGACGTTGCGGCCTTTCGGGCCGAGGGTGATCCGCACCGCATCGGCCAGGATGTCGACGCCGTTCAGCATCCGCGTGCGGGCGTCGGTCGAGAATTTTACGTCTTTCGCAGCCATGGCTGGAGTCTTCCTCCTTGAAAGCTGGTGTTCAAAGGTTCGAACGGCCTTCGGCGGTTCGCGCCGCCGGCGGCCGGGGTTTCTTGTTCAGCGGGCCGGTTGCCCGGCCGGAATCAGGCGGCCTTCTTGACCTCCGCGCCGTCCTCGATGATGCCGAGGATGTCGCTTTCCTTCATGATGATCAGCTCTTCGCCGTCGATCTTCACTTCGGTGCCGGACCATTTGCCGAACAGGATGCGGTCGCCGGCCTTGACATCGAGCGGGGTCACCTCGCCCTTGTCGCTCTTGGCGCCCGAACCGGCGGCGATGATCTCGCCTTCCATCGGCTTTTCCTTGGCCGTGTCGGGAATGATGATGCCGCCGGCCGTCATCTCGTCATCGTCCAGACGGCGCACCAGCACACGGTCGTGCAGGGGACGGAATTTCATGTATTGCCTCCTTTCAGAAACAATGTCGCGTTGCGTGCGATCGGGTGAATTTCGGTAGAACCGGAGACGGCGTTTCGCCTGCACTGTCGGCTGGGCCGGTTGTTGGCACTCCCTCCCGACGAGTGCTAACGCCGTTGCGAGGCCCATTTAGGGGACTGCCCGGCCCTGTCAAGGCGGCCATTTGGAAAATTTTGCCGATTCGGGCAGTCCGTCGCAGCCGGAAGCGGCATGACGGGCGGCCTGCAATTCCCTACACATGCCGCCGGGGCGCGCGCCGTCTGCGGCGATGCCGGACCGGGAGGAGGCCTAATCCATGACCATTCGGACGACCACCGACGCCGGGCGCGCCGGCTATGCCGAACAGTTCTATCCCAACGCCGAGACGCTGGGCCCGGACGAGATGCGGATTACCGCGCTCGGCACCGGGCGGCCGTTCCTGCGCCGGTCGCAGGCCAACGCCTCCTGGCTGATCGAGCTGGGTAACGGCGACAAATTCGTGTTCGATTTCGGCTTCGGCAGCCAGATGAATTTCACGGCGCTGGAGATCCCCTACAACGATATCACCGCCTGGTTCGCGACCCATCTGCACACCGACCATGTCGGGGATTTCGGCCAGGTCTGGATCGGCAGCTGGGCCGGCGGGCGGCTCAAGCCGCTGGTCGTCTACGGCCCGTCGAGCAACCGGCCGGAATACGGCTTCCGCCATTTCGTCGAGAAGCAGATGGAGAGCTACCGCTGGGACACCGACACCCGGGTCGGCTTCCTGCCCGCCGTCGGCGCCGAAGTCGAGATCAACGAGTTCGACTATGCCAGGGTCCACACGGTCTACGAGAAAAACGGCGTGACGATCACCAGCTTTCCCGCCGTGCATATCTATGACGGGCCGGTCAGCCTGAAGCTGGAATGGAACGGCCTCAGCTTCGTCTATTCCGGCGACACCACGCCCAGCAGCTTCATGATCGACAACGCCAGGGGCGTCGACGTGCTGGTGCACGAGACCTTCAACACGGTCGGCCAGCTCATGGAGCGCTCCGGCTATGACGAGCGCACGGCCCGCGGCATCGGCACGATTGCCCATTCCGATCCCGGCGAGGCGGCCCATGTCATCGCCCAATGCGATCCGCGCCTGTTCGTCGCCTTCCACTTCTTCAACGATTTCGACACGGCGGGCGAGATGGAGGCGGAGATCCGCAAGCACTGGCAGGGCCGGTTGGCGCTCGCGACCGATTTCATGGTCATCAACGTGACCGCCGAGCATGTCGTCACCCGGATGGCCATGGTCTCCGACCATGTCTGGCCCAACAAGGCGCGCCACGACGGCTTCGGCAAGGCCGAGCGCAAGGAACGCATGGTCATGTCGGACTGGCTGCGCGAGACGCAGGTGTTCCCGAAATTCTGAGGGGCTACAGCACGGCCTGCAGGGCGGCGCGCACCTCCTTGCTCCAGCCGACCGTGATCGTGCCGCGGGTCGCGTCGATGACCGGGCGCTTGATCAGGGTCGGGTGCGCTTTCAGGAGGGACCGCGCCTTTGCAGCGTCGAGACCGGCCCGGTCGTCTTCCGGCAATTCCCGCCAGGTCCGGCTCTTGCGGTTGAGCAGCGCCTCCCAGCCGGCCGCGGCGATCCAGGACTCGAGTTCGGCATCCGAGAAGCCGTCGCTGCGGACATCGCGGAATTCGTAAAGGAAGGCGCGCTCCTCCAGGTAATTCCGGGCGGCGCGGCAACTGTCGCAATTCTTGAGACCGTACACGATGACCGTGGCCATGACGCTCTCCTGACAGGGTACGGCTCTAACGGAATTCGGCGCCGTCTGCGCCGGCGGGTTCGTCCCCCGTTCCGCCCGCTGTTTCCCGCGCCGGCGCGCGTTTGTCGAGAGGAAGCTGCACCGCAGCGCGCAGCCCGGGGCCGGCGGCGGCGAGGGCCAGGCTGCCGCCATGCAGGCGCGCCACCGCGTCGACCAGGGCGAGGCCGAGCCCCGAACCGCTGCCCGACCGGCTGGGATCGGCCCGGTAGAAACGCTCGCGCGCCCGCTCCAGCGCATCGTCGTCCAGGCCCGGGCCGCGGTCCCGCACCGCGAGGCGGGCGACGTCGCCGGCCGCGGCGAGATCGAGATCGATGACGGCCGCCGGCGCCGGGCCTTTCGGCGGAACGTCCGGCGCGATGCCGTATTCGATCGCGTTGTCGAGCAGGTTGGCGCAGGTCTGGAACAGCAGGTCCCGGTTGCCCTGCACCAGGACGGGCCGCTCCGGAAGGGCAAGCGCCAGCGTCGCGCCGGCGTCCTCGGCCAGAGGCTCGTACAGGTCCGCCACGTCCTGCAGCAGGACGCGCAGGTCGACCGGCTCGAAACTGCGCTTCGGCGCGCCGGATTCCGCCTGGGCGATGCTCAGGATGGCGTTGAAGGTTGAGAGCAGGCGGTCGGTTTCGTCCAGCGCCTCCTGGGTCAGCGCCTGCTTTGCACCGGCGGACAGGGAATCCGAAAGCTGCCGCTCGAGCCGCTGGCGCACCCGGCCGAGCGGGGTGCGCAGATCGTGGGAGAGATTTTCCGCGACTTCCCGCATGCCGACAAAAAGCTTCTCGTTCTGGGCCAGCATGGCGTTGAGGCTCTGCGCCAGCCGGTCGAACTCGTCGCCCCGGCCGGTTTCCGGGACCCGGCGGGTGAGATCGCCGGCCATGATCTCCCGGCTCGTCCGGTTGATGCTGTCGATCCGGCGCAGGACCAGCCAGCTCAGCAGGCCGCCGGACGCGATCGCGAACAGCACGGCGACAATCCCCGCCAGGATCAGGGTTTCGCGGGTCCGTGCGGTCACCCGCTGCTGCTCGCGCAGATCGTGGCCGACCAGCAGGAAATACCCGCCCGGCAGCCTGAACATGCGCCCCCGGGCCTCGCCCTGCGCGCCGGACGGGCGGTCCGCCGCGCCGCTGCCGCGAAAGGCGAAGGTCACCCAGCGGCGGCCGTCGGGCTCTTCCCGCGGCCAGGCCGCGATGTTGCCGGCCAGCGGCGCGAACCTGGAATCGACGAGAAGATAGATGGCGCCGGGCCGGTCGCGCCGCCGGGTCCGGCTCCGCACGGCGCGGATCAGCCCGACCGTACCGAATTGCCGGTACTGCTCCGCCAGTCCCTTGATCTCGGCATCGATCGTCGCCTCGACCTGCCGGGTGACGGCTTCGACCGAGGAAAAATACAGCGTGGAGACGACGGCAACCGCCGCAATGCCGAATACGGCGCTGGTCAGCAGCGAAAGCTGAAAGACCCGCGATCTAATCAGCCGGATCGGAAACACGGAGACTGTACCCGGCGCCGCGCACCGTGTGGATGAGCTGTGTCTCGAATTCCCTGTCGATCTTCTGGCGCAGCCGGCTGACATGCACGTCGATCACGTTGGTCTGGGGATCGAAATGATAGTTCCAGACATGCTCGAGCAGCATGGTGCGGGTGACGACCCGGCCGGCATGCTGCATCAGGTATTCGAGCAGCCGGTATTCCCGCGGCTGCAGGTCGATCCGCCGGCCGTCGCGGGACACCGCCCGGGTCAGCCGGTTGAGTTCGAGCCCCGCCACCGTCAGGACCGTTTCTTCCCGGTAGGCGTCCCGGGGCCGCCGGCCCAAGGCCTCGACCCGGGCCAGCAGCTCCGAAAAGGCGAACGGTTTGGTCAGATAGTCGTCGGCGCCGGCGCGCAGGCCCTCGACCCGGTGGCGCACCTCGCCCATGGCGCTCAGGAACAGGACCGGCGTGGACATGCCGGCGCCGCGCAGGGTTTCGACAATGGTCTTGCCGTCCACTTCCGGCAGCATCCGGTCGACGATCGCGACATCGAAGGGTTCGCCGACCGCCTTCACCAGCCCGTCCTTGCCGTCGCGGGCCAGGTCCACGGCGTGGCCGGCTTCCTGCAATCCCTTGGCGACATAGTCCGCCGTGTCGGTATCGTCTTCGATGACGAGAATTTTCATGGCGCCGGTTATACCGGGATGCGGCCGCGCGATGAACGGGGAACCCGGCCGCTCACCGGCACAGAAGCCGCGCCGTTGCGCCCGAAAAAACCGGACCCCGGATGCCGGAGGCGAGGAGGAACCCCAGCATCCGGGGCATCCGGGGCGCCCGGGCCGGCACGAGAGGGAGGCGCCGGGAAGGCAATCCGGCGTCAGCCGAGTTCGACCGTAACGAAGATCGGCCGCTCGCCGCGCAGGATGCGGAACAGGACCGCCGCCCGGCCGTCGCGCCGCGCCTGCTCGACATGCCGCTTCATGGCCGCCGCCGCGGCAACCTTGTTGCCGTTGACGTGGGTGACGAGATCGCCCGGCCGCAGGTTCTTGGCCGCTGCCGCGGAATCCGGTTGGACTTCCACGATCACCAGGCCCTCGGCGCCGCGCTTCAGGCCGAAGCGGCGGCGCAGCTTGTCGTCGACCGGCGCGACCGACAGGCCGAGCTCCGCACTGCCGCCGGGCGACGCGTCGGCGCTCGCCGCGGCCTGCTGCACGCCGCTTTCGGCGACCAGCACGGTCAGGGACTTGCGGCCGCCGTTGCGCCAGACGACCGCGGTCACCTTCCGGCCGGCCTTGGTGTAGGCGACTTTCCGGACGAGATCGCGGGTGTCCTCGATATCCTCGCCGGCCCAGCCGACGATGATGTCGCTGGGCTGCACGCCGGCGCGCGCGGCCGGGCTGTCGGGCATCACGGCGGCGACCAGGGCGCCGCGCGGCTTTTCGAGGCCGACCGCCTTGGCGATATCGTCCGAGACATCCTGGATCTGCACGCCGAGCCAGCCGCGGCTGATTTTGCCGCCGCTCTTGAGCTGTCCGATCACCTCGCGCGCCGTGTTGGACGGAATGGCGAAGCCGAGGCCGACGCTGCCGCCGGTCGGCGAATAGATCGCCGTGTTCACGCCGATCACCTCGCCGGCCATGTTGAAGGTCGGGCCGCCGGAGTTGCCCTTGTTGATCGGCGCATCGACCTGGAGAAAATCGACCAGTGCGGCGCCGCCCAGGCTGCGCCCGCGGGCCGAGACGATTCCGGCGGTGACGGTGCTGTTGAGGCCGAAGGGGTTGCCGACCGCCAGGATCCAGTCGCCGACGCGGGTCTTGTCCGAGTCGCCCCACACGATATGCGGAAACGGCCCGTCGCCCTTGACCTTGAGGAGTGCCAGATCGGTTTTCGCATCGCGCCCGACCACCGTCGCCTTGTGCCGCTTGCCGCTGTCGAAGACGACCTCGACCTTGGTCGCGTTATCGACGACATGATGGTTGGTGACGACGAAGCCGGTCGGATCGATCACGAAACCGGAGCCGACCGCGCGGAAGCGCCGCCGCGGTTCCGCCGGGCCGCCGCGGTCCGGGCCGTCGAAGAAGCGGCGGAAGAAATCGTGATACGGCGATCCTTCCGGAAACGGGTTGCGGAAGCCGGGCGGGAGCCGGCGCATGGCCGCCGGGCCGCCGGTTCGCTCGACCGCAATGCTGACGACGGCCGGTTTCACCTTCTCGGCGAGATCGGCGAAGCTCTGCGGCACGCCGCGCGCCTGGACGGTCGCGGGCAGCATGGCGAAGGCGGCGAGCGCGCCGCCGCCCAGGGTCAGGATCAGGCCCTTGCGAGAATGTCCAGGCGCCGGCGTTCGGCGTTGCCGCCCGGCGCGGGCGCGATCGGCCAAAGCTGTGGTCATGGGAGGACCTCCTGTTCGGATGATCGGACAGTGCAGGCGCAAGTCGCGCCTCTCGTTAAACGTCAATATAGGTCGCCCGGCCTCTCCGTCTGCTGAAGGGCAGATTAAAGTTCGGTAAGGTCGGGCACCGCCGTCCGGGGCGGCCCGTCGCGCGTTGGGACATTGCTGCCCTACCGGCGCGGCGCGGCGCTGCTATATTCCGTCGGACATTCGGACGAATTCAGGCATTGCCCGAGGTTTCCATGACCGACTATCGCGCGCCCGTGGCGGACATGCGGTTCGTTCTCGATCACGTCGCCGGCCTGCCCGGAATCGCCGCGCTGCCCGGCTACGAAGAAGCGACCGGCGATCTGGTCGGCGCCGTCCTGGACGAGGCCGGCCGGCTGGCCGGCGAGGTGGTCGGACCGCTGAACCGGAGCGGCGACGAGCAGGGCGCCATCCTCGAGAACGGCGTGGTACGCACGCCGGCCGGATTCAGGGACGCCTACTGGAAATTCGTCGAAGGCGGCTGGAACAGCGTGCCGTTCGATCCGGAGATCGGCGGCCAGGGCCTGCCCTGGGCCGTGAATACCGCGGTCTCCGAGATGTGGGGCGCGGCGAACACGAGCTGGTCGCTGTGCCCGATGCTGACGGTCGGCGCCATCGAGGCGATCGGCGCCCACGGCACCGCGGAACAGAAGGCGCGATACCTGCCCAAGCTGGTGACCGGCGAATGGACCGGCACCATGAACCTGACCGAGCCCCATGCCGGCTCCGATGTCGGCGCGCTGCGGTCGAAGGCGGTGCGCGACGGCAACCGCTTCCGCATCCACGGCCAGAAGATCTTCATCACCTTCGGCGACCAGGACTATACGGAAAATGTCATCCACCTCGTCCTCGCCCGGATCGAAGGCGGTCCGCCGGGCGTGAAGGGCATTTCCCTGTTCCTCGTACCCAAGGTGCTGGTCAACGACGACGGATCGCTCGGCCCGCGCAACGATCTGCGGCCGGTCTCGCTCGAGCACAAGCTGGGCATCCACGGCAGCCCGACCTGCGTCATGGCCTATGGCGAAAACGAGGGCGCGGTCGGCTATCTGATCGGCGAAGAGAATAACGGCATGGCCTGCATGTTCACGATGATGAACAACGCGCGGCTCAATGTCGGCGTCGCCGGGCTGGCCACCGCCGAGCGCGCCTGGCAGCAGGCAAGGGCCTTCGCGATGGAGCGGACCCAGGGCCGGGACATCGCCACCGGCGAGCAGAATGTGCCGATCGTCCGCCATCCGGACGTGCGCCGGATGCTGATGGACATGAAGGCGAAGACCGAGGGCATGCGCGCCCTGTGCTACTACACGGCCGGGCGCATGGATATCGCCAGGAAGCATCCGGACGCCGAGACGCGCGAAGAGGCCCGGGAAGAGCTCGACCTGCTGATCCCGGTGGTCAAGGCCTGGTGCACCGATACCGGCTGCGATGTCGCCTTCACCGGCGTGCAGGTCCATGGCGGCATGGGCTTCATCGAGGAGACCGGCGCCGCCCAGCATATGCGCGACGCCCGCATCCACCCGATCTACGAGGGCACCAACGGCATCCAGGCCAACGACCTGCTGGGCCGCAAGATCCTGCGCGACGGCGGCGAGGTGGCGTTCGGAATCATCGGACAGATGGCCATGGACGGCGTTCAGATCGAAGCGTCGCCCGATCCGGATGTCGCCGCGACCGGCAAGGCGCTTTCCGCCTCCGCCTGGGCGCTGGGAGACGCGACCGAATGGATGCTGGAGACCGGTCCAGACGACATCTGCAAGGCTTCGGCCCACGCCGTCCCCTATCTGACGCTGTTCGGCAACACGGCCGCCGGCTGGCTGATGGCCAAGGCCGCAGCGGCGGCGGTCGCCGAGGGCGCCAACGGCGCCAATGGCGTCGGGAGCGCCTGGTGCGAGTCCAAGATCAAGACGGCCCGTTTCTACGCCGACCACATCCTCAGCCGGTCCGCCGGCCTGCTCGCCAGCATCGCCGACAGCGGCGATACGGTGATGGCGCTGGCGGAAGACCAGTTCTGAGCCTGCCGGCCGACCCTTCAGGCGCTCCCGTCGGTGTCGGGCAGGCCATGACCGGGCCATGAAACAGGACGCCGCCGCAACCCATCTGCTGGTCGAATTGTGGGAGGCCGGCAATCTCTCGGACGTCCGCGCCGTCGAAGAGGCGCTGATCCGCGCGGCGCAGGAAAGCGGCGCCACGGTCCTGCACAGCTACATGCACCCGTTCGGCGAGCGGGAGGGGGTTTCGGGGGTCGTCGTGCTGGCCGAATCCCATATCGCGATCCACACCTGGCCGGAACGGGGCTATGCCGCGGCCGACGTGTTCATGTGCGGCGCCTGCGATCCCTACCGGGCGGTCGCCGTGTTGCGCGCGGCCCTTGCGCCGGGCCGGGTCGAGATCGCCGAACACCGCCGCGGCGTCGCCGGCTGAGACGGGCGCCGATGGCGTGGTTCGACGAGACGCTGCATGACGGCATCCGCCAGTCACTGACCGTCGACCGGCTCCTGCACCAGGAGCATACCGGGCTGCACGATCTGGCGATTTTCGAGAACCGGCTGTTCGGCCGCGTCCTGGCGCTGGACGGTGCGATCCAGACGACCGAGGCCGACGAGTATGTCTATCACGAGATGCTCGCCCACCCGGCGATCCTGGCGCGGAAAGCCGCCCTGTGCTGCGGGCCGGAGGACAGGCTCGACGTCCTGATCGTCGGCGGCGGGGACGGCGGCTGCCTGCGCGAGGCGCTGCGCCATCCCGAAGTCCGGGCGACGCAGGTCGAGATCGATTCCCGCGTGGTGGCGCTGGCGAAAACCTGGCTGCCGGCGCTCTCGGCCGGCGCGTTCGACGATCCGCGCGCCGAACTGGTCATCGCCGACGGCGCCCGCTTCGTCGCGGAGACCGGCCGGCGCTTCGACGTCGCGATCGTCGATTCGACCGACCCGGTCGGGCCCGGCGCCGCCCTGTTCACCGAAGATTTCTATCGCAACTGCAAGCGCTGCCTGAAAGACGGCGGCGTGCTGATCACGCAGAACGGCGTGCCTTCCCTGCAGGGCGACGAATTGACGGCAAGCCATGCCGCCTTCCGCGCGCTGTTCGCCGACCCGGCCTTCTACCTGGCGCCGGTGCCGACCTACAATGGCGGCTTCATGGCGTTCGGCTGGGCGACGGACGATGCCGGCCTGCGCCGCTGGAGCAGCGCCACGATCCGGGACCGGATCGACGCCATCGGCCTTGAGACGCGCTATTTCAACGCGGATATCTTCGCCGCCGCCTTCGCGCTGCCGAACGACATTCGCAGCCTGTTGCGCGCATAGCGCGTCCGACGCGCTGCGCTTTCCCGCTGCCGCCGGGCTATCCGCTGCGCCGCGCCCGGCCGTTCCCGAGGATGTCCAGCGCCGCCGCGTGAAGGGCTGGCGAGGACGCGGCGAGCGTAAGCCCGTCGCCGGCTTCGAGCGTGAGGCGCCGGCCCTGCCAGTCGGTCATGACGCCGCCGGCATTCTCGATCACCGGGATCAGGGCCATGTAATCCCACGTTTCATATCCCCTTCGACATGCAGGTCGATCAGGCCGCTCGCCAGCAGCCCTGCGGCATAGCCGTCCAGGCCGAAGCGGGTGAGGCGGGTCGCGGCCATGAGCCGGCCGTAGTCTTCGGCCGCCGCGCCCCCGAACATGTCCCCGTCGAACATGTCCGGCGCGGTCGTGAACATGGTCGCCTCGTCGAGCGGGCATGGTGCAGCGGTGCTGACCGGCGCGCCGTTGAAAGTCGTGCCGCGGCCGCGCGCGCCGAGCCAGCGCTCGCCGGAAACCGGCTGGTCGATGACGCCAAGGATCGGTTCGCCGTCGCGCAACAGGGCGATCAGGGTCGTGAAGGTCGGCACGCCGCAGATGAAGCTGCGCGTGCCGTCGATCGGGTCGATCACCCAGACGAACTCGCGCGCCGCCCCGTCGCCGCCGAATTCCTCGCCCACGATGCCGTGCCCGGGGCACGCCGCTTCCAGAATCCGGCGGATTTCCCGCTCCGCCGCCTCGTCCGCGGCGGTGACGGGGCTCAGGTCCGGCTTGTCGGCGACCGCAATGCCGCTGCGAAAATGCGGTCGGATCACCGCGCCGCTCGCGTCGGCGAGCCGGTTCGCAATCTCGATATATTCTTCGGGGCAAACGCCGGTCATGGCGCCCCGCCGCTCATCGGGCCGCTCATCGGGCCGCCCATCTTCCGACAGGCGGCTATTCCTGTTTCCCGGCCGCGTCGCCGGCCTCGGGAAGCGGCAGGGGCGTATCGGTCTGGGTGCGCAGGAAGGCGATCACGTCGGCGCGCTGTTTATACTTGCGCAGGCGATAGGTCATCTTCGTGCCCTTGATGAACCGGGAAGGCCGTTTCAGGAATGTATAGATTTCCTCGAACGTCCAGTCCCCGCCGGCCGCCTTCATCGCCGAAGAATAGCTGAAGCCGCCGGCCGTCGCCTTCTTGCGGCCGACCACGCCCCAGAGATTGGGGCCGACGCTGTTGCGGCCGCCCTTGCTCCAGGTGTGGCAGGACTTGCACTTGCTGCGCACGAGCTTCTCGCCCTTGGCCGCATCGGCAGCCGCCAGCGCGACGGCGACCGCCGGGTCCGGAGCGGCCTTTTTCGCCGGCGCGGCGGGTCCCGGCGTGTGCGCGGCTTCGGCCTTGTGGGAGAAATGCTCCTCCGGGACGAGAATATCGCCCACCTTGCTGATCACCAGGGCGCTGATGCCCACGATCAGGACGGAGGCGGCAAGGGAGTTGAGGTTCATGGCAGCGACCGGACTTTCCCTGCAACGCGGCTCTCGCGGCGCGCGCTTTGGGAGGCGGGCGGCGTCCGGCGCGAACCGCCGTCGGGCCGCCGCTGCACGCCCTTGGGGAATGCGGGCGGGCGCGGCGTCGACGAAATCTGAAATCGGTTTTCCGGTTATAGTGACGGCCCGGCAGCCCCGACAGGCCGGGACTTGGCGACACGATGTCACATAAATCCTTTGCGAACCGCAGGTTACGCCCGATCCATGACCGATAACGGCCGGGAATCGCTGGTAATTGTCCCCGCCCGGCTGGCCGCGACGCGGCTGCCGGACAAGCCGCTTGCGACAATTGCCGGCGCGCCGATGATCGTCCATGTCTGGCGCAGGGCGGTCGAAGCGGATATCGGGCCGGTCATCGTCGCCTGCGGCGACCGCGCGATCGCCGACGCGGTCGAGGCGGCCGGCGGCGAGGCCGTGATGACCGATCCGGACCTGCCTTCCGGCTCCGACCGGGTCCACGCCGCCGCCGCGCTCCGCGATCCCGGCGGCCGCTTCGATATCGTCGTCAATCTCCAGGGCGACCTGCCGGCGATCGATCCCGCCCTGATCCGCGCCGCCGTCACGCCCCTGCGCGAACCGGAGGTCGACATCGCCACCCTCGTCGTGCCGACCGCCGATCCGGACGAGCGCGACAATCCGAATATCGTCAAGGCCGTGATGAGCCTGGCGGAGGGCGCCGCGGTCGGCCGGGCGCTGTACTTCACCCGGGCCGCCGCCCCGTCCGGGCCGGGGCCGGTCTGGCACCATATCGGCATCTACGCCTGGCGCCGTCCGGCCCTCGACCGGTTCGTCGGGCTGCCGCCGAGCCCGCTGGAGCGGCGGGAAAGGCTCGAACAGCTGCGCGCGCTGGAAGCCGGCATGCGCATCGACGCCGCCGTGGTCGACGGCGTACCCTTCGGGGTCGATACCCCGGAAGACCTTGCGCGCGCGCGGGCAATGCTGGAACAAGACGCATGATCGAGACGGCCGCCAACCGCATCGGCTTCCAGGGCACCCTGGGCGCGAATTCCCACATCGCCTGCCGCCAGGTCTATCCCGACATGCAGGCTCTGCCCTGCGCCACCTTCGAGGACAGCTTCGCCGCGGTGCGCGACGGCGGGGCCCGGCTCGCGATGATCCCGATCGACAATTCGGTCGCCGGCCGGGTGGCGGACATCCATCACCTGCTGCCCCATTCGGGCCTCTACATCATCGGCGAGCATTTCCAACGGGTGGAGCATTGCCTGCTCGGCACGCCGGATGCCGAAATCGGCGACCTGAAGGAAATCCACAGCCATATCCATGCGCTGGACCAGTGCCGCAAGCTGATCGCCGAACTGGGCGTCGAGCCGGCGATCCATTTCGATACCGCCGGCGCCGCCCGCGACGTCGCGCAATGGGGCGACAAAGCGAAATGCGCCATCGCCTCGTCCCTGGCGGCCGAAATCTACGGCCTGAAGATCCTGCGCGACCAGATCGAGGATGCGGACCACAACACGACCCGCTTCATCATCATGGGGCCGGAGCGGCTGATGCCCGCTGCCGGCAGCCGCAAGGCGATCACGAGCTTCGTCTTCCGGGTCCGCAGCGTGCCGGCCGCGCTCTACAAGGCGCTCGGCGGCTTCGCGACCAACAACATCAACATTACCAAGCTGGAAAGCTACATCATCGACGGCGCCTTCACCGTCGCCCAGTTCTATGCCGATGTCGAAGGCCACCCGGACGAGCAGGCCATGAAATGGGCCTTCGAGGAGCTCGATTTCTTCACCACCGAATGGACCCTCCTCGGCACCTACCCGGCGAGCCCGTTCCGGGGATAGGCCGCTACCGGGTCGTTCCTCACTTCCACGGTCCGATATCTTCGAGCGCGGCATCGAGGAAGCCGCCGAGGTCGGCGTCGGCGCGGTCGGACGCGGCCGCCAGCGCAGTCTGGCGACGGCATTCTTCGGCAAAGCCCGGTGCGCGCGAATCCAGCGCCCAGAACTGCACAAGGCGCAATCCGGCGGCGCGGCGGGCGACGGAACGGTCGGTCATGGTTCAGCCTCCGGGTGTTCTCGCCGATACATGCAAAACATTCTCGCGACGGCAACCGGCTGGGGGCGCACATTTGCCATTGCAGTTCGATTCATGCCGCAGGGAATGGTTCAAACCTTCCCTGCAAAGCCGTTGGGTGGAACGCCGCCGTCTCTGCGCGAAGCCCCCTCCCCAAGGGGAGGATTTCTCTGCGAAAGCCGAACAAATCCGTGCGATCGGCTCCCGCCGCCCTTCCCGTCATTCCGGGCCGTCATTCCGACCGGAGCGCCCCGGATCCAATCCGGGGCGCGTAGCGGAGGAATCTCAACGCAGGACCAAGGTTTTCTTGCGGGTGAGACCGAGCCGGGATTCCTCCGCTACGCCCCGGCCGGGGGCCGGGGCTTCGGTCGGAATGACGGCGAGCGGTTTCGCGGAGGAATCCAAGGGAAGGGGAATATTTCGGCCATGCTCGGGGCAGCCCGACGCCGCGCACTGGCGGGATCGCCCCGGATTGCCTATGTCGTATCGGACGGCTACCAGCATCGAGGGAATCCCCCGCCATGTTCTTCATTCCGCGACGCAAGCTGGAAATGCCCGCGCCCGGCCGGGCGCTGAAGGGGCGGGCGCAGGCGATGCCGGTCGGGAACCGGCACCATGTCAACGGCAACCCGATCGCGCCGCCCTTCCCGGACGGCATGGAGGCGCTGATCGTCGGCATGGGCTGTTTCTGGGGCGCGGAGCGGGTCTTCTGGCAGGCGCCGGGCGTCTACACGACCGCCGTGGGCTACGCCGCCGGCGAAACGCCGAACCCGACCTACGAGGAAGTGTGCAGCGGCATGACCGGGCATAACGAGGTCGTGCTGGCGGTCTACGATCCGGCCCTGATCCCGGCCGAAGAGATGCTGAAGCTGTTCTGGGAGAACCACGACCCGACCCAGGGCATGCGCCAGGGCAACGATGTCGGCACCCAGTACCGCTCGGGTATCTACTGCACGACGCCGGCGCAGAGATCGCTCGCCGAAGCGACGAAGGCCCTGTTCCAGGAGCGGCTTTCCGCCGCCGGCTACGGGCCGGTCACCACCGAGATCCTCGACGCGCCGGAGTTCTTCTACGCCGAGGATTACCACCAGCAGTATCTGGCCAAGGTCCCCGGCGGCTATTGCGGCCTCGGCGGCACCGGCGTCACCTGCCCGGCCGGCGTCGCCGTCGCGGCGGAATAGGCCGGCGCCCTTCGATACGCCCCGGCCCAGGGGCCGGGGCTACTCAGGGTGAGGGGGAGGGGTATTTGAGGCTGAAGCAAAACCCCCAAACCCCTCATCCCGAGTAGGCGCGTCAGCGCCGTATCGAGGGGCCTCATCCCGAGTAGGCGCGCTTGCGCGCCGTATCGAGAGCCTGCCCTGAGCTTGTCGAAGGGGACGCCCATTCGGCGCGCACGTCCGGGTCCGTCTCCGCCACCAAAGCGTTGGCCCGCAACGCTGCCGCCCGGTCCGGATCGAGCCGGCGCAGCGCCCACACCGCCGCGCCGCGGACCAGCGCCGATCCGTCCTGCAATCGCGTCTCGGCGGTCGCGGCCAGTTCCGCACTTCCGCTGTTGCCGATGGCGATCAGCACGTTGCGCACGAAGCGGTCGCGGCCGATCCGCTTGACGGCCGACTTGCGGAACAGGGCCCGGAAGCCGGCATCGTCGAGCGCGGCGAGATCGGCCAGCCGCGGCGCGGTCAGTTCGGCCCGCGGCAGAAAGGCCGGTTCCTCCGTCTGCCTGGCGAACTTGTTCCACGGGCAGACCGCCAGGCAATCGTCGCAGCCGTAGATCCGGTTGCCCATGAGGGGCCGCAGCGCGCGCGGGACCGGCCCCTTGTGCTCGATGGTGAGGTAGCTGATGCAGCGGCGGGCATCGATCCGGCCGGGTGCGGGGAAGGCGTCGGTCGGGCAGATGTCGAGGCAGGCCCGGCACGAGCCGCACCGGTCGGCCTCCGGCGCATCCGGCGGCAGGTCGAGCGTGGTCAGGATCGCGCCGAGAAACAGCCAGCTGCCGAAATCGCGCGAGACCAGATTGGTGTGCTTGCCCTGCCAGCCCAGGCCGGCGCGTTCGGCGAGCGGCTTTTCCATCAGCGGCGCGGTATCGACGAAGACCTTGACCTCGGCGCCGAACCGGCCGGCGATCCGGCGCGCCAGCGCCTTCAGCCGCTTCTTGATCACGTCGTGATAGTCGTCGTTCTGCGCATAGACGGAGATCGCGCCCCGGTCGCGCTGATTCAGAATGGCGAGGGGGTCGCCCGCCGGCCCATAGTTCACGCCGAGCACGATGGCGGATTTCGCCTGCGGCCACATGCGCTCAGGCGAGCGCCGGCGCGTCCGGGTCATCGCCAGCCAGCCCATGTCGCCGGCATAGCCCTGCAACAGGAAGCGGTCGAGATCGTCGCCCGCCGCGGCCGGCAGCCGAGCCGGCGTGAAGCGGACGGCGTCGAAGCCCAGCCGCGCCGCTTCGTCCCGGATATCGGCGGCGGCGCTCATCCCCGGGGTCCGGCAGGCTTCCGCTCAGCCGCGCCCGCGATAGGACGCGACGCCCTGGTCGGGCAGCCACAGGCCGTCCGGCGGTTCGCCGGTCTGCCAGAATACGTCGATCGGCATGCCGCCGCGCGGATACCAGTAGCCGCCGATGCGCAGCCATGTGGGCGCCAGCGCCTCGACCAGCCGTTCGGCGATGCCGACGGTGCAAGCCTCGTGGAATGCGCCAAGGTTGCGGAAGGACGTCAGGAACAGCTTGAGGGACTTGCTCTCGACGATCCGTTCGTCCGGAACGTAGTCGATCACCATATGGGCGAAATCCGGCTGGCCGGTGAGCGGGCACAGCGAAGTGAATTCCGGGCAGACGAAGCGGACCAGATAGGTCTTGCCGGGGTGCGGGTTGGGGACGGATTCGATGACCGCCGCCTCGGGCGAGGCGGGAATTTCCGTCGGCTGGCCCAGCTGGGTGAGCGTGTGGGTCTCGGTCGGCGCGGACATGGCGTTTTCCGGCGGCCTCCTTCGGCGTCTTCGTTCGGCGGGCGCTCAGGCGGCCTGCGGATCGAAGGCCGCCTCGGCCGCGGCGTGGTCCCGGCTGTATAGCGCGAAACAGCCGCCTTCGACCGCGGACCGGATGTCCCGCATCAGGTCCTGGAAATGCTGCAGGTTGTGCCAGGTGAGCAGGATCGGCCCGAGCATCTCGCCGGCCTTGAACAGATGGTGCAGATAGGCCCGGCTGAAGCGCCGGCAGGCCGGGCAGGCGCACTCCGGGTCGAGCGGCCGGGCGGCATCCGCGTGGCGGGCGTTGCGGATGTTGAGCTCGCCGCCGGGCACGAAGGCCTTGCCGGTGCGGCCGGAGCGGGTCGGCAGGACGCAATCGAACATGTCGATGCCGCGGGCGACCGCGCCGACGATATCGGCCGGCCGGCCGACGCCCATCAGGTAGCGCGGCCGGCCGGCGGGCAGCGCCGGGTTTGTGGCCTCCAGCATGTCGAACATCGCCTGCCGGCCCTCGCCGACCGCCAGCCCGCCGACGGCGTAGCCCTCGAAGCCGATATGGGTCAGCGCCGCCGCGGATTCGGCGCGCAGGTCCGGGAACACGCTGCCCTGGACGATGCCGAACTGGCCGTAGCCGGGCCGGGGGCGGAACGCGGCGCGGCTGCGCCCGGCCCAGCGCATGGACAGGCGCATCGAGTCGGCGGCGGCGGCCTCGTCCACGGGCCAGGGCGTGCATTCGTCCAGGACCATGGAGATCGTCGCATCCAGATCGTCCTGGATCGCCGTCGAGCCTTCGGGCGTCAGACGGTGCTCGCTGCCGTCGATATGGGAACGGAAGGTCACGCCCTCTTCCGACAGGGTGCGCAGGCTGCCCAGCGACATGACCTGGAAGCCGCCGCTGTCGGTCAGGATCGGGCCGGGCCAGTCCATGAAGCGGTGCAGGCCGCCCAGTTCCTTCACACGGGCCGCGCCGGGCCGCAGCATCAGGTGATAGGTGTTGCCGAGCACGATCTCCGCGCCGGTGCCCGCGACATGCTCCGGCAGCATGGCCTTGACCGTGCCCGCGGTGCCGACCGGCATGAAGGCCGGGGTCTCCGCCGTGCCGTGGGCCGTGTGCAGCCGGCCGCGCCGGGCCGCGCCGCCGGCCTCCAGCTGCTCGAAGCGGAACCCGGTCATGGCCCGGCCTCAAAGGGCGCACGCTCCAGCAGGCAGGCGTCGCCGTAAGAGTAGAAGCGGTAGCCGCGCTCGACGGCGTGGGCGTAGGCGGCCTTCATCCGCGCCGTGCCGGCGAAGGCGCAGACCAGCATGAACAGGGTCGAGCGCGGCAGGTGGAAATTGGTCAGCAGCAGGTCGGCGCTGCGGACCGGCGTGCCGGGCACGATGAAAATGTCGGTCTCCCCGGCGAAGGGGCGGACCGGGCCGCGTTCGTCGGTGCTGCTTTCCAGCAGGCGCAGGCTCGTGGTGCCGACGGCGACGATCCGGCCGCCGGCCGCCCGCGCCGCGTTGATCCGCTGTGCCGCGTCCGCCGTCACCGTGCCGGTTTCGGCGTGCATCCGGTGGTCGGCCACCCGCTCGACCTTGACGGGCAGGAAGGTGCCGGCGCCGACATGCAGGGTGACGAAGACATGGCCGACGCCGCTCCGGTCCAGGTCTTCCAGGAGGCGCCCGGTAAAGTGCAGGCCGGCCGTCGGCGCCGCGACCGCGCCGCGTTCGCGCGCATAGACCGTCTGGTAGTCCGCACGGTCGTCGCGGCACGCACCGGCCCGCGCGATGTAGGGCGGCAAGGGCATCTCGCCGGCAGCGTCGAGAGCTTCCAGCAGGGCCGCCGACCCGGCCTCGAAAGCGAGCAGGACTTCCCCGCCGCTGCGCTTCTCCAGCACGGCCGCGCCGGGCAGGCCGGGACAGCGCACGGTGTCGCCCGGTTTGAGCCGCTTGCCCGGCCGGGCGAAGGCCAGCCAGCGCGTCTCCGCCTCGCTTGCGCCCGGCATCTGCCGGTGCAGGGTCAGCTCGATCCGGGCCTCGCCGCGCGCTGCCGTCCGGACGCCGCGGAGCCGCGCCGGAATCACCTGTGTATTGTTCATCACCAGAAGGTCGCCGGGGCGCAGCAGGGAGGACAGGTCGCCGATCCGCCGGTCCGACAATTCCGCGCCGATATGGAGCAGCCGCGCCGAATCCCGCGGCCGCGCTGGGCTCTGGGCGATCCGGTCTTTCGGCAGGGGAAAATCGAAGTCGTCGACGCGCATCAGGCTTCCGTCGGCGGCGGGATTCGGCCTGGGCCGGGTTCCGGGGTTTCCCTACAGCAATTGGCTTGCGCCTGCGAACGTGGTAGCGGGCTGTATCGTCGCTTTTCCGTGCGGCCCGATCCGCTCACCCTCCCCCGGGGGCATCGGCCCGCCAGCGGAGCATTGCCGAGGCAACTTAATGACGACGGTGGAGACCCCTTCCGGCAAGGGCGCCGGGGACGAGAATTTCCCCGTCGGCTCCTTCCTGCTGCCGCGGCGGCTTCGCCCGAAGGTCGCGGTCTTCTATGCCTATGCCCGGGCGATCGACGACATTGCCGACAATCCCGATCTCGAGCCCGAAGATAAGGTCGCCCGGCTGGACGGCTTCGACCGGGCGCTTACCGGCGAGACCGACGATCCGGCCTACGCCAGGGCGCACCGCGTCCGCGAAACGATGGCCGGGACCGGCCAGGTCATCCGCCATTGCCGGGACCTGATTATCGCCTTCAAGCAGGATGCGGTGAAATCCCGCTACGACAGCTGGGACGACCTGATGCATTACTGCCGCCATTCGGCGTCGCCGGTCGGCCGCTTCCTGATCGACCTGCACGGCGGGCCGGACGACGCCTGGCCGGCCGCCGACGCCCTGTGCAACGCACTCCAGGTCATCAATCATCTCCAGGACTGCGCCGACGACTACCGCAATCTCGACCGGGTCTATCTGCCCGGCGACTGGATGGCGGCCGAGGGCGCGGCGGTGGAGGAGCTGGCGCTGCCGGCCATGCCGCCCGGCCTGAAGCGGGTGAAGGACCTATGCCTCGACGGCGTCGATGCGCTGCTGAGCGAGGCCCGGCCGCTCATGCCCGCGCTGCGCAGCCGCCGCCTGGCCTGGGAGAGCGCCGCCATCCTCGCTCTGGCGCGCGCCCTGTCGAACCGCCTGCGCGCCGGCGATCCGGTGGCAACGCGCATCGAACTGTCGAAACCACGCGCCGCCCTGACCGCCGGCCGCGGCGTGCTCGGCGAACTCGCCCGCGCCTGGATCATGCGCCCCCGCACCCCGACGCCGGGGACGTGAGGGGAGGGGCAGGCCAGCGCCATACCGCGCAGCTTTCGGGAAATGCGGCGAGCGACGCAGGCGGTGCGGCTGCCCGGCGCCGTTGCACCCTAAGGCGACCGGCGCCGATCTATCGCCCGCAGCCGTTTCGTCCAGTAGCCGTGCCAGAACGGGTCTTTGTCGGCCTTGGGAACGCCGGTGTAGTAGCGCACGCCCCGGTTTTGCCAGCCGTTTTCGCGGCAAACGGCATCGAACAGCATGTTCGGATCGTGGTTGGGATGGTGGTGGCCGAACGCTTCCTTGGCGTGGCGGAAGAGGTTCTGACCATCGACAAAGGCGACGGCCCGTTTGACCCTGATTCCCGGATAAGGCTGGCGCCGGATCCGAAAAAGTGCGCACGCTGCGGGCGAAATCGGCAATATTGCCGGCGAGCATTCCATCACCTCGCAGGTGCGCGATGACCACGGTAATTCCCCGGCCGCCCAAAGTCGAGATGGACTTCACCGACGCGCAGCTGACCGGCTTCGGCGGCTGGTCGGTGCTGGGCCAGATGGCGTCGCGGCTTGGTCTGCCACAGGCGCTGTCGGCGGTGTCGGTCAAGCAGCGGGCGCGGGGTGCGAGCGACGCGGAGACGCTGTGGAGCCTGATCGCCTCGCTGGCGGCGGGCAACGGGGCGCTGTCGGATCTGGACGCGCTGCGCGAGGACCGGGTCGGGCAACGGCTGCTGGGTCTTGGCGACGTGCCCTCGGGCCGGCGTCTTGGCGAGTATCTGGCGCGCATCGACGAGGCGCAGGTCGAGACGTTGCTGGCGGTGGCGCGCGGACTGGCCGCACAGGTGGCGCCGGCGGTGGTGGAACATGAGGCGTCGGTGCGCGGCTACGTCCCGGTGTTCGTCGACGGCACCGCGATCGAGGTCGACGGGAGGCTGTTCGAGGAGGCGCGGCGCGGCTACGACGGCACGCGCCAGTACTGGCTGCACGGGGTGTTCATCGGCTCGCTGTGGGCGAGCGGTCGGCTGCATCCGGGCGGCGGCGACGTGGCCGGGGGCTGGCGCGAGCAGCTCGACAGCGACGTGGCGCCCTGCCTGCCCGAGGGCACGCCGGTGTGGCTGCGCGCGGACAACGCCTACTACCGGGGCGAACTCATCGCCTGGTGCCGCGAGCGGGGATGGGACTACTCGATCAGCTTGACCCACGCGCGCAAGCGGGCGCCGGTGCTGGATGTGATCGAAGGCCTGCCCGAAGACGGATGGACCGACATCGGGCTCGGCGAAGATGCGACGCTGGTGCGCTACCGCCCGGCGGGCTGGGAGGAACAGAGCTACGTGGTGATCCGCCGCCGCCGCGACCGGGGCCAGACCCTGCTGCTCCCCGTCTACACCGTGATCCTGGTCTCGCGCGACGACCTTCCGCTCGACGAGCTGGTGCGCCGGCACCGCGGAAAGCAGGGCCAGGAGAACGCCTTCAAGGGGCCGCTGATCGACCTCGACCTGCATCACCCGCCGTGCCGGAAGTTCCGCGCCAACCAGGCCTTCTACATCTGCGGCCAGATCGCGCAGGTGCTGCTCCGCGCGGTCCAATACCAGTTGTTGCCGGCCCGCGCCCGGCGCCATGGCCTGCGGCCCCTGATCCGCTATCTGGTTCGGGTCGTGGGAAGGCTGGTGCGCAGCGGCCGGCGCTGGCGGCTCGACTTCGCGCGCAACAACTTCCGGCTCGACTGGCTCTATCACGCCGCAGTCCAGCTCGAATAGCAGGCCCCGGCGCATCCCGCTCCATCCCCGCTCGAAACCGGCAAGCCCGGGGCAACCCGCTCGTCCGCCGAACGGCGAAGTGCACCGTCCAGTCCGAGAAGCCACCTCACCCGACCTCTCGCTGGCGACACGTGCACCGGCCCCGGCATCGCTGTACCCGAAAATCCGCATCGTGAGCCTCAAACCCACTCGTGCTCAGCGCTTATCAGGGAATCGAGGGACCGTTGTTGTAATAAAGGTGAGCGACGGTATATCTCTCACCGTTGTGCTCGAGTTCATCTTCCGTGAGCTGCGAGGAGCAGGTCGAGGTATCGCAGCCGAGATACGCCCCGTCGTCATCGATATCATCGACTGTCAGCGTCGCCGACCAGATGTGGGACTGCGCCTGGGCGGGCGCGGCCGCGAACAGGCCGAGCGCGCCGAGCAGCAGCGCGAGGACGGGGAGGCGGGCGAGGCCGGGAAGGAAGCCGCGGCGGCCTCCCGCTGCGCACACCATCTTGCGTCCGGCGTCCGGCGTCGTTATAGCGCGCGGGTGCACCGCGCCTGTCAACCCTTCAATCGAAACGAACGTCGATGTCATGACTTGTCCTCTTGAGATACTGGCAATCGATGCGGTGACGGATGCCCGGCGACGGCCTCTCGCCCGAAATCCCGTCAGTTGTTCTGCAAACGCTCGGCGTTGCGTGGAGAGCGCCCGGCCCCTCACCAGCGGATCGTGCTTCTCAGCATCACCCCGTGGTCGGCCCTGCCCGCCCCGGATCCGTTGTTATTGGCCGCCTCGCGCCGGATCGCGTCGAGATTGACCTCGAAGCCGGGATCGCCCTCGACCGCCGAGGTCAGACGCCAGCCCATGCGGTACTCGCGCGCCGTCTCCGACAGCCCGAAGCCGACATTCGGCGTCCCCGTGAAGCGGTCGCCGAACAGCGCCAGGCCGTAGCCGACCTCGGCGTCGAACCGGCTCGACGGGTCTGCCCCGGAGCCCGCCCCGGACCCCGATCCGGGGTTCGCCGCCAGCCCCGACGACGCCGGCAACGCCCACAGCCGCTGCGAGCCGGACGGGTCAACGCCCCAGGAGGGCGTGAGCGACATCGACAGGCCGCGGCCCGCGCCGCCCGGCACCAGCCGGAGCTGCCCCGACACGCCCCATTCGTCGTAGCCGCGCTCGGCATGCACCGCCAGGCCGTGCACCTTCAGCGCCATGTCCAGGCCCCGCGACGGGTCCGCGTAGTTAAGGCCGGCCCCGACCTCCAGGCCCGTCCCCGTCTCCGCGTCGCCCGCGTCGTGGCGCACCCCGAGCTCGAGCGACGGCGTCAGCGCCGCGCCGCTTGCGAACGCGAACCTGCGCGAGCCGTCCAGCACCGCCCGCACCCGGCTCGACTCGCCCCGCGCACCCGCAAGGCTGCCGAACGCCGAGGCCTTCACCCGGTCGGACTTCGTGCCCACCCAGAAGGCGTCGGCCTTGAGCGCCAGCGCGAAGCCGCCGGCCTCGGCGGGCGTCAGCAGATCGCCCCGCCCGCCGATCGCGACCAGAGTCATCGACAGGTCCGTGCGGTACTTCTGCGCCACGGCGCCGTCGAGGTCGAGGGTGAGCCGTCCCTTGCCGGCGCCCGCGAGGCCCCACACCGACACCCGGTCGGTCACCTTGAGCCGCGCATAGGGCAGCGCCATCGTCGCCGTGCTGCCCAGGGCGTAGCGCCAGCCGGCATCGCGCGCCGCGCCCTCGCCGACGCTGTGGGTCATCGCGAAGCCCAGCAGCAGCCGGCCCTGCTCCCAGTCCATGCCCATCGACCCGGTCGCCGCCTCGCCGCTCAGGCCGAGGCCCGGCACCGCGGCCGAGAAGCCCGACACCGACGCCCCCTGGCCCCAGCCCGTCCACTGCGCGCCGGCGCTGCGGTCGAGCACCATGCGGAACGACGTGCCCAGCAGCAGGTCGCGCCCGGTCACCGAGCGCGGGGCCGCGCTGGCGGCGGGATCGTTCCAGCCGCCGGTCAGGCCGTGGCGCGCGAACGGGTCGTCGTCGTTCGCCGGCGCGGAAGGCGCGCCGAACGCCTGCGCGAGCCCCGTCAGCACGGTCGCGAACGCCTTGCCGCCGCCGCCCTCGGCCTCGCCGAAGTTCATGCGCTGGCCCATGAGCGTCACGTGCGAGCCGGCGCCGCGCGGCGTCTCCAGCCGCGCCGTCACCGACGCCACCGCGTCCGCGGCCACCGTGCGCCCGAAGCGCGCCAGCCACATCGCCTGCAGCGGGTCGTCGTTCCGGATCACCCCCTTCGCCTCGCGGTGCATCTTGCGCAGATACGCACCCCGCGGGTTCGAGAGCCGGAGCGTGAACCTCTCCTTGCCCTCGTCGATCGAGTCGTCGAGCAGCGGGACGCTCACCGTCTTCGCCGTCTCGCCCGGCGCGAAGGTCAGCGTGCCCGACGCGGCCGTGTAGTCCGCCCCCGCCGCCGCCGTGCCGTCGGCCGTCGCGTAGTCCACCGACACCTCGTGCGCCGCCGCCCGGTGGAGCGTCACCGCGAAGTCGAGCGAGGCGTCCTTGCCCTCCTTCGCCCGCGCGTCCGCGACCCGGATGCGCGCCGGGCCCGGGACCTTCGCCGACGCCCCGCCGAGCGCGATCTTCACGTCCTTCCAGGACTTCGGCTCGACCCGGACCCGCCACAGCACCGGGTCCAGACTCCACGCCCGCACGACCGTCCCGTTCGTCACCGTGAACGCCTCCACAGCGGGCTTCGAGCCCGACTGCACGTCCAGCGTGAACGGCGCTTGCCCGTCATGCTCCGGCGGGACGTTGCTGAACGCCACCGTCACGGTCTGCGCCGCCGTCTGCGGCACCGCCGCCCCGACCACCTCGACGCGGTATTTCGTGGTCGTCCCCTGCAATGGCTTCCCCGACCCGTCCGGCTCGAGCACCGTCACCTCCAGCCTGGTCGGGCCGGCCGACGACAGCGCCAGCGCCGCCGCCGTGCCGGAGGCGTGAACCTGCGTCTGCGCCAGCATCGCCGCCGGCCCTTGCGAAGTCAAAAACACGGTCGGCGAGCCGGCCAGCGCGGCCTCCGCGCCCCACGACGGCGCCAGCGTCACGCCCGCCGTCCCCGACGGGACCTCCGCCCGGTAGGACAGCACATTCGGCGAGAAGGCCGGGACCAGCGCCACCGCCTGCGAGCCGGCCGAGAGCGCAAGACCGCTCAGCGGACCGCCCGCCGCCGCGCGCGCCGCCGCCAGCCGCTGCCTCTCCGCTTCCGCGGCCGCCTCCGCCGCGAGCCGCGCCGCCTCCGTCTCCGCGTCCTCGTGGTTCGTAATCGTCAGGGTGAGCTCGGCAGCGCCCATGTAGGTCAGCAGGCTTGTCGTCCGACTGCACGTCGGGCAGTTCTCTATTTGCCTGCCGGTGTACTGAATGCCCGCATGGTCCGCCCTGACGCCGATGTCGATCGTCTCGCCGGAGTCCTCGTGCGGGTCGTCGACGACGTGAATCTCGAAGCTCGCGCTCCGGCTCCCCGAAGGAATGTGCAGCAGGTTCGCGGCCTGGACGGTCTCGGAAGACGTCCCGCCGAACCAGCCTCTGCCCTCCCTCTGCACCGGCCTCCTGTAATCGTCATATTCCGGACCGGCCGGCACCGGCGTGCGGTAGTCCTCCCCCCAGGTCGCCGTGCCGCCGAGGTTGACGGTCACATTCACGCCGCCGTCAAGCGCCGGCTCGGGCAGCGTGACCGTCACCGTGACCGGCGCGGCGCCCTCGCGCGGCGCGCCGCTCGCGCTCAGGGTCGGACCGCTGGCGCTCAGGGCCGGCGAGGGGTCCGGCGCCGTCAGCCTCACCCCGACCTGCTGGCCGTCGCTCCATTGCGGGTTGACGCCGTTCCATGTGTAACTTTCTTCAATGCCGAATGAACCAACGGGTAGCCGCGTAGCGCCGAGATGCAACACCATCCCGGCAAGATTCGACCGTGGTGTCGGGGTGATGTCAATTCTTGCCGACCTACTGGTAGGAAAGTAAAACAAACCTTCGACTAGATAGGTCACACCGTTGTACTCGAACTCATCGTCCGAGAGCGCCACGGAGCAGTTGTCTGCGGAGGCGGCGAGGGAGCAGCCGAGAAACCCTGAGCCCTGATCGACCGTCAGCGTCGGGCTCCAGACGGTGTTCCGCCCCGCGCCCCCGTCGACGGAGGGCACACCGGGGGCGGGCATCTCCAGACTCACGCGAACCCGGCCCGACGCGGGCAGCGAGCCCAACCAAGAGTAGCCGTTTTCGCCTAAAGAGGCGTCTTCGACGCCATTCCGGTAGACGGAGAAACCGCCCACAGCGCCGTCCGCCAGCGACCAGCGCGTGCTGCCGACAACCAGCGTCGCGCGCTGCGCGAAGGCAGCGGGGATGTTCCGATCCAACGCGATGTCGATCTGGTTTCGTCGAGTACCCGAGAAGAGATAGCTAGTAGACTGGAGAACCGCGACCCGGTAGGTCTGGCCGCCATAGCTGAAGCTGTCGTCCGTCAGCGCACCCCGGCAGCGATAGGTTGTTGAGACGAATCTCGGCTCCGTGCAACCGCGACCGACAATGTGACCGAAATGAGCCCGTGTGTAGTCGTAGTTCTGCACGTCCAGCATGGTGGACCAGATGGTGACGGTATTCTGCGCCTGGGCGGGCGCGGCCGCGAACAGGCCGAGCGCGCCGAGCAGCAGCGCGAGAACGGGGAGGGCGGGGGCCCGTGCGCCCGCGAGGGCGGCGGACGGGTCAGGCGGCCCGGCCTCCGGCCGGGCGCAGCTCATGCCTCCAGCCTCCTGAATGGCGCAGGAGTCGTCCAGAACCTCATCGAAACTCGCACAGTCATATGCCGCAGACGCCATGGCTCAACTCCCCAAGTGCAGGTCGGAGGTCCAGCCGACCCTACGCGATACAGCATGATACAGCGCAAGACCGGAGGCAAGGCAAGCAAAATCATTTCTGGATGGCGGTACTTGCGTCAGGGTACAGTCGCGCAACGGTCCGGCACCCGCCGGGCTGGCAAGCGGGAGGATTCCCATGACAATCAGCAAGCGCGGAGCTGCGGTCGCCGTTCTGTCGGTCGTCGCCGTGGTCGGCTGCGCCAAGACCGACGCCATTCCGCTGTCTGCGAACGAAGTGCAGATCCTCGTGGACGCGGCGCCGGCGTGCGGCGCGACGGGCGCCCAGCGCCTTGCCGCCACCGTGGCCGCCGTCGAGACCGTCCGGCGCGGGTTCGACCGGTTCGTCGTTACCGCGGTCAACGGCAAGAGCCTGGCGAGCGCCATCTGGACGTCGCCGTCCGCAACGACGGACGTCAGCAGCAAGGTCACGGTTTCCAGCGGCGGCTGGGCGTCCATCAGTCGCCGCCATCAGAACACCATGCGCATCAGGATGACCAGGCGCGGCGATCGCGGAGCGGAACGGGCCATCGACGCCAGGGCGCATCTCGGCCCGAAGTGGCGGGAAACGGTCAAGGACGGAGCTTCGGCCTTCTGTTGACCGGATCGCCCCGGCCCGTCAAAAAAGCAGAAGCCCGGCCGCTGGACCCGGCCGGGCTTCCTTCATCCACGAAAAAAGATGATCGCGGGAACCCCGCAAAACCGGCTCGGCGAACTTTTCCCCTGGAACTGGGTGCCGGAGCAGAGGCTCGATCAAGCCGCATAAACCGGTTCTTGCTCAAAACCACTCCGCTCCGCACGCACTCGCCGTACAAAGGCGACCTACCCCTGCGGTCTTCGGCGGACGCATACGATTTGGCAACCAGGTTCGTCGGGAAGGGGCCGCAAGAGGTGCGGCCCCTTAGCGCTAGATTTACAATAAGTCAAGTACCATATATACTTTCAAAAAAACCTGGGGGAAGCACCCCAACGTCTATGGAGAGAACGATGTCAAGGGAGAAGTTCAAGGCCCTAGTGCACTTCATCGTGCATGAGTGCCGTGACAATCCGGGACGGCTAGGGTCGGTCAGACTCAACAAGGCACTGTGGTTCACTGATATGCTCGCGTATCAGGGAAACGGGGTCTCTGTGACTGGAGGGAAGTATGTCAAGCGCAAAATGGGGCCTGTCCCGGCGAACATCTTGGCTACCCTAGAAAAGCTGCAAGCCGACGGGAAGATCATCATTCGAGAAAGGGAACATCGATACGAATCTCGGAAGTTCCTTTCGATCCACCCGCCCGATCTCAGCCCCCTTTCCGAGGAAGATCGCCGCTTAGCGAAGGCTGTTCTTGATTTCGTTTGCGAGCACACCGCAAATGAAATCAGCGACATTACGCATGAGGAGGTATGGGCAGCCGCCAAAGAAGGAGAGGAGATACCCCTTTATGCGACTCTCGTCACGGGTAGGGGCGCGATCACGGATGATGTCAAAGCGTGGGCAGATTCCATTGTCCAAGAGATTGATTGAGGGCACGAAGGCGGCTGCGTAATGGCGATTGGCGCATATTGGCCTCAATACCGCACTGTCGTTCTTGACCCCCGCGCTGAAGATTTCGTCAGTCGAGAACAGCAACAGACTTCGCGTTTCGAGGATCATTGGCGCGGGGTGGAATGGCTCCTCGCGCGAACGCCGGACGTTGGGATCCCGCGTCTTCGCACCAACCCGACAAATTATCTTGTGCATGTGATTCCTGGCAACAGACTGGCGGAAACCCATGAGCTATGGATTCTGTACTCATACGATCAAGATGAAGTGCAAGTTCATGCGGTGGTATTTAGTCAGCACGGCGACGAATGAGCAGCACCGATAAGCAGAAAAGCGAGGCGTCGGACGGCAAGGGGTTGACCCTTCCCCCAATCGACGCCTCACCGTCCGCTATCGCTCAAGCGATCTTCCGCCACAAGCCCAAGGATATTATTCTCTGTACGGTTTACTTCGTCCATGACAAATCTCCTTGTCGTGGGTGAGTGAAGCCCGGCCGGGTCCAGCCGACCGGGCTTCGTCTTTCTACCGACGCTGCGCGCCGAATCCAGCCGCGAGGTCGGTGCGGCGCAAGGTGCCGCCGATCCTTTTCTGGTTCGAGCCGTAGAAGATACCTGTGACCTTCCCGGCGTCGCCGCCGATCTCGTAGAACACCGCCCCACTTACGGCGATCCGGCGTCAGCGCCTTGCGCCGAACACGGCCGTCAGGTCGGGGCGTTCCAGCGAGCCGGCGACGCCTTGATGCGCCCGGCCGTAGAACTGGCCGGTTACCGTGCCGTCGTCGCCGCCGGTGCTGCGCAGATGATTGCCGGACACCGAGATAGTGTAGCCGAGCCGGCCGGTGTTCCACTGCACCCCCGGCGTCGCTGCGAAGGCCGTGCCCGCGCGGACCTGCGCTTCCGACCAGGATTGCAGGTTCGTGAAGTCCGCCCGGCCGGCGAGCGTGCCCATATCGACCGTCACCCGCGCGTCGCCGCCAAGCCCGCGGCGCCCGACCGTCGCGCCGTACAGCTTGCCGTTCCACGTCGCCGTCCCGGCGAGCGAACGGTTGTCGGCGAGACCGCGCCCCGGCGCCGGCCCGCTGGTCCAGGGCACGACGAAGCCGTTGGTGTAGTTGAGGCCGAACCGGACCGTGCCGCCGGCCGTCGGCATGGTGCCGGCCAATTCGTCGGAGACCGTCGCCCACTCGCCGAGGCTCGCGGCGTCGATGTCCTCCGGCTCGGCGCCGTTGGGGAGGCGGGTGTACGCGACCCGCAGGGCCGTGCCGTCGATGTCCGGCAGGCTCCTGACGGCCCCTCTGTAGGTCGCCGCCAGGATCGAGGTCGGGAAGCGGTCCGGATCGGGATGATCGTACAGGCCCAGCGCGTGCAGCATCTCGTGGAGCAGGACGGTGAACTTCTGGTCCTCACCCGCCTCGAAGCGCCGCGCCACCCAGGCGCCGCCCGCCCGGATGCCCTGTCTTTCCCACCGCCTTTGCACCGGGTCGTAGCGGCTGTTGAAGTCGTGGGCCGCCAGCCCGAGGGTAATGCGGCCGTCTGCGCCCCGGAGCGGCTCTCCCGCGAAGTAAATGGCCACCTCTCCGTCCGGCACATGGCTCAATATCTGCCGGGTATGCCTAGTGCTTTCCCGTATGGCGGAAACGATGGCGTCCGTGCGGGCCTGCGACAGGTCGCTGCCGACCTTCACATGCCAGTTGTAGGGCAGGTGCCGGTTGATCATGCCGACCGCGTGATGCAGCATGGCGCGCTCCCGCGCCGTGGCGCCGCGCAGGAGCCGCACGGTCGGCGGGGCGTCGAACCGGCCGAGCCCGAAACTGTTCGGAGCGACCGGCCCCTGGACCGTTTCCAGTATATAGCGGGCGACCGTTGCCGCGCTCGGATTGTCGGTCTTCTGGCGCAGCGCCGCGGCGATCGGCGCCGGCGGTCGCGCGACGTGGCCGCCGCCGCCGATGCCGCCGCCCCCGCCGCCGCCGCAGGCGGTCAGGACAAGCGCTCCCGCGACGACGGTGTGCAGACGTTTCACGGAACCCTCCCTGCCTGGACGGACCGGCGGGGCGCCGGGCCGTTGCACCTATCCAAGACGAATGGAAGAGTCCCGCCTATTTGCCGGGGGCGGGGTAGCTACTCCCCGCCGGTCAAGCGGCTGTTCTATTCGGCGGGCGACCCGACAGAGCGGGCGTCCTGGATTGGTGCAAGAACATCTGACGCTACCGCGTCCGGGCGGTCAAGGCGCATTCGCGCTCCCGGCTGTCTCCGGTCGGCACCCTGCCCGGGCCGGAATTGGAACCGCACCCTGCCGCCGTGCCGCAGGGCAGGGCATGGCGGGCCGGGCTCCTGAAGGGAAAGACACCGGAAAATCCCCGACGGCGCTCCACGGGCCTCCTGGCGCGTCCAGAGCGGCAGATCCGGGCAGCGGTTTCGGGCGATCTCGCGGGCAACCGGCTCGGCCGGCTACAGCGCCGGCTACAGCGCCGGCTCCGAAGCCTCGCGCGCCGGAACGGGCGAACGGCGTTCGTTCCGGCGGCGGCTTCGCCGGCTCTGGCGGATCGGCCCGGTGGCTTTGTCGGCCGGGGCTGCGGTCGGCGGGATCGTCGGTAGTGGGCTAGTTTGAATTTGGCTCTTTGATGATACCGGCGCTCCGCAAGACATTCTTGCCCTGCTCAGTCAGGCGAACGCTGGTGTAAATGTCGCCGTCCATAAGCTTTTTCCAATTGGTGTAGTTGATAAAGCCTGTGGCCTTTAGTTCCTCGATCATCTGGCGTTCGTGGGCCGGTCGCGTCCACGAACCAATCTCATTCTCGTGGAGATTTTCCAGGGTGTCGTGGATTCCGATCAGGATATCCTTCATCGGTTCCGGCCACCTGTCGATGTAATTGGTCATTCCCCGTTCCCCCACCGCGCCGAGGCGGCAGCGACGGCGATCTCGCTGCGCCGCTCCGGGGAGAGACTGGACGCGCGCGCCGCGCCTCCCTTCCGTCCTGCGGCCCGTCTGGCCGGACTCGCTGACTCAACCGTATCCGACGTCTGGCCGGTCGCTATATCCACGATAGCCTTGGCAAGCTGGTTCGTGTCGCGCGGGCGCTTGGGCGTTCCGCCCACTGGTTGGGTAGCGGGATTCGGGTCTTTCGACATGTCATTTTCTTCATCGAGCAGACAGCAACCCTATCGCGCTTGGTTCCATGCGGCAACCGCCCGAAGGACGAAACCCACGACAGATCATCAGAAACAGATGCCCAATTGGTACCGGATGGTCAGTCTGCACCGGCACCTTTGGCCGCTGCATCTCTGAGAGCATCAGCAATCTCTTGTCCCCGGTAGCCCCGAAAGACGCCGAACAGAATCGCTACGATAATCGCTGTCACAGCGACAATCGGGGCAATGGTCAGAAGCACGAACTGATCGGGGAGCGCAGCAAGGCAATCCGGGTTGCATTCGCACCGAACACATACTGGCTTGCGACACATAGAAAGAAAGGGGGACAAGAGCGCGAATTCAAGATAGCCCAGCACAACGATCACTAATGTCGCCAGGGCAACGGCCCACAATCTCAGGTTGACAAGCTGGTTGCCAAGCTTTTGCTGCGTTGTGAACTCTTGACGGCCGGTGCCGCTAGCGTCGAGCGATTCTGCTTCACCCCCAGAACCTGAAATGTCTGGATCAGGGAGCAGCCCTGAATGCTGGGCATCAGCCATTGGCTGATCTGGACAGCTTGTCCTTGTAATGCGCAGCGATCAGCTCGTTTCCGATGATGCCGTACTTTTTTCCCTCTACGCGCCAAATTCTGTCCCAAGGGCCGCCTTTGATATGCGTCAGCCTAGAGAGCTGTCGAGGGCTTAGACCTTCGTACCTTTTGAAGGTTCCCTGGAGTAAGTCTTCTACATCTTGGCCCAGGTCTTCATCAGGCATTGGCATGGGACGAAGGTTGTGAATCCCCTGCGGTCGAAAGGTGTAATACACGGCGGGGAACACTGGGCCGAATTTCCATGCCTCGACGGTGTCGTAGGTGAGTTCACGATTGAAGAGGGCTAGGCACCAGCCGTGGGCCATATAGGCGAGTTTGAGAACGCGCATAATCGACATCGACTGGCCGGCGCCGTCGGCCAGAGCGATGAAATGGTTGGCGATCCTCCGACTGTCATACGCGCGCGGCGGATCACCCGGTTGGCCCGCAGTGTCATTCATGGCAGCTATTTGCAGGCTACCTGTTAGCTGCGGGCATGGAGACCCCTTGGCGGGCTTCGCCTCTTGGCCCGTTAGGCACGACATTCCTCCAGAGCTTGTCACCGCCCACTGGGGTTCTCCCCCCTGATGGAGGTGAACCGTGCCGAATGTATATGTTCGATCAAGAACTTTCAAGGGGATGCGTTCAGGATCACTTGACACCCCTGATTCCCGGATAAGGCTGGCGCCGGATCCGAAAAAGTGCGCACGCTGCGGGCGAAATCGGCAATATTGCCGGCGAGCATTCCATCACCTCGCAGGTGCGCGATGACCACGGTAATTCCCCGGCCGCCCAAAGTCGAGATGGACTTCACCGACGCGCAGCTGACCGGCTTCGGCGGCTGGTCGGTGCTGGGCCAGATGGCGTCGCGGCTTGGTCTGCCACAGGCGCTGTCGGCGGTGTCGGTCAAGCAGCGGGCGCGGGGTGCGAGCGACGCGGAGACGCTGTGGAGCCTGATCGCCTCGCTGGCGGCGGGCAACGGGGCGCTGTCGGATCTGGACGCGCTGCGCGAGGACCGGGTCGGGCAACGGCTGCTGGGTCTTGGCGACGTGCCCTCGGGCCGGCGTCTTGGCGAGTATCTGGCGCGCATCGACGAGGCGCAGGTCGAGACGTTGCTGGCGGTGGCGCGCGGACTGGCCGCACAGGTGGCGCCGGCGGTGGTGGAACATGAGGCGTCGGTGCGCGGCTACGTCCCGGTGTTCGTCGACGGCACCGCGATCGAGGTCGACGGGAGGCTGTTCGAGGAGGCGCGGCGCGGCTACGACGGCACGCGCCAGTACTGGCTGCACGGGGTGTTCATCGGCTCGCTGTGGGCGAGCGGTCGGCTGCATCCGGGCGGCGGCGACGTGGCCGGGGGCTGGCGCGAGCAGCTCGACAGCGACGTGGCGCCCTGCCTGCCCGAGGGCACGCCGGTGTGGCTGCGCGCGGACAACGCCTACTACCGGGGCGAACTCATCGCCTGGTGCCGCGAGCGGGGATGGGACTACTCGATCAGCTTGACCCACGCGCGCAAGCGGGCGCCGGTGCTGGATGTGATCGAAGGCCTGCCCGAAGACGGATGGACCGACATCGGGCTCGGCGAAGATGCGACGCTGGTGCGCTACCGCCCGGCGGGCTGGGAGGAACAGAGCTACGTGGTGATCCGCCGCCGCCGCGACCGGGGCCAGACCCTGCTGCTCCCCGTCTACACCGTGATCCTGGTCTCGCGCGACGACCTTCCGCTCGACGAGCTGGTGCGCCGGCACCGCGGAAAGCAGGGCCAGGAGAACGCCTTCAAGGGGCCGCTGATCGACCTCGACCTGCATCACCCGCCGTGCCGGAAGTTCCGCGCCAACCAGGCCTTCTACATCTGCGGCCAGATCGCGCAGGTGCTGCTCCGCGCGGTCCAATACCAGTTGTTGCCGGCCCGCGCCCGGCGCCATGGCCTGCGGCCCCTGATCCGCTATCTGGTTCGGGTCGTGGGAAGGCTGGTGCGCAGCGGCCGGCGCTGGCGGCTCGACTTCGCGCGCAACAACTTCCGGCTCGACTGGCTCTATCACGCCGCAGTCCAGCTCGAATAGCAGGCCCCGGCGCATCCCGCTCCATCCCCGCTCGAAACCGGCAAGCCCGGGGCAACCCGCTCGTCCGCCGAACGGCGAAGTGCACCGTCCAGTCCGAGAAGCCACCTCACCCGACCTCTCGCTGGCGACACGTGCACCGGCCCCGGCATCGCTGTACCCGAAAATCCGCATCGTGAGCCTCAAACCCACTCGTGCTCAGCGCTTATCAGGGAATCGAGGCGTTTGACCGCGGGCTCTTCCATCGGCAACACCTGCAAACGATAACCCCCCCGGGGCCCATTCGGGCAAATCCGGGGGGGAGCAAGTTCGCTGAGAACATGTGGTAAACGCGAATTCGGTGTCAACACTAAATTCGACTCCGGATTCCAGCTGCTTCGTATTCCCCGCAACGGTTCCCAAGCTCCGTATCCGCTCCCGATCCGCATCTGCTGCCCGCCGCGCCGCCGTCGCGTCGGCGGAATGGCGCGTCGCCATACTCTCGACCCCGAAGGTCCCGCACCCCGACGCCGGGGCGTGAGGCGGCGGACGCTGCAGCGCGAACTATCGCGGAGCGTCCTAGTCGGAATTGGGAGGGGGCCGGGGAATGTCCGGCGGCCATTCGAGATCGACCGGCCAGTGGTCGGAAAACCATTGAAGGGCGCGGTCCGCGCGCCGGAGCGTTACCCGGCCGGCCGCCAGACGCTCGAAGAAATGCCCATGCCCCATGCCGAGCCGGCCCACGGTGGACAAGGCGATTTGCCGGTGATCGGCGTAGGCATGCGCAACCCGAAAAATCGATTGAACGATCATAACGCCACTTGATGGCGTTGTCGCCACTACGGGTCAACCGAATTGTGACGCATTCGCCGCATCGTCAGTTTCAATCCGAACGTGGCATATACGCCACATATATCCCTCTACCGAACTCATCGCGGATAATTTTCAGCGGCGTGGAGAGTATTCGAGCGCTGGGGCGCTAAACGCCGGCCTTAACCGCGATGTGACCCGTCAATCCTGCACGACGCCTTTTCGAATGGCAGCAAAACGCCCGAGGACGAGGTTTCATGGTCGCAGAGAATGAAGAATTGAAACGGAAGCGTAGCGAGGTTCGCATCAAGGTGACCTATGGCGCGGCGGCCTTTGTGTTCTTGGGGGGAGCCGGCCTGATCGCCTATGCGCTCGCTTTGGGGAAAATCGACTTTGCGAAGGACATCTTCTTTGCGGTGATGCCGGTCGGCGCGGCAGTCATCAGCTACTGGTTCGCCGGCAGATCGGCCGAGAAGGCGTCCGGCAAAGAGGAAAATGGTTGAGTTCGCCAAAGAACGAGATGACGCGAAGTGACAATTCCGCTCGCTAAAGCCCTGCTTTCAGCTATTGCGCTCGCGATTTCCGCGCAATTCTCGGTCGGACTGATTATTGCCGGGTATGGAAGTGCCAATATCAGCTGTCTCGCGAAATCTGGTGCCGGGGTTAGCGCACTCAGTTCAAATCTGTATGTGTCATCGAACAGGAGAAGCATCTGATGGCTAGTGTCGAAGCTCTTTGGTCCGTGCATTTCGAAAGTGGCTTTGGTTTCGCGGGCACCGGAGTAGTCGTCTTCGAAACCAATCGTGCTTTTGGGGGAGACAGCGGATGGTATTACTTGGGAAATTATGAAGTGAAAGATGGAAAAATTTCGGGACGGGTTCGGGTCCAACATTACGGTGCGGATGTGCCGACCGTCTTTGGCCATTTTCCCGGCAACTCCTTCGAAATCGATATGGCTGGGAAGTTCGAAGGCGATAACACCATAAGAGCTTCCGGCGCAGTCGTGGGCCTGCCAGAAGCGACGATGAACCTTATTTTCAATCGACTGGAAGATTTGCCCAATCCGAGCTAGAGTTCCCTCGCTCCAACACCGCCCCGACCACCAAAAAAGCGTGGCGGCGTCCGCGGGGCGGCGATAGAGTCAGACGGGAACCGTCTTGGCTTCGTAGCGCCGGTAATCCCGTTCCGTGACCGCCACCGCCGCCGATCGTGACAACCCGCCGCCGCCCGCCTCTCCGGACGACAACGCCGAGAGCGCCGACAGCGCCGGCGATGGCCTGCCGCCGCCGGATTTCGAGGCGCTGACCCACGCGCAGGACATCGTCCAGGCCTCCGGCACGAGCTTCCTCGCCGCCATGAAAATCCTGCCGGAGGACCGGCGCATGGCCATGTTCGCGATCTACGCCTTCTGCCGGGAGGTCGACGACATCGCCGACGCGGCGGCGCCGGCGTCCGAAAAGATCGGGCGGTTGCAGAACTGGCGCCGGGAAATCGAGCGGGTCTACCGCGGCGATCCGCAGATCATGACCCTGCGCGCGCTGGTCCGGCCGGTTCATCAGTTCGGCCTCGAGAAGGAGGATTTCCTCTCCGTCATCGACGGCATGGAGATGGATGCGATCGAGGACATTCGCGGGCCGAACCTGGCCAGGCTCGACACCTATTGCGACCGGGTGGCCTCCGCGGTCGGCCGTCTCTCGATCCGGGCGTTCGGCGCTAACGAGGAACGGGCCAAACGGGTCGCGCACCATCTCGGCCGGGCGCTGCAATTGACCAACATCCTGCGCGATCTCGACGAAGACGCGCGGCGCGGCCGGCTCTACCTGCCCGCCGAGCTGATCGACGCCCAGGGGCTGGACTCGCGCGATCCCTACACGGTGCTCGGCCATCCGGCCCTGCCGGCGATCTGCGCGGAGGTCGCAAGCATGGCAAAGCAGCACTACCGGATGGCGCTCCAGCACATGCGCCGGTGCCGGCGCGGTCCGATGCGGCCGGCCCGGATGATGATGATGGGCTACCGCGCGATCCTTGCCGCGCTGGAGCGGCGCGGCTGGCGGCGCTACGCCGAGCCGGTGTCGCTCTCCAGACCGCGCAAACTCTGGATCGCCGTGCGCTACGGGCTGATCTGAGCCGGATGCCGCCCGACAGCACGCCCCCCCGAGGCTCCCGGGCCTGGGTGATCGGCGCCGGCCTCGCCGGCCTGTCCGCTGCGGTTCGGCTCGCCGGACTCGGCTGGTTCGTCACCCTTTTCGAGGCGGCCGGCCAGCCGGGCGGGCGCTGCCGTTCGTTCCACGATTCGGCGCTCGACCGCCTGATCGACAACGGCAACCACCTGCTGCTGTCCGGCAACCGGTCCACCATGGCCCTGTTGCGCGACATCGGAGCGCCGGCCCCCCTGATCGAGGTGGCGCCCGCGCGCCTGCCGTTCGTCGATCTCCGGTCCGGCGCGCGCTGGACCCTGCGGCCGAACCGCGGGCCGCTGCCCTGGTGGGTCTGTGCCCCCGGCCGGCGCGTGCCGGATACACGCCTTGCGGATTATGCCGCCGCTCTGGGGCTGCGGCGGGCCGGGGACCGCACGGTCGCCGACCTGTTCGACGGGCCGCCGGGTTCGGCGCGCCGCCGCCTCTACGAGCGGTTCTGGGAGCCGATGGCGGTCGCCGTCCTCAACACCGAAGCCGCCGCCGGCGCCGCCCGGCTGCTCTGGCCGGTGATGGCGGAAATCCTGTTTCGCGGGGAAACCGCGTTCCGCCCGTGCATCGCAAGGACGGGCCTGTCGGAAAGCTTCGCCGATCCGGCGGTGAAGCAGCTCGAAGCGCGGGGCGGCCGGTTCCTACCCGGCGTCAGGGTCCGGGCGGTTTCCTTCGACGATACCGGGGTGTCCGCGTTGGCCGCGGGCGGCGAGACGGTCGCCGTCGCCCCCGGCGAGCCGGTCGTCAGCGCGGTGCCGCCGGCCGCGTGCGCCGGGCTTTTCCCGGATATCGGAACGCCGGCGGAATACCGGCCGATCGTCAACCTGCACTATGTGGTCGGCGACGGGTTTGCCCTGCCCGGCGGCCTGCCGCTGCTCGGCCTGATCGGCGGAACGGCGCAATGGCTGTTCCTGCGCGGCGACGTGCTCTCGGTCACGATCAGCGCCGGGGTCGCCGAGGCCGCCCTGTCCCACGACCGGCTCGCCGGCACGGTCTGGAACGACATCTGCCGGGCGGCCGGTGCAGCCGGCCCAATCCCGCCCGACCGAGTCCCGCCCTGCCGGGTCATCACCGAGAAACGCGCCACCATCGCCCAGACGCCGGCCCAGGACCGGCTGCGGCCCGGCGCACGGACCCGCCGGCGCAACCTGTATCTCGCCGGCGACTGGACCGACACGGGCCTGCCGGCGACCATCGAAGGCGCGATCCGCTCGGGCGAGACCGCCGCCAGCGCGATCGGGCGGCCGCCTGCAGCGGGATAGCCGCCCCTCGATACGGCCCCCTCGATACGGCGCTAGCGCGCCTACTCGGGATGAGGGGGTTGGGGGATATGCTTCAGGCTCACCCCCTCTCATCCTCACCCTGAGTAGCCCCGGCCCCAGGCCGGGGCGTATCGAAGGGCGGGGCGTATCGAAAGCCTGCCCTGAGCCTGTCGAAGGGGGCGAGGCGTATCGAAGGGTGGTCAGGGGCGGAGCCCGCTGACCAGGGCGACATAGTCCGGATCGTCCGGCGGGATGAAGCCGTGCCGGATCAGGAAATCGATAATGACCAGGTTGCAGTTGTCCTTGAACTCCCGCGTTCCGGCGACGGTCCGGGCGACCCGTTCGATCGGCCAGAGGGCGAAGCTCTCGATCTCGCCGTCGGTGTTGCGCGGCACGAAATCCGGCGGAAGCTCCAGGTCGAAACAGAACTGCACGTCGGGCTTGAGCCCTTCCGGCGCCTGCTGGACGTAGGTGATCGCGCCGGCCGGCCGGGCCTGCCGGGCGAGGGCGGCCGGGATATCCGCCTCCTCGGCGCATTCCTTGACCAGATTTTCCGTCAGGCCGAGCCCCACGGGCTGGCCGCCGGCCACCATATTGTCCAGCCGGCCCGGATAGGTCGGCTTGTCCCTTGCGCGGCGCCCGACCCACATATGCAGCGCGCCATCGCGCCTGGTGTAGCCGTTCAGATGCACGCCCCAGGCGCGCAGGCCGAAAAAGGGCACCGCCCCCCGGTCGACCACGAAAGCCGGCGTCTCGCCGAACCGCCGCGCCGCGGGATAAAGCTCGCCGCGCAGCCGGGCGATCGCTCCGGCCTCCGACAGGCGCGCCGCGGCGGCGGCCATTGCGTCGTTCCGCGCCGCGACAGCATCCGGCCCGCCTGCGGCCATTTCCGCCGCGAAGGCGAGGCTGCCGTCGCCGGCCAGGACGATGGCGTCCGTCGCGGACAACAGGGGTTCGATCCGGTCGTTGCGCACCGCGCCGATGCGCCGGCCCTCGACGATGAAGGGCGTAAAGGCCTCCGGGTCGTGCCGGTTGATCTCGCGGATCCGGTCCAGGAAACTCATGCGCGACCCTGCCCCGGCCGGCCGCTCAGCCGGGCGCCGTGACCGTCAGGCCGATGACGAATCCGCCGACCAGGCCGCAGCAGCCGAGGATCAGGGCTGCGAGCGCGATCCGGCCCGGCCATTTCCGGCCGCGCCCGGCGACAAGCGCGATTGCGGCCATGAGCACCGCCGCCAGCCCGGCCGGCAACGGAACCAGCAGGCCGGCAAACGCCAGCGGAAGCGCAAACAGCGACAGGGCGATGGAGAAAGCTGCACGCGTCCCGGGCCGGCGCGCCCTCGGTCGGGCGGTCTTCGGCCCGGCGCGTTTCTTCGCGGCGCTGCGGGCGGATCGCTTCTTCCCCGATTTCCGGACGGTACTCATAACGCCGCTGCATGCCGCACATTACTGGAGGTATTCCGGGCACTCCCGTTCCAGAATGCGGTGGACGGAGCGAAAATGGTTCTCCGCCATGTCGGCCTCGTCTTCTGCAATCTGTTGCGCGGTCAGTTCGGCGATGTCTTCCGGTACGGGGCGCAACGGTCTGCCCGTAGACCACGCCATCACCTGATGCATGGCCGCCCGCTCCAGATAGTAGAGCCGGTTCCAGGCCAGCGGCACCGTCGCCCCGGTCGCGATAACCCCGTGGTTGGCGAGGAACAGGATGGAGCGGTTGCCCAGGGCCGATGCGATCCGGTCGCCTTCCTCCTTGTGGCCGGCCAGACCGTTGAAGGCGGTGTCGTAGCTGACCCGGTTGTGGAACATCAGCGATGTCTGGCTGAGCGGCAGCAGCGTCGGGTCTTCCAGCATGGTCAGGGCCGTCGCATAGGGCATGTGGGTGTGCAGAACGCATTTCGCCTGCGGCGCGGCCTTGTGCAGGCGCCAGTGGATATAGAAGGCGCTGGCCTCCGGCGGTTCGTCGCCCTCGAGCAGCGTACCGTCGTCGTCGACGAGCAGCAGGCTCGACGCGGTGACCTCCGACCAGTGCCGGCGCCGCGGATTGATCAGGAACAGGCCGTCGGCGCCGGGGACGGCGAAACTGAAATGGTTGCAGACGCCTTCGCCAAAGCCGAGCCGGTCCGCCATGCGCAATGCGGCGGCGAGATCCCGGCGGGCCTGCCGGATCGATTCGTTCCGGGTTGCGGTCGACGGATTCGCCACGGGCGGCGCCTCCCTGGAATAATGTGCCGGGCCGATAGCGACCGAATGTGACCGCCGCCTTCCGGCAGGTCAAGGCGGCGGAGAAACGCTCCCTGTGCGGCGGCTGCGGCTAACGGATTTTGCACGCCTTCGTGAAGGAAAGAGATTGGATTCGCCGGGGCCCATGCGTAGATTTGTAGAGCTTTTTCGCCACTCATCGAGCAACGACTTTCCGGAGGATTCCATCATGAAACCAGTCAACGCATTGACCGTTGCCGCGGCCGTCGCCGGCGCCCTTTCGCTCGCCGCCGTCACGGCAGCGACCCCGGCCATGGCCGCCAAGGTCAAGTGTTACGGCATCTCCAAGGCCGGCCAGAACGATTGCGGCAACCAAGCGGGCACCCACAGCTGCGCCGGCCAGTCCAAGGTCGACTACGACGGCGGAGACTGGAAGGGCGTCAAGGACGCGGCGGCCTGCGCCGAGATGGGCGGCATGACGAAGCCCTTCAAGGGCATGAACCCGAAGAAGAAAGCCAGCTGACGCAGGACCGATCGAAGAGGCGGCGCGGCCCGGCCGCGCCGCCCCAATTTTCCGACCCTTTGTTCCCAGCCTCGGTCCTGCATCGGCGGTGCCGGGGCATTTCATTTTTCCCGGGCGCGACTGCCCGTGGAGCATCCCGGCGCAGTACCCGGGCGCGGCATCCGGGCGGATGCTTCGACACACCGTAAAGCCCTTGTTGCCTGCCCTTGTTACCTGTACGCGGGCGTCCAGATATAGAGGGCCGACAGGCGGCAACGGGTGGCCGCAGAGGACAGCATGCCTTTCGAGCACGGAAACGGCCGGGCTGAATCTTTCGCGCGCGACCCGATCCCCGCCGCCGCCGGCGTCGGCCTGCGCCATGCGCATTACGGCAATTTCCTGAATGGCGGGCCGGCGGTCGCCTGGCTCGAGGTTCATTCCGAAAACTATCTTTGCCCCGGCGGGCCGCGGCTGGCGACGCTCGAGGCGATCCGGCAGTACTATCCGCTGAGCTGCCACGGCGTCGGCCTGTCGCTCGGCAGCGCCGAAGGGCTGGACGCCGGCCACCTCGCCCGGCTGCGGTCCCTGGTCGACCGGTTCGAGCCCGGTCTGGTCTCCGAGCATGTCTCGTGGAGCACGACCGGCGGCGACTATCTGAACGACCTGCTTCCCCTGCCCTACACCGAAGAGGCGCTCGGCATCCTGGTGCGCAACATCGGACAGGCGCAGGAGGCGCTGGGCCGCAGCATCCTGATCGAAAACCCGTCGTCCTATGTCACCTTCGCCGAATCGACGATCCCGGAATGGGAGTTCTGCGCGGAGGCGGCGCGGCGCAGCGGCTGCGGCCTGCTGCTGGACGTCAACAACATCCATGTCAGCGCGCGCAATCACGGCTATGACGCGCACGAATTCCTGAACGCGATCCCCGGCGGCCTGGTCGGCGAAATCCATATCGCCGGCCACGCCGATACGCAGTGGGACGGCCGGCCCGTGCTGATCGACGATCACGGATCGACGGTGAAAGACGCGGTCTGGGACCTGCTGGACGCCGCGCTCGCGCGGATCGGGCCGAAGCCGGTGCTCATGGAATGGGATCTCGACCTGCCGCCGCTCGACATCCTGCTCGGCGAAGCGGCGAAAGCGCAGGCCGCGCTGGACCGGCTTGCCCCCGAATCCGGGCTTCTCGACGATGTTGCCTGACCTGCAAGCCGCCTTTCGTTCCGGGACGATCGGCCGGGACGGCGATGCGGTCGCCGCGCTTGCCGCCGCCGGCATGCGAAACGGCCACCGCTTCGGCATCTACCGGAACAATATCTTCAAATCGCTGGCCGGCGTCCTCGAGACCGCTTTCCCGACGATCCGCAATCTGGTCGGCGGCGAGAATTTCGCCGTGCTGGCCCATCGCTTTGTCGCCGCCCATCCGCCGCGGCGGCCTCAGTTGTTCGCCTATGGCGGGGAATTCCCGGCATTCCTGGCGGGTTTCGCGCCCGCGGTCGAAGACCTGCCCTTTCTGCCCGATCTCGCGAAGGTCGAGTGGGCGGTGAACGAGGCCTATTTCGAAGCCGACACCGAGCCGCTTGCCGCCGGACATCTGGCCGGGCTGGCGCCGGAGAGCTACGCCGGACTCCGCCTCGGCCTGCATCCGACGGTCCGCCTGATCGAGTCGGACTGGCCGGTCTGGGATCTGTGGGGCCTTGAGGCGGCGACGGATCCGTGGCCGTCCGAAAGGCAGGAGGACGCGCAGCGCATTCTGGTGCGCCGGCCGGAAAGCAAGGTCGACGTGGTCCTGGCGACGCGCGGCGACTTCGCCTTCCTCGGCGCGATCGGCGACGGCGAACCGCTCGGCGGCGCTGCCGCTGCAGGCGCCGCGGCCGATACGGATTTCGATCTCTCGACCTGCCTTGCCGGACATCTGGCAGGCGGCACATTTCGTTCCGACATCAATTTCCACGTTACCGGCGATGCAAGCTGATTCCGGCCGGGCATTCCGGACTATCGGCCACGCAAGGAGCTAGACCCAATGAGGATGACCGAAACCAGGACGACGGAAGAGGGGCTGGACGGCCTGATCCAGCAGACTTTCCGTCTCTTCGAACTGATCCCCTATTCGCTGCTCGCGCTGGGCGCGCGGTTCGCCGTGGGGCTGTTTTTCTTCCGCTCGGCGCTGACCCGGGTCGGCGAGAAGATCGATCTGGGATTCATGAGCATTCCGCTGCCCTGGGCGATCGCGGACAACCAGGATTTCGTCTTCGCCGAGTACAAGTATTTCGGCTTCGAGATGCCGGAATGGTTCCACGCCATCTCCATGCATCCGATCGTCTGGGCCGAGAGCATCGCACCGCTGTTCCTGATGGTCGGCCTGGCCTCGCGCTATGCGGCGGCCGTCCTGTGCATCATGGCGCTCGTCATCGGCCTGGTCGTCTATCCGAACTTCTTCTCGAAGGAGACGTTGGCGATCACCGTGCTCGCCGCCATCATTATCAAGGGCGGACCGGGCGTCATTTCCCTCGATGCGCCGCTCCGGCGCATGCGCTGGGCGAGCATTTGATCGGGCGTCCCCTTCGACTTCGTTCAGGGCAAGCTCTCGATACGCCGCCGCCCTGAGCCGGAGCTGCTCGGGATGAAGGCAAATTCGCCCCCCGACCGCGCCGAGCGCGTTGCCGGCAGACCTTCCCCCGCACCGTCATTTCGACCGGAGCGGGCTAAAACACCCAGTAGCCGCCGTCGATCAGGTGACTGTCGCCGGTGTGGAAGGCCGAGGCGTCGCTCATCAGGTAGACGGCGATGCCGCCGAAATCCTCCGGCCGGCCCCAGCGGCCTACGGGCGTGCGCGGCAAGGCGGCCTCGGCGAAGCGGTCCCAGGCGAACAGGGCCTCGGTCATGTCGGTCTCGATCCAGCCGGGCAGGATGGTGTTGGCCGTGATGCCGTAGCGCGCGAAATCCACCGCCATCGCCCGGATCATCGAGACGACGGCGCCCTTGGTGGCGCCGTAATGCTCGTTGCGCGCCGCGCCGGACAGCGCCGCCAGGCTCGCCGTCGCGACCAGCCGGCCGCCGGGGTCGCCGTTCTCGGCCCGCTCCACCATGTGCCGCGCCGCGGCGCGCAGCGTATAGAATACGCCGTCCAGATTGACCTGCATGACGCGCTGCCATTCGGCGTCGTCGATCTCGAAGAAGCTGCGCTTGCGGCCGGTGACGCCGGCGTTGGCGAACGCGCCGTCGACCCGGCCGAATTCCGCCAGCGTCTCGGCGAAGGCGGCGTCGACCGCCGCGCTGTCCGAGACGTCGACCTGCTGGGTGCGGATTTTCCGGCCGGTCGGCCCCAGCCGTTCCGTGGCAGCGGCGTTTTTCTCCGCGTTGGTGCCCCAGATGCAGATATCCGCGCCGGCCTGGGCCATCGCCTCGCAGAAGCCGAGGCCGATGCCGCCGTTGCCGCCGGTCACGAGGGCGACCTTTCCGGCCAGGTCGAACGGTCGGTACATGGCGGGCTCCGGGCAGTGCAGACCTGTCTATAAAGCCGATGGCCCGGCCCCGTTCAAGTGCCGCCCCGACCCGGCGGCATCCCGTCTTGAGTCCCGCTGGCCGCTCGGCGGAGCGCCTGGTCGTCTATTGGGAATGCGTTTCTTCCCCGACGCCGACCGCCGCAACTTCGGACACGAAGATCCGCAGGCATGTAGGGGAGGGTTTTAAACGGGCATTATCCGGAATGGTTGACGGGCCGGCGGAAACCGGTGGTTGCGTCCGCCGCGGCCGGGCGGTGCAGCGTCCCGATTGCGCCTGCCTCCGGTTTCGTCGGGAGCGAACGCCCGGCTTTCGCCCCTGAGGTTTCCGCTGCGAAACGGGCGTCGATCGAATCCCCCGCCCCCAAGGGGAGGGTTCCCCTGCAAAAGAGCGAAGGCGCCGCCCTGCACCCTCCCTGCGGCGGGTCTGCCGGAGCGGCACGCCAATAATTATTTCCTTTTTTATAAATAATTTCCTTGACATGACGGCATCCACGCCCTATATCGGCCCTGTCAACGCCCGAAGTGCGCCCGCAGCGGCCGGCCGACGCCCCCGGAAGAAGCGAACGAAGAAACAGGCGGGAAGCTTCCCGCTTTCCGGCCCGCCGCCGCCGATCGGCCATCCGATCCACCACCCTGTGCGCCACCCTTTGCGCCGCCGGGGCTTGACGGCCGGACCCCGTCCGGTTCGACCCTCCGATCCCGCCGGGCCATGCCGCCCGGCGGTGCCGCCCCCGGTGTCGAGCGCGCTCCCGCTCGGCCGGGAGGCTGGAAAATTTCCTAACTCAAAGAAATTTGCGGCACCCCCGAATCGCGGTTTCCCAGCGTTTCTGCGGGGTTCGGGCGATTCGAGGGCCTTCGAATCGAAAAAAAAAAACACCTGCGGGTAGACCGGTCTGTCCGTTTTCCGGCATCCGGACCGTCCGGCCCCTTTTGCAGAAGAATCCTCTTCAGAGGGGGAGATCGGGCGGGGGTGCGGCGACGGCAAACGTGCGGTGCGAAACCGGCGCAGGCGCAGGCGGGACGGACTCCCCATCGGCCCCGGATAAATCCGGGGCCGCTTCCCCCGCTGAAGCGGGGAAAGGATACATCGCCGGCGTGGCGGTTTCGCAGGGGAATCCAGGGGGAACAGTTGCCTGGTCCGTCGGAACCGACCCGCAGTCTTTCGCCCGTCGGCGCCAACCATTCCGGATAAGCCCCTTTTAAACCCTCCCCTACGGTCACACAGCCCGAACCGGATTACGGGACAGAGTTCCGCGGTGGAAATCCGGATTCCGTTTCGTGAGTAATTCAAACGCAGACACGTCCTTCAAATTCGACCGGATCACCGCCGGCCCTTTACACGCGTGCCGGGCGCGGGCATGGATGGCGCGGATCGAACGAGGCGGAAAGCGGGGACCGATGGCGCGCGAAACCTTCACCTGGCAGGCCGAATGGGCGCATATCGGCTATGACGAGACCAGCCAGTTCACCGAGACCTACGGCTTTGCCGGCAGCCACGGCCGGGTGAACCTGGAAGGCATCCGGTTTCTGCCGGAGGGCCGGCCGTCGGACACGCTGCTGGTCTACATGCATCCGGCCTCGACGCTCCAGCTCCTGCCCATGCCGCGGGCCATGGCGCGCCACGGCGTCCACGTCCTGTGCGCCGCCAGCCGCTATCCGAAGAACGATACGGCGCTCATCATGGAGAAGGTCGCGGCCGATCTCGGCGCCTGGCTGCGGCACGCGAAAGAGGAATGGGGCTACGACAAGGTCGTGCTGGTCGGCTGGTCCGGCGGCGGCTCGCTCTCCCTGTTCTACCAGTCCCAGGCCGAGAACCCGACGATCACCCACACGCCGGCCGGCGACCCCTACGACCTGACGGCGGCCGGGCTCATCGCCGCAGACGCGGTCATTTTCCAGGCCGCGCACCTGTCGCGCGCCGTGGTGCTGACCGACTGGATCGATCCTTCGGTGCGTGACGAGAACGATCCGGACGACCGCGATCCGGACCTCGACCTCTACAATCCGGACAACCCGAACCGGCCGTCCTACAGCGCCGATTACATCGCCCGCTTCCGCGCCGCGCAACTCGCCCGGATGCGGCGCAAGACGGCGTCTGCCCGCCAGATGCTCGAAGACCTGAAAAAGCGCGGCGGCAACGAGGTCGAGCGCAGCCTGATCACCCACCGGACCATGGCCGAGCCGCGCTTCCTCGATCCGGCGCTGGACCCGAACGACCGCGAACCGGGCGTCTGCTATCTGGGCGTACCCGAGACGGTGAACAGCGGCCCCGTCGGGATCGGGCGCTTTTCCACCCTGCGCGCCTGGCTCAGCCAGTGGTCGCCGGACGATACCAACGCCCATGGCGAGAAATGCGTGCGCACGGTGAAGGTGCCGTTGCTGGCGATCGAGAATTCGGCTGACGATGCGGTGCCGCAGCCCCACACCGGCATGATCTACGACGCCGCCGGCAGCACCGACAAAACGATGAAGGTGATCAAGGGCGCGACCCACTACTATCTCGGCCAGAAGGACAAATTGCAGGAAGCGGCCGATACCTGCCTCGACTGGCTGAACGCCCGTGGCTTCTGCGCCTGAACCGGGAAGCCCGCCGGTCGGCGGCCCGCAAATCGGCGGGCTGGAGGGCCGCGTCGCCATCGTCACCGGCGGCGGCCAGGGCATCGGCCGGGCCGCGGCCCACGCCTTCGCGGCCTGCGGCGCGCTGCCGGTCATCGCCGACGTAAACGCCGGTAAGGCGGAGGCGGTGGCCGGGGAGATCGGACCGGCCGCGCTGGCAATCGAAACCGATGTCGCCGACCCGGCCTCGGTCGAGGCCATGGCGGAAACCGCGCTGCGCGACCGCGGCCGGATCGACATCCTGCTCAACAGCGCGGCGATCTTCTCGACCCTGAAGATGCGCCCCTTCTGGGACATCCCGCTCGACGAGTGGCGGCGGGTGCTCGACGTCAACGTCACCGGCACCATGCTGGCGACCCGGGCAGTCGTGCCGGCGATGCGGGCTGCCGGCTGGGGCCGGGTCATCAACGTCTCCTCGGCTGCGGTCAACCGCGGGCGCGACCGGTATCTGCACTATATCGCCTCAAAATCCGCCGTGATCGGCATGACGCGCTCGATGGCGCGCGAACTGGGCGATTTCGGCATCGCGGTGAACTGCATCCTGCCCGGCGCCACCATGACGGAAATCCCGCGCGAGACGACCACAGCCGAAGGATTCAAGGCGTTCGCCCAGAGCCAGTGCTTCAAGCGCACGGAAACGCCGGACGACCTGATCGGCTGCATCCTGTTCCTGGCGTCGCCCCAGACCGGATTTCTCACCGGCCAGTCGCTCACGGTCGACGGCGGCGGTTCGCATCTGTAGGCCGGGCGGATGAACATCCTGTTCGTCTGCACCGGCAACATCTGCCGCTCGCCAACCGGGGAAGCCGTATTGCGCCGCATGGCGGACGCCGCCGGCCTGGGCTATGCGGTGGCGATCGAATCCTGCGGCACCCACGCCTATCATATCGGCCAACCGCCGGACGCACGGGCGCGCGAGGCCGGCGAGCGGCGCGGCTACGATTTCTCCGGCCAGCGCGCCCGGCAGGTCTCCATCGCCGATTTCGACCGGTTCGACCTGATCCTGGCGATGGACGGCGGGCATTTCGACCGGCTGCAGCGGGCGGCCCCGGCCGGGCGCGGCGACCGGATCCGCCGGTTTCTCGATTTCGCGCCGGACGCCGGTCGGCGCGACGTCCCGGATCCGTACTATGGCGGCCGGGAAGACTACGAGTTGGTGCTCGACCTGATCGAGGCCGGCTGCCGCGGCATCGTCGCGATGCTCCTCGAAGAGAGGCAATCGGCATGACCGGCTTCGGCGATCTCTGGAAGCTGGATGCGACGGACCAGGCAGCCCTCGTCCGGCGGGGCGAAGTAAGCGCCGTCGAGCTCGTCGACGCCGCCATCGCCCGGATCGAACGGCTCAATCCTGCGCTCAACGCCATCGTCCATCCGATGTTCGAGCATGCCCGGCAGGCCGCTGCCTGCGACCTGCCGGACGGGCCGTTTCTCGGCGTCCCGTTTCTTCTGAAAGATCTGGCAGCCGAGTTCGAAGGTGAGCCGATGACAGAGGGGTCGCGGTTACTCGAGGGCTATGTCTCGGATCGCGACAGCGAGCTGGTCGCCCGCTACCGCGCCGCCGGGCTGGTGACGCTGGGCAAGACCAACACGTCCGAATTCGGCCTACTGCCGACCGCGGAGCCGGAACTGTTCGGCCCGGCGCGCAACCCCTGGAACACCGGCCATATGACAGGCGGCTCCAGCGGCGGTTCGGCGGCGGCGGTCGCGGCCGGGCTGGTCCCGGTCGCCCACGCCAACGACGGCGGCGGCTCGATCCGCATTCCGGCGTCGTGTTGCGGGCTGTTCGGCCTGAAGCCGACCCGCGGGCGCAATTCGCTGGCGCCGCATTACGGCGATATCGGCAACGGCATAATCCACGAACATGTGGTCAGCCGCTCGGTGCGCGACAGCGCAGCGATCCTCGATGCGACGGCCGGCGCCGCGCCCGGCGATCCCTATGCTCCGCCGCCGCCGGCCCTGCCCTTCGTTCAGGAGGTCGGGGCCGATCCGGGCGCGCTCAGGATCGCCGTGATGATCGGCTCGATGAACGGCTGCGACGTGCATCCGGATTGCGTCGCCGCCGTTGAGGATGCAGCCGGTCTGTGCGAATTGCTCGGCCATGACGTCGACTATGCCGAACCGGAGATCGACTGGGATGCGATCGCCCGGCTGTTTTCCAGCCTGTGGACCGGCATGTTCGGCTGGGCGGTCGCAGACTGGTCGCGCCGCCTGGGACGGGAGCCGGCGCCGGACCGTTTCGAGCCCTGGACCTGGCGCATGTATGAAGTCTCGCAGCAGGTCGGCGCCGCCGACTATCTGCTCGCCGTCCAGGACGCCCAGCGCATCGCCCGCATCGTCGGCCGTTTCTTCGAAGACTGGGATATCCTGCTCACGCCGACGGTCGCCGCGCCGCCCCTGCCGGTCGGCAGCTTCGTCTGGTCGGAGGAAACCCGCCGGTCCGCCCGGCAGGCCGTCGCGCAATTCAGCTCGCACACGCCGCTGTTCAACGTGACCGGCCAGCCGGCGATGACCGTGCCGCTGGTCTGGAACGGCGCGGGATTGCCGCTCGGCGTGCAGTTCGCCGGGCGCTACGGCGACGAGGCGACCCTGTTCCGCCTGGCGGGACAGCTGGAAATTGCCCGGCCCTGGAAGGATCGCTGGCCGGCACTCGCTGTCTGACCCCGAAACCTTACGGCCGGAGTGCGATGACCCGGCCGGTTTTGATGGGCCTGCACGAACGTGCGGCGGCGTGGATGGCCGGCGGCTGGAGTATCCGGCGGGTGCTTGTGGGGGCGCCGTCGAGCGTTGTGAAGCGGCCGAATCGGATGCGATGTCCCACCCGCGCCGCATGGTATAAGCGATAACCGCCGAAGAAAAATGCCGGCGTCGAGAGGCAAACACGCATGACCGTCACGCATGAGCCGCAAAGTTGCGTTCGCTGCGCCATCACCGATCTGGTGAGCCGCTACGCTCACGTCATCGATCGCCGCGGGGCCGACGCAGTCCCGGCACTCGCCGCGCTCTTTGTCGAGGACGCGAGTTTCGACATTCTGCCGCGACCCGAGGGCACGTCCTTCCCGGCGCGCGGGTCGATGGTCATTGCCCGGCTCATGGTCGGTCGGCGCGATGCAGGCGATGTGCTGGCGAAACGGCGGCACCTGATGTCCAGCGTTCTTGCCGACGACGTTACGGAATCGCGCGCGTGTGTGAGCTCGGTGTTGACGCTTATGAGGCTCGATCAGCCGGTTCCGACACTCGTCAATACCGGTTTCTACGACGACATCGTCGTCCGGGGCGACGACGGGCAATGGCGATTCGAGAGCCGCTTTCTCACCATGGAGTATGTATTGGCCAAGCGCCCGCAGATCGATACATCCACGCCGTAGGTCGGCAGCTGTCAGGCGAGACGGACGTGCAAATTTTCGATACATTACAAAAAACACAAATCATTGCTGCACGTTTCCGGAACTGCCGGCGGGCGTGGAACCGCCGGCTATCGATTGAGGAGGATTCCCATGAAGACAGGTTATCGTACCCTAGGGATATTGGCATCTCTTGTCCTCGGCGTGCTTATTGTCGCCGCCCAATCCTCGAGCGGAGCTCAGGCCCAGACGAAGAAGCTCAGCGGCCAGATCGTGTTCGGCGGCGCGGGCGGCACGCCGGGTACCATGTTCCGCGAGAATTTCATTCCGGCGTTCGAGAAGAAGACCGGCGTCAAGGTCGTCTATGTAACCGGAACGCTTCAGCAGCACTTCGCCCGGATCATGGCGCAGCCGGACAACCCGGAGTTCGATGCCGTGTGGTCGACATACGCCACGCACAACCGCGGCAAGGCAGCCGGCGTGTTCGCCGCGCTCGATGAAGAGAGTATGCCGAATCTCAAGGACATCTATCCGCAGTTCCGCGACAGCGTCGGCGTTGCGTCCTCGAACAGTGCGGTTGGGATCGAGTTCAACGCCAAGGCCTTCGCGGCTGCCGGCATTCCCAAGCCGCAGTCGTGGAAGGACCTATGGGATCCGCGGCTCAAGGGGCGGGTCGGCGTGTGGGCCGTGTCCTCGACCTACGGCAGCACGATGATTCCTTTTCTCGGCAAGCTCTTCGGCTCCGGCGAGGACGACTACAAGACCGCCTACCGGAAGCTCAAGGAGCTGGCCAGTGGCGACACCCCGCTGCTGAATGCGCCGGCGGCGCTCGAGCCGTTGATTGCGCAGGGAACGGTCTGGGTCACCCAGAACAGCGATGCACGCACCTTCCAGGCCATTCGCAAAGGCCTGCCGGTGGAGTTCGTGGTCCCGAAAGAAGGGGCGATCGGGCTGCAAAACTACTTCGATGTGCTGGCCAAGGCGAAGAACCCGGACGCGGCGCGTGCATTCGTCAATCACCTGATCAGCGCCGAGTCGCAAACGGCCTTCGCCAAAAGGCTCGCCATCGGACCGACGAACTCGAAGGTAAAATTGCCGGCCGACGTATCGGCCAGGGTCCTCGACAGTGCGGAAGAGATGAAGACCCTGTTCATCCCCGACTACAGCCTGCTGATCGCCAACCTGCCGCAGATCACCAAGGACTTTAACGCTCAGATCGCGAGATAGCGCCGGCGAGCGCGATGCGGGACCGCAGATCCTACAGATCCGGTCGCCCGGAACGGCAGGCCTCAGGCTCATGTCCCGTCCCACGATGCCGCGCCGGCACCGCGGGACGGGCGGGGTTTCTGCGGCGTTGCCGCTTTTGCGGGTTGACTGCGCGAGCGTCGGTTTTCGCCAGGGCGCTCGGCACTGGGGTCGCCGACCAGCGCCAGCGAACAGGATCGGAGTATCGGGTCGATGTCGCCGGACGCGGCCACCGGAATGCTGCTGCGTCCGGATAGCGGGTCCGCCCGCGAGGGCGCTTCCGGGATCGCCCTGACGACCCGGGGGCTAACCAAGACCTACGGTGGCCTGACCGTGCTCGAGGCCGCCAACCTCGACGTCCACAGCGGTTCTCTGGTTTCGATTCTCGGTCCCTCCGGGTCGGGTAAGACGACCCTGTTGCAATGTATCGCCGGATTCGTCCGGCCCGACGCCGGCGCCGTGCATGTCGGGGGCCGCGACGTGACCTGGGCACCCCCGCACAAGCGCAACCTCGGGCTCGTGTTCCAGAGCCACGCGCTGTTCGGCCATATGAGCGTGCTCGACAACGTCGCGTTCGGACTGAGGATGCGCAAGCTAAGTCGAAGCGACGCGCGCAACGGAGCCCGCGAGGCGCTCAAACTTGTTCGCCTCGACGAATTTGAGGGTCGCTATCCTCGCCAGCTTTCGGGCGGTCAACAGCAGCGCGTTGCGCTGGCGCGGGCGCTCGTCATCTCACCGTCCGCCCTGCTCCTCGACGAGCCGCTCAGCAGTCTGGACCGCACCCTCCGCGATGAGCTGCGATCGGAGATTCGCCGCTTGCAGCTGTCGCTCGCGACACCAACCCTGTTCGTCACGCACGATCAGGAGGAGGCGCTGGCAATCTCCGACAAGGTGGTTGTGATGAACGAAGGCCGGATCGAGCAGGTCGGAACACCGGCCGAGCTCTACGACGTGCCGCGCACGCCGTTCGTCGCTACGTTTTTGGGCTCGAGCAACGTTCTCGAAGGGCGGTTTGTAACCGACGGAGACCCACCCGCGTTTCAGTGGGGGCCCCGGACTTTTCCGACACCGGTGCCGGACGCGCCGCAGCCACGTTCGCGAGAAGCGTCGATTGTCGTCAAACCCGATACCATTGCGTTCGCCGAATCCATGGGTGAGATCCCGCAAGGGATGGCGGCCGTTGAGGGCGTGCTGGTCCAATCCGTCGAGTTTCTCGGCCGGGCGAGCCTCGTCACATGCGAGATCGACGGCGTGCAACTGAGGGCGCGGGTAAGCCGAGGCGCTTCGACACCCACTCCCGGCAGCACAGTCTGTATTTTCTGGGACCCCAGCGACAGCCACCTCATCCTGGGGCGCGGCGGCGACGAGACGGACGGGGCGTGAGTGCCGTGGCGCCAGTGTTTCGACGTCACCGATCGGTCGCGGACCGCCGATGGCTCGTCGTACCGGGCGTGACAATCATCGTCGTGCTGTTCCTCGTACCCGTCGGGTTCCTGATTCGTCAGAGCATTGTCGACCCGGAAGGGGGGTTTTCGCTCGCTTATTACGCGGAGTTTTTTGGTGACGCACTGTATCAACGCGTCCTCGTGCGCACCGCCGTACTCAATGCCGTCGTCGCCTTGATCGCCGCGGCGCTCGCCTACCCGGCAACGCTCTATCTCGCGACCCGGTCGGGTGCGGGCGCCCGTATCCTGCTCGGCCTGCTCACGCTTCCCCTGCTCGTCGGCGGCGCCTCACTCGCCTACGGCTGGGTGATCATGTTCGCAAGAAGCGGCCCGGTGGACCGCATCGGCGTCTCGCTATTCGGCGGATCGAATTTCGTCCTGCTCAACAGCGAAGCCGGCATCGTCATCGGGCTGGTCCACATTCTCTTGCCGTTCATGACATTCTCGCTCCTCGCCTCATACGACCGGCTCGATTGGAACGCGGTCAGGGCCGCGCGCAGCCTCGGCGCAGGCCCGATTCAGACGTTCCTGCGAGTCACGCTGCCGATGACCCGGCCCGGCCTCATCACGGGCGTTGCCATCGTCTTTTCGCTCGGTGCCAGCACTTTCGTCATTCCCTACCTCATCGGTGGTGCGCGCATTCTGCTCATGAGTACGCTCAGCTATCAGCAGAATGTCTCGCTGCTGGAATACGGGTTCGGCAGTGCGATCGCCCTGGTGCTGGTTGGCATGACGGCTCTGGTGGTCACGGCGGTCCTGCTGTTCGAGCGCCAGGCCGGTGGGCAAAGCCATGAGTGAGCGGTCCTTGCCCCTTGCATCGAAGCCGTCGGCCGCCGCACGCGCCGGCACCAGCCTGCGTCGGCTCGCTCTTCCTTCGTACCTGGTTCTGCTTTCCGCGTTCCTGCTCTCGCCCGTCATTGTCGTCATGGGCACCGCACTGACAGCGAGCTTCTTCCCGCGCTTCCCGCCCGACGGCCTCAGTCTGCAGTGGCTGACGGCAGCGATCGAGCGCCGCGAGTTCGTCGATTCGTTCTGGATCAGCATTCGAATCGCGGTAGTTGTGACCCTGATCGTGATCGTCGTCGGCACCGCGACCGCGATCGGGCTGCTGCGGATGCGGGCACAGGCGCGCACGGCCCTCTCGGTCGTGTTCCTGTCCCCGTTGATGTTTCCGAATATTGTCATCGGGATCGGCCTCTTGCAGTGGTTCATCTACCTCGGCGTCGTCCGATCGGAATCGACCATCGTCGCGGGCCACCTGGTCGTCGCGCTGCCCTTTGTCGTACGCCTCGTGATTGCCTCGCTCTCCGGTCATGCCGACCTGGAGGAGCGCGCTGCCCGCAGCCTCGGCGCTTCCAGCCTGCGCGCATTCTTTGCGGTAACGTTGCCCAACATCCGGGCGGGACTGATCGGCGCCGGCACGTTCGCCTTTATCGTTTCATTCGCCGACGTGAACCTCTCCGTTTTCCTGTCGTCGATCCTGGTCCAAACTCTGCCGGTCACACTCATGGCCTACGTTGCGACCGAGCCCGACCCGATCGGCGCCGCCGTGTCGGCCTGGATCGTGCTCATCGGCGTCGCGGCGCTGTTCGTGATCGACCGGGTGGTGGGGCTGCGCTCGCTCTCGGGGCGGGGCGGCGAGGCGGAGCTGCGCTGAACCGGGGTAACAGGATCGAAGCGATTCCGAAAAAGAGGGAACACCCGTGAACAGAGATGCACCTTCGGCGACCGCGGTAAGCGCGGACGTATTCGTCGCAATCAGCGCTCTCGTCGCCGACTACGGCCTCGCCATAGATGCCGGCGACTTCGAGCGCTTTCGCCGAATCTGGGCCAGGGATGCCCGTTTCGATGCGGAGCCCGATCTCGGCGTCGTGGAGGTCCCGCTGGTCGGGCGCGATGCCATTGTCGCGGCGTTCGAAGCGATGCGTGCCAGGCCGAGGGATCGCCGCACTCGCCATTACACGATGAACCTGCGCCTTGAGCCCGGCGAGCGCGGCACGGTGCGCGGCCTGTCGGCGTTGCTCGCCGTTGCGATGCTCAAGAGCGACGGATCGCAGGTGGTGCATCGCACCGGGTGGTACCGGGACGTGTTCGCGCGCGAAGACGGCGCGTGGCGGCTGCAAAGCCGGCTCCTGCAATACGACGTGGCCGATCCGGAACCCCGTCCGGCCGCGAGCGAGGTCCGGATATGAACACGATCGACTTTCGCCTGCGCGCCGCGACGCCGGCTTTCCTCGCACACCTCAAGTGGCGGACTGACAAGCACGCCCAAAAGGCCTCCTCGCATGTGACGGCGGCGATTGCGCGCGCGCTACCGGTTCCCGACTTGATCGAGGCCATGGACGAAGCGGGAATATCGCTCGGCGTGTTCACCGGCCGCGACTGGTTCGGCGACGACGCCGATTGGCCGCTGACCAACGAATCAATCGCGCAAGCCGCGGCTCAATCGAACGACCGGCTGGTGGGCTATGGCGGCGTTGACCCGCGCCGGCCCGACGTCGCCGGACACTGCCGCCACTCCATCGGCCTGGGCCTCAGGGGCCTGTGCATTGACGGCTTCGTGCTCGCCACGGGTCCGCATGATCCGGCCTTCTTTCCGGTCTACGAGGCGTGCCTCGACCTCGATGTGCCGATCGTGATTACGGTCGGCGCCCTGCCCGGCGTGCCGGCGCCGATGTCGGCGTCACATCCGCACAACATCGATGCGGTCGCGCGGCGCTATCCTGACTTGCGCATCCTCGCGTCGCACGCCGGATGGCCCTACACCAGCGAGATGCTCGGGGTCGCCTTCCGCCACGACAATGTGTGGATCGAGAACTCGTTCTACCACTTTGCCCCGGGGGTTTCCGCACTCATGGTCGAAGCCGCTAACGGCTGGCTCGCCGACCGCATTGTGTACGCGTCGGCCTTCCCCTCGGCACCTTTGCGCGAAACCCTCGAGACCTTCGCCGCGCTGCCCTTCACCGACGAGGCCCGGCGCAAGGTCCTGTACGACAACGCTGCCGACTTCCTCGGCCTCTCGACGGCGACCCAGGGGTGCACCAACACTTGAACTGACGCCCTTGCCAAGCCGCTTGCCGCACTCGCCAGACCACAACTCTTCCGGCTGAAATCTACCGCCGGCCGAACAGCCGCTCGAGATCGTCGAGCTTCAGTTCGACATAGGTCGGGCGGCCGTGGTTGCACTGGCCGCTGTGGGGCGTGGCCTCCATCTGGCGCAACAGGGCGTTCATCTCGTCGCCGTTCATCGGCCGGCCGGCCCGGATCGAGCTGTGGCAGGCAATCGTGCCGCACACCTCATCCAGCTTTTCCTTCAGCGAGAAATCGCCTCCCAGGTCGGCGACCTCGTCGGCCAGATCGCGCACCAGGCCCTGGATGTCGCCGTCGCCCAGCAGCGCGGGATATTCGCGCACGACGATGGCGCCGCCGCCGAACTTCTCGATCGCCAGCCCGAGCTCAGCAAGGTCGCCACGGCGCGCAATCAGGGCGTTGGCCGCCTCGTCGTCCAGTTCGACGACTTCCGGGATCAGCAGGCCTTGGCGCTGAACGCCGCCGTTGGCGAGCGCCTTCTTCATCTCTTCGTAGACCAGCCGCTCATGGGCTGCGTGCTGGTCGACGATCACGATCCCGTCGGCGGTCTGGGACACGATATAGGTCCGGTGGACCTGCGCCCGGGCGGCGCCTAGGGGATTGTCGAACGTGGAATCGTCGACCGCCGGCTCTTCTACCGTGTACCCTGCCGGTGCCGCGACGCCGTTCAACACGCCGGTCGCCAGCCCATAAGGCGAATCGGGGTGCGCCGCTTCGGGGGCCTGCCATTCGGTCGTCGCTTCGGCCATGCCGTCGAAGGCCGGCCGGTGGCCGTTCATCAGTTGCTTCGAAGCGGCGGACGGCGCGGCTCCGCCGTTCGACGGGCGGAACGCGCCGAGCGCGGCGTCCGCAACGGTCGTCGACGCCCGGTGGCCGGCTTCGGCCAGCGCGTGGCGCAGGGCGCTGACGATCAGGCCGCGGACCGGGCCGGCGTCGCGGAACCGGACCTCGGTCTTGGCCGGATGGACGTTCACGTCCACGTCCTCGGGCGCAATTTCGAGGAACAGGGCGACAAGCGGATGGCGGTCGCGCGCCAGGAAATCGCGATAGGCGCCGCGCACGGCCCCGGCCATCAGGCGGTCCTTGACCGGCCGGCCGTTGACGAAGAGATACTGGTGCCGCGCGGTTCCCCGATGCAGCGTCGGCACGCCGACATGGCCGGTCAGGCGCATGCCGTCGCGCAGGGCGTCGACGCGCACGGCATTGTCGGCGAAATCCTTGCCCAGGATCGCAGAGAGCCGCGCCAGCCGGACATCGAACATGTCGCCGGTGTTGACCGGCAGCGCCACCAGGGGCCGCTCGCCGTCGCCGCGCAGGGAGAAACCGATCTCCGGATGCGCCATCGCCAGCCGGTTGACGGTGTCGCAGATCGCCTGCTGCTCGCTGCGCCCGCTCTTGAGAAATTTGAGCCGCGCCGGCGTGGCGTAGAACAAGTCGAACACCTCGATCCTGGTGCCGCCGGGCATGGGCGCCGGCCCGGGAATGCCGCGCAGGCCGCCGTGAATGTGGATCGACCAGCCCGAATCGGAGGCCGCTTCCCGGGATGTGATCTTGAGCCGGCTCACCGCGCCGATCGACGGCAGGGCCTCGCCGCGGAAACCGAGCGTCGAGATATTGACGAGATCGTCGTCCGGCAGCTTGCTGGTGGCGTGCCGCTCCACGGCAAGCGAAAGGGCCTTGCGCCCCATGCCGCAGCCGTCGTCGGTCACGGCGATATAGCTCCGGCCGCCGTTGCGCATGATCGCGTCGATCTTGCGCGCGCCGGCGTCGATCGCGTTCTCGACCAGTTCCTTGACGACCGCCGCCGGGCGCTCGATTACTTCGCCCGCAGCAATCCGGTTGACAACATCTGGTGGAAGGAGACGAATCATTCACCAGATAATGTAAATCATCTCTCTCCGGATTTCGAGAGAAAATCGCGCATCAGCGCCTTGCCTGCGTCTACCGCCGGCTGTGTGTAGGGGTCGATTCCCAGCATGTATCCGGCGATCGCCGTCTCCAGCATGAAATGCATCGCCAGGGCACCGACGGTTTCCGCATCGACGCTTGGCCGGAAAAGCCGGATCCGCCGCACCGGACGGCCGTTTTGCACCAGAATGTCGGCAGTTGCGCGCGCGGCGGCCTGCATGAGCCGGCCGAGCGTCCGGCCGTCCAGCCAGTCCAGGCCAGGGTCGTCGAGGCGGAGCGGCGGCCCGTCGGCGGGCGGCAAGTCGATGATCGAGTAGACGCCGACCGGCGGGCCGTCGAGCCAGAACTGGAGCTGGCTGTGCTGGTCGATCATGCCGAGCGCCGGATAGGGCATGCTGCCGCAACCCGCCTTGCCCAGGCTCTCGGCCCAGAGTTGGCAATACCACAGGGAAAAGTCCGTCAGCCGGTCGGCGTAGGGCATCAGAATGCTGGCTCTCGCGCCACGCTCGCGCATCAGCGCCACCTGCATCGCCGCGCCCGTTGCCGGGGCGCAGTCCGCCACTGCTTCCGCCGTCAGCGCCCGTTCCGCGACGCCGCGCGCGCCGGCCCGGACTGCGCGGCCGTCGACTCCGTCGATGGCGGCCGGCAGCAGCCCGACATTGGCGAAAATGGACATGCGGCCGACGACATCCGGCTCGTGGTCCAGAACCGTCATCCCGTGCCGCAGGGCGAGCCGGCGCAGCGGCGATTCCTGGGGGCCGGTGACGACGAGGAACCGCGCCGCGGCCTGGGCCGGTCCGAGCGCATCCGCCGCCGTCGCCCAAGATTGGGCGAAGACCGCCAGGGTCTCGGACGTGGCGCCCGTCTTCGAGACGGCGAGGAAGGAGCAATCCGCTATGTCCCCGTCCAGCATCCGGCCCACGGTGTCCGGATCGGCATTTTCGATGAATGCCGTCCGGCCCGCCGGGGCGGCCGCGCACAACGTCCGGGCGCCGAGCGACGATCCGCCGGTGCCGATCAGGAAGACCCGCGACGCGCCGGCCGCCAGGGTTCGCGCCGCCGCTTCGATTTCCGGCAGATCGTCGTCGCGAAAGGCATGGCGCATCAGCGGCGCACCGGCCGTATGCTCGTCGCGAATCCGCTGCAAGGCGCGCTTGGCGTCGCTGCACGCGACGTCGAAGGCGCTCTGCGACAGGCCGGCCGCCCCGGGCGCCGCGGAAAAGATGCCGGAAATATCCTGTGAATAGAGGGACGTCATCGGGATCGGCCGGCCCTGGTCGACGCCGGCGGAATACGGCCGGTCGGTCGGTTTGCTTCCGGCAGTGCTTACAGGCCGGCCGGCTTGCCGACAATGAAGAAGGTCAGCCGGTCCGGCTTCAGCAGGCTCTTCGCCACCCGCCGGACATCCGCCAGGGTCACCTTCTCGATATAGCCGTTCCGCTTGGCAAAATAGTCCCGCTCCAGGCCCTCGAACTGCAATCCGACCAGCATGTCGGCGATTTGCCGGGAACTGGAAAACCGCAGCGGATAGCTGCCGGTCAGGTATTTCCTGGCGGCGGCCAGCTCCTCGGCGCTTGGCCCGCTTTCCGCCATGCGGGCCCATTCCGAGCGGACGATCGCAACCGAATCGGCGGCCCGCGCATTCCGGGTCGCAACCGCCCCGAGCAGCAGCGATGAGCGCCGCATCGGCCAGAGGTAGGAATAGACCGAATAGGCGAGGCCGCGCTTCTCGCGGATTTCCCGGTTCAGGCGGGACGTGAAACTGCCGCCGCCGAGAATATGGTTCAGGACATACGCCGCGTAATAGTCGGGATGCCGGCGCGGCAGGCCCGGCTGCCCGAATATCGCCACGCTCTGCGGCGTATCGAACCGCCGGACGACGATCCCGCCTTCCAGCTTCGGCGCGGTTGCCGGCACCGGGCGGGGCGTCCGCTTTTCGGGCAGGCCGCCGAAGGCCTTGTCGAGCAGCGCCGCCAGTTGGGCCGGCGTCACGTCGCCGACGACGCCGACGAACAGGTTGTCCCGGGTGAGATTATCGGCGACGAATCCTTGCAGGTCGGCCCGGGTTATCGCGCCGATGCTCTCGGCGGTGCCGGAAACCGGGCGGCCGTAGGGATGGCCGGCATAGGCCGCCGCCCAGAAGGCGCGGCGCGCGAGGTAGCGCGGCCGGCGGCTGTTGCGCAGATGGGTCGACAGCAGGCTTGCGCGCATGCGCTCCACGGCATCGGCATCGAAGCGCGGTTCGGTCAGTGCCAGGCCGACCGTCTCGAATGCGGTGTCGCGGTTACGGCTCAACGTCCTTAGCGTGCCGTGGAACTGGTCGCGGCCGACCTCGAAGTTCAGCCCGATCGAAAGCTTCTCGAGTTTCTTCTGGAAGGCCAGCGCATCCATCGGCCCGGCCCCTTCGTCGAGCAGGATGGAGGTGAGTTCCGCCAGCCCTTCCTTGCCGGCCGGGTCGAAGGAACCGCCGGCGCGAAACCCGAAGCTCATGGACAGGATCGGGTTGCTGTGATCCTCGACCAGCCAGGCGACGATGCCCGAATTGCTGACGACCTTGCGGACCTCGACCGCAGCCGATGCGGCGGACGCGGCGAACAGGGCGAACGTGCCGAGAACGAGCGCACCGAGAACGGACGCAACAACCGGCCCGGCGATGTGCTGGCGGACGCTCATTGCTTCTGCACCCCGGCTTTCTCCGTTCCGGCAGGCTTTTCGGGCAGCAGCAGGGCGGTGACGGACTTGCGCGGTTGAAGGACATGGCGGGCCGCGGCGTTGACCTGGTCGACCGTGACCGCGCCGATCCGGGCCGGCCACGCCTCGACATCCTGTACCGTCCGGCCGGCCATCAGCGCCGTCGCAATGGCGTTGGCGCCGGTCCGGAGGCTGTCGCGGGCGAAAATCGCCATATCCTGCAGTTGCTGCTTCGCCGCCTCGACATCGTTTTTCGACACGCCCTTCTCCAGGATTTTCGCCAGCTCGTCGTCGACGGCCTTTTCCAGCCGGCCGATGCCGACGCCCGGCCGCGGCGACGCATACAGGTAGAAACTGGACGGGCCGCGGCGGCTCGCGCCATAGTCGCTGCCGGCGGCGGTGGCCAGCTTTTGCCGGACCACCAGGCTCTGGTAGAGCAGGCTGGTGGACGACGAGCCGAGCAGCCGCGCCAGCACTTGCAGGGCATAGGCATGCTCCGCCCCGACGCTGTTGTAGCCGGGCGCGTAATACATCCGGCTGAGGGACGGCCGGCGCACCCGGGGATCGCGGTAGACGACCCGCCGTTCCGCGCGCTGCGGCGGCTCCAGCAGCCGCCGGCGCGGCGGCGGCTTCAGCCGCTTCACGCGGCCGTAATATGTCTCCGCCAGGCGGCGCACCTCATCGGGGTCGACATCGCCGGCGACGACGAGGACGGCGTTGTCGGGGCTGTAATACCGCTTATAGAAATCGAGCGCATCCTGCCGCGACAGCTGCTCCATCTCGTGCATCCAGCCGATGATCGGGCGGCCGTAACCATGGTTGAGGTAGAGGGCGCGGCGCGCCTGTTCCCACAGGATCGATGAAGGCCGCGCCTCGATACGCGACCGCCGTTCCTCGAGGATGACGCGCCGTTCCCGTTCGATATCGTCGTCCGTGAGCACGAGGTTTGCCATGCGGTCGGCCTCGATCTCCATCATCCGGGCCAGCCGGTCCCTGGCGACGAACTGGTAGTAGCCGGTGTAGTCCCAGCTCGTGAAGGCGTTCTCCCGGCCGCCATTGGCGGCGACAATCCGGGAAAACTCCCCGGATTTCAGCGTTTTCGTGGCCTTGAAGAGCAGGTGTTCGAGAAAGTGCGCGATGCCGGACTTGCCGGCCGGCTCGTCGATGGCGCCGGCCCTGTACCAGACCATGTGGAGCGCGACCGGCGCCCGCCGGTTGACGATGACGACCCCGCGAAGCCCGTTTTTCAGGGTGAAGGTCTCGGCGTTGAACAGACCCTTGCGCGGCGGCTCCGCAGCGGCGGCCGGAGCGGCAGCCGCCAGCGTTGCGCCGATCAGCGCGATGGCGGCAAGGGCCGGCCCCGGCCGCGCCAGGCGGCGCGCAAATCTTCGACCGGACAAGGAACTCTCCTGCGGTGAACGATCGGCCCGGCGGCGCGGAAAGCGGTCCGCCGAACGCTTCGGGCACGTTTCATGGACGCAACTTGTGGCCGGGATGTGGCAACACCGTGCGCTTGGCGGGGCCGTGCACCGCCGGCCCGGCAGGCGACGGAACCGCGGGCCGGCGCCGAAGCGCCGTCAGCTCTTCTTCTTCGCCGGCGGTTTCAGAAGCTCTTTTTCGCCCTTGCTCGGATCGCCTTCGTCGACGATTTCCTTGCCGCGGGTCTCGACCCGGTCCTCACGAACGATCTTGCGGTTCGTGTCGAGGGTCCGGCTCTCGATCGACTCCCCGCCCGTACCGGTCTTGAGGTCGATCTTCTTCCGGTCTCCGGCCTTTTCCGGGGCCTTGGCCGCGCCAGCCTTCGGCGCGGCTTCGGGGCTGCGGGTATCGCCGCCCGAAGCCTTGCGGACGGTCGGCCGCTGCCCGTAACCCGGCGGGGTCGCGAGCTGTTCCGTCTTGCCGTCGCCACCGCCTTTGACTGCCGACTTTTCGAGCTCCTTCGTGACCGGATTGATGCCCTCGAAGGTCTCGCCAAGGGTTTCGCAGCCGCCGAGCACCAGAATCGCGCCAAGGGCGGCCGCGACGGCGACGGGGCGCCGGACAGGGCTGTCGTTTCTTGTCATCGCCTTCGCCTTTCCCCCGATCTGCCGATAAATCCGGGCGGTCCGATCGTCACGCTATTTAGGGTTTTTCCGGTCGCCGAACAAGGAACCGGCCAGCAGAACCGCCACGCCGCAGGTGATCGCCGCGTCGGCCACGTTGAAGGCGGCGAAATGTCGGTCGTCGATATGGAAGTCGATGAAATCCACCACGGCGCCCAGCCGCGCCCGGTCCACCGCATTGCCGACGGCGCCGCCGGCGATCAGGCCGATCGCCAGCGCCGCCCAGCGGCCGCGCGTCGTGCGCAGCCAGATCAGCATACCGGCCACGATGACCAGGCTCAGGCCGACGAGCAGCCAGGGTTGCCAGTCGGAATCGCGGTCGAACAGCCCGAAGCTGATGCCCCGGTTCCAGACCAGGACGATATTGAGAAAGGACGTGACCTCGATCGCCGGGCGGGCCGCATCGAGCGCGCCGAGAACCCAGGCCTTGCTGGCCTGATCGAGCGCCAGGATCAGGGCGCCGAGGCCAGCGACGAAGCCGTATCGCCGGGCGGCCATCCCCGGTCTTCAGCGCCGGGCCCGGACCGCATCGGCGCAGCGGCCGCAGGTCTCCGGCACGTCCGGGTCGGCGCCCACATCCGGCAGTTTTTTCCAGCACCGGGCGCATTTCGGATGATCGGCCGGCGCCGGCGTCACCGCCACACCGGCGATCTCCGGCATGGCGAACGCGCCCAGCGGATCGGCGCTCGCAACGAGCGTGGCCGCCGAGGTGATCGCGATTTCGGCGAGATCCACACCGGCCATCGCCTCGACATAGTCCGGCGTCGCCTCGACAACCGGCGCGGCGTCCAGGCTCGAGCCGATCCGCTTGGCCGCCCGCTCTTCCTCCAGCGCGCCGGTCACGACGCGGCGCAGGGCGCGGATCTTCGACCATTTGGCCGCAAGGGCGTCGTCGCGCCAGTCCGCCGGAATGTCCGGGAAGGTGCGCAGATGAATGCTGCCGGCCTCTCCGCCGTGCCGGGCCGTCCAGGCCTCTTCCGCGGTGAAGCAGATTACCGGTGCGAGCCAGGCTGTCAGGCAGTCGAACAGGATGTCCAGAACCGTCCGCGCCGCCCGCCGCCGCAGCGCGTCCGGCCGGTCGCAATAGAGCGCATCCTTGCGGATATCGAGATAGAAGGCCGACAGTTCGGTGGCGCAGAAATGATGCAGGGCGGCGTAGAAGCCGTGGAACTCAAGAGCGTCGCAGGCCTTGCGCAATTCGCCGTCCAGCGCGTGCAGCCGGTGCAGCACCCAGCGCTCCAGTTCCGGCATGTCCGCCGGCGCAACCCTTTCTTCGTCCGAGAACCCGGCGACGTTGCCGAGGATGAAGCGCAGCGTGTTGCGCAGCCGGCGGTAGGTGTCGGCCTGCTGTTTGACGATCTCGGGCCCGATGCGCAGGTCTTCCGAATAGTCCGACGCGACGACCCACAGGCGCAGGATATCGGCGCCGAACCGGTCGCAGATTTCCTGGGGCGCCGTGACGTTGCCCAGGGACTTGGACATCTTGCGCCCTTCCTCGTCGGTGACGAAGCCGTGGGTCAGCACGGCGTCGTAGGGCGCCCGGCCGCGGGTTCCGCAGGATTCGAGCAATGAGGAATGGAACCAGCCGCGATGCTGGTCCGAGCCTTCCAGATAGAGCGAAGCCGGCCACGCCAACTCGCCCGGCTCCTGCTCCAGGCAGAAGGCGTGGGTGCAGCCGCTCTCGAACCAGACGTCGAGGATGTCGTCGACCTTTTCCCACGGGCCGTCCCGGTGCCCCTCGCCGAGGAAGCGCTCGCGCGCGCCGTCGCGGAACCAGGCGTCGGAGCTTTCCTCCCGGAACGCCCCGATAATCCGCGCGTTGACCGCCGGATCGTCCAGCACCTCGCCGGTCGCCGGATCGGCGAACACGGCGATCGGCACGCCCCAGGCGCGCTGGCGCGAGATCACCCAGTCCGGCCGTTGCTCGATCATGGCGTACAGGCGGTTCCGTCCGGTCGCCGGATAGAAGCGGGTCGTGTCGATAGCGTCGAGCGCAGTCTTGCGCAGGCCCTCCGGCTCGCCGTCGCCCATGCCGATGAACCATTGCGGCGTGTTGCGGAAGATGACCGGCTTCTTCGAGCGCCAGGAATGGGGATACTGGTGCTTCAGGCGGCCGCGCGCGATCAGGGCGCCGGCTTCGGCGAGGGCCGCGATCACCGCCCTGTTGGCGCCGCCCTTCTTCCCCTTGTCGGTGATGACGAATTCGCCGGTGAAGCCGGGCGCGTCTTCGGTGAACGCGCCGTCGGGGCCGACGGTGAAGGGGATGGCCGTTTCGATGCCTCTCGCCTTGAGCCCGGCTTCGCCGGCCGTCCAGATCTCGAAATCCTCCCGGCCGTGGCCCGGCGCGGTGTGGACGAAGCCGGTGCCGGCATCGTCGGTGACATGGTCGCCGGCCAGCAGCGGCACATCGAACCCGTAGCCGCCGAGGCCGGCCTCGCGCAGCGGATGGGCGCAGACCGCCGCCTCGAAATCGTCCGCGCCGACGGCCCGCAGTTTCTCGTAGCCTTCGACGCGCGCGGCGCCCAGGACGTCCCCGGCCAGCGCGTCGGCCAGGATCAGCCGGTCGCCGGCTTTCGCCCAGTTGCCGTCGGGCGCCGCAGTCACCTCGTACAGGCCGTAGGGCAGGCGGCCGGAATAGCAGATCGCCCGGTTGCCGGGGATGGTCCAGGGCGTCGTCGTCCAGATGACGACCGAAGCGCCCGAGACGTCTCCGGCCAGATCGTCCGGCCCGGCGACGACCGGGAACTTCGCCCAGATCGTGTCGGACTCGTGGTCGAGATATTCGACTTCCGCCTCGGCGAGCGCCGTGCCCTCGACGACCGACCACATGACCGGCTTCGAGCCGCGATAGAGCTTGCCGCCGGCGGCGAACTTCATCAGTTCGGCGGCGATCAGCGCCTCGGAGTCGAACGTCATCGTCAGGTAGGGATCGTCCCAGCGTCCGATCACGCCGAGCCGCTTGAACTCCTGCCGCTGAACCTCGATCCAGTGCTCGGCGAATTCGCGGCATTCGCGCCGGAAATCGTTGATCGGGACGGCGCTCCTGTCCCGGCCCCTGGCGCGGTACTGCTCCTCGATCTTCCACTCGATCGGCAGGCCGTGGCAGTCCCAGCCCGGAACGTAGTTGGCGTCCTTGCCCAGCATCTGCTGGGTCCGGTTGATGAGGTCCTTGAGGATCTTGTTGAGCCCGGTGCCGATGTGGATGTTGCCGTTGGCGTAGGGCGGCCCGTCGTGCAGGATGAATTTCTCCCGGCCTTCGCTAACCCGGCGCAGCTGGCCGTAAAGATCCTCGTCCTCCCAGCGCTTCTGGATTTGCGGCTCCTTCTTCGGCAGGCCGGCGCGCATGGGAAAGTCGGTTTGCGGCAGGAAAATCGTGTCTCGGTAGTCGACGGTCATCGATAGGGTCCGGAAAGAGGCCGGGCCGGTCGCGCCCGGTGTGAAACTGGTACGGCGAAAGTGCCCGGCGTGTTCAGCGCCCCGCCGGGAGGGCGGCGATAATTCGGCGCGCCGCCGCCGCGTCCTTCGCAATCTGCGCTTTCAAGGCGTCCAGTCCCTCGAACTTTTTTTCCGGCCTGACATAATCCACGAACCGCACCCTGGCGAGCCGGCCGTAGATATCCCGGTCGAAATCGAAGATGTTGACTTCGAGCAGGACCTTGTCGTCGCCGATCGTCGGGCGTTTACCCAGATTGGCGACGCCCGGCAGCCAGACCGGCGCACCGCCGCCGGCGTCCAGAGCGATCAGGACGGCATAGACACCGAAGCGAGGCCGAAGATAGTCGCTGATATCCAGGTTCGCCGTCGGGAAGCCGATGGTCCGGCCGCGCCGGTCGCCGGGCAGGACATGACCCTCGATCTCCCAGTACCGTCCGAGCAGGGCGGCGGCGGTCGCCGGGTCGCCGTCGCGCAGGGCCTGGCGAATCCGGGTCGAGGAATAGCTGCCGCCGGTCTCGTCGTCGACGGCCGGAACCACCGTCAGGCCGAAACGGCCGGCAGCGGTGTAGCCCTCAAGCGTTGCGACCGAACCGCCCCGGCCCTTGCCGAAGACGAAATCGTAGCCGACGACGATGCGGCTGACCCCGAGGCCCTCGACAAGAATCTCCTCGACAAAGTCCTCGGCGGTCCGGCCGGCCATCGTTTCGTCGAACGGCAGGACATACAGCAGGTCGATGCCGAGCGCTTCGAGCTGGCGCACCTTGGAACGCAGCGGCGTCAGGCGGAACGGCGATTGCTCCGGCCGGAACCAGGTGCGCGGATGGGGCTCGAAAGTCAGGACGCCGGACGGCGCGCCGGCCGTCCGCGCCGCCTCGACAGCGGCGCCGATCACCGCCCGATGGCCTTCATGCACGCCGTCGAAATTGCCGACCGCAACGACGGCGCCGGCCGCCTCCGCCTCGATCTCCCGCCATGTCCGGATCAGCCGCATAGCGCGGCGGATCAGCCTTCGCGCGACGGCACCTTGACCATCGCTTCCCCTTCGATCACCGGCTCGCCGTTCACCATGCAGATCGTGTCGAGAATGGCCCGGCACTTCTCGCCGCTGAGTTCGCGGACGGTGAGCCGCGTGTTCACGGTGTCGCCCGCGCGCACCGGCGCCATGAAGCGGAGCGACTGGCCCAGATAGATCGCGCCCGGCCCCGGCAGCTTGTTGGCGATGACCGCGGAAATGAAACCCGCCGACAGCATGCCGTGGGCGATTCGTCCTTCGAACATCCCCTCGCCGCCGAACTGCTCCGAAAGGTGAAGCGGGTTGATATCCCCGGAAACGGCCGAGAAATTCGCGATATCGGCCTCGGTGACCGTACGCGAATAGACGGCGGTCATCCCGACCCTCAGATCCTCGTAGAAATAGCCGTGCAGTTCGGCGCTGGTCACAGGCGCATAGGCCGGGCCGCGGTCTTCGGGCCGCTCGTCGCGGGGCATCGGCAGGTCTCCGGTAGGGGGAAAGGGAACGCGCGGGCGAAGCTATGGGCGGGCCGGAACCCCAACAATGCGACCGAAGGTATCCGGCTCCCGCGACGCCGTCGGCAGGCCGCCGCCGAATGCCGGGCACCTACTCCGCCGCCTCCCGGATCGCAGCGTTGCGCCGTTCGGCCGGATCGCGGAACCGGAGCATGAGTTCGGCCTCGCGGTCCGCCGCGCATGCCATGCTTTCTTCCTTGATGTGGCCGTAGCCGCGGATGTCGTCGGGGATACCGGCGATCCGGACGGCGAGATCGTGGGTCTCGGCGTCGAGCCCGTCGATCAGCTCCCGGACCGTCGTCTCGTAATCGGCGATCAGCCTGCGCTCGGCCTTGCGCTCGGCGGTCCGGCCGAAGGGGTCGAACGGCCCGCCGCGCAGGCCCTTGAACTTCGCCAACACGGCAAAGGCCGCAAAGATCCAGGGGCCGAATTCCCGTTTCTGCAGATGGCCGGTCTCCGGATCGCGGCGGGCCAGCAGCGGCGGGGCGAGATGGACCGTCATGCGGTGCTTGCCGTCCTCGAAAGCCTGGGCGAGCTGGCGGCGGAAATCGTCGCCCGAATAGAGCCGGGCGACCTCGTACTCGTCCTTGTAGGCCATCAGCTTGTGGAAGTTCCGCGCCACGGCAAGCGCGAAGCCCTCAAGGCCCTTCGCCCTGTCCCGCTCCGCCGCCTCGACCGCCCGCACCAGCTTTTCGTACCGGTCGGCGTAGGCGGCGTTCTGATAGGCCGTCAGATCCTTGCGCCGGATCGCGACGATCTCGTCGACGGTTTCCGCCCGTTTCCGCCTGAATTCCAACGGCTGGGCAGGGAAAGCGATCCTGCGCACCGAATCGAGGTCGACGGCGGCGCGGCGGCCCCAGTCGAAGGCCCGCTTGTTCGCCGTTACGGCGACGCCGTTCAGCTCGATCGCCTCGAAGATGGACTCCTGCTGCAACGGCACCATGCCCTTCTGCAGGGCATAGCCCAACATGAACATGTTGGTCGCGATCGAATCGCCCATCAGGCGGGTCGCGATGGCGGTCGCTTCGAGCGCCTCGAACCGCCCATCGCCGACGGTCTGCCCGACAATGTCCAGCAGGGCGTCGCTCGGGAATTGCAGATCCTTGTCCCGGATAAAGCCGGCGGTCATCGTCTCCTGGGTGTTGACGATGGCGCGGGTCTTGTCCCGGCCCATCTTGGCGAGTGCCTCGTTGCTCGACGTCACCACAAGATCGCAGCCGATCACCGCATCCGCCTCGCCGGCCGCGATCCGCACCGCGTGGATGTCCTCCGGCCGCTCTGCGATGCGGATATGGCTCATCACCGCGCCGTTCTTCTGGGCGACGCCGGTGTGGTCGAGCGTGGTCACGCCCTTGCCCTCGATATGGGCGGCCATGGAGATCAGCGCGCCGACGGTAATGACTCCGGTGCCGCCGATGCCGGTCACCAGGATGCCGTAGGGCTCGGTGCAGGCCGGAATGACCGGATCGGGGATCGCCGCGTCCGGCAGGTCGGCCGGGCGCACGGCTGCTGCCGCCCGGCGCGGCGCGGCGCCGTGCACGGTCACGAAGCTCGGACAGAAGCCCTTCACGCAGGAGAAGTCCTTGTTGCAGTTCGACTGGTCGATCCTGCGCTTGCGGCCGAACTCGGTCTCGACCGGCGTGACCGACATGCAGTTCGACTGGACCGAACAGTCGCCGCAGCCTTCGCACACCCGTTCGTTGATGAAGACCCGCTTCGGCGGATCGTAGAATTCGCCCCGCTTGCGGCGGCGGCGCTTCTCGGCGGCGCAGGTCTGGTCGTAGATCAGCACCGATACGCCCTTCCACTCGCGCAGGTCGCGCTGCACCCGGTCGAGGTCGTCCCGGTGGTGGAAGGTGACGCCGGGGGCGAAGTTCATCGAGGTCGGGTACTTGTCCGGCTCGTCGGAGACGACGACCACCTTCTTCGCACCCTCGGCGTAAACCTGCAGGGAAATGTCGGCGACCGTCGGCTGGCCCTCCACGGGCTGGCCGCCGGTCATCGCCACGGCGTCGTTGTAGAGAATCTTGTAGGTGATGTTGACGCCGGCCGCGACGCAGGCCCGGATCGCCAGCAGGCCGCTGTGATAGTAGGTGCCGTCGCCCAAGTTGGCGAAGATGTGCTCCGCATTCGAGAACGCCGCCTGGCCGATCCAGGGCGTGCCTTCGCCGCCCATCTGGGTGAATGTCGCCGTGTTGCGGTCCATCCACTGCGACATGAAATGGCAGCCGATGCCGGACACCGCGCGGCTCCCGTCCGGCACGCGGGTCGAGCTGTTGTGCGGACAGCCGGAGCAGAAATAGGGCGTCCGGTCGAAATTCACCGGCTTGGCGGCCAGCGCCTTTTCCTTGCGGTCGAGGAACTCGAGCCGCTTGCGGACGGCCTCGTCGTCGTGGAATTTCAGGATGCGCTCACCGATCGCCCGGGAGATTTTGCCCGGCGAAAGATCGTTCGACGCCGGGAGCAGCCAGTTGCCGTCCTCATCGAATTTGCCGACGACGCGCGGCCGGGTCGCCGCATCCCAGTTGTAGAGCTGTTCCTTCAGCTGGTTCTCAATCAGGGCGCGCTTCTCTTCGACGACGACGATCTCCTCGAGCCCGTGGGCGAATTCCCGCACGCCGTCCTTCTCGAGCGGCCAGACCATGCCGACCTTGTAGAGCCGCAGGCCGATGGCTGCGGCCTTGTCTTCGTCGATCCCCAGGTTTTCCAGCGCCTGGCGGACATCCAGATAGGACTTGCCGCAGGTGACGATGCCGAGGCGCGGCCGGGGGCTGTCGATCGTCACCCGGTCGATCCGGTTGGTCCTTGCAAAGGCCAGCGCCGCATAGGCCTTGTGCCGGAGCAGCCGGTCTTCCTGTTCGTGGATGCCGTCCGGCCAGCGGATGTTCAGGCCGCCGTCCGGCGGCGTGTAGGCGTTCGGATAGTCGATCCGCACCCGGTCCGGCGAGACGGAGACGGACGCGGCGCTCTCGACCACTTCGGCGACCGTCTTGAAGCCGATCCAGGCGCCCGTGTAACGCGACATCGCCCAGCCGATCAGGCCGTAGTCCAGCATCTCCTGGACGTTGGCCGGGTAGAGGACCGGCAGCATCGCCGCCATGAACATGTGGTCTGACTGGTGCGGCAGGGTGGAGGAACTGGCGCCGTGGTCGTCGCCGGCGCAGATCAGCACGCCGCCATGCTTCGACGAGCCGGCCGCGTTGCCGTGCTTCATCACGTCGCCGCACCGGTCGACGCCGGGGCCCTTGCCGTACCACATGGCAAAGACGCCGTCGTAGGCGGCGTCCGGGAACAGCGGCAGTTGCTGGCTGCCCCAGACGGCCGTCATCGCCAGGTCTTCGTTGACGCCCGGCTCGAATTTGATGTGGTGGCGTTCGAGATATTTCTGCGCGCGCCACAGGTTCATATCCAGGACGCCCAGCGGAGAGCCGCGATAGCCGCTGATGAAGCCGCCGGTGTTCAGGCCGGCCGCCAGGTCGCGCTGACGCTGCATCATGGGCAGGCGGACCAGCGCCTGGATGCCGGTCAGGAATACCCGGCCTTCCTCCAGTTCGTATTTGTCCTCAAGGGTTACATTTCGCTGCGGCGTGGCGGCCATGGGCTCTAAAATTCCGTTTCAGGCAGATCCGGCGCGTGCGCGTAACCTAAGTGTATCGGCGCGGGACGCCAAGCGCGGGTTTGGCATGGGCCCGGTTCGGCGCGGTTCGACGCCGCCGCCCTTCGCGTTTACAGCTTTGTGACGGCTTGTTAGAACCGCCCCATCGCGTGCGGGTTGCCCGGTCAACCGGCTCGAACAAAGGGCAGGGACGGCCCGTTTGGGGCGTGGCGGGGATTTCATGAAACTGATCGCCGGCAACAGCAACCGGCCGCTCGCCGAAGCGGTCTCCGCCTATCTCAACGCGCCGCTGACGCAGGCCAATGTCCGCCGCTTCTCCGACATGGAGGTTTTCGTTGAGATCGAGGAGAACATCCGCGGCGAGGATGTTTTCGTGATCCAGTCAACCTCGTTTCCGGCCAACGACAACCTGATGGAACTGCTGGTGATGCTGGACGCGCTGCGCCGCGCGTCGGCGCGCCGGGTCACCGCCGCGGTGCCCTATTACGGCTATGCCCGGCAGGACCGCAAGACCGGTCCGCGCACGCCGATTTCCGCCAAGCTGGTCTCGAACCTCATCACCACGGCCGGGGCGAACCGGCTGCTCACCATCGACCTCCACGCCGGGCAGATCCAGGGCTTCTTCGATATCCCGGTCGACAACCTGTTCGCCGCGCCGGTCTTCACCGCCGACATCGAGCGGGAATACGGCAAGAAGAACGGGGCCGGCGAGGTGATGATCGTCTCGCCGGACGTCGGCGGCGTGCTGCGCGCCCGGGGCATCGCCCGCCGGATCGGCGCCGACCTCGCCATCATCGACAAGCGCCGCGAACGGGCCGGCGTCTCGGCGGTGATGAATATCATCGGCGACGTCAAGGGCCGGGCCTGCATCCTGGTCGACGATATCGTCGATTCCGCCGGCACCCTGTGCAACGCGTCGGACGCGCTGATGAATGCCGGCGCCGAATCGGTGGCGGCCTATGTCACCCACGGCGTGCTTTCGGGCGGCGCGGTCGGCCGGATCGCCGGATCGCCGATCGGCGAAATGGTGATTACCGATTCGATCCAGGCGACCGAGGCCGTCCGCGTGTCCGACAAGCTCCGGCCGCTGAGCATCGCGCCGCTGATCGGCGAAGCCATCCGCCGGATCAGCGAAGAGACCAGCGTCAGCAGCCTGTTCAACTGAAGCGGCCCGATGCCCGCAGAGACTGTGCCGGCGATCCGCCGCGGCCACCTGTCGCTTGATTGCGGCGTCCGCCCGGGCCCATATCGCGGCGTCCGCGCGCGGCACCCTTGGAGGCCGGCCTTGCGGGATTCCCTGAAAATCGGGACGAAAATCGGAGATCGACGATGAGCGACTACGCTGTGCTCGAAGCAGCGGCGCGCGACCGGGCCGGTAAGGGGGCCGCCCGGGCGATCCGCCGCGAAGGCGGTGTGCCGGGGGTCATCTACGGCGGCGGCCAGGACGCCGTGATGCTGACGATGGACCCCAGGATTCTGCACGCCCGGATGCGCAAGACGGGCTTCTTCGCCACCCAGTTCCATGTCGAGGTGGCCGGCAAGAAGCACCGCGTATTGCCGAAGGAAGTGCAGTTCCATCCGGTCACGGACCATCCGATCCATGTCGATTTTCTGCGCGTGACCGACCGGACGCGGGTCACGGTCGAGATTCCGGTCCGCTTCGTCAACGAAGAGGCCGCGCCGGGCCTGGAAGAGGGCGGCGTGCTCAGCGTCGTGCGCCACACGGTCGAAGTGGCGACCGCCGCCGGCAACATTCCGGAAGAGATCGTCGTCGATCTGACCGGGATGGCAATCGGCGATTCCGTCCGGATCGGAAACATCACGCTGCCGGCGGGGGTCCGGCCGACCATCGCCGACCGCGACTTCATGATCGCCTCGATCGCCGTGCCGATGCAGATTGTCGAGGACGAAGAAGAGGAAGAGGAAGAGGACGAAATGGACGTCCCGACCGTCGCAGAAGACGAGGCGGCGCAGCAGGACGACGAGGACGGCCAGGCCGAATCCTGATCCCGCACTGCCGCGGAGCTCCGGTGCGGCGGGCTATACCATAGGGCGCAGCCATGTTGCTCCTGGTCGGACTGGGCAATCCGGGGCCGAAATTCGCCGGCCACCGCCACAATTTCGGCTTCATGGCGCTGGACGAAATCGTGCGGCGCTACGGCTTCGGCCCGTGGCGACGCCGGTTTGCCGGGGCGCTCGCCGAAGGCGCTGTCGACGGCGCGCGGATTCTTGCCCTCAAACCGATGACCCGGATGAATCTGTCGGGCCTGTCGGTCGCCGCTGCGGTGCGCTTCCACAAGCTCGACCCGGGCGATGTCATCGTCCTCTACGACGAACTGGACCTCGTGCCCGGCAAGATGCGGGTCAAGACCGGTGGCGGCCATGGCGGCCACAACGGCATTCGCGATATCGCGGCGCGGATCGGTCCGGACTTTCGCCGGGTCCGGCTCGGCATCGGCCATCCGGGGGACAAGGACCGGGTAACCGGCTATGTCCTGCACGATTTCACCAAGGCCGAGCGCCGAACCGCCGGCGCGCTGATCGACGCGGTTGCCGGGGCGCTGCCCCTGCTGGTCGGCGGCGACGACAACCGCTTCATGACGAAGGTCAGCCAGACCATGAACCCGCCGCCCCCGAAACCCGAACCGAAACCGGGCCCGAAACCGCCCCCGAAACCGGACGACCCGCCGGCGCCCGAAGGCGCCCCCGCGCCGCCGGCCGCCGGGGGAGATGCCGGCTAGATGGGGTTCCGCTGCGGCATCGTCGGGTTGCCGAATGTCGGCAAGTCGACGCTGTTCAACGCATTGACGGCGACGGCGGCCGCCGAAGCCTCCAACTATCCGTTCTGCACCATTGAGCCCAATATCGGCCGCGTTGCGGTGCCCGACGACCGGCCGGCGGCGATCGCGGCGCTGACCGGCTCCGCCGCCGTCGTCCAGGCGCAACTGGAATTCGTCGATATCGCCGGGCTGGTGCGCGGGGCGAGCAAGGGCGAAGGACTGGGCAACCGGTTTCTCGCCAACATCCGGCAGGTCGACGCCATCGCCCATGTCGTGCGCTGCTTCGACGGCGGCAGCGTGCACCATGTCGAGGGGTCGGTCGATCCGGTGCGCGATATCGAAACCGTCGAAACCGAATTGATGCTTGCCGATCTAGAGAGCCTGGAGGGCCGCGCGGAGAACGCCCGGCGGCGCGTCACCGGCGGCGACAAGGAAGCCCGGGAACGGCTGAAGGTCATGGAGCCGGCGCTGGCCGTTCTGGAAGCCGGCCGCCCGGCGCGGCAGGCCGAAATTCCCGGCGGTTTCGAAAATTCCTTTCGCGACCTGCAGCTGCTCACGGCAAAACCGGTCCTGTACATCGCCAATGTCGACGAGGAGTCGGCAACGGCAGGCAACGGATATTCCCGGCAGGTCGAGGACCATGCCGCGGCCGGCCAGGCGGCCTCGGTGGTCATCGCCGCGGCCATCGAAGAGGAACTGGCGCAACTCGAGGACATCGCCGAGCAAAAAGCGTTTCTCGAATCGCTGGGTCTTGGCGAACCCGGCCTCGACCGGGTGATCCGCGCCGGATACGACCTGCTCGATCTCATCACCTTCTTCTCGACCGGGCCGAAGGAGACCCGCGCCTGGACGGTGCCGCGCGGCGCCACGGCGTATCAGGCGGCCGGCGAAATCCATTCGGATTTCCAGCGCGGCTTTATCCGGGCGGAAACGGTGTCTTCGGACGTCTTCCTCAAGGCCGGCGGCGAGCAGGCCGTCCGGGAGGCCGGCAAAATGCGCAGCGAGGGCCGGGACTATCCGGTCAAGGACGGCGATATCATGCTTTTCCGCTTCAACGTTTAGGAGGAAGTTCGATGGGCGAATGGACTGCAGTCACCGCGGAAGACGGCCACGAATGCCGGGCCTGGCTCGCCAGGCCGGACGGCGAGGCGAAGGGCGTCGTCGTCGTCATGCAGGAGATTTTCGGCGTCAACGACCATATCCGGCGGGATACCGACAAGTTTGCCGGCCACGGCTATGCCGCCATCGCCCCGGCGGTGTTCGACCGGGTCGAGACCGGCGTCGAACTGGGCTACGACGAGGACGGTTTCGCCAAGGGGCGCAGCGTGGTCGGCGAACTGGGCTGGGACGGTCCGCTGCGCGACGTCCGGGCGGCGGCGAATGCAGCGGCGGCGGCAACCGGCTGCGGCGGCCCGGTGTTCGGCGTCGGCTATTGCTGGGGCGGCACGCTGGCCTGGCTGGCGGCGACGCGCCTCGCCATCCCGTCGGTCGGTTATTATGGCGGGCGCACCGCCGGCCTGGTCGACGAGCAGCCCAAAGCGCCGGTCATGCTGCATTTCGGCGCGCGCGACCATGCGATCCCGATGTCCGACGTCGACACGATCCGGGCGGCCCACAGGGGCGTGCCGGTCCATGTCTACGATGCCGGCCACGGCTTCAATTGCGATGCGCGGAAGGATTACGATCCGGCGTCCGCCGGTCTGGCGCTGCGGCGCACCCTGGCGTTCTTCGACGCGCTGGCCTGACGGCGGCCGGTCCGCCCGGTCAGACCGCGCAGAACTCCAGGCTGACGCCGTTGGCCTGCGACCCCCTGACGGCGACGGTCTGATCGTCCTTGCGGGAGTAGCCGATGCCGCCGGCCTCCAGGGCTCTCACCGTCTCGGCCGGATCGGTCACCGACAGCGCAAGGCCGGCGATGAACGGCGGCCGCCATTTCCGCCGCCTGAGTTCGGGCAACGCCGCCCTGGCGGCGTCTTCGGTCAGGAAGCGCAGTTCGGTCCGGCCGACCATGGCGCTGAATTCCTGCTCGCCCATTTCGGTAATCGCGTCTTCGCCCAGAAAGGCCTTCCAGCCGGCCCGGGGCGCGCCGGTGTTCCTGACGACGACCGTCATCGAATCGATGCCGGTGACGCCGTTGGCGTGGCGCGTCCATTCCGGCCGCCAGACCAGGTCGCGCGTCAGATGCTGGCAGACGAACGAGGAGACGCCGGGCGTCGCGCCGTTGAGATAGACGAGCTTGAAGGCGGGTTCGACCTCGCCCTCGGGCAACTCCAGGAGCCGCGACAGGTCAGCCGGGCCCTTGTAGGCGATCGACGCGGCGTCGAGCGCGGCGCTGACCTCCTCGGCCGTTTCCGTCGAAAACGCGAGACCCATCAGTCCTTCGCGGATCTTGAGAAACCGGTCGAGCTTGTTGGTGAACGCCGCCGGATCGACGATGCCGAGCAATTCGACATAATCGGTCTCGAACATGATGCAGTAGTTCGCCGTGCCCCAGCCCTTGTGCCGGCCCCGCGGGGTTATCGTGAAGCCGAGCTTCGCCCACTGGCGGCGCGCCGCTTCCAGCTTGCGGACGCCGACGATGGCGTGGTCGATCCCGGTGATCGGAACGGGCATGGGACTCCGGATATCTGGCCTGGGGCGGTTCGAATGCCCGATGGTTAGACGCCGAAGGTAGACGCCGGACCGGGGCGAAGCTTTGCGGCACCCGGCCTCTGCGACACCTTGCCGGATTTTGCGGACGCTATCGGCGCGCCGGCGCCGGATTCTGGCCGTAGGTCGTGAATTTCCCAAGGATTCTCTGCATTTCCGCATCGTCCAGCTCGACCGGCTCGCCGATTTCGAGCGCCTTGAGATACATCGCGGCCAGCGTTTCGACCTCCACGGCAAGCGCGAGCGCCGCGTCGAGCGTGTAGCCGCACGCAATCAGCCCGTGATTGGCGAGTAGGCAGGCCCGGCGGCCTTCAAGCGCACGGACCGCGTTGGCCGACAGTTCGGCGGTGCCGAAGGTGGCGTAAGGGGCGCAGCGGATGTCCCGTCCGCCGGCTGCCGCGACCATGTAGTGGAAGGCGGGAATGCCCCGGCCGTGGCAGGCCAGCGCCGTCGCATGGACGGCGTGGGTATGGACGACGGCGTTCAGGTCCGGGCGCTCGCGCAGGATATCGCAATGGAAGCGCCACTCGCTGGATGGCAGCCAGCCGCCCTGGTACCGGCCGTCGAAATCCATCCACACGACCTGGCCGGGCGCGAGCGCGTCGTAGGGCACCCCGGTCGGCGTCACAAGCAGCCCGCCGCCGGCCCGCATGCTGACATTGCCGCACGTGCCCCGGTTGATGCCGAGCGGCTCCAGCTGCCGAGCGGCCGCGATGACAGCCCTGCGCAGGGTCAGGTGGCGCGGCCGGGCCATGCCGCCTCAGCGGCCCAGAACGCGTCCGGCCACCGCATCCAGCTTCGCAGCCATCGCCGGGTCGTGCGCGTCCGGCGCGGTGATGACGGCGTGTTCGAGCGCCGTGTGGCAGCCCTCGGAGCAGGCGCCGGTGCGGCCGGCCAGCCGCAGCGCCGCGTCCTTGACAAGCGCCCGGCCCTTGTCGGCATTGGCCAGCAGGACACCGATGACATTCTCGACCGAAACGGAATCGTGGTCCGGATGCCAGCAGTCGTAATCCGTCACCATGGCGACGGTGGCGTAGCAGAGCTCGGCCTCCCGGGCGAGCTTGGCTTCGGGCATGTTGGTCATGCCGATCACCGAGCAGCCCCACGACCGGTAGAGGTTCGATTCGGCCAGCGTCGAGAATTGCGGCCCCTCCATCGCGAGATAGGTTCCGCCGACGCTGACCGGAATGTCCAGCGCGGCGCAGGATTCCGCGAGGACGGCGCCCAGCCGGCGGCACACCGGATGGGCGAATTCGACATGCGCCACGAGCCCCGCGCCGAAGAAGCTCTTCTCCCGGCCGAAAGTGCGGTCGATGAACTGGTCGGGAATCACGAAGGTACCGGGCGCGAGCTCGTCGCGGAAGGAACCGCAGGCGCTGACCGAAAGGATTTCCGTCGCGCCGGCGCGTTTCATCGCGTCGATGTTGGCGCGGTAGTTGATCGAGGTCGGCGAATGGACATGGCCGCGGCCGTGCCGGGGCAGGAACACCATCCGGATATCGCCCAGCCGCCCGAACAGCAGCCGATCCGACGGCACGCCGAACGGGCTTTCCACGGTCTCCCAGCGCCGGTCCTCCAGGTCGTCGATCTCGTAGATCCCGCTGCCGCCGATCACGCCGATGACGGGCGGCCGATCAGGAGAATGGATATCCGGCGCATGGAGGTCGGTGGCCATCGGACGGCTCAGCCTCGCGCCAGTTTCAGGAGCTTTACGGATGTATCGGCGAGCGCATCGGCCTCGAAGGCCTTGCCGCGCTGCATCATCATCTGTGCCGGTCGCATCTCGCGGCCGTTGTTGACGGTGTTCACCGCGACGATCCGGCCGGCCGCCATGTAGAAGACGGTGAACCGGCCCTCGTCCGGATCGCCGCGCCAGACGAGGCTGTCCCAGCTGTCCGGCGCGCCGGTCATCTGCAGGTTGACGTCGTGCTGGTCGGACCAGACCCACAGCGAGTCTTCGTAGGCCTCGTCCGCACCGCACAGGTTGCGCGCGACGGCTGCCGCCTGGTCCTGGGCGTTCTGGTAGCTCTCCAGCCGCAGGCGCCGGCCGGCGAAGGCGTTGGGCTGGCTGGCGACGTCGCCGGCGGCGTAGATGTCCGGGTGCGAGGTCCGGCCCCGGTCGTCCACGACGATGCCGTTGTCGACCGCCAGCCCGGCGGCCTGGGCGATCTCCACGTTCGGCAGGATGCCGATGCCGATGACGACGACCTCCGCCGGCACGATTGTGCCGTCGCTCAGTCTGACGCCGGTCGCTGCGCCGTTCCCTTCGATGGCCGCGACCGAGACGTCGAGGCGCAGATCGACGCCGCGGTCCCGGTGCATCCGGGCGAACCAATCGGACACTTCCGGCGCGACGCTGCGGCCCATCAGCCGGTCGGCCGCTTCGAGCACGGTGACCCTGGCGCCGCGCTTGGCTGCGCTTCCCGCGATTTCCAGGCCGATGAAGCCGCCGCCGATCACCGCGACTTCGGCGCCGGCCGGAATGTGCGCCCGGATCGCTTCGCTGTCTTCCAAAGTGCGCAGATAGAACACGCCGTCCAGACCGGCGCCCGGCACCGGCAGCCTGCGGACCCGCGCGCCGGTGGTCAGCATCAGCCCGTCGAAGCCGATCGTCTGTCCGTCCGCGAGGCCGACCGTCTTCGCCGCCGCGTCAAGCCCCGTCGCGGCATTGCCGGCGATCAGTTCGATCCGGTTCTCCGCATACCAGGCCGCGTCATGCAGCCGGACCTTTTCCAGCCCGGCGTCGGTGACGATCAGTTCCTTGGAGAGCGGCGGCCGCTCGTAGGGGACGTGCGGTTCCTCGCCGATCAGCAGGATGCGGCCCTCGAACCCGTATTGCCGCATGGCTTGGGCCGCGCGCCCGCCGGCGTGGCCCGCGCCGACGATGACATGAGTCCGGTCTGCATCCATCGGCTCGATATTTCTCCTGAATCGGGCGGGCCGGCGCCTCGGCGCGCCAGGCCCGCGACGCCCGGAATCTCGCCGAACCGCGCCACGTTGCCAAGCCTCAACCGGCCGCCCGTGGCGATAAGGCCGGCGCCGCCCGGCCGGAATGCAGCGACGTTTCGCCGGCACTGTAGGGGAGGGTTTTAAACCCCTACGGCTCCGGTATCGACGCATTGCGTCCATGCCCTGCCTTTCCGTCGGTTTGTCGGAGAAATGCCGGGCTCTGCCCGGCACCGCATCCGGACCCTGGATGCCGGCAATTTCTTCTTGATAAATACATAACGATATGTTTATATCAATCTGTAAGCAATCGTTTGGGCCGCTCCGAAACGGCCCGGTATCCGGGGAGGCAATCCGCTCGTGGATCAGTTGCTTCTGGGCCTGAAGGCCGCGGCGGAGGGGACGCGTCTGCGCATCCTCTCGCTGTGCGCGCATGTCGAACTGACGGTGTCCGATTTGGTGCGCGTGCTGGGACAGTCGCAGCCCCGGGTCTCGCGCCATCTGAAGCTGCTGGTCGAGGCCGGTCTGCTGGAGCGGCACCAGGAAGGCAACTGGGCCTGGTATCGCCTGGCCGAGGCGAGCGGCGGCGCGCGCAACGCCGAACTGGCCCGGCAGCTGATCGACCTGATTCCGGAAAACGACGAGATTCAGGCCCTCGACCTGGTTCGCCTCGAGGAAATCAAGGCGGAACGGGCGCGCATCGCGGCCGACTATTTCCGCGCCAACGCGGCGAGTTGGTCGGAGGTGCGCGCCCTGCACGTCGATCCGGCGCAGGTCGATGCCGCGCTGCGCCAGGTGGTGCTGCGCCAGCCGGTCGAAAGCCTGCTCGATATAGGCACCGGCACCGGCCGGGTGCTGGAGCTGGTCGCGCCCAAGGTGACGAGCGCCATCGGCATCGACCTCAGCCGCGAGATGCTGGCGGTCGCCCGGCACAATCTGGACAAGGACGGGCTGCGCCACTGCCAGGTCCGCCACGCCGACATGTACCAGCTCCCCTTCGCGCAGGAGCGCTTCGATGCGGTGACGCTGCACATGGTGCTGCATTATTCGGAACGGCCGGCCCAGGTTCTTTCCGAGGCGGCGCGCGTGCTGAGGCCCGGCGGCCGGGTGGTCGTGGTCGATTTTGCGCCCCACGACATGACGGCGCTGCTGGACCAGCACGCCCATCGCTGGCCGGGATTCGAAGACAGCGATATCCGGCACTGGTTCCGCGCAGCCAGCCTGTCGCCCGAAGAGCCGGTGATGCTGGACGGCGACCCGCTGACGGTCGCCATCTGGTCCGCAGCGCGGCCCGCCAACGACGCGGCGCCCGACTCCGAACCGGACGATGCGGGGGAGGATGCGGGGAGAGCGGTTTCGTGAGCCCGCCGCTGAAACTGAGCTTCGAGTTCTTCCCGCCGGCGACGGAGCGGGACGAGACCGCGCTGTGGCGCACCGTGGAAGCCCTGACGCCGTTCAGGCCGCGCTTCGTTTCGGTGACCTACGGCGCCGGCGGCTCGACCCGCGCCCGGACCGACCGGATCGTGCGCGCTATCAGGCAGGACACCGGGCTGGAACCGGCGGCGCATCTGACCTGTGTCGGCGCAACCCGCGAGGAGGTCGACGCCGTTGCAAAGGGATGGTGGCAGGCCGGCATCCGGCATCTCGTCGCCCTGCGCGGCGACCCGCCCAAGGGCGCAACCCGCTTTGTGCCCCATCCCGGCGGCTACGAGAACGCCGCCGCCCTGGTCGCCGGCCTGCGCCGGATCGCCGACTTCGACATTGCGGTGGCGGCCTATCCCGAATGTCATCCCGACTCGCCGTCGACCGCGGCGGATCTCGATAATCTCAGGCGCAAGCTGGACGCCGGCGCGAACTGCGCGATCACTCAGTTCTTCTTCGAACCGGCGACATTCCTGCGATTCCGCGACCGTGCGCGCGCCGCCGGCATCGCAGTACCGATCGTGCCGGGCGTCCTGCCGATCACCAATTTTGCCCGGGCGGTCCGCTTCGCCAGGGCCTGCGGCGCAACGGTCCCGGAATGGCTCGCCGAACTCTACCGCGGCCTGGACGACGACCCTGAGACCCGGTCGATGGTCGCGGCGGCCCAGGCCACCGAGCTGTGCCAGCGGCTTCAGGCCGAAGACACCGAGGCGTTTCATTTCTACACCCTGAACCGGCCGGCGCTGACGACGGCGATCTGCCGTCGCCTGGGCGTTCGTTCGCCGCTGGACAAGGCCGCATGACAATGAGCCGGAAGACCGATTCGTCCTTCAGACCCGCCGCCGCGGCGCTGGAGGCGCTGGCCGCCGAGCGCATCCTGGTCATGGACAGCGCCATGGGCACGATGATCCAGGCGGCCGGGCCGACGGAAGAGGATTTCCGCGGCGAGGCCTTCCAGCAACACGACCGGGCCCTGCAGGGCAACAACGACCTCCTGAACCTGACCCGGCCGGACATCGTGCGGACCATTCACGACGCCAACCTCGCGGCCGGCGCCGATATCCTCAAGGCCAACACGTTCAACGCCAACCCAATCTCCCAGGCCGACTACGGCCTTGCCTACCACGCTGCGGAAATCGCCTGCGCCGGGGTCCGGATCGCGCGGGAAGCCGCTGACGCTGCGACGGCAGCGGACCCAGCGCGCCGGGTCTTCGTCGCCGGCGTGCTCGGCCCGACCAACCGGACGGCCTCGATCTCGCCGGACGTCAACGACCCGGGCTACCGCGACGTGACCTTCGACGAGCTGGTCGCGGTCTATCGCGACAATGCCGATGCGGTGATCGCCGGCGGCGCCGATATCGTGCTGGTCGAGACGATCTTCGACACGCTGAACGCCAAGGCCGCCCTGTTCGCCGTCGAGGACGCCTTCGAGGCGCTCGGCTTCCGCCTGCCGGTCATCGTTTCGGGCACGATCACCGACCGCTCGGGGCGGACCCTGTCCGGGCAGACGGTCGAGGCCTTCTGGACCTCGGTCCAGCATATCCGGCCGTTCGCCATCGGCCTGAACTGCGCCCTGGGCGCCGAGCAGCTGGCGCCGTTCGTCGCGGACCTGTCGAGCGTCGCGGCGGCCCGCCTCAGCGTCCATCCCAACGCCGGCCTGCCGAACGCCTTCGGCGGCTATGACGAAACGCCGGAACAGACGGCTGCCTTCCTCGGCGCCTGGGCGCAGGACGGGCTGGTCAACATCGTCGGCGGCTGCTGCGGCACCACGCCGGCCCACATCGCGGCGATCCGGGCGGCCGTCGGCGGCATCGCGCCGCGCCGGGTTCCGGACGCGCCGGCCAGCCTGACGCTCTCGGGCCTCGAACCGTTCCATCTGGCCGCCTGACCGGCGCCATATCCACCGATGACCGAAATGTCGAGCAGCGCGCCCGGTCCGATCCCGGGACTGGCCCCGGGACTGGCCCCCGCCATGAACGCGGCCCAGCGCTTCGTCATGGTCGGCGAGCGCACCAACGTCACCGGATCGGCGAAGTTCCGCAAGCTAATCGTGGCCGGCGATTTCGAGGCGGCGCTCGACATCGCCCGGGAGCAGGTCGAGAACGGCGCCCGGATCATCGACGTCAACATGGACGAGGCGATGCTGGATTCCGAGGCGGCGATGGTCCGGTTCCTCAACCTGATCGCCGCGGAGCCGGACATCAGCCGCGTGCCGGTCATGATCGATTCGTCCAAATGGTCGGTGATCGAGGCCGGGCTCAAATGCGTGCAGGGCAAGGCGATCGTCAATTCGATCAGCCTGAAGGAGGGCGAAGCGCCGTTCCTCAAGCAGGCAAGGCGCATCCGGCGCTACGGCGCCGCCATGGTCGTCATGGCGTTCGACGAAACAGGCCAGGCCGATACCGTCGAGCGCAAGGCTGAGATCTGCGCCCGCGCCTACCGGCTCCTGACCGGCGAGGCCGGGGTGCCGCCCCAGGACATCATCTTCGATCCCAACATTTTTGCCGTCGCCACCGGAATCGAGGAGCATGACAGCTACGGCATCGCCTTCATCGAGGCGACCCGGCGGATCAAGGCGGCCCTGCCGGGCAGCCACGTCTCGGGCGGCCTGTCGAACCTGTCCTTCTCCTTCCGCGGCAACGAGCCGGTGCGCCGGGCGATGCACTCGGTTTTCCTGTACCACGCGATTCCCGCCGGGCTTGACATGGCGATCGTCAACGCCGGCCAGCTCGACGTGTATGACGAGATCGCGCCGGCCCTGCGCGAACGGGTGGAGGACGTCGTTCTGAACCGCCGGCCCGACGCCACCGACCGCCTGCTCGACATCGCCGGGGAATACCGCGGCGGCGCGGTGCAGCGCGCGAAGGACGAAGGCTGGCGCGACGCTTCGGTCGAGGACCGGCTGATCCACGCCCTCGTCCACGGCATCGCCGACCATGCCGAGGCGGACGCCGAGGAGGCGCGCGTGAAACTCGGCCGGCCGCTGGCGGTGATCGAAGGGCCGCTGATGGACGGCATGTCCGTCGTCGGCGACCTGTTCGGCGCCGGCAAGATGTTCCTGCCCCAGGTCGTGAAGAGCGCCCGCGTGATGAAGAAGGCCGTGGCCTGGCTGGAGCCGTTCATGGAAGCGGAAAAGAGCCGGAAAACGGCGGCCGCCGGCAAGATTGTTACGGCCACGGTCAAGGGCGACGTGCACGATATCGGCAAGAATATCGTCGGCGTCGTCCTGCGCTGTAACGGCTACGAGGTGATCGACCTCGGCGTCATGGCCCCGGCGGAACTGATCCTCGACACGGCGGACCGGGAGGGCGCCGACCTGATCGGCCTGAGCGGGCTGATCACGCCCAGCCTGGAGGAGATGTGCCGGGTCGGCGCGGCGATGGACCGGCGCGGCATGACTCTGCCCCTGCTGATCGGCGGCGCGACGACCAGCCGGATGCACACGGCGGTGAAGATCGAACCGTCCTACAGCGGGCCGGTAGTCCATGTCGCCGACGCCTCGCGCGCCGTCGGGGTCGCCGGTGCGCTGCTGTCGCGGGAGCGCAAGGCCCGCTTCGTCGCCGAGACCCGCACGGCCTATGCGGCGCTGCGCGAGAGCCATGCCGGCGGGCGGCGCGACGGCGTGCAGACCGATCTGGCGTCGGCGCGGGCCAACGGCCTCCGGCTCGACTGGTCCGGCTATACGCCGCCGCGGCCGGTACAGGCCGGGCCGGTCGTTCTCGACGGGGTCGCGATCGGGGAATTGACGCCGCGGATCGACTGGACACCGTTCTTCCGCACCTGGGAGCTGGCCGGCGCATTTCCACGCATCCTCGACGATCCGGTCGTCGGCGAGGCGGCCCGCGCGCTCCATGCCGACGCGCTGGCCATGCTGGAGACGATGGAAGCGGAGGGCTGGACCCGGCCCAGGGGCGTCGCGGCGTTCTGGCCGGCCGCCCGCGTCGGCGACGATATCGAACTCTACCGGGGCGAAGACCGGCGCGAGGTCCGCGATACGCTGCGCATGCTGCGCCAGCAGACCGCCCGGACCAACCGGCCGAACCATTGCCTCGCCGATTTCGTGGCGCCGAAGGAAAGCGGCGTGCCGGACTGGGTCGGCGGCTTCTGCGTTACCGCCGGGGCGGGCATCGAGGAAGCCGCCGCAGGGTTCGAGCGCGAGCACGACGACTACAGCGCGATCATGGTCAAGGCGCTCGGCGACCGGCTGGCCGAGGCCTTCGCAGAGTGGCTGCACGAGAAGGTGCGCAAGGAAATATGGGGCTATGCGGCCGGCGAGGACCTGTCCAATGCGGACCTGATCGCCGAGCGCTACCGCGGCATCCGGCCGGCGCCCGGCTACCCGGCCTGCCCGGAGCATACCGAGAAGCGCCGCCTGTTCGCCCTGCTCAACGCCGAACGGCACACCGGCGTCCGCCTCACCGAAAGCTGCGCCATGCTGCCGGCCTCGGCGGTCAGCGGCTGGTATTTCAGCCATCCGGAGGCGCGCTATTTCGGCGTCGGCAGGATCGGCCGCGACCAGGTGGCGGACTACGCCGCCCGCAAGGGCTGGACTCTCGGGGAAGCCGAACGCTGGCTGGCGCCCAATCTCGGCTACGAAACCGGCCGGCGGCCGGGTTCGCCGGCAGAGCCGCCACCTGCGGACCCGGGCGAGGCTGCAGCGCCGATCCCCGTCGCGGCGGCTGCCGGCTGAGCCGGCATCCGGCCGCGCAACCCTCCGCCGGAGCGCCGTTTCGCGGGCGTGTCAGCCCTCCGCCGCCAGATAGTCCTCGACCAGCGCGAATTTCCGGATCTTGCCGGAGCCGGTGAGCGGGAAGGCTTCGACCTGCTGCCAGACCGCCGGCGTCTTCTGCGGCGAAATCCGGGCGCGGCAATAGCGGTGCAGTTCCTGCGGGTCGAAGTCCCGGCCCGGCTCGAGCCGGACGAAGCAGGCGACGATCTCGCCCCACTTTTCGTCGGGCAGCCCGACCACGGCGACCTCGGCGACGTCCGGGTGCTCGAGCAGCGTGTTCTCGATCTCCGCCGGGAACAGGTTCTCGCCGCCGCGGATGATCATCTCCTTCACCCGCCCGGTGATGCGCAGATAGCCCTGGCGGTCCAGCGTGCCGAGATCGCCGGTGTGCAGCCAGCCGTCGGCGTCGATGGCCTCAGCGGTCGCCGCGGGATTGTCGTGGTAGCCGATCATCACGCAATAGCCGCGCACGCAGATTTCGCCGACCTCGCCGACCGGCAGCACCCGGTTGCCGCCGTCGACGCTGCGGATCGAGACCTCGGTCTGCGGCATCGGCAGACCGGCCGTGTTGCAGAGGATATCGAGGCTTTCGCCGCCGCGATGCTGGGTGATCAGCGGCGCGGATTCGGTCTGGCCGAAGACGGTCTGGAAGGCGCAGCCGAAACGCTCGGTGGTCTTGCGCACCAGTTCGGGCGCGACCATGGAGCCGCCCGAGACGGCAATTTCCACCGACGACAGGTCGCAGGGCTGCTGGTCCAGGCATTCCAGCATGGCGACCAGCATGGTCGGCACGCCGAGAGCCGCGGTCACCCGTTCGCGTTCGATCAGCCGCAGCACGGCGGCCGGATCGAACTGCTTGACCAGGAACATCGGGCAGCCGGCCTGGACCGCCCCGAGGGTGATCATGCCGCAGCCGCTGGTGTGGAACATCGGCATGAAATTCGCCCACACCGAATCCGCCCGGGTGTTCGTGCGCCGGGCGAAGAAGCGCGCATTGTTGGTGAGCGACCGGTGCGACAGCACCGCGCCCTTGGGGAAGCCGGTGGTGCCGGAAGTGTACTGGATCTGCGCGGCATCGCCCGGCGCAACCGCGGGCAGGGCCGAAGGCCGGCTGCCGGCACGGAACAGCGCCGCCGGATCGTCCAGATCGACGATCTCGCGCACCGCACCGAGCCCGTCCGCCGCGGCGGCGCCGATCTCCGCCATCGGATTGCCGCGATGGCTTGCCACCGAGAACAGCGCCGAGGCGCCCGACTGTTCCAGGACGTAGCGCAACTCGTCCCGCTGGTAGGACGGGTTGGCCGTCACCAGGACCAGCCCGGCCAGGCCGCAGGCGAATTCCATCAGCACCCATTCCGGCACGTTCGGCGCCCAGACGACAATCCGCTCGCCCGGCGCGTAGCGCGAGGCCAGCGCCGCCGCCAGGCGTTCGCTGTCGGCCAGCAGCTCCGCGAAGGTCCATTGCCGTCTGCGCTCGACCGCCGGGGGATCGATCTCGACCAGCGCCAGCGCATCGCCGCGCCGCTGCGCCACGTCGCGCAGGATGCCGCCGACCGTGGTTTCCAGCACGACATCGTCGGTCTGGGCGGGGATGTAGGAGTCGGTGAGGTCGAAGCGGTACATGATCGGTTCTTGCGGACGGTTCTACCGGTTGCTCCCCGGCCTGTCCCGGAATCGCGGCCCGGGCGGAAGGACGGGGAACTGCCGCGGGCCACTATGCCGGATCGGGCGGATCGTTGGAAAGGACGAGCGTGCGCGCGGCCGATTTCGCACCGGCGATGAGGTTACGGCGGCGTGGTTACGGCGGCGCCGGCGGCGGGCGCGCCCCGGCGCGGAATGTGCCGGCTGCTCGGAAGGGCGGAATCGGCGAAAAGGAAAATATCCTCTTATATTTGGACGACCGTTCACAAATTCCGGCAGGAAAATGACAAGAAAATCCAGAAAAAACAACGGGTTAAGAAAATTGGCCAATTTAGACAGAACGGTCTTTCCACCGCGTTTTTTTGTCGGACGGGCCTGCGGCGCCGACACGGCCGCAACGGTAAAACGGCACCGCCGGAGCCTGCCCGCCAATGCCAGCCTCGCGGGGCGCGCACCGGCCGCCGGTCCATCGCCGCTGGACCATAGATGTTCATATAATGTTCACGCCCGCGATGTCAAGGGAAAAATCCGGGCGGTCGTGAGCCGGTTTGACTTTCGGTGCCGAACCAAGCCCGGCATTCCCTCCCTTGTCACCCCGGATGGAGCGACCTGCCCCGGACGACGATCCGGGGAGCGGAAATCCGGGCCCAGAGTCACAGGCAAACGCTGTGCCGGGCAACTCTGGTCCCCGGCTCTCCCTCCGGTCGGCCGGGGCGACAACGGTGTGAGAGGGTAGCAGAGGCGATACATGTCTCCGGAACGCTACACTAGGATCGAAGCGTTACCCGGCCGCCCTTGATATCGACAAGAGAGGCGAGCACCGCTACGCGCCGTGCGTTTACGGCCGCCGAACCGAATCCCGGCAGATGGTCCAGCTTCAGATCCTCTTTGACAGCGACCGCATCCTCGTATCCCTGCATCCCTAGCTCTTGGGCAACTTGGTACATGCTGACACGATCGACGCCGAAGAATTCGCTGAAGACGGGTTGCAAACTGACGGATCCTAACCCACGCGGCAAAGTCACACCGTGGCGGTCCAGTTCCGTATGCAGGAATTCGAGTACGAAATCCGCCTTGAACGCAATGACAAGGGAATTGCCAATCACATCGACAATCGCCTCAGCGTCCTCTTCGCCGAGCGGATCGTAATTTTTGAGGAACTTTGCGCCCAACCGATGGCGACGGTACGCCTCGTCGGAAATGGCGCACCCGGGATCGAAATACGAGTGATTGTAGATCGGGCTTCTGACACGCCATCTGAACACGGCGATCTCGACGATCCGGTCCGTCCGCGGGTCGAGTCCGGTGGTCGAGACGGCAATGCAGGCGTGACGTTTAGGCAGCCTTACTCTTGCCCGATATCCTCCAACGGCGGAAAGCCTGTCCAGTATGGTTTTCATGTAGCTGCCCCTTTGGACAATACGCCCGCCCGTCAGCGGTTCACCAGCGCGACGCCGAGAATTGCGACCGCCATGCCGGCGAGCGCCAGCGGGCCGAGGGTCTCGCCGAACAGCAGCCAGGCGAAGAAGGCGACGAAGGCCGGCACCAGGTAGAAAAGGCTGGCGACCTTGCTGGCCGCGCCGCGCCGGATCATCACCATGAGCAGCCAGATCGTCACGATCGACAGCACGACCGCGAGCCAGAACAGGGAAATCAGGAATTCCGGGGCGGTGAAATCGACCCGCCAGGTCTCGGTCAGCTCCGCGCCGACCGCGACCAGCACGCCGGCCGCCGCATACTGGAACACGCCGCCGGACGCGGGATGGACATCGGCGCAGAAGCGTTTCTGGTAGATCGTGCCCGCCGTGATGCCGAGCAGCGAAATCGCCGTGAAGCCGTAGCCGACGAGGCTGCCCTCGGCCTCCAGGCCGCCGTCCAGCCCCATCTTGCGCCACAGCACCATGGCGACGCCGGCGAGCCCGAGCGCGAGCCCGAGCCACTGGACCGGTCGGACCCGCTCGCCGAGCACCGCGCCGACCACGCTCGCGGTCAGCACGGGCTGGAGCGAGACGATGAGCGCGGCGACGCCGGCCGGCACCCCTTCGGCGAACGCGATGAAGACGCCGCCGAGATAGAAGCCGTGCAGCAGCACGCCGACGACCAGGCTGTGGCCGGCCTCGGCCCGCGACGGCCAGGCCGCGCGCATGACCAGCGCCAGGCCGAGTATCAGCGGCACCACGATGGCGAACCGGACCGCCATGAAGCTGAGCGGTTCGGCATAGGGGATGCCCAGCTTGGTGAAGATGAAGCCGGTCGACCACAGCGGCACGAAGGCCAGCGGCAGCAGAATATCGGCGGCGGCGGGCTTTTCGGCGATGGCGGCGCGCTCCTCGGGGCGGCGTCCTTCGAGACGGGGCTTCGCGACGCAATCCTTTCGGATCGCTCCTCAGCCCCTCCTCAGGATGAAGCTGCAAGGGGCCAAACATACAATACCCTTCATCCTGAGGAGGCCATTGAGGAGGCGCGCCAGCGCCGTCTCGAAATGGCCGTCTCGAAGGACAGGCTTGACTTGCGCATATAATCGTGCAGAATATTTGCAAACGCAAATACTGCGTTGCAACCGGGAGCGACGGTTATGGAATTCGGCTATTTCACGCTCAGCGACAACCACTATCCCGACAATCCGCGCACGCCCAACGATTTCGTGCTCGATATCCGCGAACAGGCGATCCTGGCCGACCGGCTGGGCTACCACTCGGTCTGGATCGGCGAGCATCATTTCGATTCCCTGGGCGTGAACTCGCGGCCGGACCTGCTGCTCGCCAGCATCATCCCGGAAACGCGCCATGTCCGCCTCGCACCGGCGGTCGCCGTGCTGCCGCTGCACCATCCGGTGCATGTCGCGGAGACCTGGGCGACGCTGGACCTGCTGTCGGGCGGGCGGGTCGATTTCGCCGCCGGGCGCGGCTACGACCGCCGGGAATATGCGCCGTTCGGCGCCGACTTCATGAAATCGGCGGAATATTTCGAGGATGCGATCGAGATCATCCTCAAGGCCTGGGGCGACGGGCCGTGGTCGCACAAGAGCCAGTTCCACGACATCCCCGAAATGGAGATCACGCCGAAGCCGGTGCAGAACCCGATCCCCTTCTACACGGCGTCCTTCTCCAATACCTCGCTGGAGATCGCCGCGCGCCACGGCACCAACGTCATCTGGGCGCCGTTCGCCGCCGGCATGATGTATGGCGGGCTCGACAAGGCGGCCGAAGCCTATCGCGAGACCTGCGCGCGCATGGGCACCGAGCCGGGCCGCAAGATGTGCAGCTATTTCATCTATATCGACGAGGACGACGGCTACGGCCGCAGCAAGCAGATGGACTATTTCAAATATTGCTGCCTGCCCGCCTTCACCGGCGACCCGGCGAAGGCGCCGCCGACCATGCACTATTTCCGCAAGATCATCGACATCCTCGAGAACATGCAGGGCGAGGACCTGACCGACAAATCCATCCTGCTCGGCCCGCCGCAGAAGATCGTCGACAAGCTCAAGGAGGTCGAGGAAGCCGGGATCGACGAGGTGATCCTCTATTTCAACGTCGGCAACAAGGACAAGGCGGTCGTCGAGGCGCAGATGCACCTGTTCATGGACGAGGTCGCGCCGCATTTCGACGGCAAGCACAACGCCCGCCGGGCGCAGCTCAAGGCGGCGTGATTCCGTTGTCCTTCGACCTCACCACCTACCTCCCCTACCTGATCAACCGCACGGGCGTGGAGCTGGCGGCGGCGTTTTCGCGCGAGATTGCGCCCCACGGCGTCACCCTGCAGATGTGGCGGGTTCTGGCCGCGCTCCAGCATCGCGACGATCTGAGGATCAGCGACCTGGCGGACCTCACCTCGATCGAAATCTCCACCCTGTCGCGGCTGGTCGGCAAGATGGAGCGGCAGGGCATGGTGACCCGCCGGCGCGGCCCGGAGTCGGACGGACGGGTCGTCGCCGTCGCCCTGACGCCGGTCGGCCGGGCGACGGCGCGGGCCATCGTGCCGGTCGCCCGGCGCTACGAGGAAACCGCGCTCGCCGGCTTCACGCCGGAAGAAGCCGCCGCCCTCAAGCGGATGCTGATCCGGGTCTACGCCAATCTGGACCGCGAAGCGCTCGACTCGGCGGCCTGACAAAATCGCCGTCCTTCGAGACGGGGCTTCGAGACGCGGTTCTGCGAACCGCTCCTCAGCCCCTGCTCAGGATAAAGTTCTATGGATTGAGGCAAACCCAAGCCTTCATCCTGAGGAGGCGAAGGCGAACGCCTGAGCCGTCTCGAAGGGCGCGCCCTAACCGTGGGCCGTTTCGAAGCCTTCGAGGAAGGAAAAGACGTTCCGGCCCAGGTCCGGCACGTTGTAGCCGCCTTCCTGGATCAGGACCGTCGGCAGCTTCAGCTCCCCGATCGCCCGGGCGATGCGGTTGAAGCCGGGGGTGGTCAGGCAGATGCCGCGCAGCGGGTCCTTCTCGTAGCCGTCGACGCCCAGCGCGACCAGCAGCAGGTCCGGGCCCCAGGCCGCGATGCGGTTCAGCGCGATGTCGAGCGCCGTGAGATAGGCGTTGTCGCGGGTTTCCGGCGGCACGGGCAGGTTGAGATGGCAGCCGGCCCCGTCGCCGGCGCCGCGCTCGTCGGCGTGGCCGGCGAAGAAAGGGTAGTAGTCCGCCGGATCGCAGTGCAGCGAAACCGTCAGCACGTCGGGCCGGCGGTAGAAGATGCCCTGGGTGCCGTTGCCGGCATGGACGTCGACATCGAGGATCGCCGGGCGCCGGCCCCGGCGTACGGCATATTGCGCGGCGATGGCGATATTGTTCAGGAAACAGAAGCCGCCGGCCATGTCGGCATAGGCGTGATGGCCCGGCGGGCGGCACAGGCCGTAGGCGGCCGGCGCGCCGTCCAGCACCAGTTTCGCCGCGTGGAGCGCCGTATCGGCGCTGCCGCAGGCCGCCGCCCAGGTGCCGGGCCCGACCGGGCTGGACAGATCGGTTGTATGGAAGCCGACCTGCCCGAGCAGGCTGGCCGGCCGGGCCGCCATGTGCCGGCCGGGGTGGATGTTCGGCACGACCTCGTCGCCGGTCTGGCCTTCCGCCTTCCAGCGCCGGTGGACGCCGGCCAGGAAATCCAGGTATTCCGCCGTGTGGACGTCCGCCCGCGGGCCGGGGCCGAAATCGTCCGGCGCGACGACCTCGCCGCCTTCGGCCCTGAGCGCCGCCAGGATCGACTCCGCGCGCGACGGCAATTCCGGATGGGGGTGGAATACCCCCGCCTTGAAATAGAGCTGCGGATCGTGGCGGGCGTGGCCGGGATGGAAGACGATGGGCAGCATTGGGGGCGGTGCGGTCGACCGGGGAACATCAACGCCTAGCCGACCGGCAGGCGGCTGGCAACGAAGTTGATCGTCCGTCCCGAAGGACTGCCGCCCGGCGGGGCGCGGGCATGGCGTCCCGATATGGTATCCCCGATATGGTATCATTGCGCCGGGGCGGTCCCTGCCCCGGCCGGCATCCGGCCGACCAACCGGAAATCTGCAAACGGTGACGGGAACGCGCACGTATGAAACGCATCGACTGGTATTTCGACTATATCTCGCCCTACGCCTACCTGCAGTCGCAGCGGCTCGGGGAATTTGCCGGCACCGCGGAGATTCGCCCGGTGCCGGTGCTGTTCGCCGGGCTGCTGAACGCGACCGGCATGCTGGGCCCGGCCGAGATTCCGGCCAAGCGGCTGTGGACGTACCGTTTCTGCCAGTTCACGGCGGGCCGGCTGGGCGTGCCCTTCCGGATGCCGCCGGCCCATCCGTTCAACCCGCTGCGTATCCTGCGCCTTTCCGTTGCCCTGGACAGCGACCCGGACGCCATCGACACCATCTTCCGCTTCGTCTGGGCCGAGGGCCGCGACCCCGACGCGGAATGGCCGGACCTCACCGCCGCGCTGGGCGTCGCCGATGCCGATACGCTGATCGCGGCGGAGACCGTCAAGACGGCGCTCAGAGACAATACGGCGGCGGCGGTCGCCGCCGGCGTCTACGGCGTGCCCACTCTGACGATCGACGGGCAGGCCTTCTGGGGCGTCGACGGCACGGATTTCGCCCATGCCTTTCTGGCCGATCCGGGCATTCTCGGGACCGACGCCATGAAACGGCTGGAGGCGGTGCCGGCCGCGGCCGAGCGGCGGCGCTGACCGCCGCCCGAACCGGTGCCGGACCGCCCGCGCCTCGCCTGCATCGTCGCCGACCTGCGCCTTGCGCGGATCGCGGTGCAGGAGGCCGCTGCCGCCGGGGCCGATGTCGAACTGTGGAGCCCGCCAGATGCCGCCGGGAACCTCGGCGTCGGCTACTGGGCTGCGCTCGACCGGGCGGTGGCCGGGATAGCGGAACCGGGGCGGGCTGTGATGGTGCTCGACTGCGGCGACGCGCCGGGCTTCGCTCTGGCGGCGCTGCGTGAGGGTCTTTGCAACCTGCATGTCGGCGTCCGCGACGATGTCCACGGTAAACTGGCTGCAATCGCTGAGACCTGCGGGGCGGCGCTGCACCCCGGCCCGCCGCCGGAACTCGACCTGCGCGACCGGATCGACCCGGCGGCTTCGTGCCGCTTCGCCCTGCGCAATTCGCACGGTCCGCCGGCCTGACGGAGGCATCGCGTTGCGTGCCGAATCCGCCCGTTGAAACCCGGCGCCGCCTTGTCTAAGCACAACGCAGCGGGCGCCCCCCGAGTCCAAGGCCCCGATTCAAAGGGCTGCGGAACGAAGCGAAGGGACAATCCGAACCATGAAAATGACGCCCACGGTGCGCCGGATCCTGAAGAATTACGAGAGCGACTGTCCGGGGACCAAGGGTCAGCTGGCCCGCATCCTGATGACCGGCCGGCTCGCCGGCACCGGCAGGGTCGTTATCCTGCCGGTCGACCAGGGCTTCGAGCACGGCCCGGCGCGCAGCTTCGCGCCCAATCCCGAAGGCTACGATCCGCACTACCACTACCGGCTGGCGATCGACGCCGGGCTCAACGCCTTCGCGGCGCCGCTCGGCCTGCTGGAGGCCGGGGCCGACAGCTTCGCCGGGCAGATCCCGACCATCCTCAAGGTCAACAGCGCGAACAGCCACGCCCGGGACAAGGACCAGGCGATCACCGGCGGGGCGGAGGACGCGCTGCGCCTGGGCTGCGCCGCCATCGGCTTCACCATCTATCCGGCCTCGGACAGCCAGTTCGAGATGATGGAGGAGATCCGCGAGTTGGCGGCGGAGGCGAAATCGGTCGGCCTCGCCGTCGTCATCTGGTCCTATCCGCGCGGCGGCGGCCTGTCGAAGGACGGCGAAACCGCGATCGACGTGTGCGCCTACGCCGCCCACATGGCGGCGCTGCTCGGCGCCCACATCATCAAGGTCAAGCCGCCGACCGCCCATATCGAGCAGGACGAGGCGCGCAAGGTCTACGAGGCGCAGGGGATCGACATTTCGAGCCTGTCCGCCCGCGTCGCCCATGTCATGCAGTGCGCCTTCGCAGGGCGCCGGCTGGTCGTCTTCTCCGGCGGCGCGGCCAAGGGCGACGCGGCGATCCTCGACGAAATCCGCGCCCTGCGCGACGGCGGCGCGTCGGGCTCGATCATCGGCCGCAACAGCTTCCAGCGCCCCCGCGACGACGCCCTCGCCCTGCTCGACGCGGTCATCAGGATTTACAAGGGGCAGCTTTGAGCGCGCCACTCTCGCGGTGCCGAAGCGGCCGGCTCCGCCGAATGCGGCGCGGGCCGTGCAGCGTTGCGGGGACGACAGCCGCAGCTCGTTGAAACGGAAGAAGATTACCGTATATTCGTCGGTATCCGGCGGCGCAGATCGTTCGCTGATTTTCGAGGATCGGCCATGGCGGCGAGGAGTCAACAGCAGGAAGTCGACAGGAATTACGAGGCGTTCAAGGAAGTGCTTCCCGAACTTCTGCGAACGGATGAAAACAGGTTCGCCCTCATGCATGACCGCAAGGTGATTGCCTGCTTCGATACAAGCAGAGACGCCATGCAGGCTGGCCGCGCTCTTCTCGGCGACAAGAGGTTTTCCGTTCAGGAGGTAACCCGGCGGTCGGTCGATCTGGGATATTTCTCGCATGCCCGCCTTCTCCGGGCAGTTTGACTGGAGAGCCGGCCCGATCTGGAATGTCGCTTTCGCGCCGGGCGGCATACCGGTTGAGGAGATACGGGACAGCGATTTGCATGTGTGCCCGGCCCTTGTGGATACGGGCGCTTCGGCAACCTGCGTTTCAAGGTCCGTAGCGGCGGCGCTGGGCCTCGAGCCGGCCGGCAAAACCGATATGCAAACCGCGGGCGGGGCTGTCGATGTCAACGTCTATGACATCAAAAAGGCATTTCTGTTCGGGGCGACGCCCGACAATCCGGGCCAGGCCGTCCGGCATATCCAGTTTATCGACGACGTTATCCGGGCGCCGGAGTTCGATCCGGGAGACAATCGCTACAGGGCGCTTATCGGGCGGGACATTCTCCGGATCGGGGTATTGTCCCTCTCGTTCGATGGACATTACACCTTCGGATATTGAATTCCGGTTCCGGGTGCGGAACTGCGAACGGTTTCGTGCGGTCCCGCCGGAGAAGATGGCGTCGGGCCGGAAACGGACGAAGGGCCTGCTGAGGGGATGAAAACCGCCGCCGATCCCGGCTGCCAGCTTTACCTGATCACCCCGCCGGCCTTCGAGCCCGCGGCCTTTGCCGAGGATCTGAAGGCGGCGCTGGACGGCGGTCCGGTGGCCTGCCTCCAGCTTCGCCTCAAGGATGCGCCCGACCACGCCGTGCGCCGCGCGGCCGAAATCCTGATGCCGGTGTGCCACGATTACGATGCCGCCTTCCTGGTCAACGACCGGCCGGACCTGGCCCGCGAACTGGGCGCGGACGGCGTGCATATCGGACAGGAGGACGCCGGCTATCCCGAGGCGCGGGCCCTGGTGGGCGCCGGGGCCGCCGTCGGCGTGACCTGCCACAACTCCCTGCATCTCGCGATGGAGGCGGCCGAGGCGGGCGCCGACTATGTCGCCTTCGGCGCATTCTTCGCGACCCGCACCAAGGCGCCGAAATCACAGGCGGCGCTGGAAACGCTCGAAAGCTGGTCCGCCGCCACCGTCGTGCCCTGCGTCGCCATCGGCGGCATCACGGTGGAGAACTGCCGCCCGCTGGTCCGCGCCGGCGCCGATTTCCTCGCCGTCGTCGGCGGCGTCTGGGACCACCCGGACGGCCCGGCAGCGGCCGTGCGCGCTTTTGCCGGCATTCTGGCGGAGAGCGGCCGCGCCTGACGGAACGCCCTTCGAGACGGCCATTTCGCGACGCCGTGCTGCGCACGCCTCCTCAATGGCCTCCTCAGGATGAAGAGAATATGCCGGTTCAATAGTCTCAGCTTCATCCTGAGGAGAGGCTGAGGAGCAGCGCGCAGCGCTGCATCTCGAAGCCCCGTCTCGAAGGACGAAATGCCAAGCCTAAAAAACGTTCTGGCAATTTGTAAACTCTTGCGCTGATATTGCGAGCCGATAGATTTCAGAACACGGCCGGCAACGGGACGGGCAACCGGGCAACGGCCAGACGATCCGCACACTTCGCGTCGCCCGTTCCCGGACCCGCCGGCAAACCCAACAGGTGAGCGGGAGCGCGGCAATGTCCCAGGAAACAGCAGACTCCGCCAGTCGTCCCGAAAGGCCGCGGTGGCTCGGTTACGCCCAGCTCGGGCTGATCCTGATCGCCATCGTTGTCGCCCTGTATTTTGCCCGGGCGCCGAGCCGGGTCGATCGTGCGGCGGTGGCCGCTTCGACGGAAGGGCAAGGCAAGCCTGTCGTTTCCGTCGTACGGCCGACGGCGGGAAAGTACACCTTTTCGGTCCGTCTCACGGGTGCGGTAACGCTCGAACGCAAGACGAAAGTGGTTTCGGCGGTCGTCGGGCGGGTCGCCTGGGTATCGCCGAAATTCAAGACCGGCAGCGCAATCCCGGCCAACGACCCCATCATCAGGATCGATCCGGCCGAATTCGAACTCCGGGCCCGGATGGCGGAGATGCGGGTCAAGGAGGCCGAAGCCGGCCTGCAGCTCCAAAGGGTCCGCGGAGCGGAGAGCGTCAAGAAGTTCGCGCAGGATAATCCCGGCGCCGAAATTCCGGACCGGGTCAGCCGCGCATCGTCGATCGCGCGGGCGGAAGCCCGGCTGGGCAGAGAGCGGGCGGCGCTGGAACTGGCCAGGTTGCAGCTCGCGAGAACGACCATCTCGCTGCCCTACGACGTCCGGGTGGTGCGGTCGGACGTCGAGGTCGGCGAACTGGTCGGTCCGGCGGAAAGTGTCGGTCGCGCCTGGGTGCTGGGTGTCGTCTACCGTCCGGGCGCCTTGCAGGTCAGGGTGCCGATCGAGCCGCGGGATCTCAGGAATTTCGCGCCGATGGTCGGCCGCAAGGCCCGAATCGTGACCTGGGCCGGGGGATACGATGCCGAGGTGGCCCGAGTGTCGTCGGTCGTTGCGCCCAGCACGCGCCTAGCTTCGATGTTTCTGAATTTCTCCAAAGACGCGCCGGCCGGCGATTTGCCCGCGCCGGGGACGTTCGCCGAGGTTTCGCTGACCGGGCCGACGCGCGACAACGTCATGGTCCTGCCGGAAGCGGCCGCGCGTGACGGCGATGCCGTGCTGGTGGTGAAAAAAGGCGTGCTGACACCGCACACGCCCAGGTCGCTCGGCCGGACGAGGGACGGCTGGATCGTCGAGGCGTTCGACGCCGGCGAAGGCGTCGCCGTGGGCGTCCTGGCCGGAGTCCGGAAGGGGTCTGCGGTGACGGCTGCAGCCGTTCGGCCGCCCAAGAAATGATCCAGTCCGTGGAGAACGAGCCGGGCGCCGGGCGCGACGTTGCGGGGGGCAATCGTGAATAGAGGACCGATCGCATATTTCATCGGCAATTCCGTTGCCGCCAAGTTCCTGCTGGTTCTGTTGCTCGTCGGCGGGGTTGTCGCCGGCCTCCAGCTCAACGTCCAGCACCTTCCCGAAATCGATCTGCGCACGGTCAGCGTTACCGTGCATGTGCCCGGAGCGTCGCCGGGCGAGGTCGAGGAGGACATCAACCGGCGAATCGAGGAAAGCATCGTCGGTCTCCCAGGCGTGGCGCGTGTGGTCGGCAAGGCCTCGCAGGGGTTGGCGCAACTGGAGGTCGAACTCGAAACCTTCGCCGACAGCGGGACGGTTCTGGCCGATGTCCGGAGCGCCGTCGAAAGCATCGAGAATTTTCCGCCGCTGAATGCCGAGCAGCCCAGGATCGAACTGAAGAAACTTGCAATCGAGGTGGTGACGGTTGCGGTAACGTCATCCACCTTGCCGGAAAACGCCCTGCGCATCGCGGCTGAGCGGCTGCAGGACGACCTGCTCGCCTTGCCGGCCGTGTCGCAGGTCAGGCTTCAGGGCACGCGCGACCGCGAAATCGCGATAGAAATGAGCGAGGAGGAGTTGCGCCGCCACAAGCTGACGCTTGCCAAGGTGGCGAATGAGGTGCGCCGCGCCTCGCGCAACCTGACGTTCGGCGAACTGCGGACAAGGTCGGGCGGCATCGTTCTGCACACCACGGCCAAGCGGAAAATCGGCGCGGAATTCGAGAACATACCGCTCATTACCCGCCTGGACGGGACGATCGTACGGCTCAGCGATGTCGCCAGGGTCCGGGACGGTTTCGTCGACGAGAACATCCTGTCCCGGGTCGATGGCCGGCCCGCCGTGTTCGTCCGGGTCGAGACATCGCGGGAACAGTCGCTTCTCGAGATCGCCTCCACGATCGAGAAGCGCGTGGCGGCCTACAGGGCTCCGCCGGGCGTCGACATATTTGTCTGGAACGATTCGGCGGAACCGATTTTCGATATCCTGTCGAACATCGTTCGGAACGCCGCGATCGGCGTCATCCTGGTTTTCCTTTGCCTTGTGCTCGTGTTCGATCTGCGCCTGGCCTTCTGGATCACCCTGGGAATTCCGCTGTCGTTCATCGGTTCGTTGCTGTTCTTCGATCTCGTCGGCCTGACCCTCAACCTGGGGACGCTGTTTGCATTCTTCCTGCTGATCGGTATCGTGGTCGACGACGCGGTGGTGGTCGGCGAGAGCATCGCGGCGGAACGCGAAACCGGCAAGAGCCCCGCCGAGGCGGCGGTATCCGGCGCCAGGATGGTGGCGGGCCCGATCGTCGTGGGCGTCTTGACGACCCTGCTGGCTTTCGTGCCGTTTCAGTTCATTACCGAAGGCAGCTTCCAGGTCGTCCAGGTGTTCACCTGGGTCGCCCTGTTCGTTCTTGCCGTTTCCCTGATCGAGGCGTTTCTGATCCTTCCGTCGCACCTGTCGCACCGGCGGTCGTGGAGCCTCTCGCCATTGCGCGAAATCCAGGATCGCGTGCGCGGCTGGATCGACATGATGCGGGATTCCATCGTGGCGCCGGCGGCGTCCTGGTCGGTCCGGCACGTCTGGTCGACAGTCGCGCTCGGCGTGGCCTTCTTCCTCGCAGCGCTCCTCCTGCTGCAGACCGAAGCGGCCCGCGTCGTGGTATTCGATAATTCGGCCAGCAGTTCGCGGACGGTCGAGGCAACGCTCAAACTCCCGGTCGGCGCGCCGTTCGAAGCAAGCGTTGCCGTTACCGAGCGGTTCGTGGCGGCAGCGAGGAAAATCAACGATCAGGTCGATGGGACGCCCATCCGGTCGATCAGCACGATTGTGGGAAACGAACTGGGACTGGTCGGCTCCCGCAGCGGCGAGGACCGGCGGAACGCCAGCCATGTTGCCAGCGTCAGGCTCCATCTCAACAAGAGGCCGCTTCGAACGGTTTCGCCGATAGAGGTCGAACGCCTGTGGCGCCTCAACGTCGGCGCTACCCCGCGCCTGGAGACGGTGGATATCAAGGCGACGGGATTCAGGTTCCCGCCGAGCGTCGCCTATGCGCTGGTGCATGACGATGCGAAGATTCTGGCGAAGGCTGCCGGAGAACTGAAATCGTTCATGCGGTCCATTCCCGGCGTCTACCAGATTTCCGACAATTTCACGCTGGGCAAACGGCATTTCGAGATCCGCGTTACACCGGCGGGAGCGGCGGCGGGGTTGACGCCGTCGCTGATCGGGAAACAGCTTCGCGCCAATTTCCACGGTATTCAGGTCCAGAGAATCAAGCGCGGCCGCGAAGATGTCCGGGTTGTCGTGCGCTATCCGGCCGAAAGGCGCCGCAATGTCCGCGAACTTGCCGCCGAACGCATTCGCCGGCCGGGCGGCGGGGAAATTCCGCTGTCCGCGGTGGCGCAGATCGTCGAAACGCGGGAACTTGCGTCGTTGACCCGGATCGACGGCAGGCGGACCGCCCAGGTCAGCGCCCATGCCGACATCACGAACATTACCCCCATTCAGGCGCGGCGAAAGATCGAGCGCGAGTTCCTGCCCGGACTGCTGAAAAAATATCAGGGCCTGGGTATTTCGCAGGACGCCGGCGCACGGAACGAGAAACAGCTGCTGAAAACGCTCGCGCTGCTGGTGCCGCTGGTGCTGCTCGCCATGTACGCCCTGATGGCCGGCCTGCTGCGCAGCTACTGGAAACCGGTCGTTGCCACCGCCGGTGTGCCGATCGCCTTTGCCGGGGCGGTTGTCGGCCACTGGGTGCTCGGCTGGGACATGACCGGGATGTCGTTCTTCGGCATTCTCGCGGTCGGCGGCGTCGTGGTGAACGATGCCCTGGTGCTGCTCGACCGGTATAATTCGATTCGCCGCGACAACGAGATGATCCCGGCGCTCGCCGCAGCCTCGGCGGCGACCCGGCATCGTTTCCGCGCGGTCTTCCTCACCACCCTGACCACGGTCCTGGGGCTGTCGCCGTTGCTGTATGAGCGCGGCGACGAACTGATCCGGTTCGTGCCGTTCGTCGTCAGCATGCTGGGCGGCCTCGTCGCCGCCGGTATCTTTACCCTGTTCCTGCTGCCTGCCCTCGTGATGATCGTGGACGGCCGCCGGGAATGAAGCAGGCGGCGTCCTTCGAGACGGCCATTTCGCGACGGCCCTTCGGACCTCCTCAATGGCCTCCTCAGGATGAAGGCGTTGTTGGTTTCATTCCATTCCAGCTTCATCCTGAGGAGGGGCTGAGGAGCAACGCGCAGCGCTGCGTCTCGAAGCCCCGACTCGAAGGACGAAACCCCGTCTCGAAGGACGGCCTGAAACCCGAAGACCCGCCTCAATACCCCAGCGCGCAGCCGTCGCGGCGCGGGTCGGAGCCGGCCGACAAGACGCCGCGCGCCCGGTCGATCAGGATGCCCTGACCGCCGCCATAGCTGCTTTCAGCGGGCACAACCGGGCGGTGCCGTTATCATTTTTTCTTGGGCGGCGGCGGCGGCGGCGGCGGCTTTACCGAGGTCAGAGGGCGCTTTCGGGATAACGCTCTCATCACGTCCTGAACGCCCCGATTGTCGGGACGTTTTGTCGGAGACGGCGTAGGTTCCTTGGCCATTAGCTCATTTCCTCGTTTCGCCCATCAGTTGTTAGTCGCTCGCCAGATTCTTCAAGCAGGAATTCTATCATTATCACCTGCGTAGCGGGAACCAGAATTACCTCGACTCCTGTCGCTGGAATTCGCTCGTTTTTGTCAGTCAGCCATTCAGCATCCGCAATTCGAAAATGTCCTTCTTTCGGGTTGCTCGGCCATTCTTCCGCAAATCCGTACAGGCGGCGTTCGTCCTGCAAATGCAGTACGAGGAAAAAATTATCGCAGTAGCGCGCGAAGGTTGAATACCATTCCGAAGGGTACGACGTTTCTCTCGTTAATCGGACTCGGCGAAGAAGCCAGTGCAGGGCATCGGTATTTGAGAAATAGACGGCGACCAATCCAAGAAGTATTGCGATTGTGACTGACAGAACAGGCCCCCAACCCTTGAAGGCCGGCACACCTGCATCCGAGGCAGTGAGGGCCAACTGAACGAACTCCGAGATCGTCTGCCCGATCACGGTGAATACCAGAGCCAGCACGGTACGGTCGAATGCGCCGGGCTTTGGATGGGATCCCTGATTCCCGGATAAGGCTGGCGCCGGATCCGAAAAAGTGCGCACGCTGCGGGCGAAATCGGCAATATTGCCGGCGAGCATTCCATCACCTCGCAGGTGCGCGATGACCACGGTAATTCCCCGGCCGCCCAAAGTCGAGATGGACTTCACCGACGCGCAGCTGACCGGCTTCGGCGGCTGGTCGGTGCTGGGCCAGATGGCGTCGCGGCTTGGTCTGCCACAGGCGCTGTCGGCGGTGTCGGTCAAGCAGCGGGCGCGGGGTGCGAGCGACGCGGAGACGCTGTGGAGCCTGATCGCCTCGCTGGCGGCGGGCAACGGGGCGCTGTCGGATCTGGACGCGCTGCGCGAGGACCGGGTCGGGCAACGGCTGCTGGGTCTTGGCGACGTGCCCTCGGGCCGGCGTCTTGGCGAGTATCTGGCGCGCATCGACGAGGCGCAGGTCGAGACGTTGCTGGCGGTGGCGCGCGGACTGGCCGCACAGGTGGCGCCGGCGGTGGTGGAACATGAGGCGTCGGTGCGCGGCTACGTCCCGGTGTTCGTCGACGGCACCGCGATCGAGGTCGACGGGAGGCTGTTCGAGGAGGCGCGGCGCGGCTACGACGGCACGCGCCAGTACTGGCTGCACGGGGTGTTCATCGGCTCGCTGTGGGCGAGCGGTCGGCTGCATCCGGGCGGCGGCGACGTGGCCGGGGGCTGGCGCGAGCAGCTCGACAGCGACGTGGCGCCCTGCCTGCCCGAGGGCACGCCGGTGTGGCTGCGCGCGGACAACGCCTACTACCGGGGCGAACTCATCGCCTGGTGCCGCGAGCGGGGATGGGACTACTCGATCAGCTTGACCCACGCGCGCAAGCGGGCGCCGGTGCTGGATGTGATCGAAGGCCTGCCCGAAGACGGATGGACCGACATCGGGCTCGGCGAAGATGCGACGCTGGTGCGCTACCGCCCGGCGGGCTGGGAGGAACAGAGCTACGTGGTGATCCGCCGCCGCCGCGACCGGGGCCAGACCCTGCTGCTCCCCGTCTACACCGTGATCCTGGTCTCGCGCGACGACCTTCCGCTCGACGAGCTGGTGCGCCGGCACCGCGGAAAGCAGGGCCAGGAGAACGCCTTCAAGGGGCCGCTGATCGACCTCGACCTGCATCACCCGCCGTGCCGGAAGTTCCGCGCCAACCAGGCCTTCTACATCTGCGGCCAGATCGCGCAGGTGCTGCTCCGCGCGGTCCAATACCAGTTGTTGCCGGCCCGCGCCCGGCGCCATGGCCTGCGGCCCCTGATCCGCTATCTGGTTCGGGTCGTGGGAAGGCTGGTGCGCAGCGGCCGGCGCTGGCGGCTCGACTTCGCGCGCAACAACTTCCGGCTCGACTGGCTCTATCACGCCGCAGTCCAGCTCGAATAGCAGGCCCCGGCGCATCCCGCTCCATCCCCGCTCGAAACCGGCAAGCCCGGGGCAACCCGCTCGTCCGCCGAACGGCGAAGTGCACCGTCCAGTCCGAGAAGCCACCTCACCCGACCTCTCGCTGGCGACACGTGCACCGGCCCCGGCATCGCTGTACCCGAAAATCCGCATCGTGAGCCTCAAACCCACTCGTGCTCAGCGCTTATCAGGGAATCGAGGATGGGATGTCAGAGAATAGAATATACCGGCAGCGACAAATCCCGGCAGGAGAAATGTCAGGACGCCAACGATTTCACCGGAAGCCCAACTTACTCCCACCGGATTCGCCAAGAAAGTTGTTCAAGAAAAATTCTTTGTCATTACAATCGATTTAATTCCATTTGTCAATCTCTAACGGCTCGAAGCCGATAGTACCGGCAAAATCTTGAAAATAACCGGGCGTGTCCGTCGATCGGGCGGCTGCACCGCGGCGCCACGCCTTACCGCTGTTAATTCACGGCACCTGTTCCTGCGCCTGTCGGAAACCCGGAACTCCGATCAATAGCCCAGCGCGCAGCCGTCGCGGCGCGGGTCGGAGCCGGCCGACAAGACGCCGCGCGCCCGGTCGACCAGGATGCCTTGGCCGCCGCCATGGGGGCTTTCGGCGCGCAACACCGCGTGGCCCATGGCTTCGAGGCCGGCGACCGCGGCGGACGGCACCCCGCTTTCGGCGACGATCGCGCCGCCGTCGTGGAACACGCGCGGGCAGTCGATGGCCTGCTGGATGTCCATGCCGAAATCCCAGAGATTGGTGACGACATGGGCCTGGCCGACCGGCTGGAAGGGGCCGCCCATCACACCGAAGGCGAGTTCGCACCTGCCGCCGTTCAGCACCATGCCGGGGATGATCGTGTGCAGCGGCCGCTTGCGCGGGCCGACGCAGTTGGGATGGCCCGGCGCCACGAAAAAGCCGGCGCCCCGGTTCTGGAACACCACCCCGGTCTCCTCCGAGGCGATGCAGCTGCCGAAGCTCCAGTAGACCGAATTGATCAGGCTGGCGCAGTTGAGATCGCGGTCGACGACGGTCAGATAGACCGTATCCCTGTGCTCCGGCATCTCGACCGGCGGCAGCGCGTCCATCGCCCGGTCGGGCCGGATACGGCAGCGCAGGGCGGCGGCGAATTCGTCGGACAGCAACCGCCCGACCGGCACGTCGCTATGGCGCGGATCGCCGACGAAGGCGTCGCGCTGCGCATAGGCGAGGCGCTGGGCCTCCATCTCCAGATGCAGCCGCTCCGCGCCGACCGGATCCAGGCCGGACAGATCGAAACCTTCCAGGATGTTGAGCATGATCTGCGCCGTGATGCCGCCGCCGTTGGGCGGGATCTCCAGCACCGTCCGGCCGCGATAGCCGGATGCGAGCGGGGCGACCGGCTCGTGGCGCTGGCCGGCGAAATCCTCCTCCGTATGGACGCCGCCGGCGGCCTTCAGCGCGGCCAGCATCGCATCGAGCACCGGCCCGGCGTAAAAGCCGTCGCGCCCGCGCTCGGCGATCGCGCGGAGCGTCCGGCTCAGCGCCGGCGAGCGCCAGACGTCGCCGGCCGCGGGCGGTTCGCCGCCCTTCAGATAGAGCGCCGAGGCGGCCTCGTTGCCGCGCAGGCCGTCGAGCCGGCCGGTCCACAGCCGCCGGGTCACCTCGCCGACGGTGAAGCCGTCTTCGGCGCAGGCGATGGCCGGCTGGAGCACCCGGTCGATGCCCATGGTGCCGTGGGCGTCGAGGATGGCGCACCAGGCGTCGACCGCGCCGGGCACCGTCACCGATTCGACGCCGTCGGGATCGATCTGGCCGATGCCGCGCTCCAACAGCGAATCGACCGTGAGTCCGGCCGGCGACCAGCCCGAGCCGTTGATGCCGGCGACCGGCCCCTCGCCGGCCTTCTGGTAGAGCATGAAACAGTCGCCGCCGATGCCGGTGCTCATGGGCTCGGCCACGCATTGCACGGCGCAGGCCGCGATCGCCGCATCGACCGCGTTGCCGCCGGCGCGCAGAATGTCGATGGCGGTCAGCGTGGCGAGGGGGGTGGAGGTCGCCGCGGCGCCGTTGACGCCATGGACGACGGAACGGCCGGGAAACTGGATATCGCGCATGGCGTGACCCTGTCTGCGAATGCCCGATGGAGAACGGTTGTATAGAACGCCCCCTCCGTGTAGCACGGGATACGGAAACGGCAAGGGCGGCCGGGCGGCCGCCAGCGCGCCGGCAGCATTGCAGAAACCGGGGAGGACGCGTCATGGATGTAAAGGCTGCGGTGGCACACAAGGCGAGCGAGCCGCTCACGATCGAAACGGTCCAGCTCGACGGCCCGAAGGCCGGCGAGGTCATGGTGGAGGTCAAGGCCACCGGCATCTGCCATACCGACGAATTCACCCTGTCCGGCGCCGATCCGGAAGGGCTGTTCCCGGCGATTCTGGGCCATGAGGGCGCCGGCGTGGTCGTCGAGACCGGGCCGGAGGTGACGGAGCTGAAAAAGGGCGACCACGTCATCCCGCTCTACACGCCGGAATGCCGGCAGTGCAAAAGCTGCCTGTCGCAGAAGACCAACCTGTGCACGGCGATCCGCGCGACCCAGGGCCAGGGCCTGATGCCGGACGGCACCAGCCGGTTCAGCATGAACGGCGACAGGGTGTTCCACTATATGGGCACCTCGACCTTCGCCAACTACACGGTGCTGCCGGAGATCGCCCTGGCGAAGGTCCGCGAGGACGCGCCGTTCGACAAGATCTGCTACATCGGCTGCGGCGTGACCACGGGCATCGGCGCCGTCATCAACACGGCGAAGGTCGAGCCGGGCGCCAACGTCGCGGTGTTCGGGCTGGGCGGGATCGGCCTCAACGTCATCCAGGGGGCGCGCATGGCCGGCGCCGACCGGATCGTCGGCATCGACATCAACCCCGGCAAACGGCCGCTCGCCGAACAGTTCGGCATGACCGACTTCGTCAACCCGAAGGAGATCGGCAACGACAAGGTGGTCGAGGCGGTCGTCGACATCACCGGCGGCGGCGCCGACTACAGCTTCGAGTGCATCGGCAATGTCGAGGTGATGCGCCAGGCGCTGGAATGCTGCCATCGCGGCTGGGGCGAGAGCATCATCATCGGCGTCGCCGGCGCCGGCCAGGAGATCGCGACACGGCCGTTCCAGCTCGTCACCGGGCGGGTCTGGCGCGGCACGGCCTTCGGCGGCGCGCGCGGCCGGACCGACGTGCCGAAGATCGTCGACTGGTACATGGAGGGGAAGGTCAACATCGACGACCTGATCACCCACACCATGGCGCTGGAAGACATCAACTCGGCCTTCGACCTGATGCACGCCGGCGAGAGCATCCGCAGCGTGGTGATTTACTGAGGCCGGCCATCAAGGTCGGCCGCCGGGACCAGCCATGCCGGCTGACCCGGGCGCGGATGCCGGCGCCGGCTGGCTCGCCAAGGCCGCGCCCTATATCGCGCTGACCGCGGCGGCGGCCTTCTGGGGCGGTACCTGGACCGCGGCGCGCGGCTCCTACCAGGACGTGTCGCCCGCCGTCATGGCGTTTTCCCGCTGGGCCGCGGCGGGAGCAGTCCTGCTGCCGCTGCTGGCGGCGTCGCTGTGGCGGCACCGGGCCGCGCTGCGCCGCGAATGGCGCACGATCGCGCTGCTCTCCGCCGTGGGCGCGATCTTCTTCAACTACATGATCTTCCGCGGCACCCAGACGACGACGGCGATCAACGGCGCGCTGCTCAACGCTTCGGTGCCGATCTACATCGTGCTGCTGTCCCTGGCGGGCGTCGGCGAGCGCAGCACGGCGGGCCGGATCGCCGGCATCGCCATCGCCCTGGTCGGCCTGGTCGTCGTGGTCGCCCACGGCAGCTGGCAGCGCCTGACCGGCCTGGAGTTCGTGGAGGGCGACCTGTGGATCGCCGGCGCCATGTTCCTCTGGGGCCTCTACACAATCGGCATCCGCGGCTGGAACAGCGCCCTGCCGCCGCTCACCGGGCTGGCGGCCATCGCGGCGGTCTCGGTGCTCGGCCTGGCGCCGATGGCGGCCGTCGAGCTGGCGTATGACGGGCGGCTGGTGCCGACCGCCGAAGCGGTCTACGGCATCCTCTATGTCGGCGTGGGCGGGACGGCCGGCGCCTATGTCCTGTGGAACTACGGCATCCGCCGGGTCGGCGCCGCGGGCGGCAGCCTTTTTCTCTACCTTATTCCGGTTTTCGGCGCCGTCTTCGCCGTGACGATCCTGTCCGAGGAGATCGCCCTTTACCATCTGGCCGGCACGGCATTGATCGTCACCGGCATCCTGGTCGCCAACCGCGAAGGCGCCGCGCCGGGACCGTAGGGCGCATCCCGCCGCCGCGCCTTGTCCGCCGGCGCCGGCTCGCGGCCTTCTTTTCCCTCCCCTCTTCAGAGGATTTCTCTGCAAAAGGGGGAAGGACAAGGGTTCCGGACGGGCCGGGGAGCGAATAGCAGACAGACCGGTCTACCCGCAGGCGTTTTTTTTCGATTCGAAGGCCCTCGAAGCGCCCGAACCCCGCAGAAACGCTGGGAAACCGCGATTCGGGGGTGCCGCAAATTTCTTTGAGTTAGGAAATTTTCCAGCCTCCCGGCCGAGCGGGAGCGCGCTCGACACAAGGGGCGGCATCGCCGGGCGGCACGGCCCGGCGGAATCGGAGGGTCGAACCGGACGGGGTCCGGCCGTCAAGCCCCGCCGGCGCAAAGGGTGGCGCATTGGATGGTGGATCGGATGGCCGATCGGCGGCGGCGGGCCGGAAAGCGGGAAGCTTCCCGCCTGTTTCTTCGTTCGCTTCTTTTGGGAGCGTCGGCTGGCCGCTGCGGGCGCACTTCGGGCGTTGACAGGGCCGATATAGGGCGCGGGCCTCGCCGTGTCAAGGAAATTAATTGTAAAAAAGGAATTTTTTGGGGAACGCCCGGTGGGCCCGGCCGCATGGAGGGTGCGGGCGGCGCCTTCGCTCTTTCGCAGGGGAACCCTCTTCAGAGGGGGAGGTCAGGTGGGGGTGCGATGGCGGCAGACGTGCGGTGCGGAACAGGCGCCGCCGCAGACAGGACGGACACCCCCATCGACCCCGGATAAATCCGGGGCCACTTCCCCCGCTGAAGCGGGGGAAGGATACATCGTCGGCGGCCTGGCGGTTTCGCAGGGGAATCCCGAAGGGGGGCGGCTAAGAAGCGATCCGCAAGAGCCTGCCCTGAGCTTGTCGAAGGGATCGCGTCGCGCAGCCCCCTCTCGAAGGACGGCACGGGGCGCACCCCACACCCTGCGGCCCGGAGCCGCTGGCGTTCCGGCCTTGCCCTGTGCCATGACACCCGGCGACGCCATCCCACCGGAAGCCCAGCCCATGACCCTCGAAACCGTCAGCGCCAGCAAATGTTTCGGCGGCACGCAGTATGTCTACGCCCACGAGTCGGCGGCGACGCGCTGCCGGATGCAGTTCTCGGCCTATGTGCCGCCCCAGGCGGAGGACGGCCCGGTGCCGGTTCTGACATATCTTTCGGGGCTCACCTGCACCGAAGAGAATTTCACGGTGAAGGCGGCGGTGCAGCGCCATGCCGCCGAACACGGCCTGCTGATCGTTGCGCCGGACACCAGCCCGCGCGGCGAGGGGGTGCCGGACGACGAGGCCTGGGACCTCGGCACCGGCGCGGGCTTCTATGTCAATGCCACGCAGGACCCGTGGGCCGGCCACTACCGGATGTACGACTATGTCGTCGAGGAGCTGCCGGCGGTCGTCGGCGCCGGCCTGCCGGCCGACATGTCCCGGCGCGGCCTGTTCGGCCATTCCATGGGCGGCCACGGCACGCTGACCGTGGCGCTGCGCAACCCGGACCACTACAAGTCCGTCTCCGTGCTCGCGCCGATCTGCGCGCCGACCGAGACCGGCCTGGGCGAGAAGATTTTCGGCGCCTATCTGGGCCCGGACCGCGCGGCCTGGCGCGACTACGACGCGACCGAACTGGTGCGGGAGGGGAACACGTGTTCCCCGATCCTGATCGACCAGGGCGACGAGGACGAATTCTTCAAGATGGGCGCGATGAAGATCGATGCGTTCCAAGCCGCCTGCGCGGCGGCGGGGCAGCCGGTCACCCTGCGCATGCAGCCGGGCTACGACCACGGCTATTTCTTCGTCCAGACCTTCATGGGCGACCATGTCGCCTATCACGCCGGCGTGCTGAACGGCTGACGGAAAGGTTGGCCGTCCCGAAGGCCCCGTCCCGAAGGCCCCGTCCCGAAGGATGGTGGGCGCGGCTGGGATTGAACCAGCGACCCCTACGATGTCAACGTAGTGCTCTCCCGCTGAGCTACGCGCCCGTTGCCCGGCCGGCCGTCCTTCCCTCTCCCGGGGGCGGCGGCGGAATCGGGTGAAGGCGGGTATATCGCGCACTTGACCAAGCCATGCAAGGCATTGGCCGGACACGCCGCGGCCAAGGTTGTCGCGGCGGCGGGGCCGGGAATGCGGCGGGATGTTCCCCCGGTTCCAGCGGGGCGCGCCGACGGGCGGTGACAGGCTCGGCCGCATCGGGTAAACCCGAAGCCGTCATGGAGATTTCCCTCCCGCCCTCGCCGTCCGTTCCGTCCGTTCCCGACGAAAGCCGCAGGGGAGGCTGGCTGCCTTCGCCGGCCTTCGACGTGCTGGAGCCGGTGCGCCAGACGGCGCCGGCGGTCTTCGCCTCGCCGCACAGCGGCGCGGATTATCCGCCCGGCTTCGTCGAGGCGTCGCGGCTCGACCCGCTGGCCCTGCGCAAGTCGGAGGACAGCTTCGTCGACGAGCTGTTCGCCGCCGCGCCGGCGATGGGCGCCCCCCTGCTGCGCGCCCGCTTTCCGCGCGCCTTCCTGGACGCCAACCGCGAGCCGTTCGAACTGGACCCGCGCATGTTCGCCGATCCGCTGCCGGCCTATGTCAACACGCGCTCGCCCAGGGTCGCCGCCGGGCTGGGCACCATCGCCAGGGTGGTTTCGTCCGGCGCCGACATCTACCGGCGCAAGCTGTCGTTCGACGAGGCGCTGCACCGGGTCAACGCCTGTTACAGGCCCTATCATGGCGCGCTCGCCGGGCTGGTCGAGCGCACGCTGGCGCAATTCGGCTTCTGCCTGTTGATCGACTGCCATTCCATGCCGTCGGTCGGCGGCCCGGCCGATGCCGATTCCGGGCGCCGCCGGGTCGACATCGTGCTCGGCGACTGCCACGGCACATCGTGCGACCGGCGGCTGACCGAGCTTGCCCGGCGGTCGCTCGGCCGGCGCGGCTATGTCGTGCGGCGCAACGTGCCCTATGCCGGCGCCTACACGACGCGCCACTACGGCGCCCCGCAACGCGGCGTCCACGCGCTGCAGATCGAGATCAACCGCGCGCTCTACATGGACGAAGCCAGCTTCCGGAAATCGCCGGGCTTCGCCGGGCTGGCCGGCGATCTGGCCGCGCTGATCGGCGAGCTGACCCGGGCGCCGATGGCGGCAGCCGCCTGAGTCCGCCCGATTCGGCCGATTCCGAAAGCGGGCGAAAGCGACGGACGATTGGACCCGAAGACCGTGCCGAAGCCGCTGATCCGCGACGCCGCCGCACGGGACATGCCGGCGGTCGCCGGCATCTATCGCGGCTATGTGCTCGACGGACTGGCCTCTTTCGAGACCGATCCGCCGTCGGCCGGAGAAATGGATCTGCGCCGCCGGGGCATCCAGCAGGACGGCCTGCCCTACTATGTCGCCGAACTGGACGGTATCGTCGCCGGATACGCCTATGCCGGGCGCTTCCGGGCGCGCGCCGCCTATCGCTATACCGTCGAGGATTCGATCTATGTGTCGCCCGACCGGGGCGGCCGCGGCATCGGACTCGCCCTGCTGTCCGCCCTAGTCGAGCGCTGCACGGCGCTCGGCTATCGCCAGATGCTGGCGGTGATCGGCGATTCCGCCAACGACGCCTCGATCGGGCTGCACGAAAAGGCCGGGTTCCGGCAGGTCGGCCTGCTGCCTTCGGTCGGCTTCAAGCTCGACCGGTGGGTCGATTCGGTCCTGATGCAGCGGCCGTTGGGCATCGGAGATTCCGGCCTTCCGGACGCGGATTGACACGCCTGCCGAACCTTGCGCCGCAGCGGCCCGATTGCGCCTGCCTCCGGTATCGTCGGGAGCGAACACCCGGCCTTCGCCCCTGAGGCTTCCTCTGCGAAACGGGCGTCGATCGAATCCCCCTCTCCTTGGGGGAGGGGGAACCGTTGCCTTGTCCGTCGGAACCCACTCGCGGTCTTGCGCCGGTCAGCGCCAACCTTTCCGGATAGGCCCCAAGGATTTCTCCGCTACGCGCCGGACCTGGGGGTCCGGCGCTCCGGTCGAATTGACGGTGAGGGGAAGCGGCTCCGGTCGCCGGGACCGCGGCGGGATGCGAAGGCATGGTTTCGGATGCAATCCCCAAACAAAATTGGGCCGTGCGGTTAGCACGGCCCAAGTTCAGGGAGGAAACGCCCAAGACAATCATCGCGGCGGGCGCCGGCGAAGCGTTCGCCGGCACGGGCGTGTGCCGCTGTCCCTATATGTTGACCGGGTACGGGGAAATCAACAGCAATTTTGCACCGCAAAATTTTTTTCTTAATGAAATCCAGTATTTTAGTAGATTTTACATATGATTCACATTCCTCATTGCTGCAATGCAAAATCTGCATGGATACCGCCGGGCCGGCTTGAAATGCCCCTTTCGGGCGCGGCGGCGTCCGGGATATGGTCGCCCGGTCTGTGGCCAGCCGGACACGCAGCGTGACCGAGACTCCCACATCCCCTTCCGGCGGGCGGCCTCTCGCCTGGTTCGATCTGGAAGACGGCAACCGCCTGCGCGTCGGCGGCGTCTGGCGGCTGGCCCAGGTCGGCTCCCTGGCGCGTCGGCTCGAGCGGGCGGGACTGTCCGGCCGCGCCGTCGATGAGGTCGACGCCAGCGCCCTGACCGCGCTGGACAGTGCGGGCGCGCAGCTTCTGGTCCGCACCGCGGCTTCGCCGGACGCCATCGCCGGGGTCGACACGCGCTATCGGGGATTGCTGCGCCGCGTCGCCGACGCCGAAGCGGCCACCGCCGACCTGCCCCGGCCGCGCCGGCCCGGCGGGGCAAGCGCCCAACTGTCCCTGATCGGCTGGCGCACCGTGGGCGCCGGCATCAGGACATGGGAGCTGCTCGGCTTTTTCGGGCTGTGCATCGTTGCGCTCGCCCGGGTGCTTATCCGCCCCTGGACGCTCGACGGCCGGGCGACCTTCCATCACCTCCAGGCCACGGGCCTGAACGCCCTGCCGATCATCGGCCTGCTCGCCTTCCTGATCGGCGTCGTCGTCGCCTTCATGGGCGCCCTGCAGCTGCAAAAGTTCAGCGCCGGCATCTATACGGTCGACATGGTCGGCATCGCCATGTTGCGGGAACTGGGCGTGCTGTTCGCCGCCATCATGGTCGCCGGCCGCAGCGGCAGCGCCTTTACCGCCCAGATCGGCACCATGGCGCTCAACGAGGAGGTCGACGCCATGCGGGCGATCGGCCTCGACCCGGTTGGAATCCTGGCAATTCCGCGGATCGTGGCCCTTGCGATCGCGCTGCCCCTGCTCACCGTCTATGCCGACCTGGTCGGCCTCGCCGGCGGCGCCGTCGTCAGCCTCGCCGTTCTCGACATCGGCATTCCGCTGTTCCTGGAACGCCTGTCGAGCGCGGTCGACGAAACGGCCTTCGTCATCGGCCTCGCAAAGGCTCCGTTCTTCGCCGTAGCCATCGCGATCATCGGCTGCTTCGAAGGTTTCAAGGTAACCGGCAGTGCCGCCAGCGTCGGCCGGCGGACCACCACGTCCGTCGTCGAGGCGATCTTTGCGGTCATCCTGATCGACGCCGCCTTCGCCATGGCCCTGTCGTGGCTGAACATATGACCGGGCAGGCGCCGGATACGGCAATGCCGGCGCCGGCCGTCACTGTACGCGGGCTGGAAAACCGGTTCGACGCCCAGCGGATCCACGACGGGCTGGATCTCGACGTCCGGACCGGCGAGGTGCTGGGCGTGGTCGGCAGTTCGGGCAGCGGCAAGACGGTGCTGATGCGCAGCATCGTCGGCCTCAACCGGGCGCGCGCCGGGGAAGTCCGCGTCCTCGGCCAGAACCTATCGGCGCTGCGCGGCCATCCGCGCAAGGCGCTGCTCGCCCGCATCGGGGTGCTGTTCCAGACCGGCGCCCTGTTCAGCGGCCTGACCGTGGCGGAGAACATTGCCATTGTGCTGAAGTTCCATACCGGGCTCGCGCCGGCGCAGATCGACCGGCTGGCGCGCCAGAAGATCGATATGGCCGGCCTGCCGCAGGATACGGCCGGCAAGATGCCCGCGCAGCTTTCCGGCGGCATGCGCACCCGCGCCGGTCTGGCGCGGGCGCTCGCGCTCGATCCCGAAATCGTCTTTCTGGACGAGCCGACCGCCGGGCTCGACCCGATCGGCGCCGCCGATTTCGACCGGCTGATCCGGGAATTGCAGCGGAGCCTGGGCCTCACGGTGTTCATGGTGACGCACGATCTTAATTCACTGGTCGCGACGGCGGACCGAATTGCTGTATTGGTGGACAGGAAAATCCGCGTCGGACCGCTGGATGTGCTGCTGAACGATCCGCATCCCTGGATCCAGGCATATTTCCGAGGGCCGCGCGCGAAAGCGGCGCACGACGCCGCCGGCTCCGGACACTAGAGGCGGAGGCTGAGCGGGAGCGGTGGAGACCAGAGCAAGTTACGTGCTTGTGGGCGCCTTCGTCCTCGGCCTGATCGCCGCCGGAGTCGTGTTCCTGTTGTGGGTCAGCGGCGGCGGCGGGCGCACCGACGGCGTTCCGATGACCGTTGAATTCCGGCAGGACGTGACCGGCCTGAACAACGGCGCGGTCGTGCGCTACCGCGGCATTCCCGTCGGCACGGTCCAGGATATCCGGCTCGATCCCAAGAATCCGGAATTCGTGCTCGTCGGCATCGTCGTGCGGCCGGATGCCCAGATCTATCCCGATTTCGCGGCGGCGCTCGAGCAGCAGGGCCTGACCGGAATCCCCTTCATCCAGCTCAAACGGCCGCCGCCGCCGGAGCGCCGGGCCGATGCCCGGCCGGTCGCGGCCGGCGCAATGTCCCAAACGCTCCGGGCGCGGCGCATCCCGGGTACGCCGACCAATCTGCAGCGGCTGATCGAAGAAGTGCCCAGGGCCGTCGTGGCATTCCGCACGCTGGCCGAGCGCGCCACCCAGGTCGTCACCCGGCTCGAATCCGCCTTCGGCGGGCCGTCCGGCAAAGGCATCGAGGCCATCATCCGGTCGCTTGAGAAGGCGTCCGGCGAAATCGCCGTCTTTACGGCCGAAGCCAGCGCGTTCGCCAAAGACGCCCGCGCCGTCGCCGCAGACCTGCGCCCCGCCGCAAAGGAACTGACCGGCGCCATCCGCTCGGTCCGCACGCTTGCGGACAAGGCCTCCGGATTGACCGACAAGGCCGAAGCCGTGCTCAGCGAAGGGAACCGGAAGCGGCTGGAACAGATCCTCGCCAATGTCGAAAAGACGTCGGACGACGCGAGCCGCTTTGTGCGGGAAGCCGAGAAACGCGCGAAGGAATTGGAGCCGACGCTGAAGGCGCTGCCGAAGACCCTCGGCAATATCGCCGGCCTTTCGCAGAGCGCCACCCGCCTGTCGGAACGCGCGTCCAAATTCCTCGACGACAAGAACCGCCAACGGGTCGAGCGCATTCTGGGTTCGGCAGAGACGGCCGCGGACGATGTCAAGGAGATTGCCCGGGAAACCAGGGAAGTGACCGGGAAAATCCGCCCGGCGATCGAAAAGCTGGGCGTTTCGCTGTCGCAAATGGCCGACACCGTGGCGAAGATCGACGAGGGCGCCGAAGCCTTCTCCCGGATGAGCCGCGACATCTCAAGGCTCGTGGAGGAAAACCGCCGGCCCGTCGCCCGGTTTCTCAACGCCGGCCTTTACGACGTTTCGCAGTTCGTCGCCGACGGCCGCCGCCTGATGCGCGACCTCAACCGCCTTGTCCGGCGGATCGAGAGCGATCCGTCCGGCTTCTTCTTCGGCCGGCAGGGCGGCCTGGATCCGAGGAGCCGATGAAACCGACCCGATCCCGCCGGCTCTCCCGCCCGTCCCGCGGCGGGTTGAGGAGCCTGATTCCGCTGCTGCTGGTCCTGGGCGGATGCGCCTCGATCATTCCGGGCGCCGACCGCAAGCCGCCGCAGCTTTACGAGCTGAGGCCGAGCGGCAGCTTTGCCGCGAAGCTGCCGCGCATCCGCGCGCAACTGCTGGTCGAGGCGCCGACCGCGTCGGCGAGCCTGCGCAGCAGCCGCATCGCGATCAAGATGCAGCCGACCAAGCTGGATTATCTCGCCGATTCGGAATGGACCGATCTGGCAACCAATCTGATGCAGACCCTGCTGGTCGAATCGTTCGACAATTCCGGGCGGATTGCCGGCGTCGCGCGCCAGGGCAGCGGCCTGAGAACCGATTTTCTGCTGAAGTCCGACCTGCGCGAATTTCACGCCCAGATGTACGCGGGAACGCCGGCGCGCATCCGCATCCGCCTCCATGTCCGCCTCGTGCGCTGGAACGACCGGGATATCGTCGCGTCCAGAACCTTCGAAGCGGCGGAACTTCTGGCCGGCGAGAGCAACGAGGCCATCGTCACCGGCTTCGACGCGGCCGTCGGCGGCGTCCTGAAACAGATCGTCGAGTGGTCGCTGCGCCAGATGCATCGCCGGGGCGGGCGTCGGGGCGGCGGATAGAAAATCCGGTTCCGGCTCGGGCCTCCGGCCTGCTTTTCGAACGCCGCCGCGGTTTCGGCCGCCTAGAGTCCGAAGTTTTCGAACTTCTTGTTGAACTTGGCGAGCTGGCCGCCGGTATCGACCAGGCGGTGCACGCCGGTCCATGCCGGGTGGGAGGTCGGATCGATATCCAGCTTCAGCGTATCGCCCGCCGCGCCCCAGGTCGACCGGGTCTTGAATTCGGTCCCGTCCGTCATCACGACGGTGATCTCGTGATAGTCGGGATGGATATCCTGCTTCATCGTTCGGTCTCGGCGAAGGTTCGGCGGCGGCGGATCGGTCGGCGGATTTTAACCGGCGATTCCCGTGACGGGCCCGCGTTCGGAGGCGGCGAATATGGTTGCGGGCCTGGCCGGACGCAAGCGGCAGACCGGCGCAGGGGCGTCGGGGCGGCGCCGCGCCCGATCCGGCAGCCTGCGCTCCCTACCGCTGGGTCAGCCGTATCTCGATCCGGCGGTTTTTCTGGTAGGCGTCCTCGGTCCGGCCGGGATCGATCGGGTGGTGGGGGCCGAAGGCGGCGGCCAGCAGGCGCCCGGGCGGAATGCCCTCCTGCGTCAGGAAGGTCACCACGGCGATCGCCCGCCTGGCGGAGAGTTCGAGGTTCGAACCGCCCCTGATGGGCCGGGCGTCGGTGTGGCCGTCGACCCGCAGGATCCAGTCGATGTCGTCGGGAATCTTCCCCGCCAGCTCCTGCAGGGTTACCGCCAGCTTGCGCAATTCCACCTTGCCGCGTTCCTGCAAATCCGACCGGTTGGTGGCGAACAGCACCGAAGACGGAAAGACGAAGCGGTCGCCGACGATCTTGACGTCCTCGCGCGCCCCGATCGTCTTGCGCAGCTCGCCGAAGAACTCGGACTTGTACTGCTTCAGCTCGCTGACCTCCCGGACCAGCGCCGCCTTGAGCCGCGTGTCGAGGTCGGAAATCTTGAGTTGCTGCTCCTTGCCCTCGGCCTCGGACGCCTCCAGCGCCTCCTGGATCGACAACAGCTGCCGGCGCAAGGCGATCAGCTGCTGGCTGAGCAGCAGCACCTGCCGCGCCTGGGCGGCCGACGCCGTCCTCATCTGCGCGATCTGCCGGTCGGCGGCGCCCAGCTGCGCACCCAGCCCCTCGCCTTCCTCCTGCGCCGCGGCCAGCCGCTGGCGCAATTGCTCGCGCTCGCGTTCGACCTCGGCCAGGCGGGCGATCAGTTCGGACTGCCGCTCGCGCAGCGACCCTGCCGTCTTGTCCAGGGAGTTTCTGTCGCGCAATGCCGCAGCGAGATTGGCCCGCAACTGTGCATTCCGGTCCCTTAACTGGGCCAGCTCGCGGGAAAGGTCCGCGCGTTTGCGCTCCAGCGCCGCCTGCCGGCCGGTCAGGTCGGCCACCCGCGCCTCCGCTTCGGCGCCGCCCTCGCGCGCCGCCTCGAGCTGCTGCACCAGCAGCTTGTTCTCGGCGTCGAGTTCGGCAATCTGCTTGACGAGCGCCTTGATCCGCGCGTCCAGACCGGCGCGCACCCGGCCCAGTTCGGTCGCCTCCCTGCCCAGCGCGTCCCGCGCCGCGAGGGCGTCGGCAAGCTGCGCCGAGAGCCGCTCGTTCTCCTCCACGATCGCCGCCAGCCGACGGGTGATGGCGGCGATCCGGAACCTCAGTTCCTGGCTCTCGGCCTCCATCGCCGCGGCCTTCGCCGCAGCGACTTCCGCAGCCTGTTTTCCGGCTTTCTCGAGCGCCCGCGCCCGCTCCCTGGCCTCCTTGCCGATCCGCGCCAGTTCCTGCGCGCGTTTCTCGACCTCTTCGCGCGAGGCGACGACACCGGCAAGCTGCCGGCGCAGGCCGGCGTTCTCGGCATCCAGCCGGGCAATCTGGGCGGTCAGTTTCTTCTGCAGCGCAGCCGCTTTTGCCGCGACCGCCTCCGCCGTCCCCTCGATCGTCCCGCGCCGCGCCGCTTCATCCGCCAGCCGGGCTTCGAGCTCCCTGATGTCGGCGGACAGGGCCGCCAGCCGATCTTTCAGTTGCGACGCCTCCCCGGACAGCGAAGCGGCCCGGGTCTCGGCGGACTTCCGGGCACTCTGCTGCGTTTCCACCCGGGCTTCCGCACTCTTGCGCGCGGCGGTCTCGGCCGCCAGCCGATCTTTCAGTTGCGACGCCTCGCCGGACAGCGCGGCGGCCCGGGTCTCGGCGGACTTCCGGGCACTCTGCTGCGTTTCCGCCCGGGCTTCCGCACTCTTGCGCGCGGCGGTCTCGGCCGCCAGCCGGTCTTTCAGTTGCGACGCCTCGCCGGACAGCGCGGCGGCCCGGGTCTCGGCGGACTTCCGGGCGCTCTGCTGCGTTTCCACCCGGGCTTCCGCACTCTTGCGGGCGGCGGTTTCAGTCGTCAGCCGCTCCCGCAGCGTCTTCACCGCGTCGGACAGGAGCGCGACTTCGGTCGCCAGTCGGTCTTTCTGCTCTTTCAGATCGGCGGACAGCGCCGCCGCCCTGGATTGCACGGATTCCCGCGCGGCGACGAATTCGGCAAGCCGCTTGCGCAGCGCGTCATTGTCGGATTCCAGGCGGGCGATCTGAGCCGTCAGCCCTTCCCGATCGAGGGCGGCTTTCGCCGCGTCCGACGACGACGCCATTTCGCTTTGCCGCCGCGCGACGATCTCGTCGGCCAGCCGGGCGGCGAGGCGCCGGTTCTCCGCTTCCAGTTCGGCGAGCCGGGTCTCCAGACCCGCCTTCTCCCCGGTCAGTGTTTCGACCCGTTTGCCGAGGCCGGCAACCCGGGCGTCCGAAGCCTTGCCGGCCTTGAGCGCCTCGGCAAGCTGCAGGGCGAGGCGGTCGGCCTCCGCCTCCAGGCCAGCGATCCGCAGCAGCAGGGCCTTCTTGTCCTTCTCCAGCGTGTCCAGCTTGACGAGCAGGCCCTGCCGGTCCGTCTGCAGCACGCCGAGCTCGCCGCGCAGGGCTTCGCGCTCGGCCTCCGACGCCGTGAGCCGGTCGCGCAGGCCGGCCAGGCCGGTTTCCAGTTCGGCCTTCTCGCCGGCCAGCCGGTCGCGCTCGCTGACGGTCGAGCGGAGTTCCGCGGTCAGCCCGGCGATCGCCGTTTGGGCCTTGGCCGTCCGCTCCTCCGCCGCCTTGATCCTGGTCTGGCCGTCTTCCAGCTCTTTGGTCAGCGTTGCGATCTGCGTCATCAGCCGGTCGATGGTGCGGTCGCGGCCGACCAGCTCCTCGCCCAGGAAGAACTGGGCGGTCATGAAGATCATCGAAACGATAACGAATACGATCAGCAGGCCCGACAAGGCATCGACGAAGCCGGGCCAGATATCGAAACGCCGCTGGGGCCGTTTGCGTCCCGCCATCTAACGCTCCGTTCTCTCCAGTTCCAGGGCCGACTGGGCCGCCGCCTCGCCGCCCCGGGAGGAGACGGTGGCCAGCGTGCGCGCCAGGATCCTGAATTCGTTGCGCAATTCCTGCATTATTTCCTGCCTGGTGGCTGCCGAGTCCTGGACGGTCTGCTGGAGAACCTGGCGCTGTTCCCGGTTGATTTCCATCAGCTGGTTGCCCACGGCGCGGAATTCCGCGTTCAGCGCTTTGACCATCTCCTGCCTGCCGAAGGCCTGCTCGTCCGCGAGACGGTCGAGCACCGGTCTCATGGCGGTCTGCGCTTCCGCAAGGTTGCGCAGCAGCTCCTGTTCCCCGTGCATGTTGTCGGCAATGACGGCGAGTTCCTGGGTCAGGGCCCCGAGATTCCGGCCGGTATCGGCACGTTCCCTTTCGGATTGCGTGAGCGAGTGCTGGATATTCTCCATAATCTCGGCGGTGTGCTCAAGCAATGCCTGAAGATAGGCCTCCGCCGACTCCGGTTCGTCCTCGCCGAATTCGGTCGGCAGGGAGGACAGGCGGGTGACGCCGGACAGCCAGTCTTCCAGGCCGGTGTAGAACCGGTTCTGCGCCTGGCCGGCCTGCAGGTCGAGGAACCCGACGATCAGAGAGCCGCCCAGGCCGAACAGCGACGTGCTGAAGGCCGTTCCCGCGCCGCCGATGGAAGTCAGCAGGTCTTCCTTGAACTTCTGGAAGACCGTCTTGAAATTCTCGCCGCTTTCGACCGTCAGGTTCTGGATCGCGCCGGACACCGCCTCGATGGTTTCGATCAGGCCCCAGAAGGTGCCGAGCAGCCCGAGAAAGATCAGCAGCGCGATCAGGTAGCGCGAAATCTCCCGGCCTTCGTCCAGCCGGGCGCCGACGCTGTCGAGGATCGAGCGCATTGTGGTGGCGGTCAGGCGCAGCGGACGGTTGCCCCGCTCGCCGATCATCGTCGCCATCGGCGCGAGCATGCGCGGCGTGCCGGCCTCGGCCGGGTCGTGGCCGTGCTGGTAGCTCCGGATCCAGCCAACGTCGCGCCACAGCCGCGCGACCAGCCACAGGCAGAACACGATGCCGACCAGCAGGACGAAGACGATCAGCCCGTTGAGGAAGACATTCGCCTCGAACGCGGATATCAGCCGGTCGCCGACGAAGATCAGCCCGGCGCAGACGACCGCCAGAAAGGCGGACATACGCAACAGATAGCGCGCGGGGATGGTCAAGGGCTGTGGCTCCGCCGCTGGAGATTTCGTGGCCGGGGCGCCGCCTTCGGTCGTTCCATACGGTAAGGTATGTTGCAACGCGTCCGGTCGGAGCCGGGACGCGCCACTGTACCGGTCGCAGGGCTGCCGGACAATGGCGCATCGCCGCCGTGTTTTGGGAAAATTTGGCCTATTCTGCCGGGGATTCGGCGCTCTGGATCGCGGCGCCGACGAGCCGGCGCAGGTCGCCATGCAGTGCCGTATTGCTCGCCAGCACCTCGGCGCCGCTCCAGGACCGGTCGCGACCGGCGACATCGGAGACCGCGCCGCCGGCTTCGCGCACCAGCAACAGGCCAGCTGCGACGTCCCACGGTTCCAGGTCGAATTCCCAGAAAGCGTCGTAGCGGCCGGCGGCGACCCAGGCGAGATCGAGCGACGCCGCGCCGAACCGGCGGACGCCGGCAACCGCGGGCAGGATGGCGTCCAGCGTCGCCCCGTAGGCCGGATGCTTCGGCTTGCCGCGATAGGGCAGGCCGGTCGCCAGCAGGGCATCGGCCATGACGCTGCGGGACGAGACCCGGAGCCGGCGATCGTTGAGGAAGGCGCCGCCGCCGCGCACCGCCCAGAACAGCTCGTCGGTCAGCGGCTGGTAGACCGTACCGGCGACGACCCGGCCCTTCTCCTCGTGGGCGATCGACACCGCAAAATGCGGCACGCCGTGGAGGAAATTCGTCGTGCCGTCGAGCGGGTCGACGATCCAGCGATCGGCAGCCGGCTCCCCAACAGTGCGGGGGCCGGCGCGGGAGGCGTCGGCGCCGGGCAGGCTGCCGCCCTCCTCCATCGTCAGGTCGAAGCCGGGCCGGGCCTTGCGCAGCTCGTGCAGCAGGGTCTGCTCGGCGCGCAGGTCCGCGGCGCTGACGAAATCCGAAGGCCCCTTGCGCGAGACCTGCAAATGCTCGACCTCGCCGAAATCGCGCACCAGCGCGCGCGCGGCCTTGCGGGCCGCACCTTCCATGACGTTGACGATGGCGGGTTTCAGGGCCATGGCAGGCGGTCTTGCGCTCTCGAACGGCAACCGGGCGGCAACCGGGAACGGTTACTTCGCGCGCTCCATGTAGCTGCCGTCGGCCGTCGCGACAACGATCCGGGTGCCGGCCTCGATATGCGGCGGCACCATGATGCGCTCGCCGTTTTCCAGCAAGGCCGGCTTGTAGGACGAGGACGCGGTCTGCCCCTTCACCACCGCATCGGCCTCGACGACCTCCATGACCACGCTGTCGGGCAGCTCCACGCCGATCGGCGATCCTTCGTAGGACTGGACGGTCACCATCATGCCGTCCTGCAGAAAGACCGCCGGATCGCCGATCGCCTCGCGGTTGAGCGTGATCTGCTCGTAGGTCTCCGTCTCCATGAAGGTGACGTCGCCGCCGTCGGCGAACAGAAACTGGTACTGCGCTTCGTCCAGGCGGACCTTCTCGACGCTCTCCGAGGCGCGGAACCGTTCGTTGAGCTTGGTGCCGTCGCGGATGTCCTTCATCTCGGCCTGCAGATAGGCGCCGCCCTTGCCGGGCTGGGTGTGCTGGATCTTGGCGACCCGCCACAGGCGGCCGTTATGCTCGATGATGTTGCCGGGGCGGATGGCGTTGCCGTTGATGCGCATGGGAGGCGCCTGTCTCGATTGCCGGTTTCGCGCGCTGGATGCGGGCCGGGAAGCTATCACCGGCAACCGGAGCGTTCAATTCGCGCCGCCGGGCCCGCGGCGCGGCGAAGTGCTCGCGCCCTTTACCCATCGCCCTTCGAGACGCGTGCGTGAACCGCCTTACGGATTCTGGTCCCAGTCCGGGTCGTCGCTCGGGCTGAGCGGCGTATCGCCGACCAGCAGGCCCTTGCCAGGAATGTAGTTGATCTCGAGCCGGATGCCGTCCGGGTCCTCGAAGACGAAATAGTAGTAGCCCGGCGCAAAGTCGCCTTCCAGCGGGCCGCGGTCGATGAAGCCGCCGATGCTGCGCACATGTTCGGCCGCCGCGTCGACATCCGCGCGGCTGCGCGCCCGGAAGCAGAAATGGTGCAGGCCGACCCGGTTCGCCGCGAAACGCTCGCCGGCATAGTCCTCGGCGCAGCGCTGGATGCCGAGCGCCGTCCGGCCGCCGACATGGTAGAGGAAATTGTTGCCGTCATAGACCTTCTTGAGGCCGAGGAACGGCAGCAGTTCGGAATAGAATTCCCGCGCCATTTCCCACTGGCTCACCGTCAGGATGATGTGGGCGGCGCCGTTGACCTCGATCATCTGTTTCTCCGCGCGATGCCCGGCGGCCGCCAAGCGGCTACTAAGCCGCCGTTTCCTTCGGCGTGTAGCCGGGCAGCAGGTTCTTCTTGGTTTCCTCGTCCCATTCCAGCATGAGCTTGCCGAGATCCTTGCCGGCGTCGTAGCCGCGGCGCAGGGCCGGCCGCTGCTGCAGCGCCTTGTACCAGCGCCGGACGTTCGGGAACATCTCCAGATCGACCTTCTGCCCCTTGTAGGTGATGACCCAGGGCCAGCACGCCATGTCGGCGATGGAATAGTCGCCGGCGATATGGTCGCGGCCGTCGAGGCGGCGGTCGAGCACGCCGTAGAGCCGCAGCATCTCGGCGCGGTAGCGCTCGACGGCGTAGGGAATCGGCTCCGGCGCATAGAGCGAGAAATGGCCGGCCTGGCCGAACATCGGGCCGACGCCGCCGAGCTGCCACGACAGCCATTCGAGCACGGTCTTGCGCCCGCGCAGGTCCGCCGGCAGGAAGCGGCCGGTTTTCTCGGCGAGGTAGATCAGGATGGCGCCGGACTCGAAGACCGGCAGCGGCGGGCCGCCGTCCGGCGGATCGTGGTCGACGATCGCCGGCATCCGGTTGTTCGGGCTGATGGCGAGGAAATCCGGCCCGAACTGATCGCCCTTGTAGATGTTGACCGGGACGATGCGGTAATCGAGCTCCATCTCCTCAAGCGCAATCGAGATTTTCCAGCCGTTCGGCGTCGGCCAGTACCAGGCGTCGATCATGGGCGAACGTCCTCGGGAAACCGGCGGCCGGGCCGACCGGACAACGGAAATTTCCGGCGATGAAAGCGCCGCGCGATCCCGGCTATAGCACGAAGCGGGCGCCGGCGCTGCGCGAACCGCAAGCGCACCGCGCAGCGATTGTGGTAACAAGCGTCGGGGCGGCTGCACCCGCCGCAGCCGCCTGCCGACAGCGCCAGCGAAAGGAAGTCCCCGTGGGCGATCCCGATCTCGATGCGGCCTACGACATCGAAGCCTCGGTGCCGGACCTCCCGGCGATCCAGGCGCGCTACGCCGCGGCGAGCGCCGCCCTGACCGGCCTCGAGGCCGCGACTCTGGATCTGGCCTACGGCCCGGACCCGCGCCACCGGCTGGACATCCTGGCGCCGCCGGGCGGCGCCCGGGCCGCCATCCTGTATTTCCACGGCGGCTACTGGAAGGGCGGCGCCAAGGAGGGACGGCGCTTTCCCGGCCCGGCCTGGAACGAACGCGGCGTCGCCTGGGTGCCGGTGGAATACCGCCTCGCCCCGGCGGCGACGATTGACGACATCGTCGACGACGCCCGCCGCGCCGTGGCCTGGTTCCACGCCCACGCCGCGGAGTACGGGTGCGATCCTTCTGCGATCCACGTCGCGGGTAATTCGGCCGGCGGGCACCTCGCCGGCATGCTGGCGGCTGAAGGCTGGCAGGCCGAATGGGCGCTGCCGGAGGACGCGATCGCATCGGTCGCACCGGTGAGCGGCCTGTTCGACCTGGCGCCCCTGCGCCGCACCTTCGCCAACGACTGGCTGCGGCTCGACGAAGCGGGCGCGCGGCGCAACAGCCCGATCCATATGCCGCCGCGCCGCGGCATGCCCGTCGCCGTCGCCTGGGGCGGCGAGGAGCCGGCGGCGTTCTGCGGCCAGTCCGAAGCCTATGCGGAGGTCTGCCGGCGGGCCGGCGCGGATGTGACGGCCATCGAATGCGTCGGCGCCGACCATTTCTCCATCATGGCCGACTGGGCCGACCCGGCCAGCCCGCTGTTCAACGCGCTGGCGGGGAATATCAACAGCGGCGTGGCGGGGCCGTAACGCAAGCGGTCCGAGCCGGCTGCCGGTCGTGGTCCGGTAGCCGGGACGCCGCCCCTACGTCCAGAGCGCGTCGAGCGGAAAGCTGATGGCCTCGAACGGCGGAATCGAGACCGGATCGTCGTTGCGCACCGCGGCGATGAGCACCCATTCGCCGTCGCGCAGCTCGAACGCTTCCAGATCGCGCGCCAGCGGATCGACAAACCAGAGATGGCCGACACCCTCGCGGGCGTAGACCGGGCGCTTGCCGTGCCGGTCGAGATCGCGGGTCGAGGGCGACAGCACCTCGCAGACCCAGTCCGGCGCCAGGGCGGCGAAGGCCGTATCGGGAAAGTCGGGCATCCGCTCGCGCCGCCAGCCGGCGAGGTCCGGTACGACGATATCGTCGCCGAGATGCAGTTCAGGCTCGAAGACGATCCACCAGCCGCCGGGGCCGCCCTCGCCGAAGTCGAACGGGTCGCCGATCCTGCCGCCGAGCACGGAACTGGCCCGCGCATGCGGCATGGCCGGGCGCGGATGGGTGTAGAGCGTTCCGCCGACGACCTCGGCCACCATATGCATCGGCGCGTCGAGCACGTCCTGGTAGGTCGCCCGGCGTTGCGGGCCGGCGGGGGCAGGCTGCGGCAGGGCCATGCGCGGATCTCCCGATGGCGTCGCGTCGAGCGTAACACGGCAGCGCCCGAAACGGTAGGCGACGCCGTCCCTGAGCGGCGGCCCGCCGGCCGGCCGGCGCCGGGATGACGGCGGTCGATTGCGCCGGCGCCGACCGTTTCTCCATCGTGGTCGACCGGGCCGGCCCGGCGAGCCCGTTGTTCAAGGCGTTGGAGGGGGATGCCCGGCCGCCCCGGCGCCGCGCTACAAGTGCCCGCGCTAAAGGTCCCCCGCGTTACAGATCCAGCGAATCGAGATGGCGGGCGATCATGATCTTCTGGACCTCCGAGGTGCCCTCGTAGATCCGGTACACCCGCACGTCGCGGTAGATTTTCTCGACCGGGAAATCGTTGAGGAAGCCGGCGCCGCCGTGGATCTGGATCGCCTCGGAGGCGACCCGCTCGGCCATCTCCGAGGCGAAGAGCTTCGCCATCGAGGCCTCGGCCGCGCACTCCCGCCCGGCGTCCCTGAGCGTGGCGGCGTGGAGGTAGAGCTGGCGCGCCGCCTCGATCTGCGTCGCCATGTCAGCCAGCTTGAAGGCGATGGCCTGGTGTTCGGCAATCGGCCGGCCGAAGGCCTCGCGCTCCCTAGCATAGGCGCGGGCGGCCTTGAGCGCCGCGCGGGCGCCGCCGACCGCCTGCGCCGCCACGCCGATCCGGCCGGCGGACAGGTTGGCGAGCGCGATGCCGAGGCCGCGGCCCTCCGCGCCGAGCAGGTCGGCATCGGGCACTGCCATGTCCTCGAAGACGACCTGCGCCGTATCGTTGGTGCGGTGGCCGAGCTTGCGCTCCTCCGCGATCACCCGGTAGCCGGGGTTGTCCGTCGGCGTGACGAAGGCGGAGATGCCGCGCTTGCCGGCCGCCGGATCGGTGACCGCGACGATCATCGCCAGCTCTGCCGTGGCGCCGCCGGTGACGAAGGCCTTGTGGCCGTTGAGCCGCCAGCCGCCGTCGACCTTCTCGGCCCGGCTGCGGATCGCCGCGGCGTCGGAGCCGGCGTGCGGCTCGGTCAGATGGATGCAGCCGATCCATTCGCCGGAGGTGAGCTTCGTCAGATATTCGGCTTTCTGGCGGTCCGTGCCGTGTTCCTGGATCGCCGCCGCGACCGGCGAATTGTTCGCCGCCATCATGTTGGAGATGCCGCCGTCGGCGGCCGAAATCTCCTCAATCGCAAGCGCATAGGAGACGAAATCGGCGCCGGCGCCGCCCCAGGCCGAATCGATGGTGACGCCCATCAGGCCGACCTCGGCCATCTCGCGCAGCACGGATCGCGGCGCACCCTCCTGACGGTCCCATTCCGCCGCATGGGGCGCGATGGCACGGGCCGCGAAAGCGCGGGCCGTATCCCGGATCTGCCCTTGGGTCTCGCTGATCTGCATCGTTCCTCCCGCCGCGCTAACCCTCGATCCCGAAAAGGCTTAGCGCGTTCGTCCGGCCGATCTTCAGACGGTCGGCCTCGTCGATCCCGACGCTGTCCATCCACGCCGCCGAATAGTCGACATTCTCGAACGGCCAATCGGTCGAGAACAGGATCCGGTCCGCGCCGATCACCTGCATCGAACAGAGCAACGCCTCGGTGCAGTAGTTGCCCGACACGGTGATGTGGAAATTCTGCCGGAAATACTCGGCAAAGCTCTTCCGCGCCGGCTGCGGGCCGCTGCTGCCGGGCTTCTTCGTCCAGGCGTTCTTGTTGTCGACCCGCCAGATGCTGAAGGGCAGGCCCTCGCCCATATGGCCGACGATTATCTGCAAGTCCGGATGCGCGTCGAACAGGCCCGAGCCCATGAGCCGGAGCGCGTGGACGGCGGTTTCCTGCCCGAACGCCCAGCCCGGCCCCATCAGCCAGGGATGGCCGTCATAGATGCGGGCGTCTTGCGGCAGCGGGTTGCGCGGATGCAGATAGAAAGGCACGCCGAGCCCGGCGCAGGCCGCCCAGAAGGGCCGGTATTGCGGCAGGTCGTAGTAGAGCAGCGTGTCACTGTCCTCGATCTCGGAAAAGCCGTTGGCGAGCGCGCCGACGAATCCGAGATCCCGGATGCAGCGCGTCAGTTCCGCAGCGGCGAGGTCCGGGTCCTGCAGCGGCAGGGCGGCGAGGCCTTGGAAGCGATCCGGCCGGCGCGCAACCTTTTCCGCCAGATCGTCGTTGGCCCGGCGCGCGACCTCGGCGGCCCGCGCGACGTCCGGGATCGCCTGGACCGCCGGCGCGTTGAGCGACAGGATCATCATCTCCATGCCGTTTGCGTCCATCTCGCGCAGCCGCCGCTCTTCCGGATCGATCAGCCGGCCCGACAGTTCCTGCCAGTCCTTCGGCGGCAGAAACCCGGCGGAATCCTGTAACGTGTCCGCTATGGCGAAATGCTCTTCGAGGCCGATCTTGCCGTCCATCTTTCCCTCCGAACCGCTCTTGACTGCCGTATCGTAAGGACGGCCGAGCCGCGATCCACGCTTTTTCTTGCGCGCCGTGGCAGGAAAGCGCGGTTCGACGGCCCGCCCGATCCGGGGTAAACCGGACGCCGGCCGACAGGCCCGGTTCGAGGCGGCCGGGCGGGAACGACAATCACGGGAGGGACGAATGCAAGGCAAAATCGCGTTCGAGGAGCATATGGCGATCGAGGAAACCCTGGGCGGCTCCCGGCATTTCGCCGGCGAGTCCGGCCGCTGGGACGACTTCACCCGGGAGCTGCTGGACGTCGGCGAACGGCGCATCGAGGCGATGGAGCGCTGCGGCATCGACTTCGCGCTCCTGTCGCTCAACGCGCCGGCGGTCCAGGGCATTCTCGATACCGGCGAGGCGATCGCCGCCTCCCGCAAGGCCAATGACAGGATCGCAGAGGCGGCGGCCCGCTATCCGCACCGCTTTGCCGGCCTGGCCGCGCTGCCGATGCAGGATCCCGACGCGGCGTCGGCGGAACTCACCCGCTGCGTGCGCGAGCTCGGCTTCAAGGGCGCGATGGTCAACGGCTTCACCCAGAAGGAAGAGCCGGACAGCGCGATCTACTACGACATTCCGGAATATCGCAGCTTCTGGGCCACCGTGTCGGACCTCGATGTGCCCTTCTATCTGCATCCCCGGATGCAGATCCCGTCCCAGGCGCGCAACTACGAAGGCCACGCCTGGCTGATGAGCGCGCCCTGGGGCTTCGCGGTCGAAACCTCGATCCACGCGCTGCGCCTGTGCGGCTCCGGCCTGTTCGACGACTATCCCAACCTGCGGATCGCCGTCGGCCATCTCGGCGAGAATATCCCCTTCGCCCTGTGGCGGCTCGATGCGCGGATGCGCTTTTCACCCCGCGGCTATCGCGGCAAGCGGCCGCTCGGCGACTATTTCCTCGACCATTTCCACATCACGACCAGCGGTTTCTTCAACGATCCCGCCTTCAAATGCACGCTGGAGGTGATGGGCACCGACCGTGTCTATTTCTCCGCCGACTACCCCTTCGAGCGCATGGAGGACGCCGCGAAATGGTACGACGCGACCCCGACGATCGCCGACAGCGACCGCCTGAAGATCGGCCGGACCAACGCGATCCGCCTGTTCGACCTGGATCTGGAACAATGATGTGCATCCCTCGATACGGCCCTTCGACAAGCTCAGGACAGGCTGCTGGCGCGCCGGCCCGGCCCCTCGATACGGCGCTGGCGCGCCTACTCGGGATGAGGAGGTTGTTGGGGGTTCAATTGCCTCAACACCCCTCCCTCCTCCTCACCCTGAGTAGCCCCGGCCGCAAGGCCGGGGCGTATCGAAGGGCCTGCCGAGCGGCCCGGGAGCCGTGTCAATGACCGACCGATCCGATACCGCGAATCCCGCCCGGCTCGACCTGCCGTTCGTGGGCATTCAGACCTTCATGAAAAAGCCGTATCAGGGGGACTGGGACGCCATCGACGCCGATGTCGCCGTCATGGGCGCGCCGTTCGATCTCGGTACCCAGGTGCGCCCCGGCGCGCGCTTCGGCCCCAAGGGGTTCCGAGAGGCTTCGCAACTGTTCGCCATCGGCAAGGGCGCTTACGACCCGGAGGACGATCTCCTGTACCTCGCCGGAGACGAGGTACGCATCGCCGATATCGGCGATGCGGACATGGTCCATATCGACGCCCTGCAATGTCTCGACAATATCGAATACGGCGTGCGGAAAATTCTGGCAGCCGGGGCAATGCCGGTCGTCCTCGGCGGCGACCACGCGGTGCATATTCCCTGCATCCGCGCTTTCGACGGCGAAGCGCCGGTCCATATCGTCCATCTCGACGCCCATCTCGATTATGTCGACGAGCGCTTCGGCGTGCGCCACGGCCAGGGCAATCCGCTGCGCCGGGCCGCCGAGTGCGATCACGTCACGGGCATCACCCATCTGGGCATCCGCAACCTGGGCTCGAGCGCGCCTTCGGATTTCGCCGATGCGCGGGCCGCCAAGTCCGACATCCTCTCTGTCCGGGATTTCCGGGAACTCGGCATCGCCGGGGTCGTCGACCGGATACCCGAGAACGGCCGGCTCTATTTCACCATCGACGTGGACGGCTTCGATCCGTCGCTGGTGCCCGGCACCGGCACGCCGAGCCCCGGCGGCTTCCTCTATTACGAGACCTGCGATTTCCTCAAGGCGGCAGCGATGCGCGGCGAGGTCGTCGGCATCGATTTCGTCGAACTGGCGCCGGAATACGATCCCGGCGGCGCCACGAGCCTGTTCTGCACCCAGATCCTGGTGAACTTTCTCGGTTACATCTTCCATGCCCGGAAGATCAAAGCCGGCGCGATACCGGGCGATGGCTGGCCGGCGCTGCGCGGCGTCGGGCAATAGCAGCGGCCGGAAAGGCGCGATTTGGCCCGGCAGGAGTGGGGTGACTCCCTGCGAAGGGCTGTTGTAGGACTTTCGCGGCGGCGGGGACTGCCCGCCTGGACCCACGCTTCCGGAGAAATACCGCCATGCATGTCGGCGCGTCATTCATTTTCCAGAACCCCGGCAAACAGGAGCCCGATCACGCGGTCTGGGAAGACGAGTTGGCGATGGTGGACCTGGTCGAGCCGCTGGGCTTCGATTCCGTGTGGGCGACCGAACACCACATCACCGACTACATCATGTGCCCGGACCCGGTGCAGTTCCTCACCTACGCCGCCGCCCGCACCACGACGGCCAGGCTGGGCACGATGGTGGTCGTGCTGCCCTGGCGCGATCCGTTCCGGGTCGCCGAGCAGATCGCCATGCTCGACATCATGTCCGGCGGCCGGGTGATCTTCGGCATGGGCCGCGGCGCCGGCCGCTGCGAGTTCGAGGGTTTCCGCGTACCGATGGAGGAGAGCCGCGCCCGCTTCGTCGAAGCCGCCGAGATGATCATGGGCGGGCTCGAAACCGGCTTCTGCGAATATGACGGCGAATACTACAAGCAGCCCCGCGTCGCCGTGCGCCCGCGCGCCAGCCTGAGCTTCAAGGGACGGACCTACGCCGCAGCCGTTTCGCCGGAATCGGCCGAGATCATGGCGAAGCTGGGCGTCGGACTGCTGATCATCCCGCAGAAGCCCTGGGATCACGTCGCCAAGGAGCTGGCCGAATACCGGGCGCTGTTCCAGCGAGTCAACGGTTTCGACGCGCCGGCGCCGATCGCCGCGGGATGGATCTTCGTCGACGAGAGCGAGGAACGCGCCTACGAGATGGCGAAAAAATATATCGGCGGCTACTGGCACAGCGTGCTGGCGCACTACGAATTCGCTGGCGACCACCTGAAGACGACGAAGGGCTACGAATATTACGGCAGGTTCGCCGACAACCTGCAGAAACAGGGCGACGAGGCGGCGACCGAATTCTTCCTCGGCCTGCAGGTCTGGGGCACGCCGGAGATGGTCTACGAGAAGATCGTCGACATTTCCGACAAGGCCGGCTCCGACAGTTTCGTCGGCGTCTTCAAATATGCCGGCATGCCGAAGGACATCGCCGAAGCCAATATGCGCCTGTTCGCCCGCAAGGTGATGCCGGAGTTGAAGACTATCGGCCCCGCCGCCGAGCGGATCGCCGCGGCAGCCGAATAGCCGAATCGCCGACCGGCCCGCCGCGGCGCGGCAGCCGGCGCCGCGGCGGGCGGACCGCCCGAAGGAGACTGAGTTCATGCCCGGACCGCTGGACGGATTGCGCGTTGTGGAACTGGCCGGGATCGGACCCGGCCCGATGGCCTGCATGATGCTCGCGGACATGGGCGCCGACGTCATCAAGGTCGACCGGCTGACCGACCCGGGCCTCGGCATCGCCATGCCGGCCAAATTTCAGGTGCTGCACCGCGGACGCCCCTCCATCGCCGTCGACCTCAAGTCGCCGGACGGACTGGCCGTCGTCAAACGGCTGATCGACCGCGCCGATGTCCTGATCGAGGGGTTCCGGCCCGGCGTGACCGAGCGCATGGGCCTGGGCCCGGACGAATGCCTCGCGACCAACCCGAAGCTGGTCTACGGCCGCATGACCGGCTGGGGCCAGGACGGCCCGATGGCCCGGGCGGCCGGGCACGACATGAACTACATCGCGCTCACCGGCGCGCTCAACGCCATCGGCCCGGCCGACGGGCCGCCGGTGCCGCCGCTCAACCTGGTCGGCGATTTCGGCGGCGGCACGCTCTACCTGCTGGTCGGCGTGCTCGCCGCCCTGCTCGAGGCGCAACAGTCGGGCAAGGGGCAGGTCGTGGATGCCGCCATGGTCGACGGCGCGGCCTCGCTGATGACCACCTTCTACGGCCTCAAGGCCGCCGGCCTGTGGACCGACGAGCGCGGTGCCAACCTGCTCGACGGCGGCGCCCATTTCTATTCGGTCTACGAGACCAGCGACGGCAAATTCGTCTCCATCGGCTCCATCGAGTTCAAGTTCTACGCCGAGCTGCTGGAAAAGACCGGGCTCGATCCGGCGGACCTGCCGGCGCAGATGAGCCGGGAGAGTTGGCCGGTCATCAAGGAGCAGCTGGCCACCGTTTTCAGAACAAAGACGCGGGACGAATGGTGCGCCATCATGGAAGGCAGCGACGTCTGCTTCGCCCCGGTTCTGGACCTCAACGAGGCGCCGGACCACGCGCACATGAAAGCGCGCGGCACTTTCGCCGAGGTCGACGGCGTGGTGCAGCCGGCCCCGGCCCCGCGCTTCAGCCGAACCCCCGGCGCGGTCGGCCGGCCGCCTTCGGCGCCCGGCGCGGATACCGACGAGGCGCTCGCCGCCTGGGGCTTTTCCGCCGGGGAACTCGACGATCTGCGCGCCGCAAACGCGATCGGTTAAGCCGCGCCTTTGATCAATCCGGCATCCAACATCGGGGAATCGAAATGAAAGACACACTCAAAGCCGGCGCCGTCTATGAGGCGACGTACACCATCGACAAGGAGCGGACGATTTCCTTCATGGGCGAAGACCTGCGTGTCTATTCCACGCCGCACATGGTTCAGGACATCGAGCGGACCTGCCAGCAGTTCCTGCTGCCGCATCTCGATGCCGGCGAGGATTCGGTCGGCGCGCGGGTCGAGATCGACCATCTGGGCCCGACCCTGATCGGGCAGAGCGTGACGGTGCAGGCCGAAGTCGTGCAGGTCGAGGGTCCGCGCGTCCTGCTTGAAGTCGACGTCCATGACGATCTCGACCATGTCGGCCGGGCCCGGCATGTCCGCTTCGTCGTCGACAAGGAGCGACAGGGCGGCCGTCTGGCGAAGAAAAAGGCGCGCCTCGCCGAAGCTTGAGGCGCGCTGCCGAAACCGTGCTATCCTTGCGTTCAGCCAACATGTCCAACCGGGATCCGACCATGGCCAAAGCCGACGCATCCGCAGACGACGTCAAGAAGGTTCCCTTCTACTGCTACCAGTGCGTAGCGGGGCCGGACCTGGCGAAAGTCACCGTTCGCAACGGCGTGGCGGAACGGCTCGAGGCCAATTTCGACATCATGGACGAGCATCCGGGCGGCGGCCGGGTCTGCGTCAAAGCGTTCGGCCTGATCCAGAAGACCTACAATCCGAACCGGATCAAGCAGCCGATGAAGCGGACCAACCCGAACAAGGGGCGGGACGAGGATCCGGGCTTCGTGCCGATCTCCTGGGAGGAGGCCTTCGGCATCATCGGCGAGAAGTTCCGCGAGGTGCGCGCCAAGGGGCTGGTCAACGAGAACGGCCATCCGCGCCTCGCCACCTCGACCGGCGGCGGCGGCACGCCGGTGCAGTATATGGGCACCTTCCCGGCCTTCATGGCGGCCTGGGGGCCGATCGACCAGGGCTTCGGCGCCGGCCAGGGCGTGAAGTGCTACCACTCGGAGCATCTCTACGGCGAGCTTTGGCACCGCGCGTTCATCGTGGCGCCCGACACGCCCTATGTGAACTTCATCCTGAATTGCGGTGCGAACACGGAGGCGCAGTCAGGCGTCGTCGGCATCTGGCGCGAGGCCAACGCACGGGCGCGCGGCGCCAAGCGCGTCCATGTCGAGCCGCACATGTCGATCACGGCGGCGGCCTCGGCCGAATGGGTGCCGATCAAGCCGAAGACCGACGCCGCCTTCCTGTTCGCCCTGATCCACCGGATCGTGCACGAGCGCGGCTGGGAATCCGTCTGCGACGTGTCGTTCCTGAAGAACCGTTCGAACTCGCCCTACCTGGTCGGCCCCAACGGCTTCTTCGTGCGCGATCCGGACGGCAAGCCGCTGATCTGGGACGCCGCCGACGGCACGGCGAAGCCTTACGACGCGGGGATCGGCGATGCTGCGATGGAAGGCGCCTACGAGGTCGACGGCTACGAGCTGGGGCCGGACAACAGGCGCTGGAACCATGAGCGGGTGACGGCCAAACCGTCCTTCCAGCTCATGCTCGACCTGATGGCGCAATACACGCCCGAATGGGCCGAGGCCGAATGCGAGGTGCCGGCCGAGACCATCCGGCGCGTCGCCGACGAATATATCGCCCATGCCTGCGTCGGCGAGACGATCGAGATCGAGGGCAAGACGCTGCCCTTCCGGCCGGTCGCCATTCTGCTCGGCAAGAGCGTCAACAACGGCTGGGGCGGCTATCACACCTGCTGGGCGCGGACCATGCTGGCCGTGCTGGTCGGCGCGCTCGAGGTGCCGGGCGGCACGCTGGGCACGGCGGTGAAGCTGGTCCGGCCGGCGGCGTCGCGGGTCGGCTCCGTTCTGCCGGGCGAAGACGGCTTCATGCGCTACCAGTTCAACGCAACCTCGTCGAACGCCTGGAACCGCGATCCGCATATCCGCAACGCCTACAAGACGCTGGTGCCGCTGGTCTCGGACAGCCCCTGGTCGCCGGCGCTGGGGCCGGCACACCTGCCCTGGCTGTTCCAGAAGCACCAGCCGAAAAGCTGGCCGCGCCACGATCCGCCGGACATCTGGATGTGCTACCGCACCAACCCGTCTATCAGTTCGTGGAACGCGCCGGAGGTGTCGAAGCAGCTGGCGGACTTCCCGTTCATCGTCGCCTTCGCCTACACGATGGACGAGACCAACCATTTCGCCGACGTGCTGCTGCCGGAATCGACGGATCTGGAATCGACCCAGCTGATCCGCATCGGCGGCACCAAGTTCCAGGAGAATTTCTGGCATCACGAGGGCTGGACGATCCGCGCCAAAGCGATCGAGCCGGTCAACGACACGATGGACATGTCGGACATCATGACCCGCTTCGCGCAGGAGGCCGGGATCCTGGACGCCTATATCGGGGCCATCAACGGCGGCGCTGCGGGCACGAAGCTGGCGCGGCCCGGCAAGTACGATTTCAGCCTGCCGGCCGGCGAGCCGCCGCAGTCGGAAACCGTCTGGGACAACATGTGCAAGGCCGCCTCGTGGGACATGACCGGCGGCGAAGAGGTCCACGACCTCGACTGGTTCCGCGAACACGGCTACATGCTCAAGGACTACAACCAGCTCGACTGGTACATCTATCCGGCGCTGGAAGAACAGAATCTCCGTTTCGAACTGCCCTATCAGGAACGGCTGACCCGGCACGGCCAGGAGCTGGCTCTCCGTCTCGGCGAAATCGGCGTCGACTGGTGGGAAACCCAGCTGCGCGAATACGAGTTCATGCCGACCTACGAATCGTTCCCGGAAATCTGGGAGGATTATGTCCGCGACTTCGGCCGCGATCCGGAGGAATACCCCTTCTGGGCGCTGACCGCCCGCTCCTTCCAGTATGCCTGGGGCGCCAATGTCGGCCTGCCGCTGATCGCCGAGGTCGCCGACAATATCGCCGGCCACAGCGGCGTCGTGATCAACCGGCGCCGGGCGCAGGAACTCGGGATCGCGGACGGCGAGCAGGTCGTCGTGGAATCGGTCACCGGGCGCACGGAAGGCCCGGCGGTGCTGCGCGAGGGGATCCGGCCTGATACGGTGCTGATGATCGGCCAGTTCGACCACTGGAAGACGCCCTTCGCCAAGGATCTGAACCGGCCGAGCCTGAACAGCGTGACCGACATCTCGCTCAAGCTCACCGATTCGACCGGCTCCGGCTCGGATATCGTGTGCGTGAAGGTCTACAAGGCCGCGGAGAAGCATCTCCAGAAGCCGCTCGCCGTCGAGGAAATGGGTACATACGACGGCAATATTGCCACCGCCGCCTTCGCCCAGGCCGCGGAATAAGCATGGTAATCGATCCCCATACCTCCCCCTCTTCAGAGGGGGAGGTCGGCAAGCGAAGCGAGCCGGGTGGGGGTGCCGTGCGGCCGGCGAATATGCAAGACAATGGCTGACGCCCTCTGCCACGATCCGTCTCACACCCCGCGCTGGGGCATGGTGATCGACGTCAACCGCTGCGTCGGCTGCCAGACCTGCACGATCGCCTGCAAGCACTGGAACGACACGCTGCCCGATATCCAGTGGCGGCGCGTGATCGATGTCGAGCAGGGCGAGTACCCGAACGTCCAGCGCCAGTTCCTCGTCACCGGCTGCCAGCATTGCGCCGAGCCGCCCTGCGTCCCGGTCTGCCCGACCGGCGCAACCCGCCAGCGCGCAGACGGCCTGGTGACGATGGACTACGACGTGTGCATCGGCTGTGCCTATTGCGCGGTCGCCTGCCCCTACCAGGCCCGCACCATCGCCCACGAAATCCACGGCTATTACGACGGCGAGATCACGCGCCAGGAAGAGGCCGTGTTTGACAAGGGCCGGATCGGCGTCGCCCAGAAATGCACCTTCTGCATGGACCGGGTGGACGGCGGCCTCGAAGCCGGCCTGACGCCGGGCCTCGATCCCGAGGCGACGCCGGCCTGCTCCGCCGCCTGCATCGCGTCGGCCATCACCTTCGGCGACTACAACGACCCGGACAGTACTGTCTCGCAGCTCGTGCGCGACAACCCGGCGTTCCAGATGCACGAGGAGCTCGGGACCGATCCGCAGATCAAGTATCTCTATACCACGCCGGCCGTGCCGGGCCGCGAACCGGAGGCCGCCGACACGTCCGACGACCGGCTGGCCGATCCGGCGAACCCGCTGGTCGGCAAGGTGCAGCCGTTCTGGGACTGGCGCGCGGCGATGAACTGGATGTTCGGCGGGGCCGGCAGCGGCTTTGTGCTCGCCGCCTGGCTGGCCGCCTTCTTCGTGCCGGCGGACGCCGCGGCCGAATACGGCCTGTGGCTCTCGGTAGCTCAGTTCGCCGGCGCCGGCCTGATGGCGATCGGCCTGTTCTTCGTGTTCCTGAAGATCGGCAGGAAGATGCGCTTCTGGCGCGCGGTGTCGCGCCCGCAGTCCTCATGGATGACGCGTGAGCTGTATATCGTCGCGGTTTTCGGCACCGCCGTGCTGATCGGCATCGCGACGCAGCATCCCGCGGCCCAGGCCGTCGCGGCGCTGGCGGCGCTGGGCTTCCTCGGCTGCCAGGCGATGATCCTCTATCGGGCGCGCGGCATTCCGGCATGGCGCCACCGGCTGATGCCCTGGATGATCGTCGCGACCGGCCTGCTCGAAGGTTTCGCCCTGCTCATGCCGGCCTTTGCGCTCAGTATCGGCCTGCTGGCAGCATTTCAGCTTCTCGTACCGCTCGAAATCTTCATCTACAGCGCCCTCGCCCTGAAAACGATGCAGACCGCCGGCATCCTCATCATCGTCCTGGCGGCGGCAAACCTGATCCTCTGGACCGCCTACCTGCGCTCGGCGGCGGCCGGCGGAATCGGCCCGCTGGCCCGGGCGGTGCTGACGAAGGTCCACCGGCGGGTGCTGATCCTCGGCACGGGATTGCCGGCGCTCCTGTACCTGGCCGGCCTGATTGCGCTCGGCATGGGGCAGACGGGCACGCGCCTCGCCATCGGTGTCTGGCTCGCCGGGAGCATTCTCGCCGTTTTCGGCGGCGCGTACTGGAAATTCATGGTCGTTGCCCGCGCCGGCCACCAGCAGGGCTTCGCCATGCCGCGGCAGCCGCATCGCGGCTCCGGCGCCCGGGCCGCGCCGCCCCGGCTCGACGGCACCGTCATGCGGCCGGGCGCGCCGCTGGCCGAGTCTCCGGAAGGGGTCGGCTAGGCCGGCGTCGTGCTCTATCTCTTCGCTGCAGCGGTTTTCGTCGGATCGTGGATCGGCTACCGCCGCACGCCGGAGCACGAAACCCTCGCCAGATTGCTGTTCCGGCTCGGCATGGCCGCCGCCATCGCCGTGGCGATCCTCGGCTACATCGTGTTCAACGTGGTGGAGGTCGGCGGAGGGAAAACCGGATAGCGCGGAGAACCGGCGGTCCGGGCCCGAAGGTCAGCCGTTCTGCCCCAGCGCTTTGCGCAGCCTGCCGATCAGCGCGTCGCGCGCCGCCTCGTCGTAGGACGCCGGCGGAACCTTGCCCCAAACCGGGCCCGGCCAGGCCGGATCGGTCGCGAAACGGGCGATGATGTGGATATGCAGTTGCGGCACCTGGTTGCCAAGCGCCGCCACATTCATCTTGTCCGGCCCGAACAGGTCGACGAGCGCCTGGCTGCACCGGCGGATTTCAGCCAGCGCGGCAATGCCGTCCGCCTCGCTGAGGTCGTGCAGGTCGCGCAGGCCCTCGCGCCGCGGCGACAGCACCAGCCACGGATAGGTGGCGTCCTTCGACAACAGCACCCGGCACAGGTCCAGATCGCAGACCGGAACCGTCTCCCCGGCGAGCTGCGGATGAAGCGCATACATCGCAGCTGTCGGGCTACTTGCCGGCCTCGACATCGGCAGCGACGCGCAGGCTGATAATCTTGTCCGGCGTCGCCGGCGGCTCGCCGGGTGCGATGCCGTCGACCAGGTCCATGCCCTCGACCACCTTGCCCCAGATCGTGTACTGGCCGTTCAGGTGGGGCGCCGGCGCGAAGCAGATGAACCACTGGCTGTCGCCGCTGTTCGGATCGGACGTGCGCGCCATGCCGATGGTGCCGCGCTCGAAGGAGTGGTCGCGGGAAAACTCCGCCGGCAGCTTCTTGCCGCTGCCGCCCCGGCCCGTGCCTGTGGGATCGCCGGTCTGGGCCATGAAACCCGGGATCACCCGGTGGAAGACGATGCCGTCGTAGAATTTCTCGCGCGCCAGTTCCTTGATCCGCGCGACGTGCTTCGGCGCCGAATCGGGATAGAGTTCGATGGCGACGCGGCCGTTCTTCAATTCCAGATAGAGCATGTTTTCCAGCTTTCGGGATTTCTGCGCGCCGGCGGGGGCGGCAACGGCCAGCGCCAGCGCAAGGGTGAAGACCACAGCGAGAAACCCCCGGACGGCGCTGCGCGCGCCGCGGACTGCCGGCTGCGACGGGAAACGGATAGTCATGCCGGTGGCATAGCGCGCGCCGGCCGGCGTGGCCAGCGGGCCGCGGCAATCCGGCAATCCGATCTGCCGGCAGCCATATTGTCCCGCGCGCCCGGCAATACATTATGGCGCCGGCGCCCGCGGTCCCGGCCGCATGAGGCGCGCGATTCCGAAACGGGAGACGAAAATGACGATGACCGGCTTTATCGGACTGGGCGCGATGGGGCAGCCGATGGCGGCCAATCTCGTGCGCAAGGGCCACAATCTGATCGTCCATGACATCGCCCAGGACCGCACGCCGCCGCTGCGCGACCTCGGTGCGACCGTCGCCGGCTCCGTTGCCGAGATCGCCGAACGGGCCGGCATCGTGGTGACGATGGTCCCCGATTCGCCGCAGGTCGAAGAGGTCGTTTTCGGCCCCGGCGGCATCCTCGAAGCGGGCAAGGCGGGCCAGCTCGTCATGGATATGAGCACGATCGCGCCCGACACGACCGACCGCGTGGCGCGCGCGCTGCACAAGGCGGGCCGGGCATTCGTCGATGCGCCGGTCGGGCGGCTGGTGACCAACGCCGAGGCCGGCACCTCGCTCTTCATGGTCGGGGCTTCGGAGGCGAATCTGGAACGGGTGCGGCCGCTCCTCGAAGCGATGGGCGATACCATCCTGCACTGCGGCGGGCCGGGCGCGGGTATCCGCTCCAAGCTGGTCAACAATTTTCTGGTGATGGGGATCAACCAGATCAATGCCGAGGCGCTGGCCCTCGCGCAGGGGTTCGGACTGGATCTCGCAACCACCCTCGAGGTCGTCGGCGGCACGACCGCCGCAAACGGGCAGCTCTCGGTCAACTGGCCGAACAAGGTGCTGAAGGGCGATCTTGCGCCCGGTTTCCGCATCGCGCTCGCCCACAAGGACATTTCGCTCGCCGTCGAAGCGGCGCGCAGCTTCGACCTGCCGCTCTATGCCGGCGCTGTCGTCCGCGAGAGCCTCGCCATGGCGAAGGCGACCGGCGACTATGCCGACCGGGATTTTTCCGGAATTGCCGATGCGGTGTGCCGGCTCGGCAACCTGCCGCCGCCGCGCCTGACCTGACCGGAGGCTATGTCGCAGCCTGCGACAGCGCCTCCAGATCGTCGTCTGTAAGACTACCCGGAACGATCGTCACCGGAATGTTCAGCCGGCTGCCGCAGGATGGCGCGCGAACTCTCGACCAGCATCAGGGTGCCGATAATGCCGAGGAAGAAGACGAAGGACAGGCGGATCACCAGATCGATCTGGCCGACGGTGCGTAGCCAGGCGAACAGTTCGACGCCCAGATAGGAGCTGACGAAGCCGCCGGCGAGCAGCACACCGCCCATCTTGAAATCGACATTGCCGCGGCGCCAGAGGGCGTTCACCCCGGACACCGACGAAGCGACGATCTGGTTGGCTTCGGACGCCACGGCGACCGGCACCGGGATGCCAATGAAGATCAGCAGCGGCGTCATCAGGAATCCGCCGCCGACACCGAACAGGCCGGACAGAAAACCGATAGCGCCGCCCAGCCCCACCAACAGGAACACGTTGACGGAGACCTCGGCGGTCGGCAGGTAGACCTGCATAATATTCGGGAATGGCGGTATGTGCGGCTGGCCGGCACGTTATTCCTGTGCCCGGCGGCTGTTAAGCCGTGCGCGTCCGGGCAACCTGTCACAAATCCGCGCGCAGCTTACGAATTTCTTTCTGCCGCGGAATTTGGAACTAGCATTCCGCCATGACGCCCCCCGCTGATCGCGCCGGCCTGATCGCCGGCACGGACATGCCGGCGCAAAGCTGGATCGACCGGCTCCTTCCGGGACCGGCGCGCCCCTATGCGCGGCTGATGCGGCTCGACCGGCCGATCGGGACCTGGCTCCTGCTGTTTCCGGGCTGGTGGTCGATCGCGCTGGCATTCGATTCGCTGGCGTTCGATTCGCTGGCACTGGCCTGGGACAGCGCCGGCCGGTTTCTCTGGTTCATGGCGCTGTTCGGCGCCGGGGCCCTGCTGATGCGCGGCGCGGGCTGCACCTGGAACGACATCACCGACCGGAATTTCGATGCCATGGTCGAGCGCACGCGCACCCGGCCGATTCCCAGCGGTCAGGTGTCCGTCAGGCAGGCGCTCGCCTTCATGGCGCTGCAGATGGCCGTCGCTTTCGGCATCCTGCTGCAATTCAACGGGTTCGCCATCCTCGTCGGCGCAGCCTCGCTCGGCATCATCTTCGTTTACCCGCTGATGAAGCGCGTCACCTACTGGCCGCAGATCGTCCTGGGGCTGGCCTTCAACTGGGGCGCACTGCTCGGCTGGGCGGCGGTACGCGGCGATCTCGGCTGGCCGCCGATCCTGCTCTACATCGCCGGCATCTTCTGGACCCTCGGCTACGACACGATCTACGCCCACCAGGACAAGGAAGACGACATCCTGATCGGCGTGAAATCCAGCGCGCTGAAGCTGGGAGCCAACACGCGGCCCTGGCTGTGGGCCTTTTACGGGCTGGCGTCGATCCTGATCGCCGCCGCCGGGTGGCTCGACGGCCTCGGGCCGCTGTTCTGGATCGGCCTGGCGCTGGGCGTTCTGCAGCTCGGCTGGCAGGCCGCCAGGGTCGATATCGACGATCCGGCCGACTGCCTGCGCATCTTCAAATCCAATCGCGTTTTCGGCTGGTGCCTGCTGCTCGGCCTGACGGCCGATCTGGTGCAGTAGGCCGTCGGCGGAGGGCTGCCCGCCGGCCGGGCACTCCGTTCTCCCTCTCAAGCGGCGGGATCGGACTCCGGGACAAGGCCGAACACCTTCAGCATGAAAGCGTATTCCTCCGCGACCTCGTGGAGCGCTTCGTAGCGGCCGGATTTGCCGCCATGGCCGGCGCCCATATTCATGCGCAGGAGCAGCAGGTTGTCGTCGGTCTTGGTCGCGCGCAGCTTCGCGACCCATTTGGCAGGTTCCCAATAGGTCACGCGCGGGTCGCTCAGCCCGCCGGTGACGAAGAGGTGCGGATAGGCCCTGGGCGCGACGTTGTCGTAGGGGCTGTAGGCCGCGATCCGCCGGTAGGCCTCTTCGCTCTCCGAGGGGTTGCCCCATTCCGGATATTCGCCCGGCGTCAGCCAGAGCGTGTCGTCGAGCATCGTGTTCAGGACATCGACGAAGGGCACATGGGCCGCGGCGGCGCCGAACAGTTCCGGCGCCATGTTGATCGTCGCGCCGACCATGAGGCCGCCGGCGCTGCCGCCGGCGAGCGCGACGCTGCCCTCGCGCGTATACCCCGCCGCCGCCAGGTGCCGGGCGACCGCGATCACGTCGCGGAAGGTGTTCTCCTTACGCTCCAGCCTGCCGGCTTCGTACCAGTTCTTGCCGAGTTCCGAGCCGCCCCGCGGGTTGGCCAGCGCGAAGACAAAACCGCGATCCAGCAGCGAAAGGCGCGCCGTGCCGAACCCCGGGTCCATGTTCATGCCGTAGGAGCCGTAGGCGTAAAGGTACAGCGGCGCGCTGCCGTCCTTCGGGGTGTCCCGGCGCCGGACGATCGTGACCGGCACGAGGGCGCCGTCATGCGACGGCGCCATTTCCCGCGCAGAGACATAGAGCGACGCGTCGTAGCCGGACGGAATTTCCTGGACCTTGCGGACGGTCCGTTCGCGCGTGACGACGTCGTAATCCCAGACCGTCGGCGGCGTGACGAGCGACTGATAGGCGATGCGCAGATGGGACTGGCCGAACTCGGCGTTGCCGGCGGGATAGACGGCGTAGGCCGGTTCCGGGAAAGCGATCCGGTGTTCGGCGCCATCGTCGAATTGCCGGATGCGCAGATGCTTGACGCCGGCCTCGCGCTCCTCGATCAGGATCCAGTCTCTGAAGACGTGCAGTCCGGTCAGATACACGCTGTCGGAGGCGGCGATTTCCTCGCGCCAGTTCTCCGCGTCCGGGCTTTCGACCGGTGCTGTGACCAGCCGCTGGTTCGGATGGGTATCGTCGGTGAGGATCCAGAACACGCCGTCCCGGTGGTCGGCGTCGTAGAGCCGTCCAGGCCGGCGGGCGCTGATGAGCCGCGGCGCGCTTGCCGGATCGTCCGCCGGAAGAAACCGCACTTCCGAGGTCTCGTGATCGCCTGCGGCGATAAACAGATAGCGTTCGTCCCTGCCCGGATCGACCGAGACCCCGAAGCCCGGATCGGGCTCGCGGTAGACTTGGACATCCGCTTCTGCTGGCGTGCCCAGCCGGTGCCGCCATACCGAAGACGGCCGCAGCTGCGCATCGAGCCGGACGTAGAACAGCGTCCGGCTGTCGGCCGCCCAGGCCGGTGCGCCGCTGGTGTTCGGAATTTCATCCGGCAGGTCTTCGCCGGTCGCCAGGTTGCGCACCCGGATCGCGAACCGTTCCGACCCGTCGGTGTCAGCGGAATAGGCCAGCAGCGAATGGTCCGGCGACGGCGCGACCGCGCGAACCCGCAGATAGTCGAGACCCTCCGCCAGGGCCGGCTCGTCCAGAACGACCTGCGGCGCGCCGTCCGGCCCTTCGTCATACGGAATGCGGAAATGGGTCCGGTATTGCGCTCCCGGATCGAAACGCCAGGAATAGAACCACGGCCCGTGTTTGGCCGGTACGCCGCTGTCGTCGTCCTTGAGGCGGCCCTTCAGTTCCCGGAACAGCGTTTCCCGCAGGCCCGCCAGCGGGGCCATGACGGTTTCCCGGTAGGCATTCTCGGCCTCGAGATAATCGAGAATCGCCCGATCGCGGACATCGGGATAGCCGGGATCGCGCAGCCAGGCATAGTCGTCGGTCCGGCTGTCGCCGTGGTGCAGCGAAACGACCGGACGGCGGACGGCGACCGGCGGTTTCGGAGCGTTGCTGTGCGCCTCGGCCATAATGCCGATGTGGCCCGCCGCCCCCGGCTTGACAACCGGCGCGCGCGCCCGAAAGCCACTCCGGAAGGCTCACTCATTAGTGATTCGAACCGGCGACACGGCCAGCATAGAGTTAGGTATGCTTGGAACCGCCAATACTGTCGCCCGAACGCTCGCCGCACTTGCCCTGGCCGCCGCCCTGGTTCCCGCAGGCGCCCTTGCCGACGTCAAGAAACGCCCGGTTGTCGTCGAGTTGTTCACCTCGCAGGGATGCTACTCCTGCCCGCCGGCCGACAAGTTTCTCGGCGTGCTGGCACAGCGCCCCGGCGTGATCGCCCTGTCCTTCCATGTCGACTACTGGAACTATCTGGGCTGGCGCGATCCCTATTCGAGCGCCGAGGCGACAAAACGTCAGCACGAGTACGCTTCGGCCATGCGCCGCCGGACCGTCTATACGCCGCAGATGGTGGTGGACGGCAAACTGCAGGGCATCGGCAGCTACACCGGCGTCATAGACGGGCATATCCGGCTCAGGCAGCAGGCGGCGGACGACCGTGTTGCCGTGTCGATTTCCGGAGACGCAAGTGCCGAATCGCTAACCGCCTCCCTCAAGGGCGATGGCGGGCGCACAGGGGATTGCGAGGTCTGGCTGGTCTATTTCGACAAGCAGCACACCACGGAAATTCCGCGCGGCGAGAATGCGGGCAAGACACTGACCTATTTCAACGTAGTGCGCGAGTTCCGCCGGGTTGCCGAATATCGGGGCGCGGACCTTGAGATCGATCTGTCGCGGACCGGTGCGAAGGGCGCCCGGTACGACCGGGCGGCCATCCTCGTCCAGGAGCCGGATGGCGGCCGGATCGTGGGAGCGGCCTGGACCGAGTTGAAGTAACGCCGCGCCGCAGCGCACCTTTCCGGGCCCGGCCCTTCCGGCTTTGCGCCGGCGCCTTTGCTCTTGTTTTCGGTTACAACCCGGACGACCATGCGGCCCATGAGGTCGAAGCCCGCCGTTCCCGGCTCCGCGCAGCGGCGCATCACCGCCGTCCTCGGGCCGACCAACACCGGCAAGACGCATTTCGCGATGGATCGCATGCTGGCGCACGGCTCCGGCATGATCGGCTTTCCGCTGCGCCTGCTCGCCCGGGAGAATTACGACCGCGCCGTGCGCGCCGCCGGCGGCCATGCGGTGGCGCTGGTTACGGGCGAGGAGAAGATCGTCCCGCCGTCGGCGCGCTTCTTCCTGTGCACCGTGGAGGCCATGCCGGTCGACCGCTCGGTCGAATTCCTGGCAATCGACGAGGTGCAGCTCGCCGCCGATCCGGAACGCGGTTATGTGTTCACCGACCGGATTCTCCATGCGCGGGGCACCATGGAAACCGTGCTGATCGGCGCCGAGACCGTGCGGCCGATCCTGAACCGGCTGGTGCCCGAAGCCCGGCTCATCTCCCGCCCGCGGTTTTCCCGCCTCGCCTATGCCGGGCCGAAGAAAATCACCCGCCTGCCGCCGCGCACTGCGGCCGTCGCCTTCTCCGCCCAGGAAGTCTATGCGCTGGCCGAGGTGATCCGGCGGCGGCGCGGCGGCGCGGCCGTGGTGCTCGGCGCGCTGAGCCCACGGACGCGCAACGCCCAGGTCGAGATGTTCCAGGCCGGCGAGGTCGATTACCTGGTGGCCACCGATGCCATCGGCATGGGCCTGAACATGGATGTGAACCACATCGCGTTTTCCGATCTGGTTAAGTTCGACGGGCGCGTGCGGCGGCGCCTGGCCCCGGCGGAAATCGGGCAGATCGCCGGGCGGGCCGGCCGCCACATGCAGGACGGCACCTTCGGAACGACCGCGAACGCCGGCGAATTCGACGCCGACCTGATCGAGGCGATCGAATCCCACAGCTTCGATCCGCTGCCCTTCGTGTTCTGGCGCAATCCGAAGCTGGCGTTCGACACCGTCGATGCGCTGATCCGGAGTCTCGCCCTGCCGCCCTCGTCGCCCGATCTCGCTCCGGCGCGCGAAGCCGAAGATTTCCGCACCCTCGCCGCGCTGTCGCGCCAGCCCGGCCTGCGCGCCCGGCTGGACGATCCCGCGGCCGTCGCCCTGTTATGGGAATGCTGCCAGATTCCCGATTTCCGCAAGGTGCTGGGCGAGGCGCACAACAGCCTGGTCAGCCGGATTTTCATGGACCTGACGGGGAGCAAGGGGCGGATCTCGCCGGCCTGGATCGAACGGCAGGTCACGCGGATCGACCGGACGACCGGCGATATCGGCGCCCTGGCCGGCCGGATCGCGGATATCCGCACCTGGACCTATGTGTCCTATCACAGCGAATGGCTGGACGAGCCGCTGAAATGGCAGGAGCAGACGCGGCAGATCGAGGATCGGCTGTCCGACGCCCTGCACGAGCGGCTGACCGAGCGCTTCGTCGACAAGCGCACCGCCATCCTGGTCAAGCGCCTGCGCAGCAAACGGGACCTCGAAGCGGCGGTTCTGGCGTCCGGCGAGGTCGTCGTCGAGGGCATCGCCATCGGCCGGATGGACGGGTTCCGCTTCGTCGCTGCGCCGGCGGCGACCGGCGACGATGCCCGCGCCATGCGCAACGCCGGCTGGCGGGCGCTGCGGCCGGCGATCGAGGAACGGCTCGGCCTGCTCGAGGCCGCGAAGCCGAAATCCATCAAGCTGGCGCCGAACGGCGAACTCCGCTGGCGCGGCGCGGTCGTCGGACGCCTGGTCAAGGGCGATCACCTGCTCAAGCCGCGGGTCCGGCCGGTCGTCGGCGACGGTCTGGACCCCGGCGTCCGCAACCGGGTCGCGGCCAGGCTCGAGAACTGGCTCGCAGCCCATCTGCCGTTCCGGCTGGGCGCGATTGCCGGCCCGGCGCCCGAGGGAGTCGGCGGCCAGGCGAGGGCCCTGCTGTATCAGCTCGGTGAGGCGGGCGGCCACCTGCCGCGGCGCGACCTGCGGTCGGCGATCGATGGGTTGACCAAGACGGACCGCAAGGCGCTGGCCGCACACGGGGTGAGGCTGGGCGCCCAGCGGGTTTACTACCGCGAGCTGCTGCGGCCCCGGGCGCAGGCCATGCTCGCCCTGCTGTGGGCGATCCGCCACGATATCGGGGAATTCGAACCGCCGGCGTTTACAGCCTGCCTCGAAACGGCCGCCGGCCTGCCGCCGGGCCTGCTGCCGGCCTGCGGCTATGTCGTCGCGCAAGGCAGTGCGGTGCGCGCCGACCGGATCGAGGCGCTGTGGCGCGCGATCAAGCGGCTGCCGGAGGGCAAGTCGGTGACCGCGGACCCCGCCCTGGCGGAGGCCGCCGGCATTCCGGACGCCTTTCTCCCGGCGGCGCTCCACGGCCTCGGCTACCGTCCCGGCCCGGACGCCGACGGCGCCTGGCGCAAGGCGGCCGCCCGGCCGCGCAGGCGCAGGGAAGCGCGCCCGCGCCCGAACCCGTGCTCGCCGTTCGCCATCCTGCGCGAACTCACGGCGAGCCGCTGAGGGCCGATGCCGGGTTCGCCGACCGCCGCCGGAGCCGGGCAGGACGACATCGGGCCGCGCATCGACAAGTGGCTGTGGCACGCCCGCTTCTTCAAGACCCGGACCCTGGCGAGCAAGCTGTGCAACGGCGGTAAGTTGCGGGTGAACAGCGACCCGATCGCCAAGGCGCACTACCGGGTCCGGCGCGGCGACGTGCTGACCTTTCCGCAGGGCGGCCGGATCCGGGTCGTCGAGGTGCGCGCGTTCGGCGTCCGCCGCGGGCCGGCCGCCGAAGCGCAGACGTTGTACGAGGATCTGGCGCCCCCGGCGCCGCGGCCGGCGGCTGCGGAGGCCGAGCGGGACAGCGCATCCGCCGCGCCGCATCGGGACGCCGGCGCCGGCCGGCCGACCAAGGCCGATCGCCGGGCCATCGAACGGCTGCGCGCCCGGCCCTGAACCGGAACGGATATCGGCGGCATGATCGACCTTCTGGCCGACCCGAACGTCTGGATCAGCCTGGCGACGCTGACCGCGCTCGAGATCGTGCTCGGCATCGACAATCTGATCTTCATCGCCATCCTGGCCGACCGGCTGCCCGAGCGGCAGCGCCCGGCGGCCCGCCGGCTCGGCCTCGGCGCGGCGCTGGTCACGCGCCTCGCGCTGCTGTTCGTCATCACCTGGCTGGCCGGCCTCAACCAGGCGCTGTTCGCCGTCTGGGGCGAGGAGATTTCCTGGCGCGACATCGTGCTGATCGCCGGCGGCCTGTTCCTGATCGGCAAGGCCACGATGGAGATCGACCACGACCTGGAAGGCGGACACAAGAACAGGCCGACCAGACTCTGGGGCGGTTTCGGTGTCGTCATCGCCCAGATCGCGGTCATCGATATCGTGTTCTCGCTCGATTCGGTGATCACGGCGGTCGGCATGGCGCGCCATATCGAGGTGATGGTCGCGGCCATCGTCATCGCCATCCTGGTGATGCTGCTGGCGGCGGAACCGGTCGGCCGCTTCGTCGCCGCGCACCCGACGATCAAGATGCTGGCGCTGTCCTTCCTGATCCTGGTCGGCGTCATGCTGGTCGCCGACGGCATCGGCCTGCACATCCCGAAGGGCTACCTGTATTTCGCCATGGCCTTCGCGCTGGGCGTGGAAACCCTCAACCTGCTGGCGCGCAAGGCGCGGGCGCGGAAGCGCGGCTGAATCCGGCGGACGGGGTCCGGGCCGCTACCGGTAATGGCGCGGCGGATAGGGCAGCGGCAGGACGACCGTGAACCCGCCCCGGCAGCGGACATGACGGTGGCGCGGCACCGGATGGCGGTGGCCCCGGGTGCGGCGGTGATGATGGTGGCGCCAGTGCCCCCGCGGCCACGGCCCGGCGACGACACAGGGGTGGGGGAAGCCCCAGTAGAGATATCCCCAATAGGGATAGTGCCGGTTCGGCCGGTGCCGGTAGGGCCGGTGCCGGTTCGGTCGGTGCCTCGGATAGCCGTAGTGGCGGCCGTGGCGGCGATGGCGGTGGCCCCACCGGTCGTGGACGGGGATCGCTTCCGGGCCGCTCCGGCTCTGGACCGCGCCGGCGGGACCCGGCCGGCCCAGCGAACCCGGAGCGGCCTGAAGCGGCGCCGACGGCGCTGCGAGGACCAGGGCGACGGCGCCGAATGCGAGGGCGGATTGCAGAATCGGTCTCATGGTGCGCTCCTTCCGTTGCGCGTCTGCCTTGCAGGGGCGGTGGGACGGCGGGACCCGGAATTCAGTTGAGCCACAGCGGCCTCGCCTGTTTGCTCAGCACCAGATCCAGCGCGACGGTGCGGTTTTCCTGCTCGGCGGCGAGCAGGCCGCCGGTCAGCTCGCCGAACGGGGCCAGGCGCACGGTTTCCGGCGGCTGGTCGTCGCGCAGAAGCCCGGCGTACGGGAAGTGCCGGGCGGCGGCGGCGAACAGGGCGGCCGGTTCGCTGCCGAGCCGGCGCAGGCCGTAGGGCCAGTATTCCAGCAGCGCGATGTCGGCCCGGTCGAACAGGGCTGGCCCGCCGGCCAGCGCTTGGGTTTCGGCGCCCTGGACATCGACCTTCGCCAGCACCGGCCCGGCGAGGCTGCCGGCTTCGATCAGCGTATCGACGGGCCGGGCGGGAACCGCGATGGTCGTGCGTTCCGCCTCGCCATAGGCGCTGCCGCCGTCGGGCGCGGCCGTGCGGACCCGGTGATCGCCCAGATTGGACGGCGCGATCTCGAACGCCAGTTCGGCCGCTTCGTGCCAGGCCGCCGCTTCATGCACGCGAATCCGGTCGGCAACGCCGTTGCGCGCGATATTGCGCCGGAGCAGGGCGACGTTCGCCGGCTCCGGTTCGACGGCATGGCACCGGGCGCCCGCGAGCGCCGCGGGGATCGCCGTCGTGCCGATATTGGCGCCGAGATCGATCCAGCTGCCCGGACCCTGCGCGGCGAAGGCCGCCTGCATCAGCCGGACGGCCTCCACCGACCAGGACTTGTTCTTGAGATATTTCAGAATGATCGTCCGGTCGGCGATCGAGCCTTCGATCTCGCCGTTCGCGCCCGGGATCACGATGCCGGTCGCGCCGGCTTCGGCCAGCAGATCGAACAGCAGCCGGTTCCGGCGCTTCACCGGCAGCGCGCGCATTGCGGCCGCAGCCGCGGCCTCTGCCCGGTCAGACATGAGATTCAGCCATGAGCGGGACGCTCCCCGGCGCCGTCACGCAGTTTCAGGAATGCCGCGCCGACCAGCAGCAGGACAGCGGCGCATACGACGGTTCGCGCGATATTCCACAGCTGCCAGTTCGCCGAATAGTCGGCCCAGATCGCGCCGGCCGCCGCCGCCTGCGCCGGCACGGCAATCTCGGCGAGCGCCTCGTTCATCGGCACGTTCGCCAGCAACGTCAGCGCCAGGCCGCCTGCGAGATAGAGCGCGCAGGCGAAACCGAAAAACAGGGCCGCGCGCCGCTCCCCGGCCATCCGGGCCGCCAGGGCAGCGGCGGCCAGAAAGACCGGAGTCCCGAAAAAGGCCGGGGCGAACACCCAGTTGCGCACCGACGCGTTCATCGCCTGCATCGCCGCGATCGCAACCCGGGGATCGGCGCTGTCCAGGCCCCACATGGTGGAGCACACCCAGGCGAAGAAAAAGCCGAAGATGGCGCCCGTCGCCAGCAGCGCGAGAAGCGCCAGGGGCAGCAGGATGGTCTTCGCCGTCATCGCCCGGTTCCGCGTTGTCCCGTCGCCTCCCCGAATGGTGAACGGCCGGGCTGCCGGTTTCCGTCGCGCCGCCGAGGGTGTGCAAGCCGGCTATTGCAGCGCGGCGCAGAAGCGCGCAATCCGGACGCAGGCCTCCTTCAGCGCATCGAGCGAGGTGGCGTAGGATATGCGGAAATAGGGCGACAGGCCGAAGGCCGCCCCCTGCACCACCGCAACCCCCTCCGCCTCCAGCAGTTCGGTGACGAAATCCCCGTCGGTCTCGATGACCCGGCCGCCCGGCGCGGTCCTGCCGATCGCGCCGGCGCAGCTCGGGAAGACGTAGAAGGCGCCGTCCGGCCGCCGGCAGGTCAGCCCCGGAATCTCGTTCAGCGCTTCGACCACCGTATCGCGCCGTTCCATGAAGGCGGCGTTGCGCCCGGGCAGGTAATCCTCCGGCCCGGTCAGCGCAGTCAGCGCCGCCGCCTGGCTGACCGAGCTCGGGTTGGACGTGCTCTGCCCCTGCACCTTGGCCATCGCCCTGATCAGCTCTTCCGGCCCGCCGGCGAAGCCGATGCGCCAGCCGGTCATGGCATAGGCCTTGGAGACGCCGTTCACCGTGAGCGTCCGCTCGTACAGGCCGGGCTCGGCCTGGGCCGGCGTGACGAAGGTGAAATTGCCGTAGACCAGCTTCTCGTACATGTCGTCGGTCATGACATGAACGTGGGGATGGCGCATCAGCACGTCGGTGAGGCCCTTCATCGTGTCCCGGTCGTAGGCCGCGCCGGTCGGGTTGGACGGGCTGTTCAGGATCAGCCATTTGGTCTTCGGCGTGATCGCCGCTTCGAGCGCGTCGGGCGTCAGCAGGAAGCCGCTGTCCGCCGGGCAATCGACCGGCACCGGCGTGCCGTCGGCGAGCAGCACCATGTCGGGGTAGGAGACCCAGTAGGGCGCCGGAATGATGACCTCGTCGCCCGGATCGAGGGTCGCCATCAGCGCGTTGTAGAGCACCTGCTTGCCGCCGGTGCCGACGGTGATCTGCTCCGGCGCATAGTCCAGGCCGTTGTCGCGCTTGAACTTGGCGGCGATGGCCTGCTTGAGCTCCGGCGTGCCGTCGACGTTGGTGTATTTGGTCGCGCCGCCGCGGATCGCCTCGATCGCGCCCTCCTTGATGGCGTCCGGCGTATCGAAATCCGGCTCGCCGGCGCCGAGGCCGATCACGTCGCGGCCGGCCGCTCTGAGATCGCGCGCCTTCGCCGATACGGCCAGGGTCTGGGACGGCTTGATGCGCGAGAGGCGCGAGGCGATGAGCGGCATGGAACGGCGCTTTCGGCTGATGGCTGCGGAGCGGCCGGCGGCAACACCGGCGACCGGGCGAACGCTAGGGCGGCCGATGGCGCACTGCAAGCGAAAGCCTGTCGCGAGGCCAGTGGCGGGACCCCGCCCCTCGATACGGCCCCCTCGATACGCGCTTCGCGCTACCCGGGATGAGGGGATTGGGGAACTTGTGCTGAATCGCCATCCTTTCTCCCTCACCGTGAGTTTGCCGGAGCGGGCGCTGCAAGCCGAAATAGGTAAAAATTCCTGCCATTTTTGTATCAGCGTTCAATAACGATATCGCGCAAAATCGCTGATTTCCGCCGTTTTTCCGCCATGCACTTCTTGGACAGACCGGTCTACCCAGCGCGGTTTTTCGTGTCCGGGCCTGCCGCCGCCCGCAATGCCATCGGGGACCGAAGCGATGCCGCGCCGGGCCGTAGGGGAGGGTTTCAAACCCTCCCCTACAAATACCGGGGGGCGTCCGGGCCTCTCCATCCGGGGCGATACCGTCGGGAAAAGGCGCAAGGGCGGCAATGCAGCATGGCGAGTGGGGTGTCGGGAAATGTCATGATCCGTCATCGAGCCATCGGCAATCCGGTCGTCGCGCAGCGAAACCGAACGCCGTCATATCGACCGGAGCGGGCCGGAGCAGAGCGATGGGCCGCGGAGCGGAGATATCTTTCCGTTACAGCGCCCCGGTCCGAAGCGCCGCGCCTGAAAGATTTCTCCGCTTCGCCCCGGATTGCATCCGGGGCTTCGGTCGAAATGACGGATTCAGGTGGGTGACGGCGGGGCGTGTCATGGTCCGTCATGAAATGTCATGGTCCGTCATGTTCCGTCATGGCCGCCGGCCGGGGCGCTTTGCGCCGGGTCGAATTCCCAGGTGTCGATGCCGGGGCGCAGCGCCGCGATCCTGGCCGCCTCCGCCGCCTGCAGGGCCAGCTCTTCCTCGGTCCATGGATCGTACGGCTGGTGGCCGCAGCGCAGGGCGTACATCCAGCCGTTTTCGCTGGCATCGACAGCGATGTCGTCGCCCTCCTGGAGGTCGGGTCCGGCCCGGGGAACCATGAGATCGCCCCAGTCGTAACGGTCCTCCGGCGGATCGTCGTGGAGAACCGGTGCGGCCGGCGGTTCGCCGTCTGCCGCGGTCTCCGGTTCTTCGTCCTGTGCCGGAACTTCCGGCTGTCCGCCTTCCGGCGCCGGCAGCGCCTCCGCCGCGGGAACGTCCGCACCGGCCCGGCGGCGCAGCACCTCGGCGAGCGGACCCGGGCGGGCGGCGGTGTCGGTCCCTTCGCCGTCCGCTTCGAGGGCGGCGGCCAGCTCGCCGAACTCGTCCTCGTCGGGCAGCGGCCACAGATCGGCCCGCCGGTGCAGGCCGCGCCGGGACAGGCCGGAAAGGTCGGCCTGCAGGCGGATCACCTGGAGCATCATGAAGGACGATTCCTGCGCCACCGCAACGAGCCAGGCCTGCTCCAGCCGCTCCAGCAGGATCTGCGACTCCTGCCGCGCCGTCTCGCGCCACAGCAGTCGGATCTCGCGCACCCGCTCGACGATGTGAGGCCGCTCGAGCAGGGCATGGCCGGTCTGGCGCGCTGAACGCTCGGCATAACCGGCCCGGCGCGCCGCCTCGGCCGCGTTGCCGGTGGCGACGAAATGGCGGCAGAAGCACTCCTGCTGGGTCGAAAGAACGGGAAAGGGCGGACGCGGCCCGGCTTCGGGCACGGGAGAGGAGATGGCCATGGATGGGCTCCGATATTCATGAAATGTTCCAAACCGCCAAAATAGGCAATAATACAGGTATGTCAAGCATAAAATCCCTTGCCGGTCCCGCGCCGCCGGAGATGTATCCTTCCCCCGCTTCAGCGGGGGAAGTGGCCCCGGATTTATCCGGGGTCGATGGGGGTGTCCGTCCCGCCTGCGCCTGCGCCTGTTCCGCACCGCACGTCTGCAGCCACCGCACCCCCACCTGGCCTCCCCCTCTGAAGAGGATTGCTCTGCGAAAGTGGCGTGGCTGTGCCGGAGGCCCCCTCCCCCTAACCCCCTCCCCCGGAGGGGAGGGGGAAACTTTGTTTCGGAGAGGTTGTACGAAAGCCGAAAAACCATAGTAATTCCAATGCGTTACTCCCCTCCCCTTGGGGGAGGGGGCAGGGGGAGGGGTATCGTGGGGAAGGCTGCACCCACGCCCGTTTTCGCTCTGTCCGACTTTCGCAGGGAAATCCTCTGAAGAGGGGGAGGGGTCTGCCGTGGAAGCATGCCGACGCCCCTTTCGAGCCGCCAACCCCCTCATCCCGAGTAGCGCGGAGCGCGTATCGAGGGGCGGTCCGGTTCCCTGCGCAGGACGCTGCGGCCGGTCCCGGTTAATCCGGCTGGCGCCGGGCGGGCGCGGGGAATAGCCTGTCGGGCGTCATGCAGGACACCGCCACCGTCCCGGTATCGGAATCGCGTATCCCGGAAGCGCAGTTCGGGGCAACGGACCACTGGACCGGCCGCCTCGCCCTGGGGCTGGCCTTCATCCTCGTCGTGCTCGGCATGGCGAACAACCTGCCCAGCATTCCCGGCCTGCTCGAACTCGTCCAGGCGATCCCGGGGCTGGAGGGCGTGCCGCGGCTTAGCAAATACAGTTCGGAACACTTCTTCCCGCTGATGTTCACGCTGATGATGGCGGTCGCATTGCTGGCCGTCTCCTTCGGCCGGGACTGGGCCGGCCGGTCGCCGGCCCGGCGGGCGTTCGGCATCCTGCTCGACCTGGCGATGCTGGCCGCCGTGCTCGGCACCGCCGTCGTCTACCTGATCGAGCACGAACAGGTCTGCCTGATCGACCAGATTACCGGCGAACGGGCGCGGCTGATGGCCGAGACCGCCGCCCGGGCCGCCGAGTACCGCGAGATTTTCGGCATCGACCCGGTCGAGGAATTCCCCGACTGCCAGTCGAACCTGGGCAACTGGATCCTGCCCTTCCTGCTCGCCGTGCTGGCGGTCTTCTTCGTCTACATCATCAAGGCCTGGGGCTTTCCGATCATCGCGGTCGCCCTCGTCATCGCGGTCTACACCGTCCTGTCCTCGGCAGTCTGGTATTTCGAATGGAGCGACAACCGCTATCTGACGACCTCGATCGGCACGGAATCCGACGGCGTCCGGAACTACTCCGCCGGCGTCATCGGCGCGCGCAACGCGATCATCCAGGAATCGAACAGCATCCTCGGGCGTTTCCTCAGCGTCATCGTCAACATCGTGTTCCCCTATGTCGTGCTCGGCGCCCTGTTCGCCGCGTCGGCCGGCGGCCAGTCGCTGATCAAGCTGGCTTTCCGGGTCACGCGCAGCCTGCGCGGCGGCCCGGCCCACGCCGCCATCGTCGGCTCGGCGACCTTCGGCACGGTCTCCGGCGCGCCGGTCGTCAACGTGCTGGGGACCGGAACCCTGACCATCCCGATGATGATGCGCACCGGCTTCCGGCCGACCTTCGCCGGCGGCGTCGAGGCGGCGGCCTCGAGCGGCGGGCAGATCATGCCCCCGGTCATGGGCATCGCGGCCTTCGTGCTGGCGGCGCTGTCGACCGTGCCCTATTCGCAGGTGATCGTGGCGGCGTTCCTGCCGGCGCTCGCCTATTTCTTCAGCCTGTTCCTGACCGTCGTGTTCGAGGCGCGGCGCACCGGGATCGCGGCCGTGGGCCGGCAATCCGGCGAACACGAACTGACGCGGCGGGACTGGACCAACCTGTCGATGATCGCCGGACCGATCGTCGTCATCCTCGTCCTTCTGCTCAGCACCAAGGACGGCATCGGCACCGGCGTCCTCGGCTTTCTGGCCGGCTACGATCCGGCTTCGGGCGAAGCCATGCCCTGGGTCCTCCAGGTCCTGAGAAACGCGGCCGGCGATCCGGACTCGGCGGGCTTCTGGGCCGTCGCCCTGCTGATCGCGCTGCTGTTCCTCGATCCCGACATCCGGCGCGCGCCGGGCAAGGTGATCCGCGCCCTCGCCGAGGCCGGCCTGGTGATCGCGCAGCTGTTCCTGCTGCTTGTCGCGGTCGCCGTCATCGATGTCTGCATCAGCTTCACCAGCATTACCGGGATCCTGACCATCGACATCCTCAACTGGCTCAAGACGATCTCGACCTTCAGCCTTTTCGGCCAGGATTTCGTGCTCGGCGGTTCGGTCTACCTGATGATCGCGCTGGTCGTCGCCATGCTGGCGACCATCCTGCTCGGCATGGGGATGCCGACCCTGCCCGCCTATGTGAACGTCATCCTGATCATCGGGCCGCTGCTGGTCGCGCTCGGCACCTCGCTGTTCACCGCGCACATGTTCATCTTCTACTTCGCGGTCGCCTCGGCGATCACGCCGCCGGTGGCGATCGCCGCCTTCGCGGCGTCGACCATATCCAGGGCCGAGCCCCTCTCGACCGGATTCGCGGCGGTCCGGGTCGGCATCGTGATGTTCACCATTCCCTTCGTCTTCGCCTTCTACCCGGAATTCCTGCTGATCGAGCAGGCCCAGATCGCGCAATCGCTCGACGGCAGCATGAGCGCGGCGAAAACCTGGCTGCCGGGCTATGACGGCAGCATCGATTTCGGCGGGCTCGCCTGGCTGGTCTTCCGGCTGGCGGTCGCGCTCTACCTGGTGGCGAGCGCGCTGAGCCGGTTCGACAGGGTGCGGCTGTCGGCGGTCGAGACGGGGCTGCGGCTGGCGCTGGCGGTGTTGCTGCTGGTCAAGGCGCAGGAGATCGCCATCGGCGCGCTCTGCGCCGCCGCAGTGCTTCTGGCGCTCCACCATCTCGGCCTGTTCGGCCGCGCCCGACGGGAAAGCCCGCACCCCGATGCAGCAGGACGGCAGGACCGATGACCGCGCCCGACCCTGCGCCCACCTTGTATTTCGAGGATTTCGCCCCCGGCCGGATCTTCGAATGGGGCGAGATGAGCCTGAGCGAGGAGAGCATCCGCGCGTTCGGCGAAGCCTACGATCCGATTCCGATTCACACTGACCCGGCGGCCGCGGCCCAGAGCCAGTTCGGCGGCCTGATCGCCAGCGGCTGGCAGGTCGCCGCCCTGATGCAGCGCATGCAATATGAGTGCTACATGAAGCGCGCCGCGATCATTGCCTCGCCCGGCGTCGACGGGCTGGAATTCCTGCGTCCGGTGCGGCCCGGCGACCGGCTTTCGCTGCGCGTCGAGGTCGTGGAATGCCGCCGCTCGCGCACGCGGCCGGACCGCGGGCTGGTGCGCGTCCTCGCCCGGCTCATCAACCAGGACGGCGAAACCGTGCTCGAGAAACGCGGCAAGTCCTTCTTCCGCACCCGTCCGGCGGAAGCCGGCGCCTGATGCAACCGGCCTGAAGCGACTGCCCTGAAGCAATTGTGTGGAGACCATCCTGCGATGCCCGACGAACCGTATGTCAGCCCCTATGCCGGCCTGGATCTGGCAAGCCTGCTGCTGAAGCGGGCGGAGACCCATGGCGGGCGGAAATTCCTGACCTGGGCCCCCTTCGACGGCGCGGCGACATCCTGGACCTATGCGGCCTTCGCCGACGACGCGGCCCGGCTGGCGCACGGCCTGGTGCAACGCGGCATCGGGCCGGGCGACCGGGTCATGATCCATCTGGAGAACGCGCCGGAATATCTGCTGGCCTGGCATGCGCTGGCGCGCATCGGCGCGGTCGCCGTAGCGACCAACGCGCGGGCGGGCGCCGAAGAGCTGACCTATTTCGCCGGGCACGCCGCCGTCAGCGCCGCGATCACGCAGCCCGCGCTTGCGGCGCGGGTCCGGGACTCCTGCCCCGGCCTCGACTGGGTCGCCGTGATTGCGCACGACGGCGGCGCGGAGCCGCGCGACGCCGACCGGCCCGCCAGGGAGGACCGGTTCGAGGCGCTGTTCGGCGACGCCGCGAAAGCCCCCGCGCCGCCGGGCGACGGCACCCGGCCGATGGCGGTCCATTACACCTCCGGCAGCACGGCGCGGCCCAAGGGCGTCGTCTGGACCCACGACAACGTCCTGTGGGGCGGCCAGGTCTCGGCCAACCACGAACGGCTGACCGGGGCCGACCGCCACCTCGTCACGCTGCCGCTGTTCCATGTCGTCTCCGGCATCTATTCGACCATGGCGAGCCTGTGGGCGGGGGCCGAGGTCGTGCTGCAACCGCGCTTTTCGGCGAGCAATTTCTGGCCCGCGGCGGTCGCGCACCGCTGCACCTGGGCCTCGCTGGTGCCGTTCTGCAGCCAGGCGCTGCGCCGCGAGCCGGTGCCGGAGCGGCACTGGTTCCGCAACTGGGGCCACGCCGTCCTCGACTCGTCCGTCGAAGAGCATTTCCGCGTCCCGCTGCTCGGCTGGTGGGGCATGACCGAGATCATCACCCAGGGCATCGTCGGCGATCCCGCGCTGCCGAAGCGCGACGGCGCCATCGGCCGCCCGGCCCCGGAATACCGGCTGGCCGTGCTGCGCGCCGACGGCAGCCCGGTCGGGCCCGGCGAAACCGGCGAACTGCGTATCCGGGGGACCCCGGGCCTCTCCCTGTTCCGGGAATATCTCGACAATCCCGCGGCGACCGCCGAGTCCTTCGACGAACGCGGCTACTTCATCACCGGCGACCTTGTGACGGTGCATGAGGACGGGCTGATCGGTTTCGCCGACCGGGCCAAGGACATGCTGAAAGTCGGCGGCGAGAATGTCAGCCCGGCCGAGCTCGAACGGGTCATCGCGCAGGTCGACGGCGTCGCGGAGGTCGCAGTCGTCGGCAAGGCCGATGCGCTGCGCGACGAGGTGCCCGTGGCGTTCGTCGTACCGGAAAACGGGCGGGAGGACGGGCCGGAGGGCGCGCCGGATCCGGCGGCGCTGACCGCGGCCATCGAGCGGCGCTGCCGGGCCGCGCTCGCCGATTTCAAGCAGCCGCGCGAAATCCGCTTCGTCGACGACATGCCGCGCACCGGCGGCATCGCCAAGGTCTCCAAACCCGAACTGCGCCGGACGATCGAGGCGGAAAGCGGCGGGTGAGGGCGCAGCTGCGCAATATTCCGTGTCGCCCGTCTTTTCGGGACAGCGCAAAAAAGATTCCTCCCCCTCTTCAGAGGGGGAGGTCAGGTGGGGGTGGCGCGTCGACAGACGCGCTTCGCCGCAAGGCGAATCCTACCGGCCGTCCACGGCACCCCCATCGACCTCGCTGCGCTCGGCCACTTCCCCCTCTGAAGAGGGGGAAGTAACATTCGGAGCCGGGCCGTGCCGGTCGCGGCGCGCCACAACCCCTACGGCTTGGCGCAGTCCGGGAGCTTGTGGCCGGCAGCCTCCCAGGCTTCGACGGCGCCGGGATGGAACTTGACGCCGGCGTTGCACATGCCCATCCGCTTGTCGTCGACGACGCCGAACAGCTGGCCCCTGGCGAACGGCGCCTTGCGGAACAGGTCGGGCAGCGTCTCGATCATCGCCGCGGTCAGCGCCCTGGCCAGGGCATTCGGCATGCTCTTGTGGACCACGTCGCCGCCGGTGTTGGAAATCGACCGGAACATGTCGTCCTCGGAGATGACATTCACGCCCGGGCCGTAATGGGCGAGGTTCTTCTTCGGAAAGACGAAGGCCACGTTGCCGGGCGCCCTGAGGAACTTCCGGAAGGCCGCGGAATCCATCTTGGCCTTCGGGATCGAGACCAGGTTGATCTTGCCGGCGGCAATGTAGATCGGCAGATACGCCGCCGGGTTCGTGCCCGGCCGCACGGCCGCGTCGACCGCGCCGTCCAGGAAGATCGAGTCGGCCTGGCCCCAGGCGATCTGCTTGCCGGTATAGCCCTTGCCCTCGTTCATGCCGGTGGTCAGCCGGATCAGCGCGCGCGCCGTATTCAGCGCACCGCCGCGCGGCGGGCCGTTGAAGATGGTCTTGCCCTTGAGTTTGTCCCAGCTGTCGATCCCGGAGGCGGCAAAGGCGATCAGGTAATAGTGGGCGAGATGGTAGGGATAGAGCAGACGGAGATTACCGGCGGTTTCCTTGCCCTTTTCCTTGCCCAGCCCGGCATAGGGGCCCAGCCCCCTCGCCATCAGGAACTGCAGGATGAACGGGCTGGCGGCGAGATCGGTCTTGCCCTGGGCGACCTGCAGGATCGATTTGGCCAGCACCTTGCCGGCCTGGGCCTGGATGGTCGCGATCTTCCGCTTGGCGGCAACCTCGGCCAGATGCTTGGCCGCCATGTCGGTCGCGCCGCCGACCGAGCCGGATTCCATCGTCAGCGTCGGCGTCTGCGCCTGGGCGGAGGCGGCAAGGCAGACCGCCGTGCCGAATACGATCAGACTTCTCATGGGTCTCTCCTCAACTGCGGTGCAATTACCGAATTCCGTGCAAATACAGGCTTGCGCCCGTCACGCTATCACAGCCCGATCCGAACAAGAAAGCGAACGGCGGATTTTTCCGGCCGTCCGGGAATCGCTTCTCTTCCGCCCTGCGCCGGTCGGGGATACAATCGCACCGGCCGCCGCGATTGCCACCACGGGCACGATCGCCGCGACGAACAGGGAGGATCGGAAACATGGCCGGATCGAAACTGCCGAAGAAGAGAATTCCGGGGCCGGGACCAGGACCGGGAACCGCCGTCGTCTTCGCCGCGCTGACCGCGGCGCTCTGTGCGCCGGCAAGCGCCGCGGAACTCAGCCTGTCCTATTTCATGGGGCCGAAGCATCCGATGAACCGGGCGGTGTTCACGCCGTTCGCCAGCAAGCTGGCGGAGGTGTCGGGCGGCAAGCTCACCGTCAAGCAGTATCCCGGCGGCGCGCTCAATTCCGCGCCGCCCAAGCAGTATTCCATCCTGCTCAAGGGCGTGGCCGACATCGCCTTCGCTCTGCCCGGCTACACCGGCAACCTCTTTCCGGTGACCAATACGGTAACGGTGCCCGGCGTCTGCGCCGACGCGCTGGACTGCACCAGGGCGATGTGGCGGGCGATGCCGCTGATCGAGAAGGAATTCAAGGCGAAGATGCTCGCCGTCTGGGCCAACGATCTTCCGGTCCTGCTGACGAAGAAGAAGGCGGTGCGGACGCTCGCCGATCTCAAGGGCATGAAGGTCCGCGTGACCTCGAAACAGGACGTGCCCTTCATGGAAGCCCTGGGGGCGTCGGCGGTCAGCCAGCCGGTCACGGTCATCAACCGCAATCTCGCCAACGGCACGATCGACGCCATCGCCATCGATCCGTCGGCGGTCCGCTCGTTCAAGCTGTGGGAACCGGCGAACTATATGACGATCGGCCTGCCGGGCTCGGGCTCGGCCTTCGTCCTGATGATGAACCAGGGCGTCTACGGCAAGATGAGCGCGCAGGAGAAAGCCTGGGTCGATGAGGCGTCCGGCCGGTGGCTCTCGCTCTCCGGCGGCGGCGCATACAAGAAGGCGGCCAGAGCCGGAATCGCCTTCGCGAAGAAGAACGGGGTCGAGGTCATTACTCTGCCGGACGCCGAGCGGGCCAAGGCGAACGCCGCCATTGCCGAGGCGATGGCGACGTTCCGCAGCCGGAAGCTGCGCGGCGGCAAGACCGGCGGCGAGGTCTATGACATGATGGCCGGGAAGTAGCGCGCCATCGCCCGATCCCTCCTTTTCTGGCTGGACCGCTTCGCCGGCGTTCTGGCCGTCATCGGCGGGGCGGCCGTCGTCTTCCTGGTCGGGCTGACGGCCGTCTCGGTGATCTGGCGCTATATCCTGAACGATCCGCTGTTCGGCATCACCGACATTTCGCGCATGTCGCTGGCCGTGATCGTCATGGGCGCGCTCGCCTATGGCGGCCGGCGCGGCGGCTTCGTGCATGTCGATATCCTGGCCGCGGTCGGCGGACGCCGGGTCACCCGCTACACCGATATCGCGGTGCGCCTCGTGAGCATCGCCATCCTGGCGCTGGCGACATACGGCCTGCGCGAGGAGGCGCGCTGCGGCTTCGAGTGCGGCGAGTTCACCGACAATCTCGAAATCGTCCACACGCCCTTCTACTGGATGCTGACCGTCGCCATGGCGACCTATGTGCTGATGCTGGCCTGCGAATTCGCCATCGGCCTGGAGCATTTCCGCGACCGGCGCGATCCCTTCGAGCATGAGTAAGCCGGAATGAGCAATCTCGAGATCGGGATTGTCGGCTTCCTTGCGCTATTCGTCCTGCTGGGACTCCGCATGCCGGTCGGTACGGCCATGCTGGCGGTCGGCGTTGCCGGAACATGGATCATCCACCCGCGCGGCGGCGAGGCCGCCATCGCCACGCTGGGCGGCGAGATTTTCTCGGTCTCGACGATCTATTCGCTGACCATCCTGCCCCTGTTCATCCTGATGGGGAACCTGGCCGGCATCTCGGGCATGAGCCGCGACCTCTACGATGCGGCGCACGCCTGGTTCGGCCATCTGCGCGGCGGGCTGGCGTCGTCCACCATCGTCGGCTGCGCCGGTTTTTCCGCGCTGTCCGGCTCGTCGCTCGCCAGCGCCGTCACCATGGGCCGGGTCGCCCTGCCGGAAATGCAGCGCTACCGCTACGACGATGCGCTCGCCACCGGCTCCATCGCGGCCGGCGGCACGCTGGGTATCCTCATTCCGCCTTCGGCCGGCTTCGTGATCTACGCCATCCTGACCGAGGAGAGCATCGGCCGGCTGTTCATGGCCGGCGTCCTGCCCGGCATCCTGCTGTCCGGCCTGTTCATTCTGGCGATCTGGATCCTGGTCAAACTGAAGCCGGAGAGCGCGCCGGTCTCCGCCCAGGCCCTGCCGTTCGCCGAGCGGCTGGCCGCGATCCGGCGGGCGGCCTGGATCATCGGCATCGTCTGCGTGACCATCGGCGGCATCTACGGCGGCGCCTTCGACGCGGTCGAGGCCGCCGCCATCGGCGCCTTCCTGTGCTTCCTGGTCTGCATCCTGCGCGGCACGGTGCAGTGGGCCGAGATGCGCGAGGCGATCGCCCACACCCTGCGCTCGACAGCGACGACCTTCTACATCCTGATGGGCGCCTTCGTGTTCACGCCCTTCGTGGCGCTCTCCGGCATCCCCTCGGCGCTGGCGGACTGGCTCGGCGCCCTGAACGCCAACCCCTGGCTGGTCCTCATCCTGTGTCTCGGCTTCTTCATCCTGCTCGGCACGTTCCTCGAGGGCTTCGCGATCCTGATCCTGGCGCTGCCGCTGGTCCAGCCGATCATGGAGGGCTACGGCTTCGACATGGTCTGGTTCGGCGTGATGATGGTGATCGTGCTGGAGATGGGGCTGATCAGCCCGCCGGTCGGCATCAACGTGTTCGTCGTCAAGGGCATCGCGCCCGACGTGCCGATGAACACGATCTTCCGCGGCATCTGGCCCTTCTGGTTCGCCATGATGCTGGCCATCGCCCTGCTGCTGCTGGCGCCGGACATCGCGCTCTTCCTGCCGAATACGATGTTCAACTGACCGGGCGGCGCGCGCACCCGTCTCCATGACCGCACCCGACGACCGCTTCCCCGATCGCTTCGGGGCCATGCTCGGCGGCCCGATCGCGCCGATGCTGGCGAAAATGTCGGCGCCGAACGTGGCGATGGCGTTCGCCTTTACCGCCATCTGGGTGACCGACGCGTGGTTCATCGGCCGGCTCGGCATTCTGCCGCTGGCGTCGGTCGCGCTGGTCTTTCCGGTCCACACCATGATGCAGATGATGTCGGCGGGCGCGATGGGCGGCGGCGTATCGTCGGCAGTCGCCCGCGCGCTCGGCGCCGGCGACCGGCGCGGGCGGACGCCCTGGTCCGCCACAGCGTCGTCATCGCCGCGGTCATGGCGCTGCTCTATTTCCTGGTCTTCGGCCTGTTCGCACGGCCGGTTTTCGCTGCGCTCGGCGGCACCGGCGCGGTGCTGGACGGCGCCGCCGACTACGCCGTCATCATCTTCGCCGGCGGCATCACCATGTGGATCGCCAACCTGTTTGCCGCGGCGATCCGCGGCACCGGCGACATGACCACGCCGGCCCTGTGGTTCTGCGCCGGGGCGCTGCTCCATGTCGGGCTGTGCGGCGGGCTCACCCTGGGCTGGGGCCCGCTGCCGCGCCTCGGGCTGCTCGGACCGGCGGTTTCCGTCACCGCAGTCCACGGCCTGATCGCGCTGATGCTCGGCCTGAACCTAGTGCGCGGCGCGAGCGGCGTGCGGCTTCGCGCCTGGGGAAGACTGACCGGCGAAATGTTCCGCGACATCCTGAAGGTCGGCCTGCTCGGCTGCGGCAACTCCATCGTGAACATCGGCACGGTGCTGATCGTCACCCGGCTGGTCGCGGAACTCGGCGTCGAGGCGCTGGCGGGCTATGGATTGGGCAGCCGGCTCGAACTGCTGATCGTCCCGCTGTCGTTCGGCATCGGCGGCACGCTCACCACCGCGGTCGGCGCGAATTTCGGCGCGCGGCAGATCGGCCGGGCGCGGCGCATCGCCTGGACCGGCGGCCTGATCGGCGGCGGGGTAACCGGCGCGATCGGCCTGGCGGCGGCGCTGTGGCCGGCGCTGTGGCTCGACCGGTTCACCTCGGATGCGGCGGCCTATGCCTTCGGAGCGCAATACCTGCACATCGCCGGCCCGTTCTATGGCTTTTTCGGCCTCGGCATGGCGCTCTATTTCGCTGCCCAGGGCACGGGCAACATGGTGCTGCCGGTAACCGCCGGGGCGATCCGGCTGGTCGTGGCGGGCGGGGTCGGCGCGGTCGCCGTGCTGTGGCTGGGCGGCGGCCCGGCGTCCCTGTTCGCCTGCGTCGCCGCCGGCCTGTTCTGCTTCGGCGCCCTGGTCGCCGCCTCCCTGTTCGGTCGGATCTGGAACCCGCGGGGGTCGTTGGACGGATAAAGGAAATGTCCGACCGATAGAGGTTATGCCCCGAACTCGATCCGGGGAGCTGCGCAGAGACTGAAGGCCGTAGGGGAGGGTTTTAAACCCTCCCCTACAACGCCGGCCTGGCGCTCGGTCCAGGGTGGTAGAGGGGTACGTTGGCGGATGAACGCGTTCGGATCGACGCAGCGGAACAAATGCGCCACCACAACGCGTCGAACCGATACGGACTGAGACGCGGCCCGATATTGACGTCCGGGACCGCGGGGCCGATATTCGGTCAGGTAAGTACTTAAGTAAGTCAGTAAGTACTAACAGCGAGGCCGGTCATGTCGGCAACACGGAACCGTCTGGTGCGCGAGGCTGCGGCGCGCGGCAAATATGCGCCGCTCTACCGCCATCTCCTTGCAATGTCCGGGCCTGACTGGCGGACGAGCTTCGCCGAGGTCGAGGCGGTGCTGGGCTTCCGCCTGCCCGATTCGGCGCGGCTGCACCGGCCCTGGTGGGCCAATTCGGCGAAGGGCAACGGCCACAGCCACGCGCTCGCCTGGCAGGCCGCCGGCTGGAAGACCGGAGAGATCGATCTCGACGCCGAAACGCTGGTGTTCGCCCGGGAAGACGCCGGTACGGATCGTCCTCCGGCGGCGGCGCGCGGGAAAAAGAAGTTCGACATCGACCGGGACTGGCCGGTGATACGAGGCGGTACCTGGCCGCCGGGATTCACGGTCAGCCGGGAGCAGATCTACGACGAGTTCGGGCGCCTGACCGGCGGACCTCAGGACGAAATCCCGGAAGACCGCTGACGGGCGATGTTCCTCGACACGCACATCACGGGAAATTCTCAGCATTCCATACATCGCTGATTTTACGTAGTTTTCTTGACCTCCGGCCAATCACACCTCTGCCCAGACAGCGCCCCGAGACCGGATTGATCCGAAGCCGGGCGTGGCCGGCTCCCGCATGCCGGCAAACGGTCCGCCGGTGAGTGGGCAGGGCAATTCCCGGGCGACGCACGCCTCCGGCGTGGAGAGCTGTCATCACGGTCGGCGCGCCGCTCCCGCGCGTCCGCACGCCGGGGTGCGGCTGGCGCGCATGCCCGAAACGATGGAAATCCCCGAACCGATCTCTTTGCCAATCCGGGCGGCGGTCTCCAGATTGACGCCGGCTGCCGGGCTGCCGGGCGCAGCGTTCGGCAAGGGTCGAAATCCGGAGGAGAGCGGGATGGGAACGGTCGAGCCGGAATTCATGGACACGCGGCATGCGGCGGCGGTGCTCGGGCTCTCGCACCGCACGCTGGAGGGCTACCGGGTGAGCGGGGGCGGCCCGGACTTCCACCGGTTCGGCAACCGGGTGCGCTACCGGCGGTCGGACCTCGATGCCTGGGCGGCGGCGCGCCGGGCGGGCACGACGGCGCAGGCGGACCGGCTGGGGCCGGCGTGACGGGTTGAGCGTTGCCGACCAGTGTCACGCTTTCCGGACCGGCTGGAAAAACGCGAGGCACTTCCGCGCGAGCGGCTTGCGGCGTCCGTGCTCGGTGAGCACGCCGTAATTAGTACGGTCGAAGTCGACGAACTCCTCGCCTAGCGCGAGCAGCGTGGCAGCTTCCAGGAACCGCTCGATGAGGTGGCGCCAGCCGAGGGCGATGCCGTGGCTGGCGGCCGCGGGAGCCGCAACCCGCCGTGCTTACCCTGCGCGGTTTCGACGAACCCGATCCGGCCAAGCCGGTGAACCTCCGTCGAGAGACGGCACTCCGGAATGCCGCATGCGCCGGCGATCTCGCGGACGGTGTTGCGGCGGTGGTCGTTGATGCCGAGGTAGAGGAGCACTCGCACCGCGTAGTCGGAGCAGCGCGTGACCTGCATGCCGCTTGCCTCGTGGGTCCCTCCGGCGCTCGATGTCGAAGGCTTCCGCCTTCCTGCCATCCGCGGAAACCGCCACGAATTCTTCCCGCTTCTCCCCCAAGTTGGGGACGCGCAATCCGTGGCGGCGCCCTACGCTCGGGCCTCGCGGCATGCCGCCTGCGCATGAATGTTCAGCCGACCGGCATTATCCATGCGGATGCGGGTTCGCTAACAAGGAGGAGCGGAGAAGGCAGAACGCGGTCCGGAGGGGCCGGCAGTCCGGTGGCGGCTTGCGGGGCCGGATAAAGGTTTCCAATAGCCGCAATAGCAAAATCCAACTGGCCCCGGGCGGCCGCGCTCCCACCTGACTCCTGAAGGGCATCCCCCGCGGGCGCGCGCCTGCGGGGACACGGAATAGTCGGGAGATGTGCGCACGAAGCCCAGGCAGCCGGAGAACGGAACGCCGCGCCCGGTTCCGCGGTCGGCCACCGGACCCCGGCAGCGGGTTCCGGGAGACGGCTCCGGCCCCGATGACAGCGCCGCGCACGGACAGCCGTGCGCGGCGTTTTTCTCTTCGGAGCGCCGCAGCGGCCTCCATTTCGGGCTTGATATCGGCCTGTCCGGCGTGGATCACGCCGATCGGGCGTCGGAGCGAGCGTTCGGAACCGAAAAAGCGTGGAAAGACAATCGTTTGTGCCGTCACGGGGGCGGCGCGGAGCCGGAGCCCGCGGTGCCGGATTGCGCACGATAACTGTTTTTGGAATCCGGACTTCTCCGGGCCGGCGCGCCGGAAAGGCGCCCCGATTACCTTGCCCTATACAGCCCCGGCCGGCATGAATCCAGCCCGCCGCGCGCCTCTCCGGATGCCTCCCCCGCCGATCTACGTCCTATCCTGGATGCGGGCGAGCTGCGCCGCGCCGCTACGCCTGGCCAGCAGCCGCTCGCCGTAGCGGTTCACCATCGAGGTGGACTTCCAGCGCCCGGCCTGGAGGATGGCCGGCAGCTCGATGCCGGCCGCGATCATGTCCTGGGCCGCGCCGACCCGGGCGCTGTGGCCCGACAGCCCGTCCACGACCGTCTCCGGCAGGCCGGCCGCGCGCGCCATCGCCTTGAGGATGCGCGACACCTGTCCCGGCGGCAGGGGGCCGCCGACCCGCCCGCCCTTGCCGACCGAGCGGAACAGGAAGCCCTCCGAGACGCCGCCGCGATCGAGCCACAGCCGGACCAGCCTCAGGCTGTCCGGCCCGACCCAGGCGATCGCGCCCTTGCCCTCGCCGTCGGTCTTGGAGTGGCGAACCAGCAGCGTGGCCTCATCGCCCATTTCCTCAAGCAGATCGGGCACTTGCAGGGACACCAGCTCGGTCCGGCGGAGCAGCGTGTCGTAGGCGACGGCGAGCAGCGCGCGGTTGCGGTCGTCGATCGGGCGGTCGCCGGCGGCCGCCATGAGGCGCTGGTGCAGCGGCCAGGTCAGCCCGTGCGCCTGGTCCTGCCGGCGCCCCTTCTTCCGGTGCATGCGCTTGAGCGCGAGGCTCACCAGGGGGCTCTTCATCGTCTTCTCCAGCCCCACCGCCCTGTGGGCCACGGCGATGCTGGCGACATAGCGGCGGACCGTCGCCGGCGCCCGCTCCTCCGCCATGGCGTCGACGAAGGCGGCGACGGTTCCCGGCCTGGCCGGCAGCGCCCGTTCCCCGCGCTCCGCGCACCACCCGGCGTAGATCGAGAGATCGGACCTGATCGCCCGCTCGGTGTTGCCGCTGAACGCACTTTGCGCCGCCCGGGCGAACCGCTCCAGCTGCTCCGGGAGCGCGGCCCCCCGGTCGTCCGGCGGCGCCTCCGAAGCATCGAACGGGGGTTCGAGATACATCAGGGCGCCTCCGGAACCAGCCAAACCAGGGCGCCGGATTGCGCCCGATAATGACAGTTATCGGGCGCAAAAACGCAAGGTGGAGGCGCGTGTGTCCGGTCGTACCGAATGGGTTGGCAGGCTCCTGTCCGGCGTCATGACGCCGCGGTCCTGCCGCCCGGTCGGGCACGCCGAAACGGCCCCCGGTCCAGCACGCCATACGGCACGAACGTGAGGGTGGAGCAATGGCTTCGAACGCGATGACATTCCCGCGGGAGCGGCGGTCCGGGAGCATCGAAACGAAACCCGGGGCAGTTCCCGGGACAGACCTCCACGGCAGGCCGGCCGGCGCGCACGGAGCGGCTCCATCGACCCCGGCACGCCCCGCGTCCAGACCTGAGCCGCGTTCCGGGCGCCCACGCGCCCGCGTCTTCCGTCTCCTTCCCGTCCTCGCGCTGCTGCTCGGCGCGCTTGGCCTGTTCGCCGCTGCGCCTGTAGAGGCCGCGCACCAGTTTGCTACGCCAACGAATCTCCAGGCGCAGGCCGGAGACGGGCAAGTGACGCTGACCTGGAGCGGCGGCCCGCGTGATAATTTCGATCTGCAACACGGAGAGCATCCGAGCGGCACCTTGTCGGTGCAGACCGTTTCCGCCAACGGCAACGGCAGTTATACCGTCACCATCACGAGCCTCACGAACGACACGACCTACCGGTTTCGGGTCAGGACGAGAGCAAGTTCTGGACATACGGCAAGCGCCTGGACCTCTTTCGTGACGGCGACGCCCAGCGCGCCCTCCAGCACGCCCATCTGGTCCGCCACGCTGGCCGTGAAGCAAGTGGCCGGCACCTCCCGTGGCTGCGACAACAGCCGGACAGGCGCGAAGTGCAGTTCGACCTCGGTGCTGACGGACGACGACTTCACGCTCTCGGGCACGACCTGGGAGATATCGTTCATTACAGGAACCAGCAGCAGGCTGCAGGTCGGGTTCAACAGCGACGTGCGGACGGCGCTGGACAGCTACAGCTTCTGCGTCGGGACGACGGCGCTGGCGTTCTCGAGTGCCGGCCACGTCGCGGGCAATACAATTGCCAGTTGGCGGACCAGTGCCGTGTCCTGGGGCGTCGGCGACACGCCCTCCCTCAGCATCGGCACGTCCTGCGCGCAGCAGACGACGCCGACAACGCCCGCCGCGCCGACGAATCTGGCTTCCCTGGCGGGGGACGGAAGCCTGTATTTTGAGTGGACGGCGCCGTCGGGGACGCTGACGGGCTACGACGTGCACTACACCTCGGCGCCGACGTCGGGCAACGGCGCGGTCACGAACGACGCGGCGGTGCAGACCGCCTCCGCCGCGGCAGGCTGGCTGGCGGTTTCGCGCAGCGGCACGGATGATTATCAGGAGATAACGGGCCTGACCAACGGCAGGCTCTACCGGGTGCGGGTGCGGGCGATAAACGCCAGCGGCGCCGGCGCGTGGGCGTTCGGCACGGGTACGCCGGAGGCGCTCGTGCCGCCCTCGAACCTGGTGGTCACGCCGGGCGATGCCGAGCTGAGGGTGTCCTGGACGGCGGCGACCGGCACCTTCGCTGGCTACGACCTGGACATTACCTCGGCCGCCGTGGGCGATGTCGCCAACGACGCGGCGACCGGCTCCAATCTTGCCACAGCCTGGGTATTGGCGGCGAATCCCATCAGTTCGGCAACCTCCTACACGATAGACAGCGACGACGCGACCTTGGTCAACGGCGTGACCTACCGGGTGCGGCTGCGTACGGCAAGCCCCGAAAGCGCCTATACCTACGGCACGGGCACGCCGCAGGCGCAGGTCTCGACCGTGCCGACGGGCCTGACCGTGACGGCGGGGGACGCGCAGCTGACGGCGCGGTGGACGGCGCCGGCGGGGGTGGACGTTGCGCGCTACGAGGTGCAGATCAAGCTGAAGTCCGCGGCGAACTGGCCGAACGCCGACACCGACGTGTCGTCGGGCACGAGCCACACCTTCACGGGCCTGACGAACGACTCGACGTACCAGGTGCGGGTCCGCACGGTGGAGACGGGCGGCGACGACATCAGCGCCTGGACCACCCCGGCGGAGGGCACGCCGCGGGCGGCGGTGCAGCCGAAGGCGACGACCGCCGTCTTAGGCAACATGACGGTCGGAGACGGAGGGAAATGGAAGGGCTTTCGAGCCGACCCGAGCGTTGGAGCGCTCTCTGACGCCGACTTCACCTACGGCGGGGTCGATTACAGGATCCTCGGTCTCCGGCTCACGAACTCCGGCGGCTATCTCTACTTGCACCTGAACAAGGCCCTGGCCCGCAATTGGGGCCTTGTGCTGAACGTTGGCGACAGCCGGTTCCGCATCGCGGACGCCGCTCTGTTCAGAGGGAACTACGAGGGTGTATTGGCGGGCTGGGGCTATTCCAACCAGGGCGAAACTGCCCCAACCTGGACCGTCGGCCAATCCGTGCCGGTGAGCCTGGGGACGCTCACGTCCTCCACGGTGAAGCTCTCCGTCAGCCCGAACCCGGTGGCCGAGGGCGCGTCGGCGACCGTGGAGGCGTGCCTGTCGGCGCTGCCGCAGGGCACCGTGCGCATTCCGGTGACGCTGAGCCACGGGGACTCGGCGAACCGCTCGGAGGACGGCGACTGGGGGGTGTCGCTGTCGGGCGACACGGACGGCCGCCTGCCGGTCCACACGGCTTACTCCATCGCCATCAGCGGCTGGCTCCAGCGCGCCTGCGGCGTCGTCAACATCCCGACGCACCCGGACAGCGACTCCGACGACGAGACCTTCAGGGTGGCGCTGGACACGACCAGACTGCCACCGGGGGTGCGGGCGGGCAGCCCCGCCTTGGTGGTGGTGACGATCCAGGAGCCCCGCAACTGGCCGAAGGTGACGCTGCGGGCGGCGCACGGCGCGGTGGCCGAGGGTTCGCCGGTGGAGTTGCAGGTAACTCTGGAGAAGCCGCTGGCAACAGACGTGGAGATCCCGCTCAGGGTGAGGTTTGTGAGGTCGGAGTCGGGCGACCACGGGTTCCTCAGGAGCATCACGATCGCCGCGGGCTCGACCACCGGGTCGGGCACGATCAGGACCTACGAGGACGACGACACGGAGGACGAGTACTTCCAGGTGGGGGTGATCCAGCCGGACCTGCCGTCGGGCGTGGCGCCGGGCTCACCGTCCACGGTCGGGATCGTGATCGTCGACGCGGCGAACGCCCGGCTGCGGGCGCTTGACTTGAATGCCGGCAATTAAGGGGGCCTGTCCGATGAAGAAGATGACACGGATTGCGCTGCTGCTGTCGGCGGCGCTGTGCATGGCGGCCGCCGCGACGGGCGCCGCCGCGAACGGGCAGGTGAGCCTGGACGCTGCGTTCGACCCGGACCGGGCGACCTACAGCGCGACGGTGGCCCACGACGTGACCGAGATCACGGTGAACGCGAGCCCCGAGAACCCGAATGCGCGGGTGACGGTGAACGGCGGCGACCCGTCGACGCCGGTGTCGCTGGTCGTGGGGAAGAACACCATCGTGGTGGTGGTGACGGCGCCGGACGCGCGCTACACGCGCACCTACACGGTGACGGTGACGCGCGCGGCGGCGCCGGCCGCGGCGCAGCAGCAGGTGGCGCAGCGGCAGGCGTCGGAGCCGCTGACGGCGGCGTTCGAGGGAGCGCCGGAAGAGCATGACGGCAAGGCGGCGTTGGCGCTGGACGTGCGCTTCAGCGAGGCGCTGGGCGAGACCGCGAGCGCCCCGGCGAAGGCTTCGTTCGCGGTGGAGGGCGGCAGGGTCAAGGACGTGCGGAAGGTGGAGTCCGGCCTGTGGCGGGTTCGCATCGCGCCGAAGTCGTGGAAGGACATGACGGTGACGCTGGCGGGCGGGCGGGCCTGCGGCGCGGCGGGCGCGGTGTGCACGGCCGACGGGAGGGCGCTCACGAACACGTCGAGCGCGGCCGTGGGCGGCCCGGTACGCATCCGGGTCGCGGACGCCAAGGCCAGGGAAGGCAAGGACGCGAGCCTGGACTTCGCGGTGACGCTCAGCCGCGCCGCGGCGCGTGACGTGTCGGTGGACTACGCGACCGAGGACGGCACGGCGGCGGCGGGGGCGGACTACACGGCCGCGTCGGGCACGCTGACCTTCGCGCCGGGCGAGACGGCGAAGACGGTGAGCGTGGCGATCCTCGACGACGCGATCGACGAGGGCAAGGAGACGTTCAAGCTAAAGCTGTCGAACCCGCGGGGGGCGTTCCTGCGGGGGATTCACCGCGAGGCGAAGGGGGTCATCCGCAACGACGACCCGCTGCAGGCGATGTGGCTTGCGCGCTTCGGGCGCATGGTGGCCTCGGACGCGGTGGCGTCGGTGACGGCGCGGCTGGAGACGCCGCGCGATGCCGGCTCGCACGTGACGCTCATGGGGCAGCGCATGAACTTCGGCGAGGCCGAGGGCGGCGGTGGCGCCGCGCTCGCGACCGTGCTGACGGGGTTCGCGCAGGCGTTCGGCGCGCCTTCCGCGCCGGCGTCGGACGACGATGATCCGTTCGCCCGCCACGGCCTCACGAACCCCTGGAACGACCCCGCCACCGTCAGCGGCGCACGCCGGGTGACGGGCCGCGAGCTGCTGCTCGGGTCGTCGTTCCGGGCGGTGCTCGGGCAGGGCGCCGGGTCGCAGTGGACGAGCTGGGGCCAGGGGGCGTCGGTGTCGCGGTTCTCGGCGGCGGTGCCGGGTCTCGGCCTCACCGGCGAGGCGGCGACCGGCTCGATGGGCATGGACTACGAGCGGGGCCGGCTGCTGATGGGCTTCGCGATGACGCACAGCGTCGGCGAGGGCACGGCGAACGATGCCGGCTGGCGCTATGCGCTGGGGAGCACCGCGACGACGATGCTGCCCTATGCGCGGCTCGCGCTCTCGGACCGCATCTCGGCGTGGGGTCTCGCGGGCACGGGCTCGGGACGTATGACGCTCGACATCGACGGCGCGGCGCCGCAGAGCTACCGCACGGACCTCGCGATGACGCTGGCGGCAACGGGGGTGCGGGGCGACCTTGTGAAGCCCGCCGAGGCGGGCGGGTTCGCGCTGGCGCTCAAGGCGGACGCGTTCTGGGTGCGCACGGAGTCCGACCGGGTGACGGGGACCGCGTTCGGGAACCTCGCGGCCGCGCGGGGCGAGTCGAGCCGGGTGCGTGCCGTGCTCGACGGCTCGCGCACGTTCTCGTTCGCGAGCGGCGCGGCGCTGACGCCGAAGCTCGAGCTCGGGGTGCGCCATGACGCCGGCGACGCGGAGACGGGGACGGGCCTGGAGTTCGGGGCCGGCCTCGGCTACGCGGACCCGTCGCGGGGTCTCGACATGGCGTTGAAGGTGCACGGGCTCGCGGTGCATGCGGAGGACGGTTACGACGAATGGGGCGTGTCCGGGCAGCTCCGGCTGGTGCCGGGCGGCAACGCGGGGCGCGGCCTGTCTGCGTCTCTCACGCCGTCATACGGTGTTGACCCGTCGGGCTCCGGGCGGCTGTGGGCGCTGCCCGCGTCGTCGGGTCTGGCGGCGGGCGGCAATGCGGAGCCGTCGAGCCGGCTCGACGGTGAGGTCGGCTACGGCATGGCGCTGATGGGCGACCGTTTCACCGGCACGCCCAATGTCGGGTTCGGGTTCTCGGACACGGCGCGCGAGTACCGCATGGGCTGGCGCCTGACCTCGGCGGTTCCGGGCGACCCCGGCTTCGAGGTCAGTCTCGACGCGACCCGCCGCGAGGCCGTGAACGACAACGACGTTGAACACGGGGTGATGCTGCGCAGCCTCATCAAGTGGTAGCGGAGCGCCTGCAGGCGATGGGCTCGGCCCTCGCGGCGGGCAGCGGCCGGGTTGCGCCGGGGGCCGGGCGGCGCGCCCGCCCCGCCGCGCCCGTCTCAGGCGCGGGTGACCTTCCACAGCACCTTGCCGACGATGTGGACCTCGTCGGCCCGGCGCTCGTAGGGCGGGTAGTCGGGGTGGGCGGAGACGAGGCGGAGCGCGCCTTCGGCGGTGAGCGCCTCGACGCGCTTGACCACGAGCCCGGCGCCGTCCCAGAGCACGAAGAGCTCGCCGGCGGCGGGGACGGTGCGCGCGGTGTCGACGAAGATGCGGTCGCCGTCGCTGAGCTCGGGCTCCATCGAGTTGCCGCGGACCCGGAGGATGCGGAGCGCCTCGGGGTCGGCATCGCCCTCGTGGCGGACCATGGCTTCGGGCAGCCGCCAGCGGGCCTTCTCGTGGACGAAGTCCTCGTTCCAGGCGCCGGCGCCCGCGGCGGCCTCGACCTCGACCTCGCGCACCGAGGCGCCGGCGGTGCGCCTTCGCTTCGGCCCGGTCCAGGGCTTCGGGCGGGGCAGCGTGTCGTGGCGCAGCGCGGCGGGGTCGCAGTCGAGGAGGTCGCCGAGGGTCTCGGAGTCCTGGAAGGAGAGCACCCGGGGCATGCCGCGTGCGAGGTACTGGTGGAGGTAGGCCTTGTTGCGGCCGAGCGCGAGGGAGGCTTCGGCGAGCGAGGTTCCCTTCTTCCAGATGGCCTGGCGCAGGGCTTCGCGCGCGGTGTCGGTGATTTCGGTGGTCATGTCCGCTCCTTGCGGGGATGCCGCGAATCGCAGGATATTCCCTAACTAACACAATTGTCAACGGCGGACGTTCCAACTACGTTCGCCGCCATGACGACCCTCGACACCCTCCTCCGCGAGGCGGTTGACGCCCATCTGAAGCGCTCGGGCACGAGCGGCTGGCGCTTCGGGCGCGACGTGCTGGGCGACCCCGGCTTCGTCGCCTCGCTCAAGCGCGGGCGCCGGCTCGGGCTGAGGAGCGCCGACCGGGTGCTCGCGGCGATGGGCGCGGCGCCTGTCGGGCCGGCCTTCCGGCGCGAGGTCGAGGCGTTCCTCAGCGCATCCCGCACCAAGCCCTACGTGTTCGGCGAGCAGGCCGCGGGCGACCCCTCCTTCGTGGAGCGGCTGCGCCGGGGCGTCTCGTTCCGCCTGGTCACGGTGGACCGGGTGCGCGCCTGGATGGCGGACCACGCCGACCCGGCGTGCCTTGCGGCGATGGCCTGCGCAGTGGCGGGGGTCGCGCTGCTGGAACGCGGGGGCGGCGGGGATTGCGGCGCCCACGATTGCGACCCAAGGGGAGAGACGACGATGAAGAACGGCGAGAGCCCGCATCTGAGCGCGCGCCAGGCCGCGATCTGGCTGGGGGTGTCCGCGCGGACGCTCCACCGCTTCCGCGAGCAGGGTGGCGGTCCGGACCACTACCGGTTCGGGCACCGCTTCCTCTACCGCATGGAGGACCTGAAGCGCTGGGCGGCGGAGCATCGCGTGCGCGTCGCGGACGGCGGCGGCCGGAGGGCGGCCTGATGGGCGCCCGGCGGATGCCGGCGGCCCGTGCGCGCGAAGACGCGCCGGGCATGGCGGCCGGCCGGCTGGCGGCGGCGCTCGGTGTGGCGGCGGCGGCGCTGGCCGCGGGGGTCGACCCGGCCTTCGCGACCTCGGACACCACCTTCGGCGGGCCGCTGGGGACGGTGACGAACATCGTGAGCGGGACCGGCGGCCAGCTCGCCGCGGCGCTCGCCGTGGGCGCGGCGCTGGTCGGCTCGGTGCTGCGCTTCAACGCCATGCAGCTGATGGGCGCGGTCGGCGTCGGCGTGGCGGCGGGTGCCGGCACGGGCATCGTGACCGGCCTGGTCGGCACGGCGATCGTGTGATGAACGACGCGGCCCGCCACACCATCCCGCGCCGGCTCGACGACCCCGAGCGCTGGCTGTTCTGGACCGTCGACGAGGCCGCTGCCCTGATGGGTCCGGCCCTCCTGGGGCTCGCGGCCAACCAGTTCGTGCCGGGGCTGGTTGCCGGCGTCGGCGGCTGGCTGCTGCTGCGTCGGGTCAAGCGCGGCGGCGGGGCGAACATCGCGCGCTACGCGCTCTACTGGTTCCTGCCGGACTTCGTGCTGCGGCTGAAGGCGACGCCGCCGAGCCACCTGCGCCGGTATGCCGGCTGATGCGGCGCGCGGACATGGATGCGGGGCTCCGGCGGGTGCGGGATATCCGCATCGCGCTCGGGCTGCTGCTGGCGTTGTCGATGACCGCCAACCTGGCGCTCACCGCGGGGTTCGCCGGGCGCGAGACGGTGACCGTGCTGGTGCCGGCGGCGGCGGGGCCGGCCTGGGAGGTCGGCGGTGCAAGCGCCGGATCCGGCATGGCCGGCGCCCGCTACCTCGAGGACATGGCGCGCACCGCGGCGGTGACGCTGCTGACATTGACGCCGGAGAACGCTTCTCACGTCCGTGCCGCGGCGGCTCGGATGAGCCATGCCTCGGCGCGGGGCGCGATCGGCGCCTGGGTCGAGGCCGAGGCGGCCCGCCTGGCCGGGCGCGACATGGCGAGCGCCTTCTACCCGATGGAGATCGCGGCCGACCCGGCGCGGCTGACCGTGGAGATCGCGGGCGAGCTGGTGACCTGGATCGGGCGCGAGGAGGCGGCGCGCGAGAACCGGCGCTACCGGCTCGCCTTCCGCATCGACGCCGGGCGGATCGGCCTGCTGCGCTTCGAACAGTTGGAGGACGAACGATGACACGGAAATACCGGCGGCGGACGATCGCGCCGCTGTTCGCCATTGCGCTCGGCTGCATGGCCGCCCTCGCGACGCCCACCGGCTCCGCGTTGGCGATGCAGATTCTCGACGCGGCCGACCATGCCGAGCTCTCGGCGGAGATATCCGCCACGGGCGTCAACCGCATCGCGTTGGCCGGCGACAGGATCGCGAGGGTGGTGCGGTCCCCGGACGGGTTCGCGGTCGAGCACGACGCGGTCTCGGGGGACCTCTATCTGAGGCCGCTCTCGCCGGATGCCGGCATGGAAGGCGATCCCGTCACCCTGTTCGTCGGCACCGAGAGGGGCTTCACCTACCGGCTGACGCTGATCCCGGCGGACCGGGACTCGGCGCAAGTTCTGATCCGCAACGCGGTCGCCCTGCCGGGCGCGGCGGTCGCCGATCCGGCTGCGGGCAGCCCGCACATCGCGGCGCTGGTGCGGCTGGTGCGCGCCGTCGCCCGGCGCGAGGCGCTGCCCGGCTACGCGATCGCGCGCGGCGGGGGGAGTCGCGCCCGGCGGCATGAGCTTCATCGAGACCTGGCGGGGTCCGCGCTTCGCGGCGCTCGTGTTCGGGGCCGCGCGTCCGGCATCCCCCCGATCGTGGTCCGGGGCAGGCGGGGATGCGGATGGCGGCGCGGACCTTGCCGGGACCATCGGCGCCCTTCCGGGCATGGGTCGCGTTGCCGCACTCTGGCTGGCCGCGCCGGGCACGGGTCCCGCCGGCGGCCGGCTGGTCGTGGCGGTGACCGAATCCGCCGGAGACCCCCGATGAGCGCCCGCGCCGATGCGAGCGATCCCGGGGCGGTCAGGCGGCGCCAGCTGCTGCTGTTCTCCGCGATCGCGGCGGTGCTGCTGGTCGCGGTGGCCGCGTGGCTCGGCATGGGCGGCGGCAAGCCGTCCCTGCCGCAAGGCGGCATCGAGGCGGAGATCGCCGGGCCGGACGCGGCCGAGCAGGTCTGGACCCGGCGTTCGGAGGCGCGGCTCGGCGGCATCGAGACCCGGATCCGCGAGATGCAACAGGAATCGCGGACGCTCAGGGCCGACAACGAGCGGCTGCGGGCCAGGCTGGAGAAGGACGCGGCGGACGCGCGCGGCGTCATCGACCGCCAGGCGGCGCTGATCGACGAGCTGCGGCGCGGCCTGGAGCCGTCCGCGCAGCCGGGCAACGCGCAGGCCGGGGCGCCGGCATCGGGGGAGTATTTCCGGGCGGCGGGGAATGCGCCGTCCGGCGGGCGGGCGCGACCGGCCGCCCGGTCCCCGGCTCCGATGATCGAGACCTTCGAGTTGGAAGGCGCGCCGCAATCCTCGATATCGGATGGCCGCTCCGGTCCCGAACTGGTGGCCGATGCGGTCGCGAAGCCGGTGTCCGCGTGGCTGCCGGCGGGCGCCCATGCCGAGGCGGTGGTGCTGGCCGGCGTCGACGCCTCGGCCGGGGTCTCCTCCCAGGGCGATCCCCGCCCGGTGCTGTTCCGCATCACCGGCCCGGCCTGGACCGCCGCCGAGGACGGGACCGCCCTGCAGGTGGATATCGACGGCTGCACCGTCACCGGCGCGGCGCATGGCGACCTCTCCTCGGAGAAGGTCTACGCGAGGTTCCGCACCATGACCTGCGCCGGGCCGGAGCCGGGCACGGTGGTCGAGACCGACGTCGCCGGGTTCGTCGCGGGTTCCGGCAAGACCGGGGTGCGCGGGCCGGTGGTGAGCCGCGAGGGGGCGCTGGTCGAGAAGGCGTTCCTCGCCGGCCTGGTCTCCGGCGCCGGCCAGGGCGTCGCCCAGGCGTTCCAGCCGCAGGCCGTCGCCACCGGCGGCGGCGCGGCGGTCGCCAACACGGCGCTCGGCGATATCGGGCGCGCCGGTCTCGGCGCGGGTGCGTCGTCGGCCGGCCAGAAGGTCGCCGACTACATGATCCGCCGCGCCGAGCAGTACCAGCCGGTGATCCAGCTCCAGGCCGGCACGAAGGTGACGCTGGTGTTCCTCGAGGGCGCCCGCATAGACGGCCGCGCGCCGATCCGGACCGCACAGAAGGGACAAAGACAATGATGCTTGCCACGAAACAGCCGCGCCGCATGGCGCTCCCGGCGGCCGCGGTGGCCGCGCTCCTGCTGGCCGGCTGTTCGTCGGGCCATGTCGGCGAGAGCTGGCAGTGCCCGCTGGCCGACACCGGGAGCTGCGACAGCGTCGCCGCCGCCGATCCGGCGGTGCCGGACATGGACGCTGCCCGGCATACGGTCCTCGCGGAGCCGCTCTGGCGGGCGCGCGGCGGGGAAACCCGCGCGGCGCCGGAAAACGATGCGCCCTGCGACGCCGCCTGCGATGGCGGGTTCGATCCCTTCGCCTGGCTCGCGCGGCTGTTTGCCCCCGAAGCCGCCGACCGGGAGAAGGCCGCCGCGTCCGGCCCGGTCCGGCTGTTGCCGGTCGAGGCTCCGGCGCCCCTTCCGGCCGAACCGGTTGCGCCCGAACTGCGCGCGGGCGCCGAAGACCCTCATGGCGCCGATCTCCGCACGGACGAGGTTGTGGCGCGCATCTGGATCGCGCCCTTCGTCGACGCCGGCGGCGTCTACCGCGAGGCCTCGTATGTGCGGGTCGTGCTGGAGCCGGCGAGCTGGAGGCTCGGGCGGTGAAGCGGCTGCTGGAGCTGTTCGAGGGACCGGAGGCGCCGGGTCCCTGGTCGCCGCCGGAGATGCCCGCCGCGCTGCACGCGCTGCTGCCCTGGCGCGCCTGGGACGAGTCGAGCGAGCTCTACGTCAACGCGGCTTCCACCGGGTTCATGGTCGAACTGCCGCCCTTTGCCGGCATCGACGCCGAGACCCTGGGCGCGCTGGCGGGGACGCTGGCGGATGCCGCGCCCGAACGCTGCACCATTCAAGTCATCCACTGGGCGAGCCCGAGGTTCGGCGCGGCCTCCCGCGCCTGGGCCGAGCCCCGTTCGGGCGCCGCCTGCCCCCCCGGATCGGAGTCCCCCGGATCGGGTCCGGGGCGGGCTGGGGCAGGCGGCCACCGAGCCGGGGGCGGCGCATTGGCGCAGATGAGCCGGGGCCGCCGCGATCTGCTCGCTTCCGGCGGCTGGCGGCGCCTCCATGCGGGCGGCCCGCCCTTCACGCTGTCGGACTACCGGGTGTTCGTCACCGCCTGCCTCACGGGGTTGCCCGGCCCGGCGGCGGAGACCGCGCTCGGCGCCTTCCGCCGGGCGCTGGAGGGCACGCTCGCCTCGGCGGGCGCCCAGACCCGCCGGCTGGAGCCCGACGCGCTCCTGTCATTGGCGGCCGAGCTGGTCGCGCCGGATATCGGCGGATACCGCGACGGTGAGACGGAACGCCCCCGGCGACGCTGGGCGCCGCGCGATCCGCTGCACGAACAGTGCATCGCGCCCGGGCGCGCGCTCTCGGTCCATCCCACCGGCCTCTCCTTCCATCATCCAGACGATCAGGACATCGCCGTCCGCGTGCTCTCGGCCATCGCCTTCCCGGAGGTCTGGCCTGGCTGGCGCGGCAACGCGCTGATCGGCGACTTCCACCGCGACTTCCTCCAGCCGGGCTGCCCGGTGCTGACCTGCCTCACCGTGACCACGGGCGACGAGGCGGCGGGCGAAAAGGCGTTCCTCAAATCTGCCCGCGCGACCCAGCAGGCCGGCACCGGCATCGCGCGCTATCTCCCCGGCCTGCCCGAGAAGGCGCGCGACTGGCAGACGGTCACCGAGCGGATCAAGGACGGCGAGAAGCTGGTCCGCGCCTGCTACATGGCCGCGGTCTACGCGCCCCTGGACGCGCTCGACGAGGCCGAGCAGGCGGTGCGCGCGATCTATCACGGCCAGGGCTGGCGGGTGAACGCCGAGCGCTACATGCAGCTCCCCTCCTGGCTTGCCTGCCTGCCGATGGCCTCGGCGGGCGGCCTCGACGCCGACCTCGAACGCATGGGCCGCATGAAGACCCTGCTGACGTCGTCGGCGGTGAACCTCGCCCCATTGCACGGCGAGTGGCGCGGTCAGCCGGCCAATCCCGACAATCCGCCCGCCCTCTTCCTGATCGGGCGCCGGGGTCAGCCCGCCTGCTGGTCGCCCTTCGCCAACGAGGCGGGGAACTACAACGTCGCCGTCACCGGCAAGTCGGGCTCCGGCAAGTCGGTGCTGATGCAGGAGCTGGTGACCGGCCTCATCGGCGCCGGCGGCGAGGCCGTGGTGATCGACGACGGAAGGTCGTTCCAGCACACGGCGGAGGCGCTCGGCGGCGCCTTCATCGCCTTCGGCAAGGACCCGGCCTGCCTCAACCCCTTCGCCATGATCGACGCCGGCACCGCCGAACATGACGGCGATTACCGGGAAGAGTGTTTCGCCATGCTGGCCGGCGTCATCGGCCGCATGGCAAGGCGGCGGGGCTCGATCGACGACATCGAGGCGGCGCTGATCGCGGAGGCCATCGCGGCGGCCTGGGACGAGGCCGGCAACGGCGCGGATCTCGGCACGGTCAGGAAGAACCTGGAGGGCCGCGACGACCGCCGGGCGAAGGACATGGGCACCGCACTCGGTCCCTGGTGTCCGGGCGGGGCGATGGGGCGGCTGTTCGCGGGCTCGAACGTGCCGGACCTGGAGAACGCGCTCACCGTGTTCGAGCTCGCCGAACTCAAGGGCCGCGGCGACGTCCAGGCGGTGGTGCTGATGCTGGTGGTCTTCCTCTCGACCCAGCGCATGTATCACGGCCCCCGCACCCGGGCGAAGGCCATCGTCATCGACGAGGCCTGGGACCTGCTCTCGGGCGAGGACTCGAAGGCATTCCTGGAGGGGGCGGCCCGCCGCGCCCGCAAATATCGCGGCGCGCTCATCACCGGCACGCAGTCGGTCAACGACTACTACGCCAACCCCGCCGCGCGCGCGGCCTGGGAGAACTCGGACTGGGTGATCTTCCTCGCCCAGAAGGACGAATCCGTCGAGCTGCTGAAGTCCGAGAAGCGCATCCACTGCGATCCCGGCATGGAGCGCGCGCTCAAGAGTCTCACCACGGCAGACGGGCGCTATGCCGAGCTGGTGCTGCACGGCCCGGACGGCTGGCGCGTCGCGCGTCTCGTGCTGGATCCCTGGTCGGTGGCGCTGTTCTCCTCGCGCGGCCCGGCCTTCGCCGCCGTGGAAAACCTCAAGGCGCAGGGCCTCACCACCGTCGAGGCCATCGACCGGCTCGCCGGGGACGGTCCCCTCGCGGACGGCGCCCGTCTCGCGGAGGACGCTCCCCTCGCGGACGGCGCCCCTGCCGGACATTTCGAACCATCGGACACGGGAGAAACAGCGTGACACGCAAGGCATCGGGCGGCCAACGCCCGCTCAACTGGCCGGACGACCCCGAGACCGTGACCGCCGGCGATATCGACTTCGAGGCGCTGGCGCACGTACTGGCCAACACCTGCCGCCGGGGCGGCTGCCTGCGGCAGTACCACTCGGTCGCGGCGCACGCGGTGTTCGTGTCGGAGGAGATCGAGGCGCTCGACGGGCTGGGCGGGGAGGACCGGCGGCGGCTCGCGCTGCACGCGCTCATCGCGAATGCGCCGTCCGCCTGGCTCCGGGGGCGCCTGCCCGACTCGCAGCGCGCGGCGGAGCGCGCCGGGAAGCTCGCCGCCGGGATCGAGAGCGCGGTGCGCGAGGCCGCCGGCCTCGATGCCGTGCTCGACGAGGAACAGGCGGAGCTCCTGCGCTTCGTCACCCGCATGGCGGCGGCAACCGAAAGCCGCGACCTGCTTGAGCCCGGATCGGGGTCCGGGCCAGGCGCGCCGGTGGGCGCCGGCGTCGCCTTCCCGCCGCTGAAGCGGCGCATCCGCTCGATCCCGCCGGACAAGGCCGCCAATGCGTGGCTCGCCCGTTTCCGGGCGCTCGGCGCGGCGCCGGGCGGGGAAGCAGTCGGGGAAACGGGAGGCGACCGGTGACGGGGAGGCCGGAGATGGCGCGGGCGGAAGGACGAAGCCCGGCGCGGCGGCGCGGAAAAAGGGGGGCGGCGACGGCAAACGGCGCTCCGGCGCTCCGGGTGGTGCGGGACGCCGAGGAGGTGTTCCGGGCCGCGATCCTGGCCGGGGTGCTGTCCGCCGCGCGCTCGGACCGCCGCTGGGCCGGGCACTACCTCTACATGTTCCACGACGAGGACGGCACGGCGTGGTTCAAGCACCGCGACACCCGCGCGTATGTCTCGATGACCGCGCGCCGGGGCGCGGCGGGGTGCGGGTCGTGAGCGAGCTTCGCGCGGCTCTCTGCGCGGTGCTGCTCGCCGTCGGCGTCGCGGCGGTCGTCGCCGCCGGCACGGCGCGCCTTGCCGCGCCCGGGGCCGTGTCCGTCGCCAGCGTACGGCTCGGCGAGATGACCGCCGCCTACACCACGCGCGCGGCAAGCGGAGGCAAGACCGCCGAGGACGTGCGCGCCTGGGGCGAGGCGCTGGAGGCCGCGCTCGATCATGTGGCGCACCGCCACGGCGTGGTGCTGCTGCCGGCGCGGGCGGTTGCGGCCGGGGCGCCGGACCTGACGGCGGAGGTCGAAGACACGCTCGCGGCGCTCCTGGCGCGGGATCGTGCGGAGGGGATCGCAACGCCGCCGGAGCCCGGCCGGTGACTGCGCGACGTCCGATATTCGGTCTGAAGGCGGCCGCGTTGCACCGCCGCCATATCGCCCTCGGCGCGATGATCGCGCTGGCGGCGCTCTGGCTCGCGGCGGCCTCGCGCGTCCACGTCAACGCGAGCTGGTCCGACGAAGCCTGGGGCTACGCCGCGTTCCCGCTGTTCGGCGCGGAGCCGGAGATCGGCGACCGGGTGCTGTTCGAGCCGCCCGGGGCGGTGGGTTCCGAAGTTCCCTATCTCAAGACCGTGCGCGGGGTGCCGGGTATGACGGTCTCGGTCGATGCGGACGGGACGGTCCGACTCGACGGCGCTCCCGCCGGCCGGGCCAAGACGCATGCGCTCGACGGGCGTCCGCTCGCGGCGATCGCGCCGGGCGTCATCCCGCCGGGCCGCTTCTATGTGCACGCCGGTCACGCGGATTCCCACGACAGCCGCTATGCGGAGATCGGCCTGGTGCCGCGAGAACGCATCCTCGGACGGGCGCTCGCCATGCCGGACGTGCCGTGGCTCGGCCTGGAGGGGCCGCTGGTCGGGCCGGAGGATATCGCTCCGGCATCGGAGTCCGTCACGATCCTGCCGCATCCGGCGGCGGAAACACGGCGATGATACGCCCCGCCGCCCTGCTGTTCGCCGCGACCTTGGCCGCGCTGCCGGCCGCCGGCATTCCGTCCGTTGCATCCGCGAAGGACCTGGGCGTGCGCGGCGCGACGTGGGCGATCGCGGAGCCCGACCTGCTCGCCGCAATCGAGGCTCGCCTCCTGGAAATGCAGCGCTCGGGCGCGCTGGCGCGCTTCGAGGCCGAAGCCCGCGAGCGTGCGCGGAGGACGCTGGAAGAGCCGCAGCCCGTGCCCGGGATCGCGCCTGCGAGAGAGCGACGCATCCGCCTGTTCGATCCCGCCGTCACGGTCGAACGCGACATCCGCACGCCGGACGGAACGCTCATTGCCGCGGCCGGAACGCGGGTGAACCCGCTGGAGCGGATCGCACTCGCCCGCGACCTGCTGTTTGTCGACGGACGCCGGGCGGCGGAAGTCGGCTGGGCGCTCGCGCATGAGGCGCCCGCGAAGATCGTGCTGCTCGCAGGCCGCCCTCTCGAGCTCATGCGGAAGCACCGCCGGCCGCTCTTCTTCGACCAGGGCGGGCGCCTCGCCGCGCGCCTGGGCCTCCGGTTCACGCCGAGCCTCGTCGAGCAGGCCGGGACGCGGCTGCGCATCACGGAAATCCCCCTCGACGGCGCGCCCGGCGCAGCGGCTCCGGGCGGGCAACAGGGTGAATGAAGGAAGGGAGAGAACGATGCTGAACATGAACCGCGCCAGCCTGCTGGGCCATGCCGGGCGCGATCCGGAAATCCGCGATCTCGCGAACGGCGAGAAGGCCGCGACCTTCTCTCTCGCCACCACGGAGAAATGGAAGGACCGCGAGGGCAACCCCGCGGAGGCAACCGAATGGCACCGGATCGTCGTGTACGGCCCCACGGTCGCGGCGGTGGAGACGATGGTCAGGAAGGGCGATGCGGTGCTGGTCGAGGGCCGGATCGCGACCCGCGAATACCGCGACCGGGAGGACGTGGCCCGGACGGTGACCGAGATCGTCGTCGCCGGCAGGCAGGGCCTGGTCAATGTGCTGTCGGCGCGGCGGGGGGATGCGGGATCGGGGCGAGGGTCGCCCGAATGAGCCGCCGTTTCGCTCCGATGGCGGCGCTGGCGTTCGTGGCCGTCCTCTGGTCCGGCGCGGCCTCGGCGCAGTCCTGCACCGGGCGGTTCGTGAACCCGGTCTCGGACGTCTGCTGGGAGTGCCTGTTCCCGATCTCGATCGGGCCAATCACCATCGGCAGCGTCTCGGGCGTGCTGGACACGCCGAACCCGGGATCGCCGATCTGCCTCTGCGGCTCGCCCATTCCCCGCATCGGCCTCTCGCTCGGGGTCTGGGAGCCGGCCCGGCTGGTCGACGCCACGCGGGCGCCCTGGTGCTTCCCCAACCTCGGCGGCCTCACGATAAATCCCGGCCTGCCGGCCGGGCGCGGGCGCACCGGCGCGGCGGGCGGCGACGGCGCCAAGGGCTCGGTCTGGCACGCGCATTACTACATGTATCCGCTGCTCTCCTGGATCGGCGTGCTGCTCGACCTCGGCTGCCTGGAGGGGGGCGGCCTCGACATCGCCTGGGCCTCGGAGCTCGACCCCGCCTGGCTCGACGACGAGCTCACCTTCCTGCTCAATCCCGAGGCGGCGCTGTTCGCCAACCTGCCGGCCCAGGCGGCCTGCGCCGCCGACTGCGCGGCGTCGTCCGCCGGCCTGCCGCTCGATCCGATGTTCTGGTGCGCCGGGTGCCAGGGCGGGATGTATCCGCTCACCGGCAACGTCGCGGCCCATGTCGGCGGCGTCCAGGCCTCGCTGCTGGCCTCCCAGCGCCTGCTCTACCGGCTGCACCGCGCGGGGCTTGCCTGGGGCACGTCGGGCTCCAGCGCGCTCTGCGGGCGCTACCCGATGCCGATCATGAAGAAGTCGCAGTACCGCTGGCAGATGACCCAGCCGGTGCCGGCGGTCGATCCGCTCACCGGCTGCAACCCGACCGGGCGCTCTTCGGTGCTCTGGGAAACCCTGCGCGAACTGCCGGTCGCGGGCGAGAACTTCGGCTACCTGCTGTGGCGGAAAAAGAACTGCTGCCTCTTATGAACCCGTTGAAAGACAACGATAATTTATGCGTGAAGGATAGCGCGATGCGCAGTCTCCGGCAAGTTTCGGCAGTCCTGTTCCTTACCGGCGCATTGTTGGTGGCGGGCCTTCCCGATCCTGTCCACGCGGACGGGACGGGCACGGCAGATCCCGATGCCGATGCGGCGCGTCTGGTCGAGGAAGTGATGCGCAAGGCCGGCGGCAATGACGGGGAGTCGCTCGGCGAGTGGACGCGTGACGTGATCGAGCGTGCCCTGGGCCGCGCCGGTGAGACCGCGCGGCGGACGGTGCCTGGCCGATCCGGGGAAACGTCGCCCCTTCCGGCCGAACGCCATGCCGGTGAACTCGCAGGTCCGCGTCCCGGCACGGCGGAGGTGCTCATCTTCGCCAGCTTGTCGGTGCCTGCCGAGAGCTGGCGCCAATGGGCGCGCGAGGCGGCAAGCATGGGCGCGCCGCTGGTGCTGCGCGGCGTCGGCTTGGGCGGCTTGCCGGCGACCGCGAAGGAAATCGGCAAGCGCCTCGGCGGCGCGGAGGCCGGGATCGCCATCGATCCGCGCCTGTTCCGCCTGTTCGGCGTCGAGCGGGTGCCCGCCGTGGTTGTCGTGCCGGGCGGCGTGCCGCCCTGCCGGAGCCGGGGCTGCGCCGGCGACCCGGCCCCGCCGCACGACCTCGTGACCGGCAACATCGGATTGGCGGCCGCGCTGGAAGCGGTCGCGGACGAGGGTGCGGTCGGCCGTGACGCCGCCCGCCGTCATCTCGAACGCGTCGGGAGGAAGCCATGACGGACCGAAGCGAAGCGTCCGAGGATCGGGTGGCCGTCGTCGTGGACCGCGCGACCCGGATCGTCCGGCTGCTGACCTGGGCGGCGATGTTCGTCCTCGTCTGCCTGATGCTGTGGGTGGTCTCCGGCATGGCGGCGCGGGCAGGCGATCCGAAGGCAGAAGCTCGCGCCATCGGCAATTCGGGGGCGGCTGCGGCGGGCGCGATCGCGCGCGACGCCGCGAGCACGGGCAAGGTGCCGGGCTACGCGGGAACGGACGTGCCCGAACGGAACCTGACGGCCTCCGGCATGGAAGACGCGGCCCGCGCCCGCCTCGCCGATCCCGACGATGCGGGCGGCGCCGCCGGGCGCGCCGTGGTCCGGGGCACGACGAGCCGGCCCGCCGCGAACGTGCCGGCAGGCGATCCGATGGTGCGGCGCTCGGAGTCGATCGCGGCCTCGCCGCACTCTTCCGTTCACCGCACGGACGGCCTCGCTTCGGGCGGCGCCACGGCCTGCGGTGCGGGCCTCCGGGATGCGGAGGCCGGGGGCTCGTGCGGCTCGGTGCGGTACTGCGTCGGCGCCGGCTGCGAGACCGTTCCCTCGCAATCGAACACCGGCTTCGTCGACGCGACGACGCGGCTCAACATGGCGCTGGAGCTGGGCGGCGACGAGTTCGACCGCCAGGACATGCGCTTCTTCAAGGGCCGGCGCCGGGCCTGCCACATCCATTTCGGGGGGCTGGCGAACTGCTGCAAGAACTCGGGCGCCCTGGTCGGTCTGGCCAACTGCTCGGCCTCGGAGATCGAGCTTGCCGAGGAGCGCAACGCCGGCAACACCCACTATCTCGGCCGATACTGCTCGAAGAAGACCCTGTTCGGCATCTGCATCCGGCATTCGCGCGCCTGGTGCGTGTTCGGCTCGAAGCTCGGGCGCATCCTGCAGCAGCAGGGCCGCCACCAGCTCGGCATCGGCTGGTCGAGCTGCCGGGGCTTCACGGTGGCCGAGATCGAGGGGATCGACTTCGCCAGCCTCGACCTCTCCGAGTTCACCGAGGACCTGATGGACGGCTCCCGCGAACCCTCGGTGTCGCTGCCCGATGCGGGCGACACGGGGACGGTCATGCGCACGCGCATCCGCGACTTCTACCGGCGGGGGCAGTGATGATGCGCGCGGTCATACGGGCGCTGAAACGCGTCCTCGCCGCGACGGTCGTCTGGGCGGCGCTGGGCGCGTCCGCGGCAGGCGGGGAATGGCGGTCCTGGTGCGGGGAGCCCGGCTCGGGCGCAGGACAGGTCCTCGGCTGGCATTTCTACTGCGACCGGGAACAGGACGAGCAAGAGGTGCAACCGGCACCCACGCCTCCGCCCCTTCCCGGCGATGCTCAATCCGCGACGGAACGCATCGAGGCGATGCGCCGCGCCCTGGAAGAAGCCCGCGCCGAGGCAATCCTCGATCCCACTCCGGCCAAGGTCACCGCCTATCTGCGCCTTCAGCAGGAAACCCTGCAACGGGCCGCCGCGTTCTCCGACGCCTTCCGGCGCACCGTCTGGGCGACGCCGGAGGTGGACTACACGCTGAAGCGCCCGGTGGGCGCGCTCGCCAAGCAGGTCTGGTCGGATGGCCGGCGGCAGGCCCGCGATGCCGCGCTCGCCCGTCTCGGGGACCGCTACGGGCTGATCTATCTCGGCCATGCCGGCTGCGCGGCGTGCAAGGTATTCGGGCCGCTGCTGCGCGCCTTCGCCATGCGGCACGGTCTCGACGTGCTGGCGGTGTCCCTCAGCGGGGAAGCGCTGGAGGGATGGCCCGAGGCGGTGCCGGATCGGGGACGCGCCGCCCGGCTCGGCCTCGGCGATGCGCCGGTGCCCGCCCTGGTGCTGTTCGACAGCGAGACGAAGCGGGTGCTGCCGGTCGGCTTCGGCGTCATGGCCGAGGACGAGATGGCCGAGCGGATCTTCGCCCTCACCGCCCTGGAGCCCGGACATGACTACTAGATTGCGCAGATATGCCGTTTCGGCATTGATGCTCGCCGCGTCGGTTATAGCGACCGCACCGGCGCGCGCCGACGTGCTCTCGGAGATGAACCGCTTCTGGCAGGGGGCGGCGGTCAACACCACCGGGCCGACGGCGTTCCAGGGCCAGGCCTCCGGGCACTGGACGCTCGGCAACCTCTATCTGCGGTCGCCCGTACGCTCCGAGCAGGTCGCGACGGTCAACCTGCCCTCCTTCAGGGCCGGCTGCGGCGGGATCGACGCGTTCGCGGGCGCGTTCTCGTTCATCAACTCCGACCAGCTGATCGCCTTCGGACGCGCCGTCGCCCAGAACGCCGCCGGCTTCGCCTTCGAGCTCGCGCTGGAGACGATCTCCCCGGTGATCGCCGAGACCATGGCCAAGCTGCGGGCGCTTGCGCAGTGGGTGAACGCGCAGAACCTCAACAGCTGCGAGACCGCCCAGGCGCTGGTCGGCGCCGCATGGTCGAAGAACGACCGGGCGTCTGCTTCGATCTGCGCCGCCATCGGCACCAGCCAGGGCATCTTCTCCGACTATGCCGCCGCGAAGCACGGTTGCGGCGCCGACGGCAAGCGCAACTCGACCCTGGCGGCCGCCTCCGGGGCAATGGCGGACCAGGTACCGGTCAACGTCAACTATGCCTGGAAGGCGATCCGGGCCTCCTCGTTCCTGTCCGGCGACACCCAGCTTGCCGAGTTCGCGATGGCGGTCACCGGCACGGTGATCGTGACCGCGCCCACCTCCGACGGCGACACATCCGGCCCCAGGGTACGCATCCTCGAGCCGCTGGCGCTGGACCGCCGCGTGACCGAGACCCTGATGGAAGGCGGCGGGCAGCTGCCGGTCTACACATGCGACACGACGGCCGACTGCCTCAACCCCACCCTGGGCACGGCGACCGTGCCGCCCAACCGGGGCTTCCGGGCGCGGGTCGCGGAGCTGCTGCGCGACATGGTCGACGCGGTCCGGAATGACACCGCCGTGCCCGCGCCGGCGCTTGGGCTGGTCAACCTCACCACGCTCCCGGTCTACCGGGTCGCCAACACCGCCGCCGCCTACCGGGGCGCGGTGATCGACCAGGAGATGGACGCGCTCGCCGAGGCCGTCGCGCTCGACGTCATGCAGGTCTGGATCACCGACCTGCACCGCACGGTCGAGGAGCGCGCCGGCACGCTGGATATCGCCGACGGCGAGCAGCTCAAGCGCTGGCGCGAAGGTTTGCGTGCCAACCGGATCGCGCTGGCCCGCCACCGCCACCAGGGGCTCCAGCGCCTCAACACCGCGCTCGCCGTGGTCGAGAAGCTCAGGCTGATCGAGACCGAGCTCGCGGGCGCCCTCTCGGCGGACCTGCGCGCCGCGCTGGCGTTCGCGCGCGGCGGCGCCGGGGCCGGGTCGCGGTGATGAAAGCCGTGACAGGGGCCAGGGCATCGGGCGGGGCCGCGGCGCGGGTCCGGAGCCGGGCGGCCGGGCCTGCCGGCGCCGGGTTCGCCAGGAGCGCCCATATATAATGTACGAGCTCTTCACCCTCGGCGGCGGGACCTATCTCGTCGACCTCCTGAACGCCGTCGCCGCGATCACCTCGGGCGGCGCCTACATCACGCTGGCCCAGATTGCCGGCGCCGCCGGGCTCGCCTGGGTCCTGTTCCGCACCGCCTTCGGCGGCTCGTGGAAGGACAACGCGAAGTGGATGCTGCTGTTCGCCGCCGTCTGGGGCGCGATGATCGTGCCCAAGGCGACCGTCAGGGTGGTCGACCGGCTCGATCCGACGCTGGCGCCGGCCGTGGTGGCGAACGTCCCCATCGGGCTCGCGCTCTTCGCATCGCTCACCAGCCAGGTCGGCGACGGCCTCACGCGGCTCACCGAGCAGGCGTTCGCGCTGCCGAACGACCTCGTCTACCAGCGCCACGGGCTGATCTTCGGGGCCAGGCTCGCGGCCAAGGCGACGCGGCTGGAGATCACCGATGCGGTGTTCGCGCGCAACATCCGCAACTATGCCCGCCAGTGCGTGTTCCACGCGCTGCTGCTGGGCCACGTCACGGCCGACGATTTGCGCGAATCCACCGACCTCTGGCGGCTGGTAACGGCCACCGGCACGCCGTCGGCCGGGGCCTCGCCCGCGCGGATGTTCGAGTTCGCGACGCGCGGCGCGGCGGGCGCCGGCGGGGCCGCCACCATGGACCGCCAGGTGGTCACCTGCCGCGACGGCGCCGGCAGGCTCAATGCGCAGTGGAACGCCGAGATACAGCGCGCCGGGACGATCTTCGGCAGGCGCATCTTCCCGGACGCGCGCACCGACGCGCTCGCCCGCGCGGAGCTGCTGGCGGCGCTGCCGGCCTCCCACACCTTCCTCATCGGCGCCTCGCGCTCGGCGGCCGAGATCATGCGCCAGCAGATGGTGCTGAACGCCGTCCACGGCGCGGGCGAGCAATGGGCGGCCGAGGCCGGCAACGCGGCCGCGCTCAGGGCCTACACCGAAGCCCGCGCCGAGGCGCAGACCGTCTCGGCCTACCGGGCGATCGGGCGCCAGGCCGAGACCTGGGTGCCGCTGCTCCGGATCGTGTTCGAGTGCCTCTATATCGGCGCGTTCCCGATGGCGGTGCTGCTGATGCTGACCCCGGCGGGGACGGCGATCTTCCGCTCCTACGTCACCGGGCTCATATGGCTCCAGAGCTGGGGGCCGCTCTACGCCGTGCTGCACCGGATCAGCATGGGGGAGGCCGCGGAAAGGATGCAGGCCGCCGCCCTCATGCCGGACGGCGATATCGGCATCTCTCTGGTCGCGCAGGCGGGCATAAGGGCGGTGGCGTCCGACGTGGCGGTGATGTCTGGCTATCTCTCGATGTCGGTGCCGTTCCTCGCCGCCGCATTGGCGTATGGACTGTCGAAAGCCACGGTGCTGGCGACCTCGGTGCTGGCGGTCGGCCAGGACGCCGCGTCCTCCGCCGCGCACGAGGGCACGACGGGCAACCTCTCGCTCGCCAACACGGGCTACGACACCCACCGGTTCGCGACGCTGGAGGGGCGCCAGATCAGGACCTCCACCCATGTCGACAGCGACCGCTACACCGGCTACGCGCCGATGGGGGCCGCGATGACGGTGACCGGCGACGGGACGGTGGTGGCGGATGCGGGCGCCGCCACCAGCCGCATCCCGGCTGCGGGTGTTCGATTGTCGGAATCCCTCGCCACCTCCCACGAGACCCGCGCCGCCGAGGCCCGGACGCTCTCGCGCCACTGGTCGGCGGAGGCCGGACAGGCGCGGAATGCCGCCGTCACGGACGCGACGGGCTTGATCGAGCGCTACAGCCATGATGTCAGCACGGGCGAGGCCTATGCGCGCGGCGTGACCGAGAGCGAGTCGAGCCAGGCGCAGGCGCTGGACTCCCATGTCGAGAAGCTCTCCGAGATCGCGGGGATCACGAAGAACCAGGCGGCGGTGCTGATCGGCCAGGCCAGCGTCGGCGGCGGCTGGGACTTCCTCGTCAAGGCCAGGGCGGACGGCTCGGTGATGTGGCGCGGCCAGACCGTCGAGTCCGACGCCTGGAACCGGATGAAGGAATACGACCGCCAGCACGGCGTGACCGAGACCTGGTCCCAGGTCTCCGAGGCCTCGCGCCGCTACTCGACGCAGACCGGCGACAGCGAGACGGCGGGGCTCGACGAGAGCCTGAGCGCCAACCTGACCCGCATGCGGACGTTCCAGGAGCGCGCTTCGCTGGCGAGGCAGGAATCGGAGAGCTGGTCCGAGCAGGCCGCGCAGGTGCGCGCGGACGCCCAGGCGATCGAGCGCGAGCTCGGCCAGCCCTTCTTCGCCTGGCTCTCGGAGCAGCCGGGAACCGACGGCCGCGCTCTCGGCGCGGCGGGCGCCATGCGCATCGCCTCGCCGCAGACCGCGGAGGATTCCGAGCAGCTCCGCGAATACGCCGCCCGGTTCATCGACGAGAAGTATCCGGCCCCGGTCGGGCCGGACCCGGCAACGGTCGGCGGCGCGGCGGAATACGAGGCCGCCGCCGGCGCGCTGCGCGGCGCCTACGCGACGGAGACGGCCGCGGCCTACGGAGGCTGGTCGGCCGGCGTGCGCGACAGGGCGCGGGAAGCCGGGGCGCCGGCTCCGGGCGAGACCGGGGCGGCGGCGATGGCCGAGCGCGTCGAGACGAAGACGGACATGACCATGAAGGGAGCGGCGCGCGAGGCGCGGCAAACGGTGACGCGGGAGGAGGCCGCCGAAGGCCGCGCGGGCGTTGCCGTCGAGACCGGCAAACCCTTCGAACATCATGCGACGGAGAACCTGCCGGTGGTGGGCGACTGGCTTGCGGGCAAGTTGTTCGGATCGGCGAAGAACGCCGCGCCCGACGGCGGGTCCGGCGACGGGGGTGCCCCTCGGCGGCAGGATGAGAAGGACTGGGGAGACTCCTCGCCGTGATCCCGGCGGGGGCTTCAGTCGCCGCGCATCAGGCGTTCGTGCTGCTCGGCAATCTCCATGTCGACATACGCGCCGCTCTGCAGGCTCCAATCCAGAGTGTCGCTGTCGTCGTGCGGCCCGGAGCGGCGGAAGGCGCTCCAGTCGCCGTCCCGGAAACCCCGCCGGAGCGCGAGCGCCAGCGACGCGATGAAAGCCCACACGGCCGCCGCGAGCCAGAGCGCGGCCACGACCTCCAGACCGCCGCCGAGCAGGAAGGCGGGCGCCGTGGCGAGCGCCGCGACGGAGAAGCTGCCGAGGACCACGGCGCGTTCGGCCGCCGTCGGCCGGCTGGCGCTCGGCGGCGCAGGAAATGTTCGTGTCATGTTCATGTCCTCCGATCATACCGGCAACGGTTCGGAATGGAATCCCGCCGGCCCCCCGGTCCGGAGGCGCGGCGCGGGCCGGCTCTCTTCCGCGCCGGCCCCTTCGCCCGCCCCCCGCTTCGCTCCGCCTCCGGGCGGTGAGTCACGCCAGACAAGGGAGAAATCGCCATGCGCGGTATCGGCGGCAGCACGCTGAGGGGCGGCCAGACCGTCTTTCACGGGTTGCGGATGTGGGGCCAGCTGTTCCGGGCGGCGATGTTCCTGTCCGCCTTCACCACCGTCGCGGTGCCGGCCTGGATGCTCTGGCACCGCACCGACGGCGCGGAGTGGTACGCCGCCGGCATGGTGACGCTCGCCGAGGTGAAGCTGGTCCTCGGCTACGACCCGGAGTCCGGCCAGGAGATCCGCTTTGCCGACGGCACGCGCCGCGTGCTCTTCATCCGCGACATTGCGGCCTCGGTGCCGGCAAGGGCGGCGCGGGACCGGGTCCGGGACGAGATGTTCGCGAGCGCCTGGCTCGGGGCGCTGGCCGGCGGCGGGCTGATCGCGCTGTTCCTGGCCGCGTTCTGGTGGCGCGGCGCGCAGCTCGGCCGCCAGAAGCGCATCAGGGGCGCGGAGATGGTGACGGCCAGGGAGCTGCGCCGCCGGGTGCAAGCTCCCAACGCGCGGCTGCTGGCTCGCCTGCCGGGCGGCAGGCGGCTCCGGCCCTACTCGATCGCGGGCATCCCCTGGCCTGAGCGCACCGAGACCCAGCACACGATCGTCTCGGGCACCACCGGCTCGGGCAAGACGGTGCTGATCTCCGATCTGGTGGCGCAGATCCGCGCCCGCGGCGAGCGCTGCGTGATCTACGACAAGATGGGGAGCTACACGGCGGCCTTCTTCGACCGCGACCGCGACGTGCTGCTCAACCCGCTCGATGCGAGGGCGCCGCGCTGGTCGCCCTTCTATGAGGCGCGCAACCCGCGCGACTTCGACATGATGGCCGCCGCGCTGATCCCGCAGCAGAAGGACACGGTGGACCCGTTCTGGGTGACGGCGGCGCGCCAGCTCTTCGCCAACGGCGCCGGCGTGCTCCGCCAGAAGGGCGAGACCCGCAACAAGGTCCTGGTCGACCGCCTGCTCAAGACCGAGCTGACCGAACTGGCGCAGGCGATGGAAGGCACGGTGGCGCAGTCCATCGTCGATCCGGAGAATCCGAAGACGGCGCTCTCGGTGCGCGCGATGCTCACGGCCAACCTCTCCGCGCTTGAGTTCCTGCCGGACGAGGGCAAGCCGTTCTCGATCCGGGAATGGATATCGGACGAGAAGCGCGGCGGGTTCCTGTTCCTGACCTCGCGCGGCGACCAGCACGCCAGCCTGCGCGGGCTCATATCCACCTGGCTCGAAATCGCCGTGAACGCGATGCTGTCGCTCGCCCAGGACGACGGGCGGCGCATCTGGGTGATCCTCGACGAGCTTCCGACCCTGCACCAGGTGCCGTCATTGCAGCCCGGTCTCGCCGAATCCCGCCAGTTCGGCGGCTGCTTCGTGCTCGGCGTCCAGGTCGCCTCGGCGCTCCGGGACCTCTACGGCCGGAACGGCGCGGAGACCGTCTCGGGGCTCTGCGGCACGCGGGTGGTGCTGGCCGCGCCCGACCGGGACACCGCGCAATGGTCGGCCGACAGCCTGGGCCGCGCCGAGGTCGAGGAGGTCGCCGAGGGCTTCAGCTACGGCGCCAACACCATCCGCGACGGGGTGAGCCTGACGCCGCGCCGGGAGCTCAGGGCGCTCGCTCTCCCCTCCGAAATCATGCGGCTCGCCAACCTGGAGGGCTATCTGAAGTTCCCCGGCCCGTTCCCGGTCGCCTCCATCCGCCTCAAATACGTCTCCCGGCCGAAGGCGGCGGAGCGGTTCGTGCCCCGCGAGGGGGACGGGAAGGAGCCCGGCGGAGGGACGGGCGGCCCCGGCAACGCTCGGGAAGACGGTGGCGTGACGATGCCGAACGCGGGGGAGGCAACCGGGTCCGGCGGCCTTGCACTGCCGGCGCCGGAGAGCGGAGAGGCGGCGCCGGCGAAGGACGGCCCGGAGCCCGTGCCGCTGCCCGGAGAGGCGGAGGACGCGCCAGCGGGCGCCGGTGAGCCTGCGAACGGCAAAGAGGAGAGCAGTGACCGCAAGCCGGAGGACGGCCGGACCCGCCCTGGCGGGTCCGGGGTCGCGATCTGACATGGTGGCCTCGATCGGGGCCGTCGCCGCCCCGGCCCAGGGCGCGAGCTACTACGAGCGCGACGGCTATTACGCGAAAGACGATCCGGCACACAAGGACGCCAGCGCCTGGGTCGGCAAGGGCGCCGAAGAGCTCGGGCTGCGGGGTTCTGTCGATCCCGGCACGTTCAAGGCGGTGCTCGAAGGCAAGGTGCCGGACGGGTCCGGGACCGAGCTCGGCCGGCGCGGCAAGGACGGGGAACGCCTCCACCGCCCCGGCCGCGACCTCACCCTTTCGGCCCCGAAATCCGTCTCGCTGGCAGCCCTGGTCGGCGGCGACGCCCGCGTGGTCGAGGCCCACGACCGCGCCGTCGCCCGCACCCTCGACTGGTTCGAGCGGAACGTCGCCGAGACCCGCATGAAGGAGCCCGACACCGGCCGCATGGTCCGCACCGGGGGACAGAAGACGGTGATCGCCACCTTCCGCCACGACACTTCGCGCAACCTCGATCCCGCGCTGCACACCCATGCGGTGATCGCCAACATGGTGCAGGGCGGGGACGGCAAGTGGCGCTCGATGGCGAACGAGCGGCTCTACGAATCCAAGATGCTGCTGGGCGCGCTCTACCGGAGCGAGCTCGCGCAGGGGCTCGCCCGGCTCGGCTACGGCATCGAGAAGACCCACGCCGACGGCCGCTTCGAGATCGCCGGCGTCTCCCGCGAGGTCGTGGAAGCGTTCTCGACGCGGCGCCAGGAAATCGAGGCGGCGGTGACCGAGCGCGGCGGCGGGGAGACCGCCGACGACCAGCGCCTCGCCCAGCGCGCGGCGCTGATGACCCGCGCCGCCAAGCGCGACGTCGACCGCGAGGCGCTGCGGGAGAGCTGGGAGCGGCAGGCGGCGGCGCTCGGCTTCGATGCCAAGGAGCTGGCGGCGGAAGCCGAGGCGCGGCAGGCAGGGCGCGGCGCGGAAAGGCAAGCGGGCCTGGAACCGGCGGCAGGCCCGGACGCGGCCGGCGAAGCCACGGCGCGGACGGCCGGCAGGGATGCGGCTGCGCGGGACATTCCGGCGGCCGATGGCGGCAATGCCGGACGAGCGCCGGGCGGAGAGCGGGGCGCGGAGCCCTGGGTGGAAGCCGAAGGTCCGGGCCCGGCATCGCTTGCCGTGGACTGGGCGGTGGCGCACCTCTCGGAGCGCGAGGCGGTGTTCGCGCGCACCGGCCTGCTTGCGTCCGCGCTCGCCTGGAGCCCGGGCGCGGCGTCCATCGGGGACGTCGAGCGCGAGGTGGCGGCGCGCGAGAAGGCGGGAACGCTGCACGCCGCCCGCCTGCCGGGCGCCGAGGGCCTGCTCACCACCGACCGCGCGGTCGCCGACGAGCGCGAGACGGTCGCGCTGATGCGGGCGGGCGAAGGCCGCGGCGCCGTGCCGATGCGCGCACGCGCCGTCGACAAGGCGCTCAGGAACGGCCCCCTCACCCACGGCCAGAAGGAGGCGGTGAAGCTCATCCTGTCGTCCGGCGACCGCACCGTCGGCGTCCAGGGCTATGCCGGCAGCGGCAAGACCACCATGCTGAGGCGCGCCAGGACGCTCCTGGAGAAGAAGGGCTACGAGGTTCGCGGCCTCGCGCCGTCGGCCTCGGCGGCTCGCACGCTCGAAGGCGAGGCCGGCATCGGGAGCGAGACCCTCCAGCGCTTCCTCGCCCGCTATGCAGGCGTCGCCGCCGGCCGCATGACCAGGAAGGGCGAGAGGGAAATGCGCGCGCAGTTCGCCAGGACCGCGCTCGTGGTCGACGAGGGCTCGCTCGCCTCGACCGTCCAGGCCCGCGACCTGCTCCGGATCGCGGACGCGCTGCGCATCCCCCGCCTGGTGCTGGTCGGCGACGAGAAGCAGCTCGACGCCGTCGACGCCGGCAAGCCGTTCGCCCAGCTCCAGGCGGCCGGCATGAAGACCGCGGTCATGGACGAGATCATGCGCCAGCGCGACCCGGCCCTGAAGGAGGCCGTCGAGGCGAGCCTCGCGGGCGACGTCGCGCGCGCCTTCGAGAAGCTCGGCGACAATGTCGCCGAGGTGAAGCCCGACAACCTCGCGGGCGCCGCCGCCGCGCGCTGGCTCGCGCTCACGCCGGAGGAGCGCGCGAACGCCGGGCTGATGGCCCCGAGCCACGGGCTGCGCGAGGGCATCAACGACATCGTGCGCGAACGCCTGATCCGCGACGGCGCGGTGCACGGCCCCGCCATGACGGTGGAGCGCCTCGTCTCGCGCGGCTACACGAACGCCGAGAAGTCGCTCGCCGCCAACTACCGGCCCGCCGACGTGGTGGCCTTCCACCGCCCCTACAAGCGCCTCGGGGTCGAAAAGGGCGACGAGCTGCGCGTCGCCGGTGTGGATCGCAAGTCGCACACGGTGAACCTGGAGGGTGCGGACGGCGGGTCCGTCGCCTGGGAGCCCGGACGCCTCGCGGCCCGCGCGGGCGGCGTCGAGGTGTATCGGGCCGAGGAAATCGAGCTGCGCGCCGGGGACCGCATCCGCTGGACCCGCAACGACGCCGGGCTCGGGCTGGTCAACAGCGGCACGGCCGAGGTCGCGGCGGTGCGCGGCGGCCGGGTGACGTTCCGCCTCGAGGACGGGCGCATGCTCGACCTCGCCCCCGGCGACCCCCAGCTCCGCCATGTGGACCGCGCCTGGGCCTCGACCGTACACGCGTTCCAGGGCCGCACGGTCGACACTGTGATCGCCGCGATGGAGGCGAACCACAGGCATCTGACGACGCAGAAGAGCTTCTACGTCGAGATCAGCCGCGCCCGCGACCGGGCCGAGCTCGTGACCGACGACAAGGCGGCGCTCAAGGAGCAGCTCGAAGCGGCGACCGGCGAGCGCATCGCGGCGCTGGAGGCGGTAGAGCCGGAGAGTAGGAAGGGCCGCGAGGCCGGGTTGGACGCGGGGCGGAGCGTGGAGCCCGAAGGCGGCGCATCCCGGTCGCGGGAGCGGGATCGCGCAGCGGAGCCCGGGATGGAACGGTCGCGCGGGCCGATGGGCCTGGATCGCGACTTCGGGCTGTAGCCGCGATCTGTTACGGGTCGGCCGGCAAACGCGCGCGGTTGTCGTGGCCAAGGCTCGCTATTGAGGCCGTTGGTAATCGCGCTCGACAATCCAAGATCGGCGCGTATGACTAAATCGGCTGCATCGCCGAGGGTGGCGTGGAATGCTGCATTGCTTGACAGTTTGGTGGCGGAGCCAATGTTCATGCAACAGCCGGACGGGAGCCGAGCCGGCATTCGGGCTAAAGCGAGGAGGGTTGTCGATGCCGGAGAGCGAAGTGCCTGTCGTTCGCATCGTCGTAAAGGGATGCCCCTCCGCGCGATCGGAGCGAACGAATGTCCTGCGGGCCCGCAAGATGCTGCTCCGGGCTTTCGAAGACAACCATTGGCCCGGAAATGCAATGTTCACGGTCACGCCTGGGGGCTTCGTCAAGGCGCCGTTTCCGGACGGGTGGGACGGAGCCGGCGGATGGGCTTCCCGGCCTGAAGATTTTCGGTCGCTTGTCCCGCATGCCCGCAAGGCCGTGGACGAAGTGCTGACACCGGAGGTGCTCGACGCGGCCCGGAGTCGAACGGACTTCGTGACGCTGGGGGTGGACCTGAACGACAGGAGCGGCAAGCAGAAGATGGACAGGAAGGCGCGCGGCACCCACGCGGAGCTTGTGGCCATCGTCGACGTCGAGCGGGGCAAGTCGGTGCGGTGGACCGGCAAGTCCTATCCGGTGGATTGGCAGGAAAGAACACTTGTTCAGGAAGCGGATCTGAACTCGCATCTGTTTCGCTGCGGAGCCGAGCGCGTGCTCGTTCTGGGGTGTCACGACCTGAACATGTTCAGCGAACGGGCCAGATCGAGAATGTCGCCAGGGAGCGACAGGCACTGCCGGAGCGAGGAGATGAAGGAGCTGGCAAGGGAGTTCAGTCCGACGATGATCCTGCATCATCCGCATTCCACGGATTGGTGGCGAGTATGGTCGACGGCCTGGCGCGGCGCTCGCGATTTTCTTCCGCAGATTAAGGGCGAGGAGCATGTCTGGGCATCCGGGATCGCGCACTATCGAGGCGGCGGGGAGTGCCGTGGAACTTTGTATGATGTCCGGTGCCGGACCCGATGCTGTGATGACCACGTTGTCGACATCATGGTGAAGCCTTCAAACTGAGTCGGTGCGGACCATCCTTCGTCGTTCCGCGGCAATGGAAATTGTGGTCCGGGCGCGATGCCGTGACTTCGGCGTGGCGGACGAAGTTTACAAACTGAACATATTGTGCAAGGGTGTTCTCGATCAGCGAACCGGCAGCGGGAAGGCTATGGCGAAGCCAGGCGGAACGATGGGCGAGACGATGGGCTTTCTGGAGGAGGGTCTTTCGGCCCTTTCGCGTAGCGCCAGGGCATTCGTGCGCCACCGCCCCCGAGAGGCGCGTCTGGCCGTTACCGTGGCGCTGGAGGCGGCGGCGGCTCAGTGCGAGGCGGAGGAGGCCGTCGCCGGCGCCCATGTGCCGGAGAGGTTGCGGCCGTTCATCGTCCGCCGCGCCGTCGGCGACGAAATTGTCGGGGTGTCGGAGGCCGCGGCCAGGCTTGAGGTGTCGCGCACGACGGTCTACGGCTGGGCGAAGCGGAACACGCTTCTCGCCTGGAGTTCGACGAAGCGGGGTCTGCGCATTCCCGCGGCGCAGATTCTCGGCCCCGGGCAGGTCGTGCCGGGCTTGGCCGATATCGTCGATATCGTCGGGGATTCCGAACTGGCTTGGGCGTTTCTCACCCAGGAATGGCCCTTCGAGGATGCGGCCGCGCTTCCCCTGGAATTGCTCAAGGCGGGCCGCACGGAAGAGGTGGTCGGCGCGGCGCCCGGTTTCGGCGCCAGCTTCTCTTGAGCGTAGCGAGGTATCCACGAGATCGGATCGAGCCGGTACTGCTGGAGGCGAGGTTTCCGGAAAGCTACCGGATCATTCCGGGGCGCTACCGGGCGACGCCGTTGGGGACCCGTCCCGCGGATTCGCGGTTCTGCACGCGGGGTGCGGGCTACACCGTCCTCTACGCCAGTCCCGATTTTGCAACCGCCTTCATTGAAACGGTGGTACGCGACAGATTCATGCGGCGGCGGGACCGGGACGTCGCGCTGAAGGAGATAACGGAACGGGTCTGGGCCTGCATCTCGGCGCGGCCGGGGTCTGCGCTCGTGCTGCTGGATCTTCGCGGGGACGGATGCGCGCGGATCGGTGCGCCGACGGATGCGGTTCACGCCAGAAACCATGCGGCCGGGCGCGCGCTTGCCAGGGCGATTCACGCGGAGCATGCGGATGTCGAGGGGCTGCTCTATGCCTCCCGACTGACCGGAGAGGATATCTATGCGGTGTTCGACCGCGGCGCGGAGAAGCTCGTGTCCATCGACACGGGCAGGCTGGAGGATCATCTGGAACTGCCCGAGGTTCTGGAACGCCACGGAATTGGTCTGATCGTGTAGGTGCGGAGTCCGATGACCGAGGCGAATGCAGCTTTCTATGAACGCGTGCCGTCCCGGCAACTGCGGCAGACTCTGGCGCCGGAAGGGTTTTTTGCGCCGCTGCTTGCGAAGCGCACGGTGAGAGGTGTCGGCCTGGAGCTCCACCTGCGGCGCGGCGATGAGGTTCATCTCTACTGCGGGCTGACATGTCTGGTGAAGGGCGGGCTGGAAGGAAGCGGCTCGGTCTGGATCGAGTCGCACAGGACCTACGCAAGCCAACGATGTGCGAGCGGACTGTTTCGGCCGGAACGGACCAGAAGCGTCAGTCGAGACTATCGGCGCGCTGCCTGGAGAATGAGCGAGGCCGGCTTTGTGAACGCTCTGGATGACTTTCTTGCCGTAGTGAGTGTCGATCCCCGGCAGACGAGGGAAGGCGCGATCCAGGCTCGGTGGTCGCGGATCGACGCGCCCTGGCTTGTGTTCGACAAGGAAGCGGCGCTGGCGTACTCCTCGGAGGCGGACCGTGAACGCCAATTGAAGAGAGCGTTCCACCCTTCGGTGGAGGAAGCCCGCGAAGAATTGCGTGCGCTGGCACTGTCGCGGCGGGCACTTCCGAACAGACGGGAGCATTGGGAGGTGCCGCCCGATCCGAAGGACAGTCTCAAGCTCGACCAGCTCGCAGTCGATCCGGCGGGCAATCTGGTGCTGGTGGAAATCAAGAATGCATCCGGATCATCGTCCAAGGTCTACTATGCGCCGTTCCAACTCTTGCAAAATGTCTGGGAATGGCATTGCGCTCTGGACGCGGTGCGGGGCTCGCTTCAGGAACTGCTCGACGCGCGCGTGCATCTCGGGCTGACGGCGGCGGCGGCGTCACCGCTTACCGGGGGCATCCGGGCAGCGGTGGGTTTTGGCGAGGATGGCCGGAGCGAGGAAGTAAGGCGCCGCTACGCTCAGGTGCTGGCTGTTGCGAACGCGCATCTGCCTCCCGGCGTCGCGCCGATCGAGACCTGGGTGCTGGCGGAGGGGCGGGAACCGGCCCGCGTCGGTTGAGGGCGACGGAGCGTCGGGTGGGGAAGCGATGCTGTTCGACGGCTATGATCCGGTCATTTGAAATGGCCGAGAGCGCAGACGGACGTGAGTTTGAAGTAAACATCGGAGCATGCCGTGGACGAGAGAATTCGTAAGCTTTTCGTCAAGAAAGTGGGACTGATACTGGACAAGCGGAAGAACGACGCCGCTGTGGCGGCGATGCGAGTGCGAAGCGAAGCGACTCTGCACGGCGCGCTCCACTCCAGTCGCACTGATCTCGCTGTCAAGAGCGCCTACGAGGAAGCCTACGACGAAATCTGTAGGGATGCGTGGTCCGAACTGCACCACATTGCGGTCACCGTTGGAGTGAAGCCGGATGAGAGCTTGGTCAATGAGCTAAGGGCAGTGTTCGACGATACGATGAAGCCGTTGGCGGATAGGTACCTCGGCGAAATTGCAAGTAAGAAGTCGACTGGCGGGGCTATTGCGGGAGATATCGTGGGTGACGCGGAAGCTGCATTTCTGAGGTCGCGCGAGATCGTTGGGACGGAAATCGAGCTGTTTTCAAGCAATACCGAGATGATCGTTTCTCAAAGCGGCGGCAACATTCATATCCAGCACTACACGTTTTCCGGACCGATCGGCGCGGTGCAACAGGGTGACCATTCTACTGCCACGGTGACGCAGAATATCGACACGGCGGGGTTGGAAGCACTGCGGAGCGGGCTCGCATTGCTGCTTGAGAAGTTCCACGATCATGAAGAACTGGCACCATTGATCGAAGAATCGAGTGAGGAGGCGGCCAAGCCTCAACCGCGGTTGGGGCGCCTGCGAAATCTGCTAACCGAGATCAAGGCGTGGATTGGCTTGGCCAAGGAGGGTAAGGAGCTGTTCGAAACGGTCGAAAACGCGGCCTTGGAGTGCGGCATGGACGCGCTGCCTCCGATACCGCTGTAGGCGGGTGAGCGTGGCGGGCCACAGGCGGAATGAGCGGTGTATGAGGCCGTAAGTGGGCAAGGCATGGTAATGGCGTCGCAGCCAATGAACGATCTGAAGAAGCTGTCCCTCACGGAGCTGCTTAGGCTGCATGCAGGCATCATGGAGGAGCTCCGGTGCCGTGAGGTCGCCCGAAACGCAAATAATCCAACCGGGAATCTCGCCGAATTTCTGTTTTGCCGGGCATTCTCCTGGCGACAAGCGTCGAACTCGGAGAAAGGGTTCGATGCCAGGGACAGCAGGGGCGGCCGATATCAGATCAAAGGTCGGCGTCTTCATCGGAGAAACAGATCCAGGCAACTGTCGGCCATGCGCGATCTTGACGGCTTCGATACGTTGGCGGCGGTTCTCTTCGATGAAGAATATGGCGTGGTGCGCGCGGCCCTGATACCTGGCAGTGTCGTGCGCGAGCGGTGCAATTTCGTAAAGCACACGAACAGCCACAAATTCATGCTGACCGACGATGTATGGGATGACGGACGCGTCAGGGACGTGACGGGGAGGTTACGGGCCGAGGTCTCGCGAGTCTGAGTGTCGCGAACGCAACTGATGGCGACGGCGCGGCCGTAATGCCGCAGCGGCCGACGCCGTGTCTGTCGGCCGGATGAGAAGCGGAGCAGGGCGTGGCTACTCGAAACGCTGGTCGCGTTCTCGGTCCTCGGAGCGCTCTCGCTCGCGTTCTCGATCCTCGGACCGTCTGATGTGAACGATCAGCTCCTCGGCGGCGCCGCGAACCGCGGGCCTATCGTGTTGCGCCAGCGCTTCAAAGGGTTGGCAGCGACGAGAAATGATGTCGGCCAAGCTTCCGGACCATCCGCTTGGGCGAATGGAATTGGCGAAGTTGCCGAGAACGGCCTCGGGATTGTGCGCTGAATCAATAATGGCATGCGCCAGTTCTGAGAATGAAACCTCTTCCCCGTCGCTCGTAAACGGGTGAACGGCCTGAGAGAGCATCGTGAGCCGTTCCTGAAAATCTCCCTGGTGGCACCAGTCCATCAATTCAGCGATACCGATGCGGTCGAGGGCGTTTGCTCTATGATGCCGCTCGGAAAACAGCTCGCGCCGGTAACTAGCCGGGCATTCCGGATTCAGGAAGATGCCGTCAAGAAAGCGAGCGGGGACCTTCTCGGCGAGCACTGCGGTGGCGCCGTGAAGACCGCCCGTGGTGCCGTAGGTCGCAATGACGCGAGCGAGAAAGGCATCCAAGACCTCGCGCGACTCGTCCGGAAACTCCGTCTCATCCAGACAGAACTCCAGGACTTCGGAGATTTGACGCTCGCGTACAGCGCCGTACTGGTGAGGCGCATCTCGAAGAACCGCTGTCGAGGCGAGCAGCCCCACTTGCTTCAAATCCCGACCGAAGTCGAGTTCGTCACTCCTCGATGCGCGAATTCGCAGGCTCAATCCGTCGAGGACGACCGCAGGCCCGCCGGGCCTTTCCAATAGCCGAAGGTACAGGTCGCGCAGCAGTGTCTCGGTCGGTGCGCGCGGAGGGCACTGCGATGCGAGGAAGCCGAATTGGTCGAGCGGTGTGTTGTCGAAATCGAGTGATCGGAGCAGCGCTCGGATATCTCCGCGGGCGTTCGGAACCAAAAGGTACAAATTCACGATGAATGGGCGAAGCGCCGGATTCTCCGCCGCTTCGCGGAGTAGCGTCGTTGCCAGGGCTTCGTTCCGCTCGTGAATCGCGGTGAGAACACCGGAGAGAACATGACACTGCCGTGTACCGTTCTCATGACGCGCGAGGTATTCCACAAGACGGTGCCATAGGGCCCTTGGGTCTTCGGACGCCGACGCGAGACCCTCGCCGAAATCGATACGAAAGCCGAACTCGCCGGTGAACAGTTCCAGGGAGAGTTCATCGAGAGTGTCCAAATCGCCGCTAACGGCGACGCCGAGATCGCGAGCCCGTGCGGCTGCCACACGGTTCGATTCCTGAAAGCCTGGTCGATCCTCGTCGTCGAACTCATCGAACAGCGAAAAGTGTTGATGGCCCACGTCGAACACGTAGGTCCGGACTTCGTCGGCAAGCCGTGCCGGCCGGAGGTAGCGATCGAGCTCGTCCAGGAGTTCGATCCCTTCCGGGAAGTCTGGGCCTTCGGCGTCACGATAGTCGAAATACCTGACGGACCGCACGGCCCTCCAGCCTTCAGGCCACGACCTGTGGGTGTGTAAGGCGCGAACGGCGGCGTTGAGCGCGGTGCGAAGTGCCGGGAAGTGCCATAGTTCGCGAAATTCGGCGGCGAGCAGTTCTCGCGCAGGCTCGGACAGGTCGGTGTGGTCGCTGGTGGCGGTCTCTCGGGCAAGCGAGATGAACCGGAGGAACCATTGGTCCTGTTCCTCCAGAGTCCGGGGCCAATATCCGAAGGAACGTGGTCGGGCTCCGAATTCGAACACGGCGAACGAACCCCAGTGTCCGCTCTTCAGTGCACCGTCCAGCATGCCCAGGCCGATTGTACGTTCGTCTCGTCGGGCGCTGAACAGGGAGCGGCGGATCGCCCTCTCGCGGAGGTCGGGACCGGCCTCGGTGCCTGAGAGATACAGCGCGAACAAGGCGAACAGCCGTCCCGGGACATCGCTTTGTGGGTGTTGTCGCTGGCCCAGGGCGATTGCGAATTGGACCAAGAGAGTGATGCAGCGCTCGAAGAGCGTGGCGTCGTACGCGATGGAGCACAAGAGAACGGCGAGGGCTCGAGCGTTGGAGTTCGCGTCGCCGAAGAAGCTGTCGGGATCGAGTTGGCTCGCCCGTGTCTCGATCGCGCGGAGCACAGCGTCCGGTGCGACGGGAGCCACGTTCGTGAGAAGCTGGATCCGGTCGACATCGAGCTCCTCAACGATGTGGAGCAGTCCACCGGGCGATAGCCACGACTGGACGATTTCGCGGGCACGGTCGTGGTCATGGAGGTAACCGAGGCGCTTGCCGAAGGACTTGAGCAGGCGGGCACCGGCAAGGTTCTCGAACGTATCTCGAAGGTCTTCGTTGGGAATATCGTCGAGCGCGCCGGCGGCAAGCTCGTTGGCTACGGCCTGTGGGAGGATGGCGCGCCAGTGGCTCCGCTGCTGTACAAGCTGCCTGCGGAGCAGGGTTTGTGTGGCTCTGTACAGGGCGCGTCGGTTCTGGTCTGCCAAGGACGCCAGGGTTGCGAGCTCATCCACCCCGTCCTCGTCTTCCCGAATCGAATACGAGTAAACGAGCGCCAAAGTCTGAGCCGCCGAAAGAAGAGCCGGGTCCCGAACGCCCCGTTGGTAGAACAGCCGGTCGAAGAGCTGGGCGTTGGAAAAGTCGGATAGGTTTTCTTCGTCGCCCACAGCGTCCGCAAGAGCCAGCCCTACGCGCGCATTGCCGCCAGAGAACTCGGCGATCTTCTGGGAGTTCACCTGACCGAGCCGGGGGAAGCGCCGGGACACCAGTGCTTGGACAATTTCGGTGCCCTCCGCGTTGATCCGGACGATGGTGGTGACTTCGGGTTTGTCCTCCCGAATGTCGTATTCGATCGTGATGAGATGAATATCCGGTGCGGCGGAGACCTCCCCGGCAAGCAGGTTGTGCGTGTCGGTCGGGCAGTTGTCGAGGACGAGAATCGCGGGGCGCTTCTCAATCGCCAGGCGATTGAGAAGGCGACGGGGAGAGGGATTCGGCTCAACGCCGAGATCGGCGTAGATCGCGAGGCGTCTGTCGAGCGCGTCGTCGCCGACGGAGTCCTCGAACAATGCCTGTACGATTCGAGTCTTGCCGAGTCCCGACAGCCCGACGATGCGCACCGACTTGTCGGACACCCGGACGAGGTGGCGAATTCCTGCTATTCCTTGTTCGATATCGAGTGGTTCTGTCTCGTGACTAGGAAGTAGGACTGAAATGCCGGACTCGCAGATGAGTTCGTCATCGTCTCCCGGAGGAGTGATGGTCCACCTGCCGTAGGGTCGCCAGCCCTGGAGCGGTATGCCCAGCAGGTCGCGGACCCATAGCTGAACGGCGGGGTGCTGCCGGAGCCAATTCGCAAGATCAGCGCGGCCGTAGAAACGGGACTGCAGGTCGCCGAGGGCGTGGACGGGCTCGAGCTGCCTCTGCATCGCATCAAGGCGTGGGCGCAACTGCGCGCCCGTGGGATCGTCGTCGAGGCTGACAATGATGTAACAGCCGTTTGCCGTCGCGAGATCAGAGAAGATGGGGCGTAGTGTGCCGTGCGGAGACATTTCGTCGGCGATTCTCGCGGGAGGCATCGACGACTTCTTGACCTGAAAGCCGGTGAACCGACGGGGCACAAAGTCACCGCGAAATTCCTCGGCTTCCACGCGGCAGTCAATATCCAGCCCTCCATCGGGCGCGGTATGGGCACCGCCCCACCTGACGGCGCTAACGGGAAGACCCCCGATTTGCAGTTCCGCCTCGCATAGGCGAGCGACGAGTTCACGAAGGTGAATGTCGTCCAATTGCCGCAGTTGATCCTTGGTGATCTCAAACATCGCCGTTAGATGTCTCGATTCGGGATGGGGTCGCCAGTGCGTAGCACAGCGTCGGTTGGACCGCTGTATCCACGGGGGAAGCAAGGTTGGGATTCACTCAGTCGCTCCTGGGTAGCGGCAGAGTGACAGAACGCTCAAGCGCGATCGTTAGGGACCGTAGCGGTTCCAGTTGCCATGGTCTCCTGAGCGAATGTTGCGGCATCAGAATCGGGAACGATCGTGGAGATGAATTCGCGAATCTCCTGGACTTCCTCCTCGCGACCGTTGGCGATGAGGTCGCGCGCGAGGGCCTGCGCGGCGAACAGCGAGGCGCGCGCGACCTTGATCTCGGTCTCGGTGCTGGGCCATTCGCGTCGGTCGAGGGCCTCGGTCGCGAGCTCGACGACGAGCTGATTGGGCGAAACCTGCCGCTCCTTGGCGGCCTGCTCGATGCGATGCCACTGCTCGGCGGTGACCCTGATGTTCTTCTGTTGTGATTGTGCCATGTGGTTCGTCCACCTTTGCGCGCAGATTCGCGAGAGCTTCCGTTCCGATCTTGCCAAATCCCTCGGGCCGCGCGGGCACCGATCGTCGGGCTCGCAGACCGAAGCGGGGGCCGAACGGAGCCTGCGGGGGAGCTACCGGACCGGTAGCCGTCATAGTGCAGCGCATGTGAGGGCGATACCAGACTGGTAGTTCCGCTGGAGCAAGTCCATATCCAGCGTGGGCGGAAAGGGCTCTATGTCTGTCGGCGTGCCACGCAATGTCCTGATATCGCTCATGTGTTTGCGGCAAACACGGGAGCTACCAATCCGGTGCGAGCTTTTCCGGCGTGCCATGGGTGGTCAGGCCTACGCTGGCCCGCGGCATAGGCGGCCAACAGCGGACACCAGCAGCCACGGCAACGCCTGCATCAGGGATGCGTCGGGTGTGAGAACCACGCGCCGAAGGGCGTCCTGATCGCGCTTCCTGACCGCTCAATCCGTCGGGCGATGAAAGCCGTTCTGCAATCGGCATTTAGCCCGAGCGGCGCTTGAGCGGCAGCGCCCGCCGCGCACTTGCGGAGACAGTTCCCGAACCGTCGCGCGGCTTCTGGGCGGCAGTATAGGAAGCGCGAAGAAACAAGACAACGCGGGGGCGCGGGAAATTATTCAAGACACCTAGAGGGGGCTGTGGTGAGCGAAGCGATGCGCGGGACAAGCGGTGGTGCCCAGCGAGCGGCGCGGAGGACTCCTGCCAATGATGGCGTAGCCGAGGCATGACAGCGAAGCACGGCTTGCTCGTGAAGTAGGGCGGCGGTGCCTGCCGCCGCCCGTTAGAGTTCGGAATCTCAGTTGGAAGACCACCGCCTCTCGTTCCCGAGGGCTGTGACTCCTGAACTGGTCGGCCATTATTGTTTGTATGCGCCGAACGCTCCAAGGATGGCCTTGCTTCCGTCCGAGGTCGCCGCGCCGAAGGTTGCGGCGGTCGAGCCCGGCCTACCGTCCGCTTCGCCGTTGCCGTAGAACTGCCCGCCCCACTTTCCGGAGAAGCTGCTGCCGTCAAACGTCATCGCGGTGTCGCCGGTGAAGAACCCGCTGTGGCTGTCCCCGATCTGGGCGCTCTGCAAGGTCAACTCCGTTGGATAGGTCGTCAGCTCGCCGATTCCGTCCGCGAACTCCGGGTCCAGGTGTTGGAAGTTCCGCATGGAACCGCTTACCGTTCCGTTCTCGCTGCCTCCGCCGAAGCTTGCCGTCAAGGCCACATCGGCTCTCAAGAAACTCTCTTTGCCTACATTCGTGGCGGGGTCGATGTTGGTGTCGACATAGAGGGCGAACGCGTTGCCGTCATATCTCGCAGCGCCGGTAAGGGATGCGATGTTGGCTTGCTCGAAGGGATCGCTTCCATTGACGAAGAACCCGTACTCGATCTCCTTGTAGAACTGGGCGCTGAAGCCTTCGTCGCCCCAGAACAGATCCCTATAGAGGAGTCCTTCGGTGGTGAGCCACCTCCTTGGTATACGATCCCAGTATCCCAGGATCAGGTGGTCCGCGTCTGCCGGAGGGTTCTGCGCGTCGGACGTCCGAATGAAGCTAAGGCCGCTACTATTTGTGTCGTCGAACGTGTATGGATCACCCGATCCTGGCATTGCCGGTTCCGGCTGAGGCATGACAGGTGCTCCTGGAACAGCAGGCGCCGGCCCGACCGCCGGACCGCCACTGCCGCCCTCAAAACAATCGTAGCCCGGGCAGGTCAATGTACCTTCTACGCCGTTGAGCGTTCCCGCGACGCCAGCGTACAGAGCAGAGTAGAAGTCGTCGCCGTGGCTGCTAGAGGGATCATAACGAACCGAGGACACCCATACGTCTCCGGATGCAACTGCCCTCTCCGGCGGTGTCTCCCTGTCGGTGAATACCACCACTGCGCGGCGGGAACCGTCGTCCAACCCCTGGAAGAAAGTGACCCCTGACCAACCACCCTCTCGAGCTTGCTCGCCCGCCTGATTGTTGATGCGCCAGCCGCTGCCTCTGACATCCGCGGTGAGGAGCCCTCTGCTGTCCAGGGAGACAGAGGCCGTGACGGTGTTGGCGGTGACACCCTGCGAGACATCGGAGGACTGCGTGACGCTGCCGGCGATCGGCAAGGCGACCGCGGCAACGCTGAGAGAGGAACTCACGGGAGTCGCGATGTCGTCAAGTCCATCGCCGGAGGCCATCCCACCTCCGCTTCCGCCGCCACAGGCAGCAAGAGTCAACAGGGCGAATGTGGCGGCAACGCCCAGAGTCGCAGTTCGCGCCAATCGTCTATCCGAGGGTGTCATGCATTTTTCTCCCGTGGTCAGCATTGTGTTCCGGCACGGGAATGGTGCCGGGCCATGCGACAACCACGCAGAGAATGCGAAGAAGTCCTGCCTATTCGCGCCAGGCTACGGTGGCCAAACCGCGCCGGATCGGTGCTGTTGTATTCAGCAGGTAACCCGACGTCGGGTCTCTGCTGGTTGTCGCGGGGGCTAGTGTGACGCTACGCGAAGGGCTAGGCAACCCCGCCGCCGGGTGCCGCGCCGCCATATTCCATAGCCACCGCGATGGCGGCTCCGACCTTCTCCGCCGCCGCGACAAGGTGCGTATCGTCAAGGTGGGCGTAGCCCGCCGTGGTGCGGTGCCTGCGGTGCCCGAGAATCTTGCCGACCAGGGGCAGGTTCTCGCCCGCCATCACGGCCTGGCTGGCCGCCGTGTGGCGCAGGTCGTGGAGGCGCAGCCGGCCGAGCCCGGCGTCCTCGCAGGCCGCGCGCCAGCACGCGGTGAGGCTGGATTGCCCCCGCGCCTCGGCGTAGCGCGGGAACAGGAAGGCGTCCGCGTCGCGGGGGCCGGGCAGCGCATCAATCAGCGCCCGCGCGGCCTCGCCGAGCGGCACCGCGCGCGGGCCGGTCTTCGAATCGGCGAGGTTCAGCGCGTCGGCCCCCACATCGCGCCAGCGCAGGTTGAGCACCTCGCTCCTGCGGCATCCGGTGAGCGCCAGCAGCCGGATCGCGGCGACGGCCTCGGGCCGTTCGGCCTCGCGGGCGTCGAGCGCGCGCCCGAGCTGGGCCAGCTCGTCCGCGTCGAGGAACCGGGCAATCTTCCTGCGCGGGTTCTTGCGGATGCCGAGACAGGGGTTGCTGTCGCGCTCGCGCAAGCCCCATTCCTCGGCGCGGAACATCATCGCCCGCAATATCTCGAGTGCGCGGTTGGCCGCGCCGGGCTTGTCCCTGCTCGCCGCGTCGAACCACGCGGCCACATCCTCGGGGCCGAGGGCGTCGAGCGCCATCCTGCCGAAGGCGGGCAGGATGCGGGCGTTGAGGTAGATGCGCACGGTCTTGCGCCCCGAGGGCTTCCAGTGCGGGTCCGAGCGGCGCAGATACTCGTCCGCGAACTGCCGGAACGTCGGGGCCTTCTTCTCGCGCTGGATGTCGTCCGCCGGGTTCCCTCCCGCGCGGATGCGGTCGAGCAGGTCGCGGGCGCGGCGGCGGGCCTCGGCCAGCTCCATCTCGCCGAAGCGGGCGACGACGATGCGGCGGCTGCGTCCCTCGATGCGGGCCTGCACGATCCAGACCTTCCGGCCCGACGGGTGGATGCGCAGCCCGAAGCCGGGCAGCGCCTTGTCGAACAGGAACGTGTCCTTCGCGCCGGGCCCGGCATCGCGGGCCAGGCGCGGGGTGAGGTCAACGCTCGGCATGATCGCACCCTCCCTCGTGCTCCGCGCCGCTACCGGCCAGGGCGGCATGGATGCGGTTCGACACCCGGTCGGCGGCGTCGGCAACGGACTGGTCGGACAGGTGGACGTAGCGCTCGGCGGTCTCGACCAGGGCGTGACCGAGCAGCGTCGCGATGGTCACCATGTCCACGCCGTGCATGGCGGCGGTGGACGCCCAGGAATGGCGCAGGTCGTGCAGCCGCAGTCCGGGCAGGCCCGCCTCGTCGCGGATGCGGTCCCACTGGTATCCGATGTTGTCGATGGGCCGCGTCGGCGGACGCGCGGGAAAGAGATACGGGCAATCCGCGCTGTAGCGCGGGATGGCGTCGATGACCGCGCGCGCGGTGCTCGACAGCCACACCGTGCGCGGCCCGGACTTCGCGTCCGGCAGGTGGATGCGCCTGCCCCTGATCCAGTCCCATTCGAGGGAGGCGATCTCGCCGAAGCGGCAGCCGGTCAGCATCAGCAGGCGGACGATGGCGACGACGTTCGGGCACCAGAACTCGTCGCGGGTGAGCACCGCGTTGAGCCGGGCCATCTCGTCGGCGGTCAGGAACCGCTCCTTCGGCTCCATCCGGTATCGCTTGGCGTTTTTGCACGGGTTGGAGTTGTGGCGGCGGTAGCCCCACAGCTCGGCCATGCGCATCATCATGGAGAGTACCGGCATGGCGCGGTTGGCGCTGCCGGGCCGCTCGCTCATCGAGGCGAACCAGTCCCTGACGTGCTCGGCGGTGACGGCGTCCACGGTCAGGTGGCCGAAGGCGGGCAGGATGTCCTTGCGGACGATGTCGGTGTTGGTCCGGACGGTGGCGGGCTTCCAGTGCCGGGCTTGGCGGTCGAGGAACTCGGCGGCGAAGGCGTCCATCGGATGCCCCGGCGTCCTCGGGGCGCCGTCGTTCTTCACCGAGTGGGTGAAGGCGGCGATGAGCCTGCGGGCCTCGCGCCGGGCCTCGGGGACGGTCATGGCGTCGGCGTCGCCGAGGGTGGCGTAGCGCCTGCGCCCGCGCGCGGTGGTCTCCAGGGTGAAGCTGCGCGCGCCGCTGGGGAAGACGCGCAGCACGAGGCCGGGCACCGCGTCGTCGCGGACCTCGAAGCGCCTGTCGCGGGGCCGGGCGGCGCGGACGCGCCGGGCGAAGGTGGACTTGGGATGGTCGCTCATGGCGGCGGCTCCTCGGTTGGGCCGCGCGGCTGGGCGGTAGTACAGGAAGCAGCCGCGGCGGCGTTTCGTCGTGGAAGCCGCGCGGCGGTGCGGGACCGTCCGGTGTCTAACCTGCTGACGTTACGGGGTTTTCCGTCCGCTGATGCGAAGGCGGGCGCTGGCGGGAAGGGCGCCAAAGGTGCGTCAGGTGTGAATCCCAAGCCCGGCCCGGGCCGGTCAAAGCCTGATTCGTGCTGTACGGGGGATCGGGAAATCGACGCCGGGGAACCCGGCGGAGGGGAGCCGCCGCGGCGCTTGAGCGGGCGGCGGTGCGGAGCGCACTGCGCGAGGCAGTGCCGGGCGAAGTGCAGGCGGGCTCCGCAAAAGCGCCTGCACGAGTGCCGCGAGCGATGCGAGCGGCGGCCCCGGATCGGGGTCCGGGGCAAGCGCGCCGGGATCGGCGCGGTGGCCGGTGCACTCATGCGAAGCATGGTGCAGCGGCGCGTGACGCGGCAGCGGAACGCAACGCGATCGGCGAGCGACAGCGAGCCGGAGCACGAGCGCGGCGCGAAGCGCGCGCGAGGTGTCGGCGGTGCCGCGCGACCGGTGTGCGCATGCGAAAACGGGCCGCGCCGCCGCCGAAGCGACGACGCGGCCCGCGATGCGCTGCGGTCAGGCCGCGATGCGCTGGACCGGGATGCCGAGCTGCCGCGCCTTGTCGACGAGGTTCTCGGTGATGCCGGAGCCGGGGAACGCGATGACGCCCTTCGGCAGGAGGTTGAGCAGGTCGTCGTTGCGGCGGAACGGAGCGGCGCGTCCGTGGCGGTCCCAGTCCGGCTTGCAGACGACCTGGTGGACGCCGTTGCGCTCTGCCCAGCTTGCCGCGATCTTCTCGACGCCGGGGCCACCGCCGTGAACCAGCACCATGTCGGCGTACTTCTCGCGGGCCTTGTCGAGGCGGGCGATGACGGCGGCCGGGTCGGCGACGTCCTTGCCGCCGGCGATGGCGATGAGCGTGCCGTCGGGGAGGTGCGCCGTGGTCTTGCGGTCCTTGCGGGCGCGCACGAAGTCGCGGGCGTCGATGGCGGCGGAAGTCAGATGCCCGGTGCGGCTGGTGTGCGAACCGTGGCGCGGACGCCAGACCTCGTTGGTGTGGGCGCGGTAGGCGTCGGCGGCGCAGTCGCGGTAGATCTCCAGCGCGTCGCGGCGGTCGCTCATGTTGTGCGCCTTGTCGGTCAGCCGCTCCAGCTCGACGGACTTGACCTCGGAGCCGTCCTGCGCGCGCTGAAGGTCGCGAAGCTCGGGCTCCATCCGGTCGAGGGCGCGGTCCAGCCTCTGGGTCTGGGCGTGGAAGCAGTTGACCAGGCCCCAGATGAGGCTCTCGCGCTCGTCGGCCATCTTCGTTCCGTCCGCGCACAGGCGCTCGGCGGCAAGGTCGATGATCTCCTGCACGATGCCGGGGAGGTGCGAGTCCTCGAACCCGGCGTGGAGGTCGGGCAGGTCCAGCGGGTCGCCGGGATGCAGGTTGGGGTCCTGATCGCTGCGGACCTTGTACGCGATGCGCCGGGTGCGCTTCTCGGCGAAGGTGAGCTCGCCATGGGGCCGGGTCTTGGTGCGCTCCGGGGCCTCCCACAGGGGCCGGTTGTCGAACTCGTCCGGGCCGGGGGTCATGCCGAACAGCTCGGCGTGCTCGCAGGCGGTCGCGGTGGCGGACTGTGCGCCGTTCTCGATGGTGTCGATATCGAAGGTCATGTCGATCTCCCTTGATCGGTTTCACGTCCGGGGCCGATCCCCGATGTGATGTCCTGTTGGGGCACGCGCGCGCAGGGCGAGCACCTGGCCTTAGAAGCTCTTGGGCGGGGTTGGTGCGGAAAGTCGCCGAATCTTGGTGCGGAAGATCGCTCCGCGATCTTCACGGTCGGCGACTTTCACGGCCCGCCCTAGAGCTTCTTTGGCCAGGCCGCAGGGAGCGCAGCGACCGGAGGACCCTTCAGGGTTGCTGGCCCGAGCACGTGTGACACAATTGGACGTCACAGCGTGGTGGCCAATTCTCTCCACCTGCACGGAGCCCATCGGCGGTTCCGCGCGGCACAGCCCCCGAAACGAGTCCCCGAACCTGTCCGCCTGCTTGCAAGCGGAGCGCGCAGGGAGCGCGAGCGACCGAAGGCGATAGGGATCGCAGCGGTTTCGGAGCGAGCGCCAGCGAGTGGAGATATGAGCGGAGAGCCCGGGCCGAAGGCATCGCCCAAATCCCTTCATCCGCCCGCACGACCGGACCTGCATCACGCACCCTGCCGATCGGCCAACACCCCGGAGGCCCATTCCGCTGCGCGGGCCAGCACATCGCCATGACAGGGCAGCGGTTCGCACCAGCAGGCCAGCCAGCAGCCATCGAGCTCGGCCAGCTCCTCCAGCGAAACATCGCCCGCCTGGATGTGGCGCCAGAGATGCGCGCGATAGCGAGCGATCACTTCATCCCGCGTGCCGTCCTCGCCGATTCTGAATGGATTGCCCCACTTCGTGCGGCGGTCGATCAGCACGGTGTTGTTCACGACGTGCGCATATTGGAAATCGTCGCGCAGGTCGGGCTCGTTCTTCAGGTTGACGACAGCTCTCATGGACTCCCTCCACTCCCTGGGTCGGCTCGCCCGACCCTCCGCTCTTCTCTTCCTCCCCCCGTGCCGCGCTCGAGGCAGCGGGGGTTGTCGCACCAGGGCTCCATGTCGAGCGCATCGGCGGTTTCGCAGTCGTGGCAGTAGTCGTCGCCGGGATCGGGGACCGGGGCGGGTTCGGGTACGTGCATCGCGTCGTCTCTTTTGCTGAGTCATCGCCGGGGTCTCGCTCGACCTCCGGCCTTCCACCCTTCCCCTGCTTTGCCTTGACTCCGGGGACGTGGAAGCGGACGCGCGTTCACGCGCGGCAGGGGAACAGCGGCGCGAAGCGGGCGCGGAGCGCCGCTGAGCCGAGCGCGACCAAGTCGTCGTTGAAATCGTTGCCGGCGGGAACGATCACCGTGGCGGCGACGCCCGCCCGCGCGCAGCGCCGGGCGAGGCGTTCCGCCGCGAGCGCGCCGTCCTCGTCGTTGTCGCGCGCGATCACCAGCCGCGCGAGGCCGGGCGGAGGCGCGAACGCGCCGAGGCTCCCGGCCGAGAGCGCGGCCGCCGCGCGGATCTCGGGCACGGCGGCGACCAGCGAGAGCACCGTCTCGATGCCTTCGCCGACGACGAGCGGAGCGAGGTCGGAAGGCGTGCCGAAGCGCACCGCGAGGCCGTGGATGCGGCCGAGAGCCTTGCGCGGCGTGGCGACGCCCGCCTTGGCGGGCGAACGCGGGTCGAGCCAGGTGCGCTGCACGCCGAGGATGGCGCCGTCGTCGCCGGTGACGGCGGCGACCAGCGCCGGGAAGCGGCGCACCGACGAGCCTTCGCGGTAGCGAAGCTCGGGATGGAAGCGCAATGCCGCGAAGCGGCAGCGCGCGAGCCCCCGGGCGTGGAGATAGCGCTCGGCGTGGCTGCCGTCGATGGCGCGGCAGCGCCGCCACAGGCGGCGCGCCGCCTCGGTCGCGTCGTAGGGCGCGTCGGGAGCGGGCGCCGGCGAAGCCGGCAGCGCGAGGAACGAGCGCGCCTCGTCGAGCGCGGCGCGCAGCGTCGGCGCGTTGACGCGGTAGCGGATGAGGTCGAGCAGGTCGCCGTGTGTCCCCTGGGCGGCGTCGGTCCACTTCCCCGGCGTGCCGGGTCCGCGCAGGCGGACGAAGAGGGAGCGTCCGCGAGCGCCGTCGAGGTCGCCGCAGATCCAGTAGCGGCCCTGCCGGCGGCCATTGGGCAGATAGCGCCGGCACACCTCCTCGGCGCGCGCGGCGAGCGCGGCGGCGATCGTGGCGGCGGGTGACGGTTGGTGCTGCATGCTGGACTTCCTTCCAATTCGAGCGGGACGCCCGATACCGGTTGCCCTCCGCCTCCGGCCGGCGCCCCGGAACGGGTCCGGGGCAGGCTGCGGGCCGGCGGCGCGAGCGAAGCGCGGGCGCGGAGCCCGGACGGCGGCAGGCCGGCGGGGCGCTACCGCGCGAGGGTGCGGAAGGTGGCGGAGAGGCGGGTGGCGGTGGCGCGCGCGCTGTCCGTGCGGTCGATGCCGTGCATCCACGCACCGCGCGCGGCGCCCGCGAGGACGAGGACCGAGCGGCGGGGCAGCACCGCCACCGCGTCGTCCGGCAGGCCGTCGCGCTCGTAGGGCCGCACGGAGCGCGGGCGGAAGCGCATCGGCCAGTCGTCGGCGAGCGACAGGGACGCCACGACCGGGCCAAAATCGTTGTGGTCGGCGTGCATCCCGATGCCCTGGCCGGGGCGGTACTCGTTCACGATGCACTGCACCGGCAGCACGCCGCCGAAGTGGTCGCGAAGCCGGTCGGCCATGACCTCCGCCCAGCGTGGAAACGGCGCGGCCGGGACCGGGCGGCTGGAGCCGGCGTAGCTGTAGCGGAAGCCGTAATGCTGGACGCGCCGGCGCAGCTCGGTCATCCACGGCGCCTGGGAAATCCGCAGGAGGATGCGCTCCTCCTCGGCCGGGGTGACGAAGTCGGGGACGATGACCGCCCCCTGGTCGAAGATGCTGTCGCGCGCCATTCTCTCTCTCCTCATATAGACGAACGCCCTCATCCGCGCTCTCCCCGGACTCCGGCGGCGCGGGCCGGACGGGCATGGGGGACTCCGGTTCGGCTGCAAAAGAAAAGGGGCCGACGCGAAGCGCCGGCCCCCGAGGCGGGAGGGAGGAGGAATGTGCGGGAAGCGCCTAGAAGGGCGGATCCTCGATGTCCCCGGTCTGCGCCGGGGCGCCGCCGGCCGGCACGGAGCCGGTGTCGCCCGCCGCGTCCGGGTCGGGCTGCATCTGGCCGTTGCCGTTCCGCTTGTCGAGGAACTGCACCCGGCCGCCCGGGACCAGCAGGATCTCCGTGGAGAAGCGCCAGGAGTCGTCGCCGTCCTTCTTCCAGCGGCGGGTCTGGAGCTTGCCCTCGATGTAGACCAGGCGGCCCTTCGTGGCGTGCTTCTCGAGCATGTCGATCAGCCCCTCCTGGAAGGTGACGCCCCGGTGCCACTCGGTCCGGTCCTTCCGCTCGCCGCTCTGGCGATCGATGTACGACTCGTCGGTCGCGATGCTCAGGTTGGCGACGCGGCCCCCCGAGGCGAGGTGGTTCACGGTGACGTCCGCGCCGAGGCGGCCGATGATCTGCACCTTGTTCAGTCCGAATGCCATGACGATCTCCTCATGGGTCTGGATGATGACGATGGGTTCAGAACGACCGGGGCCGGGGTCACTCCCCCGAACCCCCGACCGTTCAATCTCTTCAAGCCCTCCTCCACCTCTAGTCGGCCGGGGAGAGCGACGACGCCGGGTCCCAGGGCTCGGACGGCGCCGCCTCGTGCAGCGCGTCTGCGAACGCCGGTTCGGGGTAGAGGCTCGCGAAGCCGTGTGGGGGATAGACCGCGCCGCGCTCGGGACAGCGGATCGCGCGCTCGTCCTCGGCGATCTCGCGGACGGTGTGACGATCGACCCCGAGCTCGGCGAGCAGGTCGACGCCGGTCGGCGGGGTGAAGCGGAAAGCGGGATGGAACATGGGCGGATACTCCTCGTGCCGTTGCCCTGCCCGGCATCGGCGCGGGAGCCCTTCTCCCTCCGCCCTGCCGGACACTCGCCCGGCAGGCGCTTCACTCTTCCTCTACGATGGACGGACGGCGCGGCGGATCGCGGCCAGGCGCTCGCAGACGGAACGCGGCGTCATCGACCCCAGGTTCAGCACCGGGATGCCGCGGGCCTCGGCGATGCGAATACCCATCCCGGTACCGCCTTCATGCCGCCCCCCGGCCGTCCAGCACACGACAGCATCGACCGGCCGATCCAGCGTCAGTCCGAGCAGCGCCGCGTTCCTGGCATGAAGCTTGCGGACGGCCGGCGAACAGCGCTCCCACGCCGGATGCAGAGGCGCCGCGATCTCGATGCAGGCCTCCAGCGCCGCCGCCGACAGCACCCGGCAGTCCGGTCCGCGATGTCCGTTATAGCCCCGCCACGGCAGCCAGACCGTCCGCTGCCCGGCCGGCGCCCCAGTGGCGAAGGCACTGTCGGCCCCGTCCGCCCCGCCGGAAGACAGATGCCAGCCGGTCCGCGCCAGCCATCCCGCCATCGTCTCCATGTCCGCCAGCACGGCTGCCGGCGTCGCCCGCGCCCCGATCCCCGCATATCGCAGTGTCGCCATGTCCGATCTCCCCGGTTTCGATTGCCGCGACTCCCTCTCGGTCAACGGCTTCGCTCCCGGACTGCTCATCTCGAACTCCCCCCGCGGCGGGCGTGCCGATTTCTGCTCGCATGACGGCCCCGGTCCGGTTCGGCGGCTCCCGACCGGGACCCTGCCCCGGACGCGATGCGGGGTCGTCGGCGAGCAGCGGCGTTGGGGACCGAATCCGGTGCGCTCGCCGGTCTGGCGGCACCGGGTGTCGGGCGGACCCGGCGTGCATTGTGAGGCGCGGGCGCGGCGGAGGCCGGATTGGGCGCGGCGCGACGCCCTGGCGGTTGGCGGGCCGCGCTTCCGCGTGGCAGCGTGCGCGGATGCGGCGGCGCCGAACCTCCGCGCCGGGAGAAGGCCGGCGGCGGGCCGGCAATGCGAACATCGGCGGACGGCGGGCCGGCTGCGCAGCTGGGCAGGCGGCGATGCGGTGACGTCACCGATGCATGCGCCGGGCGGAACGCGAATGTGGGAGAGGACTGAGGCGCGTCGAAGGCCGGCAAGGCAGCGACGCGTCGTTACCGGTGAGCCGGCAAAGCGGAAACCGGCGGAGGGAGGGCGGGCTGCGCAGCAGGCGGGTCGCAGGCGCGGCGCCGGTTCGAGGCGTCGAGCACGGCAGCGGGCATGCTCCCGGCGGTTGCGGGGCGGATGAGGTACATCCGTTCAGTGATCGCCCTCCGGGTCGTAGTCCAACAGGGCGGAGGTGACCTCGGCCCATGTGTTGTGAACGAAGACGACGTCGCCAGGGATCATCGGGTCCGCGCGGGCCAGCGTCTCTTGCGCGTATTTGAGCGCTCTGAAGAGCCGATCGGCCTTGGACTTGCGGACGAAGGGTTCCGGGTTCCCGGATTCGGGTTCGTGAGTGGAGACCAGGAATTCTTCGCCTGCGGGATGGTCTTCGGGCCGCTCGTAGATCCAGACGGGGTCGGGCAGGGAATTGGGCATGGGTCTTCTCCTCGGAAATCACGGGAGGCGAGACGGGGATATCTTCCGGTCGTCGGCTGAACTCATGCGGCGGTCTCGCGGCAATGCCATGCGGGTTCAACTGGAGTGCGGGGGAGCTCGCCGGTTCAATGCCAGGGGTCGCTCTCGGGGTCCTCGTCCTCGGCGTGCATCGAGGCGGCCACCATGGCGGTCCAGGCATCCCGGTCCAGCCCGAGCCGGCGGTTGAGCTTGTCGCAGATGTTCAGGGCATCGTCGTGGTGGAGGGTGACGAGCGCGGTCGGGATATGGCCCGCCATGCCCTCGATGACGATGCGGATCTGCTGTACCTCGGTCTCGACGTCGTAGGCCGGGCAGAAGCAGAAATTGGGATTGTCCGGGAGGGTCTGCGCGGTCATGGCGGCTCTCCTTGTCCGTGGGAATGGGGCCGGCAGCCGGCGGGCCGGCCATACGTATCATGCGGGCCGCTCAGGCGGCGAGCGGCCAGCGTTCGAGGATGCGCTCCATCGCCTCCGCATTGGGTGCGAACACGCGGGTGCGCCACGAGACGATCTCGGTCGCGCAGCCCATGCGCTTCAGCGCGGCCATGTCGGTGTCCGCCGGCCCCTCGATCTCGATACGGTTGGCGCCCATCAGGCGGCGGCGCGCGAGCCGCCAGCCGTTGGCGAGCGCGAGCGCGTTGCCGCGCTCCAACACCGCCGCGAAGGCCTCCGCGCCGGTCATGGCAGGACCGCCGTCGAGGCCGAACCCGGCGCGGACCGCCCGCACCTGCTCGGCGTCGAGCACGCGCCCGATGAGGGAGATACCGTCATCGCTGGTGAGACGGCGGACCCGCATGTTCTCGGCCGGCAGCCGGTCCCAGACGGGCAGCAGCAGACCCGAGGCAAGCCAGAAGCGGGACTCCCGGTGGGACGGCAGGCCGGCGATTTCGGCGTCCCACACGCGCTGCCACTGTGCCTCGTCAGCCCGGCACCAGTTCGAGGCGTCGAGCTCGGCCCTTGCCATGGTCTCGCCGGTGGCGGGCCGGATAAGCCGCACCCGCTCCTTCACGCCGCCGTCGTCCAGCATGCTGGATGCGGCCGGAAGGATGACGGCGGCGCGCTTGGAGCGGGCGTTGACCGCGAGGCGCGGCTTGCCGTCGGGTCCCGGATCGCGTTCGCCGATCTCCACCGCGGCATCGGCGGTGAGCGGCACCAGCCTGTCGCGGCGGACGATCTCGACCAGCTCGGTCGCCGCCCCAGTGCCGGGATGCTCGTAGAGCTCCTCCCGGCCGGCGACGGCGAGCGAGTCGGCGGTCACCGTCTCCACCCCGACCTCGTAGCTGCCGGCCTCGATCGCCTGCTCGATGTTGGCGGCGATACGCGCCTCCAATTCGGCGAAGAGCTGGTTCTGCTCGGCGATGGGGAGCGCCAGCAGCCGGTTGAGGAACCTGGGCATCGGCGGAAGGTCCTCCTTGAGATTGCCTTCCCAGGTGAGCTTGAGCCCGGTGGCCTTCTCGAACCGCTCCAGGTTCCAGCCCTGGATGGAGCCGTGCCAGAGTGCGCCGTAGAACTGCCGCAGCGCGGCCTTGGCATAGACGGATTCGAGGTTGTCGCTCTCGCGGAACAGCGCGGCGTCGCTGCCGCCCATGGCGGTCTGGCTGTCGCGCTGTCCCCGCGTGATGGCGCCCAGGCTGTCGAGCCGTCGCGCAATGGTGGCGATGAACCTCCGCTCGCCCTTCACGTCCGTGGTGACGGGCCGGAACAGCGGGGCTGAGGCTTGGTGCGTGCGGTGGGTCCTGCCCAGCCCCTGGATCGCCTGGTCGGCACGCCATCCGGGCTCAAGCAGGTAGTGGATCCGCCGCTCGGTGTTGGCGCACGAGAGATCGGCGTGGTAGCTGCGGCCCGTGCCGCCGGCCATGCTGAACACCAGGATGCGCTTCTCGCCGTCCATGAACGCGGCGGTTTCGGCGAGATTGGCCGAGGCGGGCCGGCTGCGCAGCGAGAGGCGCTCGCCCTTGGCATCGACGATCCTGAGCACACGTCGCGACCGCCCCGTCACTTCCGCGACCGCCTCGTGCCCGAACTTCTGCACGATCTGGTCGAGCGCCGTCGGCACCGGCGGGAGCGCCGCGAGCTTCTCGATCAGCGCGTCGCGCCGGTCCTCGGCCTCCTTGCATATCACCGGGTTGCCGTCGGCATCCCTGGCCGGCCGGCTGAGGAGATTGCCGCCGTCGTCGGTGAAGGGCTCCTGGAGCTGCACCGGAAAGGCGTGCATCAGGTAGGACAGGATTGCGTCGCGGGGCGTGAGGTCGATGTTGAGGTCGTCCCATTCCGAGGCCGGGACCTCGGCGATGCGGCGCTCCATCAAGGCCTCGCCGGTCGAGACCAGCTGCACGACCGCCGACCGGCCGGCGGCGAGGTCGGCCTCGATCGCGCGGATGGTCGAGGGGCACTTCATGCCGGTGAGAAGATGGCCGAAGAACCTCTGTTTCGTGCCCTCGAAAGCACTCAACGCCGCCGCCTTGGCATTCTTGTTCAGCGTGTCCTCGCCCTGGACGATGCCGGTGGCCTTCAGCGCCTCCTCGATGTTGGCATGGATGACCTTGAAGGCGCCGGCATAGGCGTCGTAGATGCGCCGCTGCTCGGGGGTGAGCGGGTGTTCGAGGATGTCGACCTCGATCCCGTCATAGGCGAGCGCCCGCGCCTGGTAGAGCCCGAGCGCCTTCAGATCGCGGGCGACCACCTCCATCGCGGCGACGCCGCCGGCCTCCATGGCGGAAACGAACTCGACGCGCTTCTCGAACGGCGTCTCGCCCGCCCCCCACAATCCGAGCCTCCCGGCATAGGCCAATCCGGGCACGGTGGTGGCGCCGGTCGCGGAGACATAGGCGATGCGGGCGTCCGGCAGCGCGTTCTGCAACCGCAGACCGGCCCGTCCCTGCTGGGACGGCTTGGTCTCGCCGCGCTCGGACTTGGAGCCGGCGGCATTGGCCATGGCGTGCGCCTCGTCGAACACCACGACTCCGTCGAAGGCGTGGCGGTCTTCCTCGTCCAATGAGCCCGCCAGCCATTCCACGATCTGGTCGAGGCGCGAGGGCCGCCCTTGCCGGGACGGCGAGCGTAGCGTGGCGTAGGTTGCGAACAGGATGCCGGCGTCGAGAGGTATCTCCATCCCCTGGCGAAAGTTGCCGAGCGGGATGACGTCGCTCTCCAGCCCGCCCAATGCGGTCCAGTCGCGGCGCGCGTCTTCCAGCAGCTTGTCGGATTGCGACAGCCAGAGGGCCTTCTTCCGTCCGCGCAGCCGGTTGTCGAGGATGATCGCCGCGACCTGCCGGCCCTTGCCGCAGCCGGTGCCGTCGCCGAGCATCCATCCCCGGCGGAAGCGCACCGGCTCCGACAGGGTCTCGCCTTCCTGGGTGACGAGGGAGGTGTCGACTTCCTCGCCGGTTTCCTCGCCGTCCTTCGGGCAGCGGTGGACGGTCTCCCACTGGGAGCCGATCCGGTACTCCGCCGCGAGATGGCGGGAATGGGCCTCGCCCGCTAGCACCACGCTTTCGAGCTGAGCGTCGGACAGCAGGCCTTCCGTTACCACACGCTCCGGCAGCATCGGCCGCCAGGCCGGCGCGGGATGGGGCACGGCGGCCATGGCGGCGGACTGCACCAGCGGCGTCGGATGCTCGACCGCGCCCGGCACCCGGACGACGCCCGGCCGCCAGGGGGCGTAGGGGCCGGTGTCGTTGGCAGGGGGATGGGTCGAGGCATCGACCGGCCCGGTCTCGACGACCAGCTCCGAAACCGGCCCCCAGTCGTGGGACCGCCGGGTCTGGGGGGTCGATGCAGACCTGGGACCCCGCTTCTCGGGCTTCGGCGTTACCGGCTTGCCGAACAGGTCGCGCGCCGGACCGGCCGGGGCCGGCGCGGGCGTGATCCTCTGGCGCGGCGGCATCCGCGCAATGACGGCATCGAGCAGCTCGGCGGCATCGGTCGCGCGGGCCGTGCCATCCAGTTCGACAGCGGGCCCGGCGCCGCGCTCCAGAACGGTGAGGCGGGTGTCGAAGGCGGTGCCCCGGCGGGCATAGGCGCGGCCGTCGATGGCCATGGTGAAGACGCAGCGGGCCGGCGGGTCGAGGCGGCCGACGGTGTCGCCCGGCGCGCAAAGGGCCGAGGTGATCGTCACCAGCCGGCCGCCGGGCGGCAGCATCGAGGCGGCCGAGCGGACGTGGCGGAGGTCGGCGTCGCGGGTGATGCGGTCGACGGCGGGCGTCGCCGAGAACGGCGGGTTCATCAGCACCACCGTCGGCTGGACGTCGCGCAGCCGGTCGGCGATGGTCTCGGCGTTGAACGCGGTGACGACGGCCTCGGGGAAGAGCTGCGTCAGCAGCCGCGCCCGGGTCTGCGCATATTCGTTGAGGTGGAGATTGCCGATGGCGGAGTTGCCGAGCGCGCACTGCGCCATCACCGCCAGCATCCCGGTGCCGGCCGAGGGCTCCAGCACGACGTCGCCCGGTCGGATCGCGGCGGCCTGGAGCGCGGCATAGGCGAGCGGCAGCGGGGTCGAGAACTGCTGGAGCCGCACCTGCTCCTCCGAGCGCCTGGTATGCGAGGGCTCCAGCGCGGCGAGGGCTTCCAGCATCGCCAGCATGCGGCGCGGCCCGCCGGCGCCGGCGTTCCGGCGCATGCCGCGCCCATAGCGCTGCATGAAGATCACGACGGCCGCTTCGGCGGCCTCGTAGGCGTCCTTCCAGACCCAGGCGCCCTCGGCGTCCGACGCGCCGAACGCGCGCGTCATGGCGTTCCGCAGCGTTTCGGCATCGAGGGGCCGGCCGGCCTCCAGCACCGGCAGCAGGGTCTGGGCCGCGGCGAAGAGGGCGTCTCCCGCCACCGGCCGGGCGGGCGATGCGGGCGGATCGACGGGGACGGCGGAAGGAAGAGGACGCGCGAGAGCATCCGGCGCCTGCGGGGCGTCGAGCATGGGGCGATCTCCGTGATGGAAGGGCGGCGGGCAGCGGCGGGCGGACGGCGCGAGTCCTCCCGCGCCGCCCCGACGGACCGCCCCCGGCCGGCTGACCGGACTCCCGCCGGCGCAGGGCGCACGGGGGAACCGCGGCGCGGGCGGGGCCGGTGGGTGCGTTCAGGAAGGGGTGGGGATGCCTGGGGAACCGGCGCCGTTCGGGGCCGGCTCAGGCAGGGCGGATCAGCGCAAGGCGCGGGCGATGTGGCCCGCGTAGACGCCGACGGCGCGCCAGTAGCAGGCCATGGGACCCTTGTGCCGGCGCCACTGGTGCTCGGCGCGGTGCTGTGCGTCCCTGCGCAGGTCGAGCAGGGCCAGACGGAGTGCGTGGCGCGCGGAAGGCGGCAGGGCCTGGAAGCGCGCCAGCCAGGCGTGCTTCAGTTGGGCGTCGGCGCGATGGATGATGGAGCGGGACATGGGGCTAACTGGAGAGCCGGTCGGCGCGCGCCTCTGCGATTGCCTCGCGGTTCATCTCGGCCTGCTCGGCGCGGTCCGCGGCGGTGAGGCCGTCGGAGTCGGTCGGCTGCCAGGACGTGGAGCCGCAGTTTGGGCACCAGCGGATATGGTGCTCGGGTCCGCGGTCGTCGCAGTCGGTGCATTTCCAGCCCATGCCGGTCTCCTTCCGGTCTGAATTGGCCTCCTCGGAACGTCTCTCTCCCATGGGAGCGCGCGGGCGCCCGGGCGGACGGGAGGAAACACCGCCCGGACGCGACGCGAGTTGCCGGATCACCTCCTTTCGCTGTGGAGCCTGCGGGCGCGATGCCGTCGGCGGGCCGGGGCGGGTGGACGGCGCGAGTCCTCCCGCGCCAACCCCGCCGGACTGCCCCCGGCCGGCTGACCGGACTCCCGCCGGCGCAATGCGCGACGGGGAAACCCGGCGCGAGCGCGGCTGGTTGATGCTTGCAGGAAGGTGCGGGGGCACCTGCGAGGCGCGTGCCGTTCAGGACAGGCTCAGGCGGGGCGGGTCAGGGGAAGAATTCGCCCGAGGCGGTAAATGACCAGGAATTTGCCGAGATTGTCTCGTCGATCGCCTCGTCCGAGGTCAGGTGCTCGTACTCGGCGCGGAGCTGGCGGTAGAGCCAGCGAGCTAGATCGCGCATGGCCTCGGTGATGGTGTCCTCGGCATCGTCCGTCGGCGGCTGCCAGGTAGGACTGTCGCGTTCCACTTCGATCGTCATGGTGTACTCGTGGCAATACCGACCGTGTTGACGGATCGACGCGTGGACTTGCCAGAAATTGCGCCTTTGAACGGCTTGCAGCGCGTCGGTAATGCGGTGCAGTTCGTCATCCTTGGGCGCATGGGCTCGGATCGCTTGGGCGGCGCCGTTGGCATGGCTGTAAGAGCCGGTGAAGGAGGCGCCATCGCCCTGCGAGCTGAAACCCGTGAACCAGACCTGCGGCTTGTCGCGGGTTCCGCCGCCATAGAGGCGCACGGGGCTGGTGCGCAGCGTCACGCCGAGGATCCCGCAGATCGTCTGGAAGTCCTCGTAGACGAAGTCGTACCACTCGTAGTCGAGGCAGGACTCCCGATACCAGGCGCGGGCGGCTTCCTTCGCTGCGTCCGAAAGCTCGTCGATCGTGTAGACCGTGATCTCGACAACCTGGGGCATGGTCAGTTGTATGGACGCCTCCCGGAACGCAAGGACCGATTTCGGTGTGACGGGCAGGCAGATTGCAGCTTTGTATCCGGCCTTTCGATGCGGGACCCTGCCCACTGGCCCTGATGGAATCTGCCGATCCGCGCCTCATTTCCTCCGTGGGCTTTTCGCCCCACCGACCATGCAGGCTTGGCGGATCGCGGTCTGACCTGTTCGCCATCACTCCTTGTCGTGCCTTGCGCAACCTTTCAGCGGCCACCTCCTCTGTTGGTTCGCTGTCCCGTCGTCGGCCGTGCCTAGGCCGGCTGGCTGACGAAGTTCGCCCGGTACGCCCGGTCATGGGCCAGCAGGGCCCAGATCGTGCGCGCCGTCTTGTTGGCCAGCGCGACCGTGGCCACGTTCGCCGGCCGCCGCTCGGCCAGTCGCACCGCCCATTCCGGTGGCGCCTTGCTGCTGGTGAGCACGGCGCGTGCGCCGTGGATCAGCAGGGTTCGGAGATACCTGTCGCCGCGCTTGGAGATGCCGAGCATGCGGACCCGCCCGCCGGTGCCGTCGTGCCGGGGCACCAGGCCGAGCCAAGCGGCGAACTCCCGCCCGGATCTGAACGCGGAAGGATCGCCCATCGCGGCCACGGCGGCCGTCGCCGTCAGCACGCCCACGCCGGGGATCTCAGCGATCCGCTTGCTGTCGGCATTGCCGCGGTGCCACACGCCGATCCGCCGCTCGATCTCGGCGATCTCCTTGTCCAGGCGGCCAACCCGCGCCCACTGCTCCCGAAGCGTGTCGATCACCATCGCCGGTAGCCGCTCAGAGACCCGCTCCAAGGCCTCGGCCATGCCACGGCGCATGCCGGCGCGACCCCGCGCCATCACCTCGCCGTACTCGGTCAGAAGACCGCGCAGCCCGTTGATCTGCGCGGTGCGGAACTTCACAAGCTGCCGGCGCATCCGGTGCAGCGCCAGGATCGCCTGCTGCTCCTCGCTCTTCACGGCAACGGTCCTGATGCCCGGCATCTGCGCCGCGGTCCAGATCGCCCGCGCGTCGTGCGCGTCGTTCTTGTTGCCCGACACGAAGGGCCGCACCGCCTTGGCCGGCAGCAGCCAGGGATCGTGACCGAGTTCCCGCAGCTCGCGCGCCCAGTGATGCGAGCCGCCGCACGCCTCCATCGCAACCACGCACGGCACACGGTTGGCGAAGTGCCCGAGGAACTTCGCCCGCGTCAGCTTCAGGTCCTCGATCTCGCCGGTCTCCATGTCGACCCAGTGCAGTTGGAACACGCGCTTCGCCGTATCCACCCCGACCACGGTTCTGTTAGTCTTCATCTCGGACCCTCCGGTTTGCCCGTGAAGAGCTTGCTCTTCCACCTTGGCACCTTGATGCCGTCGGCCCGCGAGGGTCCATCAACCCTCCTCCGGCCTTCCAGCATCAGGGGGTGGGAGGCGTCCATCCCATTTCCTCCTCCGGGCAGGGGTTGCGAGGATTGGCGCAGGCGGTGGAGCGCACGAAGCGGACCGCTTCCCGGACGTGGCGCAGGGCGACGCGGTTGCAGTCGGCATCGGCGCGGAACCACGGGCGGGGCTTGCGCGAAAGCCAGGCTCCAGAATCCGCGACGAAGCCGTCCGCATACGCCACGAAGTGATTGCCGGCCGAAACCGCCCACGTCCCGGAGGGCGCGGGGTCGAGGAACGTGCCGAGCGTGATCGCGCGCTCGTCGAAGGGGACGCCGGAGAAAATGCGTTCCCAGACTTCCTCCCGGCGCGCGAAGCGGCGGTTCCGGTATTTGGGATGCTGGACGGCGTAATCCGGCGCCCAGCCGAACTCTTCGAGCGCGGCTGCGAGCTCGTCGATGAAGACGCCGTTGACCGAGGGCCGGTCGAACAGGCGGCGGATGACGCTGGCGGCCTCGTGGGTCGGCACGCCGGCGATCGCGGAAATCGCGGAGGGGCCGCACTTGGTGGCGCGGCCGGTGATCCGGTGAAGCATGGCGGTCTCCGGGCGGGGCGGTGCACGCGGGCGTGGCACGCGGGAACGAAGTGGAAGGGTGCGCGGCCTTCGGAGGCCGGGATCACCAGCGCTGCGCGTCGAGGTTGCGCAGCACGGCGGCGGTAAGCTCGCGAATCTCCTCGTAGGAACGCTCGTCGGAGTCGTTCCACTCGATGATCGCGTTGAGGTGCGGCTCGAAGTCCGCCGCGTCCTGTTCCCGGGCGCTGGTGTCGATGCCGGCAAGCCGGGTGTAGACCGCGCACATGGTCTCGGTGGCCTCCCCGGTGTGGGACGGGTCGCCCAGGAGCAAGGTGCCGGTGTGGATGCGGATGGCGGCGCCGAGGCAGAAGCAGCGCGGGCTCTCCGGCGTGGCGAGGCGAAACGCGGGACGGTGGCGGACCTCGTCGTTGTCGACGACGTGGAAGCCGCCGTCGAACTCGATCACGTCGCCGTCGTCGTCGCGGCCCCACCCTCCCTGGTGCCAGCGCTTCGGGCGGTCGAAGGTCTCGTGGACGCGGCGGGCGATTTCGAGCTTCTGCTCGGGGCTGAGGATCGGCATGGTCGTGCTCCCCTTGAATGGGTGCGGCGGGTAGAGAGGCGCGGCGGCGCGCTCAGTCGTCCTCGGGGAACATCACGGTGATTACGGGGCCGCCGTCGTCCCCGCCGCCGATCGCCACGATGGGGAAGTGCTTGCGGGGCGGCCGGTTGCTGTCGCGGAGGTCCTTGCGGATGTCGCGCACCAGCACGCACATTCTCACCCGGTCGCTGCTGGAGGCGCGGAGCGCGTAGTGGCGCGCCATCCAGAGGACGTCCCACAACCGCCCGCGCTCGTCCTGGAAACCCTGGTAGCCGTCGGGCAGGGCGACCAGCGAGTCCCAAACCGTGCGCGTGACTGCGACGGGGATCTTGAAGCCCGTCTCACGGGCGGTTTCGGAGACGTCGACGAGGATGCCGTCCGCGATGGCCTGGGCGCGGGTGTAGGTGGAGATCACGGGATCGAATGCGGTGGCGTTGCCGGGTTCGGGCATGGTCGGGCTCCTTGCGGGCGAGAAGGAAGCGGCGGGTGCGGGCCGGTCAGAGAAGCCCCAGCGACTGGAAGCTCACCGCGGCCGTCGGGGTGACGATCAGATGATCGAGCAGCGTCACGTCGATGGTCTTGAGGGCGTCGCGGAGGCGGGTCGTCATGTCGATGTCCGCCCTGGAAGGTTGGGGATCGCCGGACGGATGATCGTGGACCGCCACGATCGCGCTGGCCTGGAGCTCCAGCGCACGCACGCAGATCTCTCGGGGATAAACCGGCGTGTGGCAGACGGAGCCTTTCTGGTGGCACTCGTCGGCGAGGAGCGCATTTTTCCGGTTGAGGTAGAGCACATGGAAGTGCTCGACCTCGCGGTGGCCGGCGAGCGTGCGGCAGTACTCGACCACCTTGTCGTAGCTGCCGAGGGACGGGCGCACGGTCTCCGGCACGTCCGCCCGCGCCATGCGGATGCCGAGCGCTTCGGCCGCCTTGAGGGCGGCGATCGCATCTTCCGACAGACCGGGCACGCCGCGCAGGCGGTCCGGACGGGCCGCGAGGACGCGCGGCGCCGTGCCGAACGTCTCCAGCAGGCCGGCGGCGAGTTCGCCGGTGTCGACCGCGGCGTTGCGACCGGAGAGCAGCAACTCCAGCAGCTCGCGGTCGTCGACGGCATCGCGGCCGGCGCGCAGGAAGCGGGCCCGGAGTCGACGATGGCTCGCGGCCTCCCGGATCGACGCGGGGCCGGCGGGCACGTCGTAAAGCGGCATCTCGTCGAAACCCGCTGTGGAATCGGGCATGGCGACGTCCTCCAATGGACCGGAAACCAAGTGCCCCGCCCCGGACAAGCGGGATGGGGCGCCATGGCGGAGTGGGGGCGAGGGCACGACGGGGGATGCTTCGGCCGGGGTCAGTGAGCGGTGCCCTCCGGTGCCGGATCGTACGGGCCGAGATCGACCGCGACGTCGCCGTCGGTGACGGTGATCGTGACGATGCGGCCGATGGGTATCAGCCAGAGCAGGTCGGTCCAGACGGCTTTGGCGATGGCGCGCTTTTGCGCCTCGTCGTTGGGCGGAGGCGGCGCGGCCGGGACGCCGGCGATATCGGGGACTGCGGCAGGTTTCATGATCTGACCTCCTGTTGCCGGATGCAGGACATGCAGGACCGGAGGGCTCCCGCGCCCCGGCCCCGCCTCGTCCGGACGCATGCCGGCCTCCGCTCCGGGTGGAGCGGGGACGGACATCGGTGTGGAAGAATCGGCGGGGGCGATCGACAGCCGGCCGGATCAGCCGTCGAGGATGCGCACCCTGGCGCTGCCGTCCTCGACCTCGACCCGGGGCTTGCCGTCGGGTCCGACGGAGACCGTCACCAGCGGCTTGTTGGCGGGCGGATGGGGCGGGTCGCGCATTTCCGCCGCGATCGTGCCGGCGTCTGTCTCGAAACGGACCGTCACCTTGCCGCCGGCAACCCGGACGGCGCCGGGCGGGACGGGACCGGCCAGGGTCACCACCGGCGGCTCGCCATGCTCGGAGAAGCGCGCCGGCACCGGCAGCGTGGCGTCCCGGTCCCATGGATCGGCATCGGCGCCTTCACATACTGCGTCGACGAACGACTCTGAAACATGGTCCGTCGAGCGCCAGCCGGCGGCGTCCTCGTTGGCGGTCTCGACGGCCTTCTCCAGCGCCTCCTCGAGAGTGTCGGCCTCGACCGTAACGGTGTTGCGGTGGTGCGCGTTGTAGCCGACCTGCACGGTCCAGGGCCGGCTCACGGCGCGGCCTCCGCGGCGGCGCCGAGGGTCACGGTCACGTCGGGGCGGCGGATGCGGATGTCGACGGCGCGGTCGCGGGGCGCGAGCCAGATCAGTTCGCGCCTCACCGCCTCGGCGATCGAGGTCTTGCAGGCCTCGTCGTCGGACAGCAGCAGGCGCGTCGAGAGGTGGAGGGCATCGTCCTCGAAGCGGTTGCGCTGTGTCTCCCAGCTGTCGGAGTCGGCATCGTCGGAGGGCGAGAAGAACCCCGCCATGAGCAGCGCGGCCAGCTCGTGCGGCTGGAGGGCGCTGTCTTCCGTGACCAGCGGCATGGCCTCGTCGATCCAGGACCAGGCCTCGCCGGCGAAGACCAGATCGGCCGGCAGATCGAGGGAGCGCACCGGCCCAGACGCCGGCCTGACGGCGAGCCCGATGCGGATCGTGGCGGGCCGCGAGGGCAGCGGCGCGGCCGGGGAACGCGACGTCTTGGGTAGCGGGTACTGGTCGAGAGCCATCCAATTGCCCCCGGCGGCGACCCGGACGGCGATTTCCGTCACCCGGTCGAGCGCGTCGTACCAGGCATAACCCTTCAGCCTCCGGTCGGCTTCGAACAGGCGCGATGCGATGCCGTCGCGTTCGGCGGCGCGCCAGAGCGCCTGCGCCTCGGGCGGCTCCGGGTCGCAATCCATGACAAGCGCGTCATGGCCGGCGTCCGCCAGCTTGCCCGGCTCGCGCCAGTCGTTGCAGTCGGCGACGCTGGGCCGCCAGGGCCGCAACACGGCCGGCGGCGGCGCGATTTCGATGCCGGCCTCGCGCGCCTTCGCGCGGTCCTCGAAGGTGGGACGGGGCGAGGGATCGGCCGCCATGGCGCGGTAGATCGCGAGCCGGGCGGCGGCGCGCATGTCCTCGAGAAAGGCGTTCTCGACGGCTTCCTTGCGGGCCGGCAGGACCAGTTCCAGGTCGGGGCAGTCGTCCACGTCGGCGAGCACGGTCCAGGTCGCGCCGTGGACGGTCTCGACCGTGGGCAGGCCGACCGTGAGGGTAAGGCCGAAGAAACTGAGGTCGGGGTCCCTGTAACCGTCGCGGCGATTACGGAAGACGCCGAAGACGAGACCTCGCCATTGCTCGGCATGGACCGCGCCGTCGAGGAAGGCGCGGCGGGGCAGCTCTTCGGCGGCGGTCCCCTCGTCCGTGGCATCGTCGAACACGACCGGCAGCGGGAAGTGCCGGGCTGCGTTCTCGGCCGCGTTGCGGATCGCCGCGATGGCTTCGGTGGCGTCGAACGAAATCGACGTCCCATAGGGATACGGCGCCTCATCGTCGGCATGCACCCCGGCCTCGGCTTGCCCGAGAAAATGCGCAGGTTCCAGCTCGACGCGCCAGCCGGGCAGCGTCTCGCCGCCCCATGAACGGGGCCGCGAGGAGACGGCGCAGTTGCGGCGCGCCAGGCTGGCGAAGCCGAAGCCGGCGGCGTCCTCGCGCCGCACCAGCGTGTCGTCCCAGCCGTTCTCGCCGAAGCTGAGCAGGACGGCGGGATCGGCGATCCCGGCGCCGTCGTCGGCGACGGTGACGATGAGCGGCGTCTCGCCCGTCGTGACGGTGGAAGCGGAAACCGAAATACGCACGCGCGCGGCGCCGGCGCGGCGGCTGTTCTGCAAGGTCTCGGCGAAGATGTCGGCCAGGGTCGCGGCGTAGATGCGGGTGACCCGCTTCACGGCGGTTTCGTGGATGCGGGCGCGGATCGTCCGGGTCATGGACGGACCTCCTTCGATTGCGGAATCGGAAGCGCCCCGCCCGGCGGGAGGGTGCCGGGCGGGGCGTCTTGGCGGAACCTGCGGCGGCCTAGTGGACGCGGCGGAGGAACTCGGGGATCTCCATCGGGTCCGGCGGCGCGTCGTGTCCGTTGACCGGACCGGTCGCCGCGATGCCGTCCGGCCCGCCCGCGACGGCGGGGTCGGGATCGGCTCCGCCGGTATCGCCGGGATCGGCATCCGGACCGGGGTCAACCGGCTCAGTGGCGCCGTTGCCGGTATTCGCCGCCGCGCCGTCCGACGCTTCCGGTTCGGGAGCGGCTTCCGTCGCATCGCCGTTGCCGACCGGCACCGCCTCCGCCGGACCGGTCGCGGAGTCAGCGGCGGGTTCCTCGGACTCCGGCTGGCCGGTCGGCCCGGCCCCGGCGGTGTCCGTCGCGGCATCCCCAGCGTCGCCGACCGCCCCACCCGTGTCGAACGCGGTGAAGCCGGGCGGGACCCAGGCGAGGGCCGCCGCGTGCATCGATGCGCTCACCCCGACCGGCGGATCGCCGGCGGCAAAGGCGGCCTCCATCGCTTCGGCGAGCGCGGGCTTCTTGTACTTGGACCGAGCCGAGGCCCAAGCCAGGCCGAACACCGTGCGGGCGATGTCCAGGATCCGGCTCTTGTTGATCCGCGACCACAGCATCGGCCCCGTCGGGCGGACATGCTTCGCGAAGTCGATGTCGAGCCGGGCTACCGTGGCTTCGAGCTCGGGCCGGGCTTGGGGCTCGAAGGCGAGCTGGCCCTTCACCGTCCTCGCGACGCATGCCGCGAACAGCGCCTCCTTCTCGGCCCGGGGCAAGGCCCTGAGCGCCGCGAAGGATTGGCTGTCGTCCGCGATCTCCAGCCAGTCGAACGGCAGGTGCGAGCGGTCCGCCAGCATTGCCTCGCCCGGCGACCAGTCCGCGAAGTCGTCATCGTTCATGCGGAGGTTGGGCCGGTCCGGGGTTTCCTTGACCGCGATGTCGAGGGCGTGGTCGTGATAGCCAGGCGCGAACACGGCACGGCCCATCTGGAACAGCATCAGGTCGAAGGCAGCCGCGAAGTCGCCGGCGAGATACGCCTTGACGAGCGCGGTGCGGATCGAACGCAGATCGTCGGCCAGGCCGATCCCGACGCCCGCCTCCTTGCGCGCCTCGGCCTCGCGGTCCCGCGGCGACGCCATCGGCGTCGTGACGGACGGGCCGGTGGGGTGAACGCCATGACCGGCGGTCTGGACGCCGTGGGCAGCGGCATCCGGGTGATGGCCGTTGCCGGCCTGGGTGCCGGCATCGGCGGACTCGGTCGGCTTCGGCATGTCCTCGGGCTTCACCAGACCCTGGATGGCCTGGAGATTGCCGTCGCGGGCGATCGTGACGATGCAGCCCGCCATCGCGAAATCCTCGCGCCGGAAGACGGCACGCGCCTCGACGGCGCCCCCGATCTCGTCGAGGCGGGTCTCGATGCGTCCGGCTTCCTCGACCAGCTCCTCGGTCCAGTCGTCGTCGTCCAGGCCGCGGAGCTCGTCGTAGCGGGTCTCCAGCTTCTCGATCTCGGCCTTCTCCTCGGCGGTGGGAACGCCGGGCTGGGGCTCGACGCGGCCGTAGCGGGCGGTGTCGTCCCACGCGACCTCGATCATGGCGGTGGCCCACTTCCAGCGCGTCGCCAGCTCGTCGGCGGCGACCTGGAGCCTGTCGGTCGCCAGTTTCTCCAGCAGCACCGGGTCCTCGAACCAGACGCCGTGCTCGTATTCCTCGGCGAAGAGGTCGCGCATGACCTGACCGCCGGCGGCCTCGTAGGCGTCCACGCCGACGAAACGGGCGATCGCCGCGCCGCCGGGCACGCGCTCCTCGGTGAGCAACCGCTTCACCTGCCCGGCCGACGGGCGGTAGCCCTGGCCGGAGACCTGCTCCCACACCGCCATCTGGCGCTCGCGATCGGCGGTGACGGCGAAGGCCTTCAGCACTTCGAGGTCGATCTCGTTCGCCCGGTAGGCGTCCAGCAGCTCGGGCGCCGCGTTGCCGAGGCGCAGGCGTTGCTCGACGATGCGCTCGGACGCGCCGAAACGCGCCGCGATGGCGGAGACCGACTGGCCGGCGTCGGACAGCTTCGTGAAGGCGATCACCTGGTCCGCCGGATGCATGGCGATGCGGATCACGTTCTCGGCGAGCGAGAGCTCGGCGGGCTCGGCATCGCCGGACCTGACCTGGCAGGGCACCGGATGGTCGGCATCGAACACCTTGTCCTCGACCAGCGCCTGCATGGCCTTGAGGCGGCGCCCGCCGGCGACGACGGCGAAGCGCTCGGCGTCATCCTCACCCGCGTCATCGGCGCGGACGACCAGGTTCTCCAGCAGCCCGAGGGCGGCGATCGAGGCCTTGAGCGAAGCGTCGGCGGAGGCGTCGGGCGGGGTCTTGCGGACGTTCTCGGGGGCGAGCGCGAGCCGGCTCAGCGGGATCTCCCGGATGAGCGGTTCGGCCCTGGGGGCGATGTGGTTCATGCGAATCTCCCTGGAGGGTTGCGAACATGGGGCGCGGGCGGCCCTCTCCGACCGCCCCGAATCCGCCCGAACCGCCGCCCCGCTCCGGCTCCCGGCGGCGGAACCCGAGAGTCGGGGTGCCGGAAACAGGCAGACGCCGCAGAACGGCGGTATGGGAAACGGCGGGGGAAGGCGCGCGGTCGGAAGTGAACCGGCCGGCGGGGCTGCGGGCGGGCAGGATCGGCCCGCCCCGTCTCACGGGGCTTCGATGCGCAGATAGCCGTCGGCCAGCATCGGCGGGTGGGGAGACTGGCGGTAGACGGCGACGCGGAAGCCGTGACGGTCCATGTCCTGCACGCGGTAGACGAAGGTGTTGCGGGCCGCCCACATGACGTCGGCGAGCGCCTTGGCGGTCGACTTGACCCCGAAATGCGTGGCGCGCTCGGGGGTCGGCACGGTGACGATCCGGATGCAGGGATCGGGCCTATCCACATCGAGCATGGCGGAGGCGCCACATTCGGGACATTCGCCGGCGGGCATGACGTCGCCCGCGGCGACGCGTTCGGGCAGATAGCGGGGCGCGATCGGCTCGCAGTGGGCGACGGTTCCCTTCCACCCGCAGTCCTGGCAGGTCACGGGCCGGGTGTCGGTCATCGGCGTTTCTCCTTTCGTGGTCTCAAGCGGGGCAAAAGCGCGGAGGCGCCGCAGTCCCGGGCGTCAGGCAGCGATGTCGATGCGCTCGCCCCAGGGTTCGCGGTTCCAGTCCTCCGGCGGGTCGCTCCAATTGACCCAGACGACTCCGAATGCTGGCTCGGCCTGGGGGTAGTCGGAGCACTCCATGTCGGTGAAGTAGAGGCACACCCCCGGCCGGATGCCCTGCTCGTCGAGCCATTCGAAGCCCGGGCGGAAGTCCGTGCCGCCCCGGCCCTTGACGACGATTTCGTCGGGAAGGTCGTCGGCGGTGTACTCGGCCACGTCCTGCAGCACGGCGTCGACCTGGAGCACGATGACGCTTTCGGGCCGGATCTCCGCCGCGACCTCGCGCAACTCGGCCCAGAACTCGGCCAGCGTGGCCGCCGGCAGCGAGCCCGACGTGTCGATGATGACGGCGATCGTCTTCATCCCCTCCGAATGGATCGAGGGGAGGTAGAGACCGGAGTCGATGAAGCGCCGGTTGGGCAGGCTCCAGGAATAGTCGCTCTTCGCTGCGTCGGTCATGTAGCGCCGCAGCAGCGTGCGCCAGTCGAGCGTGCTCGCATGGGCGCCCTTCACCGTTTCCTCGACGCGGCCCGGCACCTTGCCCTCGGCGCGGGCGATGTTGAGCGCCTGGTGCATCGCCTCGTCCCAGGCCTGCTCCTCGGCGGCGACGTCCATTGGGGTCTCGGCGGCATCGCCGTCGTCGCCGGTTCGCGCGCCGGCGTCCATGACCTCCCCGGTGCCGGACGGATCGTGGCTCGGCGGCGCATCGGACTGGGTATCCTCGCCCTGGCCGTTGCTGTCGTGGCCTTGACCATCGCCGTCAGGGCTCTGGCCGTCCCCGTCTCCTGCGTCCGGGTCGCCACCGTCGCTGTCCTGATCGTCGGCGCCCCCGCCGTCGGAGGAACCGGACGGATCGCCGGTATCGTCGTCATCACCGTCCGGCGAGGATTGGGCGTCGGCCGACGCGCCGGCAGCGGCAGCGCCGGAGGACGCGTCGCCGTCGTCCCCGGAATCGTCGTCATCGGGCGCGGGCAGGCGGTCATAAGCCTGCTCGACGCTGAGATCATCCCAGGCTTCGGTGTCGGGCGGCAGGGTGAAGCCGGCATCGCGGATGAGCGCATGGGTGACGAGCTGCGAGGCCATCTGCCAGCGCTCCGGGTCGCGCTCGCCCCGGCGGGTGTGGTGCTTGAGCGAACACGCCATCACCACCCGCGCCATTGCGGTCTCGATCAGGTGCGCCTCGGTCTCCGCCACCCAGCGGGGCGAGTAGCGGATCTCGTGGCCGTCCGTCGCCAGCGTTTCGCGGGTCGGATCGGGCCGGAGCGGGAGCCGCAGCACGAGGCTCCCGAAGAAGGGCTGCTTGCGCAGCAGCTCGGTTACGCAGTCGCTCACGCGGATCGCCGACTCGTCGAGCACGCGCGCGGCCATCAGGCGGCCTCCCGCACCGGCTCGGCGGCGGGTTCATCGGTCCGCCCCCCGAAATACCCCGCGAACTTCTCCGCGAGCGCGTCCGCATCGCGCTTCACCTGGGCGCGGGCCGCCGGGTCGAAGGTCTTCGACGGCCTGAGCGCGTCCGGCTCGACGCTGGCGATCTTCTCCTTCACCTGCTCGCAGAGCTTCGCCAGCTCGTCGTCGCCGAAGATGTTGAGCCGCGGCACCACGTCGACCAGATCCCGGATGTTCGAGATCATCGTGTCGCGGAAGACCAGCGGCTTGCCCTCGTCGTCCTCGCGCAGCCGCTCGGAGACCCGCTCGACGGCCTCGCCGAAACGGCGGTAGAGGTCGCCCACCGCGCCGTGGAGCTGTTCCTCGACATGGCGCTCGATGTCGCGCTTCACCCGCTCGGTGTCGTCGGAGGCGAGCTGCGCGATGAAGTGGTCCGCGTCCGGAACCGGCGTGATGCGGTAGCGGATGGCGAACTTGCCCTGGAGCGCTTCCTTGGAGGGGTAATCCTCGATGCGGAACAGCTTGCCCAGATCGAGCCGGGCCTGGTCGATGTACTCGTCGTAGTCCTCGATGAAGCGGGCGCGCTGGCGCACGACACGCTCGCGGAAGCCGCCCATGAGCTCCGTGTAGTGCTCGTAGTTGGCGACGGTGAGCAGTCGCGCGCCCTTGTCGTCCCAGGGCAGCGAGTTGGCATAGTGCCTGGTTCTCGCCTCGCTCATGGTGGCGGTCAGCGCGGCGAAGGCGGCCTTGGGCAGCAGGCGCTTGTTGTAGCGCCCGGCGCTGGTCGAGGCTTCGTGGGCGACGGCGACATGGTCGCTCGCCTGGCGGTCGTAGAGCCGGCCGGACCAGGCGGCGAGGTGCAGGCCGACCAGCATGGCGTCGCGGTTGAGGTCCATCGGGTTCTCCTCTCGGGTTAGCGGAGCGTCCACACGGGGACGTCGAGGAAGGCGGCGAGCTTCCGCTTCGCCGCCTCGTGGGTGGCTGCGCGCACGGCGTACTTGCGCGACGGGGTATCCCCCGCTGGGCGGTGCGTGACCCACCAGTACATGGCGTTCTCCTTCACTGGGTCTTCGCGGCGGCCCACCGGATGAAGGCGGGCGAGCGCTGGAGCGCGGGCTCGCGGCGCACGCAGGCGCCGACCAGCGATTCCCCGACCTCGCGGCGGAGCCGCGTGGCGTAGGTCACGATGGCGTCGAGGTTGACGTCGGAGGCCATGCGGTAGAGCGAACCGCAGAGCGCCATCAGCGTGCTGGCGTTGTCCGGAATGTCGGCGTTCGCGGGATCGTCGAGGACGGCCCTCGGATGCGGCAGCTCGCGCCAGACCTTGAGGAACGCGGTGAACTCCGCCGCCGCGGCCTCGCCGACGGTGCCCCGGAACAGCGCCCGCTCGACCCCGGCATCGAGCCCGTTGCGGTTCTTGACGATGTTGCTTGCAAACTCCCAGCTGCGGGGGCTCGGAAAAGCGTGTTCCTTCGACTGGGCATCGAACTGGCTCAGCAGCTCGGGTTCGAGCTCGATGAAGAACAGCACCTCCGGGGCGATTCCGTTCGCCGCGCCCCAGGCAAGCCAGTCCCTCGCGTCAACGCGGATCTCGAGATGGACGAACCGGTTGGCGAGCGGCGCCGGCATGCGGTGCACGATCGAACGGTCCTGCTCGCGGTTGCCGCAGGCGATGATTGCGGCGCCGGGCGGCAGCTCGTATTCGCCGATCCTGCGCTCCAGGCAGAGCTGGAACAGGGCGACCTGCACCATGGGGACGGAAGACGGGAGCTCCTCGAGATTGATGAGGAACCGTTCGGTGCTGTCGGTGGGCGGAAGGAAGGCGGGCGGCGCCCAGCGGGTGCGGCCGAACTCGTCGCGCCACGGGATGCCGCGCAGGTCGACGGGATCGAGGAGCGGGCCGCGGACGTCCAGATAGTGGTAGGTCAGGTAGTCGGCGGTCTGGTTGGAGAGCTGGCTCTTGCCGGATCCTGGCCCGCCCCAGACCATGGTCGGCTGGCGGGCCTTGACCAGGGTGATGAGGACTTCGACAAGCTCGCTCGGGCGCAGCGTGTAGTCGGCGGAGATGGTCTGAGGCAAGGTCATGGGCATGCTCCGGATGGCGGATGGACGGCGCGGGCCACCCCCTCCGGGCGCCCGGCCTTCGCCCGGCCGGCAGCGCCGCTCCGCTCGTCGTGTCCGGAGGCAAGGGGCGGACGCTTGCTGCCGGGCGGCGGTGCGGCCCGGGGCGCCGGAATCAGATGCCGTTCAGGCCGGTCGGATCGTCGTGGCGGACGGTTGCCGGGGAGACGCCCGTCAGTTCCGGCAGGGGGATGCGGGAGGGCGAGAGCGTGTGGCCGATGCGCCGCTCAAGCTCCACGTAGGTGCGGTAGAGCGCCGGGCGGAGCTCGGCCGCCCGGCGAAGGTCGGCGCGGGACGCCAGGATGCAGAAGCTGCAACTGAGCCTCGACATGCCGGCGGCGTAGGCCCAGTGCGGCGACTGGCCGGCTTCGCGGATGACTCGGAACACGTCCTCGGTCGAAAGATCGAACACGGGCAGCCAGTCGAAGACCTCGCGGCCCGCCACGCTCATCCGGTCGTTGCACCGCCATGGGACCTTCCTGGCGCGCGCCGGACTTTCCTCCGCGCGCATGCCCATGGCGTTGACAAGCCGGCCGCCGAAGCGCGGGTTGGCGCTGAGATACCGGCGCAATTCCCGCTGGATAGGCCCTCTCTTCTGGCTGCTGGTGCACCACCGGACCTTTGGCGAAGGGAACCGGCCGCGTTCCTCGATGCTGTCGAGCAGGGACTTGCCGGACGAAACCGGCGCGAGGATCAGGGGCATGCCGGGCGGGAGCGTCGCCCGGATAAACTCGACCGTGCCCGGCCATTCGACTTCGCCCAGCGGTGCATGGACAGCGATCATTCGGTCGTGGGGGACGATCCGGGACAGCAGGATGGTCATCGTCTGGCTGTCCTTGCCTCCGCTGTGATTCACCGCCACGAGCGCGCCGGCGCGGATCATCTCCCGGCACTTGGGCGGCACGGGAACATCGGCGATGCGGCTGGACATGGGTCGGTCTCCCCGGCGGTGGCTCCGGAGGCCGCTCCGCGACCCCCGGAATTCGCCCCGCCGAGGCCGGCCACTGCCTCCTTCCGGGCGGACGCACCGCTGGGTTGCCTACAGCGCGGACGGAGAGAACCGGGATCGGCGGGGAATCGGGTGCCGGGGCGGTCCGCCATGGGAATCGGGGGCGTTACGCGATAGGTGTCTGCCTCGGGCCGACCTGGTGGAGAATGTCGGTTCGGCGGCCGGTGGTGCGCGGTCGGGAGATTCGATGCGCGGCCACCGTTATCGGCGCTACAGGGAGCGAGGGATGAACAAGGCGGAGATCGGCGGCCGGCTGGCGGCGAGGCTGGGGCTGCGCAAGACCGAGGCGGAAGCGGCGGTCGACACCGTGTTCGAGGCGATCGGCGAGTCCCTGGCGCGGGAAGAGGCGGTGCGGATCGCCGGCTTCGGCACCTTCGCGACGCGGAGCCGGGAGGCGCGCACCGGACGGAATCCGCGAACCGGGGAGGCGGTTGCCATACCGGCATCGAAGGCGCCGGCGTTCAGGGCGGCCAGGGCGCTGAAGGAGAGGGTGAAGCGCGGCCCGGAACCGGAGCGGGGGGATCGCGACGACGACGGCAACAGTCCGGGGGGAGGCCCGGGGACGAGCGGACAGGCGCTGGACGTATCGGCCTGGCCGGGCGGCCTGGAGCCGGTGCGGACGCAGCTGGACCCGGAAAGCCTGCTGGCGCTGGGGAGCGAGCCATCGGCGGAAAACAGCGTCCTGCGGCTCGCGACGGACCTGACGGAGGCGGAACTCGCCGGCTCCGCGTTCGTGCGCAATGCGCTGATCCTGCTGGAGCAGATCGGCGGCGGGGAGACGGTGTGGGCGACCGGCGACGGCAGGCTCAACAAGGCGAGCGTGGCGCGGATGCGGGAGCTGATGTCCTGGCCCGGGATGGAGGCGACCGAACAATACCGGGCCGGCAAGACCTACTACGAGCAGCTTGTGGGGGAGCTGCACCTGCTGCGGTCGGTGGCGAAGATGGCGGGGCTGATCGAGGCGAAGGTATTCTGGTTCGAGCTGACGCCGATGGGGCGCATGATGCTGGAGCCCGGAAGCCGGGATGCGCTCCAGGCGCTGCTGTTTCGCCAGGCGTTCTGGCACAGCGACCTGTCGCAATATGTGAGCGGCCGCCCCCGGGGCCTGCCGGGCCGGTGGCCGCAGGGCGACATCGGCGCGGTTCTCTGGTCGATTTCCGCGGTGGCGGCGGATTGGCAGAATGCGGCCACCCTGACGGCGCTGTGCACGGTCCCGGACGATCGGATGCCGACGACGGCGCAGCGGAATCGGGCGGCCACGATGCTGGCGCGGCACATCCTCGATCCGCTCCGCTGGTTCGGGCTGGTGGAGTATCGGGGGCCGGAGGTTTCGGCCGATGTCCGGTGGCGCAAGACCGCCCTCTTCGACCGGTTCCTGTCGTTCGACGTCCGGTTCGCGGACGGCCGCGCGAAGGGGCACTAACAGGATATGGCCGGATGGCAGCGTCGGGGGGCGAACGTGGGGTGGTGGGCGAGCCCTGCGTAGACGACGGGTCGAGGCGTTGGCCTGCCTGCGGCTGGCGTGCCATACAGGGGTTGGCGAGACAGCTCGAACCGCTCCACCGTGGAGCCGATCCCCCGTCAATAGGGAAGCCGCGATGCAAGACCGGATGGCGATGACCCACGAGTTCGCGTTCGCGTTCGACAGCGAGCTCTGCCGGCCGTCGTCGCAGCGGCCCGGGGACGCGCATCGTCCCTGGCTGGATTCGCTCAACGAGGCGACGCGGCGCCAGCGCGCGCACTACAAGGCGCTGCGGGGATCGTGGAACCTCAGCGACTACGCGCAGCGGAAGCTGTCCTGGCTGCGCAAGTCGTGCCCCGTGGCGAGTCTCGGACCGGACGGCGCGATCGGTTTCGGCGAGACCGCCGGCAGCGACGCGGAACCTTATTTCAGCGTTGCGATGCACGAACCGGTTCCGACGCCGGGATCATGCCCGCACCCGCTCTCCTTCGCTCTCCTTGCCGCGCTGGAAAAGGACGCCCTGTCCCGCGTGGAGTCGCTCGGCTGTCCACCCTCGACCGTGGTCATGCGCTGCATCGGGGACTACGACGATCAGGACGGTTCGCTCCTGATCGATGGCGACCAGCTGCATGTCTCCCTCGCGGACCTGGAGGGGAACAAGGGGCTCATCGTTTCGGAGACGCTCGACGGCATGTGCTTCCTCGAATGGGCCAGCCTCCACATGGTCTTCGCCTATCTGGCGCACACGCTTGCGCTGCATGACGATCCGGGGTGGAAACCGCTGGATCCGTCGCGCGATCCCGACCGGTGGCTCCACGTCGAATGGACCTGGTCCGGGGAGCCCGGCAACTGGACCAGGCGAAGCCGCATCCTCGAATTCGGCCAATTCTGGCTCGAAACCGATCCGAGCGGTCGTTCGGGCAGGTAGCCGATTGGGGCTCGCCGGGTCGATCTCGACGGGGCGGACCGCCGGTCACGCGGCGGACGCAGCGCCCGGCGGCGGCCCGATGTCGTCCGCAAGGCTGGCCGCAACCGTGCCGGCGGCGGTCTTCACCGATTGCCGCGCGAGGTGGGCGTAGCGGGCGGTCGTCTGGATCTGGCTGTGGCCGAGGAGCCGGGCGATCATCGGCAGGCTCTCGCCGAGCGCGAGCGCCCTGGAAGCAAAGCTGTGACGCAGGTCATGAAGCCGCACGTCCTCGAGCCCGGCCTCGCGGCGGACCAGCAGCCACGATGCGTTCAGGTTGGCCAGCCGCGTGCCGGGCCCGCGCCCGAAGACGACCCAGGGATTGCCGGGCTGCCGGGGCATGGCGGCAAGCACCCCTCTCGCCGTCGGCGACAGCGGCACCGCGCGCGCCCCGGTTTTCGCGTCGCGCAACCGGAGCTCGTCGTGTTCGAGGTCGACGTCCTCCCATTTGAGGGTGAGGATTTCGTTGCGCCGGCATCCGGTCAGCATCAGCAGGCGGATCGCCGCCGCCGCGCTGGCAAACACCCGGCCCGCACCTTCGAGCTCGTCGAGCACCGCGCCCAGCCGGCCGTATTCCTGCTCCGACAGGAAGCGCTCGCAGCTTCGTGTCGGATACTTCTTGATGAACCGGCAGGGATTGCCTCCGGCCGGCGCATCGCCCGAGGCGGCGGCCCGCAGGAAGAGCCGGGACAGCAGCGAGACCGTCTGGTTCGCCATGATGGGCGTCTCGCGCAGCCGGTAGTGCAGCGCCGCGACGTGATCGGGGGTGATCTCGCCGAGGCGCAGCGACCCGAAGCGCGGCAGGAGGAACTTGTCGAACATGTGGCGGCAGGACCGCCGGGTCGAGGGCTTGCAGCGCAGGGCCACGTGCTGGGTCATGTAGTCGTCCGCCAGCTCGGCGATCGTGGGGCCGGTGGCGGACGCGGAGTCCGCGCCGGGACGGCCCGGCGCCTTGCCGGCCTTGATGTCCGCGATCAGCGTTCCCGCCTCGCGCCGGGCGCGCTCGGTCGACCATGTGCCGTGGCGGCCGATGGTGACGCGCCGGGTCTTCCCGCCGTAACGCGTGTGCGCGATGTAGACCTTCGACCCGGTCGGATAGACGCGCACCCCGAAGCCCGGCAGGTGCCGGTCCCAGTAGACGATCTCCCGCCCGGCGACGGGAAGCCGGTCGACGGACTGCTTCGAGAGGGTGAGCTTGTTGTTGCTGTGCATGGGGTGTCCTTCCGGAATATCCGTCGAGGCCGGCGCGCTACCGGCCGCCGGGCGCCATGATCCTGGCGCCGATGTCGGCGGCGACCCTGGCCGAGGACACCCGCACCGAATCCCGCGCGAGATGGGCGTAGCGCGCGGTGGTGCTCACCTTGCGGTGGCCGAGCAGGTCGCCGATCATCGGCAGGCCCTCGCCCAGCGCGAGCGCCCTGGACGCGAACGTGTGACGCAAGTCGTGAAGGCGGACTCCGTCGAGGCCGGCGCGCTTGCGGACGCGGTCCCAGGAGTCGTTGAGGTTGACGAGGCGCGTGCCCTTCTTCCTGCCGGGGAAAACCCAGGGATTGTCCGGCGTGCGGGGAAGGGCGGCGAACACTGCGGCCGCCCTCGCCGCCATCGGCACCATCCGCGCACCAGTCTTCGTATCGCGCAACCGCATCTGGCCGGTGTCGAAGTTGAGGTCGTCCCACCGCAGGCGGAGGATTTCGTTGCGCCGGCATCCGGTCAGCACGAGAAGGTAGATCGCGGCCGCCGCATGGGTGGACGCCAGGCGCTCGGCGGGCGCGGCCCTGAGCGCTTCGCCGAGGCGGGCGAGCTCCTCGCGGGTCAGGAACCGCTCGTGCTTCTCGACCCTGAAGCGGGGGACGCTGCGGGCCGGGTTGCGCCCCGAGGGACACCAGCCCCACGCGTCCGCCAGATTGTACATCTTGACCAGAATGTCGGCCGCCCGGTTGGCGACGGTGGGGCTGTGGTGCAGCTCGTTGTGGAAGCGCAGGATGTCCTTGTGCTCGACCTCCGCGACGAGGCGCTCGCCGAGGGCCGGCACGATGTGCTTGTGCAGCATGATCCGGTAGTGGGAGACGGTGGCCGGCTTGCAGTGCATCTCGACATATTCGCGGAAGTAGCGGTCCGCGAGGTCGGCGACGGTGGGGTCGCTGGCCGGCTCCGACGGCACCGGGGGCTGGCCCGTCTTGATGCGGACGATGACCTCGGCGGCCTCCTTGCGGGCCTGGTCGGCGGAGAGCGGGTTGCCGTGCTCGCCGAGGGTGACCCGCTTCGAACGGCCGAAGGCGCGGGTCTGGACGACGAAGACCTTCCTGCCGGTCGCGTAGACGCGGAGGCCGAAACCGGGCAGCTCGCGGTCCCAGTAGACGGTGTCCTTGCCATCGGCGGAGAGACTGTCGACGATGCGCTTGGAGAGGGTGCGGTACTGGCGTTGCGTCATGGGGACCTGCTCCGGAGAAGAGGGCGTTCGGTCATGGGGGCGAGGGTGATGAAAACGACGATGCCGGCGCGGCATTCCAGTGGGCTTGAGCCGAATTCGATCTGCGCCATCGCTCCCTCCTTCACGGCCTCGCCGGGCCGGATTCGACGGGAAACCGTTCGGTCCATGGGTGACGATGATGAGCACGACGATGCCAACTCCGCGTTCTGCCGGGCTTCGGCCGGCTTCGCTCAGTGCCATGGTCAGCTCCATCACCGCGTGACCGAACGCTTTCTTCGACGGATGCGTTCAGCGGTGGAATCGGGCGGTCGGCCAGTAAGCGCAGTGAGCGTGCGGGCGCGCGAATTGGTTCGTAAGCACTCGGTGTCATGTCTCGATTGGCGACTGCGGCGATCATGGTCGCAATCTAGCAGGCGGAAATAATCGTGTCAACACAGTTACTTATGGCATACATGCCTCGAATGGAAGGGCATGGCAGGGATGCCGAAATGGCCCCCTCAAGGTGAGTTATTTACTCGACACCAATGTGCTCGTCCGATCCCGCTTCGAAGCCGCCCCGAACAACGCTGTTGCCCGACACTGGATGAAGGAAACGAGCGACAGCGGCGAAACGCTTCGTATAAGCCGGCAGATCGTCCGGGAATATCTGGCGACGGTAACCCGGCCGCAATCCTGGTCGCCCGCGATATCGATGGATTCGGCGCTGGCACAGGTCGCAGAACTCGAAGCGAAATTCGAGATTCTGGAGGACGGGCCGCGGGTTGCGGAAAGGCTGGTCATTCTGTGCCGCGAGGTGCCGCTGGGCGGCAGGCAGATCCACGATGCGAACATCGTCGCGACCATGCTGGCCCATGGCGAGCGCCGGCTGATGACCTTCAACGCCGCCGACTTCCGCCGCTACGGCGAACGGATCGAACTCGTCGATATGGGGATGTCGCCATAGACGGCGGCGAACCGCGCGGCGCCCCGCTCCGCCGTCAATGCGCGATGTCCTTGCGGATCTGGTAGTGGTCGCCGCCGAAATCGCCGAACATGCTTTTGACCTTCGGGTGGCCGACCGGCTTGCCGCTGTCGTCGGGCAGCAGGTTCTGCTCGGAGACATAGGCCGTGTAGGTCGTCTCCGCATTTTCGGCGAGCAGGTGGTAGAAGGGCTGGTCCTTGCGCGGCCGGACCTCTTCCGGGATCGATTGCCACCAATCCTCGGTGTTCGCGAACTCGGGATCGACATCGAAGATGACGCCGCGGAACGGGTAAAGCCGGTGTTTGACGACCTGGCCGATGGCGAACTTGGCAGTGGTTAGCATGGCTCCGGACCGGTGATGCGGCGCTGCCGCCGTTCTTCGCTCGGCGCACTGCCGCCCGCTGCCGGCCTGCGCACGTCTATTGTGGCCGGGAACGCGCCCGCGCGCAAACCCCGATCGGCCGGATGCGAGGGTGCAGGCCGGCGGAGAAGCCTGACCGGGACCGGTCAATCTTCGCTGTCTGCCCGATACCTTCGAAGAAATTCCGGCGCCGCCGACACTACAGTTCGTCGCGGATTTCCCACAGTTCGGGAAAGAATTTGTGATTGGTCACATTCTGCAGCCAGCCGATACCGGCGGATCCGCCCGTTCCGGGTTTGAAACCGATGATCTTGTGCACCGTAACGAAGTGCCGCCAGCGATAGATGGAAAAGGCCTCGTCCAGGCTCACCAGCGCCTCGGCAAGGCGGTATTCGGGGTTGTCGGCCGCCGGCGTTTCGTAGACGTCCAGCCACGCCTGCCGGACCGATTCGTCGGACGTGTACGGTTGCGTCCAGTCCCGGTCGAGCGCGGACCCGTCGATCCGGTATCCCCGCCGGTGCAGGAATTTCAACACCTCGTCGTACAGGCTCGGGCTTTCGAACGCCTCTTCGATCGCCGGCCAGACATGGGGCACGTTCCTGTGCGCCGCGGCCAGGCGCGCGTCCTTGTTGCCGAGAATGAACTCGACATGGCGGTACATGTAGGACAGCTGGCCCGAAGCGGTCGAAAGATAGTCGCGGAACTGGTTGAAGCCCTCGGAGGTGATGGTTCCGAGCACGTTCCAGGAATTCGCGATATAGTCGACATAGGCCTTGCAGCGCGACAGGATCTGGAGCGCGTTTGCGAGATTGTCCTGCCTCAGCTGTTCGCGCGCGTTCACGAGCTCCATATGCAACCCGCGGAACAGCAGTTCCTTGCACTGCCCCATGATGTAGAAGCACATCTCGTCATAGCCTTCGCTGCGCAGATGCTGCAGGGAGTGCATCAGGTCGAGCGATTGGTAGTCGATGTAGGGATTCGACCGGCCCTCATGCTCGATCCGCGGCGCCCCGCCGGTCTGTTCGACCGCCCTCGCCCTGGCTTCGTCGCTCGATCTGCCCATCGGCCGCGGTTCGATCGAGCAGACCACGCCCTCCGGATCGACGACCTGCGGAATGATCGGCTTGAATTCCGGCATGTTCAGCGCCTTTCCCCGATGAGTTCCAGAATGCTGTTCCCGAGCTTCGTATTCGGGTCAACCATATCGAAAACCAGGTCGAAATGGTTCCTGGCCGGGCTTTCGAAAGTGCGGACCGAGCGGCCGGGACTCCCGAGGCGCCGGCTCAACGCCAGGCTTTGCCGTTTGAACTCGCCGGTTTCGTGTTCCGCCCAGGTCACGATCGCGTCGGGAAACGAAGCGAGATCGAGAAGAAGCGGCGAGTTCCGGCGCGCTTCCTGCACGCTCATGCCGACCGCCTCGTTGATACTCGTTTGCACGAGCGGCTCCAGCTCGTAGACGCCCGAAAGAAGAATGGCGCCGGCAACGCTATGACGGGATCGTTCGCGGGCCCCGAGCGCCGCGCAACAGCACATGGCGGCGAGATGCCCGCCGGCCGAACTGCCCGCAACGAAGATGCGCTTCGGATCGACTCCCAGCGCGCCGGCCCGGTCGAACAGGGTATCCAGCGCGGTCCGGCATTCCTGCACGATCTGCGACAGGCCGGCCTGCGGCGCGAGCGTATAGTCGACCGCCGCGTAGGCGATCCCCCGTTGGCAAAATCCGTCCGCACCGCAAAAGGACTCGATTTTCGAAAGCTCCTGCCAGTAGCCGCCGTGAATGTACGCGACGAGCGGGTGGTCCTTGCCGTTTTCGGGCAGGGCGATATCGATCGAGTTGGAAGGCCCGCTGCCATAGGGCAGGGTCTCGATGCGCCGGCAGGCGGCGCGCGCCCGTTCGCTCCCGGCAAGATACTCCCGGATGAACGGCGCGTAGTCGCCGCCGATCGCCGAACTGGGGGAGTATTCCCGCTCGAGCTGCTCCGGCGTCATCGTTCGCCAGAGAAGCCCGCTGTCGGCGGCGGCCGCGCTTTCCGGATCCATGCCTTGCCCGCTGTCTTGCGCCGGAGGATTTAGAACGCGGAATCGGCCATCGCCATGAGCGGTTTCTTGCCGGCCTGGATCGAGAGGCCGAGCGAGGCGGTCTCGGGCAGGACTTTCTTCATGTAGAAGCGGGCGACGTCCAGCTTGGCGGCATGGAAGCCGGCCGGGTCGTCGTCCGCTTTCTCCAGTGCGGCCTTGGCGATGCGCGCCCACATCCAGCCGACGGCGACCAGGCCGAAGAAGCGCAGATATTCGCTCGCCGCCGCCGCCGGCTCTTCCGGATCGGCCATCCCCTTCTGCGCCAGCAGCAGCGTGACCTGCTGAAGCTGGCCGAAGGCGGCCATGAGCGGCCGGCAGAACTCCTTCATCTGCGGATCGCCCGAATGGGCGAACAGGAATTCCTGCACCGGATGGAAGAAGCGGCGCAGCAGCCGGCCGCCGCCCTCCGGCATCTTGCGGCCGATCAGGTCGAGCGCCTGGATGCCGTTGGTGCCCTCGTAGAGCTGGGTGATCCTTGCGTCGCGCACGAACTGCTCGATGCCGTGCTCGTGGATATAGCCGTGGCCGCCATAGGTCTGCACGGCGAGGTTGGCGGCCTCGAAGCCGTGATCGGTGAACAGCGCCTTGACGACCGGCGTGATGACCGCGACGAAATCCTCCGCCGCCTGCCGGACCGCCTCGTCCTCGTGGCGCTCGGCGATGTCGATCTGCATGCCGGTCCAGTAGGCGAGCGCCCGGGCGCCCTCGGTCATCGCGCGCTGCCTGAGCAGCATCCGGCGCACGTCCGGATGGACGATGATCGGGTCGGCCGGCGCATCCGGGTATTTCGCGCCGGACAGCGCCCGGCCCTGCGCCCGGTCCTTCGCATAGGCGACGGCGTTCTGGTGCGCGACCTCGGCGAGGCCCAGGCCCTGCATGCCGACGCCGAGGCGCGCCGCGTTCATCATCGAGAACATGGCGCGCATGCCCTTGTGCGGCGCGCCGACCAGCCAGCCCGCCGCGTCGTCGAAATTCATCACGCAGGTCGCCGAGGCCCGGATGCCCATCTTGTGCTCGATCGCGCCGCAGCGCACGCCGTTACGCGCGCCGGCCGTCCAGCCGCCGCCGTCCGGCTTCGGCAGGAACTTCGGCACGACGAACAGGCTGATGCCGCGGATGCCGGGCGGCGCGTCGGGCAGCCGGGCGAGCACCAGATGCACGATATTCCCGGTCAGGTCGTGCTCGCCGGCGGAAATGAAGATCTTGGTGCCGGTGATGGCGTGGCTGCCGTCCGGCTGCGGCACGGCCTTCGTGCGGATCAGGCCGAGATCGGTGCCGCACTGCGGCTCGGTCAGGCACATGGTGCCCGACCAGGCGCCGCTCGCCAGTTTCGGCAGGTAAAGCTCCTTGAGGCCGTCATCGGCCCATTTCTCGATCGCGTTGTAGGCGCCGTGGCTGAGGCCGGGATACATGCCGAAGGCCATGTTGGCCGAGCAGATCATCTCCTCGATGGCGAAGCCGATCGATTTGGGCAGGCCCTGGCCGCCATATTCCGGATCGCAGGTCAGCCCCGTCCAGCCGCCCTCGGCGTAGAGGTCGTAGGCCTCCCTGAAGCCTTCGGGCGTGCGCACCGCGCCGTTCTCATAGCTGCAGCCTTCGGCGTCGCCGGGCAGGTTGAGCGGCAACAGCTCGTTCTCGCAGAATTTCGCCGCCTCCTCGAGGATGGCGTCGACCAGGTCCGGCGTCGCGTCCCCGTAGCCCTCCAGGCCGGCGACAGCCGGTTCGTAGCCGAGCACGTCGTTGAGCACGAAGCGCATGTCGTCGAGCGGGGCATTGTAGACGGGCATGGGGTTCGGTCCCTTTCGCCGGTTGCCGGCTTAGTTGCGCAGCGGTTTGCCGGTGTCGAGCATGTGTTCGATGCGGGCGAGCGTCGGCTCGGTCTTCAGCAGCGTCATGAAGCTCCGGCGCTCCAGCGCGAAAAGCCGGTCTTCGGAGACGGTCTCCGTCACGTCGGTGTCGCCGCCGGTCAGCACCGTGGCGATCTCGCCGGCAACGATGCGGTCGTGCGGCAGGGCCAGGCCCTGGAGCGCGAAGCCCTCGACGGCGAGATCGAGCGCCGCCTTGCCGTTCGCCCCCGGCAGGTTGAGATCGACCGGTTCGGGCTTCTCGTATCCGTCCGATAAGGACAGGGCTTTCCGTTTGGCTTCGTAGAGCAGCCGGTCCCGGTTCATGGTGATGCCGTCGCCCTCGCGCAGGATATGCATGTCCCGGGCCTCCTGCGCCGATTTGGCGACTGCCGCCATCGAGATCTGTTCGAAGGCCCTGGCGACCGGGGGCAGCGGCCCGTTCGGGCGTTTTTCGTCCCGCGTGTGGCGGACCAGCATCTCCTTGCAGCCGCCCCAGCCGGGCAGGACGCCGACGCCGGCCTCCACCAGGCCGGCATAGGTCTCGGCATGGGCCTGCACCGCGGCGGCGTGGAGCAGCAGTTCGCAGCCGCCGCCCAGCGCCATGCCGGACGGCGCGGCGACGACCGGGAAGGCGGCGTATTTCATCGCCTTCATCGCCTTCTGGCCGTTCTCCAGCATGCCCTCGATCATCGGCCAGACGCCGACATTGGCGGCGAACAGGGCCAGGCCGAGATTGGCGCCGACGGAGAAGTTGGCGCCCTCATTGTAGAGCACCAGCGCCCTGAAGTCCTTTTCCACAAGTTTCAGCGATTTCTGAAGCAACGTGACGACATCGGGATCCAGCGCATTCATCCGGGTATGGACCTCGAAGCAGGCGACCCCGTCGCCGATATCCCACAGGCTGGCGGAGCCGTTGCGCGCGATGGGTTCGGTCGCCCGCTTGATATCCTCCAGCAGCAGCACGCCTTCGGGCCGCTCGACCGGCCGGTAGACGCCGTCCGCGCCGAAGACCTGCAGGCGGCCGTCGGCGACCCGGTAGAATGTCCCGTCGCCGACCCGGTCGAGCAGCGCCGGCACGCCCCGCCCTTCGGTGCGCAGCCGCTCGGCGACGTAGGCGGGGCCGAGCCGGTCGGCCAGTTCGAACGGACCCCGTTTCCAGGCGTAGCCCAGGCGCATCGCGGCATCGACGTCGGCGACCGAATCCGCGATCTCCGGCACGAGCGCGGCGCTGTAGCCGATGACGTTTGAGAGCACGCGCCAGGCCCATTGCCCGCCGCGGTCCGGATGCTCGGCCAGGGCGCGCAGGTCCTTCGCCCCGGCCCGCGCGCTTTCCAGCTCCGACCGGCGCGACGGCGCATAGTCCCCGGTCGCCAGATCGATCGACTCCTTTATCCGCCCCCCGCCCTCGCGGTTGAGCCGGTAGAAGCCGCCCTTGCCCTTGCGGCCGGTATGGCCCGTCTCGATCATGCGTCGGACGAGATCGTGCTCGCGGAAATCCCGGACATAGGGATCGTCCGCCGGCAGGCTGGCGATCATGCTGGCGGCGACCTGCGGCATGAGATCGATGCCGACCAGGTCCATCAGGCCGAAGATGCCGGTCCTGGGCACGCCCATCGGCCGGCCGCCGACGGCGTCGGCCTCCTCGACCGTCAGCCCCAGATCCATCGCGCCGTTGATCGCGGTCTGGATCCAGTAGCCGCCGATCCGGTTGGCGATGAAGCCCGGCGTGTCGTTGCACGCGATCACGGTTTTGCCGAGCCGGACATCGCAGAACCGGCTGACGGCCCCGACCGTTTCCGGATCGGTGCGCGGGCCGGAGACGGTCTCCAGCAGGCGCAGATAGCGCGGCGGGTTGAAGAAATGGGTAATGAAGAAGCGGGCGGCGAACGCGTCGTCCATCCCGTCGAGCAATTTCGCCAACGGGATGGTCGACGTGTTCGATGTGACCGCCGCGCCGGGTTTTATGAATAAGTTTATTTTATGGTATACAGTATACTTTACGGCTAAATCTTCTAGCACCGCTTCGACGATCCAGTCGCAATCGCCCAGCTTCTCCAGATCGTCCTCCAGATTGGCCGGCTCGACCAGCCGGGCGTTGCGCTTGTGCATGAAGGGCGCCGGATCCTGCTTGAGCAGGCGCGCGACGGCGCCTTCGGCCAGCGCGTTCCGGCTTTCCGCGCCCTCGGGCACGATATCCATCAGCATGACCGGGACGCCGGCATTGGCGACCTGGGCGGCGATGCCGCTGCCCATCACGCCCGACCCGATGACGGCGACTTTCTTTATGTCCATTGCACATAGCTCCTTGCAGGCAGCTGCTTCGCCCGTCCCGAAGGACGCCGTCCCGGGCAGGTCCGGTGTTGCGCCATGGCCGACATCCGTGTGTAGGGGAGGGTTTGAAACCCTCCCCTACGATGCCGGCCGCAGGCAAGGTCGCCGGACCGCTTCCGCACGTCGCGCGCCCTGCGCCGGCCTGTGTTGTCCCCGCCCACTCACCCGGCCGCTTCCACGACCGTGGCGATGCCCTGGCCGCCGCCGATGCACATGGCGGCGACGGCGAATTTGCCGCCTTCCCGCTTGAGCACGGCCGCGGCCTTGCCGGTGATCCGCGCGCCCGACGCGCCGAGCGGATGGCCGATCGCGATGGCGCCGCCGTCCAGGTTGACCCGCTCCGGATCGATGCCGAGCTCGTGGATGCAGGCGAGCGCCTGGGAGGCGAAGGCCTCGTTCAGTTCGAAAATGTCGATATCCGCAGCGGAGAGCCCCGCCCGGCCGAGCGCCTTGCGCGTCGCCTCCACGGGGCCCATGCCCATGATTTCCGGCTCCAGCCCGGTCGTGGCCACGGCCCGGATGCGCGCCAGAACGGAAAGGCCGTTCCGTTCGGCATAGTCCTCGGTGCAGATCAGCGTCGCCGACGCGCCGTCGGTGAGCGGCGAGGAGGTGCCGGCGGTCACCGTGCCGTCCTTCAGGAAAGCCGGCTTCAGCCCATCCAGCGCCTCGACAGAGGTGTCCGGCCGGATGCCGCCGTCTTCGCGCAATGTGCCGCCGTCCGGCGTTTCGACCGGCACGATCTCGTCGGCGAAGCGGCCCTCGGCGCGCGCCTGCGCCGCCTTGCGGTGGGAGGCGACGGCGAACGCCTGCTGCCGCTCGCGGGGCACCTGGTAGCGCTCGGCCACCGTCTCCGCGGTCTGGCCCATGGAATGGTAGGTCTCCGGCCAGCGCGCCATCAGGCCGGGATTGGGCGCCGGGTTGAAGCCGCCCATCGGCACCCGTGTCATGCTCTCGACCCCGGCGGCGACATAGGCCTCGCCGGCGCCCAGGCTGAGCAGCCCGGCGGCGTTGTGGATCGCCTGCATGGACGAGCCGCACCATTTGTTGACCGTCGTGCCCGCGGCCGTCACCGGCAGGCCGGCGAGGAACACGGCGTAGCGGCCCATGTTCATGCCCTGCTCGCCCTCCGGCATGGCGTTGCCGAGGATGACGTCCTCGATATCGGCCGGGTCGGCGCCGGTATCCGCGACCAGGGCGCGGATAACGGCGGCGGCGAGATCGTCGGGCCGGACCTTGGCGAGCGCGCCCTTGGTGGCGAAGTGAAAGGGCGAGCGCCGGTAACCGGCGATTACGATGCTTCTTTCCATGGCTCCGATCTGTCCTTTGCGGCGGTCCCTGCGGCGGCGAGAGCTTCGTCCAGCAGGGCGACGGTATCGCGGCAGGCGCGCTGCAGCACCGCCGGGTCCTTGGTGACTTCCATCAGCAGGATGGCGCCCTGGGCGCGGGCGATGGCGTCCTCGGCCAGTTCTCCGGCGCGGGCGGCCCCGTAGCGGCCTTCGAGCACGGCGGTGAGGGCGGCCTTCCAGTCGTCGAAATAGCGCTGCACCCGCTCGCGGAATTCGGGGATCGAATCGCCGACTTCGAGCGCCAGCGAGCCCATCAGGCAGCCGCCGTCGCGCCCGGCGAAGAAGCGCTCGACCGCGTCGACGAGATTCTGCAGGCGCGCGGACGGCGGCACGGACGGATCGTTGGCGAGGTGGAAAATCTTCTGGCGCGACTCGGCGATCACCCGGTCGAGCGCCGCCATCGCCAGCTCCTTCTTGCCGGCGAAGTAATGATAAACGCTGCCCTTGAGCAGCCCGCACGCCGCCGCGATCTCCGCCACCGACGTGTGGTGGTAGCCTTGGGTGCGGATCAGCTCCAGCGCCGCATCGATCACAGCATCGCGGTCGGTCTTTCGGGTGGGCATGGGTGTGGGCGCAGCCGGTAGCAACCAAACGTTCGTTTGAATGGTGGGTACGATTAGCCTGCCTGTCAAGACAGCTAGACGCGGAAAATGTGTTGACGACCTCCCTTCGCATCCACCCATTTACGCGGATCATGTGGGAAGACGCCCGCAAAGACGGATAATCGCCGAATTTTAGACCAGACCCGGGGACATCAAATGACCGAATTGCACAACTTCCTGATCCAAGGTGATCCGGCCCGACTGTTTCCGGTTCTAGCCGATACCAACAAGGAACAGCGGGCGACCTCTATCTTTCTTGCAGTCATGACCCAAGTCCCGGACCTCGCCGAGGCGGTCCTCAGGACGCTTGGCGTCAGGGTGGGAAAGCGGACGAAGATGGAGGCCTACACCGAGGTTGTATTGAAGCAGGAAGCCTCTACCCCTTGCCGGCCCGACGGACTTTTGGTTGTGCATTCATCCAGATCGGTCTGGACCGCCCTGATCGAAACCAAGATAGGCAAGGCAGGTCTCGATCCGGAACAAGTGACAAAATATTTGGAACTAGCCAGAGCCAATGGGATCGATGCAGTCATCACTATTTCCAACGAATTCGTAGCAAAACCTCATCATTCCCCGGTTGAGGTGTCGAAGAGGCTTCTTGGGAAGACAGACCTCTATCATTGGTCATGGGCATCGATCTCAACCCAATCTGAGATTCTAGAACTACAAAAGTCAGTCGACGATCCGCAGCAGTGCTTTCTACTGAAGGAATTGAACCGATTCTTCTCACACCCGACGACGGGCATCGAGCGGTTTACGCAAATGGCACCAGGCTGGCGAGATATTGTTCAGGCCGTGACAAACGGAGTCAGGTTGCTGAAATCCGCGCCAGAAGTGGAAGAGGCAGTTTCAAGCTGGTTTTCTGAGGAACGCGATCTTTGCCTTCAAATGTCGAGGCATGTGGGAACTCAAGTTGCGGCAAGAATGCCGCGCGAGCATACACGATCTGCCGAGCAACGTTTGCGGGACGGGATTTCCGACGTTGTCAAGGCACCCCTGCTAAAATCGAGCCTGCGAGTACCGGACTGCGCGGGTGATATCGAGATTTCCGCTGATTTGATGCGCAAGACCATTTCGGTCTCGATGGGACTTCGCGCACCCCAGGACCGGAAATCGACGAAGGCGCGATTGAACTGGCTCCTGCGGATGTTGAAAGAAGACGACGCAAGGCTATTCGTCCGGGCGCATTGGGCTGGAAAGACCGCACCGACGATGAAGGGAATCGCCATTCTTCGTGACGAACCCGAATCCATCCAGACGAGCAATCCGGACCTCGTCCCACATACTTTCGACGTTGTTCTCCTTGAGCCCCTCGGGAAGCGGTTCTCCGGCCGCAAGACCTTCATCGAGGATCTTGAACGTATTGTTCCAGAATTCTACGACCTTGTGGCCGTCAATCTGCGCGCTTGGCACGCGCCGCCGCCAAAACCTGTGAAGGGACAGGACAGTGTATCACAAGAAGACGCAGGCATTTCGGAAGCTGCGCATGCTGAAGCGGTTGAAGGCGAAGAGACCTCTGCCTCTCAATAGAGGGTAATCCTCAGTACGCGCCCGTAACGGGCACGCGCCCCACCATTTTTGACCCGCCCGACGCAATCGTTCGGCCACGGACGATGAAGCCGCTATCCCACCACCTCCGCATGCTGCTTTAGCAGCGCCGGAATCGTCTCCGCCGGCCGGCGGCCGAAGCCGCATTCGGTGGCGATGCCGAAATCCTGCACCACCTTTTCCGCCGCGGCGATGCGGCGGCGGGTGCCGGCGATGCCGCCGGTGCGGTGGACCAGGCCGAGATAGAGTTCGCAGCCGGGCTTGAGGGCGAGGCCGGCGAGCGGCGCGAAATAGGCGTCGTCGTCGCGCTCCTTGGGCACCGGCATGTGGAGCCAGTCGATCGCACGCGCCGCCTTGGCCGAGACGCCGTTGGCCACCGCGGCGAGATGGCCGGCGTCGGCCGGCTCGCAGAAATGCTTGTGCCCGGAATCGCCGTAGCACAGATGGACGCCGCATTCGGCGCCGGCCGGCACGAGATCGACCAGCCCGGCCAGCCGACCGTTGATCCCGTCCAGCATGTCGTCGCCCAGATGGCCCGGCATGACGCCTTCGAGCAGCGCAAACTCGACCGCCGCCTCCCACTGGATCGCCAGCGCCTCCGCCGGGACCGCGGCCAGGATCCGGTCCAGCTCCAGCGCCATCGCGCGGCCGTAGGCCTGCTCGAACAGCGCGCGCGAGGGCGGCACGACATAGACGCTTGCGACCGAGAGCGGCGACGGCAGGCCGACCTGGAAGCGCACGCCGGGCGGGATGACGCCTTCGCCGGTCAGCTTTTCGAAGACGGCGAAGGACTCGATGGCCGCGTCGGCGTAGCCGAGCTCGGGCAATTCTATGTCGTCGGCCGACGTCACGCCCTCGACCAGCGCGTAGGGCGGCACCGGCACATAGACCGGATCGACCTCGACAAGGCGGAACTGCGGGCTCCGGCCGATGCGGGCGTGCTGCCACTTGATCCAGCTGTCGCGCTCGCCGACCTCGCCGTCGGGCAGACGCTTCAGATGCCGCCCGAGATGCGCGCCCAGATGCAGGGCGACGGCGCGGAACGTCTCCTCGGCGGTCGCATAGGGCGCGCTGCCGACGAGGTGGAGGGCTCTGCTTGCACTGCCGCCGGTCATGCGATGGACCTTCCGAAGCTCCGCGCCGGGCCGGTTGTACCGGCGGCGGTGAACGTGGGCAACGGGCGTCAACTTGAATAGGGTTCGACCGGATATTCCCGGCTCGTCATTTCGACCGGAGCCCCGGATTCGTTCCGGGGCGTAGCGGAGAAATCTTTCCCGCGCGGTGCAATGAACCTCGCTCAGTACTGGAAGGATATCTCCGCTCCGCGAACCGTTGGTTCGCTCCGGTCGATATGACGGGTGACGTTGGCGAGAAGAATTTTCCCGACAAGTCCTACCCACCCCGCCCCAGCACGTCTTCCCCGAATTCCAGCAGCAGATCGCCGACCGCCGCCGGGTGGGTGACCGGCGCCATGTGGCCGGCATCGGGGATCGTCGCGAAGACGGCGCCGGGGATGGCGTCGGCGATGCGCTGCGCCATGTCGCGCGCCGCCGGGGTCGTGCGTTCGGCGCTCAATATCTGCGCGGGGCGGCCGAGGGCGGCGAAGGCAGGCAGGCCGGTCCGGTCGGCCCAGGCGAGATCGACGTCCGCCGCCATCTTCGCCGCCCGGGCGAAGAAGGGCAGCCGGGCCGCCGCCGGAATCGCGTCCCACGCGCCGGGCCCCTCCCAGTATTCGGTGAAGGCGCGCATCGCCGCGGCGGTATCGCCGGCCGCCATGCCGGCCCGGAAGGCGGCGATCATGGCGCCGATCTCGTCGAGGCTGCGGCCGGCGGTCTGGTCTCCGGCAGCCAGGCCGGCGTGCAGGATGCCGACGATCACCGGCTCGATCAAGGTGAGGCCGGCCACCGTCTCCGGATGGCGCAGGGCGTGGTGCAGCGCGACCAGCGCGCCGAGCGAATGGCCGACCAGATGGACCGGCGCCCCGGAGAGCGCCGCCGTATCGCGCACAACGGCAACCTCTTCGTCGAGCGGCGGCGCATTCGGGTCCGGCGGCGGCGTGCGGCCGTAGCCGCGCAGGTTGGGCATGATGAGGCGCCGCCGGCCCTCCAGCCGGTCGGCGACGCCGCGCCATTGCGAAGCGCCGGTGCCGGCGCTGTGCAGCAAAACGAGCGGCGGCCCGGCGCCCTGTTCGCGATAGTGGATGCGCAAGTCCAAGGTGCGCCCTTCCCCGCCGTCATTTCGACCGTAGCCCGGATTTAAGCTGGAGGGCGTGCGCCTATTCCCCCGGCGTCTCGTATTCGCGGGCGCAGTCGCGGGTGATGCGGCGCATGGCGGTGTGGACCGGCTTGTCCAGGGTGAGGCGCGTCGCCCGGGCGCTTGCCATGTCGCCGGCGGCGACCAGGGCGAATATCCGCGTCACCTTCGGCTTGTCGCCGTCGGGAATTTCGAACTCTTCGGCGACGGCGTCGGCGACGCATTTGCAGATCGGCGTGCGGTTCGCGACCAGCGCTTTCGGCGTCTCCTGGCCGCGCTCCTGGCGCTTGACCAGGCTGTCGGCGCAGGCGGCGGCAAGGTCCTTCCTCGCACCGTCCGAGAAGGCCGTCAGGATCAGGAAACAGGCCGGAAGGACAGCGAGGCGTCGGAACATGGCGTCGTACGGTGTGGGCGCATAACGGGTCCGCGCGCGTGCACCTGCGCGCGGCTGGCCTTGACGGCCGAAAGACCCTAGTATGTCCGGCGGAACGACGCCAGCGCAGACATGTCTGCGTACACATCCCCGAACATCCCGAAGATACGGTCATGGAACGGTCATTTGCGAAAGAGGTGCAGTCGCTGACCAAGGGCGACGGCGACATTTTCGAAGGCGAAGGCATTCTTGCGGTCACCAAGGCGGCGCTGCAATCCGGCGTCTCCTATGTCGGCGGCTACCAGGGCTCGCCGGTCTCGCACCTTGTCGACGTGCTGAACGACGCCAAGGACATCATGGACGAATACGGCGTCCATCTGGAGATCTGCGCCAACGAGGCGGGTGCGGCCGCCATGCTCGGCGCGTCGATCCAGTATCCGATCCGCGGCCTCGTCACCTGGAAATCGACCGTCGGCACGAATGTCGCGTCCGATGCGCTGTCCAACCTCGGCTCGGTCGGTGTGGTCGGCGGCGCGGTGGTGATCCTGGGCGAGGATTACGGCGAGGGCGCCTCGATCATCCAGGAGCGCAGCCACGCCTATGCCCTGAAATCGACCCTGTGGCTGTTCGATCCGCGGCCCAACCTGACCTCGATCGTGAACCTGACCGAGAAGGCGTTCGAGCTGTCCGAAGCCTCCAACCAGCCGGTCATGGTCCAGCTGCGCATCCTGGCCTGCCACGTCCAGGGCCGCTTCGAGGCGAAGGACAACCGCCACGGCCGGTTCACCGGCAACCGCAAGCTGGAGAAGCCGAAATTCGACCTGATGAAGATCGCGCTGCCGCCGGGCACCTACGCCCAGGAAAAGCACAAGTGGGAAGAGCGCGTGCCGGCGGCCATCGACTTCATCCGCAAGGAAAAGCTGAACGAGACGTTCGACGGCGAGTTGCAGGATCTCGGCATCATCTGCCAGGGTGGCCTGTACAACACGGTTCAGCGCGCGCTGAACCATCTCGGCCTCGCCGATATCTACGGCAAGTCCCGGGTGCCGATCTATTGCATGAACGTCACCTACCCGCTGGTGCCGGACGAAATCTCCGCCTTCTGCGCCGGCAAGAAGCATGTCCTGGTCGTGGAGGAGGGCCACCCGTCCTACATCGAGGACGACGTCAACGTCATCCTGCGCAAGGCCGACGTCCAGACCAAGGTGCACGGCAAGGGCCCGCTGCCGATGGCCGGCCAGTACACCTCGGACGTGGTGCAGAACGGCGTCTCGCAATGGATCGACGACATCGGCCTGCCGGACACCAACAAGGGGAGCGCCGGCGCGCGGATCAAATACATCGTCGGCCTCAAGACCAAGGCCACGAAATATCTCGGCAACCCGATCCCGCCGCGGCCGCCGACCTTCTGCACCGGCTGCCCGGAGCGGCCGGTCTTCAGCGCCATCAAGCTGATGGAGAGGGATCTCGGCAAGACGCATATCAGCTGCGATATCGGCTGCCACACCTTCTCCGCCCTGCCGCCGTTCAACCTCGGCCAGACGGTGCTGGGTTACGGCCTCGGCCTCGCCAGTTCGACCGGCGTGGCGCCGAATTTCGACAAGCGGGTCATCTCGATCATGGGCGACGGCGGCTTCTGGCATAACGGGCTGAGCACCGGCGTCGCCAGCTCCGTCTTCAACAAGAACGATTCGATCCTGATCGTGATGAAGAACGGCTACACCTCGGCGACCGGCTGGCAGTGGGTGCCGTCGACGCCCAAGGAGGGCAATTTCGAACAGTCCCACATGTCGATCGAGGAGACGGTGCGCGCCCTCGGCGTCAAGTGGCAGCGCAAGGTGCGGACCTACAACGTCTCGAAGATGGTCAAGACGCTGAAGGAGGCGATGACCACGACCCAGAAGGGCCTCAAGGTCATCATCGCGGAAAGCGAGTGCATGCTCGCCAAGCAGCGCCGGGTGAAGGCCGAGCGAACGAAGCTGATCCGCGAGGGCAAGCGCGCCGTGCGCCCGCGCTTCGGCATCGACGACGACGTCTGCACCGGCGACCACAGCTGCATCCGCCTGTCGGGCTGCCCGTCTCTCACCATCAAGGCGAACCCGGACCCGCTGCGCACCGACCCGATCGCCCATGTCAACACCGGCTGCGTCGGCTGCGGCCTGTGCGGCGAGGTCGCCCACGCGGCGATCCTGTGCCCGTCCTTCTACAAGGCGGAGATCGTCTACAACGCCGGCGCGTTCGAACGCTGGCTCGCCGGCGTGCGCCAGCGCGTGATCGGCATGGTCTACAGCCCGGAGGAACTGCGCCTCGCCCCGCGCCGGGAAGGCGCGATGGAGCAGGAAGACGCGGCGAAGGCGGCCTGACCATGGCCAAGACGAGCAAGAAGGCGCCCGTGTCCAAGGCCGCAGCGAAGCCCGCGTCCAAGGCCGCGGCGAAGTCCGTGTCCAAGGCCGGGCCCAAAGCGGCGCCGAAACGCAAGGCCGCGCGGCGCAAGCCTGCCGACGAGCGGCCGGTCACCGTCGTCATCGCGGCGATGGGCGGCGAAGGCGGCGGCGTGCTGACCGCCTGGCTGGTCAACGCCGCGCGCGCCTCCGGCCTGCCGGTCCAGGCGACGTCGATTCCCGGCGTGGCCCAGCGCACCGGCGCCACGACCTACTATGTCGAGATCGTGCCGAAGCCCTATGCCGAGACCGGCGACCTCGAGCCGGTGCTCGATCTCTATCCCGGCCCCGGCGACATCGACATGATGATCGCGACCGAGCTGATGGAAGTCGGCCGGGCGATGGAGAAGGGCTTCATCAGCCCGGAGAAGACCACGCTGATCGGCTCGACCCACCGGGTCTATACGCTGGCCGAAAAGATGGCGATGGGCGACGGCCGCTATGACGGCGACCGGATCCTCGACGCCGCGAAGCAGATGTCGAAGGGGCATATCCTGTTCGATATCGAGCGTGCCGCCCAGGACGCCGGCACCATCGTCAATTCCGTGCTGCTCGGCGCCATGGCCGGCTCCGGCGTCCTGCCCATCGAGCCCGAGACCTTCAAGGACGGCATCCGCGAATCCGGCAAGGCGGTCGAATCCAACCTCGCCGGTTTCGACGTGGGCTTCGCCTACGCGAAGGGCGATGTCGTCGAGTTGCAGGCGAAACCGGCGCCCGCGAAGGCGCCGGTGCCGGAACCGAACGACGACGCCGGCGAACTGAAGGCGCGGATCGAGCGGGACTATCCGTCGGAGACCCATGCCGTCGTGCTGGAAGCCTGCGGCCGCTGTCTCGACTACCAGGACGCGGCCTATGCCCGGCTCTATCTCGACCGGCTGGACACCGTCCGGACGATCGACGAGGGCCGCGGCGACGGCGACTTCAAGATCACCGCCGAGGCGGCGCGCCATCTCGGCCTGCGCATGACCTTCGAGGACATCATGCGGGTCGCCCAGCTCAAGACCCGCCGCTCGCGCTTCGAGCGCATGCGCAGCGACGTGCAGGCGCAGGAAGATCAGCTCGTCCGGACGACCGAGCATTTCAAGCCGGGGCCCTACGAGTTCGCTTCCGTGCTGCCGAAGGGGCTGGGCCGCCGGGTCGTCGACTGGGCCGACCGCAACCCGGCCAGGGCGCGCAAATGGCATTTCGGCCTGCATATCCGCACCGACACCGTCTGGGGCTTCGCCCGGGTGCGGACGCTCGCCGCGATGCGCCGCTTCCGCCGGCGCGGCTACCGCTATGCCGAGGAGCAGGACTTGATCGAGGGCTGGCTCGACCTGGTGCGCAAGGCGGCGGAAATCGGCAAGCCGATGGCCTTGGAGACCATCGAATGCGCCCGGCTGATCAAGGGCTATTCGGAGACCCACAAGCGCGGCGTCGGCAACTACCGCCGGATCGTCGTCGAGATCGTCGAGCCCGCCCTTTCGCAGGGCGCCGACCGCGCCGGCGACATCGCCCAGGCCCGCGCCGCCGCCCTGGCCGACCCGGAAGGCGAAAGCCTGAGCGAAGCCATCGCCGCGATGGCCGAAGCGCGCGAAGGCCCGGCCGTGGCGGCGGAGTAGGGCGCCGCTGCGGCACTCCTCCGCCTGACAGCCCGTGCCGCGCCGGAGTTGATCCGGCGTCCAGAGCATCGCCCGGAAAATGCGTTTGCGGCTCTACCCGCTGAACGCAATCCGGGGCGACACCACCGCGTATAGCGATCGGGCCGGCATTGTAGGGGAGGGTTTCAAACCCTCCCCTACAGGTGCGCCGGTTCCGGTCTGCCCCACCCGGTCATTACAATCGGGCGTAGCCCCGCCGAACCGCGTCACGCCGGACTTGATCCGGCGGCCAGAGCAATTTCCGCGATACCGGACTTGTGGCTCTGGTCCCCGGATCGCCGCTGCGCTCCGTCCGGGCTGACAAGGAACGAAAATGTCAGTTCGAGATTCGCCCGTTGAAACCCTCGCTTAATTCTATAATTATCGAAATATGGAAATAGCAACCGCCACCGATGCTTTTGCCGCCCTGGCGCAGGAGACGCGGCTTGCCGCCTTCCGGCTGCTGGTGCGGGCCGGGCCCGCGGGGCTGCCGGCCGGCAAGATCGCCCGGACGCTGGGCGCGGCGCCGTCGACGCTCTCGACCCATCTCGGCCTGTTGCAGCGGGCCGGGCTGGTATCCTCGGAGCGGCGCTCGCGCCAGATCGTCTACCGGGCGGATTTCGACGGCATCGGCGCGCTGATGCGGTTTCTGATGGAAGACTGCTGCAAGGGCCACAAGACCGTCCGGGCCGCGGTCCGCGCGGCGCTCGCGGATGAGGCCGGGGCGGCCTGACCGGCCCCGGACGGCGAAACGGAGGAAAAACCGCCATGAAACGCCTGCATGTGCATCTCACCGTCGCGGACATGGACCGGACCGTGCGATTCTACCGGACCCTGTTCGGCGCCGCGCCGGACAAGCTGAAGAGCGACTACGCCCAGTGGATGCTGGACGACCCGGCGGTCAATTTCGCCGTCTCGACCGGCGAATGCTGCGGCGAGGACAGTAGCGGTGTCTCCCATCTCGGCATCCAGGTCGACGACGACGAGAGCCTGGCTGCGATCACCGGGGCGCTCGCCGACGCCGAGCACTCGATCTTCGAGGAGCGGGAGCGGACCTGCTGTTACGCCCGGGGCAACAAGACCTGGGCGGCCGACCCGGACGGCGTGGTGTGGGAGACCTTCCACCGGCTCGGCCATTCCGACACGATCGGCCGGGACGACGCGCGCGACGCCGAAATCGGCGCTCTGCACGAGCGGGCCGCCATCTAGCGGCCGTCCGGACCGCGTGACGAATTCCGATCAAGTCAACGGAAGCCGGCGTCTCACGCAAAGAACTCTCTCTTCACGCCCGATTTTCGTTGGATAAGGCTTCGCCTTGACAGCTTCACAAGCGAGCGGGATCGCGCGCCCTCCATCGGTGGGAAGCCGGGCCTCAGGATTGATGCGCCCAGACTTCCATCCGCGATTCCGCGGATCGGGCTGCGGTTTCGCCACCGTCGCGCGCTTTCAGCAGCACGCTTCAGGGCTATTTCACACCGCATGTCGAATGAAATAAGTGTAACAAGACAGGCTTATTAAATATCTTTTTAGTAAAAATTGTCGTTTATGCGTGTCGCCCGCCTGATCGTCGGCATAATGGGGGCGGCACACAAGGGCGGGAGGCGGTCGCCATCGGAACCTCCTCCAGCCTCCGCCCCGACCGCCTCGACGCGCCTGGAGGACCCTGCGGAATGGGGACGCCGGCGATGCGCTTGACGAACGCCCCGCAACCCGGCGCCAGGCGCGGTCAGCCCGCTCGCGAGAACGCATAGAATGACGATATGACAACGGCAATCGAGCAGATCACCCGCCAGCAGGTCGAGGACTTTCTGTTCGAGGAGGCTGCCCTTCTGGACGAGTGGCGGCTCGACGAGTGGTTCGGCCTGTTCACGCAGGAGTGCGGCTACTACGTCCCGTCTACGGACATACCCGACGGCGACCACCGCACGAGCCTGTTCCTGATCGCCGACGACCATGACCGCCTCAAGTCGCGCGTCCGCCAGCTTACGGGACGGTTCGCCCACGCCGAGCGCCCCAGATCGCGCACGCGACGCCACATTTCCAACGTACGCATCCGCAAGGCGTCCGGCGACATGTTGCGCGTCACCTGCAACTTCATCGTGCACCGCATTCGCCTGGAGGTAACCGAGGCGTATGTGGGCCGGTACGAGCACAACCTCACTCACCAGGACGGAACGCTGAAGATCAGGGAGCGCCGGGCGATCCTCGATCTGGACGCGCTGCGCCCCCACGGCAAGATCAGCATCCTGCTATAACCCGCGCGCGCCGGCGCCCCGACACGCGAGGGCGGGCATCCCGGCGAGCGGAGCCAACGGGTCCGGACGCCGTTACCGGGCCGCGAACCGAACCGGCAAGAGGAAGGAGGCGCACGAATGGACGACGCGACGGACCGGCATCGCCTGCCGGAACTGGTCATCGACGACCGGGAGCGCGGCCTCTTCCGCGTCCACCGCTCCGTCTTCACGGATCCGGACATCCTGGCGAGGGAGCGCGAGCGTATCTTCGATCGCTGCTGGCTCTACGCCGGCCACGAGTCGGAAGTGCGCGAACCGGGCGACTTCGTCACCAGGCGCGTGGCAGGGCGGCCCGTCATCATTTCGCGGGGACGGGACCGCAAGGTGCGGGTGCTGCTGAACTCGTGCACGCACCGGGGCGCGGCGGTCTGTCGGGAGCCGAGGGGCAACGCCAAGGCTCACCAGTACGTTTACCACGGATGGAGCTTCACGCCGGAAGGCGAATTGCTCGGCATTCCCGGCAAGTTCGCCTACAGCGAGGCGTTCGACCAGCGCGAATTGCGGCTGCGGGAGCCGGCGGGCGGAACGTCGGTATATCGCGACTTCATCTTCGTCAACTTTAACCCGGCCAACGAAGTTTCCCTCGCCGATTACCTGTGGGACGCCAAAGACTGCATCGATCTGGTGGCCGACCAGTCGGCGGGCCGCATGGAGATCACGAGCGGCACGCAGTCCTACGCCGTGCGCGCCAACTACAAGCTGCTCGTGGAGAACAGCATCGACGCATACCATGCGCCGGTCAACCACAAGCGGTATTTCGACTGGCTGGTGGAGGCCAACGCCCTCGACAGGATGAAGACCGGGTTCGAGCGCGAGGCGGACGAGGCCGACCGCTTCGCACCCGAAGCTCTCGGCAACGGCCACTCCACCCCGGGCAGGGGGCGTACGACATGGGGGCGCCCCATGGCCCACTGGATTCCCTACTTCGGGAAGGAGCGCGAGCCCCATTTCAAGGAGATGTACCGCCGGGCGGTGGAACGGCTCGGCCCAGAGCGCGCATACCGGGTGTGCATGTGCAGCGGCAACCTTCAGATATTCCCCAACCTCCTCATCAACGATCTCATGTCCACCAACGTCCGCACCTACTACCCGGTCGAGCCGGGCTATGTGGAGGTATCCTCATGGTGCCTGGCGCCGGAGGAGGAGCATCCGGAGGAGCGCGCGCTGCGCCTCGACAACTTCATCTCCTTCCTCGGCCCCGGCGGCTTTGCCACTCCCGACGACATAGAAACCGTGGAATCCTGCCAGCGCGGTTTCGATTCGGTCAGGGAGGTGGAGTACTCGGATGTGTCGCGGGGGATGAAGAGCCCCACCCTCACGGAGCGCGACGAGCTGCAGATTCGGGCGTTCTGGCGTCAGTGGGCGCGCCTGATGAACGCCGCGGAACCGGTCTCTATCCACGCTGCCCCCGGCCCCTGAACGGTCGCGCTCCGCCGCGCCCGCGCAAGGCCCCGAGGCAAGAACACAGGTTTTTGGGACGGCCGCCGCCGCTGGCTCTGTCACAAAAGGGTAACGACGGTGTGGAACCTTTCGCCGGCCTGCGAGGGCGTTCGGCCATCGGGCGGAAGCGGCAGGCGGGAGTCGCGCGGCAGCCATGACGACCGACGGCAGATCCTTCAACGTCCTGTTCCTGTGCACCGGCAACTCGGCGCGCAGCATCGTCGCCGAGGCGATCCTCGAGCGCGAGGGCATGGGCCGGTTTGCGGCCTACAGCGCCGGCAGCAAGCCGGCCGGCCAGGTCAATCCCCATGCGGTCGACCTGTTGCGCAACCTGAACCACGATGTTTCGCGCTACCGCTCCAAGGACTGGAACGAGTTCGCCGCCCCCGACGCGCCGCGGATGGACTTCGTCTTCACCGTTTGCGACAGCGCCGCACAGGAGGTCTGCCCGGTCTGGCCCGGTCAGCCGATGTCGGCGCACTGGGGCATTCCGGACCCGGCGGCGGTGACCGGCAGCGCGCCGGAGATCGCCGCCGCCTTCGCCGACACCTACCGGATGCTGACCAACCGGATCTCGATCTTCGTCAACCTGCCGATCGGCTCCCTCGACAAGCTGGCGCTGCAGGAGCGGCTGGACGATATCGGCAGGACGGCCCCCGCGCCTTGACCCCCGCCTCGATCCCCGCCTTGACCGGCAGCCGCGAGCGCGCAACGCTCGGCCCGTGACCTTCTCCTTCGCCCGGAAACTTGCCGCCGAAGCCCTCGGCACCGCCTTTCTGCTCGCCACGGTCGTCGGCTCCGGGATCATGGCGGAGACGCTGGCCGGCGGCAACGTGGCGCTCGCCCTGCTCGGCAACACGGTGGCGACGGGCGCCATCCTGATGGTGCTGATCCTGATTTTCGGGCCGATCTCCGGTGCCCATTTCAACCCGGCGGTCACGCTCAGCTTCCTGATCCGGCGGGAGATCGGCGGGCGCGACGCGGCGGTCTATGTCGTCGTCCAGATCGCCGCCGGGCTGGCCGGCGTGCTGGTCGCCCACCTGATGTTCGGCGAGCCGGCCTTCGCCGCGTCGGTCAACAGCCGCACCGGAATCGGCCAGTGGACCGGCGAGTTCGTCGCGACCTTCGGCCTGGTGGCGACGATCCTGGGCACCGTGCGGTTCCGGCCGGAGGCGACGGCCTATGCCGTCGGCCTGTTCATTTCGGCGGGCTACTGGTTCACCTCCTCGACCTCCTTCGCCAATCCGGCGGTCACGATCGCCCGCAGCCTGACCGACAGCTTCTCCGGCATCGTGCCGGCCCACGCGCCGGGATTCATCATGGCGCAGCTCGCCGGCGCGGTCGCGGCGACGCTCGTCTTCGGCTGGCTCCTGAAAGAACGCGACCGCTGAGGTCCGGCGCGCCGCTGCGGCGCGGTTCCCGTATCGCCGGTTGCCCGGTGGCGCTATAGCTGCATCCGGCGCCGGGTCTGCGGCGCCCTTTTTCGCTGTCCGTTTCCCCGGCCTTCCCCGCCGATCCCTTCCCCGCTGACGAACGATCCATGACCGTCAGAGCCAAAGCGGCCTTTTTCCTGATCCTGATGCTGATGACGGCGGCCGGCTCCTTTTCCATGCAGGTGTTCTTGCCGGCGCTGCCCGCGATCCAGCACTCGTTCGGCGTGAGCCAGTCCTTCGTGCAGCTGACGCTCAGCCTGTCGATGGTCTCGATCGCCGTTTCGACCCTGTTCTACGGTCCGCTGGCCGACCGGTACGGCCGCAAGCCGGTGCTGGTCGCCGGCATGCTCCTGTTTCTTGCGGGCAGCCTGCTGTCCACCTTCGCGCCGTCGGTCACGCTGCTGATCGTGGGGCGCGTCGCGCAGGCCGCCGGCGCCGCGGCCGGCATGGTGCTGAGCCGCACCATAATCCGCGATGTCTACGGCGCCGAAGACGCGCCGAAGGCGATCAACTATCTCACGATCGCGATGGTGATCGCGCCGATGGTCGCCCCGGTGATCGGCGGTTTCCTGACGGAGGGCTTCGGCTGGCGGGCCAATTTCGCCGCCACCGCAGCGCTCGCCCTGCTGGTCGGCGCTCTTGTCGTCGGCCTGCTGCACGAGACGCTGTCGTCCGCGGAGCGGGCGCGGTTCCGCGAGGGTTCGATTGCCCGGTCGGCGCTCGGCGGCCTGCGCCAGGTCGCGCGGTCCCGGCGGTTCTGGGGCTACACGCTGATTTCGAGCTTCAGCATGGCGATCTTCTTCGCCTTCGTTGCCGGCGCGCCCTACCTGATGAGCGGCCTGCTGCAGCGCCCGCCGAGCGAATACGGCCTGTGGTTCCTGGGCATCCCCGGAATGTTTGCCGGCGGCAGCTTCGCGGCGACGCGGCTGCTCAACACGCTGGGCCTCGACCGTTCGATCGTGCTCGGCGGCATAATGGGCGCGTTCGCACTGGCGGTCGCGGCCGGACTCTACGGTCTCTTCGGCCTCTCGCCGGCCCTGCTGTTCCTTCCGGCCTACGCCATCGCCTTCTTTCAGGGGATGATCATCCCCAACGGTGTCGCCGGCGCGATCAACGCGAGTCCCGGCGCTTTCGGCGCGGCCTCCGGCCTGGTCGGCTTCGTCCAGATGACGGTCAGCGCGGGCGCGGCGCAGCTGTCGGGCGCCGTCACGGCAGACAGCGTCTGGCCGCTCGTCGTCATCATGGCCGTGTGCTCCGGCCTGGTCCTGATCCTGTTGCCGCTGATCCGCAGCCAGCCTGCGGTCAGGGAGCCGGCCGCCGTGTCACCGGCCGACGGCGGCTAGCACCGGCACCGACCTTTCCCAGGCCCGGCGGCCGTCGATCAGAGTGATTCGAAGCCTGAGCGTCTTCGGAACGGGACGGCGGCCCAGGATCGGTATCGAAACGCCGACCGCGCCGGTCCGGTCCCGGACGAGCGGCCCCGTTCTGCCGAGCCGCACCCGTTTGGGCGCCTCGACCAGTATCACCGGCGCGGCGAAAGCAAGTTTGCGGTGGCGGATCCGGACGGTCAGGCGGCGGTCCTGCCGGGCCGCCTGCCAGACGGCAAAGCCGGCGCCGGCCGGTTTCGGCACCCGGGCCAGCGCTTCGACGATCGCCGGATGTGGCGGGGCCGCCGGCGGAACGCTCAGGGCAAGCTGCGTCTCGACCGGGATGCAGACATCCTTGCACAGCTGGTACAGCACCTGGACCCGTGCTTCGAGGGGTTCGCCGGCGGCCCGAACCGCGGTCCGGATCGGCAGGGTGAACCGGCCGCCGAAGCCCCGGGCCCTGAAGCCGAAACTCGTGAAGATCTCCGGCGCGGGCCAGACGATGCGCGCCGACTCCAGGTTGCGCGAGCCCTGCCAGTCCAGCACCGGCGGCAATCCCGGTGCGCCGGGGGACCGCCAGAAGATCTTCCAGCCGGGCCTGAGATCGAAGGTCAGGCCCAGCCAGCGGCCGTCGCCGCCGCCACCGCCGCCGACCAACCGCATCCGGCCTTCCAGCGCATCGACCCAGGACGATTCTGCCGGGGGCGCCTTGGGCGGCGCCGCCGCGGCCGACGCCGCAACCGCCCAGGCAAGGCCCGCCGACAGCAGCAGGAGGCGCGCCCGGCCCCTGCCGCCCGATCCCGCCCCGCCGCCGGTTTCGCTTGCGCGGCGCGCCGGGCGGTCTATCTTCGGAAGGGACCGGCCGTGCACAAGGCCGGAAACCCGCGATGGAGAGCGACGATTCCGGGTTCGAGCGAAAGCGCCAATCCCTGGCTCACCGGACGGCTGCTGATCGCCATGCCCGGCATGGCGGATCCCCGCTTCGCCCATACCGTCATCTACATGTGCGCCCATTCCGGCGACGGCGCGATGGGCCTCGTCGTCAACAAGCGTTCGGACACCATCGTCTTCAAGGAGCTGCTGGAGCAGGTCGGCGTTGACGACTGCACGATCCGGCGGGACATCCCGGTCCATATTGGCGGGCCGGTCGAAACCGCGCGCGGCTTCGTGCTCCACGGCGGCGGCTACAATCACACCGGCACGATGGCCGTGTCCGACGGCATCGGGCTTACCGCTTCGGTCGATATCCTGCGCGAGGTCGCGGCGGGCGGCGGACCGGAAAACTGCCTGCTCGCCCTGGGCTATTCGGGCTGGGGCGCGGGGCAGCTCGAACAGGAAATCCAGCAGAACGGCTGGCTGACCGCCGATGCCGACGAATCCCTCGTCTTCGGCGCCGACCTGGACGAAGACCGGTGGCGCACCGCTATCGCCACGCTGGGCATCGATCCCAGTATGCTCTCCAGCACCGCCGGCCACGCCTGACGCGCAGGCGTCGGGCAGCGGGGGATCAGGCGGCAGTCCGCGCCGCCATCGCATCGTAGGGTTCCATTTCGCCGGCTAGGCCCAGCGCCGCGCAGGTCAGGGGACCGGCGAGCAGCTTCTCGCCGAACGCCCCGACGGCCGCTTCGTCGACCGCCTCGATCTTCTGCAATATCTCCGCCGGCGGCAGCGGCCGGCCGTAGACCAGCAGGTGATGGGCGAGCTGTTCGCAGCGCGCGCCGGTGCTTTCCCGCGACATCAGCAGGCCGGACCGCGCCTGGGCCTTCGCCCGGGCCAGTTCGTCCGCGCCGGCGCCCCGGGCGAGATCGGCCAGCTGATCGAACACGACCGGCACCAGCTCCGCCGCCCGGTCCGGCCCGGTGCCGGCGTAGATGCCGTAGAGGCCGGCGTCGGCATAGGCGGTGTTGTGGCTGCTCACCGAATAGACCAGCCCGCGCTTCTCCCGCACCTCCTGGAACAGGCGGGACGACATGCCCCCGCCCAGGACGGTGGAATGGAGCATGGCCGCGAAATAGTCGTCGTCGGTCTGCGCCGCGCCGCGGAAGCCGAGCAGCAGGTGCAGCTGTTCCAGGTCCCGCTCCTCGCGATAGTCGCCGCCATGGTAGCGCGCAGCTTCGGGCGCCGATCCGGCGCCGTTGGCAAGCGCCGCGAATCGCTCCCCGGCCATCGCGGCGAATCTGTCATGATCCAGATTGCCCGCCGCCGCCACGACCGCCCGCGGCGCGGTGTAGTTCGCCTTGTGATAGCCGTCGAGCCGGTCGCGCGGGAAGGCGGCGACGATAGCCGGATCGCCCAGCACCGGCCGGCCGAGCGCCTGGTCCGGATAGGCGGCGCGCTGGAAGTGGTCGAAGATGATGTCGTCGGGCGTGTCCATCGCCTGGCCGATTTCCTGCAGCACGACGTCCCGCTCGCGCGCCAGTTCCGCCTCGTCGAACAGGCTGAACTGGACGATGTCGCTCAGGATATCGACGGCGAGCGGCAGGTCGTCCTTCAAGGTCTTGCAGAAAAACGCCGTCGCCTCGCGCGACGTCCAGGCGTTGATATGGCCGCCGACCGCCTCGATCTCGTCGGCGATATCCTGGGCGCTCCGGCGGGCCGTGCCCTTGAACGTCATGTGTTCGAGCAGATGGGAGACGCCGTTGACCTCAGCCGGCTCGTGGCGCGCGCCGGCGTCGATCCAGATGCCGCAGGACACGGATTCGACCTGCGGCATCGCATCGGTCGCGATCCTGAGACCGCTGTCGAGCGTCGTGACCTGCGCCGTCTGCATCATCCCTGCACCGCCCTGGCGTTGGCGAGCACATAGTCGGTCAGGCGGGCGGTATCTTTCGCCATGGTGACGCACCGTTCCGGGCGCTCGTGCAGGTCGGCGAGATGGGCCGGCAGGGCCGGGCGCCGGCCGGTCGCCCGCTCGACCGCGTCCGGGAACTTGGCCGGATGGGCGGTCGCCAGCACGACGACCGGCGCGTCGCCGCTCCGGCGCTCGCGGGCCGCGGCGAGGCCGACCGCCGTGTGCGGATCGATCAGCCGATCGGTGCGCTCGTACACCGCCCGCATCTCGGCAATCGTGCCCTCGTCGTCCAGGTTTGCGCCATCGAACAGGGCGGTCGCCCGGCGCCAGCGTTCCTCGTCGAGCGGCAGCCGGCCGCCGTCCCGGAAGGCCCGGATCGTCAAGGCCACCGCCGCGCCGTCCCGGTCGAGCAGGTCGAACAGCAGCCGCTCGAAATTGCTCGACACCTGGATGTCCATGCTCGGCGACAGGGTCGGCGTGACGCCGCGGATCTCCATGGCGTTGTGCCGGAAGAAGCGGGTCAGGATGTCGTTGGCGTTGCTGCCGACGATCAGCCGGCCGACCGGCAGGCCGCATTGCCGCGCGGCATAGCCGGCGAAGACGTTGCCGAAATTGCCGGTCGGCACGGCGAAGGAGACCGGCCGCTCCGGCGCGCCGACCTTGAGTGCGGCGTGGACATAGTAGACGATCTGGCCCATCACCCGGGCCCAGTTGATCGAGTTTACCGCCGACAAATTCACCCGGTCGCGCAGCGCGTCGTCGGCGAACAGCGCCTTCACCAGGTCCTGGCAGTCGTCGAAGGTGCCCTCGACGGCGATGTTGAAGACGTTGCCGTCCGGCACCGTCGTCATCTGCCGGCGCTGGACCTCGGAGGTCCGGCCCGCCGGATGCAGCATGAAGATGTCGATGGCTTCCCGGCCGGCGCAGGCGGCGATGCCCGCCGGGCCGGTGTCGCCCGAGGTCGCGCCGACCACCGTGATCCGCTCGCCGCGCGCGGCCAGCACGGCGTCGAACAGGCGCCCGACAAGCTGAAGGGCATAGTCCTTGAAGGCGAGCGTCGGGCCGTGGAACAGCTCCTGCAGATACAGGCCGTCCTCCAGAGCGACCAGCGGCGCGACGGCCGGATCGTCGAAACCCGCATAGGCGGCCTCGGCCAGCGCCGGCAGGTCGGCGGCCGCGGCGGAGCCCGCCATGAAGGGCGCGCAGATTTCCGCCGCCAGCTCGGCATAGGACAGGCCCCGCCAGTCGGCGAGGGTGTCGGCGGTCCAGGCGGGCCAGGCGTCGGGCACATAGAGGCCGCCGTCGCGCGCCAGGCCCGACAGCAGGATATCGTCGAACGCCGCCGGCGCCGCGGCGCCGCGGGTGCTGATATAGGGAAAGGCCGGTCCGGTCATTCCAGCACCGTGGCTTTGCCGGTCGCCGGGTCGAGCACATGGAGCAATCCGTCGGCGATCGAGAAGTGGGCGCCGTGCAGCGTCAGCCGGCCCTCGTCGACCGCCTCCCGGACGAAGGGGAAGGTCAGCAGGTTATCGTGGGAATTGCGGATGGAGGCGTATTCGAACGCCGTTTGCAGGCCCGGCCCTTCGTTCGGTGCGTCGCCGGGCAGGTAGGCTTCCGCGCCGCAGACCGTCGATATCCACTTGCCGATGAAGCCGGACGTGTCGGTCTCGCCGGACGGGGCGCCCCTGCTCTCGATATACGCCCGGATGCCGCCGCATCGGCTGTGGCCCATGACGACGATGGCGCCGACGCCCAGGCCCTCGACGGCGAATTCGATGGCCGCCCCGGTGCCGGCATCGCCGGCGCCCGGGTCGCCCCCTAGGTCGCAGGGCGGCACCAGATTGGCGACATTGCGCACGACGAAAAGCTCGCCCGGCCCGGCATTGAAAATCGCTTCGGGATCGACCCGGCTGTCGCAACAACTGATCACCATGACCGGCGGCTCCTGACCGTCCGCCAGCGCCCGGTAGGCCTCCCGATGACGCGGATAGCGGCTGCTGCGGAACCGGGCATAGCCGTCCCTCAGCATGGCCGGCAATTTGGACGGAGAATCGCTCATGCCGCTCACCCGGCCCGGCCGGCCAGCCAGTCTTCGCACAGCTGGCGTGCGATGGAATCCCGGCGCGGCAGCTTGAATGTCTCGCTGCGCCCGCGGATCTGCTCGATCACCCAGTCGCGCTCGAACCAGGCCGCCGATTCGATCTCGTCGGTATTGACGTTGAGTTCGTCGGACAGCGCTTTGGCATGAAAACCGAGCATGAGCGACGTCGGGAACGGCCAGGGCTGGGAGGAGTGATAGCGCACATCGTGGACCCGCACGCCGGATTCCTCGAAGACTTCCCGGGCCACCGCCATTTCCAGCGTTTCGCCCGGCTCGACGAAGCCGGCGAGCGTGGAATGCATGCCCGGCGGCCAGGTCTTCTGGCGCCCGAGCAGGCACTTGTCGCCATGGGTCACGAGCATGATGACCGCCGGATCGGTGCGCGGGAAATGGCTGGTGGCGCAGTCCGCATTGCTGCAGACGCGCTGGTGTCCGCCGTCCTTCGGCAGGGTTTTGCTGCCGCAGACGCCACAGAACCGGTGCCGCCGCCGCCAGGTGAGCATGCCGCGGGCGTAGGCGAGCAGGTTGCCGTGCTCCCGGTTCATCATCGGGCCGACGAAGCGCAGGTCGAGAAACTCCGCCCCGTTCGCCTTCGGGTCTGCCTCGACGCCGCAGATCGCCTCGGCCTCCTGCTGCTCGAGGCGCGAGAGGTCGCTGGCAAAGAAGGCAGAGCCGCCGTGCAGGCCGAGGAAGAGCGGCGTATCGCCCCGTTCCATCAGCGCCCGGTTTTCGCCGGCCGGCAACAGGATGGCTTCCGGCGGGTCCTCCGGCGGCGCGCCCGGATCGATCAGGTTGCGCGAGCGCCAGACCGGGACCAGGCGGCCCTGCGGCCCGCGCAGCTGCGCCTCCAGCCAGCCTTCGTCGGCGCGTCGGACAGAGGCGCGGTCAAGCGTGCTCCACGCATAGAAATTGTCGTCGGAACGGGAAAGGCGCAGGCGGTCGGACATAGCCGTTAAGTGGCACAGCGGGCGGTCGCGGGCAATCGGGCCGCCGGCAGGCCGCGCGGCTTGCCTCAACCCGCGCGCGGATCGCGGCCTTCGAACGCAACGATGGCGTCGATCAGGCGTTCTGAAACCGGCTCGGTCTTGTGGGTCTGCTGATGGGTGTTCACCCAGACGATCTCGCCGGTCGCCCGCAGGTCGTCGGCCGAATCCTTCGAATAGATCGCCGGATCGAAGGTGATGCTGGTCCGGCCGATCTGGCGGGTGCGGATGCAGATGTCGATTTCCTCGTCGTAGTAGATCGGCGCGCGGAATTCGACGAGCGCCTTGACAAGGTGGAAATCGCAGCCGGTTTCCGGATCGCCGCCCAGCGGATAATCGTGGCCGATGGCGCGCAGATACTCCGTGATCCCGACATCGTACCAGGTGAGGTAATGCGCATTATACGCCACCCCCTGGCCGTCGACCTCCGCATAGCGGACGCGCAGCGGATGGTGGAAGCGGAAATCGGTGCGTGTCGGGTTTGTCATGAGGCGTCGGCGCTTTTCTGTCGCTTCGAACCCGGCAAGAGGAGGAATGGAATTTGCCGCCGCGCCGAACGACCGGCGGTTCGTGCGGCGCTCAATGCAGCTTTTCGGGCAGTTCCTTGATCGCCTGATCGACGAGGCCGGCGGCCTTCTTCTCGTCGAGCCTGTCTTCCAACAGCTTGCGGGTCGCGGAGACCGCCAGGTCGATCGCCGTGTTGCGCACCTCCGCCTGGGCGGCGGCCTCGGCCTGGGCGATGCGGTCCAGCGCCTGCTGCTCGCGCCGCTTCAGGGATGCCGCCAGCTCTTCCTCGGCCCGCTCGCGCAGCCGGGCCGCCTCTTCCTCGGCCGCGCGCAGCATGCCCTCGGCTTCCTGCAGGGCGTCGCGCTGCTTGCGCTGATAGTCGGCGAGCAGGCTCTGGGCCTCTTCGCGCAGGCGCTGCGCCTCCTCGATCTCGCTGCGGATCGATTCGGCCCGGGCGTCCAGCGCGCCGGTGACCGCGTTGCGCGCCTTCCAGACCATGAAGGCGACGAAGATGACGAAGGCGATCAGGACCCAGAAGGTCGCCCCGCCGAAATCGAACAGATCGCCGAGCCAGCCGCCGACCGACGCGGTCTTGCCCGCTGCGAGCAGCGCGGCCGGACCGGCGATTGCGGAAAGCTCCATCGCGCCGGCTCCCTACCGGTCCGCAACCGCATCGACGGCGTCGGCCGCCGATTTGCGGGCGATCCGCCCGCCGATCAGGCGCTGGGCGGCGGCCTGCACCACGTCCGCCGCAACCTCCCGGATATTGCCCACCGCTTCGTCGCGGGCCGCTGCGATCCGGGCTTCGGCGCCGGCAATGTCGTCGGCCAGCCGGTTCGCCAGCTCGCCGTGGGCGGCCGTGGCCCGGGCCTTGCCGTCCTCGACCGCGTCGCGGATCACCGACTGGGCCCGGTCGCGGCCCTCGGCCATCGCCGCTTCGTATTCGGCCAGGACCTGCTCGGCCTCGCGGCGCAGGGTCTGCGCCCGGTCCAGATCGCCCTCGATCCTGTCGCGCCGGGCCTCCAGCGTCGCCTGGATTTTCGGCAGCGCGATCATGCGCAGCACGACGAACAGCACAACGAAGGCGAGCACCAGCCAGACGATCTGCGAGAGGAAGGTATCGATCTGTTGCAGTTGCGGCATCGCCGTTCTCCGCGCGCCCCGTGAATTCGTGCGAATTCTTGCGTATTCGTGCGTCTTCGGCCTGTCCCGGTTTCGGGAGGCCGGCCCCGGTTAGGTGGGGGGCGCCCGCCCGCAGGGGCGGCCTGCTATCCGAACAGGATGACGAGCGCGATCACCAGGGCGAACAGCGCGATGGCCTCGACCAGCGCGAAGCCCAGCATCGTCATGGTGAAGACCTCGCCGCGCGCGGCCGGGTTGCGGCCGACCGCCTGGATGAAGGCGGCGAACACGTTGCCGATTCCGATACCGGCGCCGATCACGCCGATCACGGCCAGGCCGGCGCCCAGGAATTTTGCAGCTTCGACATCCATATTCAGGTCCTTTCCCCGAAACGTTAGGGCCCGTCGCGCCCGCTCCCGGCACCCGTGCCGGGCGCCCACGCCTAGTGGAGATGGAGCGCGTCGTTGATGTACAGGCAGGTCAGAATTGTGAAGACGTAGGCCTGCAGGAATGCGATCAGGATTTCCAGCCCGGTCAGCGCGACGATGAAGAGCAAGGGCACCACGCCCGCGGCGCCCAGCGCGACCACGAAACCGGCAAAAACCTTAAGCAGCGTGTGTCCGGCCAACATATTGGCGAAGAGTCGCACAGACAGGCTGACCGGGCGGGAGAGATAGGAAATCACCTCGATCGGGATGAGCAGCGGCCACATCAGCTTCGGCGCGCCGGGCGGCACGAAGAAACTGAAGAAATGCAGGCGGTGCTTCGCGATCGCCAGCAGCGTGACGAAGGTGAACACGACCAGCGCCATGGCGAAGGTCACGATGATGTGGCTGGTGAAGGTGAACGCGCTCGGGATCATGCCCAGCAGGTTGCCGAACAGGATGAACATGAACAGGGTGAAGATCCACGGGAAGTAGCGGCGTCCCTCGTTCCCGACCGTTTCCTTCAGGAGCCCGGCGACGAATTCGTAGCTCAGCTCGGCCATCGACTGCCACCGGCCCGGCACCAGCCGGCCCCGGCTCATGCCGACGACCAGGAACAGGCTGACCGACGCCACGGTGATCAGCATCGCCAGCGAGGAGTTGGTGAACGACAGGTCGGCGCCGCCGATGTCGACCTGCACCAGCGGCTTGATCGTGAACTGGTCGAGCGGACCCTGTTTTTCGCCAGCCACCGCTCATCCCCCTTTGCGTTCGTCCGGACCGGGTCCGCCGTCGTCTTTCGCGCGGTCCCGGTCGGCATGTCCCTCGGCATATCCCACGGCATGGCCCAGACCGCTCATCGTCCGGTAGACGTTCACGATCCCGGCGCCGGCGCCGAGGAAGAAAAAGACAATCATCAGCCAGGGCTTCGTCCCCAGCCACCAGTCGAGCCCGAGCCCGATGGCGACTCCGACGACGACGCCCGCCACCAGTTCGGTGCCGATGCGCAGCGCCAGGCCGATCCCCTTGCCCCGGTCGGTCCGGTCCTCGGCGTCCCGCCTGCCGCCGCGTCCCGCCCGATTCTCGTCGCGCCGTTTCTGCGCTGCGCGCAGCCGGGCATCGAGCTGGTCGAGAGGGGGAGGACGGTCCTGTTGCGCCATGGCGCCGCCTCCGCACGGTGCGGCCCGCACCGGCAGACCCTGCCGCCGGACGAACCGCGGGACAGCCGGAAGAAAACCGGCCGGAAACGCCGGCAAACTAGGGGGAGAGCGCAAAAGCTGTCAATCGGCGCGCCGGGCGCAAACCTGCGTCCGGATATCGGCTAACGCCCTGATTGACAGGGATAAACCGGGCGATGCGACATTATTTTAGCGCCTGCTAGGCAGTCTCCCGCAGCGCTTCGGCTTCGCGCAGGTCCACCGACACCAGTTGCGAAACGCCGCGTTCGGCCATCGTCACGCCGTAGAGCCGGTCCATGCGGGCCATGGTCAGCCGGTTGTGGGTCACGATCAGGAAGCGGGTGCCGCTCTCCTCGACGATGTCCTCGACCAGGGTGCAGAACCGGTCGACATTGTTGTCGTCGAGCGGCGCGTCGACCTCGTCGAGAATGCAGATCGGCGCCGGGTTGGTCAGGAACACCGCGAACAGCAGGGCGATCGCGGTGAGCGCCTGCTCGCCGCCGGACAGCAGCGACAGGCTCTGGAGCCGCTTGCCCGGCGGGCTCGCCATGATTTCGAGGCCGGCGCTGAGCGGATCGTCCGATTCGATCAGGGCCAGGTGCGCGCGGCCGCCGCCGAAAAGGCGGGTGAACAGGGCCCGGAAATGCTCGTTGACGGTGCCGAAGGAGTCCAGGAGCCGTTCGCGCCCTTCGCGGTTCAGGGCCGCGATCGCCCGGCGGAACCGCTCGATCGCGCCGATCAGGTCGTCGCGCTCGGTTTCGTATTCCTCGATCCGTTCGCCGAGCTCCTTCGACTCCTGCTCGGCACGGTGGTTGACCGGGCCCATGCCGTCGCGCTCGCGCAGCAGCCGCTCCAGCCGCCGCTCGGTGTCCTCCGCGGCCGGCAGCGGCTTGTCCGGATCCTGTTCGGCAATCTCCAGCAAGGCGTCCGGGCGGCACCTCAGGCGTTCGGCGCAGCGCTCCGCGATCTGGGCGACCGTCTGCTCCGCCTGGCTGACCAGGCCCTCGGCCAAACCCCTTCCCTCGCGCGCTTCGGCGAGCGCACCCTCGGCCTGGCGCAGCTCGCGGTCGACGGCGGCGAGCGCCGACTCCGCCTCCGCCAGCGCCGCAGCCGCCGCGCTGCGGGCGGCCTGGCTCTCGCCGACCAGCGCGTCGGCTGCGGCCTGCCGGGCGGCCAGATCGTCCGGCAGGCTCTCGATCCGCGCCGTCTCGGCAGCGATTCCGTCGCGCCGCTCCTGTAGCGCCGCCACCTGGGCTTCGCCGTCTTCGATACGCCGCCGCCACCGCACCGCGTCCTCACCGGCTGCCGTACGCCGCCGCACCCGTGCCACCGCCTCGGCCTCCAGCCGGTTGCCGGTCTGCTCCCTGACCGCCAGATCCTGCCGCAGGGCAGCGAGCTTGCCGCGCATGTCCGACAAGTGCGCCTGGGCTGCGCTGTCTTCCGGAATGGCTTCGAGCGCGGCCTGCGCTTCGGCCAGCGCGCCGGCGGCCTCGGCCCGTTCGTCTTCCAGGGCCGCCAGCGTTTCCGCGACGGCCTCCAGCCGGCTGCGCTGCGACGCCGCCGCTTCGGTGAGCGAAGCCAGCGCCGCGCGCCGGGCGTTGAGCAGGTCGAAGGCTTCGCGCACGGCCGTATTGGCGCTGCGCCAGGCCTCGTCGGCGGCATCGGCCGCCGCCCGGGCGGTATCCAGATCGGCGCGCGCCGCCGCGACCTGCCTTTCCACCGCAGCCGCTTCCCGGCCGATGGCGTCGAGCCGGTTCTGCTGCGCGAGGCGCCGGGCCGCGGCGGTCGGCGCGCCGGGGGCAACGACGAAGCCGTCCCACCGCACCATGCCGCCGTCGCGCGACACCGCGCGCTGGCCCTGGGCGAGCAGCGGCGCGATCGCCTCAAGCAGATCGGAATCCTCGACCACCGCGATCTGGTCCAGCCGGCGGATCAGTGCGGCCGGCGCCTCGACGAACCAGCTCAGCGGCCTGGCGGCGCGCGGCAGGTCCGGGCCCTCCCCATCGGCGTAGGGGCCGGAAACCGCACCGGCCTGCCAGCGGATCGCCGCTTCCGCACCGCCCCCCGAGTCGACAGGGGCATCGAGATCGTCGCCCAGGGCGGCGCCGAGCGCCGCTTCGTAACCCGAGGTCACCCGGATATCCTCGATCACCGGCCGCGTATCGGCGGCGGCGCTGCGTTCGAGCAGCGCGGTCAGCGTGTCGGCCTCCGCGCGCAGCCGGGTCAGCGTTTCGGTATGGGCCTGGAGAATGCCGCGCGCGTGCTCGACCGCTTCGGCCGTGTTGTCGCGCTCGGCTTCGGCCCGGTCGGCCGCCGTCCGGACCTGCGCGATGTCCGCCTCGGCGGCGTTGGCCATGCGCTGTGCAGCCTCGAGGCCGGAGCCCGATTCGTCCGCGTTCAGGGCATCGCGCTCGGTTTCCGAGGCGAGAATGCGCTGGCCGAGTCCCTCGAGCGTCCGCTCGAGCGCCGCGACGCGCTCCCGGGCGGCGAGGCGGCGCGCGTCGCGGGCGGCCGCCCGTTCGGTCGCGGCCGTCACTTCCGTGTCGAAGGCTTCGACTTCGGCGCGGCCCTCCTGCACCGCGGCCACCGCCGCGGCGCGTGCCGCTTCGTCGCCGGCCTCGTCCCGGTCGAGCTGCCGGAGTTCCTCGTCGAGCCGGCCCATTGCACCCGTCGCGTCGGCAAGCTGCGTCCGCTCCCGCGCCAGGTCGCGATCGGTCTGCTCCAGCCGCTGGGCGAGTTCCGCCCGCCGCGCCGCCAGGCGTTTGGCTTCGTCGATCAGCCCGTCGCGCTCGACCAGATGACGCTGCAGCGTCGCCGCCGCCGCCGCCTCGTCCTCGCGCAGGCCGGAGAGCGCCGTGCCGCCCTCGGCGGAACGCTGCGCCAGCGCGGCGGCCGCCGCAGTCAGGCTTTCGACCCGCCGGTCGACTTCGGCGCGCTCGCGCCGCGCGTCGGCCAGCGTGGCCTCGGCCTCGGTCCAGCGCAGATGCAGCAGGACCGCCTCGGTGCGCCGGATATGCCCGCTGATGTTGCGGTAGCGGGCCGCCTGGCGCACCTGGCGCTTCAGCCGCTGCATCTGGTCGGCCAGTTCGGTGAGCAGGTCTTCCAGCCGGTCGAGGTTGGTCTCGGCGCCCTTGAGACGCAGTTCGGCCTCGTGGCGCCGGGAGTGCAGGCCCGTGATGCCCGCCGCCTCTTCCAGCACAAGGCGCCGCTCGGCCGGCTTGGCCGCGATGGTGGCGGCGATCCGGCCCTGGCTGACCATGGCGGTGGAGCGCGCGCCGGTTTGCAGGTCGGCGAACAGGAGCTGGACGTCGCGGGCGCGCGTTTCGTTGCCGTTGATCCGGAAGCTGGAGCCCCTGTCGCGCTCGATCCGGCGGGTGACGCCGATCTGCTCGAAGCCGTTGACGGCGGCCGGCGCGTCCCGGTCGCTGTTGTCGAGGTCGATGGAGACCTCGGCGATGTTGCGCGCCGGGCGGTCGGCCGTGCCGCTGAAGATGACATCGTCCATGCCGCCGCCGCGCAGTTTCCGGGCGGATCCCTCGCCCATGCACCAGCGGAACGCTTCGAGGATGTTGGACTTGCCGCAGCCGTTGGGCCCGACAATGCCGGTCAGGCCGGGCGAAAGCTCCAGTTCCGTCGGATCGACGAAGGACTTGAACCCCGTCAGACGAATTCTGTTGAACTGGACCAATCCGTCCTTCCCGGCCGCCGGTGCGGACGGCCTGCTGCTTCCCGGCCTACTTGCCGGCCGACGCCAGCGCTTCCCTGATGATGCGGTCGAAGGTCTCGAACGGCCGCGCGCCATCGACCCGTTGGCCCCCGCCACTCTCGATCTGCCGCTTGGTGCCGATCAGGAAGGTCGGCACGCTCTGGATCTTGTATTTGGCCGTCGCCTCGTTGACGCTGTTCGAGATGCCCTTGACGATGTCCTTGCTGTCCAGGCAGGCCTTGAAATCGGCGTCGCTCAACCCGCCGAGCCGGGCGTAGCGGCCCAGGGCCTTGTAGAACTTGTCGCGGCCCAGAAAGGCCCACTGCGCCTGGTTGCTGTACAGGATTTCGACCATCCCCTTGGCCCGCGCCGGCCCCAGGCACCGGGCGGTCAGAATGCCCAGGAAGCCCTGCGCGTTGTGCGGAAAATCGCGCAGCACGAAACGGACCTTGCCGGTATCGACATACGCCTTCTTGATGCGCGGCCACGCGCCGACGTGGAATTCGCGGCAGTGCGGGCAGGACAGGGATTCGAAGCCGTAGATGACGACCGGCGCGCCGGCCTTGCCGTAGGAGATTTCCGCCAGGGCGTTCTTGACGGACGCAATTTCGGCCCGGGCCGGCAGGGCGAACGTCCCGAATGCCCCGAATGCAAGGACGGCGGCGGCCAGCAAAACAGGGAGGGAGGGCAACAAGCGGTTGGGGTTCATCTACACCTCGCCACAATATATGGATGATGCGCGAATTTTAAACGCACGGCAACAGACTAATGGCGCCTGTGCATAACTGCCCAATCACACTGCCGTCATGGCAGCGCCATGCCGTCACTGGCGCGGGAATGCGCCGGCATTGTGGCACGGCCGCACCCGGCGCCGGAATTCAGCGCCGGGCCTGCCGCACCGCGACGGCTGTGCCGAGCCGCTGCAGGGCGTCGCGCAGGCCGTCATCCTCGATACCGGCGGTCTGCCGGCGCACGGCGTCTTTCTCTGCCGCAGCGGCCTCGGGCGGCGGAACGGCGTGACGGCGATCGTCGGGGTGGGTGTCGGCGCGGCTGACCGGCGCGTGCAGGATATGCAGCCGGGCGACCGCCCGGTAGCCGAAATAGCCGTTCACCTTTTCGATGATCTGCGGCGCGAGATGGGCGATTTCCGGCGCCAGCGCCGGGCTGCCGACCCGCAGATGCAGGACGCCGGCGTCCCGCCCGCCTTCGGGCAGCGCCCGGCCCGGAACCAGCTTCTCCGGCGCCGTCGCCCCGGCCAGGAAGGCGCCGACGATTTTGTGCCAGTCCGCCAGCACCCCGGCGACCGCCAGCCCGCGCTTGCGCAGGGCCGGGCGCGCCGCGGCGGCGGCGGCCGGCGCGATATGGCGCATGCCGGCGCGGCGGCGCCCGGCGGGCTTCGCAGCCGTGGCGGCGGAGGCTGTGGAAGATGAGGCTGGGGAGGAAGCGGGGCGTCTCGCCATTTTTCGGGGATCTGGCGGCTGATTCTGGCCTTTGCCGGACGACGGCGATAGCGTAGCCGACAGCCCGGCAATCCGCCAGCGCCGCCTGCAAGAATTTCCGCCCGATGCCCGCATCCGACGCCACCGACGCCCTGCTGTCCGCCGCCGCGGCGCGGCTGAGCGCGGCCTTCGGCAGCCCGGCGCAGGCCTCGCGCACGCTGCTCGGCTGGTACGACCGGCACGCCCGCGACCTGCCCTGGCGCAGTCCGCCCGGCTCGGCCGCCCGGCCGGAGCCCTGTCCGGACCCCTACCGGGTGTGGCTCAGCGAGATCATGCTCCAGCAGACCACGGTCGCCGCGGTGAAACCGTATTTTGCGCGCTTCACTGAGCGCTGGCCGGCTGTCGGCGACCTGGCCGCCGCGCCGCTGGAGGAGGTGCTGCACGCCTGGCAGGGCCTGGGCTACTACGCAAGGGCGCGCAACCTGCACCGCTGCGCCCGCGCGGTCGTCGACGGCCATAACGGCGTCTTCCCGGACACCGAGGACGGATTGCGCGCGCTGCCCGGCATCGGCGCCTATACCGCCGCCGCGATCGCCGCCATCGCTTTCGGCCGGCCGGCGACGGTGGTGGACGGCAACGTCGAGCGGGTCATGGCGCGGCTGCACGCCGTCGAGACGCCCCTGCCGACGGCCAAGCCGCTGCTCCGCCGGCTGGCGGCGCTGACGACGCCGGACTGTGGGCCGGACTGTGGGCCCAAAGGCGGGCCCAACGGCGGGCCGGGCGGGCGGCCGGGCGACTATGCCCAGGCGGTCATGGACCTGGGCGCGGCGGTGTGCACGGCGCGCTCGCCGCAATGCCTGCTGTGTCCGTGGTCGGCCGGCTGCGCGGCGCATCGCCGGGGCATGGCTGCGGACCTGCCGCGCCGGGCGCCGAAGAAGGCGAAGCCGCTGCGCCGCGGCATCGTGTGGTGGATCGAGGGGCCGGACGGCCGGATCCTGCTGCAACGCCGGCCCGAGACCGGCCTGCTCGGCGGCATGATGGAATTTCCCGGCACGGCGTGGACCGAAGCGGAACCGCGCGGCCGGCCGCCGGTCGCCGTCAGCGCGGAACGGGCGGCCGGCACGGTGAGCCACGTCTTCACCCATTTCCGGCTCGAACTCGCGGTGCGCACGGCGCGGACTGCCGGCCGGCCGGACGTTTCGGGGGACGTTTCGGGGGCCGGCCCGGCGGATAGGGCGGTCTGGGAGGATCCGGCCCGGCTCGACCGGCAGGCCCTGCCGACCGTGATGAAGAAGGTGGCGCGCGCCGCGCTCGGCCGCGATAATCGCGGATAGGCGCCGCCGGGCGCAGCGAAGCGGCACGGAGCAGGAGTAGGGCCGGCCATGCGGGGCAGGAAACGGGGCAACATCGTCGTGCTGACCGGCGCGGGCATCTCCAAGGAATCCGGGCTCGACACCTTCCGCGACGCCGACGGGCTGTGGACGAAGGTCAACCTGGAGGATGTCGCGACCCCGGAAGGCTTCGCCCGCAATCCGAAGATGGTGCACGATTTCTACAACCACCGCCGGCGCGAACTGCAGTCGAGCAATGTCCGGGCCAATGCGGCGCATTTTGCCCTCGGCCGGCTCGAAGCCGAGTGGCCGGACAGCGTGCTGGTCGTGACCCAGAATATCGACGCGCTGCACGAGGAGGGCGGCACGAAGAACCTGATCCACATGCACGGCGAGATGCTGAAGGCGCGCTGCGAGCTGTGCGGCGCGGTGCACGGCTGGACCGGCGACATGGATATCGAAACGGTCTGCCCGGCCTGCGATACCGCCGGCGGCATGCGGCCCCATGTCGTGTGGTTCGGCGAGATGCCGTTCGAGATGGAGCGGATTTCCCGCGCCCTGTCGCAGTGCAGCCTGTTCGTCTCCATCGGCACGTCCGGCAACGTCTATCCGGCCGCCGGCTTCGTGCAGGAGGCGATCTTCTCGGCCCGCGCCCACACGGTCGAGCTCAACATGGAGCCGAGCGAGGGCGCGACGATGTTCGCCGAGGCGGTCTACGGCCCGGCGACCGAGGTCGTGCCGGCCTGGGTCGAGCGCATCCTCGAAGAAGGCTTTTGACGGGGAATTTTGACGGGGGGCTTTTGAGCGACGCGCTCGACGCCCTGTGGAACGAGGTGCGCGGCTGCCGCCTGTGCGCGGACCATCTGCCGCTCGGCCCGCGCCCGGTCCTGCGGCCGTCGGCGACCGCGCGGCTGCTGATCGTCGGCCAGGCGCCGGGCACGAAGGTCCATGAGAGCGGCATCCCGTGGAACGACCCGAGCGGCGACCGGCTGCGCGAGTGGATGGGCGTCGGCCCGGAGACCTTCTACGATCGCCGCCGCATCGCGATCATGCCGATGGGTTTCTGCTATCCCGGCAGACTGCCGCGCGGCGGCGACGCCCCGCCCCGGCCGGAATGCGCGCCGCACTGGCACGCCGCCCTGCGCGCCCTGATGCCGGCGGTCGAACTCACCCTGCTGGTCGGCGGCTACGCCCAGGCGCATTATCTCGGCGACCGGCGCGGCCGGACGCTGACCGAAACCGTCTTCCATTGGCGCGATTTCCTGCCCGCCTGCCTGCCGACCCCGCACCCGAGCTGGCGCACCCGCGGCTGGGTCGCCCGCAACCCCTGGTTCGAGGCCGAACTGCTGCCGGACCTGCGGAGCAGGGTGGCGGCGCTGGTTGCGGCGGAGGCCGGAAAGCGGCCGGATTTTGAATGACTATTCAATATCTGGCGTCCTAAGCCCTTGAAATTGCTTGATTTTTTGGAATTAGACAGACCGGTCTTTCTTATGCCTTTTTTTGCGCAGCGCGGCGCTAACCCTTTGGAATCGTTGGAAAGACGCCCTTCGGGAGTGCGCAAAAACAATCCCGATAGGAAATTTTCCAGCCTCCCGGCCGAGCGGGAGCGCCGCTCGACACCGGGGCGGCATCGCCGGGCGGCACGGCCCGGCGGAATCGGAGGGTCGAACCGGACGGGGTCCGGCCGTCAAGCCCCCGCGGCGCAGAGGGCGGCGCACAGGGCGGCGCATTGGATGGCGGATCGGATGGCCGGTCGGCGGCGGCGGGCCGGAAAGCGGGAAGGATCCCGCCTGTTTCTTCGTTCGCTTCTTCCGGGGGCGTCGGCCGGCCCCGGCGGCCATACAGCAGGCGCACTTCGGGCGTTGACGGGGCCGATATAGGGTGTGCGACTCGCCGTGTCAAGGAAATTAATTGTAAAAAAGGAAATAATTTTTAGCGTCCGCTCCCGGCGAGCCCGCCGCACGGAGGCCCGGGGCGGCGCTTTTGCCCCCTTGCCGCGGCCCGGCCGGCCCGCACATCTGCGGACACGCTCCCCGCGGAGCGCATTCCCCAAGGGCAGCCGGGACCGGAGCGATGAGCGAGAAGAGCGACGTGAAGAAGGTCGTGCTGGCCTATTCCGGCGGGCTGGACACCTCCGTCATCCTGCGCTGGCTGCAGGACACCTACGCCTGCGAGGTCGTGACCTTCACCGCCGACCTCGGCCAGGGCGAGGAGCTGGAGCCCGCCCGGCGCAAGGCCGAGATGCTCGGTATCAGGGAAATCTACGTCGAGGACCTGCGCGAGGAATTCGTCCGCGACTATGTCTTTCCGATGTTCCGGGCCAACGCGGTCTACGAGGGCACCTACCTGCTCGGCACCTCGATCGCCCGGCCGCTGATCGCCAAACGCCAGATCGAGATTGCGAAGGAGACCGGGGCCGACGCCGTCGCCCACGGCGCCACCGGCAAGGGCAACGACCAGGTCCGCTTCGAGCTGTCCTACCTCGCCCTCAAGCCGGACATCAGGATCATCGCGCCCTGGCGGGAATGGGACCTGACCAGCCGGACCCGGCTGGTCGACTATGCCGAGAAGCACCAGATCCCGCTGCCGAAGGACAAGCGCGGCGAGCCGCCCTTCAGCCAGGACGCCAACCTGCTGCACATCTCCTCGGAAGGCAAAGTGCTGGAGGACCCGGCGCAGGCGGCGGACTACGACCTGATCCTGACCCGCATGGTCTCGCCGATGGACGCGCCGGACCGGCCGGTCGAGATCGAGATCGCGTTCGAGCGCGGCGACCCGGTGGCGATCGACGGCGAAGCGCTGGGCCCGGCGGCGCTGCTGACCCGGCTCAACGAGCTGGGCGGCGCGAACGGCATCGGCGCCATCGACATCGTCGAGAACCGCTTCATCGGCATGAAGAGCCGCGGCGTGTACGAGACGCCGGGCGGCACCATCCTGTTCCACGCCAGGCGGGCGATGGAATCGATCACGCTGGAGCGCGGCGCGGCCCATCTCAAGGACGAGCTGATGCCGCGCTACGCCGAGCTGGTCTACAACGGCTTCTGGTTCGCGCCGGAGCGCGAGATGCTCCAGGCCGCCATCGACCATGCCAGCGGGCGGGTGAGCGGGACGGTGCGCCTCAAGCTCTACAAGGGCAACGTCATGGTCACCGGCCGCGCCTCGCCGAACAGCCTGTACGACGAGGCCATCGTCACCTTCGAGGAGGACGCCGGCGCCTACGACCAGCGCGACGCGGAGGGCTTCATCCGCCTCAACGCCCTGCGCCTGCAACTGCTCGGGCGGCAGGGCGGGCGGTAGGGCAAACTCTGCAATTCCGTCACCTGGACAGGCTAAGCGCGAGCTCGCCGAAGACGGCTCAGGTCCGGGGACATTCGGGACGTTGCCCAATTCTGTAGGGGAGGGTTTCAAACCCTCCCCAACGCAGGGCAATCCGGTGTTAGGGGCGTTTCTCGTCCCGGGCAGCCCGGGAACCGATCCGGGGCGTAGCGCCGCTCAGCCGGCGCGCGCCTGCCCCGCCTACCCCGCCTACCCCGCCGGTTCCTCGATTCCCGCCTGCTGGCAGGCTGCGGTTACGGTGTTGGCGAGCAGGCAGGCGATGGTCATGGGGCCGACGCCGCCGGGCACCGGGGTGATCGCGCCGGCGACCTCGACGGCCGAGTCGAAATCGACATCGCCGACCAGGCGCATCTTGCCCTCGGCCGCGCCGGGCCGGTCGTCCGGAATCCGGTTGATGCCGACGTCGATCACCGTGGCGCCCGGCGCGATCCAGTCGCCCGGCACCATGCGCGGCCGGCCGACGGCGGCGATGAGGATATCGGCGCGGCGGCATTCCGCGGCGAGGTCGCGGGTGCGCGAATGGGCGATGGTGACCGTGCAGTGCTCGCCGAGCAGCAGCTGGACCATCGGCTTGCCGACGATGTTGGAGCGGCCGAGCACGAGCGCGCGCAGGCCCTTGAGCTCGCCGAGCCGGTCCTTCAGCATCATCAGGCAGCCGCGCGGCGTGCACGGCACCAGCGCCTGGCCGCCGGTCGCCAGCCGGCCGGCGTTGACGACGTGGAAGCCGTCGACATCCTTGTCCGGGTCGATGGCGTCGAGCACCGCGGCCTCGGAGATATGGTCCGGCAGCGGCAGCTGTACCAGGATGCCGTGGACCGCCGGGTCGCCGTTCAGCCGCTCGACGAGCGCAAGCAGCGTTTCCTGGTCCGTCTCCGCCGGCAGCCTGTGCTCGAAGGAGTTCAGCCCGGCCTCGACGGTCGCCCGGCCCTTGTTGCGGACATAGACCTGGCTCGCCGGGTCCTCGCCGACCAGCACGACGGCGAGGCCGGGCGTGAGGCCGCGCTCGGCCTTCAGCGCGGCGACCTGCCGGGCGACAGTTGCGCGGAGGCGGGCGGCGAAGGCCTTGCCGTCGATGATGTTCGATCGGTCCATGGTCGGGCCTGTTCCGGTGAAAATGCGTGTCGGGAAGGTGGGGCCGCCCGGAAGCCTCAGCGGAAGGCCATGCCGGTGCAGGCCGGGATAACCGCATATTCGGCGAGCAGGCTGCGCAGCACCCAGATGCCGATGAAGACGACGATGGGCGAGAAATCCAGCGCGCCGGTCTGGGGCAGGAAGCGGCGGATCGGCCCGAGGATCGGTTCGATCAGGCGCTGGAGCCCGTCGAAGACGACGTTGACGAAGCGGTTGTAGGCGTTGATCACGCCGAACGACAGCAGCAGGCTCAGCACGATGTAGATGATCAGGATCCAGGTGAAGATCCCGAGGATCATGTCGATCAGTTGAACCAGGGTGCACATGAAGGCGGCGGTTGCGGGCGGCGGCTGCGGGCTCGTTCGGCAAAAAGCGCCGCGACCCTATCGGGGCGGCCGGCGCATGGCAAGGATTTGGGCCGCGCGGTAGCGACTTGGTTTGAAATTCGTCGCGCCGGCGCTTCCCGACCATCATACGGACCGCGCACCCCCAGCCGTCATTCCGACCGGAGCCCCGGCCCGCAGGGTCGGGGCGTAGTGGAGGAATCTCGACTCGGTCTCACCCGCAAGAAACCCCTAGTCCTGCGTTGAGATTCCTCCACTACGCGCCCCGGATTAAATCCGGGGCGCTCCGGTCGGAATGACGGCGAGGGAGGCGGGAGGCAAGCGCACGGCTTTGTCCGGCTTTCGCAGAGGAATCCAAGGGGAGGGGATTCGATCAGCCCCCGTTTCACAGAGGAAGCCTCAGGGGCGAAAACCGGGACGCCGCGGCGGGCCGAGAAATTTCAGACCGAACCGCTGCCGGCCGCCGCCTTCAGACAGGCCGGTGTCCCGCGGCGAGCGGGCGACGATCCGGCGCTCGCCGGGAGATTTGGCGCAGGTCCGCGCCTTGACTTGCCGCACCGCGGCACCCCATATGCGCCACCGCAGGCCGGCCCGCGCTTCGGGGCCGGGGCAAGCCGGAAATCCGGCCCGCCGCCTGCCGCAGGACACGCCTTTGGTGCGGGGCCGTAGCTCAGATGGGAGAGCGTCGCGTTCGCAATGCGAAGGTCAGGGGTTCGATTCCCCTCGGCTCCACCAAACCCCGCCCGCATGACATTTTCGATGAATTCCGGTCCCGCCGCGTCGTAAGGATGGCGGCGTGACAAACGATTCCGACACCCTGGCGGTCGAGGTCTGGCGCGGCGATGCGCGCGGCGGCGGCTATGTCGCCTATGCCGTGCCGCGCCGGGAGAGCCAGACGGTCCTCGACGTCGTGACCTGGATCCAGCAGCACGCCGAGCCGGCGCTGGCCTACCGCTTCGCCTGCCGGGTCGGCATGTGCGGCTCCTGCGCCATGACGGTGAACGGCGCGCCGCGCTGGACCTGCCGGACCCATGTCCGCCGCGTGGCGAAGGCCGGGCGCCTGCGCATCGCTCCCCTGCGCAACCTGCCGGTGATCCGCGACCTCGCCGCCGACATGGCGCCCTTCTTCGACAAATGGACGGCGGCCGGCGGAACCTTCGCGCCGACCGCGACCCGCGACGACCCGGCGGCGGAGATTGCGCCGCAATCGCCGGAGCGGGCGGCAGCGGACGCCGGCATCGAATGCATCAACTGCGCCGTCTGCTACGCCGCCTGCGATACCGTGGCGATGGTCCCGGACTATCTCGGCCCGGCGGCGCTCAACCGGGCCTGGACGCTGGTCAACGACGCCCGCGACGGCGGGCAGGCCGGGCGACTGAAGGCGGTGTCGGGCGATGGCGGCTGCGCCAACTGCCATTCCCACCAGAGCTGCGCCGACCTGTGCCCGAACGGCCTGAACCCGACGGCGGCCATCGCCGGGCTGAAGCGCCGGGCCGGCCGCGCCTGGCTGCGCGGCGGGGCGTGACGCCGTGACGGACATCCGGCTCTACATGCTGCAGCGGATCAGCGCCATGGTGCTGGCGCCGCTGATCGTCGGCCATATCGTCACCATGATCGTCGCGGTGCAGAACGGCCTGAGCGCGGCGGAAATCCTCGGCCGGACCCAGGGCAGCCTGTGGTGGGGCCTGTTCTACGGCCTGTTCGTCGCCGCCGTGTCGGTCCATGCCGCGATCGGCCTGCGCACCGTCGCCTTCGAATGGCTGAAGCTGAAGGGGCTGGCGCTCGACCTGTTCGGCTGGGCGGTTTTTGCCGGCCTGCTGGCGCTCGGCGCGCGCGCCGTTGCGGCGGTGGTGCTGTGACCGTGTCTTCAGCCGCGCCTCGGGCCCGTATTCGTGCCGCGGCGCATCGCGGCCATCCCCTGTGGATCGCCTGGCTGGTCCATCGCCTGTCCGGCCTTGCGCTGGCCGCGTTCCTGCCCGTCCATTTCCTGGTGTTGGGCCTGGCGCTCACCGACCCGGCGGCGCTCGACGGCGCCCTGCGCTGGATGGACAATCCCTGGGTCAAGGCGGCGGAGGCCGGGCTCGTGCTGCTGCTCGGCCTGCACCTGTTCGGCGGCCTGCGCCTGCTCGCCGTCGAATTCCTGCCCTGGTCGCCGCGCCAGAAGACCTTCGCCGCCGCCGCCGTCGCACTGGCCTGCGCGGTGTCGGCGGGCTTCCTGCTGAGCGCGGTCTGACCCGTGCCGCGGACACCCGATCCATGACGGTTGCAGACGTCGGGCGGCACGATACCGACATCCTGATCGTCGGCGCGGGCGGGGCCGGCCTGTTCGCGGCCCTGCACGCCTGCCGGGCGGCGCCGGAACTGTCGGTGACGATCGCCGTCAAGGGCCTGCTCGGCAAGAGCGGCTGCACCCGCATGGTCCAGGGCGGCTACAATGTGGCGCTCAGCCCCGGCGATTCGGTCGAGCGGCATTTCATGGACACGATCGCCGGCGGCAAATGGCTGCCGCACCAGGCGATGGCCTGGCGGCTGTGCGAGACCGCGCCGGTGCGCATCCGCGAGCTCGAGAACGAGATCGGCTGCTTCTTCGACCGCAACCCGGACGGCACGCTGCACCAGAAGGCCTTCGCCGGCCAGTCCTTCGACCGCACGGTGCACAAGGGCGACCTGACGGGCATCGAGATCGTCAACCGGCTGATGGAGCAGGTCCTGGCCCGCCCGGTCGAACGGCTGGAGGAACACCGGGCGCTCGCCCTGGTCCCCGACCGTTCCGGTAAAGCGCTCGCCGGCGTGCTGTTCGCCGACATGCGCAGCGGCGAATTCCGCTTCGTCCGGGCCCGGACCGTATTGCTGGCGACGGGCGGCGGGCCGACCATGTACCGCTACCACACGCCGTCCGGCGACAAGAGCATGGACGGGCTGGCGATGGCGCTGCGCCGCGGCCTGCCATTGCGCGACATGGAAATGGTGCAGTTCCACCCGACCGGCCTGCTCGCCGGGCCAGAGACGCGGATGACCGGCACGGTGCTGGAGGAAGGCCTGCGCGGCGCCGGCGGCCACCTGCTGGACGGTGCGGGCCGGCGCTTCATGTTCGACCATGACGACGCGGGCGAGCGCGCGACCCGGGACATCGTCAGCCGGGCGATCGTCGAGGAGATGCGCGCGGGGCGGACGACGCCCAACGGCGGCGTCTACCTCTCCATGAGCCATCTGGGAGCGGACGCGGTGCGCGGCCAGTTCGGCGGCATGGTCCGGCGCTGCGCCGATTGCGGCTTCGATCTCGCCGGCGGGCGGGTCGAGGTCGTGCCGACGGCGCATTATTTTATGGGCGGGCTGGTCTGCGATCCCGAGACGCACACGGACCTGCCCGGCCTCTACGTCGCCGGCGAGGATGCCGGCGGCGCCCACGGCGCCAATCGGCTGGGCGGCAACGGCGTCGCCAATTCCACGGTCTTCGGCGGCGTCGCCGGCGACACGATGGTCAGGGACCTGGCGGGGCCGGGCGGGCCCTTCCGCACGGCGGACGAAGACCTGCTGGCGGCGGAGATCGCGCGCGCCTTGCATCCGTTCGACCGGCCGGCCGGCGACGTCCACGCGCTACGCCGGCGGCTGATGGACCTGATGTGGGAGGATGCCGGCGTCATCCGCGCTGCCGAAGGATTGACGGGCGCGCTTGTGCAACTCGGCGATCTGCACCGGGAATTGCTGGAGACCGGCCTTGCGGATCCCGGCCGGGCCTTCAACCTGACCTGGCACGACTGGCTGAACCTGCGCAGCCTGGTCGAAGTCTCCGAAGCGGTCGCCGCCGCGGCCCTGGCGCGGGAGGATTCCTGCGGCGCCCACTTCCGGGAGGATTTCCCGCACGAGGGCGACCCGGCCGCGGCCCGGTACACGGTCGTCCGGCGGAACGGCGGCGGCCTTGATGTTTCGCGCGAGCCGGTCAATTTCTCCATCGTGCAGCCGGGCGAGTCGCTGCTGGGCGAAGACCACGCCACCCTCGCCGCGGTTTGAAAGGGAGATACCGATGATCTCCATCGACAGCATCCACCGCACCGCGCTCACCCTGATGAGCAAGGCGGCGATCGAGATTCCCGACGACTATCTCGACGGGCTGCGCCGGGCCGCCGAGGCGGAGGACGGCGACCTCTCCGCCTTCGTGCTCCAGGCGATGCTGGAGAATTACGACGCCGCGAAGGAGGACGGCCGGGCGATGTGCGGCGACACCGGCTGCCCGCGCTGGTATGTCAAGCTGGCCAACGAGGCGCACATCGAAGGCGGCCCGGTGGCGCTGGAACAGGCGCTGCGCCGGGCGACCGCCGACGCGACGCACAACATTCCCCTGCGGCCGAACCGCGTCCATCCGCTGTGGCGCACGGACCACGACAACAATGTCGGCATCGCCGCGCCGGAGATCGAGGTCGCCTTCGAGCCGGACGGCGACTGGATCGAGCTCACGACCGTCCACAAGGGCGGCCTGTTCGGCACCGACTACCGGATGCTGTTCCCGTCCGACGGCATCGAGGGCATCAGGCGCTTCTATCTCGACTCGCTGGTCGCCTTTGGCAAGCGCGGCCTGGCCTGCCAGCCGGCGATAATCGGCATCGGCCTGGGCGGCTCCAAGGACGCCTGCATGGTGCTGGGCAAGCGCGCGGCCTGCCTGCGCACGGTCGGCGACCGCAACCCGGACCCGGAAATCGCGGCGCTGGAGCGCGAATTCATCGACCTCGGCAACAGCATCGGCATGGGCGCCATGGGCTTCGTCGGCAAGTCCATGGTGGTCGATTGCCATATCGAGGTCGGCTACTGCCACACCGGCGGCATGCAGATGAGCGTGCACGCCTTCTGCCTGTCGTCGCGCCGCGCCTGCGCCCGGCTGCATGGCGACGGCCGGATCGAATACCGCACCGACCCGCAATGGTTCACGCCCTATCAGCGCCGCGAGACGGTCGAGTGGCCGCCGGCCGAGGTTGCCGCGGCAGCCGTTGCATGAAGCCCGCGGTATGAAGAAGCTCCGCCTGAGCACGAGCCCGGACCGCGCGGCGCTGGCGGCGCTGTCGCTCGGCGACGTCGTCTATCTGGACGGCACGGTCTACACCGCCCGCGAAGGTGTCTACCGGCGCGTCGTCGAGGACGGCGAGGCCCTGCCGTTCGATCCGGCGGCGGAGAGCGCCACCAACTTCCACTGCTCGCCCGCCGCCACGGTCGAGGCCGACGGCAGCTATCGGGTCGGCGCGGTGACGGCGACCGCCTCCTTCCGCTTCAGCAAATGGATCGGCCCGTGGCTCGACCGGTCGGGCGCGAAGCTGATCCTCGGCAAGGGCGGCATGAACCCGGAGGATTACCGCGCCCATTTCGTGCGCAACGGCGCGGTCTATCTCACCACCGTCGGCTACGGCACCGGCGCTTTGCTCGGCCGCGGCATCCGGCGGGTCAGGGCCGTGCACTGGCGCGAACAGCTCGGCCTTGCCCAGGCGGTCTGGATCGTCGAGGTCGCAAATTTCGGCCCCTTCCTGGTCGAGAGCGACCTCGAGGGCAACAGCCTGTTCGAGCGCGAGAACGCGAAGATCGCCGCCGGGCTGGACAGGGTCTACGAAGGCACCCGCCCGGCCGTCATGAAACGCTTCGGCGAAACCGACGACCGCCGCGACGAGATGATTTGAGGGGGGATTTCTGCCGCTGGAGCGACATTGCCCGTAGCGCCAGCACCTGCTTCCCGCGCCTTCCGGAATGTTGGTTCAGCAACTGAACGATCACATGATCCGAATCCTCATTGCCGTGGATTCCTCTGCAAAATGAGCGCCAATCGAATCCCCCTCTCCTTTGGGGAGGATTCCTCTGCGGAAGCCGAACAAAACCGAGCGATCGGCTTCCGCCACCCTCGCCGTCATTCCGACCGGAGCGCCCCGGATTTCATCCGGGGCGCGTAGCGGAGGAATCTCAACGCAGGACCAGGGGTTTCTTGTGGGTAAGGCCGAGTCGAGATTCCTCCACTACGCCCCGACCCTGCGGGCCGGGGCTCCGGTCGGAATGACGGCGAGGGGTTTCGCAGAGAAATCCTTGAGGGAGGGGACTCTGGACCACGCCACACCTCACACCATCGCCTCCAGCGCCTCGATCCGGTCGGCCTCTTCCGCCGGCTTGTCCCAGCGGATGCGGGCGATGCGGGGGAAGCGCATGGCGAGGCCGGACTTGTGGCGGGTGCTGGCGTGGATGCTGTCGAAGGCGACCTCGAAGACCAGCCGCTTCTCGACCTCGCGCACCGGGCCGAAGCGGTTCACCGTGTTGTTGCGCACCCATCGATCGAGCTGCGCCAGCTCCTCGTCGGTGAAGCCGAAATAGGCCTTGCCGACCGGCACCAGCCCGTCGCCGCGCCACACGCCGAAGGTATAGTCGGAATAGAAGGAGCTGCGCTTGCCGTGGCCGCGCTGGGCGTACATCAGGACGGCGTCGGCGCGCAGCGGATCGCGCTTCCACTTGAACCACAGGCCGGTCTTGCGGCCCGGCTCGTACCGGCTGTCGCGCCGCTTCAGCATCAACCCCTCGCGGCCGAGCCGGCGCGCCTCGGCCTGGAGCGCGGCGACGGCCGGCCAGTCCGGCGCCGCGAGCAGCGCGGACAGTTCGATATCCGGATGGCCGTGCCGCGCCACGAAGGCCTCGAGCCGCCCGCGGCGCTCGTCCAGCGTCAGATCCCGCAGGTCCGCCGCCCCGTCGAACAATATGTCGTAGGCGACGACATAGGCCGGGTGGGCGGCCAGCATCTTCTTCGAGACGGTCTTGCGGTTGAGCCGTTGTTGCAGCGCGTTGAAGGAGGCCGGGTCGGCGGAGCCGGGATCGGCGATGTCGCGCACCAGCAGTTCGCCGTCGAGCACGCCGTCGAAGCCCATCGCCTCCAGCACGTCCGGGAAGCCAGCGGAGATATCGTCCCCCGTGCGCGAATAGAGCCGCCGTTCGCCGCCGCGCGCAGCGAGCTGCACCCGGATGCCGTCCCACTTCCATTCGACGATCCAGTCGGCCGGGTCGAGGTCCGCACGCTCCTCCAGCGGATGGGCGAGCATGAAGGGCCGGAAGGTCGCGCGGCCGGCGACGTCCGGTTTGCCGGCGCCGCCGGCGAGCCAGGCGAACAGGGCGGGGTAGGGCGGCTCGACGGCGTGCCACACTTCCTCGATCTCTTCGACCGCCGCGTCGAAGGCCTGGGCCAGCGCCATCCGGGCGAGCCGCGCCGAGACGCCGATGCGCAGGCCGCCGGTGATCAGCTTGAGCAGGGCCCAGCGGCCGCTCGCGTCCAGCCCGTCGAGCCAGCCGGAGACCAGGCCGCGCACCTCCGTCTTGCCGGCGCGGCGCAGCGCTTCCACGACCCCGGCCAGCCGCGGCGGTTCAGCTTCGCCCTGCGTCTGCCACAGCAGCGCCGTCGTCTCCGCCAGATCGCCGACATAGTCGTAGCTGAGCGCGAACAGCACCTCGTCGGTCTGCTCGCGCGCCAGGTCGCGGATCGCGCCGGCCTTGGCGTTGGGGAAGGCCAGGTTGCCGGTCAGCGCCGCCAGCGCCCAGCCGCGGTCCGGGTCCGGCGTGCGCCGGAAATAGTCCGCCAGCAGGCGCAGTTTGCCGTTGCGCGACGGCGTGTAGACCAGCCGGTCGAGCAGGGCGGCGAAGCTCTTCATCGCCGACCCCTATTCATCCCGGCCCTATTCATCCTCGTCCTCCCGCCCGATCAGGGAGAGGGCGCGGGCGCGGATGCCGCGTTTCGCCGCCCAGTGGACGAGCGCTTCCTCCCGGCCGTGAGTCACCCAGACCTCGGGCGCGCCGACCTCCTCCAGCGTCGCGGTCAGTTCGTCCCAGTCCGCGTGGTCGGAGATAATGAGCGGCAGTTCCACGCCGCGCTGCTTCGCCCGCTGGCGCACCCGCATCCAGCCGGAGGCCATCGCCGTCACCGGGTCGGGCAGGCGGCGCGACCAGCGGTCGGACAGCGAACCCGGCGGCGCGAGCACGATCTCCCCGGCAAAGTCGGCCCGGTCCCTGCCGGCAACCGGTTCGAGCGGCCCGAGATCGATGCCGTGCGCCGCGTACAGGTCGCACAGGGCCTGGAGCGCGCCGTGCAGGAAGAGCGGCCGGTCCCACCCGGCCTCGCGGATCAGGCGGATCAGCCGCTGCGCCTTGCCCAGCCCGTAGGCGCCGACCAGATGGGCGCGCTCCGGGAACAGGGCGACGGAGGCGAGCAGGGATGCGACCTCGCCGGCGTCGTCCGGATGGCGGAACACCGGCAGGGCGAAGGTCGCCTCGGTCACGAACACGTCGCAGGCGACCGGCTCGAAAGCCGGGCAGGTCGGGTCGCGCCGGCGCTTGTAATCGCCCGAGACGACGACGCGCCGGCCGGCGTGCTCCAGCACGACCTGGGCCGAGCCGAGGACATGGCCGGCCGGCGCCAGCCGGACCGTGACGTCGCCCAGGTCGAGGGTTTCGCCGCAGGCCAGCGGCTGCGCCTGCCGGGCGGCGGCCTCGCCGTAGCGCGCCCGCATGATCGCCAGCGTCTCCGGCGTGGCGAGCACCCGGCCGTTGCCGGGCCGGGCGTGGTCGGCATGGCCGTGGGTGACGACGGCCCGGTCGACGGCGCGCACCGGGTCGATATACAGATCGGCCGGCGCGCACCACAGGCCGCGCTCCGTCGCCTTCAGCCAGTCTTCCGGACGCAACCCGGCCATGCAGTCCCAAGCCCCCGTTTCGGTTTGGTATCCGTGCCGGATTAGACTAGAGCGTGTCCGTTTCCGGCGATACCGCCGGCGCAACTGAAGGCAGCCCCCTTCGACAAGCTCAGGACAGGCTTTCGATACGCCACCCTTCGATACGCCGCCTCCGGCGGCTACTCAGGGTGAGGGTGAGAGTGTATCTCGAATACATTCTCCTCATCCCGAGTAGCCCCGGATTTATCCGGGGCATATCGAGGGACGCGGCGATGGTGCCATCGGATAGACTACGCTCCAGCTATCCCCGTGCGCAGTCACCCTATCGCGCCGGACCGGACGGCAGGACTCACCGGAAAGGGCTTCATGCCTGAGCTTCGCACCGCCATCCGCCGGAAGCGCACGCCGTGAAGCGGCCGGCGCCGACCTCCTGGGTCGTCATCGCGATCCTCGGCGCGACCGCCGCGATCACCGCGCTGGCCGTCGACATGACCCTGCCCGCGCTGCCGGGTATCGCACGGACGCTGCAGGTGAGCCCGACGGAGGCCCAGTTCACCGTCTCGGCCTTCCTGATCGCCTATGCCGGCGCGCAGCTGGTCTACGGGCCGCTGTCGGACCGGTTCGGCCGGCGGCCGGTGCTCGCGTCCTCGATGGCGATTTTCGTCGCCGCCTCGGCGCTGTGCGCGTTCGCCGATTCGATCGACATGCTGCTGCTCGGCCGGTTCTGCCAGGGCGTGGGCGCCGCCGCATCCATGGCAATCGGCCGGGCCTGCATCCGCGACATCTACGGGACGAGAGCGACCGGGCCCATGTCGTGGGTGATGATGATCTTCGGTTTCGGGCCGATCCTGGCGCCCCTGCTCGGCGGCCTGATCGTCGGCGCCGGTGGCTGGCAGGGCGTGTTCGTTCTGTTGCTCGGCATCGGCGCGGCGGTGTGGCTGGTCATCGTCCTGTTCCTCGACGAGACCAACACGCGGCTCAACCCCGACGCCACGCGGCCGGGACCGATTCTGCGGAACTTCGCCATGCTCGGCCGCCACCGGCTGTTCCTGGGCTATGCGCTGGTCACGATCGGGCTCTACGGCTCGCTGTTCGCCATGCTGTCGGCACTGCCCTTCGTTCTGGAGAAACGGCTGGCCGCGTCGCCGGAGGACATCGGCTATTCCTTCGCGGCGGTGATGATCGGCAACGGTATCGGGGCCATCCTGTCAGCCCGGCTCTCGACCCGGCTCTCCGGGCGCCTGGGCGCCGTCGCGCTCATCCTGAGCGGCGCGACGATCATGATCGTATCGGCGATGGCGATGTCCGCCCTTATTGCGTCGGGCGCGACCGGCTTCGCCGTCTATGTCGGCCCGCTGTTCGGCGTCACGCTCGGCATCGGCCTGTCTTCGCCCAGTCTCTATGCCGGCGTTCTTGCGCCCTTTCCGGCCATTGCCGGCTCGGTTTCCGCGCTCATCGGCATCATCCAGTTCATCTCCGGCGCGGTGCTCGGCGCGGTCGCCGTCGCCCTGGCCGATCCGGCGGGGCTGAATCTGGGCCTTCAGATGGCGGCGCAGGCGGCGCTGGCAGCCTTCGCCATCCTGTTCATCGTCCGGCCGGCGCTCAGGCGCATGGATCTGCCGGCCGGCGCGTGAGGCCCCGGAGTCGCCCCGATATGTGGCTGTTCGGATACGGCTCCCTGATGTGGCGGCCCGGCTTCGACTTCGCCGAGCGGCGGCGGGCGACGCTGCGCGGCCGGCAGCGCGCGCTCTGCGTCCGCACGGTCCATCACCGCGGCACGGCGGAGCGTCCGGGCCTCGTGATGGGTCTGAAGCCGGGCGGGTCCTGCACCGGGATCGCCTATCGCGTTGCGCCGGACGATGCCGGGGCGGTCGCCGCCTATCTGCGCGAGCGCGAGCTGGACCACTATCCGGTCTACCGGGAAGCCGCCGTGACGGTCGCGCTGGACGACGGCCGCGATGTCGCCGCCACGACCTATCTGCCGCGCGACGGCCATCCGGATTTCCTGCCGGACCTGAGCCTCGACGGCCAGCTTGCCATTGTCCGCCGGGCGCGCGGCGTCAGCGGCAGCAACGCCGACTATGTCCGCAGCGCCGCGGGCGCCCTGCGCGAGCTGGGCATCGACGAGCCGGCCATCTTCGCAGCAGAGGCGGCGTTGAAACGACGGGTGGCTTCTATCGACAATCCCGATGACGCAGGACAGCTTCCGGGATAGGGTGCAAACGCCCCCGATGCAGGCGCATCGGGGCTTGCGGCGCGGCGGCAGCATCCGCGGGCAACCTGCCGGACCCGCCCCCCAACCGTTACCGGAGGCCAGCGTGAACTCTTCGACCGAGCCCAATTTCCAGGACAGCGTGCGCGGCATGTTCGACCGGGCAGCCCGCGCCCTCGCCATCCCGGACGATCTCGTGGAAACCATCCGCGAGTGCAATTCCGTCATCCAGCTGCGCTTCCCGGTGCGCCTCCGCGGGAGCTACCATACCTTCTGCGGCTGGCGGGCCGTGCACAGCGAACACCGCCTCCCCGTGAAGGGCGGCATCCGCTACGCCTCCCATGTCGACCAGCAGGAGGTCGAGGCGCTGGCCTCGCTGATGACCTTCAAGTGCGCGCTGGTCGACGTGCCGTTCGGCGGCGCCAAGGGCGGGCTGGCGATCCGCCCCGCAGACTATACGGAGGAAGAGCTGGAGCGGATCACCCGCCGCTTCACCCAGGAGCTCGCCGACCGCGGCTATATCAGCCCGAGCCGCGACGTGCCGGCGCCGGACATGGGCACCGGCGCGCGCGAGATGGCCTGGATGGCGGACGAATACCGCAGCCTCTACCCCTCCGATATCGACGCGATCGCCTGCGTGACCGGCAAGCCGGTGACCCAGGGCGGCATTCCGGGCCGCACGGAAGCGACCGGCCGCGGCGTCCAGTATGTCGTCCGCGAGTTCTTCCGCCACCCCGAAGACGTGGCCATGGCCGGCCTGGACGGCGGCCTCGAAGGCAAGCGGATGATCGTCCAGGGCTTCGGCAATGTCGGCTTCAACGCGGCGAAATTCTTCGTCGAGGAGGAAGGCGTGCGCCTCGTCGGGGTCATCGAATATGACGGCGCCCTGCTCTCGGACGACGGCCTCGATCCAGAGGCGCTGGCCGAACATCGCGCCCTCACCGGCGGCATGAAGGACTTTCCGGGCGCGCGTTTCGTCGAGGACGGCGCGTCGGCCCTGGAGGCGGACTGCGATATTCTGGTGCCCGCCGCCCTCGAGGGCCAGATCACCGCCGCCAACGCCGGGCGCATCCGGGCGAAGCTGATCGTCGAAGCCGCCAACGGCCCGGTGACGATCGAGGCCGACCGCACGCTGCTCGGGCGCGGCAGGGTCGTCCTGCCGGACATCCTGGTCAACGCCGGCGGCGTGACGGTCAGCTATTTCGAATGGGTCAAGAATGTCTCGCACATGCGCTTCGGCCGCCTGTCGCGCCAGCTCGAAATCCAGCGCGGCCTGCGCATCGTCGACATGATCGAGACGGCGGCCGGCCGGGCGGTGCCGGACGAGCTCAAGGCGCCGCTGCTGCGCGGCACCGACGAGCTTGACCTGGTCGAATCCGGCCTCGAAGGCGTCATGAGCGACGGATACGGCGCCATTCGCGAACGGATGCGCGGCACCGACGGGATCGACGACCTGCGCACCGCCGCCTTCGCCGTCGGCCTGGAAAAGGTCGCCCTGTCCTACCAGCAGATGGGCTTGGCCTGAGGGCGGGAAGCGGTCGGCGGGAAGGGATCGGCCGGCCGCAGGTCGAGCCGGGGGTTGGAGTTATCGATCCGGCCGGTTTTGTAGGGGAGGGTTTCAAACCCTCCCTTGCGGCGCGGCGATTGCCGCGACCGGCCGGCACCCTGCGGAAAGTCCGGGTTAACCGAAGCGCGCGTTCCGCCCCTCACCCGCACTTGCTGTAGGTGCAGCTGGTGCAGATGTCGCAGTCTTCCTGGCGGATCAGGGTACGCCGGCCGCACTCCCGGAATCGCCGCTACTTCCGCATCAGGTCCGACAGATGCGTTCCCTCTGAATCGGCGCCTCCGTGCAATAGCATGATGCGATCCGGCTCCGACATGAACCAGGCGAACGACCGCCACGCCAATTCGCTCACCGAGCGCTTGAAGGCCGATTCGTCCCGATCCGCGTAGGCTGTCAGGAACGCCACCTGACCTTCGCCGAAACCCGCTTCTGTCGCGATGGCCATCAGCGCCGTCCGGCGCGCTTCGTTGACGGGTCCTGCGGTTGCGACGACCTCGGCAAACACCAGGATCGGATCGGCAGGCCCAAGGTCCACCAGAATCAGATCCGGCAAATTCCTGTCCGGCTCGATTGTCAGGCCGAGAACCTGTGCCAGGCCGTCGTCCCGCGCCACCACCCGATTGCGGCTTTCGCTCAACCAGATAACCCCCGGCCGGCCCAGGAACCGGGGCGCGAATTCTTCCACCACAGCCTTGGAGATTACGGAACTCGGACCCGGCTCCATCTGCCGTGTCTCCCCGCTCGGAAACGTCACGAGCACTTTTCCCTCACGGGCGACGGCGCCGCGGCGCATGATCGCGATCCGGGCCAGGGCACCGCTGGACAGGCATGTCGCCTGCCAGTCCTCCATCGACGATTGCAATTGTTCTTCCGTCAGAGTCGGGTCGAACAGCGCCGCGAATTCCGGCGTCAGCGCATAGCGTGGAAGCGGCGATGTCGTCGGTAATCCCTCCCTTTCCTTCACCGCACCGACTCGCACCAGCCCTTCGCGCAGGGTTTCGTCACGGATCGGCTCGCGCGTGTTCGCGGCGTACCACCTCCCTTCGATGTGACCCGTTGCCGGGCGCATCGACACCTGCAACCACCCTTTCCGTTCGCGGTCGTCCGCCAGCGCCGCCTGGGCATCGGACATCCGCGTCACCTGGTCGGGGCGCAGCCAGCAATCCTCGCCATCCACCGCTCCGATATACAGCATGACGAAAATCGTCTTGGCCGCGATTTCCCGGGTCACATAGTTCCGGTTTGCCGTTCCCTCGGGAAAGATCGTCTGCAGGCGTTCGTGGATATCGGCGACCGGCAGCAGCGGCGGCAATGGCATCAGCCGGTCCCGTGGCTGTACAGGCGTTCGACCGCGCGCTCCAGCGTCGCGCGGTTCGCCCGCTCATTCACCAGCCGCTCGATCTCCTCCACGTCCTCCAGCAGCGGAAGAGGCAAGGCTTCCAGTTCATAGGCAGAAACGGCCACGCTTCCGTTGATGCACCGGAAAACCTGATCGACGACATCGCTGTTCAACAGGACGGCCAGTGCCGCCGGCGCTACCTTCGGGGCGCCATTGAGCGGCTTGATCATGTTCAGGTGATTCTCGATCACAACCGCCCCGTGCTCCGCTATGAAAGAAGCCGGCAGTTCCGCCGCTATGAGCCGCCGGCATTGCTCCTTGGCCGTCGTCCTCTGCAGCAGCACGCACGGAAACTCCGTCACCACCCACCTTTCCTTGGCTTTCGGCTCAAAGTACGGCTTGTGGTTACGTTTCTCCGCCCGGAATGAAAACACCCCGTCCGGCCGCACGGATTCCGCCCAGATGAGCGGGTAGCGTCCTGTGCCGGGCCCGTCCCGCAAGCTCGCCTTGTGGCGGTTCCACACCAGCGGCCCCGTGCTGACCGTGTAGCCATAATCGGCCAGTCGATCGGGCAATTCATCGACCTGACGCAGCAGCGCGCTCTGCGCTTCCGTTCTCGGTATCAGCCAGGGCCGGCCCGGGTCTTCGGGCAGCGTGAACGGACCTGCAGCGCTTGTCGCGACAGAGCCGTCCCGTCCCGGCGAAATGAAATGGACTTTGCCCGCACCCGAAGCAGCGCCCCTCTTGTATGTCGCTAACAGCGTTTCCTGCAGCACATCTGCGAACACACCCTTGCGTTTCGCGACAAAGCCGATGCTGACCGGCGGCGCTTCCCGGCCCAGCAATCCGCGGAGTGCCTTGAAGTACTCCCCGGCCAGAAAACTCGCAGGGGTGACATAGGCGACGACCCCGCCCGGCCGCGCGAACCGGAGAGCCAGGTCGGTAAACACACCGTACAGATTCGCATGGCCGAACAGGCTGCGCCGGAACTTCTCGCGCAATTCCGGCGAGAGTCCGATACGTCCGTAAGGCGGATTGCCGACGACGAGATCGAAGCCTTCGCTCCCAACATTCCGTTCGAGGCTGTCGCAGACACGCACCGCCGAATCCAGGCGCGTCCCTGCCTCGTGGCACAGATCGGCAAGGGTCGCTTCAAGGAACACCTGCGATAGCCAGGCGGCGAACGGGTCCAGTTCGAATCCCAGCAACCGACGCTCAATGCTCTTCAGCGCGATCCTGGGTTCGCAGTCCGTTAAACTCCTCGCCATGCGCCGGGCCACCGGCGACAGGAAGGCGCCTCCGCCGCACGCCGGGTCCAGAATCCGCGCCGTTCGCCAATCGACCCCTGCTTCCGCCGCCATGTCCAACAGGACTTCGCAGAGCGCCGGCGGCGTATAGTACGCGCCGTTTTGAGCTCGAAAGCCGCCCGGCATCGTCGCGGTGTACAGCACCCCGATCGCGTAGCCGGCATCCATCGCATCCAGCTTGGCTGCATCGGCTCCGATGTTCCGAGCCAATTCTCCGGCTTCCTCCGGCACCGAAGAAAGTTCGATATCCAAGGGCGGTTTTCGTAACGGCCAACCAGGGTCCGACGCTTTGCGCAGTTGTTGCCAATACGCACAGACCGCGCCGAAAACCACCGTCCGCGCAAAGCTCATCCGACATGGCTGCTCGACTGACGATGCCAGAGCGCGGGCGCGAGAAGACGCCTTCTCAATTCTCGCCAGCGCCGACTTCAGCGGCACCGCGTTTCGGATTTCCAATGTGTTTGGCATTCCCGTCGCCACGCCGCCTCTGCCGGGAGGTTCCGAAGTTCGTTCATCGCAACCGCCCCTCACCCGCACTTGCTGTAGGTGCAGCTGGTGCAGATATCGCAGCCTTCCTGGCGGATCAGGGTGCGCTGGCCGCATTTCGGGCAGCCGCGCATGGCCGGGCCGGCGCTCCCCGGCCCCGGCCCGCCGGTTGCGGCGGCGACCGCCTGACCGCCGGCGACCGCGCGCCCGGCCGCCGCGGCATCCGTGCCGCCGACGACCTTCAGTTCGCGCCGGCCTTCCCGCGCTTCTTTCGGATCGGGCAGAAAGCCGATGTCGATCATGTGCTGCTCGATCACGTCGCCGATCGCGGCGAGCAGGCTGGGGACGTAGCGCGGGCCGACCCACTGGCCGCCGCGCGGATCGAACACCGCCTTCAGCTCCTCGACCACGAAGGAGACGTCGCCGCCGCGCCGGAACACGGCGCTGATCATGCGGGTCAGGCCGACCGTCCAGGCGTAATGCTCGGTATTCTTCGAGTTGATGAAGATTTCGAAGGGCCGGCGGCGGCCGTCCTGCACGATGTCGTTGAGCGTGATGTAGATGGCGTGGTCGCTCTCCGGCCAGCGGATCTTGTAGGTCCGGCCGGGCAATGCCTCGGGCCGGTCGAGCGGCTTCGTCATGTAGACGACGCCGCCGGCGTCCAGATCGTCCGCCGGCTTGGCCGCCGCGGTCTTCTCCGGCGGGGCGAGCGGCAGTTCCTGCTGCCCGGATGTGTCCGCTTCGCCCTTCGCGGCGGTCAGCACCGCGCCGGTGACGTCGTTCGGCCGGTAGGTCGTGCAGCCCTTGCAGCCCATGTCGAACGCCATGGCGTAGACGTCCTTGAAGGCGTCGAAGCCGATATCCTCGGGGCAGTTGATGGTCTTGGAGATCGAGCTGTCGACATGCTTCTGGACCGCCGCCTGCATGACGACATGGTCGCGCGGGCTCAGGTTCCCGGCATCGACGAACCAGTCCGGCAGCGGCGCGTCGGCGCCCTTCAGCCGGCGGTAGAGCCGCCAGGCATAGTCGGCGACCTCTTCTTCGCGCCGGGTGCCGTCGGGCATCAGGACGTTGCGGGTATAGGACCAGGTGAAGACCGGCTCGACGCCGGAGGACACGTTGTCCGCCAGCAGCGAGATCGTGCCGGTCGGCGCGATCGAGGTCAGCAGGGCATTGCGCAGGCCCTTGTCGCGGACCGCCGCGCGCACGTCTTCGTCCGCGTCCGCCATCGCCGGCGTCGCGAGATATTTCTCCGCGTCGAACAGCGGGAACGGCCCCTTCTCGGCGGCGAGATCGGCCGACGCCAGATATGCGGCCTTCCGGATCGCGGCCAGCCATTGCTCCGCCAGCCGCACCGCCGCCGCGCTGCCGTAGCGCGCCCGGCACATGATGAGCGCGTCGGCGAGCCCGGTCACGCCCAGCCCGATGCGCCGCTTGGCCAGCGCCTCCGCCCGCTGCTCCTCCAGCGGGAAGTTCGAGATGTCGGTGACATTGTCCATCATGCGCACGGCGACGGCGGTGAGCGCGCGCAATTCGTCGAGATCGAGCGCCGCATCGGCCTCGAACGGCCGCTCGACCAGCCGCGCCAGGTTGATCGAGCCGAGCAGGCAGGCGCCGTAGGGCGGCAGCGGCTGCTCGCCGCAATTGTGGACATAAAGGCCGTTGGCGTCGAAGGCGTTGACGCCCGGCACCCGGACGTCGAAGACCTCTTCCTCGCCGGCCGGCTTGACCGTATCGACCACCGCCAGAAACCGCTCCCGATTGGGCCGGCGCCTGTAATTCCCGAGGGCAAATTCGAGCTTCGCCCGCTTCTCCGTGTCGGCGAACCCGATCAGTTCCGCATAGCGGCCAACATTCTCGTTGGCGATGACGAGTTCGTGCTGCGCGCCGGTGCGGTACGCCCTGTGGCCGCCCTTGCCGTCGGGCAGGGACCGCGTTTGGGCCGGGCGGCGGTCGGCGTAGATCGTGGCGATAATGCCGAGCCGGGCCAGCATGCGCTGGACGACTCGCAGCCGCTCCAGGTCGCTCTGCGCCAGGCGGATGCTGATTCCCTTTTCCTGCGCGCCCTGCACGCCCTGCACGCTGCCGTCGGCGTCGAAGAAGCCGCGCAGGAAGCCGACCGTGAAGCCGGAGGATGCGGTTTCGATCTTCGGCGTCAGGACCTTGCTCCCCGGCGCCATGCCGAGGTCGAGAGCCAGCGCCTTGACGGCGGCGAGCGACAGGCGGTGCTCGCTGCGACCCGGAACCGGACTCCAACCTGCGAAGTCGGCGCGATGCGGCAGCGTCTTCGCCGCGGCCAGCGCCGCCGCCATCACGCCATCGGCGCCGTCCGGCGCGACATCCCCGTTGCCGGCCGCGCGGCGCTTCCAAACGCTCAAAACGGCCTTGTCGGCCTTCAGCATGCCGTCGCCGACCAGCAGGCCGATCAGATAGCCCTGCTCCTGCGAATACGGGCCGGGCCAGGACGGCGCGGCGTGATGGTCGTGCAGGACGATCATGTCGCCCGTCGCCAGATCGCCGGCCGGCTTCCACGCTCTACCGATCCGGTGCCGGGTGCGGGAGCCGGCGGTCAGCACCCGGTGATCGGCGGTCAGGCGTAGGCGATGACCCTCCCGCGTCCGCACTGCGAGCACCGGTTTGCAGCCCGTCGGGAAGAAACCGGACGGACCGGTTTCGACATCCCGCCCGTCGACCCGCGCCCTGAACCGGCGGCCGACCAGATCGCGCACCTGCCGCGGCCCGTCGCCGGTGTGGACCCAGGTATCGGCGGTTACGCAGGGGTTGGTGGCGTGGATCGTCTCGGCATAGCGGAGCGGATTCTGCCGGTTGATGCGGTCGATGAAGATGACGCCCGGCTCGGCGAAGGCGTAGGTCGAGCGCATGATGGCGTCCCACAGCGCGCGCGCCTGCACGGTGCGGTAGACCGTGCCGCCGAAGACGAGGTCCCACGGATCGTCCTGCCGGACGGCGTCCATGAAGGCGTCGGTGACCAGCACCGAGAGGTTGAACATGCGCAGCCGGCCGGGCTCGCGCTTGGCCTCGATGAAGGCCTCGATATCCGGATGGTCGCAGCGCAGGGTCGCCATCATGGCGCCGCGGCGGTGGCCGGCGCTCATGATGGTCCGGCACATCGAATCCCAGACGTCCATGAAGGAGAGCGGGCCGGAGGCGTCGGCGCCGACGCCGCGGACCGGCGCGCCGCGCGGACGCAGGGTCGAGAAATCGTAGCCGATGCCGCCGCCCTGCTGCATGGTGAGCGCGGCTTCCCGGAGCTGGCGGAAGATGCCGCTCATGTCGTCCGGGATTTCGCCCATGACGAAGCAGTTGAACAGGGTGACGGTGCGCGCCGCGCCGGCGCCGGCGAGGATCCGCCCGGCCGGCATGAAGCGGAAGTCGCGCATGGCGTCGAAGAACCGGCCTTCCCATTCGGCCGGCTCCGTTTCGACCGCCGCCAGGGCCTTCGCCACGCGCCGCCAGGTGTCGTCGATCGTCTTGTCGACGGGCGCGCCGTCCGGCCCCTTCAGCCGGTATTTCATGTCCCAGATCTGGTGGGAGATGGCGGCGATGTTGGTCATTCAGCAGGCGTCCAGAAGCGTGTCTGTCTTGAATGGAATCGGCACGGTGTGGCGTCCCTCGATACGGCCCTTCGGGCCTACTCGAGATGAGGGAGAAATTTTGCCGGCCATAACAACTTCCTCATCCTGAGTAGCGGCGCAGCCGCGTATCGAAAGATGCCCTTCAACTGCGCCGGCGCTTCCAGCAAGAACGGACGCGCTCCAAGCCGCGCAGCCATAACACCGCGGCAGACTAAAATAGCATCGATCGACCGCTTGGACAATGAATTGTTCCGCGTTTGTTTCCACATTGCAAGTAACAGCCGGCCATCGGCGAACTCGCTGCAATTGCTGAATAATCCGCCGTTATCCCCAAGTCTGGACGGGTGGGGGCAAACCTGCGGACGGAAAGGTCCTCAAAGGCGCCTGCCGCCGCTGTCCGAATAGCGCACCAGCATCTTGCCGACATGGTTGCCGGAGAGCAGGTCGTGCAGGGCGGCCGGCGTTTCCTCCATGCCGTCGACGACTTCGTTGTGCATCGTCAGGCGCCCGGCCCGCAGCAGCGCGCCGAGCCGCTCGATGACCAGCGGATACAGCTCCTTGTAGGCGTAGCGGTTGAACGCGTGGATCGTCGCCTCCTGCGACCAGACGTGGCGCAGGTTCGCCATGTCCTGCTCCGGCGCCGCGCTGTTGTTCGCCGCGACCCGGCCGACCAGCAGGATATCGGCCCGCTTGGCGAGATTTTCCGAGACGGCGTCGGCCACCGGTCCGCCGACCGTATCGAAATACAGGTTCACGCCGTCGGGGCAGGCCGCGGCAAGGTCGTCGCGGAAACCGTCGGAGCGGTAATCGACCGCGGCGTCGGCGCCCAGCCGGTCCCGCACGAAGGCGCATTTCTCCGGTCCGCCGGCGATCCCGACCACCCGCGCGCCGGCCAGCAGGCCGAGCTGCACCGCATAGCTGCCGACGGCGCCCGCCGCCGAGGTGACGGCCAGGGTCTGCCCCGGCATCGGCCGCGCCTTCTGCCAATAGGCGAGATACGGGGTCTGGCCCGGCGAGGACAGGGCGGTCAGCCATTCCTCCGCCGTGTAGGCGTCCGAGGCGACCGACACGTCTTCCGGCCGGACGGCGGCATAGTCCTGCCAGCCCTGGCGGCCGACCGCCGCCGCGCCCACCGGCAGCGCATCGCACCGGCTCTCGACGACCCGGGCGTAGGTATCGCAGGAAATGAGTTCGCCGATGTCGAACGGCCGGATGAAGTTCCTGAAATCCTTGGTGCGCATGCCCTGCCAGGCGGACAGCGCCGCCAGTTCGATCCGCACCAGGGCCTGCCCGTCCTCCAGGTCCGGCACCGGGCAGTGCCGAAGTTCGAAATTCTCCGGGCCGGCAAGATGGACCGGGCGGGAGCGCAGCACGAAGCGGCGGTTTTCGCGGGGCGGGATGGCGGCTCACTCCGTTTGATGCCGGGAACGCCGGGACCGTATAGAAGGGGGTCCAGGTTGTGAAGCGCATCCGGACTGAAGCCTTTGCGCCCCGGCCGGTTCGTGTTAGCGCTGGGGAAATTCCCGGCTCTTTCGGAAATTTCAGGCCGTGTCCCGCCCTCGCGGCTGCGGGCGCCAGGAGGCGAACATGGACTATCGCGACTTGCCGCGCGAGGAACTGATCCGGCAGTACAGCCCGCGCATCGCGGTGCCCGAACACCCGGTCTGGAAGGCCCAGTGGACGCTGGCCAGCGCGCTGGCGCGCAGCGAATACGAAGGCCGGCTGCGCGTGCCCTACGGGCCGACGCCGGGCCAGACGCTCGACCTGTTCCCGGCGAAGGCGCCCGGCGCGCCGATCAACATTTTCGTCCATGGCGGCTTCTGGCGCTTCCTCGACAGCTTCGACCACACGCTGGTTGCCCCGGCGGTTCTGGACGCCGGCGGCGCCTCCATCCTGCTCAACTACGACCTCTGCCCGAAGGTTCCGCTCACCGAGGTGGTGCGCCAGGTCCGCGCCGCGCTGAAATGGGTCTGGGACCACGCCGAAGAGGCCAACGGCGACCGGGAGAAAATCTACATTTCCGGCCATTCGGCCGGCGGCCATCTCGCCTCGATGATGTGTACCGGCGATTTCAACAGCGCGTTCGGGCTGCCGGACGACGCGGTCAAGGGCGCGACCATCGTGAGCGCGATGCTGGACCTGGAGCCCGTGATGATGGTGCCCGGCGCCGAGGAACTGCTCGTGCCGGACGACGAAGTACGGACGCTCAGCCCGCGCTACAATCCGCCGGCGCCGCAGATTCCGCTGGTCGTCGCCGTCGGCGGCATGGAGACCGAAGAGTGGATCCGCCAGACCGAGGACATGATGGCCGTGCTGCGCGAACGGGGCAGCCCGGCGGTCTATCTCAAGCCGGAATTCGACCAGCACTATTCGATCCTGCTGTCGCTCGGCAATCCGCTGTCGGAGCTGTGCTGCGCCATGCTCCGGCAGATGGGCCTGCCGGCAATGGACCCGTATGAATTCGGCGACGTCGTCTGGTGACCGTCGCCACGATCCGGCGGCGCTCGCGCAGCAGAAAATACAACCGGCCCTGGAGAAATCAGAAATGACCGAACCGATCTATGGCGGCCAGGCCGTCGTCGAAGCCCTCAAGAACGAGAATGTCCGCCACGTCTTCGGGCTCATCGGTTCGGCAACCATGGAAGTGTTCGACGGGCTCTACGAGGCCAATTCGATCCGGTTCATCGGCGTGCACGACGAGCGGACCGGCACCCATATGGCCGACGGCTACGCCCGGGCGAGCGGCGGGCCCGGCGTCATCGTCGCGGGGCAGAACGGGCCGGGCGCGACCAACCTGCTGACCGGCCTCGCCCAGGCGTCCGCCGCCTATTCGCCGGTCGTGGCGATCGCCGGGGCCCTGTCGTCCGGCCATGTCTACCGCGACGCGTTCCAGGAGGTCGACCAGCACGCCGCCCTGTCCCCGGTCACCAAGTCGAGCGTGACGGTGCCGAGCGTCGGCCGGATCCCCGAGCTGTTCCAGGCCGGCTTCCGCACCGCGCTCACGCCGCGGCGCGGCCCGGTCCTGCTGAACCTGCCGCGCGACGTGCAGTCGGCCAAGGCTGTCTTCCCCGAGCCGCCGGCGCCGGAAACCTATCGCGTGCAGTTTGCGCCGGCGGCCCCGGCGGCGGCGGTAGCGCAGGCCGCGCAGATGCTGCTCGACGCCGAACGGCCGGTCATCGTCGCCGGCGGTGGGATCAAGAATGGCGGCGGCGCGGCCCAGGCCATCGCGCTGGCCGAGATGCTGGACGCGCCGATCGCGATGTCGCCGGGCCACGGCGACGCGATCCCGTTCGGGCATCCGCTCAATGCCGGCCAGATGGGGCCGCGCGGCAATCCGGTGGCGTCCCGCCTCGTCAACGAGGCCGATGTCATCCTCGCACTCGGCACCCGGCTGGGCTTCAACTCGACCTTCTATTCCTACGACAACATCAACCGGGACGCGGCGATCGTCCAGGTCGAGATCGAGCCGACGGAGATCGGCCGCCATTTCCCGGTTGCGCTCGGCATCTGGGCGGACGCGCCGACGGTCGCCGACCAGCTGGCCGAAGCGGTGCGCAGCGCCGCGGCGATCCGCGAGGCTTCGGACTGGACGGCGCAGTTCCAGGCCGAGCGCCGCGCCTTCCTCGCCCGGCGCGACGCCGAAGCGGTCATGGACGAGGCGCCGATCCAGCCGTCCGGCCTGTTCCGCGCGTTCCGCCGGGTCCTGCCCCGGGATGCGGCCATCGTGCTCGACGCCGGGACCATGACGCTCCAGGCCACCGATGCGCTGGAATACTGGGAGCCGCCCTGCCTGTTCACGCCGCTCGATTTCGGCCTGGTCGGCTTCTCCTTCGCCTGCGGCCTCGGCGTGAAGGCGGCGCAGCCGGACCGGCCGGTCGTCAGCTTCGCCGGCGACGGCGGCTTCGGCATGCAGGTTTCGGAGTTGAGCACGGCGGTGGACGCCGGCCTCAACACCGTCTCCATCGTCATGAACAACGGATGCTGGGGCGCGGAAAAAGCCTATCAGCGGGATTTCTTCGGCGGGCGCTATATCGGCGCGGACGTGAGCAGCCCGCCCTTCGACGAACTGGCCCGGCTCTACGGCGCGGTCGGTTACCGGGTCGAGCGGCTGTCGGAGGTGGAAGACGCCGTCGCCGCCGCATTGGACGCCGACGCGCCCGCGGTCGTCGACATCAAGGTCGATCCGGATGCGCTATACAGCTTCCGGCGCGACAGCTTCGCCCATCGCATGTGACCCCGGCCCGGCCGCCGGCCGGCCGAATCCCGGCGCCCCGCCGCAGCGGAGCGCCGGGATGCCGCCATGTTCCGGGCACAGGTTGACAGGGTGTAGGGGCACCCTGACAATGCCGCAGCCTCCAGACCGGGGGCGTTTTTTTGAAAGGGAGGAAGCGAACGTGTCGATCTGGAAACATATTGAAAAGTCTGCGGTTGTCGCCGCAATCGCGGTGGCGGGAACGGCTCTGGCGGGCCAGGCACCGCAGGCCCAGGAATTCAAATTCACCTATGCCGGCTATCCCAGCCCCAAGATTTCTTCGGGCAAGGCGGTCAACTTCTTCGCCGCCGAAGTCGAGAAGCGGACGAACGGCCGGGTCAAGTTCAAGATTCATCACAGCGGCAGCCTCTATCAGGAAGAGAAGGCGCTCGAAGCGCTGCTCGCCGGATCGATCGATTTCGCGGCGGCCGGCACCTCCACGGTCGGCGTGTTCACCCGGCATTACGACTGGGTCAACCTGCCCTTTATCGTCAGCGGCGATCTCAAGACCGGGCCGCGGCAGCTCCTGCAGATGATCAACAGCGATGTCGGCAAGGAAATCCAGGCCAGGGTCGAGAAGGAAACCGGCCTCAAGCTCGTCTACATCATGCCGAGCAACGGCGGCGCCCGGGCGATCGCGACCCGCAAGGTCCGGCTCGTCGTCCCGGCCGATATCAAGAACAGCAAACAGCGGGTCAGCCTCGCACCGCTCGACATCGTCATCAACAAGGCCTGGGGCGCCAACCCGGTCCCGGTGCCGTGGGCCGATACCTTCACCGGCTTCAGCCAGGGCGTTTTCGAGGGCGTGCAGATCCCGATCCCCCACATCCACAATGTCGGGTTCGACGAAATCGCCAAACACATCACGATGGTGAATTTCCAGTATCTGCCGCAGGTGATGTGGGTCCGGGTGGATTTCTGGAACAAGCTGCCGGCGGATATCCGCAAGGTCATGCTTGAGGTCGGCAAGGAAGCCGCCCTCTACGAGATGAAGGTCGACCAGGAGGCGCACCAGGCCTTCCGCGATGCGATCACGAAGCGCGGCGCCGAGATCATCGATCTGACGCCCGAACAGATGGCGATGTGGCAGAAGGCGAGCGAGAGCGTGTACAAGAGCAAGGATGTGGCGAAATACACGCCTCCGGCGCTGCTGGCCCGGCTCCGGGAAGCCGGCAAGCTCAAATAGCGGGCAGCGGCCGGTTGCCGGTCCGATGACTCCGATCCCGCCCGAAGCGTCTCCGGCCGTTTCGGGCGGTTTCGTTCGGGCCGGCGCCGGCCCGCAGCGAGGCGCGTGACATGCAGGAACGGGTCCTGAAGCTGAGCGGGCGTATCCGCAAATACGTCTTCGTTCCGGCCATCGCCGCGGTCATCGCGCTGCTGTTCGTCAACATCGTCGACCGCTTCGTGCTCAACGGCGCTCTGGGCATTTCCTGGGTCGAGGAACTCAGCGTCATCATCATGATCTGGCTGGTGTTTCTCAGCGTCTTCGCCATCGACCAGGACAGGAGCCACATCAAGGTCCAGATCCTCGATCTTCCGCCCCGGCTGCAGGAGATCCTCGAGGATATCGCTATCGTCCTGTTCGTCGGCTTTCTGGTCTGGTCGACCTGGGCCCTGCTGCCGCGCATGTTCTCGAAATACGCCGCGCTCGGCTGGCCGATCCAGGTCGGCTACTACGCCATCCTGGTCGGCGGCAGCGTGACGATCCTCGCCAAGGCCGGCAAATACGCAGTGCGGGGATTGCGCCGATGGAACTGATCGCCGGCGGTATCGCATTCGGCGTTCTTTTCCTGCTGGCGGTTTTCGGCGTGCCGCTGGCCGCCGCGATGGGGCTGGCCGGCGTCGTCGGCATGCTGGTGGCCGGCATTCCGCTGCTGGGATCGCCGATCGCCGTCATGGGCGTGCTCGGCAACTTCGCCTGGCTGGCGCTGCCCCTGTTCATCATTTTCGGCGGCGTGCTGTCGGATATCGGCGTCGCCCGCGGCGTGGTCTGGTTCGGCGAGGTCATCGGCCGGCGCGTGCGGGGCGGCACGTCCCAGGTGCTGATCGTCTCCTCGCTGTTCATGGGCGGGATGACCGGCTCGACGCTCGCCGAGGCCGGCATGCTCAGCTCCATGTTCCGGGACGACATGGAACGGATCGGCTATGCCAAGGGCTATCTGGCCGGGCTGATTTCCTGCGCCGGGCTGATCGGCGCCCTGATCCCGCCGAGCAACGTGTTGCTGATCCTTGGCCTTGCGGGCGAAATCTCGATTCTGCGCCTGTGGATCGCAGGAATAGCGCCCGGCATCATGGTCGCCATCGGGCTTATGGTCGTCGCGGCGTTCCTGCAGAAACGTTACGAATCCGCGGATATGGCGGCGGTCGCCGCGCCGGGCAGCCGGCCGAAGATCTACCACCGGCGCGGCGGGTCACCGGCGGCGGCGCTCGTCGGCCTGGCTATTCCGGTCTTTATCCTCGGCGGCATGCGCTTCGGCGTCTTCTCGCCGGTCGAGGCGGGCGCAGCGGGGATCGTCTTCGCGCTGTTCCTCGGCTTTACCATATTCCGGGCCGGCACCAGCGTGAGCGGCCTGGCCGATTCGTTCAGCCGTAACCTGCTGAGCTCCATGAGCTACCTGTTCCTGGTCGCCGGGGCCGCGGTGTTCGGCGTGCTGATCGTGCGGCTGAACCTGGCGGATGTCGTGGAGCAATTCTTCAAGGCCGGCGCATTCACGCCGACCGAATTCCTGCTCCTGAACTTTGCGGTTTTCTTCGTGATGGGCTTCTTTATCGAGGCCGTGCCGATCATGCTGATCTTCGTGCCGCTGATGCTGCCGGCGGCCCAGAGCCTCGGCATCGACCCGATCCATTTCGGCGTGAGTTTCAGCATGATCATCCTGCTGGCGAACCTGACGCCGCCGGTCGGCGTCCAGACCCTGTTCGCCTGCCGCCTGCTGGACACCACCGTTTTCGAATGGTGGAAGCACGGCAAATATTTCTTCTTCGTGATCCTGATCGTCACCTTCGTCGTCATGTTCGTGCCGGAAATTCCGCTCTGGCTGCCGGCGGTGATCATGAACTGAGGCGGCGCGGCCGGCCCGGCGCTACAGGATTTCCGTCATGAGCCACAGCCAGAACGGCAGGGTGACGATGCTGACCACCGTCTGCGCCGCGATCATGGCCGCCGTCGTCTTCGCATCGCCGCGCAACTGCCTGGCGAAGGCGTAGGCCGACACCGAGCACGGCACCGCGGCGTGGATCAGCAGGGCCGTCGCATAGGTGCCCTCGAATTCCAGGATGTGGAGGGCGAACAGCACGAAGCCCGGCAGCAGCAGCAGCTTGACGGCCATCGACGCCAGCACGGCGCGCCCGCTGCCGGCCGCGGCGTCGAAAGCGAGGCCGGCGCCGACCGCCAGCAGCCCGAGCGGCAGGGCGGCGCGGCCGAGAATCTCCAGGATATTGTCCGCCGGGCCGGGGATGCCGGTATCGGCGATATTGATCGCAAGGCCCAGAGCGACGGCAATCAGAATGGGGTTGAGCGCTGTCTCGCGCACGATCAGCCACGCGGCGTTCGGCGCCGACCCCTTTCCGCTGCCGGTCCGCACCCCGCTTGTCCGAACGAGGGCGACGACGCTGATCAGGTTGGTCAGCGGCACGAAGGCGATCAGGGAAAGCGCGAAGGCGGACAGGCCGACATCGTCGAACAGGGCGACGACGATCGCCAGGACCGGATAGTTGTTGCCGCGCAGGCTGCATTGCACCAGCGCGCCGTAGGCGCCCGGCTTCGGCGCAACGAGGCGGCGGGCCGCGTGCATCAGCACGACCGCCGCCAGCACGCCGGCGCCCACTGCGAGCACGGCGTTGCCGACCGGAAGCTCGTCCAGATTCGCCCCCGCCAGGCCGTTCACCAGCAGGCAGGGCAGCAGGATGAAATAGGTCAGCCGGTCGAGTCCGGACCAGAAGGCTTCGGGCGCAAAGTCCGCCCGGCGCAACGCCCAGCCCAACAGAATCAGAACGACGACGGGGACGATCGCGGCGAATGTGTCGGACAACGGGATGCTCCGCCGCGCCGTCAGTCCGGGCGGTGCGCCGCGGGCGCTTGCGGCGGCGCAGCGCTGAGGGCGTCCAGCGCTCCCTGCAGGATCCAGGCCGCCGCCGCCTTGTCGACAACCTCGGCGCGGCGCTTGCGCGTCATGTCAACCTCGCCGATCAGCAGCCGCTCGACCGCCGCGGTCGACAGCCGCTCGTCCCAGAAGGCGTAGGGCAGCGCGATCCGGCCGTCCAGATTGCGCGCGAACTGCCGGACCGACTGGCAGCGCGGCCCTTCCGCGCCGTCCATGTTGACCGGAAGGCCGTAGACCAGGCCGGCCGCGCCGCGCCCGGCAATCCGCTCGGCGATCGCCGTGGCGTCGGCGGCGAACTTCGTGCGGCGCACGGTAGCCAGCGGCGACGCGATGGTGCGGGTGCGGTCCGAGATGGCAAGCCCGACGGTTCTGGAGCCGACATCCAGGCCCATTGCCGGCGCATCGGGCGGCAGGATTTCCGGCAGGGCAAAAAGGTCGATTTCCGGCATCGGGCAAGCGGGTGGCAACGGGCGGCGGCGGTCCGGACACTAGCCCGGATGCCTGGCCATTGTCATGGGCTGCGCGGCGTTGCCGGACGGGCCCGGCCGGTTTCAGTCGTCGGCCGTTTTCCGAGTTGCGTTGACGGTGAGGCGCAGATTGTCCATCAGCACGCCCCACTTGAAACGCCCCAGCGCCTCGACCATGCCGGACTGGGCCTGCTTCCACAGGGGCAACGCGGCGTCGAGCGTTTCCAGGCCCCGTACGGTCGCACTGACCAGGCGGGCGCGCCGGTCGTTGCCCGGCGTCACCTCCACCAGGCCGGCGCGCTCCAGCGGCTGCAGGTTGCGGGTCAGGGTCGTGCGGTCCATGACCAGCGATTCCGCCAGCCGGCTCATCGGAACCGGGCCCATCGCGGCCGCCGCCGCCAGCACCGGAAGCTGGGTGATCTTCAGGCCGATCGGCTCCAGCACCTGTTCGTAATGCTGGGTCACGACCCGCGTCGCCTGGCGCAGGTTCTGGCAGGTACAGCTGGTGAGCAGTTCCAGTACCGCCCGGTCACCGGCTCCGTCCGGCATGTAGACCTCCATCGGGTTTATGTTGCGATGCAAGAGATTTGGGTTGCGTTGCAAATTTCAAGAGGTGCGGCGAGCGGGCAGCCATGCGTCGGGCGGGAGAAGAACCGTTGCTCTCGCGGCGACAATCCTTCGCCCTGTGCCGACTGCCGGCTGCCGACTGCCGGCTGCGGCATGCGCCGCAGGCCGCGCCGTCAGGCCATCGACTTGATGCGGGCGTTCAGGCGGCTGATGCGCCGCGAAGCGGTGTTGCGGTGCAGGACGCCCCTGGTCACGCCGCGCATGATTTCGGGCTGGGCGGTCTTCAGTGCGTCGCGCGCGGCGTCCGGGTCGCCGGCGGCAATCGCCAGCTCCACCTTTTTCAGGTATCCGCGCACCCGGCTGCGCCGGGCGGTATTGACCTGCGCCTTGGCGCCGTTGCGGCGGATGCGCTTCTTGGCCGATTTATGGTGGGCCATCTCTTCTCTTCAATCCGTACGAGTCTTCGGCGGCGTGAAACGCGCGCCGGCCAGGCAGCGGCGGCGCGCGGAATGGGCGGTATAAAGGCGGAGAATACAAAAGGTCAAGGGCGGCCGGGCCGCTCCCAATGGCCGCATTCCAACCGCTTTGAAGGAACCGCGGCCCGGTATTCGCGGCGGCGATTCGGGCCGCAGCCGCCGGACGGACGGCAGCCGCAGGCCCGTCCCGCCGGGCTCCGGCCGCAGGAAATCCACAAAAACAGTTATTTCCTAGAGACTTAGTATTGACCTCGCCGCGCCGGTTTGGCACTCTTCCCCTCCGGTTGGAGACGGCACGCAGGCAATGTTCGAGCGGGCTCGCGACCGTTTCGGAATCTGTTGCCGCGTGGGGAGCGCCCGCCTTGCCATGACAAAGTCGGAACTCATCGCCCGGCTGGCCGAACGGCATCCGGATCTGAAAGCGAAAGTCTTCGAACGCATCGTGACAACGGTGTTCGACGAAATCTCGGACGCGCTGGAACGCGGCGACCGCGTGGAACTGCGCGGTTTCGGTGCCTTCTCGGTCAAGGACCGCGCGCCGCGCACCGGGCGCAACCCGCGCACCGGCGCGACGGTTCACGTCGCCCGGAAACGCGTGCCCTATTTCAAGACGGGCAAGGAACTGCGCGAGCGGCTGAATTCCGACGGGGCGGACTGATCCGGCGCCTTTCCCGGAGCCGGGCGGCGCCATTCTCCGGGCCGGCCTGCGCCAGCGTCGCAACCGCCCTTGCAGGAGCACCGGCATGAAACTTATCGGTTGGATCGTCATTGGGCTGGTCGGGATCGCCTTTGTCGTATTTGCGACCCACAATTACCATGTTGCCGAAGTGAGCCTGTGGCCGGCGCCGCTGGCCTTGTCCCTGCCGGTTTACGGGCTCGTGTTCGCGGGCATCGCGCTCGGCTTTCCCGGCGGCGCCCTGGTCGCCTGGCTGGCCGGCGGCAAGAGCCGCCGCAAGACGCGCGAAGTCCGGCGCACGGCCCGGAACCTGGAACGCCAGCTCGAGCGTCAGGTCGAGGCGGGCGGCGGCGTGCCGGCCGTCCGCGCGGGCTGAACGCCGGTCGGGAGATCGCATTTCGGGAAGCTCCCGGGCCGCACTGCCGGCGGGAGACACTGTGAGGCGCCATGAGCTGGCTGGAAAACATTCGCCCGAAAATCCGCGCCCTGGTCACGCGCGACGTGCCGGAAAATCTGTGGGTAAAATGCCCCGCCTGCGATCAGATGATCTTCCATCGCGAGCTGGACGCCAACCTGAAGGTCTGCCCGCATTGCGGCCACCATATGCGCATCGCGGTTCGCGAGCGTCTGGCCGCCCTGTTCGACGATGGCGCGTTCCAGGAGATCGAACCGCCGAAAGCCGTTGTCGACCCCCTGAAATTCCGCGACCGCAAGCGCTATACGGAGCGGCTGCGCGATGCCCAGGCGGCGGCCGGCGCGCGGGAGTCCGGCGGCGATGCGGCCATCGTATGCCACGGCACGATCGGCGGCATGAAGGTCGTGGTCGCGGCCTTCGACTTTTCCTTCATGGGCGGCTCGATGGGCATTGCCGTCGGCGAGGCTTTCGTTGCGGCGGCGCGGCTCGCCGTTCTGCAACAGGCGCCGCTCATCGCCATTCCGGCCTCCGGCGGCGCGCGGATGCAGGAAGGCATCCTCTCGCTGATGCAGATGCCGCGCACCGTCGTCGCGGTGCAGGAGGTGCGCGAAGCGCGGCTGCCCTTCATCTCCCTGATGACGGACCCGACGACCGGCGGCGTCTCCGCCTCTTTCGCCATGCTGGGCGACATCGCGATCGCCGAGCCGGGCGCGACGATCGGCTTCGCCGGCAAGCGGGTGATCGAGGACACGATCCGCGAAAAGCTGCCGGACGGGTTCCAGAGTGCGGAATATCTCTACGAACACGGCATGGTGGACATGGTCGTGCCGCGCCAGGAATTGCGCGAAACGCTGATCCGCACCCTGCGCCACCTGCTCCGGCCCAATCCGCCGGCCGAAGTCGTGCCGCTGAAGCCGGCAAAGCGGATCGCCGCCAGGCCGGAAAAGGCGACGGCGCCGAAGGAACCGGCGAAGGCCGAGGTTGAGAAGGCGTCGCCGGCCGGCGAAACGGCCGCCGCGCCCGCCCCGGCGGAGCCGGTCGAGCCTGCCAGGGACTGATCGCGCCCCTTGTCCGCCGCACCCGTCGACCGGCAACTCGACCGGCTGCTGGAGCGGTTTGCCGCGCTCCACCCGCGCGTCATCGACCTGTCGCTCGGCCGGATCGAGGCGCTGCTGGACAAACTCGGCCGACCGCAGGACCGCCTTCCGCCGGTCATCCACGTCTCGGGCACGAACGGCAAGGGCTCCGTCCTCGCTTTCTGCCGCGCCGCCTTCGAAGCGGCCGGGCTCGCGGTCCACCAGTATGTCTCGCCCCATCTGGTGCGCTTCAACGAACGGATCGTCCTGAACGGCCGGCCGGTCGGAGATCGGGCGCTGGTCGAATTCCTGGAAGCCGCCGACCGCGCCAATAGCGGCGCGCCCATCACCTTTTTCGAGATCACCACCGCGGCGGCGTTCAAGGCCTTTGCCGAGACCCCGGCGGACCTCCTGCTGCTGGAAACCGGCCTGGGCGGGCGGCTCGACGCAACCAACGTCGTCGGGCGGCCGGCCGCGACCGGCATCGTCTCCGTCGGCCTCGACCATCAGGGCTATCTGGGCGACACCGTCGAGGCGGTCGCGGCGGAAAAGGCCGGCATCCTGCGCGCCGGCGTTCCGGCCGTCATCGGCGGCCTGCCGCCCGCTGCGCAGGGCGTCGTCGAACGCGCCGCCGCCGAAACCGGGGCGCCGCTGCTCAAGTGCGGCAAGGCGTGGCGTTTCGAGCCCGCGGCCGCCGAATCGGGCGAATCGATGTGGTCCTACGCCGGCCCGGGCCGGGCCTGCCGCCTGCCGGTTCCGGCGCTGCCCGGCGCCCACCAGACCGCCAACGCCGCGTTCGCCGTCGCCCTGGCCGACGCCGCCGGCGTGGCGCGGCTGGAAGACCGGCACTGGGCGCAGGCCATGCAGTCGGTCGACTGGCCCGGCCGGCTTCAGTCCGTCGGCAGCGGCCCGCTCGCCGCCCGGCTGGGGCCCGGCCGCCAGCTCTGGCTGGACGGCGCGCACAATCCGCCCGCCGCCGGCGCGCTCGCCGATTGGGTGCAGATGCAAGCGCGCCCGGTCCACGCCGTTCTCGGCCTGCTGGAAACCAAGGACCCGGCGGGTGTGCTGGCGGCGCTGGCGCCGGCCTGCGCCTCGCTCACGGCCGTTCCGATCCCCGGCCACCGCAGCTTCCCGGCAGAGGAGTTGGCGGCACAAGCGTATGCCTGCGGCGCACCCGAGACCGCGGCTGCAACCGATCTGGCGCACGCGCTCGGCCTCGCGGCGGCCCGCGCCGCCGAAGACGACATCATTCTGATTTGCGGGTCGCTCTACCTGATCGGGCAGGCGCTGGCGCTGTCGGAGGGTTAGACCCGGATCAGCCGCCGTTGGCGAGGACCGAGTCCACCCATTCGTAGAGCTTGCTCTTGGGCAGGGCGCCGACCTTGGTGGCCGCCAGTTCGCCGTTCCTGAACAGCATCAGGGTGGGGATGCCGCGCACATTGTAGCGCTGGGGGACCGACGGGTTTTCGTCGATGTTCAGCTTGGCGATCGAAATCCGGCCGTCCTTGTCCGCGGCCATGTCTTCCAGCGCCGGCGCGATCTGCTTGCAGGGGCCGCACCATTCCGCCCAGAAATCCACCAGAACCGGCGTGGACGACTGCAGGACATCGGCGTCGAAAGACGAATCGGTCACGTTGTTCAAGGCCATGCTTACCCCGTCACTTTCCTCGGTGGCCGGCGCTCTTGCGGCCCGGCATCCGTCATACGATGCAGACCCCGGACCGGGGTCCGGGGCGTGCCTACGATCTAGGAGAGCGCAGCGGACAAATCAAGCCGGATCGCGCCGCTCAGCCGCCCTCCGGAGCGTGGGGATCCAGCAGCGAATCGTCGAGTTGCATGAGCCGCGGAGCCGCGGTCCAGAGCAGGAAACAGCCGATCCTGTGCGCCGGATAGAGGCCGCGCAGTAGCGCCCGGTAGGCGGCCATCTGGCGCAGATACACCGGCGGCGTCGCCGCGGCGTCGGCGGGCGGCGGGCGGTTGGTCTTGTATTCGACGATGGACACGGTCTGCGCGCCGACGGCGAGCCGGTCGATCTGGCCGGAAATCACCGCTCCGCCGACCGCGCCGGTGACCGGCGCTTCGGCCATCGAGCCGGGGCCGAACAGCGGCCCTGCCTCGGGCAGGTCGAGTACGGCGCGGATTTCGGCGGCGATGTCGCGCTGCTCGTCCTCCGTCAGGCCGTGGCCGGAGCGGGCGAGATACTGCGCCGCCGCCCGGTCGCGCTGCGCGTCCGGCAGGTCGGGCAGATACTGCAGCAGCCGGTGGATCAGGGTGCCGCGCCGGAACCGGTCCGCCCCCGCCTCGAACGGGCCGAACACCGGCGGCTCGTCGTCTGACGGCCGCGACGGGGCGAGCGGCCGGGGCGGCTGCGCCTCCGGCGGCGGCGGGGCGAGCAGCGCCGCCAGGGTCGCCGGATCGTGCTCCTGTCCCGCCGTGTCCGCCGCTGCCGCCTCCGGCGGCGCCGCGTCCGCCGCTTCGAGGCTGCCGTAGCGCAGGACCGGTTCGTCAAAACCGTCCACCGGAATTTCGACCGTGCCGTCCAGCCGGCGCAGGCCGTTTTCGACCAGCGTGTGCCAGCAATCGTCGTCGATCTTTCTCGGCCCGCGGCTGCCGCAGACGATCAGGGCGTCCTGCGCCCGGGTCATGGCGACATAGAGCAGCCGGTTGTATTCCTGCCGGCCGGCCTCCTTCGCGTCGTCCTTGAAGCCCGCCGTCCGGCCGTCCGCCTCCGCATCGGAGGGCGCGATCAGCGGCAGTCCGGCGGCAGTCGCCGCAGCGCCGCCGCCGGCCGCCGCCGGCCACAACAGCCGGTCCGCCCGTTTCGGCACCCGGACCGTGTCGGGCAGGATGACGATCGGCGCCTGGAGCCCCTTGGCGCCGTGGACCGTCATGATGCGCACCGCGTCGGGCACGCTCTCCATATCCCGCCTGGTCTCCACTTCGCGCCGGCGCAGCCAGTGCAGGAATTGCTGGAGCGAGGGCGGATGGTCCCGCTGGTAGTCCAGCGCAAGGTTGAGCAATTCCTCCAGCGGTTCGATGGCGTCGGGGCCGAGCCGGCCCCAGAAGCGCTCGCGCCCGGTCGGCGGCGCGTCCCCGGTCAGGATCGCCTCGATCAGTTCGTAGGGCGGCGTGTAGTCGACGGTCGCCAGCAGGGCGGAGAGCCGGTCCGCAGCCATCCTCGAGTCTTCGTCGTCCGCCGCCCGGAGGCGCGACCACAGGCTGGCCCGGCCGCGCCCGTGGGCGAGTTCGAACAGCCGGTCGTCGCCGAAGCCGAACAGAGGGCCCTTCAGGACTGTCGCAAGGGTCAGGTCGTCCTCCGGCAGCAGCAGGAAATCGGCCACGGCAAGCACGTCCATGACCGCCAATTGCTCGGTCAGGACCATGCGGTCGGTGCCGGCAACCGCGATGCCCGCATCCTTGAGCGCCCGGATCAGCGCCTCGACCAGGGCGTCGCGCCGGCGCACCAGGATCATGATGTCGCCGGTGCGCGGCGTGCGCTGCACCGGTTCGCCGCCCGAGCGGTCCCAGACCGGGCCGGACGATCCGGCCAGCCACACCCGCACCTGCCGGGCGATCCGTTGCGCCAGCGCCGCGGTCGGCGACGCCGCTTCGGCGTCGATGTCCGGCGGCGTCCACGGTGCGGGCTCGTCCGCATCCGCCGGGGCGATGACCGGCCAGAGCTCGACCATGCCGCCCTCGCCATGCCGCCAGGCGGTATGGCGGAGCGGCGCCCCGTTCCCGGCGGCGCCATCCCCGACCACGCCATCCCCGACCACACCATCCCGGGCCGGCCCGTCGGCGAAGCTGCTGTCGACCGCGTCCAGCACCTGCTGGACCGAGCGGAAGGACACGTCGAGATCGACCGGAGACCAGTTCTCGCCCGCGGCCTGCACCCGCTCGCGGAAACCTTCGCGGACCCGGCCGAACACCACGGGATCGGCGCCCTGGAAGCTGAAGATCGACTGCTTGACGTCGCCGACGGCGAACACGGTGCGCGGCGGGCCGGGCAGGCCGTCTTCGGCCGGCGCGCGCTCGGCGCCGGCGCCGGCGAAAAACTCCCGCGCGATCGCCTCGACCAGCCGCCATTGCTGCGGGCTGGTGTCCTGGGCCTCGTCGACCAGGATGTGGTCGATGCCGCCGTCCAGCTTGTAGAGCACCCATTCGGTCGCCGCCTTGCGGGTCAGCAGGTCCTCGGCCATCAGGATCAGGTCGTCGAAATCGACAACCGCGCGCCGGCGCTTTTCCGCCTCGTACCCCTGATGGACGGCCGCGCCGAGCCGCGCCAGCGCCGCGCTGCGCTGCGTGACGCCCAGCGCCTTCTTGCGGTCGAAGAGGTCGGCGAGCCGCCCGGCCTCGCTGCCCATGATGTCGAGGATTTCGGGCAATACCCTGACCGCCGCCTTTGTCGCCAGAGTGGCCCGCGGGAGGCCGTCGGCTTTCAGGAACACCCCGGCGTAATCGTCGAGCAGGGCCGGCCTCGCTTCTTCTTCGGCGGCCAGCCATTCGGCAATCTGTGCCGCCCTCCCGATATCCGTCTTGCTGCCGGCTTGCAGCGCCTTGGCCGCCCGTTTGAGGTCTTCGCGGTCGAATTGGCTTTCCGCACAGCCCGTGGCGTCCAGTGCCGCTTCCGTCTCGTTTTCCTCGAAGCCGGCATCGTCGTACAGGCGGCGGACCGCTCCCGAAACCGCCGCTTCGTCCTTCAGCAGGTCGCGCAGCCGGCCGCGCTCGCCCAGGAATTCGCCGAGCAGGGCCGTGAGATCGTCCGGCCCGCCGAGCGGCGTGAGCAGCACCAGGTCTTCCGAATACCGGCCGCGGCCCGGTTCGGCATCGGCCAGCACCCGGTTGCGCACGCCGTCCAGCAGCGCCCGCTGGTCGCCCTCCTCGATCACCCGGAAGTGGGGCGGCACCCCCGCCTCCAGCGGAAAGCGCTTGAGCAGGGCCTGGCAGAAGGCGTGGATCGTCTGGATGCGCATGCCGCCCGGCACGTCCAGGCAGGTCGCGAACAGGGTGCGGGCGCGCGCCAGTTCGGCCCGGTCCGGCGCCCTGCCGATGGCCTCGCGCAGGTCCCTGCGCAGGGCGGCGTTGTCCATCAGGGCCCATTGGCCGAGCCGGGCCGAGACCCGGTCGATCATCTCCGCCGCGGCGGCCTTGGTGAAGGTCAGGCACAGGACGCGGGCCGGGGCGGCGCCGTTCAGCAGCAGACGCAGCACGCGCCGGGTCAGCACATGGGTCTTGCCCGTGCCGGCGCTGGCGCCGACCCAGGACGAGACATCCGGTTTCGAGGCCCTGCCCTGGGCGCGCGCGGCGGCCCGTCCGGGATCGCGCTGCGGCCCGGAGCGCGCGGCGCCGCTCATAAGTCCGCCTCGGCCAGCGCCCACTCCCGGATGCGCGCCAGATGTTCGTAGTCGTTGTAGGCCAGGGCATACGCGCTCGCCGGCCGCGCGGCATAGGCCCGGCCCGGATCGTCGAAGGCGGCGACCAGCCGGGCCAGGCCCGCTTCCGCGTCCTCGATCAGCTTGGCGGGCGGCGTCTTGCCGGCGGCGGGCCGGGTCGCCAGAGGTTCCCGGCCGCCGCTCAGCTGCCAATAGCGCAGCGCGGCGACATCGGCGGTTTCCGGCACGCCGTCGAAACCGCCGCGCCGCAGCATCAGCCCTTCGAGCGCCAGCTGCGGATTGAAGCCGCTGGCGACGTCCCTGACCCTGGGCAGGCCGCCGGTCTTGTAGTCGAGGATTTCGGCGCTGCCGTCGCGGAACAGGTCGATGCGGTCGGCCTTGCCGGTCAGCGTGAACGGCCCGCCCGGCGCGCCGATCTCGATGCTGCCGGACACTTCGGCATGGCAATGCCGGATCGCCGCGCGGCGCGACCCTTCCTCTTCGACGAAACCTTCCGCCGCCCGTTCGAAGCGGGGCCACCAGATCGCTGCGACGCCCGGCGCGTGGGCGAGGTCCATGAACGCCGCACGGCCCAGCGCCAGAAGTTTCGGCAGGGCGTCGGGCGGCAGCGGCCCGGACGGATGGTCCCGGACGAACGCCTCGAACACGTCGTGCAGGATGATGCCCCGGTCCAGCGCGCCGGGATCGGCGTCGATTTCGTCCAGCGGTCGCAGACGCAGGATGTAGCGGGCGTAGATGGTGTAGGGATCGCGCAACCATTTCTCGATCTGCGTGACCGACAGCTTGCGCGGCCGGACGGCGACCGGCGGCCGCGGCGCCGGCCGGGCGCAGCTTTCGACCCGCGGCGGCCGGTCGAGCCCGCGCGCGAGCGCCACGAGGCGGCCGTCCCGGCTTCGGATCTCTTCGAGGGTCTCCGCGGCGAGCCCGCCTTCGAGCACGGTGTCGAGGCGCTGGAGCCAGCGCGACGCGACGGTCGGGCTGCCATCGACCTTTGCGCTGCGCGTGACGAGGACTTCCGGCGCGCAGAAGGCCTGGGCGAAATCGTGCGCCGACAGGCCGGTCCGGCGTTCCGGCGAGGGCAGGCCGAATTGCAGGCGCATCGGCCGGCTCATCCACGGCTCGACCGGCGCGTCGGGCGGCCAGGCGCCTTCGTTCAGCCCGCCCAGGATCGTCAGGTCGGCATGGTGCAGCCGGGCTTCGAGCGGGCCCTGGATGGCAAGCCTCGGGTGGGCGCCGTAGCGTGGGCGGACGACCCGGCCGAGCATCAGCGTGGCGAGCAGGGAGGCCCGGTCGTGCAGGGCCGTCGGGGTGACTGCCTGGCCTGCCTCCTCCAACTCGGCGAGGAACCGGGCCAGGGCTTCGCCCGCATCGCCGGCCCACAGATGGCGGCCGGCTGGATCATCGGGCGACGCCGCCAGCGCTTCGCCGGCGCTGCACAGCGTGCGCAGATAATCCGGCATGTCGCGCGGCGTTTCGGCCAGCAGCGGCGCCAGGCGTTCGGCCAGCCGGTCGACCAGCGCCGCAGCCTCGTCGCACACCGCCGCGCCCGGCCCGAACGGGTCGTCCCGCGCTGCGGCGAGCCGTCGGCGCAGCCCGTCGATTCCCGCCGCGGGCCGGGTTCCGCGCAGCGCCGCGCGCTCCAGGGCGCGGGCCTGCCGCCTGGTGTCGGCGGCCGTCTGCCCGGCTGCGCACAGCGGATGCTTGAGCAGCGCGAGCAGGCCGGTCGGGGCGAGCCCGTCCTCGGCCGCGCGGGCGAGCAGCAGCAGGAAGGAAGCCGGCGGCGTGGCGGCGAGCGGCTGGCCGGCCGAATCGTCGACGCTCACGCCCCAGCGCTGCATTTCGGCGGCGACCCGGCGGCCGAGGTCACGGTCCGGCGTGACCAGCGTCGCGGTCTTGCCCGGCGTATCGAGGGTCCGGCGGAAGGCGAGTGCGATGACCCGCGCTTCCTCGCCCGGATCGCGGCAGACGATGCGGGAGAGGTCCGGGCCCAGCGCAGCGGCCAGCGTGTCGCCGTCGAGCGGCTTGCGCGCCCAGGCTTCGGTGGTCTCCGCGGGCCGCAGGGCCTCGGCGATCAGGCGGACCCGCGCCGGCGGCGCGTCACGGCGGGCGGCCTCGTCCGCCGCTGCCGGTTCCGGCCAGTCGCGCACATCCTCCCTCCCGATGCCGAGGCGCCGGAGCAGCCGCGCGAGGCCGAACTGAGGATGGCCCTCGTCGGCCTCGACCGCCGACCAGCTCGCTTCGTCGAGATGGCGGTCCAGGCCCGGCAGGACGACCTGCCCGTCCGGCAGCGCCGCGACCCGCGCCAGCAGGTCGGCGGTCGCCGGGATGCTGCCGGTCGAGCCGGCGGCGATCACCGGATGGTCCGGCGGCGATTGCGCCCAGCGCCGCTCCAGCCGTTCTAGCAGCAGGTTGCGCCGTTCCGCCGGGTCCATCGCCCCCTTTTCCTCCCGGATGGCGGGCCAGTGCGCGGTCACGATCTTCAGGAAATCGAGGGTCTCCTGCCAGTGGAGAGACAGTTCGGCGGGCGCCAGCCCGGCCAAGCGGTCGAACGACAGCCGCTCGGTCTGCGCCTGGTCGAGCAGCCGCGCCAGCGCCTGGGCCAGCAGCACGGCCTGCTCCGCCGAGGCGTCGCGCTCCCGCTCGAGGATCAGCCGGGCGAGCAGCAGCTGCCGCTTCAGTTCGGGAATCGCGGGCGGCGTGTCAAACAGCGACTCGTCCTCGGACGGCAGGTCCTCGCCGGGGGAGAGCGCAAGATCGTCCTCGTCGACATCGCCGATCGGGCGCATGCGCGGCAACAGCAGGGGCGCCCCGCCGCTCAGCCGCAGGAAGGCTTCGCGCAGGGTGCGGCAGGCACGCCGCGTCGGCAGCAGGACCAGGACCGGCGCCAGGCTTTCGGGCGCATCGCCGAAGCGGTCGAAGAGGCCGCGCGCCAGCGCCGCAACGAAATCCCGGTGGGGCGGGACGGTATAGACCTCCGCAGCGGGTGTGCCGCCTGCCGCCGGCGTATCGCCTGTCCGGGTCACGGCGCGGTCAGCCGGCGTCGAACAGGTCGGCCTGGGCCGGCGGCGCAGCGGCCTCGCCCTGCGCGATATGGGCATAGAGCAGGCTGACCCGCTCGAAGCTGTCGGGCGTGCCGACATGATACCACGCGCCGTCGTGCCGGATGCCGAACAGGCGCCCGCGTTCGAGCGCGCGGTCGTAGACCCGGTTTAGGGAAAAGGCGCCCGGCTCCAGCCCGTCGAACAGGGCCGGGCTGAGGATCTGGCTGCCGGTAAAGACGAAGGGGGCGATCTCCGCTTCGCAGCGCCGGTGCAGCCTGCCTTCGATATCCATGAAGAAGTCGCCGTCGCCGGCATATCCCGCGGCGGCGACCGTCGGATGCACCAGCAGCAGCGCATCCATCGCCGCCGGATCCCAAGCGCCGGCCAGGCGGCGCAGCGCCGGGGTCGGCCCGTCCTCCCAGACCGTGTCGCCGTTGAGCACGAAGAACGGGTCCGGGCCCAGCGCGTCGAGCGCATTCAGCACGCCGCCGCCGGTGTCGAGAAGCTCGGCCTCGTGGCTGATGACGATCTCCGGCGCGGTGCGGGACGTGAGCAGCCGTTCGATCTGCGCCGCCAGATGGTGGGTGTTGACGACGGCGCGGGTCACGCCGGCTTCCGCCGCCTTGTCCAGGGTCCGGTCCAGCATGGTCCGGCCGCCGACTTCGAGCAGCGGCTTGGGCACGGCCCCGGAGAGCGGCCGCATCCGCGTGCCGAGGCCCGCGGCGAGCAGCATCGCCGTGTCGGGGACCGTGTCGGGGGCCGTATCGGGGGCCGTGCGCAGCGCGGTTTCGGGCGAAGCCGGCGCGGTCATGGCCGATCCCCGAATTGCGGCGCGATGCGCAGGGCGGGCGGGATCGCCGCGTCGAGCCACGCCTTGACCGGCGCCAGCGCCGGGTGGGCGAGATCGGCTTCGAGCAGGCACCAGACCCGCGGGATGTGCTCCAGATAGACCGGTTTGCCGTCGCGTGCCATCAGGCGGGTGAAGATGCCGATGATCTTGCAGTTGCGCTGGGCCGACAGCATGGCCGCCGCCGCCAGGAAATCGGCCCGGTCGAGCGCCGGAAAGGCGGCCAGATAGCGTTCGACCATCGCGTCGCGCAGCGCCGGGCGGATGTCGCGCCGGGCGTCGGCGACCAGGGAGACCAGGTCGTAGGCCGGCGAACCGATCAGCGCGTCCTGGAAATCGAGCAGGCCGCAGGCCGCGGTCCCTTCGCGGCCCGGCAGTTCCATCAGGTTGTCGACGTGATAGTCGCGCAGGACGAGGGTGTGCGGCGCGGCCTCGGCGAGCGGGTAGAGGCCGCGCCAGACCGCCCTGTATTCCGCGGCGACCGCCGGCGAAGGCGCCGCGCCGGTCACAGCCGGCAGGAACCAGTCGATCAGCAGGTCGGCCTCGCGCTGGAGCGCCGCCGCATCGTAGGGCGGGACGTCGACCGAAGCGGCCCCGGCATGACGGTGCAGCGCGATCAGCGTGTCGGTCGCGAGCCGGTACAGCGCATCCTCGTCCGCGCCGTCGGCCAGCCGTCGGGTGAAGGTCGCGTCGCCGAAATCCTCGATGACCAGGAAACCCTGCGCCGGGTCTTCGGCATGGACCGCCGGCGCGCTGAAGCCCAGGTTGCAGAGATGGCGCGCGACCCGGACGAAGGGCGCGACATCCTCCTGCGGCGGCGGCGCATCCATCAGCAGCGCCGGGGACGGCCCGCCGGCGAGGCGGAAATAGCGCCGGAATGAGGCGTCGCCGGTGAGCGCCGTCATCCGCGCGCCGCGCCAGTCGGTATCGGCGAGGAAGGCGCGGCGCGCCCGGTCGCGCATGTCGGCGTCCCCGGCGGCGGACTCAATCGCCGACAGCCGGTCGAACGCGGGTTTCAGCCGGTCCGGCACGCCGTTGCTGCCATTGCCGGTGCGGTCTGCCACCGTTATGCGCCGCCGCGCCGGATCGCCGGTATGGTCGAGGCCGATGTCGATGCGCCGGTCCGGCAGCAGGGAGCCGGCGCGCTCGGGCCATTCGATCAGGCAGATGCCGCCGGCGAGCGCCTCCTCGAAGCCGATCTCCCACAGGTCTTCCGGCGCTCCGATCCGGTACAGGTCGATATGCCAGACCGCGTCGTCGCCGAAACTGTAGAGCTGGACGAGAGTGAAGGTCGGGCTCGGCACCTCTGCGGCCGCGCCGCCCTTACGCCCGGCGTAGCTGCGGATGAAATGCCGGGCGAAGGTCGTCTTGCCGGCGCCGAGCGGCCCGCGCAGGGCGATCACGTCGCCGCGCACGGCACAGGCGGCGAGCGTCCGGGCGAAGGCCGCCAGTTCCCCTTCCGAAACGTCGGCGGAAACGCCGGAGACAGGACCGGCCGGCCCGCCGCCCTCCGGGACGGGAACGCAAGGGAGCCGGGAAGAAAGCCGGTCGGTGCTCACGAAGCCGACGCTTACTGGAGCCGCGCTCCCCTGTCCAGCCGCGCCCTGTATCCGTCAATGCCCAAAGCACGCTTCCGCCTTTCCCCGGGAGGATTCCCCTGCGAAAGCCGGGCAGAACCAAAGTGGGCGGCGACCGAAGCCCCCACCCGTCGGGGACGGGGATTCAGCCCGAACAGCTGCCGCCGCCGAGGACGCAGAAGCGCGCGCAGTGGGGGTGGTTGAGCGGCACCTCTCCGGCGGCTTCCGCAAGCGAGCGGCCGAGGATGAAATCCTCCTCGTAGGGCAGCAGCGTGCAGGGCATGACGACCGGCCGGTCCTCGCCCCGGCGCTTCACCACCATGCGCGAGGCGGCGCACATCATGGCGCCCGGATTGATGCCGAGAATATCCCAGCAGGCCTCGGTGATTTCCGGCACGTCGAGCGCGGCGTCCATCTCCGGGAACAGGACCAATGCCGCCGGATCGCCCGCGTCGATGCGGATGCCCTCCCGGTCGAACAGCCGGGCGTAGCCGGCGCGCAATTCGGCTTCGCTCTCGCGCCACACGGTCCGGCCGGCCGCGCTGACGGCGAAGCCGTTGTCGGACAGGAATTTCAGGCCCTCGAGCATCGGCGCCCAGGCGCGCGGCCCGCGCTCGAGCTGATGCAGGGCCTCGGCGTAGTGGTCGACGGAGACGCGCAGCATGAGCCGGCCGCCGAAGCGTTCGCGCAGCCCGAGCAGCGCCCCGGCATGGCGCATCATCGGCCGCATGGCGTTGGTCAGCACCAGCGCCTCGTGGCCGGCGGCGAGGATGCGCTCCAGGATGTCCGCGATCTCCGGGTTCATGAAGGGCTCGCCGCCGGTCAGGCCGACGGTGCCGACCGGCAGGCCGTCGCGCGCGATCTCGTCGAGATAACCGCCGACCTCCGCCGCCGTGAGGTAGCTCAGCCGGTCGTTGGCCGGGCTCGATTCGATATAGCAGTTGCCGCAGGCGAGGTTGCACAGGGTGCCGGTGTTGAACCACAGGGTTTCCAGCGCCCGCAGGCCGACGCGGGCGCGCACCTGCCCGTCCGCCGTGTACAGCGGATCGCGGAATTTCATACTGTCGAGGGACGGGCTCTCCCTGCGGAACGCCTGGGTTGGAGCGATCATACTGCACCATATAGGGAACCAACCCTCAAATCCTATACGCACTCCCGCAATCAAATCTAATAGAAAATATCTAACTACAAAAAACGGAAAACATTCGCTCGCAAATCTTCGATCAAGTTCTTGAACGCTCCGGAGCCGAAATGAACCACAACAACAATTCAAAATAATCACCGTAAATATTTTTCCAGTATCCTGATCGTACAAATTTATAGAACTCTTTTAATGCCGTAGGATTTGACAAAAATGCTTTTACTACTCCGTCCCCCAATTCGGCAATCTTCACATTTTTCAGCTCGCTCACGCTGCATCCTAACGTTTGACAAATCCAATTCAAAGCCTCCGGTGAAACATCTCCTTTCTCAAATTTTGCGTAAATTCGTTTGCCATCAAGCCCTGCCTTTAAATCAAAAAACTGCCAAAAACGTAACTGCCCAGGTACCTGGCCAGCTCTGAGAGCGTCGTGATTTGGTTGCGGTCATCAAGTCGCGGCCGGCCTTGACTCCATAGTCGCGCACCTCTATGGGTTGCTCTTTCGCATGAGAGGAGCAGCCAGAGCCGGTGGGATATTTCGGATCGAAGGCAACGACCGGTCTGAGCCAGGCGCTGATCGCGCTGATGCCGCCACATCGTCTGTATATCGAGACACACTTGGGGGGCGGTGCGCTGATGAAGCGCAAGCCTCCGGCGATGCGTTCGATCGGGATCGACCGGGACCTGCGTGCGCTTGACGGGTTCAGGTGCGACTACCCTGTGGAGCTGATCCACGGCTGTGCGCATTCGTTCCTGGCGGAGTTCCCGTTTCTGGGCCCGGAGCTGGTCTACAGCGATCCGCCCTATCTGCACACGACCCGTCGTTCGTCGCAGCGGTATCGCTTCGAGTACGAGGAGGCCGACCATGTCGCGCTGCTTGAGCTTCTCAAGGGTCTGCCGTGTCAGGTGATGGTCTCGGGCCACCCGTCTGCGCTGTATGACGATCTGCTGGCAGGCTGGCGCCGGCTGGAGCTGCAGGTGACGACCCAGGCTCAGGTTCGGACCGAGGTCGTGTGGTTCAACTTCGCGCCCGATCGGGTGCACTGGGCGAGCTATGCGGGCCGCAACTTCACCGACCGCCAGCGCATCAAGCGCAAGGCGGCCAACTGGGGCCGACGCTACGAGGCCATGCCGGCGGGCGAACGCCTGGCGGTGCTGGCCGCGATCATGGCCGTCGAGGCCGAGGACCCGTGACGGTGTCGCGCTGGCACGCGGACCTTGCCGCCTACGGCGAGGCCTTCACTTGCCTGCAGGACCTTTTCACCCCAGACTCCTTCGCGATGACCGCCATCAAAGCGATCCGGGAATGGGGCCAGAGCCTGCTGCGTCTGACCGCGGCGCTGGTCAAGGAGAATGATGCGCTGGAGCGGGAGAATGCCCGCTTGCGCGAACGGAACGCCGAACTCGAGCGCCGCGCCGCGCTCGACAGCACCACCAGTTCCAGGCCGCCGGCCAGCGATGGTCTGAAGAAGAAGAGCACAACCCGGGAGAGGCGAACCCGGAGCCAGCGTGGCACGTCCAACAGACCCAGTGGTGGCCAGCCCGGCCACAAGGGAACCACTCTGGAGCGGACCGCGACGCCCGACCACGTCGTCGATCATGACCCCTGCGCCTGTGCAGGCTGCGGCGCGCCGCTGTCAGACGCCGACCGTCACGCGGATCCGGTCTGCCGACAGGTCTTCGAGCTGCCTGAGCCGCAGCCCCTTGAGGTCACCGAGCATCGCGGCCATCGCTGCCTCTGCGCCGCCTGTGGCACCGTGACGACTGCCGCCTTCCCGAACGGCGTGAGCGCTCCGGTCCAGTACGGGCCGCGCATCACCGCGTGGGTGACCTATCTGTTGCACGCGCAGTTCATTCCCGAGAACCGCGTCGCCGAGGTCATGAGAGACCTCTTCGCGGTCACGATCTCAACGGCCACCATCGCCGCCATGAGCAGGCGAACCGCCCGGCGCTTCGAGGGCTTCCTCGATCGTGTCGCAGAGGTCATCCGCACCGAAGCCCCGGTCAAACACCTCGACGAGACCGGCATGCGCATCGCCACCCGGACCCATTGGCTCCATGTGCTGTGCACCCCGTTTCTGACCATCCTGCGCATCGCCACCGGGCGCAGCCATATCGACGAGGAACTCAACGGCATCGTCATCCATGACGACTACGCCACCTACTTCGCTCTCGAAGGCGTGCGTCACGGGGCCTGCAACGCCCATCACCTGCGTGAGCTCCAGGCCCTGATCGAGATCGAGAAGGAAGAGTGGGCAACGAGCATGCACCGGCTGCTTACCCGCGCCAACAGAGCCTCCCGCTTCGCGCGGAAGAATGATCGCGACGTGCCCGCCTCGCTGGTGGCCCTCATCTCGCGAGCCTGGGACCGCATCCTCGAGCGCGCCATCGCCTCTCACGAACACATGCCGCCGCTCCAGACCGGAAAGCGCGGACGCAAAAAGCGCCGCATCGGTCATAACCTCGCGCTCCGGCTCCAGAACCACAAGGAGGGCTGCCTGCGCTTCCTCACCGACCCGCGAACTCCGTTCTCAAACAACCAGGCCGAGAGAGATCTGAGAATGGGCAAGCTGCGTCAGAAAATCTCAGGTTGCTTCCGCTCGATGCAAGGCGCCCGCGACTTCGCCAACCTGCGGTCCGTCATCGCCACCGCACGAAAGCAGGACTGGAACGTCCTCGAAACCCTGGCCCACCCCGACCCCAGGCAACTGATCCCGAAACTTCAACTCTGAAATCCCGAGCCGCAGCCCGGCTGCATCCACCTGATCCAGTACCCGAGCCAGCAACCCATCACTCCGCTCACTCGGAGGACGCAGACCTGGGCAGTTACCCAAAAACAATCTTGTAAGCTAATCCCTTCGTTTTGATCTACAACATTGTCCAAGACACCAAAGTCTTTATATGTTTTGTATTGTTCCATAACCTTCAACAAATGATACGGTATATGATTTTCGAGTTCTCGACCTACTGTAGGCACTCCTATTCCCAAGAAACACCTGTGACTAGTAGTTCGGTCCAGATTGCTTGTCTTGTACGTTCGTACCACTTTCCTAGCAGATGATGACATCCGGTCCATTGGTGCCGCCTTATCGCTGTCGGCTACACAAACAACTACACGTTGTTTTTGAATTTCCAGGCGGAAAATATCGTCAATTCTCGCTCCCCCGCCGTTGATAGTTTCAAAATTATAAGACGGGCCATTTTCCAACGAATTTACCACATTCAACAGATTTTCATAAAATTTACCATCAGTCACAGCATCTTCAACGACAAATGCGGCTGGTGAGGACAAATATTCTCCGCCAATTAATGACTCATAGCCGACCGAAAACACTCTTGATCCGTCGAAAGATATCCCTTTTTCAGAAAAATTTAATTCGACAAACGTTAGTGCGTTCCTAATTAATCCTCCGCGGTGTGCATATTGCTCCGAAATTGCCTGCAAATGTGTACAAACTGGTCCGGAAAGTTGAAGATTTTGCCGCGCCCATTTGCAGATTTCCCTGCTAGCAAAAAAGTAATGTTTCCCCGATCGGTCAGCTTGAACAAGAAATGAAAATAAGTCTTCCAACTCGGAGACGTTTGTCCTCTCCAATACCTCAGTTGCACAATCAAGCAAAAAAATCATCTGTCAGTATAGTTAAAAAATCCAAATGGCCAGTTCTTCAACGCGCCCTTGTCATCGAAACTAGACACGGAAATCTCTGTCGGCGAATCCAAATCATCACCCGCAGAGAATACAACAATTTGGACATCTTCTGCGCCAATATCGCCCTCTTCAACCAGTTCTCCCAACCGATTAATTAATGCCTCACTATGCGTCTCAACAATAAATCGAGTTGTCGAGTTCGATTTGTCTCGGTGCTCGGCCTGCGATACAGAGACAAGAACATCAGCTAATTTTGCTTGATGAGCCGGATGCAAATGTAACTCCGGTTGTTCAATCGCCACAGTCTGCAAACTAAGGCGACGATGATGGTGCGGTGCGCTGGAAATGAATTTTTTTTCTTGCGCCCACCAAATCATACCTAAAACGGGTAAAATTTGCGACACTCCATAACCCGTATCGGTTACATTGACAGTCCTTTTCCCGGATCGAAGAGCAATACTAATGTGACCAGCTGTACCATCGACATAGACGCCGTATCCAAATAGGCTCTTTATCCAAGATGAAAATTCTTCCAGTTCTTTTGGCGCTAGGGAAGCCAAAAACATTGGAAAATTAGATCCATTAGGCGCAATTTCAGAAATTTCCAACTCCTGTTTTCGATAGTAACGTTCGCTAGCTGCCCTAACTGGCTCCAAGTATCTCACGTTCTGGAAAAACTCTGTCAATCTCTCCTCTAATATCTCCAATATTGTAAATCCTCTGGATAGCTTTTGAATTTCAAAAACTCGCTCTTTTAGTTCACTTTTTTTGCCTGAAATCAGATGATTGTAGATATTCTTGAACGTAACTGTTCTGGATGTGTCGGCTAATTGTTTAATAGACTCTGCGTCAAACGTGTTACTAGAAAGAATTCTCCATACTTCTCTTTCGATCGTTCGATCTTTCAATTTTCCTCTAGTATATTCAACAAATAAATTCATTAACAATTCTGCAAAAACGGTACCGCGACCGATCAAGCGATTTGTTTTTCTTTCTCGCTCAACGTTTTGCGAAAACAATACTGGAGCTTCAAATAGATTTCGTCCAAATTGCTGCCCTACAAAAGTATCGTTAAAGTCTTGCAGCCGAATATCATTTAGCAAAATTTCATCTACTGCCCTGCTGTTCGAATCTAATTGGAGGCATAATTTTATTTCCTCCTCAGGCACATCCAATTCAATGGTTGCCAACGCAGTCTTATTTTTGTCTTCAGAAATTGTATATCGTACCGAAACTCGATTCACTTTGACACTATCCATAGATCGATAATAGGCACGAGCATAATACAAAATGGTGTTCTCTCCACTCAATTCATGTATAGTAAAGCTAAATGTGGCTTTCCTTTCCCCAGCAGCTTCGCCAATCGCGACATTCGCGTCGCCGAAATCTACCAAATTTCCGAACCAAAGTATTGGAGCGCTACTCCGAGCTTGGATAGATTGTCGAATTAAAGGGAGTGTGCGCAAGAACGTGCTTTTGCCCGCACTGTTTCTGCCAACCAAGATTGTAATTGGGCAAATCTCTATCTCAGGCAAATCTTTTATTCGCCTGATATTACTTATTCCATAAAATAATTTCATTTTTGCGCCCGCCTATTCAAGTTTCAAACTAGTCTTAATGACTACATTGAGAACCGAAAATTTATCTTACTGAGCTGAACTGAAGTCAATTTCTTAGTCGAGTTTCGGCCCTTCCAATTCTATAACCTTACCTAGTATGAGTTCAACATTAATGATACGGTTTCTCTCGGTCATTGAGTTTAGTATTTTCAATGTACCATTGTAGAGCGTGTTTTGTAGGGTGTCAATTTGATGCACGAGAGATTGATGTTGGATTTTCAAGCGCCGATCCCCCGCGCTGCGGCCTTGCCCGCGGGCGGTGCGGCGGGTAAACAGGTTGGATGCACGCCGGGCCGGCGGCCCGGCCGCCGGCGGCATGGAATTTACGCGGGTGTAGCTCAGTCGGTAGAGCACGAGCTTCCCAAGCTCGGGGTCGCGGGTTCGAGCCCCGTCGCCCGCTCCAGACGACAAGACGGGAGGCCCGCGCTGTGCGGTCGCGGGCAGGATGGCTATGGCACTGGCACACGCTTTGAAACTTCGCGCCCCGGCCGTGGCGGCGATGCTCTTCGCAGCCGCCGCCCTGTCGGACGGGACGGCAATCGCGGCGGAGAAACTGTCGCCGCTCGGCGTCTGGCTCGGCATCAGCGATTCCGGCGAGAAGGGCCACGTCAAGATCTACGAGTGCGGCGACAAGCTGTGCGGCAAGCTGGTCTGGAGCAGCCAGCCGGAGGCGCTCGATATCAACAACCCCGACGAATCCAAGCGCGACAAGAAGGTGATCGGCCAGGACATTCTCACCGGCCTGCAGGCCGACGGCGAGAATTTCTGGGATTACGGCAAGCTCTACGATGCGACCACGGGCAAGACCTGGAACTGCAACATCACGGTCCTGCCCGGCAACGACAAGCTGAAAATCCGCGGCTACTGGGGCATCTCGCTGTTCGGCCAGTCGCGGGTCTGGGACCGGGTCAAATAGCTCCGGGGCGGCGCACTTCCGGCCGCGGCGCCGACACTCCGGTGAGGGCCCCATAAACGACATGCCGACCGTCGCCGTGCTCAGCGCCGGCGATATGGGCCATGCGGTCGGCCGGGTGGCGCGCGACCGGGGCTGCCGGGTCGTCACCAGCCTGGCCGGGCGGAGCGACCGCACCCGCACGCTTGCCGGCGAGGCGGGCATCGAAGACGGCGGCGACCTCGCTTCGGTCGTCGGGGCCGCCGGCATCGTCCTCTCCATCCTGCCGCCGGCCGAGGCGCCGGCCCTGGCCCGCGCCGTCGCCGGCTGCGGGGTTTCGGGACATGACCGGATTTTCGTCGATTGCAATGCGGTCGCCCCGGCAACGGCGCTGGCCATCGGCAACATCGTGCGCGACGCCGGGTTTGCCTTCGTGGACGGCGGGATCGTCGGCCGGCCGCCGCTCGCCCCGCCGCCAACGCGCCTCTATGTCAGCGGCCCCGAGGCCGGGCGCCTCGCCTTCCTGGAGGACGACCGGCTGACGGTGCGCGACCTGGGGCCGGAGCCGGGCCGGGCCTCGGCCCTCAAGATGTGCTACGCCGCGCTGACCAAGGGCAGCTGGACCCTGTTCGCCGCGCTTTCGACGGCGGCGCACCGGCTCGGCGTTGCCGAAACGCTCGACCGGGAATTCGCCGAAAGCCAGGCCGCGATGCGCGAGCGCCAGCGCGCCATGCTGCCGCGATTGCCGCTGGACGCCGGCCGCTGGATCGGCGAAATGGAGGAAATCGCCGCCACCCTCGACGCCGCCGGCCTGCCCGACGGTTTTCACCGCGCCGCCGCCGAGATGTTCCGCCTGCTCGACGGCACGCCCTTCGCCGCGGAATCGCGCCAGGACTGGGACCGGGACCGCACCCCGGAACAGACCGTCGCCGCGGTTTCGGACGTCATCGACAGCCTTGCAAACCGCCCATGACTGAATCCTCCGCCGACCCGCTTCGCGTCGACATCTGCGTGATCGGCGCCGGGGCCGCCGGCCTGTCGGTCGCCGCCGGCTGCGCCCAGCTCGGCGCGCGCACCGTGCTGATCGAGCGCGGCGCGATGGGCGGCGATTGCCTCAATACCGGCTGCGTGCCGTCCAAGGCGATGCTGGCGGCCGGCCACGCCGCGGAGATCGTGCGCACCGCCGGGCGTTTCGGGGTGACGGCCTCCGCTCCCGACGTCGATTTCGCGGCGGTCCACCGCCATGTCCACGGCGTCATCGCCGCGATCGCGCCGATCGATTCGGTCGAACGCTTCCGCGCGCTGGGCGTGAACGTCATCCAGGGATCGGCGCGCTTCACCGGGCCGGACGCGCTCGAGGTCGAAGGCCGGCGGATAACCGCCAGACGCTTCGTCGTCGCCACGGGCTCGAAGGCCGTCGCGCCGCCGGTGCCGGGGCTGGCCGACGCGCCCTATCTTACCAACGAGACGGTCTTCGACCTGACCGAATGCCCGGAACACCTGTTGGTCATGGGCGGCGGGCCGATCGGCTGCGAACTGGCCCAGGCCCATCGCCGGCTCGGCGCCCGGGTCACTGTCGTCGAGATGATGAGCATCCTGGGCCGGGACGATCCGGAAGCGGCCGACGTCGTGCGCCGGCAGTTGAAGGCGGAAGGCATTGAAATCCTCGAAGGCGCGCGCGCCGAACGGGTCGAGACGCTGGACGGCGGCATTGCGCTCACCGTCAGCCGCGACGGCGCGGAGACGGTGCTGACCGGCTCGCACCTGCTGGTTGCCGCCGGGCGGGCGCCGGTGGTCGACGGGCTCGATCTCGACAAGGCCGGCGTGCGGGTCGGCCGCGCCGGGGTCGAGGTCGATGCCGGCCTGCGCACGTCCAACAGGCGCATCTTCGCGGCCGGCGACGTCGCCGGCGGGCCGCAGTTCACCCATATCGCCGGCTATCACGCCGGCGTGCTGGTGCGCCGCCTGCTGTTCCGCATGGGCTGGGCCAAGGTCGATTACCGGGCCCTGCCCTGGGTGACCTACACCGAGCCCGAACTGGCCCAGGCCGGCCTCACCGAGGCCCAGGCCGCCGAGAAGCACGGCCGGCTCTCCGTGCTGCGCTGGAGCTTCGCCGAGAACGACCGCGCCCAGGCCGAGCGCCGGACCGACGGCCACATGAAGGTCGTCGCGACGCCGAAGGGGAAAATCCTCGGCGCAACCATCGTCGGCGCCCATGCCGGCGAGTTGATCCACCCCTGGGTGCTGGCGATCCAGAACGATCTGAGCCTCGCCAAGATGTCCGGCTATATCGCGCCCTATCCGACCCTGGGCGAGATCGGCAAGCGCACGGCATCCAGCTACTACATGCCGAAACTGTTCAGCGAACGGACCCGCAAGATCGTGCGGATGCTGCTTCGGTTGCCGTGAGGGCGCGTGCTCCGGACCACTCAACAGTGTCGCCCCGGACGGAGCGCAGCGACGATCCGGGGCCCAGAGCCACAGGCTGAATCCGTGCCGGGCGACTCTGGTCCCCGGCTCTCCCTCCGGTCGGCCGGGGTGACATTGTCGGTTCGGCGGGGTTGCCCGGGCTCGGCGGCAGGAGAGTCCGAACCACCTGATACCTTCACCGGCGTGTCAGGTCGGTCTACTCCCCGAACGTCCCGACCGGCGCGCCCCTGACGCCGGGGTTTAAGGCGAACAGACCGCCGGCGAGGGGTTCGGCGGCGCGCGCGGCTTCGTCCATGCCGGCGGTTCCCGAGGTGACGACCAGCGTGTCGAGGTCCGGGCCGGCGAAGGCGCAACTGGTCGGGCGGCTCACCGGCATGTCGACGATCCGGTCGACCGCGCCGGCCGGCGTGAAGCGCACGACGCAGCCGCCGTCCCAGCGCGCGCTCCACAGGCAGCCGTCCGCGTCGACCGCCATGCCGTCGGGCCAGCCGGGCGCGAGGCCGGGTTCGACCGCGACCTGGCGTGGGCCCAAAACACTGCCCTCGGGCGCGCCGCCGGCCGCGTCGAAGGGATAGCGGAAGATCGCGCCGGCCGGGCTGTCGGCGATGTAGAAGACCGCGCCGTCCGGGCTCCAGCCCGGCCCGTTGGGCACGGTGAAGCCGTCGGCTATGGCTGCCGCGGCATCTCCCGGCCCGAGCCGGAACAGCCGGCCGCCGCTGCCCGTGTAATTCCGGGGCATCGAGCCGGCCCAGAAGCGCCCGTCCGGCCCGCATTTGCCGTCGTTGAAATGGAAGTCCGGGCGCGTTTCTTCCGGATGGCTGAGCCGGCTGAACGCGCCCGTCTCTGGGTTGAGCCGGCCGAAGCCGGAGGCCATCGCCGCCACGAGACCTCCGTCGCCGGCGACGCCGATGCTGTGGATCGCTTCGGCGACATCGACGCTCGCGGTTGCGCCGATTGCAAGATCGTACCGGTGCAGCCGCCGGCCGATACAGTCGATCCACCAGACGCAGCCCCGGCCGGCATCCCAGACCGGCGCTTCCCCCAATCGCGCCTTCGCGTCGTGAAGCAGATCGACAGCGGTTTCTTCCGTCATCCCGCGGTGCCGGGAGCGCCTTCTAGATCTGCCGGATTTCGAGGTTCAGGCGCATGCCGACCGCGGCGGCGGCGCGCTTCAGGCTGTGCAGCGTTACGCCTTCATTCTCCGGATCGAGCAGACGGTCGAGCTGCGAACGGCTGGTTTCCATGCGTTCGGCCATGCGCGCCTTGGAGAGGTTTTGCGCTTCCATCGCTTCCTTCAGTTTATAGGCGAGCGCGGCTTTGATCGCGTCGTCGCGGGCGTCCTCATAGGCGTCGTCGCGCTGGAGCAGGCTGTCCAGCGTCGAGCCGACGCGCGGGTTCTCACGGTTCATTTCGGTTGTGCTCCTTCATGCGGCGCTGCGCCAGCTTCAGCTCCTTTGCCGGTGTCGCCCTACTCTTTTTGATGAACCCATGGAGAAGGACCATGGATTTCCCCGACACGAGGAAGAAGACTCTGGCAATCCGCCCGCCGACCAGACCGCTCCGCACTTCGTATAGACCGGGATAGCCTGCGATCGGCCGGCACAACGGCATGCCGCACGGCCAGCCGAATTAGACCTTCATCAGATCCCGTCCGATCGATCTCCGATCCTCCCGCGAGAGCTCCCCCAGCCAGTCCCGCACCGGTTCCCGGCCGCCAGCCAGCCGATAGAACCGGGCTACGATCGATTTTCCAAGTGTCGCCATGGACTGCAATGCACCATAATTGGTACAATAAATGCAGTCCGGTCGTCCAGACCGGAAAAAGACGACGTTGCCGGTCCCGGAGACCTTACCCCCTGCCGCCGCCTTCGTCCCGAATACCCGGGCGCCTGTGTCATTCTTCGCGCTATCGGGCGGGCGGTGCGCGCGTTAGGGAGGGCGGCTGCCGACCTTCCGAAACCCGACCGTCCGAGAGCCTGCCATGGGCGACGCCGAGCTTCTTGCCGCCATCAACCCGCGCATCGCCGCGATTCCGGAAAGCGGCATTGTCGAGCTGGCCAACCACGGGCGCGAGATCAAGGACCTGATCCCGCTCTGGATCGGCGAGGGCGATCTGCCGACGCCGGACTTCATCGGCGATGCGGCGGTCCGGGCGCTCCGGCGGGGCAACACCTTCTACACATACCAACGGGGCATTCCGCCGCTGCGCCGCGCGCTCGGCGCGTATCTGAGCGGAATCTATAACGTCGGGGTTTCGCCGGAGCGCACCATCGTCACCATCGGCGGCATGCAGGCGGTCATGCAGACCATGCAGATGCTGCTCGGCCCGGACGACGAGGTGGTGGCACCGTCGCCGGTCTGGCCCAATATCGGCGCCGCGGTGGATATCGTCGGCGGCCGGGTCGTGGACGTGCCCCTGCGCCTGGGCAACGCCGGCTGGACCCTCGATCTCGACCGGCTGTTCGACGCCGTCGGGCCGCGCACGAAGGCGTTTTTCATCAATTCGCCGGGCAACCCGACCGGCTGGACGATGACCCGCGAGGACCAGATCGCCGTGCGCGACTTCGCCCGGCGGCGCGGCCTGTGGATCGTCGCCGACGAGGTCTATGGCCGCCTGGTCTACGGCATGGATGTCGCGCCCTCCTTCCTGCAGGTCTGCGAGCCCGACGAGCGGCTGGTCGTCGTCAACACCTTCTCGAAGAACTGGTCGATGACCGGCTGGCGCATCGGCTGGCTGGTCGGTCCGGAGGCGCTCGGCCAGGTGTTCGAGAACCTGGTCCAGTACAATACGTCCGGCGTGCCGACCTTCCTGCAATACGGCGCCGTCGCCGCCCTGAAGGAGGGCGGGCCGTACCTCGAGGAGATGATCGCGCGCTGCCATAAGGGCCGGGACATCGTGTGCGATGCGCTCGAACCGCTGCCCAACGTCCGCTTCGCCCGGCCGGACGGCTCCTTCTATCTCTACCTTGCGGTCGAGGGAGAAACCGACAGCCGGGCGCTCGCCTACCGGCTGGTCGACGAGGCCCGCGTCGGCCTCGCGCCGGGCGCGGCCTTCGGGCCGGACAGCGAAGGCTTCATGCGGCTCTGCTTCGGCGTCTCGCACGACAAGCTGGAAGCCGCGATGGCCCGGCTGGCCCCGGCGCTGGCGCGGTGACGGCCGCGCCGGTTCGCTTGCCCGAAACGCCGTCCCCTCATCAGGCCCCGCAGCAGGCCCCGCGCCAGGCGCAGCCCGGCTGGCTGCTGTTCGCCGCCCTGGTGCTCGCCACCATGATGGGGCCGATGGCGCTCCAGATGTTCTTCCCGGCGGTGCCGGGCGTGCGGGCCGGGTTCGGCATCGGCGAGGATGTGGCGCAGCTGACGGTCAGCCTGCCGCTCTTCGTCATGGCGTTCCTCACGCTGGCCTACGGTTCGCTGTCCGACCGGCTCGGCCGCCGGCCGGTTCTGATCGGCGGCATCCTGCTGTTCGCCGCCGGCAGCGCGCTGGCCGCGATGGCGGATACGATCTGGCTGCTGCTTGCCGGGCGCTTCGTGCAGGCGGCGGGCGGCGCATGCGGCGTGGCCCTCGCCCGGGCCATCGTGCGGGATGTCTACGGCGCCGACCGGCTGGTCCGGATGATCGCCTGGCTGACCATGGCCTTCGCGCTCGGCCCGATGCTTTCGGTCCCGCTCGGCGGCTGGCTGGTCGTCGGCTACGGCTGGCGCAGCGTGCTCGTCTTCGCCGCCCTGGCCGGCCTCGCGATCGCGCTCTGCATCTTCCTCGCCGTCGCCGAATCCCACCCGCCGGCGGCGCGCACTTCGGGCGGCGGCGTCCGGCGCCTGGGCCGGGATTATGGCGCGCTGTTGCGGAATCTGCGCTTCCAAGCCTTCGTCTGGCAGTCGGGCGCGACTTCGGCGGCCTTCTTCGTCGCCGCGCCGGGCGCCGCCACGGTCATGGTCGACTATCTGGGCCATTCGCCGGAGACCTACGGCTACTGGTTTCCCCTGTTCCCCGTCGGCTTCCTGCTCGGCAATTTCGCCGCCGGCCGGCTGAGCGGCCGCTTCGCCGACGAAACGATGGTGCTCGCGAGCAGCCTGCTCCAGGCCCTTGCGGTCGCCGCGCTCGGCCTGTTCGCCGCCTCGGGCGCGCTTGAGCCCTGGATGATCTTCGTCCCTGCCGGCTTCATCACCTTCTCCAACGGGCTGGGCCTGTCCTATGCCCAGGGCGGCGCGATCCGGCTCGCCGGCGGTCTTGCCGGCACGGCCGCCGGCATCGGCTCCTTCATGCAGCTGTTCTGCGGCGCGCTGTTTCTCCAGCTGTTCGGCCTGCTCGCCGACGGCACGACCGGGCCCTATGTGCTGGTGCTGGGCCTGACCACCGCCCTGGCGCTTACCGCCGGCGGCACGGCCTTCGCGCTGCGCTCCCGCCCCTCGATACGGCCCCTCGACAGGCTCGGGACAGGCTGCTGACGCGCCTACTCGGGATGAGGGGTTGGGGGTCGTTCTTCAACCTCAACAACGCCCTCACCCTGCGTAGCCGCCGAAGCGCCTGTCCTGAGCCAGTCGAAGGACGGGGTCGGTCGCCCGGGCTCAGGTTCCGGAAGCCGGCGACGGCGGTCAGCGAAAGTGCGCTTCGTAGCTGGTAGGGAATAACGATACATGCGCTTTGAGCGGCGGATAGAGCTCGAAAGCCCTGGGTTCCCGGGCGAAGTTCCAAAGTCTGAACAAGCACCATTCGCCAGCGCGCTCCTCAGAGACGGCATGCTCGTTCCGCGTGATGTGGAAGGGCGTCCGCTCCAATCCGTTCGTGGTCTTAACTTCGATCAGACGGGGATGCCCGTCGGGCCTGAAGCTTGCAATGTCGTAACCCGCACCATCGCCCTCATCGCGGGACACCCATTTCACTTGTTTTGCCAGATCGGGGCGCTTCTCTGACCTCAGCGTTTTCTGTTCATAGACGAACACCAGCGCTTCGCCGGCCTGTCCAAGGGCCCGGTTCCGCTGATCCCGACCCGCGAAATCGAATGCGTGCGCGATCTTCGCCTGCAACTCATCGCGTTTGGCAGGCGGCGCGTTGCTCTTCGTCGGAGGCGGGCCGACAATGAGGCCGGCGGGTCCCGCAGCGAAGCCAACAGGAGGAGGGTCCGGCGCAAACAATTTCGAATGGCGATTCAGCCAGTCCGAATCCCGGTCCAGCCAACGTTTCACGGCGTCGATCAGGGAATGCTGGAAATTGGGAGCGGGCTTGTAACCGTCGATCCAAGGTGCGCCGAGCATATCCAGCACGGCGCTGATATTGCCGTGCTTGTATTCGATCGCGCCGTGGCCGCGGCCGGTCCGGGCCTGCAATCGCCGGTTGTGCCCGGCCTTGTTGTACCGCTGCCCCGCGAGTTCTTCCGCGAGCATCGCAAAATAAGCCGCGACGGTCGCGTCGTTCTCGGCGTCGGTCCAGGGAGTGCCCGCCCCGCTGGCCATGATTCCGCCGGCTAAGCCGCCGCTACCCCGTCCGGTTCTGGCGGTTGTCGACTAGGTCGTCGACCACGGCGGGCTCGGCCAGCGTCGAGGTGTCGCCCAGATTGCCGAAATCGTCCTCGGCGATCTTGCGCAGGATGCGGCGCATGATCTTGCCGGAGCGGGTCTTGGGCAGGCCGGGCGCCCATTGCAGCCAGTCGGGCGAGGCGATCGGGCCGATCTCCTTGCGTACCCACCGGACCAGCTCCATGCGCAGGTCGTCGCTCGGCTCGGCGCCGGCGATCAGCGTGACATAGGCGTAGATGCCCTGGCCCTTGACGTCGTGCGGCGCGCCGACCACGGCAGCCTCCGCCACCTTTGCGTGGGCGACCAGGGCGCTCTCGACCTCGGCGGTGCCCATGCGGTGGCCCGATACGTTGATCACGTCATCGACCCGGCCGGTGATCCAGTAATAGCCGTCGGCGTCGCGCCGGCAGCCGTCGCCGGTGAAATACTTGCCCTTGTAGGTGCTGAAATAGGTCTGCACGAAGCGGTCGTGGTCGCGGTAGACCGTGCGCATCTGGCCGGGCCAGCTCTCGGCGATGCACAGATTGCCCTCGCAGGCGCCGTCCTGCACCTTGCCGTCGGCGTCGACGACCTCCGGCCGCACGCCGAAGAAGGGCCGGGTCGCCGAGCCGGGCTTGAGCCGGGTCGCGCCGGGCAGCGGCGTGATCAGGATGCCGCCGGTCTCGGTCTGCCACCAGGTGTCGACGATCGGGCAGCGGCCGTCGCCGACGACATGGTAGTACCATTCCCAGGCCTCCGGGTTGATCGGCTCGCCGACCGAGCCGAGCAGGCGCAGGGATTGGCGGCTGCATGCCTTCACCGGCCCCTCGCCCTCGCGCATCAGGGCGCGCAGCGCCGTCGGCGCGGTGTAGAAGCTGTTGACGCCGTGCTTGTCGCAGACCTGCCAGAAGCGCGAACTGTCCGGATAGTTGGGCACGCCCTCGAACATCAGCGTGATCGCGCCGTTCTGCAGCGGGCCGTAGACGATATAGCTGTGCCCGGTGACCCAGCCGACGTCGGCGGTGCACCAGTAGACGTCGCCGTCATGGTAATCGAAGATCAATTGGTGCGTCATGGCGGTATAGACCGCGTAGCCGCCGGTCGTGTGCATGACGCCCTTCGGCTTGCCGGTCGAGCCCGAGGTGTAAAGGATGAACAGCGGGTCCTCCGCGTTCATCGGCTCGGCCGGGCAGTCCTCCGACGCGCCGTCCATCAGCTCGTGGTACCAGTGGTCGCGGCCCTCGTGCCAGGCGATGTCCGCGCCGGTGCGCTTGACGACGACGGCTTTCCTGATCTTGCCGGCGATGTCGATGGCGGCGTCGGTGTTGACTTTGAGCGGCACCGTGCGGCCGCCGCGCAGCCCCTCGTCGGCGGTCACGATATATTCCGAATCGCAATCGTCGATCCGGCCGGCCAGCGCGTCGGGCGAGAAGCCGCCGAAGACGATGGAATGGATCGCGCCGATGCGCGCGCAGGCCAGCATGGCGACGGCGGCCTCCGGGATCATCGGCAGGTAGAGGGTGACCCGGTCGCCCTTCTGCACGCCGAGGCCCTTGAGCACGTTGGCGAACCTGCACACGTCGCGGTGCAGCTCGCGGTAGGTGATCGCCTTGTCCTCGGCCGGGTCGTCGCCCTCCCAGATAATCGCGGTCTGGTCGCCGCGGGTCGCCAGGTGGCGGTCCAGGCAGTTGTGGGCGATGTTGAGGACGCCGTCTTCGTACCATTTGATCGAGACGTCGGGATAGCCGTAGTCGACGTTCCGGATCACCGTCGGCTCGCGGAACCAGTCGACCCGTTTCGCCTGTTCGGCCCAGAACCCGTCGGGATCCCGGACCGAGCGCTCGTACATCTCCAGGTAGCGCTCGTTGTCGATATGCGCCCGCTTCGCCCACTCCGCCGTGACGGGATATTCCGCTGCGTCCACCATGGTCCTGCCCCAATGTTGCCGGCCGGGCCAAAGCCGCCTGCGCGCAGCCGTCGGCGGCCGGGCCGGTATCCCTCTCCCGCAATTTTATCGCGCCGGCGCGGCTTTGCACAGGGGGGGGCCGCCTTGCAGCAGGCGATCGGGCGGGGCGATCGCCGGCATGCTGCGGGCATCCTTGCGCCCGGGCGCAATTGTTATGGACCATATGATGGTCTATATTGTGAAATGACTGCCTTCGAGAGGGATATCGGGCCGATGCAGGTTTCCGTGACGCAGGCAAAGGGGCAATTGACCGAACTCGTCCGCCGGGCCGAAGCGGGCGAGGAGATCGTGCTGACCCGGCACGGGCGCGCCACGGTCACGCTGGCCCCGGTCGCGCGGTGTTCCACCGCCGCCGAGCGGCGCGCGGCCATCGCCGCCGCGCAGGCCGCCGCCGCGAAAAAGACGGCCGAGGGTCCGGGCGCCGCCCGCAGCCAGGACTTTCTGTACGACGATGACGGTCTGCCGGCATGATCGCGGTCGATACCTCGGCCCTGATGGCGATCCTGCTGGGCGAACCCGAAGCGGAAGCCTGCGCGGAGGCCCTGGAAACCGACGACCGGATCGTCATTTCCACCGTAACGGCGGCCGAGGCGCTGATCGTTGCCGGACGGCGCGGCCTCGGCGCCGAAATGGCCGGGCTGATCGACGGGCTCGGCCTTGAGATCGTAAGCGTGGCGCCGGCGGCGGCGCGGCGGGTTGCCGGGGCCTACGGAAAATGGGGCAGGGGCGTCCATCCGGCCGCGCTGAATTTCGGCGATTGCTTCGCCTACGAAACGGCGAAATCGTCCGGCTGTCCGCTGCTCTTCGTCGGCGGGGACTTTGCGCAGACCGACATTGCCAGCGTGTTGTGAGCGTGTTGTGAGCGCGCATTCCGGCAACAGGCGCGGGCCGCCCGGAGCGGGAAGCCGGCCCGTTTCATCGCAGTCCGTTCGGGTACGGCCCGAGTCCGCGCGATGGTATGGCCGCACGGCCGTGGCATGAACGGCCGGACGGTGCTATTATCTGACCAGTTTCATGACCATGTGAGGCTCCGATGGTTGAGGCCGAACCGGCCGGGGGCAATCCGACCGAAGTGAATCTGACCCAGGCGAAAGCCCGTCTCAGCGAATTGCTGGACAAGGTGGAGGCCGGCCGGGAGTTCGTGATTACCCGCCGCGGCAAGGCGGTGGCGCATATCGCCCCCGCCGCCCGCCCCCGGACGCCGCTGCCCTTGAAGGAACTGGCCGGTTTTCGCGCGGCTATGCCCCGGTTGCGCCGGCCCGCTGCCGAACTGCTCCGGGAGGTCCGGGACGAAAGGCATTGAGCGGGGCGCTCCGGCGTGCGCTATTTCGATACCAGCTTCGTCGCGCCCCTCATACTGCCGGAAGCCGCCAGCGACGCCGTCGCCGGCTTCCTGGAAACGCTGCCGCCGGCAGAACTGGCGGTCAGCCACTGGACCCGCGTCGAGTTTTCCTCGCTGCTCGCCCGCGAGGTGCGCATGGGCGGGCTGGGCGCGGATGTGGCGCGCGCCGCCGACGCCCGCTTCGAGACCATGATCGGGGAGTCTTTCGCCATCCTGCTGCCGGGCCGGGACGATTTCGATCTTGCCAGAGATTTTCTCGGCCGTTTCGAGACCGGCCTGAGAGCCGGCGACGCGCTGCATCTGGCCATCACCGCGAACCGGGGCGCGGCGGCGCTGTACAGTCTGGACCGGCAATTGATCGAGGCGGGCCGGCAGCTCGGCGTGCCGGCCGGCGCCGGAATCGTCCTGCCGTCCCATGGGCCGCCCCATGGGCCGTAGCCGGGTGAACGGGCGTAGCATGGCGACCTCCGGCGCCTGCCGGGAAACGGCATGACGGAGCGGCGGGAGTTGCGGAAGTCGGCGTTCAAATGGGGGACAGGGCCATGAAGCGATCCGGAGCAGTTCTTGCGGCGGCGTTGCTCGCCTTGTCCGTCCTCGCCGCGGCGGCCGGCCCGGCCCGCAGCGACGGTCCGTTCAGGACCGCCAACGACCTGATCGGGATTCCGATCGAGATCCTGCACGCCTATGTGGCCGGAGTGCTGGCGGGGCACCGGGCCTCGGCCGGGCTGTACGGCCGCCTGCGAATCGTCTGCCCGCGACCGGGAGCCAGCATTGCCGAACTCTCCATCGCCGTGCTGCTGCATCTGCGCCGCGCGCCCGAAGACCGGGCCCGCCCGGCCGGGCGCGTCGTCCTCCGGGCGCTCGGCAAGGACCACCGCTGCCAGCGCGTTTGAAGTCCGCCCGCAACGCCCCGCAGGCAGCGGCCGGACAGGCCGGAATACCGAAAGCGGCGGCCGGACCGCCCGGTCGACGGGATTTCTGTGCTTGGGTATTGTATATCTTAGAAGATTGTATATCCTTACCATTATAGATATACGGATGTCAGCGATGCAGGTTTCGAAATGGGGCAACAGCCTGGCCGTCCGCCTGCCGAAGGCGGTGGCCGATAACCTCGGTTTGAGCGTGGGAGACCGGCTGGAGATCGTCTCCGCGACGCCGGAGCGGATCGTGCTGGCGAAGGACGAGCGCCGGGCGCGGGCGGTCGAACGGATGGGCGCGCGGGGCTGGCCGCTGCCTGACGACTACGCCTTCGACCGCGAGGACGCCAACGCCCGGTGACCGCCTTCCTCGATACGAACCTGCTGGTCTATGCCCAGTCCGCCGACCCCAGGGGCGAGATAGCGCGGCAGGCGATCCTGGCCGGCGGCGTGATCAGCGTTCAGGTCGTCCACGAGTTTACCGCTGTGCTCCGCCGGAGGTTCCGCCTCGACTGGCACGCGATCGCCGGGGCGGTGGCCGACCTGCGGACGGCGCTCGACCCGGTGCGCCCGGTCGGCATCGACACCTGGACGGCGGCCGTTGCGCTGGCCCGGCAGCACCGCTTCGGCTTCCACGATTCGCTGATCCTCGCCTCGGCCCTCGAAGCCGGCTGCGACACCCTGCTGACCGATACGCTCCAGGCCGGCCGCCGCATCGACGGCCTTACGATTGTGAATCCGTTCGATCGATAAAGGAGCGCGGGGAGAAAACCTCGACCGGACCGTATTGCGGTTCCGTGAAATCCCGGCTGTTGCCGGTTACCAGCGCCGCGCCGCCAGCCATTGCGGTTGCCAAATAAATTTCATCATCGGGGTCTCGGAGACCGAACACAGTATCCGCCGGTTCCACGAACGCGGCCACCCGCTCGAACTCGGCAACGATGGTCAGCATGCCGTCGCGATAGCCGGCGTGGGCCGGCCGTTCCGCGACCGCCAGATATTCTTCGACAATCGATCTGGAAAGCACAATCTCGTGGCCGTGAATCGCGTCGATGACAACTTTGGCGCACACGCCTCCGGACCGGGCCACGGAAACGAGGACGTTGCAATCGATAACGACCCTCATGCTTTACGGTCACGGCGTTCCTTGCGGGCGGCGGCGATGTCGGCGAGGACGTCTTCCATGATTTCGTCCTCGGTGCGGCCGGCATCCTCAGGCGGGGGCTCGATCCGCGCGAGGACGGCGGCAACCCGCTCGGCGGCTGCGTTTCGGTCCACCACCTGCTTGGGGCGCAAGAGGATGCCGTCGTCCACAACAGTGGCTTCCATGAGGTCGCCCTCGCGCAGATCGAGCCCTTTACGCAGCTTTGCGGGGATCGTGACCTGGAACTTCGGTTTTACGGTGATCAGGGACATGGCGGGCCTGCAAAAAGTAGGAAATTTGTAAATTCCTACTTTAAGAAGTTCGGTGAGTCAAGTTCCGCGGACCGAAAGCAGCCTTGCTACGCCTCCCCTCACCCCTCCGTCTCCGCCATCTTGCACAGCAGCCGCCAGTGCGCGTCGCTCACGGGCATGACCGACAGCCGCGAGTGGCGCACCAGGGCGAGGTCGGCGAGCGCCGGCTCGGCCTTGATCTCGGCCAGCGTCACCGGGCGGTTGACCGGGAACAGCGCCTTGAAATCGACCATGTCGAAGCGGCCCGAGGGGTCGGTCGGGTCGGGATAGAACTCGCGCACCACTTCGAGCACGCCGACGATCCGCTTCTCGTTCACCGAATGGTAGAAGAAGGCGCGGTCGCCGATCTTCATGGCGCGCAGATTGTTCGCCGCCTGATGGTTGCGTACGCCGTCCCATTCGGCGACGCCGTCGCGCACATGATCGTCCCACGACCATTCGCCCGGTTCGGATTTCACCAGCCAGTATGCCATCGCCCGCGCTCCCCTTGGTTCCGTCAGCCGCAGTTCCGTCAGTCGCAGTTCCGTCAGTCGCAGTTCCGTCAGTCGGTCCGCCGCCCTGCGGCTCCGTTGTCATGTCGCGCTTCGGCCCGCCGCGCAAGCCATTCCCGCCAGCCGTCGGCGATCTGCCGGCGCAGCACCAGGGTGAAGACCGCCGCGGCGGCCAGCAATACGGCGCCGATGCCGGCGAAGACGACGCGGTACGCCTCGGCCGGCGGATGGCCGTCGACCGGCAGCCACAGGCCGAGCACGATGCCCGGAATGACCTGCATCAGCCCGGCGCCCATGAAGGAGGTGAAATTGACCGAGGTGATGGCCCGGCCGGTCAGCCGGTCCGGGAACATGTCGCGCGCGATCGCCAGCAGCAGGATCGAGCCGAAGCTGAAAGTGCCGATCAGGACGAAGAGCAGGGCCGCCTGGAACGGCGAGGAGACCGGCGCCAGCGCCAGCAGCCAGAAGCCCAGGGCGCTCGCCCCGGCCGCCAGGTAGACGAAGGGCATGCGCAGGGTCGTGCGCCGCTCGAACAGGGCATAGAGGCCCGCGCCGACGATGGTGGCGACGCTCATGACGAGCAGGATGTCGCCGCGCTCGATGGTGTCGGCGCCGTGCACGTCCGCCAGATAGGGCCCGCCCCAGAAGCCGCGCAGGGCGATGACCGACGGATAGGACACCATGGCGAGCGCGATCACACCCCAGACCGGCCCGTGGCGGAAGATGCGGCCGAGGTCGAGAACCGAGCGGAGGAAGGTTTCGGCCGGCTGCTCCGGCCGGCGTTCGCCGCGCCGCGGCACCGCCCAAAATATGACGATGGCCAGCGCCAGCGAGACCGCCGCGGCGATCAGGAAACCGGCGCGCCAGCCGACGGCGTCGGCGAGCGCGGCGAAGGGCGTGCCGGAAAAGACCATGCCGAGACCGCTCACCGCGGTCAGCAGGGCGGCGAGGCCGCCGAACCGGGCCGGCGGGAAGCGCCGGGAGACCACGACGAGGCCGCCGACGAACATGGCCGAACAGCCGGCGCCGATCAGCAGTTGCGCCGCGACCAGGCCGGCCGCGCCTTCGGCCTGGGAAAACAGGGCGGCGCCCGCGCTGGCAATGGTCAGCATCGCCGCCATGACCCGGCGCGGGCCGTAGCGGTCGAGCAATACGCCGATCGGCACATGCATCAGCGAGAAGGCGATGAAGAAGGCGCCGGCGGCGAGGCCGAGCTCGGCCGGACTCAGCGCCAGCCCGCTGCGCAACTCGGGCCCGATCACCGCCGGCGCGGTGCGGTAGAACTGGCTGACCGTGAAAGCGGCGGCGAGCACGGCCAGCAGCCCCACCGTGCCGGTGCGGGCTTCGGGCCGGTGTTCGGGCGGCTGCGGGGAAATCGGATCGGTCACCGGCCCGTTCTAGCCGGCGGATCGGGAGGCGCAATCCGCCGCTCGCACACAGGCGTCCAGCGCGCGGAGCAGGGCTTGCCCGGCAGCGGCGTCGAACGGGCCGACCAGGACCAGTTGCGCCGGCCCGGACGATGCTCCGGACAGGGCGAGCCGGCCGCCGCTCCAGTCGATCCGCCGCCATCCCGCACCGGTGGCGACGACGCCTTTCGCGCGATGGATGTCCGGCCGGCCGGCGAACAGGCGTTCCAGGGCGGCGGGATCGACCGGGTCCGCCGGCCGCCAGACGACCGAGGACAGGCCGTGTCCGGGGTCCTGCCCCGCTCCGGTTTCGCCGGACGCCGCCGCCGGGGCCGCGTCGCCGATGCCGAACAGCCGCGCCGGACCGACCTCGCCGAAGCGGGTCTCGACGAGATCGGCCGGACCTGCCTGCTCCTGCACCCATTCCCGCAGCGGCGCGGCCTCTTCGGCCGGCAGCAGGTCGAGCTTGTTGAGCGCGAGCAGGTCCGCCGCCCGCATCTGCTGCACGACCAGCGCGCCGACGAACTTGTCCGCCGCCCGGGCGCGGACCGTCGCCGCGTCGGCCAGCACGGCGGTCCCGGCCGGCCGGCAGCCCGGCCAGTTGCCGGCGAGCCGCATGACCCGCGCCGGGTCGGCGACGCCGCTCGCCTCGACGACGATGCGGTCCAGCCGCGACCGCCGCCGAACCTGCGCCTGGAGCGCCGCGCCGAGATCGTCGGCGATGGCGCAGCAGACGCAGCCGTTGGTGAGCGCCACCGTGTCGCCGCCATGTTCGGCGATCAGGCCGGCGTCGATGTTGACCGCGCCGAAATCGTTGACCAGCACGGCGAGGCGCAGCCCGTGGTCCGCCGCCAGCAGGGCGTTCAGGCAGGTCGTCTTGCCCGCGCCCAGATAGCCGCCGATTACGGTGACGGGAATGGGCTGTCGCGCGGTCACGCCGGCTGATCCTCTTCCCAAAGCGTGACCGCCCGGGTGAAATCGGCGTCGGGGCCCAGCGCGGCGCCGGCCGTGGCCCAGCGGGCTTTCATACTGCGGCTGAGCGGCGCGTCGGCGCCGAGCGCTTCCGCGAGGTCGGCGGCGATGGCGACATCCTTGGCCATCAGGCCGAGCTTGAAGCCGGTGGCGAACGTCCGGGGCAGAACCTCCTGCCTGATCGGCACTTCCGAATTGAAGCTCCGGCCCGACGAGTTGTTGACGATCTCAAGCAGCGTCTCCCTTTCCAGGCCGAACGCCTCGCCGACGATCAGGGCTTCCGCCGCCGCGGTGAAGGCGGCGGCCGCAGCGTAGTTGTTCAGCGCCTTGGCGGCGTGGCCGGCGCCGAGCGGCCCGGCGCGGAACAGCCGGTCGCCCATGGTGCGCAGGACCGGGCCGGCTCGCTGAGCTGCCGCTTCGCTATCGGACCCGACCATGATGGCGAGCGTGCCGTCCGCCGCCTTCGGGACTCCGCCGCTGACCGGCGCGTCGACCAGGGCGACGCCGCGTTCGGCCAGCGCCGCGCCGAGCGCGCGGGTGCCCATCGGCTCGGACGAACTCATGTCGATGACCAGGCCGTCCCCGGACTTGCCGGCGCCGAGCCCGCCGGCCAGTGCGCCGCCCTCTTCCTCCAGAAGAACCTGCCGCACGATCGCGCCGGTCGGCAGCATGGTGACGGCGACCGATACAGCGTCGGCCAGCGCCGCCAGCGTCGCGGCGGTCCGGCAGCCGGTTGCGGCGGCAAAGGCGTCAGCGGCGTCCGGGTCGGCGTCGTAGCCGACGACCTCGAAACCCGCACGGGCCAGGCTGGCGGCCATCGGCCGGCCCATATTGCCGAGGCCGATAAAGCCGACGGTTTCGCGGGATGGCGGCATGAGATTCGCTCCGCTCGCGGGGATTGGCGTATCGCCCATGATAGCCTGCCCGCGCCGGCCGGGGAGCGTCCGATTGCGCATAGGCACCACCGCGCGCGGCGCCTTCCCCCGCAGCGCGGGATGCCGTAACACCCCGGCCATGCAGTTCTTCGCCGATACGCCGCTGCCCGACCTTGCCGCCTATGCCGGGCTGCGCAGAGAGGTGCGCGCCTTTCTGGCCGAAGAGCGGGAACGCGCCGGGGTCGAGAGTTGGGTCGGTTCCTGGGAGGGCTTCGACCGCGGCTTCAGTACGCGGCTGGCGGAACGGGGCTGGCTCGGCATGGCGATTCCGCGGCGCTACGGAGGTCGCGAATCGGGCCTGCTCGAACGCTATGTCGTGCTCGAGGAACTGCTCGCCGGCGGCGCGCCGGTCGCGGCGCACTGGATCGCCGACCGCCAGACCGCGCCGCTGCTGCTGCGCTTCGGCACGGAGGACCAGCGCCGCCGGTTTCTGCCGCGCATCGCCGCGGGCGAATACAGCTTCGCCATCGGCATGAGCGAGCCGGACAGCGGCTCCGACCTCGCCGCGGTGCGCACCCGGGCCGAACCGTCGGGCAACGGCTGGCGCATCAACGGTGCGAAGATCTGGTCGTCGAACGCCCACCGCGCCGACTGGATGATCGCCTTGTGCCGGACAGGAGAAGGGGAAGAAGACCGGCACGGCGGGCTCAGCCAGTTCCTGATCGACCTGAAGGCGCCGGACATCGCCATCCGCCCGATCCATAACCTGGCCGGCGATCACCATTTCAACGAGGTCGTATTCGCCGACCACGACATCCCGGCCGACCGGATCGTCGGCAGCCCCGGCGACGGCTGGCGCCAGGTGATGAGCGAGCTGGCCTTCGAGCGCAGCGCGCCGGACCGCTTCCTCTCGACCTTCCGCCTGATCGTCGAACTCGTGCGCGCCGCCGGCCCGGACCCGGACCGGCTGGCCGCGGGGGAGATCGGCGTGCTGGTTGCCCGGCTGGCTGCGGTGCGGCTGCTCTCGATCCAGGTCGCCGGCGCGCTCGACCGCGGCGAAACGCCGAACACCGAGGCCGCGCTGGTCAAGGAGGTCGGCACCGCATTGGAACAGGACACGCCGGAGATTGCGCGGCGGATTCTGGCGGAAACCCCGCCCGGCGACCGCACGGCGCTGCTGGAAGACCTGCTGGCCTACGATGTGCTGCACACGCCGTCCTTCACCCTGCGCGGCGGCGCGCGGGAGGTCGTGCGCGGCATCATTGCGCGCGGGCTGGGGCTGCGATGAGCGGGGGGAACGGCGATACCGCCGGCGCCGCGTTTGCCGATGCCGTCCGGCAGGCGCTGGCGTCGCACGCCGACGCCTATGACGGGCCGGCCGGCCGGGCGCTCGCCTGGTCCGACGATCATTGGCAGGCGGTGTCCGCCCTCGGCCTGCCGAAACTCCTGCTGTCCGAAGCGCAGGGCGGCGCCGGGGCGGCGCTCGCCGAAGGGGCTGCGGCGGTCGAGGCGCTGGGCGCGCTGGGCGATCCCTCGCCCGCGGCCGATACCGGGGTGCTGGCCTGGCTGCTGGCCCGGCAGGGTGCGGACGTGCCGGCCGGGCCGCTAGCGCTGGCCGAGCCGGGTAGCCGCGTCCCCTGGCCGGACAATGCCTGCGCCGTCGATCCGGCGGGCAAGACGGTTGCCGCGCCGGAAGGCGAAGGCCGCCCGCTGCTGAACGGCGCGCCCGCGTCCGCCCCGCTTTCGGGCGCGGCCGATGGTGTCACGCCGTTCCGGCAGGCCATGGCGGCGGCCCGCGCGCTGCAGATCGCCGGCGCGGCGGGCGCGGCATTGGAGATGACCGTCGGCTATGTCCGGGAGCGCCGCCAGTTCGGCCGGCCGCTCGCCCGCTTCCAGGCGGTGCAGCAGCACATCGCCGTTGCCGCGGCCGAAACCGCCGCCGCCGCCCAGATCGCCCGCGCCGCCTTTGCGGCATTGGACCGGGAAGACCCATTCCTCGCTGCCTCGGCCAAGATCGCAACCGGCCGGGCCGGCACGATTGCGGCGAAGGCCGCCCATCAGTTCCACGGCGCCATGGGCTACACCGCGGAATATCCGCTGCACCGCCTCACCCGCGCGATCTGGCAATGGCGCGAGGATTTCGGCAACGAGGACTGGTGGAGCCGCCGCCTCGGCCAGCAGGTCTGCCGCAACGGCGCCGACGAACTGTGGCCGACGCTGGCGGGCGGGTGAGGGGATGGAGGACGCGGCGCGAGTTCTCCTGTCACGGTATTCGGAAACGCTGCTCCCCCAATCACCCCTCTCGTGTCACCACGGACGGGGCGGGCGGCCCTCCCTTCGGTCGGCCGGAGTGACGCTCCGGTTCTCGGACAGGGCTTTGCGCTTGCCCAGCACCGGATTCGAACTGAGAAACTACCGGATGTTTCCGCACAGCGCCGGGCGAAGAAGAGCGACAAGGCCGCAGGTTAACGGCTTGCGGGGAAGTTTGGTCGTTTCGGTCAGCAACGCGTGGATTTGGACGATCCCTTCCCATGGCTGAACCGACTGGCTCGACAATTGCCGTCGGCGTTACGGAAGATCCACATCCCGTGCATCTTGCCGTTCACATAGGGGCCTTCGGAGACATCTCCCCTGACGTTGCGGAATATCCACCGGCCGTGCTGCTTGCCGTTCACATAGGGACCTTCTAAGGCGTGGCCCTCCCAGCGGTAGACCCACCGGCCGTGTAACTTGCCCCGCACCAGCGCCCCGGTTCCCTCGCCGGAACCGCGCGATGTCTTCCATCTCCACGTTCCCCGCCCGACGGCGACGCTGCCGGCGCACGCCCCGGACCAGGTCACCCGTATCCCCGGCCTGTAGTTGGGCTCGAAAACATAGCAGCCGGGCCGGTTGGCGAGTTCGTTCCAGCACTTCGCGCCCTTGCCCATCCCGGCGCATTTCGGCGACAGACCCGCTGCGGTGCTGCGGGTTTGCGGTTGCTGCTCCCGCCCCGCCGCGGCGACCATGAAATCCCCGTGCACGAAGGCCGTGCCACCGCCCGGCCTCGCGATGCGCAGCCAGGCGCCGGCCCGGCCGGTCGCCTGCACCGCCTGTCCGGCCGCCAGCGAGCCGACGACGCGATGGTCCGTGCCCGGTCCGGCGCGCAGGTTGACCCGCGTGCGCGCCGTCATCCGCCGGTCCATCGGCGCAATGCCCGGCCCGCGCTCCGGTTCGCCGCCCTCCTCGACGACCGTCTTCGTCACCGTACAGGCGAAGCCGGTGAAGTCGTCGATCCGCGCCGAGCCGAACACGTCGCATTTGCTCGTCTGGCGCCGGAAATGCGTAACGCAGATCCCGGCCTGCTGCCGGAAGATCGGCAGGCAGCCGGGATATTTCCGGTCCAGGGTGTTGCTGACGAAGCTCGTATTCTGGCGGCACAGGGCGATCTTGTTCTTGATCGCCTGCCGGCAGGCTTCGCGGTTCTCCGCAACGTCGGTGTAGTAGACCCCGCCGATATCGCCGAATTTGGGCTTCAGCTCTTTGGCCGAGGCCGGCGCCGGACCCAGCAAGGCCGCAGCCAGAACGGCGGCAACCGATGCGGCGCAGACTCGCAGCATGTTTCCCTCCCGCGTATGCGGATTGTTCGTTTTCCGACAGCGACGCTAGCGGCACCGGTGCGGCGGTGCAACGGATTCGACCGGCCGCGCCGCCATTTCCACATGCCCCTTTACCGTCATATCGACCGTAGCCGTCAGCAAGACGGCGGAGCGGAGATATCTTTCCCGCGCGGTGCAAGGGTCCGGGGCACTGTAGCGAAAAGATTTCTCCACTCACTTCGTTCGGTCGAAATGACGGGTTGGGGCCCCGGTCAGCCGGAATGACGGATGAGTGCAACCTGCGAAGACTGGAGAAATTCCCGTCCTTTCGCCAGGGTCCATTCCACCCCGGTTACCGCCGCCGGTCGTCCGACGGCCGGTTTAGCCGGCTTCGGTCTCGCCGATGGCGTCGACGAACGCCTGATCCGCCTCGGCATGGCTGATTGCGGCCACCGCCTGCGATTGCCGGCGGGCCTCTGCCGCGAAATCGCCGCTGCGCCCCTTCGGCACGACCTCGTGGCCCGGCTCTTCCGGTTCGTCGTCGACCATTTCGGCCGGGAAGCCGGGGGCGCGAATCTCGATGCCGCAGGCGTCCTCCAGCCGCCGGACGATGTTGGGCGACCATTCGCGCGCGCCGTAGCGGGCTTCGCCGTCCTTGAAGATGCCGATCAGCAGGGGCGCGATCTCCAGCGGCACGCCGGCGCGCTCCGCGATGGCGCCGAAGATGCCGATATCCTTGGAGACCAGGTCCATCGTGAAGTTGATGTCGCGGCTGCCGTTGAGGATGACCTGGCTCTCGGTCTCGTGGACGAAGGAGTTGCCGGACGAAATGCGGATCGCCTCGTAGGCCGTGTTGAGGTCCATGCCGGCCATCTTCGCGGTCGCCAGCGCCTCGCACAGGGAGACCAGGTTCGCCGTGGCGAGATAGTTGGTCACCACCTTGAGCACCGAGGCCGAGCCGAGCGGGCCGGTATGGAGGATGCGCCGCCCCATCGCCTTGAGCACGGGCAGCAGCCGCTCGAAGGCTGCGCGTTCGCCGCCGGCGAAGATCGCGATGTTGCCGGTCGCCGCCCGGTGGCAGCCGCCGGAGACGGGGCAATCGACCGGCTCGCCGCCCTGCGCCTGAACCAGGGCGCCGAGCCGCCGGACCTCGGCCTCGTCCGTCGTGCTCATCTCGGCCCAGATCGTGCCCGGCGTGAGGCCGGCGAGCAGGCCGTCTTCCGCCTCCAGGACCGCGCGGCTTGCTGCCGGAGAGGGCAGGCAGGTGATGACGGCGTCGCAGGCTGCGGCCATCGCCGCCGGGCTTTCGCCGGCCTGTGCGCCGCGCTCGACGAGCGGCCGCACCGCCGCCGGGTCGAGGTCCTGCACCGTGAGGTCGAAGCCGTTGCGCAGCAGGCTGCCGGCCAGCTTGCCGCCGACATTGCCCAGGCCGATAAATCCAATTTTCATGTCGCGCGCTCCCGCTGCGGAAGGTCCGGGGCGGCGATATGTGCCGCGCCTTTCGGTCGGCGACAAGGGCCGCGCCGCGGGGCGACGGCGCTCCGCACTTGACCGGCGCGTTCGGAGAGGCTTGCCTGCGGACGCCGCGACAGGAGAGGCCGGACCATGAAAGAGCATATCGCCCGGATCGACGCGCCCGACGGCGTCATGGAGACCTTCGTCACGCAGCCGGAGGACGGCGGGCCGCATCCGGTCGTGCTGTTCTACATGGACGCGATCGGCGTGCGCGAGGAGCTGAAGGATATGGCGCGCCGCATCGGAACCGCCGGCTATAGCGTGCTGCTGCCCAACCTGTTCTACCGCATGGCCGGGATCGACGAGGTGCTGCTCGACGCGCAGAAGATCGAGGTCAAGGGCTCCGGGGAACGCAAGCGCTTCTGGGGCCTGGTCAGGAGCGTGAGCAACGACCGGGTGGCGGCGGATACGCGCCCGCTGCTCGACTATGCCCGGTCGCTGAAGGGCGCGGCGCCGGGGCCGGCCGGCTGCGTCGGCTATTGCCTGTCGGGCCAGTTCGTCTACACGGTCGCGGCGCGCTATCCGGACGAGATCGCCGCGGCGGCGAGCTATTACGGCGCCGGCATCGTGACCGACCAGCCGGATTCGCCCCATCTGCGGACCGGCGACATCCGGGCCGAACTCTATCTCGCCTTTGCCGAAGACGATATCTGGGTGCCGGACTCCGCGGTCGAGGCGCTCGCCCGCTGCCTCGAAGGCTCGGCGGTGCGCCACCGGATCGAGCGCTACGCCGGCGCCCATCACGGCTTCGCCTTCCCCGACCGGCACTGCTACGACAAGGCGGCGGCCGAGCGGCACTGGGAGCGCATGCTCGCCCTGTTCCGCCGCAATCTCGGCTGACCGGCGAGCCTTCGGGCTGTCCCGCCTCCGATTGTCTCCGCAAACGAATGAGATCTCCGTCCAAATCCTCCTCCCTCAGGGATTCTTCTGCGAAATTCGGACCGAGCGAAAACGGGCGCTGGCGTCGCCTTCCCCGCGATACCCCTCCCCCTGCCCCCTGTACCTCTCACAGCGCTTCAGCCAATTCGGTGGGAAGACGTTGCTTAGCCATTTCTTCGACCTTGATCGCAGCAGTGCTGGCTGGCCATTGGTTTCGCCGGAGCGCGTAGCGCGGAGGCGAAGCCAATGGCCGGGTGCCGCTCACCTGGACTCCCTGCCATCGTGGAAGTCCTGTCCATCGCGGATGGGACGGGCCAAGGGATCGAGAGCAACCGAGCGCCCCCTGCGCCATGAGCACTTGGGGAGGACCTGTGCCTCGGTCCCTGGCCGCGATGGACGCCCGGTGGGGAGTTTGCGCCTTGAGCGCCAGTACAGGGACAGGCAGGCATCGTGGCGGTCCGTTGACACAAGGACGCGAAGGGAATGCCATGGACATGTTTGAGTATTTTGCGGGGATCGACTGGGGTTCGGAGACCCACCAGGTCTGCGTTGTCGACAGCGCTGGCGAGGTGTCGGCCGAGCGGGCCTTCAGTCACGGCGGAGCCGGCCTGGCGGAGATGGCGGCCTGGATCCTTGCCAGGACAAACGCCGAACCGCACGCGGTCGGGGTCGCCATCGAGATCCCGCACGGTCCCGTCGTCGAGACCATGATGGAACGCGGCTTCACGGTCCATTCCGTCAATCCGAAGCAGCTCGACCGCTTCCGCGACCGCTTCTCGCCGGCCGGCGCCAAGGACGACCGCCGCGACGCCCGCGTGCTCGCCGATGCCCTGCGGACCGATGGCCATGCGTTCCGGCGCCTGGACCCGGCGGCGCCGGAGATCGTCGAGTTGCGTGAGTGGTCGCGGATCGCCAGCGACCTGACCTGCGACAGGACCCGGCTCGTGAACCGGGCCCGCCAGCAGCTCTGGCGCTACTATCCGCAGCTCCTCAAGGTCGAAAGCGATCTTACCAAGGCCTGGATCCGCGAACTCTGGTGTCTTGCGCCGACGCCCGCAAAGGCGCAGCGCGTCCGCGCCGTCACCCTCGCCAAGCTCCTGAAGCGCCATCGGGTGCGCCGGATCGATGGCGAAACCGCGCTCCGGATCCTGCGCGAGCCTGCGGTGTCCGTCGCGCCCGGCACGACCGAGGCCGCAGTCGCCCATATCGAGGTCGTCTTCTCGCAGCTTGCCGTCGTCGCACAGCAGATCGCGAAGGCCTATGGCGAACTCGACCGTCTGAGCGCAACGCTGTCCCGATCGGCGGCCTCTCCGGAGGACGAGCCGGGAATAGATGCGCAGCGTGACGTGGAAATCCTGAGCTCGCTTCCCGGCGTCGGCAGGATCGTCCTCGCCACGCTGCTCGCAGAAGCACACGATCCTCTGCGCCGGCGAGACTATCAGGCCCTGCGATGCCTGTCCGGCGTCGCTCCCGTGACCAAACGGTCCGGCAAGTCGCTGATCGTCATCCGCCGGCTCGCGGCTCACAACCGGCTCCAGGACGCCGTCTACCACTGGGCCGGGGTGGCCATACAGCGCGACCCCGTCAGCAAAGCGAAATACGCCGCGCTGCGCGCCCGCGGGCATGGTCATGCCCGTGCGCTTCGAGGCGTCGCCGACCGTCTGCTCGGCGTCGCCTGCGCGATGCTCGAAAACCAGACTGTCTTCAATCCCGCCCGCGCGAGACAAGCCCATGCAGCGTGACGCACGAGCCACGCAAGGTGCCCGGCACGCATACTCGCGCGTGCCAGAACTCTCTTTACAAATGGTGGGGAGTCCCTCCCCCAAGGGGAGGGGGAGTAACGCATTGGAATCGCGCCAGTTTTTCGGCTTTCGCACAACATTTTCGAAACAAAGTTCCCCCTCCCCTCCGGGGGAGGGGGTCAGGGGGAGGGGGCTTCGGCACAGCCACGCCACTTTCGCAGAGCAATCCAAGGGAATGAGGGACGCCTTGCTTTGTCTGTCGGGCCAACTCACGGCTATTCGCCGAGGAATCCTTCGGGGGAGGGGCTCAAGGACGGCGTTGTCTTCCTTGCCTGCCTTCGCGTGCAACCCGTTACCGCACAACGCCTTTCCGGCCGGTTTCCCTTGAATCGCCGCGCCGTTGGCCCAAGTTGGTTTCATGACCGAAGCAACCGACAAGATCGTCAAGTCCGATACCGAGTGGCGGGCGCAGCTGACCGATATCCAGTTCCACGTCGCCCGCGAGCACGGCACCGAGCGCGCGTTTACCGGCGAATACTGGAACACCAAGGCGTCCGGCACCTATCGCTGCGTCTGCTGCGGACAGCCGCTGTTTTCCTCCGATGCCAAATACGATTCCGGCACCGGCTGGCCGAGCTTCTGGGCGCCGGTCAACGACAGCGCCGTCGCCCTGCGCGAAGACCGCAGTCTGTTCATGCTGCGCACCGAGGTGCTGTGCAGCAAGTGCGACGCCCATCTGGGCCATGTCTTCCCCGACGGCCCGGCGCCGACCGGCCACCGCTTCTGCATGAATTCGGCATCGCTCAAGCTGGAGGCCAAAGCCGCCGGCTGAGCGGCATTTCCGCTATTGAAGGCGGGAAGGCCGGGGCTCCCGGAGGCACGGCGCCCCGCCCGTAAGCCGCTGCAAAAAAAGGGGCTTGCGCGCGCGCCGATCGATACCCATATCGCCGCGCCTCGGCACCGCCGCCGAGCCCACTCGAAAAGGCCGCTCGCCGTGGCGCGCATGACCGCCTCCCTTGCCGCACCGAAGGCGCTGCTGGCGCCGGTCGCCGCCCTGCTCGTCGGGGTGGCCCTGCTCATGCTGGGCAACGGCCTGTTCCTCACCCTGGTGCCGCTGCGCGCGGATCTGGAAGGCTTCGGCGCCGCCTGGATCGGCGTCATCGGCGCAGCCTACTCGGTCGGCTTCGTGCTCGGCTGCTATCTCGTGCCGCCGCTGGTCGCGCGGGTCGGCCACATCCGGGTCTACGCCGCCGTCGCCGCCCTCGCGGCGATCGTGCCGCTGTTGCATGTGCTGGCCCTGAACCCGGCCGCCTGGATCGTCTTTCGCGCGATCATCGGCCTGTGCATCGCCGGCCTGTATATGGTGATCGAGAGCTGGTTGAACGGCGCGGCCACCCGGCGCAACCGCGGCACGGTGTTCTCGGCCTATGTCGCAATCCATCTCGCGGCGGTGACCGCGGGGCAATATCTTCTCCTGCTCGAAACGCCCAGCAGTTCGAAGCTGTTTTCCCTGGCCACGATCCTGTTCGCGCTGGCGGTCATTCCGGTCTGCCTGACCCGGTCCCCCTCGCCGCCGCTGCCGGTCAAGGCGCGACCGGACCTGCGCAAGCTGTGGCGCAATTCGCAAGTCAGCGTAGTCGGATGCCTGACCAACGGCATGGCCAACGGCGCGGTCTGGAGCCTCGCCGCGGTCTACGCCAAGGAGCTCGGCCTTTCGGTCACCGGCATCGCCGTTTTCATCAGCGTCGCCATCGTCGGCGGCGCGGTCGTGCAGTATCCGCTCGGCCGCCTGTCGGACCGGCTGCCGGACCGGCGCTGGCTGATCGCCGCGGTGTGCGCCGTCGCCGCCGTCGCCGGCATGGTCCTGCTGAGCGCTTCCGGCCTCCCGGTTCTGGCGGTTTATGCCGCGAACTTCCTGTTCGGCGCGGCGGCGTTCTCGATCTACGGTTTCGCGGTCGCCCACGCGAACGACCATGCCGATCCGGAGGATTTCGTCGAAATCAGCGCCGGCCTGCTGGTGATTTTCGGCGTCGGCGCCGTCGCCGGGCCATTGGTCGCCTCGGTCCTGATGGAACTGTTCGGCCCGGGTTTCCTGTTCCTGTTCACCGGAATCCTGCACGGCAGCGTGGCGCTGTGGATCCTCCGGCGCACGAAACAGCGCAGGGCGGTCGCGCCCGGAGACCGGGAGGACTATGTGCCGACGGCCCGGACTTCGCCCAACATCTTCGCGTTCGATCCGCGCTCCGAGGAAGTCGCGCCGGATCGCGGCGGCTGATCCGCGGCGCCGTTCCGCGGTCCTTGTGCGCCTGCATTGTGTGTCTGCGGTAGACCGCCCTTTATTCGGCGGCTCCGGTCCATAGATCATGCAGACGCTCAGCGCCGCGCCAGGCGGCGCGGCCTGTTCCGAACCGGTGCGATGCGAACTGCATGAACCCGTTTTCCCCCGAGAACGCCGCCGCTGCCGACGCCGTCGTCCCGGCTGAGGGCGCCGTATTACCGGACGGCCGCGCCGCCGTCGGGCCGCGGCCCGTGGGCGCCGTCAACTGGCTCGGCCTGTGGACCCTGTACCGCAAGGAGCTTCAGCGCTTCCTGAAGGTCGTCACCCAGTCCCTGCTCGCGCCCATCGTGACGACGCTGCTGTTCCTGTCCGTCTTTTCGCTGGCGATGGGCGATGTCGTGCGCGAGATCGGCGGCGTGCCCTTCGTCGAGTTTCTGGCGCCCGGCCTCGTCATGATGGCGATCGTCCAGAGCGCGTTCCAGAACACCGCCGGCTCCCTGCTGATCTCGAAAATCCAGGGCAACATCGTCGACGTGCTGATGGCGCCGCTCACGCCGGGCGAACTGGCGCTGGCCTATGCCGCGGCGGGCGCGACCCGCGGGCTCGCGGTCGGGGCGGTCACGCTGGGGGCCATGGCGGTCTTCGTGCCCGTACAGATCCAGGCGCCGCTCACCATCCTGTACTTTGCCGTCATGGCCTCGGTCCTGCTGTCCCTGCTCGGCCTGATCGGCGGCATCTGGTCCGACAAGTTCGAGCAGATGGCCGCGGTCACCAACTTCGTCATCACCCCGGCGGCGTTCCTCAGCGGCACCTTCTATTCCATCGAGCGCCTGCCGCCGCTGCTCGGCGACCTCGCCCACTTCAACCCTTTCTTCTTCATGATCGACGGCTTCCGCAGCGGCTTCATCGGCCGCGCCGACGGCGACACGCTGGCCGGCGGCATCGTGCTGCTCGCGCTGAACGTCGCCCTGTGGCTGGTCTGCCTGCAGATGTTCGGCACCGGCTACAAGCTGAAGAGTTAGGCGGACCGCCCCCTTCGACAGGCTCAGGGCAGCCCTTCGATAGGGCCTTATCCGGAATGGTTGACAGGCCGGCGGAAGCCGGTGGTTGCGTCCGCCGCCGCCGGGCGGTGCGGCATCCCGAGTGCGCCTGCCTCCGGTATCGTCGGGAGCGACCTCCCGGCTTTCGCCCCTTAGGCCTCCCCTGCCAAACGGGCGCCGATCGAATCCCCCTCCCCCTGGATGTCCCGGCGAAAGACCGCAAGCCGGGTCTGGTCATAAAATAATTCCTTTTTTCCGATAATATTCCTTGACACGGCGGTTTCCGCACCCTATATCGGCCCCGTCAACGCCCGATCTGCGCCCGCAGCGGCCAGCCGAAGCCCCGGGGATGTCCAAGGGACTGTCCGGGGGAGTATACGGGACGATTCCGCTCTTCCCGCTTTCCGGTCCGCCGCCGCACCATGCGTCATCGGGCGTGACAGCCGACCCTGTCCTCTTGTCCGGGTCCGGCCGGAGCCTGTCCGGCCAAAGTTCCCGATCCCGCCGGGCCATCCTGCCCGGCGCTACCGCTTGGCCATGAGGTTGAAACATTTCCTAACTAGAATGAATTTGTGATTCACCCGAATCGCAACTACCCAGCGATTCCGCGGGTTTCGGGCGATTCGAGGGGCTTCGAATCGCAAAAAAAAGCCCGTGGGTAGACCGGTCTGTTCATTTTCCGGCATCCGGCCCGTCCGGAGTCAACCATTCCGGATAAGCCCCCTTCGATACGCCCCGGCCTGGCGGCCGGGGCTACTCAGGGTAAGGGTGTGTGGTGTATTGAAGTTCTTGACCCCCCAACTCCCTCATCCCGAGTAGGCGCGCTTGCGCGCCGTATCGAGGGGGCCGTGTTGAGGGGCGGTCCGTGCCCCGGGCTTCAGGCCCGCGCCGCCTCCAGCGCCCGCCACACATTGTGCGGCGTCAGCGGCATATCCAGCGCCGTCACGCCGTCCTCCGCCAGCGCGTCCAGCACGGCGTTGATGACCGTCGGCGGCGAGGCGGTGGTCGGCCCTTCGCCGATGCCCTTGACGCCGAGCGGGTTGTCGTCGCCCTCGACCGGGTTGAAGACGGTATCGACCGGCGGCATGTCGTCGGCCCGGGGCAGGCAGAAATCCATGAAGCTGCCGCTCAGCAGCTGGCCGGTGCCGGCTTCGTAGACCGTATTCTCGGTCAGCGCCTGGCCGACGCCCATGGCGATGCCGCCGTGCAGCTGCCCGGCCGCGAGCAGCGGGTTGATCACCCGGCCGGGGTCCGAAACCACGACATAGCGGTCGATCCGCACCCGGCCGGTTTCGGGATCGGCCTCGACCTCGCACAGATGGCAACCGCTGGGATAGCTCATCCCCGGCACCTCGAACCGCTCTTCGATCCGGAGCGCCGCGCCGCGGTCTTCGGCCTCGGTCGCAACGGCGAACAGGGAGACCGCCCGGTCGGTGCCGCGCACCCGGTAGGCGCCGTTGGCGAAGCCGATATCCGCCGCCGCGGCCTCCAGCAGGTCGGCGGCCAGCGGTTTGCCGGCTTCGATCAGGGAGAGCGCGCCGTTATGGACCGCGCCGCCGCCGATGCGCATGGTGCGCGAACCGTGGGAGCCGCCGCCCTGCGGAATACGGTCGGTATCGCCGTCCTCGACGATCACCCGGTCCGGTGCAACGCCCAGCAGGTCGGCGAGAATCTGGCCGAACACGGTGGCATGGCCCATGCCGCAATCCTGGCTGCCGACCAGGGCGCGCACCCGCCCGTCCTCCGGCCCGCCCCCCGGCCCTTCCGTCTCGACACGGAGGTCGGCGAACTCGGTCAGCGCGCCGCCGGCATTCTCGATGTAGGTCGTCACCGACCGGCCGCGGCGCAGCCCTTGCAACGCCGACGCCGCCCGGCGTTCCGCAAATCCGTCCCAATCGATCGCCGCCAGCCCGGCGTCCAGGCTGCCGAAGAAGTCGTTGCGCTGATAGCGCGCACCGGCCGGCGACTCCCAAGGCATCTCGGCGAGCGGGATCAGGTTACGCCGGCGCAGCTCGACCCGGTCGATGCCGGTCTCGCGTGCCGCCCGGTCGATCAGCCGTTCCAGCACGAGCGTCGCCTCGGCCCGCGCGATGCCCCGGTAGGCCGCGATCGGCGCGGTATTGGTGAAAACGCCGCCGATCTCGAAGCGGTGGACCGGAATGCGGTAGGGGCCGCAGATCATCGGCGCCATCCAGGTCACGATGATGTGCGGCGCCCGGTTCACCCAGTAGGCGCCGTGCCACCAGTCGGCTTTCACGTCGATGGCGGCGATGCGCCCTTCGGCGTCGAGCGCCATGCGGGCGTGCAGGTTCTGGCTGCGCGACTGGGTGTCGGTCAGGAAGGCTTCGCTGCGGCCGGCGATCCAGCGCACCGGCCGGCCGAGCGCCCGCGCCGCGAACGGCACGACGACAAACTCGGGATAGACCAGGTTGCGCGCGCCGAAGCCGCCGCCCATGTCCGGCACGATCACCCGCAGACCGGCCGGGTCTATGCCCAGGCAGCCGGCGACGGCGGCGCGCACGGCATGGCTGCCCTGGGTGCCGGCGTAGAGCGTGAACCGGCCGTCCGCGAAACCGGCGAGCGCGCCGCGCGGCTCCATGAAGGCGGCGGTCGAGCGGGTGAACGCGATGTCCCCTTCGACGACCCGGTGCGCTTCGGCGAAGGCCGCTTCGGTCGCCGCGGCGTCGCCCGCCGCCCAGACGACGGAGCGGTTGTCGGGCGCATCGTCCCAGATCGCCGATGCGCCCTCGGCCAGCGCATCGCCGGCCGTGCCCAGCGCCGGCAGCGGATCGTAATCGACCGCGACCGCCTCCGCCGCCTCCAGGGCGGCCACTTCGGTCTCGGCGACGACGAAGGCGACGGCCTCGCCGGCATAGCGCACCCGGCCTTCGGCCAGCGGATACTGCGGCGCATCGACGATGGCGCGCGAAATTTCGCCGGCCGGCAGCGGCTCGTGCGCACCGGTCGGCAGGGCGCGCACGCCGGCCGCGCGCAGGTCCGCCGCGGTGTAGACGGCCAGAGCGCCCGGGACGGCCAGCGCCTCCGTCGTGTCGATGGCGCCGAGTTCGGCGTGGGCGTGCGGCGAGCGCACGAAGACGGCGTGGGCCTGGCCGGGCAGGGAAAGATCGGCGGTGAAGGTGCCTGCGCCGGTCAGGAAGGCACGGTCCTCGACACGCGGCATCGAAGCGCCGATCAGCGGGGCTTTCTTCGCTGTAGATTCGGGTGATGTCATAGCGCTGGAGTTAGGGTCTGGAGACGCTCTGCAACAGCCCTTTTCGGGGTCCGCGGCATCACACCCGAGTGTCCCGGCGGCAACGCTTGGCATCGTGCGCCGACGCTTGTATTTGCTATACAAATGCTACACATCACCCGGGCGGCAGGAGCGGGCCGCTCAGCCCGGCGCAAGGAGGCTGCAATGGCTCAGGTGAATTTCCGCATGTCCAGCGAGCGCCTCGCGTTCATCGACCGCGCAGCGGCGATCCGGGGCGTGACCCGGACCGAGTTCGTGCTCCGGTCCAGCGAAGCCGCGGCGATCGAGACCCTGAACGAGCGCCCCATCATTGTCCTCGACGACGAGGCCTGGGACGCCTTTGCCGCCGCGCTCGACGCACCGGTGAACCCCGATCCCGCCGTAAAGGAGCGTTTCGCGCGCCGGCCCCAGTGGGACCGGCCCCAATGGGACCGGTAAGCGCGCCGGAGCCGCTCGGCGCGCAGCACGACGTCTCGCATTTCGCCTCGGGTGTAGACGCCCTTGATTCCTGGCTGCGGGGCAAGGCGCGGCTCAACGAAGCGAAAGGCGGCGCACGCACCTATGTCGCTTGCGACGGCAGCCGGGTGGTCGGCTTCTACAGCCTCGCCGCCAGCGCCGTTGAAAGGCGGCGTGTGTCGTCGCGTGTCGGCCGGAGCATGCCCGAGCCGGTCCCGGTGATCCTGCTCGGGCAACTCGCAGTTGACGCGAACTACCAGGGGCGGCACCTCGGCTCCGACCTGCTGATCGACGCGGCGGCGCGCGCGCTCGCGGCGGCCCGTGTCATCGGAGCCCGGGCGATCGTGGTGCAGGCCATCGACGAGACGGCAGCGGCGTTTTACGGACGGTTCGGCTTCCGTCCTTTCTCGGATCGCGAACCGCTCATGCTGCTGCTGCGGATATCCGAGCTGAGGGCGCTGTTGCAGGCTTGAGCGCCGCCGCCGCCGGGACCGGCCGACGGCAGCGTTGCGACCCGGAATGCGCCCCGACCCGAACGGCGGGCGCAGGGCGTTTCGCGACGGGCCGCGACCGGCTGCCGGTTGACCTTTGCCGATGCCGCAGCCTTTTTCGCAGCCATGAGCACATCGAACGATCCCGACGCCGCTTCGAAGCCGGCGACCGCTGCGACCGGCCTGCCGCTCGACGGCGTCCGCGTCCTCGATCTCACAACCATCGTCTACGGCCCCTACGCGACCCAGACCCTGGGCGATTTCGGCGCGGAGATCATCAAGGTGGAAGCGCCCGGCGGCGACGCCGTACGCCAGATGGGGCCGCGGCGCACCCCGCATATGGGCGCGGTGTATCTGGGCATGAACCGCAACAAGAAGAGCATCGTGCTCGACCTCAAGCGCGAGGCGGCGCGCGACGCGCTGTGGCGGCTGGTCGATGGCGCCGACATCTTCGTCCACAATATCCGGCCGCAGAAAATCCTCAAGCTGGGCTTCGATCCGGACCGGGTGATGGCGCGCAACCCCGGCATCGTCTATGCCGGCCTCTACGGCTATCGCGACGGCGGGCCCTATGCCGGCCTGCCGGCCTATGACGACGTCATCCAGGGCCAGGCCGGCCTCGCCGGCACCTTCCACGCGCGCGACGGCGCGCCGAACCTGATCCCGACCATCGCCGCCGACAAGATTTCCGGCCTGCTGGCGTCCAACGGCATCCTCGCCGCGCTCATCCAGCGCCGCGATACCGGCCGGGGCGTCTATGTCGAGACCGCCATGTTCGAGGGCGTCGCCAGCTTTACCCTGGTCGAGCACCAGTATGGCGCGATCTTCTCCCCGCCGATGACGCCGCCGGGCTATCCGCGCGTCCTGTCGCCCCACCGCCGCCCCCTGCCGACCGCCGACGGATTCATCTGCCTGCTCGCCTACACCGACGGACAATGGGACCGCTTCTGGGACCTGGTCGGCCGGCCGGAGATGAAGGCGGACCCGCGTTTCGTCTCCATCGGCGAACGGCTCGACCATGTCGATGCCCTCTATGGCGAATCGGGCAGGGAACTGGTCAAGAAAGGCTCGGCCGAATGGCTCGACCTCTTGCGCCGGGCCGAAATCCCGTGCGGCCCGGTCAACACGCTGGAGGACCTGCAGGCCGATCCGCATCTCGCCGCGACCGGCTTCTTCCGCCCGTTCGAGCACCCGACCGAAGGGCCGATGGCGATGCCGGACACGGCCTTCCGCTTCGACGGCGCGCCCCTTCCGGTCCGCCTCGGCCAGCCGCAGCTCGGCGAGCACACCGAAGCGCTGCTGACGGAGGCCGGCTTCGACGCGGCGGAGATCGCGGAAATCACGGGCGGGTAACACGGGACCGCCGGATCCTCCGCTCGCAGCACAGTTACGTCAAATCCCGGAGAGATCGCCACTTCGATTCCTCCGCCCTTCAGAGGATTCCTCTGCGAAACCCCTCGCCGTTATTCCGACCGGAGCCCCGGCCCGCAGGGCCGGGGCGTAGTGGAGGAATCTCGACTCGGATTCGGGGTTCGCAGCGGATGGATCGAGCCGGGATTCCTCCGCTCCGCGCCCCGGAGTTAATCCGAGGCGGAGTGAAGAAATCTTTCCCGCCCAGTGCTTTGGCTGCCGCTCCGTGCCGGAAAGATATCTCCGCTCCACGGCCCTCCGGGCCGTTTCGGTCGATATGACGACTGTCGCTTGCGCCGCGCGGGTCACGGCCGCAGTTGCATGGTCCGCGTGCGCCAGGCCTTCAGGCTCTCGGCCCGCATCGGCAGGCGGATATAGTCGCCGCGCTGCCACATCGGCACCTGGTCGAGGGCCGTCGAGCTGTTGAACCAGCCGTCCTGGCCGCCGAGCAGCAGGAAGCGGTTGTCGTCCATGTCCGCCATGTCGGAAATGTGCCGCGCCTGCTGTCCGTAGCGCGTGTCGTGGCGCTCGTCGCTCGGGTCGTGGGCGGTCTTCATCAGCGTGTCGGACGAGCCGTTCGCCGGATGGTCGCCGAATTCGTAGCGGCTGCCGATCAGCGGTGCGAAGGACAGGGGATGCCCCAGGCTGAGCCGGTGCATGTCGCCCCAGGTCGGAAACTCGCCGAGGCGCGCGCCGGCCGCGTCGAAGGCGGCGCGCAGCATCGTCGCCGCCGCGGCGTCGCCGAGCGTCGCGAAGTCCTCGATCAGCATGCGCTTGATCCGGGAGAAGCCGCCATAGGCTTCGGCGTAATCGGCGCCGACCCGGCGCTCGGCCAGATACTGCGAGAAGTGCTTGTAGACGAGTTCGAAGGCGACCGGCCCGCGGTCCTTCGCCCGGTAGTGTCCGTCCCAGTCGCGCATCAGCGCCAGTACCCTTGCGCCGTCCGGCGACAGCTGCGCCGCCAGCCCCAGACCGTCGATACGCCGGACGATCGCGTTCCGCACCGCATCCGACGACGCCATGTAGACGTCGAGCTGGATCGCCTTCATGTCCGCCATCGCATGTTTTTCCCTGGCGGACAGCATCTGCTTGATCCGGACGATGCGGTCGTCGGCCGAGAAAAAGCGCCCGACCGGCACCGTCGCCTCGGCCGGCTTGTTATTGGCCGACGCGACGAAGCCGGCGGTTGGGTTATATGTTGACGGTAATTGCAGAACGTTCAGAAATCCCTTCCAGCGCCAGGTGTCGTCCGAGGCGTCGAGGATGAAATCCGGCGGCAGCCTCTTCGGGCGGATCGGCAGGACGGTCGCCATCACCTGGCCGATATTCCCGTGCCGGTCGGCATAGATCATGTTCTGCGCCGAGACGGCGAAATTCGCGAAAGCGCGGCGGAAATCCTCGAAATTCCGCGCTTTCATCACCTTGACCATCGCCGTGATCTCGTCGCCACGCTCGTGGCCGACCCAGCGCAATGCCAGCGGCCCGCCCTCCCATTCGAGCGGCGGCGCATCGGAAATCACCGGGCCGAGGGAGGTTTCGCGGACCTGTACCGTACTGTCGGCCCACCAGCGGACCTTGATCTCCTCGGTCCGGCTGTGGATGGCCGAGGGCGGCAGGGCGGAGACGTCGTAAAGGTCGCTCGACGCCGCGCGCATGTTGGTGCCGCCCCAGGCGATATCGGCGTTGCGGCCGACGGCGACGAAGGGCACGCCCGGGATCATCATGCCCACGGCGTGGAAACCCGGCGACTTGAAACCGGCGAGAATCCACAGGTTCGGCATGGTGTTGCCGAGATGGGGATCGTTGGCGATCAAAGCGCCGCCGGTGGCGCTGCGCCGGGCGGCGACGGCCCAGGAGTTGCTGCCGGAGCGGGCCGCGGCGCCGAGCAGGCGTTCGAGCCGGCCCGCCTGTTTGACGGAGGAAAAGCTCAGCGTGGAATCGCCGCCGACCGTCGCCAGCCGCCGCCAGAGCTGCGGCCAGTCCTTGTGTCCGCGCAGCTTGAGCAGGCGGAAATAAATCAGCCAGTTGACGTCCGTGCCGGCGATCCGGCCGACCGTCAGCACGTCGCGCGCGGTCCAGGGTTCGCGTTCCAGGCCGAGCACACGAAATTCGTGGGGCAGTTCCTTGACCGTGCGCTGGTAATGGTTCACTCCCTGGACAAACCGGTCTATCCATTTTCGTGTCGCCGGCGGCATTTCGGCAAGCGTCCGCTCGGCGCCGCGGCCGAAATTCAGAATGCGCAGGGCGTGATCGATATCGACGGTGAACGGCCCGGCCATCTCCGAGATCCGGCCCGCCGCGACGCGCCGCAGCACCTCCATCTGGCCGAGCCGCAGATGGGCGTGGACCAGGCCGAGGGCGAAGGCGAGGTCGTCGTCGTGCTGCGCCGTGATGAAGGGGACCTGGTTTTCGTTCCAGTCGATGGCGACCTCGCCCTTGAGCGGCAGGCCGCTCGTCGGGAAAGCGGCGAGCCGCTCGTCCAGCGTCGTCTCGCCGGGCAACGGGCGCAGGATCGAACAGCCCAGGAGCACGCTGCACAGTGCAAGCGCGGCGGCCCGGGCGGCCCAACGGACGGGCTGACGGGCGGAAGGGCGGGCGGAAGGGCGAGCGGCGGAATGGGCGGCAGTCACGTCGGTCTTTTCTCCCCGGCAGGCCGGCTGTCGATGCCGGGCATGTCTTGAACGCGGCGCGCCGGCCGATCCGGCGATTCGGGACGGGGGCGCCGCCGTCACGCCGCCGCCCGCGACCCGGTTTCGGTGAAGGCGAGCGCCGCCAGCAGGACTTCGGGCCCGGCGCCGGGCTTGTGAGCGTTCTGCGCCAGGTAGCGCCGCCACGCCCGGCCGCCCGGCATGCCGTGGAACAGGCCGGTCATGTGGCGCAGGATCCGGTGCAGCGGCACGCCGGCGGCGGTCTCGCGCTCGATATAGGGCAGCATGGCGAGCGCCGCGTCCCGGCGCGTCGCGCAGGGCGGCGCATCGCCGAAGAGCCGTCTGTCGGCGTCGGCCAGGGACCAGGGCATATGGTAGGCCGCGCGGCCGATCATAACGCCGTCGAAGGCCGCGAGATGCGCTTCGGCTTCGTCGAGGCTGCCGATCCCGCCGTTCAGGACGATTTCGAGGTCCGGGAAATCGTCCTTGACCCGCGCCGCCGCCGCGTAGCGCAGGGGCGGAATCTCCCGGTTCTGCTTCGGCGTCAGGCCCGAGAGGATCGCGGTGCGGGCATGGACGATGACGGTGCGGCAGCCGGCGTCGGCGACCGCGGCAACGAAATCCCGCAGAAAGCCGTAGTCGTCGCGGCCGTCGATGCCGATCCGGCACTTGACCGTCACCGGAACCGGCGCCGCCTGCCGCATCGCCCGGACGCCGTCGGCCACCAGGCCCGGCTCGGCCATCAGGCAGACGCCGAAACGGCCGGACTGCACCCGGTCGCTCGGGCAGCCGACATTCAGGTTGATTTCATCGTAGCCATTGTCCGCGCCGATGCGCGCGCATTCGGCGAGCGCGTCCGGCTCCGACCCGCCGAGCTGCAGGGCGACGGGGTGTTCGTCCGGGTCGAAACGCAGCAGCCGGTCGCGGTCGCCGTGCAGGATCGCGCCCGTCGTCACCATTTCCGTGTAGAGCAGGGCGCGGCGGGTAATCCGGCGCAGGAAATAGCGGTCGAACCGGTCGGTGCAATCCATCATCGGCGCCACGCTGAGCCGCCGGTCGAGGCGCCTGCCCACCGGGTTCGCGGAACGCTGACTGGGTGCTGTCGCCGCCATGTTGCCGAAGATGCTCATCGGACGAGGCGGTTTCAAGGCGGCTCAAGGGCGGCAGGATGGCGGACCGGCTTGACGTTCCGGCGGTCCGCGAGCACGGATACCCTTCGGGAAAGGGGCCTGCGGAAACCATATCGTGGCAAACGGCAGCAATTTCTTGCTCATCATGGCCGACGAGTTCGCGCGCAACGCGTTGGGCTGCGCCGGCCACCCGGTCGTGCGCACGCCGAATCTCGACCGGCTGGCCGCCCGCGGCGTGCGCTTTACCCGGGCCTACACCAACAGCCCGATCTGCGTGCCGGCCCGCGCGGCGCTGCACACCGGCCGCTATGTCCACGACACGGGCTGCTGGGCCAGCGCCCAGCCCTATCGGGGGCAGCACGAAAGCTGGGCGCACCGGCTGCGGCGGCACGGCATGGACGCCGTCTCCGCCGGCAAGCTCCATTTCCGCCGGACCCAGGACGACAACGGGTTTGCGCCCGAACTGCGGCCGATGCACGTCAAGAACGGCATCGGCTGGATCTCGGGGCTGCTACGCGATCCGCTGGGCGATTACCCTGCGACAGCGGAACTGGCCGCCCAGGTCGGCGCGATGGACACCGAGTATCACGCCTACGACCGGGCGGTGGCGGACACGGCGACCGGCTGGCTCGAAGCGCGCGCCGCGTCCGGCGGTCCGCCCTGGGCGCTCTTTGTCTCCTTTGTCAGCCCGCATTATCCGCTGGCCGCGCCGGCGCCGTGGTTCGAACTTTATGCCGACGCCGATCTGCCTGCGCCGAAGCCCTATGCGGGCAACTGGCGCGATCATCCGGCGCTCGCCGAAACCCTGCGCTTCTTCGACTACGACCGCCATTTCGACGCCGCGTCGCGCGACTCCGCGATCCGCAGCTACCTGGGCCTCGTGAGTTTCGTCGACGATCTGATCGGACGGGTACTCGCGGCGCTGGAGGCGGGAGGATTCGCCGACAACACGACGATCCTGTTCACGTCCGACCACGGCGAAATGCTGGGCGATTTCGGCCTCTGGACCAAGCAGGTGATGTTCGAGGGCAGTGCCGGCATCCCGGCAATTCTCGCCGGGCCCGGAATCGGGAGAGAGATTGCGGCCGGCCGGACCGTCGCGACGCCGGTGTCGCTCGTCGACGTCTTCCCGACGATGCTGGACGCGGTCGGCGCACCGCCATATCCCGGTCCCCTGCCCGGCCGGTCGCTGCTGGAGATCGCCGCGGCGCCGGACGATCCGGCAAGGCCGGTCCTGTCCGAGTATCACGACGGCGGCTCGGTGACCGGCGCCTTCATGCTGCGCCGCGGAGACTGGAAGCTGGTGCATCACGAGGGGTTTCCGCCCCAGCTCTTCAACCTGTCCGACGATCCCGACGAACAACGCGACCTCGCCGCAGAACCGGCGATGGCGGGCGCCGTGGCGGCCATACAGGCCGATCTGCGGGGGATCGTCGATCCCGCTGCCGCAAATGCCCGGGCCTTTGCCGACCAGCATGCAAGGCTGAACGCGCTGGGCGGCGCCGATGCGGTCCCTGATTCCCGGATAAGGCTGGCGCCGGATCCGAAAAAGTGCGCACGCTGCGGGCGAAATCGGCAATATTGCCGGCGAGCATTCCATCACCTCGCAGGTGCGCGATGACCACGGTAATTCCCCGGCCGCCCAAAGTCGAGATGGACTTCACCGACGCGCAGCTGACCGGCTTCGGCGGCTGGTCGGTGCTGGGCCAGATGGCGTCGCGGCTTGGTCTGCCACAGGCGCTGTCGGCGGTGTCGGTCAAGCAGCGGGCGCGGGGTGCGAGCGACGCGGAGACGCTGTGGAGCCTGATCGCCTCGCTGGCGGCGGGCAACGGGGCGCTGTCGGATCTGGACGCGCTGCGCGAGGACCGGGTCGGGCAACGGCTGCTGGGTCTTGGCGACGTGCCCTCGGGCCGGCGTCTTGGCGAGTATCTGGCGCGCATCGACGAGGCGCAGGTCGAGACGTTGCTGGCGGTGGCGCGCGGACTGGCCGCACAGGTGGCGCCGGCGGTGGTGGAACATGAGGCGTCGGTGCGCGGCTACGTCCCGGTGTTCGTCGACGGCACCGCGATCGAGGTCGACGGGAGGCTGTTCGAGGAGGCGCGGCGCGGCTACGACGGCACGCGCCAGTACTGGCTGCACGGGGTGTTCATCGGCTCGCTGTGGGCGAGCGGTCGGCTGCATCCGGGCGGCGGCGACGTGGCCGGGGGCTGGCGCGAGCAGCTCGACAGCGACGTGGCGCCCTGCCTGCCCGAGGGCACGCCGGTGTGGCTGCGCGCGGACAACGCCTACTACCGGGGCGAACTCATCGCCTGGTGCCGCGAGCGGGGATGGGACTACTCGATCAGCTTGACCCACGCGCGCAAGCGGGCGCCGGTGCTGGATGTGATCGAAGGCCTGCCCGAAGACGGATGGACCGACATCGGGCTCGGCGAAGATGCGACGCTGGTGCGCTACCGCCCGGCGGGCTGGGAGGAACAGAGCTACGTGGTGATCCGCCGCCGCCGCGACCGGGGCCAGACCCTGCTGCTCCCCGTCTACACCGTGATCCTGGTCTCGCGCGACGACCTTCCGCTCGACGAGCTGGTGCGCCGGCACCGCGGAAAGCAGGGCCAGGAGAACGCCTTCAAGGGGCCGCTGATCGACCTCGACCTGCATCACCCGCCGTGCCGGAAGTTCCGCGCCAACCAGGCCTTCTACATCTGCGGCCAGATCGCGCAGGTGCTGCTCCGCGCGGTCCAATACCAGTTGTTGCCGGCCCGCGCCCGGCGCCATGGCCTGCGGCCCCTGATCCGCTATCTGGTTCGGGTCGTGGGAAGGCTGGTGCGCAGCGGCCGGCGCTGGCGGCTCGACTTCGCGCGCAACAACTTCCGGCTCGACTGGCTCTATCACGCCGCAGTCCAGCTCGAATAGCAGGCCCCGGCGCATCCCGCTCCATCCCCGCTCGAAACCGGCAAGCCCGGGGCAACCCGCTCGTCCGCCGAACGGCGAAGTGCACCGTCCAGTCCGAGAAGCCACCTCACCCGACCTCTCGCTGGCGACACGTGCACCGGCCCCGGCATCGCTGTACCCGAAAATCCGCATCGTGAGCCTCAAACCCACTCGTGCTCAGCGCTTATCAGGGAATCGAGGATGCGGTGCGCGCGATGCCGGGCTACGATTTCGGCCATTCGCCGCCGGGATAGGATCGGCCGGCCCCGGGATTTGCCCCGCTTCGGTCCGCAACGACCCGGAGTGCGGTCCTTCGGGACGGACGGCGCACGCCGCGTTGCCGGAAACCTTGTACGGCCGCGCGCCTTCATAGTAGCCTTCAAGTGGTTCGTTCAGTTCAGGTTCGCTCTCTCGGGGCATGATCGCGACATGAAACTGTCCAACCCCGGACCGCAGACCGAGGTTGCCGACGCAGGCGATTCAGCCGGCGACGCCGCCGGCATCGTCCGGGCGCCGCTCACCTTTATCGTGCGCCAGAACGGCACGCCCTATTTCCTGAGTTCCGCACTGACCGGCGGCCCGCCCGAATACCGCTTCCGCACCGAAGCGCGCACGGTGACGATCCGCGACGTCCGGCCCGAGGCCGGCCGGCTTTCGGTCGAACGCGAAGGCTTCGAACTGATCCCCCACCGGACTTCGGTCGGCGATCTTTACGACGATGAGGCGGTCGCCGGCCCCTACAGCCGCGAAGTCGAGGCCCTGTTGTGCGAGGCGACCGGGGCCTCGCGCGCCGTCGCCTTCGACCACACCCGCCGCTCCGACGCGGAGGACGGCGCCGCCAACCCGGACGGCTCCCGCGGGCCGGCGCGCATCGTCCATGTCGACTACACCGTGGCGTCCGGGCCGGTGCGGGCCGCCGACGTTCTGGGGACGGAGACGGTGGAGCGCGTCCTGGGCAGCGGCGGCCGGATCGCCGAAATCAACGTCTGGCGCCCGATCGCGGGGCCGGTGCGGCGCTCGCCGCTGGCCGTGGCGGACGCAAGCAGCGTCGACCCGGACGACCTGATCGCCACCGAGCAGAAGTTCCCCGACCGCACCGGCGAGATCTACATGATCGCCCACGCGCCGGAGCAGCGCTGGTGCTGGGTTTCCGGCATGACGCGGGACGAAACGCTGCTGCTGAAGGGCTGGGACAGCCTCGACGACGGCCGGGCGCGCTTCACGCCGCACGGTGCGTTCCGCCTGCCGGACCAGGATCCCGATGCGCCGCCGCGCGAGAGCATCGAAACGCGCGTCTATCTCGTCTTCGACAACCGGTAAACGGAGTCAAGCCTGCTGTAGTGCTGTGAATGCAACACAAGGGAAGGAGTATCTGCCATGGCCCGCCACAAGCATGTCATCAACGTCAACGATGTCGAGCCGAAGGAAATCGCGGTCGCCGACAAGTTCCATCATATCGTCAGGGGGCTGGGCAGTTCGACCGGCAATGTCGAGCTGGGCTGCAGCCATTTCCGCGTCTCACCCGGAATGTACGCCTTTCCGAGGCACTCCCACATCCGCAACGAAGAGGCGCTGTTCATCCTCGAAGGGAGCGGCACGCTGACCATCGGGGAAGACGAGGTCGTGGTGTCGGCGGGCGACTACGCCGCCCTGCCGGTCGGCCGTCACCTGGCCCACAAGCTGGTCAACACCGGCGATTCCGACCTGGTCTATCTGTGCCTGTCGACCAACCACATGCCCGAAATCACCGAATATCCGGATTCGGGCAAGGTCGGCGTGCTCGGCGGGGCGGACTGGAACCGGGGGCTGGCCGAGTTCTACGAGGGCAAGGACATCCACGACGAGTATTTCTTCCGATTCTACCAGGGCGACACCCACGTCAACTATTTCACCGGCGAGATCGACGAATAGGACGGGCCGTCCGCAACCGACACGCCTGCCGCCGCCGTGGCGAGCGCCGCGGCGGCGGGCAGGGCCTTGCGACGCCATTTCAGGCGAACCGGCGCAACGAACGGTTGCGGCCCGGCCCGGGGCGCCAATGCAGCGGAAACCTAGAGCAGCCGGCCCGGCCACTCACCGTTGCGCACCATGTTCTCCATCACTTCCAGCATCAGGGCCGATACGGCCTTGGTTGCGCGCGACTGCACGCCGCGCACGACGGATGCGATCGAAAGCTGCCAGGAGAGTTGCGGATCGACGACCGGCACCGCGATCATCTGGCCGGCCGCCACCTCCTTGGACACGGCGAACAGGGGAAGGATCGTGCAATAGCCCTCGAGGACCAGTTCGATCAAGCTGGGCAGCGAATCCAGATCGATCCTGACCGAAAGCCGGCAGCCGGTCCGCGCCGCGGTTTCCTCAAGCACCAGCCGGATGGTGTGCGCCGGCGCCGGCAGCACGAGAGGGTGATTGGCCGCCTCGGCAAACCGGATGGCCTTCATCCGCCGGAATTCGCGGGTCGGCGGACAGATCAGACAGAGATCTTCCACCATAAGGGGCCGGACGTGAATGCCCTCATGGGCCTTGGCGTCGTAGAGCAGGGCCATATCGAGCCGGCCGACATGCAGCCACTCGGTCAGGTGCCCGCTCATGCCCTCGACGACATGGAGAGAGACGCCGGGATAGCGGTCCTCGACCGCGTTGACGAGCGGAATGGTCAGGCCCCGCGCGGCCGACGTCGGCAGGCCGAGCCGGACTTCGCCGGACGGGTTCGACGCATGGTACTGAACCAGCTCCTCCGTCCGCTGGAGCTGGAGCAGGAGCGACCGGGCATGGTCGAGGAACAGGCGGCCGACCTCGTTGGGCGTGACGCCCCGGGAATGGCGGGTCACCAGCTCAACCCCCAGCTGTTCCTCGAGCTTGCGCAGCTGCTGGCTGAGGGAGGGTTGAACGACGTTAAGCTGCTCGGCGGCGCGCGACAGGCTGCCGGCCTCGGCGATCTGCACGAAATATTTCAGCTGCTTGAAATCCACCATTACGCCTCGCTTCCCGGCAGCGCATTCGAAATGCGGCGCGGGGACAGCCGCCCGATTCGCAGCCTGCGGTAAACGAGCCGGCCGAAGATGAGCAAACCGCCTGTCTGCGTTCTGGAGATCGCAGAAATATTGATACCGATATGATCGTATATCATTTCCGGTTATATGAAAAATCGGAAAAACCGCCTCGAACCGGTATTATGTTATAACATAACAATATTATTCAAAGTGATATGAGATATTATCCTTATCTAATTGATCAATAGCATCGCAGCCGAATACACTTTGTCGTCCGGCGCGATTCGGGGCAGCAGAGGCGTCGGACACGCGGATATTCCTGTCCGGAACAGCCGGTTCGCCGGATCCGCTTCGGCGAACAACGGCGCCTCCCGGTCGGTTGCCGCGTTGCGCCCCGAAGCGCCGGGCACGGGAATCCCGCCCGGCATGACGATTTTGAGGGAGGAAGCGATATGTCGAAAATTGCACTGTGTGCCTCGATCGGCGGAGCGGCGGTCTTCGCCACTGCGGTCGCGCTGGGAACCGGCCCCGCAAACGCTGCGGAGGCGAACCCTTGTATCGGAAATTCCGGCCCGGTGACGGGACCGGCGGCCTTCGGCGGGAAATCCATCAGGATGGGCGCCGAGATGGCGGTGGACGAGATCAACGCCGCCGGCGGCGTCCTCGGCAAGAAGCTCAAATTCATCCAGTACGACGATCGCGGTGCGCCGCCGCGCGGCGTCGACAATGTCCGGCGCATCGGCCTGCGGGACAATTGCGTCGCAATGCTGGGCGGCTACCACTCGACCGTCGCGCTCGCCATGCGCGATCCGATCCACGAGATCAAGATGGTGTATGTCGGCGTGATCGCGGCCAACACCAAGGTGATCGAGAACGGCCGCAATCCCAACTACATGTTCCGCGTGTCGGCCAAGGACCGCTGGGTGTCCAAGTTCCTGGTCGCCGAGGCGCTCAAGCGCTCGCCGAACAACAAGGTCGGGATCATGTACGAGAATACGGGATGGGGCAAAGGCGCCTATCCCAACATCCAGGCCGCGTTGCGCGAGCAGGGCACCAAGGAGGTCGGCGCCGAGACCTTCAACTGGCGCGATACCGACATGACCCCGCAGCTCATCCGCCTGCGCAAGGCGGGCGCCGAATCGCTGGTCATGTGGGGCCTCGACCGCGAAGGCAACCAGATCATGCGCAGCCTTCAGAAGATCGGCTGGAACCCGGTCAAGATCGGCGCCTGGGGCTTTGCCGGCAATCTCGGCGAACTGGCCGGCAAGCTGGCCAACTGCGCGCTCATCATGCAGACCTACTCGTGGATGGGCAAGCTGGAGCCGCGGGCCCAGAAGCTGTACGACATCATGAAGAAGCGGTACGGCATCAAGAAGCAGGTGGAGATCCGCATGGGCAGCGGCGTGGCCGACGCCTATGACGCGATCCACATCATCGCCAAGGCCATCAAGATCGCCGGCAGCTACGACCGGCAGAAGGTCTACGAGGCCATGTTCGAGGTGAAGCACAACGGGCTGGTGATGAACTACAATCCGGCCTTCGAGCGGACGGAGGAACGCCACGACGCGATCCTGCCGAGCGCCTACAAGCTGACGGCCTGGTACAACGGCGAACTGCTGCCGATCAGCCAGACCCCCTGCAAGTAGACGGACTGCCTCCGGGGCGCGTCGCGGACGCGCCCCGGGGTTTCCTCACCGTAATTTTCTTTGAAACGCCGCCCTTGACAGGCCGAATTCCATGAGCGCCGCCCTCCAGTATTTTCTGGCCGGGCTCGGGATCGGCGGCATTTATGCGCTGGTTGCCATCGGCTTCCACATCATGTGGTCGTCGGCCAAGGCGGTGAATTTCGCCCACGGCGACACGCTGATGCTGGGCGCGGTGCTCACCATCGTCTTTCTCGACCACGGCATCGCAATGCCCGTGGCGATCCTGCTGTCGATCGGCGTCGCCATCGTTTTCGGGGTCATCCTGGAACGGGTCGCCATCCGGCCCTTTGCCGATAACGCCGCGTCGATCGGCTGGATGCTGACAACGATCGCCATCGGCATCATGCTCGAGAGTTACGCGACCATCGAATTCGGCGCCTTCGCCCGGCCGCTGCCGTCGCCCGGCGTCGACAAGCCGATCATCATCTTCGGCGCCGGCGTTTTCATCCAGGAACTGCTCATTCCGTTCGTCGCGGTCCTGATTGTCGTTCTGCTGGGGATCTTCCAGCGCCGGACGCAACTCGGCCGCGCCATGCGCGCCGTCGCCTTCAACCGGGTGGCGGCCGGCATCGTCGGCATCAACGTGCTGCATGTCGCGATGTTCTCCTTCGCGCTGGCCAGCGCTCTCGGCGGCCTCGCGGGCATCCTGGTCGCGCCGGTCATCCAGGCGTCGGCGACCATGGGCCTGCTGCTCGGGATCAAGGGATTCGCGGTCGCCATCATCGGTGGAATCACGAGCGCCCCCGGCGTCGTGATCGCCGGGCTGCTCTACGGCATCATCGAGAAATTCGTCGACGGCTATATCAGCACCGCGGCCCGCGAAGCCGTCGGCTTCAGCCTCGTCATCATCGTGCTGATGCTGTTCCCGCAGGGCCTGTTCGGACGCAGGGAACTCGTCAAGGTATGAGCCGGATCGCGCGCCACTTCAATCCGGCCTTCGTCGTGGCGGCGGCGATCCTCATTCTCGCGCTGCCGCACATCGCCGCCAACGAATACGAACTGCGGCTGATCACGCTTCTGCTGATCTACGCGATCATCGCGCTCGGCCTGAACGTGCTGGTCGGCCTGACCGGGCTGGTCTCCCTGGGCCAGGCCGGGCTCTACGCCATCGGCGCCTATACCGCCGCGATCCTCGCGACGCGGCTCGGCGTCGGGCTGGTGCCCGGCCTGATCCTGGGCATGGCGTTTGCCGGCGCGTTCGGCGTCCTGCTCGCCTACCCGACGGTGCGGGTGCGCGGCGTCTATCTGGCCGTCGTCACCATCGCCTTCGGCATCATCGTCGAGAATGTCGCCATCGAATGGGACAGCCTAACGGGGAGCTGGGTCGGCATATCGAACGTACCGGCGCCGACCTTGCTCGGCCTGCCGCTCGACACCAACGCCTATTTCATCGTCGTCGGGGCGAGCGCGCTGATCGCCTTCCTCGTCAACCTGAACCTGATGAATTCGCGTTTCGGCCGCGCTATGCGGGCGACCGCCCAAAGCGAAATCGCGGCCCGGTCCCTCGGCATCAACGTCGTGATGATCCGCACCCTGGCCTTCGTCGTCTCGGCCATGGCGGCCGGCGCGGCCGGCGTCTTCTACGTCTATCTCAACAAGTATATCAGCCCGGATATCTTCTCCTTCACCGATTCGATCCGCTTCCTGCTCATGGTCATTCTCGGCGGGTCGGGGACCGCGCTCGGCCCTGTGGTCGGCGCGTCGATCATGACCTACCTGCCGGAATATCTGCAGGCATTCGGCCCCTGGCAGGCTTTCGCCTACGGCCTGCTGCTGGCCGCGGTGATGTTCTTCCTGCCGCGCGGGATCGTCGGATCGGTCGAACACTTCCTGTCGGGCCGCCTGGCCGAAGCGAGACCGGACACCGTGCGCGAGGAGCGCCCCCGCCTCGCCGATATCATCGCCGTCGATCCGGCGGACGGTTCGGCCTGCCTGGACGCAAGGGGCGTCTCGGTCGCCTTCGGCGGGCTCGTCGCGGTCGACAAGGTCGACGAGACCGTCGACTCGGGCAAGATCCACGCGCTGATCGGGCCGAACGGCGCGGGCAAATCGACCTTCCTCAACGCGATTTCCGGAGTCTACCGGGCCGATTCCGGGAGCATCACCTTCCTCGGCCGGGATACGACGCAGCTGAGCAGCCATCAACTCGCCCGCCTGGGGCTTGCGCGCACCTTCCAGAATACCGAGCTGTTCTCGAACATGACCGTGCTGGAAAACGTGCTGGTCGCCTTCCACAAAGAATACCGGTCGAACATCTTTTCGACGATTTGCCGGCTGCCGTCGTTTCGGCGGGACGAGCGGCATTTCCGGGAAGCGGCGATTGCGCTGCTCGGCTTCGTCGGCCTTTCCGCCTATGCCCACGAGAAAGCCGAGAACCTGGCGTTCGGCCATCAGCGGCAACTGGAAATCGCCCGGGCGCTGGCGCTTTCGCCGAAGCTCCTGCTGCTGGACGAGCCGGCGGCCGGCCTGACCCATGCGGAGATCGAGCAGCTTATCGCGCTGGTCCGCGAACTCGCGGCGAGCGGCATAACGATCCTGATCGTCGAGCACCATGTCGAGCTGATCATGGAGATTTCCGATCATGTGACGGTGCTCGACTACGGCGAACTGATCGCCTCGGGCAGCGCCGAAGAAGTGCAGACCGATCCGAAGGTGATCGAGGCCTATTTCGGCAGCCAGACCTTCGGCGACGGGCCGGAGCCGGCAGCCGGGCCGGGGGCCGGATCCGTGGGCGGGGAGGCGTAGCCGTGGCCGCCCTGCTCGAAGTGAAGAACCTGTCGGTGACCTACGGGCATGTCGAGGCGGTGCGCGACGTGTCGCTGCTGGTCGAGGACGGCGAATATGTCTCGATCATCGGCAACAACGGCGCTGGCAAGAGTTCGACCCTCAAAGCCATCGCCGGCGTCGTCAAACCGGCCGGCGGCGAGATCGTCCTGGACGGCAAGCCGATCGCCGGCATGGCGTCCTACGACGTCGTGCGCCGGGGCCTGTCGATGGTGCCCGAAGGCCGCCTGATCTTCGCCGACCAGACCGTCGAGGACAATCTGTTCCTCGGCGCCTACGCCCGGCGGGGCGGGGCCCGGTCGAAGGATGTGTCCGAAGACCTTGAACGGATGTTCGACCTCTTCCCCATTCTCAAGGACCGGCGTCAGCAACTGGCGGGCAGCCTGTCGGGCGGAGAACAGCAGATGCTCGCCCTGTCCCGCGGCCTGCTCTCGCGGCCCCGCCTGCTCATGATCGACGAGATGTCCCTTGGGCTGGCGCCGCGGGTCCTGGAAACGCTGTTTCCGGTCATCGAAAAGCTGAACCGCGACGGCCTGGCGATCCTGCTGGTCGAGCAGCTCGCCACGGTCGCCCTGCGTTATGCCCACAGAAGTTACGTCATGGAGGATTCGAGAATTCTTCTCAGCGGCACGTCCCGGGAACTGGCCAGCGACGAGCGTGTCATCGAGGCCTATCTGGGACGGCGGAAGGCGAGTTGAGAAGCGGTTGTGGGGCGGCCCGGCATGCCGCAATCCGGCGGCTGACGGAAACCGCGCCCCGAACAGATCCCGCGCCGTTGCGCATAAGCGGCGCATAGACGAGGAAAGCCCGTAACCGGGAAAGCAAGGAGGTAAACAAATGTCGCAAATTGTCGATCTGACCCTGACGCTGGAAGACAACATGCCGGCCCACAAGCTGTTCCAGCGGCCGGTTGTCGTTCCGCATCTGACCCACGATCAGACCAAGTCGTTCAATCTCGGCGTGCCGGGAGACCGGCTGACCTTTGCCACGACCTACATCGGCACCATCGACCATATCGCGACCCATGTGGACGCGTTCTATCACGTCAATCCCAATGGCGCGTCGGTCGACAAGATGCCGCTCGAGATCTTCATGGGGAAGGCCGTCTGTTTCGACATGACGCACATTCCCGATCTCGGCGATATCGACGTGGCGGAGATGGAAGAGGCGGAGGCAAAGGCCGGCGTCAAGGTCGACGGCCATATCGTTCTGCTCAACACGGGCCTGCACAACCGCCACTATCCCGATGTCAAGGTGGTCTGGAGCAATCCCGGCCTGACGGCGGAAGCGACCCACTGGCTGGCCGACCGCAACTCGACGTTCCACGGCGTCGAAGGGCCTTCGACCGACAAGCCGTCCTGGGACGAATTCCCGAACCATCGCGTGTGCCGGGACCGGGGCATCTCCCATTACGAGTGGCTGATCAATCTGGAAGAACTGGTCGGCAAGGGCGAGTTCATGTTTTACGGCCCGCCGCTCAAGATCAACAACGGCAGCGGCTCGCCGGTGCGGGCCTGGGCCGTGCTGGATTAAGGGCTCGATTGAGGGAGGGAGTGCGCCCGCCCTTGCGCCGGCTTCGGCCGGCGCGGGGTCGGGCGTAAAAGGCTGATTGGATATGTCTGTCCGTCCGTCTGCAGTGGATGACGATCCGCGCGTGCCGATCACCTTCGTGACCGGCTTCCTGGGCGCGGGCAAGACGACGCTCGTCAACCACGTCCTGGCCGACCCCGGCAGCGGCAAATGCCTGGTCATCGTCAACGAGTTCGGCGAGATCGGCATCGATTCCGACCTGATCGCGCGCGCGTCGGACGACATGCTGGAGCTGACCAACGGCTGTATCTGCTGCGCCAGCAAGGACGACCTGGTCGAAACCCTCTACACGGCGTTCATGCGCCGGGTCGGCGCGCTCGAACCGCAGATCGAGTTCGACCGGGTGCTGGTCGAGACGACCGGCATAGCCGACCCGTCGCCGCTGGCGCAGCTGCTGTATACCGACATGCAGCTCAACCTGTCCTACCGGCTGGACGCCATCGTCACGCTGGTCGATCTGAAGCATGTCGGCGGCCAGCTGACGGCCAATGCCGAGGCGCGCAAGCAGGTGGCGATCGCCGACAAGCTGATCCTCAACAAGCGGGACCTCGTCGATGACGGGGAGTTTCGCGAGGCCGCGAGCGCGGTAAACGGGCTCAATCCGTATTCTGTGAAGGAAATCACCACCCACTCGGCGATCGGCCTCGACAGGCTGCTCGACCTCGACCTGTTCGAACCGAAGATCAGGGAGAGTTCCCTCGGCGAGTGGATCGGGATGGTCGAAGCAGCGGGGCAGCCGGGCGACGGGGCCGGACACGACTGCGATCACGACCACGATCACAGCCACCAGGATCACGACCACAGCCATCATGACCACGGCGATGTCTCGGCGGTCTGCATCGAAGAGGAACATCCGCTCGACTATCACCGGCTCATGGAACTGATGGTCGAGCTGACGCAGGAGTATGGCGAGGACCTGTACCGGGTGAAGGGCCTGTGCCGCTTCGTCGGCAACGACCGGCCCGTGATTCTCCAGGGCGTCCAGCAGGTTTTCAGCCCGCCGACCCATGCCGAGAGCTGGCCCGGCGGCAAGGCGCAGACGCGCCTCGTGCTGATCGGCCGGGGCCTGAAAGGCGACGATATCGAAAGACGCCTCCAGACCTGCCGTTCGGCGTCGGACACGCCGGTATTCGAACGCGGCAGGGGCTCGATCTGACGAGGCGATCCGCGCGGGGGACAGGAAAGATGAGCGACTTCGCTTTCATGACGGCGATCGAGTTGAAGGATCTGATCGCGCGCAGGGAAATCTCGCCGGTCGAACTTGTCGGGGCCTCCCTGGAGCGGATGGACCGGCTGGAGCCGACGCTCAACTGCTTTGTGCAGACCTCGCCGGATTTGGCCCTCGAGGCGGCAAGGCAGGCCGAAAAGGCCGCGATGGCCGGAGAGGCTCCCGGGCTGCTGCACGGCCTCCCCATCTCGGTAAAGGACTTGATCTCCGTCGAAGGCCTGCGGCTCACCTTCGGCTCAAGGGCCATGGCGGACAATATCGGCGCCGTCGATGCGCCTTCGGTGGACCGGGTGCGGCGGCAGGGCGGCTGCATTATCGGCAAGTCCACGACCAGCGAGTTCGGCTGCAAGGCGGTCGGCGACAGCCCGCTCACCGGGGTGACGCCCAACGCCTGGAACCTCGCCAAAACGCCCGGAGGCTCGAGCTGCGGAGCGGCGACCAGCGTTGCGGCGGGAATCACGCCCTTCGCCCTGGGGACCGACGGCGGCGGGTCCGTGCGCATCCCGAGTTCGCTGAGCGGCCTGTTCGGCATCAAGGCGCAGTTCGCCCGTGTCGGGGTCTTCCCGGCCAGCGCGACGCCGACGCTGGCGCATGTCGGCCCGCTGACGCGCACGGTGCGCGACGGGGCGCTCCTGCTCGGCGCCATCGCCGGCCACGACCGCCGCGACCCCTTCGGCGTCGCGCAGCCCGTGCCGGATTTCCTCGCCGCCTGCGACCGCCCGGTCAAGGGTATGCGCCTGGCCTGGAGCCCGACGCTCGGCTACGCGGAGCCCTCCGACGAAGTCGTTGCGATCGTCGAGGATGCCGTGAAGGTCTTCGAGGACCTGGGCTGCACGGTGGACCTGGTCGAACGTGTCATGGATGACGATCCGCTGCCCATCTGGATGGCCGAGTTCTATGCCGGCGTCGGAACGCGGCTCAAGGACGTGCTCGCCGACAAGCCCGAACTGCTCGACCCGGCGGTTGCCGAGGTTCTCGCCGGCGCGCTCGATCAGGAACTGGGCGACTATTATGCCAAGGTGTTCCGGCGCTACGACTTCCGCGAGAGGATGCGCACCTTCTTCGAGGACTACGACCTGCTGCTGACGCCGACGCTTCCCGTCCCCGCGTTCGACGTGGGGTGCGACGCGCCGCCGGAGCTGCCGGACCGCAACATCGTGTCGTGGGTCTACTACACCTACCCGTTCAACCTGACCGGCCAGCCCGCCGCCTCGGTGCCGGCAGGATGGACCCGCGACGGCCTGCCGGTGGGCATGCAGATGGTGTCGAAGATCCTCCACGAGGAAGATATTTTCCGCGCCGCCGCGGCGTTCGAGGCCGCCAGGCCGTGGGCCGACAGGAAGCCCGATCTGGCCTAACCGGCCCGGGAATAACTCAGTTGAGCAGCTGTCTCGGCAGCCACATCGCGATTTCCGGAAATGCCATAATCAGCGCCAATCCGGTCAATTGCAGAAGCACGAACGGAATAATGCCAGTGTAAATCTGCTGAATCTTTACCTGGGGCGGGGCGACGCCCTTCATATAAAACAACGCAAATCCGAACGGCGGAGTCAGGAATGACGTCTGCAGGTTCACCGCAAGCAGAATAGCGAACCAATAGACGACATCCAGCTTGGACACATGGCCGGCGAAGTCGAGCAGTTCGACGATCGGCGCAAAGACCGGGATGACGATCAGCGTGATCTCGATCCAGTCGAAGAAAAAGCCCAGGAAGAAAACGATCGCCATCAGGATAAACAGAATTCCCCAGGATCCGAGGCCGGCGCTGTCGACCAGGCCGACGACGATCTCGTCGCCGCCCAGAGAGCGAAACGTGTAGGAAAACGCGGTCGCGCCAATAAAGATGAAGAAAATCATCGCATTGGTGAGCATCGACCGCTCGACGACTTCGCGCACCAGACTGAAGGTCAGCCGCCGGTTCAGCGCCGCGAGCATAATGGCTCCCAGTGCGCCCATCCCGGCGGCCTCGGTCGGCGTTGCCCAACCGAGAATAATCGAACCGAGGACCATGAAGATCAGGAAGATCGCCGGGAGGAAGCCGCGCAGGAGAAGGCCGGCCAATTCCCGGTTGCTCGACGGACCCAGTTCCCGCGGCAAGGGCGGAGCCAGTTTGGGTCGCAGACTGCAGAGTGTCGTGATGTAGATCAGATAGAGGCCGGCCAGCAGCAGGCCCGGAAAGAAAGCCGCGACGAACAGATTGCCGACGGACCGGCCCAGAAGTTCGCCCATGATGACCAGCATGATGCTGGGGGGAATCAGCACGCCGAGCGTGCCGGATGCCGCGATCGTACCGGTGGCCAAAGGCGTGTTGTAGTTGCGCTCCAGCATTACGGGCAGCGCCATGATGGTCATCATGACGACCGAAGCGCCGATGATTCCGGTCATTGCCGCCATGATGACGCCCATCGCGGTCACCGAAAGCGCCAGGCCCCCCGGAACCCTGTACAGCAGGACCTGCAGGCAGTGCAGAAGGTCTCTGGCAACCCCGCTTTTTTCGAACATCGTCCCCATGAAAATGAACATGGGGATGGCGATAAGCACCTGGTTGTCGGCAATTCCGCCCCAGATGCGCGAGACGATATTGAAGAACTCGATCTCGGCAAAGACGCCGAACGCAATGCCGATGAAGCCGAAGCCGAGCCCGACGCCGCCCAGAATGGCCCCGACCGGGTAGCCGGTGAACAGAAGAATGCCGAGAGCCGCGAACATGAAGAGCGGCATAAAGTCGATAAAAAAATCGATCATAGCAGCTCTCTCGCCGGGCTCGTTTCCGGCTCTTCACTGGCCGTCTCGGGAATGACCGATGAACCGAACAGCTCGACGAACTTGCGCAGAAACACGCTGACCGCCGCCAGGAAGATGAACACGATTCCTATTGGCAGAAAGGCCTTGATGATCCAGCGGTGGGGCAATCCGGTTGCCGAATCCGAATTTTCTCCCAGGTTCCAGGATTTCTCCCACCAGTCGATGCCGTGATAGAAAACGATGACGCAATATGGAATGAGAAACAACAGACAGCCCAGCATCTCGATCCACAATTGCGCCTTGCGCGGGAGTCGTTCATGCACGATTTCGATGCGCACATGGGCGTCCTTCATATACCCCCACCCGATGCACAACAGGAACAGCACGGCATGCAGGTGCCACTCCAGCTCCTGCAACTTGGTCGAGCCGAGCACGAGAAACCGGCGTGTAACCACGTCGAAGGCGATGACCACTATGAGCAGCACGCTCAGCCACGCCACCAGCGAGCCGACCAGACTGACAAAGCGACCGAGACGATCGCTGAAGCGGTACACAATCAACATGCGTTCACGGAGGTTACTGCGGCGCAAATAGTTGCTCCGTGCGCTAAACGCAGTAGCGCACGGAGCAGGATTTTACCGCAATGAACCGGCTGGGGGTCTATTTCAGATACCCCAGATCGGACCAGACTTTGTATTCCGCCCGGAAATCGGAATAGGATTTCCAGACTTTCTTGAAGTTTTCGCTCCTGGCCCTGTCGTCTTCGACGACTTCAAGCCATGCGGCTCTGAGCGCATTCAGGATTTCGGGCGACCATTTGTGGATTTTCACGCCCTTCTTTATCAGCTCCTTCAGCGCCTTGCCCTGAATCGCCTCACCTTCGGCGAGACCCTCACGCATGTTGTCGCCGCAGGCCATCTCGAGGATGATCTTGTGCTGTTTGGACAGCGCATCCCATTTCTTCTTGTTGATCATGATGTCGAACAGGGTCGACTGCTGATGCCAACCGGGGAAATAGGCGTGTTTGGCGACCTGATAGAAGCCCCAGTCCAGATCGATGGCAGGCATGGAGAATTCCGCCGCATCGATGGTGCCGCGCTCCAGTGCCGGATAGATATCGGCGCCGGCGATCAGCTGCGTGGACACGCCAATCTTCTGCATGACCTTTGCGCCAAGACCGAAGAAGCGCATCTTGAGGCCCTTCAGGTCTTCGAGCGTGTTCATTTCCTTGCGGAACCAGCCCGAACCCTCCGGTGCAATGACGCCGCACAGGACGGTATGGATGCCATGCGGGGCGTATAGCGCCTCGAACATCTTCTTGCCGCCGCCATAGTAGTACCAAGCCATATACTCGCCGGCCCGCGGACCGAACGGCACCGCGGCGAACAGGGCAAACGCCGGATCGCGGCCATACCAGTAACCGGGAGTCGACCAGCAGGCATCGACCGATCCGGCGCTCACGGCGTCGAAACATTCCTTGGGCGGAATCAACGCGCCGGGCTCGGTGAACTGGATTTTGAACTTCCCGCCGGATGCGCCGTCGATCTTGCCGACCAGGCTCTTCCCGAGCGAGCCGAGCTGGATCAGTTTGCTGGGAAAGAAGCTTCCCATTTTCCAGCGCACCCGATCGGCGGCATCCGCGGCCGTCACCGTACCGAGGCAGACAGCGCCACCCAGCACTGCACCCATGATCGACCGGTTAATTCTACGAATGTTCATTTCTCCCCTCCCACTTCTCTGTGTCGGCGACCGATTTCGCCTGGAGACCGTTACTGTTCTTCGTTCGCAATACTCGTCGTTAATTTGGCGATTTCGCAGCATGCCTCCGGAACTGGCACCGTCCCGAGACATTTTCCGCGTGTTTGCGGAGATTGCATGCAAAACACACGGCATGTCAACGGCGGGGCCGGCGCGGCGCCTCGATCGGCCCGGCGATCGGCAAGGCGGCGTCAACGCTCCGGCCGAACTTCCGCACCGCTTCGAACGCCACGCCGCCCCGGCGGTGGACTTCGGTGGCGAAAACGGTGCGCGGCCCAGGCGCTGATTGCGTTCGCCGGGCCGGGCGACTATGATTCGACCCCTGCCAGCGTCCTGTCCTGCGGACACAGGCGATTGTTGAAGGTCGCCCGCGCTGGCCGTGCGGCCGCGCAGCCCGCTGCTTGACGAACCGGCGGCCGGCTGACGGCGCGCCGGGGACGCATCGAATGGCAGTAGCCGCAACCGAAAAGGAAGTGCCGTCGGGCGCCGCACCGCTGCAGGCCGACGAAAGCTGCGTCGCCTTTCTGATCGGCGAGCGCCGGGTCACCAACGCCGCCATCGCCGCCACGCTGATCGCCGTGATCGGCGTCACCTTTTCCGTCTTCCATCTCTACGCCGCCTATTTCGGCCAGGCCCAGAGCTACCTGCACCGGACGATGCACGTCACGCTGATGATCGTGATCTGCATCCTGCTGCGGCCGGCCGGGCGCAAATCGTGGAAGGAGCCGGTCAACCGCTGGCTGGCCTACGATATTCTCTGCATCGCGCTCACCATCGCCGTGCAGGTCTATATCTGCTGGGACGTCTTCGCCTTCATCAACCGGCGCGGCCTCGCCGATCCCGTGGATATGGCGGTCGGCGTCGTCATGATCTTCCTGGTCATGGATGCGACCCGCCGGGCGATCGGCTGGATCATGGTGCTGCTCGGCGCCTTCTTCATCCTGCAAAGCGCCTATGGCGAATATTTCTTCGGCATCTTCTACGGACCGTCGATCGACTGGTCGCTGATCATCAACGACCTGTTCATGGAGGAAGAGGGTATCTACACGATACCCATCAGCATTTCGGCGTCCTTCGTCGTGCTGTTCATCATCTTCGGCGCCTTCATCATGCGCACCGGCGTCGGCGAGCTGTTCAAAGACATCGCCTACGGCCTGATGGGCCGGCAGGTCGGCGGGCCGGCCAAGGCGGCGGTCATGTCGAGCGCCTTCATGGCCTCGATTTCCGGCAGCGCCGTCTCCAACGTCGCGACCACCGGCACCTTCACCATCCCGCTGATGAAGCGCATGGGCTATCCGCCCGCCTTCGCCGGCGCGGTCGAGGCCTGCGCCTCGACGGGCGGCGTCTTCACCCCGCCGGTGATGGGCGCCGTGGCCTTCATCATGGCCGAGTTCCTGGGCGTGCCCTACTGGGACGTCGTCAAGGCCGCGGCGATCCCGGCGCTGATCTATTTCACCGCCGTCCTCGCCATGGTGCATTTCCGCTCCCACCGGATGGGGCTGGCGGCGCAGGCGGACGCCGACCTGCCCTCGGCCTGGGGCGCGATCCGGGAACGCGGCCACATGCTGCTGCCGGTCGTCGCGCTGGTCGGCGCCCTGGTCGTCGGCTACAGCCCGATCTTCGCCGCCCTGCTCGGCATCGTCTGCGTATTCGGCCTGAGCTGGTTCCGTGCGGAAACCCGAATGACGCCGGTCACTTTCCTCGGCGCCCTGGAAGACGCGGCCCGCATGATGGTGTCGGTCGCGGTGCCGTCGGCCGCCGCAGGGCTGATCGTCGGCGCGCTCTATTTCTCCGGCCTCGCCGTGCGCTTCTCGACCTCGATCATCGACCTGTCCCAGGGCAGCACGATCCTCGCGCTCGCGCTGGCGATGGTGATCTGCATCATCCTCGGCATGGGGATCACGGTAACGGCGCTTTACATCCTGGTGGCCGCCCTCGTGGTGCCGGCGCTCACCAAGCTCGGCGTCGAGCCGATGGCGGCGCATCTCTTCGCCTTCCATTTCGGCGTCCATTCCTACATCACGCCGCCGGTCGCGCTCTCCGCATTCGCCGCCGCCGCCATTGCCGGCAGCGAGCCGATGAAGACCGGCTTCCAGGCCGCCCGGCTTGCCCTTGCGGCCTATATCCTGCCCTACATGTTCGTCTATTCGCCGGGCCTCGTCGCGGTCGGCGCGTGGCACGAAATCCTGATCGCCGCGGTAACGGCGATCGTCGGCGTCGTGGCGCTCGCCGCGGCGGTCGAGGGCTGGCTGTTCCGGCCGGCGCCGGGCTGGCAGCGGATCGCGCTCGCCGCAGGCGCGCTGCTCCTGGTGATGCCGCCGTTGTGGTCCCACGCCGCCGGGTTCGTTATTGTGGCCGTGATTGCCGGCCTCCAGTGGCTTGGCCGTGCGCGTGAAGACCCGGTGCGGGAGGACCCGGTGCGGGAGGGCGCAGAATGACGCGCCGCAATGCGCAGCTTGCCGGATGGGCCGCCATCGCCGCGGTGACCGCCCTGCTGTTCGCGCTCGACGCCATGCGGATGGTGAATTTCTATTTCAACTGGTTCGTCGCCATCCTGGTCGCCGTTTCGGCCGTCATGGTCGCCATCGTCGTCGCGCTGGCCCGGCGGACCGGGAGCGGGACGCGATCGTCCGACACCCGAGAGCCGGCACAAGACCGGCCGGCCTGAACGGCCAAACTGAATTTCAACCGAAGGAGGGAATTATGAAATCCACTTGGACAGTAATCGGAGCAAGCGCCGCAGCCGCTGCGCTGGCGCTCGGGCTGGCCGGCAGCGCCGGCGCCGCCATGCCGAAAACGCTCTCGATCACCACATCGGGCAAGGGCGGCAGTTGGTTCGCCGTCGGCAGCCGGGTCATCCGCGAGGTCGAGAAGGCCAATCCCGGCCTGGTCACCCAGGTCCAGACCGGCGGCGGGCTAACCAACCTGCGCAAGATCCAGGCCGGCCAGGCCGATATCGGCATGACCTTCGCCTTCGCCGCGCCGATGGCCTACAACGCCGTCGCGCCGTTCAAGAAGAAGCACGACAAGCTGACCTATCTCGGCGTGCTGTTCCCCGGCTATCTGCAGATCGTCACCAAGAAAGCGAGCAACATCAAGAAGTTCGAGGATCTGTTCGACAAGCGGATATCGGCCGGCAAGATCGGCTGGGGCGGCGAGCTGATGTTCCGCCTGATGCTCGGCGTCTACGGCATGGACTACGACAAGATCCGCACCAAGGGCGGCGTCATCAACCATGTCGGCACCGCGCAGTCGACCCAGATGATGCGCGACGGCAACATGGACGCTATCGTCAGCGGCGGCAGCCCGCCGAGCCATCCCAAGTTCGCCGAGCTGGCCCTGACGACGCAGATCGACCTGCTGTCGATCGGCGACGCAGGCCTGGGCCGCATCTTCAAGGCCTATCCGTCCTTCGTGAAGGCGACCATGCCGGCCGATCCCTACAAGGGGGTCAAGGGCGGCTTCCGCACCATCGGCGGGGCAGTCATCCTGGTGGCGAAGAAGAGCCTGTCCGACGAAGCCGCCTACCGGATCGTCAAGGCGTTCTACGGCAACCTGGACGGCATCAAGAAGGATATGAAGCAGCTTCGCGAGGCCCAGGCCAAGGACGCGCTGACCGGCAACAAGGGGCTTCCCCTGCATCCCGGCGCGGCGCGCTACTACAAGGAAACGGGCATGATGAAGTAACGGCCGGGACGCCGGTCCCGACCGCCATCCCCGGGGAGGCGCCCGGCCGCGCGAATTGCGGCCGGGCCTCTCCGGCCCTGTCTACGCTACGGTGACAGCATGCGCACGCTGATCGAAAACGGCACCGTCGTCGCCTGGGACGGCAGCCGGCACCGCGTCCTCGAACCCGGTGTCCTGGTCTTCGAGGACAACGAGATTGTCCATGTCGGCACGGACTATGACGGCGCGGCCGATTCCGTCATCGACGCCGCCGGGCGGCTGGTCATCCCCGGCTTCGTCAACTCCCATCTGCATTTGACGGATACACCCTTTACGAAGGGGCACCAGGAGGATATCGGCAGCCCGTCCGGGCCGTCGAACTACCAGAACTACAACGCGCTCTACAAAATGCTCCCGGCCGTCCGCAAGGCGTCGGACCCGGAAGACCAGTATGCCGGCGCGCTGTGCTCGGTCGCCGAACTCCTGCTGAGCGGTTCGACGACCATCGTCGAGCTCGGCTACGACTATGAGATCGGCGGCGGCGGCGACATCGCCATCACCGAGACCATCGCCGGCATGATCGGCGACTCCGGCATCCGCTGCTACACCGGGCCCCGCTACCGCACCCGCTATTACGGCGCCGACGACAGCGGCGGCGTGTTCTACGACGACTATCCGAACGGCGCGTTCGAACGCTTCGAGGCCTGCGTCGCCTTCTGCCAGGATTGGAACGGCCGCTACGGGGACCGGCTGCGCACCATGCTGGCGCCGGGCCAGATCGACACCTGCGACGCCCGGCTGCTGAAAGACACGCGGCGCTACGCCGACCAGCTGAAAATCCCGATCCAGCTCCACGCCGGCCAGTCGCCCTTCGAGTTTTCTCGGGTCCGGGAGACCGAGGGACGGACCAGCGTCGAATACATGATGGAGACCGGCCTGCTCGGCCCGGACTTCATCATCGGCCACGGCCAGTTCATGTCCGGCGACGGCAATATCGGCAGCATGGCGAAACACGAGATCGAGGCCCTGCGCGACTCGAAGACCGCGGTGTGCCACCTGCCCTGGGTCAAGGCGCGGCGCGGCGGCGTGATCAACTCGATCCAGAAATACCGCGACCTCGGCATCCGCCAGTGTCTGGGCACCGACAATTACCCGCTCGACATGTTCCACGAGATGCAGACCGCCGCCATCGTGTGCAAGATCGTCGAGAAATCCTCGGTCGCCGCCCTGTGCGAAGACGTGTTCGAAATGGCGACTGTCGGCGGCGCGGATGCGCTGGGCCGGCCCGATCTCGGCCGGCTGGCGCCGGGCTGCAGGGCGGACATCGTGTTCGTCCGGATCGATACGCCCCGGGCCGCGCCGGTTTACGATCCCTTCAAGTTCCTCGTGCTGGCGGCGACCGCCGGCGACGTCGACCGGGTGATCGTCGACGGCAACACCGTCGTGGAGAACGGCGCGGTGCTGACCATCGACGTCCCCGAAGCCGTGCGCCGGGTCAACGAGGCCAGCAAGCGCGTCTGGGCCCGGATGGACTATTGAGCGGGGCAGGCGAAGCCCGACGCCTCGCGAGATTACCGAGCCGGCATACCCGGTGCTCATGGCCGGCCTGCCCTTCGGCCTTTCGCCGGCGCGGGCGCGCGACTAACATCCGCGCCGTCGCGATTCCGGCGATGCCGATGAAGGGGAGGACAGTATGAAATTCGGCCTGGGGCAGAGCGTGCCGCGCTACGAGGACCCGCGCCTGCTGCGCGGCAACGGGCAGTATACCGACGATCTCAACCGCCCCGGACAGGCCCGCGGCCATGTCTTGCGCTCGCCCCACGCCCATGCCCGGATCGCCGCCATCGACTGCAGCGCGGCGCGGGCGGCGCCCGGCGTGCTCGCCATCCTGACCCATGACGACTGGCGGGCCGACGAACTGGGCGTCATCGCCTCGCTGGCGCCGCAGCTGCTGCCGCTCAAGCGGCCGGACGGGTCGCCGATCCACGAGCCCTACCGGCCGCCGCTCGCCGCCGATGCGGTGAAGTTCGTCGGCGATCCGGTCGCCTTCGTCGTCGCCGAAACCGCGGCGCAGGCGCGCGATGCGGCCGAGCTTGTCGATATCGACTATGAAGAGCTGCCGGCGGTGATCGACACGCCGGACGCGCTCGCCCCCGGCGCGCCGCTGGTGTGGCCCGATCTCGGCGACAATGTCAGCTTCCGCCAGACCATGGGCGATCCCGAAGCCGTCGACGCCATCTTCAAATCGGCCGCCCATGTCGTCACCGCCGAGCTGCCGATCGGCCGATTGGCCCAGAACCCGATGGAGCCGCGGGCGGCGATCGGCGAATACGACCCCGTGGCCGACCGCTATACCCTGTGGACCGGCACCCAGGGGCCGCACGACAACCGCAACCTGCTGGCGCGCGACGCGCTCCGGGTGCCGATCGCCAACCTGCGCCTGGTGAGCCCGGACATGGGCGGCGGCTTCGGCCTGCGCGGCGGCCTGTTCCCCGAGATGGCGCTGGTCGTGTGGGCGGCGAAAAAGGTCGGCCGGCCGGTCAAGTGGACCGGCGACCGCAGCGAGCATTTTCTGGTCGACGATCACGGCCGCGACAGCCGGCCGGTCGGCGAGCTGGCGCTCAGCAAAGACGGCGATTTCCTTGCGGTGCGCGTCAAATCCGTCGCCGCGCTCGGCGCCTATTGCAGCTTTTTCGGCCCGCTGCCGACCTTCGGCAACATGGGCGCCATCGTCGGCATGTACCGGACGGGCGCCGCCTCGGTCGACGTCACCGCGGTGTTCACCAACACCTGCCCGATCGGCCCCTATCGCGGCGCCGGCCGGCCCGAATCCATCTATATCTGCGAAATGCTGGTCGAGACGGCGGCGGCCGAACTGGGCTTCGACCGGGTCGAACTCAGGCGGCGCAACCTGATTCCCGAAGACGCCATGCCCTACAAGACCGGCCTGCAATACACCTACGATTGCGGCCGGTTCGAGAGCAACATGGACAAGGCGCTGGCCGCCGCCGGCTATGCCGGCTTCGCGGCGCGCCGGGCGGAGGCCGCAGCCCGCGGCCGGCTGCGCGGCTTCGGCATTACCAACGCCATCGAACAGTCGGCCGGCCTGGGCGACGAAGGCGCGGAAATCCGCTTCGACGCCGACGGCGGCGTGACGCTCACGGTCGGCACCTTCTCCCACGGCCAGGGGCACGAGACCGTGTTCCGCCAATTGCTCTGCGACACGCTCGGCGTGGAGTTCGAGCAGGTGCGCTTCGTCCAGGGCGATACCGATATCGTGCGCCACGGCCACGGCACCTTCGGCTCGCGCTCGTCGGGCCTGGGCGGCGGTGCGATCCGGCTGGCGAGCGAGCGGGTGATCGAGAAAGGCAAGACCATCGCCGCCCACCATTTCGAAACCGCGGCGGAGGACATCGACTTCGACGACGGCGTGTTCTCGGTCGCCGGCACGGACCGGTCGATCCGCATCGCCGAGGTCGCGGCCATGGCGCACAATTTTTTCGGCGTGCCGGGCGGGCTCGAATCCGGGCTCGGCGCAACCGCCAACTTCCGCCATCCGGGACCGACCTTCCCGAACGCCACCCATTGCTGCGAGGTCGAGATCGATCCCGAGACCGGCGCCGCCGAACTGCTCGGCTGGGTCGCAGTCAACGACGCCGGCACCGTGATGAACCCGCTCCTGCTCAAGGGCCAGATCCAGGGCGGCATCGTGCAGGGCGCCGGCCATATCCTGCTCGAAGGCATCGCCTGGGACGAGGCCGGCCAGCTCGTCACCGGTTCCTTCATGGACTATGCCCTGCCGCGGGCCGGCGACATGCCCTTCATCGAGGTCGAATCCAGCCCGACGCTGACGAAGACCAACCCGCTCGGCATCAAGGGCGCCGGCGAGGCCGGCTGCGTCGGCGGCATGGCCTGCACCATGATCGCGCTGCTCGATGCGGTGCGGCCCGCCGGCGTCACCGCCCTGCCGATGCCCGCGACGCCGAACGCGATCTGGCGGGCGCTGCAGGCGGCGAAAGCGGCGTGAGGCGACGGCCCGGTCGGACGGCAGAGAATTGCAATCGTCAAATGAACGAATTATTTTAGTCATCTGACGAAACCTTTTGTGAATCGAACCGATGCAGCTTCATGCCTATGCCGTTCCATCGAATATGCCGGCCAGCGAAGCCGCGCGCGTGGCGCGGCTTCTGGAGATCGACGGGCCGGACGATCTGAACGACGTTCAACTCGCCGCGCGCATCTCGGACGGCCTGCTTCCCGGAGCGGCCCTGGCGCTGGGCGAGGCGCTCGGCAGAAGCCGGGTGGTCGGGCCGGTGGTCCCGGAGGCGACCTTCAGGCGCGCGCGCAAGAGCGGGAAAGCGCTGTCCAGAGAGCACAGCGAAAGGCTCTATGAAATGGGGCGGGTGGTCGATGCGCTGGGCCGCGTCTATCGCGGCAACCGCAACGCCATCGAGACGTTTCTGAACCGGCCGCATCCCCTGCTGGATGGCGAGACGCCGTTCGACATGGCGCGCTCCAGTTCGGCGGGTACGGAAGCCGTCCTGAACCTGATTAACCGGGCAGAGGCGGGTATGGCTGTTTGACCGCTCAGCGAACCCTCCCGGAGGCCATGCGGGCCTACCGGATCGGCGACCCCGAAGGCCGGTTTCCGGTCTGGAGCGCGGAGGGAGCGCGGCGCACGTCCGGCAGGTGGCACGAAGCGGGCTCGGCGGTGATCTACGCCTCGGCGAATTATGCAACGGCCATGCTGGAAACCCTGGCGCACTGGAACGGAACGCTGCCGCCGAACCAGCACTTCATCGAAATCGCCATACCCCGGGGAACCAGCTGCGAAATTGTCACGCCGGACACGGTTCCCGGCTGGTCCGCACCGGACGGCGAGGCCGCACGCCGCTTCGGGCGCCAATGGTACGGTGAGAACCGGAGCGCGATCCTGATCGTACCGTCGGTCGTCGCGCGCATGGAGCGCAACATCGTCATCAACGCCCGGCACCCGGAGTTCGGAGGTTTGACGGTCGGACGGGAAACGCCGGTCCGGTGGGACCGGCGGCTGTTTCCGTGATGCCGGGCAATAGATCTCCGGCCCTGCCGCTGGCGGAACCCGCTTGCCTTGCCGCCGTTCCGGCGCGACCATAGACGGCAAGCCGCCTCACGCCACTGGAGGACCATCGATGTTCGTATCGGATATCCTGCGCACCAAGGGCAACGCGATCCACTCCGGCACGCCGGACATGACGGTCGGCCGGGCCGCCAATGAGATGACCGGGCGCAAGATCGGCTCGCTGCTGATTCTGGACGGCGGCGACGCGAGCCTCGCCGGCATCCTGTCGGAGCGGGATATCGTGCGCGGCATCGCGACGTTCGGCCCGGAATGCCTGGACGGGCCGGTTTCCCAGCTCATGACCCGCGGCGTCACGACCGTCGGGCCGGGCGCCACTATCGCACAGGCCATGGAAATCATGACCCAGGGCCGTTTTCGCCATCTGCCGGTGATCGACGGCGACAAGCTGGCCGGCATGATCTCGATCGGCGACGTCGTCAAATACCGCCTGGCCGAGGCGACGAGAGAGGTCGAGGAGATGCAGAAATACGTCCAGGGCCAATATGACTGAGGCGCCGGGCGCCCGCTGAATGTCCCGGCCGCACGGGTCCGGCGGCGGTTCGAAGGGCTGGCGATCCGGCAGACGGTTCCTGGTCCGGCCCCGGTCCCGGGTTAGCGAACCACGGCCGGCTCCCATTGCGCCGGGGCGCTGCGCAGATTGCCGGCCGGGTAACGCCAGCCCTGCTCGATACCGTCGATCCGAAGCGGAAAGCGCGCGCGCCGTGCCGGTCCCCAGGCCGTCTCCTCGACGGCGGGATCGAGATCATCCGGCGTTTCCGGCGCAAGGCCGGGATACGGTTCTTCGCGCCTTGTCGCGGCAAGAAGGCAGGCCAGGCGGGCCAACGACAGCTTGCCGGAGAGGACGTCGCCCGACCTTCGCCGGCGATCCAGAGCGCGAAGAACCGCCGCCGCCATGAGATAGCCGGTTGCGTGGTCGAGCGCCTGGACCGGCAGGGGAACCGGCCGGTCCGCGCCGGCGCGCTTCATGCCGTATGCCGCGATGCCGCTGCTCATCTGAACGAGGCTGTCGAATCCGCGCCGGGCGGCCCACGGGCCGGTCCAGCCGTACGCATTGAGCGAAACGTCGATCAGACGTGGGTTTAAGGTGCGAAGCGCGGCACTGTCATAACCGAGGGCAGCGAGCGCGCCCGGCCGGTAGCCGTGCAAGAGAACGTCCGCCTCCCGGACGAGCGCGTCGAAGGTGGCCCGGTCCCGGCGTATCTTCAAATTCAAGCCGGCACAGCGTTTCCCCAGCGTCACCTCCGGCACGATGCCCGGTTCGTCCCAGTCCGGCGGGTCGATTCGCAGAATGTCGGCGCCGTACGCCGCGAGAAAGCGCCCCGCCACGGGTCCGGCCAGGACGCGCGTAAGGTCGAGGATTCTGATTCCGGTCAGAGGCTGCGCACCGTCACGCGGCGTCTCTTGCGCTTCGGCCGTCGGATGTTCGTCCCATCGCACCAACGGTTCTCCGGCGACGGCTTGGCCTTGCGGATGACGGGTCCAGGCCTCGATGCTGCACATGGCGGCGGCGCATCCCCCGGCCTCGACAATCGCGGCTTCAAGCGGATCGCTCTCCCATCGCGCAACCGCCGGTTCGACGGCAGTCCTGTCTGCCGCTTCGCCGAGGACCGACAACGCGGCGGCGCGATGGTGCGGCGCATTCGTGTGAAGCCGGATCCAGCCGTCCCTCGTCCTGTAGTCGCCGGCAATCGGATCCCAGACCGCCGGAAGGGACCAGCCCAGCGGATGCAGCGACCATCCGAACCAGAGCGAGGCAAAGCGCCGGTCGATCGTGACGTGGGCGGGACGGCTTCCGGGAACCGCCGCAAACTGCGCGAGCACCAGTCCGGCTGTACTGATCACGGCGACAGCGAGGTCGGTGACCCCGAACCAGGATTGGAGATCGCCCTCGCCGGTGACCGCAAACGAATGATCATCGACCGCCAATCGATCGCCGCCGAGTTCGGCCAGCAAATGCGAGAGAATCGGGATAGGCACAGTTTTACCGAAAAACGGGGCCGCCGGCGTTACCCGGCGGCCCCTTCCGTTTTCCGCGGGTGCGGTGACGCCTACAGCGCCGCCTTCACCTTCTCTGCCGTAATCGGCAGCGAGCGGACGCGGGCGCCAGAGGCGGCGAAGATCGCGTTGGCAATCGCCGGCGCCACCGAGGTGACGGCCGGTTCGCCGCAGCCGACCGGATACTGGCCGGTCTCGACCAGGATCACGTCCAGGTCGGGCGCGTTCTCCATCCGGCACGGCGTGTAGGTGTCGAAGTTCGACGCCTGGAGCCGGCCGTCCTTCATCTCGACCTCCTCGAGCGTCGCCAATGACAGGCCCCACAGGGTCGCCCCCTGGACCTGGGCCTCGACGGCGTTCGGGTTGATCAGCGTGCCGAGATCGGTGCCGACGGTCAGCCGGTTGACGGTGAACGAGCCGTCGGCCGGGTTGACCGTGACGTTGGCGGCCGTCGCCGTCCAGGCCGCCGAAGCCCGCTCCTGGCTGGTCACGGCGGCGAGGCCGATGCCGGTATTCTTCGGCACCGACTTGCCGTAGCCCGCCTTGGCCGCGACCTTCTTCAGCACGCTGGCCAGCCGCTTCGCGCCATTGGCGGTCGGCCCCTTGCCGGCGTTCTTGCCCTTGCCGTCGAGCAGCTGCAGGCGCAGGGCGAGCGGATCGACGCCCATCTTGTGGGCCATCTCGTCAATCATGCTCTCCACCGCCCAGAAGGTCCATGCCGGCGCCACTGAGCGAAGCTGGCCCGACGGCGTCGCCGACTGGGCGATCTTGTTCATCTCGGTCAGCACGAGCTGGTTCGGGATGGTGTACCAGTGGTCCGAGCCGTTGATCTGGAACGGATCGAATTTCTTGCCGCTGGCATCCTTGCCCAGGAAGCCGGGCGCCATCCGGGCGGTCGCAAAGGCCGAGGCCGCGGTATGCTTCCAGCCGGTCAGCGTCTTGCCGTCCGAGCCGGCCGTGACGCGCATCGTCGTCATCGGCCGGGTGAAGTCGAACTCCGTATCGGCCTCACGGCTGTAGATCATCTTCACCGGCTTCTGGATCGCCTTGGCCGTCAGCGCCGCCATGACCAGGTAGTCCGCCTCCAGACGCCGGCCGAAGCCGCCGCCCAGGAACTGCTGGTGCAGCACCACCTTGTCCGGCTTGACGCCGAGCGCCGCCGGGACCAGCCCCATCGCCAGGGTCTGGAACTGGTTGCCGGTGTAGATGTGATAGACGCCGTCCCTGATCTCCACGGTCGCGTTCAACGGCTCCAGCGGTGCGTGGATGTTGATCGTCGTCGTGTAGATCGCCTCGTGCCTGACCTTGGCCGACGCGATCGCCTTCTCCGCATCGCCTTCCTTGAGGAAGGTGGAGGCGTTGGCGGTGTTGTCGATCAGACGCCGCGACTCGTCGTTGATGGTCTTGGATGACACCTTGGCGTTGGGCCCGAGATCGTAGTCGATCTTGAGCGCCAGCGCCGCCTTGCGCGCCGTCCAGTAGGAGTTGGCGACCGCCATCACCCAGCCCGTCTGCGACCCGGTCGGGTCCTCGATGACGACATGGGTCATGTAGCCCTTGATCTTCTTTGCCGCGCTGTCGTCGACCGACTTCACCTTGGCGCCGTAGCGCACCGGCGGCGTGGCCGGCGTGGCGTAGACCATGCCGTCGAGCACGACGTCGATGGCAAAGCCGGCGGTGCCGTTCGTCTTGGCCGGAATGTCGAGGGCCGGCAGGCTCTTGCCGATATAGCGCCGCTGACCGGGCGCCTTCAGCTTGATCGCCTTCATGTCGTCCTTCGAGAAGGCCTTCGGCGGCACGCCGGCCTTGACCAGCTCGCCATAGGTGATCGACTTGCCGCCCGGGCCGGAAATGACGCTGTCCTTCGCGCTCAGCGTGTCGGCGCTGACGCCCCATTTCCTGGCGGCGGCCTCGATCAGCGTGATCCGCCCGGCCGCGCCGGCGCGCGACATGCGGTCGAAGGTCCAGTTCACCGACCAGGAGCCGCCGGTGACGTGCAGCCCGACCTTCGGGTCGAAGCCGATATGCTCGATGCTGACGTCGCTCCACTTGACTTCCAGCTCGTCGGCCAGGATCTGCGCCAGCGCGGAGCCGACATGCTGGCCCATCTCGGCCTTGTCGATCCGGATGACGGTCTTGCCCGCGGCGTCCATCGAGAACCAGAGATTGGGCGCGAAGGCCCTGGCCGTCGATGCGTCGGCGAGGCGGATGCCCTCATGCGCGGCGAAGCCGAAAATCAGGCCGGAAGCGCCGGCGCCGACCAGGAAGGTCCGCCGGGCGAATTTGCTTTCCATTACGGTCATCGCGTCCTCCCTCACATCTCGGCGGCGGCGCGCTTGATCGCCTTGCCGATGCGCGCATAGGTCATGCAGCGGCAGAGATTGCCGTTCATGTGCTCGACGATGTCGTCGTCAGACGGACTCTTGTTCTGCGCCAGCAATGCGGCGGCCTGCATGATCTGGCCGGACTGGCAGTAGCCGCACTGGGGCACCTGCTCGGCGATCCAGGCCTTCTGCACGGGATGCTGCCCGTTCGGATCCAGCCCCTCGATCGTGGTGATCTTGTCCGATTCCGAAACGTCGGAGATCGCCGTCTGGCACGACCGCACGGCCTCGCCGTTGATGTGCACGGTGCAGGCGCCGCACAGGGCCTCCCCGCAGCCGAATTTGGTCCCGGTCATCCCGAGATTTTCGCGGATCACCCAGAGCAGCGGGGTGTCCGCATGGTCGACGTCGACCGTCCGCAGACGGCCGTTCACCGAGATTTTGGCCATGATGTACTCCTTGTCGATGCCCCATTTGGAGAATCGGACCTTATGGCGACAGGGCGGCGCTTGTACAGGGCGATTGCCGGGGGAACGTCGCCTTTCGGGCAAGGCGATTCGACACGACAGCGGAGACGGCTGTAGCGGACTTCTTCGGCGATCGGAAAGGGCTGGAACCGCGGGAGGGGCGCCGTTGCCGGCATCGCGCAACCGGCTGCGCTTCAGAATTGCAGACCGGTTACCGGGCGATTGGTGGAGCCGAGGGGAGTCGAACCCCTGACCTCTTGAATGCCATTCAAGCGCTCTCCCAACTGAGCTACGGCCCCATCCGGCAGGAAGGCGCGCGGTTCCCCTTCGGGAGACGAGCCTTTCGGGGCGGCCCGCCCGCGCGACCGGCCTTCAATAAAGGCTCCGGCCCCGAGGAATCAAGCCGCGGAATCAAGCCGCCGCCCGATGCGGCGAAATGGGCGGGCGGCGGGGCAAGGCCCTGTCCGCCGCCGGCCGCCGCCCTAGATTGGCTGCCACCGCCGCCGCCGGAAAACCCGATGCCGAACGCCCCGTCTGGTCCTGCCGTTCCCGATCTCGAAGCCCTGGTCGAACCCGTGTGCGCCATCGCCCGCCGGGCCGGCGCGGCGATCCTGCCCTACTACCGGACCGACCTCGACATCGACCGCAAGGACGACCGCTCACCGGTCACCGAGGCCGACCATGCCGCCGACGCCGTGATCGTGCCGGCGCTGGAGTCGCTGACGCCGGAAATCCCGGTGGTGTCGGAGGAGCGCGCCGCCAGCCACCGGACGGACGGCGCGGGCGCCTACTGGCTGGTCGACCCGCTCGACGGCACGCGGGAATTCATCAACCGGCGCGACGAATTCACCGTCAACATCGCCCTGGTCGCCGACAGGCGGCCGGTGTTCGGCGTGCTCGGCATCCCGGTACAAAACGTCGTCTATGCCGGCTACACGGCCGGGAACGGGACGGGCGCCGCGAGCCGGCAGGCCGGCGATGGGCCGGCGGAGCCCGTCGCCGTCCGGGCGGAGCCGGCGGCCGGCATCGTCGTCGCCGCCAGCCGGTCCCATGACAACTGGGACGAGCTGGACGATTTCCTCGACGGCGAAAACGTCGCCCGCCGGATCATCGCCGGCAGCGCGCTCAAATTCGCCCTGGTCGCCGAAGGCAGCGCCGACCTCTATCCGCGCCTCGGCCCGACCATGGAATGGGACACCGCGGCCGGCCAGGCGATCGTCGAGGCCGCCGGCGGCACGGTGCGCATGCTGGACGGCGGGCCGCTGACCTACGGCAAGGCCGGCTGGCGCAACGCGGGCTTCGTCGTGCGCGGCCGGCCGGCCTGACGCGCGGCCCGCCGGCACGGGGACCATGGCGCTTCGGCCGGCAGACGACGCCGGGATCGCAGCCGCGGCGGCGCGATTGCGCGGCGGCGGGCTCGTCGCCTTCCCGACCGAGACGGTCTACGGCCTGGGCGCCGATGCGACCGACGACCGGGCGGTGGCGGGCATTTTCGCAGCCAAGGGCCGGCCCCGTTTCAATCCGCTGATCGTCCACGCGCCGGACCTGGCGGCGCACCGAACCTGGGCGGCGTTTGATGATCGCGCCCTGCGCCTCGCCGAAGTCTTCTGGCCGGGCGCGCTCACCCTGGTCCTGAAGCGGACGCCCGACGCGCCGGTCTCCCGGCTGGTCAGCGCCGGGCTGGACACGGTGGCGGTGCGCGCGCCGGACCATCCGGTCGCCCAGGCGCTGATGCGCGCAGCCGGCTGCCCGGTCGCGGCGCCGAGCGCCAACCGCTTCGGCAAACTGAGCCCGACCGAAGCCGGCCATGTCGAGGCCTCGCTCGGCCCGGCGGTCGGTCTGGTCCTGGACGGCGGCCCCTGCCCCGGCGGCCTCGAATCGACGGTGTTGTCGCTTACGGGAGAATCGCCCGTGCTGCTGCGCCCCGGCCTGGTCACAAGTGACGCCATCGAAGCGGTCGTCGGGCCGGTAGACACGGCCGGCCCCGCGCCGCCCGGAACGCCGCCCGAATCGCCGCTCGAATCCCCGGGTATGCTGGCCGCCCACTACGCACCGCGCGCGCCGATCCGGCTGGACGCCGGCGAGGCGCGGGAGGCGGGCGAGGCGCTGCTCGCCTTCGGCGATGCGCCCGCTTCGGGCTACGCCGCGGAGCGCAATCTCAGCCCGTCCGGCGACCTGACCGAGGCGGCGGCGAACCTGTTCCGCCTGCTGCACGAGCTGGACGCGCTCGCCCCCGCCGCCATCGCCGTCTCGCCCATACCCGAAATCGGGTTAGGCACCGCGATCAACGACCGCCTGACGCGGGCGGGCGCCGGACGCCATCGCGGCAGAACACGGGTAACGCCCGAAGTGGAAATCTCACTTCCTTCCCCCTCTTCAGAGGGGAAAGTCCCTGAGCGCAGCGAAGGGGATGGGGGTGCCGTGTAAGAACCGATGGAAGCGCCCGACCGCGCTATATGTCAGGCGACACGCCACCCCCACCTGACCCCCCCCCTCTTCAGAAGATTCCTTTGCGAAAGGGGCGAACCGCGCGGGCGGCCCCCGTCTCCCATCCCATCATTCCGACCGGAGTGCCCCCGATTTCATCCGGGGCGGAGTGGAGAAATCTTTCCGGCAAAGTGCAATGGTTCCCGCACCGTGCGTAAAAGATATCTCCGCTACGCGGCCCTGCGGACCGCTTCGGTCCATATGACGGCGAGGGAAGGGGCGTTCTTATCCGGCGTCTGTCTTTGGCATAATATGCTAATTCCGGCGTTACACGGGATATGAACTATGCCGACGCGCAATGTTGTGCTGACCGACCGTCAAGCGGACCTGGTTACAAGCCTGGTCGATTCCGGCCGTTACCAGAACGCCAGCGAGGTGATCCGGCACGGGTTGAGGCTCGTCGAGCAGGAACAGGCTGAGGACGCAGCTCGCCTCCAAGCGTTGCGAGATGCCGTCGCTGTCGGTATCGCCGAAATTGAGGCGGGGCGTTATAGAGAATTCGCCTCTACCGAAACATTGCGCCAATACCTTTCGACAGTAGCCGATGAAGCGATAGCCGCTGCTCCGCCGTACAGCGATGGTGACGGATGACGGCCGGCCACCGATGGCGCGTCCGTCTGGCGCCTGCCGCAATAAGCGACATTCAGGGCATTCTCCAATGGACCGCAGCGCGTTTCGGTGAAGCGCAGGCGCGTGTCTATGCCAGTATTTTGAACCACGCCATCGAAGCTTTGGAAAGCGGGACCTCACACTTCCGGAGCGAAGGCGCGCGATGACATTGCCGAAGGCCTGATGTCGCTTCACATCGGGCGACAGGGGCGAAAAGGCCGGCATCTGGTGTTCTATCGGATCGGTTCCCCGGAGCGGCCACCGACGGTCGAGGTGCTCCGCTTGCTGCACGACTCGATGGATCCGGCCCGCCATTCCCCGTCGCACGAACCTGATAATCCTTAGAAGCAGTCCTCACACAATCCCGACCGAACCCAGCAGCAGCCCCGCCGCCGCTGCACCGGTGAGCAGGGGGACGGCGCCGATGCGGAAGCCGAAGGCGGCCACCAGCGCGGCGGCGGACAGGGCGAGCGCCCACGGGTCGAGGGTTTCCGGCTGCGGCACGGCGACCGACAGGCCCCGGGCCTCGAAGCGGACGACCGTGCCGAAAATCGTGTGGAGCGCGAACCACAGCGCCAGGTTCAGGATGACGCCAACCACCGCGGCGGTGATCGCGGCGAGCGCCGCCGCCAGCGCTCGGTTCTCGCGCAGCCGCTCGACATAGGGCGCGCCGAGGAAGATCCACAGGAAACAGGGTGCGAAGGTCACCCAGGTGGTGAGCGCGCCGCCCAGCGCGCCGGCGGGCAGGGCCGCGAGCAGGCCGGGTTCGCGGAAGGCCGCCATGAAGCCGACGAACTGGGTCACCATGATGAGCGGACCGGGCGTCGTCTCCGCCATGCCGAGGCCGTCGAGCATTTCGCCGGGCTGCAGCCAGCCGTAGGTTTCGACGCCGGCCTGGGCGACCCAGGCGAGCACGGCATAGGCGCCGCCGAAGGTGACGACCGCCATCTTGCTGAAGAAAACGGCGATCTCGGCAAAGACGTGATCTCCACCGAGCGCCGCCCACAGGACGGCGACCGGGCCGAGCCACAGGACCAGCAGCAGGGCGGCGGTCAGGAACAGCTGCCGCCGGTGCGACGGGCCGCGGGCCGGCGCGGCTTCGCCGAGGATCGTGGCGGTGTCGGCGGCCGGCTCGCCGGCATCGCCGTGCCCGCCGCCGGCGAAGACCGCCGAGCCGGAACGCGCGCCGAGATAGCCGATGATCGCCGCGATCAGCACGATCAGCGGGAACGGCGCGTCGAAGAAGAAAATGGCGACGAAAGAGGTCGCGGCCAGCGCCAGCATCGTCCGGTTGCGCAAGGCCCGGCTGCCGATCCGCACAACCGCTTGGACGACAATGGCGAGCACGGCGGCCTTGAGGCCGAAGAACAGCGCCGCCACCGCCCCGACGTTGCCGTAGAGCGCGTAGACGACGCTGAGCGCCATGATGGCGACGGCGCCGGGCAGGACGAACAGCAGCCCGGCGACGAGGCCGCCGCGGATGCCGTGCATCAACCAGCCGGTGTAGGTCGCGAGCTGCTGGGCCTCCGGGCCGGGCAGCAGCATGCAGAAGTTGAGCGCATGCAGGAAGCGCGCCTCGCCGAGCCAGCGCTTCTCCTCGACCAGGATGCGGTGCATCACGGCGATCTGCCCGGCCGGCCCGCCGAAGCTGAGCAGGGCGACCTTTGCCCAGACGGCGAATGCCTCGCGGATCGAAGGCCAGGGCCGCCCGTCGGCGCCCCTTCGCTCCGTGGATGCGGGTTCGGCGTCGGTCATCGGGCCGGTAGAGCGCCCGAACGGCGTTTGGGCTTGACCGGCGACAGAAAAGAACAATATAAGAACATAAGGTTCCTGGTCGCCCCTCCGAAGCCCGTTCCTGCACGCGCGCCGCGCCGGCGCCCGACCGGGTACGCGGGTTGCTGCATGGACTGACCGTTCCGGATCAAGGTGTCGGCAATTTTTGAACGTTCCGTCAAATTTTCCCTTAACGAATCAGGCATGACAAAACATGACATATCATGACACCAGCACCGCCCCAGTCCGTGATCCCGGCATTGTCTCTCATGCCGCCCCGGACGGAGCGACCTGCGGCCGTCCGGCGCGACAGCGGATGCACAGCTGGCGGCGTCATGACGAATCCTGACATTTCATGACATTTCATGACACATTGCCGCCTGTCGTCCCGGCCGACCGCCCCTCCGACCGTCATCCCGACCGAAGCGCAGCGAGTGGAGGGATCTCAGCCGGGTCTGTCGGATTCGCTCCGAACGCCTGCGTCGGGATTTCTCCACTCCGCGCCCCGTTCGGGACGCTCCGGTCGGAATGGCGGTTGGGGGCGAAACGGAAGAATCCTGACATTTCACGACATTTCATGACACATCGGGCCGGGGTTCTCCGCGATCCCAGCGCGGCGCTTCGGGTTTGCCGGGTGCGCCGCCGCGGCGGCCGGTCATTCCGCCGGTGGCGCGGAGATACTGCCCGCCGGGGCGCGGCCGGCGCCTTCTTCCTCGAGGTCCAGCTCGGATATCTTCTCGCCGCGGCTGGAAATCTTGCGGGACGAGGTCTGGATCTGCTCGATGTCGCGCCGCGCCTGGTCGAAATGGGAGGCGAGCTTGCCGACCCGGTCGTCGAGCCGGCCGACATCGGCCATCATGGTCTCGACCTCCTTCTGGATCAGATGGGCCTGCTCGCGCATCCGCACGTCGCGGAACACGGCGCGCACCGTGTTCAGCGTCGCCCACAAGGTCGTCGGCGAGACGATGTAGACTTTCTCCCGGAAGCTCTGCTCGACGGCGTTGGCATGGTTGGCGTGCAGCTCGGCATAGACGCTTTCCGAGGGCAGGAACATCAGCGCCGCGTCCCCGGTCTCGCCGGGCACGATGTATTTCTCCCTTATGTCGCGGACATGCTTGAGCACGTCGGCGCTGAACCGGCGGCCGGCCTCGATCCGCTCCCGTTCGTCGGCCGCATTCTGCAGGCGCTGCCAGCTCTCCAGCGGAAACTTGGCGTCGATTGCGATCGGGCCGGGCGGGTTCGGCAGATGGAGCAGGCAATCGGCCCGCTTGCCGTTGCCGAGCGTCGCCTGGAACGTGAAGGCGCCGGGCGGCATTAGCGTCTCGACCAGGTCGCGCAGCTGGATCTCGCCGAACGCCCCGCGCGCCTGCTTGTTGGCAAGGATATTCTCCAGGCCGACCATCTGCTCCGACAGGTCGGTGATCTTCTTCTGCGCCTGGTCCATCACGGCCAGCCGCTCGCGGATCTGCTGAAGCGATTCGCCGGTCTTTTCCGTGCTGCTCTCGAGGCTGGCGCCGACCCGCCGCGTGACGCCCTCCAGACGTTCGGAGATTGCTCGTTCCTGGTCCTGCAAGCGGGCGTGGAACGAGTCCCGGATGCTGTTCTGCTGTTCGGCGAGGCGGCCGAGCTGCGCATTGATTTCGGCCTGGCCGCGGCCGGCGCGCAGGGCGATAACCAGAACGACCAGCGCGAGGAGAACCGCGGCGCCGAATACGATCAGGGTAAGGGGATCCGCTCCGGTCATCGCGCGGCCTTCCTATCACAAGGCCGTGCGGCGGCCATGGTAATTCTTGCGGAATCCGGCGCTCTTCCGGGTGTTTCCGCGCGCCGTGCGCCGGTCGGCCGAGCGCGCCGCTTCGTTGACCTTTCCGGCCGCCGGCCCTATCTGCGAACCGATGAAAAGCCCTTGAAACCGGCCCTTTCCGGGGTGAAGCCGCCATGGCGCTGCTGCCGATCCTGACCGCGCCCGACCCGCGCCTGAAGAAGAAATCGAAGCCCGTCGAGCGGGTCGACGCCGGAGTGCGCAAGCTGATGGACGACATGCTGGAGACCATGTACGCCGCGCCCGGCATCGGCCTCGCCGCGCCACAGGTCGGCGTGCTCAAGCGGGTCATCGTGGTCGACGTGTCGGAGAAGGACAGCCCTCCGGCGCCGTTCGCGCTCGCCAACCCGGAAATTCTTTGGGTTTCGGACCATGACAACACCCATGAGGAGGGTTGCCTGAGCGTTCCGGAGCATTATGCCGACGTCGTCCGCCCGGCGGAGGTGCGGGTTCGCTACCTAGACCGGGACAACGAGATTCGCGAATTGCACGCCGACGGCATGCTGGCCACCTGCGTCCAGCACGAGATCGACCATCTGGACGGCATCCTGTTCATCGACCACATCAGCGCGCTCAAGCGCAACATGATCCTGCGCAAGCTGCTGAAAGAGAAGAAGCTCGCCGCAAAAGAGGCGGCGCCTGCGTGATATCTGCGGCCCGGCCGCTTCGGGCCGATCCCAGGAAACCGCCATGCGCCTGATCTTCATGGGCACGCCGGACTTTGCATTGACTGCGTTGAAGGCGCTGGCCGCGGCGGAACACGACATCGCCGCCGTCTACGCCCAGCCGCCGCGCCGGGCCGGGCGCGGCAGGGCGGTCCGGCCGTCGCCCGTCCAGGCCTGGGCCGAAGCGCGAGACATGCCGGTGCGCACGCCGTCATCCTTCGCCGAACCGGAAATGGTTGCGGCGTTCGCCGCCCTGAACGCGGACGCCGCCGTCGTTGCCGCCTACGGGTTGATCCTGCCCCCGGCGGTCCTGGATGCGCCGCTGCATGGCTGCCTCAACATCCACGCCTCGCTGCTGCCGCGCTGGCGGGGTGCGGCGCCGATCCAGCGCGCGATCCAGGCCGGCGACGCCCAAACCGGTGTCACGATCATGCAGATGGACCCCGGCCTCGATACCGGCCCGATCCTCCTGCAACGGCAGGTCCGGATCGCCGCGGCGGCGACCGGCGGCTCCTTGCACGACGAGCTGGCGGCGCTGGGCGCGGCGGCGATCGTGGAGGCGCTGGACTGGCTGGACGGGGCGGACGCCGCCGAACTGAGACCGAGGCTTCAGCCCAAGGCGGGAGCGACCTACGCCCGCAAGATCGACAAGGCCGAGGCGCGGATCGACTGGTCCCGGCCAGCGGAACAGATCGAGCGGACCGTGCGCGCCTTCGATCCTGCGCCCGGGGCGTTCTTCGAAGCGGACGGCCGGCGTATCCGGGTGCTCAGCGCCGGCCTCTCCGAGGGAACCGGCAAACCGGGAACGGTGCTGGACGACAGCCTGACCGTCGCCTGCGGCGCGGGCGCCCTGCGGCCGCTACGGGTGCAGCGCCAGGGCAAGGCGCCGATGGCCGCGGCCGACCTGCTGCGCGGCTTTGCCATTCCGGCCGGGACGGTCCTGCCGTGACCCGGCGCTTCAAACTGACGCTGGAATACGACGGCGGGCCGTTTGTCGGCTGGCAGAGGCAGGACAACGGCCTGTCCGTCCAGCAATGCCTCGAGGAGGCGGTGGAGAAATTCTGCGGCGAACAGGTCGTCGCCCATGCCGCCGGCCGGACCGATTCGGGCGTCCATGCACTGGCCCAGGTGGCCCATATCGACATTGCGCGCGAGGCCGAGCCCTTCCGCCTCAAGGAGGCGCTGAACTACCATCTGAAACCCCGGCCGATCGCGGTGACCGGAACCGAGCAGGTGGACGACGAATTCCACGCCCGCTTCTCCGCCGTCGAGCGGCGCTACCGCTATCGCATCGTCAACCGGCGGGCGCCGCTCACCCTGGATGCCGGCAAGGCCTGGCAGGTCGGCCGGCCGCTCGATGCCGGGGCCATGCACGAGGCGGCGCTGCCGCTGATCGGCCATCACGATTTTTCGAGCTTCCGCGCCGCCGAGTGCCAGGCGAATTCGCCGGTCAAGACGCTCACGGACATCCGGGTTTCGCGCTACGGCGAGGAGATCGAGATTGCGCTGCGCGCGCCGTCCTTCCTGCACCACCAGGTACGCAATATCGTCGGCACGCTGGTCCCGGTCGGCGAGGGCAAGAAGCCCGTTACATGGCTGGCGACGGTCCTGCGCGCCGCCGACCGGAGGAAAGCCGGCGCCACCGCCCCGGCCTGCGGGCTCTACCTCGAAAAGGTCATTTATTGAAGGCTGCCGGCCGGAGGCCGGCGGGAGAACGGCGCGCCGCTATTGCGACAGGCCGCCGGTCAGCGTCGGCACGTCGAGCGGCAGGAAGCCGTAATGCGCCATCCAGCGCACGTCGTTCTCGAAGAAGCTGCGGCCGTCCGGGATGCCGTATTTCAGCATCGCGACGCGCTCGCAGCCCATACCGAAGGCGAATCCCTGATGGACCTCCGGATCGAGGCCGCAATTCTTCAGCACGTTCGGATGGACCATGCCGCAGCCGAGGATCTCCAGCCAGTCGTCGTGGCCGTCGCCGAAATGGCCGAAACGGAGTTGGCCGTCCTTCTTGTTGCAGGCGATGTCCACCTCCGCCGACGGCTCGGTGAAGGGGAAGAAGGACGGGCGGAAGTTCAGCTTGACGTCGTCGATCTCGAAATAGGCTTTGCAGAAGTCGACCAGGCAGCCCTTCAGGTGGCCCATATGGGTCGATTCGTCGATCACCAGCCCCTCGAACTGGTGGAACATCGGCGTATGGGTCTGGTCCCAGTCGCTGCGGTAGGTGCGCCCGGGCACGAGGATCCGGATCGGGGGTTTCCGCTCCAGCATGGTCCGGATCTGGACCGGCGAGGTGTGGGTGCGCAGCACCATCCTGGTGCCGTCGTCCTTGGGAGGCAGATAGAAGGTGTCCTGCATTTCCCGCGCCGGATGGCCTTCCGGGAAATTGAGCGCCGTGAAATTGTGCCAGTCGGTTTCGATGTCCGGGCCCTCGACAACCGAGAAACCCATGTCGCCGAAAATCGCGCCGACCTCCTCCATCGTCTGGCTGATCGGATGGATGCGGCCCATCGGCGTCGAGCGCGCGGGCAGCGAGACGTCGATCCGCTCCCCGGCCAGGCGGGCGTCCAGCTCGGCGTCTTCCAGCGCCGCCTTGCGGGCTTCGACGGCACCGGCGACCTCGTCCTTCAGAATGTTGAGCGCGCGGCCGAGTTCCCTGCGGGCGTCCGGGTCCAGGCCGCCCAGCGTTTTCATCCGTCCGGTGATCCGCCCCTTCTTGCCCAGCGCATCGACCCGCGCGGCGTCCAGCGCCTTCAGATCGGCCGCGGCGTTCACTGCAGCCAGCAATTCGGTGCGCAGGGTATCGAGATCGCTCATCGGACCGGTCCGGAGAGGATTTCGGGGAAGCAGGCGCGGGCGCAGCCGCCCGGTCGGCTAGTCCAGCGCCTTCTGCGCTGCGTCGACCACCGCCTTGAAGGCCTCGGCATCGCGCACGGCCATGTCGGCCAGCACCTTGCGGTCCAGCTCGATGCCCGCCCTGTTCAAGCCGTTGACGAACTGGCTGTAGGTCAGGCCGTGTTCGCGGACGCCAGCGTTGATGCGCTGGATCCACAGGCTGCGGAAGCTGCGCTTGCGCACCTTGCGGTCGCGATAGGCGTACAGCAGGTTTTTCTCAACCCGCTGGTTGGCCGCGCGGAAGGTGTTTTTCTGCCGGCCGCGCGCGCCCTTGGCCAGCTTGATGATCTTGCGGTGGCGGGTGTGCCTGGTGACGCCCCGTTTGACTCGCGCCATGAAACGATACTCCTGATTCTGAAGGGAAAGGGGACCGGTCCCCGGCCTATGTTCGACAGGCCGTTACCTGGCGTAAGGCATCATCGGCCGTATCATCTTCTCGTTCGACTTGTCGAGAATGGTCGATCCCCGGTTGGTCCGCTTCATCGTCGTGGACCGCTTGCTCAGGTTGTGGCTGCGGAACGCGAAGTTGCGCTTGATCTTGCCGCTGCCGGTCACCTTGAAGCGTTTCTTGACGGCGCTTTTCGTCTTCAGCTTGGGCATTTCGGTCCTCTCTTGAGCGCGCGGGGCGGAAACAGAAGTTGTTCGCCGCGCCGGATCGTCCGGTTCGGCGGCCCGAGGCATACCCGTTCCGAGCCCGGCCGCCACAGCAAAACGCCGCAAACCCGCAGGCCGCAGCGCTTCCCTCTGCATCGCGATGCAGAGCGCGCTATATAGCCAGCCCCTTCCGGCCCGGCAAGCAGCCGGATCGCGGGATTTGTCGCGGCGCCCGCCTGCCGGTGCGGGCAAAATTCCGGCGCGGCCCCTTTACCCTGCGCCCCCCGATCGCCATTCTTTGAAGAGGACCGAATCCGACTGGAAATGCAATGAGCGACATCGCAACGGCGGACAGCCTGTTTTTCGACCGCACCGGCATGGACCGCGCGCGGGTAGACCGCCTGGTCGGCGATGCGCTTCACGGCGCCGACGATGGCGAACTGTTTCTCGAATACACCCAGTCCGAAAGCCTAGTTTACGACGACAATCAGCTGAAGAGCGCGACCTTCGACGAGAGTCAGGGCTTCGGCCTGCGTGCGCTGGCCGGCGAGGCGACCGGCTACGCCCACGCCTCCGAGCTTTCCGAGGAGGCGATCGGGCGGGCATCGGCCACCGTCCGGGCCGTCCATGCCGGCCACGGCGGAACATTGGCCGCCGGACCGCGCGGCACGAACCGGACGCTCTATGCGCCGGTCAACCCGCTGCAGGAAATGCCCTTCGCGCGCAAGGTGAAGCTGCTCGAAGGAATCAACGAATACGCCCGTTCGAAAGACCAGCGGATCCGCCAGGTCTCGGCATCGCTCTACGGTGAATGGCAGGCCGTGCTGATCGTGCGCGGCGACGGGCGTCGCGCCGCCGATATCCGGCCGCTGGTCCGCCTCAACGTCTCCGTCGTCGTGGAACGGGACGGGCGGATGGAGACCGGCTCCGACGGCGCAGGAGGGCGTGCGGCCTACGACGGCTGGTTCGAACCGGCAAACTGGCAGGGCCAGGTGGACGAGGCGCTCCGGCAGGCGCTGGTCAATCTGGAATCGGAATCGGCGCCGGCGGGCGAAATGCCGGTCGTTCTCGGCCCGGGCTGGACCGGCGTGCTGCTGCACGAGGCGGTCGGCCACGGCCTGGAAGGCGATTTCAACCGTAAACAGACCTCGACCTTTTCCGGCCGGATGGGCGAGCAGGTCGCGGCGAAGGGCGTGACGGTGGTCGACGACGGCACCATGGCCGACCGCCGCGGCTCGCTGACGATCGACGACGAAGGCACGCCGACGGGACGCACGGTCCTGATCGAGGACGGCATCCTGACAGGCTATATGCAGGACCGGCTGAATGCCCGGCTCATGGGCGTGGCGCCGACGGGCAACGGGCGGCGGGAGAGCTATGCCCATCACCCGATGCCACGGATGACGAATACCTTCATGCTCGCCGGCGAGGAGGCGCCGGAAGAGATCCTGAAAACCGTCGACAAGGGGCTTTACTGCGTCAACTTCGGCGGCGGCCAGGTCGATATCACCAGCGGAAAATTCACCTTCAGCTGCAACGAAGCCTACCGGATCGAGGGCGGCAAGGTGGGCGCGCCGGTCAAGGGCGCCACGCTGATCGGCAACGGGCCGGAGGTGATGAACCGGATTTCGATGATCGGCCACGATTTCAAGCTCGATCATGGCGTCGGCACCTGCGGGAAAAACGGCCAGGGCGTGCCTGTCGGCGTCGGCCAGCCGACCATCCGCGTGGACGCCATTACCGTCGGCGGCACGGAAGCGGCGTAGAGCGGCCGCCGGATCCGGGATTGCGGGACGGCCCGTCTATGGAAGACCCCTGGGGCTTCGGCGGCGACGACGACCGACGGCGCAGGCGCGCTTCCTCCGACGGCGACACACTCCGCGATCTGCTGCCCACCATCCTTATCGTCGCCGCGGTCCTTGGCGGGCTGGCCGCCGCGGGCTGGCTGCTCGGCGAGGTATTCGGCGTTTTCGACGCCGCCGAGGACGGTCTCTACGCCGGTTTCCTGGTCGCCCTTCTGATTTTCCTGAGCGGCGGCCTGATGGTGCGTGGACGCCACAGGATCGGCGGTATCCTGAAGTCACTGCTGGCGTGGGCGGCAATCGGCCTCGTCGCCGTTGCCGGTTATGCCTACCGCCATGAGATCACGTCGGTCTGGCAGCGGGTCGCGGGCGAGTTCTCACCCGGAACGGCGGTCTACGGCGAACGCAGCCTGACGGTGCGCGCCTCCGGCAACGGCGCCTTTTTCATGGACGTATTCCTGAACGGCCAGCCGACGCGGATGCTGGTCGATACCGGCGCCACCGGCCTGGCCCTTACGCCGGCGGACGCGTTTGCAGCCGGGCTGGATGCGGATCGCCTCCGCTACACCGTTCCGGTGCAAACCGCCGACGGCGCCTCGCTGGCCGCCCCGGCTGTCCTGGACTCGGTCCAGGTCGGCGGGCTGACCTTCCGCAACCAACGGGCGCTGGTGCTGCGCCAGGGGAACGTCTCGCTGCTCAGCGTGACGATCCTCAGGCGCTTCCGCTCGTTCGAGATCAAGGGGGACCGGCTGACCTTGCGATGGTAGGCGGCGGTCCGTTCACGCGCCGGACGATCGGACCCGGCCGGAGGGTGTCAGCCGCCGCCAAGCATGACGTATCGCTTTGCGACGCCGAGCAACAGGGCAACGACGAAAGCCAGCATCTCGATCATGACGGCGTTGGGCCAGGGAACGCCCAGCGTGAACCGGACGATCAGGGTTTCCGCGGTCAGCACCGCGACCCAGACCAGGACGAGCAAGCCGGTACCGGGTCCGGCCGGGTCGATGGAAAACGCCGCGACGGCAAACAGCATCTGGCCGCCCAGCAACAGGACCTGCGCCCAGTTATAGACGGTAATATAGGTCGTATACCTGTCCGGAACGCCGGCGCTGCGGCATACGTAGAAGGAAATCAGGGGCCAGAGCGTCCAGACCAGCGGATAGGCGATCGCCTCGATCAGCCAGTAGCGGCCCGCGCCGACTCCTTCCGGCATCGGCAAGGTCAGCAGATACACCAGATAGAGCGGGAGCAGGATCAGGGCGGCGTAGAACGACCGCCAATAGCCCTCCAATGTGAGGTTGAAGGCTTCCAGCGCATCCGGCTCGAACCGCAGGACGCGGATCGATCCGCGCACCGACCGTCTGGCTTCCTCCCGGATATTCATGCGGCGGATGTAGGCGGTTCCACCGCAACTGTCGATGCAGCCAACGGGCTATTCGCCGACAGGCTGCACCGCCGGATGGAACAGGATCTGGCCGCCGATGCGGAAGTCGGCGATGGCGCGCTGCCCCGCCGGCGAGACGAGCCAGGCCACGAAACGCAAGGCCGCCTTCGCCTTGACGTGCGGATGCTTCTCCGGATTGACTGCAATCACGCCGTAGGGATTGCGCAGGCGCCTGTCGCCTTGCACCAGCAGCCGCAGCGGACCGCGGTTTCCGAAGGACAGCCAGGTGCCGCGGTCGACCAGGGTGTAGGCCGGCATCGCCGCCGCGGTATTCAGCGTGCGGCCCATGCCGGCGCCGATTTCGCGATACCAGCCGGCCCGCTCGGACGGGGCGATCCCGGCCGCCCGCCACAGGCTCCGTTCGCGCCGGTGGGTGCCGCTGTCGTCGCCTCGGGAGAGGAACACCGCACGGGCTTTGCGAATTCTCGTCAAGGCAACGACGGCATCCGACAAACCGCGAATTCCCGCGGGATCGTCGTCCGGGCCGACGATGACAAAATCGTTGTACATCAGGGGATGCCGGCGCAGGCCGTAGCCCTCGCGGACAAACGCCTCTTCCGACGGCCTGTGATGCACCAGAAGAACATCGGCGTCGCCGCGCCGGGCGAGCCGGAGCGCCTGTCCGGTTCCGACGGCAATCACGCGGACCCGGATTCCCGTCAGCGTCGTGAATTTGGGCAGGAGATGATCGAACAGGCCGGAGGCCTCGGTCGACGTCGTCGACGCGACCCGGATGGTCTGGGCCAGCGACGGGGCGGCGCTCGTCAGGATCGCGGCGAGCAGAACCGCGCCGATCGCCCTTACCAATGCAGTTCGCCTTTGAGGAATGCGGCGAGTTCCGGGGTCTTCGGGTCGGCGAACAGCTGTGCGGCCGGGCCGGCCTCCAGCGCGCGGCCGTGGTGCAGGAAGACCAGATCGTCCGCCAGGCGCCGCGCCATGGCAAGGTCGTGGGTCGACAGGATCGCCGTCCGGCCCTCGCGGCGCAGATCGACGATGATCTGTTCGATGCTCCAGCCCGCCGCCGGGTCGAGGCTCGCCGTCGGTTCGTCGAGGAAGAGGACTTCCGGATCGCGCGCCCAGGCCCGGGCGAAGGAAAGCCGCTGCTGCTCGCCACCCGACAGGCTGCGCGCCGGCCGGACCGCCATGTCGCCAAGGCCGACGTAATCCAGCGCCGTGTGCGCCCTGTGAACCGCCGCGGCCCGCGCGACGCCCTGCAGGCGGACCGCGTGCACGATATTGGCCAGCACCGACCGGTTCAGCAGAACCGGCTTCTGGAACACCATGGCCTGGCGGGCATGCGCCTGCCCGCCGGAGAGGCCGGACCAGCGAACCGTTCCGCTATCCGGCGCGATCAGGCCGTGGGCAACCTTGAGCAACATGCTCTTGCCGGCGCCGTTCGGACCCAGGACAACGGTCGTCCGCCGCCGGGCGACCAGCATGTTGATGCGGTCGAGGATCTGCTGGCCGTCGTGACGGAGCGAAATATTCTCTAACGCCAGCGGCAGAATGCTGGGGGCCTCCATCGTACGATCCTACCGGCTCGCGACGACCAGCGCAGCTTCCGGCGTGCTGCGTTCGCGGACCATCCACGCGGCGGCGTTCAGCACGATGGCCAGAGTGACCAGCACGATCCCGAGGCCCAGAGCCAGGGCAAGGTTGCCCCGCCCGGTTTCAAGGGCGATCGCCGTCGTCATGGTGCGCGTGTGGTGGGCGATATTGCCGCCGACGATGATGACGGCGCCGACCTCGGCAGCGGCCCGGCCGAAACCGGCGAGGATCGCCGTCAGCACAGCGGTCCGCCCGTCCCACAACAGCGTCGGGATGGCGCGCCTTCGGGAACTGCCCAGCGAGGTGAGCTGCTCGCGATACTCATGCCACAGCGATTCGATGATCTGGCGGGTGAGCGCGGTGACGATGGGCGTCACGAGGATGGCCTGGGCGATCATCATGGCGCCGGGAGTGAACAGGATATTGAGGCTTCCCAGCGGGCCGCTGCGCGACAGGATCAGATAGACCAGCAGGCCCACGACGACCGGCGGCAGACCCATCAGCGCATTGACCAGAACGATAACCGCCCTGCGTCCGCGGAACCTGTACACGGCCAGCGCGCCGCCGAGCGGCAGGCCGATCAGGCAGGACAGGACGACCGCCGCCAGGTTTACCTCCAGCGACAGGAAGATGATTTCCCACAGGTCGGCGTCGAAGCCGAACAGCAGCCGGAATGCTGCGGCGAAACCTTCGGTCAGGTCGGGCATGGCGGACAGTGTTGCGCGTTTTCGATACCGCGGACAGGGACCAATCCGCCCGCGTTCCGGAGCATCCGGCTATGCCGGAAACAGCCTGTCCAGCACGCGCCGGTAGATCCGCGCCAGCGCTTCCAGGTCGGCGACCGGCACCTGCTCGTCCACCTTGTGCATGGTCTTGCCGATGGCGCCGAACTCGGCGACGGGGCAATAGCGGTGGATGAAGCGCGCGTCGGAGGTGCCGCCTGTCGTGCTCAATGCCGGGCGCCGGCCGAGTTCGGCGGCGGCCGCATCGGCGACGGCGTCGGACAACGGCCCCGGCGGGCACAAGAAGGACTCGCCCGAGACGCGGATGGAAAGGTCGTAGGCACCGCCGTCGCCGATGGCGGCGTCGAATCGCTCGCGCACCCAGGCTTCGAGGCTTTCGCCGGACCACAGATCGTTAAAGCGCGCGTTAAAGGTTGCGCCGGCGCGCGCGGGGATGACGTTGGCGGCCGGATTGCCGACATCGACGGTCGAGACCTGCAGGGTGGTCGCCTGGAAATGCTCGGTGCCGTCGTCGATCTTCGTGTCCGCAATCGCACCGAGCATTCGGATCAGCCGGTGCACGGGGTTGTCGGCAAGGTGCGGATAGGCCGTGTGCCCCTGAATTCCGCGAACCGTCACATTGCCGGTGAGGCTGCCGCGCCGGCCGATCTTGATCATGTCGCCCAGGGCTTCCGGGTTGGTCGGCTCGCCGACCAGGCACATGTCGAGCCGCTCGCCCGTTTCGTCGAGCCACTCCAGAACCTTGACGGTGCCGTTGACCGCATCGCCTTCCTCGTCGCCCGTGATGAGCAGGCTGATCGAGCCGCCGAAGCCGGGGCCGCGGTCGTCCAGAAAGTCCGAGACGGCGGAGACGAAAGCGGCGATCGCCCCCTTCATGTCCGACGCGCCGCGGCCGTGCAGGACGCCGCCGGAGACGACTCCGGCGAACGGGTCGTGGGTCCAGTCGGCCGTGTCGCCTTCCGGCACGACGTCCGTGTGGCCGGCAAAGCAGAAATTCGGCGCACCGCTTCCCAGCCGCGCATACAGGTTGTCGACCCGGTGCGGACCGTCGCCGAACGGAAGGCGCCGGCAGCTGAAGCCGAGGCCCTCCAGCGCAGTTTCCAGAACATCGAGCGCGCCTTCGTCCTTCGGCGTGACGGAAGGCCGGCGGATCAGCGCCTGTGCGAGGGGAATCGTTTCGATCATGGTCTCCTGCCGGGCTAGTCGCGCAGGAGTTCGTTCACTGAGGTCTTCGAGCGCGTCTGGGCATCCACCTGCTTGACGATAACCGCGCAATAAAGGCTCGGCCCGCCTTTCGGATCGGGCAGGGAGCCGGGCACCACGACGGAATAGGCCGGCACCTCTCCGCGATGGATTTCGCCAGTCGCCCGGTTCACGATTTTCGTCGACGCCCCGATATAGACGCCCATGGACAGCACGGCGCCTTCGCGCACGATCACGCCCTCGGCGACCTCGGACCGAGCGCCGATGAAGCAGTTGTCCTCGATGATCACAGGATCGGCCTGCAGGGGCTCCAGCACCCCGCCGATGCCCGCACCGCCGGAGATATGGCAGTTTTTCCCGATCTGGGCGCAGGACCCCACGGTGGCCCAGGTATCGACCATCGTCCCTTCGTCGACGTAAGCCCCCAGATTGACGAAACAGGGCATCAGCACGACACCGCTGGCGATAAAGGCCGACCGGCGGACGATGCAGTTCGGCACTGCGCGGAACCCGGCTTCGCGGAACCTGTTGTCGCCCCAGCCTTCGAACTTGGAGGGAACCTTGTCCCACCAGCTCGTGTCTCGGCCCGGCCCGCCGCCGATCGGCTGCATGTCGTTCAGCCGGAAGGACAGCAGGACCGCTTTCCTGGCCCATTGGTTGACGGTCCAGGCGCCGTCGGCGCCCTTCACCGCAACCCGGAGCCGCCCTTCGTCGAGGGCGGCCAGGGCGGCATCAACGGCGTCGCGAACGGCGCCTGTCGTGGCCGCGCCGACCGTCTCGCGGTTTTCCCATGCGGCGTCGATCGTGGCGGCAAGGTCGGCAAGAGTCATGGAGTTGTCCGGATCGAGGGGGAATTGCCCGCGGAAAGTAGCGGGGCGTCCGAGACTGTCAACGCGGCGCGAAAACCGTATCTGCGCTATCGGCGGAGCGGGGCGAGAGTCCGACCGCGACGCTGCCCCGGCCGGTCGAACGGGTTACGCCGCCTTGCTCGGCACCGAATCGATCAGCAGGGCGTAGAGTGCGTCCCTGCTCGCCGAACCGCGGAGCTTTTCGCACATCGCCCGGTCGCGCAGAAGGCGGGATACCCGGGCAAGCGCCTTGAGATGATCGGCGCCGGCGTCTTCCGGCGCCAGCAGCAGGAACAGCAGATCGACCGGCTGGTCGTCCACCGCATCGAAATCGATCGGCTCCTCAAGCCGCGCGAAGACGCCCTTGACCCTGTCCAACTCGCTCAACTTGCCGTGAGGGATGGCAATGCCGCTTCCCACACCCGTGGTGCCCAGCCTTTCGCGCTCGAGCAGCACGTCGAAAATGCGCCGGTCGTCGAGGCCGGTCGCGCTTGCGCCGCGGCGCGACAATTCCTGAAGCGCCTGTTTCTTGCAGGTGGCTTTCATGGCCGGCACGACGCTCTCGGGCGTCAACAGATCGATGATTTCCATCAGCTTCTCTACCCCGAATGCGGGCGCGGTCCGAAACGTCACTGGGTTTCGGCGGCGCCTTCCGGATCGACCCAGCCGATATGCCCATCGGCGCGGCGGTAGATCATGTTCAGGCCCCCGTGGGCCACATTCCGGAACATCATGGCCGGCAAATCCGCCAGATCCATGCGCATGACGGCTTCTCCGACCGTCAACGAAGCAATGTCCGTAGTCATGTCCGCAACCACAACCGGCTCGTCCCGGCCGTTCACTGCGGTGCCTGCTTCGGCCTGTTCGGTCTCAGGCTCTTCCTCCCGGGCGACGATGTACTGTTGAGCAGTCAACGTTTCAAGGTCTTTCGGCGGAGCCGGATGGTGATCCCGGATGCGCCGCTTGTTGCGGCGCAGGCGTTTGGCAATGTGCTCCGAGGCCTTGTTGAACGCGGAATAGGGGTCTTCCGCCCGGCCTTCGCCGAGCACATGCAGGCCGCGGCTGACATGAACCTTGATGTCGACGGAATATTCGTGACCGCGTTTGTCGAACGTGACGGTGGCGTCGAGGGCCCGTTCGAAAAACTTGCCGACAGTATCGCCCAGGGTCGATTCGGCGTGCCGACGCAAAGCTTGACCGACATCGAAGTGCCGGCCGGTGACCTTGACATTCATACCGGTATTCCGGCCGGTGAATCGCGCTCTGTCAAGACGGCGACGATGAAATTTTTTGCCGGGCCGCACGCCCGGCATCCGCGTGCCGGAGACCGCCCGCCGCCGGGCAACCGATCATGCCGGCCGCCCGATCCGTCGGCTCCGGCGCCGTTCGACCGACGAAGGAATCCGTAACATTTCCCTGTATTTGGTCACCGTGCGGCGCGCCAGGTCGTAACCCTCGTCGCGCAGCAGGCGCGTGACGGCCTCGTCCGAAAGAGGGGCCGTTTCCCCTTCGATCAGGACGCGCAACCGGTGCCGAACCGCACTTGCGGCATAGCCGGGTCCACCGTCCAGCGCGCCGACCCGCGCGGAAAACAGGAACTTCAGAGCGAAAACGCCCTGGGGCGTCGCGGCGTACTTCTCGTTCACGGCCCGGCCAATCGTGCTCTCGTGCAGGTCGGTCGCGCCGGCGATGTCCTTGCGGGTCATCGGCCTGAGCCGTGCTGTCCCGTGTTCGAGAAATTCCTGCTGCCGGTGGAATATCTCGACGCCGAGGCGCAGGACGGTTGCCCGCCGTTTCTCGATTGCTTGGATGAGCCAGACTGCCTCCTCAGCCCGGTCCCTGAGGTACGTCTTCTCGGATTCTTTCCTCGACCGCGCGCGTAGCCTTTCGAGGCCGGCGCGGTCCAGGGCGAGGCGGGGCGCCGTTTCCGGACTGACGGCGACAACCCACGGGCCGAAGCGGCGGGCGTGCTTGCCGTCCCGTGGCAGGGCTTCGTGCGCCGGCCGGACGATCAGGTCCGGCACGATCGGCGGTGCGGCAGCGGCTGCGAAAGCCAGACCCGGCCGCGGATCGAGCGTGCGCAGGCGGTCGAGATGGCGCTGAAGGTCGCCGGGATCAATGCCTGCAGCCGAGGCAAGGGCTTCCGGCCCCCGGTCGGTCAGCAGAGGCAGGTTTTCCAGCAGCGCCTCCATCGACGGATCGAGGGCACTGGCGTCGACAAGCTGCAGGCGCAGGCATTCGCCCAGGTTCCGGGCAAACAGGCCGGGCGGCGCCAGTGCCTGCAGCCGGCGCAGGATGTCGGCGACCAGCGCTTCCGGCACGCCGCGAACGGCCGCGACCTCGGCGGTATCGCCGGCCAGATAACCCGCCTCGTCGAGCAGGCCGCTCAGGTCGATCGCAATGCTGCGCTCGACGGCGTCGGTGAAGGAAAACGCGATGTCCTGGAAAATGGCGTCCTGAAGCGTTTGTTCCGGCGCCGCATCCGGCCGTTCGGGGCCCCGCCCGACCGTCTGCTCACTGTGTCGTTCGGCACCCGGCAGGGGGTCCGCCGCAGCGCCGAACAGCCGGGCGGCTGCCGGCGTCGGCCGATAGCCGGCAGCCGGATCGCGCCTCAGCGTCTTCGGAGGCTCGATTTGAAAGTCGTCGGGCGCCTCATCGAGAGACAGCAGCGGGTTGGTTTCGAGCGCCTCGCGGACAACGGCGTCAAGCCCGATACTGGACAACTGCAGCAGCCTGATGGACTGCTGCACTGCCGGCGTCAGGATTTGCGTCTGTTTCCGCCGCTGGCGGAGTTCGAGGGAAAGGCCGGGCGCGGCCATCAATCCGCCATTCGAAACGCCTTCCTAGAGGCGGAACGCATCGCCCAGATATACCCGGCGCACATCCTCGTGCCGGATGATGTCGTCCGGCGTCCCGTTCATCAGCACGACGCCGTCATGCATGATGTAGGCGCGGTCGACGATATCGAGCGTCTCGCGGACATTGTGGTCGGTAATCAACACCCCGATCCCGCGGTCCTTGAGATGCGAGACGAGATCCCGGACATCGCCGACGGCGATCGGATCGATGCCGGCCAGCGGTTCGTCGAGCAGAATGAAGCCGGGCCTCGTCGCCAGGGCACGGGCAATCTCCACCCGCCGCCGCTCGCCCCCGGACAAGGCAACCGCGGGTGTGTGGCGAAGATGGGTTACGGAGAATTCAGCGAGCAGGTCGTCCAGCATGGTTTCCCGGGCTTCCCGGTCCGCTTCGACCACTTCCAGCGCAGCGCGGATGTTGTTTTCGACGCTCATGCCGCGAAATATCGACGGCTCCTGCGGCAGATAACCGATCCCGAGGCGCGCCCGCCGGTACATGGGCAGGTCGGTTATGTCCTGACCGTCGAGCAGGATCGTGCCGGAATCGGGCCGGATCAGGCCGGTGATGATATAGAAGCTGGTAGTCTTGCCGGCGCCGTTGGGTCCGAGAAGGCCGACGGCCTCGCCGCGTTGCACAGCGAGGGACACGCCGCGCAGCACGGGCCGCCGCTTGAAGCGTTTACCCAGGCTATCGGCAACCAGTCCTTCGTTGGCGGCTATAAGGCGCGGCCCCACAGGCGTTTCACCCGAAATTGCATGATCGTAACGTTCGGCCAAACTGGCCTCCCTTCTCCAATTCCGCCCGTTGGAGCGTGGCGGTCAGCCTTGTGAATCGAAGCGGCACACGGACATTACTGCGCGCCGGTCTCATTTTCACGCAGGCGCGGTACAGTCTTGATGCTCTGCGTCAAAACGGGGCCGCGTCCTGCACCTGCGGCAGCATCGGATTTCTGTACCACGGTTCCGCCGGCACCCTTTTGCCGGACGCCGGAAGCGTCGCGTTTGCATCCCTTTGCGCTGTCGCCCGGAACCAGCAGAACCCTGACCCGGCCGACCATGCGGCTCACCCCGGTAGTGAGATTGACGACCGCTTTTTCGCCGTTCAGCTGATTCTCGCAGCGGGTCAACTTGACATTGCCGGTCAGGGTTGCGCGTCTGGATTCGCTGTCGTAGTCGCCGCGGTCGGCGCGGATGATCTCCGTCTTGGTCGTTATCACGACGCTGCCCTCCGCTTCCACACGGCGCAGCGCGACCTTGCCGCCGGCGAGGTCTTTCAGATAGGCGGTGAACCGGCTGGCGCGGATGACCCGCTCGCCGTCGACGACCTTTGCGTTGCCGATGACAAAGGCGCGCCGATCCTTGCTGCGATATTCGATACGGTCGGTGGCGGTGACGGTCTGCGACCCGTTCGCCAGTGTCAGATTGCGTCCACGCAAAACGAATACGCCGGTATCGATCATGTAGACCGCCGTTTCGCCGGTCGCCGTTTCCCGCGCGGTCTTGATGTCGACATTGCCGGTCGCGGCGACTTTCCAGAACTGTGTCCTGCCCCCGGCACCTTTCCTGTAGTGCGCCTTCAATTCGTCAGCGCGGATGCTGGTCTTGCCCTGTCGCGCGGTCGCATTGCCCCGGGCGATATACACCTGCTCCTTGCGGCGCCACTCGACGCCCCGATCAGCCTCGATCGACAGCGGCGTGCCGGGCTGGGCGATCAAACCTGCATTCTGCGCCCCGAGCGGCTGCGGCGCTACCAACCACGCGAGCGGCAGCAGCGCACCGGCAAACAGGAGGGACCGTGCGGTCGCGCGCCTCATTGGCCGAACCCCGGCAGAGCTGCGGGTTCCGCGGCGGTTTCGTCGGGAGTTTCGTTCGGTCCTGCCGGGTTCAGGCGCAACGTCGCTTTCGTCTTGCCCGAGAATATCACGGTCATGCCCTTATCGACGATGAGGAAGCCCTGGGCGGCCACCGTCGCATCGGGTCCCGTGGCGAAGACGTCGTGCCTGCCCCAAGCCGTATTCGATTTCATGTCGAACGTCGCCTCTGCGGTCCGGAAGCTATAAGTGCTGCCATGATAGACGTTCACATCGCCCGACAGCATCAACCGGTTCCTGTCGCGGTCGAACCGGCCATTGTCCGCCTTTATCCTTATCTGAAGGCCGCCGGTCAGTTCCAGCTTCGCCTCCGGGTCGTCGAGCGCCACCGTCGTCGCCTTGTGATTGACCTGGCGCGCCTTGGTCGCGGTCAGGCGGTAGGGGCGATTGCGATCGTCTGTCGCGACGTAAACCGGCGATTCCATCGCAAAGTTGCGCAGTCCGGTCGGCGTCAGCGCGTCGCGGGCAACGTCGCTCGCCTGCTTGCCGGTATTGACGAAGTTCGGCCAGAAAAGCGCCGCCACGATGATCAGGAAGGCTAGGCTCGGCAGCGCGAACTTCATCAGGTTCACGAAGCGCGTGTAGGCGTCCCGTCGCCGGGCGGGCGCTTCCCGGTGCCGCCGAGGTCGGCGCGCATTCGTCATGCTACGCCTTCCCGCAAGCAATCGTGAAGATGCACGAACCCGACCGGAGCGCCGTCGCGGATGGCGAACAGGCCCGTAATCTCGCGGGCGTTCATCAGACCCAGGGCTTCGGCCGCCAGGGCTTCCGGACGGATCGTGACCGGATCGGGGGTCATGACGGCCGACGCTTCGCGCGAGACCAGCCCGGCATCCATATGCCGCCGCAGGTCGCCGTCCGTAATGATGCCGACAAGGTCGCCGGCGGCGTTCACGACCCCGGCGCAGCCCAACCGGCGCGCGGTCATGACAATCAGAACCTCGGCCATCCGGTCGTCCGGGTGGACCATGGGCATCGCGTCGCCGGTGTGCATGATATCGGCGACCCGGGTCAGGCGGCGGCCGAGCCGGCCGCCCGGATGGAGAACCTGGAAGTCGTCTGCGGAGAAGCCGCGGCGCTCCAGAAGCGCCACCGCCAGCGCATCGCCCAGCGCCAGCGCCATGGCCGTCGACGTTGTCGGCGCCAGACCGAGCGGGCAGGCTTCAGCCGACCGGGGCATCGTCAGGGCGACAGTCGACGCTTCGGCCAGTGCGCTGTCCGGATCGCCGGTAATGCCGATCAGATCGATTCCGAAACGGCTGCAATAGCCGATGATGTCGCCAAGTTCAGCCGTCTCGCCGGAATTCGACAGTGCCAGCACCACATCGTCGGGCCGGATTATGCCCATGTCGCCGTGGCTGGCTTCGCCCGGATGCACGAAATAGGCCGGCGTTCCGACCGACGCCATCGTCGCGGCGATCTTGCGTCCGATATGGCCGCTCTTGCCCATTCCGGTCACGACAAGCCGTCCCGTCGTACCCCGGATAATGTCGACCGCCCGGCGGAAGGCGCGCCCCAGATCGCCGTCCAGGGCCGTCTTCAGCGCAGCGATACCCTCGCCCTCGAGCGCCAGAACGCGGAGCGCGGAGGCGATGACATCGCCGCGGCCGTCAATGACCGCCGCGGTTTCGGAATCGCCGCGCTGTTCGGAACTATCGGGCACGGCAGTCGGTGCAGCCTGTCTCATATCCTCTCCGCAACCGGGGCGCAGGACTGGCAATCCCAACGCATGCGGCGGGATTGCCGTCTCCACAGCCTTTCCGGCCGCTGATCGTTCCGGAACCCGATGCCGATCCTAACAGAAATTGTCCACTTCGGCCAATTTGGCGGAAAACGGGTTTACGAGTGAGCAAATATGTCCACTTCGGCCCAGCCGGCAATGTCCAGGGTCGCCCTGTAGGGCAGAAAGTCGAAACATTTCCCGGCCAGTTCGGTCCGGCCTTCGCGCTTGAGCAACCGGTCCAGTTCGGCCTTGAGCCGATGCAGGTAGAGGACATCGGTCGCCGCGTAGCGCCTCTGGTCCTCGTCCAGTTCCTCCGCGCCCCAGTCGGAGGTCTGCTGCTGCTTGGAAATTTCGACGTGAAGGAGATCCTTGCAGAGGTCCTTGAGGCTGTGACGGTCGGTCATCGTGCGGACGAGTTGCGATGCGATTCTCGTGCAATAGACCGGCGTCGTCAGAACGCCGAGCCGATGCAGGAACACCGCGATGTCGAACCGGCCGAAATGAAACAGTTTGAGGGTCGCCGGATCGGCCAGGATCGCACGGAGATTCGGCGCCTCGGTCTGTCCCTTTGCGATCTGGACCAGATGGCAGACGCCGTCGCCGGCAGACAGCTGCACCAGGCACAGCCGGTCCCGCGCCGGATTGAGGCCCATGGTCTCGGAATCGACGGCAACCGACCCGCTGAAGCGCAGCCCTTCCGGGAGGTCGCCCCGATACAATCGGATATCCGGTACCGCCGCCATCGCCGTCAACTTTTCCGCCGTCGACCGCGCATCGGTCCGCGCCGTCCGGGCACACAGGAAACGGCCGGATTTCCGGGCCGCAGACGGCCGGAGGTCATTCCTTGAGCCGGCGCTGCGCCGAGCCGGCCGACGGGCGGCGCTGAGGTGATTGGTGCCCAGGAGAAGACTCGAACTTCCACGGCCATGCGGCCACAGGTACCTGAAACCTGCGCGTCTACCAATTCCGCCACCTGGGCATTCAACCGCTGCCTTGCCACCGCGGCTGCCGACGCCATTCTCGGGCGTGCGCCGTTCGCTCAAAACGAAGCGCCAGTGGGTAAACGCCGGGCTTCGCCCTGTCAATCGCCAGTCAATCGCACCGGTCGGGCCTCGGCGGCGCAGCAATGTCGCGGAGCGACATCCGCGGGTCGTTCCTCGCCGGCTATCGTCGCCGTCGCCCGCCCTGCCAGTCATGTCGGCTTCGTCACATTGTTTTTCAACGGGCGGGGAGCTAGGGAGGAGCGTTTCCAAGGTCGCCCTGTCTCTCGCCAGCCAACGGACATCAGATGGAACGGGTAACGGTCTTCGGCGGCTCGGGCTTCGTCGGGCGGTATATCGTGAAGCGCCTGGCGGCGCGCGGAGCGATCGTGCGGGCCGCGGTGCGCAACCCGGAAAATGCGTTGTTCCTGAAACCCATGGGCGCCGTCGGCCAGGTCGCGCCGGTGCCGGGAGACGTCCGCAGCGAACAGTCGGTCCTTTCGGCGGTTCGCGATACGGACGCGGTCATCAATGCGGTCGGGTTCTGGGACGGATCGCGCAACGGATTCGATTCTGTCCACCGCGAAGGCGCGGCCCGGGTTGCCCGGCTGAGCCGGGAGGCCGGAGTCCGGCGGTTCGTCCATCTGTCGGGCATCGGCGCGACGGAGGCCTCGCAATCCAAATATGTCGTTGCCCGGGCCCGGGGCGAACAGGCCGTTCGCGATGCTTTCGGGGATGCGGCCATTCTCCAGCCCTCCGTCATCTTCGGTCAGGAAGACCGGTTCTTCAACCTGATCGGCCGCATCCTGAAGAATTCGCTCGTCTTTCCGGTCATTGCCGGGGCGACCAAAATGCAGCCGGTATATGTCGGCGACGTCGCGGAAGCGGCCGTCGCGGTACTGGACCGGCCCGAGGGCGGCGTGTTTCAGCTTGGAGGCCCGCAGGTCTATCGCCATATCGACCTGATCGACCTTGCGATGGCGCTGTGCGAGCGACGGCGGCTCCGGGTCGCCATGCCGATGGGTCCGCTGTCCCTGTTGGCCGGCCTGCTCGACCTGTTGCCGGTGCCGACACCCCTGTCGAGGGATACGTTGGCGCTCCTCCGGGACGACAATATCGTCGAGGACGGTGCGCTGGGGTTTGCGGAATTGGGAATTACGCCGGTTGCCGCCGAAGCGATCGCGCCGACCTACCTGGATCAGTATCGTCCCCGCGGGCGGTTCCGGCGGGCGAAAATGGCCTGAAGCTGCCCGTTGCCGCTTCGCTATCGCTGTTTCCCCTATTGAAGTTTGAGGGCCATGCCTTCGACATAGATCAGATACAACAGAAAACCGCCCAGCAGGATGCGGTAGACCGCGAACGGCGTGAAGGTCGCGCGCCGCAGCCAGGCCATCATGCCGGCAATGGCGAGCAGCGCGGCGGCCAACGCCAGCACGGCGGCGATGACGGCATCTGTCTGCAAGGCGATATTGCCCGACTTGTAGATGTCGTATCCAAAGAGTGCCGAGGCGCCGAGGATCGCCGGAATTGCCAGGAGCATCGAAATCGTGGCGGCGTCGGATCGCTCGAATCCGAGCGCGCGGGCCGCGGTCATAGCGATTCCGGCCCGGCTTGTCCCCGGTATAAGCGCGAGCACCTGAGCCAGCCCGATGACAAGCGCCTGCCCGAAAGTCGTATGTTCCACTTTGCTGATCGTCAGGCCTGTCCGGTCGGCAAACCAGAGCAGCAGGCCGAATCCCAGGCTGGCCCAGGCGACGACTTCGACGCTGCGCCAGGCGCTGCCGAGCAGCGTATTGACCAGCAGGCCGGCGACGACCAGCGGAACAGTCGCAACGACCAGATACAGGAAGAGCCGCCCGTCATTCGTAACCCGCCCGGCCAGCAGCCGGATGCCGCCGCCCGCCACACGCCCGACATCGCGCCAGAAATAGAGGATGACCGCCCCCAGGGAGCCGAGGTGAACTGCAACATCCAGGGTCAGACGCTCATTGGCGGTGCCGGCGGGCGAGGCCACGCCGGCCTGCTCGAAAACCTCCCAGGTCAGCACCAGGTGACCGGACGAACTTATCGGCAGAAATTCGGTGATCCCCTGGACGACCGCCAGAACGATGATCGGCAACAGCGACGCCAAGCTTTCTTCTCCAATGCCGTTTCCAAGGGAAAGCAGGCCGGTCAACGCGGCCTATCACACAGGGTCCCGTTGAGGCTACAGGCCTGTTGGTACTGTATCGGCATCACCGGATCGTTGGTACTGTGTTTGAACCGTCAAAAACGGCAGACACCGCTCCGGCAGACCCGGCCAATAGTCAAAGAAAAATTCCGCCGGGCATCGGGCGGGGTTTTGATACCCGACGGCCCATCGGCCCCTCCGGATGCCGAAACCGGCGCCGAAAGTTCGCTGCGAAGTGTGGCACGGGCCCTGCCGATACGATTGCTACAACAGCGATCCCTGCTCGTCCTCGGGCGGCGGTCCGCGCCGTCGCGCCGGCCTTTTCGCACTGGCCGGCCTGTCGCCGCCTGGCGGATCGATCAGCGCCGGGACGCTGCCGTCGCGGAAGCGAAGGTTCACGCGGCCGGCGCGCTGCGCCGCCAGACTGTCGGTGACCGAACGCCCGCCCGAATCGCGCACCAGCGCGAACCCGCGGTCCAGCACCCGCCCGTAGGAATAGGATTCGAGCAGCTCGGCCCGGTGTTTCAAACGTTCGCCGAAGTCTGCCAGACGCCGCATCATCTGCGGCTGCAAACGGGCGCCGAGATCGGCCGTCCGGTCGCGCCTGCGGCTGATGAGCTGGACGAGGGCGGCCGGCCGGACACCGGCGGCCAGCCGGTCGGCGGCGGACCGCTTTTCCCGGACCAGGGTACGCAGGCCGAGATCGAGGCGCTCGGCCCGGTCGTCCAGCTGCTGGGTTCTCGTCTCGATAAGCGACTGGGGATCGGGCAAACCGCGGCCGGCGGCTTCCAGGCGCAGGCGGCATTCCTCCCGCAGCCGCCCCATCGCCGATACCAGCCGGCGGCCGTCGTCAAGCACCTGGGCAACCAGTTCGCTGCGCACCGGCACGGCGATTTCCGCGGCGGCGGTCGGGGTCGGCGCGCGCCGGTCCGCCGCATGGTCGATCAGCGTCGTGTCGGTTTCGTGGCCGACGGCGCTGACCAGCGGAATGTCCGAGGCTGCGGCGGCCCTGACGACCTCTTCCTCGTTGAACGGCCACAGGTCCTCGATCGATCCGCCGCCGCGCGCGACGATCAGAAGATCGGGCCGCGGAATCCCGGAATCGCCGCGGATCGCATTGAACCCCTCGATCGCACCTGCGACTTCCCCGGCCGCCGAATCGCCTTGGACGCGGACCGGCCAGAGCAGGACATGGCGCGGATACCGGTCTTCCAGACGATGCAGAATGTCCCGGATCACGGCGCCGGTCGGCGAGGTTACGACGCCGATGACATCCGGTAGGAACGGCAGCGGCTTCTTCAGGCTCTCGTCGAACAGCCCCTCGGCCGCCAGCTTGCGGCGGCGTTCCTCGATCAGCTTCAGTAAGGCGCCTTCGCCGGCGGCCTCCAGCGCCTCGATAACGATCTGGTATTTCGAGCGTCCGGCGTAGGTCGTCAGCTTGCCGGTCGCGATCACCTCGAGGCCGTCTTCGGGATCGACGGCCAGGCGCCCGGCCGTGCCGCGCCAGCACACGGCGTCCAGAACGGCGCTGTCATCCTTCAGGGCCATGTAGAGATGCCCCGAACCGGCCCGCTTGAAACCGGAAATCTCGCCGCGCACCCGGACCCGGCTGAATTCGCCTTCGACCACCCGCTTGAGCGAAGCGGACAGCTCCGAGACCGTGGCGACCGGGATATTGTGGCCGGGGCTGGACTCCGGGGCGTTCATCCGCCCAGTTCCCGCGAACGGCGGGCCGCCGCGGCGATGGCCTTTTCCATCAGGGCGCCGAGCCCGTCCTCGTCCATCAGGATCTTGAGAGCCGCCTCGGTCGTACCGCCCGGACTGGTGACGTTGCGGCGCAGGATGGCGGCATCTTCCGGCGAGCGGTGCAGCAATTCGCCGGCGCCGGCCACCGTGGCCCGCGCCAGCGCGCCAGCCGCTTCCTGCGAAAGGCCCTCGGCAACCCCGGCAGCGGTCATGGCCTCGACCAGGTGGAACACATAGGCCGGCCCGCTGCCGGACACGGCGGTGACGGCGTCGATATCCGCCTCGTCGGCGACCCACACCACCTCGCCCACGGCGCGCAACAGGGCCTCGCACAGCGCTCGCCCCCCGGGCGGCACATTGGCGTTGCAGATCGCCGCGGTCACGCCGCGCCCGACCGCCGCCGGCGTGTTCGGCATGGACCGGACGATCGGTGCGGCAGGCGACAGATGCGCCTCGAAAAAGCGGATCGGCGTACCGGCTGCTATGGACAGGAATACAGCATCAGAACCGGCATATTGCCGATAGGCCGGGGCGACGGCGTCCATCACCTGCGGCTTGACGGCGAACACGATGACGTCGGGGCTGAAATCCGGCGGCGCCTCTTCGACGCTGCCGACGAACACCGGGCGCGGGCCCTCGGCGAACGCCGCTGCGGCTTCCGGTGCGGGCTCCACGGCAACGATGTTTTCGGCGCGGGCGCCGGCCGCGAGCCAGCCGCGTGCCAGGGCGCCGCCCATCTTCCCGCAGCCGACCAGCAACAGGCGCGCTGCGGCAAGGTCCATGATTTTACCCCTTATGCTTCTCCGACGGTGTCCAGCAGGGACGCGGTCACCGCCTCGTTGGCCGACTTGCCGCCCCAGGTCACGAACTGGAATGCGGGGTAGAATCGCTCGCATTCGCTCAGGGCGATGTCAACCAGGTCTTCGAGCTGTTCCACGCTGGCGCCCTGGTGGCCGCGCAGCAGCACAGTGTGGCGGAAGACCGGATTTGAATCCTCCTCCGGAACCACAAAAGTGCCGAGCCAGAGCTTGTTATTTATCTTCAATAACAACTGCGAGATATCGATCAGTTTCTTCTTTGGAATACGCATGTCCATGAAGCAGGAAAGATGAATGGCGTTCAGATCTTCGCTCCATACGAAATGCAAATGATAGCCGCACCAATGGCCCGGATATTCAACGGCCATTTCATCGTCGCCGCTGCGTTCGAATGACCATTCATTCGCCGAGACGATTTCTTCCAGCGTGTCCAGGGGATTGGGCGTTGTCCAAGTATCGAGGGCGAGGCCAGACATGAGTCGCTCTCCTGTAGCGGCTCCCGGAAAGGCCGGAGCCGGAGCGTGAATGCGGGCATCATCCGCCGCGGCCGGCGATATCGCAGACGACCGATCCCTCTCCCTTATCTTGTGGAATCGAAACGGCCGCATACCACCTGATGTGGAACCTGCCACCGTATGAATTTTCTCGCAACTAGATTTATTTACGCAATTCAGGTTTTGCACAAGATATTGATTCGCGTTTTGCCGCCCGTTGCAGCGCTCCCCGGTCGAAGCTGGCCACGGCAAATTCGGGGAATAGCCGGCTGCCTGGCGCGCCGCAATGTGCGTCCGCTCAGGCGCCCTTGCGGCTCCGGCGAGCCGGTTTTTCGAGCTTTTCCAGGCGTTGCAGGATCTCGGTCAGCCGTGCCTCGACGGCCTCCTGCTCGTCGCGCGCTTTTGCGGCCATGTCGCGAGCGACTTCGAATTCCTCGCGGGTTACCAGGTCCATGTCGGCCAGCAGGTCCTGCAGCCGGGCCTTGACCATCGCCTCCGCTTCTGACCGGACGCCCGCGGCGACGCCCAGCATGCCCGTCGTGACCCGGGCAAAATCGTCGATCAGCTTGTTGTCGGCCTGCATGGCGATTCCTCCTGCGGCATGGCCTTCCAGATGGGCGCGCCGGCACCGCGGGGCAAATGCCGCGTCGTCGCGCCGGGCGCGGCCCGGCTCAGGTCACGATCTCGTCGCGCGGCGGCAGCGCCATGCTGCGCCGGTCCATCGCCACGGACTTGATCAGGGCAAATACCGGTACGCCCGGCGCCAAGCCGAGATCGCGGACCGCATTGGCCGTTACCGTGGCCGCGATGCGGCTTTCCCCGGTCTCGTCGGCCACGGCGATCGTGACGGTCCGGAACGGCCCGTCCGACTCGGTCACCGACCGGACCGTGCCCTGCAGGGTATTGCGGATGCTGATCCGGTCCGGCTTCTGCAGAGCGATGGAGACGTCCCGCGCCCGAATTCGCACCCGTATCGCGCTGCCGACCGGCAGGGGCACCGAGGGAACCCACAGTCCGCCGCCCGGAATGGCGAGCCGGCTCATTTCGCCGGTCACGTCCTGCTCGGCGACGCGTGCGCCCAGCACGGCGCCGGCCTGGAACCGGCCGGTCAGCGGCATCAGGTCCGGCCGGGTAAAGATTTCGTCGACGGAGCCCGTCGCCGCCACCGATCCGTCGGACAGCAACACGATCCGGTCGGCAAGGCGCGCCACCTCGTCGATCTGGTGGCTGACATAGACGACGGGCAGACTGGCCTCGTCGCGCAGCCGCTCGATATAGGGCAGGATTTCGGCCTTCCGGGCGGCATCGAGGGACGCCAGGGGCTCGTCCATGAGCAGGATATCGGGTTTCGACAACAGGGCCCGCCCGATCGCCACCCGCTGCTGCTCGCCGCCCGACAGGGTGGCCGGCTTGCGCTCGAGCAGCGACTCGAGGCCCAGCATGCCGATCACGCCGCCATAACGGCCGTTGTCTCTGGCGGCCCTGGCATAGAGCAGATTGCGGCGCACCGTCAGATGCGGGAACAGGCGGCCTTCCTGGAACACGACGCCGACGCGCCGCTGCGGCGCGGCAATATCGAAACCCGCATCGCTGTCGAACAGGACGCGGCCGCCGACCACGATCCGCCCGGCATCCGGCGTCATCAGGCCGGCGATCATCTGGACCGTGCTGGTCTTGCCGGCGCCCGACCGGCCGAACAGGGCCGTAACCCCGCCGGCGCTTTCGAACCGGATATCCAGCGCCGTTCCGCCGAGTTGCTTCCTGACATCGACGTCAAGCATCGCCGGTCCGCTCTTCGGGGGTCAGGCCGCGCCGGGCGCGCCGGGCGAGAATTTCCGACGCCACAACAGCGAGGACCGAAATGGCGATCGCGATCAGGGTCAGGCGCAGCACGGCGCTCTCCTCGCCCGGGACCTGCAACAGCGCATAGACCGCCAGGGCAAGGGTCTGGGTCTCGCCCGGGATGTTGGAGACCAGGGTAATGGTGGCGCCGAATTCGCCCAACGCCTTGGCGAAGCCGAGTACGGCGCCGGCCAGCACGCCGGGCATCGCGAGCGGCAGGGCGATCGTGGCGAAGCGCCGCCAGCGTCCGGCGCCCAGCGTCGCGGCAGCCTGCTCCAGCCGCACATCGACGGCTTCAAAGGACAGCCGGATCGGCCGCACGATCAGCGGAAAAGCCATGACGCCGGCCGCGACCGCCGCCCCGGTCCAGCGAAAGGCGATCTCGATGCCGAACCACGCCTTGAGCCAGCTGCCGATCCAGCCGTGGCTGCCGAACAGGATCAGCAGCACGAAACCCGTCACGACCGGCGGCAGAACCAGCGGCAGGGTCAGGAAGGCGTTGACGAGCAGCTTGCCGCGAAACTCCTTGCGGGCCAGCACCCAGCCGAGCGCGACGGCAATCGGCAACGCGAACAGCAGGCTCCAGAAGGCGACCTTCAGGCTGAGCAGCAGCGCATCGGCTTCCGCGTCGCTCAACATCGGCGCGCGGCCCTAGCGGTTCTTCGGTGTGCCGTAACCGGCATCGGCAAAGATCTTCCGATAAGCGGGGCTGCGCAGCGCATCGAGCCAGCGCCGGGCGCAGTCGGCGTCGCCGCCCTTGACGACTGCGGCCTCGTAGCGAATCGGCGGATGGGCCGATTCCGGAATCCTGGCGACGACCCGGACAAGCGGTTCGGCAATCGCGTCGGTTTCGTACACGATGCCGAGCGCCGCTTCCCTGCGGGCAACATAGGCCGACACGACGCGAACGTTCGCCGCCAGCACGATATTGCGCTGCGCCCGGCGCCACAGGCCGAGAGACTGAAGCGCCGCCCTGGCGTAGCGCCCGGCCGGGACATGGCCCGGGTCGCCGATGGCCAGCCGTTCCCCTCCCAGGCGGCGCGCCGTCGCCGTGCCCGATGCGAGCCGCTCGGCCTGCCCGCGGGCGCCGCCGGGCGCGATCGCGACCAGCCGGTTGCTGAACAGCGTGCGCCGCGCCGCCGGATCGATCCGGCCGATTCGTTCGAGATAGTTCAGCCAGCGCGGATCGGCGCTGATGAACAGGTCGGCCGGCGCGCCGAACCGGATCTGGCGCGCGAGGATGCCGCTCGACGCATAGGACACGCGGATCGTACCGCCCGGCGCAATGCAGCGCCGTTGTGCAACCAGCTGGGCGACCGCCCGGTCCAGCGGCTCTTTCAGGCTGGCAGCGGCAAAGACGACGCCGTTCTCGCCGATCTTCGCCTGCGCCGGCCCGGCGACAAGTAAGACAGCCATGACGGGGGCGGACAGGAATTTCATACCGCTTTCTATACGCAGGAAATCCGAAACGCCCAAACCCGAACATTGCCGCCGTTCCGGCCCAAACGTATAAGGCGTGCACGTTTCCTGTCGCTTCCTGTCGCCGGGTTCGGCTGCCCGGCGAACGCGCGGATAGCTACGTGCGGGCTGACGCGATCCGCAACCGCCTGGCCGACGATCCCTGTTGCCGACCGCCGATGGATCCGATTCTCCTCGCCCTTGCCTATCCGTCGATCGATCCGGTGCTGGTCCGGATCGGGCCGTTCGAAATCCGGTGGTACGCGCTGGCCTATGTCGGCGGGCTGGCCTTCGCCTGGTGGTTCATGCGCCGGATTGCCGGCACGCGGCCGGCCGGGTCGCGGATCATGGACGACCGGGCGGTCGACGACCTGATGTTCTGGGCGACGCTGGGCGTGATCGTCGGCGGCCGGCTCGGCTATGTGCTCTTCTACAAGCCGGGCTTCTATCTGGAGAATCCGGAGCGGATATTCGCCCTGTGGCAGGGCGGCATGGCGTTTCACGGCGGTCTGATCGGCGTCGCGCTGGCCATTGTCCTGTTCTGCCGGAGGCGGCGCATCGATATGTTCTCCGCCGGCGACCTGGCGGCCTGCGCCGTGCCGCTGGGATTGCTGCTCGGGCGACTGGCCAACTTCGTGAACGGCGAGCTCTGGGGCCGGGTGAGCGACGTGCCCTGGGCGATGGTCTTCCCGGAAGGCGGGCCGCTGCCGCGCCATCCGTCACAGCTCTACGAGGCCTTTCTCGAAGGCCTGCTGCTGCTCGTCGTTATCAACTTGTGGCGCCGCCGCACCGGCGCCCTCGACCGGCCGGGCGAACTGACCGGCCTGTTCTGCGCCGGCTACGGGATTGCGCGCTTTATCGTGGAGTTTTTCCGCCAGCCCGACGCCTTCCTGCCCGACAGCGGCTTCCTGTTCGGCTTCGTGACGATGGGTCAGCTGCTGTCCCTCCCGCTGGTCGCGCTCGGCATCTGGCTGATCCTGCGGGCGCGCAAAAAAGCGGTGGCCGCCGGCAACCCGGCGGCCGGCAAAGGGTGACGCCGCTCGACCGGCTGGTCCGGCAATTGATCGCCCGGGACGGGCCGCTCCCGGTCTCCCGCTTCATGGCGTTGGCGCTGCATCATCCAGAGCACGGATATTACCGGCAGGCGGCGGCTATCGGGCGGCGTGGCGACTTCGTTACCGCGCCGGAAATCAGCCAGGTCTTCGGCGAACTGGCCGGCCTGTGGCTGGCCGAAGCCTGGGACCGGGCGGGCCGTCCCGACCCGTGCATTCTGTGCGAGGCGGGCCCGGGAACGGGCGCGCTGATGGCCGATGCCCTGCGGGCGGTCCGGCAGGTCGTTCCCGGCTTCGCCGCCGCCCGCCTTTATCTGATCGAGAGCAGCGAGAGATTGCGCGCGGCCCAGGCGGAAGCCCTGGCCGGGGCCGCGCCGGTCTGGATCGAGGGCCTGGATGCGCTGCCCGAAGGCCCGCTGTTCCAGATCGCCAACGAATTTCTCGATGCCCTGCCGGTCCGGCAGTTCGTCATGACACCGGGCGGCTGGCGCGAGCGGGCGGTCGCGCTCGGCGACGATGGGCGGCTCGTCTTTGCCGCCGGCGCCGGTCCAAGCGGCGCGCTCGCGGCGGCAGGCATGTCGCTTCCGGAACAGGCCAAACCGGGCGAAATCCGGGAAATTCAACCGGACGCCCTCGCCTTCATTCGTGGACTGGCGCACCGGCTCGTTGCAACCGGAGGCGCCGCATTGTTGATCGATTATGGCGGCAATCTTCCTGCCGGCCGATCGACGCTTCGCGGCATCAGGGGGCATGCGCTGGCCGATCCCCTGGGCGAAATCGGCGAGACGGACCTCAGCGTGGACGTCGATTTTACCCGGCTCCGCGAGGCGGCCGCGTCTGCAGGCGCCGTCGTTCTCGGTCCGGTCCGGCAGGCTGCCTTTCTGGACTCGCTCGGGATCGAAGCGCGCCGGGCGGCGCTCAAGGCTTCGGCATCGGCGGACGATGCGGCCACTATCGACACCGCCGTCGACAGGCTGATCGACCCGGCCGCGATGGGATCGGCTTTCAAGGCGATGGCACTCGCTGCGCCGTCCTGCGCCGCACTGCCCGGATTCGCGGCGTAACGTCCCGGCCGAAGCCCGCCGCCGGTTTGCATATCGCGCCGATTTTCGGCAACATCCTTCGACCGGCCGCCGGGTATGACGAGCGCACCGGCCGGTCCCGGGACACAGGAGGATGGAACGATGGTCGTCGATCTTGCCGAGACTGCGAAAGAGAGAGAAATCCGCTATTTCCTGATCAGCTTCGTGGACCTGTTCGGCGTGCTGCGGGCCAAGCTCGTTCCCGCCGAGGCTATCGGGGACATGCAGGAGGATGGGGCCGGGTTCGCCGCCTTCGCCGCATGGCTCGACAGTTCCCCGGCCGAGCCCGACATGCTGGTCAAGCCCGATCCCGACAGCCTGATCCAGCTGCCGTGGAAACCGGAGGTCGGCTGGCTTGCCGGCGACTGCTGGATGGAGGGCGAGCCTATGCCGGATACGCCCCGGCTGTTGCTGAAGGGCAGGCTGGAGAAAGCGCGGCAGAAGGGCTACCGGGTCAGGACCGGCGTCGAGGCCGAGTATTTCATCGTGACGCCGGACGGCGCGGCGATTTCCGATCCGCTCGATATCCAGGCCAAGCCCTGCTACGACCAGTCGGCCCTGATGCGCCGCTACGACGTTGTCTCCGAGATCTGCGACGCCATGCTGAGCCTGGGTTGGGGCCCCTACCAGAACGACCATGAAGACGCCAACGGCCAGTTCGAGATGAACTGGAACTACGACGACGCGCTGGTGACGGCCGACCGCCACGTCTTCTTCAAGTTCATGGTCAAGTCGATCGCCGAGAAGCACGGGCTGCGCGGCACGTTCATGCCCAAGCCGTTCCCGAACCTGACCGGCAACGGCTGCCACGCCCATATTTCTTTCTGGGACGACGCCGGCACGACCAATCTGTTCCTCGACCCGGACGAGGCGTTCGGCCTGTCCGGGCTGGCCTACAATTTCCTCGGCGGCATCATCCACAACGCGCCGGCGCTGTGCGCGATCTGGAACCCGACGGTAAACAGCTACAAACGCATCAACGCGCCGGTCACCCTCTCGGGCGCAACCTGGTCGCCCAACATGGTCGCCTACGGCGGCAACAACCGGACGACCATGGTGCGCATTCCCGATGTCGGGCGCTTCGAACTCCGGCTGATGGACGGCTCGGCCAATCCCTATCTGCTGCAGGCCGGAATCGTCGTCGCCGGGCTCGACGGCATCGAGAATGCGCGCGATCCGGGCAAGCGCACCGACCTCGACCTCTACGCCGAGGGCCACAAGCTGCGCGGTGCGCGCAAGCTGCCGCTCAATCTGCTGGACGCGCTGCGCCTGTTCGAGCGCGACAAGGCCGTGCGCGCCGGCTTCGGCGAGAGATTCGTCAAGAGCTACGTCAAGCTCAAGACGGGCGAGTGGAACGAGTATGCCGGCGCCATTTCCGAGTGGGAGCGGCGCAACACCCTCGACTGCTGAGACGCATCGGGCCGTTAACCTAGAATCTGCCGCCCGCATGTCGCTGACCGTCGCTTCCGCGCCGCCGCTGGACGGGCTGCCTGGCGTTCGCTGCGGCTTTTTCGGCAGCCGGGGCGGCGTCAGCATCGGCATCTACGCCTCGCTGAACGGCGGCCAGGGTTCCGGCGACGATCCCGAAGCGGTCGGGGAAAACCGGCGGCGCGTGGCCGGAGAATTGGAGGTCGAGGAGGCGGCTCTCGTTTCCGCGTACCAGTGCCACAGCGACCGGGTCGTGACAGTTGCCGAACCCTGGACCCGCGAGACCCGGCCGCGCTGCGACGCCATGATTACCGACCGGCCGGGAATCGGGCTCGGCGTGCTGGCGGCGGATTGCGGGCCTGTGCTTTTCGCGGACGCCGAAGCCCGTGTGGTCGGCGCGGCGCATGCCGGATGGAAGGGCGCGCTCGCCGGCGTGCTCGGCAAGACGATCGAAGCGATGGAAAAGCTGGGCGCGGACCGGGCCAGGACCGTCGCGGCGCTCGGCCCGTGCATCCGGCAGCCGTCCTACGAAGTCGGCCCGGAGTTCCCCGAACCGTTTCTCGAACAAGACGGGGACAATGCCCGGTTCTTCGAAGCCGGCGCCCGGCCGGGGCGTTTCCAGTTCGACCTGGGCGGCTACATCGTTTGGCAGCTGGAAGCCGCCTGCCTCGCCGCCGTCTGCGACACCGGGCTCGACACCTATGCGAACTCCGACCGGCTGTTCAGCTACCGGCGCAACACCCATCGCGGCTATCGGGACTACGGGCGCAACATTTCGGCCATCTGCCTGACCGGAGGGGCCGGATAGTGGCGCTGCATTTTCCGGAGGCGGAATTGGCGGAGCGGCGGGCGCGAACCAGTACGGCGATGGCCGAAGCCGGGCTGGACGGCCTGCTGTGCTTCCGCCAGGAATCGATGTACTGGCTGACCGGCTACGACACGTTCGGTTACGTCTTTTTCCAATGCCTCTACCTCGGCGCCGACGGCGCGATGACGCTGCTCACCCGCGCGCCGGATCTGCGGCAGGCGCAACAGACATCGGTAATCGAAGACATCCGCATCTGGGTCGACCGGCCGGACGCGAGCCCGGCAGAACAGTTGCGCGACATTCTTGACGGGCACGGCTGCCGCGGCAAACGCCTGGGCGTGGAGTGGGAGGCCTACGGCCTGACCGCGAACAACGGGCGCGCCGTCGAAGCCGCGCTCGACGGGTTCTGCCGGCTCGGCGATGCCTCGCGGCTGGTCAGCCGGCTGCGGTTGATCAAGAGCCCGGCGGAAATGGCCTATGTGCGCCGCGCCGGCGAACTGGCCGACGTGGCCTGGGAGAAAGCGGTCGACCTCGCCGAGCCGGGCGCTTTCGAAGGCGATATCCTCGCCGCGATGCAGGGCGCAGTCTTCCGTGACGGCGGCGACTACCCCGGCAACGAGTTCATCATCGGCTCCGGGCCGCAGGCGCTGTTGTGCCGATACTTTACCGGCCGGCGCCATCTCGATGTGCGGGACCAGCTCACCCTCGAATTCGCCGGCGTCTACCGGCGCTACCACGCCTGCCTGATGCGCACGCTGTGCATCGGTAAGCCGCCGGCCCGGCAGGTGGAGATGCACAGGGTTGCCGTCGAGGCGCTCGAAGCGGCAAAGGACGCGCTCCGCCCCGGCCGCCCGATCGGCGCCGTCTTCGACGCCCATGCAAGGGTTGTCGACGCCGCCGGCATGCAGGCGCACCGGCTCAACGCCTGCGGTTATTCCCTTGGCGCGACCTATGCGCCGATCTGGATGGACTGGCCGATGTTCTTCCACGGCAATTCCGTGGAAGCCGCGCCCGGCATGGTCTTCTTCATCCACATCATCATTTTCGATTCGGATGCCGGCCTCGCCATGACAACCGGCCAGACCGTGGCGGTCACCGAGACGGGGTGCGAGGTCTTGACCGCGGCTTCGCTCGACCTGGTCGTGAAGTAGCGCCCCGATGCCCTGGATGATCATGTTCCTGCTGTTCTGCCTGCTCGGCCTGGTGGCGACCTGCGTCCTGATCTGATCTGCCTTTTCCCGGTTCCGCGGAAGCGCTACCACATCAACCGAATCTTCAGCCCGCGCGGTCCGAACGGCGGGACATCGGGCAACGGACCCAGGACATGGATATGGACGATTTCGATTTTCGCCACTGGGCGCACAAGGCGGCGGACTGGAGCGCCGAATACCGCGATACCCTGCGCAACCGTCCGGTGCGGTCGCAGACGACACCCGGCGAGATCGCCGCTGAAATTGCCGATGCGCCGCCGGAATCCGCCCACGACATGGCCGATATCTTCGCCGATTTCGAGCGGCTGATCCCCGGCGGCATGACCCATTGGCAGCACCCGCGCTTCTTCGCCTATTTCCCGTCCAACGCCGCGCCCGCCGCGGTGGTTGCCGAGCAGCTTGCCGGCGCGATGGCGGCGCAATGCATGCTCTGGCAGACCTCGCCGGCGGCGACGGAGCTGGAAATCAGGATGGTCGACTGGCTGCGCCAGGCGGTCGGGCTGCCGGACGAATACGAGGGCGTGTTTCAGGATACCGCCTCGACCGCCACCCTGTGCGCCGTGCTGACCATGCGCGAACGCGCCCTTGACTGGCAGGGCAACCGGGAAGGGCTGTTCGGCCGGCCGCCGCTGCGGGTCTATGCCTCGGCCCACACCCACAGCTCGATCGACAAGGCTCTCTGGGTCGCCGGGTTGGGGCAGGACAACCTGGTCAAGCTGCCGACCGATGCGGCGCTGGCGATGGATGTCGACGCGCTGAAACGGGCGATCCGCGACGACCGGGCCGCCGGCTTGACGCCAGCCGGAGTCGTCGTCTGCGTCGGCGGCACCTCGGTCGGCGCGATGGACGATGTCCGGGCGGTCTGCGCCGTCGCGGCGGAAGAGGGGCTGTACAGCCATGTCGATGCCGCCTGGGCCGGCTCTGCCATGATCTGCCCGGAATTCCGGCATTTCTGGGACGGCGTGGACCTGGCCGACAGCATCGTGCTCAACCCACACAAATGGCTGGGGGCGCCGGTCGAGTGCTCCGCCCATTTCGTCCGGTCTCCGGAATCGCTGGTGCGCACGCTGGCAATCCAGCCGGAATATCTTAAGACCCACGGCAAGGACGGCATCGTCAATTTCAGCGAATGGTCGGTTACGCTGGGCCGCCGGTTCCGCGCGCTCAAGGTCTGGTTCCTGCTGCGCGCCTACGGTCTGAAGGGGCTGCGCCAACGCATCCGCAACCACGTTCGCTGGACGGAAGACCTCGCCGCCAGGCTGGCGGCCGAGCCGGATTTCGAGATCGTCACCGCGCCGGTCCTGTCGCTGTTTTCCTTCCGCTATGCGCCGGACGGCGTTGCGGACGACGCCCTGGACGATCTCAATCTGCGGCTGGTCAACGCGATCAACGACGACGGCGCGATCTACCTCACCCAGACCGTTCACGAAGGCCGGGTCGCGATCCGGTTCGTTGCCGGCCAGTTCGACGCCGGGGAAGAGGATGTCGCGGGCGCGTTCGACGCAATCGCAAGGGTTGCGCATTCGCTGCCGACCTGATTGCTTGGCGCGCGACCGCAATACCGGAGAGACAGCGTCATGGCCGACCCGATTACCCTCTATTTCGACCTCCCCTCCGCCCACACCTATCTGGGCATCGCAGAATTGCAGCGGGTCGCGGCAAAGCACGGCCGCGACATCGACTGGGTGCCGGTCTCGCTGATGGCGGTCTGGAAAATTCACGACTACATGCCGATCGGCAATCCGATCGCCAAGGGCCGCTACATCAAGAAGGATTTCACCCGCACCGCCGGCCTGCTCGGCCTGCCGCTCAACATTCCCAAATCCTTTCCCAGGGGCGACCTCAGCCAGGCGCGGCACCTCATCTGGCGCATCCGATTGCAGGATCCGGAGTTGGCCAGCCGCCTGTCCGCCGCGCTGATGCAGGGCTACTGGGCCGAAGGCGCGGAATTGACGGAACCGGACGCGCTGAAGAAAGTCGCAGCTGCGGCAGGAGTTTCGGCGGCCGATGTCGACGCCGCGGCCGACGACGAAACGGCGGCCGAAGCCTGCGCCAACGCGAGCCGGGAGGCCGCGGAGGCCGGTATCTTCGGTACGCCCCACATGGTCGCCGACGGCGAACCCTTCTGGGGCCACGACCGCATCCGCTATCTCGACATGTGGCTGGACACCAGAGGCTAAGAGTTAAAGTGGTATGGCGGCCGTTGGCGCAAGAGCGAGCACTGTCTCCGAACCGGCACGTGTCGAAATCGTGGACTATCACTGAATGAGGCGGGAGACGGCGCCGATGGAGAATCCCTCCCATCCGGGCGAGGTGCTCGCCCAACTGTATTTCGAACCGCTCGGCATGAGCGCAATTACGCTTGCGAAGCGGCTGAACGTGCCGCGGACGCGAATCGAGCGGCTGGTCAGGGGCGAGACGTCGCTGACGGTGGATACCGCGATGCGGCTGGCGAAATTCTTCGGCAATTCGGCCGAATTCTGGATGAACCTGCAACGGGCTTACGATCTCGCCCAGGCTCGCAGGACTCTGGATCTCTCAAACATAATCCCCTTGGAAGCGGCATGACGGAACCGAAACCTGCCTGCCTCGTCATCGGCGTCGGCCCCGGCACCGGGGAGGCGCTGGTCCGGCGCTTCGCCGCAGGCGGCTACGCCGTCGCCATGATCGCCCGCAAGGCCGAGCGCCTGGAGCGGATCGCCAGCGAGGTCGCCGACAGCCGGGCCTATCCGTGCGACGTGACCGATCACGAGGCGCTGCGGGCGACGCTGAAGCGGATCGTCGCCGATCTCGGCGTGCCCAAAGTGGCGATCTACAACGGCGCCCTGGCGGTCTTCGCGCCCTACCGCGACATCGATATCGGCGATTTCGAGCGCACCTTCCGGGTGAACGTATCCTCCCTGCTGGTGGTGGCGCAGGAGCTGGCGCCGGCGATGGTGGATCGCGGCGATGCCGCATTGCTGGTGACCGGCAACACCGGCGCGTGGCGCGGCAAGCCGCATTTCACCGGCTTCGCGCCGACCAAGGCGGGCCAGCGCATCCTCGCCGAGGCGCTGGCCCGGGAACTGGGGCCGAAAGGGCTTCACGTCGCCCACGTCACCGTCGATGCGATGATCGACATTCCGTGGGTGCGCGAGCGGATGGGCGGCGACCGGCCGGACGACGCCTACGCCAGGCCGCCGGACATCGCCGGCGAGATGTTTCACATCGCCCACCAGCCGCGCAGCACCTGGAGCTTCAACGTCGAAATCCGCCCGTATCGGGAGCCGTGGTAAACGCAGCGAAGGCGCAGCAGAACGCGCCGCATCCTGTCCCTTTACTTTTTCTGCCGCTTGACCGCGAATAGCCTCATGCGTTGGATCGTTGCGATTGTGGCCGTTCCGGTCCTGCTGAATGCGGTTTCGGCGCCGGCGCGCGCCAGCGAAGCCGGGACGGCGGCCGGCGTCGTGTCGCGTCATGCCATCGCCATGCACGGCACGCCGGGATACCAGGCCGGCTTCCCGCATTTCCGTTACATCAACCCGAAGGCGCCCAAGGGCGGCAGCCTGTGGCTGGCGGCGCAGGGCACGTTCGACAGTTTGAACCCCTATATCGTCAAGGGTACGGCGGCGAGCGGGACAGGGCTGATCTACGACACGCTGATGCGGCGGGCGGACGACGAACCGTTCACCCTGTATCCGCTGCTCGCCGAATCCATCCGCTATCCGGAGGACCGGTCCTGGGTCGAGTTCACGCTCAACTCCCGGGCGCGCTGGCACGACGGCAAGCCGGTGACCGTCGAAGACGTGATCTTTTCCATGAACATCCTGCGCAAGCAGGGACGGCCCTTCTACCGCTATTATTTCCGCGACATCGCCAGGATGGAGAAAACCGGCCCGCGTTCCGTGAAATTCACTTTCCGCGGCGGCACCAACCGTGAGCTGCCCCTGATCGTCGCCGGCGACCTGAGCATCCTGCCGAAGCATTATTGGGCGAAGCGCGATTTCTCGAAATTTTCGCTCGAGCTGCCGCTGGGCAGCGGCCCCTACCGGATCGGCAAGGTCTCGCCCGGCCGCCGGATCGAGTATGTCCGGGTCGAGGATTATTGGGGCCGGGATCTTCCGGCCAACGTCGGCCATTACAATTTCGACCTGATCCGCTACGAGTATTTCTTCGACGCCTCCGTGATGCGCGAGGCGCTGAAGGCCGGACAGTTCGACTATCGCGCCGAGAACACGGCCTCGGCCTGGGCGCGGGCCTACGATATTGCCGCGAAGCGCGAGGGGCTGCTGATCCAGAAGACCTTCCCGACCGGCCAGCCGAGCGGCATGCAGGCCTTCATCTACAACATGCGCAATCCGCTGTTCCGGGACTGGCGGGTGCGCCGGGCGCTGGTCTACGCCTTCGATTTCGAATGGACCAACCGCAACCTGTTCTTCGGGCAGTACGCCCGGACCCGGAGCTTCTTCGACAATTCGGAACTCGCCTCCCGCCCCGGCAAGCCCCGGGGGCGGGTGCTGGCGCTGTTGCAGGACCTGAAGCGGCGCTATCCCGGCGCCGTGCCGGACCGGGTGTTCACGGCGCCCTATACGCTGCCCGTCTACAGGGACAGCAATATCCGCCCGGGCCTGCGCGAAGCGTTCAGGCTGTTGAAGGAGGCCGGCTGGGTGGTGCGCGATTTCCGCCTGGTCAATGCGAAAACGGGGCAGCCCTTCCGGTTTACCATCCTGCTGCGGTCGCCCGCCTTCGAACGCATCGTGCTGCCGGTGCGGCGCAACCTGAAACGGCTCGGCATCGACATGCGCATCCGGCTGGTCGATTTCTCCCAGTATGTCAACCGGGTGCGCGGGTTCGATTTCGACGTCGTCGTCCTCGGCTGGGGCCAGTCGCTGTCGCCGGGCAACGAACAGCGCGGCTTCTGGACTACGGCCGCCGCCAAACGGCCGGGCAGCAACAACTGGAGCGGCCTGGAAAACCGGGCGGTCGACGATCTGGTCGAACAGCTGATCGCCGCCCCGGACCGGAAGAGCCTGGTGCTGCGGACCCGGGCGCTCGACCGGCTGCTGCTCAGCCTGCATTTCGTCATACCGAACTGGCACATCCCCTATGACCGCATCGTTTTCTGGGACAAGTTCGGCTATCCGGAAAAACCGACGATCAGCGGCGCGGATATCATGACCTGGTGGTTCGACCCGGCGAAAGCGGCCCGGCTGCGCGGCCGGATCGCGAGCCTGAAATAGCCGTGGTCGGGAACGCGAAATGCTGGCCTATATCGTCCGCCGCCTGCTGCTGATCGTTCCGACCCTGCTCGGGATCATGGTGATCAATTTCGTCATCATCAACATGGCGCCGGGCGGGCCGATCGAGCAGTTGATCGCCAACCTGCGCCAGGGCGGCGACCAGGTCGCGGAGCGCACCGGATCCTCCCGCGGGCAGGAAACCGGCATCGGCCGGCAGGAGCGGCAGCCGGGCGAGCAATCCCGTGCCGGCCGGGGACTCGATCCGGAGTTGCTGGAGAAGCTGCGCAAGCAGCTCAATCTCGACAGGCCGCCCCACGAGCGTTTCGCCCTGATGATCGCCAGCTATGCGAGCTTCGATTTCGGCCAGAGCTTCTTCAAGAACCGGCCCGTGGTCGATCTGGTGCTGGAGAAGATGCCGGTCTCGATATCGCTGGGATTGTGGACGACGCTGATCGTCTATCTGGTCTGCATCCCGCTCGGAATCCGCAAGGCGGTGCGCGACGGCTCGGCCTTCGACATCTGGACCAGTGGCGTCGTGGTCGTCGCCAATGCAATTCCCGGCTTCCTGTTCGCCATCCTGCTGGTCATCCTGTTCGCGACCGGCGCGGTGGTCCAGTGGTTCCCGCTGAAGGGGCTGGTGTCGGAGAATTTCAGCGAACTGTCGACGGCCGAACAGGTGCTCGACTATCTGTGGCACATCGCGCTGCCGGTGCTGGCCCTGGTAATCGGCGGCTTCGCGGCGCTCACACTGCTCACCAAGAACAGCTTCCTGGAAGAGATCAACAAGCAGTATGTCGTGACCGCGCGGGCCAAGGGGATGGGCGAGCGGCGGGTGCTCTACGGCCACGTCTTCCGCAACGCGATGCTGATCGTGATCGCCGGATTTCCGGGCGCCTTCATCGGCATCCTGTTTACCGGCTCGCTGCTGATCGAGGTCATCTTCAACCTAGACGGGCTCGGCCTGCTCGGCTTCGAGGCGATCGTCAACCGCGACTATCCGGTGGTCTTCGCCACCCTGTTCTTCTTCTCGCTGATCGGCCTGCTGGTGAAGCTGATCACGGACCTCACCTATATCTGGGTCGACCCCCGGATCGATTTCGAGGCGCGGCAGGCATGAGGATCCGGGCATGAGCGTGGCACCGGTCCGCAAAGACAGCGTCCTGTGGTGGCGGATCACGCCGGTCGCGGCGCGGCGCCTGGCCAATTTCCGGGCCAACCGGCGGGGCTACTGGTCGCTCTGGATCTTCACCGTCCTGTTTTTCCTCAGCCTGTTCGCCGAACTGATCGCCAACGACCGGCCGATCGTCGTCTGGTACGACGGCGGCCTCTACCTGCCGTCGGTCAGCCGCTATGCCGAGACGACCTTCGGCGGCGAGTTCGAGACCGAGGCCGACTACACCGACCGCTTCGTGCAGAAGAAAATCGGCGAAAAGGGCTGGATGGTCTGGCCGCTCATCCCCTACCGGTACGATTCCCAGGTCATCGGCCTGCCGGAGCCGTCGCCGACGCCGCCCTCGACCGCCAACCCGCTGGGGACGGACGATCAGGCGCGCGACGTGCTCGCCAGGGTGATCTACGGCTTCCGGCTCTCCGTCCTGTTCGGGCTGGTCCTGACGTTGCTCAGCACCGTCATCGGCGTGGCGATGGGGGCTATCCAGGGCTATTTCGGCGGCTGGACCGACCTGTCCCTGCAGCGTTTCATCGAAATCTGGGAATCCGTCCCGATCCTGTATCTGCTCATCATCCTGTCGGCGGTCATCGAGCCGAATTTCTGGTGGCTGCTCATCATCCTGCTGCTGTTCAGCTGGATGGCGCTGGTCGGCGTGGTGCGTGCCGAATTCCTGCGCGCGCGAAATTTCGACTATGTCCGCGCGGCCCGGGCGCTGGGCGCGAGCAATATCACCATCATGTTCAAGCATGTCCTGCCCAACGCGATGGTCGCCACGCTCACCTTCATGCCGTTCATCCTGTCCGGCTCGATCGTCGCGCTGACGTCGCTCGATTTCCTGGGCTACGGCCTGCCGCCCGGCTCGCCCTCGCTGGGCGAACTGTTGAAGCAGGGCCGGTCGAACCTCGAATCGCCCTGGCTCGGCGTCACGGCCTTCTTCGTGCTCGCCGCCCTGCTGAGCCTGCTGGTGTTCATCGGCGAGGCGGTGCGCGACGCCTTCGATCCGCGCAAGGGTGTCGCCGCCGCAGCGCCGCCGCCCGAACAGGATCCGGATTCGGCGACCTTCCGGCCGGAGGATTACCGCGCGGCGCCCGGCGCTGCCCTCGCGACGGCGGGACGGACGCCATGAGCGCCGAACGCCTGCTCACCGTCGACGATCTGAAGGTCGACTTCTCGGCGCCGGACGGCACGGTCCATGCCGTCAACGGCATCTCCTTCCATGTCGACAAGGGCGAAACGCTGGCGATCGTCGGCGAAAGCGGCTCCGGCAAGTCGGTCTCGGCGCTATCGGTGCTTCAGCTTCTGCCCTATCCGCAGGCCAGCCATCCGGCCGGCCGCATAACCTTCCGCGGCGAGGAGCTGATGGGCGCGCCGCAGCAGGTGCTGCGCCGGATCCGCGGCAACCGGATTTCCATGATCTTCCAGGAACCGCTGACCGCGCTCAATCCGCTGCACACGGTCGAGAAGCAGATCGGCGAGATCCTGCGCATCCACAAGGGCATGGTGAAGGACGCCGCCCGCAGGCGGGTGCTGGAACTGCTGGAAAAGGTCGGCATCAAGGAGGCGGAGCGGCGCCTCGGCTCGTTCCCGCATGAATTGTCGGGCGGCCAGCGCCAGCGGGTGATGATCGCCATGGCGCTCGCCAACGAGCCGGACCTGCTGATCGCCGACGAGCCCACAACCGCCGTCGACGTGACGATTCAGGCGACGATCCTGCAACTCCTGAAAGACCTGCAGAAGGACATGGGCCTCGGCATCCTGTTCATCACCCACGATCTGGGCGTCGTCGAACATTTCGCCGACCGGGTCGCCGTCATGCGGCTCGGCGAGATTGTCGAGGCGGGCACGGTCGCCGACGTCTTCGGCCGGCCGCAGCACGAGTATACAAGACGCCTGCTGGCCTCGGAGCCGGAGGGCACGCCGCCGGAGGTGCCGGACAGCGCCGCCGAAATGCTCGCCGCGGAAGGCTTCCGGGTCTGGTATCCGATCAAGGCCGGCGTGTTCCGCCGCACGGTCGATCACATCAAGGCCGTCGACGACGTCGCCCTGCGCATCCGGGCGGGCGAAACCGTCGGCATCGTCGGCGAGAGCGGTTCCGGCAAGTCCTCGCTGGGGCTCGGCCTGTTGCGCCTGATCTCGAGCCGCGGGCCCATCGTCTACCGGGGCCGGGATATCCAGGGCCTGGGCTGGAAGGCGCTGCGCCCGCTGCGCCGCGAGATGCAGATCGTGTTCCAGGACCCGTTCGGCAGCCTGAGCCCGCGGCTGTCGGTCGGCGAGATCGTCGAGGAAGGGCTCAGGATTCACGGTCTGGGCGACCCCGTAGAGCGCGAACGGGCGGTCATCGACGCCCTGGCGGAGACCGGCCTCGATCCCGATACCCGCCACCGTTATCCCCACGAATTCTCCGGCGGCCAGCGCCAGCGCGTGTCGATCGCCCGCGCCATCGTGCTCAAACCGAAGGTCGTGGTGCTCGACGAGCCGACCTCCGCGCTCGACCGCTCCGTCCAGAGCCAGATCATCGATCTGCTGCACCAGCTCCAGCGCGATCACGATCTTGCCTATCTGTTCATCAGCCACGATCTCAAGGTCGTTCGGGCCATGAGCCACCAGGTCATCGTCATGCGCGACGGCAAGGTGGTCGAACAGGGGTCGGCCGCGGCGGTGCTCGACAATCCGCAGGAGCCCTATACCAGGGCGCTGATGGATGCGGCCTTCGACTTCAAGGCCGACGAAACAGGGATCGTCGCAGCGTGAGAGCCCGAAACGCGCAACTGTCACGGAAGGTTCGGCGATGACACTGCTCCTGGCCTCCTCCTGGGGCGACATGGACCCCTATTTCGGCAAATGGCGCGAAATGCTGACCCGGCAGCCGGGCGGGATCGAGGTGCGGCTGTATCCCGACGAGCTGGGCGACGTTGCGGACATTACCGCTGCGCTGGTCTGGGATCCGCCTCCGGGCCTCCTCATTGGCCTGCCGAATCTGAAGCTGATCCAGTCCCTCGGCATGGGCGTCGACCATATCTTCAGGCATGACGACCTGCCGGCCGGCGTGCCGGTGGCGCGCCTGGTCGATCCGGACCTCGTGACGCGGATGAGCGAATATTGCGTCCACAGCGTGCTGCATTACCACCGCGACGCCGACCGCTACGACCGCGACCAGGCGGCGAAACGCTGGAACCCGGTGTCCTATCCGGCAGCGAGCACGCGCCGGGTCGGCATCATGGGCGTCGGCGCGATCGGCGCCGATACCGCCGGCAAGCTGAAACAGCTCGGCTTCGACGTCGCCGGCTGGAGCCGGACGCCGAAAGACATTCCGGGCGTGGTCGGCTTCCATGGCGCGGACGGCTTCGACGCGTTCATGCAGCGTTCGGAGATCGTCGTCTGCCTGCTGCCGCTCACGCCCGAGACGGAAGGCATTCTCGATGCCCGGGCTTTCGACCTGATGCCGGTCGGCGGCGGCATCATCAACGCCGCCCGCGGCGGCCACGTCGTCGACGCAGACCTGATCGCCGCGCTGGATTCGGGCAAGCTCAAATTCGCCAAGCTGGATGTGTTCCGGGAAGAGCCGCTGCCGAAGGACCATCCCTTCTGGAACCATCCGAAGATCCGCATCACGCCGCACAATGCCGGCATCACCAACCCGATGACCGCGGCCGCCGAGGTCGCGGAAAACTACCGCCGGGCGATGCGCGGCGAGCCGCCGAACAATATCGTCGATCCGGCGCGGGGGTATTGAGGGGCTGCGAAAAGGCCGTCGCCGGAACTCAGGCGTAGCGCGCTTCGATCGCGGCGAACAGGGCGCGCAGGGCCAGCGCTTCGCCGCCCTTCGGCCGGCCCGGCCGGGCGGTCACGTTCCAGCCCATGGTGTCGATATGGGCCCAGCGGGCCGCACCTTCGATGAACCGCTCCAGGAAGAGGGCGGCGGTGATCGCACCGCCGAACGGGCCTTCCGGCGCGTTGGTGATGTCCCCGGCATCGCCCTCGATCCGCTTGCGGTAGCCCGGCCACAGCGGCAGGCGCCACAGCGGGTCGTCCGCCGCTTCGCCCTGCGCCAGAATTTCTCCGGCCAGTCCGTCGTCGTTGCAGAACAGAGCCGGCAGCTCGGTCCCCAGCGCGACCCGGGCGGCGCCGGTCAGCGTGGCGACATCGAGCAGCAGGTCCGGCTCCTCGCCCGCCGCGTCGGCCAAGGCATCGCACAGGATGACCCGGCCTTCCGCATCGGTGTGGCCGATCTCGACCGTCGTGCCGCTGCGCGTGCGGATCACGTCCATCGGCCGGTAGGCGTTGCCGGCGATGGCGTTCTCGACCGCCGGTATCAGCAGGCGCAGGCGCACCGGCAGGTCCAGCGCCATGATCATGCCGGCGAGGCCCAGCACCGTCGCGGCGCCGCCCATATCCTTCTTCATGAGCTTCATGCCGGAGGCCGGCTTGATGCCGAGGCCGCCGCTGTCGAAGCACACGCCCTTGCCGACCAGCGTGACCTTCGGCCGGTCCGGATCGCCCCGGGCAAGGTCGATCAGCCGGGGCGCATCCGCGGCGGCCCGGCCGACGGCGTGGATTGCGGGATAGTTGCGCTCCAGCAGGTCGTTGCCGACCGTGACGCGGACATCGGCGCCGTGCCGCCCGGCGACCGTTTCGGCCGCCGCCGCCAGATCGCCCGGCTTCATGTCTTCGGCCGGCGTGTTGATCAGGTCCCGCGCCAGGAATACCGCCTCGACCGTCGCGGTCAGCCGGCCGCGGTCGATGCCGTCCGGCAGGCCGAGGACCGGCCGCGCTTTCTTCTCCGCGGTCTTGTAGCGGTCGAACCGGTAGGCGCCGAGCATCCAGCCCAGCGCGGCCTGCGCCGGATCGGCGCCGGACTCGAGCCTGTAATCGCCGGGCGGCAGCCGCTCCGGCAGCGCCGCGATGCGCCAGATGTCGGGCGTGTCCGCGTCGCGACCGCACAAAACGCGCTCCACCTTGCCGGTTTCGCCGGGAATCGGGCAGACGGCACCGGCCTTCGGTTCGAAGCCGGAAGAGTCGACCCAGGCGCGAACCCGCGGCGGCTGTCCGGCAAGCCAGGCCTTCAATTCCGGGCCGTCGAATACCGAAACCGGCACGGCATCGTCGGCGGGTTCGGGTGCCGTCTGTGCGGCGGCGGCGAGATTCGGAGTCATGCGCCGTTCTATAGCCGGCGCCTGCCCCGCGCGCTACCGGGCGCGCTACCGGGCGCGCTACCGGGTGCGCTACCGGACGCAGCGCCGGACCGGCGGCTCAGACGCTGAGCGCCGCGCTGGCGACCGAAACGGCGCGGCGGATCATCGGGCCGTCAGCGCCGCCGCGGATCATCACGAACATGCCGAGATAGGTCGCCAGCGCAAAATCGGCGAGAATCGCCGCAGCGTCGGCCGTGCGCGGGTCGCTGTTCAGCCGATCGAGGAACACCTGGCGCAGCGGGCCCATGTTGGCGCTCACCCGCGCGGCGATGGCGGGATCGTGCGCCGCCTGGTCGGCGGCGGCGTTGCACAGGAAGCAGCCGTCGCTGTAGGCGCCGGATTCGACCTGCCCGGCGATCATCTTGAGAAAGCCGGCGACCGCTTCCGCGCCGCGGCAATCCTGCCGCGCGATCCACGAAACCGCGGCGGCGACCTCCTTTTCGCCGTACCGGTCGAGGGCTTTCAGATAGAGCGAGTGCTTGTCGCCGAAGGCGTTGTAGAGGCTGCCCGTCCTGAGGCCGGTCGCCGCCGCCAGTTCGCTGATCGACGATCCCTCGTAGCCTTTCGCCCAGAATACGGCCTTGGCCTTGTCCAGCACTTCGCCGGGATCGAAACCGCGCGGTCGGGCCATCTGCGCCCTCTGAAATTGTTTTTTATCGTTCGATCATAATGGAAAACGGAGAAAAAAGAAAGGTTTGGCCGGTTCGCGCATCCGCAAACGCCGTAGGGGAGGGTTTGAAACCCTCCCCTACAGAAGTCCCGGCGGTACGGGTACCGGCTACAGGGCCGAGAGGATCGCCTCGGCTCTGGAAACGTCGAAAGCGCCGGCCTGCTCGACATTCAGGGTCGTGATCGTGCCGTTTTCGGCGATCAGGGCATAGCGCTGGCTGCGCGTGCCGAGGCCGAATCCCGAGCCGTCCATCTCCAGCCCCATGGCCTTGGTGAAGTCGCCGTTGCCGTCGGCCAGCATGGTGACGTCGCCGGCATTCTGCGACTTGCCCCAGGCGTCCATCACGAAGGCGTCGTTGACGGAAATACAGGCGATCTCGTCGACGCCCTTGCCCTTCAGCTCCGCGGCGTTCTCGACGAAGCCGGGCAGGTGCTTGGCCGAACAGGTCGGGGTGAAAGCGCCGGGTACGGCGAACATCACCACTTTTCTGCCGGCGAAATATTCGGCCGTATCGACTTCCGACATGCCGTCGGCCGTCATGGTCTTGATCTTCGCGGCCGGAATCCTGTCTCCAACGCTGACTGTCATGCCAAATCCTCTCTCGGTTCGGTGGTATCGACGATGTGCGATTTCCGATGACGGGCGCGCCGGCCAGGCGATGCCCGGAAAACTGCGCCACCAACATACGCGCGGGCGAACCCGTTTCCACGCGGCCCGCCGCCGCGGGCGGGCGGCATTTTCTCCGCCGGGCTAGTGCCGGACGACCGGGTCGATCGGCAGCCGGGAGGCAAGCCCCAGCAGGTCTTCCAGCTGCGCCGCGACCGCAAGCAGGGCGGCCTCGCCGCGATGCCGGCCGACGAGCTGGAGGCCGACCGGCAGCCCGTCTTCGGTAAAGCCGCAGGGCAGCGAGACGACCGGCAGCCCGGTCAGCGTGATCGAGAAGGTGATCGCGATCCAGTCGATGTAGCTCGCCATCGTCCGGCCGGCGATCTCGCGCACAGTGGTCTGCTCGACCGGATAGGGCCGCGCCTGCATGATCGGGCAGGCCAGGATGTCGTAGCCGGCCATGAAGGCGGCGACCCGGTGGTAGAGCGCCGTCCGTTCGCGCTCGGCCCGGCCGATGTCATCGGCGGTCAGCGCCAGGCCCTTTTCGATATTCCAGATGACATCGGGTTTCAGCTTGTCGCGGTGCGCTTCCAGCAGTAGCGCGGCGCGGCCGGCAAAGAAGGCGGCGCGCAGGGTCTGGAAGCACTCGTAGGCGCCGGCGAAATCGGGGCAGGCTTCTTCGACAATGGCGCCCAGGCCGCTGAACCCGGCGACCGCCTCGGCGCAGACGGCCGCGATTTCCGGCTCGACGGTCGTCGTGCCCAGATCGGGCGACCAGGCGACGCGCAGGTTCCCGGGAACCTGGCGCAACGCTTCGGCGTAGGACGGAACCGGCGGCGCGAAGCTGCGCGGATCGCGCGGATCGGCCCCGGCCATGGCGTCGAGCATGAGCGCGACGTCCGCCACCGTCCGCCCCATCGGCCCTTCCACCGCCAGATCCTGGAAGGTCAGCAGGTCCGGCCCGCTCGGCACGAGGCCGGGGCTCGGCCGCAAACCGACGACCGCATTGAAGCCGGCCGGCGTGCGCAGGCTGCCGCCCAGGTCGGAGCCGTGGGCCAGCCAGGCGGTCCCGGTGGCGAGCGCGACAGCGGCGCCGCCCGAGGAGCCGGCGGCGCTCAGCCGCGTGTCCCACGGGTTGCGGGTGATGCCGAACACCGGGTTGAAGGTGTTCGCGCCGGCACCGAACTCGGGCGTGTTGGACTTGGCGTAGACCGTGCCACCGCGGTCCTCCAGCCGCTCGACGACATAGTCCGAATAGTCCGGCACATTGTCGGCGAAGATCGGCGAGCCGAAGGTGGTGCGCACGCCCTTAACCGGCGCCAGATCCTTGATCGCGACCGGCAGCCCGGCGAGGACGCTGTTGCTGTCCGCCCGTTCGGCGGCGGCCCTCGCCCGGTCCCAACACAGGGTCGGCAGGGCGTTGACCGCGCCGTCGACGGCGTCGATGCGCGCCCGCAGGACGTCGAGAAGCTCGGCGGGCGAGACTTCGCCGGCTCTCAGCAGCGCGACGACGTCCGCCGCGGTCTTCTTCCAGAGATCGCTCATGTCGGATTTTCTGTTCGGGGTTCCGGTTCGGGAGGCCGCGGTCAGCTCTTGCGGCGCAGCGATTTCGGCTTGTAGCTCGGCAGCTTCTTGAGCGGGGTGCCGAACATTTCGTGGCGGATCCGATCGCCGGGCCCGATGCCGAGTTTTTCGGCCGTCCCGTGCAGGATTTCCAGCACGGCGCGCACCGGGCTGCCGGACCGGACGATTTTGAGGGAGAAAGGTTCGCCGAAGCCGATGCTCTCGATCGTGCCGTCGGCCCTGATGAACAGGATGTCGAGCGGGATCTCGGTGTTCTTCATCCAGATCCGCGCGAGGACCGGGTTGCCGAAATCGAACAGCATGCCCTTCCACGGATCGAGGGTCTTGCGGAACATCAGGCCCCGCGCCATCTGCGGCGCGGAAATGGCCTGCTGGACGCGCCATCTGTAGCGCTTCTTTTTCGTCACCACTTCAATGGTGGTGTCGTCGAACACCAGGCGGGACTGGGCCGGGGCCGCGGTGCCCGACATCAGGAAAAGCAGTCCGGCAAGCGCCGGCGCCAGCACCGAATTCATGGGGGATTTCATGGGGGATTTCATGCGGAACTCCCTGAACGACGGGCGATTGTAGCGGCCGGTCCGCGGCGATTCCAATACGGGTCCAGGGCGCGTTCCCGGCCGTGGCATTTTTGCAACACCGGTCCCTTGTGCGCCGTCCGCCGGCGTCCCACATAGCCCCGGGGACGCTGCCGAAGCAGGTCCCGCCCTGCCTTTTCTACTGGGCCTGTTCCATTGCCCGTCCCGCCGCGTGCCCTGGAACGCAAAAGGGGGGGACGCCACAGGGGAAGAGACAATGAATTTCGAGAACTTTACGGAGCGCGCGCGCGGCTTCGTCCAGGCCGCGCAGACCATAGCGCTCCGCGAGAATCACCAGCAGTTCGTTCCCGAACATCTGCTCAAGGCCCTGCTCGACGACCCGGAGGGCCTGTCGGCAAACCTGATCCGCGCCGCCGGCGGCGATCCGGCGCACGCCCTGAAGGCGACCGATCTGGCGCTCGGCAAGCTGCCCCAGGTCCAGGGCGGGCAGGGCCAGGTCTATCTTGCGCCGGAGACCGCGCGCGCGCTGGACAGCGCCGGAAAGCTCGCCGAAAAGGCCGGCGACAGTTTCGTGACGGTCGAGCGGCTGCTGCTCGCGCTGGCGCTGGCCGCGGGCTCGAAGACCGCCGGAATCCTGAAGGACGCCGGCGTTACGCCGCAGAGCCTGAACGCGGCCGTCAACGACATCCGCAAGGGCCGGACCGCCGACAGCGCGACGGCCGAGAACGCCTATGACGCGCTGAAGAAATACGCCCGCGACCTCACCCGGGACGCGCGCGAGGGCAAGCTGGACCCGATCGTCGGCCGCGACGACGAGATCCGCCGGTCGATGCAGGTCCTCTCGCGCCGGACCAAGAACAACCCGGTGCTGATCGGCGAGCCCGGCGTCGGCAAGACGGCGATCGCCGAAGGCCTGGCGCGGCGCATCGTCGAGGGCGACGTGCCGGAAAGCCTGCGCGACAAGCGGATCATGGCGCTCGACCTCGGCGCCATGGTCGCGGGCTCCAAGTTCCGCGGCGAGTTCGAGGAACGGCTGAAGGCCCTGCTCCAGGAGGTCGAGGCCGCCGCCGGGGATATCGTGCTGTTCATCGACGAATTGCACACGCTGGTCGGCGCCGGCGCGGCGGAAGGCTCGATGGACGCCTCCAACATGCTCAAGCCGGCGCTCGCCCGGGGCGCGCTGCACTGCGTCGGCGCCACGACGCTGGACGAATACCGCAAGCATATTGAAAAGGACGCCGCGCTCGCCCGGCGCTTCCAGCCGGTCTTCATCGGCGAGCCGACGGTGGAAGACACCGTCTCCATCCTGCGCGGCCTGAAGGAGAAATACGAACTGCATCACGGCGTGCGCATCGCCGATTCGGCGCTGGTGTCCGCCGCTACGCTCTCCAGCCGCTACATTGCCGACCGCTATCTGCCCGACAAGGCGATCGACCTGATGGACGAGGCCGCGGCGCGCCTGCGCATGGAGGTCGATTCGAAGCCCTACGAGATCGACGAGCTCGACCGGCGGATCGTGCAGCTCAAGATCGAGCAGGAAGCGCTGAAGAAGGAGAGCGACGACGGCTCCCGAAAGCGGCTCGAAAAGCTGTCCGGCGAACTCGGCGAGCTGGAGAAAAGGAGCGCCGACCTGACCGCGATCTGGCAGGCCGAGAAGGAGAAGATCGCCGATTCCCAGAAGCTCAAGGAATCCCTCGACCGGGCCCGGATCGAACTGGAACAGGCCCAGCGGGCGGGCGATCTCGCGAAGGCGTCCGAGATCAAATACGGCCGCATCCCGGAGCTCGAAGGCAGGCTGCGCGACCGCGACGCGGCCGAGAGCCGGATGCTGAACGAAGAGGTCGGCGCCGAGGCCATCGCCGCCGTCGTCTCGCGCTGGACCGGCATTCCCGTCGACAGGATGCTCGAAGGCGAGCGCGAGAAGCTGCTCAAGATGGAGGCGGCGCTCCGCGGCCGCGTTATCGGCCAGGACAAGGCGGTCGGGGCCGTCGCCGACGCCGTGCGCCGCGCCCGCGCCGGCCTGCAGGACCCGGACCGGCCGGTCGCCAACTTCCTGTTCCTCGGGCCGACCGGCGTCGGCAAGACGGAGCTGGCCCGCGCGCTTGCCGAATTCCTGTTCGACGACGAGCACGCGATGGTGCGCATCGACATGTCGGAATACATGGAGAAGCACGCCGTTTCCCGCCTGATCGGCGCGCCGCCCGGCTATGTCGGCTACGACGAGGGCGGCGCGCTCACCGAGGCGGTGCGCCGGCGGCCCTACCAGGTCGTGCTGTTCGACGAGATCGAGAAGGCGCACCCGGACGTGTTCAACGTCCTGCTCCAGGTGCTGGACGACGGCCGGCTGACCGACGGCCAGGGCCGGACGGTCGATTTCCGCAACGTCCTGATCGTCATGACCTCCAACCTGGGGGGCGAATTCCTCGCCGCGCTCACGCCCCACCAGCCGGCCGAAGACGCGCGCCGGCAGGTGATGGACGTCGTGCACGCCAGCTTCCGGCCCGAATTCCTCAACCGGCTCGACGAAATCCTGCTGTTCGACCGGCTGAGCCGCGATCATATGGCGGCGATCGTCGAGATTCAGATCGGCCATCTGCGCCGGCTGCTGGCCGACCGGCACATCGCGATCGCGGTGGACGAAGCGGCCCTGATCTGGCTGGGCGACGCCGGCTACGACCGGGCCTTCGGCGCCCGGCCGCTCAAGCGGGTCATCCAGAAGAACCTGCAGGATCCGCTGGCGGTCCGCATCCTCGAAGGCCGGATCGCCGACGGCGCAACGGTCGAGGTGACGGTCGAGAACGGCGCCCTTGTCATCGACGGCGAACCGGTGTCGGCGCAGGACCCGGACCGGGGCGCCCCCCGCGGCAACCCGGCGGCGGCCGGCGAAGGCGACCGGGTGGTGCATTGACCGCGCCATTGACCGCTGGGGCCGGCCTGACAACCGGCGCCGACGGCAAACGCCGCTGCTGGTGGTGCGGCGATGACGGCCTCTACCGGGACTATCACGACCGGGAATGGGGCCGGCCGGTCGGCAGCGACATCCGCCTGTTCGAGAAGATCTGCCTGGAGGGCTTCCAGTCCGGCCTGTCCTGGCTGACCATCCTGCGCAAGCGGGAGAATTTCCGCGCCGCCTTCGACGGGTTCGATTTCCGCACGGTCGCCGGTTACGGCGAAGCCGATGTCGAACGCCTGCTGGGCGATGCCGGCATCGTCCGCCACCGCGGCAAGATCGGGGCGACGGTGAACAACGCCCGGCGGGCGATTGAACTGGCGGACGAAGCGGGCTCCCTCGCGGCGTATTTCTGGCGCTACGAGACGCCGCCCGAAGACCGGCCCAAGCGGATGGACCGGGCGACGCTCGCCGCCCTGGCGCAGACCGGCATGTCGCGGGCGCTCAGCCGGGATCTGAAGAAACGCGGCTGGAGATTCGTCGGCCCGACGACCTGCTACGCCTTCATGCAGGCCATGGGGCTGGTCAACGACCATCTCGAAGGCTGCAGCATCCGCGCCGAGGTCGAGGCCGAGCGCGCGGCCTTCGTTCGGCCGATATAAGGAATATGTCCTAATAGGATTTATTCCTCTATATTATGTAACGATCGTTCAATTACAGATGCCGCACAAACCGCAGAATTCCGCCATTTTCCGGTCCGGCACAAATAAACAGACCGGTCTACCCACCGTGTTTTTTTGCACCTGCCCCCTCGACCGCGCCGCGCCGGATGCCGGACCCGGACCGCCGACCGGCGGATCGGGGATCGGCGCCCCAGGGAAGGGCCGGGACGGACCGGAGACGAATCGGGCAAACGGAAGAGACGCCCGAAGGCCGCTCCAGGCGCACTCCGGGCGTTGACAGGCCCGATATAGGGTGCGGAAGGCAGCCTGTCAAGGAAATAAAACAAAGAATCGGAAAAAATGTTAGAATCACATCAGATTTTCCGATTGATATGTGTACCGGTATGCGGTACACATCTTCATGATCCGGCGGATCCGTCATCGTGGCCTGAAGCGCCTGTACGAACGTGGCGATCCGAGCCGGGTGGGTCCCGACATAGCGGACCGCGTAGCGCTCGCCCTGGCGGATCTCGACGATGCCCGCAAGCCCTCGGACCTCGACCTGCCCGGATACCGGCTTCACCCGCTGAAGGGCGATCTGAAAGGGTGCTGGAGCCTCTCGATTTCCGGCAACTGGCGGGTGATCTTCCGTTTCGAAGATGGCGATGTCTATGACGTCGACCTGGTCGATTACCATTAGCAGGACGCGGCAACATGACGATGAGCGATCCCCCGCATCCCGGGCGCAGCATCCGGGAGAACTGCCTGGCGCCGCTCGGTCTGAACGTAACCGAAGCGGCAAGGATACTGGGCGTGGCCCGTCACACCCTCTCGCGGGTACTCAACGGGCGCGCCGCCATCTCCCCGGAGATGGCCATTCGGCTGGAGAAGGCAGGCTGGTCCAATGCGGAGTTCTGGCTGCGCCGGCAGATCACCTACGATCTCGTGCAGGCCCGCAAGGCAGAAAACCGCATCGACGTCGAGCGATACGAGCCGCAGCCGGCCGCGTAAAGCGATGCGGCTCGAACGCGGTGTCGCCGGCCGCGGCGGCGAAACGGTTCACCATGCTCGTCAAATGCTGAAAGTGACAGGCGGCGCCTTCCGCCTTGCCCTTCGCCGTCATATCGACCGGAACGCCGTCAGGCGTGGAGCGGAGATATCTTTCCTGCGCAATACAGGGACCGAAGCGCTGCGCTGGAAAGATTTCTCCGCTCGCTTCGCTCCGGTCGAAATGACGGGGAGAGTCTGCGGGCCGACGCCCGCTCGGCCGAAATAGCCTGCCCTGAGCGAAGCCGAAGGGACGGACAAAAGACTGCGCGGCCGGGCGGCCGGCCCGACGGGCCTCCGCTCGGCGAACCCGCGCTCCGCCCCCTCCCCCGTTTGCCGATGGCGCGCCGCTGCGCCGGGCCGTATATAATCGGGCCATGCCCGACGATCTTCCGCTTGCCCTCGAGGAACCGCCGCTCAAGGCGGAACGGCTGGCGATGCTGCGCAAGCGCGGCGTCGGCCGGGAGATCGAGGTGGTGTCGGAATTCCGGCCGGCCGGTGACCAGCCCCAGGCGATCGTCGAGCTGACCGGCGGCATCCGCGGCAGCGAGCGCAGCCAGGTCCTGCTCGGCGTCACCGGCTCGGGCAAGACCTTCACCATGGCCCATGTCATCGCAAACATGCAGCGCCCGGCGCTGATCCTGGCGCCCAACAAGACGCTGGCGGCGCAGCTCTACGGCGAGATGAAGGGCTTCTTCCCGAACAACGCCGTCGAATATTTCGTCAGCTATTACGACTATTACCAGCCCGAGGCCTATGTCCCGCGCTCGGACACCTATATCGAGAAGGAATCGAGCATCAACGAGCAGATCAACCGGATGCGCCATTCGGCGACCCGGTCGCTGCTCGAACGGGACGACGTCATCATCGTCGCCTCGGTCTCCTGCATCTACGGCATCGGCTCGATCGAAGCCTATTCGGAGATGATCTCGCGCTTCCAGGAGGGCGACCGGGTCTCGCGCCAGGACATCCTGAAGCGGCTGGTCGAGCTGCAATACAAGCGCAACGACACCGATTTCCACCGCGGCACCTTCCGGGCGCGCGGCGACACGGTGGAGATTTTCCCGGCCCATCTGGAGGACCGGGCCTGGCGCCTGTCCCTGTTCGGCGACGAGATCGAGAGCATCCGGGAGTTCGACCCGCTGACCGGCGAGAAGATGGAGCCGCTGGACGATATCGTCGTCTTCGCCAACAGCCATTATGTGACGCCCAAGCCGACGCTGCGCCAGGCCATCGCCGGCATCAAGATCGAGCTGAAGGACCGGCTGGCAGAGCTGAACGCCGAAGGCCGGCTGCTGGAGGCCCAGCGCCTCGAACAGCGCACCACCTACGACCTGGAGATGCTGGCGGCGACCGGCTCGTGCAACGGCATCGAGAACTATTCGCGCTACCTGACCGGCCGCGCGCCGGGCCAGCCGCCGCCCACCCTGTTCGAATATCTGCCGAAGCACGCCATCGTCTTCGTCGACGAGAGCCACATCACCGTGCCGCAGCTGCACGGCATGTATCGCGGCGACTACGCCCGCAAATCGGTGCTGGCGGAGTTCGGCTTCCGCCTGCCGTCCTGCGTCGACAACCGGCCGCTCAAGTTCGAGGAATGGGACGACATGCGGCCGGAGACCGTGTTTGTCTCGGCGACGCCCGGCGACTGGGAGCTGGGGCAGGCCGGCGGCGTCTTCGCCGACCAGGTGATCCGCCCGACCGGCCTGACCGATCCGGTGGTGGAAATCCGCCCGGTCGAGAGCCAGGTCGACGACCTGATCCACGAGGCGAAGCTGCGCGCCGGGCGCGGCGAGCGGGTGCTTGTGACGACGCTCACCAAGCGCATGGCCGAGGACCTGACCGAATATCTCCACGAATCCGGCGTCAAGACCCGCTACATGCATTCGGACGTCGATACGCTGGAGCGCATCGAGATCATCCGCGACCTGCGCCTCGGCGTGTTCGACGTGCTGGTCGGCATAAACCTGCTGCGCGAGGGGCTCGACATTCCCGAGGTCTCGCTGATCGCCATCCTCGACGCCGACAAGGAGGGCTATCTGCGCTCGCGCACCTCGCTGATCCAGACCATGGGCCGGGCGGCGCGCAACATCGACGGCCGCGCCATCCTCTATGCCGACCATGTAACCGTTTCGATGAAGGCGGCGATCGGGGAGACCAACCGGCGGCGCGAAAAGCAGCAGACCTTCAATGCCGAGAACGGCATCACGCCGGAATCGATCCGCAAGGAAATCGCGGACATCCTGGAGAGCGTCTACGAGCGCGACCGGGTGACGGTGGAGACCGGCGACGCCGGCAAGTCGCACCTGATCGGCCACAATCTGAAGGGCTATCTGGAAGAGCTCGAAACCCGGATGAAGGAGCACGCGGCCAATCTGGAATTCGAGGAGGCCGCCCGGCTGCGCGACGAGCTGCGCCGGCTCGAAGCCGAGGATCTGGGCCTCAGCCCGTCCGCCAGCCTGGAAAACCGCGCCCAGCGGGCCAGGGCCCTGCTCGACCGCACCGGCGGCCGGCCCGGCGGCGACAAGCGGACGCCGCAACGCCGGCCGGGTGGGGGACGCGGCAAGTACGGCCGCGGCAAACACCGGAGAAGCCGCCGCGGACCGTAACCTGCGGGAACGCAGTTTCCCGATATTGCCTTTCGACAGGGGCTTATCCGGAGAGGCCGGCGCCGACGGGCGAAAGACCGTGAGCCGGTTTCAACGGACAAGGCAACGGTTCCTCCCTCCACTAGGGAGAGGCGGAAGAACAAGGGTTCCAGCATTCCTTTACCTCCCCCTCTTCAGAGGGGGAGGCCAGGTGCGGGTGCGATGGCGGCAGACGTGCGGTGCGGAACAGGCGCAGGCGCAGACAGGACGGACACCCCCATCGACCCCGGATAAATCCGGGGCCACTTCCCCCGCTGAAGCGGGGGAAGGATACTTCGCCGGCGGCGTGGCGGTTTCGCAGGGGAAGCCTCAGGGGTGAAAGCCGGGACTTCGCTCCCGACGATACCGGGCCGGGCCGGTCGACGGCGGTCAAAGAAGGCCCCATTCCGGGCCGGCGCGAAGCGCCGTATCGCGTGCAGGCGCTCCCCCGTTTCCCCCGCCGCGCCGTCGTCCTACATTGGCGGCATGGGCGCGGCGCAGCGGATCATCGGGATTGCGGGCTTACGGCGCGCCGTCCTCGTGGAACCGGTCGAGCTGGTGCATGCGCTCGTGCAGAACGGTGACGATGCCGACCGCCCCGTCGCCCAGCGTCTTCCAGTAGACGAAATGCCTTTCGTACCGGAAGACATAGCCGTCGACACCGAACTCCGCCGGCACCGGCCGCGACGCCGTCCTGCCGGCCGCGATGCCCTCGAACGCTTCGAACAGCCCGGCAATGTAGGCGTCCGCCTGGGCCTCGCCCCAGCGGTCGCGGGTGTAGCGGTAGATGTCGTCGATGCGGACTGCGGCGGCGTCCTGGACGCGCACCGGCGTCATGCGCCGGACGGCGCCCGGTTTCTCGCGACCACGTCGGCGGCCGACAGCGGGCGATAGGTCTCGTCCGGCGCGGCAAAGGCGCGGCCGAGTTCGGCCTTGAGGCGGTCGAAGGCTTCGCGCTCGGACCGTTCCTTGTCGCGCCGTATCAGGTCGCGGACATACTCGCTGACATTCTCGTAGGCGCCGGCCTCGCCGACATTGGCCGCGACGAAGTCGCTGAGCGCGCCGCTGAGGCGAACCGTCATCGTTGTCGTGCGCCGCACGGATGGCTCTCCCGATCGAAAACGTAGTCAGGTTAATCAATATCGAATACAGGCGCAACGGCATCGGGGAGGCGGCTCCCCCGTTTCCCCCGCCGCGCCGTCGTCCTACATTGGCGGCATGGGCGCGGCGCAGCGGATCATCGGGATTGCGGGCTGGAAGGGCAGCGGGAAGACGACGCTGGTCACCCGGCTGCTGCCCGTGCTGACCGGGCGCGGCTTCACCGTCTCGACCGTCAAGCACGCCCATGACGGCTTCGAGGTCGACCGGCCGGGCAAGGACAGCCACCGCCACCGCGCGGCCGGCGCGGTCGAATCCGTGGTGTCCTCGGCAGCCCGCTGGGCCCTGGTCCACGAGCTGCGCGGCCGCCGCGAGCCGACGCTGGACGAGCTGATCGCCCGCATGAGCCCGGTCGACCTGCTGATCGTCGAGGGCTTCAAGCGCCTGCCCCACGCCAAGATCGAGGTGCACCGCCCGGCGCTGGGCCATCCCCTGCTCGCGGCCGGCGACCCGGCGGTTGTCGCCATCGCCAGCGACGGACCGGTGGAGAAGGCCGGCCGGCCGGTGCTCGACCTCCCCGCTTTGGATCTGAACGCGCCGGAGGCGGTCGCCGACTTCATCTGCGCCCATTGCGGCCTGGCGGCCGGCGCGCCGGCCGACGGCCCCCTCGCACGGGGCGCCGCCTGAGATGGCCGCCTGAGATGGCGCAACTCAGCGACGACTGTTTCGCCTTCGGCGGCGGCCTGACGCCGCTCGACGACGCGCTCGCCCTGCTGGAAGAGCGGATTTCCGCCGTCGCGGACGTCGAGGCCGTGGGTCTGCGCAACGCGCTCGGCCGCATCCTGGCGGAAGACATCCGCGCCGGCCGTTCGGTGCCGCCGCACGACAATTCCGCCGTCGACGGCTACGCCGTGCGCTTCGCCGAACTCGACCCCGACGGCGAGACCTGCCTGCCGGTGATCGGCCGGATCGCCGCCGGCGACGCACCCGCTCTTGCCGATCCGCGCGCCCGGGGCGCCGTGCGCATCTTCACCGGCGCCGTCATGCCGGGCGGCTTCGACACGGTGATGATGCAGGAGGACTGCCGCGAGGACGGCAGCGCCGTGCGCATCGCGCCGGGCATCAGGCGGGGCGCGAACCGGCGCTTCGCCGGCGAGGATGTCGAAGCCGGCGCGGTTATCCTCAATGCCGGCCAGCGGCTCCGGCCGCAGGATCTGGGCCTCGCCGCCTCGGTCGGGCTGTCCGGCCTGCCTGTGCGCACCCGACTGCGCGCCGCCCTGTTCTCGACCGGCAACGAATTGCGCGAGCCGGGCGCGGAGGCCGCCGCCGGCGCGGTCTACGACGCCAACCGCTTCGCGCTCGCCGGCCTGCTCGAACAGCTCGGCTGCACGGTTTCCGATCTCGGCATCCTGCCGGACGACCGGGCGGCGATTGCCGGCGCTCTGGACGCGGCCGGCGCGGCCCACGATCTTGTGCTGACCTCCGGCGGCGTCAGCGTCGGCGACGAGGACCATGTCCGCGCCGCGGTCGAGAGCCTGGGCCAAATCCATTTCTGGCGCCTCGCCATCAAGCCGGGCCGCCCCGTTGCATTGGGCCAGATCGGCCGCACGCCCTTCGTCGGCCTGCCGGGCAACCCGGTCGCCGTCATGGTGACCTTCCTGCGCTTCGCCCGGCCGCTGATCGACCGGCTGGCCGGCGCGACGGTCCATGTGCCCCGGCTCTTCCCGGTGCGCGCCGGCTTCGACCACCGCAAGAAGGCCAACCGGCGCGAATGGGTGCGCGCCACCCTGGAGCCTTGCGCCGGCGGCTGGACCGCGCACAAATTCGCCCGGCAGGGCGCGGGCATCCTGTCGTCGATGACGGCGGCGAGCGGCCTGGTCGAACTGCCGGAGGACGCCACCGATATCCGGGCCGGGATGACGGTGGATTTCCTGCCCTTCAGCGAACTCGGGGCCTGACGCGATGCCCGATGAGATGCCCGACCGGGTGCCCGACAAGATCGACGTGCTCTATTTCGCCTGGCTGCGCCAGAAGGTCGGCGCCGGCACGGAAGCGGTGACGCCGCCGGCGGACGTCGCCACCGTGGGCGCGCTGATCGACTGGCTGAAGCAGCGCAGCCCCGGCCATGCCGACGCCTTCGCCAACGTCCGCTTCGTGCGCGCCGCCGTGAACCACGAATTCGCGAGCCTCGATACCGCCGTAAAGCCGGGCGACGAGATCGCCTTCTTCCCGCCGGTTACCGGCGGCTGAACCGGATTCGCCCGGTGACCGCCGAGGCTCCCCGCTCCGGACCGGACCGGCCCAGACTGACCAGGGATGCCTGGATTCGCGGCGCCGTCGAACTGCTGGCCGAGCGCGGCGTCAACGCGGTGAAGATCGAGCCGCTCGCGCGCCGCCTCGGCGTCACCAAGGGCAGCTTCTACTGGCATTTCAAGGACCGTCCGGCGCTGCTGGCGGCGATCCTGGCGCGCTGGGAGGAACGGCAGACCGACCTGCTGGTCCGTATCGCCGGCCATCCCGGCGCAACGCCGGCCGAACGCTTGCGCCTGTTGCTCGAAATGACAGTGGGCGCCCACGCGGAGCCGGAATTCCGCAACGCCGAGATCGCCATCCGCAACTGGTCGCGCACCGATCCGGCCGCGCTGGTGGCAGTGCGCGCGGTCGATGCCCGCCGCTCGGTCTACATCGAGAATTTCTTTGTCGCCCTGGGCTTTACGGAAGCGGCGGCCCGGACGCGGGCCGGCCTGTTCCAGGGCCTGCTGCTCGGCGAAGCGCTGCTGGTCCGGGACGAGACCGAAGAGGACCGCGCCGCCCGGGTCGGCCGCAGCCTCAACCTGCTCGCCGGCCGGCACCACAGTGAGAGTTAGGGCCGTTCCGTCTTGGCGGGAGTCGTTACGGTGTGCCGCCCCTCGATACGGCCCCTGCGGGGCCTACTCGGGATGAGGGAGTTTGGGGCCATGTGCTGCATCCACATCTCTTCACCCTCACCCTGAGTAGCCCCGGCCGCCAGGCCGGGGCGTATCGAAGGGGCGGGCGCCTGCCGCTGCGGCGGTGGTCCCGCCAAAACCGTATGAACTCCGGCCTTTACTCCGCCGCCTCGCCGTAGGCCTCGAGCGGCGGGCAGGCGCATACGATGTTGCGGTCGCCGTAGACATTATCGATGCGCCCGACCGGCGGCCAGTATTTGCCGTCCTTCAGCGCCGGGTCCGGATAGGCCGCGAGTTCGCGCGGATAGGGATGCGTCCAGTCCGTGGCCACCAGATCGTCCGCCGTGTGGGGCGCGTTGGCGAGCGGGTTGTCGCCAACCGGCCAGTCGCCGGCCTCGATGCGTGCAACCTCCTGCCGGATTGCGATCATGGCGTCGCAGAACCGGTCGATCTCGGCCAGGGATTCGCTTTCCGTCGGCTCGATCATCAGGGTGCCGGCGACCGGGAAGGACATGGTCGGCGCGTGGAAGCCGTAGTCGATCAGCCGCTTCGCGACATCGTCGACCGAAGCGAAATCCCTGAGATGCCTGAGATCGACGATGCACTCATGCGCCACCCGGCCGTTCCGGCCCGTGTAGAGCACCGGAAAATGATCGCGCAGCCGCGCCGCGATATAGTTGGCGTTGAGAATCGCCACCTCGGTCGCCCGCTTCAGCCCGGCGGCGCCCATCATGAGGATGTAGGCCCAGCTGATCGGCAGGATGCCCGCGCTGCCCCAGGGCGCGGCCGAGACCGGCCCGATCGCCCGCTCGCCGCCGCAATCCGGATGGACCGGATGGCCGGGCAGGAAGGGCGCGAGATGGGCCTTGACGCCGATCGGCCCGACGCCCGGCCCGCCGCCGCCATGGGGGATGCAGAAGGTCTTGTGCAGGTTCATATGCGCGACGTCGGGCCCGAATTCGCCCGGCCGGGCGATGCCGAGCAGGGCGTTCAGGTTGGCGCCGTCCATATAGACCTGGCCGCCGCAGCCATGGACGATCCCGCAGATCTCGACAATGCCGGCCTCGAACACGCCGTGGGTCGACGGATAGGTCACCATAAGCGCGGCCAGCCGGTCCCGGTGCTGCTCCGCCTTGGCGCGCAGGTCGGCGATATCGATATTGCCGTCGGCATCGCAGCCCACCACGACGACCGAAAAGCCGGCCAGCACGGCGCTCGCCGGGTTGGTGCCGTGGGCCGAACCGGGGATCAGGCAGACGTCGCGCCCGCTATCGCCCCGGCTTTCGTGCCAGCCGCGGATGACGAGCAGGCCGGCAAGTTCGCCCTGGGAGCCGGCGTTGGGCTGCAGCGAGACCGCGTCGAAGCCGGTCGCGGCGCACAGCATGTCCTCAAGGTCCCCGATCAACTCCAGTGAACCCGCGGCCTGGTCGAGCGGCACGAAGGGGTGGAGGGCGGCGAATTCCGGCCAGGAAACCGGCTCCATCTCCGCCGCCGCGTTCAGTTTCATGGTGCAGGAGCCGAGCGGGATCATGGCACGGTCGAGGGCCAGGTCCTTGCCGGCGAGCCGCCGGAGATAGCGCATCATTTCGGTTTCCGACCGGTAGCGGTGGAACACCGGGTGGGTCATGAACCCGGACTTGCGGGCGAGCGCCGCCGGCAGCCGGCCGGGCGCGCCGTCGAGCAGCGCCTCGATCCGGTCTTCGTCCGCCGATCCGGTCAGCGCTTCGGACAGGACAAACAGGTCCTCGGGCCCGCAGGTTTCGTCGAAGGCGACGCCGAAGCGGTCGGCGTCGACGAAGCGCAGGTTGAGGCCGGCGTTCATCGCCGCGCCGACGATCTCCTCGGCCCGGCCGGGCGCGCGCACGGTCACGGTGTCGAAGAAGGCGCCGGCCTCGACCTCGAACCCGGCGGCCCGCGCCATGTCGGCGAAGGCGCAAGCCAGGCGGTGGACGCGCCGGGCGATTCTTTCCAACCCGTCCGGCCCGTGCCAGACGCCGTAGAAGCCGGCCATGTTGGCGAGCAGCACCTGGGCGGTGCAGATGTTGCTGGTCGCCTTTTCGCGCCGGATATGCTGCTCGCGGGTCTGCAGGGCGAGGCGCAGGCTCTGCCGGCCCCTGGCGTCGACGGATACGCCGACCAGCCGCCCCGGCATCTTCCGCGCGAACCGGTCGCGGGTCGCGAAGAAGGCGGCGTGCGGCCCGCCGAAGCCCATCGGTACGCCGAAGCGTTGTGCGCTGCCGATCACGATATCGGCGCCCCAGTCTCCCGGCGGTTCGAGCAGGGTGAGGGCGAGCAGGTCCGTCGCAACCGCCGCCAGACCGCCGCCGCCGCGCACCGCTTTCACGCAATCCTGCCAGGAGTCGACGCCGCCGAAGGTGTCGGGATACTGGACCAGAATGCCGAAGGCTTCGACGGCGCGTTCGGGCGTCACCTCGCCGATCGACAGTTCGATGCCCAGCGGCGCGGCCCGGGTTTGCAGCACCGCGATCGTCTGGGGATGGCAGCGGTCGGAAACCAGAAAGCGGTCGCTCTTCGATTTTCCCGCCTTGCGGGCGAACAGCATGGCTTCGGCCGCCGCCGTCGCCTCGTCGAGCAGCGAGGCGTTGGCGATCTCCATGCCGGTCAGGTCGGCCACCATGGTCTGGAAATTGAGCAGCGCCTCCAGCCGGCCCTGGGAGATTTCAGGCTGGTAGGGCGTGTAGGCGGTGTACCAGGCCGGGTCCTCCAGCACGTTGCGGCGGATGACCGGGGGCGTGATCGTACCGTGGTAGCCCATGCCGATCAGCGAACCGGCGACGGTGTTGTGCGCGGCCAGCTCGGCGATGCGCTGCAGGGCGTCGTCCTCGGTCGCCGGCTCGCCGAGCGCCAGCGGGGCGGTATTCCGGATCACGTCCGGCACGGCCTCTTCGATCAGCGCGTCGAGCGAGTCGGCGCCGACGGTCTGCAGCATGGCCGCAATGTCGTCCGGCCCCGGACCGATGTGGCGGCCGATGAAGGAGCCGCGGTCCTGAAGCGCTTCGAAGCTGGCGGGCGGCATGGTTGCTGTTCCCTGAATTATCGTGCGCAAACGCAATACGGCGGGCGGTCCGCCTCTAGTTCTGGGCCTCCGCGAAGGCGGCATAGGCGGCGGCGTCCATCAGGTCTTCCAGTTCGGCGGCGTCGGCCAGTTTCAGCCTGACGAACCAGCCCTCGCCCTCGGCATCCTCGTTGACGGCGGCGGGATTGTCTTCCAGCGCGCCGTTCACTTCGACCACCTCGCCGCCGACCGGGGCATAGACCTCGCTCGCCGCCTTGACCGATTCGACGACGGCCATGTCATCTCCCTTGATGACGGTCCGGCCGATCTCCGGCAGTTCGACGAACACGACGTCGCCGAGCTGTTCCTGGGCATAGTCCGTGATGCCGACGGTGCCGGTATCGCCGTCGACCGCGATCCATTCGTGATCTTCCGAGAAATAGGTTGTCGGCATGGGTTGGATCCTCCGCTCCTCAGTGTCCGGGCGGGCCGGGCGGCGGCGCCCCGACGGTTTCCGGCCTCACCGCCGGTATCCCGGTGCGATGAACGGCAGGCACGCCACCCGCGCCGCCAGCGCCCGGCCGCGCACCGTGAGGGTCAACGGCGTGCCGGGGGCAGCATGTTCCGCCGCGACATAACCCATGGCGACGGGTGCGCCGACCGTCGGGCCGAAGCCGCCGCTGGTCACCCGGCCGACCGGCTCGCCGCCGGCGTCGCAGATCTCCGCGCCTTCCCGCGCCGGCGCCCGGCCCTCGAGCCTGAGGCCGACGCGGCGCCGGGCGGTTCCGTTGCGCAACTGGTCCAGGATCGTATCGGCGCCGGGAAAGCCGCCTTCGGCGCGGCGGCGCTTGCCGATCGACCAGCCGAGGCCGGCTTCGACCGGCGTGGTCGTCAGGTCGATGTCGTGGCCGTAGAGGCAGAGGCCGGCTTCGAGGCGCAGCGAGTCGCGCGCACCGAGGCCGGCCGGCGCGACGCCGTCGCAGGCGAGCAGCGCTTCGGCCAGGGCGGCGGCGCGGCTGCCCGGCACCGAGATTTCGAACCCGTCCTCGCCGGTATAGCCGCTGCGCGAAATCCAGAGCGGCGCGCCCTGCCACTCGAAGGCGTCGCCCTGCAGAAAGGCGAGGCCGTCGGCGCCCGGGATCTCCGCTTCCAGAACCGTCGCGGCTTCCGGGCCCTGGAGGGCGAGCAGGGCCGCATCGTCGTCCACGTCGAGGGAACACCCCCGGCCTGCAAGCGCGGCGCGGAGATAGGCGAAATCGTCGTCCTTGCGGGCAGCGTTGACGACGATCGCCAGCGCGTCGCCGGCGAGCCGGGCGACCATCAGGTCGTCGCGGATGCCGCCGGTGTCGTCGGTCAGCTGGGTATAGCGCATCCGGCCGGCGCCGAGCCCGGCGATGTCGCCGGGGACGAGGCTTTCCAGCGCTTCGGCCGCCCGGGCGCCGGAGATGCGCGCCTGGCCCATATGGGAGACGTCGAACAGGGCGGCCTTGCTGCGCGCCTGTTCGTGCTCGGCGATGATGCCGCGATACTGGACGGGCAGCGCATAACCGGCGAATTCGACCATCCGCCCGCCCTGCGCAACGTGCAGGTCGTGCAGCGGCGTAGGGCGGGCCGCCGCTTCGGTCTCGCTGTCGGTCGCCATGGATATGCCCCGGACGGCTTGCGCGAGCGGTTGAGGCTGTGTCCCGCCGACGGCGAATCGGCCAGGCACGCCCCCTCTGTCGCACAACCTGAGAGCTTGAACCGGAGCGGCCCGCCGTCAGAGCCGGCCGCCGGTCTTTCCCCTTCGGTGAGGCGGCGCTCGGCTCGCGCGCGGCCGCCTGCTCTCCAGAGTCGCCTCCCCCTGCGGTCCCTGGTGCCTGAGAGTTTCCGGGGCGGTTGCTCCTTCGGCGCCGGCCGCGCAATTCAGCGCGCCCGGTCTCTCCCGCAGGCGTCTGAGGCGATAGGGGAAAGGTAGCGGAAGCCGGCGGCGAGTCAAGCGGCGGGCCGATTCGGTAAACGCCGCGATCCCGCAGGATAAATTTATCGGCGGCGCGCGGTGCGGTAAGGTCCGCCCGGTCCGCCGCCCTGCCGCGGCGGCATTCTACAGCCCGTTATGCGTGCCGTCGCAGAAGGGGCTGTTCGCGGTCTGCTTGCACTGGCACAGCCAGACCTCTTCGGTCTTTTCCTGCTTGAACACCAGCGGCTGCATGTCGGTCGCCTTGTGGGCGCCGTCGCAGAAAGGCTGGGTCGCGCTGAGCCCGCAGGCGCACCAGACATACCTCTTGCCGGCTTCCAGGGTCACGCCCTTCGGTTGCCGCGCCGCAATCTGTCCAGCCATGCTCATGCCCCCCAAAGCTTGCCGGCCAATTTCCACCGGCGGCACCGTAGCCGACGAGGCTGCGCCCGGCAAGCGGCGGAACCTTTCCCGAACCCGGCAGTATGGGTAGCACGGGTCCATGAAGACGACGCTGAACATCGATGACGACCTGCTGGCGCGGGCCAGGCGTCACGCCAGGGAAACGGGACGCCCGCTGCGCGCCGTGGTCGAGGAGGGGCTTCGCCGCGTGCTCGCGCGCCCGGCTTCGCGCAGCCGCAACAAGCTGCCCGATCTGAGGGCGGGGGATCCCGCGGCGCCCGATCCGCTGGAACGCTATTCCTGGCCCGAACTGCGCGACGCGATCCACGGCAGCTCGGGCGCCGAATCGGGCAGGAATTTCGCCGATGCGTATCGGGACTTTACGGCGGACGTCGATCTCTCCGCGCTTGGCCTCGATCCCGATGCATTGTTCGGAAATATCCGGGACAAGCGGCCTGGGCGCGACGACCGGTCGTAAGCGCAATCTTTCGGCGCGACCGCGGCCTGCCCTGCCGGCCGCTCCGCCCGCCCCTTGAGAGAAAGGCGGGTTGGGCGTAAGCAGCGGGGCATGGCGGTCTATACCCAGGTGGCGGACGACGAGCTGGCGGCGTTTCTCGGCGCCTACGACATCGGCGCGCTCGTTTCCTACAAGGGGATCGCCGAAGGGGTGGAGAACTCCAACTATTTCCTCCAGACCGAGCGCGGCAGCTTCATCCTGACGCTGTACGAAAAGCGTGTCGATCCGGCCGACCTGCCGTTCTTTCTCGGCCTGATGGACCATCTGGCGGCGCAGGACATCGCCTGCCCGACGCCGATCCACGCCCGCGACGGCGAGGCGCTGCGCACGCTCGCCGGCCGGCCCGCCGCGATCATCTCCTTTCTGCAGGGGGTGTCGCCGCGCCGGGTCGATGTCCGGCACTGCGCGCCCCTCGGCCGGGCGCTGGCGGAGATGCATCTGGCGGCGGACGGCTTCGCCATGGCCCGGCCCAACGCGCTCAGCCTGGCCGGCTGGCGCCCCCTGTTCGACCGCTGCGGCCCGCGCGCCCACGAGGTGCAGAACGGCCTGGCCGGCGAAATCGAGCTGGAGCTGGAAATTCTCGAAGCGAACTGGCCCACCGGCCTGCCGACCGGCGTGATCCACGCCGACCTGTTCCCGGACAACGTGTTCTTTCTGGGCGACCGGGTCTCCGGCGTGATCGACTTCTATTTCGCCTGCAACGACCTCCTCGCCTACGACCTGGCGATCTGCATCAACGCCTGGTGCTTCGAGAAAGACGGCAGCTTCAACGTCACCAAGGCGCGCCACATGCTGAACGCCTATCGCGCGGTGCGGCCCTTCTCGCCGGCGGAGCTGGCGGCGATCCCGGTGCTGCTGCGCGGCGGCGCATTGCGCTTCCTGCTGACCCGGCTGCACGACTGGCTGTTCCACCCGGAGGGCGCGCTGGTGACGCCGCACAACCCGCTGGAGTATTACCGCAAGCTGCGCTTCCACCAGGGAGTCAAACGGCCCGGCGAGCTCGGGCTGGAGTGATTCGGAACCGGACTGGCGCGGGACAGCGGAGAAGGGCCTTCGAGATGACGGAAACGACAGCCGGCGGCCGGGCCGATGCGCGGCCCGACCTCTATACGGACGGTGCGTGCAGCGGCAATCCGGGGCCGGGCGGCTGGGGCGTGCTGATCCGGCGCGGGGCGGAGGAGGAGACGCGCTGCGGCGGCGCTACGGAGACGACCAACAACCGCATGGAATTGCAGGCCGCCATCGAGGCGCTGAAGGCGGTCCCGCAGGGCGGCGCGGCGACGGTCCATACCGACAGCGTCTATGTCAGGGACGGCATCACGCGCTGGATCGCCAAATGGAAGAGCGGCGGCTGGCTGACGGCGGCGCGCAAGCCGGTCAAGAACCGCGACCTGTGGCAGGAACTGGACGCGTTGCAGGGCGCCCGGCGCATCGACTGGCGCTGGGTGAAGGGCCATGCCGGCGACCCCGGCAACGAGCGGGCCGACGAGCTGGCCCGGCAGGGCATGGCGCCCTTCCTGCCGGAAGACATGCGGCAGGGCGCGGTGCAGAATCCCCCGGCCGGCATGCAGCGCATCATCCCCATGCTCAACTATGCCGATGCGCCGGCCGCGATCGATTTTCTGGTCCGCGCCTTCGGCTTCCGCGAGCGCCAGGTCTATCCCATGAAGGACGGGCGGATCGGCCATGCCGAGCTGGCGTTGGGCGGCAATGTCGTGATGCTGGCGAGCGTGTTCCCGGAGATGGGCCAAGTCGCGCCGGCGCAGGCCGCCAAATCGGGGGCGGGCGGGCATTACAGCCAGGTCTTCTGCTATGTCGACGATGTCGACGCGCACCACGCGCAGGCGCAGGCCGCCGGCGCGCGCATCACGGCCGGACCGGAAGACCAGTTCTACGGCGAGCGCCACTACCGCGCCGAAGACCCGGAAGGCCACCGCTGGATCTTCGGCCAGCGCATCCGCGAGGTGCCGAAGGCGGAAATCCGGGCGGCGATGGGCGGGATGTAGTGAATCGGTACGATACTAACACACTGCCTGCTCGGGTAGACCTGATCGAGTTTTCGGCATTCTAAGCCGAATTGGACCTTAGAACGTATTCGAGGACATCACCGTTCCTGCATTCTACAAACAGGTTGCCAACAATTGAGATGATATGCGATATTCGTCTACTAAGAATATGAAATATTTCTTCTTTAGGCGCTATCAGGAGAAATGGGTGTGCAGTGGTCAACAATAGATTTGCCAGAATAGGAGGAGGTGTCATGGAGGAGAATGACCTCAAGGCTGTCATAATTTCTTCAGTAGAGGAAGCATGGTCGCGCGACGAACCGGTGTTATTGAGTGACATTGGTCAACTCAACAATGGTGTTGTAGGGGAAAGCGCTAAAGCAATTTCTGGACGCCTTACAACATTTATCTTGACGCATTTGGTAGATGACCTAATTTTGGTGAGGCATTCGATAAACAGACCACTAATCGGAGTAGTACCAAAGAATGAACAGACAGTCGCAATAAATAACTTTGATTCATATTTGGAGAAAAGAAAGAGTCATTCTATGGTGAGTCGCTCTGGGCCGCGCCTTATTCCGGGATTTTGGGCTGCTTTTCGTAAGGTACTCGAACAAAATCAACGTCGATATATAGATGTATCCGATGAGATTAAGTTTGTTAATGTTTCTGCTGATCAATCGCCGCCAATCGGAATGCTGGAAATCGAAAGAAAATATATAGCGGAAGCTCAAACAGAGAAAGACCACGAGATTTATGCTAAAATAGCCAATTGGTGCGCGGCCAATAATTTTAGCCTTTCCAAATTCGAACGGAAACCAACCAATGAAGTGCGATCAGCGATAGGCCTAAGGAGCGGGAGGAGAGGCTCATTGCTTGATGGGCTATTGGATACACTCGAAGAGCACGACTTGGAGCGTATAGTCGTTCCTATGGATGTTGTAAAAAAACTGGCAAAAAATTGAGTATGGTCAATAGTCGCCCAAAAACACTTGTGACAATTGCTGGGATACCTTCCAGTATTGAACAGGATTTCGTAAAGAAATTGCCGAACTTATCGGAGGGGATACGCGAGATTATTTTTCTACCTGTTTCAGAAAGTCAACCGTACAATTCTGATTATGTCCGGAATCTCTATCAAATGTTTGTGGAAGCAGTTGGAAAAATTCTTCCCTTGGATGAAGCTAACGTAGACGCGCCTACTTGGTTTGATGGCGCTATAACTGTCTACTTTGACTACGGCGGTGAGAAGCCGGCTTTTTTGATTGATGCGTTTGGTGTCGAGACATTTGTTGTATCAGTAAAACTTGCCGAGAATGCTAAAAAAAGAAGGACGACACCGAATTCGACTCAATTTATGTCAAACAGTGCAATTCGTTCGCTGAGGAAGGTAATTAGAGAAGCAGAGTCTATATTACCAGCTATCAGGAAAGAAGTTACGAGTAACGCAAACAAAACACCGTTATTGCTTCCATTTTCGAACTTTGATAAACCTGAGATGATAAGACTGAGAAATGATGTTTTGAATTTGTTTGGGATTGAAGATTCATTTGGTGGCCTCCGTTCACTCATTCAACGCTTCGTGTTAAGAAACACTGCCGTAAAGTACAAGTCAGATCCGTATTGGAGTTTTGCAAGCCGAAGGGGCATAGTATTTCGGAGACCATCAGCGCTACATGCGTGCAATTGGAATTTAGGAATAGGACATCAATTAAGCTGCGTTATACGTAGCAGATTACGTTTTGGGTTATGTATAAATCCGAGGTTTCATTATGATTGCGTAAAGAGCAAAGGGAGTATACCTGAAAAATGGAATAGTTGTCACGGACAAGAATTTACAAAAGAGAAAGGCAAAAATTATGTAAATATTTCGCCAAATGATTATATCAGATAGGCAAATAAGTACGGCGGCACAAACTGTGCCGCCGTAAATTCTTTTGTTGCTCTTGGTTAGCGATAGACTTGCAATGAACGTTACAGTTTTAACGTACCCATGTCCTCGACGCAGCCTACCTACGTGCCTTTAAGCTGAGATCGCCAACGAAGGGAGAACTCTAGAATTCTACCCTCCGCTCTAGGTCACTTAGCCACGCTTCCATTCGGACGCAACTTAAGAATCCCAATCGAAGCTCTGGACCGGGTGGTTGCACCTCCCTTGTAGATGGAACGGTGCTACCCGCACACGAAACCGAACAGAATATACGTCGTTGCGTCGACGAAATCAAGAGAATTGGTTACATGGCATTCTGTGTCCAGAATAGGACGGTGGGGAAGGGAGGCAATGCCAATGCCGGAACTGCAGAGCGCCTTCGGGCTGGTCGTTCTGTTCGGGCTGGCTTGGGCGGTCGGCAAGCGGCGGCGCGACGCCTGGCGGGTCGCGCTGGCCGGGATCGGCCTCCAGGTCGCGCTCGCGCTCATCCTGCTCAAGGTGCCGCTGATCGCCGACGGCGTGGCCTCCCTCAGCCATGTCGTGGCCGCCATGGAACGGGCGACGCGCGCGGGCACCAGCATGGTCTTCGGCTATATCGGCGGCGGACCGCTGCCTTTCACCGAGAGCCGGCCGGGCGCCGCGTTCGTATTCGCTTTCCAGGCCCTGCCCATCGTGATCGTGACGAGCGCGCTGACCGCGCTGCTGACCCACTGGCGCATCCTGCCCTGGATCGTCAAGGCGATCGGCACCGTGCTGGAGCGCGGCTTCCGCATCGGCGGCGCGCTGGGGCTGGCAAGCGCGGCCAACATCTTCGTCGGCATGGTCGAGGCGCCGCTCTTCATCCGCCCCTACCTCAAGGATTTCAGCCGCAGCGAACTGTTCGTCGTCATGACCGTCGGCATGGCGACGATCGCCGGCACCGTCTTCGTGCTCTATGCCGGCATCCTGGCGCCGGTGCTGCCCAACGCCGCCGGCCAGCTCCTGGTCGCCTCGGTGATCAGCGCGCCGGCCGCCATCGCCATCGCCCTGCTGATGGTGCCCGCCGACGGGCCGCCGGCGGCGAGCGGCAGGCTGCCGCCGCGCGAGACGGCGAGCGCCATGGAGGCGCTGGTCGTCGGCGCGCGCCAGGGCCTCAACATGCTGTTCCTCATCATCGCCCTGCTGATCGTGATGATCGCCCTGGTCCATCTGGCGAACGGCCTGCTCGATCTGCTGCCCGACGTCGCCGGCGAGGCGATCACCCTGCAGAAGATCCTGGGCCTCGTCATGGCACCGATCTGCTGGCTGATGGGGATTCCCTGGGCGGAATGCTGGGAGGCCGGGCAGCTCATGGCGACCAAGGTCGTGCTCAACGAGCTGGTCTCCTATCTCGATCTGGCGCGGCTGCCCGAAGGCACGCTGAGCGACCGAAGCCGCCTGATCCTGGTCTACGCCATGTGCGGCTTCGCCAATTTCGGCGGTCTGGGGATCATGGTCGGCGGACTGACCGTGCTGATGCCCGAACGGCGCAATGAAATCCTCGCGCTCGCCTGGAAGAGCCTCGCCGCCGGCGTGCTGGCGACCAGCGCCACCGGCTGCGTGATCGGCATTCTCGGCTGACGCCGCTCGCGTCCGGCCGAAGCCTTGCCCGGCTCTTCCGACCGCCTGTCTCTCCGCGGCTACGGCGGCCCCCTGCTTCTGGTCTGCGCGGGCGTCTGGCTCCACGCCGCCGACAGCCTCCTCGTCGCCACCATGCTGCCGGCGCTGGTCGCGGAGATCGGCGGCGAGGCGCTGATCGGCTGGACCGTCTCGCTCTACGAGATCGGCACCATTCTGACCGGCACGGCGAGCGGCCTGCTGGCGGCCCGGTATGGCGTGCGCCTGCCGATGGCCGTCGCCGCCGCCGCGTTTGCCGCGGGCTGCGCGATCAGCGCCCTGGCCCCGTCCATGTGGGTGGTTCTGGCCGGGCGTCTGCTGCAGGGACTTGGCGGCGGCGGCCTCATGGCCCTTGCCTTCGTCGCCACGAGCCTCCTGTTCCCCAAGCCGCTGGTTCCCCGGGCCATCGCGGCGATTTCGGCGCTCTGGGGCGTATCCGCCTTTCTCGGCCCGTTGATCGGCGGCCTGTTCGTCGAATATGCGGACTGGCGGGGCGGATTCTGGTTCTTCGGCGCGCAGGCGGTTGCGCTGTCGCTCTGGATCGGCTTCGGCTCCGGGCTCGGCCGGCAGCCGCTGCCGGACCCGGCGCAAGGCAGCGTATTCTCGTCGCGCCTGCTCCTGCTGGCCGCCGGCGTCGTGCTGATCGCCTATGGCGGTGTCGAAGTCGGGCCGCTGCGCACCGCGTCGTGCGTGCTGGCCGGCATCGCCGCCATCATCGCCTTTCTGGTCCTGGACGCGCGCGGCGGCGGGAGCCGGCTGCTCCCGCGCCGGTCCTTCAATCCGGCCGCGCCGGTGGGATCGGGCCTGGTCATGATCTTCTGCCTGGCCATCGCCACGATCGGAGTCACCGCCTACGGGCCGCTGTTCATCGTCCTGCTGCACGGCGCATCGGCGCTGGTCGCGGGCTACATCGTGGCCTGCGCGTCCATCGGATGGACGATTGCCGCGGTCCTGGTCGCAACCTCGGCGGAGCGGCACGACCGGACGCTGATCGGCGCGGGAATGACGGTCGTGGCGGCAAGCATTCCCGGCTTCCTCTACAGCGTGCCCAACGGTCCGGTCTGGCTGATCGCGGTCTTCGCGGCCCTGCAGGGGATCGGGTTCGGCATGGCCTGGGCCTTCGTCCTGCGCCGGATGACGGCGCTGGCGCGTGCGGACGATACCGAGCGGGTTGCCGGCGCTCTCCCGACCGTTCAGCGGCTGGGCTACGCGGTCGGCGCCGCCTGTGTCGGGATCGTCGCCAACGCCGCCGGGTTCGCCGACGGTGCCGACAGGGCCGGCATCGCCGAAGCGGCAAGGGCGGTCTTCGCCGCCGCCCTGCCGTTCGCCGCGATCGGCCTGGCCGCAACGGCCCGGTTCGTTTATTCCGGGCCCGCAGGACGCCGTTCCGGCGGGAAATCCGATGCGGACGCGTAACGATCTTCCGGCCGCGGGCTGCCCTGCTCCGCGCGACAAGAGGCTGGGCACAGGCAGGCCGGTTGGCCGCATCGACTGGAGGCAAGGCAGTGGAATGGCGCGACTAAATCGGCCGCGATCCGTCGATCCTGGTCGGCAAACCGGTCGTCCGCGGCACGCGGCTGTCGGTCGAGTTTCTGCTCGGTTTGTTTGCGGAAGGGTGGACCGAGGAAACGGTTCTGGAAAGCTACCCCCGGGTTTCCCGGGAAGCCTTGCGCGCCGTATTCGCCTTTGCGCAGGAGTGCATGCGGGACGAACAGGTCTTTGCCGTTAGCGACTTGAGCGCCGGCTCGCAGCCGGGAGCAACGACGCCCTCGATCGGGTGACCGGCGCCGGTTGCCAGCCATGCGCCGATAGTGCAAAGCTGGCGCAGGATTTCTATTCGGGAGGAACACGATGATCCGCTTCCATACACTCTGCGCCGCGGCGCTCGGCGCCGTGGTCGCTACCGGCTTCGGCGCCGGCACGGCCAGCGCCGAGAAAATGACCTATCTGTTTCCGGCGCCGCCGATCCTGCCGGCCTTCGGGCCGCAGCAGCTCGCGAAGCACCGCGGCTATTTCAAGGAAGCCGGGCTGGAGGTCGCCTTCGCCACGGCCAAGGGCGGCGTCGACGTCGCCAAGCAGGTCGGCGTGGGCAACGCCGAGATGGGCGGCGGGCTGGCGGACAGCCCGATCATCGTGCGCGCCCAGGGCATCCCGGTGCGCTCGGTCGCTGCGTTCGGCGGACGCGGCTTCATGCAGCTGGTGGTGCGCGAAGATTCCGGCATCACGACGCCGGCCGGCCTGAAGGGCAAGAATGTCGCCGTCATGTCGTACCAGGACACGACCTACTACGCGCTGCGCGGCATGCTGGCGGCGACCGGCCTCAAGGTGCAGGACATCAACGCGATGGCGGTCGGCCCGCGCGGCGTGCCGGGCATGGTGATCCAGGGCAAGGCGGTCGGCTGCGCCTGCGTGCCGGACTGGATCCCGCCGATCCTCGGCGCCAAGATCAAGATCCGGATCATCAAGTCGGAAGACTATTTCCCCCACATGGCCCAGGCCTCGCTGGCCTCGGACAAGCTGATCGCGGCGAAGCCGGCGCTGATCAGGAAATTCGTCGGCGCCGTGCTCAAGGGCATGAAGGACATCATGGACGACCCGGTCGCCACGGCCAACGACTTCGCCAAGGCGGCGCCCATGTGGAAGGGCAAGGAAGGGTATATCCGGGCGGTCTTCAAGTATTACGCCGACCTCGTCTATCCCGGCCAGAAGGTGCTCGGCGAAATCAACGAGCAGCGGCTGGCCAAGCTGCAGGACTTCTATGTCAAGCAGGGCATCGTGCGGAAGAAAGTGCCGCTGAAGGATCTCTTCACGAATCAGTTCGTCGGCGGCTAGCGCGGACCCTTTGGGCGGGGCCGGTTTCCGGCCGGCCCTCCCGGTTCCCCCTGCCGGTTCCCCCTTACCGATTGCGGGCGCGACCGGGCCCGGACGTTCGGAGCGGCTGACGGCGCGCCGGCGGCAACGCTGCCGCCGCTCTGCCGGTCACAGGTCGATGCGCATGCCGTCGTGGGCGAGGCGGAGTTCGCCGGCATAGTTCCGGCGGATGTCGGCGACGACATCCTCCATGAAGGCAGGGCCGATCAGCTCGCGCGGCATGTGGACCGACATCATGTCGCGCAACACCGGGTAGGTGGTGTCGAAGCTGCCGAAATGGGTCGCGACCAGGCTCTTGCAGCGCGACGCCGTGGCGAGCCTGCCAAGCTCGAGCGGGCTGGTGTGGGCCCAGGTGCCGACATTGGCCTTGCGGCGGAATTCCAGCGCCTTTTCCGGGAAGGTGCATTCGTGGATCAGCAGGTCGCAGTCCTGCGCCAGCTCGACCAGCCGTTCGCACGGCGCGGTATCGCCCGAGAAGACGACCGATTTGCCGTCCACCGTATCGAGCCGCAGGCCGAAGCAGGGCGAGACTTCCCGCGGGATATGCTCGACATAGCAGGCCGAGACCCGGACCAGATCGTCCTCGAACACCACGCCGGGCTCGCATTCCCGCACGTCGGGCTTGAGCACATGCATGTTGCCCTGCCGGTTCTTGTAGGCCGCCCGCGCCTCGATATCCTTGGCGAAGGCGCCGTCGGCGAACTGGTGTTCGACGAAGCCGCGCGTGCCGGGCGGGCCGACCACGACGGGCGCGTTCTCCCGGTTCGTAATCCAGCTGGTCAGCACGAAGAAGGCGAAGTCCGCGATATGGTCGTAGTGCAGATGCGACAGGAAGACCGTATCCACATGGCCGGGATTGACGTTGCAGCGGATCAGCTGATGGGTCGCGCCGTGGCCGCAATCGAACATGTAGTGCCGGCCGCGCACCGTGATCAGGATCGCGGAATGGTTGCGGTCGGGATCGGGCGCGGCGGCGGCCGTGCCGAGCATGAGGATGCGCATGATCTCTCCGGGAAGGCGGTTGATTTAGGTGAAAATCCATCCATATTTCACATATCCGTTTATCAACCCGCCGGGCCGGATGCCACTTGCAAATGCGTATCGGCAGATGCGCATCGGCAATTTCGCAGCGGCAAATGCGCATCGGCGGCGTTAACAGGGGAGTCGCCCGACCTTTGCCCGATGACCGGACGCGCGTAAAATTCTCGGTTACCGATTTTCCGACCTACTACATCTACACCATCCAGGCTGAGAACTTTTCGGCGCTCAACCATGCGCTGCGGCCCCACGGCATCTCGGTCATGTTCTGGCGCGTCCTGGCCGTTCTGCAGGAGAGCGACGGCCACAATATCAGCTATCTCTCGGGCAAGCTGGCCATCGACCGCTCAAATCTCAGCCGGATCATCGACCAGATGGCACGCGACGGGCTGATCGAACGCAAGACGCCGCCGCACGACCGGCGCAACGTTCTGGTCTGCATAACGGAAGCCGGCCGCCGCAAGGTCGATGAGGCCTTTCCCGGCGTTCTGCGCATCGTCGAATCGACGATGGACGGCTTCTCCGCCAAGGAGCGCCAGACCCTGCTCTCGCTGCTCAAGCGCATGCGCAACAACGTGCTGCAGCAGAGCGGGCGGTAGGCCGCCCGGGCTACGCGCCCTGCCCCTCCGCGCGGCCTTCCTCGTAGAGGCGCTGCGCCGCCGTCTCGATCCGGTCTTCCAGCATCGCCATGAAGGTTTCCCGGTCCTGGCCGGGCGCGATCGGCTCGAGGAATTCGATCGTAATGGTGCCCGGCCGTTTCAGAAAAGCGTTCCGCGGCCAGAACAATCCGGCGTTGTGGGCGACCGGAACGACCGGCATCCCGAGATATTTGTACAGCGCGTAAACGCCCGGATGATAGCGGCCGGTGCGGCCCGGCGGCATACGGGTTCCCTCCGGCATGATCAGCAGGTGCCGTCCGCTGTCGACCATGTTCCGGGCGCTGCGCAGCATCCGCTTCAGCGCCGCGCCGCGCGCCGCGCGCCGGATCGGCACCATGCCGGCGCGGTCCAGGAACCAGCCGTAGACCGGAATGCGCTTCAGCTCCTCCTTGAGCACGGCGGCGAAGGCCGGCGCGATGACGAGGAAAGCGATGGTTTCCCAGGCCGATTGATGCTTGACGGCGAAAATATACCGGGTGCGCCGGTCCGGGAGCACGCTTCCGACGACCCGGTGCCGGACGCCTGCCGCGACGCGCAGCAGCCACAGGACGGCGCGGGCCCACCCGGTCGCCGCCGCGAACATGGCCTGCCGGGGCGCCGCCAGAAGCGGCAGGCACACCAGGCCCGCCCCCAGGGTCACAAGCCACAGGCCGATCGAAAACGCCGCCGACCGGACCAGGATCATGAGTCCGGCCCGCCCGGTCCGGCCATCGTCAGGGTCACGCGGATCAGGGCCGCAGCGAACTTGTAGAATTCGCCGTTGACGATCGCGATGCCGCTCAGGCTGCGCCACCAGCGCCCGCGCGACACCGCTGGCGGGAAAACGGGATGCGCGATGAGGCGCGCGTCCGGCAGGGCGCTGCGCAGTTCGAGCAGGCTGCGCCGCATGTGGTAGTTGGCCGTGACCAGGCGCAGCGATTTGAGCTTGCGCGCGCGGGCCCAAAGGGCGGTCTCGTCGGCGTTGCCCTGCGTGTGCTCGGCCCGGTAGCCGAGGACGATCCGGGACCGCAGCGCATCCGGCACGCCGCCGGCGCCGCGCAGCACCGACTGTTTTCCGACTCTCGGATCGACGCCGGACACGAACAGAACCGGCGCCGCGCCGGCCGCGAGCAGCCGGATGCCTTCGGCCAGCCGCCCCGAGCCGCCGGTCAGGACGACGATGGCGTCCGTCTTCGTGCGGCCGTCGGCCGGCGTTTGCGGCATGGTGAAACCGAACCAGGCCAGCCCGGCGAGCCAGAACAGGAGCAGCAGCACGCACACTGCGAACAGCCGGCGGAGCAAGCGCCACCGGCTGCGCCGTCCGTTGCGCCGCCCGTTACGCCGTCTGGGCGGAAACGTCCGGCTCCGGTCCACGGGTGTCATGGCGTGCCGGGTCATTGCGTCACGTCATGCGCCGGAGGGCCCGCAGCACGGTGATCCGCGCGGTGAACAGCGCTACCGCCGCCGCCACGACCGGCACGCAGGCGAAAATGCCCCACTGCACCGGCGTGAAGATGGCGCCGGTCGCCGGCTCGAGTTCGACCCTGCCGGCGAGGTGGGCGACCCCGAAGACCGTGCCGATCGCAAAGGCGATGCCGACGATCGCGCCCTGCAGGCTGAGCCACAGCGCCTGGCGCTCGAACTGGCGCGCAATATAGCGGTCATGGGCGCCGATCAGATGCAGCAGGGCGATGACCCGCCGGTGAATGCGCAGGCCGGTCCGCGTCGCGAAGATGACGGTGATGACCGTCGCCAGCCCGATCAGGGCGACGACGAGCAGCGCGACCAGCCAGATCGACCGGGCAAGGCCGATCAGCCGTCCGCCCCAGCGGGCGTGGTTTTCCGTAACCGCGCCCGGCGCCGCCGCGGCCACCTTCGCCGACAGGGCCGCGATATCGATGACGGCGCCCGGCGCGGCCCGGACATCGATCAGGATCGGCAGCGGCAGATCTCCGGCGCCCGTGTCCTCGCCCAGCCAGGGACGCACGAGGCGGAGCACCTCCTGGCGCGGCAGGCGCCGGGCCTGCCGGACCCCGGGCGATTTCCGGACCAGGGCGAGCACGGCGCCGGCCTGTTTCTGTGCGTTCGGAGAGTTCGGCCCCGCAGGTATCTGGATGGTCAGCGTGCCGCTCAGCCCCGACGACCAGGTCGATACGAGACCGTTGAGGGCGATGGCGCCCGCAATCGCGACTCCGGACAGGTAGATCATGATCGCCACGATCCAGGGCAGCAGCCTGCCGGCGGGATCCTGGTCGAAGGGAATATCGGTCTGGCGGCGGATCAGCACGGCTGCGTCCGGTCTGGGAATATCCGCAGGGCGCCGTCTTCCAGATCCAGCCTGGGATAACGGAACCGGTCGACGAGCCCGAAATTATGGGTCGCGATGATGACCGTGGTGCCCATCCGGTTCAACTCTTCGAACAGCTGGATCAGGCGGACGCCGATATTGTCGTCCACATTGCCGGTCGGCTCGTCGGCGAGCAGCAGGTCGGGCCGGTTGATCACCGCCCGCGCGATGGCGACGCGCTGCTGCTCGCCACCGGAAAGCGTGGGCGGTTTTGCGGTCAGCCGCTCGCCGAGGCCGACCCATCGGAGCAGTTCGGAGACATGCTTCCTGACATCCGGCCCGCGCGCGCCGGCAACCCGCAACGGCAGGGCGACATTGTCGATCGTCGTCAGATGGTCGAGCAGCTGGAAATCCTGATAGACCACACCGATGCGCCGGCGCAGGCCGGGAACCGAAGCCCGCGGCAGGGTCGAAACGTCCTGGCCGAACAGATGGACCAAGCCCCGGGTCGGACGGAGGGACAGGTAGATCAGGCGCATCAGCGTGGATTTGCCGGCGCCGCTTTCGCCGGTCAGGAAATGGAAACTGCCGGGTTCGAGGCTGAAGGCGATATCGCGGAGCACCTCTGCCCCGGCGCCATAGCGCATGCCGACCTGGTCGAACCGGACGACCGGTTTTTCGCCATCGAAGAGATCGGAATTCAAGGAAGCCCCTTTCAATTTCCGGGCCCATCGCCCTCCCGGCCGTTCGTCGGGAACGCCCCGACAAACGGCTTGGCGCTTGACCCGCCGATCCTGCTACGGCAAAGCCCGCCTTCCATACCGTCACCCGAAACCCATGTTACCCGCATTGCCACGACGCCTATCAGCGGCGGCGCAATCCGGTCAACCGGGATGGACAAGAGCGGCGAACCGAAGCTCCGGCGATGATACTCAGCTGTCCGAAGTGTTCGACGCGGTTTCTGATCGATCCGGCCGCCCTGGGATCGGCCGGACGCACGGTGCAGTGCGGCGCGTGCGGCCACCGATGGGCCCAGGCGCCGGAGATACCGGCGGTGCATACCTTTGCGGTGCAGGAATCCGGGGCCGCCGACGCCGGAAACGAAGCGCGCGACGGCACCGGGGACACGGAAGACCGGCCAGAACCGCCGCCGGCCCGGCGGCCGCCCGCGGCGCGGCGGCGCCAGCGGCAGCCGCGCCCGTTGTTCTCGCTTCTGCTGCTGGCGGTCATCGTCGTGGTCCTGCTCGGCTGCTACCAGTTTCGCAGCATCATCGTCGCCTACTGGCCGGTCACGGCGCCGTTCTACGAAGTGCTCGACATCGACGCGAAACCGCACCCGGCCATCCGCCCCCCGACGGCGAACCGGTAGCCCGGCAGACCGGGAAGCCTGCCCTGTGGTTCGGAACCGCCCGGTTCGGAACCGCCCGATTCAGAACCGCCCGATTCAGAACCGTTTGAGCAACCGCTCGATATAGTCGCGTTCCAGCTTCGGCCGCGCGGTCTCGCCGGACCGCCTGCGCAGTTCGCGCAGGATCTCCCGGGCCCGCTTGCGTTCGGCTTCGGTCGGCACGTTGATGTCGGTCTGGTCGAGCGGGCCCATGCCGTCCTGACGCCGGCCCAGCGGGTCGCGGTCGGGGCCGAAGCGCCGGTTCCGGTCTCCCTGATAGCGGCCGCCGCGGCCCGGTCCGAGGCCGAACTGACGGCCCATCCGGCGCATCGCCTGGCTCATTCCGCGGGAGAGCTCGCGCAGGGCCCGGCCCTGGGGCCCGACCGCCCGGCCCGGCCGGCCGCGGCCCAGATCGCGTTCCGCCCGGCGCATTTCACGGTCCGCGTTGCCGAAATTGTCCGGCACCTTGCCGGTCATCTCGCCGAGCCGGCGCATCAGGTCGCCCAGCTGTTTGCGCAGCTCGTTCTGGCGCCGGGCCGCGTCCCGGTCGGCCTCGCGCTCGGCTTCGCTGCCCTTCCGGCCCTGCTGGCCGCGGCGGAAACTCTCGTCCATCAACTGCTGCTGCCGGCGAATCAGGCTGTTGAGATCGCGCATCATCCGCTGCGCCGGATGATTGGGGTCGAGGTGCCGCTGGCTCGGCTGCCCGGTGCGCATATTCTGCATCATCTCGCGCAGCTGCGAGAGCATCCGGCGCAGCGCCTCCTTGTCGCCGTCGCGGAAAATGTCCCGCATGTGCTCGAGCATCCGCCTGATGTCCTGCTCGGTGAGCCGGCGGCCCGGGTCGACGGGAAACTGCTGGTTGAACCGTTCGGGATTGCGCTGCATCTCCCGGCGCAGGGCGTCCATATACTCCATCATCGAGCGGCGCAGCTCTTCGAGCAGCCGTTTCAGCTCCTCGTCCTTGATGTCCCGGCGGGACAGCAGGTCCATCAGCTTGTCGTGTATGCGCGCCAGTTCCCGCTCGGACACCGCCGTCTCGCCCTTGTCGATGCGCAGCGCCGTTTGCCACAGGATCGCCTGGACCGACCGGATCGCGGCCGTGCGGTTCTGCCGGACCGACGTGTCGTCGCGGCCGTTATGCCGGGAGCCGAGGATCAGCCGGCTTTGCGCGGCGCGCAGCGCCAGATACACCACCGGATCGTTGTTGAACGCGGCGCGCCGGTCGGCGATATGGCCCAGGATCGCAACGACCTGGTCGAGCTTTTCCGGCTCGAGCGTCAGGAGCTTGCGCTGGGCGATAATGGCCCGGGCGACGGGATGGCGGAAAATCCGCTCCGGTAGCGTCATATCCTTGAATTCGCTGCGGCCGCGCTGGCCCAGATCGTCTTCGGTCTCGAACAGCATGGACACGTCGAGGCCGGCCCAGCGATGGGGCGTCAGGTCCTTGTACAGCCGCCCGGCGACCTGTTTGCCGCCGCCGACCGGCGCCTCGATCGCGACGACGTCCACCTCGCCGGCCCGGGCGATATAGACGCGGACCTTGCCGACGCCATGGTCGTCTTCGGCCTTGTATTGCAGACGGATATTCTGGCGCCGGGTGACTTCCGGCTCTTCGGCCCAGGCGACCGTCGGCGGCAGATCGGGAGTCACGGAAATCTTCCATTGCACGGCGTTGCGCGCGCGCTGGCGCACGACCAGGTCGCCGCTCTCCTCCAGCAGCATCTCGCCCTGCCAGCCCGACCGGTCGAGCGCCTGCAGGCCGAGGCGCTGGCGCCCCAGCGTCATGGCAGGCCGGCCCTTGCCGCCGCGGAACTGCAACAGCAGTTTCGAATGCGCCGGAACGACGATCGGTTTTCCGTCATGCGCCTGCGTGATCATGCGCGGCTGCCGGCCGGTATAGTCCGGCGGCGTGAACCAGGCTTCGACCGTGACCGGCGCGGCGACGCCGCCCTCGAAATCCGGCAGGAAGGCCCGGGCCAGACGATCGCCCGGATCGGTCCAGCCGGCGGTCAGGCCGAGCACCAGCAGGATGACGGCGAGGCCGCGCAGGGCGAACGGGTCGCGCCGGGCGACCCGCGGCCGCGGCGGGCCGATGCGCAGATGCCTGAGCGCCGCCCGCGCCCGCTCGCGATGGCGGCGCCAGAGCGCTTCGGAGAAGGCGTCGCCGGAGCCGACGGCAAGACGGTCCCTGCTCGTCGTGAGCGGCCGGTGCGCCAGGCCGCTGGTCCGCTCCAGCCGCCGCCGGGCGGCCAGGGAGCCGGGCAGGCGCAGGCGGCGAAAACCGTCGACCAGGGCGACGCAGAAAGCCAGGCCGAAGACGGCCAAAACCGCAACATGCAGCCAGCCGGGCAGCAGGGGCAGCACATCGAGCAGGACGACGCCGGAGAACAGGAAGACGACGGAGGCGGCCGTCCAGAAGCGCGGCCACAGCCGCTCCCAGACCAGCGCCAGCCAGGACAGCGCAATCGGCAGACCGTAGCCCGGTTCGCGTTCCGCGTCGCCGGCCGGTCTCTTCCAGCCCTCGTCCGAAGCGCCCATGCGCTCTCCTTCAGGCGGCCCCCAGCCAATCCGGCACCGTCTCCGGCCGGATCAGGTCCTCGATCGTCTGCCGCGCCCTTACCACGGCATGGCGATCGCCGCGCACCAGCACTTCCGGCGCCGGCGGGCGGCTGTTGTAGGCCGACGACATCACCGAACCATACGCCCCCGCCGACCCGAACGCCACCAGATCCCCGGGCGCCAGCGGCGGCAGGCTGCGGGCGACCGCGAAGGTGTCGCCGCTTTCGCAGATCGGCCCGACGACATCCATTGCCATCCAATCTGGGCTATTTTGAGGCTGCGTCACCGGCACAACCGCATGATAGGCGCCATACATGGCCGGGCGCGCCAGATCGTTCATCGCGGCGTCGACCACCGCGATCGGCCGGATGCCGCCGTCCTTCACATAGAGAACCCGCGCCACCAGGATCCCGGCATTGCCGACCATCGACCGGCCCGGTTCGAACATCAGGTCGCATCCCAGGCCGCCGACCGTCTCGCGCACGACCGCAGCATAGTCCTCGAAGGCCGGCGGCGCCTCGTCCCGGTAGGCGATGCCGACGCCGCCGCCGAGATCGAGGCAATGGACGGCGTGTCCGGCCGCGCGCAACGCGCGGACCTGCTCCGCCAGGCGGCCGAACGCCGCCCGGAAGGGCGCCACGCTCAGCAGTTGCGAGCCGATATGCATGGCGAGGCCGGCCGGCGCCAGGTTCGGCAATTCCGCGGCCTGTGCGTAGGCCGGCAGCGTCCGGCCGATGGCGATGCCGAACTTGTCCTGCTTGCGGCCGGTCGAAATCTTGTCGTGGGTCCGGGCGTCGACATCGGGATTGATGCGCAGCGACACGCGCGCCGTGACGCCGGCCTCGACGGCGGCGGCGGAGATCAGGTCGAGCTCCGCCTCCGATTCCGCGTTGAGCTGGAGAATGCCGGCGCGCAGCGCCAGCGCAATCTCCGCACGCGTCTTGCCGACACCGGAAAACACGATCCGGTCCGCCGGGACGCCCGCGGCGAGCGCCCGGCGCAGCTCGCCGCCCGACACCACGTCCGCACCGGCGCCCAGCTTCGCGAACGCGGCGATGACCGCCTGGTTGGAATTGGCCTTCAGGGCGTAGCAGATCGTGGCGGGCAGCCCGGCCAACGCCGCCTCCAGCGCCCGGTAGTTGCGGCTGAGGCCGGCCAGCGAATAGCAGTAGAAGGGCGTGCCGACCTCCGCCGCGACCGCGGGCAGCGGCAGCGCTTCGGCGCAGAGGGTGCCGCCGTCATAGGAGAAATCGGGCGACGGTATCCGGTCGGTCGTCGGGCGGTCGGTCATAGGGCGAAATCCGCATCTGGCGCCCGGCGGGGCAGGGGCGGGCGGTATCGGCGTCGGGGGTGCGGGCGCAGCGCTGAACGGCCGCCCTATTCCGGGTCCGGATTGCGGAATATCTCCGCCGGGCCCGAAGGGGCGCCGGCCGGGTAGCCCGCGGGATAGCGGTCGGTCCCCGAGGCGGCCCGCGGATCGTCCTTCTTGCCGCACGCCGCCAATCCGAGCCCGAGCGCGAGACCGAGCGCGCCGGCCGCAAGCAGCAATGTCGGCGATCGGGCCATGCGGCTGTCTCCCGTCACGGGTCGCTGCGTTCCGCCAGGGCGGCGCGCGCGGCGGCTGCCGCAGCCCGCACATTGTCCGGCGCCGTGCCGCCGAATGAGGTCCGGCTGGCGATGGAATATTGCACCGTCAGCACGTCGAAAACAGCCCCCGTCAGGCGGGGCTCGACGCCTTGCATCTCGTCCAGGGTGAGGCCGGAGAGATCGACGCCGCGCGCTTCGGCCAGCCTGACCAGCGCGCCGGTGACGCGGTGCGCGTCGCGGAACGGCATGCCGAGCTCCCGCACCAGCCAGTCGGCGAGATCGGTCGCGGTCGCGAAGCCGGCGCCTGCGGCGGCCAGCAGCCTGTCCGCGTCCACCGTCATTTCCCGGATCATGCCGGCCGTCGCCCGGACGCAGACGGCGAGGCTGTCGGCGGCGTCGAACACCGGTTCCTTGTCCTCCTGCATGTCCTTGGAATAGGCGAGCGGCAGGCCCTTCATGACGACCGCAAGGCCGGTCAGCGCACCGACGATCCGGCCGGCCTTGGCGCGCACCAGCTCGGCGGCGTCCGGATTGCGCTTCTGCGGCATGATCGAACTGCCGGTGGAGAAACTGTCGGACAGGCCGATGAAGCCGAACTGCGCGCTCGACCAGACCACGATCTCCTCGGCGAGGCGCGAGAGATGGGTGGCGCAGATCGCACAGACGGCAAGGAACTCCAGCGCAAAATCCCGAGCCGAGACGGCGTCGAGCGAATTGGCCATCGGCCGGTCGAAGCCGAGCGCGGCGGCGGTCCGGGCGCGGTCGACCGGGAAAGAGGTTCCGGCGAGCGCCGCGGCGCCGAGCGGCGATTCGTTCACCCGCTTGCGCGCATCCGAGAACCGCGCCCGGTCGCGCGCGAACATGGCGGCATAGGCCAGCATGTGGTGCCCGAAGGTGACCGGCTGCGCCGATTGCAGATGGGTGAAGCCCGGCATGACCGTATCGGCATGGGCCTCGGCCCGGTCGATCAGGGCCGATTGCAGCTCCATCAGATCGGCATCGAGGCCGTCGATGGCGTCGCGCACCCAGAGGCGCAGGTCCGTCGCCACCTGGTCGTTGCGCGAGCGCGCGGTATGCAGCCGTCCGGCCGCCGGGCCGATCAACTCGGCGAGCCGCGCCTCGACATTCATGTGGATGTCTTCCAGCGCGGCGCTGAAGGCGAAATTGCCGCTCTCGATTTCTTGAAGGATCGTGTCGAGCCCCTGCCCGATTGCCGCCGCATCTTCTTCCGATATGATGCCGCAATCGGCGAGCATCGCCGCATGGGCCTTCGATCCGGCGATATCGCAGGCATAGAGGCGCCGGTCGAAGCCGATCGAGGCGTTGATCGCCTCCATCAGGGCGTCGGGCCCGGCGGCGAAGCGGCCGCCCCACAGGGTGTTGATCTTGGTTTCGGACATGAGCGGGAGTTAGGCGTGAAGCGGAACGGGACAACGGAACGGACTTTCCGGGCGCGCCCGACCGGACTGCTGGCCGGACTCCTGGCCGCCGGCCTGCTGGCGCTCACCGTCGCCATGCCGGCGCCGGCCGCCGACGCGGCGCCGGGGCCGAAACGCGCCGCCAAGGCGTCTCCCGAACCGCCGCCCTTCAGCGGGACGGCCCGCCCCTTCGTCTTCCTCAAGGAGCCGCGGGCGGTGCAGTTCGGCCCGTTCGCCGACGCGGACGGCAAACCCGTCACCCTGGAGCGCTACAAGGGCAAGGTTCTGCTGGTCAATTTCTGGGCGACCTGGTGCGGCCCCTGCGTCCACGAAATGCCGACGCTCGACCGGCTGCAGGCGGCGCTCGGCGGGCCGGGCTTCGCCGTCCTGACCGTCTCGCTGGACCGCAAGGGCATGGCGGCGATCGGGCCGTTCTGGGAGGAGCAGGGTTACAGGAACCTGCCCATCCTGCTCGATTCGCGCTGGAAGACCGCCCGGCGCCTCGGCGTCAGCGGCCTGCCGGCGACCTTCCTGCTCGACCGCAAGCACCGGATCGTCGGCTACCTGCTCGGCCCGGCCGAGTGGGATTCGCCGCAGGCAAAGGCCTTCCTGCGCTTCTATATTGCCCGGCCCGGCAGCTGAGGCCGCCCCTCGATACGGCGCGCAAGCGCGCCTACTCGGGATGAGGGATTTGGATTGTGTGGCCATCGGAACACCACCCTCGCCCTCACCCTGAGTAGCCCCGGACTTGTTCCGGGGCGTATCGAAGGGCCGGTGCCGCTCCCGTATTTTCGAACGACCCGCGACGTTGCCGCGCCGCAAGGTTTGCGAGATCCCATGACCAAGACGAACCCCGGCAACTTCTTCGAGGATTTCCGCATCGGGCAGGAGATCCGGCATGCCACGCCGCGCACGCTGACGGCGGGTGACGCGGCGCTCTACACCGCGCTCACCGGCAGCCGCTTCGCCGTGCAGTCGTCGGACGCCTTTGCGCAGGCCGTCGGTTTCGCGCGCGCGCCGCTCGACGACCTGCTGGTGTTCCACACGGTGTTCGGCAAGACGGTGCCGGACATCTCGCTGAACGCCGTCGCCAACCTGGGCTATGCCGATTGCGCGTTCGGCGCGCCGGTCTGGCCCGGCGACAGCCTGACCGCCCGCTCCGAGGTTCTCGGCCTGCGCGAGAACGCCAACGGCAGGACCGGCATCGTCTGGGTCCGCACCACCGGCGAGAACCAGCGCGGCGAGACCGTCCTCGGCTATGTCCGCTGGGTCATGGTGCGCAAGCGGGATGCCGATGCGCCGGCGCCCGAACCGGCTGTGCCGGACCTGCCGAAGGCCGTCGCCGCGGACAGGCTGACGCCGCCCGACGGCTTCGACCCGGCGGGCTGGGACGACGCCCTGTCCGGCGAGCCCTGGCGCTGGGGCGATTATGCGCCGGGCGAGAAGATCGACCATGTCGACGGCATGACGATCGAGGAGGCCGAGCACGCCAGCGCGACCCGGCTCTACCAGAACACCGCCAAGGTGCATTTCAACCAGCACACCGAAGGGCAGGGCCGGTTCGGCCGGCGGCTGGTCTATGGCGGCCATATCATCAGCGTGGCGCGGGCGCTCAGCTTCAACGGCCTCGCCAACGCCTTCCGGATCGCCGCGATCAACGGCGGGCGGCACGTCAACCCCGTGTTCGCCGGCGACACGATCTATGCCTGGTCGGAGGTCGTCGGGCGGATCGAACTGCCGGGCCACGCGGCGCTCGGCGCGCTCCGGCTGCGCACGGTGGCGGCGAAAGACACGCCCTGCGCCGGCTTCCCGGACCGTGACGCCGACGGCCGCTATCCCGAAAGCGTCGTCCTGGACCTGGATTACACCGTCCTCATCCCGCGCTAGGCCGCGCCCTTCGATACGCCCCGGCCTGGCGGCCGGGGCTACTCAGGGTGAGGGTGAAGGGGGTGTTCAAACCTTTGGACCCCACCTCCCCCTCATCCCGAGTAGGCGCGCTTGCGCGCCGTATCGAGGGGCGGCAACGCAAATTCGCCGCAAGCCGCGGCCATGCATCTTGCCTCGCACCGGCAGGGGCGCGATAAACGGGACCACAGTTTCCGCCCCCGACGGATGGCACATGGCTTCCGACCCCCCGGCCCGCCGCGACCGGCCGCTCTCGCCCCACCTCCAGGTCTACAAGCCGCAATGGACATCGGTGCTGTCCATCCTCCACCGGATCACCGGCGTGGCGCTGGCCGCCGGGACGCTGCTTCTGGTCTGGTGGCTCGCCGCCGCGGCCTCGAGCGCGGACTATTTCGCCTGGGTCCAGGGCTTCATGGCGAGCTGGGCCGGCATTGTCCTGCTGATCGGCTGGGCCTTCGCGCTCTACTACCATCTGTGCAACGGCATCCGGCATCTGTTCTGGGACGCCGGGATCGGCCTTGAGCTCGGGCCGGCGCGGCTGAGCGGCATGGCCGTCGTCGCTGCGGCTGCGGCGCTCACCGTCGTCTCCGCCGTCATCGCGCTCGCGCCCCCGGGAGCGCCGGCATGAGCTTCCGGACTCCGCTCGGCCGGGTCCGCGGCCTCGGCAGCGCCAGGGACGGCACCCATCACTGGTGGGCCCAGCGGGTGACCGCCATCGCGCTGGTGCCGCTGACGGTCTGGTTCGTCGTCAGCATCCTGATGCTGGCCGGCGCCGACCGGGTCGCCATCGTCGACTGGCTCGGCAATCCGGTCACCGCCGGCCTGCTGATCATGCTCATCCTGGCGAGCTTCCATCACGGCCAGCTCGGCCTCCAGGTGGTCATCGAGGACTATGTCCATAACGAGGGCTGGAAGATCGGCCTGATCGTCTTCGTCAAGCTCGCCGCCCTGCTGTTCGGCGGCATCGCCGTCATTTCCGCGCTCAAGCTGGCTTTTGGCGGATAGGGCGGCGGACAGGGGACGGGACAGGCATGGGCAAGGCCTACGAGATCGTCGAGCATCAATACGATGTCGTCGTCATCGGCGCCGGCGGGGCAGGCCTGCGCGCCACCTTCGGCATGGCGGAAAAGGGCCTGCGCACCGCCTGCATCACCAAGGTGTTCCCGACCCGCTCCCACACCGTCGCGGCCCAGGGCGGCATCTCGGCCGCGCTCGGCAACATGGGCGACGACGACTGGCGCTGGCACATGTACGACACGGTCAAGGGCGCCGACTGGCTCGGCGACCAGGACGCCATCGAATATATGTGCAAGGAGGCGATCCCGGCGATCATCGAACTGGAGCATCACGGCGTGCCCTTCAGCAGGACGCCGGACGGCAAGATCTACCAGCGCGCCTTCGGCGGCATGACGACCAACTATGGCGAGGGCATCGCGCAACGCACCTGCGCCGCCGCCGACCGGACCGGCCACGCCATCCTGCACACGCTCTATCAGCAGAGCCTGCGCCACAATGCGGAATTCTTCGTCGAGTATTTCGCCATCGACCTGCTGGTCGAGGACGGCGAGGTGCTGGGTGTGATCGCCTGGAACCTGGACGACGGCACGATCCACCGTTTCCGCGCGCACCAGACCGTGCTGGCAACCGGCGGCTACGGCCGCATCTATTTCTCCTGCACCGGCGCGCATACGCAGACCGGCGACGGCAACGCCATGGCCCTGCGCGCCGGCGTGCCCTGCCAGGATATGGAGTTCGTGCAGTTCCACCCGACCGGCATCTACGGCGCCGGCTGCCTGATCACCGAGGGGGTGCGCGGCGAGGGCGGCTATCTCACCAATTCGGAGGGCGAGCGCTTCATGGAGCGCTATGCGCCCTCGGCCAAGGACCTGGCCTCGCGCGACGTCGTCAGCCGGTCGATGACCCTGGAGATCCGCGAGGGCCGCGGCGTCGGCCCGGACGCCGACCATATCTTCCTGCATATCGAGCATCTGGACCCGGAGGCGATCGCCAAGCGGCTGCCGGGCATTTCCGAGACCGCCCGGATTTTCGCCGGGGTCGACGTCACCAAGGACCCGATGCCGGTGCTGCCGACCTGCCACTACAATATGGGCGGCGTGCCGACGAACTACCGCGGCGAAGCGGTCACCAAGCGGAACGGCGACGCCGATGCCGTCGTGCCGGGCCTGATGGCGATCGGCGAGGCGGCCTGCGTCTCGGTCCACGGCGCCAACCGGCTCGGCTCGAATTCGCTGCTCGACCTGGTCGTCTTCGGCCGCGCCGCCGCCGACCATTGCGCCGAGACCATGACCCCCGGCGAGTCCCACCGGCCGCTCCGGAACGGCGCCGACGACCTGGCGCTCGACCGGCTGGACCGGATGCGCCACGCCGACGGCGGCACGACGACGGCGGCGGCCCGGCTGGAGATGCAGAAGGCCATGCAGTCCAATTGCGCGGTTTTCCGGGACGGCGACATTCTCGGCGAGGGCGTCGCCCGCATGCGCGAGGTCTGGGCCCTGCGCAGCGATCTCAAGGTCAGCGACCGTTCGATGATATGGAACACCGACCTGGTCGAGACGCTGGAGTTCGACAACCTGATCTACCAGGCGCTGGTCACCATCGTCTCGGCCGCCAACCGCGAGGAAAGCCGCGGCGCCCACGCCCGCGAGGACTTCCCGGAGCGCGACGACGAAAACTGGATGAAGCACACGATCTCGTGGTGCGACGAGGCCGGCGACGTGACCATCGACTACCGCCCCGTGCACATGAACACGCTCACCAACGACGTGGCGCCGATCCCGCCGAAGGAACGGGTGTACTAATGGGCATCCAACGAACGCTTTTCAGATCTGCCGGAAGCGATGCCGGACCGGCCCGCCCGCGAATCGGCCACAATTCCCGCAGAGCCGGGGCAGGGAACAACATGTATGCGATTGCTTTCGACCTCGACACCAACATTCTCGAGGAAACATATGCCGCGGAATCCTGGCGAAATGCCTATTCGGACATCCGGCGCGTGCTGGAGCAATACGGCTTCGAACGTCAGCAGGGCAGCGTCTACTTCGGCGACGAAACTGTCGATGCAGTCAGGTGCGTGATGGCGGTAATGGAGCTTGCAGGCGAATACGATTGGTTCGAACCCTCGGTGCGGGACATCCGGATGCTGAGAATAGAGGAAGACAACGATCTCATGCCCGCGGTCGAACGCGGCAAAAACCGTACCGGTTAAGGTCTTTCGACATGGCCCAATTCAGACTGCCGCCGAACTCCCGGATCGCGAAGGGCAAGACCTGGCCGGCGCCGGACGCCGCGAAGAAACCCAAGCGGTTCAAAATCTACCGCTACGATCCGGACGGCGAAGGCAACCCGCGGCTCGACACCTACACCGTCGACCTGGACGAGTGCGGCCCGATGGTCCTGGACGCGCTCATCAAGATCAAGAACGAGGTCGATTCGACGCTCGCCTTCCGTCGCTCCTGCCGCGAGGGCGTGTGCGGCTCCTGCGCCTTCAACATCGGCGGCACCAACACGCTCGCCTGCACCAGCTTCATCGCCGACTACCGGGGCGACATCGCGATCTACCCGCTGCCGCATCTGCCGGTGGTCAAGGACCTGGTGCCGGACCTGACCCAGGCCTACGCCCAGCTCGCCTCGGTCGAGCCCTGGCTCAAGACCCGCACCCCGGCGCCGGAGCGCGAGCGCCTGCAATCGCCGGAGGACCGGGAGAAGCTGGACGGGCTGTGGGAATGCGTGCTGTGCTTCTCGTGCAGCACGAGCTGCCCGTCCTACTGGTGGAACGGCGAGCGCTATCTGGGGCCGGCGGTCCTGCTCCAGGCCTATCGCTGGATCGCCGACAGCCGGGACGAATATACCGGCGAGCGGCTCGACGATCTGGAAGACCCGTTCCGCCTCTACCGCTGCCACACCATCATGAACTGTACCAACACCTGCCCGAAACACCTGAACCCGGCCAAGGCGATCGCCGAGACCAAGAAGCTGATGGTGGCGCGCCAATAGGCTTGCCCGAACCCGGCCGGGCGGGAGCGCCTTCCGCCCCGGCAACCCCGAACCAGGAGGAAACGTCCATGATTACCGCCGTCGTCAATTTCCCGCTGCCCGAAGGCACCACCCTGGACAAGGCGCGCGAACTGTTTTCCGGCACCGCACCGCGCTACCGGTCGATCGAAGGGCTGGTGCGCAAATACTATCTGTTCAACCCGGAAACCGGCGTGGGCGGCGGCTGCTACCTGTTCGAGGACCGGGCGTCGGCCGAGGCGACCTTCAGCCCCGAGTGGCGCGCCTTTATCGCCGACCGCTACGGCGCCGACCCGGACGTGCGCTTCTTCGAGACGCCTGTCGTCGTCGACAACAGCCTCGGCGACATCGCCATCGCGGCGGAGTAGGGCAACGCGGTGCACGACGCGGATGCGCCCCGCCCTGACGGGCGGCGCTACTCAGGGTGAGGGGGGTGTTGGGGCAGTTGAACCTCCAACGACCTCCTACCTCATCCCGAGTAGGCCCCGCAGGGGCCGTATCGAGGGACGCAACCGATCCCGCATCCGCCGTCATGAGCTTCGTTCCCCCGAACGGCACTGTCGCGACGCCGGACCGCACGCTGGACAAGGCGGCGCTCTACGGCAACGCGCGCCGCGCGGCGGCGGGGTTCCGGTCGCTCGGCCTCGGGTCGGGCGGCGCGGTCGCCACGCTGCTGCGCAACGACATCCCGTTCCTGGAAACCGTGCTCGCGGCGAACTGGATCGGCGCCCATATCGCGCCGGTCAACTGGCATCTGCGCGGCGCGGAGGTGCGCGCGATCCTGGCGGACAGCGGCGCGGCCGTCCTGGTCGTCCATGCCGACCTGCTGGCGGAAATCCGGCCTTTCGTGCCGGACGGCGTCCGGATTCTCGTCGTCGAGCCGTCGCCCGGCCTGATCGCGGCCTACGGCATTTCCGACCATGCGGCGCGCGGGCCGGACGATCTGGATCGCTGGGAGACCTGGCGCGGCGGCTTCGAGCCGGCCTACGACGAACCCGCGGCGGGTCGGTTCACCATGATGTACACCTCCGGCACCACCGCGCAGCCCAAGGGCGTGACCCGGTCCGTCACCGAACGGCAGGCCCTGGAGCAGGGCCGCGCCATGGTCGCCGAGACCTTCGGCCTGTGGAACGGCATGCGCGCGGTGATGACCGGCCCGATGTATCACAGCGCGACCTTCGTCTATGCCACCGGCTGTCTGGGCCTCGACAGCGACCTCTTCCTGATGCCGAAATTCGACGCCGAAGGCCTGCTGCGGACGATCGGCGCGCGCCGGGCGGAGGGGATGCACATGGTGCCGACCATGTTCGGCCGCCTGCTGCGCCTGCCGGAAGAGGTGCGCAGGCGCCATGACGTCTCCTCCCTCAGATACGTCATCCACGGCGCGGCGCCGTGCCCGCCCGGCGTCAAGCGGGCGATGATCGACTGGTGGGGGCCGGTGATCCACGAATATTACGGCTCGACCGAGGCCGGCATCGTCTCAGTCGCGTCAAGCGAAGAATGGCTGGCCCGGCCGGGCACGGTCGGCCGGCCGCGCCCGGCGACGCCGGTCCGGATCCGGGACGAGGCCGGCAGCGTGCTGCCGCCGGGCGCCGAGGGCGAGATTCACATGCGGCTCACCCCGTTTACCGGCTTCGTCTACCGCAACCGGCCGGAACCGGGCGAGGCCACGGCCGGGGGCGCCTGGTTCACCAACGGCGACATCGGCCGGCTCGACGGGGACGGCTATCTCTATCTGTGCGACCGCCGCAAGGACATGATCATCTCCGGCGGCGTCAACATCTATCCGTCGGAAATCGAGGGCGCGATCTGCGGCCACCCGGCGGTGCGCGACTGCGCGGTCTTCGGCATCCCGGACGAGGAATACGGCGAGGCGGTCGCCGCCGCCGTCGAAGCCGACGGGGCCGTGACGGAGACCGAGATCCGCGCCCACGTCGCCGAACGGCTGGCCGGTTACAAGGTGCCGCGGGTCATCGCCTTCCACGAGGCGCTGCCGCGGGAAGACACGGGCAAGATTTTCAAGCGCCGGCTGCGCGACCCGTACTGGGCCGGCGCCGGCCGCCGGATCTGACAACAACGGGAGTTCCCGAAATTATGGCCATTCCGGAGTCCCTCAAGGGCCGGCTGTCGCTGCCGCTGATCGGCGCGCCGCTGTTCATCGTCTCCAACCCGGACCTGGTGATCGCGCAGTGCAAGGCCGGCATCGTCGGCTCCTTCCCTGCGCTCAACGCCCGGCCGAAGGAGATGCTCGACGAGTGGCTCGACCGGATTACGACCGAGCTGGGCGAGTATGCCGCGAAGCATCCCGGCCGGCCGGTCGCGCCCTTCGCCGTCAACCAGATCGTCCACAAGTCGAACGACCGGCTGGAGCACGATGTCGAGCTGTGCGTGAAATACGAAGCCCCGATCATGATCACCAGCCTGCAGGCGCCGACCCATGTCGCGCCGGCGGCGCACAGCTATGGCGGGCTGGTGTTCCACGACATCACCAACATAAGGCACGCGAAAAAGGCGCTCGCCGAGGGCGCAGACGGGCTCATCCTGGTCTGCGCCGGGGCGGGCGGCCATGCCGGGGCGCTCAGCCCCTTCGCCCTGGTCGCCGAGGTGCGCGAATTCTTCGACGGGCCGGTGATCCTGTCCGGCAGCATGGCGACCGGCGGCCAGATCCTCGCCGCCCAGGCGATGGGCGCCGACCTCGCCTATCTCGGCACCCGCTTCATCGCGTCGACCGAGGCCAACGCGCTGGAGCGGCAGAAAGCAATGATCGTCGAGAGCACGGCCGAGGACATCGTCTACACCAACCTGTTCAGCGGCGTGAAAGGCAACTACCTGGCCAAGAGCGTGGCGGCGGCCGGCCTCGACCCGTCCGACCTGCCGGAGGCCGACAAGTCGAAGATGGATTTCGGCTCCGGCGGCGGGTCCAGCCGCAAGGTCTGGCGCGATATCTGGAGCGCCGGCCAGAGCGCCGGCATGGTCAGGGACATCCGCCCGACCGCCGAGATCGTCGCCCGGCTGCAACAGGAATACGACGACGCCAAAGCCCGCCTCGCCGCCTGGAGCGCCCCCTACGACGCGAAGGCAGCCGCCGACGCGGCGTGAGGCGGCGCGGCGGCGGCAGTCCGCCCTTCGAGGGACGCGTTCGTGCAGAATTCCATCCCGTCATTCCGACCGGAGCGCCCCGGATTTAATCCGGGGCGTGTAGCGGAGGAATCTCAACGCAGGACCAAGGGTTTCTTGTGGGTGAGATCGAGTCGAGATTCCTCCACTACGCCCCGGCCCTGCGGGCCGGGGCGTAGTGGAGGAATGACGGTTGGAGGGGAATGAGACCCCGTCCCGAAAGACGGCGTTACCCTCACCCCCGCGCGTCCTCCAGCATCATGGCGGCGCCTTTTTCGGCGATCATGATGGTCGGGCTGTTGGTGTTGCCGGAGGTCACGGTCGGCATGATCGAGGCGTCGATCACGCGCAGATTGTCCAGCCCGTGCACCTTCAGCCGGTCGCTGACCACCGCCTGCGGATCGCCGCCCATCTTGCAGGTACCGACCGGGTGGAAGATCGTCGTGCCGATATCGCCGGCGCCGCGCACCAGGTCCTCGTCGGTCTGCATCGCATCGCCGGGCAGCACTTCTTCCGGCGCGTAGGGCTGCATCGCCGGCGCGCCGACGATGCGCCGGGTCAGCCGGATCGCATCGACCGCGACCTGCCGGTCGGCCGGCGTCGAGAGATAGTTGGGCGCGATCGCCGGCGCCTCTTTCGGGTCCGGCGATTTCAGCGTCACCGCGCCCCGGCTTTCCGGGCGCAGGTTGCACACCGAGGCCGTCAGGCCGGGGAAGCGGTGCAGCGGCTCGCCGAACCTGTCGAGGGACAGCGGCTGGACGTGATATTGCAGGTTGGCGGTCTCGCGCGACGGATCGGACTTCGCGAACACGCCGAGCTGGCTCGGCGCCATGGTGAGCGGGCCGCGCCGGAACAGCAGGTATTCCGCCGCCATCGCCAATTTGCCCCACAGGCTGTTGGCCCTCTGGTTGAGGGTCACGACGTTGGCGACCCGGTAGATCAGGCGCAATTGCAGATGGTCCTGCAGATTGCCGCCGACGCCGGGCAGGTCGTGCCGCACGGCCACCCCCTTGTCCCGCAGCAGCGCGCCGGGCCCGACGCCGGAGACCTGGAGCAGGTGCGGCGAGCCGATCGAGCCGGCGGCGAGGACCAGTTCGCCGGTGATATCGACCCGCGTCTCCGCGCCCCTGTGCCAGAACTCGAGCCCGATCGCCCGCCTGCCGTCAAACAGGATGCGTTTCGCCTGGGCATGGGTCAGGATCGTCAGGTTCGGCCGGTTGCGCGCCGGTTTCAGGAAGGCCTGCGCCGTGTTCCAGCGCGCGCCCCGGCGCTGGTTGACCATGAACTTGCCGGTGCCCTCGTTGTCGCCGTCGTTGAAGTCCGGCGTCCTTGCGATGCCGGTCTCGTTGCAGGCGCGCTCGAAGGCGTCGAGGATTTCCCAACCGACCCGCGGCTCCTCGACCCGCCATTCGCCGCCGGTGCCGTGGAAGGCGTCGGCCGGGCCGAAATGGTGCTCGGATTTCCGGAACAGGGGCAGCACGTCGTCCCAGGCCCAGCCGCGGTTGCCCATCTGGGCCCAGCCGTCATAGTCGCGCGCCTGGCCGCGCATGTAGATCATGCCGTTGATCGACGAGCAGCCGCCGAGCACCCGGCCGCGCGGATAGTTGAGCGCCCGGCCGTTCAGTCCGTCCTCGGCTTCCGTCTTCAGGCACCAGTCGGTGCGCGGGTTGCCCTGGGTGTAGAGATAGCCGACCGGCACCTTGATCCAGAAATAGTCGTCCTTGCCGCCGGCCTCGAGCAGCAGAACGCGGTTGCGCCGGTCTTCCGACAGCCGGTTGGCGAGCACGCAGCCCGCCGAGCCGGCGCCGACGACGACATAGTCGAAGCTGCCCAGTGAAGCCGGATCCGTGCCGGCGGGTTCGGTCATGCTATACTCCGGCGGCGCCAGGTTGCCGCACCGTATGCCCAAAGCCCCCCGATCAACAAGACCGCCGACAGGACCTGCCGGCCGGAACATCGCCTTGACCGACCGATCCGATACTCCCGCTTCCGGCGGCCGGCCGAAGAAACGCACGGTCCGCGAGATCGTCCTGGAGCTTGCCGAAGCGGCCGGCGACGGTTCGATAAGCCCCGGCGACGTGGCGAAGGCCTTCGCCGGGGAGCGACGCCGGCCCGGCGCGCCCGCGCAGTCGGCGCACCGCTGGTCGCGCATCGTGCGCGAGGAGGCGATCGGCCTCGCCCGGGCCGGCAAGGTGCAAATCCTGCGCAAGGGCAAGCCGGTCGACCCCCACGCCCCGGTGAAGGGCGTGATCCGGATCCGGCGGGCGAAGTAGGGCTTCGCGGCGGGCCGTCCTTCGAGACGGGGCTTCGCCACCGAATTCTCCAAAATTCCGATCCGTCATATCGACCGGAGCAGTCCGAAGGACTGCGGAGTGGAGATATCTTTCCAGTACAGCGCGCAGTCCGGAGCGGTGCGCGGGAAAGATTTCTCCACTCCGCCCCGGATTAAAGCCGGAGCGTTTCGTGGTGAAATCCCATAACTAACTAAAAGCTTATCTTATGAGTACGCGGCCTAGTAGAGTAGGTGCGTATGAGTTATGGAACTGGCAAGAGAGCGTGCCGGATTTCGATGCAATCTCGTCCAGAGATACGCCGGTGACGGCTGGAGAAACGTATTATCGAACACACTGGTTGGTCGGCCGTTGGCCTGTAAAATCGGGCCGCGCCCTACGCAGCGCAGACGCGGTTCAGAAGCCGCCGCATAAACGCTTCGCAAGCCTGCACCTGTTCAAGGGCAATAAACTCATCGGGCTTGTGGGCTTGGGCGATGTTGCCCGGACCGCAGATCACTGTCGGAATATCGGCCTCCTGAAACAAGCCTGCTTCCGTGGCGTAGGAAACCGCGTGGGTCCGATTGGTCTCGGCCAGCGCCATGACGAGGGTTTCGGCGTCCGAACCCTCCTCGGGCCGGAGCCCCGGCACCTTGACGCGCTGTTCGGTAACGATGGAGGCCCGGTCGAAGACGCGCCGCATCTCGGGCAGGAGCGTCCGGGCGGCGAAGGCCTCGAAGCGGTTGACGATCTCGTCACCATCCTGATCCGGCAACAGGCGGCACTCCCAGACGAAGCGACAACTTCCCGGAATGATGTTGAGCGCGGTGCCGCCGTTCACAATGCCCACGCTGATCGTACTGTAAGGGAGATCAAAGCCGCCGCTGGCATCGCCGCGGTCCCGGAGCTCCTCGGCCAGGCACTCGAGGAACGCGATCAGCCGGGCGCCGTAGAATATCGCGTTGACGCCCCGGTCGGTCGCGCTCGAATGGGCTTCGAGCCCGGTCACTGTGGTCGTGAACGTGCGAACGCCCTTATGGGCGTTCACTACCCTCATGCTGCTGGGCTCGCCGACGATCACCAGCCGCGGCGCCACGCCCTTGCCGCGCAGGTGGCCGATGATGCTGTGAACGCCGAAGCACCCGACCTCCTCGTCGTAGGAGAAGGCCAGGTTGATCGGTGTCTTGAGGGGCCGGGCCACGAATTCCGGCACCAAGGCGAGGGCCACGGCGACGAAGCTCTTCATGTCGGCGGTGCCGCGGCCATAGAGACGGCCGTCCCGCTGTTCGACCGTGAACGGATCGCTTGACCAGTCCTGGCCATCCACCGGAACCACGTCGGTGTGGCCTGAAAGGGCGATGCCCGGACGGTCGTCCGGGCCGATCGTGGCGTAGAGATTGGCCTTTTGCCCGCTGTCGTCGTGGATGAGCCGGCTCTCGACCCCAAACCCCGCCAGATAATCCCGGACGAAGTGAATGAGGTCCAGGTTGGAATTCCTGCTCGTGGTATCGAAGCCGACGAGGCGGCGGATCATGTCCACGCTCGTCATCGCCTGGTTGTTCATCGGCAATCGCTTCTCCGCGTCCGGCCAGGATTGCTCGGGAGTCTCCCGCGACGGACCGAGATCGTATTGCGGGGTCCGTTTGTGCAGCGTGGTGCGCCGCGGCTCGTTCGTGCACAATCCGGCAGGGAACGACCTAGCCGATGTCAGGGGGAGATGTCCATGTCCGACCAGCTTTTGGTGGAACGCGACGGCGCCATCTGTACTGTTACGCTCAACCTTCCCGAAAGACTCAACCCGATGACGGCGCCGGGAATGGTCGATGCCATCGTCGCCGCGATGGAGGCCATCGACAAGGACAGCGGCATTCGCGCGGCGATCCTGACCGGCGCCGGGAAAGCGTTTTCCGCCGGCGGCGACCTGAAGCGGGTGGCGGCGGCGGACAGCCCCACGCGCCGGCCGCCCGTCGAGGTGCACAATTGGTATGTCGAGGGCGTGCAGCGCATTCCCAGGGCGATCGATGCGCTGCGCATGCCGCTGATCGCTGCCGTCAACGGCCCCGCGATCAGCGGCGGATGCGACCTGGCCTGCATGGCGGACATGCGTATTGCCGGCGAATCGGCCACGTTCGCGTCGAACTTCATACGCCTCGGCATCATTCCGGGGGACGGCGGGGCCTATTTCCTGACTCGCGCGATCGGCGGCGCGCGGGCCGCCGAGATGATCTTTACCGGCGAAACGATCGACGCGCAGCAGGCGCTCGCCTGGGGCCTGGTTTCGCGGGTGGTTCCGGACAGGGACCTGATGGCCGAGGCCAAAAAACTTGCCGGGCGTATCGCCGCCAATCCCGGCTATGCGCTCAGAATGGCAAAGCGCCTGATGCGCGAGACCCGGCACGCCGATCTGGACGGCGTGCTCGAGCTTTCCGCCGCAATGCAGGCGATCGCCCACACTACGCCGGAATACAGGGAAGCGGTCGACGCCTTCATGGAAAAACGCCGACCCGATTTTTCCAGGGCGTGAAACGGGATCAGCGGTGTTCATCCCCGTCGCACATACCCGGCCGACCGGATGCCGCCGGCGCCGGCCGGGAGGGTATCGGACAAAGCGTGGCGCTGCACCGAATCGCCGCGCGCGCGGCGCATCCGGAACGCCAATCCGGCAATAATCCTTGACTTCGCAACGGTAACCGGACCACGGTTGACACGCGCTCAGTCAGGTTCCTGATCATGGCTGCCGCAAGGCAGAGTACCGCGGTCCCGTTTTGGCGGCGCAGGGCCTGGCCCAGTGATTCCGAAGCCGCTTCCGGTTCGGAATTCAGCGGAGGAGGCACCGAACAATGCGTTTCATGTATTTGTCGGAGGGTGACACCCATCCCGGTCAGACCCACCAGGCGCGATACTGGGACCTGGTGGAAGAAGTCGTTCATGCCGAGAAATGGGGCTTCGACCTGTTCGGGGTTTCGGAACAGCATTTGGCAATCGGTTCGGCAACGACCTCATCGCCGGAAGTCCTTTACGGTTACCTCTACGGCCAGACCAGCCGCATCCGGTTTCGACATGCCATTTCGCTGATTCCGGTCAACCATCCGCTGAAGATCGCCGCCAACGTCGCGGTTGCCGATATTCTGTCCAACGGACGCATCGAGCTCGGCGTCGGACGGGGCAACACGACCCTGTCGTTGCGCGCGTTCGAAGTCGATTTGTCGACGAACCGCGAGATGGCGATCGAAGGCATCGAAATTCTGAAGAAGGCGTTCTCGGAAAACGTCTTCATGCACTACGGAGAGCACTACAAGATTCCGCCCCGGTCGCTGGTTCCAAAACTGATACAAAAGCCGCATCCCGACATTTTCATGGCCGCTACCAGCCCCGATAGCCATCACCTCTGTGCGGATCTCGGTATCGGCGCCCTGTCGTTCTCCAGCTATCTGGGCTTCGATTTCATCGAAAAGGGCATCGCCGAATACCGGCAAAGAATAAAGCAGACGCGCAAGAAGGGCGGCCACGTCAACGAGTCTGTGGGCGTCCTGATTCACGCCTATTGCGACGAGACGGACGAGATGGCCCGCGAGGTCGCAGGAGAGGCCAACCTGAATTACGTTTTCGTCGCCGCCTCGGGGTACCCGCGGCTCGCCAAGATGGAGAAGACTTACAAATACATGGGCGCCCTGGCGCAGGTGGGCGAGAAGCTCAATGACGTCGACTACTTCATCAACGATTCCGGCGCCGCGGTCATCGGGTCGCCCGAGACCTGCATCAAGCAGATCGAGCGGTTCAGGCAAGCGGGCGCCGACGAAGTTCTGCTGAGGATCGACAGCGTTCCCCACGACAAGATCATGAAGTCGATCGAGCTCTTCGGGCGGCATGTGATCCCGCATTTCCGGCACCCGGAAAATGTCGTGCGGCCGCCGAACGAAATTCTCGACGACATTCGGACCATGCGCGAACAGGCGAAGCAGGAGGGGGTGTATGTGACCCTGCCAACCGAAAAGGAAGCGAAAGCAGCACAAGCGTAGCCCGCAGATACCGGCGAGAGAGGTTTCACCATGAGCCGCATAATTGAAATGATGACGGTTAACGTTCAGGTGCGCGACATGGCGGAGGCCGTCGCCAAGGTCGAGGCGATGGGGCTGGAGCCCTTGCCCCTGTCGCATATGCCGGGGCCGCCGGCATATATCGACGATGTTTCAGTTCCTTTCGGCACCAATGGCCACATCTCGCTGATCACGCCGAACAGCGAGAAATCGCAGATCAACGAACTGCTGGAAAAACGGGGCCCGGGCCTCAACTCGATTTCGATACGCGTCGAGAATATCCGGCAGGTTATGGAGGAATGGAGCAAGGCCGGCCTCAAATGGAGCTTCCCGGAACCCCAGGCCCTTCTGCCTCCCAAATCGCCCGTAGTGGGCTATGCGCCTGACCTGTTGTGGGCGAACTGGATTCGCCCGAGTTCGTTTTTCGGCGTCACGGTGGAAGTCTTCGAATTCGAGGGCAAGTTCGGCCGCCACGTCTGATCGCCATATTCCAGCGGGGGACTTTTCATGCCCGGAGATGTTTACGACAAATTCAGGAGCCTGTTGATCGAGCGAAAGGGCAACGGCGTCATACTGATCACCATGAACCGGCCCGAGAAGCTGAATGCGATGACCTACGAAATGCATTCGGAGCTGGCCAGGATCTGGAACGCGGTCGAGGAAGACGCCGCGTCGAAAGTGGCTGTGATCACCGGCGCCGGCCGCGCCTTTTCTGCCGGCAACGATCTGAACAATCCGGATCCGGACGCGGACATGGTGCGCGAGATCATGTCCGACGCGCTGAAGATCGTTCGCGGCATGATCGATTGCAGCAAGCCGATCATCTCCGCGATAAACGGCGTCGCGGTCGGCGGCGGCGCGCAGGTCGGCATCCTTGCCGATCTCAGCGTTGCCGCCGAGGACGCCAGAATCATCGACGGCCACACAATAGTCGGCGTCACCGCGGGCGATCACGGGGCGCTGATCTGGCCGCTTCTGTGCGGCCTTTCGAAGGCGAAGTATTTTCTGTTCAATCTCGAAACCCTGACCGGGGCGGAAGCCGAGCGCATCGGCGTCGTAACGAAAGCGGTTCCGAGGGAGGAGGTCTTGCCCACAGCGCTGGAAATGGCCGATCGCCTTGCCGACATGTCTCAAGTCGGCATTCGCGGCACCAAAGCTGCGATGAACGGCTGGCTGCGGATGGCGATGCCCATCCTCGAGCACTCCGCCGCGCTGGAAATGGCGGATTTCTTCCATCCTGACGTCCACGAGGCTCGCGCGGCGTTCCGCGAAAAGCGCGAACCCCGGTTCCCTTCGGCGCAATAATGCCGGGGCGTGGATCGGAGGACCGTAACCTGGCGGACCGACGGGGACCATGACCGACCACGACAAAGCCTTGCGGCGGCCGAGCTCCAGTCTGCACGAACGGACCGAACGAAGCATGCCGGGCCTCCTGCTCGAACGCATGCGCGCCGGACCGGACGACGTGGCGTTCCGCGAAAAGCACCTGGGCGTCTACAGGGGCTACACATGGTCCCAGCTCGCCGCACAGGTCGAGCAGACCTCCCTCGGCCTGATGGAGCTGGGCGTAAAATCCGGCGATCGCGTCGTCGTCATGGGCGATGCCTGCATCGAATGGGTAATCGCGGACTACGCCATCATGGCGGCCGGCGCCGTCACCGTGGGCATCTATGCCACCTGCGCACCCTCCGAAGTCGAGTTCATCGTCTCCGACTGCGGCGCGAACGTCATCGTCCTGGAAACCCAGGAGCACCTCGACAAGCTGCTGCCGGTCCTGGACAGGCTGCCGGATGTCTCGCGGTTCGTGGTCATCGATACCCGGGCCCTGTTCATGTTCGAACACCCGATGTACCTGACCTTCGAGGAACTCCGGGCGCTCGGTTCGCGGCGCAGCCGGCGGAATCCGGGCGAATTCGAGGAGACGGTCGGCCGCGTCGCTCCGGCCGACCTTGCCACGATCATCTACACTTCGGGCACGACGTCCAATCCCAAGGGCGTCATGACCACCCACAAGAACCTTCTGCTGGCCGGCGAGAGTTTCCTCCACTGCAAGCCCGAGATGCGCGACCAGCCGCACCGGGTGGTGGCCCATCTGCCGCTGGCGCACGGGGTGGGCCGGGTTATTGCCACGATCATGCCCTTGCAGACCGCCCTGGTGCCGTTTTTCTGCGAGGAAATTGACGAATTCGCCGAGACCATCCGCGAGGTGGCGCCCAATTTCGCGCTGCTGCCGCCGAGGTTCTGGGAAAAGATGGCCGCGCAGCTTCTGGTCGCCGTGGACACCGGCTCCCGTTTCAAGCGTCGCGCCTATCATGTCGCCGCGGCGATAGGCCGGAGAGTGGTCAGGCGCCGCTACGCCGGGAAGCCCGTCCCGCTCGGCCTGCGGCTCCTTTACTGGTGCGCCCGCCAACTGGTCTTCAAGCAGATCCTCGAGAAGGTGGGCATGGGCAGGATCGAGATCGCCTTTACCGGTTCGGCGCCCATGCCGCCCCACGTGACCCAGGTCTGGCACCTGTGGGGCGTGGATCTGCGGGAAATGTATGGACTGACCGAGTGTTTCGGCGTCACCATCGCGCAGTTCCATCCGTTTCCCGAGCCCGGCGACATCGGCGTGCCGACGACCCTGGAGACCTTCGAGTTCAAGCTCGCCGAAGACGGCGAAATGATGTTGCGCTCACCGGCGGTGAGTACCGGCTACTGGAACCGGCCGGATCTCTGGGAGCCGTTGATTACGTCCGACGGCTGGCTGCATACCGGCGACATCGCCGAACGCACGGAAACCGGCGCGATCCGCCTGGTCGACCGCCGCAAGGACATCATGATCACGGCGGGGGGCAAGAATCTGAGCCCGCAACAGATCGAAAAGGTGCTCAAGGGCAGTCCGTATGTGTCCGAGGCGATCGCGATCGGCGAGGGCCGGCGCTATGTGACGGCCCTACTCATGCTGGACTATACGACGGTCTCTGAATGGGCCCGGGCCCATAACATTTCCTACACATCCTATACGAATCTCGTGACCCGGCCCGAGGTCGAAACGCTGATGGACGAAGAAGTGAGCAAGGCCAACCAGTTCCTCGCGCGGGTCGAGCAGGTCAAGAAGTACCGGATCATTCCGCAGGAACTGGACCCGGAAGAAGGGGAAACGACGCCGAACTACAAGATCAAACGTACATTGATATCGAAGATGTTCTCCGGGGAAATCGCATCGATGTACGAAACGAAGACGGAAGAACTGTTCGAACAGGCGGCGGCCGGCTGAACGATGCCGCCTGCATCGACGCGGTAAGGAATGGCAATCGGCCAGACCATGCAGCCAAGGGAGGAAATGCCATGAGATATATCCAATACTTCCTGATCCTGACGGTCGCGGTATTCTTGACCGCGACGGGATCCGACAAAAACCAGGCACGCGCCGCCGACCAATACATTCTGGGTATTTCCGGCGTCATGAGCGGCCCCGGCGGCAGCAGCTATCTGCCGATGGTGGAGGCGGTCCGCGTCTACTTCGAGAAAGTCAACGACCAGGGCGGCATCAATGGCCGCAAGGTCAAGCTCATCATTCGCGACAGCGCCAACGATCCGCTGCGCGCGGTGGCCGATCTCAAGTCCTTTGCCGACACCGAGGGCCTCAACGCGGTCATCTTCCCGTCGACCTCGGCGACCGTCGGCGCCTACACCAAGGAGAGCCGCCGGATCTCGATGCCGACGATCTACGTCAACGCGTGCTATCCGCCGGCAACGCCGCCGAGACCCAATCCGGAATTCTTCTGTCCGGGCATCAGCACGCTGGTCGATGCCTTCACGATCGTCGACCTGCTGTTCGAGGTCATGAAGGGCAAGAAGATCACCCTGGGCTTCGTGACGTCGGACGTGCCGGGCGCGCGGATTGCGGCGCAGAAACTCATGGCGCCCTATGCCGCGAAGAAAGGGGCCAAGGTGGTCGGCGTCGCCGTGGCGCCGGTGCCGATGATGGACCTCCTCCCGATTACCCGCGGGTTCAAGGACAAGGGAGTCAACGCGATCATCAGCTATACCTACACGCATCATATGCTGGCGACCGCCGAAGCGGTCGGCAAACTGAACTACGATGTCACCTACCTGATGGCCGCGAACATACCGGGCGCGTTGACCCAGATGGCGCAGCTCAAGAATCCGAACATCTACGCCATGGATCATTTCTCGCTGGTGAGCGAAGACAAGCCGGTCCACAAGGACATTGTCGCCGCGGCGAAGAAATACGGCTACGATTTTCCGGTATCCGACATTCGCTTCGGCTGGCGCGCCGCTATGGTGACCGAGGCTGCGCTCAAGGCCTGCGGCTGGCCGTGCAGCCGCGAGAAACTGGTCGGGATCCTGAACGCGCTGAAAGTGGACGACCGGAATATGGTCGACCTCAACGGCGGTCCGGTGACCTTCACGAAGACCAATCACACCAGCCCGTCGAAGGCCTATCGGGTCTATTCCTGGAACACGGCGAAGAACGCCCTGACGACGTCGGTCGACTGGTTCGTGAAGCAGGAGATGGACTGGGCGCCAAGGAAGAAATAGCCACAACCTCGCGGGCCGGGAACATCGGAGCGGTTGGCCGCGGTGAGCCGTTGGCCGGCGACTGCGATGCGCTCGACAGCGCCCTTTGCCCGGCCTGACCGCGAGGTCGGGCCGGGCCGGCGCGAACGCCCGGCGCATTAGCCATGCTCGCCGATATTCTCGTCCTGCTGTCGATCTATGCGCTGCTCGGAGCGGGCTACGTCATCGTTTACCGCTCCAGCCGCGTCCTCAACTTTGCCTATCCCGAAATCTTCATGGTGGGCGCCTATCTGGGCTTCACCATCGTGGCGACGGTGCAGCTCGATCCCCATACGATCTTTCCCGTGGGAATCGTCATCGGCGTCGCTGCGGGAATCCTGATCTATCTCTTCCTGATGGCGCCGATGGCGGGACAGCCGGTCTTCGCAGCCGTGCTGGTCACCATCGGCCTGGGCATCATTCTGCGCGGCCTGGTCTACATCGAATTCACCGGACAGAGTATTTTCCCGGGCAGCGAGCTTGGCGTCGACAATTCGACCGTCGACGTATTCGAGGGCTTGAGCATCACCCGCTACGGTCTGGTGATGGTCGTGGCGTCGCTGGCGATCATCGCAGGCCTGCTGCTCTTCTTCCGCTATTCCAGGCTCGGCATGCAGATGCGGGCGGCGTCGTTCGACCCGAAGCTCGCCGCCTACCGCGGCATGAACATCCATCTGCTGTTTGCAATCGCCTGGGGCATGTCGCTCGGCATCGGAGCGTTCGCCGGCGGCCTATACGGCATGAACTACCAGATCGGCATCGCCATCTCCCTTGTCGGCATCAAGGCGCTCGTGGTCGCGCTGGTCGGCGGGATGGACAGCCTGACCGGCCTTATCCCGGCCGCCCTCATCGTCGCCGGGATGGAGATTCTGGTGCAGCGGTTCATCGATCCTGCGCTTTCGGAAGTCATCCCCTTCATCGTGCTTGTCGTCATTCTGCTGTTGCGTCCATGGGGCCTGCTCGGCACCAAGGAAATGATCGATAGGGTGTAGCCATCGCCACGCGCAGATCGGGTTATTTCAAGACGGACTACGCCAGGGACATGGCGTTGTTCGACACGCCCTACCGCAAGGCGGGGGTGGCGTTGCTGCTTGGCGTGGGCCTGATACTGCCGCAGATCGCGGGCAACCAGCTCCTTCACATCTTCAACCTGACGATTCTGGTGATCGTGGGTGCGCTGGCGCTGAACCTGCTGACGGGCTTCGCCGGTCAGCTTTCCCTCGGCCACGCCGCATTTCTCGGCGTCGGCGGCTATGTCAGCCACTTCGTATCGCAGGCCGGCATCCCGTTCCCCCTGGTCGTGCTTGCCGCGACGGCTTTCGGCGGCGCCCTGGGCTTCGTCGTCGGCGCGCCGGCCCTGCGCCTGCGCGGTCTCTACATCGTCCTCGCCACAGTGGGCTTCCACTACATCGTGCTCTACCTGATTCATGTGTACCAATCGACCGGCGAGGACAGCATTCTGGCCCTGACCGGTTTCCTGATGCCGGAGGCCGATCTGGGCATTGTCGTCTTGGACTCGGCGGTGCGCTGGTTCTATTTTCTCGGTGTAGTCCTGATCCTCACGACCGCGTTTTGCCTGAACCTGGCGAGAACGCGGGTCGCCAGGGCGTGGATCGCCCTGCGGGAACGGGACATTACGGCCGCCGCGCTCGGCATCAATCTCGCGGTCTACAAACTCAAGGCATTCGTCGTCAGTTCGGCCCTCGCCTGCATGGCCGGCTCTCTCCTTGTCTACTATCTGGGATCGGTTTCTGCTGAGTATTACACGCTGGATCTGGCCGTTTCGTATCTCGCCATGGTCGTGATCGGCGGCTACGGCTCGATTTTCGGATCGTATCTGGGCGCGTGCTTCATCGCTCTCATGCCGTTCTTCATCACCTGGCTGTTCGAATTCTTTGAGGCCAGCCCCCGAACGCAGGTGCAGCTTCTGGTGCCGAGCCAGGTCATCGTTTTCGGCCTGGCGATGATCGGCTTCCTCATCTTCGAGCCGCGCGGCCTGATCGGCATCTGGCGGCGAATCCGTGTCTATTTCGAACTCTGGCCCCTGAGCCGGTCCATCCTTGCCGTTCGAAGGGATTGAAGGCATGGAAAACGGGTCGTCCGGCTCGGCACTGCTCGAAGTGACCGGCCTTGAGGTTGTCTACCACCGGGCCGTTACCGCGGTTCAGGGCGTGTCGCTCGCCGCCGAAGAGGGGTCGATTACGGCGCTCGTCGGTACCAACGGGGCCGGCAAGTCGACCACGCTGGCGGCAATCGCCGGTTTCATGCGCGCCGAAGACGTCCGCATCACCGAGGGCGACGTGCTGTTTGACGGCGTCTCGATCAAGGGCCGGCGGAACGACCAGATCAGCGCCATGGGCATCGGATACGTGCCCGAGCGCGAGAAGATATTCCCGACGCTGTCGGTGCTGGAGAATCTGACTGCCTGCCGGCCGCGCGGCGGATCCGATCGTGCGATGAGCATCGAGCAGGTCTACGGCCTGTTCCCGCGACTGGCCGAGCGGCCGAACACGATCGCAGGTTATCTCTCCGGCGGCGAGCGGCAGATGCTTGCCATATCGATGGCTCTGCTCGGCGGGCCGCGGCTCCTGTTGATCGACGAAATGACCTTGGGATTGGCCCCGATCGTCGTCGAGTCGCTCGTCGAGACCGTCGTCAGGCTTCGCGACGAGCACAATGTCACCATCTTGGTGGTCGAGCAAAATGCGAGCACCGGGATCGAAATGGCCGATTACATCTACGTCATGGAAAACGGCCGTATTGCCTTCGACGGCCCGCCCGAACGGCTGCTCGAGCATGAGGATTTCCAGGAGTTTTATCTCGGCATGGAGCGGGAGGGCGGCAAGAAACACTATCAGGACGTCAAGCAGTATCGGCGCAAGCGGCGGTGGTTCGGCTGATGGCGGAAGCCGGCCCCATCCTCCGCGTGAAAGGTGTGTCTTTGCGCTTCAAGGGGCTTGTCGCTCTGGACAGCGTGTCGCTCGACGTGCCCGAAGGGATCATATTCGGCCTTGTCGGGCCCAACGGCGCCGGCAAAACCTGCCTGCTCAATGTGGTCAGCGGCGTCTTGCCCCAATCGGAAGGTCAGGTCTTCTTCAATGGCCGCGAAATCTCTGATGTTCCCCTGCACCGGCGCGTCGACGTGGGTATCGGCCGGACGTTTCAGGGCGTCGAACTGATCGCCGAATTGTCGGTCCTCGAGAACATGCTCATCGGGCGCCATCACCTGATGACGACGGGCGTGATAACCGGCGGCCTGTATTTCGGCGCGGCCCGTAAAGAGGAGATTCGCCACCGCGAGGCGGTCGAGGAGATCATCGAGTTCTTCGAACTGGAGCGCTACCGCAAGAGCCCGGTCGGCATGCTGCCGTTCGGCATCCAGAAGCTGGTCGGCGTCGCCCGGGCGATCTGCTCGGAGCCGCGCCTGTTGCTGCTCGACGAGGTCGCCTCGGGTCTCAACAGCCAAGAGAAGCAGGATCTCTCCCGCTTCATGCTGCGGATCAAGCATACGCGTCAGATCACGATGGTCTGGGTGGAGCACGACGTACGCATGGTCTCGGAACTGGCGGACGATGTCATGGTCCTGGACTACGGGCGTGTCGTCGCCCAAGGATTCCCCGACGACGTGCTGCACGACCCGGCGGTGCAGCGCGTCTTTATCGGCCGAAACGCCAGCGACGGCTGACGGTCGCCGGCTGCCGCCGCCGCGTGCGAAGCAGGACATCATGAACAGGGAAGACCTCTGCTACTTGCCAGCGACCGAAATGGCCAAGGCGGTTCGCGACAAGCGGCTCTCGCCCGTCGAGATAACGGAAGCTGTCCTGGAACGGCTCGAAGACCTGAACCCCAGGCTCAATGCCTTCTTCACGGTGACGGCCGAAATCGCGATGGAAGCGGCGAGGCGCGCCGAGGCGGCAGTGGCAAACGGCGCGCCGCTCGGCGCGCTCCACGGCGTCCCGGTGTCGTTCAAGGATTCCATGATTACCAGAGGCGTGCCGACGACCGTAGGCTCGAAAATTTTCAAACATAACGTTCCCGACGAGAATGCGCCGGTGGTGGAACGGATTCTGTCGGCGGGAGCGATAATGCTCGGCAAGACCACCATGCCCGAGTTCGCCTGGAAGGCGATGACCGATTCGCCTCTCCAGGGCATTACGCGAAATCCGTGGAATCCCGATTACACGCCGGGCGGCTCGAGCGGTGGCGCCAGCGCCCAGATCGCGGCCGGCATCGGGCCGCTCGCCATGGGCACTGACGGCGGCGGCTCGATCCGAATTCCCGCTTCGTTTACGGGAATTTTCGGCATCAAACCCAGTTTCGGGAGGATACCGGTCTACCCTTCGAGCGCCTTCGACGCGCTGTCCCACACGGGGCCGATGACCCGCACCGTGGCGGACGCGGCGTTGGCGCTGGCCGTCGCCGGCGGACCGCACCCGGCCGATCGGCTGTCGCTCGAAGGCCCGCCCGCCGACCACGCCGAAGCGCTCAAGGCCGGTGTTGCCGGTCTGCGGGTCTGCTGGAGCCCGGACCTCGGCCATGCGGCGGTCGACGCCGAGGTACTGGATCTGAGCGCCACGGCGGCGCAGACATTCGCCGAGCTTGGATGCGATGTCGAAGAGGCGACGCCGGACTTCGGGGATTACTCGGAGGTTTACCGGACATTCTTCAGGACCGGCGTCGCGACTTCCATCGCGGGGTTCCTGGACGAATGGGAAGCCGAGATGGATCCCGGACTGGTGAACATCGGGCGGGCCGGGCTGGAGCTGAGCGCGGTCGATGTCGGCAGGGCCCAGGTCGAGCGCCACCGGCTCTACGATCGTGTGCGGCGTTTCTTCGAACAGTACGACCTTCTGCTGACGCCGTCGGTGGCCGTGCCGCCGTTCCGCGCCGGCGCGCCCTCGCCCGAGCCCGAGCACGGTCACGGCGAAGACTGGATCGCCTGGGCGCCGTTCAGCTTTCCTTTCAACATGACCCAGGTCCCGGCCGCTTCGATCCCGGCCGGCTTCACAGCCGGGGGGCTTCCCGTCGGACTTCAGATCGTCGGCCCGCGCCTGGCGGACCTGCGCGTGCTGCAGGCCTCGGCCGCCTACGAGACGGCAAGGCCCTGGACGCAGCACCGCCCGGACATCGGGGGCTGAGCGGGAACGTCAATCGCCGCGGACTTCAGCAACGGGGACAATGCGATGAGCTTCGAACGGAAACTGTCGGCCGCCGGGATCGAACTGCCTTCGCCGGCCGCACCGTTCGCCAACTATGTACCCTTCGTGCGCGAGGGCAATCTCCTGTTTATCGCCGGCCAGGGACCGATCGGCCTCGACGGCAAAATAGCCTATGTCGGCAGGGTCGGGAGCGATCTCACCGAAGAGGACGGTTACCTGTCTGCCCGCAGCTGCGGCCTCAACTGCCTTGCCCAGATACGCGCGGCGCTCGGCACGCTGGATACCGTGAAGCGCGTCGTCAGTCTGCGCGGCTTCGTCAATTCGGCGGAGGATTTCTTCAACCAGGCCCAGGTCGTCAACGGCGCGTCGGATTTGATGGTCGAAGTGTTCGGCGATGCCGGCCGTCACGCCCGGGCCGCGGTCGGTACAAGCGTCCTGCCGATGAATATCGCGACCGAGGTCGAGCTGATTGTCGTGGCCAGGGACTGATATGCGCGACTGCGTTGCCGCGTTTCGGGGAAAACGCGGGACGCGTTGGAATGCCGGGTATTTCGCGGGCTAACCTTCCAGCACGTAAGGCGTCATGGCATCGCGGAAATCGGCCGGCAACGCGGTTGCCCGCCTGGTCGCCAGGCTGATGCTCGCGGATACGAGCTTCAGGTGGAACGAGGGATCGTCCGCGGGCAGCTTCGACGCGTCGATCTTCCAGGCGATGGAACTCTTGCCGAGACGCTCGATGGCGACATCGAGGCAAAGCCTGTCGCTGAGCCAGGCGTAATCGACATAATCGCAGCTCGCGTGAACCATCGGCGCACCCAGGCCGCGGACTTCCTGAAGCTCCCTGAAAGTGATGCCGACAACGTCCCGGTAGAAGGCTTCCATGGCCTCGATGCCGAGCGCGAAGGCGCTTACCGAGAACATCGTTCCGGCGGGATCCGTGTCGCCCCACATGATCGTCCGCTCGTATCGATAGGTTCTGCTCATCGGCACTCGATGCTCCGGGTCGCTGCCCAGCGGTTTAAAACAGCGGCCATTGACTGGGGTGGTGGCCTCGCGCACAATGGCTGAGCGCTCTTTTACGTTATCAATTCAAAGTATCGAATAATTGGGGAGAGCACAATGTTTGCGACTATCGGCGTTGCGGTTTCAAACCCCAAGATATCCGGCGCCTCCGAATTCAATGGATCGAAATCGGGAACTTGCCACTTTTCTCGCTGTCGCTATCGTGCTTTTTTCGTTGCAGTTCTCGCCGAATTAAGAGACCCTGGCTGAACATTATTGAGAGATATCCCGACTCCTACCAGGCTGATTATCCGAAGAATACCGGATTAACCGTCCCACGAAGGGGAGAGAAAAGATGCGGTTCATGTACCTGTCGGAAGGAGATGCTGCTTGCGGACAGACGCACCAGGCGCGGTATTGGGAATTGGTCGAACAGGTCATTCATGCCGAGAAATGGGGCTTCGATCTGTTCGGCGTTTCGGAGCAACACATGGCCGTGGGTGCCGCGACGACGGCATCGCCGGAGGTGTTGTACGGCTATCTTTATGGCAAGACGAGCCGAATCCGGTTCCGGCACGCGATTTCGCTGATTCCGGTCAATCATCCGCTGAAGGTCGCGGCCAACGTCGCTGTCTCCGACATTTTGTCCAACGGCCGCATCGAACTTGGAATCGGCCGCGGCAACACTACGCTTTCGCTGCGGGCGTTCGAGGTCGATCTCAGCACCAATCGGGACAAAGCGCTCGAAGGCATTGAGATTTTGAAAAAGGCCTTCACCGAAGATCCTTTCATGCATTATGGCGAGCATTACAAAATTCCGCCGCGTTCGCTTGTCCCCAAGCCGATCCAAAAACCGCATCCGAACATCTACATGGCCTCCTCGAGCGTTGACAGCCATCTTCACTGCGCCGAACTGGGGATCGGCACGCTCTCGCTGTCGAATTTCCTTGGCTGGGAATTCCTTGCGGACAATATTGCTAATTATCGTAAGGGAATAAAGAAAACTCGCGCCAATGGTGGGTATGTGAATGAATCTGTCGGTGTCCTTATCCACGCTTATTGCGACGATACTGACGAAATGGCACGCAAAATCGGCGGAGAGGCAAACCTGGAATATGTGCATGTCGCCTATACGGGCTACCCGCGCCTGGCGAAGATGAACCAATCCTACCAATATATGGGTGCACTTGCCAAAGTTGGCGAGAAAATAAACAACATCGACTATTTCATCAATGACTCGGCGGCGGCGGTCATCGGCTCGCCGGAAAGCTGCATCAGGCAAATCGAACAGTTCCGGAAAGCAGGCGCGGACGAAGTTCTGCTTCGGATCGACAGCGTTCCGCACGACAAGATCATGAAGTCGATCGAATATTTCGGACGCTATGTGATCCCGCACTTCAAACATCCGGAAAATATCGTGCGCCAGCCCCAGGATGTACTCAACGACATTCGAGCGATGCGCGAGCAGGCCAAGCAGCAGGGGGTATACGTCGAGTTGCCGAAGACGCCGGCGCGGTCCACCTCGGCGGCGAGATAGAAGCGTCGCCCCTGGGCGGTCCCGCAACTGCCGAAGCCGCCGGCATTCTGTGCGACAAGGCGGCGTCCGGTGTTTCTCCGGTCGCGTTGAACCGACCGCAGGTTGCGAACGCCCCGGTGGGTACCGTCCCGCGCGCCTTGCCGTGTCGGGACAAGCCGCCTCCCGGCAGCCGGCCAACCAATGAGGAAGCCGTCAATGAGTGTGTCGCAAAAGCTCGATTACGTGACGCGCAACGACCGGATCCGCGTGAATGTCGGCGATCTCGACCAGCACCGGAATCTGAAGTTCCGCGCCTTTGTCCAGATGGTGCTCAAGCCGGTCTTCGACGAACTCGAGCCGACATTCGGATTCAGGAAAATGGGCCTTCGCGGGGTCGCGCCGGGCCAGTATTTCCAGGATTTCCGAAACAATCCCCGGCCTCACGGTTACGGCAACGAATTCGAAAGGACGCATCGCATCGGGCTCAGTCGATGTGTGACCCGCGAGACAGGCGGCGACGAACGCGAGCCCCGGCGCGTCGAACGACTGATCCTGGAGACCCGCGCCGAATTTCGCGCGCGGGAGGCTTTGGGCGGGGCATCGTCCGTCGGATTCGAACCGCCCCTTGGCGACACCGTCGCGGCGGGCCGCGGCCGGGTCCTGCACATCTTGACCCACCCCACGGCGCCGCCCGGCCAGCGGCAGGTCCGGGACGTGCCGGAAGAGCTCGGATTCCTCAACGAACACAAATTCGGGGGGCCATTTCCGACCGTCGAGCTGCTACAGCAAATCGACGGCGATTTCGAGGAATTGGCCCTGGAGAAAATAGATGGGCCGGTCGGCATCTGGGGCCTGCCTAATTCCGACGTTTTTCAGCACGTCAACGCCCTTGAGTATATATACGGCATGGAAAACAGCGTGACCGCCCTGCTCGCCGAGACGGGGCTGCCGCTAGAACGCTTGGCCGCGAAACGGGCCCGGGTGATCTTCCGCAAGCCGAACTTTGTCGGCGAAAGCTTCTCGGTGCGATGCAGGTTGTTCCGTCGCGCCGACGAAATCATTGCGCTAGGATCGTACCACAAGATCGATCCTGGCGGCACCAGGGACGAGCGCCCGACGGTTTTGCTTCGCTTTGAAGTGGGAATGGCAGAGCAGAATTAGCCTGTCGTCCGGCACCGTGCTGTTCGGCATGATATTTGGTCGCCGATCGGCACGCGACCGGAAAAATGAATATGCGGAATGCAGCAGTGTTAATTGCGAAGGCTGAATAACCTACTGACGGATCAATCTTTCTTGTAAATTCGGCCCAACCCGAGGCTCCTCATCCTGCCCTGGATCATGATCGCCAACTTGGGCTCGCACATCCTTGCCCTTCTTCGCCGGCAACTGCCCGAGGACTGGACCGAGCGCCACAACGTCACGCCGGTGCTCATCGAGACCCGCGCTTCACCGGTGCACTGTACAGAGCGCCAAACTGGTTCTATGTCAGAACCACTCAGGGCCGCGGTCGCTACGACGGGCACAACAAGCGGGACCAGCCCAGGAAAATCATCTGGCCCCGACCCCTCAGGACGGATTCGCGGCGAGTTCTCAACCGGGGACATAATGCCCCCTGTCACCGCGTGACCGAACGAAAACCGGAAACGTTGGTTGTGCGGTGGTGGTGAACGACGACAAGAATGGGCAAGCGCACCCGGAATATAGATCGAATCCGCTTGCGTATTGCTTACGGAAAAATCGAACGGAAACGAGGCGCCTTCCCATTGCAGACAGAAAGCTCAATTTGTAATTATTATTCATTTAGTTAGAGAAAATAATTCCAGACGTGTCATCTATGGACTCCTTTGATTCCAAAACATGACATTCCCTGACACGCCATGACCCATTCGGACATCATCGTGGTCCGCGCCGGGAACGCTGCCTTGTGCGCGGCGTTGGCGGCGCGAGAGGCGGTGCCTCGGTGCTGGTGCTGGAGCGCGCGCCCGAGGCCGAGAACGGCGGCAACCCGCGCTTCGCCGCCGGCGCCTTCCGCTTCGCCTAGGATGGGGCCGACGATATCCGCGCCCTGTGCCCGGACCTTGCCGAGGAGCAGATCGCCGTCATCGATTTCGGCGACCATCCGGAGGAGATATCTTTCCAGTACAGCGCGCGGTCCGGGGCGGTGCGCGGGAGAGATTTCTCCACTTCGCGCCTCGCGGCGCTTCGGTCGAAATGACGGGAGGCGATGGAGCGAATTGGCCGATGCGAACAGCGGCGCTCAGCCCGCCCGCCCCGGCCGCGCCGTGAATCCCGCCGCGTCTTCCAGCACGCCGGCGACGCGGAACAGGGTCTCTTCCTCGAAGGCGTCGGCGATCAGGTGCAGGCCCAGCGGCAGGCCGTCGCCGTCCAGCCCGGCCGGCACGGAAATCGCCGGCAGGCCGGCCATGCTCGCCGGCACGGTGAACACGTCGTTCAGATACATGGCGATCGGATCGTCCATCTTTTCGCCGAGCGGGAAGGCCGCGGTCGGCGTGGTCGGCGTCAGGATGGCGTCAACCTCATTGAACGCCTCGGAAAAGTCGCGCGCGATCAGGCTGCGCACGCGCTGGGCCTTGATGTAGTAGGCGTCGTAATAGCCGGCGGAGAGGACGTAGGTGCCGATCAGGATGCGCCGGCGGACTTCCGCGCCGAAGCCGGCGCTGCGGGTCGCCTCGTACATCTCCGTCAGGTCCCCGGCGTCTCTGGCCCCGCCGTCGGCCCCGTCGCTGGCCGCGCCGCCGGTTTCCCGCAGGCCGAAGCGCACCCCGTCATAACGCGCCAGGTTGGACGACGCCTCGGCCGGCGCGACGATATAATAGGCCGGCAGGGCGTATTTCGTGTGCGGCAGGCTCAGGTCGACGATCTCCGCGCCCGCCGCCTTCAGCCAGTCCTTGCCCCGCTCCCAGAGCGCGACGATGGCGTCCGGCGTGCCGTCCATGCGGTATTCGGCGGGGATGCCGATGCGCAGGCCGCGTATGTCGCCGGTGAGCGCGGCCTCATAGTCCGGCACGGCGCGCGGCACGGAGGTCGAATCCTTCGGATCGTGCCCGGCCATGGCGCGCAGCAGGATCGCCGCGTCGCGCACCGTGCGCGTGATCGGCCCGGCCTGGTCGAGGGACGAGGCGAAGGCGACGATGCCCCAGCGCGAGCAGCGGCCGTAGGTCGGCTTCATGCCGACGATGCCGCAGAAGGCCGCCGGCTGGCGGATCGAGCCGCCGGTATCGGTGCCGGTCGCCGCCGGCGCCGCCCGTGCCGCCACCGCCGCCGCCGAGCCGCCGGACGAGCCGCCCGGCGCGAGCGCCCGGTTGCTGCCGGCAGCGCGCCACGGATTCTCGACCCGGCCGTAATGCGAGGTGATGTTGGACGAGCCCATGGCGAACTCGTCCATGTTGGTCTTGCCGAGCATGACCGCGCCTTCGGCCCACAGGTTGGCGGTCACGGTCGATTCGTAGGGCGGCGTAAACCCGCCGAGAATGTGCGAGCCGGCGGTGGTCTGAATACCTTCGGTGCAGAACAGGTCCTTGACCGCGACGGGCAGCCCTTCGAGCAGGCCGGCCCGCCCCTGCGCCCGGCGGGCGTCCGAGGCGCGCGCCATGTCCAGCGCACGGTCCGGCAATTCGGTGATGTAGGCGTTGAGCGGCCGGGCCGCTTCGGCGGCGTCGAGATGGGCCTGCGCCAGTTCTTCGGCGGTGAAGTCGCCGGCCGCCAGCCCGGCGCGCGCTTCCGCCAAGGTAAGGTCGGTCAGGCCGGCCATCACTCGACGACCTTCGGCACGGCGAAGAAGCCGGGCGCGCCGTCCGGCGCATTGGCGAGGATCGCGTCGGGCGCGCCGCCATCGTCCACCGCGTCGTCGCGCATCTGCAGGCGGACCGCGACGACGCTGGTCATCGGCGCGACATTCTCCGTGTCGACCTCGCCGAGCTGCTCGACCCAGGTCAGGATGTTGGTCAGTTCCCCGGCAAGCGGCTCAAGCTCCGCTTCGGGGACGCGCATCCTTGCCAGATGCGCAATCCGGCGCACCGTATCGCTATCCAGCGCCATGGCGGCTCTCCATTCACTGTGCAGACCGGCTGATCGGTCTTTGTATCGCCGACGGCGACGGTCCTGCATGGCCCCCGATCCGGCGCCGCAGGTTTGTGGATTGACAACGGACCTGGATGGATGCGGAGGCCGGAGAGGTCATGCCACAGCGCGGCAAGCACGGGCTGACCCGGCGCATTGTGGACGGACCGATTGTCGAAGACAAGCGCGCGAACCGCCGGACCGCCCCGGCAAACCGCATCCTGGCGATGCTCCGGTCGATGCCGGCGGAGGAAGCGGAAGGGAAGATTGCCGGCGCCCGGCATCGTCGGGCACGCGCCGCGCCCTGCATCCCCGCCACGGCGCGGCATCCTGGTGCGATCCTTGCAATGAATACAGAAATACGGCTTTTTTAAAAATACATTTTATTTTCCATAAAGTTATTTAATCGATATTCAAGGCTCGGTATATTCGGGCCGATAACGGAGACACCGGGCGATGGCGCCGTATCCGACGGGGATCGGGTCATCGCCCTGGCGGCCCGGTTCCGGAAATGCCATCCGGCGATGCGGGCAAGCGCAGCCTCGATCGGCGATCATGGATCCCTTCTTCATCTTTGCGATCATCTGCGTCGTCCTCTATGTGACAGTCCTCATTGTCGCGGCGATTGCCGAGCACGAACGCCGGAAATCCAACCGGTCGCTGCGGAGCCGGCAGAACGACAGGCCGGATAAGAAATAGCGGGCAGCGGCCGGATGCCGGCCTGGTTACCCGGCTTCCGGCCGCGCGTGGCGGACCGTCCTTCCCCTCGACCTGCCCGCCGTCTACGCGTCCGGATCTCTACAGAAGTCCCAGCGACCGGAAATTGAAAATAAATAGTCCATATCGTTATTGACTGGATAAATATTTTTTTCGTATCTGTTGAAACCGGATGACCGAAACGCGGCCGAACCGGCGGCGCGGTCCGGGCGGCAGCGCCCCGAAGCGCGCTGCCCGGACGCCGCCGCGGTGCGGTCGACGGAGGGTTCGACCCGGGCGCCATACCGGGTCCGGGCAGGAGGGACCGTTGGACGAGACCGGAGAAGCAGGGTTGGAGGTCGCGGCGCTCCGCGAACGGATCTCCGCGCTGAGCGCGGCCATCCTGCGTGTCAACGCCTCGCTCGACCTGGACACCGTGCTCGGCAAGGTGCTGGAGAGCGCCCGCGGGCTCACCGACGCGCGCTACGGCATCATCACGACCATCGACGACACCGGCGAGGTGCGCGACTTCGTCTCCTCCGGCTTCACTGACGAGGAGCACCGCCAGTTCCTCGAGTGGCCGGACGGACCGAAGCTCTTCGCGCATCTGCGCGACCTTCCGGGGCCGGTCCGGTTGACCGACCTCCCCGCTCTGGTCCGCTCCCTTGGCTTCTCCCCGGACCTGATGCTCCCGAAGACCTTCCAGGGCACGCCGATGCGCCACCGCGACGTCCTCGTGGGCCATTTCTTCGTCGCCAAGAAAGAGGGGGCTGCGGCGTTCACGGCCGAGGACGAGGAGGTGCTGGTGCTGTTCGCCTCGCAGGCGGCGACCGCCATAGCCAATGCGCGCACCTATCGCGACGAGCGGCGGGCGCGGGCCGACCTCGAGGCGCTGATCGAGACCTCGCCGGTCGGCGTCGTGGTGTTCGATGCGCGAACGGGCCGTCCGGCCTCGGTCAACCGCGAGGCGCGGCGCATCGTCGAGGGCCTGCGCACCGCCGGCCGCCCCCCGGAGGAGCTGCTCGAGGTGGTAACCTGCCGCCGCGCCGACGGCCGCGAGGTCAGCCTGAGAGAGTTCCCCATCGCGCAGCAGCTCGGCGCCGGAGAGACCGTGCGCGCCGAGGAAATCGTGCTCTCGGTCCCGGACGGCCGCAGCGTCTCGATGCTGGTCAACGGAACGCCGATCCGTGCCGAAGACGGCGCGGTGGTGTCGGTGGTCGTGACCATGCAGGATCTCGCGCCGCTTCATGAGATCGAGCGGTTGCGCGCGGAGTTCCTCGGCATGGTAAGCCACGAGCTGCGGGCGCCGCTCGCCGCCATCAAGGGGTCGGCCGCGACGCTGCTGGAATCCTCGGCGGAGATCGACGCGGCCGAGCGGCACGAGTTCCATCGCATCATCCACGACCAGGCCGGGTACATGCGCGGCCTGATCGGCGACCTGCTCGACGCGGGGCGCATCGAGGCGGGCACGCTCTCCGTTGCGCCGGAGCGCTCGGAGGTGGCCGAGCTGGTCGACCGGGCGCGCACTACATTTCTCTCCGGCGGCGGCCGGCAGACCGTGCTCATCGACCTGCCGCGGGACCTGCCCACGGTCATGGCCGACCGCCGGCGCATCGTACAGGTGCTGAACAACCTTCTCTCCAACGCCGCGCGGCACTCTCCGGAGTCCGCCCCGATCCGGGTCTCGGCCGCGCGCGGCGGACTCCATGTCGAGGTCGCGGTCTCCGACGAGGGCCGGGGCATCGCGCCGGAGCGGCTGCCCCACCTGTTCCGCAAATACACCGGCGCGGCGGACGGCGCCGAGCGCGCGAGCGCGGGAACGGGCCTCGGGCTCGTGATCTGCAAGGGGCTGGTCGAGGCGCATGGCGGGCGAATCCGGGCCGAGAGCGGTGGCGCCGGCCAGGGCACCCGGTTCGCCTTCACCCTCCCGATCGCCGAAAGCGCATGGCCGAGCGAGGTCGCCGACCCCGCCGCACCGCCGCCCGCCCGAACGCCGGAAGTGCGCGAGCCGGCCCGCATCCTGGTGGTGGACGACGATCCGCAAACGCTGCGCTTCGTGCGCGACGCGCTCACCCAGGCAGGCTACGCCGCCCTGGTGACCGGCGACCACACGGAGCTTTCCCAGATCATCCGGACCGAGAAGCCCCACCTGGTCCTGCTCGACCTCGTGATGCCCGGGACCGACGGCATCGCGCTGATGGAAAGCATCCCCGAACTCGGCGACCTGCCGGTCATCTTCATCTCGGGCTACGGCCGCGACGAGACCGTCGCCAGAGCCCTCGATGCCGGCGCGGCGGACTATATCGTCAAGCCCTTCTCGCCGACCGAACTTACGGCCAGGGTCGGGGCGGCGCTGCGCAGGCTCGCCCGGCCCGAGCCCTTCTCGCTCGGCGCGCTGACCATCCGGTACGAGGCACGCCGGGTCACGGTGGCCGGGCGCCGGGTGGTGCTGACCGCGACGGAGTTCGAGCTGCTGCGCGTCCTCTCGCTCAACGCGGGTCGGGTCGTGACCTACGATACGCTGCTGCGCAAGGTCTGGGCCGGGCGCGAGTCGGGCGATCTCGATCTGGTGCGCAACTTCGTCAAGAAACTCCGCGCCAAGCTCGGCGAAGACGCGTCAAATCCGACCTGGATCTTCAACGAACGCGGCGTCGGATACCGCATGCCCAGGCCGGGCGGCGAATGAGGGATTTGCCGGGCTGACAGAACAGGCCCGGTCCTCCGCCGCGCCGCGGCTCCCCTGCCGGCAGTTTCGCATCCTTCGTTCGCCGATCGTCGACCGGCGCCGAACCGGACGGTCCGTCCGCCCTGTTCCGCTTTCCGGACCGGGCCGGCTGCGCCGGATCTTCCGGCGCGGACCTGTCACTCCCCTGAAACCGGCTGAAGTTTATCAAAAAAGTATTCTTTACGGCCAATTTAGTACGCAAAGTTTATTTTAATCTCATTAGACAAGCCGTTCTGTGCGGGTCCGTCGTGTCGGTTCGCAAGAATTGACCGGCTCAATCCGGTTGCGGGTCCGGGAGACGCGAGCGGCGGCGGCCGGAGATAGATGCCCGATATCTCCTCCTGTTGGCCGTCCCGCACCAGGCACTTCCGGATCCGCGGGCGGGCGCGCGTCACCCGACGCGCGCCCGCTCCCGGTTCCCTGCGCCTCTTACAGCGCTTCGGCCGCCGTGCGGAGGAAGACGCAGTGCGCGCTCCCCGGATGCCGATCCGACGAGAGCCGCCGGACGCGGCTTCGCGCGGTCAGCTGCGCCGCCCTCACCCCGGGGCCGCTGCCGTGCAAAGGGGCTTGACCGCGGGCGCCCGGCAACGCCACGAAAGCCGCATGGACGCGAACCCGGACAACCGTATTCCCGCAGACGTCAGCCCGATGGAGCTGGCACTCGACGAGGCGCGCGCGGCGGCGCGGCGCGGCGAGGTGCCCGTCGGCGCGGTGATCGTGCTGCGCCAAGAGCGCCGGATCGTCGCCCGGGCCGGCAACGAGACCGAGGCGCGGCGCGACCCGACCGCCCATGCCGAGATGCTGGCCATCCGGCGCGCGGCCGACGCGCTCGGGCGGAGCCGCCTGACCGGCTGCGACCTCTACGTCACGCTGGAGCCCTGCGCCATGTGCGCCGGCGCGATCGCCCTGGCGCGGCTCGACCGGCTCTATTTCGGCGCGGCCGATCCGAAGGGCGGCGCGGTGCTGCACGGCGGCCGCCTGTTCGACCAGCCGACCTGCCACCACCGGCCGGACATCTACGACGGGCTGGGCGAACGCGTGGCCGCCGCGCTGCTGAAGCAATTCTTCGCCGAGCGGCGGTGACCCGACACGCGCCTCGCGGCCTAGATCGCCTCCCAGCCCTTGCGGCCGATCAGGCGGCGCAGCTTTTCGAGGGCGGCGATTTCAAGCTGGCGGACCCGTTCGCGCGAGATGCCGAGATCGGCGGCGATGGCACCGCGGGTCTTGCGCGTCTCCGCCATGAAGCGGCCGGCGATGATGGCGCGCTCCCGGCCGCTCAGGGACTTGAGCGCCTTGGCGACAAGGCCGCGGCGGAACCGTTCGGCGCTCGCGCCGGCCGCGGCGTCTTCCGGGCTTTCCCGCTCGCAGGCCAGCCGGTCGCCCCATTCGTCGGGCTCGCCGGCGCGCATGCGCTGGTTGAGCGACCAGTCCTTCTCCGCCGCGCGCCGGGCGAGCGCCATCGCCTCCTTGAGCGGCACGCCGAACCGGCGCGCGACCGGGCGCAGCCTGTCCTCGGTCATCGCCTCCGCCCCGCCCCGAAACCCGGCCATCCTGCGGCGCAGGTGGAAGAACATCGCCTTTTGCGCCGCCGTCGTGCCGATGCGCACCAGGGACCAGGAGCGCACGACATGATCCTGGATCGCCGCGCGCACCCACCAGCGGGCGTAGGTCGAGAGCCGGGCGCCGGCCGACGGATCGAATTTCCTTATGGCGTGCAGCAGGCCGATCGAGCCTTCCTGCACCAGATCGTTCATCGGCACGCCGTAGCGCCGGTATTTCCGGGCGATGCTGACGATGAAGGCCAGATGGGCGCGCAGCAGCCGGTCCGACGCCTCGCGGTCGCCGGCCTGGCTGCGCCGGGCCAGATCCCGCTCCTCCTCGACCGACACGGAGAGCGCCGGTTCGCGGTTTCGAAACAGGTATCCAGAACCAGGCCGGGGCATGGCGGCGATCCGGATTGCCCGCCTTCATCCGATCGGGCGGGGATGCAGGTCTTTGCACCAAGCAAGACGTGGCCGGCCGTGCAGCCCCGCCAAGCGCCGGCAAAGTCGCACAATCGGCAAACAATTGAAACCGCCGCGCGCGATTCTGTGCTAAATTGAGAGAACGTTCCCGGCAGGCTCAGGAGGCGACAGATGGCCCAGGAGACTATTGCCGACAGCGACATCCATGCCGCCGCAATGCGGGCAGCCGCCGGCATCGGCTGGCGCCGGACGCGGCTTGCCGATATCGCCGAGGAGGCCGGCCTCACGCTGGCCGAACTGCACGCGCGCTACACGTCGAAGCAGGCGCTGCTCGACGGGCTCGTCCGCAATATCGACCGGACCGTGCTGGCCGGCGCGCAGCAATCGAAGGACGACGAGGATACGTCTTACCGCGACCGGCTGTTCGACATCCTGATGCAGCGCTTCGACGCGCTCAATCCCTACAAGGACGGCCTCCGCGCCGTCGTGCGCGACGCCGGCAGCGGCGGGATTGCCGAAATCCTGTGCGGCGGCTGCCGGCTGCTGCGCTCGATGCGCTGGATGCTGGAGGCGGCGGGCATAAGCACGGCCGGATGGCTCGGCGGCCTGCGCGTCAAGGGGCTCGCGGTCGTCTTCGCCGCGACCGTCAACGTCTGGCTGCGCGACGATAGCGAGGACATGGCGAAAACGATGGCGGCGCTCGACCGTAACCTCAAGCGGGCCGAGCAGTTCGCCACCATGCGCTCGCCGTTCGAGCGCCGCCGCCGCGAGGCGGACCCCGAGGCGCATCCGGGCGATCTCGACGCCGACCCGGCGCCAGCCGCCTGATCCCACCCGCAGAAGCGAAGCCGCTTCCCCCAGGGATTTCTCTGCAAAACCCCTCGCCGTCATTCCGACCGGAGCCCCGGCCCGCAGGGTCGGGGCGTAGTGGAGGAATCTCGACTCGGCCTTACCCACAAGAAACCCCTGGTCCTGCGTTGAGATTCCTCCGCTACGCGCCCCGGATGAAATCCGGGGCGCTCCGGTCGGAATGACGGCGAGGGTGGCGGGAGCCGATCGCACGGTTTTATTCGGGTTTCGCAGAGGAGTCCAAGTGAAGGGGGAAATTCTGCGCGTCCGTTATCACTTTCCACGTCCGGCATTTCGCGGGGGATTTGGCCGGCGGGGCTGCTATAAGGCGGCCATGAACGCGATCGCAGACACCATCTCCTGGGCCGATTTCGAGAAGGTCGATATCCGGGTCGGCACGGTGCTGACGGCCGAGCCCTTCGAGAAGGCGCGCAAGCCGGCCTATATCCTGACCGTCGATTTCGGGCCGGCCATCGGCACGCGCAAATCCTCGGCCCAGATCGCGGCGCATTACAGGCCGGAGGAGCTGGTCGGCCGCAAGGTGGCGGCGGTGCTCAATTTCCCGCCAAAACAGATCGCCAACATCATGTCGGAAATCCTGGTGCTCGGCTTCCCGGACGAAGACGGCGAGGTCGTGCTGATCGGCGTCGACCGCGACGTGCCGAACGGCGGCCGGCTGTTCTGAAGGCGGGTAACGGCCCGCTACAGGGTCTTGCGCATCGTCGTTACGGCGCGGAAGGGGAAGATCAGGCGCAAGAGGCCGAGTCCTACTGTCTCGCCCGCGACGAAACCCTGCCGTTCGTAAAGGGCTCCGGCGCGTGGATTGGTATCGACGACATCGAGCCGCACATGCGCCTTGCCCCGGTTTCGGGCATGGTCGCAGACGGCGGCCAGCAAGCGCGTGCCGATGCCCCGGCCTCGCGCCTCCGCGGCGACCGCGATACCGTCCATCAGCAGCGTGTCCCCGGTCTCGCGCCGGTCCAGCGCCGCCAGGCCGATGGCCCGGATCGGTCCGCTCAGACCGTATTCGCGCCAGAGTTGAGCCAATCCGAAATCGAACAGGCCGATCCCGTCTTCCTGAAATCCGGCAATGCCCAGCATCTGTGAACCGTCCGTGGCGACGAAGGCCCGGTCCGCACGCATCGCCGGAGCGAGGAATCGCGCCGCCCGGCCCGGAGGACCGAGGAACGGCGTCAGCTTTGCCTGCAGCGCCTCGCAGTACAACGCGGTCGCCTGCACATGCAGCGTATCGGGCACGCCGCGCCGGATGGTGACGGTGCCGGTCATCGCCGGGGATTTGGGAACGGCGGCGGCCGGATTGAAGGGAAGATGAACCGCCGGGCCGGGCTACCGCTCGATTGCGGCGAGTTCGGGCACGGTTTCGTCGTCCAAGGCCGGCACTTCGAAGGCGTTGAGGGTGATCGAGACCAGGGCGTAGTAGCCGAGCAGGCCGGCCAGTTCGGCGACGCCCTGCGGCCCGAGCAGCGCCTTCAGCGCCGCGAAGGTTTCGTCGGAGAAGCGCCGCGTCTCGTACATTTCCCGGCAGGCCCGGTAGATCAGCGCCTCGTCTTCGTCGGCGAAGTCCGGCGCGTCGCCGCGGGCGATCGCCTCGACGGCGTCGCGCGGCAGGCCCGCCTCCAGCGCCAGCTTCGCATGGACGCTCCATTCGAAGCCGGCGTCCCACCGGCGCGCGGTGAAGATAATCGCCAGTTCCTTCAGCCGCGGCGGCAGAACGGAACCGAAGCGCAGGAAGGCGCCGAGCCGCTGGGCCGGATCGGCCATCCCCGGGCTGAGCAGCCAGGGCACGAACGGCCCGCGCAGGGAGCCGCGCGGCCCGCCGGCGATCGCGTCGGCCACCGCCCGCTGTTCCGGGGTGAGATTGTCGAGGTTGACTTCGCTGTAGCGGGACATCGGCCCTAGCCCTCCGGCGGGCGGGCGCAGACCCGGTCGTAGGCGAAGCGCTCGCCGATCAGGCCGTTATGCGCGTAGATGTCCAGCGTCGCCGCGAAGGCCTCGGGCGTGATCTCGATATGCGGCGCCCAGCAGCCGAGCCGCTGGTAGGTGGCGATGCAGCGTTCGAGCGCCGGCAGGTCGATCTCCGGGAAATACGATGCCTCGGCGCGCGCGATTTCCGCCGCCGGTGTCTCGTTCAGCCACAGCCGGGCCTTGCGGTAGGCGCGGGTGAAGGCCCGGGCCATATCGGTGTTCAGCCAGTCCGGGCGGGCGCACAGGCTGGAGAAGCCGCAGCGGCCGACCTGCAGCCCGACCTGGGCGACGACATGGCCGATCCCGTCGGCTTCGAGCTGCTGGGGAAACGGCCCCTGCTGCTGGACATAGGCGCCCTGCCCGTCGCGGAAGGCGCGGTCGATGTCCGCGGCATTGCCGGGATGGATCGCCCTCAGCTTCGCGAAATCGATACCGGCCCTGTGGCAGGCATATTTGAACATGGCGAGCGGCTGGCCGCCGCCGAACAGCACGACCTCCGCCCCCTCCAGCTTGTCCCAGGTAAAGTCGGGATCCGGGTCGCGCCCGGTCAGGAAAAAGCCGTCCATCTCGTTGATCTGGGCGAAATGGACAACGCCGGGCTCCTCGCCCTTCGACAACGGCCCGAAGGCCTGGCTGAGCGCCGACTGGACGACATGGGCGGAGCCGTCCTTCAGCGCCGCGATGGCCGAAACGCCGGGCGGCGAGACCGACCAGTCGGCCTCCAGCCCCTCTTCCTCAAGGAACCCGCCGGCCATCGTCGCGATCAATGGCGAATAGAAGGCCGAGAACAGGCTGAACTGGATGTCGATTTTCGTCATGGACGTCGGCTCTCCGGTGCAGTTGGGCAGTCGGGCGGGCGAATTGCGGCGGGCGCGCCCGTGCTAGCCTGCAAAGACGGTACCGTCCATCAACTTGTTGGCGGTGCGCAGGATGGCCGCCGAGGCGACGCTGCCGTCGTCGGCCAGCGCGGCGATCACCGAGGTCTCACCGGAGGGATGCTCGATCGCCAGGTTCTTCGGGTTGCCCGGCGGCAGATCGGCCAGCGCGGCGGCGGGCGACCCCGGCAGCAGGCAGGCCGTCGCGACGCTGACCGCGCCGAGCACGCCGATGGTGGCGTGGCAGCGGTGCGGGATGAAGGTGCGCGTGCAAATCGCCCCGCCCTGCCGCGGCGCGCTCACCACGGTCATTTTCGGCACGGTCTTCGCCACCACATTGCCCAGGTTCATCAGCGGGCCGCAGGTCAGGCGCAGGCGCTCGAGCCGGATCTTCAGCGCCTCGTCGGCATCCAGCGCCGCGCGGCTCTCGGTGCCGGCGATCCCGGCATCCGCCGCGCGCAGCACGACGCAGGGCATGCCGTTGTCGATCAGCGTGACCTCGATCCCGTCGACCCGGTCGCACGCCCGGCCGGTCGGCAGCAGCGCGCCGCAGGTCGCGCCCGCGGTATCGCGGAACCGCAGGGGCACCGGCGCGGCGCCGCCGGGCACACCGTCAATCCGCGCGTCGCCGGCGTAGGAGACTGCACCGCCCGGCGTCTGCACCGTCGCCACCGCGGTCTGCCCGGTATTCTCCAGATGGATCGTCACCGGCGTTTCGCCGTCGCGAGCCGGCACCAGGCCGCGCTCGATGGCGAAGGGGCCGACCCCGGCCAGGATGTTGCCGCAGGTCTGGGCGTCGGAGACCAGCGGCTCGTCCACGCTCACCTGGAGAAAGAGATAGTCGACATCGACGCCGGCGCGCTCCGACGGCGAAACCACTGCGACCTTCGAGGTCAGCGGGTCGGCGCCGCCCATGCCGTCGATCTGGCGCGGATCGGGCGAGCCCATGACGCGGCGCAGGAAGGTGTCGCGCGCCGCCGGGTCGGCCGGCAGGTCGCCGGCGAGGAAATAACCGCCCTTCGACGTGCCGCCGCGCATCCACAGGCAGCGCACCCCGCCGGACGGCCGTTCAGACATATTTCAGCCCGGCGGATTCGAGGTCGCCGCGCATGTCGTACATGTCGAGCCCCAGTTCGCCGGCCGCCAGGCGCCGGCGCTTCTCCTCCTCATTCGCAATGCGCGCCTGCGCCTTCTTGAGCACATCCGCGGCCTCTTCGCGCCGCACGACGCAGACGCCGTCGTCGTCGCCGACCACGACATCGCCGGGCCTGACCGGGGCGCCGGCGCAGACCACCGGCACGTTGACCGAGCCGGGCGTCTTCTTCACCGTGCCCTGGGCGCACACCGCCCTCGACCAGACCGGGAAACACATGGCCGTCAGATCCCTGACGTCGCGCACGCCGGTATCGGCCACCAGCCCGGCCGCGCCGCGGGCCCGGGCGGAGGTCGCCAGCAGGTCGCCGAAATAGCCGGCATCGGACGGCGAGGTGACGGCGAGCACCAGCATGTCGCCGGGCTGGAGCTGCTCGATGGCGACATGAACCATCCAGTTGTCGCCCGGCGGGGCGAGGATGGTGAGCGCCGACCCCGCCGCCGCCGCGCCGGCATAGATCGGCCGGATGGCGGAGGCAAGCAGGCCGGTGCGCCCCTGGGCCTCGTGCACCGTCGCGACGCCGCACTCGCCGAGTGCCGCGATCACCGCGGGATCGGCCCGCTTGATATTACGGACGACGACGCCCATCACAACTCGTCCACGCAGCGCGGGAAGACGGCCTGGAAGCCCTCGGCATACTTGCAGTCCCGCCCGCCGGCCTGGCCGCCGGAATTGCGCCGGAAATGGTTGCCCCGGTTCTCCGCGACGTTGGTGTAGTAGGCCCAGAGATGGTGCTGGCCCTCCATGCACTCGATGGCGGCGCGCTTCTTCTCCCACACCGGCGTGATGTCGAGGAACAGGTTGGGCACCCAGCCCATCTGCTCGGTCTGGTGCGGCTCGAACAGGTACATCTGCGGCGCGCCCAGCACCTTTTCGCCCGGATTGTGGCCCCAGGCCTGCGCGATCATCCGCGCCTCCATGGTGAAGGCCATGGTCGCCATATGGTCCGTGTTGTAGGGGTCGTATTTCGAATGGGTCAGGATGAAGGACGGCTGCACGGCGCGCAGCACGTCGACCAGCCGGTATTTCGCGTCTTCGTCGAGCGCGAGAGGATAGTCGCCGAGATCGAAGCAGATCAGGTCGTGCGCGCCCAGCACCGCCGCGGCCTTTTCCGCCTCCCCGCGCCGCACGGCCTTCACGGTCTCCAGCGTCGCGCCTTCCTGCTTCCACAGCCGGGCGCTCTCGCCGCGCTCGCCGAACGACAGGCAGACGACCGTGACCTCGACGCCCTTGTCCTGGTGCAGCGCGATCGCGCCGCCGCAGCGCCAGACGAAATCCGCCGCATGGGCGCTGACGACGAGCGCTGTCCTCCGGTCGCTCATGGTTTTCTCCTGGCAGTTTCCGGACGCGAGATTACCCTCGGGACCGAACTCCCAATGTTCGCTGAACAATCTGCGGATCCCGCGCGATCATCGCCAGCAGGACGCGGGCGGGGCCTTCGGGCCGGCGGCGGCGGTGCTCCCAGTTCAGGAGCGTACCTTTCTTGACGCCGATGCTCATGGCGAACTGGGCCTGCGAGAGTCCGGTGCTGGCCCGGATCGCTTTGACGTCGGGTTCCGGCACATCGATTTCATGAATCGTCGCCGGGCCTTCTCCCCTGGCATGGGCCAGGGCTTCCATCAGCCCCCGTTGAATAGAGTCGAATGCGTCACTCATAATTTGCTCTTGTAGGTTTCAATGAGCGCTTTGCCGAGTGACCTGACCGCCTCGGCTTCGGATTTGCTCAGATTGGCCTTTTCGTTCTTTGCAAAGACCGTGATCAAGATGACCGGCATTCCGGCCTCGGGACTGCAAACATGTACAACCCTGTAACCCCCGCTCCTGCCGCCGCCAGGACGTGCGAACCGGAATTTTCGGACACCGCCTCCAAGCGATACGCCGCTCATCGGATTGCGCGCCACAAAATCGATCAATTCCATACGCGCCTCATCGCTCATAATTGCCTGGGCGCGGCGCTGAAATTCCGGTGTTTCGACGACAGTTACAAGAGTCACGATTTCAGATAGCCGTCGAGGAATAGTTAGTCAATGACATATAGACGGCATGCTATAGGAGAATTGTTCCAACAGTCGTATGAGCCGCACGTCTCCAGTGCAGGATTCACCGGCGGCAAGAAAGGCGGGCGGCGCACCTAGTCGGCAGAATCTTCGCCGAGGGCGCGGTGCGCGATCTGCGGATCGCCGGCGATCATGGCGAGCAGGACGCGGGCGTTGCCTTCGGGCTGCCGACGCCCGTTCTCCCAATTGCGCACCGTCTCTTCCCCGACGCCGATGCTCTTCGCGAACCCGGCCTGCGACAGGCCGGTGCCGGCCCGGATGGCCGCAACGTCGAGTTCCGGCGTCTCGGACTTTTCGACTTCAGGAGGGACATCGCCCCGTGCCCTGGCCTCGGCCTGCTTCAAGTCCTCTTCGAATCTCTCCAATACGCCATTCATCGCCTGCTTCCGCACGTCCGGACGGGCGCTGCATGGCAGCCCGCCCGTTCCGGCGCCGCGCGAAGCGGACGGAGCGGCCCGAATGCCACGATACCCGATTTGTAGCACCGCAGCGCGATCCGGCAACAGCCCCGCCCGGATAGCGGCTTGCCGAGCGGGCGGTTCGCCCCGTAGAACAGGCCGGTAACGCGGCGGCGCGGACGGCAGTGCCGACCCGGCCGCCGGAACCGAAGGGAGGGAATGCATGATCAGGTTCACGGCAGGCACGATCCTTGCCGGCAGCATTGCGCTGGCGGCGGCGGCCGAGGCCCGCGAAATCAAGGTCGGCTTCATCGCGCCGAAATCCGGCGGCGCGGCCCAGCTCGGCGAACAGCTCGAAAGGGGCGCACGGCTCTATATCAAGCTGCACGAAAAGGAGCTGGGCGGCGACACGATCAAGCTGATCGTGCGCGATTCGAAGCGCCCCGGCGGGCCGATCGCCAAGGCGGCGGCGCAGGAGCTGATCGCGCGCGAGAAGGTCGAAATCCTCGGCGGCGTCATCTTCTCGCCCAACGCCATGTCGATCGCGCCGCTGGCGACCGCCGCCAAGGTGCCCTTCGTGGTCATGAATGCCGGCACCTCCTGGATCACCACCCTGTCGCCGAACATCGCCCGGGTCTCCTTCACCATGTGGCAGGCCGGCTTCATCATGGGCGAGCACGCCGCGACGGCGCTCGGCTGCAAGACGGCGATCTCCGGCTACACCAACTACCCGCCGGGCAAGGACAGCGTCGCGGCCTTCGCGCGCGGCTTCGAGGGCGCCGGCGGCAAGGTGATCGATTCGATCCCGATGGGCGGCCCGCGCGAGGCGCCGGACTTCACGCCCTTCTTCCAGCGCGTGAAGGACAAGAAGCCGAACTGCTTCTACGTCTTCGTGCCGGGCGGCAACCATGCCGCGGGGGCGTCCAAGACCTATCTCGCCCTGCGCATGAAGCAGGCCGGCATCAAATTCATCGGCCCGGGCGACCTCACCCACGACCTGCAATTGCAGAGCATCGGCCCGGCCATCGCCGGCACGACCATCGCCATCCACTATCACGCCGATCTCGAGAATCCGGCCAACGCGGCCTACCGCAAGGCGTTCAAGGCCGAATACGGCAAGGATGCGGTGAACGATTTCGTCAGCGTCGGCGGCTACGACGGCATGGCCGCGGTGTTCCACATCATCAAGGCGGCCAAGGGCGGCAATATCACCGCCGCCGGCGCGATCGCGGCGCTGAAGGGCTGGACCCATGACAGCCCGCGCGGAAAAATCTCGATCGATCCGGTCACGCGCGACATCGTCCAGAACATCTACGTCGCCGAGGTCTTCGACGATAACGGCACCCTGCGCCACAAGACGCTGAAGACCATCGAGGCGGTCAAGGACAAGTGCAAGGAGTTGAAGATCGGGCGGTGCGGAAAGTAGCGAATTCCGCTAGTCTGTCCGTTCAACCGGATCCGAAGGGAGGAGTGCCATGTTGAAACTCACCACCGGACTTATCCTCGCCGGCACCGTCGCCTTTGCGGCGGCGGCCGAGGCGCGGGAGATCAAGGTCGGCTTCATCGCGCCGAAATCCGGCGGGGCGGCCCAGCTCGGCGACCAGATGGAAAAGGGCGCGCGGCTCTATATGAAGCTGCACGCCAAGGAACTGGGCGGCGACACGATCAAGCTGATCGTGCGCGATTCCAAGCGGCCCGGCGGGCCGATCGCCAAGGCGGCGGCGCAGGAGCTGATCGCGCGGGAGAAGGTCGAAATCCTGGGCGGCGTCATCTTTTCGCCGAACGCCATGTCGATCGCGCCGCTGGTCACCGCGGCCAAGGTGCCGTTCGTCATCATGAACGCCGGCACGGCGTTTATCACCAAACTGTCGCCGAACATCGCTCGGGTGTCGTTCACCATGTGGCAGGCCGGCTACATCATGGGCGAGCACGCCGCGAAGGAGATGGGCTGCAAGACGGCGATTTCCGGCTACACCAACTATCCGCCGGGCAAGGACAGCGTGGCCGCCTTCGCGCGCGGCTTCGAAGGCGCCGGCGGCAAGGTCATCGATTCGATCCCGATGGGCGGCCCGCGCGAGGCGCCGGACTTCACGCCCTTCTTCCAGCGGGTCAAGGACAAGAAGCCGAACTGCTTCTACGTCTTCGTGCCGGCCGGCAACCATGCCGCGGGCGTCGCTCAGACCTATCTGGCGCTCGGCATGCGCAAGGCCGGCGTCAAGCTGATCGGACCCGGCGACATCACCCAGGACACGCAGCTCCAGGGCATGGGCAAGGCGGCGGTCGGCGTGATCACGGCGCACCACTACCATGCCGATCTGGCGACGCCGGAAAACCAGGCTTTCGTCAAGGCCTGGAAGGCGGCCTACGGCGCCAAGTCGACGCCGGACTTCGTGGGCGTCGGCGGCTATGACGGCATGGCCGCGGTGTTCCATATCATCAAGTCGGCCAAGGGCGGCAAGATCACCGCCGCCGGTGCGATCGGCGCCCTGAAGGGCTGGAAATCCAACAGCCCGCGCGGCCCGATCATGATCGATCCGGAAACCCGCGAAATCGTCCAGAATGTCTATGTCGCCCAGGTTTACGAGGACAAGGGCATGCTGCGGCAGAAGAAGCTGAAGACCTTCGAAGCCGTGAAGGACAAGTGCAAGGAGCTGAAGATCGGCCGCTGCGGCAAGTAGCCGGTCCGAACGCTTCGTCAGTCCGCGCGGTGCCCGAACCGTCATTTCGACCGGGCGAAGCGAGTGGAGAAATCTTTCCGCACGGCGCAATGGACCCCGCTCCGCACCGGAAAGATATCTCCACTCCGCGGTCCCGCGGACCGCTCCGGTCGATATGACGTGAGGGAGTGGCCTTGCGCGCCGCTCCGGTGGATATGACGATGTGCGATAACCGCTCCGGCGGTCGCCGAAGCACGACCGCCGAGTGACCGTTACGAACCCCGGCACGCCATCCGCTGAATGATTCTTCCGCAAGAGCGCTGCGCGCCCGCCCGAATCCCCCTTCCCCTGGGGATTGCACCGCGAAACTGCACCGCCGGAATCCCCCTCCCCTTGGGGGAGGGGTCGTTTGCCGGCACACTCGCGTCGGTTTCCGAGACCGTAGCGGTTAGCGGCGGACCCCTCCCCCTGACCCCCTCCCCCAAGGGGAAGGGGGAATCTGCAGTGCATGCGGTGTCGTGCCCCGATCGCGGCATTTGCCCAGAGGAATGCTGAATGGCGGCAGCCCTCGATATCGCCACGACGATCCTCGTGTTCGGCCTGGCCTACGCGATGCTGCTGTTCATCATCTCGGTCGGCCTGTCGATCACGATGGGGCTGATGGGCTTCGTCAACCTGGCCCACGGCGCCTTCGCCATGGTCGGCGGCTACATCACGGTGAAGCTGGTGACGCCGATGGGCGTGCCCTACCTGCTCGCCCTGGTGATCGCCTTCTTCCTGGTCGCGGCGCTCGGCGCGGTGATGGACCGGCTGCTCTACCGCCATGTCTACGGCCGGCCGGAGCTCGACCAGGTGCTGTTCACCATCGGCATCGTCTTCGCCTCGGTCGCCGGCGTCTCCTTCGTCTGGGGGCCGGACCCGCAGAATATCCTGCTGCCGGAGATGCTGCTCGGCGATATCGACCTCGGCTTCAAGAGCATCCCGGTCTACCGCGCCTTCATGATCGTCGCCGGCGGCGCCATCGTGGCGGCGCTGTTCTTCGGCCTTGAGCGCACGAAGATCGGCGCCCAGGTCCGCGCCGCGGTGGACAACCGGCGCATGGCGGAATCCTGCGGCATCCCGACCGGCCGGCTGTTCACCATCATCTTCGCGCTGGGCAGCGGCATGGCGGCGCTGGGCGGCGGCCTGGGCATCCAGATCCTCGGCGGGCTGAAGCCGGTGTTCGCCTTCGAATATCTGGTGATCTTCCTGATCGTCGTGGCGGTCGGCGGGCTGGGCAACATCCGCGGCACCTTCGTCGCCGCCCTGCTGCTCGGCATCATCGATTTCGCCGGCAAGTATTTCCTGCCGGAGGGCGGCGGCTTCTTCATCTACGGCGTGACCTTCATCGTGCTGCTGTGGCGGCCGCACGGCCTGTTCGGGAAGGCATAGCGTGACCGCCCCGACCGCCGCCGCCAAACTGCTGCGCGCCCACCGCTTCCGGGCGATCGAGCTGCTGCCCTGGCTGATCGCGATCGCGGTCTATTTCCTGTTCCCCGGCTACCGTCTGCTGGCGACCCAGATCCTCGTGCTGATCCTGTTCGCGATCTCGCTCGACCTGATCGTCGGCTATGCCGGGATCGTCTCGCTCGGCCACGCGGCCTTCTTCGGCACCGGGGCCTATACCGCCGCCCTCCTCGCCGACGCCGGCTGGCAGGAGCCGATCTCCGCCCTTGCGCTCGGCGCCGTGACCGCCGGTCTGCTCGGCTGGATCTCGGGATGGATCATCCTGCGGACGAGGGAACTCACGCTGCTGATGCTGACCATGGCGTTGGGGATCATCCTCTACGAACTCGCCAAGGACCTGGACGACATCACCGGCGGCTTCGACGGCATCAATTTCGAGAACAGCGCCATCCTCGGCCTGTTCCCGTTCGACGTGCTCTACTACACGACGAACTACTGGTACGCCTTCGCCTTCCTGGTGCTCGGCTTTCTCGTCGCCCGCACGGTCGTCCACGCGCCGTTCGGCCGCTCGCTGGTCGGCATCCGCGAGAATGTCCGGCGCATGCACGCCATCGGCACGCCGGTGCAGCAGCGCATGCGCCATGTCTATGTCATCGCGGCGATGATCGCCGGCGTCGCCGGCGCGATCTGGGTCCAGGTCCAGGGCAACATCACGATCGGCGTCTACGAGTTCGAGATGTCGGGCAACATCCTGATCATGCTGATCCTGGGCGGCACGGGCCGGCTCTACGGCGCGTTCATCGGCGTCACCGTGTTCACCATCCTGGAGAACCTGACCGAAACCGTGCTCGGCACCGATCCGCCCTACTGGGAGCTGGTCGTCGGCGTCGCGCTCGTCCTCACCGTGCTGTTCGCGCCGCGCGGCCTGCTCGGCGTGTTCGACCCGCTGATCCGCCGCTTCCGGGAGCGCAGCGCATGACCGCCGTCCTCGAGACAAAGGGATTGTGCAAGAATTTCGGCGCCTTGGTGGTGGCGAAGGACATCGATTTTGCGCTGGAACCGGGCGCGCGCCACGCCGTCATCGGGCCGAACGGCGCCGGCAAGACGACCTTCGTGAACCTGCTGACCGGGGCGCTGCCGCCGACCAGAGGCGCGGTCCTGCTCGACGGCCGCGACATCGCCGGCCTGGCCGAGCACGAGCGGGTCAAGCACGGCCTGGTGCGCACCTTCCAGATCAACACCTTGTTCAACGGCCTGACGGTGCTGGAGAACATCTACCTCACCGTCGCCGAGCGCATGGGCGTGGCGACCGGCCTGTTCCGACCGGTCGGCAGCCGGCCCGAGGTCGTCGCCGAGGCCGAGCGGCTGGTCGAGATGGTCCAGCTGCAGGACGACGCCGGCCGGACCATCGACGAGCTGCCCTATGGCCGCCAGCGGCTGGTCGAGATCGCCATTGCGCTCGCCCTGGAGCCCCGGGTGCTGCTGCTCGACGAACCCTCCGCGGGCGTGCCGGGCGCCGAATCCCACATCATCCTTGACGCCATCGCGGCGCTGCCGGCGGACATCGCCATCATGATCATCGAGCACGACATGGACGTCGTGTTCCGCTTCGCCGAACGGATCACCGTGCTGGTCTCCGGCGCCGTTCTGGCTTCCGGCCCGCCGGAGGAAATCGCAGCAAACGAGCGCGTCCGCGCGGTCTATCTGGGGCAGGGGCATGGCTGAACCGCTGCTCGCCCTCGACGCGGTGACCGCCGGCTACGGGGCGACCCGGGTGCTGGAGGACCTGTCGCTGAGCCTGGGCGACCGGGAGAGCGTCGCCGTGATCGGCCGCAACGGCGTCGGCAAGACGACCCTGCTGGCGACGGTGATGGGCCACACGACGCTGCACGGCGGCGCGATCCGCTTCTCCGGGCAGGACATCTCGCGCCTGCCGATCCACCGCCGGGCGGTCGCCGGCATCGGCTACGTCCCCCAGGAGCGGGAGATCTTCCCCTCGCTCACCGTGCGCGAAAATCTAGCGATCGGGGCGCGGCCCGGAACCGGAACCGACAATGGCGCGGACGACTGGACGGAAGAGCGGATATTCCGGCTGTTCCCCAACCTGGAAGAGCGGCTGAACAACGACGGCAACCAGCTGTCCGGCGGCGAGCAGCAGATGCTGGCGATCGCCCGCGCTCTGATGGCGAACCCGCGGATTCTCCTCATGGACGAGCCGACGGAGGGCCTCGCGCCGGTCATCGTCGAGGAGCTGGTGCGCATCCTGGCGGCGCTGCGCGACGAGGCCGGCGTCGCCATGGTGCTGGTCGAGCAGAACAGCGCGATCGCGCTCAACTTCGCCGAGCGCACCGTCGTGCTCGACCGCGGCCGCGTCGTCTATGACGGCCCGTCCAAAACCCTGCAGGACGATCCGGAAAAGCTGGAAAGCCTGGTCGCGGTGTCGGGGTAAGGCGCGCGCGGCGGGCCTCGTGCACCGCTTCGTCTTTCTTCCCCGTCATATCGACCGGAGCACCGGATTTATCCGGGGCGGAGCGGAGATATCTTTCCGGTACGGTGCAAGGTCCGGAGCACCGCGCGGGAGAGATTTCTCCACTCGCTGGCGCTCGGTCGAAATGACGGATGGGGCCGGGAGGAAAGCCCTCAGCCGATGGTGCCGTCCGCCACCCAGTTGTCGAAAATCGCCAGCGCGGCTTCGGCGAATTCCGCATCGTTGATATGGCAGTCGAGCTCGGTCATGCGGACCGGCGGCGCGATGGCTTTGCGCAATTCGTCGGCGAAGGCCGCCATGCCCGCCGGGTCGTGCGCCTCGTAGCCCGGCCGGTCCCATTTCACGATGCCTTGGGCCGGCAGGATGAAATGCACCGGCCCCGCGCTCTGCGCCAGCCGCCGGCCGACCTCGCGGGCGATCTCCCGGCGCTCCGCCTCGTTGAGCAGGCCCGACTTGATCAGCCGGTTGTGGGTGTGGAAGGCCCGGTCGGCGAAGCGGGGCGGCGGGTCCTGCCAGGTCGGGATGTGCACGAGGCTGAGATAGCCCGGCGCGACGATCTGGGGAATGCCGGCCCGGCCCGCGCCGAGCAGGCGGCTCTCGCCGGCCTCGACGACGGAGCCCATCATCCGGTTGCCGAGCTCGACCAGCGTGAAATCCATGACGCAGCAGAAGCCGCCCTGCGCCGCGATATTCTCGAACGCCATGCCGCCCATGCCGGTGGCGTGGAAGATCGCGACCTCGTAGCCGCGCTCTTCGAGGGCGGGCTTGAGCGTCAGCATGTAGTGCATGGAGCCCGAGCCCAGGGAGGTCATGCCGACGACGGGCCGGTCGCCCGCCGGCGCCTCGGCGGCCTGCGCGGCGCCGAGCACGGCCCCGGCCGCCTGGCTGAGCGTCGCCTTGCAGACCGAGTTCAGCCCGTACAGGCCGCCCGCCCAGAGGATCATCTGGATGTCCGCCGACAGCCGGCCGGGCGGGATCAGCGGCGAGAAGGACACCGTCGAGACGACATATTTCGGCACACCGAGCGGCAGCGCCTGGCAGATGTCGAGCGCCGCGTCGGTCCCCATGGTGCCGCCGAGGATGACGACGCCGTGGACCTTGCCCTGCCGGTGCAGGTCGGCGGCCAGCGCCGCGGCGCCGCGGGCCATGATCTGCATGGCGGCGTTCTCGTGGCCGGCGCCGGTTGCGGCCTCGATCGAGCTGCCGCCGGCTGCGGCAACGTCGCGCTTGGACCAGTCGACCGGGACGGCCGGATCGCCGAGCACGCCGATATCCATGGTCAGCACGCCGCCGCCGAGCGCGCGGATCCGCTCCGCCATGTAGGCGAGCTCCGGGTTCTTCGTATCGTAGGTCCCGACGACGAGAATCGTTTTGCCGGTCATCGCCCTGCCCGATCGCGCTGAACCGAATCCGCGGTGCGGCCGCCCGCCCGGAATTATAGCACCGATGGCGTCCCTCGATACGGCGCTTCGCGCCTACTCGGGATGAGGGGTTGGGGGATCCAAAGGCCGCAACCCCTTCCTCCTCATCCTGAGTAGCCCCGGCCCCCCGGGGCCGGGGCGTATCGAAGGACGGGGCATATCGAAGGAGCCTGTCGAAGGGAGCGGGTTTCTTTCCGGCTTCGCCATCGGACGCTACAATACCTGTCCCGATTCCTCCCCCTCTTCAGAGGGGGAGGTCAGGTGGGGGTGGCTTGCCGCGAGGCACATGACCCGACTTGTCGACGGCACCCCCATCGACCTCGCTGCGCTCGGCCACTTCCCCCTCTGAAGAGGGGGAAGAAGAAGGTTTGGGCGGAATGCAGCGCTGAAACGAAGGAGGCAAGCCATGCCGCGCGGGGTGATCGACTATGAGGCGCTGGCCGGCCCGTGGGCCGAGGGCCTGCGCGCCAGGGCGCCGGACGGGCCGCTGCCCTTCGACATCGCCAGGATCGGCCATGTCGTGCTCTACGTCGCCGACCTGGAGCGCTCGGTCGATTTCTACACCAAGGTGCTCGGCTTCCGGGTCTCGGACGTCTATCCCGACACGATGATGGACGGCGGCATGGTCTTCATGCGCTGCAACGCGGACCATCACGGCGTCGCCCTGGTCGGCGGCGGCGCGGCGCCGGGGGAGCGCGCCGGCATGCACCACATGGCCTTCGAGGTCGCGACGATCGACGAGGTGCTGAAGGCGCGCACCTGGCTGGAGGACCACGGCGTCGGGATCGTGTTCGAGGGGCGGCGGCGCGCCGGCGTGCAGGTCGCCGTCGAGTTCCGCGACCCGGACGGCCACTGGCTGGAAATCTACTGGGGCCTCGACAAGGTGCCCGAAGGCCCGGACGGACCCGACAGCCCCGGCGGAAAACCCGCGATCCGCCCGCCGGAGGAATGGCGCGAGGTCTTCAGCCTCGAAGACGCCCTCGACGACGCCCCGCCGGGCCAGGACACGACGCTCGCCGACCCGTCGCTGCGGCGGGGGTGAGGGCGTTTTCGCGATTGGCGCGACGGGCCGGCCGCATTATATTGAGATTTCGAATCGAACGCCGGGAAACCGAACGCCGGGTCGGCGGCGCGGTCGCCCGGCGATGGACGGAAAGAGCCGGGAGTCGTCGTGTCCGCCACCGCCTTCGATACGCTCAAGGCCGCCGAAGATCTCGCCGGCGCGATGCGGCACGCTGTATCCGAAAACGTCGCGACCGGAGCCGATATCGCCCGCCTCGAAGCGCAGATCGCCGGGCTCGAAACCCGCATGGTCAAGTTCGGCGCCGGGCTCGCCATTGCCGTCGTCGCCGCCCTGTTCGGCCTGCTGCGGCTGTTCGGCGGCGCCGGCTAGGGCCGGGACACGACGCTGGCCGACCCGTCGCTGCGGCGGGACTAGGGGATACGCCCGCTCATGCCGCAGCTGCCGGTGTTCGTCATCAACCTGGACCGCCGCCCCGACCGGGCCAGGACGCAACCCTCGCTGACCCGTCGCTCAGGCGGTACTAAGGCGTGTCGCTGTAGGGTACGAGCGTCTTGCGCACCTCGCCCGTCAGTCGAGGGCCGAGAAGGCGAATTTTGTGAGGAAGCCGGGCCCAGAGCAGCCTGATTCTATACATTTGCTGTTTCACCCCCCTCAATTCTTGTTCCGGACGCCAACCGACAATGTCGGAATTGTCGTCCCGCCGTTGACGCGCCATCGCCGGAACGATCTGGCAGGTCAGGAGGCGCCTGGCCGTCTTGGAGACCTGTAAATCGAATATCGTATGGTCCACCGTCTCGGTCGGCGTTTTGAACGCTTCAAGCAGGAGATGGGCGCCTTCGCGGTTGACGAGGTAGGCGGCGGAGCCGGGAGAAAACTTCTCCAGGCGCCGGAGATCGCGCCCGCTCGGGGTCTTGCCGCAGACGCGCCGCAAGAGCCGGCGGTGTCTGCGACCGTCTTCCAGACGGATCAGCATCGAACCGTCCGGCCACCAGCCCGTCGACTGCATCAGCGACGGTGTGTCGAGAGCCAGCTCCGCATCGTCCTCAAGGATCAGCGCGGCCGGAGATTCGGACTTGAGAAGGCTCTTCAGCGCCTTGGTATGTCCGATCATGCAGGCGGCGGAGCCCAGATTGATGGGCGGCAGGGTCGGCGGTTTGCCGTCTTTGCGCTCTTGTTCGTCGAACTCGGCAAGCGTGGCGGCTTCGACGCCCGGTATCCGGGTCGCCGTCAGCCCCAGCCGTTCGATGTCTTCGGAAATGACCTGCCAGCGGTCTACGCGACGATCGAGATTGATGATAAAGATCGGGAGCGTCATGCCGTGGATCATAGGTCGTGGCAAAGTGCGGTCAACGGGCGCAGGCATCGAACGGCGGATACTTAAGCCGAACCGGCCGACGACCCTCGACAATCGCGCGGTCGCGTATTCAAACCGAGACACGACCCACCTGAGACACGACCCACTGGCATGTTCGAATATCCGATTCCTTCGTCGGCCTCCGATCCGCTTGTCCTTTCCGGGACGGAACCGTTCGCCAGGGGCGGCAAGCGGCATTGCTACATCCACCCGTCCGATTCCGCTCTGTGCGTCAAGGTTGCCGCCCGCGCCGGAGGCGAGGACTGCCACACTCAACAGAAGCTGGATCTCGAAGACTACGCGCTGTTGAAGAAGCGCGGTTCCGATTCGGTGTTCGAGCGCATCCCGGAGATTGCGGGCGTCGTCGATACCGACCTGGGCCCGGGCATCGTCATGCAGTTATACCGTGACGCCGATGGCCGGATATCCCGCAGACTCGCTGAGGTCGTCCGTGAACGAGGTCTCACGCCTGCCCTGATCCGGGCGATCGACGACTTGAAGCAGTGGCAGCGGCAACAACGCTTGCTGACCTGGGACACGGGTCCGCACAATGTCCTGGCCGTGCATCTGGGCAACGACGACTGGAAGCTGGTCATCATCGAAGGCTGGCTGCACCGCCGGCACCGCTGGATTGCCTTGCTCCATCCCCTGGTCGAGGATTACCTGATCGCCCGCCAACTGCGCAAATTCGACCGGCGCGTGGGATATTCGGCAAGGAGGCACCGCGAAGGGTCGTTCTAACGAGTCGCCTCTCCGTACCCGCGATTTATTATCGATAATTTCTCGTAGGAGATTACGCATAAATCTGGGTACAGCGATTTAATTTCCCTGTGAACTTTCCTGTTGTCTTCGACGAAGTACACAAATTTTTCGTTAAGGTGGTACATGACACTTTTCATTGTGCAAAGTATCGCCTCGTCCAAATGACATCCATCGTCAATACAGATATCGATTTTATCGCCTTTCAGAATCTCGTCGAGTAAATCCCGGCTTGGGACGAACTGATCGTATGTATAAATTTCAGGCAAATTCGAGGAAAACCCTCCCCGGTCCAACAGATTTTGCCTGTTGTCCTCAAAGTGGCTGGTGTCGATATCGAAGCCGAGTATGCGGGCATTCGGGAACAAATCGCACCAGATCACCAAACCGTTCCCTTTAAGGATGCCGAATTCCGCGATTACCAGCCTTTCATCGAAATCGAATAATTTGAGGTATTGGGCATATTCCTGAGCATATCCGTGAAACAACATGCGGTCGCCGCCCCGCATTCGTTTCTGCATCAATGTCGATTTCGAGCGGGGATCGTGCGGGCTGGCCTGCCTGACATGCACATCTTCCTGAATGCCGCCATAAACCAGTTCCTTGTGAATGAGCCAATCGGCGGTCGCCTTGGGAAAATCGTGGTCCGGCCCAAGTCTTTGAAGCCGACGATGTTGCGAATTGGACCTGAATTTCCTTAACTTTCTCCGTACTCTGTAAGCCGGCCTTCTGATTGAATTACGATAAAATTCGAGAGGCTCCATAATTTTTCCATTTCGATTTGATGAGCAGAGACACCTAATATGAACTTCACATACAAGTCAAGAATTGGCGGTTGGAGCGGTGTTCCGACGTTTCCACCGCAGCGAGTGGCGCTGCATAAATTCGACCACCCGAAACCGGCCAGGGCCGGGCGATCGAGGAGTGCCTCTCCCGCGTTGAAGGGCCATCGTTCAGGCCTCCTCCGGCAGCGAAACCTGTTGACCCGTCAGCGGATACGCCGCAGCCTGCCGCCGGCAATCGTCAGCGCATCCCGCATGCCGGGCCGCCCGCTGAACAGAACAGCCTGTAGTTTGTCGAACGGGAGACCGGGCCGTCCGAAGGGCGCTGTGCTCGGCCAGCCATGCAATGACTCTGCCTGTCTATGTGATCAACCTGGACCGCCGGCCGGATCGGCTGGCTTCCATCGCAGCCAATCTCAAGAATATCGGGCTTCCTTTTGAGCGCGTTCCAGCAATCGATGCGCAGTCCCTTCCTGCCGTCGGCAAGAATCCTCTGGTGAACCGTGGGTCGAGGGCCTGCCTGCTGAGCCACGCCGAGGCGCTTCGCCGATTTCTCGACACCTCGTACCCTGGGGCGGCATTTCTCGAAGACGACGTAGAGGCGGCGGCCGACCTGCCCGCCCATTGCGTATCGACCGATTGGTGGCCCGCTGGCACGGCCCTGGTAAAGCTCGATACCCCGAACAATCTCCGGAATCTGCAAGGCTGGCTGTGCGGACAGACACCGAGCGGGCGCGATTTGCGCCAGATAGTCAGGTGGAATGCCGGCGCCGCAGCACATCTGGTGAACCGGGCAGGTGCGGTCGCCCTGTTGGAAGTCCTGGAGAGGGAAGAGTTGAACATCGACCGGATAATGTTCGATCCACGCTTCTCAAGTTTGGCGAGGCAACTGCGGCCGGTGCAAGTCGTTCCTGCGGTTGCCCGCCAGAATCCAGTCTTCGATTCCGATATCAAGCCGTGGAAGCAACGCTCCCAAGGCAAGCGTAAGAAACGCCGAATGCTGATCAAACGGAGCGTGCGCTGGCAACTACGCCTTCTCTGGTGGTGGATGACCGGCAAGGCCCGGCGAATGTGGGTGCGTTACAGCGAAGCGCCGCTCTCAGACTGAACCGCCAACCCTTTTCTGCACTCTCGGTAGAAACGACAAGCACTTGCCGATACACAAGCTCAGCGTGGCCGGCCCGGATTTGCCGCAAAGCCGAACGGGCGGGCTAACTTGTCCGATATGCGTCGCATTGCTCACGCGCTCTACAGCGATTGCAACCGGACCGAATTCGAACGGAGTCTCCGATGCGATCTGCACCGCGCTGGCGCGCCTTCATTCCGACAAGCCGGGAAATACGTTTCGCGGCGACTCAACGATTCGAGCGTATGGCGCCGGCTCTGTGTCCAATGATCTCATTGAGCACGCGACAGGCCGAGTTCGAAGCGTTGACGGCACGGGGGCCCTTGACCATGGTCGAAGCGGCAGAAACGGTGCTCCCACCTGAGCGGTTAGCGCGTTTCGAGACGGACTTCGAGACGGAACTTGTACGGGAAGGTCGAATCCCGACAACTTCCCGACTGGAATTGGAATACGCTCTGTTCGAAGACGCTTGGGTCTTCGGCAACTGCGGACAGGTCGTAGACGCCGGCACGAACCTGTCGATCACACAGGTTGACCGACGCTCCGCGGTTCCGGGCATCCTCGCCGCCCGGCGGCTCGACGGGATCGCGTTCAGCCTGATAACCCGGCGCCCCGGACACCGCGGAAATTACCACAACTTTTTGACGAAGCGGACGCCGGAGTGTCTGCTCGCTCTGCGTGCCGCCGTTCAGGAGTTTGGCCGCCTCACGATTCTCGTTCCGGAAATCGAACACCCGCTGTACTCAATTCTCACTCATGAGGTTCGTCGGCGATTTCCCGATCTCCCGGTCCGCCGGGTCCGAAAGTCCGAAAAGATCCGTTGCGAGGCCGTCGTCTATCATCGCGTACGCAGGTCGAGTATATTCCGTTGCCCTGCGAGCCGGCGTATCCTTAGTGACACCGTGGAGGCGATGCGTAGCTCTTCGGGCGTTTCCCCTGCCGCCGGACCGACGCGGCGATTGTTCGTCTCCCGCGCCGACGCCAAGAAGCGCCGCCTTCTGAACGAGGATGAGATATTCGCGCGGCTTGAGCGTTTTGGGTTCGAGCGCGTGACAGCCGCATACCTTTCGTTCGCAGACCAGATTGCGCTGTTTTCCGGAGCGCAGATCGTTGCCGGCCCCCACGGGGCGGGCCTGACCAACGCCATGTTTATGCCGGAAGGCGGCGCGGTCGTTGAGATATTCCGACAAGGCCACGTTCACGGCAGCTTCGCCTGGCTTTCGCACCTGCGCGGACACTTTCACGCCTATGTCGTATCGAAAGAGACTGCGCCGCGTCAGCATTACAGCCTCACGGGCGCCGGGCTCGATGCCTTCGAACGCGAGGTCGAGACGGCCCTGGAGCGAATTTCGGTGCAGCGATCACCCGCCGGATAATCCGGCTCTTCGCCCTCCGCCGGAACACTTCCACCGGAAAACGCGAACTGACCGGTTCGGACAGGAAAAATCGAAATGAGAAAGCTTCTTGGCAGTCTGATCGCTGCGTTTGCGAAACTTATCACCCTGCCGCTTAGCCCGATGCGGCGGAGAGAAGCAAGAGTTATTGCCCACGGCCTCCTGCTGGAAAATTATCGAGTAGATACCGAACGGGGGCGATTGATTTTCGACTCGAATACCCGATACGGCTTTCGTGGAGCGTGGCACTTTTCCAGCACCGACCCGGACACGCTGGGATGGTTGGATGCACTTCCCGACGATGGATGCTATTGGGATATCGGCGCCAGCATCGGCGCCTACAGCCTGTATGCCGCGTTGAGACCGAAATTGTGCGTGCTCGCGTTCGAGCCCTCGGCCAGCAGCTATGCGGTGCTCAACAGGAATATCGAACTGAACGATATGTCTGACCGGATTGCAGCCTACTGTATCGCCTTTTCGGAAAAGACGAAGCTCGATACGCTCAATATGGCGCGGACCGAGGCAGGACTGTCGATGCACGGCTTCGGCACTGAAATCGATCATTTCGACAGAATTATAGATACCAGATTTCGTCAAGGCGCCGTCGGATTTTCCGTTGACGATTTTATGAAGATTTTTTCTCCACGCCGGCCAACCCATGTGAAAATCGATGTCGACGGCATAGAAGCCGACATTCTCCGCGGCGGGCGAAACACGCTCTCGACGCCGTCCGTCAAATCGATGATGGTGGAAATTGAAAAAGATCTCGATTCGGCGAGGAACCGGCAGATATTGACGTTGATGATAGAACTGGGATTTACAGCCCGACCGAAAACATCGCCGGAAATCAAAAATGTAATCTTCGATCGAATATCTGCCTGATTCTCCAAGTGCAGACGGATAGCCACCCCGGCCCCCGCCCGATCCGAAGATTTGGCGCCCCCAAGGGGAATCGAACCCCTGTTTCCGGCGTGAGAGGCCGGCGTCCTGGGCCGCTAGACGATGGGGGCGCGGCGCGGGCCGCGGATCGCTCCGCAGCGGACGGGGAGCGATAGCGCAGCGCGCCGCCCGCGGCAAGGGGCCTGCGAGCATCCGGCAGCGGGTCGCACCGGTTCCGGCCCCCGGCCCGCCCGGGAAGGAAACCCGGCCCGGCCGCTCGCCCGGAGCAAACTCCTTCGCGCCGCCGGCATTATATTCCCGGTTTGTTCTTGCCATTCTCCGCCGCAATCCCTATATATCCCGCCCGCGCTGCCGGCCCGCCGAAGCAGGGCCATGACAGATCATGACATTTCCTGACACATCCGAAATCCCTCCCCTGTCACTTCGGACGGAGCGAAGCGACGATCCGGGGTCCAGAGCCAACCGCGAAGACCGTTCGGGTCGACTCTGGGCCCCGGCTCGGAGGCCGGGGCGACACGGTGGTGTGGTCAGGGCGAAGACAGGAGCGCCATGACATTTCATGACGAATCATGACATTTCCTGACACATCGCGACGCCCCTCCCTCCCCGTCCCTTCGGCTTCGCTCAGGGCGGGCTATTTCGACCGCAGCCCCGGCCCCTGGGCCGGGGCGGAGTGGAGAAATCCGGTCATCGCGCCGTCGACGCCACAGGCTCCGTCGTCCGGCCGGCGCCTGTCGCTGGCCGGATTTCTCCACTCACTCCGTTCGGTCGAAATGACGGTGCAGGGGTACGCTCGGGCCGGAATAAAGGGAGAGGGCGAAGACGGGCGCGGCATGACGGATCATGACATTTCCTGACAGGCCCGGCACCTTCGCCCGCACAACCGAAGGAGCCGCCGGGCCATGACCGAACAGCCGACGACCGCACCGACCACCGTAGCGGCGACCAGCCGCCATGTCCGCCTTGAGCGCCCCGCGGAGAGCTCTTCCGAAGGCGGGGGGGGCGTCGCCCATCTCGTGCTCGACCGGCCGGAGAAGCGCAACGCGCTCAGCCTGGAGATGTGGCAGGCGATCCCGCCGCTGGTCGCGCAGGCCGACGCCGACCCGGCGGTCAAGGCGATCGTCGTGCGCGGCGTCGACCGCACGGCCTTCGCCGCCGGGGCGGACATCAGCAGGTTCCACGAGCGCTTCCGCGACCGCGACTCGGCGCTCACCTACATGAACGCGGTGAACGGCGCGGCCGGCGCGCTGGCGGATTGCGCGAAGCCGGCGATCGCCCTGATCCACGGCGATTGCGTCGGCGGCGGCGTCGAGATCGCGATCGCCTGCGACCTGCGCTTCTGCAGCAGCCGGAGCCGCTTCGGCATCACGCCGGCCCGCCTCGGCATCTGCTACTCCATGGAGTCAACCCGGCGGGTCAGCCAGGCGATCGGGCCGTCGAAGACCAGGGACCTGCTGTTCAGCGGCCGGCTGATCGATGCGGAAACGGCGTGCGGCTGGGGCCTCGCCGACCGGGTCTATGCGCCGGACGATCTCGACCGCGAGACCGCCGCCTTCGTCGAGGGGATGTGCCGCAACAGCCAGTACAGCGTGCGCTTCGCCAAGCGGGCCCTGCGCGAGATCGCGGCCGGCGCCGTCGAGGAGACGGAGCCGCTGCGCGAGCTGCGCCTCGGCGCCTTCGAGGCCGGCGACCTGAAGGAAGGCATCGCCGCCTACATGGAAAAGCGCAAGCCGGATTTCCGCTGGAACGGATAGGCGAAGGCGGCCGGCCACCGATCGGGCACTGATGTCCCGACCTTCCGATGCATCATATGCTGTTGTTAATTGATGTAAGATCAGTTATTATCTGATTCCAAATCATTTGCATAGTGGATATAATGCATGTTGTTCCGCTACGAGACGCCGAGCGCGGATGAGCGGAGGGTCCTCGAGCGTATCGAGAAGATGCGCCGCGACCTTCGATACTATGTGGCCCAGTCCCCCCGGCGGTGGACGGGTCTTCTGGCGCGCCTGACCCGAGCCCGCGCCATGCGTGCGTCGAACAGCATCGAGGGGATCAACATTTCCGCCGAAGACGCGGTCGCGGTCGTGGATAACGAAGCGCCGGGAGACGCCGACAAGGCCACCTGGCAGGCCGTGGAAGGCTATCGGTCCGCCATGGATTACATTCTTCAACGATGCCGGGACGACAGCTTCCTGTTCAGCGTCGATGTTCTGCTGGCAGTCCATTTCATGATTTCGCAGCACGACCTCGACGCCAACCCGGGAAACTTCCGGCCGGGCTGGATTTGCGTACGAAACTCAGCGACCGGCGATATCGTTCATGAAGGCGTCGACCGCGATGCGCTGGAACCGCTGGTCGACGAACTCATCGACTACCTGAACGACCCCCGGACGCCGTCGATTGTCGTCAAGGCCGCTATGGTCCACCTGAACATCGCCATGCTTCATCCGTTTTCCGACGGCAACGGGCGGGCCGCACGCTGCCTGCAGACGGCTGTGCTCGCCAATGAAGGGATTGTGGCGCCGATCTATTCCAGCATCGAAGAATATATCGGCCGGAACCAGCAGGCCTATTACGACGTTCTGGCGGAAGTCGGCGGCGGCGGATGGAACCCGCAGCGCGACAGCCGGCCGTGGGTGCGGTTCTGCATCCTCGGTCACTATCGGCAGGCGCAAACCTTGCTTCGCCGGACACGCGAATGGGAAAGATATTACGATGCGTTCTCCATGGAAGTGGCGAAGCACGGTCTTCCCGAAAGGACGGTCATGGCGCTGCTGGAGGCAGCGACCGGCAACAGGGTGCGGAATTCCTCCTATCGCGCCTCAGCGGACATTTCCAACAATCTGGCGAGCAGGGATCTGAAGAACCTTGTGCATGCAAAGCTTCTCGAAGCCCGCGGCGAAAGACGCGGTCGCCATTATGTTGCCAGCAAATCCCTACTGCTTATCCGCGAACTGATGACATTGCCGAAGCTGTCGGACGACCCGTTCGACGACGCCGCGCGGCAACCCGAACTGTTTGGCTAATCCGGCAGGCGCGCCTGTCCTGGATTGTCGGAAATATTCGCCCCGCCGCCGTGCGCCTGCGCGCCGGCGCTGCCCTGGCTCATCAGGCCGCGGTAGATTTCGTCGTCGCCGATCACGCCGACCATCCGGCCGTCCTCCATCATCAGGACCGGCCGGCCGGTGCAGTGGCGCAGCTCGATCGCCGTGCGCATGCGCAGGTCCGGCGTCGCCGCGCAGATCGTGCCGCCGTCGAGGGACGACGTATCCATCTCCGGCGTGTAGTGCCGGATCGCCGCCGGCGCGGGCTCGATGCTCGCCTCGTCCGGCGCGCCCGTGTCGTCCAGCGTCAGCCGGTTGAGGCCCGACCAGTCGAGCTGCAGCGCCTCGCCGCTGCGCCTGATGGCGGCGACCGGCGTCATCAGGGAGCGGCAGCGCAGCACGTTGAGCGCGTCCATATGGGCGACGAACTCGGCGACATAGGCATTCGCCGGGTTGAGCACGATCTCCTCCGGCTCGCCGAACTGGACGATCCGGCCGGCTTCCATGATCGCGATATGCTTGCCGAGCTTGAGCGCCTCGTCGAGGTCGTGGCTGACGAACAGGATCGTCTTGCCGAGCCGGCGCTGGAGATCGAGCAGTTCGTCCTGCAGATACTCGCGGATCAGCGGGTCGAGCGCCGAGAAGGGCTCGTCCATGAGCAGGATGTCCGAATCCGTCGCCAGCGCCCGGGCGAGGCCGACGCGCTGCTGCATGCCGCCGGACAGCTCGTGGACGAACTTGTCGCCCCAGCGGTCGAGATCGACCAGCTTCAGCTTCTCCGCGACGATGGCGTCGCGCTCGGCCCGGCCGGCGCCGCGCAGCTCGAGGCCGAAGCTGACATTCTCGTGCACCGTGCGCCAGGGCAGCAGGGCGAACTGCTGAAACACCATGGCGATGCGCTCCATGCGCATGCGTCGGAGGGTGGCGGCGTCGCAGCCGGCCATGTCGAGCGCCGCTTCGCCGTCCTGCACCAGCACCTGGCCGCGGGTGACCCGGCACAGGCCGTTGACGGCGCGCATGAGCGTCGACTTGCCGGAGCCCGACAGGCCCATCAGCACGCAGATCTCGCCCTCCCGCACGGCGAGCGACGCGCCGGCGACGCCGAGCACCGCGCCGGTCGCGTCCTGGATTTCCTGGCGGTCGGCGCCGCCGTCGAGCATCTCCAGGGCGGCCCGGGTATCGCCGCCGAACAGGATGTCGACATCCTTCAGTTCGATGGCGTGAATGGCTCAGCCCCGCTTGTTGCCGCTGCCGCGCTGCTTGCAGATGCGGTCGAGCAGGATGGCGACGATGACGATGGCGAGGCCGGCCTCGAACCCCTTGGCGATGTTCACCGTGTTGAGCGCGCGCAGCACGGGGACGCCGAGCCCCGGCGCGCCGACCATCGCCGCGATCACGACCATGGACAGGCTGAGCATGATGCACTGGGTGACGCCGGCCATGATGGTCGGCATGGCGTGCGGCAGCTCGACCTTCCACAGCAGCTGGCGGCGGGTCGCGCCGAAGGCCTCGCCGGCCTCGACCAGCGGCTGCGGCACGCTGGAGACGCCGAGATGGGTCAGGCGGATCGGCGCCGGGATCGCGAAAATCACCGTCGAGATCAGGCCGGGCACCACGCCCAGGCCGAACATGATCATGGTCGGGATCAGGTAGACGAAGGTCGGGATGGTCTGCATCAGGTCCAGCACCGGGCGGATGGCGTTATAGAGCCAGGGCCGGTGCGCCGCCGCGATGCCGACCGGCACGCCGACGACGATGCAGATCAGGGTGGAGAACAGGATCAGGGTGAGCGTCTGGACCGTGTTCTCCCAGTAGCCGAGATTGATGACGAGCAGCAGCGTGAGAAGGACGGCGGCGGCCAGCTTCCACGACCGGTGCAACCAGAAGGCGAAGCTGGCAAGCAGCGCCACGAGCAGGAGCGAGGGCATGGCCAGCGCAAGGCTGGTCACGCCCTCGATTATGAATTTCATGGCATCGGACAGGTAGTCGAAGAACCAGGCCCCGTGGTCCAGCAGGAAATCCACGAAGGACTCGATCCACCTGCCGAGCGGGATCTTCTCGTCTGTCAGCCAGTCCAAGGACTACCCCGCGGCGTTGTCGGCCGCCCCGTCAGCGGTATGGGCGGCTGTCCCGGCGACCGCGCAGGCAGCGGCGGGTGCGCCGCCCGCGCGGTTACGGGCCGGGTGGGAAGGTCTGCTAGAGGCCGAGCGCCTTGTTGACGGCAGCCATGCCGTCGCCGCCGCTCATGGTCGTCACGCCCTTGAGCCAGCCCTTCAGGATGCCGGGATTTTTCTTGAGCCACGCCGCCGCCGCTTTCTGCGGATCCTCCTTGTCGTCCAGGATCGCGCTCATGATCTCGTTTTCCATTGCCAGCGTGAACACCAGGTTGGTCAGCAGCTTGCCGACATTCGGGCATTCTTTGGCGTAGCCCTTGCGGACATTGGTATAGACCTCCGCGCCGCCGAAATTCGGGCCGAAGATGTCGTCGCCGCCGGCGAGATAGGTCATGTCGAACTTGGCGTTCATCGGATGCGGCTCCCAGCCCAGGAAGACGATCCACTGCTTCTTGCGGTTGGCCCGCACGACCTGGGCCAGCATGCCCTGCTCGCTCGATTCGACCACCTTGAAGCCCTTCAGGCCGAAGGTGTTCTTGTCGATCATGCCCTGGATCAGCCGGTTGCCGTCGTTGCCCGGCTCGATGCCGTAGATCTTGCCTTCGAGCTGCTTGCTGTATTTGGCGATGTCGCCGAAGCTCTTGATGCCGCCGTCGGCCGCCAGCTTGTTGGCCGCCAGGGTGTATTTCGCCCCGGTCAGATTCTTGGCGATGGTTTCGACCGAGCCGTCCTCGCGATACGGCTTGATGTCGGCTTCCATGGTCGGCATCCAGTTGCCGAGGAAGACATCGATATCGCCGTTCTTCAGGCTTCTGTAGGTGACCGGCACCGACAGCGTCTTCGCGCTCGGATTGTAGCCCAGCGCCTTGAGCACCACGGACGTCGCCGCGGTGGTCGAGGTGATGTCCGTCCAGCCGACATCGGAGAAGCGGACATTCTTGCAGGATGCGGGATCGGCCGCCCAGCCGGCGGTCGAAAACAGCATGGCGGAAACGGCGCCCAGAGCCGCCAGTTGTACGCGTCTTGTCATTGGAAATTCCTCCCTTTACGGTCCCCGATCCGCTCCCCTCCACCGCGTTTCTCCGCGGCGTTTCGGGGAACCGGTACGGCTAGCACGGTGGCCACTTTGCCGCAATATCCGGCGCGGCGGGATACCGGGATGAACGAAAATCGGGCATTTGACTATATCGTGATCGGCGCCGGCTCGGCGGGCTGCGTGCTCGCCAACCGATTGACCGAGGACGGTACGGCCAGCGTGCTGCTGCTCGAGGCCGGCGGGAGCGACCGCAACATCTTCCTCCAGATGCCGACGGCCCTCGCCATCGCTATGACCCACCCGCGCTACGGCTGGCACTACTGGACCGAGCCCGAGCCGAACCTGGACGGCCGGCGCCTGCACTGCCCGCGCGGCCGGGTGCTCGGCGGCTCCTCCTCGGTCAACGGCATGGCCTATGTCCGCGGCAACGCCCTGGATTTCGATGGCTGGGCCGCGGGCGGCGCGCCCGGCTGGTCCTATGCCGAGGTGCTGCCCTATTTCCGCAGGGCCGAGAGCTTCAGCGAAGGCGGCGACGACTATCGCGGCGCGTCCGGCCCGCTGCACACCTCGCGCGGGACGAGGGCCAACCCGCTCTACGACGCTTTCATGGAAGCCGGCGAACAGGCGGGCTACGGCCGGACCGCGGACATGAACGGCTATCGGCAGGAAGGCTTCGGGCCGATGGACATGACGGTCCATCGCGGCCGGCGCTGGAGCACCGCCAACGCCTATCTGAAACCGGCGATGAAGCGCACCAACCTGGCGGTGACGAAGAACGCGCTGGCGACCCGGCTGCTGCTGGAGGGCCGGCGCGCGCGCGGCGTCGAATACCGGCAGGGCGGCCCGGGCGGCACGCTCCGCACCGCCCACGCCCGGCGCGAAGTCGTCCTGAGCGGCGGTCCGATCAACGCGCCGCAGCTCCTGATGCTCTCCGGCATCGGCCCGGCCGGGCATCTGCAGGAGCACGGTATCGAGGTCGTCCGCGACCTGCCCGGCGTCGGCGAGAACCTCCAGGACCATCTGGAACTCTACATCCAGCAGGCCTGCACGCAGCCGATTACGCTGTATTCGGCGACCGGCCTGCTCGGCAAGGCGCTGATCGGCATGCGCTGGATCGCCTTCAGGTCCGGGCTCGGCGCGACCAACCATTTCGAATCCGGCGGCTTCATCCGCTCGCGGCCGGGCGTACCGTGGCCGGACATCCAGTATCATTTCCTGCCGATGGCGGCGTCCTACGACATGCAGGAGCGGGTGCGCTGCCACGGCTACCAGGCCCATGCCGGCCCGATGCGCTCGAAATCGCGGGGCACAGTCCGCCTTGCCTCGGCCGATCCGCGCGACGCACCCATGGTCCGGTTCAACTATATGAGCCATGAGGACGACTGGACGGACATGCGCGCCTGCGTGCGCCTGACCCGGGAGATTTTCGCCCAGCCCGCCTTCGATCCCTACCGCGGCGACGAGCTCGCGCCCGGCGAGGCGGTGCGGAGCGACGACGAGATCGACGGATTCGTGCGCGAAACCGTGCAGAGCGCCTACCATCCCAGCGGCACCTGCAAGATGGGCGCCGACGCCATGGCGGTCGTCGATCCGCAGGCGAGGGTTAGCGGCATGGAGGGCCTGCGCGTCGTCGACAGCTCGATCATGCCGGCCATCACCACGGGCAACCTCAACGCGCCGACCATCATGATCGCCGAAAAGGCCGCCGACGCCATCCGCGGCCGCGACCCCCTGCCGCCGTCCAACGCCCCGGCTTACACGGCGCCGGACTGGGAGACGGCCCAGCGGTGAGCGGCAAGCGAGGTGGCGGAACACATCCTCGCATGACAGTCTCGCCGCCATGAATGCGCCCGCCGTTCCCGGACTGCCGCAGCGCTTCGCCGACTGGTTCGCCGGGCGGGGCTGGGAGCCCTTCCCGCACCAGCTCAAGATGCTGGCGGCGGTGCAGGACGGGCGCGACGCACTGCTGATCGCGCCGACCGGCGCGGGCAAGACGCTGGCCGGCTTCCTGCCCAGCCTGATCGGTCTCGCCGGCCGCGGCAGCCTGGAGCGCGACTTCGGCGGCCTGCACACGCTCTACATCTCGCCCCTCAAGGCGCTCGCCGTGGATATCGCGCGCAATCTGGAGGCGCCGGTGCGCGAGATGGCGCTCGACATCCGCTGCGAGACCCGCACCGGCGACACGCCCCACGCCAAGCGCACGCGCCAGCGCAAGCGACCGCCGGACATCCTGATGACGACGCCGGAATCCCTGTCGCTGCTGCTGACCTATACCGACGCATCGCGCCTGCTCGGCCGGCTGCGCTGCCTGATCGTCGACGAGCAGCACGCCCTGATGCCGAACAAGCGCGGCGACTTGCTGGCCCTCGCCATGGCGCGGCTCGCCACGCTGGCGCCGGAGGCCCGCCGGATCGGCCTGTCGGCGACGGTGCATGACGAGGCCGCGGCGCGGCGCTGGCTTGCCGCCGACGGGGAAGGCGAAGATGTCCGCATCGTGCGCGCGCCACCGGGCGCGGAACCGGAAATCTCCATCGTCGAGTCCGAGGCGCGCATCCCTTGGTCCGGCCATATGGCGCTGCACGCCCTGCCGGCGGTCTACGAGAAAATCCGGGCGCACCGGACGACGCTGGTCTTCGTCAACACGCGGGGCCAGGCGGAGATCGTGTTCCGCCAGCTCTGGCGCATGAACGACGACGGGCTGGCGATCGCCCTGCACCACGGCTCGCTGGAGCGCGAGCAGCGCCGCAAGGTGGAGGCCGCAATGGCGCGCGGCGCCCTGCGCGCGGTGGTCTGCACCTCTTCCCTCGATCTCGGCATCGACTGGGGCGATGTCGACCTCGTCGTCCAGATGGGCGCGCCCAAAGGCGCCAGCCGGCTGCTGCAAAGGCTCGGCCGGGCCAACCACCGCTACGACGAGCCGAGCCGGGCGATCCTGGTGCCGGGCAACCGCTTCGAATTCATGGAGAGCCGGGCCGCCATCGCGGCGGTCCGGGCCGGCGAACTGGACGGCGCGGCGCCGCGCGAGGGCGGGCTGGACGTGCTGGCCCAGCACCTGGTCGGCCTGTGCTGCGGCGCGCGCCTCACCGCCGACCGGATGTTCGCCGAGGTGCGCCGCGCTGCGCCCTATGCCGGCCTGCCGCGCCGGGCGTTCGACGATGTGCTCGATTTCGTCGCGACCGGCGGCTACGCGCTGGGCGCCTACGACCGCTTCAAGCGGCTCTCCGTCGACGAGGACGGCCGCTACCGCATCGCCGGGCCGCGCTTCGCCCGCCAGCACCGGATGAACGCCGGCGTGATCGTCGAGTCCCAGATGCTCAAGGTGCGCACCGGCGGGCGCAACCTGGGCCAGGTCGAGGAATATTTCGTCAACGGGCTTGTGAAGGGCGACACCTTCATCTTCGCCGGCGAGATGCTGGAGTTCAACGAGGTGCGCGAGATGACGGTCTACGCCCGCAAGGCGAAGGGCGTCGATGCACCGAAGGTGCCGGCCTATGGCGGCGGGCGGCTGCCGCTCACGACAAATCTGGCCGACCGGGTGCGCGCCATGATCGCCGACCCGGCGGGCTGGAGCGAATTCCCGGACCAGGTGCGCTTCTGGCTCGACCGCCACGCCGAGCAGTCGGTCTTCCCGCAGGCCGACGGGCTGCTGGTCGAGACCTTCCCGCGCCAGGGCAAGATCTACACCGTGGCCTACTGCTTCGAGGGCCGCAACGCGCACCAGACCCTGGGCATGCTGCTGACCCGGCGCATGGAGCGGGCCGGCCTGGGGCCGCTCGGCTTCGTCGCCACCGACTATGTCATCGCCGTCTGGTCGCTGGAACGGCCGGAGGACCTGGACGGCCTGTTCGACCCGGACATGCTGGGCGACGACCTGGAGGCCTGGATGGCCGAGAGCACGCTGCTCAAGCGCACCTTCCGCACCGTCGCGACGATCGCCGGGCTGATCGAGCGCAACCATCCCGGCCAGCGCAAGACCGGCCGCCAGGTCACCTTCAGCGCCGACCTGATCTACAACGTGCTGCGCCGGCACGAGCCGAACCACATCCTGCTGCGCGCCACCCGGCAGGACGCGGCGACCGGCCTGACAGATATCCGCCGGCTCGGCGAAATGCTGACCCGGGTGCAGGGCCGCATCCGCCACCAGAAGCTGGACCGGGTCTCGCCGCTTGCCGTGCCGATCCTGCTCGAAATCGGCCGCGAATCGGTCGCCGGCGAAGCCGTCGAGGACCTGCTGGCCCGCGAGGAGGAACTGGTGGCGGAAGCGGGGCTGGATGGCGGCGGCTAGCCTCGAACCGATGAGAATTATAATCCGCCGCAGGTTGACATCGAGCGACCCGCTTCAATGTTCATTCCATGAGTAAATCGATCCAAATCCGCACCGTGCCGGAAGCGCTGCACCGGCGATTGAAGGCCCGCGCCGCACTCGAAGGCGTCTCGATGTCCCGCTTTATCCTGCGTGAGATCGAACGGGCGCTCGCGCGGCCGAGCCGGCGCGAGTGGCTCGAAGCCATCGGTTCCCAGCCGGAGGTCGTATTGAACCGGTCTCCGGCCGATATTCTCCGCGAGGAACGAAGCCTGCGCTGACGGTCCTCGGCGCGCCCGCCACTGCCGGGAACAGGACAGAAAACCAGATCGTGACCGGGAGCGTACCGCCATGGAAATCGGTGTGAGCGCCGCGAAGGCGCGCCTTTCCGAACTGGTCGCCGCCGCCCGCAGGGGCGAGCGGGTCGTCATCACGAAATACGGGAAACCCATGGTGGAACTCGTCGCTTGCGCGCGTAGCGGCGGCGGTATCGACTTCGAGAAGCTGGAAGCGACGCGCCGGCGCTTGAGGATCGAGGATGCGACACCGGAAGAGTGCGAAGCAATGCATGCCGCACTCCACGATTCGACATTGAGCCACCGGGTGCTCGGACTCGGCCCCGAAGAATAGGCTGCGCTTGACACGCCTATCCTCCCCGGCTTGCTCCGCCCGGCGGTGGGCCGTAGATTGCGGGGTCCGCTCCGCCGCTAAGAGAAAATCACCATGCCTTTGGACGCCGCGCCCCTGGACATGAAGCCGGGGATCGTTCCCTCGACCTGCCCGCACGATTGCCCGAGCACCTGCGCGCTCGACGTCGAGCGGCTGGATGCGCACACCATCGGCCGGGTCCACGGCGCAAAGAGCAACGACTATACCGCCGGCGTGGTCTGCGCCAAGGTCGCGCGCTATGCCGAACGGGTGCACCATCCGGCCCGGCTGACCCGGCCGCTGCGCCGCATCGGCCCGAAGGGCGCGGGCATCGACGCCTTTGCGCCCATTAGCTGGGACGAGGCGCTGGACGAGGTCGCCGGCCGGCTGAAGGACATCGCGGAGGAATGGGGCAGCGAGGCGGTCTGGCCCTATTTCTACGCCGGCACCATGGGGCTGGTGCAGCGCGACGGCATCGACCGGCTGCGCCACGCCATGCGCTATTCGCGCCAGCACTCGACCTTCTGCAACACGCTGGCCGACGCCGGCTGGCTCGCCGGGGTCGGCGTCAAATACGGCGTCGACCCGCGCGAGATGCAGGACGCCGACCTGATCGTCGTGTGGGGCGGCAACCCGGTGAACACCCAGGTCAACGTGATGACCCACATCGCCCGGGCGCGCAGGAACCGCGGCGCCCGGCTGGTCGTCATCGACCCCTACCGCACCGGCACCGCCGAACAGGCCGACATGCACCTTGCCGTGCGGCCAGGCACCGACGGGGCGCTCGCCTGCGCCGTCATGCACATCCTGTTCCGCGACGGCCACGCCGACCGGGACTATCTGGAAAAATACACCGACCGCCCGGCGGAGCTGGAAGCGCATCTGCACTCCCGCGGGCCGGACTGGGCGTCGGAGATCACCGGCCTTCCGGCGGAGGAGATCGAGGCCTTCGCGGCGCTCTACGGCCGGACGGAGCGCGCCTATATCCGCATCGGCTACGGCTTCACCCGCTCGCGCAACGGCGCGGCCAACCTGCACGCCGTGACGAGCATCCCGGCCGTCGCCGGCAAGTGGAAGCACCATGCCGGCGGCGCGCTCTATTCCAACGGCGGCCTCTATCCCGTCGACGCCACGCTGATCCGCGGCCTCGACGTGATGGACAAGGGCACCCGGCTGCTCGACCAGTCGCGCATCGGCCCGATTCTGACCGGCGACCCCCAGGATATCGGGGGCGGCATCGGCGGCGGCGCGGATGCAGTCCCGGTCAAGGCGCTGTTCGTCCAGAACACCAACCCGATCATGGTGGCGCCGGAATCGGCGAAGGTGCGCGAGGGCTTCCTGCGCGACGACCTGTTCGTCTGCATCCAGGAGCAGTTCATGACCGAGACCGCCGCCATGGCCGATATCGTTCTGCCGGCGACGACCTTCCTCGAGCATGACGACATGTATGTCGCCGGCGGCCACACCTATCTCCAGGTCGCGCGCCGGGTTATCGAGCCGCTCGGCGAATGCCGCTCGAACCACGAGGTGCTGTGCGGCCTGGCGCAGCGCTTCGGCAGCAACCATCCCGGCTTCCGCATGACGGAATGGGAGATCATCGACGCCACGCTGAAGGCCTCCGGGCTGGGCGACGCCGATACCCTCGCCGGCGGGCGCTGGATCGACTGCGCCAAGCCGGCGGACGAGATGCATTTCCGCAACGGCTTCGGCCACCCGGACGGAAAGTTCCATTTCAGCCCGGACTGGTCGAAGGTCGGCCGCGACAGCGCCCGCATGCCGGACCTGCCGGACCATTTCGCGGTCATCGACGCCGCGGACGACGAACACCCCTTCCGCCTCGTGACCGCGCCGGCGCGCAACTATCTCAACAGCAGCTTCACCGAGACGCCGACCTCGCAGCAGCGCGAGGGCCGGCCGACGATCAGGCTGCGCCCGGAGGATCTGGACGCCATCGGCGCGGCGGACGGCGGCCGCGTGCGCGTCGGCAACCGGCGGGCCGATATCGTGCTCCACGCCGAAGCCTTCGACGGCATGCAGCGCGGCGTCGCCATCGTCGAGAGCATCTGGCCCAACGCCGCCTTCGAGGAGGGCCTCGGCGTCAACGCCCTCGTCAGCGCCGACCCCGGCCCGCCGCTCGGCGGCGCGGTGTATCACGATACCGCGGTGTGGGTGCGCCCGGCGTAGGGGCGGTTCCGCCCGATGCGCCTGTCGTGGAACGAGGTTCGCACCCGCGCCGCCGCCTTCGCGCATGAATGGCGGGACGCGTCCTACGAGAAGGGCGAGACCCAGAGCTTCTACAACGACTTCTTCGAGGTCTTCGGCATCCGGCGGCGCTCGGTAGCGCGCTATGAAGAACATGTGAAGAAGCTGAACGACAGTTCCGGCTTCATCGACCTGTTCTGGCCGGGCGTGCTGATCGTCGAGCAGAAGAGCGCCGGGCGCGATCTCGAAAAGGCCTACGGACAGGCCGGGGATTATTTCGACGCGCTGCCCGAGCACGAGCGCCCCCGCTACATCCTGGTCAGCGATTTCCAGACATTTGAGTTGCATGACCTCGACGAGCGCGAGACGAATGCCTTTGCGCTCGCCGATCTGCCCGCCAACGTCGAGAAATTCGGCTTCATCCTCGGCGTCACCCGCCGGACCTTCCGCGACCAGGACCCGGCCAACATCGAGGCCGCCGAACTGGTCGGCCGCCTGCACGATGCGCTCGAAGCGGCCGACTACAAGGGTCACGATCTCGAACGCCTCCTGGTGCGGATCGTGTTCTGCCTGTTCGCCGACGACACCGGCATCTTCGAGCGCAACATTTTCCTCGACCTGATCGAGCACCGTACGAGCGAAGACGGATCGGACACCGGTGCCCGGCTGGCGGAACTGTTCCAGGTGCTCGACACGCCGGAAGCCGAACGCCAGACAACACTGGACGAAGACCTCGCCCGCTTCCCCTACGTCAACGGCGCCCTGTTCGACGGAACGCTGCGCATTTCGTGGTTCGACTCCGCCATGCGCACGGCGCTGCTGGACGCCTGCCGCTTCGACTGGTCGAACATCTCGCCTGCCATCTTCGGCGCGCTGTTCCAGTCGGTCATGGACCCGAAGGAGCGCCGGGCCAAGGGCGCGCATTACACCACAGAGAAGAACATCCTGAAGGTCATCGAACCGCTGTTCCTCGACGACCTGCGCGCCGAGTTCGCCCGGCTGAAGAAGCGGCGCGACACCCGCCGCCGGGCGGAACTGCTGCGTTTTCAAGAGCGGCTCGGCACGCTGCGCTTCTTCGACCCGGCCTGCGGCTGCGGCAATTTCCTGATTGTCGCCTACCGGGAATTGCGCGCGCTCGAAATCGAGGTGTTGCGGGAAATCCTTCCGCGGCACCGGACGGGCGTGCAGCAGACCGACGTGCTGACCGATACGCTCTCGGTCGTCGATGTGGACCAGTTCTACGGCATCGAGATCGGCGAATTTCCGGCCCGGATCGCGGAAACCGCGCTGTGGATGATGGACCACATTATGAACAACCGGCTGAGCCTCGCCTTCGGCCGGACCTTTGCGCGGATACCGCTGGAAACATCGCCGCATATCGAGGTCGGCAACGCTCTGGAAATGGATTGGCAGGCGTTCCTGCCCGCCGAAGGCTGTTCATTCGTCTTCGGCAATCCGCCCTTCGTGGGCCACCAGTGGCGCACGAAATCCCAGCAGGAGGACATGGCGCGGATTTGGGGAACGAAGGGGCAGGTCAACCGGCTGGATTATGTCACCTGCTGGTTCAACAAAGCCGCCGGGTATGCCACGGCCAACCGCACGATAGAGACCGCGTTCGTCTCCACCAATTCGATAACGCAGGGGGAGCAATGCGGAATTCTGTGGCCGGTCCTGTTCGGCCGCGACCTGTCGATCCGCTTCGCACACCGGACCTTCCAGTGGAACAGCGAAGCGCGCGGGAAGGCCGCGGTCCATTGCGTGATCGTCGGCCTGACTTTCACAAAAGACGGGCCGCGGCGCATTTTCGACTACGACCATGTGCGCGCTGAGCCGCACGCTTCCGACGTTGCGCGCATCAACGGCTATCTGATCGACGGCCCGCAATATGCCGTACCCGCCCGCTCTTCGCCGCCCGAGGGCCGGCTGAAAATGCACAAGGGCAGCCAGCCGACCGACGGCGCCCGTCTGAAGAAGCCGGACGGCGGCTATCTCAAATTCAGTAACCTGATTCTGGAAGAAAGCGACCGCGAGGAACTCCTGGCCGCCGATCCGGACTGCGAAAAGTGGCTGAAACCCTACGTTGGCGGCGACGAAATGATCTCCGGAAAGTGGCGCTGGTGCCTCTGGCTGAAGGACGCGAGCCCGGCGGAACTGAAAGCGTCGAAACCGGTCATGGAGCGGCTTGAGCGGGTCCGCGCCGGGCGGCTGCAAAGCCCGACCGCCAGCGTCAAGGAGTATGCGAAATATCCGACGTTGTTCACGCAGGACCGGCAGCCCGACACCGATTATCTCGCCATCCCGGAAGTATCGTCGGAGACGCGGGAGTACATCCCCATCGCCATTCTGCCGCCGAGCGTGGTTGCGTCCAACAAACTCCAGATTATTCCCGGTGCGCCGTTGCATTATTTCGGCATTCTCGCATCGACAATGCACATGGCTTGGATGCGGACAGTCAGCGGACGGCTCAAGAGCGACTACAGCTATTCGCCGGCCGTCTACAATTCGTTCCCGTGGCCGGACATGACCGACGCCCAACAGGATCGAATTGCCGCCCTGTCCCAAGCCGTTTTCGATGCGCGGGCCACATTTCCCGACGCGACGCTGGATGCGCTCTACGACGCGGACACCATGCCGCCCGCCCTGCGCAAGGCTCACGTCGCTGTCGACCGAGCCGTAGACCGCCTCTACCGCCGCAAGGGCTTCGCCACCGAACGCGAGCGCGTGGAGCATCTTTTCATGCTATATGAGAAGGTCCAAGCGCCGCTTGAAGCCGGGATGAAGGGGAAGAAGAAGCGGCGGCGGGCTAAGCAAAAAGATAGCCGATAACGTGTGATTGTCTCTTGACGATTTCAAACGGCCAGAAATAACATTGTCTCTCGAAACAGAAAATTCTCTGAAATTATACGGAGATCGGCACTATGCCGACCGATGACCATTTATCGAACGAAGTCAGTTTGCGTGCATCGATTTCCGAAAAGGGCATCGGCCTTAAGGCTAAGATGCGAACTGTATCTGCTGTTGATCGCTTGATCGGTAACCTAATTGATATACCAGGCGCGCTATCGGAATGGGCAGCGAGAGCGATCAGAGAGAAAACGGAAGGGAAGAAAGGGTCCGTTGATCCGAGTTCAGATCAGCTTCAATCCTCTGACGAAGGCAGTAGCGCTCTGCTGAAGTTTGTAGAAAATCAAATTACGGTATCAGAAATAAAGAAACTGGAAAACAAAGTTAAAGTAATAGAAGAAACGCTCCGCTTATTAGATGAAAATGTCCGTGTGGAAGAACAACACAATGACAAAGAGGAAATGGATGAAGATTGGATTAATTTTTGTAACTGCCCAGGTCTGCGTCCTCCGAGTGAGCGGAGTGATGGGTTGCTGGCTCGGGTACTGGATCAGGTGGATGCAGCCGGGCTGCGGCTCGGGATTTCAGAGTTGAAGTTTCGGGATCAGTTGCCTGGGGTCGGGGTGGGCCAGGGTTTCGAGGACGTTCCAGTCCTGCTTTCGTGCGGTGGCGATGACGGACCGCAGGTTGGCGAAGTCGCGGGCGCCTTGCATCGAGCGGAAGCAACCTGAGATTTTCTGACGCAGCTTGCCCATTCTCAGATCTCTCTCGGCCTGGTTGTTTGAGAACGGAGTTCGCGGGTCGGTGAGGAAGCGCAGGCAGCCCTCCTTGTGGTTCTGGAGCCGGAGCGCGAGGTTATGACCGATGCGGCGCTTTTTGCGTCCGCGCTTTCCGGTCTGGAGCGGCGGCATGTGTTCGTGAGAGGCGATGGCGCGCTCGAGGATGCGGTCCCAGGCTCGCGAGATGAGGGCCACCAGCGAGGCGGGCACGTCGCGATCATTCTTCCGCGCGAAGCGGGAGGCTCTGTTGGCGCGGGTAAGCAGCCGGTGCATGCTCGTTGCCCACTCTTCCTTCTCGATCTCGATCAGGGCCTGGAGCTCACGCAGGTGATGGGCGTTGCAGGCCCCGTGACGCACGCCTTCGAGAGCGAAGTAGGTGGCGTAGTCGTCATGGATGACGATGCCGTTGAGTTCCTCGTCGATATGGCTGCGCCCGGTGGCGATGCGCAGGATGGTCAGAAACGGGGTGCACAGCACATGGAGCCAATGGGTCCGGGTGGCGATGCGCATGCCGGTCTCGTCGAGGTGTTTGACCGGGGCTTCGGTGCGGATGACCTCTGCGACACGATCGAGGAAGCCCTCGAAGCGCCGGGCGGTTCGCCTGCTCATGGCGGCGATGGTGGCCGTTGAGATCGTGACCGCGAAGAGGTCTCTCATGACCTCGGCGACGCGGTTCTCGGGAATGAACTGCGCGTGCAACAGATAGGTCACCCACGCGGTGATGCGCGGCCCGTACTGGACCGGAGCGCTCACGCCGTTCGGGAAGGCGGCAGTCGTCACGGTGCCACAGGCGGCGCAGAGGCAGCGATGGCCGCGATGCTCGGTGACCTCAAGGGGCTGCGGCTCAGGCAGCTCGAAGACCTGTCGGCAGACCGGATCCGCGTGACGGTCGGCGTCTGACAGCGGCGCGCCGCAGCCTGCACAGGCGCAGGGGTCATGATCGACGACGTGGTCGGGCGTCGCGGTCCGCTCCAGAGTGGTTCCCTTGTGGCCGGGCTGGCCACCACTGGGTCTGTTGGACGTGCCACGCTGGCTCCGGGTTCGCCTCTCCCGGGTTGTGCTCTTCTTCTTCAGACCATCGCTGGCCGGCGGCCTGGAACTGGTGGTGCTGTCGAGCGCGGCGCGGCGCTCGAGTTCGGCGTTCCGTTCGCGCAAGCGGGCATTCTCCCGCTCCAGCGCATCATTCTCCTTGACCAGCGCCGCGGTCAGACGCAGCAGGCTCTGGCCCCATTCCCGGATCGCTTTGATGGCGGTCATCGCGAAGGAGTCTGGGGTGAAAAGGTCCTGCAGGCAAGTGAAGGCCTCGCCGTAGGCGGCAAGGTCCGCGTGCCAGCGCGACACCGTCACGGGTCCTCGGCCTCGACGGCCATGATCGCGGCCAGCACCGCCAGGCGTTCGCCCGCCGGCATGGCCTCGTAGCGTCGGCCCCAGTTGGCCGCCTTGCGCTTGATGCGCTGGCGGTCGGTGAAGTTGCGGCCCGCATAGCTCGCCCAGTGCACCCGATCGGGCGCGAAGTTGAACCACACGACCTCGGTCCGAACCTGAGCCTGGGTCGTCACCTGCAGCTCCAGCCGGCGCCAGCCTGCCAGCAGATCGTCATACAGCGCAGACGGGTGGCCCGAGACCATCACCTGACACGGCAGACCCTTGAGAAGCTCAAGCAGCGCGACATGGTCGGCCTCCTCGTACTCGAAGCGATACCGCTGCGACGAACGACGGGTCGTGTGCAGATAGGGCGGATCGCTGTAGACCAGCTCCGGGCCCAGAAACGGGAACTCCGCCAGGAACGAATGCGCACAGCCGTGGATCAGCTCCACAGGGTAGTCGCACCTGAACCCGTCAAGCGCACGCAGGTCCCGGTCGATCCCGATCGAACGCATCGCCGGAGGCTTGCGCTTCATCAGCGCACCGCCCCCCAAGTGTGTCTCGATATACAGACGATGTGGCGGCATCAGCGCGATCAGCGCCTGGCTCAGACCGGTCGTTGCCTTCGATCCGAAATATCCCACCGGCTCTGGCTGCTCCTCTCATGCGAAAGAGCAACCCATAGAGGTGCGCGACTATGGAGTCAAGGCCGGCCGCGACTTGATGACCGCAACCAAATCACGACGCTCTCAGAGCTGGCCAGGTACCTGGGCAGTTACTAATTTTTTTGGATCTTATTCGGAAAAAGCATCGTCTGAACGTATGAGAAATTTATGGGCAGCGGTACTTGCGGGAGAAATCCGAAAACCTCAATCTTTCTCTTTGACTACGCTACGTTTTTTATCTGAATTAGATAAAGAAATTGCTGAAATATTTGAAACAGAAACAAAACACTGGATGGATGATGGCTGTATCTTGAAGCCAAAACACACTCTTATGAGGGGAGAAAAACTACTGCGATTGACTTTTTTGGAGGAGGTCGGTCTCTTGCAAGGCGTGCATGGGAGTATTAAGAGAACTAACAAACCGAATGAAGATGGATATCAATACTGGAAAGAGGGAAACTTCTTGCTTCAGGTAAAATCGCGCGACGCGCTTGACGTAAACATAATTAAGATAACTCGAATCGGCATAGAAATACTTTCGATATTACCGCCCAAAAATGATCAAGCTGTACTGGAAGATATTGCAGACTTATTTTATGATTCGATACAGTCTGCTCAGATATTCCGCATTCACAGTGAGAATCCCGACGGAACTACCAGCGCGCGTTTGGTCAAAACAATCAAAGCCGATGACGAAGAGTAATGTGAATTCGCACAGTGCACAGCCATTCTTCGATACGCTGGCCCTATGTGCGGCTACTCACGATGAGGATTTAGGGAAGGGCGGGCCAACCGGCAATGCGTCCCCCAACCAGAACAGCATTGCCGCCGAAGGCAAGCGCGGAAAGCAACCGTTCGGGTTCGCACGAACAGCGGACGGACGGGGCCAGCCGGCGCGGCCCTTACTTCTTTTTCGGCGGCGGTGGCGGCGGCGGCGGTTTGACGGCAGCGCCGCCCGTGCGCTCCTTCGGTGAGAGGGTCGGTTCTTTCGCCATTGCGTCGCGTCCTTTGCTGCGAACTTGAAGGCTTCGATATGGTAACCTCGGCGACTGGTATCGGCAAAGGCCGGATCATCTCGGTCCGCCGCGCCCGCAGGGAGGAGATTGCGCGTTATGAAAACCCCTGAACCGAAAGCCCCCGAAGTGAAGGCTGGCGCGTTCGACCGGGCGTTCGAGGCCGGGGAGGATGTGAGCGGGCATGTGGACTGGGCGCGAGCGCGGCGGCCCGGCCTCGAGGCAAGGCGGGTCAATGTCGATTTCCCGGCCTGGGTGGTCGACGCCCCCAAACCGTAAGGCGACCGGGAGGCCGGGCTGCGCGGCGTGCCCCGGCAGTCGCTCATCAAGCTCTGGATCGCCGAACGGCTGAAGCAGGAAGCCGGCTGAGCGCGCCGCCGCTGGCGCGAAAGGCGCTTGACAGCCCGGTTAGAACATTATATGAACATAAATCGAATTCCGCGGCGGCGGAGACGCAAAGGAGCGCCATGACGAATCATGACATTTCCTGACACGCCGCTTACCGGTTCGAAGACCTGTCCTTCCCCCTCTTCAGAGGATTGCTCTGCGAAAGTCTGGAAGCGGGTTTCTTGCGGTTGTTTTCGGTCGGTGACGGTGCGCTGTCCGACTTTGCCGTTGTGGGGTTTGGGCGCAGGCGCGGCGGTCGGCCCTGCCAGGTCTGGCACAACAGGGGCGTCTGCCGACGGTTCGGGGTCTTCGGGCGTGTTTTCCGGCTCAGGGTCCGGCGATCAGGCTGGCCCGTCTGAGGTTGTAGGCGGTGACCGCGGCCATCAGGCGGGCGGTGTTTCTTTCGAGGGTGAGGCCCTTGGCGCGGCTCTGGCCGTAGAGGCGCTTGAGGGCGGAGAAGACCGCCTCGACCGGCGCCCGGTGCCGGGAGATCAGCCGGTTGCGGCGCTGCTGCCAATGAGGCAGCGCCGCCATATGCCTGTGCCGGCGGTGCATGATGCGGTCCTTGATGCCGGCGGCCTTCAGGCGCGCGCGGCGCTCCTTGTGCTCATAGGCCCGGTCGCCGTAGACCGCCTTCTCGTCGCCGCAGATCAGCCGGTCGGCGACCGTGCTCTCGTAGACCTTGGCCGAGGTCAGGACCGCGCGCCGGACCAGGCCCGAGCCCCGGTCGACGCCGACATGCGCCTTGTAGCCGAAAAAGGCTTTGCCGTTCTGCTTGGTCCAGTCGGCGCCGGGCTCTTGCCGATGGCCGGCGCCGGCGCCCGCCGAGCGCCGCGGCGGACGCCGGGCCGAGGCCACAAGGGTGGCGTCCATCAGCGTGCCCTGACGCACCACCAGCCCTGCCTTGTCGATCTGGCGGCCGATCTCCTCGAAGGCCGCCTTCAGAAGCGGACCCGCCTGCTCCCGGAAGCGCCAGATCGTCGTCTCGTCCGGCGTCGGGGCGTCCAGCGCAAAGCCGCAGAAGCGCCGAAACGACAGCCGGTCCATCAGGGCCTCCTCCAGCCCCGGATCCGACAGGTCGTAGAGCGCCTGCAGATACAGCGCCTTCAACATCGACAACGGGTCGTAGGGCGGGCGGCCGGTCTGCGCCCGGCGCATATCGGCCGCCAGACGGCCGACCGGCGACCAGTCGATCAGGCCGTCCAGACGCTCCAGCTTCGGATTCCTGCCCAGACCCGCAGACACAAACGCTTCGGCAAACCCCAACTGACCCCGATCGCTCATCACAGCCCCCAACCTGTTCCGCAGCGCAAAGAATCACACCACACGCAGCTTGAGAATCCCCCTTTTGCAGAGAAATCCTCTTAAGAGGGGGAAGGGGGTGCCGTGCCGGCTCGACGGGCGCCAGGCGCCTTGCGCCACGCCACCCCCACCCCTAATTGTATTTCGGGCCTCCCCCTCTGAAGAGGATTGCTCTGCGAAAGTCTGGAAGCGGGTTTCTTGCGGTTGTTTTCGGTCGGTGACGGTGCGCTGTCCGACTTTGCCGTTGTGGGGTTTGGGCGCAGGCGCGGCGGTCGGCCCTGCCAGGTCTGGCACAACAGGGGCGTCTGCCGACGGTTCGGGGTCTTCGGGCGTGTTTTCCGGCTCAGGGTCCGGCGATCAGGCTGGCCCGTCTGAGGTTGTAGGCGGTGACCGCGGCCATCAGGCGGGCGGTGTTTCTTTCGAGTGTGAGGCCCTTGGCGCGGCTCTGGCCGTAGAGGCGCTTGAGGGCGGAGAAGACCGCCTCGACCGGCGCCCGGTGCCGGGAGATCAGCCGGTTGCGGCGCTGCTGCCAATGAGGCAGCGCCGCCATATGCCTGTGCCGGCGGTGCATGATGCGGTCCTTGATGCCGGCGGCCTTCAGGCGCGCGCGGCGCTCCTTGTGCTCATAGGCCCGGTCGCCGTAGACCGCCTTCTCGTCGCCGCAGATCAGCCGGTCGGCGACCGTGCTCTCGTAGACCTTGGCCGAGGTCAGGACCGCGCGCCGGACCAGGCCCGAGCCCCGGTCGACGCCGACATGCGCCTTGTAGCCGAAAAAGGCTTTGCCGTTCTGCTTGGTCCAGTCGGCGCCGGGCTCTTGCCGATGGCCGGCGCCGGCGCCCGCCGAGCGCCGCGGCGGACGCCGGGCCGAGGCCACAAGGGTGGCGTCCATCAGCGTGCCCTGACGCACCATGAGCCCTGCCTTGTCGATCTGGCGGCCGATCTCCTCGAAGGCCGCCTTCAGAAGCGGACCCGCCTGCTCCCGGAAGCGCCAGATCGTCGTCTCGTCCGGCGTCGGGGCGTCCAGCGCAAAGCCGCAGAAGCGCCGAAACGACAGCCGGTCCATCAGGGCCTCCTCCAGCCCCGGATCCGACAGGTCGTAGAGCGCCTGCAGATACAGCGCCTTCAACATCGACAACGGGTCGTAGGGCGGCCGGCCGGTCTGCGCCCGGCGCATATCGGCCGCCAGACGGCCGACCGGCGACCAGTCGATCAGGCCGTCCAGACGCTCCAGCTTCGGATTCCTGCCCAGACCCGCAGACACAAACGCTTCGGCAAACCCCAACTGACCCCGATCGCTCATCACAGCCCCCAACCTGTTCCGCAGCGCAAAGAATCACACCACACGCAGCTTGAGAATCCCCCTTTTGCAGAGAAATCCTCTTCAGAGGGGGAAGGATACGGTGCGGCGGCTCTGCCTTTTCGAAGGAGAACTCCAAGCGGGATTCGGGCGATGTGCGGTGCTTTCGCAGTACAATCCGGAGGGGAGGGGGAGTTCTATTCCGGAAACGCCGCACCAAATCCGAAAAACTGCCGCAATTCCAACATCTTACCCCCCTGCACCTCTCACAGCGCTTCAGTCGTTTGGGGGTGCAGACGTTGCTTAGCCATTTCGTCAACCTTCATCGCAGCAGTGCTGGCTGGCCATTGGTTTCGCCGGAGCGCGTAGCGCGGAGGCGAAGCCAATGGCCGGGTGCCGCTCACCTGGACTCCCTGCCATCGTGGAAGTCCTGTCCATCGCGGATGGGACGGGCCAAGGGATCGAGAGCAACCGAGCGCCCCCTGCGCCATGAGCACTTGGGGAGGACCTGTGCCTCGGTCCCTGGCCGCGATGGACGCCCGGTGGGGAGTTTGCGCCTTGAGCGCCAGTACAGGGACAGGCAGGCATCGTGGCGGTCCGTTGACACAAGGACGCGAAGGGAATGCCATGGACATGTTTGAGTATTTTGCGGGGATCGACTGGGGTTCGGAGACCCACCAGGTCTGCGTTGTCGACAGCGCTGGCGAGGTGTCGGCCGAGCGGGCCTTCAGTCACGGCGGAGCCGGCCTGGCGGAGATGGCGGCCTGGATCCTTGCCAGGACAAACGCCGAACCGCACGCGGTCGGGGTCGCCATCGAGATCCCGCACGGTCCCGTCGTCGAGACCATGATGGAACGCGGCTTCACGGTCCATTCCGTCAATCCGAAGCAGCTCGACCGTTTCCGCGACCGCTTCTCGCCGGCCGGCGCCAAGGACGACCGCCGCGACGCCCGCGTGCTCGCCGATGCCCTGCGGACCGATGGCCATGCGTTCCGGCGCCTGGACCCGGCGGCGCCGGAGATCGTCGAGTTGCGTGAGTGGTCGCGGATCGCCAGCGACCTGACCTGCGACAGGACCCGGCTCGTGAACCGGGCCCGCCAGCAGCTCTGGCGCTACTATCCGCAGCTCCTCAAGGTCGAAAGCGATCTTACCAAGGCCTGGATCCGCGAACTCTGGTGTCTTGCGCCGACGCCCGCAAAGGCGCAGCGCGTCCGCGCCGTCACCCTCGCCAAGCTCCTGAAGCGCCATCGGGTGCGCCGGATCGATGGCGAAACCGCGCTCCGGATCCTGCGCGAGCCTGCGGTGTCCGTCGCGCCCGGCACGACCGAGGCCGCAGTCGCCCATATCGAGGTCGTCTTCTCGCAGCTTGCCGTCGTCGCACAGCAGATCGCGAAGGCCTATGGCGAACTCGACCGTCTGAGCGCAACGCTGTCCCGATCGGCGGCCTCTCCGGAGGACGAGCCGGGAATAGATGCGCAGCGTGACGTGGAAATCCTGAGCTCGCTTCCCGGCGTCGGCAGGATCGTCCTCGCCACGCTGCTCGCAGAAGCACACGATCCTCTGCGCCGGCGAGACTATCAGGCCCTGCGATGCCTGTCCGGCGTCGCTCCCGTGACCAAACGGTCCGGCAAGTCGCTGATCGTCATCCGCCGGCTCGCGGCTCACAACCGGCTCCAGGACGCCGTCTACCACTGGGCCGGGGTGGCCATACAGCGCGACCCCGTCAGCAAAGCGAAATACGCCGCGCTGCGCGCCCGCGGGCATGGTCATGCCCGTGCGCTTCGAGGCGTCGCCGACCGTCTGCTCGGCGTCGCCTGCGCGATGCTCGAAAACCAGACTGTCTTCAATCCCGCCCGCGCGAGACAAGCCCATGCAGCGTGACGCACGAGCCACGCAAGGTGCCCGGCACGCATACTCGCGCGTGCCAGAACTCTCTTTACAAATGGTGGGGAGTCCCTCCCCTTGGGGGAGGGGGTAGGGGGAGGGGTATCGTGGGAAAGGGTCCGCCGCCGCCGTTTTGGCTCCGCCCGACTTTCGCAGGGGAATCCTCTGAAGAGGGGGAGGAATAACGCGCCACGGCGCCGGGGCGCAGCATGACGAATCATGACATTTCCTGACACTCCAATACCCCCTCCCTTGTCACCCCGGATGGAGCGGCCTGCCCCGGACTGCGATCCGGGGAGCGGAAATCCTGGGTCCAGAGCCAACCCCGAAAGCCGTGCCGGGCGACTCTGGGCCCCGGATCGGGGTCCGGGGCGACACGGTGGTGTGTTCGGTGCGAGCCTGGAGCGCCATAACGAATCCTGACATTTCCTGACACTTCCTGACATGCCGGGCCGGGCCGCCCGGCCGGGCTACTGGACCAGCGGGCTTTCCGCGGCGGCGATGTCGAAGCCGGAAATGCGGGCGTCGCCGGCGAGCAGCTGGACATACTGCCGGAAGGCGCGGCGCCACGACGCCTCCTTCAGATAGTCCGCCACCTTGCCGGCCACCGCCTCGTAGGGCAGCGCGCGGCCCGGCACGCGCTTGTCGACGCGCACGACATGGACGCCGTAGCGGGTCTTCACCGGGACCGGCGAGATCTGGCCCTCCTCCAGGTTGAACAGGAAGGTCTCCATCTCCGGCACGGTATCGCCGCGCGAGAGCTGGCCGAGCCGGCCGTCACTGTGCCGCGAATCGCAGGCCGAATGCGCCCGCGCCAGGTCGCCGAACCGGTCCGGCGCGCCGGCCAGCAGCGCGATCAGCTCGCCGGCCCGCTCCTCGGCCGCGGCGCGCGCGTCCGCATCGTCGGGCGCGGCGGCGAGCAGGATGTGCGCGGCCTCCACCAGGTCGGCGCTGCGGAAGCGCGCCGGGTTGTTGTCGTAATAGCGGCGGCATTCGGCCTCGGCCGGCGCCGGCACGTCGACCTCGCGCTCGATGACGGCCTCGACCGCCGCCGTTTCGTCCGGTTCGTCGATCCCGAGCGCGCCGGCCCGGTCGAGCAGCAGGGCGCGGATCACGAGCCATTCGGCCGCCGCATGGCGCGCCGCGGCGACGTTCTCCGCCGGGTGATACTGCATCTCGCGCAGGATCGCGTCTTCGTCGATGCAGCGGCCGTTGACGCGGATTTCGCTCATATTCGAATCGGGCCGGTCCGGTTCAGGCATGGTCGACTCAGCCATGCTCGACTCAGGCGGGGCGGCGGCCTTCGCGGGTGCGCACCACCTGGTAGCCGCGCCGCCCGAGATAGCCGACCGGCGCGCTCCAGATATGGACCAGGCGGCTGAACGGGAAGATCAGGAAGATGGTGACGCCGAGGAAGATGTGCAGCTGGTAGACCCAGTGGACGTCGGCGACATAGTCCGCCGCGTCGGCCTGGAAGGTGACGATCTTCTGCGCCCACAGCGACAGGGCGACCATGACCTCGCCGCCCTCCCGGTGCGCCCAGGAGAAGGGGATCGTCGCCATGCCGAGCACCAGCTGCAGCCACAGGATCGCCAGGATCGCGATATCCATGACGCTCGACGTATTGCGGATGCGCGGGTCGGCGATCCGCCGGTGCAGCAGCATGGTGAGGCCGATGAAGCAGACGATGCCGAAGACGCCGCCGGCGACGATCGCCAGCATCTGCTTGGCGCCGGAGCTGAGGCCGACGGCGTGGTAGATCTCCTTCGGCGTCAGCAGGCCGACGAGATGGCCCACGAACAGCATCAGGATGCCGACATGGAACAGCACGCTGCCCATGATCAGCTGCCGGCGGCGCAGCAGCTGGCTCGATCCGCTGCGCCAGGTGTACTGCTCGCGGTCGAAGCGGATCAGGCTGCCGGCCAGGAACACCGTGGCCGCAAAATAGGGGTAGTAGCCGAAGACGAGGATATGGAACCAGTCGCCCATGATCATGCTCCGTCTTGTCCGTGCGGGGCCTGTCCGTGCGGGCCCTGCTCGCGAGAGCTGGGGGCCGGCGCCAGCTCCGCCATGCGGTTGAGGGTGTCGCGCGCCGCGGCGCAGCCGCCGTCCGGGGCGCCGGCCGGGGCGCCGCCGAAGGCGGGCGCTTCCTCCCATTCCCTGTCGAGCTCGGCCGCTTCGTCTTCGGGCGGCTTATCCTGCTCGAGCAGGCTGTCGACGGCCGCGCGGTCCGGTTTCCTGGCGGCCAGTTCCTCGAGCGCCAGGAATATCCCGGCATAGTCGCTGCCGCGCCGCTCCAGCCGGATGCGGAGCGCGGCGAGGATATGGGCGACGTCCGACAGCAGGTCCGCCGCCTCGCGCGGATCGACCAGCGAGAGGAATTCGAGGAACAGCGGCAGATAGTCGGGCAGTTCGTTCGACTCGATGCTGTAGCCGTGCGCCTCGTAGTGCGCCGCCAGGTTGACCATCGCCTGCCCGCGGTCGCGGGATTCGCCGTGGATGTGCTCGAACAGGTGCAGCGACAGGCTGCGCGACCGGTCGAACAGGCCGACATACGCCTCCTGGGCGCTCAGCAGATCGCCGAGCGTCAGCTGCGCCGCCAGCCGGTCAATCGCCGCCGCGGCCTTCCGGGACAGCCGCGCCTCCGCCCCGACCAGCGCGGCGACCTCGCCCGCCGCCCCGGCCAGGTCGGCGGACGGATATTGCAGCAGAGCCGCGAGCGCCCGGTAGGTCTTCATCGGTCGGTCTTCATCGTGAAGCCTTCATCGCGGGGCGCCGGCCCGGTCGGACCGGCCGCCGGCGCTCGGCCCGACCCGGACCTCGTGGCTGAACAGGTCGAGCTTGCCGCTGCCGCCGCTGCAGCCGTCGCCGAAGCTGAAGCCGCACTCGCCGCGCAGGTCGAAGGCCTCCTCGGCATATTCGCGGTGGGTGGTCGGGATCACGAAGCGGTCCTCGTAGTTCGCGATCGCCATGGTCTGGTACATGTCCTCGATATCGGTTTCGGTGAGGCCGACCTGCTCCAGGGCGCGCAGCTCGCGCCGGTTGTCGACATGCCTGGCGCGCATGTAGACCCGCATGGCCAGCATCCGCTCCAGCCCCAGCTTAACCGGCGCCTCGTCGCCCGCCGTCAGCATGTTGGCGAGATACCGGAGCGGGATGCGCAATTGCGAGATATCCGGGATCAGGCCCTCGGAGCCCAGCTTGCCGGCCTCGGCCGCCGACTGGATCGGCGAGAGCGGCGGCACATACCAGACCATCGGCAGGGTGCGGTATTCCGGATGGAGCGGGAAGGCGACCTTCCAGTCCATCGCCATGCGGTAGACCGGCGAGCGCTGCGCCGCGTCGATCCAGGCCTGGGGCACGCCGTCGGCCAGCGCCTGCCGGATCACCGCCGGGTCGAAGGGATCGAGGAAAATGTCGAGCTGCGCCTGGTACAGGTCCTGCGGGTCCTCGGCCGCCGCCGCCTCTTCGATCCGGTCGGCGTCGTACATCAGCACGCCGAGATAGCGGATGCGCCCGACGCAGGTCTCCGAACAGACGGTCGGCTGGCCGGCCTCGATGCGCGGATAGCAGAAGATGCACTTCTCGGATTTGCCGGAGCGCCAGTTGTAATAGATCTTCTTGTAGGGGCAGGCCGAGACGCACATGCGCCAGCCGCGGCACTTGTCCTGGTCGATCAGGACGATGCCGTCCTCCTCGCGCTTGTAGATCGCGCCGGACGGGCAGGCCGCGACGCAGCTCGGGTTCAGGCAGTGCTCGCACAGCCGCGGCAGATACATCATAAAGGTGTTTTCGAACTGGCCGTAGATATCCTTTTCGAGCGCCTCGAAATTCACGTCCTTGCTGCGCTTGGAGAATTCGCCGCCGAGAATCTCCTCCCAGTTCGGGCCCCACTTCACCTTGTCCATACGCTCGCCGCTGATCAGCGACCGCGGCCGGGCCGTCGGCGGGGCCTGCGATTCCGGCGCGTTGTGCAGATGCTCGTAATCGAAGGTGAAGGGCTCGTAATAGTCGTCGATCTGCGGCATGTCCGGGTTGGCGAATATCTTGGCCAGGATGCGCAGCTTGCCGCCCATCTTGGGCACGATGCGGCCGTTCTTCTTGCGCACCCAGCCGCCGTTCCAGACCTCCTGGTTCTCCCACTCCTTGGGATAGCCGACGCCGGGCTTGGTCTCGACATTGTTGAACCAGGCGTATTCCATGCCCTCGCGGCTGGTCCAGACATTCTTGCAGGTCACCGAGCAGGTGTGACAGCCGATGCACTTGTCGAGATTCAGGACCTTGCCGATCTGCGCGCGAATCTTCATTCCGCCGCCTCCATTGTGGGGCCCCGGTAAGGACCTTCCATCCAGTCGACCGTCTGCATCTTGCGCACGATCACGAACTCGTCGCGGTTCGAGCCGACGGTGCCGTAATAGTTGAAGCCGTAGGACTGCTGCGCGTAGCCGCCGACCATGTGGGTCGGCTTGACCGTCGCGCGGGTGACGGAGTTGTGGATGCCGCCGCGCGAGCCCGTCACTTCGCTGCCCGGCACGTTCACGATTTTCTCCTGGGCGTGATACATCAGCGTCATGCCCTCCGGCACCCGCTGGCTCACGACGGCGCGCGCGACCAGGGCGCCGTTGGCGTTGTAGGCCTCGATCCAGTCATTGTCCTCGATGCCGGCCTTGCGGGCGTCGATCTCGCTGATCCAGACGATCGGTCCGCCGCGCGACAGGGTGAGCATCAGCAGATTGTCGGTGTAGGTGCTGTGGATGCCCCATTTCTGGTGCGGGGTGATGAAATTCAGCACGACCTGCGGGCTGCCATTGTCCTTCTCGTCGATCAGCGGCCGGATCGTCTTGGTGTCGACCGGCGGCTTGTAGACGCACAGCTGTTCGCCGAAGGCGCGCATCCAGAGATGGTCCTGGTAGAGCTGCTGCCGGCCGCTGAGCGTCCGCCACGGAATCAGCTCGTGCACGTTGGTGTAGCCGGCGGTGTAGGTGACGTTTTCGGCCTCGACGCCCGACCAGGTCGGCGAGGAGATGATCTTGCGCGGCTGGGCCTGCAGATCGTGGAAGCGCAGCTTGTCCTCCTCGCGCGCCGCCGCCAGATGCTCGTGCTCGCGGCCGGTCGCCTTGCCCAGCGCCGCCCACGCCTTGACGGCGACATGGCCGTTGGTCTCCGGCGCCAGCGCCAGCACGACCTCGGTCGCGTCGATGTCGGTGTCGATCTTCGGCAGGCCCTTCGCGACGCCGTCTTCGCGCACCTCACCGTTCAGCCGCTTGAGGAACGCGACTTCGTCGTCCGTGTTCCAGCTGATGCCCTTGCCGCCGTTGCCGGCCTTGGTCATCAGCGGGCCGAGCGCGGTGAATTTCCTGTAGGTGGCGGGATAGTCGCGTTCGACCACGACCATGTTCGGCATGGTCTTTCCAGGGACCGGATCGCATTCGCCCGTCTTCCAGTCCTTCACGCCGGTCGCCTGGGCCAGTTCCATCGGCGTGTCGTGCAGGGTCGGCGCCAGCACGAGGTCGCGCTCCGTGCCGAGCACGCCTTCGGCGACTTCGGAGAACGCCTTCGCGATGCCCTTGAAAATCTCCCAGTCGCTGCGGGTTTCCCATACCGGGTCGACCGCGGCGGACAGCGGGTGGATGAAGGGGTGCATGTCCGAGGTGTTGAGATCGTTCTTCTCGTACCAGGTCGCCGTCGGCAGGACGATGTCGGAGTAGAGGCAGGTCGTCGACATGCGGAAGTCGAGGGTGACCAGCAGGTCGAGCTTGCCCTCGGGCGCCGCGTCGTGCCACGCGACCTCGACCGGTTTCTTGTCGCCGGTTTCGCCGAGTTCCTTGCCCTGGACGCCGTGCTGGGTGCCCAGCAGGTGCTTCAGGAAATATTCGTGGCCCTTGCCGCTCGAGCCCAGGAGGTTCGAGCGCCAGACGAACAGGTTGCGCGGCCAGTTCTTCGGATCGTCCGGATCCTCGCACGACATGCGCAACGTGCCGTCCTGCAGCCCGGCGACCGTCGCCTTGACCGGGTCTTCGTCGCCGGCGTCGCGGGTTACCTGGAGCGGATTGGCCTCGAGCTGCGGGGCGGACGGCAGCCAGCCCATGCGCTCGGAACGGACGTTGAAATCGATCAGGCTCAGCGCCGACCAATCGCCCTCGGGCGCCAGCGGCGAGACGATCTCGTCGACCGCAATCTTCTCGTACCGCCACTGGTCGGTGTGGTTGTACCAGAAGGAAGTGCTGTTCATGTGCCGCGGCGGGCGGTTCCAGTCGAGGGCGAAGGCGAGCGGCAGCCAGCCGGTCTGGGGCCGCAGCTTCTCCTGCCCGACATAGTGCGACCAGCCCCCGCCGGGCTTGCCGACGCACCCGCACATCACCAGCATGTTGATGATGCCGCGGTAGATCATGTCCATGTGGTACCAGTGGTTGAGCGCGGCGCCGACGATGACCATCGAGCGGCCTTCCGTCTTGTGCGCGTTCTCGGCGAACTGGCGCGCGACGGCGATGACCTTGTCCGGCGCGACCCCGGTGATGCGCTCCTGCCATGCGGGGGTGTAGGGCACGTCGTCGTCGTAGGACGCGGCCACATTTTCGCCGCCCAGGCCGCGGTCCAGACCGTAATTCGCGACGAACAGGTCGTAGACCGAAGCCACCGGCGTCGGGCCGTCCTGCGTCTCGACGGTTTTCACCGGCACGTTGCGCCACAGCACGTCGTCATGGTCGGTGCCGGCGAAATGGTCGTGCTCGGCGTTGCCGAAATAGGGGAAGCCGACCGACGCGATATCGTCCCGGATATCGATCAGGCTCAGGCGCAGCTTCGTCTCGGCGCCGTCCGCGCCGTCCTTCTCTTCGATATTCCACTTGCCGGTCTCGCCCCAGCGGAAGCCGATCGAGCCGACCGGGCAGACCAGGGCGTCGCCCCGCGCTTCGTCGACCGCGACGGTCTTCCATTCGGGATTGTTGGCCTGGTCGAGCGCGCCGGGCAGGTCGGAAGCGCGCAGCATGCGGTCCGGCACATAACCGTCCCCGGTCTTCCGCAGGGTGACCAGGAACGGCATGTCGGTATAGCGCCGGCAATAATCCTCGAAATAGGCGCTCTTCCCGGTGAGATGCCATTCCCTGAGGATGACATGGCCCATCGCCAGCGCCAGCGCGGCATCGGTGCCCTGCTTGGGATTGAGCCAGATGTCGGCGAATTTCGACGCCTCGCTGTAGTCCGGCGTCACCGTGACCGTCGTCGCGCCCTTGTAGCGGACCTCGGTCATGAAATGGGCGTCGGGTGTGCGCGTCTGCGGCACGTTCGAGCCCCACATCATCAGGAAGGTCGAGTTGTACCAGTCCGCGCTTTCCGGCACGTCGGTCTGCTCGCCCCAGGTCTGCGGGCTCGACGGCGGCAGGTCGCAATACCAGTCGTAGAAGCTCATGCACACGCCGCCGATCAGCGACAGGTAGCGGGAACCCGCGGCGTAGGAGACCATCGACATGGCCGGGATCGGCGAGAAACCGATGACCCGGTCCGGCCCGTGGGTCTTGACCGTGTAGACGTTGGCCGCCGCGACGATCTCGTTGACCTCGTCCCAGTCCGAGCGGACGAAACCGCCGAGCCCGCGCACCCGCTGGTAGTCGCGGCGCTTCTCCGCGTCCTCGACGATCGACGCCCAGGCGTCGACCGGCGCCATGGTCTTGCGCGCCTCGCGCCAGTGCCGGACCAGCCGGCTGCGCACCAGCGGATATTTCAGCCGGTTGGCGCTGTAGATGTACCAGGAATAGCTCGCACCCCGGGAACAGCCGCGCGGTTCGTGGTTCGGCAGGTCGGGCCGGGTCCGCGGATAGTCGGTCTGCTGCGTCTCCCAGGTGATGATCCCGCCCTTGACGTAGATCTTCCAGCTGCACGAGCCGGTGCAGTTCACGCCGTGGGTCGAGCGCACGATCTTGTCGTGCTGCCAGCGCGCCCGGTAGGAATCCTCCCAGTCGCGGTCCTCGTTGGTGACGATGCCGTGCCCGTCTGCGAAGGTGTCGACGGTCTTCCTGAAGAAGGTCAGCCGATCGAGGAAATGGCTCATCGGGTCGGTCTCCCTACGGGTTCTTCACATAGGCGTTCTTGCGCAGATAGAACCACCAGTTGATGCCGATACAAACCAAATAGAAGGCTGCGAAGCCGTAGAGCGCATATTCCGGCGTCGTCGCCTTGATCTGCTCGCCGAACACCTTCGGGATGATGAAGGCGCCGTAGGCGGCGACCGCAGAGGTCCAGCCCAGAACCGGGCCGGCCTGCACCTTGTCGAAGACGATGGCGATGGTGCGGAAGGTGGAGCCGTTGCCGATGCCGGTCGCGGCGAACAGGATCAGGAAGAGGATCAGGAACGGCACGAAATACTCTTCCGGCGTCGGCGACGCGTAGGCGAGCGACAGGAAATACGCCACGCCCAGCGCGCAGGCGACCATGATGACCGAGATGATCTGCGTGACCAGCGCCCCGCCCAGACGGTCCGAGATCATGCCGCCGATCGGACGGATCAGGGCGCCGATGAACGGGCCCGTCCAGGCATACATGAGCGCGCTCGGCCCGTTCGGGTTGACCGTGTTGTGGGTCATCACGCCGTCGACCTCGATATGCTGGAAGCCGAACACGACCTTGATCGCCAGGCCGAAAGCGGCGGCGTAGCCGATGAAGGAGCCGAAGGTCATCGTGTAGATGACCGTCATCGCCCAGGTGTGCTTGTTCCGGAAGATCGAGTATTGCTGGTCGAGGCTCTGGCGGATCGTGCCCGGAATGAGCCGCAGGGCGAACACCGTTGCGGCGATCACAAGGGGCAGGACGATCCACTTGCTCAGCTCCAGGCCGGAGCCGCCGGCCTTCTCCGGCAGCAGCAGCCACAGTCCGATCGCCGCCATGACCAGGCCGATCGCCAGCATGCCCAGGATCTTGCCGAAGGCGGTAACGGTGGAGCCGAGACCCGGCGAGACATGGCTCGCCGTGATGTTGTTCATGCCGAACCAGGCGGCGATCACCAGCGGGATCAGGATGGCGACCCAGATGTAGCCGGCGTTGTGAATATAGGTCTCGGTTCCGGCCGGAATCTTGCCGACCAGCGTGCCCGAACTGTTGGCGAGGACCAGCGCCGTCCCGCCGAACACCCCGAACGTCATGACCAGCGGCACCAGGATTTGCATCGTGGTGACGCCGAAATTGCCGAGGCCGGCATTCATGCCGAGCGAGTAGCCCTGGACCTTCTTCGGATAGAAGAAGGAGATGTTCGACATGGAGGAGGCGAAGTTGCCGCCGCCGAAGCCGGACAGCAGCGCCATGATCTGGAACTGCCACAGCGGCGTGTTCGGATCCTGCAACAGGAAGCCGGTCCCCGCCGCCGGGAGGATCAGCAGCGCTGTCGTCAGAAAGATCGTGTTGCGGCCGCCGGCGATGCGGATGAAGAAGGACGAGGGGATGCGCAGGGTCGCGCCGCTCAATCCGGCGATCGCGGCGAGCGTGAACAGTTCCGCCTGGGAGAAGGGGAACTTCAGGTTGATCATCTGAACCGTGATGATGCCCCAGTACAGCCAGACCGCGAAGCCGCACAGCAGGCAGGGAATCGAGATCCAGAGGTTCCGGGTTGCGACCCGCTTGCCTTCGGCGTTCCAGAATGCCTCGTCTTCCGGGTCCCAGGTCGCCAGGTTCTTGGCCATCTAAATCCCTCTCAATTTTCCGTCCGGGCAGCAGCAGCCGGACGGGCTGCCTACCGCGAAGAGGCTGGCGCCGGCGCCGGCGCGTTCGGAACGTCGCTGAGATAGCGCTCGTCGGCGAGGCCCGGATGGCGGCGGCGCTCCATCAGGCGGATGGCGACATGCATCCAGACCGTGCTCACCAGCACGATGGCGAACATCAGCATGAAGGAACTGGTCCACACGCCGAACCAGTCGTTGAGGATGCCGAAGGTGATCGGCAGCACGAAGCCGCCCAGGCCGCCGATCATGCCGACCAGCCCGCCGACGGAGCCGACATGGTGCGGGTAGTAGACCGGGATGTGCTTGTAGACGGCGGCCTTGCCGAGCGACATCACGAAGCCGAGCAGCACGCTCAGGATGACGAAGACCGTCAGGCTGACGCCGAAGGTGAACTCGATCGGCCCCTCGATCCCCTGCACCGTGTACTGGGTGCGCGGGTAGCTCATTACGAAGAGGCACGCCAGCGACACGATGAAGGTCAGGTACATGACGAAGCGGGCGCCCCACTTGTCCGACATCCAGCCGCCGAGCGCGCGGAACACCGATCCCGGCATGGAATAGGCCGCCGCCAGCATGCCGGCGGTCGCCAGCGACAGGTCGTAGGCCCCGACATAGAAGCGCGGCAGATAGGACGCGAGCGCCACGAAACCGCCGAACACGAAGAAGTAGTAGGTGGCGAAGCGCCAGACCTGCATGTTCCTGAGCGGCGCGAGCTGCTCCTTGGCCGAAACCGGCTTGCGTCCCTCGCGCTTGCGCGCCACCTCCGCCGGATCCGGCTTGGCCACGAAATAGAAAATGACGGCGGTCAGCGCCAGCAGGACCGCGTAGATCTGCGCGGTCTGTTCCCAGCCGAACGCCAGCACGAGGAACGGCGCGCCGAAGTTGGTGACCGCCGCGCCGACATTGCCGACGCCGAAGATGCCGAGCGCCGTGCCCTGGTGTTCCTTTTCGAACCATTGCGAGGTGTAGGCGATGCCGACGATGAACGACCCGCCGGCCAGCCCGACACCGAGGGCGGCGATCAGGAACACCTCGTAGGTCCGCACCTCGGACAGCAGCCAGCAGGCGACCGCGGTGGCGAGCATCTGGAGGGTGAAGACGAGGCGGCCGCCATACTGTTCCGTCCACACGCCGAGGAAGATGCGGCTGACCGAACCGGTGAGGACCGGGGTCGCCACGAGGATGCCGAATTCGGTCTCCGACAGCCCGAGATCCTGTTTGATCTTGACGCCGATGATCGAGAAGATCGTCCAGACGGCGAAGCACACCGTGAAGGAAAAGGTGCTAAGGCCGAGCGCGCGAGCCCTGTCGCCCCCTGTCACCCCGGTCAAATCGTGCATGGTACCCGGCCCCTCGGATTTCCTGATGCGGGACATCCGACCCTGGCACGCAGCTTATTCGGCAATCGACGGGCCGAAAAATGATGTAGATCAAGGAAATTGCCGATTGGGGCGTATTAGAGTCCGGGGCACGGCCGACCTCCGGTTCGTCATGAGACAAGAGAAGATCGACCTACTCGCCTCGCTCGGGCTGTTCACCGGCGTTTCGCGCGTTACGCTGGACGCTGTCGCCGAAGGCGCGCTGATCCGAAGCTGCCCTGCCGGCGCGCAGATCGTCGAACAGGGCGCAACGCCGGAGTTTCTCAACGTGCTGCTGCGCGGCTGCGTGGAGATGGTCGGCACGGGGCCGGACCGGCGCGAGACGGTCGTGCAGATTCTCGATCCGGTGGACTATTTCGTCCTGGCGGCGGTGCTCACCGATGCGCCGCATCTGGTCGGCGCGCGGACGGTCAAACCGGCGCAACTGCTTCTGATTCCGGCGCAAAACCTGCGCGACGCCGCGGCCGGCGACCATCGCCTTACCCTCAATATCCTGAGCGCGCAGGCGCTGCAGTTCCGCATGATGGTCCGCCGGATCAAGAATCTGGCGCTGCGCGGCGCCACGCAGCGGCTGGGCTGCTACCTCGTGGCGCTGCGCGACGAAACGGGCAGCGCCACGGTCACATTGCCGGTATCCAAGCGGTCTCTGGCGACCCGGCTCGGCATGACGCCGGAAAGCGTGTCCCGGGCGTTTGCGGCGCTGCGGGAGTATGGCGTTTCCGTGTCCGGACGTACGGTGCGGCTCCGGGATCCGGAACTGGTGCGCGCCGAATGCGGGCCCGACCCGCTGATCGACCGAGACTATCGGGAAGCGGCGCTGGCGGACGGCGAACGCCTATCCGCCTGACCGCCGGGAAGACGGTTCCGGGTGCGAAACGATGGCGTTGCAGCGATGGGTTTGCGCGCCGGCCCCCTCAAGCCGGTCCGTCAGGCCGGCCCCTCAAGCAGGCGGTTCGTAGCGCACCACCTGCTGCTCGATGGCGCCGAAGATGGAGGCGCCGGCCTCGTCGAACATCTCGACCCGGACGGTATCGCCGAACGCCATGAAGGGCGTTTGCGGCTTGCCGTGCTCGACCGTCTCGATGGCCCGGATTTCGGCGATGCAGGAATAGCCGTCTTTCGGATCGACGTTGGAGACGGTGCCCGAGCCGACGATCGTCCCGGCGCCGAGGCGGCGGGTCTTCGCGGCGTGGGAAATCAGCCGCGGCAGGCTGAAATTCATATCCACCCCGGCGTTGGGCCGGCCGAATTCCCGGCTGTTCCAGTGGGTGACCAGCGGCAGGTGGACCTTGCCGTCGCGCCAGGCGCCGCCCAGCTCGTCCGGGGTCACGGCGACCGGCGAAAAGGCCGTGCTGGCCTTGCCCTGCAGAAAGCCGAAGCCCTTGGCCAGCTCGGCCGGGATCAGGCCGCGCAGGCTGACATCGTTGAGGATCGCGGCGAGGCGGATGCGCCCGGCGCACTGCTCCGGCGTCGCGCCCATCGGCGTGTCGTCGACGATCACCGCGACCTCGGATTCGAAATCGATGCCGTAGCTTTCGCTCGCCAACGGGATGTCGTCGCGCGGGCCGTAGAAGGCGTCGCTCTCGGCCTGGTACATCAGCGGATCGTCGAGGAACTCCGGCGGCATCGACGCGCCGCGCGCCTTGCGCACCAGGGAGACATGATTGAGGTAGGAACTGCCGTCGACGAACTGGTAGGCGCGCGGCAGGGGCGAGGCGCAGGCCGCCGGGTCGAAATCGAACGCATCCGCCGCGCGGCCGGCATTCAGATCGTCGTAGAGGCGCTGCAGCGGCGCTTCCGTCGCAGCCCAGTCGTCCAGCACCGCCTGCAGAGTGGGCGCGACGGCGGACGCCTTCACGGCGCGGCCCAGATCCCGCGAGACGACGACGAGCGTGCCGTCCCGGCCGCCTTCCTTGAGCGTTCCGAGTTTCATGCGGATTCCTCTGAAAATAAGGGGCGGGACTGTGCGTGCGGCCCCCTCCCCCCGACCCCCTCCCCCGGAGGGGAGGGGGAGCCTTGTTTCCGAAACACCGTGCGAAAGGCGAAAAACCGGCGCAATTCCAATGTATTAACCCCCCTCCCCTTGGGGGAGGGGGCAGGGGGAGGGGTCTGCCGGGAAACCCGCGTCGGCACCCATTTCTTGCCTTCTCCGGCTTTCGCAGAGGACTCCATAGGGGACCTTTTCGGAGAGAAATCGCGGCGCGGCCTGCGCAAAGGGACGTCTAGCCTGGGCCGTCAGGCTTTCAACACGCCGCGGCGCAGCTGGTCAAGCTCGATGCTTTCGAACAGGGCCTGGAAGTTGCCCTCGCCGAAGCCCTCGTCGCCCTTGCGCTGGATGACCTCGAAGAAGATCGGCCCTATGGCGTTTTCCGTGAAGATCTGGAGCAGCCGGCCGCCGTCTTCCGTCGGCGCGCCGTCGATCAGGATCTGCAGCCGCTTGAGTTCGTCGACCGGTTCGCCGTGGCCCGGCAGACGCGCATCGATCCCGTCGTAATAGGTGTCCGGCGTCGCCATGAAGTCGGTGCCGCGGGCGCGCATGTCCTCGACCGTGCGGTAGATGTCGGCGGTCGAAAGCGCGATATGCTGGATGCCCTCGCCGTTATAGGCCTCGAGATATTCCGCGATCTGGCTGCTGTCGTCGGAACTCTCGTTGATCGGGATGCGGATCAATCCGCACGGGCTGGTCATCGCGCGGGATTTCAGGCCGGTCAGCTTGCCCTCGATATCGAAATACTTGATCTCGCGGAAATTGAACAACCGCTCGTAGAACGCCGCCCAGCTGTCCATCCGGCCGCGATGGACATTGTGGGTCAGATGGTCGACCGCCTCGAAGCCGACGCCGTGATGGTCCAGCGCGCCGTCAATCCCGAAATCGACATCGTAGATCGTCCCGCGCTCGCCGTAGCGGTCGACCAGGTAGATCAGCGAGCCGCCGATGCCCCTGATCGACGGAATGTTCAGCTCCATCGGCCCGGCCTGGTCCGGCCCCGGCTCCGCGCCGAGGTCCAGCGCCCGCCGCCAGGCCTTCGCCGCGTCGCGCACGCGGAACGCCATGGCGCAGACCGAGGGGCCGTGCACCCGGGCGAAGGACTGGGCGAAGCTGTCCGGCTCGGCGTTCAGGATGAAATTGACGTCGCCCTGGCGGTACAGGGTCACATCCTTGCTGCGGTGTCGGGCGGCGGCGCGGAAACCCATGCGTTCGAACAGGCCGGCGAGCGCCTTCGGGTCCGGCGCGGTGTATTCGACGAATTCGAAGCCGTCGGTGCCGATCGGGTTGACGGCGTCGCCGCCGCCATCGGCGGCCGGTCGTGGTACTCCTGACATGGAGCCGCTCCCTTGATCTTGTCCTGAAACGATGATAGTTTCATTTGAAACTAATTCAAGGGGAATCATGACCGGTCCCGCCGCGGCCGCGCGCCTCGATCTTGCAGCCTATCTGCCCTACCGCCTGTCGATCCTGTCGAACACGATTTCCGGCGCGATCGCGGCGATCTACGAAACCCGGCACGGCCTTGCGGTCGCCGACTGGCGGCTCATGGCGGTCATGGGCATGGAGCCGGCGCGCCCGCTCACCCAGAAGGCGCTGTGCGCCCGCACGCGCATGGACAAGGTTCAGGTCAGCCGCGCAGTGAAGCGGCTGCTCGACCTCGGCTATATCGAACGGGAAGTGGACAGCGCGGACCGCCGGCGCGCCCATCTGCGGCTGACCCGCCGGGGCCGGGCGGTCTACGGCGCGGTTGCGCCGGCAACGCTGGAATGGGAACGCGAACTGCTGTCCCGGCTGACGCCGGCCGAGGCGGCGATCCTCGACACCGTCATCGCCCGCCTGCAGCAGGTCGCCGACGAAATGGCGCCCGGTGCACGGTAAACGGCGCAGGGTAAACGGCCTCAGGCCCGGGCGGCGATCGCCTCGATTTCGTCGTCTTCGGGGAAGCGGCCCAACGCCTTCTTGGAAAAGACCGGTTCGCCGTCGAGGCTGATCTCAAACACGCCGTTGCCGCCCCTGACCAGCTCGACCTCGGCGCCGTCGATCTGCGAGAACCTGTCGCTCACACGGAGCGCCCGCGGTTCGTAGTTTCAAACGACGCAGTATTCGATCCTGAACTTCATCCGACTCTCCCGTTGCCGACGGCCGCTGCCGCACGGCGACTATACAGGGCGGCGCGTCCCGGGAACAGCCGGTGTGTCGCCCGGCGCGACTCATTCTTGCGGTCGCCCGGACCGGCGGGCTAGGTTTCCTGCAAGTCCGGGAGTTCGAACGCCAGGCTTTGGCGCGGCAACTCCCGCATAACAGGTTTCCGCATTCCGAAGGGAGGACCCCGATGAAGCTCTATTACGATCCGCGCACCGTCAACTGCCGCAAGGTTGTGGCCGGTTTCAAGCATATGGGCGTCGCGTTCGATTCCGTGGATGTCGACTATTTCGCGCAGGGCCAGCAATCGCCCGACTATATGGCGATCAACCCGAACGCCGCCCTGCCCGCCCTGGTCGACGGCGATCTCAAGCTCTGGGAATCCAACGCGATCCTGCAATACGGCGCCGACAAGGTCGGCGCCGAAGCGGCCTATCCGAGCGACCTGGCGACCCGGGCCGACGTCAACCGCTGGCTGCTCTGGGAATCGAGCGCCTGGTTCCCGACCTGCTACGTCTACCTGGTCGAGAATGTCGTGAAGCCGATCCTCGAAGCGGAGCCGGACCAGGCGATCCTCGACGGCGAGGGGCCGAATTTCCACAAGCACGCCGCGATCCTCGACGACCGGCTCGACGGCCAGGACTGGCTGTGCGGCACGCCGGAGCCGACCATCGCCGATATCGCGGTCGCATCGCCGATGCACCTGCACCGGTATCAGCAGCTGCCGCTCGGCGAGCACCCGAACCTGCAGGCCTGGATGGGCCGGATGGAGGCGCTGCCGGCGTGGGAGAGCACCGACGTCGCGCCGCTGCTCGGCCTCGCCTGAGCGGCATCGCCGGCCCCGATGAGGGACCCCGTGGCCGATGGGGAATTCGCGGGCCGCACGGCCCTGGTGACGGGCGGATCGCGCGGCATCGGCCGGGCGATCTGCCTGCGCCTCGCGGAAAGCGGCGCGCGGGTCGCCGTCAACTACGCCGCCAACCGCGCGGCCGCCGAGGAGACCCGCGCGGCGATCGAGGCCGGCGGCGGCACCGCGGCGATCTACCTTGCCGATGTCGGAGACCGGGCGGCGACGGAGGCGATGTTCGACGCAATCGAGGGCGCGCTCGGCCCGGTCGACCTGCTGGTCACCAACGCCGGCATCGCCCGCTCGGCCGATGCGCTGTCGATGTCGGCCGAGACCTGGCACGAGATCATGCGGGTCAATCTCGACGGCACCTTCCACGCCGTCTGGCGCGCCAAGGACGGCATGGCGGCGCGCGGCTTCGGCCGGATCGTCTGCATCTCCTCGGTGCTCGGCCTGGTGCCGAACCCGATCGCGACCGAGCGCATGTTCGCCTACGGCACCTCGAAAGCCGCGATCATCGGCTTCGTGCGCCAGTGCGCCGCCGCCCTCGGCCCGGCGGTGCGGGTCAACGGCGTCGCGCCCGGCTATGTCGAGACCGACATGACCGCCGACGTATCCGACGAGGCGCACGAACGGCTGACCGCCGCAGCGGCCCTCAGGCGCTTCGGCCGGCCGGAGGAGATCGCCGAACTGGTGCATTTCCTGCTGAGCGAGCGCTCCAGCTTCACCACCGGCCAGACCCACATCGCCGACGGCGGTTACAAGTTCGTGCCGTGAGGATTCCTCTGCGAAAGTCGGACAGAGCGAAAACGAGCGCCGACGCAGCCTTCCCCGCGATACCCCTCCCCCTGCCCCCTCCCCCAAGGGGAGGGGGTAAGCGCCTGTATTTCCTATATTTTTCCCGACTCCTCAGCTCGCTTCCGGCCGGAAAATCCCTCCTCCCCTCCGGGGGAGGGGGTCAGGGGGAGGGGGCCACCCGCGAGGGATCGCCCCCTTTTGCATAGGAATCCCTGAGGCTGCGGGGAACGCCCGCGGGCGGCGCCGGAAGTAAATCCGTATCTGGTAAAATCGTGGCGGCGCGTCGTAACTGCGCCCGCCTCCTAAGGCAGTACCTGCTCCGCCAGCGCCCAGGCGTCGCGCGGGTCCTCGATCTCGACCACCCAGATGTCCGGGTCGTAGCCGCGCTGGCGGGCGATATAGGCGTCGGCGTCGGCCTCCGGGACCGGATCGTCGCCGGTGCCGCGCCGCCAGGCCCGGCCGCCGTCGGGCGACGTCGCCGGCGTGTAGACGGTGCAGCCGGCATCGAAGCGGTTGTGCTTGATCAGGATGGCGCCGGCATGCTCGTCGCCCCGGCGCACCAGGTAGGCGTCGATGCCGTTCACCCGGCAGCGCCGGATTTCCGCATCGACCCAGATCGCCGCCTTGATGCGCGGGATCATGGCCGTGCCGTTCCGGCGTAGCGCTGACCGATCTCCAGGGTTACCCCGCCCCGCCCGTTGAAGGCGGCCATGTCCATGATCTGCTCCCGTCGACCGGTGCGGTTCGAATGTTAGTCCATCGATGGTTTCCCGGCCAAGCCGGCCGGCTCGCGGCGGGGCCGCACGGCCGGGCGCGTCATGTGCCGCTCACCCCCACCTGACCTCCCCCTCTGAAGAGGGGGAGGTAAAAAACAAACCAAAACAGAGCGTTACGTCCGTTATCCTTCCCCCTCTTCAGCGGGGGAAGTCCCGGAGCGCAGCGGAGGGGATGGGGGTGTCCATCCGCCCGCCCGGCATGTGCCCACCTCTCCATTGCCCTCCGGCCGGCCGGGGCGGCAACGAGGGCCGCACTTTTCCTTGACATCGTTAATTTTGTTCTCTATATGTACTTCATCAACGCCCGAAGTACGCCCGCCGGCGGGCGCCACTCACCCTCACCTGCCCCCCTCTTCAGAGGACTGTTCTGCGAAAGTGGCGTGGCTGTGCCGGTGGCCCGCTCCCGTGACTGTACCGGTCGCCCCCTCCCCCTAACCCCTCCCCCGGAGGGGAGGGGGGATGTTTTTTACGGGAGCCGTCGTGCGGAAGTAGGGAAAACCCTCGAAATACGGGCGTTTCCCCCCTTGGGGGAGGGGGTTAGGGGGAGGGGTCTGCCGGGAAACCCATGCCGCCGACCCTTTCTTGCCTTCTCCGGCTTTCGCAGGGGAGTCCGCTGAGGCGGGGAAATGCCGGAGCGAAGCTGAGGCGATGAGGGTGTCTGTCCGCCCACTTGCCATTTGCCCGTCGCACGGAGCAGGATATAGAAATATTTCCTAACAAGGATTATTTTGCGACATTTCCGAATCGCGTTTTCCAGCGTTTCCGCGGGGTTCGGGCGTCTCGGGGCACAAAAAAACATCGAAAACCAGACCGGTCTGTCCAAATCGGCGTCCGGCGCGGAAAAACGGCGGAAAACTGCGAAAAAACGACCGCAACATCGGAGAAAACACTGGAACGAACGATCAAAAACGAGAGGACCGCAGGCAGGCGGCAGCTGCGCCGGTTTGCAGGACGGTTCCGGGTCTCCGCGCCACCGGCCCGGAGGCGCATTCGCGCAGCCGCCGCCTAAACCACGCCGGCGGCGCGCAGGGCGGCGATCCTTGCCGCGTCGTAGCCCAGCCCTTCGAGCACATTCTCCGTATCGGCCCCCAGGTCCGGCGCCGGGCGGGCGGGCGCCGGCTCGGCGGTGCGCACCGGCGGCGCGACCAAGCGGTAGGGGCCGTCGGCCTTGTGCTCCACGGTCTGGAGCCGGCCGGTCTCGGCGACATAAGGGTTGTCAAGAGCGGCGGCGACATCGTTGACCGGCGCGGCCGGCACGACGCCGGCGAAGCGCGCCAGCCAGTCGGCGGTGGTGCGGGCCTGCAAGGCTTCGTCCAGCATTCCGGTAATCAGATCCCGGTTCTCCAGCCGGTCCGGGAAGCGCCGGAAGCGCAGGTCGCCGGCCCAGTCCGGCCGGCCGATCGCGCCGCACAGGGCGGGCCAGAACTTCTCCTTGTTGCACATCAGGAAGATCCAGCCGTCCGCCGTTTTGTAGAGCTGGCAGGGCGTGAGCGACGGATGGGCCGAGCGCGGCAGGCGCGGCTGGTTGAAGCCGGCGTTGAGATACCAGGCCGCCAGATAGCCCGTGTTGTGCAGGGCGACGTCGAACAGGCTGACATCGATATCCTGCCCCCGCCCGGTCGCCCGCGCGCCGGTGAGCGCCGCCAGCAGGGCGTAGGCCATCGCAAGGCCGGTCATCATGTCGACGATGGACAGGCCGAAGCGCGAGGGCGCGCCCTCCGGCTCGCCGGTCAGCGCGAAATAGCCGGCCTCGGCCTGCATGACATAGTCGAAGCCCGGCCAGGCCGCGCGCGGCCCGTCGCGCCCGTAGGCCGAGAGATGGGCGCACACGATCCGCGGGTTGTGCGCCTTCAGATGATCGTAGGTGAGGCCCAGCTTCTCCGGCACGTCGCCGCGCATGTTGCTCGCCAGCGCGTCGGCCGAGCGGACCAGGTCGTGCAGCACGGGCCGGGCCTCCGGCCGGCTCAGGTCCAGCGTCAGGCTTTTCTTGTTGCGGTTGAAGCTGTGGAAGAACTGGCTGTCGCCCGACGGAAAGAAATAGGGGCCGACGGCGCGGGCCATGTCGCCGCCGTCGTTCGGGTTCTCGATCTTGACGACTTCGGCGCCCTGGTCGGCGAGGAACATGGTGCCGAACGGCCCGGCGCCGTATTGCTCGACCGCGAGGACGCGGACTCCCTCGAGCGGCAGCATGGCGGCTACACCGGGTTCCGCGCGATCAGCTGCTTCGCTATGATCAGGCGCTGCAACTCGTTGGTGCCCTCGCCGATCGCCAGCAGCGGCGCGTCGCGGTAATAGCGCTCGATATCGAACTCCGTGGAATAGCCGTAGGCGCCGTGGATGCGCATGGCCTCCAGGCTGTTCTCGACCGCCGCTTCGGTGGCGTACAGCTTGGCCATGCCGGCCTCCATGTCGCAGCGCTCGCCCCGGTCGTAGGCCTGCGCCGCCGCGCCGGTCAGCAGCCGCGCCGCCTCGACCCGTGTCGCCATGTCGGCGAGCTTGATCTGGATCGCCTGGTGCTCGGCGATCGGCTTGCCGAAGGTCTTGCGGACCTGCGCGTATTCGACCGCCTTTTCCAGGCAGACCCGGGCGATGCCGACGCCGCGAGCCGCGACGTTGATACGCCCCAGTTCGAGGCCGGCGAGGATCTGCTGGAGGCCGCGGCCCTCCTCGCCGCCGACCAGATTGTCGAACGGCACCTGGCAATCGTCGAAGATCACCTGCCCGGTATCGACGCCGCGATAGCCCAGCTTCTTCAGTTTGCCGGTCTCGACGCCCTCGCCCTGCTCGACCAGCAGCAGGCTCATGCCCTTGTGGCGCGGCTCGGCCCCGGAGTCGGTCTTGACCAGCACGGCGAGGATATCGCCCTCGACGCTGTTGGTGATCCAGGTCTTAGTGCCGTTGACGAGATAGGCGTTGCCCTTGCGCTCCGCCCTTGTGCGCACGGCCTGGAGATCGGTGCCGCAGTCCGGCTCGGTGAGCGCGATGCCACCGCGCAGTTCGCCGGTCGCGAATTTCGGCAGCCAGCGATGCTTCTGCTGGTCGGTGCCGAAGCGCTGGACCGCCGCCGCCATGATGAGGTGGGAATTGACGATGCCGGAGATCGACATCCAGCCCGCCGTGATGCGCTCGATGATCGCCGAATAGGTCGCCGCCGACAGGCCGAGCCCGCCATAGTCCGGCGCGATGGTGGCGCCGAACAGGCCGAGCGCCTTCATCTCCTCGACGATGGCGTGGGGGTATTCGTCCTTCGCCTCCAGATCGTGGGCGACCGGCAGGATGCTGCGCTCGACGAAGCGATCGATGGCGTCGAGGATGGCGGCGTCGCCGTCGCTGTAGGGCGCGTTCATGGCCTCAGCCGACCCGGTCGTCGACGCCGTAGCCGCGCCTGGGCACGAGCATGGAGCGCCGGTAGGTCATGAACACCGTGCCGTCAGCCTTCGTGCCGGTCGTGCTGGCGGTCACGATTCCCTGGTTGGGCCGGGACTGCGATTCGCGCTTTTCCAGCACCTCGGATTCGGCGTAGATCGTATCGCCGACGAAGACCGGCGCGGTCAGCCTGATATCCGTCCAGCCCAGGTTGGCGATGGCCTTCTGGCTGAGATCGCTGACGCTCATCCCGGCGACGATGGACAGCGTAAGCGCGCTGTTGACCAGCAGCTTCCCGAACTCGCTGTGCTGCGCATATTCCGCATCGAAATGGATCGGATGGGTGTTCATGGTGAGCAGCGTGAACCAGGTGTTGTCGGCTTCGCTGATGGTGCGGCCCGGCCGGTGCTCGTAGATGTCGCCGACCGTGAAATCCTCGTAGTAGCGCCCGGCGGACTCGCGGAACCGGCCGGCCGCCACCTCTTCCATCGTCGCGATCATGCCGCTTATCCGGCGACGGCGCGGATTGCCGGCTCCCCGGCCGGCTGCGGCGCCGAGAGCCGGAGAACGGCGGAAACGTCGCCGGCTTTCTCCAGCGCCAGCAAACCGTCGGCGAAGGCCGCGCGGTCCGCCGGCTCCAGATAGGGCGCGACCAGACCGTCGAACTTGGTGCGCAGCTCGTCCTCGGTCAGGAAATTGTCCGGCTCGCCCTTGGGCACGGCGACGAAATCCTCGAACGCGCCGGCCGGGGTCGTCACCTTCACCGCCGCGGCGAGGTTGGCCGGATATTCGGCCTCTGCCCGCGCATCGACGACCGGGCGGACCTTGCGGTACAGCGTTTTCGCGCTCTCGTCCGCGAGCAGCGGTTCGTAATCGTCCCACACCAGCCCGCCGTTGATCAGGGCCGCGGCGACGACGAAGGGCATGGAGAACTGGCCGTCGACGATGCCTTGCGGGTTCCGCTTGTCGGCGAGCGGGTCGGCGACGATCTTCCAGCCGGTCTCGGGCAGGCCGACCTCGATCTCCTGCACATCCCCGGGCCGGAGGCCGTGCTTCGCGCGCAGGCCGATGATGGCGTCCATCGCCGCGTGGCCGTAACGGCAGGACGGATAGGGCTTCACGGCGATCTGCATGGTCTCCCAGACCGCGCCGAGGCCGGCGACCGCCTTCGCCGGGTCCGGGTCCGGCGCGTGGCTGGCGAGGAAGCCGGCCTTGCCCTCGAAGGCCTGGGCAGGGCCGCGGAAGCCCTCGGCCGCCAGTGTCGCCGCCATCAGGCCGCACATGGCGGCGTGGCCGACATGGGAGCGCTTGGTCCAGGCGCCGTCGGCGAGGAACTGCATCGACCCGGCGGCCTGGCTCAGGCAGATGCCGAAGGCGCTCTCGATCTGCGCGGCGTCGAGGCCCAGGAGGTTGCCGACGGCCGCCGCCGCGCCGAACGCGCCGCAGGTCGCCGTGGGATGGAAGCCGCGGGCGTAATGATCGCTCGGGCCGAGGGCCATGCTGAGCCGGATCTGAATCTCGTAGCCCGCGACGATGGCGGCGATGGTCCGCGCGCCGCTGGCCCCGGCCTCTTCCGCCGCGGCGAGCGCCGCCGGCACGATGGGCGCGCTGGCGTGGATCGAGCCGCGGGCGTGGGTGTCGTCGAAATCCAGCGAATGGGCGAGCGTGCCGTTGATCAGCGCCGCGCCGGCCGCCGTGTAGCGCTCCGGATCGCCGATCGCCGTCGCCGCGCCGCCCGCCATGCCGAGGCGCTTTACCGCGGCGATCAGGCTGTCGGTCGATTCGGCGTCCCGGCGCGCGCGCAGGGCGATGCCGAGGGTATCGAAGACCAGCAGTTTGGCACGCCGGGCAACCTCCGGCGGCAGGTCGTCATAGGAAAGGCCGGCGGCGAATTCCGCCGCAGTGCGGGTGATGGCTGGCATGGGGCGGCCTTCCGGATTGTCGATTGTGTCCTGGCGCTCAACAATAGCATGCGTGCAGGATCATTCGACTCCCTTTGTCAGCCCTTGAATCGGGGAGGCTTGCGCGGCCGGCGGCAGTTCAATCCCGAAATGCCGCTCAAGGATATCTGCGATGATCTCGTAACAGGCGCCGACCCGGACGACCTCGAGCGTCATCACGTTGAGCAGGGTCGAGGACGCCTTGTAGGCATGGTATTTGCGCAGTCCGTGATCGATGACGATGTCCGCGATTGCCGTAATCTCCGGTTCGATGTCCTCCACCCGGAACTTGGTGCCAGCGAGCGACAGGTTCGCCGACGAGCCGAACAGGGGATGGCTCTCCGCCCGGCTCAGGCGGCAGATATCCCGGTGGAACGGGCCGGCATTGAGCAGCATGACGACGGTGCCGTCCTTCTGGCTGGCGGCGACGGCCTCGCGCGGCAGCGCAGCAAGCAACGGATGATCCATGCGGGCCGGCGCGATGGCGCCGAGCGGCAGGTCGTAATCCTCCGTAATGCAGGCGACGATCTCGGCGCCGCGCCGGTCGACGATATGGACCTCGCGGTGGATGTCGTTGTCCGCCACCATGGCGTTGAGCTTGGCGGGCGCGCGCCGCTTGGCTTCGAAAATTCTCTGCAGCGCCGCCGCGCTGCCGCCGACGATCGAATAGCCGACATCCATCGGCAGGATGGCGATGCCTCCGCCTTTGACGACATCGAAGGCGCGCCGCGCATCGCCGGCGATATCCGGTCTCGCCATGTCTCCTCGCCCCGTTGCCTGGCAGATACCGCCGCAGCCTTGTGCAATTCCTCCGCCGCCCTATTGTGGCGCCGCCCAAAAGGGTCGGGCCAAAAGGGTCGGGAAACAGCAGGGAGGAACGGCGTGTTCGACGGCCGGCCCATCGCGGAAGACGCGCAGCGCATATTCGAGACCGTCCGCAGCGGCGGCGTCGCGATCTTTCCGGTCAGCGTCGGCTACGCCATTGTCGGCCATGAGGAAGAGTCCGTCCAGCGCATGTACCGCGCCAAGGAACGGCCGTTCAGCAAGCCGTGCGGCAACTTCTGCGACTGGCAGCTGTTCACCGAGGCGATCCGGGTGCCGGACCGGGCGCGCGACGCGGTGAGCGCGGTGATCCACGACCACGACCTGCCGTTTTCCATCGTCGCGCCCTTCGACGCGAGCCACCCGGTGATCCGCAGCCTGCCGCCGTTTGCGCTCCAGAATGCGTCGCTTGCCGGCACGATGGACATGCTGCTCAACGCCGGCCCGCTGCATGACGAGATCGCCCGGCTGGCGCGGGAGAACGCCTATGCCGTGATCGGCTCGTCGGCCAACCGTTCCGGCACCGGCAGCAAGTTCGTCTACGAGGATATCGAGGCGCAGGTGACGGCGGCGGCCGACCTCTCGGTCAACTACGGCCAGACGCCGTTCCACAACGACAAGGGGCTCGGCAGCTCCATCGTCGACCTGATCTCGTGGGAGACCATCCGGGTCGGCGCCGCCTATGACGAAATCTGCGAAATTCTGCGCGACGGCTTCGATATCGACCTCAAGGCCGTCACGGCCGCGAAAGGACAATGACCATGGACCGCGAACTGGACGATCTTCAGACAAAACTCGAGGACGCCTTCGCCGCCGCGACGGCGCTGTACCGGGAGCGCGGCTTCCAGCGCCGCATCGGCTTCGGCCGCAAGCCGGCGCTGATCAACGTCGACCTTGCCAACGCCTGGACCCGGCCGGGCTATCCCTTCACCTGCGAGGGCATCGACGACCGGATCATCCCGGCGACCCGCAGGCTGATCGACGCCTGCCGCGAGAACGGCCATCCGGTGGTCTACACCACGGTATGCTACCAGAACCCGGACCCGGACGATCCGCGCACCGACATGGGCCTGTGGCACCACAAGATCCCGATCGAGATCGCCGACCAGAAGAACGAGGACATCTGGGCGATCGACAGCCGCATCGCGCCGATCGACGGCGAGCAGGTGATGATCAAGAAGCGGGCGAGCGCCTTCCACGGGACGTATCTCGCCGGCTGGCTGCGCGCCGCCGGGGTCGATACCATCCTGGTCACCGGCGTCACCGCCTCGGCCTGCGTGCGCGCCACGGTCACCGACGGGCTGGCCGAGGGCTTCCGCCCGATCGCCGTGCGCGAGGCGATAGGCGACCGGATTCCCGGCGCCACCGAATGGAACCTGTTCGACATCGACGCAAAGTTCGGCGACGTCGAACCGGTCGATGCCTGCGTGGCCTATCTCAACTCGGTGAATTTCCGGAACGATTGAGGGGCGGACGGCGGCGCCTCAGTCCAGCGCCCGCAGCGCCGTCTCCGGCGCCCTGTCGAGCACCCGGAGCAGGGCCCTGGCGGCGCCGGTCGGGCAGCGCTTGCCCTGTTCCCAGTTGCGGATCGTTTCGCGCGGCACGTCGATGCGCCGGGCGAACTCCACCTGGGTGAGGCCGAGGCGCCTGCGGACCCGCCGGGCGTAGCGCGCCATGTCCTGCATCGCCTCGGCGTCGTCCCGCTCCTGCTGCAGGGCGAGGTCCCGTTCGGTCGTTGCGTCGAGAACCGCGTAATCGACCCGGCCCTCCGGCAGGCTGCGCGGATCGCTTGGGTCAATCCTGGCGCGCGTTGTACTCATATTCCCCGACCTCTTTCCGGTTGGCCTTGCGGGCCGAGATGATGCGTATGGCAGAATCGCGAAACGTATAGATCAGGACGAACACCCGCCCTTCTATCCTGCCGAGCAACCGGTAGCGGTCCTCGCCATAGTCCCAGCGCCGGTCCGGAGCGACGACCCGGTTCGGATCGAGAAATGCACGAACCGCGTAGGCGAAGTCGAAACCGCGACGTGCGAAGCAGTCGTCGCTCTTCGCATCATCCCACTCGAACTCCATGATCGGCATGTAGGCCAATGGCCTACTTCAGTCAACCGTACATGGTGACGGTCGGCCCGCCCCTACTCCGCCGCCAGCTTCATCGGCTGCGCTTGCTGCATCCATTTCTGGAAGACGGGCTGGCGCGGCGGGTCGAGGCTGGTGTCGGCCTTGCAGCGCGCCTTGAGCTCCTCGACCGTGCCGCCGGTATCGAACAGGGCGACGTCGCCGCGCTCGGCGGCCATGCGGCTGCGCAGGGTTTCGGTCTCGCGCGCGTCCACGCCCAGGTCGTCGTTCAGCACCACGCCGTAGCGCCTCGCGCCGTCGCGCGTGACCAGGCCGCGGCGGGTATCCAGCGCCACCTGCCCGGCGTCGCGCTCCAGCGGGTCGCCCCAGCCGCCGCCGCCCCAGGTGTTGAAGTAGAGGGTGTCGCCGGGCTCGACACGGATGCGGTCGGCCTTCGATTCCATCCACTGCTCCGAACCGTCGGCGCGCACCATCAGCTTCGTGCTGCGCCGGCCGGGCAGGCCGCCGCTGACGCCCCAGGGATGGGTCAGCCAGCGGTCGTCGTGGATCGAGATTTCGCCGGGTTCGAGGAATTGATAACCCATGGAAAGGCCGTTGCCGCCCCGGTGCAGGCCGGGCCCGCCGCTGTCGGCGATCGTCTCGTATTTCACGATGCGCAGCGGGAAATAGGCTTCGAGGAACTCGTTCGGCACGTTGGTGAAGGACGGCCACAGGGAATGGCCGTCCGGCCCGTCGCCCGCCGGCCGGCCCGGCACGCCGCCGAAGCCGATCTGGTAGAGCTGGTACCATTCGCCGGCCTTGTCGTAGCCCGAATACATGAAGTGCGGGCTGTCGGAGAAGCCGGCGGCGCACAGGGCCTCGGGCGAGCCCTGGCCGAGCAGGCCGCTCATGATGTCGAAGATGCGCGCCAGCATGTGGGTGCGCGAGGAGAGCGCGGCCGGGCGGATCGGCTTCAGGATGGTGCCGCGCGGAATGCGCACGTCGACCAGGTCGTAGAAGCCGTCGTTGAACAGGATCTGCGGATCGAAAATGTTGATGAAGAAGGAGCCGAGGAACATCTTGAACATCTCCTCGTTGAGGAGAAAGTTCACCGAGCTGATCGACTGCGGATCGGTGCCCTCGAAATCGAAGATCACCTTCTCGCCTTCGCGCCACATGGTGCAGGCGATCTTGTAGGGCCCCATGCCGAGGCCGTCGTCGTCGATAAAGTCCTCGAAATACTGGCGCGATTCCGGGATCACCATCTGGAGGATCGCGCTCATCGCCCGCTTGTTGCGGTCGAGCATCTCCTCCATCGCCGCGTTGAGTTCGTCGACGCCGAAGCGCTCGGCCATCTCGTGCACCCGCCGCTCGGCCAGGCGCAGGGCGGCGACGACGGCGTTGAAGTCCGAGCGATTCCAGTCCGGCAGGCGGCAATTGCGCAGGATGAGTTCGAGGATCTCCTCGTTCAGCCTGCCCTTGCGGTAGATCTTGACCGGCGGGATCTGGATGCCTTCCTCGAAGATCTGCGCCGCGTCGGTCGGCAGGCTGCCCGGCACCTTGCCGCCGATATCCGTCATGTGGCCGAACATGGCGGCCCAGGCGACGATCCGGCCGTCGATGTAGATCGGCATCATGGTCAGCCAGTCGTTCAGATGGCTGATCGCGCCGTTGCAGGAATAGGGGTCGTTGGTGAGGAAGACGTCGCCTTCCTCGATCTCGCCGTCATAGCCCTGCTGGAAGCCCCAGAAGAAGGAGCCGAACTGGCCGACGACCATCTTGCCGTCGGCGTTGGCGATCATCGGGAAGGCGTCGTGCTGCTCGCGGATGCCGGGCGACATGGCGGTGCGGAACAGCACGGCGTCCATCTCGGTGCGCGCGTTGCGCATGGCGTTCTCGATGATGTCGAGGGTGACGGGATCGACATCGACCTTCTTGAACGGGGCGGTGTTGGTCTGGATCAGGCGGGCTGGCATGGCTGATCTCCTCCCTATCGGCCGTTCATGGGGCGGATGAGGATGTTGCCGACCTCGTCCACGGCGCCGGTGTGGCCGCTCAGGATCAGCGTCGTCGAATCCATCTCGGTGACGATGGCCGGGCCGGCAATGCGGTCGCCGGCCTTGAGCAGGGCGCGGTCGTAGATCTGCGCCGGGTGGTCCCGGCCCTCGAAATAGATCTGCGTCCGCTCGCGGATTGCGCCGGAGGCGTCGCCGTTACCCTTGGGCAGCTCTTCGGCGGTCGCCGCGCTCTCCCGCCCCTGCACCAGGGCGCGCAGATTATAGGATTCGTGCATGGTGTCGAGCCGGAAGGTGAAGAGCTGCTCGTGCAGGTCGTCGAAGCGGCGCGCGACTTCGCGCAGGCCGCCCTGGGCGAACTCCTCCGGCGTGACGTCCACGGTGAGCTGCATCCCCTGGCCGTGGTAGCGCAGGTCGATCTGGTAGAGCGTCGTCTGCTCGTTGCGCGGTACGCCCTCGGCATTGAGCGCCTCCGCCGCCTGGCGGGCCAGCGCCTCCAGCGCCTCGGCGACCTCTTCGTCGGTGGTCTCGTCGAAGCGGCGGACGAAGGTGCGCGAGGCCTCGTCGCGCACCCGGGTCGTCGCATCGCCATAGGCGCACAGCACGCCCGGACCCGGCGGAATGATGACCGGCCAGGAGCTCATCAGCCGGCCCAGTGCATTGGCGTGCAGCGGGCCGGCGCCGCCGAAGCCGATGAGCGCAAAGTCGCGCGGATCGAAGCCCTGCTCGACCGAGACGAGCCGCAGCGCGCCGAACATGTTCTCGTTGACGATGTCGATGATGCCCTCGGCCGCCGCCTTGAGCGGCAGGTCCATCGCCGCGGCGACCTTGCCGATTGCCTCCTCGGCGGCCCGGTAATCGAGCTGCATCTCGCCACCCAGCCGGGCGCCGGACGGCAGATAGCCGAGCACGACGTTGGCGTCGGTCACGGTCGGCTCGTCGCCGCCCCTGCCATAGGCCGCGGGGCCCGGCTCGGCCCCGGCGCTCTGCGGCCCCACCCGCAGCGCCTTCGTAAGTTCGGGCACATAGGCGATGGAGCCGCCGCCGGCGCCGACCGTGCGCACATCGACCGAGGACGCCCGCACCGTCACGTCGCCCACCCGCGTCTCGCGCCGGGTCTGGGCGACGCCTTTCTGGATCAGCGCGACATCGGTCGAGGTGCCGCCCATATCGAAGGTGAGCAGATTGTCGTAGCCGGCCTGCCGGGCCATCCAGATGGCGCCGGAGACGCCGCCGGCCGGGCCGCTCATCAGCAGGTTGACCGGCGTCGCCTTGGCGGCGTCCGCGCTCGCCAGCCCGCCGTCCGAGCGCAGGATATGCAGCTGGACGCCGTTCATACGCCGGTCGAGTTCGGCGTTGAGGCTCTCGATATAGCTGGAGACCACCGGGCGGATGTAGGAATTGACCACCGTGGTTTCGGTCCGCTCATACTCGTACATCTCCGGGACGACTTCGGAGGAAATCGAGATCGGAACGCCGGGCAGGATCTCCTCGGCAATGCGCCGGATGCGCTGTTCGTGGACGCCGCTGGCATAGGCGTTCATCAGCGAGACGGTCAGCGCCTCGATACCCTCGCCGCGCAGTTTCTGAAGGTCGCGGCGCAGCGCGTCCTCGTTCAGCGGCTCGACGATCTCGCCTTTCGCGCCGGTCCGTTCGTCCGCCTCGATCGTCAGCTCGAGCGGCGCAAGCGGATCGGCCTTGTTGAAGATCACCCAGCCGCCCAGGCCGCCGGGCACATAGGAGCGCGCAATCTGCAGCGTCTGCTTGTAGCCCTTGGTCGTCACCAGGCCGACCCGGGCACCGGTCTGGGTGAGGATCGTGTTGGTGGCAACCGTGGTGCCGTGCATCACCGCGCCGATATCGGCCGGCTCGATTCCGGCATAGCCGCAGATGCGCTCGATGCCGTTGAGCACGCCCTGGGACGAATCCTGCGGCGTCGACGGCACCTTGGCGGTCCAAGCGTGGCCGGTCTCCTCCTCGATCAGCAACAGGTCAGTAAAGGTGCCGCCGACATCGACGCCGAGCCGGTAGCCGCCGCCTGTCATCGTGCGCCGGCGCGGCCGCGCCATCGGGGCCGGGCGGCGCCCGGCGAGCGCGCCGTCCGGCACGGAACGGGCCTCGCGGGCCTCGACCGCAGCGCCGTCTCCGTTGCCCCGTCCGGTGTCGCGTCCGGTGTCGCGGGCGATTTCCGGCACACTCTCCGGAACCGTGCCGCCCGGCGGTGCGGAAGGCGCGCGCGCCTCCATCCCGTCGCCGTTCGTTCGGGCCGCCGGCGCCGGTATGGGAGAAGATTCGGCGGGCGCCGCCACCTCGCCGGCTTCCCGGGCGCGGCCGGTCGTCTCGCCGTTGCCCAGCTTGTCGATCTGCTCCTGAAGATTGGCCAGCTTGCTGTCGAACCAGCTTGTCAGGTCGCTGCCGGAACTGCTCATCGGGCGTCTCTCGTCATTTCGCGGCTAGTGGCGGTTGCGGCCGCGCCACTCGTCGAGCCAGCCGATCACCGAATCCGCATCGGTAATATCACAATAGCGCCGGCCGATATCGCGGAGATTATCGCGGTGCGGCGCTTCGTGATGGTCGCCGACGCAATCCTCCGGGACGATGGTGCGGAAGCCCCACTGGAAACTGTCGACCGCCGAGGCGCGCACGCAGCCGCTGGTCACGCAGCCGGTGACGATGACGGTGTCGACCCGTTCCTTGGCGAAGAAGGCGACCAGCGGCGTCTGGAAGAAGATCGACGCGCCGGACTTGCAGAAGGCGACGTCGTAGGACGGATCGTGGATGCGCGGGTCGAGCTGTGTCGACGGGTGGCCGTGCACGAAATCGTCGACCACGGCCTGCACCTTCCAGTAGGGCCGGTCCCGGCCGCTCGCCGAATAGGCGGTGTAGCAGGAGGCGACGGGCACGCCGGCCGGGCGCGCCACCTCCAGCAGCCGCGCGGTGTTGCCGACTGCGCGGTCGATCAGCGGGGCGCCGCCGAGCGCGTATTGCGCGTCGGTAAAGGCGGTCTGGAAATCGATAACGATGATGCCCGGCCGCTCGCCATAGCCGATTCCGGCCGCGCCGTAGGTCCGGTCAACATAGGTTTCGGTCGATGCGTCGGTCATGGCTTTTCTCCGGGCGGCAGCAGACGACAGCAAACCAGATCGCCGGCGATGAGTCCAAGCCGTTTGGCAATTCCGACCGAACAGGCTAACGTCCGGCCGCCGGTTCCCGGACGGCGAATTCGCGCGCCGCCCGGCGGCTCTTCCGCCACGGATTTTCGATGGACGCCAGGTCGACCGCCTTTCTCGAAATCATGATCGGCATCGCCGTTGTCGGCATGCTGGCGTTTCTGGTGCTGCTGCTCGCGGGCCGGATCCGCATGGCGACCTCCGCCGGCGCGCGCCAGCTCAACATCCGCTGGCCGCAGATCGTGCTGGCGCTCGTCCTGCTGATCGCCGTCGCCCTGATCGTTATGTGGCAGTTTCCGCCGCTCGACGGCGACCCGGCGCAGACGAAGGCCGGCAGATGGCGCAGCGACCCCGACGCACTCGCCTTTTTCATCGTGATGCTGGCGGTCGCGGGCGGGGCGGTCGCGATCTTTCTGATCACATTGGTTATCCGTGCCCATCCGAGGCTGACCGCGCCGCGCGCCGACGAGGAAGACGCGGCGGCGGAGGCCGCTCCGGCAACCGTCGAGGCGCCGACGGCGGCGCGGCTGTTCGGGCTGCTGCTGCCGGTGGCGGCGATCCTGCTGCTGTGCTGGATCTATCTCAAGCCGGAGCAGCAGTATGCGATAGTGCTGTATCTGCTCTATCCGGCGTCGCTCGCGGTCGCGCTGGTCATGCTGTTCGACAAGGCGACCCGGTCGTGGAGCGCGAAGAACGGCGGCGAATCCTTCCGCGAATGGCTGCTCTGCGATCTGCTGGTCTTTTTCCTGATCCTCGGTTTCCTCAATCTGCTGCAGTCCGACGCCGGCGCCAAATACGAAGCGCTGATCTGGGACATGCTCCATCTGGCGGCATTTTTCCTCGTCTTCTGGCTGCTCGACCGCCGGCAGACGCGTCTCCGCTTCCTCGCCGCCTACCTCTACCTGATGCTGCTGCCGGTCCTGCTGCTGATCTGGCGCGCGATGCAGGGCGTGCCGACGGCGAAGGACCCGTCCTGGTGGGATACCGTCTGGCCGCTCTTCTTCCTCGGCGCGATCTTCTTCGTGCTGGAGCTGATCGCCGTGATCGCATCGAGCGACCGGGAGAAACAGGCCGTGCCGGCGATCAAGGACGGCCTCTATGTCGTGCTCGTCGGGATCGTGCTGATTGCAGCTGTCCCGGCAGCCGAAGGATAGGCGGGCCATGACCGAACTGACCTGGATGCCGATTGCCGACCTGGCGGAAAATATCCGGACGAAGACGGTTTCGCCGGTCGAGGCCGTACAGGCCTGCCTGGACCGGATCGAGCGGCTGAACGGCGGGCTCCGCGCCATTATTTCGGTCTATCCCGAGCTGGCGCTGGCAGAGGCCCGCGCGGCCGAGGCCGCGGTCATGGCGGGCGACGATCTCGGCCCGCTGCACGGCGTGCCGCTCGCGGTCAAGGACCTGTTCGCCGTCCGCGGCATGGTGCGCACCTGCGGTTCGCGCCTAATTGACGAAGGCCCCGGCGAATCCGACGCCGCCTCCGTAGCGGCGCTGCGGGCGGGCGGCGGCATCGTCGTCGGCCTCGCCAACCTGCACGAATTCGCCTTCGGCCCGACCGGGATCAACCCGCATACCGGCACGGCGCAGAATCCGTGGGACCGCAGCAAGGTGTGCGGCGGCTCGAGCAGCGGATCGGGCTGCGCCGTCGCGGCCGGCCTGGTTCCGAGCGCGATGGGAACGGACACCGGCGGCTCGGTGCGCATCCCGGCTTCGCTGTGCGGCATCGTCGGGCTGAAGCCCACCCATCTGCGCGTCAGCCAGCAGGGCATCTATCCGTTGGTCGGCGAGTTCGATACCGGCGGACCGATGACCCGCTCGGTCGCCGATACCGCCCTGATGATGGCGGCGCTCGATCCTTCCGGCGGGTTCGGCGGCCACCGGGCCCTGCCGTCGCTCGACGGCATCCGGATCGGCGTGCTGCAGTCCGCGTTCGAGGGCGGTATCGACCCCGATATCGGCCGGCACTGCCGCGCCGCCATCGCCGTTCTCGAATCCCTCGGCGCGGAGACCGGGATCCTCGACCTGCCGTTTGCGGACGACGCGGTGACGGCCTGGACGACGATCACCCTGGGCCGGGTGTATGCCCTGCACGGCGCGCGCGCCGAGGCGGCGGACTGCCAGCTGGCGCCCAACGTGCGCGAACGGGTCCTGACCGGACGGGACATTTCCGCTGCGGATATCGAAGAGGCGCTGGCAGTCCGGCGGACGGTCCAGGCGCAGATACCGGACCTCATGCAGCGATACGATGCGTTCGCGCTGCCCACGACGCCGATTCCGGCGGTCGATGCCGCCGACGGCATGGGCAGGCTGGACGGTGCGCCGGTCGACGGCGCGGCGGCGCTCGGGCGCCTCGCGCGCCTCGCCTCCTTCACTGGCCAGCCGGCGGTCTCGGTTCCGTGCGGCCTGACATCGGACGGGCTGCCGGCCGCGCTGCAACTGATCGGCGACCGGAACCGCGACGAGACACTGCTCGAAATCGCGGCCTGCTACGAGGCGGCGAGCGGCTGGGACGGCCGGCGGCCTCCGGCAATCGACGGAGACGCGTGATGCCGATTTGCCTAACCCTCGCCTCTTCGGCTATTCAGCAGGCACCGGACGGATCGCGCTGCAGCGGCCGTCCCGGAAACGGCGGTCACGGGAGCGAGCGATGAGCGGTTGGGGGTGGTTCTGGACGCTCGTCGGCTTCCTCGTCTACATCGTCGTCCTGATTTTCCTGTTCTTCTACAAGCCGTTCGAGGAACTGTTCAATTTCATCATCGCGGACACGACCTTCGACAATGTCGTGTTCTGGGCGGCCTTGCTGACCGGCATCGTCGGTTTCTGCGGCTATCACTGGCGGGCCTACCGGCTGCATATCGTCGAACAGCGCAGCATGGAGACCATGGTGCTGAGCTCGCTGCGCGGCTCGACCTTCATCGCCATCCTGATCGCCGCCGGCGCAACGCTGCAATCGGTCCAGACCCTGATCGTCTATCTGGTGCGCGAGTCGGTCGTCCTGGGGCCGGACCTGGGCAAGCGGATTGCCGCCGTCCTGGCATTGATCGTGCTGACCGGCGTCTTCTCGATCATCTTCTGGCTGCTGAAACTGGTGCGCTTCCACACCGAGCGTGCGTGATTCCGGCAGTCCGGCGCGGGCCGGGCCGCACGGCTTTTCGGTTTGCGGAAGCCCCGTTGACTTGTATGGTGTGAGATGTTGCGCCGTTCCGCGCTGTCCTCCCGTCGCCGGGCAGGGAGCGCCAGCGGCGCAATCCGGCTCTTGGGACCGAGTATGGGAGGATTGAAAGGATGACCATGCCGAGAAAACAGACATTGCACGAAATGAAGACCGGGCTGTCGCGCCGGCGCTTCGTGCTGACCACTGCCGGCGCCGCCGCGGCCGGAACCATGACCGGCGCGCCGGCCATCGTCTATGGCGCCGAATCGATCCGGACCATCGGCCTTGGCGTCAGCATCATCAACGAGATCCAGAGCCGGGCGTCGAAGGACACCGGCGACAAGATCCGCGGCCAGGCGCTCGGCTACGGCGCCATGGTCGGCAAGATGCTGAACCAGAACGACCAGTACGAAGTCGCCGAAGGCTACTTCAACGACATGGACCTGATGATCCCGGCGAAGGTCTGGCAGCCGATCGACACCAAGCGCATCAAGAACTGGGACAAGGTCTCCAACCTGACCAAGACCGGCCGCCTGACCGAGGGCTCGAGCCTGGGCCAGGGCGATGCGCCGTTCCGCCATCTCTGGCTGAACAAGGACGGCAGCCGGGCCAAGGGGCCGTCGCGCTACATCTCCATGCTGCCGGGTTGGCACAACGCCGATTCGATCGGCTACAACCCCGAGGAGACCGGCCGCAAGATCGAGAGCTGGGCCGAGTTGTTCAGCCCGGACTTCAAGGGCAAGGTCGCGCTGGTGAACGCGCCGCAGATCGGCACCATGGACGCCGCCATGGCGGTCGAGGCCATGGGCATGATGAAGTTCGGCAACAAGGGCGACATGACCCGGGCCGAGATCGACCAGCTGGTCGATTTCCTGATCAAGAAGAAGAAGGAAGGCCATTTCCGCGCCTTCTGGGAAACCTTCGGCCAGTCGGTCAACCTGATGGTGAGCGGCGAGGTCGCGATCCAGAGCATGTGGTCGCCGGCGGTCACCGCCGTGAAAGCCGAAGGCGTGCCCTGCATCTATGCAGCGCCTAAGGAAGGCATGCGCGGCTGGCATGGCGGCTGCGCCATCTCGGCCAAGATCACCGGCAAGAAGCTGGACGCCGCCTACGAGTATCTCAACTGGTGGCTGGACGGCTGGGGCGGCGCCTTCGTCGCCCGCCAGGGCTACTACATGTCGGTGTGGAGCAACGTGAAGGACCATCTCTCGCAGGAGGAATGGGACTTCTGGTACCTCGGCAAGCCCGCCGCCAAGGAGCTGAACGATCCGTTCGGCACGCCGATCGTCAAGAAAGGCGAGATCCGCGACGGCGGCTCCTACGAGGCGCGCTTCAAGAAAATCGCGGTCTGGAACTCGCTCATGAAGGAGAACGACTACCTCGTGAAGCGCTGGACCGAGTTCCTGAGCGCCTGACGGGCTTAATCGCTCCGGCCTTCAGGGCCGAAACGGCACGGCAAGGGCGGGGCCGGTTCCCGCCCTTGCGGCGCCGCCCCGATCCTTCTCCCTTCGTCCGCCCGGCCGCCCCGGCGGGCGCCGCCTGACGCCGCCATGCTTCAGACCGCGCCACCGCACGCAAAACGGCACCACAGCGGCCTGATCGGCGACCAGCCCGCGCCGCCGGCGCAGGACACCGCGCGGCTGAAAAAGACCAAGCGCGACCAGGCCATCCATCCGGCCTGGCTGGTCGCGGCGCCGAGCCTCTGGCTGATCCTCTTTCTCGTCGTGCCGCTGATCGGCATCGTGGTGTTCAGCTTCTGGACGCCGGTCAGGGGCGGCATGACGCCGGACTTCACGTTCATCAATTTCGGCAATTTCTTCCGCCAGGAAGGATTCCTCGACCCCGAACACCGCAATTTCCTGAAGCTCAGCATTTTCATCACGACCCTGTGGACGACTTTCCGCTTCACCATCACCGTGATGGCCGTCTGCCTGATCATCGGCTACCCGATCGCCTTTTTCCTGGCGATGCAGGTGAAGAATTTCAAATGGCAGCTGGCGCTGTTCCTCGTCGCGATGGTGCCGTTCTGGACCAGCTACCTGATCCGCGCCGTGGCCTGGCTGCCGATGCTGGGGCGCCGCGGCCTGTTCAACAAGATGCTGATGAATCTGGGCGTCATCGACAAGCCCAGCTCCTTCTTCCTGTATTCCGAGTTCGGTTACACAATGGCGCTGGCGCAGCTCTATGTCGTGCTGTGCGTAGGGCCGATCTTCTTTTCGCTCGCCAAGATCGACAAGGACATCCTGGAAGCGGCCCGGGACATGGGGGCGAGCAGCTACCAGGTCTTTCGCGAGATCATCCTGCCGCTGTCCCTGCCGGGCGTCGCCATCGGCATGATCTTCCTGTTCGTCATGCTGATGGGCGAGTTCGCCACCGCCGTCGTGGTCTATGGCGGCAAGACATCGACCACCGGCACGGTGATCCTGAACTATTACGGGACCGCGAACTATCCGTTCGCCGCGGTGAACGCGATCATGCTGATGATCGCGATGATGATCGGCGTGTTCTTCATCCTGCGCGTCGTCGACATCCGCAAGGAGCTGTAGGCGATGGCGCGCTGGACCAGGCGGAGGACGAAGGCGCTGGCTGTCAAGACCGGCTTCAGCATCTATTACGTCCTGTTCATCATTTTCATATTCGGGCCGATGATCGCGATGTTCGCCCTGTCCTTCCAGGGCCGACGCGGCGGCACGAGCTTTCCGATGCGCGGTTTCAGCACCTACTGGTGGGAGAAGCTGCTGGAGCCGTCCTCGATCGGCGACCTCCAGGGCGCGCTTGCCCGGTCGATCATCCTGGCGCTGGTCGTCATGGTCATCACGGCGCTGTTCTCGACCATGCTGGCGATGGCGTTCCGGCGGAAATTCCGGGGCTCCAACCTGCTGTTCTACACGATCATGCTCGGCCTGATGGTGCCGGGCGTGCTGCTCAGCCTGGGTCTCGCCACCCTGCTGCGCCAGATCGGCATTCCGCCGGCCTGGTGGTCGTCGGGCCTGGGCGTCCATGTCGTCTGGACCCTGCCGTTCGGATTCCTGGTCATGATGGCCGTGTTCAACCGGTTCGACAGCAGTCTGGAGGAGGCCGCCCGGGACATGGGCGCCAGCGAATGGACGGTGTTCCGCGAGATCACCCTGCCGCTCATCCTGCCCGGCATCGTCGCCGCCGGCCTGTTCGGCTTTACGCTGTCCTACGACGAGTTCGCCCGCACGACCCTGCTGTCGGGCGAATACAATACACTGCCGCTGGACATCAACGCCTCGATGACCCAGCGCATCCGCCCGACCCTGTTCGCCCTGGGCACCGCCTCGACAATCTTCTCCTTCTGCCTGATCGGGCTGTTCATCGTGGTCTACACCATCCTGTACAGGCGCTCGCGGTAGGGCGGAGGGCGGCTCCCGGATCGGGCCGGCGGCGTCCCTACAGCGATCGCCCGATAATGTACTTCATGATTTCATTGGTGCCGGCGTAGATCCGGTGGACGCGGGCGTCCGCCCAGGCCCGGGCAACCGGAGTCTCCCACATGTAGCCGTGGCCGCCGTGAAGCTGCAGGCATTCGTCGAGCACGCGATCAGCAAGCTCCGTCGATGCGAGCTTCGCCATGGCGGCAAGTTCCGCGCTCAGTTCGTCCTCGGCCAGCAACTGGATCGACCGGTCGACGAAGGGGCGCAGGGCGGTGCAGGCGGTCGCCAGTTCGGCGAGCTTGAACTGGGTGTTCTGGAAATCGAATATCCGCTGGCCGAAGGCCTTCCGGTCCTTGGTGTAGGCAACGGTCTGCTCAAGCGCGGCCTCGGCGATCGCCATGGACCGGACGGCAACGACCATCCGTTCGCGGGCCAGGCCGTGCATCAACTGGCTCCAGCCCTGCTCCGAATCGCCGAGCAGCGCCGATCCCGGCAGGCGGACGTCGTCGAAGAAGAGTTCGGCGGTGTCCTGCGCCTTGTTGCCGATTTTTTTCAGATTCCGGCCGCGGCGAATCCCGTCCGAATCGAGCGGCACGAGGAACAGGGATATTCCCTTCGCTCCGCGGTCCGGATGCCGGTTCGCCGCCAGGAGAATGTAATCGGCGATGTGGCCGTTGGTGATGAACGTCTTGGAGCCGTTTACCAGGAAGCCGTTGCCGGACGCCGTTGCGCGGGTGCGCAGCGCAGCAAGGTCGCTGCCGCCGTCGGGTTCGGTCAGGCCGATGCAGAAGATCGACTCGCCGGTCGCCATCGCCGGCAGGATTCTGCGCTTCTGCTCCCCGGTGCCGTGCGCCGCGATCATCGGCGCGATGATATGCCCGTGCATGTCCCAGGCCGGCGCGGCGAGGCCGTACCGCCCAAGTTCCTCAATGACGATCGCATCCCAGAGGAAATCGCCGCCCGAGCCGCCATATTCCTCGGGGATGCCGGTGCCGAGCAGGCCCATCTCGCCGGCCCGAAGCCAGATTTCCCGCGGTGTCCGTCCCGCTTCCTCCCAGTCCGCATAGTGCGGCACGACCTCGGCCTCCAGGAACGCCTGTACGGAGTCGCGGAACATCTCGTGGTCCGGCGAATAGAGCGTGCGGGGCGGGGCGGAAGGGATCGTCATCGTTCCTCCTCGAAACGCGCAGGGAAGAGGCGGTGGTGCGGGCGCCGCGATATCCGCCTCGGCCCTGTCGTCCTGTCGCGAAATCGGACGGGAAGACCCTCTCGTCCGGCGCGCGCCCGGCCGCCCGCGTCTCCTACGGATTCTGCTCCAGCAGCACGCCGGCGTCGGCGGGCCAGCAGATGGTTTCGCGCTCGCCGGGGTCGTACATGCGGTCGTTGACGCCGCGGTGCTGCTCGATCGAGACGTAGACCTCCGGCGCGATCTCGAACACGTCGGTTTCCAGCGAGCCCCTGAACTCGGTGGTGACGTAGGTGCCCTCGACCCGGTTCGCCATGTCCGGGTGCTCGCCGGTGTGCATCAGGTCGGCACGCACGGAGAAATGCGCCTCCCGGTCGACATGGACGGCAGCGATATAATCCGGCGCCCGGACGTAGAACATCCTGCCGTGGGCCTCGACCAGCACGATGGAGCCGGAGCGCGAGCGCACGGTGCCCCCGAACAGGTTGTTGTTGCCGATGAAGGAGGCGACGAAGCTGGTGCGGGGCGCTTCGTAGATTTCGCGCGACGTGCCAGTCTGCTGGATCAGCGCGTCGCTCATCACGATCACCTTGTCGGCCATCGACATGGCCTCTTCCTGGGAATGGGTCACCATGATGAAGGTGATGCCGGTCTCGCGCTGGATCTTCTTGAGCTCGATGATCATCGACTGGCGCAGATTGTAGTCGAGCGCGCCGAGCGGCTCGTCGAGCAGGAGCACCGTCGGCTCGCTGATCAGCGCCCGGGCAAGCGCAACGCGCTGCTGCTGGCCGCCGGAGAGATCGTGCGGCCGGCGGTCGGCAAGCGGGCCGAGGCCGACCATCTCCACCATGTCCCGGGTCCGGCGCGTCCGCGCCTCCCTGGGCACGCCCTGCATCTTCAGGCTGAACTCGACATTCTGGTGCACGCTGCGGTGCGGGAACAGCGCAAAGCTCTGAAACATCATGGAGGTGCTGCGCTGCGACGGCGGCAGGTCCGTCACATCCTTTCCGGCGAGCCAGATCTTGCCGCTGGTCACCTCCTCCAGCCCGCCGATCATGCGCAGGGTCGTCGTTTTGCCGCAGCCGCTCGGCCCGAGCATCGCGACGAACTCGCCGTGGCGGATTTCGGCGTTGAAATCGATCACGGCGCGCACGTTGCCCGGAAAGGTCTTGTTCACCCCCTCCAGGATGACGTCGTAGTCGGTCATCGGCGGTGCCGCCGTCGCATTGGCAACGGTTCCTCAGGCCCGGCGGGTGCTTCGGTCAGTCGGTCCGTTCCGTCAATGCGGTCAGGAGCGACCAGATCGTCTCGAACGGCACGTCGGCGAAATCGTCCTGGGCCGCCACCTGTTTGAGCAGGCCGACGGCGCGCTGCTGCGCCGGATCGCTGCCGGCGGCCGCCTCCAGCTTGCCGACCGCCTCGCCGAGCGGCGCCTGCCGGGCCGCCTCGGTGCCGAGTTCGCGCTCGACCAGCACCCTGAGCTGGCCGTGGGTCTGCAGGAGCAGGCCGCTGTCCGCCGGCCGGCCGAACAGGCCGCGCAGCCCGTTGGCGTTGAAACGGTCGCGCAGGCCGTCGGGCATGGAATGGGCCAGCCCTTCCATGGCCTCGCCCAGGCCGAAGCCGGAGTTGAACAGGCCGCGGATGGTGTCCATCGTGCCGTCATTGCTGCCGCCATACATGCGGATATGCGCGCCTTCCAGCGCGTTGCCCATGGCCTTGGCCTGGTCGATATGGACATCGCGCTCGGCCTCGATGAAGAGCTTCGAGAGCTCCAGGAACATCGCGGCCTCGTTGTATTTCTTCAGCGCGTCGGCCTTGGCCTCCAGGCCGGCGGCCTCGGCTTTCAGCTTCTCCTCGGCCCGCCGGACGCGCAGCGCCTCGATCTCCATCTCGGCGCGGCCGCGGGCGCCGGCCTCGCGCTCGACGCCCTCGGCGGTGATCTTCTGGGCCTCGCTGCTGGCGTTGGCCCGGGTCAGCGTCGCCTCGGCTTCCCGCTCCGCCGCCTGCTGGCGCGCCTCGGACTGGGTCACCATGTGCATGCTGGCGATCTGCGCCTTGGCCTCTTCGGCGATCCGCTCGGCCGTGGCCTGCTTCTCGGCCTCGATGCGCCGGATTTCCTTCTCCGTCTCGGCGTCGGCGAGATGGCCGGCGGCCTCGGCGGCGTGGGTCGCCCGGATCCGGTCTGCGGTCGTGGCAAGCCGGTCGGCTTCGGCCGACTCCAGCTCCCTGGTCTTCTGCTCAAGCGCGATCTCGCGGTCGCGCTCCTCGATCTCGCGCGCCAGGAAGCGCCGGATATCGACGGTTTCGCGCTCCTGCTCCTTGCCGATCAGCGCGATCTCCCGCTCCCGCTCCTCCAGTTCGACGGCGAGCTGGCGCTTGATCTCGGCGGCTTCCTTCTTGGTGCCCTCGTCGATGATCGCCGCCTCTTTGTCGATCCGCGCCGCCTCGTAGGCCCGCTCCTTCTCGATCTCCTCCTGCTGCACGGTCCAGCGCTGTTCGATGATGAAGCGCTGGGATTCGCTCATCGTCCGGGCCTTCTCGTTGGAGACTTCCTGTTCCTGGTTGGCCGCAGCGAATTCTTCCTCCTTGTCGAGTTCGAGCAGGTTGAGCTTCGTCGCCAGGCTCAGCCGGCGGGTCTCCAGCGCCGCCTGCTCGGCCGCCTTGTGGCGCTCGATCCGGGCGGCCTCCTCCTCGGCGGCAACCGCGGTCGCTTGGGCGATGTCGGCCTTCTGGCGCTCGATCTCCTTCTGGATCAGGCCGATCTGCTTGTCCTTCTCGGCCTTTTCGCGCGCCAGCGTGCGGTCGATCTCGGCCAGTTCCTCCTGCTTCGCCTTGGCGATGATGGCGATTTCCTTGTCCCGGCGTTCCTGCTCCAGCTTCAGGGCCTTCTGGATTTCCGACGCCTCGCGCTTCTGGGCCTCCTCGGTGATCGCCAGTTCGCGGTCGGTGCGCATTTTCTCCAGTTCGACCTCGTTGCCGATCTCCTGCTCTTCCACCGCCTTGCGCTGGTTCAGGATGAAGACCTGCTTCTCGCGCATCTGCAGGGCTTCCTCGTTGGAGATCGCCTTGTCCTGGTTGGCCCGCGCGGTCGCTTCCTGGCGCTCGATCTCCAGCAGTTCGAGCTGCGTATCCAGATCCTTCTGCCGGATCGCGACCGTGGTGCGCTTCTCCGTGTCGTGGACCTTGCGCCGGGCGTCGCTGGTGATCTCGGTGATGATCTTCAGGCCTTCGGCGTCGAACACGTTGTCGGTCTTGAAATGCTCCTTGCCGGTCTGCTCCAGCGTGACGACGGTGACCTCTTCCAGAGTCAGGCCGTTGGCGTTGAAGCTCTCGGTTACGTTGGCCTTGATCGCCTCGGCCATCGCCTCGCGGTTCTCGTGCAGTTCCTTGAGCGACTTGGTGGCGGCGTAGCTGCGCAGCACGCCGACCACCTTGGCTTCGAGCAGGTTGCGCACCTTTTCCGGATCGAAGGTCTTTTCGCCCAGGCTGCGTCCGGCGGTCAGCAGTTCCTGCTCGGTTCGGCCGACATGGGTGTAGAGCTCCGCCGCAACGTCGACGCGGACGTTGTCGTGGGTCAGCACCGCCTGGTCCCGCGACCGGCTGACGATCAGCTTGATCGTTTCCAGCGAGACCCAGGTCACCTCGTGGAACACCGGCAGGACGATCGCGCCGCGGCCCAGGCACACCTTGGTCCCGAGGAAGCCGGTGCGGATAAAGCCCATGTTCGACGGCGCGCGCTTATACACCCAGATCGACAGGATGTAGATGATCGCAATGACGATGATCGCCAGCACAATGCCGACGATGATGTTCTCAACCATGCTTCCGCCCCTCCGTGTCGGGCATCCTCTTGCGGCGGCTCGTGGCCGGCCGTTTCCTCCCCGTCCCCGGCCTTCGACGGCCGTTCATTCGTGCGCCGGGCGACATCACCGTGCGTCCCCACCCTGGGACGAGCCCCTGGATCGGCCGCGGGACCGGCCGAGCGTCTCGCGCAAGTCGTGGGTCGCCTTTTCGTCGACCGTACAGGCAGGCCGGCTGCCGGCAACGACGACACCATAGCGATCCCGAGCCCCGGCCGTCGAGACCAGGCCGCGCCGGACGTCTTTCTGGACCTGTTCGGGACTGCGGTCCAGCGGATTGCCCCATCCGCCGCCGCCCGCGGTCCGGAAGATCAGCCGGTCGCCGGCCGACACCTTCACACCGTCGGCTTTCGAGCCCGGCTGTTCGCGCGATCCGTCTGTCCGGACGACGATCTTGGCGGACGTCGCACCCGGCTCGCCGCCGTTCCGGCCCCAGGGCCGGGACTGTTCCCGTTCGTCGCGCCAGCTCAACTCGCCGGCCGTCCGGAACCGGTAGATCTTTTCGACGCCGCAGCCGCCGCGCCGGGCCCCGGCGCCGCCGCTGTCGGCGATCGCCGTCACGCTTTCGACGGTCACGGGAAACCCGGATTCGAGCTGTTCGGCCGGCCGGGTCTTCGCGCCGGCCGAAAGCGACCGGCCATCCTCGCCATCCCGCCCGGATCGGGCCGGCGCGCCGCCGAACAGGCGATCGGTCAGGGAAACGGACCGGCCGCTCCTGTCTGCGCCGGTGAAGACGAGCTGCGGGCTGGACCCGTAGCCGGCCGCGGCTGCGGCATTGCCTGCGAACTGTCCGAGCGCGCCGTTCAGCGCATCGTAAACCCGCGCCAGGGTCTGGGCGCCGTTGCCTACCGGCGCCGGAAAGCGCGGGCGCAGAAGGCTGCCCGAGGGAACGGTGATGCGGAGCGGCGCCAGCACCCCGTCGTTGACCGCGACTTCCGGATCGAACGTCCGGATCAGCAGGCTGCCGGCGATATGGGCGAAGACCGCGTCGTCAAGCATCAGGTTGACCGGTCCTTCGGCCTGGGGCGCCGTGCCGGTCCAGTCGAAAAACGCCTGATCGCCCTCGCGCCACACCGCCAGCTTGAGGGTGAATGGCCCGTTGCCGCTGCCGTCGCTGTCGATCACGTCCTCGAAGGATTTTGGCTCTTCCGGAAGATGTTCGGCGACGATCCGGCGCAGGGCGCGCCCGGTGCGCTCCTGCGCCGCGGTGCAGGCCTGCCGATAGGCCTCGGCGCCGAAGCGGACGCACAGATCGGCAATCCCCTGTTCGCCCGCCTGGGCCGCGGCGACCAGCGCCCGGAGATCGCCGTGAGCCGCTTCGGGATCGGACAGGTTGTTCAGGATCACATCGAGCGCCGCCCGGTTGGCCTCGCCGTGATCGAAAATCCGGACCGGCGGGATCCGCATGCCTTCGCCATAGACCGAGCGTACGCCGTTCGGCGCGCTTCCTGGAGCCGTGCCGGCGCCATCGGGCATCGGCGCCGCAGCCGCACTGAAACCGACCGGATCGCCGCCGGATTCAGCAGCGAAAACCGGCACGATGGCGACCCACATGCCTGCCGGCGCGCCGGCATAAGGATCGCCGGTCAGGAAAACGTCGCCGGGGCGGACGTCGCGCAGCCGGTCGCGGGCCAGGCCGGCGACGGCCGGCGACGGCCTGCCGATAAGCGTCGCGCCGCGGGCGTCGGTCAGCGTCGCCGCTTCGCCGGCCTTCTGCCGCGCTGCCTCGCCAAGTGCGCCTTGCGCCAGAACGATGCCCGCTTCCCGGCGGATCTGGCGCCAGGCCGCCTCGATCCGGTCGAGGGCGAGCGTGTCCAGCGCACCGCTCGACGCCGGCGTTGCGCGCGGCCCGGTCATTGGCGCCGGCGGCGGCGCGCCGGGCAGGGTGCGCTCCGTGGCAGGCGCCGCGGGCTGTGCGCCGTGGGCAAGGGCGTCGGCCGCTTTCGCGAGCGCCGACCGGCGCGCCGCCTCCAGCGCTGCCTCGCGGTCGCCGTCCTCGGGCGCGTCGCCGAATTCGAGGGCCGAGCGACCGTCGACCGTCAACCGGTAAAGCGCCGAAAGCGTGCCGCCGGTCACCTGGGTTTCGACCAGTTCGGCAGACCAGTCCGAACCGAACCGCCGGTCGAGCGCGGCGTCGATGTCGGACGCCGCCCCGGCGCGAGGTTCGGCCGCCGTTGCCGCCGACGCCCCGGAGGGACGCTGGCGGCTGCGCAGACCGGCGGCGTCCGCCTGGCGCTGCCGGTCGGCAAAGGTCCGGTCGAACTGCTCCCGGGTCGATTGCAGCAGGTCGTCGAGCGCCGACGTCGCAGGGCGGGAGGCCGTCATGACGCGGCGTCCCCGGTGCGATCGGGCGCAATGACCAGCGCGCCGTCGGCTTCCGCCGTGCCGGCGTATCCGGGGTGGACGACCGCCGTCCAGTCGCCGCCGGCGACCAGCGCCGGCCCGGCGACCCGGCTGCCGGCTTCCAGCCGGCCCGCCGCATAGACCGGTGCGACGAGGAAATTGCCGTCGAGATAGATGCGCTGTTCGTCGACCGGTGCGGCAGAGGCGCCGCCCCGGCCCGACTTCTGCCGCGCCGGCCGGCCCCGCGACGCACCGTTGCGCCGGCCGGCCGCAGCGCCGCCGGCGACCGCGCGCACCCGGACCAGCTCGACCGGCCCTTCGAGTTGCACCCCGTGACGCTGCTCAAAGGCCGTTGCGAAGCGGTCCGCCAGATCGCGCAGACCCCAGTTCGGCAGGTTGGCCGGATTGATATCGAGCGTGAAATCGCCGCCCTGGCCGCGATACCGTACGTCGGCCTCGAAGCGGAGCTGGCGGCCGGTCGCGGACACGCCTTCTTCATCCAGCCAGGCATTGGCGGTGCCGGCCAGCGCATCGACGATCTCTCCGACAGCGGCCGCGTTCGTATCGTCGAGCAGACAGCGGCAGCTGTGACCGAATTCGTGCCGGGGCGGCGCCTCGGCATAACCGCGGGCCGACATTGCGCCCGGCCGCGCCGGAATGATAACCGGCCCGTCGCCGCACAGGATGGCGAGCGCATTGCCGTGCAGCGGCCCGGCGCCGCCGTAGGCGACCAGCGGCATCGACGCGATATCGACGCCGTGCAGCGCCGCGGCCTGGCGCAGGGCACCGTACAGTTTCTCGTTGGCCAGGTCGCGAATGCCCTGGGCCGCCTGATAGGGATTCACGCCCAGCCGGTCCGCGAGGCGGGCAATCGCGGTTTCCGCTGCGGCGCTGTCGGGCGCCCGGTCCGATGCGGGACCGTGCCCGGACCCGGTGGCGATCAGGCCGAGTACGAGGTTCGCATCTGTGAGCGTCGGGCCGTCGCCACCGAAACAGGCGGGTCCGCCGGCTGCAGCCTCCGGTCCGACGCGCAGGGCGCCATGGCCGGTTATCCGCGCCATCGCGCCGGCGCCGGCGCCGGCGCCGGCATGGACGATGGCGACGGAAGGCAGCGTCAGGTTCGCGCCGGCGACCGGCGTCTTGCGGGTGACGACCGGCGCGCCGTCGAGAACGAGCCCGATCGTCGTCGCGCCGCCGCCCATATCCAGGGCGAGCGCATCGCGGCAGCCGGCGTGCGAAGCCGCCGCAGCCGCAGCCGCCACGCCCGCGGCAGGCCCTGCATTCAGCGCATCGACCGGCGCGTCGCCGGCATGCGCGAGCGACATCGAACCGCCGTCGGCGCGGGCAACCCGGATCTCCGCCGTTGACTCCAGGGCGCGCAACGTCTCCGCGAAATTGTCGAAAAAGCGGGTCAGCGCCGGGCGCAGCACGGCCGCCGACACCGCCGCGACGGTCCGCTCGTAATCGGCGGCTTCCCGGACGATGTCGCTGGACAGGATGACCGGCAGGTCGGCGTCGATATCGCCGATCAGCGCCTTGAGCGCCCGTTCGTGCGCCGGATTCGCCGCCGCATGCAGCAGGGAAACGGCAATGGCCGTCGCGCCCAGGTCGCGCAACGCCTGTATCGCGCCCCTCGCTTTCGCGTCGTCGATCGGCTGCCGGACTTCGCCGCCTGCATCCATGCGCTCGGCAATGCCCAGGGTACCGACGACGCGGGCGGCCAGCGGGCTTGCGCCCTGGCCGCGGCCGAGCAGCAGGACATGCTCGAAGCCGGCGGTGACCAGCAGGCCGACGGCCGGACTTCCGGTTTCCGCCGGATCGAAACCCGGATGCTCAAGGGGCGCACCGTGAACGACCGTCGCGATATCGTCGGGCGCCACGCCGGCACCGGCAGCCAGTTCGCGAATGCCGCCGGCGATGGCGGAAGCCGGATCTTCAGGGCGGTTCGGCGTCTTGAGCGCATGCGCCGCCCCGGAATCGTCGAGCAGCACCAGATCCGTGAAGGTCTTGCCGATATCGATTCCCAGACGATGGGGCATGGGCTTTCCGTCATTCCTCCCGCGCGGGCCGCCTGCGCGGGCGCGCCGGCGGATAATTCCCAACCCGGCCCGCGCCGTCAACCGATGCGACGCCCGTTGCGAAGCGGCCTATCGGCCCGGCGTCGGGGCTTTTTTTCCGAAACCTTGTATGCTGTACTGCCGGCCGTTTCACCAACCGGACCCCGTTTGAGCCATGGCGCAGGTAACCGAGGGCGTGCGTTCCCTTCGATTCTGGATCGTTGTCGTCGGCCTCGTGATCCTGGCGGTCTTCGTCTATTTCTATCCGCCGTTCGAGAAGCTGGTCAGCGACAGCATCCGGGGCCTCGCCTCATCGACCATCGTCTTCTGGTTCGCCGCCTTCGTCGGCGTCGTCGCCTACGTCATCGCGCACTGGCAGTCGTTCCGCCAGCACTTCTTCCGCCGGGTCAGCGATCTGGATGCCGAGGGGCTGGTCTTCGATACATTGCAGGTCGCGCTGCTGGTCGCGCTGATCCTGAGCGCCGGCGGCATCCTCCAGCTGATCGAGATGCTGAGCCTGCATCTGATCGACGAGGGCACGGTGCTCGACCCTGTATTCGGGCGCAAGCTGCTGGCCATGATCATTCTGGTGATCCTGGCGATCGGCTTCTACCTGCTGCACCGCATGGTGCGCGCCTTCCGGCTCGGCCGCCGCCCCGGCCGCACCCCGCCGCGCCGCGGTTCGAACGCTTAGAGCATCCTACGCCGCAGCCAGCGCGTTGAAGGCGGCGAGCGAATCTTCGATCGCCGCGCGGTCCATATCCTGCACGATGAAGACGATGCGCGAGCGGCGGTCGCCGTCCGGCCAGACGGTCATGTGGGTCGGCGGATGGACGATATGCTGCACGCCGTTGACAAGCACCGGATCGGCGACGCCGGCGACGTTCAGCATGCCCTTGATACGCAGCACGCGCTCGCCGTGCCGGTTCAGCAGCATGCTCATCCAGAGGCCGAACGCCGTCCAGTCCATCGGCCCGTCGAACCACAGGCAGAAGGAGCCGACGCCGTGGCTGTGATCGTGGCTGTGATCGTGGCTGGGATCGTGGCTGGGATCGTGGCTGGGATCGTGGCCGTCTGCGCCCGTTGCAACCGCCCCGGCGAAACCGTCCAGCCAGCCGGAGACCTCGCGCCGCTTGCCGTCCGGCGTGTACAGATCGCCGGTCAGCAGGGCATCCGGGTCCAGCAGTTCGGCATCCAGATCGAGGACCGGCGCCGCCGCGTTGATTTTCCGCACCGCGGCGCGCGCTGCGCGGCCTTCGTCCGCCGCCATCGCCGTCTTGGTCAGCACCAGCCGGTCGGCGATCGCCGCCTGCTTGACCGATTCGGGATGGCGGTCGAGCTGCGCCGCGCCGTTCACCGCATCGACCACGGTGACGACGTTGCCGAGCCGGAAGTGATGCTGGAGCACCGGCTCTGCCAGGATCGTGTAGGCGATCGGCGTCGGGTCGGCGAGGCCGGACGTCTCGATGGCGACGCGCCGGAAGGCCGGGATTTCGCCGCGCTCGCGCTGGGAGAACAGGGCTCTCAGGGCGTCCTGCAGGTCGCCGCGGATGGCGCAGCACAGGCAGCCGCTGTCCAGCAGCAGCACGCTTTCCTCGGCATGCTCGATCAGGTGATGGTCCAGGCCGACCTCGCCGAACTCGTTGATGAGCACGGCGGTGTCGCTCAGGGCGGGCGATTTCAGCAGGCGGGCCAGCAGGCTCGTCTTGCCGCTGCCGAGAAAACCGGTGACGATGTTGATCGGGATCAGCGTGTCGTAGACCGTCATCGCGCCCGCGCCGTCATGCCGGCGAGCAGCCCCGGATCGAGCGGATCGCAACTGCGGCCGGTCAGGGCCTCGGCCGAGATCCAGACTTCGGTGATGTTGTCGACGATCTTAGAGCGGCCGGTGCGGGTCGAAAGGACATAGGCGCCGCCGCTGAAATCCGCGAGCTTCAGGCCGTAATGCCCGAGAACCCGGTTGGCGAGGCGGATCCGCTCCTGGCGCTCGCGCCGCCGCGTGACTTCTTCCTGCCGGCTGGCGAAAGCCTCGGGCGAACTGCTGCTTTCGGTCCAGTGGCCGCGCCCGCCGAGCACGCCGCACAGGCTGCACATGACCGGTCCGCCCGTGCGGGGCCGCCCCGGCGCGGCCGGCCGCTCAGACGAGCACCGATTCCGGCCGCGCCGCGCCTTCGCGCGGATAGCGCTGGATAAAATCGTCGGCGATCTCGTCGAAGGTGCACCAGCGTACGCCGGCATGCTGGCTGATATAGTCGAACACCCGCTCGAGCATGAGCAGGACCTGCGGCCGTCCCGAGACGTCCGGGTGAATGGTCAGCGTGTAGACCGCGTAGTCGTATTCCCGGTAGACCCAGTCGAACTGCTGGATCCACAGGTCCTCGATGTCCCGCGGGTTGACGAAACCGAAGCTGTTCGGCGCCGACTTGATGAACATCATCGGCGGCAGATCGTCGAGATACCAGCTGCCCGGAATGTCGACCAGGTCGGTCTCGACGCCGCGCACCAGCGGCTTCATCCATTCCTCCGCCTTCTTCGAATAGTCGATCTTGGTCCAGCTGTCGCCGACCCGGGCGTAAAAGGGATGGAAATCGTTGTTCATCAGGCTGTGGTCGTACTTGATGCCCTTCTTCAGCAGCAATTCGTTTGTGACCGGGCTGAACTCCCACCAGGGCGCGACATAGCCGGTCGGCCGGCGGCCGGAGAGCCGCTCGATCAGTTCGATGCACTTGTCGAGGACGGCCTCTTCCTGCTCCGGCGTCATGGCGATCGGGTTCTCGTGGGAATAGCCGTGCATGCCGATCTCGTGGCCGGCGTCGACCACCATCTTCATCTGCTTCGGGAAGGTCTCGATCGAATGACCCGGGATGAACCAGGACGTCCGGATGCCGAACTTGTCGAACAGCCGGACCATGCGCGGCGAACCGATCTCGCCGGAGAACAGGCCGCGCGAGATGTCGCACGGCGAATCCTCGCCGCCATAGGAGCCGAGCCAGCCGGCGACCGCATCGACATCGACGCCGATGGCGCACAGAATGTCCTTCTTGCCGCCGCCCGAGGCCGCTGCGGCCGGCGCGGGGCGGGTCGGCGCGCCCAGCGGCGGCCCCCCTGCCGGGGCCCGGCTACCCCGGTCGATCAGCGAACGCGGCTCGTAACGCGGTCCGATGCCGCCGGACGCGCGGGTCGCCCGCATCGAATCGTTGGTCCTGTCGTCGCTCATGTCGCCCTCCTGCCTCGGGGTTCGCCATCGCCCGGAGAGTGTCGATTTTTCCGCCGGAGCGCAATGCCCCGATGTGCAGGGAGGGGAAAGGCAGCTGTGCGCCCCGCTGCCGGCGCGCACTATTCCGCGGCGACCGCCATGGCGCTTTCGGCCGCTACCATCCGTTCGATCTTGCGCCGGGCGTGGATGCGCGCGCCGTCGTGCTTGATGTCGACCAGCGGGCGCTCGGGATCGGACTCCAGGCAGGCCTGCTGCCGCTCGACGAAATCGATGTCTTCCAGGAACGTGTCCCAGATCTCCTGGAACAGCTTGTCGTTATCTGCCTCGCTGCGCGCCATGCAGCCGTTGTTGATCGCGAAATAGTAGTGGCAGCTGCTGTCGGTCTCCGGCGTCGCGCCGTGATAGATGCGCAGCGAGAAGCCGCCGTCCTGGTCCCGGTTCTCCCGCGCGCCGCGGCCGCTTTCCAGCGCGCCGGTCCACTGCAGCACCGTGATCGGCGCGACATATTCGAATTCCTGCCAGCGGTCGACCTTGACGCCCTCGGCAAACCCGGCCGCCTTCACATAGGTCGGCGGTGGCTGGATGCCTTCCATCCAGCGGATGTAGTGAACGCCGGTATCCGTCCGCTTCGTGATCATCTCGGCGTTGACCTGGCCCATCTGGTCGCCGCCGCCGATGGTCTTGCGGTGGATATAGGGGATGTGCGTCAGGTCCATCAGGTTTTCCATGACCAGCATGTAGTTGCACTTGATGTGCATCCGGCCGTAGCGGACCGGCCAGTTCTCGTAATCGTCGTTCCACGGCCAGTCGATCAGGGTGGTGTCGTCGATCCGCTCCGGATCGCCCGTCCACAGCCAGACGATGCCCTGGCGCTCCACCACCGGATAGGCGCGGATGCAGGCCTGGGGCGGAATGCTGTCCTGCCCTGGAATGAAGACGCAGTCGCCGTCGCCGTTGAACGTCAGGCCGTGATAGCCGCATTCCAGGCCCCGGTCGGTGACCTCGCCCAGCGAAAGCGGCGTCGCGCGGTGGCTGCAGCGGTCTTCCAGCGCCGCCGCCTTGCCGGAGCGGTCGCGGAACAGCACGACCCTTTCATTCAGGATCGTTCGCGCCAGCGGCTTCTCGGACACCTCGTTGGACCAGGCGCCGACATACCAGGCGTTGCGCGGGGCCGGCAGCGTCGCGATGTTTGGCATGGCGTATCCTCCGGACAAAATTTGCCGGTAGATTATACCAACCGGCAGGCGGGTCAAAGCGGCGAAAGCCGGCATTCCGGGCCGGCCCGTCATGCGTCGCCGCCGCCGGTTCACCGGGGCACGGCCGCAGGCTACATCCTCACCGACCGACAATCCGCGAAGCAGGGCGAAAAACGATGGCCGACAAAAGGGAAATGCGCACCGAATCCGATACGATGGGCGCCGTCCGGGTGCCGGCCGACCGCTACTGGGGCGCCCAGACGCAGCGCTCGCTCGGCAATTTCCGCATCGGCGAGGAGCGGATGCCCCGGGAGGTGATTCATGCCTACGGCGTGCTCAAACGGGCGGCGGCGGAAGTGAATATGGAGCTCGGCGCCCTCGAGAAGAAGGCCGGCAAGGCCATCGTCAGGGCCGCGAAAGAGGTGACGAAGGGGAAGCTGGACGACCATTTCCCTCTGGTGGTGTGGCAGACCGGCTCCGGCACCCAGTCCAACATGAATGCCAACGAGGTGATCTCGAACCGCGCCATCGAGCTGATGGGCGGCGAAATCGGCTCGAAGGATCCGGTGCATCCGAACGACCATGTCAACCGCAGCCAGTCGTCCAACGACACTTTTCCGACCGCCATGCACATCGCGGCGGTGGTGCAGATCGAGACGCTGCTGCTGCCGGCGCTCCGGCACCTGCACGACGCGCTGGACGGGCGGCGCCGGGCTTTCGACAGGGTCATCAAGATCGGCCGGACCCATACCCAGGATGCCGTGCCGCTCACCCTCGGCCAGGAATTTTCCGGCTATGTCCAGCAGATGAAGTACGGCATCGAGCGGGTGAAGCAGACCCTGCCCCGGCTTTCCGAGCTGGCCCAGGGCGGCACGGCCGTGGGGACGGGGCTGAACGCACCGAAGGGCTTCGACAAAGCGTTCGCTGCGCGGGTGTCGGAGATTACCGGCTATCGTTTCCGCACGGCGCGCAACAAATTCGAGGCGCTGGCGGCGAACGATGCGGCGGTCGAGGCGTCGGGCGCGCTCAACGTGCTGGCGGCCTCGCTGATGAAGATCGCCAACGACATCCGCTTCCTCGGCTCGGGCCCGCGCTCCGGGCTCGGCGAGCTGGTCCTGCCGGCCAACGAGCCCGGCTCCTCGATCATGCCGGGCAAGGTGAACCCGACCCAGTGCGAGGCGCTGACCATGGTGTGCTGCCAGGTGATCGGCAACCACACCGCTGTCACCGTCGCCGGCTCGAACGGCCATTTCGAGCTCAACGTGTTCAAGCCGGTGATTATCCACAACCTGCTGCAGTCGATCCGGCTGATCGCCGATGCCTGCGTCTCCTTCGCCGACAATTGCGTGGCCGGCATCGAGGCCGACGAAGGGCGGATCGACCGGCTTATGGGCGATTCGCTGATGCTCGTGACCGCGCTAAACCCGCATATCGGCTACGACAATGCGGCGAAGATCGCCAAGACGGCCCACGCCGACGGCTCGACCCTCAAGGAGGCCGGGATCAAGCTCGGCCTGCTCACCGAAGACCAGTTCGACGCCTGGGTGCGCCCGGAGAAAATGACCCGGCCGGGCTGAGGCGAGGCTGCGCCCGATTTCCTATGACACGGTTTCCGGTCATAAAGCGTTCGGTCACGATCCGCGGGCACAGGACGAGCGTGTCGCTGGAGGCACCGTTCTGGGACGCGCTGAAGGAGAAGGCGGCGACGGAGGGCCGCTCGCTCGGCAGCCTGATCGCCGAGGTCGACGAGAGCGCCGAAGGCAACCTTTCAAGCGCCCTGCGCGTGCATGTCCTGGAAGGGCTGCGCGGGCGGCTGAACGAATAGGTCCGCTCCGGCCCTACTTCAGCACGCCGGGCCAGTTCTTGTCGGCCTTGCGGATGTAGCCGGGGATGTCGCGTTTCCAGGTCCGCTGCACGCTGCGGTCGTAGTTGAGGTAGAGCTTGCCGTCGACAACCGACCACTGGTCGACCTCGATCTTGACGGCGTAGCCCTGGGCAACGCCGTACGCGCAATAGCCGCCGTATTGCGGCACCCAGCGCTCCGGATCGCTCCTGAACCTGTCGCGGTTGGCGGCGCTGGAGAAATGCCAGGTCGCGCCCTTCCATTTCTCGGTGAATTCCGGCTTGCCGGCGACCGGCTTGCCCTGGGTGAAATAGGCCACGGGGTCGTAGCCGTGGATCGCTTTTCCGCCCGGCGCGAAAATCTCCGGTTTGGCAGCAGTCGCCGGCGCAATGAGGTAATGCCCCGCCACGGCCGCGACCGGAGCGGCGAGGGCGGCAGCGAGAAGGAAGCGGCGGGAAAGGGTCATAACGGCCTCCGCACGGCACGGGTTTCGGGATCGGCTATCATGTGGGTATCGCGAACCGGCCATTCAGCACAAATCGACATAACAGCGCTGTGAAGCCGGCCGGCGCACCGGAATTCTTCAGGGCGCGCGACGCGGCGTCAGGGTTGATCCGCCGCCGGCCGCCTCTAAAACACAGGCCATCAACCGGTCTTTTCCGCCGGTTGCAGAGCGCGAAGGAGGAGCAGGGGTGAGAGCCCGTCGCTGGGTCGGCGCCATGAGGCCGGGCGAGACGCCGCCCGGCCGGAGCCGCGCCGATCGGAAAGGAAGGGAGGCGGAAAGTGCGCCCGCCGCGGATGCGGACGGGCTGCGCGGCCGGCTGCGCGCGGTTATCGACGGGCCGCATTTCCAGTGGACGGTCACCGCGCTCATCACGATCAACGCGCTCACCCTCGGCCTCGAGACGTCGAAGGTCGCGATGGCCCATGCCGGCGGACTGATCGCCGGGCTGGACCGGGTCATCCTCGCCATCTTCGTTGTCGAAATCCTGCTCAAGATGGTCGCTTACGGGCCGGTCGGCTTCTTCCGGCGCGGCTGGAACGTCTTCGATTTCGTCATCGTCGGCATCGCGCTGGTGCCTAGCGCCGGGGCGTTCTCCGTCCTGCGCGCCCTGCGCATCCTGCGGGTGCTGCGGCTGGTCTCGATCGTGCCGGCGATGCGCAAGGTCGTGCTTGCGTTGCTCGCCAGCATCCCCGGCGTCAGCTCGATCATGATGCTGATGGTGCTGGTCTTCTACATTTTCGCGGTGATCGCGACGCGCCTCTACGGCGACACCTTCCCGCAATGGTTCGGCACGGTCGGCGAGAGCATGTATTCGCTGTTCCAGATCATGACCCTGGAAAGCTGGTCCATGGGCATCGTCCGCCCGGTGATGGAGACCTTTCCGAACGCCTGGCTGGTCTTCGTGCCGTTCATTCTCGTTACCAGCTTCGCCGTGCTCAACCTGTTCATCGCCGTGATCGTCAACGCCATGCAGGAGCAGCAGGCCTACGATCTCGAGGAAGCCCGCGATACGCTGGAGCAGGACATCGCCGAGCAGACCATGAAACTGACCGAGGAAGCGAAGGCGCGGACCGAGAGCCTGGGCCAGAAGGTCGACGCCCAGACCCGGGAGCTGACGTCGGAAATCGGCGCGCTCAAGGCCGAGATCCGCGAGCTCAAATCCCTGCTGGCGGACAAGTCGTGACTACGCTGCCGGAGCCGACTTCGCCGTTCAACCGGGTGCGCCGCCGGGTCGGCGTCTTCATGGAAAGCCCGCTTGTCACCCGCGCGATCACCGCGGTCATCGTGTTCAACGCGATCACGCTCGGCCTGGAAACCTCCGCCGGCGTCATGGAGCGTGTCGGGCCGCTGCTGCTGTTCCTCGACGACGCCGTGCTGGCGATCTTCGTCGCCGAACTGCTGGCCAAGCTGTTCGCCTTCGGCTGGCGTTATTTCACGAACGGCTGGAACGTCTTCGATTTCATCATCGTCGGCATTGCGCTCGCGCCGGCGAGCGGCGATCTCACCGTCCTGCGCGCACTGCGCATCCTGCGCGTGCTGCGGCTGGTCGCCATCGTGCCGTCGATGCGCAAGGTGGTGATGGCCCTGATGGCGGCGATTCCGGGCGTCTCCAGCGTCATCGCCCTGCTGGCGCTGGTCTATTACGTCTTCGCCGTGATGGTGACCAAGCTCTACGGCAAGGCCTTCCCCGACTGGTTCGGAACGGTCGGCGACAGCATGTATTCGCTGTTCCAGATCATGACCCTGGAAAGCTGGTCCATGGGCATCGTCCGCCCGGTGATGGAGCAGTATCCCGGCGCCTGGATGGTCTTCGTGCCGTTCATCCTGATGACCAGCTTCGCCGTCATCAACCTGTTCATCGCCGTCATCGTCAACGCCATGACCGAGCAGAGCCAGGCCGAGTCCGCCGCGCTCAAGGAGGAGATGCACGCCGTCACGGAAGCCGAAGCCTCGGCCCTGGTCCAGCGCATGGAAGCCCTCCAGCGCCAGATGGACGAGATCAAGGGAATGCTGGAGAAGCGTTAGGGCCGGGCTCCCCAGCGATGGAGCCTGCGGCGCTGTCGACGCCCCGCGTCCCGCGCACCCGTCGGCACGTCACCCGGCGACTTCAAGCTCTGTATGGCGGGCCAGAACGTCGAAATCTCCGTCGCGATGCAGCACCGGCACTTCCGCCCGGATTGCGACGGCGGCAATGAGGCAGTCGATCAGCTTGCGGACGGTCTCCCCCTCCCGGCGGCAATGGCGGAACAGGGCGGCCGCCTCGTCGTAGTGCGCCGGCTCGGTAGGAAGAACGCTCGCCCGCGCGAGCAATCGGCGAAGCGCATCGAGATGGCGTCCGCTGCGCGCGCCGGCCAGCACTTCCATTCTTATCGCGTCGCAGATCGCGACCTCGCCGCCGAGCGCTGCATCGACGCGGTCGCAGACGGTTGAGCCGGTGTCGCGGAGAAACTCGACCCATGCAGAGGTGTCGATCAGGATCATGCCGCGCGGCCGCGGCGCATCTCCTCCAGATCGCCCTCCCAGCCCGATCCCCGAAGGCGCCGGGCCTCATCGAGGCTCAGCGGCTCGGCCGCAACTGTCCGCAGGGCGAGATTGACCGCTTCGCGCTTGGAGGTCAGCCGGTAGCGGCGCATGATCGCGGCGCAGGCTTCGTCGTCGATATCGATATTGGTGCGTGACATACACATAATATACACCATGCAGTAATGCCTGCCAAGCGTCTTCGCTGTCCGGTATTCCTTTGGCGAATATCCCGGTCAGCCCGCGGCCTCAATCAGCAGCGCCGCTGTCTCGGCCGGGTGCGAGATCATCAGGTCGTGCGGGCCGTCGATCCGGCGGCGCAGCCAGCCGGATTCGGACGCCAGACGATCATGGATCGCGTGGAAGGGCGACGGGTCGTTGGCGGCGGCCAGGATGTGCATCTTGCAGCCGACCGCGTCCCACGCGCCGGTCAGCTCGATGGGTTCGGTGAGGCAGCGCAGGGGATGCGGCGTCACCTTCGGCGCGACCCAGGCCTGCTGCGCCGGATCGTCGAGCCAGGCGCTCGCCGGCAACGGCGGCACCTTCCAGCCGTCGCCCCGCTCGGCTGCCGACCGTTCGAACGCCGCGACGCGCTCCGGCGGGGCCATGTCGTGCAGGCGCTGCCCGTCCGCCGGCACGAAGGCGTCGAGATAGACCAGCGCCCCGAGGCGCCCGGCCGCCCGGTCCGCCGCGCCGGTCACGACCATGCCGCCATAGCTGTGGCCGCACAGCACGATGTCGTCCAGATCCTCCCAGTCGAGCAGGTTGACGACGTCGAGGATGTGGGTTTCCAGGCCCGTCTCGCGGGTCAGCAGATGCGACCGGTCGGCCAGGCCGGTGAGCGTCGGCGCAAAGACCCGGTGGTCGGCCGACCGCAGCCGGTCCGCCACCGCGCGCCAGCACCAGCCGCCGTGCCACGCGCCGTGCACGAGAACGAAATCGGTCATCGGCCGGCCCCTTCCCCGGCGTTGCCGCCGTCCGCCAGATCGTCGGCGATGAAGCCGCGGACGATCTCGTCGATCGAGCCGTCCGGAACGATGCCGAGCGCTTCGGCCCGGGCACCGCGGGCTTCGCCCGGCCAGCCGCCGACGATCCGCATGATCGCCGGGTCCGGCTTCCAGCGGATCGCGCCGGTGCGGCGGTTGCCGGCGTTGCGCGCCACCGCGTCGGCCATGTCCGCCGCCGTCGCCCGGAGGCCCGACAGCAGCAGCGTCCGCCTCAGGCCGAGCCTTTCGCCGGGCAGGTCGTGAACCGCGAGGAAGGCTTCGACCGTGCGCCGGGGCGACAGGCAGGCCATAGCGACCTGCGGCTCGACCGGGCAGTCGTAGTCCCGGCCCTGTAGCGGCTCGCGGATAATCGAGCTCGCCCAGGTCGAGGCGGCGCGGTTGGGCGCCGGCCGCACCATGATCGTCGGCAGGCGCAGCGCCCGGCCGTCGATATGGCCCTTGCGGGTGTAGTCGTGGATCAGCTGTTCGCCGACCAGCTTCTGGATGCCGTAGGAGGTCTGGGGCAGCGGCGGGGTTTCGTCCTCGATCGTCTCCGGCAGGCCGCCGCCATAGACCGCGATGGAGGAGGCGAAGACGAAGCGCGGCGGATTCGCCAGACCGCGGCAGGCCTCCAGCAGATGGCGCGTGCCGTCGAGGTTGACCCGGTAGCCGAGTTCGAAATCCTCCTCGGCCCCGGCGCTGACGATGGCGGCGAGATGGAACACGCTGGCGGCCTCGCCGCCGATGAGGTCGCGCACCGTAGCCGCGTCGCCGATGTCGCCGGTAACCGCCTCGGCCCGTCCGCCGAGATCATCCGGCGGCACGTTGTCGAACAGCGCGAGCTCCGAGACCGGGACAGGCGCGCCGTCCGCCCCGGCCAGCGCCCCGCGTTCCAGGATCGCCCGCGCCAGCTTCCGCCCGAGAAACCCGGCCCCGCCTGTGATGATCACGCGCATGTGCCGCTTCCGCCTGTTGGCTCCCGTCCCGGCTTTCTCCGACAGGGGCGCTGCCCGGTCAACCGGCCCGGCCGGTCGGGGCGAGGCGCGGGGCCGGCTTTGCATCGTTGCCGCGGCGTCTGGCAGCAAATTGCCAGTCTGCCGGCGGCAGGATTACTATGCGCGACGGCCGCGCGGTTCGGGCGCCGCGGGCCGAAGGCGCTTCGCGAGGGCAGGATGGCGCGGTGCGCCCGGCAGGGAAGGCCGGCTGGCAAGGAGTGCGCCCGCGTGAACTACAACCTCGACACGCTGCGCGGAGATATCTTCGGCGGCGTCACCTCCATGGTAGTGGCGCTGCCGGTTTCCCTCGGCTTCGGCATCGCCTCTGGCATGGGGGCGGCCGCCGGTCTCTACGGCGCCATCGCGGTCGGCTTCTTCGCCTCCGTGTTCGGCGGCACGCGCTCGCAGATTTCCGGCCCGACGGCGCCGATGACCGTCGCCATGGCGGTCGTTCTCACCAGCCATGCAACCGGTCTCGCCGAGGCCCTGACGGTCGTCGTTCTGGCCGGTCTCCTGCAGGTGCTCCTCGGCGTGTCGCGAATCGGCCGCTTCGTGGCCTACACGCCGCATGTGGTCGTTTCCGGCTTCATGTCCGGCATCGGCGTCATCATCATGCTGATGCAGGCGCTGCCGCTGCTCGGCGCCTCGGGCGCGACCGGCGGGCCGATGGGCGCCGTCCGGGCGCTTCCGGCGGCGGTGAGCGGACTCGACACCGGCGCTTTCGCCATCGGCGCGGTCACGCTCGCCGTCGGGTTTCTCTGGCCGCGCCGGTTCGCGCGGTATGCGCCCGGCCCCCTCGTGGCGCTCGTCGCCGGAACAGCGCTGGGCGTGGCGTGGCTCAGCGATGCGCCGACGATCGGCGCGATCCCGGTCGGGCTGCCGGCCCTGCAACTCGGTCTGCCGTCGGCCGAATTCCTGCTCCATGCGTTGCAGCCGGCCATCATTCTCGCCCTGCTCGGTTCGGTCGACAGTCTGCTGACGTCCCTGGTGGCCGATTCCCTGACCGGCAACCGCCACAATCCGGACCGCGAACTGATCGGCCAGGGCATCGGCAATATGGCGGCGGGGCTGATCGGCGCGCTGCCCGGCGCCGGCGCGACCATGGGCACCGTCATCAATATCCGCTCCGGCGGATCGACACCGGTGTCGGGCGTGGTGAGGGCGCTGCTCCTTCTTGCCCTGGTGCTGGGGCTCGGACCGTTCGTCGAGCCGATCCCGCTCGCCGCGCTGGCCGGGGTGCTGATCAAGGTCGGCTGGGACATCGTCGACTGGCGCATGCTTCTGCGGCTTCACCGCCTGCGGCGCGAACATCTGATCGTGATGCTGGCGACGCTCTGCCTCACGGTTTTCGTCGACCTGATCACCGCGGTCGCCATCGGGCTGATCGCCGGCGGCATGGTGCATGCCCGGCGGCTGGAACGTCTGGAGTTCGACAGCGTGGTGTCGGTGCCGCTGCTCGACGCGGCCTTCTTCGCCGGCGACGGCCCGCCGGCGGACGGCGACCCCCACGCAGCGCGGGTCGGCATGGTGGCGCTGCGGGGCGCACTGAGCGTCGCGTCGTCCCACAAACTGGCCAGCGTGATCGGCATGGACATCCAGGAGCACGAGGTCGTCATCTTCGACTTCTCGGACACCGTCTACATCGACGACAGCGCGGCCATGGTGATCGGGCGGCTCCTCGACGTCGCCGCCGGGTCCGACACGGAATGTATCGTCATGGGCCTCGGCGACGATGTGGCCGCGACCCTGAGCAGCCTCGACATTCTCGGCGCGCTTCCGGCCGGCCGGATCGTCGGAACGCTCGACGAGGCCCGGCGGATCGCGAAACAGACGCTCGAGGCCGATACCGCGGACCGGAGCGGATAACAGACCGGGCGCCTGCGCGCTCCAGGAGGAGCGTCCCGGCCTGCTGCGGCGTCTGCGCGTCGCCGCAGGGATTGCCGATTTTACGCCGCGTGGAAGTGGGTTATCTTGCGGGCGGCCGGCGCAAGGGCGCATCCGCGGAGAGGGCCATGACCGACGCACTCATTGACCGAAACCCGGATATCCTGGGCGGGACGCCCGTGTTTGCGGGCACCAGGGTTCCGGTCCGCATTCTGATGGAGCATCTGGAGGCGGGCGACCGACTGGACGAATTTCTGGAAGACTATCCCACCGTTTCGCGGCGCCAGGCGATAGCGGTGCTGGAGCGCGCAACGGAGATGCTGGTGTCCGGCGCCGATGAAGCTGCTGCTTGACGAATCCGTACCACGGCGGCTTGCCGGATATTTTCCGGAATCTTATTCCCTTCACACGGTACAGGAAATGGGCTGGACGGGAGCCGATAACGGCCTTCTGTTGTCTCTCGCCGCCGGCAGAGAATTCACCGCCGTCATTACGGTCGACCGGGGCATCGAGCATCAGCAGAATGCGAACGAACTGCCGATTCCGGTCGTGATCATGATCGCCGTCCGTAACCGGTTGCAGGAATTGCGGTCCCTCGTTCCCGGCGTCGTCGCCATTCTGTCCGGCGATCTGCAAAGGCGCGTCTACCGCGTTTCGGCTTAAAGCGTGGTATGGCTTCCGCATTGCCGGAGGCGCACCGCAGGCGACAGGGAGAAATTGAACTTTGCCCTCAGGCCCAAACGCCCTCCCCGCCGACCGCATACTGACGACCCATGTCGGCAGCCTGCCGCGGCCCGACGACCTGATCGACCTGCTCGTCGCGAAGGACCGCGACCGGCCTTACGACCTGGCGCTGCTGGAGCGCCGCGTGACCGAATCGGTGGCGGAAATCGTCCGGAAGCAGGTCGCGTGCGGCGTCGACATCGTCAGCGACGGCGAAATGTCGAAAATCTCCTACACCAACTATGTCAAGCACCGGCTCAAGGGCTTCGGCGATCCGGAGCCGCTGCGCTGGATGCCGTCGGACCTGAAGGCCCATCCGGACTATGCCGCCAGCATGCGCGCCAACGCGAAATTGCCGAACCTGGATCCGCCCGCCTGCCGCGCGCCGGTCGCGCCGGGCGATACCGGGCCGCTGGAGACGGACCTCGCCAACTACCGGGCCGCGGTCGATGCGGCGCAGCCGGCCGGCGCTTTCCTGAACGCCGCCTCGCCCGGCGTCGTCGCCCATTTCATGCCCAACGCCTGGTACGAGACGCGCGACGCCTATGTGCTGGCGCTCGGCGAGGCGCTGGCCGACGAATACGAGGCGATCCACGAGGCCGGCTTTCTGCTGCAGATCGATTGCCCGGACCTCGCCATGGCCCGGCATCTCGAATTCGCCGACCGCACGCTCGACGAATTCCGGCGCATCGCCGGGGTCGGCGTCGAGGCGCTCAACCACGCGACCCGCAACATCCCGGCCGAAGCGATGCGCATGCACATCTGCTGGGGCAACTATCCCGGCCCGCACACCCACGACGTGCCCTTCGCCGCAATCGCGGACATCGTGTTCAAGGCCAGGCCGGCGGTCGTCCTGTTCGAAGGCGCCAATCCGCAGCACGGCCATCAGCATGAGGAGCTGGCGGACCTCGCAATCCCCGACGACAAGATCCTCGCGCCCGGTGTGATCGATACCAACACCAACCATGTCGAGCATCCCAAGCTGGTCGCCCAGCGCCTGTGCGCCTATGCCGACATCGTCGGGCGCGAACGCGTCCAGGCCGGCACCGATTGCGGTTTCTCGACGCTCGCCAGCCTGCCGCGGGTCTGGCCGAGCATCGTCTGGGAGAAGCTGCGCGCCCTAGCCGACGGCGCGGCGCTCGCCACCGACCGGCTGTGGGGCCGCAAGGCAGCCTAGCGTTGGAAAACCCGCCTTTCCGCATTCACACCTGCATCCCCGAACGCCGCGAGCCCGGCTTCGTCATCCTGCCGGTCGGCAAGGCGGTCCGGGCGATCTCGCGGGATTCGGTCTTCGAGGCGCTGGTCGCGCTCGACCGCGACGGCAAGGTCGCCTGGCAATGGCGCTCGCCGGGCAACCGCTCGCTGATGGACGTCAAGCGCACGCCGCGCGACACGCTGCTCGTCATGACGACCGACGGCTGCATCAGCGAGGTCGCCCAGTCGGGCGACACCCTGCGCGCCTGGTCGTCGCCGGGGCGCAACCCGCAGGCCGAGAACGTGATCCCCGTCGACACGCTCTATTTCCACCATGCGGTGCAGGAATTGCCCGACGGCAATTTCGCCGCCCTGTCTCTGGCGACGCGGACCTTCGACGACTACCCGCTGTCCGAGACCGATATCGCCGGGCCGCGCGGTCGCCGGGAACTGGCCGGCGACACGGTCGTCGAGTTTCGGCCGGACGGAACCGTCTTACGCGAGCACGATTTTTTTGACATTCTCGATCCCGATCGCATCGGATACGGGCTGGACGCGCCCTTCTGGACCATAGCGGAAGTCGCGCCCGGCGCCGCCGACTGGACCCATGCCAACGGGCTGATCCACGATCCGGCGGACGACAGCTTCATCGTCACGGTCCGCCACCAGGACTGCGCCGTCAAAATCGACCGGCGGAGCGGCGCGCTCAAATGGATCCTCGGCACGCCGGACGGCTGGCGCGATCCCTGGACGGCGAAGCTGCTGCGGCCCATCGGCCGGCCCGACTGGTTCTGGCATCCGCACGATCCGAGCCTCATGCAGGACGGCAGCCTGCTGCTGTTCGACAACGGCGAAAGCGGCGCCTTCCCGCCGGCGCCGAAGCCGGATATCGACAGCCTGGTCAGCCGGGCCATCGCTTACCGGATCGACGAGACGGCGATGACCTGCGAGCCGGTCTGGTCGTTCGCCGGGCCCTATTCGATGTATGTCAGCGGCGCACAGGAGCTGCCGCAGACTGGCAACGTCTTCGCGACCTTCGGCGGCATCACGCTGACCCGGCCGGAGGGCAGGCGGACCGATCTGCCGCCCAGGGGTTACGGCAGCGCGGAAGTGTTCGAGGTTACGCGCACGGACCCGCCGGAAATCCTGTTCCACGCCGAGCTGAACGACCGGGACGGCGACGCGGAGCAAGGATGGGCGATTTTCCGCGCCGAACGGGTGCCGCCCGACTGGTTCGGCGGCAGCGGATGACGTGCGGCGCGGGCGCAGGGCGGCAGCAGGGAAAGCAACGGAGGCGGCCATGACGACCGGCCTGGTCTGGGACGAGCGCTTCATGTGGCACGATACCGGCACCCGCTTCGGCCCGGTCGGCATGCTCGACTGGATGGAGCCGATCGAGCCGCCGGAAAGCGCGCCGGGCAAGCGGCGGATCAAGAACCTGCTCGACGCCAGCGGCCTGTCCCGCGCGCTGGTCATGCTGTCTCCGCGCCCGGCCGCCGACGCAGACCTGCTGCGCGTCCACACGCAGGCGCATCTCGACCGGGTCGCGGCGGTCAGCGCGGCCGGCGGCGGCAACCTCGCCCGGCGCTTCGCCACGACGCGGGTCGGCGCGGACGGGGAAGGGATCGCCCGCCTCGCCGCCGGCGCCGGGATCGCCGCGGTCGACGCCGTGCTCGCCGGCACGGTCGACAACGCCTATTGCCTGCACCGCCCGCCCGGCCACCATGCCGAGCCGGACGAGGCCATGGGCTTCTGCATCTACGGCAACGCCGCCATCGCCGGCCTGTATGCGCTGGAGGCGGCCGGGCTGGAGCGCATCGCCTTCATCGACTGGGACGCCCATCACGGCAACGGCACCCAGGCAGCCTTCCGGAGCGATCCGCGCGCGCTGACGATCTCGCTGCATCAGGACCGCGCCTTCCCGCCGGACAGCGGCGCGGTCGGAGAGATCGGCGAAGGCGAAGGCGCCGGGACCAACATCAACGTCCCGCTGCCGCCGGGCTCCGGCGAGGGCGCCTATCTGGCGGCGTTCGAGCGCGTCGTGCTGCCCGCGCTCCGCGCCTTCCGGCCGGACATGATCTTCGTGCCCAGCGGCTTCGATTCCGGCGGCCACGACCCGCTCGCCCGCATGATGCTGACCTCGGACAGCTTCCGCCGGATGACGGAGTTGCTGATGGACGCCGCCGCCGACCTGTGCGGCGGGCGGATCGTCCTGCTCCACGAGGGCGGCTACGCGCCCCATATCGTGCCCTTCATGGCGCTGGCCGTATTCGAGGCGCTCAGCGGCGAAAAGACGGACGTGACCGACCCGTTCCTCGCGGCCCTGTCCGGCAACCCCTGGCAGGCCCTCCAGCCCCACCAGGACCGCGCCGTCTCAGCGGCGGAGGAAGCGGGGCTGGCGGCCTTGCTGGCGCGGGGCTAGGCGCGCACCCCCGCCGTCATATCGACCGGAGCCGTCCTAAGGACGGCGGAGTGGAGATATCTTTCGCGCGCAGTGCAGGGGCCGAAGCTCCGCGGGTGAAAGATTTCTCCACTCCGCGGGCTGACGCCCGCTCCGGTCGAAATGACGGGCGGAGCTAGGCGTTCGGCTATCGGGCCAGCACCGCCCCCGGATCGCCGACATCGACCACGCCGATGGCGCGGTGGGCCTTGTAGCCGAGCACCTCCTGCACGCGCTTCGGAAAGCCGCGGACCTGTTCCAGCGGCACGGTGAGGAACATGTTTTCCTCCGTGCGCAGCCAGCCGACGACATAGCCGACGAACATGCCGCGCCGCGCCTCCGCCATCGTCCGGTTCGCGCCGCCGCCGTGGATCGTCGAGCCGAGATAGAGCAGGGCGGAACCGGCCGGCATCTCGGCCTGGAGGATTTCCGCCGGCCCCGGCTCGCGCCCGGCCGGCCACAGATGGCTGCCCGGCACGACCTGCGTTGCGCCGTTGGCCGCGGTGAAATCGGACAGCGCAACCATCGCCTCGACCTCGAGCTGGGCGCGCGGACCTTCGGCGATCAGCGGCCCGAAGCGCCAGGCGTCCTCGTCGCGGTGCAGGCGCTGGGCGGTCTCGCCCGGCCGGATCTCGATGAACTGGCCGGTGTTGAACAGGTAGTCGAGGCAATGGGGCAGCAGATAGTGGTCGGCCAGGCCGGTCAGCACCGGCGACTGCATGACCTCGACGAACGCCGGCGACTTGCCGGGCAGGCCGTCGAAGCGCACGGTCGTGTCGCCGTAGAAGTCCACCATGGCCGCCATCGTCGGCTTGCGGACACCGGGCGCCAGCCCGGCCACGATCCGGTCGAAATCGGCATTCAGCGCTTCGAGCTGCCCCGGCGTCAGGAAGCCTTCGACGATCGCCGCGCCGTTCGCATCGAGTTCGGCAATGAAGTCGTCGATCGGCGCTGTCGCGTCCAGACGTCGAAGCGCTGGCATGGCAATCTCCCGTTGGGCGGGGCCGTCGCGGCGTCGCGATCCGGTGTCCCGAACCGGCAGGACGCCCTTCATCGCACGTTGGCCGGCCGGCCGCCAGCGCCGCAGCCGGCGCACGCATCGGGCATTTGCCGCGCCGCCGGCTTGCCGGACACGCTGGCCCCGCCTATCGTCGGCGGGAGCGGGCCGCGAGAGGAGACGGAACAATGATTCCGGTCACGGACGAACTTCTGGACGCGATGGTTCGGGCCATCGTGGACGAGGTCGATCCCGAACGGGTCATTCTGTTCGGCTCCCGCGCGCGCGGCGAAGCGCGACGGGAGTCGGATGTCGATCTGATCGTCATCGAAGCCGAACCCTTCGGCCCGGCGCGCAGCCGCCGCCGCGAGGCGGCCCGGCTCTACCGCGCCACGGCGCGTTTTCCCGTGCCCGCGGATATTCTCGTCTTCTCGCGCGCCGAAGCGGACTACTGGCGCGATTCCCTGAACCATGTGCTGGCTCGCGCCTTGCGGGAAGGCAGGGTGTTGCATGAGCGACATTAAAAGCGCCCGGATGCTGCTGCGCGCGGCCGAACGCGATCTGCTTGCGCTCCGCAGCATGTCGGCCGCAGCGCCCGAAGAGGCGTTCGGATTCCATGTGCAGCAAGCGGCCGAGAAGGCTCTCAAGGCCTGGCTCGCCTTGTCCGGCGAGGCCTACCCGCTCACTCACAATCTCACAACGCTGTTGACTCTCCTGTCCGCCCTCGGCACCGCCGTGGCGCGCTACGAGACGCTCGCAGACTACACGCCCTATGCTGTCGAATTCCGCTACACTGGCGTGGATCCGGAAGCCGAGGCCGTCGACCGCATCGGCGCGGCGGAGATCGTCCAGGAGCTGTTGTCGGACGTCGATCGGGCGCTGAAGAAAGCGGCAGGCGAAAGTCTGTAACGGGGAAAAACGAGGGCCCGTTTTCAGAATGGCTCCCCAAGCTCCGCGGCAGCGGGTTTCGCCATTCCGGCCCGACCTCGCCTTATCGGAAGCATCGGCATGCCCACCCTCCCCCACTACCAGGTCTTCGCCATCAAATACGCCGAGCGCATCGGGCGCAGGGCCGAGGTGTTTCTGGGCGGCGATCCGCACGATGCGCCGATGGCGATGGACTATTTCGTCTGGGCGGTCGTCGATCCGGCGCGCGAACGGGCCTGGGCGGTCGATACCGGGTTCAGCAAGGCCGACGCCGCCAAGCGGCAGCGCACCCATCTGCGCGGCGCTGCTGAGGGCCTGGCGCTGATCGGGCTGGATGCCGCCGCCCTTCCGGATGTCGTCGTCACCCACATGCACTACGACCATGCCGGCGGCTTCGCGGATTTCCCCGCCGCGCGCTTCCATCTCCAGGACGAAGAGATGGCTTTCGCCACCGGCCGCTGCATGACCGAGCCGGCGATCGCCCACGCCTTCGAGGCCGACCATGTCGCCGCCATGGTCCATCGCGTTTTCGAGCGCCGGGTCGCCTTCCATGACGGTGACGGCGAGCTGGCGCCCGGCCTGACGCTCCACCGGGTCGGCGGCCACACGAAGGGCATGCAGATCGTGCGGGTGCACACGGCGAAAGGATGGATGGTCCTGGCCTCGGACGCCGCCCACTACTACGAGAACTTCGCGGATCGGCGGCCGTTCTGGATCGTCCACAATATCGAGGACTATCTCGCTGCGCTGGACACCGCCCTGGCATTGGCGAGCGAGCCGGATCTTGTGATCCCCGGGCACGACCCGCTGGTGTTCGAGCGCTTCCCGCCGGCGAAGGACGATCTGAAGGGGATCGTTCACCGCCTCGCCTGAGCGCTCCTGCCGATGATCGACGGCCTGATTGTCCGCAGCCACGCGCACCTGATTTCGGCCATGGAACACGTGCGGGCCGGCAAGCCGCTGAAGCCGGTGGGCGGCAAATAGGCCGGGCAGGCCGCCGCATCCGACCCGACCGGCTTCGCCTATGCTGCCGCGATCCGCGCGGCGACCGTTTGCAGAAAACCGAGCAGGTCGTCCGTCGAGTGGTGGATATAGCCGGCGTCGTGGCCGCTCATCGCCCAGTCGCTTTCCGTGCGGACGTGGACGGTCGTCATGCCGCGCTCATGGGCCGGCTTCAGGTTGATCGCAATGTCCTCGATCAGCACGGCCGCGCCCGGGTCCATGCCGTGCCGGTCCAGGAACAGGTCGTAGAACGGGTCGAGCGGCTTGGGATGGAAACCGGCGGCGGCGATATCGAAAATATCGGCGAAGTGCCCGGCGACGCCCAGCCGGTCGAGCACCGCTTCGGCATGTTTCACCGAGCCGTTGGTGAAGATGTATTTCGGACCGTCGAGCCGGGCCAGGACCGCCGCCAGGCCCGCCGACGGCGGCACGGGGCTGTAGTCGATGTCGTGGACGTAGTCGAGAAAGTGGTGCGGATCGATGCCGTATTCCTGCATCAGCCCCTTCATTGTCGTGCCGTAGCGCCGGAAATAGCCCTTCTGCATCCGGCGCGCCTCGTCGTGCGGCAGGTCCAGCGCCTCGGCGATATAGGCGCCGATCCGCACATCGACCTGGGCGAACAGGTTGCATTCGGCCGGATAGATGGTGTTGTCGAGGTCGAACACCCAGTGGCCGATATGGGACAGGTCGGGCACGGCGGATCGTTCGGGCGCCTTCCGGCCTAATCCGCGCGGATCAGCGTGCCGGTGCCGCTCTCGGTGAAGATTTCCAGCAGCATGGAATGGGGCACCCTTCCGTCCAGGATCACCGCGGCCTCGACGCCGCCCTCGATCGCGCGGATGCAGGTTTCGACCTTGGGAATCATGCCGCCTTCGATGGTGCCGTCCTCCATCAGGGCGCGGGCGGCGGCGACGCTGAGTTCGGGGATCAGTTCGCCCTCCTTGTCGAGCACGCCGCGCACATCGGTGAGCAGGAACATGCGGATCGCTTCGCTGGCGGCGGCGACGGCGCCGGCGACCGTGTCGGCATTGATGTTGTAGGTCTCGCCCTTGGCGCCGAGCCCGATCGGCGCAATCACGGGGATCAGGCCGCTGTCCAGCAGGTCTTCCAGAATCTCGATATCGACGACATCCGGCTCGCCGACGAAACCGAGATCCAGGATGCGCTCGATGTTGGAATCCGGATCGCGCCGGCTGCGCGTCAGCTTCCGGGCGCGGATCAGGCCGCCGTCCTTGCCGCTGAGGCCGACCGCCTTGCCGCCCGCCTTGTAGATCGACTGCACGACCTCTTTGTTGATGGAGCCGGAAAGGACCATCTCGACGATGTTCACCGTTTCGGCGTCGGTCACCCGCAGGCCGTCGACAAACTCGCTGGTGATGTTCAGCCGCTCCAGCATCCGGCCGATCTGCGGCCCGCCGCCGTGAACGACGATCGGGTTCACGCCGGCATGTTTCAGCAGCACGACATCGTTGGCGAAATTGCCCGACAGGCGCCGGTCGCCCATGGCATGGCCGCCATACTTGATGACGAAGGTCTGGCCGTCGTAGCGGCGCAGATAGGGCAGGGCCTCGGTCAGGGTGCGCGCCGTGCGCAGCCATTGCTTGGCCTCGGTCAGGTTGAACTTCCGGTCAGCCATGGGGCGGCCGTTCCTGTCTGCAAGTGCGGCGGCGATTGTAACGGAAGATGCCGCGAGCGTTTAGGCCGGGAGAGCGACTGTGGCAAGGGCGGCGCGCAGTTCGGCGATGCCACGGCCCTTTTCCGCGCTGGTCGCGGCGATATCCGGATGGCATGCCGGATGGCGCACGGCGGTCCGCGCCGTTTCCGCCAGGCAGGCCGCAAGTTCGCTCTCGCGCAGCTTGTCCGCCTTGGTGAGGACGATCTGGTAGACGACCGCCGCGCCGTCCAGCATCTCCATGATCTCCCGGTCGCCGGGCTTCAGGCCGTGGCGCGCATCGATCAGCAGGCAGACCCGGCGCAGGCTCGCCCGGCCGCGCAGATAATCGCGGATCAGCGCGTTCCAGCGCCGCACCTTGTCCTTGGACGCCCGGGCGTAGCCATAGCCCGGCAGGTCGACCAGATAGAGCCGGCCGCCGAGATCGAAGAAATTGACCTGCTGCGTCCGGCCCGGCGTGTTCGAAATCCGCGCCAGCGCCCGGCGGTTGGTCAGCCCGTTGATCAGGCTGGACTTGCCGACATTGGACCGGCCGGCGAAGGCGACCTCCGGCAGCGTATCCGGCGGCAGGCCGCCGACCCGCACGACGCCGGCGACGAAGCTGCATTGCTGCGCAAAAAGCAGGCGGCCGGCTTCCAGGCCGCGGGCTTCGGCATCGTCGGCTTCGGGATGCAATGGGGGGGCGTCGGCCATGGGCGCCGGCCCGTCTATTTGCGCCGGCCGCGTCCGCCGGTGCTGCCGCGGCGGCTCCTCCCGCCCTTGGGTCCGCCCTTGGAACGGCCCTTGCCGGACCGGTCGGCCGGCGGCTTGTTGCGGCTCTGCTTGCTGCGGCCCGGGTTGGCGCCGGCGCCGGCCGGGGCGGGCGCCTTTCGCTTCGGCGACGGTTTGGCCTCGGCCTCCTCGTCTTCGGCGTCTTCCGTGTCCGCGGAACCGCCGTCGGCCGGAACGAGATCCCGGACGTTGCCGGCGCCCTGCTTCTTCTCCCAGACGCCCATGCGCTTCATGATCACCCATTGCTGGCCGATCGAGAGCGTATTGTTCCAGGCCCAGTAGATGATCAGCCCGGCCGGGAAGATCGCCAGCATGATGGTGAACACGAACGGCAGCGCCATGAAGATTTTCTGCTGCATCGGATCCGCCGGCGGCGGATTGATCTTCTGCTGCAGATACATCGTCAGCCCCATGATGATCGGCCAGATGCCGATATCGACATAGGGAATGCCCGACGGACCCCACGGCAGGATGCCGAACAGGTTGACGATGGTCGTCGGGTCCGGCGCCGAAAGATCCTGGATCCACCAGAAGAAGGGCGCGTGGCGCATGTCCACGGCGATGAACAGGGTCTTGTAGAGCGCGAAAAAGACCGGGATCTGGAGCAGGATCGGCAGGCAGCCCGAGGCCGGGTTGATCTTCTTTTCCTTGTAGAGCGCCATCAGCTCCCGGTTCATGCGCTGCTTGTCGTCGGCATAGAGTTCGCGCAGCTTCATCATCTCCGGCTGCAGCTTCTTCATCCGGCTCATGCTGCGGTAGGAGCGGTTGGCGAGCGGGAAGAAGACGATCTTGACCAGGATCGTCACGATCAGGATGGCGACGCCGAAATTGCCGACATAGCCGAAGATGATATTAAGCAGCAGGTAGAAGGGCTGGGTGAGGAAGAAGAACCAGCCCCAGTCGACCAGCCAGTTCAGCCGCGGGATGCCGAAATCCTCTTCATAACTCGTGAGGACGGGGGATTCCTTGGGCCCGGCCAGAACCCGGAGCGTCCGGGTAATTTCGCCGCCCGGCGGGACGGTGCTGTCCGTCTCCGTCTTGAAGTAGGTCCGGAAGACGTCGGCGAAGCCTTCGAACTTCTCCCTATGGTCGAAGGTGAATTCGTATTTTTCCTTCTGGTCCGGCGCCAGCGCGACGGCCCAGTACTGGTCGCTGAACGCCGTCCAGCCGCCGGTCGTCCGGTAGGTTTGCGGTTGATCCCTGATATCCGAGTAATCGAGCGGGCTGTCGAAAATTTCCTGCCCCTCGGTGACGTAGTTTTCCTGGCCCGGCGCCTTGATCGTCGCGTGGCCGCCCTCGCTCAGGATGAAGAAGCCGAGGGTTTCCGGCTCGCCGTGGCGGTGGATGAAGCCGGTCGGCCGCAGCACGAAGGGCGTGCCGCTGCGGTTCGCGACCCTGCGCTCGACCGTCACCAGGTAATTCCGGTCGATGGAATAGGTGCGGCGGAACTCGATTCCGTCGCCGTTCTTCCAGGTCAGCGTGACCGGCTTGCCGACCTCGAGCGAATTGCGGTCGGCCTGCCAGACGGTGTCCGGGCCCGGCACGACGCCCTCGCTCCGGCCCGGCACCTCCCAGGTCATGCCGACATAGTAGGCGCCGCTCGTGCGGCCGGGACGCAGCAGGTGGATGCGCTCGCGTTTGTTGATGGTCTGCCAGTGCTTCAGCAGGGTGAGATCGTCGAATACCGCGCCGATCCGGCAGATCGATCCGGTAACGGCGTCGGTCTTGATGGCGATCCGCAACGGGGGTCCGTCGCCGACCCGGCACGCGGCCAGCGCCGCCTCGCGCGGCAGGACCGGCTTGTCCTCGACGATGCGGACCGGCGCCTTCGAGCGCGATTTCCCGGTCCCGGCCTGCTGCTGGGTCCCGGTCTGGGTGCCGGTCTGGGTCCCGGTCTGGCCGGCGGTATCGCGCTGGCCCAGCTTCTCCTGCGGGGCGAAGATGATCTGGAACCCGAAGATGATGGCGATCGAAAACAGGATCGCCATGATCAGGTTGTGCGAGTCCGTCCGTTCAGGTCCCACGCGTCGGCTCCGTCGGGCGGCGCGGCGGCACCGGGTCGTAGCCCGACCCGCCCCAGGGATGGCACCGGCCGATCCGTTTCAGGCCGAGCCAGCCGCCACGGAGGGCGCCGTGGCTGCGGATGGCGTCGGCGGCATATTCCGAGCAGGTCGGCGCAAAGCGGCACTGGCGGCCGAGGAAGGCCGACAGGGTGAGACGGTAGGCCTGAATCGCGATCAGCATCAGGCGCGCAGCGGGGCCCGGCGGCGGAAGACCCGGCGGTGGAAGAGTTGTGGGCGGAGAGGCGGCGGGCGGCATGGTCTCAGGCGGCCTCCCCGTCAGCCCCGGCCCCGGCTTCGACCTCGGATTCGGCCCCGGATTCGGAGGGGCGCCGGCGCAGTTTGTTCAGCCGTTTCAGGGCGTCGTAGAGATCGCGCTGCAGGTCCGGCCACGGCCGGGTCAGCGTGGCCCGGCGCGCGATCAGCACATAGTCGGTGCCAGGCTTGGCGAGCCGCCTCAGATCGCCGGTTGCGAGCGCCCTGAGACGCCGCCGCGCGCGGTTGCGCTCAACGGCGTTGCCGACCTTCTTGCTCGCGGTCAGCCCGATGCCGATCTCGGCCGGTCCATCGGCTTCGGCTTTGCGCATCGCGCAGGTCTGGAGGACAAGGCCGGGCGCAATCCAGCGGCGGCCCTTGTGCCGGACGCGCAGGAATTCCGGGCGGCGCCGGAAACGCCGAAGGGTCGGTTCTGCTGCCATCCTCACGGGCTTTCCGCTGCCGGCTTTCCTGGGCGATCTGTCGAAAGCGCTGCAATAATGCATGCCGCCCGAAGGCGCACGGGCGCCGGGCCGGCGGGTCAGGCCGAAAGCCGCTTGCGGCCCTTGGCGCGGCGGCGGGCCAGAACCTGGCGGCCGCCCCGGGTCGCCATCCGTGCGCGGAAGCCGTGGCGCCGTTTGCGCACCAGCACGCTGGGCTGGTAGGTGCGTTTCACCGTACATACTCCATTGAATTGCGGCGCCGCACCGGGAATCCCGCCGATGCCGGCTGCCGGCAAGACCGCCGCGGGCGGCCCGAATTTTTTCGACCCGAATTTTCGAGAGGCGCACCGGCGCGGCCGGCGCCCGAATCCGTCCCGCGGGATATACGGATGGGCCGGCCGCCGGGTCAACACGGGCGCGCCGCAGCGGGCGGCGACGAATCCGCACGTTTGTGTGACTTGAACCCGCGCCGGATGCGCCAAAATCTTCCGAAACGCACCATCTCCGCGGGTTGCGACCGGGTCCTGTCGTCCCGTCACGACGATTTGCACTGTCGGATCGCCGCCCGCCGCGCTATGCAGCATTCTACCCCTCCAACCGGACGCCGCCGTTTTGTGACCGACCCGACGACCGACCCCGAACCGACTTCGCCGAACGGCCGGTCACGCTGGATGCGCGTGTTGCCGCTGGCGATCCTGCTCTGCGGCCTGGCCCTGTTCCTGGCCATGGGCTGGCATCGCTATATCAGCTTCGAGCAGTTGCGCGAGCACCGGGAAGCGCTGGAGCAGTGGATCGCAGCCCGCGGCATCTGGGCGCCGGTCATCTACGGCCTGGCCTATGCGGCCCTGATCGCGTTCTCGATTCCGGGCGGGGCTGTCGCCACGATCGTCGGCGGGTTCTTCTTCGGTCTCGTGACCGGCTCGATCGCCGTTATCGTCTCCGCCACACTCGGCGCAACCGTCCTGTTTCTCGCCGCCCGTTCCGCCCTGGGCGCCATTCTGCGCCGGAAATCGGAAGGCTGGCTGCACCGGATGGAAGAAGGCTTCCGGGAAAACGCCTTCTCCTACCTGATGGTCCTGCGCCTGATCCCGCTTTTCCCCTTCTGGCTGGTCAATCTCGTGCCGGCCTTTCTGGGCGTCAGCCTGCGCACCTATGTGATCGCCACCTTCTTCGGCATCATGCCCGGCTCGATCGTCTATGTCAGCCTGGGCAACGGGATCGGCGCTTTGCTGGAGAGCGGCGGCACGCCGGATTTCGGCATCATCTTCAAGGCGGAAATCCTGCTGCCGCTGGTCGGCCTGGCGATCCTCTCGATGCTGCCGGTCGCCTACAAGCGCTATCAGCGCCGCAAGGCCGGCGGCCCGCCGGATGCAGCGCCCGACGCCTGACGGTCCACCGTGACAGGCCGAGACGTGACAGGCCGCGACGCCTCTGCCGGCAGCGGGCCCGAACACGGACTGCCCGAACACGGACTACAGGGCGCGCGCCGCCGGCTGGCCTGGAGCACCGGCCTTTCGACGAAGCTGCTGATCCTGACCGCGATTTTCGTGATGCTGGCGGAGGTTTTCATCTATCTGCCGTCGATCGCGCGCTACCGGCAGGTGTATCTGGAAAACGTCCTGTCGGACGCCCATCTGGCGACGCTGGCGCTGGATGCCGCGCCGGACAAGATGGTGAGCCCGGATCTGAGCCGCCGCCTGCTGACACACGCCAGGGCGCTGGCGATCGTGCAACGAAAGGCCGACGATTCGCGGCATCTGATAACCACCGGCATGCCGCCTGAAGTGTCGAAGCGCGTCAGCCTCGGGAATCCGGATTTCCTGCGCCTGATCTGGGACGCCATCGACACGCTGATCAACGGCGGAGACATGGTGTTGCGCGTCGTCGGCCCGTCGCCGCGCGACCCGGCGACCGCCCTCGAAGTCCTGATCGCCGATACGGCTCTGCGCCGGGGCATGCTGGAATATTCCCAGCGCATCCTGATCCTCTCGCTGATCATCTCCTTCTTTACCGCCCTGCTGGTCTTTCTCACCCTTCACTGGCTGATCGTGCGGCCGGTCCAGCGCCTGACCGACAACATGGTCCGGTTCAGCGACGATCCGACCGATGAGACGCGCATGCTCCGGCCGACCGGCCGCCTCGACGAAATCGGGCTGGCGCAGGACGAATACGCCCATCTGCAGCAAAACCTGACGACCACCCTGCGCCAGAATGAGCGCCTGGCCGCGCTGGGCGCGGCGATCGCCCGGATCAACCACGACCTGCGCAACATGCTGGCCGCCGCACAGCTCGTTTCGGACCGGCTCGCCGGCAGCGAGGACCCGGGCGTCAAGCGGATCGCGCCGACGCTCGTGCGGTCGATCGACCGGGCGGTCCGGCTGTGCACCCAGACCCTGGATTTCGCGCGCGATGCCAAGGCGACGCGCAAGGCCGAATTGTTCTTTCTCAACGAGCTGGTGGCCGAACTGGCGTCGGTTCACGGTCCGGAACATCCGGGCACGTCCTTCGTCAGCGACATGCCGGACGACCTTACGGTGTTCGCGGACCGCGGGCAGATCTTCCGCGCGCTGTCCAACCTGATGCGCAATGCGGCCCAGGCCGGCGCCCAGACCGTGACCGTCCGCGCCCGGGCGGCTACCGGCCTGCTGACCGTCGACGTGATCGACGACGGCCCCGGGCTGCCGGACGATATCCGCCAGTCCCTGTTCAAGCCCTTCATCACCCGGCCGGGCGCCGGCGGCACCGGGCTCGGCATGGCGATCGCGCACGAGATCGTGTCGGCCCATGGCGGCGTTATCGAACTGACCGCGACCGGCATGGCCGACACCCATTTCCGCATCACCCTGCCCCAGGGCGCGTCCGATCAGGGCGCGGCCCTGCAGGATGCGGAAAGGCCGGCATGAATTCGGGCAGGTCCCGGCCGGCCGGCCCGGCGCTGCCGCGCAGACCATGACAATGGCGGGAATTCCGGGCTAGTGTGGCGGGCACCGCGATCCCGGGAAGAGGCAGGATCCGATCCATGAGCGTCAAGGGCGAAGCGCCGGCTGCCGGCCGGCGGCTGACCGCACCCGATATCGGCGCGCGCAAGGGCGGGACGCCGGTCGTCTGCCTGACCGCCTATACGACGCCGGTCGCGCGCCTGCTCGACCCGCATGTCGACCTGCTGCTGGTCGGCGATAGCCTGGGCATGGTGCTCTACGGGCTCGACAGTACGCTCGGCGTCACCCTCGACATGATGATCGCCCACGGCCAGGCGGTGATGCGCGGGTCGGAACGGTCCTGCGTCATCGTCGATATGCCGTTCGGCGCCTATCAGGAATCGAAGGCCCAGGCCTTCCGCAACTGCGCCCGCGTCATGGCCGAAGTCCGCTGCCAGGGCATCAAGCTGGAGGGCGGCCGGGAAATGGCGGAAACCGTGGACCATCTGGTGCGGTGCGGCATCCCGGTTATGGGCCATGTCGGCCTCACGCCCCAGTCGGTGAACGCGTTCGGCGGCTTCAAGGCCCAGGGCCGTGACGACGAGGCCGCCGCCCGCATCCGGGCGGACGCCGCCGCGGTGGCGGAGGCCGGCGCCTTCGCGATCGTCGTCGAGGGCGTGCCCGAGCCGCTGGGCCGGCAGATCACCGAAGAGGTCGCCGTACCGACCATCGGGATCGGCGCCTCGCCGGCCTGCGACGGCCAGGTTCTGGTGACCGAGGACATTCTCGGCCTGTTCAGCGATTTCCAGCCGAAATTCGTCAAGCGGTATGCCGAGCTCGCGCCCGCGGTCGAGAACGTTGCGAAACGCTTTGCCGCGGAAGTGCGGACTCGCGAATTCCCGTCCGCCGAATACTGTTTCGGCGTCGCCAGGACGGCATAGCGCGGCCGGTCCCGGACAGGTCAGGGCGATGGCGGCGTTCCGCACCCGGGTGGTCCGGTCGATTCCCGCGCTGCGCGATACGGTGGCGCGCTGGCGGCGCAACGGCGAAACGGTCGGGCTGGTGCCGACGATGGGTGCGCTGCACGAAGGGCATATCGAGCTGGCGCGCCAGTCGCGCGCGCACTGCGACCGCACCGTCGTCTCGATCTTCGTCAACCCGACCCAGTTCAACCCGGACGAGGATCTGGACCGTTATCCGCGCCAGGAAGAAGAGGATATAGACGCGCTGTCCGCCGTGCGCGCCGATCTCGCCTTCGTCCCGGTGGCGGACGACATCTATCCCGAGGGCTTCGCGACCGCCGTCCATGTCGGCCGGGTGACGACCGGCATGGAAGGCACCGTGCGCGTCGGCCATTTCGACGGCGTCGCGACGGTGGTCTGCAAGCTCTTCATGCAGACCCGGCCGGACAAGGCTTTTTTCGGCGAGAAGGACTATCAGCAACTTGTCACGGTCCAGCGCATGGTGCGCGATCTGGACATGCCGCTTGCGGTCGTGCCGGTGCCGACGGTGCGGGAGGCCGACGGCCTCGCCCTGTCGTCCCGCAATGCGTATCTCTCCCCGGATCAGCGCCGGATCGCGGCGTCGCTCAACCGTATTCTGAAGAAGACCGCCCGGGCGATAGCCGGCGGACGCGCCATCGACGCCGCGACGGCGGCGGCGCGCCAGGAACTGCTGGACGCCGGCTTCGACGCCGTCGACTATGTCGAATGCCGCGGTGCCGCGGATCTCGCCGAGCTGAAATCGCTGGACCGGCCGGCCCGCCTGCTGGCGACGGCGCGCCTCGGCCCGACGCGCCTGCTCGACAACGTTCCCGTAACCTGATTGCTGCCGGTCAGCTCCCGCCGGTCACGCTCCCGGTCTCGCCGGTGCCCCGGGCGCGAAAGAACAGGACCAGGGCAATCGCGCTCAGGACCAGCGCCAGGGCAAGCAGTTCGCGCCAGCCGAACGGCTCGCCCAGCAAAATCGCGCCGCTCGCGACGCCGATCACCGGAATCATCATCGTACCGATCGAAGCGACGGTCGCAGGCATCGCCCGGACGACCCGGAACCACAAGGCGTAGCCCATGACCATTCCGACGAAGAGCACATAGAGGCCGGACAACGCCGCCTCCAGGCTCGCCCGGTGCAGCACGAAAGGCTCGCTGACCGCTGCGATCGCGGTGATCGGGACCAGGCCGATCAGCAGCTGCCAGCCGGCCAGCGCATTCATCGAGACGTTCCAGTCGTGATGTTTGACGACCAGCGTCCCGCCGGCCCAGGTGACCGACGCCAGCAGAATAAAGGCGAAACCGAGCGGCCGCTCGCCCTGCCACCAGTCTCCGGTTGCGCCGACGGTGGCGGACAGCAGGACGGCGACCCCGGCGATTCCCAGTGCGATGGCAACCACAACGCGCGCCGTGATCCGTTCGCCGAGGAACAGCCCCGCGAGCAGGGCGGTCCACACCGGCAGCGTATAGCAGACGATGGCGCCGTGGCCGGCGCCGACAATCTGCAGGCCGAAGCCGGTCAGCACATGCCAGCAGGTCATGTTCAGGAAGGCCGCCGCGATCAGGCGCGGCCAGATCCGGCGCGGCGCCTTCCAGCGGTTGCGGTCCTCCAGGATGCCGAGGCCGAGCAGCACGGCGCCGGCGACCGCGCAGGTCACGGCCCGGAACTGCCAGACCGGCAACTCGAGAAAAACCGTGCGCATGGCCGGCCAGCTCGTGCCCCAGACGAACCACAGGAAGACCAGCAAGACCAGGCCGCCGATGGGAACGGTCGTCCGGGACGGCGCCGGGCCGGAAGACATGCGCTCCACGGGTCAGCGAGGTCCCGGCGCGCGCCGGCCGGCCACCGGCTCGCCGGGCGGCACCAGCAGGACCAGCGCCACCGCTCCGACGATCAGCGCGAGCGCGATCAGGTCGCGCAGGCCGAAGGGTTCGCCGAGCAGGATGACACCGCAGGCGACGCCGACGATGGGCACCATCAGGGTGCCAATCGCCGACACGCTGGCCGGGAAGATCTTGACGACGCTGAACCAGGCGAAATAGCAGAACACAAGGGCGATCAGAACCAGGTAGACGGTTGCCCACAAAACCCCGGCGCCGGCCCGGCCATAGGCGAATTCGTCCAGCATCAGCCACACTGCACAGATCGGCATTGAGCCAAGCAGGAGCTGCCAGCCGCCCAGCGCGAGCACGCCGACCCGCCACGGCGTGTGTTTCTGGATCAGCACGCCGACCGCCCACAGGGCCGCGCCGATCAGGATGAGCGCGAAGCCGAGCGGCTCCGCCCCGATGACGCCGAAATCGTGGGACATCAACACGCCGATGCCGGCGGCGCCAAGGCAGAGCGCAACCAGCCGGCGGCGGGTCATGGCTTCGCCCAGGAAGATCACGCCGAAGGCGGCAGCGAACAGCGGCATGGTGAAAGCCATGATGACGGCGTGGCCCGCCCCCATCATCGACACGCCGAAGCCGATGAGAATGAACCAGCTCGTGACGTTGAACAGGGCCGCCAGGCCGAGCGGCAGCCATTGCTCGCGCGGCGTTTTCCAGGCCTCGCCGGACGACCGGGCGACGGCAATCGCCAGACCGAGCAGCAGCAGGCCCGCCGCGATCCCGCTGAGCGCCCGGAACTCCCAGACCGAGACCTCCGACACGATGATCTTCATCAGCGGCCAGTTGATGCCCCAGCCCAGGGCGACGCCGATCAGCAGGGCATAGCCGTGCGCAGGATAGGAGGAAGAGGCGATGCCGGTCCCCTAGCCGCGGATCGGCGCCACATATTGCGCCTCGGTATCCCAGGGGAAATGGATCCAGGTGTCCTGGCTGACCTCGGTGACGTAGGTATCGACCATCGGCCGGCCGGCCGGCTTGGCGTAGACCGTTGCGAAATGGGCCTTGGGCAGCTTGTCGCGCACCACCTTGGCGGTTGCGCCGGTATCGACCAGATCGTCGACGATCAGCAGGCCGTCGCCGTCGCCCTCCACCGACTTGAGCACCTTGACCTCGCCCTTGACCTCGTCGTCGTAGCTGGTGACGCAGAAGGTGTCGATCAGGCGGATGTTCAGTTCGCGGGCGACGATGGCGGCAGGCACCAGGCCGCCGCGGGTAACGGCCACCACGCCCCGGACGTGGTTCAGGCTGCTCAGGCGCCAGGCCAGCGCCTTGGCGTCGCGATGCAGTTCCTGCCACGAGACCGGAAAGTGGCGGGTGTAGGTCTGTTGCGGCTCAAGGTCGATTTCCGCATCGGACATGCCTGTCTCCCCTTCCCCAGCCGCCCGTTCGGGGCGCGGCCTGCGCGGATATAGGCGAAGGCGCGATCCGGACGCAAGGATGCGCCGGTGTCGGGGTCAGGTGTCCGGGTCAGGCCGCGAGGACGACCCGCCCGACGATCCGGCCGGCTTTCATGTCGTCGAGCGTCTTCTGCGCCTCGGCCAGCGGGCGCCGCTCGACCGGCAGGGCCGGGATCTTGCCCGCCCGGGCGAGTTCCATGAGTTCCGTCATTTCGGCCAGGCTGCCGACATAGCTGCCGGTGAGCGTCATCGCGGTGAGCGGCAGCAGGGGAACGGAGAGCGGCAGCGACCCGCCCATCAGGCCGACCACCACGACGGTGCCGCGCCGCGCGACGGCCTTCAGGGCGAAGCCGAGCGAGGCCGCGGCGCCGACGAAATCGACCACCGCGGGCGCACCGCCGCCGGTCAGCCTGCGGACCTGCTTCGCGGCGTCCGCGGCGGCGCTGTTGACGACATGGTCGGCGCCCATCGCGCGTGCCGCTTCGAGCTTGGCGTCGTCGATATCGCAGACCGTGATCGTTGCGTCCGTGATGGTCCTTGCGATTGCCAGCCCGGCAAGGCCGACCCCGCCGGCGCCGACGGTGACGATATGCTCCGCCCCGGTCCGTGCGGCCTTGCGGATCGCGGAAAAGGCGGTGAGCCCCGAACAGGCGTAGGTACAGGCGATCCCGGCGGGCACGTCGCCGTGGTCGAACAGGTATCTCGCGTGGGGCACGATCAGCCGGTCGGCGAAACCGCCGTTCCTGGTCACGCCCAGCGACCGGTTCTTCGGGCAGAAATGCCCGTCGCCGGCGGCGCAGACCGGACAGTCGCCGCAGCCGATCCACGGATAGACCACGACGCTGTCGCCGATTTCGACGCCGCGGGCGGTTCCGCCCATCGCGACCACCGTGCCGACGATCTCGTGGCCCAGGCAGAAGGGCAGCTCGCAGTTGGCGGTCAGGTCGGCCTTGCGGCCGTTGCCCATGTCGAAATAGCCGTCATGGATGTGCAGGTCGCTGTGGCACACGCCGCAGCCCGTGACCTGCAGCAGCACCTCGTCGCCGGAGGGCTCCGGCGTCGGCAACTCCATCTCGACTAGGGGTTTGCCGAATTCGACGATGGCGCAGCAGCGCATGGCGGGCTCCGTTATCGGGATTGGGAAGTGCCGGGGCGAGGCAGGCCCCTGTTAGCGAATCGCCGGGGGATTGCGAAGAGAGCGCGGCACAATCGCCCGGTCCGGCAGAACCGCGCCTTGACCGGACATCGGTGCGCGACTTCAGTCCGTAGGGGCGGGTTTGAAACCCGCCCCTACCGTGCTGTCAGAATACCGGTATGCGACCGCGCCGGCCGGACCTACCAGGCGGCCACCACCTCGTCCATCGCGGCGTTGACCTCCGCCGCGTGCAGCCGGCCGGTCTTGTCGGTCGGCGCGAGCGGCTCGTGCAGGAAGAATTCCGGCAGCTCGTCGTCTTCGACCGTAAAGCCGGCCTGCCGGTTGAATTCCTTTTCCAGCTTCAGGGTCTCGATGCCGATCTCGTCGATGAAGTCCGGCGGAATGTCTATATTGTAGGAATTGTTGATGGCGTCGGCGATCAGCTTGCGGTTCACGTCCGTCACCGTGCGGCCGAACACGCACAGGCCGAGGGAATCGGCGACCGCGCTGTTGATCTGCACCTGGTAGCTGCGCTCGGCCAGGTCCTTCATCGATTTGCCGCTGCTGTCGTAGTGCGGCAGGTTGCCGGCGGTGTGGTCGGCGCCCTGGGCGGTCAGCATCATGGAGACGCCGGTCACCTCGATCACCCGCGGATCGTAGGCGCTGATCGCCTGCTTCTTGATCACCGGCACCCGCTCGATGCCGTAATGCTCGCCGACCCGGGCCGTGCCCTGGGCGAGGATGCGGCCGCGCTCGTTGCCGACGCGGATATCCTCCAGCGCCCGCTCCATGAAGGCGACGTCGCCGAATTCGGCCTCGCCGTGATCCATCAGGATCGCCAGCATGGCGCCGACCTCGATCGTGTCGATACCGAGATCGTTGGCGATGAAGTTGAGCCGGGCGATATCGTCCGGATCCTTGATGCCGCAGTTGGTGCCGAGCAGGCCGATGGTCTCGTATTCCAATGGCGAGACGACCTCGTTGCCCTCCTCGTCGTTATAGATGTTGGAGCATTTGATCAGGCAGCCGGGCATGCAGGCGTGGGACGGGTCGCCGCCGCGCTCGGTATTCAGGTTGTAGATGTGGTCGCCGCCCGCCTCGAAGGTCTCCTCCTTCGGATCGACGATCTGGCCAGCGCTGAAGTTGCGCACCGGCAGGGCGCCTGTTGCGTTGGTGTAGTCGGCCATCATGGCGGTGCCGTAGGTCGACATGTTCTGCACCGCCGGCTGTTCGCGCAGCATGGCGCCGTATTCCTTGATCGCGCCCATCACCTTCGGGCGGTCGTGCAGCGGCGGCATCTTCGTCTTGTCGACGACGATCGCCTTGACCTTCTTGAGGCCCATGACGGCGCCGACGCCGCCGCGCGCCGCAATCCGCACCGGGCGGTTCTCGGCGTCGCTCACCGCAATGCCGGCGAGCAGGCCGCAATATTCGCCGACCGGGCTGCACAGGGCGACGCTGGTCTTCCTGCCGTATTTCTCGTGCAGCAGGGCGGCGGCCTCGATGTTGCCCTTGCCCATGTAGGGTTCGGCGGTGTCCCAGCTGAAATTGCCGTCCTTGTCGATATGGATGACGACCCAGTCGTCCGCGGCGCCGTGCAGCGTGAAGCCGGCGATCTGGAGATGGCCCATGGCGAGCGCGAAGGTGCCGCCGGCGTTGGATTCCTTGATGCCGCCGGTCAGCGGGCTCTTGCAGCCGATCGACAGCCGGTTCGCGTTCGAGAAGTTCGTGCCGGCGAAGGGGCCGGCGGAGAAGATCAGCGGGTTGTCCGGCGACATCGGATCGACCGTGGCGACGCCGTCCTCCAGCAGGGTCTTGGCGATGAAATAGCGCCCGGCCTCGGCGAATTCCCGGCCTTTCAGCTCGCGGGATGTGACGGTGCGGGTCGCAAGATCGATGTCGAGATAGTGGCGCATGACAGCCCCGATGGTTCCAGTCTTGTCGGGCAATTTTAACCGGCCGGGACGGCGCTGTGTTGGAAAAATATGCCGCCCTCCTTCGAGACGGGCGTTTCGAGACGGCGCTGACGCGCCTCCTCAACGCCCTCCTCAGAATGAAGGATTGTGTTTGCCTCAACTCATACAGCTTCATCCTGAGGAGGGGCTGAGGAGCGATCTGAAAGGATCGCGTCTCGAAGCCCCGTCTCGAAGGACGGCGGCAATTCACTCGCAGCGCAAACCGCGCTACACACAGGCCGCACCACCGAGGAACGACGCCCCATGCCCGTCATCAACCGCATCGCCGATTTCCACGACGACATGACCGCCTGGCGCCGGGACATCCACGCCCATCCGGAAACCGCCTTCGAGGAAAACCGCACGGCCGATATCGTCGCCGACAAGCTGGAGAGCTTCGGCATCGAGGTGGATCGCGGGCTGGCGAAGACCGGCGTGGTCGGCCGGCTGAAGGCCGGCGCCTCGGCGAAGGCGATCGGCCTGCGCGCCGATCTCGACGCCCTCAATCTCCTTGAGAAAAACGACTTCGACTACCGGTCGCGGCACGAGGGCAAGATGCACGCCTGCGGCCATGACGGCCATATCACCATGCTCCTCGGCGCCGCGCGCTACCTGGCCGAGACGCGGAATTTCGACGGCACGGTGCATTTCATCTTCCAGCCGGCCGAGGAAGGCGGCGGCGGCGGCAAGGTCATGGTCGACGAGGGGCTGTTCGAGCGATTCCCCTGCGAAGCGGTTTACGGCATGCACAACTGGCCCGGCATGGCGCGCGGCCGGATCGGCGTGCGCACCGGCGCGATGATGGCTTCGGCGGACATGTTCTCGATCCGCATCCGCGGCCGGGGCGGCCATGCCGCGATGCCGCACCATGCCATCGACCCCGTCGTCGTCGGCGCGCAGATCGTGACGGCGCTGCAGACCATCGCCAGCCGCACCAACGACCCGCTGGACAGCGTCGTCGTCAGCGTTACCCAGTTCCATGCCGGAACGGCGGACAATGTGATCCCCGACGAGGCCGTGCTCTCCGGCACCTGCCGGGCGCTCTCGCCGGACGGGCGCGACATGATCGAGCGGCGCATGCGCGAGACGGTCGACGGCATCGCCGCCTCCCACGGCATCGCCGCCGACCTGGACTACCGGCGCAACTATCCGGTGCTGGTCAATACCGCGGCGGAGACGGCGAAGGCCGCCCGCGCCGCCGCCAGGGTGGTCGGCGAGGCCAATGTCGCGATCGACGACCCACCGGTCATGGGCTCGGAGGATTTCGCCTTCATGCTTCAGGCGAAGCCGGGCAGCTATATCTGGATCGGCAACGGCGTCGGCGAGGAAGGCGGCTGCATGGTGCACAATCCGCACTACGATTTCAGCGACGAGATCCTGCCGGTCGGCGCCAGCTACTGGGCCGCCCTGGTCGAGCAGGAACTGGCCCGCGGATAGGGGCGGCCCAAAGCGTTGCGGATGCGGCCTACGGCGTCCGTTCGCCGATGCCGTGGAAAATGTGGGTCATGTAGGCGGCGGCGACGACCGGCATGACCAGGTTGAGCACCGGCACCGTCATCAGCATGGCGATGACGAATCCGGCGCGGAAGACGCGCCCGCCGTTGGCGCGGCGCAGCGCGGTACGCTCGTCCTTCTCCAGCCGGCGCATGGCGACCAGGTCGTAATATTCCCGGCCGGCCAGGTAGCCGTTCAGCGTCCAGGAAATCAGAAAATTGACGCCGGGCAACAGCAGATAGAGCGGCAGGACCAGCAGGTTCAGCAGCAGCAGGAGGCCGGTGAAGCGCAAGACGCCGACGATATCCTCGCGCAGGGGGATATCCCGCGCGGCCGGCAGATGGGGATAGTGCCGCCGCTCGACCGCGGCCACGACCCAGGACAGGAAGAGGCCGGTAATCATCAGCACGACCGCCGGCGCCGCCAGCAGCACGGCGAAAAAGATCGCCAGTCCGGTGAAGGTGTCGACGATCCAGTTGGCCCAGCCCCAGCGGAAAATCTCGAAGCCGGTGAGCAGCCAGGCCATGACCGCCCAGAGCACGGCCAGCGCCGCCACGGTCAGCAGGATGCTCACCAGGACGACCCAGCCGATCCGCGGGTTGAGCAGGGTGCCGAAGGCCCGGGCAAGCGACCCGGCGCTGTGGACGGCTTCGTTGGACGCCATGGGCACTCCCTTCCCTGACTCTTCCGCGCGCGGGAAACGGCGCAGCCCGCCGGCGGGATGGACCGGCGGGATGGACCGGCGCCCTTGCCGCCGCCGCGCACCGCCTGTAGTTGGGGCTATAGTTGGGGACGGACCCGCAATTTTCCACCGGCTCGGACACCCTCTTCATGAGCGACGCCGCTTTCGATGTTGTCGGCCTCGGCAACGCCATCGTCGACGTGATCGCCCAGGCCGACGAGGCCTTCATCGCGCAGCAGGGGCTTCGCAAGGGCGGCATGACGCTGGCGGATACGGCGGCGTCCGAAGCCCTCTATGCCGCGATGGACCCGGCCACGGAAATGTCCGGCGGCTCGGCGGCCAACACCATGGCCGGAATCGCGTCGCTCGGCGGCCGGCCGGCCTTTTTCGGCCGGGTGCGCGACGACCGGCTGGGCGCCGTATTCACCCGCGATATCCGCGCCGTCGGCGTGACCTATGACACGCCACCGGCGGGCAGCGGCGAGGCCACCGGACGCTGCCTGATCCTGGTGACGCCGGACGCAGAGCGCACGATGCAGACCTTCCTGGGCGCCTCGACGCAGTTCGGGCCCGAAGACGTCGCTGAAGACATCGTCCGGAATTCCGAAATCGCCTATCTCGAAGGCTATCTGTTCGATCCGGCGCCGGCCCGGGCGGCCTTCTACAAGGCGGCGCAGGCCGCCCATGCCGCCGGCCGCAAGGTTGCGCTCAGCCTGTCCGACGCCTTCTGCGTCGACCGGCACCGGGCGGAAATCCGCACTCTTGTCGACGGCCATATCGATATCCTGTTCGCCAACGAGGAAGAGATCGTCTCGCTTTACGAAACCCGCGATTTCGCCGGCGCGCTCGACGCCGTGCGCGGGCGATGCGAGATCGCGGCGCTGACCCGCAGCGAGAAGGGCTCCGTCATCCTGTCCGGCGGCGACGCGGTCGAGGTCGCTGCGGAACCGGTCGCGAACGTGGTCGACACGACCGGGGCCGGCGACCTTTACGCCGCCGGCTTCCTCCACGGCCTCAGCCGCGGTCGCGGCCCCGCGGAATGCGGGCGGACCGGCGGCCTCTGCGCCGCCGAGGTCATCGGCCATTTCGGCGCCCGGCCCGCCGTGTCGCTCAGGGAACTGGTAACGCAAAGTTTGGGTTGACACCCGCCGGCCGCCGCCGGAAGCAGGGCGCACCGGGACGAACGGGGCGCCGGACGAACGGGCCACCGGGACGAACGGGCCGTCAGGGAACCGGACATGACAAACGCTGCGGAAAAATCCGCGCCGACATGGCGGCAGGCGCTGGGCGCCTATCGCGATCCGCGCGTTATCACCATGTTTTTCATGGGCATCTCGGCCGGTCTGCCGCTCATCCTGGTGTTCACGACTCTCTCGGTCTGGCTGCGCGATGTCGGCGTCAGCCGCACCGCCATCGGCTTTTTCAGCTGGGTCGCGCTGACCTACGGGTTCAAGTTCCTGTGGTCGCCCCTGGTCGACCGGTTGCAGCTTCCCGGGCCGCTCTCCCGGCTCGGCCGGCGACGGAGCTGGGTCCTGCTGGCCATAACCGGCGTGATCGCCGGCCTGATCGGCATGGCGCTGACCGATCCGAAGAGCGACCTGTGGCAGATGGCGCTGTTCGCCTTCATCGTGGCGTTCAGCAGCGCGACCCAGGACATCGCGCTCGACGCCTTCCGCATCGAGAGTGCGCCCGACCATATGCAGGGCGCAACCGCCGGCGCCTACCAGGCCGGCTACATGCTGGCGGTCAAGATCGTCGGCGGCGCGCTGGCGCTCTATCTGGCCGAATACATCGACTGGGGCACGGCCTATGCCGCGATGGCCGCCTTCATGCTCATCGGCGTCGTCACCATCCTGATCCGGCCGGAGCCTGCGGCGGCGCGCACTGGGGCGACCGACGAACTGCTGGCAAGGATCCAGGCGGCGGCCGGGCTGCGGGGCGGCCGGCAGACCGCCCTCACCCGGATCGCGACCTGGTTCAGCACCGCCGTGATCGGGCCGTTTACCGAGTTCTTCACCCGCAACGGCAGCTGGACCCTGCTGATCCTGCTGCTGATCGGCGTCTACCGCCTGTCCGACATCACGCTCGGCGTCATGGCGGGGCCCTTCTATATCGACCTGGGATTCTCCAAGACCGAGATCGCCAACGCGACCAAGCTGTTCGGCCTGTTCGCCGCGATCGGCGGCGCGCTGTTCGGCGGCTTCGTCGTGGCCCGGATCGGCGTGCTGCCCGCGCTGATGACCGCCGCGCTCACCGTGATCGCGACCAACCTGCTGTTCGGCTTCATGGCGCTGATCCAGACCGACAGCTTCTGGCTGCTCACCACGATCGTCAGCGCCGACAGCATCGCCGCCGGCATGGCCGGCTCCGCCTTCATCGCCTACCTGTCGTCGCTCACCAACGTCCAGTACACGGCGACGCAATACGCGCTGCTGACCTCGATCATGCTGCTGCCCGGCAAGCTGGTCGCCGGCTTTTCCGGCGTCGTGGTCGATGCCGCGGGCTATGTGCTGTTCTTCGCCTACGCCTCGGTCCTCGGCGCGCCGGCGGTCATTCTGATCCTGGTTCTGGTGCGCCTGGAGCGGCTCGGCATCATCCGGCGCAAGCGCGAAGACGGGCAGGAGGCGGCGGAATCGCCCGCCGAGCCGGTCCCCGACCGGGCCTGACCGGATTCAATTTCGGGCAGCAGTCAGCATGGTGCGGCAAGCGCTGCGCAACCCGTAACAATCGGAAATACCGCGGGCTATCTACCGCTCAATTCGTCCTCGGACTCGGGCGCGATGTCCGGCGCCTTGTCCAGGAAGCGCGAAAGATCGTCTGCTGCCGCGCCTTCGGCCCGCGCGCGCAGAAAGTCTTCCGCCGTTTCCACCAAACCGGATTTCCGGGCAACCGCGGAACGCGGCAATGCAACTCGGCTATTCTTTTTCCGATGGCCGGCCGGCACGTCCGGTGAATCCTTCGAACAGGCCTTCGAGCCTCGCCATGCGCTCGCGCAGGTCGGCGATGTCCCGGCTCAGCCGCCACAGGAACGCGATAATGGCGATGCCGATCGCCATATTGATCGTGTCCGGGGTCAGCAAGCCTTCCATTGCGCCGCCTTCGGGCAAATGCGATTTGATCCGGTTAATGGATATAACAGGAACATCTCATTTTGCAATGCCGGATTTCGAACCGCAGAACAGGATAGCGACCCGAGACGAGGCCCGGCGGCCGGCCGGACCTGAACACCCGCCGCAGATTTAGTCGCTATTGCAGCTCCATCGCGTAGCCGGCCGAGCGGACGGTGCGGATCACGTCGGGCGACCGGCCGACGCCCAGCGCCTTGCGCAGGCGCCTGATGTGCACGTCGACCGTGCGCGGCTCGACATAGACATCGTGGCCCCAGACCGAATCGAGCAGCTGCTCGCGCGAGAAGACACGGCCCGGATGCTCCATGAAATGGCGCAGCAGGCGGAACTCGGTCGGGCCCAGATGGGTCGCCTTGCCGCCGCGCGTCACCTTGTGGGCGGCGAGGTCCATCTCGATATCGGCGAAGGTCAGGTTTTCGGCCGACACGGCTGGCCGCGTGCGGCGCAGGACGGCGTGGATCCGCGCGATCAGTTCCCGCGGCGAAAAGGGCTTGGCGATATAGTCGTCGGCGCCGCTGTCCAGCCCGCGGATGCGGTCGGTTTCCTCCGACCGGGCCGTCAGCATGATGACCGGCAGGTCGCGGGTCTCGGGGCGCCGGCGCAACTGGCGGCACACCTCGATGCCGGAGACCGCCGGCAGCATCCAGTCCAGAACGATCAGGTCCGGCCGGCGTTCGCGCACCGAAATCAGCGCCTCTTCGCCGTCGGCCGCCTCTTCCACCTCGAAGCCGGCCTCTTCCAGATTGTAGCGGAGCAGCGTGACCAGCGGCGCTTCGTCCTCGACGACAAGGATGTAGGGCTTCATCGGCTGTCCCCGCAGCGGCGGCACGCTATTGGCCCGTCACGCTATTGGCCCGTCGGCGTCTCGACCTGGTCGTATTCCTCGTCGCCGCCCTTCGGCCGGGATTGCAGCAGCGGGCGGCCCTCGACCAGATAATAGATGGATTCGGCGATGTTCGTCGCGTGGTCGCCGATCCGCTCGATATTCTTGGCGATGAACAGCAGATGGGTGCAGGAGGAAATGCTGCGCGCATCCTCCATCATGTAGGTCAGCAGCTCGCGGAACAGGCTGACATACATTTCGTCCAGCTCTTCGTCCCGCCGCCAGACCGCAATGGCCTTCTGGGTATCCCGGTCCGAATAGGAATCAAGGACCTCGTAGATCATCGACAGGGCAAGGCGCACCATGCGCGGGATCGCATGGGCGGGACGGACCTGCGGGCTCTGGGCGAGCGACATCGTCCGCTTCGCGACATTGGTCGCATAATCCGCGATCCGTTCCAGATCGCTGGAGATTTTCAGCGCGACGATGATCTCCCGGAGATCGCTCGCCATCGGCTGGCGCAAAGCCAGCAGCTTGACGACGAAGGCGTCGATCTCGCGCTCCATTTCGTCGACCCTGGCGTCGGCCTCGATGGTGCGCGTCGCCAGTTCGGTGTCGCGGCGCTGCATCGCCTCGAGCGCATTGACCAGCTGCGCCTCGGCGAGGCCGCCCATTTCGGAGACCTTGTTTTTCAGTTCGTTCAACTCCTGGTCGAACGCGCTGACGATATGTTCCGATGCCATCCTGGTTGTCCCTCAGGCTGCCTGCCGTCGCGCCGCCGGCCTAGCCGAACCGGCCGGTGATGTATCCCTGGGTCTTCTCTTCCCGGGGATTGGTGAAAATCTGGGGCGTTTCGCCCTGCTCGATCAGGTCGCCCAGATGGAAAAAGGCGGTCTTCTGCGACACGCGCGCGGCCTGCTGCATCGAATGGGTGACGATGACGATGGTGTAGTTCTGGCGCAACTCGTCGATCAGCTCCTCGATCCGCGCCGTCGCGATCGGATCGAGGGAAGAACAGGGTTCGTCCATCAGGATCACCTCGGGGCCGACGGCGATCGCCCGGGCGATGCACAGGCGCTGCTGCTGGCCGCCGGAAAGGCTGGTTCCGGGGTCGCCGAGCCGGTCCTTCACCTCGTCGTACAGGCCGGCCTTGTGCAGGCTCTGTTCGACAATTTCCTCCAGATCGGTCCTTTCCGAGACCAGTCCGTGGATCCGCGGGCCGTAGGCGACATTGTCGAAGATCGATTTCGGAAACGGGTTCGGCTTCTGGAACACCATGCCGATGCTGGCGCGCAGCTGCACCACATCCACGCCGGCGTCGTAGATATCCTGGCCGTCGAGTTCCAGCCGGCCGGTCACGCGGCAGATGTCGATCGTATCGTTCATCCGGTTCAGGCAGCGCAGGAAGGTGGACTTGCCGCAGCCCGACGGCCCGATCAGCGCCGTTACTTCCCGTTCGCCGATATCGAGCGAGACATCGCGCAGGGCGTGTTTCTCGGCGTAGTGGACGTTGACGTTCAGGGTCTTCATCTTGACCCTGAATTCCGGGGCGTCCGGCATGTCCGCAGTCGCTGCCGCCGGCGGCGCCTCGATATTTTCCATCGCGATTTCGTCCATGACGATCCCCTACCAGCGGCGCTCGAATTTCTTGCGAAGGTATACGGCCGACGCATTCATGACGACCAGGAAGACCAGCAGCACGATGACCGCGCCGGAGGTCTTCTCGACGAAGCCGCGCTCCGGGCTGTCCGCCCAGAGATAGATCTGGACCGGCATCACCGTCGACGCATCGGTCGGCCCGCCGGGGATGTCGACGATGAACGCCACCATGCCGATCATCAGCAGCGGCGCGGTCTCGCCCAGCGCCCGCGCCATGCCGATGATCGTGCCGGTCAGGATTCCCGGCATCGCCAGCGGCAGGACATGGTGGGAGACCACCTGCATCCGCGAGGCTCCGAGGCCGAGCGCGGCTTCGCGCACCGAAGGCGGCACGGCGAGGAGAGAGGCCCGGCCGGCAATGATGATCGTCGGCAGCGTCATCAGCGCCAGCACCATGCCGCCGACCAGCGGCGCCGAGCGCGGCAGTTCGAAGAAGTTCAGGAACACCGCAAGGCCGAGCAGGCCGAACACGATCGACGGCACGGCCGCCAGATTGTTGATGTTGACCTCGATCAGGTCGGTCAGCCGGTTCTTCGGCGCGAACTCCTCGAGATAGACCGCCGCGGCGAGGCCGACCGGAAAGGCCAGGATCAGGGTCACCAGCATGGTCAGGAAAGACCCGACGATCGCGCCCCAGATGCCGGCCTGCTCCGGCTCGCGCGAATCGCCGGTGGAAAAGAAGCCGGTGTTGAAGCGCGTCTCGATCCGGCCTTCCCGTTCCATCCGGTCGTACCAGCGCAATTGCAGGTCTTTCACCTTCCGCCCCGATTCGGGCAGCTCGCGGCGGATGGCGCCCTTGGTCAGCTGGTCGATATCGGAGGAGGACTTGACCCAGATCGCGACGGTCTTGCCGATCAGACCCGGATTTGCGGTCACATGACGCTGCAACGTCCGCTCGGCATCCGTGCTGAACATTGCGATCAACTGGTTTTCCTGCTCGCGTCCGGCCGGCCTGTAGGTCGCGACCAGGGATTCGATCAGCGCGCCGCGGAAATCGCCGTCCTCGCGCAGGGTCTCGGGATCCGTCTTGCCGTCGGGCGCGATCAGCTCCTCGTCCAGCAGGACATCGACCTCGATCCAGGTCTGGTAGAAGGCCGGATAGCCTTTCGACACGATCGTGCCGGCCAGGAACAGCAGCATCAGGATGGCCAGCGCGATCGCCACGATGCCATAGGCCCTGAAGCGCCGTTCGGCGCGCAACCGCCGGTCGAGGCCGCGCCGGACCTTCTCCTTCTGGCCCGAAATCAGCACGCTCTGGGCTGCCTCAGTCATATTTTTCGCGATATTTCTGAACCACCCGCAGGGCGATCACGTTGAGGCACAGGGTGACCAGGAACAGCACCAGGCCCAGCGCGAAGGCGGACAGGGTCTTCGGACTGTCGAATTCCGGGTCGCCGGTGAGATTGGTGACGATCTGCACCGTCACGGTGGTCACGGCATCGAACGGATTGACCGTCAGCCTGGCCGACAGGCCGGCCGCCATCACCACGATCATGGTTTCGCCGATGGCGCGGGAGACGGCGAGCAGCACGGCGCCGACGATCCCCGGCAGCGCCGCCGGCAGCACGACCTGGCGGATGGTTTCCGAGCGGGTCGCGCCCAGCCCGTAGGAACCGTCGCGCAGCGACTGCGGCACCGCGTTGATGATATCGTCCGACAGCGAGCTGACGAACGGGATGATCATGATGCCCATGATCAGGCCGGCGGCGAGCGCGCTTTCGGAAGCCACCGTCAGGCCGATCGAGGCTCCGGCGTCGCGGATCATCGGCGCCACGGTCAGTGCGGCGAAGAAGCCGTAGACCACCGTCGGGATGCCGGCCAGCACCTCCAGCACGGGCTTGACGGTCGCCCGGAGGCGCCGCGACGCGTATTCCGAGAGATAGATGGCGGCGAACAGGCCGATCGGCACCGCGATGATCATCGCAATGACCGTAATCAGCGCCGTACCGGCGAACACCGGGATCGCGCCGAACGCGCCCGACGCGCCGACCTGGTCTTCGCGGATCGCGGTCTGCGGGCTCCATTCCAGCCCGAACAGGAAATCGACCGGCGAGACCTTGGCGAAGAAGGCCATTGCCTCGAACAGCAACGACAGGACGATGCCGATGGTGGTCAGGATCGCGATGGTCGAGGCGACCAGCAGCATCAGCAGGACGACCCGCTCCACCCGGTTGCGCGCCCGCATGGCGGGCGAGACGCTCCGGTAGGTCACAAGCAGCCCGATCGCCGCGAGGATCGCCATGGCCGCGGCCATGATCCAGGCCGACAGGGCCTCCAGCCGCTGGTATTGCGCCGCGCCCTGCTTCACCAGGGCGGTGATTTCGCCGCTGACGATATCGCCGGCGGCGTAGTTCCGGATATTGTTGATGAGGAGCCGCTGCTCTTCGGGCGCCAGCGCTTCCTTGGATTTGGCCTCGCCCAGCACGGCCACCTTCTCCGGAAGGCTGTTCCAGACGATGCCCTCGACGATCGCGCTCTGGAACGACATCCAGAACACGAACATGGCGAAGGCCGGAAGCGCGATCCATATGGCGACATGGGCGCCGTAATAGCCGGGCAGCGAATGCAGGCGGGTCGGGCTGCCGGACGCAAGAGCGCGGGCGCGTCCGCGGCCCAGATAGAAGCCGATAACCGCCAACGCCAGCAGAACGGCCAGTATCGCCCCGTAGCTCATGATCTCCCGCCGGACTGGCGCAACCGCCGGCAATGCGCCGGGCTCGGGGCCGGCGCCGGTGTGCGCAAAATATGCATAAAGAACCGGGCCCGGAACGGATAAGGCGGGTCGGCAGAAATCGGAAAAATCGAAGCCATGTCGAAAAATTACCCTGGCCGGCGCTCGCGCGGTGCGATGGAGCCGGACCGGAGCGCCGGGAAGGCGCTCCGGCCCTTGCATCCGGCTACATCGTCAGGTCGGGCAGGGATTTGCCGGCGGCGATGAAGCTTTTCATTTCGGTCCGCGGCAGCGGAATCAGGCCCTTGGTGATCAGGTAGCCGCGCCTGCCGATCGCCTTGCGGCTCATGAAGGCGCGGACATATTCCGAGATGCCCGGAATCTGGCCGACATGGTTCTTCTTGACATAGAAGAACAGCGAGCGGCTGACCGGGTATTTCTGCGCGGAGATGTTCTCGAAGGTCGGCGGAACGCCGTCGACGATCGAACCCTGAACCTTGTCGCGGTTCTGGTCGAGGAAGGAGAAGCCGAAGACGCCCAGCGCGTTCGGATCGGCCTCCAGTTTCTGGACGATCAGGTTGTCGTTCTCGCCGGCTTCGACCCAGGCGCCGTCCTCGCGGATGCCGCGGCAGACCCCCTTGTAGCGCTTCTTGTCCTTCTTCTTGATCGCCTTCAGGCTCTTGAAGGTCTTGCAGCCGCCTTCCATGGCAAGTTCGTTGAAGGCGTCGCGGGTGCCGGAGGTCGGCGGCGGGCCGAGCACCTTGATGGCGACGTTCGGCAGGGCCGGGTTGACGTCCTTCCAGGTCTTGTTCGGGTTCGGCACCAGCTTGCCGCCGTCCTTATGGCCCTCGGGGACCAGCTTGGCGAGCGCCAGGAAGATGTCCCGGCGGCTCAGCCCGATCCGCCCGGTTTTTTTTGAGTTGGCCAGAACGATGCCGTCATAGCCGATCTTGAATTCGGCGATCTTGATGCCGTTCTTCGTGCAGCGCTCATACTCGCTCTTCTTGATGCGCCGCGACGCATTGGTGATGTCCGGGGTTTTGACGCCCAGGCCGGCGCAGAACAGCTTGAGGCCGCCGCCCGAACCGGTGGATTCGATGACCGGCGTCTTGAACTTGCTGCTCTTGCCGAACCGCTCGGCGACGACGGTCGCAAACGGATAGACCGTTGACGAGCCGACGATGCGAACCTGGTCGCGTGCCGCGGCCTGACCGGCCGCACCGGCCAGGGCCAGCGCCCCGACGGTTGCGAACGTGACGGTGTGTTTCACGGAAATCTCTCCAGTCTTGAGGGCTGCGTGCCGGAACCGGCCGGAATGCGCAGCGCGATTGGGGCCAAATCGGGAAGGGATCGCAGCACAGGCGTTCGCGACCGGCATCCGGTTGCGCAGCCCCATGCGTTTTCTCCTCACCGCGTACCGCAGCACCCCCGGTCGGAAGGGGTCGGAAGGGAGGGCGCCGCCGGCAACCCGGACGCTACCGGCCGCTCGCTTCCGAAATACTACAGTTTTGCGTCAGATTTGTTACGGCGGCCCCGTTTGCGGCCCCGTTTGTTGCAGGGGAGGCGGCAGCTGCGCCGAAGCCGCTCTTGACCCGGCCCGGCATTTGCCGTTGAACCGCAAGGGTCCGGAAAACCGACAGATTCGGGAGTCGCCGATCATGACGACAGCAGCGGGGACGACAGCGGCCGGCGTTACCCTGCACGGCGAGATGAAGCCGGGCTACGACGAAATCCTGACGCCGGAGGCGCTGGATTTCATTGCCGGCCTCCAGCGGACGTTCGGCCCGCGCCGGGCGGAGCTGCTGGCGCGCCGGGAAGAGGTCCAGGACCGGCTGGACGACGGCTGGCTGCCGGATTTCCTGCCGGAGACGAAGCATGTCCGCGACGGCGACTGGACGGTTGCGCCGATCCCGGAGCCGCTGCTCGACCGGCGGGTGGAGATCACCGGCCCGGTCGACCGCAAGATGACGATCAATGCGCTGAATTCCGGCGCCCGGGTCTTCATGGCGGATTTCGAGGATTCCAACGCGCCGACCTGGGACAACAACATCCAGGGCCACATCAACATGCGCGACGCCGTGCGCGGAACGATCGCCTTCGACGATCCGGTCAGCGGCAAGCATTACGAACTCGGCGAGAAGACCGCCGTGCTCATCGTCAGGCCGCGCGGCTGGCACCTGCCGGACAACTACATCCGGGTGGATGGCGAGCCGATATCCGGCAGCCTCGCCGATTTCGGCCTGATGTTCTTCCACAACGCGAAGGCGCAGATCGCCGCCGGCCTCGGCCCGTATTTCTATCTGCCCAAGCTGGAGAACCACCTCGAGGCGCGGCTGTGGAACGACGTGTTCGTCCACGCGCAGGAGAGGCTCGGCCTGCCGGTCGGCACCGTCAGGGCGACCGTGCTGATCGAGACGATCATGGCCGTCTTCGAGATGGACGAGATCCTCTATGAGCTGAAGGACCACATCGCCGGCCTGAACTGCGGCCGCTGGGACTATATCTTCAGCTACATCAAGCGGTTCCGGAACCGGGCGGATTTCATCCTGCCGGACCGCGCCCAGGTCACGATGACGGTCGGATTCCTGCGCAGCTATTCGCTGGAACTGATCCGCACCTGCCACCGGCGCGGCGCCTTCGCCATGGGCGGCATGGCGGCGCAGATCCCGATCAGGAACGATCCCGAGGTCAGCGAGGCCGCCATCGGCATGGTGCGCGCCGACAAGGAGCGCGAGGCCGGCGACGGCCATGACGGCACCTGGGTCGCCCATCCCGGCCTGGTGCCGGTCGCCCTGGAGGTGTTCGACCGGCTGATGCCCGGCCGCAACCAACTCGCCCGCATGCGGCAGGACGTGCATACCGCCACCGCCGACCTGCTCGCCGTGCCCGGCGGCACGATCACCGAGCAGGGCGTGCGCAACAACATCTCGGTCGGCATCCAGTATACGGAGGCCTGGCTGCGCGGCAACGGCTGCGTGCCGATCAACAACCTGATGGAAGACGCCGCAACGGCGGAAATCTGCCGGTCCCAGCTCTGGCAATGGCGCAAGCACGGCGCATCGATCACCGATGGACCGCCGATCGACGACGACCTGCTCTCCGGCCTGTTCGCCGAGGAGGCCGAGCGGATCGGCGCCGCGCGCGGCGGGGATACCGACGCCCTCGAGGAGGCGCGCGCCCTGTTCTGGGACATGACGGCGTCGGACGAGTTCCAGGAATTCCTGACCCTGCCGGCCTACCAGCGCATCTCCGCGGACGCGGCGTAGGGACCGCTGCGCGCCGGGTCACGGGCGACGTCGAACCGGACCCCCGCCTCACCCCCACCTGACCTCCCCCTCTGAAGGATTTCTCTGCGAAAGTCGGACAGAGCGAAAACGGGCGTCGGCGCAGCCTTCCCCGCGATACCCCTCCCCCTGCCCCCTCCCCCAAGGGGAGGGGAGTAACACATTGGAATTGCAACGGTTTTTCGGCTTTCGCACAACATCTCCGAAACAAAGTTCCCCCTCCCCTCAGGGGGAGGGGGCCTCCGGCACAGCCACGCCTCTTTCGCAGGGGAATCGGCTTCAGCGGGGAAGTCCCGGAGCGAAGCGGAGGCGATGGGGGTGTCCATCCGCCCGCCCGCCATTTGCCCGTCCCTCATTGCCCTCCGATTGGTCGGGTGGCGGCAATGAGGGTCGCATTTTTCCTTGACATCGCCGGTTTTGTTCTCTATATGTACTTTATCAGCGCCCGAAGTGCGCTTCAGTCGAAGTGACGGTTAGGGATGCGTCCGGTCGGGATGACGGGAAGGGAAAGCGCGGCGCCCGCCCGCCATTTGCCCGCCGCCCGGGGGAGGGCCCGGAAAAATTTCCTTCCTAAACTGTTTTTGCGACTCCTCCGAATCGCGGTTTCCCAGCGTTTCTGCGGGGTTGGGGCGAATCGCGAACCGCAAAGTGCAAAAAAAAAGCTGTGGGTAGACCGGTCTGTCCGAATCGGCGCCCGGCGCGGAGAAACGGCGGAAAACTGCGAAAAAACGGCGACGGCAACGGAGAAAATACTGGAGCGAACGATCAAAAACGAGAAGGCCGCAGGCCGGCCGCAGCCGCGCGCCCCCTTTTGCAGGGCAATCCTCTGACGAAGGGGATTTGAGCGGCGGTTTCGCCGGTTCGCGGAAGAGTCCCGGAAAGGCGGAAGCTCCCGCTTTCCGTAAAATTCCCGGTCAGGCGGATTTGCCCTTCGCCTCCCGCCGCATGACGTAGATGCCGACGGCGATCAGCACGGCGGCGCCCAGAATCGTGACCGTATCGGGAAATTCGCCGAAGAAGACCAGGCCCAGCATAACGGCCCAGGGAAAGGTCGTGTAGATGAAGGGCTGCAACAGCGACGCCGGCGCCGCGTTCAGCGCCAGGATCAGCGTGTAGTGGGCCGCGGCGCCCAGAAATCCCGCCGCAACCAGCAGCAGCCAGGTCTGCGGACTCGGCCAGACCCAGTCGACCCAGCCGAAGCAGCTGGTGACAGCCGCACCGGCAAGCACGGTCCACAAGAGCGTCGTGTCCTGCCCGTCATAATGCGCGGTCAGGCGGATCAGCACCTGGTAGAACGCCCAGATCAGCGCCCCGGCGACGGGCAGCAGGTGGTACCAGTCGAGGTCGAGGAAGCCGGGGCGGACAATCGCCAGAACCGCGAAAAAGCCGATTCCGACCGCGATCCAGCGCCGCCAGCCGACCCGTTCGCCCAGCATCGGGACCGCCAGCGCCGTGACGATCAGCGGAACTGCGGCGGCGACGGCGTGAACGTCGGCGACGGGCAGATAGCGGAAGCTCAGCACGAAAATGGCGATCTCCGCCACGAGCACCAGGCTGCGGCCGAGCTGGAGCCAGGGATTCCGGCTTTTCAGCTTGGGGCGGACGGTGCGCGGCCCGACGATCGCGACCACGATCGCGGCGAAGATCAGGAAGCGCACCCACAGGATCTGGCTGACCGGCAGGCGCTGCGTCAGCTCCCGGGCGAGCGTGTCGACCGCGACGAAGAAGAACATCGACACGCACATGATCGCGATGCCGCGGACCGGGTTGTTCGCCGGATTGTTCTGGGCGGTCATGGCCCGGGCCGGCCCGTCGCCGCCGGAATGCCGCGCGCCCCGCTCACCCGGCCCGGCTCACCCGACCCGGTTCACCCAGGCGGCGAAGGCCGTCATGTAGTCCGCGAGGAAATCCCGCGTCGGCGCATCGGTCAGAATGCCGTCCTCGTCGAATTTCGTGTGCGCCGCGCCGACGAACACTTCCGGGCGGTTCATGGTCAGGCCTTCCAGGAAAATGAAACAGCGGCACAGATCGTATTGCGCCCGGGCGGTGCCGAGATTGCCCATCGCCGCGCCCATGACGCCGATCGGCTTGTCCCTGAACGGCTGCTCCGGCGTCCGGGACAGCCAGTCGATGGCATTCTTCAGCACGCCCGACACGCCGTAATTGTATTCCGGCGTCGAGATCAGCAGGCCGTCGGCGGCGCGGATCTCTGCGGCCAGGGCCGTCACGACCTCCGGAATTGCCTGCTGCCGCTCATCGTCGTTGTAGGGCGGGATGTCGCCGAGCCGGCCGAACAGGGTAAGGGTCGTGCCCTCGGGCGCGGCGTCGCCCGCGGCGCGGATCAGGCTGGCGTTGAAGGATCCGGCGCGCAGGCTGCCGGCGATGCCGAGAAGGTTCATGGATCGGCTCCGGGTTCGGGGCTTCGCTCGTCGTCACCTATCCGGCTTCGGGCGGGCCGGCAAGGCCACCGGGCACAGCGGACGGCATGGCCCCGATGCGGCTTTCGCATCAGAAGCGGGTCCCGGCTCCGCGGGGCGGGACGGACTGACGCTTCCGCCGGGCCGGCGAAGGGTGCTAACGGAGGGCGCCTGCCGAACCCGGAGCTACCATGAGCAACGCTGCCCGCCCCCAATCGGACAATCTCAGATCCGGCGGCCGGATCCTGGTCGACCAGCTGCGCATCCACGGCGTGGAACGCGCGTTCTGCGTGCCCGGCGAAAGCTATCTCGCCGTTCTCGACGCCTTCGTCGACGTGCCGGACATCCATGTCGTGACCGCACGCCAGGAAGGCGGCGCGGCGATCATGGCGGAGGCCCACGGCAAGCTGACCGGCACGCCCGGCGTCTGCTTCGTGACCCGCGGGCCGGGCGCGACCAACGCCAGCGCCGGCATGCATATCGCCTTCCAGGATTCGACGCCGATGATCCTGTTCGTCGGCCAGGTCGCCCGCGCCACGGCGGACCGGGAGGCGTTCCAGGAAATCGACTACCGGCGCATGTACGGCCAGCTGGCGAAATGGGTCGGCCAGATCGAGGATCCGGAGCGGATTCCGGAGATGGTCTCCCGCGCCTTCCACACCGCGGTCAACGGCCGGCCCGGACCGGTCGTCCTCGCCCTGCCGGAGGACATGCTGGTGCAGCGCGCCGGGGTCGGCGACGCCCGCCGGTTCCGGGAGATGCAGCCCGCGCCGCCGCCCGCCGACATGGCGCGGCTGCGCGACCTGCTGATGAAGGCCGAGCGGCCGATGGCCCTGCTCGGCGGCGGCGGCTGGGACCGGCAGGCCGTGGCCGGCTTCGAGGCTTTTGCCCGGGCCTTCGGCCTGCCGACCGCGGTGTCGTTCCGCTGCCAGGCCTATTTCGACAACCGGCTGGACGAATATGCCGGCCATGCCGGGGTCGGCGCCGACCCGGCGCTCAACGACCGGATCGCCGCGGCGGACCTGCTGCTCGTCGCCGGCGCGCGCCTCGGCGAGGTGACGACCGGCGGCTACACCATCGTGCGCCCGCCGGTGCCGGAGCAGACGCTTATTCATATCCATCCCGGCGCCGAGGAGCTCGGCCGGGTCTATCAGCCGGACCTCGGCATCAATGCCGGGATGAAGCATTTCGCGGCGGCGGCCGCCGGCCTTGAAGCGCCGGACGCGGTGCCGTGGGGTGAATGGCGCACGGCCGCCCGCGAGGATTATCTCGCCTTCCTCCGGCCGCTTCCGGTGCCCGGCGACGTCCAGATCGGCGAGATCGTCGCCTGGCTGAGCGACCGGCTGCCGGAGGACGCCATCGTCTGCAACGGCGCCGGCAACTACAACACCTGGCTGCACAGGAGCTTCGTCTTCAAGGGCTACCGGACGCAGATCGGCGCCACCTCAGGCTCGATGGGCTACGGCACGCCGGCCGCCATCGCGGCCAGCCTGGCGGAACCGGAGCGGACAATCGTCAACTGGACCGGCGACGGCTGTTTCCTGATGCACGGCCAGGAGCTGGCGACCGCGATGCAATACGGCGCGAAGGTCGTCAACATCGTCGTCAACAACGGCATGCTCGGCAGCATCCGGATCCATCAGGAGCGGGACTATCCGACCCGCGTCTCGGCGACCGCCCTGCGCAACCCGGATTTCGTTGCATTGGCCGAATCCTACGGCCTGCACGGCGAGACCGTGCGCACGACCGACGATTTCGCGCCGGCCTTCGAGCGCTGCCTCGCGGCCGGCCGGGCATCGCTGATCGACCTCCAGGTCAGCCCCGACGCCGGCACGACGACCCGTTCGGTGAGCGAAATCCGCGACGCCGCCCTGGCGCGGCAACGACCGGTCAGCTGAGGCCGGGGACCACCGGTTAGCGCAGCGGACGGGTCACGGCAAGGCTGACGACAGACCGTCGCCGCTGTATGAAGGACCAAAGCCGGGCGGCGATGCCGCGCGGCAACGACGGGAAGGAAGCGGTCCGATGAGCGATATCGACATCTACAAGACCCAGAATTTCGGCAACAGCAGCGGATGGGGCAAGGCGCCGGCGCTGCTGATCGTCGATTTCGTCAACGGCTTCACCGATCCGGCGCGCTTCGGCGGCGGCAACATCCAGGAGGCGATCGCCAACACGGCGATCCTGCTCGACGCCTGCCGCAGCTACGGCCTGCCGATCGTGTTCACCCGGGTGATCTATGCCGACGACGGCGCGGACGCCGGCGTGTTCTGCCTCAAGGCGCCGAGCCTCGTGACGCTGACCGAGGACAATCCGGAGAGCCATGTCGTCGATGCGCTGGAGCCGCGGGACGGCGAGCTGATCGCGCGCAAGCAGCAGCCCTCGGCCTTCTTCGGCACCAACCTGCATTCCTGGCTCACCATGCGCGGCGTCGACACGATCATCCAGACCGGCTGCACGACCTCCGGCTGCGTGCGCGCCTCGGTGATCGACGCGCTCAGCTACAACTACCGCAACATCGTCGTGACCGACTGCGTCGGCGACCGCGCCCTCGGGCCGCACGAGGCCAACCTGTTCGACATGGGCCAGAAATACGCCGACCTGCTGACCTGCGAGGAGACGCTGGCCGCGCTCGCGCAACAGATGGGCGTACGCGCCGAAGCGGCGGAATAGGGCTGCCGCAGGGCGCGGGCCGGGCGGCTACCGGGCCGCCGGGGCGTAGGAGACGCTCAGGCCGAGGAACTTCTGCAAAGGGTCCAGATCGATCTTCTGGCCCTTCGCCTGCCTCATCTTTGAGATAAAGGCCCCGACGAAGCCGACGATCCCGTTGACCGGCAGGGGCCGGCCGGGCCTGAGGGCAATGGTGAGCATGCCCGGTTCGAGCAGCCAGCGAGCCGTCGAGCCCAGCATTTTCGGCGCGAAGGAGCCGGAGAAGCGGACGATGGCGCCGGCGAGCCCGGCGGCCAGCCCCTGCCGCATCATTTCCGCCGTGACCTTCGGACCGTCCGGGTTCTTCGCCGATTGCGCCGCGGCCATGACGGCCAGCATTTTGCCGATGCCGCCGAGATCGGTCAGCGCGTAGGACAGGCGGTGGATGCGCATTTCGCCCAGGAGATCGAGAATCGTGGCGACGGCGGCGTCGGGCGGCATCGACGCGGTGCTGCCCGGCCCCAGTTTTTCCAGCAGTTTCGGGTCGGTCAGCCGGGCGAAATCCAGCCCGTCAAACCGGCCGGTCAGGTCAAAGCGAAACACCTTACGGATCGTCACCGTACCGGCTTTCAGTTCTATCGATCCGGCCGCCGGGTCCGCTTCGTGGGTCTGGACGACGTCCAGCACCATTTCATCCCCGCCGAAGATATCCGCAAACCGGCTCCCGCCCATGCGGTCGAACAGGCTGCCGTCAACGCGTATGCCCCTGTACGTCACATCGGCGAACAGCGGCATTTTCGGGTTGCGATAGTCGTAGCGCCGGGCGGTGACCGTCTCGACCGTAATCTTCAGGCTCAGGGTCTGTTTCGGGCTGTCCGGCCGCTTCGGATCCTGCCACGGCACCGAAGCCGCGTATTTCAGGTTCCGGACCGTCAGAACGCCGTTCTCTTCGGTGACCGGATCGTAGCTGTATTTCCCGCCGTAGCGGTCGTAGCCGTGAAACAGGCGTTCGGCCTTCTGCGCCGGAGTCAGAGTCTCCTGCGCCTGCGCCGCGCCCGAGAGGCCGGCGGCAGCGAAGAACCCGCCAGCCAGAGCCAGAGCCAGGACCACTGCGCCCGGCCGGTGGCGCGCCGCGGTCAGCATCGCGCCGGTTTCTCCGCTCGTCCGGCCGCGCCGGGCCTCAGACCGCCTCGGCCCATTTCTTCTCGAATTTCCAGACATCCTCGAACCCCATCAGCTTGCTGAATTCCTGGAAGTCGTAGAGCGGCGCGCTGGCGCCGATGCTCGAACCGGTCTCGCGGATCTGCGCATAGACCCGGCGCAGCGCCTCGCCGGCCGCGAGGAAGCCGGCCGCCGGATAGATCGCCAGCGAATAGCCGATCGCCCGGTAGTCGGCGGCCGGAAGCACCGGCGTGCTGCCGCCCTCGACGACGTTGACGAGCAGGGGTTTGCCCCGGAACGCCTCGCCGATCCGGCGCATCTCCTCTTCGTTTTCCGGCGATTCGATGAACAGGATATCGGCGCCCGCTTCGGCGAAAGCCTCGCCGCGGCGCAGCGCCTCGTCCAGCCCGTAGAGGCCGCGCGCGTCGGTGCGGGCGACGATCAGGAAATCCCGCGACTCCCGAGAGGCCGCGGCGACCTTCAGCTTGGCGACCGCGTCCTCGAGCGGGATAACCCGGCGGCCCGGCGTGTGGCCGCATTTCTTGGGAAACTCCTGGTCCTCGAGCTGGATCGCCGCGGCGCCGGCCGCCTCGTAGCCGCGCACCGTGCGCTCGACGTTGAGCAGGCCGCCATAGCCGGTGTCGCCGTCGGCGACCAGCGGCGTCGCGCTCACGCTGACGAACTGGCCGACCCGGCCGACCATGTCGGTGTAGGTCGCCAGCCCGGCGTCGGGAATGCCCAGATGGCTGGCGACGGTGCCGTAGCCGGTCATGTAGAGCGCGTCGAAGCCCATCGCGTCGGCGACGCGCGCCGAGATCATCTCGAACACGCCGGGCAGGGATATCCAGTCCCGCCTGCGGATCTTTTCCGCCAACGCGGCATTGGCCGCCTTTCGGTCTGCTGTCATCGTGGCTCCTGTCGCAATTGCCCGCGCGCAGGCCGGCGCTGTCCAGCAACCGCGCCGGACGGACTATCTCAGCATCCGCCGGTCATCGGGTGCGGTCGCTATTCGCGATGATGGCGCACGAAAGCCGTGACGCTGCCGTAGGTCTGCTTCACGCGCGATTGCACCTTGGGCATCATATCCCGTCCGCGCTCCGGCCAGTTGTGCGCTTCGAACAGTTTGGTGAAGTTTCCGTACTTCTCTTTCGCAGTCTCGGCAATCGCCCTGGCGTCCCAGCCGGGCGCCCGGCCATGTCTTACGGCCGATCCAATGCCGCGTGACGGCGCCGATACGCCGGCGGAAGATGCCGGGCGGCTGTTCATATACATCCTCAAAGCCGCATTGATACGGGTCTGATACCCCGGCCCGCCGGCCTTGAAAAATTCAAGAATATCCGTATCCAGCCGAACCGAGATCGCCTGTTTCCGGCCGGGTACGACAACCCTGGTTCCGGAATCGTCGAACTCGCCCTCATCCGGGTCCGCCGCCGGCTCGAATTCCGCGGCCTGCTGTTTCCGGAGACGGTCCCAGTCGGTTTGGCCTTTACCCCGCCGAAGGAGGGCTTCGTTCAGGGACATACGCTCGATATTGTTCTCGTTCATTTCGTTTCGCCGGCCGCTCGGGGGGCAACATTCCACGCCGGATGACATCGCATGGCGAGGCAGGTCGTCGGCGATTTCGAGCCAGCGGAGGCGTTCTTCGTGGAAGACGTGAAAGGTGGGTGGGAGCGACTGCGGGTCGTCGAAGGTGCTGATGTAGAAGTGGACCTCGCCGGGGAAGCGGTCCGACTCGTAGGTGAGCGGGGTGCCGCAGGCCGCGCAGAAACCGCGTCCGACGCCGGGCGAGGAGGCGAACACGGTCTGCTCGCCCTTTGCGAAGGTCACCGAGTCCGCAGCCGCGCCGACGAACATGGTGACCGGCGCGCCGGTGCTACGCCGGCAAGTCGTGCAGTGGCAATAGCCGATCCAGAGCGGTGGCGCATCGATCCGGTAGCGCACGGCGCCGCAGAGGCAGCCGCCTTCGAGCGGTAGTTCGGCCACGGCGTTCAGGCCGCCGCTGCCTGGCTGTTCGCTTTGCTTCGTCCCATTCGAAACCGGCCTCATCGCCCGGCCCCATACTACACGCCCCGTTGCGGCGTGGCGGATCGGCTCTCTTCCGGGAATCGCCGAGGCGATTGTATATACAAACAGGGCGGCCCCCCGTCAAGCATCGGTTTCTGCCGGTCGCACCGGACCGGCCCACACAGCCGGGTCTGCGCGAACAGCCGGTTCAATCTTCGAGAACCGCGGCGACGGTGCCGCGCTTGCGGATTTTGTCGAACCAGGCGGCGAGCGGCGGGTGGGCGCTGCGCCAGTCCTCGCCGGGCAGCTGCCGGTCCAGATGGGCCAGCATGGCGGCGAGCGCGATGTCGCCGCGCGTGAACTGCGCGCCCACGGCGAAGGGCCGGCCGGCCAGCATGCTCGCGGCGGTCGCGAGGCCGTCCCGCACCCGGGTGCGCCGGCGCGCGATCCAGTCCCCGTCCGCCCCGGGATGCCCGTCCGGTCCGCCGCGGGCGCAGGCGATGAAGAGATCGACCGCGGCGGCATTGACGCCTTCGGCGAGCGCCTCCCAGGTCTTGACCTCGAAGACTTCCGCCGGATCCGGCGGCATCAGGGCGGGCACCGGCCGGACGGTCTCCAGGTAATCGAGGATCGTCCGCGGATCGTAGAGGGCGACACCCTCGCCAGCCCCCTGCCCGGTCCCCTCTCCGATCCGGGCGCCGAACCGGACCAGCGGGTTCCGGTTCAGCGGATTCTCCGACACCCCCTCGCCGGGCCGCCAGGTCATGTCCTCGACCAGCCGGTAGGCCAGCCCCTTCTCGCGCAGCGCGATCAGCACCCGGCTGGTGTCCGGCCCCGGCGCGGGCGAGATCACGGCGACCGGGCCGTCCGGCAGCTGTCCGGCGTCGGCCGGCGTGCGGCCCGGCCCCGGCCCGCTCAGCGCCTTGGGCGGCGCGGCCTCCGGTTTCGCGGCTTCTTCCTTTTCCTGCCGGCGCGGCGCGGGCGCCCCGTTGCCGGCGGCGATCAGTTCGGCATAGTCCCGGCGTTCGAGCAGCAGCGAGGTCGCCGCGCCGAAGACCAGCCCCCAGAAGGGCGCGCCGATGCCGAGCAGGTTGACGTTCACGCCCGGGATCAGGTCGGTCACCGTCACGACCAGGCTGACCGTCGCGCCGATCGCGAAGCGCCCGCCGAAGCCGGCGGCAAAGGACTGCTGCAGGACCGGCAGCATGGCCAGTCCGCCGATGATGTAGATGAAGGCTTCCGGTACCGAGAGTGCGAGGCGGGTCACGACCGGCGACAGCAGGCCGAAGGCGACCGCCAGCGCGGCCCACAGATAGGCGCCGACGAAGTGGAAGCGCACCGGGCCTGACGAGGCCAGGATCGCGTTGACCGGCCCGGTCATGCAGGTGTTGACGCTGCCATAGGCGCCGAACAGCAGCGAGCCGGCGCCGCACACGAAGGTGCTGGTGTTGGTCGGCGGATCGTGGCCGGCGACGCGCAGAATCGCGATGCCCTGGGCGTTCTGCAACGCGAGCACGGAGACGAGCAGCGGCAGGACCAGATCGAGCAGCGCCGCCTTCGAGAACACCGGCTGGATGACGTCGGGCCGGGCGATCTGAAGTGCGAGCTCTTCCTTGAGCGCGAACTGGCCGCCCTCGACCGCCATGTAGCCGGCGGCGAGCAGCGCCATCAGCACCGGCGGCAGGACGCGCGCCACCGGCTTCCAGAAGGAAAACACGATCCAGGCGACCAGCGCCGCCAGGGCGATCTTCAGCTCCTTGTCGAACGCGTCGACCGCCAGGATGCCGAATTTCAGGAACACGCCGGCGACCATGGCCATGACGATCGGCTGGGGCACGAAGCGCATGATCGCCTTGAAGCCGCTGCTGAGGCCGAGCAGGATCATCACCGCGCCGGTCACCATGTAGGCGCCGACAATCTCCTCAAACGGGTATTTGAGCAGGGCCTGGCCGGCGATGGCCGTGCCGGAGATCGTCCAGGCGAAGGCCATCGGCTGCTTGTAGAGCCAGCTCATCGCGAAGGTGATGGCGCCGCCGGCGACGAAGCCGATGAATATCCACGACGACAGGGCCTCGGTGGAGAGGCGGCCGGCGATCCCGATGGTCAGGATCAGCGCGACCGGCCCGGTCGAGGCGAACAGGAAGGCGACGACGGCGTTGGCCAGATGGTGCGGGCGGACGGCCAGCAGCGTCTCGGCAAGTCTCGGGCGGTCGGGGGCTGGCCGTTCAAACACGGGTTGCGGCGGGCTCACTCGGGTTTTCGTACGCCGCGCGGGTCTGCGGCAGCGCATGGCGGGCGCACGTTAGCGGCGGCAGCAACGGCCGGTCAACGCGCGGGATCGACTAGCGCCGCCTTCCGGATTGAACCGGCCGGCGGACTGGCTCTATTCTCCCGCCGACGATCCGTCGGTTTCGGGAGGACATCATGGCTGTCGGCGCGCTCGAGAAAGAGGCTGCAACGGAAATTCCGTCCCACGAAGACATCGTGGCGCGCGCCGGGCGGGTCGCGGTCGCGCTCCGGGACAATGCGGCCGAGGCCGACGACCTGCGCCGGGTGCCGGACGATTCGATCCGCCTGATGAAGGAGCAGGGCCTGCTGCGGGTTATCCAGCCGCGCCGGGCCGGCGGCTGGGAAATGTCGATGCGCGCCCATCTCGACGTGATCGGCGCGCTGGCGGAAGGCTGCGGCTCGGCCGCCTGGGTTGCCGGCGTCGCCCACGCCCACAGCTGGATGCTCGGCCACTTTCCGGAGCAGGCGCTTCAGGAGGTCTACGGCGCGGACCCGACCGCGCTCGTCGCCGCGGTGATCGGCCCGCGCGGCCGCGCCGTGCGCCATGCCGACGGCAGCCACACGCTGGAGGGCTTCTGGCCGTTCGGCTCCGGCTGCCACCATGCCGACTGGCTGATCCTCGGCGCCGAGGTGTTCGACGAGGCCGGCGAGATGATCGAGCCGGGCGACTTCGTCGTGCCGGCCGGTGACGTCGAAATCCGCGACGACTGGTATGTCGCCGGCCTGCAGGGCACCGGCAGCAATTCGCTGACCTGCAAGGGCCTGAACATCCCGGCGCACCGCTATCTTTCGCTGCTCAAGCTGATCGATCTCGATACGCCCGGCCTGCAAGGCTACGACGGATGGCTCTACCGGGGGGAGGCGGTACCCGTGCTCGCCCTGTGCATCACCGGGAGTTCCCTCGGCATCGCCCGCGCCGCCCTGCCGGAATACCGGCGCGTCGTGCCCGGCAAGGCGCTGGCCTACACCGAATATACCGCCGAGGAATTTCCCGGCACCCAGATCAGCGTCGCCGAGGCGGCGACCCTGATCGACTGCGCCCATTTCCTGCTCTACCGCATCGCCGACGATATCGACCGCTACGCGAAGGCCGGCGACCGGATGCCGATGGAGATGCGCGGCCGCATCCGCATGGACTGCGCCCAGGGCGTGCGCTTCTGCATGGAGGCGGTGGACAAGCTGTTCCACACCGCCGGCGCCTCGGGCCTGTCCCTCAAGGGCCCGATGCAGCGGGCCTGGCGCAACCTGCACGCCATCAACATGCACGGCCTGCTGGCCTACGACCCCAGCGCGGAACTCTATGGCCGGGTCCTGCTCGGCCTGGAGCCGAACACCCTGATTATCTGAGCCGCGCGGCCCGGGCCGCCGGTTGCACGCGGCGCCCTATCCCGCGGTATAGCCGCCGTCGGCGTAGAGGATGTGGCCGGTGTAGAAGTCCGACGCCCGCGACGCGAGGAAGAGCAGCGGTCCCGCCAGATCCTCGGGCTCGCCCAGCCGGCCCTTCGGGACGCGGGTGAGAAACCCTTCGCGCACCCTGGCCGCGTCCGGCGTATCCTCGAACATCCAGGCGGTCAGCGGCGACCGGAAGACGGTCGGCGCGATGGCGTTGACCGTGATTCCCGTCGGGCCCAGTTCGCAGCCCAGCGCCTTCGTGATGCCGTCGACCGCCGCCTTGGACGCGCAATAGGCGGTGTAGCCCGCCGGATGGCCGAGCAGGCCGCGCGCGGAGGAGACGAGAACGATCTTGCCGCCGCCGCCCTGCGCCTTCATCTGCCGCGTCGCGGCGCGGGCCAGCAGCCAGGACTGGGTCACGTTGGCGTCCATGACGTCGGCGAAGGTGCCGGCTGCCATCTCCTCGATCTTCGCCACCTTGTTCATGCCCGACGCGACGATCAGAATGTCGAGGCTGCCGTGGGCTTCCACGGCCTCTCCGACGATGGCGTCGACCGCCGCCTCCGAATTCGGCCGCGCGTTCACGGTGGCGACCGCGGCGCCGAGTTCCCGGCACTCGCCCGCGACCGCCTCCAGCGCCGCCGCATTGCCGCCGGTCAGGGTCAGCCGGCACCCCGACCCGGCCAGGGTGCGCGCGGCGACCGCGCCGAACGCGCCCGACGCGCCCGTTACCAGCGCCGATTTTCCGGCGACGTCGAAGATGTCGGACGGTTTCATCGCGCGCCTTCGGGATAGGGAATAACGACCAGCATTTTGCAGACGTGGTTGGAGCGGTTCTCGATCTTCCGCTCCTCGCCCGGTGCAACGGTGCAGGAGTCGAAGCGCCGCAGGACCGTCTCTTCGCCGCCGGCGATCACGGTCATCTCGCCGTCGAGCACTACATAGACCTTCTCGAAGGGCGTGGCGTCGGGCCCGGCGCCGCCGCCGGGCAGGAACTGGGAAAGGCCGACCCACTGGTTTTCCGGGCCGCCGTCTTCGAAACCCTGCAGCCGCAGCCCGGCAACGCCCCAATGGTTGGGCGCCTCATAAGCCTCGGCATCCTCATAGCGCTTGACGTGCATCACGCCGCCTCCCCGGTTTCGATCCGGTAGCTGCCGGAGCGGTCGACGATCGCGACCAGCCGGACGATGCAGCCGTCGCCCTTCTTCCAGCGCCAGGGGAAGGCGGCGAAGGTGACCCGCATGCCGGTGACCCTGTCGATCTCGCCGCCGACATTCTCGATGCCGCAAATGCCCCGGGAGAGGATCGCCCGGTGGCACGGCTCCCAATGGGGGAAATCGTCCAGCACCCTGCGGCCGGTCTCTTCTTCGTATTCGCGGACGATGTGGGGCATCAACCCGTTCGGCCAGCCCGGACCGTGCGGCGCGATCGCCGTGCCGAGCGGGTGGTCGAGGGCCTGGGTATCCGTGCCGACCATCTTGACCTTCCTGTCGGCGAACCACTCGCCGGCCTCCTTGTAGAAGCCGGGGGAATAGGCGTAGTAGGTCTGGTTGTCGCCGTAATGCTTGTGCCAGCCCGTGTTGACGATGACGATGTCGCCCTCGCGGATCGCCGGCCGCGCCTTTTCCAGATCGTCCGCGGTAATCACTTCCCAGCGAGCCTTGGGGATCGACACCACGACGCCGGTGCCGAAGAAATGCGGCAGGGGCACCTCGTCCATGAAGGCCGTGCCTTCGACAACATGGCCGGGGGCATCGATATGCGTTCCGGAATGCATCACGGTGGTGATGCGCTGGGTCAGCACCCCGGATTTCGCCATGCTGTGCAGCCGCTCGATCCTGACGTCCTCGAAATAGGGCCAGCAGGGCTGACCGAGCCCCCAGCGATGGCTGAGGTCGTAAAACTCAAGGCCCATGTCATTGTTGAGGTTTTCCTGATAGTCGGCCCCCCGGATCGAGATCGTCATGGCCCGCCCTCCTCGTTCACTCGCTTCTTGTATTGTATCCTGATACAAATGTATCGTATATCAATGCAATATACCTGCACCGCGATGCAGTCAACAGGGAATTTCCGGCGCTGTGCCGGTTCGGCCGCCTGGCCGTGGCGGACAGGTTGAACCGGCTGCCGGGGACGAATACCCGACCACGCGAAACGGAATTGGCGCCGGCAAGGAAATCGATGGAAAATCAAGGCATCCAGGTGCTCTCCCGCGCCGCCGACATCCTGCGCGCGCTCAAGGCGGACAACCGGGGTTTGAGCCTCGGCCGGATCGCCGAGCGGGTCGGCCTGCCGCGGTCCACCGTTCAACGCATCGTCAACGCGCTGGTTGCGGAACGGCTTGTTGCGCCGAACACCGTGTCCGGCGGCTATCAGCTCGGCCCGGAGCTTCTGGCGCTGGCCGAGGCCGGCCGGCAGGATATCGCCAGAACGCTCCGCCCGCTGATCGAAGCGCTGTCGCGCGATACCGGGGAAACCGTCGATCTGGCGGTGTTCCGCGACGACGGCATGGTCTTTGTCGATCAGGTCGTCGGCGCCCAGCGGTTACGGGCCGTCTCCGCCATCGGCGAGACCTTTCCGATGACGGTCACGGCAAACGGCAGAGCCGCGCTGGGCTGGCTCGACGCCGCCGATATTGCGCGCATCGCCGCCGCCGAACGCCGCGGACCGAACGCCGGCAAAACCGCGGACTCCCTGCAGTCGGAAATCCGGACCGTCCGCGAACGCGGCTATGCCCTCGACATTGACGAGCATACGGCGGGCATTTCCGCCGCCGGCATCGCCTTCAGGGTCCGCGGCGCCGTCTACGCCGTCTCGATCCCGGCACCGTCGCACCGCTTCCTCGGCAAGCGGGATAGGCTGCTGGAGAAGCTCCGTGCAGCCGGAGCGGAAATCGCACGCCTGTTGCCGGACGCGGAACTTCAACCGGGACGTGCCGGATAAGGCAAATTTCCCGGCGTCGCGGCGGCCGGCTACTTCCTGTCGAAGCGGATGTCCTGCTTTTTCAGGAAGGCCTCGATGCCGCGCCGCGCCTCCTCGCTGGTCTGCGACAGGGCGGCCGCAACGGATTCGGCGAAGCTGCCGCCCATCCGGTCCATGTCGGCGATGCGGGGCAGGGCGTTGATCATCATGTAGTTGCTGATCTTCGCGTTGCCGGCGATATCGTCGGCGAGCGCCATCGCCCTGTCGAAGGCCTCACCCGCCGGCTCGATATAGTGGCTGAGGCCGAGGCGCAGCCCCTCTTCGGCGTCGTAGCGCCGGCCGGTCAGCATCATTTCGCGCATCCGGTCGAAGCCGACGATGCGCTGGACCCGGACGCTGGCGCCGCCGCCGACATAGATGCCGCGCCTTCCCTCCGGCAGCTGGTAGAAGGCCGTCGGCTCCGAGACCCGGACATGGCAGGCCGTCGCAATCTCCAGGCCGCCGCCGATCACGCCGCCCTGCATCGCGGCGACGACCGGCACCGGGCCGAATTCCAGCAGGTCCAGCGTCTCGTGCCAGAAGCGCGAATGGAGCACGCCGTCGAAAGGCGGGCGCTCCTTGTGTTCGGCGAGGTCGAGGCCGGCGCAGAAATGGTTGCCGGCGCCGCGCAGCACGATGGCGCTGGTTTCCTGCGGGTCGAGCGCGTCGACGAAGGCGCGGATATCGCGGATCAGCCCGTCGCAGACCGCGTTGCGCTTCTCCTCCCGGTCCAGGGTGAGTACGGCGATCCGCTCCCGCCGGGACACGGTGACGTAATCGGTGGCGTAAACCTGTTCCATCGGGCGTCCGTTCGTCTGCGGTCGGCTTCGGGCCACAGGCTATAGACAATGCCGCTGCTGGTGAGAAGGGGCGTGCCGCGGGATCGGCGTTTTGGAGCAAAACAGATCGACGGCCGTCGTGTCCTTCGACCTTCCCAAAATGTCACCCCGGATGGAGCGGAGCGGAAGTCCGGGGTCCAGAGTCGCTGGTAAAGCCCGTGCCTTTGGCCCAGGACCCAGGCTTACAGCCCGCGCGGCGTCATTTTGCAATATTGAACAATACGAGAATGATATCGTTTTCCCGAGACGCAATGTCCGAATACTCTCGATCCGCGATCCGGAGGGAAAGCCGCCTGTCGGTATTTTGCCCTTGACATCATCTATTTTGTTCCCTATATGTACATCGTCAGTGCCCGAAGTTCGCCCGCCGCAGACCCGCGGGCGCTCCCGGATGCCCGGAATGCCCGTTCCCCGATTGCTTCCCCGGATGGAGCGGAGCGGAAATCCGGGGCCCGGAACCACGGGCTGAGGCCATGCCGGGCGACCCCTTCGACAGGCTCAGGGCAGGCTCTGGGGCCCGGCTCTCCCTCCGGTCGGCCGGGGCGGCGCTGTTTGTTTGAGTTCGGGGAAGGAAACCGGTCGCTTGGGGCAGAATCAAGGAATATTTCCTACAAGAATTAATTTTGCGGCACTCCCGAATCGTGTTTTCCAGCGTTTCTGCGGGGTTCAGGCGCCTGAGGGCCTTCGAAACGCAAAAAAAGCAAAATAAAGACCGGTCTGTCTAATACGTCTGTGCGCGGAGAAACGGCGGAAAACTGCGAAAAAACGGCGGCGGCTGCGAAAATACTGGAACGTTCAGTAAAAAACAGGAGGGGCGCAGACCTGGGCCGGGGCGCCGGGTCTGGAAGTCCCGCCCCGTCAATACAGCAGGCCCGGCAGCCACAGGGCGAGACCCGGCAGCAGCACCAGCAGGACGACGAGCGCCGTATCGGCGAACAGGAAGGGCACGATGCCGCGATAGACCGCGCCGAGGTCGATATCCGGCAGCTGGGCGCGGATGACGAAGATGTTCATGCCGACCGGCGGCGTGATCAGGCCGGCCTCGGCCACCACGACCACGAAGATGCCGAACCAGACCTTGTCGTAGCCGATGCCCTCGGCGAGCGGCAGGAAGACCGGCACGGTAATCAGGATCATGCTGAGGGAATCGAGGAAGCAGCCGAGCACCAGATAGACCGCCAGCATCAGCAGGATGACCAGCCAGGGATGCAGCGAGCCGGCGCCGAACTGGTCGGTCACCGCCTTCGGCAGTTGGGTCAGGACGATGAACTCCTTGAACAGGAAGGCGCCGAGCACGATGAAGAACAGCATCGCCGTGGTCGACACCGTCTCGGCCAGGCTGGCCCGGAAGCCGGCCCAGTCGAGGGTCCGGGTTGCGGCGGCGATCAGGATGGCGACCAGGGCGCTCACCGCGGCCGCCTCGGTCGGACTGAACACGCCGAGATAGATGCCGCCGACGGCGATGCCGAACAGCAGCACGATCTTCCACAGGCCGAACAGGGGCAGCAGCCGCTCGGCGAGCGCGAGGCCGGGCATTTTGGGCACCCGGCCGGGCGCCACCCAGCCGATGATCGCAATCACCAGGACGTGCAGGGCGGCGAGGGCGAGGCCGGGCAGCAGGGCGGCGGCGAACAGCTCCGGCACGCCGGCCTCGGCGATGATGGCGTAGAAGATCAGGATGACCGAGGGCGGGATCAGGATGCCCAGCGTGCCGCCGGACGCCACCGTGCCGGTCGCCAGCTTCTCGTCGTAGCCGAATTTGCGCATCTCCGGGATCGAGACGCGCGACATGGTGGCCGCGGTGGCGAGCGACGAGCCGCAGATCGCGCCGAAGCCGGCGCACGCGCCGATCGTGCCCATGGCGAGCGCGCCGCGCAGGCCGCTGAACAGGGCGTTGGCGGCGCGGTACAGGTCGCCCGACATGCCGGAGCGGGTCGCGACCACGCCCATCAGGATGAACAGGGGCACGACGGTGAGCCCGTAGGCGTCCTCGCCGACCAGGTAGGAGGAGGTCTCTCCGGCCGCGAGACCGGCGTTGCGCCAGCCGTCCATGACCGTATAGCCGAGCAGCCCGGTAATGCCGAGGGCGGCGCCGACCGGCACCCGAACCAGGATCAGCCCGAAGACCGCCAGCAGGCCGAGAACGCCATAGACCTCATCCGGCATCGGGAATCGCCCGAATCCGCCGGTTTCCGGTTTTTGAACGATTCATCGTCTATACGCGGTCAGAGCGGCGTGCCGCCGCCCTGTTCGGGCGGTCCGCTGCGCAACCACGTCAACAGGACCGCCAGGCCGGCCAGCGCGGCGCAGCCCAGGCCGATCAGCATGGGCAGCCAGAACCAGAAGCGGTTGATGTCCAGCGACATGGTGTTTTCGCCGAATTCCAGCTTTTCCAGCGCGACCGGAAGCGACTGGAAGAAGGACACCGCGAGAAAGACGATGATGAGGAGCAGCCCGAACCAGCGCATCGCCCGGATCGGCCGGGCCGGCGCGATCTGGTCGATCAGGTCGACCGCGACATGCTCGTCGCGCAGGGTGACCGCGGGCAGGGCGATGAAGATGCAGGTCGCAAACGCCCACACCATGATGTCGACATCGTTCTCCCCGGTCCAGTTCGCCACATAGCGCAGCGTCACCGACGCCGTGGTGAACAGCATCATGAAGACGAGGAACAGGGCGGCGGCGAGGGAAAAGACCCCCGCCGCCCGGTCCAGCCCGCTCGGCGCCCTCCCGGGGATCCCGGACAAGAGGCGGCTTCCGCCCGATTCGGGCCCGGGCCGCGGCCGGCGCTAGTTCTTCAGGAAGTTGCGCGACGTCTTTTCGTGCTTCGCGGCCAGCGATTTCATCATGGTGTAGACGGCGCGCGCCGGCAGGCCCTTCTTCTCCAGGGCGGCGATCCGGGCCTCGGTCACTTTCGCGCCGACCTCGCGGAACTTCTTGGCCTCCGCCGCGGACAGCTGGATCGGCGTCATGCCGGCCTTCATCATGATCTTCTTGCCGATGGCGTCCAGCTTGTCCCATTCGTGGCCGATTTCCTTCTCCCGGCCGGCCACGGTGTCGTCGATCACCTTCTTGAGCCCGGGCGACAGGGAATCGTAGCGCTTGGCGTTCATGTTGACCGAGAAGCTGGCGACATAGCTGTACATCTCGGTCGTGTACTTGGTCACCGGGCCCATGCGGAACGCGATCCCGGCGCCGCCGTAATCGATGAACGCGCCATCCAGCGTGCCCTTCTGCATCTGCTCGACGATCTGGGTCGGCGGCAGGCCGCGCGGCGTGGCGCCCAGGGCGCGGATGAAGTCCCGGATGGTCTGGGAGGCGAAGCGCAGGCGCAGGCCCTTCATGTCGGCGGTCGTGCGCACCGGCTTCTTGGCCGTGTGGATGTTGCCCGGCTGGTGGGTCAGCAGCACCAGCACCTTCACGCCCTTGTGCTCCTTGTCGAGATATTTGCTCCGCAGGCCGGAATCGTTCAGCACCTTGGTGCCGATCTCCGCGCTGCCGATCAGGAACGGCATGTTCGACATCTCGGTCAGCGGGAACCGGCCGGGGGTGAAGCCGTGGACCGACCAGGTCACGTCCGCCCGGCCCGTGCGCGCGATGTCGTAGTATTTCGGCGGCGGGCCCATCTGGGCGCCGGGGAAGAGCTTGAAGGCAATCTCGCCGCCGGATTTCTGCTCCACTTCCTTGGCCCAGCGCGCGAGCCACTGGGAAAAGGAGTGTTTCGGCGTCACGAAATGCGCCAGCTTCATCTCGATCTTGGCGCTGGCCGGGGCGGACCAGAGCGCAGCGGTGGCGATGGCGGCGGCTGCCGCAGCTGTTTTCAGATGGTGCATGTGTCTCCTCCCGTCGCGCCGGGGGCACCTTGCCCATACAGGCGCTTTGCAGATTTCAGCCGGAAGCCGGCAGCGGTCCGGATACCGGCTGGCGGCGTGCGCTCAACCGTCCAGCAAAGGCATGCGATCCAGCCATTTCTCCACGTCCGCCGGATCGTCGAACAGGGTTTCCAGCTCCGCCTTCGCCGTGGACCGGGTCTGTCTTGCCGACTGTACTACAGACGGGTCGAAGCCTTCCACCCTCGTGCTGATCTCGAGCCGGATACCGTTGTTGTCGTAGAAGTAGACCGACAGGAAACCGTCGCCCAGGTCGATCGGCTCGGTGATCTCCACGCCGCTCTCCCGGACATGGGCGCGGATTTCGTCGAAACGCCGGTGCGGCGCATGAAACGCGACATGCTGCATGCCGCCGATATGGTCCCGGTTCGCCTTCGGCACGCCTTTCGGATATTCGAACACGGCGAACAGCGAATCGTTGCCCATGTCGAAAAAATAGTGGCGCAGCTGGTCGTAGGGCGGCTGGCCGCGATCCGCCGCATAGGGCACGCGGCGGACATGGACCAGTTGCATGCGCAAGACCCGTGTATAGAAATCCAGCGTCCCCTTGAGGTCGTCGGTAACGATCGCCAGATGATCGATGCCGCGCAGCGGCATGCCGGCCGGTTCGCCGGAATCATGGGCTTCCTGTATCGTTTGCGGTGTTCCGTCCATTTTGTTCACCTGTCCTGGGGCCGGCAGCCCGGCTCGCGCTTACGGTAGATCGAAGAAAGCGTATGATTGCGGACGGAATCAGTCAAATTGCCGTGCCGGTTTATGGTACGTCCTCCGGAACCGCGCGGACCGGCGAACCGGGGCGTTCGCGGCGCAGCCGACGGGCGGGCGAAAGGGGCAAACCATGTTGATCGGCAAGGCCGGCGCACTCAAAAGCGCGATCTGCACGGCGGACGAGACCAGCATCGCGGTGCGCGGGCGCGACCTGTGCGGCGACCTGATGGGCGGCATGTCCTTCAGCGGCTTTTTCCTGCTCCACCTCACCGGCCGGGAACCGACCGCGGACCAGACCTTCTTCCTCGACGCCATGCTGGTGGGCCTGGCCGAACACGGCGTGACGCCCAGCGTCCAGGCCGCGCGCATGACGCTGGCCGCCGCGCCGGAATCGCTGCAGGGCGCGGTGGCGTCGGGGATCGCCGGCGCCGGCTCGGTGGTCCTCGGCGCGGCGGAGGAGGCGGGACGGCTGCTGGCGCGCGGCGTTGGCGAGGCGGCGGAGCGCGGCGAGACCGCAACCGTGACCGCACGGCGCCTTGCCGAGCAAATCCGGGCCGAACGCCGCCCGATCCCCGGCTTCGGCCACCCGCTGCACAGGCCCGACGATCCCCGCGCGACCCGCCTGCTCGCCCTGGCGCACGAACGCGGCATCGTCGGCGACCATACCCGCTTCCTCGAAATTCTGGCGCCCGTCGTGAACGAGGTCTGGCAGCGCACCCTGCCGGTCAACATCAACGGCGCCATTGCCGCCATCATGCTGGATCTGGATTTCCCGATGGAGGCCCTGCGCGGCGTGCCGATCCTGGCGCGGACCGCCGGCCTGCTCGGCCATTTGTACGAGGAGAGCCGGCGGCCGATCGGGTTTCTGCTCGCCCACCATGCCGAAGCGGCGGTCGAATACGATGGCGCGCCGCCGCCGGCCGACCGGGGCTGACAGCCTCGTGACGGGTGTGTTTCACAATCCTGAGGTCGAGACCCGCGATCCGGCGGAACAGGCGGCCCGCGACGCCGCCCGCTATCCCGAACAGATCGGCTATCTGCTCGATAAATCGGAATTTTACCGGGCCAAACTGGCCGAGGCGGGCATTTCGAGCGCCGCGGATGCCGGCGGCCTTGAGGATATCGCCAACCTGCCGTTCACCGAAAAGGACGAATTGCGCAAGAGCCAGGCGGACCATCCGCCGCTCGGCAGCCATGCCGCCGCGTCGTGGGACGAGATTATCCGGGTCTATTCCACCAGCGGCACGAGCGGCGATCCCTGCTACATTGCGGTCACGCCGGCCGACCTGGATGTCTGGACCGAAATCTCGGCGCGCAGCTACGCCGCCTGCGGCATCCATCGCGGGCACCGGGTGGTGCATAATTACGGCGCCGGCCCCTTCGTCGCCGCGGCGGTCACGGACATGCTGACCCGCAACCGCATTACCCACATCCCGGTCGGCACGGGCAATACGGAACGCTACGTCGCCGGGATCCGGAACATGGGCGCAACGGCGATCATGGCCACGCCCTCCTTCGCCCTGTATCTGATCGACTGGCTGGAAGAGCGCAATATCCCGCCCCGTTCGCTGGGCATTCAGCGCATGGCGGTCGCCGGCGAGCCCGGCGGCGGCGACCCGGTCATCCGCGACAGGATCGAGTCGGCATTCGGCTGCCGGGCCAGCGAGGCGATGGGCATCGGCGACGTCTCGATCACCCTGTGGGGCGAATGCGAGGAACAGGGCGGCATGCATTTCAGCGGCCGGGACTTCGTCCATGTCGAGCTGATCGATCCGGGCAGCGGCGCGGCGCTGCCCCTTGAGGACGGCGCCGAGGGCGAGCTCGTCTACACCGCGCTGCGGCGCGAGGCGATGCCGCTGCTGCGTTTCCGCAGCCGCGACCACGTCACGGTCAACGCCCGGCCCTGCGCCTGCGGCCGGACGAGCGTGCGCGTGCGCTGCATCGGGCGGACCGACGACATGCTGATCGTGCGCGGCGTCAATCTGTTTCCTTCGGCGCTGCGGGCGGTCGTGACCCGGTTCGCGCCCCATGTCGGCGAGGTTGTCATGATCCGCCCGAAGAAGCCCGGCGTGATGCAGGAGCCGCCGCTGCCCGTGTCCGTCGAACTGGCCGCCGGCGCCGATCCGCCGCCGGACCTGGCCGAGCGCATCCGGACGGCGATCCGCAACGAACTGATCGTCGCGACCGAAATCGCGCTGGTGCCGCACCGGTCGCTGCCGCGCAGCGAATACAAGAGCCGGCTGGTCGATTTCGGCGGGGCCGGGTAGCCAGGCACCGCAATCTTTCAGGAGACAAACCCGTGAACGCACCCGTCATTCTGCCCGATCACCGGACCGGCACCGTCGAATCCGGCGACGTCACGATCTTCTACCGGCATTTCGGTGCGCGCCGTTCCGATGCCGCCCATTTCGATACCGGGGGCGGCACGCCGATGATCGCCCTGCACGGCCAGTCCTACTTTTCCTACGACTGGATCGGGATCGCCGACGAACTGGCCCTTGATCCGGCCGGCGGCCGCGAGATCGTCGCCATGGACATGCGCGGCTTCGGCAGTTCCGGCTGGAGCGCCAGCCAGGCCTACAAGGTGCAGGATTTCGCTGCCGACGTTCTGGCGGTTGCCGACCGGCAGGGCTGGGACCGGTTCATCCTCGCCGGGCATTCGATGGGCGGGCGCAACGCCACCTACACCGCCTCGGCCCACCCGGACCGGGTCGAGAAGCTGATTTTGATTGATTATTCACCAACAAACGCGAAGGCCGGGTCGATGCGGGTGATGAACCAGTCGGTCGATATGCCCGAATCCTTCTCCGGCCTGGACGAGGCGCTGCGCTATTTCGGCCTGGACCCCGCCACCGTGGATCCGCGGAAACGCGCGCGCTTCGAGGCTTATCTCGGCACCTTCGGCGGCAACTACACCGTGTCGCGCGACCCCTATTTCCGGGAAGTGTTCCGCAAGACCCGCGACGAGGGCATCAAGCCGGACCACGGTGCGGATCTTTGGGCGTGCCTGGGAAAGGTCGCCTGCCCGATTCTCGTGCTGCGCGGCCGGCAGTCCGACATGTTCGCGCCGGAAACGGCGGAAAAGGTCAGGGAGACGAACGCCAACGTCACGCTGGCCGAGGTCGAGGGCGGCCACAACATCCCCGGCGACAACCCGGCCGGGCTGATCGCGGCGCTGCGCCCGTTCCTTGCAGATCGGGCCGCGGGCGCCTGAACTTTCTGCGGCACACCCGAATCCAGCTCTCGAAAAGTATGCAAATGTGCTGTATACACCATACTGGATTCACTAAATGCCGCCTCTTGGCGCGGATATATTCGGCTTGCGGCAAGGCCTGACGGGCAGGCCAGGCTCGGCAACGCGGCATACATCGCAACCGACGCCTCGTTATTCTGTATACAAAACCCGGTGAGAGGCGCGCTCCGGCGTATACAGCCCGGCGGGGCGGCCCGCAGCCGCCTTCCGCAGCCGCCTCAGGGCCAGACTTCGTCCGCCACCTTCACGATGGTCTCGAGTTTCGCCCGCTCGTCCGCCTCGCCGAGCGGATTGCCGGCAACCGTGGAGGCAAAGCCGCATTGCGGGCTGAGCGACAGGCGCTCGCGGTCGATATACCGCGCAGCCTCGTCGATCCGGCGTTTCAGGTCCTCCGCCGCCTCGACGTCCGGGACTTTCGAGCTGACGATGCCCAGCACCACGCTCTTGTCGCCGGGAACATGGCGCAGGGGCTCGAATCCGCCGGCCCGCACGGTATCGTATTCCAGCAGGAAGGCGTCGACCTCGACGCGCCGGAACACCTGTTCGGAAATCCGGCCGTAACCGCCCTCCGACAGCCATTTTCCGCGGAAATTGCCCCGGCACATATGCATTCCGGCGACAACCTCGCCACGCCCGCGCACGGCGGCGTTCATCGCCTCGATATACAGGTCGAGCAGCCGGTCCGGATCGCCGCCCAGGGCGCGCACCCGGTCGCACACCGCCGGGCTGCCGAGCATGATGAGCGGCACCTCGTCGAACTGGACATAGCGGCAGCCCAGGGCGGCCAGATCGGCGGTTTCCTGCCGGAAAATCGCGCACAGATCGTCGAAAAAGGCCTCGTCCGTGGGGTAGCCCGAGCCGGCGATCGTGTCCGACAGCCGCCAGAAATGCAGCGTGGACGGCGACGGCATGGTGATTTTGGGCTCGGCGGATTTCACCGCCGTCTTGAGGAAAGCGAACTCCTCCGTCGAGATCGGCGCAACCTTGTTCAACGGGCCGACGCAGTCGGCGGCGATAAACGCCTGCTCTTCCCCCGTTTCGTCGTGGAAGGTAAACAGCGACGGCGCGACGTCGAAGCCGTCGATGGCGTCGACCCAGTGGCCCCAGTAGGATTTCCGGCGGAATTCGCCGTCGGTCGCCATTTTGAGGCCGAGGCCCTCCTGCATCGCCACGACATCGCGGATCGCCGCCTGCTTGGCGGCCTCGAAGGCCTCGTCGCCGATCTCGCCGGCGCTGTGGGCCTTGAAGGCGTCCTTGAGCGCACGCGGACGCAGCAAACTGCCGATATGCTCGGCGCGGAACGGCGGGTTGCGTTTCGCTTGTGTCGGGGCGGTCATGAGCACGGTCTCGCGTTGGTTATTGTTGAATGATCGTTCGTTCCTACCTTAGGCCGCCGGAGAAGCGCAAGAAGCGCGCCGGTCAGCCGCCGACCCAGGCGATGCGGAGCATGTTGGTGGCGCCGGGCGTGCCGAAGGGCATGCCGGCCGTGATGACGATGGGCTCGCCGGCGGCGGCAAAGCCGTGGGTCTTCGCCATCTCGACGGCGTAATCGACCATTTCCTCGACGCTGTTTGCGTCGTGGGAGAAGAAGCAGGACACGCCCCAGGCGAGCACCAGCTTGCGCGCGGTCCGGTCGCTGCCGGTCAGGCACAGGATCGGCGCCGCCGGCCGCGCCCGCGAGGCGCGCAGGGCCGTCGAGCCCGACATGGTGTAGGTGACGATCGCGGCGGCATCCACGGTATCCGCGACCTGCCGGGCGGCTGCGGTGATTGCGTCCGACGCCGTCGGGTCGGGGATCGCGGCGCCGGCATCGATCACATGGCGCCAGGTCGGGTCCGCCTCGGTCCGGCGGACGATGCGGCTCATGACGTCGACCGAGCGCACGGCGTGGCGGCCGACCGCCGTTTCCGCCGAAAGCATTACCGCGTCGGCCCCTTCGTAGACCGCATTGGCCACGTCGGAGGCCTCGGCGCGGGTCGGCGTCGGCGAGCCGATCATCGATTCCAGCATCTGCGTGGCCACGATCACCGGCTTGCCGGCCGCCCGGCAGGCCCGCACGATCCGTTTCTGCACGCTCGGCACCTCCTCCGGCGGCAGCTCCACGCCCAGGTCGCCGCGCGCCACCATGACGGCGTCGGCCAGGTCGACGATCTGGGCCAGGTTGTCGAGCGCCGACGGCTTCTCGATCTTGGCCAGCACGCTCGCCCGGCTGCCGGCGAGGGTGCGCAGCTCGGCGACATCGTCCGGCCGCTGCACGAAGGAAAGCGCGATCCAGTCCACGCCCTGATCGAGGGCGAAGGACAGATCCATGCGGTCCTTTTCCGTCATCGCCGAGACCGGCAGCACCGCGCCCGGCAGGTTGACGCCCTTGCGGTCGCCGATCGGGCCGCCGGCCAGAACGGTCGCCGCGATATGGCTGTCCGAACAGTCGGCGATCTCGAGCCGCAGCCGCCCGTCGTCGATCAGCATCTGCTGGCCGGGCGCCACCGCGCGGTAGACCTCCGGATGGGGCAGGCAGACCCGGACGGCGTCGCCGGGCGCCGGGTCGAGGTCGAAGCGGAAGGCCGCGCCCTCGCACAGGTCGACCGGGTCGGCGGCGAAGGTGCCGATGCGGATCTTCGGCCCCTGCAGATCGGCCATGATGCCGATCGGCCGCCGCACGTCCCGTTCGACGGCGCGCACGGTGCGGATGCGCTCCCGGTGGTCGCCGCGCTCGCCATGGCTGAAATTGATCCGGAACACCGCCGCGCCGGCGTCGTAGAGGGCGCGCACGGTCTGCGGGTCGCTGCTCGCCGGGCCCAGCGTCGCGACGATCTTGGCGTTGGCGCGTAATCTCGGCATGGCGTCCCGCGTTCCCGGCCTGCCCTGCCTGCCGTTGGGCCGGTCCCTGTGCCAGCCTTTGCGGCGGCGGCCGGTCAGGCGATCAGAATTGCCCGGAAATCGTTGACATTTGTGTGTGTCGGGCCTGTGACGACGAGGTCGCCCAGGGCGTCGAAGAAGGTCCAGGCATCGTTGTCGGCCAGAACGGCGGCCGGACGCAAGCCCCGTCGCCGCGCCCGGCCAAGCGTGTCAGGGCCGATGAGCGCGCCGGCATTGTCCTCGCTGCCGTCGGCGCCGTCGGTATCGGCCGCCAGCGCCCACACGCCGGGCATGCCGTCCAGCGCCGCGGCGAGGGCGAGCAGATATTCGGTATTCGGCCCGCCGCGGCCCCGGCCGGTCAGCGTAACGGTCGTTTCGCCGCCCGAAAGCAGCAGCAACGGCCGCTCGTCCTGCCTTTCCGCCGCCCGCTCGCGGACCAGCACGGCATGAGCGCGGCCCAGGTCGCGCGCCTCGCCGGTCAGATCGTCGCCCAGCATGTCGACCGCAAGCCCCTCGGCTCCGGCCCTTGCGCCGGCCGCCGCCAGCGACTGCGCGGGCGTTGCGACCAGCCGGTATCGGATGCCGGCAAGCCGTGGATCGTCCGGTTTCAGGGTTTCGTTGGCCGGGTCGTCCAGCGCGGCGATTACCGCGGGGGGCGGAGAGATCCCGAATCGGCGGAGCACGCGGCGGGCGGCGGCCAGTGTCGTCGGGTCGGCCGCCGTCGGCCCGGAGCCGATGGTCGCCGGATCGTCGCCCGCAACATCCGATATGGCGAGCGTCGCCAGCTGCGCCGGCGCGGCGGCGGCGGCGAGCCGCCCGCCCTTGATCGCCGAGAGATGCTTGCGCACCGTGTTGATCTCGTGGATGTCCGCGCCCGCCGCCAGCAGGGCCCGGTTCACCGCCTGCTTGTCGGCGAGCGTCAGGCCCGGTGCGGGCAGGCTGAGCAGGGCCGATGCGCCGCCGGACAGCAGGAACAGCACCAGATCCTCCGGCCCGGCCGCCTGTGCCCGTTCCAGGATTTGCCTCGTCGCCGCGACGCCGGCCCGGTCGGGCACCGGATGGGCCGCCTCGACGACGCGGATCGAGCGGCAGGGGACGGCATGGCCGTAGCGGGTGACGGCCAGCCCTTCGAGGGCGCAGTCCGGCCAGGTGTCCTCGACCGTTCGCGCCATGGCGGCCGCGGCCTTGCCCGCGCCGAGAACGATGGTGCGGCCGTCCGGGCGGGCGGCGGCTTCAGCGGCCAGTTCGGCCAGCGCGGCCGGCAGGCACCGATCCGGTCTGGCTACCGCAATGGCTTCGTCCAGCAGGCGGCGCAGCAGAGCGGGCGGATCGAAAGCCTGCCCTGAGCCTGTCGAAGGGGGCGGCGCTTCCCTCATATCGCGGACAGATCGAAGAAAGCCGGTCTAATCCGGCCGGTTCTCCCGCACCCAGGCCTCGGTGTCTTCCAGGGCGGCCTCGAACCGGTCGGCCAGATCGTCGATGCCGGCCTCGTCGATCACCAGCGGCGGGCACAGGGCGAGCGCGTCGACGATGTTGCGCAGGATCAGCCCGTGTTTCTCGGCATTCTTGCGGAACACGGTGCCGACGACGCCGGGCTTCGCGAAACCCTTGTGGGCGGCCTTGTCCCTGACCAGCTCGACGCCGGCGATCAGGCCGACGCCGCGGACCTCGCCGACCAGGTCGCTGCTTTCGAACTGGCGCAGCCGCGCCTGGAAGCGGTCCTGCACGCTGCGGACATGGGCGCCGATATCGGTTTCCCGGTAGATCTTCTGGGCCTCGATGGCGACCGACGCGGCCACCGGATGGCCGGAATAGGTATAGCCGTGGCCGAAGGTGCCGATGCGCGCGCTCGCCTCGACCATCGCGACCCAGACTTTCTCGTTCACCAGCAGGGCCGAAATCGGCAGGTAGGAGGCCGAGAGCGCCTTCGCCATGGAGATCATGTCCGGCTCGATATCGAAGGTCTGGCAGCCCCAGGGTTTGCCGGTGCGGTGGAAGCCGCAGATCACCTCGTCGGCGACGAAAAGGATGTCGTATTTTTTCAGCACCGCCTGGATTTTCGGGAAATAGCCGCGCGGCGGCACGACGACGCCGCCGGCCCCCATGATCGGTTCGGCGAACATGCCGCCGATCGTTTCCGAGCCTTCATTCAAAATCAGTTTTTCCAGGTCTTCCGCGCATCTGGTGGCGAAAGCGTCTTCGTCCTCGCCGTCCTGCGCCTCGAAATAATGGTGCGGGCAGGTCGTGTGGACGATCCGGTCGATCGGCAGGTCGAAGTCCATATGGTTGGGCGGCAGGCCGGTCAGGCTGGCCGAGGCGATGGTGACGCCGTGATAGGCGCGGCGGCGGGAGATGATCTTCTTCTTCTCCGGCCGGCCCATCGCGTTCCAATAGTACCAGATCAGCTTCATGGCCGTGTCGTTGGCCTCGGAGCCGGAGTTCGAGAACAGCGCCTTGGCCATCGGCACCGGCGCCATGTCGAGCAGGATCTCGGCCAGCTCCACGCCCGGCATGTGCGATTTGTGGGTGAACTGGTGATAGAAGGGCAGGGTCCGCAGGGCCTCGGCCGCCGCCTCCACGAGACGGCTGTTATCGAAGCCGAGCGCGGCGCACCACAGGCCGGCCATCCCCTCGATATACTGCTTGCCGTCGTCGTCCCAGACATGGATGCCCTTGCCCCGCCGGATCATCAGCGGCCCTTCCTCCTGATGCAGCTTCAGGTTGGTGTAGGGATGGATGACGGCGGCGATGTCGCGCGCCGCCGGCGAGTTCGCGGCGTGACGGTCGGATGCGGACATGAGGGTCTCCGGGCTGGAAATTCGAAATCGCGGCTATATAGGCATGGCGGCATGTCGCGCCAGTGACACGTCGGCTCGGCCCGCGCAAAGGGCAGGGCGCACACTTGCAAACCACCGGACATCGACCCTAATCAGCATTATGCCGAACTCGGAAACCGCGGCACCGGGCGGGCGCTGGCGCCACCCGAACGCGCTGGCCGGCCGGCCCGGCGCCTTCTGGATCGGGCCGCTGGCGGCGGCCAACCTGGCCCTGCTGGTCGCCGCCTGGTTCCTGCCGATCATGACGCTCACCAAATTCTGGTTCTGGAGCGACCGGGTTTCGCTGTGGGAAACCGCCGCCGGCCTGATGCAGCAGGGCGAAATCCTGCTGTTCCTGATCGTCGCCGGCTTCTCGATGGTCTTTCCGGCCGCCAAGCTGATCGCCGCCGGCTGGGTCTGGGCGCGGGTCGACGCCGCGAGCCCGGGCGGCAGCCGCGCCGTCCGCCTGATGGAGGCGCTCGGCCGCTGGTCGATGATCGACGTCTTCGTCGTCGCGCTGATCGTCGTTGCGGTGAAGGTCTCGCTGGTCACCGATGTCGGCGTGCACAGCGGCGTCTACGTCTTCGCCGCCGCCGCCGCCCTGTCGATCGCGCTCATGGCCTGGGTCGGAAAAGCGTTAAGGAAGGCCGCACGCGCCTGACGCGCCCCGTTCCGGAGCGGGACTACGGCCGCCTTTCCCGCCCCGGCGCGCCGGACAGCATGCCCTCGACATGGGCGACCCGTTCCTTGATCGCACTCAATTCTTTCTGGAGATCGTTGAACCGGTCCTGCCAGCGCGAATCGACCCGCCACATGAAGCCGAGAATGGCCAGCGCCGTCGCAATCACGGTCAGGATCGTCGGATATTCCATTCGGAGAGCAAATCCGGTGCCGGGCAATCCAGCGATTGAGACATTCAAGGTACAAATAGCGGCCGGTGTTTAATCGGTCAAGCTGCGCCGCGCTCCGGTTTCGAGGCGGCAGATGCGCACCGCATCGGAAGCCTGAAGCGGCGGCCGGGCGCGGCCCGCAGTGCGACTCCGCGAGCCCGCGGGCATGCAGCGGGACCCATATCTCGTATTCCAGCAGCCGGCTGGAGAACAGCGTCTCCTCCCAGAGCGAACCGGGCGGCTGGCGGTCCTCGGCAAGAAGATGTGCGAGCGCGACGGACGTGTCGATATGGATCACCGGTCGCGCCGACTCTCGTCCAGATCGGCCAGGATTTCGTCCAGCGTGGCGACGGGCGCCGGCTTGGGCGGCGGTCCCGAGGCGGCCAGCGCCGGCGGCGTCAGCATGCCGGACCGCACCGCATCGGCCAGGACGGCGTCCGCGAGGACCGGGCGCCGGGTTTCCCTGAACGGACCGAGTTCCGCCACCACCCGCTCGCGGCCCGTCACAAGGATCGTTTCGCCGGACGCCGCAAGCCGGACATACTCGCTCAAACGGCTGTTCAGCGCCTTGATGCCGACCGACCTCATGCCGCAAGGTAGCGACCGGTTGCTACTTTCTCAATCGCCGCCCCTGCGAGGCAGTGTCGATAGACGCGTTCCGGAAGGAAAATCGGACAAATCCGCGGGGCGGGGCAGCCGCGCGCGCCGCTGTCGGGCAAAGGACGCGCTGCTCGTGCGGCCCGGTCAGCCCTTCCATCGGGAGAACTACCGGGCCAACATTTCTTTGAGCACGAATTCCATGATCGGCCAGAACCTCTGTCGACGTAGTCCGTGGCCGGCACCGGGGATGACAATAAACTCGGCCTTGTGCCCCTTGGCCTTGGCCGCAGCGATGTAACTCTCGGCGTTGGTGGGCAGTGTGTTGCGGTCCTCGCTGCCGGTAATCGCCACGATCCGCGCACCGGGCCGCACCTTTTCGAGCCAGTCCAGGGGCGATTGCGCTGAGGAAACACTGGAACGCCCACGGCTGGACCGCCAGCCTTGGTAGTCGCAGGGACACGAGATCAGCAGGGCGCCGTCTGCCAGGTCGGGCCGCATCCCAAGCAGCACACCCGATACGAGCGCGCCGCCGGAATGACCCACGAGTATCAGCCGCTTCGCCCGATGATGTGCCTTCAGACGCGCGATTGCCGCGCCGATACTGTTGATCTTCTCAGCGGTGCGTCTCTCATGGGGCCGCTGATCCCGCGCCGCAACACCGGTCGAGGTCCGACCGTCGCCGGTATAGCCGGGGCGCATCATCGCAACCCCGACGGCCCCGAGACCGGCAAACGCCCGGGCTATTCTCGTGTTGCGGACGGGACCGCCGCGCGAAAAGTCGCCGTGCAGGAAGACAACCAGGCTGTTGGCGGGAGATGAGGGGAGAAACGTTGTGATCGCAAGACAGTGATCCTTGCCCTGAACGAACGTCTCGTTATCAGGGTTGGTGCATGTTTCGGCGGTTGCGTCCGTGCTCCACATCAACACTGCAAGCCCGCTCCCCGAAGCGCCGATTGCGAGGACCGCGGCGCCGGCTGCCGCAAAGAGGCTCTGCCTGAATTGGATGTTGTTCATCTGGTTTACCTCCCATCACCTAGCCCGAATCTGATGCCGACAGGTTGCTGCAAATGAACTTCCGGAGATCATAACAAACAGCGCGTATCGAGGAAACACGGCGGGCAGGCGCGGGCCCGAAGCCGGGTCGATTTGGCGAAATAGTGACGACACGGCGCGGAAAGTGAAAATCCGCCATCCGGCGGTATTCCATAAGAAATTGATTCTATTTGTCTATTTGGTGCCGCAAGAGGGATTCGAACCCCCGACCTCCTGATTACAAATCAGATGCTCTACCGGCTGAGCTATTGCGGCGCCACGTTCCCCACAAAATCGTGCGGGCAGTTGCGGGCCGCCGACGATATCGGCCGGGCGCCCCAAAAAAACAAGCGATTGTCAAGAGAGTATCAGGCGGCCAGCCAGCGGGCGAGCGCCTTGTCCGGGTCGGCCAGGCCGGCGACCGAATCGTACCAGTAATCTTCCCAGCCCTGTTCCGGCAGGCCGGTGAAGACCATTAGGTTGAGCGGATAGGCCTCGCTGTCGGTGCAGCGGCGGAAATCGTCGCGGAACAGGAAGACCGGCTTCTCCCAGGCGATCGCCATGCCGAGCTCGACCATCACCCCCTCGTCGGGCGGGCAGCCGTTGACCACGGCGAAAATCCCGTCGCTGTCGCGCACGTCGCGCAGGTCGGCCTGGCCGATGCGCCAGGCCCAGCCCGGCGCCAGATTGTCGATCTGGTTGTTGCGCGCAAACGGCTCCCAGACGTCGGCGCCGAGGGCTTCCAGCGCGGCCGCCAGCTCCGCCAGCGGACCGTCGCGCTGCTGCCCGGAAAAGCCGTAGGGATTGGCGAGATACAGGGTTTTCTTCCGCGCCATGCCGCCGCTTTCCGTTTCCCTTGCCGGCCCGCCAGCAGTTCGATGCGGCCCGGACGATAGGTCATGCCCGCGCGCCGGTCCATGCCGCAGACGGGCGGGACGGCGGGCCTACCGGTGCGGAAGTATTTTTTGATAAAATTCCTTGAAAATCTGTAAAAAAATCCTATATTGGTCGTTGTGCCCCGGAGGCCGCCGCGCCGGTCCCGGGCCGGCTCGCCCGCAGCGCCACAGACAAAACATGACATTTCATGACGCATTCGAAACCCCTCCCTCGTCACCCCGGACGGAGCGGAGCGACGATCCGGGGACCAGAGCCTGCCCTGAGCTTGTCGAAGGGGCCGACCGCAAGGATCGTGCCGGGCGGCTCTGGGCCCCGGATCGGGGTCCGGGGCGACACGGTGGTGTATTCAGGGCGGAGACGGGAGCGCCATGACGGATCATGACATTTCCTGACAGTCCGACGCCCCTTCCCGCGCCGAAGGAAGAGCGCATCATGACATTTCCTGACGCATCCCGGCATCCCGCCGCCTGCGCCACCCGTGCCGCTTGTCCGCCGCCGGGCCGGGCCGCTAGTGTCGCCGCCTGACGGGCCATCAGCGATTCATCACCGATTCGGGGGACCCTCCCATGACCGGCAACGGCGCCTTCGACAAGTCCAGACTGCCCTCCCGCCACACCACGGTCGGGCCGGAGCGCGCGCCCCACCGGGCGTTCCTCTACGCCATGGGCGTGACCGAGGAAGAGGTCGCGCAACCCCTGGTCGGCGTCGCCGCGGCGTGGAACGAGGCCGCGCCCTGCAACATCTCGCTGCACCGCCAGGCCCAGGCTGTGAAGCACGGCGTCGCCGCGGCCAGGGGCACGCCGCGCGAATTCGCCACCATCACGGTGACCGACGGCATCGCCATGGGCCATGAGGGCATGAAGGCCTCGCTGGTCAGCCGCGAGATCATCGCCGATTCGGTGGAGCTGACCATGCGCGGCCACGGCTACGACGCGCTGGTCACGCTCGCCGGCTGCGACAAGAGCCTGCCCGGCATGATGATGGCGATGTGCCGGCTGAACGTGCCGGCGGTGTTCATCTACGGCGGCTCGATCCTGCCGGGGCGCTTCCGCGGCAAGGACGTGACCATCGTCGACGTCTTCGAAGGCGTCGGCCAGCACGCCGCCGGCCATTGCGACGACGCGGACCTGCGCGAGCTGGAGCTGATCGCCTGCCCGTCGGCCGGCTCCTGCGGCGGCCAGTTCACCGCCAACACCATGGCCTGCGTCTCGGAGGCGATCGGCCTGGCGCTGCCCGGCTCGGCCGGCGCGCCGGCGCCCTACGAATCGCGCGACCAGCTGTGCGAGAAATCCGGCGAGGCGGTGATGAACCTGCTGCGGCTGAACCTGCGCCCGCGCGACATCGTCACCCGCGCGGCGCTGGAGAACGCCGCGGCCGTCGTCGCCGCGACCGGCGGCTCGACCAACGCCGGCCTGCACCTGCCGGCAATCGCCAACGAATGCGGCATCGATTTCGACCTTTACGACGTCGCCGGGATCTTCCACCGGACGCCCTACATCGCCGACCTCAAGCCCGGCGGCAAATACGTCGCCAAGGATCTCTACGAAGTCGGCGGCGTCCAGGTCGTCATCCGGGAACTGCTCGACGCCGGCTACCTGCACGGCGACTGCATGACCGTCTCCGGCAGAACGCTGGCGGAAAACTGCGCGAATGCGAAATTCCCCGAGGGGCAGGACGTCGTCTACCGGGTGAAGGACGCGCTGGCGCCGACCGGCGGCGTCGTCGGCCTCAAGGGCAACCTGGCCCCGGAGGGCGCCATCGTGAAGGTCGCCGGCATCGCGCCGGAGGGCCAGACCTTCACCGGCCCGGCAAGGGTCTTCGAGTGCGAGGAGGACTGTTTCGACTATGTCACCAAGGGCGGCGTGCAGGCGGGCGACTGCCTGGTCATCCGCTACGAGGGGCCGAAGGGCGGGCCGGGCATGCGCGAGATGCTGGCGACCACGGCGGCGCTCTACGGCCTGGGCATCGAGAATGTCGCGCTGATCACCGACGGCCGCTTCTCCGGCGGCACCCGCGGCCTGTGCGTCGGCCATATCGGGCCGGAAGCCGCGGTCGGCGGCCCCATCGGCCTGCTGCAGGACGGCGATAGCGTCACCATCGACGCGCCGGGCGGCACGATCTCTGTGGACCTGAGCGACGCCGAGCTTGAGGCGCGCCGCCGGGCCTGGCAGCCGCGGGAGAATATCTACCGGTCCGGCGCGATCTGGCGCTACGCCCAGACCGTCGGCCCGGCGCGCCACGGCGCCGTCTGCCACCCCGGCGCCCGCGCCGAGGCGCATGTCTACGCGGATCTGTAGGGCCGCCCTTCGATACGCCCCGGCCTGCGGCCGGGGCTACTCAGGGTGAGGGAGAAGGGTGGGGAATGCGGTGATTCTCCTTCAACACTCCCCATCTAGGATTCCTCTGCGAAAGCCGAACAAAGCAGTGCGATCGGCTTCTGCCACCCTCTCTCCGTTATTTCGACCGAGCGCAGCGAGCGGAGAAATCCGGCGGGCGACGGGCGACGGCCGGATGACGGAGTTTCTGGCGTCGATGGAGCGCCGATCAGATTTCTCCACTCCGCCCCGGCCGGGGGCCGGGGCTCCGGTCGAAATGACGGTAAGGTGGGGGCGCTCGGGCGAAATGACGGTGAGGGTTTTCTCCCGTTGCCGGCCCCGGATAGCGGCATCCGGGCCCTTCCGTGCGCGCTTTCTCGTCTGCGAGGAGCACCGGTGGACAGCCTTCCGGCGGCAATGATAGTGTGACGGCATGGCTCCGGATATCGACGCCTTCGCCGCCGCGGCGGCGCTGTTCGCCGCCCTGGCGACGCTGCAGATCGGCCTGTTCGTCTGGCTGCGCGCCGACATGCGCCGCATGGAAATGCGATCCGAACGCATGGAAGAGCGCCTGCGCGCCGAAATCGCCGGTTCGGAAGAGCGCCTGCGCGCCGAAATCGCCGGTTCGGAAGAGCGCCTGCGCGCCGAAATCGCCAGTTCGGAAGAGCGCCTGCGCGCCGAAATCGCCGGCCTGGAGCGCCGGACGGAGGAGCGGTTCGAGCGCCTGGAGGCGCAGGTCGACGCGCGGTTCGCGCAGGTCGACGCGCGGTTCGTGCAGGTCGACGCGCGGTTCGCGCAGGTCGACGCGCGGTTCGAGCGCTTGGAGGCGCGCATGGCGGCGATGGAGCACGGCCAGGCGAAGCTTGAGGGCCTGCTTGAGGGCCTGCGCGAGGCGATCGCCGGCCGGGCCCGCCAGGCCGCCGAATAGCTCCGGCCGCGCTGGCGCCTCTCTTAACCGCCCCAATCCGGCCACTGTTGCCATTATGCAACACACCATGGCCAATTTCCGGGAATCGATTGAATTGCCCTATCCCTTCCGCGCCCGCGCCCGTTATACCCACCGTGCCGACCGGAACGGTGCCTGTCTGCAACGCCCCGCAGGGGGCGGGCGGCGGGCGGACAAGCCGAGCCGGGCGGTTTTTCGTTTCGGTGTTCAACCGTGCGTTTTCCCGGTCCGGAAGGTTCCGGCCGCCGGGTAACGCAGCAGCATTGGAGAGGGAGATGACGGGATTCGTCAAATCCACAGGCAAGTACGCTCTCCTTGTCGGTTCTGCCCTGGCTCTTTCAATCTCGACCGCTTCGGCGGCGTCGATGGCCAAGGCCGGCATGGACAAGCGTGTTGCCGATCTGGAGCGTGAGGTCACGCTTCTCAAAAACCAGATGAAATCCGCCATGATGGCTAAACCGGCGGACAAGAATATCCAGTCCGGCAACAGCCGTGTGAAGGTCACGCTCTACGGCCAGGTGAACCGGGCGATCCGCTTCGCCAATACCGGCGACGAGACCGAGATCACGAGCGTCGACAATGACGGTTCGTCCTCGCGCATCGGCATCCGGGCGGTCGGCAAGGCCAACCCGAACCTGACCATCGGCGCCCTGCACGAGCTCGAATGGCAGGAGAACGCCCGCAGCGGCACCAGTGGCGCCAACGACGGCAGCAACGTCCGCGTGCGCTCGCGCCATGTCGACCTGTGGCTCGACCACAAGGATTTCGGCAAGGTCTCGATGGGCCACGGCTCGATGGCGGGCGACGCGGCCGGCCTGTACGAGCTGACCGGCGTCAGCTTCGTCTACGGCTTCGCCGGCGCCAACGGCACCGACGGCACCAAGGCGGACGCCTCCGTCGATGTGTACTCGGGCGCCGGCGTGACCGCGGCAGACGGAACGCCAACCTATGCCGCCCGCACCGCTGCGTCCGCGACTACGATGAACGTGCGCGGCAAGGCGCGCGGCTTCCGGCCGTTCAACTTCTTCGGCTTCCGCCAGAACCGGATCCGCTACGACACGCCGAGCCTGATGGGCGCCCGCGTCAGCGCGTCCTACGGCGAGGGCAAGACCTGGTCGGTCGGCCTGAGCTATGCCGGCGCGCCTCCGGGCGTGAAGAACTTCTCGGCCCTGTTCGCCGCAGGCTTCCGCAAGAACGACAACGACACGACCGCCTGGGCCGTCTCCGGCGGCATCAAGCACTCGTCGGGCTTCAACGTCAGCGGCCATTACGACGCCGACGCCAAGGTGCTGGACGGGTCCGCGAAGAACAGCCAGTGGGGCGCTTCGGTCGGCTGGTCCGGCAAGATCAACGACGCCGGCGGGACCTCCATCGGCCTCGGCTACAACCGGTCGAGCGACGGGCTGGAAGCCAGCGCGCAGCAATACTGGGCCGCGATCGTCCAGAAGATCGACGCTGCGGCGGCCGACGTTTATGCGGGCGTGTCCTACGACAGCGGCTCGGTGACCCATACGGTGAGCGCAGCCGAAGCGACCGATACATACCGCGCTCCCACGCTCGCCACGGGCGCCGATGCACCCGGTGTTACCGAGCTAAGGCCAGCACCGACCCCGTGCTTTACTGTGAATCCCGCAAATGCAGCGGAATTTGCCAGGGCCGCCGCAGGCGACACCTGCGAAGTCGAGCGCGAGGGCGTTCTCAACTTTGTCGTCGGCGTCCGGCTGAAGTTCTAGGCGGATTAACGGCGTAACGGGAGCGGCGCGGTGCATCGTCCCCTTCGACAGGCTCAGGGCAGGCTCTTCCTGTCCCGGCTCAGGGCGGGTGGCCTGCCCCGGATCGCAGTCCGGGGCCTGCCGCTCGCCCTGGCCGCCGGCCTGGCCCTGACGGCCGGCGCCTGCATGTCCCCCTCGGCGAAGAAATCCGCCGCAGAGGGCACGGCGGGCGAGCGGGCCGCCAGGGCAGGCTCCGGACAGCAGTCCGGGGCGGAGGGCGGGAAGGCCGACCCCGGATCCAGGTCCGGGGTAAAGGGCAAAGACCTCACCTGGTGGCAGCGCATCACGCGGTCCCAACAGCCGAAGGAGAAGCCCTGGGTCTATGGCGATGTGCGGCCGGGCAAGGGCCTGCTGAGCAACGACGAGGACGGCTACACCCTGTACCGCCAGGGCAATGCCGGTTCGTCGGCCCGCAACAAGCCCGCCAAGGTCCGCCGCTAGTTCCGGCTGCTTCCCGAAGCAAAAAATCAGGCCCGGATGGCAACATCCGGGCCCTTTTCTTTGCGCGGGCCCTTCGACAGGCTCAGGGCGGGCTCCTTCGATACGCCCCGGCCCAGGGGCCGGGGCTACTCAGGATGAGGGAAAGTGTTGTAAGGGCGGGAGCACAATCCCAAACCCCTCATCCCGAGTAGGCGCGCCAGCGCCGTATCGAGGGGCGCCCTGAGCGACGTCGAAGGGGACCGCCATGTCGCATGAGCCGCCGACGACCGTCTACATGCTGCGCTGCGCGGACGGCAGCTTCTATACCGGCCTCACCAGGCGCCCGGTGGAGGAACGGCTCGGCGAGCACAACAGCGGCCTGATCGACGGCTATACCGCCGGCCGGCGGCCGGTCGAGCTCGTCTGGAGCGAGGAATTTCACCATGCGACCGACGCGATCGCGGCCGAGCGCCGGATCAAGAAATGGTCGCGCCGGAAGAAGATCGCCCTGATCGAGCGGGACTGGGAGGCGCTGAAACAGGCGGCGAAAAAGGACTTCAAACGGCAGAGGTAGCGCCCGGCCCCTTCGATACGCCCCGGCCCCAGGGGGCCGGGGCTACTCAGGGTGAGGGAGTGGTTTTTTGAGGCTGTGAGACAATACCCCCAAACCCCTCATCCCGAGTAGGCGCGTCAGCAGCCTGTCCTGAGCCTGTCGAAGGGCCGTATCGAGGGGCGCCCTCCAGCAGGTCGGGGCCGATGCTGCCGGTTATGCGTGCGGCGGCGTTCTGGATCGAATCCCGGGCGAGGTGAGCATAGCGGGCGGTGGTCTGGACCTGGGTGTGGCCGAGCAGCCGGCCGATCATGGTGAGGCTCTCGCCGAGCGCCAGGGCCCGCGAGGCGAAGGAGTGGCGCAGGTCGTGGATGCGGACATCCTCCAGCCCGGCGCGCTTGCGGATGAGGCGCCAGGGTTTCTGCAGGTCGGTGCGGTGGGTGCCGGGAAACCGGCCGGTGAAGACCCAGGGATTGTCCGGCTCGCGCGGGATCGACGCCAGCACCGCCTGCGCCTCCGGCCCGAGCGGCACGATGCGCCCGCCGGTCTTGGAATCCGGCAGCTCGATCCAGCCCTCCCGGACATAGGCCCAGCGCAGGTCGCGGATCTCCGACATCCGGCAGCCGGTCAGCAGCAGCAGGCGGATCGCCGCGACCGCCGACGGCATCTCGTCCTCGAGTTCGCGCAGCACGGCGCCGAGGCGCGCCGTCTCCGCCTCCGAAAGGAAGCGTTCGCGCTTCCGCTCCCGGTAGGTCCGGACATGCCGGCAGGGGTTCGAGCCGTCCGGCCGCAGGTTCCAGACCTCGGCGAGCGTGAACATCTTCGAGAGCATGCCCAGCGTCCGGTTGGCCTGGTAGGGCGTCTTGCGCATCGCATAGTGCAGGTCGGCGATGTCCTTGCGCTGCACGTCCGCGACCGCGAGGCCGCCGATCGCAGGCTCGACGAACCGCGCCGTCATGCGGCGGTATTGCGCCGCCGTGCTCGGCTTGCAGTGCGCCGGCACATACTCCTCCAGGAACCGGCGCCCGAGGGCCGACACGGAGGGCGAATCCGCCGGCTGCGGCTCCGCCTCGCGCGGGTCGATGCCCTTGCGCGCCAGGGCGAGGATTTCCAGGGCCCGGCCGCGCGCCTCGTCGGCGGTGAGCGGACCGTGCGGCCCGATGGTGAACCAGCGCAGCCGGCCGCGCACCCGGGTCTGGACGACATAGTTTTTCCGGCCCGAGGCGCGGACCCGGACGCCGAAACCGGTCAGTTCGCGGTCCCACCAGACGGCGTCGGCGCCGTTCCCCCGCAGCCCCGCGACCGCGCGGTAGGTCAGCTTTAGAATGCGCTTCGTCATGCCGCGAAATCCCCTCGCGAAACCTCAAAGAAACGAAGATAATCTGGCAAACTATTGGCAAACAAATCGATCTATCTCGAAAAGTAACGGGTGTGAAATTCGATGTGCGATGAACATATTTTCCGAATAATCGATTAACTTGATTATCAAAAAAACACCCCCCGGACGCCCGGGAGGACGGTGCGGCAGCCGACCGTATCGCGCCCTTTGCCGGCCCCCTTCGACAGGCTCTCGATACGGCCCGCCCCTTCGACAAGCTCAGGACAGGTTCCTTCTATACGCCCCGGCCCTGGGGGCCGGGGCTACTCAGGATGAGGAGGTGTGGTGTTGAAGTTCTTGACCCCCAAACTCCCTCATCCCGAGTAGGCCCCGCCAGGGGCCGTATCGAGGGGGCCTAGAAGCACTTCTTGCGTGCGAACGCCCGGGCGGCGGCGCGCCGGTGCGCTTCGTCGGTCGATTCGAATATCCGGATGGCGAGCTCCCGGCAATCCAGCGCCATCGGGTCCTGCCGTTCGGCCTCCGGGGCGGCGCACCGGCCGAGCAGGAACACCGCCGCGACCGCCGCCAGCGCCAGGACCGCGATCGCGGCGGCCGGCCCGATCGGCCTGCCCGGCGAACGATCCGGCGAACGATCCGGCGAACGATCCGGCGAACGATCCGGTGCGGGGGCGGCGTTCATCGCTCAGAACTGCCGCACCGCCCGCAACTCCCCGCGGAACCGCTTGTAGCCGCTGATCTGTGCGTTGGAGCGCCGCGCTTCGTAGATCCCGATGAGCTGCGGGCTGAAGCCGCCCAGGGTGAAGGCGCGGTTGAGCAGGGTCAGCCGGTAGGTCTGCCCCCGGTCCACGCGCCGAGCGTCGCCGCGGGTCAGCACCCGCCAGTAGGGCCCGGACTCGTAGGTCGTCCGGTAGAAATTGGCCGACCCGCCGACCGTGAAGCCCCAGGGCAGCGCATAGTTCGCCGAGACCTGCACCCAGGGCCGCGTATTGCGCTGGTAGTCGAGGCGCGGCACTTCCGCGGACCAGCCGGCATTCGCGCCGACGGAGAGCGTCGGCGTCGCCTGCCAGCTCAGATTGAGCGACGCCTGCCAGCGCGGACCGTTCAGGGCGCCGTTTTCCTCGTAGATCCGCTGGTGCCAGCTCGCGGTTTCGCGCGCGAACAAGCGCGGGCCGAGGCGCTGGGCGGCCTCCAGGCGCAGGCCGGTTTCGCTGTATTCGAAATCGCCGGCGCTCAGAAGCTGACGCACGCTGGCGAGCAGGCTGAACTCGTAAGTCCGCCCGGCAAGCCAGCGCGGCCCGGCATGGCCGGCGATCAGCATGCGGTCGAAGCGGGCATGGGCATATTCCTGGCGCCAGAGGTCGCCGCCCATGCGCAGGCGCAGGGGCCGGCCCCACAGGTCCGGCAGCGGCTGCTGGTATTCGCCGCCGCCCCACAGCAGCAGGCCGACGCCGGAGGAGGGCCGCGAATCGTCGTTGAGCCGGAACGGCAGGACGGTGCCGAAGGCCGGCAGCCAGACCGTATCCGCGCCGGAGGCCGCGCCGATATTGGTGTCCGGCGCTAGGGCGAAGCCGAAATAGCCGCTCCAGCGCTTGCGCGCCCGGATCGCGCCGAGAAAGCGGTTGACGTTCGCCGCGACCGCCGGCGGCGGCTTGCCGGCCAGCACCCGCTCGAAATGCCGCCGGGCCAGCGTATCCTCGCCCTTGAGGAAGAAGGCGCGGCCGAGTTCGAGCCGGGGGCGCGCCAGGCCGGGCCGGCGCGTCAGCATGCGCCGCAGGGCGGCAATGGCGGCGTCGAGGAAGGCGTCGCGGGTCTCCTCGTCGATGCCCTTCCGGCCCGCCGCCGCGATGCCGGCCCGGCCGACCAGGAACAGGAGGCGCAGATCGTTCGGCCGTGCCGTCACGGCGGGCTGCAAGAGCGTCAGCGCCTGCACCGGCCGCCCGGCGCGCAGCAGCGCATTTGCGCGGCCCGCCACCGTTTGCGGCGTCCCCGGCTTGCTCTCCGCCTTCGTCCGGGCCCTGGCCCCGGGTTCCGTCTGGGCCACGGCCGGTGAGGAGACCGCGAGCGCTGCCAACACCGCTGCGGCGGCGATAACACCCCGCCGCAATCCGGCGAAAGCCCCCCCTTGTCGCCTGCCTCTCTCTTGTCGCCCCGGACCTGATCCGGGGCCCAGAGCCTGCCCTGAGCCTGTCGAACGGGTCGCCCGGCGCGATCTGTGCCTGTGGCTCTGGACCCCGGATCTCCGCTCCCCGGATCGCAGTCCGGGGCAGGCCGCTCCGTCCGGGGTGACAATGACGGGAATGGCGATGGCAACCCATCGCAATCCGGCCGCAGCCCCCCTCCCCTTGGGGGAGAGCCTGCCCTGAGCCTGTCGAAGGGGGGTTGGGGGGAGGGGTCCGCTTGTGTCCGATGCCGCTCCGGAAACCGACGTGCGTGCGCTGGCCAACGACCCCTCCCCTAACCCCTCCCCCAAGGGGAGGGGGATTCGAGAGGCAAGGCGCCGGAGTGCGGAAAACACCGCCGCCATGCCGCCGTGCCGATACCGGGCGCGCGCGTGGATGTCCGCCGGGCCGTAGGGGAGGGTTTCAAACCCTCCCCTACAGAGCCGCTTCGGTCGCCGGGGCCCTGCCTCGCCAGCCGGCCCGTTCGGCAGGCTCAGGGCAGGCCCGTCCGGCAGGCTCAGGGCAGGCCCGTCCGGCAGGCTCAGAGCAGGCCCCGGACCCCGGCTCTCTCTGCGAGCGACCAGCTCCGGACTATGGGGCCGGCAGGAAACGGGCTGCGGCTGCCCGGCGCGGGCAGGGGCGGCGGTCCGGAAAAATCCGGTTGCAGTGGCTGGCATGTCGCGAAAATCCGGAACGGGAGCGCAGGAAAAAGAAGGGCGGCGCAAACGGCCGCCCTTGCAGTCGGTATGGTGCTGTCGGCTAGTTCTTGTCGCGAGTCGCAGCGTAGCCGCCGGCAGCGCTGCCGTTGGTGAAGTTCGCGTTGAACGTGCCGAAGAAGCCGGCCGGGCGCGGGGCCCCGGTCGCCGCACCGTAGCCCTGCGCGGTCCATGCACCTGCGGTTTCCCCGGTATCGCCTGTGGCGGTGCCGCCGGTAATACCGGCGGTGCCACTGAGGGCGGTCGCCCCGAGAGTGGCGCTCCAGCGGCTGTCGGCGACGCCGCCCCGGAAGTTGCTTACCTTCCCCCCCAGAGTGGCGGTGGCACCGAATGTCGCCATCAAGGTCACGTCAGCCGTGAACTCGCCCGAGGCGTAGGTCGGCTTGCCGCTCTCGATACCCGATTGCCTGGAAGCGATGCCGAGCGCGCTGCCCGAATAAGTCGCCGTCGCGCTTTTCGTGCCGGACGGAAAGGTTAGGTCGAGCGATCCTCCGTTATGATCGCCGACTATCGCTGCGTAGGTATTCACCACGTCAACCGGGGTCGCGCCGCTAGTGTCCACGCTGATCCAATACCCGTAGTTCACATAGCCGGTTTCGACCTTGTACTCACCGGGACTGGCGCTATCCGCGACATAGCGATCATTGGTTGCGTCAGCCGGCACGAAAAACCATCGCGGCGTTAGAGTAAGAGTCTCCCCGCTAACCGGGTCGTCGTACTCAAATGCTGCACCGGACAGTTTCCCGTCGTCCGTCACCGTGCAAGTTCCGACTTGACAGTAAAGCGTGCCGGGAAGACCAAACATTGTGACGAGGACTCCCGCTGAATCGCCTTGCGTTCGACCAATTGGGGTAACAAGCGCGGTCCCGGTATTGTCTTCGGTCGGGGCGTCCAATCCGTTCACGACTGCGCCGTTCACGAAGACCGTAGGACGAGTTGTGTCCGGGCTCCCGCCAGTTATCCGGTTGACTCGCGTCCCACGAATCGGGAGACCGAGTTGCTCGATGAGAGCCACCCAGCCAACACCCTTGCTATTGTCGGCTTCGTTCCCGGCCGCCATTTGAGCAGCGGTCGCGCGGGTTGAACCCGGCAAGAGTTGCGCCGACGTCGTTAGCGCTGTGTTAATCGCCTTGGCGATCTCCTTCGCCTTATCCGCGGCAGCCTTCGGGTAACCGGCATCGGTCGGCGCTCCGGTGACCATTCGCGTCAGCATGGCCAGTTCGTTGCTGGCGAGCGTCGTCTTTGCCGCCTTGATCTGGGCATTGGCCGCCTTGATCGCTGCATCGAGCGCGGCCACCAGCGCCTCGTCGCCTTCCGCCGCCGTCATTGCTTCTTCGGCCGCTTCGACAGCGTCTTCCGCGTCCATGATGGCCGCTTCCAGACTGGACCGGGCGTCGAGGACTTTCTGGGCGTTCTCGCCGGTCATCGCAGAGTCGCCCTTGTTCGCCACCGCGGTCAGCATTGCGGAATATTTCGTTGCGTCAGCAACGGCTTGCGTCGCCGCTGTGGCGGCAGCTTCGCCCGCTTCCCGCGCCGCCAGCGCGAGCTCCAGGCCGGACGGCCCTGCCGGCGGCGGCGGCGTCGTTGTTGGCGGTTCTGTCGGCATCGTCGCCGTGCCTCCGCCTCCACCGCCGCAGGCGGCGAGAGCAAACGCCGCCGCAAAGCAGATTCCTGCCAGTTTAAGTCGTGAACTCATCGTTGTTCTCCCGATACGGGCACCCGGCCGTATTCCGCCGTCAGCGCCGCACTTTCGAGGGTTTCGTGGAATCGGGGGAATCGACTTCCCCCACGCGGAAGAGGACGAACTCGCCGTCCTTGCCGCTGAACAGGCCCGGTCGCCGCTCCTGCTTCTCTCTCGGGGTTAAAAAGGGCTTCCGGCTGTACTGGGACAGCCGCCACCACGGCAGTTTCTTCCCGGTCTCGCCTTGCGCTCCGGACTGCGGCGGGGAGCCGGCCCTGGCGGCGCGGTCGCCCGCCCCCTGACCGCGGTCGGGGGACGACGCGCAGGCGCCAGCCGTCAAGGCCAGGGCGAGGGCCAGAGCCAGGGCGAACGGAGCGTCCGCCCTGAGCCCGTCGGAGGCCCTGCCCCGAAGCAATCGAAGGAGACCGAACACTGGAAGACCGCTCCTGCCGACCGGCCTAGAACTTCACGCGGGTGCCGACGAGCAGGCTGAGAACGCCTTCGCGGTCACGCGCCGTACCGTCGTCGGCCATGCCCGTGCCGCTGTCGCTGGCAACGCTGCCATACACATCGGCCGAAGCGGCATCGACACTCTGGTTGACGGTCAAGTGGTAGTAGGAGCTCTCTTCGACCCCTCTCTCATACTTGCCGTAGCCCACCGTAAGGCTGGTGGCGCCCGTATCCATGAGCTGGCCGGTCCAGGCGACTTCGGCGCCCCAGGTGGTGTGCTTGTCGCCGCCCTTCGGCGCATGCTGACTGTAGACGCCGTTGACGCTCAGGCCCGACGGATTGTGCTGCACGCCGCCGGACATGCCGAAGGTCGTAGCCCCGTCTTCAAGGTTCGGCCGATTGCGATAGCCGAAAGCCAGGGCGACACTGATATCCTTGACGTTGGGCGGGCCGGAATAGGCCGCGCCGAGCGACCAGCCCCGGGCCTGGTTCAGCGACGCCCGGATGGTGAGACCCATCACGCTCGGCGTCTTGTACAGGAGGCGGTTCTCGCGCCCGGGGTTAACCCCGGCGTGGTTCCCGAGGCGGGCGACCGTTCCCATGCCGTCGGACGCTTCGGCCATGATGCCGTTGTCGCCACTGGGGCCGGAAGCAACGCTGTTCACATGGCTCGTGCCGGTAAATCCCGTGAACACGGCGAAGTGCTCGGCGCGCGTGCTGTGCCCGATCGACAGCGTGCCCATATCCTTATGGGTCACGTCGATTACGGAATGGCGCAGGCCGATCGTTCCGCCAGCCTCTTGGCCAATGGAGTCATCCTTGGAAATGCCCAGGCCGTAGCGGCCGCCAGCGGAGCCTGTGGCGAACTCGGCGAGCGCCACAACCGAAATGTTCTTGTTCACATTGCCGGAACCCCGGAATGTGACCCGCGAGGGCGATTCGGTGCTCTCGACGCTGTTGAATTCCGACATGTCCCCGGACGACGCGAACCGGAGCCCCCGGTTGACGAAGCCAGAGATCGTCAACTTCACGCGGCTGTTGCCCGAGAGGATCACGTTGTCCGGACCCTTCGCCATCATGGCCGACTTCATCTGGTTCTTGAGGAGCGTGACCTCATGTTATAGAGTGCGCCGGCTTCGGAATCGGATAACGCATTGAATTGTCGGAATTCCCGCAGGTTCAGTGCGATCGCATCGGGCAGCGTTTCGCACGGAATCTGCCGATTCTGTTTGCCGGTTGTTTGCCGGATCGGTGGGGTCCGGCGCTTGCAGAAAGGCCCGAACGGCATGGTAAATCGAATATCCAGACTGACCGACCGCACCGTCGGCGCGATCCCGGCAAACAATGGCGACACCGTTTATTGGGACACCGAGCTGACCGGTTTCGGCATCCGGGTCCGCGCATCGGGCCGGAAGACCTGGGTGTTCCAGACCCGTGTGCGCGGCCGGCTGCGCTGGTTCACCCTCGGGCCCTGCGGCGCGCCCGGTAAGAAGAGCATGGGCAACGGGAGCATGGGTAAGGGGAGGATGAGTGCCGACGATGCGCGGGCGGAGGCGCAGCGGATCGCGGCGCTGGCGAGGCAGGGCATCGATCCGCGCGAGGACGCGAACGGGCAGGAGGACGCGCCGCCGTCGGTGGCGGACCTCGGGCGCCGGTTTCTGGAGGACTATGTTCCGGTGCACTGCAAGCCGGGCACCCAGGCGCACTACCGCCGGATGGTGGAGAAGCTGATCGTCCCCGCGATCGGCGGCATGCCGGCCGGCGAGGTCCTGCGCCGGGACGTTGCGGAACTGCACCATGCCCTGCGTGGCACGCCCTACCAGGCCAACCGGATGCTCGGCGTGCTCTCCAAGATGTTCACGCTCGCCGAGGTCTGGGGCTGGCGGCCGGACGGCACCAATCCCTGCCGCCATGTCAAGCTGTACCGGGAGCACAAGCGGGAGCGGTTCCTGTCGCCGGAGGAGATGGCGCGCCTGGGCGCGGCGCTGCGCGCGGCCGAAGACGAAATGCCCTCGGCGGTCGCCGCGATCCGCCTGCTGCTGCTGACCGGCTGCCGGATGTCGGAAATCTGCGGCCTGCGCTGGGAGTATGTCGCGGCGGACGAGATCGAACTGCCGGATTCCAAGACCGGGCGCCGCGCCGTGCCGCTGTCGCCGGAGGCGCGCGCGGTGCTGGCGTCGCTGCCCCGCGAGCCGGGCAATCCCTTTGTGTTTCCGGGCCGGTTCCCCGGCACCCGCCGCGCGAACCTGCAGCGGCCCTGGACCATCGTCCGCAAGCGCGCCGGGCTGGAGGATGTGCGCCTGCACGACCTGCGCCACTCCTTCGCCTCGCGGGCGCTGGCGCTGGGCGAGAGCCTGACCATGATCGGCAAGCTGCTCGGCCACACCCAGGTCCAGACCACCGCGCGCTACGCCCACCTCGCCCGGAACTCGATCCAGAGCGCCGCCGCCCGGATCGCCGACAGCATCGGCGACAGCCTGGCGGAGGGCGCGGAGCCGCGCGGAGAAATGCCGGGCGAAATAACGGGAGAAATACCGGGAGAAACGCCCGCTGGGGACCCGGACCGAGTCCGCAGCGGCAGGCTCTAACGCAAAGCCGCCCCCTCCCGGCCGGGCGGGGGGCCGATGCGCCGGGGCCCTTACCGTCATTCCGACCGGAGCGCCCCGGATTTCATCCGGGGCGCGTAGCAGCCTGCCCTGAGCGAAGTCGAAGGGGAGGAATCTCAACGCAGAACCAAGGGTTTCTTGTCGGTGAGACCGAGTCGAGATTCCTCCACTACGCCCCGGCCCTGCGGGCCGGGGCGCCCCCTCTCCCGTCATTTCGACCGGAGCCCCGGCCCCCGGCCGGGGCGGAGTGGAGAAATCTGGCCCGCGCTCCGTCGACGCCGTAGGTTCCGGCATTTGGCCGGCCTCCGTCGCCAGCCGGATTTCTCCGCTCGCTGCGCTCGGTCGAAATGACGGCGAGGGGGTTGCTTCGCTCGAAATGACCGGGGCGGAGGGCTTCGGTCGGCCGGGATGCCGGCAAGGGGCGTGTCCCGGCCGGAATGAGGGGTCGAGGGCGGGATGCGACGGCACCGCCGCCCCCTTACCGTCATTTCGACCGGAGCCCCGGCCCCCGGCCGGGGCGGAGTGGAGAAATCCGGCGGGCGCTCCATCGACGCCACAAGGCAGCGCCTGTGGCCGGCCTCCGTCGCTAGCCAGATTTCTCCGCTCGCTGCGCTCGGTCGAAATGACGGCGAGGGGGTTGCTTCGCTCGAAATGACCGGGGCGGAGGGCTTCGGTCGGCCGGGATGCCGGCAAGGGGCGTGTCCCGGCCGGAATGAGGGGTCGAGGGCGGGATGCGACGGCACCGCCGCCCCCTTACCGTCATTTCGACCGGAGCCCCGGCCCCCGGCCGGGGGCGCCCCCTCTCCCGTCATTTCGACCGGAGCCCCGGCCCCCGGCCGGGGCGGAGTGGAGAAATCCGGCGGGCGCTCCATCGACGCCACAAGGCAGCGCCTGTGGCCGGCCTCCGTCGCTAGCCAGATTTCTCCGCTCGCTGCGCTCGGTCGAAATGACGGCGAGGGGGTTGCTTCGCTCGAAATGACCGGGGCGGAGGGCTTCGGTCGGCCGGGATGCCGGCAAGGGGCGTGTCCCGGCCGGAATGAGGGGTCGAGGGCGGGATGCGACGGCACCGCCGCCCCCTTACCGTCATTTCGACCGGAGCCCCGGCCCCCGGCCGGGGGCGCCCCCTCTCCCGTCATTTCGACCGGAGCCCCGGCCCCCGGCCGGGGCGGAGTGGAGAAATCCGGCGGGCGCTCCATCGACGCCACAAGGCAGCGCCTGTGGCCGGCCTCCGTCGCCAGCCAGATTTCTCCACTCGCTGCGCTCGGTCGAAATGACGGCGAGGGGAGTTGCGTCGGTCGAAATGACGGCGGGGGGGCGGCGGGAGGGGCTATCGGTTGAGCAGCGGCCCGAGGTCCCGGAATTCCGGGTTCGTCCGTGCGATCAGCGCGAGCTTCTTTTCGCGCCGCCAGCGCTTGATCTGTTTCTCCCGCGCTATCGCGCCGAGAATGTCGTCGTGCGGTTCGCACCAGAGCAGCCGCCAGATCCTGTACCGCGCCGAGAAACCCTTGAGCGCGCCGGTGCGGTGCTCGTGCAGGCGCCGCGCCAGATCGGCCGTTACGCCGACATAGAGCGTCTGCCGCAGGCTCCCGATAATGTAGACGTGGCCGCCCTTGCGCATGGCAGGAACAATTATCGAACATAACTGCGCCGGTCAACCGCAATCGCCGCGCCTGCCCACCCCCGTCATTTCGACCGGAGCCCCGGCCCCCGGCCGGGGGCGCCCCCTCTCCCGTCATTTCGACCGCAGCCCCGGCCCCCGGCCGGGGCGCCCCCTCTCCCGTCATTTCGACCGGAGCCCCGGCCCCCGGCCGGGGCGGAGTGGAGAAATCCGGCGGGCGCTCCGTCGACGCCGTAGGTTCCGGCATCTGGCCGGCCTCCGTCGCCAGCCGGATTTCTCCACTCGCTTCGCGTCGGTCGAAATGACGGTTGGGGAGTTGCTTCGCTCGAAATGACGGTTGGGGGGTTGCTCCGGTCGGAATGACGGGTTGCGGGCCGGGGGCCCGTTCCGGCATATCCTTGCGGTCTGCGGAATGCCCCGCCCGATCCGCCCGCACCGGTCCCGAGTCCATGATCCGCCTGTTCGTCGGCCTCGCGCTTCCCGAAGCCCTGCGCGACACGCTCTCGATGCTGGAGCGCGGCATCCCCGGCGCGCGCTGGATCGAGTCCGACAACTATCACGTCACCCTGCGCTTCATCGGCGAGGTAGCCGGGGACCGGGCCGAGGATGTCGACAGCGCGCTCGGCGCGGTGCGGGCGCGGCCGTTCGCGCTGTCGCTGGCCGGCGTCGGCCATTTCGGCAAGCTGCGCAAGGCCCGCTCCGTCTGGGCCGGCGTCGAGGCGAACGATCTGCTGAACCGGCTTCAGGCCAGCGTCGAATCCGCCGTCGTGCGCGCCGGATTTCCGGCGGAGGCGCGCAGGTTCCGGCCCCATGTCACGCTGGCGCGGATCCGGGGCGAGACCGGGCACCATGTGGCGAACTTCCTGTCCGAGCACGGCGATTTCCGGGCCCCGCCCTTCGAGGTCGGCGACTTCACCCTCTACGAGAGCCAACTGACCCGGCACGGCCCGACATACCGGCCCCTGCAAAGCTACGATCTGGGGTGAAGCCGCCTTGCGCCGTCGGGCGGCGTGCCTTAGGCAGGGCGGGAACCGGAATGTCGGCAAACGGGAACAGCGACATGGGCGATTGCCGGATAGCCGTCCTGGGATGCAGCGGCCGGATGGGCCGGATGCTGGTGCGGGAAATCGGCGCTGCGGAGGGCTGTGCGGTCGCGGCGGCGACGGAACAGCCGGGCGCCGGCGCGATCGGCCAGGATGCCGGGGAGCTGGCCGGGCTCGATCCGCTGGGCGTGACGGTGGTCGCCGATACCGGCGCGGCCGCCGCGGCGAGCGACGTGCTGGTCGATTTCACGGTGCCGGCCGCGGCGGCGGGGCACGCGGCCGCCGCAGCGGAAACCGGCACGGCGCTGGTCATCGGCACGACCGGGCTGGAGCCGGCGCAGACGGCAGCCCTGGAAGCCGCCGCCGAGAAGGTGCCGGTTGTCTACGCGCCCAACATGAGCCTGGGCGTCAACCTGCTGTTCGCGGTGACGGAGCAGGTCGCGCGCGCCCTGGCCGACGACTGGGATATCGAGATCGTCGAGATGCACCACAGATACAAGGCGGACGCGCCGTCGGGCACCGCACTCGGCTTCGGCCGCGCCGCCGCACGGGGCCGGGGCGTCGAACTGGACGCGGTGGCCGAACGGGGCCGGGACGGCGTCACCGGTGCGCGCCGGCAGGGCGATATCGGCTTCGCCGTATTGCGCGGCGGCGACGTCGCCGGCGAGCATACGGTCGTGTTCGCCACCGAGAGCGAGCGCGTGGAGCTGACCCACAAGGCGGGCAGCCGCGCCATCTTCGCCCGCGGCGCGGTGCGCGCGGCGCGCTGGGCCGCCGGCCGGACGCAACGCGGGCAGCCGGGCCTCTACGACATGGCGGACGTGCTCGGCCTGCGCTGAGGCGCGCGGCGCGCCGGCAGTCGGGCCGGCAGTCGGGCCGATCTCAGGCCGGCGCCGCGCGCATCCGGTGCAGGGCGTCTTCCAGCGCGTCGGCGACCTCGCCGCGCTCCCGCGGGCTGAGGAAAGCGCCGACGACCAGCCGGCGACCGTGGGACGACAGCGAGAGCTGGCTCTCGTGCTTCACCGGCCGGGGCAGCGACACCCGGACCCACCAGGGCTGGAACGACCATTTCTGCTCGCGGCCGGACGGGTGGATGCGCTTCACTTCCAGCGCGTCGCGGGTGAGCCTGAGATATTCGAACATCGCGCCGCTGCGGTAGCTGGCGCGGAAGGCGAGCCAGATCAGCAGCACGTCGAGCCCGAAAAAGCCGAAGACCGGCCAGGCGCCGATCGAGACGAACACGATGCCGGCGACCAGGGAAAGCGCCATCAGCCCGCCCATCAGCCAGCGGAAGCCGCGCGGGCTGAGGCTGCGGTTGGGCCGGAGTTCGGCGTCGAGGTAAACCGGCGGCCGGGTCATGCCCCGACCATAACCGATTCGCGGTTTCGTGGTAAGGTCCGCGCCATGAGGAAAGCCGATATCGTCGAGATGTACAGCCGCCTCGAGGCGCAGCGGCCGGCGCCGAAGGGCGAGCTGAACCATGTCAACGAGTATACCCTGCTGGTCGCGGTCGTCCTGTCGGCCCAGGCGACCGATGTCGGCGTCAACAAGGCGACGCAGGCCCTGTTCGCGCAGGTGACGACGCCGGAGCAGATGGTGGCGCTCGGCGAGGCCGGCCTGAAGGCGCATATCCGCACCATCGGGCTCTACAACGCCAAGGCGAAGAACGTGATCGCGCTCAGCCATATCCTGATCGAGAAACACGCCAGCCGGGTGCCGCAGGACCGCGCCGCGCTGGAGGCCCTGCCGGGCGTCGGCCGCAAGACGGCGAACGTCGTCCTGAACATCGCCTTCGGCCAGCCGACGATCGCGGTCGATACCCATATCTTCCGGGTCGGCAACCGGACCGGCCTCGCGCCCGGCAAGACGCCGCTCGCCGTCGAACAGAAGCTGGAGAAGGCGACGCCGGCGCAATTCAAGCAGCACGCCCACCACTGGCTGATCCTGCACGGCCGCTATGTCTGCAAGGCGCGCAGGCCGGATTGCCCGTCCTGCATCGTCAACGACCTGTGCCGCTTCAAGGGCAAGACGGTGTGAGGCGGGTTGCAGGTCGGGTGTCACCCGGACCCGGAGCGGCCTACGGACCCCAGCCGGCCGGCGAGCAGGGCCTCGCGCAGTTCGAACTTGCGGACCTTGCCGAGCGGCGTGCGCGGCAGCGGCCCTTTGGTGAGCACGACAACGCGCGGCCGCTTGTAGCGGGCCAGCCGGCCGTCGAACAGCGCCAGGACCGATTCCCCGGTGACCGCGGCGCCCGGCTTCGGCACCGCCACGCAGACCGGCGTCTCGCCCCATTTCTCGTCCGGCCGGCCGATGACGGCGAACTCGGCCAGGTCGTCCGCTTCGGCGAGAATCCGCTCCAGTTCCGCCGGATAGATGTTTTCGCCGCCGGAGACGATCATGTCCGTCTTGCGGTCCTCGACGAAGAAATAGCCGTCCCGGTCGATACGGCCGAGGTCGCCGGTCCTGAACCAGCCGTCTTCGGCGAAGGACGCGGCAGTCGCTTCGGGATTGGCCCAGTATTCCGTCATCAGGTTTGGCCCGCGCAGCCAGATTTCGCCGATTTTGCCGGGCGCCGCGTTCCGGCCGCTGTCGTCGGCGACGACCTTCGCTTCGCAATGCAGCACCGGCTTGCCGGCCGAGGCGCTGCGCGCGAAGCCGTCGGCGATGGGCAGCGCGACTGCGGTCGGGCCGCTCTCGGTCAGGCCGTAGACCTGGTTCACCGGCAGGCCCTTCGCGTGCCACGGCGCGAACAGGGCGGGCGGCACCGAGGAGGATCCCATGCACACGCAGCGCAGGCCGGACAGGTCGACATCGGCGAAATCCGGCAGGGCGAACAGCGCGCGCGCCATGGCCGGCACGATGGCGAGCAGGGTCGGCCGGTCCCCGGCCAGCGCCCCCAGGACCGCGGCCGGATCGAAGCGGCGATGGAGCAGGACCGTCGCGCCGGCGCGCAGGCCGGGCAGGGTCTGGATGTTCATGCCGCCGACATGGAACAGCGGGATCGCCGTCAGGATACGGTCGGCCCGGGTGAACTCGAAGACCGACTGGCCGTTCAGCGCGGTGTGGAACAGCGCTTCCTGGGACAGGACCGCGCCCTTGGGCCGGCCGGTCGTGCCCGAGGTGTAGACGATCTTCGCCGGACAGCGCAGGTCGGCGCGCAGCGACGGCGGGCAGTGGGCCGCCGCCTCGCAAAGCCGCTCCAGGGCCGGCCAGCGCGGGTCGGCGCCGGCATAGGTCGCGATGCGCAGTTCCGGCAACGCCGCGGCAAGTTCTGCGGCATGACCGAAATAGTCCGGCTCGACGAACAGCAGCGCAGCGCCGCAGTCCCGCACCTGCCACAGATGCTCCTCGACCGTCAGCCGGCCGTTCAGCGGCACGAAGATCGCGCCCAGGCGGGCGCAGGCGAACAGCAGTTCGATCATCTCCGGCGCGTTGACGCCGAGATGCGCCACCCCGGCCTCCTTCGGCGACTCCCAGCTCGCCGGCGAGCGCCCCGGCGAGCCGCCCGATCCGGTCCTCCAACATCGCATAGGAAATATCCGCGCCTTCGAACCGGATCGCGGTATCGTCCGGCGCCCAGCCGGCCCGGTGGGCGATCCAGCCGGAAATATCGGTCTGGCCGCGTCCCGCCGTTCGTCCGGCCGTCATCTTTCGCCGCGTTCGAACAGGCTTTCCCGGCCCAGCCGTTCCAGGCAGATCTCCGCCGTCCAGGGCAGCATCAGCGATCCGCAGCGGCTGTCGCGATACCAGCGCTCGATGTCGAAATTCTTGAAGATCGCCCGGCCGCCGCAGGTCCGCAGGCCGAGCCGGGCGATGTCGTTGGCATATTCCATGACGGTGAACTGGGCGGCGTAGGCGCGCAGCCGGTCTTCCTTGGTCGGGCGCAGCCGGGCCTCGGCGATCGCGCGCCGGAACAGGGCCGTCGCCTGTTCGAGCTTGAGGCGCATCTCGGCCACCGCGAGCTGCTTGGCCGGGCTGTGGCGCGCCGGGCCGGCCGGCGGTGCCCCCGCAACCTCGCCGCGCAGATAGTCCACGGTGAACTGGAAGGCGGCATGGGCGAGGCCGAGATAGGTCGGCGTCAATGTCATGAACATGTGCGGCCAGTTCAGCGCGGGCCTGGTAGTAGAGGCCGTGCGGCAGCATGGTCAGGTCGTCCGGAACGAAGACATTGTCGAACTTCAGCGAGCGGCTGTCGGTCGGCCGCATGCCCATGACGTCCCATTCGCCGAAGAGCGTCACGCCCTCGGCTTCGGCTGGCACGGCAAGGAACATGGTGTTCTGCGGGATCGGCTCGACGCCCTCCTGCTGCAGCGTGCAGACCAGGCCGTAATGGCTGGCGGCGCCGGAGAGCGAGGCGAAATGCTTGACGCCGTCGACCCGGTAGCCGCCCTCGACCGGCCGCGCCGTGGTGCCGAACGCCGCCTTGCCCGCGGCTGCCGCGCTGTCCGGCTCGGAAAAGGGCTGGGCGAACAGCATGCCCTCCTCGACGACCCGGCGGAACAGGGCGGCGCGCCGGATGTTGTGCTGCGCGCGCACATCGTCCGGCATCTCCAGCTCGTCCGCCAGGCGCGACGCCCACAGCAGTGTGCTGGCATGCATGTTGAAAGTGAGCGCGGTGGCCGGGCACCAGCGGCCCAGTTCGGCGGAGATCAGGGCGTAGGTTTGGTAGTCGGCGCCCATGCCGCCATGATCCTCGGGGATCGTCACGGCCAGGAAGCCGGCCTCCCGGAGATCGGCGTAGTTCTCGAACGGGAAGACGTTGCGGGCGTCCAGATCGGCGGCGCGGGGGCGGAACCGGTCGCGGCCCAGTTCGCGGATGCGGCCGACCAGGTCTTTCTGCCGGGCGGTCGCGTCCGCCCCGTGGATATCCATGAGCGCTTGCGTCATCCAGCTTCTCCGGGGCTATCCGGTTCTTGCCGGGAAACGTCCTTCAGGAAACGGCAGATTTCAGCGTTGAACGCCGCCGGGTCCTCCATGTTGGCCAGATGGCCCGCCCCGGCGAGGCAACGGTAGCGCGCGCCGGGGACGGCCCTGGCCATCCGTTCCATGGTGCGCGGCGGCGCGAGCTTATCGAGTTCGGCGGCCAGCACCAGGGTCGGGCAGGCGATCCGGGCCAGATCGTCCCTGCGGTCGTAATGGACGATGCAGTTGAGCGCCTGGCGATAGGTGGCGGAAGACAGCGCTGCCATGCTCGCGACGGCGCGCTCCAGCGCCCCGGGCGGCGGCTCGGGCCCGAACAGGCTCGGAACCAGTGGCCGGGCGATGTCCCCCGGCGTCAGTCCCCGGTCGAGCGGCGCGAGGCGGTCGGCAAGGAATTTCATGCGGAAGAGCGCATCGCGCCCGCCGAACGAGGCGCTGGTGGCGAACAGGACCAGCCCCCGGACGCGCTCCGGATAGCGGGCGGCGATTTCCTGGGCGATCATGCCGCCCATGGAATGGCCGACGATGACGGCGCGCCGGACGCCCTGCGCATCGAGCAGGCGGACCGCCGCCGCGGCCAGGGTTTCGAAGGTCATCTCCGCCATTGGCGTGGAATTGCCGTAGCCCGGCGCGTCCCAGGCGACGCCGCGCCAGCCTTCGGGCAAGGCGGACAGAGTGTCGGCGAAGCTGCCGGAGTCGCCGCCGATGCCGTGCAGGAAGAGCGCGGCATTCGGGCCCGTCCCGCCCTCG